>NZ_VITV01000040.1 GCF_007828035.1 Nitrospirillum amazonense | reverse complement strand
TGGAGAAGGCCTTCGGCCATCCGGTGCCGGCGCGCGAACTGTTCAGCGACCCCACCCTGCGCGGCTTCGCCCGCCGCGTGGCCCAGCTGGGCCAGGGCGAAACCGTGGTGGTGGGCAGTGGCAGCGACCGCGCCACCGAAGGTCAACGCGAGTTCTGGGTGGCGGAGGGCGCCGGGCTGGACACGCGCGCCTTCACCATGGCGCTGGCCCTGACGGTGACGGGCGCCGTGCCGGATGACGCGGCCTGGCGCCGGGCCTGGACCGGCCTGGTCCGCCACCATGACGCCCTGCGCTGCCACTTCGAGGAGGCTGGTGACGACATTCTGCGCCGCACGGTGCTGGACGCGGGCGCCGCCGGGGCGCTGGTCGATCGTCACTTCCTGATCGAGACGGCGGCCGATTCCGAGGCAGCGCTGGCCCAGGCGCGCGGCCATGCCGCCACGGCCATCCCGCTGGGCCAGCCGCCGCTGTGGCGGGCCGGCCTGGTGCGGACGCCGGAGGGGGCCGTGTTCTGGCTGGGCCTGCACCACGCCGTGGGTGACGGCCTGTCCCTGGCCGTGCTGATCGAGGATCTGACCGCCCTGCTGAAGGGACAGGCGTTGGAGGCACTGTCGGGCGGCCTGGCCCTGTCGGCGGCGCGGGAGGAAGCCTACCTGGCCAGCCCGGCGGCCGATGCCGACGCCGCCTATTGGCGCGACACGCTGGACCATCTGGTGGCCAGCCCGGCGCCGGAGGGCAACGGGCCCTTCGATGAATGGCCGCTGGACGCGCCGCGCCCGCTGGGCCGCAGCGGCCAGGCCGCGAAGGGCAGCCACAGCCTGCGCCTGTGCCTGGACGCCGACACCGCCGCCGCCCTGCGCCGCATCGCCCAGGGCCAGGGTGCCAGCCTGCATGCCCTGATGCTGGCCCTGATGGCCATCGAGGTGCGGCGGCGCACCGGCCGGGCCCACTTCACCCTGGGCACCGCCGCCTCCACCCGCGAGACGGCGGATGAGGCCCGGGTGGTGGGCTATTACCTGAACATGCTGCCCCTGGCCTGCCATCTGG
>NZ_VITV01000039.1 GCF_007828035.1 Nitrospirillum amazonense | reverse complement strand
CCGAACGGCCGCCCGGTGCTGATCCACGCGGTGACGCAGAAGGGCAAGGGCTACGCCCCGGCCGAGGCCTCGGCCGACAAGCTGCACGCGGTGGGCCGGTTCGACGTGGTGACGGGCGCCCAGGCCAAGGCCAAGGCGAACGCGCCCACCTACACCCGTGTCTTCGCCGACGCCCTGATGAAGGAGGCCAAGGCCGACGACAAGGTGGTGGCGATCACGGCGGCGATGCCGTCGGGCACGGGGCTGGACCTGTTCGGCCAGGCCTTCCCCACCCGCACCTTCGACGTGGGCATCGCGGAGCAGCACGCGGTGACGTTCGCGGCCGGCATGGCGACGGAAGGGTACAAGCCCTTCGTGGCGATCTACTCGACCTTCCTGCAGCGCGGGTACGACCAGCTGGTGCATGACGTGTCGATCCAGAACCTGCCCGTGCGCTTCGCCATGGACCGGGCGGGCCTGGTGGGGGCGGACGGGGCGACGCACGCCGGCGCCTTCGACCTGGCCTACCTGTGCTGCCTGCCCAACATGGTGGTGATGGCGGCGGCGGACGAGGCGGAGCTGGTGCACATGGTGGCGACCAGCGTGGCCTATGACGCCGGCCCCATCGCGCTGCGCTATCCGCGCGGCGAGGGCGTGGGCGTGGAGATGCCGGAGAAGGGCGAGGTTCTGCCCATCGGCAAGGGCCGGATTGTCCGCGAGGGCAACACGGTGGCCATCCTGAGCCTGGGCACGCGCCTGGGCGAGGCCTGCAAGGCGGCGGAGGATCTGGCGGCGCGGGGCCTATCGACGACGGTGGCGGACGCGCGCTTCGCCAAGCCGATCGACCGGGAACTGGTGCGCCGTCTGGCGGTTGAGCACGAGGTGCTGGTGACCATCGAGGAAGGCTCGGTGGGCGGCTTCGGCGCCCAGGTCATGCAGTTCCTGGCGGAGGAAGGGCTGTTCGACAGCGGCCTGAAGTTCCGCCCCATGGTGCTGCCCGACCGCTATCAGGAACACGACAACCCGGCCAAGCAGTATGACGAGGCCGGCCTCAACGCCACCGGCATCGTCGATACCGTGCTCAAGGCGCTGGGG
>NZ_VITV01000038.1 GCF_007828035.1 Nitrospirillum amazonense | reverse complement strand
AGGCGATGATCTTCGCGACCACGCCGGCGCCGACGGTGCGGCCGCCCTCGCGGATGGCGAAGCGCAGGCCTTCGTCCATGGCGATCGGGGCGATCAGCTCGACGGTCACCTGCACGTTGTCGCCCGGCATCACCATCTCGGTGCCTTCCGGCAGCGAGACCATGCCCGTCACGTCCGTGGTGCGGAAGTAGAACTGGGGACGGTAGTTGGTGAAGAACGGGGTGTGACGGCCGCCTTCTTCCTTCGTCAGGATGTAGGCTTCGGCCACGAACTTGGTGTGCGGGGTGATCGAGCCGGGCTTGGCCAGGACCTGGCCGCGCTCGACGTCTTCACGCTTCGTGCCGCGCAGCAGCGCGCCGATGTTGTCGCCAGCCTGGCCCTGGTCCAGCAGCTTGCGGAACATTTCCACGCCGGTCACGGTCGTCTTGACCGTCGCCTTCAGGCCGACGATCTCGATTTCCTCGCCCACCTTGACGATGCCGCGCTCGACACGGCCGGTCACCACGGTGCCGCGGCCCGAGATCGAGAACACGTCTTCGATCGGCATCAGGAAGGGCTTGTCAACCGGACGCTCCGGCTGCGGAATGTAGGCGTCGACCTGCTTCATCAGCTCCAGGATGGCTTCCTTGCCGATCTCGGGGCTGCGGTCTTCCAGGGCGCACAGGGCGGAGCCCTTCACGATCGGAATGTCGTCGCCAGGGAAGTCGTAGCTGCTCAGCAGCTCGCGCACTTCCAGCTCCACCAGCTCCAGCAGCTCGGGGTCGTCGACCATATCGACCTTGTTCATGAACACCACCAGCGCGGGCACGCCAACCTGGCGGGCCAGCAGGATGTGCTCGCGGGTCTGCGGCATCGGGCCGTCGGCGGCGGACACCACCAGGATCGCGCCGTCCATCTGCGCCGCGCCGGTGATCATGTTCTTCACATAGTCGGCGTGGCCGGGGCAGTCGACGTGGGCGTAGTGACGGTTCGACGTCTCGTACTCGACGTGCGCCGTCGAGATCGTGATGCCGCGCGCCTTCTCTTCCGGCGCCTTGTCGATCTGGTCGTACGCGGTGAACGTCGCGCCACCGGTCTCAGCCAGCACCTTCGTGAT
>NZ_VITV01000036.1 GCF_007828035.1 Nitrospirillum amazonense | reverse complement strand
CACCGTGCCGCCGGTGATGACCGCCGCCCCGCTGACCACCAGCGCGTTGGCCCCCACGTTCAGCGTCCCGCCCGTCTGGCCGTAGTTGCCGGTGACGCTGACGATGGTGTTGAGCGACACCGAGGCGCCACCGTTGACCAGCGTGCCGGCGCCGACATTGACCGCGTCGCCCAGGACCATGGCGCCCGAGGCCAGGGTCACGTTGGCCAGGGTGCTGGTGATGGTGCCGCCGGTGTAGGTGCCCGCCACTGTGCCGCCCGACAGGACCAGCGCATTCGTCGACAGGTTGACCAGGTTGCCGCTGATGGTGCCGGTGTTGACCACCTGGCCCAGGCTGCCGCCCGACGCCACCTCCACCGCGATGGAGCCGGCGATGGTGCCGCTGTTGACCAGGGTGCCCAGGCTGCCGGTACCGGCCACGTAGACCGCGCCCGTGCTGGCGCCGCTGTAGCTCAACGAACCGCTGTTGACGATGGAGCCCAGCGAGGCGCCGACATAGTCGTTGCCGACCACGGCCAGAAGGTTGTTGCCCGACACGCTGCCCGTCAGGCCCAGGCCGGTGATGCCGCCGCCCGCCACCACCGTGGTGTTGTAGGACGAGCCGGCGCCGCCCTGCACCAGGGTGACGTTGCTGCCACCCGCCAGGTAGTTGCCGGTGGCGTTGAAGCCGCTGGACGTGACCGTGCCCGCGGTGACGGTGGCCGCACCGGTCACGGACAGCAGCGCGCCGCTGCCCAGCACCAGGGTACCGGTGGCGCCCTGCGCGTAATTGCCCGTGACGATGACGCTGTTGGACAGGCGCAGCGAGGCGCCGCTGTTGACCACCGTGCGGCCGGTGGCGGTGATGTCGTCGTTCAGCAGCAGGTTGCCGCTGTTGAACACCAGGTCGGCGCCCGTGCTGGTGATCCGGCCCTTGTCGGCGCCGCCGACGCTGCCGCTGACCCCCGTCAGCACGCCCACCACCGTGCCGGCACCGCCGCCAATGGTCAGGGCCGTGGACGCGCCGTTCAGGATGGAACCGGCGATGGTGCCGCTGTTGGTGACGGTGCCGATGGTGCCGCTGCTGCCCAGGCGCAGCGCGGTCGGGCCCTGGATCGTCCCGCTGTTGGAGAGATTGCCGATGCTCCCCTC
>NZ_VITV01000035.1 GCF_007828035.1 Nitrospirillum amazonense | reverse complement strand
CGCGTCTTCAACGGCGTCGTCGCCTCGCTCACCGGCGGCCACGCCGCCTCCCGCGGGCAGCGCCACTATGTCCTGCGCGTCGTCCCCCGCCTGTGGTTCCTGACCCGCACCAGCGACTGCCGCATCTTCCAGAACAAGACCACGCTCGACATCCTGGAGACCATCTTCGGCGAGCTGGGCGTCACCCAGTACGACTTCTCCGGCGTCAGCGCCCCGCCGCCCCGCGAGTACTGCGTGCAGTACCGCGAGACCGACTTCGCCTTCGTCTCCCGCCTGATGGAGGAGGACGGCCTCTATTACTTCTTCCGCCACGAGGCGGGGAAGCACACCCTGGTCCTGGGTGCCCAGACCTCCGCCTACCAGACGGGCGATGAGCCGCTGATCCCCTTCAGCGCCACCTCCTCCCGCTCCAACCACATCACCGAGTGGCACCGCAGCCACGCCTACCAGGCCAGCGCCTGGGCCATGACCGACTACAACTTCCAGACCAGCAAGCTGGACCTGAAGCAGACCGTCCCCACCGTCTCCAGCTACACCCAGGACCCCCAGCACGAGCACTTCGACTATCCCGGCCTGCACGACAGCGCCGGCGATGGCGAGCGCCGCGCCAAGCTGGCCATGCAGGCGGAGGAGGTGGAGCGCGAGACGGTGCAGGGCGCCAGCGACTGCCGCTCCATGACCCCCTGCGGCCGCTTCCAGCTGACCGACCATCCCGTCGCCGCCGAGAACGGCGCCTATGTCGTGCTCTCCGCCAGCCACCGCGCCAGCGACCTCAGCTATGAGGGCGGCGGCGCCAGCCACTCAGGCTACGCCAACCACTTCACCTGCCTGCCGGCCGCCACCCCCTTCGTGCCCCGCCGCGTCACCCCCCGACCCAGCATCTCCGGCCTGCAGACCGCCGTCGTGGTCGGCCCCAAGGGCCAGGAGATCCACACCGACAAGCATGGCCGGGTGAAGGTGCAGTTCTTCTGGGACCGGCGCGGCCAGTCCAACGAGGGCAGTTCTTGCTGGGTCCGCGTCGCCCAGGGCTGGGCCGGCCGCGGCTTCGGTGCCCAGACCATCCCCCGCATGGGCATGGAGGTCGTCGTCGCCTTCCTGGAGGGCAACCCGGACCGCCCCGTCATCCTGGGCTCCGTCCCCAATTCCGAGACCACCGCCCCCCTCGGCCTGCCCGC
>NZ_VITV01000034.1 GCF_007828035.1 Nitrospirillum amazonense | reverse complement strand
AAGGAACAGCCCGGCCTGGTCATCCTGGGCAAGCAGGCCATCGACGACGACGCCAACCAGACCGGCCAGATGCTGGCGGCCCTGCTGGGCTGGGCCCAGGGCACCTTCGCCAGCAAGGTGGTGCCGGCGGAAGGGACCGTTGCCGTGACGCGTGAGATCGACGGCGGTCTGGAGACGGTGGATCTGAAGCTGCCGGCGGTGGTGACCACCGACCTGCGCCTGAACGAGCCGCGCTACGCCTCGCTGCCCAACATCATGAAGGCCAAGAAGAAACCGCTGGAGACGGTGGACGCCGCCAGCCTGGGTGTGGACCTGACGCCGCGGCTGAAGACGCTGAAGGTGGCGGAGCCGCCAAAGCGGGCCGGCGGGGTGAAGGTGGGCTCCGTCCAGGAGCTGGTGGCCAAGCTGAAGACCGAAGCGCGGGTGATCTGACCATGACGACTCTTGTTATCGCTGAGCCCTCGGTCGAGGGCGTGAAGGTCCCGACGCTGACCACCCTGGGTGCGGCCGCCAAGCTGGGCGGCGACGTGCATGTGCTGGTGCTGGGGCAAGGTGTGGGCGCCGTGGCCGAGGCGACGGCCCAGGTCGCCGGTGTGGCCAAGGTGCTGACGGCGGATGCCGCCGAGCTGGCCCATGGCCTGGCGGAGAACGTGGCCCCGCTGGTGGTGGGGCTGGTGAAGGCCGGCGGCTACAGCCACGTGCTGGCCCCCAGCACCACCTTCGGCAAGAACGTGGCGCCGCGCATCGCGGCCTTGCTGGACGTGGCGCAGATCAGCGACATCACCGGGGTGGAAAGCCCCGACACCTTCACCCGGCCCATCTACGCCGGCAACGCCATCGCCACCGTGCAGTCCAGCGACCCGGTGAAGGTGGCGACGGTGCGCGGCACGGCGTTCGAGGCGGTGGCCGCCACCGGCGGCAGCGCCAGTGTCGAGGCCGCGGCCGGCGCCGCTGACGCCGGCCTGTCGAAGTTCGTGAGCCAGGAGGTGTCGAAGTCCGAACGGCCGGAGCTGACCAGCGCCCGGGTGATCGTCTCGGGCGGCCGGGGCATGCAGTCGGGCGACAACTTCCCCCTGCTGGAGGCGCTGGCCGACAAGCTGGGGGCGGCCGTGGGCGCGTCGCGCGCGGCGGTGGACGCCGGTTTCGTGCCCAACGACTACCAAGTCGGGCAGACGGGCAAGATCGTGGCGCCGGAGCTGTACATCGCCGT
>NZ_VITV01000033.1 GCF_007828035.1 Nitrospirillum amazonense | reverse complement strand
GCACCAACACGGTGACCAACGCCGGGGGCGCCATCACCCTGGGCACTGTCGCCACCATCACCGGCAACTACACCCAGGCGTCTGGCACCCTGGTGGTCAACCCCGGGGTCAGCCAGCTGGTGGTTAGCGGCTTGGCCAGCATCACCGGCGGCAAGGTCAGCGCCAGCCTGTCCAGCACGGGCAACTACCTGGCGGGTGGCAATTACACCCTGGTGCAGGGCGGCGCGGGATCCAACTACACCGGTGCCACCCTCACCGTCACGGGCGGTGCGTTGGGCCTTAGCACCGGCACGTCCATCGCCACCATCGGCGGCAATGTCGACCTGCTGCTGGCCGTCAACAACGACTATGTCGGCGGCACGCTGGCCACGCTCACCAACACCGGCACCATCAGCGCCAATACCGGCATCCATATCACCAACGGCGGCTCGGTTGGCGTCGTCACCAACAGCGGGCTGCTGAACGGCCGGTACGCCTTCGTCAATCAGGGCAGTGTGGGCACCCTGGTCAACACCGGCGTGATCGCCGCGGGCAGCACCGGGGTCCAGGGCCAGGGCAACTACGGCACGGTCGTCAACAGCGGCACCATCAGCGGCGTCAGCGTGGCCGTGGCCTTCGGCGGGTCCGTCGGCACCCTGGTCAACAGCGGGCTGATCAACGGCTCGCAGGCGCTCTACATCGGCAGCATCCTGGGCACGCTGGTGAACACCGGCACCATCGCCGGGACCATCAACAATGCCGGCGGCGGCCCGCTGACCATCATCGGCGGGACGGGCGGCACCATCGGCACCCTGACCGGCCAATCCGGCGCCGTCGGCGCGCTGGCCAGCAACGCCAACGTGGTGCTGGCCTCGGGCAGCCTGCTGCTGAACGATCAGGTTGTCCTGGGCGGCAACACCCTGTCCAACATGGGCGCCTCGGTGCGGCTGGGCACGCTGATCAGCGTCACGGGCCAGTACAGCCAGACAGCCGGTACCCTGGATGTCGGCGCGGGCCGCCTGGTGGTCAGCGGTGCGGCCAGCATCACCGGCGGCACGGTCGTGGCCACGCTGTCCGGCACCGCCAACTATCTGGCGGGACAGGTCAGCTCCACCACCCTGGTGACGGGCGGCGTCGGCTCCAACTACACCGGCGCCAACGTGGCGGCGGGGGGCGTGACCGGCTTGGCCGTGACCGGCACCACCAGCGGCACCAATCTGGTCGTCGCGGGCCTGAACGACTATGTCGGCACGGTGCTGGGCAGCCTGAACAACAGCGGCACGATCAGCGCCAGCAACGCGGTCTACGTGGCGGCGACGGGCACGTTGGGCAGCCT
>NZ_VITV01000032.1 GCF_007828035.1 Nitrospirillum amazonense | reverse complement strand
GGTGGTCCCCCCACGTTCAGACAGGATTTCACGTGTCCCGCCCTACTCGAGGATCAACTCCGGTTTACCCGTACGGGGCTTTCACCCACTCTGGCACGCCTTTCCAGACGCTTCCGGTTATGTAAAGTTGACCACTGGCCTGGTCCGCGTTCGCTCGCCACTACTAGCGGAGTCTCGGTTGATGTCCTTTCCTCCGGGTACTTAGATGTTTCAGTTCCCCGGGTTCGCTTCTCCAACCTATGAATTCAGTTGAAGATACCCATCGCTGGGTGGGTTTCCCCATTCGGAAATCCACGGATCAATGCCTGCTCGCGGCTCCCCATGGCTTATCGCAGCGTGCTACGTCCTTCATCGCCTCTCAGTGCCAAGGCATCCACCAGATGCCCTTAATTCACTTGATCGACCTCCCGGCGCCACGCGCAAGGGCAAGCCCGTGCGGTGTCGTCAGTTGGCCTGGTGCGTTTTACGATAGATCGACCGCCTGAATACTTCAGACAACCGACCCCTCGGTTTAAACTCAAGACCTCATTCACAATGTCCAAGAACCGGCCAGCTTCCGTTGAAGCTGACTGATCTCCTGCCGGAGCTATTCTGTTCGCATGATGGGCGCGTGTGGTCGGTAGACCTGGCGGCGACCTACTCTCCCACGTCTTAAGACGCAGTACCATTGGCGCTGGGGGTTTTCACGGCCGAGTTCGGGATGGGATCGGGTGTATTGACCCCCGCTATGACCACCAGATCAACCGGCCACACGCACCAAACGCCAGCGTAAAGCCGGCGTTTGACCATGCGATCAGAATATTTCGAGAGGAGATACGCAGACGGCGGCGCACGCCATCCGATGCCCGGATCATTCCTTAGAAAGGAGGTGATCCAGCCGCAGGTTCCCCTACGGCTACCTTGTTACGACTTCACCCCAGTCGCTGACCGTACCGTGGTCGGCTGCCTCCTTGCGGTTAGCGCACCGGCTTCGGGTAAAGCCAACTCCCATGGTGTGACGGGCGGTGTGTACAAGGCCCGGGAACGTATTCACCGCGGCGTGCTGATCCGCGATTACTAGCGATTCCAACTTCATGCACTCGAGTTGCAGAGTACAATCCGAACTGAGATGGCTTTTGGAGATTAGCTCCCCCTCACGAGGTCGCTGCCCACTGTCACCACCATTGTAGCACGTGTGTAGCCCAGCCCATAAGGGCCATGAGGACTTGACGTCATCCCCGCCTTCCTCCGGCTTGTCACCGGCAGTTTCTCCAGAGTGCCCAACCAAATGATGGCAACTGAAGATGGGGGTTGCGCTCGTTGCGGGACTTAACCCAACATCTCACGACACGAGCTGACGACAGCCATGCAGCACCTGTCT
>NZ_VITV01000031.1 GCF_007828035.1 Nitrospirillum amazonense | reverse complement strand
TATGTCGGCACGGTGCTGGGCAGCCTGAACAACAGCGGCACGATCAGCGCCAGCAACGCGGTCTACGTGGCGGCGACGGGCACGTTGGGCAGCCTCACCAACACCGGCACGCTGCTGGGCGCCAATGCCGCCCTGAACAACCTGGGCAGCATCGGCACCATCACCATCGGCACGCTGACGGGCACGGGCACGACGACCAGCTATGGCACGGTGGGTCTGCTGCAAGGGGCGGTGGGTATGACCAACGCCGGCAGCATCGGCACGCTGGTCAGCTACGCCACCATCGTCGGTACCACCGGGGCGGCGGTCGACAACCAGGGCTCGATGTACAGCCTGGGCAACGCCGGAACCATCACCGGGGTGACCGCGGGCATCAACAACGCCGGCAGCATCGGCGGCCTGGTCAACGCCAACCAGGTCACCGGCAGCATCGGCATCAACAACACCGGCACCATCGGCTTCATCCAGAACTTCGTCTTCGCCACCGACAGCCTGACCACGTTCATCGGCAGCATCAGCGGCTCGGCCACGGGCCTGAGCAATGCCGGCGTCGTCGGCACCCTGGTCAACGCCGGCGCGATCACCGGCAGCATCGGCATCAACAACTCGGGCACCGTCCTGGGCTTGGCGAACGCCCTCTTCCCCACCGGCAGCCTCACCGCCGTGGTGGGCAGCATCGTCGGGTCGGCCACGGGTGTACGCAACACCGGTGTGATCGGGACGCTGCTGAACCAGGGCCTGATCTCCGGCGGCGCCTACGCGCTGTACAACGGCGCCGGCGCCACGCTGGGCACCGTCCTCAACGCCGGCACGATCAGCGGCAACATCGCCAACCTGTCGGCGACCGACCTGGTGATCGCGGGCGGTGGCGGCACGCTGACGGGCGGGGTTATCACCAACACCGCCAGCAACGTGGTGTTCGCCGGCGGCACCCAGGTGCTCAATGACGCCCTCAACGTGGGCAGCCACACGGTGGTCAACAGCGGCGCCAGCCTGGCCTTGGGCGGCGACCTCAGCATCACCGGCAACTACAGCCAGGCCACGGGCACGCTGGCGCTGTCGACCAACCACCTGTTCGTCAGCGGTGTCGCCAATGTGAGCGGCGGGGCCATCACCGCCAGCGTGGACGCGGCGCAGAACTACGTGGTGGGGGGCAGCAACGGCGCCATCCTGATCCAGGGCGGGGCGGGCTCCAGCTACACCGGGGTCAGCCTGACCTCCGGCGTCAGCGGCCTGACCATCGCCGCCGGCGTGGACACCATCGGGTCCAACGTGGACCTGGTGGTCGCGGCGGCCAACGACTACATCGGCGGCACGCTGGGCAGCTTGGGGAACAGCGGCACCATCAGCGGCGTGGTCACGGCGGCCTACATCGCCACCACGGGCAGTCTGGGCACCTTGGCCAACAGCGGCCTGCTGGACGGCGCCCGCTATGGCATCCGCAACCGGGGCACCATTGGCCTGGTGGACAACAGCGGCACGGCCACGGGCCTGGTCGGCCTGTGGAACCAGGGCGTCATCGGCACGGTCCTCAACACCGGTCTGCTGAAGGACGCGCCCTCGGCCCAGGCCGCCGGCCTGAACAACGCCGGCAGCATCGGCGTGCTGACCAACATGGGCAGCATCAGCAGCGTCGCCTACGGCCTGTACAACAGCGGCAGCATCGGCAGCATCGACAACAGCGGCGTCATCAGCGCCACCGATACCGTCACGGGCCGGGCCCTGCGCAACGCCATCGGCGCCACCATCGCCGCGATCAGCAACAGCGGCACCATCGCGGGCGTCACCGCCCTGTACAGCCAGGGCAGCGTCGGC
>NZ_VITV01000030.1 GCF_007828035.1 Nitrospirillum amazonense | reverse complement strand
CGTACGCCCGGCTGCGCCTCGATGGCGGCGGCGATCTCGCCCAGTTCCACCCGCTGGCCGCGCAGCTTGACCTGGCCGTCGGTGCGGCCCAGCACAAGCAACTCGCCCCCGGCCGTCCAGCGGCCCAGGTCGCCGGTGCGATAGCGCCGTCCGTCAGGCGTGGCGGGGAAGGCGCGCTTGGTCAGGTCGGGTCGGTTCAGATAACCCTGGGCCAGGCTGGCGCCGGCCACCCAGATTTCGCCGATGGCCCCGGGGGGCACCTGGCGGCCCTGGGCGTCCAGGATCATGACGCGGATGTTGGGCAGGGGCCGGCCGGCTGTCAGGCGGGGCGCGTTCGGATCAACACGGCCCACCGTGGTGGCGGCCGTATTTTCCGTGGGGCCATAGCCGTTGTAGCAGGCGAGCGTGCCGGCGTAGTGGCGGGCATCGGTGGCGATGGGCGCCTCGCCCACGGTCATCAGGATGCGCAGGGGTGGCAGGGGGGCCCGCTCGAACAGGCGTAGGTAAGAGGGCGCCATGGTGGCAACGGTGATGCCCCGGCCGGCGATCAAGGCCGGCATCGCCGCGATGTCGTCCATCTCGGCCCGGGTCAGCGGGGACAGGGCGGCGCCCACCCCCCAGGCCATCACGACATCCGAGACCCACAGGTCGAAGGTGGGGGAGGCCAGGGTCAGCACGCGGTCGGCCGGCGTGATCCCGAACCGCTCGCCCATGCCGACCGCCAGGTTCATCAGGCCGGCATGGGTGATGACCACGCCCTTGGGCGTGCCGGTGGAGCCGGAGGTGTAGAGGATGTAGGCAGGATCCGCGCCGACATCCTGGGGCATGTCCTCGTCCACCAGGGAGACGTCCCGCACTTCCTCGGGCCGCAGCAGGGGCAGGCCCAAAGCGGCCAAGGCATCGGGCGGGGTGTGACCGTCCAGTGCCAGGATCATCTGTGCGCCGGCATCCTGGGCGATGAAGGCCAGCCGGTCGCCCGGCAGGTCGCTAGTCAGGGGCACATAAGCGCCACCGGCCCGCCACACCGCCAGCACGGCGGCGGGCAGGGCGGGGGAACGGTCGGTCAGAATGCCCACCACCTGGCCCCGGCGCAGGCCCAGCCGGCGCAGGGCGGCGGCCAGGGCGCCGATCTCGGCATCCACCTCGGCGTAGGTGCGCACACCGGCGGCGGTGATGAGGGCGGGCGCCTCAGGCTGGGCCCGGGCCAGATCCTGGAACAGGCGGTCGAAGCGGGGTGCGGGCGGCGTCAGGGCGGGCCCGTGCTCCCACAGCGCCAGCTGGGCGGCCTCATCCGGCAGCAGGGTGGGCAGGGGCTGGTCGGCAGCCCCTTGCGCCACATGGCGAGCCAGGGCCGCCAGCGACAGCGCCCAGCTCTCCGCCGTTTCCCGGTCATAGACGGTGGCGTTGACGAACAGCTGCAGCGCGTGGCGGCCGTCGGCCCGGGCCTCATGCGCCAGCACCATGTCCTGGGCCGGGGCATTGGTGGTCAGGCGATAATCCACCGCCCCGGTGGCGGGGGGCTGCTGTGGCACGAAGCGCCAGGCGGCGTCGCGGCCGGCGTCGCCGCCCATGTCGCCCGGATTCTCCGTCACCGCCATGTCGAACAGCGGGAAGCGGCCGGGCTGGACCAGATCGGGGTATTGGCCCCGGAAGTCCGCCAGGATGCGGGCGGTGGGATAGCGGGAGTGGCTGAGGCCATCGGCCAGCGACTGCTGCACCCCGGCCAGGACCACGGCCAGCGTGTCGCCCTCCACCAGATGGCAGGCCAGGGGCAGCATGTTCAGGTAATAGCCCACCACCCGGGCCTCATCCGCCGTCTCGCGGGTGGAGGCGGCGGTGCCCAGGGTG
>NZ_VITV01000028.1 GCF_007828035.1 Nitrospirillum amazonense | reverse complement strand
CGTGATCCAGGGCAACATCGTCAATACCGGCACCGTCGCCCTCAGCATCGGCGGCGGCACGGGCACGGTGGTGGGCACGCTGACCGGCGGCACGCTGACCAACCGGGGCACGATCACCAGCACGGGCACCAACGTGGTGCTGTCGGGCAACCTGCGGCTGAATGACAACATCAACGTGGGCACCAACACGGTGACCAACGCCGGGGGCGCCATCACCCTGGGCACTGTCGCCACCATCACCGGCAACTACACCCAGGCGTCTGGCACCCTGGTGATCACCCCCGGCACCAGCCAGCTGAGCATCACCGGCCGCGCGTCCATGACCGGCGGCACGGTGCTGGCCAGCTTGGCCGGCACCGGCAACTACCTGGCGGGTAGCTCCGCCACGCTGGGTTCGGCTCTGTCGATTTCAAGCTTCGCCGGCGTGACCGTGGTGGCGGCCGGCGCCGCCGGCCTCAGCGCCACGGCGGGGCTGGGCACGGTGGGCACGCTGGTCAACCTGCTGCTGGCCTACAACAACGACTATGTCGGCGGCACGCTGGCGACGTTGACCAACACGGGCAGCCTGAGCGCGGGCACGGCGGTGGTCATCGCCGGCACAGGCAGCCTGGGCATGCTCAGCAACACCGGCACCATCGCCGGTGCCGTCAACAACCTGTCCAGCCGCGACCTGACCATCGCCGGCGGCGCGGGCGGCACCGTGGGCACCTTCACCGGCCAGTCGGGCAAGGGGCTCATCACCAACACCCTGTCCAACGTCGTGCTGGCCTCCGGCAGCTTGTTGCTGAACGACGACGTCAACGTCGGCGCCGGTACCCTGGTCAACAGCGGCGCGTCCGTGGCGCTCAACACCCTTCTCAACGTCACCGGCAACTATGGCCAGTCGGCGGGCCGGCTGGACCTGGGCTACGGCAACCGCCTGTCGGTCACGGGCGCTGCCGTCCTGACGGGGGGCACGGTCGCCACCACGCTGCAGTCCAACGTCAACTATCTGGCGGGCCAGGCGGGCGGCACGCTGGTGGCGGGCGGCGCCGGGTCCAGCTACACCGGCGTCAGCGTCCAGTCGGGTCTGTTCCCGCTGGTGCTGAACGGCACCACCGCGGGCAACAACCTGCTGGCCGTGTCGGTCAACGACTACATTGGCACCATCCTGCCCACCCTTGCCAACACCGGCACCATCAACACCGCGCCGACGGCCCTGTTCGTGGCCTACGGCACCGGCAGCCTGGGGACGCTGGTCAACAGCGGAACCCTGGCGGGCAACGGCGGGTCCACGGCGGCCGGCGGCCGGGTGGTGGGCACCCTGGGCAGCCTGACCAACAGCGGGCTGATCAGCGCGCAGGGAAGCGTCAGCGGCTACGCCCTCTATAATCAGGGCACCATCGGCACCGTCATCAACCAGGCCGGCGGCACCATTCAGGCGGGCGGCACCTTGGGCGGCGGCTTGCTCAACAGCGGCGGCACCATCCTCAGCCTGGTCAACGCCGGCCTGATCATGGGGCCGCAGCCGGGCCTATACAACCTCAGCAACGGCACCATCGTGTCGCTGAACAACAGCGGCACCATCCGGACCACGAACACGAACGCGGCCAGCGGCATCGCCAACGCCGGGCTGATCAATACGCTGACCAACAGCGGGCTGATCGCCAGCTATTCGGCGATCTACCTGAACAACGGCACCATCGGCAGCCTGGTCAACAGCGGCACCATCAGCGGCCAGGGTAACGCCCTGCTGCTGACAGGGGCCGGCCGTATCGGCACGCTGGTCAACAGCGGGCTGATCCGGGGCAACATCCAGAACTACAGCGGCAACGACCTGAGTATCGCTGGCGGCACGGGCGGCCTGGTTGGCACGTTCACGGGGGCCGGCGGCACCGTCGGCACCATTACCAACACCTCGGCCAACGTGGTGTTCAGCTCCGGCGCGCTGTCGCTGAACGACCAGATCAACGTTGGCGCCAACACGGTCCGCAACACCGGCGCCAGCCTGGCGCTGGCGGGCAACATCAGCATCACCGGCAACTACAGCCAGAATGCCGGCACGCTGATGGTCAACCCCGGTACGGCCCAGCTGACGGTCAGCGGCACCGCCAGCATCACCGGCGGCGCGGTGCAGGTCAGCCTGTCCGGCACCAGCAACTACCTGGCGGGCAACGCCTATACCCTGGTGCAGGGCGGGGCGGGGTCCAGCTACACCGGCGTTACCATTGCCACGGCCGGCCTGACGGGCCTGGGGGCGACGTCGTCCATCGCCACGGTGGCGGGCAACCTGGACCTGCTGATGGCGGTGACGACCGACTATGTCGGCACGGTGCTGGGCAGCATCAACAACACCGGCACGCTCAGCGGCGCCACGGCCCTGTACATCGCCAGCACGGGCAGCCTGGGCGCCCTGGCCAACAGCGGGGTGATCCAGGGCAACATCGTCAACGCCAGCGCCAACGCGCTGACCATCACCGGCGGCGCGGGCGGCACCGTCGGCACCTTCACCGGCCAGTCGGGCAAGGGGCTCATCACCAACACCCTGTCCAACGTGGTGCTGGCCTCCGGTAGCCTGCTGCTGAACGACGACGTCAACGTCGGCGCCGGTACCCTGGTCAACAGCGGCGCGTCCGTGGTGCTCAACACCCTTCTCAACGTCACCGGCAACTACGGCCAATCGGCGGGCGCGCTGATGATGGCCTATGGCAACCGCCTGTCGGTCACGGGAGCGGCGGTGCTGACGGGCGGCACCATTGCCGTTACCGGCGTGCCCGCCACGCTGAACATGCTGGCGGGCGTGGGCGGCACCGTCGCCCTGGTGACCGGCGGTGTTGGTTCTGGGTACACCGGTCTCAGCTACAGCTCCGACGTGACGGGCATGGAGGTCACGGGTTCGGTTGGCGGCAACAGCCTGTACCTGGCCGGCCTGAACGATTATGTCGGCACGGTGCTGGGCAGCCTGAACAACAGCGGCACGATCAGCGCCAGCAACGCGGTCTACGTGGCGGCGACGGGCACGTTGGGCAGCCT
>NZ_VITV01000027.1 GCF_007828035.1 Nitrospirillum amazonense | reverse complement strand
GTAAGCGTCAGCGGATCACCGCGTTTTTGCCTTTTTCGGCGCTGACCGGCGGGCGGCGATGCGGGCGAGCCTTTGCCTGACCGATTGCTCATGGAAGACGCTGGGATCGTAGTCACCGAGCCACTCCTTGATCTCGTCATGATCGGGATGGTTCGGGTCAGCGAGGATGTCGAGCTGGGCGTAGAAGCCGGGAATGCCGCCGCAATCCTCGGGCGGCGCGGCACCTTCCCCAGCGACGTAGCGGGGATAGGCGACACCCATTTCGGGCGGACGGGGCCGGGTCACGGTCAGTTGATGTTCCCAGCAGTCACCGAAGTCGTAGTTGTAGAGGAGCTTGGTCTTGCGAGGCCGCAGCAGGTCTTGAAGCGGCAGCTTGGCAGCCCGGCTTTGGGATATCTCCTCGCTGTCGCTGGCGAATGACCAGAGATGGGCATCCTGCCATTCCATGGCGGCCTGGATGACGCCATGCAATTGCTTCAGCGTCATCGTGACCGGCACCTCGACCTCGCGCCAGATCAGCGGGTCAGTGTCGAGCAGGTCGATGCGGACTGTCGCGATGAGCTCTGGCGGGAGGGGGGCATCGGCGGTCATGCCGCGAGTTTGTCAGCCCGGCGTGTCCAGTTCCAGGGTAGAAGTTCGGCCAGCCGGTTGATCGGATGGCCCTTGGCCATGCGGTCCAGGACATGCGCCAGATAGGCCTCGGGATTGAGCCCGTTCAGCTTCGCCGTCTCCAGGACGGAGTAGAGCAGTGCCGCCCGGTCGCCACCCGCCTCGGAACCCAGGAACAGGAAGTTCTTCCTGGTGATCGCGATGCCACGCAGGGAGCGTTCGGCGGGGTTGTTGTCGATGGCGATGCGGCCGTCGGCGACATAGAGGGTGAGCGCGTCCCAGCGGTTCAGCGCATATCCGATCGCCTTGCCCAGCGTGTTCTTGGCCGACAGGCGCCGCTGCTGCGCCTCCAGCCATGGCTTGAGGTCGTCGAGGATGGGAACGGCGAGCTGCTGTCGCGCGTCCCGGCGCTGTTCGGCCGACAGGCCGGTGATCGCGGCCTCGACCTCGTAGAGCCGCCCGATCCGGCGCAAGGCCTCTTCAGCGATCGGCGACTTGGTCTTCTCGTACTGGTCGTAGAGATGCCGCCGCGCATGGGCCCAACAGGCCGCATGGATGATACCTGGTGGAACGATACCTGGTGGAACGATACCGGGCGGGGCCAGGCCCGATGGCCGGGTCAGGGCCTCATAGCCCGTGTAGGCGTCGGCCTGGATCACGCCGCTGAATCCGGAGAGATGCTCACGCGGGCGCTCACCCTTGCGGTCCGGGCTGAAGCGATAGAACGCCGCCGGCGCATGATCGCCACACCAGGGCCGCTCATCGACCAGGTAGGTCCAGAGCCGACCGAGCCTGGTCTGGCCGTTGCCCGGCGCCAGCACCTTGATCGGCGTGTCGTCGGTGTGGATGACCGGCGCCGCCATCACATGGGCGCCAATCAGACCGGCCAGGGGGGCCACCCACCAGGCGGCATGGCCGACCCAATCGGCCAAGGTCGCGCGCTCGATCGCGATGCCCTCGCGTGCCAGGATCGCCGATTGCCGGTAGAGCGGCAGCCCGTCCAGGTACTTCGACACCACGACATTGGCCAGCAGGCCGGGCCCGGGGCGGCCCTTCTCCACCGGCAGGTCCGGGGCCGGCGCCTGGAGGATGGCCTCGCATGCCCGGCAGGAGAGCTTCGGCCGGATGTGGCGGATCACCTTGAGCCGGGCCGGGATCTTCTCCAGCACCTCGGTCACGTCCTCGCCCAGCCGGGAGAAATGCGTGCCGCCGCAGCCGGGGCAGACGTCACCGGGGGAATGGACGATCTCCTCGCGTGGCAGGTGCTCCGGTAGGGGACGGCGCACCGGATGGTGCTGATCCCGCTGGCGTCGTTCCGGGGCCGCGTTCCCGGCATCCAGCGACGGCGCTGTCCGGGTGGCCTCGCCTTCCTCCAGGTCTTCCAGCATCAGTTCCAGTTGGGCGATCTGCCGGTCGAGCTTCTCCGACGAGCGGCCGAACTGCATCCGGCGCAGCTTGGCCAGTTGGGCCTTGTACTGCTCGATCAGGAGGCGCGCGCCGGTCAACTCCGCCCGCGCCGCGGCCAGTTCGGCCTCGCGTTCGGCGAGCCTGGCACGGAGCTCGGCGATCTCTGCGGCGGCGTCGGTCATGGAACGGATTCTACCCGAAAACGCCGCCGTCGGCAGGGTGGTGGACAGCACCCGAGTCACTATGACGCGCCGGGGGCCACATGGGACCGAGCGCGCTCAGCAGGCCGCGTCCGGTTGCCAGGTGCGCACCGGCGTCCGCCAATCGATCCCTTCCAGCAGCATGGAAACCTGGGCGGCGGTGAGCGCGACCGAACCCTCCCTGGCCTGCGGCCAGACGAACCGGCCGCGCTCCAGCCGCTTGGAGAACAGGCAAAGGCCCTGGCCGTCCCACCATAGAATCTTGATCAGGTCGCCACGCCGCCCCCGGAAGGCGTAAAGCGCGCCGTCATGGGGATCGAGCCTCAGCATCGTCTGCACCTGGGCGGCTAGGCTGTCGAACCCGCGGCGCATGTCGGTCGCGCCGCACGCCAGGTAGATGCGCACATTGCCCGGAATACCGATCACGAAAATGCCGCCAAAACCCGTCGCAAGGCCGCCTCGCCGACATCACCGGTGATCCGCAGCCTCACGCCGGTCGGCAGCTCGACCTCGATCATGCCGATGGAAATGGGGGCCTGCTCCGCCGCTTCAGGAACG
The DNA here is from genome assembly GCF_007828035.1 of Nitrospirillum amazonense. Classification (GTDB taxonomy): domain Bacteria; phylum Pseudomonadota; class Alphaproteobacteria; order Azospirillales; family Azospirillaceae; genus Nitrospirillum; species Nitrospirillum amazonense. Next base: position 376 of record NZ_VITV01000027.1, on the reverse strand, counting down.
ACCGCCGGTTCGGGCAACGCCGCATCGGCAACGACCGAAACCGGAACGAACCCCGTCAACTCACCCGACCGGAACTGCTTGCGCCACGTCGACAGCTGACCGGTGCTGATACCGTGCATGCGGCACGTCAGGCTCGGCGACGACCCCGGCGCCACACTCTGCGCCAGAACCCGCAGCTTCTCCTCGGTACTCCAGCGCCGCCGACGCTCCGGGCCGCCCAAAACCTCGCCGTGCAGCTCAGGAGCGCTCGTATGAGCACTTCGAAGCGCCTCCTTGCCGATCACCGTCACGTCGTCCATGCGTCCACCACTCAAGCCGAGCGGCAAGCATGCCCATCAATAACGCCCTGGGAAGGCGTGGCTGCGCTGACGCTTAC
>NZ_VITV01000026.1 GCF_007828035.1 Nitrospirillum amazonense | reverse complement strand
GTCGTCGTCGCCTTCCTGGAGGGCAACCCGGACCGCCCCGTCATCCTGGGCTCCGTCCCCAATTCCGAGACCACCGCCCCCCTCGGCCTGCCCGCCCAGAAAACCCAGACCACCTTCCGCACCGCCAGCAGCCCCGGTGGCGGCGGCTTCAACCTCTTCACCCTGGAGGACAAAGCCGGCGCCGAAGAGATCGCCTTCCACTCCCAAAAAGACCTCTCCATGGTCGTCCAGAACAACGCCTTCGAGACGGTGACCAAGGCGTCGGTGCGCCAGGCGGGGCAAGTGCTGGCCTTCAAGGTGGGTAACAGTTCCATCCAGTTCACGCCGGACAACATCATCCTGTCCAGCAACGGCAGCACCGTGGTGATGGACAAGGATGGCATCCGCCACAAGGGCGGCAAGATCTGGCTGAACATGAAGGAGCCGGCGCCGGCCAAGCCGCCGGGCCAGGACTTCAAGGCCGAGGGCTCCGCCTGGGCCGCCAACAAAACCACCGGCCCCGTCACCGCCAAGGTCATGGGCGCGGAAGGGGCGATCACCGCCCACGCCGACCCGACCAAGGCCACCGTGGACGCCAAGGGCGAAATCGCCATGGCCCGCATTTCGGCCAAGGGCAAGAACAGCTGGGGCGAGATTTCCGGCGGCATGGACATCTTCGCGGCCGAGGGTACCGGCCACGCCGGGGTGACCACCAACGGCCTGGGCGCCCAAGGTGAGGCCAAGGCCGCCATGCAGCGCGTCACCGGCGAAGGTATCGCGGGCGACCTGAACAAGGGTGGCCTCGGGGTGAAGGGCGCGGGCGAGTTGTTCTCCGCCGACGCCAAGGGCCAAGCCTTGCTGGGGGACGACGGCCGCTATGTCGGCGCCGCGCTGGGCGGCAAGGCCGGCGCCCGCGTGGCCCAGGCCAGCGCGGAAGAGAACGTTACCATCCCCATCGGCTGGCTGCCCGGCGTGCCCGATGACTGGACCATCGCGGTCAAGGGCGAACAGGGCGTCTCCGCCGGCAGCGCCGGCATCGGCGCCGGCGGCTACGGCTACTACGATCGGGTGGACCAGCGGACGCACGCAGGCATCTTCGGCGACATCGAAGCCGGCCTGGGCATCAAGACGGGCCTGGACGCCAGCATAGGCCCCGCCCCCAAGGGAGGTGCCCCATGACGTCCCCTGCCCGACAGGAGCGTGGCGTCCTATTCTTCATCCTGGCGGCCGGGCTGCTTGCCGTCCTTACACCGCGTACCCATGCCGCGGAGACCATCACCGCGAAGGAACGACCCATGGCCGACCTGCGAACCACCGTTCAAGCCACCCGCGCGGAGGTGGAGCGCGACTATCTGCACCAGGCTTTCCCCAGCCCGGTTCAGGCCTTCGCCTTCGAGCTGATGATTCCCAAGGACTGGCAGTGGTTCGAAAAGGACGGACGGCCCGCCAAAGCGGACGGCCGCCTGCAATTGCTGGCCCGTTATGGCGAAAAAAATCAGGAGGCCATCACCGAGGTCTACGCCCAGCAGATCGAACGCGAAGTGGCGCCGGAGGACTGGCTGGATCCCTGGATGGCGGCGAACCACTACACGGTGGTGGCCCGCCGCAGCGTCCCGTCGGATGCAGGCCGCAACGCCGATGTGCTGGCCTCGCGCAGCGTGCAAGGCCAGCCCTATCTGTACCGGCTGCGCACCTTCAAGAATGGCAAGTTCATCTACCTGCTGCACAGCTTCGCCCCCGAACGCCGCTACGCCGCGGCGGAGGACGCCTTCCTGGTGGCGGCCGCCTCCTTCAAGCTGACGGAGGCCAAGCCCCAGCCCACCATGGAAATCCTTCAGGACGTCGCCCTGAACAAGGTCTTCCAGTTGGGCTTCAAGGTGCCGGCATCCTGGACGGTGCGGGCTGATGACAGCGTTGATGCCAATTGCCAGTCCTGGGGCCTGTCCAATGGCACGGGCGCGGATCGGGCCGGCATGATCAACGTCTACACCGCCCCGCACGACCGCTTCCGGGCACCCGACCAGATCGCGCACCTGGTGGCGAACGGGATGCGACACCTCGGCGCCAACTTCGCCGACGGCGCGCTGCGAGAGGTACCGACGGGCACCGCCGGGGTTTCCTTCTGGACGGCGGACGCCCCCGCGACGCTGGGCCAGCGCTCCGCCCTGGTTCGGCAAACGGTGGTCGCCACGGCCAAGGGCTGGGCGGTCTTCACCTTGGTCACGCCTGCCGGCCCGTCCGACCCCTATCTGGTGACGGCCATCAACAAACGCGCCTTCGACATCGCCATCACCAGCCTGTTGAACGCCTTGGCACCGGCAGGCTGATCCATGAACACCCTTATCGCTAGCATCTCCGGCCTGGGAGCAACTGTACCGTTGCCGGGCAGCCGCACATTCGTGAAAGCCATCGCGACGGCGGCGCTGCTCCTGGTCGCCTACTGCCTGACCGCAGCCTCTTTCGGTAACGACGCCGGTGCCTTCGATACCCTGGGCGCCGCCCGCTATGTCCTTCTGGCAGTGGTGGCACTCGCCGTCGTGCTTCTTCTGTTTGGCGGCGTAGGCTTGATCGTCCGCACTGTGTTCCATCTCAACGGACGTGCCATCCTGCAACGCTATGCCGCCAACGGCATGGGCGGTGCGATGGGCCGCCGGCCGCCGGCTTTTCTCGACGGCATTAGCCGTATCGAATTTACCGACGGCTTAACCGTCTTGGCCTGGGCGTTAATGGCCCTGGGCGTGATCGTCTCGATCATCCAGGGAAACTGACGCGCCATGTCCAATCCACCATTCCATACTTCGCCCACCCCTCCGCCAACCCTGGGCCTGCTGGCCTCCCTGGCCGCGCGCCTGCCGGACAGGGAACGGACGCCTAAGGCCTTCCTGGCCCTGTTCGGTCTGCTGGGCGTCTGCCTGGCCCTGCTGGCCTTGGGCGGCAAGTCCATGTCCATGGTGCTGGCGGCCCCCCTGCTGGCCGCCGCCGGCGTCGCCGCGCTATCGCTGTTCTTCATGGTCGGCCTGCTGCAGTGGCGTTCGACCATCAAGGCCTGGATGGCCAGGACCGGGGGAAGCGGCGAGTTCCCGGGCCTGTGGCGCCTGTTCCTGGCGCCTTACCGCAAGGCGGACGTCGATCACATGGCGGCGACCGGCCGCCTGCCTGAGTTGATGGCCTTTTCCATGATCATGATCATCGTGTCCGGCCTGGTGATCGCCGCCCTTGTCGGCGTTCGCCCAGCCGGCGCCCAGCCTATGTGAGGCCTCCATGGACGGTTACACGCAAGCGGAACGGTTGCTGGGGATCGAGAGCCCCTTGGGGCCCGACCAGCTTTTGCTGGAGGCGCTGGAGGGGACGGAGGGCATCTCGACGCCCTTCGAGTTCCGCGCGACCGTGCGCGCCATGGACGACAACGTCGATCCCGCCGCCCTGGTGGCGCAGAGCGTGGACCTGAAGCTGCGCCTGGACGAGGGCAGCTACCGCGTCTTCAACGGCGTCGTCGCCTCGCTCACCGGCGGCCACGCCGCCTCCCGCGGGCAGCGCCACTATGTCCTGCGCGTCGTCCCCCGCCTGTG
>NZ_VITV01000025.1 GCF_007828035.1 Nitrospirillum amazonense | reverse complement strand
ATGACCGAGACATTCATCCGCAGCACCACCCTGAAGCTCGCCGTCGCCAAATGAAGTGCCTCATCGTCGCAGCCGGGCAAGGAACCCGGCTGCGGGAGCGCGGCCTCCTCAAGCCGCTCATCCCCATCAAGGGCAGCCCTCTGATCGAGCGCGTGATGGAGCGGGGGCGTGCTGCCGGCATCACGGAATTCGTGGTGGTCAGCGGCTATCGCGGCGAAGAGCTGCGGGCTGCCGTGGATGTGCTGGCGGCACGGGTGGGTGTTGCCGTCTCCCATGTCGCCAACGACGAATGGGAACGGGCCAACGGCGTCTCGGTCCACAAGGCGAAGGCCTTGCTGACGGAGCCCTTCCTGCTGACCATGTGCGATCACCTGGTGGACCCCGGCATTTTCCAGGGCCTGATGGCGCTGCGGCCGGAGCCGGACACCGTGACCCTGGCCGTCGACTTCAACATCGAACGGCCGCTGAACGACCCGGAAGACGTCACGCGCGTGAAGTGCGTGGACGGCCGAATCGTGCACATCGGCAAGGTGATCCGCGACTTCAACGCCTTCGACACCGGCGTCTTCCTCTGCACGCCGGGCATGTTCGCGGCGCTGGAGGAAAGCCAGGCCAAGGGCGACGACAGCATCTCGGGCGCCATGAACGTGCTGGCGGGCTGGAAGAAGGCCTGCGTCCACGACATCGGCGACCGGTTCTGGATCGACGTCGACGACCCGGCCGCGTTCGAGAAGGCCGAAAAGCTTCTGGACGCCGGCCAGCTCTGAGCCATGCAAACCACTGAACCGGTCAAGCGGACCTCCGAAATCGAGGAGGTCACCAACCTGTACGTCATCCATCCCATCTCAGGCTGGCTGACCCCCAGGTTCGCCGCCCTGGGGATACCGCCGAACGCGGTGTCCCTGGCCGGGATGGCCTTCGGCATCGCCGCCGGCGTGGCCTACACCCATTACCAGACCCTGGCGTGGACCGTGGCGGCCTTCATCCTGATGATCGCCTGGCATGTCATGGACGGCGCCGACGGCCAGTTGGCCCGGCTGACCAACGCGCAGTCGGAAACCGGCAAGATCCTGGACGGCATCTGCGACTACGTCACCTTCATCGCCGTCTATGTCGGCCTGGCCATGACGCTGGCGGCGGAACAAGGCGCCTGGGTGTGGATCGTCATCGTGGCCGCTGGCGTGGCCCACGCGGTCCAGTCCGCCGCCTACGAGATGCAGCGCCAGTGCTACAACTTCTGGGGCTGGGGACGGAAATCCGCCGAACTGGCCAAGCTGGACACCCCGGCGGCGCACCGCCCGGGCGTGCTGGGCGCGCTCTACCGCCTGTATCTGCACCTGCAGTATCTGACGACGGGCGTCACCGTGGGCTTCCACGACGAACTGGCGCGTGCCTTGGCGGCCGACGCGACCCACGCGCCGAAGATTCGGGAGGCGTACCGGGCAGCCTTCGCCCCGGCTGTGCGGCATTGGTCCATCCTGTCGGCCAACTACCGCACGCTGGGCATTTTCATCGCCGCCGCCGTGGGCCGGCCGCTGCTGTATTTCTGGTTCGAACTGGTGGGCTTCAGCCTGATCCTGGCCGTCCTGCTGTCGCGCCAAGCCGCCCGCTCCACCCGCTTCCTCACAAGCCTGCGACAGGCGGCATAGCCGGTACCGGGCGCGTCCTGTGCGCCCGGTGGAAGAGATAGGCCGCCAGCCCGATCAGGATCAGCGACGGGCCCAGGGCCGTCACGGCGGGGCTGAGGTTCAGCAGCAAATCCAGGCGATCGGAAATCTGCTGCGTCAGGGAAAAGACGATGCCGATCACGGCGCCGATGGTGATCTGCTGGCCCGTGGACTGGGACCGCGGCGGCCCGAACACGAACGGCGCCGCGATCAGCGCCATGGCCAGCATGGTCAGCGGCAGGCTGAGCTTGGTCCACAGTTCCTGTTCATAACGCACGGCGTGCTGCCCCTGCCGCCCCAGTTCGCGGACATAGCGATAAAGGTCTGTCGGCGACATGTTCTCCGGCACTGGCATCAGGTCCTGCACGCGCTTGCCCGGCAGGAAGGATGCCCAGGACAGGCTGTCCAGATGCTCGGTATGGATCTGTTTGGCGTCCACGGTCTTGCGCGTCACGTCGCGCAGTTGCCAGGGCCCCTCCGCCTGGATTTCGGCGCGGTCGGCATGGATAAACGTCTCCAGCCGTCCATCCTGGGAGAAGGTGTAGACGTTCACGCCGCGCAGGACGTTCTTGCTCTCGATCCGCAGCACGTTCAGGTATTGCCGCGCGCCGCCGGCCCAGAAGCTGTCGCCGGTGTCCGCCAGGGGTGAGTCGGCCAAAGCGGCGGACCGCAGGGTCAGGGCCAAATGTTGCGCTGGCGGAATGACAAATTCGGCCACCAGGAACAGCACGAGGACGACCGGCGGCAGCAGCTTGAGCACCGACCCGATGATGCGCACTTCCGATAGGCACAAGGCACGCATGGCCGTCAGTTCCGAGCCCTTGCTCAGGCTGCCCAGGGCCAGCAGGGTGCCGATCAGCATGGCAACGGGCGCCACCTGCAAAAGGCGCGACGGGCTGGTCAGCAGCACATAGACCAAGGCGTTGACCACGTGGTATTGGCCCTCGCCCACTGACTTCAGCTGTTCGACGAACTCCAGCAGGCTGAACAGCGCCACGACTCCGCCAGCGACCGTCAGGAAAGCCTTCAGTGTCGCGCCGCCGATATACCGATCAAACTGGGTCATGGCGGACAGTGTGTTCCCGCGGCACCTCAAGGCTGCCCGACAGCCGCTTGACCAGGGCCCGGACACGGAACTCCACGTTCCATTGCGGCCAGTACAGCGCCACGACCAGCAGCACCGCCAGCAGCGCCGGCGCCCACCAGATGCCGGGAATGGCGCCGACGGAGCCATGCTGCACCCAGGTGCGGGCCGACGTGCACAGCAGGTAATAGCCGGAATAGACCAGGATGGCGGTGCCGAACTTGGCGTAGCGCCCCCCCTGCCGGGGATTGACGCGGCTGAGGGGCATGCCCAGCAAGCCCAGCAGGAGGGTGGAGAGGCAGGTGGACAGCCGCCACTGGAACTCCGCGATGTCGGCAGGATCGCTGGAGCGGGCCAGGCGAGCGCTGCTGACGCCTGTGGCGCTGTATTCCTGCGGGGCGATGTTGTGGTTGGCGGGGTCCAGCGTGACGCTGCCCACATCCATCATACGGTCCTGGGTCGAGTCGTCACGCCCCAGGAAATAGACGTGCGCACCATCCAGTTGCACGTTCGATCCGCCGTCCCGTTTCGGCGGCAGTGCGTGGGCGCTCTGCGCCATGATGATGTCGGTGGTGGTCGGATGCTGGATCTGGATGAAAACCTCTTTCGCTGGCCCCCGGATGCCCTCCCGCCGGGGGAAGAAGATGACCCGGCCACCGTGCTTGTTGAGGTAGAAGGTGCCCGATTCCATGGCATCGACGTTCATGGAAAGCTGTGCGCGATACGTGATGTCGTGCGACTTCTCATAGGCCCAGGGGCGTACGAACAGGGAAAGCGCCAGCACCAGCACCGCCAGACCGCCCGACAGCATGAACAGCGCGCGCAACACGATGCCGGGACTCACGTGCAGGGCGAACATGGCCGTGATTTCGGAGTCACCGTAGAGCTTGCCGAAGGCCATCACCACTGAGACGTACAGCGATATGGGAATCAGAACCTCTAGCGAGATCAGGAGCTTGAGCCCGACCAATTCAGCGATGGCGCCGGTCGGCAACAGGCCGTTGACCGCGTCTGCCAGCAGGCCCGCGGTGCTGTAGCCCACGAACAGGGCCGCAAGGATGCCCAGTACGGCCGCCAGCGGCTTCGCGACTTCTCGAATCAGGTAGCGTTCGATGATCAAAGCTCTACGCCATCCCGCGCTTGGTTCGTCAGGGGATTACCCTATCAAGCCGGGTGCCTACTAACTCCCCCGGCGCTATCGCAACGACTGTTCGCATATGGCATACGACATCTTGCATTAATGTCTATGACAATCCGACGACAGCCTTCTATAAAGGTTACGGCGGATATATGAAGCCTTCGCTAAATTGCGAGAGGGCGGAATGGCGGCTCCGCGATGGTGGCATAGCTAATATAGAAGCATGGCTAATTCAGAAGAACAGATCCGGTCGCTTGTATTCGACGCCCTCCGTGCCTCCCTGGAACGGCCCGTCGAATTATCGGATGATACGAACATCACCGAAGGCCTCGGTCTGGATTCGGTTGCGGTCATGGATTTCGTGATGGAGATCGAAGATGCGCTCGACATCTCCATCCCGCTGGACCGGATCGCCGAGGTGAAGACCATCGGCGATCTTATCGCTACGGCACGTGACCTTAAGGGCAACCGCTGACCTATGGCTCTTTTCGATAAGTTCGCGCCGCTGATGGGGCAGTTCGAGAGCCTGGAATCCACCGGCTACAATCCCTTCAACGTCAGCTTCGACCGGGTGCTCTCCCCGACCGAGGGGATGATCGCCGGCCGGCGCATCCTGCTGCTGGGCACCAACAACTACCTGGG
>NZ_VITV01000024.1 GCF_007828035.1 Nitrospirillum amazonense | reverse complement strand
GCCCACCGAGGCGGCGGTGCCGCCGCCGCTGCTGGCCAAGGTCACGGCCGCAATGCTGTCGCCGTTCACCAGCCCGCTGCTGCTGTACCCCGTCAGGCTGGCGCTGGTCCCGTAGCTCTTGCTCGCCCCGCTGGCCGTGATCGTCAGCGCCGCCGGGTTCACCGTCAGCGTGCCATCGGCGTAGCTCACCGAGTAATTGCTGAGCCCCGTCCCCGTGGCGCCGCTGGCGGTGATGGTGTAGCTGCCCACCGACGCCGCTGTGCCGCTGCCACCGGACGCGAGCGTCACCGCGCTGATGCTGTCGCCGTTCACCAGCCCGCTGCTGCTGTACCCTGTCAGGCTGGCGCTGGTACCGTAGGTCTTGGACGCCCCGCTGGCCGTGATCGTCAGTGCCGCCGGGTTCACCGTCAGCGTGCCGGCGGCGTAGCTCACCGAGTAGTTGCTGAGCCCCGTCCCCGTGGCGCCGCTGGCCGTGATGGTGTAGCTGCCCACCGAGGCGGCGGTGCCGCTGCCCGTGCTGGCCAGGGTCACCGCGCTGATGCTGTCGCCATTCACCAGCCCGCTGCTGCTGTACCCCGTCAGGCTGGCGCTGGCCCCGTAGGTCTTGCTCGCCCCGCTGGCCGTGATCGTCAGTGCGGCAGGGTTCACCGTCAGCGTACCGTCGGCGTAGCTCACCGAGTAATTGCTGAGCCCCGTCCCCGTGGCGCCGCTGGCCACAACGCTGTAGCTGCCCACCGACGCCGCCGTGCCAGAACCGCTGGACGCAAGCGTCACGGCGCTGATGCTGTCGCCGTTGACCAGGCCGCTGCTGCTGTACCCCGTCAGGCTGGCGCTGATGCCATAGGTCTTGCTCGCCCCGCTGGCCGTGATCGTCAGTGCGGCAGGGTTCACCGTCAGCGTACCGTCGGCGTAGCTCACCGAGTAATTGCTGAGCCCCGTCCCCGTGGCGCCGCTGGCCACAACGCTGTAGCTGCCCACCGACGCCGCCGTGCCAGAACCGCTGGACGCAAGCGTCACGGCGCTGATGCTGTCGCCGTTGACCAGGCCGCTGCTGCTGTACCCCGTCAGGCTGGCGCTGATGCCATAGGTCTTGGTCGCACCGCTGGCCGTGATCGTCAGCGCCGCCGGGTTCACCGTCAGCGTGCCATCAGCGTAGCTAACCGAGTAGTTGCTCAGCCCCGTGCCCGTGGCGCCGCTGGCGGTAATGGTGTAGCTGCCCACCGACGCCGCCGTACCGCTGCCGCCGGACGCCAGCGTCACCGCGCTGATGCTGTCACCGTTCACCAGCCCGCTGCTGCTGTAGCCCGTCAGGCTGGCGCTGGTGCCGTAGGTCTTGGACGCCCCGCTGGCCGTGATCGTCAGCGCCGCCGGGGTCACCGTCAGCGTGCCGTCGGCGTAGCTCACCGAGTAGTTGCTGAGCCCCGTGCCCGTGGCGCCGCTGGCCACAACGCTGTAGCTGCCCACCGACGCCGCCGTGCCAGAACCGCTGGACGCAAGCGTCACGGCGCTGATGCTGTCGCCGTTGACCAGGCCGCTGCTGCTGTACCCCGTCAGGCTGGCGCTGGTACCGTAGGTCTTGCTCGCACCGCTGGCCGTGATCGTCAGCGCCGCCGGGGTCACCGTCAGCGTGCCATCAGCGTAGCTCACCGAGTAATTGCTGAGCCCCGTGCCCGTGGCGCCGCTGGCCGCGATGGTGTAGCTGCCCACCGACGCGGCGGTGCCAGAACCGCTGGATGCCAGGGTCACCGCGCTGATGCTGTCGCCGTTGACCAGGCCGCTGCTGCTGTAGCCCGTCAGGCTGGCGCTGGCCCCGTAGGTCTTGCTCGCACCGCTGGCCGTGATCGTCAGTGCGGCAGGGTTCACCGTCAGCGTACCGTCGGCGTAGCTAACCGAGTAGTTGCTCAGCCCCGTGCCCGTGGCGCCGCTGGCCGTGATGCTGTAGCTGCCCACCGAGGCCGCGGTGCCGGACCCGCTGGACGCCAGGGTGACAGCGCTGACGCTGTCACCGTTCACCAGCCCGCTGCTGCTGTACCCCGTCAGGCTGGCACTGGTGCCGTAGGTCTTGCTCGCCCCGCTGGCCGTGATCGTCAGCGCCGCTGGGTTCACCGTCAGCGTGCCATCGGCGTAGCTCACCGAGTAATTGCTGAGCCCCGTCCCCGTGGCGCCGCTGGCCGTGATGGTGTAGCTGCCCACCGACGCCGCTGTGCCGCTGCCACCGGACGCGAGCGTCACTGCGCTGATGCTGTCGCCATTCACCAGGCCGCTGCTGCTGTACCCCGTCAGGCTGGCGCTCGTGCCGTAGGTCTTGCTCGCACCGCTGGCCGTGATCGTCAGGCTGGCGGGGTTCACCGTCAGCGTGCCGGCGGCGTAGCTCACCGAGTAATTGCTGAGCCCCGTCCCCGTGGCGCCGCTGGCCACAACGCTGTAGCTGCCCACCGACGCCGCCGTGCCAGAACCGCTGGATGCCAGGGTCACGGCGCTGATGCTGTCGCCGTTCACCAGGCCGCTGCTGCTGTACCCCGTCAGGCTGGCGCTGGTGCCATAGGTCTTGCTCGCACCGCTGGCCGTGATGGTCAACGCCGCCGGGTTCACCGTCAGCGTGCCATCGGCGTAGCTCACCGAGTAGTTGCTGAGCCCCGTGCCGGTCGCACCGCTGGCCGTGATGGTGTAGCTGCCCACCGAGGCGGCGGTGCCGCCGCCGCTGCTGGCCAAGGTCACGGCCGCAATGCTGTCGCCGTTCACCAGCCCGCTGCTGCTGTACCCCGTCAAGCTGGCGCTGGTCCCGTAGGTCTTGCTCGCACCGCTGGCCGTGATCGTCAACGCCGCCGGGTTCACCGTCAGCGTGCCATCGGCGTAGCTCACCGAGTAATTGCTGAGCCCCGTCCCCGTGGCGCCGCTGGCGGTGATGGTGTAGCTGCCCACCGACGCCGCTGTGCCGCTGCCGGTACTGGCCATGGTCACCGCGCTGATGCTGTCGCCATTCACCAGGCCGCTGCTGCTGTAGCCCGTCAGGCTGGCGCTGGCCCCGTAGGTCTTGGTCGCACCGCTGGCCGTGATCGTCAGCGCCGCCGGGTTCACCGTCAGCGTGCCATCAGCGTAGCTCACCGAGTAGTTGCTGAGCCCCGTGCCCGTGGCGCCGCTGGCGGTAATGGTGTAGCTGCCCACCGACGCCGCCGTGCCGCTGCCGCCGGACGCGAGCGTCACCGCGCTGATGCTGTCACCGTTCACCAGCCCGCTGCTGCTGTAGCCCGTCAGGCTGGCGCTGGTGCCGTAGGTCTTGGTCGCCCCACTGGCCGTGATCGTCAGCGCCGCCGGGTTCACCGTCAGCGTGCCATCAGCGTAGCTCACCGAGTAGTTGCTCAGCCCCGTGCCCGTGGCGCCGCTGGCCACAACGCTGTAGCTGCCCACCGACGCGGCCGTGCCGGACCCGCTGGACGCGAGCGTCACGGCGCTGATGCTGTCGCCATTCACCAGCCCGCTGCTGCTGTACCCCGTCAGGCTGGCGCTGGTGCCATAGGTCTTGCTCGCCCCGCTGGCCGTGATGGTCAGCGCCGCCGGGTTCACCGTCAGCGTGCCGGCGGCGTAGCTCACCGAGTAATTGCTGAGCCCCGTCCCCGTCGCGCCGCTGGCCACAACGCTGTAGCTGCCCACCGACGCCGCCGTGCCGGACCCGCTGGACGCCAAGGTCACGGCACTGACGCTGTCGCCATTCACCAGGCCGCTGCTGCTGTAGCCCGTCAGGCTGGCGCTGGTGCCGTAGGTCTTGCTCGCACCGCTGGCCGTGATCGTCAGCGCCGCAGGGTTCACCGTCAGCGTGCCATCGGCATAGCTCACCGAGTAATTGCTGAGACCCGTCCCCGTGGCGCCGCTGGCCACAACGCTGTAGCTGCCCACCGACGCCGCCGTGCCGGAACCGCTGGACGCCAGGGTCACGGCGCTGATGGTATCGCCATTCACCAGGCCGCTGCTGCTGTACCCCGTCAGGCTGGCGCTCGTGCCGTAGGTCTTGCTCGCCCCGCTGGCCGTGATCGTCAGCGCGGCAGGGTTCACCGTCAGCGTGCCGGCGGCGTAGCTCACCGAGTAGTTGCTGAGCCCCGTCCCCGTCGCACCGCTGGCCGTGATGCTGTAGCTGCCCACCGACGCCGCCGTGCCGCTGCCGCTGCTGGCCAGGGTCACCGCGCTGATGCTGTCGCCGTTCACCAGGCCGCTGCTGCTGTACCCCGTCAGGCTGGCGCTTGCCCCGTAGGTCTTGCTCGCCCCGCTGGCCGTGATGGTCAGCGCCGCCGGGTTCACCGTCAGCGTGCCGTCGGCGTAGCTCACCGAGTAGTTGTTGAGCCCCGTCCCCGTGGCGCCGCTGGCCACAACGCTGTAGCTGCCCACCGACGCCGCCGTGCCAGAACCGCTGGACGCCAGGGTCACGGCGCTGATGCTGTCGCCGTTGACCAGGCCGCTGCTGCTGTACCCTGTCAGGCTGGCGCTGGTGCCGTAGGTCTTGCTCGCACCGCTGGCCGTGATGGTCAGCGCGGCAGGGTTCACCGTCAGCGTCCCGGCGGCGTAGCTCACCGAGTAGTTGCTGAGGCCCGTCCCCGTGGCACCGCTGGCCGTGATGGTGTAGCTGCCCACCGAGGCGGCGGTGCCGCTGCCGGTGCTGGCCAGGGTCACGGCGCTGACGCTGTCGCCGTTCACCAGGCCCGAACTGCTGTAGCCCGTCAGGCTGGCGCTGGTCCCGTAGGTCTTCGTCGCGCCGCTGGCCGTGATCGTCAGTGCCGCCGGGTTCACCGTCAGCGTGCCGTCGGCGTAGCTCACCGAGTAGTTGCTGAGCCCCGTGCCGGTGGCGCCGCTGGCCGTGATGGTGTAGCTGCCCACCGAGGCGGCGGTGCCGCTGCCCGTGCTGGCCAGGGTCACCGCGCTGACGCTGTCGCCGTTCACCAGGCCCGAACTGCTGTAGCCCGTCAGGCTGGCGCTGGTCCCGTAGGTCTTCGTCGCCCCGCTGGCCGTGACCGTCAGCGCCGCCGGGTTCACCGTCAGCGTGCCATCGGCGTAGCTCACCGAGTAATTGCTGAGCCCCGTCCCCGTCGCACCACTGGCCACAACGCTGTAGCTGCCCACCGACGCCGCCGTGCCGCTGCCGGTGCTGGCCAGGGTCACGGCGCTGATGCTGTCGCCATTCACCAGGCCGCTGCTGCTGTAGCCCGTCAGGCTGGCGCTGGTGCCATAGGTCTTGCTCGCCCCGCTGGCCGTGATCGTCAGCACCGCCGGGTTCACCGTCAGCGTGCCGTCGGCGTAGCTCACCGAGTAATTGCTGAGACCCGTCCCCATAGCGCCGCTGGCGGTGATGGTGTAGCTGCCCACCGACGCCGCTGTGCCAGAACCACTGGATGCGAGCGTCACCGCGCTGATGCTGTCGCCATTCACCAGGCCGCTGCTGCTGTACCCCGTCAGGCTGGCGCTGGTCCCGTAGGTCTTGCTCGCACCGCTGGCCGTGATGGTCAGCGCGGCAGGGTTCACCGTCAGCGTGCCGTCGGCGTAGCTCACCGAGTAATTGCTGAGGCCCGTTCCCGTGGCGCCGCTGGCGGTGATGGTGTAGCTGCCCACCGACGCCGCTGTGCCGCTGCCGCTGCTGGCCAGGGTCACCGCGCTGATGCTGTCGCCGTTCACCAGGCCGCTGCTGCTGTACCCCGTCAGGCTGGCGCTGGCCCCGTAGGTCTTGCTCGCCCCGCTGGCCGTGATCGTCAGGGCCGCCGGGTTCACCGTCAGCGTGCCGTCGGCGTAGCTCACCGAGTAGTTGCTGAGCCCCGTGCCCGTGGCGCCGCTGGCCGCGATGGTGTAGCTGCCCACCGACGCGGCCGTACCGCTGCCGCTGCTGGCCAGGGTGACAGCGCTGATGCTGTCGCCATTCACCAGGCCGCTGCTGCTGTAGCCCGTCAGGCTGGCGCTGGTCCCGTAGGTCTTGCTCGCACCGCTGGCCGTGATCGTCAGGCTGGCGGGGTTCACCGTCAGCGTGCCGTCGGCGTAGCTCACCGAGTAATTGCTGAGCCCCGTCCCCGTCGCACCGCTGGCCACAACGCTGTAGCTGCCCACCGACGCCGCCGTGCCCGAACCGCTGGACGCCAGGATGACAGCGCTGATGGTATCGCCATTCACCAGGCCGCTGCTGCTGTACCCCGTCAGGCTAGTACTGGTCCCGTAGGTCTTGGTGGCCCCGCTGGCCGTGATCGTCAGGCTGGCGGGGTTCACCGTCAGCGTGCCGTCGGCGTAGCTCACCGAGTAATTGCTGAGGCCCGTTCCCGTGGCACCGCTGGCCGTGATGGTATAGCTGCCCACCGACGCCGCTGTGCCGCTGCCACCGGACGCGAGCGTCACCGCGCTGATGCTGTCGCCGTTCACCAGCCCGCTGCTGCTGTACCCCGTCAGGCTGGCGCTGGTGCCGTAGGTCTTGGACGCACCGCTGGCCGTGATCGTCAGCGCCGCCGGGGTCACCGTCAGCGTGCCGTCCGCGTAGCTCACCGAGTAGTTGCTGAGACCCGTCCCCGTGGCGCCCGAGGCGGTGATGCTGTAGCTGCCCACCGACGCCGCCGTGCCGGAAGCACTGGATGCCAGGGTGACAGCGCTGATGCTGTCGCCATTCACCAGGCCGCTGCTGCTGTAGCCCGTCAGGCTGGCGCTGGTGCCATAGGTCTTGCTCGCCCCGCTGGCCGTGAT
>NZ_VITV01000023.1 GCF_007828035.1 Nitrospirillum amazonense | reverse complement strand
GTAATGAATGCCCTGGATCAGCGCGCTCGCACAGTTTCCGATGCCTGCGATGGCAATACGGATTTTGGCCCTCTGCATGACGTAACCTGTGAGTTAGGGAATTTACAAAACAGTAGGTGAAAATCGGGCAAGGCGCGTCAAAAGGATGTGAGCACCCTCACACTTTTGTGACGGAATGATGGCCGATACACCGTATCGGCGCCATTTCCGTCCCCGTGACCCATAAGCGGTGTGCCGGGGCCGGATTCCAACCGGCCATTCAGCATGCCCGGTGAGAGGAACGGTGGGGGCCGTCGCTATTGAATCCGGCGATCACCTATGAAAGAAACGGGCACCCCTCCGCTTTCCCATGGTGCAGTTTTCGATGCGAATATTATTCACTTTCGAGAACCCTTTACCAAGCACCGAAGCGGACGCTGAAGTATTTACCACCACGGCCCGGTATCTGGCCCCGCTGACGGAAGGGGCGTGGCTGCACGTCCCCCTGAAGGACGCGGCTGGTCGGGCGGCGGCGGAGGCCCTGGCCGGCATGCCGGTGATCGACGCGCGTGCGCCGATCATGCCGGCGGCGCTGCGGCATTTCCTCTGCGGGCTCACCCTGCCTTTCCGGAAAGAGTTTCGCCGGGCCGACGTGGTCTACACCCGCAACCTCTGGGTCGCCTGGATGGCCATCCTGTTCGGGCAGAAGGTCGCCTTCGATCACTACCGCCCATGGCCCGACCAGATCCCGCCGCTGCAGTTCTGGCTGTACCGCCTGCTCAGCCATCCGCGCTTCATCGTCAAAATCTGCCATTCCGATTACACCCGGCGCAAATATCTGGCCTTGGGAATTCCCGAGGACAAAGTGCGCTGCATCCGCAACGGCTATGAACCGGCCCGGTTCCAAGCCCGCATCCCCCTTGAGGAGGCCAAGCGGCGGATCGGCGTCGAGCCCGGTCAGAAAACGGTCGTCTACACCGGCCGGGTGAACCACAAGAAGGGCTTGGCCCTGGCGGTCGAAGCGGCCAGGGAGCGGCCGGATGTCCTGTTCATCCTGGTGGGGTCGTATGGGGAAGGGCCGATCGAGGCCATGGCCCGCGACGTGCCCAATGTCCGCATCGTCCCCTATCAGCCGGCGGACAAGCTAGCCGACTACATCTACGCCGCAGACATTCTGCTGATTCCGCCGTCCTGGCTGCCGCTGGCGGAGTTCGGATCGACAGTCCTGCCGCTGAAGGTATTTTTCTACCTCGCTTCCGGCCGGCCCATCCTTGCTGGGCGCACCCCCGATGTGGGCGAGGTGCTGCGCCACGATGAGAACGCCCATCTCTGCCCACCCGATTCCGTACCCGACCTTGTCGCCGGCATAGACGCGCTGCTGGGCGATCCCGCCCGTGCCGCCCGCTTGGCGGAAACGGCCCTGGCCGACAGCCGTGACTACACCTGGGCCGCGCGGGCGCAGCGCATCTACGCCCTGGTGGAGGAGCGCATGCGCGCCGCCCCGGTGAGGGCCGGCACTTGGGGCAGGCGGGAATTCCGGGCGTGGCGCCAGCAGTCGCGCCATTGGCTGGCCCACCTGGTCAATAAGGGCGCCTGGGTACTGCCGCCCCGTCCCGAGGCCACCCTCGGAATGGATAGGAAAACGTGAGCGACGGCGACCATCAGCGCCATCTGCGCCGGGGCTTCAACTGGCTGGGCGGCGCCACCGTCCTGGCCAAGGTCATCGATTTCTCCACCATCCTCGCCGTGCTGACCTTCCTCAGCAAGGAACAGGTGGGAGTGGCCTCATTGGTCATCTCCACCGGCATGGTGATCGAGGCCTTCGACGGGTTGGGCACGGGCGACGCTCTGGTCCAGGCGCCCGCGGTGGCCAAGCGTCAGCTGGACAGCCTCTTCTGGTTCATTCTGGGCGCCGCCTTTCTGATGGGTGCGGTGACCTTGGCGGCGGCACCGGGGCTGGAGGCCCTGTACGGCGTCACCGGCATGGCGGCCTACTTCGTCGCCGTGGCCGCCAAGCAGCCGATGGTCGCCGCCGCTGTGATCCCGCTGGCGCTGCTGAACCGCGACCTGAAATATGAGCGGATCGCCGTCGTCAACGTGGCGGCCACGCTGGGGGCGGCGCTGACGCGGCTGGGCCTGGCTGTGGCGGGCGCCGGGGCCTGGGCCCTGGTGGCGGGTTATGTTTCCAGCGGTCTCTACACGCTGATCGGCGCCACGCTGGCGCGCCCCTTCCGCCCGGGGGCGCACTTCCGGCGGGACGACATCCGCGGCCTGGTCCGCTTCGGCTTCCGCGCCGCGGCGGTCAACCTGTTCGAGCAAATCTTCAAGAACATCGATTTCCTGCTGGTGGGCTGGTTCTACGGCCCGGCCCCCCTGGCGCTGTACCGGGTCGCCTTCGACATCGCCATGGAACCGGTGATGGCGGTGGGCACGCTCATCAACCGCACGGCGCTGCCCGTCTTCGCCCGCCTGGCTGGCGACAGGGCCGGACTGACCCGATCGCTGACCTGGTCCTTGCGCCGACTGGCCCTGCTGACGGCCCCCCTGATGGTGGGCCTGATCCTGGCGGCCGATCCTCTGACCACCCTGATCCATGACGACCACGGCCTCAGCTATACCGCCGCCGCCCTGCCGCTGAAGCTGTTGGCCGCGGCCGCCCTGCTGCGCGTGACCTCGCAACTGCTGACGCCGCTGATGATGGCGTCGGGACGGCCGGGCCTGGCGGCCCAGCTGTCAGCCGCCACGCTGACCCTGCTGAGCGCCGGCATCGTCGCGGTGGGGGCCCTGCTGCCGGCCGAGGGCGGAATCATCGCCGTCGCGGCGGTGTGGCTGGCGATCTATCCGCCGCTGCTGGCGTGGGGCGCCCGCTATCTGGAGCGGACATGGGCCATCGGCGCCGCCAGCGTCGCCCGGGCCTTCCTGCTGCCCGCCGCCGGCGTTGCCGTCATGGCCGCCGTGGTCTGGACCCTGCGCCTGCTGCCCGGGGGCGAAAGGCCCGCTGTCAGCGTCGCCATCGTCGCGGTGGCGATGGCGGCCGCCTACGGCGGGCTGTTCCGGTACGACCGGGAAAAGCCGGTCAGCTGACCGGCTTGGCCGCACCATCCGCCGGCGGCGCGCCGGCCGGCCGGACCGTGGGGTCCGGAATGGACTGGCGCCGCCGGTCGAACATGCTCATCTGGTGCACGCAGCTCAGGGTGCACGTCGGGGCGCAGCCCTTTTCGGTGTGATATTCCCGCTTGATGTCTTCCAGCGTGTAGTCCAGCAGCGGCTTGTTGGGATAGCCGCGCTGCTGCGAACACCAATGCACCCGCCCGTCCTCGGTGACGTACAGGTAACGGGCGCCGGCGCGGCACTGCCAATCGTTGGCCTGGCCGTTCATCAGGTTTTTCTGGAACAGCCGGTAGTTCAAGGTGTGCACCAGGGACGGCGAAATCTGGGTGACCTTCTCATAGGCCAGCATCTGCGCTGGGCTCAGGGGCTTCAGCGTGCCGCTGCCGTCATGCAACACGCCCACGGAATGCTGCAGGCCGAACTTGGCAGCCGTTTCCGCCACCGTCACCACGTCCTGCGTCCGCTCCCCCGTGACGCCCAGCACGGAGTTCACATTGACCTTGAACAGCGCATGCTTGGACAGCAGCTCCAGCTTGCCCTCGACCGACTTCAGGCTCTTCATCGAGATTTCGTCGGGCTCAAGGTTGTCGATGCTGATCTGCATGCCCTGAAGGCCAGCGGCATTCAGGCGGTCGATCCATTCCTTGGTCAGGCGGAAGCCGTTGGTGATGGTGGTGACGATCATCCCCTTCTGCCGGGCATGGCGCACGGCCTTGTCCAGGTCGGGGTTCAGCAGGGGCTCGCCGCCCGTGAAGGTGATGGAGGACGTCTTCAGCGCCGCCAGATGATCGACGCGCGCCAGCAAGTCCTTCAGCGGTACGGGCGGGGAGAAGTCGTCATATTCGTTGCAATAGCCGCAGGCCAGGTTGCAGCGGCGCGTCACCACGACCTGGGCTAGCAGCGGCGTGTACCGCTGCCCGACGGCGCGGGCGGCGAAGCGGAGACCGGCGGCCAGGTTTTCCAGGCGGCCGGGACGGGTGGTATCAGTCGTCGAGGTCATGGGGACATTCCGCGCAGCAGATCGTGTTTCGCAGCAGGCCGTGTTTCAAAGCGAAGGGACCGAGGATCAAACCGGAAGGGGCGGCAGGCGCCGCCGCGCCCGGCGCCAGGGCGGAGGCCACCAGCGCAGGCCGGCCACGTCCAACATCTCCTCCCCCGCCATGGGGTGGCGACCTTCGGCCTCCGGCGCGTGGCCGTAAAGTGTTTCTTGCGCCGGCCAGCGGTGAAATGGCGTCCAGGTCCAGGCGCCATGGCGCCGGTACGTCTTCATCAGGCTGCGCGCCAGGGCGACGTCGGGCCGGACGTGGCGCCGATCCGTCCAGCACGGGGCGCCGGCCAGCCGGGTGGCCAGCGGCCAGCTCCTGGTGTCCACATAGTTGCTGAACCAGACGCGAAAGCCCAGCTCCGCCTGAAGGGTGGTGACGGCACGGTGGACCTGCACGTGCTCGGCGTGGCCGTACTCCCCCCAGGGGTTATGGGTGTAGACCTCCGCGCATCCCGCCAGGGCCGGGCGCAGGGCCGCCATCAGGCGGGGAAAGTTCGCCTCATAACGGGTGCGGGCCGCCGCGTCGGTGATCTGCAGCCCCTGGGGCGTGACCATCGGGCTGGCCCGGTCGATGGCGAAGCCGGCGCCGCTTTCCGGAATGCGGAGGTCGATCAGGCCCGGCAAGGCCAGGGCCGCCACCGCGCGCTGCCGCGCCGCCGCCTTGGCCGGCCGACCGAAGGGATCGCCGAAGCAGAAGACAACCCGGTCGGCCCCGGCGAGGGCGGAGCTGAGCCATAGGATCTCGTCGTCCGGATGGGCGACCACGACTGCCCGCCCAGCCATCCTCTGGTCACTCCCCCGTTCGGGACCTGAGGCGCCGTCATGCCGCATGGCCGGCCACCTGGTCGTATATATCCTCCAGCGCTGCCGTCTGGCGGGTGATGTCGAACCGCGCCCCCACGTGAGCGCGCGCCTCCCATCCCATGCGGTGGCGCAGGTCGCGGTTGTCCAGCAGGGTTTCCATATGCCGGGCCAGGGCCTCGGCATCGCGCTCCGGCGCCAGCAGGCCGGTGCGGTCCTCCACGATGGCTTCCGGAATGCCACCGATGCGGCTGCCGATCACGGGGACACCGGTGGCGGCGGCCTCCAGCATGACCATGCCCAGGCCCTCGACGCGCCCGGTGTTGGTGCGCACGCTGGGCAGGACCAGCATCGCCGCCCGGCGCATCCGCGCCAGAACCTCGGTATGGGGCAGGGCTCCCAAGAAGCGTATGCGACTGCTCAATCCCAGCGTTCCCGCAAGCCGTTGCAACGGCTTGCGCAAAGGCCCGTCGCCGATGATGTCCAGTTGGGCCTTGGGATGCCAATCCGCAAGAAGGGAGAAGGCGCGGATCAGATATTCCGCCCCTTTCACCTCCACCAGGCGGGCGACGTGCAGGATGGTCGGCGTCTCCTCCTCCGGGTCGCGGGGGCGGATGGCCTGGCAATCGACGCCGATGTAGTGCACCCGCGTCCGCTCCGCCGGGAAGCCCATGGCCAGCACCCGCTCCCGAATGAAGGCGGAGGCGCAGAGGAACAGGTCCCCCTGCCGGGCCAGGCGGCCGCGGAACAGGGGATAGTTCACCCAGGCGGGCGACATCATCAGCGCCGCGGTTGACAGCGTCGCGTCGAAGCCGTGGAAGGTGGTGATCAGCGGCAGGCCCAGGCGACGCGCCACCGGCAGGGCATAGACGCCCTCCACCCCGAAATGGGCATGGATCAGGGCCGGGCGCCGCCCCGCCAGCAGGCGCTGATACGGTGCCGGATCGCGGGTCAGCATCTGCCAGCCGATGCGGGGCAGGGTGAGGCGCGGCCAGAGATCGGCCAGCGCCAGCGAGGCGGCGCCCGGCGGCGGCGGGCCATACCGCAGGCGCCCGACGTATAGCGGCGCATGGCGGCGCAGGAAGCGCGCCTGCTCCGTGATGAAGGTCTCGGAAACCCGGAACAGATTGTGCCGGAAGATGACCACGTCACGCATGCATGGGGTCTTCACAGGGCTTGAAGTCCATCTGTCGCCGCCCGTACATGGTGCGTGCGGGCGCGCCCGGAAGAATGGACTGGTGGGGGACAAGTTGGTGATGCGAGGCAAGCTTAAAGCCCGCGCCGTGCTGGCGGGCATCTGGTCTCTGGCGGTGGTGGCGGCCCCGGTGACGGCGGTCCTGGCCCTGCCCGCGGTGGCCCGGGCGGAGAAGGCGGTGGCCATGCCCGGCCCGCCGTGCGACCCGGCCGATGCCGCCCAGGTCCGGCTGCGGCTCAACATCACCGGCATGCACTCGGGCAAGGGCAACGTCACCATCACCATCTATCCGGACGATGCCGATCATTTCCTGGACGGTGCCTATAAGGTCGCCCGCCAGATCCTGCCGGTCGTCCTGCCCGTGACGGAGGCCTGTTTCGTCCTGCCCCAGGCCGGCCATTACGCGGTCGCGTTGTTTCATGATGAAAACGACAATGGCCATTTCGATACGACGATGCTCGGCATTCCGGCGGAGGGGTACGGCTTCTCCAACAATCCGACGCTGTACCTGGGACCGCCGGACCTGGGCAAGGTGCGCATCCCCGTCCAGGCCGGGGACAATCCCGTTTCCGTGCTGATGAAGTACTACTGAGCGGCGGCGCGGATTTCGGGCTGGGCGACCGGCTCTGCCGGGATGAGGCCCAGTTCGCGTCCCGTGGTGGCGAACAGGGAGAGGGCGTGGTCGATCTGGCTGCGGCTGTGAGCGGCGCTGACG
>NZ_VITV01000022.1 GCF_007828035.1 Nitrospirillum amazonense | reverse complement strand
GGCATCGGCGTGGGTGCCACCCTGGACCAGGGTGATGGCTTCAAGCTGCGGCTGGAGTATTCCGGCGAGCTGCGCCGCGATTACCAGAGCCATGCCGGGGTTCTGCGCGCCACCTTCGACTTCTGAGGTGGCGATTTCCAACCGGTTCCCTGCCAAGTCCCGCCAGCCGCCAGCGGCGGGGCAGGGGGCCGCCGGCCGGATGTGTGGACGGGCTTATTCCCGCTAGCCCTCGCCACACGTCCGGCCGGGTCTGGCCAACCGCCGGCTGGACCGCGGTGGTTCTCGCGCAGGGCGATGTGCGGCTATAACCTCTCCGCGGGCCCGGGTGGCGCGCATGCAGAGGGGAGCTTTTTGAATGATCGAACGCATCGGCAAGGCGCAACGCTGGAGCGACGCCGTCGCCGTGAACGGCCTGGTGTTCCTGGCCGGCCATGTCGCGGATAAGACGCGTGGCCAGTCCGTCGCGGCGCAGACCGAGGACGTGCTGGCCCAGATGGACGAGACCTTAGCCAAAGCCGGCATCACCAAGGCCAACCTGGTCAGCGTCACCATCTACCTCGCCGACATGGCCGGCTTCGATGAGATGAATTCGGTTTGGGACCGCTGGGTGGATTCCGACAATCCTCCGGCCCGGGCGACGGTCGAGTCACGGCTGGCCTATCCCGATTTCGCCATCGAGATGACCGCCATCGCGGCGCGGTAATCCCCATGGGCGCCGGTCGGGATGGCCAAGGATTAGCTGCGGCATTTCCCGGCCGCGCCCGCTACACTCTCGCCCGATTTTGCCCACCTGATATGGGTCGGCGGCGGCGGTAGAAGGTACTTATGGTGTGGGATGAGCGGCGGGGCGACCGGCGGGGGCAAACCAGCGACACGCGCCAGCCGGCGGATATCGACTACGCCCGGGTCATTCACTCGGCCAGCTTCCGGCGGCTGCAGGGCAAGACCCAGATCCTGAATTTGGGCGACAGCGACTTCTACCGCACCCGTCTGACCCACTCGCTGGAGGTGGCGCAGATTGCCGGCGGCATCGTGCGCCAGTTCCAGCACCAGTTCGTCGGTCACCCCGCCCATCCGCATCTGCCGGACATCGCCCGCATCCAGGCCATCGGCTGCACCCACGACCTGGGCCATCCGCCCTTCGGCCATGGCGGGGAGGTGGCGCTGAACTACTGCATGCGCGACCACGGCGGTTTCGAAGGCAACGGCCAGACGCTGCGGGTCCTGTCCCGGCTGGAGAGGTTTCCCGAGGGTGCCGGCGCCAACCTGACGCGCCGCACCCTTCTGGGCGTGCTGAAATACCCCGTGGCCTACAGTGAGGCCGCCAATCCCGCGGTCAGGCCCGGCCTGGACGCCAGGGCCACCACCATCCGCATCATCGACCGCAGGGCGTCTAAGCCGCCCAAATGCTATATGGACAGCGAGGCGGATGTGGTCGACTGGATCCTGGCGCCCTTGAGCATGGCCGACCAGGACGCCTTCCGCGCCTATGTCCGCCAGGACGGCAGGCATCACAAGCCCCTGCACAAATCCTTCGACTGCAGCATCATGGATCTGGCCGATGACATCGGTTTTGGCGTGCATGATCTGGAGGACGCGCTGGCCCTGCGGCTGATAGGGCGGGATGACTTCACCACCCGTGTGCCCCGCGAACCGTGCGCTGCCTTCCTGGACACGCTGCGCGGCCCTTATGCCGAGGAGTTCGGGGGCGACGCCTACACAGCCTTCGTCGATCGGCTGTTCGGGGAGGAGGACCAGCGCAAGCTGTTCATCGGCCGCATGGTTCACTATCTGATCGCCAGCTGCCATATCGACACGCGGGAGGCCTTTCAGGAACCGCTGATCCGCTATCGCGCCGCCATGGATGACCGCGCGCGGAGCTTCCTGGACGCGCTGAAGCAGGCGGTGATGGACATCGTCATCCTCAGCCCGGCCGTGCAGCAGCTGGAGTTCAAGGGCCAGAAGATGGTGGTGTCGGTATTCGAGGCCATGGCGTCTGAGCCCGCGAACTTCCTGCCGCGCGAGGTCTATGTCCGCTATCGGCAAGAAGGGGACAGCCCGCGGGTCATTTGCGACCACATTTCCGGCATGACCGACAACTTCCTGATGAAGACCTACGATCGGCTGTTCAGCCCGCACATGGGTTCCGTTTTCGACCAGCTGTGAAGCTCCCCAGGGCAGACGTCAGCGCTGCGGCGGGTCCGCCGCCGGCCCTGTCGGCTCATTGGAAAGGGGTGGGGCCTCCGCCGATACGGTGGACACATTGGCGGGCGCATTGGCCGCTCCCGGTGCCGCCTCGCGTGCCACCGTCGGTTCCGGCCGCTTGGTGGCTGGGGCGGCGCCCAGCGCCGGCTTGGCCGCCTCGGCCCGGGGGGCGGGAGCGCGGCTATGGTCTTCCGCAGCCGGCTTGGGCGCCTCTTGCGGGTGGCCGTCGTCGCCTGTGTTCAAGATAACGGGCAGGCCGTCGCGGCCGCCGATGATGATGGTCTTGGCGTTGGGGGAGGTGGCGAAGGCGCTGGTCGCCTCGATGCCGCGCAGGCGCAGGTATTCCGGGGTGATGGTGTTGGCGACCGTCGCCTGGAAGTCCCGAATACCCTCGGCCTCAATGCGCTTGCGGTCGCGTTCCTTGGCCTCGCGGGCCAGGCGGAAGTCGTACTCCTGCATGATCTGCTGCTGTTCGGCCTTGCGCTCGATGGCGGCGCGCACGCTGTCCGGCAGGGTGACGCTGGAGATCAGGATGTCTTCCACCCGCACCAGGGCCGGGCCGTGGCCGCTGGCCATCTGTTCCTCCAGCGTCAGGGTATCGGGCGCGGTCTCCCGCGTGGGCAGGGGGAATTCCTCGCGGTCGCGCTTCAGCAGATAGGCCTGAATCTCCGCGCGGTTCAGGGAGTAGAATTCCTCGGGGCTGTGCTGCGAGACGAATTCGTAGAGCAGCGAGGCGATCTTGGGCCGCACCAGCGTGTCGGCGTAGTCGGGACCCGCCAGCTTGTGCACCAGGCCGGCGGCATGGGGATTGATGCGGAAGCGCACCGACATCTCCACCTCCATGGTCAGGCCATTGGCCGCCACGGCGGGATAGGTGCGCGTCAGGGTCTGCAGCCGGCTGTCGTAGATATAGATCTGGTCCCAAGGGGCGATGACGTGCGTCCCTTCCTCCAGCACATGGTCGGTGACGGTGCCGTTGCCGAAGCGGTGCCACAGCACGCCGACGGACCCGGCGGGCACGGCGACGACCACCGCCGGGGCGAGCGCCAGGGCGGCCAGCAGCAACAGCAGCCCTGCGGCATAGAGCGACAGGCTGTTGGCGTCGGCCCAGCGTTTCAGCCGTTGACGTAAGGAATGCGGGCCGTTTTTGGCCCCGGGTTCGGCCATGGTCATCGTTCGGTCGGCGCCCGCAACTGGTCACGCACCCGCGAACTCTGCCGGCCCACCGCCTGGATCAGGAAGTTCAGCAGGGGCGTCAGGATCAGGGCCAGTAGGAAATGGCCCATGAAGCCGATGGTGGTGTTGCGGCCCATGACACCACAGAGGATGCAGGCCAGCAGGTAGATGACGATGACGGTCAAGGGCATGAGGTGCGCATTCCCGTGCAAGTGGGCCCGTGCGAGTGGGCTCGTGCAAGTGGTAGGCCTCGGAATGGAATGGCTGACGCCGGTTCCATTCCAAGGTTACCACAATTCAAACGCGATCAGGCGGCCGCAGCAGCAGCCTGCGCCGACTTTCCACGCACTTCGTTGAACTTCTCCTTGAAGAAGTTCGTGACCTTGGCCGGGTCGAAGGTGAGGAAGGTGCCGCCGGAGGCGAAGTGCTGCGCGAACACCTTGCCCAGGGCGTAGGTGAAGGCCGCGTTGAAGGCCGGCTGGGTCAGCAGGCCCAGGACCGGGCCAACCAGCGGGATGGCCTTCAGCGTGTGGCGGAAGGCGAAGGAGCCCAGCAGGCTGCCGCCCAGCGTCGCCGGGGCGACGGTGGCCAGCAGGGTACCGATGGCGGCCTTGCCGATGTCGCCACGGAAATCCACGCCGTAGTGCTTGGCCAGTTCGCGCAGCAGGTTCAGCTGCACGCCGGCCAGCACCGCGTCATCCAGCAGCACGACCGGGATGACGGCCGAGCCGGCCGCCAGCAGGACGTGGGTGCGGATGATGTGGCGGACGGCGACGTCATCCGCCACGGCCACGGCCGCGTGGGTCGTGTCGGCGGCGACCGCGTCGGCCGGGGCTTCCGTGGTGGTGGCCGTGGGGGACACGGCCTCGGGGCCGGCCGCCGCGGCCTCTTCTGGGGTTAGTTCTTTCTTCGTGACCATGATCTCACGCTCCAAAGAAGACGTTGAGGGGGGACCGGTCCGGACCACGGGTCCGGCTTGTTCCATCCCGGAAGGGACGGCCCGATGTGACTGGCCGCCGGCAAGGGCCGGCAGCCCGACGATATGGGCTAACCAATAACGGGCTCATGACAGCGGTTCCCCGGTTGAGGAAGCCGCCAATGCGTTCTTTAAAAATAGACTGTGAATAAGGCGGACGTAATCGTCGGGATTTTCCTGAATGAAAAAATGACCTCCTTTCATTGTTTGCAGTTGGAAACTGCGAGCCCTTACCGTTTCCCAGGCCGCGACCTCGTTGACCGCGACGGTCGTGTCGGCATCGCCGGCCAGGGCCACCAGATCGAGGGGCAGGGGGGCGGGGGCGGCCACCTGATAGCGGTCGGACAGGGTGAAGTCCGCCCGCAGCAGGGGACGCATCAGGTCCATCAGGTCCCGGTCCGCCAGCACCTCGGGCGGTGTGCCGCCCAGGCGTTGCAGCTCCTGGTCCAGGCCGGCGTCGTCCAGCTCCCACACCGGCGTGCGGTTGGGGGGCAGGTGGGGCGCCCGGCGGCCGGAAACTACCAGGCCTAGGGGCGGGCGTCCCTCGCGCGTCAAGGCCTCGGCCACCGCGTGGGCGATGGCGGCCCCCAGGGAATGGCCGGCCAGGACCAGGGGGCGCTGCGGCAGGGCCTTCAATGCCGCCACCAGGGGCGGTACCACTTGATCCATGCGAGCGGCGGCCGGTTCCTGCCAGCGGCCTGGCCGGCCGGGTAGCAGCACACCCCAGACGTCCAGGCCCGGCGGCATGCCCTTGGCCAGAAAGTTCAGCACGTTCAAGCCGCCGCCGCCATAGGGGAAGGCGACGATGGTGCCGATAGGGTTCGTGTCCCGGATCAGGGGATGCAGCCAGCTCATGCCGGGACCTCCGCCGCTTCAGCCGGGGTGGTTCCGGGCGGTAGGGGATGGACCAGGCGCAGGCGTCCTTCCGACATCTGGTAAACGCGGTTGGCCAAGTTGAACCAGCGCTCGTCATGGGTGACGCAAATGACCACCTTGCCCTGCGCCTTCAATTCCGGCAGCAGCTGTTCGTAAAAGACGGCGCGGAAGTGGGGGTCCTGGTCGGCCGCCCATTCGTCCAGCACGATGACCGGCTTGTCTTCCAGCTGGGTCAGCACCAGGGCCAGGCGCTTGCGCTGCCCGGTGGACAGCCGGACGGTGGTGAAGGCGCCGTCGGCCACCGCCACCTTGTCCTGCATCTCCAGCCGGGTCAGCAGCGCCCGCACCCGTGCCGGATCCGGCGACGCCACGCCGTACAGTCGGCGCGACAGATGGTAATCGGAGAAGATGGCCGAGATCCGGTCGCGATAGTCCTGCAAGGCCGCTGCCGGCACGGGCGCGCCATTGACCAGCAGCGTGCCGTGGTCCAGCGGCATAAGGCCGGTCAGCAGGCGCAGCATAGTGGATTTGCCGGAGCCGTTGCCGCCGGTGATGAAGGTGACCTCGCCGCCGTGGAACTCCGCCGTCAGCGGCCCCACGGCGAAGCTGGGCGTGCCGTCATCGTTGCGATAGGCGAAGCCGGCCTCGGCCAGGGCGATGGACCGGGGTGCCGGCAGCGCCGCCACGCCATCGGCCGGTCCCTCATCCAGGGACGCGCGGCCCCCCGGCACGGGGGCGTCGGCGGTGACGGCCCAGCGGCCGGCGGCCTCGGCCAGGCGCCGCTCCATGTCCTCGATATTGCTCAAGGCCCGCTCGGCCATGGACACCATGGGCGTCACGAAGGACACGGTGCTGATGGGGCCCACGATGAACAGGGCGGCCGTCGTCACCGGCACCACCACCTTGTAGTATTCCGCCGATACCAGGGGCACGACGAAGACCATCAGGCCGATCAGGGCGTAGAACATGGCCTCGATCAGCGAGAAATTGCGTACCCACTGGGTCTTGGTCTCGACGTTCACCCGCCGCGCGCGGGATGACGCCGCCCCCACGGCCCCCACCAGGGCGTCGGCCCGGCGGCGGCTCATGCGCGCCTCCTTGAAGCCCTGGGTCAGGTCGGTCAGGCCATCGAAGACGTCGGCCTCCGCTTGGCCGGATTCCGCCAGCATTTCCTTGAACGAGCGGGTGCGGCGATAGCGGATGGAGACCGCCAGGCCAGCGAAGGCGAAGGCCAGCACGCAGGCCAGGGGCGACAGGTAGGCCAGGTAATAGGCCAGGAACACCAGCATAACCGCCTGCTGCGCGCCCACGGCCAGGATGGGCAGAACGCGGGCCAGGATCTGGGTATCCTGGATCAGCACGCCGTGCAGGGCGGCGCGGCCGATGCGCTCCACCGTCACCAGGTCGGCCCGGCGCACCGCGTCGAACACCCGCATGCGAAAGGTGTGGATCAGCCGTTCGGCATCGCGCGACGCCGTCACCAGGATAGCATTGTGCGACACACAGAACAGGGTGATGGTCACCGCGTACATCAACACCAGGCGGGCATCGACCTTGTCCGCCTCCTGGCTGGCCGCCGCCACCAGGCCCAAGAGGGCGGTGGTGGCGACGGCCGACACCAGGTTCATGAAGGTCAGCATCTTCAGGTTCTGCGGGATCTCCCGCAGGACGACCTTGGCCAGTCTCATGCCGGCACCTCCCGCCCATGCCAGGCGGTATCCGGCGGCACCTCGCGTAGGCGGCCCTCCTCCATGTGCAGGCGCCGATCGGCCACGTCGAAATACTGGTCGTCGTGGGTGACGGCGATCAGGGTCAGGCCCCGTTCCTTCAGGGCCGGCACCACTTCGCGATAGAATTTGCGGCGGAAGTGGGGGTCCTGGTCGGCCGCCCACTCGTCCAGGATCAGCACGGGCTTGTGCTCCAGCAGCGCCGCCACCAGACCCAGGCGCTTGCGCTGGCCGGCGGACAGGTCGCGGCGGGCGAAACGGTCGCCGTCCACCCGCGTCACCCGCTGCATCTCCATCCAGCGCATCAGTTCATCGACCTCGGCCGTATCCAGCGCCGGCACGCCATAGAGGCGGGCGAACAGGTGGAAATCGGCGAAGACGGTGGCCATTTGCTCGCGGTACGGGTCCAGCTGCTGCGGCCCGATGGCCAAATCGTCCACCATCAGCCGGCCGCGCATGGGCTGGTACAGGCCGGTCAGCAGCTTGATGAAGGTGGACTTGCCGGAGCCGTTGCCGCCGGTGATGAACACCACCTCGCCCCGCCGCAGGGTCAGGTCGAAGGGGCCGACGGCGAAGGCCGGCTCACCGGCCGGGGCCGGGAAGGTGAACTCCACCCCATCCAGGCGGATCTCGCGGAAATCGGCCGGCAGGTCCAGGGATGGGGCGTCCTGGCCCGGCTCAGCCAGGGCTGCCAGATCCTTCTCCAGGTCCAGCATGCGGCCGGCGGCGCCATCGGCGGCCGTCATGACGGCCAGGGATTGCATCAGGCCGAAGATGGGTGTGGACAGGAAGATCACCGCCGCCGCGACCTTCACCATCTGCTGCGAAAAGCTGCTGGAATAGTGGGGCAGCACGAAGACCAGGATGCCCAGCATCAGGTTGAAGACCATCTCGCCGAAGATGAACTGCTGCCAGGTGTGCATGTGCACGCGGCCGCGCTGGGCCATGGTGCGGTCTGAGGTGGTGACGAAGATCCTGTTGAGGTCGTCGCTGCGGGCACTGCTCAAGCGCTGTTCCTTGAAGCCGTCGAACAGGTCCGACACGCTTTCGAACAACGCCTCCTCCTCCGCCATCAGCAGGACCTGCTGTTCCTCCAACGCCCTGCTTAGCCGGACATAGAACCAGGCCCCGCCCGCCAGCACGGCGGAGATGACGAGGAAGGCCAGCGGCGACAGCACCGCCATGTAGACCAGCACCGCGATGACAGAGAGGACGGAGCGCAGGGTGATGGCCATGAACTCGGAATTCTGGGAGATCAATTGCCCCGCCTGGGTCACGCTTTCGAACAGTCGGGCCTGGCCGAACCTCTCCAGCTTCAACAGGTCGGACCGGCGCACCTGGTCCACCAGGCGCATGCGCACCGTGTCGACCACCTCTTCCAGATAGGCGGCCATTTGGGTGACCATCCAGCCTTCCGTCGCCATGTAGGCGGCAAGGCTGGCCAGGAAGGCGCCGGCCAGGACGAAATTGACGCCCGCGCGCTGCTGCTCCGCGATTTCGGAGGCGGCGGCGTTGACGATGACCAGGATCAGAGTGCTGGACAATGCCGATCCCGCCGCCGCCAACAACAGGCGCCGGATGCGGGCGGGACCGATAAGCTTGATCAGGCGGAGAAGGTTCACGCGGCCCGTCCTACGCTGGGGGCGTCCGCGCCACCATAGGCGGACAGCGGAACGTCATCGTCGACGCGGATGCGCCAGACGTGGCGTTCATGATCCGCGAAGGCGGTGCGGCCGTGCAAGGCCATGTGATTGTTCACAAAATGGATGCTGTCCGCCGGCATGGCGATCTGCAGCAGGGCCTCGGGCCGCCGCGCCTCCGCCAGCAGCAGGTCCAGCGCCCGGCGCACGTCCGGCGTGTCAGCGGCCGGGTGCAGGGCCAGCCCCTTCATCAGCGTGTCGGCGCGGAAGCGGATGCCGGGCCGCTCGGCGAAGATGGTGGCGAAGGTCACCTCCACCGTGTCCGTTCCGCCGTTGGCGGTGAAGACGCCGGGGATGCGGAAGGGCAGCGCCTTGCGCGACAGCAGGTCGATGGCCCAGCGCCCCTCCTCCGTCGCGGACAGCGACCGCTTCAGGCATTGCAGGTCGCGCACCAGGGAGATGCCGCCGCCGCAAGCCGCTGGGCGGATGTAGTACAGCATCATGTACCGCTCCGGCCGGGCGAAGTACTGCGTGTCGGTGTGCAGGTCGGCCTCGTCGGCGTGCTCGGAAAAGGTGGTGGCCGCCTTCTGCTGTCGCACCTTCACGTCCCAGATGACGCGGCGGTTCACCTGGTCCGTCGCGGTCGGACGGCCCATGCAGGCCGCCAGCGCGAACAGCACCTGGGCCCGCTCCTCCAGCTCCAGGTGCGCGAGGCCGGCTTGGCGCACGGCGATGCCGCTGTAGTCGGTCTCCAGGATATGGCATAGCGCCTCGGCCATGGCGGCCAGGGTAGGACTGGCCGCGGTGAGGGCGGCGCGCAGCTCCACGGGCGTGGTAGGCGGCACCAGCCGCTCGATCCGGAGGTCGGGGCCGTAGAAATCCCGCAACGCCGCCTGCACGCACAGGCGTTCCCGCTCGGGCACGGGCGACAGGGCGAAGTCGCCGATGCGGAGGCCTAGGTCCTCAAGATGGGTCAACATGGCTCGTCACCGTCTTGGAAACAGGATGGGCTGAGGGGTCTGGGGAAAGGTCAGTAGGCGTCACGGGCGGCCTCCATCATCGCGGCCAAGCCGTCGGCGGGCAGCCCGTCCGGCCAGTGGAAGCCCAAGCGGGCCAGCAAGGCCTGGGTCTTGGCGGTCGCCAGCTCAGTGCGGCGGTCGCGCTCATGTGGCGATTCCTGGCGATAGATGCCGAAGGTGGGCAGCAGCTCGGCCAGCGGCTTTTCCATCGCCGGGTCGTTCAGGGCGGCCTCGATCCGCGCCAGCAGTTGGCCGTAGTTGCCGGTGCCCAGGTGATCGGCCATGCCGGGCGCGGCGCGCATGACCTGGGCCAGGAAGTCGCGGCGGGCGTGATCGACGTGATGGGTGTGGTGGGCCAGATCCGGCGCCTGCGCCAGGGCGACCACCGCCTCCGCCACCTTGTCGACATGGCACAGCCAGGCGTGCATGTCCTCGGGCACGAAGCGCAGGCGGGTCAGCGCCGCCGTCAGGCGGAAGAAGGCGTTCTGTTGGATGTTGCGCTGAAGGGCGCCCCCTTCCGCCGCGAAGACGACGTTGCCCACGCGATGGATGCTGGCGTTGGCGATCTCGCCCCGCGCTGCCACCACCAGATGCTCCGCTTCCTGTTTGCTGCGGACGTAGTAGTTGTCGTCCAGCGTCGCGTGGTGTTCGTCATACTCGGTGTACAGGCGGTAGCCATCGTCGGGCGATCGGCCGCACACCGACAGGGTGGAGATGAAGTGCATGTCGGCTGTGCGGCCCGTGCGCCGGCCACGCTCAACCGCCAGGTCCAGCAGGTGGCGGGTGGCCAGGACGTTGTCG
This sequence comes from Nitrospirillum amazonense, assembly GCF_007828035.1. Classification (GTDB taxonomy): domain Bacteria; phylum Pseudomonadota; class Alphaproteobacteria; order Azospirillales; family Azospirillaceae; genus Nitrospirillum; species Nitrospirillum amazonense. Next base: position 2,841 of record NZ_VITV01000022.1, on the reverse strand, counting down.
GCGTGGCTGTCGCGGTAATGGCCGTAGTGGTTGACGTTGGCGGCGCAGTGCAGGATGGCGTCGGCCTCCACGGCCAGGGCCTCATGCCGGCCCTCGGCCAGGCCCAGATCGGGTGCGCGTAGGTTGCCGGCCCAGGCCTGGACGCGGCCGGACGCCAACAGGGCCATCGCCGCGTTGTCGCCGAAATAATGGCGCAGCACCTCGGAAAGCCGCCCTTGCGCCTCCGCGTCGTCGCGGCCGCGGACCAGGGCGGTGATGCGCCGCGCCGGGTCCGCCGCCAGGTGGCGCAGCAGGTAGGCGCCGAGATAGCCGGTGGCCCCGGTCAGCAGGACATGGCCATAGGGGCGCGTCGTCGCCGGGGGCGAGGCCGCCAATGCCTCATAGCGCTGGCGATAGGCGGCCAGCAGAGGCTCCAACGTGGCTTCGCGTGCCGCCTCGAACGCGGCCTCGCGGGCTTTGAAGGCTTGCCAATGCGCCCGCGCGCCGGCGATCAGACCGGTCAGCTGGCCCGCTTGCGGACGGCAGCGCCGGGCAAAGTCCTCCAGCCGGGGGTTTTCGTATAGGTCGTTGACCGTGCACGCAAATTCCCGGCGCACACGGTTGACCATGGCCGTGGCGCGCAGGCTGTCGCCGCCCAGCTGAAAGAAGTCATCCTCCCGTCGCAGGCCGCCCACCTTCAGCACGGTGGACCAGATGGCGGCCACGCGTTCTTCCACAGGCCCTTGGGGTGGAGTGCCGGTGCGGTGATCGCCATCCATGGACTGCCGCAGGCGATAGTCATCGATGCGGGCGCGCAGGCTGGCCTGGTCGACCTTTCCGGCCAGGGTGGTGGGGATGCTCTCCACCGGGATGACGGCGGCCGGTAGCATGTAGCTGGGCAGGCGCTGGGCCAGCACCTCGCGCCAGGCGGTGTTGTCCGGCAGGTTGGCGCCGGTGGCGAAGGCGTAGAGCGCCTGGTTGCCGGCGGGATCCTTGTGCACCAGCACCACGGCCTGGCGTACGCCCGGCTGCGCCTCGATGGCGGCGGCGATCTCGCCCAGTTCCACCCGCTGGCCGCGCAGCTTGACCTGGCCGTCGGTGCGGCCCAGCACCAGCAACTCGCCCCCGGCCGTCCAGCGGCCCAGGTCGCCCGTGCGATAGCGCCGTCCGTCAGGCGTGGTGGGGAAGGCGCGCTTGGTCAGGTCGGGTCGGTTCAGATAACCCTGGGCCAGGCTGGCGCCGGCCACCCAGATTTCGCCGATGGCCCCGGGGGACACCTGGCGGCCCTGGGCGTCCAGGATCATGACGCGGATGTTGGGCAGGGGCCGGCCGGCCGCCAGGCGGGGCGCGTCCGGATCCATGCGGCCGATGGTGGTGGCCGCCGTGTTTTCCGTGGGGCCGTAGCCGTTGTAGCAGGCCAGGCGGGCGGCGTAGTGGCGGGCATCGGTGGCGATGGGCGCCTCGCCCACGGTCATCAGGATGCGCAGGGGCGGCAGGTCCGCCTGCTCGAACAGCCGCAGGTAGGATGGTGCCATGGTGGCGACGGTGATGCCCCGGCCGGCGATCAAGGCCGGCATCGCCGCGATGTCGTCCATCTCGGCCCGGGTCAGGGGCGACAGGGCGGCGCCGGCGCCCCAGGCCATGACCACGTCGGAGACCCACAGGTCGAAGGTGGGGGAGGCCAGGGTCAGCACGCGGTCGGCCGGCGTGATCCCGAACCGCTCGCCCATGCCGACCGCCAGGTTCATCAGGCCGGCATGGGTGATGACCACGCCCTTGGGCGTACCGGTGGAGCCGGAGGTGTAGAGGATGTAGGCGGGATCCGCGCCAACGTCCTCACGCAGATCCTCGTCCATCGGGGTGCCGGCATCCCGCACTTCCTCTGGTCGCAGCAGGGGCAGGCCCAGGGCGGCCAGGGCGTCGGGCGGGGTATGGCCGTCCAGCGCCAGGATCATTTGTGCGCCGGCATCCTGGGCGATGAAGGCCAGCCGGTCGCCCGGAAGGTCGCTAGTCAGGGGCACATAAGCGCCGCCGGCCCGCCACACCGCCAGCACGGCGGCGGGCAGGGCGGGGGAGCGGTCGGTCAGAATGCCCACCACCTGGCCCCGGCGCAGGCCCAGCCGGCGCAGGGCGGCGGCCAGGGCGCCGACCCCGGCCTCCACCTCGGCATAGGTGCGGGTGCCAGCAGCGGTGATGAGGGCGAGCGCCTCAGGCTGGGCCTGGGCCAGATCCTGGAACAGGCGGTCGAAGCGGGGCGCGGGCGGCATCAGGGCGGGCCCGTGCTCCCACAGCGCCAATTGGGCGGCCTCATCCGGCAGCAGGGTGGGCAGGGGCTGGTCGGCAGCCCCTTGCGCCACATGGCGAGCCAGGGCCGCCAGCGACAGCGCCCAGCTTTCCACGGTTTCGCGCTCATAAAGCGCAGCGTCCACCAACCATTGCAGTACCAGGCGGCCGTCGGCCAGGGCCTCGTGCGTCAGGGCCATGTCGTGCGCGGCGGCCAAGGGGCTCAGGCGATAGGTGGGGCGTTCCGGGATGGCGATGGTGGCCGTCGTCAGCGCCCAGTCCGCATTCCCGCCGTTGCCGACCGCCATGGGCGTCTCGCTGACCAGGAGGTTGTACAGCGGGTAGCGCCCCGGCTGGACCAGGTCGGGGTGTTGGCCACGGAAGTCCGCCAGGATGCGGGCGGTGGGGTAGCGGGAATGGCTGAGGCCCTCGGCCAGCGACTGCTGCACCCCGGCCAGGACCACGGCCAGCGTGTCGCCCTCCGCCAGATGGCAGGCCAGGGGCAGCATGTTCAGGTAATAGCCCACCACCCGGGCCTCATCCGCCGTCTCGCGGGTGGAGGCGGCGGTGCCCAGGGTG
>NZ_VITV01000021.1 GCF_007828035.1 Nitrospirillum amazonense | reverse complement strand
GCAGGTCGCCGATCAGGGCGCCGCTGTTGGCCAGTGTGCCCAGGCTGCCGCTGGCCGCGATGTAGACGACCGTGGCGGCGGTGAGGGTGCCGGTGCTGGCCAGCGTACCCAGGGTACCGCCGACATAGTCGTTGCCGACCACCGCCAGCAGGCTGGTGCCCACCACGCCCTGGCTCACCACCAAGCCGGTGAGGGAGCCTTGGACCATTACGCCGGTGTAGCTGGACCCGGCGCCGCCGGCCACCAGCGTGTCCACGCCGGCCAGATAGTTGCCGGTGGCGCCGTATTGGGCGACGACCGTGCCACCGCTAAGGCTTGCGGCGCCGCTGACGGCCAGGCCGCCATGGGCGGGATCCGTCAGAGTCAGGGTGCCGGCCGTCTGGCTGTAGGCACCGGTGACGCTGACCAGGCTGTCCAGGATTACCGAGGCGCCACTGTTGACCAGGGTGTGGCCGGTCACGTTCACGGCGTCGTTCAGCACCAGGTTGCCGGAGGCGAGAACCACGTTGCCGAAGGTGTTGGTGATGGTCCCCTGGCTGCCGGCGATGTAGCCGGTCAGGGTGCCCACCACCGTCCCGCTGCCGCCGGTGATGCTGAGGGTGTTGGCCGACAGGTTCAGGATGTTGCCGGTGACGATGCCGCTGTTGGCCAGCACGCCCAGGCTGGCGCCGGTGTCGATGTACAGGGCCGCCGGCGCCGTGATCAGGCCGCTATTGGCCAAGGTCCCAATGGTGCCGGCATTGTAGACGCCGTAGGTGGCGCCCAGGATGGTGCCGCCGTTCAGCACCGTGGCGATGTTGCCCGTGTTGTACAGGCCGGCGGCCGTGGGGGCGCCAGCGTCGATCAGGGCGCCATTGTTGACCACCACCTCGATGGTGCCGGCGTTGTTCAGCGCCATCTGGCCGGCGACGGTGCCGCTGTTGCTGAGCGTGCCGATGCTGGCGCCCGCCTGGTTGCCGAGGCCGGTGACGCTGCCGGTGACGGTACCGGTATTGCCCAGAGTGCCGATGGTGCCGCTGTTGACCACACCGGCGATGGAGCCGCTGACCGAGCCGTCGTTGCTGAAGCTGCCCACGGAACCGGCGTTGGCGACACCGGCGATGGAACCGGTGACGGTGCCGCTGTTGGTCAACGTGCCGACGGTGCCGTTGTTGACCACGCCCACCACGCTGCCCGACAGCGCGCCGCTGTTGCTGACACTGCCGATGCTGCCGCCGCTACCGACATAGAGGGCGGTGACGGCAACGATGGTACCGGCGTTGCCCAGCGTGGACAGGACGCCGCCGATATAGTTGTTGGAAACGGTGGCCACCAGGTCGGTGTCGGCGCCTATGGTTACGGCGCTGGCGGCCGCCCCCAGGCCCGTCACGTTCACCTGGGTGAAGACACCAGTGTAGCTGGAACCGGCACCGCCGACCACCAGGGTGCCCAGAATGTCACCCTGCAGGTAGTTGACGTTGGTCGCCGCCGCGATGCTCGTACTGACCGTGCCGCCGCTGAGGCTGGCGACACCGCTGACCACCAAATGGCTGCCGGCCAGGGCCAGGGTGCCGCCGGTCTGGCTGTAAGCGCCGGTGATCGTCAGGGTGCTGGACAGCAGGACGTTGGCGCCGCTGTTGACCAGGGTATGGCCAGTGACGTTCACGGCGTCGTTGACGGCCAAGCTGCCGCCCGCCAGCACCACGTTGCTGGTCAGGTTGGTGAGGGTGCCGCCGGTGAAGGTGCCCGCCACGGTGCCACCACCGGTGAGGATCAAGTCCTGGGCGCCGGTGTTGGTGATGTCGCCGATGATGGTACCGCTGTTGGCCAGCAGGCCCAGCACGCCGGTGCTGGTGATGCTGAGCACGCCGTGGGTGGCGGTGATCAGACCGCTGTTGGCCAAAGTACCCAGCGTGCCGCCGACCACGAACGCGGTGGAGGCACCGCCCGTCAACGTGCCGCTGTTGCTGATCAGCCCGGCGTGGCCAGCGATGCCGACCAAGTGTGCGCCGGTCATGACACCGGCGTTGCTGAAGCCGTCCAGGGTGCCGCCCAACGCCACCAGGACAGCGACGGTGCCGGCGGCCAGCGTGCCGCCAGCCAAGTTGCTGACCGAACCCACGGTGCCGCCGCTCACGACCTCCACCGCTGCCGCGCCACCGGTCATCTGGCCGCTGTTGGTAAGGCTGCCCAGGTTGCCCTGGACCAGCGCACCCGCCCCTAGGTCGGAAGCGATGGTGCCGTTGTTGCTGAGCGTGCCGAGGCGGCCGCCCGTGCCCACCTGCACGCCGGCGGTGGAGGAGCCGCGGATCAGGCGGGCGTTGGTGACCTGGTCGATACGGCCACCGGCCACGGCCAGGCCGCTGAGGGTGCCCGCCAGGGTGCCGTTGTTGACCAGGGTGCCGACGCTGCCCGCCGCCGCCACGTAGAAGGCGGTGGGCCCGCCCAGGGCGGCGGTGTTGGTAAGGCTGCCCAACGTGCCGCCGATGTAGTCGTTGGCGATGCTGGCCGTCAGGTCGGTGCCCGACAGCCGCGTCACCATGGCCAGGCCCGTCACGGTGTTGGACACGGACGCCGAGAGGCTGAGGCCGCCCAGTGCCGACACCAGGGTGGCAATGGAACCGCCGAAGTAGTTGGCACCCGCGTCATAGGCGGCCGCCACGACGCCACCCGACAGGGTGGCGGCACCACTGACCGCCAGGCTGCTGCTGCCGGCGGTCAAGCCCAGGACGCCGCCCGTCTGGCTGTAGTTGCCGGTGACGGCGACGACGCTGTTGAGCAACAGGGTGGCGCCGCTGTTGACCAGGGTATGGCCGGCGACGTTGACGGCGTCGGCCAGCACCAGCGTTCCGGCGTTGAACGCCACGTCGGCGGTGCTGCTGGTGAGGGTGCCGCCGGCCAGCGTGCCCGCCAAGCCGTTGGTGCCGCCGCTGATGGTCAAGGTACTGGCGGCCAGGTTGACGATATCGCCCTGGATAAGGCCGCTGTTGACGATGGCGCCGAAGGTACCGCTCGCCGCGTTGCGCAGGGCGGTGACGCCGGCCAGCGTACCCCGGTTGTCCAGCAGGCCGACGGTCGCGGCGTTCAGCAGGCCGATCTGAGCACCTCGGATCAGGCCGCTATTGGCGATGGTGGCGATGCTGCCGGCGCCACCGTTGACCATGGCCGTGGCGCCGGTGATGAAACCGGCGTTGGCCACGCGACCCACCCTGCCCTGGTTGAAGATGCCATCCGCCTGCCCCATCACGGTGCCGGTGGTATCATTGACCAGCGTACCCAGCAGGGCGGTGTTGATCACGCCGGAGAAGGTGGCGGAAACGAGGCCGGCATTATGGAGCGCGCCCAGGGTGCCGCTGTTGAACACGCCGTAGGCGCCGCCCAACAGGGTGCCGCTGTTGCTGAAGCTGCCCAATGAACCGGTGTTGGCGATGAGCAAAGCCGTGGCGGCGCTGACCGTGCCGGTGTTGGACAGGCTGCCCAGGGAACCGCCGATATAGTCGCTGTGGGCCACGGCCAGCAGGGCGTTGCCCACCACCGTACTGCCGATGTCGAAACCGGTCAGATCGTTGGTGATGGACAGGGTGTAGCGGGATCCCACGCCACCGGACACCAGGGTGGCCAGGGCAGAGCCCACGGTGTAGTTGGCCAGGCTGCTAGCGCCGGTGATGGTGACCACGCCGCCGGTCAGGGCGGCACTGCCGCTGACCGCCAACTGGCTGCCGCCCAGCGACAGAATCAGGCCGCCGCCGGTCTGGCTGTAGTTGCCGGTGATGGCGACGGTGCCGCCGATGGTCAGGGTGGCGCCGCTGTTCAGCACCGTGTTGCCGCCGACATCGATAGCGTCGGCCAGCAGCAGGTTGCCGGCGATGAAGGACACGCCCGATAGGCTGTTGACGATGGTGCCGCCGGTCAGGGTGCCCACCAGACCACCCGTGCCGCCGGCGACCACCAGGTCATGGGCCGTCAGGTTACGGATGTTGCCGGTCAGGGTGCCGCTGTTGACCAGCGTGCCCAGATTGCCGCTGGCAGCGATGTAGAGCGCGGTGGCGGAGGTGATGGCGCCGCTGTTGGTCAGCGTGGCCAGGGTGCCGCCGATGTAGTCGTTATCGACCATCAGCAGCAGGTCGCCGCCGGCGGTGATGCCGCTGGACGCCAGGCCGGTGACGGCGGTGACGATGGTGGCGCCGGTGTAGGTGGAACCCGCCGCGCCGGCCACCAGGGTGCCCAGCGTGCCGGCCAGGTAGTTGGCGCCGGCGCTGGCGCTCGCCAGGACTGTGCCGCCGGTGATGTTGGCGGCATCGGCCACCACCAGCTGGCCCGCGCCCCGGCTGAGGTCCAGCGTGCCGCTGGTCTGGCTGTAGGCGCCGCTGATGCTGACAATGCTGGTCAGGATCAGGTCGGAACCGGCGTTGACCACGCTGCCCGCCACCTGATCGTTCAGCCAAAGGCCGCCGCGGGCAAACACCACATTTCCACCGGTGACGGTGATGGTGCCCATGGTGTTGGCGGCATAGCCGGTGAAGGTACCGACATGCGTGCCGCTGCCGCCGGTGATGCTGAGGTCGCCGATGGTGGCGACGATGTCGCCTGCGACGATGCCGCTGTTGCCGAAGCCGGTGATCTGGTTGCTGAACCGGGCCGCCACCGGGCCCTGGATCAGCCCGGCGTTGTCGATGACCCCGAAGGCGCCGGACAAGGCGACGGTGCGACCCACCACGGTGCCGGTGTTCACCAGACTGCCGATGCCGCTGTTGCTGAGGACGGCCGTGCCGCCGTTGAGAAGGCCGCTGTTGTTCAGCAGGTCCAGGCCGTTGACATTCACGGCCCCAAAGCGGCTGAGGATGCTGCCGCTGTTGAGGATCGTGCCGGTCGTGCCGGAAGCCGCGACACCGGCATAGCCGCCGCTGATGGTACCGCTGTTGCGCAGCAGGCCGACGGCGTTGTTGTAAATAACGCCCTGGCCGGCGGTCATGCCGACGGTGAGCGTGCCGCCCTGGATGATTCCGTCGTTCACCAGCGTATCCAGGGTATTGGCGCGGACGCCGATGGTGCGGCCCTGGATGGTGCCGCTGTTGGCCAAAGTGTTCATCATCCCGGCGTAGACACCCTGGGCGCCAATGACCTGGCCGCCGCTGGCGATGGACAGCAGGCCGATGCTGCCGCCATAGATGCCGGTGCCCAGGGGCGCCTCGGCGCGGATCACGCCGCTGTTCAACAGGGTGCCGATGGTGCCGGCGTTGTTGATGGCGAAACCGGTGCTGCCCGTGGCCCAGATGGTGCCGCGGTTGTTCAGGAGGTCGATGGTGCTGGTGGTGCGCCGGTTGTTGATGCCCGCGCCGGCCCCTTGGATCAGGCCGTCGTTGGTCAGGGTGCCGATCCGCTCCTCACTCTGGATGCCCAGCTGGGTGCCGGCCAGCACGCCGCCGGCGCTGATCGACAGGCTGGCGATGGTGCCGCCTTGCGCCAGATAGATGCCGTTGGCGTTGCCGCCGATGGACCCGCTGTTCAGCAGGGATAGCACCCGGCCGCTGACGTCCACCTCGGTGATGGAGCCGGCATTGTCCAGGATACCGATGGTGCCGCTGTCGCCCAGGCTGCTGATCCGGCCGGTGTTGGTCAGGGTGCCGATGGTGCTGCTGCCGTCAACGGCGACGGCGACAGTGGCGCTGATGGTGCCAGTGTTGGACAGGCTGCCAATGCTGGCCTGGGTCAGGTTGATCCCGGTGGGGCCGCCGCTGATGGTGCCGCCGTTGCTGATGAGGGCGACCAGACCGCTGGCGCCCAGGCTGCCCATCCAGCCGGTGTTGAGCAGGCTGTCCAGGCGGCCGCCCAGGGCGACCAGCACGCTGGCGAGGCGGCCACTATTGTCCACGGTGCCCAGCGTGCCCGCGCCGCCCACGGACACGCCGCCCATGGTGCCGCTGTTGGACAGCAGGCCCAGGGTGCCGGCGATGCCCACCTGGTTGCCGGCGGTGCCGATCACGCCGCTGTTGGACAGGGTGCCGACGCGGCCGATGGTGTCGACATGGAAGGCCAGGCCGTTGCCGCTAAGGCTGCCGGTGTTGACGAAGGTGCCGATGACACCGGCCACATCCACCTGGAAGACGCCGCCCGTCAGCCTGCCGCTGTTGGTGAAGCTGCCCAGGGTGCCGGTGCTGGCTACCGTCAGGAAGCTGGAGGCCAGGCTGTTGACGATGGTGTCGCTGTTGCCGGCCGACGCCAGGCTGCCGCCGATGTAGTCGCTGGTGGCCACGGCCACCAGGTTGCCGCCGGTGGAAACGGCGGCAACACCCTGGTAGCCGGCGGTGAGCGAGGTGCCGCTGTAGTCGGAACCCGCGCCCCCGGCCACGACCGTGCCCAAGGTGCCGGCCAGATAGTTGCCGGTGGCCGTCTGGCCGGTCAGGGAGAAGACGGCGCCGCTGATGCTGGCCACGCCGCTGACAGCCAGCTGGTTGCCCGGGGCCATGGTGACGGTACCGCCGGCCTCGGCATAGTTGCCAGTGATGCTGACGGGGCCGGCCAGGGTCAGGGCGATGCCGCTGTTGACCACCGTGTGGCTGCCTACGTCGATGGCGTCGTTCAGCGTCAGCGCGCCGGAGGCGAACACGACGTTGCCGCCGGTGTTGCGAATGGTGCCCTGGGTGCCGGCGCCGTAGCCGGTGAAGGTGCCGATGGATCCGGCGTTGTTGATGGTCAGGTCCCGGGCGGCCAGGTTGATGATGTCACCCGCCACCAGGCCATCGTTCCGGAAATAGCCCAGGGTGCCCAAGGCGCCGATGGTCAGGGCCGCGGCACTGCCGGCCAGGGTGCCGCCGTTCAGCAGGGCGCCCAGGACGCCGTCGTTGGCCACGCCGTAGGCGCCCTGGATGGTGCCGCTGTTGGCCAGGGTGCCGAGGGTGCCCAGCGCGCTGGCCGAGCCTTCGTTGAAGATCGCGGCGCCGTTGGCGCTGGTGATCAGGCCAGTATTGTCCACACGGGCGATGGTGGGGCTGAGCGCGCCGCTGACCATGTTGTCGAGGCCGCGCGACGTGCCGCTGATGGTTCCGGCGTTGGTCAGCGTGCCCATGCTGCCCCCGCCGGCGTTGCCGTTGCTGCCGCCGACCTGCACGCCGACAGGACCGGAGATCTGGCCGTCGTTGATCACAGCCGCCAGCGTGCCGGCATTGGCCAGGCCCGTGAACCAGCCGTGCACGGTGCCGGTGGTGCCGATGCTGACCAGGCCCATGGTGCCGCCGTTGTACAGGCCTTGCAGCACGCCGGTATTGGACACGGTGCCGATCACGGCCCCCCAGTTGTTGGCCAGGGCCGAATAGGGGTAGGAGGACGCGATGGTGCCGCTGTTTTGGATCAGGCCGATGGTGCCGGCGAAGTTGTCGATGGCGGCATAGCCGGTTCCGGCCAGCGTGCCGCTGTTGACTAGGGTGCCAAGGATACCGCCCTGGCCGACGAAGACGGCGGTCTGGCCGGTGATGCCGCCCTGGTTGACCAGGGTGTCCACCCGGCCGGCGGTGCCGTAGGGGCTGATGGCCACGGCCCGGCTACTGGTGCTGATGGCGCCGGTATTGGTGAAGGTGCCCAGGCTGCCGGTGCCGGCGACGTACAGGCCAGTCGCGACACCGCTGATGGTGCCGGTGTTGTTCAGGGTACCCAGCGTGCCGCCGATGTAGTCGCTGAAGGCCACGGCGACCAGGGCGTTGCCGGCGATGCTGCTGCCAATGTCGAAGCCGGTCAGGTCGGTGGTGATGGACAGACCGGCGTAGTTGGCGCCCGCACCGCCGGAAACCAGGGTGGAAAGGGCGGATCCCACGGTGTAGTTGGCCAGGTTGCTGGCGCCGGTGATGGTCAGGGCGCCGCCGGTCATGGCCACGCTGCCGGACACGGTCAGCTGGCTGCCGTACAGGTCCATCAGCAGGCTGCCGCCGGTCTGGCTGAAGTTGCCGGTCACGGCGATGCTGCCGCCGATGGTGAGGTTGGCGCCGCTGTTCACCACCGTGTGGCCGGTGACGTCGATGGCGTCCTCCAGCCGCAGCGCCCCTTCCGTGAAGGTCAGGTCGGACTGCGTGTTGCGGATGGTGCCACCGGTCAGCAGGCCGGTGCCGCCGGCCGTGTTGCCGGCGATGGCCAGCGCGTGGGCCGAGGCGTTGGTGATGCCGCCGCTGAGCGTGCCGCTGTTGACCAGGGTGCCCAGGCTGCCGGTGGCGGCAATGTAGACGGCGGTGGCGGCGCTGAGGCTGCCGCTGTTGGTCAGCGTGGCCAGGGTGCCGCCGATGTAGTCGTTGTTGGCGACCAGCAGCAGGTCGTTGCCCACCGTCTGGCCGACGACGTTCAGGCCGGTCAGGTCGGCTGCCAGGGTGACGCCGGCGTAGCTGGAGGCGGCACCGGCCGCGACCAAGGTGCCCAGCGTGCTGGCCAGATAGTTGCCGGTGGCGGTGACGCCCTGCGCCACCAGCACGCCGCCCGTCAGGCTGACCGCGTCGCTGACCGTCAGGCTGGTGATGGACAGGGTGCCGGCCGTCTGGGCGAAGGCGCCGGTGATGGTGCCGTTGCCCAGCGTCAGGGTGGCGCCGCTGTTGGTCACCGTCTGTCCGGCGGCGTCGATATCGTCGTTCACCAGCAAATTGCCGGCGGCGAAGGTCAGGCCGCTCAGCACATTGGTGATGGTACCCCGGCCGCCGGCATAGCCGGTGACGGTACCCACCGTGCCGGCGCTGCCGCCGGCAATGACCAGCGCGCGGCTGGTGGCGTTGAGGATGTCGCCCGCGATGGTGCCGGCGTTGGCCAGGGTGGAAAGATTGCCGCTGATGGACAGCGCGTTATCCTGGCCGGCGATCAGGCCAGTGTTGGCCAGGGTGCCGATGGTGCCGTTCAGCTGCACCGCCGTGTTGGACCGGGCGGACAGCGTGCCCTGGTTGGTGACGGTGCCGATGGTGGCGGATGTCGCCACATAGGCCGCGACGGAGGTGCCGTCGATGTCCGCCGTGGTGAGCACGCTGGTGGTCGAGGCGCCCAGATAATCGGTATGGGCGGTGGCCAGCAGCGCACCGCCGCTGACGGCGCTGGTGATGGACAGATTCCACGCCTGGACGGTGGCGCCGCCGACACCCAGCGTGCCGCCCGCCTGGGCGATGGTGCTGATGTCGCCCGCCAGGATGTTGGCGTTGCCGGCGTAGACCAACACCTGGCCACCTGCCAAGTCGACATTGCCGCTGGCCTGCAGGGCGCCGCTGTTGGCGATGACGTCCAGCTCACCCACCGTCTGGCGGTAGTTGCCCAGCACGGTCAGCGGCGCGTTGGACAGGATGGTGGCACCGGTGTTGCGCAGCGTCAGGGTGCCGACATCAACGACGTCGCCCATGGAGAGGCGGCCGGCGGCCAGCACCACGTCGGCGCCGCGGCTGCGGATGGTGCCGTTCAGGAAGGCGCTGGCCTGGCTGGTGTTGCCGACGATGGTCAGCCCATGGTTGCCGTCGTTGATGACGTTGCCGTCCACCGTCTGCTCGTTGTCCAGCACGTCCAGCACGCCGCCGGCGGCGATGGACACGGCGGCCAGGGTGCCGAACAGACGGGCGGTGTTGACCAGGGTGCCCAGGCTGCCCGTGCCCGCCACGTAGACGCGGGTGTTGGCGCTGATGCTGCCGGTGTTGGACAGGGTCAGCAGCGTGCCGCCGACATAGTCGTTCTGGAAGGCGGCGATCAGGCGGCCGGCGCCGTCCACGGTACCGGCGACGTTCATGCCGGCCAGGCCGCCCACGGCGGCGGCGCTGTAGTCGGAGCCCGCCGCCGCGCTGACCAGGGTGGTGGTCTGGTTGACGGTGAAGTTGGCCGTGGCCTGGCCCACCCGCACGCCGCCGGCGATGGTGGCCTGGTCGGCCACCTGCAGCGGGGTGGCGGTATTGAGCTGCAGGCTGCCGCTCGCCTGGGTGTAGGCGCCAGCGATGCTCACCGCCGACGCGATGGTCAGGTTGGCACCGGCATTGACGACGCTGGCCTGCACCTGGTCGTTCAGGGCCAGGTTGCCCCCCGCCAGCACCAGGTTGCCACCGGTGACGGTGATCGTGCCCTGCGTGTTGGCGGCATAGCCGGTAAAGGTACCGACATGCGTGCCGCTGCCGCCGGTGATGCTGAGGTCGCCGGTGGTGGCGACGATGTCGCCGGCCACAATGCCGCTGTTGGTGAAGCCGGCGATCTGGTTGCTGAACCGGGCCGCGACCGGGCCCTGGATCAGGCCGGCGTTGTTGATGACCCCGAAGGCGCCGGATAGGGCTATGGTGTCGCCCATCACGGTGCCGGTGTTGACCAGGCTGCCAAAGCCCCCGTTGCTGGAGATGCCGGTGCCGCCGCTGATGAGGCCGCTGTTGTTCAGCAGATCCAGGCCGCCGACGCCCACGGCCCGGAAAAGGCCGATGATGGTGCCGCTGTTGAGGATGGTGCCGGTCGTACCGCCGGCGCTGATGCCGGCATAGCCGCCGCTGATGGTGCCGCTGTTGCGCAGCAGGCCGACGGCGTTGTTGTAGACGACGCCCTGGCCGGCGGTGGTGCCGGCGGTGAGCGTGCCCGCCTGAATGGTGCCCGCGTTCACCAGCGTGTCCAGGCTGCCGTCGACATAGACACCGATGGTGCCACCCTGAATAAGGCCGCTGTTCGCCAGGGTGTTCATGATTGTGGCGATGACGCCGCCGGCGCCGATGACTTGGCCGCTGCCCGTGATGGACAGCACGGCGATGCTGCCGCCACTGATGCCCATGCCGGAGGGGCCGTCGGCGCGGATGACGCCGCTGTTCACCAGCGTGCCGATAACGCCCGCGACATTGTTGATCGCGGTCGCGTAAGACCCTCCAGCCCCCCGGATGGTGCCGCTGTTCACCAGGGTCGAGATCGTGCCACCGATATTGCCGACGCCGGCCGTCGCGCCATTGATCAGCCCGGTGTTCACCAGCGTATCGATGGCGCCGTTGTTGTTGCCGATGCCCCGGCCGGACAGGGCCTGGATGCTGCCGTCGTTGACCAGGGTGCCGATGGACTGGTTGCTGTAGATGCCGTAGTGGTTGCCCGTGATCAGGCCATCGGCGGTGACCGACACGCGGCCGATGGTGCCACCGGTGGCCACGGCCAGGCCGATATCGCCGCCGCCCACCGTGCCGCTGTTCAGCACGCTGCCGATGCCGCCAAGGTTGTAGAGGCCAGTGTGCTGGCCCCAGATCGTGCCGGTGTTGGACAGGTTGCCGACGCTGCCGCCGGCCACCTGGATCGCCCGGCTGAGCGCGTCGAGGAGGCCGCTGTTGCTGATCGTGCCGATGGTGCCGCCGACGTGCACCAGGTCCGTTCCGCCGCCATGCAGGCTGCCGGTGTTGGTGTAGCCGCCCAGGCTGCCCGAGGCCCCGACATACAGCTGTGCCGCCCCCGCCGTCGCCTGGATGTCAGCCCCGTTCACCAGCGTGGCGTAGGTGGTGCCGATATAATCGTTCAGCACCACCCCGGTCAGGGTGCCGTTGGCGGCCACGCCGCCCACCACCACGCCGTCGACGGTGTCCAGGTAGCGGGCGCCGCTGTAGTCGGACGCGGCGTTGCCGGTGGCCAGCACACCCAGGGTGGTGTGGACGTAATTGACCGTGGCCGCCAGGTCGTTCACCTGGACATAGCCGCCACTGATGCTGATCGCGCCACTGGCGCCCAGGGTATTGGTGGTGTTCAGCGACAGCGTGCCGCCACTTTGGCCGTAATCGCCAGTGATGGCGGTGGCGGCGGCCAAGGTGATGGTAGCGCCGGTGTTCAGCACCGCGTGGCCGGTGGCGTCGATGTCGTCATCCAGCAGCAGGCTCCCGGCCGAGAACACGACGTTGCTGGCGGTATTGCTGATCAGGCCGTGGCCGGTGGCGCCGGTGAAGGTGCCGACCGTGCCGCTGCCGCCCTGGATGGTCAGGTCGCGGGCCGCATCGTTCCAGATGGCACCGGCGATGGTGCCGCTGTTGATCAACAGACCCAGGGTGGCACCGCTCTCAATGGTGATGGCATTGCCACTGCCGCTGATCAGGCCGCCGTTGGCAAGGATGGCGATGCTGCCCCGGTTGGAAAGCTGCACCACGCCGGCGAGACTGCTGGACAGCGTGCCGCTGTTCAGTAAGGTGCCGATGGTGCCACCGGTCACGCCAAAGGCGCCGACGTTGCCGGAAATCGTGCCGCTGTTGTCCAGCAGGCCAATGCTGCCCCCATTCTGCACCATGCCGACGAGGCGGCCGTAGATCCAGCCGGTGTTGGTCAGGGTATCGATGACGCCGATATTGCCGCCGACGTTGTGATTGCGCAGGCCGAAGTGGGTGGCGGTGATGGTGCCGCTGTTGGACAGGGTGGCGATGCTGCCCTGGCTGTTCAGGCCGGTGTTGGCGGCGCTGATCAGGCCGCTGTTGCTGAGGCGGCCGATGACGCCCGTGTTCCGGATGCCGACAGAGGCGCCGATGGCGCTGCTGAAGGTGCCGCCGCCCTGGCTGATGGTGCTGGTGTTCACCAGGGTGCCAATGCTGCCGGCGTTGCTGAGGCCGGCGTACTGACCCGTCAACGTGCCATTGTTGGCCAGGCTGCCGATGCTGCCGACGGTGGCCACGTACAGCGCGGTGCGGCTGATTATGGTGTCGGTGTTGACCAGGCTGCCCAGCGTGCCGCCGATGTAGTCGTTGCCGATGAGGGCCAGCAGGTTGCCGCCGCTGACGCTGCTGGCGATGTTCAGGTTGCCCACGCCGTCGGCGACGACGGTGGCGCCGGTGGCGAGAGTGCCGCCGGCATGAACCAGGGTGCCCAGCGTGCCGGCGAAATAGTTGCCGGTGACGCTGAAGCCCGCCATGGCCACGGTGCCGCCCGTCAGGCGGGCGTTGCCGCTGACGTTCAGGCTGTCGGTGCCGGGCCGCAGCAGCAGGGTGCCGGCGGACTGGCCATAGTCGCCCGTGACGCTGACGGCGCCGGCCACCGTGACGTTGGCGCCGCCGTTGACTAACGTATGGCCGGTCACGTTGACGGCGTCGGCCAGCGACAGGTCACCGGACACGAGGGCTAGGTCGCTGGCGGTATTGGTGATGGTACCACCGGTGAAGGTGCCAACGGCGCCACCGGTGCCGCCGCTGATCGACAGGATGCGGGCGCTGCGATTGACGATGTTGCCGGCGATGGTGCCGCTGTTGGTCAGCGTATCCAGCGTGCCGCTGCCGGCGATGTACAGGATGGTGGCGGCGCTGATGCTGCCGCTGTTGGCCAGGCTGCCCAGGCTGCCGCCGACGTAGTAGTTGGTATGGATGCCCAGCAGGCTGGCGCCGCTGATGCTGGCGGTGACGCCCATGCCGGTGACGGCGGCGACATGCGCCGCGCCATAGTCGCTGCCCGAACCGCCGGCCACCAGGGTGGAGATCTGGCCCAGGGTGGCGTTCTCGGTCGCCAGGCCGGCCACGACGGTGCCGGCCACGGTGGCGGCGTCGGTGACGGACAGCCGGCCGGCCGTGCCCACCACCAGCGTGCCGCCGGCCGCCTGGCTGTAGGCGCCGGTGACGGTGATGGCGTTGGTCAGGGTGAGGTCGGCGCCCAGGTTGCCGACCGTATGGCCGGTGGCGTCGATGTCGTCGTTCAGCCAGAGGTTTCCGCCGGTGAACAGCAGGTCGCTCAGGCGGTTGAGGATGCTGCCCTTGGCCGTCAGGTTCTGGCCGGTGAAGGTGCCGACCAGGCCGCCGCCGCCACCCTGGATGGACAGGTTGGCCGCCACCGTGTCGACGCCCAGGCCGACCAGGTTGTTGTCGCCATTGACGATGGTGCCGGCGATGACGCCGCTGTTGACCAGGGTGCCGAGCGTGGCGCCGCTGCCCAGGCCCAGGGCGTAGGCGGCGTTGATGGTGCCGGTGTTGACCAGGGTGGCGATGGTGCCACCATTGCCGACCACGCCCGCCGTCACGCCCCCCAGCACGCCGCTGTTGCTGAGCGTGCCGATGCTGCCGGTGCCGGCCACGTACACGCCATAGCCGCCGCTGGTGAGGGTACCGCTGTTGTTCAGGGTGGCCAGGCCGCCGCCGACATAGTCATTCAGGTAATGGACGACCAGGTTGCCGCCGTCCTGCGCGACGCTGCCGCTGAGGCCGAACAGGCTGGCCAGGGTGGCGGCGCCATAGTCGGCAGTGACGGCCTGGACCAGGGTGGGCGTGTCGCCCGCCCTGTAGTTGCCCAGGGCGTCGACCAGCACCCGGCCGGTGACGGTGGCGCTGTCGGCCGTCAGCAGGCCGGTGGTGGTGCCGATCAACAGGCCCCCGGCCATGCGCAGGGTGCCGGTCACGGCGACGGTGCCGCCCAACGTCACGAAGGCCGGGCTGTCGATGGACAGCGCGCCGGTGCCGGCGTTGACGGAATCGTTCAGCCATATGGTGCCCTGGGTGACGTGGATGTCGCCCAGGGTGTGGGTGATGGTGCCACCGGTGAAGGTGCCGATGCCGGCGCCGCCGGCCAGCAGCAGGCTGGCGCCCGCGCGGTCGTCGATGATGTTGCCGGCGATCACGCCGCTGTTGACCAGGGTGCCCACGGCCGTGGCGCCGCTGGCGATGTAGACGGCGGTGGCGGCGCTGACAGTGCCGGTGTTGGTGATGTCGGCGCCCAGGCTGCCGCCGATGTAGTAGTTTTGCGCCGTGATCACCACGGCGTTGTTCACGATGGTGTTGTTCAGCGCCAGCTGCGCCAGGTTGCTGGCGATGGTCGCGGCGCTGTAGTCCGACCCCACGCCGCCGGTTACCAGGGTGGCCTGCTGGCCCGGCAGGAAATTGTCGCTCGCCAGGCCTGCGCGCACCTGGCCGGCGATGGTGGCTTGGCCGTCGATGGCCAGCTGGCCACCCTTGCCCGCCACCAGCGTGCCGGCGCTTCCTTGGACGTAGGTGCCGGTGACATCGATGGTGTTGGCCAGGGTCAGGCTGGCGCCGCTGTTGAGCGCGGTGTGGCCGGTGACGTCAACGTCATCGTTCAGCAGCAGGCTGCCGCCGCTGAACACCAGGTTGCTCAGCTTGTTCTGGATCAGGCCGGTGCCGGACTGGCCGGTGAAAGTGCCGACCGTCCCGCCGGTGCCGCCCTGGATGGTCAGGTCGCCGGCGACGGTGTCGCTGGGCAGGAAGCCCAGGACGCCGCTGTTGCCGTTCACGACATTGCCGGCGATGACGCCGCTGTTGATCAGCGTGCCGATGCTGCTGCCGCTGCTCTGGCTACCCGCCATCAGCAGAGCGTACTGGGCGCTGATGGTGCCGCTGTTGACCAGCGTGCCGATGCTGGAGGCCACTATCAAACCAGCGTAGGAAACTCCGAAAAAGGAATTGTAGGCGCCGGTGATGGTGCCGCTGTTGGCGAAGCGCGTGGTGCTGTCGCCAAACAGGCCGATAGCTCCACGGACGACGCCGGTGTTGAGCACGCTGCCCACGGTGCCGGCCAGCGCGATGGCCGAGGGGGCGCTGATGCTGCCGTCGTTGATCAGGGTGCCGACGCTGCCGGTGCGGGCGACGAGGATGCCGGCGAGGCCGGTGGTGATGGTGCCGCTGTTGGTCAGGGTCACCAGGCTGCCGCCGACGTAGTCGCTGCTGAACTGCGCCAGCAGCGCGCCGCCGCTCTGCACCAGGGTGCCCTGGACGATGGCGGAGCCTGTGCCGAGGCCGCTCAGGGTGGCGCCGCTGTAGGTGCCGGTGGCGGCGCCGATCACGGTCTGCGCTTGGCCGACAATATAGTTGCCCAGGGTATCCAGGCCGATCTCGCCACCGGTCACCGTGGCGCTGTCGGCCTGCAGGGTGTTGCCGTTGCCCACCACCAGCCTGCCGGCGCTCTGCGCATAGGTGCCGGTGACGGTGATGGCGCTGCCCAGGGTGATGGCGGCGCCGCTGTTGACGACGCTGTGGCCGGTGGCCAGGATGTCGTCGTTCAGCAGCAGGTTACCGCCGGCGATGGAAAGGTTGCTTAGCCTGTTGTCGATCCGGCCCTTGCCCGTCAGGCCGGTGAAGGTGCCAACCGTGGTGCCGGTGCCGCCCAGCAGGGTCAGGTCGCTGGTGAAGGTGTCCACCTGGCCCGACCACTGCCCTGTGGCGTCCCCGTTCATGATGTCGCCCCGGATCAGGCCACTGTTGGCCATGGTACCCAGGGTGGAATTGGCGTAGGAGCGGACGGCGACGCTGGCGGCGATGGTGCCGGTGTTGATCACGGTGCCCAAGGCGGCGCCGTAGGCCTCCTGGATCGCCACGTTGTCGGCCAGGATGGTGCCGGAATTGATGATGGTGCCCAGACGCGACCGGTCGCCATAACCGGAGATGGCCGTGCCGGAGCCGCTGATGCGGATAATGCCCTGATTGACCACCGTGCCGATGGTGCTGAAGTAGTTGTTGATGGCGTTGCCGCCATGGTCCGCCGCCATCAGGCCGCTGTTGGCGATGGTGGCGATGGTGCTGAAGTTAGCCCCCACCAGGCCAGCGCTGAGGGTGCCCAGGCCGGTCAGGGTACCGCTGTTGGTCACCAGGGTGGCGCGCGCGAACCGTAGGCTGATATCCGTGTTACCACTGATCAGCCCCCGGTTGTCGATGGTGCCGATATAGTCTGCGATGACGCCGGGGTTGGTGCTGAAGATACCGGCGCGGCCGGTGATGGTGCCGGTGTTGGTGATCCGGCCGATGGTGCCGCCGGCGTTGTAGATGGCGTAGATGCCGTAGACGCTGTTGTCACCGGGGTCATTGGCCACGGCGATCACACCGGCGTTGGTGATCGTGCCGATGGAGCCATCCCGGCTATTGAAGATGGCCGCCGTGTCCTGGTGCAGGGTGCCGGCGGCGGTGACGGTGATGGTGCCACCGGCCTGGTTTTCCAGCAGGCCCAGGGTGTTGTAGTTCAGGATGGGGCGGTAGGCGCCCGTGACCAGGCCGCTGTTGCTGAAGGTGGCCAGGCTGCCGGTGCCCCCGACCTGCAGGGCCACGGCCCCCGCCAGCGTGCCGCTGTTGGACAGGCTGCCGTAGCTGGCGCCGATGTAGTTGCCGGTGGCGAACAGCGCCAGGTTGTTGCCGGCCACGGTGCTGCCCATGCCGGGGATGTTGCTGCCGATCACAGTGGCGCCGGTGTAGTCGGACCCCGCACCGCCGGCCACCAAGGTGCCGTAGATGCTGCCGGCCAGATAGTTGCCGGTGTCAGAGAGGGCGGCAGCCGCGACGGTGCCGCCGCCGATGCTGGCGGCCCCGCTGACTACCAGTTCCGCCCCCGTGGCCAGGGCCAGCGTGCCAGCCAACTGGCTGTAGTTGCCGGTGACGGTGACGATGGTGGACAGGCCGATGGCGGCCCCGGCATTGGCCAGCGTGCCCGTGCCGACGTTCACGGCGTCGTTCAGCAACAGGCTGCCGCCGGCCAGCACGACGTTGGCGAGCGTGCTGGTGATGGTGCCCTGGTTGGTCAGGCTGCCGCCCGTCAAGGTACCCACCGTGCCGCTGGTGCCGCCCGTGATGCTGAGGGTGTTGGCGCCGGCATTGATGATGTCGCCGGCGATGGTGCCGGTATTGGCCAGGGCGCCCAGGCTGCCCGTGCCGGCGATGTACAGGGCGGTGGGACCGGTCAGCAGGCCGCCGATGCTGAGGGTGCCGTAGCTGCCGCCGATATAGTCGGTGGTGGCGAGCGCCAGCAGCTGGCTGCCGCTGGTACCCACGGTCAGTTGCGCATGGCCGCCCAATGCACCGTCGTTGACGAAGGTGCCGGCATAAGCCAGGCCGCCCGAGGCCTGCACCAGGGTGCCCACCGTGTCGCCCACCAGGTAATTGGCGGTGCCGTCGCCGGCGACCGAGGCCGCCACCTGGCCGGCGATGCTGGCCGCGCCGATGACGTTCAGTTGCGCCGCCCCATCCAGCACCAGGGTGCCGGCGGACTGGCTGTAGGCACCCGTCAGGTTGATGGTGTTGACCAGGGTGAGGGCCGCACCGGTGTTGGACACGGTATGGGCGTTGGCCCGGACGTCGTCGTTCAGCAGCAGGGCGCCGCTGGCGAACACCAGGTTGCTCAGGCTGTTGAAGATCAGGCCCGTGGAGACACCATCCTGGCCGGTGAAGGTGCCCACCGTGCCGCCGACACCGCCCTGGATGGTCAGATCGCCGGCGACGGTGTCGTTATAGTCGGTGCTGCCGTTGTAGATGCCGCCCCGGATCAGGCCGCTGTTCACCAGGGTGCCCAGGCTGGCGTTCGCAAAACCCAAGTAGGCCCTGACGCCCATGATGGTGCCGCTGTTGACCAGGGTCCCGATGCCGACGCCGTAGCTGTTCTGGATGGCGGTAGTGCCGCTGATGGTGCCGCTGTTCTCCAGTGCGGTGAGGCCGGCGTAGGCCATCCTGATGCCGATGCCCGCGGCGATGGTGCCCTGGTTGACCAGCGTATTGATGGTGGCGAAGTTGAGGTTGACGCCATAGCCATACGCGTCGGTGCTGACCAGGCCGCTGTTCACCAGGGTGTTGATGGTGCTGTTGGACAGGTTCAGCGCGGCCGGCACGCCGGCGCCGGCCAGGGCCTCCAGCGTGCCGCTGTTGGCCAGCAGCGTGACCTGGGCGTATTCCAGGCTGACGGCGTAGGTACCGCTGATCAGGCCGGCGTTGGCCAGGGTGCTGAGGGTGCTCAAGTTGCCACTGTAGAGTCCCATCGTGCCGGTGATGGTGCCAATGCTGGTGTTTTCCAGCAGGCCGATGCTGCCCCGGTTTTCGACGGCCACACCGCCGCCAATGCTGATCAGGCCGTCGTTGGTGAAGGTGCCAAGCTGGCCGCTCTGGGCAATGCTAAGGCCGACATGGCCCGCCAGCGTGCCGTTGTTGGCCAGGCTGCCCAGGCTGCCGCCGATATAGTCGCCGGTGGCGCCCAGCAGCAGGCCGTTGTTGGACACGGTGCCGGCCAAGCCCAGGGCGTGGCTGCCGGTGGTGACGCCGACGTTGGTGTAGCTGGACCCGGCCCCGCCGGCCACCAGGGTGGCGTAGATGCCGCCGACCAGGTAATTGCCCAGGGTGGATTGGCGGGCGATGGAAACGGTGCCGCCGCTGATGCTGGCAACCCCGCTGACCACCAGCTCCGCCCCCGTGGCCAGGGCCAGGGTGCCGGTCGCCTGGCTGTAGTTGCCGGTGACGCTGACGATGGTGGAGAGGGATACGGTGGCCCCGGCGTTGGCCAGCGTGCCCGTGCCGACGTTCACGGCGTCGTTCAGCAACAGGCTGCCGCCAGCCAGCACGACGTTGGCGAGAGTGCTGGTGATGGTGCCCTGGCTGGTCAGGCTGGCGCCCGTCAGGGTGCCGACCGCGCCGCCCGTGCCGCCAGTGATGGTCAGGTCGGCGGTGCCGAGATTGACGATGTCGCCGGCGATGGTGCCGCTGTTGGCCAGGGCGCCCAGGCTGCCCGTGCCGGCGATGTACAGGGCGGTGGGCGCGGCCAGCAGGCCGGTGACGCTGATCGTGCCGTAGCTGCCGCCGATATAGTCGCTGGCCGCCAGGGCCAGCAGCTGGTTGCTGGTGGTGCCGTTGACCAGGACCACGTGGCCGTCCAGCGCGGTACCCGTCAGGCTGCCGCTGTAGGATACGCCGCCGTCGGCCTGCACCACGGTCCCGACGGCGTCACCCACCACATAGTTGGCGCCGGCATTGCCGCTCAGCGTGACCTGGTACAGGCCCGCCAGCCCCGCGCCGCCGGTGACCGACAGCCCGCCGGCGGTGCCCATGGACAGGGTGCCGCCCAACTGGCTGTAGGCGCCGGTGATGGTGACCAGCGTGTCCAGGGCCAGGGCGGCGGCGATGTTGGTGACGGAATAGCCGGGGACGTAGATGTCGTCGTGCAGCAGCAGGGCGCCCGAGGTGAAGGTGACGTTGCCCAGCGTGTTGTAGATCATGCCCTTGGCAGACATGTCCCAGGCGGTGAAGGTACCCACCGTGCCGGTGTCACCACCCTGGATGGTGAAATCGGTGCCGATGGTGTCGGAGCTGTAGAGGGCACCCGTCACCGCGCCCGCGATGACACCGGCGTTGATCAGCGTACCTATGACGGCGCCGTTGTGGTTGGCCAGCGCGTAGCCGCTGCCGTTGGCGGCGCGCAGGGTGCCGGTGTTGATCAGCGTGCCGATGGTGGCGGTGTCGCCGTTCAGGATGGCGCCCGTGCCGCCGCTGATCAGGCCGCTGTTGACCAGGGTGCCGATGCTGGCGCTGCTGCTGAAGTTCCCGATCCCGAGGCCGCCGGCGATGATGGTGCCGCTGTTGAGCACGGTGCCGATGGTGCTGGCCGAATAGTTGACGATACCGTTGCCGCCGTAGCCGGTCTCGCTGATCACTCCGGCGTTGTCGACGGTTTCGGCACTGGCGCCTTGCAGCAGGATGATGCCGTCGCCGAACGTAGCGGTGCCGGCGATGGTGCCGGTGTTGGTGATCAGCCCGGCCTGGGCGTTGTACAGCTCGATGGCGGAGGCGACGGCGGCGATGGTGCCACTGTTGGCGATCGTGCCCACGGTCGCGCCGGTGTTGAGCTGGATGCCCCTCTTGGCGATGATGGTGCCGCTGTTGTCGAGCTGGCCGAGAGAGCCGCCGCGGTCGAAGATGCCGACGCGGGTTATGCCCGTGACGGAGATCAGGCCGCTGTTGCTGAAGGTGTCCAGGGTGCCGAAGTTGCCCACGACCAAGCCAAAGGCACCCGACAAGGTACCGGTGTTGGCCAAGCTGCCATAGGTGCCGCCGATATAGTTGCCGGTGGCGCCCAGCAGCAGGTCGTGCCCGGAAACGATGCCCCCGACGCCCACCACAGGACTGTTGTTGGTAACCGTTACCCCGTCATAGCTGGACCCCGCGCCACCCGTCACCAGAGTGTCCAGGATGGTGCCGGCCAGGTAGTTGCTGGTGTCGGACAGCGGACGCCCCGACACCAGGCTGCCGCCGGTGATGCTGGCGGCCCCGCTGACCGCCAGCGTGCCGCTGCCGCCCAGTTCCAGGCCGCCGGTGGTCTGGTGGTAATTGCCGCTGACATTGACCAGGGTGGACAGCGTCAGATTGGCGCCATTGTTGACCAGGGTGCCGGTGCCGACATTGACGGTGTCGTGCAATGCCAGGTTGCCACTGCCCAGCACCACGTTGGCCAGCGTGCTGGTGATGGTGCCCTGGTTGGTCAGGCTGCTGCCCGTCAGGGTGCCGATGGTTAGACCGGCGCCGCCCAGGATCGTCAGGTCGCGGGCGCTGTCGTTGATGATGTCGCCGGTGATGGTGCCGCTGTTGGCCAGTGCGCCCAGGGTGCCCGTGCCGGCAATGTAGAGCGCGGTGGGGGCCGACAGCAGCGTGCCGCCACCAATGCTGAGGGTGCCGTAGGTGCCGCCGATATAATCGCTGGCGGCCAGGGCCATCAAATCGGTGCCGGTGGTGCCATCGCCGATGGCCAGGTGGCCGCCCAGCGCGCTGGGGCCCAGGCTGCCGCTCCACACCAAACCGCCATCCGCATGCACCAGCGTGGCAACGGTATCGCCCACAAGGAAGTTGGCGGTGGCCATGCCGGCGAGGTCGGCCTGCACCAGGCCGCCCACCATGGCCGCACCCGTGACCGACAGGCCGCCGGCGGCGCCCAGCACCAGGGTGCCCGCCGCCTGGTCATAGACGCCGGTGATGGTGACCAGGGTAGCGACCTGCAGGCTGGCGCCGGCATTGGCGACCGTATGGCCGGTGGCATTGATATCGTCGTTCAGCAGCAACGCGCCGGCGCTGAAGGTCAGGTTGCCCATCTGGTTGACGATCAGCCCCTTGGCCACCCCGTCCTGACCGGTGAAGGTGCCAAGCGTGCCATTGTCCCCGCCCTGGATGGTCAGGTTAGCGCCGCTTTCGCTGGTGATGCCGCCTTCGATCAGGCCGCTGTTCACCAAGGTGCCGAAGTCACCGGAGGTGTAGAAGGCAGTGCGGGCACTGATGGTACCGCTGTTCACCAGGGTGCCGAGGACGCCGGAGGACCAGTTCCTGATGGCGGCGTTGGCGGTGGTGATGGTGCCGCTGTTGGCGAAGAGTCCAACCCTGCCAAACTGCCCGCTGTCCCCGCCGTTGGATAGCGCGCTGCCACTGCCGCCGTTGATCACGCCGCTGTTGCTGATGGTGCCGATGCTGCCATTGGTGTTGACGACGAAGGTGCCGTTCCGGATCGACACCAGGCCGCTGTTGGCGATACTGCCGATCGTGCTGTTGACGGCATTGACGATGTAGCTGGCGGAACTGCTGTCGGCCGCGACGACCGTGCCGCTGTTGCTGATCTGCCCTATGGTGGCGTAGCTCAGTTGGATGGCGATGCCTGTCGGGTATGTGGCCCCCACCACCATGGTGCCGCTGTTGGCAATGCCGCCGATGGCGGCCGGCGCGCCGCTGTTGCCGATGGCGGCGACGAGATGGCGGCCGGTCAGGGTGCCGCTGTTGCTAAAGGCGTCCAGCGTGCCCCCGGCGCCCACATACAGGCCATAGTTGCCGGCGATCAGGCCGGCGTTGGTCAGCGTGCCCATGATGGCGACGTTGCGGATAGCCGTCGAGGTGCCGCCGCCCGATGCGGTGATGGTCCCGCCAGCCAGGTTTTCCAGGGTGCCGATGATGACCTGGTTGAAGACGCCCTGGTTGCCGCCGGCGATGATGCCGCTGTTCACCAGGGTATGGACGACGACGGTGTTGGCGACGCCGACCTGGGACCCGACGATGGTACCGCCGGCCTGGTTTTCCAGCAGGCCGATGGTGCCGCCGATGAACTGGGCGGCAGCGATATCGATGGCGTGATAGTTGCTCTGGATCAGGCCGGTGTTGGTCAGGGTGCTGATGCCGCCATAGACCACGATGCCGGCGGAGTTGCCGCCCGTAATGGTGCCGCCGGCCTGGTTTTCCAGCAGGCCGATGGTCCCGTCAACATAGACCGCCCCGACGGCACCACCGATGAAGCCACTGTTGCTGAGCGTACTTATGGTGGCGGCGGTGCCGTGATTGGAGCTGGGGCCGATGACAAAAACGCCCAAAAGGCCGCTGTTGATGCTGCCGCCCGCCTGATTCACCAGTTGGCCTATGGTCCCACGGACCAATAAGCCGACACCGGAGATGTCGGCGTTATCAATGACGCCGCTGTTGATCAGCGTGCCGATGCTGCCGTTGGCGACGAAGCCGCTGCTGCCGCTGATGAAGATGTGGCCGGCATTGTCCAGGGTGCCGACGGTGCCCAGGATGGTAACGCCGGCGTCGGCGCTGATGGTGCCGGTGGTCTCATTCCGGAAGCCGCCCAGGCTGCCCGTTGTGGCCACGTACAGGGCGCTGATGCTGCCGGTATTGGTGACGCTGCCCAGCGTGCCGCCGATGTAATCACTGTTGGCCACGGCCAGCAGGTTGGACCCGTCCGACCCCTGCCCCGTGAACAGGAGGGGGAGACCGTTGCCCAGGTTGGCGGTGATGCCGCTGTAGCTGCCGCTGCCGGCCGCGATCAGCGTGGCCAGGGTGTCGCCCGCCACGTAGTTGCCCGACGTCGACAGGTTGCCCAGGAAGGCGGAGACGGTGCCGCCGGCAACGGTGGCGGCGCCACTGACCACCAGTTCACCACCACCGCCCAGGGCCAGCTCGCCGGCCGACTGGCGATAATTGCCGGTGACGCTGACGATGCTGGACAGGATGACGGTCGCCCCGCTGTTCACCAGGGTATTACTACCCACGGTCACGGCGTCGTTCAGCAGCAGGCTGCCACTGGCCAGCGTCAGGTCGGCGCCGCTGGTGATCATACCCTGGGTGGTGCCGTCCACGCCGGTGAAGGTGCCGGTGACACCGCCCGTGCCGCCGAAGATGGTGACGGCGCTGTCGCCGCCCAGCAGCAGGTTGCCCTGGATCATGCCGCTGTTGACCAGCGAGACCAGGGTGTTGCCCAGGCCGATTTCGATGGCGTTGCCGGCGGAGACGATGCTGCCGGTGTTCACCAGCGTGGTCAGGGTGACGTAGCCGGCGGCCTGGGTGCCGGCCAGATACGCCCCACGGATGCTGCCCTGGATGAGGCCCTGGTTGATCAGGAAGCTGGTGCCGTCGGTGTACTTGAGGGCGGTGGCGCCGCTGAGGGTGCCGCTGTTGGTGAGGGTCAGGTTGCCCGATGACTGGGTCGCCACGAACGACGTGCTGCCGCCGGTGATGGTGGTATCCGCCGCCGTTGCCCGGGGGGCCGTCATGGCCGTGCCCATGGCCAGGAGGGAGGTGCCCGCCAGCAGCAGCCTGCGCGACGGCCGTGCGCGCGATGGCCGCGTCCGCGTGTCCTGGCCCTGCGTATCCAGGCCCTTGCGCACGTCCGGCAGCATCTTGCCCATAAGCCCACTCCCCCAAATCAGAAACCGGCGTTACGCCGGTTGCCACCCCCACGCGCCGGGACGCGCGCAGGGGACAGCGGTCCCAGCACATCTGAATATCCGAGTAACCCCTTCGTTGGAGATTTGCATCAAGATAGTAGATGCATAATCATCAGGCATATTTTCGGGCTTTGTTTACGGAACATAAACGCCAAATGTGGGAAAATATAGCGTCGTTACTGTCATCAGATTGATGACGTAAAACATGAACGCTCTGGTGATATTTTCATGATATGCACAGTTTTCCGGTATATGTGCAGCAGTTTACGGCAGCATTCTCCAATAAGTTCTTTGACAATATGAGGAATAATTTATTCAAGATGCCATCGCACACGCTTAGCGCAATGCGGTTCAGCAAGGGGCGGCCTTGCATGGACATAAGGGAGGATGTGGGGCGAGAGGGGGCGTCCTCTTGCCATGCGTGGCCTGCAGGCCTGTTCTCAAAGTGGCGCCACGCCTTGGTTTCCAGCGCCACGCAAGCACCCAGGCGATGGGCTTCCGCTCCCGCACACGTTCTGAAAAGACCGCTGCGCGGGTCGCGGGACGGCGGAAGTGCCCATTCCCTTTTACATAAGCGAAACCCATTGGTGATCGGTCGCTACCCGGGCCCACCCTACCCAAAAGGGTAAGACGGGGCGGGCCGCATGCCCACGCCGTGGCCCTGTCTGGCCGCAGCTTCTCCCTGGTGCGCCGCTGCTTCAGCGACGCCCGCTTCCGTAACGAAGACGGCGTGAACCGCGCGACCCTGTACCACCCACTGGCGCGGGAGAACGCCCCCGCTGTGACGGGCTACTCCTTGCGGTAGCGCAGCAGCCAGATGACGGTGGCGATCTGGGACAGGACGGCGATGGTTGTGAACCACTCCACCATGATGAAGCCGGCTTGCCCGCGCACCAAGTCCTCTGTCGGCAGGTTCCATACCAAGATGAAGGCCGCCAGACCCGCCAAGACCTCGAGGCATAACACCAGCGTCAAGAGCGTACGCACCAGGTTCTGCATTTGTGCAGGCATCTTCCCCCAGAAGATCAGGCGGAAGGCGTACAGCAGGAACCAGACGAACAGTAACGCGGGCAGACCTACGGGATTGAGAATGTCGAAAGGATCGGCATGCGCCCGGATCTGTAGGGACGCGGCAATACTGGTGGCCGCGAAGACGATGCCAGGCAGCGCCAAGCCCAATGTGAGATAGTAGCCGGTGGATGGCCGGCGCCATGTGGGACGTGGCGCGGCGCTGGATATCGTCGATACGCCCATCCCGCCCTCCTCACTCCTTGCGGTAGCGCAGTAGCCAGATGATGGTGGAAATCTGGCAGAGGGCGGCGGCCAGGGTGAAGACGGTCACCAGGACGCTGCCCCCAACACCGCCGGGCTGGGTGAATAGCAAGCCCAAGGCGACGACTGTAGCTACGACCTCGACCGCGAAGATGGTGCTGAGCAACAGGCGAACCAGGCCCTGGGTCTGGCTGGGCACGCGGCCCCAGAAGATCAGGCGAAAGCCGAAGACCAGCGCCCAGCTGAACAGGAAACCCACCAGCCCCGCCCCATCCAGCGCTTCCACCGGATCAAGCTGCGCCCGCAGCTTGATCGAACCGTCCAGGCCGATGGCCAGGAAAGTGATGCCAACCACCGCGAGCGCCAGGTGGAAGAGATATCCAGGAGAGGGGCGCCGCCAGGCCGGGGCGGAGTGGGTGTCTGTCATCATTTGTGCACCGCGACGCTGTGAACCTGAAGACGGCGGGCTATTTCATGCAGGGCCGATTCATCGCCCAGAATCTCTTCCCGGATCATAAGGAAGCCGGAGCCGACACCAGCAGCGCGGGGGGCGACCTCCAGCGTCATGCCGGCATGGATCTGCTTGGCGCGAAGTTGGGACCGCAAATGAGCACGCTCCGCAATCTGCGCATACCGCTCCGCGCGGGAGGCATTGGCGGTGCGCGCGGCCAGCGTCTCCGCCGAACGGGCGGTCGTCAAGTCCGCCTGCAGCAGTTCCCGCGCCTCCGCCAGTTCCTTGATGGCCTTGGGGCCACCGACGACGATGTCAGGCAGGGTCATGACCGTCGCGATGATGCGGTATTTCTCGGTGTGCTGCTTGAAGGCCTCGGCCCCCTCGTCGTTGCCGGCCAGTTCCATGCCATAGGCGGTGCCGTCGGCCACCAGCAGGAAGACGCCGCCCACCAGGCCGGCCACACCCAACACGCCCAGCCCGGTGGGGATGAGCGCGATGGAGGCCGCGACGCACAACACGTCCAGCGCCACGCCCAAGGCGTCATCGCCGTGCGAGGTGAACATGCGGTTGAAGACGCGTCCCACGGCCTGACTCATGGCCAGGTCGGCCTCGCTCTGTGCGATGGCGGCCTGGCCCTGGGCCTCCATGCACCTCTCTATGAAGGCCTTCACCCGATGCCAGAAATCGGGCGGCGGCTGATGCTTGGGTGGCGGAGCGGGAATGTGGCTCCACTGGAAAACGAAGATGTCACCAAAACCGCCGGCATCGCGCGTAGGGCCGCGCAGTGGGTAGACATAGCCGTTGGTGGCCCAGGAAATGCCGACCCCGGGACCGCACACCTTGTCGACATAGGCGCACAGGCAGGCCGTGGCCTCGGTCTCATTGCGGAACGGCCCCCAGTCACTGTTCAGAACGACTGCCATAGCGTTTCTCCCACTCTTCTATTTCTGCCGAAAGCAGCCTCTACTGCCGCTTACTGTCTTCCGGGTGTAGGTATTCGCCGAGACTAGGCTCCGGCGAGCATTCTGTTCCCTGCAATACATATAAGTAATCGTTGGAACGATCGGCCACCTTGAAGCACTTCTTATATCCGTGAGCCGAAGCCCATAGATCTCCGGCAAATATCCCAAGAACCATGATCGTTATAAAAGCGCCGATGGAAATCTGGATGATCCGAATTTCCATAGTCATCGGCTTCTTATATTTTCTAAAGATCGCGACATACATCGCAATTCGGATGCCATACAAAAACGGCCCAGCAAAGAAACAAAACACATATCTGCTAAAGAGGACGTGGTCGGCACCACCGTCAAACACCAAAAGATCCGGATAGGACGCCCAGATCAACCAGATGCAGACTACAAACAAGATATCGAGAAAGTAAAAACGCCAGGTGCTTAGCGTCGCTTGCCCTCGATCCCGCCCCCGACGATGAACACCCAGGGCAGACATCATCTCATTCTCCGTCCACGACTCTGGGCGAGAGCCGGAATTGCGGCTTCATCATCCGTGTTACGGCGCGAGCGATCCCAGGCAACTATCAGAGGCTTGAAGCCACGCGGGCGGCTGCCCGCCCGCGTGGCCGCTCAAGCGATCGATCAAGCCGACTTGGTGGTGGCCAGGTCGTAGGAGGCGATGATCGGGGACTGCGGGTTGTGCTGGCTGTCGTACGGGGTGTACTTCATCTCCACCTTGGTGAAGTTCAGCACGATCTGCTCTTCCGGACGGTCGCTGGAGGCAGAGATGTTGTAGGACGAGATCAGGGTGTTGGTCAGGGTGAACTCGATGTAGGTGTCGCCGGGGTTGCCGCTGGTGACGATGTGGATCTTGGCGGTCACACCCGAACGGCCGCTGCAGGCCTGGGAGAACAGCTTCACGGAGGAGCTGTCGCTGGTCTTGGTCAGCACGACTTCACGCACCGACGGCTCGGAACCTTCGCGGTTGGCGGTGGCGCCGGCCAGGGTGTTCATGGACCGGGTCACGCCCCACTGCAGGGTCTTGATGTCGGTCCACTGCTGGTGGTTCTGCTGGGTGGCGTCGCCGGAGATGCCGTCGATCTGCAGGTAAATGGGCATTCGTAGTTCTCCTCACTTCATGGACTTTGGTTGAACGCGGGTTTGCGTCGATGCACCGGACTGGCGGGCGGCCAGCGGCCGGTGCGGTAGGTACGGTGCGCCGGGTGACCCCAAGCGGCTTGGGTCCGGGCGGTGCCTTGGCGGCTTATTCCGCCGCGGACTCCACCATCGGCCTTTCGGCCAGTGGCACCGTTTGGATGTCGATCCGGAAATCCCCGGCCTCGTCATCCCAATCCACGGTCGCGGCGGCGACGGTGCGCCGGGCGGCCAGGGTTTCCAGAAGGCGCTTGGACAGCGCCGGCATCAGGCTGCGCGACAGCACATGGTCGATGGCGCGGGCCCCGACGTCGCTTTCGCCGCACCGGGCCACCAGCCGTTCGATCACCGCCGGCGACACGGACAGGGCGGCGCCATAGGTCTGCTCCACCCGCTGGCGCAGGCGGCCCAGCTGCAGGCCGACGATGTCGCGCAGGCGCTCCGCCGTCAGCGGCAGGTAGGGCACCACCGTGACCCGGCCCAGGAAGGCCGCCTTGTAGTGCTTCAGCAGTTCCGGATGCAGGGCAGCCGTCAGGCCGGCCAGATCCGGCAGGGTCTCGCGGTCGGCGGCCAGGGCCGTCAGCAGATCGGACCCGGCGTTGGACGCCATCAGGATGGTGGTGTTGCGGAAGTCGATGTCGCGGCCTTCGCCGTCGCGCAGCACGCCCTTGTCGAACACCTGGTAGAAGATGTCCTGCACGCCGGGGTGCGCCTTTTCCATCTCATCCAGCAACAGCACGCCGTAGGGCCGACGGCGCACCGCCTCGGTCAGGATACCGCCCTCGCCATAGCCGACGTAGCCGGGGGGCGACCCCATGAGGAGGGAGACCTTATGCTCCTCCTTGAACTCCGACATGTTGATGACGGTCAGGCTCTGTTCCCCGCCGTACATCATGTCGGCCAGCGCCAGGGCGGTCTCGGTCTTGCCCACGCCGCTGGGGCCCGCCAGCAGGAAGATAGCGGGCGGCTTGCGTGGGTCGGCGATACCGGCCCGGGCGGTATGCAGTACGTCGGCGATCAGGTGCAGGGCGTCGTCCTGACCCACCACCCGCTGGCCCAGGCGCCCTTCCAGGCCCAACACCGTCTCAATCTCGCTGGACAGCATGCGGCCCACCGGGATGCCGGTCCAGCGCGCCACCACCTCGGCCACAGCCTGCGCGGTGACGTCGTGGTGCATCAGGGGCTGCTCGCCCTGATAGTCCGTCAGGTCCTGGTGCAGACGGGCGTGGCGTCCGCGCAGGGCGGCCACGTCGGTATCGCCCTGCGCCGTTTCCAGCGAGCCCCGGACGCCGACGATTTCGTCGATCAGGCGGCGTTCCTCCGTCCAGCGCCGGTGCAGGTCGGCCTGGCGCACCTGGGCGTCGGCCAGCCGTTCGTCCAGGGCGGCGATGGCGTCGCCATGGTCGGCACCCAGCGCCACCTCCCGCAGCAGGGACGCCTTTTCCGCCTCCAGCCCTTCCGTCTCCCGGGCCACGGCGTCCAGCACCTCGGGCCGGCCGGCCTGGCTCATGGCCACCATGGCGGCGGCCGTGTCCAGCACGCTGACGCACTTGTCGGGAAGCTGGCGCCCGGTGATGTAGCGGTGGGACAGGTGCACGGCCGCCCGCACCGCCGCATCCAGGATGCGCACGCCGTGGTGCTTCTCCAGCGTCGGGACCAGGCCGCGCATCATGGCGATGGCGGTCGCCTCGTCCGGCTCGCCCACTTTCACCGGCTGGAAGCGCCGGACCAGGGCGGCGTCGCGCTCGATATAGCGCTTGTATTCCGCCCAGGTGGTGGCGGCCACCATGCGCAGCGCGCCACGGGCCAGATCGGGCTTCAGCAGGTTGGCGGCGTCACCCTGCCCCGCCTGGCCGCCGGCACCGATCAGGGTGTGCGCCTCGTCCACGAACAGGATGATGGGCTTGATCGAGCCCTTGACCTCGTCGATCACGCCCTTCAGGCGGTTCTCGAACTCGCCCTTCACGCCGGCGCCGGCCTGCAGCAGGCCCAGATCCAGGGTGCGGATGCTGACCTCGCGCAGGGCCGCCGGCACCTCGCCCGCGGCGATGCGCAGGGCCAGGCTTTCCACCACGGCGGTCTTGCCCACGCCGGCCTCGCCCACCAGGATGGGGTTGTTCTGGCGGCGGCGGGTCAGGATATCGATCACCTGCCGCACCTCGGCATCGCGGCCGGTGATGGGGTCGATGCGGCCCTGGGCCGCCTCCGCCGTCAGGTCGATGGTGTAAGCATCCAGGTTGGGCGTGCGCCCGCCGGGCTTGCGCGGGGCCTGGCCATCGGCGGCGGCACCCTCGGGAACCTCGGTCTCGATCAGGGCGTCCAGCGCCTGCGGGTCGATGGCTTCCAGCGCAGCGGCCAGATCGCCAAAGGCCAAGGCGCCCTTATCGTCGGCCACCAGGGCCGCCAGCAGGTGCAGGGGCGACACCGCCCCGGCCTTGAAGCGCAAGGTGGCCAGGAACCAGGCCTCACGCATCAGCGAGACGACGCGCGGCGAGAAGGCCGGGGCGCGGCTGCTGCCGGTGCGGCAGCGGGCCAACCCACGGTCAAGCGCGCGCTCCAGCGCCTCAGGGCCCAGGCCCACCTTGGGCAGCGCCTGGCGCAGGCCGGTGTCCGGCCGGTCGAGCAAGGCGTGCAGCCAGTGCTCGATCTCAATCTCATAGTGGGTTTTGGCCATGGCACCGCCCGCGGCGGCTTCAAGCGCCCGCCGGGCCGCGGCATCCAGCCCATCGACCAGCGTCCTTAGATCCATCGAATCCATTTCAAGACCCGCGCTTTTGGTTGACGTATTCCCCTACCCCCATCGTCCGACCCAGGTCCGCCGATGGCATGACTGCAAAAATAAAACTCGAACGGCAATTGGAACTTACCCAATAGTTATAGTATCAAATTTTCCATCTGTTATTATGCCATTCATGTAACATTACATTAATAGAACGGCATTACTTCCGATATATGCTCCAGGTGATACTAATCGGTATCATTGATACTAATGATGGCGTCGTCCGGGTCGTGCAGCATGGGCAGCGACGCCAGCCAGCTGTCGTAGCCTAGGCGCGGGCCCGTGCCGTCCCGCCCGTCCAGCTGGCAGGGGGGCACTTCCTCCCGGTGCAGCACCAGTTGCACGTCGAAGCCGAGTTCGGGCCCGGCATAAAGACGCGCCAGCTCCACCAAGCGCCTCAGCCCCGGCCGACCCGGCAGATGGTCCATGAACTGGCGCCGCGTCAGGGGGCCCAGGATGATGCGGAATTGGCCCTGCACGTCCCACATGCGGGCACCGGCCACGGCATCCACCCCCAGGCGGTTGTATGCGGGCGCCTTTCCCCCCAGGCGCAGGCACGTCTGCTCCTCCGCCGGAATGGCGATCCAGCGGCCGGCGAACTGCTGCACCTTGACGGGCAGGCCGCAGGCGTCGGCCAGCATGCGCTCCAGCGAGATGGCGGCGCGCGGCTGCTGGCTGAACAGGCCGGCATAGTAGACCGCCACCTCATCCCGCACCGACAGGCGGCCGCGCAGGTGACCAGTGCCAAAGCCGGCGATGCCGAACAGGGCGGCCGTGGCGGCGTCCCCGCCTTCCAGCCCGCGATGCTCATACAAGGCGGGCAGGCGATAGCGCCGCCAGGCGCGGAACAGCAGAGTGGCGATGCGGTCGTTGAACAAATCGAGGAAGGCGGCGAAGCCAGGCGTGCGATCGCGCAGGCTGCGGATGGCCGTCTCGGTATAAGCCTGCGGCAGGGCCGAGACGGGCCCCGTCAGGGTCATGACGTTCAGATCCAGCCGGGCGGGCGCCGCCGCCTCGCCCTCTTCCCCGCCTTCCGTCAGGTGAGGCAGGTGCAGGCGCTGGATCTCATGCGCCGGGAAGCACAACGATTGGTGCGCGGCGAACCGGATGGGCAGCTCATCCTCTTCGGCCAAGGCTCCGAACTGCCGTTCCAGCAGCTGGATGGCGCGGAACAGGTCGAAGCGGAAGGGCTCATGCCGCAGCATGTCCAGCAGGGCGGGCGAACCGCTGAGCGTCGGCAGGGGCACGATGGCGTTCATGCCGTCACCTTGGCGCCGATCCGGGCACCCCAGCGGACCAGCGCCTCTTTCCGGCCCTTGGCCCGCACCGTCAGCCGGGTGAAGGAGTTGATGGAGGTGTAGAGGGCGAAGAAGCGTTCCAGCACTGCCGAGGGCAGGTAGATGCCCATGGCGCCCGCCCGCTCCGGGTCCATCACCAAGTCGATGTCCACGCCCCGGCACAGGGCGGCGAAGTCGGCGTGCGGCGCCCGGGCCGTGGCGCGGCGATAGCCGATGCCGGTGACGCTGTCGATGATGGCCCGCGTCTCCGGCGTGTCCTTCAGGTCGTAAAGCTTCAGCAGCTCCCGCAACGCCGCCGCCCCGCCCTGGCCGTCCCTGCCCCCTTGGCCGTCGATCAGCGACAGGTGGTTGAGGTTGAGGTGGGAGATCAGGCGCCAGCGGGCGCCGTCGCCCGTTTGCGGCCGCACCACCGCCGTGGGCGGCGTCAGGCAGGTGACGCCGGCGATGGGCCCGCCCTCGGTCAGGTGCATGCGCGGATGGCCGCCACCGAAGGGCAGCTGCGCCGGCAGGTCGCGATTGAAACACAGCGTCTCCACGCTGACCGTCCAGTCGGGCGGGGCGTTGGGGTTGAGGCCCAGATCGACCAGCGACAGGTACATTTCGCTGCTGGCATCGCGTCCGCCCCGGGGGCGGCGCATGGCGTGCCAGAAATGCTGGTGGCGCGATGGATCGGCGCCGTGATGGTTGCCGTAGAGGGGCAGGAACTCCGCCTTCTCCCCCCGGGGGGAAGAGGCCCGCACCCGCTCGATGGCATAGATCTCGCGCGCCTCCGGCCGGCGGGCGTCGGCCTGCACCAGATACTCAGTGGCGTCATGGCCCAGGATGATGGGCTCGGCTGACTGCCGGAACAGGTTGACCACCGGGGCGCAGCCCAGGGCGAACACCTGGGGGCGCACCAGCCGTTCCCCCTCGGTCCACACGCGGTCGAGGTAGAGGTAGACCTCCATATGCTGGCCCACCCCGCGCAGGGAGCGCGCGCTGAGGCCGTGCAAATCGACGAACAGGAACTTTTCCGGAAAGGTGAACAGCTCGCTCAGCAGGCGGTAGCCCAGGAAGGACTGGGCGCCATAGGGCACCATGCCGTCCTCGGGCTCGAAGCCCACCGGCGTCAAATGGTCGGGGCCCAGTTCCACGGGGTTGGGGTCGTTCACATCCTCCACCACCGCCATGCCCACGACGTTGTTCAGCAGCAGCTCGTGCAGGGTGAACGCCACCTCCGGCGGGCCGGAGAGGAACAGGCGCAGGCGATCCACGCCCAGGTCGGTCAGGCCCTGCCCTTGCGCGGTGGAGCTGATCTTCAGCCGCAGCACCGACTTGGCCTGGCGGGTGGACGCCACCAGGGGGGCCGCCGCCGGCAGGGCCGCCAGGCTGGCCGCCGTAACCTCCACCGGCCAGATCTCGGCCGGCATGGTGGTCTGAAAGCGGCAGGCCTCGCCCCGCACCGCCTCCGTCTCCACCTGGGCGCCGCGCGGCACGGTGAAGCTGCCCGTCAGTTCCGGCGCCGCCTTCATCTGCACGATGGCCATGGAGGGCAGCGGCGTCACGTAGTGGGGATAGAGCACGCCCAGGAGCGCGTCGGTCAGTTCCGGGAAATCGTCATCCAGCTTCTGGCGCACCCGCGCCGTCAGATAGGCGAAGGATTCGATCAGCCGGGCGACGTGGGGATCGTCCACCGTGGTCGGGCTGATGCGCAGGTTGCCCGCCACCTTGGGATGCTCACCCGCGAAGCGGGTCGCCGCCCGCCGGATGGCCGCCAGTTCCTGGTTGTAGAAGGACAGGAAGGTGTCAGGCATGGGGGTCGCCCTTGATCAGGAAGGTCTGGCTGACGGGATCCAGCACGGATTCGAAGACGATGGGCTCCGGCGACGGGTCCAGGCGGATCACCGCTTCCACCCGGAAACGCAAGGTGCGGTCCAGGTTGCGGCCGCCGTTCAGCAGGGTGACCGCAACCGACGACAGGCGCGGCTCGAACTCGCGGATGGCCACCTCCAGCGCGCGACCGAAGGCGGCCTGGCGCTCCGGCGCCGCCATACTCATGGCCGTGAAGTCGGGGATGCCATACTGCAGGGGGGAGCGGTGCAGCTCGCCGACATCATTGCCCAGCTTGCCCGGCCGCCGCCGCGTGTTCAGCATGGCCTCCAGATCCCGGCGGATGGAGTTCTTGAGCTGCGACAACGCCGCGTTCCAGCCCAGGCTGCGCACGGCCGGCCCTTCCACCGGCTGGATCAGCCGGTCGAGGACGGAGGGCACGATGGTGGCGGGCTGTTGCGCCGGCATGGCTTACGCCGCCTCCACATCGGCCTGGGTTTCATCGAAGCGCAGGGTGGTGAGGTCGGCCGCACCCACGGCGTCGTCGCCCAGCAGGAAGCAGCGCTGGCCCCGCCCCAGGATGGCGCCGTGCCGATCCACCCAATCCGTCAGGCGGCCCAGCCGGTGCTGGTCGGCCAGGCCATCGGCCCCCGCGCTGGCGTAAATCATAGGCATGTACAGGCTGCCGGCCGTGCCGTCGCGCAGGGTCAGGCGCACGGGCCGCCAGATCAGGTCGGACAGGCGCTTGGGCGGCGCAAAATCCAGGCCCAGAACCTCGTCAGCGTCCACCCAGAAATACTTGCCATCGGCGCTCAGCATCTCCAGCAGGCCGCCGCAGGTGTCGTCCAGGTCGCGGAAGTCGGTGAAGGCGGCACCCTTGTGCTGGCCGGTGGGGGCTCGGCGCAGCGTCTCCGCCTCCGCCAGCGTGGCGGCGGCCCCCTGCGCGTCCCCGGCACGGGCCTTCACGCCCGCCTCCAGATGCAGGCGGGCGGCGGCGGTGATGTCGGTCAGGAATTCCGGCGGACG
Organism: Nitrospirillum amazonense; assembly: GCF_007828035.1. GTDB lineage: Bacteria > Pseudomonadota > Alphaproteobacteria > Azospirillales > Azospirillaceae > Nitrospirillum > Nitrospirillum amazonense. The sequence goes on along the minus strand of NZ_VITV01000021.1, from coordinate 17,809 downwards.
ACCCTCGCGGTACCAATCCTGGCGCGCCGTCTCCGCCCGGATCAGCTGACGCAGCAGCGAGACCGGCACCATGGAGCCGGGGTCCTGGTTCAGCACGACGGACAGCTGATTGTCCGCCCGCTCCAGCTGTCCCGCCACGCACAGGATCTCCGCCAGCAGATAGCGGGTACCGGTGTCGGTGGGCGCCTTCTGCACATGCGCGGTGGCGGCGGACAAGGCGCCGAACAGGTCGCCGGCCTCCAGGGCGTCGGTGATGGCGGTTTGGCTCATGGGGTCCTCTCCCGTCAGGCCTGCGGGCCGACGAGTTCCGTGACCAGGCGGAAGCTGGTCTGGACATCGTCGAGCTGGAAATGCGGTTTCAGATGGATGACGCAGCCGAAGGCGCCCGGCCGGCCGGCGATGTCGCGAACCTGCACCTCGGCCTCGCGCAGGGGATAGCGGGCCTTGAACGAGGTGCTGGCGTCGTCGTTGGCCAGGCAATAGCCCCTGAGCCAATCGCGCAGATGTTCCTCGAAATCATGCGCCGTGGCGAAGGAGCCGATCTTGTCCCGGCCGATCATCTTGATGTAGTGCGCGAAGCGCGAGGCGCAGAGCACATACTGCAGCATGGCCGATAGCCGCGCGTTGGACGTGGCCGTCGCCCGGTCATAGACCTTGGGCTGATGCAGCGACTGGCAGCTGTAGAAGACACAGGCATCGACGTAGCTGACCCGCGACAGGGGCACGATGCCCAGGTCGCTCAACTGCTTCTCCTGCCGGTCGGACAGGTAGACGTCCAGGGGTGCGGCCGGCGCCGCGGCCCCACCCAGGGTGGGGAAGGTGTGGCCGGGGAAACGGTCCACCAGGCCGCCGCCGTTCAGGTCGTCCGGCGCGCCCCGGATGTCGGCGAACCAGCCGTACTGGTGGAAGGCGCGCATGACCACGGTGGCGAAGGCGAAGGCGGCGTTGCCCCACAGGTAGTCCCCCGCCCCCGGCCGCCCGGTGCGTTCCATGAAGCGGAAGCCGTCGATACGGTTGGGGTCGTGACGGTAAGGCGGCCGCATCATCACCCGGGGCAGGGCGATACCGATGAAACGGGCGTCGTCCGCCTCACGCAGGGCCCGCCAGCGGATGAACTCATGCCCCTCGAAGGAGCGGGCGAGGTCCACGTCGCTGGCCATGTCGCCGAAGCTGTCCAGCCCGAACAGCGCGGGGGAGCAGCTGGTGACGAAAGGGCAGAAGGCCGCGGCCGCCACGGCGGCGATGGCCTTCAGCGTCCCCACGTCGTCCGTGGGGTGGTCGGCATCGCGCTGGTGCTGCACGGCGTAGTCGCCGATCAGCAGGCCGAAGGGCTCCCCGCCGGGCGTGCCGAACTCATCGCTGTACACCTTGGTGAACAGCTGGCTCTGGTCGAACTCGATGGCGCGTTCGAAGTCGCGGCACAGTTCGCGCCAGGACACGTCCAGCACACGGATCTTGATGGCGCGGGTGGAGGCCGAGGCCTCCACGAGCTGAAGCAGCCCGCGCCACGACGCCTCCAGCTGCTGGAAGCGGGGATTGTGCAGGATGACGTTGACCTGGGCCGTGAGCAGAGCGTCGATCGCCGCGATCAGCTGGTCGATGACCAGGCGCTTGTCGGGATGGCGGCTGAGGTCCAGCCGCCAAGCCGGGGGCGCGTCGGGCCGGGGAGCCCGGCCTTCCGTCGTGTCGATGCGTCGTTCCACCCCCGGGGCTGCCGCCTCAAGGGTCTGTTGCATCAGAGCTTGCTCGGTATCCGTGCCACCATGCGCAGCGAGGTCGTCAGTTCCTCCATCTGCAACCAGGGCCGCAACCAGGCGATGGCGTTATAGGAACCGGGCTTGCCCGGGATTTCCTTCACCGTGATCTTAGCCTCGCGCAGCGGGTAGGCGGCCTTCATTTCCTGGCCGGCGCCCTCGTTGGCGTTGACGTAATTGTTGATCCAGCGGTTCAGCCAGGCCTCGCAATCCTCGACCTCAAGGAAGGAGCCGATCTTGTCGCGCGCCATCACCTTCAGGTAATGGGCGAAGCGGGACGTGGCCATCATGTACGGCAGCCGGGCGGAGATGGCGGCGTTGGCCGTGGCGTCCGGGCGGTCGTACTTCTTGGGCTTCTGCACCGTCTGGGCGCCGAAGAACACGGCATAGTCGGTGTTCTTGTAATGGCAGAGGGGCAGGAAGCCCAGCTTGCCCAGCTCGGCGTCGCGGCGGTCGGTGATGCCGATCTCCGTCGGGCACTTCTGGTCGGGGTCGCCGTCATCGCTGACGAAGACGTGGGTGGGCAGGGTTTCCACCTTGCCGCCGCCCTCGGCGCCGCGGATGGCCGTGCACCAGCCGTACTTGGCGAAGGCCTCGGTGGCGCGCGAGCCCAGGACGTAGGCCGCGTTCATCCAGCAATATTCGTTGTGCTCCAGCGCCAGCGACTTGCCCGAGGGGTCCAGGGGGGCTTCCTCGAAATTGAAGTCGTCGACGCTGAGGGTGGCGGCGCCGTAAGGCAGGCGCGCCAGTACGCGCGGCAGGGTCAGCGTGGTGAAGCGGCTGTCCTCGCTGTCGCGGAAGCTGCGCCACTGCGCGTATTCCGCCGTCTCGAAGATCTTCTCCAGGTCGCGGGGCTTGGCCAGCTCCTGGTAATCCTGGAAGCCGAACAGCTTGGGGCTAGCGGCGGAGACGAAGGGGGCGAAGGCCGCCGCCGCGATGCTGGAGATGCTGGACAGCATCTGCACATCCTCGGGGTGGTTGGTGAACTCATAGTCACCGATCAGCATGCCGTAGGGCTCACCGCCGGGCGTGCCGAACTCGTTCTCGTAGAGCTTCTTGAACAGCTCGCTCTGGTCGAACTCCACCGCCTTGGCCAGATCCTTCGCCAGTTCGCGCTTGCGCACGTTCAGCACGCGGATCTTCAGGTTGGCGCTGGTCTCGGTGTTCATGACCAGGTGGTGCAGGCCGCGCCAGCTGCCTTCCAGCTTCAGGAATTCCGGGTGGTGCATGATGGCGGCTAGCTGCTTGGACAGCTTGGCGTCGATGGCCTTCACCGCCGCGGTCAGCGTCTGGGTCAGGTTGCGGCTGTAGGTGACGGTGCCGCCCAGCGCCTCTTCCGTCAGGGTGCGCAGCAGTTCCTGCACGCGCGCCGGCTCGGTCTGCTTGGTGGCGCCGATGGCCTGGTCCAGCAGGGAGAGGCCTTCGACGGTGCCGGCCGCGGCTTCTTCGCGGGAAACGGTCAGGGTATCGGTCATCACTTCACCTCCTCGGCGGTGGCGCCCAGCTGCTGCGACAGCTTGCGCAGCTGAGTGTCGTCCTGAAGAATGGATTCCAGCAGGTCTTCCAGCTGGGTCGAGCGGTCGGCCTTGGTCAGCAGGTCGCGCAGCTGGTTGCGCGTCTCCAAGAGCTTGCGCAGCGCCGGCACCTGGCGGACGATCTGGCCGGGCTCCATGTCCTCCAGCGAGGAGAACTTCAGCTCCACGGCCATCTCGCTGCCGTCGTCCTCCAGCTCGTTCCGCACGCGCAACGACAGCGACGGCTTCATGCGCGCCAGGATTTCGTTGAAGTTGTCGCGGTCGATCTGGATGAACTTGCGGTCCTTCAGCGGCTTCAGGTCATCCGTCGGGTCGCCGGAGAAATCGCCGAGCACGCCGACCACGAAGGGCAGCTCCTTCTCGACCATCGCCCCATCGGTTTCGACCTCGTATTTGATGTGCACGCGCGGCTTGCGAACCCGCTCGAGCTTGTCATGAACGCTGGCCATCTACCTTCTCCTACCCATGGGTTGCTGCATGTCGTCTGGGGTTACCCCGAAACAAAAACGATTTCTCATCAGTGTCTTACTGTCCGTTGCCCTGCACCGGCCGGATGCCGGCGGTGGTCAGCAGGGTGTTGCGGGCACCCGCGTCCGCCAGCAGCTCGGCCAACAGTTCGGGCAGCGGCATGCGGCCGCGCCGAACCAGGTCCTCGATGGTGTAGGACAGGGGTGAATGGGGTTCGGTGCGGCGGAAGTACTGGCCGATCTCCGCCAACAGGGTCAGCGCCTCTTCCCGGCTGGTGATGCCCTTGGCCGGCCGCTGGGGCGCCGCCGCCTCGTCCACGACGGGGGCGCCGGTGGCGGAATGCAGGATGACGTCGGGCACGGCGGCCTCCTCCACCTCTTCCTTGGCCGACAGGCCGGTCAGGAACACCACCGCGTCCTCCACCTCCTCCAGGATGTGGGTGATGGTGGAGGTAGGCGGGGCGTCGGCGCCCGCCCGTTCGGTCAGCAGCCGATCCAGGTCGCGGAAGGCCTGGCGGCAGGCGCGGATGTCGGCCAGCAGCGCCCGGTTGCGGGCCGCCGGCACCTGGCTCATGCGCTGGGACAAGGCGTCCAGCGTGGGCGGCGGGGTGCGGCCCGGGCGGCTGCGCGTGTCCGGCGTCTGGCTGGCGCGCTGGGCCAGGGCGTAGTGCCAGTAGGCGATGGGCTGGTCCTCGCGCAGCAGCGGCACCTTGCGGATGGGCTGGATCAGCGTGCCCTCCGCCCCATGGCCGTTAAGGCCGCCGATCGGCGCCAGGCGGACCGCGATACCGTCCTCGTCCGGCTGGGGATGGACGCCGTCCCAATACTGCTCCACCAAGCCGGCCAGCAGGCGGAAACCATCGGCCAGACCGGCGAAACCCTCCAGCCGCACGGCGGCCTCTGTCAGCCAAACGGCGACCTCGATGTCCTTGGTGCGCTGGGCCAGGACACTGCGCGCCAGGTCCTGGATACGCTGCCACTCCGCCAGGGAGGTCTGGGCCTCATCCTCGGAATCCGCCCGCCGCTCGATGGCGCGGGCGGTGGCACGCAGATCCTTCAGCTGGAAATAGGCGGCATCGCCGCCGTTGTGCACGCGCAGGTCAGGCCCGCAGGGCTGGTCGCCGGGGATGGGGGCCAGCAGAACGGGAAGATCCAGGACGCCGGGGGACAGGCCGGAGGACAGGATAGCGCCGTTGTCCATCATGCACCTTTCCGCGACGGCCATAGCCGGCCCCAGAAGCCGCCCTTGGCCGAGGAACCGCTGTTGGCGTCCAGCGCCCGCAGCAACGTGTTCAGGTCGGTGGGCCGGCGCTTGGGATCGGGCTGCAGCATGCCCTCCACCAGACCGCGCAGACGGTCGGGCACGGCGCTGATGTCGGGGACCTGGCGGCGGGCGGCCGTCGCCTCCTCCACCGTCTGGCCCATGGCCAGCTTCTCGCCGCGCGCGGCGGCGACGATGACCAGGCCCAGGCTGTAGATGTCGGACGCAACGCCGATGGCGCCGCCGTGCATGCCCAGCTGCTCGGGCGAGGCAAAGGAGAACTTGCCGGCGAAATCCAGTCCGTCGCGCGGGGTGACGCCGTTGCGCATTTCCCGCGCCACGCCGAAATCGATCAGCTTGGCCGCCGCCGGATTGTCGCCGGGCAGCAGGATGTTGTCGGGGCTGACGTCACGGTGGACGATGCCGGCGGCGTGCACCGCCGTCAGACCCGCCGCCAGACGGCGCAGCAGGGCCTCCAGTGCCGTCAGGCCCAAAGGCCCGCGCCGCAGGAAGTAGGACAGCGATTGGCCGTCGATATACTCCAGCACCAGCATGGACCGGCCGTCGCCGTCGCGGTACAGGCCGGCGCAGCTCACCACGGCGTCATGGCGGATGCGCTGCAGCAGGCGGCCTTCCTCATGGAACAAGCCCACGATCTTGGCGTCGTCCCGATATTCCGGAATGATGACCTTGATGGCCTGGTCGGTTTTCAGGTCGCGATGGCGCACCCGGTAGATCTCGCCCATCCCGCCGCGTGCCAGCAGGGTGCGCACGATGAAGGTGTTCAGCATGGTGCTGCCCGGCGCCACCGACCAGCCGGTGGGATCGGCCTTGGCCGCCGGCGCGGTGCTGGCCGCAGGCTCTGGTCCATCCTCCCAAGGGCGCTGCGCGGCCTGGATGTGACGGTCCAGCGCGGCGCGGGCGCCGCTCAGCAGGTCCAGCGAGGCGACCTCGTCCAGGCCGGCGCGGTGCGCCTGCGCCCGGACACCGGCGATGAAGCCCGCCACCTGGCTTTCCACCACCTCGCGCGTCGGCACCACCGGGGCGGCGTTCGGCGCAGCAACGTCCGGCGCCACCATGACCTCGGTCAGCTCGGCCGGAGCGAAGCGGGTCAGTTCATCCGGCGTCTCTGGGCTCATCAGCAGCGAGGTCATCTCGTCCGGCTGCTGCGGCTCCTCATTCGCCACGATGGCGCCGGGGTTGGTCAGGACGGCGGCCTGGCTCATTCCGCACCCCCTTGGCGCACATCTTCAAGCGCCGGCGAGTGCGCCACCGGCACGGCCGTGGCCTGCATGGCGGCCTCCGCCACCGGATGATCGCTTTCCGGCACATCGACGATGACGGCGGTCAGGTTGTCGGGCGCGCCGCTGACCAGGATGTTTTCCACCAGGGCGTCCACCGTCTCGCGCGGAGGCATTCCCCGCATCAGCGTGGCGATCTCCGTCTCACTCAGCACCTTGGTGACGCCGTCGCTGCACAGCAGGAAGCGGTCGCCGGGCTGGACGACGTCCTGCACCATGTCGATCTCCAGCGTGTCGGCGGCGCCCACGGCACGGGTGACCAGCATGGTGGCCCGCTGCTGCTGGTTGATGCCGGCAGCCACGTGGTCGGTGGTCAGCTGGCGCAGCCGGCCGTCGCGCAGCAGGTAGATGCGGCTGTCGCCCACCCACAGGCAATTGAAGCGGTTGGCGTAGATCAGCAGCACCACGGCGGTGGAGGCGATCAGCGCCTGGTCGCCCAGGGTGGCGGCTTGGGCCCGCAGCTTGTCGTTGGCCTCGACCAGGGCCTCGCGCACCTCTTCCACGAAGCCGCCGTAGGACAGGGGCGGCATCACCGCATCCAGCGCCTTCACGGTCAGGGCGCTGGCCACCTCGCCCGCCGAATGGCCGCCCAGGCCGTCGGCGACGCACCACAGGCCGAGGTCGGGCCGCAGCAGCAGGGCGTCCTGGTTGATGGTGCGGCGGGTGCCGGGATGGGTACGGCCGTGGCTGGGCAGCGCCACCACGGGCCGCAGCAGCAGGATGGGCAGTTCCTCGTCCGCCAGGTGCAGCGCCGTGTCGGCCGGGCGTTCCCAGCCCCAGCGCTCCCAACGTCCGTCCAGGAAGGCGGCGTAATTCTGCGGCGCCGGCAGGCCGGGCGAGATCAGCAGCGAAGACGCCACCTTGTCCGACCCGGTGGTCCACCACAGGCTGAAGCGGTTGTTGAAGCCGATCAGCACCTGGTCCAGCAGTTCGGCATAGGCGCTGCCCAGGGCACCCCGGCCGTTGGCGCCGCCGTTGTTGGCCAGCCCGACACGGAAAGCGCTGCTCTCCGCAGGCCCGCGCGTGGTGTCGTAAGGCGGCGCGCCCAATACCCGTGCGGCCTGGTCGAAGCTGTCGAAGTTGAAGTCGTCGTCCAGCGAGGTCAGCGCCAGGTCTTCCACCTTGTCGAACCAGGCGCGACCGCTTTCGATCAGTCGGATGGGGGCGACGCAGCCGGGCAGCGGGGTCGCCAGCACCAGGGGGAAGTAGCGCCCGACCCGGTCGACGCTGGGCATCAGCACGCCGGCCATGGCCGTGTCGCCGCAGACCCCCGGCCCCAGGACGAAGCGCCAGACCGGCGTGTCCAGGTAGCTGGGCAGCCACGCCTCGCCCATCTGCCGCTGGCTGGTGGCGAGCGACGCCTGCAGCCATTCGTCCAGCGGGCGGACGATCGCTGGGTCCAGCCGCCGGGAGACGAAGTCCCCCCGCGCCGGGATCTTGCCGAAGAAACCCGGCTCGTGAGCCGAGACGGCGCCATTCAGAAAGAGACTGGACAACGGAACGCCCTCAGTTCTTTGAGGATGAAGGGGTTGAGCGAGGTGCTGGACTTCACCTCGAAGCCGGCGTTGTGGGTGCCGGAGGTGAAGTTGACGCGGAAGTTGTCACTGCCCAGCGGCGTGACCGTGCCCTGGTCCACCAGGTGGAACAGCGACCAGGGACCGCTTTTCAGCACGCTCTGCGGCAGGCCGTCGGTCACCTCGAACACCACGCGGCTGACGCCGTTGGGGTCGTTGTCCGGCCACTGGAGCGAAGCCGGCCACTGCGGCCCATGCTGGTATTCGATCTGCTGGCCGCCGCTGGCGAACAGCACGCCGGTGGACTTCGGATCCAGGGTCACCGGCGTCACCTGCAGGGCAACACGGGGCTGCTGGCCGCCATCGGGGAAGAAGGCGTCGCGGATCTGGGCGGCATACTGGAAGGAGGCCAGCACGCTGTCGGGGATGCCCAGGCCGGTGTCGCCCACCTTGGTCCACCGCCACTTGGCGCCCGAGGTGTCGACCAGCGTCTTCAGGTGGTTGTTGAAGAAGTTGTCCAACATGCCGTTGGGGGCGAACAGCCGGGTGAAGTCACCCACCGAGATTTCCTTGGTGCTGTCCTTGGCGAAGGGATAGCGGCCATTGACGGCGCGGGTGCAGAAGCCGCCCACCTCGCCGCCCCAAAGGTTGCTCAGCTGGGCGCGGGCACCGCCCACCGACTGTTCCGACGCGCTGCCGGTGATGGTGGCGATCCAGCCGTTGACCGGCCGCGGCATCTGCGCCGCCTGGTTGTTCAGCATCTGGATGGGGCCGCCGGCCCCGCCGTGGGAGGCGCGGGTGTACATGGCCATGCGGCCGTTGCCGGGCCCGCTGGCGACGTTGCTGAGCTCCTGATAAGCCTCGCCCAGCAGGCGCACCAGATCCTCCGCCCGCGCCGGCGCCCCGTTGCTGGGCGTGACGAAATCGGCGATGGGCTGGAAGTGCTGGGCCACGGCCACGGCGCCGGCCGGCGCGTCCGGCGTGGGCAGGGCCGCTGGGGCGGCGGCACCGCCCGGCGCCGGGACCGCCTTGGGCAGGCCCGGCAGGGGGACGATCTGCGTCTCCGCCGCCACGTCCTTCAGCAGCTTCAGCATCGGCATGTCGGGGCTGGACACCAGGTTCAGCACGGCGATGGTCTGCTGCATGTCGGCCAGCGGCACGATGCGCAGGTCGCCCAGCATGGTGTCCCACTGCTGGATGTAGTCGGCGTAGTACAGCTGCGTCACCCGCTCGCGCAGGTCATCGGCCTGGGCCGCCTGCTGCGCCTGGGCGTTGGCCCCGGCGGGCTTGTCGCCCAGCACCCAGCTCTGCCCCTGCACCTCGGCGATCACGGCGGAGAGCGCCGGCTGGAAGGCCTTGTAGCCTTCCGGCGTGTACAGGCCGGGAATGCCCTCGGTCAGCGGCTTGCCGGAGACACGGGTGAAGACATGGTCGGCCGTGGCGCCGGCATGGTCGACAGGGCGCCACTGCGGCAGCTGGCTGATGCCCTCATGCTGGCGGACCAGGGCGTAGACCCGCTCGGCCGGGGACAGCTTTTCCAGGCTGCGGCGCGACTGGGTGATCAGGTTGGCGTCCAAGGGGATGGGCGTCAGGCTGCCCCGGGTCAGCAGGCTGTCCAGGTGGCGGGCCAAGTCGTCCCGCAAGCCCTTGTTGGCCTCGCCCGGCCAGGTGGCAGCCCAGTCGGCCACCATCCACTGGCGCACGGCATTGGCGTCCAAGGGGCCGCGGCTGCCCAGCATCAGGTAGATCTTGAGCGCGCCGGCCACGAAGTCATCGTCATCCTCGTGCGCCCGGATCTGGTCCTGCAGCCGCACCAGCAGGCGGGGCAGCATCAGGCCGTTCAGCGCCCGGTGATAGACGGCGGCGTGCACCGTCTTCAGCTTGTCACCCTGGTAGAGGCCGAAGGTCAGCCATTGGCTGGCGACGCCCTCGTTGTTCTCCAGGCCCGTGGGCAGGTTGCGCAGAATGTTCAGCGGCTTGACCACGCGCACCAGGTCGGCGTCCGTCACGCCCTGGCTGGGGATGCCGGTGGCCGCCTTGTCATAGGCCTGCAGGCCGTCGTCGATCAGGGCCACCTGGCGCTTGTTCTCCTGGTAGCCGGTGCTCCAGGCATAGGCCAGCACGGCCAGGATGACGGCGGCGGAGGCGTACGTCGCGATGCGCAGGCGGCGGCGGCGCTGCTCCACCTTGGGATTCAGGCTGACGACGGCGGCCTCGGCGAAGATCACTTCATTGAACAGCCGGGTCAGGAAATAGCTGCGGCCCTGACGGTTGTTGGCCGGCATGCGCACCGGATCCAAGCCGAAGGTTGCGGCGATGGTGGCCATGGTGCGGTCGATGGGCATGCCCACCTGCACGCTGCTGGTGAAGTAGCTGCCGCGCAGCAGGGGCCGCGTCTCATAGGGGCTGGCGCGGAAGATTTCCGTGAGGATCTCCAGCAGCGCGTCGCTGAGGCTGGCCACCTGGTTGGGGAAGTTGAACACCAGGCCGCGGCGCTCGATGTCCGCCTCCTGCTGCACCCGCTCCAGCAGCCGCTCGTTCAGGCGGATGACCAAACCCTCCAGCTCCTGCGGGAACTGCTCGACCACGCCGGGGCTGTCGGCGGCGCCGTCGTCCAGGGGGAAGGTCATGCCCCACACCTGTTCGCGTTCCGACTTGCCGAGATTGTCGAAGTACTCGACGAAGCCGGGCACCAGATCGACCTTGGTGAACAGCATGTAGACCGGGAAGCGCAGGCCGAAGCGGTCGTACAGCTCGTTCAGGCGCAGGCGGATGGCGCGGGCGTGGTTCAGGCGTTCCGTGGGATCGGGGGCCATCAGGTCGGCCAGGCTCATCACCACGATGGCGCCGTTCACCGGCTGGCGGGGACGATAGCTTTTCAGCAGGTCCAGGAAGCCCAGCCAGGCGGCCTGGTCCTGGTGCGGGTCGCTGTCCTGCGTGGTGTAGCGGCCGGCCGTGTCCAGCAGGATGGCCTCGTCCGTGAACCACCAGTCGCAGTTGCGGGTGCCGCCGATGCCCTTCAGGGGGTCCCGGCCAATGGTGGTGGACAGCGGGAAGTTCAGGCCCGAGGTCAGCAGGGCGGACGTTTTGCCCGAGCCCGGCGGCCCGATCATGATGTACCAGGGCAGCTGGTAGAGGTAGCCCCGGCCCATGCCCTTGCGCCCGGCCTTCTTGCGCAGCTGGCTCAGCGCCTCTTGCAGGCGGTCGCGCAGCAGGCGCAGTTCCTCGGCGGATGCGGCGTCGGCACCCCGGCGCTTCTCCTCCTCGCTGGGGTCGGTCAGGTCGTGCACCATGCGCCGGTCGGTCTGCCGGGCCTTGAGATTGACCTGGAGGTTGAAGGCGGCCCAGGTGGCGAACACGGCGCAACAGGCGATCAGGCGCACCAGGTCGCCTTCCAGCGGCCGGTGGCTGCCCACCGCCACCAAGGCGCCGAAGAACCAGATGACCAGCGCGAAGCCGATGGCCCACACCAGGGACCAGACCCAGCGCGCGCGGAAGGGCTGCGCCAGGGCGGAAATCAGGGGCTGCGCGAAGTAGACGCTGCTTGGGACGTTCATTGGGCCGTTCCCTGGTTGGGGGTCGGGGCAGGCACGGCGGCCGGGGTCGCAGAGGCCGCCGACGGCGCCGGCACGGCGGCCGCGGGCGAGCTCAGGATCACGTCGATGCGGCGGTTGGCTTCCCGGCCGGCGTCCTGGTCGTTGGTGGCGATGGGTTGGGTGTCGGCCATGCCCTGGGCCTTCAGACGGGACTTGTCGGTCAGGTGGGTGGCGATGACGGCGGCGACCGCGTCGGCGCGGGCCTGTGACAAATGCCAGTTCGACGGGAACCGGATGGTGCGAATGGGAATATTATCCGTATGTCCCGTGATCAGCACCGCGCCGGGCCGGGTGTTCAGGGCCTCGCCGATGCGGTTCAGCAGGGCGGTGTAGCTTTCGTTCACCTCGCTGCTGCCCGACGCGAACATGCCGGCGTTGCGGATGCGCACCACGGTGTCCGTGCCCTGGGGCACCACGGTCACCAGGCCCTGGGCGATCTCCGGCGCCAGGAAGGCGCGGAACTGGTCCAGATCCTTCGACTTGGGCTGCACCGGCGCCGTGGGCTGGGCCAGGGCGACGCTGGGCTGGCCCACCGGCGGCAAGGTGGCCATCTTTTCCAGCGTGGCGTCGGAACTGCCGTTCAGCGCGAAGCTGAAGCCCGTGGCCATCACCGTGATGAGGATCAGGGTGGCCGCCATGACGGTCCAGAACTCGATGCTGGGCAGCAGGGGGCGGAAGGGTGCCTCCACCCCGCGCCAGTGCACCGACAGCTCGCGCTCAGCCTCGCCGCGCCGCTGGGTCAGCACGCGGTAGAGGTTGTCGCGGATGCGCGAATGCTCAAGCGAGCCCTGCGGCAGGATGCGCAGCCGGCCCTCGAACCCCAGCGACAGGCACAGGTACATCAGCTCCAGCACCTGGAAGTTGGCGGCCGGATCCTTCAGCAGGTGGTTCAGCAGATCGTAGAAGCGCTCACCCCCCGTCACGTCGATGTGGAAGGTGATGACCATGCCGGCCCGCGCCCAGGTGCTGCTCGCCCCCCACGGCGTGTTCAGCACGATGTCGTCGATGGTGGCGCACAGGGCGTAGTGGGCCGCGCGCGCCGCCTCGTTGGTGACGCCGGTGCCTTGCGCCCGCTTCTCGAAGGTCTTGATCTCGTCGGCGACGCGCTCGCGCAGTTCCTCGATATTGGACTGGGCGGCGGACGTGCGCAGGCGGCGGGCCAGCGTCAGGATGGGGCCGGCGGCGGCCACCAGCGGGTTGAGGCCGCCCAGCGTCAGATCGACCGTGTCTTCCGGCGCGTAGTCGGTGGGCGGCGCCACCAGTTGCACCGGCGCCGGACGGCGGCCGCCGGGCGTCGGCTTGACGATGGTCGGCTCATGCGCCGTCTGGCCGTAGCTGGGATAGGACATCACGCACCCCCCTTGATGGCCCACAGCTCCATTTCGATCTGCGCGAAATCACCCGCCAGGTGCAGGGCGATGCCGCCGGACTTCTGGAGCTGCTTGAAATGCTGGCTGCTGCGGTCCAGTTCGAAGAAGACTTGGCCGCTGCGGTATGGAAGCTGGCGGGGCGCCACCGGCAGGGGCCTGACATTGATGCCGGGCAGCGCCACGTTCACCAGCTGGGCGATCTGTTCCACCGGGCCGATCTTCACCTGGTTCGGGAAGACGCGGCGCAGGTGCTCCACCGGCATGTCCGCGTTAACCGCCAGCACGAAGGTGGCGTTGAACAGCAGCGACCGGTCGACGATGACGCCGACCTTGATGCCGTGGCGGCGGGCCTGCAGCGGGATGGCGACGGCGGTCTGCTCCAGCACGGCGCTCAAGGAGGCGCGCAGGTCGGAGAAGACGGGCCGGAAGGTGTTCTGCAAATCCTCGTGCCGGTATTCGGGAAACACGGCGGCGCGCTTGGCCTCGGTGGTGAAGGTGGCCAGTTCCCCCGCCACCTCGACGCACAGGCGGTAGAACCGCTCCGGATGCAGCATGGGTGCGGTGGCGGCGTAATGGCGCAGCAGCGGTTCATACCGGTTCACGGTCTGCAGCAGCAGGAAGTCCGCGATCTCCGCCGCCCCCTTGGCCGAGGGGCCGGACAGACGGCCGGCCAGGGCCTCGGCCCGGTGCTGGATCAGGGCCTGCAGCTCGGTCAGGAAGGCGGCCAGCGGCGCCTGGGCCGCGACCGAGGTGACCGGGGCGATGAACTGCTCATCCAGGATGATGGCGCGGTCGGAGCGCACCTCGACCACCCGGGCGATGGCGATCTTCTCATACCCCGCCAGCGGCTGCGTCTCCGGCGCCAGGCGCAGGCGCAGGCGGGCGACGTCCATGGCGGCCGCCTGGTCGCTGCCGAGGTTGGCGTCCTCGGCCTCATACCGCGCCGGGACGAAGCGGGTGATGGCGTCCTCGGAATTGGTCAGCCCCACCTCGGCCCCGCCCGGCTGGCGCACCGGCAGCGTCAGGTAGATGACGCAGTTCTTGGTGGTGTCGAACAGCTCCAGCGGCGGCGGATGGTCGGCCTCGTCCGGAATGGAGAAGGGCGTGCCGTCGGGCAGGATGCCCTTGGCGGAGACGATGGCGAACTTGCCGATGCCCAGCAGTTCCCGGTTGATGGTCAGCTCGCTCAGGCCCCAGGAGAAGGGTGTCAGCGGTTCGGTGCGCGCGTGCAGCAGCCGTTCCACATGGCGGTCGGCTTGCTGGAAATGCTGGACCCGCAGGAACATGCCCTCGGTCCAGACCACGCGGTTGGCGGACATCATGGCCGGGGCCTCACTTGGTGGGGGTGCGCTTGGACGCGTCGGCCGCCGCCGCGGTGCCGGCGGCGCCGGGTGGGGTGCCGGCGTCGGCCGTGTCGCGCTTCACCACCAGGCCGTTGGCACCGACGGTGACGTTCAGCGTCACCGGGCCGGTGTCCGGCAGGGCCACAACCTCGCGCCAGTTGGCCTGGTCGATGGCGCGATAGGCGGCGACGATGCCGACGTAGTGCACCTTGTCGTTCTGCGGCAGGACCATCTGCTTCTTGTCGCCGGGCTGCAGCACGAACTCGTCCCGGCCCAGCTGATCGGTACCTAGGGCCTGGGTGTCGTGCTGGATCAGCTGGATGGGCGCGGCGATGGTGAACTTGTCCTTGGACGCCAGCTGATAGACGCGCGTCACGATGGGCGACGGACGGCCCAGCGTGTCGGGATTGGCGTCGGGCCCGACGTTGATCGACACCGGCACGGTGGTGCGCACCGGCGGCGGGGGCGGCGGCTCGTGCGAGCAGGCCGCCAGCTGCAGGACGGCACCGGCGAGCACGGTGGCGAGGGCCGCACGGCCCATGGGGTGCGGGGTGGAGCGGCGGGCGATGGTCGTGGCGAGAGGCATCGTCTAGAGGACCCTGTTAGTCTGGGCAGTCTCGGGGCTGGGGTTATCCCCAGGCGGCTGGCGGACGGGTGGAAGTGAGGCGGGTGCCAGGCGGGGACGAAGGCGGACCCCAGGCGGTTCAGAGGCTTCTGAACTGCTGGGTGTAGGCGGAGGAAAACTTGCTGCCGAGGGGCGGCCCCGACGATTGTTCGCCCATCATGCGCTGGTGGACCTGCTCGTACCGTTCCCAGCAGCGGGCCTTGTGAACCTGCGGCAGCATGGAGGCGCTGACGTCATTCTTGATGGTCTCGGGCGACAGCTGTTCCAGCACGTCGCCCACCACCGTCTTCATGCCGGCGATCAGGGCCACCTCGTGGGCCTTGATGTCGCGCAGGCTTTCGCGGATGGCCTCCGGCGCGTCCATGAAGCCCATGACCCGCCGGCCGATCAGCACGGACAGCGTGCCATCCAGGTTGGCGGAGAACTTCAGAGGGTTGTTCTCCTTGGCACGCAGCAGCGTGTGTTCGATGCGGAACTCGGACTTCAGGAAGGCGCGCAATTCCAGCAGCTCACGCAGGCCGTTGACCGCCTCGCGCAGGGCGACGCCCATCTTGTGCATCAGCGCCGGGGCGTCGGATGCGTCCACTGCGTCCAGCGGCAGGCCGACGCCCGCCAGAAAGGCCTCGAACACGTCGTCCGGGATCTGGGGGCCTGGGTTTTGGGGGTTGGCGGCCTGGGCGGGCGCCGACTGGGCCTGAGCCTGGGCAATGGGCGAGGCCTGCGCCGCCGGTTGCGGCGGGGCGACCGGTGCGGGCTGCGCCAGTGGGGGGACGGCCGGCGTGGCGAGGGGCGCCGGGTTCATGGTGCCCAGCCCCACGACGGGTGCGATGGCGGGGGAAACGGGAGGGACCGGCGTCACAGGGGCGGCCACCGGCTGGGGCCGCACTGGGCCGGCGGCGGGATTGATGGGCAGGATGGTGGCGCCGGCGCCATTGATCGGGGCGCCATTGACCGGACCCGCCGGGGCGGGGCTGGAAACGGCCGGGCTGGCCATGCGGGCCGTGGCCTGGCCGTTGCGGGCTCCGGCGAAGGCCTCCGCCATCACCTGGGCGGCGGCGCTGACGGACTCCAGCTCATCCTGCATGCCGACGCCATCGACGCCCTCCGCCTGCCAGTCCATGGGGATAACGGGGTGCTTGACCTCAGGCGCCTCGAAATAGGCGCCGGTACCGGAATGGGCGGCCAGCGATGGGGCCAGCGCGCCACCAAACGGCGCCTCCACCTCCGCCTCCCCTTCCCCCAGCATGTCGGTCAGCTGCATTTCGGCGACGCGGTCGCCAGCCAGGACCTGGGTCAGCGAGGGGACATAGCCGGTGTGGCCATTGTTCAGGCCCCCCATGCCGTAATCCATGTCCGGGTCGGCCAGGGCGCCGCTGGTCATGCCGATGCCATTCATGGTCGCCATGGGGGACACCGAGGCCGCCGGCTGGCTGCTGATTTCCAGGCGCAGGGTGCAGGGGCCCAGATTGATGACGTCGCCGTCGTTCACCGGCTGGCTGTTGCCCCGACCCAGGGGGGCAGCCGCCCCGCCGACGTAGACACCGTTGGTGCTGGTGTCCGTCACGAAATAGGTCTGGCCACGCAGCTCTATCCGGCAGTGCTGCTTCGACAGGTGGCGCTGGGGGTCGTTGACCACCCAGTCGTTCTCGGCGCCACGGCCGATGGTGAAACTGGCGCCGTCGCAGACGCGGGTTTCGCCTTCGGATATGGAGCAGTCCCCGGCCGAAAGAACACGTAAGACAAGGGCCATCTGATCCTCGCTGCGCAAGGACGGCATTGGCGACGTCACTGAGAGGTCGACAACGTGTCCAATCTTTTAACGATAAATTTACCAAGCAATGCACGCTGATATAATTCGGAAGATAGTTCCGTCGACCCCCCAGAAACGGTTCTCGGTGGTATATCCAGATAGAGGTAGAGTTGTGGACAGGCTGCGCCCGCCCACAGTCATAGGGCATAGCTTCAAAGTATATTTTGAACGCAATTTTAATCGATATTTTAAGCAATCGCCTTTGTAATTGCTGAGAAAATTCCGGAAGCCTATTCCTTATCCGCCGGTTCTATAACCACCGGGATGAAGCGGATATATACCTGCAAAACCTAGGTCATATGACTCGGGTGACAGGTGCCGTGACACCCCTTGGAACCAGCTTTCCGACCCCCGGTCCAACTCAATAACGCGTTAATACGAAGGTGCCTGCCCCCGTGAACGGCGCGGAATCCCTAGGGTTTCCAGCTACCTTGCCGTGAAAGCTGGTGTTCCGGCCGACAATTGGGTCCGCCATCAGGATATGCAGCATTAAGCTCCCTATACCCGAAGGACATAACCCTTCGTGGAATGGTCAAGCCGTCGGCAGCAAAACAGAATTGAAGCACGGGCGTTCAATTCTGTAGTAACGGCCGATTTTTAAAGCCACATCATCATGTGGCCATCTCTCATTCACCTGCGGTTAAAGAATAATTTGCGTCACTTTCTTGCCGTATTCATGACGGCATAGGAAACGCGCCCAGCGCGCGCGGCCCTTGACGCCCCGCCGCCGGCCCATAGTTCTGTGTCGCGCGAAGTTACAGGAGCGGTTCGGAAGGTTTTGAAATCACACCGTGTAAACGGTGAGTTAACAGGTGATGACAGTAGCAGCCAGGCGGCCATGCCGCCGCTACTGGGCCGCCGTGACTGGACCACAGTGACTGGAGACGTTCGGCGCGCATCCGTCCGCCGGGCATACGAGGATTTGATGGACGGTTACACGCAAGCGGAACGGTTGCTGGGGATCGAGAGCCCCTTGGGGCCCGACCAGCTTTTGCTGGAGGCGCTGGAGGGGACGGAGGGTATTTCGACACCCTTCGAATTCCGCGCGACCGTGCGCGCCATGGACGACAACGTCGACCCCGCCGCCCTGGTGGCGCAGAGCGTGGACCTGAAGTTGCGCCTGGACGAGGGCAGCTATCGCGTCTTCAACGGCGTCGTCGCCTCGCTCACCGGCGGCCACGCCGCCTCCCGCGGGCAGCGCCACTATGTCCTGCGCGTCGTCCCCCGCCTGTG
>NZ_VITV01000020.1 GCF_007828035.1 Nitrospirillum amazonense | reverse complement strand
GATCGCCCCGATCGCCATGGACGAAGGCCTGCGCTTCGCCATCCGCGAGGGCGGCCGCACCGTCGGCGCCGGCGTGGTCGCGAAGATCATCGCCTAAGGAACGTTTGGGTCGCGCGGCTGGCCTTCCCTGAAGGCCGCCCGCGCCTACGCGATTTGGTGAAGGGTGCCCCGGTCCGCCGGTGGCGCCCTTTGCCTTTAAGTAGGGGAGGGCCGTCGGAGGCCTTCCGGCGGCTGGTCGGGATTTCCCGGGCACCGACGGTCAAACCCCTGAAAACACCGTTCTTTTCGGGCCCCTGGGCCTGTTGGGGAAAGGTGTTGCCGGCCCACCGGCCGCCTGCACAGACGCAGATCTGCCCCGCATACGAGGGGTATGCTGTTTTATCTGGACAAGCGGTTCCGAATGGTGAATAAACCGGCCCTCCGAGACGCGGGAAACTGCGGCCGGCGACGTAGGAGTGTAGCTCAATTGGTAGAGCACCGGTCTCCAAAACCGGGGGTTGGGGGTTCGATCCCCTCCACTCCTGCCACGTCGCCCCGCTGAACAGCGCGCCCGGACGGCCAAGCGGGCCGGTAGCGGCAGCGATGCCGAAGCAGTACGACGAGTAGCTCTGAACGTGGTGGCGTAGCCCTTATGGCGAAGACCAGTCCTGCCCAGTTCGCGCGCGAAGTGCGCCGTGAGATCGCCAAGGTGACGTGGCCGACCCGCAAGGAAACGGTCATCTCCACCTGGATGGTGTTCCTCATGGTCATCGTCGCGTCTCTGTTCTTCCTGGCGGTCGATCAGATCATCGCGTTCGCTGTCCGCCTCGTTTTCGGTATCGGAGGCTAAGGTCATGGCCGCGCGTTGGTACGTTGTTCACGTTTATTCCGGATTCGAAAAGAAGGTCTCTCAGTCGATTCGTGAGAAGGCCGCCCAGAAGGGTCTGGAAGATCAGTTCGAGGAAATCCTGGTCCCGACCGAAGAGGTCGTGGAGGTGCGCCGTGGCGCCAAGGTGAACTCTGAACGGAAGTTCTTTCCCGGCTACGTGCTGGTGAAGATGGAGCTGACGGACGAGAGCTGGCACCTGGTGAAGAACGCGCCGAAGGTGACGGGTTTCCTGGGTGGCGGCGGCAAGCCGCAGCCGATCAGCGAGGCGGAAGCCTTGCGCATCATGAACCAGGTGCAGGAAGGGATCGAGCGGCCCAAGCCCTCCATCCACTTCGAAGTGGGCGAGAACGTGCGTGTCACCGACGGCCCCTTCACCTCGTTCACCGGCCTCATCGAAGAGGTCGACGAGGACAAGGCGCGGGTCAAGGTGGCGGTGTCCATCTTCGGCCGTGCGACCCCCGTCGAGCTCGAGTACGCGCAGGTCGAAAAGATTTAAGCGGGACGGCGCCCCTGTTCTTCGGAACCGGGGCGTCTTCCCATTCCCCGCGTGGGAGGCAAGCCCGAAGGTCCCGGCAACGGGGCCGAAGTCCATGGGGCAAACCGAACCACGCATCCCGCAGATCCGGGTGGCGCCCCTTGACCGGGGTTCCGTCCGGATTGTTGTTGAGGACGTATCATGGCGAAGAAGATCGTCGGTTATATCAAGTTGCAGGTGCCGGCCGGCAAGGCCAACCCGTCGCCGCCCATCGGTCCGGCCCTGGGTCAGCGCGGCCTGAACATCATGGAATTCGTGAAGGCCTTCAATGCGAAGACGGCCGACCTGGAGCAGGGCATGCCCATCCCGGTCGTGATCACCGCCTACGGTGACCGTACCTTCACGTTCGTCACCAAGACCCCGCCGAACACCTACTTCCTGAAGAAGGCCGCCGGCATCACCAAGGGCGCCGTCCAGGTGGGCAAGGGCGCCGCGGTGGGCAAGGTGAAGATGTCGCAGATCCGCGAAATCGCCAAGACGAAGATGCCGGACCTGAACGCGAACGATATCGAGGCGGCTGCCAGCATGTTGGTCGGCTCGGCCCGTTCCATGGGCCTGGAAGTGGTGGAGGATTGATCATGGCCGGCAAGCGTCTCAAGAAGGCTAACGCCACCGTCGACCGGAACAAGTTCTACGCCCTGGACGAGGCCGTCCAGTCGGTGAAGGGCAACGCCACCGCCAAGTTCGACGAGACCGTCGAGATCGCCATGAACCTGGGCATCGACCCGCGTCATGCCGACCAGATGGTCCGCGGCATGGTCCAGCTGCCCAACGGCACCGGCAAGACCGTTCGTGTCGCCGTGTTCGCCCGCGGCGCCAAGGCTGACGAAGCCCTGGCCGCCGGCGCCGAGCTGGTGGGTGCGGAAGACCTGGCCGAGAAGATCCAGGCGGGCGAGATGAATTTCGACCGCTGCATCGCCACCCCGGACCTGATGGCCCTGGTCGGCCGTCTGGGTAAGGTGCTGGGCCCGCGCGGCCTGATGCCGAACCCGAAGCTGGGCACCGTGACGATGAACGTCGGCGAAGCCGTGAAGTCCGCCAAGGGCGGCTCGGTCGAGTTCCGCGCCGAGAAGACCGGTATCGTTCACGCCGGCGTGGGCAAGGCCAGCTTCAGCCAGGAAGCCCTGGCCGAGAACATCAAGGCCTTTGTTGGCGCGATCAACCGCGCCAAGCCGACGGGTGCCAAGGGCACCTACATCGAGAAGGTCAGCCTGAGCTCCTCCATGGGCCCGGGCCTGAAGCTCGACGTCGCCGCCCTGGTCGCCTCGATCTCGGCCTAAGGCTGCAAGGAGTTTCCGTCCAAGCCGTTCGTTTCCATATGGGTTGGCCCATATTGGGACGGACGGCGAGGCCGGCGGAGGGCCGGAGCGATCCGTCCTTCCAACCCTGTCCAAGACTGCGGGCGCCAAGCCGGAACCGATCATCCCTTCGGGGGCGTGACGACCGGGGCGGCTTAATGAACGCCGGCATAGACAGGAGTAACAAGCGTTTTACAGGTGGACGGTTCCCCCGCCCGCTTGGATTGGATGGCTTGTCGCTTCTGGGGCAGGTTCACCGGTTTCGGGTGAAACCCATTCGTGGGTGGAGGCCGAGGCTACATTTGGACCGGGAAGAAGGGCGTGACCCGCCCGTCTGTCCCAGTTGTTAGGAGGCGAACCGTGGATCGCACAGAAAAGCAAGCGACTATCGCGGCTCTGCATCAGGCGCTCTCCGCCACCTCCCTGGTCGTCGTGACCCGCCAGTCGGGCATGACGGTCGCCGAGGTGACGGACCTGCGCCGCAAGATGCGGGCCGCTGGCGCGAGCTTCAAGGTGACCAAGAACCGGCTCGCCCGTATCGCCCTGAAGGGCACCCAGTTCGAAAAGCTGGACGACCTGTTCGTCGGCGTGACCGCCATCGCTTACTCAAGCGATCCGGTCGCGGCGGCCAAGGTTGCGATCGCTTATGCCAAGGCCAATGACAAGTTCAAGATCATTGGCGGCGGCATGGGCGGTACCGTCCTGGACGACAAGGGCATCGAGGCTCTCTCGAAGCTCCCGTCCATCGAAGAACTGCGTGGTCGCCTGCTTGGCATGCTCCAGACGCCCGCCACCCGCATCGCCGGTGTGCTGCAGGCTCCGGGCGGCCAGGTGGCGCGCGTGCTGTCGGCTTATGCCAAGAAGGGCGAGGCGGCCTGAGCCTCGCGTACTTTTCGTAAATCTCAAGACAAGACCTGATTTAGGAGAACATCCATGTCCAAGCTGGAAAAGCTGGTTGAAGAGCTGTCCGCTCTGACCGTCATCGAGGCCGCCGAGCTGTCGAAGCTGCTGGAAGAGAAGTGGGGCGTTTCCGCCGCTGCTCCCGTTGCCGTTGCCGCCGTTGCCGGCCCGGCCGCTGAAGCCGCCGCTCCCGCCGAAGAGCAGACCGAATTCACCGTGATCCTCGCCGACGCCGGCGACAAGAAGATCAACGTGATTAAGGAAATCCGCGCCATCACCAACCTGGGCCTGAAGGAAGCCAAGGACCTGGTCGAGGGTGCGCCGAAGACCGTGAAGGAAGGCGCCACGAAGGACGAAGCTGCTAAGATTAAGAAGCAGCTGGAAGACGCCGGCGCGAAGGTCGAGGTGAAGTAAGAAACGATCCCCTGTGGGCGTTTCTGAAAAAAAGATGGCGCTGGACGGTGGCACTCCCCATATGGGGGACCGCCGCCCGGCGCTGTCGCCTTTTTCTGGAGGATGTCGTATGGTGATCCTCCAGTTTCTTCCCGAAGAAGGTTCCGCGATGGAATTTGGGGCGGGAAGGGCAGTTTGAGTGTTTGGCGCCGGACGGCGGCCGCTTCCGAAGGGGGCGGGGCCGGACGCGCCTATTTGTGTTTGTTTCGCTTGCCGTCGCATCCAAATCGGCCGGCGCAGTTGACCCGGGCCTAGTTCACGAGAGGCGCATTTCATGGCCAAGTCGTTCACGGGACGTAAGCGTATTCGTAAGAGCTTCGGACGCATCCCCGAAGTGACCCGCATGCCGAACCTCATCGAGGTTCAACGGAGTTCCTACGACCACTTCCTTCAGATGGACACGGCGCCCGAGAAGCGCGCCAATCTGGGCCTTCAGGAAGTGTTCAAGTCGGTTTTCCCGATCAAGGACTTTTCCGACCGTGCCGTGCTCGACTTCGTTAAGTACGAGCTTGAACAGCCCAAGTACGATGTGGAGGAATGCCAGCAGCGCGGCATGACCTTCGCCGCGCCCCTGAAGGTGACCCTGCGCCTGACCGTCTTCGACATGGACGAAGACACCGGCCTGAAGTCCATCCGCGACATCAAGGAACAGGACGTCTACATGGGCGACATGCCCCTGATGACGGCCAACGGCACCTTCGTCATCAACGGCACCGAGCGCGTCATCGTCAGCCAGATGCACCGGTCGCCGGGTGTGTTCTTCGACCACGACAAGGGCAAGACCCATTCGTCGGGCAAGTACCTGTTCGCCGCCCGCGTGATCCCCTACCGCGGCTCCTGGCTGGACTTCGAGTTCGACGCCAAGGACCTCGTGTACGTCCGCATCGACCGCCGCCGCAAGCTGCCCGCCACCACCCTGCTGTTCGCGCTGGACGGCGCCGAGACGCAGCAGCTGCGGGCCCAGCGCGCCAAGGCCGGCCAGGGCTTGGCCCCGTATGAGGCCCAGGGCATGTCGAAGGAGGAGATGCTCTCCGCCTTCTACGACACCATCACCTATACCCGCGCCGGCGACGGCTGGAAGACCCCCTTCGTCGCCGAGCGCATGAAGGGCGTGAAGCTGGCCTCCGACCTGATCGACGCCCGCACGGGCGAGGTCCTGCTGCAGCGCGAGACCAAGATGACCCCCCGCGTGCTGAAGAAGCTGCAGGAGGGTGGCCTGGAAGAGGTGAAGGTGCCGACCGAGGAGCTGGCCGGCCGCTACCTCGCCATCGACATCATCAACGAGCTGACCGGCGAAGTGATCTTCGAGGCGGGTGACGAGATCACCACCGCCGCCATGGAGAAGCTGGAGAAGTTCGGCGTGGACGAGGTGCCGGTCCTGGCCATCGACCACCTGAACGTCGGCGCCTACATCCGCAACACCATGGCGGCGGACCGTAACGCCAGCCGTGAGGACGCGCTGATCGACATCTACCGCGTCATGCGCCCGGGCGAGCCGCCCACGCTGGAAAGTGCTGAGGCCCTGTTCAGCGGCCTGTTCTTCGACAGCGAGCGCTACGACCTGTCGGCCGTGGGTCGCGTGAAGATGAACGCGCGCCTGGGCTTCCAGACCGACGACCAGATGCGCGTCCTGCGCAAGGACGACATCCTGGCCATCCTGAAGCTCCTGGTCGAGCTGAAGGACGGCCGCGGCGAGATCGACGACATCGATCACCTGGGCAACCGTCGCGTCCGCTCGGTCGGCGAGCTGATGGAGAACCAGTACCGCGTCGGCCTGCTGCGCATGGAGCGTGCGATCCGCGAGCGCATGAGCTCGGTCGAGATCGACACGGTCATGCCGCACGACCTGATCAACGCCAAGCCGGCCGCGGCCGCGGTGCGTGAATTCTTCGGCTCCTCGCAGCTGTCGCAGTTCATGGACCAGACCAACCCGCTGTCGGAAATCACCCACAAGCGTCGTCTCTCGGCCCTGGGGCCGGGCGGTCTGACCCGCGAGCGCGCGGGCTTCGAAGTCCGCGACGTGCACCCGACCCATTATGGCCGCATCTGCCCGATTGAGACCCCCGAAGGTCCGAACATCGGCCTGATCAACTCGCTGGCGACCTATGCCCGCGTGAACCAGTACGGCTTCATCGAGAGCCCCTACCGCAAGGTGGTGGACAAGCGCGTCACCAACGAGGTGGTCTACCTCTCCGCCATGGAGGAAGGCCGCTACATGGTGGCGCAGGCCAACGCCACGCTGGACGCCGACAACCGGTTCGTGGACGAGCTCATCAGCTGCCGCAAGGGTGGCGAGTACATGATGACCCGCTCGGACATGATCGACCTGATCGACGTGTCGCCGAAGCAGCTGGTGTCCGTCGCCGCGGCGCTGATCCCGTTCCTGGAGAACGACGACGCCAACCGCGCGCTGATGGGCTCGAACATGCAGCGTCAGGCCGTGCCGCTGATCAAGGCGGACTCGCCCCTGGTCGGCACCGGCATGGAAGCGACGGTCGCCCGTGACTCGGGCGTGGCCATCGCCGCGCGCCGCGCTGGCGTGATCGACCAGATCGACGCCACCCGCATCGTCGTGCGCGCCACCGGCGACACCGACGCGGCGGCCCCCGGCGTCGACATCTACAACCTGCTGAAGTTCCAGCGCTCCAACCAGAACACCTGCATCAACCAGCGTCCGCTGGTGAAGGTGGGCGACCGGGTGGAGAAGGGCGACATCATCGCCGACGGTCCCTCGACCGACCTGGGCGAGCTGGCCCTGGGCCGCAACGTGCTGGTCGCGTTCATGCCCTGGAACGGCTACAACTTCGAAGACTCGATCCTGATCTCCGAGCGCATCGTGCGCGATGACGTCTTCACCTCGATCCACATCGAGGAGTTCGAGGTCATGGCCCGCGACACCAAGCTGGGCCAGGAAGAAATCACCCGCGACATCCCCAACGTCGGCGAAGAGGCTCTGAAGAACCTCGACGAGGCGGGCATCGTCTACATCGGTGCCGAGGTGAAGCCGGGCGACATCCTGGTCGGCAAGGTGACGCCGAAGGGCGAAAGCCCGATGACCCCGGAAGAGAAGCTGCTGCGCGCCATCTTCGGTGAAAAGGCCAGCGACGTGCGCGACACGTCCATGCGCCTGCCGCCGGGCGTCACCGGCACGGTGGTCGAGGTCCGCGTCTTCTCCCGCCGCGGCGTCGACAAGGACGAGCGCGCGCTGGCGATCGAGCGGGCCGAGATCGAGAAGCTGGCCAAGGACCGCGACGACGAGAAGGCGATCCTGGAGCGCAGCTTCTACACCCGCCTGAAGGAAACGCTGGTCGGCCAGTCCGTCCTGTCCGCTCCGCGCGGCATCAAGTCGGGCGAGGTCATCACGGAAGAGCTGCTGTCCGGCCTGTCGCGCGGCCAGTGGCGCCAGATCGCGGTCGCCAACGACCAGATCATGGAGAACGTGGAGGCCTACGGCCGGGTGTTCGACGAGAGCATCCAGAAGCTGCAGGAGCGGTTCGAGAACAAGGTCGAGAAGCTGCAGCGCGGCGACGAGCTGCCGCCCGGCGTCATGAAGATGGTCAAGGTCTTCGTGGCGGTGAAGCGCAAGCTGCAGCCCGGCGACAAGATGGCCGGCCGTCACGGCAACAAGGGTGTGATCAGCCGCATCCTGCCCATCGAGGACATGCCCTACCTGGCCGACGGCCAGGCGGTCGACATCGTTCTGAACCCGCTGGGCGTGCCCTCGCGCATGAACGTCGGTCAGATCCTGGAGACCCACCTGGGCTGGGCGTCGGCCAACCTCGGCAAGCAGATCGGCCAGATGCTGGACCAGATGCGCCATGCCGAGCCGGAGGCCAAGGCCCCCGTCCTTGAGAACATCAAGGGCCGCATGAAGCACATCTACGGCGAGGCCGCCTACACCGAGGAGGTGAGCGACCTGACCGATGGTGAGGTTCTGGAACTGGCGGGCAACCTGCGCCGCGGCATCCCGTTCGCCACCCCCGTCTTCGACGGCGCGCGGGAGGACGACATCGTCCGCATGCTGACGGAAGCCGGCATCGACAGCTCGGGCCAGATGGTGCTGACTGACGGCCGTACCGGCGAGGCGTTCGATCGCAAGGTCACCGTCGGCTACATCTACATGCTGAAGCTGCACCACCTGGTGGACGACAAGATCCACGCGCGCTCCATCGGCCCGTACAGCCTGGTCACCCAGCAGCCGCTGGGCGGCAAGGCCCAGTTCGGTGGCCAGCGCTTCGGTGAAATGGAGGTCTGGGCGCTGGAAGCTTACGGCGCCGCCTACACGCTGCAGGAAATGCTGACGGTGAAGTCGGACGACGTGTCCGGCCGCACCAAGGTCTACGAGGCCATCGTCCGTGGCGACGACAACTTCGAGGCCGGCATTCCGGAAAGCTTCAACGTGCTGGTCAAGGAACTGCGGTCCCTGGGCCTGAACGTCGAGCTGAACGAGCGGTCCTACTGATCACCGGTCGAGCTTGGGCGGCGCCCTCGGGGGGATTCCCCCGGGGGCGCTCGTCCGTCCCGGTTCGCAGCCAATTGAATTCCCAGCCCTTCCCAGGGGAGACGGCTTATGAATGAGTTGATGAACATTATCGGCCAGGTGCAGGGGCCGCAGAGCTTCGATCAGATCCGCATCTCGATCGCCAGCCCGGAGCGCATCCGGTCGTGGTCGTTCGGCGAGATCAAGAAGCCCGAGACCATCAACTACCGTACCTTCAAGCCGGAGCGCGACGGCCTGTTCTGCGCCCGCATCTTCGGCCCGATCAAGGACTACGAGTGCTTGTGCGGCAAGTACAAGCGCATGAAGTACCGCGGCATCATCTGCGAGAAGTGCGGCGTCGAAGTGACGCTGGCCAAGGTCCGGCGTGAGCGCATGGGCCATATCGAACTGGCCTCGCCCGTCGCCCACATCTGGTTCCTGAAGAGCCTGCCGAGCCGCATCGGCCTGCTCATGGACATGACGCTGAAGGATCTGGAACGGGTCCTGTACTTCGAAAACTACGTCGTCACCGAGCCCGGCCTGACCCCGCTGAAGCTGCACCAGCTTCTGTCGGAGGAGGAGTACATCCAGGCCCAGGACGAGTACGGCGAGGACGCCTTCACCGCGTCCATCGGCGCCGAGGCCATCAAGGTCCTTCTCTCCGCCATCGACATGGAAGAGGAGATGAAGACCGTCCGCGAGGAGCTGAAGGAGACTTCCAGCGAGGCCAAGCGCAAGAAGCTGGTCAAGCGCCTGAAGCTCATCGAGGCCTTCCTGGAATCCGGCTCGCGTCCGGAATGGATGATCCTGGATGTCGTCCCGGTCATCCCGCCCGAACTGCGCCCGCTGGTCCCCTTGGACGGCGGCCGTTTCGCCACGTCCGACCTGAACGACCTGTACCGCCGCGTCATCAACCGTAACAACCGCCTGAAGCGGCTGATCGAGCTGCGCGCGCCGGACATCATCGTGCGCAACGAGAAGCGCATGCTGCAGGAGGCCGTCGACGCCCTGTTCGACAACGGCCGCCGCGGCCGCGTCATCACCGGCGCCAACAAGCGGCCGCTGAAGTCCATCAGCGACATGCTGAAGGGCAAGCAGGGCCGCTTCCGTCAGAACCTGCTGGGCAAGCGCGTCGACTACTCCGGCCGTTCGGTCATCGTGGTCGGCCCGGAGCTGAAGCTGCACCAGTGCGGCCTGCCCAAGAAGATGGCGCTGGAGCTGTTCAAGCCCTTCATCTACGCCAAGCTGGAACTGTACGGCATGGCCTCCACCATCAAGGCGGCCAAGCGCATGGTGGAGAAGGAGCGGCCCGAGGTCTGGGACATCCTGGAAGAGGTCATCCGTGAGCATCCGGTCATGCTGAACCGGGCGCCGACGCTGCACCGTCTGGGCATCCAGGCCTTCGAGCCGACCCTGATCGAAGGCAAGGCCATCCAGCTGCACCCGCTGGTCTGCACCGCCTTCAACGCGGACTTCGACGGCGACCAGATGGCCGTGCACGTCCCGCTGAGCCTCGAGGCCCAGCTGGAAGCGCGCGTCCTGATGATGTCGACCAACAACATCCTGTCGCCCGCCAACGGCAAGCCCATCATCGTTCCCAGCCAGGACATCGTCCTGGGCCTGTACTACATCACGATGGAACTGCCGGGCTCCGTGGGCGAGGGCATGGCCTTCACCGACATCGGTGAGATCGAGCAGGCGCTCGCGGCCAAGGTCGTCACCCTGCACTCCAAGGTGAAGGCCCGCTACCACACCGTGGACCAGGATGGTAACCCCATCATCACCCGCGTGGAGAGCACCCCCGGCCGCATGCTGCTGTCGGAAATCCTTCCCCGTCACCCGGCCATCGGCTTCTCGATGATCAACCGGCTGCTGACCAAGAAGGACGTGGGCAACATCATCGACGCCGTCTACCGCCATTGCGGTCAGAAGGAGACGGTGATTTTCGCCGACCGCCTGATGAAGCTGGGCTTCAGCCACGCCTGCCGCGCCGGCATCTCCTTCGGCAAGGATGACATGGTCATCCCGGCCGAGAAGGAGACGCTGATCCATGAGGCGCAGGAGCGCGTCAAGGAGTACGAGCAGCAGTACCTGGACGGCCTGATCACCCAGGGCGAGAAGTACAACAAGGTGGTCGACGTCTGGTCGGAAACGACCGAAAAGGTCGCCGGCGCCATGATGAAGGTCATCGAGCAGCCGCGCCCCGGCGTGGGCGTCAACTCGGTGTACATGATGGCGCACTCCGGTGCCCGTGGCTCCGCCGCCCAGATCAAGCAGCTGGCCGGCATGCGCGGCCTGATGGCCAAGCCCTCGGGCGAGATCATCGAGACGCCCATCATTTCCAACTTCAAGGAAGGCCTGACCGTGCTGGAGTACTTCAACTCCACCCACGGCGCCCGTAAGGGTCTGGCCGACACCGCCTTGAAGACGGCGAACTCCGGTTACCTGACGCGTCGTCTGGTCGACGTCGCCCAGGACGCCATCGTCGTGGAAAACGATTGCGGCACCACCAAGGGCCTGACCATGCGCGCCGTCATCGACGGCGGCGAGGTTATCTCGCCCCTGTCGGAGCGCATCCTGGGCCGTTGCGCCTCGGTTGACGTGGTCGATCCGCTGAGCGGCAAGGTTCTCGTTCCGGCCGCCGGCCTGATCGACGAGCAGGCCGTGGAGCTGATCGAGCGCGCCGGCATCGACACCGTGCTGATCCGCTCGGTGCTGACCTGCGAGACCCGCGAAGGCGTGTGCGGTTGCTGCTACGGCCGCGACCTGGCCCGTGGCACCACCGTGAACATCGGTGAGGCCGTCGGCGTCATCGCCGCCCAGTCGATCGGTGAACCCGGCACGCAGCTGACGATGCGTACCTTCCACATCGGCGGTGCGGCCCAGCGTGGTGCCGAGCAGTCGTCCGTGGACAGCAGCCTTGATGCCAAGGTCGTCGTGAAGAACCGCAACATGGTTCTGAACGGCGAGGGCGTTCCCGTCATCATGGGCCGCAACGTGGAACTGGCGCTGTTCGACAGCCAGGGCCGCGAGCGCGCCCGTCACCGCGTCCCCTATGGCGCCAAGCTGAACAAGCTGCTGGTCGAGGACGGGGTGATGGTGAAGAAGGGCGATCGCCTGGCGGAGTGGGACCCCTACACCCTGCCTATCATCACCGAGCGGGAGGGTGTCGCCAACTACGTCGACCTGGTCGAGGGCGTGTCCATGCGCGAGGTGGTCGACGAGGCCACCGGCATCTCGTCCAAGGTGGTGGTCGACTGGCGCCAGCAGCCGCGCGGTGCGGATCTCCGCCCCCGCGTGACCCTGCGCGACGCCAACGGCGATGTCATCAAGTTGCCGAACGGCGTGGAGGCCCGCTACTACCTGAGCGTGGACGCCATCCTGTCGGTGGAGAACGGCGCGCATGTGAAGGCCGGCGACGTGCTGGCCCGTATCCCGCGTGAAAGCTCCAAGACGCGTGACATCACCGGCGGTCTGCCGCGCGTGGCCGAGCTGTTCGAAGCCCGTCGTCCCAAGGACTTCGCCATCATCTCGGACATCGACGGCCGGGTTGAGTTCGGCAAGGACTACAAGACGAAGCGCCGCATCGTCGTCGTCCCCAACGACG
This sequence comes from Nitrospirillum amazonense, assembly GCF_007828035.1. Taxonomy (GTDB): domain Bacteria; phylum Pseudomonadota; class Alphaproteobacteria; order Azospirillales; family Azospirillaceae; genus Nitrospirillum; species Nitrospirillum amazonense. The sequence continues at coordinate 63,568 of NZ_VITV01000020.1, read as the reverse complement.
AGAACGAGACGCCGCGTGAGTACCTGATCCCGAAGGGCAAGCACATCTCCGTGCAGGAGGGTGACTATGTCCAGAAGGGCGACCTGCTGATGGACGGCAACCCCGTCCCGCACGACATCCTGGCCGTTATGGGCGTGGAGGCTCTGGCCTCCTACCTCACCAACGAAATCCAGGACGTCTATCGTCTGCAGGGCGTGAAGATCAACGACAAGCACATCGAGGTGATCGTTCGCCAGATGCTGCAGAAGGTCGAGATCGACGAGCCGGGCGACACCACGCTGCTGATCGCCGAACAGGTCGACCGCGCCGAGTTCGAGGCCGAGAACCGCAAGGTTCAGGCCCGCATGGACGAAGGCGAGGGTGGTCTGCGGTTCGCCCGCGGCCGTCCGGTGCTGCAGGGCATCACCAAGGCCAGCCTGCAGACGCGTTCCTTCATCTCGGCCGCCTCGTTCCAGGAAACGACCCGCGTCCTGACGGAAGCCGCCGTCCAGGGCAAGTCGGACAACCTGGAAGGCCTGAAGGAAAACGTCATCGTCGGCCGCCTGATCCCGGCGGGTACCGGCAGTGTCGTGAACCGCCTGAAGCAGATCGCCGCCGAGCGCGACCGCGAACTCTCCGCCTTGCAGGCGGGCGAGGATCCGGCCCTGCCGGCGGACGTTTCGACGGAACAGCCGGCCGCCTGAGGCGACCGACTGTCTGAGTAAAGCGAAGGGCCGCATCCCTGCCGGGGTGCGGCCCTTTTCTCATTCCGGCGCGGCGCGCTGCCACGAACGTGGCGCGCAAGTGTCAGTGCGCCACCGGCTGCAACAGCCCATGGGCCTGCATGGGCAACGGCAGCGGCGTACCCACATGCCAATCCGCCGCCATGGCATGAGCCGATTGCCGCTCGTCGGCGGACAGCCGCTGCTCCAACCGCGTGCGCAAGGCGGCGGCTTCCGGGCTTGTGCTGTGGCTGAGGTTCAGCAGAATGTAAGCGGCGACGGCATCCTTGGGCACCCCGTCACCCACCTCATATCGGGTGCCGAGGCAATACAGCGCGTCCTTGTCGTCCTGTTGCGCGGCCTCCGTGCCCCATCTCGCCGCCTCTTCGGGGTCCTTCAGCGTGCCGATACCCAGGCTGTAGATGCCGGCCAGGTTCTTTTGCGCCTGGAGGTCGCCGTTGATCGCCGCCCGTTTGAACAGAGCGAGGCCCTTAGCGGGGTCCTGAGGCACGCCCCGCCCCAGGAAATAGAGCGAGCCCAGGTTGTTCATGGCATGGGCGTGGCCCTGCGCGGCGGCCTTTTCGTACCAGGCGCGGGCCTTGACGTTGTCATGGACGAACCGAGGCGAGGCGCCCCGGCCCGAGGCCGGCTCGATCGTCACCGTTGGTTCTTCATAGATCCATCCGAGATAGGTTTGCGCCTCGGCGTCGCCCTTTTCCGCCAGCGGCATCAGCAAGGCCACTGCCTCGGTTTCCTTCCCCGCCTCGAAGGCTGCGATACCCTGGTCCAGGGTGGATGTCGCGGCGGTTTGTACGGCTGGAATGGTGGATGTCGGTGGCGTGTCAGCCTGCATCGTCGCAGCACCGGCTGGTGCCACCGCGACGGTCAATCCGGCGGTGGCCCACGCCGCCAAGATCAAGGCACGCGACATGCGCGGCCATTCCAATCTGCTGTTCCCCATCTGACACCCTCCATGCGTCGGCCCGTTACCGAGCGTGTTGGCGGAGAGTGCTCAACAACTAAGGCGAGATAGTGACAGGCAATTACGTCCGCGTCGCCGTCGGCAGCGGCTGGCCGGGGCGCCATGTCTTGGCCAGGGTTTGCGCCTCCGCTTTCTGGGCGGTCGTCAGTTCGCCGTCCAGGCGGGTGCGCAGGGCCTGGGCGTCGGGGTTGTCGCCGGACAGCACGATCAGGGTGTAGGCCAGCACCGGGTTGCGCGGCAGTCCGGCGCCGGTGTCGTACAGGCGGGCCAGCAGGGTCTGGGCGTGCGGGTCGCCCTGGCGTGCGGCGGCGCGGGCCCAGTGGGCGGCTTCCGCGTCATCCTTGGGCGCGTCCTGACCGAGATAATAGATCATTGCCAGGTTCATCTGGGCCTGGGCGTCACCCTTCTTGGCGGCCTTGCGGAACAGGCTGATGCCCTTGGCCGCGTCCTTCGGGACACCGTTGCCCAGATAGTAGAGAGAGCCCAGGTTGTTCAGGGCGTGGGCGTGGCCCTTGTCGGCCGCCTTCCGGTACCAGGCCTGGGCGCGGGCGTAATCCACCGGTACGCCCAGCCCCTTCTCATACATCCAGCCGAGATAAGTTTGGGCCTCGGCATCGCCTTTGTCGGCGGGGGGCGCGAGTTCGGCCAGGGCGGTGGGGTAATCCTTGCGCTCGAACGCGCCGACGCCTTTCTGCGTGTTGGCCAGGGCCACCCCGTCAGCCAGGGCGGCGCACAGGGGCACCAGGGTGGCCGCCAGCACGGCGGATTTGCGCCAGGAACCATGTTGCATGCCCAAACCCTCCATAACGGCGGTGACGCGGCACCGCGGCCGCCCAATTCAGCCTGCCGGCGTATTGGGGCGGGAAGGGGGCGCGGCTGGCACGGAGTCTGTGATTTCGACGTGACATGCTTCTTTCCGTCCTGGCGCCGCTGGTCTTTGGCAGCGGGCCGTCTGCCTATAGCGACGGTGGAGGTTCCGCATCGTGTCGCCCTGTGCGATATTGCTGGTAAGTTTTGCACGTAAAGATAAGCAGACCGGTCCAGCCCATGGTGGCGCAGATCGTTCACGGCGATGGCAGGAGAAAAGGATGACTGAGACGATCACCACCGTGTCGCTGCCGGATGGAGGCAAACGCATTATCGGCACGTCGGGTGATGACGCCTTGGTTGGCACGGCCATGGCCGACTATATCAGCGGCGCCGGTGGCAACGACACGCTGACCGGCGGCGGGGGCGTGGATATCCTGGTCGGTGGCGCCGGCGATGATTCCATCACGGGTGCCGGTTTGCTGGTAGGCGGGGCTGGGGACGACACGATCACCGGTACCGGGTCGGTAACAACCGCGCTATATGACGTTAAGCAAAGCCAGGCGGCCGTCACCCGGGCGGGTGCCACGGTCACCATCACCACGCCGGATGGCGGCACCGACACACTGTCCGGTGTGCAGTACGCGCAGTTCAGCGACGGCATCGTCCAACTGAGCACGGTAGTGACCCCGATAGCCCGGTCCATGCCGAACAGCGGCGAGTCGGACATACCCTTGGCGTCACTTTTTTCAATCGTGCCCTTACCTGGTGCGACGCCGACGACCGTCACTTTCAAATCCACGATCCGGTGGTGGGATGGAGGCAACTCTGTTTCCATCCTCTCCAATAATGCAAATGGCGTAACCGTCTCATATGCTGACTGGTTGAAACTATACATACAAGGAGATGCGGCGGGCCATAATACGGCTACTGTTCAAATAGTTGTCTCCGATGGGGTCCAGGATGTGAGTGCCACTGCAGTGCTGTCTACGGCCAGGCATGAGGCTTTCGTATCCAGCATCACATCCATGGGCGGCACCCCTGATGGCGGCGCTCAGTATCAAGTGACGTTCAACGACAATGTTACCGGTGTGGACGCTGGTGACTTCATGCTGGTGAAGACAGGGACGGCGGACGGGACGGTCACGAACGTGAACGGTTCAGGCAAGTCCTATGTTGTGACGGTGGGCGCCGTTTCCGGTTTGGGGAGCTTGCAACTGGGCATCGACGCGGGGGCGGCCAACCTTACGGACACCGACCTTTATGATCCCATCGTTGGCACTTATTCCCATGGCTATGGCACGACCTATACGGCGGACGTCCTGTCGGTCAACCGGCCGGCGGTGCTATGGACCGACACCACGGCGAGCCAATCTTCCACCTCCGCCGCTTTCTCCCCTTATGAGGGGCCGGTGGATTACCTGCGCAGCCAGTTCCTGTGGTCAAGCAATGACAACGTGGCGATAAAAGCCTTGGGGCCCAACGTTTACCTGCGGGGTGGGGCTGGCCAGGACGCCCTGGCGGTGTCTGCCGGCAGCAATGTGCTGGACGGCGGCGGCGGTTCAAATTTCTTGGTGGGTGCCACCGGCCAGGATGGAGGGAGTGATGTGTTCTTCATCGATGCCCAGGATGGTCTGGCGAGCTGGAGCACGGTCGTCAATTTTCATGCGGGCGACACCATCACCATCTGGGGTTATTCCAGCACATCGACTTCCACTTGGGGCGCTGACGAGGGCGCGGACGGCTTCAAGGGGGCTACGCTGCAGGCAGCGCTGGGCGGCGCAGGTGGGAGCGCCAATACCTATGTCACTCTGGCGGGGCTCAGCCTGGCTGACATCCAGAACCATGTCACCCAAACGGTGGGGACGTCAGGCGCCGGTGGTCTCACCTATCTAGCCCTCACTTATCACGGCTGATCCTATTGCAGTCAGAAAGGTGCGGCGCTTATTTGCCCATCTTCTTCACGGCGTTCACCGCCTGGTCCAGGGCCTGTAGGAACTGCGACTTGTCGCGCTTGGCCATGGGGGCGTTGCCGCCCTGGACCACGCCCATGGCGCGCAGGTCGCTCATCAGGGCGCGGGTGGCGATGGCGGTGCCGATGGATTGCGGGGTGAAGGGGCGGCCGGTGGGCCCGATCACCCGGCTGCCGGCCTTCAGGCAGCGGTCGGCCAGGGGGATGTCGGCGGTGATGACGATGTCGCCCACGCCGCAATGGGTGGCGATCCAATCGTCGGCGGCGTCGAACCCGTCGCTGACCACCACCAGCTGCACCAGGCCCCCCGGCGGCACCCGCAGCGGGCCGTTGGAGACCAGGTAGGTCTTCAGCTGGTACCGCTCCGCCACCTTGAACACCTCTTCCTTCACGGGGCAGGCGTCGGCGTCGACATAGATATCCAGCATAGGGTTTAAGGCTTTCGAATGCGTGCCACCCGCGTTGCGCGTGGGTGGGATGGTGGGGTAAAAGGCGTCGCCGGCTGGGTTCAGACCCTGCCCTTGTTGCCACCCTTTGTGAAGAGACAGCCCATGGCGTCGTACCAATATGTTTATGTGATGAAGGGTGTGACCAAGGTCTACCCCGGCGGCCGCAAGGTTTTCGAGAACATCTGGCTGAGCTTCTACCCCGGCGCCAAGATCGGCGTTCTGGGCGTGAACGGCTCGGGTAAGTCCACCCTGCTGAAGATCATGGCCGGCCTGGACAAGGACTACAACGGCGAAGCCTGGGCCGCCGACGGCGTGTCCGTCGGCTACCTGCCGCAGGAGCCGCAGCTGGATCCCAACAAGAACGTCCAGGAAAACGTCATGGACGCCCTGGGCGCCACTAAGGGCCTGCTGGACCGGTTCAATGAGGTCAGCAACGCCATGGCGGACCCGGACGCCGACTTCGACGCGCTGATCGCCGAGCAGGCGGAGCTGCAGGAGAAGATTGACGCCGCCGACGCCTGGGACATCGAGCGCACCGTGGACATCGCCATGGACGCGCTGCGCTGCCCCCCGGGTGACGCCGACGTGACCAAGCTGTCGGGTGGTGAGAAGCGCCGCGTGGCGCTGTGCAAGCTGCTGCTGTCCAAGCCCGACATGCTGCTGCTGGACGAACCGACCAACCATCTGGACGCCGAAAGCGTCGCCTGGCTGCAGCGCTTCCTGGCCGACTACAAGGGCACGGTGGTGATGGTCACCCACGACCGTTACTTCCTGGACAACGTCACCGGCTGGATCCTGGAACTGGACCGCGGCTCGGGCATCCCCTACGAGGGCAACTACTCCAGCTGGCTGGAGCAGAAGGAAAAGCGCCTGGCCCAGGAAGGCCGCACCGAGGACGCCCGCCAGAAGCAACTGGCCCAGGAACTGGAATGGGTGCGGCAGAGCCCGCGCGCCCGCCAGGCCAAGTCCAAGGCCCGTATCCAGGCCTACGAGGAATTGTTGGCCCAGAGCACGAAGGAGGCGATCACCGATACGCAGATCGTCATTCCCGTGCCGCCCCGCCTGGGCAACGTGGTCATCGAGGCCGATCACCTGAAGAAGGGCTTCGGCGACCGCCTGCTGATCGACGACCTGTCCTTCCGCCTGCCGCCGGGCGGCATCGTGGGCATCATCGGCCCCAACGGCGCCGGCAAGACCACCCTGTTCCGCATGATCACCAACCAGGACACGCCGGATGCCGGCACCTTCAAGGTGGGTGAGACGGTGAAGCTGGGCTATGTCGACCAGAGCCGTGACGCCCTCAACCCCAACAAGACGGTGTGGGAAGAAATCTCCGGCGGCCTGGACATCATCGAGCTGGGCAAGAAGTCCATGCCCAGCCGCGCCTATGTCTCCGCCTTCAACTTCCGTGGGTCCGACCAGCAGAAGAAGGTGGGGCAGCTGTCGGGCGGTGAGCGCAACCGCGTGCACTTGGCCATGATGCTGAAGTCCGGCGCCAACGTCCTGCTGCTCGACGAACCGACCAACGACCTGGACGTGGAAACCCTGCGCGCCCTGGAAGAGGCGCTGGTCAGTTTCGCCGGCTGCGCCGTGGTCATCAGCCACGATCGCTGGTTCCTGGACCGTATCGCCACCCACATCCTGGCCTTCGAGGGCGAAAGCCAAGTGGTCTGGTTCGAGGGCAACTACCAGGACTACGAAGCCGACCGCAAGCGCCGCCTGGGCGCCGCGGCCGACCAGCCGCACCGCATCAAGTACCGCCCGCTGGTGCGCAACTGAGCGGCTAGGGTCAGTGGAATGGGGAACGGGGAGCGGTCACGCCGCTCCCCGTTTTCGTTGGTGGCTCATTCGCCTCGCGTGGCATCCGCCACTAGGCGGCGTAATTGCTCCAGCGGGCAGTCCATCGCTAGGCCGGCCTCGCTGCACCCGGGGATGAAGACGGGTGTCGACAGGGGTGGCTGGGCCTCCGTCAGGGGCGCCAGGGCGCGCAGCTGGTCCAGGCTTTGCGCCGTGAAGCGGGTGCGGATGACGGTTTGGCCGTCCGCCCGGCGCCAGCGTTCCAACACCAGCGCTGCTCCCGGGGGCACCTGGTCGGGCTGATAGCCCGGCAGCACCCAGTCCAGGCGCAGCAGGCCGGCCAGCAGCAGGAGGGTGCCGTCGTGGCCCACCAGCACAGTGACGGCGGGGCCGTCGCCGGCCAGCAGGTCCACCAGATGCCGGGCGAGCGGCCCGGCGCCCACGCGGGCGATGTAGGGCGTGCGCAGCCGGGCATCCAGGTCGGCGGCATGCGCGGCGCCGGCGCGGTTCAGCGCGTCGGCGTTCACCCGCCCGCCCAGCAGGCTGGTCAGCGGCGCCCCATCGGCATAGGCCATGATCAGGCTTTCCGTCAGGCCTGACGCCGTGGCCAGCGGGCTTTGCAACCTTAGCCAGTCCTCGCCCTGGCCCCGATCCAGCGACGACGGCACGTCGGTCAACAACCGGTGGCTGGCCAGCCTGCCACCGGGCTGGGCCTGCGCGTGGCATTCCGCCGGGGCGCAGTTCAGCAGCAGGCGCTGCAGGGCCTCCACCGTGTCGGCATGCGCCGCCGTCCAGGCCGTGGCGTCGCCGATGCGCCCGCGCACCGCGGCCAGGGCCAGGTCGGGATCAAGATGCGTGGCCCCCGCCGGCACGGGATCGAACAGCGGGTCGGCCTTGGTCGACACGGTGTCGACGCGGGCGGGGCAACCGGGCAACAGCTGTTCGGCCAGCGCCCGCCCCGTCTCCACCGTGCGCTGGGGCAGGTTGGCGTGCACCTGGGCGGCGGCGCAGTCCCCGGTCGGCAGCAGGCCTAGCGCCCGGTAGTGCTCCCGATAATAGGCGCCGAACAGGCTGGCTGCCTGGAAGCCGTGGGCCGTCAGGTGGCCGGGCGGCACGGCGAAGGCCGGCCAGGCCTCCGCCGTCCAGCGGCCCAGTTCCTCTGGTGTCGACATGGCGGCGCGAATGCCGTGCCGGGTCAGGATGACCACCCGTTCCAACTGGTCTTCTGCCGCCCCGGCCGCCTCCGGCCGGGCGGGCAGGGCCAGCAGCAGCATCGCCGCCGCCAGCCCCCGCAGCAGGGCCTTGCCGCGCATCAATACTTCGCCCGCACGCCGAACCGGAAGGTGCGGCCGAAGTCGGTGTATGTCGCGAAGATGCCGTTGTTCACATACTGGCTCTGCGCCGCACCGGTGACGTTGATGGCCTCCGCCGTCAGGGTCAGGTGGTCGTCCACCGCGTAGGTGGCGTTCAGGTCCAGGGTGCCGAAGGCCCGATCGTTGACCGAGGACAGGCCGTTGGTGCCCACCTGGTTCAGGATGTTGCCCGTCCAGCTGTAGGCGGCGCGCACGCCGATGGGGCCTTTCTCATAGAAGGCGGTCAGGTTGTAGCTGTGACGGGCCACACCGGGCAGGTCGGCCTCGAAGAAGCGGCCGGTGGTGATGTCGTGGTAGGTCGCCCCGGAGTTGGTGATGGTGAGGTTGGCCAGGAAGCCCAGGCCGTCGAAGGGGGCGGGCAGAAAGGTGAACAGCTGCTGATAGGCCAGCTCGCCGCCGATGACATGGGCGCCGCCGCCGTTGACGGGGGCGGTCAGCAGATAGCTCTGCCCGTCCACCACCAGCGGGGTCACCTGGTTGAAGGTGAAGGTGCTGATGTCCTTGTAGAAGAAGTCGGCGATCAGCGCGCTGCTGCGGGTGAAGTACCACTCGGCCGAGGCGTCGTACTGCCAGGCCTCGTACGGGCGCAGCTGCGGGTTGCCGCCGGTGGCGGTGAAGATGGTGTTGGAGGAGTTCAGCGTGATCTGCGGGCCCAGGCTGGACAGCGACGGCCGGGTGATGACCTTGGACGCCGCCAGGTGCAGCTGCACGTCGGGCTGCAGCTCCAGCACCAGGTTGGCCGAGGGCAGGGCGTTGGTGTAGATGCGCTCGTACCGCACCGGGATGGCCTTGGTGCCGCTGGTGGCGCTGCCGCTGGACGTCTGGTCGGTGTTGGTGACGCGCACGCCGGCGTCGCCGCGCAGGGGCAAACCGAACAGGGTGGTGGACAGGCTGGTCATGACGTAGCCGGCGCCGATGGTTTCCGTCACCTTGTAGGAATTGCGCTGGTCGGCGGCGGTCAGCGGCTGGTTCACCAGGTTGGGATCCATGCGGCTGTAGAAGGCGCTGGTGTCGGGCACCAGCCAGGTGCGGGGCAGGGTGCCGGAGGCGTCGGCCAGGAAGCCGCTGACCGGGAAGCTGTCGTAATAGCTGGCGGGGAAGTACTGGCCGGCGATGTTCTGGGTGATGGTCAGGTCGCGGCGGTCGTAGTCGCGGCCCCGGTCGCGGTACTTGGCGCCCATCTGGATTTTGGAGAAGGGCCCCCAGTCCAGGTCATGCTCCGCATCGAATTGGATGGCGCCTTCGGTGTCCTTGGCATTCTCGGTGCGCCATTCCAGGCGGCGGCCCGGCAGCAGGGTGATGGAGTTCAGGTCGGCGGTCAGATAGTTCAGGCTGGGCACGCCATCGTCCGACGACGGCATGCTGAAGCTGACTTGGCCGGCGGACCCCAGGATGCGGGACCGGCGGATGGGCGTGGGCGTGCCGCTGTCGGCGCGGTTGTAGGCGCCGTCGGCCGACAGGGTCCAGCCGTCGATGCGGTATTTGCCGTTCAGGCCTACCTGGTAGTTGGTGTGCAGCAGGTCGGACTCCTCGCGCCCGATCTGCACGCTGACCGGCGCGGTCGCCGCCACAATAGCGCCATCCCGGATGGACACGCTGCCCGGCACCGCCTTGGATATGGTCCAGTCGGCGGAGTAGGTCTTCTCGTCGTAGTGCATGTTCAACCGGGTGAACAGCACGTCCAGCCCGACTTCCAGATTGTCATTCGGCGCCCACTGCGCCGCCGCGTTCATGCCCACGCGGCGGCTGTGCTGCATTTCCAGGGTCGGGCGCACGCCGCTGGCGTCGATGACCGCGCCGCTGTCGGCCTTGCCGTCGCCGTTGGTGTCGATGCCGTTGGGGTAAAGGGTCCAGTTGCTGCCCAGCACGCGATCCTGGCGCACCGTGCGTTCGTCATACACCGCAGCCAGCAGGACGCCGAAGGTCTTGGCGTCGTTGTTCCAGCTGGTCAGGCCGGAGACGTGAGGGTCGGCGGCGTCGGCCAGCTGGGCGTAGCTGCCGCTGGCGGAGCCGGTGAAGGTCAGGTCGCCCAGCTCCAGCGGGCGAAAGGTGCGGATGTTCACCAGGCCGCCGATGGCGCCCTCATCCTGGCTGGCAAGGGGGCTTTTCACCACCTCGATGCCCGACACCAGCTCCGACGGCAGGGTGTCGAAGCGGAAGTTGCGTCCCGACTGGCCGCTGTCGCGCACGTTCTCGTTCACCGCCATGCTGCGGCCGTTCAGGGTGGTGACCTCGAAATCGGGCCCCAGGCCGCGAATGCGAACGAACAGGCCCTCGCCCCGGTCGCGGGAGATGGTGACGCCCGGGATGTGCTGCATGGCCTCGGCCACGTTCTGGCTGGGGAACTTGCCGATATCCTCAGCCGAAATGGCGTCCACCACGTTGTCCGCCTGGCGCTTGGTATCCAAGGCGCGGGTGACGCTGCCGGCGAAGCCGGTGACGACGATCTCCTCCAACGGGCTGGCGTCGGCGGCCGCCAGGCTGCCGGCGGGCGCGGTGGCCGCCGGGGCGGCGGTCGCGGCTTTGGTGGCCCCCATCTTCAGCACGACGCTGTCGCCATCCAGCGTGTAGTCCAGCCCAGTGCCGGCCAGCAGGCGGCCCAGCGCATCCGAGGTGCTGAAGGCGCCGTTGAGGCCGCCGGTGCGCTTGCCGTCCAGCAGCGCCGGGTCGGCCAGCACCTGCATGCCGGTGGCGCGGGAAAAGGCGTTGAGGGCGCCACGCAGGTCGCCCGCGGCGATGATGAATTGCGTCAAGCTTTGTGCCGCCGGGGCGGCCGGCGCCGTGGCGGTCAGGGCGGCCGTGGCCAGCGCCAGGGCGGAGGCCGAGGCGCGCAAGCGGCGCAGGGTGCCGGTGAGCGGCGTGTCCAGGTTCTTCATTCTTGTCCCCAAATCCCGTGGCCGCGTCCCCCCGTGGGCGCGACCTCGGGCCGGAAGACGACCGGAGGCCTCGAAACCGGACATCGAATTTTATGAAGCTTATAAGACGCGGGGCTCGGAGACTCAGGCCGCGGGAACCAACAGCAGTCGGTCGGCCTGCCGATCCACGGTGAAGCCATGCACCCGGCCCAGCGTGCCCAGCAGCCGCGCCGGATCATCCAGGCGGAAGCGGCCGGAAACCTGACGCGTCGCCAGGCGGCTGTCGGTCAGCACGATGGGCAACGGGCTGCGGCGGCTCAGCCGCTCCGCCAGCCGGCCCAGGGTGATGCCTTCCGTCTCCAGCCAGCCTTGGCGCCAGTCTTCGGCGGCGGGGTTGAAGTCCGCCAGAGCCTGGAGCTGGCCGTTGTGCACGGCGGCGCGCTGGCCGGCCGTCAGTTCCCGGCCCGTGCCGGCGCCGGCGGCGGTGAAGCGCACCCGGCCGCGATAGACCGACAATTCAACCACGTCGCGCGTCAGATCGACGTCGAAGGCGGTACCCAGCACGGTGATGGCGGCGCGGCCGCCGGCCTCGATTTCAAAGGGCCGGTCGCTGTCGTGCGCCACGTCGAAATAGGCTTCGCCCCGGCTCAGGGTCAGCCAGCGATGGCCGTGGCCCAGGCGCGCCTCAACCACCGTATCCCCGTTGAGGTTCAGGGCCGTGCCATCGGGCAGGGTGACAGTGCGGCCTTGGCCACCGGCCGTCTCATAGCGCAGCGGTGTCGCCATGTAGCGGTCGACGTTGGGCCAGACAACAACCAGCGCCAGCGCGGCGCAGGCCGCCAGAGCCAGGCCGGGCAGCAGGCGCCGCACCCGACGGTCGTCATTGGACTTGGGTTGGCGGGCCGCGCGTCGTGCGGCGTCCAGGCCGGCCATCGCCTCGGTCAGGGCTGGGTCCTCCAGGGTAGCGTGCAGCGCTTGATAGCTGTCGCGATGGCCTGGGTCGGCCGCCAGCCAGGCCTGGAAGGCGGCTTCCTCCTCCGGCGTCAGGGGCGCGTCGGCACGGCGCAGGGCCCAGCGGGCCGCCTCTTCCACCGGGCTGGGGCTCCAGACATCGCGACGCTCGGCCATCACGGCAATTCCTCCTGCCGCGTGGCGCGGGGGCGCGCGCGCTCACTGCGGGACATCTCCTGATGCAGCCATTCCAAGGCGCGCACCACATGTTTTTCAGCCGCCGCCTCGCTGATGTCCAGCGTCTGGGCGATATCGCGCAGGCTTTCCCCTTTTAGGCGGCGCCGGATGAAGACCTCGCGGCGCAGGGGCGGCATGGCATCCAGCGCCCGTTGAAAGGCGGCGACGCGCTGACGATGCATGATCACCTCTTCCGCCCGGGGCGCGTCGCAGGCCAGGTCGTCGCCCAACTCCTCGGTGGAGGCCCGGCGGCTGGCGCGGAAATGATCGCGCACCAGATTCTGGGCGATGCGGAAGCATAGGGCGGCGCTGTCGCCCACCGTGCTTTTCAGCCGGTAGGTGAACAGGCGGATGAAGGTTTCCTGCACCAGGTCTTCGCTGACCCAGGGATCACCCACGCGGCGCATGATGAACCGGTAAAGGCTGGTGCGTTCTGGAAGCGAATCCTCGGTCATGGCGTGCGCCTTTGGCCCTCGATGGCGCGGCCTCTATCACCAACCGCCACCATTTGCGACCTCCGGCGCGTGACATTCTCATGACCCGGCCTTAAGGCGGAGGGGGGGCCGGCAGCAGGTGGGCCGCCACGGTGGTCTCGAAGCCTTTGTCGCGGGTGATTTCACCGGCGGGTGCCACGGTCCATGGCCAAGTGGCCAGGGGCTCCCCCGGCAGTGTCAGGCCGAACAAGGGGTCCTCGACCCTTTGGATGCGGCCTTGGCCGTTCAGCCAACGCCGCTCGATATCCGCCAGGATCAGGCAGGGCGCGGCCAGGCGCGCGACATGGTCCAGGTGTGCCCGCACGATGTCCGCCGCCAGGGCATCGGCCGCCGTTTCCCCTTCCTGCGCCGCCACCAGGCCGCGCGCCGCCAGCGGCAGCTGCGAGGCCAAGTTCAGGGAAAGAACCAGGTCCGGCGCGGTATCGACGTACGCGTCGCAATGGGGCTTCAGCGGCCGGCCGGCGACGATGTCGGCCGCCGTCCCCGTCAGGTCCACCAGGTCCAGCGTGATTTTGGTGTCGCGCCAGGCACGCCAGCGGGCTTCCGGCCCGTGGGCGATGTCGGCCAGGACGATGTGGCCGAAGCGGGGCGTCAGGATGTCCAGCGGCAGGTCCAGCAACGGCCCGGACCCCAGCACCAGCAGTGTGCCGCCCCGGCCGAAGCGTTGTGCCGCCTGCGCCACCGTGCGGTGGCTGTTGGCCAGATGGAATGCCCACGCGGCGCGCTGGCGCCGGGCCCGCGCCGTGATGGCGGCGGACTCGTGATGGTAGCCCAGCCGCCGGGCGGCGGGCGGGCAGAGCGTCAGCCGGCTGGCGATCCATTCCCTCAGCATGACGGGAGGCTACGGCGCCCGGCGTCAAAAGAAAATGGCGTCCCGGGGTCGTTCCCCCGGGACGCCATTCCAACTGCCAATTCTCTCGGGTGCCGGCCTTTACTGGGCCACGCCGGCGTTGGCCTTCTGAATCCGGTCGCGCAGGGCTTCCAGCAGGGCGTTGAAGTCGCCGCCATGGCTTTCGATCACCGACGCGAACTCTGACCGCTGGGTCAGGCTCATGCTGACGTTTTCCACCACCACGTCGATGATGCGGAAGCTGCCGTCCTTGGACCGCAGTCGCCAGTCGACGTTCACCGCCGGTCCGTTGGAACGGACCACCTGGCTATTGACGATGGCATCCTTCTCGCCATCCGGCTGCGCGGCGCCGACCTTGAAGGTCTCGCCCGCGTACTGGCTGAAGCGCTCGGAATAGACCGAGACGATCATGGTCTGGAACAGCTTCATGTATTCCTGGCGCTGGGCGTCGTTGGCGACGTTCCAGTAGCGGCCCAGGACAAAGCGGCCGATGGTCTGCAGGTCGAAGTTCTGCTGCAGCAGCTGGTTGAAGGTGGACTGGATCTCCGCCTTCGAGGCGCCAGGCTTGGACAGGACGCCGATGGCCTTGTCGCCCAGGCCCTGGACGAACTTCACGGCGGCACCGGCATCCGCGGCGGCTTGGGCGGGGGTGGCGAACGGCAAGCCCAGGGACAGGGCAAGGCCCATCGTGGCGGTGCCGAGCAAAAGGGTGCGGCGCGTCAGCATGTTGGTCATGGCCTTGTTGATCTCTTCGTGTGTCAGGACAGTCTGTCGGGGACGGGGGCGGATGCAGTGATGGGTGTCACGGCGGGGCAGTACAGTTTCAACACCCGACCGGTACCGGTGATCCCCGGGGCCCGGCGCCTTTCTATTACGGGTCAGGGTTCTGCGAGTAGTCTGGAATGCTGGGGTATTGGCGCGGATCTGCCTTGCCGTTCAAGACATAGCCATCACGCTGCTGCCGGTAGGCGGCACGCATGGCGGCGTAGTAGTCGACGCTGTTCTTGCGCAAATCGTCCAGCGCTTCGAAATAGGTTGAGCGAGCATCCAGCACCGTCAGGCCCACGCGGGTATAGTTGGCCCAGTCATTGTCGGTGTTGCTGGATACGCGAGTGACCGGGTCACCCCATGCTTCAAGGCCGAAGCCCACGGCGTCGCGCACGGATGAGGCGCCCAGGAAGGGCAACACCAGATAGGGCCCTTCGTCTATGCCCCAGACGGCGAAGGTCTGGCTCAAGCTCTCGTAGTGGTAGGGGATGCCGTTGGCCGCGGCCACGTCCACCAGACCCCCGATGCCCACCGTGGAGTTGATGACGAAGCGTTCCACGGTTACGCCGGCGCCATCCCAGTCGCCTTGCAGAATGTTGTTGGCCAGGGTGAGGGGGGAGCGCACGTTGTTCAGCACGTTGGACACGGCGTCGCGCAGCGCCGCTGGGATGGCCCAGCGGTAAGCCTGGGCCACCGGACGCAGCACGGCCTGGTCCACTTGGTCGTTGAACCAGAAGATGCCCCGGTTCATGCCTTCCAGCGGGTCGTTGGCCTCGGGGCCCGCGAGGGCCGGGTGCTGGGGCGTGCCATCCGGATTGTGGGCACAGGCCGAGACGCCCAGCAGCATCCCCACCGCAAGTAATGCCGGGGCCAGTCGCCGGCGCCGGTGCGCCAGGAGCCATGCCGGCTTCAAAGGAACCAAGGGCCCGCCCTGCGGGATCGGCGACATCGGGCGCATGCGTCAACCCACGGTTAAATTGGTTATTAGTGAATGATTGGCATACTTTGTGGCCAAATCCAGGCACCACTAAGAGGTGGGCCAAGGTGGGGCCATTTTCTATCTGACCTTCGATATAGGGGTCGGCCATCGAACGAGTGGGGCGGGTGCAACCGCGCTTCCGGGCCGGCGCCGGG
The DNA here is from genome assembly GCF_007828035.1 of Nitrospirillum amazonense. Classification (GTDB taxonomy): domain Bacteria; phylum Pseudomonadota; class Alphaproteobacteria; order Azospirillales; family Azospirillaceae; genus Nitrospirillum; species Nitrospirillum amazonense. Next base: position 48,198 of record NZ_VITV01000020.1, on the reverse strand, counting down.
ACCTAGGCCATTATATCGCCTTGCCCATCGTCCGTATGGCGCCTTTGTCGTCTCGTATTGTTGTCATTATTCTCTCGCATAAAGACATCTTTATATGTACAAATGATCCCATAGACTGCGGTGGCATGGGGATCGTTGGACCATGGATTTTCTGCTGGGGGCCCTGAAGGCGGCGGCTGAGCCGACGCGCCTGCGCCTGCTGGCCCTGTGCGCCCATGGCGAACTGACGGTCAGCGAGCTGACGCAGATCCTGGGGCAGAGCCAGCCGCGCGTGTCGCGGCACCTGAAGCTGCTGTGCGACGCGGGGCTGCTGGACCGTTTCCGCGAAGGTATCTGGGCCTACTATCGCCTGGCGGAGCGGGGGGCGGTGGCGGAATTGGCGCGGACCCTGGTGGATGCCATCCCGGCGGACGACCCCGGCCTGGCGCTGGACCTGGAGCGGCTGGATCAGATCAAGCGCGCGCGGCAGGAGACGGCGGCCCAGTATTTCCGCGACAACGCCGCCCGCTGGCATGAGGTGCGCAGCCTGCACGTGCCCGAGCGCGAGGTGGAACAGGCGCTGCTGGCCCTCGTGCCGGGCGGTGGCATCGGCGATCTGCTGGACATCGGCACCGGCACCGGCCGCATGCTGGAGCTGTTCGCCCCCCACGTCACCCGTGCCCTGGGCATCGACGCCTCGCGCGAGATGCTGGCGGTGGCGCGGGTCAACCTGGAAAAGGCGGGCCTGCGCCACGTGCAGGTGCGCTTGGCCGACATGTACCAGGTGCCTGTCCCCAGCGGCAGCCAAGACATGGTGATCATCCACCAGGTGCTGCACTATGCCGAGGACCCGCAGGAGGTGCTGGTGGAGGCCGCGCGCGTGCTGCGCGCCGGCGGCCGTGTGGTGGTGGTCGACTTCGCCAGCCATGACCTGGAAAACCTGCGGACCGACCATGCCCACCGCCGTCTGGGCTTCACGGATGCCGAAATGGCGCAGTGGTTCGGCCATGCCGGCCTGACGCCGGCCCAACCCGTGCACCTGCCCGGCACTCCCTTGACCGTGACCCTGTGGTCCGGCCAGCGGCCCGCCTGATTGTCCCGAAGACGCTGAGAAAAGCCATGACCACCGCGAATGAAACCGCCGTGAACGAGATCGCCGTGAACGAGACCGCCGCCACCGACCGTGCCCTGGGTGGGGGGGAGCCGCTGGTGACCGTGCCGCGCGACCTGCGCGTCAGCTTCGAATTCTTCCCGCCCAAGACGGAAAAGATGGAACAGACGCTGTGGCAGGCCATCCGTCGCCTGGCACCGCTGTCGCCGGCCTTCGTCTCGGTCACCTACGGTGCCGGCGGCTCCACGCGTGAACGCACGCACGCCACCGTCACCGCCATCCAGCAGCAGACGGGCATTCCGGCCGCTGCCCATTTGACCTGCGTCGCGGCCACCAAGGAAGAGATCGACACCATCGCACGCGCCTATTGGGACGCCGGCATCCGCCACATCGTGGCGCTGCGTGGTGACCCGCCCCAGGCGGCGGATGGCAGCGGCGGCCTGGGCGGCAGCGGGTACCAGCCCCATCCCGGCGGCTATGCCTACGCCACCGACCTGGTGGCCGGGCTGAAGCGCGTGGCGGACTTCGAAATCTCCGTGGCCTGCTTTCCGGAAACCCATCCGGAGGCCGCCAGCGCCGCCGCCGACATCGACAATCTGCGGCGCAAGGTGGACGCCGGCGCCACCCGCGCCATCAGCCAGTTCTTTTTCGATACCGACCGGTTCCTTCGCTTCCGCGACACGGTCGCGGCCGCCGGCATCGCCATCCCCATCGTGCCCGGCATCCTGCCCATCACCAACTTTGCCCGCGCGGTGGAACTGGGCGCCAAATGCAATTGCGCTGTGCCCGCCTGGATGGATGAGCTGTTCGGCGGCCTGGACGCGGAACCGGAGACCCGGCAGCTGGTGGCCGCCACCGTGGCCGTGCAGCAATGCCTGCGGCTGGAGCGGGAAGGGGTGCGCGATTTCCATTTCTATACCCTCAACCGCGCCGACCTGACGGTCGCCATCTGTCATATGCTGGGCGTACGGGCGCCCAAGGCCGCCTGATAGGCAACGGCGGGCACCGGAGGCTTTCGGGGAGCGTATGCGGACCGGAAGCTGAGGGCATGCCGGCCGCGAAATCCGAATGATGCCATCGCCCTGCCATGGGCTCGCCATTCTCGGCGGTTTAGGTTACATCCGCCGGGAAGGCATTCTTGCAAGCAATGCCCCCAATGGAATGGCCGGTGCGGGGAAAGCCCAGCGCCGGCCGATGACAGGGTGGACCGTCATGACACGATTGATGCACCGATTGATGGGCGCGGCCGTCCTGGCCGGCACCCTGATGACCGCTGGCGGCGCGCTGGCGGGTGAGATCACCCTTTTCTCCGAACCCTTTTTCCGGGGTGACGCGCTGACCGTTCGCGACGGTGTGGAGAATTTGGCCGACATGGGCCGCTGGAACGACCGCGCCAAGTCCATGATCGTGCGCTCGGGCGAGTGGGAGGTGTGCAAGAACGCGGGCTTCCGCGACTGCAAACGCGTGGGTCGTGGCACCCGCATCGGCGACTTGGGCGAGATCGGCCTGTTCGCCAGCATCTCGTCCGCCCGCCAGATCGACGGCCGCTACTACCAGCCGGAACCGCCGCCCCCGCCACCGCCGGTCTATGGCCCGCCGCCCAGCTATGGCGGGGGCATCACCTGGAACAACGCGCCCGGCGCCTATGACCAGCCGCCGCCGCCGCCGCAGGGCGGCATCACCTGGGACGACGATCGCCGCGACGGCCCGCCGCCTATGGGCGACTGCCGCCACCGGATCTTCGACGCCTTCGTCCAGCGCTTCGGCCGGCCGCACGACTTCGATTTCCGGGGCGAGGAATGGGAAGGCCGCATCCATTGGAACGGTGAGCGCTGGCACTACCGCTGCACGCCGGAGCAGATCAACATCTGGCAGTGATGGGGGATGGGAATGGCAGGTGTCACCGCGCGGCTGCTGATGTCCACGGGCCTGATGTTGGCTGCCGCCCTGCCCGGGACCGCATGGGCGTACGACGCCATGGTCACCCTGTATTCGGGACAGGACCGGGGCGGAAGCACCCTCGATGTTGAGGATGATGTCGAGAACCTGGCCGACAGCGGTTGGAACGACCGGGCGCGATCCCTGACGGTCACAGGGGGAACGTGGGAGGTGTGCCGCCATGCGGGCTATCGTGACTGCGAGACGGTCAGGGCCTGGGATGTCATCAATGACCTGTCCCGCATCGGCCTGGACCAGGCCATTTCGTCCGTACGCCGGGTCGACCGGCCGGCGCCGGCACCGGCGGCGACCACCGGTACCGGTTCCCCCATCGTGTGGAACACCCGGAGGCCGGCGACCCTATGGTCCCTCACCAGCGCGGGCGACTGCCGACCCGATATCCGGGCGGCCTTCGCCCAACGCTTCGGCTCCTCGGGTGAGGGCGATTTCGACGGTGGCCCAAGCGAGGGGCGACTGACCTGGGACGGCAAGGTGTGGGGCTATAACTGCGCCTACCGCCAAACCGACATTTGGCCGGAGGATTAGGCGGGGGTAATTTCGGCGTGTCGCTTGGCCACATTGTCCTTCAATCCATGGTCCTCAATCCATGATGGCCATGGGCGGCGGATGGACCGGCTGTGGTTGGGAGCGGGGGCAGCCAGGACCGGTCGCCCCCCAGTCCGCCGGTGTCGCCGGCAGATGCTGGACCCACGCCTGGATGGCGGCGGTATCCGTGATGTCCCCGGAAAAGCGGAAGCCTGGCAATGGCCGGTACGGGATGTTGTTTCCCCGGCAGCGGTCGACTGCGGCGTTGACGGAGAAATAGAGCGACCATCGTCGTGAGGGCAAAGATTTGTGTATGACCGCGCCGAATATGGTGTCAGCCCATGTTTCCCAGCCGGCCTGTACAGTATTGGGCAGCGGAAGCATCATGTCCATGCCGTCCAGGCAAGCAGAGACGCAATTGTGGTCGGTTAACAGAACGACCTGACCGTTCATGCGGTTGTCCGGGCGCGTATCGTCCAGGTTACTCTGCGATGAGTTGAAAATAAGTTTGGATTTTCCCTCATTCAGAGCCCGCTGAAGCGGTGGCGTGATGCGTGCTATAGTGGAATCAAGGAGCAAGCTTTTTTCTTCCAGTTTTTTATATTTTCTAATGATTAAAGGCGTGGCTCGATAGATTACACGTGGGGTTTTGTGTTCGTGGCTGAGGAGGAAATCCCTTCCCCACAGCAGGGAGGCCAAGTGGAACGGGATCATATCGTTGCCACCCAAATTCCCTCGCAGATCAATCACCACCTGATGGGCAGCGCGGATATCGGCTAAGTGGCTTTCCACATCCGTGATCAATGCATCCCAGTCCGCTTTGGCCGGTCGCATGGAAGGCAGGGCGATCCACCAAACGCCTGGTAGCGGGTTGGTCACCCCCAGGGGGGACGATGTTGCCGGTGCCGTCGCGCTCACGCGGTTTGACAAGTCATCTTCGGTCACCGGTTTGCGATACTCCAACGGATATGACCTGATGCCAGCGGGCGTCCGGAACAGGCAGGTCCGTGGTTGGGGCGCGAAGCCGTTGCCGACATCCATGAGAAGCTGCCACGCGCCCTGATAGGCGCCCCGTTCCAGATCCATGTTCTCCCAATAAAGATCCAGCCGCGCCCGGGCCAACGCATCCACGGAATGCCCGTCGCAGGTGACCAACTCTGCCCCTAAAGGCGGAGCCCGGTCAGCGAGCCAGGGGGCGGTGCTGTGCACGACATATCGTCCGTTGGCGTAGGCGAGGACGATGCCGGGCCAGCGCTGGATCTCAGGCTCCGGGAGGTCACTATGGCGGTTGATGCCGATGTGGGCGTCGCGGAACCCGCCGACATAATGGGTGATCAGGAAATAATAGTCCCACTCCCCCCGGATGTCGGGGATTTGGCGCTTGGCTTGCTCATAGCCTTTGTCGATCCAGGCCTTGAAGCTTTCGCCCCCCTTATCGACAACCATGGCGGGATGGTTTTCTTTCAGCAGGGTGTGGATGGCGGCCAAATCTTCCGCCGCTGCCTTGCGCCAGCCCTGCACGGTGGTGGGTTTGGGGGGATAGTCGCTGCGCACCCCCGCGATTGCGGGCAGGCAGATCACAACCATCAAGAAGAAAAGGACAAGGCGATGAAGCGGCATGGGTGGCCTGTGGCGGGTTTCTCAACCAAGAGGAAACCATAGCGCCACCAGGCCACAGGATGATGAACGCGACGTGACTGCGACCGCCCGCCGCAGCCTCACGCCGCCGCCGCGTCCCCGGCGGCGGTGGGCTCATAGTTCAGGTTGGGGGCCAGCCAGCGTTCCATGGTGGCTATGTCCATGCCCTTGCGCGCGGCATAGTCCGCCACTTGGTCACGCTCCACCTTGCCCAGGCCGAAGTACTTGGCGTCGGGGTGGGCGAAGTACAGGCCGCTGACGGCGGCGGTGGGGGTCATGGCGTAGCTTTCGGTCAGCGTGACGCCAGCGTTCTTCTCCGCGTCCAGCAGCTGCCATAGGATGCCCTTCTCCGTATGGTCGGGGCAGGCGGGGTAGCCTGGGGCCGGGCGGATGCCGCGGTACTTCTCCGCGATCAGGTCCTCATTGCTCAATGCTTCGCCGGCGGCGTAGCCCCACAGCTCGGTGCGCACGCGCTCATGCATGCGTTCCGACAGGGCTTCGGCCAGGCGGTCGCCCAGGGCCTTCAGCAGGATGGCGCTGTAGTCGTCGTGCGCCGCCTCGAACGCCTTGGCCCGTTCTTCCAGCCCGATGCCGGCGGTGACGGCGAAGCCGCCCACCCAGTCGGGCACACCCGTTTCCTTGGGCGCCACGAAGTCGGCCAGGGCCAGGTGCGGGCGATCATGGCCGGGCTCGCGCGCCATCTGCTGGCGCAGGGTGTGCAGCGTGGCCGTCACCATCGTGCGGCTGGCGTCGGCATAGATCTCGATGTCGTCGCCCACGGTGTTGGCGGGCCACAGGCCGACCACGGCGCGGGCCGTCAGCCACTTCTCGCCGACGATCCGCTGCAGCATGGCCTGGGCGTCGGCGTAGAGGTTGCGCGCCGCCTCGCCCACCACGGCGTCCTCCAGGATGGCGGGGAAGGTGCCGGCCAGTTCCCAGGCCTGGAAGAAGGGGCGCCAGTCGATGCGCGACACCAGCTCCGCCAGGTCGTAATCCTCGAACACCGTCAGGCCGGGCTTCAGCGGCTGCGGCGCTTCATACGCCGCCCAGTCTAGCTGGGCGCGGTTGGCGCGGGCGTCCGCGATGGGCAGCCGGGCGCGGCCGGCCTGGGCGCGGGCGTGGGCCTCGCGCATGCGGGCGTAATCGCCCTTCACGCCCTGGGTGTAGTCGCCCTTGGCCGCCAGGCTGATCAGGTTGCCGGCCACGCCCACCGCGCGGCTGGCATCGATGACGTGGACGACGGGGCCCTGGTAGGCCGGGTCGATCTTCACCGCCGTGTGCACCTTGCTGGTGGTGGCGCCGCCGATCAGCAACGGCAGGTCGAAGCCCTCGCGCTGCATCTCCTTGGCCACGAACACCATCTCGTCCAGCGACGGGGTGATCAGGCCGGACAGGCCGATGATGTCGGCCTTCTCCTGCTTGGCCGTCTCCAGGATCTTGGCACAAGGCACCATGACGCCCAGGTCCACGACCTCGTAGTTGTTACATTGCAGGACGACGCCGACGATGTTCTTGCCGATGTCGTGCACGTCGCCCTTGACCGTGGCCAGCAGCACCTTGCCGTTGCTGCGGCTGGCGGCCCCGTCCTTCTCCGCCTCGATGAAGGGCAGCAGGTAGGCCACGGCCTTTTTCATGACGCGGGCCGACTTCACCACCTGGGGCAGGAACATCTTGCCGGCGCCGAACAGGTCGCCCACCACGTTCATGCCGTCCATCAGCGGGCCTTCGATGACCGACAGCGGGCGGTCGGCGGCCTGGCGCGCCTCCTCCACATCCTCGTCGATCCAGTCGGTCAGGCCATGCACCAGGGCGTGGGTCAGGCGCTGGTTCACCGGCGCCTGGCGCCAGCTGAGGTCCGCTTCTTTCCTGGCGCCGCCGCCCTTGTACTTCTCCGCCACTTCCAGCAGGCGGTCGGTGGCGTCCTCGCGGCGGTTGAGGATCACATCCTCCACCCGCTCGCGCAGCTCGGCCGGGATGTCCTCGTACACCGGCAGCTCGCCGGCGTTGACGATGCCCATGTCCATGCCGGCGGCGATGGCGTGGTACAGGAACACGGCATGCATCGCCTGGCGCACCGTCTCGTTGCCGCGGAAGCTGAAGGAGACGTTGGACAGGCCGCCGGAGACGTGGGCGCCCGGCAGCTCGCTACGGATGCGGCGCGTGGCGTTGATGAAGTCGACGGCGTAGTTGTTGTGTTCCTCGATGCCCGTGGCGACGGCGAAGATGTTGGGGTCGAAGATGATGTCTTCCGGCGGGAAGCCCACCTTGTTGACCAGCACGTCATAGCTGCGGCGGCAGATCTCCACCTTGCGCGCCTCGGTGTCGGCCTGGCCCTTCTCGTCGAAGGCCATGACCACCACGGCGGCGCCGTAGCGGCGCACCTTCTTGGCCTGGGCGATGAAGGCGTCCTCGCCCTCCTTCAGGCTGATGGAATTGACGATGGCCTTGCCCTGGACGTTCTTCAGCCCCGCCTCGATCACGCTCCACTTGGAACTGTCGATCATGACCGGCACGCGGGCGATGTCCGGTTCCGAGGCGATCAGGCGCAGGAAGCGGACCATGGCGGCCTCGCTGTCCAGCATGGCCTCGTCCATGTTGACATCGATGATCTGGGCGCCGCCCTCCACCTGCTGGCGGGCGACGGCGAGCGCCGCCTCATAGTCGCCGTTCAGGATCAGCTTCTTGAACCTGGCCGATCCGGTGACGTTGGTGCGCTCACCCACATTGATGAAGACGGCGGTGCGGGGCTGGGTCATGGCGGCTGATTCCGGAAGCGAAACGAGGGGCGGGGCGCCTGGGTCTGGACGGGGTGGATTAGAAGGCCGGCATCTCGAACGGCTCCAGCCCGGCCAGGCGCATGCGCGCCGGGCGGTCGGCGGGCGGGCGCGGGGTGATGCCCTTCACTGCCTCGGCGATGGCGCGGATATGGACGGGGGAGGTGCCGCAGCAGCCGCCGACGATGTTCACCAGGCCGTCGCCGGCCCAGTGACGCAGGGCGTCGGCCATCTGTTCCGGCGTCTCGTCATAGCCGCCGAACTCATTGGGCAGGCCGGCGTTGGGATGGGCGCTGACATAGGTGTCGGCGACGCGGCTCAGTTCCTGGACGTAGGGGCGCATCAGGTCGGCACCCAGGGCACAGTTCAGGCCGATGCTCAGCGGCTTCACATGGCGCAGGCTGTTCCAGAAGGCCTCCGTCGTCTGGCCGGACAGGGTGCGGCCGGAGCGGTCGGTGATGGTGCCGGAGATCATGACCGGCAATTTCAGCCCCTTTTCCTCCAGCACTTCCTCGACGGCGAACAGGGCGGCCTTGGCGTTCAGCGTGTCGAAGATCGTCTCGACCAGCAGCATGTCGACGCCACCGTCGATCAGGCCCTCCACCTGGGTGCGGTAGGCGGCGCGCAGCTCATCGAAATCGACATTGCGGAAGCCGGGGTCGGTCACCACCGGGCTGATGGAGGCGGTGCGGTTGGTGGGGCCGATGGCACCGGCGACGTAGCGCGGGCGGCCCACCACACCGTCATGGGTGTCCGCATCCTCCAGCGCGTCGCCCGCGGCACGGGCCAGGGCGGCCCCGGCCCTGTTGAACTCGTACGCCAGATCCTCCATGCCGTAGTCGGCCAGGCTGATGCTGGTGGAGTTGAAGGTATTGGTCTCGACGATGTCGGCGCCGGCGTCGAAATACTGCTGGTGGATTTCGCGCACGATCTGCGGCTGCGTCAGGTTCAGCAGGTCGTTGTTGCCGCGCACGTCGCGGTGCCAGTCCTTGAACCGCTCCCCGCGATAGCCGGCCTCATCCAGCTTGTAGCCTTGGATCATGGTGCCCATGGCGCCATCCAGCACCAGGATGCGCTGTTTCAGCAGCTCCGGCAGGCGGGCCAGGCGTTCGGAACGGGTCAGGGCCATGATCGCGTACTCCGCCGGCGGGCCTTCGGGCATCGAAGCAGCCGGTTCTCAGGTAACAATGTTCGCCACCCTAGTGATGTGGGGATACAGATGCAAACATAAAGATGTCTTTATGTGATGCATGTGACGCAGGCGCCATGCGCTTTTGTGGTGGCGCGCATTGACGGCGATGGCGGTGCGTGCCTAGAAGCGGCTAGGACTGAATTCGTAGGGGACAGAGGGTGCCGCAGACGGCGGAGCAAGAGGGGCGCGGGCGCCGGGCGGTGGCCGTGATCGGTGCCGGTCCCGCCGGCCTGATGGCGGCCGAGGCGTTGGCCGGCAGGGGCATCGCCGTTACCGTCTATGACGCCATGCCCTCACCGGCGCGCAAGTTCCTGATGGCCGGGCGCGGTGGCCTGAACATCACCCATTCCGAACCGCTGGACCGTTTCCTCACCCGCTATGGCGCGGCGGCGCCGATGGTGGCGCCGTGGATCAGGCGCTTCACGCCGGACGACCTGCGCGCCTGGGTGCACGGCCTGGGTGTCGAAACTTTCGTCGGCAGCAGCGGCCGCGTCTTTCCCGTGGGTCTCAAGGCCTCTCCCCTGCTGCGCGCCTGGCTGCGCCGATTGGACGGGCTGGGCGTGACGCTGAAGGCCCGTCACCGCTGGACGGGTTGGGACGCCCACGGCGCCCTGACCTTCGACACGCCGGAAGGCCCGCTGGCGGTGGCGGCAGACGCCATCCTGCTGGCCCTGGGGGGCGCCAGCTGGCCGCGCCTGGGCTCCGATGGCGGCTGGGCGGCCCTGCTGGCGGCGAGGGGCGTTGACCTCGTCCCCTTCCGTGCCGCCAACGCCGGCTTCGACGTCGCCTGGTCCCCCGCCTTCGTCGAGCGGGCGGAGGGCCAGCCCCTGAAGCGCATCTCGCTGTCCTTCGCCGGCGAGACCAGCCGGGGAGAGGCGGTGGTGACCCGGACGGGCCTGGAGGGCGGCGCCCTCTACGCCCTGGGCGCGCCGCTGCGGGAGGCCATCGCCCGCGACGGCCAGGCGGTGCTGCACATCGATCTCAAGCCCGACCTGGACCTGGCCGCCATCACGGCGCGCTTGGGCCGTGCGCCGCCGTCGGAAAGCCTGAAGAACCGCCTGCGCAAGGCCCTGGGGCTGGAGGGCGTCATGCCCGCCCTGCTGCGCGAGGGCGCCACGCCCGCCGATCTCGCCACCCCGGCGGCGCTGGCCCGGTGTCTCAAGGCGCTGCCCCTCACCCTGGCCGCCATCCGCCCCATGGACCGCGCCATCTCCACCGCCGGCGGCATCAAGCTGGCCGAACTGGACGACCACCTGATGCTGCGCCGCATGCCCGGCGTCTTCGCCGTGGGGGAAATGCTGGACTGGGAAGCGCCCACCGGCGGCTATCTGCTGCAAGCCTGCTTCAGCGGGGCGCTGGCGGCGGCGGAGGGTATCGCCGCGTTTCTGGAGCGGGACTCGGGCCGGTCACGGCACGTGGGCCGGCCCGATGCCAGTGATTAGAACTTCGCCCGCACCCCGGCGGTGTAGCGGCGACCGTAGTAGTAGATTTCCCGCGCCTGGGTGGTGGTGTTGCCGTAGTTGTACAGGGCGGCGCCTGTCAGGTTGGTTCCTTCCAGGGTCAGCGTGATGTTGTCCGTGACGGCGTAGCTGAGGCTGGCGTCCAGGGTGCCGTAGGCATCGACATTGGTGTCCGAGCTGACCTCGTTGCCGAACCCGCTCATGTACGCGCTGCGCCAGGAATAGCTGAGGCGGGCGCCGAAGGGACCGTAGTCGTAGAAGCCCACCAGGTTGTAGCTGTTGTTGGACAGGCCGGGCAGCTGGTCCCGGACGGTACGGGTGCCGGTGACGAACAGGGTCGTGACATCGGCGTGGGTGAAGTTCGCCTGCAGCCCCAGGCCGTCGAAGGGGGCGGGCAGGAAGGTCATGACCTGTTGATAGGCCAGCTCGAACCCCCGGACCTCGGCATTGCCGCCGTTGGCCAGGGTGGTGACGCGGATGTCGCCGCGGCCGGGAATATTGATCTCTGTGTTCTTGGCGGTGATGTAGCTGTCCAGCTGCTTGTAGAACACACCGCCGGTCAGCGACGCGTCCTTGCGGAAATACCATTCCAGCGTGGCGTCATACTGGGTCGCCATGTAGGGGGACAGGTTGGGGTTGCCCCCGCTGCCGGTCGGCGCGTCGTTGGAAATGCTGAGACGCGGCGCGATGTCACCCAGGTTCGGCCGGGTCAGCACCCGGGCCACGCTGAAGCGCGAGACCAGGTAGTCGGTCAGGTCGGCCTTCACGTTCAGGCTGGGCAGCAGGTCGGTGTAGTTCTTTTCATAGCGCACCGGCGTGGCGGTGACGCCGTTGGTGGCGTAGCCGCTGGAGACCTGCCTGGTGTCCACCACGCGCAGGCCGGCGTTGCCGGTCAGCGGAATGCCCGCCAGGGCTGTCTTCATGTTCAGCCGGCCATAGCCGGCCGCGGTCTCTTCCGTCACCTTGAAGCCGTTGGCCAGGTCGGCGGCTGTCAGCGGCGTGTTCAGCAGCGAATTGTCGAAGTAGTTGGCGAAGAAGGCGCGGCCGTTGGGTACCAGCCAGGTGCGCGGGAAGTTGCCGCTGAACCCGCTCATGAAGTCGGAATAGGGGAAGGCTTCGAACAGGGAGGAGGGGAAGGCCCCGCCGGGAACACCCTTGACCCCCGCCTCGCTCACCAGGTCGCGGCGGAAATAGTCGCGCTCCCGCTCCCGGTACTCGCCGCCCAGCACCAGGCTGGACAGGGGGCCGACGTTCAGGTCGCGGGTGACGTCCAGGCGGCCACCCCAATCGTAATCCTTGCTGTCCTCATCGCGGTATTCCAGGCGGCGGCCGACGTAGCTGCCGGGGCTGTTGAGGTTGACCGGCGTGATCAGGTCATAGGCGGCCTCATACCCCCGGGTGAAATCCATGGTCAGCGGCAGGTAGACCTGCAGCCGGCTGCGGTGAATGGGGTCATCGGTGACGCTGTGCGCCGAGGAATAGGAGAAATCGCCGTCCACGGTCCAGGGACCGTCGGTCCATTTCTGGTTCAGGCCGGCGACGAACAGGTCGTGGCGCTGGCCGGAGGTTTCGCGGGACGCCATGGTGAAGACGTTGTTGAAAGTGCCGCGCACCATGGTGCCGTCCGTGACGGTGAAGGTGCCCGCCGCCGGCTTCACCGCGCTGTCGCCCGGATAGAAGTCGATGCCGTATTCGTCGTAATTGTCCTTCAGGCGGGAGAACAGCACGTCGACATTGGTTTCCCAATGCTCATTGGGCTGCCACTGCAGGGCGCCGTCCACCGTGTAACGGCGGCGATCCTCCTGCTCGATGGTCGGACGGATGCGGGTGGGGGTCCAGGTGTCGCCACCGAAGTACGGGTCCCAGGCCTTGGTGATCTGCCAGCCCGTGCTGTATTCGCGGTCCTGCCGCACCGAGCGTTCCATGTAGGAGGCGGCAATCAGCACGCCCAGGTCCCGGTTGGCGTTCACCCAGGACGCGATGCCGGACACGGACGGGTCCACCCGGTCGCGTAGATCGGAATAGCTGCCCTGGGCGTTGACGCTGGCGGTGGTGCCCAGGTCGAAGGGATGGAAGGTCAGGATGTTGATGTTGCCGCCGATGGCGCCCTCGTTCATGTCGGCGGTGGGTGACTTCTGGACATCGATGCGCGATACTAGTTCGGACGGCAGCACGTCGTAGCGGAACTGGCGGCCGTTCACGCCGCCGTTTTCCACGTTTTCATTCACCGCGATGCTGCGGCCGTTCAGCTGCGTGGTCTGGAAGTTGGACGCGAAGCCCCGGACGGCGATGTCCAGGCCTTCGCTGCGGCTGCGGGTCATGGTGATGCCGGTGACCAGCTGCAGCGCTTCCGCCACGTTCTGGTTCGGAAACTTGCCGATGTCCTCGGCCGAGACGGAGTCGACCACCTGGTCCGCCTGCCGCTTCACGTCGCTGGCCGTCTGCAGGCTGTGGCCATACCCGGTGACGACCACCTCCTGAATCTGATCCGCCGGCGGCGCTTCGTCGGCGTGGGCAGCAAGCGGGGCGAGGCAAAGGATCAGCGGCACGGCGGTGCGGCGCAGCAACATGCTCCGGAACATGGTAGGTCTATCCTATGGCGAGGAGGGGCCGATGCGGGCGACCTGATAACAGCCCTCGCGATAGATATTATTTAAAGTTGATTAAATAATTGCGACCTTGGCAATTTTGTCTTGGAATGCGCTGCCATTGTGGCGCCGCTGCTTGAATAAGAGCCCAGCCGCTGGTTCACCGCACCGGCACCGGAATGGCCGCCGTCGACTTCACCTCCTCCATCACCATATAGGTGTGGGTCTGGGCCACGCCCGGGATGCTGGACAGCTTGTCGCCCAGGAAGGCGCGGTACGCCGCCATGTCGGCCACCCGCACCTTGATCAGGTAGTCGAAGCCGCCGGCCACCATGTGGCATTCCTGGATCTCGTCCATGGGGGAGATGGCGTCGGCGAAGATTTTGAAGACGTCGGGGCTGGTACGGTCCAGCCGCACCTCGATGAAGGCCATCAGGCTGCGGCCCAGCCGTTCCGGGTCCAGCCGCGCCGCGTAGCCCTGGATATAGCCGTCGCGTTCCAGGCGCCGCACCCGCTCCAGGCATGGGGTGGGGGACAGGTTCACGCGGCGCGACAGCTCCACGTTCGACAGGCGCCCATCCTCCTGCAGGATGCGCAGGATGTTCAGGTCGATGCGGTCCAGCTGGTCAGCGGTTTGGCGGGTCATATTTTCATCGTCCGAAGGGCGTCTTCGCCGGAGGATATACTGAAAAATTGCGCAAATTGGCGGGAAATATGCCGGTGATCTCGCCATAATCCGCGACATTATCGCCCCACCCAAGCCCCAGGCAGTGTCATGTACCAGGCGACCGCCCCGTCCAGCCCTCCCTCCCCCTCCACGCCCGACCTTGACGGCCCCCGCGCCGCCCTGCGCCGGGCCAAGCATGTGAATGAGGAGACGGCGGTGCGCGCCCTGCTGGCGGCGCACGGCCTGACGGCGGAAGAGCGCCGGGCCATCGACGCCCAGGCGGTGGACGTGGTGAACGCCGCCCGCGCCCGCCGGTCGGAACTGGGTCCCCTGGATGCCTTCATGCAGGAGTTCGGCCTGTCCAATCAGGAGGGCATCGCCCTCATGTGCATCGCCGAATGCTTGCTGCGTATCGCCGATCCGGCCACGGCCGATCGGCTGATCGCCGAGAAGATCACGAAGGGGCAGTGGGACCAGCATCTTGGGCAGTCGGACAGCGCCTTCGTCAACGCCGCCGCCTGGGGCCTGATGCTGACCGGCCGGGTGGTGGAGGTCGACACCAAAAAGCAGGGCGACGCCCCCGGCCTGCTGCGCCGCCTGGTCCAGCGCTCGGGCGAGCCGGTCATCCGCGCCGCCATGATGAAGGCCATGCGGGTCATGGGCGAACACTTCGTCATGGGCCGCACTATCGCCGAGGCGGTGGCGGAAGCGAAGAAGGCGAAGCCCGAAGGCACCGTCCATTCCTATGACATGCTGGGCGAGGGCGCGCGCACTTGGGAGCAGGCGGACCGCTACCAGGCGTCCTACCTCAACGCCATCGACACGGTGGGCAAGGCGGCGGCCGGCCGCGGCCCTTACGCCGCCCCCGGCGTCTCCATCAAGCTGTCGGCCCTGCACCCGCGCTATGTCTTCGCCAAGCGCGCCGATGTCATGGCCCAGCTGCTGCCGCGCGTGAAGGATCTGTGCCTGGCGGCCAAGCGCTGGGACATCAACCTGACCATCGACGCGGAAGAGGCGGACCGCCTGGACATCTCGCTGGACCTGCTGGAGTCCCTGGCGCGCGATGGCGACCTCGCCGGCTGGAACGGCCTGGGCCTGGCCATCCAAGCCTATCAGAAGCGCACCGCCCATCTGGTGGACTGGCTGGCGGCGCTGGCCCGCTCCGCCGGGCGCCGGCTGATGGTGCGCCTGGTCAAGGGCGCCTATTGGGATACGGAGATCAAGTTCTCCCAGACCCAGGGCCACGCCGACTATCCCGTCTATACCAAGAAGGCGGCGACGGACCTCAGCTACCTGGTGTGCGCGCGGCGGATGCTGGCGGCCAAGGACGCGATCTATCCGCAGTTCGCCACCCACAACGCCTACACCATCGCCGCCATCCTGCACCTGGCGGGCGACAACCGCGACCTGGAGTTTCAGCGCCTGCACGGCATGGGCGACCTGCTGTACGCCGCCGCGCGCGACCGTCTGAAGAACGTGCCGCGCGTGCGCATCTACGCGCCTGTCGGCACGCATGAGGACCTGCTGCCCTATCTCGTTCGCCGTCTCCTGGAGAACGGCGCCAACAGCAACTTCGTCAACGCCTACATGGACCCGGCCATCCCGGTGAGCCAGGTGGTTGCCGACCCCATCGCCCTTTTGGAGGCTTTGCCCGTGCTGCGCCATGCCGGTATCCCGACCCCCGACAAGCTCTATGGTGACGACCGCGCCAACTCCCGCGGTGTCGACCTGGCGGATGAGGCCACGGTGCGCAGCTTGCGCGCCGGAATCGACGCCGCGCTGGCCCAGGCCTGGACGGCCGGCCCCATCGTCGGCGGTCAGGACCTGGCCGGTCAGAAGGGCCGCCCGGTGCTGGATCCGTCCGACCGCACCCGCACCGTGGGCACCACCGCCGACGCCACGGCGGAGCATATCGACCGCGCCCTGGCGCTGTCCGCCCAGGCCCAGCCCGGCTGGGACGCGCTGGGCGGCGAGGGGCGCGCCCGAATCCTGGACGCCATGGGCGACGCGCTGGAGGCCGACGCCCCGGCCCTGCTGGGCATTCTGATCCGCGAGGCGGGCAAGACCTGGGGCGACGCCGTCGCCGAGGTGCGCGAGGCGGTGGACTTCTGCCGGTATTACGCCGACCTCGCCCGCAAGCAGTTCGGCGCGCCCACCCGCCTGCCGGGCCCGACGGGCGAAAGCAACGAGCTGTCGCTGCACGGCCGCGGCACCTTCGTCTGCATCAGCCCGTGGAACTTCCCGCTGGCCATCTTCACCGGCCAGGTGGCGGCCGCCTTGGCCGCCGGCAACGCCGTGGTGGCCAAGCCGGCGGAGCAGACCACCCTGGTCGGCGCCCGCGCCGTGCGCCTGTTCCACAAGGCCGGCGTGCCGGGTGATATCCTGCACCTGCTGCCGGGCGATGGCGAGACGGTGGGCGCGGCCCTGGTGGCCGACGCCCGCATCGGCGGCGTGGCCTTCACCGGCTCCACCGAAACCGCGCGCCTGATCAACCGGGCGCTGGCCGCCCGCGACGGCGCCATCGTTCCCCTGATTGCCGAGACCGGCGGCCAGAACGCCATGATCGTCGACAGCACCGCCCTGCTGGAGCAGGTGGTGGACGACTGCATCACCTCCGCCTTCCAGTCGGCGGGCCAGCGCTGCTCCGCCATGCGCGTCCTGTTCGTGCAGGACGATGTGGCCGACCAGATGGCGCACCTGCTGAAGGGCGCCATGCAGTTGGTCACCCTGGGCGACCCGATGGACCTGGCCACCGACGTCGGCCCCATCATCGATGAGGATGCGAGGCAGATCCTGGTGGCCCATGCCGCGCGCATGGACCGCGAGGCCAAGCTGATCCATGCGTGCGACCCGGGCGCGGATCTCGCCAACGGCACGTTCTTCGGGCCGCGCCTTTATGAGATCGACAGCCTGAAGCGGCTGCCGCGCGAAGTGTTCGGCCCCATCCTCCACCTGGTGCGGTGGAAGGCCGACAGCCTGGACCAGGTGCTGGCCGACATCGATGCCACCGGCTACGGCCTGACCCTGGGCGTGCACAGCCGCCTGGAAGGCCGGGCGCAGGAGATTTTCCGGCGCCTGAACTGCGGCAACACCTACATCAACCGCAATATGGTGGGGGCCGTCGTCGGCGTTCAGCCCTTCGGCGGCCACGGCCTGTCGGGCACGGGTCCCAAGGCTGGCGGTCCGCATTATCTGCTGCGCTTCGCCACCGAGAAGACGCTGACCGTGAACATCACCGCCTTTGGCGGCAACGCCGACCTGCTTGGCCTCGGCGGCTGACCAGCAACGGCGCATCGTACCCCAAGACTCGGGCAAAGACTCGGGCTTGGAACACCCTGGGCAGTAGGGTCCGGATGGGGGCGGGCACTTGTGGCGATTGGCCATGGGTGCCCGCCTCTTCCTTTTGGGGGAGCTTTTCGCGGTTCAGCCCTGGCCTTTTTCCCTATAGGAACGCCGCACAGCCTTGGTTCGCCAGGGACTTGCGTTGACGGCCCGCGAGGGACATTCTGTCGCCAACGTCCGGCGGTGCATTTGGGGCAATGGCCGGCAGGGGGGTTGGAAGAGTCATGACGGAGAGTGTGGAAGCGCCGCTGGTCCTGATCGTTGAGGACGAGCCGGCGACCAGGGCCTTGCTGGCGGGATACTTTCATCAGGCCGGTTTCATGATCGCCGAGGCGGCCAACGGCAAGCAGACGCGGGAGGCCATCATCCGGCAACCCCCGGATCTGGTGCTGCTGGACATCGAGCTGCCGGACGAGGATGGTTTTTCCATCGCCCGCGACATACGCGAGATTTCCAACGTCGGCATCATCATCGTCACCCGGCGCGCCAACGAGGACGACCGTGTCTTCGGTTTGGAAACCGGTGGCGATGACTATGTGACCAAGCCGCCCAACCCGCGTGAGCTGCTGGCCCGGGCGCGCAACCTGCTGCGCCGGACCCATCCCAGCAAGATGCGCCGGGCCGAGGGCACCGTGCGCCGCTTCGGCGGCTGGACCATCGACCTGGCCCGTCGCCGCCTGATCGATACCCAGGGTGTCGAGGTGCGGGTGACGCGCGGCGAGTTCGAGCTGCTGGCCCTGCTGGTCCGGTCCGGCGGCCGGGTGGTGACGCGCGACCAACTGATCGACGCCGTCAGCGGTACCGACCGCAACCCCAGCGACCGCACCATCGACGTGCTGGTCAGCCGCCTGCGCCGAAAGATGAACGATGGCGGGGTCCAGCCACGCCTGATCCTGACGGAAAAGGGCCTGGGCTACCGCCTGGGCGCCGACGTGACCGGCCCAGCGTAATCCCGGGGTAACGTCCGAAACGCTGCGGGCCCGATCCGGCTGGATCGGGCCCGTTTCGTCTGAGCCGGATGGGCGTCAGTCCTTCAGGTTGGCACGAAATTCGTCCAGCACGGCCAGGTCGCTGCCCACCCGGGCCAGCAGGCGGGTGGCCTCTCGGATGCCTTCGTCGTTGTGGCCCTGGCGCAGCGCATGCTCCGCCTTGCGCGCCTGGGCCGACAGGGCGGCCAGCCCCACGGTCTGCGCGCCGCCGCCCAGGCGGTGGATCAGCTTCTGCAGCAGGGGCAGGTCCTGCGCCTCCAGGGCCGCGCGCACCGCCGCCACGCTGGCCGGCGCGTCGTCCAGGTATTTCTCCGCGATCTGGCGCACCAGGTCCGCCCCCAAGTCGTTGATGTGGGCGGTCAGCACGCCACGGTCCAGGGTGGGCGTGTCTTCAAGTGGCCAGCTTTCGGCCTCAGTGTGCGCGGTCATCGGCGTTTTCCGTTGCAGTCTTGGTTTGTTGTCTTGTTTGGCCTTCCACCGGGGAACGTTACAACACCCGGCGCCATTATTTTCACACAATGACGCGAGATTTTGACGGGGTTGTCGCCCGCGCGGACCCGATGTCGCCGTCAGAGATACCCACTTGGTCTGGACGCAATGCAGCATTTAGGGGGGCCGGCGGCTAAAATGCGCATGGCAAAGTGGCGTGAATTGTAACACGCTGATCCCGGGTTTCCCTCCCGCGACGTGACCTGGAAGAGGATAGTTTCACGATGTTCAATGCCCGCCGGCCCTTGTTCGCCTCTGCCATCGCGGCAGTGATGCTGACCACGGCGGGTGCCGGCCTGGCGCTGGCCGCCCCCAGCGACACCAATAGTGGCGAGCCCAATAGCGCCACCATCCAATGGGCCCAGAACATCCTGAAAGAGAAGGAGCTGTACGAGGGCCGCGCTTCCTCGCGCATGGACCCGCCGACCGTCGCTGCGCTGCGGCAATATCAGAAGGCCGAGGGACTGAAGGTCACCGGCAAGCTGGACCAGGACACCATCGCCCGCATGATGGAAGGCCGTCCGGTGGACAAGACGGTGGGCAATCTGGCCGATCCCACCAGCCGTGCCAAGGCCTCGCAGCCTCGCCTGAAGGAGGAGGACGTGCAGCCCAAGGCCGCCCGCTCCGCCGTGGGGGTGGAGAAAGGCGGCCAGGCCCAGGAAAGCACGGTGCTGAGCGTTTCGCGCAACCCGGGCCCTTCGGCATCGTCGGGGACGCCGGCCAATCTACCCCCGCCGTCCGTCACCCAGCGCCCGGGCGGGACGTCGACTGCCCAGCCGGCCCCGGGCCAGGACGCCACCAGCACCACCGGCGCCGGCCGCATCGCGGTGGAGACACAGTCCACCGGCGACACGCCGGAGCAGGCGCCGACCGAGATCACCGCGCCGGACTGGGCGCGCAACGCCCTGCTGGGCTTCGTCGGTGCCCTGCTGGCCCTGATGGCCGGCATCTGGTGGTGGAGCGGCCGCCGCCCCAGCCGCAAGGCGCCCAAGCGCGGCCGGCCGGGCGACGTCCGGCGTGAGCCCTCGCTGGGTGGGGAGAATACCCGCCTGCCCGATGGCCGTGTCATGCCCCGCCTGGGCGAGACACCGGCCCGCCCCAGCGGCCCGCCTGGCCTGCGCGTCGGCCGCTGAGCCGGCAAATTCCAGCCCACCGCGCCTCGATTCCGGGGAATTCAGTCGCGGCACCAGCGGCGCGACAGGACATTGCACGGCAGAGGCCCGAGTGTTCGCCAAAGCTGCGCCGCGCAATAAAACAACGAAATCGACCGGCCCAGGTCCCGCCCCTAAGCTTCGTCCTGCAGACAGTTCCGCCCCCGCCGCATGCGAATGGGCCGGATCACCGGCCCGGCGCCATGGTTCCGGGCCCCAGGCAGGAGAGTGCCCCCATGCTGTTCGACGCTCCGGATTTCGACAATCACGAGCTGGTCCTGTTCGGCCGTGACCCGGAGAGTGGCCTCAAGGCCATCATCGCCGTCCACGACACCACCATGGGGCCCGCCTGCGGCGGCTGCCGCATGTGGCCTTACGCGACCGAGGCCGACGCCGTGAAGGACGTCCTGCGCCTGTCGCGCGGCATGAGCTACAAGAACGTCATGGCGGGTCTGCCCCTGGGCGGCGGCAAGTCGGTGCTGATCGGCGACCCCAAGACCGCCAAGTCCGACGCCCTGTTCCGCGCCTTCGGCCGTATGGTGGAAAGCCTGGGCGGCCGCTACATCGCGGCGGAGGACGTGGGCATCACCGTGGCCGACGTGCAGCTCATGGGCCGCGAGACCAAGCATGTGGCCGGCCTGAACCACGGCGCCGCCGCCAGCGGCGATCCGTCGCCCTTCACCGCCTATGGCGTGTATCTGGGCATCAAGGCTGCCGTGAAGCACCGCCTGGGTACCGACAGCCTGAAGGGTGTGCGCGTCGCCGTGCAGGGCCTGGGCAATGTGGGCAGCCACCTGTGCCAGCGCCTGGCCGATGACGGCGCCGTCCTGGTGGTCAGCGATATCTTCGCCGACCAGGTGAAGCGGGTGGTCGATCGCCACGGCGCCACGGCCGTGGACCCCTCCGTCATCCATGCCCAGGACGTTGATGTCTTCGCCCCTTGCGCCCTGGGCGGTGTGCTGAACGAGCAGTCGCTGCCGCAGCTGAAGGCCAAGGTGGTTGCCGGCGGCGCCAACAACCAGCTGTCGGTGGACGCCATCGGCCGGCAGCTGCGGACCCTGGGCGTGCTCTACGCCCCCGATTACGTCATCAACGGCGGCGGCATCATCAACGTCGCGGGCGAGGTCGGCGGCACCTACAGCAAGGACGCCATCTTGGCGAAGGTGGAGGCCATCCACGGCACGCTGGCGGACATCTTCCGCCGCGCCGACGCCGACGACCGCCCCACCAACGAGGTGGCGGACCAGATGGCGCGCGAACGCCTGGCCGCCGGCCGCGCCCAGGGCATGGCCAAGGTCGCCTGAGGTCTTGAAGACCATGACGGAAGAGGTCGGCGCCCCGGTGGGCGGCCGGCCTTTTTCGTTGTGAATCAGGGTGATTATGATCCTTACGGCGGGGGTGACTTGGGTGTCGGGCCGCCTATATGATGCCGCCTGCCCCAATCAGGGGCAGGGGTATTCGAGGGGACGGGGCATGCAGGAACTGCGCGCGATCAGCTTCACCGAACGGGAGCTGATGACGGCGATCGTGGAATTCACCGGGCGCCTCAATCGCAAGCTGCCCGTGGGCATGGTGAAGGATCCCGTCATCGTCGAGGGGCCGCCCATCACTGTGCAGCTTCCCATCGAGGACGACTACGGCAAGATGCATGAGGCGACCTTCGCCGAGATGGAGGTGGCCGCGGCGCTGGTGAACTACTGCATGACGCGCAAGATCCGCATGCCGGCCAAGGCTGAAAAGGTGCTGCAGATCATCTCCGGCGCGGCCACGCTGGTCATCTGGCTGGGCGAGCAGGAGGTGGGCGCGCAGCGGAAGAAGGCCACGCTGCGCAACCGCTGACATGCGCGGCGCAAAGCCGGACATGTCACAGTTCGTCACGCGTTCAAGTCATGGCTGGGTCGCGGGACTGTTGACTCACGCATACAATTCCGGCACTCCAGAGCCCATCCTGTCGGGGAGAGGGCGCGCACATCAGGGTCCAATTCCCGGTCAGTTTGAATTTAACCGGTAAACCAGGACCTTTTGCCATGACCGACGCCGCCGCCGCCAATTCCGAAGCCGGCCAGATGCCTCCGTTCTATCGGGAGCCCGTTCCCGTCGACATCAGCCGTCACGGGGACTGGAAGCTGAAGCAGCAGCGGACGTTCTCTTACGCTGCCAACGCCAACGCCATTCCGATCGTGGGCGAGGAGTTCATCTCCCTCAACGGCCACTACCCCATCGTCTTCACCCTGGGCAACAACCCGGCCGCGGTGGTTCTGACCGGCGTGCGCCCGGACGAGAACCTGTTCGTCGACGGTGAGGGCAACTGGCGCAAGAACACGCCGATCCCGGCCTATGTCCGCCGCTACCCCTTCCTGATGATGGAGACCCCGGACCGGGAGCGCCTGGTGCTGTGCCTGGAAGAGGATGCCAACCTGGTGGGTCCGGACGGTGACGTCCCCCTGTTCGAAGGTGACAAGGCCGGCGCCGCGGGCAACGACGCCCTGAACTTCTGCGCCACCTTCAACCAGTCCGCCGTCGCCACCAGCGCGTTCTGCAAGGAACTGCACGACCGCGGCCTGCTGGTGGAACAGCGCCTGGATCTCACGCTGTCGCACGACAACAGCCGCATGACCCTCACGGGCTTCACCATCATCGATGAGAAGAAGTTCAACGAGCTGCCGGACGATGTGTTCCTGGACTGGCGCAAGCGCGGCTACCTGGGCCTGGTCTATTCCCACTTCATCTCGCTGTCCCGCTGGAGCATCCTGGCGGAACTGGCGTCCGAGCGGATACTGGCCAAGAAGGCCTGAGGTCGATAGACCCCATGAACGCGAAGGGCGCCGGTGAGGGATCACCGGCGCCCTTCGTCTTTACACGGGTCACCGACTTTACACGGGTCACCGACCTCAGCGGCGCGGCAGCAATGTCAGGCGCAAGCCGTCCAGTTCGGGCTTGAAGTCGATCTGGCAGGACAGGCGAGAGCGGCCGGGCTGGTAGGTCGGCTCCTCCTCCAGCAAGGCCTGTTCATCCAGGCTGGGTGGGGGCAGGCGGGCGGTCCAGCCGGCGTCCACCAGGACATGGCAGGTGGCGCAGGCGCAGGAACCGCCGCAGTCGGCGTCCAGCGGCAAGTCGTGATCGCACAGGTTTTCCATCACGGAGGCCTTCATATCCCCCTCGATGACGTGCTCCGCGCCATCGGCATCGATAACGTGGATCGTAGGCATGGGTCGTTTTCCTTGGGCTGCGGCGGCGGAACAGGACCATCCGCCGGGATGCCGGGGCCTGTGGGACCCGTCGGCCGGCGAACGATCGGGCTGGTGATAGTGAAATCCGCAGGCGCACGCGAGGCGAAAATCCGCAAGCCCACCCCGAAAAACCTTCGTGGCGATGCCTCAGCCCCCTGTCAAGCGCCCCTGCCTCGGTTATATTGCCGGATATCCATGGATGTGGCCCGCCGGCCCGGTGCCGGGCGGACCCCCTCCGGGCCCTCTGACCGGGACAGCGCATGACCTTGGAAATCCGCACCTTCTCCATCCGTGACGCCGCGCATGACGAGGACGAGACCCGCCTGGCCTCGTTCCTGCGTACGGTGGAGGTTTCGCGCATCGACACCGCCTATGCCGATGGGGCTTGGCGCGTGCTGGTCCAGTACCGGGACCTGCGCCGCAAGGAGGAAACCGCCCAGATCGAATCGGCCATCATCTCTGCCATCAACAGCTGGCGGACCGAGGTTGCCAAGTCGCTGGGCGTGGACAAGGAAGAGGTCCTGTCCAACGTCGTGGTGGCGGAGATTGCCCGTTATGCTCCTACGACGGAGATCGAGTTGTCGGTCATCAGCAGCGCCGCGGGTTTCGACGTGGCCGGCCGCGGCGGTCAGATCGTGCAGATCGTCCGCCAGACCATGGAAGAGTTGACCAATTGAGGCGCCTGCTGCTTGCCGCCGCCCTGACGCTTGCCGGCTTGGCGGCGGGTGCCTCCCGCGCCGACGAGGTGGGGTCGTTCAGCAACGACTGGACGGGCAATGAACTGACGGTGGAGGCGGTGCCCGACCCGGACATTCAGGGCGTGACCTGCCACATCGTCAGCTTCTCGCGCAGTGTCATCGACCGGCTGCGCAAGGGCAACTGGTTCGAAGACCCGTCCAACACCTCCATCTCCTGCCGCCAGACGGGCCCCATCGTCATCGGCAAGATCGACACCTCCAAGCATGGCGAGGAGGTGTTTTCCGAGCGCAAGAGCCTGATCTTCAAGTCCATCGCCGTCCGGCGAATCTATGACCGGGCCAACGACACCCTGATCTACGTCGTCTACAGCCGCCAGGTGAAGGACGCGTCGGCCAAGATGGCCATTTCAACGGTGCCGCTGTTCAACGCCAACCCCACTTGGACGAAGGGCAAGCCGGAGCGTTAACGCCCTGTTCAATCGAGGTAAAAAAGCGCACCTCTCCCCCGGCCGGCATACATCATTCGGTTGACTACCCACTTGGGCGGCGTCACCCTTTAGGCAGCATCCATACATCGGTGGTGCGTTCGGCTTAGGGGCGGGGCTGCCAATGGGCCGGAAGATGGCCTGGCGAGGACGGGGAGGGGCTTCCCGTCCCATGGGCGCTATTGCCGATCGGGGCGGGCGATGGTCTTGGGATTGCTGCAGGACAAGGCGGACAGACCGCCGCCGTTGAGCGAGCCGCGTGGCGTTTCCTTCGAGGTGCAATACCTGAAGGACGACCATTGGATCACCGAGCAGATCTGCCGCAAGGAGGAGGATGCGCGGGCACTGGCCGCGCGTATCCTACCCAACCGCACCGGCGTGCGCATCATCCGCGAATTCGTGCGCCCCGGCCGTGGCGGGGAGACCGTCGATACCATCATCCATACGGAATACCGGCAGGAACCCAAGCGTCCCATTGCTCCGGTCCCGGTGGAGGAGGCGCACTATTGCAAGATGCCGCAGGAGTACCTGGCCTTCGACAGCCGGGTGCTGATCTCCCGCGTGCTGCGCCAGTATCTGGATGAGAAAGGCGTCACCGCGTCCGAGTTGTTGCACAACGCCGGTGAGGCCAAGCGCGTCCTGAACTTCGAGGCGTTGGTCCCCAACGCCGTCAGCCGCATCGCCACCCTGCAAAGCAAGGAGACGGGAGAGGATAGCCGCGCCCGCCGCGACGTCATCCTGGGCGTGCTGGAGGAATTGCGACAGCGGGCGGAGAAGGCGGTGGCCAACCGCGCCTTGCCCTACCCGAAGGAAATCGGCTTCGCCGCCACCATGCGCCAGGTGGACGAGATCCTGGGCACGGCCACGGCCGCCAGCCCCGACGCGGCGGCGGAAGAGGCTGCCTATCTCGGCAAGGTCATCGTCTGCCGCGACCTGGTGAACATCCGCGGCCTGCTGGGCAAGGCAGAACTGCTGATCGACCTGGCGTCGGACGACAGCCTGCCGGCCGACGACGCGGCCCTGCTGGACCAGCTGCTGGCCGATGTGCTGGTCGCGCCCGACATGGTGCGCGACATGCTGGGCCGCCAGCCGGACCTGATGACGGCCCTGAACCGCATGATCGATCTGATCGGCGGCACGTTCGAGCCCCAGGGGGTCGAGATGTCGCCGCCCTGCACGGCGGCCATCAGCCGCTGGGCGGCGGGGCCCCATGGCAACGAGACCCGCGCGGTACTGCTGGATTTCCTGCGCCGCCAGGTGCGGGGCACCCAGCGCCTGTCGCATGGCGAGCCGCTGCACCAGATCGCCAAGTATCGCAACCTGGTCAACCGGCTGATGCGGCCCGACGGTCTGCTGGGCGGCCCGGCGATGGCCGAGGCGGTGCTGATGGGCTATCACCGTTTCATCGAGCAAGGCGGGGCCGAGGGGCGCCGGCTGGCACTGGAATCGGTGCTGCAGCTGCTGCCCACGGGGGCGGAGCGGCTGGTCTACCTGGCCTGTCTGGCGCGGTCGGACGTGGGCGCCAAGGACGGTGCCGCCATCGCCGCCCAGGCGCTGGAGATCGCCAACCGCGTGGGCGGACTGAACGACCTGGTGGATCGCACCCTGCCGCTGAAGCCGAAGATGGAGGCCAGCGCCGCGCTCTATCGCCTGGTGACGGAGGGCGACGCCCTGCCGGGCGACATGGGCGAAAAGCTGGGCGCGCGCCTGGATGACCTGGTAGCAACCTATATCGTCGACGGGCGGGTGATCGAGCGGTTGGACGACCCGTCCGCCAGCCTGCGGGTGCGTGCCACACGCCTGGTGCAGTTCGCTGGGGCGGAGGTGCTGGCCAGCCCGAAGGCGCGGCGCATCGTGCGCGACCAGATCATCAGCCATTTGCGCCAGCCCAACTTCGACACAAAATTCGTCGAAGGGCTAACCACCGAGGCCGAGAAGGCCGCCGTGCTGCGCAATTTCTACGACCTGCTGAACCGTGCCCAGTTCATGTGATCTGCGACCGCGTCACACAATCCGCCCCAGCCGCACCGTGGTTTGTCCCCGGCGCGGGGTGCGCGTGGGCATGACCAGGACGCAGTCGTCGTAGGGCGTGTGCAGGGCGCGCTTGCCGTCCAGGGCCAGCAGGGTGCCGCCAACGGCGATGCGCTCCAGCCCCTGGAATTGCTTCACGAAGGCGAACTCATCGGTTTCCGCCTGGATGACGTGGGTCACGTCCACCACGGTGGGCTTGGCGGGCGTGGCGGGGGCGTTCGCCTCCGCCAGCAGGGTGCGGGCGGTGGCGGCGTCCAGGGTTTCCGACTGCGCCAGGAAGCGGATCAGGCCGCGCCAGGCCTGGACGCCGGCGGCCGGGGCCGAGTGCTGGCCGCATTCCATCAGGATGGCGGCGGCGCTGCTGCCCGGGGCGGAGAAGCGGGGATGGTCGATCAGGCGCATGCCGTCGGCATGCCCATCGTCCGCCACCACCCAGCCGGGATCGGCCAGCGCCACCGCCAGGGCGCGGGCGCGGGGGGAGCGGCCGCATAGGGTCAGCGCGGGCGACGGCACCTGCATGGAATGCAGGTCCAGCAATAGGTCCGCCGTTAGGATCCAAGGGGCGATGGCCGCCACCCGCGCCTGTTCCCGGCCCTGTGGGTAGACCGGCGGCGGGCCCCGGGCGGGCACCTCCGCCCTGACGCCGGCCCACAGGCGGTTCATGTCGCGGTCCAGATAGCGCGCCGGCGTCCCCGCCGGCCCGAACAGGCGGCCGCCCGCTGCGGCATCCGTGTTGGCGAAGGCCAGGGTCCAGGTGCCGCGCGCCGGCCGCAACCCCCGGCGCAACAGCCGATCCAGGGCCACGGCGCCGCAAGGCTCGTTGCCATGCATCAGGGCGACGACGGCGACGTGGGGGCCCTCGCCCTTGGCTTCGAACCGCCAGACATAGGGAACGCCGGTGTTGCCCGTACGGTGGGCGCGCAGGTCCGGCATGGCCAGCGGCGGCTCGGGCGCGGCGGGGCCGGGGGGCTGGCTGAACCGGTCCCACATCACGAGCATCCATCCCTGACTGTCGGGTCCGAACCCCTTGGAACCATGGCCGCCTTTTCCGTATTGGGCTGGTTGAGCAATAGTGACGGGTCCGACGCGTCAAGGAAAGGGACGGGATGCCCCAGCCTGCGCTATGGTAAAAGCTTATGACGGCTGGCTTTGTTGCCGCCGTCATCGGCGGTTGTGAGGTTGGCATGAAATTCATCATAGATGATGTGCTGGTGCGCCATGACCCGGAAGGCACGCCCGTTCCCGTCGTCTATGACTCGCCCCACAGCGGGTCCGCCTATCCCCTGGGCTTCAGCCCCCGCTGCCCGCTCATGCTGTTGCGCCAGTCGGAAGACGCGCATGTGGACGAGCTGTTCGCCCGTGCCCCGGTCCTGGGCGCAACGTTGCTGCAGGCCCTGTTCCCGCGCAGCTACATCGACGTCAATCGGGCGGAGGACGACATCGACCCGGCCTGCCTGGCGGACTCCTGGCCGGGCCCGCTGAACCCATCGGAGAAAAGCCGCCACGGCATGGGTCTGATACGCACCGTCAGCCGCCCGGGGGAGGCGCTGTACGCCGCCAAGCTGACGGTGAGGGAGGTGCAGGCCCGCATTGAGCGCTACTGGCGGCCCTATCACGCCCAATTGAAGGCGGCGCTGGACGGCTTGCACGCCCGCTTCGGCCAGGTCTGGCACATCAACTGCCACTCCATGCCGACCCTGGGTACCGGCGACGCCGGCGCCGATTTTGTGCTGGGCGACCGGGACGGCGCCTGCTGCGACCCATCCTTCACCCGCTTCGTGGCCGCCACCCTGCGCGGCATGGGTTACCGGGTGCGCCACAACGATCCCTACAAGGGGGTTGAGCTGGTGCGCCGCTACGGCATCCCCACCCGCGGCCGCAACAGCCTGCAGCTGGAGATCGATCGGCGCCTGTACATGGATGAGGAGACGCTGGAGCGGCACGACGGTTACTGGCGCCTGTCCCACGACCTGGAAGACCTGATGCGCGCCATCCACGCCTTCGCCCTGGCCCGCGTGGGCGACCGGCGTATGGCGGCGGAGTAGCAGGGCCGCCATGCGGAAAGCCGGACTGTCAGTCCCTTACGGTCATTCCGGCGCGGCCATAAAGGCCGAGGGCGCGTGGGTTGTCGCGCAGCACCTTCAACTCCACCGCAGTCGCTCCCCGTTCCCGGAAAGAGGCGAAGACATGGAACAGCAGCGCGAGGCCGATACCGCGACGGCGCCATAGGGGATGGACCACCAGATCCTTCACAAAGGCGCTGGTCCAGCATTGCGCGGCTCCGACCAACCGATCCTCTGAATCCCTCACCAGGAAAAGCAGCGTGGGATCGTACTCGCCGTCCGTGGAAAGGTCGGTCCACCAATCGTCGAGGCCGCCCACGCCGCCTCCGCCGTTGGCGTAGCCGATGGTGAAGAGGGCGTGTGCCTCCGGGGCATCCATGGGGGAGAAGGAAGTAAGCCGTACACCCTCCGGCCAAGCCGGGGCGGGCAATGGCCCATCAAGCGAGCGCCTCATCCGGATCACGGTGCCGGCCATGGATGTCATGAGAGGGCCCAGGTCCAGCTAAGGTGTGAACTGCTCCTTCAAAATCCGTTCCTCCAGGTTCATCTCCGGATCGAACAGCAGGATGGACGCCACGCTGCGGTCCTCGCAGACCTCCACGCGGGCCACGTCGCGGATTTCGGTGAAGTCGGCCACGGCGCTGACGGGGCGTTTGGCGCCTTCCAGGATGTCGAACTGCAGCTTGGCGGTGTGGGGCAGCAGAGCGCCGCGCCAGCGGCGGGGGCGGAAGGCGCTGATGGGGGTCAGCGCCAGGATGCCGGCGCCCAGGGGCACGATGGGGCCATGGGCCGACAGGTTGTAGGCCGTGCTGCCGGCGGGGGTGGACACCAGGGCGCCGTCGCAGGCCAGTTCCGGCAGGCGCTCCACCCCATCGACGCTGATGCGCAGCTTGGCGGCTTGGCGCGTCTCACGCAGCAGCGACACCTCGTTGAAGGCCAGCGCCTCATGCCGGCCCTGGGCGTTGACGGCGACCATGCGCAGCGGGTTCAGCGCCACGCGCTGTGCCCGGCGCACGCGGTCGGTCAGGCCCCGGGGGCTGAAGTTGTTGAGCAGGAAGCCGACTGAGCCCCGGTTCATGCCGTAGACGGGTTTGCACAAGGGCAGATGGCGGTGCAGCGTTTCCAGCAGGAAACCGTCGCCGCCCAGTGCGATGATGACGTCCGCGTCCTCCGCCCGCACGGTGCGATAGCGCTCCGACAATGTGGCGCGCGCGGCCTCCGCCTCCGGCGTCTCCGCCGCCACGATGCAGAAGCCCGGCTTGGCGGGTAGGGGCACCGGGGCGCATTGCGCGGTTGCCTCCGCCGCTGCCGGGACGGGCGCCTGGCCGGCTGGGCCCGGCGGGGAGGCGGCGGGGCGTGTGGGTTCGTCGAGCATGGCGCTTTCGCCTGGGTCCAGGACTCGGGGGAGGGAGGGAAGGGCGGGCCTTTTGACCGAAACGGACGCACACCTTAACGGATTGCTCCGGGCAAAGGAAATGCCCAGCTGCCCCGGAAACCGGTGTCTTTGAGAATGGATCGCGAAGGTGGTGCCGGCCTCAGCCGCCCGTGACGCTCATGTGCCGGGAGACGGCCGGCGCCTTCTGGCGGCGGTCGATAATGAAGTCATGGCCCTTGGGCTTGCGGGCGATGGCCTCCTTGATGGCGGCCAGCAGGGCGTCGTCGTCACCGGGCGCGCCACGCATCACAGCGCGCAGGTCGGCGGCGTCGTCCTGGCCCAGGCACATGTACAGCATGCCGGTGCAGGTCAGCCGCACCCGGTTGCAGCTTTCGCAGAAATTATGGGTCATGGGGGTGATGAAGCCGACGCGGCCGCCGGTTTCCGCCACCCGGGCATAGCGGGCGGGACCGCCGGTGCTGATGGGCAGGTCGGTCAGGGTCCAGCGCTTGGCCAGTTCGGCGCGCAGCATGGACAGGGGCCAATACTGGTCCGCCCGCACCGTGCCGCCCTGGTTGGCACCCCCGGCGTCACCGCTGTCCATGTCGCCCAGGGGCATGACCTCGATGAAGGTTAGGTCATGACCCTCCCGCCCGCACCAGGCGACCAGGTCGTGCACCTCGCCGTCATTCACCCCGCGCAGGGCCACGCAGTTGATCTTGACGGAGAGGCCGGCGTCCTTGGCTGCCTTGATGCCATCCAGCACCGGGGCCAGCTTGCCCCAGCGGGTGATGGCCTGGAAGCGGTCGGGGTCCAGCGTGTCCAGGCTGACGTTCACGCGGCGCACCCCGGCGGCGTACAGTTCGGTCGCGTACTTGGCCAACTGGCTGCCGTTGGTGGTCAGCGTCAGCTCGTCCAAGGCGCCGGTATCCAAGTGGCGGCCCAAGCGGCGGATCAGGTCCATGATGCCCCGGCGCACCAGGGGCTCGCCCCCCGTCAGGCGCAGCTTGCGCACGCCCGTCTGGATGAAGGCGCCGCACAGCCGCTCCAGCTCTTCCAGCGACAGCACTTCCGCCTTGGGCAGGAAGGTCATCTCCTCCGCCATGCAGTAGACGCAGCGGAAGTCGCAGCGGTCGGTCACGGAAACGCGCAGGTACCGGATGGACCGGCCGAAGGGATCGACCAGTGGCGACCGGCCGCTCGCCGGCATCATCGTGCCGGGGGTCCCGTTGGCCATGGGTGTCAGGGCGCCGTCCGCCATCGTCTCAACCGTCCTCAACCAAGCCGCTCAGGGAGCCGCCCGCCCCGCGGCGGCGCATCCCCTCCCTCATCTACGGCAAATATGGTGCGGCAACCATAGCAATGCAGCCCCCGCGATGCTGTGATGGCGGCAACGGCGCGATGGAAGCTGCGATGAGGGGCCATGGCCGGGTGGCCGGGCGGTCAGGGCGTCCAATTTTCCGGTTCCACCACCCGCAGGGGCACGACGCTGGCATCAATCAGCTGCTTGCCGGCGTGGGGGAAGTTGACGGTGACCCGCACGCCCACGGCCGACTGCACCTGTCCCAGGCCCCAGTCCGGCCGGCCCGCATGCACGACGTAGGTACCGGGGGTCAGCAGTGCCGCGGCCGCACCTGATTCGGGGGTGAAGGGGGGCATGGGGCGTATATCCTAGGGCTAGAGGGTGGGGTGGGCACCGGCAGCGGCGAAAAAAAGCGTCACCTATCCTTTTGCCCTTATCCGTTTGTTCTTGGGCGGGCGCTTCGCTAAACCCCTGCCATCCGGCCGGACGTCCACTATGCTGCGCCGTGCCCACTATGAACCGCCACGCCGCCCGGACAAGGCCCCAAAACAAGGCCCATACGAATGACGGTCTCCCTGGAACTGCACGTTGTCGAGCTGCTCTGCTCCCGCCTTTGCCACGATTTGATCAGCCCGGTGGGCGCCATCGGCAATGGCGTCGAACTTATTGAGGAGATGGGACAATCCATGGCCGACGAGGCCATGTCCCTGATCGCGGACAGCGCGGACCAGGCGGCTCGGCGCCTGCGCCTGTTCCGCCTGGCGTACGGGGCGGCCGGAAACAGCAGCGCCTTCACCGCGGCCGAGGCGCGGACGGTGCTGGGCGCCTGGTTTCGGGGTGGGCGCACGCGCCTGGACTGGCCTGCCGACGTCATGCCCGGATCTGACGACGGCGTGCTGAAACTGGCGCTGAACCTGGGTTTGCTGGCGGAGGAGGCCATGCCTCACGGCGGGGTGGTGACCGTCGCCTCCGGGGCAGGCGGCGCGGCGCTCTCGGTGTCGGCCGAGGGGCGCACCGTCAGCCTGCGCGACGAGGTGCGCGAGGCACTGGACGGGGCCGTGGCGCAAGCGGACCTGACCCCGCGCAGCGTGCAGGCCTATGTCACCGGCCGCTTCGCCGAACAGTGCGGCTGGCGCATCGTCACCGAGGCCAAAGGTGCGGAAGCATTGCGTTTCTGGCTGGAGAGACGGGCCGGCTGACGGGGGCCGGGTGCCGTTTCACGCCGATAGCGAACCTTAACGCGTTTATCGCTTGTCTTGTCGCACGGGGCACGCCATCAATCTCGCAGGAGTAACGTGTTCTTAATCGTCTTTCTGGAAAAGATGGGTGTAGGGAGTGGCGCCCCCTGTCACTATTAGGACACCCATCACGGCCGAAGGGGTTTGGCCGGGTGTTTTGATGTGGGGCGGGGTTGGGGGCTTAAACCTTATTCCAAACGGGGCCGCCCGTCGGGACGGCTTCGATACGCGCATGGCAACGGGACGTGGACCATGGATGATCTGCTGAGCGAATTTCTGACCGAGACCAATGAAAATATCGCGGTCTTGGACGTTGAGTTGGTGCGGCTTGAGCAGAACCCGAATGATCCCAGCCTGCTGAGCAACATCTTCCGGCTGGTACACACCATCAAGGGCACGTGCGGCTTCCTCGGCCTGCCGCGGCTGGAGGCGGTGGCCCACGCGTCGGAGAACGTGCTGGGCCGCTTCCGCGATGGCGAGCTTAACGTCAGCCCCTACGCGGTCACGCTGATCCTGGAATCCCTGGACGCCATCAAGTCGATCCTGCTGGTTCTGGAAAAGACCGAGGCCGAGCCGGCCGGCAACGACGAAGATCTGATCAACCGCCTGAACGCGCTGGCGGAAGGCCGGGAGGCGCCCGCCGCGGCCGCCCCTGCCGCCGCCGCACCGACCCCGCCGGCGCCCGAACCCGTGCCGGAACCCGTGGCCCCGCCGCCGCCGGCCCCCGTGGCCGCCGCGCCGTCGGTGCCGGCGGCCGCCACCACCCGCGAAGTGGCGCCCGTGGCGGAGGCCGCCCCGCCGGCCCCGGCCCCGGCCGCCCCCCAGGCAGCGCCCCCGCCGCCCCCCGCCGCCGCCGGTGGTGGTGATGGCGAGTCGTCCCTGGCCAACCAGACCATCCGCGTCAACGTCGATCTGCTCGAAAACCTGATGACCATGGTTTCCGAGCTGGTGCTGACCCGCAACCAGTTGCTGCAGATCCTGCGCAGCCAGAAGGAAAGCGAATTCGCGGTCCCGCTGCAGCGCCTGAACCACGTGACGTCGGAGCTGCAGGAAGGCGTCATGAAGACGCGCATGCAGCCCATCGGCAACGCCTGGGCCAAGCTGCCGCGCCTGGTGCGCGACCTGGCGCACGAACTGCACAAGAAGATCGACCTGCAGATGCTGGGTGCCGAGACGGAACTGGACCGTCAGGTGCTGGAGCTGATCAAGGACCCGCTGACCCACATGGTCCGCAACTCTGCCGACCACGGCCTGGAGCTGCCGGCGGAGCGCGTAGCCAAGGGCAAGCCCGAGACCGGCCGCGTCACGCTGAACGCCTTCCATGAGGGCGGCCACATCATCATCGAGATCTCCGATGATGGTAAGGGCCTGGCGATCGAGGCCATCAAGCGCAAGATCCTGCAGAACGGCCTGGCCACCGAGGCCGAGCTGGCCGGCATGTCCGACCAGCAGATCCAGCAGTTCATCTTCAAGGCCGGCTTCTCCACCGCCGCCAAGGTCACCAGCGTTTCCGGCCGCGGCGTCGGCATGGACGTGGTGAAGACCAACATCGAGAAGATCGGCGGCACCATCGAGCTGAAGTCCGTCGAGGGCCGCGGCACCACCTTCACCATCAAGATCCCGCTGACCCTGGCCATCGTCTCGGCCCTGGTCGTCGAATGCGGCGGCGAGCGCTTCGCCATCCCGCAGATCAGCGTGATCGAGCTGGTGCGCGCCGCCAACGACAGCGAGCACAAGATCGAGCGCATCAATGGCACGCCGGTCCTGCGCTTGCGCAACCGTCTGCTGCCGCTGGTCAGCCTGGAACGGCTGCTGAAGCTGGGCGACGGCGACCAGGACAACCGCGAGACCTTCATCGTGGTGGCCCAGGTCGGCAACTACACCTTCGGCATCATCGTCGACCGCGTCTTCGACACGGAAGAAATCGTGGTCAAGCCGGTGGCCCCCATCCTGCGCCATATCGAGCTGTTCTCGGGCAACACCATCCTGGGTGACGGCTCCGTCATCATGATCCTGGACCCCAACGGCATCGCCAGCTTCTCCGGTGAGATCGCGGGGGGCATGCACGACACCGCCGCCGCCGCCGCGGAGGCGAAGCAGTCCACCCGTCAGGACGACCGCATGGCCCTGCTGCTGTTCCGCGCCGGCGACGGCGCGCCCAAGGCCGTCCCGCTGTCGCTGGTGGCCCGCCTGGAAGACATCGACCTCAACCAGGTCGAGGCCTCCAACGGCCAGCCGGTGGTGCAGTACCGTGGCAAGCTGATGCCGCTGGTGCCCATCGACCCGTCCTGGCAGGTCCAGCGCGACAAGCGCCAGCCGGTGCTGGTATTCGCCGACGGCGACCGCTCGATGGGCCTTGTGGTGGACGAGATCATCGACATCGTCGAAGACCGCCTGCAGGTGGAACTGGGCACGGAACGCGCCGGCTTCATGGGCAGCGCCATCATCGCCGACAAGGCGACGGACGTCATCGACGCCGGCTTCTACCTGACCCAGGCCTTCCGCGACTGGTTCGGCAACGCCACCGACCGTTTCGAGGACGAGCGCCTGCACAAGGTGCTGCTGGTCGACGACAGCCCCTTCTTCCGCAATCTGCTGACCCCGCTGCTGACCGTGTCGGGTTACGACGTCACGGCGGTGCAGAGCGCGGATGAGGCCCTGGGCCTCTGTGAATCGGGCGAGGACTTCGACGTCATCGTTAGTGACATCGAGATGCCGGGCATGAGCGGGCTTGAGTTCGCCCAGGCCGTCCGTGGCAACAGCCGCTGGCAGAACGTGCCGCTGGTGGCCCTGTCCAGCCACGCCACCCCGCGCGACCTTGACCGCGGTCGCCAGGCCGGCTTCACCGACTATGTGGCGAAGTTCGACCGCGACGCGCTTCTCTTCACGCTGCAGCAGACCATCTCCGAGACCAAGGGTGCCGCATGAGTACGAACCTGCCCGCCAAGCGCACCGCCAGCACCGAAGTCGCGGTCGTCAAGAACGAAGACTTCGTCACCATGACCATCGCCGACCAGGTGTTCGGCATCCCGGTCCTGCAGGTGCAGGACGTGCTGGGTCCCCAACGCATCACCCGCATCCCCCTGGCGCCGCCGGAGGTTGCCGGTTCGTTGAACCTGCGCGGCCGCATCGTCACCGCCATCGACGTGCGCCTGCGCCTGGGCCTGCCGCCGCGGGCGGCGGACAAGCCCGGCATGAGCATCGTCGTGGATCACAAGGGAGAGCTTTACTCCCTGATGGTCGATAGCGTCGGTGAAGTGTTGAGCCTGACCTCGGATGACTTCGAGCGCCAGCCCGCCACGATGGACGCGCGTTGGCGCGAAGTGTCCACGGGTATTTATCGTCTGCGGGAAAATCTTCTCGTTGTGCTTGACGTGTCGCGGTTGTTGAATTTCGCTAATACCGAAGCCGCCTGAGCCTGGCTTAACCCACCGGTGCTTTCGAGCGCTTAGCAACCGAGGTCCTTTGCATGAAGTCCTGCCTGGTCGTCGATGACAGCCGCGTCGTCCGCAAGGTCGCGCGCAAGATCCTGGAAGAGCTGAACTTCACCTGTTCAGAAGCCGAGGATGGCAAGCAGGCGATGGAAGCGTGCGCGGCGTCCATGCCGGACGCCATCCTGCTGGACTGGAACATGCCGGTCATGACCGGCATCGAGTTCCTGCGGCGTCTGCGCAAGATGTCGGGGGGCCAGACGCCCAAGGTGGTGTTCTGCACCACCGAGAACGATCTGGCCCACATCCAGGAGGCGCTGTCGGCCGGGGCCAACGAGTACATCATGAAGCCCTTCGACAGCGAGATCATCCAAACCAAGTTCCAGCAGGTCGGGCTTCTCTGACGCCCGGGAACCATAAGATCATGAACGATATCCCCGGACGACCTCAGGCCGCGTCTTCGGCGGCCTCCACGACCGAGCCGTACCGGGTCATGGTCGTGGACGATTCGGCGGTCATCCGTGGCTTGCTGACGCGTACCCTTGAGGGTGACGGCACCATCCGTGTCGTCGCTTCCGTGGCCAACGGCCAGATGGCCATCAACACCCTGCAGCGTCAGACCCTGGACGTCATCGTCCTGGACATCGAGATGCCGGTGATGGATGGCCTGACGGCCCTGCCGCAGCTGATCGCCGCCGATCCGGCGGTCAAGGTCATCATGGCCTCGACCCTGACGGCCAAGAACGCCGACATCTCGCTGCGGGCCCTGCGCGCTGGTGCCTCAGACTATGTCACCAAGCCGTCCTCGACGCGGGAGCTGACGGGCGCGGAAAGCTTCAAGGCGGAGCTGGTCAGTAAGGTCC
Source organism: Nitrospirillum amazonense (assembly GCF_007828035.1). GTDB lineage: Bacteria > Pseudomonadota > Alphaproteobacteria > Azospirillales > Azospirillaceae > Nitrospirillum > Nitrospirillum amazonense. The sequence goes on along the minus strand of NZ_VITV01000020.1, from coordinate 11,617 downwards.
AGGCGCTGGGCGAGGCCGCTCGCCGGGCCGATCCGTCCAAGGGCGCGCCCTCACGGCCGCTGGCTCCACGCCCCGTCGTGGCACCCATTCCCGGCGCCGCGCCGGCGGCGGCTCCCGCCGGCACCGCGGCGCCCGCGGCACCGTCACCCATCCGCAGCCGCTTGCTGGACCACGGCCCGGTGGTGCTGCGGCCGGCGCCCGACATCCGGCCGGACATCATCGCCATCGGCAGTTCCACCGGCGGGCCGCAGGCCCTGTTCGAGGTGATGGCCAATTTCCGTGGCGGGCTGCAGCAGCCCATCGTGATCACCCAGCATATGCCGGCGACCTTCACGACCATCCTGGCCGAGCACATCACCCGCCAGTGCGGGATCGAGTGCGCGGAGGCCAAGGACGGGGAACCCATCGTCGGTGGCCGCGCCTATGTGGCGCCGGGCGACAACCACTTACTGCTGGTGTCGCGCAACGGCGTGACCACCGCGCAATTGACTAAGGATCCGCCGGAAAATTTCTGCCGGCCGGCGGTCGATCCGATGTTGCGCAGTATTGTTAAGATTTATGGGCGTAAGGTGTTGGCGGTCATCCTCACCGGCATGGGGCATGACGGTCGCGGCGGCTGCGACCAGGTGGTCCAGGCCGGGGGTATGGTTGTTGGCCAGGACGAGGCCAGCAGCGTGGTGTGGGGCATGCCGGGCGCCGTGGCAATGGCGGGCTTGTGCAGTTCCATCCTGCCCTTGAAGGAGATCGGTCCGTTTATCCGCAAGATCGCACTGAGGACGGCGGCATGAAGGTCGAAGACTTCGACATGTTCTGCACGATGCTGAAGCAGCGTTCGGGCTTGGTCCTGACCAAGGACAAGGCCTACCTGCTGGAATCGCGCCTCATGCCCGTAGCGCGGAAGTGGAACCTGAAAACGCTGGATGAGCTGGCGGCCACGGTTCGCGCCCGCAAGGACGAAAACCTGCTGAAGGACATCACGGAGGCGATGACGACCAACGAGTCGTCCTTCTTCCGCGACCAGAAGCCCTTCGACCAGTTCAAGCAGGTGGTTCTGCCGGCCCTGCTGGAAAGCCGGGCCGCCAAGAAATCCATCCGCATCTGGTCGGCCGCCTGCTCCAGCGGGCAGGAGGCCTACTCACTGGCCATGATGCTGTCGGAGGACAGCGTCCGCCTGAACGGCTGGCGCATCGAGATCGTGGGCACCGACCTGTCGTCGGAGATGGTGGAGAAGTCGCGCGCCGGCATCTACACCCAGTTCGAGGTGCAGCGCGGCCTGCCCATCACCATGCTGGTGAAGTATTTCAAGCAGACCGGCGACAAATGGCAGCTGTCGCCGCAGATCCGGCAGATGGCCACCTTCCGCGAATACAACCTGCTGACCGACCTGTCGCCCCTGGGCCAGTTCGACGTGGTGTTCTGCCGCAACGTGCTGATCTACTTCGACCAGCCGACCAAGACCAAGGTGCTGGAGGCCATCGCCAAGCAGATGCCGCCCGACGGCGTGTTGTACCTGGGCGGCGCCGAAACCGTCTTGGGCATCACCGACAGGTTCAAGCCCATGGAAGGCCAGCGCGGCCTGTACGTCCTGCCCTAAGGGCGGGGCCTGAGGGTCGGAGATATCGCTTCATGGCAGGGGCCGGCCCAGCGACGGGACCGGCCCTTTCCTTGATCGGGCTTTCGCGGGGGCCGCCTACATCCTGTGGGTAGTGACCCTGGCGGCCCGCTGTCTGCATACTGCATCCACCAACCCATGAAGCGGCCCGCGCAACCGGGACCGCGCGAATAAAGGGGACGCGAGGATGTGGGAAGAATTCAAGTCGTTCATCAGCCGGGGCAACGTCATCGACCTGGCTGTCGGCATCATCGTCGGTGCCGCCTTCACCGGCATCGTCAATTCGCTGGTCAATGACCTGATCATGCCCCCCATCGGCTATCTCATGGGCGGCATCGACTTCTCCAGCTATTTCCTGGCCTTGAACGGGGAGCATTACGCCAACCTGAAGGCGGCGCAGGACGCGGGTGCCGCCACCGTCAACTATGGCGTCTTCATCAACGTCGTCATCCGCTTCTTCATCGTCGCCGGCGCCGTGTTCCTGCTGGTGAAGCAAGTCAACCGCTTCCGCACCAAGGCGGTTTCCGCCCCGCCCCGGCAGGAGGTGCTGCTGGAGGAAATCCGCGACCTGCTGAAGGCCAGGAACTGACCCCGGGACTAACCCCGTGCCCCCGGGCGGCACTTATCCGAACAGCTTCGTATAACCATCCATGAGGGTCATCCAGGTGGCGCTGCCGGCGATAGGCACCATGGCCACTTGGTTCAGGATGGCCAGCGGCAAGCCATAGGCATAGACGGGATGAGGCCGTCCCCGCGTCCGCCAGTCATGAACCAGGGCCACGACCAGCAGCAGGTCGGCAACCAGGCCGGGCGGGATTGCCACGAACGGCGGCGGGGGCGGGCCCTCCGCCGCCGCCCCGGGCGGTGCCAGAAGGGCCACGAAAACGCGGGCGATGGCCGGCTGCATCAGCAGGGCCATGAGCAGAATCATGAGCCGCTTGTGCACCTCCGGTCGTCGAGCCATCACGATGGCCAGCACGAAGACGGCGATGAACAGGGGCAGCGCCGTCAGCGAGACGGCGGCGAAGCGCTTGGCCGCGTCGCCGTACCCCAGCTGGGCGTACAGGTTCAGCACGGCGACTTGGCTGGCCAGGATGGTGCAGATCATCACGCTGAACAGGGCGATGCCGGCCAAGCCCCAGCTCCGGTGGTCGGGTGTCCGGCCCCGCGCCGCCAGCAGCGTCTGCGCGAAATAGAACAAGCACCAGGAAAACAGGACGAAGCCGTGGATATGGACGATGGCCGGCCGGTGGAAGGTGCCGCTGAGCACCGGCCGCCAATAGGTCGGGGTGAACCCGCCAAAGGCGATGGCCAGGAAGACGGCAGCCATGGCCACATAGAAAGTGTGCCGATTGGCCGTTGCGACAGGCCCAGAAGCGATCGCGGTTTCCATGGCGTCCCCCGCCGTTGCCATACTGCTTCAATTATGCGTGGCAGCGGGGCGGAGGTCCAACTATCGCAGGTTTAAGCCCTAAATAGGTAGTCGGGGCGCCTGTTACCGGGTACACGCCTCCACAGCCGGGCCGGGGGTCTCGAACACGCCGTTCCAGGCGTCGCGCATCGCCGCGTCCACCTCGTGCAGGCTGACCAGGTTCCCCAGGGCGTGCATGGAGGTGACGCCGAACTGGGTGATGCCGCAGGGCACGATGCCGCCGAAGTGGCTGAGATCCGGATCCACATTCAGGGAAATGCCGTGGAAGGTGACCCCGCGGCGCACGCGCACGCCGATGGCGCCGATCTTGTCCTCCTGCCCCGGCAGCCCGCCATAGGGCTGCTTGTCCACCCAGATGCCCACCCGGCCGCAGCGCCGCTCGCCCTTGATGTTGAACAGGGCCAGGGTGCGGATGATCCATTCCTCCAGATTGGTGACATAGCGGTGCACGTCGGGCCCGCGCCTCACCAGGTCCAGCATGACATAAGCCACGCGCTGGCCGGGACCGTGGTAGGTGTACTGCCCGCCGCGTCCGGTCTGGAACACGGGGAAGCGGCCATGGTCCAGCAGATCCTCCGCCTTGGCGCTGGTGCCGGCGGTGTACAGCGACGGGTGTTCCAGCAGCCACACCAGTTCGGGCGCCGTGCCGGCGCGAATGGCGGCCACGCGCTCCTCCATGGCGGCCACCGCCTCGGGGTAGGGCACCGGCTGGTCGCTGATGCGCCATTCAGGGCCGGCCAAGGGAGGAGAGACGGGACGGGCGTCGGTTTCGGTCAGGGGCAGGGACATCGCGGTTGCTTACCTGTCGTGCTAAGGCGGCTCCGGCGGGTGCGGCGCCGGGGTCTTTTCAGGGTCACGCCTTTATATAGTGTGTCCCGATCCCGATGGGGCCACACGAGGGCTTGCTATGGGATCGGCGATTTGCTATTCCCCCGTTCACCCGTTGGCAAGCCCTTGCCGACGAGGTTCTGACATGATGCGGTCATGGCGGAATTGGTAGACGCGCAGCGTTGAGGTCGCTGTGGGGCAACCCGTGGAAGTTCGAGTCTTCTTGACCGCACCATCACCTGAAAGGCCGGCCCCCTTGGGGTCGGCCTTTCGCGTTTCCGGATGGCCGCTTGCCGCCGGTTCCGCGCATGGCAGGTGGGCGCGCCGACGTCGAATGGCACCATAGTGCCCATGGCCTCTGGACAATGCCGGCCCCCCCGCCTTAAGCAGAAAGCAGACCGAACGGTTTACGACGCCCGTGGAAGCATCGGCGCACCGTGACGCCGCTCGCGACCCAGTCCCCCGCAGAAGAGACCGGCCCCATGTCCGACGAGTTTCGCGAAGCCGCCCTTGACTATCACCGGCTGCCGACGCCGGGTAAGATCGCCGTCACGCCGACCAAGCCCCTGGCGACACAGCGCGATCTGGCCCTGGCCTATTCGCCCGGCGTGGCCTTCGCCTGCGAGGCCATCGTGGCCGACCCGGCCGAGGCCAGCCAGATGACCTCGCGCGGCAACCTGGTGGCCGTCATCACCAACGGCACCGCCGTGCTGGGCCTGGGCGACATCGGTCCGCTGGCCGCCAAGCCGGTGATGGAGGGCAAGGGCGTCCTGTTCAAGAAGTTCGCCGGCATCGACGTCTTCGACATCGAGATCGACCAGAAGGATCCCGACAAGCTGGTCGAGGTCATCGCCGCACTGGAGCCGACCTTCGGCGGCATCAACCTTGAGGACATCAAGGCGCCGGAATGCTTCTACGTGGAAAGCAAGCTGCGCGAGCGCATGAAGATCCCGGTCTTCCATGACGACCAGCACGGCACCGCCATCATCGTCGCCGCCGCCATCACCAACGCGCTGAAGCTGCGCGGCCGCAAGATCGATGAGGTCAAGCTGGTGGCCAGCGGCGCCGGCGCCGCCGCGCTGGCCTGCCTGGACCTGCTGGTCGACATGGGCATGCCCGTGGACAACATCTGGGTCAGCGACATCAAGGGCGTGGTCTATGACGGCCGCACCGAGCTGATGGACCCGCGCAAGGCCCGCTACGCCAAGAAGACCAACGCCCGCACGCTGGACGACATCATCGACGGGGCCGATATCTTCCTGGGCCTGTCCGCCCCGCGCGTGCTGACCAAGCCCATGGTGTCCAAGATGGCGGGCCAGCCGGTCATCCTGGCGCTGGCCAACCCCACCCCGGAAATCATGCCGGAAGAGGCGCGCGAGGCGCAGCCTGACGCCATCATCGCCACCGGGCGCTCCGATTACCCCAACCAGGTCAACAACGTCCTCTGCTTCCCCTTCATCTTCCGCGGTGCCTTGGACGTGGGCGCCACCCAGATCAACGAGGCGATGAAGATCGCCGCGGTGGAGGCCATCGCCCGCCTGGCCATGGCGGAACAACATGATGTGGTGGCCGCCGCCTATGGCGACCAGCAGGCCGGTTTCGGCCCCGACAACATCATCCCCAAGCCCTTCGACCCGCGCCTGATCCTGGAGATCGCGCCGGCGGTGGCCAAGGCGGCCATGGACAGCGGTGTGGCTACCCGCCCCATCACCGATTTCGACGCCTACCGCGAGCGGCTGTCGCAGTTCGTCTTCCGCTCCGGCCTGCTGATGAAGCCGGTGTTCTCCCGCGCCAAGCAGGCGCCCAAGCGCCTGGTCTATTGCGAGGGCGAGGAGGAGCGGGTGCTGCGCGCCGTGCAGTTCGTGGTGGATGACGGCCTGGCCAAGCCCATCCTCATCGGCCGGCGCGAGGTGGTGGCGCGCCGTATCGAGAAGCTGGGCCTGCGCATCCAGTTGGACCGCGATGTCGAGCTGGTCGACCCGCAGAACGATCCGCGCTATGCCGACTACTGGCAGAGCTATCACGCCATCATGGAGCGCCGGGGCGTCAGCCCGGACCGCGCCCGCCAGGTGGTGCGCAACAACACCACCGTCATCGGCCTGATGATGGTGCGCAAGGGCGACGCCGACGCCATGATCGGCGGCACAGTCGGCCTCTATGATTGGCACCTGAAGCATGTGCTGGACGTCATCGGGCTGAAGCCGGGCACCACCATTCCCGCCGCCCTGTCGGTGCTGATCCTGCCCAAGGGGACCTTCTTCCTGGCCGACGCCTATGTGACGCCGGAACCCACGGCCGATCAGATCGCCGCCATGACGGCCCTGGCGGCGGAGGAGGTGCGGCGCTTCGGCGTGGTGCCCAAGGTGGCTCTGCTGTCGCACTCCAACTTCGGCAGCCACGGCGACGCCTCGGCCCTGACCATGCGGGCCGCCCTGGCCAAGATCGAGCAGCAGTGCCCGACGCTGGAGGTTGAGGGCGAGATGCATGCCGACAGCGCCATTTCCGAAGACATCCGCAATCGGGTGTTCCCCAACAGCCGCCTGAAGGGCATGGCCAATCTTCTGATCATGCCCAGCCGCGATGCCGCCAACATCGCCTTCAACCTGCTGAAGACCCTGGGCGAGGGACAGCCGGTGGGACCTGTGCTGCTGGGCGCCGCCCAGCCGGTGCACATCCTCACCCCCTCGGTCACCGTGCGTGGCATCGTCAACATGTCGGCCCTGGCCGTGGTCGATGCCCAGATGCATGAGGCGGGCGAGGACGCCTGATCCTGGCCCTCCGGGGCACCCCCTGGCTGACAGCGGTGAAGACCCGTCCCGGAGCGATCCGGGACGGGTCTTCGCTTTTCGGCGCAGGGCCCTTGCCTTGACAATAGCACGATCGTTCGTTTATTTTTCGCTCATGAGCAAGGGTGTCCGCACGCGCGCCGCCATCCTGGGTGAGGCCTTGAGCCTCATGAGTACGGATGGACTGTCAGGTCTCACCATCGGCCTGTTGGCGGAGCGTACCGGTCTGTCGAAAAGCGGGCTGTTCGCCCATTTCGGGTCCAAGGAACAGCTGCAGGTGGCGGTGTTGCAGGAGGCCCAGGCCTGCTTCACCACCCATGTCATCCGGCCGGTGCTGGACCTGCCGCGCGGCCTGCCGCGGCTGGAGGCTTTTGCCGAGGGCTGGTGGGCCTGGAACCGGTCACCCCCCTTTCCGGGCGGCTGTCCCATCCAGGCGGCCAGCCTGGAACTGGACGACCGGCCGGGACCGCTGCGGGATGAGATAGCCGGCGCCCAGCGCCGCTTGCGCGCCTTCATCCGGCAGGGGGCCGCCATGGCGGTGGCGGCGGGGCATTTCCGCCCCGGCCTCGACTGCACCCTGTTCGCGTTCCAGATGGTGGGTATCGCCTTCGCCCAGACCATGACCTGCCGCCTGCTGGGTGAGCCGGAGGGCCTGGATTTCGTCCGCCGTGCCTGGCGCGTCCAGGTGGACGGCGCCTTGGGCACCTCACAGAATCAAACGGGAGAGATGAACCATGTCGAGTGATCCGATTGTCATCGTCAGCGCCGCCCGCACCGCCATGGGCGGCATGATGGGCGACCTGTCCAGCCTGCCGGCCGCCCAGCTGGGTGCTGCTGCCGTGAAGGCGGCGGTGGAGCGCGCGGGCCTGGCGCCCGACGCCATCGATGAGGTGGTGATGGGCTGCGTGCTGCAGGCCGGCCAGGGCCAGGCGCCTGGCCGCCAGGCGGCGCTGGCAGCCGGCCTGCCGCAGTCCGTGCCGTGCAGCACCCTGAACAAGATGTGCGGCAGCGGCATGAAGGCGGCCATGGTGGCCCATGACCTGCTGGTGGCGGGCAGCGTCGATATCGCGTTGGCCGGTGGCATGGAAAGCATGTCCAACGCCCCCTATCTGCTGGATCGCGCCCGCGGCGGCTATCGCTACGGCCACGCCACCATCTATGACCACATGGCGCTGGACGGGCTGGAGGACGCCTACGACCGCGGCCGCGCCATGGGCACGTTCGCGGAGGACACGGCCAGCCACTACCAGTTCACCCGCGAGATGCAGGACGCCTACGCCATCGAAAGCCTGCGCCGGGCCAAGGCTGCGGTGGAAGGCGGCTGGTTCGACGGCGAGACGGTGGGCGTCACGGTGAAGGGCAAGGCCGGCGATGTCGTCATCAGCCGGGATGAGCAGCCGCTGAAGGGCAAGCCGGAGAAGATCCCCACGCTGAAGACCCCGTTCCGTAAGGACGGCACGGTGACGGCGGCCAGCAGTGCCAGCATCAGCGACGGTGCCGCCGCCCTGGTGCTGACCCGCGCCAGTGTGGCGGAGAAGCGCGGCCTCACGCCGCTGGCCCGCATCGTCGGCCATGCCAGCCACGCCCGCGCGCCCAACTGGTTCACCACCGCCCCCATCGGCGCCATCGAGACTCTGTTCGCCAAGACCGGCTGGTCCGCCCGCGATGTCGACCTGTTCGAGATCAACGAGGCCTTCGCCGTGGTGCCCATGGCCGCGATGCGGGAATTCGACATTCCCCACGAGAAGGTCAACGTCCATGGCGGCGCCTGCGCCCTGGGCCACCCCATCGGCGCTTCCGGCGCGCGGATCCTGGTGACCCTGCTGGCGGCACTACAGCGCTACGGCCAGACCCGGGGCGTGGCGTCCTTGTGCATCGGCGGCGGCGAAGCCACGGCCGTGGCCGTCGAACGTCTCAACTGACACCCATCCACGCTGGACCTGATCCGGCGAGTGGGCATACTGGCGGGCGGCCGTGCCGAGGGGTGCGGCCGCCCGAATAACATTGGGGGAGGGGACCTGTGATGGCAGCGCAGCCCTTGGACTTCTATTTCGACTTCGCCTCGCCCTACGGCTATTTCGCCGCCATGGCGATTGATGAACTAGCGGCCCGCCATGGCCGCGCCGTCGCCTGGCATCCCATCCTGCTGGGGGCGGTGTTCAAGAGCACGGGCGTCACGGCAACGGTGCTGCGCCCCTTGCAGGGTGATTACCTGCGGCATGACGTGATGCGCTCCGCCCGCTATTACGGCCTGCCGCTGGTGTGGCCACAGGTGATGCCGATCAATGCCGTGGCGTCCTCCCGCGCCTATTACTGGGCGGCCGCCCGGGATGTTGGCCTGGCGCGGAGCTTGGCGAAGGCGCTGTACCGCGCCCACTGGCAGGAGGGGCGGGACATTTCTGGGGTGGACGCGGTGGCGGATGTCGCCACCGGCATCGGCATGGATGCGGATAGCCTCAAGGCCGGCCTGCAGGAGCCGGCGGTGAAGGACGCGCTGCGCGCCGCCACCGACGCCGCCATGGCCCGGGGCGTCTTCGGCTCCCCCTTCATCTTCGTGGATGGGGAGGGGTTCTGGGGGGCGGACCGCCTGGTGCAGGTGGAACGCTGGCTGGCGCAGGGCGGCTGGTGATGACCGCGACCACCCCCCGCCCCGTTGCTCCCCGGCGGCGGCGCAAGCGCACCCTGGTGACGCCCATCGTCCTGACGGTGGGCCTGCTGGCCTTGATCTCGCTTACCATCCAGGGGGCGGATCCGGGCCTGATGCTGGCGCTCTTGGGGGCTGTGGTCGTGGTGGTGGGCACCTGCCACCTGCTGTTCCCCGGCAGCCGCTTCTTCACCATCGGCTTGGCAAACTTCGTCGGCATCTACGCCATCATCTTCGAGTTCTTCGTCGAGGCGCACTTCTCACAGTTGCCGCCCGGCTTGCTGGGGCTGGGCTTCGTCCTGCCACTGGCCGCGTTCCTGGCCGGCGTGGTGATTCGGCGCCAAGGCATTCGCGCCATCGTCCAGGCGCGGCCGGAGGGCAACGCCAGGCGGCGTGACCTGCGCCGCTTCGGCCGCGCTTTCGGCTGGGTGGTGCCGCTGGGTTTGGTGGGCGCGGCCACCTTCCTGCTGACCCCTGAAACGCCCCAGCCCGTGGTGCGCGACGCCTTCTTTGCCGCCATGGGCTTCATCGCCTTCATCGTGCTGCTGGTCAGCTACGATGTGGTGGTGCTCCTGCTGGAGACGGGCCTGCTGTTCGAGGAGTTTTTCGAGCAGGTGGCCGGCCTGGCGGAGCCGGCCTTCGCCTTCTTCACCTTCTACTCCCTGCTGGTGATCGTCTTCGCCGCCCTCTACACGGTGGTGGACCGCTTCTCCCCCGTCAGCCAGTTCATGATCGGCGGCGCGCCGCAGAAGATCGGATTTGCGGAGAGCCTTTACTTCTCCGTCGTGACCCTGTCGACCGTGGGCTATGGCGATATCGTGCCGGTGGGCAGCTTCATCCGCCTGATCGTGGCGGCCGAGGTCATCGTCGGCATGCTGCTGCTGTTGTTCGGATTCAACGCCATCTTCAGCTATTCCAGCAGCCGCCGGCCGCCCGACCGCTGACAACCGGGTTTGGGCCAGGGCGCGGCCGTTATCACGGAAGAAACATCACTGGTGCCGACGTCAAAAAAGTCTTAACGCTTCTCTGATAGGGGTGGGACCTGACAGCCGTGTGGGGCGGGAGCACATCGCTTCCGGGGCCACCTCAGCGCGGACCTAACTTGAGGGGCGGGATGCCGTGAGCCGGTCGATCGAGGGCGTCACCAACTGGATGCACCTATTCCGTTGGATCGTGAAGCTGATCCGCGACGACTACGGCGTCGACGAGAAAATCCTGACCCGCACCGCCGTGCTGGAGACCGACTGCGGTCTCAGCATCGAGCAGGTGGAAGAGGTGCTGGACACCGTCGCCGACAGCTTCGCCATCCGCTTCCCTCAGGGCACCCTGGATGAGGTGCTGAAACTCGAAGAGCTGTGCCTGCTGGCCGCGTGGCTGAAGGGCATGTTCAAGCGCCCGGAATTCATCTCCGATGGCTTCGAGGCCAAGTGCCGCGCCATGAACGCCTCGGTCGGGGCTTGATCTTATTCCCTCAAATGCCGGGCGCGGCCATCCCGCCGCTTGGCTTCCTCGCTTTCCAGTCCGCTGGCGCTCCCCGGAAATCTCCGGCGCCCACAGTCCCGGACTACAGCGGCATGACAAGGCTCATGCCGCTGATTGGGTTTTACCATGGCGTCCCTGTGACGGGCCGCCTTGACCCCCAGGCTTAAGCTCGTAGTCTCAACCCCCCGATAGACACCGGCCTTGTTGAGATCATGCCCCTTCATATGCTGCGCCTTGCCGTGGGCGCCCCCGACCTTGCCGACATGCGCGACTGGCGCAACCGCAACCAGATGGACTGGCACGGTCACCGGGTGGTTCCCACCTATACCCGCCGCATGCCCACGCGCACGGCGGAGCTGCTGGACGGCGGCTCCCTCTATTGGGTGGTGAAGGGCATCCTGTGCTGCCGCGCCCGTTTCGTCGGTTTCGATCTCATGCGCTCGCCCGAGGGGGATGAGGTCTGCCGCATGCTGCTGGATACCGAACTGGTGGAAACCGTGCCCCAGCCCAAGCGCCCCTTCCAGGGGTGGCGCTACCTGAAGCCGGAGGACGCGCCGCCCGATCTGGACCAGGCGGGCGGCGGCGGGCAGGACCTGCCGCCCCATATATTGGCGGAGCTGCGCCAGCTGGGTCTGGCCTAAGCCATTGCTTCTCCTGGCCGCCTGCGGGCTTTGGGCTGGTTTTCGAATAGGGGCTACGCCGCGTTTCGAAAAAAGTGAGGGTCAGGCGAAAAAAGCAGTAGACAGGGCGTGGGTGAGGTCACTATAACCCCGTTCACCGACGCGGCGGGCGACAACGAACGGCGCGACGGCGAAGCGATCCCTGAGTTCTGG
>NZ_VITV01000019.1 GCF_007828035.1 Nitrospirillum amazonense | reverse complement strand
ACGCCGCTGTCGTAGGTAATGCTGGTGTAGCTGGAGCCGACACCGCCGGCGATGATGGGCGTGGCCCCCGCCGGACCCTGCAGATAGTGATAGGCACCGGTGGCGCCCACGACCGTGTAGTTGACGCCGCTGACCACGGCCGCGCCACTGACGATCAGTTCACCGCCGTTGATGGCCGAAAGCTCCGCCAAGGTGCCGCCCGTCTGGCTGTAGTTGCCGGTGACGCTGATGATGGAGCCCAGGTACAGGCTGCCGCCATTGTTGACCAGGGTGTGGCCGGTGACATTGACATGGTCGTTGAGCGCGACGTTGCCCGACAGCGTCACGTTGCTGGCGGTGTTGACAATGCTGCCCGGCAGCGTGCCGGTGAGGCCGGTGAAGGTGCCGAAGGTGCCGGCGCTGCCGCCCAGCAGGGTCAGGTCGCGGACGCTGTTGTTGACGATGCTGCCCTGGATGACACCGGTGTTGGATACGGCGCCCAGCGTGCCGGTGGACGCGACATAGACGGCCGAAGCCGCCGTCAGCGTGCCGGTGTTGGTGATCGTGCCGTAGGTGCCGGCGATGTAATAGTTTTGCACCATGGCCAGCAGGTAGTTGCCGACCGTGGTGCCGGTCACGTTGATGCCGGTGCCGGAGGAACTGACCACGCCGGTCAGGGTGCCGTAGCTGAGGTTGAGACCGCCGTCGGCCGAGATCAGGGTGATGGCCTCACCCACCGTGTGGTTGACGGTGGTGGTGAAGTTGCTCAGCACCGTGCCGGCGATGCTGGCGGCGCCAGAGATGGACAGCAGGTTGGTGCCCAGCGACAGGGTGCCCAAGGTTGACGTCTGGGCGAAATTGCCGGTGAGGCTAATGGTACCCAGCGTGCCGAAGGTAACGTTGGCGCCGTTGTTGACCAGGGTGTTGGTGCCGACGTTGATGACGTCGTTGATCCGCAGGTTGCCGGAGACCAGGACGACGTTGCTGGTGGTGTTGGTGATGGTGCCGATGGAGCCGGAATAGCCAGTCAGCGTGCCGATGGTGGTCAGCGTGCCGCCGCGGATGGACAGGTCGTTGGCGCTCAAGTTGACGATGTTGCCCCGGATCGTGCCGCTGTTGGTCAGCGTGCCCAGGGAGCCGGTGCTGGCGATGTACAGTGCCGTCGGATAGATGGTGGAGACGCCGTTCAGCACGGTGCTGCCCACGCTTACCGAGGCCTGGGCGCCACCGACATAATCCATTAGCGGGTTGTAATAGATCAGCGTCGTGCCGCTGGCGCCGATGTTGGAGAAATGGGCGCCGGTGGGGGCCTGCACGGCGGCGAAGGCCGAGCCGAGGTTGGAAATGCCGGTGGGCGAATAGATCAGGCTGGCGGCCGTGCCGACGATGTAATTTCCCGCACTGCTGAAGGACGGGACGATGGTGCCGGTGATCAGCGTCACACGGCCCGTGACCGTCAGGCCGCTGGTGGTCAGGGTGTTGCTCGAGAGGGTGTTGTAATAATTGCCGGTGATGGTGGAACCGGCGGCGATGGTCAGGTTGGTGCCCTGGCTGATCAGCGTTCCGCTGCCGACGTTGATATTGTCGTTCAGAAACAGGTTGCCGCCGGTGATTACGATGTTGCTCAGCGTGTTGATGATCGAGCCCTTGCCCGATGCACCGGTGAAGGTGCCGAGGACCGTGCCCGTCCCGCCGGTGATGCTGAAGGTGTTGGCGGAATTGTTAACGATGTTGCCGTTGATCACGCCGCTGTTGTTCAGCCCAGCGATAGTACCCGAGGTGCCGATGCTGATGGCGTTGCCCGTGGCGCTGATGGTGCCGGTGTTGATCAGGGTGCCGATCAGACCGCCGGTGGCGATGCTGCCGATGATGACGCCATTGTTGGCCAGGGTGCCCAAATAGCCGTTATGTGTGACCGACGCGTTGCCGCTGGTCTTGGAAATGACGATGCCGCCCTGGATGGTGCCGATGCTGGTGTTGGTCAGGTTGACGATGGAACCGCCGGCACCGATGGAAACACCGGTGGTGCCGCTGATCAGACCCGAATTGGTCAGGGTGCTGAGGGTACCGTCCTGGCCGACATGGCTGTGGAAGATGGCGGTGGGACCGAAGCCACCGTAGTTCCGCACCTCCACGCCCGGGCCGGAATCGTTGAGGATGGTGCCGGTGTTGTTGACCGAGCCCACCACGCCGAACACGTTCACGGCACCGGTGCCGCCGCTGTTGCCCCTCAACATGCCGCTGTTGATGATGGTGCCGACGGTGCTGATTGTCGTGATGACGTCGACGTCGATGGCGCCGCCCACGGAGCTGTAGATGTAGCCGCTGTTGGTCAGCGTGCCGATGCTGACGCCGGTCAGGTTCAAGGCGCTGTTGCCGTTGGCCAGAATGGTGCCGGCGTTGGTGAAGCCGCCGACCTTCACGCCATTCATCATCCGGATGGCGCCGTAGCCGCCATCCGACTGGATCACACCGGCGGCGTTGTTCACGAAGGTGCCGATGGTGGTGTAGGCGCTGATGCCGTAGCTGATGGTGCCGCTGGTCGTCGTGTAGGTGGGGGTGCCCGTCAGGACGATGGCGGCGATTCCGCCTGTCGTCCCGGTGCCGCCGATCAGGTTGTTGTTGATGAAGGCCGTCAGGGTCTTGCCGCCCTGGATGCTGAAGCCGGTGTAATTGCTGGAAGTGCCGGTGTTGTTGCCGACCAGCGTGCCGTTGTTGATGACGGTGCCCACCGTGCCCGTCCAAGTGAACGCCGTGCAGTGCGCCGCCGAGCCGATGGTGGAATTGGTGGAGAAGCTGCCGCAGGCACTGGCCCAGGCGGACTTCGGTGCGGCCAAGCCCACGCCGATGGCCAGCGCCGATGCGCCCAGGAGGAAAGCCTGCTGCGTCTTCTTCGTGCCCTGACCGCGCGTAACCGCCTGCTTCGCCATGCCACCTGTCTCCCAACCACTGGTTTGCACCATCGCCGGGCTGAGAGACAAAAATGGCGGCTTTGGGGTATCGCCGGGGAACATCGCCCGACACCCAAATCCGTTTCTTGCCACCCCAACCCTTCTTCCGCGCCGGAACCCGGAGCCCCGTGCCCCCAAGTTCCTGACCTATCCAAAGGGGACAGGCGCGCCACCACCTTTTGGGATAGTCGGGCAATTCATGTCAATTGCATCTTCAGAGGCTTAAACTATCGGGGAAGGCGAAGAAGCCCATTTGTTAATGTTGATTAACCATTTCCTCGTGTATGATTTCGTCACATTTAATAACAACTTATAAAATAATGGGTGAGGCCCAGCTACTTGGCGGTACCCCTTGCGTACGCAGTAGCGAAATGTGAGAAAAATGCCGCAATATGCGACGACCATTTGCGCGAAGCCTTTACCACTTTTTAAACGTTTTCCCCCGGGGCCAAGGGTGCGCCGCGGTCCGACAGCCACCCCGCTCAACGGGACAAGCTATCCTAATGCACCAGCTGGCCTCCGCTCCCGAAACCCGGTCAAGACCGTCTATTATAACCTTTAGTTTATATTATGCCGGTTGCAGTCGGGCCGCCGCCGGCGACTCCGATCTTTGGGCGCATAGGTCCGCGGCCCGGCCAGGGCCGCTTCAGCATGGCCGTCCTGAACCGGTCGCGTCACGGTGAACAATTGGCGACCCGCCGAGTTCAAGGGGCGCGGGGCCGCGTTACATGGTTCATTGCCCACGCCCGTTGTCGCCAATGTGATCGGGAAGCGCCGCCATGAACTGGATGCCGACGCCAGCCACCGTACACCTCTGCCTGGACATGCAGCGGCTGTTCTCACCGGAACATCCCGCTGGCCCCTGGCCTACCCCCTGGCTGCCCCGCATCCTGCCGATGGTGGCCGCCATCGCTGAACGCTTTCCCACGCGCACCGTTTTCACCCGCTTCATCCCGCCACGGACGCCGGAAACCATGCCCGGAACCTGGCGTCCTTATTACGAACGCTGGCGTCACGCCACCCGGGACCATCTCCCCCCCGACGCCCTGGAGTTGCTGGCGCCCCTGGCCCGGCTATGCCCGCCGGCCGCCGTGGTGGACAAGCCGGTCTATTCCGCCTTCATCCGCAGCACGCTTGCGTCCCTGCTGCGCCAGCGGGGGGCCGATGGTCTGGTTGTCACCGGATGCGAGACCGATGTCTGCGTCCTAGCCACGGTGCTGGATGCCATCGACCTCGGCTATCCCGTCTGCGTGGTGACCGATGCCGTCTGCAGCTCAGTCGACACGTCGCATGATGCCGTGCTGACACTGTACCGCACCCGTTTCGCCCAGCAGGTCATTACCCTGACCACCGACGAACTGCTGAGCGGTTGGCTCGCGCATTGATATTCCTGAAATAAGAAGGGCGGACACCCCGCCGGTATCCGCCCACCCCGCTCAGGTAAATGCCATCAGGCCATCAGTGCCTGCGCCGCGATCCGAAGGTGCCGTCGTCCGCCTCACCATACCCCTTCATCACGTCGGCCGCCGTTTCATAATCGGCGTCCGGCATGGCCTCCAGCATCTCCAGCACCTCACCCTCCGCGCCATTCTCCTTGGCCTTGCGGATCAGCGCCTGCTTGTCGGCCGGAAAATCGATGCCCTTCAGAAAATGGGCCACATTGGCGGGCGAGTGACCGCCCAGTCCTCGCGTCATGTCTGCTCTCCCTTCCCAAGGGGAGGACGGGGCGCGAACGCCCCGTCCTTCAAGGATCAATGCACGTTACTGCGACGGCGGGTCGTCTTCGGCTTGTCCTCATCTTCCGATGAAGAGGAGGAAGAGGACCGGCTGCTGGAGGAGCGGGAGCGCGTCTTGCGCTCGGGGGCGTCGTCCTCATCATCCCGGCTGCTGGCCCGGCGGCTCTGCCCGCCGCGGCGGCCTATTTCGGCGTGCTCCTCGGGATCACCGAAATAGCCGCCCTGCCCCTCATCCTCGGCGTGGCCGCGCTCGTCGCGCCGGGCGTGCTGGGCCCGTTCATGGCGAACCTGGCCGCCCCGGCGGCCGATCTCCGCGTGCCCTTCCGGGTCGCCGAAGTAGCCGCCCTGGCCCTCGTCTTCGGCGTGGCCTTCCTCGTCACGCCGGGCCCGCATCGCCCGTTCGTGGCGGACCTGGCCGCCCCGGCGGCCGATCTCCGCATGGCCTTCGGGATCGCCGAAGTAACCGCCCTGGCCCTCATCCTCCGCATGGCCTTCCTCATCACGACGGGCCCGCATCGCCCGTTCGTGACGGACCTGGCCGCCCCGGCGGCCGATCTCCGCGTGCCCTTCGGGATCGCCGAAGTAACCGCCCTGGCCCTCGTCCTCAGCATGGCCGTATTCGTCACGCCGGGCGCGCACCGCCCGTTCGTGGCGGACCTGGCCGCCCCGGCGGCCGATCTCGGCGTGGCCTTCGGGATCGCCGAAGTAGCCGCCCTGGCCCTCGTCCTCCGCGTGGCCGTATTCATCCCGGCGGGCGCGCACGGCCCGTTCATGGCGAACCTGACCACCCCGGCGGCCGATTTCCGAATGCCCTTCCGGATCACCGAAGTAGCCGCCCTGGCCCTCGTCCTCCGCGTGGCCGTATTCGTCACGCCGGGCGCGCATAGCCCGTTCGTGGCGAACCTGGCCGCCCCGGCGGCCGATCTCCGAATGCCCTTCCGGATCGCCGAAGTAGCCGCCCTGGCCCTCGTCCTCCGCGTGGCCGTATTCGTCCCGGCGGGCGCGCATGGCCCGTTCGTGGCGAACCTGGCCGCCCCGGCGGCCGATTTCTGAATGCCCTTCCGGATCGCCGAAGTAGCCGCCTTGGCCCTCGTCCTCCGCATGGCCTTCCTCATCACGACGGGCGCGCATCGCCCGCTCATGGCGGACCTCGCCGCCCCGGCGCCCAATCTCGGAATGGCCGCGCGGATCGCCGAAATAACCGCCCTGGCCGACGTCTTCGGAATGGCCACGCCGGCTGCCGCCACCGGACCGGTAGCCATCATCGTCGTCATCGTCGCGGCCACGGGCATGGCGGCGATCGTCCTCATAATCGTTGTAATCCCGGCGTCCACCCTGGGGAGCCCGGGACTGGCGGCGCGGATCCTCGTATTGTTCTCGTGCCATGAATTTCCTCCTGGCTTATCCGATAGGCCGGGCAGGTGACTGCCATGCCCGGTCCGTCAAACAACGCCCCCGGACGGAAATCGATCCTTCATTTTTTCCGCATAGGGTGAATTTTTATCGGTCAACGCCCCTCATTTCATGAGAAATCCGAATAAATATTTGATTTCGAAACAATTTTATTGCGACGCTTTCGCTTCGTTATCATTTAATTACTTTTCACCACGTCGTCAGCCCTGACGGCCATACAAAAAAGGCCACGCTGGCGGTCCAGCGTGGCCTGTCCCAAGAGCAGTTTGGAGAGATCGCGGAGCCACCATCGGCAACCCGGATCAGGCAGTCAGCGATCCGGGCACTGCCGAGGCCAAGCCGCCGTGTCAATGACGGCATGGGCATATAAGAATCCAGCTTGGCGGGGGTTCCGCGCCTATCGGAATTATTCAGTACCGCCAAGACGAAGGCGCGTTGAAGGGCCCACCGCTCAAGGGATTTACTGTCGAACCTGGCCGGATACCGGTTGGACGGCCAGAACGGCCTGGCTGGGGCAAGGTCCCCGGCCAGGTCTCCGCTTTCCGGTCAGGGGACCCCGATCAGTAGCGCTGCGGCACGTACAGTTCGGCCGGCAGCGTGTGCCGCTCGTAGTTCGGATTGAACACCCGGTCCGGCAACGTCACGGGCTCATGCGGGACCTCCTCATACGGAACGACCGAAAGCAGGTGAGAGATGAGGTTGAGACGGGCGCGCTTCTTGTCGTTACCTTCCACGATGTGCCAGGGCGCCTCGGGAATGCTGGTGCGCGCGAACATGTCCTCCTTAGCCATGGTATACTGTTCCCACCGCACGCGGGACTGCAGGTCCATGGGCGACAGCTTCCATTGCTTGATGGGGTCGTGGATGCGCATGAGGAAGCGCAACTGCTGTTCCTCATCGGTGATGGAGAACCAGTACTTCACCAGGATGATGCCAGAGCGCACCAGCATGCGCTCGAACTCCGGCACGTCGCGGAAGAAGTCCTCGACCTCGGTATCTGTGGCGAAGCCCATGACGCGCTCGACACCGGCGCGGTTGTACCAGCTGCGATCGAACAGCACGATCTCACCGGCGGCCGGCAGGTGCGGGACGTACCGTTGGAAATACCATTGGGTCTTCTCGCGGTCGGACGGCGCCGGCAACGCCACCACCCGGCAGCTGCGCGGATTGACACGCTGGGTGATGCGCTTGATGGCGCCCCCCTTCCCGGCGCTATCGCGGCCTTCGAACAGGATCACCATCTTGAGGCCTTTGAAACGCACCCAGTCCTGCAGCTTCACCAGCTCGCTCTGAAGACGCAGCAGCTCGCGGAAATAGGTGTGACGGTCGAGGGTGCTCTTCTGGCGCCTTTCCATCAGGGCGCGCAGTTCGGGCGGGATGCGCACATCGTCAACGGCCTGCTCAAGCTCCTCGTCCATATCGTCTTCGAGCTCGATGTCCAGCCAGCTGCGGATCTCGGTCTTGTCGTGTTCGTTCATGTGTCGTCCTCCTGGTCCCCAAACGGTTACCTGGAAGCGTTTGCAGTTTGGTGACAA
The DNA here is from genome assembly GCF_007828035.1 of Nitrospirillum amazonense. Classification (GTDB taxonomy): domain Bacteria; phylum Pseudomonadota; class Alphaproteobacteria; order Azospirillales; family Azospirillaceae; genus Nitrospirillum; species Nitrospirillum amazonense. The sequence goes on along the minus strand of NZ_VITV01000019.1, from coordinate 73,082 downwards.
AGCCCGAGATGGCGGACCTTACGGACGCAACAAACACTCCGCCGCGAGAGCGGATGGCTTTGATCCTGGTCGCCATGCGGTAGTGTTTGTATTAAGCGAAACGCTGTGGCTTAAGATAATACTGCGGTGCGGTCCAAAGGTAGGGGGCGAGACCGTCACGTAATTGTCATTAAATGATCCGACAGCGTGCTTTGAACAAAGGATGGCTTGGCAATGGATTTCTTTAAGCGTTTCACTGTTCTTCTTTGCGCCCCCGGCTTTGACGCCGATGACCTGGAAGGCATGCGGCTTCAGAAAATCATCGCGGCCATCGAGGACGACGGCATTGAGGTGGTCAAGGCGCGGCGGGTCGAGGACGCGGAGATCGCCGTCCAGACCGACGCCGCCATCGGCTGCATGGTGGTGGACTGGGGCAAGCGTGGGCTGGAGGGCAAGACGGCGGCCCTGATCAACCTGATGCGCCGCCGCGGCCTGGACATGCCCATCGTCATCCTGGTCCGTCGCAAGCGCCTGGAGGACATCCCGGTGGAGGTGCTGGACTTCATCGACGGCTACATCTTCCTGTCGGAGGAAACGCCGGAGTTCATTGCCCGCAACCTGATCAGCCGCCTCAAGAAATATGCCGACACGCTGAAGACGCCTTTCTTCGGCGCGCTGGTGGATTACGCCGAGGAGGGCAACCAGCTGTGGACCTGCCCGGGGCACAACGGCGGCATCTTCTACAGCCGCAGCCCCATTGGGCAGATTTTCGTGGAGCATCTGGGCGAGGCGGTGTTCCGCGACGACCTGGACAATTCGGTCATCGAGTTGGGCGACCTGCTGACGCACGAAGGCCCCGCCCTGAGGGCCCAGAAGGAGGCCGCCGCCATCTTCGGGGCGGAGAAGACCTATTTCGTGCTGAACGGCACCTCCTCCTCCAACAAGGTGGTGCTGGGCGCCCTGGTGGCGGAGGGTGACCTGGTCCTGTTCGACCGCAACAACCACAAGGCCGCCCACCACGGCGCCCTGCTGATCAGCGGCGGCATTCCCATCTACCTGGAAACGGACCGCAACTGCTACGGCATGATCGGGCCCATCCAGAGCCAGGCGCTGGACGAGGCGGCGATCCGGGAGAAGATCCGGCTGAACCCGCACGTGAGCGATCCCGAGGCGTGGAAAAAGCCCCGCCCCTTCCGCGTCGCCGTCATCGAGCAATGCACCTACGACGGCACCATCTACAGTGCGGAGATGATCCTGAACCGGATCGGCCACCTGTGCGAATACATCCTGTTCGATGAGGCCTGGGCCGGCTTCATGAAGTTCCACCCCCTCTATGCCGGTCGCTTCGCCATGGGGCTGAAGGATTTGGGTGAGGACGCGCCCGGCATCATCGCCACGCAGTCGACACACAAGCAGTTGGCCAGCTTCTCCCAGGCCTCGCAGATTCATGTCCGCGACCGGCACATCAAGGGCCAGAAGCGCCGGGTGGAGCATCGCCGCTTCAACGAAAGTTTCCTGCAGCACGCCTCGACCTCCCCCTTCTATCCCCTGTTCGCCTCGCTGGACGTGGGTGCGCAGATGATGAAGGGGCGCTCCGGCACCATCCTCTGGGATGACACCGTCCGGCTGGGCATCGAGCTGCGCAAGAAGCTGCGGGCCCTGCGCCGCGAGTACGAACAGAAGGAAACCGATCCCGCGCGCCGCTGGTTCTTCGAGCCCTTCATTCCCGACGTCGTCTCGCCCCCGGGCTCCGGCCCCGAGGAGACGGCTCACGAAGTGCCCTGGGAAAGCCTGAGCACCGACGAACTGGCCACCAACGCGCGGTACTGGTCCTTCTCGCCTGGCGAGACCTGGCATGGCTTCAGCCATGTGACCGAGGGGTTGGCCATGACCGACCCCAACAAGCTGATCATCCTGACGCCGGGGTTCGACCGGCGGACGGGCACCTACAGCGACCATGGCATCCCGGCCCCGGTGGTGGCCCAATACCTGCGCGAGAACCGCGTCGTCCCGGAGAAGAACGACCTCAACTCCCTGCTGTTCCTGCTGACGCCCGGCGTGGAGTCCAGCAAAGCCGGCACCCTGCTGAGTGCGCTGGCGGCGTTCAAGCGTCTGCATGACGACAACGCCCTGCTGGACGACGTCATGCCCCGCTTCGTCACCCGCTGGCCGCAGCGGTACCGGGGCGTGCGCCTGCGCGACCTGTGCGCCCAAATGCACGCCTTCTATCGCGACATCAACGTCAGCGCACTGCAGCAGAAGCAGTTCGCGCCCGAGCACCTGCCGGAAATGGTGGTGCCCCCCCATGAGGCGGCGCGCAGCCTGGTGCGCAACAAGGTCGACTACCTGCCCCTGAGCGAGATCGACGGCCGCATCGCCACCACCCTGTTCCTGGTCTATCCGCCGGGCATCGCCACCATCGTCCCGGGCGAGCGCCTGGACGCGCGGGCCAAGCCCATGCTGGACTATCTCAAGATGTTCGAGCAGAGCGCCAACCTGTTCCCCGGCTTCGAGAACGAGGTGCAGGGGCTCTATCGCAAGATCGAGCCGGATGGGTCGATGCGGTTTTATACCTATGTGATGCAGGAGTGAGCGTGCCGGAATGTCCGCCATGACCGACTCTTCCATGCCCTTTCCCGGGCCCATTCCCAGCATGAACCAGGATCCTGGCGCCAGCCAGGACCTGGCCTCGTCCACGCCTGGGGCCTCGTCCACGCTGGGGACGCTGCCGTCGCCCATCGTCCTGCGGCACTCGAATGACGAGGACGTGCCGGCCATGCTCGACATCTACCGGCATCACATCGGGCATGGCGTCGGTAACCTCGGCACCTTCGTACCGACACCGTTCGACATCGAGGACCTGAAGGCGCGGCGCAAGAACATGCGCAAGCACAAGCTGCCCCATCTGGTCGCCACCATCGATGGCGTCGTGGTCGGCTACGCCTACGCCGTGCTGTTCCGCAAGCGCCCCGCCTACCGGTTCACGGTCAAGCATTCGATCTACATTCATCCCGACCGCCTGCATCGCGGCATCGGCCGGGCGCTGCTGCCCGCCCTGATCCAGGAATGCGCCGCCGCCGGCTTCCGCCAGATGATCGGCTATGTCGACAGTTCCAACGTCGCCTCACTGCGATTGCATGAGGCCTGCGGCTTCCGCCAGGTCGGTTACCTGGCAGCAGTGGCCTTCCGCTTTGGGAAATGGACCGACACTGTGATGCTGCAGCGCGCCATCGGACCGGAGGGTGGGCAGGAAGAGTGCACCCATAAGCCGTAAAAACTTGGGCAATCGGGGCGGCGGTGACATGGCCGGGGTGCTGGCCGGCCCCCTGGATGTGCCGTGCGTCCTCATCCACTTGGTGGATGCGATGCTCGGGCACCAGGATGGGCGTGCGGCGAGGGTCCATCCATGGCGCGGATCATCCCCGGCCCGCCCGTGCGCATGAAGCGCCAAACCAGGACCACCGCCAGCCCCAAAAAGACAATGTTCAAGACGGTGGTGTAATTCCAGCTGATGCCGGTGGCGACGACTTGGGCCGTCCGCTGCTCCGGCACCAGGTCCAGCGCCTGAAACAGGAACTCCACGGCCAAGGCTGAGCCCACCATGGCGACGTAGAAGGTGACCAGCAGGAAGGCCGCCATTTTCAGGCCGTAATAGCGGCGGTAGATGTCCAGGATGGGCAGCACGATGAGGTCGGCGAAAATGAAGGCGATCACACCGCCAAAGCTGGCGCCGGCGTTCCATAGCACGGCCGCCAGCGGCACATTGCCCACGGAACAGACGAAGGCGATGATGGCGACGAGGGGGCCGACCAAGGGCCCGATCAATTTGGCCAGCAGCGGGTGGCCGGCCAGGAAAAAGCCCTCCCAGAAGGATTTCGGCACCCAGGCCCCCAAGGCGCCGGCGATGAGCAGGCCGATGACAATGTCCGGCCAAAGCGATACCCAGTCCATGACGAAGTAATGGCTGGTGGCCGTGAACCCGGGGGCGGAAACCAGGCGGCGCAGGACACCCCCACCTTCCGTCACCGCCATGTCCATGGACGCATGCCCCTCCATGCGGCCGGCAACGCCTTTCTCGGCCTGCGCCTTGGCGGCCTGCACCAGGCCGCGGGAAAGCAGCAAGCGGAACAGCACGACCAGTATCAGGATCATGAGGGGGCCACCAACGAACTCCGCCGCGGTGAACCGCCAGCCCATCAGCACCGCCAGGATGATGCCCAGTTCCAGCACGAGGTTGGTGGAGGCGAACTGGAAAGCCATGGCGGCGGTGAAATCGCCGCCCTTGCGGAAAATGGTCCGGGCCACGGCGACGGCGGCGTAGGAGCAGGAGGACGAGGCGGCGCCCAGGCCAGTGGCGACGGCGATGCTGCGGGCGCGATCGTCTGGTAACAGCCGGCCCATCTCCCGATGCGACACCACGGCCTGGATGGCGCCGGACAGGAAGAAGCCAAGGATCAGCGCCCACAGCATTTGCCAGCCCATGGCGAATGCCATCGCCAGCGCATGCCATATCTCATCCATGCCAGCCACCCGCTTTCCTTGGATTAACCGGGGGGCAATCCGTCCCCTCCCCAGCGCGTCTCCAGCGCGCCCGTAGGCTGGCTTAAGAGTTCACGACCGTGCCGCCGTTAGGGTGCATGACCTGCCCCGTCATGTAGGAGGCCTCATCGCTGGCCAGGAAGACGTGGCAGGAGGCGACCTCATTCGGCTGGCCGGGACGGCCCATGGGCGTGTTCTTGCCATGTTCCGCCACCTTGTCCGCGTCGTAGGAGGCGGGGATGAGCGGAGTCCAGATGGGGCCGGGCGCGACCGCGTTGACACGGATGCCAGCCTCCACCAGCAACTGTGACAGGGACCGGGTGAAGGCCAGCACGGCGCCACGGGTGGCCGAATAGTCCAGCAGGTGCGGGCTGCCCTTGTAGGCGGTGACGGAGGTGGTGTTGACGATGGCGCCGCCACGCTGCATGTGCTGCAGCGCCATCTTGGACATGAAGAAGTAACCGAAGACATTGGTGCGGAAGGTGCGCTCCAGCTGCTGCGCCGTCAGGTCGCCCAGGCCCTCGGCCGTGTGCTGCTCCGCGGCGTTGTTCACGAGGATGTCCAGCTTGCCGAAGGTGGCCACCACCTTGTCCACCGCCTCCTTGCAGAAGGATTCCGATCCCACGTCGCCGGCGATGGCCAGGCCGCGCCTGCCCTCGGCCTCGATCAGCGTCACGGTGTCGGCCGCATCCTCATGCTCATCCAGGTAAACGATGGCGACATCGGCCCCCTCGCGGGCCATGAGGACGGCCACGGCGCGGCCGATGCCGCTGTCACCGCCGGTGATGAGCGCCACCTTGTCCGCCAGCCGGCCGGCGCCGGGAAAGCGCGGGGTATAATCCGGGGCCGGCGTCATCTCACGCTCATGGCCCGGCTGGTGGTTCTGCTGCTGTGGGGGGATGGCGTCGTCCATGGATATGCTCCTACCATTCGGCCATGCGGCTGGGGGAAAGTGAACTGCGCGGTGCGGCGCGGGGTTCCAGAGGGACTGACGGCCACGCCGACGGCAGATCCGTCGGCGTGGCCGATATCCAACGACCGCTCAGCTTCCGTCAGCGATGGGCGTGGCTGGCGCCACCCTTGCGCCCCGCCTGGGCCGCGCGTGCGGGATCATTGGCGAAGTTTCCGCCAGAGGCCTGGCCGCCTTTGCGGCCCGCTTCGGCCGCCAGGCTTCGGTTTTGAGAAAAGCTGCGCTTCTCGTCGGGAACGTTCCGCCCCCCCTTGCGGCCGGCGGCCGCTGCCAATCCGGAATCCTGCGAGAAACTGCGCTTTTCGTTCGGCACGCTGGAGCCGCCCTTGCTAGCGATATCCCGCTGCTTGCCCTCATCCATGGCAGCGAAGCCGCGGCCGCGGGTGTTGCTGTCCTTGGTCATGACATCCTCTCTTATGTCAGCGATGCGCCGCGCCCGGTCCTGCCCATCGGCCGGATGCTTTTTCTTCACGGCGCCCGCATATAAGCGCGAATGCCTATAGAGGTTCCAGTCGTTATTTAAAAATAGCCGCAATTATAAATATAGTTAAGCCGCAGCTTCGCTTATAGTTTGACGATCTCTTGAATTGATTATCACATCGCTCACTTGACCGGCTCTAACTCCACCTTGACCCAGCCGCTTCGCCGCTGGTCGAACGCCCGATAGGCCTCAATAACCCCGGTCATAGGCTCGACATGCGTCAGGACGGCGCTGGGGTCGATGGCGCCCGTGCGCACCAGTTCCACCAGGTGCGGGACATAGCGGCGATGATTGCAGTTGCCCATGTTGACGGTCAGATTCTTGTTCATGGCTTGGCCGATGGGGAAGCGGTCCATGGCCGGTGGATAAACACCAATGATGGCGATGGTGCCCGCCTTGGCCACCGCCTCCACCGCCCACTGCAGCGCCTGGGACGGCGCATCGCCCGGATGCCAGTTGCCGTCCTTGGGATGCCGCACGGGCGCCACCTTCTCCACATCCGCCAAGTTCTGGTCCGCCTGGTCGCGCGCAGCCGACGCAACCGGCCCATCGTGCGCATGTTCCGCATCCACGCCTACTGCGTCTATGACGCGGTCCACACCGATGCCGCCGGTCAGGTCCAGAATGGTCTGGACCGGATCCTCGCTCTCGAAGTTCACGCATTCCGCGCCCTGCCGCCGTGCCATGGCCAGCCTGTCCTCCCGCCGGTCCACGGCAATCACCCGACCGGCGTTCATCAGCTTGGCCGAGGCGATGGCGAACTGCCCCACCGGGCCACAGCCCAGGACGGCCACCGTGTCGCCGTCCTCGATTTCCGCGATGTCGGCGCCGAACCAGCCGGTGGGGAAGATGTCAGAGATGAGGATGGCCTGGTCGTCGCTGACCTCGTCCGGCAGCTTGATCATGCCGACATGGGCATATGGGATGCGGGCCTTTTCCGCCTGCAGCCCGTGGAAGGGGCCCGATGGTCCGGGGCCGCCGAAAAAGGCCGTGCCCGCCCGCTTGCCGCCAGGGTTTGCCACGTCGCATTGGGCGAAATAACCGGCGCGGCAGTAGGCGCAGGACCCGCAGGCGATGGTGGAGACGACCACCACCCGGTCGCCGACATCAAAGTTCCGCACCAACGGCCCCAACTCCTCCACCACGCCCACCGCCTCATGCCCCAGGATGGTGCCCGGACGCATGCCCGCGAACGTGCCCCTGACCATGTGCAGGTCGGTACCGCAGATGGCGGAGGCGGTGATGCGGATGATGGCATCGGTGGGGTCCTGGATACGGGGCTCCGGCACTTCTTCCAGCCGGATGTCGCCGATATCGTGGAAGACGACGGCCTTCATGGGGCGGTTCCTTATGGTCGAATGGACAGGCCTGTGCGGCGGAAAAGACGGGGCCGGACCCGTAGGCCCGGCCCCTCACTCACGAACGATCACTCATGAACAGGCATGCAGGTGTCTCTAGTGCTGACCGCCCTTGCGGCCCGCCTCGGAGGCACGTTCCCGATCATGGGCGAAATTGCCGCCGGAGGCTTGGCCACCCTTGCGGCCCGCCTCGGCGGCCAACTCATGATCCTGGGAGAAGCTGCGCTTCTCATCCGGAACGCTGGAGCCGCCCTTGGCGGCGATCTCGCGTTGCTTGTCGTCGTCCATGGACGCGAAGCCGCGGTTCGAGGTGTTGGAAGCCATTGGATCACTCCATTCTGCTTCGGGATATCAGCCCTGGCGTCCATTCGTTGGCGCCAAGACGTCCAACGCGGTTCATGCGCTGGATACCTGTTAAAGACTGCCAACCCCGTCTCGGTTCCAGATTTTTCCCAGATTTACTGCATTTTCAAATATAGATAAGCTCAAGCTCCGAATATAGACAAGCTCAAGCCCCGCTTAAATTCCGGCCTTTATTCCATTTTTACTGTCTTGGGCTCCCACCATGCCCCGCGCCTGCCGCAGGGCCGCCACCAGGGCGTCATAGGTGCGGGCGCGGGCGGCATCATCCCAGGCTCGCAGCACGGCGGAGGGGTGGTATGTCGCGATGCCAGGCCGGCCGTCGGCCCAGGCCAGGGGCTTGCCCCCCTCACGCACCAGGGCGACGGTTCGGCCCATCAGTGACCGGGCCGCGGTGGCGCCCAAGGCCACGATGACGGCGGGCTGGACTAGCGCCACCTCACGACCCAGCCACCAGCGGCAGGCCTCCACCTCCCCCTGGTTGGGGCGCTGATGCATGCGGCGCTTGCCGCGCATCTCATGCTTGAAATGCTTGACGGCGTTGGTGACGAAAAGGTCGTCCCGCTCCAGGCCGGCCGCCGCCAGCGCCTCGTCCAGTACACGTCCCGCTGGACCGACGAAGGGACGGCCGGCCTTGTCTTCTTGATCGCCAGGCTGTTCGCCCACCAGCACCAGGCGGGCGTCCACCGGCCCTTCGCCGAACACCACCTGGGTGGCGTCGCGGTAAAGGTCGCACCGGCGGCAGTCAGCGGCACTGGCCGCGAGACCGGCCAGGTCGCGATCCATGATGTCAGTCCCGCTGGGAGATACCGCTCAAGGCCCGACCGGCGGTGGCGCTCGCGCGCAGCGCCAGGTCGCCAAGCGCGACAATGCCGACCAGGCGCTTTTCCCGGTTCAGTACGGGCAGGCGGCGCATCTGCACGTTCACCATGTTGTGGCAGACCTGCTCCACATCCTCGTCCTCGTAGCAGTAGCACACTGCGGGGTCATGACCTCGCCCACCGTGGCGTCGGGGCCGCGCCCCTCGGCGACGCCGCGGATGGTGATGTCGCGGTCGGTGATCATGCCGACCAGGCGATCGCCCTGGCCGACGGGGATGGCGCCGATGTCGCATTCGGACATCAGCCGCGCGGCCTCGCGCAGCTTCTGGTCCGGCGTCGCCAGCTTCACGTTGGTGGACATGATTTCCTGGATCCGCATCGCATACTCCTTCGCCTGGGTTGACATGTGGCCCGTCCCCCGCACCGGCATCCCTGGGCAGCATCCGCGGGGTAAGGGCTGGGGGAAGGGACTGGGGCTGGGCTCACTGCCTCAACGCCCAGGCCGGGCGGGTGTTCCCGGCACCAAGCCGAGGACTTGCCATATCCCCTCGGGGGGGATAGGTTTAGCCCACCATGACGCATGCCCATCGCCTCGGCACCCGCCCATGACGCCGCTTTCCGACCTGCTGCAGCAGGGGGCCGGCAACGCCTGGCTATTTATTCCCAGCGCCATCCTTCTGGGCGCGCTGCATGGGCTGGAGCCTGGGCATTCCAAGACCATGATGGCGGCCTTCATCATCGCCATCCGAGGCACCGTCTCCCAGGCGGTGCTGCTGGGCTTGTCCGCCACCTTGTCCCACACCCTGGTGGTCTGGGCCGTGGCCCTGGCCGGCCTGCATTTCGGCCGCAGCTGGAACGCCGAGACGACGGAACCCTATTTCCAGATCGCGTCATCCATCCTGATCATCGCCGTCGCCCTATGGATGCTGTGGCGCACCCGGCGCGCCCAACTGGAGGAAGCAGGCCACCATCAGGGCCACGGACATGATCACCACCATGACCATCATCACGGGCATGATCACGGGCACGACCATGATCATCACGCCCACCACGCTCACGACCATCGCCACACGGCAGGCGGGCTGGATCTGGGCGTCGCCGGCTATCTGGACGCGCATGAGCTGGCACATGCCGCCGACATCCAGCGGCGCTTCGCCAACCGGACGGTGACCACGGGCCAAATCGTGCTGTTCGGCCTGACGGGCGGGCTGATCCCCTGCCCCGCCGCCATCACCGTGCTGTTGCTGTGCCTGCAGTTGAAGCAGGTCAGCCTCGGCGTGGCGCTGGTGCTATGCTTCAGCATCGGCCTTGCCCTGACCATGGTCAGCGCGGGCGTCGTGGCGGCGCTGGGCATGCGCCATGCCTCCCGCCGCTGGGGGGCCGCCTTCGCCGTATTGGCCCGCCGGGCGCCCTATGCCTCCGGCGCGCTGATCATCCTGGTCGGCCTCTCCATCGGCTGGCAGGGTTGGAGCGCCCTGCCCTGAGCGGTTACAGGGCTTAGGCCTTCAATTGGCCAGGCGCTGGACGATGAGGTCGAACAGCGCCCGCAGACGCGGCAGGCGCCGCAGGTCGCGGTGATAGCCGATCCAGGTGTCGCGGCTGGGCGGCGCCTCGCCCAAATCGACCAGGGCGATGCCGGGCGTGCTGTCCCCCAAGGGCCGGGGCAGCACCGCCAGGCCCGCCCCGAGGGCGCACAGTCGGGCCTGGACCTCGCGGCTGTTGCTGCGCGACACCACGGCGGCCTTGGGCAGCAAGCGGGTGACCCAGCCAACGTCGGGCATGCCGCCGAACGCCGTGTCCATCAACACCAGCCGGCAACCCGCACCATCGCCCGCCACCGGATTGCACAGGCCGGGCTTGGCATAGAGGCCATAGGGGATGGTCACCAGCCGGCGGGCGATGACCTCCGGCTCATCAAACGGTTTTATGCGCATGACCAAATCCGCCTCACGCCGTGGCAGGCTGTAGAGGCGCGGGTCGGTCAGCAATTCCACCACCACGGCCGGATGCATGCCGGCGAATTCGGCCAGCACGGGGGAAAGCATCGCCACCCCGAACCAGTCGGAGCAGGAGACACGCAACATGCCCTCCAGCCCGCCGACGCTGCCGGCCAGCTGGCGCTGCAGGGCCAGCGCCTCCTCCTCCATGCGCAGGGCGGGACCTAGCATGGCCTGTCCCTCATCGGTCAGGACGAAGCCGTCGCTGGTGCGCTGGAACAGGGCAGCACCCACCGCCTCCTCCAGCGCGCGCAGGCGCCGGCCCATGGTCGGCTGCGTCTGGCCCAGCTTACGGGCGGCGGCGCCCAAGGTACCCTCCCGGGCGATGGCCAGGAAGATGGGCAGGTCACTCCACTCCAGGACACGCATAAGCTCACCCAAACAAAACTGCATGACATTCGTACATTTCTTAAGATTTCCATGCATCGCGGTTGGGCGCAACGTTTGTTGGCGCCGATGAAGGCGCCCCCGAACCGGAGCAGACCGCCATGACAACCACCATGAAGGCCGCGATCGTCGAGACGCAGAACGGCCCCTTCCGCATCACCGACGTCGCGCGCCCCCAGCCGGCCCCAGGCCAGGTGCTGGTCCGCATCCAGGCCAGCGGGGTCAATCCGCTGGACACCAAGATCCGGGCCGGCGCCGCCGCCCATGCCCGCCACCCCCTGCCCGCCGTCCTGGGCCTGGACCTGGCCGGCGTGGTCGAGGCGGTGGGCCCCGGCGTCACCACCTTCCGCCCGGGTGACGAGGTTTACGGCATGACCGGCGGCGTGGGCGGGCTCCAGGGCTCCCTCGCCCAGTACGCCGCGGTCGATGCCGATTTGCTGGCGCTGAAGCCGGCCAACCTGACGATGCGCGAGGCCGCCGCCCTGCCGCTGGTGGCCATTACGGCCTGGGAAGGGCTGGTGGACCGCGCCAAGGTGCGGCCCGGACAGACCCTGCTGGTCCAGGGCGGCGCTGGCGGTGTCGGCCACATGGCGGTGCAGATCGGTCGCGCCCTGGGGGCCAAGGTCTATGCCACGGCCAGCGCCGAGGATGCCGCATATGTGCGCAGCCTCGAGGCCACGCCCATCGATTACGCGACCGAAACGGTGGCGGATTATGTGGGCCGGCTGACGGGCGGCAAAGGCTTCGAACTGGTGTACGACACCAACGGCGGCGCGGTGCTGGATGCGTCCTTCCAGGCGGTGGCCCGCTTCGGCCACGTGGTCAGTGCATTGGGTTGGGGCAGCCATCCCCTGGCGCCCCTGTCCTTCAAGGGGGCGACCTATTCCGGCGTCTTCACCCTGGCGCCGCTGCTGACCGGCTTGGACCGCGCCCACCATGGCGAAATCCTGGCGCAGGTCACCACCCTGATCGAGGCCGGCAAGCTGCTGCCCCGCCTGGACCCGCGCACCTACACCCTGGACAGCGCGGCCGGGGCCCACACCGCTATCACCGACCGCAGCGCCAAGGGCAAGATCGTCGTCTCGATCGCCTGAGACGGGCGGCTGAAGGGCGGCGCCGGCCCGCTGTCAGCGTCCGTGCCCTTCATGGGCCAAATGTGGCGACAGCGATTCAGGGGTGTCGTGGGCCTCACGCGAGGGTGGGATGACGAAGAAGCCGTGGGTGCCATCGCGGCGCAGTTGGCCCACCAGGCCGTACTCCCAATCCAGATAGGCCTGCATCGCCTCCACCGCGTTATCAGTGCCCTCATAGGGCCGGCGGTAGACATCATCAGGGGCGGACAGGTAGGCGCCCTCCCCGGTTTCCAGCTGCAGGCCGGCGGCCGTCCATGCGGCCGTGCCCCCGTCCAGCACCAATGCCGGCCGGCCCGTCAGGGCCTGGATGTCAACGGCGGCGAAGCGGGCGCCGACGCCGTCGAGGGAGGTCACGACGATGGTGCCCTGGCGCGCCGCCGCCGGCAGGTCCGCCGCCAGCCGGGCGCGGATGATGAAGCGGGCCCCCGGGACATGGCCCCGCCGATAGGCCGGACTGGGGCCCACATCCAACAGGGTGACGCCGCCCCCATTCGGTAGATTGGCCGCCAGCAGCCGCGCCAGATGAGTGGGCGGTATGGCCTCCGCAGCCGGCACCGGCGGCAGAGTGGGCCGCCACGGCCCCGTGGCGGTCAGGGCGGACGTGGGAACGTCGTCCAGCACCAGCACCTCCCACCCCATCTGGGCCAGCCAGGACGCGCTCATGTCCGCGCGTACCGACAGGGTGTCGAACAGCACGATGCGGGCGCCGCGCACCGGGGCGGAATGGTCCGTCTCCTGCACCAGCTGGCCGCCCGGCGCGCCGCGGAAGCCGGGCAGATGCCCGGCCTGATACTCCTCCGGCGTGCGCACGTCCAAGCGGTAGAGGGTACGCCCCGGCTCCTCCAGCGCCTCCAGCTGGGTGTAAGACAGGCGGCGCACACCAGCGCGATAGGCCACGGCGCGGGCTGCCGTACGGGCCGCTTCCTGAGCCGCGCTGTCCACCGCACCGAAGCGGCGTTCCTGCCCATGCTCCAGGGTAAAGCCGGCCAGGGTCCAGCCTATGGTGCCGTTGCGCAGCGCGTAGACGGGGTTGGGCACCCCGGCGTTGCGCAGCGACTGGGCGCCGATCAGGCTGCGGGTGCGGCCGGCGCAATTGACGATGATGGTGGTGCTGGGGTCGGGTGCCAGAGTGCGGGCGCGCAGCACCAGCTCCGCCCCCGGCACGCTGGTGCCGGTGGGGATGCTCATGGTGCGGTATTCCTCAAACCGCCGGCTGTCCAGCACAACCACGTCCGCCTGCTCATCCAGCAGGCCCTTGACCTCCGGCGCGCTGAGCGAGGGCGTGTGCGCCTCCGTCTCCACCAATTCGCCAAAGGATTTGGACGGCACGTTCACGTCGCGGAAGATCTCGTAGCCGGCGGCACGCCAGCCTTCCAGGCCGCCGGCCAGCAGGCGGACGTTGGTGTAGCCCAAGGCCCCCAGTGTGGCCGCTGCCCGCTCCGCCAGCCCCTCCCCCGCATCATACAGCACGATCGCGGTATCGCGCCGGGGCACGCGGTCCAGCACCTCCAGCTCCAGCCGCGACAGGGGCAGGTTGGCGGCGAACAGCGGATGGGCCTGGGCGTAGGGATCCTCCTCCCGCACGTCCAGCAGGGCCAGTTCGCGCCGGGCGATCAGATGGAAGCGGACGTCCTCGGGGGGGACGGCGGCGGCTGCGGAGGGGGCGAAGGACATCAGGCGTGCTCCAGGGCCGGCGTGCGGGTGACGGCGAAGGCGGGGGTGGCGCCGGCGTTGCTGTAGCCGGAGATGAAGGGCTTGCGCGGTCCCTCCGCCGGGTAGACCCAGCGCCGCACCTGGCCGATATCGGCGCCATAGACGTGGATGCTGACGGAGGTGCGGTCCAGGTGGGCGTTGGTTACGCGGTGGATATCGCCCGCCTGGGGCGACAGCGTCTCCACCTCCCCAGCCTCCAAGCGCTGCTTGGGGCCGATGGCCACCAGCTCATCGCGCGACCCCACGACGAAGCGCTGGGAATATTCCGCCCCGCGCAGGATGCCCACCAGGCCCCAGACGGTGTGGTCATGCACCGGCGTCTCCTGCCCCGGACCCCAAACGAAGCTGACGACGGAATAGCGCCCATCGGGATCGGCATAGAGCAGGAACTGGCGATAGCGCACCGGGTCGGGCTCGGCATAGGCCGCCGGCAGCCAGTCGTCCTGCGCCACCAGCTCAGCCAGCGCATCCCGCGCCTGATCCAGCAACGCGCCCTCTGGCAGGCGCTGGTCCAGGATCGCGTCCAGCCGGCCGACAAAGGTGCGCAGCCGCGCCGGTGCCTCGGGGTTGGTGGTCTCGCTCATCTCGTCCCTCCGCCTAGTGGCGTCAATGGGTGGGTGGACAGCAACCGTAGAGGTTGGACCATAGCCGGGGAAATCGAGTTTTCCTGAAGGTGGGCTTGAGGCCCGGTGGGCCCTAGGTGGAGAGCTTAGCAGACCTGCGCCTCACAGCTTATACCCCACCTTGAAGAACACGGTGCGCGGCGGGCTTTCCACGTAGTACCAGACCGTGCCGGCGGCGGAGGCGGAATAGCTGCCGCCCTGGGGCAGGCGGCGGTCGGCCAGGTTGCGCACGGTGGCGGAGAAGGTCCAGCGTTCGTCCTCCGTCGTGTATTTGGCGAACAGGTTGACGTTCCATTGCGCCGGGATAGCCACTTGCCAGGAGTTGGCGACGTCGGCGTAGGACAGCGTCTGGTACTGGGCGTCGACGCCCACCTGGGCCTGGCCCGGCACGGCCAGCGGCAGGGTGTAGGTGGGGGCCGTGCGGAAGGTCCAGCGCGGGGCGTAGGGCAGACGGTTGCCGGTGGCGCTGGTGCCGATGCCGGCGTAGTTCGGGAACTGGTCGTACAGCGCCAGGGTGTAACTGGCGGAATTGTCCCAGCGCAGGCCGTCGAAAGGCTGGAAGGTGGTTTCCAGCTCAAAGCCCTCGGTATGGGCCGACGCCGCGTTCAGGCGGCGGGAGCGCAAGGTGGCCGGGTCCGTCGCTGTCGCCTGCAGGTTGGCGTAATCGTTGTAGTAGAGCGCGAGGTTGACCAACACCCGCCGTTCCCACCACTGGCTTTTCACGCCCACCTCATAGGTCTCGACCTTTTCCGGCTGATAGGGCAGTTGGGCGTTGATCAGGGCGCTGGCGCGATTGTCGAAGCCGCCGGCCTTGAAGCCCTTGGAATAACTGGCATAGGTCAGCACGTCCGGCGTCCACTGGTAGGACACGCCGAACTTGGGCGTCAGCGAATACCAGGTGGCATCCGACTTGGTCTGGAAGGCGCCGGCCTTGTTGGTGGCCGTGGCCGGCACGATGGGATTGCCGGCAGCGTCGGTAATGCGGGTGCCGTCCGGCGTGTCGTCAAACTGCCGGTAGGTGAAGTCGCGGCTTTCGATGGTGTAGCGCAGGCCCACCGTGCCGGTCAGCTTGTCGGTGACGTGGTAGTCACCCTGGCCATAGGCCGCGTAGCTGTCGGTCTTGGTGTTGCCCACCTGGTCCTGCGGCGGGTTGGCCAGGCTGGGATAGCTGAAACCGTTGCGGTCGCTGGAGAAATTTTCGTGCAGGTAGAACAGGCCGCTGGTGAAGTCCAGCGGACCCCAACTGCCGTTTGCCTGGAATTCCTGCGTCAGCTCATTCTCGTAATAGTGGATGTAGTTCACCTGCTTCACCGCCGCCTCGCCGTCGTTGTCGTAGACGACGGGCGCCTGGCCGAACAGGCGGTAGGCGGTGACGGACTTCAGGGTCAGCTTGTCGCCCAGCGCCTGGGTGATGCGCAGCGCCGCGCCGCCGGAATTGGAGTTGTTCTGCGGCTGCGGCTCCGCGAACGACAGCGACGGGTCGAAGCCGCCGCCCGGCTGGTTTTTGGGCGTGTAATAGGCGGTGGTGGAGCGGTCGCGCTTGGCATCCAGGGTCAATTGGATGTCCAGGTCGTCCGTGGCCTGCAGCTTCAGCTTGGCACGGGCGCTGTCCACGTTCAGGTCGTTCACGTCCTTGTTGATGGTGGGGTCGCGGGTATAGCCGTCGTGCTGCTCATGCCCATAGGCCAGGCTGGCGTAGAGCTTGTTGGCGATCAGGGGGCCGGAGACGTAGCCGTGAGTCTCGAACGCACCCCAGGTGCCGACCCCGGCGTCCACCGACAGCCGCACCTCGTCATTCGGGTCGCGGGTGATGTAGCGGATGGCGCCGGCGCTGGTGTTGCGGCCGTAGAGCGTGCCCTGCGGCCCGCGCAAGACCTCCACCCGCTCCAGTTCCGCCAACAGGGGGGAGGCGGCAATGGAGCGCGGGATGTAGACGTCGTCCACGTACTGGGCGATGGCGGGGTCGAAGATGGGGTCGGTCTCACCGATGCCGCGCAGGAAGAACAGCTGCGTCGTCGGGGTGATGCCGCCGCGCGGCACCGTCAGGCCGGGCACCAGGCCCGCCAGGTCGCGCACCGTGCTGATGTGCTGATCGGCGATGGCGTCGCCGGTGTAGGCCGACAGCGCGATGGGCGTTTCCTGCAGCCGCGTCTGGCGCTTTTCCGCCGTGACCACGATATCGGCGATGCCGCCGCCGCTGGTGTCCAGGTCCGGCGCCACCTCGGCCACCGGCGCCGGGACCGTCTGGGCTGACGCGGATGCCGTCAGCGCGCACAGGGCAATCCCCAGCAGCAACGAAGAAACGGCAACGGGGGAAAACGAGGCCCGGCGAACCATGGAAGAGTGCTCCGCGAAACGAATGGGGAAGCATTCGTTTCGCGTATTTCACAGTTCCATAAAAACGAGATTTGCTTATGTGATTAGTGATTGCCCGTCAAATGACTGTGATATTTTCCAATATCACAGTCATTGCCGTTAGGGCAGACGGCGACGCGGCCGCCCCTTGGAACCGGATGGGCCCTATCGCCCAAGCCACCTTACCGCCGCCGCGTCGGTGTCATCCGGCCGGGTGTTGAAGGCGATACGGGAGTGTGGGGCCACGCGGTGGATGGTGTTCAGGACGGTTTCCAGCAGGATGAGGTTGGCCGGCGGGTTGCGGATGCCGGCACCGATCACCACCACGTCATAGGTCGCGCGGGACAAGGCGGCGGTGACTTCCGTCTCCGCCACGGCGGGGGCGGGCTGAACATACAGGTTGTCGCAGATGTAGCCCTGGTCCTCCAGCGACTGCTTGGACGCAGTCACGCCCGCGCGAACCTTGTCAGCCGTCATGCCCGGGATGATCCCCGGTGCCGTGAAGTCCACGGTGTCGGGATCCTGCCCGACGATCAGGATGCGATGAGTCATAGCGCAAAACTCCCCCAGATTTGCGACGGGAGGATGCAATGAAAGCGACCACGACGCAAGCACAGGGCAGGTCAGATTCAGACCTTCACAATTCCCGTCGTGCCCAGGTTCGCCCATTCATGGGGTCACGCCGGCCAGCCCCAGCGCCTGCGCAATCCGGACCAGCTTGTCGGGGTTGCGGGTGATGTAAATGGCGGTGATGCGGCCGTCTTCGATCTCGAAGGCGGTGGTCTGCAGCGCTGTGCCCCGCTCCACACTGACATAGCCCGGCAGGCCGTCGATGCGCATGGACCGGATGAAGGCGGCCGACTGGAATTCCCCCTTGGCATACAGGCTGGCGAACAGGCGGACCATACGCTCCACCCCGACGATGGGGTTGCGGAAAGCGTGCACCTTGCCGCCGCCGTCAGCCCGCAGCACCACGTCCTGCGCCAACAGGCCCCGCAGCGTGTCCACATCACCCAGGTGGGATGCAGCGTAGAAGGCCTGGGCGATGCGCTCCCCCTCCTCCGGCGCCACGGGATAGCGGGGGCGCGCCTCCTGCACATGACGGCGGGCGCGCACGGCCAGCTGGCGCACGGCGGCGGCATCGCGGTGCAGGGTGCCCGCCACCTCGTCCAACGCCACGCCAAACACGTCATGCAGCAGGAAGGCCGCCCGTTCCAGGGGCGACAACCGCTCCAGCGCCATCATCAGGGTCAGGGTCAGGTCATCCTCCCCCGCTTCCTCGTCACTGCCGGCCAAGGGCTCCGGCAGCCAGGCGCCGACATACGTCTCCCGCCGCACCCGGGCCGATTTCAGCGTGTCCAGGCACAGGCGGGTGACGATGCGCGACAGGAAGGCGGCGGGGACCTCCACCGCGGCGTGATCCGCCTGCCGCCAGCGCAGGTAAGCCTCCTGCACCACGTCCTCGGCTTCCGCCAGGGAGCCCAGCATGCGGTAGGCCAGGCGCACCAGCCGGGGCCGGTGCGCCTGAAAGATCGCGGTGGTGTCCCCGCCGTTCATCAGGCGGCCGCCCCTTGGATGGGCGCCACCGGCGGATGGGCGGCGCGGAAGCCTACCTGCAGGCGGTTCCACAGGTTGATGATGCCGATGGCCAGCGACAGCTGCACCTGCTCCGCCTCGGTGAAGTTGGCCTGCACCAGGGCGTAATCCTCATCCGGCGCACCGGTGTCGGCCACGCGGGTCAACGCCTCCGTCCAGGCCAGCGCCGCACGCTCACGATCGGTGTACAGGGAGGAATCCCGCCAGGCGTTCAGCAGATGCAGGCGCATCTCCGTCTCCCCCATCTTGCGGGCGTCGGTGACGTGCATGTGCAGGCAGAAGGCGCAGCCATTGATCTGCGACGCCCGGATCTTCACCAGTTCCAGCAGCGCCGGCTCCAGCCCGCTGGCCTTGAGGGCGTTGCTGGCCGCCAGCAGCCCCTTGATGGTCTCGGGCGCCAGCTTGAATGCGTCATTGATGCGGGGGGTGTGGGTGCTCATCGTCATCTCCATCAGGTCATGCGTCATCGCATGCCCCAAAGACGAGATGGCGTCATGGCCGTGTGACATGGGGCCTGAAAAAATTCCGGCCCCACGCATTTCATTCCTATCAGGCCGTGGTGCTTGATCAGATTGACGGAAGATTCCCCCTGTGGTCAGGGAGCGGATCGGCCGCCTCCCCGCCACAGGAAGAGGGATACCAGATGCTTATCCGGGCCTTCTTCCTTCATCTCCGTTTCCGGTTCTTCGGCATGGCCGTGGAACTGAAAATCGGGAGGTGAAGGGCGCCGGGGAGAGTAGCCGCTCTCCCCGGTTGCCCTCAGAAAATACCGCGTTCTGCGATCTTGGAAAATCACAAAACGTAGCGCCTCGCGACACGGCGCGAATTGCTCGTATCGCTAACCGTAGCGCAATGCCCGTAGCGCAATGCCCGCCGCGTAGCGCTAATGTCATTCTATAAAGTCGCGTATCGCGGCGTACCGCGAAACGCATTCTTCTACGCCGTTACAGTTTCGCCAGCACCTCATGCAGGCTGTCGTCCCACAGCGGGCGCACATCCACCGGGGCGGGAATGACGCCGGCGGCGGCGAAGGTGTCGGCCACGTCCTGTTGCGAGGCGATGGCCGCGTCGCTTATCGGCAGCAGGCGATAGCCGGCGCTGCGCTCCCGGTATTCCTGGATGTAGGCGGCCTCGGGAATGCTGGTCAGCTGCGCCCGGATGCGGGCCCAGCGGGTGTAGTCCGCCTCGATCCAGGCCAAGGTCTTGGCGTAGCGCTGCAGGTAGTCGCCGATAGCACGCCTCTTAAGCGGGTCGGCCAGCGCGTCCTTGGATGCGGCCACCAGATAGTTGCCGGACAGGCGGTGCAGGCCGGTGGTCAGCACCCGGGCCCCGGCCTCGCGCGCCAGTTGCACCACCACGCCATAGATGACCCAGGCGTCCAGGCTGCCCTGGTTGAAGGCCGCCAGGCCGTCCTGCGGCGACAGCGCCACCGGCGTGATGTCGGCGAAGGTCAGCCCCTGTTCCTTCAGGATCTTCAGCAGCATGTATTGCGAGGTGGTGGCGCGGACATAGCCCACGCGCTTGCCCTTGAGATCCGCCGTGGTCTGCAGCGGGCTGTCCTTGGGCACCAGCACCACCTGGTTGTTCACGTCGCCCTGCAGCACGGCGATGATGCGCACCAGGGGGTTGGCGGCGGCGATGAAGATGGGCGGGATCTCGCTCATGCCGCCCACGTCCAGGGAATGGGCGTTGATCGCCTCCGCGATCAAATTGCCGCCCGCGAACTGCGCCGTTTCAAGCGTGTAGGGCGTGTCGGCCACGCCCGCCTGCTCGAAGAAGGAGTCCGGGTTGCCCCGGTATGTCGCCGCCCGCAGGGTGACGCCGGCAAGGTCCGCATCCTTCTTGCGGCCGCAGCTGGCCAGGTTCAGGGCGCCCAGGCCCAACGCCCCCGCCGCCAGCCCCTGCAAGGCGGACCGGCGCGAAATCAGCATCATGGGTTCGGTCTTTCTTTTAGTAGCCGCTAATAGCCGCGCGACAGGTCGACCACGTCCTGCAGCGGCTCTCCACGGCGGAAACGGATCAGGTTATGGGCCAGCTGGGCCGCCAGGTTGGCATGGGTATCCGGCGTGAAGACGGAGGTGTGCGGCGACAGGCGCACGCGGGGGTGGCTGTAATAGGGGTGGCCGTCCGGCAGTGGTTCCGGATGCGTCACGTCCAGGGTGGCCAGCGAAACCCGCCCCTCCGCCAGCGCGGCCAGCAGCGCCTGATCGTCGATCAGCGCGCCGCGCGCCACGTTGACCAGGTGCAGGCCGGGCTTGGCGGTGGCCAGCACCCGGGCGTTCACCAGATGGTGGGTTTCCGCCGTCGCGGGTGCGGCCAGCACCACATGATCGGCGCGGGCGAACAGCGCCGCCACGTCATCCACCCGCTCCACGCCGGGCACGCCCAAGTGACCGGCGCCACGCCGCGTGGCCAGCACCGTCATGCCCAGCGCCAGGGCCTTGGGCGCCAAGGCCTGGCCAATGCCGCCGAAGCCGACAATGCCCAGGGTGGCGCCTTCCACCAGGCCCAGGGGCGATGGTTGCCAGTCGGCCGCCCGGCTGACCCAGATATCGGGGAAGCGCTTGGCGGCGGCGAAGATGGCGGCCAGCGAGAACTCGGCCAGAGCCGTGGCGGAGGTGCGCTTGGCCGCCGTCACCACCGGCCCCTCGAACAGCCAGCCGGGATAGAAGTCGATGCCGACGGAAACCAGCTGCACCCAGCGCAGGTTGAAAGGCCAGCCCGGCGGCTGTGCCGGCAGGTCGCCACCGGCGCGGCGGAAGGGCGCGGCCACGAAGACGTCGGCGTCGCACGGCCACTCGGCCGGCACCCCCCGGGGCAGGGTGATCAGCTCGACCGCCCCCTCCCCCGTCGCGGCGATGACCCGCCGCGCCACCTCGGCATTGATGGGCTCGGCCAGTTGGCTGGCCACGCGGATGGGGCTCATTCGGCGGCCACCGCCGTGGCGTGTCCGGCCTCCCTTGCCGCGACCGCCTGGCGCACCAGGGGAATGAGGTCACGGCCATACTCGATGGCGTCCACCAGCGGATCGAAACCCCGGATGAGGAAGGTGCGCACGCCAAGGTCATAATAATCCAGCAGCGATTCCGTGACCTGCTCCGGCGTGCCCACCAGGCTGGTGGAATTGCCCTGGGCGCCGGTCAAGGCGGCGATCTCCGTCCACAGGCGCTTGTCCCGCACCTTGCCGGCGGCAGCCGCCGCCAGCAGGCGCTGCGAGCCCACGTTCTGCGGTTCGCCCGTGCGCACGGGCCGGAAGGTCGACTGGGTGGCGCGCAGCTGCTTGGCCTGCTCCAGGATGCGGTCAGCCTTGGCCCAGGCCTCCTCCTCCGTCCGCCCCAGGATGGGGCGCAGCGACAGGCTGAACTGGACATGGTCCTGACGCCCGTGCAGGGCTGCGGCGGCGCGCACCTTGGCGATGGTCTCGCGCACGTCGTCCAGCGGCTCGCCCCACAGGGCGTAGACGTCGGCATGGCGGCCGGCCACGGCGATGGCCTCGTCCGACGATCCGCCGAAGTAGATGGGCAGCGTGCCGTTGACGGGCTTCACGTACGATTGCGATCCGCGCGACTTGTAGTAGGGACCGTCATGGTCGAAGGGCGCCGTGCTGGTCCACACCTTGCGCACCACCTCCAGATAGTCGTCGGTGCGGGCATAGCGTTCCGTCTTGTTCAGGAAATCGCCGTCGCGCTGCTGCTCTTCGTCCGACCCGCCGGTGATGATGTGCACGGCCAGGCGTCCCTGGCTGAATTGATCCAGCGAGGCCAGCTGGCGGGCGGCCAGCGTGGGCGCCACGAAGCCCGGGCGGTGGGCCAACAGAATCTTCAGCCGCTCCGTCTGCTGCACGGCGTAGGCCGCGATCTGGAAGCCATCCGGCGAGGCGCTGGAGTGCGCGATCAGCACGCGGTCGAAGCCGGCATACTCCTGGGCCCGCGCCACGGTGCCGATGTAATCACGGTCGATGATGGGGCCGCTGCCGGGCCGGGTCTCGGACCCGTCCTGCGGCCCGATGAAGCCGATGAACTGCAAGGTGTTGGACATGGCGGAACCCTTTCAGGATGGGGGCTTCAGGACGGGGTGGCGGCGGCGAAGGCGGCGCGGCCGGCGCCGACCAGCACCACATCGGCCTGGGGGGTATGGATGCGGCCGCACAACACGTCGCGGTAATGCCGCTCCAGCGAGTTGTGGCGGGTGATGCCGGGGTTGCCGGTCAGGCGCACCGCCGTCTCCACCGCCTGGATGGCGTTCTCGGTCACCAAGTGCTTGACCAGGCCGGCTTCCGCGGTGGTGGTCTCACCGCGTGTGGCGGCGGCCAGCAGGGCGCGGTTGGACAGCAGCAGGCCGTTGATGGTCCCCACCGCCTCTTGGAAGCGCGGCAGGGTGGACAGGGCGGCGCCCAGGTTGCTGGGCACCCGCCGGCGGGCGAAATCGATCAACCAGTCGCGCGCCGCCTCCGCCACCGCGTCATAAATGCCGGCGGTCAGCACAGCTGGCCAGGCGCCGAACACGGCGTCGCGCGGGCTGAGTTCGCCCGGCTTGCGCAGGTCCAGGGCGTGGTCCAGCGGCGTGGGCACGTCGGTCAGGATGACGTCGTGGCTACCGCTGGCGCGCAGGCCCAGATGGTCCCAGGTTTCCACCACCTGGATGCCGGGGCTGTCGCGATGCACCAGGAAGCCGCCGACGCGCGGCTCCGCCTCATCGGTGCGGGCCCAGACCACCAGCCAGGTCAGCGCCGGGATGCCGGTGGAATAAAGCTTGTGGCCGCTGATGGACCAGCCATCGGCGGTGCGCCGCGCCACCGTGGCCGGCAGGCCGCCGCGCGCCGGCGTGCCCAGGTCGGGCTCCACCCGCAGGGCGTTGATCAGGGCGCCGTTCTCCACCGCGTCCCGCGCCACCCGGGCATAGAGCGCATCAGGTACGGCGCGTTGATCAACCGAGGCATGAAACAGGTACTGCATGACCAGCACCAGGGCGGTGGCGGGGTCGCCCTTGGCCACCGCCCGCACCACTTTCAGCGTGGTGGCGAGGTCGGCACCGGCACCGCCCCAGGCGGGGCCCACCGTCAGGCCCAACAGGCCCTTGGCGTGCAGGCTGCTGAAATTTTCGAAGGGAAAGCTGCCGTCGCGGTCATGCGCGGCGGCGCCGGCGGCGAACTCGGCCGTCAGCTCGGCCAGCACGGCGTCCAGGGCCGGGCCGTCGAAGCGCCCCTCCTCCACCGCTTCCACGCAGCGCAGGGCCGCCGTCATGACAGGCCCCCGCCCACCTGGGCGCCATGATGGGCGCCGCCATTAAGCGCACCATTATGGCCATTGTGACCGTTGACAGCGTGACCGTTGACAGCGTGACCGTTGACGGCGCCCGGCCGGTTCCAGCCGGGGCGCAAGCCGGCGGCGGGCGGAATGAAGGTCAGGGGCGCCGTGTCGCGCGGCGCCGGCTGCTCCACCCCCAGATGGCCCAGCAGACGGCGACGCAGGGCCTGGAACTCCGGCCCCGCCTCACGCGGGCGGGCCAGGGTCACCTTCTCCTCCACCGCCAGCCGGCCGTCGGCTAGCACCAGGATGCGATCGGCCAAGGCAATCGCCTCATCCACGTCATGGGTGACCAGCAGCACGGCCGGACGGTGCGCCCGCCACAGCGACAGCACCAGCTGATGCATGCGCAAACGGGTCAGGGCGTCCAGGGCGGCGAAGGGTTCGTCCAGCAGCAACAGTTGCGGTTCCCGCACCAGGGCGCGGGCCAGGGCGGCGCGTTGCGCCTCACCGCCCGACAGTGTGACGGGCCAGGCGTCGACGCGATGGCCCAGGCCTACCTCCTCTAGCGCCGCCGTGGCCTGCAGGCGGGTGCGGCCGCCCTTCAGGCCCAGGGTGACGTTGCGCCAAACCTTCTTCCACGGCAGCAGGCGCGGTTCCTGGAACACCACGGCGCGGGCGCCGGGGGTGGACACCTGCTCCGCCGGGGCGGCGTCCAAGCCAGCCAGGGTGCGCAGCAGGGTGGTCTTGCCCGAGCCGCTGCGGCCCAGCAGGGCCACGAACTCACCCGGGGCGATGTCCAGGTCCAGGTCGCGCAGCACGGTGACGTCGCCAAAGCGGCGGGTGAAGCCACGCACGCGAACCGCGGCGTCGCTGGACGCGGTGGAGCTGTTGGCGGTCAAGGGGGCGGCTTTGAGAGGGGCGGTGTTGGAAGCCATGGTTCAGCGCTCCAGGAAGGTGGGACGCCAGGCCAGCAGGCGGCGCTCCAGAAGGCGGACGAGGAAGTCGGTGCCCAGGCCCAGCACGGCATAGACGCCCAGGCAGACGACGATGATGTCGGTGCGCATGAAGTCGCGGGCGTTGTTGATGAGGTAGCCCAGGCCGGCGGAGGCGTTGATCTGCTCCGCCACCACCAAGCTCAGCCAGGCATGGCCCAGGGCGTAGCGCAGGCCGACCAGGAAGGACGGGGTGGCCCCCGGCAGCACCACGTTGGTGATCAGCTCCAGCCGCGACAGGCCGAAGCTGCGTCCCGCCTCCACCAGCTTGGCCTCGATGGCGCGGATGCCGGAGAACAGGGTGAGGTAGGTGGGGAAGGCGGCGCCCAGGGCGATCAGCGCCACCTTGGGCACCTCGCCAATGCCGAACCACACGATGAACAGGGGCACCAGCGCCAGGAATGGCAAGGTGCGCAGCATCTGCATCAGAGGGTCGACCAGCGTCTCCCCTCGGCGGAACAGGCCCGCCAGGACGGCCAGCACCGTGCCGACACCGACCCCGATGCCCAGGCCCGTGGCCACGCGGACCAGCGACACCAGCAGGTTGGACACCAGCTCGCCCGAGGCCAGCAGGGTCCAGAAGGTGGCCAGCACGGCGCTGGGGGCGGCCAGCACGCGGGAGGGCACCAAACCCACCCGCGACCCCAGTTCCCACGCCAGGATCAGAGCCAGGGGCACGGTCCAGCGCGAATTGCCCAGCCGGGCCAGGAGGCGCCGGATCAGCGGAACGCCAGCGAGCCGGGGGGCGGGGCGGGGGACGGCGGACAGTGCCGCGTCTTGCGGAGCGTCGAGGGTCAGGGACAAGGCCGCACCTCATTCTACATGTGAAATATGGCGATCTCCGATCGGTAAACTCCATTAAATGTCGTGGATTTTAATCCGACAATGGACTTCTCATGCTGTGAATGTTTGAAAATTCTCAAGCATGGAGATTTCGTTGCGTGGCGGTGGACGGCTTGGCCATTGCCCCGCTGGCGGTGCTACAAGAACGGCAGGCAGAGGGAAGGGAGGCCGCCATGGCCAGCCAGCAGTTCGATTTCGATAGCGCCAAGGGGTACCGGTTGTCCGGCCGGATCGAGCCGGCGGAGGGTACGCCGCGCGGCTGGGCCATCTTCGCCCACTGCTTCACCTGCGGAAAGGACAGCCTGGCCACCACGCGGCTGGCCCGGGCCCTGGCCATGGCCGGCATCGGCGTGCTGCGCTTCGACTTCGCCGGGCTGGGCAAAAGCGGCGGTGACTTCACCGGCGGCGGTTTCGCGGCCGATGTCGATGACCTGATGGCGGCCTATGCGGCCATGACCCAGGCGGGCATGCCGCCCAGCCTGCTGGTGGGCCACAGCTTCGGAGGGGCCGCGGCCCTGGCGGCCGCCGGCGACATGCCCACGGTCAAGGCCGTCGGGACCATCGCCGCCCCGTCCGACGTGGCCCACGTGCTGCAGACCTTCGGGCCGGAAGCGCTGAATCGCATCGAGGCGCAGGGTGAGGCCGAGGTTGATCTGGCCGGCCGGCCCTTCGTGATCCGCCAGAGCTTCGTCGATGACGCCCGCGAACAGGATCTGGCAGCGCGCATCGCCCGCCTGCGCCGCCCGTTGCTGATCCTGCACGCCCCGGGCGACATGACGGTGGGCATTGACAACGCCACCCGCATCTTCGTGGCCGCGAAACATCCCAAGAGCTTCGTCTCGCTGGACGACGCCGACCATCTGCTGACCCGCCCGGCGGACGCCGACTACGCGGCGGCCGTCATCGCCGCCTGGGCCAGCCGCTACCTGCCGCAGCAGGGCGAGACGCCGGACCCGCATGGCGAGGCGGAAGGCGTGCTGGCAACGGAGACGGGTCACGGCCGTTATCAACTGGCCATGCGCAGCGGACCGCATCAGTTTCTGGCGGACGAGCCGGTGGACGTGGGCGGCCTGAACAGCGGCCTCGCCCCCTACGACTTCGTGTCGGCGGGCTTGGCCGCCTGCACCACCATGACCATGCGCATGTATGCGGAGCGCAAGGGCCTGCCCCTGGTACGCGCCCAGACGCGGGTGGTGCATACCAAGCGGCCGGACCAGACGCCCGCCGACCTGTTCACCCGCACCATCACCCTGGAAGGCCCCCTGGATGCGGAGCAGCGCGCCAAGCTGCTGTCCATAGCCAACCGCTGCCCGGTGGACATCACCCTGACCCGCGCGTCGGAGGTGGAGACGCTGCTGGTGGATGAGCAGCCGGACGACCAGCCCTCCTGATACAGGCGGCCCCTACAGCACCCGCTCGAAGGCCGGCCGCACGTCCAGGCCGTCGCCACCCAGACCCACCTTGGCGAACTGGTCCACGATGCTTTGCTGGTCGGCGATGATACCGTCGTCCAGGGCCACGGGGTGGAAGTTGGTGCGGCGGATCATGAGCGACGCCACCTCCGCCGGCACGCCCGTCTGCTGGGCGAAGACCGCGGCGTAGGCGTCGGGCTTGGCGGCGGAATACTCCCGTGCCCGGTCGATGCGGGCCACGAAGTCCCGCACCAGGGCGCGGCGGGCGGACAGCGCCGCCGGTGTGGACAGCAGATAGGAAAGGCCGGGCATGCGCCCCTGCGCGTTCACCAGCACCTTCAGCCCATCGTGCAATTCCCCCAGGGCGGTATAGGGGTCCCAGGTGGCCCAGGCGTCGATGCTGCCGGCCAGCAAGGCGGCCTTGGCGTCGTTGGGCGCCAGGAAGGCGATGGTGACCTTGTCCACCGGCACGCCCGCCTCCGCCAGCGCGCGCAGCACCAGGAAATGACCGATGGAGCCCTTGCTGGTGGCGACGGTGCGGCCGGCGAGATCGGCCACCGCCTGGACCGGGCCGTCCGGCTTCACCAGCACGGCGGTACCCTCACCGCTGGAGCGATAGGCGGAAACCGCCTTGATCTGGGCCTTGCTCGCCAGGCCGAAGCCGAAGGGCGCGTCGCCCACCGCGCCCACGTCGATGGCCTGGGCGTTCAAGGCCTCGATCACCGGGGCGGCATTGGGGAATTGCGCCCATTCCACCTGATAGTTCAGAGCGGGCTTGTCATCGGGATAGGCACTGAGCAGGGCCTGCAGCCCGCCGCGCTGGTCCCCCACCTTCAGGACGCTTGGCGCCTTCTTGTCGTCGCAGGCCGTCAGCAGCGCCGGGGCGGCGATGATTGCGCCCAAACCCGCCCCCGCCCGCAGAAAACCGCGCCGCGACCAATCCCGAACCCACGCCATGTTGCACCCGAACCCATGCCATTGCAGCGAGAACCCAGGCTAACGGACGGGCACGCCGCCGACTGTTTGATAAGTTTCAACAGTCCCTTGAGCGGCACCGGCCGCAGCGCCGCTCGCAGGGCCGCTCAAGGGATGCTTTAAAATCCCCAATTTGACGTCCCGGCCGCGTGGATCGACGCTGAAGGCCAATCGACGCGATGGAGAATGAGGATGGCGGACGGATCCTACCTGGGCATCCAGTCCCTGAAGGGGCGGGTGGATGAGGCGGAGTGGCAGACGCGGGTGGAACTGGCGGCGCTGTACCGCCTGGTGGCGCTGTTCGGCTGGACCGACCTGATCTACACCCACATCTCCGCCCGCGTGCCGGGGCCGGAGGAGCATTTCCTGATCAATCCCTACGGGCTGTTTTTCGACGAGATCACGGCCAGCAGCCTGGTGAAGGTGGACCTGGACGGGAACATCCTGCAGGCGCCGGTCTGGGAGGATACGGAATACGGCATCAACCCGGCGGGCTTCACCATCCATTCCGCCATCCACGGCGCCCGGCATGACGCCAAGTTCGTCATCCATCTGCATACCGCCGACGGCATCGCCGTCTCGGCGCACAAGGAGGGGCTGCTGCCCCTGAACCAGCATTCCCTGACCGTCATCCCGCGCCTGGCCTATCACGACTATGAAGGCATCGCGCTGCACCTGGATGAGCGGGAGCGGCTGGTGGCCGATCTGGGCGACAAGAGCCTGATGCTGCTGCGCAACCACGGCACCCTGGCCCTGGGCCCCACCGCCGCCCACGCCTTCCTGGGCATCCACGCCCTGGAACGCTCCGCCACCCTACAGGTGCGCACCCTCAGCGCCGGCCGCGACGGCATCCTGCTGGCGCCCGAGCATGCCCAGGCCGAGGTGCGCCAGCAGGTCGCCAACCACCGCCCCGACCACGCCAAACTGCCGTGGGCCGGCCTGCTGCGCCGCCTGGCCCGGGAGTCGCCGGGGTACGATAGCTGACCCTTCCGCATGGGCGATCCAGCCCCGCATTGCACCCCGTCCAGGACATCGCCACTATCGGTTCGCGCGCCGGTGCGGATGGCGAGGCGCACCAGTCCTCGACGGGGAAAAGCATGCGGCGGTCCAGGTGGTCGTACTGTGTGGCCGGCGCCGGTCTTCTGATCGGCGTCCTGACGGAGGGACCTGGAGCATGGGGCCAGACGGCGCCCACGACGGCCTGGGCCGCCTACCCCTGTTATGAGGCGGCCAATCCCGACGATCTTCGCCTGTGGCCTGGGCGTGCGCCGGGGGCGGTGGGGGATGATCCCTGTCGCGACATCCCTTTCGTCCAAGTTTTCCGGGCGCGCGGGGTGGATCATGGCCCGGCCCTGGTGCTGATTCCCGGCGGCGGTTACGATCACCTGTCCAATGAGCGCGAGCAGGCGACGGTCGCGGCCTATTTTGCCGAACACCTCAAGATCACCACTTTTTTGCTGTCCTATCGGCTGGTGCAGCCGGACGGGACGTACCGCTACCCCGTGCCGCTCTGGGATGGCCGCCGCGCGGTGCGGCTCGTACGCGCCCTGTCGTCCCGCTATGGGGTCGACCCCAATCGGATCGGCGTGTTTGGATTTTCAGCCGGCGGCCACTTGGCCGCCTTGATCGCCTTCCGGCCCAAGGACGATTTCGGCTTCGCCCCTGGGGACGTCATCGATGCCGCGGACGACAGGGTGGCCGTCCTGGGGTTGGGTTATCCCGTGGTCAGCCTTGATCCCACCGTAGTGCCGCCGTCCGGCAGTGTCAGGCACCTGTTGGCCGGCTACCGCGGCGCGGAGCGGGCCCCCCTGGAACAACAACTTTCCGCCCAGACGCAGATTGGCCCGGACGCGCCGCCGGTTTTCCTATTCGACGGGCTGGATGACCAGCGCGTCAGCGCCAAGAACAGCCTTTTGCTGGCGCAGGCCCTGCGCGACGCGGGGGTGCCCAACGACATCCATTTGTTCGACCATGGCCCCCACGGGGTGGGGCTGGCGACGGGCGTCACCGGAGAGGAGGCGTGGCCCCGCCTGTTTCAGGACTGGCTGCTGCAGCGCGGCTTTCTCCCATAAGCGCACACCCATCCTCACGCCGCGTTGGCCCGCGGCTCACCCTCCTCACCGCCGTCGTCCCCGGCGCCCTGGGCGCTGATCGCCTGATGCACCAGGCTGATCAGGCTGGTGATGGACTCGGACGGATTGGGGCGGTGGGCCAGGACGACGCTGACGGGGGCCAGGGGCGGCAGCACGCCCAGCGGCAGGGGCGGCAGCGGGTCGAAAGCCATGGCGCGGCAGGTCAGGCCCAGGCCGGCGCGCACGGCGGCACGCAGGCTGGACAGGTTGGGCGTTTCCACCACGATGCGGTGGGGCCGGCCAATGCGGTCCAGGGCCGCCAGCGCCGCTTCGCGGAAGCGGCAGGGCGTTTCCAGCACCACCAAGGGCAGCACGTCGGCGCTCAACAGTTCCGGATTGCCCATCCAGCGCACCGGCACCGTCAGCACTCCGTTGGGGTCCCCCGCGGGGCCGAAGCCCGCCACCACATCCAGCCGGTCGGCCGTCATCTGCTCCAGCAGCTCGGCCGTCCCGGCGATGCGGGCATGCAATTGCGCCTGGGGATGGATCTGGGCGTAGCTGGCCAGCACCCCGGTCAGCAGCGTATCGGTCATGTCCTGCACCATGCCCACCCGCACCGGCCCGGCGAAGGCGCCGGCGGTGACGGCGCTGACCGCCTGCTCGTTCATTTCCAGGATCTTGCGGGCGAAACCCAGCAAGGTCACCCCCGCCGGCGCCAGCGTCAGGCGCCGCCCCTCGCGCAGGAACAGCTGCGTCTGCAACAGGTCCTCCAGCCGCTTGATCTGCAGGCTGAGGGCGGACTGCGTCAGGAAGATGCGCTCCGTCGCCTTCTGCAGGGTGCCGGCGTCAACGATGGCGACGAAGGTGCGCAGCAGCTCAGTGGGCAGATTGGGGGGCATGGGGCACGGTCCTCACTGTCCATGGGTTCTCATTGATCCCAATTACACATGCCGGAACGCAAGACAGCAAGCCGAGTCCGCAGCATGGCGATGTACAATATATCGCATAGCTCTGAATTTAACACTTATTTACCGTGTTATAAGAATCCAGCCTTTCCAAGGCTTCACCCTGTGCAGCCCGTCGCAATGATGCGCGGCCTGACTACCAATTTAGTGCCCTCATCAAATCCTCAAGGATAAGTCGATTTACGGGCCAGGGCGGCGGCCTGTCTAAAAACCCAACGCTTTATTCAACATCGGGGAAGCCCGGCAGGCGTGCCAAGTCGGGCCCAAGGGGGTTTTACATGCATGCCGCCGCTATTCTGAGCCGTCACAAGATTCTGCTGCTGGCCACCGCGCTGGCCCTGCCCGCCGTGGCCACCACGGTGCACGCGGCGGAACCGGCCGGCCCGGCGACCACAACCACCGGAGCCCCGGCCAGCGATAGTGTGGAATTGGACGCGGTGCAGGAAACGGTGGTGACCGGCCTGCGCGGCGGCAGCCGGGCGGCCATCGACAGCCCCTCCCCCATCGATGTCGTCGGCTCGGCGGCTTTGGCGGAAACGGGCAAGGTCGGCCTGAAGGAACTGCTGAACCAGTTGGTGCCGTCCTTCAACCTGCCGGGCGTGAACGGCGGCGGCACCAGCTGGACCGTGCGCTCCACCACCATGCGCGGCCTGAACGGCGACCAGGCGCTGGTGCTGGTCAACGGAAAGCGCCGGCACAATACGGCGCTGATCAACAATCTGGCACGTATCGCCAACGGCGGCGTACCGGTGGACCTGGACCTCATCCCCGTGGGGGCCATCGACCATATCGAGGTGCTGCGCGACGGCGCCGCCGCCCAGTACGGCTCCGACGCCATCGCCGGCGTCATCAACGTCATCCTGAAGAAGGCACCTGAGGGCGGTAGTGTGGAAAGCAGCCTGGGCCAGAACTATGGCGGTGACGGCTTCACCAAGCACGTCGCCGCCAATTACGGGCTGGACCTGCCCCGGCAAGGCTTTCTCAACCTGTCCGCCGACTACAAGGACAACCAGTCGGCCAGCCGCGCCGCGCCCACCAGCGTGGCCAACCTGTACAATCCCCTGGCCAATGGCGCCCGCGACCCGCGCGAGGCCACGGCCGACCGCACCTTCTACGGCAACAGCTATGGCCCAGGGCAGGAGACGATCTACAGCGGATCGTACAACGCCGAGCTTCCGGTTGGTGACGACGTCACGCTCTATTCCTTCAGCACCGTGTCAAAGCGCCGCTCACGCAAGAACACCGGCAGCTTCCTGCCCAACAACATCAACTCCCTGGCCGAGGTTTATCCCAACGGTTTCAACGCCCTGCGCCGCATTTGGGAAACGGACTTCCAGACCACGGTCGGCGGGCGGGGCGAGATCGCGTCCTGGTCCTGGGACCTCAGCACCACCTACGGCCGCGACAATGCCAAGCTGGATGGCGAAAACACGCTGAACGCCACCTTGGGGCCCACCAGCCCCACCTATTTCCACCTGGCCGACCAGATCTTCGACCAGGTGACCACCGACCTGGACGTCAGCCGGGCCCTGAATCTGGGCCTGCCCGCCCCCGTGACCGTGGCCTGGGGCCTGGAACATCGGTATGAGCGTTACGAGATCGATCCCGGCGATCCGGCCAGCTACATCATCGGAAGCTACGTCATTCCCAGCGGCTACTACGCCGGACAGCATCCGCAGCCGGGCCTGGCGTCCTACACCGGCACCTCGCCCGCCGACAGCGGGGCCATCGCCCGGAACAACGGTGCGGCCTACATCGACCTGGCCACCAACCTGACGCCCGCCTGGTCGCTGGACGCCGCCGGCCGGGTGGAGCATTACACCGGCGCCGTGGGCGACACCGCCAGCGGCAAGCTCGCCACGCGCTATGAACTGGCGCCCGGCTACGCCTTGCGCGGCACGATCAGCAACGGCTTCCGCGCGCCCTCGCTGGCACAGACCATCTACGCCTCCTCCACCTTCACCGGCACGGTGGACGCCGCCGGCAATTACATCACCCTGCCCATCAAGGTGCTGCCGGCGACCTCGGGCGAGGCCAAGGCCCTGGGCGCCACGCCGCTGACGCCCGAGACGTCCACCAACTACAGCGTCGGCGTGACCGCGGAGCCGGTGCATAACCTGCAGCTGACGCTGGACGCCTACCGCATCGACATCAAGGATCGCATCGTCGAGACCGGGTTGCTGACCGGCAACGCCGTCTCCGCCATCCTGCAGCGGGCCGGCTTCGCCCCCGGCCTGTCGGCGCAGTACTACACCAATGCCGTCGATACCCGGACGGAGGGGGTGGACGCCGTGGCCAACTACCTGGTCGATCTGGGCGACGCCGGCGACGTCCGGCTGGGTGCCGCCTACAGCTGGACGCGCACCTATATCACCCACATCAAGCCGACACCGACCCAGCTGTCCAGCCTGGGCTATGCCCTGTTCGACCGGCAGCGCCAGGCGGACCTGACCGACGGCACGCCGCGCGGCAAGGCCATCCTGTCCGCCAACTGGCACTGGGACCGCCTGCATGTCGACACGCGCCTCACCCGCTACGGCAGCTATACCGAGGCCGGCACGGTGGCCGCCAACGACCGCACCTTCGGCGCCAAATGGATCACCGACCTGGACGTGGGCGTGGACCTGACCGACCGCATCAGCGTCAGCCTGGGCGCCAACAACCTGTTCGACGTCTATCCCGACGCCATCGGCATCGTCGACGCCAAGACCGGCCTGAACAAGTACGGCCTGTTCTCGCCCTTCGGCATCACCGGCGGTTATTACTACAGCCGCGTGTCGGTGAAGTTCTGAGCCATCCTTCAGCGCCGCCAAACAGTCGCTGCACGATTTCCAAAATTTCCCGGCGGCCTGGCGGCGCTAGACTTTCCCTGAGATAGCCCCATCCCGAACCGATCAACCGGCGGCCAGCCCGGCCGCCGACTGGAGACACGCACCATGACCCATTCCCTGCACCTGGGCGCCATCCTGGCCGGCGTCGGCACCAGCCACGACGATTGGCGCGACCCCGACCTGCCCGGCGACGCCAGCATCGACATCAACTGGTATATCAACGCCGCCCGCAAGGCGGAGGCCGCCAAGTTCGACCTGGTCTTCATCGTCGACAGCCCCTACATCACGCCCGACAGCGCCCCCCATTTCCTGAACCGGCTGGAGCCGCTAACCCTGCTGTCGGCCCTGGCCGTCTCCACCAGCCACATCGGGCTGGTGGGCACGCTGACCACCTCATACTGGGAGCCGTACAACGTCGCCCGCCAGTTCGGCTCCCTGGACACCATCAGCCGCGGACGCGCCGGCTGGAACGTGGTGACCACCGGGCTGGAAGGCGCCGCCCGCAACTACGGCCGGGACCACCACCTCGACCATGCGGAACGCTACCAGCGCGCCCGGGAGTTCGTATCGGTCGTCCAGGGCCTGTGGGACAGCTATGAGGACGACGCCTTCCCCCGCGACAAGGCGGCGGGCGTGTTCCTGGACAAGACCAAGCAGCATGCGCTGAACCACAAGGGCCGCTTCTTCTCCGTTGCCGGGCCTCTGGCCCTGACCCGCAGCCCGCAGGGCCAGCCGGTCATCTTCCAGGCGGGCGACAGCGACGCCGGCCGCAACCTGGGTGCCACCATCGCCGACGCCACCTTCGCCAGCGCCGACGGGTTCGAGGCGGCCCAGGCCTATTACGCCGACCTGAAGGCGCGCGCCGCCGCCCAGGGGCGCAACCCCGACCATATCGTCGTCCTGCCCGGCCTGACCGTCACCATCGCCGACACACAGGAGGAGGCGGATCGCCTGGCCGCAGCGCACGAGGCGGAACTGGATTTGGACAAGCTGCTGGTCCAGCTGGGACGGCCCTTCAACTACCATGATTTCCGGCAGTACGACCTGGACGCGCCCTTCCCCGACCTCAGCCATGTCAGCCTGAACGGCTACAAGGGCCATGCGGAGCGCATCATCAGGACCGCACGGGAGGAAAGCCTGACCCTGCGTGAGGCGGCGTGGCGTTTCGGCCGCTGGCGCTCCGGCTTCGTCGGCACGCCGGAGGCGGTGGCCGACGAGATCGAACGCTGGTTCACCGGGCGCGCGGCCGACGGCTTCAACATCCATGTCACCAAGCCCGGGGCCTTTGCCCAGTTCACGGACAAGGTGGTGCCCATCCTGCAACGCCGGGGCCTGTTCCGGGCCGATTATACGGCCGGCACCCTGCGCGGCCACCTCGGCCTGCCCATCCCCGCCAACCGGTACAGCGGACGGCTGGCGCAGGTGGCGGAATAAGGCCTGGCGAGCCATGTCCAATTGGGGGAATGAATGGCGGTGCCCTTCCCCCCGCCATCGGTGGTAGCGTGCGGGGATGGGCATTACCCCATCCCCGACGTTGACCACGGGCGGGCGCGGCACCACTAACTTCAAGATTGCCAGGCTCTGGCCGCCAGCGGCGCAGGCAACGGCAGCATAACTCATAACCCCAATTGATCCGGGACTTGGAACAGAGATGAGCACGCAGACCCTTCCCGCCTTCTACCAGCGCCCCCGCCCCCTGGCCGCGGAGCGAGACGGCGACCTGTCGCTGGCCCCCGCCGCCGGCTACCAGTTCGCTGCCGGCTCCAACTCCGTGCCCGTGATCGCGGCGGAGTTCACGCTCGCCTGCAAGCACTACCCCATCCTGTTCCTGGACGGTGCCCCGCCCCAGGCCGTGGCGCTGCTGGGCTTGCGCAATGGCGAGAACCTGTTCGTGGACGCCGACGGCACCTGGGAATCCGGTGCCTACATCCCGGCCTATGTCCGCCGCTACCCCTTCATCTTCCTGGAAAACCGCGAGAAGGCGGAATTCACCCTGTGCATCGACGAGGCCGCCTCCAGCCTCAGCCACGGCGGCCCCAACAAGCTGTTCGAGGGCGGTCAGCCCACCGAGGTGACCCGCAACGCCCTGGCCTTCTGCAGCGACTACCAAGGCCACTACAACGCCACCACCGAGTTCGTGGAGGCCCTGATCAAGGCCGACCTGCTGGTGGAGA
The DNA here is from genome assembly GCF_007828035.1 of Nitrospirillum amazonense. GTDB lineage: Bacteria > Pseudomonadota > Alphaproteobacteria > Azospirillales > Azospirillaceae > Nitrospirillum > Nitrospirillum amazonense. The sequence goes on along the minus strand of NZ_VITV01000019.1, from coordinate 37,257 downwards.
ACCGCGCCGACGTCACCCTGAAGGACGGCCAGAAGCTGAGCCTGGCCGGCTTCAAGGTCATCGATGAAGCCCGGTTCAACCAGCTGCCGGCCGAGGACTTCCAGCGCTGGCGCGAGCGCGGCTGGCTGGCTTTGGCCTACGCCCACTTCATCTCGGTCAGCAACTGGGCCGGCCTGGTGGACCGCACCTCGCTGCGCCCGGCGACCAACTGACGCAGCGCCTTAAGCCTTAATTGAAACGGCGGCCCGGGTCATCCCAGGCCGCCGTTTTCATATCCGGGCATATTCCACAAGCTGGGCGCGGACAATCAAGTCCACGCGGGCGTCACATCGGCGCGCCGCCATACAGCACGCCCAGCAGCATGAGATACAGCAGCGCCACCAAGGGCAGGCACGCCTCACCCCACATCTGGGCCCGTTGCTCGACCTTCGCCATCGCCGTCATTTCCAACCTCATCCGTCCAACCCGCGCCGTTGGATGATTTCAAACATTGCCGGTCGTTTGCGTCAATAAAATATATTTCACAATATTTTACAGTTATTCCTCTTGGCAACTTGCCGGCGGGCGGGTGCGTGGCATTTCCCTAGCAGGCATGGCGGCAGACAGGGATCGATGCGTATGGAAAATCGGCGTGGACTGTTTTCACCCTGGCGGCGCACGACCCTGGCGGCCGCCTTGACGACCGCCCTGGTCCCCGCTTTATTTCCCCCCGCGGCGCGGGCGCAGACCACGACCTCGGGCGTCAGCGCCGAGGCCATACGCGACGCGGTGCGCGACCAGCTGAAGGCGGAGGACATCGGCCACGGCTTCGAAACCCTGGGCGTCTTCGGCGGCACGCCCGACGCCAGCGCCGCCCGCTACAGCAGCAATGAGATCACGCTGCACGGCTACAAGCTGCCCATCACCCACAGCTTCCGCGACAAGGACGACACCGACAGCGTCGCCCCCTACCTGGAGGTGACGCTGGGCTATGAGACGGCCTGGCATCAGACGGCCTTGGGCGCCGATACCGGCGCGCCGGACGTGGTGAAGGAAAACTACAAGTCCTATTCCGCCTTGGGCGGCTTCGGCCTGGACATCCCGATCGGCGGTTCCACCTCCGTCCGGCCGGTCGCCCTGGGCGGCTACACCCGCATTCGCGGCAGCGGGGAATTCGCCGGCCCCAATGCCGACCTGTTGCGGGAGAGCACGGGCGGCATCCTGACCAGCATGCGCATCGACAGCTTCCTGGCCGGCGGCGGGGTGGAAGTGCTGCACGAGCGCGCCCTGGCCGACGGCCTGCGCCTGCACCTGATGGGCCGCTTCAGCGAGTTCGCCGACATCCCCAGCCGCGTCAGCGACCCGTCCTTGAAATCCACCGGCAGCTTCGGCTTCGCCACCGTCAACGCCCAGCTGGACGGCCCGCTGGGCCATCTGTTCGCCGACGACCTCCGCTGGATCGCCTTCAGCCGGGGCAACATCCTGATCGGGTCGCAGCAGGATTTCCTAGGCTTCGACAAGTTCCTGGAAGTGGGCGGCGGGCTGGAGGTGGTGACGCCCCACCTGGGCTATGGCATCGAGGGCGTGACGCTGCGCGGGTCGGCCATCATCGGCAACGGCGTGCGCGGCTGGACCATCGGTCTGGGCCTGGCGTTTTAGGGCCTAAGGCGCCCATACCTAGGTATGGCTTGGCGGCGCGCTTGTTTTCGGTGGGATTGACCAAATTCTTAAATGTGCCAAAAGGGGGAACACCCCAACGAAAGTGCCCTGTCCCCGTGCACCTCCGCGATCTGCCGTCCATCAGCGCCGTCCTTTCCCACCCCGCCGCATCCCCCCTGCTGGACCGCCACGGCCGGACGGCGGCGACGGACGCCATCCGCGCCGTGCTGGCCGAGGCCCGGGCCGCCCTGCTGTCCGGCGGCGACACTGTGCCGGATGCCGACGCCGTGGCCGCCCTGGCGGGGGCCCGGCTGGAGGATACCGGCCGGTCCAACCTGCGCCCCCTGTTCAACCTGACGGGCACGGTGCTGCACACCAACCTGGGCCGCGCCCTGCTGGCGCGGGAGGCCATGGACGCGGCCCTGGCCGCCATGGGCGACCCGGTGGCCCTGGAATTCGACCTGGAAGACGGCAAGCGCGGCGAGCGGGACGACCATGTCCGCGCCCTGTTGTGCGAACTCACCGGGGCGGAGGACGCTACCGTCGTCAACAACAATGCCGCCGCCGTGCTGCTGGTGCTGAACACCCTGGCACGCGGCCGCGACGCCATCGTGTCGCGGGGAGAGCTGATCGAGATCGGCGGCGCCTTCCGCATGCCCGACATCATGGCCCAGGCCGGCGCCCGCCTGGTGGAGGTCGGCACCACCAACCGCACCCACGCCAAGGACTACAAGGGTGCGCTGTCGCCCGAGACCGGCGTTATTCTGAAGGTCCACACCAGCAACTACCGCATCCAGGGCTTCACCAAGGAGGTGTTGGCGCCCGAACTGGCCGGCATCGCCCATGACGTCGGGGTACCCTTGGTGAACGACCTCGGGTCGGGCACCTTGGTGGACCTGTCCGCCTATGGTCTGAAGCGCGAACCCACGGTGCGCGAGGCGGTGGCGGAGGGGGCGGATCTGGTCACCTTCTCCGGCGACAAGCTGCTGGGCGGGCCGCAGGCCGGCTTCATCGTCGGCCGCCGCGACCTGATCCAGGCCCTCAACCGCAACCCCATGAAGCGGGCCCTGCGGGTGGACAAGGTGCGGCTGGCCGCCATCGAGGCGACGCTGAAGCTGTACCGCGACCCCGACCGCCTGGCCCAGCGCCTACCCACCCTGGCCCTGCTGTCCCGCCCCCAAGGCGAGATTGCGGAGCAGGCCCGGCGTCTGGCGCCCGTGCTGGCTGCGGTCCTGACCGAAGACTACGCCGTCGAGGTCTGCGACTGCGACAGTCAGATCGGCTCCGGCGCTTTGCCGTTGGACACCTTGCGCAGCGCCGGCCTGGCGGTACGCGGCACCGGGACGGCCCTCAACCAGTTGGCGGTGGCGTTGCGCGTCCTGTATCAGCCGGTAATTGGCCGCATCGAGGATGGGCGCCTGATCCTGGACCTGCGCTGCCTGCGTGATGAGGACGCCTTCATCACCACGCTCCAAGGGCTCATGCTGCCATGATCATCGGCACCGCCGGCCATATCGACCACGGCAAGACAGCCCTGGTCCGGGCGCTGACGGGCGTCGATGGCGACCGGCTGAAGGAGGAGAAGGCCCGGGGCATCACCATCGACCTGGGCTTCGCCTACCTGCCGCTTCAGGACGGGCCCACCCTGGGCTTCGTCGATGTGCCGGGGCATGAGCGCTTCGTCCACACCATGGTGGCCGGCGCCAGCGGCATCGACTACGCGCTGCTGGTGGTGGCGACCGACGACGGCGTCATGCCGCAGACGCGCGAGCATCTGGCCATCATCGACCTGCTGGGTATCCGCCACGGCCTGGTGGCCCTGACCAAGGCAGACCTCGCCCCGCCCGACCGCCTAGCGGCGGTGACGGCGGAAATCAGGGCGGCGCTGGCGGGCACCAGCCTGGACGGCGCCGACATCCTGCCCGTCTCCGCCCTCAGCGGCACCGGCATCGATGCGTTGCGCCAGCGGCTGGAGGGGGAGGCCCGCGCCCAGGCGATGGCGAAAACGGCGGCTGACCCCGGCGCCTTCCGCCTGGCCATCGACCGCGCCTTCACCCTGACCGGCGTGGGCGTGGTGGTGACGGGCACGGTGCTGTCCGGCCGGGTACGTGTAGGCGACAGCGTGACGGTCAGCCCATCCGGCTTGCCGGCCCGGGTTCGCTCGCTGCACGCGCAGAACGCAGTGGCGGAGGAAGGCCGGGCCGGCGACCGCTGCGCCCTGAACCTGGCCGGCCCCGACATCACCAAGGAAGCCTTGCACCGGGGCGACATGGTGCTGGCCCCAGCATTGCACGCCCCCACCGACCGCATCGACGCCAGCCTGCGCCTGCTGCCGCGCGAGGCGGGGGCCAAGCCGCTGCCGCAATGGTTCCCGGTACGGCTGCACCACGCGGCGGCGGAGGTGGGCGCCCGCGTCGTGCTGCTGTCGGAAGAGGCGCTGGCGGGTGGCGAAGCCACGCAGGTGCAACTGGTGCTGGAACGGCCCATCGCGGCGGCCGTGGGCGACCGCTACGTCATCCGCGACGTCTCGGCCCAGCACACCCTTGGCGGCGGCCGCTTCATCGACCTGCGCCCCCCGCCCCGCCGGCGGCGCACGGCGGAGCGTGTGGCCCAGCGCATCGCCCTGGCCCTGCCGGACCCCAAAGCCGCCCTCGCCGCCCTGCTGGCCATCCCGCCGCACCATGCCGACCTGACCGCCTTCGTCCGCGACCACGCCCTACCCGACGGCGCAGCGGAGGCGCTGGCCGCGGCGCTGGACCTCGTGGTGCTGGAACACGGGGAGGCCCGCACCGCCCTGTCGGCGGAACGCTGGGCCGCCTTCCTGGCTCATCTGTCGGAAACACTGGCCGCCTATCACGCCGAGAACCCGGACCTGCAGGGCATGGGGCGGGAGAAGCTGCGCCTGGCCGTGCAGCCCCGCCTGCCCACCCCCGTCTTCGCCGTCGCCATCGCCAAGGCCGTGGCCCAGTGCCTGGTGGCGCTTGATGGCGCCTTCATCCGCCTCTCCGGGCATGTCGTACGCCTGGCGCCGGCGGATGAGGCGGCGTGGGCCGACCTCGCCCCCCTGCTGAGCGGGGAGGTACGCTTCCGCCCGCCGCGGGTGCGCGACATCGCCGCCGACACCGGCCGGGATGAGGGTGAGGTGCGACGCATCCTGAAGCTGGCCGGTCGCATGGGCTGGGCCGACCAGGTGGCGCACGACCATTTCTTCCTGCGCGACACGGTGCGCGAAATGGTGGCCATCGCCGTGGACGTGGCGGCGCAGGCCCCCGGCGGCGCCTTCGTCGTGGCCCCTTTCCGCGACCGCATGGACAACGGCCGCAAGGTCGCCATCCAGATCCTGGATTTCTTCGACCGGCATGGCATCACCCTGCGCCGGGGTGACCTGCGCCGCGTCAACCCGCACCGGCTGGACTTGTTCGGGCCGCCTGTGGTTTTGTGAGTTTGGTTTATATGGAAGGGAATCGCCCCTGGTGGGGCGTCCGGACTTCAAATCCGGGTGGGGCAGCGAGACTGTCCCGGGTGGGTTCGACTCCCATTCCCTTCCGCCACCGCTTTCCCGTCAGCGGTCGGTAATTTTTACCACCATAAGGTGGTTCCCTATGGCGCCGTCCCGGGAAATTGCATACCCATTTAGGGCGCCCACGTCCGGCGCCAAACCATGGGGAGCAATGATCATGCGATCCAAGACGCCAGTGCCGCCGCCCGAGGAACAAGGTCCGGTTCAGATTTACGGTTCCGTGGAGAAGGACTACAGCGCCCGCTTCACCTCCGACTTCCCCCGCCGGGGCAACAGCCAGCCGGGCACGCGCATCGAGAATCCAGCGGGTGCCGGCGGTGGCGCCTTCAGCCCCAGCATCGATGGCGACGCCAGCCTGCACTTGCGCCTGTCGGCCAACGGCGTCCGCAAGGTGGAGGCGATCTTCGACCCTACCCAATTCTATGTGGCGCCTGCCGACTTGACCGCGAATCCCGGTTTCCAGTTCACGATGCGCCAGGAAAATGGCGTGGGCATCACCGTGCTGTTCCAGTCGGAAAACCCGGTGATCATGAAGGACCGGCTGTTCACAATCTTCCCGTATGGCGCCGGCAGCCGGCCCGGCCGTGTCATCGTGCCGGGCCCTCAGCACATCTGGCCGGCCGGTTGGTTGAAGCTGCGCATCACCGGCGCCAACGGCGATGTCATCCACGCCGTGAAGACCAGCTCCGAAAACGGCGAGGGCGAGTTCACGATCGAGAAGATCGACCGCTGGCGTTGGTGAAGTGGGCGCTGGTGACGGCGTGGCCTACACCACCCGCACCACCGGTTCCCCCTCCGTCACGCGCCCGATGATGCGCGCCATGGGATACCCCGCCTCCACGATCTGGCGGCAGATCTCCTCCGCCCGCCCCGGCGCCACGGCGACCAACAGGCCGCCGGAGGTCTGCGGGTCGGTCAGCAGGGCGCGGCGCCAGGGGGCGAGATCGGCGGGCAGGCGCGTCTCCTCGCCATAGCTGGCCCAGTTGCGGTTGGAGGCGCCGGTGATGAATCCCGCCTCCGCCAGCTGGACCGCCTGCGACAGGAAGGGCAGACGGTCCCACTCCAGCGCCAGCGTCAGCCCGGCGCCGCGCGCCATTTCCAGACCGTGGCCCAGCAAGCCGAAGCCGGTGACGTCGGTGATGGCGTGCACGTCGGCATCTTGCGCCAGGGTGGCGCCGACGCGGTTCAGCAAGGTGGTGCTGGCCACCATCTCGGCGTAGCCGGCGGCATCCAGCTTCTGCTTCTTGAAGGCGGCGGAATAGACGCCCACGCCCAGGCCCTTGGTTAGGATCAGGGCGTCGCCGGCCTTGGCCGTGGCGTTGCGGCGGATGGCCTGGGGCGGGGCGACGCCGATGACGGCCAGGCCGTAGATGGGCTCCCCTGAATCGATCGAATGGCCGCCGGCCACGGGAATGCCGGCCTCGGCGCAAATGCTGGCGCCGCCGGCCAAGATCTCCCGCACCACCTCGGGCGCCAGCTTGCCCAGCGGCATGCCCAGGATGGCCAGCGCGAACAGGGGCCGGCCGCCCATGGCGTAGACGTCGGACAGGGCGTTGGTGGCGGCGATGCGGCCGAAGTCGCGCGGATCGTCCACCACCGGCATGAAAAAGTCGGTGGTGGCGATGATGCAGTGGCGATCGTCCAGCTGCCAGACGGCGGCGTCGTCCCCCGTTTCCGTCCCCACCAGCAGGTTGGCGTAGCCGGCCGTCTGCGGTTGGCCCGCCAGCAGCTGCTGCAGCACCGCCGGCGCCAGCTTGCAGCCGCACCCCCCACCATGGGCGAGATCGGTCAAACGTATCGGGTCATTGGACATTTCTATCGCCTTCAATTGCATGGAAGACCGATTTTTGTATTGTCTGCAGGCAAACCGGCCGCATTGCAGATAAGGACATTGCCCTTATTTGCAAGCGGCGTTAAGACCGCAGTTGTTCGATCGAGGATGCCTATCGCCGCGACCCCCGCCATCGGGTGGCGATAGCGGCCTCCCGACGCCGAACCGTGGCCCGGTCGGGTCCAAGACGTGGGGGACGTCACGCCCCCTGCGTGCCCCAGCCTATGCCACGGACGCATCCCCATGGACCTGACCGCCGCGAAGTCATCGCACATCCCCGGACGCCCCCACCCCATGGTGGGCATCGCCATCGTCGCCCTGATCGCCATCGCCGGCCTGTTCTACGTGAAATGGTCGCCCTATTACGCCCGCGCTTTCGCGGCGGCGGCCAACCACGCCATCGGCAAGTCCATCCTGATGGGCACCGACGCAGCCGCCCCGGCCCCGTCGTGGGATGCGGCCGTGGGCTATGCCCTGGCCTATGGCAAGGCCATCTGGCAGGCCATGGTGCTGGGCCTGCTGCTGGGCTCCGCCATCCAGGCACTACTGCCCGTCACCTGGGTGGCGCGCCTGCTGGGCCGCACCGGCTTCGGCAGCGTGCTGGCCGGCGGCCTGCTGTCCCTGCCCGGCATGATGTGCACCTGCTGCGCCGCCCCGGTGGTCATGGGCCTGCGCCGTCAGCAGGCGGCGCCGGGGGCGGCCATGGCCTTCTGGCTGGGCAACACCGTGCTGAACCCCGCCACCCTGGTCTTCATCGGCTTCGTCCTGGGCTGGCAGTGGACGGGCCTGCGCCTGGCCCTGGGGCTGGTGATGGTGCTGGGCCTGGGCCTGCTGGCCAACCGCGTCAGCCCCATGCCCGATCAGGCGACCGCCCTGCTGGCCCTGCAGGCGGAGGCGGAGGCGGAGGCGCAGAACCCCTTCGTCCGCTGGCTCAAAATCCTGGGCCGCATGGCCGTGCGCCTGATCCCGGAATACGTCGTCATCGTCCTGGCCCTGGGCGCCGCCCGCGCCTGGCTGTTCCCGGCCATCGGGCCGGAGATCGGCAACCAGTTCATCTGGATCGCCGCCTTCGCCATCGCCGGCACGCTGTTTGTCATCCCCACGGCGGGCGAGGTTCCCATCATTCAGGCCATGCTGTCGCTGGGCATGGGCGTGGGGCCGGCCGGCGCCCTGCTGATGACCCTGCCGCCCGTCAGCCTGCCCTCCATTGCCATGCTGCACCGCTCCTTCCCCCAGAAGGCGCTCGCCGCCGTCATCGCCGGCGTGGTGCTGCTGGGCATCGTCGGCGGCTATCTGGCGGTGGCGTTGTTCTAGCCCTCGCCCCCCGGGTCGCCCCCCGGGTCGCAACGCGGCCCCATGTAACCCGGCAGGGCGGCGGCCAGGGCATCCACCGCCGCCCGCACCTTCAGGGGCAGGTGCGGCGTCTGCACCCACAGGGTATGGACGTCGTAGAGATACTCCGGCTGGTCCGGCAGCACCGTCACCAGCGCGCCTGACGCCAGCTGTTCGCGGATGAGCCAGGAGGGCAGCCAGGCCAGCCCCATGCCGGCCACGGCCAAGTCGGCGATGGTCTCCAGATCGTCCAGCTGGATGCGGTGGCGGGGCAACACCTCCACCGCCGGGCGCCCGTCGCGCGGGAACAGCCATTGCGGAATGCGGGCGGAGCGGCGGTAGATGATGCCCTCATGCCGGGCCAAATCATCCAAATCCGTCGGCGCGCCATGCGCCGAGAGATAGGCGGGGGCGGCGCAGACCACCATACGCTGGCGCGCCACGCGCCGGGCGATCAGGCCGGCGCGGTCGGCCAGGCCGCCGGTGCGGATGGCCAGATCGAACCCCTCCTCCACCAAATCGACCAAGCGATCGCCCAGCGACAAATCCAGCTCGAGCGCCGGATAGCGCCGCGCCAGTTGCAGCAGCACGGGCACGACGCAGCGGCGCCCGAAATGTTCCGGCATGGTCACGCGTAGACGGCCGCGCGGCTCCCCTAACTGGTCGGCGGCCAGGGCGTCGGCCGCGTCCGCCTCCGCCAGCACGACGCGGCAGCGCTCGTAATAAGCCCGGCCGAAATCCGTCAGGCTCTGTCGCCGCGTGGTGCGGTTCAGCAGGCGCACGCCCAGCCGTTCCTCCAGGAAACGGATGTGCTTGCCCACCATGGGGCCCGACAGGCCCAGCGCCGACGCGGCCGCGGCGAAAGACCCCAGATCCACCGCCTTGACGAAGACGGCCATGCTGCCCAAGCGGTCCATATTGAAAACCATTGGTTCGTAGTGTTCTGCATCCTAGCCCATTTATCCCGCCTGACGGTCACGCTCATGTTCATTCCTGTCAATTGATTTGGAGTGAATGACCATGGCACGCGTTATCCGCTTTCATGAGCATGGCGGCCCCGAGGTCCTGCGTATCGAGGAGGCCGATGTGCCGCCGCCCGGCGTCGGGCAGGTGCAGATCCGCGTCAAGGCGCTGGGCCTGAACCGGGCGGAGTCCATGCTGCGCACCGGCGCTTATATCGAGACGCCGGAAAGCTGGCCCAGCGGCCTGGGCTTCGAGGCGGCCGGCGAGGTGGCGGCCCTGGGCGCCGGTGTGGAAGGCCTCAAGGTTGGCGATGCCGTCAGCGTGGTGCCGCCGCCCTCGCAGATCGAATGGCCTGCTTATGCCGAACTGGCGAACTTCCCGCAGCACCTGGTGGTGAAGCACCCGGCCACCCTCAGCTGGGAAGAGGCCGCCGCCACCTGGATGCAGTACGTCACCGCCTACGGCGCCCTGATCGACTTGGCCAAGCTGGCGGCCGGCGATGTCGTCGTCATCACGGCGGCCAGCAGCAGCGTGGGCCTGGCCGCCATCCAGATCGCCCGCATGGTGGGTGCCACCCCCATCGCTTTCACCCGCACGCATGCCAAGCGCCAGGCCCTGCTGGAGGCCGGGGCCGCCCATGTCGTCGCATCGGCGGAGGAGGATTTGGAGGCGCGGCTGGCGGAGATCGCGGGGCCCGAGGGCGTGCGCGTGGTGTTCGACCCCATCGGCGGCCCCATCTTCACGCCTTTGACCGCCGCCATGGCCCGGGGCGGCGTCCTGATCGAGTACGGCGCCCTGAGCCCCGAGCCGACGCCCTTCCCCCTGTTCACCGTGCTGGGCAAGAGCCTGACGCTGCGGGGATATCTGATCCACGAGATCACCACCGACCCCGCGCGGCTGGCGGCGGCGAAGGCCTTCGTACTCAATGGCCTGGAGTCCGGCGCGCTGAAGCCCATCATCGACCGCAGCTTCGGCTTCGACGACATCGTGGCGGCCCACCGCCACCTGGAATCGAACCAGCAGTTCGGCAAGCTGGTGGTGACGGTCTGAGGGAACCGGCCCCGATCTCATCAACCGGGGCCGTCTCTCCCTACGCCAGCAGCAGCGGATTGGGCGCGTGGCGCAGCCAGCCGACCTCGGCCACCATCAGGTCCAGGCCCAGGCTGGCCAAATCGTCGGCATAGGGGTCCAGCTTGGGGTCCTTGGCGACGTACAGCATCTTCGCGTAGGTGTGGCAGTCGTCGCAGGTTTCCACCTGAACCGCACCGTTCTCCCCCTCCACGCTTTTCAGCGACAGGTGGGCCGACTGGCCGCAGGTGATGCACACCGCCCGTACATGGTTCCAAGCGGTGGAGCAGAGGGAGCAATAGAGATAGCGCACGCCGGGCGTGGAGCCGGAAGCGGTGATGACGCCCGCCACCGGGGTGGAGCCGCAGCAGGGGCACAGGCCGCGCTCCGGCAGCAGATGCACCTGGGACTCGTCCAAGGTGGCGGCCAGCTTGGTGAAATAGACCTGCAGGGCCGCCGCGATGAAGACGGCGCGGCCGGCATCCTCAGGCGCGACGTTGCCGCTGAGGAAATCGTTGGCCAGGTATTCCAGCGTGTCGCCATCGATGTCGTTCAGGCTGTCGATGACGGACGCCACCAGGTCCGGCACCTCCGGCAGGCGGTCGAAATGGCGCAGGATCAGAGTCAGCGCCTCGCGCCAGACGATGTCGCGCTCATGGCCATCGGCGGCCAGGGGCGGCATACCGGCGTCGGTGGCCGTGGACACGTCGTCGGCGTCCGGGGCGGTCACATCGATCATGTCGGCCGCATCATGCTGGGCCTGCGACAGCTCGCACAGGAACTCCAGCCACTGGGCCATGGGATGGTCGACCGCCAGCACGCCCAGCCGCCCGGAGGTGCGGGCGAAGCGGGTGGACGGATCGGGCAGGATAATGGGGGCCGGCGCCGTCACCCCACCCTGGGGGTTGCCGATCCACGGCGCCTTGGGCGCCACTTCACCCTGTCTCATGACCGGACTCTCCTGGGGCGGCTGCTCCGCCACCCCTCATAGCATGAAAGAATGGGGGCGCGGCCCGGCGACGGACCACGCCCCTGATACATAGGCCCTGAGGCCGCTCAGTGCTCGCGGAATTTGGCCGTGCTGTCCGGCGTCGGCCCGGGGGAGCCGCTGGCGACCAGGCTGCGGAACCATTTGCGGTGATGCCGATGGGCCCAGCCGGGGGTGACCCAGCCGTGCAGCATGGCCCGCATGGAGCCCTTCACCCACAGCGCGGCATAGACATGCGTGATCCAGATCAGGATGGCGCCGATGGCGGCCATGCTGTGGATCAGCACGGCGACCCGCTGCGTCTCGATGGAGGTGGCGCCCCCGAAATAAACCTCCCAGATCAGGATGCCGGTGACGAACAGCACCGGGATGATCAGGGCCATGCCCCAGAACACCGCCTTCTGGCCGGCGTTGAAGCGGCCGACGGGCGGCACCTCCTCCTCCCGGTTGTCCAGCACCTTGTCCAGCGACTTGGCCCATTCCACGTCGTCGCGGTTCCACAGGTTGTCCCGCCAGAACTGGATGAACAGGCCCAGGAAGCTGACGATCAGGCACACGCCCAGCCAGGGATGCAGCGCCCGCATCCATTGTCCGCTGCCGAACAGGTTCGACAGCCAGAAGAACACGGGATGGAACATGGCCAGGCCCGACAGGGTCAGCAGCACGAAGCAGAGGCCGGTGATCCAGTGGTTCACCCGGGTCAGGGTGGAATTGCGGACGATGGTTCCCTTGGGATAGCTCATGACTTCGCACTCCCTTCCCGTTTGGCCTTCTCCATCTCCAGCCGGGCGTGGGCTTCATCCTCCTCCGTCGTCTCATTGGGGCCGGCGACGATGGAATGTACGAAGGCGCCCACGGCGGCGAAGGCCAGGCCCGCCAGGGCCACCGGCTTCAGGAAGCCCTTCCACGCCCCCACCAGCGCGCTGATGTGGGGCTTGTCCGGCAAGCCGGAGTAGAGCGAGGGCTTGTCGGCGTGGTGCAGCACGTACATGACGTGCGTGCCGCCCACCTCCGGCGGGTCATAGAGGCCGGCGTTCTGGAAGCCGCGTTCCTTCAGCTCGGCGATGCGCTCGCCCGCCCAGTCCTTCATGTCGTCCTTGGAGCCGAACATGATGGCGCCGGTCGGGCAGGTCTTCACGCAGGCCGGCTCCAGCCCCACGCCCACGCGGTCGGAACACAGGGTGCACTTGTACGACTTGTGGTCCTGGGCGCTGATGCGCGGGATGTTGAAGGGGCAGCCCTTCACGCAATAGCCGCAGCCGATGCAGTTCTCGCTGATGAAGTCGACGATGCCGTTGGCGTACTGGACGATGGCGCCCGGGGCCGGGCAGGCCTTGAGGCAGCCCGGATCCTCGCAGTGCATGCAGCCGTCCTTGCGGATCAGCCATTCCAGGTTCCCCTGCTCGTCCTCGTACTCGGCGAACCGCATCAGGGTCCATGTGCCGGGGTTGAGGTCGTGCGGGTTCTCGTACGCGCCCTGGAACTCCTCCATCTCCGGCCGCAGGTTGTTCCATTCCATGCAGGCGGACTGGCAGGCCTTGCAGCCGATGCAGCGGCTGACGTCGATCAGCTTCGCCACCTCAAGCTCATGGTGGCGCGCCGAGGGCGGCGTCAGGTTGGTGGCCGACCGGCGGATGTAGTCTTGGGATTGCAGGTCGGCCATCACAGGCTCCCCACCTTGGTGAGCGACTTCGGCACCCCTTGGGCGTCACGCGGCCCCTGGGCCACGTCCACCGCGGGGGGCGCGCTGGTCTTCTCGATGTTGAGCAGGAAGGCCTTGAACTCCGGCGTGTTGGTGTTGGCGTCCCCCACGAACGGCGTCAGCGTGTTGGCGCCGTAGCCCTTGCGGGCCACGCCGGTGAAGCCCCAGTGGATGGGGCAGCCGATGACGTGGGTCGGCTTGCCGTCCACCATCAGCGGCTTGATGCGCTTGGTCACGAAGGCCTTGCAGATCACCTGGCCGCGCTTGGACGACACCTTGACCCAGCCGCCCTGCTCGATGCCCTTCTCCTTGGCCAGAGCCTCGCCGATCTCCACGAATTCCTCCGGCTGGAGGATGGCGTTGATCAGCGAATGCTTGGTCCAATAGTGGAAGTGCTCGGTCAGGCGGTAGGTGGTGCCGACGTAGGGGAAGTCGGCCGACGCGCCCATGTGTTCCTTGTCGCTGGCGAACACGCGGGCGGCCGGGTTGTTCTTCACCTTGGGGTGCAGCACGTTTTCCGACGGGCTTTCGAACGGCTCGTAATGCTCGGGGAACGGACCCTCGTTCATCAGGCCGCGGGCGAACAGGCGCGCCTGCCCCTCCTGGTTCATGATGAAGGGGCCCACGCTGTCCGACGGCTTCACCGTCGGGCCGTAGTCGGGCACGTCCACGCCCACCCACTTGGACCCGTTCCACTCGATGACGGGCTTAGCCGGGTTCCAGGCCTTGCCCTCCGGGTTGGCGCTGGCGCGGTTGTACAGGATGCGCCGGTTGGCCGGCCACGCCCAGGCCCAGTTGGGGGCGATGCCCGCCTCACGCGGGTCCGTCGCGTCACGGCGGGCCGTCATGTTGCCCTTGTCGGTGAAGCTGCCGGCGAAGATCCAGCAGCCCGACATGGTGGTGCCGTCGTCGCGCAGCTGGGCGAAGGCGTCCAGCTGCTGCCCCGCCTTCAACAGCGGGGCACCCGTGGCCGGGTCGTTGACGTCCGCCAGCGCGCGGCCGTTCATCTCCTTGGCGACTTCCTCCGGCTCCGGCTCGTGCGGGTCGGCGTAGGTCCAGGTGAGGTTCAGCAGCGCATCCGGGAAGGCCCCGCCGTCCTTGGCGTACATCGCCTTCATGCGGTTGTAGAGGCCGGCGATGATCCACAGGTCGGTCTTGGCCAGGCCGGGGGCGTCGGCCGCCTTCCAGTGCCACTGCAGCCAGCGGGCGGAGTTGACCAGCGTGCCGTTCTCCTCCGCGAAGCAGGTGGTGGGCAGCTGGAATACTTCGGTCTGGATCTCCGTCGGCTTGGACGGATTCTGCGGACCGTAGTCCTGCCAGAAATTGGCCGTCTCGGTATCCAGCGGGTCCATGACGACAAGGTACTTCAGGTTCGACAGGCCCCGGCGGATCTTGCCCCGGTCGGGGAAGGCCTGCATGGGGTTGAAGCCCTGGCAGATGTAGCCGTTCATCTGCTTGTTGTTCATCATCTCGAACGCGCGCAGGATGTCGTAGCCATCCACGTCCAGCTTGGGCAAGTAGTCGTAGGCCCAATTGTTCTCGGCCGTGGCGGCGCTACCGAACATGGCCTTCTGGAAGCTGACGAAGAACTTGCGGTAGTTCTGCCAGTAACTGGTCTGCCCCGGGCGCAGGGGCTTGAACAGCTTGGTCTCCATGTACTTGTCGAAGGTGACTTCACTGTCCTTCGGCATGTTCATGTAGCCCGGCAGCGATGCCGAGAGCAGGCCAATGTCGGTCAGTCCCTGGATGTTGGAATGACCGCGCAGGGCGTTCATGCCGCCGCCGGCGACACCGATGTTGCCCAGCAGCAGCTGTACCATGGCCATGGCGCGAATGTTCTGCGCGCCCACCGAATGCTGCGTCCAGCCCAGCGCGAACAGGCTGGTCAGGGCCTTGTCCGGTGCCGAGGTGGTGGCGATCAGCTTGCAGATCTCCAGGTACTTGTCCTGGGGCGTGCCGCAGATGCGGGACACCATCTCCGGCGTATACCGATCGACGTGGCTTTTCAGCAGGTTGATGACGCAGCGCGGGTTCTGCCAGGTGTCGTCGGACTTGGCGTAGCCTTGCTCATCCAGCTCATAATCCCAGCTGGACTTGTCGTAGCTGCGCTTTTCCTCGTTATAGCCGCTGAACAGGCCGTCCTCGAAGGCGAAGCCGTCCTTCACGATCAGGCTGGCGTTGGTGTACGCCCGCACATACTCGTGCTGGATGGCATCGTTCGTCAGCAAATAGCGCATGAGGCCGCTGAGGAAAGCGATGTCGGTGCCCGGCCGGATGGGGGCATAGACATCCGCCACGGAGGCCGTGCGGGTGAAACGCGGATCGACAACGATGAGCTTGGCCTTGTTCTCGATCTTGGCCTCGACCACCCATTTGAATCCGCAGGGGTGCGCTTCGGCGGCATTGCCGCCCATGACGATGACGACGTTGGCGTTCTTGATGTCCTGCCAGGTGTTGGTCATCGCACCGCGACCGAATGTTGGGGCCAAACTGGCCACCGTCGGTCCGTGTCAGACACGCGCCTGGTTGTCGAACGTCACCATGCCCAACGCGCGGGCCCACTTGAACGTCACATAGGCCGCCTCGTTCGAGGCCGCCGAGGCCGCCAGCATGCCCGTGGTGTTCCAGCGGTTCACCGTGGTGCCGGCGCCGTTCTTGGCGATGAAGTTGGCGTCGCGGTCCTGCTTCATCAGCGTAGCGATGCGGTCGAGCGCGAAGTCCCAGGAGACTTCCTTCCACTCCGTGGCACCGGCGGCACGGTACTTCGGAACGGTCAGGCGGCCCGGCGCGCGCACGATGTCCAGCAGGCCGGCGCCCTTGGGGCACAGCGTGCCGCGGTTGACGGGATGGTCCGGATCACCCTCGATATGGATGACCGAGGACTTCACGTTCTTCGCGCGATCGCCCTGGCTGTAGATGAGGATGCCGCAGGCCACCGAGCAATAGGTGCAGGTGTTGCGGGTTTCGGTGGCGGCGGTCAGCTTGAACGGCCGGACCGAAGCCGCCAGCGCGGTGCCCGCAGAGCCGAAGCCCAGCGCGCCCATGCTGGAGACCGCCAGTCCCGCGCCGGTCAGCTTGATAAAGCCGCGACGACTGAGATCCATGTCTCACACGCTCCCGTGAAAATCGGCCCTGCCAAAACGCCGAAGCCGCCCGGGAAGGGCAAGCAGACGCCGGCAGACGGATACACGCATCATAAGACGCGGCCGCAGCCCGTCAAGTTATTGGCGGTGAATTTCTCGGGCAGCGAATGAAGACGACCCTATTGATAACCGTTCTCATTAACTAAATTCAGAAAAGTGGTTGCGTCATGCGCAAAGTTTATTACCCAACCAAAGGTATTCCATGTCCGCTACCTGAAACGCGGGGCTTTAATGCGCTATATTTAAATGGATATAACGATACCTTTCCCCAGACCGGGCCCTCAAGTCGGGAAAGGCAAAGGCCCGGGGCCTGTGATGACCGCCCTTGCCCCTGACCTCATCGTTTTGCCACCCTGTGCCCTTCCCGGATGAGGAGCTTGCCGCCATGACCGGCACTGCCACGTTTGCGTTCAGATACCTGCCCTCCCCCATCGGGCGGCTGACCCTGGTGGCCGGCAATGAGGGTCTGGCAGCCATCCTCTGGGAGAATGACAGGCCGGGCCGGGTGCGGCTGGGTCCGCTGGTTCCGGCGCCCGACCATCCGGTATTGATTGAGGCCGAACGACAGCTGCGGGCCTACTTCGCCAGGAAACTGACGGTGTTCGACGTGCCAGTGTCCTTCGCCGGCACGGATTTCCAGAAACAGGTGTGGCGGGCGCTGCTGACCATCCCCTATGGCGAGGTGCGCAGCTACAGCGACATCGCCCGGCAGATCGGCAAGCCTGCGGCAGTGCGGGCGGTGGGGGCCGCCAATGGACGCAACCCCATCTCCATCATCGCACCCTGCCACCGGGTAGTGGGCATGGACGGCACTCTGACCGGCTTCGCCGGCGGCCTGGAGGCCAAGGACTATCTGCTGACGCTGGAAGGACGCCGCCCCGCCCGCCGCCCGGCAATAACGGGCGACCTGTTCGCGACCGCCGGATAAACGCCGTCACCGCGCGTCCGCGACGTCCTTGGCGATGGTCCAGCCGCCGCCCAGCGCGCGGTATGTGGCCACCAGATCCTGCGCCACCTGGATACGGCTCTGGGCCAGCTGGTCCTCCGCCTCCAGCTGGGTGCGCTGGGCATCCAGCACGGTCAGGAAATTGTCGGCACCGTAGCGGTAGCGCGTCGCCGCCAGGCTGGCGGCCCGGGTGCTGGCCATGGCGGCGGTGTCCAGCGAGGCACGCCGCGACCTTTCCTGGGCATAGCGGGCCAGCGCCGTCTCCGCCTCCTGCCAGGCGGTCAGCACCGCCTTCTGGAAATTGGCCGCCGCCTGGTCGGTGTTGGCGTTGGCCTCGCGGATGCGGGCATAGAGGGCGGCGTCGAACAGCGGCAGGCTAATGCTGGGCCCGATGCCGTAGGTGAAGGCGCCCCGCGCGCCCAGGTCCCCCGGCTGCAGGGCCTGCACCCCCACCGACCCGATGAGGGAGATCTTGGGATAGAGATCGGCGGTGGCGACACCGATGCGGGCCGTGGCCGCGGCCAGGGCACGTTCCGCCGCCGCCACGTCGGCCCGTCGGCCCAGCAGGGTGGCGGGCGTGCCCACGGCCACGCTGTCGGGCAGGTCGGGCAGGGGGGCCGGCGCGTCGAGCAGGCTCAGCAGCGCCCCCGGCTCCCGCCCCGTCAGGGTGGCCAGGATGTGCTCATCCGCCGCCACCGTGGCGCGCAGGGGCGGAATGGAGGCCACGGTGGTTTCCAGCTGCGCCTGGGCGCGGGCGATGTCCAGGTCCGTGCCCCGGCCGGCATCGCTGAGGGTGTGGGTCAGGTCGAAGGTGCCGCGCTGGTTCTCCGCATTGCGCAGCGCGACGGACAGGCGCAGCTGGGCGCCGCGCAGGTCGACATAGGTGCTGGCCACGTCGGCGATGATGACGGTCAGCACCTGGTGGCGCAGCGCCTCCGCCCGCGCGCTGTCCGCCTCCGCCGCCTCGATGGCGCGCCGCACCTGGCCGAACAGGTCGATCTCCCACGACAGGCTGCCGCCGGCCGTGGTGACGTTGCTGTCGGGCAGTTGCGCGTTGGGCTGGCCTTGTTGCGTGGCCGCGGCGGCGCGCGCCCGGCTGTAGCTGGCGCTGGCGCCCAGGGAGGGCAGGTTGCGGGCGCCCACCGCCTCCGCTTCCGCCCGGGCGGCGCGGACGGCGGCGTCGGCCGCCTTCAGGTCCAGGTTGGCCTTGACGGCGTCGGCCACCAGCTGGTCCAGCACCGGGTCGCCCAACTGGCGCCACCATTCCTCCAGCGGTTCCTCCGCCTTCAGCATGTCGGCCGCCTTCACCTCCGCACTGCCGGGCGCCGCACCCGCGCGGGTGAAGGAGGTGCCGGCGGCGGCCGGGCTGGCCGGCGCCTGGTAATCCGGCCCCACGGTGATGCAACCGGCCAGCGGCAGCAGGCAGACCGACAGGGCCAACAGGGTGCGATAGGTGCGCATGAACTGATCCCCCTTCCCCGTCAGGCCGTATGATGGCCCGGTGACCCGGCATGCGGCGGCCCCACATGCGGCGGTGGTGTTTCTTCCCGCTTGCCGAAACGCCGCTGGCCCCATAGCGCCAGCCAACGGCAGACGACGTAGAACACCGGCGTGAACAGCAGGCCGAAGAAGGTGACACCCAGCATGCCGAAGAAGACGGCGGTGCCCAGGGCCTGCCGCATCTCCGACCCGGCGCCCGAGGCGTTCACCAAAGGCACCACGCCCAGGATGAAGGCGAAGGAAGTCATGAGGATGGGGCGCAGGCGCGTGCGGGCCGCGCGCACCGCCGCCTGGAAGCGGTCCATCCCCTCCTCCTCATCCTGCTTGGCGAATTCCACGATCAGAATGGCGTTCTTGGCCGCCAGGCCCACCAGCACGACGAGGCCGATCTGGGTCAGGATGTTGTTGTCCATGCCCCGCAGATTGACGCCAGAGATGGCGGTCAGCAGGCACATGGGCACGATCAGGATGACCGACAGCGGCAGCATCCAGCTTTCATACAGGGCGGCCAGCAGCAGGTAGACGAACACCACGGCCAGACCAAAGGCGATGGGGGCGGTGTTGCCGGCGATGATCTGCTGGAAGGTCAGTTCCGTCCACTCGATGGCGAAACCGTCGGGTAGGCGTTGCTGCGCCAGCTGCTGTACGGCGGCGATGGCTTGGCCGGTGGAATATCCCGGCGCGGGCGACCCCTGCAGTTCCGCCGCCGGATACAGATTGTAGCGCGGCACGCGGTAGGGCCCCGTCACGTCGCGGAAGGTGGCGACGGAGCCCAGGGGCACCAGCCCCCCGCTGTTGGAGCGCGTGCGCAGGTAGGCGATGTCGCGCACACTGGTGCGGTCGGCGCCGTCAGCCTGCGCCGTCACCCGGTAGGTGCGGCCCAGCAGGTTGAAGTCGTTGACGAAGGCCGACCCCAGATAGACGTTCAGGGTGTCGAAGATGCGGGACGGCGGCACGCCCAGCATGTCGGCCTTCACCCGGTCGATGTCGGCGTACACCTGCGGCGTGCGGGTGTTGTACAGGCTGAAGACGTTGGCCAGGCCCGGCGTCTGGTTGGCCGCCAGCATCATGTCCTGCGTGGCGTCGGCCAGGGCCTGCAGGCCGCGCGAACGTCTGTCCTCGATATAGAGCTTGAACCCGCCCGACGAGCCGATGCCCGGCACCGTGGGCGGCGGGATTAGCAGGATCAGGGCGCCATCGACCTGCTGTATCGTCTTCTGCAGGTCGGAGAAGATGCCCTGGGTGGTCAGGCTGCCGCGCTCCGCGAACGGCGTGGTGGCCACGAAGACGGCACCGGCGTTGGGGGCGTTGGTGAAAGTGGCGCCGTCGAAGCCGGCGAAGCCCACGGTGTGGGCGACACCCGGCCGTTTGCTCAGCAAATCCTGGACATGGCGCAGGATGGCGTCCGTCCGGGCGAGGGAGGAGCCTGGCGGCAGCTGGATGACGGTGATGAAATAGCCCTGGTCCTGCGCCGGGATGAAGCCCGTGGGCGTGCGGGAAATAAGGCCGCCGCCCAGCACGATCAGCCCGGCATAAACCACCAGCACGACGGTGGCCAGGCGCACCAGGTGGCCGGTCAGCCGGCCATAGCGGTCCGACAGCCAATCGAAGCCGCGATTGAAGCCGCCGAAGAACCGCGCCACGGGATGGAAGCCCCGCCGGGGCGCCGCATGCTCCTGCACGTGCGGCTTCAGCAGCAGGGCGGCCAGGGCCGGGCTCAGCGTCTGCGACACCAGCATGGAGATGACGGTGGCGGCGGCGATGGTGACGCCGAACTGGCGGTAGAACTCGCCCGCGATGCCGGTGAGGAAGGCCGTGGGCAGGAAGACGGCGGTCAGCACCAGGGCGATGGCGACCAGGGCGCCGCCGACCTCGTCCATGGTGCGGTGCGCGGCCTCGCGCGGGGACAAGCCCTGGGCCAGGTTGCGCTCCACATTCTCCACCACCACGATGGCGTCGTCGACGACGATGCCGATGGCCAGCACCAGCCCGAAGAGGGACAGGTTGTTGAGGGAGAAACCCACCGCCGCCATGACGGCGAAGGTGCCGATGAGCGAGATGGGGATGGCGATGACGGGGATCAGGGCCGCCCGCCACGATTGCAGGAAGACGATGACGACGATGACCACCAGCACCACCGCCTCGAAGATGGTGTGGTAGACCTCCTTCACCGATTCCGCGATGTAGTTGGTGGGGTTGTAGACCACCTTGTAGGCCATGCCCTTGGGCATGTCGTGGCTCATCGTCTCCATGGACGACAGCACGCTGGCTGCCGTCTTCAGGGCGTTGGATCCCGGCCGCTGGTAGATCAGGATGGCGGCGGCCCGCTGGCCGTCGACGTAGGAATACGTGTTGTAGTCCTGCGCCCCCAGCTCCACCCAGCCCACGTCGCGCACGCGGGTAACGCGGCCCTGGGCGTCGGACTTGATGACGATGTCGGCGAACTGGCTGGGGTCGGTCAGACGGCCCAGGGTCTGCACCTGCACCTCGAAAGCGCTGGGCTTGGGCACGGGCGGGTGGTTCAGCTGGCCCGAGGCCACCTGCACGTTGTTGCCCTGCAGCGCCTGCACCACCTCCGCCGTGGTCAGGCCGCGGGCCTGCACCTTCTCCGGATCCAGCCAGACGCGCATGGAATAGTCGCCGGCGCCGCGGATGCGGGCGTCGCCCACGCCGTCCAGACGGGCCAGCGGGTCGCGCACCTGCAAGGTGGCGTAATTGGAGATGTAGAGCTGGTCCAGGCTGTCATCCGGGGAATAGAGGTGGATGACCATCATCAGGTTGGGGGAATTCTTGCGCGTGGTGACGCCCAGGCGGTTCACCTCGTCCGGCAGGTGCGGCTGCGCCACCGACACGCGGTTCTGCACCAGCACCTGGGCCTTGTCGATGTCGGTGCCCAGCTTGAAGGTAATGGTCAGCGACAGGCCGCCGTCGCCCGTGTTCTGGGAGACCATGTACAGCATGTCGTCGACGCCGTTGATCTCCTGCTCCAGCGGTGCGGCCACGGTGTTGGCCACCGTCTCGGCCGAGGCCCCGGGGTATGTGGCCGTCACCACCACCGTGGGCGGCGCCACCTCGGGATACTGGGCCACCGGCAGAGCGAAATAGGCCAGGCCGCCGACCAGCGTGATCAGGATGGAGATCACGCAGGCGAAGATGGGCCGGTCGATAAAGAAGTGGGAGAACTTCATGGCGCGGCCCCTTACTGCTCGGCCGCGGGCGTGACAGTCCCGGGCTGGGGCGTGACCTTGGTGCCGGGCCGCGCCCGCATGAGGCCGCTGATGATGACGCGGTCGGTGGGCGCCAGGCCGGACTTGATGACGCGCAGGCCGTAGGCGAGGTTGCCCAGCACGACCGGCTTGGGCGTCACCGTGCCGTCCTCGGCCACGGTCAGGACGATCTTGTGCGACTGGTCGGAGGCGATGGCCTCGTCCGGGACCAGCAGGGCGTCGTACTCGCCGGAGCCCAGCAGCCGCATGCGGCCGAAGGTGCCGGGCTGAAGGAAGTTGTCGGTGTTGGGAATGACGGCGCGGCCCCGGATGGTGCCGGAGTTGGGGTCCAGCCGGTTGTCGACGAAATCCATCTCGCCCTTGTGGGTCCAGGCGGTCTCATCCATCAGGCGGACGAAGACGGGATTGGCCTTGTCGCGCGACGAGGCGCGCTTGCCTTCCAGCGCCAGCCGGTTGTAGCGCAGGTAGTCCGCCTCGCTGCCGTCGAAGACGAAATAGATGGGGTCCTGGGTCACCACGGTGGCCAGCAGGGTGGATTGCGCCGACCCGCCGCTGACCAGGTTGCCGATGTCGATCTTGCGGTCGCCGATGCGGCCGGAGATGGGGGAGCGGATCTGGGTGAATTCCAGGTCCAGCGCCGCCGAACGCGCGGCGGCCGTGGCCGAGGCCACCGCCGCCTGGCTTTCCTGCTCCGCCTGGGCGCGGGTGTCGTACTCTTCCTGGCTGATGGCGCGGGCGGCCAGCAGCTGGGCCGCTCGTTTCAGTTCCGAAACGGCTAGGGCCTGGCGGGTCTTTTCCCGCTGCAGGTCGGCGTTGGCCTTGTCGAGCGTGGCCTGGAAGGGGCGCGGGTCGATGACGAACAGCAGGTCGCCCTTCTGCACCAGCTGGCCGTCGCGGAACTTGATCTGGTCCAGGTAGCCGGAGACGCGGGCGCGCAGCTCCACCGTCTGCACCGCCTCGAACCGGCCGGTGAATTCGTCCCAATCCACGATCTTGTGGGGCAGCGGCTGGGCCACCGTCACCGGCGGCGGACCGGCGTTGGCGGCCGGCGGATGCTTGTCGCCGCAGGCGGCCAGCGCCAGGGCAAAGACCAAGGGATACAACCGGCGGACCGGCGACGGCATGGTGGACAGCATCCTCCCCCCAACACAGGCTCAGGCTCGGGTGTCCGCGCGGGCGCGGCATCCGGGCCAAGGTAGACAAGCCGCGCCTGGGCGCAGTTTTCCCACCACACTATGGGGACGCCGGACCCCTGGCTTGGCTGGCTACGTCGCGTTTTGTCTTTTTCCGCCGCCTTTGCCGAAATGGGGGTTAAAGGTTCATGTCAGTACAAACGCCGTTCCATTGATGCCAGCCCACATCCACGCCCCCCACGCTTACGCAAGCGTGCGGAAGGTCACGGAATAGCGCAGGGCGTCGCCCTCGATGATGCTGTGTTCCCATTCCGAGCGCGCTTCCCCCGCCAGCAGGTAGACCGAGCGGGGTGCCACGGGGGCCGCGGCGCGGCGCCAATCACCCGCCTCGCGCCGGCGGAAGCGCAGGGTGGCCGGGGACAGCAGCGACACGCCCGCCACCAGGCCGAACTGCGGCTTGTCCCGGTGCCAGCCTATGCCGGCGCCGGGCGCGTATTCATTGATCAGCAGCTGGCGGAAATCATCGGGTGCCACGCCGGCCCAAGCAGCCACCCGGGCACGCAAATCCAAAAGGAAGGACGGCACCTCCGGCGCCGCCGCGACCGCCCGCCGGGCGTAGTCATAGCGGTAGCCGAAGGACACCACCCGCCGGTTGGCCAGGTAGCCGTGGAATTCGAATGGCTTCAGCGGCAGCGCGGCGATGCCGGCCGCCAGCCGGCGCTCATCCTCCCTATCGATCAGATCCGGGGTGTAGCGGAAGCCTGGCGGATGGGCGGCGGGCGGCGGGACGTCGGGGAAAAGGCTGGCCTGGATGGACATGGAACGACGGTCCGGGAAAAGGGTCATTCATACGATATGGGAAGGGTGCGGCATTTTTTCCCCGCATGGCCCGGGAACTAATGCGGCGGGGGGGCATTGACCCACCGCGCACCCCGCCTCAAAGCACCCCGCTGTCAAAGCAACCCCTGCCAAACCAAGGAAAGCCATGGCCCGCCCCGCCACAGCCATCGCCTTGGCCGCCGCCCTGGGCCTGATGCTGCTCGGCCTCGCCGGCTGTTCCGGCGGCATCCTCGATCCGCAAGGGCCGGTAGCCGTGCAGGAACTGACCATCCTGTGGGACTCGATGGGCATCATGCTGGCCATCGTCATCCCCACCATCCTGGCAACCCTGGGCGTGGCCTGGTGGTTCCGCGCCGGCAACACCCGCGCCCGCTACCGTCCCGACTGGGAATATTCCGGCCGCATCGAGATGGTGGTATGGGCCATTCCCGCCATGACCGTGCTGCTGCTGGGCGGCATCGGCTGGGTCAGCTCACGCGACCTGGACCCGCCCAAGCCCCTGCCCGCCGACACCCCGCCCGTGACGGTGCAGGTGGTGTCGCTGGACTGGAAATGGCTGTTCATCTACCCCGACCAGAACATCGCCAGCATCAACCACCTGGTGGTGCCCGCCGGCACGCCGGTCAGCTTCCAGCTGACATCCGACGGGGTCATGAACAGCTTCTTCGTGCCCCAGCTGGGCAGCCAGATCTACACTATGCCCGGCATGATCACCCGGCTGAACCTGCAGGCCGACAGGCCCGGCCGCTATTCCGGCATCTCCGCCCAGTTCAGCGGCGCCGGCTTCCCCGACATGCTGTTCACGCTGGAGGCCCTGCCCCGCGACGCCTTCGACAGCTGGGTCGCCACCGCCCGCGCCCAGGGCGAGGCACTGGACGCCCCGGCCTGGGCCCGGCTGACCCAGTCCAGCCGCGCGGACCGCCCCCGCACCTTCCGCAGCGTGATGCCGGGCCTGTTCGATGCCCTCGCCAACCCCGGCCACAATCCCGCCCTGCCCCAAACCAACCCGCACTGGCCCGGACACGATTATCCGCCCCTTGACGGCCACCCCTGAACAAAGACCCGAGAAGGATCGAGCATGTTCGGCAAGCTGAGCTGGAGCGCCATCCCCATCAATGAGCCGATCGACATGATCGCCTCGGGCCTCATGATCCTGGCGGTGCTGGGCGTGCTGGCCTGGGTGACGGTGAAGGGTTATTGGCCCTACCTGTGGCGGGAATGGCTGACCTCCGTGGACCACAAGCGCATCGGCGTCATGTATGTGGCCCTGGCCCTGGTCATGCTGCTGCGCGGCTTCACCGACGCGGTGATGATGCGCCTGCAGCAGGCCGTTTCGGTGGGTCCGGACGCCGGCTATCTGCCGCCGGAGCATTACAACCAGATCTTCTCCGCCCACGGCACCATCATGATCTTCTTCATGGCCATGCCCTTCGTCATCGGCCTGATGAACTTCGCCGTGCCCCTGCAGCTGGGCATCCGCGACGTCGCCTTCCCCACGCTGAATTCCGTCAGCCTGTGGCTGACCGCCTCGGGCATCCTGCTGACCAACATGTCGCTGGTGGTGGGGGAATTCGCGCGCACCGGCTGGCTGGCCTACCCGCCCTTGAGCGAGCTGAAATACTCCCCCGGCGTGGGCGTCGATTATTACCTATGGGCGCTGCAGATCTCCGGCGTCGGCACGCTGCTGTCGGGCATCAACCTGGCGACCACCATCCTGAAGATGCGGGCGCCGGGAATGAGCTACATGCGCATGCCGGTGTTCTGCTGGACCTCGCTGGCGTCCAACCTGCTGATCATCGCGGCCTTTCCCGTCCTGACCGCCACCTTCGCCATGCTGCTGCTGGACCGTTACCTCGGCATGCATTTCTTCACCGCCGACGGCGACGGCAACCCGATGATGTACGTGAACCTCATCTGGGTCTGGGGCCATCCGGAGGTCTACATCCTGATCCTGCCGTGCTTCGGTGTGTTTTCCGAGGTGGTGTCCACCTTCTCGGGCAAGCCGCTGTTCGGCTACCGCTCCATGGTGGCGGCCACCATGGCCATCTGCATCCTGTCCTTCATCGTCTGGCTGCACCACTTCTTCACCATGGGCGCCGGGGCCAACGTCAACGGCTTCTTCGGCGTCATGACCATGATCATCGCCGTGCCCACGGGCGTGAAGGTCTACAACTGGCTGTTCACCATGTATGGCGGCCGGGTGCGCTTCCACGCCCCCATCCTGTGGTCCGTCGGCTTCATGGTGACCTTCGTCATCGGCGGCATGACGGGGGTGCTGCTGGCCGTGCCGCCGGCCGATTTCATCCTGCACAACAGTCTGTTCCTGATCGCCCATTTCCACAACGTCATCATCGGCGGCGTCGTGTTCGGGGTGCTGGCCGGCTACATGTACTGGTTCCCCAAGGCCTTCGGCTTCACCCTGGATGAGGGCTGGGGCAAGGTCTCGTTCTGGTGCTGGTTCGTCGGATTCTACCTGGCCTTCATGCCCCTCTATTACCTGGGCATGCTGGGCATGACGCGCCGGCTGCAGCATTACGACAATCCGGGCTGGCAGCCCTGGCTGATCGTGGCCGCCGTGGGCGTCGCCTTCATCCTGGCCGGCATCCTGGCCCTGATCATCCAGCTGGTGGTGTCCATCCGCACGCGGGAACGGCGGCGCGACCGCACGGGCGACCCTTGGCAGGGGCGCACCCTGGAGTGGTCGACGCCCTCACCCCCGCCCGCCTGGAACTTCGCCGTCCTGCCCCAGGTGGAGCGGGAGGACGCCTATTGGCACATGAAACGCCGGGCGCGCGAGGAACGGATCGCCGCCGCCGAGGCCCTGGCCTACGCCCCCATCCACATGCCGCTCAACAGCCCCACCGGCTTCGTCACCGCCTTCTTCGCCGTCGTCACCGGCTTCGCCCTCATCTGGCACATCTGGTGGCTGGTGATCCTGGGCCTGGTGGGCGCGCTGATCACCACCCTGGTCTTCGCCTGGCGGGATGAGAGCGAGTTCGAGATCGCGGCGGATGAACTGGCGCGGGTCGACCGCGCCCACCACCAGGCCTATTGGGTGGGGGGCACGCCATGACCGCCACCACCCTCGGCGGCCATGAGCCCCCGCACACCCACCACGGCATGCCCGCCAGCGCCAGCGCCGCCGGCCCGGCGCCCAAGCGCATCATCATCGCCTACGGTTTCTGGCTGTTCCTGCTGAGCGACATCGTCATGTTCTCCGCCTTCTTCGCGACCTTCGCGGTGCTGGGGAAGGCGACGGCGGGCGGCCCGACGGGGGCGGAGCTGTTCGACGCCCGGAACGTGGCGGTGGAGACGGCGCTGCTGCTGTTCTCCAGCTTCAGCTGCGGGATGATGTCGCTGGCCATGGACGCCCGGCATCGCGGCACCTTCTATCTGGGCGCCGCCATCACCTTCATCCTGGGGCTGGGCTTCCTGGTCCTGGAGATGCGCGAGTTCGCCGACATGGTCGCCCGGGGCGCCACCGCCGACCGCAGCGCCTTCCTCTCCGGCTTCTTCACCCTGGTGGGCTGCCACGGTGCCCACGTGGCGGTGGGGCTGCTGTGGCTGGCGGTCATGGTGGCCCAGGTGGCGGATAAGGGCTGGCGCGCCACCGTCCTGCACCGGCTGATGTGTTTCAGCCTGTTCTGGCACGCCCTGGACATCATCTGGGTGGCCCTGTTCACGATCGTCTACCTGATGGGAGCGCGCTGACATGGCGGACACCACGCAAGAACACACCCATGGCGGCGATACGGCCCCAGGCGATAGCCGGGAAGAGCTGCTGTCCAGCCTCAAGGCCTATGTCATCGGCCTGGCCCTGGCCATCATCCTGACCGCCACCTCCTTCTGGGCGGCCGGCACGCACGTGCTGTGGCAGCCGGGCGTGCCCATCGGCCTGGCCGTGCTGGCGGTGGCGCAGATGGGCGTGCACCTGGTGTTCTTCCTGCACATCACCACCGGCCCCGACAACACCAACAACGTGCTGGCCCTGGCCTTCGGCGTGCTGATCGTCTTCCTGGTGGTGGCGGGCTCGCTGTGGATCATGGCCAACCTCAGCGCCAACATGATGCCGCTGGAGATGATGGACCTGCACCACCAGCGTTGACCCGTCCGTCCCGGGCCTCTGTCTTTTGGGGGGGTATATCGCGCTGCGACATGGGCTTTGGTTGGCGATGTGGCCTCAACGCTGCCGTGACATAACAACAGTCTTAGGAAATTGGCATGATGGCGGGGAATGCGGGTGAACGGGACGCGGCGGCAGATGACGCAGGAAGCGGTACCGGTGTTCCTGAACGGCGGCGGCGAGCTGGCGGACCTGATCGCCGCCTATGACTGGGCTGCCACGCCCCTGGGCCCGCTGGACCGATGGCCGCAAAGCCTGCGGACCACCGTGGCGCTCATCCTGCGCTCCCCCGTCCCCATCGTCACGCTGTGGGGGCCGGACGGCATCATGATCTACAACGATGCCTATTCCGTCTTCGCCGGCGGGCGCCACCCGATGCTGTTGGGCTCCAAGGTCCGTGAAGGCTGGCACGAGGTCGCCGACTTCAACGACCATGTCATGAAGGTTGGCTTGGCCGGCGGCACGCTGGCCTATCGGGACCAGGAACTGACCCTGCACCGGTCCGGCCGGCCGGAACAGGTGTGGATGAATCTGGACTACTCCCCCATCCTGGATGAGGCGGGCAAGCCCGCCGGGGTCATCGCCATCGTGGTGGAAACGACGGCCAAGGTGCGGGCGGAACGGACCTTGCGCGTCACCGCCGAGAAGCTGGCCCGCCTGAACGCCGAGTTGGAGGAGCGTGTGGCGGAGCGCACGGCGGAGCGCGACCGCGTCTGGCGCTTTTCCCGCGACCTGCTGCTGGTGGTGGGGCGGGACGGCGTGTTCCGCGACGCCAACCCTGCCTGGAAGCCCATCCTGGGGCACGACCCCGACGACATCATCGGCCACGGCTTCCTGGAGGTCATCTGGCTGGACGACGCCCGCGCCACGGCCGCCGCCCATGAAAGCCTGCTGCTCGAAGGCCAGCTGCTGGGCTTTGAGAACCGCCTGCGCCACAAGGACGGCGGCTTCCGCTGGATCTCCTGGAACTCCTTCGCCGAGGGGGACGTGGTCTACGGCTACGGCCGCGACATCACGGCGGAGAAGCGGCAGGCCGACGCCCTGCGCCTGGCGGAGGCGCAGCTGCGCCAGGCC
Organism: Nitrospirillum amazonense; assembly: GCF_007828035.1. Taxonomy (GTDB): domain Bacteria; phylum Pseudomonadota; class Alphaproteobacteria; order Azospirillales; family Azospirillaceae; genus Nitrospirillum; species Nitrospirillum amazonense. The sequence goes on along the minus strand of NZ_VITV01000019.1, from coordinate 8,229 downwards.
CAGAAGATGGAGGCCGTCGGCCAGCTGACCGGCGGCCTGGCCCATGACTTCAACAACCTGCTGACCGCCATCAGCGGCAGCCTGGAATTGCTGGACCAGCGCGTCCGCCAGGGCCGGCTGGGGGCCCTGGACCGCTACATGAGCGCGGCGCGCGGTGCCGTGGACCGGGCGGCCTCCCTCACCCACCGGCTGCTGGCCTTCTCCCGCCAGCAGACCCTGGACCCCCGGCCCACCGACGTCGGCCGCCTGGTGCGCGACATGGAGGACCTAGTGCGGCGCACGGCGGGGCCGGCCGTCGCCCTGGTGGTGGACACGCCACCCGACCTGTGGACCACGCTGATCGATCCCAACCAGCTGGAAAGCGCCCTGCTGAACCTGTGCATCAACGCGCGCGACGCCATGCCCCAGGGTGGCCACATCACCATCGAGGCCAGCAACCGAGAGATCGATGAGGAAACAGCCCATGTCCAGGACATACCCGCCGGCCAGTTCGTCCTGCTGAGCGTCAGCGACACCGGCATCGGCATGCCGCCCGACGTCATCGCCCGCGCCTTCGACCCCTTCTTCACCACCAAGCCCATCGGCCAGGGCACGGGCCTGGGCCTGTCCATGATCTACGGCTTCGTCCGCCAGTCGGGCGGCCAGGTCCGCATCCGGTCGGAGGTCGGGCACGGCACCACGGTGTCGCTCTACCTGCCCCGCCACGATGGCGAGGAGCGGGCGGCCGAAATGCTGGCCATCGCCCCGGCAGCACCCCGCGCGAAGCGGGGCGAGACCGTGCTGGTGGTGGATGACGAGCCCATCGTGCGCCTGCTGGTGACGGAGGTGCTGGATGAGCTGGGCTACACCACGCTGGAGGCGATGGACGGTCCCGAGGCCGTGCGCATCCTGGAATCGGACGCGGCCATCGACCTGCTGGTGACCGACATCGGCCTGCCCCAGGGCATGAATGGGCGCGAGCTGGCCGACGCCGCCCGGGCCCTGCGCCCGGGCCTGAAGGTGCTGTTCATCACCGGCTATGCCGAGAACGCCGTCATCGGCAATGAACGCCTGCCGCCGGGCATGCATGTGCAGACCAAGCCGTTTGCCATGGAGGCCCTGGCCAACCGCATCAAGACCATCCTGAGCGGGGGATAATGAACCGGCCCCGCCGGTCCTTCAGGCGTGGTCGCCCTTCGGCGTTTCCATCAACTCCACCAGCACGCCACCCATGCTCTTGGGGTGCACGAAGATGACGGGCGTGCCGTGGGCGCCGATGCGGGGCTGGCCCAACACCGTGGCGCCCTTGGCCGCCATGTCGGCGGCGGCGGCGTGGATGTCCGGCACCTCGAAGCAGACATGGTGCTGGCCGCCCTGGGGGAACTTCTTCAGGAAGGCGTGGACGGGTGAGGCCTCGCCCAGGGGCTCGATCAGTTCGATCTGGCTGTTGGGCGTGTCGATGAAGCAGACGCGCACACCCTGGGCCGGCAGGTCGAAGGGCTCGCGAATCACCGTGGCGCCCAAAAGGTCGCGATAGACGGCGATGGCGTCCTCGATCGACGGTGTGGCGATGCCGACATGGTTCAGACGGCCGATCATGCGTGGACACTCCCTTTTCGAAAACCCGGCCCGCCAGCGCACTGCGCGCCGCCCGGCACGGCCGCGATCCTGGGAAGGGTCCGGGGACCGGTCAATATGAATGATGGACCGGCCCCGCCGCCTCCCCCACTCTGGTGCCCAATGAACGACAGGATCATGGGAGGACAGCGATGCGGGCTTGGCGCAGCCATCAGGCGGGTGGACCGGACACCCTGGTTCTGGATACGGACCTGGCCCCACCGGTGGCGGACCCCGGCCAGGTGGTGGTCGCCGTCAGCGCCACGGCGCTGAACTATCCGGACCTGCTGGTCATTCAAGACCTGTACCAGGCCCGCCCGCCCCGGCCTTTCGCCCCCGGGCTGGAGGTGGCCGGCCGGGTGACGGCCGTGGGCGAGGGCGTCCAGGGCCTAGCCATCGGCGACCGCGTCATCGGCGTGGTGCCGCATGGCGGCCTGTCGGAACAACTGGCCATACCGGCATCGGACTGCCTGCCCCTGCCGGAGGGCGTGGACGACGACGCCGGCGCCGCCCTGCGCCTGACCTACGGCACCAGCCACTACGCCCTGCGCGACCGCGCCAGGCTGGCGGCGGGGGAGATGCTGGTGGTGCTGGGCGCGGCTGGCGGCGTGGGCCTGGCGGCGGTGCAATTGGGCAAGGCCATGGGCGCCACCGTCATCGCGGCCGCATCCTCGCCGGAGAAGGCCGCCATCGCCAAGGACAACGGCGCCGACGCCGTGGTGGTCTACCCCACCCGCCTGGACGACCCGGCCGCCGCCAAGGCCCTGACCGCCGACATCCGCGCCGCCTGCCAGGCCGTATCGCCCAAGGGCGAGGCCGACGTGATCTACGACCCCATGGGCGGCGCCTATGCCGAGCCCGCCTTCCGCGCCCTGGGCTGGCGGGGCCGCTATCTGGTGGTGGGTTTCACCGCCGGCATCCCCAAGCTGCCCCTAAACCTGACCCTGCTGAAGGACGCCGCCGTGCTGGGCGTGTTCTACGGCGAGTTCACCCGCCGTGACCCGGCCCTGAACCAGACCTACCTGCGGGAGATCATGGGCTGGCTCGCCGACGGCACCATCCGCCCCCACATCGGCCTGCGCCTGCCCTTCGACCGCGCGCCCGAAGGTCTGGTGGCACTGGGCGCCCGTCAGGCCGTGGGCAAGATCGTGGTGGAGGTGGGGTGAGGCCTCACCGGCGCGCGCTATCACACCGCCGCCACAATCCGGCGCCACCGTCCGCTGACCGCTTGTAATAGTGTTGGGGAAGCGGATGGGGATTCGGGTATGGCAAGGCGGGGTCGTCGTTTGTGTATCGTTTGGCGCCCTATTATCAGGCTGCGTCTCAAAGCCTGATGGCCCGCCCCTTCAGGTGGAGCGATGGCAGGCCATGCGTCATCTGTTGACCCTGCCCAAACAGCCGTTGACGGATGTTGGCCTCAGCCGCGACCAAATCCACACCGTTTCCTTCGATGTCCTTGTCGACCCTAGGGGCGAAGCGATCTCAGTCACACCGATCGACGGCGAGCCGGCATACGTCGACAGGGCGCGGAAGAACCTGGACGAGTTGCGCTTCAAACCCTTCATCAAGGACGGTGCCCCGGTATGGGCGCTGGCCCGCCTGGAGGACTACGTCATCACCCCAGCGCTGCCGGCCAAAGCACGTCCCTTCCCAACGGTAAAGGACCGATCCGGCCTGTCCATTACCCTGAAGCGGGGTGCCTGCTATGGCCACTGCCCCAGCTACACGGTCGAAATTCGGGGCGACGGCACGGTGAGCTACCAAGGAGAGGTCTACGCCAAAGTTCTCGGACTGCAAACTGGCATGGCATCGCAGGCTGGCATCGACACACTGCTGTCCATGCTGCGAGCCATGGACTTTTACAATCTGGCCGACCGCTACGCGCGATCGGTCACGGACATGCCCAGTTATTCCGTCACCGTCTCCATCAACGGCCAAAGCAAGACGGTCGTGGACTATGTCGGCAGGGAAGTTGGCATGCCACCGTCCATGACGGCGCTGGAAGAAATGATCGATCATGTCGCCGATACCAGTAAGTGGCTCAATGGCACATCCGAGGATGTCGGGAACCTGCAACAGCAAGGATATGATTTCACGACACCCCAAGCCTCACAACTCCTCGCCCGGCTGGCTGGCAGCACCAATCTCGAAACCATCCTGGCTTTTGAGGCCGCCGGCGCGACCCTGCGTGATGACAAGGTCAGCCAATGGGCCCTGGGATGGGCCGCCGGCAAGGGTCAAATTGAGGTGGTGGAACATCTGCTGGCACACGGCGTCGGGGCTGGCAACGCCCAAGCCAGGACGGACGCCTTATATGCCGCGGCGGAGCATGGATGGGTGACCATCGCCGCCAGGCTTATTGATGCGGGCGCCGACCCGGGGGGCGTGCAGAAATGGTCTGGCCGGCCTGTAATCACGGCGGCGGCCTGGTCGGGCAAGCCCCAGCTGGTCGAGCTGATTTTGCGCCACCACCCGGATCTGTCATCGCTGTCACAAGCGCTTCCGGAAATGGAAACGTTACGCACGCGGTCGCCCGTAGTGGCGGCGGTATTAGCGCCAGCCTTGAATCCAGCTTCATCGGACAATGTCGTTCACATCCTCCACGCCCTGAGCGCGGCCCATGTCAGCATGAATGCCGTCGGTTACGAGGACCCGCTGCAATTGACGGACGACCTGATGGTGGAGCGCGCCTTGTTGGATGGGGGCGCTGATCCCAACCGGCCCAACCAGCAAGGCTATGCGCCCCTGGACACCGTGCGCGATGAGGACAGCGCCCTGCTGCTGATTGAGCGCGGCGCCGATTTCAACCGGCCGGATCCCGAGGGTATCCGCCCCGTGGACCGGGCAGCGGCCTATCCTTGGCCCCACGTCTTGGACCTGATCGCCCGCAAACAAAAGTCCGCACCGGGTGACGACCGTCACTAGACGACTGGTCTAATTGTGCCTATATCGCGCCCATGATTGCCAAGCCCCACAGCATCGACGTGCGCCAGCACATTCTCGACACCGCCCAGCGCATCATCGGCGGCAAGGGGTTCGCCGCGGTTGGGCTGAACGAGATCCTGGGCGCCGCCAATGTGCCCAAGGGGTCGTTCTACCACTACTTCGAGTCCAAGGACGCCTTCGGCACGGCGCTGCTGGAGAGCTATTTCGAGGACTACCTGACGGATCTGGACCGGCAGTTGTCGGTGCCGGGTAAGCCGGTGGTCGACCGCATGCTGGCCTACTGGCAGAACTGGATCGATACCCAGGGTGGCTGCGATCCAGAGGGCAAGTGCCTGGCGGTGAAGCTGGGGGCCGAGGTCGCCGATCTGTCGGAGGCGATGCGCGCCGTGCTGGACCGCGGCACCAAGGCCATCATCAGGCGCCTGGGCCAGGCGCTGGAGGACGGCATGGCCGACGGTTCCCTGAAGGTATCCGGCCCTGCCTGCCCCACGGCGGAAACTTTGTACCAGACTTGGCTGGGCGCCAGCCTGATGGCCAAGATTTCCCGCAGCGCCGCCCCGCTGGAGGCCGCCATGCGCGCCACCCGCATGATGCTGCACCTCGACACGCCCTGCAGCACCCCTTCTTAAGGCCCAACCGCAACCCGCCGGCCTGTCGGCGCGCATGGCCAGGCCGGCATTGCCGTACCGAACATCTAGACGACTGGTCTATTCCACCCTGCCCTGATCCTTCCCAACCAATCCTATACCCTTCCCGTTCATTCGGAGTTTCGCATGCCCACCTTGTTCGATCCGCTGAAGATCAAAGACGTCGTGTTGCGCAACCGCATCGCCGTGCCGCCGATGTGCCAGTACAGCGCCACCGACGGCCTGCCCAACGACTGGCACCTCAGCCATTATGCCGGCCTGGCCCGGGGCGGCGCCGGCTTGGTGGTGGTGGAGGCCACCGGCGTCGCGCCGGAGGGCCGCATCACCCCGGCCTGCACCGGCCTGTGGAACGACGCGCAGGCCCAGGCCTTCGTGCCCATCGTCCGCGCCATCAAGGCGGCCGGGGCCGTGCCCGGTATCCAGATCGGCCATGCCGGCCGCAAGGCCAGCGCCAACCGTCCCTGGGAAGGGGACGATCACATCGCCGAGGGCGATCCGCGCGGCTGGGACACCATCGCCCCCTCGGCCATCGCCTTCGGCGGCACCCTGCCCAAGGTGCCGAAGGCCATGACCCTGGACGACATCGCCCGGGTGCGCGAGGACTTCGTGGCCGCCGCCAAGCGCGCCCGCGACGCGGGCTTCGAATGGCTGGAACTGCACTTCGCCCACGGCTATCTGGGCCAAAGCTTCTTCAGCCGCGACGCCAACCAGCGCACCGACCAGTACGGCGGCAGTGCGGAGAACCGGGGCCGCTTCCTGGTGGAAACACTGGCCGCCGTGCGCCAGGTGTGGCCGGAGCACCTGCCCCTGACCGCCCGCTTCGGCGTCATCGAGTATGACGGACGGGATGAGGAGACGCTGGCCGAATCCATCGCCCTGACCCGCCGTTTCCGCCAGGAAGGGCTGGATCTGCTGAGCGTCAGCGTCGGCTTCTCCACGCCCAAGGGCAAAGTGCCCTGGGGCCCCGCCTTCCTGGCGCCGGTCGCCGCCCGCGTGCGCAAGGAGGCCGGCATCCCCGTCTCCTCCGCCTGGGGCTTCGCCAATCCCGAGGTCGCCGACCGCGTGGTGCGGGAGGGGCAGCTGGACCAGGTGCTGGTCGGCCGCAATCACCTGGCCAACCCGCATTGGCCCTACGCCGCCGCCCTGAAGCTGGGCGTGGAGCGCCCCGCCTGGGTGCTGGCCGCCCCCTACGCCCATTGGCTGCAACGCTACGCCGTCGAAGCTTAAGGAGAATTCTTAATGACTATTGCATTGATCGCCACCGTCACGCCTAAGCCCGAGGCCGTGGACAAGGTCGAAGCGCTGATGCGCGAACTGACCGGCCACTCGCGGGCCGAGCCGGGCGCCCGCCGCTACGACCTGTTCCGCGGCACCGACGCCACGGTCCGCTTCCACGTGTTCGAGATCTACACCGACGAGGCGGCCGTCGAGGCCCACCGCACCAGCCCGCACTACACGGCCTTCCGCGCGGCCGTGGGCGACCTGCTGGCCGAAGCGCCGGTGGTGGTTTCCGCCACCCCGGTGGACACGGTGGAATAAGGCCCAGGGGATCGCGGCGGCCGGATCTTGGCCGCCGCGATCCCCACCATGCGCCAATAGGGGAACTTTCCGGTAAGATGGCGCCGTCATCGGCGCCACGGCGTCATTCTATGGAAAGCACCCCATGGGCATCACCCTGCGGCACCTGGACGGCCGCTACGCCCTCGTCCAATTCCCGCCCGATACCCCCGTCCCCAACTGGTGGGAGGGCGACGGCTTCACCGCCCTGGCCCGGGACGACGAGGAACTGACGCTGATCTGCCGGGAAGAGCGGGTGCCGCAGGACGTGAAGGCCGACCGCGACTGGGTGTGCCTGAAGTTCATCGGCCCCTTCGCCTTCGACCAGGCGGGCATCCTGCTGTCCGTCATCCGCCCGTTGTCGGAGAATGGCATCGGCGTCTTCGTCACCTCCACCTTCAACACCGACCATCTCATGATCCAGGCGGAGAACCGGGACCGCACCCTGTCCCTGCTGAGGGCGGCGGGGCATAGCGTATCATAACATGACACAGTTCCACTTGTTATGTGTATCGTTTCATGATACGTGAATAATCTCAATGAATGACTGGTTGCGATGATTAAAAGCACCAAGGGCAAGATCAGTGAGGCAGTGCTCACGGGCACGTTGACGAAAGGTTTTCCTGCGGACTTGGTGCGCGCGGCGCAGCGGAAATTGGCGATCCTTCACGCGGCGACCACCATGGACGATCTGCGCGTTCCGCCCGGCAATCGCTTGGAAAAGCTGTCGGGAGACCGTGAAGGCCAGCATTCCATCCGCATCAACGATCAATGGCGCGTGTGTTTCCGCTGGGACGGCCAAGATGCCCATGATGTTGAAATCGTCGATTATCATTGAACGGAGGCACCTGTGACCATCGATCCCCTGATCGCCATGCGCCCCGTCCATCCCGGCGAAGTCCTACGGGAGGAGTTCATGGAGCCCCTGGGCCTGACAGCGGGCAAGATCGCCAAGGCCTGCGGCGTGCCCCGCACACGGATCGAACGGGTGGCGAGCGAACAGACGGAAATGACGGCCGATACCGCCCTGCGTCTGGCCAAGGCGCTGGGCACCACGGCGCAGTTCTGGCTGAACCTGCAGACCACCCACAACCTGGCCCGCGCCCATCAGAGCGTAGACCTGTCGGCCGTGCAGGTGTTGCACCACGCTGCGGAATAAAAATTTGGCCGGACGCCCTTGCGAGCGCCCGGCCAGTTCACGGTGTTATTCCTTGAACCCTGAAAGGGCTCAGATTTCGGCCGTCAGTTCCGGCACGGCCTTGAACAGGTCGGCGACCAGGCCGTAGTCGGCGATCTGGAAGATCGGCGCTTCTTCGTCCTTGTTGATGGCGACGATGACCTTGCTGTCCTTCATGCCGGCCAAGTGCTGGATGGCGCCCGAGATGCCGACGGCGATGTACAGCTCCGGCGCCACGATCTTGCCCGTCTGCCCGACTTGGTAGTCGTTGGGCACGAAACCGGCGTCCACCGCCGCGCGCGACGC
>NZ_VITV01000018.1 GCF_007828035.1 Nitrospirillum amazonense | reverse complement strand
ACCGCTATCAGGAACACGACAACCCGGCCAAGCAGTATGACGAGGCCGGCCTCAACGCCACCGGCATCGTCGATACCGTGCTCAAGGCGCTGGGGAACCAGGCGGCGGCGCGGACGCCCAACGCCTGATGTCGGACGAAACCCCGCATAAGGCCCAGAAGCCGGGGAAAATCCGCGTGGACCAGGCCCTGGTGGAACGCGGCCTGGTGGAAAGCCGCGCCCGGGCCCAGGCCCTGGTGCTGGCCGGCCTGGTCTATGCCGACACCTTGCGCATCGACAAGCCCGGCCAGACCATCCCCGCCGACAAGCCCCTGATCTTGAAGGGCCAGGACCATCCCTGGGTGTCGCGGGGCGGGCTGAAACTGGTGCATGGCCTGGATCATTTCGGATTCGATCCGACGGGCGTGACCGCCATCGACGTGGGCGCCAGCACCGGCGGATTCACCGACGTGCTGCTGACGCGGGGGGCGGCCAAGGTCTATGCCGTCGATGTGGGCCACGGCCAGCTGGCGTGGAAGCTGCGCACCGACCCGCGCGTGGTGGTCATGGAAAAGACCAACGCCCGGCACCTGACCGCCGATCAGATTCCCGACCCCATCGGCATGGTGGTGTGCGACGCCAGCTTCATCGGCCTCGCCACCGTGCTGCCGGCCGCCCTCGACCTGGTCCAGCCCGGCGGCCGGCTGGTGGCCCTGATCAAGCCGCAGTTCGAGGTGGGCAAGGGCCGCGTGGGCAAGGGCGGCGTGGTGCGGGAACCCGAACTGCACCAGGAGGTCTGCGACGCCGTGGTCGCCTGGCTGTCCGCCCGCCCCGGCTGGACGGTCCTGGGCGTGGACCCCAGCCCCATCTTGGGCCCTGAGGGCAACAAGGAATTCCTGATCGGCGCCCGGCGCGACTGACGCCCCGCCGACTGACGTCCCGCCGACTGCCGCGCCACCGCCTGCCGCGCGCCAATGGGGGGCTCAGTGCGGATCGAGAAGCGCCAGCGCGTCGGCCGCGGAGGCGGTGACCCGCACCTGGCCCTGGCCATCCGTGATGGTCACCCTTCCGTCGGGCGTGTCACGCAAGCCCCGCAGCAGGGCCTCGCGTCCGCCGGCCTCGGGTGAGGCCCGCTTGCGCCGGCCCAGCTGGTTCGCGGCCTCGATCAGGATGGAGAAGCCGATGGCGGCGTAGAGGTAGCCCTTGGGGATGTGCAGGCCCAGGCCCTCCGCCACCAGGCTGAAGCCGATCATCAGCAGGAAGCCCAGGCCCAGGATGATGACGGTGGGGTGGCGGGAGATGAAGGCCATCAGCGGCTTGGACGCCACCAGCATGACGCCCATGGCGATGCAGACGGCCGCCACCATGATGGGCAGCTCATCCACCATGCCCACCGCGGTGATGACGCTGTCCAGCGAGAACACCGCGTCCAGCAGCACGATCTGCACCACCGACCGCCAGAAGGCATTGGCGGCGGCGCCGGGCTTGGGGGCTTTGTGCCCCGCGCCCCCCTCGAGCCGTTCATGCAGCTCCATCGTGCCCTTGGCCAGCAGGAAGGCACCACCTAGCACCAGGATCAGGTCGCGTCCCGACAGGGCGAAACCGGCCACGCTGAACAGCGGCTGGGTCAGCGTCACGATCCAGGAGATGGAGAACAGCAGCAGCAGGCGCATGATCAGCGCCAGCGACAGGCCCACCAGGCGCACGCGGTTGCGCTGCTCCGCCGGCAGCTTGTCGGCGACGATGGCGATGAAGACCAGATTGTCGATGCCGAGGACGACCTCGAGGGAGACCAGGGTCAAGAGTCCGAGCCAGACGCCGGGATCGGCAAGGAAGTCCATCAATGGGGCCTGTTCGTTGTGAGCTTGTCAGATAGGGACGATTTGTCGCACCTGCCAGGGCAAGTCGCATGAATTCAAAAGAAAACCCCCGGCCCAGGTGTCCAGGCCGGGGGTTCGCTTCTCATCAGCGTCAGCGGGCGGCGCCGTTGACGCTGAGGTCCGGCATCATCAGCACCTGTTCCTGCCGCTTGGCGGCGCGGACCATGGGCTGCACCATGTCCAGCAGGGGGCCGTAGTCGGCCAGCACCTTCTCCGCTCCGCGGGCCTGGGCCACGCTGGCCATCTCCGCCGCCGCCTTGCCGTTGAACAGGTCCAGCACCATCTCGTACCCGCTCTTGGGCCGGGGGAACTGGACGATGTGCAGATCGGCGTTGCCGGGAATGCCCGCCACCTGCCGCACCTGCTGCAGGGCGATGTCATAGCCGCCCAGGGCGTCCACCAGGCCCAGGTCCTTGGCCTGGCGCCCGGTGTAGACGCGGCCCTTGGCCAGCTCGCGCACTTTGTCGATGTCCAGCTTGCGGCCCTTGGCCACGCCCTCGGTGAACTGGGCGTAGATGGCGTCCAGCATGGCGTCCTGGCGGGCGGCCTCGCTGTCGGTGTAGGGGCTGGCCGGGCTCCAGATCGTGGCGTTGGCGCCGCGCGTCACCTGGTCCACGCCCACACCCAGCTTGTCGGCCAGGCCCTTGGCCACGAACTTGCCGCCCAGCACGCCGATGGACCCGGTCAGGGTGCCCGGCAGGGCGACGATGCGGTCGGCATCCATGGCGACCCAATAGCCGCCGGACCCCGCCACGTCGCCCATGGAGATGACGACCGGCTTGCCGGCCTTGCGCGCCCGGTCCACGGCGTGGCGCACGGTCTCCGATCCCACGGGGCTGCCGCCTGGGCTGTTCACCCGGAACAGGATGGCCTTGACGTTGGACTGTTCGATGGCGGTGTCGAAGGCGTCGGCGATGCGGTTGGCGGCGAACGACGGCTCGTCATTGAAGGCGCCGCCGTCCTTGCCGCCGCGCACGATCTCGCCCTCGCCCACGATCAGGGCGACGGTGGGGCCCTGGGTGTAGGCGCTGCCGGCGATCTTGCCGTAGGTCAGCAGGTCGACCGTGTCGGCGCCGGCGGCCTTGCCGCCCGCCCGCTCCTTGGCGGCGGTCTCCACCTCATCGAAATAGCCCAGCTTGTCCACCAGCTTGGACGCCAGCGCCTCGCTGTCCAGCAGGGGGGCGTGGTCGATGGCGGCCTTCACCGCGTCGGGGTTCAGATGGCGGCCATCGGCGATGCTCAGCACCATCTGGTCATAGATGTCGCCGGCCAGGCTTTCCGTCATTTCGCGGTTGGCGGGGGTGGCCTGCTTCTCGGCGAACATCTCGGCCGCCGTCTTGTAGTCGGCGCGCTTTGAGATCTGCGGCTGGACCCCGATGTTGTCCAAGGCGCCCCGGAAGAAGGTCTGGGTGACGGCGATGCCGGTGATGCCCACCGTGCCCACCGGTTGCAGCCACACCTGGTCAAAGGCGCTGGCGAGGTAATAGGGGGTCATACCGCTGCCGGCGTCGCCGTAGCTTTCGGCATGGATGTAGGCGAAGCGGCCGGTGGCGCGGAAGCGGGCGATGGCGTCGCGCAGTTCCTGCGTGGTGCCGATGCCTTGGCTGGCGTTGCCGACCTTGGCCACCAGGCCCTTGACCTTGGGATCGCGGCCGGCCTGCTCCAGCGCGTCGATCACCTCACGCACGCTGCCGCGGCGGCTGTTGATAAGGCTGGACCAGCCGTCCTCGCCCGGCGCCTCCGCCAAGGGGCGCTCGAAGTTGAACTCCAGCACCACGGACTGGGGCAGGGTGGGTTGCTTGTCCTTCGCCTTGATGGCCAACAGGATCAATCCCGCGGTCAGCAGGACCCCGAACAGGCCGATAAGGGCGAACAACCGGACGATGAAACGCATGAACGCGGTTCCTGGAAGCCGTAAAATCCGGCTGCCATACCACCACAGCGCGTGAGGCTTGCCAAGGCGGCCGGGCGGTAGGGCCCGCTTAGGCGGACCCATGCCCGTCTGTGCCTTCATGTCTATGCCCACCCTTTCGGCCTTTCGGCCGAGGCCGGCGTTGGCGAAGCGGGGAAGGAAGGGGTAAGGTCCGCGCTCATGACGTCCCCCCATTCCGCATCGCCCGGCGGCATCGTCGCGCTGGAAATCCCGCCGCCCGACCCGGTGGCGGCCTACGCCCGGCTGGCCCATCTGCCCCGGCCTTTCCTGCTGGACGGCGGCGGCGCCGATGCCGCCCGCGCCCGCTACAGCTATGTCGGTGCCGATCCGCAGGCCTGGGTGGAGTGCGCGAATGGCGCTGTCACCGTGGACGGCCAGCCAGCCGGGGCTGACGCGTTCGACACGCTGGGCGCCCTGCTGAGGGCCGGCCGCGCCCGGCTGGGGGACGCGACGCCGCCCGATGGCCTGCCGCCCTTCCGGGGCGGGGCAGTGGGTTTCCTGGGCTATGAACTGGGCGGGCAGCTGGAGACGCTGCCGACGCCCCGGGACGACGGTATCGCCCTGCCGGACATGGCGGTGGGCTTCTACGACCGCATCGTCGCCATCGACCATGCCGCGGGCCGCGCCTGGGTCCTGTCCGCCCACCGGGCGGAAGCGGAGGAGTGGCGGGACCTGCTGGGGACCCCGCGCCCGGCGGTCACGGCGGGGGAAGGGCCCTGGCTGGCCGCCCCCGGCTGGCGCGCGGGCTGGAGCCGGACGGATCACGAGGCCGCCGTGGCCCGCACGGTGGACTACATCGCCGCCGGCGACATCTACCAGGCCAACATCACCCAGCGTTTCCTGGGGACGCTGGCGCCGGAGGTAACGCCGCTGGACCTTTACGTCCGTCTCCGCACCCGCGCGGCGGCCCCTTTCTCCGCCCTGCTGGATCTGGGCCCAAAAGGCGGAGAGGCCCGCGCCGTGGTGTCCGTGTCACCCGAACGTTTCCTGGCGGTGGATGCGGAGGGGCGGGTGGAGACGCGGCCCATCAAGGGCACGCGGCCGCGCGACGCCGATCCCGTGCGTGACGCCGCCCTGGCGGCGGAGCTGCTGGCCTCGGCCAAGGACCGGGCGGAAAACCTGATGATCGTCGATTTGATGCGCAACGACCTGTCGCGCGTAGCGGTGGTCGGATCCGTCACCGTGCCCACGCTGTGCGGACTGGAAAGCTATCGCACCGTGCATCACCTGGTCAGCGTCGTGACGGCGCGGCTGGCGCCCGGCGTCGATGCCATCGACCTGCTGCGCGCCACCTTCCCCGGCGGCTCCATCACCGGGGCGCCCAAGATTCGCGCCATGGAGATCATCCATGAGCTGGAGCCGGCGCGGCGCGGGCCCTATTGCGGCTCCGTCCTGTGGCTGGGCTGGGATGGCGCCATGGACAGCAGCATCATCATCCGCACCCTGGCCATGGGGGCGGGACAGGTGGTGGTGCAGGCCGGCGGCGGCATCGTCGCCGACAGCGACCCGGCGGCGGAATATGAGGAAAGCCTGGTCAAGGCGCGCGCCCTGCTGACGGCGCTGGACCCTGCCATGGCTTGGCCGCCGCCTAGGGCGATGGCTGGGCCGGAACCGGGGAGCGAGGCGGCATGACGGGCCTGGTCTGGCTGAATGGCGGCCTGCTGCCGGCGGCGTCCGCCGGAATCGGCGTGGCCGATCGGGGCTTCCTGCTGGGTGACGGGTTGTTTGAGACGTTGCGCTGGCGGGACGGGGCCGTGGTGCGGCTGGACGCCCACCTGGCCCGCCTGGCCCGGGGTGCGACCGTGCTGGGCCTGCCCCTGCCGCCGCTGGCCACACTGGCGGCCGCCCTGGCCGACACGGCCGTCGCCAACGACCTCACGGACGGCTCGCTGCGGTTGACGGTCAGCGCCGGGCCGGGCGCCCGCGGCTTGCCGCGCCCGGCCGTTCCGGTGCCCACCCTGCTGGTCACGGCCGCGCCGGGGGAAACCCCGCTGCCGCCTGCACGGGTGGTGACCGCCACCGTCACCCGCCGCAATGAGCATTCGCCCCTCAGCGGCATCAAATGCCTGAACTACCTGGACCAAATCCTGGCGCGCACTGAGGCGATGGCCCGTGGCGCGGACGATGCCGTGCTGCTCAACACCGCCGGGGAGGTGGCCTGCGCCACCGCCGCCACGCTGTTCGCGATGGTGGATGGCGCCCTGGTGACCCCCCCGCTTCCGTCCGGCGCCCTGCCGGGTACCCGGCGTGCAGCGGTTCTGGCCGCCCTGGGGGGGGAGGAGCGGACCCTGGCGCCGGCCGACCTGTCGCGCGCGACAGAGGTGTTCCTCACCTCCAGCCTCATGGTGCGACCGGTGGTGGCGCTAGATGGCCAGGCGGTAGGCGACGGTCGGCCGGGGGCTATGGCCGCTGCCGCCCTGCGGCGCACCTGATGCATTTTGCATGGAATGACGCAATGATCGCGGCTGGCCCTATCCTAAGGGTGCGATGCGAGATGCATCAACAGGGCGTACCTCGTAAGGCTTACGGCAAAGGAGGTAAAATTGCCTTGCGCGGCGAATTACCTTAAGAGACGGAAATTATTGGGTTTTGATGTTTGTCGCGCGGTTTGGTCCACCCTTGGCACGACGGGTGCTTATAACCAGGCATGAACCAACCGGGGCCGCTGAAGCCCCCACCGAACCGATAGGAACCTCATCATGATCCGCATCGCCGCCGCCGCCGCTGTTGTCGCCCTGTTCGCCGCCGCCCCCGCTTTCGCCGCCGCCGGCGCGTCGGGCACCATCCAGCTGAACAGCTCCGTCGCCCAGACCTGCACCGTGGCCGTCACCGACGCCGGCGCCACCCTGAACATCCTGTCCGGCTCCAGCAACGTCGCCGTCGGCAGCGTGGTCGAGAACTGCAACGACGGCGCCGGCTACACCATCACGGTTGCCTCTTCCAACAACGGCACGCTGAAGTCCTCCGCCACCGGGGCCCAGGCCATCAGCTACACCACCAGCTATGACGGCACCAACGGTTCGGGCAGCAGCTTCGCCGTCACCCGCTCGGGCGCCCAGTTCAACAAGACCTCCAACGTTTCCGTGACCGTGCCCGCCAATGCCCAGGCCATCGCCGGCAGCTACGCCGACACGCTGACCATCACCATCGCCGGCAAGTAAGCCGCCAGCGACGGTCACATCAGGCCAAGGTTCGGAAGAGGGCGCCCCCACGCCGGGGCGCCCTTTTCGTATCCGCATCCTGGCGGACTGCAAATACTAATGCATTGATTCTGTTGGATATTTGAAAGATGGAACGTTGCAGATCGCAATGACGCTTCCACCTAGATCAATGACCGCGTCGGGATTAATCCTTTATATTGTAGTAATATCAACGTGTTAATGGAATGATTCGGGTGCGCGGCGAACTTGGCACTCGATTTGCTTATATCGAAAGCATCAAGCAAACGGGCAACAAGCCCAGCCGAACCGATAGGAACTTCGTCATGATCCGCTTCGCCGCCGCCGCCATCGTTGCCGTCCTGTTCGCCACCCCGGCCCTGGCCGACACCTCGGGCAGCATCAAGCTGAGCGGCACCGTGGCCCAGACCTGCACCGTGGCGGTGACGGACGCCCAGACCCAGCTGAACATCCTGGCCGGTTCCAACAACGTCACGGTCGGCAGCGTGGTCGAGACCTGCAACGACGGCGCCGGTTACACCATCACCGTCGCCTCCGCCAACGGCGGCAGCCTGCGCGGCACCACCCCGACGGTCCCGCCCGTCAGCTACACCACCATCTATGACGGCCAGTCCGGCACCGGCAGCGTGAACGTCACCCGCTCCAGCGCCCAGTTCGGCAAGACCGCCACCGTCGCCGTGACGGTCCCGGCCAATGCCCAAGCCATCGCCGGCAGCTACAGCGACACCCTGACCATCACCATCGCCGGCAAGTAAGCCCGCAAGGGTCCGCCCCCAAACAGAACGGCCCCGCCTGTCCTCCAGGCGGGGCCGTTGCTGTTCTTGCGAAGCCAAGCGGCGAGCGTCGTCGCTCGACGCCAGAGGGACCTACTTAAGGGGCCTACTTATAAGCCCTGAAGCGCAGCCAATGGTCGGCCAGCACGCAGGCCATCATGGCCTCGCCCACCGGCACGGCGCGGATGCCGACGCAGGGATCGTGGCGGCCCTTGGTCAGGATGTCCGTCTCGTTCCCGTGCACGTCCAGGGTGCGACGGGGCGTGAGGATGCTGCTGGTGGGCTTCACGGCGAAGCGGACCACGACGTCCTGGCCTGTGGACAGGCCGCCCAGGATGCCGCCCGCATTGTTGGACAGGAAGAGGGGCTTGCCATCAGGGCCGGCCCGCATCTCGTCCGCGTTCTCCTCGCCCGTCAGTTCGGCTGCGGCGAAGCCGGCGCCGATCTCCACGCCCTTGACCGCGTTGATGGTCATCATGGCGCGGGCCAAGTCGCTGTCCAGCTTGTCGTAGATGGGCTCACCCAGGCCGGCCGGCACGCCGGACGCCACCACCTCGACCACCGCGCCCACGGACGACCCGTTCTTGCGAATGCCGTCCAGGTAGGCGGCCCATTCCTCCGCCGTCCCGGCGTCGGGGCAGAACAGGGGGTTCTGGTCCACCTGACCCCAGTCCCAGCGCGCGCGGTCCACCTTGTGCGGACCTACCTGTACCAGGGCGGCGCGGATGGTCACGCCACCCGGCACCGCCTCCAGCACCCGGCGGGCGACGGCGCCGGCGGCCACGCGGGCCGCCGTCTCGCGCGCGGAGGAGCGCCCGCCGCCGCGATAGTCGCGGATGCCATAGCGCTCCCAATAGGTGTAGTCGGCATGGCCCGGCCGGAACTTGTCCTTGATGTCGCCGTAGTCCTTGGACCGCTGGTCTTCGTTCTCGATCATCAGGCAGATGGGCGTGCCCGTGGTCTTGCCCTCGAACACGCCTGACAGGATGCGCACCGTGTCCGGTTCGCGTCGCTGGGTGGTGAAACGCGACTGCCCCGGCCTGCGCCGGTCCAGGAAGGCCTGGATCCAGGCCTCGTCCAGGTCCATCAGGGGCGGAACGCCGTCCACCACGCAGCCCAGCGCCACCCCATGGCTTTCGCCGAAGGTGGTGAAGCGGAACTGGGTTCCGATGCCGTTACCGGCCATGACCGCTTACCCTTCCGACTTGACCAGGCTCTGCAGCAGGGCCGAGGTCTCCGCGGCGCTGTCCACCGCCAGCATGCCCACGGTGTGGTAGCCGCTGTCGACATGGTGCACTTCGCCGGTAACGCCGCTGCCCAGGTCGCTCAGCAGGTAAAGGGCGGAGTTGCCGACCTCACCGATGGTGACGTTGCGCTTCAGGGGGGCGTTCAGCTCGTTCCACTTCAGGATGGCGCGGAAGTCGCCGATGCCGCTGGCCGCCAGGGTCTTGATGGGGCCGGCGGAGATGGCGTTGACGCGGATGTTCTGGGGGCCCAGGTCGGCCGCCAGGTAGCGCACGCTGGCCTCCAGCGCCGCCTTGGCGACGCCCATCACATTGTAATGCGGCATCACCCGTTCGGCGCCATAATAGCTGAGGGTCAGCAGGCTGCCGCCGTTGGTCATCATCGGCACCGCCCGCTGGGCGATGGCGGTGAACGAGTAGCAGGAAACATCCATGGTCAACGCGAAGTTAGACCGTGAGGTGTTCAGGTACAGGCCGTCCAGCTCGTTCTTGTCGGAAAAGCCGATCGCATGCACCACGAAGTCCAGGGTCCCCCACTGTTCCTTCAGGGTCGCGAACACCGCGTCCATGCTGGCTTCGTCGGTGACGTCGCAGGGCAGAACGTGGGGCACGCCCAATTGCTCGGCCAGGGGCTTCACGCGCTTGGCCAGCGCGTCGCCCATGTAGGTGAAGGCCAGCTCGGCCCCCTGGGCGGCGACCGCCTTGGCGATGCCCCAGGCGATGGACCGGTCATTGGCAACGCCCATAATCAGGCCGCGCTTGCCGGCCATCAGGGTCCCAGTGGCGGGCCCGGGGGCGGGGGTTGCCGTCGAAATGGTCATCCGTCTCTCTCCGGAAAATTAGGCGCGCATCCTACACGAAGCGGTTTTGCGGTCAAAGGCTGGGCGCCCTATATCTGCGCACACCTAGAATACACGCGCGAAAGGTCTTCCCTTGGCAGTTTTACGTTTCGAAGCCTTGGTGGGGGCGGCGTCCCATGACTGAAATGCGAACCCAATCCACGGCCTGGGCCCGGCTGACCGACCGTCTGCCACAGTCGGTGCAGCACTTCATCCTGGCCTTCGTCGGGGTCACCAGCTACGCCGTCCGCCGCTTCTATCGCGACAACTGCCTGCAGGCGGTGGGCTCGCTGACCTACACCAGCCTCTTGGCGGTGGTGCCGCTGTTCACCGTGGGCTTCGCCATTTTCCAGGCCTTCCCCGCCTTCCAGAAGCTGCGGGCGGAGGCGGAGATGCTGCTGCTGGAGAACCTGGTGCCCCAGGTGGGGGAGAACCTGAACGACCGCCTGCATGAGTTCGTCAGCAACGCCGGCACCATGACGGGCGTGGGCGTGCTGGGCCTGGCGGTCACGTCCATCCTGCTCTTCTTCTCCATCGAGGGGGCATACAACGCCATCTGGCGCAGCCGTGAGCGCCATTCGGTGCTGGTGCGGGTGCTCTCCTTCTGGGCGGTGCTGACCATGGCGCCCCTGCTGCTGGGAGTCAGTTTGTCGCTGTCCTCCGTCGCCGTTTCCTACCTGGGCGCCGAAGGCTCGGTGGTGGTGGAACTGGTGCGCCGCGTGCTGCCCGGCCTGCTGGAGACGGCCTTCTTCGGGCTTACCTACCTCGCCATTCCCACCCGGCCGGTGCGCTGGCAGGACGCCCTGGTGGGCGGCGTGGTGGCCGGCGTCGCCATGGAGGTGGCGAAGGTCGGCTTCGCCCTCTACATCGGCCAGGTTCACACCTACACCACCATCTATGGCGCCCTGTCGGTGCTGCCCACGGTGCTGTTGTGGCTGTACCTGGTGTGGTGCCTGATTCTGTTCGGGGCGGAGGTGACGGCGGCCCTGCCGGAGTGGCGCTCCGGCCGCATCACCGAGATGGGGCCCGCCGGCCTGTCGCCGGCCCAGCGCCTGGTGGTGGCCCTGGCCATCCTGCGGGAACTGATGCTGGCCGCCCGCGACGGCCATGCCCTGAAGCGCGCCGACGTCATCGCCCGGGTGCCGGTGGGCGCCGTGGCGGTGGACGGCATGCTGGAGCAGCTGTGCGCCGCCAACTGGACCATCCGCACCGCCGACGGCGCCTGGGTCGCCACCCGCGACCTGCACGACGCCACCCTCAGCGACCTATACTTGGCGCTGGACTTCGGCATGTGGGGTGACCTTCTGTCCGTGGGCCATCTGCAGGCCCCCTGGCAGCGCAAGGTGCACGGCATTTTCCAGCAGGTGCGGCACGATGCCGGCGCCGCGATGGAAACGCCCTTGGCCGACCTGCTGGCCTCCGACGCCGGGCCGGCCGAGCCTGGGACGACCGAGCCTGGGACGGCCCAGCTCGCGGCGGAAGAGCGCATGCGGGTGGCGGCCCAGCCCCCGGGACGCTAAGTCCCTACACGTCTTTCCACCAGACAGGAGGCCGACATGGCCACGACCATCACGTTGCGCTCCGCCATCGACGGGTTCGAGTTCACCGCCCTGCATGCCGAGCCCGAGGGGGCCCGCCAGGGCGGCGTCATCGTCATCCAGGAGATTTTTGGCCTGGATTCCTACGTGGCCGAGGATGTGGCCCGCTGGGCGGCGCTGGGTTTCGAGGTTATCGCCCCCTCCATGTTCGACCGCCAGGAGAAGGGTTTCGTCGCCGGGCATGACGAGCATGGCTTCGCGGTCGGTCGCCAATACGCCCAGGCCAATGGTGCGGAGAACCCGGTGGCCGACGTCCAGGCCTGCGTCGACGCGCTGAAGGCCAAGGGCCCTGTTTTTCTGGTGGGTTATTGCTACGGCGGCACCGTCGCCTGGCGCGCGGCCGCCACGGTCCAGGGCCTGGCGGCGGTGTCCAGCTATTACGGTGGCGGTCTGGCCGGCCTGGTGAACCTGAAGCCCCTCTGCCCGGTCATCTGCCATTTCGGCCGCAAGGACCAGCACATCCCGGCCGACCAGGTGGCGGAGGCCCTTCAGAAGGCGCACCCGAACGTGCCGGTCTACATCTATGAGAACTCCGGCCATGGCTTCAACAACGACGGCCGGCCCGAGTCCGATCGTGAGGACGCGCAGGTGGCCCGCAAGCGCACGCTGGATCTTTTCCGCGGCAACAGCGGCCGGTGACGGCGGCCCGGCAAGAATACAAACGGGAGTTGGACATGCTGACACGACGCAAACTGGGCCGGCAGGGCCTGGAGGTATCATCGCTGGGCCTGGGGTGCATGGGCATGACCCACGCCTATGGCAGCCCGGATGACGCGGAATCCATCGCCACCCTGCACCGCGCCATCGAGCTGGGCTGCACCTTCCTGGACACGGCCGAGGTCTACGGTCCCTACACCAATGAGGAACTGCTGGGTCGCGCGCTGGAAGGCCGCCGCGACCAGGTGCAGATCGCCACCAAGTTCGGCTTTGTCATCGGCGAGGGCAAAGGGCCGCTGAGCGGCACCGATAGCCGGCCGGAGCATATCCGCGAGGTCGTCGAGGCGTCGCTGAAGCGCTTGCGCACCGACCGTATTGACCTGCTATACCAACACCGCGTCGATCCCAACACGCCCATCGAGGACGTGGCCGGCACGGTCAAGGACCTGATCCAGGAGGGCAAGGTGCTGTATTTCGGCCTGTCGGAGGCCGGGTGCGACACCATCCGCCGAGCGCATGCGGTACAGCCGGTGACGGCCCTGCAGAGCGAATATTCCCTGTGGGAACGGAACCTGGAGCAGGACGTGCTGCCCCTGCTGACCGAGCTGGGCATCGGCATGGTGCCGTTCAGCCCCCTGGGGCGCGGCTTTCTGACGGGCATCGCCAAACGGGCGGAGGAGTATCCGGAGAGCGACTACCGCTCGAAGAACGATCCCCGGCTGCAGGGCGACAATTTCGACGCCAACATGTGCTTGGCGGAATTCGTGCGCGACGTCGCCCAGGGCTACGGCGCCACGGCGGGGCAGGTGGCGCTGGCCTGGCTGCTGCAGAAGCGGCCGGACATCGTGCCCATCCCCGGCACCAAGCGCCGCAAATACCTGGAAGAGAATCTGGCCGCCGACGCATTGAAATTGTCGGCGCAGGATGTGGCGCGCCTGGACGCGGCGCTGGAGACCTACCAGGTGGCCGGCCCCCGTTATGTGGAGCGTGCCATGGCCATGGTGGATCGCTGAGGTGACATGAAAAAGGCGGGCGCCGCGAGGCCCCGCCCTTTTCGCTGTTCCCCCAGGCGCCGGCCTCAGATCAGGCCGGCCTTGCGCCGCACATCGTACTCATGGGTCTTGCCCCACTTCTCGATGAAGGCCTGAAGTTCGGCATCCGGCCGCTCGGGCAGGACCACGGTCAGCTTCACATACTGATCGCCCTGGGTGCCGCGCTCCGGATTGGCGACACCCTTGCCCTTCAGGCGCAGGGTGGTGCCGGAATTGGCAGGCTTGGGCACCTTGACCTGCACGGCACCATCCAGGGTCGGCACCTTGATGGTGGCGCCCAGCAGCGCTTCCTGCAGGGTGATGGGCACGTCCAGGTGGATGTCGTCCTCCCGCCGCACGAAGTAGGGGTGGGGCGTGACGTGCACCTCGACAATGGCGTCGCCGGCCCCGGCGCCGCCCAGCCCCGCCAGGCCCTGGCCCTTCAGGCGCAGCTTCTGTTGGTCCTGCGTGCCGGGGGGGATGTTGATGTCGATGCTCTTGCCCGTGGACAGGCTCAGGCGCCGCTTGGCGCCCAGGCAGGCCTCGGTGAACGGCACGGTGACGGAATAGGCCACATCGCTGCCGCGCGCCTTGACACCGCTGCCGCCGCGCTTGCGGGCGGCGCCGAAGATATCGGCGAAGGGATCGTCCTCATAATCGAAGTCGCCCGAGCGCCCGGCGCCGGCATAGGCGCGGCGGAAGGAACGGTCCGGCCGCTCGGCGCCGCTGGCGTCGATCTCGCCCCGGTCATAGCGGGCGCGCTTGTCCGGGTCGGACAACAGGCTGTAGGCGCCGTTGGCTTCCTTGAACTTCAGCTCGATATCGGCCCGGCCCGGGTTCAGGTCGGGGTGGTACTGCTTGGCGAGGCGGCGATACGCCTGCTTGATGTCCTCAGCGCTGGCGCTGCGGCCGACGCCAAGGATTTGGTAGGGATCGCGCATGGTCGCACTATCTATTGCCGGTCTGCCCCCACAATATGCGCAACGCGCGCGCGGCTTCAAGCATGCGGGGACCGGCTATTTTGGGGATCGGGGCAGCCCATGCACAAACCCCTGGCCGCGCGATCGCGGCCAGGGGTTCGCGTCAAGGCCCGCAAAGGGCGGCAGGATCAGTTCTCGCTGACGATCTTCCAGCTGCCGTCCGGCTGCCGGCAGGCGGTGCCGTAGCCCTGCTGCTTCTCCCCGCCGACCACGATGGTCTGCTGGAATTCGCGGCAATAGGCGCCGTCGCCGCGGGTGCCGTCGCGCACTGGCGTCACGATGACCTGGTGGTCGTTGTTGGGGTTGTTCCACACGATGGGCTGGCCCACGGGGGCGCTGTAAGCCATCTGCGTGTTGCGTTCCATGGCGGCGCGGTCGGCATCGTCCATGCGCTTGCCGATGGAGCTGCCCGCCAGGCCGCCCAGCAGGACGCCCAGGCCGGTCAGGGCCAGCTTGCCGCCGCCGTGGCCGAACTGCGAACCGATCAGGCCGCCGGCGGCCGCACCGCCCAGCATGCCCACGGTCTGGTTCTTGCCCCCGGTGGTGTCGCAGGCGCTCAACAGGACGCTGGACGCCATCAACGCGATGATGACTTTCTTCATGATTCTTAGTCCTTCTTTCCTCTCCTGCGGCCGCGCCTTCCTGGCGGCCTGGCTTTGCGCAAATCCGGTCCCGCATCCCCTGACCATACCCGCGTCTACCCCTTATCAGGGCGTCCGCCAATGACCTGGGGCAATCAACCAACCCTAAATCACAGGACGGCGTGCGGGTCGTCCATGCGGCGTCCTGCGTGGACAAGGATGTAGTGTGGCGTATGGTAGGCGGCAATTCCGGCATATCTATGACACGGATTACCACCATGGATTTTGTTGTCGCACCCGATCCTTACGCGCTGTTCCAATCCTGGCTGGACGAGGCATCGCGGACCGAACCCAATGACCCTAACGCCATGTCGCTGGCCACCATCGGTGCCGATGGCATCCCGGCAGTACGCATCGTGCTGCTGAAGGGCCTGGATGACGGCGGCTTCGTCTTCTACACCAACACGCTCAGCCGCAAGGGCCGCGAACTGGCCGCGCATCCCGTCGCCGGCCTGTGCTTCCACTGGAAAAGCCTGCGCCGCCAGGTGCGGGTGGACGGCCGCGTCAGTCCGGTGACGGCTCAGGAGGCCGACGACTATTACCGCGTGCGGCCGCGCGGCAGCCAGATCGGCGCCTGGGCGTCGGCGCAGTCACAGCCGCTGGACAGCCGGGCGACCCTGGAACGTCGCGTGGCGGAGGAGACGGCGCGCTTCGGCGAGGGCGACATTCCCCGTCCGCCGCACTGGTCCGGCTATCGCGTCACCCCGGTGCGGATGGAGTTCTGGCAGGATCGGGAGTTCCGCCTGCACGACCGCCTGGTCTATACTCGGGATGCTGAGGACAAGGGCTGGACGACGGAACGCCTCTACCCATGAATGTGACGGCCAAGGTGCAACCGGAATCGCCCGACGGTGCGGGGGAGGGCGATGCGGACGGACGGTGGCGCCGCGGCGCCACCTATGCCAGCGTCACCGTGGCTGCCATCCTCATCGCTGGCAAGTTTGGCGCCTATCTGGCCACCAATTCCGTCAGCATCCTGTCCTCGCTGATCGACAGCAGCGTGGACGCGCTGGCCTCCGTCATCACCCTCATCAGCGTGGCCCGGGCCCTGAAGCCACCGGACTCCGCCTTCCGTTTCGGCCATGGCAAGGCGGAACCGCTGGCGGCCCTCTTCCAGTCCGCCTTCATTGTCGGATCGGCCCTGTTCCTGGGATACGAATCGCTGGGCCGGCTGTTCGAACCCCGGCCGGTGGGCGACATCAGCGTGGGCCTGTGGGTCATGGCCGCCGCCATCGTGCTTACCTTCGTGCTGGTGCTGTTCCAGCGCTGGGTCATCCGCCGCACGGCCTCGCTGGCCATTGGCGCCGACAGCCTGCACTACAGCGGCGACATGCTGCTGAACGCCGCCGTCATGGTTTCGCTGTTGCTGGGCCGCTGGACGGGCCAAGCCTTCTGGGATCCCTTGTTCGGCCTGGGCATCGCCGCCTTCCTCGTCTGGGGCGCGGTCGGCATCTCGCGCACGGCGCTGGACGTGCTGATGGACCGTGAGCTGCCCGACGTCGACCGTACCCGGGTCGTCGACCTGGTGAACGCCCATCCCGCGTCGCGCGGCTTGCACGACCTGCGCACACGCTCCACCGGTTTGGGCCAGCACATCGAGTTCCACCTGGAACTGGACAGCCATTTGACGCTGACTGAGGCGCATGACATCACCGACGAGATCGAATCATCCCTGCGCGCCGCCTTTCCCAATGCGGAGGTCACCATCCATCAAGAGCCGGCCGGCCTGGATGATGAGCGGCTGGACCATCGCCTGCGTCCCCGCCGCCGGTAAAACGGTGGTGCGGGTCTGAATTTCAAGGGGGCTTTCCCACTGGATAGGGTACCCCTTAAAGTGTGGTTGTGCGTTCGCGGGGCGAACATCACTTGACAATCCCTGTGCACTTGTGTCCAAGCGCGTTCCTTCCTGTGCGAGACGTCACAGACCTCTGTTCAAGGACGGGTTAGCTTGGCCGCGATGGAATTCGGGGCTTTGGTTTATGGGTTTCACCGTTACCTTCTGGGGCGTCCGCGGGACTGTCCCCTGTCCGATGGCCAGTCATCTTGAGTATGGTGGCAACACCAGCTGTATCGAGGTGACGGCGGGCGACCGAACGCTCGTACTGGATGCCGGCACCGGCCTGCGGTCGCTGGGCAAGAGCCTGCGCGCACGCGGCATCAACGATGTCACGTTGCTGTTGACCCATACCCATATCGACCACATCAACGGCTTCCCGTTTTTTGAGCCGTGCTACAACACCGACTTTTCCATGCGGGTGATGGCGGGCCACTGCCAGGGTGCGCACTGCATCCAGTCCGTCATGGAAAAACCCATGGATTCCTGCCTGTTCCCCGTGCCGCTGCAGAAGCTGCGCGCCTCGCTGGTGTTCGAGGATTTCCGCCCCGGCGACACCCTTGACCTGGGCGACGGCATCACCGTCCACACCGCCCGCCTGAACCACCCGGGCGGCGGCACCGGTTATCGCATCGACTACGACGGGCGCAGCTTCTGCTACGTCACCGATACCGAGCACGACCCCGACCGCATGGACGCCAACGTCCTGGGCCTGATCCAGGGCGCCGACCTGGTGGCGTACGACTGTTCCTATACCGATGAGGAATTCGCCGGCCGCCGGGGCTGGGGCCATTCCACCTGGCGGGAAGGCGTGCGCCTGGCCCGGGCCGCCGGCGTCGGACGCCTGTGCCTGTTCCACCATGATCCCGACCATGACGATGTCCGCATGAAGGCCATCGAGGCCGAGGCGCAGCAGGAATGGGCGCAGTGTTTCGCCGCGCGCGAAGGCATGCAGGTGGACATGGCGGCCCTGGCCACGCCCAAGAAGGGCGCCGAGGCTGCGGCCTAATCACATCTATCTGATTCCCTAGGCCTATTTCCCGCTTGCCGGTCGGGCGCTCGCGCTGTAGCGCTGGGCCCCATGACTCTGCTGATCCTCGTCACCTTCGCCGTCGTCTACTTGGGCATGGCCATCGGCCACCTGCCCCGGCTGAAGGTGGACCGCACCGGCATCGCCATGCTGGGGGCCATCGTCCTGCTGGTGGCGGGCGCGGTGACGGAAGGGGCGGCCATCAAGGCCATCGATTTCCCCACCCTGTTCATCCTGCTGGGGCTCATGATCCTGTCGGCGCAGTTCGCGCTGTCGGGCTTCTACGATTGGTGCGCCTGGCGCCTGGCCAACGTGCCGTGGAGGCCGGAGGCGCTGCTGGCGGCCGTGGTGGTGGTGGCGGGCGGCCTGTCCGCCCTGCTGGCCAACGACGTGGTGGTCTTCGCCATGACGCCGCTGCTGTGCGCGGGCCTGCGGGCGCGGGGGCTGGACGCGCGGCCCTATCTCATCGCCCTGGCGGGGGCCGCCAACGCCGGGTCCGCCGCCACTGTCATCGGCAACCCGCAGAACATCCTCATCGGCCAGCTGGGCCATCTTGGTTTCTGGCATTTCCTCTTCGCCTGCGGCGTGCCCGCCTTCCTGTCGCTGGTCATCGTCTATTGGGTGGTGGCGCGGGTGTGGCGGGGTCACCTGTCCGACGGCCAGGCCCAGGCCCTTGTGGATCGTAAGGAAGGGCCCCCGGACGCACCCCGGGCCTGGCAGCTGTCCAAGGGGCTGATCGGGGTCGTGGTTCTGCTGGTGGCCTTCACCACGCCCTTTCCCCGCGACGTCGCGGTGCTGGGCATTGCCGGCTGCATGCTGGTCAGCCGCCGCTTCGCCAGCCGTGACATGCTGGGTCTGGTCGACTGGCACCTGCTGGCCCTGTTCGCCGGCCTGTTCATCCTGACGGGCGCCCTGGCCGACACCGGGCTTCCCGGCCAGCTGGTGGATCAGCTGGCGGCGTCTGGCCTGGCGCTGGAGCGGCTGCCCTTCCTGGGCGCCTTCTCCGTCCTGGCCAGCAACAGCATCGGCAACGTGCCGGCGGTGGTGCTGCTGATGAAGGTGTGGGCCCACCCGCCAGAGGGCGCGCTCTACGCCCTGGCCCTGTTCTCCACCCTGGCCGGCAACCTGTTGCTGCCCGGCAGCCTGGCCAACATCATCACCGTGGAGCGGGCGGCGGCGGCGGGCGTGACCCTGGGCTTCCGCGACCACGCCCGCTGCGGCGTGCCCATGACCGTGCTATCCCTGCTGCTGGCCACGGTGTGGCTGCTGGCGATGGGCTATATCGCGGCGGTGTGAGGGGATGGCGATGCGGCGGCTGGTAATCATGGGAATATGCCTGGCGCTGGGCGCCTGCGCCTACACGGGTGACCGGCGCTGGAACGTGGACATGGCCCTGCTGACCCGCGACCACCCCTCGCTGGCGCAACAACAGGCCCTGGTGCGGGAAAAGGAACAGCATTTCCCCGAGACCCTACGCGCCTGCGTCGCGGCCAACGAGCCTGAGCGCCTGGCGGACCTGGACGCGGGCCGGGGTTATCCCATCTCAGACTGGCATGTGGGCAGGGCCCACGACGCCGTGCTGGCGTGCATGCGCGACCAGGGCTGGGTCACCACGTCCACAAGCCGCCTGTCGCCTTAAAGGGTCGATCAGGGGGTGTCCGGCCCCAGCGCCAGGTTGTCGATCAGGCGGGTGCGGCCCAGGAAGGCGGCGACCAGGGCGCGGGCGGGGCGGTCCACCCGCTCCAGCGGCGCCAGCGTCCCGGCGTCGACCACCGCCACATAATCGATGCGGGTGAAGCCGGCGGCCGTCAGTGTTTCCGTCGCCTGGGTGATGGCCGGGGCCACGGGCCGGCTGCCATCGCCCAGGGTATCGCGCAACTGGTTCAGGACACGGCTGATGGCGACGGCCTGCTGGCGTTCCTCCGCCGAGAGATAGCGGTTGCGGGACGACAGGGCCAGGCCGTCGGGTTCTCGCACCGTGGGCACGCCCTCGATGCGCACCGGGATGTCCAAGTCGGCCGCCAGGCGGCGGATGACGGCCAGCTGCTGGTAGTCCTTCTGCCCGAAGCAGGCGACGTCAGGCAGGGCCTGCAACAGCAGCTTGGTCACCACCGTGGCCACGCCCTGGAAATGGCCGGGGCGGAAGTGGCCCTCCAGCGGCACGGCCACCGGCCCGACATCCACCGTGGTGGTGAAGCCGGGCGGATAGATGGCCACCACCCCCGGCGCGTACAGCAGGTCGCAGCCGGCACCGGCCAGCAGGCGGGCGTCACCGGTCTCATCCCTGGGATAGCGGCTGAAGTCCTCGTTGGGCCCGAACTGGGTGGGGTTCACGAACACGCTGGCGACCACGCGGTCGGCCAGTTCGCGCGCGCGCTTCACCAGGGTCAGATGCCCCTCGTGCAGGGCGCCCATGGTGGGCACTAGGCCCACGCGCAGGCCTTCCTTGCGCCAGGCGGCGACGCGGGCGCGCAGCTCCGCGGGGGTGCGGACGATGGCCAAGGGGCCAGTGGAGGAAGAAGCGGGGGGCGGGGCCATGGCGGCAGTGTCCGTGCTCATGGCCCGGCATTTAGCGATGGGCGGCGGGGGCGGGCAAGCGCTTTTGGTCCCTGGTCAGTCCCGCCGTTCGGGGGCGGGCGGGCCTGCTTCCGCGCCGGAGGGGGAAGCGACCAGCGCGCCGGCGTCGGGCGGCCCCTGCAGGGCATAGGCGACGTCATGCCCCCTGGCATGGAAGGCCAGCTTCAGCCAATGGCCGGAATCGTCATACCAGAAGTCCACCCGGCTGGTGGCGGGCGGCGGGTTGGTGATGAAGCCCAGGCTATAGTGCGTGGCTGCCACAGTGGCGTCGCCGGCCCGGATCATCTCCTGCCCCTGGCGTTCCACCTTCACATCCATGACCACGCCCCGGATGGTGTCCAGCAGGCGCGACGCCGTCAGTATGGCTGGGTTCCAATAGCTGGTGGGGATGATGTCGGCCGGCGCCGTCACCGCCCCGTGCGAGCTTTCGACCGCGAACCCGTCGTCCACCGCATGGCCCTTCACCCAGTCCTTCTCGCCGTTGTCGTCGGTGCTGCTCTCCAGCGCGGCGAGACGGCCGTCATGCCACACCTCATGGCTGACATGGTGATAGCGGTAGGCCGTGATCATCAGCAGCTTGGCCTCGAAACGGATATCCACATCCACGACCGTGTCGCCGTTGGCCGCCTTGGCCACCGTGACACGGTGGTGGCCCAGGGGCGTGTCGCGGCCGTAATGGGCGCTGAAGTCCAGCGACCGTTCCACCGTCGTGCCGGGGGTCGAGGGCATCGCGGCGGGGGTATCCTCCCGCTCGGCGGGCGGTGTCACGGTGCTGGCGCGGGCCGGTGGGCCACCCCATATCAGGGTGGCGCCAACGATCAGCGCCGCACGGGCCAACGCCGCGCCGGCGCGGCTGGCGCGCCTGGAGACGATCGGAGCAAGGGTGTCATGTGGCATCGCGCTTCCCTTCGATGCGGTGGTGCCCTGGCTTCGGCCCAGCCGGGTGCCATATTCTCCGGGCCGATACGAACGGTAACATGATTTGGTTTACGCGGAAGGACCGGACACCCTTCCTTCCGTGCTATGGTTCGCCTGAAATGGCAGTTCGAGAAAGGCTAGCAACAATGCCGGTGGCTACCCAAAGCCCTAGCCCGCATGTCCATGGTGGCGAAGTGTCCCAGGGTCATGATCACAAGGCCCATGACCACAAGGCCTGCGTCGGCGATGCCCTGACCCGGGCGCACAGCCTATGCGAGGCGCGCGGCGCCCGCCTGACCACCCTGCGCGAGCGGGTGCTGGAACTGGTGTGGTCCAGCCATAAGCCGCGGGGCGCCTATGCCATCCTGGAAGAGATGGCGGTGGACGGCAAACGCGTGGCGCCGCTGACCGTCTATCGCGCCCTGGACTTCCTGGTGGAACAGGGCCTGGTCCACCGCATCGAATCGCTGAACGCCTATGTCGGCTGCCCCGAGCCGGGCCAGAGCCATGCGGGCCAGTTCCTGGTGTGCGAGCGCTGCGGCGACGCCGCCGAGCTGAACGACCCCGCCGTGACCGACGCCATCACCAACGGCGCTGCCGCCCGGGGGTTCCGCGCCGTGCGCCAGACGGTGGAGGTCCTCGGCCTTTGCCCGGCTTGCCAAGCGGCGGTCTGACCACGGCCGCCTGATCCAACGATGACCTTCAAGGAATGCCTGCCGTGACCGCTGTTTCAGCCGCCCGCCTGCCCATCTCCGTCCTGACCGGTTTCCTGGGCAGCGGCAAGACCACGCTGCTGTCCCGCATCATCCGCGACCCGCGCATGGCCCGCACCGCCGTCATCATCAATGAGTTCGGCGAGGTCGGGCTGGACCACCTGCTGGTGGCCAAGGCGGACGAGAACACCGTGCTGATGGATTCGGGCTGCATTTGCTGCACCATCCGCAGCGACTTGGCCGACACCCTGCGCGACCTGTACCTGCGCCGCCTGCGCGACGAGGTGCCGGAGTTCGACCGCGTGGTGATCGAGACCACCGGCCTAGCCGACCCGGCGCCCATCCTGCACACCCTGATGACCGACCCGCTGGTGGCGGCCCGCTTCCGCCTGGACGGCGTGGTGACCACGGTGGACGCCGTCCACGGCATGGGGCAGCTGGACGCGCAGGAGGAAAGCCTGAAGCAGGCGGCGGTGGCCGACCGGCTGGTGCTGACCAAGACCGACATCGCGACACCTGAGGCGGTGGATTATCTGAAGCACCGGTTGAAGGAGCTGAACCCCGCCGCCTTGGTGGTGGACGCCCAGACGGACGAGGCGCTGCCCGTGCTGCTGTTCGACGCCGGCCTCTATAATCCGGAGACCAAGAGCCTGGACGTGCAGCGCTGGCTGCGCGCGGAGGCTTATGACGACCACGGGCATCATCATGACCACCACGATCATGATCACGATCACGAAGGCCATGACCATGCCGACTGCGACCACGATCACGGCCATTGCGAGCATGAGGACCATGACCACGACCCCAACCGCCATGACGAGGCCATCGGCGCCTTCTGCCTGACCTTCACCCAGCCCCTGGTGTGGGATGAGCTGGTGGGCTTCCTGGAGACGCTGGCTCGCCTGCGCGGCCCCGACGTGCTGCGGGTGAAGGGCGTGCTGAACGTGGTGGAGAGCGACCAGCCCATCGTCATCCACGGCGTCCAGCACCTGTTCCACCCCCCGGTGCAGCTGGACGCCTGGCCCAGCGACGACCACCGCAGCCGCATCGTCTTCATCACCCGCAACGTCAGCCGGCAGATGGTGGAAACCCTTTACGCCAGCTGCACAGGGAAGAGTGTGGGGTGAGGCTGGACCCGCCGCTTTCGTTTCGACCGTCGGTTCAGGTGGCGGCCAGCGCCACGTCCGGGGCCCGGCGATAGCTCTGGATGAAGCCCCAGGACCAGCCCGCGAAGTAGCCGACGCTGAAGCCCGACACGCCAATGTCCAGGGCGATGGCGACGTCGTGCAGGTCGGGACGCACCGCAGCCAGCACGTTCAGGATGTAATGGGCGCCGAATAGGAAGAGGTTGCGGACCAGGGGCACCCAGCTGCCCGGCTGGCGCACCAGGCCGTGTTCGCGGTCCACCTCCACCCGGATGGTCGCGAAGCTGGCCAGTCCCAGGCCCACCACGGCGCCGACGGCCCAGTCCATCAGCACGGGACCCAAGGGGCCGGGCCGGGTGACCAGCCCGTACAGGCCCCAGATGATGAAGACGCCGGGGATCAGCCAGACGCGTCCCGTCGACTGCACGCTGGTCCGCATGCGCCTGGCCCCCATGAACAGCACGAAAGCGAACAGCGCGAAGATCCAGGTGGGGGTGTGGCTGATGATGCGGGAGAGGATTTCCATGACGGGCGGGCTCCAGGATGTTGCGCCGGGCGGCGTGTTCCAAGTGATTGATGGGCCTAGCCTTCACTCGGGCTGCCCTTCCCCGGCAACGGTCCCTTCGCGGTCCGCTTGACGGATTTCGTGAGTGGCTGGTAAAGGCCGTTCACGAAGCGCGAACGGATGAGGCCGGTCTTGACGGCGGAACGCGGGGTGCAGCAGGGGGCGGACGCCGGGGTCGCGGACAAGCGGCCGCCGGGCAGCCTTGCCGGCATCGTCGCCTTCGATCTGCCCGACTGGGTGCGCAGTTGGGGCGGCGTCGTGGCGCTGTCCCTGGTGCTGGCGATGTTCGGCCCCTACGGCACGTTCCTGTCCATGGACAGCGTGTCGCGCGTGGTCTTCTGGTGCGCGTCGGCCTTGGGCATCGCGGCCATGGCGCGGACGGCCCATGCGGGCTTGCGCCGCTGGCCCATCGCGGCCGCCTGGCCCGCCTGGCAGCGGCGCGCGCTGTCGGCGCTGATCGCCTCGCTGCCCGCCACGCTGTGGATCATCCTGCTGTTCAGCCTGTGCGCCAAGGTCCCCCTCGGCGCCTTGCATTTCTGGCGCACCTGGCCGCAGGTGATCGTGACCAGCATGGTCTTCGCCGTCATCCTGGGCCGCCGGGACCCGCTGGCGCCCCCGGCCACGGCACCGGGGCCCGAGCTGTTGGTATCTCTGCCGGCTGCGGTGACGCCGGAACCAACCCCCGACGTGGCGGCGGCCTTTCTGGCCCGCGCCTGCCCGCGTCTTTGCGACGCACGGCTTCTGGCGCTGGAGGCGGAGGACCACTATCTGCGGATCCACACCGATCGTGGGTCCGAGTTGGTGCTGATGCGCCTGCGCGACGCCATCGCCGAACTGGGGGAGGGGCTGGGGATGCAGGTTCACCGCTCCTTCTGGGTGGCGCGCGCGGCGGTGGTGGAGGCGACGGTGCGTGGCCAGGCGGCACAGTTGCGCCTCAGCGACGGAACAGTGGTGCCGGTCAGCCGCACCGCCCTGCCTCGCCTGAGGGCGGCCGGCTGGTTGGCGGAAAAGGATTAAGCCCGGCGAGGGCCGGGGAACGAGAAGGGATGATAGCGATGACCATGCGTGTCCTGGTCCTGGGCGCGGGCGCCACCGGCGGCTTCTACGGCGGCCACCTGATGCAGGCGGGGGAGAACGTCACCTTCCTGGTGCGGCCCAAGCGGCATGCCCAGCTGATGGAAAACGGCCTGGTGGTGGTCAGCCCCCAGGGCAACATCATCAGCCCGGTGCAGGCGGTGACCCGCGTCAGCAAGCCCTTCGACCTGGTGCTGCTGTCGTGCAAGGCCTACGACCTGGACGCCGCCATCGAAACCATCCGTCCGGCGGTGGGGCCTGAGACGCGCATCCTGCCGGTGCTGAACGGCTTGAACCACCTGGACCGGCTGGACGCCGCCTTCGGGGCGGAGCGGGTGATGGGGGGCCTGTGCCACCTGACCATCACCATGGACCCGGACGGCACCATCCGCCACCTGCACGCCTTCAATCGCCTGACCTTCGGCGCCCGCGAATCGGTCCAGGCGCCCCTGGCCGACGCGCTGGCCCAGGCCTATGCCAAGTGCCCCATCACCGTGGTCAACAGCCCGGACATCGTCCACGACATGTGGGAGAAGTTCTATTTCCTGGCGACGCTGGCGGGCAGCACCACGCTGATGCGGGCCCCCATCGGCGCCATCCTGAAGGCGCCGGACGGCCTGGCCTTCATCACCGGCTTGCTGGACGAATGCACCCGCGTTGCCACGGCGGCCGGCCACCCACCCAGCGCCGAACGCGACGCCGAATCCCGTCATCACCTGACCATGCCGGACTCGACCCTCTCCGCCTCGATGATGCGCGACATCGAGAAGGGCGGTCCGACGGAGGGTGAGCACATCGTCGGCGACATGCTGCGCCGGGGCCGCGACCTGGGGCTGGACCTGCCCCTGCTGACCCTCGCCACCACCCACCTACGGGCCTATGAGGCGCGGCGGACGGCCGGGTGACGCGGACTTAAGGAAAAGCCCCCGGGGCTGTGCTCCGGGGGCTTTTCCGTTACTGCAGCATGGGCGTGCCGGTCTCGATCTCCACCAGTGCTGCCAGCATGGGCACGGCGATGTCCTTGCGCTGGGTGTCGCCGCTGTTGCTGCGTTCCGCCGCCGACAGGCCGGCCAGGTAGGTGTTGCGCCAGCGCTGGTCCTTGAACAGCAGTTTATCGGCGCGGGCGCGCTGGGCCAGGATCAGGGGCTTGGGGTCGGTGCCGGCGGACAGCAGCTTGTCGATGCGGCCGGACAGGGCCTCCGCCTGCTTGCGGTCGCCGGTCTTCAGCGCGTCGGCCATCAGCTGGACGAAGGTTTCGGCCTTGATGTCGGTGTCCTGCACCTGTTCGGCATAGGTGGTGGCCAGCTGCATCTCGCCCCGGGCACCCAGGCGACCCAGCACGGCGGGGATGGTCCAGGGGCTTTCCTGCTGCACCGTGCGCAACAGGCCAAGCGCCAGGTTGGGGTCGCCCAGGTCGCCGGCGGCCACCGCCAGCTCTGGCGCGCAGCAATTGCCCTTGCGATCCTTGAAGCGGCTGAACTGCTCCTCCACCGTGTTCAGGAACATGGTGTGGGCACGGGCCTCGTTGCCGGCCTTGTAGAAGCCCTCGGCCACCAGGCCCAGTTCCCAGGCGCAGTTGTTGGCCTGGGCGTATTCCGCCGCCTCCTCCACCAGCTTGCCCGCCTGGCCCTTGTCCCCCTTCCAGATCAGCGCCTGGCTGATGTCGGTCAGGTTGTAGATGCGGGTGGAGCAGTCGTTGATGCGCCGGGTGATGTCCAGGGCCATGTCCACCTCGCCCGTCAGCGACAGGGCGCGGCCCAGGAACAGGTCCCGGCCGGTGTCCGTCACCGGCGGGGCGCGGCGGAAGGCGGCGATGAAGGGGGCGATGATCTGCTTGGTGCGTTCCTTGTCGCCCAGGTGGTAATGGGCGACCGCCAGCGACAGCCAATCCCAGCGCGGGGCGGTGATGGGATAGTCCACCGGCTGGATCAGCCCCTCGATACGATAGAGGAAGCAGCCCGTGGACTGGGCGTCGTTGCAGGCCAGGCTGCGGATGCGCGACTTGAAGTCGTTGTAGTCGAAGTCGCCCACGAACTGATTGGTGGACAGCTGCACCGCCAGGGGGCTTTCCGGGCTTTGCACCAGGATGTTGGACAGCAGCTTGTCCGCCTGCAGCAGCAGCTTGGTCTGCTCCTGCAAATCATAGCTCTGGTCGGCCTTCTTGATCGCTTCCATCGCCTGGACGAACTGGCGGTTGGCCATGGCCTGGGCGTCGGGCAGCGTCTGGTTGCCGGCCAGCCCGGGAATGGGCTGGGCGCCGGCCGGCGCCCCCGGCGTCAAGGCCAATGCCACGGCCAGGACGGGAAGAGCCAGGAAACGACCCAGGGGACGAACAGCACCCACGGCAACACGCTCAACGACGGACATAGTTCACAACCTGGCGGACGCGGGGCAGTTCGCGGGCGTGCTGCAGCACGGCCTCAAGCTCCACCCCACTACGGGCGACGCCCATGATGTAGACCACCTGATTGACGGTTTCGATGCTGTAGTTGCTGGACCTGACCTGCCCGTCCAGCAGCAGGGCCGCCCACAGCTTGGTGCTGATCCAGGCGTCGGTCGCGCTGTCGGACAGGCTGCTTTCGTCCGCGATCTTGATTTCATTCAGAACTTTGCGCACGCCGTCGGCTTGCCAGGCCAGGCGCACCGCATCCACCCGCATATCAGGGTCGCGGGCGTTGCCGGTCAGCAGTACCTCGCCCCGATCGACCGTGATGTTCAGGCGGCTGTTCATCTCCGGGCTTTTTTCCTTCCAAAGCCGGTGAATCTGCTCATCGATCTGGCCATCGGGCACGGCCGGCGCCTCGGCGGCGGCTTCCGCCCGCTGGCGCGCCAGCTCCGGTGATTCGCGGCCCGGCGACTGGCATCCGGCCAGAAGCGCGCCCATGCCCGCTAGCAGCAGAAGGAGGGGGCCGGTGACGGGGCGGCGCCGGCCGATGATGGTCGCGGAGGTCATGAACGTGCCCTGGTCCCTGTTTTTCAGAAAATCGCGGCGGCAGGCTATGGCGGAAATCAGGCGAAAGTAGGGGAGGCAAGCAGCGTCGCCAATTCCCGCGCGAGGATGCCGGCGATGCGTTTGCGCTGGGCGGGGTCGCGCAGCAGCGTCTCGTCCTGGCGGTTGGACAGGAATCCGGTCTCCACCAGCACGGACGGGATGTCCGGTGCCTTCAGCACCACAAAGTTGGCGGAGCGCATGGGGTTTTCCAGCAGACGCAGGTCGCGCCCCGCCCCGTGCACGATGCCCTGGCGCGCCGCCAGCGACGCCGCCTTGGTGCGGCGGGTGGCCAGGTCCATCAGGATGTCGGCCACCACCGGCTTCGTGTGCTTCAGATCCAGGCCCAGGCGGTCGGCGTAGTTTTCCTTGTCGGCCAGCGCCTGGGAAAAAGCGTCCGACGCTTTTTCCGACAGGGTGTAGGCCGACAGGCCGCGGGCGTTGGCGTTGGGGGCGCTGTCAGCGTGGATGGAGAGGAACAGGTCGGCCTTGGCCTCGCGCGCCACGTCCACCCGCTCCCCCAGCTCCAGGAAATGATCGTCTTCCCGCGTCAGGCCGGCGTTCAGGCCCTGGGTCTTGCGCAGCTGCAGGGCCAGTTCCTTGGCCAGGTCCAGCGTCACGTCCTTCTCGTAGGTGCCTTCGTGGCCGATGGCGCCGGGGTCCTTGCCGCCGTGGCCGGGATCGATCATCACCAGCCGGGGGGCCCGCAGCGCGGTGGGACGCGCGGCCATGTTGATCAGATGCTCGGCCTGTCCCGGGCGGACAACGCCGCCGACGCCCAGGAACGGTATTCCGACGGCAAGCCGGAGGATGGCCCTGCGATCCATGAAACTAAATCCGCCCGAATGAACTGCGTGAGAATCGTGGTTTGGCGTGCGGTGCCGATCCGCGACGCAACCATGCGATGCATGCCGCCGCGCCCGGAAAGCCCGGACCTTTCCGCATGCGGTATGTTTGACCCGCGCCTTGCCGTATCGCAACAAAATCTTGGGGGGAGACTCGAGAAACATGGGCAGGTGTTGCGGCCGGATGACGGCCCTGTCCAGCCCCAGGCCGCCGCATGGCCCCCGCCGCCGCCCCGGGGGTGTGCCCCGTCAAAGGGGCGTGCTAGAACCGGGGAAGGCGCGCCGCCAGTGCGGCGCCGTTTCATCATCGTTCACGCGGGAGCCTGACTGCCATGCCGTCCTTCGACATCGTTTCCAAGACCGACAAAGCCGAGGTGGACAACGCCGTGGCGGGCGTGGTGCGGGAACTGGGCCAGCGCTTCGACTTTAAGGGCGCCAAGTGCACCATCGAGCACAAGGACGACGTCATCACCATCGTGGCCGATGACGCGCCCAAGCTGTCCCAGATGCAGGAGATGCTGAAGGTGCACCTGACCCGGCGCAAGCTGGACGTGGGCTGCCTGGACTGGGGTGACGACCAGCGCGCCGCCGGCGACGCCCGCCGCCAAGAGGTCAAGGTGAAGCAGGGCATCGACAAGGAATTGGCCAAGACCATCGTCAAGGCCATCAAGGACAGCAAGATGAAGGTCCAGGCGGCCATTCAGGGCGATGAGCTGCGGGTCACCGGCAAGAAGATCGATGACCTTCAGGACGCCATCCGCCTGGTGAAGGGGCTTAAGATCGAGCAGCCGCTGCAATTCGAGAATTTCCGGGACTGATCCCGGGGGATGGCGGGGCGGGTGCGCGGCCTTGGCTGGCGCCCGTGCCGTCCTGCCCCGTGCCGTTCTGAAGCGCATCCACCACCAGGCGCTGCAGGCGGGGCGGGGCGATGGGCTTGTGCACGACCACGACGCCGGCGGCGGTGGCTTGCTCCATCAGCTGGGGATTGGTGTCGCCGGTCACCAGCATGCCGCCGACATCCCCGCCATAGCGCTTGCGGATCTCGGCGATGACGTCCATGCCGCGCCGGTTGCCCGGCAGGCGGTTGTCGGAAATGACCAGGCGGGGAGTCGCGTCCGTCTTGTCCAACCCCTCGAACAGCGCCTCGGGCGTGGACGCCGCCAGGGGGACGCAGCCCCAATCCTCCACCATGGCCTCCAGCGCCGCCAGCTGCAGCGGGTCATCCTCCAGCAGGGCCACCAGCACGCCGCCGGGCGGCTGGTCCTTCGACGGCTCCTTCACCGGTGGTTCCGTGGTGCCGGGCTCCTTCACTTCCGGCTCCTGGGCCGGGCCAGGGGTGGGGCCGGGTGGGGGCTCCTTGACCGGTTCGGTCGCGGGGGCGGCCGCCGCCGGACGCACGTCGGTCACCAGGACCGGGCGGGGTGCCGGCACCCGCACCGTCTCGGCCAGCGGCAGGGTGATGGTGAAACCGGATCCCCGGTTGGGGGTGGAGACGACGGTGACCGTCAGGCCCAGCAGGGTGGCGGTCTTCTTGACGATGGCCAGCCCCAGGCCCAGGCCGTGCTGCGCGTCGCGCTTGGCTTGCCCGGCCTGGGCGGTCGGGGTGCCGGCGGCGGTCTCGCCGCGGTAGAACTCGTCAAAGATGAAGGGCAGCTGGTCGGCCGGGATGCCACAGCCGGTGTCCCACACCTGCAGCTGCACCGTCGGACCCCGGCGCCGGCAGCCGATGAGGATCCCGCCCTTGCGAGTGTGGCGCACGGCGTTGACGATCAGGTTGCGCACCATGCGGTCCAGCAGGACGGGGTCGCTGTTGACCTGGGCGGTGGTGGGGATGTAGCGCAGGTTGACGCCGTTGGCGGCGGCCAGCGGCCGGAACTCACCCGCCAGCCGTTCCATCACCGTTGACAGGGCGAAGCGCGTGGGTGTGGGCGTGACGGTCGCGGCCTCCAGCGCGGAGATCTGCACCAGGGCGTTCAGCAGATCCTCGGTGGCGTCCAGCGACTCCGTCAGCTTGGTCGCCAGGTCGCGCTGGGGATCGTCGGTCAGGCGGGTTTCCAGCAGATGCAGGAACAGGCGCATGGCCTGGAAGGGCTGGCGCAGATCGTGGCTGGCGGCGGCCAGGAAGCGCGACTTGGCGCGGTTTGCCCGTTCCGCTTCCGCCTTCACCGCCTGCGCCTCGGCCAAGGCCACGGCGCCACGCCGCGCCGTTTCCACCGTGATGTCCAGGCCCAGGCCGATGATGCCGGTGATGCTGCCGTCTGGCTCGCGGTGGGGTTCCAGCACCAGGTCGTACAGCCGGCTTTCCGTTTCCCCCGGGATTTCCAGGCGGAACATGTGCCGCTCACCCCGGCCGGTTTCCAGGATTCGGCCCTTGATGGCGTGCAGGGTGGTGAAACCCTCCGCGCTCTTGCCGCGGCCGTTGCGAATGTCCAGGTCGGTCAGGCCCAGCACGCCGGGGCCGAAGGCCGCCACGGGCCCCTTGGCCCAGACGTAGCGAAGATCGTTGTCCTGCACGAACGCCAACAGGGGGGCGGGGGCAGACAGGCGGTTCAGCAAGGCGTTTTCCGCCTTCAGGGCGGCGTTTTCCGCGCGCAGACGAGCCAATTCTTCCCGCTGCTCTCCCTGTTCCCGGCCCAGAATTCGATTTAACATAGCCCCAACCAGACGTTTTACTTGGCAGGCCCCGAGTTAATCCTCTTTTAGGCCAAAAGCGAAGTGCGCCCTTGGGCGTAGGCCCCCAGGGGGAGGCCGTTCGGCAGAGGGGCGGGGGCGGCGCCAAAGGGGAGGGTGTCCTCGCATAAGCCATTGGTGCGCCTCGTTTTCCCTATCCCCATAAGGCAGGGGACGGCGGGTCGGCGGTGGCACCCTCGTAGCGAAGGCCGGGCATTCGGTCGCGGGCCAGAAGCAGGGGCCCGTCCAGGTCGACGAAGGCCGCCCCCTGGGCCAGCAGGTGGGCGGGGGCCATGGACAGCGAGGTCGCCACCATGCAGCCCACCATGACGCGTAGACCGGCCGCTTCGCAGGCCGCCTTCAGGGCCAGCGCCTCGGTCAGGCCGCCGGTCTTGTCCAGCTTGA
Organism: Nitrospirillum amazonense; assembly: GCF_007828035.1. Taxonomy (GTDB): domain Bacteria; phylum Pseudomonadota; class Alphaproteobacteria; order Azospirillales; family Azospirillaceae; genus Nitrospirillum; species Nitrospirillum amazonense. The sequence continues at coordinate 53,524 of NZ_VITV01000018.1, read as the reverse complement.
TGTTGGCCACTTGGTAGCGGCCGACCAGGGCCTCCAGGCTATCCAGCCCGTGCACCGATTCATCGGCGCCCAGGGGGATGGGGCATTGGTACCCTGCAAGGTCGGCATCGCGGCCGGCTGGCAGGGGCTGTTCCAGCAGCTCCACCCCCAGGGCCGCCAGCGCCGGGGCGTAGTGGTCCAGCTGTTCCAAGCTCCAGCCCTCGTTGGCGTCCACGATCAGGCGGGCATGGGGCGCGTTCTCCCGAACAGCGGCCACCCGGTCCAGGTCGCCCTCGCCGGTCAGCTTCAGCTTCAGCAAGGGGTAATGGGCGGCAGCGCGGGCGGCGGCGGCCATGGCTTCCGGCGTGTCCACCGACAGGGTGAAGGCGGTGGCGAGCGGCCCGGGGGCTGCCGCCAGGCCGGCCAGGCGCCAGGCGGGGACGCCTGTGCGCTTGGCTTCCAGGTCCCAGAGGGCGCAGTCCAGGGCGTTGCGGGCGGCCCCCGGGGGCAGCAGGCGCTGCAGCTCCGTCCGGGTCAGGCCGGCGGCCACGGCGGGCGTCAGCGCTTCCAGGTCCGTCACCACGCCGGCCACCGTTTCGCCGTAGCGGGCATAGGGCACGCATTCACCCCGGCCGGTGGCCGCCCCGTCCGTCACTTCCGCCACCACCACATGGGCCTCGGTCTTGGCGCCGCGCGAGATGCGGAAGGTGCCACGGATGGGGAAGGTCTCGGCGTGGACGGTCAGCAACGAGGGCATTGGGGAAGAGGGCATTGGGATAGACCTTGAGGAAAAGGCGCCGCCACCGGCGGGGCGCGGCAACATAACGCTTCGCCACGGCCGGCGCGATCCGGCATTCTCCGGGGCGGCGGGACGGTAGTCGAGGGTTGGGTGGTTATGGAGGACGTGCGGCGCAAGCCGATGGTGTGGCATGAGGCGGCGGCCGCGTTCCGCGAGGTGCTGTCCGATCCCGGCCGCACCGTGCGCTTCGCCGGCATGCCGGCCCTGGTGATGATGGTCCTCTATGTCATCCTGGCGCTGACCCACCCCCGCCCGGTGGATCCGGCGCTGGAGGACGCGTGGGAGGCGGAGGTGCTGCCCTTCCATCTCATTCCCATGGCCTTCAACGCCTGGTTCTTCATCCGCATGCAGGTCTGGTGGGCGCGCTGGGTGTTGCAGGCCGATGACGGTGTCGGCTTCCTCAGCCCCAGCCTGGGCCGGCGGGAACTGGCTTATCTGGGGTGGATGCTGGCAGCCATGGTCAGCGCCCTGCCGGTGCTGGTCTTCCTGCTGCCCTCCCTGCGCCTGCTGGATGGCGCCCTGGTGGCGCTGGGTATGGAGATGCCGGAATCGGTGGCGGGCGGCCTGTTCGTGCTGGTGGCCTTGCCGCTGGTGCTGATCATGATGGGCATCTTCGGCCGCCTCATGGTGGGGGTGGTGCCGCTGGCGGTAGGGGGCGCCGCCTCCTTCCGCCTGGGTTGGATCGCCACCCGCGGCCTGTCCGTGCGGCTGACGGCGCTCAGTCTGCTGACGGTGCTGCCCGCCTTCGTCACCCCCCTGTTCAGCCGCCTGACCGATCCGGTGGAGATCGCCGCCAGCTATGTCGTCAGCGTCGGCCTCTATGGCGTGGGCTGGGGGGCCTATGCCGTCATGCTGGCCCGCTTCTATGGCCTGACCCTGGGTAGAATCCGTCGCCAGGCGCCGGTCGCGGCGCCGTCTTGACGGTGGTTTCACCCGCAGGAGTCAGCACGTCGCCTGCTGCCCCAGGCTGGGATGGTGGACCACCATCAGGCGACAGAGGTCGGGCTGTTCCACCCGCAGGGTCGCGCCATCGGGCCACGTGATTTCCAGCAGATCGACCTGCGTCAGCTCACCCAGGCCGAAATGGGCCACGGGCTCGCGCTGATAGGGTCCCCCGGACCCGCTGGTGATGCTGCGCAGCTGCCGCCGGCCGCCGGCGGTCAGGCAGACGGTGGCGCCCCGCGCCGGCGCGCCGCCGGCCGTCAGGGGCAGGACGCGCAGCCAGTTGTTGCCGGTGGGGGAGGCCAGGAACAGGGACAGGGGCTGGGCCTCACCGTCGCCATGGCCCAGCAGCAGTTCCAGCTGGCCGTCACCGTCGATATCGGCCACCACGGCCGCGGTGCCCAGGCCCTCCGGTTCGGCGGCGTCGCCCACGTCGATGGACACCCAGCGATCCTCCCGCCAGGCGAACAGGCGGTTGGGCTGCCCATGCATGTGGAAGAACAGCTCCTCATAGCCGTCGTTGTCGAAATCGGCGGCGATGACGGCGCGCACCGGACCTGGCTGCGCCATCTCCGCCGGCGCCACATCGACGAAGCCGCCGCCGGCACGGTGCTGGAACAGGCGCTGCGGCCCCTGGATGTTGCCCAGCAGCAGGTCGACCAGCCCGTCGCCGTCGGCGTCCAGGATGGTGGCGGCGCTGGCGTTGGCGAAGGGGTCATCCAGCCCCACCTCTTCCGCGATCTCCTCATACAGGCCGCCGCCCAGGTTGCGGAATAACAGGTTGGGGCCGTTGGCGCAGCCGACGAACAGATCGGGCAGTGAACCGGTGAGGCAGGATCCCAGCAGCAGCCGGGCGTCGGCCTCGATGTCCAGCCCCGCCTCCTCCGCCACCTCGTGCAGGCGGCCGCGGCGGTCCAGCTCGAACAGCTGCAGGGGCACGCCCTCTCCCCCGACCACGATGCTGTAGCGGCCGGTGCCGTGGCGGTCCAGGCAGGCCAGCGACGTGCCGGCCGCACGGTTGGCGGCGGCGAAGTTCTCCGGCAGGGCGGCCAAGTCGACCCAGCGGTTGCCGAAGCAGGCGAACAGCCGGTCCGGCGTGGGCAGCGCGCCGGCCGCGACGGGTTCGTTCAATATGTAGAGCTCTTCCCTGCCGTCGCCATCCATGTCGGCGAACAGGGCCGCCCGGGCGCAGGCGCTGGCGTCGGCCAGGGGGCCCGCCGGATGCTCGACCAAGGCGCCGCCATCCCAGCTCAACACGCGGTTGGGCGCATCGGCGCAGGTGACGACGAAATCGAAGCGCCCATCACCATCTATGTCCCCCACCGCGATGCCGGCACAAGATATAGGGGGGTTGGGAACGATGAGGTTGGAGCACGCGATGAACATCAGGCGACCCTCCAGGGCATCGGGCGGCCCCCTTTCGGGCAGGTCCGCACCCTCATTAACCATGGCTGGCGGGCAGGATACCCCATGCTGGCCGCAGTATCCCTGGGCTTTTCCGACGCAATGGAAAAATGCCCTTCGGAGATACAAAAAACCCGTTGGCGTACTGTCACGATTTGGTAGGATCAGCGCTCGTTGCCGCTAGATGTGGTATCCGGTCCTCGGTTATCCACAGCGCAATTCATACACAGCCTGGGGATAAGTCATGCGGGACGGAGACGTTTTCGGCAGGATTCAAGTTGCTAACCGTCCGGCGGTCGTTGTGGATCATTCCCGTGACGATCTGCTGACGGCGTTCGGCAAGGCCACCTTGACCGACCGCTACCTACTGCCCGGTGAAAGTTTCCAGGATCTGTTCGCGCGCGTGGCCAGCTATTACGCCGACGACGCGGCCCATGCCCAGCGCCTGTATGACTATATCTCCAAGCTGTGGTTCATGCCGGCCACGCCCGTGCTGTCCAACGGTGGCACCTCGCGCGGTCTGCCCATCAGCTGCTTCCTCAACGAGTGCAACGACAGCCTGAAGGGTATTGTCGACCTCTGGAACGAGAACGTGTGGCTGGCCTCGCGCGGCGGCGGCATCGGCAGCTACTGGGGCAACCTGCGCTCCATCGGCGAGAAGGTCGGCGGCAACGGCAAGACCTCCGGCGTGGTGCCCTTCATCCGCGTTATGGACAGCCTGACCCTGGCCATCAGCCAGGGATCCTTGCGCCGTGGCTCCGCCGCGACCTACCTGCCGGTCTCCCACCCGGAGATCGAGGAATTCATCGAGATGCGCCGCCCCACCGGCGGCGACCCGAACCGCAAGGCGCTGAACCTGCACCACGGCGTGGTCATCCCCGATGCCTTCATGCGCGCGGTCGAGGCCGACGAGGAATGGGCGCTGACCAGCCCCAAGGACGGCTCGGTCATCCGCCGCATTTCTGCGCGGTCCTTGTGGATCCGCATCCTGACCGCCCGCATCGAGACGGGCGAGCCCTACCTGCTGTTCATCGACCATGTGAACCGCGCCATGCCGGAACACCACAAGTTGGCCGGCCTGTCGGTGAAGATGTCCAACCTGTGCAGCGAGATCACGCTGCCCACCGGTCTGGACCATCTGGGCAAGGAGCGCACGGCCGTCTGCTGCCTGTCGTCCCTGAACCTGGAATATTTCCTGGAGTGGCAGGACCACCCCACCTTCATCGAGGACACGCTGCGCTTCCTCGACAACGTCATGAGCGACTTCATCGCGAAGGCACCGGACGATATGGAGCGCGCCCGCTATTCCGCCATGCGCGAGCGTTCGGTGGGCCTGGGCGTCATGGGCTACCACAGCTTCCTGCAGAGCCAGGGCCTGCCCATCGAGGGCGTGATGGCCAAGGTGTGGAACAAGCGCATGTTCGCCCACATCAAGCGCCAGGCCGATGAGGCCTCGCTGAAGCTGGGCCGGGAGCGTGGCGCCTGCCCGGATGCCGCCGACTACGGCTCGGAAGAGCGCTTCTCCAACAAGATCGCCATCGCGCCCACCGCCAGCATCTCCATCATCTGCGGCGGCGCCTCGCCCGGCATCGAGCCGGCGGCGGCCAACGCCTTCAATCACAAGACGCTCTCGGGATCGTTCTCGGTGCGCAACAAGCATCTGGAGCAGGTGCTGGCGACCTATGGCCGCAATGACGAGGACACCTGGTCGTCCATCACCCTGAACGGCGGCTCTGTCCAGCACCTGGACTTCCTGTCGGATCTGGAGCGTGATGTCTTCAAGACGGCGTTCGAGCTGGACCAGCGCTGGCTGATCGAACACGCGGCCGACCGCACGCCCTTCATCTGCCAGTCGCAGAGCCTGAACATCTTCCTGCCGGCCGACGTGCATAAGCGCGACCTGCACCAGATTCATTTTCAGGCCTGGAAGAAGGGCGTGAAGAGCCTCTACTATCTCCGCTCCATGTCCATCCAGCGGGCGGAGGCCGACATCGGCGCCGTCGTGGCCAAGAAGACGGAAGCGAAAGCCAGCGCCCCGGCGGCCGTGGAAACCAGCAACTATGAGGAATGCCTGGCTTGCCAGTGAGCCGTTGATCCAGGATCGATGGCTCCAGGGGCCGGTCTTCCTCGATCGGTCCATTGACGCTGGCGGGGAAGTCGCATGCGGGTTGTGAAGGCACTGGCCAGGGTGGCCTTGGCGGGCGCCCTGGGGTTCGGCCTGGCGGGATGCGGGGGGCATGACCTGCCGGTGAATCCCTACCTGCAGCTGGTGCCGGTCAGCCCGTCGGGGCAGATCCTGGGGCCGCCCTCGGGCAGCCAGCTGCAGTACAAGGCGGTGCTGATGCTCTGGTTCCACCAGACGGACGCCAACCACGACGGCGTGCTGACCCGGGATGAGGTGATCGCCGACGCGGACCGGAGTTTCGACCTGTTCGACCTGGACCACGATGGCAGCATCACCTCGGCCGAGCTGGAGAAGTACCGCCTGACCCAGCCCTTCCGGGCGCAGCCGCATCCGGTGACGCCCTTGTTGGGTGCCCAGGACCGCGCGGTGCAGCCGGATTCGGTGGAGGCGCTTCCCGATGGTGCGAGCTATCAGGGCTCCCGCGTGCGCCTGCAGGTGGGCCTGGATCCGGTGATGTCGGCCGACACCGACAGCGATTTCCGGGTGACCCGCGAGGAGTTGCGCGCCCAGTCGCTGCGCAAGTTCGACAAGTGGGACGCCGACCACGATGGCAAAGTGACCGCCGATGAATTCCTGGCGGCGATGATGGCGCCCTTCGAGGCGCTGACCAAGTCGTCAGGCTGGTTCTGATTATTTCACCAACGACGTATAGACGAACGGATTTCGCCCGTGCCCAGCCAGCTTTTGACCCCGAACCCCGTCTACAAGCCCTTCCGCTATCCGTGGGCCTATGAGGCCTGGCTGACGCAGCAGCGCCTGCACTGGATGCCGGAGGAGGTGCCGCTGGCCGACGACGTGAAGGACTGGCGCCAGAAGCTGTCAGACGGCGAGCGCAACCTGCTGACCCAGATTTTCCGGTTCTTCACCCAGGCCGACGTCGAGGTGAACAACTGCTACATGAAGAAGTACGCGGCGGTGTTCCAGCCGACCGAGGTGCAGATGATGCTCTCGGCCTTCTCCAACATCGAGACCATCCACATCGCGGCTTACAGCCACCTGCTGGACACCATCGGCATGCCCGAGGTCGAGTACTCCGCCTTCCTCCATTACAAGGAGATGAAGGACAAGTACGACTACATGCAGGAATTCACGGTGGACAACCCCGCCAACATCGCCAAGACCCTGGCGGTGTTCGGCGCTTTCACCGAAGGCCTGCAGCTGTTCGCCTCCTTCGCCATCCTCATGAACTTCCCGCGCTTCAACAAGATGAAGGGCATGGGGCAGATCGTGACCTGGTCGGTGCGCGACGAGACGCTGCACACGCAGTCCGCCATCCGCCTGTTCCGCACCTTCGTGGCCGAGAACCCGGAGATCTGGACGGAAGCCTTCCAGAAGGAACTCTATGTCGCCTGCTCCACCATCGTGGCGCATGAGGATGCCTTCATCGACCTGGCGTTCGAGATGGGCGGCGTGCAGGGCCTGACGGCCGAGGACGTGAAGCAATACATCCGCTGGATCGCCGACCGCCGCCTGGTGCAGCTGGAACTGCAGCCCATCTATCGCGTGGAAAAGAACCCGCTGCCGTGGATGGACGTCATGCTGAACGGCGTGGAACACGCCAACTTCTTCGAGAACCGCGCCACGGAATACAGCAAGGCCGCCACCGGCGGCAGCTGGGACGAGGCGTTCGACTGACCGGCCCGGAGGGAGCGCGGTCCATTCGATAGGAAAGCGGGCGCCGGTGGTGACATCGGCGCCTATTTTCGTTTTAGGATGCCGCCAGCGAGGACGGCTTACGAGAAGCGGGGCGGGCGTGAGTGACGACGGCCACAAATTGATGCTGGATGGCCGGTGGGCCGAGGCGGCGACCCACTACAACGCGATCGTGACGGCGGCGCCGGATGACCCTGCGGCCTGGACCCACCTGGGCGTGGCACTGCTGCAGCTGGGCTATGCCGACGCGGCGGTGGACGCCTGCCGGCGGGCTCTGGCCGTGCGGGCGGACTCCTTGCCGGCGCTGGCCAATCTGGGCGTGGCCTTGCACCGCCAGGGCCAGCTGGCCGAGGCCATCGAGGTCTACTGCGCCGCCGTGGCGGCCCAGCCGGACAATGCCCAACTGCTCGTCAATCTGGGGAACGCCCTGGCCGATGCGGGTCGCCAGGACGAGGCCACGGCGGTCCACCGCCGGGCCGCGGAACTGCAGCCGGCCCGGCAGCCGGCCGAAGAAGAGCCGCGTCCGCCTGAAGCGGACGGGCGGCGGGACCAGGCGATCGAGCTGAACGCCCTCGGCAACGCCCACCTTGCAGCGGGCCGCGCCCAGGCCGCGCTGGACGCGTATGCCCAGGCTCTGACCCTCTGGCCCGGTTATGCCGACGCCCAAGGCAACCTGGGGAACGCTCTGCGTGGCCTTGGGCGCCTGGGGGATGCCATTAGCGCCTATCGGCGCGCGGTGGAGATGGCGCCCGAGGACGCCGGGCACTGGTGCAACCTCGGCATTGCGCTGCAGGCTGATGGTGCGCTGGCGGAAGCGGCGGACATGGCGCGCCGGGCCCTCGCCCTGCGGCCGGACTTGGCCCTGGCCCACACCTGCCTGGGTGTGGCCCTGCGCGACATGAAGGAACTGGACGCCGCCATTGACTCCCTCCGGCGGGCCGTGGCGCTGGACCCTGGGCTGTCCGATGCCATCCACGCGCTGTCGGGCTGCCTGGTGGAGCGGCAGCGCTGGGAGGATGTGGAGGCGCTGGGGCGCAACGCCCTGGCCCGCGACCCGCAGTCGATCGACGCTCGCGTTTGCCTGGCGGTCGCCTTGCAGGGCCAGAACCGCCTGGAGGAGGCGCTGGACATGGCCCGGCGGGCGCTGGTGCTGCAGCCGGACAGTGAGCTGGCGCTGGGTGTGATGGCCGCCGCCCTCCACGGATTGGACCGTGGCGGAGAGGCGCTCGCCGCCGCGGCCCGCGGCCTGGCGGTGGCGCCCGGTAACGCGGACATGCACAACACCTTGGGCATCGTGTTGCTGGACGCCGGGCGGGTGGCGGAGGCGCAGGCCTCGCTGCGCCGGGCGGTCGCCCTCAAGCCGAATTTCGTCACCGCCCACGTCAACCTGGGCATGGCCTGCCTGCAGATGGGGCAGCTGGAGGAAGGCTGGGCGGAATATGAGTGGCGTCTGCGGGACGGGCACGAGACCCGGCTGTGGGACGTGATGCCCGAACGGGCCTGGCGCCCGGGCCAGGACCTGACCGGCCGCACCCTGACGCTGCATACCGAACAGGGCATGGGGGACCTGATCCAGTTCAGCCGCTATGCCGACCGGCGCTGGTGGGGCGGACCGGGACGCTCGGGGCCCCCGGCCCGCATCGTGCTGCGCACGCCGCGCACCTTGGCGGATTTGGTGTCCAGCGTGCCGGGCGTCGATGCGCTGCTGGTGGGCGACGAAGTGCCGACGACCTGTGACGTGCACGCCCCTTTGCTCAGCCTGCCCTACCTGCTGGGCACGACGCTGGCGACGGTGCCGGCGGCGGTTCCCTATATGACACCGCCGGCCGCGGCCCTGGCCCGCTGGCGCGCCCGGTTCGCGGCCGAGGATGCAGACACCCGCGCGCCCGGCCTGCGGGTGGGGCTGGTCTGGGCCGGCAATCCGGGCCACCGGGGCGACCGCCATCGGTCCATCCACCAGCTGGCGGCGTTGAACCCCCTATGGACGGTGCCCGGCGTGCGCTGGTACAGCCTGCAGGTGGGGCCGCGCGCAGCCGACGTGGGGCAAATGGCGGCCGGGCGGATAACGGACCTGTCCACACACCTGAGCGACTACGGTGAGACGGCGGCGGCCATCGCCAACCTGGATCTGGTGATTGCCGTCGATACGTCGGTCGCCCATTTGGCCGGCGCCTTGGGCAAGCCGGTCTGGCTGCTCATTTCCAATCGGCCGGATTGGCGGTGGATGCGCGACCGGACGGACAGTCCCTGGTACCCGACCGCCCGGCTGTTCCGTCAGACGCGCATGAACGACTGGTCGGGCCCGATGGCGGCCATGGCGACGGCCTTGGCCGAGCTGGCGGCCCGGCACAGCGTGCCGGCGGCGCAGGAGGTGGCGTTCCGCCGCCTGTTCGGGCTTTAGTCCCTGCCGCCGCTCTTACCCTGTGACCGTCTGGACGATCAGCACGCCGTTCAGGATGACGATGATGCCCGCCACTGCCCAGGCGGGGGCCAGCAGCCAGCGCGGCGCCGCCAGGCGTCCCATGACGCCCCGGTCGCCGCAGAATCGAACCAGGGGGATGACGGCGAAGGGCAACTGCAGGCTCAGCACCACCTGGGTGAAGATCAGCAGCGTGGTGGCCGCCGCATCGCCAGCGACGGCCAGCACCAGCAGGGTGGGCACCAGCGCCAGCAGGCGGGTGATCAGCCGGCGCCATACCGGTTTCAGGCGCAGGGAGACGAAGCCCTCCATCACCACCTGGCCGGCCAGGGTGGCGGTGACGGTGGAGTTCTGGCCCGCGGCCAGCAGCGCCACCGCGAACAGCAGGCTGGCCAGCGGCGCGCCCAGCATGGGGGCCAGCAGGCGGTAGGCCTCCTCGATATCCTCCACCAGCGCCTGGCCGTGGAAGGCCGCCGCCGCCAGGATCAGGATGCCAGCGTTGATGAAAAAGGCGATGAACAGGGCCACCGTGCTGTCCAGCGTGGCGAAGCGGATGGCCTCGCGCCGGCCCTCCTCATCCCGGGGAAAGGCGCGGGTGCGCACCACGGCCGAATGGAGATAGAGGTTGTGGGGCATGACGGTGGCGCCCAGGATGCCCACCGCCACATACAGCTTGGCCGGGTCGCCCAGCAGGTCGGCCGTGGGCACGAAGCCCGCCAGCACGGCGCCCACGCCCGGCCGGCTCAGCGCCACCTCCGCCAGGAAGCAGAGGCCGATCAGGGTTATCAGGCCCAGGATGAAGGCCTCCAGCCGGCGCACGCCCCGATTTTGCAGGGCCAGGATCAGCAGGCTGTCGAGGGCGGTGATGAGGGCGCCCACGATCAGGGGCAGGCCGAACAGCAGCTTCAGTGCGATGGCGGAGCCGATGACCTCCGCGATGTCGCAGGCGATGATGGCGATTTCGCACAATATCCACAGCAGGACGGCGGTGCGGGGGCCGTACCGCTCCCGGCACAGCTGCGCCAGGTCACGGCCGCTGGCGATGCCCAGGCGCACCGACAGGGCCTGCAGCAGCATGGCCATCAGGCTGGACAGCAGCACCACGGACAGCAGCGCATAGCCGAAGCGGGACCCGCCGGCGATGTCGGTCGCCCAGTTGCCGGGGTCCATGTAGCCCACGGCCACCAGATAGCCGGGGCCGGAAAAGGCCAGCAGCTTGCGCCAGAAACCCCCGGAGACGGGTACGCCGGCCGTGGGCTCCGCCGAGGGGCCGGGCCATTTGTCCTTGCTCGCGTCCACCGCCGACTGCATGCGCCGCCTTTTCTGGTCCTGGCTCTGATCCGGGCCCGCCATCGTCGGCGGGCCAAAAGATTAACATAGCGAAGTTCTGGTGCCGGAACGAGGGCGGGAGTGATGCACTGGCTGCGACGCGCCGCCATTCATTGGCGCGGCGCGCCGCTTTGGTGTAGGGATGCGGCGCAAAACGTCCTTTCCCATAAGGGTCGGTATCGGGATGAGCGCCACCACTGCCGTCAAACGCCTGAGCGTGCCTGACATATCCGCCCGCAAAGGGGCTACTCCCGTAGTGTGCCTGACGGCCTATACCGCGCCCATGGCCGGCCTGCTGGATCCGCACTGCGACGTGCTGCTGGTGGGGGACAGCCTGGGCATGGTGTTGTACGGCCTGCCCAGCACGCTGGGCGTCACGGTCGACATGATGGTGGCCCATGGCGCGGCCGTGGTGCGTGGATCTCATCGGGCCGCGGTGGTGGTGGACCTGCCCTTCGGCAGCTATCAGGCGAGCCCGGAGCAGGCCTTCCGCGTCGCCGCCCGCATCCTGGCCGAGACCGGCGCCACCGCCGTGAAGCTGGAAGGCGGGGAGGAAATGGCGACCACCATCGACTTCCTGGTGCGCCGGGGCATACCCGTCATGGGCCACGTCGGGCTGACGCCCCAGGCGGTGAACGTTCTAGGCGGCTACCGTGCCCGGGGGCGGAATGACGCGGAACAGGCCAAGATCCTGGGGGACGCCCGGGCCGTGGCCGAGGCCGGTGCCTTCTCGCTGGTGATCGAAGGGGTGGTGGAGCCATTGGCCCGCCAGGTGACGGAACTGGTGCCCGTGGTCACCATCGGCATCGGGGCCAGTGCCGCCTGCGACGGCCAGGTGCTGGTGTCGGACGACATGCTGGGCCTGTTCGCCGATTTCACGCCCAGGTTCGTGAAGCGCTACGCTGACTTGGCCACCCAGGTGGGCGCCGCCGCCCAGGCCTATGCCGAGGATGTCCGGGCCCGGCGATTCCCCGGGCCCGAGCACACGTTCGCGGAAAAGCGGCCGAAGGTGTGACCCTTATTTCAGCGGCTTGTAACCATCAGGCACGGCGTAGACGAAGGGCCGCTCGCCGAAGTTCAGGCTGATCAGCCCGTCCTTGATCATGTCGGTCATGGACACGCTGGAGGTCAGACCCAGGACGGTCGGCAAGCGGGACGGGATCTGCAGGCCGCCCGTCTGACCGGGCGCGCTTTTCCCCCAGGCGCCGTCCACGCGCGCGTACAGCCAGCCGCCATCCAAATCCACGGCCAGCCCTAGCACGTGTTTGGGCTCACCGGACCGGTTATGGCGCAGCTGGATCAGCGGACCGTAACTGCCTTCCTGGCTTTCCGCGCCGAAGAACAGGGCGGTTTCCGCCCGCTTGGCCACGGCGCCCATATCGATGGTGGCCTCGATGTACCACTTGCCGGCACTGACGGGCGGCTTGCCCCAGATCTCGTAGAGGTCGCCGGACGAGGCGGCTGCCTTGGCTTCCGGTGCCGGGGCCTTGCCGGCCTGCTCCGCCGCTAGTTGGTCCGAGCGTTCATTGGTGAAGCGGACGACGCAGACGGTCTTGGCACGGTTGGCCAGGATTGCCTGGAGCCACTTCTCGCGGTCGCTTTCCTTGTTGTCCAGGCCGCAGGTCTCATCCCGCCGCTTCAGCCAGGCGCGCTGCTCATTGCGCAGGGCCAGCTTGCCGGCATCGTCCAGCTTGCTGCGCACTTCGCCATAGACGCGGTTGATCTCGGCGTCGGTACGGCGCAGGTCGGCGCCCAGGCACTGCACCTGCTCCTCCTCCGAAGCCGGCTGGTCGCAATTGGCGGCGCGGGTGGCGCCCGGATGCAGCACTATGCCCAGGGACAGGGTCAGAAGCGCGGCGCCCCTGACGATGGGGCGGTGGACCCCCGCGAACATGTTGATCCAGGACAGGCCGGCCACGATGCGCTCCCATACATTGCAGGTCATCCCTCTTATCACGACCGCCGGAAGGGGATAAGTCTGCAAAAGCCGGCTACCGAAAGGCGATGGGACAGCCGCCGGAGATTGACGAATGGGAACAGGCGTGCCTAGTATGTTCCCGTATTGTTCGATCTGGGTGGGAAAGATCATGGCGAAGGCGCGCAAGCCCAAGACGGCGGATGGGGCCGTGAACCAGATGGATTTGTTTGGTGCGCCGCCCCCGGTCGCGGTGAACGCGCCCACGCCCTTACGTCCCCGCCCACCCGCCGAACCGGCGCCAGCCGACCTGGATGACGCCGCGCTGCTGGCCCGGCTGCCGGACGCACCGCTCAGCAAGGCCCTGCTCCTGATCGCAGAGGCTGGGCGCCGCCGCCTGACCGCTGCCGTGCCTCTGCTGGGCCTGCGCCTGCGGCGGCTGGCCGGCTATGGTCTCAGCGGCCGGGAACCGGTGGCGGTGCTGGAGGCGCTGACCGCTATCGGCGGGCCGCAGGCGACGGCCATCGTCGCCGGCCTGCTGGGTGGCGTGGGGCTGGCCGGCCCCGTGGAGGTGGCGGCCCTCACCGCCGCCGTGCGGCTGGAGGTGGCGCTGGACCGCAAGGTGCTGTTGCGCCTGCTGGGCACGGCGGACGCCGCCGCCCGGGCGGCGGCCTGCCGGTGTGTGCGCCAGGCGGAATTCCCCGTCATCGACGCGCTGGAAAGGTTGCGGGCCGATCCCGACCGGTCGGTGGCGACCGGCGCCGTTTGCGCCCTGGGCCGGCTGGGCCGCCCCACCGTGCGCGCCGACTTGGCGCAACTGGTGACGGCGGCGCCGACGCGGGAGACGGTGGCGGCCCTGGCCTCGGTCATGGACCATGTCGGCGTGGATGCGGACAGCCTGGTGGCCCTGCGCCGCGCCGCCCGCCACGCCGATCTGCGCGAGGTGGTGCTGGAGGCGCTGGACGGCTTCGACGACGCCCAGGCCACGGCGCTGGCCGCCAAGCTGCGCCAGCAGATGCCCCATCAGCAGGAAAGCCGGGCGGATGCCGCCTGAAACGACAAAGGCCGGTCCCTCGGGACCGGCCTCTGCCGAGTTCACATCATCTCCACCCGGCTCTTTTCAGGCCAGCGACCGCTGGCTCCGGAGTGAGCACCGGCGGAACGGGGAACCTTTCAAACCTTACGCGTTCCCAGCCGCCGCGACCTTGCCGCCAGAGGCGGCGCGGGCCGCCCCCTTGGCCGGGGCGGGCAGTTCCACGTTGACCTCCAGCGTGGAATAGCCGCTGGCCCGGTCCAGCTTCACCGCCACCTTGTCGTCGTCGATGGAGACGTACTTCTTGATGACGTCCAGCAGCTCTTTCTGCAGCTGGGGCAGGAAGTCGGGGCTGTCGCGCCCCGCCCGTTCATGGGCCAGGACGATCTGCAGGCGTTCCTTGGCCTGGTCGGCCGCAGATGCCTTTTTGGGCGTGCGGAAGAAATCGAAGATGCTCATGCGGTCCTCCGCAGCAGCCGGTCGAAGAAGCCCTTCTTCTCCACTTTGACGAAGCGGTGCTCGATCTTCTCGCCCAGGAAGCGGCCCACGGCGTCGGAATAGGCCTGGCCGGCGTTGGACTTGTCGTCCAGCACCACGGGCATGCCGACGTTGCTGGCGCGCAGCACGGCGGGGCTTTCCGGGATGATGCCCAACAGCGGGATGGCCAGGATCTCCAGCACGTCCTCGACCTTCAGCATCTCACCCTTCTCCACCCGCTCGGGGTCGTAGCGGGTGACCAGCAGGTGCTCCTGCACCGGGGCCTCGCCCTTCTCGGCGCGGCGCGACTTGGCCTGGATCACGCCCAGGATGCGGTCGCTGTCACGCACCGAGGAGACCTCGGGGTTGGTGACGATGATGGCGTGGTCGGCGAAGTACAGCGCCATCAGGGCGCCGCGCTCGATGCCGGCCGGGCTGTCGCAGATGATGTAGTCGAACTCTTTCTTGAGTTCGTTCAGGATCTTCTCGACGCCCTGCTCGGTCAGGGCGTCCTTGTCGCGGGTCTGCGAGGTGGGGAGGATGTACAGGTTCTCCACCCGCTTGTCCTTGATCAGCGCCTGGCTGAGGCGCGCCTCGCCATTGATGACGTTGATGAAGTCGAACACCACGCGGCGCTCGCACCCCATGATCAGGTCCAGGTTGCGCAGGCCCACGTCGAAATCGATGATGCAGGTCTTGAACCCCCGCAAGGCCAGGCCGGTGCCGAAGGCGGCGGATGAGGTGGTCTTGCCGACGCCGCCCTTGCCCGATGTCATGACGATGATCTTGGCCAAGAACGTCTCCCTTGGAAAAGAAGGTTACTGGGAAAACCGGCCGTGCGTCAGACGGTGACCGGATCGATGTGCAGGAAACCTTGGTCCAGGTAGATCTGGACCTGGCGGCGCAGGACGGATTTCTCCAGATCCTCGCTCACCCGGTACAGCCCGGCGATGGAGACCATCTCCGCCTCCAGGCTTTGGCAAAAGATGCGGGCGTTGTGGTCCCCCGCCATGCCCGCCAGCGCGCGGCCACGCAAGGCGCCATAGACATGGATGTTGCCGTCGGCCACTAGCTCGGCGCCCGGCGACACCGACCCGATGACCACCAGATCGCCGCCTTGGGCATACAGCTGCCGGCCGGACCGCACGTTCTCCCGCACCAGCAGGGTTGCCTTCTGGTAGGGCAGGTCGTGCGCGGGCGCCGGAACGGGTGCTGCGGCGACCGGTGCGTCGGCCACCGCCACAGGGCGGGGCGCCGCCGGCTGGGCGTCCGCCGCGGCACGGCCCTGCGGGAACACGGCCAAGCCCACGGCCAGCGCCGCCTCCTGCTGTTCACGGGTGCCGCCCTGCAGGCCCACGGCGATCAGGCCCAGTGTGCGGAGCAGATCGCAGAAATTCTCGAAATCAAAGCCTTGCCCCGGGGGAAGATCGTCCAGGTCCAGCACTACCGGCGCATTGCGGAAAAAATTGGGCGCTTGGCGCACTTTGTCCGACAGGGCGAAGAAAAAATTCTGGGCATGCGGGTCCGAGACCTTCAGCACCATCATGGTGAAGTTGCTGCCGCGCAATTGGAACGGCGCGTCCCGGAATGCCACCTGGTTGCTCATCTCGCCCCTGACCCCTTAGTCCCTAATCTGCCTGACCATCACCCGTCCGCGCGTGGCCGGAACGTCCCCTGGCGCCCCAGCCGGGGGCAGGGGCCTGCGTCCGATCGCCCGCGGGGGGCAGAGGGTCCTCGAAATGCGACGGCACATCCTTGACCCGAACGGCAGGATGGCGCCCCAGGCCGGACCCATCGAACGCGCGTTTCAAGACCAGATGGGCGCAGGCGTCAAGGGAATCCTCAGATCCACATTTTGAGCGGAAAGCGCCAGCCCACACAATATTTATTGAGTCTTAGTGCACCTTCGGGGTGCCTGCACCTCCGGTACGAACCTGGGTGGCGGGGGGCGGCCATGGGGCAGCCTCTTGAATCACGGGGGCGTTTTCGCCGCGGTGCCAAAGCCGGCCGGCCGCACCCGGCCTGCGCCACCCTATCCCCAAAGGGCAAGGGCGGCCCGACTCGGGAGTGTCGTCGCGGTTGGCGGGGCGCGGCGACTCGGGGTTATATGGCCACCACATCTGGTATGAATATTTGATGTATGCCCCAAGTCCTGCTGACAGATGCTCGCAGGTGCGGTAAAGTGCATGCCAGGGTCGTCACTCAAGAATGACGGGTCGGGGTATTGCCAAACTGTGCGCCGCTGCCTGTGCTGTCGTGTGCCTGCCGGGGGAACGGACTTCCCCCGATGCCCCCGCCGCCGTTGACCCTTGAGGCCGCCCGCAATCGGCCGCCATCGTCCCGCCGCATCGCACGGTCCGCGGCATCCGGCCCCGCAGGGGGATGCGGATCCCCCATCCGGCGCCCCATGATGGCCCTCTCCAAACCGCATGCCCCGCTGACCTGGGGATGCGGTTTTTTCGTGCCCGGTCTCCGGCGCCCGGGGTCCCAACCCCCGGGGTCGCCCGGCACGCGGTTCCTGCCTGCCTAGTAACCTGGCCGCGGGCGTTCCCGCGGCTCAATTCGGTGTGACTGAGGAGACAGACATGGCCAAGCGTCCAGTGAAGGTGACTTCCGGCGGCTCCAGCTCCGACAAGGTGCGCCCGCTTTTCCCCGATGCGATGCCCGCTCGGTCCGCTCAAGGGGCTGGCGGCCCCGCCAGCGGCGGCTGGGACCCCATCGAGGAGCGGCGGGATCAGAGCTATGTGCGCAAGGTCAAGCCGCAAAGCCCCAATCAGAAAGTGCTGATGGAGGCCATCGCCACCCATAACCTGGCGCTGGCGCTGGGTCCGGCGGGCACGGGCAAGACCTACCTGGCCATCTCCAGCGCGGTGGAAGCGCTGGAGGCCGGGCGGGTCGACCGCATCATCCTGTCCCGTCCGGCCATCGAGGCGGGCGAGAGCATCGGGTACCTGCCGGGCGACATGGGGGAGAAGATGGCCCCCTTTCTGCGCCCGCTCTATGACGCGCTGAACGACCGCCTGGGCGGCAAGCGCCTGCGCACCCTGATGGCGGAAGGCACCATCGAGATCGCGCCGGTGGGCTTCATGCGCGGCCGCACCCTGAACAACGCCTTCGTCGTGATCGACGAGGCGCAGAACTGCACCTACGGCCAGATCAAGATGCTGCTGACCCGCCTGGGCTGGCACTCCACCATGGTGCTGACCGGCGACCCGGACCAGTCCGACCTGCTGAACGGCTTGTCCGGCCTGGCCGACATCGCCCGCCGGCTGGAGGCGGTGGAGGGCATTGCCGTCGTCCGCCTGAACGACCGCGACATCGTGCGCCACCCCCTGGTGGCCAGCATGCTGACAGTCCTGTAAGGGCGGACTAGACTTTAGAACCAGGGGCGGGCGGTGCCGACGGGCGCCGCCCGCCTTTGTTTTCGGGCCCGTGGCGCGCTAGTTTAAAGCGGTACCCATCCCCCGTCGCACGGGCGCCGCATATCCCATGGCCAAGAAACGTCTGATCCGCCTGCTGGTCACCCTGGTGCCGGCGCTCGCCTTCGCGGCCCTGGTGGCCTGGTGGCTGGGGGCGCCGCCGTCCTCCCGCCCCGCGTCCAGCGCCAGCAGCACGGGTGCCGCCCCGGCCTCGGGCGGCGGCGGCCAGATCGTGCCGGGCGTGGCCGTGGGCGGCCCCTTCACCCTGGTGGACCAGTCCGGCAAGACGGTGACGGAGAAAAGCTACGCCGGGTCCTGGCGGCTGATGTTCTTCGGCTACACCTTCTGCCCGGACATCTGCCCCACCGAGCTGCAGGTCATGGCCCAGGCCATGGACCAGCTGGGGGCGGAGGGCGACAAGGTGCAGCCCATCTTCATCAGCGTCGATCCCGGCCGCGACACGCCGCAGCAGCTGTCGGACTATGTCGCCCAGTTCCATCCCCGCCTGGTGGGCCTGACCGGCACGGCCGCCCAGGTGTCCGCCGCCACGCGCGCCTGGCGGGTCTACGCCGCCAAGGTGGCCGGCGACGACCCGGAAAACTACCTGATGGACCATTCCACCTACGTCTACCTCATGGACCCGGACAATCGCCTGGCCACCATCTTCGCCCGGGGCACCACGGCGGAGGACATGGTGAAGGGCATCCGCGAGGCCATGGCCAAGGGGGCGGCCGGGAAGTAGGGGCCATCAGCTAGGCGCTTCTGTCCAATTGCGACATCCCGCCCTGATGGGGCAGAGGGGGCCCGTCGCATCCTAAACAAGGGCAAACCATGGTCCGCATCCGCTCCCTTCTCGCGTCGCTGATGATCGCCGCCGCGCCGGTGATGGCCGTCGCGCCGGCCGTGGCCCAGGAGGCGCCGGCGCCGGCCATCGAGGCCACCGCCGCCTGGTCGCGGCCCACCATCCGGGGCGCCCGGGCCGGTGTCGCCTTCCTCACCCTGCACAACAAGGGGCCGGCCGACCGGCTGGTGGGGGTGGAGGCTGACGTGGGCAAGGTGGCCCAGATCCACATGGCGGAGGTGGTGGACGGAATCGCCCGCATGCGGCCGCTGGCCGATGGCGTGGCGCTGCCGGCCGGCGGCACGGTGACGCTGAAGCCCGAGGGGCCGCACATCATGCTCATGGGCCTGACCCAGCCGCTGGTGGTGGGGCAACGCGTCCATTTGACCCTGCGCTTCAAGGCCGCGGCCCCCCTTACCGTCGAGGCAACGGTGCTGGCGCCGGGGGCCGAGCCTGGCATGGGCGGCGGTGCTACGCAGGGTGGCGCGCGCGGCGGCGGTTGAGCTCGTGGCACCGCACCTGCGCGTGCCGCGCGGGGCGATAAAATAGTCCTTTAGAATCATACACTTGGCACTGTGCTTTTGCGACTTGACAGGGGGTGTACCGCCCCGTATGGTGCCGCCGCTTTCGCATGGCGACGACTCCAATGCGGCGGAAGGGGCATACCTCCAGGGGTTTAGACCTTGACGGACCAGACACCCCCGCCTTCCTTGGATGAGCTTGAGGCCCGCTTGCGGGATGCGCGACGGAGCGCCGAGTCTTCCTCCTCCTCTCCCACACAGCGGAAGGACGAGGCGGGAAACGGTTGGCTGGGCGTCGCGTTTCGCATCGGTGCCGAGTTGGTCGCGGCGATGGTGGTCGGTGTCGGTGGCGGTTTGGTCATCGACCGCTGGCTGGGCACGTCGCCCTGGGGACTGATCGTGATGTTCGTCCTGGGGTCGGCTGCCGCGATGTTGAATGTATACCGGGCCGTCAACGGCATGGGATACGCGGTGGGATATCGGCGACCGGACACGGGCGCCAACTCAGGGGGCGGAACCAACTCCACCCCCGCCAAGGATGAAGGTGAGGGGAATCGTGGCCACTGATCCGCTGCATCAGTTTCGCATCGAGCAGATCGTTCCTCTGCATCTCGCCGGGCACGACGTCTCCTTCACCAATTCCTCCCTCTACATGGTGGTCGCGGCCGTGCTCGTCACCGGCCTGCTGGTCGCCGGCACCGCGTCGCGCGCCCTGGTCCCCGGCCGGCTGCAGTCGGTGGCGGAGCTGCTTTACGAATTCGTATCGGGCATGGTGCGGGACAACGCCGGCGCCCAGGCGCGCCCGTACTTCCCGCTGGTGTTCTCGATCTTCGCCTTCGTGCTGTTCGGCAACATGATCGGCATGGTTCCCGGCACCTTCACCTTCACCAGCCACATCATCGTGACCTTCACGCTGGCGGCCCTGGTGTTTGTGTTCGTGACCCTGGTGGCGCTGATCCGCCACGGTTTCCACTTCTTCAGCTTCTTCTTCCCCTCGGGCGCGCCCATCGCCTTGGCGCCCATCCTGATCCCCATCGAGATCATTTCGTATCTGATGCGGCCGGTCAGCCTGTCCATCCGACTGTTCGCCAACATGATGGCGGGCCACACCATGCTGAAGGTCTTCGCCGGGTTCACGATCACCATGATCGGTGCCCTGGGCGCCGTTGGCTGGCTGGCCGGTGCCGTGCCGGTGGCGATCAACGTGGCCCTGATCGGCTTCGAGATCATGGTCGCCTTCCTGCAGGCTTACGTCTTCACCATCCTGACCTGCCTCTACATCCGCGACGCCATCGAGCTGCACTAAGCCGCGATCGTCCGACCGTAGGGCCTGTCTTCACCCTTCAACCGTTCCATCACACAGAGGAAGTCTATAATGGATCCGCAAGCCGCTAAGTTCATCGGCGCCGGTCTGGCCATGTTCGCCCTGGCTGGTGTCGGCATCGGCATCGGCAACATCTTCGCCAACCTGATCGCCTCCGTGGGCCGCAACCCGGCCGCCCGCGCCTCCGTGTTCCCGATCGGCATTCTGGGCTTCGCGCTGACCGAAGCCGTGGCGCTGTTCGCGCTGCTGATCGCCTTCCTGATCCTGTTCACCTAAGCCTGTTATCCGGGCGTTGATGGAACGGCCCCGCGAGGCGGCCCCTCTGGGGATTGCTTCACGGTATTGACAGGGACGGGGCGGGGTTGGCGTTTGCCGGCCACCGCCCCCAATCCCATGTCCGGCCCTCATTCTGGCAGCGCTTCATCGCAGGTTCCGATCCGATTTCCGGCGATGGCCCGGTGCTGGGCATCCCCCACGGTCAAGGTTCCGTGGTTGGGCTTGGCGCCAGCCCAAAACCCGGGCGATCTCGCAATCAAGGTGATCTTCATGGTGAATCCAAGGCTCATGGTGTGGCTGAAGGGCCTTGCCGCCGCCGCCGTCCTGACGGTGGCCCTGGGCGGCACGCCGTCGTTCGCGCAGTCGGGTGAAGAAACCGCCCACGCGACGGACAGCGTGGAGCACGAGGCTGGCGTGCATGACGAAAAGGGTCTGCCCCAGCTGAACACCAAGACGTTCGCGTCACAGATTTTCTGGCTGGCCATCACCTTCGGCACGCTCTACGTGCTGGTGTCCAAGGTCGGCCTGCCGCGCGTCGGCGCCGTTCTGGAGGCTCGCGAGGCCAAGATTTCCGGCGACCTGGACAAGGCCACGCAGCTGAAGGCTGAGACCGACGCCATCGTCGCCGCCTATGAGAAGGCGGTGGCCGAGGCCCGCGCCGGCGCCCACAAGCTGTTGAACGACACCGCCGCCACGGCCGACGCCGCGGCCGCCAAGCGCACGGCCGATGTCGTCGCCGGTCTGGCCGCCAAGCAGAAGGAAGCCGAGGCCCGCATCGAGGGCCAGAAGCAGACAGCTCTCGCCAACGTCCGCGCCGTGGCCGCCGAGGCTGCTGCCGCTGCCGTCGCCAAGCTGGCGGGTGTCGAGCCCGATCAGGCCGGCGTCGATGGCGCCGTCGATGCCGCCCTGAAGGAGCGTGCGTGATGTTCGATCTGCAGAATCCCACTTTCTGGGTTGGCGTCGCCTTCGTCGTCTTTTTCGCCCTGGTGATCTGGAAGGGCGGCTTCGGCGCCCTGGGCAAGAGCCTGGACGCTCGCGCCGAGAAGATCCGCCTGGAGATCGAGACCGCGCAGAAGCTGCGCCAGGACGCCGAGGCGGCCCTGACCGCCTATCAGAAGAAGCAGCGCGACGCGATGAAGGAGGCTGACGCCATCATCGCCGCCGCCCGCGAAGAGGCCGACCGCATCCGCCAGCACGCGGAAGCGGACCTGGAGGCGACCCTGAAGCGCCGCGAGGCCCAGGCCCTGGAGAAGATCGCCCAGGCCGAGGCCGCCGCCCTGCAGCAGGTGCGCAGCCTGGCCGTCGACGTGGCCCTGGCCGCCACCGAATCGCTGCTGGCCCAGACCATTGACCAGTCGCGCAGCGACGCCATGGTGGCCTCGGCCATCGAGGAACTGCCTGGCAAGTTGCATTGATCTCTGATCAGAAGGCACAGCCGAAATGAAAAAGGGCGGTCCCAATGGGGGCCGCCCTTTTTGCTTCGGAGATTGGGGCGCGATACGCTGTTGGGTCTATGATGGCGGCAACTTGGCGGTCCAAATGAGCGGCGGCGACAATTGGTTTTCAGAAGCGCAGTTGCAAGCGCGCCGCCCAGTTTGGAATGCTTTGTCGTGGATGTACCTGGACACTGAGGTGTCGGAGGACCGCGATTGGCGAATCAGGGTGCTGTCGGCGTCGCCTTACAGTATCGACGAACTCGACACCATTCACCGGGATGAAGTCCGTCCCGTATGTCTCCCAAACTTGTTTGACGTGGCTGGTGTCTGGGAGGGCTTCAATGCCGACTGGCTTGAGCAGGCCATCCGCAACCATAAGCGGGGTGGAGAAAACTGGCCGGCATCACTGATGGCGAGGGTTCATCGAAGTAAGGCCGCTTTCAAGGAGGAGCCCGAATGGATGGCCACACGGCAGGGGATCATTGCCCTGCGTGCGCAGGCCAGCGAGCCGGCCTAAAAAATCGGCCCTTACTTCGGCTGGTATTCCACCACCGGCGCCACCTTGCGGACGGCCTTGCCGATGCCCCGGCGCAGGGTGACCTTGGTGTGGCCGGCCTTCCATTCGGCGCTGGCCGATTCGGCGTCCTTTTGCCGGCCGGCGGGGGCGCCCAGCTGCTTCACCAACTGCGCGTCGACGCCGTCACCGCATTCTTTGGACGCTTCCTGGCCGTAGAGGGTGACGCGGCGTAGGGCGTTCTTCTTCATCTCGAAGTCGACGGCATAGGCGCAGCCGCCCAGGCGCACGCTTTCCAGGCCGAACAGGTAGCGGACATGTGCGCCGTTCCCCATTTCGAACTCCCGCGCCTTGGGATAGGCGGCTAGGATCTGCTTGTGGGTCATGCCCCAGGTGACCTGGCCCCAGCCGTTCAGGTCCTTGGCCTTGGCCGGCGGCTTCTTGGCCGCCTCGTGCTTACCCGTTTCATGCTTGGGGGCGGCCGCCAGCGCCGTGCCCGCGGCGGCGCTGCAAGCCAGGGCTGCCAGCAGGCCAAGGCCCAGGCGGGAAATGCGATGGTTCATGGGTGTTGTTCTTCGTACCAGGAGGAATGCCCCAAGATCGGGAAGACCCGAATCGGAAAGGTGACGAACCGGCGGGCGCTCAGCCCAGCGCCTCCAGCTCATCGATGAAGCCCTTCAGCATGCCCAGGCCCTTGTGCCAGAAGGCGGGGTCGGTGGCGTCCAGGCTGAAGGGCGCCAGCAGTTCCTTATGCCGCTTGGTGCCGCCGGCCGCCAGCATCTCCAGATAGCGGCGCGCGAAGGCCTCGGACCCGTTGTGGGCCGACGCTTCCTCGAACGCGGCGTAGAGGCTGTTCACCAGGCAGTCGCCGAAAGCGTAGGCGTAGACGTAGAAGGGCGAGTGGATGAAGTGCGGGATGTACGACCAATAGGTGGCATAGCCCGCGTCGAATCGCAGTGCCGGCCCCAGGCTTTCCGTCTGCACCGCCTGCCAGATTTCGCCCAGCCGCTCTTCCGACAGTTCGCCCTGGCGCCGCTCGCTGTGGACGCGGCGCTCGAAATCATAGAACGCCGTCTGGCGCACCACGGTGTTCAGCATGTCCTCCACCTTGCCGGCCAGCAGGGCGCGGCGGCGGGCGGGGTCGGTCTCGGCGGCCAGCAGGCCCCGGAAGGTCAGCATCTCCCCGAACACGCTGGCCGTCTCCGCCAGGGTCAGGGGTGTGTCGGATTGCAGATGGCCCTGGCCGCCGGCCAGCACCTGGTGCACGCCGTGGCCCAGCTCATGGGCCAGCGTCATGACGTCCCGCGTCTTGCCCATGTAGTTGACCAGCAGATAGGGATGGGCGCTGGGCACCGTGGGGTGGGCGAAGGCGCCGGGGTTCTTCCCCGGCCGCACCGGGGCGTCGATCCAGGCGTTATCGAAGAAGCGGCGGCCCACGCCAGCCAGGTCGGGGCTGAAGCGCGCGTAGGAGGACAGCACGATTTCCCGCGCCTCCTCCCAGGGGATGGTGCGCTCCGCGACGTCGGGCAGGGGGGCGTTGCGATCCCAGTAGTCCAGGGTGTCGCCGCCGAACCACTTGGCCTTCAGTTTGTAATAGCGGTGCGACAGGGCGGGGTAGCTGTCCTTGACCGCACCCACCAGCGCCTCCACCACCGCGTCCTCGACGCGGTTGGACAGGTTGCGCGACGACCAGGGCTGGTCATAGCGGCGCCACTTGTCCTCGATCTCCTTATCCTTGGCGAGCGTGTTGGTAATCAGCGCGAACAGCTTGATGTTGCGGCCCAGCACGGCGCCGATTTCGATGGCCGCCGCCTCGCGCGTGGCGGCTTCCGGCGCCGACAGGAGGTTCAGGGCCTCTGCCGAGGTCAGATCCTGGCCATCGATACGGAAGCGTAACGACGCCATGGTCTCATCGAACAGGCGGGTCCAGGCATTGCGGCCCACCACCGCCTTCTCATGCAGGAAGCGCTCCAGCTCATCCGACAGCTGGTGGGCGCGGAAGATGCGCACGTCGCGCAGCCAGGCGGCGTAGCGCCGCAACTCCGGCGCCTTCAGCTTGGCGTCGATGTCCTTGTCGGACAGCTGGTTCAGCTCCAGCGTGAAGAACAGCAGGTGGACCGAGACGGCGGTCACCTTCTCCTGCATGGATTGGTAGAAGCGGGCGATGGCGCCATCGCTCTGGTCGCCGGCGTAGAGCAGGCCGGCGTAGCTCATGATGCGCGTCAGCGTCTCATCCAGCGCCTCGTACGTGGCGACGGCCTGGCCCAGCTCCTTGCCCGACAGGCCGGGCAGCTTGCCCGAATAGCGGCCATGGAAGGCCTGGGCTTCGCGCTCCACCCGCTCCAGATCCGCCCGCAGCCGGGGGCTGTCCGGCCCGCTGTACAGGTCGGACAGGTCCCAGTTGGGCAGGGGCCCGAGGTCGATGGTGGTTTCAGCGGTTGCGGTCATGTCCGGTCTCTCATCAGCGAGCGGGTCGGACATGACTATAGCGGATCGACCCCTCAGCTGCGCCAGCGCAGGACGGTGTCGCGCACGGGATTTTCGAAGGGGCGCTTCTCCTCCCGGGCGCGGCGGAACTCGTTCTTCAGCTGATAATACCAACGCGCCTGGGTGTCGGCGTCCTTGATCAGCATCAGGGTCGGGTCGTGGCGCAGGCCCTGCTGCTGCATCACCACCACGTCGCGGTCCTGGCCCAGGAAACGCTCCGCGATGGGGCGCAGCACCGGCTTCAGCAGGTTGGCCCAGGGCAGGGTCCAGTAGAACAGGTTGGTGATGCGGGTGTTGCCCTCATCCACCGGCGTCACCGCCGTCAGGTTCCAGACGGTGTGCTTGCCGGTGGAGATGGTCTCCGTCCGGATGCCGGGCAGGCGGAAGGAAATCTCCGTCTCCGGCACGCCGCCCAGGATGGTGTAGGCGCGCGAGTTGCTGGACGGCCGGTGCTTCTTCATGACGAAGCCGTAGGGGCCGGGGCCGAAGGCCTTCTCCTTGGCGTGGATGGACTTGGTGGAGCGCCAGAACCAGGACTGGTGGACGAAGGGGCCGTGGGCCGGGTCCATCAGGCCCACCACCGCGTGGTCCAGGTGGCAGGGGAAGTCCATGGACATGACCATGTCCGGCTGCTTGTCGGCGGGCAGGCCCGGCGGCTGGGGCGGTTCCTGGTCGGGCTCACCGGCGCCCATCCAGATCCAGACGTTGCCGCTGATCTCCCGCACCGGATAGTTGCGCACGCGGATGCGGTTCAGGTCGAACTCCTGCCCCTCCACCAGTGAGGGGATGTCGGTGCACTTGCCTTCCCGGTCGAAGCGCCAGCCGTGGTAGCAGCACTCCACCTCCTTGCCGTCGAACCGGCCGCAGGACAGCGGAATGCCGCGGTGGGGGCAGATGTCGCGCAGGGCGAAGACGGCGCCCTCCTTGGTGCGGCCGAACAGTACCGGCTGGCCCAGCAGGGTCTGCGCCCGCATGGCACCCACGGCCAGGGTGCGGCCGGGCATGGCGTAGTACCAGATGTCGTTCAGGAAAAAGTTCGGCTCGGCCAAGGCGTCGTCACCAGGTCAGGGGGAAGAATCAGGGGCCGCACTTTACATCGCCGCCGATTGGCGGCCAATGAGGCAGGTCAAGCGGCGGCGGTGTCGCCCCCGCCGCCCGCGACCCCGGGGACGGGAGGCAGGGACCGGGCGACCTCCGCCACCCGGCGGCGCAGCCAGGCGTGGGCCGGATGGCTGTCCAGGCGGCGGTGCCAGACCATGGACAGGCGCATGCCGCCCGCTGGCTTGTCACCCACCGGCATGTCCGCAGGCGGGGGCAGCACCGCCAGGCCGAAGGAGTCGGCCAGCGGGTGGGCCACGCGTGCCGGCATGGTGCAGACCAGGTCGCTGTCGCGCAGCATGGGGGCGGCCGCCAGCAGGTGGGACGCCACCACCGCCAGGGTGCGCTGCCGGCCCACCGTTTCCAGCATGCGGTCCACCGCCCCCACCTTGGACGCGGTGGCCGAGACCAGCAGGTGGGGATAGGCGAGGTAGGTCTCCAGGGTCCAGGGGGAATCCAGGGCTGGGTGACCCGGACGCATCAGCACCGCCAGGCCGTCGCGCACCAGCATCTGCCGCGTCATGTGGGCGGGCGGGTTGGGCAACATGCCCAGCGCCAGGTCCAGCAGGCCCGATTCCAGCCCGGGCAGGGCGTTGTCCTTGTCCGCGTGGCGCAGCACCAGGGACAGGCCCGGCGCCTCTGCCCGCAGGGCTGAGACCAGGGGCGGGCCCAGCACGAACTCGGCGTGGTCGGACAGGCCCACGGTGATCGCGTCCCGCGCCTCGCACGGCAGGAAGGGCTGGCGGGCGGCCAGGGCGGCCCGTACCTGGTCCAGGGCGCCTTGCAGCGGGCGGGCCATGGTGTCGGCCACGGCGGTGGGCACCATGCCGGTGGGGGTGCGCACGAACAGGTCGTCGCCCATGTGCTGGCGCAGGCGGGCCAGCGCGTTGCTGACGGCGGACTGCGACAGGCCCAGCGCCCGGCCGGCCCGCGTCACCTGCCGTTCCCGGTACAGCGCGTCGAAGACGTGCAGCAGGTTCAGGTCGATCTGGCTGATGTCCATGGATGGCCCCCTTCGCAACTGACCATCACTATGGTGAATGGTGATGTTGATAACCAGTGATTTGGCAAATGGTGTCGATGGGGCCATGTTGGAAGGGTCACCCTTCCGAATCCAAGGCTTCACCCATGTCGTCCACCGCCGCCCTCCCGTCCGTTCCCGCCGCCGCCGCGGTGAAGCGCCAGCCGGTCTATTTCATCTCCCACGGCTCCCCCATGCTGGCGTTGCAGGACAGTGACGCGCGGCGCTTCCTGCAGACCCTGGGGCGCGACATCCGGGCGGCGGGTGTCCCCCGCGCCATCCTGGTGCTTTCGGCGCATTGGGAGACGGTGGCACCGACGGCTTCCCTGGCTGACCAGCCGGAGACCATCCACGATTTCGGCGGCTTTCCCCGCGCCCTGTTCGAGATGCGCTACCCCGCCCCCGGCGCGCCCGAGGTGGCGCGGGCGGCCCTGGCGGCCCTCGCCACCGCCGGTATCACGGTCACGGGCGGGGAAGCGCGCGGCCTGGACCACGGCGCCTGGGTCCCCTTGATCCTGATGTTCCCGGAGGCCGACATTCCGGTCGCCCAGCTGTCCATTCAGCCGCATCTGGGACCCGCCCACCACCGCCGCTTGGGCGAGGCGCTGCGGCCGCTACGCGACCAGGGGGTGCTGATCATCGCCTCGGGCTCGCTGACCCACAATCTGCGTGACCTGGCGTGGGAGGGCACGGATGAGGTGGCGCCCTGGGCCGCCGCCTTCCAATCCTGGATCCATGACAAGGTCAGCGGCGCCGACGTCGCGGCCCTGGACGACTACCGCGCCCGCGCGCCCTTCGCCCGCCAGAACCACCCGCGCGACGAGCACCTGCTGCCCCTGTTCGCCGCCGTGGGCGCCTCCAGCCCCGGCCAGCCCGGCCGCCGCCTGCACGCCAGCGTGCAGCTGGGCGCCCTGGCCATGGACGCCTACCGGTTCGATTGACAAGTTTGTATATCCGGCGGATATCCTTTGGCCTGGAAGAAGCCAGGAGGCTGTCATGCAGGTTCAGATTTCACGGTGGGGCAACAGCCTGGGCCTGCGGGTTCCCAAGGATATCGCTGCTGAAGTGGGTCTGACCGAAGGCGACCGCGTGGAGGTGGTGGCCGAGCATGGCCGAATCGTCATCTCGCCGACCCGTCCGCGTTACCAGCTGGCTGATCTACTGGTGGGCATGACTCCCGACGCTATGGGGACCGCCTTCGACTGGGGCGACGATGTCGGCCGCGAGGTGATCGAGTGACTGAATACCGGCCTGAGGCCGGAGATCTCATCTGGACGGATTTTGATCCCAGGTTGGGGCGGGAACAGGGCGGCCGCCGACCGGCCGTGGTGATATCGCCGGCGGTGTTCTGGGACGCCAGCCGCTTCGCCATCGTCTGTCCCATCACCAGCAAGGTTCGCCCCTTCGGAACCAGCGTGGTGCTGCCGGAGGGGCTGCCGATCACGGGCGAAATACTGACCAGCCACGTACGCAGTATAGATACTTTGGCCCGGCTCATCCGGCCCATCGGGGCTGCGGTTCCGTTGGATGTGCTGGTGGACTTGAGGGCGAAGTTGGGGGCTCTGATCGGGCTCGAGGGCTGAAGAAAAAGGCCGGGCGCCCGTGGCGGCCCGGCCTTGATCCTGACGGCGGCAAGGCTCTCGCGAGCCCCGCAGCTCACTCCATGCCCAGCGCGGCCTTGTAGAGCTCCAGCAGGGCGTCCTGCTCCTGCCGGTCGTTCTTCTCCATCTTCCGCAGGCGGATGATCTGGCGGAGGATCTTGGTATCGAACCCCGTGCCCTTGGCTTCGGCGTAGATGTCCTTGATGTCGTCCGCGATGCCCTTCTTGTCTTCTTCCAGGCGTTCGATACGCTCGATGATGGAGCGCAGGCGGTCGCCGGCGATGCCGCCAACATCCGTCGCAACAGGGGCGTCCGACATGGGGAATGCCTCTTCGTTCTAAGTGGGTGGTCTGAATGGTGAGGGCGCGACCTTACCCGCGCCGGTGCGCGTGGGCAAGGGCCGGCAGGGGCCGCTCAGTCCTTCGGCTTGCTCTGCTCGAACGCCGCCTTCTGCTCCGCCGAGGCCTCGCGCTGGTGCAGGCGTTTGAAGTCCTCGTAAGGCATGCCGTAGACGATCTCGCGCGCGGCCTCATAGTCCAGGGCCACGCCCTTTTCCTCGGCGGCGGCGCGGTACCATTTGGACAGGCAGTTGCGGCAGAATCCGGCCAGGTTCATCAGGTCGATGTTCTGGACGTCGGTGCGCTCACGCAAATGCGCCACCAGCCGGCGGAAGGCGGCGGCCTCAAGCTCCACCCGGGTGGCGTCGTCGATCTCGGGAACCATGGAATATCCTTGTGAAGGGGGACGGCCGGTTCAAGTGCCGGCCAGCACGTGGTGTATATCGGGGCGGCCGATCAGCTGTCCAAGGGCTTGCGCCAGCAGGGCGGACCAGTGCTCTACCCCCTCTGCGTCGCCGATCAGATCCTGCCGGATTTCGATCAGCACGCCGGGCAGGCCCGGACGGGTGGAATGGGTCTTCAGGGTATAGCCGTGGCCGTCGCGCCCTGAGTAGGGAACATTGTCGCCCACCACCACGCCTGGCAGGGCCCGCAGCAGGTCCAACAAGGGCAGGGGCAGGCGGCCGTCCTGGTCCCACAGCACGCCCAGGTGCCAGGGGCGCTGGAAGCCGTTCATGACCGGCGTGAAGCTGTGGACGGAGATGATGGCCGGGACCTGGCCCGCCGCGCGCTTGGCATCGACGCACGTCGCGACGGCGGCGTGGTAGGGGTGGAACAGGGCGTCCAGCCGCGCCTGGCGGTCGGCATCGGTCAGGGCCTGGTTGGCCAGGATGGGGGTGCCGTCGCTGACCGCCGGCATCAGCGTGGCGCTGTCCAGCGGGCGGTTCAAATCCACCACCAGGCGGGAATATCCAGCGATGACCGCCGGCGCGTCCAGCCGCCGGGCCAGCGCGCGAGTCACCGCCTCCGCCCCGATGTCCCAGGCGATGTGCCGCTCCATGTCGGCGGCTGGAACGCCCAGGGTGCCCAGGCGGGCGGGCACGCGGCGTGCGGCATGTTCGCACAGCAGCACCACGGGGGCGGGCCCTTGGGGATTCACCACCGTGACGGCGGATGGCTCGTCAGGGGCGAGCAAGGCGGTGGGAGAGGCAAGCGTGTCCAAGGGGCGGCCTATCGCAGGGAATATGCCTTGGCAGGATAGCTGGCCCAGTCGGGGATGGAAGGCCCCGCCGGGCATTCCTGCACCGCTGATGTCGAAACGATGAATGGCCGGCTTGCAAGCCGCCCGAATTACCGGGAAAATAGCAATGGGTGCATGCGAGACATCGCTTTCGGCGTCTTCCCCGTGCATACTTCATCGACGTGCAGCTTTCCCGCGTTGGGGACCCGGGTGGCGCACGTTTCCTTTGAAATGACCGCGACTGTTCCAGGTGCTGGACGGGCGCTGCCGAAGCCCTTGGGCGAGGATAGAATTGGGCGGCATGTACCGGTCGAGCATACGCACACCCCCCCTTGATGCCCCGACGCCGGTGATCCGGGCTGGGGAGGCCGACGACGCCGAGGCCATTCGGCAGGTCCATATCCGCTCCGTCCATGCTTTCTGCGCCGGACATTACTCGCCAGAACAACTCATCGCCCTTCTGGGCGGCCGTGATGCCGCAGACTACCGCGCCGCCATGACGGAGTGGGGGGAGCACGTGCTGGTGGCGGAGCAGGCGGGCCGCGTGGTCGGCTTCTCCGCGCTCTACAGCGCCGAGGTGCGGGCCGTCTATGTCGATCCCGTGGCCGCCAAGGGCACCGGCCGCCGCCTGCTGGAAGAGATCGAAACCCTGGCGCGCGACCGGGGCGCCGGCGCCCTCTGCCTCACCTCATCCATGAACGCAGTGGGGTTTTATGAAGCCATGGGCTATCAGCGCCAAGGCCCCCGGCTGATGACCATGGGCTGCGGCACCCAGCTGGCCGCGTGGGGCATGCGCAAGGCGCTCGGCCGTTAGGCGGCGGAAGACTTTTCCAATCCCGTGACCTGGCGATAGCTTGGGGGCAAGGTTCCTCCAACGCCGGATGCATGCCCGTGGCCCCCTCCGACATCACTGTTCAGCATTTCTTCGGCCGCGATGGCCAGCGCCTGGCCTACCGCGAACTGGGTCAAGGCCGGCCGCTGGTGCTGATCCATGGCTATTTCTCCACCGCCACGGTCAACTGGCTGAAATACGGTCACGCCGCCCGCATCGCGGAGCGCGGCTACCGTGTCATCATGCCGGACCTGCGGGCCCACGGTGACAGCGCCAAGCCGCATGAGATCTCGGCCTACCCGCCTGACGTGCTGGCCGACGACGGTCTGGCGCTGGTGGAGCATCTGGGCCTGACCGACTATGACCTGGGCGGCTATTCCCTGGGCGGGCGCACCACCATGCGCATGCTGGCGCGCGGCGCCACCCCGGCCCGGGCCATCTGCGCCGGCATGGGCCTGGCCGGCCTGACCCACACCGCCGGCCGGGGGGAGCATTTCCGCCGCATCCTGACCAACCTGGGCACCTTCGAGCGCGGCACGCCGGAATGGATGGCGGAGGCCTTCCTGAAGACGGTCGGTGGCGACCCCGTCGCCCTGCTGAACATCCTAGAGACCTTCGTCGACACCCCGCCGGGCGTGCTGGCCGGCCTGGACCTGCCCATCCTCGTCACCGCCGGCGCCCAGGACCAGGACAACGGCTCCGCGTCCGACTTGGTCGCGGCCCTGCCCAACGCCCGCTACGTCGAAATCCCCGGCGACCATATGAGCGCCGTGACCAAGCCCGACCTGGGCCGGGCCATCGCAGATTTCCTGGCGGGCTGAGTTTACGGGTAGCGTACAATCATGAACCCTTCCGCCTCATCTGGTGGGACGAAGTAGCGGGTGATGGCGTCGAACTCCGCGTCGGTGGCGGCGAAGTCGTGGCCGCCAGCGGCGTTGCGGGCGCGCAGGCGCTGGCGGCAGACCTCATCGGGCACCTCCAGGTAATGCAAGGTGTGGGCGGCGCCCGCCTCATCGAACAGGCCGCGCATCCATAGGCGCAAGCCGGGCGTGTTGGCGGGGAAGTCCAGCACCACCGACAGCCCGGCCCGCAGCAAGGCCACGGTGTGCGGGCCCACGACCTGACGCAAGCGGGCGCTGAGCCGGATGTAGTCGGCGACGCTGGCCAGTTCCTCTGGATACAAGCGTGCCAGCCAGTGGTCCTCGCTCAGCAGGATGGTGCCGGGCGCCGCCGCCAGGGCCGCGGTGAGCGTGGACTTGCCGGCGGCGATCTTGCCGCACACCAGGTGCAGCATGGGGGTGGGGGATGTCATGGGATGATGTCCTTGGGAACCGCGAAGGATGGGGCGAACGCCAACGGCCCGGCCTGAGGATCAGGCCGGGGTGGTAATTCGCTTCATGCGCGTGCGGACCAGGACCATCCGCCTTATCCCGCCGCCGCCAGGCGGGCACTGCCCGGCGGGCGGGCGTTGCGCCCGGCGGGAGAGGCGTCGGTCACTTGCCACGGCCGCTGGGCGCCCAGCGACTCCGCCACGGCGAGGCCGGCGGACAGGCCGTCCTCATGAAAGCCATAGCCGCAATAGGCGCCGCAGAACCAGGTGCGGCGGATCCCCTGGATCAGGCCCAGTTCCTGCTGCGCCGTCACGGCGGCCAGGTCGAACAGCGGGTGGTCGTAGATGAACTCCCGCACCTTCAGCGACGGACGCGGTTCGGTGATGGGGTTCAGGGTGACGAACAGGGGCACGCGCTTGTCCAGCCCCTGCAGCAAATTCATCCAATAGGTGACGGACACCTTGGCGTCGCGGTCCCGGGTGGAATGGGCGCTGTAGTTCCAGCTGGACCAGGCCTTGGCGCGCCGTGGCATCAGCAGCGGGTCGCGGTGCAGCACTGCCCGGTTCATCTGGTAGCGGAAGGCGCCCAGGATGCGCCGCTCCTCCTCCGACGGATCCAGCAGCATGGCCAGGGCCTGGTCGGCGTGGGTTGCCAGCACGACGTGGTCATAGCTGCCGCTCCACCCCTGGGAATCCTGGATGTGCACGGCGGTGCCGGAACGCCGCAGGGCGACGATGGCCCGGCCGGTGTGCAGCCGGCCTTCCAGCGACCGGGTCAGGCGGGTGACATAGGCGCGGCTGCCGCCCGTGACCGTGCGCCACTGCGGCCGTTCTTTCAGCTTCAGCAGGCCGTGGTTGCAGAAGAAGCGCACGAAGCTTTGCACCGGGAAGGACAGCATCTCCCCGATGGTGGAGGACCAGATGGCGGCACCCATGGGCAGCAGGTGGTCGTAGATGAAGCGATGGCCATAGCGTTGTGCCACCAGGTATTCGCCCAGCGTCATGGCGGCGGCCGAGGGCTGGTCCAGCAGCGCCGGGGCCGTCTTGTAGAAGCGCAGGATGTCGCGCAGCATCAGGTGATAGGTGGGCGACAGCAGGTTGCGCTTTTGCGCGAACATGCCGGCCAGGTTCGTGCCGGAATATTCCAGCTTGCCCCGGTCCAGGGTGACGGCGAAGGACATATCGGACGCCTGGGTGGGCACGTCCAGATGCTCGAACAAGGCCACGAGGTTTGGATATGTCGCGGCATTGTAGACGATGAAGCCGGTGTCCACAGGCATGGGATGGGCGCCGCGGCCGGGCACGTCCACCGTGTTGGAGTGGCCGCCCAGATAGCTGTTCTGCTCGAACAGGGTCACGTCATGGCCCTGCCGCGCCAACAGCCAGGCGCAGCTC
This sequence comes from Nitrospirillum amazonense, assembly GCF_007828035.1. Taxonomy (GTDB): domain Bacteria; phylum Pseudomonadota; class Alphaproteobacteria; order Azospirillales; family Azospirillaceae; genus Nitrospirillum; species Nitrospirillum amazonense. The sequence continues at coordinate 19,716 of NZ_VITV01000018.1, read as the reverse complement.
ATGCCCGTGATGCCGGCGCCGATGACGGCGATCTTCATACCCGCGCTCCCGCTGCCCGCGTCGTTCGCGGGTCCCTGGTCATCCATCTGATCTCGCATCGGCATTTAACCCCAGAGGTCAATCGTTGTCGTCCCTGATCGCCGCGAAGGCGTCCAGCGCCCGCTGCCGCGCCGCCTTGTGCTCCACCACGGGGTAGGGATAGTCGTGGCCGAGGCGCACGCCCGCCGCCCGCAGGGTGATGGGATCGGCGGTCCAGGGCTGGTGCAGCACGCGGTCGGGCAGGCCCGCCAGCTCGGGCACCCAGCGGCGCACATAGTCTCCCGTGGCGTCGAACTTCTCCCCCTGCAGCACCGTGTTGAACACGCGGAAATAGGGGGCGGCGTCGGCGCCGCAGCCGGCGATCCATTGCCAGCCGGCGGCGTTGTTGGCCAGGTCCGCGTCCACCAGCGTGTCCCAGAACCAGGCCTGGCCGGCCGTCCAGGGCAGCAGCAGGTGCTTCACCAGAAAGGACCCGACCACCATGCGCACCCGGTTGTGCATCCAGCCGGTGGCCCACAGTTCGCGCATCCCGGCGTCGACGATGGGGTAGCCCGTGAGGCCGCGTTGCCACGCCGCCAGATGGCCGGCGTTGTCATCCCAGGTGAAGGCCTCGAACTTCGGATTCAAGGGACGCTCAGGCAGGAAGGGGAAGTGGTAGAGCAGATGGTGGCAGAACTCGCGCCACCCCAGTTCGCGCAAGAACGAGTCCACGCCGTCATTACCCTGGGTCTTGGCCTGGGCCTGGGCCGCTGCCCAGATCTGGCGGGGGGAAATCTCCCCGTGGTGCAGATGGGGGGACAGGCGGGACGTCAGCGGCTGCGCCGGGTAGTCGCGTCCCTCCGGGTAGCGTGCCACGGCGCGGGCCAGGAAATCCGCCAGACGCTGTTGCGCGCCCGCCTCGCCGGGTGTCCAGCTGTCGCGCAGGCCCCCCGCCCAGTCCGGCTTGGTCGGAAGTAGGCCCCAGTCTGCCAGCCGGTCGCTGTCCGGTGGCGTGGGCAGGGTGGTCAGATGCCGGGGCGCGGGCTCGGGCTGCCCCGGGTCCAATCCCTCCCGCACAGCCTTCCAGAACGGGGTGAACACCTTGTAGGGGCCGCCCGTGCCGGTCTTCACCGTCCACGGTTCCGCCAGCAGAGCGGCATTGAAGCTGTCGACGGCGATGCCCTCGGCCTTCAGGTCGGCCTTCAGCATGCTGTCGCGGGCGATGGCGTGCGGCTCATAGCAGCGGTTCCACACCACGGCCTCCGCCCCCGTCTCGCGTACCAGGGCGCGCAGCGCCACGTCCGGCCGGCCCCGTCGCAGGATGAGGGGGCAGCCCAGGCCGGCCAGCGCCCCGGACAGGGCCGCCAGGCTTTGGTGCAGCCACCAGCGCGAGGCGCCCCCCGGCGCCCACGGTCCCGGGGTGTGGTCGTCCAGGATGTAGGCCGGTAGCACCGGCCTGCCGGATTGGGCGGCATGGCCCAGCGCGGGGTTGTCGGCCAGGCGCAGATCCTGACGGAACCAGACGATGACGGGCGACTTCGGGACGGCGGACATCAGGCGAACCCTAGCATTTCTGCAGATGACAGGCATGCGCCGGCGGCCCGGCGTGGTGTGAGCGCTACAATAGCGGGCAAGAAAAAAGGCGGCATTCGGGGACAGCCGTGGGGCTGGCGCGGGTTTTGACAGGATGTTGGACGGAACGCCGCAGGACGAACCGCATATGACGTAAGATACGTACCCGTCCATCCGGTGGATCACCCCCGGCGAAATCTATTCCCCACCCTATACTGATGTATTGGCGTGCTTGTTTTTCCCAGAAGGGATCCTATTTGAAACAGTGTCCGCTCGATGATCCAGTGTACCGGTTCCCCCATCCCGGCCTGGCTGCGCACCCCCCAAAGCGCGTTCAGCGGACGACCTAAGGGCGGCCCGGGTCCCCCCATCCCCGGGCCGCCCGTTTCCTTTTTGGGGGCCCCGTCAATATGTGCCGGTATCCGCCAGGTCGGCTCCCAGGATATGGGTCGAATGGAAGGCGTAGCCGCGATCCCGGTGCAGCAGCACGATGCTGAAGGCACCGGGAAACAGGCGGCGCAACGCCGCCTCGCGCACGTCCAGCCCGCCGGTGTAGGCGCCGAAGGCTGGCAGCACCAGGCGGTGGCCGTCGGTGACGAAGCAACGTCCTCCCACCCGCCGCGCCCGGGTGGGGACGCTGGCCTTGGGATGGTAATGGCCTGAGATTTCACCGGCCGCCGTGACATCCTGGGCCTCGTGCCGGAACACCAGGGGCCCTTCCACCCAGTCGTCCACCACTTGACCGCCCCAGTCCGGCGGCGGGGCCGGGTCGTGGTTGCCCACCACCCACAGCCACTCATGGGCCTGGATCAGCGCCGCCAGGCGCCGCCCGTCGTCGGCCGAGACGCGGGCGCCCGCGCGCCGGTCGTGAAAGCTGTCACCCAGGCACAGCACGCGCCGCGGCGCCAAGCGGCGGCAGACCGCCTCCAGCCGGGCTAGCGTTGCGGCGGTGTCATAGGGGGGCAACAGGGTGCCGCGGCCGGCGAAGGCCGTGCCCTTTTCCAGGTGCAGGTCGGCCACCACCAGCAAGCCCCGGTCCGGCCAGAACAGGGCACCGCTAGCGTCGGCCAGCACCACGGCGCCATTCAAGGTCAGGCTGGTCTGGTCGCCGGTGCTGCCGGTGCCGAAACGGGCGTTCATGCGTAAAAGGTCCCCAACTGGTCAGGCCCGCGCTGCGTCCCGGTAATCCCCGGGGGCGGCATTGTAGTGGCGTTTGAAGGCGCGGCTGAACGCGCTTTCCGATTCATAGCCCACGCGGGCCGCCGTTTCAGCCAGCGACAGCCCCTCGGCCACCAGGTGGCGCACGGCCAGCGTCATGCGCACCTGGGCCAGGAAGGCCAGGGGGGCGGGGGCACCGGCGGCACGGAAGGCGCGCACCAGGCTGGCGCGGGACAAATGGGCCTGGTCCGCCAAGTCATCCAGGGTCCAAGGCCGAGCGGGATCCCCCACCAGGGCGGCCACCACGCGGGCCGTCGCCGGTCGAGCCAGCAATCCCGCCACCTCCATGCCCTCACCGTGATCCTCCAGATGTCCGCGCAAGATCATGGTGAACAGCGCGCGGGCCAGGTCGGTGGCGATGGCACGGGCGCCGGGGCGTGGGGCGGCCACCTCGTCCCGGATGGTTTCCACCAGCCGGGCCAGGCGCGGTCCGCCACCGCGCAGGTGCACCGCTTCCGGCAACAGGGCCAGCAGCGGGTTGTCGGCCACCCGTTCAAAGGCGAATCGCCCGCAGATCAGGTCCAGGGCCGGGGCCGGAGACGCCCCGCCGGACAGGTCGCTGGTCCGCCGCACCTCCACCACGCCGTTGTCGTGACGCTCCAGTCTTGTTGTGGCGTCGGCCGGCGCGCCGGCGGTGCGCACCGTGTGCCGCGCGCCGTGGGGCAACAACAGGACATCGCCATCGCTCATGTCCAGGGTCCGGTCCAGGTCGGGCAGCAGCACCTGGGCCTTGCCCGCCGTGACGATGTGGAAGGGCGCCAGACCGAAGGCTTCCCGCCCGTGCGGGGCCGACCAGCCGGGGCCGAACAGGCAGTGCTGCTCTACCTGCGGGCGCACCTGGATCAGGGGGGCCAGCGTGCTCAGCACATCGTTGCGATCGTCGTCCATCGACTTTGCTTCACCCAGCCAACGTTGATCCTGCCGGTCATGACCTTGATCCGCCCGGGCATTCAGCGGCGTGCGGCTCGGGGCTACCTTTCACTCATCGAAACGCACACCGGACGGCGCCTCACCCGACAGCGCCCCGCGGATGAAAGGAAGCAGATCATGATGCTCGATTGGAACCAGTATCGTCAGCAGATTGGCGCCGGCGTCGGTGCCTATGCCAAGCTCAGCCCCGACACGGTGAAGGGCTACGTCACCATCAGCGGCGCCGGCCAGCACACCAACCACCTGGACGCCAAGACCCGCGAGCTGATCGCGCTGGCCGTGGCCGTGAGCGTCAAGTGCGACGGCTGTATCACCGTCCATACCGACGCCGCCATCAAGAATGGTGCCACCAAGGAGGAAATCGCCGAGGCCCTGGGTGTGGCGGTAGCCATCGGCGCTGGTGCCGCACTGGTCTACACCACCCGCGTCATGGACGCCTACGACACCCATCCGTCCAACGCGGGCTGACGCAGGCGGCGGCGCTTTTCCAGACGGCGCGGGAGCGATCCCGCGCCGTTTTGGCGTCTGGAGCTTCAAAACGGCAACAGGCCCTGGCCCTGGCGCATGGATTTAGGCAGCGCTTCCGCCGCCAGATCTTCGGCCGCCTCCTGCAACAGCACCTCGTCCGCCCGGCCGCCCACCATGACACGGCCGATCTCCAGCAGCACCGGCACCGCCAGGGGCGAGATACGGTCCAGCGCCATGTGACGGATGTGCCCCTTCACGCGGGCCAGCATGTCGGCCAGGCGGCGCACGTCGGTCAGGCCGGCGGCGGCCTCGGCCCGGGTGGCCTGCAGCAGCAGGTGGCCGGGGTCGTGGCGGCGCAGCACGTCGTAGATCAGGTCGGCGCTGACCGTCATCTGGCGCTTGGTCTTTTCCTCCCCGGGATGGCGGCGCTCCAGGGTGCCGGCGATGGTGGCCACGGTCTGGAAGGTCCGGCGCAGCATGCTGGACTCGTCCATCCATTCCTCCAGGTCGTCGCCCAGCATGTCCTCGGCGAACAGAGCGTCCATGTCGGTGGCGGTGCTCAGCGACCAGATGGCCAGCACATAGTCGGTGGCGACGAAGCCCAGCGGGTGCAGGCCTAGCCTTTCCATGCGGCGCGTCAGCAGCATGCCCAGGGTCTGGTGGGCGTTGCGGCCCTCGAAGGTGTAGGCCACCAGGAACTCCTTGCCGCCGCGCGGGAAGGTTTCCACCAGCAGGCCGGTGCGGTCGGGCAATGCTGAGACATAACGCTGGATGCGCAGCCACTCCGCCACCTCCGCCGGCAGGTCGCGCCATTGGCTGGGGTCGGCCAGCATGGCGCGCACCCTGTCGGCCAGGTGGGTGGTCAGCGGCAGGCGGCCGCCGGCATAGACCGGCACCTTGGGCTGGCCCTGGCCGCCCTTGACCACGATGGCGGCGTTGTCGCGCATGCCGACGAAACGCAGCAGCTGGCCGCCGAAGATGAAGGTATCGCCCGGCACCAGGCCCTGGATGAAATATTCCTCCACATCGCCGATGGACCCGCCATTGGACATCCGCACCTTGACCGTCGGCTCTTCCACGATGGTGCCGACGTTCAGGCGGTATTGCCGCGCCACCTGATAGTTGGCCAGCTGCCACAGCCCATCCTCGCGCCGGCGCAGGCGCTGGAAGCGTTCATAGGCGCGCAGGGCATAGCCGCCGGTGGCGACGAAATCCATCACCTGCTCGAACCGCTCCCGAGTCAGATGGGCATAAGGCGCGCAGCTGGTGACCTCGGCGAACAGGTGGTCGGCGTCGAAGGGCCCGGCGCAGGCGGTGCCCACCACGTGCTGGGCCAGCACCTCCAGCCCGCCGGGGCGTGGCGGGTCGCCGTCCAGGGTGCCGGCGTGAACGGCGTCGATGGCGGCTCTGCACTCCAGCACCTCGAACCGGTTGGCGGGAACGAGCAGGGCGCGGGAGGTCAGGTCGATGCGGTGGTTGGCGCGGCCGATGCGCTGCAGCAGTCGGCTGACGCCCTTGGGCGCGCCGATCTGCACCACCAGGTCCACGGCGGCCCAGTCGATGCCCAGGTCCAGCGAACTGGTGGCGACCACGGCGCGCAGGGCGCCTCGTGCCATGGCCGCCTCGACCTTGCGGCGCTGCTCGGTCGATAGGCTGCCGTGGTGCAGGGCGATGGGCAGGGCGTCGGCGTTCACCCGCCACAGTTCCTGGAACACCAGCTCGGCCTGGGCGCGGGTGTTGACGAAGATCAGGGTGGTGCCGCAGGCCTTCACCTGCTCATACACGTCCGGCATGGTCTGCAGCGCCATATGCCCACCCCAGGGGATCTCCATGGTCAGCAGGATGCCCACCTCCGCTGGGGCGCCCGGCGCGCCGCGCACGATTTTCACGGGCGTTGAGGGGGCTAGCGGGTGGTTGGGCAGGGCCAGATAGTCGGCCAGGGCCTGGGGGTGGGCCACCGTGGCCGATAGGCCGACGCGGCGGGCGCCCGGCGCCAGGCTGGCCAGCCGCGCCAGGTGCAGCGACAGTAGGTCGCCGCGCTTACTGCCGGCCAGCGCGTGCAGCTCATCCACGATGACGGTGCGCAGGGTGCCGAACAGCGTCGCCGCCTCCGGATACGACAGCAGCAGCGCCAGGCTTTCCACCGTGGTCATCAGGATCTGCGGCGGGTGGGCGCGCTGGCGGCGGCGTTTGGCCTCCGGCGTGTCGCCGGTACGCGTTTCCACCCGGATGGGCAGGCGCAGCTCCGCCACCGGCTGTTCCAGGTTGCGGGCGATATCCACCGCCAGCGCCTTGAGGGGGGAGATGTAGAGTGTGTGCAGCCCCTCGCGCGGGCGTTCCGACAGGTCGATCAGGCTGGGCAGGAATCCCGCCAGCGTCTTGCCGCCGCCGGTGGGGGCGATCAGCAGGGTATGGTCCCCCCGCTGGGCGGCACGCAGCATCTCCAGCTGATGGGCGTGCGGGGTCCAGCCGCGATGGGCGAACCAGCCCGCGATGTTGGCAGGCAACAACTCTGGTTCAGGGAAGAGCGCGACAGGCGGCATGTCCTCAGGATATATGAGGTTCAGGCCCGGCGCCCAAGAGGATGCTGCCGGCCTCCTGTGCGAATAAGGGGATCAAGTCCGACATGACCGAGCAGAAGGACGGCCCGCTGGGGCTGATTTGCGCCATCCCGGAGGAAATCGCCCATTTCGGCGCGCATTTCCAGGCCGAGGAGACGCGCGTCATCGCCGGCTTCACCTTCCAGCGGGGCAGCATGGACGGCCGCCAGGTGGTGCTGGTGGAGGCGGGAATCGGCAAGGTCAACGCCGCCGTCGTCTCCACCCTGCTGCTGCAGGTGTTCGGCGCCCGCGCCCTGCTGTTCTCCGGCGTGGCCGGCGGCGTGGACCCAGCCCTGGCCATCGGCGACGTGGTGGTGGCGACCCGCCTGGTGCAGCATGACTACGGCGCCCTGGCGCATGGCGAGCTGAAGGTCTACCAGCCGGGGGTGCCGCCCCTGCCGGGCTTCGACGAGGCGCACGGCTATGAGCTGGACAAGGGTCTCGAGGCCAAGGCCCGTGCGGCCCTGGACGGCCTGACGCTGCCCGCCCTGTCGGCGGAGGCCACGGGCGGGGAGGCGCGGGTGCCCGGCATCCATTTCGGAACCGTGCTGACGGGCGACCAGTTCCTGAACTGCGAGACCTCGCGCGACCGGCTGTTCCGCACCTTCGCGGCCCAGGCGGTGGAGATGGAGGGCGCGTCGGTGGCGCAGGTGGCGACACGCTGGGGCGTGCCCTACCTGGTGGTGCGCAGCCTCAGCGACCTGGCCGGGGCCGACAGCCACATGGATTTCCCCGCCTTCTGCCAGGCGGCGGCGGCCGGTGCCGCCGAATTGATCCGACGCCTGGCGGCGGTACTGTAACGCGCTCATGCTACTGAGGAAGCCAAGCGGCCGGATGGCCGCGCCCGGCGCTTGAGGGCATCAAGGCACCTGCGGCGGCATGAGACTTTTCGCCTGCCGCTGCTAGGATGCGACTGCATCCGCCGGAAGTTTCCGGGGAGCGTAGCGGACTGGAAACTGAGGAAGCCAAGCGGCCGGATGGCCGCGCCCGGCGCTTGAGGGCATCGACAAAGGGGGCGGGCATGCTGGACTATTGCGTGATCAAGGGGGAGATCGCGGCCGCCATCAAGGCCGGGCGCGCCGTCGTGGCCCTGGAATCCACGGTGATCAGCCACGGGCTGCCCTACCCCGCCAATATCGAGGCCGCCAAGGCCATGGAGGCGACGGTGCGGGCCCACGGCGCCGTTCCCGCCACCATCGCCATCCTGGACGGCCGCATCCGCATCGGCCTGGAGGCGGAGGATTTTGAGCGCCTGGCCGCCGGCGACATTCGCAAGGTGAGCCGGCGCGACCTGCCGCTGGTGCTGGCGGCCGGCGGCGACGGCGCCACCACCGTGGCCGCGACCATGATCGCCGCGCGCCTGGCCGGCATTTCCGTCTTCGCCACCGGCGGCATCGGCGGCGTGCACCGGGGGGCGGAGACGACCTTGGACATCTCCGCCGATCTGGAGGAGCTGGCCCGCACCGACGTGGCCGTGGTCTGCGCCGGCGCCAAGGCCATCCTGGACCTGCCCAAAACCCTGGAGTACCTGGAGACGCGGGGCGTGCCGGTGGTCGGCTACGGCACCGACAACTTCCCCGCCTTCTACACCGCCCAGTGCAACCTGCCGGTCGACAGCCGCTGTGATTCGGCGGACGATGTTGCCCGCATCCTGCGCGCCAAATGGCAGCTGGGCCTCAGCGGCGGCGCCATCATCGCCGTGCCCATCCCGGAAGAGGCGGCCCTGGATGCCGAGGCCATCGAGCAGGCCATCCGCTTGGCGGTGGCGGAGGCCGGGGGGCAGGGCGTGCGCGGCAAGGAGCTGACGCCCTTCCTGCTGTCCCGCCTGGAGCAGCTGACCGAAGGCGCCAGCCTGGTGGCCAACCGCGCCCTGCTGCTGAACAACGCCGGCGTGGCCGCGCAGATCGCCGTCGCCTACGCCACCCTGCGCCGGGAAACGACGTTGCCGCGCCGCCCGCCCGGCAAGCGGGCGCTGTACTGAGGATAGCGGCGCATCCGCCCGCCGCTCCTCGGTTCGCCGCCCGCCCCGTCCGGAGAGGCGGTCCAAAACGTTACGCTGTGAAGATCAGCGAGCGATGGGTGGCCACGCCGGCCATGGTGCCGCTGGCCACTGCCAGGGCCACCGAGCCCGCCAGGCGGGCCGCGTCGCCGCAGGCGAAGACGCCGGCGACGCTGGTCTGTTGCATGGCGTCCACCTGGATGCACTGGCCCAGCGGCCCCTCCTCGACGTCCACGCCCAATTCGGCGGCTAGCGGGCCGGTGAGGCGGGTCTGGGCCAGGGTGAAGACGCCGGCCAAGGGGACGGTGCGTCCGTCGGCCAGCCGGATGTCGGCGGCCTCACCGAAGAAGCCGGCCACGGGCGTGCGTTCCACCGTCACGCCGCGACGCGCGAGGTCGGCCAACTGGTCGGCGTCGGGCTCGAAGGCGCCATTCAGGAACAGGGTGGTGGGGCCCCAGTCAGTCAGCATCTGGGCGTGGTGCAGGGACATGGGCCCCGTTGCCAGCACGCCAATGGGGCCCTGGTTCAGCTCATAGCCATGGCAGTAGGGGCAGTGGAAGACGTGTTTGCCCCAACGCTCCGCCAGGCCCGGCACCTCGGGCAGGGTGTCGGTGACGCCACCTGCCAGGATCAGGCGCCGGCCGGCGACGGGGCCGCCGTCGGTCCCCACCACGAAACCCTGTTCGTCCCCCGTCACGCCGAGGGCCGCGCCATCGCGGATCTCCACCGTGGCATAGCGCGCCAGCTGTTCACGCGCCGTGGCGATGATCTGGCCGGGGGGCACGCCGTCCTGGCCCAGGAAACCGTGGGACGCGGTGGCGAAGCGGTTGCGGCGCTGGCCGGCATCGATCACCAGCACGCGGCGGCGGGCGCGGCCCAGCTGCAAGGCCGCCGACAGGCCGGCGAAGCTGCCGCCAATGATGAGGACATCGTAACGCATGGGGGAGGCTCCAGCTGAATCAAACGTAACTTCGACTATTACGATTCGATTCAGCCTGTCAAGGAACACGCCACTGTGACAGTTGCGAATGATGGCAGGGGCCGCTAGGCTGGGCCGTCACCAGGAAAGGTTAGGGGCTGTGAGCAGGGATTCGCGATTGGCGCGCATGGCGCATGTCCTGGTCCACATGGCCTTTCACGATGGGGTGGCCACGTCCGAAACCATTGCGCGCATGCTGAACACCAACCCCGTGGTGGTGCGCCGGACCATGGCGGGCCTGCGCGACCGGGGCTACGTCACCTCGGAAAAGGGGCCCCGCGGCGGTTGGCGCCTGACGCGGCGCTTGGAGGAGCTCACCCTGTTGGATGTGCACCAGGCGCTGGAGACGGCGTCGGTCTTCACCATCGGCCCCAGCGACGACCACGCGGCGTGCCCGGTGGAGCATTTGGCCAACCAGGCCATCACCGGTGCCATGGACCAAGCCAGCGCGGCGCTGGAGGCAGCGCTGGGCCAGGTGCGCCTGTCCGACATCCTGGCGGAGGGACAGGCGCTGCGGGCTGGGATGGACCACGGCCGCCCGCATCAATGCCCTAATGCGGTGGCGGTTCAGTAAGCCGCCACCGGCCCACGGCGGCGCAGGTGGCTGACCAGGCCACCCAGGCCCATCATCAGCAGGCCGAACTTCACCAGCCCGCCCACGAAGGGGATCAGCTGCAGCACGGCCAGGATCAACACCACCAGGGCATAGCGGCGGATGCGGTCCCCCGGGCTGACCGGCGGGCCGCGCCGTTGGGTCACCATGTCGGCCAAGGCGAAGCCGGCCAGCGGCATCGCCACCATCAGGGCCAGGACATAGGCGAAGCCCAGCACCAGGGCCACGGGGATGCCGATGATGGTGATCAGGCAGAACAGGCTGAACAGCGGCACCAGGACCAGCAGCACCAGGCCCTTCACCGCCGCCGGGCCGGGATCGCCTGCGATCCCGGCGGCCACGTTGGTGACGGCGCCGGGGAACAGGATGTAAAGCACGGCGCCCACCAGCAGCATGCCGACGGCGAAGCTGATCATGCCGATGCCGCCGAACCAGGGCATCCAGATGTGCCAGCCGCTGTGGTGGTGGCCGCGGGTGTCGTTGCCGCCATCCGCGTCGGCGTCTTCATCCCGGTCCCGGTGGCGGTGGCGTTCCATACCGTCGCCCTTGTACTGCACCTTGCCTTCGATATGGGCGCCGGCCGGCAGCTCCAGCGCGTGGCCGCCGCTGAAGGTGACGTCGCCCATGATGTGGGCGCCGGGCTGCAGGATCAGCTTGCCGGAGGTGGCATCGACGTCGCCCATGATGGTGCCGGCCACGGTCAGCTCACCGCCCTTGACGGCCACATCGCCGGCCACCGTGCCGTTCAGCGTGACCTCGCCCCCCAGCAGGGTGGCGTCGCCGGACACGACGGAACCCTTCTGCATGTCGATGTTGCCGGCCACCAGCACGACGTCGCCGCCCACCTGGCCCGTCAGGGTGGTGCTGCCCGACATCACGATCAGGCTGTCGGCCACCGTGCCGCTGACCGTGGCGGTGGAGCTGATCAGGATGGCGCTGCCGGCCACCGTGCTATCCAGCTGGACGTTGCGCCCCAAGGCGATGACCGTATCATCGGCCGCTTGGTCGACCGTGACATTGCGCCCTGTGTACCAGGCGGCGTCGGCCGGCGCCGGCAGTACCGCCGTCAGCCCAGCCAACATGAAAGCGGCCAGCGCCGCCCGAAATCCCCGCACCATGATATCCCCGCGTTGACTCATCGGCCGCCGCGCCCGCGGCGGGTCTTCTCCCGGCAACAGTTTCCCTTGGAAGCGCGTTCAGGGGCAAGGGCCGCCCGCGTGAAGGGGAAGGGGGCCATTATCAGGAAGGGGACCGCAGACGAGGTCATCGCGCGGTCAACAGCCCGCTGCCCTCTTCCGCCAGGGGGCGGTCGCCGGCGATGCTGGTGATGATGGCGCCGGCGGCGGTGTAGCGCTGTTCCGCCCTTGCCCAGACGATTCCCGGGGTGCGGGCGCGGGCGGCGTGGCGGGCGCCGGTGACGGGGTCCACCACCTCCGCCACCGTCTGGCCCACGGTGACGGTGTCGCCCAGCGCCACAGTGTAGAGCACCACCCCGGCCACGGGGGCCCGCACGCGGTCCACCCCGGCCAGCGGCGTCGCCTGGCAGGCGGGGGCGGGCGGGGCCCCTATGTCACCCGCCAGCAGGCCGCGCCGGGTCAGCACGCGCACCAGCGCGGCCGCGTCGGCGGCGGCCAGGGCGTCATCCACGTCACGGCGGCCGCGCAGCTCGATGGTGGCGGCCAGGCAGGCGGCGGGCAGGGGGGGCACCGTGCCGGACAGGCCGGCGGTCAGGCGGTTGCGCAGGCGCCACCACAGGCCGGAACAGGCCTCGTCGAACGGATTGCCGCCCGACTCCAGCGCCAGAAAAACGGCGCGGCAGCCCAACTCCGCCATCACGTCGGCGGCGTCGGGCCAGGATTCGGTGCCGGTGTAGGCGTGGACCAGGGCTTCGCTGTCGCAATGCAGGTCCAGCACCAGGTCGGCGTCGATGGCCAGGCCCATCAAGGTCTTGCGCAGGCTGTCGGCCTCGGTCGCCGTTTCCCAGGCGGCGATGGCGGCCAGGGCGGCACGGCGGACCAGGGCCACGTTGGCGGCGGCGTCAGACCCCAGACGGCCCAGCACCTGGTCGGCAACCGGGGCGGCCAGATCGGGGAAATCGCGGTTGAAGTTGACGCCGCTGCTCAGCGCGAAGCGGCCGATGGCCGTGCCCAGCACGGCTTGCGACAGGCCGATGGGGTTGGCGTAGGGCACCAGGATGATGTCGCCCCGCACGCGGCCTTCCGCGTCGGCGGCCTTCAGCCGAGCCAGCAGGTGCTGCGCCACCAGCAGCCCGGGGATCTCGTCGGCGTGCAGGGCCGCCTGAATGTACGCCTTGGGGCGGGGGGCCGCGTCGGTGTCTGCCGGGCCGAAGCGATGGACGGTCACGGCCCGGTGGGTGCCCGGGAAACCATGGTCCAGGATGATCTCTTCGGTGGTCAGCGGCATTCTGGCATCCGCGGGTGAGGGGCCCAAAAAGGCAACCGCCGGATGGGGACCATCCGGCGGTCGGCACTATACCTGAAAAAACGTGACGCTTTCAGGCTTTAGGCGTCTTCGGCTTCCCGAACGTCACCGCCCAGGGCCTTCAGCAGATCGAAGGCGCGGCGGCGCACGGCACCGTCCGGCACGCGGTAGTAGGCGCGCACCAGCTCCAGCGTCTCACGCCGGGCCATGGTCTCGCCTTCCTCGCTGCCCAGCGCGATGCGCGTGGCCTGCTCGGTCGCCGGCAGGTCTTCGAAGAAGTACCCGACGGGCACGCCCAGCACCTGGGAAAGGTTGAACAGCCGGCTGGCGCTGATGCGGTTCATGCCCCGCTCGTACTTTTGCAGCTGCTGGAACGTGATGCCCACGGCCTCACCCAGGATTTCCTGGCTCAGGCCCAGCAAAGTACGGCGCAAGCGCAAGCGATTGCCGACATGGATATCGATAGGATTGGGACCCTCGCCACGCTTGGAAAGTGAGTACGCGGACGCAAGGGTACCGGTCACAGAGCTCTTTTGAGCACCCATTTGTATTGACCTCGATTTAACAACTGCCGTCCCTCATTTATCGCAGAATCGCCCTTGGCAAAAGGATTTATCTGAGGATGCGGCAGTTAAGGCCAATGCATGACACATTTGTAATGGTTATTGTTGGTTAACGCGCCATTTGCCTACTGAATTGGCAACGATTTGCCGTCAACCCCTGCGTGTGCGTCCATCCAGGGTCAACAGCGGCGCATACAGCTCCGGCCGGCGGTCGCGGAACACCCCCCAGGAGGAACGGACCTTCGCGATTTCGTCCAAGTCGAAGGTCGCGGTCAGCACCGTCTCCTCCTCGCGATTCGCTTCCGCCACCTTCTCGCCCTTGGGGCCGGCGATGAAGGAGGAGCCGTAGAAGGTGATGGACCGGTCGTCGTCCGGCTCGGTGCCCACGCGGTTGCTGGCCACCAGCGGCACCAGGTTGGCGCCGGCGTGCCCCTGCATCACCCGCTGCCAGTGGTCGCGGCTGTCCAGGGTGGGGTCTTGCGGCTCCGACCCGATGGCGGTGGGGTAGAACAGGATCTCCGCCCCCTGAAGGGCCATGATGCGCGCGGCCTCCGGGAACCACTGGTCCCAGCAGATGGCCGTGCCGATGGTGGCGTAGCGGGTCCTGTAGACCTGGAAGCCGGTGTCGCCGGGGCTGAAGTAGAACTTCTCCTGATAGCCGGGGCCGTCGGGGATATGGCTCTTGCGGTAGATGCCCAGGATGCTGCCGTCGGCGTCGATCATGGCCAGGGAGTTGAAATAGGCGTTGCCCGCCCGCTCGAAAAAGCTGGTGGGCAGGACCACCTGCAGCTCGCGGGCCAGGGCGGTGAAGCGGCTCAGCACGGGATGGCCCTCCGCCGGGGCGGCGTGGGCGAAGTGCGCGGCCTTCTGGTTGATGCAGAAGTAGGGCGTCTCGAACAGTTCCTGCGGCAGGATGATCTGGGCGCCTTCGGCTGCGGCGCGGCGCACCAGCGCCTCCACCCGGTCGATGTTGCCCCCCTTGTTCCAGTCGCACCACGTTTGGGTGGCCGCCACCGTCACCTGTCGCATCGCACTCCCTCCCTCAGCCGCCGATCCTGAAACCGGGCCCATCATAACCGTCTTCATGACAGGCACTAGCGCGCCGTCGCGCCTTAAATGGTACGGGTAGGCATCGGTTCCAGGGCATGGCCGATTCGCGCTGGGGTCGCAGGACCGGCAGGTGGCAGCCCGTCGCGGCGATGACCGCGGCGTCATCCCACCTGTACTACAGTGGTAGGGCAACGCTCCGATGGCGGCGCTTATTCGTCGTCGTCGTCGATCTGGGCGGGCATGGCGGCGCCGTCCAGGATGGCGCCCTCCAGCTGCGCGCCGCGCAGGTTGGCGTCGATCAGGTTGGCGCCGGACAGATCCGCGCCGCGCAGGTCGGCGCCCGACAGGTTGGCGCTGCGCAGATTGGCGCGCTGCAGGCTGGCCTTCAGCAACAGCGCGTCGGCCAGGTTGGCGGGCCACAGCCGGCCGATGGGGCGGCCGTCCGGCCCTTTGATGTCGACGGAGCCGATCTCGGCCCCGTCCAGTTTGGCGCCCGTCAGGTCGGTGCCACGCAGGCTGACACCATCCAGGGTGGCGCCCGTCAGGTCGGCGCCGCGCAAGTCGGCCCCGGCGAGGTCCGACATGATGAACATGGAATCGCGCAGCTTGGCGCCCACCATCTTGGCGCCCTTCAGGTCGGCGCCGCTGAGGTTCACGCCCTTCAGGTCGATGTGGCTCAGGTCTTCGGCCGCCAGTTCCGCCCGGATGCCTTTGGCGCCGTTGCTGAGAATCCAGGTGCGATGGTGGCCCAGCGCCTTCTGGATCTTCTCCGAGAAGTTTTCCGACCCGCGCGCCAGGTTGGCGCCGGTGGTGTCCACGCCGGTCAGGTCCACGCCGTCCAGGTTGGCCCCCGTCAGGTCGGCGTTCATCAGGATCGCGCCGGCCAGGGTGGCGCCGGTCAGGCGGCAGTCCCGCAGCACGGCGCCCGTCAGGTTGCTGCCCGACAGGTTCACGCCGCGCATGTCGCAGTTGGTGAAGTTGGCCGACTTCAGCACCGACTTGGCCAGGTTACAGCCCGACAGCTGCGCGCCTGAGCAGTCGGCACCCACCATGCTGGTCTCGCTGAGGTCGGCGCCCGCCAGGTTGGCGCTGGACAGCAGGGCGTCGTCCATGTCCGCGCCACGCAGGTCGGACTGCTGCATGCTGACCTGGCCGGGCCCCCGGCGGTCCAGCAGCGCGCCGCCGCGCAAGTCGGCCTCGCGCAGGATGGCGCCCTTCAGGCGGGCGCCGCGCATGTGGGCGCCGCGCAGGTCGGCGCGGTAGAGGTTGGCGTTGATCAGGATGGCGCGGGTCAGCTTGGCGGCGAACAGGTCGGCCATGCTGAGGTTGGCGGTGGTGAAGTCGCAGCCGGTGAGGTTGGCGCCCGACAGCTTGGCCGATTGCAGGTTCATGCCGACGAAGCTGGCGCCCTGCAGATCGACCAGGGGCAGCATGGCGCGCGCGCCGCCGGTCTTCCGCTTCAGCCAGCGATCGTGCTTTTCCAATACGGCGATCAGTTCGTGCGGTGTCATGCCCCGATTGGGCCCCTCAGCAGCGATCACAAATTTGCGGGCAGTCTGTATTTCTTTCGGGCTGGTTACAACTAAACATCCTACCCCTTTGCTAAGAAAACATTGACGCTGGCGGCACATTGGACAAGCTAGGTCGTAAATCTGCATCCGCGTGGCGGGTAAAGGGATGGCGGGGCCAAGGCAGAATCGGAGGCCAGGGGCCTATAAGATCCGGATCGGCCCTGCCGGGATGCCGCCATTTGTCGTTTTCGCTGTTTATCGTTTTCAGGGAACAAGAACCAATGTCGACCGGCCATATCGTGGCGTCCTATGACGAGGAACTGGCCCAGCTGCACCGCACCATCACGGACATGGGGCGGTTGGCTTCCACACAGCTGAGCCGGGCCTTGAAGGCGACTCTGGAACGTGACGGCGATCTGGCCGCGGCCGTCATGGCCGATGACGCCCAGGTCGATGCCCTGGAGCAGCAGATCGAGAACCAGACGCTGAAGCTGCTGGCGCTGCGGGCCCCGGTGGGCCGTGACCTGCGCGAGGTGGTGGCGGCGTTGAAGATTGCCAACAACCTGGAACGCATCGGTGACTTCGCGGCCAACGTGGCCAAGCGCTCGCTCGCCCTGAACCAGATGCCGGAGGTGGAGCTGACCCGCTCGCTGCGCCGCATCGGCGATGCGGCCAACGACATGCTGACCCGGGTGGTGACGGCCTACGCCGATGCCGACGCGGCGGCGGCGCTGGCCGTGCGCGAGGCGGACAACGAGGTGGATCTGGCCTATACCGCCCTGTTCCGCGAACTGCTGACCTATATGATGGAAGCGCCGCAGCGCATCACCGCCTGCACCCATCTGATGTTCGCCGCGAAGAACCTGGAGCGTATCGGCGACCACGCGACCAACATCGCCGAAACGCTATGCTTCCAGGTCCTTGGCCAGGCCCCCGACGCGGAACGCGCCAAGGGTGATGATACCGCGCTGACCATCGTCACGCCCCCGGCGTGACCCGAGACTGCCGTCACGCCGCCGGCGTGACTTAGGGCCATCGTCACGCCGCGGGTGTGACGGCCGGGGCGGGGCGCGGGCAACCAAGCATAAACCTGGCACGTGGTTTGCTCTTGTGACTGGTGGGGGACCGCCCGGTGGCGGCTCCTCCCCCAAGAATCGAGACGCCAGAGATGAATAGCCCCATGCCCCGCGCCGCGCTTCGGTCCCGCCTTTCCCCCCACCTGCGCGCCCTGCCTGTGGCGGCGCTCGGTGGCCTGCTGCTGGCGGGCGGCTTGGTGTCCGGCTGTTCGGAGCGGCCCATGGCGGCCGCCTTTCTGACGCCGCCGCAGTACAAGATGGAGACGGCGGCCCATTGGGTGATCGTGGCCAAGGACGTGGCCTCGGCAGTTTCCGCCTATCTGCAGGAGCAGACGGGGCAAAAACCGCCGGTGCAGATCTACCTGACGCGGCACAGCGACACCACCTTCGCCGACGCCTTCCAGCAGGCGCTGACCACGGCCTTCGTCCAGAACGGCCACGCCGTGGCCATGGAGCCCAAGCCCGACGTGGTGGCGGTGGCCATCGACGCCAACGCCATCGCCCATCCCAAGTTCACCAACGCCAACCACACCGTGCCCGGCCCACTGACGGCCCTCGGTGCCGGTGTCGCCGTGGGCAAGCTTATGCTGGACGCCATGCCCTGGGGGATCACGGCGGCAGCCGGCGGCGTGGCGCTGGACACCGCCCGCGCCACGGTGGAGGAGACCTCGACCGAGCTGATGCTGACCGTCTCCATCAGTCGGGACGGCTACTACATCTACCGCTCCCAGGCGGTCTACTACGTGAACGACGACGCGCTGGCCGAATATGTCGGTGGCCCCGGCACCCATTACCGCAGCTTCAACGACGTGCCCGAGGGCAATGTCGGGCTGGATCTGGGGCACAAGCCGTATGTGATCAGGTGAAGCGTAGCGGACCGGAAACCGGGGATCGGCCAAGACCACGCAGGCGGCCATCCGGCATCTGGGAGTGGGAAGCCTGAAACTGGTGCCGGCTGCGAGACTTGAACTCGCGACCTACCGCTTACAAGGCGGTTGCTCTACCAACTGAGCTAAGCCGGCTCCCAGGACCCCGGGGCAGCCCGGGGTGTCGAACGCGGGCAGACCTTAGCGTCGCCGTGCGACCTCGTAAAGCGCCACGGCGGCCGCGTTCGACACATTCAGGCTGCCGATGGGGGGCCGGGTCGGTAGATGGGCCAGCGCGTCGCAGCGTTCCATGGTCAAGCGGCGCAGTCCATCGCCCTCCGAACCCATGACGACGGCCACGCGGCCCGGAAAATCCAGTGCGTGCAGGGGCTTCGGCCCCGATTCGGCCAGGCCGACGCAGAAGAATCCGCCGTCCTGCAATTCGGTCAGGGCCCGGGACAGGTTGGTGACCCGCACCAGGGGGACCACTTCCAGGGCGCCCGAGGCCGTCTTGGCCAGCACGCCCGTCACTTCCGGCGCGTGCCGGTCCTGGACGATGACGGCCTTGGCGCCGAAGGCGGCGGCGGAGCGCAGGATGGCGCCCACGTTGTGCGGATCGGTCACCTGGTCCAGCACCACCACCATATCCGTCTCCCCGCAGGCGCGGGCGACGTCGGCGATGTCAAGCTCGGGCAGGGGGCTGGCGTCCAGCACCAGGCCCTGGTGCACGGCGCCGGCCGGCAGCAGGCGGTCCAGCGCCTCGCGCTCCACCACCGTGGGCTCGGGCCGTGCGAGGCCGGCGGCCTTGGCCTGGGCGAAGGCCTCGGCTATCAGCTCCAGCCCCGCCGGCGTGGCCAGCAGGGCCTTGCAGCGCCGCTCGGGATTGGTCCAGGCCGCCACGACGGGGTGCTGGCCGTAGAGCATGCCGGGCTTGGGCGTGGCTTTGGGGGCTGTGGTCTTCTTGGCGCCGTCCAGACGCCCATCCTGCGCGCGCGGGCGCTCACCCTGGACGCGCGGCGTGGACGCACCCGGACGACCGCCATCGCGGGGCGGGCGGGGGGAATTGGGGGAGGAGGGGCCGTTGCCGCCGGCGCGGGAACCACCCTGATTGGAAAATCCAGATCGCTTCATGGTGCCATCCTTAGCGCCAAGCGGTGCAGGGTTGCCACTGCTTTCCGCAAGGCATGGCACGGTTGCCGCCAAGTCTTTTCGTTCGACCAACATTTCCCCGTTGACAGGAGGGGGTCGAAACGCCTACCCACCTGTCCACCGTTTTCGACCCCGGTCGGACACGCGGCGACGGAAGGGTGGCCGAGTGGTTAAAGGCAGCAGACTGTAAATCTGCCCGCGTTAGCGTACGTAGGTTCGAATCCTACCCCTTCCACCACTTTGCCGGTAAAACCGCCCCCCAGTGATGAGGGGTGGGTTTACTGGCTCCCCGCGTGCGCGAAGCAGTTCCGGGGTATGGAGCGGCAGAGACTTAGGCGGGTGTAGCTCAATGGTAGAGCAGAAGCCTTCCAAGCTTACGACGGGGGTTCGATTCCCCTCACCCGCTCCAGTACGAAGCTCCACGCGAAATCCTAAAGCTTAACTTCAGACTGTCAGGCAAAGGCGGATAAGACCATGGCCAAGGCGAAATTCGAACGCACCAAGCCGCACTGCAACATCGGCACGATCGGTCACGTTGACCATGGCAAGACGTCGCTGACGGCTGCAATCACGAAGGTGCTGGCTGAGACCGGTGGCGCGACGTTCACCGCGTACGACCAGATCGACAAGGCGCCGGAAGAGAAGGCGCGCGGCATCACGAT
>NZ_VITV01000017.1:98671-108064 GCF_007828035.1 Nitrospirillum amazonense | reverse complement strand
GACGAAATCTGTCTGCGACGGCTCAGCGCCCTTTCGCCCCAGGATATCGCTAGCTACCGCGATCGTATGCTGGCCTGCGACTACGCGCCCGCCACTGTGGTGCGGCGGCTCAACCTGATCGCCACCGCGATCGCCCACGGCCGGCGAGAATGGGGCATGCACCTCCCATCCAATCCCGCCGAAGCGAAGCTGACCGCCCGCCCCAAGGGAGCCGACCGCAAGCGCGGGCGGCGCCTGCAGCCCGCCAGGGTCGAGGTGACGTATCAGCGTGATCCGGATACCGGCAATGAGGTCGAGCTAAGCCACCACATCCCCGCCGAGGAGGAACGCCTGATGGCGGGACTGGCGGCCAGCAAGCACGGAGCCTGGCTGGTGCCCATGGCCAAGTTGGCGCTGGAAACGGCCGCGCGACAGGGGGAGATCTGTGCACTGGACTGGAGCGACGTGGATCTGGCGAAACGCGTCATGACCATCCGCGGCCTGTCGGGCGACGGCTCAAAGAACGGTGAAATCCGCAAGGTGCCGCTGTCCACCGCGGCGGTGGACGCCCTCCGCTCCTTCCCCTCTTACGGAAACAAGAATGGGCCTGTGGTGGGAGAGGACCAAAGGCTGCTGAAAGTGACCTTTGGCCACGTTGTTGACCGCGCCGGCATCGCGGACCTGACCTTCCACGACCTGCGGCACGAGGCCACCAGCCGGCTGGCCAAGATCTACACCAACCCGCTGGAGCTGATGCGCATCACTGGCCACAAGACGCTGTCGATGCTGGCCAGATACTACCACGCGGACGCCGAGGAACTGGCGCAGCGGCTCGCTTGAGGCAAGCGCGCATGGCAGCGTGGTGCCGCCTGGGAGGCAGTGAACCGGCGTTCGACGGCCGTGAACGGCTGTTCAAGGGATGTGAAACACCGTTCATCATCAGAATCGTCGGGATCACGCCCCGGCACATGGTGTAGGGACGCATCCGCCGGGTCGGGCCAAGCAAGTCGTGAAAGAACCTTTGCTTCCCGGCCGGCACTGGTGGCGGCGACCCGCCGCTGGCACTTTGTCTCCGCGCTGTACCGGACGGGGCTTCGGCAGGCTGGCCTTGGCCATGCTGACTCCGGTCCGCTCATGGACGCGGTCGACCTGGAACGAACCGCAAATCCTCTGCTTCTTATCAAAAGGAAAGTCCCGACCACGGCCGCATTAACAGAATGTGAACGCGAGGGAAGTATTAACTCCTAAGTATAGCCTATCCTGTAGCATTAATTTTGCGGCCAAACAGACCGCATACCCACTTTTCGACCATTCCACTTTTCTCATTTCAATCACTTCTGCCCATACCTGCGTAATCACGGCCAGTCGAGACAAGTCGATTTCGAGAATTAGCAAAAAAATCGTGATCATTCGAAACGGCCGCATTGTGGTATACTTACGTAGCCATCCCATAAATCTTCTTTCCGAAACAATGCTATAGGGGCAGGCGGCGCCCCAGGCTGGGGGCCGTCCCATATCCACTCCTGTGCAGCTTGCCGGCAGTCTCGGCCCATGGAGTGCGGCGTTTTAATGCGCAACACCGACGTCTGGATTGTGACGCCGGGTACAATCACGCGGACACAACTTTTAATTTTGCAGCTACATCACCTTTTGAATAGGGTCAAGTATTTGCCGATATCTGGCAAATACCAATACAATCCAAAAAATGGCATTTAACACTTTTTTAAGTTACACATAATCAGGATGCGCCATCGAATCAAATGGTGAAAACCATGAGCAGAACCGCATCAGTATCCATGAATTTTGGCGGCGTTAAGATTCCACATAACGCCTATATAATGACATCAAGCATCACGATTAATATCCTGTCCTTGGCGATGCCGATTGCCTTGCTACAGGTATATGATCGTATTTTGCCGAACCATACCATTGATACGATGTTCATGTTGGCGGGCGGAATTGTTACCGCGTTGCTGATGGAGCTGTTCCTACGAATTGCACGGCAGCGGATTTTCAGTACGCGTAGTGCCCAGTATGAAATATCCGAAAGTCGCCGCGCCATTTTTCATCTGCTGGACAGCGATATACAGGCGTTTCAGACGCACACCTCCGGCGCGCACATGGAAAGGTTGAATTCCATCGCGTCTTTACGGGATTTCGCGTCAGGCCAGATCATGGTCAGCCTGTACGACATTCCCTTCGTCGTCATCTACCTGGGCATCATCCTATACATCGGCGGCATCCTGACCCTGGTGCCGCTGGTCAGCATACTGGCCATCGTGCTGCTGGCCCTGCCGGCCATCCGCATGGCGCGCACCTCGCTGCTGCGCGTGGCGGAGGCGGAGGACAAGCGCCTCAGCTTCATCATCAGCCTGTTGAGCGGCATCCAGTCGGTGAAGGCCATGGCGCTGGAGCATCCGCTGCTGCGCCGATACGAGAAGCTGCAGGAGCGTCGCCTGGGCGAGAACCGCAGCGCCGAGCTGTCGGCCCAGCACCTGGGTGAGATCGGGCAATGCGTGGTGCAGGTCGCGGGCCTGCTGACCGTGGGCTTCGGCAGCCTGCTGGTGCTGCGCGGCCAGCTCAGCGTCGGCGGCCTGTCGGCCTGCGTGCTGCTGGTCGGCCGCGCCCTGTCGCCCATGCAGAACATCCTGCAGCTGTGGTCGCGCCTGCAGCAGGCCGCCATCGCCCGCGAACAGATGGACGCCCTGTACGCCATGCCGCGCGAACGCCACGCCATGGGCACGGCCGACGCCAACCAGACGCAGCCGCGCATGGTCCTGTCTGGCCTGTCCTTCGGCTTCAAGCCGGAACAGGAGGTGCTGAGCGGAATCGACCTGGAACTGAGCAAGGGCGAGATCATCGCCCTGGTGGGCCCCAACGGCAGCGGCAAGACCACCCTGCTGTCCCTCATGGGCGGCTTCTACCAGCCCAGCCGCGGCCGCATCACCCTGGACGGCCTGGATCTGGACCAGTACGACCCGGAATCGGTGCGCGAGGCCATCGCCTTCCTGCCGCAGCAAGAGATCCTGTTCCGCGGCACCATCACCGAGAACATCACCCTGTTCCGGCCCGAGTATGACGAGCTGGCCCTGGTGGCGGCGGAGCGGGCGGGCATCTCCGACCTCATCCACGCCCTGCCCCACGGCTTCGCCACCTTCGTGGGCGACGGCGCCACCGAGCCCCTGCCCCGGGGCCTAGCCCAGCGCATCGCCGTGGCCCGCGCCCTGATCCACAAGCCGCGCATCATCCTGTTCGACGACGCCAACTCCGCCGTCGATGACGAGGGCGACCGCCACCTGTTCGGCCTGATGAACGAGCTGCGCACCGAATGCGCGCTGGTCCTGGTCAGCCACCGGCCTGCCGTCCTGAAGCTGGCCGACCGCATCTACCGCCTGGCCGACGGCCAATTGGATCGCACCCTGGAGTTCGCATTATGACGCTTCTCCTCGACAGCGGGGCGTCCCAGCGGGACCCCATGCTCCGGCCCCCGGCCCTGCCGGTGCCCGCCGCCACAGTCAGCGTGAACTGGACCGAATTCCTGGACCCGCTGGCGCAGTTGCTGAACCGCCATGGCTGGTCCGGCTCCCGCCGTCAGATCCTGGAGGCGCTGCCGTCCGAGGCGCGGGCCAACCCCATGGCCGACCTACGCGACATCCTGGGCCGCCTGGGCTACGTCAGCGCCCTGCACACCGCCGATGGGTTCTCCCTGGATGATCTGCGCCGCATCGCCGGACCGGCAGACAAGGCCGTGGGCGTCATGCTGCACATTCCCCTGGGTGCGGCCCCCACGCTGGTTGAGGTGCTGGAGAACCGCTTCGTCGTGACGCGGCCGCAGGCCGAGGCCACGCCAGCGACCGCCGGGGGCGACGACGCCCTGCCCGCCGGCACGCTGGTGACCGTGCGCCCCGGCACCCTGCCCCACAGCGGGACGGAACGTCAGGGCTGGCTGCGCAGCCGTATCGGCGAAAGCACGCCGCTGATCTTCGCCAGCATGGCCCTGACCCTGATGGCCAACCTGCTGGCCCTGGCCAACCCGCTGTTCGTGATGACCGTCTATGACAAGGTCATCGCCGCCAACACCCCCTGGCTGCTGGTACCGCTGGGCATCGGCGCCATCGGCGCCTCCCTCTTCGAACTGACCATGCGCCGGCTGCGCAGCCACACTATGGCTCATGCCGGCGCCCGCCTGGGCTATGTCGTCGGCAACGCCGTGTTCGGCCGCCTCTTGAGTCTGCCCAGCGCCCTGACCGAGCGGGTCAGCATCGCGGCCCAGGTGGCCCGCGTGCGCGACATCGACCGGGTGCGCGACCTGCTGACCGGCCCGCTGGCCCAGGCCACGCTGGACCTGCCCTTCATGTTCCTGTTCATCGCCGCCATCTTCGTGCTGGGCGGCTGGCTGGGCCTGGTGCCGCTGGTGGCGGTCGGCGTCTATGGCCTGCTGGCTTTCGTGGCCAACGCCGTCACCCGCTATCGCGTCACCCAGGCCGCCGTGGCCAATTCCCGTCGCCAGGAACTGACGCTGGAGATCATCGAGCGCATGCGGTCCATCCGCACGCTGGGCCTGGTGGACATCTGGCGCGACCGCTACGACACCGTGGCCCGAAACGCGGCGGAAGCCAATCTGCGCTACGGCCAGGCCTCGGCCACCACCAGCACGATCAGCCAGATCCTGGGCACCATGACCGCCCTGGTCACCCTGGTGTTCGGCGTGCATCGCGTGCTGGCCGGCGACCTGACCACCGGCGGCCTGATCGCCAGCATGATGCTGATCTGGCGCATGCTGGGGCCCCTGCAGGCTGCCTTCATGGCCAGCGCCCGGGTGGGTCAGATCCGCTCCTCCATCCGCCAGATCGAGACCCTGATGGCCACGCCGCCGGAACGGTCGGAAACGGTGCGACCGGACCGCGTGGCCGAGATCCAGGGCCGCGTCTCCTTTACCCGCGTCACCTTCCGCTATCACCGTGAGCCGGAGCCCATCCTGGCCAACGTCGGTTTCGAGGTGGCGCCGCGCGAGGTGGTGGCCATCGTCGGCCGCTGCGGCGGCGGCAAGTCCACCGTACTGAAGCTGATCAGCGGCCTATACACGGCCCAGGGCGGCTCCGTCCGCATCGATGGCCGCGACATCCGCCAGTTCGACCCCATCCAGCTGCGCCGCTCCATCGCCTTCGTCACGCAGGTGCCGCAGTTCTTCCAGGGCTCTCTGGCCGACAATTTGCGCCTGGCCGCTCCCCTTGCCAGCGACGCCGAGTTGATCGACGCCCTGGACCAGGCCGGGGCGCTGGACACGGTGAAGGGCCTGAAGGACGGGCTGGACACCTGCTTCGACATGCACTCCGCCCCCCTGCCCACCGGCGTGCTGGCCCGCCTGTCGCTGGCCCGCGCCTACCTGCGCAACACCCCGCTGGTCCTGCTGGACGAGCCCATCAGCGGCTTCGACTTCGAGGGCGAGTTCGCCTTCATGTCGGCCATCGAGATGCTGCGCCAGCGGTCCACCGTCTTCTTCGCCACCCACCGCCGAGGCCACCTCGGCATCGCCGACAAGGTCCTGATCCTGGAGAACGGCACCACCCGTTACTTCGGGACCGCCGAAAAGGTTCGCGACCGTATTCCGAGAGGCATGATCTGATGCGCGCCGTAGCCCTGCCCAACTGGTTCCGCCTGCCCGAGTTCGCCTCCGACGAACTGGTCACCGACCCCGGCATCTCGCCCCTGACGCGCAGCACCATCCTGGTGGCCGGCCTCTGCCTGACGGCCGCCATCGCCTGGGCGGTGCTGACCCCGGTGCACGAGGTCGCCACGTCGTTCGGTGAGATCGTCCCCTCCCGCTCGGTCCAGGTGGCCCAGCACCTGGAGGGCGGCACCGTCGCCGAGATCCTGGTGAAACAGGGCCAGCTGGTGGAGGCCGGCCAGCCCCTGGTGCGGTTCGAGGGGGCCACCACCCGCTCCAGCCGCGATCAGTACACCGCCCGGCGCATCGCCCTGCAGGCGCAGATGGAACGGCTGCAGGCCTTCGCCGAGGACCGGCCGGCCGACTTCGCGCCTTATGCCAGCCAGCCCGACGTGGTGGACAACAACCGCCAGCTGCTGGCCGCCCAGATCGAAGCCAAGAGGAACCAGCGCGCCGTGCTGGCGAACCAGGGCCAGCAGGCGGCCGCCTTGCTGACCGCCAGCAAGCTGCAGCTGGCCTCGGTCATGACCGACCTGGACATCGCCGAGCATAAGGTTCAACTGCGTAAGGATCTGGTGGAAAAGGGGCTGAACTCCAAGCTGAACCTGCTGGAGGCGCAGCGCGACCTGGCCAGCGCCCAGTCGGAGAAAGCCCGCCTTGAGGGAGTCATCGCCAGCACCCAGCACAGCCTGGGTGAGAACAGGTCCCGCCTGTCGGAGTTGGACGGCCGCCTGCGGCAAGAGGCCCTGGACAAGCTGGAGACCACCGGCGCCCAGCTGGCGGAACTGAACAAGCTGATCGAGGGGCAGGAGGACCGGGTGGACCACCTGGTCACCGTGGCGCCCGTGCGCGGTATCGTCATGGAACTGCCGGTCAAGACCATCGGCGGCGTGGTCGCCCCCGGCGGGATCGTCGCCCGCCTGGTACCCGTGGATGACGAGCTGATGGCCGAGGTGCGCGTCTCCACCCGCGACATCGGTTTCGTCCGTCCCGGCCAGCCGGTGAAGGTGAAGGTGCAGGCCTTCGACTACGCCCGCTACGGCCGCATCGACGGCACGCTGGACACCGTTTCGCCCACCACCTTCATGGACGAGCAGAAGAACCCCTACTACCTGGCCCGGGTGAAGCTGGCCGCCTCCTACGTCGGCCATGACAAGGAACGCTATCAGGTGGTGCCCGGCATGACGGTTCAGGCCGACATCACCACGGGCGAGAAGACGGTATTTCAATACCTGCTAAAACCCATCTACACGACAGTGGACAGCGCCTTCCATGAGCGCTGAGCCCGCCACCTGACGGCGGATCCTGGAGCGGCCTCGACACCGCCGCCCCCGCGACCGCCCCGCTTTCTTCGCCTCAACGACCGCGAGCGGATGCCCGGCACCCGTCTCATTCCGGCCCCCTTTATGACGGGAACACCGCCATGGCTCAGCAGAGCGACAAGTCGTCGTCGAACGCCAAGACCCAAGCCCTTCGCGACCAAGCCGCCACGCAGCAGAACAGCCGGCCATTGAAGGCGCTGGAACGGCCGGGCGCCGACACGGCGCGGGACCCACGCTCCGAAAGCGGTTACCTCAGTTCCGTCCATAACGGCAGCCAGCTGGAAGGCGGCGCCAGCACCGTCCAGGCGCCGGCCACCGGCGCCTGCGCCAACAACGTCACGGAGACGGCGGCCCTGTCCAGCACGGCGCCGTCGCTGCAAGAGAACACCACCGACCTGATCTCCAGCGGCGGCACCAGCAGCGGTGGCGGCACGTCCTTCCTCGGCGGCGGCGATACCCGCGGCGACCCGGTGGGCAGCGGCGGCACGGCGCCGGCCCTGACCTCCTCCACGGCCGCCCCGGCCCAGGCCCGCGCCACCGTCCTGCCCTCGACCGCCACACCGGTCCACGCCGAATCCGCCCCCGCCGTGGCCGCCCCGTCCAGTCAGACCAACACCCAGCAGACCGCGCTGGACAGCACCAACACGAACACCAGCACCACGACGACCAACACGGGCACGAATACCGGTGCCGGCACCGGCACTGGGACTGGGACTGGGACTGGCACGGCGACCACGACCAGCCCGTCCACGGGCGGCACGTCCACGGGCGCCACGTCCCCTGGAACGTCGTCGGGCTCGTCCTCCACCGGCGGCACCGCCTCATCCGGCACCGACGCCGGCACAACCAGCGGGGGCACGACCAGCGGCGACACCAGCACCGGCGGCACGGACCATGCCGGCACCGCCAGCGACGCCTCGACTGGCAACACCACCACACCGTCCACCGGCACGAACACGGGCACGGGCACCCAGGCCGGAACCGGCAGTACCGGAACCGGCGGCACCCAAGCTGGCGGCGGCAACACGGGCACCGGCTCGACAGACCCCACCACCGGCAGCGGTGGCACGGGCACCACCCCCACCGATCCCTCAACCGGGACTGGATCGGGCGGCACCGACCACAGCACTGATCCGACCACCGGCACGGGCTCCAGCGGTGTCGAGGCTGGCGGCGGCAACACCGGCTCCGGCTCGACCAACCCCACCACTGGCAGCGGCAACGGAACCTCCCCCACCGATCCCTCAACCGGGACCGGAACCGGCGGCACCGACCACGGCGCCGATCCGACCACCGGCACGGGTTCCGGCGGCGTTGAGGCCGGCGGTGGCAACACGGGCACCGGCTCAACCGACCCCACCACCGGTGGCGGTGGCACGGGCGCCACGCCCACCGATCCCTCCACCGGGACCGGTTCTGGTGGGACCGATCACGGCACCGACCCGACCACAGGCACCGGCTCCGGCGGCACCCAGGCTGGCGGTGGCAACACCGGCACCGGCTCGACCAACCCCACCACCGGCAGCGGTGGCACGGGAACCTCGCCCACCGATCCCTCAACCGGAACCGGCACGGGCGGCGCCGACCACGGCACTGACCCGACCACCGGCACAGGCTCCGGCGGCACCCAGGCTGGCGGTGGCAACACCGGCACCGGCTCGACCAACCCCACCACCGGCAGCGGTGGCACGGGAACCTCGCCCACCGGTCCCTCAACCGGAACCGGCACGGGCGGCGCCGACCACGGCACTGACCCGACCACCGGCACAGGCTCTGGCGGCACCCAGGCTGGCGGTGGCAACACCGGCACCGGAACGACCAACCCCACCACCGGCAGCGGTGGCACGGGAACCTCGCCCACCGATCCCTCAACCGGGACCGGCTCGGGCGGCGCCGACCACGGCACTGACCCGACCACCGGCACGGGCTCCGGTGGCACCCAGGCTGGCGGCGGCAACACCGGTACCGGCTCGACCAACCCCACCACCGGCAGCGGTGGCACGGGAACCTCGCCCACCGATCCCTCGACCGGGACCGGAACCGGCGGCACCGACCACGGCACCGATCCAACCACCGGCACGGGCTCCGGCGGTGTCGAGGCTGGCGGCGGCAACACCGGTACCGGCTCAACCGACCCCACCACCGGCAGCGGTGGCACCGGCACCACGCCCACAGATCCCTCAACCGGGACTGGCGCCACCGACCACGGTACTGACCCGACCACCGGCACAGGTTCCGGCGGTGTCGAGGCCGGCGGTGGCAACACCGGCTCCGGTTCGACCAGCCCCACCACCGGCGGCGGCACGGGCACCACCCCCACCGATCCGTCCACCGGAACCGGAACCGGCGGCACCGACCACGGCACTGATCCGACCACCGGCATAGGCTCCGGCGGCGTCGAGGTTGGCGGTGGCAACACCGGCA
>NZ_VITV01000017.1:0-98573 GCF_007828035.1 Nitrospirillum amazonense | reverse complement strand
CACTGGAACGACCAACCCCACCACCGGCGGCGGTGGCACCGGCACCACGCCCACCGATCCCTCAACCGGGACCGGAACCGGCGGCACCGACCACGGCACTGGCCCGACCACCGGCACAGGTTCCGGCAGCGTCGAGGCCGGCGGTGGCAACACCGGCACTGGAACGACCAACCCCACCACCGGCGGCGGTGGCACCGGCACCACGCCCACCGATCCCTCAACCGGGACCGGAACCGGCGGCACCGACCACGGCGCCGATCCGACCACAGGTTCCGGCAGCGTCGAGGCCGGCGGCGGCAACACCGGCTCCGGCTCGACCAACCCCACCACCGGCGGCGGTGGCACGGGCTCCGGCTCCACCCCCACCGATCCCTCCACCGGGACCGAAACCGGCGGCACCGACCACGGCACCGATCCAACCACCGGCACGGGCTCCGGCGGGGTCGAGGCCGGCGGCGGCAACACCGGTACCGGCTCAACCGACCCCACCACCGGCAGCGGTGGCACCGGCACCACCCCCACCGATCCCTCCACCGGGACCGGAACCGGCGGCACCGACCACGGCACCGATCCAACCACCGGCACGGGCTCCGGCGGGGTCGAGGCTGGCGGTGGCAACACCGGTACCGGTACGACCGACCCCACCACCGGCAGCGGCGGCACGGGCTCCGGCTCCACCCCCATCGATCCCTCGACTGGGACCGGAACCGGCGGCACCGACCACGGCACTGACCCAACCACCGGCACAGGTTCCGGCAGGGTCGAGGCCGGCGGCGGCAACACCGGCTCCGGCACGACAGACCCCACCACCGGCAGCGGTGGCACGGGCGCCACGCCCACCGATCCGTCAACCGGGACCGGAACCGGCGGCACCGGCCACGGCACTGACCCGACCACCAGCACAGGCTCCGGCGGGGTCGAGGCCGGCGGTGGCAACACCGGCACCGGTACGACAGACCCCACCACCGGCAGCGGCGGCACGGACACCTCCCCCACCGATCCCTCGACCGGAACCGGCGGCACCGACCACGGCACTGACCCGACCACCGGCACGGGCTCCGGCGGGGTCGAGGCGGGCGGTGGCAACACCGGCTCCGGCGCGACTGACCCCACCACCGGCAGCGGTGGCACCGGCACCACGCCCACAGATCCCTCAACCGGGACTGGCGGCACCGGCCACGGCACTGACCCGACCACCGGCACGGGCTCCGGCGGGGTCGAGGCCGGCGGCGGCAACCCCGGTACCGGCTCAACCGACCCCACCACCGGCAGCGGTGGCTCCGGCTCCACCCCCACCGATCCCTCAACCGGGACCGGCGGTACCGACCACGGCACTGATCCGACCACTGGAACGGGCTCCGGCGGCGTCGAGGCTGGCGGTGGCAACACCGGCTCCGGCGCGACCGACCCCACCACCGTCGGCGGTGGCACGGGCTCCGGCTCCACCCCCACCGATCCCTCAACCGGGACCGGCGGCACTGATCCCGGCACCGGCACGGGTTCCGGTGGAACGACCGATCCTGGCACCGGTGGACACACCGATCCAGGTACAGGTGCCTCCATCAGCCTGACGCTGTCACCTGCGCTTGGCCTGGAAGATCATTCCATCGGCGTTTCCATCTCCGTCGGCTTGCCCACCTCAGGTGCTTCCGGAACCGTTAGCGTCACCATCGATGGTGTTCCGGCCGGCGCTACCCTATCCGCCGGCATTGATAACCATGACGGCACCTGGACGCTGACCGGCGATCAATTGGTGGGACTGACCCTCACCCCCCCGACGGACTACAGCGGCACCCTGAATTTGGGTGTGACGGCTCATGCCGCGCTGGACGGCACGGACATCAGTGCCACCGGCAGCCTGGCCGTCACCGTCGCCCCGGTGGCCGATGCCCCCACCCTGACGATCCTGCCCGCCGTGGGCCTGGAGGATCAGCCCATCGCCCTGACCATCGCTGCCGGGCTGCACGCTCCGGCCGATGGCGAGACCCTGAGCGTCACCATCGCCGGTGTCCCCGTCGGCGCCACCCTGTCCGCCGGCACCGACAATGGCGACGGCTCCTGGACCTTGACAGGCGCCCAGCTCACCGGCCTCACCATCACTCCGCCGACCGACTACAGCGGCACGCTGACCCTGTCCGTCACCGCCCATGCCGAAGTGGGCGGCACCAGCGCCGACACCACCGGCAGCCTGGCCGTCACCGTCGCCCCGATGGCCGATGCCCCCACCCTGACGATCCTGCCCTCCGTGGGCTTGGAGGATCAGCCCATCGCCCTGACCATCGCCGCCGGCCTGCATGCCCCGGCGGATGGCGAGACCCTGTCCGTCACCATCGCCGGTGTCCCCGCCGGCGCCACCCTGTCTGCCGGCACTGACAACGGCGACGGCACCTGGACCCTGACCGGCGCCCAGCTCACCGGCCTCACCATCACTCCGCCGGCCGACTACAGCGGCACGCTGAACCTGTCCGTCACCGCCCATGCCGAAGTGGGCGGCACCAGCGCCGACACCACCGGCAGCCTGGCCGTCACCGTCGCCCCGGTGGCCGATGCCCCCACCCTGGCGATCCTGCCCGCCGTGGGCCTGGAGGATCAGCCCATCGCCCTTACCATCGCTGCCGGCTTGCACGCTCCGGCCGATGGCGAGACTTTGTCCGTCACCATCGCCGGTGTCCCCGCCGGCGCCACCCTGTCCGCCGGCACCGACAACGGCGACGGCACCTGGACCCTGACCGGCGCCCAGCTCACCGGCCTCACCATCACTCCGCCGGCCGACTACAGCGGCACCTTGACGCTGTCCGTCACGGCGGAGGCTGCGGTCAATGGCACCACTGCCGACACCACGGGCACCCTGTCCATCACGGTGGCGCCCGTGGCGGATGCGCCGGTGTTGAGCCTGCAGGCGTCGGTGGGGCATGAGGACCAACCCATCGCGTTGAGCATCTCCGCCAGCCTGGTCGATCCGGCACAGGGTGAGACACTGTCGGTGACAGTGGCCGGTGTACCGGCGGGCGCCCACCTGTCGGCGGGCGTGGACAACCACGACGGCACCTGGACACTGAGCGCCGGCCAGCTGACGGGCCTGACCCTGACGCCGCCGGCCGATTACAGCGGCACGCTGACCCTGTCCGTCACAGCCCATGCCGAGGTGGGTGGCACCAGCGCCGATACCACCGGCACCCTGGCGGTGACGGTCGACCCCGACACCGTGCATGTCGGCGTGGGCATCGACGCCCCGGGCCTGACCCTGCTGCCGGCCATCGGCCTGGAAGACCAGCCCATCGCCCTCACCATCGCCACCAACCTGCCCAACCCGCTGGCGGGGGAGACGTTGAGCGTCACCATCAGCGGCCTGCCGGCCGGCGCCACCCTGTCCGCCGGCACCGACAACGGTGACGGCACCTGGACCCTGACGGCCGTGCAGCTCACGGGCCTGACCATCACCCCACCCGCCGACTACAGCGGCACCCTGACCCTGGGCGTCACCGCGCATGCCGAGCTGGCGGGGGTGGAGGCCACCACCAGCGCCAACCTGGCCGTCACCGTCACCCCCGTGGCCCACGCCCCCACCCTGGCCGTCCTGCCCGCCATCGGGCTGGAGGACCAGCCCATCGCCCTCACCATCGGTGCCGGCCTGGTGGCGCCCGCCGCCGGTGAGACGCTGAGCGTCACCATCGCCGGCGTTCCTGTGGGCGCCATCTTGTCCGCCGGCACCGACAACCACGACGGCACCTGGACACTGACCGGCGTCCAGCTCACCGGCCTGACCCTGACACCACCGGCCGATTTCAATGGCACCCTGGCCCTGAGCGTCACCGCCCATGCCGAGGTGGCGGGGGTGGAGACCACGACCAGCGGCAGCCTGACGGTCACCGTCCTGCCGGTGGCCGACGCCCCCACCCTGGCGGTCCTGCCCGCCATCGGGCTGGAGGACCAGCCCATCGCCCTCACCATCGCCGCCGGCTTGGTGGCGCCAGCCGATGGCGAGACGCTGAGCGTAACCATCGCCGGCGTTCCCGTGGGCGCCACCCTGTCCGCTGGTACCGACAACCACGACGGCACCTGGACCCTGACCGGCGTCCAGCTGACCGGCCTGACCATCACCCCGCCCGCCGATTACAGCGGCACGCTGACCCTGTCCGTCACCGCCCACGCCGAGGTGGGCGGCCTGGAGGCCACCACCAGTGCCAGCCTGGCGGTCACCGTGGCGCCCGTGGATGTCTCCATCGGTGCCGGTGCCAGCATCGAGGCGCCCAGCCTGGTGGTCCTGCCCGCCGTGGGCCTGGAGGACCAGCCCATCGCCCTGACGCTGGCGGCCGGCCTGACCGCCCCGGTGGCGGGGGAGACGCTGCACGTCACCATCAGCGGCCTGCCGGCCGGCGCCACCCTGTCCGCCGGCACCGACAACCATGACGGCACTTGGACACTGACCGCGGCACAGCTGACGGGCCTGACCTTGACGCCGCCCGCCGACTACAACGGCACCCTGGCCCTGAACGTCACCGCCCATGCCGACGTGGGCGGCCTGGAAGCCACCACCAGTGCCAGCCTGGCCGTTACCGTCACGCCCGTGGCCGATATGCCCAGCCTGGCCGTCCTGCCTGCCGTCGGGCTGGAAGATCAGCCCATCGCCCTGAGCATCGCCGCCGGCTTGGCGGCCCCCGCGGCGGGTGAGACCCTGTCCGTCACCATCGCCGGTGTGCCGGTCGGCGCCACCCTGTCCGCCGGTACCGACAACCACGACGGCACCTGGACCCTGACCACCGCCCAGTTGACCGGCCTGACCCTGACGCCGCCGGCCGATTACAACGGCACCGTCACCCTGACCGTCACCGCCCATGCCGAGGTCAACGGCACCAGCGCCGACGCCAGCGGCAGCCTGTCGGTCACCGTCCTGCCGGTGGCCGACGCCCCCAGCCTGGTGACGCTGCCGGCGGTGGGCCTGGAGGACCAGCCCATCGCCCTGACCATCGCCGCCGGGCTGCATACCCCGGCCGATGGCGAGACCCTGTCCATCACCATCGCGGGCGTGCCCGCCGGCGCCACCCTATCCACCGGCACCGACAACCACGACGGCACCTGGACCTTGACCACCGCCCAGCTGACGGGCCTGACCCTGACGCCGCCGGCGGACTACAACGGGACCGTCACCCTGACCGTGACGGCGCATGCCGACGCCAACGGCACCACCGCCGACACGACGGGCAGTGTGTCGGTCAGCGTGCTGCCGGTGGCCGACGTGCCCAACCTGGTGGTGCTGCCCACCGTGGGGCTGGAGGACCAGCCCATCGCCCTGACCATCGCCGCCGGCCTGGCGTCTCCGGCGGCGGGGGAAACCCTGTCCGTTGTCATCAGCGGCGTGCCCGTGGGCGCCACCCTATCCGCCGGTACGGACAATCATGACGGTACCTGGACCCTGACCGGCGTCCAGCTGACCGGCCTGACCATCACCCCACCCGCCGATTACAGCGGCGCGCTGAACCTGACCGTCACCGCCCACGCCGACGTCAACGGCACGGAGGCCACGGCCAGCGCCACCGTGGCCATCACCGTCCTGCCCGTGGCCGACGTGCCGAACCTCGTGGTCCTGCCGGCGGTGGGCCTGGAAGACCAACCCATCGCCCTCACCATCGGCGCGGGCCTGGCGACGCCGGCGACGGGGGAGACCCTGTCCGTCGTGGTGAGCGGCGTACCTGTGGGCGCCACCCTGTCGGCCGGCACCGACAACCATGACGGCACCTGGACACTGACCGGGGCACAGCTGTCCGGCCTGACACTCACCCCGCCCGCCGATTACAGCGGCACCCTGAACCTGACCGTCACCGCCCATGCCGACGTGAACGGCACCGAGGCAACGGTCAGCGGTGGTCTGGCGGTCACCGTCCTGCCTGTGGCGGATGTCCCTAACGTGGTGGCCCTGCCGGCCGTGGGGCTGGAGGACCAGCCCATCGCCCTGACCATCGCCGCCGGGCTGACGACGCCGGCTGCGGGGGAAACCCTGTCGGTGGTGGTGGGCGGCGTGCCGGTGGGCGCCACCCTGTCCGCCGGCACCGACAACCACGACGGCACCTGGACCCTGACCGGTGTCCAGCTGACCGGCCTGACTATCACCCCGCCCGCCGACTATAGCGGCACCCTGAACCTGACCGTCACCGCCCATGCCGACGTGAACGGGACGGAGGCCACGGCCAATGCCGCCGTCGCCGTCACCGTCCTGCCGGTGGCGGACATCCCCAACCTGGTGGTGTTGCCGGCGGTCGGATTGGAAGACCAGCCTATCGCCCTGAACATTGCCGCCGGCCTCACCACGCCCGCGGCGGGGGAAACCCTGTCGGTGGTGGTCAGCGGCGTGCCCACCGGCGCCGTCCTGTCGGCCGGCACCGACAACCATGATGGCACCTGGACCCTGACCGGTGTCCAGCTCACCGGCCTGACCCTCACCCCACCGGCCGATTATAACGGCACCCTGAACCTGACCGTCACCGCCCATGCCGACGTGAACGGCACCGAGGCAACGGTCAGCGGCAGCCTGTCGGTTACCGTCCTGCCTGTGGCGGATATCCCCAACCTGGTGGCCCTGCCGGCCGTGGGGCTGGAGGACCAGCCCATCGCCCTGAGCATCGGCGCCAGCCTGGCGACCCCCGTGGCGGGCGAAACCCTGTCGGTGGTGGTGGGTGGCGTGCCGGTGGGCGCCAGCCTGTCGGCCGGCACCGACAACCATGATGGAACCTGGACCCTGACAGCCGCGCAGCTGACGGGCCTGACCATTACCCCGCCCGCCGACTACAGCGGCACCCTGAACCTGACCGTCACCGCCCACGCCGACGTCAATGGGACGGAGGCCACGGCCAACGCCGCCATCGCCGTCACCGTGCTGCCCGTCGCCGACGTGCCCAACCTGGTGGCCTTGCCCGTGGTGGGCCTGGAAGACCAGCCCATCGCGCTCAACATCAGTGCCGGCCTGGCCGCGCCGGTGGCGGGCGAAGCCCTGTCGGTGGTGGTCAGCGGCGTGCCCACCGGCGCCGTCCTCTCGGCCGGCACCGATAACCATGACGGCACCTGGACCCTGACCGGCGTGCAGCTGACCGGCCTGACCATCACCCCGCCCGCCGACTACAATGGCACCATCACCCTGGGCGTCACGGCGCATGCCGACGTGAACGGCACCGCGGCCTCGGTGAGCACCGGCCTGACCGTCACCGTCCTGCCGGTGGCTGACATCCCCAACCTGGTGGTCCTGCCGGCCGTCGGCCTGGAAGACCAGCCCATCGCCCTGACCATCGGCGCCAGCCTGGCGACCCCTGCGGCGGGTGAGACGCTGACCGTCACGGTGAGCGGCCTGCCGGCCGGCGCCGTCCTGTCCGCCGGTACCGACAACCACGACGGCACCTGGACCCTGACGGGTGCCCAACTGACGGGCCTAACCCTGACTCCGCCTGCCGACTATCACGGCACCCTGACCCTGGGCGTCACGGCGCATGCCGACGTGAACGGCACGGACGCCGCCATCAGCGCCACTGTCGCCGTCACCGTGTTGCCGGTGGCCGATATCCCCAACCTGGCGGTCCTGCCCGTGGTGGGGCTGGAAGACCATCCCATCGCCCTGACCATCACCGCCGGCCTGGCGGCCCCGGTGTCGGCGGGGGAGACGCTGAGCGTCACCGTCGCCGGCCTGCCCGCCGGTGCCAGCCTGTCCGCCGGCACCGACAATCACGACGGCACCTGGACGCTCACCAGCGCCCAGCTGACCGGTGTCACCCTGACACCACCCGCCGATTACCATGGCAGCCTGAACCTGACCGTCACCGCCCATGCCGACCTGAACGGGACGGACGCCACGGCCAGCGCCAATTTGGCGGTCACGGTGCTGCCCGTGGCCGACATCCCCAACCTGGTGGTGCTGCCCACGGTGGGGCTGGAGGACCAGCCCATCGCCCTGAACATCGCCGCCAGCCTGACGGCGCCGGTGTCGGTGGGTGAAAGCCTGACGGTCACCGTGGCCGGCCTGCCCGCCGGCGCCATCCTGTCGGCCGGCACGGACAACCATGACGGCACCTGGACCCTGACCGGGGTGCAGTTGAGCGGCCTGACCGTCACCCCGCCCGCCGACTACAACGGCACCCTGAACCTGACCGTCACCGCCCACGCCGACGTCAACGGCACGGAGGCGACCGCCAGCGCCAACCTGGCGGTGACCGTGCTGCCTGTCGCGGATATTCCGAACTTGGTGACCTTGCCCGTGGTGGGCCTGGAGGATCAGCCCATCGCCCTGAACATCACCGCCGGATTGGCAAGTCCGGCGGCGGGCGAGACCCTGTCTGTGGTGGTCAGCGGCGTGCCGGCGGGCGCGACCCTGTCCGCCGGCACAGATAACCACGACGGCACCTGGACGTTGACCGGGGCTCAGCTGACTGGGCTGACCCTGACCCCGCCGGCCGACTACAGCGGCACCCTGAACCTGGCCGTGACAGCCCACGCCGACGTCAACGGCACGGAAGCCTCGGCCAATATCGGGCTGGCTGTCACGGTGCTGCCGGTGGCGGATATCCCCAACCTGGTGGCCCTGCCCGTGGTGGGCCTGGAAGACCAGCCCATCGCCCTGACCATTGCCGCCGGCCTGACCGCCCCGGTGGCGGGGGAAACGTTGAGTGTCACCATCAGCGGCCTGCCGGCCGGCGCCACGCTGTCGGCCGGTACCGATAATCATGACGGCACCTGGACCCTGACCACGGCCCAGTTGACCGGCCTGACCCTCACCCCGCCCGCCGATTACCATGGCACGCTGAACCTGTCCGTCACCGCCCACGCCGACGTGAACGGCACCGAGGCGACCGCCAGCGCCACCGTCGCCGTCACCGTCCTGCCCGTGGCAGACATCCCCAACCTGGCGGTCCTGCCCGTGGTGGGTCTGGAAGACCAGCCCGTCGCCCTCACCATCGCCGCCGGCCTGGTGGCCCCAGTGGCGGGGGAAACGCTGAGCGTCACCATTGCCGGCATGCCGGCGGGCGCCACGCTGTCCGCCGGCACAGACAATCATGACGGCACCTGGACCCTGACCACGGCCCAGTTGACCGGCCTGACCCTCACACCGCCCGCCGATTACCACGGCACCCTGAGCCTGGCCGTCACCGCCCACGCCGATGTCAACGGCACGGAAGCGACGGCCAGCGCCACCGTGGCCGTCACCGTCCTGCCCGTGGCCGACGTGCCCAACCTGGTGGTCCTGCCGGTGGTGGGGCTGGAAGACCAGCCCATCGCCCTGACCATCACCGCCGGCATCGCCACACCGGCGGTGGGAGAGACCCTGTCCGTGGTGGTTGGCGGCCTGCCGGCCGGCGCCACGCTGTCGGCCGGCACCGACAACCATGACGGCACCTGGACACTGACCGGGGCACAGCTGACCGGCCTGACCCTGACACCGCCGCACGACTATCACGGCACCCTGAACCTGACCGTCACCGCCCATGCCGACCTGAACGGGACGGAGGCGTCGGTGGGCGCCAGCCTGGCCGTCACCGTCGTGCCCGTGGCCGACGTGCCCAACCTGGCCGTCCTGCCCGTGGTAGGGCTGGAGCATCAGCCCATCGCCCTGAACATCGCCGCCGGCATCGCGGCCCCGGCGCCAGGTGAGACGCTGACCGTCACCGTCAGCGGCGTGCCGGTGGGCGCCACCCTGTCCGCCGGTACCGACAACCACGACGGCACCTGGACCCTGACCGGCGCCCAGCTGTCCGGCATCACCCTGACCCCGCCCGCCGACTATCACGGCACGCTCAGCCTGGGCATCACCG
The DNA here is from genome assembly GCF_007828035.1 of Nitrospirillum amazonense. Lineage (GTDB taxonomy): Bacteria > Pseudomonadota > Alphaproteobacteria > Azospirillales > Azospirillaceae > Nitrospirillum > Nitrospirillum amazonense. The sequence continues at coordinate 88,785 of NZ_VITV01000017.1, read as the reverse complement.
CCCATGCCACCCTGGCCGGTGTCGAGGCCACCACCAACGCCAGCCTGTCGGTGACGGTGCTGCCGGTGGCCGACATTCCCAACCTGGCGGTCCTGCCGGTGGTGGGGCTGGAGGATCACCCCATCGCCCTGACCATCACCGCCGGCATCGCCACGCCGGCGGTAGGGGAAACCCTATCGGTCGTCGTCACCGGCGTGCCCGTGGGCGCCACCCTGTCCGCCGGCACCCATAACGCCGACGGCACCTGGACGCTGACCGGCGCCCAACTGACCGGCCTGACCCTGACCCCACCCGCCGACTACCACGGCACCATCACCCTGGGCGTCACCGCCCATGCCGACCTGGCGGGGGCCCAGGCCTCGGTCAGCGCCAACCTGGCGGTGACGGTGCTGCCGGTGGCCGAGGTGCCCAACCTGGTGGCCCTGCCGGTGGTCGGCCTGGAAGACCAGCCCATCGCCCTCACCATCGCCGCCGGCCTGCCCACCCCGCTGGCGGGGGAAACCCTGTCCGTGGTGGTGGGCGGCCTGCCCGCCGGCGCCACCCTGTCCGCCGGCACGCATAACGGCGACGGCACCTGGACCCTGACCAGCGCCCAGTTGACGGGCCTGACCGTCACTCCGCCGCATGACTACAACGGCACCCTGAACCTGACCGTGACCGCCCACGCCGACCTGAACGGCACGGAAGCGACGGCGAGCGCAAACCTGACCGTCACGGTGCTACCCGTGGCCGACATCCCCACCCTGGCGGTGCTGCCCACGGTGGGGCTGGAGAACCAGCCCATCGCCCTGACCATCGGCGCCGGCTTGGTGGCCCCGGCCCTGGGCGAAACCCTGTCCGTCGTCGTCAGCGGCGTGCCGGTTGGCGCCACCCTGTCCGCCGGTACCCACAACAGCGACGGCACCTGGACCCTGACCGGGGGCCAGCTGACCGGCCTGACCCTCACCCCGCCCGCCGACTACACCGGCAGCCTGACCCTGGGCATCACCGCCCACGCCGACATCAACGGCACGGACGCGGCGATCAGCGCCAACCTGGCCGTCACCGTGCTGCCGGTGGCGACCATACCCACCCTGGTGGTCCTGCCCGTGGCGGGCCTTGAAAGCCAGCCGGTGTCGCTCAACATTTCCGCCGGGTTGGTTAGCCCCGTGGTGGGAGAGACGCTGTCGGTGGTGGTCAGCGGCGTGCCCGCCGGCGCCACCCTGTCGGCCGGCACCAACAACCATGACGGCACCTGGACGGTGACCGGGGCCCAGCTGACCGGCCTGACCCTGACCCCGCCAGCCAACTACCACGGCACCCTGGACCTGACCGTCACCGCCCACGCCGGCCTGAACGGTACGGACGCCGTGGCCAGCGCCCACCTGTCGGTCAATGTGCTGCAGGTGGCGGACATCCCGACCGTGGCCGTCCTGCCGGCCGTCGGGCTGGAAAACCAGCCTGTGGCGCTGAACCTCACCGCCGGCCTTGCCGCCCCGGTGGCGGGCGAGAGCCTGTCCGTGGTCGTCAGCGGCCTGCCCCTGGGCGCCACCCTATCCGCCGGCACCCACAACGCCGACGGCACCTGGACCCTGACCGGGGCCCAGCTGACCGGCCTGACCCTGACCCCGCCGCACGACTACAGCGGCAGCCTGAACCTGACCGTCACGGCCCACGCCGGCCTGAACGGCACGGACGCCACGGCCAGCGCCAACCTGGCCGTCACCGTCCTGCCCGTGGCCGACGTCCCCAACCTGGTGACCCTGCCCGTGGTGGGCCTGGAGAACCAGCCGGTGGCCCTCAATATCACCGCCGGCCTCGCCACCCCAGTGGTGGGAGAGGCCCTGTCGGTGGTGATCAGCGGCGTGCCCGTGGGCGCCACGCTGTCCGCCGGCACGCACAACAGCGACGGCACCTGGACCCTTACGGCCGCCCAACTGACGGGCCTCAGCATCACCCCGCCGCACGACTATCACGGCACCTTGAACCTGACCGTCGCCGCCCATGCCAGCCTGAACGGCACCGACGCGGTGGCCAGCGCCAACGTGGCCGTCAACATCCTGCAGATCGCCGACGTTCCCACCCTGGCGGTGCTGCCGGCCGTGGGGCTGGAGAACCAGCCTGTGGCCCTCAGCCTGACCGCCGGCCTGGCCGCGCCCGTGGCGGGGGAGACGCTGTCCGTGGTCGTCACCGGCGTGCCCGTGGGCGCGACGCTGTCCGCCGGCACCCATAACGCCGATGGCAGCTGGACCCTGACCGGCGCCCAGTTGACCGGCCTGACCCTGACGCCACCGGCCAACTACCACGGCACCCTGGACCTGACCGTCACCGCCCACGCCGGCCTGAACGGCACCGACGCCGCGGCCAGCGCGCACCTGTCGGTCAACGTCCTGCAGGTGGCGGATATCCCGACCCTGGTCACCTTGCCGGCCGTGGGCCTGGAGAACCAGCCGGTGGCCCTCAGCCTGACCGCCGGCCTCGCCACCCCCGTGGTGGGCGAGACGCTGTCCGTGGTCGTCACCGGCGTGCCGGTGGGCGCCACCCTGTCCGCCGGTACCCACAACGCCGACGGCACCTGGACCTTGACCGGCGCCCAACTGACGGGCCTCAGCATCACGCCGCCGGCCAATTATCACGGCACCCTGAACCTGGGCGTCACGGCGCATGCCGGCCTCAACGGCACCGACGCCACAGCCAGCGCCACCGTAGCCGTCACCGTGCTGCAGGTGGCGGACATCCCGACCCTGGTCACCCTGCCGGCCGTGGGCCTGGAGAACCAGCCCGTGGCCCTGAGCCTGACCGCCGGCCTGGCCGCCCCCGTGGTGGGCGAGACGCTATCCGTGGTCGTCACCGGCGTGCCCGTCGGCGCTACCCTGTCGGCCGGCACCCACAACGCCGATGGCAGCTGGACCCTGACCAGCGCCCAACTATCCGGCCTGACCCTGACCCCGCCCGCCAACTACCACGGCACCCTGAACCTGACTGTCACCGCCCATGCCGGCCTGAACGGCACCGACGCCACGGCCAGCGCCAACCTGGCGGTGAATGTCCTGCAGGTGGCCGACATTCCGACCGTGACCGTCCTTCCCGCCCTGGGCCTGGAGAACCACGCCATCGCCCTGACCCTGGGGGCCGGCCTGCTGGCCCCCGTGGTGGGCGAGACGCTGTCCGTGGTCGTCACCGGCGTGCCCGCCGGCGCCACCCTGTCGGCCGGCACCCACAACGCCGATGGCAGCTGGACCCTGACCGGCGCGCAACTGTCCGGCCTGACCCTGACCCCGCCCGCCAACTACCACGGCACCTTGAACCTGGCCGTCACCGCCCACGCCGGTCTGAACGGCACCGACGCAGCGGCCAGCGCCAGCATGGGCGTCACCGTCCTGCCGGTGGCCGATGTGCCCAATCTGAACCTGGGCACGTCGCTGGGCCTGGAGAACCAGCCCATCAGCCTGAACCTGGCCACCAGCCTGCCGGAGGCGATCACGGGCGAGACCCTGGCAGTGACCATCAGCGGCCTGCCCCTGGGCGCCACGCTTAACCACGGCGTCCTGCAACTGGACGGCAGCTACCTGCTGACCCCGGCGCAGCTGGCGGGGCTGACCATCACTCCGCCCGCCAACTACACCGGTACCCTGACCCTGTCGGTCGACGCCCACACTTCAGTCAATGGCACCAGTGCCGATGCCACCGGCAGCCTGTCGGTCACCGTGCTGGCCACGACCCAGGCGCCCACCCTGGCGGTCGCCGCCGCCGTGGGACTGGAGGATCGTCCCGTCGCCCTGACCATCGCCACCTCCCTGGTGGCGTCGGTGGCGGGTGAGACGCTGTCCGTCACCCTGACCGGCGTGCCGGCGGGCGCCACCCTTTCCGCCGGCATCCACAACGCCGATGGCAGCTGGACCCTGACCGGCGCCCAGCTGTCCGGCCTGACCTTGACCCCGCCAACCAACTACAGCGGCACGCTCAGCCTGGGCGTCACCGCTCACGCGGCCCTGGGCTCGGTGGAGAGCACCACCAGCGCCGTCCTGCCGGTGACAGTCACAGCCGTGGCCGACACGCCCCACCTGGCCGTCCTGCCCGCCAACGGACTGGAGGACCGCGCCGTCCCGCTGACCATCATGGGTAGCCTGACCGACACCGACGGGTCAGAGGTCATGAGCATCGTCGTCAGCGGCCTGCCGCTGGGCGCCACGCTGAACCACGGCATACTGCAACTGGACGGCAGCTACCTCCTCACCCCGGCCCAGCTGTCCGGCCTGACGGTGACGCCGCCTACCAACTACAGCGGCACCTTCAACCTCACGGTCACGGCGCACGGGACCGAGACCAGCAACCTGAACGACGCCGCCACCAGCCTGATCCTGCCGGTGACGGTGGCCGGCGTGGCCGATACACCCACCCTGGTAATGACCCCGGCCCTGGGCGTAGCCAACGCCACCATTCCCCTGGTAGTGGCCCCGGTCCTGGGCGACACCGACGGGTCGGAGCAGCTGTCGGTCACCGTATCGGGCGTCCCGGCCGGCGGCACGCTGAACCACGGCCAATTAACGGCCGTCCTAGCCAACGGCACAACGGTATGGTCGCTGTCACCCAGCGACCTGTCTGGTCTGACGCTGACTCCGCCGCACAACTACAGCGGCATGCTGAACCTGACCGTCAACGCCATCGCCACGGAGACCGGTAGCGGCAGCACGGCCAGCGTCAGCGGCACCCTGGGCGTCACCGTTCTTGGGTCCTTGGGCGTGCCCAACCTGCTGCACAGCGACGTCTCGGTCAGCTTGGGTGCGGCCGTGGGGGTGCAGGGGACGGCCACGGCGCTGGACCTCACCACGGGGCTGTCCGCCGCCGCGTCGGTGAGCGACCTCAACTCCGTCGTTGTCAGCGGCCTGCCCGCCGGCGCCTCACTGAATCACGGCATCCTGCAGCTGGACGGCAGTTATCTGCTGACGCCTTCTCAGCTGACGGGGCTGACCATCACCACGCCCTCCAGCTACAGCGGCAGTTTCAACCTCAACGTCTCCTACGGTGTCGGCGTCGGCGCACAGGCGGAAACGGTGGGCGGCACCCTGGGCGTGCAGGTCGCGGCCGTGGCCAATGTCGGCTCGGTCGTCACCTCGGCCGTCAGTGGGCTGTACCACACCGCGCTGGGCCTCAACGTCGTGGGCTCGCTGCTGGACACGGTGGGGACGCAGCAGCAGTCCTACATCATCGGCGGCGTTCCCAACGGCGCCCACCTGTCCGCCGGCATCAACAACGGCGACGGCACCTGGACGGTGCTGCCCAGCCAGATCACCGGTCTGACCGTCACCCCGCCCATCAGCTACAGCGGCACCATGAACCTGACGGTGACGGAAGTGGCGCGCGACGCGAACGGTTCCGTCGCCGTCTCCGCCACCCAGCCGCTGGCGGTCACGGTGGCCTCTGAAGTGGTGGGGGCGCTGACCGGCCTGCTGCTGACCCCCGTACACGGGTTGGAGGACACGGCCATCACCCTGGGCACCAGCCTGGTCAGCCTGAACCTGCTGGGGGCGGCCAGCGTCACCATCGCTGGCGTACCTGCCGGCGCCACCCTGTCGGGCGGCACGAAGAACAGCGACGGTACCTGGACGGTGGCCAGCGGCCTGCTGAGCACCTTGAAGATCACCCCGCCCACCAATGATGCCAGCGACTTCCAGCTGGGCCTTTCGGTCAAGGTGCTGGGCATCACCACCCAGATCGGCCTGCTGAACGTGCGGGTCGACGCCGTGGCCGACGCCCCCACCCTCACCGTTACCGGCTCCGCCAGCGTGACGGAGAACCATAGCATCCCGCTGACCATTACCGGGGCGCTGACGGACACCGACGGGTCGGAAACCCTGTCCTATGCCATCAAGGGCTTGCCGGCCGGCGCCACCCTCAGCGCAGGTCACTATAACGCCCTGACCGGCGACTGGGACCTGAAGGCGTCGGAAGTGGCCAACCTGACCCTCACCCCGCCCACCAACTACAGCGGCACGCTGAACCTGCAGGTGGTGGCCATCTCCTCGGAGTTGGAGGGCAACTACACCAGCACGTCGAAGAGCCTGTCGGTGACCGTCACCCCGGTTACGCAGCAGCCCATACTGACCATCACGCCGTCGACGGGAGCGGAGCATACGCCGATCGCCCTGCATGTCGGCGCGGCCCTGGGCGATACCGACGGGTCGGAACACTTCACCACCATCCTGGTATCGGGCCTGCCCGCCGGCGCCACCCTGAACCATGGCACCAGCCTGGGCGGCGGGGTCTATTCCCTGACCACTGCTGACCTCACCGGCCTGACGGTGACGCCGCCCACCGGCTACAGCGGCACGCTGAACCTGACGGTCAGCGCCACGGCGCAGGACGGCACGGCGGCCACGGCTACCACCACCGGCACCCTGGCCCTGACGGTCACGGCGGTGGCCGACGCCCCCACCCTGACCCTGCCCACCACGCCGGTGGCGGTGACGGCCGGGGCGGCCACGGCCCTGAACATCGCCGGGGCGTTGGTCGACACCGACGGGTCGGAGCGCCTGTCCGTCACCATCGGCAACGTGCCCACGGGTGCGGTGCTGTCGGCGGGCCTGAACAACGGCGATGGCACTTGGATCCTGACGGCGGCACAGCTGGCCGGCCTGAAGGTCACCCTGCCCAGCACCGTGACCAGTGACGTGAACCTGACGGTCACGGCCCACGCGCTGGAAACCAGCACGGGCAGCGCGGCGGACACCACCAGCACCGTCACCCTGCATGTGACCCCGGCCGCCGCCGGCGTCCATCTGGCGGCCCTGGATACGGCGACGACGGAGGATACGGCGGTGGCCCTGACCCTGGGCGTATCGACCGACAACCTGGACGCCAACGGCCATGTGTCGGTGACGGTCACCGGCCTGGCCAGCGACGCCGTGCTGAACCACGGCACCCACAACGCCGACGGCAGCTGGACGCTGACCACCGACGACCTGGCGGGCCTGACCCTGACCCCGGGTCACAATGACGCCAGCGCCATCACGGCGCACGTCGCGGCCACCGCCACCACCGGGGCCGGCGTCATCTCCACCACCAGCGGCGACGTCCACATCGCCGTCATGGCGGTGGCCGACGCCCCTACCCTGCAGACGACGGACACCAGCGGCAGCAACAACGGCCCCATCGCCCTGAACATCCAGTCTGCCCTGGTGGATACGGACGGGTCGGAAAACCTGCATGTCACCGTGGGCGGCCTGCCCGTGGGCGCCATGCTGACGGCGGGGACGGACAACCATGACGGCACCTGGACGCTGCAGTCGTCCGACCTGGCGCATGTGTCGCTGGTGCCCTCGGGCACCGAGACGGGCACGCTGGCCCTGACCGTGACGGCCACGGCGCAGGAGGCCAACGGCAACACGGCCAGCACCACCAGCCTGCTGCACGTGGCGGTGGCTGATAGCCATAACCTGGCGACCGACGGGCTGCTCGCCTCCGGCCTCAGCCTGTCGGCGGTCAGCGGCCAGACGGTCTCGCACGCCATCGTGTCACTGGACCCGCTGGCCTTCCACACGGGCGACAGCCTGTCGCTGGCCGGCCTGCAACTGGACACGACGGCGGACGGCCGCACCATGATCGCCAGTACCAATATCGAGGTGGTTGGCGGCGGCTTCGACAGCGTGCACCATAGCCTGACGCTCGCCGGCGACGCCGATGCCAGCACCTACCAGTCCGTCCTTCAGGCCTTGAACCTGAACGCCGGCGCCGACAACGGCACGCGGGCCATCAGCATCGACCTGTACGACCAGGGCGGCGCGCACATGGCGTTGGGTCACTTCGACCTCAGCCACACGGTGGGCACGGTGGGAGACACGTTGACGGCACTCAGTACAACCTTGAGCACGGGCCTGGACACCACCTTTGACAGCTCTACCTCGTCTTCGGGGCTGGACAGCGCCGTGGCCGATCCCTTCAGCGGGTCATCGACGGTGGACACCACCGTCCACCACGACACGACCATCCACACCGGGTTCTGACCACATCGGACTGAGAGATGCCAGAAACACCACGCGTGCTTATCGTCGACGACGATCCGGTCATGCGGGACCTGGTCAGCGTCATCACCATGGCCCAGGGCTTCGAGGTTCTGCAGGCCAGCGACGGGGCGGAAGGGTTGTCCATCATCCGCAACGCCCCGCGCATCGACCTGGTGATCAGCGACTGGGAGATGCCGTTCATGGACGGCGTCGAGTTCTGCCGCCAGATCCGGGCGCTGCATATGCCCAAATACATCCACGTCCTGCTGCTGACCGCGCGTCAGCGGCAGGCGGACTTCCTGGCGGCGATGGAGGCAGGGGCGGACGATTTCCTCAGCAAGCCCTTCAACCCGGCCATGCTGTCGGCCCGGCTGGGGGTGACCAAACGCCTGCTGGCCCTGCAAAGCCGCCTGATGCAGAACAATGAGCTGCTGACGCGGACTAATGAACGGCTGACGGAAACCTACACCAAGCTGCAGGAGGATATGGACGCCGCCGCCCGCGCCCAGCGCCGCCTGCTGCCGGAACCGCTGAAGACCATGGGGCGGGCGCATTTCGCCTCCTGCCTGGTGCCATCGGCCGACATCTCCGGCGACATGTACAATTTCTTCGAGCTGCCGGACGGCTCCATCGGCTTTTACATGGTGGACGTCGCGGGCCACGGCGCCCGCGCCGCCCTGATGTCGGTGACGCTGAACCGCCTGCTGAACGCCGACGCCTTCGTCAACGGTGACGGGCGCCAGCACCACGGCCGGCCGCACGCGCCCCACTCCGTCGTGTCGGAACTCAACCGCCGCTTCGTGCCCGACAGCGAGATCGTGGACCACTTCACCATGATCTGCGGCGTGCTGGACCAGGACACCGGTCAGCTGCGTTTCTGCCAGGCCGGCCACCCCCACCCGGTGGTGGTGCCGCGGAACGGGGCACCCCACGCCGTGGGCTCCGGCGGATTCCCCGTGGGGCTGCTGGACGGCATGGACTACGATGACACCATCGTGTCGCTGGCACCCGGCACTCGAGTGGTGCTGCATTCCGACGGCGTGACGGAATGCGCCTCCCCTGACGGGGAGTTCTACGGCGAGGCGCGCCTGCATAAATTGCTGGATGAAGTACGGGAGCTGCCCATCGACCAGGTCAGCGACGCAGTGCGTGAGGCCCTTTACGCCTGGCGTGGCGGTACTGGTTTCGACGATGATGTAAGCGTACTGGCATTTGAAATTCATAGTTGAGGTCGGAGCAGCATGCTTACCATCACGCAAGCAAACGGTACCAACGTCCTGACCATCGACGCCGGCCGCCTGGACGCCGCAATCGCCGTTCGGTTCAAGGATACCTTCCTGGCGCAGGAACTGTCGCCGGGGCCGGTGCTGATCGACATGACGGGCGTGTCGTTCATCGACTCCAGCGGCCTGGGTGCCCTCATTTCCATCGTCAAGCACCTGAAACTGCCGGGCCGCCCGGGCATCTGCGGCCTGCAGCCATCGGTCAAGACCATGTTCTCGCTGACTCGTATGGATCGCGTCTTCGCCATATACCCCGACGTCGCCACCGCTCTCGCCACCCCTGCCCAGTGAGCCAGCCTCCATGGACGCCGGATCGATCCTGCACGTCTCGATCCGGAGTCGCCTGGAGGATGTCGGCTTCCTCACCCAATTGCTGGTCGATGCGGCCGGCCAGGCCATCCAGGCGGACTGGATCCTGCTGGAAATCGGCCTCGCGGAGGTGGTGAACAACGCCATCAAATACGCCGCCGGCGGCCTGCCCGACGGGCACGTCACCCTGAAGGCGGACATTCGGGAAGGCCAGCTGGTGGTGGAGGTCGAAGACAACGGCCTGCCCATGCCGTCCGACACCCAGTCGGCGTTCGAGCGGGCGGGCGACATGAGCGACGTCATGGCCCTGTCCGGCCGCGGCTTTTCCCTGGTGCGCCACTGCTTCAGCGACGCCCGCTTCCGCAACGAGGACGGCGTGAACCGCGTGACCCTGTACTACCCCCTGGCGCAAGAGACCGCCCCGCTGTGACGCGCTATTCCTTGCGGTGGCGCAGTAGCCAGATGATGGTGGAAATCTGGCAGAGGGCGGTCGCCAGGGTGAAGACGGTCACCAGGACGCTGCCACCACCACCGCCGGGCTGGGTGAACGGCAGGCCCAAGGCCACGATTGTAGCCACCACCTCGACCGCGAAGATGGCGCTGAGCAACAGGCGAACCAAGCCCTGGGTCTGGCTGGGCACGCGGCCCCAGAAGATCAGCGCCCAGTTGAGCACGAACCCACCAGCCCCGCCCCATCCAGCGCTTCCACCGGCTCAAGCTGCGCCCGCAGCTTGAGCGAACAGTCCAGGCCGATGCCCAGGAAAGTGATGCCCACCACCGCGAGCGCAGAATGGAAAGGGTGGCCGGGGAATGGACGTGAAGCGCACCTGGATTTTTGGAGATGGTTTGGCTTGAGGCGAGTTGCCAGCGCCCGGAGCCCTCGGCCCGGCGGTGCAGCGCTTGCGATGGGTGCCTGATGTGGCATACAGTCGTGACACACGCCGATCCACAAAATCTGGCGCCCTAATAGCCAAGGCGGTCAATACCTTGGGCCTCGGCCGGCGAAACCTCCCCTAGGGGACGCCATACTTCCGGCGCTTTAGCTGAACTTTGCGGGACAGTTACGGGACAGTTCATCTCGCGGAACAACGCGAGGACGCTCGCCCGCCATGGCTACCATCACCCCCCGAGAGAATCGCGAAGGCCAGGTCATCGGCTACCAGGCCAAGGTCCGTCGCGTCGGCCACAAGCCCGTCTCCAAGACCTTCGAGAAAAAGAAGGACGCCGAGCGCTGGGCCAAGTCCGTCGAGACCGACATGGACCGCCGCGTCTTCCTCGACCACAGCCAGGCCGACAGCACTGTAAATCGGCGCAATCAATTGACCCCGCCGACCTCAATAGAATCAAATGGATACCGCGCCGATCGGCGTCCAAGCTGCACGCCGATTAACATCACGCCATGGCCGACCGGATCAAGGCGACGCCCGAAGCCAAGGGGAAGCGCGACCTCGCCCGTCGCAATAGCCCGGTACCCGGTTCCGTGCTTCACGGACACCCCAAGGATAGGCTCGCCACAGACCGCGTACTACGTCGCCAATTTTCGAAAATTGGGCAAGTCCATGCAATAAATCTGCATGCCGCGACGGCATCTTATCGCGGCTGGCATCGACCGTCCGCCCAATCTTCATAAAATTGTCTTCGTGCCCAATGATAACGAAGCCATGACATGGTGCTGGCGCCGCTGTTCGGTTACAACTTCAACTGATAAAGAGCATGGATAAATTAAATGAAGAAAAACTATCTGGCGGCAATCGCAACTATTAATGCCTTATGCTTCGAGCCCGCATTTGCAATGGCGGCGGACACCCCGCAAGAGGTAACGGTCCATCCTTCAATTGATCGCGCGTGCCGGGAGGCGTTGAACGTCGGCCCCAACGACAGCGTCTATGCCGCGTGTGTGGCCAGTTTGCGGGAAACCCTGACGGCAACCAAGAAAGTTCATAACGAACACTGTCAGACCGCATGCAGCGAAGCCGGCCTTAAACCTGGTTCTGAAGCTTTCGACCGGTGTGTCGCCAATCTGAGTGGCGCGCTTGCCCAAGCCCAACTCAACGTCAACTGAGGCCTACCTGAGCTCGAACTGGCCCTCTTTAAGGTCCAGTAACGTCAACACGATGGCAGGGTCGGGCGAAGCCTTCCGTGCCCGCTCTCGCCCGCCCTGCCCATCAAATAAGCGTGCATCCAATGCCAACTGCCATCCGGGTCGGTCATATCGACCTCAGCTTCCACGATGCTTCCGCCCTGGAGGTCGAGCGGATACTGCACGACCACGGCCTGCCGGTCGAACGCTCCGCCGCCTCGCATGAAGAGATGTTCCGGCGCCTAGGTGCCGGCGCCATCGATATCCTGGTTTCCGCCTGGCTGCCTGCCAGCCATGGCGCCTACCTGGCCCCATTCGAGAATGCTGTGCGCAAGGTCGCCATTTTGTACGAACCGTTTTGCATCTGGGGCGTACCCGATTATGTCCCGGAAAGCGCAGTCGCCAGCGTGGAGGACCTGATGCGCCCACCAGCCTTGGACCGCATGGAGCGATTGATCCAAGGCATCAATCCCGGCGCAGGAATCAGCCGTTTCTCCCAGGCCATCATGGTTGAGTACGGGCTGACCGCCGCCGGCTATCACTTTCAAACAGGGACCGAGGAAGAGTGTTTCGGCCGCTACAGCAGCGCCGTGGCGCAGGGACGCTGGGTCGTAGTCCCGCTTTGGCACCCGCAGTGGCTGCACCATCGCCATCGCATCCGCGCCCTGGTGGAACCGAAAGGCCTGCTTGGCGGACGCGACGCCGCCACCTTGATCATCCGTAAGGATGCTGAGGCTAAGGTGGGGACGGCCGCTCTGGCGGAACTGTCGTCTCTATACCTGGGCAATGCCAGGGTCAGCGCCCTGGATGATGCGCTACGTAACCCGGGCAACGTCTGACACATTATGCATTTACGCATGATGATCGTGCTCCAGACACCATGGCCAGCGCACCAACGCATAAATCATGCTGCGTCCATGCCAACCCATCGGGGACAGGTCCCCAATCAAGGATGCACTTCATGAAAGCCATCGGCTACTTCACCCCCGGCGTCATCGGCCGCCACGACGCCCTGGTCGATCTGGATTTGCCCGAGCCCACGCCGGGGCCGCGCGACGTGCTGGTTCGCGTCAAGGCGGTTTCCGTCAATCCGGTGGACACCAAGGTTCGCACCGGCGCCACGCCCGCGGAAGGCCAAGCCCGTATCCTGGGATGGGACGCCGCCGGCATCGTCGAGGCGATTGGCGCGGAAGTCACGCTGTTCCAGGTGGGGGACGAGGTGTACTACGCCGGCGACCTCAGCCGCCCCGGCACCAACGCTGAACTCCACGCGGTGGATGAGCGCATCGTGGCGCACAAGCCCCGTTCCCTGTCCTGGGCCCAGGCTGCGGCGCTGCCTCTGACCTCGCTGACCGCATGGGAACTCTTGTTCGACCGCCTGCGCGTCCCTTACGGCAAAAAGGGGGGCACCGGTTCCCTTTTGGTCATCAATGGGGCCGGCGGCGTCGGGTCCATCCTGATCCAGTTGGCGCGCCGCTTGACCGGACTGACCGTCATAGCCACCGCCTCGCGCCCTGAGACCATCACCTGGGTGAAGGACATGGGCGCCCATTACGTTATCGACCACCACAAGCCGCTGGACGAGGAATTGGCCCGCATCGGCATTCCGGAAGTGGAATATGTCGCCGGCCTAACCGCCACGGACAAGCAGTTGCCCGTCCTGCCCAAGATCATCGCCGCCCAGGGCCATCTGGCCTTGATCGACGACCCGAAGTCCTTCGACATCGTACCGCTGAAGCGCAAGTCCATCACCGTCGCCTGGGAACTGATGTTTACCCGGTCGCTATATCGGACCGCCGACATGATCGAGCAGCACAAGCTGCTGCAGGAGGTGGCCCACCTGGTGGACGTGGGCGTGCTGAAGACCACGCTGGCCGAGGAACTCAGCCCCATCAACGCCACCAACCTGAAGGCGGTCCACGCCATCGTGGAAAGCGGCACCGCCATCGGCAAGACGGTGCTGTCCGGCTTCTGAGCGACTGACGGAAGGGAAAACCCACGATGAGATCGACAATCACGGCGCTGACACTGGCCACGACGATGCTGAGCGCGGCCCTGCCGGCCCTGGCAACGCCGCCTAAGGATGCGCCCGCCCTGCTGCCGGTGGAGCATGTGGCCGCGTTGACGGGCGCCATGCCCACGGGCGTCACCGTCGCCCCCAGTGGCCGCATCTTCCTGAACTATCCTCAATGGGGCGACAAAAGCCCGTTTGCCGTGGCGGAACTGAAGGATGGCAAGGTCAGCCCCTATCCGGACACCGCTTTCAACCAAGCCGACACGGCGCACGCTGATCAGCACCTGATCAGCGTGCAGAGCGTGGTGGCCGACGGCGCCAATCGCCTGTGGATCCTGGACACGGGCGCCCCCGGCTTCGCCGCCCCCATTCCTGGCGGCGCGAAGCTGGTGGCCGTGGATCTGGCGACCGACCAAGTGGTCCGCACCATTGTGCTGGGCGACGAGACGGTGTTGCCGACAACGTACCTGAACGACGTCCGTTTCGATCTGCGCCAAGGCTCAGCCGGCGTCGCCTACATCACCGACAGCTCGGTAAAGGGGCCAGGCGGGCTGATCGTGGTGGATTTGGCCACCGGCAAGGCGTTGCGCCGCCTGTCCGGCCACCCGACCACCATGCCGGACCCAGGGTTCAAGCCTACCGTTGAGGGCAAGGTGCTCATGAGCCGTCCCAAGGGGCAGACGCCCAGCCCCTGGCTGGTAGCGACGGATGGCATCGCCATTTCCGCCGACGGGGCGACGCTATATTACTGCGCCCTGTCCAGCCGTCACTTCTACGCCGTGCCCACCGCGCTGCTGCGGGACCCGTCGGTGACCGACGCCACCATCGCCGCCGCCATCCGCGACCTGGGCCCCAAGGCCCCGTCCGACGGCCTGGCCGAGGATGACAAGGGCCGCCTGTACGCCGGCGATTACGAACACGGGACGATCCGGCGCTTCGAGGATGTCGTCCCAAGCGGCGGTAAGGGTAAAGCTGGCGCCCATTGGCAGACCATAGCGAAGGATCCCGCCATCCTATGGCCGGACACCCTGTCCGTGGGAACAGACGGCTACCTCTACTTCACGGCTAATCAATTGTATCGCCAAGCCGGATTCAATGAGGGCGTGGACAAACGCCGTCAGCCTTATGAACTGCTGCGCATCCGCATCGATGCCGGCCCCGTCCTGCTGAAGTGAGATAAGCCATGTCCACGACACCCTCCATTCCCCCTGATCAGATCCAGCTTGTGGCCTATCTCACGGCCAAACCCGGGCAGGAACAGGCCTTGACCGACGCCATCACCGCCATCGTGCCCCATGTGCTATCGGAGCCGGGCTGCATCACCTACGCCGCCCACATCAGCCGCGACGATCCCCGTACCGTGGTGATGTATGAGGTCTGGGCCAACCAGACCGCCTTGGACATCCATGCCAAGGCCTCAGCCTTCACCTCCCTCGCGGCGCGCTTTGATGAATTGCTGGGCGCGCCACTGCGGCTGGAACTGCTGCGACGCGTCGCCTGAGGCAGGACGGCTAGACGGCTGGACCGTGTCGTTAACCGCCGGCTATGGCGACGGCGCGGTCCAGATGGTCCAGCAGAGCCCGGAGACGGGCGAGCCGGCGCAGGTCACGGTGGTAACCCAGCCAGACCTCACGCGCGGGCGGTTCCTCGCCAATGTCGACTTCCACCAATCCACGGCCGTCGGCCACCGCGCGAGGCAGCACGGCCAAACCGGCGCCCCCCTCGCATGCGGCCACCTGGACATCGCGGCTGTTGCTGCGCAAGGTGAAGCCCGCCTCGGGGAAATGGCGGCGCAACCAGGCGACGTCGGCTTGAGTGCTCAACTGGCTGTCCATGGCGATTAAGCAGTGGTCGGCACCGCCGCCCGATGCCGTCGGCATCCCTCGTCGTTCCAGGTAAACGGGGGCGGCATAGAGGGCATAGGGCACGGTCATGAAACGCCGCTGCACGATGTCCGGCCCATCGAACGGCAGGAAGCGGAACAGCAGGTCGGCATCGCGGCGGTTCAGGTCGAACAGGCGGGAATCCACCACCAACTCCACTGTCACCTTGGGATGCTGGAGGGAAAAGCCGGCCAAGGCCGGCGCCAGGATGCGCCGCCCGAACCATTCCGATGACGACAACCGCAACAGCCCTTCCAGCGTGCGGCCTTCGCCCACCAGGCGCCGTTCCAGGGCCAGCACTTCAGCCTCAACACGGTCGGCGTACTGCAACATGACCTCGCCATCGTCGGTCAGTCGGAAGCCGCCCGGGGTGCGCTGGAACAGGGTCACGCCCAACCGCCCTTCCAGGGCCTTCAGCCGCCGCCCCGCCGTGGGCTGGGTCAGATTCAGGCGGGGGGCTGCGGCACTCAAGGTCCCAGCGCGGGCGATGGCCAGGAACAGCCGCAAATCGTCCCATTCCAGGGTGGATGTCTCCAAAGGGGTCTTGCCGGATGTCACGTGTGGGGCCGCCATCGTCACTAATGCCGCCGAACCATAGGCCAGCGGCACCCGAGCCAGCAACGGGCTGGCTCGGTGGCTCATGCCGTCGTCGCGGCCGCGTTCAGACGGGCAATCGTCTCATCGGTCGTCCAAAGACCGCTGGCCAACCAGCGGAAGTTGGTCAGCGCGGCCAGATACCCGTCACCCTCCGGCACCTTGCTGGCGGCAGTGGCGTCGCGCACGACCACCACTTCGAAGCCATGTTCAACGAAATCACGCAAATGGGATTCCACGCAGAAATTGGCGGCCATACCCGCCAGAATGACCTGATCCACCCGCCGCTTGCGCAGCTGGAACAGCACATCGTTGGTCTGCGGACCCGCTATCTTGTGGGGGGAGCATACAACCGTGTGCCCGTCCTCAATCAGGCCCTTGTATTCCGGCATCCAATCGGCGCCGGAACCGACAAACCCTTCCAGGGACAGGGGATCGCGCCGGTCGAACATGCGCAGCTTGTGCATCAGCGCCTCGCCCGGAGCGGCAAAGTCCCACTTGTGGTCGTGCGGATAATAATAATGCGGGGAGATCACCACCGGCAAATTCACGGCCTTGGCCGCCACCATCAGCCGGCCCAGGTTGGGTACGGTACCGAGTTCGGTGATGTTCGCGCCGAAAGCGCCCCAAGCGGTGCCGTGCGGGCTCAGGAAATCGACCTGCGGATCGGTGATCACCAGCGCCGCCCGGCGCAGATCAAGGGTGACGGGAGTTGGGGGAAGGGCCGGGTTTTCCGGATCGGCATACAGCGGATTCAATTCAGCTTGGGCTGCGTCGGACATGTCGTTGACTCCGGAATAAAGGGGTGCCTTGCGAATGGCCGACACTGTCCCCACGGGCGCCGCCGGGCTTGTCCAGAACGCTATGATTTGCATGAAACGACCGACATATCGTCGGCCGGTGGAGTGGCTGCTTGCGCAAAGCCGGACGCCCGTTCAACGTCGGAATGATTATGGAAGGGAAAAATATCATGGGGTTGACCGGGGCCGCCGGCTGATCACTGATTATCCGGGGCCGCCGATCCGCCCTGACGTTTGCACGCCCACTTCGCTGTGAAGGCGGACGGCAGGTGCAGGGATATGGTGGAAGCGTTCGGCCATTCAGCCGGCAATAGCAGGCCCCTGATAGGCGGCACGGTGTCAACGTCTATGCATGTCCCGGTGGATACCTCCCCCATGCTAGCAGAACGGCGACGTCGACCCCGGCCGAGGCCTCAGCCCTCGGGCTGGACGGTTCCGATCAACAATGACTCCGGCGCTATCACTGGCGCCCACATCCCCGTCAACAACGGATTTCCCACAAAATGGCTGGCGCCGCTTCCCACGGAACCTGCCGTCATGCAAAAAGAATACGGAAGGTAGCGTTAACATGGAGCCAGCAGGCGGTATGGACGGTTTGAGCGGCGGCGGCCTTTTCGTGCTTGTGACGACTTGGCTGTTGGCGGCTGCCGTCGGTCTCTCTTTGCTGGCTGCTCGCCGAAAGCTGCATGCCACCCGCCTGGCCTTGACGGATAGCCGGCAGGAGTTGGAGCAGCTGTTGCTGGCCGTGCCTAAGATCATCTGGCGCACTGGTCCGACCGGCCTGCCCGACCTGGTGAATAAGCGCTTCTCCGCCCTCACCGGCGCGAACGTTGACGATCCGCGCGCTGTCGATTTCACCCGCTTTGTGCACCCTGAAGATTTGCCCGCCGTACAAGCGACATGGGCGCAAGCCCGCGCCACCCGCCAGCCCTTCCTGGTGCGGTTCCGTTTGCGCCACGCCGATGGCAATTACCGCTGGATGTCATCCACCGGCCGCCCCAGCCTTTCCGACTCAGGAGAGGTGCGGCGCTGGTATGGCGGCATCATCGACATCGATTGCGAATACGCGGCGGTGGAAGCCCTTCGCCAGCTAAACGTCACCTTGCAGCAGCGGGTGGAAGAGCGCAGTCATGATCTGGCGCGCAGCGAGGCGCGCTATCGTCGCCTGTTCGAGGTCAGCAACATCAGCTTCTGCGAACAGGACATCGGCGAGGCCAAGGCGCTGCTGGACGGGCTTAAGAGCAAGGGCGTCACCGACTTCCGCGGTTACGTGACGGCCCATCCGGAATTTCTGGACCGCTGCGTCAACGCCGTTAGGACGATCGAGGTGAATGAGGCACTGGCCCGGCTGCTGGGCTATGGGGACAGGGCGGAACTAGCCGCCAAGCCGCCGCGGCAAAACGCCGAAAACGCGATGCAGGTGCTGACCAATCAGTTGGAGGCCGCCTTCCATGGCTGGTCCAACATCGAGGGCCGTACCATCCTGATTGGGAAGGATGATCGCCGCGTCCCCGTATTCTATACAGTCCGCCTCATTTCGGAGACGATTCAGGTTTCAAGCCATATCGACCTTACAGAACGGGAACGGATCGAAGCGCAGCGCATGGCAGCACAATCGGAACGGGCACAGTCCAACCGCATCGCCACGGTGGACGCGCTATCCACCTCGTTGGCGCATGAGTTGAACCAACCCATCGCCGCCATCATGACCGACGTGGGCACGGGCGTGCGATGGCTACAGGCTGACCCGCCCAACACTGAAGGTCTGCTGCGGGTGCTGCGGCGTCTGGAGGTCAACGGCCAACGGCTGGCCGATATCGTGCAGCGGACCCGCGACCAGCTGGTGAAAGGGAAGCGCGATATCGGGCCGCTGGACCTGATCAAGCTCGCATTTGAGACCCAAAGCCTGCTTGAAGGCGACTTGGCCGCGCGCGGCACCACCATGACCATCACCTGTGCCCCCGGATTGCAGCCTGTCGCCGCCGACCGGGTGGAATTACAGCAGGTGCTGGTGAACTTGGTGCTGAACGGGATGGAGGCCATGGTCGACCTGCCGCGGGGGGATCGATCGATCACGGTGACGGCACAGTCCGTTGGCGAGGGGTTCATCCAGGTGGCCGTGGCCGATAAGGGGCCCGGCATCGCGGAGGAGAACCTGGCAAAACTATTTCAGCCCTTTTTCACCACCAAGCCAGGCGGCATGGGCATAGGCCTGCAGATCTGCCGATCCGCCATTGAGGCCTTGGGCGGTACCTTGAGGGCCCGTAACGGAGAGCACGGCGGCGCAGTCTTCGAGTTCACGCTGCCCGTCGCCTAAACGGGAACGACGCTTGGAAGTGCCCGATCAACGCTGCCGCGCGACAGCCCGTTCAACACTCGCGATGAGTACGTCAGGATTGCACGGCTTTTCAAAAAAATCATGGACGCCGGCGTCGCGCGCGCGCGCGCGCACCTGTTCGCTGGGAAAGGCTGTCAGCAGGATCACCGGGCAGGTGCAGTGTCGATTGCGCATGAGGGGCTGGATCTCCAGCCCGGACATGCCCGGCATCTGAATATCAGAGACGACGCAGTCGAACCGTCCCAGATCGGATTGGAACAGATCTTCGGCAGAGGAAAACACCTGGGTGCCGAAGCCGAAGGATTGCAACAAATCCTCCAGGCTCGCGCGAACGGACGCGTCGTCGTCCACCACCGCCACTACTCTCTCAGAGGTCATCCCGGCCGCCATTTAAAATCCTAAACCTGGCCTGATCCGCGGAGGCCGCCGACGGCGCGGCGTTGACCTCCCTTTCCATCCCAAGCTGAATGCAGGTTTTAACACCATGTCCCCCCGGCGGCGAGCCTCGGGGACACCAAGATTTTTCCCTTACCCACTTATTCTCGCGGCGTCTCGCTCCAGGCGGAACAACCTTGGCTCTCCATCAGCGCGCCATCGCCGCCATGTTCCGGTCAATTTTCCAAATTCGCCGCCAACGTAACGGTGTTTCACCCACAGTCCGGCGAAAAAGCCGGGAGAAATGAGCCTGATCACTGAAGCCACAGGAGCAAGCGACGGAACTGAGTGGATCGTCGGTGGACAACATCAGTACTTGCGCGCGATGCACCCGTTTTCTCACAACAAAATCCCGGGGTGTTTCACCCGTTGTCGCCTTGAATGCGCGGGCGAAGTAGGAATAGCTGAGACGGCTAACCTCGGAGAGCTCTTTTAAGGTGATGCTTCCCCCCAAGTTCCTCTCGATGTGATCCATCACCTGCCGCAGCTGCCAGGGCGTCAAACCTCCCTTATGCGCGGACGCTTTCGGATCGAGCGTAACGGATATGAGTTGCGCGCCTTCCTTGGCAAGGTCGCGGACACCAAGTACGTTCGCCATTTCCTCAAGATATTCGCGGACGGCACACAGATCGAAATCCAGAGCCTCCTTGGCGTTGATCGCCAAAGCCACAAGTTTCTCTGCCTGAATTTCCCTGGTGGTCGGCGAGTAACGGTTCATAGCTCAGCTCCCGTCGCAGAAGACGGACGCCATCGTGGGGTTACAGGGCGATTTATGGAATCGTACCCTCGCTCATGTCGTCCCATACCAGGTCGATCATACCTTATACCAAGGTCTGGGTTTGGCATGCCTCCCCCCTCTGGAAGGCTAAGGTCCAATACCGCCGGAGCCGATAGATTGTGCGAACTCCGGCTCCTGGTCCGGTAAACGGCGGAAGGACGATGCAGGGTGCAAACGGCTGCGAAAAGGCATGAGAACCTCCCCCCTTTACGACTGAAGCTCGTCATCGGCCTAGTCCTGGGCAATGCCCTGGAATTCTATGACTTCACTACCTATGCCTTCGTCGCCGTCAGCATCGGCCGGGCCTTCTTCCCAGCCGATGAGGCTTGGGCGGCGCTGCTGCTTTCCACGGCTGTTTTCGGCGTTGGATTCCTGGCGCGCCCCATCGGCGGCATCATCATTGGGATTTATGCCGACAGCCGGGGACGCGGACCGGCACTGATCCTGACCATCTGCCTGATGGCCGCAGGCTTGTTGATTCTCGGCCTGACGCCAGGATACGACCGCATCGGCATGGCCGGTCCCGTACTGATCGTCTTGGCGCGTCTGCTTCAGGGATTCGCCCTGGGCGGAGAGGTGGGGGCATCCACCGCCCTCCTGCTGGAATTGGCGCCGGCGCGACGTCGCGGCCTCTACACAGCTTGGCAACTGGCCAGCCAGGGCGGAGCCACGTTGGTTGCCGGCCTCCTGGGCCTGGAGCTCATCCTATGCCTGCCACCGGCCGCCATGGACGAATGGGGCTGGCGCCTGCTTCTATTGCCGGGCTTGGCCATCCTACCTGCGGGGCTGTTTTTGCGCCGGTGCCTGCCCATGGCCGCCCCGGAGCCCGCCAGCACGATCGCCTTGGCACGGGATCTGGCCCGCCACCGCCACATCCTGCTGATCGCCATCCCGGTGCTGTTGTGCGGCACGGTCACCACCTTCACCAGCAACTATATGACGACATATGCGCTTACCATTCTTGGGATGCCGCCGGCGGCATCAATCGCCGTCACAGCCATGGTGGGTGGATGCGTTCTGGTCTTCGCGCTCATTGGTGGCTGGCTGGCAGACCGGATGGGAAGGCGTCCGGTCATGCTCCTGCCCCGGCTGGCCCTGGCCCTGTTGGCCTATCCCTGCTTCGCCTTGATGGTCCGGCAGCCTGGTGCCACTACGACACTGCTGGCGTCGGGCCTGCTGGCGGCGCTTGGCGCCATCAGCGGTGCTGCCAGCTTGACCGCCATAACCGAACTTCTACCCCACCGGGTACGCGCGGGCGGCTTGGCCATGGTCTATAGCCTTACCATTTCCTTGTTCGGCGGAACGACGCAGTTCATCATAACATGGCTAATGCAACGAACCGGCGACCCCCTGTCGCCGGCCTATTACCTCATCATCACCAGCCTGATCGGGCTGATCGCCATGGCTGCCCTGCCCGAGACCCGCTCTCACGCACCAGCGGATTTAAGCCCGGTGACGTCGTAAGGCCTTGCTTCGATCTTCGACCCCACGATGACTTACGATTTACTCATCACCCTGGCAAACGCCGCGATACTCTGCCTCCTGATCGGGCTGTGGCTTAAAACCCATTGGCGAAGCCAGACGTTCAAGCGCATCTATTTCGATGCCTCCCCCTTGCCCATCCTAATTGAGGACTGGTCCGGCGTTCAGTCCACCCTGGCAATCTTAAAGGCGCAAGGGGTAACCGATGTCGGCGCTTACCTCGCGGCTAACCCGGAGTTGGTGCTGGAGTACAGGAAAAGCCACCGCTTCGTGGATGCGAACGAAGCGGTGCTGCGCCTATTCGGCGCCAGCAGCAAGGCGCAGTTCATGGAAATCGCCCCCCAGCTGCTGCCCGCCAGCCTGGAAAGCAACGTTCGCGTCTATCAGACGCTAATGGAAGGCAACCTAACGGCCCAAGGTGAGCGCGTGCTGCACACCCTGGATGGGCGGGTGGTGCCAATAATCTGGCGCGCCACCTTGCCCCCGTCCGGCGACGCCAGCCGCATTCTATTCTACGCCTTCGACGTCACCGATCAGAAGCGGGCTCAGGAAGCGTTGATGGACGCCCGCGTTGATCTGGCGCACGCGGCGCGCGTCTCGACCGTCGGTGAGTTGAGCGCCTCCATCGCACATGATGTTGCCCAGCCGCTGGCGGCCATCTCCGCGTCGGCGTCGGCGGCGGAACGCTGGCTGGTCCGAGAGGAGCCCAGCGTGGACAGAGCCCTTAATGGCCTATATCAGATCCGCCAGAATGCCCAGCGGGCCAACGATGTCGTCGGCCGCATCAAGACATTTTTGCGCAAGGCGCCAAAGCGCAATACAGCCAGTATAGACGCCCTAATTCGCGACGCATTGGAACTGATCCAGAGCGAGGCTCACCGGTTCAACGTCAAGGTATGCACCGCGCTGGAACCAAGCCTGCCCCCCATTCGAGTGGATGAGGTGGAAGTGAAGCAGGTGGTCATAAACTTGGCGCTCAACGCCATGCAGGCCATGGTCAACGCCGGGACCAAGGACCGTCTCCTGACCGTGACCGTAACCGACAAGCCGCATGATAGGGCCGTCGAGGTCCAAGTCCGCGACAACGGTCCGGGTATCGCTCAAGACATCATCGGACGCATATTCGAGCCCTTCTTTTCCACCAAGGCTGATGGCATGGGCTTGGGCCTGGTCATCTGCAAATCCATCGTCAACAGTCACGGCGGAGACCTGACGGTGGTGAGCGTCGACAATCTTGGCACCGTCTTCCGTTTCACCCTGCCCCACGACCAGGAAGCGACGCCCCGCCAGAGCCTGATCGGCTCAGGTGATGTCGGCTGAGCCTAGAATTACACACCGAGATAGACCGTTAGCATGTTTCCAACACCTCTGTTCATGCCGGAAACACGCTCAACCCAGTTCCAGCGCTTTCACTTTCTGAATGAAGTCGGACGAATTCGTGGCGCGCAGCTTTCGGAAGGCGCTGCTGCGATGCATTTTCACCGTAATCTCAGCGATGCCCAACTCATGCGCGATTTGCTTATTCAGCAAGCCCCGATCGACGGCTTTCAGGATTTCCACTTCGCGCGGCGTCAGGTCGTTGGCCAAGCGTCGCAGCTCCATCAGGCGATGGTCGCGCGTCCAGCGGTCCCGATCAACCCTCAACGCTTCCCAAACCGCGTCTATTAGATCCTGGTCCCGGAAAGGCTTGGGTAGGAAGTTGATCGCCCCCTGCCTCATCGCACGAACGGACATGGACACATCGGCATGAGCGGTGATGAAAACAATGGGCAGGCACTTGTTTGCCGACTTCAAACGCGCCTGCAGCTCCAGCCCGCTTTCCTCGGGCATGCGGACATCCAGCACCAGGCAGCTGGGCCTATCAGGGACGCCGGCGGCCAGGAAGGCGGCGGCGGAGCTGTAACTCGCCACGTCCAGGCCAACCGACTGGAACAAGTCGACCACGGCGCCGCGCAAGCCCTCATCGTCATCGACCACCACGACCAGCGGCTTCATATGGGACGCCTCATTCGGTGCCGGACACAACATGTCAAAATACCCCCAGAATCTTACCGCAAGGTGCCATAGCCGGAGCCCAAGCCTCAATGCTGGTGGGCAAGGGCCCTCGCCCCCCGACCATGAGACGTCCCCTTCCAGCTTGCCTCTACCCCAGAGAAGAGCCCCTGCTCAGTGTTCAACACGGCAGCGGACAACATGCCCCAGGCGGTTAGAGATTCACCCTCATACTCGAGTATACGTGCATCAAGATTCCAGTAGGTTTCAACGCGTCGATTGGTATATACGGCCCGCACCGTCCTTACGGCCCCGGGAATAGGTTCGCCGATTTACAAACGGGAGGGCCACGCCGCCGGTGGTGGATGGCCCCCCGCCCGCCGCTTCAGGCGGCCGTCGCGCCTCCGGCATCAATTGCACGGTAGTTGACGGCTTTGGTCACATCGGCCTGGGGGTTACTGATCGCGCCGGTATAGCGGCCAACGATACGGCCGCCGGACACCAGCGCCGGATGGTCATGCCCTACCAACAGAAAACGGCAATCGGATAGCGCGCGCTTCAAAGCACGCTTTTCCTCCAGGCTGGACATGGCCCGGTTGGCCGTGATGGTCGGCTCGTGCGATGCCTGGTCCAGCAGGGGATTCACCAACTGGTCATCGATATTGTAAGCGATATCCCCGGCGATGTTGACCATGCCCTCATCCGTTTCCACCAGAACTGAAATGGAACCCGGCGTGTGGCCACCGGACAGCCGGACGGCTACTCCGGGGATAATTTCCTCTTCAAACGAACCGTCCACGTCGAACAGGCGCAGCGCCCCCCGCGTGTGCAACCGGTCGATCAGGTGTTTGGTGTCCTCAGCGGTGTACATGCCCGGCCCCATGACGCCGGAGGCCGCAAACTCGAGCTCCCGCCGTGCCAAGGCCACGGTGGTGGTCATAGGGAACTGGTCGTCGGCCCCCACATGGTCCAGGTGGGCATGGGTATGAACGATGTGCCGAATGTCCTTACGGCGCAGGCCGTGCTGCGCCAGATGATGATCAATGGTCATCTCCGGCGTGCGCACGCAGTCCACGCCGAACGCCGCGAACGCTTGGGGATCACGGGGGCCGCTGTCCACCAAGATAGGTTCTTGCCCGCCGGTGATCAGGAAGCCCAGGAAGGGAATGGTCGTTTTCACACCGGGCGAGCGGAAGAGCACCAAGCCGGAGGCGTCCATCGTCAGGTCGCCCAGGTTGATGGGATGGATCTTGAGAGTCATGTCGCGTCTCCAATTTTTTGAAGGATTTCACAAGATTTGAACTATTTAGTTCAAAATACTCACGATAGTGGGATATTGGGGCGGCCAGGTGACATGCGCCGAGGCAAGACCGTCAGGACCACAACCACGACGCAGAGCCCCGCCATGAGCCCCGCACCGGTCAAGATGGCGAGACCCAGGGTCGCGATGGTAGCGAGATGGCCAAGGCCCAGGGCTGCCAGGCCAGTGAACAGATACGCCAGCAGAAAGACGGCGGACGTCATCCCGCCGCGCACGGCCTGTGACGCCACGGCGTTAATCATCGCCAAGCCGCCATAGACCATCCAGGCGTACCCCATGCCTGAGGCTACGGTTGCCGCCAGAAAGCTGGTCAGGCTGTGCGCCAAAACCGCGAAGGCCAGGAACGCCATGCCCGCCAGGGACGCGACGGCCCCCATCGCAATGGCAATATCCGGACGCAAGCGCCGGGCGAGTAAGCCAACCACCCCCAAGGTGATGGCGAATAACGCCAGAGCGGCCCCATTGACCAGAGCGTTATCGGACCGGACCAAATCCCTTGCTACCTGCGAGCCAAGCGAAGCGATCAGGACACCGTGGAAATAGGCCGTCATCACCGTGAACGCGGCGAAACCGAAAGGTTTCCTAAGGCCGGGCGGCACCCGCGGCAAGGCCGGACGCCATCCGGAAACGCTTCCGGGATTGGAGGCTTGACGGGGCAGCAGAAATATACCGGCCAACAACATCAGCAGCAGAGCGAACAGCAACCAAAAGCTCAGACGCATCGGGGCTGGCGCATACTGCACCAAGGCGCCGCCCACCAGCAGCGCGGCGGCGAGGCCCGCAGCCTGGGAGGCCAAGGTGGCGGCCCCGGCCTTGACCACACCTGCTCCGTCCTCGGCGAAATCCACCAGCGCGGCGGCCGACGGTCCAGCCGACAGGCCGACCCCGATGCCCATCAATGCGCGTCCGGCAAGAAGCATCACCACGTTGTTGGCCAGCGCGAATAACAGCACCCCAGCGGCCGAAGCGGCCACGCCGTACAGCATGGCCAGCCGACGGCCTACCTGGTCCGACAGGTTGCCGAACAGAACCAAAACCGCGACCACGGTAACCGGATAGACGGCGAAGATGCCGGTCGTCACGCTCGGTGTCAGATGCCAGCGCCCGGCATACAGCGGATAAACCATGGCCGGTGCCGCGCTGGTCCACAGGGTGTGAGCCACCACACCCGCCGCGACACGGAAACCAGCCTTGCTTGAAAGCGCGAAATGCATGGCGTTGCCTTTATGTCAAGAGCCATCAATTTAGAACCATTTGGTTCATATTCCTGGAGCATCAACGAGTCAATGGGATTTTGAACTGATCGGTTCTATTCCCTCAGGTGCATACATATTGAACCACCCGGTGCAAAACCCTATGTTTTCGCCATGGCTAGACCGAGAAAATTCACCCGCGACGCCGTCCTGGATCGGGCTGTTCCCGTCTTCTGGCGCCGGGGCTATGCCGGCACCAACGTGCAGGAATTGGAACGCGCCACCGGCGTCAACAAATCAGGGCTGTATACGGAATTCGAGGGCAAGGAAGACCTGTTCCTCGCCGCCTTGCAGCGCTATCTCGATACCGGCCCTGCCCTACGCCTGCTGGACCAGCAGCCGCTGGGATGGGCCAACATCGAACGCTTCCTGGCTGAAGCGCCGTTCGTCATGGCCGCCCAGCCCGGCTGCTTCGCCGTCAACGTCACAGGCGAGGTTGACTGTCTGCCCAGCCGCGCGGCCGACATCATCCGTGCCTACAACCGGCGCCGGGCGGACGCCATCGCCCGCAACGTGGCCGCAGCCCAACCGGCGCTGGATGCCCGGGTGACGGCGGACATGATCGCCGCTTTCTTCATAGGCACCTGCATGGATGTCAATCTGGATGCCGACCCGGCGCCCCATCGGGCCAAGGTCGGCATCCTGATGTCCATGCTGCGGAGTTTATGAAGGTCAGACGGGTATGGGATTGGCGGCCAGCATGGCGTTGAAACCATTCACCAGCGCATGCTCGCCCGGGCCGGGATTGTTGCGGAAGTCGCGTGCTGCGTCGACCACGACTTCTTCGACCTCAGTCGCCAGACCAGCCATGGTCTGATCGATGAAAGCGTCCAGCGGCATGGCGCGGGGATCGTCGCTTTTCTTGATCAGGTCGGTGTTGACCCAAGGCGGAGCGATTTCCTGCACCCTCACCGACGTCTCGCGCAACATGAACCGCTGCGACAGCGTGTAGGAATGCAGCGCCGCCTTACTGGCGGAATAGACGGCGGTGAAAGCCAGCGGCACATAGGCCAGGACCGACGTGTTGTTGATGACGGTGGCGCGCGCCTGCCGCTTCAGGTGCTCGATCAGCGCGGATGTCATCCGGATCGGCCCCAGCAGGTTGGTGGTCAGGATGGCCTGACTGACCGCATCGTCCACCACCATGGCGGCATCGTCGAACGGCATGATACCAGCGTTGTTCACCAGAACATTCAATGCCGGATAGTCGCGGACCAGGGTGGCCGCCGTCGCCGTGATGCTGGCCGGATCGGTGATGTCCATCCGGATTCCGGCCATGCCGGGATTGGCGGCAGTGACCTCGTCCAGCAGCGCCTGGCGGCGGCCGGCGATGATGACTTGGTTACCGAGCTTGTGGAATGCCTCTGCCAGGCCCCGGCCAATGCCGGAGGTGGCGCCGGTGATAAAGATGGTATTTCCGGTCATTTGCATGATGTTACTCCAGGAAAAGGCGGCCGCTGGGCGGCCATTTAGCTTGACCCTTGCCTTATGGCGGTCGCCGTCGGCGGGGAATGAGATGGTTTTACCCCGACCGACATCCGTCCTAAATGTCACGTACCCGACAAAAAAGGACATCCGATGCGCCTACCATTTCAGCGCCGTCATAGCCGCCTTCTTTGATCAAATGCCGGCCCCGGCTTCTTGAACGATTAAATAACAAAAAGCGGAAAAACGCCGCGAATTGAGCGACACAGACAAATCATATACCGCAGTATATAAATAAAGATTCTATGTATGGGTTGTTGCGTAAATATACCCCAGTCAAAATCGTCGAGCGTTTGGATTTATGAAAATTCCGCGAAATACGCGAGGAATTGGGTCCTAGCCGCACCTTTTGCCCCGTGCGGGCCCCAACCGATCAGAGGACTGACTATGATGTTTTCGCGCGCCGCGGCGGCTTTGGCATTCGCCACCGGCTGTCTTGCCCAGGCCACCTCGGCATCAGCCCAGGCCGCGCCCAAGCTGCCTATCGTGCGCGGCAGCGCCAACCTGCAGGATCGTGGTGAATATATCGATCAGTTGATTGCCGACTTCATCGCCAGGAATGGGCTCCCCGGCCTGACTATGGCGATCGTCCAGGCGCCCTACATTCCGCGATCCGCCGGCTATGGCAAGACCAGCCTTGACCATGACGAACTCGCGTCCACCCGCACGATGTGGAATATCGGGCCCATCACCCAAGCCTTCACCGCCGTGGCGATCATGCAGCTCAAAGAGCAAGGCAAGCTCCAGCTGACCGATACGATTGGCAAGTTCATCGACGACCTTCCAGGCAATTGGCGCAGGGTGACCCTGCTTGAGCTGATGCAACACAGTTCCGGCATCCCGGATTACCGTGACCTGCTGGACGACAGCCGTAGCTACACGCCGGATGAACTGCTCGCCCTGGCAGCGGGCAAGCCCATGCTGTTCAAGAGTGGTACGGAAGTCCGGCTCAGCGCCACGGATTCCACCCTGCTCGCTATGGCAGTCGAGAAGGCCAGCGGCATGTCGTTCCATGACTTCGTGTGGAAATTCCAGATCGAGGTCGAAGGGCTGCCCGCCACCATGTTCGCGAGCGACCTCGCGACCAAAGCTGCGGTTGATAGACCCGACCCGATTCCGACCGACGACAATCAGCACCAGAAATTCAAGTCCGATGCACGTTATATCAACCCGGTGGAGCCCGCGACGGGCTACCGTTCCGCCAACGGGCAAATGGTGGCGCTGAAGCCCGAGGCCTCGGCCAATCTCTTCGGGTTCGGCGATCTCTGGTCGTCAGCCGAAGATATCAGCAAGTGGGACATCGGCCTCGCCGGCTCCACGCTCATCAAGGACGCGGCCGACCGCGACGTCATTTATAAACCCACCAGGCTCGCCAACGGCACCGTGGTGCCGGCGATGGCGGGATGGGAGTTCACCCATCATCCGGGATTCATGGAAATCAAGGGCAATTCGCCCGGCTTCAGCTCGTACCTCAGCCGCTTCACGGAATCATCCGAACTGGTGTGCGTCACCCTTCTGACCAACAAGGAGGGGGTTGATTTGACCGTTTTGGCCCGCGATATCGCCACCGCGTACAAGGATGATCTCGGCCCCGACATCTATCGCCGAAGCATCGTTGCCCAGGAGAGCAAGTACGGTCCGGCGGAGACAATCCAGCGCGTCAAGGCCATTCTTGCGGAAGCGAAGGTTCCGGTTTTCGCCACCTTTGACCATGCTGCGAACGCCGAGGGCGTTAGCGAAAAGCTGCGACCGACAACCGTGATTGTTTTCGGCAACCCGAAGATGGGCACCAAGTTGATGCAGAAGCAACAGTCACTTGGCATCGAGTTGCCGCTCCGCGTCCTCGTCTGGCAGGACGAGATGGGCCGGACCTGGATCGGGCATCCCGACCTTGACGCGCTAGTCACCCGCTACGGGGTTGAGGATCCGGCAACGCTGACCGCCATGGGCAAGGCGCTTGAGGCGCTGGTGAACCGGGCCGCCAATGTCTACACTTATTGAGTGAACGTCGATCATGCCGGATGTGAACCGACGTTCCGCGTTTCTCACGTTTGGCGCCGGTGTCGGCGCAGTGGCCGCATTGCACGCGGCCACTGTGTCGGCGGCCCCGACGTCAGCGCCGGGAATGACCCATATCGCCGACCTGACGCGGCGTCTTGCTGCCGCGCCTCGCCGCCGCGACTTCACCACGGTTCCCTTCATGCTGGATCGCATGGAGCTATGGGACCACGAAGCTTCAGCTCTTCTGCTCGATTACCGCGGTGGTCCTAAACAGGTGTGGGAAAGCAGCGACATTGCCGCCGCCTGGCCCAACCTCATTCGTGAATCGCTCAATGGGCAACAGTTCGCCCACGGCAATACCGACTTTCTCGCGGTCTCGGCCACCCACGGCACCGCCCACCTCGCGCTTTTCAATCAAAGCATCTGGGACAAGTATGGTCTTGCCGGGAACACTGGCGGCAGGTTCGCACGCAATGATTTTATTATTGTACCACCGGACGTATCTCCTGCCGATGATCACCAAAACGTGAACGGCTTTTACGGCCCCGGCAACAACAGCATCATCTCGCTGCAGAGGCGCGGCGTGGTCATGATCGCTTGTCACGATTCTATCCATGCGATCGCACGCGGACTCGCCAGGCAAGGATCAAACGCCGACACCATCGCCGCTGATCTGACCAATAACCTCATTCCGGGGGTGGTCCTGGTCCCCAGCGTGGTGGCGTACCTAGTTGAACTGCAGCGAAGCGGCTTCACCTACGCCAAGGCCGCTTAAGCCGGACTTGCGCGGAACGCGCAGAGCCACACGCGCGTTCCGCCGAGTGGCCCAGGGTGTGATCGGTTCGGGTGATATCACCTGATCGTGCAAACCCTCTTTGTCATGACCAGGTTAAGAGCAAGATGCGGGCGGCTATAGCCGGTCCAGCAAGGCGAACGTGGCCTTCAGGTGCTCGGCCAGGGGGCGGGCGGTGTCTGGATGGGCCGCGTGGTCCAGACGCCACCACCAACAGGGGCCAGGACCGCCAGTAACAGGTCGGCCATTGTCGCGAGCTGAACCATTCGCGCCTCAGCCTGAGCGGTCAGGACCTGCATCTGTGTGGTTAGCGCGCTCAGTCTTCAACGCCGCCACGGCCGCCTGCAACTGCGCGGCCTGCACGTTCAGGGATGCCGGAAAAGGGGGATCCACACCATCAGTTCACAGGATCATACCGGCCTCCGATATTCTTCGTAGGCTGCGGTGCAGAACTGTCGAGCCTGCAGGCGCGATCTTTGACGCGCGGCCCGGCGAGCAGATTCGAGTGCGGCACCCCTTCCTTGCGCTAGGTCAATGTCGTCGACCAACGATTGACCCAAGATGCTTAACGATGGCCGCCGCGATGATGCGTTGATCAGCCAACCATCAGCCTTCCAGGTTGCCTGCCCCTCGACCCAACGGAGGAGAGCGTGCCGGAACCATTGCCTTTGCCGCATGACATTCCGCAGGCCCCAGGCGGCTTCACGGAGGAAATCCTGCGGGATGGCGCGTTTGGCCGCCTGCTGCGCTTCCATGTCACCGGCGACCGGGAGCCCGCGCCCCTCCCACGCACTCTGCTGGTTGCGCCGTTATCAGGCGTGAACCCTCGCCTCCTGTATGACATGGTCGCGGATTTGGTAGCAGGGACCGACCTGCACCTGCTGGAATGGCGTGACGCGGCGGAGGTGCCCGCGGCATGCGGAGGCTTCGGCTTGCCCCACTGCCTGTCGCAGGTATTGGAAGCCGTCCAGGATCTGGGAGAAGAGGTCAACCTGATCGGTCTGTGCCAGTCGGCCCTGCCGGCCCTGGCCGCCACCGCTCTGCTGGCATCCAGCCGGACCTTGGCCAAACCGCGCGGCCTGGTCCTGATCGGCGGCAAGATCGATCCCCGCGTCAACTCCACCCCCGGTGATCGCTTCGCCATGACCCATTCCCTGGACTGGTTTCGCGAGCATGCGATCACAGCCGTTACAGCCGGACGCCCCGGCGCGGGACGCCCGGTCTATGCCGGGACGACGCAAGAAAAGGTGCTGTGGTCCTACGTGAACCGCCACCTCGCCGACGGATGCGACATCATCACGAAGGCACTTCACGATGATGGGAGCGATCCCAAGGGACACCCCTTCCTGCCCAGCCTGGGGGCCCTGATCGACGTGCCGGCGGAGTTTTTTCTGGACGTCATCGGCACCGTCTATCACGCCCATGCGCTGCCAGAGGGTCGGATGGTCTGGTTTGACTTGCCGGTGGACGCCAGGGCCGTACGAGACACCGCCCTGCTCACCGTCGAGGGTGGCCGGGACGATATCGCCGGCCCCGGGCAATGCCGGGTGGCCCATGACCTGTGCCCCGACATCCCCCAGGACAGGCGCGGCCACAGCCTTCTCCCAGGTGCCGGGCATTTCGATCTTTTCCATGGCACTGTCTGGCGTGAGCGGGTCCGACCGATGGTCAACGAGTTTCTGCACCGGCACCTATAGCCGAGGGCCTGTGCATGCGGTTCATGGATAGACGCGACGCCGGTCAACGGCTGGCAGGCCGCCTGGCAGACCGCAAGAACGGGATCACCGTGGTCCTGGCCCTGCCTCGGGACGGCGTACCCGTCGCATATCAGGTCGCCCATGCCCTGGACGTGCCATTGGTGCTGATGCTGGTCCGCAAGCTGGAGGTTCCCATCGAGCCTGAAACCGCCATGGGCACCTTCGCCGAAGGTGCCGAAGGCGGCAAACCGGTCGTCGTGCTGGTTGAAACGACCTTGTCCGCCCCACGGATCTCCCCAGCCGAGGTGGACAGGATCGTCGCTGGCGAGATGCGGGAACTGGACCGACGGCACCGCCTGTACGGGGATGGCCGGCCCGCCCCCAACCTGAACGGCAAGACCGTCATCCTGGTGGACGATGGTATCGCCACCGGCGCCAGGATGCGGGCGCCGTGCGCGCCGCCCGCCAGCGACACGTCGCGACGGTGGTCGTCGTTCCCGGCGCCGGGCCAAGACTTCGCGATGCCGTGAGATCGCAGGCTTTTTAGAAAAATCAAGTAATCATGGCAACCATCTCGACTTGATCCAACTCAAGGTGCCGAACCAGGCATTCCCTTAGAGTTCTATTGGCGGCTGGGCGGTTTTGAGCCTCTCAAGACCTTGAGCAGTCCATTGAAGAACCGCCGCGACCACATGTCTTCGTCGCCGCCTGGATTTCTGTTCGTGTGACACCGCTGCCTCGTCGGCGCGGGCCTCCAATCCATGCAGGAGAATTGACCATGCTGAAAACCTTCTCGGTGCTCTTGATCGGCAGCACCTTGCTGGCCGGCTGCACCTCCTTGAGCGAGCAGGACAAGGCCCTGCTGGCCAACACCAAGGCCGTCGCGGAACAGGCGCAGGCCACGGCGGCGGCGGCCAAGGCCGCTGCCGACCAAGCGGCCGCCAGTGCCGCCCAGGCCGCCACCGCCGCCCAAGCCGCCGCCGCCGCCGCGCAGGAAGCCGCCGCCAAGGCCAACGCGGCCGCCGACAAGATCGACAAGATATTCCAGCGGAACCTGCGCAAATGATCAAACCCCGGCTGGGCCGGCCCACGCGCGGCCGGCCCGCTGGCTGGCCGACGGGCTGGCAACGCGTGGGGGTGGCCACCCTGCTCGCGCTTCTCCCCCACTGGCACCCGGTGTTGGCCGGCACCTTGATCGGCGAAACCGCCGCCTATCGCATAGAATCCCCCAGCGAGACCTTGATGGATGTCGCCCGCCGCTTCGACCTCGGCTATGTCGAAGTGCGCGCGGTGAACCCGGACATCGACCCTTGGCAGCCCCGCCCCGATGCCGTGGTGCTGTTGCCCCTGGCGCATCTTTTGCCGGATGTGCCGCCCGCCCCCGCCCGCCGCTCCCTGATCATCATCAACCTGGGCGACTTCCGCCTGTACTGGCTGCCGGCCAAAGGGGAACCGACCAGCATGCCCATCGGCAGCGCGGCGGATCCCTACCCCGAGCCCATGGGCGAAGGCCACATCCGCGGCAAAAGGGTCAATCCGGTTTGGACACCACCGCCCACGGTCCGGGCGGAGCACCCCGACCTTCCCCGTTCGGTGGGTCCAGGGCCGGACAATCCCCTGGGCGCCTTCGCCCTGGACATGTCGTGGCCGGCCTATGCCGTGCACGGGACGAACAAGCCCGACGGCGTGGGCCGGCGCGTCAGCCACGGCTGCATCCGCCTGTATCCGGAGGACATCGCGCGCCTTTTCCCCCAGGTGAGTATAGGCACGCGGGTCGTGATGGTGGACCAGCCGGTCAAGCTGGGATGGATCGATGGCGAGCTTTATCTGGAGGCCCATCCCGACCGCGACCAGGCGGATGAGATAGAGCGGAACGGCACCTTCGTCCCGCACCTGTCGGCCCAATCGACCATGGACACCCGGTTGTGGATCGCCCGCCTGGCGGGCGACGCCGTGGACCGGGTGGATTGGGGACTGGTCGACGACATCCTTTCAAGTCGCAACGGCCTGCCTGTCCCCATCCTGAAGTCTCCGGACACGGCAGCGGCGGGGGAGCAGTCCCCACGACGATGATGACCGGTGCCGTGAAGGCCACCACCAACATCCTCCGACTGTTCCATTTGCGTACCTCCTACGGGCGCGGGCCTTGTTGACTTGCATCAAAGCGGGCGTGCGGGATGACGCCAATACTCAAACCGTGCTGGCGACCCGGCACCGCGCACTGGCGTGGACAGGCCGCTTCCCCTGAAGATGAGGGCCGGCGTCATGATCAAAGAAATCATCGTTCATCTTGACGGTACGCCTGACGATGAGGCCCGCATCGTTTATGCGGAATATTTGGCGGCCGCGCGTGGCGCCCATATTCGCGGGCTCCATTGCGTACTTCTGCCGGAAATCATCCTGAACCTGCCCCAATACGCCATCAGCAGGGACGTGGCATCGGAACAGATGGCGCAGTTCAAGGCCCAGGTGGACAAGACCAAGGAGGATCTGCGGACCCGGCTGGACAGGCTGAGCGTTCCCTATGACCTCCGCCGTTTCGATATCCTGGCCGAGGGGGTGGAGCGTATCGTGGCCAACCAGGCCCGGACCGCCGACCTGATGGTGGTGCGCACCCCTTACCGGCCCGGTTTCGCCGTGCCGGGCCGGGCCCCGGAGATCGTGGAGGCGGCCCTGTTCGGATCCGGTCGCGGCGTGTTCGTGGTGCCGGAGGAAGAGCCGGTGCGCGTCCGTCCCATGGACACCGTCCTGGTCGCCTGGACCGACAGCCGGGAAGCCGCCAACGCAGTCAGCCGGGCCATGCCCTTCCTGCAGGCGGCGACCCAGGTGGTGGCCGCGATGGTGGAGGACGGCCGTCCGCCGGAGGCCATAGGCGAGGAGCCGGGCGCCGACCTGGCGCGCTATCTGGACCGGCACGGCGTCAAGGTCGAGCTTCGCCACCTGCGCGAATGGCGCAACGCCTCCGAAGCGCTTTTCAACGAGGCCGAACGGCTGGGCGCCGGCCTGCTGGTAGCCGGTGCCTACGGCCATTCCCGGCTTAGGGAATGGGTGTTGGGCGGCGTCACCCGGGACATCCTGACGAGAACGCCGATCCCCGCCCTGCTGGCGCATTAAGGCCACCCGGCGATCTTGAAATCCATATCGGGGGGATTGCCATGACCGCGCGCCCGCTCACCATCCTGGCCTTGCAGGACAGCCACGACTACGCCCAGGGCGTTGCCACCCATCTCGCCCTGTCGCCCTTCCCTCTGGAAGAGCGGCGCTTCGAGGATGGGGAGGTCAAGATCCGTCCGCTGGTCGATGTGGCCGGCCATGACGTCCATGTCGTGCAGTCGCTGCACGGCGATGGCGCGGCCAGCGTCCATGATCGTCTGTGCCGCCTGGCCTTCCTGATCGCCTGCCTGAAGGACAACGACGCCGCCAGCGTGACGCTGGCCGCCCCCTATCTCTGCTATGCCCGCAAGGACAGGCGCACCCAGCTGTTCGACCCGGTGACCATGCGCTATGTGGCCATGATGCTAGAGGCCATGGGCGTGGATCGCGTCATGGCGCTGGAGGTGCACAATCCGGCCGCCGCCGAGAACGCCTTCCGCCGGCCCTTCATCCATCTGGAGACGGCGGGCCTGTTCGCCGATCATTTCCGGGGCCTGGCCCGGGACCTGCCGGTGACCGTCGTCTCTCCCAGCACCGGGGGCGCGAAGCGGGCGGAACGGTTCCGCCAGGCGCTGCAGGCATCCGCAGGACGCGCCGTCGATAGCGGCTTCGTCGAAAAGAACCGCAGCGGCGGATTCATCACCGGCGGCGCGTTCCTGGGCGACGTCAAGGACCGGGCCGTGATCATTCTGGATGACCTGATCAGCACCGGGGCCACCATGGTGCACGCCGCCCGCGCCTGCCGCCTGGGCGGGGCCCGCCTGGTCCACATCGCCGCCACGCACGGCCTGTTCAATGGCGGCGCAGCCACGCTGTTCAGCGACGAGGTGGACAGCGTGGTGGTGACCAATTCGGTCACGCCCGTCGAAAGGCCGCCTTTCAGCGACCGCAAGCTGACGATCCTGGACACCAGCCCCCTGATCGCCGCCGCCATCCGCCGCCTACGCGCCGGGACATGAGCCGCTGAACCGCCAAACCGGCATGCCTGGGGAGACAATGCCATGCCTCGCAGTCCGGCCCTTATCACCGCAGACGCCCGATCCCCCCGCCCTTCAGGGGAGGAGGGGGGCATCAGCGGTGCCGAGGTTGCCGGAAGTCCCCTTGGCCTTCGTGGTAAGTGCCGCCCTGCGCCGCCACTCGCTGCTGTCCCTGCAATGGTTGAGCGTGAGCGGGACCGGGTCGGAGGTGACCCTGCGCGGCCGTGTCGACAACTGGCCGCTGCGCACCCTGGCGGAGCATATCGCCTGGGCCGTGCCCGGCGTGGCACGGGTGCACAATCTGGTCGACGTGGAGCCATGACATGGCCGATTTCACCGCCCAGTCCGAGGTCCTGGCCTTCCTGTCCAACCCGCATTCCTATGGCGGCACGCCGGCTGTGGAACGGATCACCACCCATTGCTCCAGCGTCTTCCTGGTCGACGGCTACGCCTACAAGCTCAAGCACGCCCTCATTTTCTCGGCGCTGGATTACAGCACCTTGGAAAAGCGGGAGAGAGCGTGCCGTCGGGAGATCGCCCTGAACATACGGACGGCCCCGGATCTCTATCTGACCGTGCGCGCCATCACCCGTGCGCCGGGCGGCGGTCTGGAGTTCGATGGCCAGGGGCCTCCGGTCGATTGGGTGGTGGTGATGCGGCGCTTCAACGGCCGGGACCTGTTCGACGCCATGGCCCGCGAGGGGCGCCTGTCCGCCGCCCTGGTGCGCCACGCCGCGGCGGAGCTGGCCAGCCTGCACGCGATCGCCGAGACCACGACCACCTGGGGCGGCGCCGACGGCGTGCGACGGGCCATCGCCCGCAACCTGCAGGAGGGACTGAAGCACCTGGACCTCAAGGGCTGCACCCTGGCCATGGCGCTGCACGACGAGTGCCAGATGAGGCTGACCACCGTCGCCGACTTGCTGGAGCACCGCCGCACCACCGGCTTCGTCAAGCGGGGCCATGGCGACCTGCGGCTGGCGAACATCTGCCTGTACAAGGGCCGCGTCACCCTGTTCGACGGCATCGAGTTCAGCGACGACATCGGCTGCGTCGACACGCTGTACGACTTGGCCTTCCTGCTGGCCGACTTGCGCCGGCGGGGCCTGATACAGCTCCTGGACGCGGCCTTGCGCCAATACATCGAGCTGACGGGCGATTCCGCCAGCCTCAGGGTCATGCCGCTGTTCATGGCGGTTCGGCTGGGCACCATGGCCTACGCCGCCGCGGCCTCAGCGCGCCGGCAATCCGACCCCGCCATCGCCGCGCGCCGCATGGCGGCGGCCCGCCTGCTGCTGCGCCGTGCCCAGAAAACACTGGCGGAACCGGCGCCCGGCTTCATGGACGGCTTCCGGCGCGTGCCCTCTTTGGCCGCCAAGCTCCGGCTTCGCCATCAGACCGTGGCGGAACACGGTGATTCCCCGGACGCAACCCCTCACACAGGAGATAAAGATGAGCGACGACAAGACCTTACAGCTGGATGTGATGGCTGAGCTGGCCTGGGACCCCCACCTGGACGCCAGCCATATCGGGGTGGCGGCGGAGGGCGCCGTCGTCACGCTCACCGGCCACGTGACGAGTTGGGCGGAGAAGCGGGCGGCCGTCGCCGCAGCGCGGCGGGTTCGGGGCGTGGGCGCGGTCGCCAATGAAATCGAGGTCCGCCTGCCCGCCGACCGCAAATGGCACGACGATGAGATCGCCAAGCGCGCCGTGGACATCCTGCACTGGTCCTGCCCCCAGGTCGCCCCCCGCGTGAAGATCACCGTGACCGCCGGCGTGCTGACCCTGGAGGGCACGGTGGAGCATTTCTTCGACCGCATGGAGGCGGAGCGTAACGTGCACCGGCTGCACGGCATCGTGCGGGTGGACAACCACCTTATCGTGTCCAGCCAGGCGAGCCTGGCCGATGTCCATGACAAGATCGAGGCCGCTTTCCGCCGCAACGCCAACCTGGCGGCGGACCACCTCAGTGTCACGGCCGACGGCCCCGTGGTGACGCTGCGCGGACGCGTGCGCAGCTGGCAGGAACATGACATCGCGGAACGCGCAGCCTGGGGCGCCCCCGGCGTCACCGAGGTCAACAACCTGATCCAGGTCGAACCCTGAGCGGCGACCCGCGGGAATACTGCGGCGGAGAAGCGGCATGAACGACAAGCAGTTGCAGAAGGACATCCTGGCCGAGTTGGACTGGGAGCCGTTTGTGAACCCCGCCCACATCGGCGTGTCCGTCGACCATGGCGTCGTCACGCTGACGGGCCACGTCACCAGCTTCGCGGAAAAGCATGCGGCGGCGGAAGCGGTCCGCCGCGTGCGCGGGGTGCGCGCGCTGGTCCAGGATATGCACGTCCAGCTGACGGACCCGCTATGGCCTGATGACGCGGACATCGCCACCGCCGCCGTCGCCCGCCTCAGCTGGCGAACCGGCATTCCAGCCGAAGCCATCAAGGTTTCGGTGGAAAACGGCGGCGTCATGCTGACCGGCCAGGTCGAAAACCATGGGCAGCGCGAGATCGCGGCCGCGGAGGTGCGTGACATCCCGGGCGTACGCATGGTGGTCAACGCCCTGACCCTGAGGCCCGCCGTCGTCAGTCCCGCTGATGTGCAGCAGCGGATCGAGGCCGCCCTGCGACGCAACGCCCTGATCGATGCCGGGCAGGTCGCCGTCATGGTCGCCGACGGGGTCGTCACCCTGACCGGCACCGTCCACAGCCTCTACGAACGTGAAGCGGCGGCCTGGGCCGCCTGGTCCGCGCCCGGGACGCGGGAAGTGCTCAATGAACTGGCCGTGGCGGGCGACTGACACTCGCCCACCGCCCCCACGCCAGCCTAGGGAGAACAGCCATGAGCCATACCGATCTACGTTTCGGCGATGAAGCCCGCGCCCAACTGCTGCACGGCGCGGACGTCCTGGCCCGGGCGGTCAAGGCCACACTGGGCCCCAAGGGCCGCACCGTCCTGATCAAGCAAGGCTTCGGCCCCGCCAGGGTGACCAACGACGGCGTGACCGTGGCCCGGGCCATCACCCTGCCCGGCGTGTTCGAGAACATGGGGGCGGAGATGGTGCGCGAGGTCGCGGCCAAGACGGGGGACGAGGTGGGCGACGGCACGACCACCGCCACCGTCCTGGCGCAGGCCATCCTGCATGAGGGCGTGAAGGCCATCGCCGCCGGCCTGAACCCCATGGACCTCAAGCGCGGCATCGATTTGGCGACCGCCGCCGCCGTAGCCGACATCAAGAAGCGGGCCAAGCCGGTCGACACACAGGAGGAGATCGTGCAGGTCGGCACCGTTTCGGCCAACGGCGACCGGGTGATCGGCCAGCTGGTGGCGGACGCCATCGCCCGCGTGGGACGCGAGGGCGCCATCACCATCGAGGATGCGCAATCGCTGGACACGGCGCTGGACGCGGTGGAGGGACTGCAGTTCGACCAGGGCTACATCTCCCCCTATTTCATGACCGACCCGGAGAAGATGACCTGCACGTTGGAGGAGCCCTATCTCCTGCTCCATGAGAAGCGACTGGCCGGTATCCAGCAGCTGGTGCCCCTGCTGGAGGAGGTAATGAAGGCCGGCCGCAGCCTGCTGATTGTCGCCGAGGATGTGGAACAGGACGTCCTGGCCACCCTGGTGGTCAACCGCCTGCGCGGGGGCCTGAGGGTCGCGGCCGTCAAGGCGCCCGGCTATGGCGACCGCCGGCGTGCGCAGCTGGAGGACATCGCCATCGTCACCGGCGGACAGGTGATCAGCGGCGACCTGGGCATGAATCTGGACAGCGTGACGCTGGCCATGCTGGGCCGGGCGCGGCGTGTCGTCGTCACCCAGAAGGAGACGACCATCATCGACGGCGCCGGCGCCGAGGCGGCCATCGAGGCCCGATGCGCCCAGCTGCGCGACCAGGTGGCGACCGCCACCTCAACCTACGACAAGGACAAGTTGAAGGAACGGCTGGCCAAGCTGTCCGGCGGCGTGGCGGTCATCCGCGTCGGCGGCGCCACGGAACTGGAGGTGAAGGAGCGCCACGACCGCGTGGATGACGCCGTCCACGCCACCCGCGCCGCGGTGGCGGAGGGCATCGTGGCCGGTGGGGGCGTGGCCCTGCTCTACGCCACCCGGGCGTTGTCCGCCCTGGATACGGAAAACCAGGACCAGCGCGTGGGCGTGGACATCGTCCGTCGGGCGCTGGAGCGCCCCATCCGCGACATAGCGGGAAACGCCGGCACGGACGGCGCCGTCGTGGTCGGCCGGCTGCTGGCGGCCGGCAGCCCCAACTTCGGCTACGACGCCCAGCGCGGCCAATACACCGACCTGATGGCGGCTGGGATCATCGATCCGGTCAAGGTGGTGCGGCTGGCCCTGCAGGACGCCGCGTCGGTCGCCGGCCTGCTGATCACCACCGAGGTGCTGGTCGGTGAGGTCGGCGATAGCGCGCACGACCACCCGCCCACCGACTTCTGATCTGTCGGGCGGCGATGGCCGATACCCGGACGACCAGTGGAGGAGGAAGACATGTCTGAACAGTTCGTATGGCGGGACATGGCCCTGGATCAGACGGACGGCGGCGGCCTGCGGCGCTATATGCTGTCCGTCTATCGCCATATGGGTCTGGGTCTGGCCGTAACCGGCGCCACCGCCCTTCTGGCCATCCAGTCCGGCTTTTACGCCGTCATCGCCCATTCCGCCTGGCTATGGCTGGTCCTGCTGGCGCCGCTCGCCCTGGCCCTGGTGTTCAGCTTCGGCTTCCAGCGACTCAGCCTGGGGGCGACGCGCGCCTTGTTCTGGGTTTACGCCGTGGCCATGGGCCTGTCCTTGGCCGGCGTCTTCCTGGTCTACACCGCCACCAGCATCACCCGCGTCTTCTTCATCGCCGCAGCCATGTTCCTGGCCATGAGCCTCTGGGGCTATACGACCGGGCGCGACCTGACACGGTTGGGCGCCTTCATGATGATGGGGCTGGTCGGCATCCTGATCGCCGGGGTGGTCAACCTGTTCCTGGGTTCGACCGGGCTGCAGTTTGCGCTGTCCGTCGGCGGGGTGATCGTATTCACCGGCCTTACGGCCTGGGACACCCAGCGCATCAAGGAACTTTACTGGCACTGGGCCGCCAGCACGGCGCGGGAAAAGCTGGCCCTCATGGGTGCGCTGGCGCTGTATCTGGATTTCATCAACCTGTTCCTGGCACTGCTGCAGTTGATGGGTGACCGGCGCGATCGCTGAGACACGCCGGCCACCGCCAGGTCAGGCGCGTTCCCAAGCCACCCTTGCGAAGAACCCATCTTCCTCATGATGGATTTCCAGGGCGCCTTCATAGGCCCGTTCCAGCGCGTCACCCATGCGGCAGGCCAGGCGCGGATCCGTAGTGCGGACGGTGATCCCATCGTCATCCACCGCGATGTCCATGATGCGGTTCAAGGCGTGCTCGGCCTTTTCCAGTTCCTCCTGATGGTGGATGAGGCTGAGCAGTTCCTGCTGCTTCGCCCGCACGAAGTCCCCCTTCAGGGTGAGTATGCCCCCGGCGGCGCCTTCCCTGATCCGCCGGCATGCCGGACATGTCTGCGCCGGCCCCAGGGCGGCGCACTCCCCCCAATGCCAGCGGCCTTCGCTGAAAACCGCGCCGCAATCGGGGCAACAGGTGCCGTCCGGCATCTTTTCAACGGAATGATAGGGGTCATTCGACGCGGGATTTTGGGCCCGGCCGGAAATACGGCGTCCTCGCGATGGCACCGCCGGTTGATCGCTGGCCTTCATGGCGCGCCTCCTTTCTGAAATACCGGATAGGTCTGAAATACCGGATGGGTCTCAGATACCGGATGGGTCAGGCCTTCGCAGGCCGCTGCGGGTCCAGCTGGACGGTAATCGCGTTGCCGGCGGCAAGGTCCTGCAGGCCCGGGACGTTCAGAAGCTCAATGGAATGGTCGGCCAGGGGTCGGATGAGCCGCCTGCCTTTGAGCAGGGAAATGGTGCGGGACACCGTTTCCATCGTCAGACCCAGATAATCGGCGATATCCGTCCTTGTCATGGCCAGCGGCAGGTGACGGTCTTCGGTGGAATGGCTCCGCCGCTGCAGAAGGGTGAGCAGGAACGATGAGAGCCGCTCCGTGGCGTCTTTGCGCCCCAGCAGCAGCATCTGGTCCTGGGCGATCTGCAACTCCGTCATCGTCCAGGCCAGCAGAGCCTTGCGCAGCCCATGGTCGCGTTCCAGCAGCGCGGCCAGCTGCCGGCGGCCCATATGGCGCAGGATGACCGGCGAGATCGCCTCGGCGGAATGCAGATAACGATCGTCCAGCGACAGACCGAGCATGTCACCCGGAAACGCGAAGCCGATGATCTGACGCCGGCCGTCCGGCATCATCTTGAATAGCCGGACCGCACCGGACACGACGATGTGGATGTCCGTCGCCAGCTCCCCTTCACTCAAGATGCTTTGTTCCTTGGCATAAGCGACGGGCTCTGTGAAGGCACCCGGCAGATTGTGGTGCCGAATGGAGTCGGCGATGGTCAAGGCGGCAGGCAGGTCGGCGGGATGCGATTCCTGTGAATTGGAGAAGCCCATCAGTCAGTTCTCCCTTTGACGCGTCGACGGGAAGTCATCGGAGACGCTTCAATCTATTGTCACAGGGAATCAAGATCTATGATTAAAGGCATACATACACGTTAGATAAATACAAAAGTGATAGTGGATTGTGTTTTATTTTAAAAATGACACAACATATGCTATTAATTTGACATACACCGAAACAATTTGCTCAATAATCCAATAATTCACTTACAAAGTCTGGTCGACCCCATTTATTTTTAATAAATTTTTTTTATTCAAATTAAAATAATGCCGTCTTAATTTACTTTGCTATGCATTGCGCCAGGAAGCGCCCCACCTATGGTTAGCCTAGGTTTCATACGCATCTCGGCCGGGATTGGTTGAGATGAATCAAGGTACCAGCCACCAATTTGCGTCAGATTGCAATTCACGGTTGGGAACCCCTCTCCGGCCGCCGCATGGAGTGAGGGCGGGCGTGATGATCAAGGAAATTCTCGTTCATCTGGACGGCAGCGCCGACGACGAAAGCCGGATCATCCATGCCGACCATCTGGCGGGTATGCACCAGGCCCACATCCGGGGCGTTTACCTCAATCTCCTGCCTGAACCGCCGGTCAGCATCTCACACTACGCCATCAGCCGGAGCTTGATGTCCCAGCGGCTTGATGAGACCCGGACACAGTGCCGGTCGGTCGAACACGCGCTGGAGCGGCGATTTGCAAAGCTCTCCGCATCCCATGACCTGCGCCGCTTCGACTGTATCGCGGCGAATGTCGGCGATGTCGTCATGGCCCAGGCCCAGACGGCTGACCTGATGGTGGTACGCACCCCTTACCGGATCGACAAACCGAACCGCGCCAGCACCGTGGTGGAGGCGGCGTTGTTCGGATCGGGCCGCGGCGTATTCGTCATTCCGGAAGAAGACCCTTTGCGGCTGCGCCCCATGGATACCATCTTCGTCGCCTGGAAAAGCAGCCGCGAAGCGGCGAACGCGGTGGCCCAGGCCATGCCGTTTCTCCGCCGGGCCAAAAAGGTCGTCATCGCCACGGTCGCCACCGACGGGCCGGAGGAGGTTCCCGGCGATCGCGATCTGGCCAGCTATTTGGAGCGGCATGGCGTGGCCGCCGAGATCCGGCGGCTGGGCAAATGGGACAATGTCGCCGCCGGGCTGTTCAACGAGGCGGAGCTGCTGAACGCCGGCCTGATCGTGGCGGGCGCCTACAGCCATTCCCGTCTGCGGGAATGGGCGTTGGGCGGTGTCACCCGGGACATTCTGACCAAAACACCGATACCGGCCTTGCTAGCCCATTAGGGTTCCCGGCCCTTCCAGGGCCGACAACATCAGGA
Organism: Nitrospirillum amazonense; assembly: GCF_007828035.1. Classification (GTDB taxonomy): domain Bacteria; phylum Pseudomonadota; class Alphaproteobacteria; order Azospirillales; family Azospirillaceae; genus Nitrospirillum; species Nitrospirillum amazonense. Next base: position 44,253 of record NZ_VITV01000017.1, on the reverse strand, counting down.
GGAGACTCTGATGGCGTACGGTGCCGCAGTGGGGCCATGCAGGGGGCCATGTTGAACACCCGCCCACCTGCCATCTGGGCCTTGCCGCTGGCCGACCTGTTGGCGGCACTGCCGGCCAATGCCGGCGGCCTCACGACAGTGGAGGCGGAGCAACGACAGCGGCGATGGGGCCCCAACCAGGTTTTGGCTCGTCGCCGGCGACCCGCGTGGCTGGACTTCCTGGCCCGTTTCGCCAATCCGCTGGTGCTGATCCTGCTGTTCGCCAGCGCCCTGTCGGCAGCCACCGGCAACACCTCCAGCTTCGTCATCGTCTTGGCCGTCGTCTTGCTCAGCGTCGTGCTGGACTTCATCCAGGAGCGACAGGCCGAAGCCGCGGTGGAGGCCCTGCGCCGCACCGTCGCCGTGCGGGTGCAGCTCTGGCGCGACGGCCATGAGACGACCGTGCCGCTGGAGCAACTGGTGCCGGGTGACGTGGTCCGGCTGGCGGCCGGCGACCTGGTCCCCGCCGACTGCCGCCTGCTGGAGGCGCGCGACCTGTTCGTGAACCAGGCCATCCTGACGGGAGAGCCCTATCCGGTGGAAAAGCGTGCGGACCAGGGGCCCCTGCTCACCGGCGCGCCCGGGGAGGCAACCGCCTGCCTGTTCATGGGCACCTCCGTCCTCGCCGGCAGCGCCACGGCCGTCGTCTGCCAAACGGGCGGCGCCACCCTGTTCGGACAGATGAGCCGCAGCCTGCAATCGGCGGCGCCACCGACGGCTTTTGAAACCGGGGTCCGCCGGTTCGGCTTCCTGATCCTGCGGCTCACCTTTTTCCTGGTCCTGTTCGTGCTGGCGGTAAATTCCCTGTTCCACCGTCCCTGGCTGGATTCCCTGATGTTCGCGCTGGCCCTGGCGGTGGGACTGACGCCCGAACTGCTGCCCATGATCGTCACGGTGACCCTGGCGCGCGGCGCCCTGCGGCTGGCCAAGCGCAGGGTGATCGTCAAGCGGCTGGCGTCCATGCACAATGTCGGCGCCATGGATGTGCTGTGCACCGACAAGACGGGAACACTGACCCAGGCCGCCATTCAACTGGTGCGCACGCTGGATGGTGAGGGCAACGATGCCCCCCGCCTTTTCGAGCTGGCCTACATCAACAGCCGGTTCGAAACCGGCCTGCACAGCCCCATGGACGAGGCCATTCTGGCCCACGGCCAGGTCGATATGACCGCCTGGCGGAAGTGCGACGAGGTGCCTTTCGATTTCGAGCGCCGGCGCGTGTCGGTCCTGGCGGAAAACCATGATACCAAACTGCTGGTGGTCAAAGGTGCGCCGGAGGACATGGTGCGGCTGTCCGGCCAGTGGCGTGGACCGGAGGGAATGCTTCGCCTCTTGGATGAGGAAGCCCGGGCACAGTTGGACGCCCAATTCCAGTCGCTGGGCCGCGAGGGCTACCGCGTGCTGGCCGTCGCCACCAGGCCCCTGCCACCCGACCGCCAACACATCGACCGCACCGATGAACACGACCTGGTCTTCGAGGGGCATCTCGCCTTCCTGGATCCGCCCAAGGCCAGCGCCACGGCCGCCGTGACCGCGCTCGCGCGATCCGGCGTCGACATCAAGATACTGACCGGCGACACCGAGGCGGTCACCCGGCACCTGTGCGCACAGCTGAACCTGCCCATCATCGGACTGTTGACGGGCGAGGAACTGCAGGCCCTGACCAGTGAGGCATTACACGCGCGGCTGAAGCAGGTGAACGTCTTCTGCCGCGTGACGCCGCAGCAGAAGGAGCGTGTGCTGTCAGCCTGCCGCCGGGCGGGGCACGTCGTGGGTTTCATGGGGGATGGGGTCAACGACGCCGCCGCCCTGCACGCCGCCGATGTCGGCATTTCCGTGGACAGCGCCGCCGACGTGGCCAAGGAGGCCGCCAGCCTCATCCTGTTGGACCAGGATCTTTCCGTCGTGCACGAGGCCGTGCTGGAGGGGCGCCGCACGGTCCTGAACGTCACCAAGTACGTCCTGATGGGCAGCAGTTCCAATTTCGGCAACATGTTCAGCATGGCCGGCGCGGCCTTGTTCCTGCCCTTCCTGCCCATGCTGCCGGTGCAGGTTCTGCTGAACAACCTGCTCTATGATGCGTCGGAGGCAGGCATCCCCTTCGACCGCGTGGAGGAGGAGGCGCTGACGCGGCCGGTGCACTGGAACCTGCCCCTGATCCTGCGCTTCATGCTGGTGCTGGGCCCGGTCAGCTCGCTGTTCGACTTCCTGACCTTTTATGTCCTGCTGCACCTGTTGCATGCCCAGGAGGCCCTGTTCCAGACTGGCTGGTTCATCGAGAGCCTGGCGACACAGGTGCTGGTGATCTTCGTCATCCGCACACCCCGCGCGCCCTGGCGCGGCCGGCCCCACCCATTGTTGGCCGGGTTGGCCGTGTCCACGGCGGTGCTGGCCGCGCTGCTGCCGCTGACGCCGTTGGGCGGGCTATTCGGACTGGTCGCGCCGCCGCCCGCCTTCTATCTGTTTCTGGTCGGGGCCATCGTGGTCTACCTCACGCTGGCGGAGGGCGTTAAAAGGCTGTTCTTTAAGAGATTTTCTTGATTGGCGCCGTGACGGCTGGAAAGCAAAAAGCCCACCCTTGAGCCACGTCAAGGATATATCCCGCCAATTCCCTTAAGCGTTGAGGAGCACGCACGCAGCCGGTCACCATTGGCCGGACAAGGGAGAGGACCATGCCCACGGTCGAGACACCCCAGCGGGTCGAGTTGAACATCAGCGTTGAGAAAGTCTTCTACATCATTGTGAAGGCCCGGGAATTCGACGTGAAGGTGGCGCCGGTGGAACCGGATCCCGGCTCCAATCCCGCCGATGACGGCGAGGGCTCCATCCTCGGCGATTATGCCGACGATCCGACGGCCGCCGAGCTTCGTGCCGCCATCAACGCCCTGAACGACGATGAAGTGATCGACCTGATCGCCCTGGCCTGGCTGGGGCGCGGCGATGACGACTGGGCCACCGTCCGGGCTTTGGCCCGCGAGCGCCACCATCGCCATTCCGCCTCGTACCTCATGGGCATGCCGGCGCTGGGAGATTACCTGGAGGAAGGGCTGGCGGCGCTGGGCCACTCCTGCGAGGAATTCGAAGTCGGGCGGCTTTGACGGGCGGGACCGGAACCATGCCCGACATGCCCCTGCTCCGGACCCATCGGTCCACTGCGCGTCCCCCGTTCCGGCGCATCGCGCTGGTTCTGCAGGGCGGCGGCGCCCTGGGCTCTTACCAGGCCGGCGCGTATGAGGCCTTGGCCGAGGCGGAGTTGCACCCCGACTGGGTAGCCGGCATGTCCATCGGCGCCATCAACGCCGCACTGATCGCCGGCAACCCGCCCGGGGAGCGCGTGGCCAAGCTGCGGCAGTTTTGGGACGAAGTGGCCGGAGCGGCCCGGGCCCTGGATTGCCTGGAAGCGTTGGCGACGTCGCAAGTGGACGGCGAGGCACCGCGATCCACCCTCAACCAACTGAGCGCCCTCATAGCGACCGTAGCCGGCGTGCCCGGCATGTGCACCCCCCGGCTGGTCCCACCCTGGGCGTCGTGGCCGGGCAGCACGGCGGCGACCAGTTTCTACGACACCGCCCCCCTTCGCCGCACGCTGGAGCGGCTGGTGGATTTCGATCGCATCAACGCTGGCGGCCTGCGCTTCAGCGTCGGCGCCGTCAACATCGAAACCGGCAACTTCGTCTATTTCGACACCGCCACCCATACCATCGGTCCTGAACATGTCATGGCCAGCGCCGCCCTGCCGCCGGGTTTCCCGGCGATCGAGGTCGACGGCGAGTTTTATTGGGATGGCGGATTGGTGTCGAACACGCCCCTGCAATGGGTGCTGGAAGGCGATGCGCACGAGGACACGCTGGCGTTCCAGGTGGACCTGTGGAGCGCCAGGGGCGACATGCCGACAAGCCTGGCCGAGGCCATGACCCGTCAGAAGGAAATACAGTATTCCAGCCGGACCCGGGCCGTGACCGATGAATTCCGGCGCAAGCAACGGCTGCGGCATGCCATCGCCGCCCTGCTGGCCGCCCTGCCCGCCGACTACCGCGACCTGCCGGCGGCCCGCCACCTGGAGCCCGACGCGGACCACAAGGTGTTCAACATCATCCACCTGATCTATCACGCCAAACGCCACCAGGGCAGCACCAAGGATTTCGAGTTCTCCCGGCTGAGCGTCGGGGAGCATTGGGCCATCGGCTACCAGGACACGGTGCGGACCTTGCGTCATCCAGAGGTGACGCGGCGTCCGGAAACGGCGGACGGGATCTTCACCTTCGACGTGGCCGTCGATGGCCGGGAATAGGAGGGGCGCCATGCGGTGCCGAGTGCTGTTTCCCGTGATCCTCCTCCTGGTGTCCGCAGTGGCGGCGCCGGCCGCGCGGGGGGAAGGCGGCACACCGGTCCTGGCCTATCACCGTTTCGATCCGACCACGCCCGGCCCCACCACCATCACGACGCCCGTATTCGAGCGGCAGCTCGACTGGCTGGACGCTCACGACATCAAAGTCATGCCCCTGCGAAGCGTGGTGGATGCGGTGCGCGGCGGCCAGTGGCCCACCGGGACCGCTGGCCCGGCGGCCGCCATCACCGTGGATGACGGTCACGTCTCGGTCTACACCCAGCTCTACCCCATCATCCGCCGCCGTCATGTGCCGGTCACCCTGTTCATCTACCCTTCGGCCATTTCCAACGCCGCCTACGCCCTGACATGGGAACAGCTGGCGGAGATGGTCCGGTCCGGCCTGGTGGACGTTCAGTCCCACACTTATTGGCACCCCAATTTCCGCAAGGAACGCGCCCGTCGCACGCCGGACGATTACCGGATCTTCGTGAACTCCCAGTTGGTCCGGTCCAAGGCGGCGCTGGAGCAGCACCTGGGCATCAAGGTCGACCTGCTGGCCTGGCCGTTCGGAATCATCGATGCCGATCTTCAGGCCGCCGCGCAGCGCGCCGGCTACCGCGCCGCCTTCGCTTATGAGGGTGGATGGGCGGCACCGGGGGGGCCGCTCTACGCCATTCCCCGCATTCCGGTTTCAAACCACGACCGCGACGCCGCCTTCGCCGCGTTGCTGACACCAGCACCCGCGAAAAAGGGCCAGCCACGATGATCCGACGGTTCCTCAAGAGCGCCGTGCTCGCCATCTGCCTGGGACTGACGCTGGTCCATCCGGCGGCGGCCATGGCGGGGCGGATTGTCGATGGCGCCACCGGCGCGCCCATCGCCGGCGCCACGATCGTCGCCGGCGGTCAGCTGGTGCCGGTGGACGGGATGGGACGCTTCACCGTCGACACCACGGGCCCGGTGTTCGCCCGCGCCCCGGGCTACCGGGCAGGCACCTTCAACCCCGCGGCATCGCCACCTACGGATGCCGTGCTGCGCCTGGAGCCCTTTACGCCCAAGGCGCTCTATCTCACCGTCTACGGCATCGGCTCCAGTTCACTGCGCGATCCCGCCTTGGCCTTGATGCGGGAGAAAGGCCTAAACGCCCTGGTGATCGACGTGAAGGGGGACAGGGGGCTGGTCCCCTTCCCTAGTGCGACCGCCATGACGGTGCCCGGCGCCCGCGCAATCACCACCATCCCCAACCTGGCGGAGCTGGCGGCGACGCTTCACGCGCAGGGAATCTATGCCATCGCCCGCATCGTCACCTTCAAGGACCCGCTGCTGGCGGCCAGCCGGCCCGACCTGGCGGTGAAGCGCGGCAATGGCGAGCTGTTTCGCGATCGGGAGCATCTCGCCTGGACCGACCCGCTGCAACAGGTGGTTCGCGACTACAACATCGGCATCGCCATCGAGGCGGCCCAGGCCGGCTTCGACGAGATCCAGTTCGACTATGTGCGCTTCCCGGACGCCAACCAGCGTCTGCGCTTCGCCGGACCCACCACGGAAAAAGACCGGCTGGCCGCCATCGCCGGCTTCCTGGGAGAAGCGCGCGGCCGGTTGCTGCCGTACAACGTCTATGTCGCGGCGGATATCTTCGGCTATGTCTGCTGGAACCTGGACGATACCGGTATCGGGCAGCGTCTGGAGGAACTGGCGCCGCAGGTGGATTACCTGTCCCCCATGCTTTACCCGTCGGGCTTCCAGTTCGGCATTCCCGGATACCGCAACCCGGTCAGCCATTCTTATGAGATCGTGCGCCTGTCCCTGGAAAACGCGCTGTCACGCCTGAACATATCGCCCAAGCGGTTCCGCCCCTGGCTGCAGGCCTTCAAGGACTACGCCTTTGATCGCCGGTCCTTCGGCGGTGGTGAGATACGGTTGCAGACCAAGGCGGCCGATGATGTGGGGGTGGACGGATGGATGCTGTGGAACCCGCGCAACGTTTACGGCGACCTGGGCGTGGAACAGCAGGCCGCGCGCTGAGGACCGGCATGTCCCTGTGGCTCCGCAGCCACCTCCTCCTGGGCCTGGCCCTGCTGGCCCTGGGCATCACACCGGCGTTCGCCGCCCGGCCGGACATGGCCTCGCTGGCGCCCTTCATCGAGAGCGCCGTCCGGGAGGAGATGACCGCCGGCCATATCCCAGGAGCCGTGATCCTGGTCGGCGACCGCGACGGCATCCTGTACCAAGGCGCCTGGGGGTTGCGCCGGGTGGTCCCGGACACCGCACCCATGACAGCCGACACCATCTTCGACCTGGCCTCGCTGACCAAGGTGCTGGTGACCACCACCGCCATCATGCAATTGGTGGAACGGGGCAAGGTGCACCTGGAGGCGCCGGTATCCCGCTATTGGCCGGCCTTCTCCACCAACGGCAAGGCTGCCATCACCGTTGAGGCGCTGCTGACCCATACATCTGGCCTGCGCGCGGACCTGGATCGGACCCGCCGGTGGGACGGTGCCGCCGAGGCGCGGGCCCTGCTGCTGGCGGAGACGCCGGTCAGCCCCCCCGGAGAGCGTTTCCGCTACAGCGACATCAACTTCCTGGTCCTGGGCGAGGTGGTGCGGCGGGTCAGCGGCCTGCCGCTGGACCGGTACGCGGCCCGGCATATCTTCCGCCCCTTGGGCATGACGGACACACGGTTCCTGCCCCCCGCCGCGTTGCATCCCCGCATCGCTCCGACGGACGTTCAGGATGGGGCGTTGCGATGGGGGAGAGTCAGCGACCCAACCGCCTATCGCATGGGGGGCGTGGCCGGACATGCCGGCGCCTTCGGTACGGCGGCGGACCTGGCCCGCTTCGCCCGTATGCTGCTGAACGGCGGCACGCTGGGGAAACGGCGCGTGCTGAAGGCCAGCAGCGTCACCCGGATGATTGCCCCCAATGTGCTGCCAGGGGGAACAACCAGGGGGCTGGGCTGGGACAGGACCTCCCCCTATGCCGGTGGGCAGGACACCGCATTCGGTCCGGGTTCCTATGGACATACTGGCTACACCGGCACATCGCTGTGGGTGGATCCGGGCCGCGGATGCTACCTCATCATCCTGACAAGCCGCCTGCATCCTGATGGAAAGGGCGACGCACGCCCCTTGCGGCGGCGCTTGGCCGAAGTAGTGGCCGTCGCCTGGGCGCCCCCGGTATTGACTGGCATCGATGTGCTGGCCGCCCAGGGGTTCAGCCCATTGCTGGGCAAGCGAGTGGCACTGCTGACCAACCAGACGGGCGTGGACCGGCAGGGCCGCAGGACCGCCGATCTGCTGGCACGCGCAGCGGGCGTGCACCTGGCGCTGCTGCTGAGCCCGGAACATGGGCCGGCGGGTGACCGCGAGGGCCGGGTCGCCTCGGGCACGGACGCAGCCACCGGCGTTCCCATCCTCAGCCTTTACGGCAGCAGCCGCCGCCCGTCACCGGAAGCGTTGGCGGGCCTGGACGCTATCGTCATCGACATCCAGGATGCCGGCGCGCGCTTCTACACCTACGCCACCACCATGGCCTATGTCCTGGAGGCGGCGGCCGTGGCCCATGTTCCGGTCTATGTGCTGGACCGCCCCAACCCCATCACCGCCACGGCAGTCCAGGGGCCGGTGCTGGACGCGGACCGCCGGTCCTTCACCGGCTATTTCGCCTTACCGGTCCGCCATGGCATGACCCTGGGGGAACTGGCCTCGCTGTTCAATGCCGAGAACAATATCGGCGCGGCGCTGACCGTCATTCCCATGCAGGGCTACCGCCGCGACCGCTGGTACGACCAGACGGACCTCCGCTGGATCAACCCATCGCCCAACCTCCGATCCGTTAACGAGGCCACTCTCTATCCCGGCGTGGCTCTCATCGAGGGCAGCGCCGTCAGCGTGGGGCGCGGGACAGCCACCCCATTCGAAGTGGTCGGCGCACCATGGGTCGACGGACCGGCCCTGGCTGAAGTGCTGCGGGCCAGGGCCATCCCCGGCATCCAGTTCGCGCCCACGACCTTCATCCCAACGGGAGACCGCTACGCCGGCTTGACGTGCCAGGGGGTGCGCCTGACGGTGACAGATCGCACCGCCCTGGACAGCCCGCTGTTGGGTGTGGAACTGGCGGCGGCGCTCCACCGGTTCTACCCGCAGCGGTTCACCCTGGATGACACACTGGGCCTGATCGGCTCCAAGGCCACGGTTGAGGCCATCCGTTCGGGCGTCGACCCCCGCGCCATCGCCGCCGGATGGGACGCGGACCTGACGGCCTTCAAGGCCCTGCGCGCCAAATACCTGCTCTACCCGTGAACAGCGGCGGCCTGATCCATCTCAAGGTGTGCGGCGCCGGACCATGGGAATGTGCGAACCATCGGCGCACGCTGGACCCGACGCGCCGGCCGTAATCGGAAGGGTCATGCCGCACAGGAGGGAACCATGGATCTCTTCGACGCCCTGCATAACCGCCGCGCCGTCCGCGCCTACAGCGAAGCCGGCGTCGCCGCGAACCAAATCCGTTCGGTCATCGAGGCGGCGGTGGACGCCCCAAGCGGCATGAACCGCCAGCCCTGGTCATTCATTGTGGTGATGGACCGCACCCGGCTGCGCCTGTGGTCGGACCATGCCAAAGCCTTTCTGCTGCGGTCCTTGGATAACCAGCCCGAGCTGAAGCCGATGGAAAGCCATCTTGCCGACCCGGCCTTCAACATCTTCTACGATGCGCCCGCCATGATCGCGATCTGTGCCACGGTGCCGGACGCCATGGCCCAGCAGGACTGCTGCCTGGCGGCGGAGAACCTCATGCTCGCGGCCCATGGCCATGGCCTGGCGACCTGCTGGATCGGCTTGTCGCACGCCTGGCTGAACAGCGCCGATGGCAAGGACGCCTTGGCCCTGCCGCCGACCATGCCGGTCGTGGCGCCCATCATCATCGGCCATCCCAGGGATGGCGCCCCGCCAAAACCGCCCCGTAATCCAGCCCACATTTCCTGGATTGGCGACTGAAGCCACCGCCGGAAGGCATGGCCTTGTCAAAGGGCCGCGGGGGACAGGAAGGCGCGAAACGCCGGGGACGCGTCGGCCCCGAACATATGGGCCGGCGGGCCGCTGGACTCGACGCGCCCGTTCATCAAGTGCACCACCCGGCTGGACACATCGCGCGCGAACGCCATTTCGTGGGTCACGACGATCATGGTCCGCCCCTCATCCGCCAGGGATCGCATCAGGGCCAGGACCTCGCGCACCCGTTCCGGATCGAGGGCGGAGGTCGGCTCATCGAACAGGACCAGCTTCGGGTTCGTCGCCAGGGCCCGGGCGATGGCCACCCGCTGCTGCTGGCCGCCGGAAAGCCGCTTGGGATAGGCGGCGTGAAAGCCGGCCATGCCCACCCGTTCCAGCAGCGACCGCGCGGTGGCCAAAACCTCCTCCCGGTCACGGCGATGGACGCGCAAGGGCGCCTCCATGACGTTCTGAAGCACCGTGAGGTGGGGCCAGAGATTGAAGCCTTGGAAGACCATGGCCGTCTGGGTCCGCAGGCGGGCGGCGGCTCGGCTGTCGGAAACCTCCAGGCGGCCGTGACGGTTGCGCGCCAGGGGCGCCTGCACATCGCCGATGGCGATCTGCCCCTCGTCGGGAACCTCCAGCAGATTGAGGCAGCGCAGAAAAGTGCTTTTGCCCGAGCCGCTGCCCCCCAGGATGGAGATGACCTCCCCCTCCCGCGCCTCCAGCGAGACGCCGGCCAGTACTTCCCTGTCGCCGAAGGATTTGCGGATGTTGGTGGCGGTCAGGACAGGGGGTGGCACGGTCATGACAGCGGCTCCAGGGTGGGCGGTATGGGCGCGAGCGGGGTGGGGGCGCGATCGACGTCCAGCCGGCGCTCCAGCGCCGTCAGCAGGGTCGACAGCGTCGCGTTGATCAGCAGGTACAGCGCCGCCGCCGCGCAGAACACCTCCAGGGTGCGGTAGCTGTGGGCGATGACCTGTTGCGCCACGCCGGTGATGTCCAGAACCGTGATGGTGCTGGCCAGCGAGGTCGACTTGGTCATCATGATGATTTCATTGGAATAGCTGGGCAGCGCGATGCGGATGAGCGACGGCGCGATCACCCGCCGCAGCAGCATGAACCCGGTCATGCCGCAGGCGCGGCCGGCCTCGATCTCCCCACGCGGCACGGCGGCCAAGGCCCCGCGGAAGATCTCGGCGATATAGGCGGAGCAACAGCAGGTCATGGCCAGGCAGGTGCAGAAAACCGGGTCCCGGAACGCCGCCCAGAGGATGCCGTGGCGTATCCAGGGGACCATGGCGAACCCATAATAGATCATGAAAATCTGCAGGATCAGCGGCGTGCCCCGGAACAGGAAGGTCCAGGTCCGCTGGACCAGGCGCGGCAGCGGCGACCGCGCCACCGACATCGCCGTGAGGCCGGTGGCCAGCACCGTGGCGCAAACGCCGGAGACCGCCAGGATCAGCAGGGTCACGGGCACGGCGCGCACCAGCTGCGCGGTGACCGACCCGATGAACGTCAGGTGTTCCCCCATCGCGGTCAGCCCCTGTCCCACCGGTTGGAATAGCGGCCGCCGTAGTGGAAGGCCGTGCTGGAAAGGGTGGTGAGCACCAGGTAAAGCGCCATGGCCACGCCGAAGAACAGGAAGGGGTGCCGGGTCGATCCGGCGGCCACCAGGCTGGTGCGCATCAGCTCGCTCAGCCCTGTGACGGCGATCAGGGCGCTGTCTTTCAGGTTGAACTGCCAGACATTGCCCAGCGCGGGCAGGACGACGCGCGCCACCTGCGGCAGGACGATGCGGTGGAAGCACATAAGGTCACTGAAGCCCATGGCCCGCGCCGCCTCGAACTGGCCCCTGGGAATGGCGCCGACCCCGCCCCGGAAAATCTCGGCCTGATAGGCCGCCGACACCAGGCCGACCGACACGCTGCCGATCAGGAAGGGGGGCGGCAGGCCCGGCGCCTCCCAGCCGAAGGTCTCCGACAGCGACAGGATCAGGGAAGGCAGGCCGAAATACAGCAGCAGGATGACCAACAGCTCCGGCACTCCGCGCAGGATCACGCCATAGACCAACGCCGCGCGCCGCAGCCAGCGCGGCCCCTTCAGCCGCGCCCAGGCCAGCAGGATGCCTAGCACCGTGCCGATGGCCATGGAGGCGGCGGACACCGCCAGGGTGAGCAGGCAGCCCTTCAGCAGCAAGGGCGCCCAGCCGTCCGGCCCGAAGCCGAGGATCGCGAGATCGTCCATCATGGCTTGGGGGTTCCGGAGGGTGTTGAAGTGGGATCGGGTCCCAGGTCGGGTGTTGCGTCAGCCTTGAACCATTTCAGGCTCAGCCGCTTCACCGTGCCGTCGGCGACGGCGGAGCGGATCGCGGCGTTCAGGCGTTCCGCCAAGGCGGTGTCGTCCTGGCGCAGGCCGAAGCCCTCGCCGGCGCCAAGCTCGCCGCCGATCAGTTCAGGCCCGACCAGCACCAGGTCCTGCGCGTCGGGTGCCGCCAGCAGCGGCCGCAGATACGTGGTGTCATCCAGCGTGAGGTCGATACGGCCGCTTAACAGGTCCAGGTCCCGTTCCCCCATGGTGCGGTAGGATTTGATGGTGATGACGCCCGCCAGGTACTTGTCCAGGAAAGCGTCGTAGGTGCTGGAGATGGCGACGCCCAGGGTCTTGCCGCGCAGCTCCTCGCGCAGGGCCGCCAGCGCTTGGGCCTGGCGCTCCGGGGCCGGGCTGGCATCAAGATCCAGCACCAAGCCGCGGTTGGCCATGCGGGCCAAGGGGCTGTCCTTCTGGGTGACGAAGACCCCGGTGGTGATGGCGTACGGCAGGGAGAAGGCCAGCACGGCCTTGCGCGCCGGCGTGATCTGCAACGCGTCGGCGATAACGTCGATCTTATGGGCCTGCAAGGCGCCGATCATGCCGTCCCAGTCCTGGGCCACCAGTTGGCATTGCAGGTTGGCCCGTTGGCAAAGCACCTGCAGCAGGTCTGGCTCGAAGCCGATCAGGCTGCCGTCGGGCCGGGTCATGTTCCAGGGCGGGAACGCCCCCTCCGTCCCGATGACGACGGTCCGGCGAGCTTGCTGGGCGGGAACATCGGCCGCCCGCGCTGCCTGAAGGGACAGCAGGATTGCGAGCCCGAGAACGGCGCCGCGCAGGGTTTTGCTCATAGCCGCTCCGTCAACGGGACGATCTCCACCAACCAGCACGCCGCCATCGCCTGCACCGTGACGGACGCCCCCGCCCCAGCGTGGAACAGCAGGGCGTCCAGCGGGCCCAGCGTGTGGGTGCCGCCGCCGTGCGTCACCTGCGCGGCGCCGGTCGCGACCAACAGGTGGGTCGCGGCCGGGGCCAGCGGCAGGGTGGCGGTCCCGGCGGGCAGCCTGCGCTGCGCGCCGCGCGCCCGGCCGTGGCGAACCATGAGGTTCAGGTCCACCACCGGCCCGCCGTCCGGCGTTCCCGACACCGGCACGTCGCCGGGGAAGGGGTGGGCCGCCGTCTCCGGCGTCACCACCACCGGGGCCACGCCGCCGCCGAAGTCCAGCAGCAGGCGGCCCTCCAGGACGGCCAGCATGCGGTCGGTGTCGGCGAAGTGGGAAAACGGTCCCGCCTGCCGCACCTCCGCGATGCTGACGCGCCAGAGGAAATCGCCGGCGCCGTCATCCTGGCGGGCGACCTCGCGGGTCACGCCGCCGCCGTTCTTCCACGGGCTCGCGGTCCGTTGCGCCGCCGGCAGCGGCCTGACACCGCTCATCCCAGGATGCCGGGCAGGTCGAGGCCCATGGCGCGGGCGCAGTCCTGGGCGATGTCGTAGCCGGCGTCGGCGTGCCGCATGACGCCGGTGGCCGGGTCGTTCCACAGCACGCGTTCCAGGCGCTTGGCCGCCTCGGGCGTGCCGTCGGCGACGATGACCATGCCGCTGTGCTGCGAATAGCCCATGCCCACGCCGCCGCCGTGGTGCAGCGACACCCAGGTGGCGCCGGAGGCGGTGTTCAGCAAGGCGTTCAGCAGGGGCCAGTCGGACACGGCGTCGGTCCCGTCCTTCATCGCCTCCGTCTCGCGGTTGGGGCTGGCGACGCTGCCGCTGTCCAGGTGGTCGCGGCCGATGACGACCGGCGCCTTCAGCTCGCTCTTGGCCACCATCTCGTTGAACGCCAGGCCCAGCCGGTGCCGGTCGCCCAGCCCCACCCAGCAGATGCGGGCGGGCAGGCCCTGGAAGCGGATCTTTTCCCGCGCCATATCCAGCCAGCGGTGCAGGTGCGGGTTGTCCGGCATCAGCTCCTTCACCTTGGCGTCGGTCTTGTAGATGTCCTCGGGATCGCCCGACAGGGCGGCCCAGCGGAACGGGCCGACGCCACGGCAGAACAGGGGGCGGATGTAGGCGGGCACGAAACCGGGGAAGTCGAAGGCGTTGGCCACGCCTTCGTCCTTCGCCACCTGGCGGATGTTGTTGCCGTAATCGACGGTGGGCACCCCCGCCGCCTGGAAGTCCAGCATGGCCTGGACGTGGACCGCCATGCTGGCGCGGGCGGCGGCGGCCACCGCCTGCGGTTCCCGTTCCCGCCGCTCGACCCACTCGGCCACCGTCCAGCCCGCCGGCAGATAGCCGTTGACGGGATCGTGGGCGGAGGTCTGGTCGGTCAGCAAATCCGGGCGGATGCCCCGCCGGAACAATTCCGGCAGCAGTTCGGCAGCGTTGCCCAGCAAGCCGACGGAGACCGCCTTTTTCTCAGCGCACGCCCGCTCGATGATCGCCATCGCCTCATCGATGGTCTCGGCGGCGTGGTCCAGGTAACCGGTGCGCAGGCGCATCTCAATACGGCTGCGCTGGCATTCGATGGCCAGGCACGACGCGCCGGCCATGACGGCGGCCAGCGGCTGCGCCCCGCCCATCCCGCCCAGGCCGGCGGTCAGCAGCCAGCGGCCCGAGAGGTCGCCACCGTAATGCTGGCGGCCCATTTCCACGAAGGTTTCATAGGTGCCCTGGACGATGCCTTGGGACCCGATGTAGATCCAGGATCCGGCCGTCATCTGCCCGTACATGGCCAGGCCCTTGCGGTCCAGCTCATGGAAATGCTCCCAATTCGCCCATTTGGGAACCAGGTTGCTGTTGGCGATCAGCACGCGCGGGGCGTCGGGATGGGTACGGAAGACGCCCACCGGCTTGCCGGACTGGACCAGCAGGGTCTGGTCCGCCTCCAGCCGCGTCAGCGTTTCGACGATCCGGTCGTAGCTCTGCCAGTCCCGGGCGGCGCGGCCGATGCCACCGTAGACCACCAGCTCCTCCGGGCGCTCCGCCACGTCGGGGTGCAGGTTGTTCATCAGCATGCGCAGCGCCGCCTCGGTCAGCCAGCTTTTGGCGGTGCGTTCCGTGCCGGTGGCGGGGCGGATGACGCGGGTGTTGTCGATGCGGCTCATAGGGTCCTTCCCAGGCTGGTGGCGAAGGCGAGGCAGTCGTCCAGGATACCGGTCAGGACCGTGACGAGAGGCCTCGCGTAAGCGGGGTCGAAAGGGGGCGGCCAGGTGTCGGGGCCAGGCTCGTCCGGCTCGGCGAGATAGCCCCGGATGGCCAGTTCCATCTGAATGGCGTGGATGCTCTCGGCGGGGCGGCCATAGTGGCGCGTCGTCCAACCGCCTTTGAACCGGCCGTTCAGCACATGGCTATGGCCGCTGGCGGCACAGCGGTCGTGGATGGCGGTCGCCAGCGCCCCGTCGCAGGTGGCGCCGCCGTTGGTGCCAATGTTGAACTGCGGCAGGGGGCCGTCGAACAGACGGGGGATGACGCTGCGGATGGAATGGGCGTCATACAGGACGACGGCGCCATGGTTCCGCCGCAGCCGCGCCAGCTCCGCCCGGATGGCGTCGTGATAGGGATCGAAATAGGCCGTGCGCCGCGCGGCGATCTCGGTGGCATCGGGCGTGGCCCCGGCGTAAAGCGGCTCACCGTCGAAGGTGGTGAGGGGGCAGAGGTCGGTTGTCGCCTGGCCCGGATAGAGCGACGCGCCGGAGGGGTCACGGTTGACGTCGATGACGCTGCGCGACAGCCGCGTCCGGATGGTGGTCGCGCCCATGTCCGCCGCGAAGGCGTACAGCCGGTCTATCCACCAATCGGCGTCCTTGCGCGCCAGCCAGGGCGACGCGAAGCGGCCCAGCAGCCCATCCGGTATGTCGGTGCCGGTGTGGGGGAAGGTCACGACCAGGGGCGCGTCGCCGCGGCGGATTTCCAGCCAGTCCGTCATCTCACCAGTCCGCCATCTCAATTGCCCCGCCAGACACGCGCGTGCAGGGGGTTGAACCCCATGCGGTAGACCAGATCCGCCGGCCGCTCGATATCCCAGATCGCCAGGTCGCAGGACTTGCCCGCCTCCAGCGTGCCGATCTCTTGGTGCAACCCCAAGGCGCGGGCGGCGTTGCGGGTGACACCGGCGATGCATTCATCCACCGTCATGCGGAACAGGGTGGCGCCCATGTTCATGACCAGCAGCAGCGAGGTCAGGGGCGACGTGCCCGGGTTGCAGTCCGTGGCCAGGGCCATGGGCACGCCGGCCGCCCGGAAGGCATCCACCGGCGGCAGCTTTGTTTCCCGCACGAAATAAAAGGCGCCGGGCAGCAACGTCGCCACGGTGCCGGCCGCGGCCATCGCCGCGACACCATCGGCGTCCGTGTGTTCCAGATGGTCGGCCGACAGGGCGCCATGCCGGGCCGCCAGAGCGGCGCCGTACAGGTTGGACAACTGGTCGGCATGCAGTTTGACCGGCAGGCCATGGGCGGCAGCGGCGGCGAACATCCGCGCCGTCTGATCCGGCGTGAAGCCGATGCCTTCGCAGAAGGCGTCAACGGCATCGGCCAGCCCCTCCCCCGCCGCCGCCGGCAGCACGGTGTCGCACAGGAAGTCGACATAGCGGTCGGCGTCGCCGCTGAATTCCGGCGGCAGCGCGTGGGCGCCCAGGAAGGTGGTGGTGATCCGGACCGGCCGCGCCTGCCCCAGCCGGCGCGCGGCGCGCAGCATGCGCAGCTCAGCCTCCAGGTTCAGCCCGTATCCGGACTTGATCTCCACCGTCGTGGCCCCTTCCGCCATCAGAGCGTCCAGCCGGGGCAACGCGCCGGCCGTCAGCGCCGCCACGTCGGCGTCGCGCGTAGCGCGCATGGTGGAAAGGATGCCGCCGCCGGCCCGGGCGATCTCCTCGTAAGAGGCGCCGGCCAGCCGCAGTTCGAACTCATGCGCCCGGCTTCCGCCATGGACCAGGTGCGTGTGACAATCGATCAAGCCCGGGGTGATCCAACGGCCGGCGCAATCCATCACCACACCGGCGTCGAAACCGGGCGCGTCGGCAGCGGGACCGGCGTAGACGATCAGGCCGTCACGCATGGCGACGACGCCATCGCGAACGATCCCCAGCCCATGCTCAGCCCCGGCAAGCGTCGCCAAATGGGCGTTCGTCCACAGCTTGTCGCAACGCATGCCCGTTCTCCTGGCGGATCCCAAGTCCGCCTCAATGGTTGCGTTCGCACCTTAGAATGTATAGACATATGGCGCAACAGGAGAATGCACCATGGGCACTGACGGCGGTTCGGACGGGGCTTTCCACTTCCAGCAGGCCCTGCTTCCCCAGGGTTGGGCGGACAATGTGCGGCTGACGGTCCGGGATGGCGTCATCGCCACCCTGGAATGGAACGCGGCGCCCCAGGCCGGTGACGAGCGGCGGCCGGTGGCCCTGCCCGGCCTGCCCAACCTGCACAGCCACGCCTTTCAGCGCGGCATGGCCGGCTTGGCGGAGGTGCGGGGGCCGGCGGGCGACAGCTTCTGGACCTGGCGCGACGTCATGTACCGCTTCGTCGATCGCCTTTCACCCGACGACCTGCACGCCATCGCGGCCTTGGCCTATATGGAAATGCTGGAGGCCGGGTTCACCCGCGTTGGGGAGTTCCATTACCTTCATCATGATCGGGACGGCGGCCGGTTCGCCGACCCGGCGGAGATGAGCGCCGCCATCGTCGCGGCGGCGGACGAGACCGGCATCGCCCTGACCCACCTGCCGGTGTTCTATGCGCATTCAGGTTTCGGCGGGGCGGCACCAGGGCATGGGCAGCGCCGCTTCCTGCATGACCTGGACGGCTTCGCCCGCCTGCTGGACGCGGCGCGGACCAAGGCGCGGGCCCTGCCCGACGCGGTCGTCGGCGTGGCGCCGCACAGCCTGCGCGCGGTGACGCCTGAGGAATTGACCCAGGTGGCCGGCCTGGCCGGCGCCGCCCCCGTGCACATCCATATCGCCGAGCAGGTGAAGGAGGTCGAGGACTGCGTGGCCTGGGGCGGGGCCCGGCCGGTGGAATGGCTGCTGGCCAATGCGCCGGTGGACGCCCGCTGGTGCCTGGTGCATGCCACCCACGTGACGCCGGCGGAGGTCGCGGACATGGCGGCCAGCGGCGCGGTGGTCGGTCTCTGCCCCATCACAGAGGCCAACCTGGGCGACGGCATCTTCCCGGCCACCGCCTACCTGTCCGCCGGCGGCCGGTTCGGCGTCGGATCGGACTCCAACGTCCTGATCGACGCGACCGAGGAACTGCGGCTGTTGGAATACGGCCAGCGCCTGGCGGGCCGCAGCCGCAACGTGATCGCGCAGGCGCCGGGACGGTCGACGGGCCAGGATCTGGTGGAGGGCGCGCTGGCGGGGGGCGCCGCCGCCCTGGGCGCGCCGTGCGCCATCGCGGTTGGCCATGCGGCGGACCTGGTCAGCATCGACACCCAGCACCCGTCGCTGCACGGCCGCCGGGGCCCGGCGCTGCTGGACGCCTTGATCTTCGCGGCCGGCCGCGCGGCCATTGACGGGGTCTGGCGCCGGGGCAAGCAGGTGGTTAATACTGGCCGGCACCAGCGGCGGGACGCCATTGTCACCCGTTACCGCCAAGTCCTCGAAAGATTGACCCAGTGACGCTTTCCCTGCATGAGCGCATTCGAACGGACATAGAGTCGGCCATCCTGTCGGGGAAGCTGGCACCGGAAGACCGGCTCCCCGTCGAGCATGAGCTGATGCAGACCTATCAATGCTCGCGCATGACGGTCAACAAGGCGCTGTCCGCCTTGGCCGCGGCGGGCCTTATCGAACGGCGCAAGGGCGCCGGCTCCTTCGTGGGCCGCCCGCATGCCCATTCCATGATCCTGGACGTCCCCGACCTGCCGGTCGAGGTGGCCAAACGCGGCCATGTCTACGGCTATCAGCTGCTGGTGCGGAAGCTGCGGGCCGCCGCCCGGGGAAACGCCGAGGAAGAGTTGCTGGCCGGCGGTCGCCGGCTGCTGCAGCTGGACGGCCTGCATTTCGCCGACGGCGCGCCCCTCGCGGTGGAACGCCGCCTGGTCAGCCTGGCCGCCGTACCGGCAATCGCCGAGGCGGACCTTGAGAAGGAACCGCCCGGAACCTGGCTGCTGCGGCATGTGCCGTGGACGGAGGCGGAAACCCGCATCTCCGCCGTTCCCGCGGATGCGGAGATCGCGCGTCTTCTCAAGACGCCGGCCGGCACGGCCTGCCTGCTGGTGGAACGGCAGACCTGGCGCAGTTCGGAACGGATCACGGCCGTGCGTCAGTATTTCCTGGGCACGGCCTATCATCTGGTCGCCCGGTTCGGCAGCAGCCGTCCGTGACGGCCTGCGGCCCTTCGGGGCCGCAGGCCGGACGGGACATCAGAACTTCTGACCGAACTTGACGCCGAACAGTCGCGGCTTCGTCGGATAGATGCGCGCGTACTGGCCGGAGATTTCGGGGGCGGAGAAGGTGTTCCGGGTCAGCCCCCCGCGTTCGTCGAACAGGTTCTGGACATAGAACTCGGCACTGGTGTTGCCGATCTTGCCGCCCATGGAGATGTCCACGGTGGTGAAGCCGGGACTGTCGCCGACCAGGTCATTCGCCGTGGTTCCCAGGAAGCTGCGCGTGCTGGTCTGGTGGTTCACACTTCCCTGGACGAAGCTGTCCACCTCCCCCAGCAGGAATTCATAGCGGGCCGTCGTGTTGAATTTGATCCGGGGCTGTACCGGCAACCGCGTGCCCTTCGGCGCCGCGATGATGCCGGAGGCGCAGTCCGGGTTGCTGTTGGCGCCGATGGCGCAGAAGTCGGTCGCCAAGCGGGCATCGTTGAAGGCGCCCGATGCCGACAGGGTCAGGCTGCGGGTGACGGCCCAGGTGATGTCCGTCTCGACGCCGTACACCCGGGCGTCGCCGGCATTGTAGATGTTGGTCACGCTGCCGGAGTTGAGCGCCACCAGGGCGTACTGCAGGTTGTTCCATTCCTCGTAATAGACGGCGCCGTTGAAGCGCAGCTTCTGATCGAACCAGGATGTCTTCCAGCCCAGCTCGTAATTGTCCAGGGTATCCGATCCATAGGGCTCGACCGCCGCCCGCCGGTTGTTGCCGCCAGGGCGATAGCCGGTGGAATATGTCGCATAGACCATGCGATCCGGATCGATCTGCCACGTTACGTTCAGCTTGTGGGTCTCGCCCGAGTCACTGAATTTCTTGTTGAGGTAGGAACAGCTGTTCAGCGACGGGAAGGGCGTCACGCAGCCGGCCTTCGCCGCGTCGCTGGCGAAGCCCGAGAAGCCGGTCAGCGTGTTGTCGGCGATGAATCCGCGCACACCGCCGGTCAGGGTGACGCTGGGCAGGATGTCGTAGGAGGCCTGGCTGAACACCGCGTAGTCGCGGTCGACGATGTGCACGTTGGTCAGGAAGATGTCGTCTTCATACACAGGCGATCCCTGTTGGGACGACCCGTAACCCGGCGCGTAATAGTTCGCCTGGAACTGGTTGGTCTGCTCTTGATAGAACAGGCCGGCAGTGACCCGCCAGCGGTTGGTTGAGGGCGAACTGAAGCGCAATTCGTGGCTTTGCTTGGTCAGATCCTGATGCCCATAATAATATTGGGTGGGATCGATCTGCTTCCCCATCGAATTGGTGAAATACCCATAGTTGGGGTAGGCATCGTAGGCGACGGTGTAATAGCTGTAGTCGGCGTGGGTGTCGATCGACCGCTGCATATAGCCGCCGGAATAGAGCACATCCCAATCCCAGACCTTGCCCTCGACCGTCAGGGCCGCCTGGTACCACTTGTCGATGTTGCGTTCCGGCGCATAGTCGTGAACCTGCAGGTCACCCGCCTTGGGGTCGTAGAGGAAGGAACCGTTGGACCGCTGGTGCTGGGCGATGACCTGGGGCGTGACCGTCCAGTCGTCGTCCAGGTCGATGCCCAGGGCGACGCGGCCGCCATAGGTGTCGACATCGTTGAAGTTCTTTTTGACGAACTTCGAGTTGTCCACGGTGATGGGGCTGTTGACCACCGTGCCGTCGTCCAGGGTATGGGGGCTCTGGTAGGTGCGCTGGTGGTAGGTGTTGTCGATGTAGCCGCCGTCATGCTCATCAAAGCCGACGATGCGCACCGCCGCCCTGTCGCTGAGGGGGATGTTCACGAAGCCTTCGATGGTGCCGCCCAGGCTGCCCTTGTCGAAGCGGGTGCCCTGGACGTCATAACCGGCCGAGAACTTGGACGTGTCGGGCTTGTTGGTGATGATGCGCAAGGTGCCGGACAGGGAACTGGCGCCGTAGAGCGTGCCTTGCGGCCCGGACAGCGCCTCGACCCGGGCGACGTCATAGATATGGACGTCCAACAGGGAGCCGATGGTGGTGACGGGGATTTCGTCCAGGTAGAAGCCGCTGGTGGGCAGCGCGCCGAACGGCAGGCCGTCGCCACCGGACGAGATGCCGCGGAAGAACAGCTGGCTCTGGCCGGGACCGAACGACTGGAAAGACACGCTGGGCAACTGCTTGGCGTAGTCGTCGAAGGACTGGACCTGGTGTTGTTCCAGCGTGGCCGTGCCCAAGGCCTGAAGGCTGATGGGCACGTTCTGTAGGTTCTCGCTGCGCTTCTGCGCCGTCACCACGATTTCCATCAGGCCTTCATTCGCCGCCGAGTCCGGGGTCGCCGGTGCGGCGGGCGTGGTGTCGGCGGCGATGGCGGACTGCATTCCCCATATCGGCGCCAGCGCCGTGGAGGCCAGAAGCAGGACCAGCCTGCCGGCCCGCTTGGTCTTAACTCGCATTATGATCGCCCTTTCCCATGAAGTTCCGCTTCTGTCCCTGTTCTTGTGGGTCTTCCGCCCTTAGGTATTTTTGTTGTTTTACTTTATATTGACTTACGCAACTACAACTCAACTTCCGGATAGGTGTGCAGCACAGTGCCCAGCGCCGTTTTCAGCGGCGCCAGCCAGGGCTCGAAACGCCGCCAGTGGTCCAGCCCCTCGGTGAAGATGGGCTGGCGCACCTGCTCGGAACTGGGGGTACGCACGGTGCGCCTGTTGTCCCAGAAGGCCAGGCAGCCGTCCTCGAACGGCAGGCCCAGATGGTCCAGCAGCGCGTGGACCTCGTTTTCGGTATCGGCCACCAGCCGTTCATAGATGACACGGTGCACGCAGCCGGGGGCCGCCCGGTCCACATGGGCCATGAGCGTGGCGTAATCCGCGTAGTAACGCCCCAGTTCCGTCAGGTCATAGGTGAAGGCCTGGCCGCGCGCGAAATGCTGCTTGTAGGCGGACCAGCCGACGCCCAGGGGATGCCGGCGGACATCGACGATCCGTGCCCTGGGCAGGATGGCGCGGATCAGCGCCACGTGCATCCAGTTGTTAGGCATCTTGTCGATGAAGAAAGGCTTGGCCTCGTGCCGGTGCACCCGCGTCCGCGCGATGTATTCGGCGCCCAACGCCTCCAAGGCTTCGGAGGGAAGATCATCCAGACATTCCGGATACCGCCCGGCAGCGGCCCCTTTGCCGGGGGACGCGAGCCGCGCGGCGATCGCCATCATGTCGGGCAGTTCACTGGTGCCCTCGACCATGCTGTGGCTGGCCAGGATCTGCTCCACCAGGGTGGAACCCGAACGGGGCAGGCCGACGATGAAGATGGGGTCGGGCGCCTGGCAGCCGCCACGCGCCCGGGCCAGGAATCCCCTGTCGACCATGGCGGCGATGCGGGCGCATTGGTCATGGGTCTCATCCGGGTCGTAGTTGAGCTGGGCCCGGCGCAGCCGGTTGCCCTCGGCATAGGCCCGGAAGGCGGCCGCGTCATCACCTCCGGCATCTTCAAGCGCCTTGCCCAGCGCGAAATGCAGGTGCAACCGGTTGTCGTCATCCACCGTGGCCCGCAGGCCGCGTTCCATGGCCGCCGTGTCGTCCGCGGAAAAGCGGAAGGTCTTGAGATTGGCCAGGCTCCACCACGCCTCGCCCAGCGTGGGCTGTTGCTCAAGGGCGGTGCGATAAGCGGCGATGGCGTCGTCCACCCGGCCGATCGCCTTCAGGACATGGCCGTAGCTCATCCAGCCCTTGGCCTGCTGAGGATGGCGGGCCAGGACGTGGGCGTACACGGCGGCGGCGGCGTCCTGGTCGCCGATGCGGACCAGCAGCGAGGCCTTGAGCATCAGCACCGACGGATTGTCCGGCTCGGCCGCCAGCAGATGCTCCACCTCGGCAAGGGCCTCGGCCGGCCGGTTGTGCCGTTGCAGCGTGCGGGCCAGCAACTCGCGGGCCGCGGTGAAGGCGGGCGCCAATTCCAGCGCGCGCCGCAGCAGGGTGATGGCATCATCGTACCGGCCCAGGCGCACGGCCAGCTCCGCCATCATGCGGATGGCCGCCACGTCGGTGGGATGGGCGCGCAACCGGTCCCGCAGTGCCCGCTCCGCCACGTTCAACCGGCCCTCGATCATGGCCATGGCGGCCTGGGCCAGGACGGGATCGCGGGTGGAGGCCTTCACGCCGGCCAGGTGGGCCCGCTCCGCCTCCTCATGCTCACCGGCGAGAGCCAGCGTGTCGGCCAGCGCCCGCCAGGCGGCGGCCAGGTCGGGGCTAAGCGCGCCGGCGCGGCGCATTTCAGTCAGGGCATCCGGAAGCTGGCCCAGGTCGCGCAGCGTCAGGCCCAGTTCCAGGGCCGTGGCGGCCGATCTCGGCTCCGCCGCGGCCAATTGACGGAGAACCTCCGCCGCCGCCTGGATGTCCCCCGCCAGCCTGAGGGCGCGGCCCTGGATCAGCCGCGCGCGCGGGTGGCCAGGCGCCGCATCGAGCACTTCCGCGACCTGCGCGATGGCCAGGGCCGGGGCGCGATCGACCAGCGCGGCCGCACGGTCCAGGGCCGTATCGATGGAAACTAGGGGCGGCGTAGCGCCGTTCATGCGGCCCTCGCCTGCGGACCGGGATGGGGGGGATATGCAAGGTCCGACATGGGATGCCAACTCCTGCTTCGTCTGGGATGGCCCATTTGTCCCAGCTGGGCCCGGTTCCGTTGCCGATGTCGCCTGTTCACACATATTGTCTATACATTCCCGCTTCGATTTAGTCTATACATAATTGCCAGATCGCGCTGTCCGCCGCATGAATCTTGCGACTTATGGACCCGAGGAGCAAACAATGACGCCATCCGTCCTGCTGAATGGTCCCCTGACCTGGCGCGACCTCAGCGCCGTCGCCCGGGGCCGCGAACTGGTGCTGTCCCCAGACGCCTGGGCCCGCATCGGGAACGCCCATGCCGTGGTCGAGGCCATTGTGGCGCAGGGCATCCGGGCTTATGGCGTGAACACGGGGGTGGGCGCGCTGGTGAGCACGGTGGTGGATCGCGCCAAACAGCGTGACCTGTCCCGCAACCTGGTCATGAGCCATGCCTGCGGCATGGGGCAGCCCCTGGAGACGGCCGCCGTGCGGGGCATCATCGCCGCCCAGATCAACAATTTCGCGCATGGCCGCTCCGGTGTGCGGCCCGACCTGGTGCAGGGCCTGCTGACGCTGCTGGCCCGGGGCTGCATACCGGAGGTGCCGTCACGCGGGTCGGTGGGCTATCTGACCCACATGGCCCATATCGGCCTGGTCCTCATCGGCGCCGGCTCGGCCTATATGGACGGACGCCGCCTGTCGGGGCGGGAGGCGCTGGACGCCATCGGCATGTCCCCCCTGGTGCTTGATTCCAAGGAAGGGCTGAGCCTGGTGAACGGCTCGCCCTGCGCCACCGGCCTGGGCGGATACGCGTTGTCGCGGATCGAGCGGCTGCTGGCCGCGGCGGACGCCGTGGCGGCGCTGACGCTGGAGGCGCTGGGCGCCCAGATGTCGGCGTATGAGGCCCAGGTGCTGCAGATACGGATGTCGAACGGCCTGCACCGCACCGGCGCCGCCCTCCGGAATTACCTGGCGGGCAGCCGCCGCCTGGAGCGCGCCGCGGGCACCCGCCTGCAGGACGCGCTCAGCCTGCGGGCCGTGCCGCATGTGCATGGTGCCGCCCGGGACGCCTTCGACGGCGCCTGCGCCGTCATTGACCGGGAACTGCAATCCGTCAC
This sequence comes from Nitrospirillum amazonense, assembly GCF_007828035.1. Classification (GTDB taxonomy): domain Bacteria; phylum Pseudomonadota; class Alphaproteobacteria; order Azospirillales; family Azospirillaceae; genus Nitrospirillum; species Nitrospirillum amazonense. The sequence goes on along the minus strand of NZ_VITV01000017.1, from coordinate 19,551 downwards.
GGACAACCCCATCGTCTCCGGCACGCCGGCGGCGCCGGTCGTCGAGTCCGAGGCGCACGCGGTGGCGCCCGCGCTGGCCATCGCCCTGGACTCGCTGGCCATCGCCATCGCGCACCTGGGGGCCATTTCCGAACGTCATACCGACCGGCTGGTCAATCCGCTGGTCAGCGGCCTTCCGCCTTTCCTGGCCAGCGATCCCGGCGCCACCACCGGCTTCATGATCGCGCAGTACACCGCGTCCGCGCTGGTGGCGGACAACCGCCGCCTGTGCGCGCCCGCCAGTCTCGACGGCGGCATCAACTCCGCGCTGCAGGAGGATTACCTGGCCCATCCCACGGCGGCGGCCACCAAACTGCTGGCCGTCATCGACAACACCGAATACATCCTGGGAATTGAACTGCTGGCGGCGACCGAGGCGCACGACCTGGCGGTTGATCCGGCGGACCGCGCGCCCGGTACCGCCGCCATCCACGACCATGTGCGCGCCTGCGTCGGCCGTTATCGCGATGATCGGCCGCTGGCCGATCACCTCAATATCGGCGCCGACATCATCCGAAACGGCCTGCCGGCGTGAATGGCGCATAAGCACCTAGCGCGGCACCGCCATCACCCGGTCGCCGCCCATGCCGGCGTTGGCCAGTTCCCGTTCCGCCTGGGTGAAACCATAGGCCGGCACGATCTCGTCGCTACGGTCGGAGATGCCGTCCCAATTGGCGACCACCTTCTCGCCCGCGCCGGCGCCCGCCCCGATGTAGCGGCCAGCCGTCAGGGTGATGCTGGCCGTGGCGAAATGGCCGGCCCCCGCGCAGAGGATCGCGCGGGTGGGCGCGTTCTCGCCCGTCAGCGCCAGAAGGCCGGGGCTGACCAGGCTGGGCGCCAGCAGATCCAGGCTGTTCTCCGACAGCACGCCGTGGGTCATCTGCGTCGCCGCCGTCGGGGCCAGGCAATTGACCCGGATGCCGTATTTCTCACCCTCGATGGCCAGGGTCTGCATCAGCCCCACCAGCGCCATCTTGGCCGCGCCGTAGTTGGCCTGGCCGAAATTGCCATACAGGCCGGATGACGACGTGGTCATGACGATGCGGCCATAGCGCTGCACCCGCATGATATCCCACACCGCCTTGGCGCAGATGAACGCCCCGGTCAGGTGCACGTCCACCACAAGGCGGAAATCATCCAGGTTCATCTTGGCGAAGCTCTTGTCGCGCAGGATGCCGGCATTGTTCACCAGGATGTCGATGCGGCCCCACGTATCCATGACCCGCGCCACCATGGCCGCCACCCCCGCCTCGTCCGTCACCGACGCGGCGACGGCGATGGCCTGCCCCCCCTGCGCGGCAATCTCCGCTGCCACCGTGTCGGCGGCGGCCTGTGCCAGGTCATTCACGACCACCCGCGCGCCCTGCCCCGCCAGGTATAGGGCATGGGCGCGCCCCAGGCCGCCACCGGCTCCGGTGATGATGGCAACCCGACCCTCCAGCGACATGCGTTCCCCCTTCGCCATTTCGTTCTCCAGTCTTGACATTTTACTTTGACTCTCCCGTGAGTGAATAAATGATGGGCGGTCTGCTTAAACGCGCCCAAACTCAGGGCTCCTGCCGCCGCTGCCTGCAGACCTCCAGGAAGCCGGCGGCCATGAACGAGGCCATGCGCGCCTTGACCGCCGCAAAATCGTCAGACTTGCACAGGCCCCCCGACAGCTTGTCGATGCGCCCCGTGCGCGCCAGCGTCAGCAACAGGGCGCCGGTGACGAAGTGATAGCCCCAGAAGATGTCCTCCTCCGGACTGTCCGGCAGCGCCTTCTTCAACAGACCGATCAGGCGCAGCACGACAGGGTCGAAGTGCTGGTCCATCAGCTCCGCCCCCCATTCCGGCGTGTTCGCCACCTGCGCCCCCAGGGCGGCGTAGTTCTTCCAGCCCTCCCCCCCCTTGATGTACAGGTCCAGGTCGGTGTCGAGGAAGGCGTGTAGCGCCCCCTCCACCGTGGGCTTGCCGCCGGTGGCCGCGTCGTATTCGTCCAGCGCCTTCATGCGTCGGGTGCTGGTGACCTCCGCGCGCCGGGCGAAGACCGCGTCGAACAACTTCTTCTTGTCTTCGAAGTAGTAGTTCAACAGCGTGTGATGGACGCCGACGCGCTTGGCCACATCCTTCAACGTGACGCCGTAGAGCCCATGCTTGGAGAAAAGATACTCGGCCTCATCGAGGATCTGCTCCATCATCTCGGCGCGCTGCTCGGCCTTGGTCGTGCGCCGACGCGGTTTCACCTGTTCACTCACCACGCAATCTTCCGTCCTGACGTGTGCCCGGGTGGCTCGCGCGCCACCCGTTCGTTCAATCAGCCTCCATATTGGGCACGCAGCCGGATTTTGTCGATCTTGCCGGTCGAGGCCTGGGGCATGCTGTCCAAGCGGATGACCGCGTCGGGTATCCACCAGGCCGCGACCCGGCCCCGCAGGGATGCCAGCAGCGCCTCGTCGCTGATATCATCGCAGGTCTCCACCAGCAGGATGGGGCGTTCGCCCCATTTCGGGTCCGGCCGGCCGATGACGGCGGCGAGTGACACCTGGGGCAGCGCGCCGACGATGGCCTCGATCTCCGCCGGGTTGATCCATTCGCCGCCGGACTTGATCAAATCCTTGGCCCGGCCGGTGATGATGAGGTTGCCATTGGCGTCGATGCGCGCCAGGTCGCCGGTGGGGAACCAGCCGTCGGCGTCGGTGGCGGGCGCGTCGTGACCGAAATAGCGGGCGATAACGGCGGAGCCGCGGACACGCAGATGCCCTTCAACCTCGCGCTGCTCCGGCAACGGCCGGCCGTCGGCATCGGTCAACAGCAGGTCCACGCCCACGGCGGGCCGGCCCGCCAGGGAGGCCGACCGCCCGGGGTCGTGCGCCGGCGTCACCGTGCCGGTGGGCGACATCTCCGTCATGCCCCAGCTGGTCTGCACGGCCACGCCCAGGCGCCGCTCGATCCGTTCCATGAGGGCGGGCGCGAGGGGGGAACCGCCCATGAGGATGCGCTTCAAGGTGGGCAACTCGCCGCCCACGGCCTCCAGATGTTCCACCAGGCCCAGCCAGACGGTGGGCACGCCCACGCCGACGGTCACGCCTTCCGCGGTGATCAGCCTGGCTAGGCTGGCGCCGTCGGCATGGCGGCCGGGCAGCACCAGCTTCGCCCCCACGGCCGGTGCTGCGAAAGGCAGGCCCCAAGCGTTGGCGTGGAACATGGGCACCACCGCCAGCACGCTGTCGCTGCCGGAAATGGCCATGACGTCGGTCTGCAACACCCGCAAGGTGTGCAGGAAGCTGGAACGGTGGGTGTACATCACCCCCTTCGGCGCACCGGTGGTGCCGGAGGTGAAGCAAAGGCCCGATGGCGCCGTCTCTGCGAACTCCCCCCAGGCGACGCCATGCCCCGCTTCGGCGATGAGGGGCTCCAGCACGGAAACCGGCGGCCCGTCGGACGGCCAGCCCGCCCCCTCGGCGTCCCCATCGATGACCAGGATGCGTTCCAGGCCTGGCACGCCCTGCTGGATCTGGCGCGCCAGGGACAGCAGATCGGCGCTGGCGACCAGCAGCCGCGCTCCGGACTGCGTCAGCATGGCGGCCAGCTGTTCCGCCGTCAGGCGGGGGTTCAGCGTGTGGCAAATGGCGCCCATGCCCATGATGGCGTACCACGCCTCGACATGGCGCTGTGTGTTCCAAGCCAGCGTGGCCACACAGTCACCGACCGTGATGCCGAACCCCGCGAGCACGGATGACACGGCCAGGCTGCGCGTCTTCAGGTCGGCATAACCGATCCGGTCGGCACTGCCGCCCTCCCGGGCGGTGACGACCTGGGCGCGGGGATGCCATTTGGCGGCATGGCGCAGGAACTGGTCCAGCGTCAGGGCGTAGTCTTGCATCGCTCCCCGCATCACGGGCAACCCGCGGTCTTGGCCGGAAGGGCCGGGGACATGATGCCGGTGTTCCAGTTCCACGGCAGGGTGCCGGCAGCATGGCGGCGGCAGACCGTCGCCTCGTGCAGCGCATACATGCCGGGCATCAGGTGGGTTTCCGGCTGCGGCGTGGCGGCGAAATGCATATAGGCCGCAGCGCCGTCATAAGGTTGCCACGCCGGCTGGCCGGCCGCGCTGGGCGTGCCGGTGCGGGCGAAGGAGGTCCAGTAATCCATCATCGCATCCGAAAAGCGGGCTTCGGCCGGGGTGTCCGCCACCTTGGGCCAGTACGGCGGCGTGCCGTGGGCGGTGCCGAAGACGTAAGGAATTTCCGAGGCATGGAAGCCGTGCAGGCCCTTGGCATCCGCCTCGGGATAACCGTGGTCGAACAGGTAGAGGAACGCCGGCTGGCCCAGCGCCGTCTGCTTGATCGCCAGGCGCTCCGACGTCCAGGCGTAGAGCGCGTCGCGGGTGTTGGCCAGGATGCTCTCGCCCATGTCGCGGGCGGGATATAGCGCCAGGTAGGCGTCGGCCAGGTCACCGTACTGGTGGCGGATAGTGGTTTCATAGGTCGCGGCGTCGGTCGGCGGTGGTGGCGCCAGGAACCGCAAAGACCGGATCTCTCCGCTGTTGAAGCCAACCAGGAGGGGTACGGGCGCCTGCCGCCCCTGGTCGAACACGTCGACCAGCTGGCCGGTCAGAACGTGGCCGTCGATGTTGCCCCAGGGGCCGTAGCCGGCCTTGACGGCCGCGACGGTCAAGGCTTCGGCGTCTATGCCGCGCAACGCCGCGACATCGGCGGCGCCGACCGCCACCGCCAGCCGCCTGCCGTTCTCCTCCGCCGACTGTTCGCCGTAGCGGGCCTCCTTCAGCGTCGGGGTGGATATCATGTAGGCGCTCTGCGCGATGGCCTTGGTGAACAGGCCGCGGGCCGGCGGCGAAGCCATCAGGTACATGACGCTGAGTGCCCCGGCGGATTCACCGGCGATGGTCACGTTGGCGGGGTCGCCACCAAAGGCGCCGATGTTGCGCTGAACCCAGCGCAGGGCCTCGATCTGGTCCAGCAGGCCGTAGTTGCCGGAAACGCCATCGGGAGATTCAGCGCTCAGATCCGGATGGGCCAGATAGCCCAGGACGCCCAGGCGATAGTTGATGGAAACGACGATCACGCCGTGCTCCGCCAGGCGGGCGCCGTCGTACAGCCCCTCGCTGCTGGCGCCGCCGACCAAGGCGCCCCCGTGGATCCACACCAGCACCGGCGCCTTTTTCGCCGCCTTCGGCGCCCAGACGTTCAGCGACAGGCAGTCCTCGCCCATTTTCGCCGGCGGGTCGGCATAGAGGCTGCCGGGGCGGGGCGGCGGCTGCACGCAGGCGGCGCCGAAATCATGGGCCGGTCGCACGCCCGTCCAGGACTGGACCGGCACCGGCGGCTTCCACCGCAGCAGCCCGACCGGGGGCTGGGCATAGGGTATGCCCTTGAACGCGGCCAAGTCGCCCATGACCTGGCCTTCGACCGAGCCTACCGGGGCGTTGACGACGGGCGCGCCCGGGGCGGCGCCGGCGGCACCGATGTGAGCAAGAAGCAGCACGGCGGCGCAGACGCCCATGCGCAGAAGCGGACGCATCATCGATCTCCAGTCCAGGCTCCAGTCCGGGGCCCTTCCTTCCGCAACACCCGCGCCAAGGCCAGGAACAGCAGGACGGCCAGGCCATAGAAGGGGACGAGCGTGTAGAAGGCGAGTTGCAGCGAATGGTGGGGGTGTGTGGCGCGGAACAGGTCGCTAACCGCGCCCAGATAGGTGGGGCCGAAGCCCAGACCGATCAGGTTCATGACCAGCAGCAACAAGGCGCCGGACAGCACGCGCTGGTCGGGCCGCACCTCCTCCTGCACCAGGGCGACGGCCGGCGACAGGTAGAAGTAGTTGAAGAATGTCGGGCCGGCCAGGAACAGCAGCGCCAGGGGCCAGGACGGCGCCCAGACGAAGCCGACAAAGAAGGGCACCGCCGCGCACAGGGCCACCGCCGGCACCAGCGCGTAGCTGTGCCTGGCCCGGGCGGCGAACCGGTCGATCAGCCGGCCGGAAACATACATGCCGGCGCTGACGCCGATGCCGATCAACAGGGCGTAGTAGATCGCCACCTCGCCCAGGGCCATGCCCTTCTCCCGCATCAGGAACAAGGTGGTGAAGTTCAGCAGGGCATAGGTGACGAACTGGGTGGCGCCGGTCGCCAGCGCCACCAGCAGCAGCGCCGGGCGGGTGAAGAACATCCGCACCGTTTCCCAGAACCCGGCCTTCGCCGACGGCGTGACCGGACCGGCCGGCACCGTCGCCACCGGGCCGGCGTCCAGCCCCCCTCGGCGTGGTTCGCGCACCAGCAGGTACACGGCCAGCGCCGTGACGACGCCGACGGCGCCCAGCAGTTGAAAGGCGCCGCGCCAGTTATAGGCGGCGGCGATGGCGGCCCCGAAGGCCACCCCCAGGGCCTGACCCAGTGGTGGACCGAAGTTGTACAAGCCCAGCGCCGTGCCGCGCCGGCCCGGGCCGAAATAGTCGGAGATGATGGCGTAGGAGGGCGGCACGCCACCCGCCTCCCCCACCCCGACGGTCATGCGCGCCAGTACCAGCTGCGGATAGGTCGAGGCCATACCGCAGGCCACCGTGGCCGCACTCCACAAGGCACAGGCGATGGACAGCACCCGCACCCGGTTGGTGCGGTCGGCCAGCCAAGCCACGGGGATGGAGATGAAGCAGTAAAAGAGCGCGAAGTAGAGCCCGCTGATCAGGCCCAACTGGCCGTCGGTGACCTTCAGGTCATCCTGGATGGGCTTGGCCAGGATGGACAGCAGCTGCCGATCCAGGAAATTCAGGACATAGACGAAGCAGAGCATGCCCAGCACGAACCAGGCGCGTGCCCCCGGCCGCGCGGACGGCGCGACCGGGGAGGTGGTGCCGGCGTCGGCCGCCGGCGGCGCAAGCGTCTCGGGTACCGCCATCACCTCAAATCCCATAGGTCAGCCGAATGCCGACGGTGCGCGGCCGCATGGTGCCGTAGCGGCTGGCCAGGAAGGCCTCGGGGTGGATGTAGGTGATGGAGGCGTCGTCGAAGAGGTTCTCGACATAAGCCGTGGCCGTCCATTTATCGCGCGCCACGCTGAAGCTCATGTTCACATTGTTGTAGCTGTCGGTGTAGCCGAAGGTGGGGTTGATGGTCTGCGGCTGTCCCGGCACCCGCGGGAACTCGCTGGGAAAGGACCCCACGTGCTGGAAGTTGATGGCGACGTTGCCCATCATGTCCGGCGTCACGTCGAAGGCGTATTGGGCGTAGGCGGATCCCTGGAAATGCGGTGACGACAGGCTGGCACCCAGCACGGCGCCGGAAATCGCCGCCTCAGCGGGGCTGAGCTTCGTCACCCGCGCGTCGTTGAACGAACCGTTCAGGCCGATGGTGAGGCCGGTCACGGGCACGGCGGCGATCTCGAACTCGATGCCCTTGCTTTGCGCTGCGCCGATGTTGGTGGCGAACTGCACCGAGTCCGACACGCGGTTGGCCTGGACCTGGATGTTGCTCCAGTCGATCAGGTAGAGCGCCAGGTTCGCCGACAGCCGGCCGTCGAACCACCGCCCCTTGGCGCCGATCTCATAGTTGGTCAGGTCGTCGGAATCTGCGCCGTTGGGAATGATCAGGTCGTTGGCGTTGACCGTGCTGGGCCGCCCGGCATAGGCGTTGACCACGGGGGCGCGGAAGCCGGTGGCGATGGTCGCGTAAGTCGTCAGTTCCGGGATGGGCTTGAACGACGCGCTGACCTTGTAGGACGGCTGGCTGCCCTCCGCCTTCGTGCCGGTGGCCGGCGGCGTCGAGGTGATGGTCAAGGGTCCCGACCTGCCCAGCAAGGCGTTCGTCAGGTAATTGGAGTTGTAGCCGCCCGTGGTGAATGCCTGGGCGTCCAGGCCGCCATAGCGCAGGCCGCCGGTCAGCCAAAAATTGTCCGTGACGTGGTAGGTCAGCTCACCAAAACCCGCCAGCTCATGCGAGTTCGTGTAGGTGTAAAGCCGCTGATAATACTGGTCCGGCACGCCGGTGATGTTGTGCGCCCTAAGGTAGGCGATGTCCGAGCGGTAGAGGTAGTTGATGTCCAGCCGGCGATCCAAATAGAAGGTGCCGATGGTCCAATCCCATTTGCCGCCGGGATCGGACGACAGCCGCGCCTCCTCCACGAAGGTGTTCTGGAAGGCGGACGCATCCAGGCCGAAGGGAATGGCGCCGGCGAAGGTGCCGGCCAGGTCCACGAAGAACTGCTGGTCGAATTCCGACCAGGTCGTCGAGCTGGTGAAGTGCGCGCCGTCGAACTGGTAGTCGATGGTGCCGTTGACGGTGCCCAGCTTGCCGGTGAACAGGTCCGGCTCGTTGGAGTTGCGCTTGTACTTGCCCAGCCGGGGATCGACCAGGGCGCTATCATGCGGGTTGCTGTCCTCATACGAGGCCAGCAGCTTGATCTGCAGGCGGTCCGACCCCTTGAGCAACAGGCTCATGCGGCCGCCGGTGTCGATCAGCGTGTTGGCGTTGTGCACGCCGGTGCCCAAATTGTCGACCCAACCTTCCTCATGACGGTAGAAGCCCACCATGCGCAGCGCCAGCTTGTCCTCCACCAGCGGCACGTTGACCATGGCGTCATAGCGCTGGCGCCAGGAGTCCGATCCGGTCAGGGCGACATCGGCCAGGGCGCTGCTGTCATATTGGGTCACGTCGGGGCTCTTGAGCAGGATGCGCAGGGCGCCCGACAGCGAGCCCGACCCGAACAGCGTCCCCTGCGGGCCGCGCAAGAACTCCACGCGTTCTACGTCGAACAGGTTGGGGTCCAGGACGGTGGTGTTGCCGGTGGTGGAGATGGGCAGCTCGTCGATGTAGACGGCGACGCTGCTTTGCAGATTGGCGCCATAGCCATTGGTGGCGATGCCGCGGGCCGTGAAATTGTTGAAGTTGGCGGTGGGCTTGTTCAGCACCACGCCCGGCGTCTCGCGCGCCAGCCCCTCATAACCGACGATGCCCTGCTTGGTCAGTTCCTCCTGCGAGAACGCGGTGACGCTCAGCGGCACGTCCTGCAGGCGCTCGGGCCGGCGGGTGGCCGTGACGACAATTTCCTGCAAGGCGTCGGAAGCGGACGCCTTGGGCGCCGTCGACGCGGTATCCTGCGCCAGGGCCGAAACCGTGGACGTGAGTAACGTGGCCGCGCACGCGGACACGAGCAGCTTGGCTCTCATGACGTGTTAAACCTCCCGTGCGTCGCCGATCGAACGTCGGCGTATGGGCGTCACCATGAGGCAGGCGTATCTGGATGTCAACATTCACTCTCACGTGTGTGAATATTATGCTGACAGCGGCAGGCTGGGCCTGGGAATGTGCATGGGGCTGGTGGAGATCACCGCGCGCAGGCTGAGGTGTTCAAACCCTGAGCCGCTATTCCTCGGCGCGCTTTGCGCTGTTGCGCTAGAGGTGGACGTGGCGCCTATAAAGCCCGCCTAACAGGCAAGGCCTGACATGCAAGGAAGGATCCCGCGTTGAAGACCTTAGGTTCCGCCGCCGTCGCCCTTCTTCTGATGGCGGGTTCCGCCTGGGCGCAACCCGGCGCCGGCCCCCAGCCGGTGACGCTGGCGCCATTCGTCCCGGCACCCCAGGACAGGCCTTTCGACGGCACCATCCGGTTGGACGTGGACGCGACGGATACCGTGCACAGGGTCTTCACCGTCCATGAAACCATCCCGGTGCAGCAGGCCGGCCGCATGGTCCTGCTGTACCCCGAATATGAAACGGGCAGCCACGCCGCCACCGCCTCCATCGCGGCGCTGGCGGGCCTGACGCTGCATGCGGGCGGCCAGCCCCTGGTCTGGCGTCGCGACCCGCTGAACCCCTATGCCTTCGAGGTGGAGGTGCCGGCCGGCGTCACCGCCGTCGAGGCCGATTTTCAGTTCCTGTCCCCCACCGGTCCGCGCCAGGGGCCAATGCGTATGACGCCCGGCATGGTCACCGTCGCCTGGCAGACCCTGTTGCTGTACCCGGCCGGCTGGTTCACCCGCGACATTCCGGTGGCGGCCAGCCTGCGTCTGCCCGCCGGCATGACCCCGGCCACCACCCTGGCGCCCACGTCCGGCGCCGGGGAAATGCTGAGCTTCGCGACCGAGACGCTGGAGGATCTGGTCGATTCCCCGGTTTATGCCGGTCGCCACGTCCGCGAGATTCCGCTGTCACAGGACAAGGCGGCACCGGTGACCCTGGCGCTGCTGGCGGAAAAGGCCGAGGACCTGGAGACCACGCCGGCGCAGATCGCGGGCCTGGCCCGCATGGTGTCGCAGACCCACCGCCTGCTGGGGCCGGCTCACTATCGCCGCTACGCGCTGATCGTGGCCCTTAACGACCAGCTGCCGGGCCCCGGCGGGTTCGAGCACATGGAGTCCAGCGAAAACGCCGTGCCGCCGGACTTCTTCCAGGCCGCCGACGGCTATGCCGTCTACCAGGATCTATTCGCGCACGAGTTCGTCCATTCCTGGAACGGCCGTTACCGCCAGCCGGCCGGCCTGTGGGCCCCGACCTACAACCAGCCGGTCGATGGCAGCCTGCTTTGGGTCTATGAGGGGCAGACGGAGTTCTGGGGCCGTGTGCTGGCGGCACGCGCCGGCCTGAGAACGGCGGCACAGACGCTGGATGCCCTGGCGATCGATGCCGCCGTTGCCCAATCCCGTGTCGGCCGGGCGTGGAAGTCGCTGCAGGACAGCGCCAACGACCCGTCCATCGCCATCGGCCGGCCCGTGGTGTGGCGCGATTGGCAGCGGCGGGAGGATTATTATGGCGAAGGCGTGCTGCTGTGGCTGGATGCCGACAGCCTGATCCGCGAGCGCACGGGCGGCAAGCGCAGCCTGGACGACGTGGCGCGCGCCCTGTTCGGCGGCCCGGCCGGGGACCGGGTGATCCGCACCTATGGCTTCGACGACGTCTGTGCCGCCCTCAACAGCGTGCTGCCCTTCGACTGGGCCGCCTTCCTGCGCCGGCGGCTGGACGCGCACGACGACGCCGGACTGCTAGATGGCCTGACGCGCGGCGGCTATCGCCTGGTCTTCACCGACACGCCCACCGACTATTTCCGGCAGACGGAGACGGACGGCGGCGGCACCGATCTCAGCTACTCCATCGGCTTGGTGGTGGACGCCAAGGGCCAGGCCCGCGCCGTAGCCTGGAACGGCCCGGCCTTCCGTGCCGGCCTGAACGTCGGCAGCCACCTCATCGCGGTCAACGGCCAACCCTTCCGCGCCGACCGGCTGATCGAGGCGGTACGGCAGGCGGCCACCCGTCCGGTGGAACTGCGCTTCGACAGCGGCGGGGCGGACCATACCGCCACTGTCGACTATCACGGGACCTTGCGCTACCCCCGCCTGGAACGCGTCACCAGCACGCCCGACCGCCTGACAGCGCTTTTACGGCCCCTGCCGTGACGGTGGCTGGCGCAGGGACCAAGTAAACCTCGCCGCTTATTTGCCGCCGGTCACATCGAGGAAGGTGCCGGTGATGAAGGACGCCTCGGCGCTGGCCAGCCAGAGGATCGCGCGGGCGACCTCCTCCGGCTGGCCGCCCCTTCCCATGGGTATGGTGTCCTTGACACGGTCAACCCGGCCCGGCTCACCACCGCTGGCGTGCATGTCGGTATAGATGTGTCCGGGGCGGATGCAGTTGACGCGGATCCCCTCCCGCGCCACCTCTTTCGCGAAACCGGTGGTGAACGTTTCGACGGCGCCCTTGGACGCGGCGTAGTCGACATATTCGTTGGGGCTGCCAAGCCGGGCCGACGCCGAGGAGATGTTGATCACGGCGCCGCCCCGCCCGTTGTGGCGATAGGCCATGCGCTTCACCGCCTGTTGCGCGCACAGGATGGGGCCGATCGCGTTGACCAGGAAGATGCGCCGCATCCGCTCGAACGCCAGATCCTCCAGGCGGGATTGCCGCGCCAGCATGGCCGCGTTGTTGACCAGGACATCGATCCGCCCGAACGCGTGGTCGATCGCGGCGAACAGCTCGGCAACCTGCGCCGGATCGGCACTATCGGCGCGCACGGGCAGAGCCCGGCGCCCGGCCGCCACCACATCCGCCGCGACCGCCTGGGCGGCGGCCTCGTCGGACAGGAAGCTGATCGCCACATCATAGCCTTGCGTGGCCGCGAGCCGGGCCGTCGCCGCGCCAATGCCGCGACTTCCCCCCGTTATCAGCATAAGCGGCGCGCCAGAGACGGTGTTCATTGGATCAACCTTTCTATTTCACGCGGCCCTGCTTCACGCGGCGGCACCGCGCAGATGGGGCCGCAACGCCAGAACAAGCGGGACAATCAGGGCGGCGGTCGCGGCGGCGGCCAGCACGCCGACAGTCTGGCTGCTGTGGTCGGCGATCGCGCCGTAAAGGATGGGCGCGACACCGCCGGAGCCGATCACGCTGGTGTAAAAGACGGCGAAGGCGCGGCCCGTATCAGCACCCGAAAGCTCAGGCACGGTGCCGTAAAGCACTGAAGAGGTGCCGTTGAGCACGACGCCGAGCAGCGGAAGCAAGATCAGCGTCTGCGTCAGGGGTGTGACCAGCGTCGCCAGGATCAGCACGGCGGTCGCGGCCTCGGTCACGATGACGGTTCCGACCACACCCAGCCGTTCCCCCAGCCAGCCGCATGTCGCCTTTCCGAACGCGCCGCCGATGAACAGCAAGCCAAGGGCCAACCCCACGGTGGGCGATCCCCCGTGCTGTCCGTGAATGAGGAAGGGCAGAAACAGCAAATAGCCCATGCGGGTCGCCGTATCGAGCGCGCCTATCGCCGTGAGAACCCCGAAGCCGCCGCGACCACGACGGCCGGAAGGGCCGCCTGGCGCAGCCTTCCCCACGGCGACCGCCCCCCGCGCCAGTGCCGTCAGCGCGATCGCGACGGCGACGCCGAGCACCACCATCAGGCCCAGCACCGCCCGCCAGGCGAGGACGGGCAGCAGGACCGCGACGAGCGCGGGCAACAAGGCCTTCCCGAGATCGCCCGAAAAATTGTAGATGCCGAGCGGTCGGCGCGACGCCCTGCCGTAACTGTCGGCGACGAGCATCGAGCCGCGCGGATGCTGGATGCTGGACCCGGCGCCGGCCACGATGAGGCCGACACAGAGGCCGGCAAAGCCGAACGGCAACGCCACGACCAGCAGCCCCGTCGATGCGATGAGGGTCGACAGGATCAGCGCCGACCGCGCGGGGAGCCCGCGCAGGATCCGGTTGGCCGGCAATTGCAGCCCGCCCATCGTTCCCGAATAAAGCGCGCGGATGAGGGCCAGCGCCGCGTAGGAAAGGCCGAACTGCGCCTGCCATACCGGCAGGAACGCATAGAGCCCATCGGTATAGCCGTCGTGGAGCGCATGGGCGAGGCACGCGGCCAACAGGCTGCGCAATTTCGTCGTGGCTGGGGGGCTGGGGTCGCCCACCGTCGCGGAAAGGTTGGTCGAGGATGCCATGGCGCGATGGTAGATAGGCGATAAATTTTCAACTAGCCTGTCATTGGTCACGATATGCGTCAGCTTTAGTCACGGGATTCAATGCGCCGCCTGCCCCCCCTCAACGCGCTGCGCGTCTTCGAGGTCGCCGCCCGCACGGGCAGTTACGCCGAGGCGGCGGCGGAGCTTGGCGTAACCCATGGGGCGGTCAGCCGGCATATCGCCGCCCTGGAAAGCTGGCTGGGCCAGAGGCTGTTCACCAAGGAAGGCCGCCGCATGGTGGCGACGCCCATGGCGGGCCTATTCGCGGCGGAGGTCGGCCTTTCCCTCGACCGCCTGGCTGTCGCCGCGGCGGCCTGCGGGCGGCCGGGTGCGCGCCGTATCCTGCGTGTCAGCGCGCCAACCAGCTTCGCGATGCGATGGCTGATCCCGCGCCTCGGCCGCTATCATGCAGATCATCCGCATGTCGAGGTCGTGGTCACCACCGTCTCAACGGTGCTTGAGGCGTTGCGCGGAGGTGTGGACGTGGCGATCCGGCGGAGCACCGCCCGGGAGCATACGTGGCCGCAGCACCGCGTCGTTCCGGTGCTGGATGACGTCGACACGCTGATCATGAGCCCGGCGCTGTTCGCCCGCCGGCCCATCCTGCGCCCCGCCGACGTCGAGGGGCACACCCTGCTGGCGACCGAGACACGCGGCGGCGACTGGGCCGACTGGCTGGAGGCGGCGGATCTGCATCACCTCGCCGGGCTTCCGCGCCAGGTGTTCGATCACTTCTTCGTGACGCGCCAGGCGGTGGAAGACGGCCTGGGCATCGGGATCGGCCCACTGCCCATGCTGGAAATCGATATCGCCGGCGGACATCTGATGACACCGCTGCCGCAGATCCAAGTTCCGCGCCGGGGCTATGTCGCTGTCATTCCGCGCCAGGCCGACGCCGGCAACCTGCTGACCGGTTTCGTCGACTGGCTCGCCGAAGAGAGGGGCCGCCCCCCGCCGAGCCCTGGGCTCACCCTCAGCTTCGGCGGATGATGTCCGCCAGGTGCCGGGAACTGGGCTTGGGTGTTCGTGCGAAGGTGTCGCGGTTGACGGCCACCAGGCCGAAATGCTGGCCGTACCCTTGCGTCCATTCGAAATTGTCCAGCAGCGACCAGTAGATGTAGCTGCGCACGTCGATGCCCCCGCGCAGGCAGGCCTCGACCTCCGCGACGCTGGCGTCCAGCCAGGCGACCCGGCGTGCGTCGTCATCCGTGGCGATGCCGCTTTCGGTGACGAATATGGGCTTGCCGGTCTTGCGCGCGGCCAACCGGATCACCTGTCCCAGGGCCTGCGGGTAATATTCGTATCCCGCCGCCGTCATCTCAGCCCCCGGCGGCGCGGCGGTTAGGCCCTGGGCATCGACCCGCAGGCGCGTGTACGCCTGCACGCCCACGAAATCACTGGCATTCACCGCATCCCACCAGCCCCCGTAGAGCGTCGCCTCGACGATGGGGGCGAGGCTGCCGTCGCCCACCGCCTCCACCGCCTGCGTGGTCAGCGTGACGCCCACGGGGAAATCACCGGGTCCAGCCTTGATGGCCTGGTAAGCCTTGGCATGAGCCTCGAGCAGATGGGCATCGATGCGGTCGGGGTCGGCGAACAGGATGGAGGAGAACCGTGGGGACTGGGTGGCACGGGCCGCGGCGGCGATCATCGCGGTGCGCGCGGCCCGGTATTCGGGCGTGGACGCCCCCCGCAGGACCTTCACCAGCAGGTGGATGTTGGCCTCGTTGAAGGGCGAGGCCATGCCGATTTGGGCGCCCAGCGCGCGCGTGGCCCGTTCGCAGAAGCGGGCGAACAGGTCGGGGCTGTCCGGTGTCTCCCATCCTCCGCGGCTCGCGAACCACAGCGGCACGGTGAAGTGGTTGTACGTCACGATGGGCAACAGCCCGTGCGCCCGGCAGGCGGCCAGCACCCGCGTGTAGTGGTCCAGCTCGACCTGGGAAAACTGGCCCGGCTCCGGCTCTATCCGGGCCCATTCGATGCCGAAGCGATAGCAGTTAAGCCCGATGGCCCGAGCGATGGCGAAATCCTGTTCGTATCGACGATAGCTGTCGCAGGCGCCACCCGACGGCTCCTTGTAGACCGTCTCCGGCAGGTGCTCCAGAAGCCAGCTGTCGGAATTGATGTCGTTGCCTTCGCTCTGATGGGCCGAGATTGCCGCCCCCCACAGGAAGCCCTTTGGCATGGCCGGGCGGGCGGCCCGCACGGGGAGCGCTCTCCAGGCGGTTGCCGCCGCCAGCCCCGCCAACATTGACCGGCGTGTGGTCGCCATTCCGTCCCCCCTTAAATCCTTTCTGTTTCCTGTCCCGCTACCCCGCCCCGTGGTCGGCGCCATCTGGGCGCTGCCGTGGCACTTGGCCCGCGTGGTCGATGAGGCGACCCAGGGTCAGGGCGCGTATCGGCGCAGGTGAAGGCCGCCGGTTGTCGCGAATGGAGGAACCTTCTCAGATCCTTTATGGAAGAACAATACTAACTAACAAGTGAGTTAGTATTTATCGTTGCGGCTTCCACCCCACAGCCGACGGGAGGTTTGCCAACCATCACCAAGCCGGTGCCCGGGGCGCTTGATAACACCTTTATGTCAAGTAACATTGTCATCGTCTGGGCAGTTCAGCCTGACCGGGTAGGCGAGACCTGTCCGAAGGGGCCCTGCGACCTTGATACGAGAGCCGGCGCCAGCCCCGCAGCGCCATAGCGCCTGGCTATCGCATTCCCGTTGAGGCGGATCAGAATAGGAAAATCCGCTACGACTTGGCCGTGGCGGTGGCGGACGCCTTGCGGCTTGGTTTGGCCGGCCTCGGCCCAGGGCTCGCCTGCGGCAGCGGGGCGTCGGAGGCTGGTGCCGCGACGGTCATCCCGTATTGCGCATGCTCCTCCTTCAAGGAGGCGATGGCGCTCAACCAGTCGCCCAGGGCGAGTTGGCGGTGCACGCGGTGGTTGGGATACCAGGGCGACGTCGTGTCGCCGATGCCCCAGCGCCAATCGACGGAGTGCGCGAGCAGCAGCGAGACCGGTTTGCCCATGGAACCGGCAAGATGCGCCACCCCGGTGTCCACCGCCACCACATGGTCCAGGTTGGCGATGACGGCAGCCGTGTCGATGAAGTCCTGAAGCTTGGGGCTCAGGTCATGCAACCGGCCCTTGAAGGCCAGGGCCTCTCCCGCCCGCGGCCCGACCTGCAACGAGAACCAGTCGGCATCGGGAATGGCGTCGAGAACGGCCCCCAGATGGGCCAGCGGCAAAGAGCGGCGGGCGTCCTCGGAATGCTGGGGACGCCCGGCCCAAACGACGCCGACGCGGCGCCGGCCGCTGGGCGGCGGCAGCAAGGTCCGGCCGCGGGCCACCTGATCCTCCGGCAGGGTCAGCCAGCCGGGCAACAGAGGCAGGTCCGCGACGCGGAGTGACAACATGTGCGGCAGGCTCAACAGCGGCACGTGATAATCAAACGATTCCTGGACGCTGAACATGTGCGGGTTGTCGGGCCGGGGAACCACACGGATGCCGTCCTTGGCCAGGGCAGCACTCAGGACCCCGGTCAGCGGGGAAGACACCTCCAACACCAACTCAGCGAGGCCATGGCGATCCCTCAGGATATGGGCCAGCGGGGTGAACTGCAGGATGTCGCCGAAGCCCTGTTCCCCCCAAACGTAGATGCGCTTGCCCGCCAGGTTCTCACCCCGCCATTGCGGTGCCGCCAGGATGCGACGGGGCTCGGGAAACTGGTCCCATACCCAGCGCCACTCATAATCCGCCCAGCCCGTGGCGAAGTCGCCGCGCGCCAGGCACGCCAAGGAGTGGTTCCAGCGGGCCAGCGCGTTGCCGGGCGCCAGCTTCAGCGCCACATCCAGCGCCATCACCGTGGCGTCGATGAAGCCGGCGGTGCGCAGGGCCTTGTCCAGGGTCTGAAGGACTTCCTCCAGCCGTTCCAGCCGGCCGTCGGGCATCCCCTCCGGCAGGGTGGCCAGCGCCGCCGTCAGTTCCGGCAGACGGTCGCCGATTTCGTCGATCAGTTGCCTGCCCAGCTCCCGCGCCTCGGGCAGCACCCGGCCAAAGAGGATGACGCCCACGATCAGCGGCACGACCGCCTCGCGCGATTGCCCCATCCAGGCCAATCCCGTGCCCATGTTGACCCAGGCGGAATAGTTCAAGGGCGACAACGCCAGGATGCGACGATAGAGGGGCATCGCATCCGCGTGCTGCCCACGGGTCTGCAGCATGACCGCCAGGTTCAGCATGGCGGAAGCGGCGCGCGGCAGGTCCCCCATGCGCTCGAACACGGTGCCCAGCGAGCAGTAGTAGAGGGGCTCGCCCGGCTCGATCTTCAAGGCGTGTTCGAACAGGCCGGCGGCCCGCAAATTGTCTCCCTCATACGCGGCCATGACGCCCAGCTGGTGCAAACTGGGCGCCGTCACCTCCGGGCGCTCGGTCAGCTGCAGGAAGACCTGGCGCGCCTCGGCCGTCCTTCCGGCAGACTGCAGTTGCAACCCCTGGGCAAAGGCGGGAACCCGCCGACCCAATTCCATCAGCATGTCGCCGCTGCGCTCGACCACCGGGATGGAAAAGTCGCCGCTATTGTTTCCGCTCATCCTGCTTCGTGCCTTGAATGGGGGCTGATGTCATTTGTAGCTGATTATAGACGCCGCCTTCGCTACCGGCGGAAGAAACCGCATATGTCTGCGCGGAGGATACTTGACCGCCACCGCTCTCGCCGCTGCGTGTGCCTTGCGAGGCGGTGCTCCCCGAAGGTGCGCCACTGTCGCTGGACGACGTCCCGCCGGATGCGCCGGATGAGGTTCCGCCGGACGTGCCCGAGGAAGCGGACGCGCCCGACGCCGTAGTATCGCCGCCTGCCGGCGATGTCGAAGCCGCGGCGCCAGTCGTGGCGGAGGTGGCTGTTGTTCTGGTCGAGCCGGTACCGCTGACGGTGGATGGCGCGCTGACGCTCGCCACGCCCCCACCGAGACTGGCGGTGACGGCGGGGGCGGCCAGGCTTGCGGTCGGCAGCAAAGCCGCCACGACTTGGCGCTGCAAGGTGCTTGTGGTCAGCGCCGCAGACGCGCCAACGCTCAGCAACCCGGTCTGGTATAGAATTGTGTAATTGCCAAGGCCCGTGCCGATGGCGCCCGAGGCGGTAATGCCATAGCTGCCCGGCGCCGCCGCGGCCAAGGCACCGGGGCTGCTCAACGTCACCCCGGTGACGCTGTCGCCGTTCGTCAACCCCGTCACACCGTAACCCGCCAGGATCAGATCAAGACCGGCCGTTTTGCTTTCATCGCCGGCCGTGATGGTTAGCGCCGCCGGATTCACCGTCAGCGTCCCGGCGGCGTAGCTCACCGAGTAGTTGCTGAGCCCCGTGCCGGTGGCGCCGCTGGCCGTGATGGTGTAGCTGCCCACCGAGGCGGCGGTGCCGCTGCCCGTGCTGGCCAGGGTCACGGCGCTGATGCTGTCGCCGTTCACCAGCCCGGAACTGCTGTACCCCGTCAGGCTGGCGCTGGTGCCGTAGGTCTTGGTCGCCCCGCTGGCCGTGATCGTCAGCGCCGCCGGGTTCACGGTCAGCGTGCCGTCGGCGTAGCTCACCGAGTAGTTGCTCAGACCCGTGCCCGTGGCGCCGCTGGCGGTGATGGTGTAGCTGCCCACCGACGCGGCGGTGCCAGAACCGCTGGATGCCAGGGTCACCGCGCTGATGCTGTCGCCATTCACCAGGCCGCTGCTGCTGTACCCCGTCAGGCTGGCGCTGGTGCCGTAGGTCTTGGTCGCCCCGCTGGCCGTGATCGTCAACGCCGCCGGGTTCACCGTCAGCGTGCCGTCGGCGTAGCTCACCGAGTAGTTGCTCAGCCCCGTGCCCGTGGCGCCGCTGGCCGTGATGCTGTAGCTGCCCACCGAGGCCGCGGTGCCGCTGCCGCCGGACGCCAGCGTCACCGCGCTGATGCTGTCACCATTCACCAGCCCGCTGCTGCTGTACCCCGTCAGGCTGGCACTGGTGCCGTAGGTCTTGCTCGCCCCGCTGGCCGTGATCGTCAGTGCGGCAGGGTTCACCGTCAGCGTACCGTCGGCGTAGCTCACCGAGTAATTGCTGAG
>NZ_VITV01000016.1 GCF_007828035.1 Nitrospirillum amazonense | reverse complement strand
GCGAAGCCTTCAGCCTGCGCCTGGAGTACAACGGCGAATACCGCCACGACTACCAAAGCCACGGCGGCGTCCTGCGCGCCAGCTGGAGCTTCTGAGGTCGAGCGCACAACAAAAAGCCCCGCTGGAGCGATCTGGCGGGGCTTTTTGTTGTGCGGCCAGCATGGGCGCCTTCTTGCGGGCCGCTGCCGCATAAGGCCCAGCCCCACTGTAAACCGGCGCCGAAAGGGCCCCCGAGCTTGCTCGCACTCAACAGCCTGACAAATCAGCAGAAATTGTATAGAGGCCGGGTCCCGGCCGGCACTCGTCGGAGCCCAACTCCTCTGCTACTTTCTTCAGCTGTTTCAGTCTGTTGCCTCGCTCTTCCGATGCCCCGGTGTTCCGCGATGAACCAAAAGAAAGCCCGGCGCCGCAGGGAGGCGGCGCCGGGTGAGAAGAGGACCGGGAGCAACGGGAGGGATTGCTTACCAGTCGGCCGATGCGCGGACACCGAAGGTACGCGGCGGGCCGAACTGCCAGTTCCAGATATTCGCTTGGCCGGGGACAACGGTGTTACCGGCGTAGGCAAGGGACCGGTAGTCCTCCAGATTGTGCACATACAGCTGAACGCTGTAGGCCTTGCTCTCAGGCTTGTAAGTCATGCTTAGGTCGGTCTCGGTATGCCCGACTTGATGGGAGTCGTTGTAATTGTAGAAGTCGAGATAGTAGTCGCCCTTATATCGCGTATAGGCCGACGCCGTAAGGCTGCCGGCAGTGCCGAGATGGAAGACGTGGTCGTAGCCCAATGTCAGCACCCATTCGGGCGCCTGGGGAAGGCGATTGCCGGACAAGTCGATGGTCGGCGCCTCGGTGCCTGATTCATTGTAATAACTGACACTGCCGAGGAATTTGTCGTATGTCGCGTGCAGCCAGTTCACCGAGGCGGAGATGGTGTCGTCGCGGGTCGGCCGCACCTTGCCCTCCACTTCGATGCCATAGATGGTCGCCTTGCCGGCATTGAAGGTCTGTGCGCCGGCGGCGGGATTGAGCAGCACGTCGTTCTGCAGGTCCTTGTAGTCGTAATAGAAGCCGGCGACGTCCAGCGTGTACTGGCTGTTGTCGCCGCGCGTCAGCTTCACGCCGCCCTCGTACGCCGTGTTGGTCTCCGGCCGGAACGAATTTCCCGTCCCGTCGAAGCCGCCGGCCTTGAAGCCGGTCGAAACCTTGCCGTAGATCAGTGTATCGGCGTCCAGCTTGTAGTTCAAGCCAGCCAGCCAGGTGAACTTGCTGCCTTCGTAATGCAGCGGCAACCGGCTGGCGCCGATCGAGCTGGCGATGCCGGACAGGTCCGTCGGGCCGGTGTTGTAGGCGCCGGTGCCGCCGGAGAAGACATAGTAGAACGGATTGAAATTCGCGAAGGTGGCCGTACGCACATCCGACGTGTAGCGGCCGCCGACCACGGCGGTCAGCGCATCGAAAAGCGGCACCTCGACTTGCCCAAAGCCGGACCAACTGCGGCTGTCGGTCGGGTGCTGGAAGTAGTTCACGTAGGAGCCCTTGTCGCCGACGAAGGGCGTGTAGAGACCGCCATTCGTGGCTTGCAACTCACGGAAATAGAAGGCGCCGCCCTGCCACAGCACACCGTCCCACACGCCATTGAAACGCAACTCGTGGCTCTGGGTTTCCACCGTCTCGTTGTAGTGCGTGAAGAGGAAGGCAGGCGCCAAGGTCAGGACGTTGGTGTCTGCCGTGGTGCGGTAGCCGCCGGTGTAGGTCACCGTGGCCGGCCCGAAATCATAGGCGATCTGCCCGCGCGCCGCGGTGGAATGCTGTTGCAGCCAGCCCACGCCCATCAGCGGTGAATCATAGGTATGGCGATTGATGCCGGACAGGGCATGGGTGTTCTGCGGTATGCAGGCCACGCTGCCGCCCGCGGTGCCCGCCGATACCCAGCCGTTGCCACAGGTGGTGGTGCTGGTGCCGGGGTTGTTCTGCGCGCTGGTCATATCGGCCCAGGCCTGGGAGGCCGGGATGATGTCCTGCACGATGCGCTCCACCGCTGCCTGGACGGTCAAGCCCTCCACCGGCTTCAGGACCAAGGTGACACGGCCAGCGTTGGTGTCGTCGGTGTCGCTGCGGTTGGCGTTGCTGGGGATATAGGCCGAGGTCGGGCTGAATGGCGTATTGGTATGCTCGTCATAACCGTCGTGCGAGCGGTGGACGCCAGAGATGCGCAGACCACCCACGTTACCGAGCGGGATGTCGATGCCGCCCTCGACAATGACCTGGTCGTAGTTGCCGTAGGTCACCGCCGCGTTCCCGCCCCAGGTATCGCCGGGCTTGCGCGTAATGAAGTTCACGGCACCGCCCGTGGTGTTCCGCCCATAGAGCGTGCCCTGGGGGCCGCGCAACACCTCCACGCGATCGACGTCGAAGATCGCGGCGTTCAGAATGGTGGGGCGGTTGATGTACTCGCCATCGATATTGACGGCGATGGACTGGTCCTGGGCTTCGTTATTGCTGAGCGTGCCGATGCCGCGCACGCTGACGCGGGTGTTGTTGGTGTCGTTGGTGATGTTGAGCGATGGCGCCAGCTTCTGCATCGACGTGAAATCGGTCACGCCCTTCTGTGCCAGCGCCTCACCCGAAACCACGGACATGGCAATCGGAACATCCTGCACGTTCTCTGCACGGTGCTGCGCGGTGACGATCACTTCTTGAAGAATATCGCTGTCGGCCGTCGGCACGCTCTGTGCGCGGGCGGCCGTGTTCAGGACGCAGCCACACGCGCCGATCAGCAAAATGCCTCTCAGGAACATTTTCGACATAGGCAATCCCTCCCCGGTTTTTTTTGCGTAATGGTTCGACGGCAATGCGCTTTCCGAACCATGAAATTAGAATTCTAATTTCTAAAATGCTGCGCCTCCTGTCAAGGGCTTCCACATTCCTCCCCTGACGGGAAAGCGATTTAAGGCCTCTCAGCCTCTTCGGCCACGCGAAAATGCTTTCGGTCAGCCGGTTAGGCGCGGTTCGCCCGTTTAAAGCCGGGATGGCCCTAGCGGCGCCCTTACATTATAATGAGAACATTAATTCTATATAGACAAACCCATGGAGGGCAGACAACTTAGAACCGCCGCGGGTACCTGATGGCGGTGAGGCAATCAACCATTCCGGGAGGAAAAATCATGAATGTAGGCAAGGCTCTGAAGATCGCGGCGCTGACGCTGGTGGCGACGACCGCCAGCGCGCAAGTCATCGTGACGATCAACTATCGGCCCCCTGAAACCGTGCAGCGCGTGGCCATCCCGGTAAACCCGGCGGAGAAGCGCCTCAAGGTGCTGATTATCAGCGGCCAAAACAGCTATGAGCATGACTGGACCGGCGTGAACAACATGCTGCGCACCCTGATGCAGGACACCGGACGCTTCGACGTCCGAGTGACGGAGGACTTCGACCAGGGCACGCTGGAAATGCTCAAGGCCTATGATGTCGTGCTGCTGAACTATTCAAGCCGGTGGAATTATGCAGACGCCTCACAGCACCTCTGGTCCGACCAGGCCTTCAAAGCCCTCTATGACTATGTGCGTCAGGGCGGCGGCCTGGTCGCCTATCACTCGTCCTTCACCTGGGGCCGAGACATTCCAGAGTATCGGAAGCTGATCGGTGCGGTGATGACTCCGCATGACAGCCGCCGGTCACCGCCTGGTGCCTTCCCGGTCCACATCGTCGATCGCACCAATCCCATCACCCAGGGGATGCGGGAATATATCTGGACGTACAACGACGACATGTACACCAACATGCAGATGGATCCCGAGGCGAAGATCCACGTGTTGGCCACGGCCCACGATTCCTCGGCCAGCTACGCCCCCGAACTGGCCGGGCCGAAATATCCAGTCGCGGCCTATACTCCTGATAAGCTCAAGGCGATGAAAGGCATGGACGCCGACCATCCACAGGTCTGGACGGCGGACTATGGCAAAGGGCGCGTCTTCTCGATCACGCTGGGGCACGACGAGGTTTCACTGCATTTCGCAGGTTTGCAGACTTTGGTGCTCCGGGGAACCGAATGGGCCGCCAGCGGTGCCGTCACGCTGCCGGTACTGGAAGAGGCCAAGGACTTTCCGACCCACTGAATGGGTGCCCAACCCCTTCGGATCTAGGGGGTTGGGCACACTTATGCGCGTAGGCTGGCCGTCCATGGCGTACGCAAGGTCTGACGCCAGCTTAAGCGGGAGGGCCAGGTCGTCGCGATAGACCCCGCCCAGGCGTTGTTCCAGGAAGCCCCAGTCGATCTATCCGCCAAGTGTGAACCGGCATCGAAGTGGGCCTCTTGGGAAAGGTGAGGCAACGTACCAAGGCAGTTGAAGAAGTAAAAAAGAGCAACCGTCTGATTTTATTGAAATCAGCAAGGTCATTTATCTTGATGATTTACAGACCGCCGACCCCCGAAAGCTTCTTGAGCTTGCCGGTGGGCCGAAGCACGCGACGTTTCAAGTCGTTAAGGGCCATGGCCATCACCTGTCCAGTGACAGCCAAGGATACCAACGCGGCGACGTCGGTACAGCCAGGATACCAACAATTTCGTACAGCGACCCTCGTTGGACCACCTGCGCTCGCCAACGACCCGGTGCGACGACGTACCAGAAATATCATGTAATTAAGGAGATGGTGGCCATTAGGCAAAGAAAAACCCCCGGAACCTTGCGGTTCCGGGGGCCCTATTGGCTCCAGGGAGGGACTCGGATGAATTTATAATGCATTGTGATTGAATGGGAAATTGGGTCGTTGCCTGCACCATACCAACACAAATACCAACAGATTTTTTCGTTGGACCAACTACGATTGAGGGTCTCGAACCGGAATCCACTATTCCTAAAGGGCAGGTGCGACTTCAGAGAACCGAGCAGGTACGGCCGCTACTAGCTCGGTCACTGCCTCCAGGAGTCTGATGGCATGGCACTCGGGGCACGGGATCACCGTCGAGGCTGCGACGGGAGCCTTGGAATATCTCAAGAGACGATCATGGCGACCATCGGCACCTTCACCAAGTCGATGGACAGCATGTCCATAGGGCGGATGAAAGCGGCGACGTGACCACCATTGGTGTGGCTGAAGTTCGCGTCGTTCCTCTCCTAGATGGAGCAGATGTTGTCAATGTTACATTGATCCTCGCGCGCGAAGCCGCACTTGGCGGCAACGCCGCCAAGTGCGGCTTGGTTCAAAGCATTGCGCGACGTCATTGCCCGCACCCGCGTGCTTCAAGGGGCCAGATGTCGACCAACCGGTCGCCCTGCACCACATGCAATATATCGTGCAGGTTTACCGTAGGGGTCGCAGTGCGGCGTCATGCAGGTCAGGACGGCGCCAGGGGACAGCCGATCTTCAGTCCGGGCGAATGTCACCCGCCCCTGCTCGTCGCCGAAGAAATCGTACCGTGCGTCTGGGGGCGCCCCGGCAACGATACGGGGGGCGCCGGCATCGGTGGCGAAGGCCTTACAGCCGGCATCGGTCGTGCATTGACCGGGCCGGTTGGCGCTGATGACGGTCGTCTGCAAAAACAAAGCGCAATCGAAGGGCGGGCGTTCGCCCGCGTCTTGCCACACATCCTGATATTCCCTGTCCATGAGAATGTAGGATCCGACTTGCAGTTCGGTCAGCACGCCGGCTGCGACGTCGGCATCAGCGCTGCCGGTGCCGCCGCCGGTGACGATGGCTGGGATCAGGCCGGCAGCCGTCAGCGCCCGCCGGAGCCGCCATGTCAACTCGGCGGCCCGTGTCAGCTCGGTGTGACGCGCTTCCCGGCCGACGATGTGCATGGCATGACCGGCATAGGCCTGCATGCCCCGAAAATCCAGGCTAGCGGCCTCGTGCGCCAGTCGGGCCAACGCAACGCCCTCTTCAACGCTGGCGACCCCGGTCCTGTTCAAGCCTACGTCCAGGTCAACCAGCACGCGCAAGCGGACTCCACTGGCGGTGGCAGCGGCGGCGAGGTCCATGACATTGCGGGCGTCATCGACCACCACCATGGTCTCGGGTGCCGTCCGTATCAGGCCCATCAGCCGCTGAATGCCAGCCGCCGTCACGATGGGCGAAGTCAACAAAAGGTAGCCCATGCCGTGACGAACGAAGGTTTCGGCTTCGCCCAGCTTCGCGCAGCATAGGCCGATGGCTCCCGCCGCCAGCTGGCGGCGGGCAATCTCCACGCATTTATGGGTCTTGGCGTGCGGCCGTATTGCCATGCCATGCCATGGCGCCGCGCCAAGTCCATCATCAGGCGCAAATTCGCTTCGAACCGATCGAGGTCCAGCACAAGGGCTGGCGTACTCAGCATCCCCCTTGATCCTGTCACGCCGATCAGCGGTGTATTGACATGGTTCGGTTTCATGCGGCCCTCAACGTGATCGCAGCCAAATCGCTCAGCAGTTACGCTCGATCAGAGCGATGGAGGCATCGTCCATCGTGCCGACCTTGATACGGTGACCGAGAGAACAAGCGATGTGCATTGCACTCTCGGTCAGGCCGATGACGGCATGGAAACCAGGTCACGCGCCGGCTGCAACGCGGGATCACCACCGCAGGCAATGATCGCCACGTCGCACCCGGATCTCTCGGCTTCGACCAGTCCGTCAAGCACGCCCACCATGCTGCGGGCATCCCAGGTGCCGCTTATTCCGCCGAGTTGAATTGGAATTGCGGCTGCGGCGGGAGGGGCTTGTACCCGGCCGCCGTCTGATCCCCCCGGGTGTAGATCCACACGCAAAAGGGATGGCCCTGGGGGATTTTCAGGTCTGGCGGCGGCAGCTTGATCTCCAATTTGCAGCCGGGGAAGAAGGGCGCGGAAATCCGCTGCTCGAAGGTGCAGTTCCGCCAGGCCCGGTCCGGCGGGTACAGCCCCTCGTCCATGTATTTCTGCATCACCTCGCAGCGATTCAGGTTCAGGACGATGTAGTCCGGATTGATGACGATATATTCGCCACCGTAGCCCAGCGTGCCGTCGATACTGAGGACGGCCATCTTCAGGTAGTCGACGACGTGAATCGGCTCGATCTTGAAGAGTTTCGCAAGCTTCGGGTATTGGTACGCGATGATGTGTTCGTAGACTTCGGGCAGACCATTCCACACCTCTTCCTCGGGAATGGACTTGACCCAGATGTCGATCCAATAGTTGTGCGCCTTCAGGTACTGGTCCCAGTAGCTCTGGATGAGCCGGATCAGGGCCGGCTTGGCCAGGTCGCTGCTTTGGATGTCGAAAGGCTTGGCTTGGTATTGCGCGCTCTTCCAATCCCAGCCTTCGGGGGCGATGAAGCGGGCCATCGGCATGGACTGACGAAGTGGGCCGCGAGACATCTGCGCCGCCACGTCCCATGCGGCGTTCACCCCAACCTTCTTTGAATACACGGCGGTGTGCGCGTAATACTGGAAGTGCAGCGTGTCTTCGAAAATGCGCGCCAACTCGGCGAGAAAGTCGCGCGAAAAGTCCTCGATGTTGCCGACTTTTCCCATGAAATCATGCGTGTAGTCGGAATAATTAAGTTCGGACACGTGATTTTCCCTCCCAAGTCGATTTTTCTGCCGACCCGTGTTGTCCACCGGTCAGGGTGCCGATAAGGTAGACCGGAGGGATGCCAGGGCCTTTCGGTATTCATTTCTCGAAATGGCCATTTCTTTTTAGATGGCTACCGACGGTAAGCGACAAAGCGATGGGCCCAAGATGGTCTCTCCAATTCCCTACAGCGTGGATGCGGCCCTGGCACTTGGTGAGGGGACCTTTGAAGTCCAGACGTATCGGCAACCCTCTCCCTTCGAGGGAGAGTTTGAAGCCGATGCCCATACCCTCAGCATGTCGCTGACGCCCGAGGTCCGCTTCTCACGCTGCAGCTTCCTGGATGCGACGGGCAAGCCGGGAGCCTGGGCGCCGGTTGGCGATGTCATCTTCGTGCCGCGTGGCGCCCGGCTTCGTGTTGAGGCGCCCGGTGGGGCGGAGCAGTATCGCGGCCTTTATTGCATGTTCCCGTCGCCGTGGTTCGAGCAGGCGAGCGGCCTGAGCGGCCCCTGGTCGGAACGGCAGATTTCAGCCGCCATAGACATCCGGGCGCCTACTATTCGCCGTGATCTGTACCGGCTTCTGAAAGAGCTGACCGAGGCCCAGCCCGGTCGCGAGAGGCTGGTCGCCACCCTGGCAGAGGTCTCCCTTATCGAACTCGGTCGCTACTTGGGCGATGCCGGGCGCGACGAGATGTTGGCGGAAAGCGCCTTAGCTGGTTGGCAACTGCGGCGTCTGACCAACTATGTCGAGGGCATGGTTGATCACCACCCGCCGCTCAAGGAACTGGCGGCTCTGTGCGAGATCAGCCCCCGGCACCTCTCGCGCGCGTTCAAGGCCTCGACCGGCAGGAGGATCGGGGACTTCGTGGCGGATGTGCGGATGGCGAAGGCCAAGAGCCTGCTGTGCGATACCGATCTGACGCTCAAGGAGATCGCGCACCGCTTGGGTTATTCAGGACCCAGCAGCTTCTGCGTGGCGTTCGGCAGAGCGATCGGCATGACGCCCAAGCAGTATATGAAGCGGCACAAGCGTGGCTGACGCTGCGACCGTCCACCGAATGACCCCGTCCTTATAATGCTTGGGCGGTCGCCTGGGTCTCGCTCCATCCCAGGCCCAGGCTCTTCTGCAAGACCACGTAATCCAGCGTCAGCGCCGCCGTGGCTTGGGCTGTCGCGATGAGGGCCTGGGTCTGGTGGCGCTCCGCATCGAGGAGGTCCAGGCGGCTGGCCGTGCCCCGCGTGGCGCGCTGCCGGGTGAGATCCACCGCCTCAGCAGCGGCCGCTTCGGCGGTTGCTACCCGCGCCAGTTGCCGCCGCTGTCCACCAAAGTGCGATAGGGCATTTTCGGCTTCGTACAATGCCTTCAGAACCGTGGCGCGATATTGGGCCTCCGCTGCGTCCCGCTCGGCGGTGGCCTGGTCCACCGCGGCGGTGACCCGGCCGAAGTCCAGGAAAGTCCAGCTGAGCGACGGCGTTCCAAGGGCAACCGTGTTGCCGACATGGGTGAGGGCCGCCAGTCCGTTGCCACCCAGGCCCACCAGGCCGCGCAGGCTCACCCGCGGGAACTTGTCAGCCTCCCGCACGCCGATCTGCGCGGTGGCGGCGGCCAGCGTCCGTTCGGCGACGCGAATGTCAGGCCGGTGGCGCAGCAGTTGGGCCGGATCGCCCACCGCTACCTCGGCAGGGGGCAGGGGAACAGGAGCGTCGCTACCCAGGCTCGTATCCAGAGAACCCGGCACCTGGCCGGTGAGCAGGCAGAGTTGATCCAGGTATCCTTCCACCTCGGTGGCCAATTCGGCCTCATCGGCCTGCGCGGTGGCGAGTTGGCCCAGCAGGGGCGTCAGCGCAATGGCAGGAGCGGTTCCGGCGGACTGGCGCTGGCGGGACAGCGCCAGCATTTCCTCCAGCAGTCCGATGGACCGCAGGGTAAGGCGATGCCGTTCCTGGGCGCTGCGCAGGCCGACATAAGCGCGGGCGACTTCGGCCGCCAGGCTGATCTGGGCATCGCCCAGATCGTATCGGCTGGCTTCGGCTTGCGCGCCGGCGGCTTCCACCGCACGCCGGTGGCCGCCAAACAGATCGGCTTCCCAAGCGGCGTCGAAACCAATATTGACGAAATCGCTGTCGGTCGAGGTTTCGGTCGTGCCGCCTAGCAGGTCGCTGGGCGTATGGGTATGGAGGTACAGCGCTTGGGCGCTGGCCTTGGGCATGCCATCCGCCTGCTGCCGGGCCAGTCCAGCCCTGGCGCCTTGCAGCTTGGCTTGTGCCGCTGCCAGGGTGGGGCTGGCGCGTAGCGCCTGCTGCACCAGTGCCGTCAACGCGGGGTCGGCCAGCGTCTCCCACCAAGCCGCGATGGGCGCGCGGGCAAGGGAAGCGGTATCGCCCTGGCGATGGAACATCCCGGCGGCGGTCAGGTTGCCAGGCAGCTCGGGCGGGCCCGCATAATCAGGGCCGACGGTGCAGCCGGCGACGAAGGCCAAGGCGATGAGGGGAAGCGGGAAGGTGCGCATCAGTGCATGGCCGCCAGCGCGGCGCCCTTGGGTAGGGGTTTAAGGAACAGGACCAGGGGCAGCACGCAGGCCGAGCCCACGCCCAGCAGCCAGAACAGGTCGTTGTAGGTCATGGTCAGGGCCTGCTGCTGGACCTGGCTGGAGACCATCTCCAGGGCGCCGCCGCGGCTGCCGGTGATGCGGGCCAGCCCGGCCAGCCATTCCTGCACCATAAGGCCGTTGGCGTGCAGCGCCTCCTCCAGCCGCCGGCTGTGCAACCAGGTGCGTTGGTCCTGGACGGCGCTGATGCCAGCCAAGGCGAAAGAACCACCCAGGTTGCGCACCGCGTTGAACAGGCAGGAAGCGTCGCCCGTGTATTCCGCCGGGGCCGAAGTGATGGCGGCTTGGCTCAGGAACAGGAAGGCGAAGATGGTGCCGGCACCGCGCAGAAGCTGCGAAAAGACGAAGCCGCCACCGGTCGAGGCGGAGGAGAGATCGGTGTCCAGGAAGGAGCTGGCCACAATCATCAATAAGCCTGCGGCCAGGGCCGCGCGGATATCGAGGACGCGCACCATCCAGGGTGTGAAGGGCATCAGCAGCAGGCTGGGAATGCCGGAGATCAGGACGATGGTGCCGGACTGCAGCGCGTTGTACTGGGCGATCACCGACAGGAACTGCGGGATGGCATAGGAACTGCCGTAGACTACCATGCCCACCACCATGCCCATCATCGCCACCGACCCGAACTGACGGTTCAGCAGCAGTCCAAGATGGATGACCGGCCGTGGGGCGGTGACCTGCCCCACGATCAGCAGCGCGAAGCCCAAGGTCGCCAACAAGGCCATCTGGAGGATGAGGGGCGACTGGAACCACAGTTCGCGTTGTCCTTCTTCCAGCAGGACGGTGAGGGCGCCCAGGCCCAGGGTCAGGCCGATGATCCCCAACCAATCGGCCTCGCGCAGCCGATCCAGCCTCATGCCTTGGCGCGGGAGGCCCAGCAGCAACAATAGGACCAGGGCGGTGCAAACCGGGAGATTGAGAAAGAAAGCGTAATGCCAGCTGATATTCTCCGTCAGCCAGCCACCGATCAGGGGGCCGATCACCGGCCCGAGGATGGCGGTGATGCCGAACAGCGCGCTGCCGATGGGTTGCTGGTGCCGGGGCAGGCGGGTCGCGATGATGGTCATCGCTGTGGGGATCATGGCCCCGCCGGTAAGCCCCTGGCCGATGCGGCCGACGATCATGACCGGGAGGCTGGAAGAAATACCGCAGAGGACGGAGAAGCCGGTGAACAGCAGCGTGGCCCCCAGCAGGAAGAGCCGGAGGCCCAGCAGCTGCTCCAACCAGGCGGTCAGGGGAATGATGATGATCTCCGCCACCAGATAGGCGGTGGCGATCCAGGTGCCCTCCGTGCCCGTCGCGCCAATTTCCCCCTGGATCGTGGGCAGGGCGGAATTCACGATGGAAACGTCCAGGGTGGCCATGAAGGCGCCCAGCGTGCCGGCCGCGACCGCCAGCCAGGCCGTGAGGTCGGCGTTGGTGCGGCCCGCCGTGTCCTGCGCGGTCACCATGTCAGGTGCCCTGCCGGACAGCGGATCGCTGCTCGCGGTCGATGCGGGCCGGCACATCCTTGGCTCCGCGGGTATCGACGGTCGCTGTTACCGACAGGCCGGGGATAAGCAGTTGCCGGGTTTCAGGCCCGGCCTCCAGGATGATGCGCACCGGCACGCGCTGGACGATCTTGGTGAAGTTGCCGGTGGCGTTCTGGGGCGGAAGCAAGGAGAACTGGGCGCCCGTGCCAGGCGCGATGCTGGCCACCCGTCCGCTCAACTCTTGGCCGCTGAGGGCGTCGACCGTGATCTTCACTGGCTGGCCCGGCCGCATCAGCCCGATCTGCGTTTCCTTGAAATTGGCCTCGATGTCGACCTTGTCCGCCGGGACAATGGACAGCAGCCGTGTTCCGGGCTGGGCCAACTGCCCCAGCATGACCGTCTTGTCCCCCACCCGGCCGGCCGCCGGCGCGCGGATCAGTGTGGCCTCCAGATTGACGGCCGCGGCGTCCAGCTGCGCCTGGGCCGCGTCCGCCTGGGCCATCGCCTGCTGCAACTGGGTCTTGAGCGTGGCGCTCCGACGCTGGGCCATGCTCAAGGCGGCCCGTTGGGCTGTCACGT
Source organism: Nitrospirillum amazonense (assembly GCF_007828035.1). GTDB lineage: Bacteria > Pseudomonadota > Alphaproteobacteria > Azospirillales > Azospirillaceae > Nitrospirillum > Nitrospirillum amazonense. The sequence continues at coordinate 97,571 of NZ_VITV01000016.1, read as the reverse complement.
CGGCCGCTGAGGCGCTGGCGGTCTGGCGCAGCTGGGCCAGGCGCTCAGCCGGTTCGGCGCCGGATTTGGCCAAAGGCTCATACCGTATGATTTGGCTGCGGTCGAAAATCGCCCGTGCTTCAGCGGCATCCAGTTGGGCCTGGGCGCGTTCGATTGCCGCGATCTGCTCCGCCATCGAGGCGCGGATGTTCTCGGCGTTGGCCTTGGCTACAGCGACCTGGGCTTGGGACTGGGCCACCTGGGCCCGATAGTCACGGGGGTCGATCCGCAGCAGCGGCTGGCCGGCCTGAACCTCGGCGTTATCCTCCACCAGGACCTCGGCGACATAGCCGGCAACCTTGGATGAGATGACGATGGCATCGGCGTGGACGTAGGCGTCATCCGTTTCCTGGAAATAGCGCCCCTGGACCTGATGATAGGCATAGCCGGCGCCGGCCGCGCCCACCAAGGTCGTGATCAGGATGGTGGATAGAAAACGTCCACCGCGGCGAGCGGGGGGCGGGGCGGGTGTCGGCGACCCAGGGGCGGTCTCTGCCATGGTGGACTTCGGCTGACGGAGGATGGCGCGCAGAGCGGAAAAGGTGAAACCGGATTGCCCGTTTTCACGGCGCGGCCTTGTGGGGATTTCCTATCAGGTGCGACGGCAAATGGAAAGTTTAATCGAACGATATCGTATCATTATAAGGATGCTTGGCCGGGTCGGGCCCGGAGGCGCAATGGCAAAGAAAAAGCAAGGCCGTGGGTGTCCACGACCTTGCCGAGTTATGAATCGGAGAGAAGAACAATGTCGCCGAGGCGACACTACGCTGGTTACTTCGCCGGAATCTTGGCGAATTCAGCGTCCAGTTGCGCCAGGACCTTGTCATTCACCTGGTCCGGCGAATACTGCTGAATATCCTTGAGGGTCATGGCGCGGGCCATGTCGATCTGGTCGTTGCTGGTCATGCCGGGGATGTACTTGTCCAGCAGCGCCTTGGCGGCCGGATCATCCAGCAGCTTGCCGATTTCGGTTTCGGCGGTGCTGTAATGGGCCGGGGCGGCGTGCGCAGCAGCGGCCGGCGCGGCCGACTGGGCGAAAGCGGCGTGGCTTAGCGGGGCAGCGGCGACCGCGATGGCGAGGGCGGTGTATTTCAGAAACGACATGGCGATCTCCCAGTGTTTTGGCATCCCTGCGGCGGGCTGCTGTCGGATTAAAACGAACGGTGACGTTCTAATATAGGCCGGGCGCTTTGTCCACGACCATGTGAAGTGACTCAGGTGGACGGCGGCAGAATTTTGTTCATGCGCAGCCACAGCAGGAACGAGTCCAGCCAGGCCGCCGCCGTCGTTCCCGGATTGCCGGCCGCGAAGCCGTGCCCGTCCTTTTGATAGACATGGAGTTCCACGGGCCGGTGCGCTTGGCGCCAGCTTTGGATGAGGCCGAAATCCGTCTTGGACAGCAGCGGATCATCGATGGCCATCACGGCGAACAGGGGCGGGGCTTTCTCGGGCACGGTCTCGGCGTTCATCGGTCCATAAATGGGTGCGATGAAGGCAGGCATGCTGTCCGGCGTGGCCCGCAAGGTGACGGCAAGTATGGTCCGGGCGCCGGCGGAAAATCCCATCAGTCCGACGCGTCCAGGATCCACGCCCCAATCGGCCGCGTGGGTGCGTACCAGCTTCAGGGCTGCTTCGGCGTCCTCCACCGCGGGGGGGAACGCCGGCCAAGGGGTGCCGGCCGGTGCCTGGGCCATCTCGGCCAAGCGGCTCGTCATGAGCTTGGCGAACGCCGGCGGGTCGGCGGGGGTCGGGATCAGCCGGTACTTGAGGACGAAGGCGGCGACGCCATGATCCGCCAGCCAGTGCGCGATCGACCAGCCCTCGTTATTCATGGACAGGACACGGTAGGCCCCGCCGGGCGCGACGATAACGGCGGCACCGGTGGCCTTGTCCTTGTCCGGCAGCACGGGCGTAAGGGTCGACTGGGTGACATTGCGCACCGCCAGTTGCACCCCACGGCCATACCAAATTTCTTCAGCGGCGCCATTCTCGACACCACCGGTGCCAAGAATGATGGCGTTGGGGTTGGCTGGGGGAGCGGCCTGTTGCGCGCCGGCGGGCGCGTTGGCGGCCATGGCCGAAATGAGTGCGCCCATCAGGAGGGCGTATCGTGTCCGGGCGAGCATGAGACGGGCTTACTGCAGGTTCACGAAGGCGCCACCGTCCACCAGCAGGGCGGCGCCGGTGACATAGCGGGCCAGGTCCGACGCCAGGAAGACGATGGGGCCGGCCAGGTCCTCAGGCGCGCCGAGACGGCCTAAAGGCACGCGGGCGGCCATGCGGGTGCGCTTGCCTTCGTCCGCCAGGTCGTCCTTGTTGATTTCGGTCAGGATGGTGCCGGGCAGCACGGAATTGCAGCGGATGCCGTGGCGGCCCAGGGCGATCGCCGCCGACTGCATCAGGGAATGCACCCCGGCCTTGGTCGGGGTGTAGTGCGTCTGATATTCGCCGCCAACCAGGGCGGAGATGGAAGACACCGCGATGATGGAGCCGCCATTCCCCTGAGCCACCATACGGTTGGCGGCCGCCTGCACCATGTAGTAGGCGCCGTGTAGGTTGACCCGCATCGTCCGTTCCAGCGTCTCTGCCGGCATGTCGAGGAAGGCGTGGAAGGGGCAGATGCCGGCGTTGTTGACGAAAACGTCCACCTTGCCCAGGGCGTCGCAGGCGCGGGTTATGAAGTCGGTGGCGGTGGCCGGATCGGCGACGTCACCCTTGATTGCCACGGCAAGCCGCCCAAAGGCCTTGATTTCCGCCACGCAAGAGGCGGCGCCGGCGTCGTCGGAGTGATAGTTGATGGCGACGTCGGCACCGTGCAGCGCGGCGCCGATGGCGGCCGCCCGGCCGATGCCGGTCGATGCGCCAGTCACTAGAACGACCTTTCCGGCGAGTAGTGGCGTTGCCATGGTGCAGTATCTCCCAGTCATAATTCTATGATTTCGGTCATGCTGACAATTTATCAGACATGGAATCTCGACTATGAAGTCAATAAGGCGGATGCTCTAGGTGGTTGTTTCTTAAGGATTTCCACAATCCTGAGAATCATTGCCGATTGACGTCCCATACAAATGTGAGGATCGGATCTTTCTGGCTCTTGCCTTGGCCGTGATCGCACCACGGTCTGTTTACGGGCATCTTCCCGTTGACGCGATTTTTTCTATCATATAGAACACAATTCCATCATATGGCAATATCCAATCTCGGCGGTACCTGCGAAGCGCGGGAACGCCGGGCGAGAAGCAAGGTCAAGGGAGGGGTTGATGCTGCCGAAGATCAAACAGGTGCGCGCCTATGTGGTGCGCGGCGGCGGTGCGGACTATCACGACCAGGGCGATGGCCACTGGATCGACGACCATATCGCCACGCCCATGGCCAAGTACCCGGAATACCGGCAAAGCCGGCAGAGCTTCGGCATCAACGTGCTGGGCACCCTGGTGGTGGAGATCGAGGCGGAGAACGGCACTGTCGGCTTCGCCGTCACCACGGGCGGCGAGCCCGCCGCCTATATCGTGGAAAAGCACCTAGCCCGCTTCCTGGAGGGCCGCAGCCCCACCGATTATGAGAAGATCTGGGACCAGATGTACTTCGGGACCCAGTACTACGGTCGCAAGGGCCTGGTGGTGAACGCCATCTCCGGCGTCGACCTCGCCCTGTGGGACCTGCTGGGCAAGCTGCGGCAGGAGCCGGTGTACCAGCTGCTCGGCGGGGCCGTGCGCGATGAGCTCAGCTTCTACGCCACCGGCGCGCGGCCGGACCTGGCCAAGGGCATGGGTTTCATCGGTGGCAAGATGCCCCTGCACCACGGCCCCGCCGAGGGCGAAGAAGGCCTGGCCAAAAACATCGCCGAGCTGGCCACCATGCGGGAGCGGTGTGGCGAGGACTTCTGGCTGATGTTCGATTGCTGGATGGCGCTGGACCTGAACTACGCCACCCGCCTGGCCCACAAGGCCAAGGAATATGGCCTGAAGTGGATCGAGGAGGCGCTGAGCCCCGACGATTACTGGGGCTATGCCGCCCTGAAGAAGGCCGCCCCCGCCGGCATGCTGGTGACCACCGGCGAGCATGAGGCCACCCGCTGGGGCTTCCGCATGCTGATGGAGATGGAGTGCTGCGACATCATCCAGCCCGACGTGGGCTGGTGTGGCGGCGTCACCGAGCTGCTGAAGATCTCCGCCATGGCCGACAGCCGGGGCGTCATGGTCATCCCCCATGGCTCCAGCGTCTACAGCTATCACTTCGTCATCACCCGGCATAACAGCCCGTTCGCCGAGTTCCTGATGATGGCGCCCAAGGCCGACCAGGTTCAGCCCATGTTCCATCCCCAGCTGCTGGGCGAGCCCGTTCCGGTCAATGGCCGCCTCAAGGCCACGGCCTTGGACAAGCCCGGTTTCGGTGTGGAGCTCAACCCCGCCGTCACCCTGCACCGCCCCTATACGCACTAAGGATCATTTCTTATGAAGCTCTGTCGCTTTGGCCGCCGCGGCGAAGAAAAGCCGGGCTTGGTCGACGCCGATGGCGTCATCCGTGACCTGTCCTCCCGCATCGCCGACATCACGCCGGCGGCGCTGACGTCCGACGTGTTGGCCCGTCTGTCCGCCGTTGATCCGGCCAGCCTGCCGGCCGTGCCCGGCACGCCTCGGTATGGCGTGCCGGTGCGGGGCATCGGCAAGATCGTGGCCATCGGCCTCAACTATGAGGACCATGCCATCGAATCCAATCTGCCCATCCCGACCGAGCCGGTGATGTTCGCCAAGGCCCTGTCCAGTCTGACGGGGCCGAACGATGAGGTGATGCTGCCCAGGAACTCCACCCACAGCGACTGGGAGGTGGAACTCGGCGTCGTCATCGGCAAGACCTGCCGCTATGTCGAGGAGGCCCAGGCCCTGGATCATGTGGCGGGTTACGTCCTGGCCAATGACGTGTCGGAACGCTTCAATCAGAAGCAGCGCGGCACGCAGTGGAGCAAGGGCAAGGGCCACGACACCTTCTGCCCGGTGGGCCCCTGGCTGGTGACGGCCGATGAGGTGGGCGACCCGCAGGATCTGGGCATGTGGCTGGACGTGAACGGTCAGCGCATGCAGACCGGCAATACCCGGACGATGATCTTCAACGTCCGCCAAATCATCGTCTACGCCAGCCAGTACATCACCCTGTTCCCCGGTGACCTCATCATCACCGGTACGCCACCGGGCGTTGGCGAAGGGAAGAAGCCGTCCCCCATCTTCCTCAAGGCGGGTGACGTTATGGATTTGGGGATCGCGAAGCTGGGAACCCAGCGGCAGCAGGTGGTGGAATGGCGCCACCTGGGGGATGAGGTGCTGGCATGACCGTGTTCAAGGATCGTTTTGCGGGCCGCACGGCCATCGTCACCGGTGGCGCCTCCGGCCTGGGCAAGGAAACCGCCCGCCGCCTGGTGGCGGAAGGGGCCAAGGTCGCCCTCTGGGACAATAATCCCGACACCTTGGCCGCTGCTGCGGACGAGGTGGGCGCCACCTTCAGCGTGGCGCTGGACGTCACCGATGCCGATGCCGTCGCGGCGGCGGCCCAATCCAGCCACCAGGCGCTTGGCGGACGGCTGGACGTGCTGGTGGCCTCCGCCGGCATCACCGGTGCCACCGTGCCGGTGCACGAGTTCCCGCTGGACAGCTGGCGCCGCACCATCGACATCAACCTGAACGGCTTGTTCTATTGTTGCCGTGCGCTGGTGCCGCTGATGCTGGCCAACGGCTATGGCCGCATCGTCAACGTCGCGTCGGTGGCCGGCAAGGAGGGCAACCCCAACGCCAGCGCCTATTCCGCCAGTAAAGCCGGCGTTCTGGGTTTCACCAAGTCGCTGGGCAAGGAACTGGCCGGAAAGGGCGTGATGGTCAACAGCCTGACCCCCGCGACCTTCGAAAGCCCCATCCTGGCCCAGCTGCCGCAGAGCCAGGTGGACTACATGCGCTCCAAGATTCCCATGGGGCGCCTGGGCCATGTGGAGGAGAGCGTGGCCATGGTCTGCTTCATGGCCAGCGAGGAATGCAGCTTCACCACGGCGTCGACCTTCGATACCTCAGGCGGTCGCACGACGTACTAGCCTTCTCCTCTGACGGCTAAGAACAAAGGGAGGATAGGCGATGGATGCGATTCCGTTCGTAGATGCCCACGTCCATTTCTGGAACCTGGATCGGCTCAAGTACGCTTGGCTAACACCGCCGTTCTCGGACGACGGGCCGAATGGCAGCACCGAAGCCATCGCCCATACCTATCTGCCTGACGCCTACCGGGAAGAACTGGCCCCATGGTCGCCGGTCGGTGCCGTGCATATTGATGCCGGCGCCGACCCGGCCCAGGCGCTGGAAGAAACCGCCTGGCTGGAACAATTGGCGGAGGAGGGCGGCTTGCCCAGCGCCATTGTCGCCTTCGCCGCCCTTGATGGCGGTGATGTCGAACAGATGCTGGAGCAACAGGCCGCCTACCCCCGGGTACGAGGCATCCGGCACATCGCCAATTGGCACCTGGATCCGCGCCGGACCTATAATCGCAACGATCCACTGGCCAATCCGGCCTGGCGGCAGGGCTATGCCCGGTTGGCCCGTCACGGCCTGTCGTTCGACCTGCAATGCTACCCGGGTCAGCTGGCCGCCGCTGCGGAGTTGGCGGCGGCCCATCCGGAGATACCGCTGATCCTGAACCATTGCGGCATGCCGCTGCTGCATGAGCCGGGTGGCTTGGCTTTCTGGCGGGCGGGCATGCGCGCTTTGGCCGCCCTGCCGCACGCGGCGGTGAAGCTTTCGGGCTTCGGCCTGGTGGATCGGGGATGGACGGTGGACAGCATCCGGCCGTTGATCCTTGAGACCATCGATCTCTTCGGCGCGAACCGCTGCATGGTGGCCAGCGATTTTCCCACGGACCGTCTGTTCGGGAACATCGATCGCGTCATGGGCGCCTATCACCAGATTCTGGGTGGCTTCTCGCTGGATGAGCGGCGGGACCTGTTCGGGCGCAACGCCGCCCGCATCTACCGCATCGCGGCCTAACACCTGCGCCCCAAGCGCTAGGACAGAGTGACAATAAGGGCAGCCGCCGGCGCCCAGGGAGGGGCAGTTTCATGAGTGTATACACAGCATCGGTCCATAAGCAGGTGGCGCATGATCAGGTGGCGCCGCGGGTTCTGCGCACGGCGCTGGCCTTCGCCATCAGCCTGTTTTTTATCTGGGGCTTGGCTTATGGCCTGCTGGACGTGCTGAACAAGCATTTCCAGGACACGCTGCACGTGGGCACGGCGCAGTCGACTTGGCTGCAGATTGCCTATTTCGGGGCTTACCTGCTGGTCAGCCTGCCCGCCGGCCTTCTGCTGCAGCGGGTGGGATACAAGGTCGGCATCCTGATTGGGCTGATGGTCACCGCCCTGGGCGCGTTGCTGTTCATCCCGTCCGCATCGCTGGGCCAGTTCCTGCCCTTCGTGCTGTCGATGTTCGTGCTGGCCTCGGGTCTCGCCTGTCTGGAAACCGCCGCCGACAGCTACGTCAACGTCTTGGGGTCCCCTGAACTGGCGTCGCGCCGACTCAATCTGGCGCAGTCCTTCAATGGCCTGGGCACCTTCATCGGGCCGCTGATCGGCGGCAGCCTGTTCTTCAAGGGAACCGCCGCCGGCGAGGGCGCGCATGACAACGTCCAGCTGATCTACGCCATCATCGGCGTGGCCATCGCCGTTTTCGCTCTGGTGGTGGGCCGCGCGCACCTGCCGGAAATCGCGGAGCCGGAGCACGCCAGCGATGGCGCGGACGGACGGCCCCTGTACCAGCATCGCCACTTCGTCCTGGGCGTGCTGACCCAGGCCATCTACATCGGGGCGCAGGTTGGGTGCGGCGCGCTTTTCGTCAACGTCGCCATCGATACCTGGGCGGGCCTCGATGCCCAAGGCGCCGCCTATCTGCTGTCCCTGGCGCTGGTACTGTTTATGGCCGGCCGCTTCGTCGCCACGGCCCTGTTGGGACGGATTTCGCCACGGGTCCTGCTGACCCTGTTCGCGGTCATCAATGTCGCGCTGTCGCTGGTCGTGGCGGCGGGCCTCGACCGGGTGTCGTTGATCGCGATGATCGCGGTCTTCTTCTTCATGTCCACCATGTTCCCGACCATCTTCGCGCTGGGCGTCCAGGGCCTGGGGCCGAATACCAAGCGCGGCGCCTCCATGATGGTCATGGCCATCGGCGGCGGCGTCGTCCTGCCTTACCCCATGGGCCTGATCGCCGAGGCCTACGGCTTCCCGGCGGCTTATATCCTGCCGGCGCTGGGTTTCGTGGTGGTCGCCCTGTACGGCGCCCGGGGGGCACGGTACAGCGCCTGATGCGCCCGGTGACGTCGCAAGCCTGGGACGGCGATTCCCATTCTTTGCACCCGGGTCCCAGGCCCCGGGAATAGTCGATTGCCGAGGGGATGCATTCCGCATGCCGCGCAGGGGAGGTTGATCTCCGACCGGTCACGTCGCGACTTTCTTACTGCATACCCGCGGCGGAATCGCTTCTGTCCCGATCTTAATGCGGGGGGCCGTGCGCCCTTTGGATCGCGTGCCCCGCGCCCACTGCAGTAAAGGGCGGCTATGGAAAATCCCGGAGGTTAATTATACTGCTGAATTCCTTTCGCAATAGGCCGCTGCCCGCCGTCTAGGCCGGCAAGCGCGGGCGTCGAACCACCGCCGTTTGTCTTTGGTTCTGCTTACCTGCCCAGGCGCTGCGGCGGGCCGTTGGTGCTGGCGTGGGGAAAATGCTGGACAGCACATCCCGTCCAGGGAATTGTACGTTAGCGTGTTATTGAGTATTGACTTACTAACACCAAAAAGTAAGATGCCATCCCATAATTAGGGAAAACGGCGGCGCCATATAGAGCGTAGCCGCAAGGGAGGGCACAATTTTGCGCGATCTAAAATCCATTCTGCTTGTCTCGACCATGATGGCCGCTGGCGTTGCCTCGCCCGCCTTTGCCCAGGTCGCCGCAGCGGAGCAGGCGCCCAGTGATGACCTGATGGAAATCATCGTGACGGCCGAGAAGCGCGCCGAGCGCCTGCAGGATGTGCCGAAGTCCGTCGACGTGGTGACGGGTGACACGGTCGACAAGCTGAACCTGCGCGAGTTCTCGGATATCCAGCAGTTGGCCCCGGGCCTCAGCCTGGATTCCAAAGAACCGAACACCAATTCCATCACCGTGCGTGGTGTCGGTTTCGATCCGAACTCTGGCACGCAGCCGACGGTCAACGTCTACTTCAACGAGACCCCGCTGGACACCAACAGCGCCTTCCGCAGCCTGTACGACATCGGGCAGATCGAGGTGTTGCGCGGGCCGCAGGGAACCTTGCGGGGCCGTACCTCGCCCTCCGGCGCCATCACCATCGCCAGCCGGCAGCCGGACCTGGACAAGGTCAGCGGCTACGTTCAGCAGACCTTCACGACCCAGGATGGCATCAACACTCAGGCCGCCGTCGGGGCGCCGATCGTTGATGGCAAGCTGGCCTTCCGCATCGCCGGCCTGTTCGACCGCAATGACGCGGCCGATGCGCACAACATCCGCAATGGCAGCGACGACGGTGACAAGACCCGCAGTGTTCGCGCCAGCTTGGCCTTCAAGCCGACCGAAGACCTGACCTTCGTCCTGACCCACCAGTTCATGGACAACTACACGGTCGCCAACCCGATCGCCTTCTCCGTCGGTGGCTCCACGGCGACGCCCTACCTGACACCCGGGGATCGCGTTTCGCTGACCAATGGGCCGACCGAATACCACTACACTGGCAACGTGACCACGCTGACGGGCGAGCTGGATCTGGGTGGCGTCGCCATCAACTACGTGGGTGGATATCAGCAGATCAGCAATGACCGGGTGTCCGACTTGGCGCGGGGAGGGTCGATCCCGAACTACTCCCAGATGCAGTATGTGAATACCAATATCCATCAGGTCTCACAGGAACTGCGCCTGACATCCCAGGGGCGGGATTTCTGGAACTACCTGGTCGGCGTCTACTATGACAACGTCAATTCCCCGACCAGCGTGAACCAGGCTCAGATATTGCCCTTCGCGCTGTCCCCCACGCCGATGCCGCCGCTGTCTTTTGGCGTCTTCAATGTGGGGATCGATGCTCCCGCCTCCATCCAGGATTATGCGATCTTCACCGATCACCGTTTTAAGATCACGGACAGCGATTTGATCGAGGTTGGCGGCCGCTATCAGGAGCAGCACTTCGACCACGCCTTCAATCAAACCCTGAGCGGCCCCATTTTCGGCCCCAATCCCATTACGCAGGCCGGGATCGCGCCTGACATGCAGAAGGGGATTTCCGGCCAGTTCACGGGATCGGCCAGCTACAAGCATGACTTCAGCCGCGATCTGACGGCCTACTTCAGCTATGGCCGCTCTTATCGTCCGGGTGGCGTCATCGCGACGACGGCGGCCCTCGACCAAAGCCTGCTGCTGTACAAGCCCGAGAAGTCCGACTCCTATGAAATCGGCCTGAAGGGTGCACTGCTGGACCGCAAGCTGCGCTTCACGTTGAGCGCCTACCAGCAGGACTTCCAGAACTACCAGGCCTATACCGGTTCCTACCTGTCGGTATCGACCGCGCGTAACGGCATTCCGGACAATAACGCGGCCTTCACCTTCAACGCCGACGCCCAGGTTCGGGGGTTCGAGGCTACCCTGGCCGGGCAGATCACCGAGCATCTGCAGTTCGGGTTGAGCGGAACCTACAACAGTACCCAGTTCAAGAACGCGCTGGCGCCCTGCAACGACTACAACGGCGATGGTGTCGCGGACTCGGTCGGCACGCCGTCGGTGCCGATGGGGCAGCAGGTCGCCTTCTGCCGCCTGAATGGCCGTCTGAGTGATCAGGCGGACTGGAGCTTGAGCGCCAACTTCGAATATGCCGTTCCGCTGTGGGGCAACAACGAAGGCTTCGTGCGCGGCCTCGTGAACTATATCCCGAAGCGGACGGACCCCTTCCAGAACATCAGCTACAGCGACCTGATCAACAACAGCCTGTTCCTGGGGCTGCGCGACAAGGACGGGGCCTATGAGGTTTCGGTCTTCGCGAAGAATCTGGCGGACGTCTCCACGCTGACGACCCGCGGCGCCGCGCAGGTGGACTACAGCTACTACGCGTCGGGCTACGCCGTCGGGACGCTGGTGCGTCCGCGGGAGTTCGGTCTGAACCTCCGCTACACCTTCGGCCAGTAAAGGAGCGTCAGCATGCGTTTTGCCATGGCCGCCGCTGTGTCCGGGTTGGCAATGATGGCGGGCTGGGCTGCGGCGGGGGAAACCCCGTCGCAGGCCGACGCCAAGGCCCAGGCCCTCCTGGAGCAGATGACCCAGGACGAAAAAATGAGCCTGTTGCATGGGCCGATGTTGGCGCTGGTCCAGCGGTCCAAGCGTCCGGACGGTGTCGTGATCGGCGCCGGTTATGTAGCCGGCGTCCCCCGGTTGGGCATCCCCGCCCTCACGGAAACCGACGCCAGCCTGGGCGTGTCGAACCTGAACAATCAGCGGCCCGGCGACGTTGCGACCGCCCTTCCTTCCGGATTGGCGGTCGCCTCCAGTTGGGACCCGGAGGTGGCTTATCGCGGCGGTGCCATGATCGGCGCGGAGGCCCATGCCAAGGGTTTCAACGTCATGTTGGCCGGCGGGGTGAACCTGGTGCGCGACCCGCGTGGCGGGCGCAATTTCGAGTATCTGGGGGAGGACCCTCTGCTGGCGGGCCGGCTTGTGGGGCGCGCCATCGCCGGCGTGCAATCCAATCATATCGTCGCCACCATCAAACATTTCGCTATGAACGACCAGGAGACGGGGCGAAACGTCCTGTCGGTCACCATGGCGGAAACGCCCATGCGCGAGAGCGACCTGCTTGCTTTCCAGATTGGCATCGAGACTGGCGATCCGGGCTCGGTCATGTGCGGCTACAACCGGGTCAACGGCGTCTACGCCTGTGAGAATCCCTTCCTGTTGAATGACGTCCTGCGGCGCGATTGGGGCTTCAAGGGCTGGGTCATGTCGGACTGGGGGGCGGTCCACTCCACCGAAGCCTTGGTCCATGGACTGGATCAGCAGTCGGGCGACCAGCTGGACCTGAAGAAGTATTTCTCCGCTTCGCTGGAGGAAGAGATCGCGCAGGGGCGGGTTCCGCAGGCGGCGGTGGATACCGCCGTGCGGCGCATCGTGCGGACCCTGTTCGCGCGCGGCGTCATCGACAACCCGGCCGTCCCGGGCGGTTCCATCGACTACGACGCCCACGCCGCCGTGGCGCAGGCGACGGCGGAAGCCGGCATGGTCCTGCTGCGCAACGAGCGGGATGTCCTGCCCCTGGCGGCCACCGCCAAGCGCATCGCCGTCATCGGCGGGCATGCGGATATCGGCGTCCTGTCCGGCGGTGGCTCCAGTCAGGTCACCCCAGTGGGTGGCTTCGCGCTGGTGGTCAAGCGCCCGGGGACGGGGGCTTCGTCCTTCGCCAGCCGCAGCTACGGTCCGTCGTCACCGCTGGCGGCGCTGCGGGCTGGGCGCCCGGACGCGTCGGTGGAGTTCAACGACGGCCATGATCCAGCGGCGGCGGCCGCTCTGGCGCGTGATGCCGATGTGGCGATCGTGTTCGTGGAGAAGTGGGCGACCGAGGCGGAAGACGCCAAGGACTTGGCGCTTGAGGACGGGCAGGACGCGCTGATCGCCGCCGTCGCGGCGGCCAATCCCCGAACGGTCGTGGTGCTGGAAACGGGCAATGCCGTCAGCATGCCATGGCGGGATCAGGTGCAGGGCATCCTGGCCGCCTGGTTCCCGGGCCAGCGGGGGGGGGAGGCCATCGCGCGGGTGCTGACCGGGGCCGTCAACCCTTCCGGGCGCCTGCCGATCACCTTCCCGGCCAGCGAGAAGCAACTGCCCAACCCCATGCTGCCGGGTGGTGACGCCCAGCCAGCGGATAAGGAGACGCGGGCGGTTTACGGTATCCAGGCGGGGCTGAAGCCGTTTGACATCAGCTATCCCGAAGGGTCCGACGTGGGGTACCGGTGGTTCGCCAAGACCGGCGCACGGCCGCTCTACGCCTTCGGCTACGGCCTCAGCTATACCCGTTTCCACTATGACGGGCTGAAGGTCGCCGGCGGCGACACGCTGCGGGTGCGGTTCACTGTCACGAACACCGGCGGCCGTGAAGGGGCAGATGTGCCTCAGGTCTATGTTTCGCGCAACGGCCGGGCCAAGCGTCTGATCGGCTGGGACAAGCCGACGCTGAAGCCGGGGGAAAGCCGCGAGGTTACCGTCACGGCCGATCCCCGCGTCATTGGTGATTTCGATGCCAAGGCCCAGCGCTGGGTGGTCCCGGCGGGCGACTATCGCGTTGAGGTCGGCGCATCCGCTGAGGATGTGGCGTTGGCAGGTATGACCCATCTTGGCCGGCAAACAATAAAGCCCTGATCCCTGGGAAGGAAACGCGTGATGAGCAGGTGGCACCCTCTTCTGGCAGGGGCCTGTGCCCTGGCCCTTCTCTTCGGGGCCCAAGCGGGTAAGGCCCAGACCTTGGAGCAGGTGTTTCAGGCGCCGCCCAAGGAGATGCGGCCGCGTCTGCGCTGGTGGTGGCCGGGCGACGCTGTGAACGCCGACGAGTTGCGGCGCGAAATCAAGGTGCTGGATGAGGCGGGATTCGGCGGTGCCGAAATCCAGTCCTTCAATCCCGGTGTGCCTGGCCTCAGCCAGGCGGAGCGTGACACGATCAACGGCTATGCCACCCCGCCGTTCTTCGCCCATGTGAAGGCCGCGGCCGAGGAGGCGTCGGCACGGGGACTGACCCTCGACTACACGCTGGGGTCCGCGTGGCCGTCGGGTGGTGGCTTCGCCATTCCGCCGGAAAAGGCCTACGTGGAGCTGACCATGGCGTTCACCGAGGTCAGCGGCGGCAAGGGGCCGGTCAAGGTGGCCATCCCCAGCCGGACCAAGCGCATGGGCGCCATTTCGGGCTTTGATCCCCGGGGCAAGGATCCGAGGGTGGCGGACTGGCCGGCCCGGCTGGACGCGCGGGCCAAGATCGTGGCGGTGATCGCCGTCAAGGGCAACGGCCCGGCACTGCAGCCGGCACCTCCCGCCCAAGGTCTGGTCCTCTATCCCTGGCGTCATGTGGATACGCCCGGGAAGTTGGACGAAGGCAGTGCGTTGGTGCTGACCGACAAGCTGCGGGACGACGGCACGCTGGATTGGACACCGCCGGCGGGGACTTGGCAGGTCTTCGTCTTCAAACAGTATGCCGTCAACATGGGGATCCTGGCGGGTACCGGTGAGGGGCCGCAGCTGACCCTGGACCATATGGACCCGTCCGCCTTCGCCGCCCATGTGGCGCGGGTGGCGGACCCGCTGCCGTCGGCTCTGGGTCCCGCCTTTTCCGCGGTCCGCTCCACCTTCGTGGACAGCCTGGAGCTGATGCAGGATCTGCCCTGGACCGAGAATTTCCTGGCGGAATTCAAGAAGCGCCGCGGCTATGACCTTACCCCTTATCTGCCCCTGGTGCTGCAGCCGGGCTGGATGCAGGCCTGGGGGGAATACTGGTCGCCCCCCTATTTCGAGGCGGGGGACAGCACGGCGGAGCGTGTGCGGGCCGACTACCGCCGCACCGTCTCCGACCTGATGTTCGATGGCTTTGTCGATCCGTTCGTCGCCTGGAATCATGCGCACGGCCTTCAGGCGAAGTTCCAGGCACATGGCGGCGCGCTCGACATTGTCCGGGGCTATGGCGTCGCCGACATACCGGAGACGGAGGATCTGGCGGGGGCCGATCCCTATTTCATGCGCTTCGCCCGCTCCGCCGCCGATCTCTATGGTCGGGCCATCGTGTCGGCGGAAAGCTTGTGCTGGAAGGATCGCCCTTATTCAGTCACGCCCGACGAATTGCGCCAGCGGGCGGACCTGATTTTCGCCAGCGGCGTCAACAGCCTGGTGATCCACGGCACCAATTATCGGCGTGATGGCGTGGCGTGGCCCGGCTGGCACGCCTTCCAGCCCAGCGCATTCGCGCTCGGTTTCAGCACCATGGTCAACGAGACCAACCCGATCTGGGCCGGCGTGCCCACGCTGGCGGCCTATTTCGCCCGTACCCAGGCGGTGCTGCGCCAGGGCAAGCCCGTGGTGCCGGTGGCTTATTTCTACGGCCAGGTCGGCTACTATGCCGGCATCGAGGATCGGGGCGCGGACGCCGAGCTGGCGCAACGCCGTTTCCTCGCCGGCGGCTACGACTTCGACCGCGTCAATCCCGATGCGTTGGCCCACGCCCGCGTGGAAGACCATCAACTGGTTTCCGCCGGGGGCGCCGGGTACCCGGTTCTGGTCCTGCCCCCGGTGGACGGTATCGCGGCCGAGACGGCGGAACAGGTCGCCGCCTTCGCCCAGGCCGGGCTGCCGGTTGTCTTCGCCGATCATGTGCCCAGCCGTGATGAGGGGCTGGCCAACCATGAGGCCCGGGATGCCCGCGTCCGGGCGGCTGTGGCGGCTACCCTGAAGGCCGGCGCTCGTGTCGTGCCGGCCGACGGCGTGGTGGATGCCTTGCGCCTGATCCAGGTGCCGGCCAACTTGCGCTTCACGGCCGATCCCACGGATGTGGTCTACGTGCAGCGTCGCGTGGGGGACCAGTTGGTGACCTTCCTGCACAACGCCGGTGGGCAGTCTCGCGACGCCAGTTTGGTGTTGCCGGGTCGTGGCGCTGTCACCCGCTGGAACGCCTTGGATGGTACCATCACGGCGTCCAGCGGCGTCCAGCCCGCGGGCGATGGCACGGCGGTTCCCCTGACGTTGCCGGCTGGCGCCAGCGCGCTGCTGGTGCAGGATACCCGCTTGCCGCCGCTGCCCGCCCCGGCACCGGTTCTCGTGACCCATAAGGCATTGCCCAAGGATGGCTGGACCTTGGCGGTGAATGGCCATGGTCCCAAGGGGGCGTCGGTCAGCCGGCCGCTGACGATCACCTCCCTGGGCGACTGGTCGCAAACCGCTGAACTGGGCGACTTCGCGGGCGAGGGGACATACCAACACACGTTGGAGGTGGAGCGATCCTGGCTGGGCAAGGGGCGGCGCGTCCTTCTGGCCCTGGGCGAAGTCCATGACATGGCGGTCGTGACCATCAATGGCCATCGTTTCCAGCCGCTGGTCACCCAGCCCTTCAAGGTGGATGTGACGGCGGCGCTGCGGCCCGGTCGCAACGCCCTGGAGATCGCCGTCCTGAACACACCGCAGAACGCCATGGTCGATGCCAAGGCGCCTGGCTTCAAGCTGCTGAAGCCTGTCCCCGCCGGCTTGGTCGGCCCCGTCGAGGTGGAGGTTATGCAATGAGGCTTCCGTCCATCACCCTGGCCCGTATCCTGGCGCTGTGTTTGGCCGCGCCGACGGGCCCGGCTGCCGCCCAGGGCGCCGCTGTGTCGGCAGAGGGCCAGGGCGCCGCTGCTTCAGCATCGGGATGGATCACCCATCCCGATGCCGCCGTCAGGGAACGTCCCATCGTTCTCGATTTCCGGCGGACGTTCGACTTGGCCGCGGTGCCGGCGGCCTTCCCGGTCACAGTGACGGCTGACAACCGGTTCAACCTCTATGTCAACGGTGTGCGGGTGGCCATGGGGCCCTCCACCGGCGACATCGCTCATTGGCGGATGGAGGCGTTGGATCTCGCGCCGTATCTGCGGCCGGGCCGGAACGTGATCGCGGCGGAGGTTTGGAACTTCGTGAAGCCGCCGCCGGTGCTGCCGTCCAATGCCACGGACGCGCAAAAGCGGGCGGCGGCCGGCGGCGAGTTGTTTTCCCAGACGGCCCCCATTTTCCAGCAGAGTGTCGATACCGGCTTCCGCCTGCGGGGTGATGGCCCCGCGGCCGCTGTCGGTACCGATCAGGCCGGCTGGCGGGTTGCGGTGGACGGTGGGCGGTCGGCTGTCAACGGCTATCGCCAGGTGCGTCGCTGGTTCTATGTCGCAGGCTCGCCCGAGGTGATCGACGCCGCCAAGGCCAATTGGGACTGGATGGCGGTGGCGGAACCCAAGGGCGATTGGCGGGAGGCCGTGCCGGCACCAGGGGCCGCGGCCCGTACGCTGACGATCGACCGCCTGCCGCAGCAGGAGTATGCGCCGGTACCAGCCGGAACGGTGGTGCGCAGCGATCTCGACGGGGGGAAAGCATTCCCCGGCCATGCCGTCACCGTGCCGGCCAATACCCACGTCAAGCTGTTGCTCCGCCGGGACGCGATGATCTCGGCCTATCCGGAATTGGCGGTGAGCGGCGGCAAGGACGCGGTCATCAAACTGACCTATGCCGAGGCCCTTTACGACGATCAGTTCAAGAAGGCGGATCGCGATCTGGTGGACGACCGGAAGGCCGTCGGCATTTGGGATACGTTCACCGCCGACGGCGGGCGGCGAGTTTTCCAGCCGCTGTGGTGGCGGACATGGCGTTATCTCGATATCGACGTGGTGACGCAGGGTGAACCACTGACCCTGGACGGCCTGCGGGTCTTCGAAACCGGCTACCCGTTCCAGCAGATCGGAAGTTTCAAGAGCAGCGACCCGGTGCTTGACCATATCTGGCAGGTCGGCTGGCGCACGGCGCGTGTAGACGCGCATGAAACCTATATGGACACGGCGTTCTGGGAACAGAACCAGTATGTCGGCGACACCCGGCTTCAGGCGCTGATCAGCTACGCTGTCGGCGGGGATCCCCGCTTGGCGGAACAGGCGATCGACGCCTTCGCCCAGTCGGACGTGGATGATGGGCTCGTTGAAGGGGCTTACCCGGTCCGCAACAGCAACGCTATCGCCCCCTTCTCCCTGTTGTGGGTAGGGATGCTGCATGATTGGTGGATGCAACAGCCGGACACCGGTCCGGTGGTGCGGCACCTGGACCGCATGCGCAAGGTGCTGCATTGGTTCGAGCGCTATCAGGCGCCGTCCGGTTTGCTGACCAAGAATCCGCAGTGGAACTTCATCGACTGGGCGGGGCAGCCGGCGACCGATCGCACCAAGTTCCCCTCCTATGGCAAGGATGGTGAAAGCTGCCTGATGTCCGTCAGCTGGCTGGGGGCGCTGCGCCAAGGGGCGGCGTTGGAAAAGGCGCTGGGGGATCCGGCCCAGGCGGCGGCGGACACGGCCCGTGCCGACGCCGTGCGGGCGGCGCTCCGGGCGCGTTGCTGGCAGGCGGGACGCGGGCTCTACGCCGACAATCCCGATGGCGACGTTTTCAGCCAGCACACCAATACCCTGGCGGTCCTCTATGACGTCGCGACGCCGGAGGAGGCGCCGGCGATCCTGCGACGCATCACCAAGGCCGGTGGCGGTATCGATGCCCCGGATGGGATGTACGTCAGCAGCTACTACTTCGCCTGGTATCTGGCGCAGGCCTTCGTTCATGCCGGCCTGGCGGATGACTACCACGCGCTGCTGCAGACGTGGCGTGACCTACTGGCGCTTCACTACACCACCTGGCCGGAGGAGCGGGGCAACACGCGCTCCGACACCCATGCCTGGAGCGCTCATCCCACCGCGGACCTGTTGGATATCGTCGCCGGCATCCAGCCCGGCGCCCCGGGATATGCCGCCGTCCGGATTCAGCCCGCCTTGGGGGCCCTGACCCAACTGGATGCGACGGCCGCGACGCCGCATGGCGCGGTGACCATCCGCTATCGCGTGGTCGGCGCCAAGATGGTGGCTGACATCCGGCGACCGAAAGACCTGCCCGGTGAGTTCGTCTGGCAAGGGCGCACTTATCCCTTGGATGCTGTGGAGACGCACTTGAGCGTGCCGGCCCCTCGGCGGGAGGAACGGTGATGAGGCGCTTATCGGGGCTGGTGATTGCTCTGATGGTCGCTGTTGCGGGCGGGGCCGCCTTCGGCCAGACCGCCCCGGTGGACCCGGCCCGCGTTCCGCCCGATACGCTGTCGCCCGCCTGGCAGCGGATGTGGCCGACCGTGACGGGGTTCAAGGCGGCGGAGGCGCCGCAGCCCGCCCTTAATGACCTCGCGGCATGGAAGCAGCAGCAAGATGCGGTTGACGAGCAGATGCAAAAGATGGCGTCCGGCGTCACCGCGGCCTATGGGGTGACGGTGGAGGCCAGCCTAATAGGCGGTGTGCCCACCCTGACCATCACGCCCAAGGACTGGGTGGACGACGGGCGTCTGCTGATCTATGTCCATGGCGGCGGCTTCACCAGCCTTTCGGCCCGCTCGACCCTGTTCTCCTCGGGCCTCATGGCGAACCGCAGCCGGATGCGGGTCATTTCCGTCGACTATACCCTGGCGCCGCAGCAGCGCTGGCAAGGGACAACCGACCAGGTGGCGGCGGTGTATCGCGCTCTGCTGACCCAGGGGCGGTTGCCGCAGGGGATCGGCATCTTCGGAGACTCCGCTGGGGGCTCCATCGTGGCGGGAACCGTTCTGAAGCTGCGCGACGCGGGCACCCCCCTGCCGGGGGCCGTCTTGCTCTGGTCGCCGTGGTCGGACGTTACCGCTACGGGTGATACCTACCGTACCCTGGCCAGCTTCGATCCGGCGTTGAGCATGGACCGCCTGGCTTTGAGTGCGGCGGCCTACGCCGATCCCGCCGATCAGAAGAACCCGTACGTCTCACCTGTCTACGGAGACTACGCCCGGGGCTTTCCCCCGACGCTGATCCAGGGCGGTACCCGCGAAATCTTCCTCAGCAACATGGTGCGCCACTACCAGGCCATGGTGGCCGGGGGCGTGGACACCACGTTGGACCTCTACGAAGGCATGATCCACGTCTTCCAGCCCATGGCACCCGGCGCGCCGGAGAATGTGGCCGCCATGAAGCGCGTGGTGAATTTTTGGAACCGGCATCTCAGATCCCGCTGATGCCGTTGACGGAGTTGCGCCAGGGGGCCGGTTTCACGGTATAATCGACCGGAAACGTCCGAATTCCGGTCGTGCCCCCCCATCCCAATAGCGATCGAGATAGGCTGCAATGTCCGACACCTTGGATACCATGACGACGACGCCAGCCCCTCGCCAGCGGACGGGGGCTGGCCGACCGACGCAGGCTCAGGTCCGTGCCATCGACGCGGCCATCCTGGAGGCGGCGACGGGCATTTTCCTGACCGCCGGCTATAGCGGCGCTTCGATGGAGGCGGTGGCAGAAACGGCCCGGGTTTCCAAGGGAACGCTTTATGCGCGCTATCCTTCCAAGGCGGATCTGTTCAAGGCCGTCTGCTCTTCCCGGGTGGAGGTGTGGTCGATGCGTTTCACGCCCGAGCCGGCGCCGGGCAGCGGACTGGCGCCGCGTCTTGAGCATTTCGCCCGCACCATCGTGCGCAGCATGTCCGATCCCGAGGTCATGGCCTTTGAGGGGCTGCTGCATACCGAGGGGCGAAAGTTCCCTGAGGTGGCCAAGCTTTTCTTCGACACCACGTTCGAGGTCAGCCTGGCGCACGTCATCTCCATTCTGACGGCTGCGTCCATTCAGGACGGTGTGCCGGTTCGCGATGCGCGCAATGCGGCCGTCGCGTTTATGGGGCTCTTCACGGGCTGGTGGATGCGTATCCGGTGGTGTGGGCCGATTTCGGACGACGAGGTCGAGACAACCATACGCAGCTTCGTCGCCATCTTTCTCCAAGGTCGCCTGGCTTGGTGACGTCGGCGGCTGCGGGTGGCGTGGCGTCAATTTGTAAGGGCAGGAGTAGTCGGTTTTGAAAAAGGCGGACCAGGTGGAAATGGACGAGGAGGGGAAAAGCACGGCCCAACCCTCGGGCAGCCAGACCTTGTTGCGGGGGCTGGACGTGATCGACGCCGTGGCCGATGGCGTCACCACTTTTCCCGCCTTGTCCGAACGTCTCGGCCTGACCAAGTCCACGGCCCATCGGCTGGCGTCCGCCCTGGTGGAGCGCGGATATCTCACCTTCGTGGCGCGGGAGGGGTACGCCCTGGGACCCAAGTTGCTGGAACTGGGCTGGTCCGCGCATCAGCAGATGCACCTGCCCAGTGTGGCCCGCCCGCATATAGAGCGGCTTGCGGCGGAAACCGAGGATACGGTGCATCTGGGCATCCTGGACGGGACCCAGGCGTTGTATCTGGACAAGGTGCCCGGGCGCCGCCGCGTGGTCATCGGTTCACGGGTGGGCGAACGTCACCCCATCATCTCCACCGGCCTGGGCAAGGCCCTGGTGTTGGACCATGACGAGGCGGCTTGGCGGGGGTTCTATGAGGTGCGCGGCTATACCACTGGCATGGCCGTGTGGCTGGAGCGCATGCGCATCTACAGCGCCAAGGGCTATGCCTTCGACCTGGAAGAGAACGAAGACCAGATCCGGTGTGTCGCCGCGCCCATAAGGGGGGCCAGCGGTGAGATTGTGGCCGCCCTCAGCGTCTCCAGCGCCGCCCAGTACATGGCGGACGAGCGCATGGAGGCCTTGGCCGAGCAGGTCCGCACAGCGGCTGAGGACATCAGCAAGGACTTGGGCTGGACGGAGCGTGCCGGCCGCCGGCGCCCGCGTAGGGGGCGGCTCTGAGCCGAATTCCCTCTTAGGCTACATCGTTGCGCTCCCGGGGGGGGCCAGGCGGTCCTGGACCGGCAGGTGCGGGGTATGTTCGCCCGGCCCTGACGGCAACCGGCGAGGTTGGCTAGCCAGAGGCTCCCGCCGGCACTTGGTTCAGCGCCGCGCTGATGGCGTTGTCGGTCAAGGGACAATGGGTGCCTGAAGGGCCGTACATGGCGGCGACACAGCGGTTACAGGCGGTGCAGCCGCTGCGATGGGCGGGGTTCTCGCGAAAACGCCGCACCAGCTCCGGGTCGTGGATCAGGGCTCGGGCGATGACCACGGTGTCGAACCCTTCCCTCAGCACCTTGTCGGCAGCGGACAGGGACAGCACGCCACCCAGATAGCCCAGGTGGCAAGACACAGCAGCCCGCACCCGCCGCGCAGCCTCAAGGAAATATAGCTCGGAGAAGCGCAGTGACTTGGGCGTCGCCATCTTGAGCAGTTGGAACTGCAGGCGGGTTGCCAGGCTGGGCTTGCCGGCCAGGAAGTCGTCATAGGGCAGGGGGCTGGAAAAGATCACCCAGGGGGATTCGATGTTGCGGCCGCCCGACAGCACCAGCATGTCGACGCCGGCCAGCTCCAGCACCTGGGCGGTGACGATGGCGTCATCCACCGTGGCCCCGCCCTTGGCCCCGTCGTAGAGGTTGATCTTGGCCAATACGGCCAGCTTGTGACCCACGGCCGCCTTGACCGCGGCCAGCACCTCCGCCGGGAAACGGGCACGGCCGGCGGCGGAACCGCCATAGGCGTCACGCCGCTTGTTGGACAAGGGGGAGATGAACTGGTTCAGCAGGTAGCCGTGGCCCATGTGCAGCTCCACGGCGTCGAAACCGGCTTCGGCGGCCAGTTGGGCGGCCCGCACGAATTCTCCCCGCACCTGTTCCATGTCGCCCCGGGTCATGGCGTGCTGGAAAGGGCGCCCCAGCATCAGGCCGATCTTGTCCAGGCCACCACTGGCCGACATGGCCCGCCGGGTGGTCAGTTCCTTATGTTGGGCGAAACTGCCCCCGTGGGTGATCTGGGCGGATGCCTTTCCGCCCTGGGCGTGGATGGCGTCGGTGATGGCGCGGTAGTGGCTGACCGTGGCTGCGTTCATGACGCCCTGGTCAGTGAAGGTCCGGCCATCGGGCGAAACGGCGATATAGGCGAGCGTGGTCAGGCCCACGCCCCCCGCGGCCAGACGCTCATGGAATTGCAGCAAGGACTGCGTCGGTACGCAGCCCTTGGTCATCATCTCGTTGGCGCCGGATCGGATGAAACGGTTGGGCAGCGTGAGGGGCCCGACCTTGAGGGATGCGAAGGCGTTTGCCATGGCTGTGTCCGCCTGACCGGTGTGAGGACGAAGGGCAACGGCCATCCGCATCCCGTGGAAGCGCCAGCGGGAAAGGGGGCCGTTGCCTGCGACGGTCGCCGTGTTAGCCGGCCGGTTGCAGCATCTGCACAACCTCGATCAGGTGCCCCTCGACATCGGTGACGAAGGCGACGCGCACGCCATGGGCGGGCATGTCGCGGGCGGCCTGGACTTCGGTCCCGCCGGCCGCGACGGCGCGCCGGGCGAAGGCGTCCACATCGTCGGTGATGAAGCCGAGGATGACCTCGTCCTTGGACGGGCGGGGGGCATCGACGAACTTCAACAGGACGAAGGTGGCGGCGCCCTCGTGGCTGGGCTTGAACAGGATTTCCTGGATTTTGCGGCCGGCGATTTCATCGTCCACGCGGGCCAGCTCTTCCATGCCGCTGACCGCCTTGTAGAAGGCGGCGGTGGCTTCAAGGTCCCAAACCAGCAGCTTGGTGAAGCCGAATTGGTTGTACATAAGATCCTCCCTTGGCTTTTTGGACGCGATCGAAGGCGACGGCGTTTGGCTATGATAAGTGAATACTTACTTCTATATAAGGCCTGGACCGGCCCGGGACCTGGGTCTCTTTCCTAAGAGGCGGGGGGCTTCAGGTCTTTGCGCATGACCTTCCCGGCCGCATTCTTGGGGAGGCTGGTTAGGAACACGACGCTCCGCGGCACCTTGTAATTGGCCATGTTGGCCTTGGACCAGGCGACGATCTCGTCGGCTTCGGCCTGTTCTCCCGGGCGCAGTACCAGGAAGGCGCGGCCCACTTCGCCCAGGCGTTCATCCGGCACGCCGATCACGGCGGCCATCTCCACCTTGGGGTGTGCGCAGAGCAGCTTCTCGATCTCCGCCGGATAGCAGTTGAAGCCCCCGGTGATGTACATGTCCTTCTTGCGGTCGGTGATGCGCAGATAGCCGTCGGCGTCCAACGTGCCGATGTCACCGGTGTGCAGCCAGCCCTTGGTGTCGATTGCCTCCGCCGTGGCGGCGGGGTCGTCCAGATAGCCCTGCATGACGCCGAAGCCACGCACCAGAATTTCCCCGGTTTCTCCAGGAGACAGGGGCCGCCCCTGGTCGTCGGCGCAAACCACCTCCAGCCCATCCAGCGCCCGGCCACAGGTGGTGGCGATGCGGTCCACGCTGTCGCCCGCGCGGCACATGGCGATGGCGCCGCACTCGGTCATGCCATACCCCGTCACCACCCGCTGGAACCCCAGCTCCGTCTGCATCCGCGCGACGAGGATGGGGGGGACAGTGGCGGCTCCGGTGACGGCGACGCGCAACGACGTCCGGTCGGTGCCCAGCCTGTGCTGCTCGGCCAGCAGGGATTGGAAGATGGTGGGGGGGCCGGGCAGGAAGCTGACGCCTTCCTCACGGATCAGGCGCGCGACTTCCACCATGTCGAACTGGGCCAGCGGCAGGCTGGTCGCCCCCATCATCAGGGCCGCCAGCCAGCCGGCCTTGTAGCCGAAGGTGTGAAAGAACGGATTGATGATCAGCATCCGGTCGTCCACCCGCAGGTCGACGGCATCGGACCAGGCTTGGAACAGCCTGATGGTCTGAAGGTGGCCGCTCACCACCCCCTTGGGCGCGCCGGTGGTGCCCGAGGTAAAGAGGATGTCGGATGGATCCTGGCCGGTCACCCGTGCCATGGCCTCATCGACGGCCGGGTCATCCGGTCCCGGTCCGCGCTCCAGGAAGGCCTCCCATCCCCCCGGCCCGTTGCCGTCCAAGGTCACGATGCCCTGAAGGGCGGGCAGGGTCTCGCCAGCCAGCAGGGCCGGGTAGTCCACGCCCAGGAAGTGACCCACCGTCACCAGCAAGCGGGCCCGGGAACGGTGCAGGATGTCGGCGGCCTCCCGCCCCTTCAACCGGGTGTTCAGGGGGGTGAGGATGGCGCCGGCGGCCTGGGCGCTCAGGGCGGCCACGATCCATTCGATCCGATTGGGTGCCCACAGGGCGACCACGTCCCCTTTATGGATTCCCCACGCCAGATAGGCGGCTGCGGCCCGGCGTACCTGGTTGTAAAGGCCGGCGAAGGTCCAGGTGCGTCCGCCGTCGATCAGGGCTGCCTTGTCCGGCCAAAGGCGTGCGGCGCGGGCGGCGATCGCGGGCAGGGTCTCCGGCAGCGCCGGGGTGGCAAGGGTCATGGCCCGCGCGCCTCCCGTGGCAGGCCCAGGGCGCGTTCGGCGATGATGTTGCGCTGGATCTGGTTGGTGCCGGCATAGATGGTGTCGGCCCGTGACATGAGGAACATGGTGGTCAGCGGCGGGAAGCGTTCCGCCGTTTCACCGATCTCCGCCGCCGGGCCGGCGACATCCATGACCAATTCGCCCAAATTGCGGTGCCAAGTGGACCAGTAGAGCTTGTAGGTATAGCCCTCCGGGCTCAACTGGCCGGACTCGGCGTTGGCCAGCAGGCGCAGGGCATTGAACCGCATGATGCGCAGGCCGATCTGCGCCTGGGCCAGGCGTTGCCGGATCAGTGGATCGGCGGCCTTGCCGTTCTCCTTCGCCAATTCGATCAGGGCGTCCAGTTCATTGCGGAATTGCATCTGCTGGGCCAGCGTGGACACCCCCCGCTCGAACCCCAGCAGGCCCATGGCCACCCGCCAACCGTCGCCTTCCGCGCCCACCAGGTCGCGGACCTCGGCTAACGCGCCATCGAAGAATACCTCGCTGAATTCCGACTCCCCCGTCATCTGACGGATGGGGCGCACGGTGACGCCCGGCTGATGCATATTTACCAGCAGGAAGGAGAGGCCCTTGTTGCCGACTGACCCGGGCTCTGTCCGGCACAGCACGAAGCACCAGTCGGCGATCTGGCCCATGGAGGTCCAAATCTTCTGGCCATCGATGATGTAGCGCTCGCCATCCCGCCGGGCCTTGGTGCGCACATTGGCCAGGTCCGACCCCGCATTGGGTTCGGAATAGCCTTGACACCAGATGGCGCGGCCGGCGGCGATGTCGGGCAGGAAGCGCTTCTTCTGGGCCGGGGTGCCAAAGGCCAGCAGGGTGGGGCCCGCCAGTTCCACGCCGATATGGCCGATGCGGGCGGGTGCCCGGGCGCGGGCATACTCTTCGGCGAACACGACCTGCTGGGCGATGCTGGCGTCACGACCACCGTAGGCGGCGGGCCAGCCGACGCAGCTCCAGCCCGCAGCACCCAGGCACTGTTCCCAATCACGCCGCCGTTCGATCAGGTCGACATGGTTGTTCAGCCCACGGATGTCGCGGAACGGGCCGGCCAGTTGGCTTTCCAGCCAGATCGCGGCCTCGGCACGGAAGCGCTCAAGTTCGGGGGTGTCGTCCATGGGCTGTCTCAGAAGATTTCGAACAGGCCGGCGGCACCCATGCCGCCACCGATGCACATGGTGACCACACCGTACTTCTCCCGCCGGCGGTGGCCTTCGACCAGCAAGTGACCGGCAAGGCGCGCGCCCGTCATGCCGAAGGGATGCCCCACGGCAATGGCGCCGCCATCCACATTCAGGCGGTCGTTGTCGATGCCCAGCCGATCGCGGCAATACAGCGCCTGGGAGGCAAAGGCCTCGTTCAGCTCCCACAGGCCGATGTCGGCCATGGTGCGTCCCGTCCGCTCCAGCAGCTTGGGCACCGCAAACACCGGGCCGACGCCCATTTCCTCCGGGGCGCAACCGGCGACCGCGACACCGCGGTAGGCACCCAGCGGTTCCAGGCCCAGGCGTTCGGCCAGCTTGGCCTCCATGAGCAACACGGCGGCCGCCCCGTCCGACAGCTGAGAGGCGTTGCCGGCCGTGATATGGCGGCCCTCCTTCACCAGCGCGCCGTCCTTGTAGACCGGGGCCAGCTTGGTCAGACCGTCCAGGGTCGTATCCGCCCGCGGGCCTTCATCAGCGCCCAGCGTCACTTCCTGGTAGGAGGTCTCGCCCGTTTCCTTGTCGACGACGGCTTTGCGGGTGGGCAGGGGGGCCAGTTCCGCCGCGAAGCGGCCGGCCGCCTGGGCCGCCACCGTACGCTGATGGCTCTGCAGGCTGAATTCGTCCTGCGCCTCCCGACTCACGCCATAGCGTTCGGCGACGATTTCCGCCGTCTCGATCATGGGAATCCACATGTGCGGCATATGAGCCAGCACCGACTGAGAACGGGTGCGGTAGGTGCTCTTGTGCTTGGTTTGGGTCAGACTGATGCTCTCGACGCCGCCCGCCACGACGACGTCCATGCCGTCGACCATGATCTGCTTGGCGGCGGTGGCGATGGCCATCAGGCCGGAGCCGCACTGCCGGTCCAGGCTCATGCCCGCCACGCTCTGCGGCAGGCCGGCCGAAGCCACGGTCAGGCGCCCGATGTTATAGCTCTGGTTGCCCTGCTGTGAGGCGCAGCCCAGGATCAGATCCTCCACCAAGGCGGGGTCGATACCGGCGCGGCGAACGACCTCCGCCACGACATGGCCGGACAGGGCGGCCGCGTCGGTGTCGTTGTAGGCGCCCCGGTAGGCCTTCCCGATGGGGGTGCGGGCGATGGAGACGATGACGGCTTCACGCATGGTAGGGAACCCTCAGGGGAAGTAGCGGGAGATGGTGTCGGCGACGCAGGCGGGCTTTTCCTGCCCGTCAATCTCGACGGTCATGCGCACGACGGACTGGATGGCGCCGCCTTTGACCTCTTTCACCGCCAGGATCTGGCCTTGGCCCCGCAGGCGGGAGCCCACCCGGACGGGAGCGATGAAGCGCACCTGATCCAGCCCCACGTTGACGCCGGAAGCGAAGGACTGGATGCGCAGCAACTGCGGCAGGAACAGGTTGACCAGGCTGAGTGTCAGGTAGCCGTGGGCGATGGTGGTGCCGAAGGGGCCCTCCTTGGCCCGCACGGGATCGACATGGATCCACTGATGGTCGCCCGTGACCTGGGCGAAGCCGTCGATCCGGTCCTGGTCCACGACCAGCCATTCGGTGGTGCCGAGGTCCTGGCCCACCTGGTTCAGCAGATCGTGCGGCGTGTCCACGGTGATCGCCATGGGCTCAGGCCCGCTGGCTGGAGACGGACAGCACTTCGCCCGTCATGTAGGAGGAAAGGTCGGACGCCAGGAACAGCATGGCGTTGGCCACCTCCCACACTTCGGCCGGCCGCCCAAAGGCCTCTTGTGCCGCCAATCGCTCCAGCGCTTCCGGTGTCGTCACCTTGGCCAGGAAAGGGTGCATGGCGATGGAGGGCGCCACGGCGTTGATGCGCACGCCATGGCCCGCAGCCTCGATGGCGGCACAGCGGGTGAAGGCCATCACACCCGCCTTGGCGGCCGCGTAGTGCGCCTGACCCGCCTGCGCCCTCCAGCCCAGGACGGAGGCGTTGTTGACGATGGCGCCGCCACCGCGGGCGTACATTCCGGGCAGGAAGGCGCGGCTCATGCGGAAGACGCTGGTCAGAGTGACATCCAGCACCCGCGACCATTGTTCATCCGTCATTTCGACGACGGACGCCTCACCACCCAGGCCGGCGTTGTTGATCAGGACGTCGACGCCATCCAGCGCCCGGTCCGCTGCGGCGCGCAGCGCTTGGACATCACTTTCCTTGGTGACATCGCACAGCTGGGTGGCCGGGCGGTGGCCCGTTTCCGCCGCCAGACGGTCAGCGGCTTCGCCCAGGCGGCGCTCGTGATAGTCGCTGATCAGCAGCCGCGCGCCCTCCTCGGCGGCGCGCTTGGCGACGGCATAGCCGATTCCGGTGCCCGCGGCGGCGGTGATGACCACCGTCTTGCCTGTTAAAAGGCCACGGGCGGGCGGGTAGGGTGGGGGGGCGACGGGGCGGGGGGCTGGAATGGTCATAGGGTCCTCAGGGAATGTCATCCAGGCCCATCAACCGGGCGACCCGCTCGCGGTGATGGGCCGGGTCGCCCAGCCAGGCTGAACTGGACCAGGCGCGTTTGAAGTAGAGGTGGGCGTGATGTTCCCAGGTGAAGCCGATGCCGCCGTGAAGCTGGATCGTTTCACCAGCGCAATGACGATAGGCGTCTGAACACCAGCTCTTGGCGGCGGAACACGCCTCCAGCAGGTCGGTGTCGGTATCGATGGCGGCGGCAGCGTAGAGCGCGGCGGAGCGGGCGGCCTCCACGGCCACCATCATGTCGGCCAATTCGTGCTTCACCGCCTGGAAGGAAGCGATCTTGCGGCCGAACTGCACCCGCTGCTGGGCATACTCCACGGTGGTGGCCAGGCAGAAGGCGGCACCACCGGTCTGTTCCGCCGCCAGCAAGCCGGCGGCGGTGGCCAGGATACGCTCCAGGACGGGGCCGGCTTCCTCGGCTCTCCCCAGGATCTGATCGGGCGCCACCGCGACGGTGTCGAAAGTCAGGCGGCACAGGGGCCGTGTCGGGTCAAGCCCGGGCTGGCGCTCGACCCGCAAGCCGGTCGCGTCGCGGGGCAGGGCCAACAGGCTGATGCCCCGGGGGCCGGCGGACAGGGGGGCACGGGCGGCCACCAGCAGCAGGTCGGCGACATGGGCGAAGGGCACGAAGCAGGATTCGCCGCTAAGACGCCATGCGCCTTCTTCCGCCCTGAGCCAGGCGGTAACCCCATCGGGGGCCGGCCGGCCCTGGGGACCGGTCAGGGCCAGGGTCGCCTTGGTGCTGCCATCAGCCAAGCCGGGCAACAGGCTCCGCTTCTGCGCCTCCGTGCCCGCGCCGAGGATGGTCTGGACACCGAGAACCGCGGTTTCGAAGAAGGGCGCCATGGCCAGCCGCGCACCCGTCTCCTCCAACACCAGCGCCATGTCGACGGCGCCGCCCCCGATGCCGCCATAAGCCTCAGGCACCATCAGGCCGGCATAGCCCATGTCGACCGCCAGATTGTGCCAAAGTTCGGCATCCCAGCCGGCATCGGCCTCGATGGTGGAGCGAAGGCGGTCCAGGCCGGCGGCTTCCTGAAGGAAGGCCTGGACGCTGTCGCGGATCGCGCGCTGATCGTCGGTCAAAGCGAAATGCATGGTGCCATCCTCAGCCCGCGCCGTAGACGGGCTTGGGCGGCATCCGGGCACGCAGCAGGTCCTGGATCGCCGGGCCCAGCTCATCGGCTGCCCAGCGGGCCTTCTTGTCGATGGACACGCTGTCGGTCCAGCCCTGGGACAGCCACAGCCGCCCGCCCTTCAACTCAAAAACCTGTCCGGTGACTTCCCGCGATTGGGCGCTGCAAAGCCAGGCGACCAAGGGGGCCGTGTTCTCGGGGGCATAGACATCCAGGTCCCCCTCCTGCCGGTTCATCTCGGCGGCGAAGGCGCCCTCGGTCATGCGGGTGCGGGCATTCGGGGCGAGGGCGTTGGCGGTGATGCCGTAGCGGCCCAGTTCCGCCGCCTGTACAAGGGTCAGGGTGGCGATGCCGCCCTTGGCGGCGGAATAGGCGCTTTGCCCGATGCTGCCCTGCAGGCCGGCGCCGGAGGTGGTGTTGATGATGCGGGCATCCACCGTGTGCCCGGCCTTTTGGCGGGCGCGCCAGAAGTCCACGGCGTGACGACTGGTGCAGAAGTGACCACGCAGATGCACGCGCAGGACGGCATCCCATTCATCGGGCGTGCAGGAAACAAACATACGGTCGCGAACGAAGCCGGCGTTGTTCACCACGGCATGCAGGTCGCCGAAGCTGTCCAGCGCGCATTCCACGATGCGGCCGCTGGCGTCCCAATCGGTGACGTCGTCCGTGTTGGCCACGGCTTGGCCGCCGGCGGCCCGGATCTCGTTCACCACCCGTGCAGCGGCCCCCTCCGTGGCTCCACTTTCACCGTGGGTTCCCACGCCCAGGTCGTTCACCACCACCCGGGCGCCTTCCGCGGCCAGGCCCAGGGCATAGGCCCGGCCCAGGCCGTTACCAGCGCCGGTGACGACAACCACCCGGCCTTCGCAGATACGCGACATCGTTATTCCCCATGCTCTGTGGCGGCGGCGCGGCGCCGGCGTTCCTCGGCCGTGGCGCCCCGTAGGCGCACGGCAATGGCGTTGGCGCGGATGCGTGGCCGGTCCGGTTCCGCGGCGGCCAGCGGCTGACATTCCCGCAGGTCGGTGAAGGCCTCGCGGGTCAGGCGCTGGTATTCGCCGTCCCCGGTGTTGCGCCAGGTGATCTGGTCGGGCCTGAAATGGCGGATCACCTTGGCCGGGTTGCCTGCGATCAGGCAGCCGGCCTCGAACCGGGCGTCCGGGCGCACCAGGGACAGGGCGGCGACCAGGCAGTCCTCTCCCAGCTCGGCGTTGTCCAGGACGACGGCGTTGATGCCCACCAGGGTGTGCCGCCCGATGCGGCAGCCATGCAGCACGGCGCCGTGTCCGATGGTGGCGCCCAGCCCGACGTGGCAGTCGTTGCCGGACGAGGTGTGGAGGGTGCAGTTGTCCTGGATGCTGCTGTCGCCCTCCACCACGATGCGGCCGAAGTCGCCGCGCAGCGACGCGCCCGGCCCGAGATAGCAGCCAGGGCCGACGATGACGTCACCGATCAGCGTCGCGCCCGGATGGACGAAGCTGCTCGGGTCCACGACCGGTACGATGCCTTGGTAGCTATAGACGGCCATGGTGTCACAGCCGCTCGATGATGGTCACGTTAGCCTGCCCGCCGCCCTCGCACATGGTCTGCAGGGCGTAGCGTCCTTGGCGCCGCTCCAACTCGTTCAGCAGCGTGGTCATGATGCGGGCGCCGGTGGCGCCCAGCGGGTGCCCCAATGCTATGGCACCGCCATTCACGTTCACGCGGTCCGGATCTATGTCCAGTTCCGACATCCAGGCCAGCACCACGCTGGCGAAGGCCTCGTTGCATTCGAACAGGTCGATATCGGCCAGGGCCAGCCCCGTCTTGGCCAGGGCATGGCGGGTCGCGGCGATCGGGGCGGTCAGCATCCACACGGGGTCGTCGCCCCGCACGCTCATGTGATGGATGCGCGCCCGCGGTTTCAGGCCATGATCCTTCACGGCCTGGGCGGAGGCGATCAGCAGGGCGGCGGAGGCGTCGGCGTTCTGGCTGCTGACGCCGGCGGTCAGGCGTCCACCCTCCACCAGGGGCTTCAGGCCGGCCATCTTCTCCAGCGAGGTGTCGCGACGCGGCGTCTCGTCGGTGGTGAATTCCCCCACCGGAGCGATCTCGCGGGCGAAGCGCCCGCCATCGCTGGCGGCGATGGCCTTCTGGTGGCTGGCCAGCGCGAAGCCCTCCATTGCTTCCCGGGTGACGCCCCACTTTTCGGCGATCATCTCCGCAGCGCGGAATTGGCTGACTTCCTGCTTGCCGTAGCGGGCCAGCCAACCGGGGGAGGTGGAAAAGGGGTCGGGAATGCCGTAGGTGCGGCCCACTTCCATGGCGGCGGAGATGGGGATCATGTTGAGGTTCTGCACGCCGCCGGCCACCACCAGCTCCTGCGTGCCGCTCATGACTCCCTGGGCCGCGAAGTGGACCGCCTGTTGGGCGGAACCGCACTGACGGTCCACGGTGACGCCCGGCACATGATCGGGAAGACCCGCCACCAGCCAGCAGGTACGGGCGATGTCGCCGGCCTGGCTGCCGATGGTTTCGGTGCAGCCGAACACGACATCGTTCACGGCACCGGGGTCGACCCCGGTGCGGGCTATCAGCGCGGCAATGGCGTGCGCGCCCAGATCGGCGGAATGCATGCCGGCCAGCGATCCCTTCTTGCGGCCGATCGGGGTGCGGACGGCGTCGATGATATAGGCTTCAGGCATGCTGGCCCTCGTTCTGGCGGGGATGATCGGGCAGGAAGGTTTGGTCGGGACCGAGGGGGCCGGCCAGGACGCGCCGTTCCACCCGCGCTTGGTGGAAGGCCGGCGTTCCCCAGACGTAAGTCAGGGCCAACGCGCGTTTCAGGAAGAAATGGATGTCCACTTCCCAGGAGTAGCCCATGGCGCCGTGCACCTGGATGGCGGTGCGGGCGGCCAGGTCCGCCGCCTCCGCCGCCACCAGCTTGGCGTGCGATATGGCCGCCCGGGACCGTGTGTCGCGGTCGGGGAAGCGCGTGGCGGCGGCATGCAGCACGGGGCGGGCGAATTCGATCTTCACCTGGACGGAGGCCAGGTGATGCTTGATGGCCTGGTATGACCCGATGGGCTTACCGAACTGGGTGCGATCCTTGGCATAGGCGACCGCCAAGTCCACGCAGCACTGCGCCAGGCCCAGGCACTGCGCGGCGGCGAACAGGGCACCCCGGTCGATGGCGTCCGCGAGGGGCCCGGCCGCGGTGGCGGCGCTGGCGATGCGGGTGGTTCCGCTCGGCTTCCACGCCACGTCGAACAGGCGGCGGAATGGATCGATGCTGGGACGGCGCGTCAGTGTCACCTGATCACGCGGTACCAGGTGCAGGTCGCCCTCATGGACCAGCAGCAGGGCGGCGGCCGTATCGGCATCGGCGACCAGCGGGTTCAGGGGATGGCCGATCGCCAGCGTGGCGGCGCCGCTCAAGGCCTCGGCCAACAAGGGGTGCGCCGGGGCGCAGGCGGCCAACAAGGGCAGGGCGATGCCCGCATGGTCGACCAGCGGTTCGGGCAAGGCTGCACGTCCGCACGCCTGGGCAATCAGGGCGAAGTCCAGTTCGCCCAGGCCCAGGCCGTCTTGCTCCGCCGGCACCAGGACCGGCACCAGCCCGGTTTCCACGATGGCGCCCCAGCGGTCCGCGTCGCGGGGAGCCCCGTCGGTCATCAACTGGCGCAGGGCGGCGGGCGGGCAATGGTCGTCCAGCAACTTGGCGACCACGTCGGCCAGCATCTTCTGTTCGTCGGTGAGGGTGAAGTCCATCAGCCTGTTCCTCAGCGCGGCAGCCCAAGCATGCGTTCGGCGATGATGTTGCGCTGGATTTCGTTGGAGCCGGCGTAGATCGGGCCGGCGAGGGAGAAGATGTAGTCGTCCAGCCAATCGCCCGTGGGGTCGGGGGCGGCGGGGTCGGGCAGCAGTTCGGCGCGGGCGCCCAGGATCGACAGGGCGGTGCGGTTCAGCGTCACATCCAGCTCCGACCAGAAGATCTTGTTGGTGCTGGTTTCCGGTCCGATGGGCTGCCCGGCCAGGATGCGGCTGGCGGTGGCGTAGATGGACAGGGCGTAGGCCTCCGCATCCATCCAGGCTTGCGCCACCGCCGCCCGCGTAACCGCGTCGTCGGGGTCACCCTCCCGCCGGTACAGCGCCGCCAGGCGGGCGGCCGCCACTTGGTAGCGGGCGGGACTGCGCAGCATCAGGCCGCGCTCGAAGCCGGCGGTGACCATGCAGATGTGCCAGCCTTGCCCCTCATCGCCCAGCCGCTGGTCCGCAGGCACTCGGACGTTATCCAGGAAGATTTCCGCAAAGCCGACCTTGCCGTCGATGCGGGCGATGGGTTTGACCGTCACGCCAGGCGCATTCAGGGGGAACAGCACCAGCGTCAGGCCCTGGTGCCGCTGGCTGCCGGCCTCGCTGCGGAACAGGCCGAAGGCCCAGTCGGCGAAGGCGGCGCGCGACGACCAGGTCTTCAACCCGTTGAGGACATAGTGGTCGCCATCCCGGGTGGCCGTCGCCCGCACCCCCGCCAGATCGCTGCCAGCCTGGGGCTCGGACCAGGCCTGGGCCCAGATCTCGTCGCCATTGGCCATGGCCGGCAGGAAGCGGGCCTTCTGTTCCGGGGTGCCGAACTCCATCAATGTGGGGCCCAGCAGGAAAATACCGTTCTGGTTCACACGCCCTGGGGCGCCGGCGCGGTAGTATTCCTCCTCGAAGATCAGCCATTGCAGCAGATCGACGCCACGGCCGCCGTATTCCTGGGGCCACGTCACCATGCCCCAGCGACCCTCGGCCAGGGTGCGCTCCCAAGCCCGGTGGGCTTCGAAACCTTCCCGCGTGGCATCGAAGGAGGGCAAGGGCCGGGCGGGCACATGGGCCGCCAGCCAGGCCCGAACCTCGGCGCGAAAGGCGTTCTGCTCAGGCGTATAGGTCAGATTCACGGGGCAGGGCTCCTAGAAGGTGGCCGTCCGGCCCTTGTCGTGGACGAAGGCGTCCCGGGCGCGTTGGCTGTCCTCATGCATGTACATTTCCAAGGTGAAGCCCTGCTCCCAGCGGTAGCCCTGGCAGGGGTCCAAAGGTTCCAGCCCGTTCAGCGCCTGCTTGGCCAAGACCAGGGCGGTTCGGCTCTTGGTGGCGATGACGGCGCAGAAGGCGCGGGCCTCCTCCAGCAGGCGCTCCTTGGGCACGACCGCTTCCACCGCGCCCAGGCGATAGGCTTCCTCCACCGGGATCCGCCCACCGGTGAAGAAGGCGGCGCGCACCTTGTGCAGCGGCAACATGCGCGACAGAAAGGCGGCCCCCCCCATGGCGCCCCGGTCGATCTCCGGCAGGGAAATATAGGCACCCTCCGCCGCGATCAGCATGTCGGAGGCGCCGGCGATGTTCACGCCACCACCGATGACGAAGCCATGCAGGGCCGACACGACGGGAACCGGGCAGTCGCGGATGGCTTTGAAGGTCAAGTAGTTGTCCCGGTTCAGCTTGACGATGCGTTCCGGATGGGCCTGCATCTCCTTGATGTCGACGCCGCCGCAGAAGCCCTTGCCCTCGGCGCGGATCAGGACGCAGCGTACCTCCGCGTCGCCCCCCGCCTTTTCCACCAGCCGGGGGATCAGTTCCCAGCCACTGGTGTCGAAGGCGTTGACCGGCGGCCAGTCGAAAACGATCTCGGCGACCCGCCCGTGGGTTTCAAGCGTGATCGGCATGGTACCTCCGGCTGTCGACAGGGGCGGGGCACAGCGCGGCCAGGCGCTCCCGCGCCTCCGCCACGATGCGGTCCATCAGGGCCTGGCAGGTGGGGATTTCGGTCAGGCGGCCGCCGACGATGCCAGTGGCCATGACGCCCTCGTCCGGTTTGCCTTCCACCACCGCCTTCTGGATCAGCATGGGGGCGCTGGCGGCCATCAGCGCCTGGTCCAGCCGCAGGCCCCCATGGCCGGTCATGCCCCGTACCGTATGCAGAAGCTCCCCCCAGCCGGCGCCTGTCTGGCGCTTCAGGGCTAGGCCACTCTCCAGCGCGCGCAGCCACATGCCCAGGGGGCCTGAGCGCTCAATGCGGTCCATCAGGGGGGTGCGGACCATGCGCTGCGGGATGCCGTCCAGCTTGGTGGTCAATACGATGTCATCGGTGTCGGCTTCCAAGTAGCGGGCCTTGGTCACCGCCGGCACCGGGCTCTCTGCCGTCAGCAGGAAGCGGGTGCCCATGGCGATGCCCACGGCGCCGAAGGCCAGGGCGGCGGCCAGTCCACGCCCATCGGCGAAGCCTCCCGAGGCGATGACGGGCACGGTCACCGTGTCCAGCACCTGGGGCAGCAGCACGGTGGTGGGGACGGATCCGGTATGGCCGCCCCCTTCGCCGCCTTGGACGTTGATCATGTCGACGCCCAGCTGGACCATCTTCTTCGCGTGTTTCAGGGCGCCGACGGTGGGCACGCACAGGATGCCGGCGTCGCGGAAGCGGACGATCATGGCGGCGTCCGGCCCCCGGCCGAAGCTGACGGCCCGCACCTGCGCCCGGTTGGCGATGATCGTCTCGACGATCTCGGCGGCGCCCGGCTGGAACATGTGGAAATTGACGCCGAAGGGCCGGTCGGTCAGGCGCCGCACGGCCGCGATCTTGGCCGCCGCGTCGGCGGGTGTCATGACGGCCGCGCCCAGGAAACCGAACGCGCCGGCGTTGCAGGACGCGGCCACCAGCGGCGGCTCCGCCACCCAGCCCATGGCGGTCTGGATGATGGGGTAGCGGCAGCCCAGCCGCTCCACCAAGGCGGTGATCAACGGATCCGGCTGCATGGCCTAGCGCTCCCCCGCCTGCGATTTATTGGCCTGCGCCATGGACTTGGCGTCCAGGCCGCCCAAGCTGTTGGTGGAGGTCAGGTCGTTCTGCGCGTGGGCGAAGTGATGCATGTGGAAATGGGCGTCCGTGGCGGTGCGCTTGCCCCGCAGGTCTTCCACATGGTTCAGTGCCTGCTTGGTCAGCCAGTTGCCCAGGCGGGGCCGGCTGGCCAGTTCCGCCGCGACGGCTTTCACCTCGCCCTCCAGCTGGTCGCGGGGCACCAGGCGGTTGACCATGCCGAAGTCGTAGGCTCGCCGGGCCGGCATGCGCTCGCCCAGCAGGATGAATTCCTTGGCGATGCGCGGCGGCAGTTCGAAGCCGTGGGCGAAGTATTCCACGCCCGGGATGCCCATGCGGCCCACCGGGTCCTGGAAAAAGGCGTCGTCCGACGCGATGATCAGGTCGCAGACCCAGGCCAGCATCAGGCCGCCGGCCACGCAAGCGCCCTGAACCATGGCGATGGTGGGTTTGGGAATGTCGCGCCAGCGCCGGCACATGCCCAGATAGACCTCATGCTCGCGGGTGTAGAGCAGCTCGGCCGCCGGCTTGTTGGTGTGATCGGGCAAGAGCAGCGCCCGGTCGAAGCGGCTGTGCAGGTCGCGGCCCGGCGTGCCAATGTCATGCCCGGCGGAGAAGTGCTTGCCCTCGCCCTTCAGGACGATGACGCGGATGGCGTCGTCATCCACGGCGCGCCGGAAGGCCGCGTCCAAGGCGTAGGTCATCTGCGAGTTTTGGGCGTTGTTGAAACGCGGCCGGTTCATGATGACCCAGGCGACCGGGCCGTCCGTCACGTAGCGGACAGGCTCATCCGTTTCATAACTCGGTGGCTGATGCCTGGGCTCGACCAGGTCGGGGGATGGCTGATGGGACATGGCTTCCCCTCTCACGCCGTACGCCGGTCGCCGGCAGGGTCGCCCTTGAACACCGTGCGCCGGACGTTGTTGGGGTCCAGTTGCCGGATCAGGGCCAACTGCTCCGCCGTCGGGGCGGATGTGGTGGCCACGTGTTCCAGCCGATGCAGGGGGAAGCCGGTGTTGTCCTGAACCTGGTCGAAGCTGACCCCGGGGTGCAGGCTGCGCACCTGGATCGCGTGGCCGGGCCCGCCGAAGTCCAGCACCGCCAGATCGGTGACGATCAGGCGCAGGTCCAGTCCGCGCGGCGGCTGGCCGTTCAGGTAACGGGCCGGGTTGTAGCCGGCGCTGCAAACGAAATCGACTTCGCCGGCGACAAAGGTGCGGCTGGTGTGGTTGGCGAAGAAGAAGCTGTTGGGGTGGTGGACCGAGTTGCCGGGGAAGCCCCGGGCGCCCAGCATGGCCGCCTTGGGCCGGGCGTGGTCGCCGATGACGCTGATGTTGGTCTGACCGAAGCGGTCCATCTGCACCGGCGCCACCATCGCGTGGCGTTTCCCGCCCCAGAGTGCGGAGAACACGCGGTCGTAGGGGGACCAGCCCTCGATCACCGGCGGCGTATCGGTGGCCGGGCCGGGCGGCACGGGGCTGGCGGTGTAGAAGCACTCGCCGTCCGTGGTCTGCAGCGCCGGATTGAAGGTGGTCTTCGCCAGGGCCGCAGCCAGGCGGGGCAGAGGGCCGATGCCCGTGGCCATGACTTCGCCGTCATGTCGCCAGGTTTCGGCGGCGGCGGTGATGACAAGTTCGGCGAGACTGTAGGGCGTGGGGCGCGATGTGTCTGTCATGGCGGCTCTCGCTCAATAGACGGGCTTGGGCAGGGCGGCGACGCGCCCGGCACCGCCTATGGCGTCCAGGTAGTGATCGGCACCGACATCGATGAAGCGGGCGCGGTAGTCGACCCAGCCTTCGGGCGACGCGGCGCTGTCGGCGTAGGTCTTCAGGTGGCCAAGATCGAGCTGGTAGTCGGGGGTGGCACTGGTGGGGTGGGCGCCGAAGGGCGCCTCGGCCACGCCGCTGATCAGCGCCCGTTCGCACAGATTGAAGCGGGCGTTGTTGGCCATGTCCAGTTCGGGTGTCGGCACCAGCTTCTCCGTGGTGACGAAGACCCGCTTGGCCGCACGGGCCATCAGTTCATCAAAAAAGGGATCGGGGCTGAGCGTCAGGACATTGCCCAGCGCATCGGCCCGGTGGACGTGCAGCAGGGCCGCATCCAAGGGCAGGGCCGGAACCGCCACGAGTTCCTCTCCATCCTCATAGGGGCTGCGCACGGTGCGGAATGCCGGCTGGCGGATGATGTCGGTGCCGATGCCGATGTGGGTAGGCAGGAAGGGGACACGCATGGCGGCCGCCCTCAGTCCCAGATGGAACATGCCTTCGTCCAGCTCCAGCACATCCAGTCCCTCCTGCCGGGCGGCGCGGAAATGCGGGTCCAGCGGGTAATGGTCCAGCGAGACGAAGGCGAACACCAGGCGGCGAAGCTTACCCGCGGCGGCCAGCAAGCCCACGTCCGGCCCGCCATAGCTGACCAGGGTCAAGTCCTTGAGCCGTGAGCGCAGCAGGGCGCGCACCAGGGCCATGGGCTTGCGCCGGGTGGCCCAGCCGCCGATGCCGATGGTCATGCCGTCGGACAACTGGTCGACGATATCGTCCAGGGTCATGCGCTTGTCGAGCATGGTTCAGCCCTCGCTTCCCTGGTTGTCGGCGTTCTGGAACGCCCAGACATGGCCCCAGTCGCTGACAGGCAGGCTGGTGGTGGGGATCCAGGTCGCGGGGTCGATCAGCAGGCCGTCGCAGCCATATTCGATGTCGAAGCCACCGGGCGTACGCATGTAGAAGGACAGCATCTTGTCGTTCACATGCCGCCCCAGCGTGGCGGAAACGGGAACCGCCTGCTTGTGCACCCGCTCATAGGCGCGGCCGACGTCGTCCACGCTGGCTACTTCCACCATCAGATGGACCAGTCGCGCCTCGTTCTGGGGCAGCTCACCCAGGGCCAGGCTATGATGGCGCTGGTTGCGGGCGTGCATGAAGGCGAAACGGACACCCGGATCATCCGGGCTGCCGCCGGCCAGATAGAAATGGCCGAGGTCGGTGTCACCAAAGCCCAGCACCGACTTATAGAAGGCGTGCGTTTCGGCGAAGTTGGGGGCGGACAGGACGACGTGGCCCAGGCCCAGTTCCCCACTGGGGCCGGTGACGAAACGGCTGACCCCGGCCGGCGACCGGAAGGGGGCGTAGTCCAGGACGCGGCCGTAGTAGATTTCCAGATCGTTGCCCGCCGGGTCGGACGATCGGGCCAGGGCCGTCACCTGCCGGGCCCGCGCCTCCGCCGGCGTGGCCAGCTGGACGGGCCGGCCTGCGCTTTTCAAGCGTTCCACGGCGGCATTGAAGTCCCCCGCGTTGGCCAACTCCCAGCCCGGCTGCACGAAGGCCTCGCGATCCCCCTGCTGGATCCAGAAGCGGAAGGGCCGATCGTCCATGCGAAACAACAGCACGTCGGGCTGGGCCGAGGGGGCTGGCATGAGGCCCACGACCTCGGTCGCAAACGTGGACCAGGACGCGAGATCCCTCGTCTCGATTACCACATAGCCTAGTGACGCCACCGTCATCCCTGGGATCTCCCTGTTCCGGCCCGGCATTTCTGCGCAAAGGCGGATTTTTGTGATCAATTATCGTTGATATGCGTAGATATATACCGGTCTAAAACGCAGATCTACAGAAACAAGCGCGACGGTCGTCAGTTTGCGCAATCCCGGCGGTGCTGCTTGACGATTTCCAGGAACAACGGGCGTTCGCCGCCGCCATCGACGGCCAGGTCGGCACCGCTGACATAGGCGGCCCCGGCGGAGGCGAGGTAGAGGGCGGCAGCGGCCACATCGCCGCCATTGCCCATGCGGCCCAGGGGCAGGGAGGCGGCGATCGCGTCGCGGGTGGCGGCCGATCCGTAGGTCAGTTCCGACTGTTCCGTCTCGACCAGGCCGACGGTGATGGCGTTCACCCGCACCTTGGGCCCCCATTCCTGCGCCAGGCTGCGTGTCAGGCTTAGCAAGCCCGCCTTGGCGGCGGCATAGACGGCCGTCCCGGGGGAGGCCCGCTTGGCGGCGATGCTGGTGATGTTGATGATCGTGCCCCCCTCCGCCTGTTCCGCCATGATCCGGTTGGCCGCCTGGGCGACATGCAGGGGGGCCAGCAGGTTCAGCGCGACGATGGCCTCGGAGAAACGGGGGGAGGCCGTGGCGGCATCGGCTTGGGGGGAGCCGCCGGCGTTGTTGATGACGATGTCCAGGCGGCCGTGGCGTTCCGCCACCGCGTCGACGAAGGCTCTGGCTTGGTCGGCCTGTCGGATGTCGCAGGGGTGGAAACTGGCGACCTGGCCGTTGGCGGAGGGCAGCGCTTCAGGCGCATGGCGCCCGCAGATGGCGACGGTGCAGCGGGCGCGCAGGAAGGTTTCGGCAATGACGCGGCCAAGGCCGCGGGTGCCGCCGGTGACGATGACCACGCGACCGGGCGGAACGGAAAGGGGATCGTGCATGGTGGCCCTCGTGATGTTGTTGTACGCCAATGGATGCCTGAACGGCGTTCTATTGCTGATATGCGTCGATGTGAGCAAATTAATGTACGAATTTCAATGACCATCGCCCGCATTGAACATATGGTGCGGAGCGTTGGGCCGGTTGGGGCCGGGAGACGGGGCGCGTACATGCATTTGTTGCTGGATCATTTGACCGTCATAGACGTCCCTCCTTGGGACCTTCCTGATCTGGCGGCGGCGACGGGGTGTGACGGCGTCTGCCTGTTCCTGCATGCCATGAGCGTGCTGCCCCGCATGGCCGATTATGATCTGGTGACCGATGCGGCGGCGCGGCGGCGCGTGCGCTCGCGATTCCAGGAGCGGGGGGTTCGCATGGACCTCGCCTATCCATTCACGCTGCACGGCCGATCGGTGGCGACGGATTTCCGACCGGCGCTGGATGCCGCGGCCGACTTGGGTATCCGCGCCGTCAACGTGCTGCTGTACGACCGCGACGCCGGGCGACGGCACGATCAGTTCGCAGCCTTTTGCGAGGAAGCGGCCGGCCGCGGCCTTGCCGTTGGTGTGGAGTTCTACCCGCCGTCCCTGGTGCCGGACTTGCCCGCTGCGATTGCGGAGGTCGCGCGCATCGGCCGGCCCGGCCGCGTCGGGATAACCCTGGACCTGTTGCATCTTGTTCGGTCCGGCGGCGATGTGGCCCAGGTCGCCGCTTTGCCGGCGGGGAGTGTGTTGCTGGCCCAGCTATGCGATGGACCGGCAAGGGTGGCGCCGGGCGCGCGGGAGGCGGAGGCCGCCAGGGAAAGGGGGCTGCCGGGACAAGGGGATTTCGACGTCGCGGGATTCTTGCGCGCCCTGCCCCCGGACGTGCCGGTGAGCGTTGAGGTGCCGCAGGAGGAGGCTATCCTGCAGGGGGAGGCGCCGCTCGCCCGCGCGCTACGCGCCGTGTCGGCGGCCAGGGCGGTGGCGGCCAGGGCGGTGGCGGAAGGTCATGGCCCTGCATAGCGGTAAAACGGCCCGCCTGCGAAAGCAGTCGCGGCCATGAGGGGCTCTTGTTACGATGCGTAGCCAGCAGCGTGACGGCGATAAGTGTAAGGCACCACATGCAGATCAGAAAGGGGCGGCGCGCGACGCCTGCCGGACTTGATACCGTCGATGAGGCGATCATCGACATCCTTCGCTCCAACGGGCGCGCAACCAACCAGGAAATCGCGGACCGCCTGTCGATCACGGCTGGGACCGTGTCGGCGCGCCTTCATCGGCTTGAGGAAAGCAAGGCCATGCGGGTGGTGGCCGTCGCCGACTTCTCGGCGCACGGCTACAACATGCTGATCGCTACCGGGGTGAAGGTCCTGGGGCGTCCGGTGGCCGACGTGGCCAAGGATCTGGCGGATCTTCCGGAAGTCTTCAGCCTGCACATCATGAACGGCGCCTACGACATCGAGATGCTGGTCATCCTGCATGAGTTCGGGGAGATCAATACCTTCCTGCTGGACCATGTGGCCAAGATTCCGGGCATCAGCGAATTGAGCCCCGGAATCGCCGCCGATATCGTGAAATTCGAATTCAATGTGGCCCCCCTATGAACGGCGGAAAGCTTGACGACCTTGACCATCGCATCGTCGAAGCCTTGGGCCGCGACGGGCGCTCGTCCAACCGGCAGATCGCGGCGGAGCTGGGTGTCACCGAGGGCACCATCCGCACCCGTATCAAGCGGCTGCAGGCCGAGGGGCTGATCCAATTCACCGTGGTGACCAGCTTCCGCATGGCGGGGTCCCCCAACCTGGTGATGATGGGAATCCAGGCCGATCCGGCGCGGGTGCCTGAACTGGCCAAGGAGCTGTCGGCCATCCCCGCCATCGGCTGCGTCATGGTCCTGCTGGGGCGGTACAGCCTGATGGCCATGGGCCTGTTCACCAGCCTGGAGCGGGTGCACGAGCTGGTCAGCACGTCCATCAAGCCGCTGGCCGGGGTGCGGGAGGTGGAGGTGTCCACCGCCATTCACAGCCTGAAGTACGATGCCCGCATGGCGCGTATCGTCCGTGTGGAACCAGAGGCCGCGCCGATCGAGGAGTGACGGCCGTTTATGCAGATATGCGTAATATTTACGCGCTAAAAATACGCAAAGTGTGATTGGTGTGGATCTGAACCGTTGATTCTGACAATGTGGCGGTCGCTCGAGTGAGCGCCCGCCTCGTCGGTGCCATGAGCATCGGCCGTGCCGGTTTGGGCGCCGCGAATGGCTCGGGCTTCCACCGGAGTGAACCATGGCCAGCATCTTCTCGCCCATTCGCCTGGGCGACCTCACCCTCAACAATCGCGTGGTGATGGCCCCCATGACCCGCTGCCGGGCGGGGGTGAACGACGAGCCCACGGCCGACATGGCGGAATACTATCGTCAACGGGCCGGTGCCGGCCTGATCGTCAGCGAAGGTGTGCAGCCCAGCATCCATGGCAAGGGCTACTTCCGAACCCCCGGCATCCATACGCCGCTGCAGATGGCGGCCTGGCATGCCGTGACGGCGGGTGTGCGCGCCGCTGGTGGCAGCATCGTGATGCAGCTGATGCATTGTGGGCGGGTCGGGGCGGCGGGGAATAAGGACCCCTGGGCTGAAACCCTGGCGCCCTCGGCCATTCGCAGCCGACAGGCCCTGTATACCGCCGCCGGCATGGCGCCCTGCGCTGAACCCCGTGCGCTGGCGACAGCCGAGATAGCCGGTGTCGTCGATGAAATGGCCGCGGCGGCGCGGAACGCCCGGGCGGCAGGCTTCGATGGCGTGGAGTTGCACGCCACCAGCGGCTACCTGCCTATGCAGTTCCTGGCGACGGGCACCAATCAGCGGACGGACCGCTATGGCGGCTCGCCTCAGAACCGTGCCCGGTTCGTCATCGAGGTGCTGGAAGCCATGGCCGCAGCCATCGGATCTGGGCGGGTGGGGTTCCGCATTTCGCCTGGCAACGGCTATAACGACATGGAGGATGAAGAGCCGGTGGCGACCTATACGGCGCTCCTGCGGGCCGTCGAGCCCTTAGGGCTGGCCTACCTTCACCTCATCAACACGCCCATTCCGGAGTTGGAGCCCTTGTCCTTCGTGCGGCAGCATTGGACCGGGCCGGTGATTGGCAACGGCGGCCTGACGCTGGACAGCGCACAGAAGCTGCTGAGCGATGGGCGGTTGGAGGCGGTTTCTTTCGGCCGGTTCTTTATCAGCAACCCTGACCTGGTCGCGCGCTTCCGCAACGGGGCGCCGCTGGTAGAGCCCGATCGCGGCACCTTTTACAGCGGCGACGCCCGGGGGTTCACCGATTACCCGCAATGGAGCGCGGACGTGCCCGTCGCCGTCGGCGCGTGACACTATCAACACCAATCTCATATGACAGGAGGAACGAATGTCGGCGGACGCCCGAGATCTGGCACAGGCGATGACGCGGTCAACGGTGGCGCAGGACCCGGCCCGTCAGCGCCGCACGGTGGAGGCGTACTTGGCCAGTTGGCGCGATGGTGACGCGGCGGCGCGGGCGTCGCTGTTCGCCGGCGACGCCGTGGTGGAGGATCCTGTCGGCGGCCCACTCCATCGTGGCCTTGACGCCATTCGTGCCTTCTGGGCGATGGCGGAG
Source organism: Nitrospirillum amazonense (assembly GCF_007828035.1). Taxonomy (GTDB): domain Bacteria; phylum Pseudomonadota; class Alphaproteobacteria; order Azospirillales; family Azospirillaceae; genus Nitrospirillum; species Nitrospirillum amazonense. The sequence continues at coordinate 52,807 of NZ_VITV01000016.1, read as the reverse complement.
CAAGGGGGCTATCGCTTCGCGCCTGTGTTGGAGGTGTTCGTCCCCGGTGGGCGGGAGGCCCTGATCCGGTTTTCCATGGGAATGGAGAAGGCCGGGGCGCCTGTGGAACGTCTGACCGTCCATGAAGTGGTGGCGTTCGATGATACGTATCGCATCACGTCGCTGCGGGCGTTCTGGACCATGGACGCCTTCACCTCGGCCGGCGAGCCGACCTGAAGGTCTTCGTTATCTTGGGGGCAAAGATACGCGCCATCTCCGCCGCAAGCATGCGCAAGGGCGTCTATTTATGCCGAAATAAATTCATAATGCGTAGTTAAAGATGTTAATAATTACGCATCATCCTGTTTTCGCGTTGCGTGGCCGATGGCGCCTCCCTATAATCCCGGAACAATCACAGAAGGGGGGCGACTGGTCCCAGTAGGGGCGGCCTTCCTGCCAGGGAGCGAACGATGAACACCGATGCCCGCAGGGAACATTTGTCCAATATTCTTCGTCCGGCGGCGCCGCCGCGGGAATTGGTGGACATCTACACCGAGGACCAGCGCCAGCGGCTGCTGGACGTGGTGCACCGCAACGGTCCCTGGAAGCTGATCATCGCCCAGCACTTCTCGTCCGTGGATGCGCTGATCGCGACCTTGTCGGGTGCTATGCCGGCGGGTATCACGCCGACCCTGGACATGTTCCTGACGCCCACCTTCCGCGGCTACTACGCCAGTTATTCCGCACCACTGTATTCCGAGATCGCGGATTGTTTCTATAACCAGCGCTTCCTGGATTACGCCAAATCCTATTGGAAGGCGCAGTACGCCAAGCCGCAGATGATGCTGTTCAACGTGAACGGCCCCTGCGCCAATACCGACCCCGGCCATCTGGACACGCCCAGCTTCCGTGGCGTCCGGTATGAGAGCGCGCCGACCTGGCTGTGCAGCGTCATGGGCAAATCGGGTCTGTTCAAGGACTACCTGATCAAGATGGCCCAGGTGATCACCTGGTTCTCCAACGATCCTCAGAGTGGCTTCACCTACTGGCCCGAGGGGCCGCTCAACCCGCCCAAGCGGCTGATGCCGCCCGTCTACAACCGCGGCGTCCTGGTGCAGAACGAGATGATGCTGCACCGGGGGGAGGCTAACGGGCCACGCGACCAGCAATATCCGGATGGGCTTGGCTTCGACACTGTCTTCCAGGGGGACCCGTCCGACCGGAACGGGTGGCTCCTCAAGACGGGCGATCGGGTGATCGCCCGCCATTCCACCGACGATTTGCGCTTCCTGGTGCACTGGTCGGCTGAGGTGTTCGAGGACTATGCCGAGTTGAAGAAGAATATGGATCGCTCGGCCGATCTGACGCTGGACCAGGTGTTCGAGACCCTGATCAAGGACGTGCGCTCCAAGGGGATTGAGATCACCCCGCCCGCCGATCCGTTGGCCGATCCGCTCTTCATTCGCACCTTGAACGCGGCCTACGATTTCGGGCCGCCGGTCCAGTATCCGGCCGATGCCCCCCTGTCGCCCTTGCGCATTGGGGGCGCCCGGGCCGCGTGACGCGGTGCTGTTGTCGGCGGGAAGGCTGTCGGCCTTCCCCAGCGGGGCGGCCGTTCGCATCGCCGGTACTGCGGTGATGGCGGGCGGCCGTTCCCCTATCGATGGGCCGGTGCTGCCTGGCCGCGAGAGAAAAGGTGGGAACCACGCGTGGGGCAGAATGTGAACCGCAATGTCGTCATTGTCGGCGCCGGCCACGCTGGTGCCAGTGCCGCCTTGCAGTTGCGGCAAAATGGATGGCAAGGGGCCATTACCTTGCTGGGCGCGGAAGGCGAGTTGCCTTATCAGCGGCCGCCCCTGTCCAAGGCCTGGTTGAAGGGGGCGGTTTCCTTCGACGGTGTCGTGCTGCGCAAGGCCGAAGTTTACCAGCAGCAAGGGATCGCGCTGCGCTGCGGGTGTCGGGTTGTCGCCCTTGATCGCGGCGCCAAGGTGGTGGTGCTGAGCGATGGCGCCCGGGTTCCCTATGACGTGCTGATCCTCGCCACCGGGTCGCGGCCGCGGGACTTGCCTGTCCCCGACGCGGGGCTCGACGGCGTGGTGACGCTGCGCACTGTGGCTGACGCGGACGGGTTGCGAAGCCGGTTGGGCTCCACCGGACGGCTGGTGGTGATCGGCGGGGGCTATATCGGGCTGGAGGTCGCGTCCGCCGCCCGTGCCCTGGGGCGGGATGTCGTGGTGGTGGAGCGTGAAGCGCGCCTGCTGGCCCGCGTCGCCAGTCCGGAGGTTTCGGACTTTTATGCCGCCCTGCACGCCGCGCGAGGAGTGGACCTGCGCCTTTCGGCGGCTGTGGAGGCCATCGGGGGGCGGGACGGGCGTGTGACGGAGGTGATGCTGACCGACGGAACGGCAATTCCAGCCGATACGGTTCTGGTCGGCGTCGGCGCCATCCCCGAGAGCGCGTTGGCCGAGGCCGCCGGCCTGGCGTGCCAGGACGGTATCCGGGTGAGTTCCACCTGCGGAACCGACGATCCGGACATCTACGCCATCGGCGACGTGAGCCGGAGGCCATTGCCCTTCAATGGTGGGGCCGGCCGGCTTGAAAGCGTGCAGAACGCCTTGGAACAGGCGCGCCAGGTGGCGGCAAGTCTTTGCGGCTTGCCGGCCCCGGCGCCGGAGGTCCCGTGGTTCTGGTCGGACCAATATGAGGTCAAGCTGCAACTCGCCGGCTTGCCTGGTAGCGAGGTCCACCGGGTGATGCGCGGCGTTTCCGCCGAAGGGCGCTTCGCCGTGTTCCATATCGGAACGGACGACACCGTGAGGGCGGTGGAGGCCGTGAATATGCCGGCCGAATTTATGACCGGCAGGCAATGGATCGCCCAACGGCGGGCGGTTTCTCCGGCCCGTTTGGCGGATGTCGCTGTCGGCCTGAAGGACGCGGCCGTCTGATCGCCCAGGCGGCGGGGCCGTCTTCACAGGGTTCGTGCCAAGGATAAGACCATGCCTAAAGTGATTTACGTTTCCGCCACCGGCCTCCATACCGTGATCGAGGCTGGTGCCGGCGACAGCGTGATGGAGGCCGCGGTGCGTAATGGCGTTCCCGGCATCGACGCCGAGTGTGGCGGGGCCTGTGCCTGTGCCACCTGTCATGTGATGGTCAGCACGGACTGGCTGTCCCGCCTTCCTCCCGCTGCCGAGGCGGAAAGGACCATGTTGGAATTCGCCGTCGATCCGCAGCCGAATTCCCGCCTGGCGTGCCAGATCCGCCTGACGGCCGAATTGGATGGGCTGGTGGTTCACACGCCGGTGTCGCAACGCTGACATCCTTCCGGTCCGCCGCCATCGGATGCCCGCGGCCTGCACGCCAGGCCGCGGGCATGCTTTTCCCGGATCACCCGGCCAGCAGATCGAGCCGCTCCAGGGGCAGGGGCTGGCCTGCCAGGTGGCTGGCCGCCCGGTAGGCGAAGGTCATGGCCGGCCCCAGGGTGGAACCGGCGCCGGGATAGGCGGGGCCCATGACCGATGCGCTGTTGTTCCCCACGCAATACAGGCCGGGGATGACCACGCCCTGGGCATCCAGCACGCGGGCGTCCCGATCGGTCAACAAGCCCCCCTTGGTGCCGATGTCGCCCGGCCACAGCTGCATCGCATAGAACGGTGCCTGGCTCAGCGGGGCCAAGTTGGGGTTGGGCTTGACGGTGACGTCACCGTAATAGCGGTCGAAGACGTTACCGCCCCGGTCGAAATCCTCATCCTTGCCGGTGCGGGCGAAGGCGGCTATGCGGTCGGCACTGTTCCGCAGGCCTTGGGGGTCGACGCCGATGCGCGTGGCGAGGGCTTCCAATGTCGGGGCTGTCCAGACGACGCTGTCCCACCAGGCCTGGGGTACCTTGCGGTCGGGCATCAGGCTGGTGGGAAGCAGTGGGCCCATGGGATAGCGGGCGCGGAACCGGCCGTCGAAAACGATCCATGCCGGAATGGCGCCGCCCGTCGCTTGGTGGTTGGCGATCATCGCCTGCTGGAATTCCGGATAGGGGCCGGACTCGTCCACGAAGCGCTGACCCAGAGCGTTGACTACCAAACAGCCGGGCAGGGAGCGTTCCACGAAGACGCCACGGAATTTCTCTTCACCGGGGACATTCACCGTGGGCACGCCCCAGCTCAGGTCCATGATGTGGAGGGTCCCGCCGACGGCGGCGCCGGCCCGGATGGCGTCACCGGTGTTGCCGTCGAGCGGGGTCGCCGTCCAGCGGGCGTCAGTCGGTTTGGGAAGGTATTGGTTGCGCATGTCCTGGTTCCGCTCAAAGCCGCCGGCGGCCAGCACGACGCCCCGCTTGGCGACGATGCGCACGTCCTGGCCGCGATGGTGGATCACCGCGCCGGCCACCCGGCCTTCCTGCGTCAGCAGTGACTGAAGCGGGCTGTCCACCCATATGGGGATTTGGCGCTGGCGCGCCGCCCGCAACAATCCGGCGACCAGGGCCTGCCCGCCGGTCATGCGGCGGTCCTTGGATGTCTTAAGCCGCCAGCGTAGGTCCGTGGCGTAGCGCAGGATGTTCTTCAAGACGACGGACACCGAGCCCGGTCCCTGGGACAGGATGGTGTGGGCGTCGAAGGAATTGAGGTTGATGCGCCCGAACAGTGCTTGCCCGGGATTGCCGGGCCGCATCTGGGCGAGGCCCTCCAGGCCAAGCGACGCGGCGTCGAAGTCGGCCGGGTCCATGGTCCGCCCACCGGGGCGGGCGCCCGGGAGGGAAGGGTAGTAATCGGCATACAGCGGCATGCAGCGGTAAGGTACCCCGATGCTGCCAAGATAGCGGGCCATCAGCCTGGCGGTCTCGACATAGGCCAGGATGCGGTCATCGCTGGCCAAGCCCTTGGCGCAAGTCCGCACGTACCGGAAGGCGTCCTCCAGCGTGTCGCGCACACCGGCCTGCGCCTGATCGTCATTACAGGGTATCCAGATGCCGCCGCCGGATATGGCGGAGGTGCCGCCAATCAACGCGGCCTTTTCCACCACCAGAGGCTTCAGGCCCAGGTCGGCGGCCCGCACAGCGGCCATCAGGGCGCCAGCGCCGGACCCGACGATGATGACGTCGACATTCGGCCCCTCGCTCCCGCGGCTGTCGGGTTTGTTGCTCATAAGTCCTCCCATGCTTTTGCTGTTATCTGTCCGGTCACATCCGTCGGGCCTGGAACACCCGATAGGTGCCAGGGCCGCAGAGTGTGGGCACAACCGACGTTATCCGATAATCGCAGAATTATAGGTTAATAGATACGCAGTATGGAGCACAATCGATATTGAAAACGCGTTTCGCGTAGAAAATTGCCATGATAGGATCGCCACGAATAAGCGCCGATGCGCGAAACAGGCAAGGGAGGTTATCGTGGCGAAGACCGTTGAGTATGGGCTGGGGCCGTTCACCTATCCCCGGGGATGGTTCATGGTGGCGGCGGCGCCGGAGGTCACGTCGGTGCCGTCCGCGGTGCGCTTCTTCGGGCAGGACCTGGTATTGTACCGGGGGCAGAGTGGCCGGGCGTACATGGTGGACGCCTATTGCCCCCACATGGGCACCCATCTGGCCAAGAACACGACGTCCTACGTCATTCAGGACGGCCGGCATGTGGAGGGCGATTCCATACGGTGCCCCTATCACGCGTGGCAATTTGGGCCTGACGGCAGATGCACCGAAATCCCTTATTCCAAGGCGCCGATTCCGGCGGCGGCGCGATTGCGCACCTGGGTACTGGAAGAGCGATACGGTTGCCTCTTCACCTGGCACGACCCCGAGGGCGGCGCGCCCGATTTCGACTTGCCGCTGATCCCTGAATGGGATCATCCGTCCTATGTGCACTGGAGCATCGACCAGCTGGGCACGTTGCCCTGCCATCCGCAGGAGATCGTCGACAACATGGCTGACGTGGCCCACCTGGGGCCGACCCACGGTGGACCGGCGGAATATTTCAGCAACGTCATCGACGGTGTCGTGCTGCGGCAGTTCCAAGGGGCGCAGCATCGCAGCCTGGCGCCAGGCTTCATGCTGGAAACGAACACCTTCTACACCGGCCCCGGCGTCCTTTTGTCTTACTTCAACGGTGCCCATGCCGTGATGTACATCGCCCACACGCCGGTGGATGACGGGGTGGTCCGGGCCTGGCACGGCCTTTTGGTCCATTCGGGCAAGGACGTCGCGACCGACGACGATGTCGCCGGCGCCCGGCAGCAGCAGGCTGGCAGCTTGGCTGCCTTGGCCCAGGATTTTGAGATTTGGGCCAACAAGCGCGCTTGCCTGGCCGCCTTGGCCGTTCCCGGAGACGGGGCCTTCTCCAAGCTGCGCCAGTGGTACAAGCAGTTCTATAACCCCAAGGCTGAGGCGGCACGGTTCCAGGCGCAGGCCAACGGCACCTTCGGGGCCCGTGGCTTGCCGCTTACCCGGGCCTGACCATAGGGGTCGGTCGCCAGGGCCGTTCCCCTGGGCGGCCGCCCCTGTCACCGCCGCACCCCGCGCCATAGCGTTTTCCGCCGGTTGAAACTGGGCGGAATTTAAGGCACATCATAGTAAGTGAGTAAATACTTAATAAGATCGGGAGGGTCCCTGCGCCAAGGGCTTACTGCAGGCGGCGCGGGCGGATGACCATGGCACCTTGGCGGCTGCCATGGTGGTGGCGGTGAGACGACCGCCTCTGGTTAAAGTGAGCGGGCGGGAACCGCGAAGCAGGGCCGTCACCTCCGGTCTGTCATCGGCGAACTTTTCAGGCGGAGCGTGTCTTGATGCAGGGCAAGAAAGTAGTCTTCCTCACCGGGGCGTCGGGCAATATGGGGGGAGAAACCCTACGGCAATTGCTGGAGCGCGCCGACCGCTTCCGCGTCAAGGCGCTGGTCTTGCCGAAGGAGCGTGACCATCCTGTCCTGAAACGCTTCAAGGGTCATCCCAACCTGGAAATCGTCTGGGGGGATCTGCGGCATTACCCCGATGTGCTGAATGGTGTGACGGGCGCCGACCAGGTGCTGCACATCGGCGGCTTGGTTTCCCCCATGGCGGATCGTTTGCCGAAGCTGACCATGGAGGTCAACGTCGGTGGCGCGCGCAACATCGTCCAGGCGATCAAGGCGCAGGCGGCACCGGACCGTGTGCGGCTGGTCTATATCGGCACCGTGGCCCAAACCGGTGATCGCCAGACGCCGGTCCATTGGGGGCGCACCGGCGATCCCATCAAGATCAGCAAGTATGACCATTATGCTGTCAGCAAGACCCAGGCGGAAGCCATCGTTGCCGAGTCCGGCCTGAAGCATTGGGTTTCCTTGCGCCAGACCGGGATCGCCCACGCCAATCTTTGGAAAATCCAGGATCCCATCATGTTCCACAGCCCCTTCAACGGGGTACTGGAATGGGTAACCGTGGGGGATTCGGGGCGCCTGGCGGCCAACTTTTGCGAGGACAGCGTCCCGGACCAGGTCTGGCGCAATTTCTATAACATCGGCGGTGGTGGCGACCTGCGGGTGGTCAATCATGAATTCGCGGCGGCGATGTTCAAGGTGCTGGGCTTCTCCGATTTCCGCAAGGTGTTCCAACCCAACTGGTTCGCCACGCAGAACTTCCACGGCCAGTGGTACACCGATTCCGACCGCCTGCAGGAACTGGTCCCCTTCCGCCGGGAGACGCTGGCGGATTTCCTGGCGATCCTGAAGGCCGCGGTGCCGTTCTATGTGCGCTGGGGGGCCCGGCTGGCCGGTGGCGCCGCGCGTAAGCAGATTGAGAAGCTGGCGCGGGGCGAGGGCGGGCCGTTGCATTGGCTGGAACAGGGGGACGAGGCGCACATCAACGCCTATTTCGGCTCACGGGCGCAGTGGCAGCAAATCCCCTCGGACTGGGCCCAGTTTCCGCTAGGCCAGCCGTCGCGCACGCCGTCATACCTCGATCATGGATATGACGAGAACAAGCCCAAGGAGCAGTGGACTGTGTCGGATTTGCGCCAAGCGGCGGAATTCCGGGGCGGTCAGTGCACGGCTGACCATGCGCACGACCCCCACGAACCGGTCGGTTGGCGGTGCGCTGTGGGGCATGAGTTCCAGATGTCGCCCAACCTCATGCTGCGCGGCGGGCACTGGTGCCCGACCTGCATGATTGATCCCGATGGCTATGATGCCGTGGCCCGGCGCAGCCCGTTCTTCGCGCAGGTTTGGCGCCAAGGCCGCTGATTGTTCACTGATTGTTGCAGGGCTTCATGCCGTCGGGTGGGTTATTTCGTCCCAACGGCCCGAAGCGACAGGGCGGCGTCGGCGCCGAGATGCGCCTGGATGACCTCTTCCCGCAAGCCGATGCCCCGGCCGCAGAAAAGGATCATCTGTTCCAGCAGCTGGTCCTCGGTGCCGGCGTACTGGACCAAGTGCGGCTCCCGCATGCGGGCGACGGTGACGTTGGAGCCGAGGTGCTCCAGCATCGCCACGATGTTTATCGGGTCGATGGGGGCTCCCACCAAGTCGCCTGCCGCCCGGGCGCCAGCCAGGGCGTCGATCAATGACGGCAGGCTGAGCCGCAGGGAACGGCGATAGGTCAGACGGGCATAAGTGCCGTCGCCGGCCAGGCTAGCGTAAAGGATGCGGATGGCGTTGGGATTGGGGGTCAGGCTGCCACGCAGGCAGTTGCCGAAATAATTCCGCATCATCGTGACGAGGCCGGTGGCATCCGGGCTGAGTTCCCCCACCGCCTTGAAGGCCTCATTCTGATCCCGGATCAGCTTCCGCAGCACGGAGCGATAAAGCGTTTCCTTCGACGGGAAGTGCCGGAAGATCAGCGCCTCGGAAACCTGGGCCTCGGCCGCGATACGATGGGTTTTCGCGCCATCAAAGCCATGCTCCGCGAAAACCCGGATCGCGGCTTCCAAAATCAAGGCGCGCCGATCGGCACTGAGTAAGCGTTTACGGACCATGCACCGGGTTTAATCCATGTCGGTGCGGAAACAAACGAAAATCGGGACCTGGTTGTACCGCCGGCGAGGTTTTGCGCCCACTGGATGGTCCAGGGATTCCCTCTCTGAGGTCTCTTCGGGCTTAGCTTACACGGGGGAGAATCCGCGCAGCTCGTGCATCCTCGTTAATTGTGGGTCTCCCATCTCCCGATAATCGCGTCATATGCGTTTATGATTGACGATTTGCGTAGTTAGACGTACCAATAAATACGAATGATGATGGTAAATCGGCGGCGTGACGCGTCGAAGCCAACGGGAGGCATCGCATGAACAAGATGGTCGAAGTGCAACGGGACAGGGACGTTCCCACGCCGGGCCAGCTGCTGGACCGGGCCCGGGCCATGCTGCCGGCGCTGCGCGCGCGGGCGGCCGAGGCGGAGCGCGATTGCCGCCTGCCCATGCAAACCGTGGAGGAAATGCGCGAAGCCGGCTTCTTCCGCATCCTGCAGCCCAAGCGCTGGGGCGGGTTCGAAATGGCGCCGCAGGTCTTCTTCGATGTCCAGATGACCCTGGCTGAGGCCTGCATGTCCACCGCCTGGGTGCTGGGCGTGGTCGGCGTGCACCCCTACCAGCTGGCTCTGTTCGATGACCGGGCGCAGGCGGACGTGTGGTCCACCTCGCCGGACACGCTGATCTCATCGTCCTATCAGCCGGTGGGCAAAGTGGAGCGGGTGGAGGGCGGCTTCCGCCTTTCCGGACGCTGGGGATTTTCCAGCGGCTGCCAGCACTGCGACTGGGTGTTCCTGGGGGCCATCGTTCCGCCGCTGAACCCCGGCGACCCCATGGACATGCGCACCTTCCTGTTGCCCCGGTCCGACTATGAGGTGGTGGAGGCCTGGGACACCTTCGGCCTGCGGGGAACGGGCAGCCATGACGTCGTCGTTTCAAACGGCTTCGTCCCGGAACACCGGACCCACAAGGCGTCGGACGGTTTCCTCTGCACCAATCCCGGCCAGACGGTGAACACCGCGCCGCTGTTCGCGCTGCCCTGGGCGCAGGTATTCGTGCGGGCCGTGTCCACGGCGGCGATCGGTGCCACCCAGGGGGCGCTGGACGCCTACCTGGGGATCGTGCGGGAGCGGGTGTCGAGCAACACGGGCAAGGTGTCGCGGACCGACCCCGCGTCCCTGGCGGCGGCGGCCCGCGTCCGTGCCCAGATCGATGAGATGAAGGTGCAACTGGCCGCCAACTTCGATCGTCTGCTCGGCAAGGTGACGGCCGGTGAACCGCTAAGCCTGGAGGAGCGGCTGATGTACCGATATCAGTCGGCCACCATCGTGCCCCGCTGTGCCGGCCTGGTGGACAGCCTCATGCCGCTGCTGGGCGGGCGCGCCATTTATCGCAGCAGCCCCATCATCCGTTTCTGGCTGGACGTCAATGCCGCTCGCGCGCACGTCGCCAACGACCCCAACAATGTCGGGCCCGATCTCGGCGGCGTGCTGCTGGGCGGCGCGCCGGCCGTCCATTTCTGCTGAAGCGGGGGACCACCATGGACTGGCAATTGTCCGGCCGGCATGTACAGGCCGGCGACTATCGACTTTGGGTGGCGGTGGCCGGGTCCGGCCCAACCGTCGTCTTCATCCACGGCAGTGGGCCCGGCGCCAGCGCCGCGTCCAATTTCAGCCGCAACTGGCGGGCCTTCGCCGATGCGGGCTTCCGCGTCATCCTGCCGGATCTGATCGGGTATGGCGCCAGCGACAAGCCCACGCATGTGGACTACACGCTGGACCTCTTCGCCGGCACACTGCGCGCCGCCCTGGCCGAGGTGGGTGTGGAGAGGGCCACGCTGGTCGGCAATTCCCTGGGTGGCGCCATCGCGATGCAGATCGCGCTGGATGATCCGGCGCTGGTGGATCGCCTGGTGATGATGGCGCCGGGCGGCATCGAGACGCGGGAAACCTACTTCGCCATGCCGGGCATCGCCCGCATGGTGGGGGACTTCACCAGTCCGGATTTCACCGAGGCCGATCAGCGCCGCCTGGTGACCAACTTGGTCCATGACCCCGTCCACATCACCGACGCATTGGTGGCGGAACGCTATGCCGTGGCCCGGCAACAGCCCAAGCAGGTGCTGTCCACCATGCGCGTACCCGATCTGAGCCCCCGCCTGGGGGAGCTGACCCAACCCATCCTGGGCTTCTGGGGGACCGAGGACGCCTTCTGCCCGGCCAGCGGCGCCCAGAAGTTCCTGGCGGCCTGCCCGGATGTCCGTTTCATGCTGTTCAACAAGGTCGGCCACTGGGTGATGGTGGAGCGGGCCGGGGAGTTCAACCGCCATGTCATCGACTTCCTCACGCACTGAGAACTGTCCCGCCGAACCCGCACCCGCCGACTTGGTCGAGCGACTGGCCCAGGAACTGTATGGCGCCCTGCGCGGGCGTAGGACGCTGGCTCCCCTGATCGCGCGCCATCCCAGCCTGACCATCGAGGACGCCTACCGGATTTCGTTGGCGACCTTGCGCCGCCGCGAGGCGGATGGCGAGCACGTGGTGGGCAAGAAGATCGGCGTCACCTCCAAGGCCGTCCAGGACATGCTGGGCGTCTTCCAGCCGGACTTCGGCTTCCTGACCGACCGCATGATCGTGGCCGATGGTGCCGTCGTCGACATCGCCGGCGCCGGGCTGATCCAGCCCAGGGCGGAAGCCGAGATCGCCTTCATCCTGAAGCGGGACCTGCGGGGGCCGGGGGTCACGCCGGAGGACGTTCTGGACGCCACCGAGGCGGTGGTGCCTTGCTTCGAGATCGTCGACAGCCGTATTCAGGATTGGCGCATCGGCATCGTCGATACCGTGGCCGACAACGCGTCTTGCGGCGTCTGTGTCCTGGGCGCCGCGCGGGTGCCGCCCCGGGCGCTGGACCTGCCGGCCGTGCGGGTGGTGGTGGAGAAGAACGGGGCCTTTCTCAGCGAGGGTTACGGTTCGGCCGTGCAAGGGTCGCCACAGGCGGCCGTGGCCTGGCTGGCCAACACCCTGGGCGGCTTCGGAGTGTCCCTGAAGGCGGGCGAGATCGTGCTGTCGGGCTCCCTGGTGCCGCTGGAGCCAGCCCGGCCGGGCGACCATTTCGCCATGACGCTGGATGGCATCGGCACGGCGTCCATCACGTTCAAATAACAGACAGTCAGCACGCGGCCGCCGGTCGCGGGGAAGGGAGCGGACTTTGGCCAAGGTCAAGGTAGCGATCATCGGCTCGGGCAATATCGGCACCGACCTGATGGTCAAGATCGTGCGCCGGTCGGCGCACATGGAACTGGCGGCGATGGTCGGGATCGATCCGGCGTCGGAAGGCCTGGAAAGGGCGCGCCGGCTGGGCGTGCGGGCCGTGGACAACGGTATCGGTGGCCTGCGGGAGCTGCCGGACTACGCCGACATCCGCATCGTCTTCGATGCCACCTCGGCCTATGCCCACAAGGCGCATGACGCGGCGCTGCGCGCCGACGGCAAGCGGGTGGTGGATCTCACGCCGGCGGCCCTGGGCCCCTTCACCGTGCCGGCGGTGAACATGGCGACCCATTTGGACGCGCCCAACGTCAATATGGTCACCTGCGGCGGCCAGGCCACCATCCCGATCGTCGCGGCAGTGTCGCGGGTGGCGCCGGTGCCCTATGCCGAAATCGTGGCGTCGGTCTCCAGCCGGTCCGCCGGTCCCGGCACTCGGGCCAACATCGACGAGTTCACTCGCACGACGGCGCGCGGCATCGAACTGGTGGGCGGGGCGCAGCGTGGCAAGGCCATCATCATCATGAACCCGGCCGAGCCGCCCATGATCATGCGCGACACGGTCTATACCCTGAGCCTGGGCGAAGATGAGGACGCCGTCCGCCGGTCGGTGGAAGACATGGTCCAGGCGGTGCAGCGGTATGTGCCCGGCTATCGGCTGAAGCAGGAAGTCCAGTTCGAGCGCTATGGCGATAACAACCGGTTGAAGATTCCGGGGCTGGGCGAGTTCACCGGCCTCAAGACCTCCGTCTTCCTGGAGGTGGAGGGGGCCGGCCATTACCTGCCGCCCTATGCCGGAAACCTGGACATCATGACGGCGGCGGCGGAGGCGACAGGCAACCTGATCGCCCAGCGCTTGGAAGGGGGCGTGGCATGAAGAACCCGCAGGGGGAAAAGATCTACATCCAGGACGTGACCCTGCGCGACGGCATGCACGCCATCCGCCACATGTACGGCCTGGACCATGTGCGGGCCATTGCCCGGGCGCTGGATCGCGCCGGCGTGGACGCCATCGAGGTGGCGCACGGTGACGGCCTGAATGGCACCAGCTTCAACTACGGCTTCGGCGCCCATACCGACTGGGAGTGGATCGAGGCGGTGGCCGAGGTATTGGAGCGGTCGGTGTTGACCACCCTGCTGCTGCCCGGCGTGGGCACGGTGGAGGAGTTGAAGCGCGCCTATGGGCTGGGTGTCCGCTCGGTACGGGTGGCCACCCACTGCACCGAGGCCGACGTGGCCAAGCAGCATATCGGGGCCGCCCGCGACCTGGGCATGGACGTGTCCGGCTTTCTGATGATGTCGCACATGATCGAGCCCGAGGCGCTGGCCGCCCAGGCGAAGCTGATGGAATCCTACGGTGCGCATTGCGTTTATGTGGTGGACAGCGGGGGGGCCTTGGACATGGACGGCGTCGCCGCCCGGCTCCAGGCCTATGACCGGGTGCTGAAGCCCGAGACGCAACGCGGCATGCATGCCCACCACAACCTGTCGCTGGGCGTGGCCAATTCGCTGGTGGCCGTCCAGAACGGCGCCGTGCGTATCGACGCCAGCTTGGCCGGCATGGGGGCCGGCGCCGGCAACGCCCCCCTTGAGGTGTTCATCGCCGCCGCCGACCGCAAGGGGTGGAAGCACGGCTGCGAGCTCTATCCCCTCATGGACGCGGCGGAAGACCTGGTGCGCCCGCTGCAGGATCGCCCCGTGCGGGTGGATCGCGAGACGCTAAGCCTGGGCTATTCCGGCGTCTATTCCAGCTTCCTTCGCCATGCGGAGGCCGCCGCCAAGACCTATGGAGTCGATGCGCGCGTGGTGCTGGCGGAACTGGGGCGCCGGCGCATGGTGGGCGGTCAGGAAGACATGATCGTCGACGTGGCGTTGGACATCCTGAAGGCGCGCGAGACGCGGGCCGCGACGTGAGACGCATGGGGGCGGGGAGGGCAAGATGACCGGAGAGGAGAGGCCGGGCTCTCCCGGCTGGCATTCCGCTGTCGAGGCGCCGCTGACGGTCGCGGACGCGAGCGAGGTGCGCTGGGACGCGGAAGCGGACCTGGTGGTGGTCGGCTACGGTGGTGCCGGCGTCGCCGCGGCGGTGGAGGCCGCGGAACGAGGGGCGTCCGTTATCGCCGTCGACCGCTATCACGGCGGCGGCGCCACGGCCATGAACGGCGGCGTGCTGTACGCCGGCGGCGGCACCTCGGTGCAGCAGGAAGCCGGCGTCGAGGACACGGTGGAGGATATGTACCGCTATCTGCGCCGGGAAACGGAGGGGGTGGTGTCCGACCGCACCTTGCACCGGTTCTGCGCGGAAAGCCCCGAGATGGTGGAGTGGTTGAAGGCCCACGGCGTGGCGTTCAACAGCCGGGTCTATTGGGAAAAGACCAGCTACCCCCATTCCGACTATTACCTCTACCACTCCGACAGCTGCCTGGCCCCCGAGCATGCCGCCGTGGCCAAGCCGGCGCCGCGTGGGCATCGGGTGTTCATGCCCGCCGCCAACACCGCCGTCGGATACGGTGTCGGCTTGTACTACCCCCTGCAGGCGGCGGCTGCCGGGTTGGGGGTGCGGCTATGGACCAAGGCAGAGTGCCGGCAACTGGTGGTGGACCGTCATGGCCATGTCCTTGGCGTGCGGGTCCTGCATATTCCGCCGAGGACCATGGACGCCATCGAGTATGAGCGGCTGGCGGCGAAGGGCACGAAGTACATGCTCATGTTCCCGCCGTCGTTCCCAGGGGCCGGCTTCGCCAACTGGCGGGCATCCCGCTTGTGGGAGAGGGCGCGCGCCATTGAGCGGACCGGCCGGGTGGAATGCTTTATCCACGCCCGGAAAGGGGTTTGTCTCAGCACGGGCGGCTTCATCTTCAACCGGCCGATGGTGGCCCACCATGCGCCAGCCTATGTCCAGGGCATGCCCCTGGGGTCGCCTGGGGATGATGGCAGCGGCATCCGCCTGGGGCAGACGGTGGGGGGCGCCGTCGCGCGCATGAACCATGTCAGCGCTTGGCGCTTCATCAATCCGCCTCTGGCCTGGGCCCATGGCGTCATCGTCGACAGGCGGGGAGAGCGCTACGTCAATGAGATGCTGTATGGCGCCGCCATCGGCCAGAAGATGTGCGAGGAGCGCGGGGGGCGGGCTTACCTGATCCTGGACCAGCAACTCTATGACCAGGCTTGGCAGCAGGTCACCCGCGGGAAGGTGCTGCCTTTTCAGAAATATCCCGCGATGCTGGCCATGCGTTTCGGCCGCCGCAAGGCACGCACGCTGGCCGCCCTGGCGGAGCGTTGCGGCTTTGACCCCGCCACGCTGGATCGCACAGTGACCCGATACAACCAGGCGGCCCGTGGAATCGTGTCCGACGCGTTCAACAAGGGCGCTGACAACATGGCCGTCCTGGAACGCGGGCCGTTCTATGCACTGGACATGTCCATCGATGCCAAGCTGGCGCCGCTGCCCACGCTGACCCTGGGGGGACTGACCGTGGACGAGGACACCGGTGCCGTCCTGAACAGCCAAGGCCGTGCCATTCCCGGCCTCTATGCCGCTGGCCGCGCTGCGGTGGGCATATGCTCTAATCTCTACGTCAGCGGCCTATCCGCCGCCGACTGCATCTTCTCCGGTCGTCGGGTCGGGGCGGTGATGGGCCAGGTGGTGGCGGAGCAGACAGGGACCTGACCGCTGCCACGGATGGTCGGTAATCCGTCTGCGAGGGGTCAGCGCACGATGGCGGGGTGGGGAATGCGCGGACTGCCCAGCATGTCCCGGTAGGAGGGCGGCTGTTTGCCGCCGGCATCGCGGATGCCGTAGCGTGCCGCCAACTCGGCGCCGATCTGCGTGCTGCCGGATAATTCCATGCGGTTGGGATCGGCGTGGACGGCTGCGATCAGGCGGCCGGTGAATTCCGGCGTCTCCGCCTGTTCCATGAAGGACGCGTATTGGTCCGGGCGCTGTTCCAGGGTGCGGGCCGTCCGCGCGGTCAGCAGCGGCCCCATCCAGAGGGAGAGCGTGGCCACGCCGTGCGGTGCCAAGTCCACCCCCATGTCGGCCGCGAACTTGTCCACCCCGGCCTTCTGGGCCCCGTAGGCTGGCCCATGCATATAGCAGACAGACCCGAAGGACGAGGTGAAGGCGATCAGCCCGCCGCCGGTGGCGATCATCAAGGGGGCCGCGTGGTAGCTGGCCACGTAGTGGGAGCGCAAGCCTACCGTCAGGATATCCGCCAGCTCCCGCGGCCGTTCCCAGAAGCCGCCGGGGCTGGCCAGGGCATCGTGCAGGGCGGTGGCGTTGTTCACCAGGATATCCAAGCGTCCTTGGTCATTCCGGACCCGATCGAACAGCGACGCCACCTGGTCGTCATCCCCGTGATCGACGGCCACGGGAATGCCGATGCCGCCGGCGGCCGTAACCTCCGCGGCGACGGCGCCAATGGTGCCGGGCAGTGCCGCCGCCCCTTCCACGGTCGTCCGGCCGGTGACGTAGACGGTATAACCGGCTGCGCCCAGCGCACGCGCGATGCCGGCACCCGCACCCCGGCTGGCGCCGGTCACTACAGCGACTTTGCCCACGGGCATCCCGTCAACCTCCCTGTCAGGGTCACGCGGTGGCGAGAGCCGCAAGCTCAGCGGCCGATAGCGTCAGGGCGGTGGCGCGGGCGCTCTCCGCCAACTGCTCGGGCTTGCTGGCGCCGATGATGGGAACAGTCAGGTGGGGCTGCGACGTCAGATAGGCCAGCGCCGCCGTGTTCAGGCCGACACCGTGAATTTCAGCCACCCGCGTCAGCGCCGCCAAGCGATGCCGGTTGGCCTCGTTGACGTACATGGCCTTCAGGTCATCGGGCAGGCCCTGCTCGCCGCTGGCCGCCAGCTTGGTGAAGAAGCCGCGGCTCTGGCCGGAATAGGGAACCATGGCCAGGCCAGCGGCGTGCACGGGCTGAAAGCCGTCCTCATAATAGGGACCGTAGCCCGAGACAGCCGCGACCTCGCGGTTGGGGACCGCCAAGCCCCAGAAGGGCTGGCAGGCGATAAAGCCGTCATGGCCGATCGCCTGGGCGTAGGCGCGTGCCTCCTCCAGGCGCGCCGGGGACCAGTTGGAGGCGCCGAACTGGCGAATGCGCCCGGCCTGCTGGTGTTCGATCAGCGCGTCGACCAGGGCGCCCACAGGCTGGGTGTCGTCGTCGGTATGCAGCCAATAAAGATCGATATAGTCGGTCTGCAGGTGGTCCAGGCTTTCAGCCAAGTCGCTGGCGATGTCCTCAGGGTTCACCCGCTTGCGATAATCCATGACCTTGAGGTCGAAGAACCCGCCCTTGGTGGCCAGGACGATGTCCTGACGCCGGCGTCCCTTCATCCAGGCGCCCACCGCCCGTTCGCTGGCGCCCTTGGGCGCGTCGGGAATCCAGTCGCCGTAAGACCGGGCGGTGTCGATGAAGTTGCCGCCCAGCGCGGCGAAGGCATCCAGTAAGGCGTTGGCCCGGACCTGGTCGACCGCCGTTCCGAACATGTTGGTGCCGAGGCACAGCCGGCTGACGGCGGGCAGGGCGGAATGAAGCGCGACACGTTCGAGCATGGGATCACCTTCTGATGAGGCTGGCTGAGCAGGGTCTGGTCGGATGGCGGCGTAGTCGGGGGTGGGGGAGCGTGACCTGGCCGGTGCCGCAGCGCCGCGGCTCGGTTGTCCCAGGTTGCCTGTCGTGTACGGGGACGGACACCCTCCCAGGCGGTCCGTTTATCCGCTCACATCCTGGCGCTCCCCCAAGGCGAGACTATAGTCTGTATGCGTATTTTTAAAAGGAAAAAACTACGCAAATTATGATGCAATGAGCTGATGGGGTGCGCTTTATTCACTGGCCCACGAAGGTTGGTGCGCGTTTCCCCAACATGGCGGCGATGGCCTCCTTGTGATCCGCAGTCGCATGGGCCAAGGCCTGCATGGTCGCGGACAGGTCCAGCACGGTCTCCAGGTTGCTGTCGCGCGCTTTCTGCAGCAGGCGCTTGGTCATGCGCACGGCATGCGGGGGATTGCAAGCGATGCGCTGTGCCAGCACCCGGGCGTGGTCCAGCAGCTCGGCATCCGGGACGATCTTGGAAACCAAGCCGCAAGCCAGCGCTTCAGCGGCGTCGATGGCGTCGCCGGTCAGGGCCATTTCGCTGGCTTTGGCGAAGCCCACGACCCGGGGCAGCAACCAGGCCCCGCCGTCGCCGGGCACGATGCCCAGCTTGACGAAGCTTTCGGCAAAGCGGGCGCTCTGTCCGGCGATACGCAGGTCGCACATGCAGGCCAAGTCACAGCCGGCGCCGATGGCCGGGCCGTTGACGGCGGCGATGACGGGTACGTCCAGCGCCGCGAACGCCAGCGGTAGCCGCTGGATGCCGTGCTTGTAGTTGCGCCGCGTCTGGGCGGGCAAAGGATCATTCACGCCGCCTTGTTCGCCCATCTTCTTCAGGTTGCCGCCGGAGGAGAACGCGCTTCCGGCGCCAGTCAGGATGGCGACCCGCACCGTCAGGTCAGCCTCGATCCGCGCCAGGACGGCCAGGATCGCCTCGATCATGTCGGGGTCGGAGATGGGATTGCGGGTCTCGGGGCGATTGAGGGTGATAAGGGCGATGCCCTCGCTCTGCTCGAATAGAACCGGTTCGGACATGGGGATTCCCTGGTTGGGTCAGCGCAGGCCCAGGCCGCGTGCGATGATGCCGCGAAGGATTTCCCGCGTTCCGCCGCGAAGCGAGAAGGCGGGCGCGTTCAGGATGGCGTAGCCCTGCACCGCCTGGAAGATGTCGTCCGATCCCAGCATCGGCTCCGTCGCCACCAGTTGGCGGGCCAGTTCGGGAATTTCCTGTTCCACGATGGCGCCGAGGTCCTTGACCAGGGCGGCTTGCAATGCCGGGTTCGCCCCTTCCTGCAACAGGCCGGCCACCGATCGGGACAAACGCCGCAGCACCGCGAGATGGCTGCCCAGGCGGCCCAGCACGGCCAGCGCCTGGTCGGACGGATCAGTTCCCAGCGCCCGGATCAATTCGACCAGTAGCACGAAGGTCGACAGGAAGCGCTCCGGCCCGCTGCGCTCATAGGCTAGTTCGCCCATCACCTGGTTCCAGCCGTTGCCCTCCGTGCCTAGCAAGGCGCTGGCGGGTAGCGGCGCATCCTCGAACACCACTTCGTTGAAGTGCCGCTCACCCGACAGGTCGGCGATGGGGCGGATGGTGATGCCCGGCAACGTCAGGTCCACCAGAAACTGGCTGGTGCCGCCGTGCCGATCGTCGACACCGCCGGTACGGCAATAGAGGATCATGTAGTGGGACTTGTGGGCGTAGGTGGTCCACAGCTTGGTGCCGTTGACCCGCCAACCGTCCTGGGTCCTTACGGCGCGCGTGCGCACGGCCGCGAGGTCGGATCCGGAGTCAGGCTCGCTCATGCCGATGCAGAAAAAGCATTCGCCGGCGGCGATGCGGGGCAGGAGGTGGCGCTTCTGCTCCTCGGTCCCCTCCTTCAGCAACAGGGGGCCGCTTTGCCGGTCGGCGATCCAATGGGCGGCTACGGGCGCGCCGGCGGCCAACAGCTCTTCCAGAACGATGTAGCGCTCCAGCGCGCTCCGCTCCCGGCCGCCATATTCCTTGGGCCAGGTCATGCCGATCCAGCCGCGTTGTCCCAGCTTACGGCTGAAATCGGCATCGTATCCGCTCCAGGACTTGATGCGCTGGGACGCGGGACGGCTGGCCAGCTCCTCGGCCAGGAACTGGCGCACCTCGGCCCGCAAGTCGTCCGCGCCTGGCGGGTGGATGGGGGGCGGGAATGCGAAATGGGACATGATGGTTCCTTGGGTCGGCCGGGCCTAAAGGGTGGTGAGCAGGGGCCAGAGCCCCTCAGGGCCCGCGGCGGCCATGCGCCGGCCGATCAGGCGCTGCCAATGGGCGTCGTTGCCGAACTCATCCCGCCATGACCACAGGCGCTTGGTCAGGAAATGCAGGGCGTGCTCATGGGTGAAGCCGATGGCGCCATGAACCTGGTGGGCGATAGCGGCGATCATCCCCGCCGCCTCGCCGGCCCGGGCCTTGCCGATGGCAACCGGAAGGGGGTCGGCTCCTCCTGGTTGGGAATAGGCGTCCAGATAGCCCGCGGCCAGGTCGGCGGCACCCTTTGTGGCGGCGACCTGGCCCGCCATCAGGGCCAAGGATTGCTGAACGGCCTGGAATTTGCCGATGGGCCGGCCGAACTGGCTGCGCTCGTTGGCGTAGGCCACGGTCATGTCCAGGACGCGGGCGGCGGCGCCCGCCAAGGCCGCGGTGCGGAACGCCGCGCCCAAGGCCAGGGGGTGGCAAATCGTGATGCCGGCCGGCAGCGGGGCGACGGCATCCCCGGGCAACTCCAAATCCACCTCCAGCCGATCGCGCGGCTCCAGCGCCAGATTGCGGCCGGGCAGCGGCGTGACGTCCGATCGGGCGACACGGGCGGCAAGCACCTGGCCCTCAGCCTCCGCAACGATGACGATGTCACCGGCGATGCTGGCCCAGGGCACACGCTCGGCCCCACCATGGAGGTGCCAGCCAGCCCCCCGCCGCTCCAGGGTGAAGCGGTCGCCGGGCCGGGCGGGTGCCAGGGTGGCCGGTCCCTCGGCCAAAGGCAGGCCGGCATCGGCCAGCAGACGGTTGGCCAGCATGGTTTCCGCCAAAGGAACTGGCAGGGCGGTGGTCGCGGCGCTGGCGACCAGCCCAGCGGCGTCGGCCGCCTCCAATCCAACGCCGCCCGCCTCCTCCGGCACCAGGGCCAGGGGCAATCCCATCATCTGCACCCGGTCCCAGGCCGGCTGGTCCCAAACTCCGGCTTCGGCCTCATAAAGCCGGGCCGGGGTCGCCAAGTCGGCGAACAACCGGGCCGACATGTCCCGCACGATTTCACTGGTCTCGTTCACCGTCGCCGCCCCCCGTCGCGTCAGGATGCCTGGAGGGACAGGCGGGGTGGGGCGACGCCGGCGATCTCGCAGGCGTAGTCCAGCAGAGCGGAGAAATCCCGGCCCGCATAGTCGCCCCCCCGCGCCGCGCCCAAGGCGGACGCGGCCGCCTGACCGACCGGCAGGCCCAGGCGCTGCTGTGATGCCGCGGCCAGGGCCAGCATCAGATCCTTGTGCGCCAGATCGATGGTGAACCCGGGCGCCGTGTCGCCCTTCAACACCTTGCTGGGGAAGTTGATCATGAGCTGGCCGTTGGTGGCGGTGGTGCCGCCGGCGACGTCGCGCATGGTCGCCACATTCAGTCCCAGCTTCGTGCCCAGCAGCAGGGCTTCCGCCGTCAGTTGCGCTCCCACGATGGCCAGGTAATTGTTCACGATCTTGGTGCGCGTGCCGCTGCCCTCCGGTCCGCAGCGCAGGATGGAGGTGCCCATGGCCTGCAACAGGGGCAGGGCGCGGGCATGGCCCTCATCACTGGCACCCACCATAAACAGGGATTCGCCGCGCTCGGCATGGCTGACCAGGCGGCCGACGGGGGCGTCGACGAAGGTCTGGCCTTTCCGGCGGCAGGCGTCCGCCACGTCATCCGTGGTCGCGGGGTCGATGGTGCTCATGTCGATCACCAGGCCGCCGGTGCGCAGATGGGCCAGCACACCATCGGGACTCAGCATGACGCTACGGACATGAGGGGGGGCGGGCAGCATGGTGATGACGATACCGGCTTCACGGACAGCGTCGGCCAGGCTGCCAGCCGGCTTGGCGCCCACCGCCACCAGGGCGTCGAGCTTGGCGCGGTCAAGGTCGAAGCCGATGACGGGAAAGCCCTTGCGGACCAGATTGCTGGCCATGGGCAGCCCCATGGCGCCAAGGCCGATGAAGGCGATGGTGTCGGTCATGTCGTTGACCTCCTTTCAAGGATGGGCCGGATGGCGGCCGGGGGCGGTTCAGTCGACGACCCCGTGGTTGACGTAGGTGGTCTTGCCCTCGGTGAAGAATTCGATAGCGGCGCTGCCCTGTTCGCGTCCGCCATAACCCGAGGCGCCGCGGCCGCCGAACGGCACGTGGTAGTCTATGCCGGCGGTGGGGGCGTTCACCATCACCAGGCCGGCATGGGACCGGCGGCGGAAGGCTTCGGCGGCGGAGAGCGAGCGGGTGACCACGCCGCTGGACAGGGCGTGTTCGCTGTCGTTGGCGATCGCGATCGCGTGGTCCAGGTCGTCAGCGGATATGACGCAGGCCACGGGCCCGAAAACCTCGTCACGATTGATGCGCATGGCGTTGTTGGTGCCGACGAACAGTGCCGGTTCCATGAACCAGCCCGGCCGGTCCAGGCGCTTGCCCCCGCAGGCCAGTTCAGCCCCCTCGGTCCGGGCTTCCGCGACATAGCCCAGGTTCTTCTGCAACTGGCCCTCGTTGACCACCGGGCCCATGTCGGTTTCAGGCGCCATGGGGTCGCCCACCCGCAGGCCCCGGGTCCTGGCGACCAGGCGTTCGACGAAGGCGTCGTGGACATGGCGATGGACGATGATGCGGCTGGTGGCTGTGCAGCGCTGGCCCGTTGAGTGGAAGGCCCCCTGCACGGCGATGCCGGCCGCCAGATCGAGGTCGGCGTCGTCCAGCACCACCAGCGGGTTCTTGCCGCCCAGCTCCAACTGGACCTTGATGCGTCGGGGGACGCTGCGGGCCAGGATGTCCTGCCCCACCCCTGGCGAGCCGGTGAAGCTGATGGCATCCGCGCCATCCACCAGCGCCGGGCCGAGACGAGACCCGGGACCCATCACCAGGTTGAAGACGCCGGCCGGCAGCCCGGCCTGGTGCAGCAGGTTGGCCAATTCCCAGGCGCAGGCGGGCGTGACGTCCGATGGCTTCAGGACGACGGTATTGCCGTAGGCCAGCGCGTAGGCCGTCTTCCAGGCCGGCAGGGCCATGGGGAAGTTCCAGGGCGTTATCAGGCCCACAACGCCGACCGGTTCCCGGCTTACGACCACTGTCATGCCATCGCGCAGGCCGGGCAGGCTCTCACCACCGGCGCGCAGCGGCTCGCCCGCCGCGTAGTGGAAAATCTGGGCACTGCGCCGCACCTCGCCGATACCCTCCCGCAGGGTCTTGCCTTCCTCCCGCGTCAACAGGGCACCCAATTCCTCGGCGCGGGCATGGAGCAGGTCACCCGTCCGGCGCAGGATGTCCGACCGCGTCTGCGGGTTGGTGGCCGCCCAGGCCGGTGCTGCGGCACGCGCGGCGGCAATCGCTTCGGCGGCCTGGTCCGGGCTGGCGCAGGCGTAGTGTCCGATCACGTCGTCGGGGTTGGCCGGGTTGGAATTGGGCGTGAGACGGATGCCCGCCACTTGCCGCCCGCCAATCCAGTTCAGCTTTTCCATGATATCAATCCTCTGTCTGCGAGGCGGGCGTTTCGGGGGCGCTCTGGACCACGCCCCGGCTGGCCAGTCCGTCCACCGTTTGCGGGTCCAATCCCAGGATTCGCCCCAGAACCTTGGCCGTCTGCGCTCCCACCCGGGGGGGCGCCAAGGTGTAGCGGGCCGGTGTGCGCGACAGCTTGGCCGGGAAACCCACGACGGGGATGGAGGTGCCGTCCGGCGCCGCCAGTTCATGCACCAGGCCGCGGGCCGCGATCTGGGGATCGGCGAAGACCTGGTCGACGCGGTTTATGGGGCCGGCCGGAACGCCTGCGCGGGCCAGGTGATCGATCAAGGGCGCCATTTCCCAGCCGGCGATGCTGTCCGCCAGCGCCGCCTCCAGCGTCTCGCGATGGCGCTGGCGGCCGGGGTTCGCCGTGTAGCGGGGATCGGCCGCCAAGTCGGCGCGATCCAACGCCTGGCACAGGGCGCGGAACTGGCCGTCGTTGCCCACCGCGACGATGATGTGCCCATCCCGCGTGGCGAAGCAGCGATAGGGGACGACGTTGGGGTGACCGTTGCCCAGCCGACGGGGCACTTGGCCACCCACCAGCCAGTTCATGCCCTGGTTCGCCAGCAGGGCCACTTGCGTGTCCAACAGCGCGCAGTCGATATGCTGGCCCTCGCCCGTGCGTTCATGATGGCGTAAGGCGGCCAGGATGGACACCGTGGCGTAGAGGCCGGTGAACAGGTCGGAGACCGGCACGCCCACTTTCAATGGCTCGGCCCCCGGCATGCCATCCGGTTGACCGGTGACGCTCATCAGGCCGCTCATTCCTTGGATCAGGAAGTCATAACCGCCCCGGGCCGCATAGGGGCCGGTCTGGCCGAACCCGGTGATGGAGCAGTAGATCAGGCCGGGGTTTTCGGCCGCCAGGCTGGCGTAGTCCAACCCATAGCGGGCCAAGCCTCCCACCTTGAAGTTCTCCAGCACGATGTGGCTGCGGCGGGCCAACTGGCGCACCAGCGCCGCTCCCTCAGGCTTGGCGATGTCGATGGCCACCGACTGCTTGTTGCGGTTGCAGGCCAGATAATAGGCGCTGAAGGGGTCGGCGTCGGTATCGCGGCTGGGGAGATAGGGAGGGCCCCAGCTTCGGGTATCGTCTCCCTTGCCGGGTTGCTCGATCTTGATGACGTCGGCGCCCAGGTCGCCCAGGATCTGGGCCGCCCAGGGCCCCGCCAGCACGCGGCTGAGGTCCAGGACCCGGATGCCGGCCAGCGCTGCCGGGGTGGGGGAAGTGTCGTCAGGGGGCACGAAAGACGTCTCTCATGGGGGCGGGTGGCGGCGGTCCGGCTGGGACCGCCGCTTTGGAACCGGTCAACGCAGAAGGGTGAAGTCGTTGAGGTCCGGCTTGCGCATGGCTGTCCAATAGTCGACCAGTCGATACGGCCAGGACAGGAAGATGCGGCCCTTGCTGTTGTTGTAGTAACTGTTGGCCTTGGGGTGGGTCCAAATCATGTCCTGCATGCGCCGGTCGATGCGCTCGTTGAAGGCGTCGAACGCCATCCTCGTTGGCTCGATGGCCTTGGCGCCGGCGGCCACCACCGCATCCAGGCACTCGATGATGTAGTTGACCTGGACTTCGGAGATCAGGTTCTGGCCCGCGGCATGATTGGGCGCGCTGTTCGGACCCACCGTGTAGAAGAAGTTGGGGAAGCCCGGGATGGTCACGCCCAGATGCGAGCGGGGGTCGTCCTCGCCCCAGATCCGGCCCAGGTCGGCACCCTCGCGTCCGATGACGGTAAGGGAGCCCAGCATCTTGGCGACGTTGAACCCGGTGGCCAGCGCCAGCACGTCCGCGTGCAGGCGGGTCCCGTCCTTCAGCACCACGGCGTCGGCCTCGATATGATCGACCGCCCGGTTCTCCAGGGTCACGTTGTCCCGCTTCAGGGTATCGAACCAGCCATCGTCCAGCAGGATGCGCTTAGAGAAGATCGGGTGGTCGGGAAGCAGCTTCTCGAACAGGTCCGGCCGGTCCGCTGTTGCCGCCTGCAGCTGGGACAACGCGAACTGGCGCATGCCCTCGTTATGGGCCGAGACCGACAAATCCGAGCCCGTCCAGTTGGGGTCCTTCACGACGTTCACGAACAACCCATCGCCGGCGAACCAGTAGACGCGATAACGGAACCATTCCTTGTAATGCGGGATATGGCGCAGGGCGAATTTGACGCCTTCCGTGACCTGGCGGCCGATTTCCGGATTGCGGATGACCCAGTGGCGCGAGCGCTGCAGGATGGTCAGATGCTTTACCGACGGTGCGATGGCAGGCGCCAGCTGCACGCCGCTGGCCCCGGTTCCGATCATGACCACGTCCTTGCCGGCCAAGTCGACACGGGTATCCCAGGCGGCCGTGTGCATGGCCGGACCCTTGAAGTCCTTCAGCCCCGGCATGTCCGGCAACTGCCAGCGGTTCAAAGGGCCATGGGCGTTGATGACGGCGTTCGCGTCGATGACCCATTCCCGACCATCGTTCGACCGCACGGTGACGTGCCACAGGCCCAGGTCGGCGTCATAGACGCAGGAGAGGACCTGGGTGTTGAAGATGGTCCGATCCCGGATACCGTACTTGTCCGCCACCCGCAGCAGGTAATCCTGCATATCGTGGCCCTTGGGGTGGTAGTGGTTCCACTCGGGATTGATCTCGAAGGAGAAGGAGTAGAAGTGGCTGGGCGTGTCGACCCCCACGCCGGGATAGCGGTTCTCGTACCAGGTACCGCCGACCTCGGGATTCTTCTCGATGATGACATGGTCGTAGCCGGCCTCCGCCAGCTTGATGCCGGCGACGATGCCGGTCATGCCGCAGCCGATGACCAGCACCTTGAAGCCGGCCGGCGCCGCGCGCCCCGGCACGCTGGAGCGCGGAACCGGCGTTTCGAACCCCATCTGCTCCAGCAGCATGGGCACGCATTCCTCATCCACGGTCTCAGCCACGCCGACGCTCATCATCCGGCGCATCAGGTCGTGCGACAGCGGCCGTTCGACGGGCGGCGGCGATTGGGTCAGCAGACCGAAGAGACGATCGCGCAGTTCCTGCTCCAATTCCGCCGGGATGGGTGCGGGATTATAGGCGTAGGGGGAGTGGATATGCGGGGCGAACCGCTCCAGCATCCCCTCATCCTCCGTGTAGTGCATGTAGACCATGAGCAGGGTGGGCAGGTTGGCGTCGGTCAAGGCTTGGCGCAGTCCGTCATGGTCCCGGATGGGCAGGCTGCGCGCGTCTGAAAAGGGGACCGGGGAGTGGGGTGCCATGGGACAGTCTTCCTTGGGGCTGAGGGTCGTGAGGGCAGGCGGGAGGCTGCCGGGTCAGCTTTCCAGGAGGTGCCTGGCCTGGTCGCTGAGGGTGGGGTCGGTCTGCCGGGTCAGGAAGTCGACGCGCCCCGCGATCATGCCGGCCGTCATTTCCGGCTGGGTCGAGACCCAGAACCGGCCCTCGGCGATCTGCGCCACGATGCGCTGGCAGCCCTCGTCCAGGTCCATGCCGTAGGTGGACATCAGCTCGCGCATGACCTTGCGGTGGTGGCTGGCGGCCGGCGGTTCGCCCTTGCCGCCCGCCTCATCGAAGATCGAAGTCTTCAGCATGCCGGGAATGACCGAACTGACCCGGATCGGCGCCTTGGCCATCTGCAGTTCCAGGAACAGGCATTCGCTGAAAGACTGCACCGCGTGCTTGCTCATGATGTAGGCGGTCTGCGTGGGCATGACCCCGAAGGAGCCGACCGAGGCCAGGTTGGCGATCCACGCCGGCTGGCCGGCCTTAAGCATGTGGGGCACGAAGGCGCGGACCCCGTGGACGGCGCCGTGGATGTTGACGTTCAGCGTCGTTTCCCACCGTTCGGCCGGGATTTCCCAGCTGAAGCCGATGGTCTCGATACCGGCGTTGTTGACCAGCAGCTTGACGGCGCCATGGCGGCTGAACAGGTCCGCCGCCAGGCGGTCCAGTTCCGCCGGTCGCGACACGTCCAACGTTTGCGCTTCCGCCCGGCCCCCCTGGGCGCAGATGGCGGCGGCCACCGCTTCAGCGCGGTCACCGGCGATATCGGTCACCACCACGTGCATGCCCAGTTGCCCCAGCCGCCGGGCGATGCCGGAGCCGATGCCGGCCCCCGCCCCGGTGACGACGGCGACGCCGCTGCCGAATACTTCCTGTTCGATGCTCATCTGAATTCCCCTTGAGGATCACCGGCGTGGGCTCAGTCGCCGAAGCGGTAGCGCAGCGACAAGCCGTACATGCGCGGCTCGCCGTAAATGGACGCGGAGCTGCCGAACGCGGTGTCGGTCAGGTTGCTGTTGCTGATGCGGTAGACCTTGTCCGTGGCGTTGGTGACGAACAGACGCAGGTCCAGCGGCCGGTTCAGCAGGTCCTGCCACTCCAGGCTGAGGTTCAGCAGTCCATACGGGGCTAGCGTGGCGCCCGGCTCTCCTGCCGGCGTTGAAATGGATGAGGCGAACTGCTGGTCCACCCAGGAGAAGTTGGCCGTTCCCACCAGGGAGCCCAGGGAGCGCCCCAGGTCGTACTGGTAGCGGGCGTTGAGGTTGAACTGGTGCCTGGGGGCGAAGGGGAAGGGGATGCAGCTGAGATTGGCGCTGACCGCCCTGGCGCCCGGCAGATAGGGGGAAGGCACGGCCAGCGGGCCGCTGCAGGTATCCTTCATCGTGACCAGCGGATCGGGCGGGATGTCGATGTGGAAGTTGTTGTAGTGGGCGTCCATGTAGGCGTAGGAGCCGCTCAGCTCCAGGCCCTTGGCGGGTCGTACTGAAAGCTCCAGTTCCACGCCACGGACGGTGGATGCGCCGGCATTGAAGATGCGGGCCCCCTGGTCCAGGCCGGACGCGTTCTGGAAGCCGTTGAAGGCGTTGTCGGCGCTGTTGCGCTGTATCCCGTCGTCTTCCATGTCGTAGAGGGTGGCGTTCAGCCGGACGGGAATGTTGGCGACGCTGAAGTCGGTCTTGGTTCCGACCTCGTAATTGGTGACGTGCTCGGGCGCGTAGGTCAGGCCATCCTGCTGCACCCCGACCATGTTGAAGCCGCCGGCCTTATAGCCGCGGGTGACCTTGCCATAGACGATGGTGTTCGCGGCCAGGCGGTAGTCCAACCCGACGGTCCAGGTGGTGGCCGCGGCGGTCTTGCTGGCTTGCGCCTCCGGGATATTGAAGTAGCTGCTGGCGTAGCGCCGGCCGTCATAGCTGTCCCAGGTCTCGCGGACACCGGCGGTCAGCTTCAGGCCGTCCAGTGCGCCGACATAGGCGCCGAGATCAAGATCGGACTGGGCGTAGACAGCCTTGCTCTGGGTCTTGACCGAATAGAGCACCATGCCCGGTTCGCCGAAGTTGAAGCTGCCCAGCGCCTGCAGGCCTTCCGGCTGGACATCGGAATAGAACAGGCCAACCACGGTGTTCAGTTTGTCGGCCAGGAATTTGCCCTGGATCTGCGGCTCGACGCTGAGCTGGCTCAGGTTGGTGATGTTGGTGCCCTGGCCCACTTGGCCGAAGCTGCCGGGTGTCCCGGCCACCACCAGGGTGGGGTTTTGCGCGGTCAGCGGCAGAATGGAACCATCGAGGTCCCAGGCGTAGCCCTGCTTCATCCGCTGATAGCCGAAGATATTGCGGAACAGCAGCGTGTCCGTCAGGTCGACCTTCAGGATGTCGGTCAGGCTCCAGACCTTCAGATCATCGAACTCGTTGGTGTTCAGCGCCGTCTCGCGGGGGCCCAGGGCCCGCTGGCGGGCCAGAATGCCTTGGGCGATCGTGGGGTCGTTGCTGCCGTACAGCGGGTCCGTCGGCTGGCGATAGAACAGGTTGCCGGCTAGGTTCGACAGGTTGGCGCCGGTGTTGGCATCGCTGATGGACAGGCCGGTTCCGTTGTCGTGGCTTTGCGTGTAGTAGGCGACCAGATAGCTCTCAACCCGCTCCGTCGGTGTCCAGTTAACACCCAGACGGACTGTGTCGTAGTGGCGGTCGTCGTAGTCCTTGCCGGCGAAGCCGTTGGACGGGCCGTTGGGCGTCAGCACGTAGCCGTAACCGAAGGCCTGCGGGCCGACATCCTTGGTATAGCCGTCGCGGTCCACCTTGCGGAACGACAGGCGGACAGCCAGCTTGTCGTCGACGGGGACGTTGATGACCCCTTCGTATTCCCGGTCGTTGTAGTTACCGACCTGGGCCTGGAAATAGCCCTCGAATTTATCGGTGGGCTTGGCCGGCCCCAGCAGCAAGGCGCCGCCTGTGGTGTTCTTGCCGAACAGCGTGCCCTGCGGCCCGCGCAGCACCTGCAAGGACTCCAGATCGAAGAACGTGCCCGGTCCGCCCTGATTCGAAATGATCGCGCCCTGGATCAGCGGCACCTCGGCGAAATAGTTCACGACGCCGACAGGGGCGAGATAGCTTTGCCCCTGACCGCGGATCACGACGGTTTCGGCGTTTCGGGTGGTGCCGTTGGACGTCACCATCAATGACGGGATCTTGCCGGGCAGATCCTGGGGCGTGCTGATGTTCTGTTCGTGCAGGGTGTCGGTGCTGACTGCGGTGATGGCGGTCGGAACGTCCTGAATGCGCTCCGCACGGCGGTTGGCCGTGACAATGATGTCATTGAGCGTGTTCGCATCTGTCGTGTTGGCGGGGGCTGCCGTCGAGGGCGGGACGGCGGATGGTGCCGTCGTTTGAGCGGCCGCGACGCCGGCAACCAAGGATAAAGCCGTACCGGACAACAACATTCCCAACAGCCAAGGGTTTCCTCTCCGCACGCTGTTTCCTCCCTGCATGGTTTTGTTTATTTGCGCGCCTTTCCGGGGCGCCCACCGTCATCGCTGGATGTGTTCGATCTGGAATGGCGGTCGGCGCCTCCAACTTCGCCGCGTTCAGGCGATGGGGCCGACATCCGCTCTTGCGCTCCCGTCGCGCGCAATCCTCCCTCAGCTGCTCATTCTGCGATGGCGCTACGTGCCTAGGATGTGAGTGTTCACTTACAAAGTCAATATGCGTTGACGGTTGCATTCATGAAAGCGCATAGTGCTGGTATATCGACGATTAAAAACGTTATTTGCGTAGATATATGTCGCTCTCGGGTCGCATACGCGGGCTCTGGGATAAAGTGACGTAATAAGGAACAGGGGAGGGAAGATGGCTCGAACCGTGCTGGTAACGGGATCGGCGTCGGGTATTGGCTTGGCCGTGCGCCGCCGATTGGAGGCCGCAGGCGACCGCGTGATCGGTGCCGATATCCGTGATGCCGAGATCGAAGCGGATTTGGCCACGGCGGATGGCCGGCGGTGGCTGGTGGAGCGGGCCCATGCCCTGGCGCCTGAGGGGCTGGATGGTGTCGTCGCCAACGCCGGGATCTCGCGGCCGGACCGGCCGGAGGAGACGTTGGCCGTCAACTATTTCGGTGCCGTCGCCACGCTGGAGGGGCTGCGCCCGCTGCTGGCGTTGTCCTCACGAGGTCGCGCCGTCGCCACCTGCTCGACGGCGGCCTTGCTGCCAGTGGGAGATGCGGTGGCCGCCACTTGCCTGACAGGGGATGAGGCTGCCGCGCTGGCTGTCCTTTCCGACAGTCCGGAAGTGGCTTATCCGGCGTCGAAAAAGGCGTTGGCGCTATGGCTGCGCCGCACCGCTGTGCATCCGGAATGGGCGGGCGCTGGCATCCTTCTGAATGGTGTGGCGCCGGGTGTGGTGGAGACACCCATGACCGCGCAGTTGCTGGCGGATGCACAGATGCGGGCGGTGATCGACCAGACCAACCCCATGGCGGTCCCCGGTTTTGCCAGGCCGGATGAGATCGCGGAGTTGATCATCTACCTGCTGGGTTTCGAGGGGCACTACCTCCTGGGCCAGATCATCTTCAACGACGGTGGGACGGATGCGCTGATGCGACCGGACCGGTTCTGAGCACGGGGAAGCGGGAATGTCCGGTCGTCTAAATGGGAAGGTCGCCTTGATCACCGGCGGCGCTTCCGGCATCGGCTTGGCGATGGTCCGGCTGTTCGTGGCCGAAGGCGCGCGCATTGTCGTCGCCGACATCCAGGATGACAAGGGACGGGTGCTGGAGCAGGTCCATGACGGGCGGGTGCGCCACATTCGGTGCGATGTCACGCAGGAGGCGGAAATCGCCGCCGCCGTCGCCCTGGCGTCAACGTCGTTCGGCGGGCTGGACATCCTGGTCAACAATGCCGGCATTTGCGACATGATGCCTTCCATCACCGCGATCGAGGCCGAGCAGTGGGACTGGATCTTCCAAGTCCTGCTGCGGGGACCCGCCTTGGGCATGAAGTACGCCGCCCCGTTGCTGGCAGCGCGCGGCGGTGGCGCCATCGTCAATGTCGCGTCCGTGGCGGGCATGCAGGCGGGATGGGGACCGATCGCTTATTCCACGGCCAAGGCCGGCCTGCTGCACCTGACGCGCACGGTGGCAGCTGAATTGTCCCCTCAGCGTATACGGGTCAACGCCGTGTGCCCCGGCATGATCGCCACGTCCATCTTTGGCGCTTCATTGGGTATGGACCGGCCGGCTGCGGACCAGTTCGCTGCCCGTGTGGCGGAGGTGTGCGCGCATGCCCAGCCCATTCCCCGGGCCGGGCAGCCGGAAGACATCGCCTGCGCGGCCTTATACTTGGCCAGTGAGGAGGCGAGTTTCGTTACCGGCGTCAGCTTTGTCGTCGACGGCGGGTTGAGCGTGGGGCCGCGTCACGCCTGGGACGCCAACGCGCCCCATCCCCTGGCCGATCTGGCCCGTGACCAGGCGCAATGACTGCGAGATAGGGAGGAAAAGGTGGATCGACTGAAGGACCGTGTCGCCATTGTCACCGGTGGTGCCAAGGGCATGGGGGCGGCCACTTGCCGCCTGTTCGCGGCCGAGGGCGCATACGTTGTCGTGGCCGACATGGCGGATGACGAGGGACGCGCCCTTGCCATGGAATTGGGGCCGCGGGGGCAATATTTCCCGCTGGATGTCCGGAAGGGGGCGGCATGGGAAGCGTTGGTGGCCGATGTCACGCAGCGCTGGGGGCGCATAGACGCCCTGGTGAACAACGCCGGCGTCCTGCACTTCGCGGACATCGAACACCTTGCCGAAGAAGACTTCGACCGGGTCTACCAGGTGAACGTGAAGGGCGCGTTCCTGGGCCTGAAGCATGTCGGTGGCGTGATGAAGGCTGCCGGCCGGGGGGCTGTGGTCAACATCTCGTCCATTGACGGGCTGCGTGGCAGCAATGGTGTGGCCGCCTATGTCGCCAGCAAGTGGGCTCTCCGTGGGCTGACGCGGGCGGCGGCCCTGGAACTCGGCCACCATGGTGTCCGCGTCAATTCCGTCCATCCCGGGGGCATCGACACCACCATGGGCAATCCCATGGGCCTTTCGGGACAAGCCAAGAACCGGGGCTATGAGGTCGTTCCCTTGCAGCGCATGGGGGAAACCCAGGAAGTCGCGGCCGCCAGCCTGTTCCTCTGTTCCGACGATGCCTCCTACATCTGCGGGGCCGAATTGGCGGTGGATGGCGGCTGGTCGGCCGGCCATTACCATGTGTTCCTGCAAGGGGCTCCGTCTTCCATCGCGCAGTCCTTCACCTGACCGATCACGCTGGGCTATTGGCTTGGATAAATTGTAAGTAAGTGCACGCTTAGTATTGCGCGACCCCGTCATGCCCGCTACGCTGGTGGTAGAAGAAGTAAGACTTCCGACGCCGCTGGGAGGGCGTCACCCCTGACGGTGCTTGAGCCGATATCGCGCCTAAGCCCTTGAAATAATGAAACCAGGGAGGAAGCCTCGTGTCGAACGCGGGCCAGGAACCGAAGGGCGGCGCCGAGCGCCATCTGGGACATATCGCCTTACATTATCGCGTGCCGGAGGAGGGGCCGCTGGCCGCGCGTCTGCTGATGCTGGTGGGTTTTCAGGTCGTGCAGGATTTTCCCATGCCCGATGGAACACGCTTCTATCAGCTGGCGTTGGACGGCGCTGAAGCGGCGGCGGGCCAGGGGATCGTCTATCTCTCCGCGCTGCCGGCGCCGGATCGCGCCTTGATGGCGGCGGTGCACGCGGCCTTGCGCGTAGGTGAAGTCGATGAGCATCCCGCCGTGGCGGGCTTCCGCGCGGCGCAGGCCAGCGATCCCGAATATGGCTTCCACGTCGGCATCGTGGCCCGGTCCTTGGACTGGGTGGAGCGGACGATGCTGGCGGCGCGCGAGTTGGCGGCGAACGATCCTGCCTTCAAGGGGCGGCTGAACCTGCTGGCCAACCGATCGCGCCGGGGTACGGCGGCGGTGGACGAGCGGCTGGATACCTCCCCCGTCTTCGGGGATACGCCGCGCTACACCTATGGTCGGCACGCGGTCCAGGCTTTCATCGAGACCGACATTTTCGCCGCCGGGCCGTTGGGTGAGAAGCTGGTTCTGGAACTCGATTACGTCTTCCCCGGCTACCCCGAGAACATGTTCACCAAGACCGAAATCTGACTTGTCGCTTCCCGTTGGCGGGGAAGCCGCGCCGATCTCGCTGTCTCTGGAGCAAACCATGAATATTTCGCCGCAACTGAAACCCTTCGTCGATGCCGCTGCCCATTTCCCCAAGGTGGACAGCATTCCCCTGGCCGATTTACGCAAGGCGGTGCGGGACGCGTCGCTGGCCTTTCCGCCGTTGGCGGTGCCCATCGCCAAGATCGAGGATCGCGTCATCGCCGGCCCGGCGGGCGACCTGCGCCTGCGGCTCTACACCCCGGCAAGTGGAACTCCGGCACCGGTATTGGTCTATTTCCATGGCGGCGGCTTCGTCATGGGGGACCTGGATACGCAGGACATGATCTGCCGGGGCCTGTGTCATGCGGCGGGATGCTTGGTGGTTTCGGTGGACTACCGCCTGGCGCCCGAGCATCCATTCCCGGCGGGGCCTGATGACTGCTGGGCGGCCACCTGCTGGGCCGCCGACCATGCCGAGGAGATCGGCGGCATTCCCGGCCGCTTGGCCGTGGCTGGGGACAGCGCCGGTGCGGTGCTGGCGGCGTCGGTGGCCCTGCGGGCCCGCGATGAAGGCGGCCCCCAACTGGATGGGCAGGTGCTGATCTATGGATCGGGCGGCTATCCCCGCGGTGAGACGGCGTCTTGGCGCGACTATCCCGTGGCCCCCTTCATCAGCACCGAGGACACGTTCTTCTATTGGCATCAATACCTGTCACAGGTGGAGGCGCAGCGGGATAATCCGCTGGCGTCGCCCAATCGCGCCGAATCCCATGTTGGCGCCGCGCCGGCCTTCATCGCCACGGCTGAATTCGACCCGACCCGTGATGATGCGGAAGGCTATGGCCTGCTTCTTGTGGCTGCGGGCGTTCCCGTCACCACCCGGCGTTATGTCGGCATGGTGCACGGCTTTGTTTCCTGGCTTGGCGTGATCGACGCGGCGCAGACGGCCGTGGATGATGTAGGCGGCTGGCTACGCCAGCAATTCAGCGCGAAGGCCGGGTAGCCGGCCGGCTGGGTTCTCTGCCTGTGCGTGCGTTGCCTGAGAGACCGATACAACAACGGTGGTCCTGACGCGGAATCCGCGCAAGCCGCCGAACCCCGGGGAGGCGGACATGGCTCTATCCAAGGCGAGCGGTAAGCACTTTTCCAGCATGGTCTTCAGGTCCGGGCGAAGCGCCCATGGGGCCCGGGGGTGGGACAATGGGGGGCGGGACAGTGGCTTCCGCCTGCATCACATTGGTGTGTCGGTGGCCGCCGGCCTCCTGGTGCTGGTGGCCGTGTTGTTGCTTCACTCCCTCAAGCCGGCCCTGTTGTCACGCCTGGTGACCGATCCCCTGGTGGCCGCCCAGGCGCAGATTGCCCGTGGATATCATTGCAAGGCCAACGGCTCGTTTATCGGGTGCTGAAGCGATCTGTTTATCGCACCCTGCCGGAACCCGGTGGCTTGGCCAATTGAAGGCCGGGTGCCTTGCAAGAGCCCCTTTGACCCCATTCACGCGCGTGCCTTCGCCGTGTGCCGCGCCATGCCCGCGAGTTTGTCCGCGGATATGGCGCGGATGCGTCGCCGTGCTCTGAGGGCCGCCGGCCATCGCGGCTACGCAAAGTGGGGTTCTTGGCCACAATGACCGCCAAAATGCGGCGCCACTACATAGAGATGTTGCGCAATAGTGCGTATCATGTACTATGAAGCCGTTATTTGCGTAAAAGATGATAGTGCAGACATCGCAATTGCCGGAAGGGTGATTGGCGCGACGGGAAACTGCGTCTCCGGCGATTGGGCTCGCCGAATTAGTCAAAAGTCAAAGAGCCGAGGCGGAAACAAGCCTGCGGCATACGGGGAGGGAAGACATGTCTTTGCGTTCATACGCCCGAGGTGCGTCCACGCTTGGTGGCAGTTTCGCTGGTGCAACACTGGCGGGGGTCGCCGCCTTGTCCTTGTGTTTGGCCACCACCGCACGGGCCCAGCCTGTCGCCGCATCCGGCGCGTCGGATAGCCAGGGAGCGACGGAGCTTGAGGAAATCATCGTCACCGCGACCCGCCATTCCCAGGCGCTGAAGGATGTGCCGATGGCGGTCGATGCCGTGTCCTCGGCGGACATGGCGAAGTACAACATCCTGGCGGTGCAGGATGTCCAGCAGCTGACGCCGGGGCTTGAGATCGCGAACACCACCGGACGCAACCAGGCCGCCACATTGCGTGGCATTCCCTTCGATCCCGATACGGGATCGGCGCCGGCGGTCGATGTCTATTTCAACGAGATCAACATCGACGCGCAGACGGCCTTCACCTCGCTCTATGACGTCAGCCAGGTCGAGGTCCTGCGCGGGCCACAGGGCCTGTTGCGTGGACGGACGGCCCCGGCGGGCGCCATCACCATCACCACCCGCAAGCCTGACATGGACAAGGTTGGGGGCTATGCCCAGATGACGGTGTCGGACCGGGGCGGGCGGAACGTGCAGGGCGCGATCAACGCCCCCATCGTCGACAATGTGCTGGCCGTTCGTGTTGCCGGTGTCCTCGACGGCAACCGGATCAATGACGTTCGGAACGTCAACAATGGCGAGCGGTCGCACGGCCGCACGGGCAGCGTGCGTGCCACGGTGGAATATGATCCGACGCCCGACTTGCAGTTCGTCGTGACCGACCAGTACATGAAAAGCCGGAATGTTCAGTTCCAGCAGGTGGCCGGCAACGGCAATTCCATTCTGGCGTCGGGGCCGGGTTTTCCGCCCACGGTGAAGCTGGCCGCCAACGGTCCGGTCGCCGGTGCCGACGACTACATCGCGGTGGCCGACGGCATCCCGCAATTCGTCAGCGAAACCAACTTGATCACCTTTGAAGGCTCCTGGGATCTGGGGCCGGCCACCCTGGTGCTGAACGCCGGTGATCAACAGGCTGTCCTGAACCAGCTGGTCGATCTTGATGTGGGGAATAGCCTACCTGGTTACCAACAGCTCCAGAAAAATCACATTAGCTATTACATCCGGTCCGCCGAATTGCGCTTGCAGTCCAATGGCCAGAATTTTTGGAACTACTTGGTAGGTGTCTCCTACTATTCAGAAGGTACGCCGACGACCACAACCCAGCCCAATGACCAGTTCCTGACCGGGCTGTATCCTTCCCCACCTCAGCCGGGTTCATTCTATCCCTTCTACAATGTCATTCCGGTGAATGTCAGGATCACCGTTCCGGGGACCACGTATGTGTCCTCGCTCTATGCCAGCAACAGCTTCCAGTTCACCGACCAACTGGGGTTGCAGGTGGGTGCCCGCTACACTCATTCCCGCAGCCAGCAACAGAGCTTCCTGACCGTCAGTTCGGCCGGGACCACGGTCTACGACAACTTTGGGACGCTGCCCAACAGCGCGGCCTACCGGTCGCAGGACTATGTGACCGGCGGCGCCAACCTGACCTATAAGCTGACCGATGACATTTCCACCTACATCAGCTATGGGCGTTCCTACCGTGTCGGCCCGGCCTCGGTCGGTGTGACGGCGCAGCTGAATAGCGCGTTGATCGTCGCGAAGAACGAGTCCTCCAATTCCTACGAATTGGGCCTGAAGGGCAGTTTCCTGGGCAACCGGCTGTCGGCCAATGTCGACGTCTTCCACCAGGACTTCACCAACTACATCGGTCGCACGACTGATACCATCAATGCGTCCGACGGTCTCTACGGGCCGGGGATCGTGGACTCCACCCTGCAACTGAACTGGAACGGGAACGTCAGCTCGACCGGTATCGAGGCCCAGCTCCGTGGCCAGATTCTCGACAACTGGACCGCTGGTGCCAACGTCAGCTATGTCGATGCGCACTATGAGAACGGCCAGATGCCGTGCAACATCTTCGACGCCAACGGCACGCCCATCCTGAATACCCCGACGGTGGGCGTGTCCTATTGCCCCTACAACGGCCGGATCGCCCAGACCTCCAAGTTTCACCTGTCGGCCAACACCGAATATGATTTCGACGTGGGGGCGGTGCAGCCCTTCATCCGGGCGCTGGTGACCTATCAACCGGGGTTCTATTCCTCTGTCGATCATTACCAGTTCAACGACATCACCCAGATGAACCTCTATGTCGGTGTCCGCGGCAAGGACGACCGGTGGAGCCTGACCCTGTTCGCCAAAAACCTGTTCGACACGCGGGAGATCACCGCCATCAACAGCGCCAACGCCAGCTATCCGTCGGTCGTGGGCACTTATCTCGCCACGCCGCCCTATTTTGCAGAGACCGCCGGTCCCGCCTTCAACTCCGGCTACCGTCTGGTCAGCACGACCCGGCCGCGGGAACTGGGGATGACGCTGTCCTATGAGTTTTGAGGGAACTGATTTTCCGGCCCTGACTCCTGGCTTATCCTGTATCTAGATTTGGTGAGGGACGATCTTCTGATCGTTCCTCACCACATAATCCGAATGTTGCGACCGTTCGGCCGGCTGCTTCAAATTCAAAGTGTGGCTTGGACAAGCGATTCTTGCGCCAAGCTAGAAGCGTGGTTGTGACTAGTTACGCTCGCGCCGCCATTTCGAAGGTGCAACGCCAGTAGCCTTGCGGAACGCATCAGAAAAATGGCTGGGGCTTGCAAAGCCGAGCGCCATTGCGATGTCCGTTATGGTGCGATTGGGGGTGAGTAGGGCCTCTTTGGCCATCGAGATGCGCCGCTGGGTAATGTACTGGAGGGGCGACAATCCCACGCTGATTCTAAATGCTCTACCGAAGTGATCGGGGCTTAGACCGGCTTCGCGCGCCAGGCGGCAGAGGGTGAGCGATTCCTGAAGTCGACCATCAATGAAGGCCAGAATGTGCCGCTGTCTCATAAGCCCGAGGCCGCCTGCCGCCAACGGTTGCCTAACCGTATGGCCAGCGAAGAGTTCATAGGCTCGGGTGATGAGAAGATTCCCTGCCAGCGGCAGATAGGTGGAATCATCATGAGATCGATGGTCAAGCCGCCCCCGTAGGACAGCGGAAATATTCAGTAACATGGGATCATCTATTCCAATCCAAGGGCCTGCCCCTGCCACTATTCGACTGGGGGGAAATGTTTTCAGGGTGCTGACAACAAAATTTGGAGTCAAAGCAACAATGAATGTGGATATTTGTTCGGGCCAGCTAGCATATAATATTGTTTCAGGTGGAATAATATTGATTTCTCCTAATTTAACGTGCTGTCGATTCGGTGTCGGATTTCCTGGGGTGTGCCAAGTTAATGTGTGCGGAGGGCCGTCATTTTGGAGTAGAAGAAATTGTGGTGACCCAAAACGAATTTCATGACAACGATCCAGGGTATATTGGCCGACAATAAGATGTCGCTGCCGGATGCGACGCTGGGTCGTGATACCGGCTGGCAAAGCATCCGCCATAAAATCCACGAAAAGATACCTATCCATGTAGTCATTCACGTGTGTAGTCAAAGATCGATGCGATATCGTGCAATTTCGGTTTGTTTTTGCCCAAAACTCACATATTGGGAATTCTGTGGTAATTTTAATTTCTTTCTATTATTATGTATAATATTAAAATTTCATACACCTGAGGTGGTATGTGGCGATTCATCTATGGGTATATTATTAATAAATGCATAAGCGAAAGTTCAGCGCCCATTTGACATTCGCCGCGCGAATTTGGAAGTTTTTTGTGAAGTTCGGATCGATAATCATTGATAGCAGTTATTCAATTAAAAGCCGATTAAGCACCGCGCGCGGCGCGATCCAGGCTCCGGGAAGCAATGGAGGAATGCCATGCAGGACGAGACACCTACTGCATCGTTTCACGTTGCCCCCGATTGGCGGAATGGCGCCAGCTATCGCGCTCTACTAACCCTTGATAGGGTCGGCTGGGCCTGGGAGTGGCTTAAGCGCAATGGAGAATTCCGAACGCAGTTGGGTGGACTTTCACCTCACTTCCGCAGAGAGGGGCAAGTCCTCACTGCAGTGGGGGACCTCTCTTCTTTGAAAGCCTGGGGGGTTCTCTTTCGCCGATTTG
Source organism: Nitrospirillum amazonense (assembly GCF_007828035.1). GTDB lineage: Bacteria > Pseudomonadota > Alphaproteobacteria > Azospirillales > Azospirillaceae > Nitrospirillum > Nitrospirillum amazonense. The sequence continues at coordinate 12,879 of NZ_VITV01000016.1, read as the reverse complement.
TCAGACAGGGGACGGGTGTTCTGGGACCCTTCTGCGCACCCTGCCATTGTTCCGCTCGTTGCGGAGCCGGCGGGCCGCTACGCCGAGATGGCAGACTTGTTCGATTGGCGGCTGGTCAGCAACCTCGTGTCGATTCTGCGCCTCCCCGACGGCGCCGAACATCTGCTGCTGAGCGACGGGCAGCGCCAGCTTCAGGTCGCCGTCACTTCCGGCACCCTGCTGGAAGGGCCAGTCCACCTAATCTGCACCTTGCGCGGAATGCGCGATATCGACTGCAAAGTTCTAGCTCTGCGGCGGCTGTCCATGTGCCGGCGATTGGGGCGGTTACCACGCTCCCTGTATGCCCGGGAGCCTTCGGCTATCCGATGGGTCGCCAAGTTACGCGCGTTCGACGCCGTGTCGGCTGGTGCCACCCAGCGAGAAATTGCAACTGCGCTGGTCGGCGAAAGGCGGACAGCGACCGAATGGTCCGGAAGGTCGGACTATCTTCGTCTCCGTGTTCAGCGATTGGTTCGGGATGGTCGCCGGTTGTCCCGCGGTGGGTATCGCGCCTTGCTGTCTTGAGTAGTGGACTGCGGGTCCTGGGGGCGAAGCGCAGGGTGCTGATCAGGTCGGCTTTGATGCCAGGGCGGGCCGCACCCAATGGTTCCATCGCGCTCACCCCCGATGAGGAGACTGAACAATGAAGGCGCTCACCATCATTCTGCCTGTGGTGGTTCTTCTCAGTGTCGGAGTTGCTGTCGTCTTTTGGCCTCAGCACCAAGCTCAACCGGGAGGAACGGCCACTGCCAGCGATGCGGGCGTCCTTGAAATAGAAGGTGCCCGACATCGGCTATCGGGGGTTTCCTCACCAAAGCCGGGAGACCAGTGCACAGATGAGCAGGGGCGTAGCTGGGACTGTGGTCGGCAGGCCATGCAGGCACTGCAGAATCTGGTCGCCGGCAAGCTCATCCAATGCCGTTTGTCGGAAACCAACCGGGCGCTTGAAGACTGCTTCGTTGGCGGAAAGTCTTTATCGGAGATGATGGTTCGCCAGGGCTGGGCTGTGACGTGCCCGGCTGGTCAGGCGAACTACGATGCCGCTGAACGTAATGCGCGATTCCTGGCGCTGGGTCTCTGGCGCGGTGGGGTTAATCCGGCGGTAGCGCGCGGCCAGTGTCCTAGGTAACAGGCTGAAGCGGTGAGAGTGAGAGGAAGGCTCGGGTTTCCGTGACGGACTGACAGCCAGAGGAAGGCCTCCGGCGTCCGTCATGGAGACGTGCCATGAGCCAGGTTGAAACCCTTGATGCCGCTCAAGATCACCGGGGTGGCTATCGGGTGGACGTCACTCGCGGCCAGCGGGTGGGCCGGGTATCCTCGGAATGGTTTTCCCGGCCGGATGATGAGCGCTACCTGTCGCTCAGCGACCTCTATTCCGCTGTCCGCTGCCGAACCGATCACAGCCAAACCAGGACGATCCCCTCGGCTGATATTCGCGTGGAGGCTGATCGTGACGATCCGGACGCGCTGGCCCTGATGATCCCGGGGGCGGATCGGGCGGCTGCACCGACGCACTGGAGTTTCGGCCAACTGGCCGGCCTGGTGGGCGCACCGGCGGCCTATCTTCGGCAGCTGCCGGCGGCCTTGGCCGGTATCAACCTCCAGTACGGCTTGGCCTCCAATCGCGCTGAGCAGATCAAGACGCTGGAGGTCGACAACGACGGGCGGGTCGAACTTCGTGCCGCCACCGGGCCCGACTATGGGCGGATCTATGACCACGAACTGGTCTCGGCCGTACAGCGCATCGCCGGCAACGGCACGGGCGACACCCGCTGGAAGGTGCCGGGCGTGCTGGACTGGTCCACCGGCATCTACAACCCGCGGGTCGACGTTACCAGGGATACGACGACGCTTTATGCGTCCGACCGGGATGTGTTCCTGTTCCTGGTTGACGACCTGAACCCGATCGAGGCTGGCCGGCTGGCGGATGGCTCGCCGGACCTCTTCTTCAGGGGTTTCTTCTGCTGGAACTCGGAGGTCGGTGCCAAGACCCTGGGCATGGCCAGCTTCTACCTCCGGGCCGTCTGCCAGAACCGAAACCTATGGGGCGTGGAAGACTTCGAGGAAATCACCATTCGGCACTCCAAGTACGCCGCGAACCGGTTCGCGCATGAGGTGGCCCCGGCCTTGACCCGCTTCGCCAATTCCTCGCCGGTACCCTTCGTCAACGGCATCCTGGCTGCCCGCGCCCAGATCGTCGCCCACAATGACGAGGACCGGGCCAACTTCCTGCGCAAACTGGGTTTCTCCAAGGGCGAAACCGACAAGATCATCGAGACCGTGCTGGCCGAGGAGGGCCGCAAGCCGGAAAGCATTTTCGATTTCGTTCAGGGCATTACGGCGGTGGCCCGCCACAAACCCCACCAGGATGCGCGGTTGGAGATGGAAGGGCGGGCCAAGAGGCTGCTGGAGCGGGCTGCCTGAACCCACGGATACGGCGGCGGTCAGAGGAAAAGGAAGGCCGGGGTTTTCACGACGGGTTGGAAGGCGGGAGAGAGTTCCCGCCGGCCCGTCGTGGAGACCAACCATGGCGACTACCCCTGCCAAGATCACCCTGAGCCGGTCTCAGGACATTCCCTTCGACAAGCTGGTCCTGTCCCAGGCCAACGTCCGCCGCGTCAAGGCGGGCGTGTCCATCGCCGACCTGGCGGATGACATCGCCCGCCGCACGCTGCTGCAGAGCCTGACGGTGCGCGTGCAGCTGGATGCCGAGGGCAAGGAGACCGGGCGGTACGAGGTTCCCACCGGCGGCCGGCGCTTCCGCGCACTGGAACTGCTGGTGAAGCAGAAGCGCCTGACCAAGACGGCGCCCATCCCCTGCATCATCCGTACGGAAGGCCTGGGCGAGGAGGACTCCCTGGCCGAGAACACCCAGCGTGAGGCGCTGCACCCCCTGGACCAGTTCCGCGCCTTCCACACCTTGCGGGAGAAGGGGCTGGATGAGGAGGAGATCGCCGCGCGCTTCTTCGTGACGCCGGCGGTGGTGAAACAGCGGCTGCGGTTGGCCTCCGTGTCGCCCAAGCTGCTGGACCTCTACGCCGAGGACGGCATCACGCTGGAGCAGTTGATGGCCTTCAGCGTCAGCGACAACCACGAACACCAGGAGCAGGTCTGGGCAGGGTCCCAGAATTGGCAGCGCCAGCCTTTCCACATCCGCCAGGCGCTGACGGCCAGCAGTGTTCCCGTCCGGGACAAGCGGGCCAAGTTCGTCGGCCTGGACACCTACGTCGCCGCCGGCGGGCCGGTGATGCGCGACCTGTTCACGCCCGATGAGGGCGGGTGGCTGTGCGATGTCCCGCTGCTGGACCGCCTGGTGGCCGAGAAACTGGCCAGCAACGCCGAAGCGATCACGGCGGAGGGATGGAAGTGGATCGAGACCGATCTCGACTTCTCCTATGGGCACGCCGCCGGCCTGCGCCGTTTGATGGCCGAGGAGGTGTCCATGACGGACGAGGAACAGGCCCGGCGTGACGAACTGCAGGCCCAGCATGAGCGTCTGGTCGAGATCTATGACCGCCCCGAGGCTCCACCGGAGGACATCGATCAGCAGTTGTCCGCCATCGAGGACGAGATGGCAAAACTGGATGACCGTCCCCGGCGGTTCGGGCCGGACGAGATGGCCCGGGCGGGCTGCTTCATCAGCATCGGTCCCGAGGGCGTGCTGCGGGTGGATCGGGGCTTCGTTCGGCCGGAGGACGAACCGCAGCCGGAGCCGGGGGAGGGGGCCGAGGTCGCTGCTGCCGGCGGCGATGATGGCATGGCGACGACGCCGGCCTTGCCGGCGACAGCGGATGCCGACGAGACCGTCACCCAGGACCTGGAAGCGGAGGAGGATGGCCTGAAGCCGCTGCCGGAGCGGCTGGTGATGGAACTGACGGCCTATCGCACCCTGGCCCTGCGTGACGCGCTGGCGCAGGATCCGGACACGGCGTTCATCGCCGTCCTGCATGTCCTTTGCCTGCAAACCTTCTATAGCCGCGGTATGGATTCCTGCCTGCAGATCACGGCGCGGAGCCCCAGCTTCGTGATCCAGCCGCCGGGCCTGGCGGACAGCGCGCCAGCGCAATCGATCCAGGCGCGGCACGAGAACTGGGGCAAGCAATTACCCCAGGATGCCGGCGATCTCTGGGGCGTCCTGGTCAGTTTCGACGCGGACAGCATGGCGGCCCTCTTCGCCCACTGCGCCGCGCTCACCATTCACGCGGTGCTCTCGTCCGTCGAGCATTCACCCGCCTTCCGGCGGAATGCGGACCGCCTCGCCAACGTCCTGCAACTGGATCTGGCGTCGGTTGGCTGGGCGCCGACGGCGGGCAATTACCTTGGCCGGGTGACCAAGGCCCGCATCATTGAGGCGGTGACCGAGGCGAAGGGGGAGGCCGCCGCCCACCGGATCGACCACCTGCGCAAGCCTGACATGGTGGAACAGGCCGAGCAATTGCTGGCCGGCACCGGCTGGCTGCCCGTCCCGCTGCGGTCACCAGGCCAGGTATTCGGCACGCCCGAGTCATCCGGCGACGCCTCCGATCCGATGCCGGAGGTTCAGGAAGCGGAAGGGGCGCAACCGGTCGCAGCCGAGTAGCCGTCCATCAATCTCGGATCAACTCATGGCCCGACCCCAGTGTCGGGCCATTTTCTTTGGAGGCTCATATGGTGACGCAGGATGCCGGCCCTACCGCGCGACAGTTGGCGTCCATGGCGGAGGACGTTTGCCGCCACTTACTGCCCAAGGGGCACCGCGAGGGCCGGTATTGGCAGGTGGGGGATGTGTCGGGGGCCCCGGGCCGTAGCCTCTATGTCTGTTTGGTTGGGCCTCGCGCCGGCAAATGGACGGACGCCGCCACCGGTGAACACGGCGATCTGCTGGACCTGATTGCCCTTAACCAGGGTCTGTCCCTGCGTGACGCCATCAGGGAGGCGCAAGTCTTCCTCCGTCTGCCACCGACATCCCGCGCGGATGAGCCCACGCAACGCGACACCGGCACGCCAGCATCGTGCCGGCGTCTGTTCGCGGCGAGCCAGCCTGTGCGGGGGACACTCGCGGCGCGCTACTTGGCCGGCCGAGGCATCGTGCTGGTGCGGGCGGAATTGGCTTTGCGCTTCCATCCGCACTGTCACCGGAGGGAGGCTCACGGACGTGTCAGCCTGCCTGCGCTGATCGCAGCGGTGACCAACGATAACGGTCAGTTAAGGGGTCTGCACCGCACCTGGTTGGCGCCCGATGGTGGCAAGGCCCTGGTGGATGGTCCACGCCGCGCCATGGGGCAACTGGCGGGCTACGCTGTCCGCCTCGGTGCCGCTGGGCCTGTCATGGCGGCGGGCGAGGGGTTGGAAACCACGCTGTCGCTACGCATGGCCTTCCCACGGCTGCCCGCCGTCGCGGCGCTCTCCGCACCCCATCTCAGCGCCTGGACTTTCCCCGCCGCGCTCCGCCGCCTCTATGTCGCGTGTGATGCCGATGCGGCGGGGCGGTGGGCCTTGGCCAAGCTCCTGCGGCGTGGCCTCGACGCCGGGCTGGAGGTCCTGCCGCTCCACCCCCGGCTCGACGATTTCAACAGCGACCTGATGGCCTTCGGGCTAGCGGAACTGCGGGACTGGATCGCATCGCAACTGGCCGGCCGAGACGCGGCAGCTTTCCTGCCGGGGGAATGATCCGCCCGTCAGCGGATGGGTGAGGGGGCGATGCGGCGGTCCCAGGGCTGGTGCACCGGCGGGCGGGCCGCGCGAGAGGCGGCCTCCCAGGGTGGGGATCTGCCAGGGCCGGCCGGTCCCGCAACGGCCGGATGCCCGGCCGTCCTCCGCTACCGCTGCGGCCCACAAAGGGTGCGGGACCGGCCTGAAGCCCTGGCGGGTGATCCCCGGAAGGCCGCGATTGGCGCGTCCGATCAGCTCCGGTGACCGTCATGTTCAACCGCCACTCCCGATCCACCATTCTCACGGATACCAATTTGCCGACCGATGGCAGCCCGTCCGCCCACCTGCTGGAGGAGCTTCAGCTGTATGGCTATCGCCCCTTCCAAGACGAGCCCGACCCACGCCCCCTGCCGGATGCCGATCAGGCCCGTGCCGAGATTGGCGCCTGTCTGGAGGCCTTGGCTGGCTTGCTGACTGACACCAGGCTGGAGGACGACCTCGATGACCTGCTGTGGGCCTGCGTCAACGTCTTTCATCGTCGCATCGCGACCCTGGAACGCGACCTGGACACTAATGAGCAGGCCCAGCAGCGCAGCCAGCGTGACCAGGACGGTTCGGAAATCCGGTCGGTCGAACTGGAGCGGCTGACCGCGGAAGGTGTCGGTCTGATCGAACGCCGCAACGCCTTCGAGTTTTTCCGCGATGCCGCCGCCGAAGCCTACGAAACCCTGACCGGTTCCACCTGGCGCCCACGCCAGGGCTCGCAGCTGAACCGCCGCACCATGACGGCGGCCATGATCGACAGCCGCGACTTCTCCGCCGCCCGCCGTCGGGCTGACCACACGTTGCTGGTGCCGCCAGGCCCTAAGGTGGCCTTCACCGGCGGCGTCGACTGCAACGACCATGAGCGCATCTGGGCCGTGCTGGATAAGGTCCGCGCCAAGCACCCCGACATGGTGCTGCTGCACGGCGGCGCACCGAAGGGCGCAGAGCGCATCGCCGCGTGCTGGGCCGACCACCGGCAGGTGCCGCAGATTGTCTACAAACCCGACTGGATCCGCCACAAGAACGCGGCGCCGTTCAAACGCAATGACCAGTTGCTGGAAGCGATGCCTATTGGGATGGTGGCGTTTCCGGGCTCAGGGATCTCGCAGAACTTGGCTGACAAAGCGCGGAAGATGGGCATTGCGGTGTGGCGCTTTGGGAAAGATTGCTGAACAAACAGCGGGCTGAACGCTCAGAACAGGAATGCCAACCAGATTCTTTGGGGAACTGTTGTAGTCGGCTGTGAGCAAATTGGCTGGTTTTGGGCAGAAGCGACAGAAAAAGTCCTTTGCAATTCACGTAGCACGTCTGATTTTATAGGCTGCAATCAAATTATCCTCTGAGCACAGAGAGTCATAAGAGTCCGCTCGATCATTGGTGCATGTGGACTCCGCAACGCGATGACATTATCGCCATCGGGAAGACATTCGAAGTCAGCATAACCGATGGCCTGCAGCCGTTTGCCGATTGCACGGCCAATCAACCAGCCATTATGAGTACCGAAGTTGCCGAGGTCAAACGTACTGCTAGAGCTAAACCACAACGTAATCTGCTTTTCAAACTCACCAGCCACGTAGTCCCAGCGCGACTGAAAATAGGTAGGATCCTGCTGCAGGCACGCTGTATTCAACATACGACCACGAAAAGTCGTGCCCTCACTATTTACCGCGGTCATCTGGAGTCGGGGGTGCGCCGCAAGCACGTCCCAATCATCAGGGCTGAGTGAACTTTGGCTGGGATGATTATGGATGATATGGCAGCCATTTGCAGAATTCGCCGCGGTCTGCATCGCTTGACTCATATTTCCGCCGCGTGCTGGATGGGTGGCGCATGCGATTTGCGTAATTCCCGACCCATCGAGCGCAATATGCAACTCTTGGGCGGGAGGTGCGGTCATGGGACCTGATCCTGACGGTGCGAAAGTCCGTTGGAAGTTCAGCACTTGTCGGATTGCAACTTGCTCAGCATGGGTAAATAAGGCGAAAGGCATCTGTGCCCCTAAAACAGGCGATCAATAATTAATAGCGAGACGTTCCTCAAAGCAGACCGACCGTACGGATTCTTGAATTATATCAATTTCTATCTTCGGTGACGATATGGTGCGGTGGCCTGGACCTCATGCACGGCTTGCAGCGCAGAGCTGGGTACAGCGGATATGTTTATTTATCAATATCGGCGTCGATTGTGCCATCTTTCGGCCTGATTACAATCGGCAACTTTAGGATAAGCTGACAACGGTTGCTGCAATCAAGTTGCAATGGAAGTGCCTTTCTCTCCACCTTTGAAGCATTGGCTACAAGCCCATCTCCGCTGTCCTTCTGATGGCGTAAAGCCCGCGGCGGCCGCGCCCACCCTCGGGGTTTCGAGAAAATTTCCCCTACCGGAACCACCCACCCGAGAGGCGGGGCCCGGTTCCGGCATTCCTCGCGCGGCAAATTTTCTCCCCCTCGGGTCCTGCACTGCGTTGTGGTCCGTCGCGTGCGCTCCGGGGAGGGGGGCAGCGGTCGGGTAGCGCGGATCTGGCAACCTGCTCTCAAAGTTGCAGACAGTTTGCTGAAGGGCAACTAACCTTGGTCGTGAGTGCTAGCTAGCGCACTTAAGAATGCGAGTTAAAGGCCAGCGTCATGCATATCTCCCGCGTTCAATTGGTCAACTTCCGAAACTTCGAGCGAGCCGACGCCGTCTTCAAAAAGGGCGTCAACACGATCATCGGCGAGAATAGTTCGGGCAAAACGAACTTGTTTCGCGCCATTCGGCTTCTGCTCGACGCCGATCAACTCCGTTGGGCTTATCGGCTGGATGAGACCGATTTCCATCGTGGCCTCAAGAATTGGCGTGGCCACTGGATCATAATTAGCCTGGAGTTCAGTGAGGTTTCCCAGGATGAAGCGATCCAGGCGCTCTTCCTGCATGGAGCCGGTACTATTGAAGGCGGTGCCATAGGCCGCGCGACCTATAATCTGATCTTCCGCCCGAGTGCCGCCATTCGGTCCAAATTGGGCGAGCTTGAGGAAGGCGATCAAGCGGGTCTCGCCGAAGTACTGAAGGGCCTGACGACAGATGACTATGAGACCGTCCTGACTGGGAAAAGCACCGCCGACTTCACTGATCCCGAGGTGTATACAGCGTTGGTGGGCGATTTCGATGAGGTCCGTTTCCCGAAGGAGCTAAGTCCGCCGGAGATTGGCGGCCCGATCCCGAGGGCATTGTCGGTTACTAAGGAAATCTGTTTCACCTTCGTCCAGGCTTTGCGTGATGTTGTCGCCGAGTTCCAAGGCCAGCGAACTAATCCGCTCCTAACCTTACTTCGCAGCAAGAGTGGGGAGATTGACCCTATCACGCTGGAGCCAATCACCGAAAAGGTCAAAGACCTAAATGAGGCCATCGAGAACTTGCCCGATGTAGGTGAGATTAGGACCGACATTCGCCAAACCATTCGCGATGCCGCAGGCGAGACCTATTCTCCGGCCAATTTGGCGGTGCGCTCGGCGGTTCCCGCTGAGGCCGAGCGCTTGTTCCAATCCCTACGGCTATTCGTGGGTGAGACGGAGGACGATTATGAGGGCGCGATCCACGAACTTAGTCTCGGTGGCGCAAACCTTATCTATCTCACGCTCAAGTTGCTGGAATTCAAATACCAAAAGGCCAAGCAGGCCTGCGCGAACTTCCTCTTAATTGAGGAGCCAGAGGCACACATCCACACTCATATCCAGAAGACGCTTTTTGATCGACTAACCTATACCGACACCCAGGTCATCTACTCGACTCACTCGACCCACATTTCTGAGGTCAGCAACGTTGAGAATGTCAACATCCTTGCCCGCAACGGTGCACGATGTGAGGTTTACCAGCCGACTACCGATCTAAATGAGAGCGACATTCGTAGCGTCCAGCGCTACCTCGACGCGGTGCGTAGCAATCTGCTGTTCGCCAAAAGCGTCATCCTCGTCGAAGGCGACGCCGAGGAAATCCTGGTCCCGGCCCTAGTGAAGGAAGTGCTGGGCCTCAGCCTCGACGAACTCGGCATTAGCCTCATCAACGTCCGGAGCACTGGTTTCGAAAACGTTGCCGTGCTCTTCCACGACGATCGCATCCGCAAGCGCTGCGCCATTGTGACGGACCTAGACGCTTGCTTCTTCGACACGACAACTAATGCAGCCGATTCTGAGACGCTAGCTAAGCAGAAGGTCAAAGCCATTAATTCGGCCGCGGCTGGCATTGCACGCCAAGCGCGACTCAACACCTTTAAGGCCGGCAATCCGTGGTTGTCGACCCACTTCGCTCAATGCACCTTCGAGGTCGAGTTTGTGCGGGCTGGCAACGTCGAGGTCGTCGTAGATAGCGTCGGGACAGTTTATGTCGATCCGGCGACGATTCAGGCTGCAACTGATGATTTGCGCTCGGCTGATCCCGGGCGTTTCGGTCGCCGAATTCTCACGATGGCGGACAACGCGGGGAAAGGATGGCTGGCAATTCAACTTGCCAAGCGGGTGACTGCTAAATCGCGCATCCCGCCCTATTTGCTGGAGGCGATCTTCATGGCACACCGGCCGCTTAACCGTTCAGTGCTGGTTAACATGATCCACTATCGTCTCAATAGGCATGACAATCTTGCGTTGTTACCGCCAATCGTCGTGGCTGACGTTCGCGCGCGCGCGGCGCAGTATCAGCGGGGTGAGATCGATAAGGCCGCACTGCTTGCTGCTCTCGCCCCGGCAATCCCCGGCGATGTTATCATTGAGGTCCTGGGGTATGCATGATGGTGTTTGTTTGGAATAAAGATGACCTGAACGACGAGCAAGTCGACGCCATCGAGCACGACGGCAGTGTGTTCCTCATCGCGTGTCCCGGCAGCGGCAAGACGCGAGCGCTTACTTACAAGATCGCGCTCGAATTGTCTCGCCTTGAGTCCGACCGGCATTGGGTCGTGGCAATCACCTACACCCACCGGGCGGCGGAGGAGATCGAGGAGCGCATCGAGCGGCTTGGCGTCAATACGGAGCGCCTGTGGATTGGCACGATCCATTCGTTCTGCCTTGACTGGATCTTGCGGCCCTACGCCATTTATCATGAAAAGCTGAAGTTCGGATTCAGGGTTGCCGACGAGCGTGAGACGGAACAGCGGCTGGAGAGGCTTTGCTTGGGACGCCAACCGCGTATCCGGCCGTTCGATTGCAACCACTATTTCACACCAGAAGGCTGTCGGCTCGAAGCCCCAAATCCAGCCCGCCGAGCCCAAATTCTCGGAGTGCTGCAACATTACTGGGCGGGTCTCGAAGCGGAACGATTGATCGACTTCGAGATGATCCTGAGCTGCGCTCATGACCTGATCGTCAACGAACCGTCGATTTCGATCCTTCTCAGCTCGATCTTTAAGTTCGTTCTCGTTGACGAGTTTCAGGACACCAAGGAGATTCAGTACGCCATCCTTGCCGCGATCCTGCGAGCCGGTGCAGGCCGGACCCGTACCTTCTTAGTTGGTGACCCCAACCAAGCGATTTATGGCTCGCTCGGCGGTTACGCGATGACCCGCGAGGATTTTGCCGCGCTTTGCGGTCTTGAGTTGGCCGATAAGAGTCTATCCATCAACTACCGGTCGTCGAGCCGGATTGTGGAATATTTCTCGAACTACCGGGTATTCGCCGCTGATGTCGAGGCGGAAGGCAAAGATCGCGACTATGCAAGCTTAGTGTCATTCGATGAGGAGACAGCGCACCAGGGGGTGGACGACGAGATCGTTCGCCTCATCCGCTATAACTGCGAACAACTAGGCATCGCGGCGCGTGAGGTATGTGTCGTCGGCCCCCGGTGGGTTCAGCTAGCGGCTTTGACGCGTCGACTGATGAGTGCTTTACCGGAATACAGCTTTGACGGTCCTGGTATGGCGCCGTTTGCTCGCGATCAAAACAATTTTTGGTTTAAGGTGGCCCGGATGGCTCTCACTGAGCCTTCCCCGCAGCTCTATATACGTCGGACGCGGTGGGCGAAGGAAATTCTTGTCGAGCTACGCCATATTGGCATTTCGGTCAGGGATTTGTCGGAACGTGAGTTGCTGCGCCGCTGCAACGGGATCCAAATTGATCAAGATGACGGGCTTGCGTTTCTGCGACTGTACTTCGACGAATTCTGCCTCGCACTGGGCTTCGAGCTGACGGATTCGTCTGCGCTCGCTGAGCACCACCAAACATTCTTCGCGCGATCGGAGGCTCAGATTGCACAGCTTGAAGGAGCTGGTGTCCAGGGCGTTTCTGCCATTGGTATGTTTCGCCGCGTGTTCGCTAGTAGAACGGGAATTACCATCTCGACGATCCACGGCGTTAAGGGTGCCGAGTTCGATACAGTTATCGCATTTGCCATGCTTGAGGGAATGGTCCCGCACTTCGCGGACCCTGACGGTGATAGAAGCGCCAAGAAGCTGCTCTACGTCGTTTGCTCCCGTCCTCGGAAGAACCTGCACCTAATCGCTGAGACTGGTCGCCTCGACGGCCGCAGTCTCCCCTACAGCACGACGGCTGTTCTTGGCGCTTGCGTGTTTGGTTACGATGAGGTTCCGGATGACGCCTGACGAGTTCCCTTGCGATAGCAGCACAACGCTGTCCCGGACGACGACGAAGTTGCACGTGTGATGCCTTTCTCTTCTGGAGCGTCGGCCGCAAGCCCATCCCCGCTGTTCTCCTGATGGCGTAGAGCCCGCGGCGGTCGCGCCAACCCTCGGGGTTTCGAGAAAATTTCCCCTGCCGGCACCACCCGCCTGAGGGGCGGGGCCCGGTGCCGGCATTCCTCGCGCGGCAAATTTTCTCCCCCTCGGGTCCTGCACTGCGTTGCGGCCCGTCGCGTGCGCTCCGGGTGGCACGGCCGCCTGTGCGGGCTCTGACGCCGGGGACATCGCGGGGATAGGCCCCGCGCCCCACAGCGAAGGAGAAAGATCATGGCCATCACCCTCGGCACCTTCACCAAGCTCGACGACAACAGCTTCACCGGCATCCTCAAGACCCTGAACATCACCGCCAGTCTCACCATCGTGCCGGTGCAGAAGCTGTCGGAGAACGCCCCCGACCATCGCGTCTACGGTAAGCGTCAGCGCAGCCACGCCTTCCCAGGGCGTTATTGATGGGCATGCTTGCCGCTCGGCTTGAGTGGTGGACGCATGGACGACGTGACGGT
>NZ_VITV01000015.1 GCF_007828035.1 Nitrospirillum amazonense | reverse complement strand
CATCGACATCTTGACGTTGGCCGTCTCCACACCCGTGCCGTCCGCCTTCACGCGAACCTTCACGTTGTAGTCAACGACCCGCTTGACCGCGACCAGTATCTTCATGTCTCAAGCCATCCTTTGGCACTTCTTGGAGGGCGCCCGCCCGGTGTGACGCTCCACCCTCGATCTGGCGGGTTCTGGTTATTTTCCCCGTCCGGCGGATCGAGCCATACGGACGTGGTCGGCAAAAATAGGATTGTCCCACAAAGCTGTCAACGCTGCCCTGTTGCACTGCAATATGGCCTAAACCCAAGGGTTTAACGTCCCTCGCGGTTGGCGCCGGGCACCCATAGGACGTCGCCGGCGCCCCTGTCATTGACATGGCGCGACAGCACGAACAGAAAATCTGAAAGCCTGTTCAGGTACTTGAAGGCAGCCGGGTTCACCGGCTCCCGCTCCGCCAGGCTGGCCACCAGCCGCTCCGCCCGGCGGGTGACGGTACGGGCCTGATGCAAAAAGGCGGCGGCGGGGGTACCGCCCGGCAGGATGAAGGAAGACAGCGGCGCCAGGTCGGCGTTCAGCGCGTCAATCTCCCGCTCCAACCGGTCGACCTGGGCACCGACGATGCGCAGGGGGGGGTATTTGGGGTTTTCCTGTTCCGGGGTGCACAGGTCGGCGCCCAGGTCGAACAGGTCGTTTTGAATACGGGACAAATAAGCGTCCGCCGGGGTTCCGGCGGTGTGCAGGCGCGCCAGGCCGATGGCGGCGTTGGCTTCGTCCACCGTGCCGTAGGCCTCGACCCGCAGGTCATGCTTGACCACGCGGCGGCCATCCCCCAGCGAGGTCTGGCCCGTGTCGCCGCCCCGTGTGTAGATGCGGGTCAGTGTGACCATGCCGCCCCGCGCGCCGTCATGCGTGGTGACTCAGGGCCAGCGCCGTCAGGATGAACAGCACCACCGCCAGGATCTGCAGGCGGATGCGCCACCACATCAGGCGGTTACCCGTGGTGCCGGCCTTGTCGCCGCCCCGGGCCATGGTGAACAGGCCCAGGATCAGGACGCCCAGCACGGCCAGCATGGTGGCGCCCAGGCAGAAGAAGAGGAATGTGCCCATGGCCGCGATTATAGCGTGCGCTGGCGCGCTTGCCCATCGGCTTGGGGGGGCGTCCCTCCTCAGGGGATCACGCGCTTTCCCGCAAGCGGGTGGCGAAGGTTTGCGCCCCCTCGCGCAGGCGCTGGGCCTGAAGCCCCAGATCGCCGGACGACTGGCTCAGGCGGCCGGCCGCCGCCCCCGTCTGGCGGGCGGCGTCGGCCACGTGGCTGATGTTGGCCGAGACGCTGGCGGTGCCCGTGGCCGCCTGGGCGATGCTTCGGGCGATTTCCCGGGTGGCAGTGCTTTGTTCCTCCACCGCGCTGGCGATGGAGGTCGCGATCTCATCCATGCCGGCGATGACGCTGCCGATCTGGCTGATCGCCGAGACCGCCTCTTCCGACACGTGGCGGATGGCGCTCACCTGGGCGGAAATCTCCTCCGTTGCCTTGGCGGTCTGGGTGGCCAGCGCCTTGACCTCGCCCGCCACGACGGCGAAGCCCTTGCCGGCCTCACCCGCCCGGGCCGCCTCGATGGTGGCGTTCAGCGCCAGCAGGTTGGTTTGGCTGGCGATGGTGTTGATCAGGCTCAGCACGTCGCCGATGCGGGCGGCGGCGGCCACCAGGCCGCGCACCGCGCCGTCGGTGCGCCGGGTCGTTTCCATGGCTTGCGCCGAAATCTTGTTGGATTGCACGACGCGGGCGCTGATCTCGGTGATGGAGGCCGACAGTTCCTCAGTGGCGCTGGCCACCGACTGGACGTTGCTGGCGGCACTGCCGGCGGCCGTGTCGGCCTGTGTGCTTTCCGCCAGCGACTGGTCGGCGGCTTGCGTCAGCAGGCTGGCGTCCTGGCGCAGTCCGCCCACGGCGCCGCTGATGCCGTCGATGACGCCGGCCATGGTGTCGGTGAAATTCTGGGCCAGGCCTTCCAGCACCCGCTGCCGGTCGCGGCGCCCTTCCTCGATGTAGACGGAGATGGCCAGATCCATGTCCAGCATGACGGCGCGCAGCAGGGCCTGTTGCAGGCGGGCCACGTCCAGGCGCGGCCGCAGCCAGGCGAAGGGCCCCCGCCGGTCCATGCGCGTCACCATGGTCAGCAGTTCGCCGGTGATGAAGGCATAGCCGCCGATGTACCAGCGCGGCTCCAGTCCCAGGCGGTTGTGGGCGCGGCCGACGCGGATGACGCTGTCCAGGTAGGTGGCGTCGAAGGTGCCGGTGACGATGGCTGCCCAGTGGCGCATCTGCATGTCCTTCACGTGCGACAGGTGCTTGTCGCCGCCGAAGAGTTTGAAGATCTCCGGCTGGGTCCGCAGCTTGGCGTAGAACCGATCCAGAATGGCGGGCAACTCGCGTTCGACATGTGGGCGCAGGCTGCGCAAGGCGTCCCGGGTCAAAGCGTCGATTTCCAGGAAGGCCAGGCGTTCCTGGAACTGGCGCTGCATGGAGTCGTCACCGGCGGTCATGATTTTCTCCTGGTCGTCTATGCGGCGCTGGCGAACAGCGTGCGGCCAGGTCAAAATCATGCCGGGTTGATGAATCATCCGTAAAGACAACTGGGCACCCAGCGCGACCCTAACCTTTTGGTAATAGTAATTGATGTAGATCAACCGGAGCCTGTGTGCCGCGACGGGCGACATTGCATCCGCGCCGTGACCGGGCTAAACCGGGGCATGGCCTTCATCCGACACATTCAGGCGTGCAACACCCACGACGCGGCCGCCTTCCTGCCTTTCGCGGTCAATGGCCGGCCGGTGGGGTACGTGCGTCCCGCCTTCGCCGACCGGGTGGCCAGCCTCAGCGACGCGTTCCGCCTGACGGGCGGGGCGGCGCCCCTGCTGGATCTGCTGCCCCCCGATCCCGCGCGTCGCAGCCAGGCGGTGGCCGAGGTGGTGGCGGTGCTGGCGGCGGAGGGGATGGTGCCCCCCTTGCGGGGAGAGGATTTCCCGGTGCTGGCGCAGTGGGGCCAGCCGGAACTGCTGAAAATCGACCGGGCCGCCGTTCCCGGTTTCGGCGTGCGCGGCTTCGGCCTGCACGTGAACGGCTATGTGCCCGGCCCGGATGGGCGCATCGAGATGTGGGTGGGACGCCGCGCCCGTGACCGTGGCGTGGCCCCGGGCAAGCTGGACAACATGGTGGCGGGCGGCCAGCCGGCCGGCCTCAGCCTGGCGGAAAACCTGGCGAAGGAGGCGCATGAGGAGGCGGGGCTGGATCCCGGCCTGGCCCGTGCCGCCGTGCCGGTGGGCGCCATCACCTATGTCTTCGACACGGTGGCCGGCCTGCGCCGCGACACCCTGTTCTGCTATGACCTGGCGCTCAGCCGCGATGTCATCCCGCGCAACACGGACGGCGAGGTCGAGGCCTTCGAGCTCTGGCCCTTGGCCCGCGTGGCCGACAGCGTGCGCACCACCGACGACTGGAAGTTCAACGTCAACCTGGTGGTGATCGACTTCCTGATCCGCCACGGCCAGCTCAACCCGGATCACGAGCCGAATTACATGGATCTTGTGACTGGCCTCAGGGCCACCGACTGACGCCCGACGCTCTTTTTGTTCCTAGGACGCGACGGCGTCCGCCGGAGCGAGCACCGCAGGGCGCAGCGAGGATCAGCCAAGGGGCGGATGCCCCGCCGGCGCCTGAGGCGCCTAAAAAAGCGCGTCGATCGCGTCCTGGTCCAGCGTGGCCTGTTCCGTGGCGCCGTGGACGATGGCGCTGCCCCGGTCCACCAGCTTCTGCAGGCGCTGCCAGTAATCCGACGCCATGAAGCCTAGCACCTCGGGGGAGCCCAGTTCCGCCTCCAGCACCACCACCGCCTCGGCGATGGTCGCCTCCAGCTCCGCGATGACGCGATCGAAGGGCTGGCGATACTCGGGCGGCACATGGTCGTAGGCGTCGATGGCCAGGGAGGCGAAGCCCAGGCCGCTGCCCTCGAAATGCTGCTTGTAGGTCTTGGGCTGCCAGGCCCGAATCTCGTCCAGCATGTCCGGCATGTCGCCCAGCATGGACAACAGCATGATCACTTCGTTGAAGTGATTGAAGTAGTCCGTCGACAGCAGGGTGTTGCCGTCTATCGTCGTGTCTTTGACGAGGGTGCGGTAGTGGGCGAGGGTATCGGCATCAGGCATGGCGCGTTCTTACCACGGGGCCTTCCGTCTGGGTGGCGAAAAATTCGCTAAAAAGCGAAGCGTGTGCGCATGGCTAGATGAGCGCGACCCATTCTTGATCAAGTCGGTTCCCGATCAAGGCGTTTCCATGCCCAGGCGATGACACACCTCGGCCGGTGTGGCGCCGCTGTCACGCAAGGCCGCCAGGCTGGCGGCACCGTCGCGCTTGGCCAGCCGTTCGCCCCGCTCGTTCATCAGCAGGCGGTGGTGGTGCCAGGTGGGCACGTCCAGGTCCAGCAGGGCCTGCAACAGGCGATGCACGTGCGTCGCCTCCATCAGGTCCCGCCCCCGGGTCACCAGGGTGACGCCTTGCAGATGGTCGTCCACCGTCACCGCCAAGTGATAGCTGGTGGCGACGTCGCGGCGGGCCAGCACCACGTCGCCCAGGATGCC
The DNA here is from genome assembly GCF_007828035.1 of Nitrospirillum amazonense. Lineage (GTDB taxonomy): Bacteria > Pseudomonadota > Alphaproteobacteria > Azospirillales > Azospirillaceae > Nitrospirillum > Nitrospirillum amazonense. The sequence goes on along the minus strand of NZ_VITV01000015.1, from coordinate 110,603 downwards.
CGGCTGGGCCACCTGGGGGCCGGCATCAAGGTCGGTCCAGCCCAGCGGCCCGGTCTGGTGCGCGGCGGCCGCGACATTCAGGCGCAGGGCGTGCGGCGTGCCGGCGGCCAGCAGGTCGGCCCGCCGGCCCGGGTCCATGTGGCGGCAGGTGCCGGGATAGAGCGGCCCCTCCGGCCCATGGGGCGCCGCCCCGGCCCGCGCGATCTCGTCCTGGATGTCCTTGCGTGAGCAAAAGCAGGGGTACAGCACGCCCAGGCCCGCCAGCCGGTCCAGGGCGGCGCGGTAGTCCGTCATATGCTCCGACTGGCGGCGCACCGGCTCCGGCCAACTCAGGCCCAGCCAGCGGAGGTCACGGGTAAACGCCTCCTCGAACTCGGGCCGGCAGCGGTTGGGGTCGATGTCCTCGAAGCGCAGCAGGAAGGTCCCGCCCGCCTTCCTCGCGGCGTGCCAGCCGAACAGGGCGGAATAGCCATGGCCCAGATGGGGCAGGCCGGTGGGGCTGGGGGCAAAGCGGGTGACGGGCTGGTCCATGTCCCCTGATACCATCGGCGGACGCTCGCTGCCCACCCCGCCCCGTCAATTCAGTCATATGCGACCGAGTCCCGCGGGTGACGTATGCTGGCGGGCCTATAAAAAGGGTTAGGTGAGCCCATTGGCCCCACATCTTGTGGGTAGCGGTATGACGTTATCGTGAAATAGCGGGGTCCCCACGAAGGCGAGGATTGCCGAGAGGGACGGGAAAGGCTAATAAGACGGTGATTTCTGGCCGTGGGTTCGGCCCGCGGCCGTCCTCGGGAACGGTGCGGGGGTGGTATTGTCTCCACCACTAGACAGTTGTCCGGCCTTGGTGCTGAACGCCGATTTTCGGCCGCTCAGTTATTTCCCCTTGTCCCTTTGGTCCTGGCAGGACACCGTCAAGGCGGTCTTCCTGGACAGGGTCAACATCATTTCCGTCTACGACCGCGTCGTCCGGTCGCCCACCGCGGAAATCCGAATACCCAGCGTCATCAGCCTGAAGGAATACATACCGGCGACGCGAAGGCCGGCCTTCACCCGCTTCAACGTTTTCCTGCGCGATCACTTCTGTTGTCAGTATTGCGGTGAGCCTTTCCCCACCCAGGAACTGACCTTCGACCACGTCATCCCACGCTCCCGCGGCGGACGCACCACCTGGGACAACGTCGTCACCTCCTGCTCCGCCTGCAACCTGGCCAAGGGCAACCGGTTGCCCCACGTGTGCGGCATGATCCCCTTGAGCCCCCCCTTCCAGCCCACGGTCTTTCAGCTGCAGGAAAACGGCCGGGCCTTCCCGCCCAACTTCCTGCACGAGAGCTGGCGCGACTTCCTCTACTGGGACACCGAGCTGGATCCGTTCTGACGGTTTCAGCGGTGGGGGGCGGTGCAGGCCAGGATCCAGTCCTGGAACGCCCTCACGCCCGGCGTCAGCGGCTTGGAAAACAAGCGGGTCAGCCAATAGCACCCGCTGTCCACCGACACCTGGAACGGCTGCACCAGCCGGCCTTCCGCCAATTCCCGCCGGAACATGGCGGGTGGCGCCAGGGCGACGCCTTCCCCCACCATGGCCGCCTGGATCATGAGGGTGGAGGCGTCGAACAGGGGCCCCCGCGCCGGGATGCCGGGCACGCCGGCGGCTTTCAGCCAAGCCGGCCAATCCTGGGACCGGTAGGACCGCAGCAGCGGGTGCCCGGCCAGGTCGGCCGGCGTTTTCAGGACGGCGGCCAGGGACGGCGCGCACAGCGGCGTCATGGGCGCGTCCATCAGGCGGTGCGCTTCCACGCCATGCCAGGCGCCGTCGCCGAAGCGGATGGCCAGGTCCAGGCTTTCCGTCCACAGGTCGACCTTGTTGTTGTTGGTCATGATACGCAGGTCGACGCGCGGATGGTGGGCCCGGAACGCGGCCAGGCGTTCGAACAGGAAGCCCACCGCGAAGGTGCCGACCACGCCCAAATTGACGATCTCCGCCGGGCCCGTCGCGCTGACGGCGTCCAGCGTCCGCTCCATCATGGCGAACGCCTCCAGGATCGTGGGCGCCAGGGCCTGCCCCTCATCGGTCAGGATCAGGCCCCGGGTGCTGCGGCGGAACAGGCTGACGCCCAGTTGCTCCTCCAGCCCGCGCACCTGATGGCTGACCGCCGATTGCGTGACGTGCAGCTCCGCCGCCGCGCGGGTCAGGCTCAGGTGCCGTGCCGCGGCCTCGAAGGCCCGCAGCGCGTTCAAGGAAATGGCGCTGAGCGGCATGGTCCCGTCCTTAGAAAAATTCAGGATCGCGCCAAGGTATCGTCGTTTGCGCCGGCAATCAAATGCTGGAATTTTAAGGCATTACCGACTGACGGGGGCGCGACGATCTGAGAAAAGCGTTGGGAATGTCCCGCTTTTCCCAAGGGCCGTTCCCCTCGTTTCCACTACGCGCCCGTGCCTTGCGACCTCCCGGCCCCTGCTGTCGGGAGTATGCGCCCATGTGCCCGCGCCAAGACCGTATGAAGGGGGAATAGGGTGAAGGTCAGAGGCTTTCGCAACACGGTCATCGCCGGCCTTGCCCTCACCGCGCCATCGGCGCTGGCGCAGACGGAAATCACCGTCACGGCCACCCCGCCGGAAGCCATGCATCTGGACGATCGCACGGTCTACGACCTAGCGAACAACCTCCAGGCCAAGGGGGGCGGCAGTGTCGCCGACGTCCTGACCGCCCTGCCCGCGGTCAGTGTCGACCCGGCGGGCAAGGTCCGCGTGCATGGCGCCGCCGTCACGGTCATGATCGATGGCAAGCCGTCGGCGGCCTTGCGCGGCATGCCCTTGGCGACGGCCCTGCAATCCATGCCGGCCAACACCATCGCCAAGATCGAGGTCATCACCGACCCGGGGCCGGAGTTCCGGGGGGATGCTGGCATCATCATCAACCTGGTCACGCGCAAGCCGCGCGGCCCCGCGGCCAAGGCGGACCTGGGGGCGGGGATCGGTTCGCAGGGGCGGCGCAGCGGCTCCGCCGCTGGCTCCTTCGGGGTGGGGGCCTGGACGTTCAGCGGCTCTGCCGACGTGCGGGACGACATCCGCTACGACCTGCTGGACATCGACCGGACGGCCAAGAACGCGGACGGATCAGCCGCCGGCCGCCTGGTGGAGCATCGCTCCACCTTCGTGCCCTACACCAACACCACCGGCACCCTAGGGGTCTCTTATGCCGCTTCGGCCCACGACACCGTCAGCCTCGGCGGGGAGGGGGCCCTGCGCCACCGGCCGCGCCAATACCGGGATGATCTGGACGTCTATGGTTCCGATGGCGGGCCGACCAGCCGCAGCGTGACTCAGGATCGCGCTCCGCAGCACTTCGACCACGCCTCCCTGACCGGCGATTACGTCCACAAGGGGGTGGTCGGCGGCGACACGCTGACCGTGAAGGCCAGCCACGAGGATCATGAGACGCTGCGCGACCAGACCGACGACCAGCTCTTCCAGGTTCCGGCCTTCGTGGAGGACATCTATCGCCAGCGGCACACCGAACGTGAGCTGATCGATACGGTCAGCGGCGACTACGTCCTGCCGCTACCCCGGGAGGGGCAGCTCAAGCTGGGCTTCGAGATCGAGTCGGGCCGGGTGCAGTCGGCCTACCAGGCGGGGGCCGTGGGCGGTTCGGGTGATGGCGGGTTCGGCGCCTCCCCCGCCGCGCGCTTCGGTCTCAACCGCACCCTCAGCGCCGGTTACGCCAGTTACCAGCGCCTGTTGGGCCCCTGGCTGGTCAAGGGCGGGCTGCGGGTGGAGTCGATGGCGACCCGGTTCCTGGCGGCGGCGGATGGCATGCCGGACTCGAACGACCTGCGCTGGTTGCCCAGTCTATCCCTGGGCCGGGACCTCAGCCCCGAAAGCCGCCTGACGTTCAGCTACACCCGGCGTATCGACCGGCCGACGACCGAACAGCTGAACCCGCTTCAGACCATCGTGGGCGCGACCACCATTCTGGGCAACACCGGCTTGCGGCCCAGCCGGACGGACTCGGTGGCGGCTGGCTACACCTACACGGCGGCGCAGGTGACGGCCAGCGGCACCCTGTATGCGCGCCGTCTGAGCGACGATATCGTGGACTATCGCTATGCTGCGGCACCGGGCGACACGGCCCTGGTCTCCACGGTGGAAAACGCGGGCAGCGGCACGTCGGCCGGCCTGGATCTGGCGGTGGATTTCCATCTGGGGCCGGACTGGGCGGTCGGCCTCAGTTCCGACCTGTCCCACGTCCGGGAATCCATCCCAGTTAGCGGTGGCAACTATAACGGCGCCCTGTTCACGCACCTGACCAAGGTCAACCTGACCTGGACGCCGGCGGAGGGCGACCGCCTGCAACTCCAGGCGCAACTGCATGGCCGGTCGCTGGAGGCGGGCGGCACGCGGTCCGGCTATCAGTCGGTGACCCTGTCCTATGGCCATGACGTGACGTCCCGGCTGAAATTGATTGTCACCGCCAACGACGTGTTCAACAGCGTGCGGCGCGTGACATGGATCGACACGCCGCAGTATCGGGAACGGTCCGAATTGGCCGTGCCGGGGCAGATCGTCTATTTCAGGCTGACGTACAGGCTGGGTGGCGACGAGAACAAGGCGGAGGGCGCCGCGCCATGATCAGACCCGTTCCGCCACCCAGATGACGGCGCGGGTGCCCGCCTTGATCAGGGTGTACAGCACGGGATAGCCGGTGGTCAGCTCGGCATCGTGGGCGATGCCGATGTCGCGGTGCTCCAGCTCCTCGGCCCGGAATTTCTCGATGGTGGCCTTCAGCTCCGCCTCGCCCGGGCCCAGGCGTTCTGCCTGCTCGGCATAGTGGGCGTCGATGGCCTCCTCCACCGCCACGGTGCAGGCCATGGCCGCTCGTTCGCCCATCAGGGCGGTGGCGGCACCCAGAGCGTAGCCGGCCACCTTCCACAGCGGCTGCAGGGCGGTGGGGCGCACCCGGCGCTTGACCATCATCTGGTTGAAGGTGTCGAGGTGGACGCGCTCCTGCTCCTCCATATGGCGGATGGTGGCGCCCACCGGACTCTTGCCCAGCACCGACAGCTGGCCGGCATAGATGCGGGCGGCGCCGTACTCGCCCGCCTGGTCCACGCGGATGATGCGGGCGATTTGCGCCTCGGTGCCCAAATCGCCCGGCAAGGGGCGCCGGGCCAGGCGTTCAGCCTGCTTAGAGGTGTCAGCGGGGGCGGTGTCGGTCATGACCATATCCTCAGGCCCGCTTGGCGCCGGCGCGGGCGGCAGCCCAGGCCACCAGGCCCAGGATCAGCGAGGCCGGGAAGTTGAAGGCGGCCATGGAGATACCGTGGAAGGTCCACTGCGCCTCATCACAGCGCACCAGCGGGGCGGACAGCAGGCGCTCGCGCAACTGATCCAGCGTCAGGTTCTTGGGCATGCTGCTGCTGCAGGTGGTGAAGCCTTCCCACCAATGCTGCTCCACGCCCGCATGGAAGCCGGCGATGGCGGCACCCGCCAGGAAGGCAAGCCCGCCCAGGACCAGCGAGGCGGTACGGAACCGCGGGTTCGCCAAGCCGGGCAGCAGCGCCACGATGGCGGCGACATAGGCCCAGCGCTGCCAGATGCAGAACTCGCACGGGTGCAGGCCGCCCACATACTGCGACAGCAGCGCCGTGCCCAGCGCTCCGACCGATGCCAGGACTAGCGCCGCCTGCGGCAGGCGGGGGTGGGCCAGCGGGGACGGGGCGGCGGTCGGGCTGGGCGCGTAAGCGGTCATGGGGTGGTTTCCGGATGGGGCGGTGGGGCTCTAGAGATGCAGGTACTTCACCAGAATGAAGCCGCTGATGATCAGGACCAGGGCCGCGGTAGTGACCAGCGTCAGGCGCTTTTCCACGAATGTGCGGATCGGTTCACCGAATTTCCAGAGGAGTGCGGCGACAAGGAAGAAGCGCAGGGCGCGGGAGATGAGCGAGGCGCCGGCGAAGGTGGCCAGGTCGAACTGGAAGGCGCCGCTGGCGATGGTCACCAGCTTATAGGGGATGGGCGTCATCCCCTTCAGGATGATGATCCAGGCGCCCTTCTCGTCGAATCCCTGCTTGAACTCCATGTACTTACCCATCAGGCCGTAGGCCTCGATGACGCGATGGCCGATGGTGTCCCAGAAATAATAGCCGATGGCGTAGCCCAGGAAGCCGCCCAGGACCGAGGCGACGGTGCAGACCGTGGCCAGGAAGAAGGCGCGGCGCCGGTCGGCCAGGATCAGCGGGATCAGCAGCAGATCCGGGGGAATGGGAAAGACCGAGCTTTCGATGAAGGAAATACCCGCCAGGGCCCAGACGGCATGGCGGTGGCCGGCGAGGGCGAGGGTGCGGTCATAAAGGCTACGCAGCAACGGGCATCTCCGACAGCGGGGCCGCCCTTTGGGATAAGGGGCGAGCCGGGCGCTACCCGTCTATCAGGTGCGTCCCGCGCCTGCAACCGCCGCCCCCGCCCCGCCGCGTGTCAACCCCGTGGCGCAACCCCATGACCCGCCCCTGACCCGGCGGTGCTATGCGGCGCTTGACCCCCGGCTTTCTATCGCTATGATCCGCCGCACGCTTGAAAGCGCCCGGTGCCTCCGTGGCGAAATGGTAGACGCGGCAGACTCAAAATCTGTTGGCCGCAAGGTCGTGTTGGTTCGAGTCCGACCGGGGGCACCACTTCCATCCTTTGAAATCGCTGACTGCCAAAGATGGCCCTTCCCGGGCCATTTTTTATGTCCGGGTCCTGCGCTCCAATGCCGCCCCCGACATGACAGCGCAATGTTAAGCGGTTAATTTGGCGGCCTTCTCCAGATTGGGACTCTCCATGACCGCCTTTCGCTGCCTCGCCATCGCCGCCGTTATGTCCACCGCCGCCCTCGCCCTCACCGCCGGGCCGGCGCTGGCCTGGGGCCCCAACGGGCACGCCATCGTCGGCGACATCGCGCAGGACCGGCTGACGCCCAAGGCCAAGGCGGTGGTGGACCAGCTGCTGTCGCTGGAAGGGCATCACACCCTGGATGAGGTAGCGAGCTGGCCGGACACGGTGGGCCATCTGCCCAAGGACAAGGGCGGTCTGCCCGACACGCTGCCGTGGCACTATGTCGACGTGCCCACCGACCAGCTGGCCTATGATCCGGCGCGGGACTGCGCCGACGACAACTGTGTCCTCGCCCGCCTGCCGGAGCAGGCCCGGATCCTGGCCGACACCAAGGCGGCGCCGGAGGCGCGGCTGGCCGCACTGAAGTGGGTGGTGCACCTGGTGGGCGACCTGCACCAGCCCCTGCACGCCGCCGAGCGCAACCACGACAAGGGCGGCAACGACGTCAAGGTCCGCTATTTCGATGAGGACCGGAACGGCCACCTGAACCTGCATTCGGTCTGGGACGGCTCCATCGTCGACCGCGAGCTGGGCCTGTCGGTGAACAAGGACTATTCCATCGACTTGGCCAAGGCCAAGTCGGCGGCCGCCACGCTGGAACCCGGCATCACCGCCTATGACGTCAAGGCCTGGACGCCCAAGACGCCGTCCACCAAACCCCCGTTCAAGGGTGCCGGCCTGGACAAGGCGGTGCAGGCCTGGGGCGAGGAAAGCCATGGCCTAGCCCGCGACGTCGTCTACGGCCTGCTGCAGGCGCCGGAATCCGATGGGGTCGAGCGCCTGGCCCAGGGTTATGAGACCGCCGCCTGGCCGCTGGTCCGCATGCGCCTGGAAATGGCCGGTGTACGCCTGGCCTGGGTGGTGAACCAGGCGGTCGGGCACTGAACCCACGGGGCATCCGCACCTGACGCGGGAGCGACGGTTCCACGCGGCTGCGCCAGGTGGGCGCTGCCTCGGGATGGATTGCCGTTGCCGCCCTTCACGCGATGTTAAGCATGCCGGGACGAGGATGCCGGGCATGGGGCCGCCGTCGCGGCCGTTCGCCCGGAAGAAGCAGTCAGAATGAAGCCGGTTCAGCGGTATCTGGGATTCGCGTTCGCCAATGCCGACCTGCTGATGGAGGTGGATGGCGACGGCGCTTTGCACTTCGCCGCCGGCGCCGCCCTGGCGCTGACCGGCTACAGCGACGCCGAACTGGCGGGCCGCGCGCTGGCGGACCTGCTGGTGCCGGCCGACCGCGCCCTGGTGCGCCGGGTGCTGGACGCCCTGGGCGACAACGGCCGCAGCAGCCCCCGGCCGGTACGCCTGCGACGGCGGGACGGCCGCGTGGTGGTCTGCGTCCTGGCCGCCTACCGCATGCAGGGCAGCCCCCTGTTGAGCGTCACCTTCTGCCAGCTGGTCGCCGGCGTGGCGGCATTGCCGGCGCCCCATGATGTGGATGCCGCGACCGAGTTGCTGACCCCGGCCGCCTTCGCCCAGGCGGCGGCCGTCAACTTCGCCCCCGGCGGCGTGGAGCCGCCGGCCTGTGGCGCCTTGACCCTGCTGGAGATGAACAACCTGGCCGACATCCGCAGCCGGCTGACGGCGGAGGCGGACGGCCAGCTGATGACCGAGATCGGCGCCGTTTTCCGCCAGCATGGCGGAGCGGTGGCCGGCCGCGTGGCCGACAACCGCTTTGGCGTCATGGCCCCCGCCAGCCTGGCGGAACAGATCACCCGCGACATCGCCCGCGTCGCCGCCGATTTGGGCCTGGACCAGCCGTTGGAAGTCGATGCCCGCACCCTGGACAGCAACAGCTTCGGTCTCAGCCGCGCCGACCGGTCGCGCCTGCTGCTGCACGCCCTGCGCCGCTTCGCCGAGGCGGGCGCGGGCGCGGTGGACATGCTGTCGGGCCAGTCGGCCGCCGCCGGCTTCGTGAAGGACGCTGTGGGCTGCCTGGCGCGCCTGCGTGACGATCTGGGCGGCAACCGCCTGTCCCTGGTGTTCGAACCCATCGTCGACCTGAAGACCGGGCGCATGCACCATCTGGAGGTGCTGAGCCGCTTCAATGGCGACCGCCCGGGTTCCGTCATCACCCTGGCGGAAGAGCTGGGCGTCATCAACGACGTGGACATGCTGGTGTGCAGCCTGGCGATGCGTGAGCTGGAGACGGCTCCCCCGGACATCATCCTGGCGGTGAACCTGTCCGCCGTGTCCGTCGGCTCGGACCTGTTCATGCAATCGCTGCTGGCGCAGCTGAAGGCCCAGCCCGGCCTGTCCGGCCGCCTGATGTTCGAGGTGACGGAGACCGGCAATCTGGGGGATCTGGAAAGGGCGCGGAACGTCCTGGGCGCCGTGCGCCGCTTGGGCCATCCCCTCTGCCTGGATGATTTCGGCGTGGGCATGGCATCGTTCACCTACATTCGCGCGCTGGACTTCGACCATGTGAAGCTGGATGGCAGCTTCATCGCCAAAATGTGCGTGAACAAGCGGGAAGAGGCCATCGTGACCGGCATGCTGGCCCTGTGCCGGGGCTTGGGCGTCACCGCCATCGCCGAGCATGTGGAAACCCCGGAACAGATGATGCGCCTGCGCGGCCTGGGGTGCGCCCTGGGCCAAGGCTGGCTGTTCTCCAAGGCGTTGGAGCGGCCGCAGCGGACGGATGTGGACTTGCGGCCCCTGAGCCGCCCCTCAGGCTGGCGGCCCACGGTGATCGACGCCGGCGGCTGAGGCCATGGTTTGGCGATCGATCTGCTTTATCAGATAATATTCGCGCCGATTACTTGATGTGCGTCAAATAGGGAGACCAATACGAGAGAACAGTTGCGAAGGAGCCTGCGCAGGATTTTCATGGAAGCACAAAGGTGGAGGTGTCCCATGACCCAGTACAGCACCTATTCCCTCGTCTTGAGGGAGCACATCGCGGATCTCGACCCCCTCATCGACCGGTGGACCAGCGGGCATTTCCGGCTGACCGGCGCCGCCCATGACGAGGCCGAGGAATTCGTGGATCGTCTCAAGGATTTGCGGGCCGAACTGGTCAGCCGCATGAGCCGGCCGGATCTGGACGGCCGCATGACCTCCCAGGTCGCCGACGGCATGACGGTGCGCTAGCGGCGGCTCAGGAATTTCCCTCACCCGCGATCCGCCCCGGCGGCGGACGCGGGGGCGGGTGGTTTTGTGCCGCATGGTGTCCGATCTTCAGCGCGCCGGGTCGGCTGTCAGGCCCAAGTAGCGGTCTGCGCGGTGGTTCATGGCTACGATCATGTTGGCGACAATCGCGCCCATGACCGACAGGGCCAGGCGCTGGGGCGTCAACACGAAGCAGGCGGCCGCCAGGATGGCCGCGTCCAAGCCCAGTTGGAGATAGCCGGCGCGGATGCCGAACCGTTCCTGCAGGTACAGCGCCAGGATGTTGATGCCGCCCAGCCCGATGCGGTGGCGGAACAGGATCAGCAGCCCCGTGCCGATTAGCCCGCCGCCGGCCAATGCGGCATAGACCGGGTTCAGCACGGCGAAATCCACCCAGCCCGGCGTCAGCCGCGTTTCCACCGTCACCAGGCAGACGGCGGCGAAGGTGCGCGCCGTGAAGCGCCAGCCCATGCGCCGCCAGGCCAGGATGTAGAAGGGCAGGTTCAGCACGAAGAAGAACAGCCAGAATCCCTGGTCGGTCACGTAATGCAACAGCAGGGCCAAGCCGGCGATGCTGCCCACCAGCAGCGTCGCCTTGGCATATAGCACCGTGCCCAGCGAGACGAGCAGTGTGCCGATACCCAGCGCCGCCAGGTCCTCATAAGATTTGTGGTGGTGTTGATTGATCGGATTCATCATTTATCAACCGACGAACACTGTGTATTTCATAAATTATATTGAAATGACCTGGGGGATGCTCTTCAATAATTACACGGCAGGTCATTTGGCTGGGAGGGATCGCCAGGGGCGCGGGTTGCCGCCATAGGTCATCGCTCCCCTGGCCAATATCGTCCGCCGGACGTAGCCGGCCGCACCTAGTCGGACCGCATAGGGACCGGGGGATGTTACGGGCTTTCGGCGTAGGGGCCTTGAACCATTGCCCCGTTGCCGATCTTTCCGGCGTTTGAAAGGCTTGGGATACGCATCACAGCAGGAGGAAAGCCATGAGCACGAACCAGAGCGCCGCGTACGCCCGCATCCTGCAGGAGCGCATCGCCGACCTGGATCCCCTGATCGAACGGTGGAGCAGTGACAGCCTGATCCTGACCGACACCGCCGGTGACGAGGCCGAGGAATATCTGGAACGGCTGAAGGTGGTGCGCGCCGAGATGGCCGGTCGCCTGGGCCGCCCGGACCTGGAGGTGCCCACCCCGGGCATCACCAACAGCATGCTGGCGCGCTGACCGCCATCACCGTGTCGTCTGGCACGAGGAAACGGCCCGGACGCCTTCGCCCGGGCCGTTTGCCTACCTACAGGCCCGCCTCCGGCAGCGCCCCGCCGGCCGGGCGGCGCAAGACTGTCAGGCGGCAGTACAGCCAGCCCAAGGCCAGCAGGGCCACGAAGACCCCAAACAGCAGCAGGTTGTAATAGACCATGGCCGCCAGGCACAGGCAGGCCAGGCCCAGCGCCACGGCCGGCGCCAGGGGATATCCCGGTGCCCGGAAGGGCCGCTGCATGTCCGCCTCGGTGCGGCGCAGGCGAAACAGGCTGGCCATGCTGATGATGTACATGACGATGGCGCCGAATACCGACAGGGTGACGATGTTGGCCGTCAGCGGCTGGCCGCCGAAGGCCAGCACCTCATCGGAAAAGATGGCGGCGATGCCCACCACGGCGCCCGCCAGAATGGCCCAGTGCGGCGTGCGCCGCATGGGGTGCAGGCGGCTCAAACCCGCCGGCAGGAAGCCCGCCCGGGCCAGCGCGAAGATCTGGCGGGAATAGCCCATGATGATGCCGTGGAAGCTGGCCACCAGACCGAACAGGCCGATCCATACCAGCATGTGCAACCAGCCGCTGTCCGCCCCCACCACCGCCTTCATGGCCTGGGGCAGGGGGTCGTTGATGTTGGCCAGGTCGCGCCAGTCGCCCACCCCGCCCGCCAGCACCATGGTACCGAAGGCCAGGGCCACCAGGGTCAGGATGCCGGCGATATAGGCGCGGGGGATGGTACGGGCGGGGTCTTTGGCCTCCTCCGCCGCCATGGCCGCGCCCTCGATGGCCAGGAAGAACCAGATGGCGAAAGGGATGGCGGCGAAGATGCCACCCAGGGCCGTGGCCGACAGGGGACCGGTCTCACCCGACCAGCCGTGGGCGGCGAAGTTGCCCCAGGTGAAGCCCGGCGACACCACGCCCATGAACACCAGCAGTTCGGCGATGGCCAGCAGGGTGACGCACAACTCGAACGTGGCGGCGATGGTGACGCCGGCGATGTTCAGCGCGGCGAAGACGCCATATGCGCCCACGGCCGCCAGCTTGGGGCTGAGGTCGGGGAACTGGACATTGAGGTAGGCGCCGATGGCGAGTGCGATGGCAGGCGGGGCGAAGACGAACTCGATCAGCGTGGCGTAGCCGGCGATGAAGCCGCCCAGCGGGCCGAAGGCGCGGTGGCTGTAGGCGAAGGGACCGCCAGCATGCGGGATGGCGGTGGTCAGCTCGGTGAAGCTGAAGATGAAGGTGGTGTACAGCACCGCCACCAGGATGGTGGTGACCAGGAAGCCCAGCGTGCCAGCTTGGGCCCAGCCATAGCTCCATCCGAAATACTCGCCGGAGATCACCAGCCCGACGGCGATGCCCCAGAGATGCCACCCGCCCAGGCTCTTGCTCAGCCCGGCCCCGTTCCCAGCCCCGTCCCCAGCCCCGTCCACTGCCATGCCCCGCGCCCCCATGTCGTTTTCCGGACCAGTATGCCCAGGAAACAGCGGTATGGGGGAGGGGGATTTGCCCTTGTTTTAGGCGAAGGCGGGAATGCCCAATGATTGGGCGTCGGTGGTGCCCGCCGTCAGTTGCGCCAGCTGCCGCCGCAGGGCGGCGTTCTCCTCCTGCAGCCGCGTCAGGCGGCGGCGCAGGTCGGCGTCACCGGGCGCGCCGGCCTGGTCGCGGCGCCAGCGATAATAGGTCATGCGGCTGACGCCCAGGATGCGCGCCACGTCCACCACCTTCACGCCTTGTTCCAGCAGGCCATCGGCCTTGGCCAGGCACTGCGCGATCTCCTCGGCGGAATGATTCCGTTTCATTGCCCCTCTCCCGCTCTTGGCCCTGCTCGTCCTCTCAAGCGTTACCGTTCCGTGCCGGCGCTCCACACCCGCCGCACGGTCAGGGCCTGCGACAGCTCCACGAAGTCCGCCCGCGCGCCCGGCTTGATGCGGCCCAGTTCGTCCAGCCCCAGGAAGGTGGCCGGCACGCGCGCCGCCATGGCCAGCGCTGTTTCCGGCGATACGCCCATCAGGCGCACGGCCCCGCGCACGGCCGCCGCCATGTCGATATCGGCCCCGGCCAGCACGCCCTCCGCCGTCACCAGGCGGCCGTCGCGGCGGTAGATGGTGTGGCCGTAGAGTTCGAAGCTGTCGACATCGGTGCCGGTGGGCGGCATGGCGTCCGTCACCAGGAACAGCCGGTCGGGTCCCTTGGCCGCCAGGGCCAGGCGCAGCATGGCGCCGTGGACATGCACGCCATCGGCGATGATGCCGCACCAGCCGCGCGGGCTGGACAGGGCGGCGCCGGCGATGCCCGGCTCCCGGTTCATCAGGGGCGGCATGGCGTTGAACAGGTGGGTGAACCCGGTCAGGCCATGGTCCAGGGCGCTGCCGGTGCGGGCGTAGGTGGCGGCGGAGTGGCCGCCGGCCAGGATGAGGCCGGCTTCCGCCAGCTGTGCCAGGGTCCCGTCGCTGACCACCTCTGGGGCCAGGGTCAGCAGCACGCGGCCCTGGGGGAAGCGCGTCGGCAGGCTCAGCAGGAAATCGATGTCCTCGTCGGTGGGCGCGCGGACATAGGCGGCCTCGTGCACGCCCCGGCGCTCCATGTTCAGGAAGGGGCCTTCCAGGTGGATGCCGACCACACCGCCACCGGGAACCTGGGCGGCCTCGGCGGCCGCATCCACCGCCAGACGCCACTTGCCGGCGGCATCCGTGATGAAGGTGGGCAGCAGCGATGTGGTGCCGAAGCGGCGGTGGGCGCTGGCGATGGCCAGGGCGGCCTCGACCGTCGGCGTCTCATTGAACAGCACGCCGCCGCCACCGTTCACCTGGGTGTCGACGAAGCCCGGCGCCAGCAGGCTGTCGGGCTCCAGCGCCACCTCTTCCACGGACGCCGGTGGCTGGGGCAGCAGGTCCAGCACGCGGCCGTCCTCCACCAGGACGCCGATGCCCTCCAGTGTCTGGTCGCCGGTGAAAACCGGGCACCCGTGGAAGAAAGTCCGCATCACACCGTCTCCGTCACCTTGCGCAGGTTGGGCGGCACGTCCGGGTCCAGGCCCCGGGCGCGCGCCACCTTGTGGATGGCCATGTAGAAGCTGGCGACCGCCGCCAGGGGGCCGACCTCGGCCGGCAGGCCCGGCACCACGGGCAGCGCCTCGACACCGTCGATGCCGGTCTCGGTGGCCAGGATGGGGGCGCCCAGGCCGGCCGCCTTGGCCAGGGTGCCGCGCGTCACCTCCGCCGTCACGTCGTCCTGGGTCAGCGCCAGGATGGGGAAGCCGGGCCCCACCAGGGCGAAGGGGCCGTGCACCACCTCGGCGGCGCTGAAGGCCTCGGCATGCAGGCGCGAGGTCTCCTTGCACTTCAGGGCGATCTCGGCCGCCGCACCGCTGCCGACGCCCCGGCCCAGAACGTAGAGGCCGGTGGCCAGCTCTAGCCGGCGCAAGGCCGGATACCAGTCCAGGGCCACGGCGGCGTCCAGCCAGCCGGGGACCTTGGCCACGGTATCCATCAGGCCGGCATCCTCCCGCCAATGGGCCACCAGCTGCAGGAAGGCGACGCAGGCGGTCAGGTAGGATTTGGTGGCGGCGACACTCTTCTCCGGCCCGGCGCACAGCGGGATGAAGACGTCGGCCAGCTCGGCCAGGGGGGAGGTCTCGTCATTCACGAAGCCCACCACCAGGGCGCCACCGGCCTTGGCCGCCTCCGCCAGGCGCAGCAGGTCGGGGCTGCGGCCGGACTGGGACACCGCCACGAACAGCGCGCCCTCCATCTGCAGCGGCGCGTTGTAGAGCGAGATGACGGACGGCCCGACCGAGGCGACCGGCACGCCCACCCGCGTTTCGATCAGGTACTTGCCGTAGGCGGCGGCGTGGTCGCTGCTGCCCCGGGCGCAGGTGATGACCACCTTGGGCTTCAGCGCGCGCAGGCGGGCGCCCAGGTCGCGGAACAGGGGGCTGGCACGGTCGATCTGGCGGGCGCTGGCGGCACCGGACTCGGCGGCCTCGATGGCCATCAATGGGGCCATTGGGTGTTTAGGGGGCTTGGCGGCGGCGGTCATGATGGTTCCTGTGTGGCGATATCGGGGTGTGTCGTCATGCGGCGCGCTCCGCCGGGTGTCGGGCGGCGATACGGGCCAGGTGCAGGCCGCCATCCAGGGCGTCGCCCCGCGCCGGCACCAGCAGGCGCCGGGCCCAGGGGGCCATCCACGGCTCGATCACCGGCGCCAGGCCGCCCATCAGGCAGACCTTGGGGGCGCCCAGGTCTATCAGGCGGCGGACATGGGCGGTCAGCTGGCCGGCGGCGGCCTCCACCAGCTGGGTGGCTACGGGATCGCCGGCAGCGGCGAAATCCAGGGTCAAGGGCGCCAGGGTGCCATAGTCGGCGGGCTTGGCCGTGCCGGCCCAGGCGACCACGGCGGCGGGATCACCCCCCAGCCGGGTCAGCACATGCAGGGTGAAGGGCGTGTGGGGGCCCAGGCCGTCATGGCCGCGCAGGGCGGCGCGCGCCGCCTCCCGCCCCAGATGGGCGCCGCTGCCCTCATCCGACACCTCAAAGCCCCAGCCGCCCACCGGCCGGCCGACGCCGTCCACCAGGGCGTAGCCGATGCTGCCGGTGCCGGCGATCAGGATGGCGCCGTCCGCTCCGTCGAAGGCGCCCAGGCAGGCGGTGTGGGCATCGTTGCGGGCGGTCACGCCGGCGCAGCGGACGGGCGCGCCAGCCTCGACCGCGCGTTCATCCTCCACCCGGCAGATGCCGGCCAGGCCCAGGCCGACATGGGTGCGGGACAGGGCGTCACGGTCCAGGCCGGCCTGGGCCAGCGCCTGGTCGCACGCGGCCAGGATGGCGGCCCAGCTGACGCCCAGGCCCAGCCGGATGTTGGCGGGGCCGCCCCGGCCCTCGCCCAGCCGGTCGCCGGCGGCGTTGGTCAGACGCGCGCGGCAACCCGTGCCGCCGCCATCCACGCCCATGTAGAGAAAGTCGCCCATGCCCAGACCCGTTCGTTTGCTGATGGTATGATACCAGATGTGGACCAGATCAGAAGATCGAGCTTTCGACATCCGCATTCAGCTGCCTGATCTCATCCGCAAAATAACGCTGAAACCGTCAAAAATGGCGTTCTGAAACCATAAAAAACAATGCACTAACGCAGACCGTCCCGATGGCCATTTGTCGAGCCGCGAGACTCGGCTTTATAAGGCCAGGAAAAGACCACATCAGGACGTCGCCGCCGAAAGAGCGGCGCGCAGCCGGCCGCCGGATTGCGTAAGGGCGGCTGCGGCGCCCTCCGGCGTATGCCCGGCCAGCAGCAGGGCGGCGGTCTTGATGTCGCCGGCGGCACGGTCCAGGGCGGCCAGGGCCGCGTCTTCCGCCGCGCCGGTGATGCGCACCAGCATGTCCGCCGCGCGCTGGCGCAACTTCACATTGTCGATGCGGACATTGACCATCAGATTGTCGTAGGTGGCGCCCAGCCGCACCATCAGCGTGGTGCTGAACAGGTTCAGGATGGCCTTCTGCGCCGTGGCGGCACCCAGGCGGGTGGAACCCGCCACCACCTCATCCCCCGTCACCACGGCCACGCGGTGGCGGGCGGGATCGAACAGCGGGGCGGTGGTGGTGCAGGCGACGGCGATGGTCAGGGCGCCGCGCCGGGCCGCCTCGGCCAGGGCCTCGACCACGAAGGCGCTGCGCCCGCCGGCCGACACGGCGATGACCACGTCGCGGGGGCCGCAGCCGGTTGCGGCCAAGCGCCGGGCGCCCTCATCCGGATCATCCTCCACCGTGCCGTCGAAGCCGACGGTCAGGTCTGAGATGCCGGCCAGCACCAGACGCAGGCGATCGCGCGGCCAACCGAAGGTGGGACCCAACTCCAGCCCATCCAGGGCCGCCAGCACGGCGGAGGTGCCGGCCCCGACATAGATCAGCGTGCCCCCGCCCTCCAGCCGGGCCAGGGCCTCCTCCACCGCTGCTGCCAGGGTGGGCAGGGCGGACAGGCAGGCGGCCACGGCCCGGCTCTGCCCGGTCCATAGCGCCTCCAGCACGTCCTGGGTGCTCCAGGTGTCCAGGCCCTTGAAACGCTGGCCCACGCCTTCCGTCGCGGCATTCATGCGGCAACCCTTTCATCCACGGTCCGGGCCTTGTGCCCCGGTCCCACATAAACCAAGTCTCCCGGCCCTTCGCTCAGGCGCCGCACGGCGTCGGCGCGGCTGATCAGCGACCCTCCTGCGTCGAATGGCCGGCCGGCATCGGGCACGGCCGATAGCAGCAGCCGGGTGTAAGGATGCCGGGGTCCATCGATCACCGCGGCGGTGGGGCCGGATTCCACGACACGGCCCCGGAACAGCACCGCCGTCTCCTCCGCCACATAGCGGGCGGTGGCGATGTCGTGGGTGATGTACAGCAGGGCGATGCCCCGTTCGGCCTTCAGGCGCTGCAAGGTGTCCAGCACGCTGAGGCGGATCGAGACGTCCAGCATGCTGGTGGGCTCATCGGCGATGATGACGGCCGGGTTCACCGCCAGGGCACGGGCCAGGCTCACCCGCTGGCGTTGCCCGCCGGACAGCTCATGCGGGAAGCGATGCAGCAGGGAGCCCGCGTCCAGTTCCACCTGGGTCAGCAGGGCGCGCACCTCGGCGTCCCGGCCGGCACGGTCCAGGTCCGGCCGGTGCAGGGCCAGGGGCCGGGCCAGATGATAGGCTACGGTGTGAGCGGGGTTCAGGGCGGCGAAGGGGTCCTGGAACACCATCTGCACGATGCGGCGGTATTCCAGCAGTTCCCGACGGCCGGACAGGCCGGTGACGTCGCGGCCCTGGAACAGGATGCGGCCGGACGTGGGCCGCAGCATGTGGGTCAGCAGCTTGGCGCAGGTGCTCTTGCCCGATCCGGACTCGCCCACCAGGGCCAGCGCGCGGCCGGGCTGCAGAGTCAGATCCACGCCATCCAGGGCTTTGTTCCCGTTGGCGAAAACCATGGAAAGCTTTTCGGTCTCAAGGACGGGCGCTGTCATGGCATCACCAGGTCGGGCTGGGCGCGGACGGGTTCGGACGAGTGCAGCGGCGGAATGCTGTCCCACAGGCGGCGGGTATAGGGATGGTTCGCACCCCCTTTCCCTTCTCCGGTCGCGATGGCGGCGGGCGTGGTCAGTTCCACCAGCCGACCCTGCAGCATCACGCCCACCCGGTCGCAGAACTGGCTCATCAGCGCCAGGTCATGGGTGATGAACAGGACGGAGAAGCCCAGGCGGCGGCGCAGGTCGGCCACCTGTTCCAGGACCTCCCGCTGCACCACCACGTCCAGGGCGGTCGTCGGCTCATCCATGATGACCAGCTTGGGCTTCAGGGCCAGGGCCAGGGCGATCACCAGGCGCTGGCGCATGCCGCCGGAGAATTGGTGGGGATAATCGCGCAGCCGGTCGGGGGAGATACCCACCAGGCCCAACAGGCCGGCGCTGCGTTCCGCCACCTCGGCCTTGTTGGTGATGCCGTGGGCGCGGAACATGTCGCGGAACTGGTCGGACACGCGCAGCACGGGGTTCAGCGCGTTCATGGCGCTCTGCAGCACCACGCTGACCTCGCGCCAGCGCCATTGGCGCAGGTCTTTGGGCCCGAGGGCCAGCACGTCGGTGCCGGCCAGGGTGACGCTGCCGCCGGTGACGTGGGCCGGCGGACGGTGCAGGCGGGCGATGGCGAAGGCCAGCGTGCTCTTGCCCGATCCGGACTCGCCGGCCAGGCCCATGACCTCGCCAGCGTCCAGGTCGAAGGACACGCCGTCCACGGCACGGGTGGCGCCTTGCGGTGTCGCGTAATCGACCGTCAAGCCGCGAACCTGAAGCAGGGGCGCGATCATGCCGGTGCCCTCAGCTTCAGGCGCAGGGTGCGCAGGCGGGGGTTGGCGACCTCATCCATGGCGAAGTTGATCAGCGACAGGCCGCTGCCGAACAGCACCAGGGCCAGGCAGGGGCAGGCGACTTCCCACCACGCACCCACCTGCAGGGCCGACGTGGTCTGGGCGTTGTACAGCAGGGTGCCCCACGAGACTTTCAGCGCGTCCCCCAACCCCAGGAACTCCAGGGTCGCCTCCGTCACCACGGCGTAGAGCACGCTGCCGATGAAGTTGAAGCCGATGATGGAGACCAGGTTGGGCAGCAGCTCGCAGGCCAGAATGCGCCAGGTGGGCTCACCCAGCAGCTCGGCGGCGTGGATGTAGTCGCGGCTGCGCAGGCTCTGGGTTTGGGCGCGGGTGACGCGCGCGCCCCAGCCCCAGGCGGTGCCGGCGATGATCAGGGCGATGGTGGCCGGGCTGGCCGCGCCGATGAAGGCGGCCAGCACCAGCATCAGGGGCAGGTTGGGGATGACCAGCACCACGTTGGTGATCAGGTTCAGGGACTCATCCACCCGGCCGCCCAGGTACCCGGCGGTGACACCCACGGCGGTGCCGATGGCGGTGATCATCAGGCCGGCCGACAGGCCCACCAGCAGCGAGGTGCGGGTGCCATGGATGGTCTGGGCCAGCACGTCGCGGCCCATGCGGGTGGTGCCCATAAGGTGGGCGGCGCTGGGCGCCTCGTGCGGGCGGCCCACGCGCTGGTTGGGGCCGGCGGGCGCCACCAGCGGCCCGAACACCGCCAGCGCCAGGAAGAACGCCACGATGCCGGCGCCGATGCTGGCCTTGCGGTTGGCGAGAAGCGAGGTGAAGAAGGCGCGCATGGCGCTCAGGCCCTCCGCAGGCGGGGATCCAGGGCCAGGCACAGCAGATCCGCCGCGAAGTTCGCCGTCAGCATGGCCAGCGTCATGAGCATGAGCTGGCCCTGGATCAGGGGATAGTCGCGCGCGGTGATGCCCTGGTACAGGGTGTAGCCCAGGCCCGGATAGTTGAAGACGATTTCGGTGATCAGCGCCCCGCCGAAGGTGGCGCCCAGGGTCATGGCGAAACTGGTGACGGTGGGCAGCAGGGCGTTGCGCGCGGCATAGGCGTAGCGCACGCGCCCGTCCGACAGGCCCTTGGCCGTGGCCAGGGTGATGTAGTCCTCGCCCAGCAGGTTGATCATGCTGTTGCGCATGGTAACCACGTAGCCGCCGATCTGCGCCACCACCAGGGTCAGGATGGGCAGGGCCGCGTGCACCAGCACGCTGCCGACGAAGGCCAGGGTGAAGCCGGGGTCCAGCTCCGGCGCCCAGGCGTAGCCGGTGGGCAGCCACTTCAGCCGGATGCTCAGCACGAACAGCGCGACCAGCGAGGTCACCAGCGGCGGCACCGCCTGGATCATCAGGGCGGCCGGCGCGCCGAAGCTGTCGAAGGCCCCGCCCCGGCGCCAGGCGGCGCGGATGCCCAGAGCCGAGCCCAGCAGGAAGGCGATGAGGGAGGAGGTCAGAACCAGCAGCAGGGTCCAGGGCAGGGCCTGCATCAGCACGGCGTTGACCGTCAGCGGGTGGAAGCGCACCGACAGGCCCAGGTCGAAGGTGAAGACGCTGGCCAGATACCGGCCGAACTGCACCGGCCAGGGCCCGTCGACGAAGCCGAAGGTGGCCTTCAGCGCCTCCAGGCTTTCCGGCGGCAGTACGGTGCCCGCCTGGGCGAACATGATGTCGACCGGGTTGCCGGGCATCAGCCTCGGCAGCAGGAAGTTGAAGATCGCGGCCACGACGAAGGCGACGACGTAGAACCCGGCCCGGCGAAGCAGGAAGGACATAGGATATCAGCCTTGGCCTTTAGGTGTCTGAGGGACCGCCCGAAAGCGTCCAGTCATCTGACGAGGGGCGGCGGGATCACCCGCCGCCGGCGGAGGGGATTGGCGGCGCCGCCGCCGCGGCCTGGCCCTTCACCGGTTCCAGCGCCAGCAGGTGCAGCAGGCGTTCGGGTGTGCCGTCGAAGACGTCGGGCCGGGCCACGGGGTTGTCGGCGTTGAACCAGCCCTTGAAGCGGCGGGTGTTGTATTCGTACCAGGTGGGGTTGCTGAACAGCGGGACGTAGGGGCTGTTGGCTGCCACGATCATCTGCACCTTGTCCATGGCGCGGCGCTGCTCCGTCGGGTCGATGGTGGCGACGAAGGCGTCCAGCGCGCTGTCCAGGTCGGGGTCGGTGAAGCGGGTGGGGGCGAAGCGCGTCTTGCCGCTGTAGCGGGAATGAAAGCCGGTGTCGAAGCTGCGGTAGGGCGTCTCCCCCGGGAACAGGCCGTTGATGGCCATGTCGTAGTCGCCGCTGATCAGCTTCTGCGCCCAGGACGCGGGCTCCACGGTGGAGACGCGGACGTTAAGGCCCAGGGCGTTCAGGCTTTCCGCCACCAGCTGGGTGGAATTGACCCAGTCGGTCCAGCCGGTGGGCACCAGGATGTCGAAGGCGATGGGGCTGCCGTCGGCATTGTCGATGTAGCCGTCGCCGTTGACGTCGCGGAAACCGCTCTCCGCCAGCAGGGCCTGGGCGCCGTTCTTGTCGAAATGGGCGTAGCGGCCATACCGGCGCTCGGCTTCGGAGTTCACCCAGTCCTGATAGGTGCGGCCGATGCCGCTGGCATACTCGTTGACCTCGGGATAGCCGTAGCCGGCGATGTCCACGATGGCGCGCCGGTCCACCGCCATGCTGACGGCACGGCGGAAATTGACATTGCGGAAGGCGGCGCGGTTGCCGCGCGAGGGGCTGTTCAAATTGATGTCGATGGCAACCGTGCCGCCCGGCGGGAACCAGTAGCGGTGGTGCTTGGGATCGGCTGCCACGTAGGTGCGCTCGATATCCGGCAGGAAGGCGCCGAACCAGTCCAGCCGCCCCTCGGCGGCGGCGGTCAGCAGCTGCTCGTTGTTGCGCACCTGGGGGAAGCTCATGCAGTCGACCTTCAGGTCGGCGCCGTCCCAGTAGTTGGGATTGCGGCACTGCACGTAGACCTGGGGGGTGAAGCGCTTCACCTCTGTCATCGGGCCGGTGCCCACCGGCGTGTCGTTGGTGAAGGTCACGGGGTCCGCGACCTTGGACCAGACATGGCGGGGCACCACCGGCACGCGCACGATCTCGAACACGATGCTGGTGTTCACCTTCTTCAGGGTGAAGACCACGGTGTGGGCGTCGACCGCCTCCACCGCCGCGACGCGGTTGCCCATGTCCAGCGTGTCCAGCGCCCGGAACCGGCGCAGCAGGTCGAAGGTGTAGGCGACATCGGCGGCGGTGAAGGGCTGGCCGTCCGACCATTGCACCCCGTCGCGCAGCTTGAAGGTCAGCTTCAGCAGGTCGGGGGAGAAGGCGTAGTCCGTGGCCAGACGGTATTCGGGGCGCCCGCCGTACATGGAATTGAAAACCACCAGCGGCTCATAGATGAACTCGCGCACGCTGGGCAGGCGGCTGGTCTCATTGAACGGATTGAAGTTGCGCACCCAGCCGCTGGACATGGCAGCCAGCACCGTCAGCGTCGCCGGGGCAGCCTGGCCTTCCGGCGCCGCGGTGGGCGCGGTCGCTGTCGGGGCCGCCAGCGCCGTGGCGGCCAGGGTCAGGGCAACACCCGTGATGGAAACGAAACGTCGGATCAAGGCCGTCCCCAAAGGTACTGAAGCTCCCGGACTGGAGCGCCGCTGGACTCTAATCGGTCTCTGGCGCCCCGTCCCGCCTTTCACTGTCGCCGCCCGGGCCGCCCCAGGCCAGGGCGCAAACTCGTCAGTTTCGTCAGAGCACCGTTTACGCCAGCTGGGCCGCCAGGTCCCGGGCGGCCGCGGCCACGTCGTCGATCAGGCCGCCGGGGGCGCCATGGGCGGGCACGGCCGTGTGGGTCAGGCGCGCCAGGCTGTCGGGCGTCAGGGGGCGGGCGGCGGCCGCGATGGGCCGCCACTCATCCACATCGCCATGGCTGGACAGGCAGATGTCGATGCCCGAGGCCAGCACGGCGGCGCAGCGTTGGGCCAGGGTGCCGGCCAGCGCCTCCATATAGATGCAGTCGGAAATCAGCACGCCGCCGAAGCCGATGCGGCCGCGGATCACCTGCTCCACCACCAAAGGGGAGATGGAGGCGGGGCGGGCGGTGTCCACCGCGCTGAACACGATGTGCGCCACCATGGCCCATGGGCCCGGACCCTGTATCGCCCCTTGGGCCAGCCGGCGGAAGGGCAGGAAGTCGCTGTCGGCCAGGGTGTCCAGGTCGGTGTCCACCACCGGCAGGCGCTCATGGCTGTCCACCATGGCGCGACCGTGGCCGGGAATGTGCTTGATGATGGGGGTGACGCCGGCGGCGATCATGCCGGCCATGAAGGCGCCGGCCAGTTCCGCCACCTCGCCCGGCTTGTCGCTGAAGGCGCGGTCGCCGATGACCTCATGGCTGCCCGGCACTGGCACGTCGGCCAGGGGGGCGCAATCGACGGAAATGCCATGCTGGCGGAGCAGGCTGCCGATGGCCGCGCCATCCAGATGGGCCGCCGCCAGCCCGGCCGCGCGGTCGCGGCGATACAGGGCGCCGATACGGGCGGGCGGGGGGAAGGCCGGCCACACCGGCGGGTCCATGCGCTGGTGCTGTCCCCCCTCATGGTCGATCAGGATGGGGGCGTCCGCACGGCCCACGGCGTCGCGGAAATCATCGCACAGGCGGCGCAGCTGATCGGGTGTACCGCAGTTGCGCTTGAACAGGATCAGGCCCAGCGGGTCGGCGTCGCGGAAGAAGGCCTTCTGGTCGGCCGTCATCTCCAGCCCCGGCACCCCGAAGACGACGGCGAGCGGCGGTTGGCGGGTGCTTACGGTCATGGGACGTCACCTTTTCTGATGCCGTGCGCGGGCGCGGCTAGGCCCCGCGGCGCGGGCGGTGCGCCGGAAGCGGTGGGGGGCGGAATATCGAGGAAATCCGCGCTTCGGCGGGCCGGTCGCGGTCCCCGGCAGGGGAGCCCGGGTAGGCCCTGGCGATCAAGGCCCGCTTTGCGGATTGACGAAATTGACGGTATGCTCGCAGCCGTGCGCCGGTAAAGCCGATTTAAAAACAGTGATGTCGGTGGATTTGGATGTATTCCTGTCCCCAGCAAAAAACAGGGGGTGATCGGGGTGGTCGGGTTTGAGAGGTGGGCTATCAAGGCGCCGGCCAGCCTCGTCACGCTTGCGGTGCTGCTCTGCCTGTCGCTGATGACGGCGCTGTACGCCGTCATGGATCGCACCGACACGGCCGTGGCCACTGCCCGCGACATGGCCGCCCATGATCTCGGCATCCTGTACGAATCCGCGCGCGACCAGAGCGCCGCCTTCTCCAGCACCAGCTTCATCGGCTACAGCGTGGGCCGTTATTACGGCTTCGCCTCCGCCTTCGCGCAGATTTCCCCCAATCCCGAGCGGGCCGCCGCCCTGCTGCGCACCGCCTTCGCGGCGGGCGACGCGCAGCAGCAGGGCGCCTCTTCCGCGCTCGCCCCCTATATGGCTGTGCACGATCGCTTCCACGCCAGCTTCGTGGACATGATCGGCTCTTCCGTTTTCAGCGACCTCTACCTCATCGATCGCCTGGGCCGCGTGGTCTACAGCCTGCGCAAGGACGGTGCGTTCGGCCAGGACCTGAACGACGCCCGCGCCCGCGACACCCCGCTGGGCGAGGTGTTCCGCGAGATCATGGCCCGGCTGCAGAAGGTGGACGACCCCACCCAGGTGCTGGTGGTCACCCCGCCCAAGGATCTGGATGGCGCCACCGCCAGCGATGGGCCGGAGGGAATAGGCATGCTGGTGGCCCGGCCGGTGGTGCGCCATGGCTCGGTGGAGGGTGTCGTGGCCTTCCGCCTGCCGCTGGCCACGGTGGATCGCCGCCTGGGCACCCTGGCACGCCAGGGTGTCGGCTTCACGCTGATCGATGCCGGCGGTCACCCGGCGGACCAGCCGGCGTCGGCCCGTGGCCTGTCTCCTTATGGCGTGTACGGCGTGCCCGGATCGCCGTGGCAGTTCCAGGTGCTGTCCAGCGGCTGGGCCCTGTCGGGCTGGCTGGGCTGGTGGACCTGGGGCTTGACCCTGGCCAGCGCGGCGGCCGGCGGCTGGACCTGGCGCCAGTCCCGCCACGCCGCGCCCAAGGTCCCTGCGGTGGCCGAGGCCCCGGTTCCCGTGGCGCCGCCCGTCGTGGTGCCAGCCCCGGTCACCCCGCCGCCGGTGATCGCCGCCGTCATGCCGGTCCCCGAACCGGTGCTGGAGGCGGCAATGCCGGCGCCCGCCGCGGTGCTGGAGGTTGAGCCGGCCAACGACCTGGACGCCAATGAGGAATTCCGCCGCTGCATCGTCGATGTCATGACCCTGGCGCTGGACTTCTGGCACCACGCCAAGCGCAAGGGGAAGATCGAGCTGGCGGAGGAAAGCGGGCTGTGGCGCGTCTATATGGATCGCAGCTCGCTGCAGACCCGCACGCTGGACAAATACCTGCTGGTGGAAACGCTGCCCCGCAACCCCCGCTGGCGCGATGTGGTGCGCACGGCGGAATTCGTGCTGCGGCATTGCCCCGACGCGGGGGCCGAGCGTGAAGGGGTGCGTGAGGCCCTGGGCCGGCTGAAACAGCACCTGCGGCATGCCGAGCGCATATAGCGTCGCCCAATCCGCCGCCCAGTCCATAAGTAATACATTGTAATGTTACAGGTTTCACCGGCCCCGACAGTCAAAATCCCCGATTTTGCCGTCATTTTCGACATTCTGCCGGAACCAGCCTTTCGCCCCCGCCCCTCTCTCATGCCTGATATGCCGGAACGCACGGTCACCCCGGGTTGCCCCGGTGGGCTCCCCATTCGGGCAAGAGGGGGATGGCGGTGTCTGGTTCCAGGCGTGGTGCCGTCGGTTGGGTCTGACGGTTGGCCGCGCCGGTAAACACAAAAGATGGGCCAGAGGAGGGTTTGATGGGATTTGGGAGAAAGATGCTGCGCGGTTCCGCCAGCGTGGTGGCGGTGCTGGCCATGTCGGCCACGGCCTATGCGGCCGACGCGCCCGCCCCGGCGGCGGACTCCAGCCTTGATGAAATCGTGGTGACGGGCTTCCGCAAGTCGATCCAGGACAGCATCGACGTCAAGCGCGACAAGACCGCCGTGGTCGACGTGGTCAGCGCGGAAGACATCGGCAAGCTGCCCGATAAGAACGTGGCCGACGCGCTGCAGCGCGTGCCCGGCGTCATGATCCAGTCCGCCGCCTCGGGCGAAGGCGGCTTCGACGAGGCCGACCGCGTCAGCATTCGCGGTTCCAGCCCCTCGCTGACCAACACCACGATCAACGGCCACGGCGTGGCCACCGGCGACTGGTTCCTGCTGGACCAGTTCTCCACCGTTGGCCGCTCGGTCAGCTTCTCGCTGCTGCCGTCGGAAATCGTCGACAAGACCCTGGTGTACAAGAGCCAGCAGGCCGACCTGGTCGAGGGCGGCGTCGCCGGCTCCATCGACATCCTCACCCGCAAGCCGCTGGATTTTAAGGACAACTTCACCGCCGCCGCCGATATCGAGGGCGTCTACGGCGACATGGCCGAGAAGGTGTCGCCGCAGTTCAACGGCCTGGTCTCCTGGAAGAACAAGTCCAACACCTTTGGCGTCCTGGCGCAGGCCTTCTATGAGGAACGCGACGTGCAGCGCGAGGGCCAGGAAGTCCTGGGCTATTCGCAGTTCGCCGCTACCGACGCCGCCGTCAAGGCGCACCCGGAGCTGAACGGCGTCTACTACCCCACCCTGATCGGTTCCGCCCTGTTCCAGCAGAAGCGCAAGCGCATGGGCGGCGACATCGATGTGGAGTTCACGCCGACCGACAAGCTGACGGTGGACATCAACGGCTTCTACTCGCACATGGACGCCGACAACTCCAACCGCAACTTCATGTACTGGGGTTCCAGCATCTTCTCGACGCAGCAGGCGGTGCCCACCGCCTACACCGTCAAGAACAACACACTGACCTCGGCCACCACGCCGTCGGTGACCAACGCCATTGTCTACGACCAGATCTCGCGCCCCGGCGCTTCGGCCGAGACGTCCTACATCGACGCCGATGTGACCTACCAGGCGACCGACCGCCTGAGCTTCTCCGGCAAGGTCGGCTACACCTACGGCCTGGGCGACACGCCCAGCGAGCCGGCGTATGAGGCGGTGGCCGCCTCGTCCGCCAGCTACGCCCTGAACGGCCTTTCGGCCCCCGCCACCGTCAATTTCGGCATTCCCACCGGCACCCAGAACGGCAATTACGCCACCGGCTGGGCCTGGACCGACGTGCTGACCGCCGTGGACCAGGAGTATTACGGCCAGCTGGACGCCAAGTATGACGTCAAGTCCGGCATCTGGGACTCGGTGAAGGCCGGCGTGCGCGTCAGCGCCCACCAGCGCAACACCCAGTTCAAGGTGGACGGCGGCTGCTGCGCCAACGGCGGCTGGGGCGTGGCCACGCCCTCGTCCAGCGGCACCTATCCCGCCGGCTTCGGTTCCAACCTGGGCGGTCCGGTCCTCACCAACATCTGGACCCTGTCGAACGACCAGATCGCCGCCTTCTTCAATTCCTACGGTATCGGCAACGCTGATCCCATCAACGGCGCCGATGGCACCTCACGCTATTACTGGCCGGGTTCCTTTAAGGTGTCGGAGACCGACAGCGCCGCCTATGTCATGGCCAATGTCGGCGGCGCCGGCTGGTCGGGCAACTTCGGCGTCCGCTTCGTCGACACCAACCTGACCAGCCTGGTGTATTTCGCCTCCACCGCCGGGGCGCCGGGGGCCATCAACACCTCCGCCTTCGGCCCCTACGTGCCGACCAACATCAGCCACGACTATATCAACGTGCTGCCCAGCGCCAACCTGAAGCTGGAAGTGACGGACGATGTGGTGGCCCACCTGGCGGTGGCCAAGACCATGGCGCGGCCCGACTACAGCGCGCTGGGCGGTTCGGTCAGCCTGAACGACGTTGCCTCCTCCGGCTCGGGCGGCAACCCCGACCTGAAGCCTATCGAGTCCACCAACTACGACGCGTCGCTGGAATGGTACTACGGCCCGCAGTCCCTGCTGTCGTTCGCCGTGTTCTACAACGACATGAACTCGTACGTTACCTACGGCGTCACGCCGCAGACCTTCTATTCCGACTTCTACAAGGCTAACCACACCTACCAGGTGACCCACCCGTTCAACACCTCGGCCAAGAACCGCGGCTTTGAACTGGCGATCCAGCAGCCGATCTACGGCGGCTTCGGCGTCCAGGCCAACTACACCTACGCCTACGGCACCGAGGAGAGTGGCGCGCCCATGATCGGCAACTCCCGTCACACCTACAACCTGACGGGTTATTACGAGAACGACTGGATCAGCGCCCACCTGTCCTACACCTTCCGCTCGCACTTCGTGGTGGGCCTGGACCGCAGCACCCTGGAAAACCAGGATGACTTCGGCACCCTGGACGCCTCGGTCAACATACCGGTCAATGACTACCTCAGCCTGACCTTCTCGGCCCTGAACATCACGGACGAGCTGATGAAGTACTACGCCAACAACACTGACCAGCCGCGCGCCATCTACGACAACGGCCGTCAGTACTACTTCGGCGCCCACTTCAAGTACTGAGGTTCATGAGTGTGTGGCGGCCGGCCCAGGGGACGTTCCCCTGACCCCCGGCCGCCGCCAGTGCCCCGTCGGCTGGTTCGTCACGGACGGCGGGTTGTTTCCGTGAGGGCGTACTTTCTTTGGATTGTGCTCTCGATCTCCCCGAACTTGGAAGGGCCCGGGCGTCCGTCCGGGCCCCTTTTTCCCGGGGCTGGAGTTTCGCGGGATAAGGCGTCCCGCCGCTTGCCCGCTACCGGGGGCGGCGTGCTTTAGTCGGGTTGAATGCCGAAACGGCGCCCCAGGGTGCCGGGAAATGAGGAAAGGCGTGGGCGGTTCGATGGTGGGAAATGGGGCGCCGGCCGGTGCGACGCCGGGAACGGCCAACGTGACGCGGCTCACCTTGCTGGCCCCGCTGGACGGATGGGCGACCCCGCTGGATGAGGTGCCCGATCCCGTCTTCGCCCAGCGCATGATGGGGGAGGGGCTGGCGCTGGACCCGACGGGCGCCACCCTGCGGGCCCCTTGCGACGGCGTGGTGCTGACCGTCCATCGCGCGTGCCACGCCGTGACCTTGCGCGCCGATTGCGGCGTGGAAATCCTGATGCATGTGGGGCTGGAGACCGTGGCCCTGGGCGGCCGGGGCTTCACCGTCCATGTGGCCGAGGGTGCCTTGGTGCGGGCCGGCGACGCCCTGATCGACTTCGACATGGACCTGCTGGCCCGGGAGGCCAAAAGCCTGCTGACCCCGCTGATCATCGCCGGCGGCCCCGCCGCCACGGTGGTGGAGGCCAGGACCGGCGGGCCGGTGCGCGCGGGCGAGGTGCTGCTGACCCTGCTGGTGCAGGGCGACGGCGCCGCCAGCGCCGCCACCGGGGAACGCACCCAGAGTGCGGAACAGTCGGTGGTGCTGCCCCTGGTGCACGGCCTGCACGCCCGGCCCTCCGCCGTGCTGGCCGCCGCCGCCAAGCCTTACGCCGCCGCCGTCTTCCTGGCGGCGCAAGGCCGCCGCGCCAATGCCAAGAGTGCCGTGGCCGCCATGTCGCTGGGCCTGCGCCATGGCGACGCCCTGACCGTGCTGGCGGAGGGCGAGGACGCCGCCGCCGCCGTCGCCGCCGTCGCCGCCGCGATCTCCGCCGGCCTGGGCGAGACACCGGTTCCCCTTGCCGAGGCGCTGCCCGTACCCTCATTGCCCAGTGCCGCCGTGCCGCCGCACGATGAACCGCCGGCGCTGGAGGCCCAGCCACCCTTCGCCCCGGGCGAGACGGCCGTCATCCGCGCCGTCACCGCCGCCCCGGGCCTGGCGCTGGGCCGCGCCTTCCGCCTGCAGGAAGAGGAGGTGGAGGTACCGGCCAGCGGCCTGGGCGCCGAGGCCGAGCAACAGGCCCTGGCCGCCGCTTTGGATCGCGTGCGCGCCCGCCTGGCCGCCGCTGTGGCGCACGCGGAAGAGACGCGCCAGACCCAGCGCCGCGACATCTTCCAGGCGCACCTGGCCATCCTGGACGACCCTGATCTGTTGGACGAGGCGCGCGCTGCCATCACCGCCGGGGTTGCCGCCGGCCCCGCTTGGCGCGCCGCCACCGATCGGTCCGCCGCTGCCCTGCGCGCCCTGGGCAATCCGCGCATGGCGGAGCGGGCCGCCGACCTGATCGACCTGCGCCGCCAGGTCATGCTGGCCCTGGCCGGACGGGAACCGCAGCCGGTGATCCTGCCCCAGGGCGCCATCCTGGTGGCGGAAGAGCTGATGCCCAGCCAGCTCAGCAACCTGGACGCCGGCCGCCTGGCCGGCTTCTGCACCGCGCGCGGCGGTCCCACCAGCCATGTGGCCATCCTGGCGGCCTCCATGGGCGTGCCGGCCCTGGTGGCGGGCGGGGCCGCCGTGCTGCGCATCCCCGATGACGCCCCGCTGATCCTGGACGCCGACCGCGGCCTGCTGCATGTGCAGCCGCCGGCCGACGACCTGGCCAAGCTGGAGCGCGAGACGGCGCGGCGCAAGGTGCTGGCCGAGGCCAACCTGAAGGCGGCGGCCGCCGACTGCGTCATGGCCGACGGCACCCGCATCGAGGTCTACACCAATGTCGGCAAGGTGGCCGACGCGGTGAAGGGGGTGGCCAAGGGGGCGGAGGGCTGCGGCCTGCTACGCACCGAATTCCTGTTCCTGGACCGCCAGACGGCGCCCGATGAGGATGAACAGGCGACCCAATACCAGGCGGTGGCGACGGCCTTGGCCGGCCGGCCGCTGATCATCCGCACCCTGGACGTGGGCGGCGACAAGCCCTTGCCCTACCTGCCCCTGCCGCGGGAAGAGAACCCCATCCTGGGCCTGCGCGGCGTGCGCATCGGCCTGCGCCGGCCGGAGATTTTGCGCACCCAGTTGCGCGCCATCCTGCGCGTCCGCCCGGTGGGCCAATGCCGCATCATGGTGCCCATGGTCGCCACCCTGGATGAGGTGCGGGCCGTGCGCGACATGCTGGACCACGAGCGTGAGGCCCTGGGCCACGCCCCGCCGGTGCAGCTGGGCGTCATGGTGGAAACGCCGGCGGCGGCGGTGACCGCCGACCAGCTGGCCACCGAGGCCGACTTCCTGTCCATCGGCACCAACGACCTGACGCAGTATGTGCTGGCCATGGACCGGGGCAACCCCGACCTGGCCGCCCGCCTGGACGCCCTGCACCCCGCCGTGCTGCGCCTCATCCGCCAGACGGCGGAGGGGGCGGCCAAGCACGGCCGCTGGGTGGGCGTGTGCGGCGCCCTGGCCTCCGACCCCGCCGCCGCCCCCCTGCTTGTGGGCCTGGGCGTGACGGAGCTGTCGGCCACCCCGCCCACCATCCCGGACATTAAGGCCGCCCTGCGCCCGCTGGACAAGGCCGCCTGCGTGGCGCTGGCCACCGAGGCCCTGGCGCAGGAGTCCGCCGCCGCCGTGCGCAGCCTGCTGGCCCGCGCCGGTCTCGCCGTCGCCATCACCGAGGGAGCCGCCTGATGCGCGACCGCTTCGCCCTGATACAGCAGCTGGGCCGCGCCCTCATGCTGCCAATCGCCGTGTTGCCGGTGGCCGGCCTGCTGCTGCGCCTGGGGCAGCCCGACCTGCTGGGCATCCCCTTCATCGCCGCCGCCGGCGAGGCCATCTTCACCAACCTGGGCCTGGTCTTCGCCATCGGCGTGGCGGTGGGCCTGGCGCGGGAGAACAACGGCGCCGCCGGCCTGGCTGGTGTGGTGGGCTTCCTGGTGGCGACGCAGGGGGCGCAGGCCCTGGTGCGTGTGCCGCCCGAGGTGGTGGCCGGCCTCACCGGAACGGCGCTGGACGCTGCCGCCACCAGCTACAAGATCAAGGCGGTAGCCAAGATCGGCGTGCCGGCCGGCATCCTGTCCGGCCTGCTGGCCGGCGGCCTTTACAACCGCTACAGCGAATTGAAGCTGCCGGAGTTCCTGTCCTTCTTCGGCGGCCGGCGCTTCGTGCCCATCGCCACCGGCTTCGCCGGGCTGGGCTTGGCGCTCATCTTCGGCTTCGGCTGGCCGGTTCTGGAGGCCGGGCTGGACGGGCTCAGCCGCGCCGTGCTGTCGGCCGGCGATGTCGGCCTGTTCCTCTACGGCCTGCTGAACCGGGTGCTGATCATCACCGGCCTGCACCACATCCTGAACAATGTCGCCTGGTTCATCCTGGGCGATTACCAGGGCGCGACCGGCGACCTGAAACGCTTCTTCGCCGGCGACCCCACGGCCGGCGGCTTCATGGCCGGCTATTTCCCCGTCATGATGTTCGGCCTGCCGGCGGCCTGCCTGGCCATGTACCGCGCGGCCAAGCCCGAACGGCGGGCGGCCATCGGCGGCATGCTGCTGTCCATGGCGCTGACCGCCTTCCTGACCGGCGTGACCGAGCCCATCGAGTTCACCTTCATGTTCGTGGCCCCGCCCCTCTACGCCTTGCACGCCGTGCTGACTGGCCTGGCCATGGTGGTGATGGACGTGCTGGGGGTGAAGCTGGGCTTCACCTTCTCCGCCGGGCTGGTCGACTACGTCGTCAATTTCGGCAAGGCGACGCGGCCCCTGCTGCTGCTGCCCGTGGGTGCCGCCTACTTCGCCGTCTATTACGCCGCCTTCGCCTTCGTCATCCGCCGCTTCGACCTCAAGACCTTGGGACGGGAAGATGCGCCGGTGGCGGTCGTGTCCACCCAAGCGCTGGCCGAGCAGGGTCGGGGCGGGGGCTTTGTCGTGGCCCTTGGCGGCGCCGGCAACATCCGTACCGTGGACGCCTGCACCACCCGCCTGCGCCTGGTGCTGGCCGACAACCGCGCGGTGGATGAGACGGCGCTGACGGCCCTGGGCTCCCGCGGCGTGGTCCGCCCCAACGCCACCGCCTTGCAGGTGGTGCTGGGCCCCGTGGCCGACCAGGTGGCGGGCGAGATCCGTAAGGCCCTGACCCATCTGCCGGCGGGCGGCGCGCTTGCTGTCGCCGTTGCGGTGGAGGAACCGGCGCCGGCCACCGCTCCGGCCCCCTTGCCGGATGTCGCCGGCGTGCTGGCGGCCCTGGGCGGTACGGGCAACGTCCAGGCGGTGGAGGCCCGCGCCACCCGCCTGTTGCTGGGGGTCGCCGACGCCGCCGGCGTGGACGAGGGGCGCTTGCTGTCCCTGGGCCTGCGCGGTGTGGCCCGGGTCGGCTCCGGCCGCCTGCACCTGCTGCTGGGGGGGCCCGCCGCCCCGCTGGCCGATGCCTTGACCCACGCCATGGCCCGGGGCTGACGGCCCACCCCCATCCACGATTCCGCTTTCCTCAGGGACGCTTACCCATGCGATTGAAGGCCTTGCTTGTCTCCGGCGTGACCCTGATGGCCGCCAGCGTCGGTTCCGCCGCGTACGCCCAGCCGGCGGCGCTCATGCCCCTGCCGGCGGCCATGAGCGCGGGCACGGGGCAGTTGCTGGTGGATGGCGGTTTCACCGTGGCGTTGGCGGGGCCCGCCGATCCGCACTTGACCGCGGCGGCCCACACCCTGATCCAGCGCCTGGCCGCCAAGACCGGGCAGTTCCTGGCCGGCACGCCGACAGCGAGGGGGAAGGCGACCCTGATGCTGACCGTCACGGGCGTCAGCGCCGCCGTGCCGGCGCCCAAGGAGGATGAGGCCTACACCCTGACGGTGACGCCAACCGGCGCCAGCATCACGGCCGCCACATCCGTCGGCATCAACCGGGGCATCGCCACCTTCGCCCAGCTGGTGGCCAACGGGCCCCAGGGCTGGGCCGTACCGGCGGTCACCATCCATGACCAGCCGCGCTTCCCCTGGCGCGGCCTGCTGTTGGACGTGTCGCGCCACTTCATGCCCATCGCCACGGTGGAACGCACCATCGACCTGATGCAGGCGGTGAAGCTGAACGTGCTGCACTGGCATCTGGCCGACAACCAGGGCTTCCGCGTGGAAAGCAAGGTCTTCCCCAAGCTGCATCAGCTGGGGTCGGACGGCGACTTCTACACCCAGGACCAGGTGCGCCAGGTCATCCGCTACGCCGCCGACCGGGGCATCCGCGTGGTGCCGGAATTCGACATGCCGGGGCACACCACCGCCTGGCTGGTGGGTTATCCGGAACTGGCCAGCGCGCCCGGCCCCTACGCCATCGAGCGGCACTGGGGCGTCTTCGATCCCGCGCTGGACCCGACGCGCGACAGCACCTATCAGTTCCTGGATCGTCTCGTTGGCGAAATGACCGCGTTGTTCCCCGATCCTTACTTCCACATCGGCGGGGATGAGGTGAACGGCGAACAGTGGAAGGCCAGCCCTGCCGTCCAGGCCTATATGAAGGCCCATGGCCTGACGGACACCGCCGCCTTGCAGGCCCTGTTCACCACCAAGGTACAGGCCATCGTCGCCCGCCACGGCAAACACGCCATCGGCTGGGATGAGATCATGGACGGCGACATGCCCAAGGACGTGGTGGTGCAGTCCTGGCGGGATACGGAATCGCTGAAGAAGGCGGCGCTGGCCGGCCACGCCGGCATCCTGTCCGCCCCCTATTATCTGGATTTGAGCTGGCCGGCCGGCCGCCACTACGCTGCCGATCCTATGCCGGAGAACCTGCCGGCGGGGTTGGAAGGCCTTATCCTGGGCGGTGAGGCCTGCGCCTGGAGCGAGCGGCTGTCACCGGAGAACCTGGACATCCGCCTATGGCCCCGCGCCGCCGTGGTGGCGGAAAAGCTGTGGTCGCCCAAGGATATGACGGCCGATGTCCCGGCCATGTACGCGCGTCTGGACCGTGTGGCCGATGACTTGGCCTTTGCCGGCTCGCGGCACAGGGCGGCGAATGAGGCCATGCTGGCCCGGGTGGCGGGGCCGGCGGGGGGTGGCGCCCTGTGGCCCCTGGCTCAGGCGGTGGAGCCGCTGAAGGACTATAACCGCTCCACCCAGCGGCCGGACGCCGTGCAGTCCACGCCCCTGAACCGCCTGGTGGACGCGATCCCGGCGGAAAGCGCCGTGGCGCGGGAGTTTGGGCTGGCAGTGGACCGTCTCATCGCCCAGCCCGGCGACATCATCGCCCGGACGCAGGTGCGGGGCCTGCTGGAGCGGTGGCAGACGGCGGAGACATTGCTGGCCCCCTACCGCCAGGCTACGCCGTTGCTGGCGGAACTGGCCGCGCCGGCGGCCAAGCTGACCCGCCTGGCCGCGGCGGGGCTGGCCGCCGCCGATGCCGTGGCCACGGGCAAGCCCCTGGCCGACCGCGCCGCGGCGGACAAGGCGCTGGCGGAGGCGGTTGAACCTGGCGCCGAGTTGGAGTTCGCCATCCTGCCGGCGGTGGCCAGGCTGGTGAAGGCTGCGCGCTAATGCTCCATCCCCGGGATGCCCGGCACGGCGTCCGCCAGGAAGTCGATCAGCAGGCGGACGCGGGCGATGCCCGCCCGTTCCGGCACGATCAGCATGTTGAAGGGCACCGGCGGCGGACTATGGCCGGGCAGGACGATCTCCACCCGGCCATCGGCCAGCAGGTCATCCACCAGCCAGTGGTGGGTGGGGCCGATGCCCCGGCCGGCCGCCAGCGCCTCGCGCGCGCCCAGGCCATGGTCGACGCGGAAGCGTCCGCCCGCCGGCACCTCCGTCAGGCCGCCATTGGGTCCGTGCAGCACCAGGGTATCGCTGCCGGACACGTTGGACATGCGGACGATGTCATGGCCTGCCAGGTCCTGCGGCCGGGTGGGCCGGCCCCGCCGCGCCAGATAGCCCGGCGAGGCCATCAGCGATCGGCGTGAACGGCCCAGGGGCTTCAGCTTCAGGGTGCTGTCGGTCAGTGGGCCGAGGCGCAGCGCGATGTCCACGCCTTCCCGCACTAGATCTACTCGCTCATCCGTCAGGTTCAGGTCGATGCCGATGTCCGGGTGACGATCCTGGAAGGCGAACAGCAGGCGGCTGATATGGCGCACGCCCAGGGCCGCCGTGCAGGATAGGCGGATGGTGCCGGCCGCGCCCTGCCGGCCACCACGCGCCTCATCCGACGCCTGATCCACCAGTCGCAGGATCTGGGCGCACTGGGCGTGATAGCGCGCGCCTTCCTCCGTCGGTGTGACGCGCCGGGTGGTGCGGCTCAAGAGGGGCACGCCCACCGCCTCTTCCAGCTCGCGCAGCTGGCGGGTGACGGTGGACTGGCCCACGCCCAGTTCGCGGGCCACGGCCGACAAATTGCCCCGCTCCGCCACGCGGACGAAAGTGCGCATGCGCTCTAGCGTGACGCCGGACTTATCCATAATTCGGCAAGATCTTATGCATTGCCTATCTGTAGCGCATGGATGGGATCAGGTC
Organism: Nitrospirillum amazonense; assembly: GCF_007828035.1. Classification (GTDB taxonomy): domain Bacteria; phylum Pseudomonadota; class Alphaproteobacteria; order Azospirillales; family Azospirillaceae; genus Nitrospirillum; species Nitrospirillum amazonense. Next base: position 74,128 of record NZ_VITV01000015.1, on the reverse strand, counting down.
TACCTGAGGCGTCGGTTCGCTAATCCGGAGCACTGACCCAAATGAACGTCCTCATCGTCTTCGCCCATCCCGATCCCCGATCCCTGAACGGCGCGTTGCGTGACGTCGCGGTGGCCGAACTCGAGGCCCAGGGCCACACGGTCCAGGTATCCGACCTCCACGCCATGGGGTGGAAGGCCGTGGTCGACCACGCCGACTTCCCCGACCTTAAGCCTGAGGATCGCCTGGTGCCGGTGCTGGCGTCGCGTGATGGTTATGCCGCCGGCCGGTTGACGGCCGACGTGCTGGCGGAGCAGGAAAAGCTGCGCTGGGCCGACATGCTGATCCTGCAGTTCCCCCTCTGGTGGTTCACCATGCCGGCCATCCTGAAGGGCTGGGTTGATCGCGTGTTCGCCTACGGTTTCGCCTATGGCGTGGGCGAACACAGCGACCGTCGCTGGGGCGACCGCTATGGCGAGGGCGTCTTCCAGGGCAGGCGCGCCATGGTCATCACCACCGCCGGCGGCTGGGCACCGCACTACGGCCCGCGCGGGATCAACGGCCCCATCGACGACCTGCTGTTCCCCATCCACCATGGCATCCTCTACTACCCCGGCTACGCCGTCCTGCCGCCCTTCGTCCTGTACCAGGCGGATCGGCTGGACGCGGCGGGCTTCGAGCGCGAGGCCGAGCGTCTGCGGGAACGCCTGCGCACCTTGGAGCAGACGGCTCCCATCCCCTATCGGCAGCAGAACGGTGGGGACTACCGGATCCCCAGCATGGAACTGCGGGAGGGGCTCAGTGAGGGCGCAACCGGCTTCGGGGTGCATCTGCGAGAGGGGGTCAAATCCTGATCTTCAGCCGCGCCCCGATCTCCCCCACCAGGCCCCGGCGGAAGACCAGCACGCAGGCGATGAAGACGGCGCCGATCACGGCGGCGACGGGCAGGCCGCTGGTGGCCAGAGCGCTTTCCAGGCCCACGGACAGGAAGGCGCCCACGGCGGGGCCGGCCACGGTGCCGATGCCGCCCAGCAGGGTCATCAGCACCACCTCGCCCGACATCTGCCACTGTACGTCGGCCAGCGTGGCGATCTGGAAGACCAGGGCCTTGGTGCCGCCGGCCAGGCCCGCCAGCGTGGCCGACAGCACGAAGGCCGTCAGCTTGTAGCGGTCGACCTCATAGCCCAGCGACCGGGCGCGGGCCTCGTTGTCGCGCACCGCCTTCAGCACCTGGCCGAAGGGCGAATGAATGATGCGGTAAAGCGCCAGGTGGCCCAGGGCCGCGATGGCCAGCACGGCGTAATAGGCGCTGGTGGGCTGGCCAAGGTCGATCAGGCCCAACAGGCGGCCCTGGGGGACACCCTGGATGCCGTCCTCACCGCCGGTGAAGGGGGCTTGCAGGAACAGGAAGAACAGCATCTGCGCCAGCGCCAGCGTGGTCATGGCGAAATAGATGCCCTGGCGGCGGATGGCCAGCGCACCCATGGCCAGGCCCAGCAGGGCGGCCGCCAGCGTGCCACCGAGGATGGCCAGTTCCGGCGGCCAGCCCCACACCTTGGCGGCATGGGCGGTGACATAGGCCGCCCCGCCGAAGAAGGCGGCATGCCCGAAGGACAGCAGGCCGGCGTAGCCCAGCAGCAGGTTGAAGGCGGCGGCGAATAGGGCGAAGCACAGCGCCTTCATCAGGAAGGCGGGGTAGATCACCCAAGGGGCGGCCAACAGCAGGGCCAGGGCGGCCAGGGCCAGGAGGGCGAGGGGAGGGAGGCGCATCAGCTGGCCCGCCCGAACAGCCCGGCGGGGCGGACCATCAGCACCACCGCCATGATGACGAACACCACGATGTTGGCGGCAGGGGGATAGAACACCTTGGTCATGCCCTCGGCCAGGCCCAGGCCATAGCCGCTGAGGATGGCGCCGGACAGGGACCCCATGCCGCCGATGACCACCACGGCGAAGACGACGATGATCAGGTTGCTGCCCATCAGGGGGTTGGCCTGGTAGACGGGGGCGGCCATGACCCCAGCGAAGGCCGCCAGCGCCACCGCCACGCCGAAGGTGACGGTGACCAGCAGCGGTACGTTCAGGCCCAGGGCCTGGGCGACGTCCGGCCGTTCCGTGACCGCGCGCAGGCGGGCGCCCAGGGCGGTGCGCTCAATGGCCAGCCAGGTGGCCAGGCAGACGACGATGGAGGCCGCGACCACCCAGCCGCGATAGAGCGGCAGGAACATGAAGCCCAGGTTGACGCCCCCCTGCAGCGCCTCCGGCACGGGATAAGGCTGACCGGAGGACCCGTAGACCTGCCGGAAGGTGCCTTCCAGCACCAGAGCCAGGCCGAAGGTGGCCAGCAGGCCGTACAGCGGATCCAGGCCGGCCAGGCGCTTCAGCATCAGCCGCTCCACCCCCATGCCCAGCAGCCCCATCGCCAGGGGCACCAGCACCAGGGCCGGCCAGTAGCCGACGTCCAGGTAGGTCGCCAAGCCCCAGGCGGCGAAGGCGCCCACCATGTAGAAGGCGCCATGGGCGAAATTGATGATGCCCAGCACGCCGAAGATGACGGCCAGGCCCAGGCTCAGCAGGGCGTAGAAGGCGCCGTTGATGAGGCCCAGCAGCAGCTGTCCCGACAGAACCTGAACGGACATCTCACACCCCCAGGAAGCGGTCCAGCCGGCCGGGGTCGGCGGCCAGCTCGGCGTTGTCAAGACTGTCCACCACCCGGCCGTTTTCCATGACGATGTGGCGGTCGGCCACGGATGCCGCGAAATGCACGTTCTGCTCCACCAGCAGCACTGTGTATCCCCGGCTCTTCAGATCGCGAAGGATCGCGCCGATCTGCTGCACAATGACGGGGGCCAGGCCCTCCGTCGGTTCGTCCAGCAGCAGCAGGCGGGCCCCGGTGCGAAGGGCGCGGGCGATGGCCAGCATCTGCTGCTCCCCGCCCGACAGTTTGGTGCCGGGGCTGGCGCGCCGCTCCTTCAGGCGGGGGAACAGGGCGTCGATCTCACCATCGCTCAAGGCGCCCGCCTGCGCGCGCGGTGGCAGGGCTAGGTTCTCCGCCACCGACAGGCTGGCGAAGATGCCCCGGTCGTCGGGGACGTAGCCGATGCCGGCGCGGGCGATGCGGTGTGGCGGCAGGCCGATCAACTGCCGACCTCTCAATGCGATGGAGCCGCTACGGCGGGGCAGCAGGCCCATGATGGCGCGCAGGGTGCTGGTCTTGCCCGCACCATTGCGGCCGACCAGGGTCACGACCTCGCCCGCCCGGATGCTGAAGTTCACGCCGTGCAACACATGGCTGTCGCCGTAATGGCCGTCCAGGCCGTTGACCGACAGCACCGCCTCAGGCATGCCCGGTCCCCATGTAGGCCTCGCGCACGGCGCGGTCGGCGGCGATGTCGGCGTAGCTGCCCTCGGCCAGGATCTCCCCCCGCTGCAGCACGGTGATGCGATCCGACAGGTCGGCGACCACGCCCAGGTTGTGTTCCACCATCACCACCGTCCGCTGGCCGTTTTCCCTTTGCGCCGCGCGGCGGATCAGGGCGGCGGTGCGGTCCACGTCCTCCCGCCCCATGCCGGCCAGCGGCTCGTCCAGCAGCAGCACGTCGGGGTCCAGCGCCAGCGTGGTGGCGATCTCCAGCGCCTTCTTGGCGCCGTAGGGCAGGGTGCCGGCCGGTTCTTGGGCGCGCGCTTCCAGCCCGACCTCGGCCAGCAGGGACACTGCCTGGTCGTTCAGCGCGGCCAGTGTGGATTCCGTCCGCCAGAAATGGAAACGGCCGGGCGTGCGCCGCTGCAGCGCCACGCGCACGTTCTCCAGCGCCGACAGGTGGGGGAAGGTGGCGGAGATCTGGAAGGAGCGGCCTATGCCCCGCCGGGCGATGGCGGCCGGGCTGGCGCCGGTGATGTCCGCGCCGTCATGCAGGATGTGGCCGGATGTCGGCGCCAGGAACTTGGTCAGCAGGTTGAACACGGTGGTCTTGCCGGCGCCGTTGGGGCCGATCAGGGCATGGATGGTCCCCCGGCGCACGGTGAAGTCCAGGTCGCGCACGGCGGTGAAACCCTGGAAGGACTTGGTCAGTCCCCGTGTCTCCAGGACCACGTCCGGTATCGGATCCACCACTGGGGGGTCCGTCATTGCGGGGTCGGTCATCGGGCCTGCCCTGTCGCGCATCCTGGCCGGCAGTGTCCGCCGGGTCTTTGGTCTCCCGCGGTCATTAGGCCCAGGGCAACAAGATATTTCAAGGTGTTGCATTCCCGGATCGTCCGGGATGCGGCATAGTGGTGGGCAGCGGCGCCGGGATCGGCAGGGTCGGGCGTCGACCATAACGATATCGGGAGGAAGCGGATGAGCGGAACTCTGACACGGCGCGGCCCCGTGATCCTCGGCGCGATGCTCGGGGCGGCGTTGAGCCTGATGCCGCTGGGCGCGGCGCGGGCGGCCGCCGAGGCGGACACGACAAAGCCGGTGCGCATCGGCATCCTGAACGACCAGTCCGGCACCTATGCCGATTTCGGCGGGCGCGGTTCGGTCGTGGCGGCGCAAATGGCCATCGACGATTTCGGCGGCAGCGTGCTGGGGCGCAAGATCGTGCTGCTCAGCGCCGACCATCAGAACAAGCCGGACACCGGCGTCGCCATCGCCCGCCAGTGGTTCGATGCCGATGCCGTCGACATGATCGGCGAGCTCACCACCTCTTCCGTCGCCCTGGCGGTGCAGGACCTGGCCAAGGCCAAGGGCAAGATCGACATTGTGGTGGGGGCGGCGACCTCCAAGCTCACCAATGAGGCCTGCTCGCCCACCGGCTTCCATTGGGCCTACGACACCTATGCCCTGGCGCGCGGCACGGGCGGGGCGCTGGTGGAATCGGGGGGCAAGTCCTGGTTCTTCATCACCGCCGACTACGCCTTCGGGCACCAGCTGGAAAAGGACACCACCGACTTCGTGACGGCGAAGGGCGGCACGGTGGTGGGGGCGCTCAACGCGCCCTTCCAGAACAGCGACTTCTCGTCCTTCCTGTTGCAGGCGCAGGCGTCCAAGGCCCAGGTCATCGGCCTGGCCAACGCCGGCACCGACACCACCAACGCCATCAAGCAGGCGGCGGAATTCGGCATCACCAAGGGCGGGCAGAAGCTGGCCGGCCTGCTGTTCACCCTCAGCGACGTGCACGCCCTGGGCCTGAAGACGGCGCAGGGCCTGGTGCTGACCGAGGCCTTCTACTGGGATCGTGACGATGCCAGCCGGCAATGGGCGGAGCGCTATTTCCAAAAGACCAAGCGCATGCCCAACATGATCCAGGCCGGAACCTATTCCTCGGTCCTGCATTACCTGAAGGCGGTCAAGGCGGCGGGCACCACCGACGCCAAGGCGGTGGCGGCCAAGATGCGGGAACTGCCGGTGGACGACATGTTCGCCAAGGGCACGGTGCGCGAAGACGGCACCATGGTGCACGACATGTACCTGTTCGAGGTGAAGAAGCCCGAGGAGAGCAAGAAGCCCTGGAATTATTACAAGCTGCTGCGCACCATTCCGGGGGAGGAGGCCTACCAGGCCCAGGACAAGGGGGCCTGCCCCCTGATTAAAGCCCATTGAGGCCAGGAAGGCATCCTGATCCGGCGTCCGGTTTTTGAAGCCCCATTCGCCGCATTGCCGCCCCGACCGCCCCAACGGTAGAAGGTCGGGCAGGGCGGCTTATCTAGGGTAGGCGACCCTTTGCGGGGATTGGGGCGGGGACCGGACGGATGAGCAACGCGGAATCGATGGCGAAGGATGAGGGCGCGGCCGCCCCAGCGACCGATGGCCTGCATGAACAGCACGGCCACGGCCATGTCCACGGCAGCCGTGGCATGCTGATGCTGGGGGCGCTGGGCGTGGTTTTCGGCGACATCGGCACCTCCCCCCTCTATGCCATGCAAACGGCGCTGGGCGCCGTCACCCATCACGGCCGCCTGCCCAGCGAGGGCGATGTGTTGGGGGTGGTCAGCCTGATCATCTGGGCGCTGATCCTGATCGTGGCGGTGAAGTACGTGGCCCTGGTGCTGCGCGCCGACAATGACGGCGAGGGCGGCATCCTCTCGCTCCTGTCCCTGGTACATCCGCCCAGCGCCAGGGAGATGGTGCCGATGGTGGTGTTCCTGGGCATCTGCGGCGCGGCCCTGCTGTTCGGCGACGGCGCCATCACCCCCGCCATTTCCGTCCTGTCGGCCATGGAAGGACTGGTCGTGGCCGACAGCCACCTGGGCGCTTTCGTCCTGCCCCTGACCGTGGCAGTGCTGGTGGCCCTGTTCGCCATCCAGTACCGCGGCACCGGCGCCATCGGCCGCCTGTTCGGTCCCATCATGGCGCTATGGTTCGGCGTGCTGGCCCTGGCCGGCCTCAGCCATGTCGTGCAGCGGCCGGACATCCTCATGGCCTTCAATCCGCTGTCGGCCGAACACCTGCTGGTGCATGCGCCGGGCGTGGCCTTCGCCGTGTTCGGCGCCGTCTTCCTGGCGCTGACGGGGGCGGAGGCCTTGTACGCCGACATGGGCCACTTCGGCGCCGGCGCCATCCGCCGGGCCTGGTTCGTGGTCGTCTTCCCCGCCCTGATCCTGAATTACCTGGGCCAGGGCGCCCTGCTGCTGGGCAAGCCCGAGGCGGTGGACAATCCCTTCTATCGCCTGGCGCCGGACTGGGCGCTGGTGCCCCTGGTCATGCTGGCGACCATGGCCACGGTCATCGCCAGCCAGGCGCTGATCTCCGGCGTCTTCTCCATGACGCGGCAGGCCATCACCCTGCGCCTGCTGCCGCGCATGTCCATCTCCCCCACCTCGCGCAAGTCCTACGGCCAGATCTACGTCGGCGTGGTCAACTGGCTGCTGATGATCGCGACCCTGATGATCGTGCTGGGCTTCCGCCATTCCGAGGCGCTGGCCGCCGCCTACGGCATCGCCGTGTCGGCCACCATGCTGATCACCACCATCCTGCTGCGCCGGGTGATGCGCGAGCTGTGGAACTGGCCGGCCATCCCCACCAACCTGATGATGGGCTTCTTCGCCGCCGTGGACCTGGCCTTTCTGGTGGCCAACAGCACCAAGCTGCTGGAGGGCGGCTGGCTGCCGCTGGCCATCGGCGGCTTCATCGCCTTCCTCATGGTCGCCTGGCGCAAGGGCACCGCCATCGTGCAGATCAAGCTGAGCGAGGGCGGCACCACCTTCGCCGACTTCATGCGCCAGGTGGAGGAGACGGTGGTGCACCGCCTGCCCGGCACGGCGGTGTTCGTGACCCGCACGGCCGACCGGGTGTCGCCCATGCTGGTGCATCACGTCACCCACAACCGGGTGCTGCATGAGCACGTCATCCTGCTGACCCTGGTGCCGACCAAGCGGCCCCGCGTGCCGGCCGGTGAGCGCCTGTCGGTGGAACAGGTGGGCAATGGCTTCTGGCGGGTGACGGTGCGCATCGGCTTCATGCAGAAGCCCGACGTGCCCACGGTCATGCGCGGCTTGGCCCGCCTGGGCCTGGCCTTCTGCCGGGAGGAGGTGACCTACTACATCTCGCATGAGCGGCTGATCCGCGCCGAGCGGAACCCCGCCCTCTCCGGCCCCATCTGGACCGCCTATCACCTGATGCAGCGCCTAGGCCTGCGGGCGTCGGATTACTTTCACCTGCCGCCGGAACAGGTGATGGAAGTGGGATTCAGGTTGGAGGTCTAGTTTCCCCGCAGACCTCGCGCACGCAGCCGCGCAGCCAGCGGTGGGCGGGGTCGGCGTCCAGGCGGGGGTGCCAGAGCAACGACACGGTGATTTCCGGCACATCGACCGGCAGGGCGAAGCTGAACAGGCCCTCGCGCAAGGTCAGGGTATGCCGCTCCGGCACCGTCGCCACCAGGTCGGTGGCGCGGGCCAGGGTCAATGCGGCGGAGAAGTCACCGACGATGACGGCCACGTCGCGGGCGAGGCCCAGCGGTTCCAGCGCCGCGTCCACCGGGGCATGGCGGCGGTCCGGGTCATGGTCGCGGCGGGCCACGGCGATGTGGCGGGCGGCGGCGAAGCGGACGGGGGTGAGGGTACCTAGGCTCAAGGGATGCCCGGCCCGCGCCACGCCGACGAAGCGGTCGCGGAACAGCGCCTGTGCGCGGACCTCCGGCCCCATGCCGTCGCCCACCACCCCGGTTTCCAGATCTACGGCGCCGTCGCGCAGCGGCGTGCTGCCTTTGTCCGGCTTGGGCGCGAAGCGCAGGCGCACGCCCGGCGCCTCCCGCGCCACCCGGGTGACGAGCGCGACGCCGAAGCTTTCCACGAATCCTTCCCGTGTGCGCAGGGTGAAGGTACGGGTGAGGCGCGCCAGATCCAGCCCCTCCGCCGGGCGCAGCACGGCCTCCGCCTCCCGCACCAGGGGGGCCACCCGCTCGCGCAAGTCCAGGGCATGTGGCGTCGGCACCAGGCCCCGGCCCGCCCGCACCAGCAGCGGATCGCCCGTCACCTCCCGCAGACGGGCCAGCGCCCGGCTCATGGCCGAGGGGCTGAGCCGCAGGCGGCGCGCGGCCTTGGCCACGCTGCCCTCGCTCAGCAGCACGTCCAGGGTGATCAGCAGGTTCAAGTCGGGCAGGGTGGCCATGACGTATCCTAACATGCGGCGCGACGCGACATAGCGCGTGGCGTGCACGAATATGCTGCAATCCGTGCGCATTCCGCCATGTCACCCTGCCGGCTACCGTCCGCCCGAACCAATGAGCGGAGGGTGACATGGCCTCAATGAGTATGGATCAACCAGTGACGGTGGCGCCGGTGGGGACCCGGTGGGTCCTGGCCGCGCTGTCGCTGTGCGTGCTGTTGTCTTCCCTGGGCACCAGCGTGGCCAACGTGGCCCTGCCCACCCTGGCGCGGGCCCTGGGGGCGCCTTTCCAGCAGGTGCAATGGGTGGTCCTGGCCTATCTGCTGGCCATGACCACTCTGATCGTCAGCGTCGGGTGGCTAGGGGACCTGACGGGTCGCCGCCGCCTGTTGCTGGCCGGCCTGGCCCTGTTCACCGGCGCCTCGGCGTTCTGTGGGCTGGCGCCCGGCCTGGGTGTCCTGGTCGCCGCCCGGGCGGCGCAGGGGCTGGGTGCATCGGCCATGACGGCGCTGGCCCTGGCCTTCGTCGGCGGAACGGTACCCAAGGATCGCATCGGCCGCGCCATGGGCTTGATGGGCACCATGTCGGCCCTGGGCACCGCGCTGGGCCCGTCCCTGGGCGGCGCGCTGATCGCCGCCTGGGGCTGGCGGGCCATCTTTCTGGTCAACCTGCCGCTGGGTGGTCTGGCCCTGCTGCTGGCCTGGCGGGCCCTGCCGGCGGATAGGGGGCCGGCGGACAGAGAGCCGGCGGATAGGATGTCATCATCTTCGGACCGGCCCCGCTTCGATGCTGCCGGCACGGTGCTGCTGGGCGGCACCCTGGCGCTGTATGCTCTGGCCATGACGTTAGGACGGGGGCACTGGGGCGTGCTGAACCTGGCGCTGCTGGCGGCGGCGGTCGCGGGCGCCGGGCTGTTCGCGCTGGTGGAGGCGCGAGTGGCCTCGCCCCTGGTGCGCCTGGGCCTGCTGCGCGACCCGGTGGTGGGGCCCGGCCTGGCGGGCAGTGGCGCCGTGGCGACGGTGATGGCGACCACCTTCGTGGTGGGGCCGTTCTACCTGGTCCGCGCCGTGGGCCTGAGCCCCGCCGGGGTAGGGCTGGTGATGTCGGCCGGTCCCCTGATGTCCGCCCTGGCCGGCGTGCCGGCGGGCCGGCTGGTCGATCGCTTCGGCGCGGCGCGCGTGAGTGTCGCCGGTTTGGCCGCCATGGTGGCGGGGGCGGTGCTGATGGCGTTGGCGGGGCTGGGTCCGCAGGGGCCCACCTGTGGTGTTGCCGCTTATGTCGGGTCCATCGCCGTGCTGACCGCCGGATATGCCCTGTTCCAGGCGGCCAACAACACCGCCGTCATGTCGGGTGTTCCACCCGACCGGCGGGGTGTCGTCTCCGGCATCCTGAACCTGGCCCGCAACCTGGGCCTGATCACCGGCGCCTCGGCCCTGGGGGCGGTGTTCGCCGTGGCCTCCGGCGTGCCCGACATTACCACCGCCCCGGCGGACGCAGCCGCCGCCGGCATGCGCGTCACCTTCCTGGTGGCGGGCGGCCTGGTGGCCCTGGCCCTGCTGGTGACGGCCAAGGGGCGACGGCATTCTTCCTTTGAAATGTAATGTTATAACGTTACATTTCTAAATATCCCTTCCAATGCCGGAGCCCGAGCCCGATGTCCACCCTCACCGCCGCCCTTGGACTGCCCCCCGGCGTGGTGCCGCCCCGCTTCGCCGAAGCCCTACTTACCTTCCAGGGCGCGCTATCGCGATGCGAGGCGGCGGGCATCCCGGCGCACAGCGCCTTGGCCGCCGGCCTGGTGGAACTGCTGCCCCGGCTGATCGCCGTCTATGGGGCGGAAGGGGTGGCCGATGTGCTGGCCACCCTGGCGGCCCATGTCGGCGGCGATGTGGCGGGGGACGACCTGGTGGCCGGGCGGACGCGGCAATGACCGGCGCCGGCATTGTCGAAGATGCCAACCCCGCCGTGCTGGGCCGTGTCTCGGATCCGGCGGTGGGATTGGCGCTGTGGCGGCGGGACCGGTTCCCCGGCGCGGCGCTGGACCCTTGGCTGGACGCCCTGCCGGCGGGCCGCCTGCCCCGAGGCCGTTTCCTGGCACGCCTCGGTGACGTGGATACCGCCCTGGCGCCACTGCTGGACGGGACCGGTGCGCCGTTGGGGCTGGCCGCCGACATCGTGGATCTCAGCCGCCGCTTCCTGGACGTGGCGGGCGGGGAGTGGGTGGACCTGCGGCTGGAAGTGGTGGAGGGCGACGCCTGTTGGAAATTCCACCGCGACCATGTGCGGCTGCGCCTGATCACCACCTATCGGGGCCCGGGCACCCAGGTGGTGGCACCCATCGATGCCGCCCGCGCGCTGGCGGAGCAGCGGCGATACCGGGGGCCGTTGTATGAGATGCCACGCCATGCCGTGGCGCTGTTCAAGGGCAGTGGCGAAACATGTGGCGAGGGCGTCGTTCACCGCTCTCCCCCCATCGCCGGCACCGGCCAGGCACGGCTGGTCCTGTGCCTGAACCTACCCTCCGCCGCGTCGCCCAAGGCTTGGGTGTCCACCTAACCTTTCGCGTATATATCCCGTTGGTGATGTTAACGGTGTGCGAACATTAATAAGCCGGCAAGGTTTTTGTCATACTTCATGAAATATCCAATCCTCGACGCATTCCAGGCATTGGCTCCGGCAACCGCGCCTTTTCGGAATATTGCGAATCCGCCATTGCGGCCGATCTGGAATCTTGGATCTTTTTTTGGAGTGTTGAAATGATGTTGGCGGGTTTCCTTAAGCAGTTCCGCGTGATGGCGGCCACCCTGACGGCCCTGGACCGGTCCCAGGCGGTGATCGAGTTCGCCATGGATGGCACTGTGCTGATCGCTAACAGGAACTTCCTGAAGGCCATGGGCTATACCCTGGCGGAGATCCAGGGAAAATCCCACGGCATGTTCGTGGAAGAGGCGGAGCGGAACGGCGCCGCCTATAAGACTTTTTGGGAGGCGCTGCGGCGCGGGGAATACCAGGCGGCGCAGTTCAAGCGCATCGGCAAGGGTGGCAAGGAGGTCTGGATCGAGGCCTCCTACAACCCCATTCTCGACACCAAGGGCCGGCCGCTGAAGGTGGTGAAGTACGCGACCGACGTCACGGCGCAAAAGATGGAATACGCCGACCTGCGGGGCCAGATGGACGCCATTCGCAAGTCGCAGGCGGTGATCGAATTCACCATGGACGGCACCGTGCTGACCGCCAACGACGGTTTCCTGGGCACCTTGGGCTATACGCTGGCCGAGGTGCAGGGCAAGCCGCACGCCATGTTCGTGGACACCGCCTACCGCGACAGCGCCGATTACCGCGCTTTCTGGGATGCGCTGCGCCGGGGTGAATACAAGGCGGCCCAGTTCCGCCGCCTGGGCAAGGGCGGGCGCGAGGTCTGGATCGAGGCGTCGTACAACCCCATCTTCGATCTGAACGGCCGGCCGTTCAAGGTGGTGAAGTACGCCACCGACATCACCCGCCAGGTGCAGATGCTGGCCGACCTGAAGGTCTTGATCGACAAGAACTTCGGGGAGATCGACCACGCCATGGACCAGACCACGCGGCAGTCGGGTGACGCCCTGACCGCCGCTGGCGAAACCTCTGGCGCCGTTCAGATGATGGCGTCCAGCGCCGAGGAACTGGCGGCGTCCATCCGCGAGATTTCGCAGAGCATGGCGCAATCGCGGACGGCGGCCGAGAGCGCCGCCAACTTGGCCGATAAGGCCGATGCCTCCACCCAGCGGTTGGCTGAAGTGGCGCGCTCCATGGAAGGGGTGGTTGAGGTCATCCGCGGTATCGCCGGACAGATCAACCTGCTGGCCCTGAACGCGACCATCGAGGCCGCGCGAGCTGGCGACGCCGGCAAGGGCTTTGCCGTGGTGGCGACGGAAGTGAAGAACTTGGCCACCCAGTCCGCCAATGCCACCCAGCAGATCTCCGATGAGATCGAGGGGATGCAGGCCGTTTCCGGTGAAGTCGTGGGTGCCTTGAGCACCATCCGCCAATCCATCGGCACGGTGCGGGAATATGTGACCTCCACCGCCAGCGCTGTGGAGGAGCAGAGTGCCGTGACCCGTGACATGTCCTCCAACATGCAGCGCACGGCGGTGGCGGTGGAGACGGTCACCAACAACCTCGGCGGCATCGCCGCAGCCATCGGCCACGTTGGCGAGGCTGTCACCACCACCAAGCGGGCCGCGCACGTGCTGGCGCGGTAATGGAAATCCGGGTACCAGCGGCGTGAGAAGGTGCCCACGCCGCTGTAGGCCCGAACTACGCCCGGAACAGGGCCGGATCGCCGCTGCCCGGGTGGAAGCCGGGGAAGACGGCGTCCACCTGGCCAACGCCCATGCGATGCTTCAGCACGCTGGCCAGCACGTCGCGATAGTCGGTGGTGACGGCCAGGTCCACGCGCTCGTCCAAGTCCTGCGGCTGCAAGCCCGGCCAGCGGCCCAGCAGGCGGCCGCCCGCCACGCCCCCGCCCAGCACCATCATCAGCGAACCATGGCCGTGGTCGGTGCCGCCGCTGCGGTTGGCCCGCAGGCGGCGGCCGAACTCGCTGACCGTCACCAGGGTGATGCGGTCGTGATAGGCCGACAGGTCATTCCAGAAGGTGCTCAGCGAGCCCGACAGCTGATGGACCAGGCTCTTGAATCGGCCGGCCTGGCCCTCATGCGTGTCCCAGCCGCCCATGTCGACGCAGGCGACCTTCAGGCCGGCGTCCATGCGGATCAGGCGGGCCACCGTCTCCAGCGAGCGGCCGACGTCGCCGTCGAAGGCGCCGCCATGCTCCGGCTGGTAGGCCAGGACCTTGCCATCCGGCCCCTTGGGTAGGGCGGCGTTCAGGCGCAGGGCGGCGTCCAGCGCCACCCGGCCACCGCGCGCGACATTGGGATTGAAGGACGCCGCTTGGCCGCCGGCCGGGTATAACCGCTCCAGCACCGCCTGGGTGCTTGGCCCCCCGGGCAGGCCGAAGCCGCCGCGCAGGTCGGGAATGGACAGGGCTTCGGGATAGCCTTGCAGCAGCTTGGGCACGCCGCCGGCGGTGCTGACCGCCACCAGCTCGCCATTGCTTCCCATCTGGCGCAGCAGGCGGGCGACCCAGCCACCCTCCGTGCCCAGGACGCCGTTGCCCTTGGGCTCCTCCGCCAGGCCGCGCTCCATCAGTTCCTGCGCCTCGAAATGGCTGCGGGTGGCGTTGGACAGGCCGGTGGCGTGGACGATGGCCAGGTCGCCCTGGCGGTAGATTTCATGCAGAGCGGCGGCTTCGGGATGCAGACGGAAATCCACACCCTGCGCCAGGTCGCTGTCCATCGCGATGCCGGCCTTGTCGCCGCTGTCCAGCAGCCGCAGGTCGGCCGGCCGCGCGTCGATGTAGACCGCGTCATTGGCCGGGCCGATGAAATTCAGCACGTCCATGCCGCCGCGGAAGAACAGCACGACCAGGATTTTGCCGTTCGCGCCTTGCGCGCCGTTGGTTGCGCCACCGGGCGCGGCGAAGGCCAACTGCCCCAGGCCGGGCACGGTGGTGAGGGCGCCGGCGGCGGCCAGGGTCTTCAATATCTCGCGTCGATTGAACGCCATGATGGTCTCCTCCTCCCGCTCAGCGCAGCTGGAACGCGGGGCTCATGGCCACATAGGCGGCCAGGCGGCGGTTGGCGAATTCGCCGGTTTTATTGTCCACCATGGGCGGCGCGTCGGCGGTCAGGGACAGGCCGCCCAGCAGTGCTGCGGCATCGATGGCCGTGGGGCTGCCCAGCAAACGGTCGGACCAGAAGGCCACCGCCTGGCCGCTGTGGGCGGCGGCCGGCCCCATCTGGGCCGTGGCGGACAGGCCGGGGGGCATCCACCACCCCTCCGCCAGGCCCAGCGCCAGGTTCCAGCGCGCCCGCATGTTCTGCGCGCCCAGCCAATAATCGTCCGCCACGGGATGCCCGTCGGGGCTGGGCCAGGCGTACAGCTTCTGCCCGGCGCTATCCATGGTGCCCACCAGCGGCTCGCTGGCGGTGACGGGGATGCCGGTGGCGCGCGCGAAGCTGGCCACCAGCTCCAGCGGCCGCTTGGGCCGGGCGCCCCAATTGGCCGTGGCCTGGGGCGACAGGGCGATCAGCCGCACCACCCGAGCGATCTGGTCGGGGCGCTGGCGGTTGTCCAGCCAGGTCGCGGCGGCGGCCCTGACCAGCTCCGGCGACGGTTCCCCGCCCAGCAGGGACCGCACCATCTTAGTGCAGATGAACTGGGCGGTGGCGGGATGGTTGGCCACCAGATCCAGCACCTTGTGCCCGTCGTTCTGCGGCGGCTGGTAGCTGTCGAATTCCGCTGCCAGCACACGCTTCTGGTAATTGTCGTGCCAGGATTCGATGTAGGTGAAGCGACCGTCGTTGGGCGCCTTGTAGCCGCCCAGATCCTGGCCGCTCTGGATGCTCCACCCGGTGAAGGCGCGGCTGGCCTCATAGACGTCCTGGTCGATATAGCCTTCCGGCGCGCCCTTCAGCGCGCCGGGCACATCGCGCCAGCGGTCATACTGGGTGTTCAGGTAGGCGTCGCGCCCCAAGGTATGCAGCTCGAACAGCTCGCGGGCGTAGTTCTCGTTGGCCGCCCCGCCGCGCGAGGACCGGTTGTTCAGGTAGATCAGCATGGCGGGGCTGGTCGCCACCGCCTCAAGCAGATCGCGGAAATTGCCCAGGGCGTGGGCGCGGAGGGCCGCGTCGTAGGCGGGCAGCGCCGGGGCTGTGTAGCTATCGGCCGCGTTGACGGAGAAATGGTCATGCCAGAACAGCGTCATGACCTGACGCAGCTGGGCCGGGTCGTAGACGGCGCGGATGACGGTGGCCGCCGCCAAATCCAGACGCGGACGCACCCGTTCCTGATAAGGCAGCTTGCGATCCGGCTGGTTCAGCGACCACAGCGCGTCCACCGGCTGGTCCAGGGTGCGCAGCGGGCGCATCTCATCCAGCGCGGCCCATCCTTCGCCGGCGTCGTACTTGATGCGCATGACCGCGCTGTCCAGCTTCTGCTGGCATTCCGGCCCCGGGCCGGTGCCGGCGGCGGCCAGGCGCAACTGCTCATCCAGCCAGTGGGAAATGCCCTGCTGCTTCAGGGCCTGGGCGTCGCCGGGCCGGGGGCCGTAAGCGAAGCGGTTCAGGAATATCCATTCCTGCGACGGGGCGGCGCCAACGGCCGCAACTGGGGTGGGGACGACCATTCCCGGCCCTCCTTGATCAATCGATCCGACCCCCATGCTACTCTATTTCCGGTCCGAACCCGGCGTCCGCCAGTAGCGGTAGGAACTATGGATAGAAAAAGGGGGCCCCAATGGGACCCCCTTTCTAACCCTTTCGGGATGAGGCTTTTCGCCCCACTTGATATTGGGTGCCGGTTACTTCCGTTCGGCCAGCACCCAGCGGACGCTCCACAGGCAGGCCACCAGGAAGACGGCGCCGCCCAGCCATTCGGCCGCCCCAGCGAAGCCGTCGCCCATGACCGCCAGCGGTTCCTGGTTGCCGGTCAGCGAGATGATGGCCGCCTGGGCCACGCCGAACAAGCTTTCACCCACGATCATGCCCGAGGCCAGCAGCATGGCGCGGCGCTGAGGCACGTCGGCGAACTTCGCGAAGGGTACACCGGCCGCCTTGGCCCGCTGGGCCAGCACGCGGTCGACGATATAGGCCAGCAGGGCGCCCAGGCTGACGGGCACGGTGACGGTCATGGGCAGGTAGATGCCCAGGGCCACGGCCAGCGGCGGCAGGCGGAAGCGGCGGGTGGTGGCCTTCAGCACCTCGTCCACCACCACCAGGCAGATGCCGACCACGGCGCCGATGCCCAGCATGGACCAGTCCAGCTTGCCGCTGAGGATGCCGGTGGCCAGGGTGGCCATCAGCGTCGCCTGCGGGGCGCCCAGGGTCTTGGCCGGGTCCATGCCCGGGTCCAGCGGCGCTCCGGCGAAGCCGTAGGCGTGCTGCAGCAGGTTCAGCACCGGCGGGATGACGGCGGCGCCGACGATGCAGCCCAGCACCAAGGCCACCTGCTGGCGCCAGGGCGTGGCACCCACCAGCTGGCCGGTCTTCAGGTCCTGCAGGTTGTCGTTGGCGATGGTGGCGATGGTCAGCACCACCGAGGTGGTGAACAGCGCCAGCGCCACGGCGGCGCCGCGGATGACCGGATCGGCCACCCCGTCCTTGCCCAGCAGGCAGACCAGCAGCAGGGACGAGGCGATGGCCGCCAGGATGCCGATGCTGGAAATGGGGCTGTTGGAACTGCCGATCAGGCCCGCCATGTAGCCCGAAGCGGCGGCGACGATGAAGCCCATGACGGCGGCGAAGACGACGCCGGCCAAGACCAGCACCACCAGGTGGGTGGACAGCGGCGTGCCCAGGATGAAGGAGATGAACAGGCCCGCCAGCGGCACCAGCAGCACGGCGGCGATGGCCATGACGTAGTGGAAGGGGATGTCCTGCTCCACCCGGGGGACGGAGTGGGCGTTGCCGGCGCGCACGGTCTTCATGGCGTTCAGCGAGGCGCGGATGCCGTCCGTCATCGGCTTGGCCAGGACGATCAGGGTCCAGATGGCGGCGGCGGCGATGGCGCCGGCACCGATCAGGCGGACCTGCTGGCGCCACACGACGCTGTTGGCGTACTTGATCAGGTCCATGCCGTCGACCGGCGGGTGCAGCCAGGTCAGGATGGGCACGGCGCCGAACCAGGCGATGGCCACGCCCACGAACATGGCGAAGCCCACGGTGGCGCCCACCAGGTAGCCGGCGCCCAGCAGGGCCATCGACAGACCGGTGCCCAGGCCCGTGACGGCGTTGCCGATGCGCAGGAAGCCCTGGAACTGCTCGGTGAAGAAGCGCATCGCCGTCATCAGGAAGAACCCGATGGAAACGAGGGTGCCGGCGATCACGTCGCGCAGGCCCGCACCCTTGGCGGCCTCGTCCGCGCCGGCCTCGCCGGCCGTGTCGGGGGACCCGACCTTCAGCACTTCCGCTGCGGCCACGCCCTCGGGGTAGGGCAGGTTGCCCTGCACCACCATGGCCCGGCGCAGGGGCACGGTGTACATGACGCCCAGGATGCCGCCCACGGCGCAGATGCCGGCGGACTGCCAGAAGGGGAATCCGGTCCAGTAGCCGACGATGACCAGGCCGGGCAGCACGAAGATGACGGACGACAGGGTGCCGGCGGATGAGGCCAGCGTCTGCACGAAGTTGTTTTCCTGGATGGTGCTGTCCTTGGCCAGGCGCAGCACCGCCATGGAGATGACCGCCGCCGGGATGGAGGAGGCGAAGGTCAGGCCCACCTTCAGGCCCAGGTAGACGTTGGCGGCGGTGAACACCACGGTGATCAGGGCACCCAGGATGATGCCGCGCAGGGTCAGTTCCCTAATCGAGCTGCGCGCGAACCGGGTCATCGGATGAAATCCGTCATATGTGAGGAATCCCCATCTGCGTCGTATCGACGTCGTCGTGTAGGCGCCGGCCGCTTTCGTGAGCCCCTTCAAGCGGGCGCCGGGCTGGATGGGCCGGGAGTTTAGCGGGCGCCCCCGGCCCCGTCGAGGCCAGCCGGACGGACCAGGCCAGAATCCGGGGCTTTCCCGCCAAAAAGCAACGGGGCCGGCACTGGGCCGACCCCGTTCCTTACTTTATTGCGCTTTTGGCGCGGTTCCCTCAGGCGCCGGGCGCCGCCATCCGGCGGCTTGGCTATCCTCGCTCCGCCCTCCGGTGCTCGCTGCGGAGCCAGCGGTCGCTGGCTGTCGGCATGAGACGCGTGGTCAGGGGCGCCTGGGAGATGGCATCAAGCCGGCTGGTTCAGGTACAGCAGCCAGGCCTTGGCCAGTTCGCCGACACCTTCCGGCGCGCTGGTCAATTCCTGGAAGGCCTTCTGGGCCTGGTCCTTCTGGCCGGCGTTCAGGTAGGCGACGGCCAGGTGCAGCTTGGCGTCGTTGGGGTTCTTCAGGCCGCCCTTGTCGATGCCCTTCTGGATCAGCTCAATGGCCTTGGTGTAGTTGCCGTAGCTGGCATAGGCCTCGCCCAGTTTCTCCAGCGGCAGGCCCGTGGGGGCCTTGGACACTTCGGCGACCTGCTTGTCGATGCCCTTCTGGTCCTCGGCCGCGGCCTTCGTCGCCTCGGCCAACATCTGCTTGGCGGTCGGGTTGCCGGCCAACTGGCTCTGGCCCTTTTCCAGGATGGCCTTGGCTTCGCCCGGCAAGGTGGCGCGGGTGGCCAGGTCGGCGTACTCCAGATACTCGTTGCTGCCCTTGATGGCGCCGACGCGCGCGCTCAGGCGGTACACGTCCAGGGCCAGGCGATCGGAGGCGGCGGGGCCGAGTTTGCGCGGCAGGAAGCCCAGGTAGTCGGCCCAGTAGTCCGGCTTCTGGTAGTGCTGCAGCAGAATGGCGATGTAATCGACGTAGCTGCCGTAATCCTTGCGCTGCGCGGCGCTGTCCACCAGCATCTGGTAGACCTGCTCCTGCGCCGGCTTGCCGGCCTTCTCATCAGCGTCGATGGCCTGCTTGCAGTTCGTGTCAGTCGCGGCCCAGTCCTTCAGCGACCAGGACGCCTGGCAGCGCAGGGTGTACATCTCCGGCGTGGCGCCGCCCTTCTGGATAACGGCGTCCGACTTCGCCAGGAACTTGGCGTAGTCCTTGTTCTGGTAATATAGCTGCGACAGGGTGCGCTCGCGCTTGGCTGCGTCCGCTTCGGGCAGCTGGTTGGTGGCCAGTTCGGCCTCCAGCGCGTCGATCAGGTGCGGCGTGTCGTTCAGGCCCAGGTAGGCCTGCACGCGCATCTCGGCGATGAAGAAATTCTCGTACGGCGTACGGTCGGCCTTGGCGGCCTCGGCCTGCGCGGTGGCGTCGATGATGGCCTGGTAGTTCTTCTCGTCCAGCGCCTTCTGGGCGGCCTGCAGCGACGGGGTCAGCTCCTTGCTGATCTGCTTTTCCGGCGGCGTGGCGTCGGCCTTGTCCTTGTCCTTGGCCTGGGCGGTCCCGATACCGGCAGCCAGCAGGGCACCCAGCATGAGGGGATAGAATTTGGCGCGCATTCGGTCCTCGTCGATGGCAATCACGTGATGGCCCGGTCCGGCGTCGCGTCGAAGGGGCCAAGGTCGACTTCGGGCAACCGTCTCCCCGCCGCCGCGATCCATCCCCGATGGGGACACCGCTGCCACGGAAGGATAGGGTTAATCCCTGGCGGGGCGACCCTGCGGGATGGAACGGGTGCTCGTCAACCCCTACACCCGTCTTCTGTCAAAAGCGAGGCGGCGCAAAAGGGCCAACTGCGACACGGGCGGCTTAGCCGAAAGTAAGGTCCAACAGGTACAGGGCGGCGCCGATCAGGGCGCCCAGCACCGTGCCGTTGATGCGGATGAACTGTAGATCCTTGCCCACGCCCTCTTCCAGGCGGCGGGCGAAATCGGCGGCGTCCTGCGCCTTCAAGGTGTCGGTGATGAAGCTGCGGATCGACACGCGCCAGCCCGGGATGGCGGCCAGGAAGGCCCCCTCGACCGCAGCGTCCAGCCGGGCGCGGGTGGCCGGTTGCTCCAACTCCTGCGCCAGCGACAACAACATGGCGTCCAGCGCGTCGCGCAGCACGCCGTTCGGCTTGGCCGCGTCCTCCAGCGCCGCCGACTTCAACCGGCCGATGAGGTGGTGCAGCAGCAGCCGCAAGGTTTTGATGTCCACGGCGTTGCGCAGCACCGACGCCAGCCGGTCCCCCAGCGGGTCGCCGTCCAGGATGCGGCCGGGGATTTCCGCCAGCCATTGTCGCAGGGCGTGACCGGCCTCGCTGTAGGGGCTGCGCAGGTCGAACAGGTGACCGGCCAGCGCATCCGTCACCTGGTCGGCCAGGCTGCGGTCCAGGGTACGCGGCATCCACCATTTTGACCGGGTGGCGACCGCGTCGCGGATGTGTGGCCGGCTGCCGTGGATCAGCACCACGCCGTAATCCGACACCTCCTGGATCAGGGCTTCGAACAGGGGACTGTTGATGGCGTCGCGCAGCAGGCGGGCGACCATGGGCCGCAGGTCCATGGCGCGCAGACCCTCCATCGCCGCCCGCGCCAGCGCCTCGCGCAGGGCCGCCTCCCGTCCGCGCGACAGCAGCCGTGGAAGGGAGGCCAGCGCCAGGTCCGCCAACTGGGCGCGGTTGGCGGGATCGGCCAGGGCGCGGGCAAGCTGGTCGGCGGCGTTGAGGCGCTGCACCTGGCCGCGCAGCCGGTCGGGGGCGAGGAATTCGCTGTCGATATAGGTTGCGATGCCGTCAGCAATGCGGTCGCGGTTCTGCGGCACCAGGGCGGTATGCGGCACCGGGACGCCCAGCGGATGGCGGAACAGGGCCGTGACGGCGAACCAGTCGGCCAGCCCGCCCACCAGTCCCGCTTCCCCCACGGCCCGCAGCAGACTCCAGAACCCGGGCCAAGGCCAGCCGATATAGTCGGGCAGCAGACGCGGCACCAGCCGGGCCGCCAGCCACAGGCAGGCGACGGTGCCGAGGTAGAGGCCGGCGATGCGCCGCCAGCGGCGCAGGGCGGCGGCGCGATCGCCGGCGGTGGCGGGGTCGAAGGGCAGGGGCAGGGAATGGTCAGGCATGGGCATCCCGAGAGGGTGTGACGGGCCTCATGATGACGGCGCCCGGCGGCCCTGTCCCGGACCATATGGCCCCGACGGGACGGAACCACCCGTGACGTCGAAACCGCGGCGCCGGCCAGTCGGTTCCCTGAAAGCCGCGGGTCGCGGCGATTGGCCGCCAGCCTCAGTCGGCGGCGGCGTCCTCTTCATGGAAGGGGAAGCCGCGCAGCGCGCCGTCCATATCGCCGCTGTCGGAATGGAAGCGATAGGTGCGGTCGGCCGGCGGGCTATAGCGGCCGGATTGCAGGCCGTCCAGGATGCGGGCGGATATCCAGCCCGACAGCAGGCTGGCGGGGCCGGCCAGCGCCCGGTCCGGATCTTTGAGATAGGCGCGATCGTACAGCGCGGCGCCGATGGCCGCCCCGTGGTGGGCCAGGAACTCCGCCAGCAGGTCGACGAATTCCACGGGCTCCAGCATGGGTTCCACCGTCCCGGCGGCGCGCGCCAGCACGGGGTACAGCAGGTGGGTGCGGTCGGCGAAGCGGCCGTCGCGCTCCACCCGGTCGGCGACCAGGTTCAGGTAGCGGCTGCGGGGGGCGGGCTGGCTACGCAAGGCCGCGTCCAGGATTTGGCGATGGTTCATGCGGTCGGGTTCAGGGCTGCAACTTTTCCTGGCGGACTAGCTTGCGGGCTTTCGGTCCGCCGGGCCATCTCTTTATGTGGCACCCGCCGACCGGGTTAACCAGGCCGTGGAGAAGACCGGTAGCCGCCGGCGCGCGGGCCCGTTCCGCCGACGGGACTGGATTTTGCCGCCATCAGCCAGTAGACCAATGGCCGACGGCCACCAATCGGGGCGGCTCCGATGTTCCGGCAACGACATCGGGCCAGCACTTCGGGAGACACCTTTTATGCGGAAGCTCATCGAGGGATTTCTGAATTTCCGCGCTAGCGCCCTTCCCGAATATGCCCGCCGCTTCCAATGGCTGGCCGAGGTCGGGCAGAACCCGCGCGCGGCCGTGGTCGCCTGCTGTGACAGCCGGGTGGACCCGCAGATGATCTTTTCGGCGGGGCCTGGCGACCTGTTCATCATCCGCAACGTCGCCAACCTGATCCCACCCTACCAGCCCAACAGCGATTTCCACGGCACCAGCGCCGCGCTGGAATTCGCCGTGCGCCAGCTGCGCGTGGGCGACATCATCGTCATGGGCCACACCCACTGCGGCGGTGTTAAGGCCCTGATGGCGGAGGGGGAGGCCGACGGCGACTTCATCGGCCATTGGATGTCCATCGCCAAGAGCGTGCGCGGCAAGGCGAACGACGTCGCCGATGCCGAGCGCGAGGTCATCCGCCTGACCATCGCCAACCTGCTTACCTTCCCCTGGATCAAGGCGGCGGTGGAGGCCGGCGGCCTGCGCCTGCACGGCTGCCTGTTCGACGTGGCCGACGCCGACCTGCTGCTGCTGAACCAGGCCACGGGCCAGTTCAAGTCGGTGCAGGAGGGCATCGAGGGTATTCCCCTCTAACCGGTACGCGACCGAAACGACAAAGGGCGCCCCTCGCCAGGGCGCCCTTTTTTATTCCTGGAGCCAACGGGCGGGGGCAAAGCCGCCCGGCGGTTGGGGCACCTAAACAGGCTGCGCCGGGCAGCCGATGAACCGGCTGCCGGCCGGCAGGTGTTCGCCCTTCATGGCCAGGGACAGGGGGCCCAGCTCGGAACCCCGGCCCAGCACGGAATCGTACAACACCACGGACCCGGCGCCGACATGGGCGCCGGCCTCGATGGTGACGGGGCCCAGCTTCATGACCCGGTCCTCGAACAGGTGGGTCTGCAGGGTGACGCCCGGGCCCATGGCGGCATCGTCGCCGATGTGGATCATGTCCAACTCGCACAGATAGGCCGTTTCCAGATAGACGCGGCGGCCCACCGTCGCACCCAGCAGGCGCATGTACAGCGGCAGGAAAGGCGTGCCCAGGAAGGGGCCCAGGACCCAGCCCGCGAGGGCGTCATACAGCGAGGTCACGAACTCGATGCGCCAGACGGCTGTGCTCCACAGCGGATGGATGCCGGGGCGGAAGCGGCCAATCACCCCCCACTTCACGCAGGCCAGCAGCAGGGCGGCGCTGATGCAGATGACCAGCGGGCCCAGGCCCAGCCACAGCAGGGCCAGCCACAGGCTGGAGACGGCCAGGGCATGGGCCGCCAGCCACAGGGCGCCCACGGTGGCGGTGCCGGTGATGGCGCCCTGCACCAGGATGCGCAGCGCCTCGATGACGGCGCGGGTGGCGATCAGGCGCGACGTGGGGGCGACGGTGTAGGCCTCGGAAATGCCTTCCACCTTCTGGCGCCGGGGCAGGCGCACCGGCGGCAGGCCCAGCCAGTCCGTCTGGCGGCCGGCGTCCGAGGGGGCGGTGGACAGCACGCCCACCAGGCAATTGTCCGGCAGATCGGCGCCGGCCGGCAGGAAGGCGGAATTGCCGACGAAGGTGTCATGGCCCACCCGGGTGGGCGCGAAGCGCACCAGCCCGCCGTGGATGGCGGGGCTGCCCACCAGCGAGGCGTCGGCCAGGAAGGCGCGGTCGCCCACCTCCAGCTGTTCCGGCACCACGTGGGCCACGGTCGATACCTCGCAGGCATGACCGATCTTGGCGCCCAGCAGGCGCAGCCAGGTGGCGGAAAACAGGCTGCCATAGACGGTGTACAGCTGCTCCACCGCCATGCGGTGCACGCGGTCGGCGAACCAGCGGTGGCATTCCACCATGCTGTCCAGGCGTACGCTGGCGCGCCCCACCACCGGCGGCACCAGGCGGCGGGCGCCCAGCAGCACCAGGGCGGTCCAGGGCATGCACACCGCCCCGCCGACCACGCCGGCCAGCACCAACAGCGGGCCCATGCGGGCGATGGGCAGCTCGGTGCCCAGCACCAGGGCGAAGGCGACGGCCAGGGGCAGCAGGGTCAGGAAGCGCACCAGGCTGAGCCCGGCCAGGCCCAGCAGGTAGCGGCCGGCGCGGGGACGCAAGGGCCCATCCGCCCGGCCCACCATCCAGTCCGGCCGCGACGACGGCGCGGCGGGAGAGCCCGCCCACACCGCGTCCGCCGGCACCACGGCCCCGTCGATCAGGCAGCTGCGCGCGTCCAGGCCGGCCCCGGCCTCCAGCGCGCTGCCCAGGCCGACGATGGACGCGGCGCCCACCGTGGCGTTCGAGCCGATGGCCACGGTGCCGATCTCGATATGGCCGGCGCGCACATGGTGGGTCAGCAGCAGCGTGTCCTCGCCCACCGTGGCGTGGTCGCCGATGGTGATCAGGTCCCACAGCATGCCGCCGTGGCATCCCAGGAAGCTGCCATGGCCAATACGCCCGCCCATGGCGCGGGCGTACAGCCGCATGAGCGGCGTGCCGGCGATCCAGGACATGGGCAGGGCGGCCTCGATATGGCTGACCGTCCACCAACGCCAATGCCACAGGCCCCACAGGCGGTGACGTCCGGGGCGCACGCGGCCCAGCAACAGCCATTTGGCGGCGATGGACAGGGCGAAGGATACCGGCAGGGCGGCGATGGACAGCCCGGCCATGATGACGAAGGACAGCGGACTCAGCCGCCCGGTCATGCCGTGGTGGACCAGCACGCCCAGCATGACCAGCATGGGCAGGCCGCCCAGCGCCGTCACCAGCGGCAGGGTCAGCGCCTGGGCCAGGCCGAAGGCCAGGTGGCGGCGGGTGCTGGCGCGCCGTGTCTCGCTGGTGATCTTGGGCGTCGGCGGCGCCGCCAGGACCTGGGCCAGGCTCCGCACGGTGGGGTTCAGGTACAGGGCGCGAACGGTGGCGCCGGGGTGACGCTGACGCAGGCGGGAGATGGCCGAGGCCGCGGCCAGCGAATGGCCGCCCAGGTCCATGAAGAAGTCGGCGTCGCGGGCACGGATGGGCCGGCCCAGCGCCTGGGCGAAGGCGTCGGCCACCTCTTCCTCCGCCTCGCCCTGGGGCGGGTCGCCGATGTCCTCCGGCACGTCGCGGGGCGTGGGTTCCGGCAGTTCGCGCCGGTCGATCTTGCCGCCCACGGTGCGGGTCATGGCCGGCACCTTCACCAGGAAGCTGGGGCGCATGTAGGCGGGGACGGACGCGGCGACGTGGGCGGCGATGGTGTTGCGGTCCGCCGTGCCGACGTACCAGATGACGATGCTGTCGACACCGGCCACGGGGCGCACGGCGGCGGCGGCCAGCTGCACGCCGGGGCAGCCGGCGGCGATGGCCTCGATCTCGCCCAGCTCGATGCGGAAGCCGCGCAGCTTCACCTGGTTGTCCACCCGGCCCAGGAAATCGACGCGGCCATCGATCAGGGGCCGGCCCAGGTCGCCGGTGGCGTAGAGCCGCTGTCCGGCGGCGTCCACCTTGAAGCGCTTGGCCGTTTCCTCCGGCCGGTTCAGGTAACCGTCGGCCAGGGCCGGGCCGCCGATATGGATCTCCCCCGTCTCGCCCACCGGCACCGGCAGGCCGTCCGGGCCCAGCACCAGCACCCGGTAGCCGGGCAGTCCCCGGCCGATGGTCACCGGCTGGCCGGCGCGGGCCTCATCGGCCGTCGCCACCACCGAGGCCTCGGTGGGCCCGTAGGTGTTCAGCATGCGCCGGCCCGGCGCCCAACGGTCGACCAGGGCGGCGGAACAGGTCTCACCCCCCACCACCAGCAGGCGGACATCGGGCAGATCCTCATCGATCAGGCCCAGCAGGGTGGGGACGGTGGAGAAGAAGGTGGCGCGGCGGCAGCGCAACTCGCTGGCCAGCAGCTGCGGGTCGCGCATCACCAGGCCCGAGGCCGGCAGCAGGCAGGCGCCCGCGGCCACGGCCAGCCACACCTCTTCCACGGAGGCGTCGAAGGCCAGCGAGAAGCCCTGCCATACCCGGTCCGTCTCGGCCAGCTGATAGACCTGCGAGGCGCCGCGCACATAGGTCATGACGGCGCCGTGCGACAGCACGACACCCTTGGGCAGGCCGGTCGTGCCGGAGGTGAAGATGAGATAGCAGGTGTCGGCCGGCGTGGCCGGCAACACCGCGTCCGGCAAGCCATGGGCCGAGACGATGGGGTCGTCCAGCAGGGCTGTGCCGATCAGGTCTTCCGGCGCCACCGAGGCGACGCCGGGCACGGCGAAGTCGCCGGCGGCATCGACCATCAGCACGCTATCGGATTGTTCCGCGATGCTGGCCACCCGAGCGGCGGGCCAGCTGGCGTCGATGGGAATATAGGCGGCGCGGCGCAACAGGATGCCGAACAGGCAGGCGTATAATTCCGCAGTGCCACGGCCGCGCAGCATGATTCGGGCGCCGGGGCCCACGCCCCGGGCGGCCAGGGTGGCGGCGACACGGCGAGCCCATTCGCCCATGTCGCCCCAGGTCAGCATGAAACCGTCGCCGGTTTCCACCGCTGGCAAGGCCGGCGTGGCGGCGACGCGCGCCAGGAACAGCGCCGCCAGCGTCTGGGCGCCGGCCAGGCCGTGATGCGGGCCGCCCGGCTGCTGGCCGGGCCCCTCCGCCTCCATCCGTTCGGCGATCAACGAACCGCTGAGCATCAACGTCCCACCCTTGAGCCCCGGGGGCGAGGAGCCGCCCGCCCGGGGGAACCCGGTATACGCCGGTAAAGGTCCACATTCCCATGACCGTTTTCATCCCCTACGTAGGGATGGGCACCCCGAATTCGTGTGAGCGCAGGGGACCTCGGTACCGGTCCGAACCTATCCGATACACACCTGTTGTAGATGGCTGATCGACCCCCCATGTCAAGCGGTTGGCCTCTGGACCCAGGGTCGCATACAAAATAAAGGGGGGCGAGGGGGAAAGCCTACTTCCCTGGAGGTACCGGTCCAGGCCTTCCGGAACGCCACGTAAAGCTCCGTTACAAAACGATACAAAGAGCGGCTTTTCCCGTAACACAACCCTCTGTAGGTTCAGCCTCGAAACAGGCGGACCTGCGGAGATTAGGCTTTTGGTCAGATCTTCCGCTGTAAATCAGGCGTTGTCCGCCACCACGGTCGCGGGGGCCGTGGGTTCGCTGGCAGGCACGCCCCTTTTGGGTTTCCCCAAAAGCGCTGGTCCGTGCCCGCACGAGCCCTTGCTTCCATCGTCCGTGCCACCGCCAATCCCGACATCCCAACGCGGCAGCGGTTTGGGTGCCGGCTGGACAAAAGGCTAAAGACGATGACCATCCATTCCGCTGAACTTCCGGCCGACCGGACCGACCTGGGCGCTTATGCACCGGCGGGGGCCCCTGGCCGCCTGCGGGGCCGGTCGGGGCTCAAGCGCTACCGCTGGTGGTTGCTGGCCGGGGGTGTCGTCGTCCTGGGCGCCATCGCGGCCGCCGTCCTCATGCGCTCGGGCGCCAAGCCGGCGGCCCCGGCCGCCGCGCCCGCCAAGGTGTCCGCCCTGCCGGTGACGGTGGCGCCGGTCGTCGTGGCTCCCGTTACCCGCACCCTGCTGGTCACCGGTTCGCTGGCCGCCTTCGATGACCTGCCCATCGGCACGGAAACGTCGGGCCTGGCCCTGGCCGAGGTGCTGGTCGACATCGGCGACACGGTGAAGAAGGGCCAGCTGCTGGCCCGCTTCAACGACAGCGTGCTGCGCGCCGACCTGGCCGAGAAGGAGGCGTTGCTGACCGAGGCCAAGGGCAACGTGGTCGAGGCCGACGCTAACTACGCCCGCGCCCAGGACCTGGTGCGCACCGGCGCCATGAGTGCGCGTGACCTGGACAACCGCCGGGCCCTGGCCGTCAGCATGCGCGCCCGCGTCGGCGTGGCCGAAGCCAACCGCGACCTGTCGATCGCCCGGCTGAAGCAGTCCGAGGTGCGCGCACCTGCCGACGGCACCATCACCGCCCGCACCGCCCGCATCGGCGCGGTGCTGTCCGCCGGCGGGACCGAGCTGTTCCGCATGATCCGCGAGAACCGCGTGGAGCTGGTGGCCGAGGTGCCCGAGAACGACATGATGGTGGCCAAGGCCGGTCAGACGGTGAACGTCACCATCGATGGCGACAACATGTCCCACCACTACGTCGGCACCATCCGCGTGGTGGAGCCGACGGTGGACAACAAGACCCGCCTGGGCCGCCTGCGCATCGACCTGGAACGGAACCCCGACCTGCGCCCCGGCATGTTCGTCACCGGCCGCGTGGCCGTGGGCCAGGCCGACGGCCTGGTGGTGCCGGAAGCCGCCATCGTCTATCGCGAGGTGCGGCCGGTCGTGTTCGTGGTGGACCAGGAAAACAAGGTCACCGCCCGCAGCGTGACCACCGGCGCCCGGCAGGATGGCAACATCGCCATCGTGTCCGGCGTGAAGGCGGGCGAGAAGGTGGTGCTGTCCGGGGCCGGCTATCTGAAGGACGGCGACGTGGTCACCGTGGTCGACAAGGCTGTGGAAGGCGCGGTCAAGCCGCTGCCGGTGCAGCAGTAAACCGGGAAAAGGGGGCCCCATCATGAGCAGCGGCAATATCTCCGCGGTCGCCATCCGCCATCCCATCCCGCCCATCGTCCTGTTCATCGTCCTGATCATCGCCGGCATCGTCGCCTATTTCAGTCTGGACGTGACCGGCAGCCCGGATCTCGATTTCCCCGTGGTCACCGTGACGGTCAGCCGTCCGGGTGCCGCGCCATCGGAGATGGAAGTCCAGGTGACCAAGCTGGTCGAGGATGCGGTGTCCAACATTGTGGGCCTGGACCACGTGTCGTCCGACATCACCGACGGCCTGTCCAACACGGTGCTGGAATTCAAGATCGGCTATGACACCGATCGCGCCGTGAACGACGTGCGCAACGCCGTGGCCCGCATCCGCGCCAACCTGCCGTCCGACATCTATGAGCCGCAGGTGGAACGCCAGGACGTTACGGGCGACGAAATCCTGACCTACGCCGTCTCCTCCGACACCCGGTCGGTGGAAGAGCTGTCATGGCTGATCGATAACGACATCAGCCGCGCCATCACCCATGTCTCCGGCGTGGGCGCGACGGATCGCTTCGGCGGCCTGGACCGCGAAATCCGCATCAACCTGGATCCCAACCGCCTGATGGCGCGGGGCATCACGGCGGACGAGGTCAATTCCCAGCTGCGGGCGCTGAACGTCGACCTGCCGGGCGGGCGTGGTGCCGTCGGGACCAAGGAACAGTCCATCCGCACCCTGGGCTCCGCCCGGACGGTGGAGGATCTGGCCAACACCGAGATCACCATCCCGGTCTACTTCGGGACCTTCGCCGGCTCCGCCGCCAAGGTCCGCCTGAGCGACCTGGGCACCGTGACCGACGGCACGTCGGAGATGCGCTACATCTCCCGCTATGACGGCCATCCCACGGTGGGTTTCAGCATCCGCCGCGCCCCCCACTCCTCGGAAGTAACCATCGCCAAGGGCGTGGACGAGGAAATCGACCGGCTCAGCAAGCAGTATCCCGACGTCCACTTCAACCTGATCTTCGACAACGTCAAGTACACCAAGCAGAGCTTCGCCGGTTCGGTGGAGGCCCTGGTCCTGGGCTCCTTCCTGGCGGTGCTGGTGGTGTGGTGGTTCCTGCGTGACGGCCGCGCGACCTTCATCTCGGCCGTGGCCATGCCGCTGTCGACCATCCCGACCTTCCTGGCCATGAAGTGGTTCGGGTTCTCGCTCAACGGCATCACCCTGCTGGCCCTGTCGCTGGTGGTTGGCATCCTGGTCGACGATGCGATCGTGGAGATCGAGAACATCGTCCGACACATCCGCATGGGCAAACGCCCCTTCCAGGCGGCCCTGGAGGCGGCGGACGAGATCGGCCTGGCGGTGGTCGCCACCACCATGACCATCGTCGTCGTGTTCCTGCCCGTGTCCTTCATGTCCGGCATCGTCGGCCAGTACTTCAAGTCCTTCGGCGTGACCGTGGCCGTGGCCGTGCTGTTCTCGCTGCTGGTGGCCCGTCTGATCACGCCCTTGATGGCCGCCTACATGCTGAAGCCGGCGCAGCCCGACCACCATAACGAGGGCGGCCGGTGGATGCGGCAGTACAGCCGGCTTCTGGGGTGGAGCATGAACCACCGCTGGCTGACCGTGCTGGCCGGCATCGGCATCTTCGCGGTGTCGCTGTTCATGGCCGCCATGCTGCCCTCCGGCTTCGTGCCGCCCAGCGACAACGGCCTGTCCACGGTGCAGGTCATCCTGCCCCCGGGCGCCACCCTGGCCGAGACCGACGCCACCACCCAGATGGTGGGCAACATCCTGGCCAAGCGGCCCGAGGTGCTGCACGTCTGGACCCGTGCCGGCCGCAACAACCAGCTGCGCAACGGTGCCGTCACCGCCATCCTGAAGCCCAAGTCCGAGCGCATGAGCAAGCAGGACTTCGAGGCAGCCGTGACGCCGGAACTGAACCGCGTGCCGGGTGCCCACATCGGCTTCAACTCGTCCATCGGCTGGGGCGCCAAGGACATCAGCGTCCTGCTGACCAGCAACGACGGCCCGGCGTTGGAACGCTTCTCCAACCAGGTGCTGGACGAGATGCGGCAGCAGCCCTTCCTGGCCAACGTCACCTCCACTGCGGCCCTGTTGCGTCCTGAAATCCAGATCCGTCCCTTCTTCGACCGCGCGGCGGAGCAGGGGGTGTCCGTGGCCGCCATCGGCCAGGTGGCCAAGATCGCCACCCTGGGCGACCTGGACACCAGCGTGGCCAAGTTCAACCTGGGTGACCGCCAGGTGCCCATCCGGGTGCAGATCGATCCCAAGTACCGCGCCGACATGGACGTGGTGGAGAACCTGCGCGTCCGCACCTCCGCCGGTGACCTGCTGCCGCTGCGCGCCGTCGCCAGCATCGGCATGGGCGCCGGTGCCGTGGAGATCGAACGCTTCGACCGGGCCCGCAAGATCGCGGTCGAGGCCGACCTGCGCGGCATCGAGGTGGGCGAGGCCATGAAGAAGATCAATGAGCTTCCCTCCATGGCCCACATGCCGCCCGGCATCTCCAAGCCCGCCTATGGGCAGACGCAGGAGATGCAGAACATGATGATCGGCTTCGCCATCGCGCTGGCCACCGCCTTCCTGCTGATCCTGGCGGTGCTGGTCCTGCTGTTCCGCAACTTCTTCCAGCCGCTGACCATCATGACCGCCCTTCCGCTCAGCTTCGGCGGCGCCTTCGCGGCCCTGCTGATCGGCCACATGTCGCTCTCCCTGCCGGCCCTCATCGGCATCCTGATGCTGATGGGCATCGTGACGAAGAACTCCATCCTGCTGGTGGAATACGCCATCGTCTCGATGCGCGACCGGGGCATGAGCCGGCGCGAGGCCCTGCTGGACGCCGGCGCCAAGCGCGCCCGCCCCATCATCATGACCACCATCGCCATGGTGGCGGGCATGGTTCCCATCGCCATCGGCGTGGGCAACGACAGCTCCTTCCAGCAGCCGATGGCGACGGCCGTGATCGGCGGCCTGATCACCTCGACCCTGCTGTCCCTGGTGTTCGTGCCGGCGGTGTTCACCATCGTGGACGACATCAACAAGTGGCTGACGCCCAAGTTCGGCCGCTTCATCACCCCGAAGGAAGGGCCCGCCCAGGCCGTCCCCCTGCATCCGGTGGTGAAGAGCGCCGAGTAAGCGCCGGCCGTTCAAGCGATATGCGGGCGGGTCCCTTCGGGGGCCCGCCCGTCTGTTTTTGGTCAGTTGCCCAGCAGACCCGCCCCCAGGTTGACGCCCAGGGCGAGGATGGCGGTGTTGAAGATGAAGGACAGCAGGCTGTGGGCCAGCACGGCGCGGCGGATGGCGGGCCCTTGCGTCGTCACGTCCGACACCTGGGCCGTCATGCCGATGGTGAAGGCGAAGTACAGGAATTCCCAATAATCGGGCTGCTTGCAGCCGGGGAAGTCGATGCCCTTGCCCTCCAGCCAATAGGAATGGGCGTAGTGCTGGGCGAAGATGACATGGACGAAGCTCCACGAGCAGAAGACGGTGGCGCCACCCAGGGCGGCGCTGGCCGCCGCATGGGCCGTGCCCTTGGCGTCCGCCACCTCCATGACGATGGCGGCCAGGGACGCCAGCGCCGCCGTGCTGGTGACCAGCAGGATCACCCACTTGCCTGATTCCAGCTCGCGGGCGCGGGCGCGGATGCTGTCCAGGTTGGCGCGGCCGAAATGGATCAGCACCAGGGCGATATAGAGGATGATGCCGGCGCACCAGCCGATCAGCACGGCGCTGACGGGCGCCGTCGCGCGCGACGCGGCCAGGCCCACGGCGACGCTGAACGCCAGGCCGATGTACAGGCTGGGGTGGTGGCGGAAGGGCTGCAGCGGATTGAAAACGGCCATGGACGACGGCCCCGGCGATCTGGGGAAGGGAAGTCCAGCGTTAAGCCGCTGGCCCACGCGGGGCAAGAGGACAAGAGGAAAGGCCGGCCCGGCGTTTCGACCGAGGGAATAAGCCGCGGGTGAAAGGCGGTGCGGGGGCGCCTTATCGCCATTTCACCCCGTTTCACCACCCGCTATGGCCTTTGGCCTACCGGGGCAAGGTCGAATGGCGGGCCGTACCGACAACGCGCCTGTTGCAATACCGTCCAAAACATCGTCCTCTGGCGCCCTGACTGGCCGGATGTCCATCTATACGGGCGCCGGTCCTCCTGGTTTCTTGCCGTTATTATCTATCGGGGTGGAGGCCCCGCTGCCCATGGTGCGTAGCTTCGCCGCGGCCCTCGCTTTGGCTGTCTTCCTGCCCGCCGCCGCCACAGCTTCCCCCCAAGAGCGCGCGCCGGCGCCGCCGCCGACCGCCCCGGCCCAGCCGGCGAAGCCCGGCCTTGGCACGCCTCCTGGTGTGCCCGCGGGCACGCCCCCTGCGGGGGCGACTCAGGCGCCGGCCGATACGGGCCCCTTCGGCCTGACGGGGCTGGAGGTGAACGCCGAGCGGGACGATCCCGAGGCCTGCTTCACCTTCAACCGGCCCCTGGCCAAGGCGCGCGCCGGCCTGCAGGACCCCTACGCCGGCAAGGTCGAGGTGCTGGCCAAGAACGCCGGCCCCGCCGCCGGGACCGACCCTGGCACGCCCATACAGAAGCCGGTGGTGGTGCGCGACCGCACCCTGTGCGTCCAGAAGCTGGAGCACGGCCACCACTACACCGTGACCCTGAAGGCCGGCCTGCCCGCGGCCGGCGGGGCGGAGACCCTGTCCGCCCCGCAGTCGCGCGAGATCGAGGTACTGAACCGCCGGCCGGTGCTGTCCTTCCGCAGCGGCGGCTACATCCTGCCGCGCATCGGCCGCGACGGCCTGCCCCTGCGCACCATCAACGTGGACCGCGCCCGCCTGCAGGTGCTGCACATCAAGGACCGTTCCTTGGTGGAGCAGATTTATTACGGCCGCCTGAACCAGACGCTGAATGACCTGGACGTCGGCTCCCTGGTGGAAAAGAACGGGGAGCTGGTGTGGCGCGGTGAGATGGCCGTTGGCGCCAAGCGCAATCAGGCGCAGGTGACGCCTTTCCCCATCGATGCCGTCCTGGGCCAGCTGAAGCCGGGCGTCTACGTGGCGGTGGCGGAGGATGCCGGCGCCAAGACCGCCGGCTGGGAAGGCCGCGCCACCCAGTGGTTCATCGTCTCCGACCTGGGCCTGACCACCCTGTCGGGCAGCAACGGCCTGCTGGTCTACGTCCATTCCCTGCGCACGGCGACACCGCTGGCGGGGGTGGAGGTGCGCGTGGCCGCCCGCGACAACAAGGAACTGGGCAAGGTGCTGACCGGTGCCGACGGCGCCGCCCGCTTCGACCCGGCTTCCGGTGCGGCCAAGGGGCAGGCCCTGTTCGCGAGCACCAAGGACGGCGACTTCAGCTTCCTGGACCTGTCTGCGTCCGGCCTAGACCTTGCCGCGCGCGGTGCCGCCGGCCGGCCCTCCCCCGGGGCGCTGGACGCCTACGTCTTCGCCGAGCGGGGCATCTACCGCCCGGGCGAGGTGGTGCACGTCACCACCCTGCTGCGTGATGCCGCCGGCCTGGCGGTGGCGGGCCGTCCGCTGACCCTGAAGGTGCAGCGGCCCGACGGGCTGGAGATTGAGCGCTTCAGCTTGGCCGACCGGGGCATGGGGGGGTACGCCGCCACCGTAGACCTGCCGGGCAACGCCGCCACCGGCACCTGGACCGTGACCGCCCACGCCGACCCCGACGGCCCGGCCGTGGGCACCTTGCGCTTCCAGGTGGCCGACTTCGTGCCGCCGCGCGTGAACCTGGACCTGACCGCCGACCAGTCCCGTGTGGGACCGGACGGCGCGCTGACGCTGGACATCACCGGCCGTACGCCCAGCGGCGCCCCGGCGGCCAACCTGGCCGGCACCCTGTCGGTGACCCTGCGTCCGGCGGCGGATCCTTTCCCCGAGCTCAAGGGCCCGCAGTTCCAGGGCTATCGCTACGGCCTGGCGCAGGAGGATGCGGTCCCGCGGCAGGAGACGCTGCCCGGCTTCGCCACCGACGCCAATGGCGTGGCCAGCGTGGCCGTGTCGCTGAAGGGCAAGCTGGACGGCTCCCGCCCGCTGGAGGCTGTGGTCCACGCCGCGCTGTTCGACGTGGGCGGCGGCACGACGGGCCACGACCTGGTGGTGCCGGTGGAACGCCACCCCTACACCATCGGCATCCGTCCCCGTTTCAACGACGACGCCGTGCCGGAGGGGGCGACCGCCGCCTTCGACGTCATCGCCGTGTCGCCGGACGGCAAGCCCTTGGACAAGGGCCAATTGTCCTACGACCTCTATGAGGAACGCCTGGATTACGTCTGGTTCGAGGCCAACGGTAGCTGGGACTACAAGCCCCAGGTGCACGACCAGAAGGTGACGGGCGGCACGCTGGCGGCCAGCGCCAAGGCGCCGGCGGGTGTCGAGGTGCCCGTGTCCTCCGGCCGCTACCGGCTGGAGGTATACGACCCGGCCACCGGTGTGGCGGGCAGCGTGCGCTTCGCCGCCGGTTCCTGGGTCAGTGCGCGGTTGGGTGAGACGCCGGACGCGGTGGAGGTGACGGTGAAGGGGGCCGTGGGCGGGGGCCCGCTGGCGCCCGGGGGCAAGGCCGCCGTCTTCGTGCGCCCGCCCTACCGCAGCACCGTGCTGATCACCCTGGCCGACCGCGCCGTGCGCCAGACCCTGACTCGTGAGATCGGGGCTGAGGGCGCCCTGGTGGAAATCCCGGTCGATGCGGACATCGGTGGCGGCGCCTACGTCATTGCCAACGCCTTCGCCCCGGTGGAGGCCGGCCGCCGCTCGCTGCCGCGCCGCGCCGTGGGTGTGGACTATCTGCCGGTGGCCATGGCCGGCCACACGCTGACGCCCAAGGTGGACGGCCCGGCGGAGGCCAAGCCACGCCAGACCGTCCACATTCCCATCCAGGTGCCGGGCGTGGCAGCGGGCCAGGGCGTGCACCTGGTGCTGGCCGCCGTCGACCAGGGCGTGCTGGACCTTACGGGCTACAAAACGCCCGACCCCGAGGCCTGGTTCTTCGGCCAGCGCCAGCTGGGCGTGGACATCCATGACGTCTACGGCCGCCTGACGGCGCCCCATGGTGCCGCCGGGGCCGCGCCGCCGGCGCCGGTCCCGACCTCTGACGCCGTGCCGCCGCGCGGCGCCCCGGTGGTGGCGCTCTATTCCGGCATCCTGCCCGTGGGCAATGACGGCAAGGTGCAGGTGCCGCTGGCCCTGCCGGACTTCCAGGGCCGTCTGCGCCTGATGGCCACCGTCTGGTCCGCCGGCGCGGTGGGCCACGCCGACCGGGTGCTGTCGGTGCGTGACCCGGTGCAGGCCGACATGGCGCTGCCCCGCTTCCTGGCGCCGGACGACACGGCCCGCCTGGCCCTGACCTTGAACAATGTCAGCGGCACGCGCGGCAGCTACACCGTCACCCTGCAGGCCGAGGGCCCGCTGTCCTTCCCCGTCGACACCGCCAACCGTGGCGTGGGCGCCAAGAAGCGCAAGGGCAAGGACGTGGTGCGGCCGGAACCGCGCGAGATCGTCGTCGTCTTCCACGGCCTGGCCAAGGGCGGCAAGGTCACCCTGAATCGCGTGGTGAAGGGGGTGGCCGTGGGCTCCGGGCGCCTGCTGATGACGGTAAAGGGGCCGGAGGGCGTGGTCCTGACCCGCGAGTTCGCCGTGCCGGTGCGGGGCAACCTGCCCGTGGTCACCCGGCACCAGACGGTGGATATCCGCCCCGCCACGACCGTCCAGGTTTCGGCCGAGTCGGCCCAAGGCCTGCGCCCGGAAACCGCGGTATCGGGCCTGGCGCTCAGCCCCCTGCCGGAGCTGGACGTGCCCGGCCTGCTGATGACCCTGGACCGCAACCCTTACGGCTCGTCGGAACAGATCGCCAGCCGTGCCCTGCCATTGCTCTATCTGGGCGACGCCGGCAAGGCGTTGGGGCTCTACACCGACGCCACCTTGCGGGAACGCATCGACCGCGCCATCGACAAGCTGCTGACCCTGGAACGGGCGGATGGCGGCTTCGCCCTATGGTCGGCCGACGGCGCGGCGGAGCCCTGGCTGTCCGCCTATGTCATGGACTTTCTGACCCGGGCGCGCGACGCCGGGCATGCCGTGCCGGACGCGCCCTACCGCAAGGGCCTGGACTGGCTTGTGCGCAGCATCGGCAACAGCTGGGTGGAGCCGGCGGACCTGCCGGCCCGCGCCTATGGTCTGGCCGTGGTTGCCAAGGCCAAGGCGGTGGACGCCACGCCGGTCCGTTATTTCTATGAAACGTTCTGGGATAAGCTGCCCACCCGCCTGGCCCGCGCCCATGTCGCGGCCGCCCTGGCCGCCGTGGGCCTGCCCCAGGCCCAGGACGCCTATAACCGCGTGGATGGCCTGCGCATCACGCTGCCGGGCATGCGCGACTTCGGTTCCGACCTGCGGGACCGGGCTGCCAGCCTGGCGCTGCTGGCCGAGGGGAACGCCCCGCTGGACCGCGTGACCGCCCAGGCCAGGGAAGTGCAGGGTCTGCTGCGTGAGCCGGCGCTGATCAGCAGCCAGGAACGCGCCTGGCTGCTGGTGGCTAGCCGTGGCCTGATGCAGCGCTCCGGTTCCATGACGCTGGGCTTGGCCGGCCAGGCGGCGGCCGAGACCCGGCCGCTGGTCCGCCGGCTGGAGATCGGCGGCCGCCCCCTGGCCGTCCACAATGGCGGCCAAGCGCCGATACAACGCACGGTTGCTGTTGCCGGCATTCCCCTGGCGGAAGGCCCGGCCACGGCGACCCCCGCCGGGAACGGCCAGGGCTATACCATTGAACGACGCCTGCTGGACCTGAAGGGGCATCCGGTGGACCTGGCGCGCATCCACCAGAACGATCTGCTGGCCGTGGTGCTGTCCGGCAAGGTGGAGGGCACGGCGCCCACCCAGGTGCTGGTCAGCGACCCGGTGGCCGCTGGCCTCGCCATCGAGACGGTGCGCATCGCCCGGGGCGGCCTGCCGCCCGAGCTGGCAGGCGCCGTGGGCGACCTCAGCGACGCCACCCATGTGGAAGCGCGGGAGGACCGCTACGTCGCCGCCGTGGATCTGGCCGGCGACCGCCGCGAATTCCGCCTGGTCTACCTGGTGCGGGCCGTCCTGCCCGGCACCTACTCCCTGGCGCCGTCGCAGGTGGAGGAATGGACCTCCCCCAACCACCAGGCCATCGGCACCGCCGGCAGCATTAGTATCTTGCCGTAGCCGGGCCCATAGGCGATTGCGGTAAAGAAACAGCCCCGGAGGCGATGGCTTCCGGGGCTGTGATCTTTCCGGGGCAGGGGAGAGAGGCGCGGCCTCAGGCCAGGGCCACCCAGACCGCTTCACGGCCCTTGGGCGCGTCAGCGATGCGCATCTGCACCCGCTGGCCTTCGTCCAGGTGGTCCATGCCGCAGCGGCGCAGGACGCTCTTGTGCACGAAGACGTCCTTGCCGCCGTCGTCGGCCAGGACGAAGCCGAAGCCCTTGTCGGCCTTGAACCATTTGACGGTGCCGTCGATCTCGATCTCCGACCCCGTGGGTACCCGGTCGCGGGTGCGGGGGGCGGGGCCGCCGCTGCGCTCCGGCGGTGCCGCGGTGCCCGTCACTTCCACGATGCGCAGCACCTGGGGGCCCTTGGGGCCCGCACCGATGGTGCACAGCAGTTCCGTTCCCTCGGTGATGTCGGCCAGGCCGGCGCGGCTGATCACCGAGATGTGCAGGAAGGCGTCAGGCGTTCCATCCTCCAGGGCGACGAAGCCGAATCCCTTTGAGGTATTGAACCATTTAACCTGGGCCTTGGCCGGGAGACCCTCCTCCTGGCTGAAGG
The DNA here is from genome assembly GCF_007828035.1 of Nitrospirillum amazonense. GTDB lineage: Bacteria > Pseudomonadota > Alphaproteobacteria > Azospirillales > Azospirillaceae > Nitrospirillum > Nitrospirillum amazonense. Next base: position 35,740 of record NZ_VITV01000015.1, on the reverse strand, counting down.
CGTCATACGATCCGAAGCGTGGCACGAGGCAGTACCTTCCCGATTGCGCCGGGTTCGCCCGAACGGGCGCCGGCCCGATGATCTCACCTCCCAACAACCGCCGTTCCGGGTGCGTCCGGTGCGTCCGGAACTGTCCCTGGTTTTCTTCCAATGCGGCAGCTTAACCCGTCTTAATGGTAAACATAAACTCCTGGGGACCGCTACTGTAATGTGTGGGGAAATGTTGCGCTGCGGCAGGGGCTTCGTTCCTTTCATCCACAGGGCTTGGGCACCCGGCCGGGGCCGGTTTCATGGCGGCGCCCAAACACCGGCGGCAACTTGGGGTTGCCGGCTGCCGGGCCTGCGGCCGGGCCCCCGCACCCGTCCGCTGCATGAAACGCTTGAGTAGCGTCCCCGATGCAGGCACGTTACCGCCCTAGACCGGGGATGGATGCCCCGGCATATCGGTTGCCGATACGACCGCCGGGTATGCGTCCCTCGTCGCCAGGTCGGCACCCTGAGCTTCAAATCACGAATTGGAGCGGTGGCACCCCATACCTGAGTGGAGGGCCGCCCCTGGGGAGAAAACGTATGATGGCCGACCCGGCCGTGAGTGCGGCGCACATTTGGGAACATAGCTATCCGACGGGCGTGGACTGGAACGCGCCCATACCGGTGAAGCCCCTGACGGACCTGTTCGACAGCTCCGCGGCGCGCTTCGCAGACCGGCCCTTCATCGATTTCCTGGGAAAACGCTACACCTATCGCCAGGGCGCCGACATGGTGGACCGGGTGGCGAAGGGGCTGCAGGCGCTGGGTGTCGGCCGGGGCAGCAACGTGGGCCTGTTCCTGCCCAACACCCCCTATTCCGTCTTCTGCTACTACGGCATCCTGAAGACCGGCGCCACGGTGGTGAACTTCAATCCGCTGTACGCGGAGCGCGAACTCGTCAAGCAGATCAATGACTCCGAGGTGGAGATCATGATCACGGTCGACGTGCCGCAGTGCTACGACAAGCTGGTCCTGATGCTGGGCCAGACTTGCCTCAAGACCATCGTCACCGGCCGCATGGCCGACATCCTGCCCTTCCCGAAAAGCCTGCTGTACCCGCTGGTGAAGCGGAAGGACATCGCCCACCCGCCGTCTGATGGCCATAACCTCAGCTTCCGCGCCCTGACGGCCAACGACGGGCGCTATGCCCCCGTGACCATCAACGCGGTCGAGGACGTGGCCGTGCTGCAGTACACCGGCGGCACCACCGGCGTGCCCAAGGGTGCCATGCTGACCCACGCCAACCTGACCGCCAACACGGTGCAGTCGGCGCTGTGGTTCTACCAGGGCCGGCCGGGGCAGGAGCGCATGCTGGGCGTGCTGCCCCTGTTCCATGTCTTCGCCATGACGGGCGTCATGAACCTGTCGATCTACCTGGGCGCGGAGATGATCCTGCTGCCCCGGTTCGAGATCGAGCAGGTGCTGGACACCATCGACAAGAAGAAGCCGACCCAGTTCCCGGCGGTGCCCACCATCTACACCGCCATCAACAACTACAAGGACCGGGCCAAGTACGACCTGTCCTCGCTGGCCTTCAGCATCTCCGGCGGCGCGCCGCTGCCGCTGGATGTCTGCCAGACCTTCGAGGGCCACACCGGCTGCAAGCTGGTGGAGGGCTACGGCCTGTCCGAGTCGTCGCCCGTCGCCACCGTCAACCCCATCGACGGCCCGGTGGGTGGCAAGGTCAAGGTGGGCTCCATCGGCCTGCCCGTGCCCGGCACCGTCATCGAGATCATTGATGTGGAGGACGGCAAGACCCCGGTGGCCCAGGGCCAGCGGGGTGAGGTCTGCATCAGCGGCCCGCAGGTCATGAAGGGCTACTGGAAGCGCCCGGATGAGACGGCGCAGACCCTGCGCAACGGCCGCCTGCACACCGGCGACGTCGGCTACATGGATGAGGACGGCTACATCTACATCGTCGACCGCATCAAGGACATGATCCTGGCCGGCGGCTACAACGTCTATCCCCGCAACGTGGAGGAGGCGATCTACCTGCATCCGGCGGTGAACGAATGCATCGTGCTGGGCGTGCCCGATCCCTATCGCGGCCAGACGGTGAAGGCCTACATCAAGCTGACCGAGGGCCACACCCTGACGCAGGCGGAGCTGTGCGACTTCCTGCGCGACAAGCTGTCGGCCATCGAGCTGCCCAAGCAGGTGGAATTCCGTACCGAGCTGCCGAAAACCATGATCGGCAAGCTGTCGCGCAAGGCCCTGCTGGATGAGCTGGAGGCGCAGAAGAAGGCCTCCTGAGTTTAGCTAAGCCGCCCTCAGGCGCCGGGCGCGGCCATCCGGCGGCTTGGCTTCCTCCCTTTGCAGTCCGCTCCGCTCCCCGCAAAGGTCCGGCGGATGCGGTCGCATCCTGTAGCTGCATGAGATTCAAATCTCATGCAGCTGATATTAGACTGAAGCGCGGCGGCGGTGCCCAGGCATCGCCGCCGTTCTCTTTTGATCCATCCGCCCTGTTCCGAAGGTTCCCATGCCCAAAGTCGTCGTCGCCGGCAGCATCAACACCGATGTCCTCACCACCATGCGGCGGGCGCCGCGCCCGGGGGAGACGGTCAGCGGTGAGACCGTGGCCTTCGGCCGGGGCGGCAAGGGCCTGAACCAGGCCATCGCCGCTGCCCGCCAGGGCGTGGCGGTGGAGTTCGTCGGCCGTGTGGGGCGCGACGCCTTCGGCGACCAGGCGCTGGCGTTCTTCCAGGCCAACGGCGTGGGCACCAAGGGCATCGCCCGGACCGACACCGCCACCGGCACCGCCATCGTCATGGTGGACGCCAGCGCCGAGAACAGCATCGTCGTCATCCCCGCCGCCAATGGCGAGGTGTCGCCGGCCGACCTGGAGGCCGTCACCATCGCGGCGGGCGACATCCTGGTCAGCCAGTTCGAAATCCCCCGCGCCACCATCGCCGCCTTCTTCCGCCGGGGCCGCGCCGCCGGCGGCCTCACCGTGCTGAACGCCGCCCCGGCCCTGGATGACGCGCCCGACAGCCTGTGGGCCGACGTCGACATCCTGGTGGTGAACGAGACGGAGCTTGGCCACTTCGCCGGTGTCGAGGTGCCGGGCGACGCGGCGGAGGACGCCGTCGCCGCGGCCGCCCGCCGCCTGATGCGGCGCCCGGGCCAGACCGTGGTGGCCACCCTGGGTGTGCGCGGCGCCCTGGCGGTCACGGCGGATGACCAGGTCAGCGTGCCTGGCCGCAAGGTCAAGGCGGTGGACACCACCGGCGCCGGGGATTGCTTCGTGGGCTCCCTGGCCGCCCGGCTGGCCCTGGGAGATACGCTGCCCCAGGCCATGCGCCACGCCAACGGCGCGGCCAGCATCGCCGTGACCCGGGTGGGCGCCGGCGACGCCATGCCCACCGCTGACGAAGTGCTGGCGATCCTGATCTAAACTGCCCGGCAAGCTTTGCCCGGCGGCGGTTCCGTGCCACCGCCGGGCCGCCAGTTTCTTGCAATCGTGTAGGGAATCCAAGCCTTTCAGGGGCAGCCCCAAGTGGCATACCCCTTGCTCTCCTCCTCGCGCAAAGACGCGACCTAGCCCCCGAGGAGGAGTGGATGTCCTTCGTCCAGGATTGTGTGGACCTGTCCCGCCAGCACCTGATGGCCGGCTTTCTGGCGGAAGCGGAGATGAGCTGCCGCACCGCGCTGGCGACGGAGCCCGTCCATGCCGAGGCCACCCACCTCCTGGGCGTCATCGCGCTGAAGGCCAACCGGCCGATCGAGGCCAACGACCTGTTCGAACGGGCCATCGCGCTGGATGGCGAGAACTTCCAATACCACAACAGCCGTGGCGTCCTGCTCTACGGCTGCCGCCAGTTCGAGATGGCGGAGGCCTGCTTCCGCACGGCCGTCACCCTCAACCCCGATGACGCCATCAGCCAGAACAACCTGGGCAACGCCTTGCGCGCCCTTGGCCGCCTGGCCGAGGCGGAGGCCCGCTTCCGCGAGGCGGTGGAGATCAACCCCCGATATGCCGAGGCGCATAACAACCTGGGCAACACCCTGCGGGAGCTGGGCAACCTGGAGGAGGCGGAGTTCTGCCTGCGCCACTCCCTGGGCCTGCTGCCCGACAACCTCGACGCCCTGTACAACCTCGGCACCCTGCTGCTCTACACCGGCCGGCTGGACGAAGCCGGCGGCCTGTTCGCCCAGGTCCTGGCTGCCGACAGCAGCCGGTACGAGGCCGCGATCTGCCTGGCGCAGGTGTTCCAGGGCCAGGACCGCACGGAGGACGCCGTCGCCCTGCTGACGGGCGTGCAGACCCGCCTGCCGGAAAACCAGGCGGTGCAGTACGCCCTGCAGCTGCTGCGCAGCACCCAGGTGCCGGCCTGGCATATTCCCCGGCTGAACGATCACGAGCGCAACGACGCCTATGAGGCGGCGCTGCTGCGCGCCATCCGGCCGGGCGATCTGGTGCTGGAGCTGGGCGCTGGTTCAGCCCTGGTCAGCATGATGGCCGCCCGCGCCGGTGCCGCCCGCGTGATCGCCTCCGAACCCCTGGCGGCACTGGCCACTGTGGCGCGCGAGACCGTGGCCCTGAACGGCTACGCCGACCGCATCACCATCGTGGCCAAGAAGCCCCAGGATCTGAAGCTGGGCGTGGACCTGCCGCGTCCGGCCGATGTGCTGGTGTCCGACATCGTCAACGTCGGCATGCTGGCGCCCGACATGCTGGCCATCCTGGACCACGCCCGCCGCAACCTGGCCCGCCCCGGCGCCCGCGTCATCCCCGCCGCCGCCACCGTCTGGGCCCAGCTGATCCAGGCCGACGACCTGCGCAACGTCAGCCCGATTCGCAGCGTCAGCGGTTTCGACATGAGCCGGTTCGACCAGTTCCGCGCTCCGGGCTACCAGCAGATCGACCTGGCGGCCGACACCCACCAGATGCTGTCCGATCCGTTCCCGGCCTGGTTTTTCGACTTCCGCGTCAGCATGCCGGACAGCGACCTGAAAAGCCTGACCATCCAGGCGACCCGGCCCGGCCTGGTCCAGGGTGTGGCCTTCTGGTTCGACCTGCACATGGATGAAGAGGTGGTCTACAGCTCCCGCTCCGCCGCCCGCACCAACCACTGGAAGCAGGCCGTCTACTTCTTCGGCCACGACTTCCCCGTGACCCAGGGCCAGCCCATGCTGCTGGGCACCGGCTACGACCGCACGCAGATACACTTTTTCATCTAAGTTCCCTCAGGCGGCGGGCGCGGCCATCCGGCCGCTTGCCTTCCTCGCTGCGCCCCCTTTACACTAACTGGGCGGTGCTCGCTGCGGCGGACGCGGTCGCGTCCTAACCCAGTTCCGAGCGGAACAGGGTCTTTTGCGCCTTTTTTTCCTAGGACGCGAGTGCGTCCGCCGGAAGTTTCCGGGGAGCGGACTGGAAACTGAGGACAAGCCAAGGCCAAGGATGTGGCCGCCCGGCGCCTGAGGGCACGATTTACCAACCCAACCATTACCCCGAACGGGTGAAGTTGAAAGTTGATTCAGGCAATTGACATTGGACGTCCCTGACCTTACGTTTACGTAAACGTAAGGCGCCGACCCTCCGCTGAATGAGAGGGGTTCGGCCAGCCCAGGGAGAGGACCCATGCCCGACGGAGCGCCCGTGACGGCGGTGGAAGAGACCTACACCATCAGTCAACTGGCCGAGGCGTTCGAGCTGACGCCCCGCACCATCCGCTATTATGAGGACGAAGGCCTGCTGGCCCCGCGCCGCGAAGGGCAGCAGCGGGTCTATACCCACCGCGACTGGGCGCGCCTGAAGCTGATCATGCGCGGCAAGCGCCTGGGCTTCACCATCGCCGGCATCAAGGACTTCCTTGACCTCTATGAGGTGGGCGACGCCCAGGTGCCGCAGATGCGCTTTTTGCTGAACAGCGCCCGCGACCGTATCGCCATCCTGGAACAGCAGCTGCGCGACGTGCAGCAGACCCTGGTCGACCTGAAGGAGATCGAGGGCTTGGTGGTCGATCACCTGGCCCGCAAGGGCGCGCTGGACGCCTGACGGCGCCCCGCCCGCACCCGCTTTTTCGCTGTGCCGGGGACGCATCCCGGTCCGGCCTTTCCCGCGTCATCCCCCATCCGGCGCCCGCCAAATGAGGCGCCGCCCCGTTTGCCAAGGCGAGGAATACACCAATGACTAAAGCCGTTATCGCCGGTTACGCCCGGTCCCCGTTCACGCTGGCCAACAAGGGCGACCTGGTGAAGGTCCGTCCCGACGATCTGGCCGCGACGGTGATCAAGGCGCTGGTCGAGCGCACGGGCGTGAACACCGCCGATCTGGAAGATCTGATCGTCGGCTGCGCCTTCCCGGAAGGGGAGCAGGGCTTCAACGTCGCCAAGCTGATCGGCATGATCGCCGGCCTGCCCCAGGGTGTGGCGGGCACCACGGTCAACCGCTTCTGCGGTTCCTCCATGCAGTCCATCCACATGGCGGCGGGCGCCATCGCCCTGGGCGCCGGCAAGGCCTTCATTGCCGCCGGTGTCGAGAGCATGACCCGCATCCCCATGGGCGGCTTCAACCCCATGCCCAACGCGGCCCTGCACGCCGCCAACCCGGGCGCCTACATGGCCATGGGCATCACGGCCGAGAACCTGGCCAAGAAGTTCGGCTTCAGCCGCGCCGACCAGGAGGCCTACGCCGTCACTTCGCACCAGAAGGCCGCTGCAGCACAAGCCGCTGGCCGTCTGGCCGATGAGATCGTCGGCATCGATGTGAAGGGCAAGCTGGTGGACAAGGACGGCTGCATCCGTCCGGAAACCACCGCCGAGGGCCTGGCCGGCCTGAAGCTGGCCTTCGACCAGGAAGGCACCGTCACCGCCGGCACCTCCAGCCCGCTGACCGACGGCGCCTCCGCCACCCTGGTGACCAGCGAGGAATACGCCAAGGCCCACGGCCTGCCCATCCTGGCCCGCATCCGCTCCATCGCCGTGTCCGGCTGCGACGCCACCATCATGGGCTACGGCCCGGTGCCGGCCTCGCGCAAGGCGCTGGAGCGCGCCGGCCTGACGGTGAAGGACATCGACATTGTCGAGAGCAACGAGGCCTTCGCCGTGCAGTCCATGACCGTGGCGCGCGAACTGGGCTTCGACCCCGCCAAGGTGAACCTGGACGGCGGCGCCATCGCCCTGGGCCACCCCCTGGGTGCCACCGGCGCCCGCATCACCGGCAAGGCCGCCAGCCTGCTGAAGCGCGAAGGCAAGCAGTTCGCGCTGGCCACGCAGTGCATCGGCGGCGGCCAGGGCATCGCCACCGTCCTGGAAGCGGTCTGATCGGCCCCCGGTTGAGGAGAGACCCCATGGAAATCAAAAGCGCCGCCGTCATCGGCGCCGGGGTGATGGGCAGCGGCATCGCCGCCCACATCGCCAACGCGGGCATTCCCGTCTTCCTGCTGGACATTGTTCCCCAGGCCGTGAAGGACAGCGGCGGTGACCGCAGCGTCGTCGCCAAGGGGGCGGTCGAAAAGCTGCTGAAGGGCGAGCCCGCCGCCTTCATGCACAAGGACGCAGCCCGCCTGGTGACCCCGGGCAACACGGAAGACGACCTGGAGAAGCTGAAGGACGTCGACTGGATCATCGAGGCGGTGATCGAGAACAAGGACATCAAGCACGCCCTGTACCGCCGCCTGGACGCGGTGCGCAAGCCGGGCTCGGTCGTCAGCTCCAACACCTCCACCATCCCGCTGGAGATCCTGCTGGAAGGCGCCAGCGACCAGTTCGCCGCCGACTTCATGATCACCCACTTCTTCAACCCGCCGCGCTACATGCGCCTGCTGGAGATCGTGGCCGGGCCGAAGACGCGCAAGGATGCGGTCGACACCATCCGCCAGGTGTGCGACGTGCGCCTGGGCAAGGGCGTCGTGCACTGCAAGGACACCCCCGGCTTCATCGCCAACCGCATCGGCACCTACTGGTTCCAGGCGGCGGTGAACGCGGCCGAGGATCTGGGCCTGACGGTGGAGGAGACCGACCTGATCACCGGCAAGCCCATGGGCCTGCCCAAGACCGGCACCTTCGGCCTGCTGGACCTGGTCGGCATCGACCTGGGGCCGCACATCGCCAAGAGCCTCCTGTCCACCCTGCCGGCGCAGGACGACTACCGCCGCGTTTATCGCGAGAATCCGCTGCAGGCGAAGATGATCGCCGAGGGCTACACCGGCCGTAAGGGCAAGGGCGGCTTCTACCGCCAGACCAAGACGCCGGACGGCAAGCGGGTGCGCGAGACCATTGATCTCAAGACCGGCGCCTACCGCCCGACCGTGAAGGCCGAGCTGGCGTCGGCCAAGGAGCGCAGCCTGAAGGGCCTGGTGACCCATAGCGACAAGGGCGGCCAGTACGCCTGGAAAGTGCTGAGCCAGGCGCTGGCCTACGCCGCCAGCCTGGTGCCGGAGATCGCCGACACCATCCTGGACGTCGATGCCGCCATGCGCCTCGGCTACAACTGGAAGCAGGGCCCGTTCGAGATGATCGACGCCCTGGGCACGGCCTGGTTCGCCGAGAAGCTGACCGAGGCCGGCCTGCCGGTTCCCGCGCTGGTGACCCTGGCCGCCGGCCGCCCCTTCTACAAGGTCGAGGACGGCCGCCTGCACTACCTGACCACCAAGGGCGAATACGCCGTGGTCGAGCGGGGCGAGGGCGTGCTGCTGCTGTCCGACATCAAGCGGGCGTCCAAGCCCGTGGCCAAGACGGCGTCGGCGGCCCTGTGGGATATCGGCGACGGCGTGCTGTGCCTGGAATTCACCGGCAAGATGAACGCCCTGGACGACCAGGTGATGGCGCTCTACCGCAAGGCCATCGACATCATCGGCGACGGCACGTCCGGCCCCTACAAGGCGCTGGTCATCCATAACGAGGGCGACAACTTCTCCGTCGGCGCCAACCTGGGCCTGGCCCTGTTCGCGCTGAACATCGCCCTGTGGCCCCAGATCGAGCAGGCGACCGCCGAGGGCCAGCAGACCTACAAGGCGCTGAAGTACGCGCCCTTCCCGGTGGTGGGCGCGCCCTCGGGCATGGCGCTGGGCGGCGGCTGCGAGATCCTGCTGCATTGCGACGCGGTGCAGGCGCACGCCGAAAGCTACATCGGCCTGGTCGAGGTGGGCGTGGGCCTGGTGCCCGGCTGGGGCGGCTGCAAGGAAATGCTGTTCCGCCACACCTACAACAAGAAGCGCCCGGGCGGCCCCATGCCCCCCATCGCCAAGGCCTTCGAGATGATCAGCACGGCCAAGGTGGCGAAGTCGGCGTTCGAGGCGAAGGAGATGCTGATCCTGCGCCCGACTGATGGCATCACCATGAACCGCGACCGGCTGCTGGCCGATGCCAAGGCCAAGGCCCTGGAATTGGCCAAGGACTACAAGGCGCCGGAGCCCCTGGAGATCCGCCTGCCCGGTCCCGGCGCCCGCACGGCGCTGGAAATGGCGGTGGACGGTTTCCACAGCCAGGGCAAGGCCACCGACCACGACGTGGTGGTGTCCGGCGAACTGGCCTGGGTGCTGAGCGGTGGCGACACCGACATCACCACGGTGCTGACCGAGGACGACCTGCTGGACCTGGAACGCGAGGCCTTCATGCGCCTGGTGCGCACGCCCGGCACCATCGACCGCATCGACCACATGCTGTCCACCGGCAAGCCGCTGCGCAACTGACGTTGTCCTCTTGGAAGCCGGGGCGGGGAACTGCCCCGGCGTCTTCCAACGCTCAAGGAATTCTCCGATGCCGACCTACAAGGCGCCGCTCGAAGACATCGATTTCGTCCTGAACGACCTGCTGCAGGCCGAGAACCTGACCAAGCTGCCGGGCTTCGAGGACGCCACCCGCGACCTCGTCTCCAGCATCCTGGAAGAGGCGGCCAAGCTCTGCGAGAACGAGCTGCAGCCCCTGAACCGCCCCGGCCATGAGGAAGGCTGCCACTACGAGAACGGCGTGGTGCGTACGCCCAAGGGCTTCAAGGAAGCCTACCAGGCCTACGTCGACGGCGGCTGGCAGGGCCTGTCCATGGATCCGAAGTATGGTGGCCAGGGCCTTCCCCATGCCATCACCTTCGTGCTGGAAGAGTTGCTGATATCCGCCAACATGGCCTTCGCCATGTATCCCGGCCTGACCCAGGGGGCGTGGAATGCCATCCACACCCACGCCAACGATCAGCTGAAGGACACCTACCTGCCCAAGATGACCACGGGCGAGTGGTCCGGCACCATGTGCCTGACGGAGCCGCACTGCGGCACCGACCTGGGCCTGATCAAGACCAAGGCCGTCCCCAACGACGACGGCAGCTACAGCATCACCGGCACCAAGATCTTCATCTCCGCCGGTGAGCATGACCTGACCAGCAACATCATCCACCTGGTGCTGGCCAAGCTGCCGGACGCGCCCCCGGGCGTGAAGGGCATCAGCCTGTTCCTGGTGCCCAAGTTCCTGCCGACTGAGGACAACCAGCCCGGTCCGCGCAACGGCGTCATGTGCGGCTCCATCGAGCACAAGATGGGCATCATGGCCAACGCCACCTGCGTCATGAACTTCGACGATGCCAAGGGCTGGCTGGTGGGTGAGCCTCACAAGGGCATGCGCGCCATGTTCACCATGATGAACGCCGCCCGCCTGGGCGTGGGCATGCAGGGCTTGGGCATCGCCACGGTCGCCTACCAGAACGCGCTCACCTATACCAAGGAACGCCTGCAGGGCCGGTCGCTGACCGGCGCCAAGGAGCCGGAGAAGGCGGCCGACCCGCTGATCGTCCATCCGGACGTGCGCAAGAACCTGATGACCATCAAGGCCTTCACCGAGGGCGCCCGCGCCCTGGGCTACTGGGTGGGCATCCAGCTGGACCAGGCCGACCACAACCCGGACCCCAAGGCCCGGGCCGAGGCGGACGAGTTCGTGGCCCTGCTGACGCCGGTGGTGAAGGCTTACTTCACCGACATGGGCTACGAGTGCGCCACCATGGCCCAGCAGATGTACGGCGGCCACGGCTACATCCGCGAATGGGGCATGGAGCAGTTCGTGCGCGATGCCCGCATCGCCATGATCTATGAGGGTGCCAACGGCATCCAGGCGCTGGACCTGGTGGGCCGCAAGCTGGGCCAGGACATGGGCCGCCTGCTGCGCCGCTTCTTCCACCCCCTGGCGGGTGAGCTGGAGTCGGCGATGGAAGACACCGACCTGCTGGAATTCGCCGGCCCGCTGGCCAAGGCCTTCGGCAAGCTGCAGCAGGCCACGGCCATCGTCGCCCAGAAGGGGATGAAGAACCCGGACGAGGCTGGTGCGGCCTCCACCGACTACCTGCGCATCTTCGGCCTGGTCGCCCTGGGCTGGATGTGGCTGCGCATGGTGAAGGTGGCGAATGCCAAGCTGGCCGAAGGCGGTAACGGCAAGTCCGGCTTCTATGAGGCCAAGATCAAGACCGCCCGCTTCTTCGTCCAGCGCCTGCTGCCGGAGGTGGATTTCCGCTTCAAGGCCCTGATGTCGGGGGCCAAGACCGTCATGGACCTGGAGGCCGACCTGTTCTGAGCCCCACACCCGCTTTTTCTCCGTCGATGCCGGTTCGACAGCCATTGCGCGCCGTCCCGGCATCGACCAAACTATTGAAATGAGAGGATCAAACGCCAATCCCGGGACGGTTGTCCAAGAGGTGGGGGGATCCTTGAATTGGGCGTTTGGGAATGTGCATTTAAACCAAGACCCACTCGGCTAATGAGACGCGCGTGTCGGCGGACAGCCGGCCGCATAAGGGAGGAAAAAGGATGAAGTGGAGCAACACCGCGTTGGTCGGCGGCGCCTTCGCCGTCTTTCTGGGGGGCATGGCGGGCGTCGCCATGGCGCAGTCCGCGGCTGATCTGGGCAAGACCCTGACGCCGAACGGCGCTGAGAAGGCGGGCAACAAGGACGGCACCATCCCGGAATGGACGGGCGGCATCACCGCCCCGCCGGCGGGGTACAAGGCTGGCGGCGTCTACGTCGATCCCTACGCCAGCGACAAGCCGTTGTTCACCATCACCGGCCAGAACATGGCCCAGTACGCGGACAAGCTGCCGGAAGGCCTGAAGGCCCTGCTGAAGCAGTATCCCGACTACAAGATGAACGTCTATCCGACGCACCGCAGCGCCTCGCTGCCCAAGAGCGTCTATGACGAGACGCTGGCCAACGCCACCCGCGCCAAGCTGGTGGATGACGGCAACGGGGTCGAGGGCGCCAAGGTGGGCGTGCCCTTCCCGGTTCCCAAGACGGGTGTGGAGGTGGTGTGGAACCACATCCTGCGCTGGAAGGGCAAGCAGCTGGAGCGCACCTACGGCGCCGCCAATCCGCAGGCCGACGGCTCGTACACGATGATCAACATCAACGAGAAGTCGAAGTTCCTGTACTCCGACACGGGTCCCGAGGGCCAGACCTCGCTGTACTTCCAGCAGGAAGTGACGGCGCCGGCCCGCCTGGCGGGCGAAATCCTGCTGGTGCATGAGACGATGGACCAAGTGAAGGAGCCGCGTAACGCCTGGACCTACAACCCCGGCCAGCGCCGCGTGCGCCGCGCGCCCAACGTCGCCTACGATAATCCCGGCACCGCCTCGGACGGCCTGCGCACCTCCGACCAGTTGGACGTCTTCAACGGCTCCCCCGACCGGTACGAGTGGAAGCTGGTGGGCAAGAAGGAGATGTACGTCCCCTACAACGCCTATCAGCTGCAGAGCGACAAGCTGACCTACGACCAGCTGATCAAGGCCAAGCACATCAACCAGGACTACGCCCGTTATGAGCTGCACCGGGTGTGGGTGGTCGAGGGCAAGCTGAAATCCGGCACCAGCCACATCTATCCCCGCCGCACCTTCTACGTGGATGAGGACAGCTGGGGCATCCTGGTCGCCGACCAGTACGACAGCCGCGATCAGCTGTGGCGCGTGACCGAGGCCCACGGCATCAACTTCTACGATGTCCAGACCTTCTGGGCGGGCCTGTTCGCCGTGTACGACCTGCAGTCGGGCCGTTACACCGCCAGCGGCTTCACCAATCAGGAGAAGCCCTACAACTTCAACGTCAACCTGACGGCGGCCGACTTCTCGCCGGACAGCCTGCGCCGGTCCGGTGTTCGTTAAGGCATAAGGTTGAAAGGGTTGGCGGCGGGGGGAGACACCCCCGCCGCCGATACCCGGCCCTCACGGGCAGGCTACCACTGGGATCGCATCCGGTCGGGTTCAGGTCCACCGGAGGCGTAAAGCCCGCGGGAGGAAGGACGCACCTCCCGCGGGCTTTTCCTTTTTCACCGGTGGAAATGGTGCCGGTCAAGTTTCCCTAAACGTAAAGGGGTGGTCGCTGAAGGGCCGGTCCCGGCCTCAGGCGGTGGCGCGGGCGCTGCCGGTGTCGTTCTCCGGCGCAGGCAGCCGCACGGTGACGATGGTGCCCCGGCCAGGAACGCTGGCGATGTCCAGGCTGCCGCCCAGCATTTCCACAAAGCGTTTGGTCAGGGGCAGGCCCAGGCCGGTGCCGCGCACACCTGGCTGCTGCGCGCCCCGCACCTGGCCGAAGGGCTTGAGCGCGATGGGCAACTCGTGCGGGGCCATGCCCACGCCGGTGTCGCGCACGATCAGGATCAGCGCGCCGCCCTTGTCGTCGGCCTGCACCTCCACCGTCACCCGGCCGCCACGCGGCGTGAACTTCAGGGCGTTGGAGCCTAGGTTCAGGATGATCTGGCGCACCTTTTCCGGGTCGGTGCGCAGGCGCAGCGGCTGCTCCGGCACCTTCACCGTCAGGTCCACGCCGCAATCGGCCGCCAGGGTGCGCAGCATGCGGGTGCTGTCCTGCACGGCGCGGCCGATGTCGATGTCGCGGATGTCCAGGGTCACCTGGCCCGACTCGGCGCGGCTGAGGTCCAGCGTGTCATCGACGACGGCGGCCATGTGGCTGGCCGCGGCGTGCACATCCTCGGCATATTCCAGGTAACGGGCGTCGCCCAGCGGTCCATGGAACTCCCGCCGCAGCAGGTCGGCGAAGCCCAGGATGGCGTTCAGGGGCGTGCGCAGTTCATGTGTGGCATGGGCTAGGAACTCCGACTTCTGACGGATCTCCGTACGGGTCTGCTCAAGCGCCGCCAGCAGGGTCCGCTCCCGCTCCTGCATCGTTTCCAGCGACTCCAGCAGGCGGGCGGTTCGGTCCTTGACTTGGATGTCCACCTGCCGCTGCTGCTGCGCCACCTGCCAGCTCAGGAACTGCAGGTGAGCGGCGCCGGCCACGCGGGTCACCACCTCCATCGGGTCGCAATTGTGGGCGATGAAATCGCTGACGCCCCGCCGGCGCGCTTCCTCGCGCGCGGCGGCGTCCAACACGCCGGTGCGCAGCAGCAGGGTGGGACGCTCCCCCGCCGGCATCCGGGCCAGCGTGCCCAGGGCGGTCATCAGGGTGTTGACGGCGGCGGGGCTGTCGCCCGGCTGGTTCAGCACCAGCACGTCGGGCGACAGGTCACGGCAGTACTGCGGCAGTTCCATGAGGTCTTGCCGGCAGTGCACGAAACGGAATCCACCTTGGCGCAACAAATCCACCAGGGAGATCAGCAATCCCTGGTTGCCATCGACCAGCAGGACGGTGGCATTACGTTGATCTTGGGCCAGAAGGTTGGCCGGCGTCTTGAATAGTTCGGGCATGGGGTCTCTAAAGCTGATCCCCCACTTTACAGGATTCCCGCACCTTTGTCCCAGGCCGTGAGCGTGGCCGGCACTAAAAGCAAAGTCTTGGCCAAAGGTTTAGTTAACGAGTCAGAGACTAGGCAAGAGGTATTAGATTCAGCATGTGAACCGGGCGTAAACGACTCGGTTGACTCGTTACCTAAAAATTTCCCCATATTTCCGGGTTTTTGTAAGTGCTTAGGACGATGTGACTGCTATCACGGCGTGCGTTTGTACCAACGCTCCGCTGCCTGGTCGTCGTCCTCCTTGGCCGCCACCCAGCGGGCGCCGGCCGGTGTCTCCTCCTGTTTCCAGAAGGGGGCCTTGGTCTTCAGCCAATCCATCAGGAACCAGCAGGCCTCGAAGGCGGCGGCGCGGTGGGCGCTGGCGCAGGCGGCCAGCACGATGCGGTCGCCGGGCAGCAGGCGGCCATGGCGGTGGATGATCAGCACGCCGTCCAGCGGCCAGCGGGCCCGCGCCTCCGCCTCGATGGCGGCCAGCTGCCGCTCCGTCATGCCGGGATAGTGCTCCAGGGTCATGGCGCTGACGCTGTCGCCGCCCCCATCCCCTTTGGACATGTCGCGGACCAGGCCGACGAAGCTGGCCACGCCGCCGATGGACGGGTTACCGTCGCTCAGGGCCGCCAGTTCGGCGCCCACGTCGAAATCCTCCGCCTGGACGCGTATGGCCATGTCAGCCCCCGGTCACGGGCGGGAACAGGGCGACCTCATCCCCCGGCGCCAGGGGGTGGTCCATGCCAACATAATCCTGGTTCACCGCCACCTTGACCACCGCGCGGTTGGCCAGCGCGTCGGCATAGTGGGGCCCGCGCGACTGCAGCCAGGTGATCAGGTCACCGGTGGTGGCCACACCGGCGGGCGGCGCCACCTCTTCCTCCGCGGTGCCGATCTTGGCGCGCAGCCAGGCGAAATAGAGGATGCGCATGGCGGTCAGGCCCCCGTGCGCACAGGGGTGGCGGCCGGCGCCTTAGGCGCCGCCGGCTCCACCTGGGTGGGGGCGCCCACCGGGGCTAGCATGTGGCGCAGGCCGGCGCGCAGATAATCCCAGCCGGTGATCAGGGTCAGCACTGCGGCGGCCCACAGGCCGACCTCCCCGATGGGGCGGACATACAGCCAGTCGGGGCCATGGTCGCCCACGATCAGCCAGCCGATGGCCATCAGCTGGATAGCGGTCTTCCACTTGGCCAGGCGCGAGACCGGAACGCCCACGCGCAGGCCGGCCAGGAACTCCCGCAGGCCCGACACCATCACCTCGCGCAGCAGGATGATGACGGCTGGCAGCACCGCATGGCCGGCGATTTTGTGGTCGGCCACCAGCAGGAACAGCACCGCCGCCACCAGCAGCTTGTCGGCAATGGGGTCCAGGAAGCGGCCGATGATGGATTCTTCGTGCCACGCCCGCGCCAGGTAGCCGTCAAAATAGTCGGTGATGCCGGCCAGGGCGAACAGCCCGGCGGCAGTCCACGCCGTCCACGTCGCCGGGAACCACAGCAGGGCCAGGATGACGGGAATCAGCGCGATCCGCGACAGGGTCAACAGGTTGGGCAGGCTGGTCAGCATGAAGCGGTCCGGCGATTTCAGGCGGCACGGCGGGGCGGCGGTCTCTTGAAGGTGGAGTTTAGCCGTCCGGATGGAAGTGGTCATAGATGATTTTGGCCACGGCGTCCGATATCCCGTCCACCGCGCGCAAGTCGGCCAGTCCTGCGCGCGAAACGGCCTGGGCGGAGCCGAAATGCAGCAACAGGGCCTTCTTGCGCTTGGGTCCAATGCCCGCCACCTCGTCCAGCGGGCTGGCGCTGATGGCCTTTTCCCGACGCTGGCGATGGCTGCCGATGGCCCAGCGGTGGGCCTCGTCGCGCAGGCGCTGCAGGAAATAGAGCACGGGGTCGCGCGGATCCATGCCGAAGGGCGCCCGGCCCGGCATGAAGAAACGCTCGCGCCCCGCGTCGCGGTCGGGGCCCTTGGCGATGCCCACCAGGGCGATGTCGGACAGGCCCAGCTCGGCCAGCACCTCCACCACCACGCCCAGCTGGCCCTCGCCGCCATCGATCAGCAGCAAGTCCGGCCAAGTGTCGCCCGTGCGCTCCGGATCTTCCTTCAGCGCGCGCTCGAAGCGGCGGGTCAGCACCTCGCGCATCATGGCGAAGTCGTCGCCCGCGGCCTTGGGGTCGCGGATGTTGAACTTGCGGTAGGCGTTCTTGATGAAGCCGTCGGGCCCCGCCACCACCATGCCACCGATGGGGTGGGCGCCCTGGATGTGGCTGTTGTCGTAGATCTCGATGCGGGTGGGCGGCGCCTCTAGCCCGAACAGCTCGGCCACGCCGGCCAACAGCTTGGCCTGGCTGCCCGTTTCCGACAGGCGGCGGCCGTGGGCCTCGCGCGCGTTGGTCAGGGCGTGGTCCATCAGGCGCTTCTTGTCGCCGCGCTTGGGCACGGCCAGCTCCACCTTGCGGCCGGCCCGCAAGGTCAGGGCCTCGGCCAGCAGCTCCTGCTCCTCCGCGTCTTCGCTGATCAGCACCAGGCCGGGGGCGGCGCGGTTGTCGTAGAACTGGGCGATGAAGGCGGACAGCACCTCCGCTGTGCCCTGGTTCTTGTCATGGCTGGGGAAGTAGGCGCGGTTGCCGTTGTTGCGCCCGCCGCGGAAGAAGAACACCTGGATGCAGGTGCTGCCCCCGTCCTGGTAGGCGGCGATGATGTCGGCGTCCTCCATGCCCTCGACATTGATGTCCTGATGGGCCTGGATGGCGGTCAGCGCCCGGATGCGGTCGCGCATCTTGGCGGCGGTCTCGAAGTCCAGCGCCTCGGACGCCTCCATCATGGCGGTGGCCATGCGGGTCTGGATGTCGCGGCTCTTGCCCGCCAGGAAGGCCGCTGCCTCGTCCACCTGCTCGCCATACTGCGCGCGGTTGACGCGGCCGACGCAAGGGGCGGTGCAGCGCTTGATCTGGAACTGCAGGCAGGGGCGGGTGCGGGTGGAAAAGACGCTGTCGGTGCAGTTGCGCAGCAGGAAGGCGCGCTGCAGGGCGGTGATGGTGCGGTT
This sequence comes from Nitrospirillum amazonense, assembly GCF_007828035.1. Classification (GTDB taxonomy): domain Bacteria; phylum Pseudomonadota; class Alphaproteobacteria; order Azospirillales; family Azospirillaceae; genus Nitrospirillum; species Nitrospirillum amazonense. The sequence continues at coordinate 18,014 of NZ_VITV01000015.1, read as the reverse complement.
GACCGCGCCGGCCGAGGCGAAGGGCCCGAAATAGTCGCCGGCCCGGTCCCGCGCGCCCCGGTGCTTGATCAGGGCCGGGTAGTCATGATCCCGGGTGATCATGATGTGGGGGAAGGTTTTGTCATCGCGCAGCAGCACGTTGTACCGCGGCATGAGACGCTTGATCAGGTTGGATTCCAGCAGCAGCGCCTCGACCTCGGTATGGGTCGTGACGAACTCCATGGTTACCGTCTCGGCCACCATGCGCTGCAGCCGCACCGGCAGCTTGGCCGGCACGGTGTAGTTGGCCACTCGGCGTTTCAGGTTGCGCGCCTTGCCCACATACAGGACGTCGCCGCCCTCGTTCATCATGCGGTAGACGCCGGGCGTCACCGGCAGGGTGCGCAGGTAGGCCTTGATGGTCTCCACGCCCCGGTTCAGGTCGGCCACCGTGCGGCGGCGCACCTTTGGGGTGGCCTCTGGTGGTGCGGCCTCAGGTGGTGTGGCCCCTGAGGGCACCGCCTCGGCCGGCACCGCTTCGGCGGGGACGGGCTCGGGCGTTTCAACAGGTGTGTCGGGGGTGGTGTCGGTCATGGCCATGGGGCGGACACTCTGCCCATTGCCGGCCTCGGGTCAATGGCCATCGCGTCGCGTTCGCGCTCCCCCGGTTGTGCGGCGGCCCGGCTGGAAAACGTCCGGTCTCCCCTATCGCTTCCGGGGTAAAGGGGAACGAATCATCCCCCGTCCGAGGGGGTGGGGAAAACGCTGCCGTAGTCCACGGAAGCTGTGGATAAGTTTGCGGAAAAGCCTTTGATAGCGTGTGCCGACGCAGGCGCCGCAAGGCTTTCAGGATTTTGCCTATAAAATAGGCACAAAACACTAACATATTGATTTTTATGGAAACATGGTCTGTCAATATCTAACAAATAGTTCATTATAGGCAAAAAAGGGATTGACAGGGTTGGGCCCCGACCGCGTCCGGCCGTTGTGTAAAACTTGGCGCGCACGCCGTTTTCGACGGATTCCCTGGGGCGGACTTGAACGCCGGGAAAGAATCACCAAGGCGGACCAAGCTCATACGCAAGTATGCCTTGCCACCCATGGTCGATTTTCCGCCACACTCACATCCTAAGCTGGGTTTAGATCGCGATCGGCGATGGCTGGTATTCCCGCCGACGGTGGGGCCGCCCAACACGACAAATAAGAATGGAGTACCCCATGCGCGTCCTGAAGACCCTGATGCTCACGACCGCCCTGCTGGCGTCGGGTGGTGCGGTGGATGTTCTGTTCAACCAGGCGGTGGCGGCCGTCCCCGCCGGCACGCCCGTCACGATGAACGCCGCTGACCGACAGGCGGCGGAGACGCTGGTCGACTTCCTGCAGAAGACGCGCATCCAGGCCGGGCTGCCGGCGCTCAGCCGCCAGCCGGTGCTGGATGACGCCGCCGCCGCCCGGGCCATGGCGCTGGCCAGCGGGACGCAGACGCCGGACCTGCGCCAGGGCCTGATCCACTCGCTGTACGTCCCCATGCAGGATATCGCGCTGGAGGCGCGGGCGTCGGGGGACCCCGGCCAGCCACTGGCCATCTGGCAGGACACCGGCTCCACCGTTGGCGCCCTGGCCACCCCGGGCATGACCGACGTGGGCGTGGCCCGTGTGGCCAACCCCGCGCCCAACGGCCCCAACGACGCCTACATCTGGGTGGTCGTCCTGGCCCAGCCCCTGCGCACCCCGGCGGAATCGCCGGATAGCCCGCGTTGGAGTCCCAAATAGGTCGGCGGGCCGGGCCTGCCAGCCGGGCCCGGTGGAAATAGAAACGGCCGCCCCATCGCTGGAGCGGCCGTTGCCGTTCGCTATGAAGCCGATGCTCAGCGCAGGGCGGCGGTCGCCCGTTGGATGCGGCGGCAGGCTTCCTCCAGCGCCTCGGTCGAGGTCGCATAGCTGATGCGGAAGTGCGGGGCCAAGCCGAAGGCGCTGCCCTGGACCACCGCCACACCTTCCGATTCCAGCAGATAGGTCACGAAGTCCTCGTCCGTGTTCAGCACGGCGCCGGCGGGCGTGGTCTTGCCCAGGGTGCCGGCGCAGGACGGATAGACATAGAAGGCGCCCTCGGGCCGGGGGCAGTGGATGCCGGCGGCCTGGTTCAGCATCGACACCACTAGGTCGCGGCGCTGGCGGAAGACCTCGGCGCGTTCCTTGATGAAGTCCTGCGGGCCCACCAGGGCCTCCACCGCCGCCGCCTGGCTGATGGACGACGGGTTGCTGGTGGACTGGCTCTGCACGTTCGCCATGGCCTTGATCAGCTGGACGGGGCCGGCGCCGTAGCCGATGCGCCAGCCGGTCATGGCATAGGCCTTGGACACGCCGTTGACCGTCAGGGTGCGGTCGTACAGGGCCGGTTCCACCTGGGCCGGGGTCACGAAGGTGAAGCCGTCGTAGACCAAGTGCTCGTACATGTCGTCGGTGAACACCCAGACGTGCGGGTGGCGCACCAGCACGTCGGTCAGGGCCTTCATCTCGTCATAGGTGTAGGCGGCACCCGACGGGTTGGACGGGCTGTTCAGCATGACCCACTTGGTGCGCGGGGTGATGGCGCGCTCCAGCTGATCGGCCCGCATCTTGAAGCCGCTCTCCGCGCCGCACTCCACGAACACCGGGGTGCCCTCGGCCATCAGCACGATGTCCGGGTAGCTGACCCAGTAGGGGGCGGGGATGATGACCTCATCGCCGGGCGACAGGGTGGCCATCATGGCGTTGAAGATCACCTGCTTGCCGCCGGTGCCGACGCTCACCTGCTCCGGCTTGTAGTCCAGGCCGTTCTCGCGCTTGAACTTCAGGCAGACGGCGCGCTTCAGCTCCGGCGTGCCGTCGACGTCGGTGTACTTGGTCTGCCCCTGCTGAATGGCGCGGATGGCGGCCTGCTTGATGTTGTCGGGCGTGTCGAAATCCGGTTCGCCGGCGCCCAGGCCGATGATATCGCGGCCGGCGGCCTTCAGCGCGCGGGCCTTGGCGGTGACGGCGATGGTCTGGGACGGTTTAATCCGGGCGAGACGCTCGGCAACGATCGACATGACGGCTACCCTTGTTGGGAAAGGAAAATCCGCGGCGGACCTTACGCCCGGCAAAAAATGGGCACAACCGCAGCCCGCGCATGCCGCGCCTGCCCCGCCGGGGGACCCGCGACATTAAGATGCGCGGCTGGCCGAGCGCCCGGGATGACAGGTTGGGCGCGGATGGGGTAATCAACCGGCATGGCGCAAGATATCAGCGATCAGGCCCCCCAGCTCATGGGCGTCAGCCAGATGGTCACCATCGGCACGGTGGCGCTCGTCATCATCGTGCTCATGCTGGTGGTGATGTGGGCCCTGCGGCCCAAGACCCGCACCCTGTCGCGCCGGCGCTACAACGCCGAGGCCTACCGGCGCAAGCTGGCGCTGGACGACGCCGGCTATTCCGTGGTGCATGGCATCTACATCCGGGACAAGCAGGGCAAGGCGCTGCGTGTCGACCACCTGATCCGCCTGCCGGCCAGCGTGCTGATGGTGATGAGCGCGCCGGCCGACATGGGTGGCCGCATCAGCGCCCAGACCAAGGCGGGGCAGTGGCGCTACCTGGCGGCCAGCGGCCGGGTCGGCTTCTTCGTGAACCCGGTGGTTCAGGTCCAGCCGCTGATTCACATCATGAAGGCGCGCTTCCCCATGGTGCGCCTGCGCGTGCTGGTGGTGTTCCCTGACGGAACCGAGTTCACCAGCGGCGTGCCCAACACCGCCTGTCTGGCCAGTGACTTCCTGGCCACGCTGAAGTCCATGGCGCGCGAGGACGGGACGGAAAGCGAGGCCATGGCCGCGGCGTGGGAGCCCCTGTCCAAGGCGCTGGCGCGCAGCGGGGCCAACGCCAGCAACGCCGGGCGCGACGAGGAGGGGGGCGCGAAAGGGCTGCCCCCCGCAAAAGCCGCCAAGCGGCCTGGAAAAGTGGCACGACGCAGCCTACCTTGAGGCCATGCCGCACGATGCCCACACGATCGAACCCAACCTGCCGTTGCCCATGACCATGCCGCGGGGCAGCGCCCTGCCGCCGGCCATGGACGGCGTCCCCTTGCGCATCCAGTCTGAATTCCAGCCGGCCGGCGACCAGCCGCAGGCCATCAAGGAATTGCTGGAGGGCATCCACACGGGGGAACGCGATCAGGTGCTGCTGGGCGTGACCGGCTCCGGCAAGACCTTCACGATGGCGCACGTCATCGAACGGCTGCAGCGTCCCACCCTGATCCTGGCGCCCAACAAGACGCTGGCGGCCCAGCTGTATGGCGAGATGAAGAGCTTCTTCCCCGACAACGCGGTGGAGTACTTCGTCAGCTATTACGACTATTACCAGCCCGAGGCCTACGTCCCCCGCACCGACACCTATATCGAGAAGGAAAGCTCGATCAATGAGCAGATCGACCGCATGCGCCATGCCGCCACGCGGTCGCTGCTGGAACGGCGCGATTGCATCATCGTGGCCTCGGTGTCGTGCATCTACGGTATCGGCTCGGTCGAGACTTATTCGGAGATGACCCTGCCGGTGAAGGTGGGGCACGTGCTGAACCGCACCCATTTCCTGCAGCGGCTGGTGGAACTGCAATACCGGCGCAACGACGTCGGTTTCGGCCGCGGCTCCTTCCGCGTGCGCGGCGATACCATAGAGCTGTTCCCCGCCCACATGGAGGATCGCGCCTGGCGCTTCTCCCTGTTCGGGGATGAGCTGGAGGCCATCCAGGAGATCGACCCCCTGACGGGCGAGAAGATCGCCAGCCTGAAGGAGGTGCGCATCTACGCCAACAGCCACTACGTCACGCCCAAGCCCACCCTGCTGCAGGCGGTGGAGCAGATGAAGCGCGACCTGAAGCTGCGGCTGGAGGAGTTCTCGGCGCAAGGCAAGCTGCTGGAGGCCCAGCGGCTGGAGCAGCGCACGACCTTCGATATCGAGATGATGGTGGCCACCGGCTCGTGCGCCGGCATCGAGAACTATTCCCGCTACCTGTCGGGCCGTGCGCCGGGGGAGCCGCCGCCCACCCTGTTCGAATACCTGCCGCCGGATGCTCTGCTGATCGTGGATGAGAGCCACGTCATGGTGCCCCAGGTGGGCGGCATGTATAAGGGCGACTACATGCGCAAGTCGACGCTGTCGGACTATGGCTTCCGCCTGCCGGCCTGCATCGACAACCGCCCCCTGAAGTTCGAGGAATGGGACGCCATGCGGCCCCAGTCCGTCTTCGTCTCCGCCACCCCCGGCCCCTGGGAGATGGAGCGGACGGGCGGCGTCTTCGTGGAACAGGTGGTGCGGCCCACCGGCCTGATCGACCCCGAGGTCATCATCCGGCCCACCGAGACCCAGGTGGACGATGTGATGGCGGAGTGTCGCGAGTGCATCGCCAAGGGCCAGCGCGTCCTGGTCACCACCCTGACAAAGAAGATGGCGGAGGCACTGACCGACTATATGCACGAGGCGGGCATCAAGGTCCGCTACATTCATTCCGACGTCGAAACGTTAGAGCGTATCGAGATCATCCGCGACCTGCGCCTTGGCGCCTTCGACGTGCTGATCGGCATCAACCTGCTGCGCGAAGGCCTGGACATTCCCGAGTGCGGCCTGGTCGCCATCCTGGACGCGGACAAGGAAGGCTATCTGCGCTCCCGCACCTCGCTGATCCAGACCATCGGCCGCGCGGCGCGCAACGTCGATGGCCGTGCCATCCTGTACGCCGACAAGACCACGGCCAGCATGGCGGCGGCGCTGGAGGAAACCAGCCGCCGCCGGGAGAAGCAGCGCGCCTATAACGAGGCCCACGGCATCACCCCGGAATCGGTGAAGAAGCAGATCGCCGACGTGCTGAATTCGGTCTACGAGCGCGGCGACCGGGTGAACGTGAACACCGGCTTCGCCGAAGAGGGCAGCCTGGTGGGCCACAACCTCAAGGCCGCCATCGCCGACCTGGAAAAGAAGATGCGCACCGCCGCCGCCGACCTGGAGTTCGAGGAGGCCGCCCGCATCCGCGACGAGATCCGCCGGCTGGAGGCGATCGACCTGGGTCTGGATCCCGGCGCCACTCCCCTGCGGGCCAGCGCCATGGGTGAAAAGGGTCGCGCCAGCACGGTGGGCGAGAGGTCCAACATCAAGGCGCCCATCCCTGCCGGCCGCCCGGCCGGCAGCAAGCCTGGTGGACGGCGGCGTAAAGGTCCGTAACTTATTTTACCCGGGTATTATTGACTTTCATATCCTTCGGGCCTAGGTATCGCGTCGTTCATGGGAATGGAGGACGTGATGGGCCTGGATCCGCACATGCGCTGCACCGCTTTCGCGGGTACCCGCTTTCTTGCCACCGGCACGCTGGTGGAGGCGGCGCTGGCGGCCAAGGCGGCGCAGGACGCGGGCGACGACGGCCTGATCTTCATCTTCAACGAGGCGACGGGCCGGGCCGTGGATGTGGATTTGCGCGGGCCTGTGGAGGCGGTGCGCGGCCGCCTGGCGCCGGTGTTCCCGGCTGACCTGGCACCGGCACCCGCCCGGCCGGGCCGTCCCAAGCTGGGCGTGGTGGCGCGCGAGGTCACGCTGCTGCCCCGCCATTGGGAATGGCTGAACAGCCAGCCGGGCGGGGCCTCCGTCGCCCTGCGCAAGCTGGTGGACGCCGCCCGCCACGCCAACGAAGGCGCCGACCGTGTGCGCCAGGCGCAAGAGGCCGCCTACCGCTTCATGTCCACCATGGCCGGCGACCGCACCGGCTTTGAGGAGGCGGCGCGCGCCCTGTTCGCCGGCGATCGCCTGGGGCTGGAGGCCCACAGCCGGGGCTGGCCGGCCGACGTGCGTGTCCACGCCCTGCGCTTGGCGGAGCCGGCTTTCGCTGTCTGATGCAGGGGTGTCCTCAGAAGAACAGCCGGACGCCTAGCTGCGCCTGGTTTTCGTGCGCCTCGATGGGCAGGTCGACGTTCAGGCGCTGCTGCCGGCGGCTATCGACATGCACCCATTCCAAGGTCCAGCGCATCCAGGCCAGGGGGCGGTACGACATGGCGGCGGTGTAGGCTTTGCCGTGCTCATCGAAATGGGGGCGGGTGGTGACGGGCGTATCCTCGTGCGTGCCGAAGGCGTCGAAGCGCCCGCTGAGGCGGAATCGGCCCCATTCCTGGCTGGCCAGCAGGTAAAGCGCCTGGAAGTGGCCATCGCTCTCACTGGCGGCGGTGGGGTAGATGCTGGTGCCACCGCGCATGGCCTGGGCCAGCAGGGTCAGGCCCTGTGCCGGCGTGATCCTGTAGCCGACACTGTCGAAGTCGGTGTCCCAGGCGTAGCCCTTGCCGTTGGTGACGCTGGGGTCGCCCCGGTTGTCCCAGTGCAGGTAGGACAGCTCGCCCCCCAGCGGGTCAGTCCAACGCCCGCCGACATAAAAGCCCGGCTGGTGGTCGATCTCCGCGAAGGGCTGGAAGCTGGCGGGCGGGCTGCGGTGCTGGTGCTTGGGCACCTCGTCCGGCAGGCGCAACTTGTCCAGCAGGCCGGCCGGCCGCTCGATCAAGGCCCAGCCGCGATAGTCCAGCATCTCGCCCGTGCCGTCATTGCCGGCGAAGACGGCGCCGATCAGGTCGAAACGGCTGCCGCCCGGTCCGTCCGGCCGCCAGGTGAGCGTGACCTCCGACCCTTCGGTGCGCAGTTCCTCCCCTACCCAGCTGTTGATGGCGCTAGGCGTCAGGGTGTAGCGGCTGGTCCAGGCGATGCCGTCGTTTTCCAGGGAGATGGGCGGGAAGAAGGCGCCGGCCTTCAGCTGCCAGGACAAGGGCCCGGTGGGCGCGGGGCGCCAGCGGACGAAGGCCTCGATGATGTCCACCGCCGTGCGCTGCTCCCCCTCCGCCCGAACATGGGTGTAGACGTCAAGGCCAGGGATCAGGTGGGCGGTCGCCATCAGCGACGCCTCTTCCAGCGTTGTGGTGCGCGCTCCCGGGTCGCCACCGGTGCGCAGCTTGCCCAGGCCGCCGTCGAAGGTGCTGCGGTCATCGGGGGTCCGCGCCACCCGCGCATCCAGCAGGCCGTGGAACTCGATATCCGGAAAGCCGTCCGCCGCTTGGGTGGGAGGCGCGGCCAGCAGCATCGCACCGGCGGCCAGAAGGAAAGGCCGTACGCCGATGCGCTGGCTCATGCGTGCGCCTCCCGCAGGGTGGCCTGCCAGGGGATCTCGCCGGCCGCGTGGCTGGCCAGGAAGTCGGCAAAGGCGCCGGGCATGAGGGGGCGGGCGATGTAATAGCCCTGGGCCAGGTCGCACCCCATCTCCGCCAGCAGGTTCAGGCTGGCGCCGTTCTCCACGCCCTCCGCCGTGACCTTGTAGCCCAGGTTGTGACCAAGTTCGATGATGGAGCGGACGATGGCCTGGTCCTCCGCCGTCTCATCCAGCGCCTTGACGAAGGAGCGGTCGATCTTGATCTCCCGCACCGGCAGGCGGCGCAGATAGGCGAAGGATGACTGGCCCACACCGAAATCGTCGATGGACAGCTCCACCCCCCGGTCGGCCAGGCGGCGCAGCATCGCGATGGCGGCCTCCGGCTCACCCATGATGGCGCTTTCGGTGATCTCCAGCATCAGGCGGTCCGCGTTCAGGCCGGTCTCCGCCAGCAGCGCGTCGATGCGATCCGGCAGGCTGGCGTCACCCAGGTCGCGGACCGACAGGTTGACGGACATGCGCAGATCCTGGCCCGCCGCCGCCCAGGCGGCGGACTGGCGCAGGGCGCGGCGCAAGCCCCAGCGGGTCAGGTGGCGGATGGCGCCCGTCTCTTCCGCCAGGGGGATGAAGCTGTCAGGCGGGACGAAGCCGCGGCGGGGATGCGTCCAGCGCACCAGCGCCTCCGCCCCCACCACGCGGCCGGTCTGCGGCTCCAGCTTGGGCTGATAGGCCAGTTCCAGGGCGTCCTGCTCAATAGCGACCTTCAGATCGCCCATCAGCGACAGCCGCTCCGGCCGATGCGGATCAGCGGCATGGTCATAGAGGCGGACATAAGGCTCGGCCGCGCGGGCATTCAGCATCGCCACGTCGGCGTGGCGCAGCAGAATGCTGGCGGTGTCGGATGGCGGTGCGCCGGGGGTGGGGTCGGGGTAGACGGCGATGCCCACGCCGGCCGCCAGGTCCACGGTCACCTCCGCCTCGCCATAGGGCGCCTCGCTGTAGGGCGCATCGAAGGCGGCCACCAGGGTGGGGGCCAGCGCCTGGGCGGCCGCGGCGTCGCGATCCACCAGCAGGATGGCGAAGCCGTGTTCCGACACCCGGGCGATCACCGCGTCGCCGGCGCCGTTGACGGCCAGGGTGCGGGCCAGGCGGTCGCCGGCGTCACGGGCGACGCGGTCCGCCAGGTCGTGGCCCAGGGTGTTGGTCACCTCGCGCAAGCGGTCCAAGCCCACCAGCAGCAGGGCCACGCCGTGGCCCTGGTCGATGGCCTGGTCCACCTGTTCCTCCAAATTCAGGCGGTTGGGCAGGCCGGTGATGGCGTCATGCAGCGACTGGTGGCGAATATGCTCCTCACGGTCGGCGATGGCCTGGGCCATGTCGTCCAGGGCCGTGGTCAGCTGCCCGATCTCATCGCTGGTGCGCACGGGCGGCAGGGGGGTGTAGTCGCCATCGGCGATGCGCCGGGCCACGGCGGCCAGGGCCGTCACCGGGCGGGTGACGCCGCGCGCGATCAGACCGATGCCGATCAGCGCCGCCACCAGGCCGCCGGCCATCAGCGCGCCCATGTACAGCATGATCTTGCGATAGGGGGCCAGCGCCTCGTCCAGCGGGTATTGCAGCACGGCCATCATGGGCAGGCTGCCCGGGGCGGTGGGAATGGGCGTGGTCAGCACCAGGTATTCGGCGCCGTGCTTGGTCAGCAGCTGCGGTTCGGTGGCGGCCATCTGGCCGGGCGCGGCGATTCCCGCCAGCGGATCCATGGGCTCGCCGGCGGCGGCCACCACGGACCAGGGCGCCTCGGGCGCCGTTTGGCCGGCCAGTGCAATGTCCTTGCGCAGGGGGGAAAGGGCGCGCAGCTCCTCCGCGAAGCGGTCGTCCACCCGCACCATGATGCAGATCCAGGCGATGGGGTCAGGCAGCAGCACAGGCACCACCACCAGGCGGTAGGGCACGCCGTCCACGACGCCGGACGCCGCCGCCCGGCCGGACTCGCCCGCCAGCGGCAGCAGGTCGGGGAAGGCAAAACGGCCCAGGCCGGTCAGTTCCCGCGGGCGGGCGGTGTCGGCGGCGATGGTGCCGTCCAGATCGATCAGCAGCATCCGGCTGGCGCCCACGCGCCGGCCGAAGTTGCGCAACGCGCTGATGGCCGTCCCGCTGTCGTGCACGGCGATGGATTGGCGCAGGGCGTAGTCCAGCGACATGATCTTGGCATCTTCCGCCAGATGGCCGGCCAAGGTGTCCAGATGGCGCGAGAAGGACTGGGCGCTGGTCACCAGCTGCTGCTTGCCGGTGTCGATCAGGGCCGAGCGCGCCACGCCGTACAGGATGACCATGGTGCCCAGCTGCACGACGGCCAGGCTGGCGACCAGGAACAACACCAGTCGATTTCTAAAGCCGAGAGCCACGGGGGCGCGTCCTGTCGTTTCTTAGTAACCGCCGCGTTCAGGGTCGACGCCCTGCCGGGTGTCGGGCAGCAGGGCGGGCAGGGTCAAGGTGACCGGCGTGCCCAGCGCCGAAGCGGCAACGGTCTGCTGCGGCGGCGTGCCGCCGGGCTTCAGGCGCGGCTGCCAGGCGGCCACGGCGACGCCTGCCGCGGGCAGCCCGGCCAGCACGGCCTTGCCATCCTTGCCCGTGACGGCGGCGAAGGGGGCGGCCGTCACATACAGATGGGCGATCATATGGTCATGGATGTTGCAGCCCAGCGCCACGATGCCGGTCTGGTCGAACTTGCGCTGACCGATCTGTCCTGGCGACAGCACGAACTCGAACTTCGCGGCTTCGGAATAGGAATAGACGTGGTGGCGGGTCAGGTCGCTGTTGCGGAAGGTGACCGTGCCGCCCCTGGGCACCACCATGACATAGGGCACGAAGGTTTCGTCGATCTGGTCCACGATCAGCGGCGACGGCGGGGTGGCGGGCGGCAGGGCGGGGCCGTCCGGTGTGGCGGTGACCACGGCGTCGGCGACGGGATGGCCGGCGCCGTCGACCACCATGACCGTCAGGTCGGCGGCGGCAGCGCGCACCATGGGGGCCAGCGCCAGGCAAGCCACTAAGCAGAAACCCAGGGCGGTGCCGGCCCGCCGGCCGGTCTTCATTATCGCGCGACCGTGATCGGTGCCGCCGGCGAAACCCATAAAGCGCCCCTCGAAGGCAGGTTGTTTTTTCAACGCGCAAGTGTGCCACAATCCGCGCGCCGATCCGTGGACATTTTCCCTAAGCATAGGTGCCGGAAAAGTCCATCGGGGGTGACAAACCGCCTCGGCATTCCGGTACCCCGGGAGACGAAGCGGGGGGCGGAATGATGCGGCGGCGGATTTTAGAATAATTCTAAATTATCTTGCCCGCCACTGTCCAAGGGGTTACCTTGACCGGCAGACCAGAACGGAAGGAAACAAGAATGGCTATCGACATCGGCATCTCCGAACAGGACCGCAAGGCCATCGCCGAGGGGCTCAGCCGCCTGCTGGCCGATACCTACACGCTGTACCTGAAGACCCATAACTTCCATTGGAACGTTACCGGGCCGATGTTCAACACCCTGCACACCATGTTCATGACCCAGTACACCGAGCTGTCGGTGGCGGTGGATGACATCGCGGAACGCATCCGCGCCCTGGGCTTTCCGGCCCCGGGTTCCTATGCTCAGTTCGCCGAGCTGACCGTCATCCGGGAAGAGCGGGGCGTGCCCAAGGCGGAAGAGATGATCCAGCAGCTGGTCGAGGGCCAGGAGGCGGTGGCCCGCACCGCCCGCTCCATCTTCCCGGTGGCCGAGAGCGCCAGCGACGAGCCGACCTGCGACCTGCTGACCCAGCGCCTGCAGGTGCATGAGAAGACCGCGTGGATGCTGCGCGCCATGCTGGAAGGCTGACCGGCCGATCAACGGTACTTATGCGAAAGGCGGTCCCCGCCCGGGCCGCCTTTCGTTTCAAGGTCAGGACCTCAGCGCCGCCTGCCGTTCGATGCGTTCGTGCAGGCCGGCGGGGGCCAGGCCCAGGGCGACCAGGGCCTCAGTCGCCACGAACATAGGGCCGATCAGGGCCTGGAACAGGTTGTCCACCAGGGCCGGCTTTCGGCCCTCATAGACATGGCCCAGCAGCTGCAGCGCCCAGCCGCCGACGAAAAGGACGCCGGCCAGACCTTGCACGGCGCCGACGGACAGCCGTTCCACCAGCCAGGCCGATAGCAGCACCGACGGCACCACCAGCAGGCCCAGCGCCAGGCCCACGGGGCGGTTCAGGGCGATCCACAGCGCCCAGACCACGGCCGACAGGGCAAGGCCCAAGGTCACCGTTCCCAGGCCTGCCACCGCGCCCAGGCGCACCAGGCTACAGGCCAGCACCACGGAAAAGACGATCACCGGAATGCCCACGGCGTGGGTGGCCTTGTTGCGGCTGTCGCGATGGTAGGTCGTGTACATGGCCATCTGGCGCTCGAACACTGTGTCCGCCACCGGCCCCTCCCTGTCGTTCAAGTTATCGATCGCTAACTATAACGCCAATCTTTCCTCATTGCGCGGCATATCCGGCCTGGTGCCCTTCCACCACGCGGTCGGCCAGGCGGCCCATCAGTTCCGTCAGGTGGTCGAAGCGGGCAGTATAGCCGCCCAGGCCCAGGGTCAGGGACCGCAGGTCGACGATAAAGTCACCCATGTCCGCCTGGGGAACGTAGGTCGTCACCTGGTCCCAGCCGGACCAGCCCGGGCGCACGTCGAAGCCCAGGATCTGCCCGCGCCGGCCGCTCAGCAGCCGTTGCGCCTTGGCCGTGAATTCGGTGGGTGTGACCACCGTGACCAGCAGAACGGGTTCCAGCAACACCGGTTCGGCCTTGGTCAGAGCCTCCTGCACGGCCATGCGGCCGGCGGTGCGGAAGGCCTGCTCGCTGCTGTCCACGGCATGGAACTGGCCGCCGGTCAGGGTGACCGACACATCCACCACGGGGAAGCCCAGGGGGCCGCAGGCCAGGGCCTCGCGCGCGCCATCCTCCACCGCTGGGATGAAGGACCGGGGGATGGCGCCGCCCACCACCTTGTCCTCGAAGCGGAAGCCTTCGCCGCGGTCCAGCGGCGTCACCGTCAGCTGCACGTCGGCGAACTGGCCATGGCCGCCGGACTGGCGTTTGAAGCGGGCATGCTCCGCCACCATGCGCCGGATGCTCTCGCGATAGGGCACGGCCGGCGGCCGGCCGGTGACGCCCAGGCCAAAACGGCCGCGCAGCCGGTCCAGCGCGATGCCCAGATGCACCGTGCCCTGGCCGGACAGCACCATCTCCCCGCCCTCCATCTCCAGGCGCAAATCCGGATCCTCGTCCAGCAGCTTGGCCAGGGCACCGGTCAGCTTGACCTCATCGGCCCGCTGTTCCGCCCGCACGGCCAGGGCGTGCACCGGTTCCGTCGTCGCCGGCCAGGACGGGGGCGTGCCCGCCTCACCCCTGGCGGACAGCAGGGCGCCGGGCTGGGCATGCTCCAGCTTGGCCAGCGCCACCACCGCCCCCGGTCCGGCGCCGGTGATCCTGGCGGGGGTGGCGCTGCCCAGGGCGAAGATGCCGCCCACCCGGTCGGGGCCCAGGGTTTGGCCGTCCGTCACCTCTCCCTGCCAGACGCGGCAATAGGCCAGGCGGCCGCTGTGCGGGGCGTGGTGGATGCGGAACGGTTGCACCAGGACCCCGTTTCCCTCCAGCCCCAGCCGCCGGGCGGTCATGCCCACCGGCGGCGCCTCATGCCGCAGAGCCTTCAGCAGGCGGCGCACGCCATGGTCGTTCTGGGCGGAGCCCAGGAAAACAGGGACGATCAGATCGTCGGCCAAGTCGCGGCTCAACTGGCGGTACACGTCGGCTGGCGGCGGCGACACGTCGTCCAGCAACTGCTCCAGCAGGGCGTCGTCGAAATCGGCCAGGGCCTCCAGCAAATCCTGGCGGGCGGCCCGCTCCCGCGACAGTACGGCGTCGGGCATGGGCACCGTCTCGGACTTGGCGCCGGCGCAATAGCGGTAGGCGCGCTCGCTCACCAGGTCGACATAGCCGGTGACGGCCCGTCCCTGGCGAATGGGCACCTGGCGCAGCACCAGGGGCCGCTGCGACACGCCTTCCAGCGCCGTCATCAGATCGGCCACGCGCACGTCGCCGCCGCCCATCTGGTCCACCTTGTTCACGAACAGCAGGTGGGGGATGGCGTTCTCATCGAGGAAGCGCAGCAGGGGGGCCAGCATGGCGGCCTTGTCCGGCACCGGCTCGCACACCACCACGGCCACGTCGGCCACCATCAGGGCGCGGGCGGCGTCGCCCGCCAGCTCAATGGAACCCGGACAGTCCAGGATGTGCCAGGGGTCGCCCAGGTACGCGCAGGTGTGGACGCTCACTTCCGTGCTCATGTGGCGCGCCCGGGCCTCGGCGCTGGCGTCGCCGGCGCTGGTGCCGTCCTGCACGCTGCCCTTGCGGGCGATCTGGCCCGTGGCCATCAACAGGCTTTCCAACAGGGTGGTCTTGCCGCTGAGGTAGGGCCCCACCAGGGCCGCGCACCGCGGCGCCGTTCTTGTGCCGTTGCTCATCCTTAGCCTCCGGATCTCGTTGTCCGGGGCCTGGTGCTGGGCGGTCATGCCGGGCCGGGGGCGCCGTGGTACGCAAAGGGGCACTGACGAGATGCTGGCGGTGGAAACGCTGCTGACAGGAACGTTGTTGGCGCCCGGGGAACGGCGGCCGGAACCAGTCCGGGCACCCGCTTCCTCCCGAGGCATGATGACACACCCGCCCCGCCCGGCTGTCGAGTGAAAAGCGCGTCCGGGGCCTATTCGGCGGCACGGCGGACCCGTCTATCGATTCCATAGCCGGCTGGGTCCTTGATATGGACGCGGCCGTTCCCTCTTTATAAGGGGCGCCGGGAATGGGCTGACATCGGCCAGTGCGACGGAAACAAGGGAACGGCATCATGCTGATCAGGACCAAGCGTGACTGGGAATTGCCGGAGTCGGCGGCGACGCCGGAATCGGTCTACATCAACCGCCGCGCGCTCATGGCCGGCGCCGGCGCTATCGCCGGCGGCTTGGCCCTAGGGGGCACCGCCCGGGCGGCGGATGTCCCGGTGGCCGCCCCGGTGCGCAACCCCGCCTATACGCTGGATCGGCCGGTGACGCCGGAGGCCGCCGCCACCAGCTACAACAACTTCTATGAGTTCGGCACGTCGAAGGACGTGGTGACGGCGGCGCAGAAGATGCCGCTACGTCCCTGGACCCTGCGCATCGACGGCATGGTGGAAAAGCCCCTGACCCTGGGCGTCGATGATCTGCTGAAGGCCATGCCGGTGGAGGAGCGCCTTTACCGGCACCGTTGCGTCGAGGCCTGGGCCATGGCGGTGCCGTGGATGGGCTTCCCGCTGGCCAAGCTGGTGGCTTTCGCCAAGCCGCTGTCCTCGGCGACCTATGTGGAGCTGCAGACCTTTGGCCGCGACACCTACGCCGCACCCGGCCTGCGCCAACCCTTCTATCCGTGGCCCTATGTCGAGGGCCTGACGATGGCGGAGGCGACGAACGACCTGGCCTTCATTTCCACCGGCCTCTACGGCAAGCCCTTGCAGGGTCAGAACGGCGCGCCGCTGCGCCTCACCCTGCCGTGGAAGTATGGCTTCAAGTCGGTGAAGTCCATCGTGCGGATCACCTTCACCGACAAGAAGCCCAAGACCTTCTGGGCCCTGTTGAATGCCGATGAATACGGCTTCTGGGCCAACGTCAATCCGGCCGTGCCCCATCCCCGCTGGTCCCAGGCGCATGAGCGTTTGCTGGGCAGCAATGAGTCGGTGCCTACGCAGATATTCAACGGCTATGGTGCCCAGGTGGCCGGACTATACAAGGGATTGGAAAAGGAAGCGTTGTTCATGTAGTCGCGTGAACCGGCCATTAACTATAGTGGCCGGTTCAAATAATCGCTTGCTGCCGCCGCCGGATAATTTACAGTATTGGGGGTTGAGAACATCGCCAGGGGGCGTTGGGGTGGGCGAGGGCGTTATCGCCATATTGGAGTTCGGGCTTTTCGTTTTTCTGGCCACCGCCGGAATAAGCGTGGTCGTGTCCCTGGTCGCCCATGTCTATAGCATGGTGCTGGAGCATACCGCCGACGTCAGCGGCCTGCGCCAACGCCTTGCCCGCTACGCGCGGATCGCCAGCGGGCTGTCGGACCGGGTGGAGGCGCGCAAGTCCACGGCGGCCGGGGCCGCCACCGTCCTGTTTTCCACCCAGCGCCAGGAAGCCCAGCTCAAGAAAAAGGTGCGGGAGCTGGAGGCGTCGCCCCACCGTTTCGTGCGCATCCTGGGGCATGAGTTGCTGCCCAACCGCCCCTTCGAATTCCTGGTCATGAACAGCTCCGTCTCCCACCAGGTCAAACGGGGGGAGCGGCACGCCTTTTTCGACAGCAGCTGGGCGCGGCCGGTGCCGGTCCATGTCTGGGCCACCAATATGGAAGAGGCGCGCGCGGAGTTTGAGCGCGCCTTTCCCCGGACCTTGGGTTTCAAGATCACCCATGCGCAGTCCCTGCCCACCGATGTGGCGCTGACCGACCCGGCCACCATGGCGCTGGAGGCGGCGCCGTGAACTGGTTCGGCATCGTCCTGGGCGTGATGATCGTCCTGATCGGCGTGAAGCCCGCCTTCCAGAAGGCGCAGCGCCAGATCAAGCGCACCCGCCGCAACATCAAGGATCTGCAGCGCCGGCGCTTCGTGCTGAGCCAGCAGGTGCGGACCCTGGCACGGGAGAGCCTGTCCCAGCGCCTGACCAGCGCTGCCGATGACGTGGAGTCGGCCGAACTGACCAGCCATGTGAAAGGGCTGACCGACCAGGTCAACAGCCTGGAATCGGTGGACCGCCGCATTCTGGTGACGGATGAGCGGCGCGGCCTGCAGGAAACCGGCTGGATCGTCCTGATCCGCCGCACCGAGGGCCTGCCCATGGAGCCCACCCGGGTGGTGAAGCTGTGGGAGGAGGGGCGCTACTTCTTCTTCTTCGCCAGCGACCTCACGCGGGCTCGGCGTAAGGCGCAGCTGCGTTTCCCCGCCGCCCAGGGCTATGAAATCCTGGATGTGGTGCCGCATGAGGGCGACCTGTCGGAAAACCCGACCTTCGGCGCCAAGAAGCAGAGCGCGTGAGGCGGGCCACCAGTTTATGCCCCTGGCGGCCGCCCAGCTAATTCAAGCCGGCGACATGCCGAATTCGCTCAAGGCAGCCTTCAGTGGCCGAGGAGCGAAAAGGGTGAAGAAAGCGCTTTACAGCCCCCGGACCTTCCCCTATAACCCGCCGCCCTGACCCCAGGACGGTTGCCCAGCAATCGAACGGCGGGTTGGGTGTCGCCAGTAAAGGCGACATGGTTCTCTGAAAAGTGAAAACATCTAACGCTGCATCGGCCAGTAACGATGGCTTCGTCGCGAACACAATGATCTGAAGATGGCCAAAATGGGTCGCATTTAGTTTGTTGAGTTTCCTCGAATAGCCACATGATGGCTTGGTTGGTATCTGTGGCGTCGACGTTGATTTGAAAAAATGAACGACGATGAAAAAAGATACTTGACGGCGATGCGATGAGCGACTAGATGTTTGGTCATCGACGCGGTGAACGCCGCACGATGAAGCGACGACGAAGCGCCGGTTGACGCCGGATTGGTCGTCCGGCGCCGTGAGCGGCGCCAGGCTCTTGAACAAGTGAACGGAATTCGAGAAGGGATACGCGGGCGGCGGTGCCGACATTGCGATCTGGATCGCAACAAAGGCAATCAGCTTCGTCCACGTATCTTAAGAACATGCTCTGAAAATGTCCCTTCAGCGATGAGGGGAACAGGAACGGACTTGGGTTTGAGGTGCCGACTGAGGTTGGTTTCCGTCGA
>NZ_VITV01000014.1:56551-115680 GCF_007828035.1 Nitrospirillum amazonense | reverse complement strand
CTGGGCGGCATCGGCGGCTTCTGCGTCAGCGACATGGACGGCTTCGACATCCTGCGTGTCGCCAGCCGGCCTTACATGTTCACCGCCTCCCTACCCCCGGCCGTGGTGGCGGCGGTGACGGAGGCGCTGAACCAGCTGCGCCACCGCCCGGCCTTGCGCCAGCAGCTGATGGACAACGCCCGCCGCTTCCATGCCGGCCTCGGCGACCTGGGCTTCCATGTCGGGCCCGAGGCCAGCCCCGTCGTCTCCGCCATCATGCCGGATCCCAAGACGGCCTTCGCCTTCTGGACACGCCTGCTGGAGGCCGGCCTTTACACCAACGTCAGCCTGCCCCCCGCCACACCCAAGGGCCTTGCCCTGCTCCGCTCCAGCGTCAGCGCCGCTCACAGCCGCAGCCAGATCGACCACGCCCTCTCCCTGTTCGCCACCACGGGACGCGAACTGGGCCTCATCCCGGCAGAGCCGGCGATTCCCGCCTGGGTCAAACATCCCACGGCGAACCTCGCCCACGAGCCGCAGGACGCCCTGGCCATCGGTTTCCGTAACCAACTGCTGGCGCGGCTGGCCGCCCCCAGCAAGGTGATGGCAAAGTACTATTCCGCCTTCCGCCGCCAGTCCCCCCGCCACGCCCGCATCGTGGGCGACAAATAGGGTGCGCCTGAAATTGTGGCGGGCCGGACCTATCCCGGCCTTATCCCTCGAGCACGGCGGTTAAACGCCGTCCGAGGCTCGGTTCACATCTGGCTCTCGTCACCGGTGCTTCCCGCGGGATCGGGGCGCCCAGGTACTGGTGCACTATGGCAGCGCCGTGGATGGGGCGACCTGGTTCCCACCGGCGACGCGGAACCATGACGGCGCTGGCGGGTTTGCTGCCCCATCGTCCCCACGTGAGAGAGAGGAGGCTCCGATGCAGGCGGTGCGTATCCACAGCTTTGGCGGGACCGAGGTTCTGACGCTGGAAGATGTGCCCAAACCCGAGCCCGGTGATTATGAGGTGCTGGTACGGGTCCAGGCGGCCAGCGTGAACCCCGTCGACTACAAGATCCGCAGTGGCAAGTACCTCCCGGCCGACCAGCTGCCGCTGACCCTGGGCCGCGACATGTGCGGCACGATTGAGAAATGCGGCCGCGCCGTCACCGGCTATACGGAAGGGGACGCGGTCTTCGCCATGCTGCCCACCGACCGGGGCGGCCATGCCGAGTACGTGGTGGCCAACGTTGCCCATTGCGCGCCCAAGCCGGAGAGGCTGGATCCCATCCACGCCGCCGCGGTGCCGTTGGCGGCCCTGACGGCCTGGCAGGGCCTGTTCGACCATGGCCGCCTGAAGGGCGGGCAGCGGGTGCTGGTTCACGGTGCCGCCGGTGGCGTGGGCCACTTCGCCGTGCAGTTCGCCAAGGCCTACGGCGCCACCGTCTACGCCACCTGTTCCGAAGGGGACCTGGAGTGGGTGCGGTCCCTGGGCGTGGACAAGGCCATCGACTACAAGAACCAGCGCTTCGAGGATGAGGTGCCGGAGGTTGACCTGGTCTACGACCTGGTGGCGGGGGAAACCCAGGACCGGTCATGGTCAGTCCTGAAACAGGGTGGCGTCCTGGTCTCCACCCTAACCGAGCCGTCGGCCGACAAGGCCAGGGAGCATGACGCCGAGGGCACGCGCTATACCGCCCACCCCGACGGCCGCCAGCTGGTGGAGATCGGGCGCCTCATCGACGCCGGCCGTGTGCGGGTGCAGGTCGACAAGGTCTTCGCCCTGGAAGAGGCGGCGGAGGCGGAGCACGTGCTGGAGGACGAGCATGTGCGGGGTAAAGTGGTGCTCAAGGTCGCTTGAGCTCCCCCCGGGGGCGGCGGGGCGGCGGGCCTCACGGCCCGCCGTGACCGCCCGTGGCGCCGAAGACCTGGCCGGTGGAGAAGGTGTCCTCGTTGCTGGCCAGCAGCACGTAGAGCGCCGCCAGCTCCGCCGGCTGCCCCGGCCGGCCCAGAGGTGTATCCGATCCGAAGGTCACCAGCTTTTCCGGCGGCTGGCCGCCGCTGGGCTGCAAGGGCGTCCACACTGGACCCGGCGCCACGGCATTCACGCGTATGCCCTTCTTGGCCAACTGCTTGGCCAGGCCCTTGGTAAAAATCATGATGGCGCCCTTGGTCGCCGAATAATCCAGGATATTGGGTGAGGGGTCGTAGGCGTTGACCGAGGCAGTGTTGATGATGGCCGCCCCTTTGCCCAGGTGCGCCATGGCCGCCTTGGTGATCCAGAACATGGCATAGACGTTGGTCTTGAAGGTGTCGTCGAACTGCTCGCTGCTGATGTCGGTGAGGCTGTCCACCGAATGCTGCCGGGCGGCATTGTTGACCAGGATGTCCAGCCCCCCCAGTTCGCGCGCCGCGTCGGCCACCAGCTTTTGGCAGAAGGCCTCGTTGCGGATGTCACCCGGCAGGGGCACGGCCTTGCGGCCCGCATCCTGGATCAGCGTCACCACCTCCTTCGCATCCGGCTCCTCCACCGGCAGGTAGCCGAACGCCACGTCCGCCCCCTCGCGGGCGAAGGCGATGGCGGCGGCGCGGCCGATGCCGCTGTCGCCCCCCGTGATCAGGGCCTTCCGCCCCGCCAGGCGGCCGGACCCTTTGTAGCTTTCCTCGCCATGGTCCGGCCGGGGGTTCATACGGCTGGCCAGACCCGGCGGCTCTTGCTGTTCCTGCTTGGGAAAGGGCGGGCTGGGATATTCAGGCGTCGCGCGCCTGCCTCCGGCGGTCGCGGGCGCCGCCTGGGCGGGAACCGCCGTGAAACCCGCCATCGCCGTGCCCGCCGCCAAGCCGCCGATGACCGTGCGGCGTGAGGTGCCGTTGCCTGCTTCGCTCATGATCCTATCTCCGCAAGGGGGTATGCGGCGTCAACAGATGCAAGGGCGGCCGGTTCCGTTTCGGGGAGGCGGGGAACGAAGCCGGGCAATGACGCTTGAAGCGGTGTTTCCTTCTGGAGGTGACACATGACCAAGCCGCTTCGATCCCCGGGCGATCCTCTGGGCATCCCCGTCCCGCTCCGCGCCTATATTCGCCGGCCCGCGCCGGCGACGATGCAGAACGCGCCGGGCCGCAAAATGTCCTGGATCTTGACGTATGAGGCCAAGCCCACCCATGAAACCGATCCGCTGATGGGCTGGAAGGGCGGCGGCGATCCGCAAATGGATGTCTTCCTCGCCTTCGACAAGCTGCAGGAGGCGGTGGACTATGCGGAGCGCCACAACCTGCCCTATGAGATCAGCGATCCGGAGGAGCGGCCGCGCCCCCTGCCCCGGCCGCAGACCCACCAGATGCGGCAGGTGTTGAGCGGCCCCACCATGGCGCCGGCCCGTATGGAGGATCCGAGCATCCGGGGCCATCAGACCGTGGTCACGACGCCGGGCCCCGTGGTGCCGCAGGCCATGGCCGAGGGCCAGAGGGCGTTGATCGACAAGGCCAACGCCCCACCGCCCTATATGCCCGATCGCGACGCGGTGGAGGACGCCAGCGAGGACTCCTTCCCCGCCAGCGACCCGCCATCCTGGACACCGGTGACGGGGGAGGCCAAGAAGACGGTCTGACGCCCAGCCACTAGTCCAATACTTTATTCAAAACTCACTTTTTCGAGGCGGCAGGGGAATATCCCGCCGGTCCCACCCGTCTGAGGGGACAGGGACTGAGGGAGCCGCTGTATGACGCCGAAGCAAAACCTGTTTTCCGCCGCGCTGGTGGTGGCCTTGGCCGTGGGGTGTGCCGGCACGGCCCGCGCTGCGGGCGATGCCGCCAACGGCGCCACCGTCTTCAAGAAATGCGCCGCCTGCCATTCGGCGGAGCAGGGCGTGAACAAGGTGGGTCCCAGCCTGTTCGGCGTGGTCGGTCGCCCGGCCGGCAGCATCGACGGCTACAGCTATTCCCCCGCCGTACAGCAAGCGGCGGCCAAGGGCCTGGTGTGGAGCGAGGACAATATCGTCGCCTACCTGGCCAACCCGCACAAATACCTGGGCGATTTCGTCGGCGACCCATCCGTCTCGAACAAGATGCCCTTCAGTCTGGCGGATGAGCAACAGCGCCGGGACGTGGTCGCCTACCTCAAATCCCTGGCGCCGCAATGAGGCGCGGCGTCGTTCTGGCCCTGCTGCTGGCCTGCGGCTTGGCGGGCCTGGCCCGCGCGGAAACGCCTGTGCTGCCGCCTGACCAGGCGGCCCTGCGGGATGAAATGGCGCGCATCCATGCGGGCCATGTCGACGCCGACGCCCTGCACCGTATCGACAGCGACATCGCCGCCATGCCCGCAGGCCCGGCGCACATGGGTATGGCGACGGGCGGCATGGCAACGGGCGGCATGGCGGCGCAAGCCCCCTACCCCAGCCTGAAAGCCGCCCAGTTCACCCCGGCGCCGGCCCCGCAGCCGGCGGCGTCAAAATGGACGCGCCTTGCCAGCTATGCCCCCGAGCCACCCAAAAGCGAGACGCCAAAGGCGGAGGCCAAGCCGCAGCGCACCTATGTCGGCCGTGAGACGTGCGAGAGTTGCCACCAGCAGGAGGCGACCAACTGGGCCCACACCATCCATGCCAAGGTGTTCCAGCAGAACCCGCGCACGGAGTTGCAGGCGCAGAATTGCGAGGCCTGCCACGGGCCCGGCTCCGCCCATGTCGAGGATCCGTCTGATCTCACCACCATCATCAGCTTTTCCAAGAAAAGCAAAACGCCGGTGGCGGAGCAGAACGGCCAGTGCCTGACCTGCCATGCCGGCGGCCAGCGCATCTTCTGGCATGACAGCATTCATGACAGCAACCAGCTGGGCTGCGCTGACTGCCACAATCCCATGACCACCTTCGGCGCACGCGGCCTGACCGCCCGGGAAAGCATCAACGAGACCTGCTTCCAGTGTCACAAGGCCCAGCACGCGGAATTCGCCCGCCGGTCGCACATGC
Organism: Nitrospirillum amazonense; assembly: GCF_007828035.1. GTDB lineage: Bacteria > Pseudomonadota > Alphaproteobacteria > Azospirillales > Azospirillaceae > Nitrospirillum > Nitrospirillum amazonense. Next base: position 110,752 of record NZ_VITV01000014.1, on the reverse strand, counting down.
CCCTGCTGGAGGGCAAGCTCAGCTGTACCGACTGCCACAACCCGCACGGCTCGACCACGGCGCCCCTGCTGAAGGCCGACAGCGTGAACGAGGTCTGCTTCACCTGCCATGCCGACAAGCGCGGGCCCTTCCTGTTCGAGCATGCGCCGGTGCGGGAAAGCTGCCTGAACTGCCATTCGCCGCACGGGTCCAACTTCGAGAACCTGCTGAACGCGCCGCGCCCGGTGCTGTGCCAGCAGTGCCACTCGCAAGACGGCCACCCCGGAAGCCTGCTGACGGCCGGCAATATGGCGCGCGGGCCCATGCCCGACCCGCGCCTGATCGCCACCAGCTGCCAGACCTGCCACGTGAACATCCACGGATCCAACAGTCCCTCCGGCGCACGGTTCGAACGATGAGACCTCGTCTGAAAACCCACACCCGCTGGCTGCTGGCGGCCACCGCCCCCTTGGCCGTGACGGCGGCCCAGGCCGACAGCGGCACCACCGGCTATGGCGGGCCGGGCAACGTCCTGAACCCCACAGCCCAGGTGATGAACCGGGCACGGGACAGCGACGGCCTGTCCATCATCGACGACGTGACGCGCACGCCCACAGGCCTGATGTATCCCGTGCCCTTCCGCACGCCGGACATGACGCAGAGCAAGAGCGCCCCCGACTGGTGGACCCAGGGCTGGTTCGAGGCCGGCATCATGGGCACCTTCGGCCAGGACAGCCGTTCGGCCGCGCTGAACGAATACGGCGACTGGAAGAACGGCTTCACCGTCACCGGCCTGGGCTTCTCGGCAGAGAACCGGAAGACCGCCCTGCACGCCTCCGCCTACGGCCAGAACCTGGGCCGCACCGACCAGTATTACCAGGTGGACGTCGGCCGCTATGGCGTGTTCGACCTGCAGGCCTATTTCGACAGCATCCCGCACACCTTCTCCACCACCGCCAAGTCGCTGTGGGACGGGGTGGGCACCGGCAACCTCACCCTGCGCGGCGGCCTGACGCCCGGCGCCTCCACCTCGGCGCAGGTCAACGCCGTGGCGGCGGCGGTGGGGCCCAGCACCCTGCGCATCCTGCGGGAAAAGGCCGGCAGCTCCCTGACCTACACGGCGGATGAGCATACCGAGCTGTTCCTGAAGATTTCCGATGAGCAGCGCAACGGCACCCAGCCCATCAGCGCCACCTTCGGCTATCCATTCCAGAACGGCGCCACCCAGCTGATCCAGCCCATCCACTACCAGACCGTCGATGTCACCGGCAGCGTGCGCTACAAGGAACAGAACTTCCAGGCCAACTTGGCCTATGCCGGGTCCTTTTTCCGCAACGACATCCTGGATCTCACCTGGCAAAACCCGGGCCTGACCTCCAACACCACCGCTGGCGCCTATATCCCGCAGACCGGCCGGCTGAGCCTGGCGCCCAACAACGACTATCACACGGTGAAGGGTGATCTGGCGGTGCAGCTGTCGCCAGCCTCGCGCTTCACCGCCAGCCTGTCCTACAGCCTGATGCGCCAGGATGATGAGTTGCAGGCGCCCAGCACGGGCGGCGGCCTGATCACCAGCGGCGGCAACACCATCAACCTCGGCCAATGGAACAGCGCCTCGGCGCTGAGCCAGCCCACCGCCAACGCCGCCATCAACATCCTGAACGCGGTGGCGCAGTACCATTACACCGTCAGTCCCGACCTGGGCCTGACGGTGGAAGTGCGCGACCGGGATGAGGCCAACCGCACCAACTACGTCGCCTACAATCCGCAAACCGGGCAGTACGGCTACATCGCCATCGACGGCGGGCTGGCGCCCTTCATCCCGTCCTTGAGCGGCATCTACCGGGCCAACACGCCGGGCAGCTTGGTCCAGATCCGCAACATGCCCTTCGCGAACAATGCGTTGCAGGCGACGGTCAAGGCGGCCTACCGCCTGGACACGCATTGGAAGCTGGACCTCAGTTACGAGAACGACACCATCGACCACACGGTACGGGAGATCGCGGACGCCCACGACAACATCGCCCGGCTGCAGGTCAGCACCGCGGGGTATGAGTGGGGCACCGCCCGCCTGTCCTATGAGTTCGCGCGGCGCATCGGCAGCGACTACCAGTCCAACCCCTATACGCCCTACTATTCCTCGGCCCTGCCCGGCTATATCCCCGCGACGCCGGCGGGCGATCCGGCCTTCGCCCTGGCCGACCTGCGCAAGTTTGACGTCGCCAACCGCAGTGAGCATGTGCTGCGTGGCCAGGCCAACTACATCCTGTCCCCGCGCAGCGACCTGCAGCTGACCGGCAGCTTGAAGGTGGACGAGTACGACGCCGCCTACGGCCTGCAGGCCACCCACGCCTATGATATCACCGCCGCCTACACCTACCAGATGTCGGCGGCGACCACGCTGACGGGCTATGTCACCTATCAGAACCAGGACCGGGGTGTCGCCAACATCAACGCCACCGGCAGCGGCACCAGCGGCAGTGCCGGCAGCCCAGGCTATCCCCTGGCCAACGGCTGGACGGAAACGGTGGGGTCGGACAACTATACCCTGGGGCTGAACGCCCATCACAGCTGGGGCGTCATCTCGCTGAACGCGGACTACACCTTCACCCGCGCCAGAACGGCAATCGACTACGCCTTCGCCAGCACCGGCGCCTTCTTCAACAGCCTGACGCCGGCGCAGGCCGGCAACAGCTTCCCGGAGATCACCTACGACAGCCACGCCCTGCAAACCGATGTGCGCTGGCAAATGTCGGAAGAGCTGTCCTACCGCCTGTATTATCGCTTCAATTATGAGCGGGTGGTGGATTTCCATTACACCGGCCTGACGGCAGGCGTGATCAACAACAACACCTACCTGGGCGTCATTCCCGAGAACTACACGGTCCAGACCATCGGCCTGCTGGTCCAGTATGTCTTCTAGCTCAACGCTTGACGAAGACGACGTCGGTGTAGCGTTCACCCGGCATCAGGCGGTTGTCCGGTCCGAATATGACATCGGGCGCCAACTGGTCGGGGGAGATGGTCAGGGCCACGTCGAAACCGGCGGCCACGTCGGTATCGCGAAAGCGGAAGTTGGTGGTGACCAGGCACAGCAGGCCACCCGGCTTCAGGCAGCGGGCGAAGTCCGTGACCATGGCCTGGAAGGTCGCGAAGTGCAGCACGGGATCGCAACGCTGCGCGCCGCTGGTGGTCAAGGTACCATTGCACAGTACCGCCAGGCAGAAGATGGCATCAAAGCTGCCGCCCACCTCCCCCGCCGTGCTGTCGCCCACGGCGAACTCCACGCCCGTCAGCCTCAGGGCGCGGGCGTCGGCGATGTTGCGCGGGTCAATGTCGATGCCCTTCAGCCGAGCCTCTGGGAAAAGGCGGCGCAGGCTGGTCACCTCCTGCCCCACCGAACAGCCGAAGGACAGCAGGCGGCGGTCCGGCCCATCACCCAGCCGCTCGCGCACGAAGGTGAACAGCCAGGGGTATCGGTCCGGCTTGGTGTAGCTGAAGGGCTGGAAGCGCCGGGGCGAGCGGCGCCACGGCCCCAGGCCGCGCAGCAGGCGCATCGGCGTCCTCATCACATCCGTCATCGTCATGGCCGGCACCCCTTCGACATGAGGCGGAAGCGTAGGACTATACGGTGTAAATTCAAACACTTGATGGGCGGTGCGCCAGGATGACGCCGCTGGAATTCTTCATTGTCTCCAAGATCGGCTGGTACCTGGTGGCGCCCAGCCACGTGCTGGTATGGAGCGCCCTCGCCGCCGCCGTGCTGGCGGCCCGGCGCCATCCGGCGGCCGTGGTGCCGGCAACGGCCTGCGCCTTGACACTGCTGGTCCTGCTGACCCTGCCCGTGGGCAATTGGGCCCTGCGGCCCATCGAAGGGCTCCATCCACGGCCGATGGAGCCCCCAACCATCGACGGCATCCTGGTGCTGGGCGAAGGCCTGAATGGCGAGGTGCTGCGCGACCGGGGGGTCCCGGGCGTGGGCCCGGACGGCGGCACCCTGCTGGCCGCCGCCGCGCTGGCCCGCCGTCATCCAGAGGCGCGCGTGATCTTCAGCGGCGGATCGGGTGAGCTGGGCACGGCCGGCATGCCGGAGGCCGAGGTGGCACGCCACGTGCTGGCTGACCTGGGCCTGGACGACACGCGGGTGAGCTATGAGGCACGGTCGCGCACAACCCTGGAAAATCTGGTGCTGGCCAAGCGGATGGCGCAGCCGGCGCCGGGGCAGACCTGGTTGCTGGTCGCCTCCGCCTACCACATGCCGCGCGCCATGCTCTCGGCCTCGCGCGTGGGCTGGAAGGTTATCCCCTGGCCATCGGACTATCTGACCACGGCCCGGGGACCGGAAACCCATCTGTCCCTGGCCGCCAACCTGGCGCACCTGGATTTGGCGGCGCATGAGGCGCTGGGCCTGCTGGCCTATCGCCTGTCCCATGCCGGGCCGGAGACACCGTGATGCCGCCGCACTGGATGGGCCCCACCGCGCCCCCGGGCAGCCTGGCGGATCTGGTGGGGACCTACGGCCGGCGGCTGGACGACTGCATCGCCTTTCCAGGACTGATCAATTCCCACGACCACCTGGCCTTCAACTGCTATCCGCCCACCGGTTCCCCGCCCTACGACGACTTCCTGGGCTGGAGCCACGACGTGCAGGCGAACCGCGCGCTGGTCACCCGTATCGAAGCCATCCCCGCCCGCCTGCGCATCCAGATCGGCCTGCTGAAGAACCTACTGTGGGGCGTGACGGCGGTGGCCGACCATGGCGGCGCGCCGGTCGAGGGCCCCATCCGCGTGCTGGCACCCTTTCAGGACCTGCATTCGCCGGAACTGGCCAGCCCCTGGCGCTGGATGGCCGGGCTGGGACCGGCGGTGACGCATCTGGCGGAGGGGGTGACCGCCGACAGCCGCCGCCGCGCCCTGGCCTTCCTGAAGGAAAACCTGTTCCGCCGTGCCGTCGCCGGCGTGCACGGCGTGAGCCTGGAGGGTGAGGATTTCCGACGCCTGGCCGCCCTGGTGTGGTGCCCCGCCAGCAACCTGTTCCTGTTCGGCCGCACGGCGGACGCGGCTGCCGCCCTGCGCCACACCCAATTGCTGTTCGGTACCGACGCCACCATCTCCGCCCCCGGCACCCTGTGGGATCATCTGCGCCAGGCCCGTGGCCGCGTGGCGGACGCGGAGCTGTTTGCCAGCCTGACCTTCCGCGCCGCGCGCTTCTGGCGGCACACCATGGCCGACGACCTGGTCATCGCCCGGCGCACCGCCGACGACCCGTGGGACGCCTTCTTCGCCCTGACGCCCGCCGACATCCTCCTGGTGGTCCGCGCCGGGCAGCCGGTGCTGGTGGACGACAGCCTGAGCGCCCCGCCGGGCTTCGGCCGCCTGACGGTAGGCGGCGAGGCCAAGTACGTGCGCATGAGCGTGGCGGAAATGCTGGCGGCGCTTAGGCCTCAGTTGGATACGGCGGCGCTGCTGTCGCGGTTTGGCGTCGTCGCGGAATAGATCGCCAGCGTTTCCACCCCGAAGTGCTGCCACAGCACCCGCTCGACCACCAGGCCGGCTTGGGCCAGGCCGTTCAGCATGCCGGCGCAGTCACCGTGGCTGGTCAGCACGAAATAGGCCCGGCCGCCGGGGTTCAGCATGGCGGGCAGTTCGGCGGCCAGGCGGTCGATGACGTCAGGGCTACGCCAGGATTGCTCGAAAGTGGTGGTGGGCGTGCCCCGGAACTTCGGCAGGGAGAACAATACGACGTCGAAGGTGCGGCCGGCCACGGGGGCGAACAGGTCGCCCTGGTGCAGTTCCACCGCCACCCGGTTCAGGATGGCGTTGGCCCGGGCACAGGACACCGCCTCGGGCACCACGTCGACCGCCGCCACCTGGTATCCCCGCAAGGCCGCGAAGATGCCCAGCACGCCGCAGCCGGTGCCCATGTCCAGCGCAGTCGCCCCCTCCGCCGGTTCCAGCAGCGGGCTGGTGGCGATGAATTCCGCCAGGAAGCGGCCGGTACGGAAGACCACAGGGTTGAACACCCCCGGCCAGACGACGAAGGAGCGGCTCCGGATCTTCTCGAACACCGCCCGGCCCAGGCGGCGGCGCAGCACCGCCCGCTTGGCCGCCGTCCAGGGCGTCCACAACAGGCGGGTGGCGGTGGAAACGGGCGGGGGCGGCGGGGCCGGCTGGGGAGTGGCCATGGCGGTACTCATAGCTTGAGGCTGCAGACACAGCGCCGACAGACGGGATCGCTGTCCACGTCCAACGCGGCGCGGAAGGAGCGGGCCACCGGACCATTCAGGATTTCCGGCAGGGTGCCGTCGCGCAGGCTGCCGATGGGTTCGTGGAAGAAGCAGGGCCGCACCGTGCCGTCGGCTTCCACCACCGTGGAGACCCAGGGCGCGTTGCAGCGCACGGGCGGAGGCAGCGCCATGCCATGGGCCGCGCGGTACCGAGCGCTGATGCGGCGCAGGCGAGCCGGGCTTTCCTGGATGTAACGACCGGCGAAGTCGCCGCCATGGCTGGCCGCCAACTGATCAATGGCGGCATCCAGGGCGTCGCATTCGGCCGGTGCCAGGCCCACCTCCTCCACCCGGCCCTCCGCCCAGGCCTGCGGCCGGTTGAAGGCGGTGGAGGTGAGGTCGGCGCCCAGGAAGGAAATGCTGTCCAGGCCGATGGCTTTGGCGGCATCGACGATGGCAGGCAGCTCATGGAAATTACCGCGCTGGATGACGCAGCGCGCCGCCACCGGGTAGCCTGACCGCTGGCGCCGCAGCGCGTCCACGCCGGCGGCCAGGGAGGCGTAGGCGTCCTTGATGCCGCGGATGCGGTTGTGCGTAGCCTCGGGCCCGTCCAAGGAAACGATGACCTCGTCACACCAGTCCACGATGTCGGCGGCGTGCCGTTCCAGCAGCAGGCCGCTGCTGAGCAGGGTGATCTTCAGCGGCAGGGCCTTCAGCACCGCGCACAGACCCCACAGGTTGGGGTGCATCAGCGCCTCCCCACCCGAGAGCACCACCCAGCGCACGCCTAGGGTGCGGAAGTCGTCCACCAGCCGGTCCACCGCCGCCTGTTCCAGGCTGGTGCCGTTGCGGTTGGCCTTCCAGATGTCGCACATGACGCAGCGGCAGTTGCAGCGGCTGTGCGGCATCAGGGTGACCACCGGCACCCCGGCCAGGCGCCGGCCCCGCCAGACGCGCGCTAGGGGAAAGGCGCCCATCCTAGAACCCTTGGATTTCGGGGCGCTGGTAAGGGAACACCTTGTCCAGCAGCCGCAGTTCGATGGGGAAGTCGTAGAACTGCGTCTTGTACCGCCAGGCGGCCATAGTGCGCAGGGCGAAGCGGCCGGTACGGGTCAGGCGGGTGTCGGTCATGGTGGGGTAGCGGGCGTGCAGCACCCGCTGGAAATTGCCGATCTTGCGCCGAATGTCGTCGTTCATCCACGGCAGGTTGGACGACAGGTGCTGGGCGAACTTCTCCCACTTCGCCTCGGTCCAGGTCGCCACGTCCTTCGGGTATTCGAATCCCGCCGCCTGCGCCTCCTGCAGCATGGCGCCCTCCACCGGCACGGGGCTGTAGATGTAGAACACGATCTCCGTTGCTGGATTAACTTTCTTCAGCATCCGTATGAACTGGATGGTGTTCTCGGCATCCTTCGCCGGGTCCGGCGGGTTGCCGATGATGAAGGACATCTCCGGCACCACGTCATGGCGACGCATCTTTTCCGCCACCGCCAGGATGGCGTTGCCGTCCTGCTTGCCGCCCTTGTTCATGCGCTTCAGGGTTTCCAGGTCGCCGGATTCCGCCCCCATGAACACCATCTTCAGGCCGCTCTTGCGCATCTTGGCCCAGGTCCCGTCGCTGAACTTCAGCATGGTGTCGGCGCGGCCGAATCCCCACCAGCCGATGTCCAGGTGAGTGATGCGCTCCGCGAACTCGGCGCAGCGGGCCTCATGGACGAAGAAGTTGCTGTCGTAGAACTCCACCGCCGTGGCGCCGTGCTCGCGCACCAGCTTTTCCACCACGGCGGCCGTCCGCTCCGCCGTCTGGGCGGAATAGCGGCCGTTCACCTTGTGCACCACCGCGCAGAAATTGCACTGGAAGGGGCAGCCGTAGCTGGCGTGGTGGGCGATGGTGCGCGACCCCAGGAAGGAGGAGCGGACGTAGGCGTCCATGTCCACCCGATGGTAGGGAAAGTCCGGCAACGCGTTGATGTCGGGCACCGGCGGCTTCTGGTTCAGGTGCACCTTGCCCTCGGCATCGCGCCAGCCCAGGCCCGGCAGGCCGGTCACATCCTCCCCCGCCCGCACCTTGGCGACGAACTCGCCGAAGGCCAGCTCGCAATGGCCGCGGAAGACATAATCGACGTAAGCTTCCTGCATCACGATCTGGCCATGCAGGGTGGGGAAATAGCCGCCCCAGAGGATGGTGACGTGAGGAAACTCCGCCTTCAGCGCCCGGCAGATGGGGGAGGCGTTGGACAGCTGCGGCCCCGGCATCACCGTCACGCACAGGATGTCGGCCTTGGTCTCGACCAGCGCCTGGCGCAGCGCCGTCAACCCGTCCGGCACCAGGTTGCCGTCGATGATGCGATACTCCTCCCCCCCTTCCAGCATGGCGCCGATGGCCAGCAACGACATGGGCAGGACCGGCTTCTTGGAGGCGGAGCTGACGGGGTTGTAGAACAGGATCATGGCGCGGTCGCTTCCTTAAACATGCCGCAGCAAGGTCAGATGATGGTCGGCCAGCCGGGCCAGCCAAGGATGGCCGGCCACCCGGGTCTCCCAGCGCATCAGGCGGGTCAGGTGGCGGGGATGGCGCTCCAGCCCGGCGAACAGGTCGGATGGTGGCAGGAACACCCCCACCGGATGGACGGAGACCGGCTGGAACGCCGGCGCCAAGGCACGAACGATGTCGCCTGGGGTCCAATAGCGGATGGGGATGGCGGCGCCGCCAATGTCGGCGGTGGAACGGCCGGACCAGCGGCGCACGGCGGTACGGCGCAAGCGCGCCCCATACCACAGGGTTTCCCAGGCGCAAAAGCGCCCCATGACCACCAGGGCCACCATCCCGCCCGGTGCCACCGCCCGGCGGAGGGCGGCGGCCAAGGGTGCCAGATCCATGGCGCAGTTCAAGGCGCCGAAGTTGGACAGCACCATGTCATAGGGACCGCCCAGATCATCAATGGCATTGAGGTCGATCAGGCGCGTGACAACCCTGTCGGCCATGCCCAGGCGCGCCGCCTTGTCGGCCGTCACCCGCAGCATGGCGGGGGAGCCGTCGGCCGCCGTCACCTGGGCGCCGGCATGGGCCAGCCACAGCGCGTCCTCCCCCGTGCCGCAGCCCAGGTCCAAGGCGCGCATGCCCGGCCAGAGATGGGCGCCCACCTGCCGCCACACGGCGTGGCGCAGCCAGCGGCCGGGGATGCTGTGGGCGAAGCCGGCGTCGTAATCATCGGCGAAGCGGTCGAAGGCCGCCGGCTGCAACAGGGCCTCAGCCATGTTCCACCTCATGACGGGTGGCGTACATGGCAAGGCGGCTGAGCGCCGAGGAGGCGCGCGCCTTGGCATGCCGCAGCAGGTCGCGCCGAGGAGCGGCCTCCAGGCGCCCCAACCGGCTTTCCGCCGCCAGCCAATGCTGGGCATGGCGGTAGAAACGGCGTGACTTGCGCCCCACCACGGTCAGGGCGCGGTCGCTGCTCTCCTGCCAGGCGCCGCCGCCGGCGATGCGGTCCGCCACCTTGTCGTAATAAGGCGTCCCCTTGATGGGATAACTGATGGTGGTCAGGACATCGTCGGGTGCCGACAGGCGCAGGTGGCGCGCCGTCTCGTCAATGTCCTCCCAGGTCTCGCCGTCATAGCCCAGCATGATGAAGGTGCCGGCGCGGATGCCCCGATCCTGCACCAGGGCGATCATCTCGCGCATGCGCACCGCGTTGGTCCGCCGCTGCATGGCGTCCAGGATGCGCTGTGACCCGCTTTCGGCGCCGATCCAGATGCGATAGCAGCCCAGTTCCGCCAGCAGGTCGGCCACCCGCTCGTTCAGCCTGTCCTCGCGTGTGATGGTCTCAAACGGGTAGCGCAGGCCCCGGCGCTTCATTTCGGCCGCGAACTGTTCCAGCCATTTCTGGTTGATGGTGAAGACGTCGTCGGCGAACCACAGCTGGTCCGGGGCGTAGGTGTCGCGGATGAACTCGATCTCATCCGCCACGTTCTGGGCGGACCGGCGGCGGTGGCTGTGGCCGAAGACGGAATGGCTGCACCAGTTGCAGGTGTAGGGGCAGCCCCGCGCCACGATGAGAGAGACGGAGCGCACGCCGTGGTGCGTCTTCCAGGTCTGCAGATAACGCTCCAGATCGATGGCGCCCCGGTCGGGGAAGGGTTGGGCGTCCAGGTCGGCGATCTGCTTGCGCGCCGGGGTACGGCGCACGCCGCCGTCCTCGCCGCGATAAGCGATGCCGTGAACCTGATCCAGTTCGGTCAGCCCATGCCGGGCCAGATGGGGGATCAACTCCGCCAGGGTCAGCTCCCCCTCCCCCGACACGACGATATCGCCACCCCGGCCGAGGTATTCCTCGGCGTAGTTCGCCGGCTCCGGCCCGCCGAAAATGACGGTGGCGCCCGCCGCCTTGGCCGCCGCCGCCAGGCGCAAGGCGTTGCCTCGGGTCATGAGGTTGACGTAGATGCCCACCACCGGCGGCCGCTTCGCCGCCAAGGTGGCCTGGGCGGCAGCCATGTCCATGAAGGTGGTGTCCATCACCTCCACCCCGAAGCCCTGGGCCTTGAGGTGGGAGGAGATGTAGAGCAGCCCCAGCGGCGGATAGGGCTTCATCACCGCCCGCTCCGCCGGATCCGCCATCAGGAAATAGCCGTGGGTCAGCAGGATGTCGATCACGGCGCCGCCCTGCCTGCGGTCATCACCCGGGGGGCCGCCGGATGGGGCATCAGGCGCAGCAGCTGCAGCCGCGCCCAGGACAGCGGGATGGCTACGCCGCAATAGGCGACGAAGGCCAGGGCCCGCAGATGATCGCCGCCCCCAGCCCGGCCCCTCACGGCGTCCCGCAACTGCGCCACCGCTCGGCGCACACGGAAGTCGCGATGCACGTAAGTGTGCAGGTGGCGGTAAAAGGCGGTGGTGTAGGGGCCCCGGTACAGCATGGCCATGTCGGACGACACGTCCCAGTGCCGCTTGTCCCGCAGCTGGTTTTGCACCCGCTCGTAAAACACCGTCCCCGGCAGGGGATAGGAGACGGAAATGCCCATCTCATCCGGCCGGGTGGCGCGCAGCATGGCCAGGGTCTGGCCGATCTCTGCCATGCCCTCACCGGGATAGCCGAATTGCAGGAAGTGGCCGACGCGGATGCCTGCCGCCTTCAGCTTCGCCGTGGCCTCCGCTATCTCCCCGGTCGAGAGGTCCTTGTCCATGGCGTCCAGGATCTTCTGGCTGCCGGACTCCGCCCCCAGCCAGACGATGTCGCAGCCGGCGCGCTTCAGGTCGTCAACCGCGCCCTCGCGCAGCACCAGGTCGGCGCGGCTGAGGCATTTGAACGGTACCTTGACGCCCAATTCATCGATGGCGGCGGCGAACTCCCCCCACCAGCGGGGCTTCAGCCCCATGATGTCGTCCATGAACCAGATGTAGTCAGGCGCCGCCAGGCAGACCAGGCGCGCCAGCTCCTCCGCCACCGCCCGAGCACCACGCACGGCGTAGCCTTGGCCCCAGATGGGTTTCGCGCACCAATTGCAGGAATAGGGACAGCCGCGCGAGGTGACGAGGTTGAGGGCGAAGAAGCCGTGGTGCCGGCGCCAGACCTGGCGGTAGGCGTCCATGTCCACCAGTTCCCAGGCCGGCGGCGGCAGGGCGTCCAGGTCGCGCAGTACCTCACGCTTGAGGTTGCGCACGGTCTCAGCACCCTTGCGCCAGGCCAGGCCCTTGATGGCGGACAGGTCATCGGCACCATCGCGCCAGGCGGCCGTCAGCTCCGCCAGGGTCAATTCGCCCTCACCGACGATGACGGCACCGGCACCGGCGTCAAGGTAGAGGTCGGGATGGTCGGCGGCGTCAGCACTGCAGATGGCGACCTTGGCCCCCGCGGCCGTGGCGGCGGCGATCATCTCCAGCGCCGCCAGCCGCATGGCCGACAGGCACATCTTGGACAGGTAGTTGAAATTGTCGTCATAGAGGACGGCGACGTCCGGCCGCACTTCCGCCACCCGCGCCGACCAATCGGCCACGGCCTGGGCGATCATGGCGTCGAAGAAATGCACCTCATGCCCAGACGCCTGCAGCGTGCCGGCGGCATAGAGGGTGCCCAGCGGCGGGAACGGCTGATGCTCCGCCCACCGCGCCGGGTCCAGGCGCAGGAAATAGACACTGCCGACTAGTATGCGAGGCATCCGCCATCCCATCGCGGAAGAAGAATGGAACGGGCCCCCGGCCCGCCCTTAACCCAAGGACGGAAACCGGGGGCCCTTTATTCCCCGTGGGCCTACTTTGAGATCACGGCCAGCGAGGCGCCGGTGATGGCCAGCTGGCTGGTGACCTGGATGATGTCCATCAGGATGCTGTCCCAGGTGAAGTGGCGCAGCTTGCGCGGCACGACGATGACCGAGCCGGGCGCCAGCTTTGGCGGGCTGGAGAGCCAGCCGCCGCCGTCCACCTGGATGGCGGAACCGTCTGGCTGGACCACGAAGACATGGTCGTCGTCGGCGATCTCCGTCATGCCGCCGGCCATGGCGATGTAGTCGTCCACGCTGCGGTCGCCGCGGAACTGGATGCCGCCCGGGGCCATGACCTCACCCGAGACCACCACGGCGCTGGGCTGGCGCGGTACCACCAGCTGGTCGCCCGGCTCCATCACCAGGTCCAGTTCCGGATGGGCCGCGATCTCCCTCGGGTCCACATGCACCGCCACCCGCCCGCTGGCGGGGCCGATGCCCTGGCGCAGGCGGGCGATCATCTGGGTGACGTAGGCGATCTCCCCGTCCGTCACCTGCACCTTGCCGCTGACATTGCCGACGATGGAGATGATTTGGCGCTCCAGCGCGTCCGCCTCCTTCTGCAGGGTGTCGCGCTGCGATTCCGCCACCGACTGCCGCAGGAAGACCACGCCGGCCGGATAGGCGGCATCCGTGAAGCCGCCGGCCCGCGCCAGCACGGACGACAGATGCTCACCCCGCAGGATCTCATACCCGCCGGGGAACTTGACCTCGCCCGACAGGGTGACGTCGCCGGTGTCACGGTCGGAGAAGACGGGGTTGAAGCGCACGCGATCGAAGGGCTTCAGCGCCACTTGCGCGAACTGCGCCACCGGCAGGCCATAGCTGTGGCGCACGGTGCGCGACAGGCCGGAGGCGTTGTCGATGTCGGCGGAGGTGACCTCGAAGGCGTGCAAATCCACCTTCGGCGTCAGGCCGCCCGCCGCCTGCACCAGCTTGTCCAGCGTGGCGCCGGGCATGACCAGGAAGTCGCCGGGGCTGTTGACCTCGCCCACCACCGTGACGTGGTAGTTGGTCAGGGTGCCGACCAGCAGGCGGCGGGTGTCATCGTCCAGGCCGACGAACAGGCGCAGGGGCGGCCGACGGGAATGCTGGGCCTGGCTGACACCCAGTTGGTTGGCGCCCAAGGGGCCGACACCAAGAGGCCCGGCACCGGCTGGCAGGGCCATCGTCTGATCCTGGTCGTCATCCGCCCGGGCGGAGCTGCCGTCCTGGGCAGTAATGATGTCCGGCGGCGCCACGATGCCGGGGTTCAGTCGCTCTTCCTCCGGCTTGGGCGGGCCCTGGTCCTGAAGCGCTGGGTTCTGCTGGCCCAGCTGATTGGCGGCGTAGGCTACATAGGCCGGGTTGGCGGCCAGCAGGGCAGCACCCTGCCCGGCCCCGCCCGGCTGGCCGGCCGGCAGCTGGATGCCTTGCAGGGCCGCCAGCTGCGCCACGCGCGGGTCCGCCGCCAATCCAGGCGCCAGGCCGGGCGGCAAGGCCGCCGCCTGGGCTTGCAGGGCGGCGTTGGCATCAGGCGCCGGCGGCGGCGCCACCGGGTCGGGATGGTCGTTCACCTTGCGGGTCGGGTTGCGCTGCAGGTCCCCCGCCTTGTGGGCGATGTAGCGCATCTCCGCCACGTTGGTGATGTAGACGACGTCATTGGACTGCAGGGCCACGTCGGCCTTGCCCTCCAGCACGTCGGACACGGCGAAGGGGATGACCGTGCGCTGCAGGGTCGCCGGGTCCAGCCGGATGACGGCGTCGGCCAGCAGGTAGGGCAAGGGCCGCCCCACCGTGGGCGTGAACATGTCGCTGGAGGCCAGCAGACCGCGCAGGGACCGCACCGTCTCTAGGGGATAGCTGCCGTTCAGGGTGGTGGCGCCGCGCAATTCCACCTTGGCCAGCGAGATGTCGGCCGTGGGCGCCACGAACACCACGTCGCCGTCATGGACCGTGGCGCCGCCCCCCGCACCCACCTGCACCATCTCGCGCTTGCCATCGTCGCGGGTGCGCAGGATGGAATAGCGGTAGCTGCCGCGCACCTCCGTCCCGCCGGCCATGGCCATCAGGGCCGACAGCGGCGTGGCCTGCTGGCCCGCCGGCAGTTCATAAATGGCGGGGCGCTTCACTTGGCCAACAACGGCCACGGCGCTGGTCTGCAAGGGCACGACGATGCGGTCCCCTTCCGCCAGCGGAATGTCGCGGCCGGCGGCATCCCCCATCAGCAGGGTGTAGAGGTCCAGGCGGAAGCTGCGACCGCCCCGCACCACCTGCACGTCGCGCAGGGAGCCCGTGTTCTTGATGCCGCCCGCCAGGGACAGGGCATCCATGGCGGTGGCTAGGCCGGACAGGTTGAACAGGCCGGGGGCGTTGACCTCCCCCGTCACGCGCACGGCGATCTGGCGCACCGCGCCCACGGACACCAGCACCTCCGTCCCCGTCAGGGCGCGCCCGGCCGCGTCCTCCAGATCCTCGCGGAAGCCGCCGAAGGACCGGCCGGCCGCCGCGACGGGCGGCAGGCCGGGGAACACCACCCGCCCGTCGCGGTCCACCCGGGTGCGATAGCTGGCATTCTGCTGCCCGCGCAGGGTCAGCACGATTTCATCCCCCTCGCCCAGAATGTAGCCGTCCTGCAGGGCGCCGCTCTGCCGCACCACCACCGGGGCGCCCCGGCCGAAGACCTCATAGCCGTACTGGCGGATGGGCTGGCCGGCGCGGGCGCTCATCAGCCGCTCGATGGCCGAGGGCGGGCCATAGACCTGGGGGCCCTGCTGAACCGCGGGGTTCTGAACCTGCACGTCGGGCTGCAGGGAGGGAATGGTGGACTGGCCGGTCAGCCGCTGCTGCACCGTGCGCAGCAGGTCGCCCGTCAGGTCGTTGCCATTGCCGCCGCCCAGCAGTTGGGACAGCCCCTGCGCCTGCGCCAACCCCGGCGTCACGCTGGAGGCCAGCGCCGCCACCAGCATGGCATGGCGGGCCCATTTCCGGCCCGCGCTCATCGTCGCCCCAATTCTTTTCGTCATCGTTTCAGGCCTTCACCAGCCAGGGTGTCTTGTGGAACGCCTGCCGGCACAGCAGGCGGAATAACCAGGTCCAGGAGGGGGCGGCCGGCACCAGGGCGCCGGACCATGCCCAGGCGGCCCTGAGGTCGCCCCGGGTCAGCCAGGCGCCGCGCAGCAGCAGGCTGGCCCGGATCTTGGGGTAATCGGGCGCCACGCGGGCGGCCTGGCAGGCCCATTCCATGACCCGCACATCGCTGGCCAGCCGCCCTTGGGGTTCCATGCCGCTGTGGAAGCGGCCGGGCCGGGCCCGCCAGCGGGAAATGGGCTGGTCCAGATAGACCACGCCGCCCCCAGCCACGCGGGTGAAGACGGCGGTGGCCAACTGGTCTGTGTGGCTTTCGTCCGATGGGTCGAAGCGCAGATGCGCGCCGCCACCCAGCCAATAGAGGTTGGCGCCCAGGGGACCGTAGAGCATGGCGCCCCTGGCCAGCGACTGGACCAGGAAGGCCTGCGCCGACAGGCCCATGGCGCCCCGCCACAGGATGCGGCGTGCCACCCGCTGGGGCCGCAAGGCCTCATCCACGATCTCGTAGCTGGCGATCCCTAGGCAGGCCCCGGCGGCCACCATGCGGTCGCGCAGCTTGGTGAGGCCCGCCCTATGCACCAGGTCGCCCACCATCAGGAACAGGGCGAAGCCGAAGCCCATTTCCTCCGCCACCTCGACGGCACGGTTCCAATTGGCGACACGGCCCAGATTCCGGGCGTTGCGGCGCACGGTGATGGCCGCCCCTTGCGCGTCCCGGGCCGGCAGGGCGTCGGCGCTGCCGTCGGTGGAGGCGTTGTCGCACACCACGATCTCATAGCTGTCCGGCGGCAGGCCGGCCCCGGCGGCGGACGCCACCGTTTCGGCCAGCAGGGTGCCGCCGTTGTAGCTGGGGACCAGGATGGCGATCTTGGACGCGCGCATTTGTCAGCGGCGCCCCGATGCCCGGCCGCGCAGATGCGCAGCACCGGCGGCCAGCAGGGCGCCCAGAATGACGCCCAGGGCCAGGAACAGGGGCCGGTTGGGCCACACCCGCTCGCGCACGTCGGGTACGGTGGGCGGATCGATGATGCGGAAGGCGAATTCCGTCTGCCCCGTCGCGTACATGTAGTTCTGCAGCGTGCGTTCGTAGGCGCTGACCAGGGCGGCGTTCAGGGCGTTGCTGTTGCCTTCCTTCTGGGCGTTGGCCATGGCGGTGCGCAGATAGGCCAGGTTGCGGTTGGCGTCGGCCAGGGCGCGGTCCCGCAGTTGCGCATTGGTCAGCGCGATCAGGTCGCGCGCCCAGCGCACCGCCAGGTCGCGGTCCTTCCAGGTGATTGCCAGCGTGACGATGCCGCTGCGCCGGTCCAGCGTGATGTCACGGATGCTGCGGTTGAACAGCTTGAAGCCCCGCCGCAGGGTGGGCACCTCGTCAGCCGGCACCGTCCATCGCTTGGCCGCCGCGTCCCACTTGCTGGCGAACAGGATGGGCAGCAGGTCCTGCTGGGTGGCGTAGGTGTCGAACAGCTCACGAGAGCCGAGCACGGCCATGGCCTCATCCTCGTTGGAGGAGGACGATTTACCCAGCAGGCCGGCGACGCCGCCCAACCCACCCAGACCGCCCAACAAGCCGGACGCGCTGCCCAGGTCCAGGTTGCCGAAGCCGGCGCCGCTCTTGGATACCGGCATCACCAGCACCTCCACCCGCCAGTAGGAGGGCAGCAGGAAGGCCGCCGCGACGGAGGCGCCGACGCTGGCCAGGAACAGGATGGCGGCCAATAACCAATGGCGGCGCAGGCGGCCCAGGAACAGGCCCAGGCCGTCGCCCCACTGGCCGTCGCCCCCCTGGCCATCGCTCCCCTGGCCGCGCGGCGCCCAGGCGCCGTCGGACGCGCCATCGGGGACGGTGCGGCCGGCCCATGCCAAATCTGGAGTATCCACACCCACCGTCATCGCCCCCGATCGCCTGAAACCTGGCAGAACGACGGATGGCGGCGGGCCGATATTCCCCAATTCCGGAAAAATATAGTGCTTTCCCGCGAGGCGCTGCCGGACCACTCTGCCCCCACTTCGAAGATCTTCACCGCATCGGGTGCATCAGTGAAAAGGACGGGGCTGGGACTTGCCGGCGGGCTGGCCGATCAGGCCATCGTCAGCTTCGGCAATTTCGCGCTGAACGTGACGCTGGCCCGCAGCCTGCCGGCGGCGGAGTACGGGGCCTACTCCGTGGTGCTGTCCTTCATCCTGGTGCTGAACACCCTGCATCAGGCGCTGGTGACCTACCCCCTGTCGGTGCGGCCGGCTCCCGGCGGCCGGCCCCTGGCGGTGGCCCTCCTGCTGACGCCCCTCTGCGCCCTGGCCTTCCTGCCCCTGCTGAGCGTCGCCACGGCCAGCGTCAGCCACCTGGGCCTGCTGCCGGCCGCCGGGGCCGCCCTGGTCTGCTGGCAACTGCAGGAGGTGGTGCGGCGGGCCCTGCTGGCGGAGAGCCGGCACATACCCCTGATCGCCTTGGACGCCCTGCGCTACCTGGGGCCGCTGGTGGCGGTATGGGCCCTGCGCGCCAACCTCGCCATCGGGGGGGTGTTCCTGCTGGTCGCCGCCGCCTCGGCCCTGGCGGCGCTGCCTGCGGCCCGGCACCTGGAACGGAATGGGCAAGCCGCCGTCAGCGGATTGCGGGCGGAAATGGCGGACCACTGGCGCCTGGGCGCGCCGGTGCTGGGCGCCAACCTGCTGGCGGCCCTGTCCACGCAATGGTTCCTGTGGCTGCTGGCCTGGCACGACGATGCGCCCGGGGCCGCCGCCCTGGTGGCGCTGGCCAACGTCGTGGCCGTGGCCAGCCCCGTCATCTTCGGCATGGAGAATGTCCTGGTGCCGGAGGTGGCGCGCGCCCGCGACACCATGAGCTTCCCGGACCTGCTGCGCCTGGTGGGCCGGCGCGGATTGGTGGCGGCCGGCTTGGTCGGGCCGCTGTTCCTGGTGATCCTGGCCGCGCCCACCTGGGCCGCCCGGATGTTCTATGGCCGCGACAGCGCCTACGCCGCGCATTCAGGGGAACTGCGCCTGCTGGCGCTGGCCTATGCCTGCTATTTGGCGGCAACGCTGTTCAGCGCCGCCTTGCGCGGCTATCGCGCCAGCGGTGCCGTCTTCCGCATGCAGCTCTATCCCGCCCTGTTCAGCCTGACGGTGGGCAGCTGGCTCACCTGGCGCTTGGGCCTGGGCGGCGCCTGCATCGCCTCGGTGGCCGCCGGCGCCCTCAGGGCCGCCGTGGGTCTCGTGTATCTGTTGCGCCTGCGGCCCCTGACCGTGGCGCGGCCCGCCCTGGCGCCATCATGACAGCCGATCCGCTACAGCCCATCGAACGGCGTCTATGGCAGGCGCTGCTGTTGTGCGTGCCGGTATCGGCCACGCCGCTGCTGCCCTTCGGCAACGGCACGTTGGCCCGACCCTTGGCCATCGTGCCGGCGGCATTGCTGCTGATCCTGGCCGCCTACCGCCTGCTGGTGCTGGGTCAGCGGCCCCGGCTGGCGGGCGACGGCTTCGCGGCGCTGAGCCTGTTCACTCTCTACATCATCATCAGTGGCCTGGGTGTCGTGATGGTCCAGCCGCCGGACACCTTCAAGGGCCAGACGCCGCTGGACAGCTTGGTCCGCGCCCTGCTGACCTGGGGCGTGGGCCTGGCCTTCTACGTCGTGGCCCGGCTGCAGATCCGCAACGCCGCCGACATCCGCATGACCCTGCGCTTCCTGTTCATCGGCATGGGCGTCTCCATCGCCTTCGCAGGGGTGCAGGTGGTGGCCATGGCCCAGCATGGGGAGCTGCTGCGCGTCGTCCAGGCCATCACCGACCTGATCGCCGTGCGCTACGACGGCCTGGTCAACCGTGCCCAAGGCATGACGTTCGAGCCGTCGTGGCTGGCCACCCAGATCATCGTGCTGCTGATCCCCGCCCTGATTGCCCGCGCCATGGCGCGGCAGGAGGGGGTGGGGCTGCCGGCCCTGCCCGGCCACGCCCTGCGCCTGGCCGGCGGCTTCGCCGTCGCCATCGGCGGCCTGTTGTTCTCCGGCTCCCGCTTCGGTCTCGCCTGCATCGTCGCCATGCTGGGGCTCAGCGTCTTCCTCGCCGCTCTGCGCGGCCGCATCCTGGCGGCGGCCACCTTCCTGGGCGTGCTGGTAGCCGGCGGCGGCGCGGTGGTGGCCATGAGCGGCCTGGGGGCGGGCGCCGGCGCCACCTACGTCATGGGGCCGGTCGCCTATCTGACGGAATCCGCCGACCTCAACAGCTTGGCCGGCGGGGACGTCGCCACCGGCGTCACCGACGCCCTGGCCCTGGCCGGCCGCTTCGCCGCGGCCGAGGCTGCCGGCCTGACCTGGCTGGACCACCCCGTCTTCGGCGTGTCCCTGGGCAACAACTACCGCTATTTCGGCGAATACGCCCCCGACTGGGCCTTCACCACCCAGCTGTTCACCCAGGGGGCGAAGGAAGGCATCGGCTGGCTGGACCCCAATTCGCCGGAAAAGGGCAACGCCAAGAACCTGTTCCTGCGCCTGCTGTCGGAAACCGGGGTGGTGGGCTTCGCCTTGTTCATTGTCTTCTTCTGGCGCCAGCTGTTCCGCGGCCGGCCGCATGACGCCTTCCACCGCTATTTCCGCCTGGCCAGCGCCGCGGCCTTAGGATTCAGCTTCCTGAACCAGGACACCTTCGTCGACGCCGGCCTGTGGATCCCGCTGGCCCTCTGCTGCGCCATGAATCACTTGCCCACCAAGATTAAAGCGCCCGCCGGGGAATAGACCGGCACCGCCATCCGTCCTGGGGATAGGCGCACATGGGATGCGCCCGCCTCAGGTAGACCCATGGACAGCCATTCCAGACCCGCCTTGCGGATCGCCTTCGTGACGACCCGCGACCTGGCCCAGCGCAACGGCCGCACCCCCATCATGGGCCACATCCTGGTGGCCCTGCGCCGCCAGCATGTGGTGGAGGTGATCACCCTGCATTCCGTGCTGCAGGGCGGCAGGGCCGACCGCCTGGGCGCCGCCGCCGCCTGGCTGGCGGGCCTGGCGAGCGGGCGCCCGCCGCCCTTGCAATGCCTGCTGTACGCCGGCCCCCTGGAAGCGGAACGGGTGGCGGCGCGCATCGCCGCGGGGGCGTTCGACGCCGTCTACCTCGACACCGTGCGCTGCCAGACCCTGCTGCGCACCCTGCGCCGCGCCCTGCCCGACCTGCACATCGTCACCGATTTCGACGACCTGATGTCCCGGCGCATGACCTATCTGCGTCATCACCGCCTGCCCCTGCTAACCGGCCATGTCGGCCCGCACTTCCCCCGCTGGGCCCGCCGCCTGGCGGAAGGGCCGTTGGCCCGGCTGGTGACGGCCTATGAGGCCCGCACCCTGCCGGCGGCGGAGCGGGAGGTGATGCTGGCTTCCAGCGCTACGGTGCTGCTGTCGCCGGTGGAACGGCAGATGCTGTGCCGGCACGCGCCCCCGGACGCCCTGTCCAAGGGGGGGCCGCCGGTGGTGCGCGCCATCCCGCCAGGCGTGCCCCTGCGGGCGGAGCCGTGGGGGCACGGCCATGCGCCGTTGCGCTTCGTCTTCATCGGCAGCGACCGGCAGTTGCAGAACCGCACGGCCATCGATTTCCTGCTGGATCAATGGTGGCGCCTGAAACCGGCCACGCCGCTGCACATCCACGGCCGCCAGACCCGCCCCCTGGCCGATGTGCCCGGCGTGCACTGGCACGGCTATGCCGACGACCTGGCGCAGGTCTACCGGCCCGGCAGCATCGCCCTGGTGCCGGCGCTGGTGGCCGGCGGCATCAAGACCAAGGTGGCGGAGGCCTGGGCCTGGGGTTGCCCCGTGCTGGGCAACCGCACGGCGATGGAGGGCCTGCGCGCGCCGGGGTATCCCCTGACGCTGCCAGAGGATCAATGGGGGCCCTATCTGACGCAGCCCGAGGCCTATGCCGACCTGTGGGCCGACGCCGCGCGCAAGGGAGCCGCCTTCGTGCGCCGCGCCCTGTCGCCGGCCGGGTTCGAGCGCGCCTGGGAAATGGCCCTGCGGCCCAAGTCCGCGACGCGGGACGCGCCGGCCGGTGCCCCGCTGATCGACGCGGAACAGGCCTCAGGATAGGGAGGGTTCGGGGCGCAGATGCTGGACCAGGAACTTCTCCACCGGGGCGGCGTAGACGTCGTGGTCGATGCGCCAGCGCGCCACCCGGCGCAGCAGACGGCCGGCACCCTGACCCGTGACTGCGGTGCCTGCGGCATACTTGTTGTAGAACTTGAAGCGCTCGATGCGGCGGTAGAGATGCGGCGGCACCCAGGTGCCGGCCGGCCCCGCCACATAATCGAACCGCGCCCAGTCGTCCAGGGTGCGCGGCGTCTGGTCCGCCACGGCGGCGGCCAGGGCCGAGCCGGGATAGGGCTTGTAGTAGAACAGCGGCGTTTCGAACTTTGGGCTCATGGCCCGCAGGGTCTTGATCAGGCCCAGCGTCGCCTCGACCTGGTCCTCCGTCTCCTCCGGGAAGCCCACGATGAAGGAGAAGATGACGGCGACGTCGTGCTGCCGGCACTTGGCCGCCGTCTCCAGGATGGCATCGATGGTGGTGTCCTTCTTGATGCGCTTCATCATCTCGTGCGACCCGGTCTCCACCCCCACCAGCACGCGGCGCAGGCCGGACCGGACGCACAGGCGCCAGATCTCGTCCGGCAGGCGCACGCCCTGGTCGGCGCGCATGGTGCCGGCCCAGGTGAAGTCCAGCCCCCGGCGCAGGAACTCCTCACAGATGTCGGCCACGCGGTGGCGGTGGGTGAAGTAGGTCTCGTCCTGGAAATTCAGGTCGGTGAAGCGATAACGGCGCCACAGCGCTTCGATCTCCACCCCCATGCGGCTGGCCGAGGTCGCCTTCCAGTCGCGACCATAGACGAAGGGGTCGGCGCAGAAGGCGCAGCGGAAGTTGCAGCCGATGGAGCCGATATAGTCCAGCTGCCGCCGGCCCTTGAGCTCGAAGTACCGCTCCACCGGGATCAGGTCGAAGTTGGGCGGAGCGAAGGCGTCCAGGCTTTCCAGATGCCGCGCCTTGGTGCGCACCACGCGGTCACCGTCGCGGTAGGCGACACCGGCGATGCCCTCAACATCATCGCCCTCGGCCAGACGGTCCATGATCTCCGCGAAGGTGCGCTCACCCTGCCCCGCCACGGTGATGTCGATGCTGGGTTCGTCCAGCGTCTCCACCGGGAACAGGGAGGGATGCCAGCCGCCGGCCACGGTGGTGAGGTCGGGCCGCGCCCGCTTCACCGCCCGCAGCATGGCCAGCGCGTCGCCCAGCGGCCGGCCGGTCAGCATGGTGACGCCGAAGCACAACGCGCCGTCGATAGCCCGCAGCACCGCGTCCAAGGGGTCCGCCTCGATCCGCGCGTCGATGATGCGCACATCGAAGCGCGCGGGATCAAGATTGGAACCGATGGCCAGCAGGCCCAGCGGCATGGTGTGGAAGACAGCCGCGGGGTTGTAAAGGACGACCTTGTGTCGGATGGCCATGACCCACCAAAAATCAAACATCGATGGCGCAGCATATCCAGCATAAATAAAATAAACAATGCGCCTTTTAAAATAAATAATCCGAATGCACGGACGCCAATATTGATTGGCCGACAGGGGATTTCATGACCATCGTCCTTACGATGAATAAACTGGAAACGGCGATTTACTCGACGATCGCCTATCGGGATATTTTCCATTTCCCGGTGTCCGCGCCTGAAATCCACCGCTACCTGCATGGCATCCGCTGCACGCCGGGCGACGTGCAGCACGCGCTGGGCGGCCCGGCCCTGGCCCGCCACCTGGAAACGGACGGCATCTATCACGCCCTGCGCGGCCGAACCGACCTGTTCGCCATCCGCCGTACCCGGCGGGAGCTGTCGCGCCGGCAATGGCCGACCGCGCGGCGCTATGCCCGCTTCCTGGCCAGCCTGCCCAACGTGCGCATGGTGGCGATGACGGGCTCTCTGGCCGCCGGCAACTTCCCCCCCGACGGCGACATCGACTTCCTGCTGGTCACCGACGCCGGCACCATGTGGCGCACGCGCGCCTTCTGCCGCCTGCTGGCCCTGATGGACGCCAAGCTGGCGAACGGCCTGTTCTGCCCCAACACCTTCCTGTCGCTGGCGGCCCTGCCCCTGGCGCGCCGCAGCCTATATGACGCACAGGAGCTGTGCCAGATGATCCCGCTGTATGGCCCGGACGTGTACGAGACGGTGCGGGATGCCAACGCCTGGACAGCCGACTGGCTGCCTAACGCCGTGGGGGCGCCGTTAGGCAGCCTGAACTGCGTCCCCTACACCACGGCCCTGAAGCGCGCCGGGGAGTGGCTGCTGGCCAGCCCCCTGGGCCGCGCACTGGAGGGGCTGGAGGCGCGGCGCAAGATCCACCGCTTCAATGAAACCGACCGGCTGAAAGGCGCCTGGACCCGCTCCACCCGGGAGTCCCACAGCATGTGGGATGAGATGCGCCTGAAGATCGAAGCGGCGTGGCAGGCGCGCATGGATGAGCTGGCGGCCCGGTAGGCGGCCATGGCGACACCCCTCCACACCCAATACCTGGCCCTGGTGGCGGAGATCGAGGCACGCTTCGCCGTCAGCCGCTGGACCAGTGGCGACGCCCATCTGTGGCCGCCGGCGCGCATGGACCTGTACCTTGACCTCTACCGTCAGCATGTGGCCGACCCTGAGGCCGGCCAGCCATCCCGGGTCGCGCGCGGCTTGCGCACCCTGGCCCACCCGCTGGCGACACTGGGACGCCGGGACAACGTCATCCTTCGGCCCCACCGGGCCGACATCCTGTTCCTGGGCGACGGCGTGTCGGTGGAGCGCATCGACGGCGCCTGGGAGGATCGCTATGGCGAACCCCTCATGGCGGTGCTTGAGGACGACGGGGCGCGCTGCCTGCACCTGCAACCCGGCCGGCGCACGCCCTGGCGCCGGCCCACCCTGGCGGTCGACCTGATCACAAGCGCCGCTCAGGCGCTGGCCCCGCTGGTCCGCGCGCCGCTGGACCTGCCGGACCATGCTGAGGTGGTGGACTTCCTGGCCCGCCAGGGGGTGCCGGCGCCATCCTTGCGGCCGGAACGCCTGGCGCAGCGGGCCGTGGGGCTGCGCGCCCGGGCCCAGGCCTTGGGCCTGGTGCTGGACATTGCCCAGCCGCGCCTGTCTTTCACCACCACCTGGTATGCCGGCTTGGGATCCGCCCTGGCGCTCGCCTGCCGGCGGCGCGGCATCCTGTCGGTGGATGTGCAGCATTGCCCCCAAGGCGGGCGGCACAAGGCCTATGGCTGGGCGGGCGCTGGCACCGAAGGCTACACCACCTTGCCCGCGCTGTTCTGGACCTGGGACCCGGCCGATGCCGCCCATATCAGCGCCTGGGCGGATGGGCATTGGCACCAGGCCCTGGCCGGCGGCCATCCCCGCCTGGGCCCCTTTCTCGACGATGCCAATCCGCGTACCCGGGCCTGGGACGAACGGTTCCGCCAGGCCGCCGCCGGCGACGCCCAGCGCGATATCCTGGTGGCCCTGCAGACCACCGGTCCGTCCGCGACTTGGGATGCTGTGGCCGACCGCATCGCGGCGGGCCCACCGGATTGGCGCTGGTGGATCCGCCGCCACCCCGCCGCCGGGCGGGGGAACGACCGGCGCCATGCCCGGTTGCTGGCGCTGAGCGGCCCGAACATCCGCATCGATCCCGCCTCGGCCCTGCCGCTGCCGGCGCTGCTGCGCCATATGGACGCTGTGGTGTCACTGGCCTCCGGCGTGGCGGCGGAGGCGGTACCCTTCGGTGTGCCGTCCCTGTTCCTCAGTGCCGACGCCACCGGCCCTTTCGGCCACTTGGCGGAGGCGGGACATGCCCGGGTGGTGGCCGACATGGAGGCCCTGATCCCCACGTTGGCGGCCCTGCCCAAGGCATCGCGCCGCGCCACCCAGATCCCGAACCTGGCCGCCGGCCTACGGCGGGTGGAGGCGATTGCCGCCAGCTACCGCGCCCTGTGGGCCGACGCCTGAGCGGCGGGCGCACCCATTTGGCGGTCGGCGATGACACGACCTTCGGCGAATTCCAGGACGCGATCGCACAGCATCAGGCTTTCCCGCCGGTGGGCGATCAGCACGATGGTGGGCCGCCACGGCAGCGTCGCCAGACCGGCCAGCAGGGCGCGCTCCCCCGCGATGTCGATGGCGCCGGTGCTTTCATCCAGCGCCAGCAAAGGCGGCTCACGCATCAGCGCGCGAGCCAGGGCCAGGCGCTGGCGCTCCCCGCCCGATAGCAGGCCGCCCTGGGCGCCCACCACCGTGTCCAGACCCTGCGGCAGACGGTCCACCAGGGCGCCGGCGCCCACCAGGCCAAGGGCGGCGCGCATGTCCGCCTCGCTGGCCGAGGGGTTGGCCCAGGCCAGGTTGGCGCGGATGCTGTCATGGAACAGGAAGGTGTCCTGCGGCGCATAGGCGATGGCGGCCGCCCATTGCCGCCGCGCGGCACCGGCCAAGGTCCGGTCGCCCACGGTGATGGTGCCGGTATCGGGCGCCGTCAGGCCGACCAACAGATCGGCGAAGGTGGTCTTGCCGGCACCGGAGGCGCCCGTCACACCAACGAAGCTGCCGGCCTCAAGGGCCAAGTCCAGGCCGAACACGCCCCGGTCGCCGCCGGGGTGGCGGTAACTGACCTGGTGGAAGCGGATGGGCTGCGGGCCGGCGAAGGCGCCGCCGTCCGCGATCTCGGCCGCCGCCGGCGCGGCGTCAGCCAACTCCGCCTCCAGCGCCCGGATCTTCTCGTACGACGGCAGGAAGTTGGCGAACTGCTGGGCGCCCTGCTGCAACTGGGCAGCCGGGGCGCTCATCCGCGCCAGCACCAGCACGAAGACGATAAGCACCGCCGGCGGCACGTCCAGCGCCCAGACCCCCACCACGATGGCGGCGGCCCCCGCCAGGGATGCCAGCGTGGTGAAGGCCAACTGCGCCTTGGTCTGTTCCCGAGTCAGGGCGACCTGGCGGCCCATCAGCCGGCCCAGGGTGCCGTTGAACTCATCGGCGAAGCGCTGCTGCATGTTCTGGCTGAGCGCCAGCTTGAGCCCCCCCAGGAATTGGGCGCCGCTGGTGGCCAGGTGCAGATTGGCATCGGCCACCTCGCGCCCCAGGCGGCGCGACCGCGCCAGTTGCGGCAGCAGGGCCAGAGTGGCCACCGCCAACAGTGCACCGGTGACGGCCGCCAGGGGGACAGAGAACAGGCAGGCCAGCCCCCACTGCACCAGCAGGAGAAACAGGGAGGTGGCGCCCTGAAGCATGAAATGGGCGCAGGCGCCGGTCAGGATGATGTCGCTGCTGAGCAGATGGTTGACCCGGGCATGCGGCAAGGTCGACAGCCGCGTCCAGGGTGCGGCGACCAGCCGAGCCACCAGCCGCGTGCGCTGCGCCTCGACAAAGCCAATGCGCAGGGTGGCCAGCAATACATCCCGGTGCCACAACACAACCGCCCTCAGGCCCACCAGCAGGGCGAAGCAGGCCAGCAACGGCAGCAGCCGGACCAGGGGATCGTCGCCGGCGGACCGCCACGGCAAGCGCCCCGCCAGCGCCGCTGCCCAGCCCCCACGGTCGCCCCCCACCACCAGAGCCAGCAGCGGGACCAACAGCACCAGGCCGACACCCTCCAGTCCCGCGCCCAGCATGATCAGGATGGCGGCCTTCAGCCCATCGCCGCCGGCGTGGGTTCGGAAATCCCGGAAGAAACCCCAGGCCGACCGGGCCAGCTCACGCCCTGCGCCACGCTTGTCCATGATGGTGAGGAATCCCTGATTACGCGCTGATTTCTTGGCACAAATCGGGGTTGGGCACCGCAACTATATATTTCACCATGTGGGGAATAACCGGGCCCCGCCATCCGTCTTAAGGGGTGATGCCTTCCGCGATCCCCATCCCGCTCCTGAGGGTCCTGGTCATCGGCGCCGGTCCGATGGCGACCCAGGTGCACCTGCCCGTGCTGGCCGCCCTGCGCGACCGGGGGCTGGTGGACCTCGCCCTGGTCTGCGACCTGGACAGAGCGCGGGCGGACACGGCGGCGGCCACCTTCGGCTTCGGCGCCAGCACGGGGGATGCCGGTGCGGCCCTGGCCCGCGACGACATCGACGCCGTCCACATCTACGCCAGCGCCCAGCTTCATTACGAATACGGAATGAGGGCCTTGAGCCAGGGCAAACATCTGTTCGTGGAAAAGCCGGTGGCACCCGGCGCCGCCCAGGCCCAGGCCATGGCCGACATGGCCCGCAGCCGGGGACTGGTGGCGGTGGGTGGGCACAACCGCCGCTTCTACCCCTCGCTGCGCGCGGCCCGGGCTCGCGCCGGCCTGGCCGGGTGGCGCCAGGCGGAGGCGGTATTCCACAAGCCCCTGGCGGGCCAGCCGCCGGGCTTCGGTGCCGCCAGTTGGCTGGGCGCCAACGGCATTCATGCCCTGGACGCCCTGCTGTGGATGATGGGGGGCCCGCCGGACCACTTGGCAGCCCACACCTCGGGGGAGACCTTCAGCGCCCTGATGCGCTGGCCGGGCGGTGCCCAGGCCGCCTTCCTGTGCGACAACGCCGCCGGGTGCCGGCGCGAGGACTACGCCTTCCATGCCGCCGGCGAAAGCTGTGCTGTCACCGAGACGACGTTAACCGTGCAGAGGGATGGCCGGTGCCTCACCACCGCCTTCCCCGGCGGCATGACCAGCTTCGCCCTGGAGCACGACGCTTTCCTGGACGCCATCCGCACCGGGCAGGAGCCACCACACAGCCTGTCCGCCCTGGTCCCGTCCCTCCACCTCTGTGAACTGATCGAGCACGGCCATGTCGGCCCTGTCTCCCCGATCCTGGCGGCGGCCTCCGCCGCGCCAGCGCGACCCGAGCGCACCATTCTGGTCGCGGGCCACTGGGGCGCGGCGCTGTCGCCCCTGCTGGCCGGCTATCGCCTGGCCACCCCGGACGACGTGACCGAAACGCGGCCGGACGTGGTGGCCGCCTTGCTGGGCCGGGGCGCCCCGCCACTGGCGCCGGATCTGCTGGACCGCCTGCCCAATCTGGCCGTGGTGGGCGTCGCCGGCCTGTCGGTGGCGCGTTTCAGCGCCGACGACCTGCTGGCCCGGGGCGTCGCCTTGGTCAACGCCAGCGACGCCCACGCCGATAGCGTGGCGGAATTCGCCCTGGGCCTGGCCATCCTGGGCCGCCGCCGCGCCTTCCAGGGTGATGCGGTCATGCGTGCCGGCGGCTGGGGGGTGGTGCCACCGCTCCGAGGTCTGCGCGGCCTAGCCCGGCGGCTGAAGCCCACGCTAACGCGCCTGGGCCTATTGCCCCTGGCGCAGCGGGTGAAGACACGCCTGGGCGGCGACGGGCGCGGCCGGCCGCCGCAAGCCCGCGACCTGATCGGCGCCACGGTGGGCCTGGTCGGCTGGGGCTCCAACGCTTACGCTTTCGCTCGGCGCCTAACCGCCTGCGGCGCCCGAATGCTGGTGTGGTCCGAGAACGCCGCCGAAGCGGACATCCGCCAGGCAGGTGCCAGCCCAGCCGCCCTGGATCAAGTACTGGCTGCCGACATCGTCAGCCTGCACCGGGGCCTGACGCCCGCCACCCGGCATACCCTGGGGGCGGCCGAACTGAACCGCCTGCGCCCCGGTGCCATCTTGATCAACGTGGCGCGGGGGGGGCTGATCGAGCCCACGGCCCTGCTGGACCGCCTGCGCCGCGGCGACGTCTTCGCCTGCCTGGACACCTTTGAGGAAGAGCCGCTGCCGCCCCGCCACCCCTTGCGGCGGCTGCCCAATGTCTTCCTGACGCCACACATCGCCGGCGGCAGCGCCGACATGCAGGCCCAGGCGGCGGATGAGGTGGTGGCCAAGGTGGCGCGCCTGCTGGCCGGTGACGCGGCCGACACCCTGACGCCCGCGCGCCTGCGTTCCATGACCTAGAATGTCCGCTCCAGACCCAGGGCCACGAAGTCGCGATCCGCCAGCAGCTGCTGACTGGGCGCGCCGATGTAATGGGTCAGGGTCAGGTTGGCCTTCCACACGCTGCGGTAGGTCGCCGTCACCCCCACCGTCAGGTCGCCGGCACCGGCGTTCTGGGCGTAGTAGCTGAGGCTGTGGCCGGTGATGTTGTAGCCCAGGCCCAACGGTACCGTCAGGTCCAGGTTGGGCAGGACCTGGAAGTAGTGCGGCTCGAACAGCACGCGGGCCTTGGTGGCGACCTGGTGCCACTGGTTGCCGTCATCGTCGCGCACGACGCCCACCACGTCGTCCACCGCCGCCTCGGCATTCACGTCGGCGCTGTCCCACAGGCTGGACCGGCCCAGGGCCGTGGTCAGCGACAGCTGGCCGTGCACCATGTCACCCCGGACGTACGCGGCATAGCGGTCCGTCACCGGCCCGTTCACGAAGGGCGGCGGCAGGACCAGCGGCATGTTATGGCGGGCGGAGACCTCGCCCGTCACGGTGTTGTCGCCCACGGACGCGCTGAAACTGGCGCCATAGAGGCGGACGCCGCCGGGATAAACCAAGCGATAGTAGCCGGCCGCGCCAGGGGCCGAGGCGTCGCCGTCGGGGCCGACGACATACTGCGGGTCCATTGAATTGTAGCGCAGGGCGTAAAGACCGTAGTCCACCCCGTCCACGGTAGCGTGCAGCGACACGCCGAATTGGCCATCGGCATCGGGCGTGCGGTCGGCTTGGCGGGCGAGGTAGCGCCCGGGCCCGACATAGAGGCGGTCGGCGCCGGCGCCCAGATAGTCCAGGTAACTGAAATAACTGCCGCTGCCGGCCTGGCGCGTGGGCCGCCACTCGAACTGGTCATAGAAGGACAGGGCGACCTCGGGCCAGGGCTGGACCGTCACCGCCGCCTGGCCCACCGGCCGGTAGATGTCGCTGGTATAGGCGCTGGGCCCCCCAACGGCGCGGCTATAGTCCGCCGGCGCCATGGCGGCGGCGATGGAATTGGTGTCGTAGAACAGGCTTTCACCCCACACCAGGGCCTGCCGGCCCACGCGCACCGACACCGGCATGCCGGCCAGGGTGAAGGCGCCATGGGCGAAGGCCTCCCGCATTTCGGCGTGCTGGCCCTGCAGGTCGCGCACCGCCGCGGCGAAGTGGCCGGGCGTGGCGGTGGAGGCGTTGATGGCCTGCGGGTCCGCGTCATCCGTCCGGCCCTGATAGGCGGTGTCGTACCAGGCGGCGGCACTGGCGTGCACGCCCCAGTCGCCCCAGCCCAGGTCCAGGGCCGACAGCAGATCCAGCCGGTTGGAGACCAGGCCGGGGCCGAAATTGCGGTCGCCGTCATCCCAGTTGGTGTTGGTCAGCAAAGCCCCCTTACGAGGGCCGATGCGATCCGCCATCGTGTAGCGCACCGTGTTGTCCCAGCGCAGATCCAGTCCGTCGCCGGAATAGAGATCCGCCGCGCGGACAGGAGCGGCCAGGCACAGGACGGGGAAGACCAATAGGCCGAGAACGCGGGACGCCATTGCGCTTTGGCTCAATCCATCAAAGGCTTGCCGCATCGACACTACCATACCCCGCGACAGGATGCGCCAGCGCCACATCCCGCTTGTATCGCCAAGGGCCGCACGCCATGATCCCCGGCACCCATCGCCGGCGCCGGCCGAAACACGGGAAATCCCGGCACGCCGGCGCGCAGCCCCTCACACCACCAGGCGCCGTACGCGAGCCCATGCGATCCACTGCCGTCCCGTCCCCCATATCGCTGGCCGCCGTCTTGCTGGCCACGCTGGCGCTGGCCTGCCAGCCCACCAGCACCCGCGCCCAGGTGACGGAGCAGGAGGCAGCGCAGCTGAAGTCCCGACTGACCCCGGTGGGCGCGGAGCGGACGGGCAACGCGGACGGCAGCATTCCGGCCTGGACGGGCGGGTTGAGCGCGCCGGGCCCTGCGCCCGCCGGCCCGCGCCCGGACCCGTTCGCGGCGGAAAAACCGCTGTTCTCCATCACCGCCAAGAACTTCCGCGATTATGCCGACCGGCTGCCGGAGGGGGCCAAGCGCCTGTTCGAGCGCGACGCCGACTATCGCATGGACATCTATCCCAGCCACCGCACGGCCGCGGCACCCGACTGGGTCTATGAGAACATCCGCCTGAACGCCACGCGCGCCCGGCCGGCGCCGGAAGGCATCGCCTATGGGGTGGAGGGGGCCGTGGGCGGCATCCCCTTCCCCATCCCGAAGGACGGGTTCCAAGCCATGTGGAACCACCTGCTGGCCTACTGGGGCCCCGCGCGCGAGGTGACGGTCAGCACCTATGTCGTGCCGGCGGACGGGGTGGTGGAAAAGGCCAGCGGCTATAAGGAGATCGCTGACTTCCCCTATTACTACCGCGACGCCACGCCCGACAGCTACGGCGGCTATTACTTCAAGACGCTGCACCTGGCCGTGGCCCCGGCCTCCCGCGTGGGCGAAGGCTACCTCAACTGGCAGCCCATCAACATCAAGCGCCACGACTTCGCCGCCTGGCGCCTGTTGCCGGGGGAACACCGCGTGCGCAAGGCGCCGGCCATCTCCTACGACGTGCCGGACACCGACGCCGCCGGCTATATGAGCGAGGATGAGTACTACATCTTCTTCGGCGGCCTGGACCACTATGACTTCAAGCTGATGGGCAAGGCCGAGATGTTCGTGCCCTACAACAACAACCGCCTGTACGCCAAGCCGGTGAGCGAGGTGCTGGGTCGCACCCATCCCAATCCCGACACGCTGCGCTATGAGCTGCACCGCGTCTGGGTGGTGGACGGCACCCTGGCCGCCGGCGCGCATGACGTTGTCCCGCATCGGCGGCTCTACCTCGACGAAGATACCTGGATGGCGGTTTACGGGGATTCCTGGGACGAGCAAGGCAAGCTGTGGAAGTTCGGACAGGCCACCATGTACCTCATGCCGGACGTGCCGGCGGTGGTGATCGGCAGCCAGTTCATCCACGACTTCGAACTGGGCGGCTACGCCTACACCTTCGCCTTCAATGGCGAGGCGACACCCTACACCGTCACCGCCCCGCACCCCGCCACCTTGTTCAGCCCCGACAGCCTGTCGGCAAGATCGGTTCGCTGATGGCCATTGACCGTCACTGATCAGCGGCCCTTCAGACGCTGGGCGGCGGATGCTGTCGCCTCCTGCAGCGGCATGCGGACCATGCCGCTGGTGCACCTCACGCCGTCAGGCCGACATAGGCCATGCTGGCCAGCTTCTGCATCACGGCGGCCGACATCTCCCCGGCCATGACCATGCTCAGTTGGTCGTCCTGCCAGATGCAGACGCGCAGGTTGTCGCGCTTGAACTGGTCGAAACGCACCGAGCCGTCGGAATGGCGCAGGTAGATGGTGAACAGCCGGTCGTCGGCGTCGCGGTAGGCCACCGTGGCCGCCTGCCCCTCCACCTTCACGCCGGCCAGGCGATAGCCGGCGCGGGTCAGGTCCGGCACCTTGATGTTCAGGGCCACGACGCGGCTGAGCGCCGCGTTGTAGGGGGCCAAATCGCTGGGTACAGCCGCCGGCACATCGCGCGCCGCCAGCGCCATCTGCACGACATCGCCGGCCGGCCCGCCCGCCGGGCGGCCCGCCAGGTAGGCGCCACCGCCCACCAGCAGCAGCACGACGGCGGCCACGGCGCCCAGGCGGCGCCAGTCGGCCCAGGGCCGGGCGGCGTGCCCATTGGCGGCAGATTGCGCCAGGTCGATCAGGTGCTGCGGCACCGGCCGGTCGATCAGCGGGCTGTATAGCCGCTTCATCATGGCCTTGTCGGCCTCGTACCCGGCCAGACGCTCCGCCAGGGCGGGGTCCGCCAGCAGGGCGGCCTCGACAACGCGGGCGCGGTCTTCCGGCAGCTCGCCATCCAGGAAGGCATGCAGGTCGACCTCCGCGATGGAGGGATGGTTGGGGGTCTGGTCGCTCACTTTCGGTCTTTCGATACTGGGTGCTGTTGGCCCAGGGGCAGCGGGATGATCTCCGCGCCCTCGCCTTGCATCACGCTACGCAACCGCTCACGGGCCCGCGCCAAGCGCGACATCACGGTACCCACCGGAATGTCCAACTCCTCCGCGATCTCGCGATA
Organism: Nitrospirillum amazonense; assembly: GCF_007828035.1. Taxonomy (GTDB): domain Bacteria; phylum Pseudomonadota; class Alphaproteobacteria; order Azospirillales; family Azospirillaceae; genus Nitrospirillum; species Nitrospirillum amazonense. The sequence continues at coordinate 77,180 of NZ_VITV01000014.1, read as the reverse complement.
GTTCAGTTCCTCGACACTGGACAGCAGCAGGATTTCCCGATGCTCCGGCGTCAGCCGGCTGACCGCCTTCACGAAGTCCCGCGCGGCCCCGACGTCGGTCGGCGGCGCGCTCAGTTCCACATGGTCGGCCAACTCGGTGATGTCCTGCTCCTCCCCCCGGCTGTTGCCGCGGCGGATCTCGTCGGTGTACAGGTTCCGCAAGATACGCCGCAGCCAGCCGGAGATGCGGGGCAACTCCCGCAATTGCGCTGATTGGCGCAGCGCGCGTTCCACACAATCCTGGACCAGATCATCCGCCAGCGCGGCATTGCCCACCAGCGCCAAGGCGTATCGCCTCAGCGCCGGCAGCTGCATGACCAGGGCGTTCGCGAATTGTTGGGACACGGCTTAGGGCTCTCCGACACGGGACATGTCGAACCAATGGAACACCTCGCGCCCGTGCCTAAGCCGCATCAGCTTACGTCCATCTTCACCGGCATCCCAGGGGCCAATTCCCCGGTGGATCACGGTCCTCTCATCCCTAAGACGGATGGCCTTCCGCGTTTATTCCCCGGGGCAACCGCTATGCGTTCGAAATAGTGCCGGCGAAATAGTGCCGGGCGTCGTCAGCACGCCTTGCGCCGGCTCAGCACCACCAGGGGCGTGCGGGCCAGGATCTTGAGGTCCAGGGCCAGGCTCGCGTTATCCACGTACCAGGCGTCCAGGTCCACCCGCGCCTGCATGTCCGCCACCTGGGGCGTCGCCCCGCGCGCGCCGTTTACCTGGGCCCAGCCGGTGATGCCGGGCCGCACGTTCTGGCGGTAGAGATAATTGGGGATACAGGCGCGGTAATAGTCGTCGTGGGCGGCGGCATGGGGCCGTGGCCCCACCAGGGACATGTCCCCCGACAGCACGTTCAGCAGTTGCGGCAGCTCATCCAGGCTGGTCACCCGCAGGACGCCGCCCACCCGGGTGACGCGGGGGTCGCCCTCGATGGCCTGCACCACGTCGGCGCCATCCTCCAGCACGTGCATGGTGCGGAACTTCACGATGTGGAAGGGCTGGCCCGCCAGGCCGATGCGCTGCTGGCGGAACAGGATGGGCCCCCGGCTATCCAGGCGGATCAGCAGGGCGATCAGACCCAGCAGCGGCAGGCAGGCCAGCAACAGCGCCAGGCTGAGCGTCATGTCCAGCACGCGCTTGGGCGTCAGGTGCCGCCGGGCGCGGGGCGGCAGCACCTCGACCGCGTCGGCCCGCGGCGCCGGCTCCGGCATCCGCAACGGCTGGGGCGCCGTCATGGTCACGCGGCGGTCCCGGCAGGTGTGGCTCCGGCAGGTTCGATAACGGCAGGGCCGGCCCAGGCGGTAACCAGCGCCCAGGCGGCCTGGTACAGGGCGCCGGTCAGGTCCGCCTGCGGCAGCTGGCCGCCCAGGTGCAGGACGGCAACGCCATGCAGGGTGGACCACAGCAGGCGGCCCAGGATGACCGGATCGGCGCACGTCGGCCCCACCGCCGCGAAGCCGGCAACGTGGGCGGCGAAGGCATCCTCCACCCGGCGTTCCTGGCGCCGCACTTCCGCCACCCCGGGCACCCGGGCCGGCGCCAGGGTGAACATTAGGCGATAGCGCGCGGGCTCGGCGGTCGCGAAGGCGCCGTAGGCCGTGACCAGGCGGGCCACCCGCTCCTCCAGCGTGCCGCCGTCCCGCGCCTGGTCCAGCGCGTCGGCCAGGCAGGCGAAGCCGTGGGCGCGGACGCAGGCCAAGATGGCCTCCTTATTCTCGAAATAGCGGTAGGGCGTCATGACGCTGACGCCCAGGCGCTGCGCCAGGTCCCGCATCTTGAACCCATCCAGCCCCCGGTCGGCGAACAGGCCGGCGGCGACATCGCGGACACGATCGCGCGGGGTGGTGGTCTTGGCGCAGGCGACGATGGACGGCATGGATCCTCCGGCAGGCAACGTGGGGATGGCTCCCCTCATTCCCATGACGGATACGGACCGCGGGTTTATTCCCATGAGCCCGCGCTATTTTCACAACGCGATGCGCCTCCCCCTATAACGCGATGCGCAGCGCCGCCTCCACCGCCGGCAGGAAGCCATGGTCCGGCCGCGCCTGGTCGTCCTGGACGCTGCCGCGCAGATCCAGGGTGAAGTGGCGGAACGGCAGGCTGAGGCGCCCTTCCAGGATGTTCACCTTGATGGGGACGGGGCTGACGATGTTGGCCCCGGCCGACTGCGCCGTGCCGATGACGGCGTGATGCAGGGTCATCTCATAAGTCCAGCCGTCGGCATCGCTCCAACTGCCCTGCAGGGACAAGAGGCGGGAATCATCGTCCAGGCTGAAGCCGATGGTGCGGCCGCGATAGCGCATGCCATCGGGGTAGCCGCCGTTGGTGTAGGAGAAGCCGTAGATACGGCTGGCGAAGCTGAAGATGTCGGTGGTGGAGATGCTGTCGGCATACTCCGCCGTCAGCCGCAGGGGGCGGCCCGCCAGGGGTACGAAGGCGGTGGCGCCGAACAAATGGCTGGTGCCGGAATGGGTGATGGGGGAGCTGTCCTCGTTCATCAGCTGCATATAGGCCTGGACCGGCACGCCCCACAGGTCGTGGCTATACTTGATGTCCACCACGCCCTCGTCATTGGTCCTGTTGACGTCGGTGGGGGAGTTGTTCAGCTGGAAATACTCCGCCGGATCACATGGGTGCCCCTGGCCGCAGATCTCACCCGTGCGCGCCAGGCCGATCTCCAAACCCGGGGCCGGGTTGACGGTGACGCGCAGGGCGTCGAACACCGTGTTCTTCTGCAGGCGCGGGCCGTCGAGAAGGCCCAGGAAGAATTCCGCCTGCCATGGCCCCAGCCACTCCAGCACCGGCCAGGTCGAGGGGGAGGTGTCCAGGCGCTGGATACCCACCTGGGGCATGGGCCGGGCGTTGTTGGACAGGGTCAGGGCCGAGATCCAGCCCGGTCCCCACCAGTGGGTCAGCCAGCCGCCGTAGACCAGGGCGTCGCCCGCCTTCACCGCCAGATAGCTGTCATCCAGCGCCAGCTTGGTGGCGCCCGTCTTGAAGTCCTGGGTGTAGCTGCCCACGGCCAGCCGGGCGGCCACGGTGTTGGAGCTGTAGGACAGCGCCACCTGGGTCTGCCCCTCCCCCCGGCCCAGACTGTCGAAGCCGTGCACCAAGGCCGGCGCGTTGGTCAGGTCCAGGCTGGCGCTGGTGCTGAAGCCCGGCCGGTTCTCGCGCATCGCGCGGCCCAGCACGCGCAGGGCCGCCACCTGCACCGCATCCGGCTGGGCGTCCAGGTCGGCCGCCTTCAGCGCGGGCACGATGGCCGTCCAGGGCAAGGGCCATTGCGTGGTGACCCCATCGATCAGGCCGGCCGCCGCCAGCATTTCGATATCACCGCGCAATTGGTTGTCGCCCACCTCGCCCCAAGGCGAGGCGCTGGCCAAACCCGTCGTGCCCAGCAAAAGAAACAGCGCGCCGGCCAGCCGCCGGCCCATCGCCCCGGTCCGCATCCTCAGGGTCCCACATGGCCGAACCCGGCCCCGCCATCGGGGCCGCGCGCCACCTTAAAACCAAGGGAAAACGGCGGGATAGGACGTAACTTCGTATACAGGCTCAGCCCTGGTCCAAGCTGCGGAGATAGGCGCAGAACATGTCGGCCATGGCGTCGGCATAGGTCGATATCTCCGCATCCGTGCGCGGGGTTTCGGAATAATCCTTGCCCACTTGGCTCACGGTCGTCTTGATCAGGTCGCCCGCCATGGCGCGCACGGCGTCGGTGGCGTGGGGCAAGGCCTCGCGCATAAAGGTCGCGACGACGTCGTCGGCCGATCCCCGCGCCTCCTTGGCCTCCGGCGCGTCGCGGTAGAGGGGTGCCGCATCAGCCAGGGCCCCCCGCATCTCCGCCTCCTCACACTCCGACTTCAGGAAAGCGTGGACCAGGGTGCGCAGCCGATCCAGCGGCGGCCGGGTGCGATCCTCCAGGATGGCGCGCAGCATATCGGCCGTCTGCCGCCATTCATCGCTTTGCAGCCGGAACAGGATGGCGGCCTTGTTGGGAAAATACTGGTACAGCGACCCGACGCTGACACCCGCCTTTTCCGCCACACGGGCGGTGGTGAAGCGGGCCGCCCCCTCCTTCGCCAAAACCTGAACAGCCGCCTCCAGGATGGTGGCGACCAGCCCGGCGGAACGGGCCTGCTGCGGCTGCTTTCGTGAGGAAATGCGGGGGCTGGCGCGGTCGGGCATGGCGGGCCGGGGCAATGCGAATAGGGAACATGACGAATTAGTCGTATTTTGAGGGCGGCGCAAGACCGCGCCGCGTCAACCCGGATTTATCCCCATGAGCACCCTGACCACCGCCCCCGTGGCACCCTTGCTGGACCGCCTGTTCGCGGAGGCCGCCCGGATCACGCCCTCCTCCATTCCCGGCGTGGCCGACATGATGGCGCGCGGCGACCATACCCACCTGATGCGCAGCAAGACCGAGTACCGCAGGTTCTACAGCGCCCTGAAGGACATGCCCCTGGCGGTGTCGCGTGAGGCGGGAACGCTGCTGTACATGCTGGCGCGCGGCTCGAACGCACGCACGGTCGTGGAGTTCGGCACCTCCTTCGGCCTGTCCACCCTGCATCTGGCGGCGGCCCTGCGCGACAATGGCGGCGGCCGGCTGATCACCACGGAGTTCGAGCCGTCCAAGGTTGCCCGCGCCCGGGCTAACCTGACGGAAGGCGGCCTGATCGACCTTGTGGAAATCCGCGAGGGCGACGCCCTGCATACCTTGGCCGCCGACCTGCCGCAGACCATAGACCTGCTGCTGCTGGACGGCGCCAAGGCCCTCTATCCTGAGATCCTGGACCTGGTGGAGAGCCGCCTGCGGCCGGGCGCCTTTATCCTCGCCGACAACGCCGATCACAGCCCGGACTATCTGACCCGGGTGCGCGATCCCGCCAACGGCTATCTTTCCCTGCCCTTCGGCGAGGATGTGGAACTGTCGATCAAACTGGGCTGAAGGCGCCAAAGATCTCGTTGAGTTGCTTGCCGGAGGCGCCGGCGGCCAGCCCGTCGAACGATCCGCCCCGCAGCGTCTCCGCCGCGCGCAGGAAACCGCCCCAGGCGGCGCGCGCCAGTCCACCGCCAACGCTGACCCGGCGCACGCCCCAGTCGGCGATTTCCGCCAGGCTGGGGCCCGGGCGCATGACCAGCAGGTTCACCGGCTTGGGCGCCACCGCGCGGACCAGGGCCACGACGTCGGCCTTGTCGACCAGGCCGGGGGCGTAGAGGCAATCGGCGCCCGCCTCGGCCAAGGCCACCATCTTGTCGATGGCCTCGGTCACGCGGGACGGGTCGCTCAACAGGATCTCGGTGCGGGCGACCAGCAGGGCGTGTGCATCGACCTGGTCTATGGCGGCCCGCGCCGCGCGAATGCGCTCCACCGCCGTGGCGGTGTCGTAATGGCCGGGCTGGCCGTCGGCGCGGATGTCCTCGATCGACAAGCCCGCGACACCAGCCTCAACCGCCATGCGAATATTGGCCGCCAGATCACTGATTTCATGAGCAAAGCCAGACTCATAATCCGCGTTGACCGGCAGGTCGGTCGCCGGCACCAAGGCGCGCAGGTGCTCCAGCACCTCGTCCCGCGTCACGCCATAATCCGGCCGGCCTTGCGTCCAGGCATAGCCTGAACTGGTCGTCGCCAGGGCCTTGAAATCCATGTGCTGGAGCATCCGGGCGCTGCCCACGTCCCAGGGGTTGGGCAGCATGAAACAACCGTCCTGATGCAGGGCGCGGAAGGCCGCGCGCTTTTCCGTGATGGTGCGTGTCATGGTCCGTTTCCCTCCCGTTGGTGACGGACAGTCCATCCACCGTCACCTGTCGGCAAGGATGACGATCACACCCTCTGACGCCGCGCCAAATCAGCAAGACACCGCCTGGGGCAAGAGGTGGTCAGGATGGCGGCGAAGTCCCTGATGGTCCGCGACTAACCATAAACATCGTTGCACAGCGGGCAACACTTCGCAGGCAAAAATGGTGGGGAAATGAAAATTTATCTTATAATACAATAGCATATGAGAGCCCGCCGCCATTGCTACGTCCCGTCGATGGTCCCACCCCCGCCCGCGGTATGATTCCGGAACCGCACCGTTCTGCGCGAAGCTCTGTGACACGCGCCTTCGTTGCCGGCGCCGCTCCGCAGACGGTGCCGGCAACGGATGGGCAAGGGCCGCCAGCACGGGAAAAAATCCATGGTCAAGCTTTCGATCAACGGCACCGTCCACGATGTGGATGTGGAGCAGGACACGCCGCTGCTCTGGGTGTTGCGTGATGTCCTGGGAATGACGGGCACCAAGTTCGGATGCGGCGTCGCCCAATGCGGCGCTTGCACCGTCCATCTGGATGGAACCCCCGTTCGCTCCTGCCAGACGGCCGTCGGGGACGTGGGCGATATGGCCATCGTCACCATCGAAGGCATCGGCGCCACCCCGGCCGGCGCCAAGGTGCAGAAGGCCTGGATGGACCTGCAGGTGGCGCAGTGCGGCTACTGCCAGTCGGGCCAGATCATGTCGGCCGCGGCGCTGCTGGCGCAGACGCCGGCGCCCAATGACGCCGACATCGACGCCGCCATGGCGGGCAACATCTGCCGCTGCGGCACCTATGTCCGCATCCGCGAGGGCGTCAAGCACGCCGCCTCTCTGACGTGAGGTGCACGATGGACAAGCATCTTTCCACGCCCGGCACCTCCCGCCGTGACGTGCTGCGCGGCCTGGCCTGCGGCGGCCTGCTGCTGGCCGTCGACCTGCCGCTGGGCCGCCTGGCGGTGGCGGGCGAGAACGCCCCCGCCGTGTTCGCGCCCGACGCCTTCATCCGCATCGCCGGTGATGGCACCGCGACCCTGATCATGCCGCAGGTGGAAATGGGCCAGGGCATCTACACGGCCATGACCATGCTCATCGCGGAGGAGCTGGATTTGCCATTGGGCGCCGTCCGGCTGGAGGCGGCACCCGCCAGCGACGCGCTTTATGGCAACCCCATCTTCAAGATCCAGGCGACCGGCGGCTCCACCTCCGTCCGCGCCTACTGGACGCCCATGCGCAAGGCTGGCGCCGCCGCGCGCGCCATGCTGGTGGAGGCCGCGGCCAAGCGCTGGCAGGTGGCGCCGGCCAGCTGCGAGACCCGGGACGGCACCGTTCTCCATACCGCCAGCGGCCGTTCCCTACCCTATGGTGATCTGGCCGCCGCCGCCGCGCGCCTGACCCCGCCCGCCGACCCGCCGCTGAAGGATCCGAAGACCTTCCGTCTGCTGGGCAAGACCCAGACCCGGCTGGACATCGAGGCCAAGGGCAACGGTTCCGCCAAATACGGCATCGACGCCATGCCGCCCGGCGTGAAGTTCGCCACCCTGGCCAGCTGCCCTGTACCCGGCGGCAAGGTCAAGAGCGTGGACGACGCCCAGGCCCGCGCCGTGCCGGGAGTGCGGCAGGTGGTGGTGCTGGACGATTTGGTGGCCGTGGTCGGCGATCACATGTGGGCGGCCAAGAAGGGGTTGGACAAGCTGGCCATCGTCTGGGACGAGGGGCCCAACGCCACGCTGTCCACCGACAGCCTGCGCGCGGCCATGCATGAGGCCGCGAAGCAACCGGGCGTGGTGGTGAAGAGCGAAGGGGCCGACGCGCAGCCGGGTGCACCCGGCGTGATCAGCGCCAGCTATGAGCTGCCCTTCCTGGCACACGCGCCCATGGAGCCCATGAACTGCACGGTCCACCTGCGGCCGGGCGCCTGCGATGTCTGGACCGGCACCCAGGTGATGACCAAGGCCCAGGCCATGGCGGCGCAGGCCGCCGGCCTGAAGCCCGAGCAGGTGACCGTCCACAACCATTTGCTGGGCGGCGGCTTCGGCCGCCGGCTGGAGGTGGACATGATCGACAAGGCGGTGCGCGTCGCCGCCCACGTCGATGGTCCGGTGAAGGTGGTCTGGACGCGGGAGGAGGACATCCAGAAGGCGATGTACCGTTCCACCTATGGCAGCTGGCTGTCCGCCAAGCTGGAGAACGGCAAGCCGGTGGCCTGGCGCCACACGGTGGTGGGTCCCTCGGTCATCGCCCGATGGCTGCCGCCGGCCTTCACCGGTGGCATCGACATCGACGCCATCGATGGCGCCAGCGACCAGCCCTATGCCGTCGGCGGCTTCCACGTCGAGTACGTCCGTCATGAGCCACAGGGCGTGCCCACCTGCTTCTGGCGTGGGGTGGGCCCCAACAACACCGTCTTCTCCGTCGAAAGTTTCATCGACCGGCTGGCGCGGGAAACCAAAAGCGATCCGCTGGAATACCGCCGCGCCCTGCTGGGCGCCAACCCCCGGGCGCTGCAGGTGCTGAACACGGCGGCGGAGCGTGCCGGCTGGGCCACGCCCCTGCCGCCCGCGGCGGGCGGGCGCGTAGGCCGGGGCATATGCCTGCAGACGGTCTTCGGCAGCTATCTCGCCACCATCGCTGAGGTGGCCGTGCGGGATGACGGCGAGGTGCAGGTGCGCCGCCTGGTCACCGCCGTCGATTGCGGCATGGTGGTGAACCCGGACGGCGTGGTCTCGCAAATCCAGGGCGGGCTGGTCTTCGGCCTGTCCGCCGCCCTGCATGGCCAGATCACCTTTGAGAAGGGGCGCGTGCAGCAGAGCAATTTCCATGATTACCGCGTCGTCCGCATCGATGAGATGCCGGCGGTGGAGGTGCACCTGGTGCCGTCCACCGAGGCGCCCGGCGGCATTGGCGAGCCCGGCACCACCACGGTGCAGCCCGCCGTGGCCAACGCCATCTATGCCGCCACGGGCGTGCAACTGACACGCATGCCCATAGACCGGACACTGCTGGCCAAGGGGGGGCGGACCTGATGCGCGGAAGCACAAAAAGGGCGGCCCTGCTGGCTGCCGGGATCATCGTCGTGGCGGGCGCCGCCGTGCTTGGCCGAATGATGTTCCTGCCCGGCCCACTGGATTTCGCCGGCGGCCACCAGGTCAGCCTGGCGGATTTCAAGGGCCCCTCGCCCACCGGCGTGCCCAAGGAACTGGCCAACGCCGCCCTGCTGGAACGGGGCGCCTACCTGACCGCGGCGGCCGACTGCCAGGCCTGCCATACCGCCGAGGGCGGCACGCCCTACGCCGGCGGCCGGCCGTTCAAGCTGCCCTTCGGCACCCTCTATACCCCCAACATCACCCCCGACGCGGAAACGGGCATCGGCCGCTGGAGCGATGCGGACTTCCTGAAGGCGGTACACAAGGGCGTGGCGCCAGGGGGGCGGCATCTCTACCCCGCCTTCCCCTACGCGTCGTACACATTGATGACGGACGAGGACGTGCTGGCCATCAAGGCTTATCTGTTCTCGCTGGCGCCGGTGCGGCGGCAGAACCTGCCCGACACCTTCGCCTTTCCCTATAACCAGCGCTGGCTGATGATCTTCTGGGGCATGCTGTTCAACCCTGACCATCGCTTCCAGCCGGTGGCTGAGCGCGGTCCAGAATGGAACCGCGGCGCCTATCTGGTGGAAGGGGCGGCGCACTGCGGTGAATGCCATACGCCGCGCACCCCGTTCCAGGCCATGGACACCCGGCGCAAGTTCGCCGGCGGCCAGGCGGAGGGCTGGAACGCCTACAACATCACCCCAGACACGACGTCGGGCATCGGCGGCTGGTCGCCGGAGCAGATCGAGGCCTATCTCGCGCATGGCCACGCCAAGGGCAAGAGCGTCGCCTCCGGCCCGATGCGCGAGGCGGTGGAGTTGAGCTTCTCGAAGCTCAGCCCGTCGGACATCGCGGCGATGCGCAGCTATCTGCAAACCGTGCCGGCGGTGCACACCAGCCTTCCCGCCGCGGCCGGCCCCGCCCCGCGGGAGCATGGCGCCACCGTGGCCGACAACCTGGACGGCAAGCGCATGTTCGAAGGCGCCTGCGCCAGCTGCCACGCCTGGAGCGGCGCCGGCGTCAATTCGGCAGAGGCCCAGCTGACAGCGAAGCGGGCGGTGAACGACCCAAGCGCCGCCAATGTGGCCCTGATGATTCTGAAGGGCTCCGGCCCCCAGGTCGCAGGCCGGCCCTATATGCCAGGCTTCTCCGGCGCCTATTCAGATGAAGAGATCGCGGCGGTGGCCAACTATGTGACCGCACGCTTCGGTGCGGCCGCGTCGAAGATCACGCCCGGCGATGTCGCCAAACTGCGCCTGGAATAGCGCGACGGCTCTTCGCCGGCCAGCGGGTGGGGGGCGAGAGCGCCCCCCACCCGGGTGCCCACATGGGATTCCTGAACCGGAAGCCGCCGCCTGATGGCCGGTAGTGGCGTGGCTGCGTTAACCACGTATGCCTTACGGGTGTATGCTACTAATCGCGTCAATGACTTGAGGATAATTGGCAGCATAACTGCCGTACACTTTCGACAATTTCTATAAATTGCGCGCATCGGTTGCGTTATGGTCCCGGTGCTAGTCGTCAGCCGAACGGTTGCGTGACTGGCGGCGTATTCGCGAACCGGGGCGGGACCCGTGACGCGGTGTCGACGGCCGGGGCAGGACCGTCGCCCGCATGGCGCCCCCCCGTGAGCCTGATACGCCACAGGTTTCGGGCCACAGGTTCCAGGGGCGGACAGCATGGGTTCTCGGGTTGGGATGGGGATGCGAGGGAATGCCCCGCAAGGCGGTGCGGCGCGCGCTGAAGGCCATATGATCTTCTCACCAGAGCCTCAGCGGCGCGGCCGCCGGGCGGCCTTGCTGGCCGGCACGGCCATGGCCCTCCTGGCCGTCACCGCCGGACCGGCCCGCGCCGGCAGCGGCCCCACCCTGCCCACCGGCGGCGCCTTCCAGGCCGGATCGGGCAGCATCAGCGGCGGCCCCGGCAGCCTAACCGTCAATCAAGGCAGCCAGCGCGCCATCATCGACTGGAAAAGCTTTTCCATCGGCCAGGGCGGCACCGTCAGCTTCAACAACGGCAACGGGGCCACGCTGAACCGTGTCACGGGCGGCAACCTGTCCACCATCCTGGGCACGCTGAAGGCCACGGGCACGCTGTACGTCATCAACCCGGCGGGCGTGGTCGTGGGGTCCAGCGGCGTGGTGGTCACGGGCGGCAGCTTCACCGCCAGCACGCTGGACATCGCCAACGACGCTTTCATGGCCGGCGGCACCTTGCTGTTCAAGGGCGACACGGATGCCGAGGTCAGGAACCTGGGCAAAATCTCCTCCACCGGCGGCGACGTCCTGCTGATCGCGCGCAGCGTGACCAACGACGGCACCATCACCGCGCCCAACGGCACCGTGGGCCTGGCCGCCGGCCAGAAGGTGCTGCTGAAGGACGGTGACGCGGGTGAGCGCGTCTATGTCCAGGTCGGAGGCGGCGACGTCACCAACACGGGCGCCATCGCGGCGGCCCAGGCGGAGCTGAAGGCCGCCGGCGGCAACATCTATGCCCTGGCCGGCAACGGCGGCGGCGTCATCCGCGCCACCGGTACCACGGTCAAGGATGGGCACATCTGGCTATCGGCCAGCGGATCGACGGAAACGGCCACGGACCAGGGCGGCGCCGTCACCGTCGCCGGCGCTTTGGCGGCGACCAACGCCGATGGCAGCGGCGGTACCGTCATCGCGACGGGCAAGTCGGTCGCGATGACGGCGGGCGCGGTGATCGACGCCAGCGGCACCACCGGGGCCGGCGGTACCATCCTGCTGGGCGGCGACCGCCAGGGCGGCAGCGATGCGGCCAGCAAGCTGGTGAAGCAAGCCGTGGCCACCGCCGCCCAAACCACCGTCGCGGCCGGTGCCACCCTGAAGGCCGACGCGGGCGCCAAGGGCAACGGTGGCAACGTCATCGTCTGGTCGGACCAGTACACCGGATTCGCCGGCGCGCTCAGTGCCAAGGGCGGTCCCCGTAGCGGCAACGGCGGCTTTGCCGAAGTGTCCAGCCACAAGCTGCTGGACTTCACCGGCGCGGTGGACCTGACCGCCCCGCTGGGCGCCGTCGGCCAGCTGCTGCTGGACCCGGAAAACGTCACCATCTCCACCGGCAGCAATTCCAACAGCAGCCTGTCCGGCGGCACGTTCACCCCGACAGGCAACAGCTCCGTCATCAACACGACCACGCTGCAGAACACCCTGGCCACGGCCGACGTCACCATCACCACCGGCAATACGGGCAGCCAGACGGGCGACATCACCGTCGCCAACAACGTCACCTGGTCCGCCAGCCACAGCCTGACGCTGTCCGCCTATCACAGCATCATCTTCAACGGCGGCACGCTGAGTCACACGGCGGGGTCCGGCGACGTCACCCTGCACGCAGACAACACCGGCACGGGCAGCGGCACCGTCACCTTCACCAGCGGCGGCGTGGCCATGACCGGCAGCAGCGGGTCGGTGAATCTTTATTACAACCCCACCAGCTACGCCTCACCCACCAGCTACGCCGGCAACGTCACCCTGGGGTCCGGCGCCCTCACGACCTACATGCTGGTGAATACCGCCCAGAATCTGCAGGATTTGTCCACCAACCTGTCTGGCACCTATGCCCTGGGCCGGGACATCGACGCCAGCGGTACCGCCGCCTGGAACGGCGGCGCTGGCTTCGCCCCCATCAACAGCTTCTCCGGCACCCTGGACGGCCAGGGCCACACCGTCACCGGCCTGACCATCAACCGCCCCACCACCGTCGCAGTGGGCCTGTTCGGCGACACGCCCACAGGCAACGGTCCCAAAGTCAGCAACTTGGGCCTGGAGGATGTGAACATCACCGGCTCCAACCGTGTGGGCGGTGTGGTTGGGCGCGCCAACAACGGCGGCTCCGTCACCAACGTCCACGTCACCGGTTCCATCACCGGCTATGGCGACTTCATCGGTGGCCTGGTCGGCCAGGACGACCAGCAGTCGATCAGCAACAGCTGGACCGACGTCACCATCACCGTCCCAAAAGGCTATAGCGGCACCGGCATCGGCGGCCTGGTCGGTTGGCAGCGCGCCGGCGCGCTGACCAACGTCTATGCTCTGGGCACCGTCTACGCACCCAGCGCGAGCCGGGTCGGTGGCCTGGTGGGAACGAACGGCTTCATCGGTTCCGGCCAGGGGGCCGCCATCACCAACGCCTACGCCACCGGCAATGTCACAGGCAACGACGCCGTCGGCGGCCTGGTCGGCATTTCAGAAGGTGGCAGCATCACCACCAGCTACGCGACCGGCACCGTCGTCGGCGTGACCAGCGTGGGCGGCCTGGTCGGCATCAACGCCAACCCGATCACCACCAGTTGGGCCAGCGGCAGCGTCACGCTCAGCAGCGGCAGCGCCGGCAGCGTCGGCGGCCTGGTGGGCACCAACGGCGACAGCGTCAGCTCGGGCAGCATCACCAGCAGCTATTGGGACACCTACAGCACCGGCCGCGCGGCGGCGGTGGGCGCCGTCGTGGGAGGCAGCACGAGCAGCGCCGCGGCCGTGACCAGCGACCCGGCGCAGTCGGCGGCCAGCACCTACGCCTACAAGGCCAGCGCCTACGGCGCTTTCAACTTCACCACCGATTGGTGGTTGAGCGACGGCGGCACCCGGCCCCTGGGCCTCTGGGAATATTCACTGACCATCAGCAATGCCCACCAGTTGCAGCTGGTCGCCCACGACCTGACGGCCAGCTACACCCAGAGCAACGACATCCGCATGCCGGCGCCGACCGCCGGCGGCATCTGGAAGTCCACCGCCGGCAGCGTCCCCGCCGGCTTCATCCCCCTGGGCACCCCTTCGACACCCTTCAGCGGCACCTATGACGGGCAGGGGCACGCCATCGATGGGTTGACCATCAACTACGGTGGCGGCAGCAACACCTACATCGGCTTGTTTGGCGGCAACACCGGCACCCTCAACAACATCAGCCTGACCAACGTCGCCATCACCGTCACCAACGCCGACAGCCATGTTGGCGCCCTGGTCGGCGCCAACGGCGGCGGTCATATCGTGAACGCCTATGTCACCGGCACGTTGAATTTCCAGGGCGGTGGCGGCTACGGCGTCGGCGGTATCGTGGGGATACAGTACAACGGCGGAACCATTACCGGTTCCACCTCGATGGCTGACGTCAATCTCAGCTTCGTCAATGGCGGGCAGGGTTATGCCGGCGGCGTTCTGGGCGTTACCGCCGACCTGAGCGCCACGGCCATCAACACATCCTACGCCGGCGGCACCATCACCGTCACCGGTGGCAGCGGGGTCGGTGGCCAAGCCCTGGCGGGTGGCCTGGCGGGGATATCCACCAACATCTCCAACAGCTATTCCACCGCCACCGTCACGGAAACCTCTGGCAGAAGCGTGGATGAAATAGGCGGCCTGGTGGGCCAGAGCGCCACCGGCACCATCAGCAACAGCTACGCCAGCGGCGCCATCAACGCGCCAGGCACGAAGATCGGCGGCCTGATCGGCTTCAACGTCAGCGCCACCGTCAACAATTCCTATTGGGATCAGCAGACCACCGGCCTGTCCAGCGGCGTCGGAAGCGGCAGCGCCACAGGCATCACTGGCCGCACCACCGCCGAGATGGCGGTTCAATCCAACTTCAGCGGCTGGGATTTCAGCAACACCTGGTACTTGCCCGCCGGCCTATCCCGCCCAGTCCTGCGCGCGGAGGCCAGCACCACCATCCGCAACGCCCATGAACTGCAACTGGTGGCCCTGAACCCCACCGCCCGCTACACCATTGCCAATGACATCAGCCTGGCCACCCCCCTCGCCAACACCGCTGACATATGGGGCGGCGGGTTCATGCCCATCGCCAGCTTCTCCGGCGAATTGTCCGGTCAGGGTCACACCATCAGCGGCCTGACCATTACCGGCAGCGCCACCAATAGGGGCCTGTTCGCCTCCACCACCGCCTCGGCCAAATTGGCCAACCTGGCGCTGACCAGCGTCTCCGTCTCCGGCGGCAACAACGTGGGCGCGCTGGTAGGCTCGGCCACCGGCACCACCATCAGCAACATCACCGTTTCCGGCACGGTCAGCGGTGCCAGCCAGGTGGGCGGCGTCGTGGGCAGCGCCACCGGCCCCATCAGCTACGCCGGCATGTCGGGCACGGTCAGCGCCACCGCCGACAGTGTCGGCGGCGTGGTGGGTTTCACCAATGGCACCATCGCGGACAGCTGGTCCACCGCCGCCGTCAGCAGTTCGGGCACCAGCAGCCACGGTCTGTACGTGGGCGGCCTGGTGGGACAAAGCACCGGCACCATCAATCGGTCCTGGGCATCCGGCGCCGTCAGCGGCTGGACCGACGTCGGCGGCTTGGTCGGCCTCGCCTCTGGCAACATCGCCACCTCCGGCGCCAGCGGCAACGTCACCGGCGGGGGCAGCGTGGTCGGCGGGCTGGTGGGAAACCTGTATGGCGCCAGCCTGACCAACACCTACGCCACCGGCGACGTCACCGGCTTTCAGGAAGAGGGCGGGCTGGTCGGCATCATCCAGGTGGCGGGCGCCAGCATCAACAACAGCTACGCCAGCGGCCGGGTCAGCAGCACCATTGGCAGCATCTACACCAGCGGCCTCGTGGGCCTGTCCAGTGTGACATTCACCGCCAGCAATTCATTCTGGGACGTCACCACCACGGGCCGGAGCTACGGCGCCGCCTCCGGTGGCAGCGGCCTGACGGTGACCGGCTTCACCGGCCTGACCGGCACCCAGGGCTTCACCAGCACCACCTTCTCCAACGCCGGCTGGGACATGTCCGGCACCTGGTACATGGTGGACGGCGGCACGCGGCCGATGCTGGTGGCGGAGGCGTCGGCCACCGTGCGCTCGGCCCATCAGCTGCAGCTGATGAACTTGAATCCCGGCTTCGGCTACACCCTGGCCAACGATATCAACCTGGGCGGCGCCCTGTCGGCGACCGGCGGGGTGTGGGGCAGCGGCGGCTTCTCCCCCATCGACAGCTTTACCGGCACATTCGATGGCGGCGGCCATAGCATCAGCGGCCTGACCGTCAATCTGCCCAGCAACACCGACGTCGGCCTGTTCGCAACGACCAGCGGCATCGGCTACCTTCACGACCTGTCACTCAGCACCGTCTCGGTCACCGGCGGCAGCGCCGTCGGGGCCCTGGTGGGCAACGCCGGCGGCGGTGTCATCAGCCATGTCACCGTGACGGGCAGCATCGCGGGCGGCAGCACCGTCGGCGGCCTGATCGGCAGCATCACCGGTGGCGCCCTGCTGCAGGATGCCAAGGCCGACATCCTGATCACCGCCAGCGGCACCGATGTCGGCGGGCTGGTCGGCAACAGCAATGGAACCATCCAGGACAGCTACGCCCTGGGGGGTATCCGCATGACCGCCGCCGGCAGCGCCCAGTCCGTGGGCGGCCTGGTGGGCAACAACAGCGTCGACCTGGTCAACAGCCTGATCGGCACCATCACCGACGATTATGCGCAGGTGGCGCTGCTGGGCGCGGTGAAGAGCGGGTCCGCCGCCGGCGGCCTGGTGGGCACCAACAGCGGCACGGTGGCCCGGACCTACAGCATCGGCGCCCTGGCCCTGACCGGCACCACCACCTTGGGCGGCCTGATCGGCAACAACGCCGGCACCACCAGCAACAGTTTCTATGACACCGAAACCTCCGGCCTGTCGGTCGGCATTGGCGGCGGCACCACCTCCGGCGTCACAGGGAAGACGACGGCCCAGATGCAGACGCGCAGCGCCTTCACCGGTGCCGGATGGGATTACACCACGCCCGTCTGGGGCATGGTCGACGGCGTGACCCTGCCCTACTTCACCTGGGAGCATTCGGGCGGCGTCCAGATCGTCACCGGCACCGCCTACAGCGACGCCGCCGGCAGCACCTTCGCCGTCGCCAACCGCGTGAGCGCGCTGACCAACGGCACCAGCCTGGGCAGCGGCTTCACCGGGGCCAACGGCTATTACTATATCCTGGCAGACGGCAGCCCCATCACCGGCGGCAATCTGGTGGCCTACCTGAACCCGGCGCTGGGCAACACCACGCTGGGCAATGCCGTGCACCTGACCACCAGCGGCGGCACCACCACCGGCCTGACCGTGCTGGGCAACACGGTGCAGATGACCAGCGACGGCCCAGCGGTCAGCACCAGCGCCCTGGCCGGCGCCCGGCCCACGGGCATCGATTCCGCCTTGCTCTACACGGTGTCGGGCAGCACCGTTACGCTGTCCGCCAACGCCAGCCTGGACATCGAGGCCGGCAGCCACGCCATCACCATCGATGATGCCCTGACCGTCAGCGGCACCGGCACCCTGACGCTGAACAGCACCGGAACCAGCACCCAGTCGGCCGCCATCACCACTCCCAGCCTGCTGCTGCTGGGCAGCGGCGGGACTTGGCAGTTGGGCAGCCTGTCCGGCGGCAACAGCATCAACAGCATCGGCACGCTGGCCGCCAACACCGGCAGTGTGCTGATCGGCTCCAACACCGCCCTGGCGGTGGGAAGCGTGGGCACCACCGACGGCATCACCCTGACCGGCGGCCTGGGTTTCACCGGCGCGAGCACCAGCGTCACCCAGACCCAGGCGATCAGCGCCGGCGGCCTGGCGCTGGAGGGCGGCAGCTACACCCTGACCAACACGGGCAATGCGGTCACGCATTTCACCGCCAACAGCGCCACGTTCAGCGTCGTCACCGCCGGCGCGGTTACGGTGGACAGCGTGACCGCGGGCGGCAGCAGCTACAACGGCCTGACGCTGAGCGGCACGGGCAGCAACAGCCTGACCGCCGGCGGCAACCTGACGGTGGCGACCCCCACCAACACCGCCACCCTCGCGGCGGGCGGCACCCTGACCCTGACGGCCGGCGGCGACCTGACCGTCACCGACACCAGCTTTGCGGTCGGTACCGGCAGCGGCACCAGCACCCTGACGCTGGTGGCCGGCAACAATGTCACCGTGCAGGGCACCTCCAGCGCCATTACCGTCAACGGCATCGTCGGCGCCGGGCTGGACCTGTCCCTGTACGCCGACAGCGACAGCAGCGGCACCGGCGGCATCACCCTCAGCCGCGTCAATATCCTGACCAAGGGCGGCACCTTGGCCCTGGTGGGGGGCACCGTCGTCAGCGACCCCACGACGGCCGGCAACGCCCACAGCACGGGGACCAGCGCCACCGACGACGCCGCCATCAGCATCACCAACAGCGCCATCAGCCTGGAGGGGGGCAGCGCCATTCTGAAGGGTGACGGGCAGGCCAGCGTCACCGGCACCTCCTCCGGCATCGCGCTGAACAGCAGCAGCCTCACCACCAGCGGCGGCGGCACGCTGACCCTGACCGGCAGCGCCACCACCAGCACGGCCGCCGGCGCGCACCTGGGCCTGCAACTGGTGTCCAGCACCTTGCAGGCGGCGACCGGCACCATCACCCTGACCGGCACGGCGGCGGCTGGCCCCAGCGGCAACACCGGCCTGCTGATCAACGGCGGCGGCGTGACCGCCACCACGGGCGCCATCACCCTGACCGGCACGGGTACGGGCGGCACTGGCCTGAGGCTCTACGGCGAAACGGTCAGCACCACCACCGGCGCCATCACCCTGACGGGCAGCGGCACCACCGGTGCCGGCCTGGTGCTGGGCGACGGCGGCAGCACAGCCGCCAGCCTCGGCAGCGGCACGCAGGCCGGCGCCATCACGCTGACCAGCGACGACTTCGCCCTGTCCAGCGGCGCGGCCCCCACCGTCACCACCACGGGCACGGTGACCCTGCGCCAGCAGTCCACCGACCGCGCCCTGGCCGTGGGCGGCAGCGTGACCGGCGCCGACGTGCTGAGCGCCGCCGGCATCAACGGCATCACCGCCGGCACCCTGGTCATCGGCCGCACGGATATCAGCGAAACCGCCGGCTACACCATCGCGGGCGCCATTGCGCCCACCCATGTCACCACCCTGTCCCTGGCCACGGGCGGCACCATCACCCAATCGAGCGGCGCCACCATCACCGCCACCAACCTGGCCGTGCGCGCCGCCGGCGACATCAGCTTGGCCACCGCCGCCAACAGCGTCGGCACCCTTGCGGCCACCACCAGTTCCGGCAGCGTCAGCTTCAAGGACTCAGGCGCCTTGACCGTGAGCACGGTCGACGGCCTGAGCGGGGTCACCGCCATCACCACGGTGCAACTGACGGCCGGGGCCGACAGCCTGCTGACCGTGTCCCAGGCCATCTCCGGTACCGGTGTCACCCTGACCACCGACCGTCTGAATCTGGCCAGCGCCGTGACCGCAACGGGCGGCGGCACCGTCACCCTCGCCCCGGTCACCAGCGGCTGGACCGTCGACCTGGGCAGCGCCAGCGATGCCACCACCGGCACGCTGGAACTGTCGGCGGCGGAACTGGACCGCATCACCGCCGGCACCCTGGTGGTGGATCCGCCCGTGTCCGGCGACATCATCCTCAGCGCCGCCATCGCCCCGGCCCATGCCAGCACCCTGGTGCTGGAGGCCGGCGGCACCATCACCCAAGCCAGCGGCGCCACCATCACCGTGGGCAGCCTGGGCCTGGACGCCGGCGGCGCCATCACCCTGACCCAGGCCAACAGCGTCGGCACCCTGGCGGCCACCGCCGGAGGGGCTATGGCCTTCACCAACGCCGGCGCGCTGACCATTGGCACCGCCGGCGGTATCAGCGGCATCACCGCCACCGGTGGCGTCACCATCACCACCAGCGGAACGCTGACCTTGGCCAACGCGGTCACCAGCCAGGCCACCGGCGATGCCGTCACCCTGTCGACCACCAGCGCCTTCATCAACACCGCCGGCTCCAGCGCCATCACCGCCGCCAGCGGCCGCTGGCTGGTCTATTCCGCCACCTCCGCCGGCGACACCTTCGGTAACCTGGACAGCGGCAACACCGCCCTGTGGAACCGCACCCTGGCGTCCGGCACGGTGGCGGTCGGCGGCAACCGCTATGTCTTCGCGGAACAGCCCACCTTGGTGATCACGGCCAGCGACGTGACCAAGACCTACGGCCAGGATGTCAGCGGCACGCTGGCCTACACGCTGTCCGGCGGCGCGACCGGCGTGGCCCACGCCTATCTGGGCGGCACCAGCCTCAGCACCGCGCCCACGCTCACCTCCACCGGGGCCGGCAGTGGCGCCAACGTCGGCGGCTACACCATCACGGCCAGCGGGGCCGCCACGACGGACGGCTCGGCCGTCAGCTACGTCGCCGGAACCCTGACGGTGAACAAGGCGGCCCTGACCGTCACCGCCAACACCACCACCGTCACCTATGGCCAGACGCCCACCCTGGGCGCCAGCTACAGCGGCTTCGTCAATGGCGAGACGGCGTCGGCCTTGGGCGGCACCCTGACGGTCAGCGGCGCCGGCACCAACGCCGGCAGCTACACCCTCACCCCCGGCGGCCTCACCAGCGCCAACTACGACATCAGCTACGTCGCCGGAACCCTGACCGTGAACAGGGCGGCTCTAACCGTCACCGCCAACAACGCCACCATCACCTACGGCCAGACACCCAGCCTGGGCGCCAGCTACAGCGGCTTCGTCAACGGTGAGACAGCGTCGGTCCTGGGCGGCACCCTGACGGTCAGCGGCGCCGGCACCAACGCCGGCAGCTACACCCTCACCCCCGGCGGCCTCACCAGCGCCAACTACGACATCAGCTACGTCGCCGGAACCCTGACCGTGAACA
>NZ_VITV01000014.1:0-56456 GCF_007828035.1 Nitrospirillum amazonense | reverse complement strand
CTGGGCGGCACCCTGACGGTCAGCGGCGCCGGCACCAACGCCGGCAGCTACACCCTCACCCCCGGCGGCCTCACCAGCGCCAACTACGACATCAGCTATGTCGCCGGCACCCTGACGGTGAACAAGGCCGCCCTGACCGTCACCGCCAACGACGTCACCGTCGCCTTCGGCGACACCCCGGCCTACAGCGCCAGGTACAACGGCTTCGTGAATGGCGAAACGGCCGCCGTCCTGGGCGGCAGCCTGGTCTACAACGGTGGCGGGACAGCGTCCGGCACCTACACGATCACGCCGGGGGGCCTCACGTCCGGCAATTACCTCATCAGCTACGTCGCCGGCACCCTGACGGTGCAGGCGGACACGTCACCGCCCCTGGTGGTACCCGAGGTGCCGTCCTCCACCCACTTCGTGGACCAGCCCTCCGGCAAAGTGCCCTTCACCCCCACCCAGCCCCTGGTGGGGTCAGACTACTCGCAGGGCAACTATCGCGTCATCTACCTGGCGCCACCCGCCACGGCCACCGGCGCCATCACCAACACCTCGACCTTCTCCGCCGCCCACCAGGATGGGACGGATGAGACGGAGTTCGACATCGCCAAGCGGTGGCGCTGAAGCGCGCCATGATCGTCCCCTCCGCCCCCACGCCCGCCATCCCTTCTCCCACGACCGCCTCCATGCCCAGGAATTCCATGTCCGTCCCTCCGGCACGCGTTCTCACCGCCCTGCTCTTGGCCGGCCTGTCGCTGACGTCCCTGCGGGCGCAGGCGCAGAGCTATGAGCGCATCGCGCCCAAGGAGCCGCCCGCAAAGGCGCCGGTGGACCAGCCGCCACAGCCGCCCATGCCGGCCGCCCCCGCGCCCGAGTCAGACCGGGTGATCCTGTCCCAGCTGAAGGGCCTGGCCTTCGTGCCCTCGCCGGCCGCCGTGAAGCCGCGCGGCAGCACCGTCACCGGCGTGGACACTGGCGGCATCGACATCCTGGACCGCCCCGGCTTCCGCCCCATCGCCGAGGCCTACATCGGCAAGCCCCTGCGCCTGGCGGACCTGAATGAGCTGGCCCGCCACATCGTCGCCTTCTACCGCGACAACGACCATCCGCTGGTCGACGTGCTGGTGCCGGAACAGGATATCGACAACGGCACCGTGCAGGTGGTGGTGCGCGAATTCACGGTGGGCCAGGTGGCGGCCGAGGGCAACGAGTGGTTCGACAGCGCTTTACTGACCCGCCATATCAGCATCCACCCCGGCGACCGGGTGGAGGGTGAGCGCTTGCTGCGCGAGGTCAACGGCCTGAATGAGAACCCCTTCCGCCAGGTGGATCTGGTCTACCGCCCAGGTGCCACGCCGGGTACCACCGATCTGGTGCTGTCCACCCGCGACCGTTTCCCCCTGCGCGTCTACGCCGGCTATGACAACAGCGGCGCGCCCAGCACGGGCCGCGACCGCTGGAACCTGGGTTTCAACTGGGGCAATGCCTTCTGGCAGGATGAGCAACTGTCCTATCAGCTGACCACCAGCAACGATTTCTGGCATGACCGGCCGGGCGGGCGGAACGCCTCCTTTGTCGGCCATTCCCTCAGCTGGCTGGCGCCCCTGCCCTGGCAGGACCGCCTGATGATCTTCGGCAGCTATGAGGAAAGCGTGCCCAATGTGGGCAACGATTTCGGCCTGGTGGGCAAGAGCGGCCAGGCCAGCCTGCGCTATCAAATCCCGTTGGCGCGGACGCCGGATTTCTCCCACCAGCTGGAATTCGGCTACGACTTCAAGACCACCAACAACAATCTGGCCTTCGGTGGCGTCCAGATTTCGCGCACGGCGACGGAGATCAACCAGTTCTCCGCCAACTACAACGCCACCCTGGGTGACGCCTGGGGCAGCACGGGGTGGAGCAACACCCTGGTGTGGAGCCCCGGCGGCCTGACCGGGGACAACACCAACGCCGCTTTCCAGCCGGGCGACAACCAGTCCGGCCGCCTGGGCGCCAAGGCCAACTATCTTTATGTCCGTAGCGAGCTGAACCGCCTGGTGAAGCTGCCGGAAGAGGCGGTCTGGGCCACCCGCGTGGTGGGGCAGCTGAGCAACCGCGCCCTGCTCGACACGGAACAGCTGGGCGCCGGCGGCGCCGACATCCTGCGCGGCTATGACGAGCGCGCGGTGAACGGCGACCAGGGCGTGCTGATCAGCACCGAGTTGCGCAGCCGCGCCTTCAAGCTGGTGCAACGCGGCCCCGATGACGCCCTGCAGCTGCTGGCCTTCTTCGATTACGGCAGCCTGTGGAACCGCAACATCCCGGCCGGGGAGAGTGACAACGTCAACCTGGCCAGCACCGGTGTGGGCCTGGGCTACACCTATGGCACCTATCTGACGGTGAAGTTCGCCTACGGCTGGCAGCTGCGCAAGCTGCCAGGGGCGGCGGAAAAGGGCGAACTCAGCCACGTTTCCGTGACGCTCAGCTATTGACGCGGACCAGCCGCCGGGCAGTCCCGGCGGCTGTCCCGACAAAATCTCAGCCCAGTTTATAGAAGCGGACGGCGTTGTTGTAGAAGATGTCCCGCCTCTGGTCCTCCGTCAGGAAAGGGGCCGACTTGATGCGGTCGACGGCTAGGCCGATGGCGTCCGGCCAATACATCTGGTCCGTCCCGAACATGATGCGCTTGCCGAAGCCGGCGTCGACCAGGGCCTTCAGGTAGTCGTTGAAGGCCGGTCGCGGCAGCAGCCAGTCGATGGCGCCCGTATCCGCATAGACATTGGGATACAGCATCAGCATGGCCATGGTGTCTTCCAGGTAGGGCCAGCCGCAATGCATGAGGTTCAGGCGCAGCTTGGGATGCTTGTTCAGCGCCTCCTCGACATATTCGGGATTGCCGAAGCGGGCCCGGGCGGTGCGACAGCAGGGGTCAAAGGTGGTGCCCTCGGGCATGGTGCCGGTGTGCAAGGCCACCGGAATGTCCAGTTCTTCCGCCAGGGACAGGTAGGGGTCGTATTGCGGGTCGCTCAACGGCAGGCCGGCATACTGGGACGTCAGTTCCCCCAGCACCTGCAGCTTGCCCTGCGCGTGCAGCTTGCGCAGGTCCTCTAGTGGTGGCAGAGGCGTATCCGCCGATCCGCGGATGCCGGCGCCCACCAGGATGCGGCCGGCGTCCCGGTCGTGCCAGTCCACGGCAGCTTGCAGCCGGTCACCGTCGCCGCCGCTGACCACGCCCCTGACCACGTTCAGGCGTTTCATCTCCGCCAGGCAGGCCGTGAGGTGGTCGGCCCCGGTCTTGATAGGGCTCTTGGCGCCAGTGATGGGATTGACGATGGGGTTTTCGAAGCGCATCGACGCTGGATAGGCGTGCAGATGGACATCGATGATGGGCGGATTGGTCGCCGTCGCGGCCATCAGGGGGTGCGGCAAGGCCAGCATGGCCAAGGTGCCGCCGCCGAGCTTCAGGAAGCCTCTACGGCCACTCTGCATATCATTCCTCCCAGGGGTTTATTGTCGTTGAGAACTGCAAGGCGGGCCAGCCGCCACTGCAGGATGTGACGGGTGCCACCTGGACGAAAGGGCCAGTTAGGGCCGCCCGCCCGGTGACAGCGTGTCTTGGAACAGGCGGATCGCCTCCGCCAGGGCGGTCGCATGGGCGCGCTCCGCCTCTGGCGCCCACGCGCAAAGTTTGAGTACCGTTCGGCCATGGGGCGTGCAGATGCCCACGAAGCTGTAGTGGGCCGCCCCCGGCACCATCACCAATCGCGCATCCTTGACCAGGCGCGCCGCCACCGCCGCCTCGGTGGCGGCGGGTACCAGCGGATCGCTGTCCCCCACCACCAGGGTGGTCCGGGCGGTGACGCGCCCCAGGCTTTCCGGCGACAGCATCTGCACGGGCGGCGCGATGGCCAGGATGGCGCGCACGCCGGGAAAGGCGGCTCCGTCCGATGCCCGGGCGGCCGCCTGGTCCAACCCCAGCAGATGGATGCCGTCGCGCTGGGTGAGATGCGGGGCATCCGGTGTTTCCGGGGCCGTGTCGCAAACCTTGTCCGCCGGACGGGTGGCGCAGAAATCATCGAAATGTCTGGGATCGATGAGGGCGCCGCCCAGGGCCAGCGCCGTCATGCCCCCCATGGAAAAACCCGCCGCGCCGACATGCGCCATGTCGACGTGCGGGCCCAGAGCCGGATCGGTCGCCATGGCGCGCACGGCGGCGATCAGGTCGCGGGGCCGCTCCCACCACGCGGTTCCACCCACCGGGGTGCGATCCAGCGCGTTGTTGCCGGGGTGGCTGACCCCGACGACGACAAAGCCGCGCGCCGCCAATCCACCACCCAGCCAGAACAAGTCCTCGGCACTGCCACCGAAGCCGGGGGACAGCAGGACGACCGGGTGTCTCCCGGGCGCCGGCTCCGCATCGATGGCGGCGAGCCCGCCCACCAGCAACGCCTGGCCCGGCGGACCGACGTCCACCTCCTCCTGCGCCGTTCCCTCCACCGCCGGATACCAGATCGTGACATCCAGCAATGGCCGATGATCGCTGCGCCGTGCCGCCGCGCTGGCAAGCGGTACCTCGCGATAGGTCAGCCCTACGGGGGCGGCCTCCGCGGCGGGCACAGCGGCCCACAGGAAGGTGGCCCACAGGAAGATGGCCGGGCACATGCGTTTCAGGATCAATTTTGCCATAACCGTCGTAAGGTTCATAATTGAGTGAATCACTGATACACTCATGACGCCGCCTGGACAAGGCCTTTGGCACGGTCCTCCTGCCGTTCGGCTGTTTTCCACTGACGTCATAGAGGCTTGGCGATGTTCATGAAGGACGCCCAAGGAACCGTCGGCTATTCTCCCCCGCCGCCGACATAATCCGCTCCTGCTCGCCGGGGGCGGGCATGGGTTGGCTCGGGGACGGAGGGTGAGAGATGCGCAGATCGAGCCGGCTGGGACTACGCCCGCTCCGTGAGATCGCTGAGGCGGGGTTGCAGTGCTTCACCCAGCGCGGCTTTCGCCTGACCCAGATGTCGGATATCGGGGCGGAACTGCGCATGTCGCCCTCCGCCGCCTACCGCTATGTCGAGAGCAAGGAAGCCCTGTTCCATATCGCAGCACTGCATGCCGCCGGCATATCGTTGGACGATCTGCCAATGCCGGTGGCGGTGGGCGATCTCGCGGAAACGGTCCTGTCGATCGAGGCCATCGTCCATTCCTGGCCGCGCTGGCCGGCGCTGCGGGCTGCCCTGGATCATCCCTTGCCGCTATCCCAGCTTGAGAACGAGGCGGCGGGCATCGCGACCGAGCTATACGATTTCCTGGCCGCCACCTGGCGCCTGATCGTCCTCTTCGACCGCACCGCCAACGACATCCCCAGCCTGAAAACGGTCTTTACCCAACAGTACCGCGCACCCTATCTCGCCGATATCGTAACATGGTTCGAGCGCCGATATGCGGGCGGCGGACCGGCGGAAGCCTTGGCTCGTTCCGGTATCGAAGCGATCAGCTGGCTGGCCATGCGGCGGAGAACGGACCCGGCAGCGGCCGCCATCACCGAGGAAGAGGCGCGACGCGGCGCCACGCACTGCCTGCACGCGCTGCTGCAGGCTTCTCAGCGGCCGCCGCAGACGTGACGGTCGGATAGGCGGCCCTGCCCCCGCTCAGCTTATAGATGGCGTTGAAAGAGTTGAGTTCAAGAATTGCCTGATCGCCCTGCCGGTTCATAAAGTCCCGCCCTCCGAAACAAGGAGGCTGGGCAGATGGATAAAGGCACGCGACAGGATCATGCGGTGGTCATCGCCGGTGGCGGCCCCACGGGCCTCATGCTGGCTGCCGAGCTGGCCCTGGCGGGCGTCGACGCGATCGTCGTCGAGCGCCGCCCCAACCAGGACCTGGCGGGAATGCGGGCCGGGGGCCTGCACATCCGCACCATCGAGGTGCTGGACCAGCGCGGCATCGCCGATCGCTTCCTGGCGCTGGGGCAAACCCATCCGGTGGGCCATTTCCACGGCCCCACCCTGGATTTCAGCGACTTCCCCACCCGGCACAGATATTTCCTGGCCCTGTCGCAGAACCACATCGAGCGCTTGCTGGCCGACTGGGCCGGCGAACTCGGCGTGACCATCCTGCGGGGGTGTGAGGTCGCGGGCTTCACCCAAGACGAGGAAGGCGTCGACGTCGCGTTGTCCAACGGCAGGCGGCTGCGCGCGGGATATCTCGTCGGCTGCGACGGTGGGCGTAGCCTCGTCCGCAAAGGGGCGGGTATCGACTTCCCGGGCTGGGACGCGACCAAAAGCTGGCTGATCGCAGAGGCCGAATGGACGGAGGAGCCCGAATGGGGCTTTCGCGCCGACGCCACCGGCACCCATGGCATGGGCAAGATGGAGGATGCCGGCCGTGTCCGCATCGTGCTGACCGAGCGGGAGCTCAAGTCCGGCGGACAGCCCACCCTCGATGAGGTACGGCGGGCGCTGATCCCCATTTATGGCACCGATTACGGTATCCACAGCCCGACCTGGATTTCCCGGTTTACCGACATGGCGCGACAGGCCGCCGCCTATCGCGACCGGAGGGTGCTGCTGGCCGGCGACGCGGCGCATGTCCATCCCCCGATGGGCGGCCAAGGTCTAAACATCGGGGTGCAGGACGCCGTGAACCTGGGCTGGAAACTGGCCCAGGTGATCAAGGGGACAGCGCCGGCCGCCCTGCTGGACACGTATCACCGTGAACGGCACCCGGTGGCGGCACGGGTACTGCTCATTACCATGGCCACCGTGGCGCTGCAGCGCCAGGACGACCGCTCCAAGGCCTTGGGCCAACTCATCTCCGAATTCATGGCCATGGACGCCCCGCGCCAGCACGTCGCCACGCAAATATCGGGCTTGGCCGTTCGTTATGACCTGGGCGAGGGCCATCCGCTGCTGGGGCACCGCATGCCCGACCTTGACCTGATCACGGCCGATGGCCCGCGCCGGCTTTATACCTACCTGCACCAGGCGCGGCCCGTGTTCCTCACCCTCGGGCCAGACGCTGGTATCGACCTCACTCCCTGGGGTGGGCGGTTCCAGAGGGTCGATGCCAGCTATGATGGGCCGTGGGAACTGCCCGCGCTTGGCCCCGTCCCCGCTCCGGCCAGCGTGCTGGTCCGCCCCGATGGCTACGTGGCCTGGGCAGGGCAGCCGGATGACCACGATCTGAAGGCAGCGCTGGCCGCCTGGTTCGGACCGCCCGGGTCTTGAACCCCGCCCCGACGGCACGGAAGCCATGGCGAGAAAGCCCTCGCCGCCTAGGGGGGCGGCGCGATATCAAAGCGCCATGGATGAGCGTGATGACTTTGGTATCTACGTGGTGACCACACCCGGCCTGGAATCCGCACTGTGCGCGGAGATGACGGCGGCCGGCTTCACCGACCCGCAGCCCAGCAAGGGCGGCGTCAGCACCCGGGGCGGCTGGACGGAGGTCTGGCGCGCCAACCTGGACCTGCGCGGCGCCACCCGCGTATTGGTGCGCATCGGCTCCTTCCGCGCCTTACATCTGGCGCAGTTGGACAAACGCGCCCGCCGCTTCCCTTGGGCGGAGTTCCTGCGGCCGGACGTGCCGGTGAAGGTGGAGGCCAGCTGCACCAAGTCCCGCATCTATCACGCCGGCGCCGCGGCGGAGCGCATCACCCGCGCCCTATCGGAGGAGTTGGGCGCCCCCGTCACGGACGATGCCGAAATCGTCATCAAAGCCCGCATCGACGACGACCTCTGCACCTTCAGCATCGACACATCGGGCGAGTCATTGCACAAGCGCGGCCATAAGGAGGCGGTGAACAAGGCCCCGATGCGGGAAACCATGGCCGCCCTGTTCCTGCGCCAGTGCGGCTACGACGGCCATGAGCCCTTGGTCGATCCCATGTGCGGCTCGGGCACCTTCGTGATCGAGGCGGCGGAGATCGCCGCCGGCCTCAAGCCTGGCCGGTCCCGATCCTTCGCCTTCGAGAGGCTTGCCGGCTTCGACGCCGCCGCCTGGGATGCGCTGAAAGCCTCCGCAACCCTTACCGCACCAACCATGCGCTTCCATGGCAGCGACCGTGACGCCGGCGCCGTGAAGATGAGCCAGGACAACGCATCGCGGGCGGGTGTGGCGGACTGGACCGACTTCCGGCGCCAAGCCATCAGCGACCTGACCCCGCCCGACGGCCCGGCCGGCCTGGTCATCGTCAACCCGCCCTATGGCGGGCGCATCGGCGACACCAAGCAGCTCTATGCCCTATATGGCAGCTTGGGCAAGGTGCTGCGCGAGCGCTTCCACGGCTGGCGCGTCGGCATCATCACCAATGAACCGGCCCTGGCCAAAGTGACCGACCTCTCCTTCCTGCCCACCGGCGCGCCGGTGCTGCATGGCGGCATCAAGGTGATCCTATATCGGACGGCGCCCCTGGCCTGAGCGCCGCCGGCCGGCTTCCTGTCCCGATCCGATCGCCAAGGCCATAAAAAGCAAAACCCCCGCCTGCGCAATGCGGGCGGGGGTTTTGGGATTTGGTTGCGGGGGCAGGATTTAGCTGCGCTGGCCTTCGGGGCTGTTTCGCCGGGCTCCCGCCCGGCGGCCCCTTGGCTGAACCTGCTCTCTCCCCAGGGTCACTTCTCAGCCTGGAGCCAGAATCGCAAAGGCCCCCATGCTTACACATGGAGGCCTTTGCGATTGGTTGCGGGGGCCCGCAACCATCTTAACTTGCTGTTTCGGGCAGCCGCCTGACGGAAACAGCCATATCTCCTTCATCCAAAAGCAGCAATGATGACCGCCCAGATGATGGCGCTACACTTGATGCTCAATAAGAGTCTTTATGTCGATGTGCTTTAACGTTAAAGCCGCCTGGCGCCCAGAAGGGCCAGTGTCGGCAAACTGAAGCGCGCCGGGATTGTCGGAGGCGTTTTGGTTTGAGTCAGGCGGCCATGGCCGGAGTGTCCGTCATGGCGTGGAAGCGAGCCTCAGCTTCGGCGGGCGCTGCCGTGAAGTATCTGGCCCATAGTGCATCCCTCCATTCCTGTGAGGTCATTGCACCATCAATCCCTGGGACCGAACACCTAGAATTAGATGCTATTCGGACTGTCTGGCGGTTCTTATGTCAGATGGCGGAGAAAATGGCGCAGGGTCAGCTGCTTCTCTGCTCGAAATACCGCATCGTCGGCCCTAAATGCCGACGCTGTCGCGCTAGTTCTACTACTCAGAAGTCCGCGACATCGATTTTCTCGCCCTTGTCGAAGCGTGATAGGGCATAAGGGCGAGGATCGACGATCGGTGTGGAGCCCGTTGCAAGATCAGCGATCAGGTGCCCCGCGCCAGGTCCGATGCCGAAGCCGTGGCCACTGAATCCCGCCGCAAGGATGAAGCCAGGGACGTCGGGTATCTCACCAATCACTGGGACGCCATCGGGCGTGCTATCGATATAGCCGGCCCAGGTGTTCATGACTGGAGCGGCCCTAAGGGCAGGAACGAGGTCGACCGCCCGCTTCACTGTCAGGCGTACCGTGCGCGGATCCGGCGTTGGATCTAGAACACGCATCCGCTCCATCGGCGTCGACTGATCGACGGTCCAGCGGGAGCCCGTTTCATGACCGGAGCGCCAGCCTTCCAGCCCCCCCGGCGACAGGCTGCGCCAGCGCCGCAGGAACATGGGCAGGAATTCGCGGTGGAAGCGGAAGAACTGGGGTGTCGGATCGACCCGCGCCCACCCGCTGATCGACAGGGTATGACACCCGTCGCCACGGCGCGTGATCGACACCGACTTGGTGTGAAGGGCGTCCGGCAAATCGATCTGGTCGCTGGCCACCGCGACAATGGACTGGCGCACCGATGCCTGGGGGAAGCGAATGCCCAACTGATGACAAAAGGAAGAGGCCCACGCGCCGCCGGTGTGTATGGCCAGCTTCGTACGGATGGTGCCCTTTTCGGTAATGACGCCGCTCACTGCGCCGCCCGCCAGTTCGATGCCCCGCGCGGCACAGCCTTGATGAACGGTGCCGCCGTGCCGCATCGCCGCCTTTGCCGCCGCCGGGGCCGCGAGCCCGGGGTCGGCGATGCCGTCGGTCGGGGCCAACACGCCCCCCCGCCAACGCCGCCCCGTGAAACCGCCCCGTTCGGTCGCCTCGGCGCCATCGAGCATCCGCGTGCTGACGCCGACCGTCCGCGCGAAGGCGCCCCAGCGGGCCCAGGTGTCCAGTTCCTCTTCGTCGTTGCTCAGATAAAACAAGCCGCAGCGTCGAAATCCGGCATCCTCACCACTGTCGGCGGCGAAGCGGTCCCAAAGATCGAGGCTCTTGGTTGATATCGGCAGTTCACGCGCATCGCGGTTCTGCTGCCGGCACCAGCCCCAGTTGCGGCTCGATTGCTCACCGCCGACCACGCCCTTCTCGACCAGCGCGACCTTCAGGCCCCGCATCGCGAGATAATAGGTGGCGAAGGCGCCGACGATGCCGCCACCGATCACCACGGCATCGGCCTCGGTGGGCAAGGCGGGGGAGGACTGGATGAGACGTAGAGGCGCCGACATGGCGATGCGATCTCCCATGAGACGAAGGTCAGGCGTAGCCGAGTATGGCCTTGGTTTCGAGGTACTCCTCGACACCGAAGACCCCGTATTCCCGGCCGTTGCCCGACCGCTTGTAGCCGCCGAACGGCGCGTGGGGATCCCAGGCGGGATGATTGAGATGAACCTGCCCGGTGCGGATGCGGCGAGCGACATCGCGCGCGCGTTCGATATCGCCCCCCTGGACGTGACCGCCCAGCCCGAAGACCGTGTCGTTGGCGATATCGACGGCCTCGTCCACATCGTCGTAAGGCATGACGCACAGGACAGGCCCGAAGATTTCCTCCTGCGCGACCCTCATCGCGCGCGTGACGCCCGAAAAGATCGTCGGGCGGACATAGAAGCCGCGGGTCCTGCCCTCCGGACGCCCGGGCCCGCCGCAGACCAAAGTGGCACCCTCCGCGATACCTGCGGCGATCATGGCCTGGACGCGTTCAAACTGGGCGCGGTTGGCGATGGGGCCCAAGACGGTCTTCCCGTCGGACGGATCGCCGACGATGATGGCCCTGGCCGTCGCCCGGGCGATGGCCTCCACCTCCGCCATTCGGGCCCGGGGCACGATCATGCGGGTGGGCGCGCTGCAGGACTGGCCAACATTGCGGAACGCGGCCATGACACCCAGCGGAACGGCGCGCGGGAAATCGGCATCGGGCAGGAAAACGTTGGGCGACTTGCCGCCCAGTTCCTGTGTCACCCGCTTGACGGTCACCGCCGCCGCCTGGGCGACCAGCACGCCAGCCCGGTTGGAACCGGTGATCGAGATCATGTCGATACCGGGATGGGCCGCCATGGCCGCCCCGATTTCCGGGCCGGTGCCGTTGACCAAGTTGAAGACACCTGGCGGCGTGCCCGCGTCGTGCATGATTTCGGCAAACAGCAACGCGTTCAGCGGTGACAACTCGCTGGGCTTCAGCACCACGGTGCATCCGGCAGCCAGGGCCGGGGCGACCTTCGCCGTTATTTGGTACAGCGGCCAGTTCCACGGCGTGATCAGGCCACAGACCCCGATCGGCTCGCGTACGATGGCGGTGGTGCCCCGCATGGTCAGGAACGGATAGGTCGCCAGCACATCGGCAGCCGCACGGACGTGCGCCGCCGCGAGGGGGACATGGGCGGCGCGGGCATGGCTGATGGCCGCACCCATCTCACGCGACAGCACCTGGGTCAGCGGTTCCGCCCGCTCCAGGATCAGCGCGTGTATGCGCTCAAGCAGCGCACGCCGATCCGCGACCGGCGTGGCGCTGAACGCCGGCAGGGCCGCGCGCGCCGCCGCGACGGCGCGGTCGAGATCGGCGGCGGTCGCCGCCGCGAGTTCGGCGATCACAGCCTCGCTTGCCGGGTCGACCACCGGCAACGACACCGGGCCGGACGCCGGCCCCCATGCCCCGTCGATATAAAGCGCCCGCCCCGGATTCACATCCCCGGCCGCAACCGAATTCATTCCAGATGTCATCGCACCAGATCCTGACGGCGGTAGGCGCCGACGATGGACGGAAACCAGGGCTCGCCGGAATGGCCGGCCCATCGAAAACCTGAAGGCTGCGATCAGATCATGTTCATCGCGCCCTCCCGGGCGCCGGTCGCGCCACACACCGCCACGGCATCGATCTCGACCAGATAGCCGTAATGCAACTCGCCGACCGGAACCACCGTCCGCGCCGGCCGCGCGTCCCCCATCATCTCGGCATAGACCGCGTTGAAGCAGGGCCAATTCTCAACGCCGACGATGTAGGCAGTGACCTTGAGAATATCGCCGGGCCCAGCGCCAGCGGCGCGCAATGCCACCAACACGTTGGACAGCGCCTGCCGGACCTGATCTTCGAACCCCAAATCAGCGGTATGGGAGCCGTCCGCGCGCACGCCGAGTTGGCCCGCCGTGAAGACCAAGCCGCCATAGCGGATGGCATGGCTGTAGTGGCCGCCTGGCCGTGCAAGGCCCTCGGGTTCCAACGTCTCGATCTTCATCTCCATGAGGTTCACCATCCCCGCATCCGTGGCCACGCCGCCACGATGTCGCGGCTGCCGGTTGTGACCACCTGGTAGGCCCAATGCTGAGCCGCCGTCGCGCATGCATGGTTGGGCAGAATACGCACGCGTGCACCGACCGGAAGGTCGGGCAACGCGGCGGCGCTGCCGGGCCGGACCTTGATGATCCCATGCTCCTGGCTGGCATCATCCACGATCAGATCCGGCCACGGCACACCGTCGATATCGCAGACGAGGCCGTACCCTTGATCAACGGGATGGCGTTGCGTCCCCCGGTCGCGAGACATGGCCATCCAGCCAGCGTCAATCAGGATCCAGCCCTTTTCCAGCTTGTGTCCGATGACGGTGGCCAGCACCGAGACGGCGATGTCATCGACCGCGCAGACGCCGATGCCATGCATCACGAGATCGAAGAACATGAAGACACCGGCGCGCACTTCCGTCACACCATCGAGATCGCGGGCGAAATGCGCGGTCGGGGTCGAGCCCACGCTGACCACCGGCGCCGCGTGCCCGTGGCGGCGCAAAGCCTGGGCGGCGGCCACCGCGGCCGCGCGCTCGCCCTCAGCAGCCTCCACCAGGCCCACACCTCCCCGGCACGCGTAGGATTCCCCGGCATGGGTGAGCACACCCCGGACCTCCACCGCCCCTGCCCGCAGAATATCCGCGATCTCGATGATCGCGGCGTTACCGGGGGAAAGCCCGCCGCGATGGCCGTCACAATCGATCTCGATCAACACCGCCGGCATCGCGCCGCCGTCCAGTGCCGTCGTGGCAAGGGCCTGGGCCTGTTCGACGGTATCGATAAGTACCGCGACGTCCACGCCCTGGGCCACAAGGTCACGTATCCGCGGGATCTTCTTCGGCGCCAAGCCGACGGCATAGACGATGTCCGTCGCACCTGCGGCGGCGAAGTATTCCGCTTCAGCTATTGTCGAAACGGTGATCGGCCCCAGGTCACCCGCGAAAAGGCGCTGGGCCACGTCGATCGATTTGGCGGTTTTCACATGCGGTCGGAAGCCAACGCCGAGATGCGCCAAACGCGCCTTCAATCGGGCCACGTTCCGATCGAACCGCGCCACGTCAAGCACCAGCGCCGGGGTCTCAGCCGCGTCAAGGGTCATCTGACCAGAATGGGCGGGCGGCTTGGACAAGGTTTCAATCATCTTGGGTTCTCTTGGAGATTCTTGGAAATGCATGCCGACGATTGGTTGGGCGACCGGTTGGAAAGCGCGGTCAAGCGGGTCCAATGCTGGATCAGGAAGGGGCCGCCACGCGCGCGCTGGTTAAAGCCCCCCGCCTTAAAAGTATTTCAGCCAGGCGATGTCGCGACGGCGCCTCTTGAGGCGGGAGAACCACGCGGTCGGCACGTAGAAGGGAATTATCAAACCGAGATACCAGACGACCACCCAGCCGTAGCTGCCAACCCCGAACACGGTGCCGTGGTTCGAACCCCAGATCGCGAAGGCGATATGATACAGAATACGAAGCGTGCAGAGATGGACGATGTAAAAGAACATCGGCGCCCCACCGAACACCGACAGCACACCGACGAAGCCGGAGTCCCGTACGCGGTCCAGCAAGGCGAGCAGAACCGCGCCGACGCCCAAGGTCGGCAGCAGGAAGAGAAGAGACGGCGGATACTTGGTGAGCGCCAGAAAGCTCATCATCGTGCGCAGCGGATCACCGTCGACGACGAACCACGGCTTGTCGCCATAGATGTTGAGCGCGCGCAACACGACGAAGGCGGCAATCATCCCGAAACCAAGCGTCAGAAGACGGCGCTGGCGCGTTTCCGGGGAAATGTCCGCCTCGAACCACGGACCGATGCCATAGCCCAGCGATATCACACCAATCCACGGAAGAATGGGATAGCTCGTTTTCGCGACGAGGCCGAACGGCAGCGCGATGAAATCGCGCTGATGCAGCTCGGCCCAAAGGATGAACAGCGGATTATCGGGGGTGAGGTGGATGGGATCGAGAAGATTGTGACCGCAGACGATGACCAGGCCTAGGGTGATCAACGCGGGGCGTGGCAGCCGGATCAAGGCCGCCAGCACGATCATGCACACACCGATGCACCAGATGACTTGCAGCCAGAGCATCGGCGGCGATATGCCCCAATAAATGGGCGACAGGATCAGCACCTCGATCGCCATCAGCAGAAGGCCGCGTTTCACCAAATAAGCCGTCGTTTCGCCCCTGGTGTGATTGCTGGCATACAGATAGACGCCGAGACCGGTGAGGGCGACGAAGATGGGCGCACACAGGCTGACCAGCAGACGGGCGAGAAACACCGCCGGCGCAGCCGTCCGGGCATCGACCGGATCGGCGACGGGCACATACAGGAACCACGTCTCGCGAACATGGTCGAGCAGCATGAAGACCATGACCAGCCCGCGCAGCGCGTCGATATTCTGAAGTCGCGGCCGCGCCATCGTCGTGCGCTTCGCGGACGCTTCACTCACCACAAATGATCCAGATCCAACCGACGCGATTTGGCCCATGTCCCGTTCCCCGTGCTTGTCGGCGATGACTTTGTTGCCGTTTATTAAGCCAGCCTCCGCCGGCAACTTCTCCCGTATGTCGCCGAACCGCGCCACCGTCATGCGGCGACATGGACGCAAGGCGATATAAGATACCGTGGCGACGCGCCAGTGGTTGGGGCGCCGGCGGTCCGGGCGCGTGGCCGCCGCGATGGTCACGCGGGACGCTGCGTCGCGTAGACCTTTTTGACATGCGTCTCGCTGATCCACGCGCAGCCATCGCCCCGGATGACCAGGCAAACATCGCCGGCGGAGAAGGTGACGCTGCCGCCCGCGTCAGCGAAAGTGACGCTGCCCTCCAGCAGATGCATGAGCTCGATATGGCGATAGGGCATCTGCCTGCGGTGATAGGGCGTGGAATCCCAGGTCCCGCAAACGAATTCACGACTGGCCGACCAGTAATCGGAATGGTTCCGGCAGGACGGTGTGGGGCCGACCAGTAATTCGGCCAGCGGCGGGTTGGAGGGCGAGAGAGGTGCGGCCTGGTCGATCGTCACCGGCGTCTCCGCCGTCCCGGGCTGGGCCGCCGGGCAGCTGGCGATGACCAGCAGCGTTCCCTCGGCGGCCCGCCAGGTGAAGCTTGTCCCTACTGGCAGCACGGCGCTCATGCCCGCCCGCAGCGAGAGACGGCCGCCATCGCTGTCGATTTCAAGCCCACCGTTCAGAACGAGGACGAATTCGTCTGCCAGCAGGCCATCGACGCCCCCTTCCCCGCGCGGCGCCAGGGCCGCGACGGTGGCCGCGGCGTCGGTAAAGGCCGGCACGGCGCGACCGCCGATCCAGTCGTCCGCAGGGGTCGTGCCGGCCGCATAGGCCCGCAGATCGACAACGGCCCCCACCGGGGCCCCCACCGGGGCCCCCACCAGGCCCTTCAGCGCCTTCGCGGTCATAGTCCCACCAGTGCAGGCAGGCCGCCGATGTTGGGGATGTCGTGGACCTGGTAGTAGCTGTTCAGCGGCTCGTGCCCCCGGTTGACGAAGGCCTTCATGGTGATGCCCATGTCATAGGCGGTCATCAAGTCGTAGCGGAAGCTGGAGGAGCAGTGGAGCACGTCCGCCGGCCCGCAGCCCAGAGTGTCAAACATGAACTCGAAGGCGCGCATCCGCGGCTTGTAGGCCTGGGCCTCCTCCGCCGTGCAGACCGTGTGGAATGGCGCCTGCAGCCTCTCGACGCTGTGGGGGATGAGATCGACCATCGAATTGGACAGAATGACGAGCGGAAACTCGGCCGCGACGCGCTTCAGCGGCTCAACGACGTCGGAATGGGGGTTCCACGTCGGAATGGCGGCATACAGCGCCGCGCCGTCGGCGTCACGATATGGGACCCCCGCCTTCTTGCACGCACGCTGCAGGGCCTCGACCACCACATCGCGGTACGGCCGCCAGGCGCCGAGGACGGCGTCCAGCCTGTAGGCGGAGAAGTCGCGGCAGAACTCTTCCAGCGCCTCCCCCGCCAGGCGGTCGGCGTAAACCGTCCGCGCCACCGGCGCCATCTCGAAGTTGATCAGCGTGCCATAGCAGTCGAACGTGATGAACTTCGGCCGCAAGACAGTCATGGAGGCCCCCTGTCGCTTAAGGTTTTTGGATTTGCGGTCGGCATACCGGCCGGCGCGATTCATAAAAGCCTAGCGCCAACGCGCGACATGATGGCGCCTTTGTTATCGCTCCGATTGGCAGGCTTCCGCGTCAGCGGGCATCGGCGCAGCACGATATACCGTTGTGACGGATGGGTGCCGGCGCCCTGCGATGCGCCTTTGCACACCCGGCACCGGACCGTTATGGTGCCGGCATGCGCCTCCGTTCGCTCCCACAACTCTTCGTCCTGCTATGCATCGCCGCCTGCGTCCTCGGATGGGCTGGCCGGGCGCAGGCCCATGGCGTGGGACGACAAACTGTCATCGAGGTCGCGGCGGCCCCTGTCGCCGTCGTGGCGCCCTCCGTCCTGGTGGCCGACGTGCAGGACCTTGGATGCCAGGACGGCTGTTGCTGCCATGGGATCTCCCCGTGCTGCGCCATGGCCTGCCACGGGGCGGCACTCAGCCCCCAGGCTGCACCGGACTGGCTGGCGGACCAGGCGCGAGCGCCAGGATCGCCGGCGCATACGGACGGGACCGGCATCACCTCCCTTCCCCCACTTGAACCTCCCAGGGGCGTGATCCGGCTGTAAGGCCACGCCCCACCCCGGCCGTTCCGCAATCGGCGGCCCAGTCCAGATTCCCTGGGAGAATCAAATGATCCCGAAGACCTTCGCGCGCGCCGTCGTGGCGGCGCTGATGATCACGCACGCGCCCGCCCTGGCGGCGGCCCCGCCTCAAATGGACCACGACCATTCCGGCAAGACGCCCGACAAGACGCCGGTCGGCACCGGCACGGTGAACACCGTGGATGCCACCCGCCGCACCGTTACTCTGACACATGGCCCGATCACCGCTCTGAACTGGCCCGGCATGACCATGGACTTCCCGGTAGCCCCGGGGATCGACTTGGTCGGATTGCGGCCCGGCGCCCAGGTCATGTTCACCTTGGGGAGATCCTCGGCCGGCGCCTACTGGATCGATCATGTCATGCCGGACGACGCCGCCATGCCCACGGGCCACGGCCCCGATGACCACGAGGGTTGAGCCATGCCGGAAATCCTGCCCAACTGGCACCCTGCGGTGGTTCATTTCGCCGTGGCGCTGCCCCTTCTGACCTTCCTGTTTTTCATCGCGGCATCCGTCCGGCACAGGACCGGATGGGCACCAGCCCTGACCACCGCCGCGCGCTGGTCGCTGTGCCTGGGTACGGTGGCGGCGCTGGCAGCCGTCCTGACGGGACAGCGGGCCATGACCACGTCCACCATGGACCTGGCCGGCCATGAGAACGTGCATATCCACCTGACCTGGGCCTACCGCACCGCGGCCGTGCTGGCCGTCGCGTCGCTGGGCGCTTGGCTGGACCGCAAGCGGGCCGTAGGCGCCCATCCCCTGCTGCTGCTGTGCGTGGCTGGCGGCATGGGACTGGTGGCAATCACCGGGTGGTATGGGGCGGAGAACGTCTACCGCCATGGCATCGGCGTACAGCGCCTGCCCGACCCCGCCGCCCTCGACGATCATCAGGGGCATGCCCACCATCATCACCACGATCATGACGACCCGGCATCGCCGAACGGTGATCCGGAAGCCGACCACCGCCACTGACAAGCGGGGCGCGCCGGCGGACGGCAACTGCGGCCATCCGCCGGCGCATCCGTTAAACCCAAAGCACAATCGGCCGTCCGCCCGCCGGCCCGGGATGGTTTTCTGCCGCCAAGCCCCCCGCAATCGGTGCCATCCCGCCAATCCGGGGTGTTAGCCTTCTTAAAAAGAACGGGACCGCCATCAAAAGGCGTGCTGGGTCAAAACATAAACAGGGGATCGATAATGCGTCGTTTCAAGCCCGTCGCCCTCGCCGCGCTCACCAGCGCCCTCTTGTCCGGCCCCGCCGGCGCCCACGCCATCTGGTATGCCGAACATGCCCGCCAGTTAGCCTTGATCTACGGTGTTGGCGCCGACGACCTGGATTCCGTGAAGCGTCTGCCGGGCTTCGAAGGCATTGCCGCCTATGACGCCAATTACCAGCCAATCGAGGCCAAGCTGCGCGTGGCTGGCCCCCTGGTGGTCCTGGACACCGAGCAGCGCCCGACCCTGGTGGCCGCCGTCCTGCAGAACGGCATCTGGTCGCGGATGAAGGGCGAGGAGTTCGAGAAGAAGACGCGGGAGGAAATGCCGAACGCCTTCTATTCGGAAAAGACCATCAAATACACGGTGGGCGTTCGCGGCCCGCTGGAGAAGCCCATTCCCGCCCTGCCGGGACAGGTACTGCAGATCGTCCCGGTCGGCCCCATACCGGAAAAGCTGGGCACGCCCATGACCTACAGGGTCCTGTACAAGGGCAAGCCAATCGCCGGCGTGTCGGTCATCAACGACTTGGTTAACGACCCCGACGCCACCCCGATGAAGACGGCCGCCGACGGCACCGTCACCCTGCCGGTGCGCAACCAGGGCCTGAACGTGATCGAGGCGGTCTATAAGGCCCCCACGGACGATCCGAAGAAATACGACGAAATCGAGCTTGGGGCCACGCTGTCCTTCCTGCTGCAGCACGCGCCGGAATGAACCCGGCCCCCTCTTTGAAAGGCCCCGCCATGACCCTCCCAAAGTTCCTGAGCCCAGCCCTGGTCGCCCTGGCGCTGGCCGCCACCCAGCCCGCCCTGGCGCATGGCAACACCAAGCCGCAGCACGGCGGCGTGGTGCTGATGGCTGGCGAAACAGTGTTCGAACTGGTGAACAAGGCCGGCGCCGTGGCTCTGTACGTCACCGATGATGACGAACCGGTGGCGGCCACCGCCATGACGGGGCAGATCAGCATCACAACCGGCGGCAAGACGCAGGTGGTGGCGCTGAAGCCCGCCGACGGCAACCGCTTCGACGCGCCTGGCGCCACCATCCCGGCCAAGTCCCAGGTCGCCGTCCAGGTCGTCGACACCGCGACGAAAACCAGCCTGGGCACCACCTTCACCATCAACTAAGGGGGCCTCGATGCAGGCAGCAGGCCCGCTTTCCACATCGACCCCACGCACGGCCAAGGCGTTGAGCCGGCTGGCTGTGCTGGCCGCCCTTGTCACGGCCCTTACCGCCACGGCCGCCCGGGCCCACGGCGTTTCGGACGCCGACAAAGCCTTCATCACCGGCGCCGACGGCGTCAACATCGTCCCCTACATCTATCTGGGCGCCAAGCACATGGTCACCGGCTATGATCATCTGCTGTTCCTGGTCGGCGTCATCTTTCTGCTGTACCGGCTGAAGGACGTGGGCCGCTACGTCACCCTGTTCGCCATCGGCCACAGCACGACGCTGTTGCTGGGCGTGCTGACCGACGTGCGGGCCAATGCCTACCTGGTGGATGCCATCATCGGCCTGTCAGTGGTCTACAAGGCCCTGGACAACCTGGGAGCCTTCAAGACCGTGCTGGGCTTCACGCCCAATCCCCGCGCCGCCGTCCTGGTCTTCGGCTTTTTCCATGGCTTCGGCCTGGCGACCAAACTGCAGGAACTGGCGCTGTCCCATGAGGGGCTGATCCCCAACCTGGTCAGCTTCAACGTGGGTGTGGAGATCGGTCAGTTCCTGGCGCTGAGCGTCATCCTCATCCTGATGAGCCTATGGCGCCAGACCGAGAACTTCCGGCACAGCGTCGTCCTGGCCAACGCCGCCCTTATGGCCGCCGGCTTCGTGCTGACCGGCTATCAGCTGGCGGGCTATTTCCAGCAAGGAGCCTGACATGGCGAGCCCTTCCATGGACCAATACGTGGTCGCCCGCGGCACCCTGACCAAGGCGACAGCGGGGGCGGGCGTGGCCGCGGCCCTGATCCTGACCCTGTTCGTGCTGCCGGCCGAACGCGGCATCGACCTGACCGGGATCGGTTCCACCATCGGCCTGACCCGAATGAGCCAGACCGAAAGGGGGGTGACGGCCCCGTCCCAGGCACCGACCGGCATCCCCATTCCCAACCGGGCCATGATCGAAAAGACGACGGCCCTGCGCAGCGATGAAATGACCCTGACCCTGGCGCCCCACACCGGCGCCGAGATCAAGGCCCACATGCGGGAGGGCGATCATTTCATCTTCCGCTGGGAAGCGAGCGCGCCCGTGAAGGTGGACATGCATGGCGAACGGGTGAATGCCGGTGACGAGTTCACCAGCTACTGGAAGGAAAAGGAGCTTTCGGCCGCACAGGGCGACCTGACCGCCCCTTTCGAGGGCACGCACGGCTGGTATTGGCATAACCGCAGCGATGTTCCTGTCACAGTGACCGTGAAGACCGTCGGATTTTACGGGGATTTGTTCAGGCCCCACGCCGAATAGGTGTGATGACGTCTGCCATCAGGAGCCGGCAGATTCATCTGTTTCGCAAGATGCCGCAATATTTCCCCCTGAAAACAACCTGGTCTTCGAACAAAGATTCCCGAAAGATCAGGCACCATCATTCCTAATAAAACGGGCGAAAGTTGGGTCCACTCTTCTGACATCTTACG
Organism: Nitrospirillum amazonense; assembly: GCF_007828035.1. Taxonomy (GTDB): domain Bacteria; phylum Pseudomonadota; class Alphaproteobacteria; order Azospirillales; family Azospirillaceae; genus Nitrospirillum; species Nitrospirillum amazonense. The sequence continues at coordinate 35,344 of NZ_VITV01000014.1, read as the reverse complement.
CCGCGGCGCACATTCGTCGCGAAGCGGGAGATTTTACAAAAAAATCCCTAGGGAGCCTTCACATTAAAATCAGAACAGGGGGCGAGAAAATGAAGGGCCATTCCGGTATTCGATTCTTTTGTGCCGCGACCGCGGCTTACCTGATGCTCCAGCCCGTGGCCCACGCTGCGGAAGACCAGGCCCCGGCCACCGGCGACACCCTTGAGGAAATCACGGTCACAGCGCAAAAGCAGCAATATGTCGGTACCGTGCCGGCCAAGGACGTACCGCAAAATGTTCAGACGTTAAGCGGCGCCACGCTGCAGGAAGTTGGCATCACCCGCCTCGCCGACGCCCTGGATTTGGTCAGCGGCGTGGCCCGGCAAAACAGCTATGGCGGCCTGTGGGACGGTTTCGCCGTTCGAGGCTTCGCCGGCGATATCAATGTTCCCAGCGGATTCCTCGTCAACGGTTTCAACTATGGTCGGGGATTCGGCGGCCCCCGGGATGTCTCCGGCGTGGAACGGATCGATGTCTTGAAAGGCCCGACATCCGCCCTGTTCGGCCGTGGCGAGCCAGGCGGCACCGTCAACATCATCACGAAGCAGCCGCAGTTCACGCCGGAGGGCAGCGTCATGCTCGAAGGTGGAAGCTATAGTCATTTCCGAGGGGAGGCGGACTATACCACCCCGCTCAGCAGGCGGTTGGCCGTCCGTATGAACGGCGCCTTCGAGGACGAGGACAGCTTCCGCGACACGGTTCACGCCAGGAAGGAAACCGTATCGCCCTCGATCCTGTGGTTCCTCAACGACAATACCAGCGTATCCTATCAGTTCGCGTACACGCATCAGGAGATCCCGTTCGACCGCGGTGTCGTGGCGGTCAACGGCAAACTCGGCGTCATCCCCATTTCCCGTTTCCTGGGCGAGCCAGCCGATGGGCCGACCAAGACCAACGATTATGGCCACCAACTGCAGTTGCAGCATGACTTCAACGACAAGTGGGGAGTCTTGCTGGGGGCGGGCTATCGCACCACCGACCTTACCGGCTACGGTGAGACGCCGGAACTGGTCACATCCCGCCAGCCGTTCTTCACCGATGGCCGCACGCTCTCCCGGCAGCGCCGCTACACCAGCTACGACACCAAGGATCTGGTCCTGCGTGGCGAAATCAACGGGCAGTTCGACACCTTCGGCATCACGCACCACGTGCTGGTGGGCGCCGACTACGACGACTTCAAATTCAACAACTTCCAGACGCGGTCGCGGCCGCCCGCCCTGTCGACACATCCGACATTCGCCCAGCAGAACGCCATCGACATCTACAATCCCATCTACACGCCGGCGAGCTTGCTGCCCGCCACCACCAGCCTAGTCTTTAATCAGTACGAGCGCGACAAGACCACCGGCGCCTACGTGCAGGATCAGATCGATGTCACCGACAGCATCAAGCTGCGTCTGGGCGCGCGTTACGATGACTTTTCGCAGTCGATCCTGACCCGGGCGACGAATGTGACGACACGTCAGAATCCGGATTCCTTCAGCCCGCAGGTCGGCATCGTCTATGAGCCCACCAAGTCAATCTCGGTTTATTTCAGCTACGGGCAAGGGTTCCGTGCGAATACCGGGCAAGATTATTACGGAACGCCCTTCGCGCCCGAGAGAACGGAATCTTACGAGGTCGGCGCAAAATACGTGTCACCGGACCAGGGGATTACCAGTTCCATCGCCCTGTTCAAGATGAGCAAGGACAACATCATCACGGCCGATCCCGTGCACTCGGGCTACGTGATCGCCATCGGCACCGCGGAAAGCAAGGGTGTCGAGTTCGACGTCAGTGCCAAGCTGCCCTATGATTTTCGGTTGCTGGGCAGCTTCGCCTATGTCGACGCCTATTCGACGTCATCGGTTCTCGACCCCGACTTCGGCAAGGTCGTGGCCACGGGCGATCCACTGATCAACATTCCCGAACTGAGCGGCAACCTGATCCTGTTCAAAGACTTCTCCGTGATGGAAAAGCCCGCCAACGTCGGCATCGGGGTCAACTACGTCGACAAGCGGCTGGGGGAGACCGGCACGACCTTCACCCTGCCCGCCTACACGCTGGTGCGGTTGATGGGATCCGTCCATTTGACTGACGACATCGAGCTCAGCGGCGAAATCAACAATCTGTTCGATAAAACGTGGTACGCGAACAGCTACGCGGCGCTATGGGTACAGCCTGGCGCGCCACGCACGTTCAAGGCACGGGTCCGCTACAAGTTCTGACCCGAGGGCGCCCTATCCCTCCGGGGATAGGGCTCGACAGGGCGGCCCCTGCCGCCATTCCGCGACCCTCCCGGCCCGCCAGCGCCCCCGGGTGGCCGCCTTGGGCCGGGAGGACCTCGTGATTTCCAAGCGCGCCCTTTATCAACTGCATAAATACTGCGGCCTGATCGCCGCGGTTTTCATCCTGATCCAGGCGGCGTCAGGTCTCCTGCTGCTGTTCCAGGATACCCTGAGCCCTCGCTTGGACACGAAAGAGCCGCTCCCTCAAACCACGGATGGTGCCGCCGCCGACACCGTGCGGCTGAGACGCCTGCAGGCGGTTCTCGCCACCGCGCATCCCAACGCCACGTTGCGCCGGCTGGACTTCCCCAGCCAGGCGGATGCCCCCTACCTGGCCCATTTGACCGACCCCGATAGCTGCGCCCGCTATGTCGCGCTTGACCCGAAGTCGGCCGGAATTCTGCGGGATGGATCCGTCTGGCGTTTTCCAGCCATCGCGTTACTCCGGCTGCACGACCAGATGCTGACGGGCAGGCCGGGCACGGCCGTCATCATCCTGGTTGGTCTCGCCACGTTGATGGTGACGCTGGCGGGCCTCGCACACTGGTGGCCCCGCCCCGGACGCTGGCGCCAAAGCCTGACCATCCACTGGAGCCAACCGGCACGCATGATTCTGCGGCAAGGCCATCGCATCCTGGGCGCGGTCGCGGCCGTCGTCATCGCCATCAGCGCGCTGACGGGCTTGACCCTGGCGGTACCCATGGTGCTGGCCGCTCCATCCCCATCGCCTACGGCGACCCTAGCGACAATGAGCGATTGGGATGGGGCGCTGGCGCTGGCCCGTGCGCGCTTCCCCGGCCACCCCGTTCGCGATCTGCGTTCGCGGGGCGCCGACCTTTTGGATGTGTACTTCCGAGCGCCGGAGTACGGCCCCGTGGCGGTGCACCAAGTGACCATCGATCTGATGTCCGGGCACGAGACCCTGTCCGTGCCCGCTGACCGGAATACCGACGCCTGGGTGGTCGCCCTGCCCATCCATACCGGAGGAATCGCGGGCGCCGCCGGATTCGGGTTTGCCTTGTTCGCCGGCCTCTCGCTGGCGATGCTGGCGATCACGGGTCCGGCCCTGTGGCTGCACCTGGCGTTGGCGAAGGCCCGCAACCGTCGGCGCCGCATGGCCGGAGCGCCATCCCCTGTCACCGCAATCCAGAAGGTGCGGTCATGAGCGTCCTCTACAAGTCCGAGTCTGACCGTGGCCGCGCTTGGCAGGCCCTGTTTGCGGACCACGCCCCCGACATCGGCTTTCACCTTTGGCCGGAGATGGGGGATCCGGCAGCCATACGCTACCTCGCGGCCTGGGCGCCAGCCGCCGACATCTTTGCGGCCTTGCCCAACCTGGAGGTTCTATTCTCCATCGGTGCCGGCGTTGACCAGCTTGACCTGTCACAGGTGCCGCAGTCCGTTGCCGTGGTGCGCATGGTTGAGGCTGGCCTGACCGAAGGCATGGTCGAATATGCGGTATTCGCGACCTTGGCCCTGCACCGCCGGGTGATCGACTACATCAGCGACCAGCGCCAGGGCCGATGGCAACCTGCCCGTCTTGTGCCGCCAGCCAAGCGGCGGGTGGGCGTCATGGGTCTGGGTGTGCTGGGGCAGGCGGTACTAGCCCGACTGAGCGCCTTCGGCTTCCCTTTACTGGGATGGAGCCGAACCCCGCATACCATTGCCGGCGTGGACTGCTACGCCGGACGCGAGCAGTTGCCGGACTTCCTGGCGCAATGCGATATCCTGATCTGCCTGCTGCCGCTGACGCCGGAGACGCGTGGCATATTATGCCGCGAGACCTTCGACCAGCTGCCCGAAGGTGCAGGGCTGATCAACGCTGGCCGGGGCGGACACCTGATCGAGAGCGACTTGCTGGATGCCTTGGATGGCGGTCGGCTGGCCGGTGCCGTGCTGGATGTGCTGAACAGCGAACCACCGCCCGCCACTCATCCATTCTGGCGCCATCCCAAGATTCTCCTGACACCACACGTCGCCAGCATGACCACAGCCGACACCGGCGGTCAGGCCCTACTGGACAATATCCGGCGTCATCAAGCCGGCATTCCTATGCAGGGCCTGATCCGGCGCGATCTCGGATATTGACGCCGCCCGCCTTTCCCGCGCCGCAGCAAACTATGCTGAATGCAATGGGCAAAAGGCGGAATCCTGCGCCGGCCCGGGGCAGTTTAAGGACATGTTCTTATCGGCCTGTGGCCTAATGGGTTCACAAGAATGGTCACCGGACAGGGTGCGCATGGAATGTGGAAAGCGGTGCCGGCCGGCAAGGCCGAACCCTTCCCTTCGACTGGGCCCACGCCGGAGCCGAACAGCCAAATCATGGCATCCCAAAAGGAAAGACGTCGCATGATCGCGTTCCGGCCCCCAAAAGTCACCGTCAACCGCCACGGCGCCTTGGTGGCCGCACTCATCGGGCCCTGACTTCCATGACCGGACCCAAGACCTGCTCCTACTGGCTGGACACCGCGCCCCCCTTCACCGGCGGCGCGGACGGCGGCCTGGACAACCGCACGGACGTCGCCATCATCGGCGCCGGCTTCACCGGCCTCTCCGCCGCCCTGGCGCTCAGCCAACAGGGTGTGTCCGTCACCGCGCTGGAGGCGGACCGTGCCATCGGGGCGGCGTCGGGACGCAATGGGGGCCATTGCAACAATGGCCTGGCGCACGATTACGCCGCCCTGTCCGCCAAGCTGGGCCGGGATCGCGCCGGCGCCTACTACCGCGCCCATGTCGCGGCCGTGGACACGGTGGAACGGCTGGCGCGCGAGAATGATATCGACTGTGATTTCCGCCGTCCCGGCCGTCTCAAGCTGGCGGCCAAGCCCGAGCATTTCGAGAAGCTGGCCAGGGCATACGACGTGTTGCGGGCGGAAATCGACACCGATGTGGAGTTGGTGGCGCCCGGCCGCATCGGGGACGAGATCGGCTCCGCCGCCTTCCACGGTGGCCTGATCCAGACGACCAGCGCCCAGCTGCACGTCGGCAAGTTCGGGGTGGGAATAGCCCACGCTGCCGCCCGGGCGGGCGCCCGCATTCATGAACACACCCCGGCGGTCGACATCCTACGCCGCCCCGGCGGCGGCTGGCGGGTGGTGACGCCCCGGGGCGAGATCGTCGCCGACCAGGTTCTGATCGCCACGGGCGGCGGCGGCACCGGGGGCGCCCTGCGCCCACTGCAATGGTTCCGCCGCCGCATCGTTTCCGTCGGCAGCTTCATCATCGTCACCCAGCCGTTGGACCCGGCGCTGCTGGACCGGCTGTTCCCCAGGCGGCGCAACTACGTCACCAGCAAGAATATCGGCAACTACTTCCGGACCACCACCGACAACCGCCTGGTCTTCGGCGGGCGGGCGCGGTTCGCCGTTTCCAATCCCCTGTCCGACCTCAAGAGCGGGCGCATCCTGGAGGCGACGCTGGGCCAGACCTTCCCCGAACTGGCGGGAACGCGCATCGACTATTGCTGGGGCGGCATGGTCGACCTGACCGCCGACCGCCTGCCCCGCGCCGGCCAGCATGACGGCCTGTATTACTCGATGGGCTACAGCGGCCATGGCGTGCAGATGGCGACCTACATGGGGGAGCGCATGGCCGAGGTGATGATGGGCCGGCCCCAGGCCAACCCCTGGGCGGACCTGGATTGGCCCAGCATCCCGGGGCACCTCGGCAAGCCCTGGTTCCTTCCGCTGGTGGGCGCCTATTACCGCGTCCAGGACATCCTGCATTGACGGCCCGTGCGACCACATCCCTGATCACGCGGCGGCACCTCATGGGCGGGATGCTGGCAGCGGGTCTGACGGCGGGCGGACCGGCGTTCGGGGCCGGTCAGGACCCGGCGCTGCCCCAGCGAGGTGGCCGCATCCGCGTGGCCGGCATGTCCAGCTCCACGGCCGATACGCTAGATCCGGCCAAGGGCGCCCTGTCAACCGACTACGCCCGCCACTACATGTTCTACAGCGGCCTGACGCGATACCGCGCGGACCTGTCAGCGGAACCCGCCCTGGCGGAGACGCTGGAAAGCGACGACCGGATCCTATGGCGGGCCGTCCTGCGCACGGGCGTGACTTTTCATGATGGCAAGCCGCTGTCACCGCAGGACGTGGTCTATTCCCTGATGCGGCACCAGGACCCGGCCACAGCATCGAAGGTCAGGACCATCGCGGACCAGTTCAGGCGCGTCACCGTCTCCGGCTCCAACGAGGTGACGATCGAACTGACCGGCCCCAACGCCGACCTGCCGGCCATCCTGGCGGACTCGCACTTCCTGATCGTGCAGGACGGCACCGCCGACTTTCGCCAGGCCATCGGCACCGGGCCCTATCGCTGCACCTCCTTCCAACCCGGCATCGCGACCATCGCCGCGCGCAACGAAAACTACTGGGTCGAGGGCAGACCTTATTTGGACGGGATCGAGCTGCTCGGCATTCCGGATGAGGTGTCGCGCGTCAACGCCCTACTGTCAGGCGATGTCCACCTGGTCAACGCGGTGAACCCCCGCTCCGCCCGCCGTATCGAGGCGTCGCTCGGCCACCGCGTGCTGGAAACCAAATCCGGCCTGTACACCAATCTGATCATGCGGCAGGACGCCCTGCCCACACGGGATCCGGATTTCGTGCTGGCCATGAAGTTCCTGTTCAACCGCGAACTCGTCCGCCGCACGCTGTACCGCAACTACGCCACCATCGCCAACGACCAGCCAATCCCGCCCGGCAGTCCCTATTACCTGGCCGATCTGCCACAGCGGCCCTACGACCCGGATCGCGCCGGCTTCCATCTGCGCAAGGCGGGCCTGGCGGGGGCGCGGCTGCCTGTCTACGCCTCGCCGGCCGCCGATGGATCGGTGGACATGGCCTCGATGCTGCAGGAATTCGCAGCCCAAGCGGGGCTGCACCTGGCGGTTAACCGGGTGCCGGCCGACGGCTACTGGTCTACCCACTGGATGAAGCACCCGCTGGGCTTCGGCAATACCAACCCGCGGCCCACGGCGGACATGCTGTTCAGCCTGTTCTACAAGTCGGACGCGCCGTGGAACGAATCCGGCTGGCGGAATGAGCAGTTCGACCAATTGCTGCTAGCGGCGCGTGGCGAACGGGACGAGGCGCGCCGGCGCCAGATGTACGGCGACATGCAGGTACTGGTGCATGACCATTGCGGCGTCGGCATTCCGGTCTTCATCAGTTCGCTGGACGGATATGACCAGCGCTTGAAAGGGCTGGGCTCCATCCCCATCGGCGGTCTTATGGGCTATTCCTTCGCAGAACATGTCTGGTGGGAGGGCTGACCCGTGGCCCATGGCTCCCCAAGAAATCGCAGCGGCATCGCCGCGGCCGGTCGCCTGATCCTGCGCAGGCTGGGATCGGCGCTGCTGACCTTGCTGTTGGTGTCCCTGGTGGTCTTCACCATAAGCGCGCTGCTGCCCGGCGACGCCGCGGAAGAGACGCTGGGACAAAGCGCCACGCCGGAGGCCGTGGCCGCCCTGCGCCACCAGATGGGTCTGGACCAGCCGGCACACCTGCGCTATGTGCGCTGGCTGGGCGGCATGATCAAGGGCGATCCCGGCCAGTCGCTGGTGGCGAACATGCCGGTCGGCCAGGTCATCGCCGGACGCCTGCCCAATTCACTGACGCTGGCCGGCCTCACCGCCGCCGTCGCCATTCCGCTGGCCCTGGCCATTGGCATCCTGTCGGCCCTTTACCGCGACACGGGACTGGACCGGGCCTTGAACCTGATGACCCTGGGCATGGTGGCGGTGCCGGAATTCCTGGTGGCGACCATCGCCGTCCTGGTCTTTTCCGTCACACTGCGGTGGCTGCCGTCCATCACCGTGGTGCGCGAGGGAATTGGCTGGGCGGAGATGCTGCGCGGATATGCCATGCCGGTGATGACCCTGGCCTGCGTGACCGTGGCGCAGATGGCGCGCATGACCCGCGCGGCCGTCATCGACCAGTTGAGCCGTCCTTATGTGGAGATGGCGCTGTTGAAGGGGTTGTCCCCCTCGCGCGTCGTGCTGGTCCATGTGCTGCCCAACGCCGTGGCCCCCATCGTCAACGCCATGGCGCTCAGCCTATCCTACCTGCTGGGTGGTGCCGTCATCGTCGAGACGATCTTCAATTATCCCGGCATCGCCAGCCTGATGGTCAACGCCGTCACAAGCCGTGACATGCCCCTGCTGCAGGCATGCGCCATGATCTTCTGCGTGGCCTACCTGTTGCTGATGCTGGCGGCCGACGTCTGCGCCATTCTGGCCAACCCGAGGCTGCGCGGCCAATGACCCCCACCGTCCCCTTGCGCGAGGAAAGCATGTTGAAACCGGCGTCCACAGCCGCGAGCCGGGTTCGGCACTGGTTGTCCGGTCTGCCCACATCGGGGCGGGTGGGCTTGGCGCTGGTCGTCCTGTGGCTGGTCCTGGGCGCCGCCGGGCCCCTGCTGGCCCCCTATGACGTGGGCGCCTTCGTCTCGCCGGAGGTTTTCGACAGCATGAGCGCCCAGCACTGGCTGGGCAGTGACTATCTGGGCCGCGACGTGCTGAGCCGCCTGCTTTCCGGGGCCCAATACACGGTCGGCCTGGCCCTGGCCTCCGCCTTGCTGGCCAGCGCGACCGGCGCCGGCTTGGCGTTGACCGCCACCGTCTGCCCCCGTTGGGTCGATGAGGTGATCAGCCGTTTCATGGACACTCTGATATCCATTCCCAGCAAGGTGTTCGCCCTGGTGCTGGTCGCCGCCTTCGGGTCGTCCCTGACCTTGCTGCTGCTGATCGCGGCGGCAACCTACACCCCGGGGGCCTTCCGTATCGCCCGGGCCTTGGCCATCAATCTAAATCAGATGGACTACGTGCAGGTGGCCTACGCCCGAGGCGAGGGCCGGCTGTACATCGCCGCCGCGGAAATCATGCCCAACATGATCCATCCCGTACTGGCGGATTTCGGCCTGCGCTTCGTTTTCATTGTACTGCTGCTCTCAGGCTTGAGCTTCCTGGGCCTGGGCGTGCAGCCGCCCAACGCCGACTTGGGCTCACTGGTCCGGGAGAATATCTCCGGCCTGGGCGACGGCGCTCTGGCCATCCTGGCGCCGGCCATGGCCATCGCCACGCTGACCATCGGCGTCAACCTGCTGATCGACGCCCTGCCGGGGCGCGGCCGGCGCATTACTGGGGGGCGTTGAGATGGGCGCCGCGCAGGATCATGTCCAGGTTTCAGGCCTGCGGATTACCGCGCCAGCCGCTGGCGGCCAGGAAACGCCCATCGTCAACGATGTGGACTTCACCATCCCCAAGGGGCAGGTGCTGGCGCTGATTGGGGAATCCGGGTCGGGCAAGACCAGCATCGCCCTGGCCTTGATGGGCTATGCCAGGGGGGGCTGCCGCCTCGCGGGCGGAGGCGTGCGGGTGGGCGACACGGAAATCTTGACCCTGGACGCGTCGCAGTTGCGCACCGTGCGCGGCAACCGGATCGCCTATGTGGCGCAAAGCGCCGCTTCCGCCTTCAACCCGTCGCGCACCATCATGGACCAGGTGGTGGAGGCGGCGGTGGGGCGCGGCCTGATATCCCGGCCGGCGGCCGAGGCCAAGGCCATGGGCCTGTTCCGCGCCCTGGCCCTGCCCGAGCCGGAAGCCATCGGCGGGCGCTATGTCCACCAGCTGTCGGGCGGGCAATTGCAGCGGCTGATGGCCGCAATGGCCCTGATGACGGATCCGGAGCTGGTGATCCTGGACGAACCGACCACCGCCCTGGACGTCACCACCCAAATCGACGTGCTGCGCGCCTTCAAGCGGGTGGTGCGCCAACAGGGCGCCACGGCGCTGTACGTTTCGCACGATCTGGCAGTCGTGGCGCAGGTCGCGGACCGCATCGTGGTGCTGCAACGGGGTCGGGTGCGCGAGGCCGGTGACGCCAGCCAGGTGCTGGAGAAACCCGCCGACATCTATACCCGCACCCTCATGGCGGCGGCACGTCCCTCGACGCAGGCCAGGCCCCACCGCCCCGCCCCCCAGCAGGCGCCCCCGCTTCTGGAGGTACGCGGCCTGACGGCGGGCTATGGCCGGGTGGAAGCGGGCGTGCCCAAGATCCCGGTCCTGCGCGACGTCACCCTATCCATCACCAAGGGCACGACGCTGGGTGTCATTGGCGAATCCGGTTCCGGAAAGTCCACGCTGGCCCGGGTCATCGCCGGCCTGGTGGCGCCCGCCAGCGGTCAAGTGCTGTTCCAGGGACAACCCCTGGCCCCCACATTGTCGGGCCGAACCCGGGAACAGTTCCAGCGCATCCAACTGGTCTTCCAGAACGCGGATACCGCGCTGAACCCCGCCCATACCGTGTCCCGCATCCTGGGCCGGCCCCTGGCCTTCTATCATGGCATGGACGGCCGGGCGCGGAACCGCCGTGTGGCCGAACTGCTGGACCTGACCCAACTGCCCGCAGGTCTTGCCGACCGGCACTGTGGCGAGCTGTCCGGCGGCCAAAAGCAGCGCGTGAACCTGGCCAGGGCCCTGGCGGCCGATCCCCACCTTATCCTGTGCGACGAGGTGACGTCGGCGCTGGACACAGTGGTCGGCGCCGCCATCCTGGATTTGCTGGCCGAGCTGCGGCGTGAACTGGACCTGTCCTACCTGTTCATCAGCCACGACATCTCCACCGTCCGCGCCATCTGCGACGACATCGCGGTGCTGTACGCCGGCCAGAAGGTGGAGATGGGGCCGCGCAACGGCTTCGGCGACGCTCCCGTCCACCCCTACACCGATTTGCTGATCGGGTCGGTTCCGGAAATGCGCCGGGGCTGGCTGGAGGAGAAGGAAATGGCGGCGACTCCGCCGCCCCTGGCCACCGCCCAGAGTGCGAATCTGTGCCGCTTCCTGCCGCGATGCGCCGCCCGGGTTGAGGGCTTGTGCGACCGCCTGCCCCCGCCCCGTATCGTTCTGGGTGGTGGCAACGAACTGCTGTGCCACCATGACGGGCAGGCGTTGCAGCATCTCCAACGCGGCCGCCAATCGGCCGTCAGCCCGTGACAGGGGTGCCAATGCCGGCATTTGGCGGGATCGGATCGAACCGCGCGCGCCATAATCTTCTGATTTGACGCGCAAGGCGGCATCGAATGCTCCGCCGCCGCCCTTATAGTCTGTGCACGATTGACAGGGTCGACCGCATCCTTCGGCATATCATGCCGACATCGACCGCCAAGAACGCACCGGGATTCCCCGGGGAAGCCAACGAGAAGATGGCCGATGGAAAGACGTACCGATCTCCTGGTGAAACTGCGGGACATGACGGCGGATGACCTGCCCCAAGCGCATGCGCTTTCCCGCAAGCTGCAATGGCCGCATCGAATTGAGGATTGGGATTTCATGCTACGGGCCGGCATGGGCATCGTGGTGGAGGAGAACGGGGCCATCGTCGGCACCATCATGGGCTGGCCCTACGGCCCCGAGGTCGCCACGCTGGGCATGGTCATCGTCGCCGGGGAAAAGCAAGGTGCGGGTATCGGCCGCCAATTGATGGACGCGATGATGGCGCGGCTGGGCGATCGCACCATCGTGCTGAACGCCACGACCGAGGGCCTGCCCCTCTACACCCGCCTGGGCTTCACCGCCTTTGGTGAGATCCGGCAGCACCAGGGGGCGGCGTTTTCCGTCCCCATCCCCAGCCTGCGCCCGAATGAGCGGGTGCGGCCGCTGAGTAGCAGCGACCATGACGCCATCGTCGCCCTGGATCGCCGGGCCTGCGGCATGGACCGCGCCAGCCTGTTCGCGGAGCTGCGCAAGGCCGCCCACGGGGTGGTGCTGGACCGGGACAGCCGGGCGATCGGCTTCGCCCTGTTCCGCCGCTTCGGCCGCGGCTACGTCATCGGCCCGGTGGTGGCCCCGGATGCGGAGGGGGCCAAGACCCTGATCTCCCACTGGCTGGGATCCAACGCCGGCATGTTCTCCCGCGTCGACATCCCGGGCGACGACGACCTGGCCGCCTGGCTGGACGACCTGGGCCTGCCCTGTGTCGGCCGGGTGACCCGCATGGCGCGCGGGCCCCTGGCCCCGCCGGACGTGGACGTGCACACCTTCGCGCTGGCCAGCCAGGCGCTCGGCTGACAGCGCCCCACCCCAAGAGGGCTTCCCATGACCATGCTTGACCTGAAGGACCCGGCGCTGCTGCCGGGCCTGGCCTTCATTGGCGGCGCCTGGCGCCCGTCGTCCACCGACCGAACCATCACCGTCACCGATCCCGCGACCGGCCGGCCCCTGGGCACGGCGCCCGATTGCAATGAGGACGACACCCGCGCCGCCATCGACGCGGCGGCGGCGGCGCACGGACCCTGGCGCGCCCGCACCGCCGGACAGCGCTGCGATATTCTGGCGCGTTGGCACGCGCTGATCCTGGAACATGTCGACGACTTGGCCCGCATCATGACGGCGGAGCAGGGCAAGCCCCTGGCCGAAGCGGCCGGTGAGGTGCGCTACGCCGCCTCCTTCGTGAGGTGGTTCGCGGAGGAAGGCCGGCGGGTTCAGGGCTATGAAGTTCCGGCGCCGGAAGCTGACCGCCGCATCCTGGTGCGCAAGGAGGCGGTTGGCGTCTGCGCCATCATCACCCCCTGGAACTTCCCCGCTGCTATGATCACCCGCAAATGCGCGCCGGCCCTGGCGGCCGGCTGCACCGTGGTGATCAAGCCGTCCGACCTGACGCCCTTCACCGCCCTGGCGCTGGCCGTGCTCGCCGAACGGGCGGGCGTTCCGGCTGGCGTGCTGAACGTCGTCACCGGCATGCCGGACGCCATCGGTCGGGAGCTGACGGCGAACCCGCTGGTACGCAAGCTATCCTTCACCGGGTCCACCCGTGTCGGCGCCCTGCTGATGCGGCAATGTGCCGACACGGTGAAGCGCCTGAGCCTGGAGCTGGGCGGCAACGCGCCCCTTATCGTCTTCGACGACGCCGACCTGGACCAGGCCGTGGCCGGCGCCATGGCCGCCAAGTTCCGCAATGCCGGCCAGACCTGCGTATGCCCCAACCGCATCCTGGTGCAGGCCGGCATCCATGACGCCTTTGCCGAACGACTGGGCCGGGCGGTCACGGCCCTGCGCGTGGGGCCCGGCATGGCCGCCGGCACCACCATCGGCCCCCTGATCAACGCCGCCGCCGTGCGCAAAGTGCGCGACCATGTCGAGGACGCCCTGGCCCACGGCGCCCGCGTCGCCGCCCAGGCCGACAACGACGGTGACATCAGCCGGTTCGCGGCCCCGGTGGTGCTGACGGGCGCCACACCGGACATGCGCCTGGCGCACGAGGAAACCTTCGGGCCCGTAGCGCCGTTGTTCCGGTTCCACGGCGAGGATGAGGCGGTCGCCCTGGCCAACGCCACGCCCTATGGCCTGGCCAGCTATTTCTATACCAACGACCTACACCGGGCCTTCCGCGTGTCCGAACGGCTGGAGGCCGGCATGGTGGCGCTGAACACCGGATCCATCGCCATGGAGATGTCGCCCTTCGGCGGCGTCAAGCAGTCCGGCCTGGGTCGCGAGGGTGGCCAGGCGGGCATTGAAGAGTACCTTGAGCACAAGGCCTTCCACATCGGCGGCCTCAAGCTGGGAGCCCTGTCATGACCAAGACCGAGCGCAGCTACGCCATCGCCGTCATCCCCGGTGACGGCATCGGCAAGGAAGTGGTGCCGGAGGGCATCCGCGTGCTGGAACGGGCGGCCAGCCTGTACGGCTTCACGCTGGAGCAGCGCTGGCACGACTTCGCCTCCTGCGATTACTACGCCCGGCACGGCCGCATGATGCCGGAGGATTGGAAGGAGCGCATCGGCACGCCCGACGCCCTTTTCTTCGGCGCCGTCGGCTGGCCGGAAACGGTGCCGGACCATGTCTCCCTTTGGGGATCGCTGCTGCAGTTCCGCCGGGAATACGACCAGTACGTCAACCTGCGTCCCGCCCGCCTGCTGCCCGGCGTGCCCTCGCCCCTGTCGGGTCGTGAGCCTGGCAGTATCGATTTCTGGATCGTGCGGGAAAACACCGAGGGCGAGTATTCCTCCGTCGGCGGCCATATGTTCGCCGGCACGGAGCGCGAGGTCGTGATCCAGGAGACGGTCATGACCCGCTTCGGCGTCGACCGCGTGCTGCGCTACGCCTTCGACCTGGCCAACCGCCGCCCCAACCGGCACCTGACCTCCGCCACCAAGTCCAACGGCATCGCCATCACCATGCCCTTCTGGGACCAGCGGGTGGAGGCGATGGCGGCCCACTATCCCGACGTGCGCTGGGACAAGTACCACATCGACATCCTGACGGCGCAGTTCGTGCTGAACCCCGACCGTTTCGACGTGGTGGTGGCATCCAACCTGTTTGGCGACATCCTGTCGGACCTCGGGCCCGCCTGCACCGGCACCATCGGCGTGGCGCCATCGGGCAACATCAATCCGGACGGCGTCCACCCCTCGCTGTTCGAGCCGGTGCATGGCTCCGCCCCCGACATCGCGGGCAAGGGCATAGCCAATCCCGTGGGCCAGATATGGTCGGCCGCCATGATGCTGGAGCATCTGGGGGAAACCGACGCCGCCAAGGCCATCATGGCCGCCATCGAAACGGTGTTGAAGGAACCCGGCCTGCGCACCGCCGACCTGAAGGGCAAGGCCGGCACCGGGGAGTGCGGCAAGGCCATCGCCGAGGCGCTGCGCTGACGCGGCATTTTGTGCTGCCGCGACCCGCGAGAAGGGTCGCGGCGCATCCCCCAGACCGCCAACACGGCGCATACCACCACCCGGCGTCGGCTAGGCTTCCCCTCATGGACCCCCTGACGAGCCAGAGGCCGATGCTGAAGCGCAACCGTTCCCTCGTGGATGTCGATCGCGACTATCTGATCCATCCCGTCACCTCCTTCCGTGGCCATGAGGCACGTGGGGCCACCCTTCTGCGAAGCGGCCGGGGCATGTACGTGACCGACATGGACGGCCGCGAACTGCTGGACGCCTTCGCCGGCCTGTGGTGCGTCAATGTCGGCTATGGACAGGAGAGCATCGCCGAGGTCGCGGCCGAGCAGATCCGCCGCCTACCCTACGCCACCGGCTATTTCCACTTCGGGTCGGAGCCGGCGGTGCGCCTGGCCCAGCGCCTGGTGGAACTGGCGCCGCCGTCGCTGACCCACGTCTATTTCACCCTGGGCGGGTCGGACGCGGTGGACAGCGCCATCCGCTACGTCATCCATTATTTCAACGCCCTGGGCAAACCGGAGAAGAAGCAGTTCATCGCCCTGGAGCGGGGCTATCACGGCTCTTCCGCCATGAGTTCAGGCCTGACGGCGCTGGCCAACTTCCACCGCAACTTCGACGTCCCGTTGCGCTGGCAGCATCACATACCGTCCCCCTATCCTTATCGCAGCCCGGTGGGCGAGGAACCGACGGCGGTGATCGCACGGTCCGTGGCCGACCTGCGCGCCAAGGTGGCCGAGTTGGGCGCGGACACCGTGGCGGCCTTCTTCTGCGAACCCATCCAAGGATCGGGTGGCGTCATCGTGCCGCCCAAGGGCTGGCTGAAAGCCATGCGCGACACCTGCGCCGAGTTGGGCATCCTGTTCGTGGCGGATGAGGTCATCACCGGCTTCGGTCGCACCGGCCCGATGTTCGCCTGCGAGCATGAGGACGTCAGCCCCGACCTGATGACCGTGGCCAAGGGCCTGACGGCCGGCTACGCACCCATGGGCGCGGTCCTGATGTCGGATGCCGTGTACCAGGGCATCGCCGACGGGGCGGCGCCCGACCTACCCATCGGCCACGGCTACACCTACTCCGGCCATCCGGTCAGCGCCGCCATCGGGCTGGAAGTCCTGCGCCTCTACACCGAGGGCGGCATCCTGGCCAATGGCCAGCATGTGGCCGGGCGGTTCAAGGCCGGGCTGGACGGTCTGGCCGATCATCCCCTGGTTGGCGACGTACGTGGCCAAGGCCTTCTGGGCGCAATTGAATTGGTCACCGACAAGACATCCAAAACGAGATTCGACGCGGCACTGAAAATTCCCGACCGGCTGTTCGCCGAAGGCTATCGCAACGGTGTCATTTTCCGCGCGTTCGGTGACGGGATACTGGGGCTGGCCCCGGCCTTGTGCTGCACGGAAGATGAAATGGATCTGATTTTTGCGCGTATACGGCGGACACTCGACGGGATACTTGACCAGCCGGACGTCCGGGCGGTGCTTTCATGATAAATAGTTGGCGGGCAATTGGGCCCCCGAACGGTGTAAGCTGATGGTAGGCCCGGCCGCGCCCGGTTGGCGTCAGGGCTGAGTAATTTCCATTGCCCGGGACAGGAGATCCCATCGGAACATGACGCTCGGCCCCAAACTAGACCGTATCGACCTGAACATCCTGGTGCAGCTTCAGCAGAGCGGCCGCATCACCAATGTGGAGCTGGCCGACGCCGTGGGGTTGTCGCCCAGCCCCTGTCTGGCGCGGGTGAAGCGGCTGGAAAAGGCCGGGTACATCACGGGTTACGGGGCCCAGATCAATTATCAGAAGCTGGGCGACTTCATGACGGTTTTCACCGAGGTGACGTTGTCGGAGCATCGCAGCGGCGACTTCTCCCGCTTCGAATCCAAGATCCGCAAGATTGACGAGATCGTGGAATGCCACCTGGTCAGCGGCGGCTACGACTACCTGCTGAAGTTCATCACCACCGGCGTCACTCATTACCAGTCCATCATCGAAGGCATGTTGGAGGGTGATTTCGGCATTGAAAAATACTTCAGCTACATCGTCATAAAGACCCCCTTCATCAAACAACACTACCCCATCCAGGGCCTGTTCGAGCGCGAATAGCCGGCCATGGGGGATAGCCGCCGCCGGAGAAACGCCATGCCGGAAATCGACGATCTCATTGAACCGCTGATCGCCTTCCGGCGCGATCTGCATGCCCATCCCGAACTGGGCTTCGCCGAGCACCGCACGGCCGCCCGCATCGCGGCGGCGCTGGAAGACCTAGGCATGGAGGTCCACACCGGTATCGGCGGCACCGGCGTGGTGGGCGTGCTCAAGGCCGGTGGGTCAGACCGCCGCGTCGGTCTGCGGGCCGACATGGACGCCTTGCCCATCCATGAGCAGACTGGCCTGCCCTATCAAAGCCGCCATACCGGCGCCTTCCATGGCTGCGGGCACGACGGTCATGTCTCCATGCTGCTGGGCGCCGCCCGCCACCTGGCGGGTACCCGCCGCTTCGACGGTACCGTCCACTTCATTTTCCAGCCGGCCGAGGAAGGCCAGGGCGGCGCGCGGGCCATGGTGCAGGACGGATTGTTCCAGCGTTTCCCCTGCGATCGCGTCTTCGCCCTGCATAACTGGCCGGACCTTCCCGCCGGCACCGCGGCCACGCGGCCAGGGCCCATCATGGCCGCCGCCGACAAGTTCGAGATCCGCCTGGAAGGGCGCGGTGGCCACGCCGCCCTGCCCCACCAGACACCCGATGCGA
The DNA here is from genome assembly GCF_007828035.1 of Nitrospirillum amazonense. Taxonomy (GTDB): domain Bacteria; phylum Pseudomonadota; class Alphaproteobacteria; order Azospirillales; family Azospirillaceae; genus Nitrospirillum; species Nitrospirillum amazonense. Next base: position 17,605 of record NZ_VITV01000014.1, on the reverse strand, counting down.
TCCTGGCGGCCAGCGACCTGGTGGGCCAGTTGAACACCATCATCGCCCGCCGCATCCCGCCCATGGCCAATGCTGTGCTGTCGGTCACCCAGATCAACGGCGGCCATGCGCATAACGTCCTGCCCGCCACGGTCACGGTCGTCGGCACGGTGCGCAGCTTCGATCCAGCCGTACAGGACCGGATCGAGGCGGCCCTGCGCCAAGTGGCGGAGGGCGTGGCCATCGCCAGCGGCACGCGGGTTACGGTCATCTATGACCGCTATTATCCTGCCACCATCAACGATGCCGATGCCGCGGCGGAGGCATTGGCCGTGGCCGCGAGCGTCTGCCCCCAAGTCATCCTGGCGCCTGAACCGGCCTTCACCTCCGAGGACTTCGCCTTCATGCTGCAGGCGTGCAAGGGTGCCTATCTCTGGCTGGGTCAGGGGCGGGAGAGCGGATCCGCCCCTCTGCACCATCCGCAATACGATTTTAACGACGACATCATGGCGACCGGGGTTAGGTTGCACGTGGCATTGGCTGAACACCTGCTGTCCGCGTAACCCGCTTGGGAGTAAGGGCCATGGCCCTTCATCGATCCGCCGCCTGGCCGGGCGTTCCGCTCGCCCTGACCTCGGCTGCGCTGTTCGGCGCCAGCACGCCGCTGGCCAAGCTTCTGCTGGGGCACTCCGATCCCTGGCTGCTGGCGGGCCTGCTGTATCTGGGGTCCGGCCTGGGGCTGGGCATTGTGCATCTGGCGCGGCGCTTCCTGGGCATCGAGGCGCCGGAGGCCCCCCTGCGCCGGAGCGACCTGCCGTGGCTGGGCGCCGTCGTGCTGGCCGGTGGTGTGATCGGCCCCGTGCTGCTGATGGTGGGCCTGACCCGTACCCCCGCCTCCAGCGCCGCCCTGCTGCTGAACCTGGAAGGCCTGGCCACCATGGGCATCGCCTGGCTGGCCTTTCATGAGAACGTCGACCGACGCCTGCTGCTGGGCGCACTGGCGATTCTGGTAGGGGCGCTGCTGCTGTCTTGGCAGGGCGGGCCGGAGGGCGTGGGCTGGGGCGCCCTGGCCGTTGCCGGGGCCTGCTTGGCCTGGGGGGTGGACAACAACCTGACCCGCAAGCTCAGTTCGGCAGACCCGGTGCAGATCGCCATGACCAAGGGGCTGGTGGCTGGATCGGTCAACCTGGCCTTGGCCCTGTCGCAAGGCGCCACCCTGCCGTCCCTGGCAGTCATCGGCGGAGCGGCCGTGGTCGGCTTCTTCGGCTACGGCCTCAGCCTGGTCCTGTTCGTCCTGGGCCTGCGCCACCTGGGCACGGCGCGGACCGGCGCCTATTTCTCCATGGCCCCGTTCATCGGCGCCATCCTGGCCATCATCCTGTTCAGCGAACCGCTGACCTATCGCCTGCTGGCGGCGGCCGTCCTGATGGGCATCGGGCTCTACCTGCACTTGGTCGAGCACCATGACCATGAACACGCGCATGAGGAGATGGAACATGAGCACGTCCACGTGCACGACGAACATCACCAGCATGATCACGGGCCGGGCGTCTCGGTGAGCGAGCCCCATTCCCACGTCCACCGCCATGCGCCCATGGTGCACCGGCATCCGCACTATCCGGACCTGCACCACCGGCACACGCACGAGCACTCGAAGACCTGAGGCCGGTCAGGCGACGCCGGCCAGACGCAGCGCCAGGCCGGCCAGGGAACAGGCGGCCAGCACCGGGATCATCCCGACCTTGAAGCGGAACACGGCGACGATGGCCGCCGTGGTCAGCAGCAGGGCGACGACGTTCACGCTGGCCAGCACCGGGATCTCCAGCACCAGGCCCAGCGCCTGGACATCCGCCACCTCCCGGAACAGGGCGTGCAGGGCGAACCAGACGGCGAGGTTGAGGATCACCCCCACCACGGCGGCGGTGATCGCCGTCAGGGTGGCGGAGCCGGCACGGTTGCCACGCAGTTTCTCGATGAAGGGCGCACCCAGGAAAATCCACAGGAAGCAGGGCACGAAGGTCACCCAGGTGGTCAGCACCGCCGCCAGCGTGCCGGCCAGCAGCGGCGGCAGGGCGCCCGGCGACCGGAACGCGGCCAGGAAGCCCACGAACTCCAGCACCATGATCAGGGGGCCGGGCGTCGTTTCCGCCATGCCCAGGCCGTCCAGCATCTCTCCCGGCGCCAGCCAGTGATAGGTGTCCACCGCCTGCTGGGCGACGTAGGCCAGCACCGCGTAGGCGCCGCCGAAGGTGACGACGGCCATCTGCGAGAAGAACACGCCGATGCGGCTGAACACATCGTCCGGGCCCAGCAGCAGGAGCAGCAATGCGACCGGAATGAGCCACAGGGCCAGGCAGGCGCCGGAAATCATCAGGGACCAGGACAGGGACGGATGGGCGTGGGCCGGCATCTCCTCACCCAGCGCCGTCCCCCGGTCCGGCACCGCCTCGCCACCAGCGGCCCCATGTCCCTTGCCCCCCTTGAAGGCCGGGTGCCCCACCTTGCCGCCGGCGAAGCCGATGAGCCCGGCCCCCAGCACGATGAGGGGGAACGGCACCTGCGCCACGAAGATGGCCACGAACGCGACTGCGGCCAGCACCACCATGGCCCGGTTCTTCAGGGCGCGGGAGCTCACGCGCACCACCGCCTGCAGCACCACGGCCAGCACGGCCGACTTCAGGCCGAAGAACAGGCCGGCCACGGCGTCGACCGAGCCCAGCAGGACATAGACCCAGCTTAGCGCCAGGATGGAGAGAAAGCCCGGCAGCACGAACAGGGTGCCGGCGACCAGGCCGCCCCGCGTCTTGTGCAGCAGCCAGCCGATGTAGACCGCCAGTTGCTGCGCCTCCGGCCCGGGCAGCAGCATGCAGTAGTTCAGGGCGTGCAGGAACCGCTCCTCCCCGATCCAGCGCTTCTCCTCCACCACGATGCGGTGCATCACCGCGATCTGCCCGGCGGGCCCGCCGAAGCTGAGCGCCGCCACCCGGGCCCAGACGCGGGCGGCCTCCCCGAAGGAGATGCCGTGGGCGGGAGCCTCGGCGGAAGGGCGGAGGACCGTATCGGTCATGGCATCAGTTTCCCTTCTTGCGGAAAAAGCCCAGCAGGTCGTCGAACACGGCCATACCCCGGGCCAGGCGTTCCTCGTCGTCCTTGGTGCCCATGCAGATGCCGGCGATCAGCACCCGGATGCCGTCGGCCTCCGCCCGGCCGAACTTGCCATCCTTCAGGTCGATGTCATGGATGATCTCGGCGACGGCCTGGAGGGCGGGATCAGCCAGGCCGATGCGGCCCAGCAGCACCTCGAAGGTGCAGCGGTCACCCTCATGCGTGACCTCGCCGTCCATCATGTCGAAGCGCACGGCGCCGGAGACCGCCTCCACCGAGCGTGACGGCACGAAGGTGAACACCGCCCCGGCATCGATGAAGCGCCGCACCAGCCAAGCCGTGGCGATGCGGTCCACATGGATACCCTGGCGCGTGATCCACCGTAGCCCCTTGTAGCTGTCCAGGGGGGCCTGGACCGGTTCATTGGCTGGCATCTCGTTCCGCTCGCGTGTCGTGGTCTCCAGGAGGTCGAGCACACCCGACGCCGCCGCACGCCCGTGGGCGCCGAAGAAGTCGATGGCGGCGATCTGGTTCAGGCGTGTCCGCAGGCGAACCGCCCCGGCACGGGCCTCATCCATCTTCGCGGGATCGGCCTGCACCCCTTCCAGCAAGGCACGGGCCTCCGCCGCGACGGTGGCGTAGTCCTCGTCCCGCGCCTGGTCGAACAGGCCGCGCACATCCGCATCGGCCAACCCGTCGATGAAGCGCGCCTCGCACAGGGTGGCCTCGCCGCCGCCTTCCAGGATTTCCCGGATCAGCCAGGCGAAATCCTCCCGCGCCTCCTCGGTGCAAGGCAACACGTGAACGGCGTTCTTGATCGGCACCGCGCCCAGGGCCTGAAGACGCCGCCAGACCTTGACCCGCAGGTAGGCCGGCTTGGCCGGCAGCTGATGGACCAGCAGCAGCCAATCGTCCCGTGTCATGCCGGTGTCGTTCATCCCGTCCTCATTCCTTCATCACACCGCCCGCCGCCAACGGCGGACGCCGCCGGCATACAGGCGCTTCAGGAGCAGAACGGCAAGGAAGAAACCGAGCCCAACCAAGCCGATGGCGCCCAGGTTCTCATCACCGGAGAACAGTTCGCTGAAGAAGCTGGGCATGAGGGGGCCCCCAATCCTGGTGGGTCATATGTCGATCTTAATACACCTTATCGCTGAGATTGACTCAGTGCAACATGTGTATCATTTTCCCCGAACGCCGACGAAGCCTGTATCGCGGCGGCGAGGCATGCCGGCGCCCCGACGCCGCCGAGGGAGTTCCAGCCATGAAATGGATCACGCGTGAACGCCCCAAGATCGATCGCATCGCCTGCCCCTGGCTGGTTGCGCGCTTCATCGATCCAGAACCGGAATTCCTTTACGTGCCCGCCGACATGGTTTTCCAGGTGGCAGCGGAGACAAGCGCCATCCCCTACGACTTGCCCGGCGCCGATCTTAGCCACGTGGGCGAAAGGTGCAGCTTCGACACCTTCCTCGACCGTTACGGCCTGGCTGGCAACGCCGCCCTGCAGCAACTGGCCTTGATCGTCCGGGGGGCGGATACGGCCCGGCTGGACCTCGCGCCGCAGGCGGCTGGTCTGGTCGCCGTGTCGCTGGGGCTGTCGGCGCTATTCCAGGACGATCACGAAATGCTGCGCCACGGTATGACCGTCTACGACGCCCTCTACGCCTGGTGCCGCGACGGCCAGGGCGAGCAGCACAACTGGCCGCCGGCCATCCGCCAGGCCGGGCTTCCCCAGCCCGCGCCCGCCGCGTGACGGTGGGCAGGACACAGCGGCCGAACACTGTGAACCGGCCTTACTGAAGGAGCGATCCTGTATGAATACCCACATTCTCCGCGCCATGGCGGTCGCCGCCATGGCCGCCGCCGCGACGCCGGGCATAGCAGCCGACACCGACTGGACGGCGGTCGGCCAGGCGCTGGGCAAGGCCGTCGCCGTGCAGCCAGACGGCGTCTACAAGGTGGGCCTGCCGCGCACCGACCTTGCGGTGACCCTGGACGGCGTCGCCATAAAGCCCACGCTGGCCCTGGGCTCCTGGCTCGCGTTCAAGGAAACCGCCCAGGGCCAGGCCATGGTGATGGGCGACCTGGTGCTGACCCAGGACGAAGTCAACCCGGTGGCGAAGGAACTGGAGGACGGCGGCATCCAGATCACCGCCCTGCACAACCACCTGCTGCGCGCCCAGCCCGCCACGCTCTACATGCATGTCGACGGTCATGGCGACGCGGTCAAGCTGGCGACGGTGCTGCACGACGCTCTGGCCAAGAGCAAAACGCCACTGGCGGCGCCGGCGGCCGCACCGGCCCCGGCTGCCATCGACCTGGACACCGCCGCACTGGATAAGGCGCTGGGCTACACGGGCAAGGTCAATGGCGGCGTCTACCAGGTAACGATCCCCCGGGCGGAGGCCGCCAAAGCCGGCGGCATGGAAATCCCCCCGTCCATGGGTGCCGGCATCGCCATCAATTTTCAGCCCACCGGCGCCGGTAAGGCGGCCATCACCGGCGACTTCGTGCTGATCGCCTCCGAGGTCAATCCGGTCATCAAGGCGCTGCGCGACAACGGCATCGAGATCACGGCGCTGCACAACCACATGCTGGATGACGAGCCCCGGCTGTTCTTCATGCACTTCTGGGCTAACGACGACGCGGTCAAACTGGCCAGGGGCCTACATGACGCCTTGGCGCAGATGAAGGTCGCCCACTCGTGATGCCCTCTGCCCGCGCCGGCTGGCCCGTCCTGGCGGCCCTGCTCATCCTGCTCACCGGATCGGCCGGCGCGGGCGATCCTCCCTTGGTGCTGGAAGCGACGATCCCGCTGCCCGATGTCGGCGGGCGGATCGATCACATGGCGGTAGACTTGGCACATGACCGCCTGTTCGTGGCCGAACTCGGCAACGGCACCGTGGACAGCATCGACATCACCAGCCGGAAACGCTCAAGCCGGATCACCGGCCTGAAGGAACCCCAGGGGATCGGATACCTGCCGGCCCGGGACCTGATTGTCGTCGCCAACGCCGGCGACGGCAGCGTGCGCCTATACACAGCGACCACCTTGGCGCAGGCCGGGACCGTCGACCTGGGCGAGGACGCCGACAATGTCCGGGTCGATGCGACCACCGGGCAGGTCCTGGTCGGATATGGGGCTGGCGGCATCGCCGTCATCGATCCGGCCCGCCCAGCCAAGATCGCGGACGTGGCCTTGCCCGCTCATCCAGAGGGCTTCCACTATGACGCCGCCACCGGCCGCCTTTACGTCAACGTCCCGGACCGCCGGCAGATCGACGTGCTGGATCGCAAGACGGGCCAGAGGGTGGCGGCCTGGTCGCCGCCGGAGATGCGGTCCAATTTTCCGATGGCGTTGGACGCGGCGGCCGGGCGGGTCGCCATCGGCTACCGCAACCCCGCCCGCCTGACCGAGCTGAGCACGGCAGACGGCGCGGTCACCGGCAGCATCCCCACCTGCGGCGACACCGACGATATTTTCTTCGACGCCGTGCGCAGCCGCTACTACGTGAGTTGTGGCGAGGGCGCCGTGGATGTCATCGACCGCACGCCCGAAGGACTGGTCCACCACGACCGGATCAGGACCGTGTCGGGGGCACGAACGTCGCTGTTCGTGCCCGAACTCGACCGGCTGTTCGTTGCCGCCCGCGCCGGATGGTTCGGTGGTGACGCCACAATCCTGGTGTTCCGTCCGACACCCTAACAGGCTCGCGGGCTCCCAAGCGAAGTCCCGCGGCCTCGATTCTTTTCGTTGCTACATCCCCCCCTGGGGGATAGGATATGGCCATCATGAGCCACGCCAACAACCCAGACGTCCTGAACCGCCTGAAGCGCGCCCAAGGCCATCTCTCCAAGATCGTGGAGATGGTGGAGGAAGGGCGTGACGCCCTGGTGATCGCCCAACAGCTGCAGGCGGTGGTCAAGGCCGTGGACAAGGCCAAGACCTTCCTGGTCCTGCACCATATCGAGCATCACCTCTACGAAGCCGTGGAGCCGTTGCCGAAGGAAACCCGGGACCGCCTGGCCGAGATGGCCGAAATCACCAAATACCTGTGAGCCCCAAATGACCCCGCTTTCCGACCTGCTCCAGCAAGGGGCCGGCAACGCTTGGCTGTTCATTCCCAGCGCCATCCTGCTGGGCGCCCTGCATGGGCTTGAACCGGGGCATTCCAAGACCATGATGGCGGCCTTCATCATCGCCATTCGGGGCACCGTCACCCAGGCGGTGCTGCTGGGCCTGTCGGCCACCGTTTCCCATACCCTGGTGGTCTGGATGGTGGCGCTGGCGGGCCTGCATTTCGGCCGCACCTGGAACGCGGAGACGACGGAGCCCTATTTCCAGATCGCTTCCGCCGTCATCATCATCGCCGTCGCCCTATGGATGCTGTGGCGCGCCCGCCAGGCCCAGGTGGCGGAAGATGCCCACGACCATACCCATGATCACGGGCACGATCACGACCACGGCGATCACGGCCATGACCACCACGGTCACGGGGCCCACGCTGGCCATGGAATGCAGAGCGCCGAGATCGGCCGCGGCGTGATTGCCGACGTGGAGGTGTTCGAGGACGGCGTGCCGCCCCGCTTCCGTGTGCGTTTCCTGGCGGGGGACCGCGTGCTGCCGGCGGCCCCGCAGGATGCGGTATGGATTGAGACCATTCGCCCGGATGGCGCCCGCCAGCGGTTCGGCATGGTGGACAAGGTCGATTATTGGGAATCGACCGAGGAAATCCCGGAGCCGCACGAATTCTCCGCCCTGCTCAGCGCCAGCCATGGCCGCCACATGCACCAGCACGCCTTCCGCTTCACCGAGCCCGCGCCTGAAACGGCGGGCGTGGATTTGGGGCTAACCGGCTACCAGGACGCCCATGAGTTGCAACACGCCAACGACATTCAGCGGCGCTTCGCCAACCGTCAGGTGACGACGGGCCAGATCATCCTGTTCGGCCTGACCGGCGGCCTGATCCCCTGTCCCGCCGCCATCACCGTGCTGGTGCTGTGCCTGCAACTGAAGCAGGTCACCCTAGGTGTCGCCTTGGTGCTGTGTTTCAGCATCGGCCTAGCCCTGACCATGGTGAGCGTCGGCGCCGCCGCGGCCCTGGGCATGCGGCACGCGGCCAAGCGCTTCTCCGGCACCTTCGCCGTCCTGGCGCGCCGGGCGCCCTATGCCTCCAGCGCCCTGATCATCCTGGTCGGCCTTTATATCGGCTGGCAGGGATGGAATGCCTTGCCCTGAGGATCACCCTAAGGCTCTATGATACCCTCCACCATCCCGTTCACCGCCTCCCGCAAGGCCGAAACCCGCATCCCATGCAGCCACCGTTCACCATAGCCTGGGGCGATGTCGCCCGCGCCTGCCGCGCCGCCGTGGTGCGGCTGCAGGCGGCGCTCGGCGTCGTGGCGGTGCTGTCCCTGGCCTTGCTGGGGGAACTGCATCTGGACCATCCGGATCTGCCGGACGAGGACGCGGCCATCGAGATGACGGTGACCGCAGTGAACGCCCCGGTAGCCAGGCATGACCATGCCGGTTTCCAGGGATTAGGCGACCATGAGCATGACATGACGGCCGCCCACGCCATCATGCACGCCGTCGGTGTACCGCCCGCCGACAACCAGCTGCAGCCGCCGGCCTTCGTGTCGGCCCCTTGGCCGCAGCCACTGGAGGCGCAACTGGCCTCCATCGCACCCCCCATGGAAGAACGCCCTCCGCGCGTCTGAAGGACCAGGCCTCCGCGCCTTTCCCTATCAGATCACGGAGACTTGAATGCGAACCGCACCCTGCCAGCGGCTGCTGACTGCAGCGCTGGTGGCGGCCGCACCCACATGGATACTTGTGGGTACGGCCCCTTTCGCGCCGGCCTTGGCCGCGCCGGCGCCCTCCTATGCCCAATTGCTGGGTGAGGCGGAGGTGACCGCCCCCCGCCTGCTGGCGGCCAAAGCCCTGATCGCCCAGGCGGAAGGCCTGGCCGACCAGGCGGGCACGCTGCCCAACCCCACCGTCAGCGTCCTGACGGAAAACGTGGCCGGCACCCGGAACTACCGGGCCTTCGACCAGGCGGAGACCACGCTGCAGTTCAACCAGCTGGTGGAACTGGGCGGCAAGCGTGGCGCCCGCCAGGCGGCCGGACAGGCCGATGTCGACGCCAGCCAGGCTCACTTCGCCGCCACGCGCATCGCCTACGCCTGCGACCTGGCGCTCGCCTATGCCGATGCCGAGGCGGCGGATCGCCGCGTGGATCTGGCCGAGGACGAGCTGGAGGAAGCGCAGCGGGATGACCAGGCGGCCCGCGCCCTGGTCGCCGCCGGGCGGGAAGCCACCGTCCGTACCATCCAATCCCAGGCGACGCTGACGTCCATGCGGGCGGACCTCAGCCAGGCCAAGGCGGCCCGCGCCGCGGCGCTGGACAGGCTGGCGGTCCTGGCCGGGGCTCCCGAGCCCTATACCGCCTTTCCCGTCAGCCTGCTCGACACCGCCGTCGCGAGGACAGGCGGTGATGGGCGGCAAGATCCCCCCACCGGGGATCCATTGGCCAGCCCCGGCTACCGGGCGTCGGTGGCGGATCGCGAAGCGGCGTTTCGCCGGCTGGAGGTGGAACGCGCCCGGGCGACCCCGGACGTCACCGCCTCCCTCGGCGTGCGCCGGCTGGAGGGCGACCGCGCCACCACCTTCGTCGCCGGCGTCTCTATCCCGCTGCCCCTGTTCGACCGCAACCGCGGCAACATCAGCGCCGCCCAAGCCTCCCTCACCGGGGCCGAAGCGCGGCTGGAGGCGGCGCGGCGCGAAGCGGAAGCCGGCGTGCGGTCGGCACGGCTGCAGGCCCGTGCGGCGCAGGACCGCCTGGCCGCAGCCGACCAGTCGCTGGCGGCGGCGCAGGAAGCCTATCGCCTGACGCGCATCGCCTACGAAGGGGGCAAGGCCCCCCTGTCCGAACTCCTCACCGCCCGGCACGCCCTAGGCGTCGCCAACGCCACCAAGGTGGACGCCCAACTCGCCCGCGTCGACGCGATCACGGCTTTGGCCCGCGTCCAAGGCCGCATTCCTTTCGGAGACTAAGTCATGTCCACCCCCAGAATAGGCTACTTGGCCGGCACGGCCGTGGGCCTGGTGCTGGCCGCCGCCGTCGGCTTCGGCGTCGCCCGCATGACCGCGCCGGCGCCTGCCGCCGCTCCCGCCGCAACACCCACCGCCGCGAAGACCGCCGCCCCGGCTGAAAGCCAGTCCGTGCCCATGACCGAGGAGCAGATCAAGGTCTCGGAGATCCAGGTGCAGCCGGCCGCCGCCGGCGGCATCGAGGCGGAGACCATCACCACGGCCACCGTCACGGCGGCCCCCGACGGCCTGGCAGTGCTGACCGCCCACGCGCCGGGCACCATCACCCGCATCCACAAGCGCATCGGCGAGGCCGTGCGCGCCGGTGACGTCGTCGCCGAGGTGGAGGGCCGTGAGGTTGCCACCCTTGCCGCCGACCGCGCCGCCGCCCAGGCAAAGGCGACCCAGGCCCGGCAGCAGGCCGCCCGCGAGAAATCCCTGTTCGACCAGGGCGTCTCCCCCCGCCAGGACCTGGAGGCGGCCCAGGCCGAGGCCGAAGCGGCGGAGGCCGAACTGCGCCGCGCCATCGCCTCGGCGGGCGCCGCCCGCCTGGCATCCGATGGCCGCTCCATCCAGGTGGTGAGCCCGATCGACGGACGGGTCACCATCGTGTCCGCCAGCCTGGGCGCCTATGTCCAGGCGGAATCCGAACTGTTCCGCGTGGCCGATCCCGCCCGCACCCAGATCGAGGCGACGGTGCCGGCGGACGCGGCCAGCCGCTTGCGCAGCGGAGACCGGGCCACCATCACCACAGGCGATGGGCGCACCCTGGACGCCCATGTGCTGTCGCTGACGCCGGGTGTGAACCGGGAGACGCTGCAGGCCACCGCGCTGCTGGCGCTCGACCAGCCGGCGGAAGGACTGCTGCCCGGCCAGTATGTCCGCGCCACGCTGTTCACCGCCAAGGAGACGGCGAGCGACAGGGTCACCGTTCCCACCATCGCCGTGCAGGCCATCGCCGGCCGCGAGGTCGTCTTCCTGCGCACCAAGGAGGGGTTCACGGCGCAGCCGGTGACCCTGGCCCGGCGCAGCGGCGATCTGGTGGAACTGTCGGGCGGCCTGAAGGCCGGGCAGCGCATCGCCACGATCAATTCTTTCCTGCTGAAGGCCGAACTGGGCAAAGCGGAGGTAGAGGAATGATCGCCAAAATCCTGGAATTCTCCGTGAAGGCCCGTTGGCTCGTGGCCTTCCTCGCCCTCGTCGTCGCGGCCATCGGCGCCTGGCAGGTCACCCTGCTGCCCATCGACGCCGTGCCCGACATCACCAACCGCCAGGTCCAGATCAACACCTTCGTCCCCACGCTGGGGCCGGTGGACCTGGAAAAGCAGGTTACCTTCTCGGTGGAGACGGCCCTTGCCGGCATCCCTGGCCTGCAGACCACCCGGTCGCTGACCCGCAACGGCTTCAGCCAGGTGACGGCTGTCTTCACCGACGCCACCGACATCTACTTCGCTCGCCAGCAGGTGACGGAACGCCTGGCCCAGGCCAAGGACACCCTGCCGCCGGGCATACAGCCGCAATTGGCCCCGGTCACCACCGGCCTGGGCGAGATCTTCATGTTCAGCGTGGAATACCAGCATCCCGACGGCAAGGGTGCCACCGCCATCGATGGCAAACCGGGCTGGCAGAAGGACGGCTCCTACCTGACACCGGAAGGTGAGCGGCTGACCGATACGATATCCAAGGCCTCCTACCTGCGCACGGTTCAGGATTGGGTCATCCGGCCGCAGCTGCGCAACGTGCTGGGCGTGGCTGGCGTGGATTCCAACGGCGGCTACGTGAAGCAGTACGTGGTGGAGCCAGACCTGGTGAAGATGGCGGCCCACGGCATCTCCTTCACCGAGTTGGCCCGTGCGCTGGAAGCCGGCAACCTCTCGGCCGGCGCCAACTACGTCCAGCGGGCCGGGGAATCGTTTCTGGTGCGCGCGGACGCGCGCCTTCGCTCCATGGATGAGATCGGCCGCGTGGTGGTCGCCACCAAGGCCGGCGTGCCCATCCGCATCGGTGACGTGGCCAATGTCGTCATCGGTGGCGCGGTCCGCACCGGCGCTGGCAGCAAGATGGGCAGCGAGGCGGTGATCAGCACCGTCCTGATGCTCACCGGATCAAACAGCCGCATCGTCGCCACGGCGGTGCGCGAGAAGCTGGAGCAGATCGCCCGGACCCTGCCGCCGGACATCACCGCCAAGCCGGCCTACGACCGGTCCAAACTGGTGGCCGCCACCATCGGCACGGTGGAGAAGAACCTGGTGGAGGGGGCGCTGCTGGTCATCGCCGTACTGTTCCTGCTGCTGGGCAACATCCGCGCCGCGCTGATCACGGCGGTGGTCATTCCCCTGACCATGCTTATGACGGCCACGGGCATGAACGCCCTGCGCGTCTCGGGCAACCTGATGAGCCTGGGCGCTTTGGACTTCGGCCTCATCGTCGACGGCGCCGTCATCGTCGTGGAAAACGCGCTCCGCCGCCTGGCGGAACGCCAGCACCATGAGGGCCGTTTGCTCAGCGCCGGCGAACGGATGGAGGAGACCATCGCCGCGGCGAAGGAGATGGTGCGCCCCACCGTTTACGGCCAGGCCATCATCCTGCTGGTGTTCGTGCCGCTGTTGACCTTCCAGGGAGTTGAGGGCAAGACCTTCTCGCCCATGGCCATCACCCTGATGCTGGCCCTGGTCGCCGCCTTCGTCCTGTCCATCACCTTCGTGCCAGCCATGGTGGCCCTGGTGGTACGGGGCAAGGTCAGCGAGGTGGAGGTGGCGCCGGTGCGGTGGTTCAAGCGCCGGTATGAGCCGGTGCTGCACCGGGCCGTGGCCCATCCCCTGCCGTTCCTGGCGGGCGGCGTGGCGGTCTTCGCCCTGGCCGCCACCCTGTTCACCACGCTGGGGGAAGAGTTCATGCCCCAACTGGATGAAAAGGATGTCACGGTCACCGCCTTCCGCATCCCCTCCACCTCGGTGGAGCAGTCCAAGAACATGCAACTGCAGATCGAGCGGGCGTTGTCGAGCCTGCCGGAGGTGGCCATGGTGTTCTCCAAGACCGGCAACGCCGACCTGGGCACCGACCCCATGCCGCCCAACGCCTCGGACACCTACGTCATTCCCAAGCCGGAGAGCGAATGGCCGGCGGACGTGAAGACCAAGGCCGACCTGCTGAAAAGGATCGAGGACAAGTCGAACGAGCTGGTGGGCAACCGCTATGAGATCCAGCAGCCCATCCAGATGCGGTTCAACGAACTGATCGCCGGCGTGCGCAGCGATGTGGCGGTCAAGCTCTACGGCGACGACCTGGAGGCCATGAGCGCCGCGGCGCAGAAGATCGCCGCGGCCTTGCGGACCGTTCCGGGTGCCGCCGACGTGCAGGCGGAACAGACCAGCGGCGCCCCCACCTTCGACATCCAGGTGGACCGGGGCGCCGCCGGCCGGCTGGGCCTGACGGTGGAGGAGATCACCGACACGGTGGCTGCGGCACTCAGCGGCCGAGAAGCTGGTTTACTGTTCGAGGGCGACCGCCGCTTCAACGTGGTGGTCCGCCTCCCGGCGGCCCAGCGGGACGATGTGGCATTGCTGGGGTCCATCCCCGTCATGCTGCCGGCCGAGCCGGGCAAACCCCGCGCTTCCGTCCCCTTAAGGGAGCTGGTGCGGTTCAGCTACACGGAGGGCCTGAACCAGATCAGCCGTGAGAACGGCAAGCGCATGATCGTGGTCCAGACCAACGTCCGCGGCCGCGACGTGGGCGGGTTCATCAACGAGGCCCAGGAGAAGGTGGGCCGCATCGAACTGCCGCCCGGCTGCTACACCGACTGGGGTGGGCAGTTCGAAAACCTGCAGTCGGCCACCCGGCGCCTGACCATCGTGGTGCCCGCTTGTTTCATCCTGATCTTCGCCCTGCTGTACATGGCCCTGGGCAGCTTCGGCGCGGCCGTGGCGGTGTTCTCCGCCGTGCCCTTGGCCCTGGCCGGCGGCGTGTTCGCCTTGGTGCTGCGGGACATCCCGTTCTCGATCAGCGCCGCGGTGGGCTTCATCGCCCTCTCCGGCGTGGCCGTGCTGAACGGCCTGGTCATGATCGGCGCCATCCGAAAGCACCTGGATGATGGCATGGACGCGGACCAATCGGTGCTGCGGGGCGCCATGGAGCGGGTGCGCCCCGTGCTCATGACGGCCCTGGTCGCCTCCCTGGGCTTCGTGCCCATGGCCCTGGCCACCGGCACGGGTGCCGAGGTGCAGCGGCCGTTGGCAACGGTGGTGATCGGTGGCCTGATAACCTCCACCGCTTTGACGCTGCTGGTACTGCCGGCCGTGGCCGGGATGCTGTTCCGGCATCGAACCAAGTCAGCGATGGGTGAGTTGACGGGAGGAGCTGCCGAACCCGCGTCCTGATAGCGTAACGCCCAGGGGAACCGGCAACCTCTAATGAACCGCGCTGAAATTGTCGGGAGGTTCACTTCTGAGAGTACGGTTCAAGAACCAAGTCGCGGTTCACCCAACACCCGCAGGGGCAGCCCCGGTCGATCCGTCTGAGTGGGCTGGACGCCCAAGTCATTGGCGGCCAGCCGCTGCCCTACCTGGTTGGCAGCGTTGTCGCCGCTCTGGCGCACGGCCACGACGACGTTGCCGCCGCCGCTGGTCTGGGTGTCGCCATTGCTGGCCAGTTCGCCTGACACCCATGCCGCGCAGCAAACGGCCGGTATGGTAATCGACCTCGTCCTCCAGGCCGGCGTGGCCTTCCGTGTTGGTGGCTGACAGGCGGTCCAGAACCAGGGATTTACCGTTGGGCAGCAGCAGGCGCGTCCACACCACCAGGATGCGCGACTGGCCGTAGTAGGTCACGGCGCTGTCGTAAGTGCCCAGCAGCCGGGCGCCCTGGGGGATCAGCAGGAAGCGGCCGGTGACACTGTAGATGTCTTCCGTCACCTGGGCGATGACCTGCCCCGGCAGGTCGGAGTTCAGCCCGGTCACCAGCGCCGCCGCCAGGACTGTTCCGGCCTGGATGACATAAGGGGAGATTGGCGGCTGCAGCCGATGGGCCGTCACGGTCGCGGTGTTCGCCGGTCCGTGCAGGAAGGCGCGCTTATGAGCCTGCTGGTTGGGATCGTTTTCCTCGCCAACATTTTCGTCAGATGGGCCGGCGCCACCCTGCCCTGCCGTCTCCCTCGCTTCCCGCAACGGACCGGCCGTATGGGCCGTAACGGTGAAGAACACCGGGGACGCGGCGGCTTGCCGGCGCTGCTGGTCCCGTTCCTGCACTGCCTGGTTCGGGCCGTCGGGACCGGTGAATGCCGGCATCGACGACGGTGGCGGCAACAGCGGCGTTGGCGATACGGAAGGCGCCGCCGGGCGCCGTGCGTGTTTCCCGGAGGCGGGCGACCGCGCGGGGGGAGAGGGGGGCGAGCGCCGGCGCGCCCGGCCGGGTTGCCAGGGCGGGCGGGCCGTCGCGACCCCGGTGATCATGACCATGTCGCCGGGCCTGCGCGGCCGCGACCCTGCCGGGCGGCGGCCGGCACTCGCGGGGGAGAGGAGGCAAAGGGCCCCCTCTCCCCAATTTAAAGATGGGCATAGATTCACATTTTCGTTTTATTGATGTTTATCCCCTACAACCTCAATGTAGGCGAAAGATGCGTCATAGTATGGTCTTGCCCTTCCTCACCGCCTACTGGGGCAAGGCTCAGCCTCGACCGGATGCCGTTCAGTCCTGGCATCCCGTGGCCTACCACAGCTTGGACGTGGCTGCCGCGATGGCCGCCTTGCTGGACGTCCGGCCAGCATGGCTGGCGGCGGTGGCGGCAGCCCTGAACCTGTCCCCTGAGGCATGCCGCCAGCGGCTGGTTCTGGCGGCGGCGCTGCACGATCTCGGTAAGTTCGCCGAGAACTTCCAGTGCAAGGTCCCGGCCTTGCAGCAACTGCTGTCCGCCGAGGCCGGCCGGACGCCACACGCCCGCCTTTCGACCTCGGGCCATGGCGACATCGGCCACAGCCTGTGGAAAGCCCTAGCCAGGGAGCGGCGCCTGCGCGGCCTCACCCCGTGGGTACAGGCCGCGGTCGCCCACCATGGCGCCCCCACGACAGACCCGGCCCTCAACAACGCCATGACGGAGGCCAGCATCACCGATGCCGGGGCCTTCACCGACGCAGCGTTGGATCTGATCGGTCGGCCGGCGTTCCCCGACAATTACCCGGAAGAGCTGGGCGCCGAGACGTGGCGCGTAACCGGCCTGGTCATCCTGGCGGACTGGATCGGCTCCAACCAAAGCTGGGGAACACCCGTGACGCGCCTGACGCAAGAAATCGGCACCATGGAAAAGTCCGGCTCACCTTCCAGCCTGCTGTCATGCCGGATCCTCGGCTGGTGGAGCTGGTCCGGCTCCTCGCGCGGCACGCGGCTGATCAATACTTTGACAGCGCGCGGCAACCGAAGGCGAAGCCCAAGTAGCAAGAGGCCGGAATGACCAAGGTCGCGCTCTACGCCCGCTACAGTTCCGACAATCAGCGCGATGCGTCGATTGAAGACCAGCTACGGCTCTGTCGCCTCCATGCCGAGCGCCAAGGGTGGACAATCACTGACAGCTATACCGACCGCACCATGTCCGGCGCGTCACTGCTGCGTCCCGGCATCCAGGAACTGATCCAGGACGCGACACGGGGGATGTTCGCCATCGTGCTGGCCGAA
This sequence comes from Nitrospirillum amazonense, assembly GCF_007828035.1. GTDB lineage: Bacteria > Pseudomonadota > Alphaproteobacteria > Azospirillales > Azospirillaceae > Nitrospirillum > Nitrospirillum amazonense. Next base: position 762 of record NZ_VITV01000014.1, on the reverse strand, counting down.
GCGATGGACCGCCTCAGCCGCGACCAGGAGGATATCGCCGGCCTGTTCAAACGCATGGGATTCGCGGGCGTCAAGATCGTCACCCTGGCCGAGAGCGAGGTCAGCGCCCTGCATGTCGGCCTCAAGGGCACCATGAACGCCCTGTTCCTCAAGGAGCTGCGCGACAAGACCCACCGGGGGCTTCGCGGCCGGGTCGAACTCGGTAAATCCGGCGGTGGCAACGCCTACGGCTATGACGTGGTGCGGCAACCAGCTGCGGACGGCCCGGCCACGCATGACGCCCTGCAACAGGAGGAGACGCGCCCCCGCGCCGCTGAGCTGATCCGGTCGCTGGTCAGCCGCATCGTTCTGACCCCAGCGGCGGATGGCTTGCGGGATAGACCTGCACGGAGATCTCGCCGGCATCCTCACCGTCGCCGCGACCCGAACGGCCGAGCCGCAAACGACCAACAGCCCGCGCTCTTGCGAGGCGGGCTGTTCGGGTGACTTGATCGAGCAAGTTAAGATGGTTGCGGGGGCAGGATTTGAACCTGCGGCCTTCAGGTTATGAGCCTGACGAGCTACCGGGCTGCTCCACCCCGCGGGAATGTGTGCTGGGGGAGGCGGGCATTGCGATGAGGGTCTGTTGAGCGGCAGGGCGGCTTGGGCGCGATGTGTGCGACTGATGGACCTGGCGGCGACCTACTCTCCCACGTCTTAAGACGCAGTACCATTGGCGCTGGGGGTTTTCACGGCCGAGTTCGGGATGGGATCGGGTGTATT
>NZ_VITV01000013.1 GCF_007828035.1 Nitrospirillum amazonense | reverse complement strand
GTCGTCGTCGCCTTCCTGGAGGGCAACCCGGACCGCCCCGTCATCCTGGGCTCCGTCCCCAATTCCGAGACCACCGCCCCCCTCGGCCTGCCCGCTCAGAAAACCCAGACCACCTTCCGCACCGCCAGCAGTCCCGGCGGCGGCGGCTTCAACCTCTTCACTCTGGAGGACAAGGCCGGCGCCGAGGAGATCGCCTTCCACTCCCAAAAAGACCTCTCCATGGTCGTCCAGAACAACATGTTCGAAACCGTGGGCAAGTCCATGGTGAACGTGGCGGGCGAGATGGTCGTGCTGCAGGTGGGCAAAAGCTCCCTGCAGATGACCACCGACCACATCATCCTGACCAGCAACGGCAGCACCGTGGTTCTGGACAAGGACGGCATCAGCCAGGACGGCCAGAAAATCTGGCTGAACTGCAGCGGCTGACGCCGACGCGCGCAATCCCAGGCCAGACCCCTTCATTTCCCGGGAGATTTCCGGATGTTCGACCTTCCCGCCCTGATCCAGCCCGGCGCCATCGGCGCCAGCCTCGGCATCCAGCCCTACACGCCCCTGTCACTATCGGCGGCCCCGGCCGGCTTCGGTTCCGCCGGCGACCTCGGGGCGCTGGCCAACGCCGCCGCGCCGGCCCTGCCGTCCTCCGTCGGCGCCCCCCTGGGCAGCGCGGCGCAGGCGGCCCAGCTGCTGGGCGGCGGTTCCGGCTTGGCCTCTCCCTCTTTGGGCGCGCCCGCTCTCGGCGCTCCGTCCCTGGCCAGCCCGGCCATCCCCGGCGTCTCCGGCATTCCCGGGGCGTCGACGGCGTCGGGCCTGTCCAACCTGGCGTCGGCCGCCGGCGTGAACACCGGGCTGCCATCCTTGCCCCAGGCGCCCTCGGTTGCCGCCCCCTCGCTCTCGGCCCCCACCATGGCCGCGCCTACCGTGGGCACGCCCTCGATGGCCGCACCTGGGGTCACGCCTGGGTTCACCTCCCCGACCTTGTCGCCCACGGGCCTGACGCAGCCGTCCTACGCCCCGCCGCCGGTGGTCGCGACCTCTTCCGCAACGCCGCCCCTCTCGCCCTACACCGCCGGGCCGCAGGCTGGATCGTGGAACCAGGGCGGCACTCTGCCCGGTGTCCAGGCCTCCAGCTATCAGACACCCGGTTACCAGGTGCCCGGTTACCAAGCGCCCAGTTACCAGGCGCCAAGTTATCAGGCACCGGCCTTCCAGACATCGGGCGCGGGGCAATCTCCCCTGCCGAGCCAGACGCCGACCCTGGGCCAGACCGCCTCGGCCTTGCCCAGCACCGGCAACGCGGACGCCGACAGCGCCGTCGCGGTCGCCCGCATCCTGGGCCAGATCTAAAGGAAACCCACCATGCCGCAGACCTGCCGCACGCTAGACTTCAGCATCCAGCTGCCGGACAGCTGGATCGACCGCTCCATGGTGGCCTGGTCCGCCCCGCCGAGCGGCAGCCCCGTGGTGCCCAACATCATGATCGCCTATGACCGGCCACAGGCGGAGGAAGGCCTGGGCGCGTACGTCAACCGGCAGCTGAAGGATCTGATCGCCCGGGCGCGCAGCTTCCAGCTGATCACCCGGCAGGACGTCATGCTGGCCGGCCGCCCGGCGGTGGAACTGCTGTTCCAGTGGGACGGCGGCGCCGGCCCCATCAAGCAGCGCCAGATCTACAGCCTGCTGCCCGACGGCCGCTGCATCACCATCGTCAACACCGCCCGCCTGACGGAGTTCGCGGACGCCGACGCCCAGTTCATGCAGATCCTGAACAGCTTCGCCTGGCCGAGCCCGGCCGGCACCGGGGCCTGACCATGGACGGCGGCGCGCCGCAATATGGGGCCGCCCGGCTGGGGGATCCCATCCAGCACACCAGTGCCCTGTCCGGCTTCATCGCCGGCGCGGCCATCGGCCTGGGTGCCGCCCTGGCGGTCATCGCCGTGGTGGGCACGGGCGGTGCAGCGCTGGGCGTCATCGCGGCGGTGGGCGGCGCCATGGCGGCGACCGGCGGCGGCGCCCTGCTGGGGGAGGCGCTGGGCAGCACCTTCACCGACCAGACCGGCGTGATCTCGCCCGACTGCTCCGACAACGTGCTGATCAACGACAAGCCCGCCGCCCGCGCCATCCAGGACGCGGCCGCCTGTTCGCGCGACGGGCCGCCTGACCAACATATCGCCCAGGGCAGCAAGACGGTCTTCATCAACGGCAAGCCCGCCGCCCGCATCGCCGACAAGCTGGAGTGCGACGGGTCCATCATGGACGGTTCGCACGACGTCTTCATCGGCCGCGAGCCCGGCACCTACATGTCCATTCATGGCGAGGTGCCGGACTGGGCCAACACGGCGGCCGAATACCTGATGATCGGCGGCTCGCTTCTGGCGCTGGGCGCCGGTGCCGCCGGCGCCTTCATGGCGGAAGGGCTGTGCGGCCTGGCGACCTTCGGCGAGACCACGGTCATCAGCATGGCGGGCGGCTACGCCGGCTCCAAGGTGGGCGGCGCCATCGGCCAGGCGGTGGGCGGAGAGCGGGGACGCATCATCGGCGAGGCCCTGGGCGGGGCCGCAGGAGGCTTCGCCGGCGGCAAGCTGGCCACCCGCTACACCGCCGGCCATCCGGTGGACGTGGCCACCGGCGAGCTGTTCACCCAGGCCGCGGATTTCGAGGTGGCGGGCCCTCTGCCCCTGGTCTGGTCGCGCACCTGGATGTCCAGCTCCACCCTGGTGGGCGAGCTGGGGTCCGGCTGGCACCACCCGCACGACATGGTGCTGTACCGCTGGATCAACGGCGGCGGCTGGGCCGCGCGCCTGGCCGACGGGCGCCTGGCCTTCTTCCTCGACCCAGCCCCCGGCCGCCCCAGCCTGAACGTGGTGGAACGGCTGGTGCTGCACACCGACGGCCAGCGCTACTGGCTGGCCACCTACGGCGGCCTGGTCTACGTCTTCGGCGACCGGGACGAACAGAGCGGCCTGCGCCACCTGGCGCATGTCGTCGACCCCAACGACAACGCCATCCTGCTGCATCGCGGCCCCGGCGGCCGCCTGACCGGCATCCAGGACAGCGCCGGCCGCGCCTTCACCGTCACCACCGACGAGGCCGGCCGCATCACCGCGGTGGACGGTCCCGATCCCGCCGGTGGTGACCAGCCCTTGCGCCTGGTCAGCTACACCTATGACGCGGCCGGCGACCTGGTGGAGGCGCGCGACGCCCGGGGCAACGCCTGGCATTACCGCTACGACAACCACCTGCTGGTGGAAGAGACGCGGCGCGGCGGCCTGCGCTTCCAGTTCGTCTGGGACGACGTCGCGCTGGGCCGCCGCGCCCGCTGCGTCGATACCTGGGGCGTGCACCTGTCCGGCGAGGCCGGCCTGTACCGCGCCCGCATGGCCTACGACGTCCAGGCGCACACCACGGTGGTGACCAACGGCCTGGGTGCCGTCACCCGCTATCGCTGGAACAGCCTGGGCCTGGTGGAGGAGGAGGTGAACCCGGTAGGCGGCGTCACCCGCCACCGCTACGACCAAGCCGGCAATCTGCTGGCCTTGACGGGGCCGGATGGTCGCACGCTGCGGCTGACCTACGACGCCCTGGGCCGCCTGGCGCAGCGGACCGAGGTCGACGGCGCCGTCACCCACCTGGCGTATGAGGGCGGCAACGTCCCCGCCGATCTCACACGGCCCGGCTTCGGCCAACCCGTGCGGGTGACACGGGCCGACGGCACCGAAGACAGCTTCACCTACGACCGGCGCGGCAACCTGGCGACCCATACCGACCCCCTGGGCCATACCACCCGCTATACGCGCGATACCCGTGGCCTGCCATTGGCCATCCAGGATGCGCTGGGCCTGCTGGCGCGCTTCACCTGGTCCCCCACCGGCGATCTGCTGGCGCAGGGCACGGCGCGCGCCGACCGCCGCCGCTATGCCCATGACGCGCTGGGCCGGGTGGTGGAGATGCGCCGGGGCGAGGACGCCCCCGTGCGGCTGGAGCGCGACGCCAACGGCAACATCACCACCGTCCACCGCCCCGACGGCGGCACGGTGACGCTGGAGTACGACGCCGAGGACCACGTCACCCTGCACCGCGACCCGCTGGGCCGCGTGACCCGCTGGCGCTATGACGGCCTGCCCTATCCGGTAGAGCGTATTGCCGCCGACGGCTCGGTCTTCCGCTATCATTACGACAGCGAACTGAACCTGGTGGCCCTGCGCAACCAGAAGGGGGAGCAATATCGGCTGGACTATGACCTGGCGGGCCGGCTGGTGGGGGAGACCGGCTTTGACGGCCGGCGGCTGGAGTACCACCGCGACCCGGCCGGCCTGGTCACCGCCGCCGTGGACCAGGGCCGCGCGACGCGCTTCAACCGCGACCCCGCCGGGCGCCTGCTGGAGACGCTCTACGCCGACGGGAACAGCCATCGCTTCGGCTACGACCCGCAGGGGCGGCTGCTGTCCGCCGAGACGCCCGATACCCGGGTGGCCTTCACCTATGACGCCGCCGGACGGCCGACAGCGGAGCGGCAGGGCGACCAGGAGATCCGCTTCCAACGCGATGCCCGGGGCCGGCGTATCGCCACCATCCTGCCGGATGGGCGCCGGCTGGAGGTGGCCTGGGGGCCGGACAACCTGCCGGCGGCCGTGGGGCTGGACGGCAAGGCCCTGGCCCGCTTCGCCCGCGACGCGGCGGGGCGGGAGGTGGAGCGTCTGGCCGGCAACGTCCACCAAATCCAGGCCTTCGACCCTCAGGGCCGCCTGATCCGCCAGGAGGGCCGGCGGCGCGCCGGTGGCGGGAGCCTAGGTGAGGCCGTCTACGCCCGCGCCTATGGCTATGACGGCGCCGACACCCTGACCGCCATCGAGGACGCACGGCGGGGCGTGAAGCGCTATCACTACGACGCCTGCGACCGCCTGCTGTCGGTGGAGGGCACGAACCCCGAAAGCTTCGTCACCGACCCCGCCGGCAACATCCTGGCCTCCGGCCCGGATGCCGCCTTCTGGGGCGGCGAGGCCCGGGGCGACCGCCTGCTGGTCCATGGCGATGCCAAGTTCGAGTATGACGCCTGGGGCAACCGGGTGAAGGAATGGCGCGCCGCCGGCGGCGCCGTGACCGTGGACTACCGCTACGACGCCAGCAACCGCCTCACGGCGGTGGAGGAAAGCGGCCGCCGGGGCACCACCCTCACCCGCTTCGGCTATGACGCCTTCGGCCGCCGCGTGTGGAAGGAAAGCGCGCATACGGCACCCACCCCGGCCAACGATGGCGGCACCGCCCCACCCGCCGCCACTCAGCGCACCACCTTCCTCTGGGACGGCGACACCCTGCTGGCCGAAAGCACCCCGGTGGAGGTGAAGCCGGCGGAGGCGGCATCAGCACCCGTCGACCCCCTGGCCACCGTCTATGTCTATGAGCCCGGCACCTTCCGCCCCCTGGCCCAGGTGCGCCGGGCGGAGCCAGGGCAGCGGGCCCAGGCCTATCACTACCACCTGGACCATCTGGGCACGCCCCAGGAACTGACCAACGACAATGGCGAGGTGGTATGGGCCGCCGACTACAAGGCCTGGGGGGCGCTCGCCCGCCAGACCGTCGCCACCATTCCCAACCCCCTGCGTTTCCAGGGCCAGTACCACGACACCGAAACCGGCCTGCACTACAACCGCCACCGCTACTACGCCCCAGCCCAAGGCTGCTTCATCACCCAGGACCCCATCCGCCTGCGCGGCGGCAGCAACATCGCCGCCTACGCGCCCAACCCGGTACAGTGGGTTGATCCCATGGGGTTGGCGTGCGCTTACGAGTTCAATGCCATTGAAAACCCCGGCCCTCTCGCTGAAATGAGAGGAACGCCAGCTGCGAACTTTGCGGGTGGAAAATATAATGCGAGGACTCTGACTGAAGATACTGTCTACTATCGAGGTGGCGACGCCTCAAAGCCATTGGGCCAATGGTTCACTACGGAGCCCCCGCAATCTGTAGCCCAAGTCCGGATAGACACAGCTGTCAAACCGCAGTGGATTAATCCGAAGACAGGGGTCTTGGAAGGGGATTCCCCCATCAACGCGGTGCACGCGGTGAAGATACCGGCTGGAACAACGGTATATGAGGGACCTGTAGGCTATCAGGATGGTGTCTATCTTGGCGGTCAAAATATTCAGCAAACCTTCATACCAGAACCTTGGAAGATTGATGGCGTTGAAGTTCTTGGAACCACGCCCTTAAAATAGGAGCCCAATATTGACACCTCAAGAAAAGATCGACTCCGCGAAGAATATCGTGCAGGAAGTAATTATATTAATGAAGGAGAACGACGAGAGAAACTGGATAAGAGCGTTTTCGCAAATGCTTGATGCGCTCGAGGGGAAAAATGCCTCCACCGAAGAAGCTGCATCGATATTGAAGCACATATATGGCGGCGCAGGAAGTTATTCCGACTTCTATATCGCAAAAAACAATAGGGAAGAACAGAAGAGAATTAACAAACATTTGTCGGATCTCAATGATATGCTATGGCATTTATTATGTGAATGACGAAGATATTTCCCTGCATAAAAGCTAGGCAGCTAGTATTGATTAAAACAACCATCACCAACGCCCACGGCGTCGAAATTATCAGGGAAAACAATACGCTGTATGCCCGTTATGACCTAGGACGAATCGTTCCTGAACAGTGAAAAGGATGCATATTCCGTTATCGTTAAAACTCAGAATGAGAATAGGCCACTCAAGAAAGCAATGGTATAGAATAATGTATTGGTTTCTATAATGGCTTGCTAAAAGAAATCGACCGCTATTGCCGGTTGGACTGATGTCTATGGTTCGAATAGCGAGGCAGGCCGCCCAGTACTTGTTACCAAAATCGGCAAGTAGTGTTGACGGCCTGCTGGGCGCAGCAAAAATTTGACCGGTCACAGATAGCGGGCTATGACTAAAGAGCGGAAAATATATAGGGTTTAACCCGTCGCAAGGTTATCCAGCCGGAAAGAAGATATTCTACGAATGTCTTATTTGCGATAGTGTAGCAGAATCCATCCCACTTCATTTCTCAGAATGCACATGCAGCAATATTGAGGTTGATAGAACCACCGGCAGGGCAATAATTAGAGATCCAAGCAAAATTAAGATATTCGAGGTAAAATAAAAGCGCGACAAGATATATCTATATTGAATAGAATAATGTTTTATATTTGACAAACCAAAGCGATCAATCGAAACAATCTCCAAACATCATTTAGGATACGGTGGCGCAATTTAGGTTTTTACCGCAATTTACGAAGGATGTCCAACGCCACCAGAATGAGGAGAAGATGTTCGACATCAAAACCGGAGAAGTCACAGTTGAGGGAATTTCCCTTCATAAGGGCCAAGATTTAGCCAGTATCACGGTTAGCGGAATATCGTTCTTCAGGGAATTCGATATTGGCAATGGCTGGGTTCACAGAAACTCAGGCCCTCACATTTTTTATGGGAGAAAAATAATCACTTCAATGAAGTTCTTTGCAAAAAAATTAATGGGCTTCAATATATATATTAGCGATATAAATGCGACCGATTCGCAACAAATGAAGCCAGAGCACGATAATTTCCTGGAAAATATTCTTGGGGTCCCGGCAGAAATTGATAAATATCATATAATATACAAATATTCTTGGGGCGAAATTATATCTTATTATGACCCCAGAGGGGGCGACTGCGCGATCTCTGTTTCTTGGATCTAATTCAAGAAACTGCATTGAAGTGGCATTTAGATGCTACCTTTCTCCTAAGTGCACCCTAGCTTCTTGTTACGACCTCAAGGGCGGCAGCAGCTCCATCATCATGACTTAGACATAAGGGCCGATCAGAAGGAACCGGACCATGAAGGGCACAGACATCGCCGTCAGTTGCGACCATCGCTTCAGCATCGGGGTGGAACGCGATGGCGGCCGGTTCTATCTGTCAATCCCGGTCAGTAACCGTCTGGTCGATTACGAAGAGCGCTACGAGATCAGCCAGGCGGAATTCGAGCTTTATCGACAGGACCTTTCGGCAGCGCTGCCCCTGGTGAGCCTGTGCCGACGCCGCCAAGCCGACGACCGGCTGATGACGCCACCAGGCAAAGACCGAGGCATCGCGATGTAAGGGCGGAGGGCGCCATGGATGGACTGATGACGGTGCGGAACGGCGAGAACGTTTGCTGGATGCGAGAGGACGGCCCCCTCATCCTCACTGTTCCCGGCGCCGATTCAGCCCATGCGCAGGGTGACCTGCTGTTCGTCCTGATCGCCAACCCACCCGCCCTGCCGCATAGGCTGACGGTCTTCGGCCGCGATGGCACGCCGGTGGTGGAACTGCCCTCGCCACCGGGCCACGCTTTCCAATACCTCTCCCATCACATCGAGGCCGGAATGTCCGTGGTCTGCGCGGCGGAAATGCCGGCGGAACAATGGCCGGACTGGCATTTCGGTTACGACCCCAAGAAGCGCGCCTTGGTCCGGTTGGGGCCGGCCTATTGATGCGGCAGACAGCTGATCGTCCTGCGAGGCCGAAGATGGACTACACCGTGACCACCGTCTCCCGCGGAGGCATTTATCTGGAAAGCCGCGACGGAAAAGCGATGGCCGAGGGCGAGGGCCTCGCGCCCGGCGACCAGTTCCTGCCCGGCTATGTCGTCTACCTGAACGCCATCTTCATGCTGGACGCGGCCGGTGCGCGGCGGCCGGCCACCGGGGTCGAGAAGGAAAACATAGTGAGGGCCATCCAGAGCCATTTCGACACTCGGGGGACGCTCGTTGACTTCGAATGAAGCGCCAGCCATGCCGGACGAGGGAATCATCGTCACCGAACTGGCCGGGAGACGCGCGGTGGCGCGAGCCATGACGCCCACCGATGAGGTGGACCTGGCCCGATTGGGCTTCCTGCCGCAGGATGGCCGACTGGCCCGCGCCGTGCCGACGGAAGAAGACAGGATTGCGCTTATCCGGGTGCTGATCGACATCGGCGCGCTGTTCGCAGAGGGGCGCGACTGGTGTCCGGCGGAACTGGTCGCCCACTATCGGGAAGCCGGGCATATCCGCCAACGGTTCTGGGTAATATCCTGGAATAGTCCCAGTAATTTTCGGATCCGCGAAGCGTAATGGCAACGGAACCCTATTTGATTCAAAACATTTAGCTCGCGCCCATCCGACAAACCCGCCCCATCCGTCCAGAATCCCTGTACACTTGGGATACTTAGTACGGAGAGCCGCCGATGCCGATGAACAAGACCTGGGTGACCGCCGCCATCGTCGCCGTTTGTGGCGCGGCCGGTTTCGGGGTCGCCGTCATGCGCGTGTCGCCGCAGCCGCCTTCCGAGGTGGCGGAGTTCCGCGCCACCATGGCGGCCAACTTCGCCGCGCAATGCTTCCAGGCGGCGCGGACCTCGTCGCCCGCCGGGGTGGCCGACGCCAAGTTGCACAGCTTCTGTGACTGCACCGCCACCCGGGTGAACACGGCCCTGAGCGATGCCGATGTCCAAACGCTGGCGGAGCAGGAGCGCAAGGGCGTGACCGCCCCGCCGGCGCTGCTGATGGACAAGGCCAAGCCCATCGCCGCCGCCTGCCGCGCCGAGGCCGGCCTGGCCGGCTGAGCCCAAAAGAAAAGGAGGCGCCCCGCAGGACGCCCCCCCGTACTTCAAACGCCGAACACTATTACTGCACGGCCGCCGGCAGGGTGGCGTCGGGCAGGTGCACGGTCACCTTGGACGTGATGTCCTGGTACGAAGTACCGGTCATCACCGTGTAGTCGCCGCCCTTGATCTTCCAGGCATGCGCCGCGACGTCGTAGGTCGCCAGCAGGCGCGGGTCCACGGTCAGGGTCACGCTCTGGCTTTCACCGGCCTTCAGCGCCACCTTGTGGAAGGCGCCGAGGCGCTTCGGCGCTTCCCAGCCGCCGTCGGCCGGCGCCACGTAGACCTGGGCCACGGCCTTGCCATCGCGGCTGCCAGTGTTGCGCAGGGCCAGGCTGACCTTCAGGCCCTTGCCCTCGGGCGCGGCCGCCAAGTCGGACGTGGCGAAGGTCGTGTAGCTGAGGCCGTAGCCGAAGGGGAACAGCGGCTTCAGGCCCTTCTTCTCATGCCATTTGTAGCCGATGGCGGCGCCGTCGATGGTGTAATCGACGTGCGGGTGCTCAGCCTTGTCCTTGCGGTCGCCGTCCACCACCTTGCGCGGCAGCTGATCGACCGAGGCCGGGAAGCTGACCGGCAGGTGGCCGGAGGGATTGACCTCCCCGGCCAGCACGCGGGCGATGGCCTCGCCACCACTGGTGCCGGGGTACCAGGCATCGACCACGCCCGCCACCTGGTCCAGCCAGGGCATGACAACGGGGCCGCCGTTCTCCAGCACCACTACCGTCTTCTTGTTGGCGCCAGCCACGGCCTTGATCAGGGCATCCTGGTCATTGGGCAGGTTCAGGTCGATGGCGTCCTGGCTCTCACCCGTCCATTGGGTGGCGAAGACGATGGCGACGTCGCTGCCGGCGGCCAGCTTGGCGGCGGCCTTGGCGTCCTTGCCGTCAATGTAGGTGATCTTGGCCTGGGTCAGGCCTTGCAGCGCCTTCAGGGGTGACGACGGGTCATAGACCATGGGGCCGGGGAAGGAAGCGGGACCCTCGTTGGGGATGATCAGGCCGTTGGTCGGGGCGCCGTAGGGGTAGACCTGGGCCGAACCGCCGCCCGACAGCACACCCACGTCGGCATGGCCGCCGATGATGGCGATGGTCTTGACGGTCTTGGCCAGGGGCAGCACGTCGCCCTGGTTCTTCAGCAGGACGATGGCCTCCTCCGCGTCGGCCTGGGTGACCTTGGCGTGGGCGGCGTAGTCGATGGTGGCCGCCTGGTCGCCGTTCAGCGGATGCTCGAACAGGCCGTTGGCGAACATGGCGTGCAGCACGCGGCCGGCCATGTCGTCCAGGCGGGCGGCGCTGACATGGCCGTTGTTCACCGCCTCATCCAGGGCGTCCTTGAAGTAGGGCGACTTGTCGAAGGGATATCCCGACTGCTGGTCCAGGCCGGCGTTGGCGGCCGGCGCGGTGGAGTGGGTGGCGCCCCAGTCGGACATGACGAAGCCCTTGAAGCCCCAGTCCTTCTTCAGGACCTGGTTCAGCAGCCAGTCATTCTCACAGGCATAGGCGCCATTGACGCGATTGTAGGAGCACATGACGGAGCCGGGCTTGCCCGTCTCCAGCGCGATCTCGAAGGCCAGCAGGTCGGACTGACGGCCGGCCGCCTCATCGACCTTCACGTCGATGAAGTTGCGGCTGGTCTCCTGATCATTGAAGGCATAGTGCTTCAGCGTGGAGATGATGTTGTTGGACTGGATGCCCTTGATGGCATGGCCAACGATGGTGCCGGCCAGCAAGGGATCCTCGCCGCCGTACTCGAAGTTGCGGCCGTTGCGGGGCTCCCGCATCAGGTTGGTGCCGCCGGCCAGCTGCACGTTGAAACCGGACCGCCGGGCCTCGTCACCGATCATGGCGCCGCCGGCGAAAGCCATTTCCGGGTTCCAGGTGGCGGCGGTGGCCAGGCCGGACGGCAGTGCCGTGCGCAGGCGCGGGGTGGGGCTGGCCTGCGTGGCCACGCCCACGCCGGCGTCGGTCTGCGACTGGGCGGGAATGCCCAGGCGGGCGATGCCGGGAATGTAGCCGGCGGAATCGGCCATGCCGCCCTCGACGCGCGTATACGCCTTTGGCTTGAAGTCGGTGGAGAAGTAACCGAACACCAGCTGCAGCTTCTCTTCCCGCGTCATCACCTTCAGCAGGGCGGCGGTGCGCGCCTCGGGCGACTGGGCGGCGTCCTGCCAGGGGCCCGTGACCGGCGCGGCCGTGACCGCCGGCGCATCGGCGGCCAACGCGGACGTGAATCCGGCACGGGTAAGCGTTGTCATAAGCAACGCAGTCGAGAGCAGCAGGTGATGTTTAACCGACATGGACGTTTCCAATTTTCGTTTAGTCGTCAAGGCGACATCGCCGATGGCGACACCGCTGGCGCGGACCTCCCTGGCGTACCCGGGCGGGTGCGCACCCCTCTTCATACCAGCCCCGCGCGGATGGGCGAAGGCGATAATTCCGGGATATTGGATATCCCATGACTATTGCGCCACCGCAACGCGCCCCTGCCCTTGCCGGGTCGCGCTTCCGATGGTGCCCGCTTTGCGGTAGAACGCCCGGCATCCCGCAAAGGGAATAGCGTTCCCACCAAGGCCCGATGCATGACCGGCGACAGCGAGCAGAAGACCACCCTTTACCAGCTGATCGGCGGGATGGGCCCCGTCGCCCGGCTGGTGGAAGCCTTCTACGCCAACATGGACACCCTTCCGGAGGCGCGCGACCTGCGCGCCATCCATCCGCCGGACCTGACTGAGACCAAACGCGTGCTGACGCTGTACCTGGCGCAGTGGATGGGCGGTCCCGGTGACTATTCCGCCGAGCGCGGCCACCCCCGCTTGCGCGCCCGCCACATGGGCTTTTCGGTTGGTGAAGCGGAACGGGACGCTTGGCTGTTGTGCATGAAGCGGGCGCTGGATGAAACCATCCCCGATCCGCGCGGCCGCCAGGCCATCCTGGGCGCCCTGGCCCCGCTGGCCGACTGGATGCGCAACCAGCAGCCGGCGGGCCAGTAACCGACGGGCTGAGGCTCAGCGGTCCGCAGGCGGCCGCACGGCCAGGTAGACGGTGCTCCACAGCTGGGCGGCGTTGGCCTCGTCGGCGTCGGCGCCACTGGCGCCGAAGGCCACCGGCTGGTAGTGGCCATCCTGGTAGGTCCACGACCAGAGTTCCGAATTCTGAAGACCGCGCGTGGCCTCAATGGCGCGCCACAGCGACGCCTGGGCCTGGCGCAACCGCGCCTTGGTGGCGCGCGGCAGATCCGGACGGCGCGCCTGCCGCTCCAAGCCTGTCGCCATCATTGCCTGCTGCCAGGACCAGACCACGCTGCCATGATAGGCGTTGCGGGTGAAGCGGGCCTGAACCTCAGGCGGGGAGAAGACGGGGTTGGCCACCACCATGCCGGCGTCGGTCATCAGCCCCGCCGGGAAAGGGCGCAGCAGGCCCTGCACCACCTGGTCCAGGGTGCGGGCGTCGGGCCGGCCGAACAGCAGGCCGAAGCCCTCGTCGGACTGCATCACCCGCACCGGCGTGCCATCGCGGTTCAGCGACAGGGCATGGAAGCGCACCGGCCCCGGTCCCAGCGCGGCGGCGGTGTCCGGCACACCCAGGTCGTGGGCATAGGCCGCCACCTCCGCCTTGGCCCGGCGTTCGGGGATGGTGACGGTGAACAGCGGCGGCGCCTTGGCCCGCCATACCGCCGCCATGCCGGCGGCGCGCGACAGCAGCGGCCGGTCGCCCGGGTCCATATAAGGATCCAGCAACCCGCTTTTCAGCAATGCGGCGCAGGCCTCCAGCGCAGCCGGCACCAGGATGGCGTTGACATCATAGGCATAGAGGCCGCCGCCGAGGCCGTCATTGCTGTCGCGCCATTGGCCCACGGGCAGACCGTGCTTCAGCCGGATCATGTTGGAATAGCGCGGCTCGCGCGCGAAGGCGGCGGCGTGCAAGACGACATAGCGCAGGTTCTGCACCAGGTCGCGCCCCACCGGGCCCACCTGGTCGGCGCGGCCGTCGCCGCTGGCCAGGAAGGCCGCCGCCCGCGCCCGGCCCTGGGCATCGTCCAGCAGCCAGGCCCGCGTCACCGCCGGCAGCATGAAGTCGCCGTCCACCATCTTGTAATCGTAGACGGGGTCATCCGACGCGGTGGCCTCCCGCTTCAGGTGATCCAGGATGGCGAATTCGCCCACATCCTCCTCATGAGCCACCTCGCCGATCAGGGACAGGCGGGCGAAGACGGAGCGCAGGCCCGCCTCCACCGCATCCCCCTGCAGGACCGGCATCAGCAGCATGAGGGACATCATGGTGTCGCGGCCGAAATAGGTGTCGAAGCGCCAGGAGCCGGCCAGGAACTTCTCGCGGTAGCTCAGGAAGGTCAGGGTGCCGCGGGTCGCCACGTCATTCGCCGCCTGGGAATTCAGCAGGGCGTCCGCCGGCAAAGGAGTCAGCGGCGTCTCTCCCGTCAGGGCCGTGACGCGCAGGCCGATGGTGCCGTCGGGGTCGGCCTTCAGGCCCGTCTCCGTCGCCTGCCCGTGCACCACCTCCACCGTCAGGCGATAGCCGGCCTTGCCGTCCAGCCGGTCACGTGCCCAGACAAAGCGTGCGCCATCGCGCATCAGGTCCGGGCTGATGCTGTCGGGCACGGTGCGGAGGGCATCGTAATCTCGCAGGACGCGAACGCTGGACAGCACCGCTTGGCGGATACCGACGGTACCGGCCGCCAGGCTGGCCTGGAAGGTGATGCCATGCAGCGGCCGTCCCTGGCCGTCGCTCTCCGTCACCGGGATGGGCGGGGTGGTCAGGGTCCAGTCACCGGAGCCCTGGCCCTGCGGGATATCCAGCCACAGGCCGGCGCCGCTGTTGCCGGCAGGAAAGGCCACGACGATGCGCGGGTCGGCGCCGGAGCGCAGCAGCAGATGGGCCGCCACGTCGCCGTCACGCACGAAATGGTTGATGTTGCGCCCTTCGATGCGGCCGTAGGACAGCGCGCCCGCGTCGGCGAACGCGGCGGGCGCCCCCGCCAGGGACAGAGCCAGGACAATGAGGGCGAACAGGCGGGCGAAACGCGGCATGGCGGGCGGCACCTTCAGGCGGCGGGAACAGCGGCGGAAGGGAGATAGTCCGGGAACCGGTTTCGTCGAGGATGCGCGCCCTGGCAGGGAAGGCCGCAGGCGACATACCCCGCGCAGCCGCCTCAGGCGGAGGAAGGGTTACCCCCAGCCCCAGAAATCGGCCGGAATCATCACTTTCCCGGCAGTGAAAATGCCCCGGTCGGCCCCGGGCTCGGCCAGGAAATAGGGGCCGTCCAGGTCGACCACGTCGCACAGTTGCGCCAGGACGAAGCCGGGCGCGGCAGCCAGGACCGATCCCGCCATATTGCCCACCATGACGCCCAGGCCTAGGCGCCGGGCCTCCGCTGCCATGGCCAGCGCCTCTGTCAGGCCGCCGCACTTGTCCAGCTTGATGTTGACGATGTCGAAGCGTCGGTACTGTTCGCGCAGTTCCTTCAGGTCCAAGATGCTCTCGTCCGCCGCCACGGGCAGGGGCGCGTCCCAGCCGTCCAGCAGATGCTCCGCACCCCGGCGCACCGGCTGTTCCAGCAGCGCCACGTCCTGGTCCACCAGCATGGCGGCCAACGGTTCCAGATCCCCGGGCCCGAAGCCCTGGTTGGCGTCGACCGACAGCCAAACGTCCGGCCGGGCGCGGCGCACGGCACGCACCCGTTCCGTGTCCGCCGCCAGGTTGCCCTCCAGCTTCAGCTTGATGGAGGTGGCGCTGGTGAAGGCTTCCAGGCGACGCAAAATCTCCGCTGGGTCGTCGGCTGGCAGGGTGAAGGTGGTGACCTGGGGCTTGGGCTCCGGCACCCCGGCCAACCGCCACACGGGCGTGGCCTTTTGAAGGGACTCCAGTTCCCACAAGGCGCAGTCCAGCGCGTTGCGGGCGCCGCCGGGCGGCAGCAGGGATTGCAGTCCCTGGCGGTCCACCCCGGCCTCAAGGGCGTCGCGCACCCGCTCGATCTCCCGCTCCATGTGCGGCGGGTCGTCGTTCAGGTAATAGACGCCCGCCGCCTCGCCCCGGCCGAAGTGGGTGCCGTCACCCACGGTGACCACCGTGGCGGGCATGGCATGCAGCAAATAGCCAGAGATGCGGAACGGCTCACGCATGCGCATGGCGTCCCGGCGATAGGTGACGGACAGGCTCACCGACTGACACTCCGAGCGGTTCGGGCGGCATGGAGGAAAAGCAGGATGGCGGCCCCGGCCAGGGGGGCGATGACCAGCGTCAGCGACTGCCCGATGGCCAGGGGGTCGGCGAAGACATGGTCGGTGACATAGCCGGTCAGGGTGGCGCCGCCACCCAGGCCCAGCATGATGTTGCCAAACGCGACGAAGGAAACGCTGAGGCCCCGCGCCCGATTGGGCACGATCTCCTGCACCGCCGTGATGCCGATGGTGCCGGCGGCGCTGGAGAACAGGGTCCACAGGGTGACGGCGGCCAGCACCTGGTTCGGGGAGGACGCCAGCGCCACCAGGGCGAAGGGAAAGGCCAGGACGGCGCACAGGGTGGCGACCCAGATGCGGCCGGAGGGGCCGTAGCGCTTGACCGCCACATCGCTGAGGACGCCGCCCGCCACCGTCGCCACCACGCCGGCGACGACGACCAGGGAACCCAGCGCCAGGCCCACCGCGTCCGGCGTCATGGCGTAGCGGCGGCTGAGCAGGGCCGGGGCCCAGGCGATCAGGGCGAAATCGCCCACCGACATGAAGGCGCAGCAGACGATGACCGGGATCAGCACGGTGCGAACGGCCGCCAGCTGGGCGAAGATCTCGCGCAACGACGTCGCCTCCTTCTCACCCGCCAGCGCCTCGCTGCGGCGCGCCGGCTCACGGATGGGCAGCAGGGCCAGCAGCAGCGGCAGGCCGGCCAGGCCCAGCAGGACCAGGACGGCGCGCCAGGCGGCCAAGCCCTGCAGCAGGGGGATGCCCTGGAAGCCGCCGGCGGCCGCCAAGCCCAGCACGGCCCCGCCGATGGCGATGGCGACACCGCCACCGATGGTCATGCCCATGACGAAGACGCCCGTGGCCAAGCCCCGGCGCTCAGCCGGGAACATGTCGGCGATCATGGACATGGCGGCGGGGGCCAGCGCCGCCTCCCCCACCCCCACGATCAGGCGGCCGGCGAACAGCACCCAGAAGGACGGGGCGTAGCCGCACAGCAGCGTGCCGATGCTCCACAGCCCGACGCCGGCGCAAATGACGGCGCGGCGCGGCAGCATGTCGGCCAGGCGGCCCAGCGGCAATCCGGCGATGGAGTAAATCAGGGCGAAGGCCACCCCCTGCAACACCCCCACCTGGGTGTCGCTGATGCCCAGGTCGGCCCGGATGGGGTCCACCAGCAGGCTGAGGATCTGCCGGTCCGTGTAGGACAGGACGGCCGCCACGCAGAACAGGGCCACTGCCGACCACGCCGCGACAGGGCGCGGCCACGGCTGAAGGTCCCTGTTCGTTATTTTCCCGCTGAGGATTTCCCCATTGGGAATTTCGTTGTCGGGGGGTGCGATCTGCATGATGGGATCAGCATCACACAGGCCGGCGGGTGTTTCAATATCGGAAACAGCGTGTCAAACCGTTTCCTCGTCCGTGGCCGGCGACAGCTTCCACGCCTTGGCCGCGGATTGGGCCAGACGCTGAATCCCCGGCCCGGCGCAGACCGACAGCACGCGGCATGTCTCCTCGCTCACCCGCACATAGACGTGGCTCATGCCGCTGTCGAAATAGACCGAATCGCCCGCCTCCAGCCGCAACGGCGCGTACAGGTCGGTGTGCAGTTCCATGGCGCCGGATAGGACGTAAAGGTATTCCTCCCCCGAATGGCGCACCATGCCGCCCATCTCCGCCACGCTGCGGGCCCGCACTTCGATGATGATGGGGACCATCAGCTTGCCCAGCAGATCCGCCGCCGGGTACTGATGAGCATGCACGTCCGAGGTGGCGCCTGGCGACCGGCCGGCACGGGAAACGCTACGGCGGCCGCCGGCCGGCGGCGGCTCGGCCTCCGGCCCCGGGCTGCTGACCAGGGTGCCGATGTCCACGCCCAGCCCCTGCGCCAGGCGCAGCAGCTTGTCGTAGGTCATCTCCATCTTGCCGTTCTCGAGCTTGGACAAAGTGGAGAAGGGCATGCCGATGCGGGCCGCCAGGGCACGAAGCGTCAGCCCCTGCTTGATCCGCGCCGCCCGCAGGGCCAGCGCCGGATGCGCCCGGTCCGGTGCGGATTTGGCCATGCCTTCCCCTCCCTCATTCTGCAAGCTCGGCAGACCCAGCCCCACGTTTCACGTTCCCCATAGGCGTTTCCGAGCGTTTCATCATCCAAAGTGCACCAGCCGCCTTGAGAAAACCAGCGTCGCCGCACAGAAGCATTCGTGTTGCAGAAACGCTGTTGCCAAATCTGAAACACGTGCCATCATGGGCCCAACATAACGATCAGGGAGATCGGGAAATGAAGCGGGGAACCAGGGCATTCCTCTGCGCGGGCGTGGCGGCCTTGGCCATTAGTGCCGGCGCGCGGGCGCAGCAGGCACCGGACGCGGGGTCGCCAACGGCGGCGCCGGCGGACGCGGCCGACATGCTGGCGGAGATCGTCGTCACGGCGCAGAAGCGGACGGAACGTCTGATCGACGTGCCGCAGTCGGTCTCCGCCGTGTCGGCGGAGGCGCTGCAGCAGGCCCATGCCGAACGGCTGGACGACTTTTTCACCCGGGTACCCAGCGCGGCCCTGGTGGAAACCCAGGCGGGACAGGCGCGACTGATCCTGCGCGGCATCAATACCGGCGGTGTGGGCGCCACCGTGGCCACATACGTGGACGAAACGCCCTACGGCTCCGCTACCTCCCTGGCCAACGGCGCCATCCTGACCCCCGACCTGGACCCGTCGGACCTGGAACGGGTGGAAGTGTTGCGCGGTCCCCAGGGCACCCTCTACGGCGCCAATTCCTTGGGCGGCCTGGTCAAGTACGTGACGGTGGCGCCCAGCACGGACGCGGTGCATGCGGCCGCGGAGCTGAGCACCGAGGACGTGGCCCACGGCGACACCGGCTGGTCCGGCCGTGCCTCAGTCAACGTGCCGCTGGCCGATACCCTGGCCGTGCGGGCCAGCGGCTTCTACCGCCGCGATCCGGGCTTCATCGACGACCAGCATGAAAAGGACATCAATGACGGCCGCACCTATGGCGGCCGCGTCTCCGCCCTGTTCAAGCCCACCGACGCGCTGAGCCTTCGGGCTTCGGTGGTGCTGCAGAACCTGGACAGCAACGGCACCAATCAGGTCGACGTCGATCCCCTCACCCTGAAACCAGTGCTGGGCGACTATAGGCAGGCCCGCGTGGTCGCCCAACCCAGCGACATGCAGTACCGGGTCTACAACCTGACCGGCAGCTATGATTTCGGGCCGGTGCAGCTGTTGTCCTCCACCAGCTACAGCTCGCTTTATCAAAATGCGCTGGAGGACGCGAGCGGCCTCTATGGCGGCCTGCTGACCGGCGCCTTCGGCGTGCCGCTGGGCGCCTCGCAGGTGCAGCAGGTGCAGCAGCGCCGCCTGACGGAAGAGGTGCGCCTGGCCTCCACCGACACCGGCTGGCTGGAATGGACGGTGGGCGGCTTCTATACGCGTGAGCGCAATGCCATCAACCAGATCATCGACGGCGTGGACGGCGCCAGCGGCGCCCACATCGCCGACTTCTCCGGCCTGGCCCTGGCTAACCTGGCCTCGCGGTATGAGGAATACGCCGGCTTCGCCAGCGGCACCGTCCACCTGAACGACCAGTTCGACCTGACCTTCGGCGGCCGCTACAGCCATAATGAACAGGACGCGGTGCAGATCAGCAGCGGCCCGCTGGCCGGCGACTCAGACTACACCGCCCACTCCTCCGACGGGGTGTTCACCTATTCCGTGGCGCCATCGTTCAAGCCCAATGAGGACACCACGATTTATGTGCGGGTGGCCAAGGGCTATCGTCCCGGCGGCCCCAACGTGCTGCCGCCTGGGGCGCCGGACGCCGTCCCCCACCAGTTCGGCGCCGACACCACCACCAACTATGAGATCGGAGTGAAGTCGGAACTGCTGAACCGCAAACTGTCGCTGGAACTGACCGGCTTCTACATCGACTGGGACAACATCCAGCTGTTCAGCTCGGTCGATGACTACGGCGTCAACATCAACGGCGGCACCGCGCGCAGCCAGGGCATCGAGGCCTCGGTCACGATGCGGCCTCTGACCGGCCTGACCGTGTCGCTGAACGGCGCCTTCGTCGATGCCACCCTGACCAGCGACGCGCCACCCCTGGTAGGGGGGCTGAAGGGCGACCGCCTGCCCTACACCGCCCGCTTCTCCTCCACCCTGGCGGTGGAATACCAGCGGCCGCTGAGCGAGACGGTGGACGGCATCGCCGGGTTCAGCTGGCGCTACACCGGCGACCGGCTATCGGCCTTCGACACCAGCTACGGCCAGCGGCACCTCAGCGCCTACAGCCAAGTGGACGCCCATGCCGGCGTCACCTTCGGCGGGTACCGGATCGATGCCTTCGTGCGCAACCTGACCGACAGCCGCGGCATCCTGGATGTGGGCGCGGCCGGGTCGGCCCTGGATGGCAATGTCACCGCGGCCATCGTGCGCCCCCGCTCCTTCGGGGCCACGCTCGGCTATCGTTTCTAAGGCAAGGACAGAACACGATGTGGAAGGTTCGCCTCTTAGCGCTTCTCATGACCGCCCTGGCCTTGCCGGCCGCGGCGCAATCGCCCGCCGACCTCAAGCCGACCCCGCCGACGCAGGTGCCGGCGGCCAGCGAGGCGCCGACCTCGACCCCGGTGCCCGCGTCCACGCTGACCAAGGCGGACGTGGACACCTGGCTGGACGGCTACATGCCCTACGCCCTGCAGACCGGCGACATCGCCGGCGCGGTGGTGGTGGTGGTGAAGGACGGCCAAGTGCTGACCCAGCGCGGCTTCGGCTATGCCGACGTGAAGGAGAAGAAGCCGGTGGACCCCGCCGGCACCCTGTTCCGCCCCGGCTCCATCTCCAAGCTGTTCACCTGGACGGCGGTGATGCAGCAGGTGCAGGCCGGCAAGCTGGACCTGGACCGGGATGTGAACGACTACCTGGACTACAAGATCCCGCCGGCCTTCGGCAAACCCATCACGCTGCGCCACATCATGACGCATACCCCCGGGTTCGAGGAGACGGCCAAGTACCTGCTGCTGACCGACCCCAAGCTGGCCAAGCCGCTGGGTGAGGCCATGAAGCGCTGGGTGCCCACGCGCATCTACGCCCCGGGCCAAATCCCGGCCTATTCCAACTACGGCGCCTCGATGGCGGGCTATATCGTGGAGCGGGTGTCGGGCGAGCCCTTCGCCCAATACATCCAGAACCATATCTTCACGCCCCTGGGCATGCAGCACTCCACCTTTGTCCAGCCGCTGCCGGCCAACCTGGCGGGAGGGATGTCCAAGGGTTATGAGCAGGCGTCCAAAGACCCGCAGCCGTTCGAGATCATCGACATGTCACCGGCGGGCGCCCTGTCCGCCACCGGGGCGGATATGGCGCAGTTCATGATCGCGCACCTGGCCCACGGTGGACCGCTGCTGGACAAGGCGACGGCGGAGCAGATGTACGCCAACGCCAACACCCCCTACCCCGGCCTGCCCGCCATGGGGCTGGGCTTCTATCATGAGGACCGCAACGGCCACCGCATCGTGGGCCATGGCGGCGACACCGACGTCTTCCATTCCGACCTGCACCTGTTCATCGACGACGGCGTCGGCCTCTACATGTCCTTCAACAGCGCCGGGCGCGAAGCTGCGGCCCATGTGCTGCGGGAGCATGTCTTCGTCGACTTCACGGACCGCTATTTTCCGCAGGCCAAGCCGGCGCTGCCGACGGCCCCCACCGCCAAGGAGCATGCCCAGGTCATGGCCGGGCACTATGTCAGCAGCCGCGGCTCCGAGACCAACTTCATGCGCCTGTTCAGCCTGCTGGGCGAGGCCCAGATCGTGGCGAACGATGACGACACCATCACCGTCTCCGCCCTGCTGGACGCCGCCCGGGTACCGAAGCGCTGGCGCGAGGTCGGCCCCTGGCTGTGGCAGGACGCCGAAGGCAAGGAGCGCCTGGCGGCCGTGGTGAAGGACGGCAAGGTGGTCATGTTCTCCATCGGTGCCTACGCCCCCATCATCGAGTTCGTGCCGGCGCCGGGCTCGCTGAACGCCGGCTGGATCACGCCGGTGATGGCGGTGTCCCTGGGCGTGCTGGTCCTGACCGCCCTGTCCTGGCCCGTCGTCGCCCTGGTGCGCCGCCGCTACCGCTACAACCCCGGCATCACCGGCCGGACGCTGATCCTGCATCGCGCCACGCGGGCCGCAGCCTGGCTGGTCCTGGTCTTCGTCCTGGGCTGGGGGATCATGCTATCGGTCATCAACCACGGC
The DNA here is from genome assembly GCF_007828035.1 of Nitrospirillum amazonense. Taxonomy (GTDB): domain Bacteria; phylum Pseudomonadota; class Alphaproteobacteria; order Azospirillales; family Azospirillaceae; genus Nitrospirillum; species Nitrospirillum amazonense. The sequence goes on along the minus strand of NZ_VITV01000013.1, from coordinate 108,204 downwards.
GTGGACGCCCTGGACGGCCGGCTGGATATCTGGATGCGCCTGATGCAGCTGGTGCTGCTGGCCACCATCGCCGGTACGGTGGCCGCCATCTGGAACGCCTACGACATCGCCACCCGGGGCGGCCGCCGGCCCTGGGCCACCGCCTGGGCGGTGCTGGTGGCTCTGTCGCTGGTCTTCTTCGTCTGGGCCGCGATCAACGTCAAGCTGCTGACGCCCACGCTGGACTTCTGAAGCGGAGCATCCGTCGTCGGGGCCTCTGGAGTGGACCGCTCAATACCGAGCTGGCTGTGGTGATTTCGACCGAAGGTGTTTCTGACTTAAATAGAATCGTCAGAAACACACTAGAGCGGAGTGCGTTTAACCTGAGATGCACTCCGCTCTAAATGCTTGTTCAACGAGCAGGTTCACGCTCCAAAGCGATTCCGCGATCGGCTCTAAGCCTCTGGTTTTTCATGTAACTCCAGGCTCAGGTGACACCACCTGAGCCTGGAATCACACTAAGGCTAGATCATCATCCGGCGACTTGGCTATAGCGCGTATCGGCGCGCAGCCGCAGTCACCGCTTTTATCAAACAAACAAAGAAGCCGGCCGGAATCGGGACCCCGGCCGGCTTCTTTGTTTTGAGCCCCGTGATGCGGTTGGGGCCACTCCTTAGCGGAGTTCCGGCGGCAGCAGGGTGGCCGCCTCTTCCTCCGGGATGCAGAGCGCGTCCTCTTTCCACTGCGCCAGCTTGTATCCCCGCTCGGTGAAGAACCGGTGGATGGCCCCCACGTCGGACTTCAGATATTCGACCTGGCAGATGGGCCGGCACTTTTCGATGGTCTTCTGCGCCCCGTTCAGAACGTTCATCTCCATGCCTTCCACGTCCACCTTGATGAAGCGGACATGGTCGAAGCCGAAATCGTCGATCCTCACCTGCTTCACCATTTCGCGGGCGGGCTGGCGATCCTGGTGCAGGCGTTCGCGCTGGACGTTGCCGAACTCGACGCTGCCGAAGTTCATTTCGCGATGATAGTCGAAGCCAGGAATCTCGACCTCGGTCACCGTATCGCCGACGCAGACATGGTGGACGGTGGCGTTCTCGATGCTGTTCAGGGCCAGGGAGCCGCAAATCATGTAGGCCAGGACCTTCTGCGCCTCGAAGATATGGACCTGGCCGCCGCCGTCCGCCAGGATAGGGGCGCAGCCGATGCCATAGACACCAAAATTGCCGCCAATATCCAGGAAGGTGGCCGGCTTGGGCGCATGCCGAAGAATATTCTGCGCGAAGGCGATCTTTTCCGCGTCGTGAGCCGCCCCCGTCTTCAGCAGGGCGTTGGTTTGGTTAATATCGTGGCGATTTACGATCAGATCCCCATAAATTGTGGGGAGAATAATGGAATAAGAAACCATTGCAGACCCTCGAATTGCCCGCAGCGCGGGTTATCGCCTGATGAAATATTTCGAAACATGGTAAAGTACTGCACAAGCACTAATGTGCCCGCTTTGACGGTGGCAGGCAAGGCACATTCGCCCCGAGCATTTGCCGACAATAGGTCGTTTCCCGCGCGCTGATGAGCACGGGAGCGGCCAATCAGCCAATATTAATTTCCATGTGCCGGCCGGGCGCCACCGGTGAACCCTAACTCGGTTAGAAACTGGTCCAGCTGTCGCCCGGTTCAAGGGCGCGGAAGCGGTCAGCCGCGATGCCCTCGCGTGCCAGCGCCTGGGCCAGTTCCTGCGGCGGGGCCAGCCGTTCCTCATCCGACAGGGGAAAGGTGCCCCAATGCACCGCCAGTCCCTGGCGGGCGCCGCAGTCGGCCAGGATGCGCACGGCCTCCGCCGGATCGCAGTGCTGCTGCTTCATGAACCAGCGGGGGGCGTAGGCGCCGATGGGCAGGATGGCGACGGTGGGCTCGCCATGGTGCTGTCTCACCTGGTGAAAGATGGCGCCGTCGCCATAGCCGGTGTCGCCCGCCACATAGACCGGGCCCGCCGGCGTGCGCAGCACGAAGCCGCACCACAGCGCCATGCGCCGGTCGCCCAGCCGGCGCGCCGACCAGTGGTAGGCGGGATGGAAATGGGCGGTGACGGCAGGGCCCAGCGCGACCGTGTCGCCCCAATCGCCGGTTTCCACCGGCAGTGGCCCCACCTCGCGCGCCACCACACGATCATTGCCCAGGGGGGCTACGATGCGGGGACGGTGGGTGGCCCACAGCCGCCGCAGGGTGCCCACGTCCAGATGGTCGTAATGGTTGTGGGTCAATAGCACCGCGTCGATAGGCGGCAGGTCTTCGAAGGCGACACCCGGGCGGTTGACGCGGCGCGGCCCCAGCCATTGAAAGGGGCTGACCCGTTCCGACCAGACCGGATCCACCAGCAGGTTCAGCCCCGCCACCTGGATCAGCACGCTGGCGTGACCGATCATGGTGATCGCCAGGCCATGCACACGCGCCGCCGGGCGCACCTGCCGCCCCGCCACTGCCGCCGGCCACACCGGCCGCTTCCCGCCCCAGCGCCAACGCAGAATCTCCCCCAGGCTACGGTCGGTCGGGGCTTGGCCGGGATTGAAGAAGCGGACACCGTCGAAATGGTCCGTCACAGGACCGGCATAATAGGGATTCGCAGGCATTCGGCGTCCGCATCGTTGCGTGGCAAGAACCTTCCCTTGTATCGGCACGGGAAGGCACCGTTTCAAGGCGGCGCCCTTTCATTATTGTGCCATGTCAACGACATCCCTGGCCCGCGACGCCCACAGTCACGCGACAAGCCGCCTACTGGCCGCCGCCCTAACTGGATGTGCCTCCCGTGAGTCTCGACCCGACCGATCCGCCCCCCTTGTCGCCCGTGCTGCTGGCCGGGCTGGCGGCGCGTGTCCTGCCGCCCCTGCCGCTTTTGGGCCGTCCGCTGGCCGGGCCCGTGGCTGCGCGCCTGTCACAGATGGCCTTTGATCGCCTGCAACGGCGCCATGAAGCACTGTTCCAGCGCTTGGCGGTATTGGGGGAGCGGGCCTTCCTGGTTGATCCGAGTGACCTGCCGGTGCGCTTCCTGCTGCGGCCGGCGGGCGTGCGGCCCGGCCTGTGGCCCATCGCCGATGGGGACGCCCCGCCCCCGGCGGCTGCCACGCTGCGGGCGCCCCTGGCGGCACTGCTGGCCTTGCTGGAGGGTCGTGCCGACGGCGACTCCCTGTTCTTCAGCCGGCAGCTGATGATCGAGGGCGACATGGAGGCGGTGCTGGTCCTGCGCAATGCCGTGGACGGCGCGGACATCACCCTGGAGCGCGATTTGGCCGCCCGCTTGCCCCGGCGCGTTCTCACGATGGCGCGGCGTTGGTACGGCGATATCGACGGCCTGCTGCACCTGGTGGCGCGTGCCGCGTGGCAGCCCGCCGCCCTGGCGGTGGCGGAGGTTCAGCCATGACGACCGCCTCCCTTTCCCTCGTCTGCCCCGCCGGAACGCCGGCGGCATTGGACGCGGCCGTGGAGGCTGGCGCCGATGCCGTCTATTGCGGTTTCGCCGACGCCACCAACGCCCGCAACTTCCCCGGCCTGAATTTCAGCCCGGTGGAGATGCGCGCCGCCGTCGCCCGCACCCACAGAGCCGGCCGGTCGCTCTACATCGCCATCAACACCTTCCCCCGGGCGGGGGAGGAGGCCATTTGGCACCGCGCCGTGGACAGCGCGGCCGAGGCCGGGGCCGACGCGGTCATCCTGGCCGACCTGGGTCTACTGGCCTATGCGCAGGCCACGCACCCCTCCCTGCGCCTGCACCTGTCGGTCCAGGCCGCCGCCTCCACGCCCGAGGCCATTCGCTATCTGGCCCAGACCTTCGGCGTGCAGCGCGTGGTGCTGCCCCGCGTGCTGACCCTGGCGGAGGTGACGGAACTGACGGCGGCGGTGGCGCCGGTGGAAACGGAGGTGTTCGCCTTCGGCGGCATGTGCGTGATGGCGGAAGGGCGCTGCCAGCTGTCCAGCTACGTTACCGGCCAGTCGCCCAACACCCACGGCGTCTGTTCGCCCGCCGGCGCGGTGCAGTTTCGACGCGAACCCGGCGGCGACGTCACCGCCCGGCTGGGGGATGTCACCATCGACCGCCACCCGGCGGGCGCGCCCGCCGGCTATCCCACCCTGTGCAAGGGCCGGTTCCGCGCCAACGCCACCACCGGCTATCTGTTCGAGGAGCCGACGTCGCTGAACGCCGCCGAGCACATTCCCGGCCTGATCAGGGCCGGGGTGCGGGCGTTGAAGATCGAAGGGCGGCAGCGGGGCCGCGCCTACGTCGCCCGTGTGGTGGGTGAGTTCCGCCGCGCCATCGACGCGGCCGTGACCGGCGGCTTCACTGTGCCGGATTTGGCCAGCGAGATGGAAGGCGGCCGCGCCACCGCCGGCGCCTACGACCGGCGCTGGCGCTGAGCGGGGAGGATGATCATGACCCTCGAACATCCCAAGCTGACCCTGGGCCCCTTGCACTTCCACTGGCCGGCTGCACGGCGGCGCGACTTTTACGCCCGCGTCGCCGATGAGGCGCCGGTGGACACCGTGGTCCTGGGTGAGGTGGTGTGCTCCAAGCGCGCACCTTTCTTCGACAGCCATATCCCCGAGGTGGCGGAACGCCTGCGGCGGGGCGGCAAGGAAGTGGTGCTGGGCAGCCTGGCGCTGGTCATGCAGGCACGGGAGCGCCAGAGCGTCATGGATCTGGCCGCTAGCGACGACTTCCTGGTTGAGGCCAACGACCTGACCGCCGTGGCCGCCTGCGCCGGCCAGCCGCACGCCATCGGCCCTATGGTCGCCGTCTACAACCCCAGCACCCTGGAACTGATGGCCCGCCAGGGCGCCACGCGGATGTGCCTGCCGGGGGAGCTGACGGCCGACGCCATCGGGGCGTTGGCGGGGGCCGCCATGGCGACGGGCACCCAGCTTGAGGTGCAGGCCTTCGGCCGCCTGCCGCTGGCCATCTCCGCCCGCTGCTACCACGCCCGCGCCCATGGCCTGCACAAGGACGGCTGCCGTTACGTGTGCGAGAAGCACCCCGACGGCATGGACCTGGACACCCTGGACGGCGCCCCCTTCCTGACGGTGAACGGGGTGCAGACCCTGTCGGGCAGCTATCTGGACCTGCTGGGTGATTTGGGCCGACTGCGCGCCCTGGGTGTCAGCCGCTTCCGCCTGTCACCGCAGGATTGCGACATGGTGGCGGTGGCGGAAACGTTCCGCGCGGTGCTGGACGGCATCCTTCCAATGGCCCCGGCCCGCGACCGCCTGCGCGACCTCTGCCCCGGCCGGCGCTTCAGCAACGGCTTCCTGCACGGGGTGGAGGGTATGGCCTACCGCGCGGCGGCGATTTAGGCGGGGATACAAATGTAGTCGCCACTGAAGGCATGACCGGGCGGATTGTGATATCGCGGGCTGATATCAATTCCGACATGAGGCTTGTTCTCGATACCGATGTCATCGTGGCCGCCCTGCGCAGTCCTTCGGGGGCCTCCTCCGCGCTGCCATTGGCGGCGGACGATGGCATCGTTCAGTTGTTGGCCACGGTGCCGCTGTTCATCGAATACGAAGCGATGAGCTAACGTCCCGAACATATTCTTGCGGCTGGCTTGTCAGTGGCAGACATTGAGGTGTTTCTTAACCGGCTTGTGGAATTGGTTGAACCGATTGAGCCGTGGTTTCTTTGGCGTCCTCAATTGCGTGACCCCGGCGATGAAATCGTGTTGGAAGCCGCCGTGAATGGACGAGCCGACGCGCTAATTTCGTTCAACCAGAGAGATTTCTTACCAGCCGCCCACCGCTTCGGAATGCCCTTGCTGAAGCCGGGGGACGCATTGCAAAGGATCAGGGCATGACCAAGATTTCAACCTATCCGCTACGGCTGCCTGCATCTGTGAAAGCGGAGGCGGAACGCTTGGCGGCCGAGGACGGCACCAGCCTAAACCAGTTCGTCGCGACCGCCGTGGCGGAAAAGTTGGCGGCCCTGCGAACGGCGGCCTTTTTCACCGAACGGCGTGGGCAGGGTGACCGCGCCGCGTTCAGGGCCTTAATGACGCGTGGCGGAGGTGAACCCCCGCGACCGGGCGACGAGCTTCCTGGGAAGGAATAAGTCCAGGTCTCTACCAACGCGGAGGCTGAAGAACCGTCACGGCTGCCCCAGCGCCGCCGTCCCCGCCTGGTCCGTCCCGTTCTGCCGGCTGTCGGTGTGGGGGCTGGACACGGTTTCTGGGTTGGGATGATGCATGTCGGTGGGGTAGCCATCCGGTAAGGTGCGGCGGTCGGCGCCCAAGGCCTTGCGCATCTTGGTCACCGTGTCGACGTCCACCGGCGCCGCCGCGTTGCCCCAGCTGTTGCGGACATAGGTGGCCACGGCGGCGATCTGTTCGTCCCTGAGTTTCCAGTTGAAGGCCGGCATGGTGGCCGGTGTCGGCCGCGCGTCGGTCGGCAGGCTGCGGCTGCCCACCAGCAGGACACGGATGAGCGTGCCGGGATTGGGTTGCTGCAGGTTCGGGTTGCCGGGCAGGCGGGGGAACATGGCCATGGAGCCGGCGCCGTCCATGCGGTGGCAGGCGGCGCAGGTGTCGACATAGACGGCCTCCCCCGCCTTCATGACGGCGGGGTCCGGCTTTTTGGGGCTGTCGTCGGCCCGCGCCGGCCGGTCGCGCAGATAGGCGATAATGGCGCGCACGTCGTCGTCGGTCATGCGCGACGTGGAATAGGCGACCACCTCCCCCATGTCAGCGGCGGCATTGGCATGGACGTTGCGGCCGGTCTTCAGGTACTGGAATAGCTCCTCGTCGCTCCACCCCCCGATGCCGGTGCGCTTGTTGGGGGTGATGTCCGGCGCGTACCAGCCGTTGCCGATATCCCCACCGTGATAGTCGCGGCTGGTGCGCGGGGCGCCGAAGAGGTTCTTGGGCGTGTGGCAGGCGGCGCAGTGGCCCGGCCCCTCCACCAGATAGGCGCCCCGGTTCCAGGCCGCGGACTTGGCGGGATCGGGCTTGTACTCCCCCTTGTCCAGGAACAGAAGGTTCCAGCCCATCATCAGGGCGCGGACGTTGAACGGAAACGGCAGATCATTGCGCGGCGACCGGTTGGGCGATGGCGGCAGGCTGCGCAGATAGGCGAACAGCGCGTCGGAATCAGCCCGGCCGATGCGGGTGTAATAGTTGTAGGGGAAGGCCGGGTAAAGATGGCCATCCGGCGCCTTGCCCTCATGCAGGGCGCGGTAGAAGTCGTCCGCCGACCAACGCCCGATGCCGGCGTCCTTGTCCGGCGTGACGTTGGCCGAATAGATGGTGCCGAAGGGTGTCACCAGGGGGCGTCCGCCGGCGAAGGGCAGGCCGCCGGGCACGGTATGGCAGCCGACGCAATCCCCCTGAACCGCCACATAGTACCCCTTCGCCACATCCGGATCCTTCACCGGCGGATAGGGCCCGGACGTGGCGGACGGCGGCTGGCCGTTGGCAATACCGCTGAGGCCGATGGCCACCAGCGACAGGGTGGCCACCAGGATGCCCAGGCTCAGCAGCCCGGTCACAAGCGCGCGCTGCAGGGGGGCCCTCATGTGTGCACCAGGGGGCCGGGGGATTTCAGGTACTGTTCGCGCACCGCCTTCAGCGACCAGTAGGCCAGCGCCGCCACCGTACCGGTGGGGTTGTAGCCCGGGTTCTGGGGAAAGGCGCTGGCCCCCATGACGAACAGGTTGCTGACGTCCCAGCTTTGCAGATAGCGGTTGACCACGCTGGTCTTGGGATCGGCGCCCATGATGGCACCGCCGGTGTTGTGGGTGGTCTGGTAGGGCACCACGTCCCAGGAGCCGTCGCGATACACCACCTTGATCTCGCGCGGCCCCATGGCGCGGGCGACGTCGGCCGCGCGGTCGGTGATGTAGTGGGCCATCTTCTGTTCATTGTCGGTGTAGTCGAAGGTCATGCGCAGCAGCGGCCGGCCGTAGACGTCCCGGTATGTCGGGTCCAGGTCCAGGTAGTTGCCGCGATGGCTCATCACCCCGCCGTGGGTGGAGATGGTGGTGGTCTTGAGGTAGTTGGCGGCCACCGCCTTCTTCCAGGCCCCGCCCCAGGTGGGCGTGCCCTCCGGCACCGGGTGGGTCTCGATGGGCCGGGCGCCCGTCTGCAACACCCCGAGGTAGCCACCGCCCAGGAAACCCAGGCCGCCATGGTCGAAATTATCGCCGTTGAAGTCGTCGATGTGCATCCCATGGGCGCCCGCCCCGATGAAGGGGTTCAGGATCTTGTCATCGAAGAAGGCGTTCACGAAGGAGGTGCGCTGGTAGGCGTAGTTACGTCCCACCACCCCCTCCCCGGTCCGCGGGTCATACGGCGTGCCGATGCCCGACAGCAACAGAAGGCGGACGTTGTTGAGGGCGTAGGTGCCCAGGAAAATCAGGTCGGCCGGCTGTTCGAACTCCCGCCCCTGGGCATCGACATAGGTGACGCTGACCGCCCGCTTGCCCGTGCTGTCCCGGTTGATCGTCAGCGCCTCTGCCTCCGTGCGCAGGGTGAAGTTGGGCTTGCGCATCAGCACGGGCAGGATGGTCGTCTGCGCCGAGGCCTTGGAATAGTTGCCGCAACCGAACTTCTCGCAGAAGCCGCAATAGGTGCAGGGCCCCAGCTGCACGCCCAGCGGGTTGGTATAGGCTTCCGACAAATTGGACGACGGCTGCGGGAAAGGGTGGTAGCCCAGCTTGGCGGCGGCCTCCGCGAACAGCGTGGGGGCGTAGGCCTGGCGCATGGCGGGGGTGGGATAGCCCCGCTTGCGGGCACCTTCGAACGGGTTGCCGCCTGCCTGGATCTGGCCGTTCAGATTGCCCGCCGTGCCCGAGGTGCCGCAGAGGTATTCGAAACGGTCGTAGTGCGGTTCCAGGTCGTCATAGGTGACGCCGAAGTCCTGGATGGTCATGTCGGCGGGAATGGCTCTGGCGCCATAGCGCCGCGTAACATGGCTGCGCACCTCCAGGTCGCTGGGCAGGAAGCGCCATGTCTGCCCGTTCCAGTGCACGCCGGAACCCCCCACCCCCGTGCCCGGCAGAAATGAGCCCATGACGCGCATGGGCAGCGCCGTCTGGCTGATGTTGTTGCGGATGGTCAGCGTGTTGTGCGCCAGGTTCTCGAACAGCGCGTGCCGCCACATGTAGCGCAGCTCATCCTGGGCGAAGGTGGGGGCGAAATCGGTGGGGGTGTCCCGCCATCTTCCCCGCTCCAACGCCAGGACATTCAGGCCGGCATCGGTCAGTTCCTGGGCCACGATGGCGCCGGTCCAGCCGAACCCCACCACCAGCACGTCGACGGAGGGCAGTTTCTCAGACATGGGTCTTGGTCCCCACTTCCTTGGGCTGGCCGTCCTGGTCGCGCGGGGTCCAGCCGGGCCGGCCGGTGATACCGACGGGCGGCAGGGGATAGGGTTGGTTGTGACGGTCGACGAAGGGCCCATGGTCGTAGCGGGCGCCGGGAAAGCCGATCAGGCGCCAGCCGATCATGTCCTTGTTCCCGCCATAGACGGGGTCGCTGAAAAAGCCCTCGATGGTGTTCTGCAGCAGCAGGGTGAAGAACACCTTGGTGTCCACGCCCTCGATGGCCAGCTCGTTCGATTCCAGGCCCTTAAGCACTTCGTCCTGCTGGTCGGGCGGCAGCTTGGCGAAGGAGGTGCCGCCATGCTGCTTGGCCACCATATCGTCGATGGCGCGGATGGCGGAGCGGTACACCTCCGCCGGCGTCATGCGGCTTTGATAACCCTGGGTCTTCAGCGGCGGCGCCCAGGGCCCCTGCATGTACCAGCGGCTGGCATGCCCGTATTCGCCATCCAGCTGGCGATCGATGAACAGCGGCACAGCCGCCTCGATGGCCCCACCACCCAATTCATCGGCGGGGATCAGGCGCCCCACGGCCGCCTCGATGAACGCGGCCTCCGCCGCCGTGAAATAGATATAGCCGGCCCGGCGGTCAGCCGGAAACGGCGCATCCGCCGCCCCTTCCTGCCACGGCATGTCGCCCCGGATGTCGGGACCTGCGCCACCGCCCCGGGCGGACTGCTCCGGGGCGCCGGGCGCGGCCAACGGTAGGGCGCCGGCCGCGCCGGCGGCCAGACCGGCGCCCAACAGGCCGCGCCGGCTGAGTTTGGTTTCCATCAACTCTCTCCACCAGTTGGCCGGCATCGTTAAGTCGGGGCGGGCGGGCCTGTAGCCGGTCGCCAAGCCAATGCTCCAGCCCCGTATTGGTTCCCGTCGAAATGCGGGCGGCACGGAACAGGGCGGATGGGGCAGCGGTTCCCTTAATTCAAGACGGGCGGAAAACGCCCTTCGATCAGTGACCGAGGAGGAACCCCATGGCTTCTTTTGTGCCGCCGCCACCCACTCCTGAACCACCCCGTCCCCACCCCCGCACCAAACTGGAGCAGCTGGCCCACGGCGCCTATCACGGCACGGGCGAGGCCCCACCCCCACCCAAGCAGGCCCAGCGCCCGTCGGGTACGAGGCTGACCGATCTGCTGACCAGCGCGCCCGTGGCCTACACCGCCTTTGGCGTGGTGCTGGGCTTCATCTTTGCCAGCCGCCGGCGCTGAACAGGAAAAGACCCGCGGGAAGGGACGCCCCCTCCCCGCGGGTCTTCTCGGCCTAGGACAGCAGGCGTCCTCAGCTCTTGGCGTAGTGGAACGCCGGCTGGTTCTTCAGCGCATCCTTGTTGCCGCCCGGCAGTTCGATCTTATCATCGGTGATCTGCAGGGCGCTGTAAGGGATGGCCACCAGACGGTCGCCCACACCCAGGAAACCGCCCACTGACAGGATGGCGTAGGGCACGCTGTCCTTGGGCGAGATGATCAGGTCATCGACCGTACCGACGGTGTCGTTCTGGTCGTTCACCACCTTGGCGCCCACGATCTTGGACGAACGGTGGCCGGTGGCCACGGTCGCCACATCCACCTTGGTGGTGGCGATGCGCTGGGTGGTGCCCTGCGCCAGGGTCGGGGCGGCAGGCAGGACAACGGCGGTGCCCAGCGCCGACACACCCAGGGCGGCGGCCAGGAACAGATTGGCGCGTTTCATGGTAACTCCTCCAATTGGGGCGGGCCGCTTTTCCCAGAGGGCGCAGGGCGCCTGGGCGGGCCGCCCGGTTGTTGCAAGGCGGTTTTGCTAACCGTTTGAACAACAATTGAAAGCTGCCCGTGGTTCCCGGTGGGGATCGTCCGCCTCATAAATGCCCCAGGCGTTAACGGCTAAGCACTGATAGGGCATCAGGCGGCGGCGCGGTTCAGCCGCGTCTTGGCCAGCATGGTCAGCCACTCGTCCGTGGCCTTTTCCTCATCCAGGCTGAGGCGCAACAGCTCGGCGCTGTCCGCCCGGCCCAGCATCTGGGCCCAGGCGACCAAGGTGCCATACCGCGCGATCTCGTAATGCTCGACCGATTGGGCGGCGGCGACAAGGGCGGCGTCCAGGACACCCTTGTCCGCCACCTCCCCCACCACGTCGTCGGTCTCATCGATGATACAGTCGATGGAGGGACACTTGGCGATCTCCGGTACCGCGCCATGCATCTGGAATACCTGCTCCAGCCTCGCGATCTGCTCCTGGGTTTCACGCGCGTGCGTCTCGAAACCGTGCCGCAGCTCAAGGTCTGCCGCGCGCGCGGCCATCTTGGGCAGTGCTCTCGCGATGCGACGCTCGGCGTAGTAAATGTCCTTCAACTGGTACACGAACAAATCGTGCAGCGTTTCGATGTCCTTGGTGAACATGCCCATGGCCGTATCCTCCGCATGCGGGCGGGATTCCCCGTCCACTGCCTTGAACACGGATCTGCACGTTTTTGTTCCGAAAGTTCATGTCTGCTGCAACTGAAGCAGCTTGTCCAGGCGCATGGGAATGTCGCGCAGACGCCGGCCCGTGGCATGGTAGATGGCGCTGGCGATGGCGGAGGAGGTACCGACATTGCCCAGTTCACCCAGGCCCTTCACGCCGGCCGGATTCACCTCGGTATCGGTTTCCGGCACCAGGATGACCTCCACCCCCTCCACATCCGCGTTCACCGGCACCAGGTAATCCTGCAGGTCCCGATTGACGGTGCGGGCACGGCGCGGATCGATTTCCGTCATCTCATGCAGCGCGGCGCCCAGGCCCCAGATCATGCCGCCCAGCAGCTGGCTGCGGGCGGTGCGCGGGTTCATGATGCGGCCAGCGGCGAAGGCGCCCACCATGCGCGGCACCCGGATCTCGCCCGTGCGGGCGTGCACCCGCACCTCCACGAACTCCGCCCCGAAGGCGTACATCAGCACCGGGCCCTTGGCCCCGCCCATGATGCCGGGATTGCCCTGTCGCAGCTGTTCAACCGCCCCGGGGGCCGAGCCTTCGGGCGCGAACTCGGCATAGTCCTCCAGCTGTGTCGTGCCCAGCTTCTGGAACAGAGCGCTCAGCGGTGCCGACCGGCCGCTGTCCAGCACGGCCATACCATCGCGCAGGGTGAAGCTTTCCGGCGTGGCGGGAGGGCCGCTGTTGATGGTCGCCGCCCGGTAGAGCTTGTCGCGAATGCCGCCGCAGGCCTTCAGCACGGCGGAGCAGACGCTGGCCGTGCTGACCGACCCGCCGGCGACGGGGCCCGCCGGCAGGGCGCTGTCGCCCATCTCCACCGTCACGTCCTCGACGCTCAGGCCCAGCGCCTGCGCGGCGGTCTGGGCGGCGACGGTGCGCACGCCCGTGCCGATTTCGTGCGCCGCCGTTTGCACCAGCGCCTTGCCGTCGGCCGTCAGGCGCACCCGCGCGGCGCAGGGTGCCACCTGGGTGGGATAGACGGCGGTGGCGCAACCCAGGCCCACCAGCCAATCGCCATCCCGCATCGCGCCCGTCTTCCATACGCCGGCATCCAGGCGGCGCTGCCATCCGAAGGCGGCGGCCGCCTCGTCATAGCACCGCATCAGGGACCGGCTGGTGTAGCGCTTGCCGCTGACCGGGTCGGCCTGGGTATCGTTGACGCGCCGGAATTCCACCGGGTCCAGTCCCAGCTTCTCCGCCATCTCGTCCATGGCGCACTCCAGCCCGAAGACGTAGGGCGTCTCCGGCGGGGAACGCATGTAGCCCGGCGTGTTGCGGTCGGCCTTCACCAACTGCACCTTGGTGTGCACGGCGCCATAGGCGTACAGGCGCGCCGTGGTCTCGGTACCGCCCACGACATAATCGTCGGGGCGCGACGTCAGCTCCCAGCCCTCATGGCTGAAGGCGCGGATCTTGCCGTCGCGGCCGGCACCCATCCGGATGCGCTGGCGCGTCTCCGCCCGAAAGGTGGCGGTGGTGTAGCCCTGGGCCCGGGTGCAGACGCACCGCACCGGCCGCTGCACCAGCTTGGCCGCCAGGGCCACGGCGGCGGTGCGCGGCGTCATGGGCCCCTTGGAGCCGAAGGCACCGCCGATGTATTCGCTGACCACGCGGATGTTGGCCGCATCCATGTCCAGCTGCTTGGCCAGTTGCGCCCGCCATCCCGCCACGAACTGGCTGGGCTCGTACACCGTCAGCCGCCCATTGTTCCATTCCGCCGTGGTCGAGAACAATTCCATGGGATTGTGATGCTGCGCGGCGGTGTTGTAGGTCGCGTCCAGCACCACCGGCGCCGCCTTGAATGCCGTATCGAAATCGCCCGCCTTGGGGTCCTCCGGATACATCGGGCTGGCGCCGGCGCCAGCCACGATCTCCACGCCGCTGGTGTCGAAGCCGGCGCTGGGCGTGTCGTGATCGTAGGTGACAGCCACCAGATCCGCCGCCTCCTGCGCAGCCTCCTGCGTCTCGGCCACGACGATGGCCAACATCTGGCCATCGTGCCAAATCCGCTCCTCATTCAGCGGCTGGATGGAGGTGCTGCCGCCGGTGCCGAACTTGGGCGCGGTCAGCTGGCCTTGCGCCCGGTCCCGCGTCAGCACCAGCAGCACGCCGGGAACGGCCGCCGCCGCGGTGGTATCCAGGCTGCGGATGCGGCCGCGGGCGATGGTACTGGTCACCATCACGGCGTGGGCCAGGTTGTGCAGGGGGGTATCAGCCGGATAGCGGGCCTGACCCGTCACCTTCAGCCGGCCATCGATGCGGGCGACGGGTGCGCCCATGTTCTCCCGGGACGGTTCCCCAGGGGACGGCTTCCCAGGGCGCGGCGGCACGGCGTCAGGCATGGGTCACCCCGTTTCGCGATGTCGGCGGTGGCGGTTGAAGCGCGCCGGCCTGCAGCAGCGCCTGCACCAGCACCTCCTGGCCCAGGGGCACCTTGAAGGCATTGTGCGCACGGGTGCGGGCGCCGGCGAAAGCGGCATCGGCGGCGACGCGGGCAGCACCCTCATCCAAGGGTTTGCCCACCAGAGCGGCCTCCGCCGCCTCGGCCCGCCATGGCACGGTGGCGACACCGCCCAGCGCGATGCGCGCCTGTTTCACGCGGCCACTTTCCAGGTCCAGCGCCACGGCCGCCGATGCCAAGGCGAAGGCGTAGGAGCGCCGGTCGCGCACCTTGACGTAGCGCGACCGCCAAGACCAGGGGCTGGCAGGCACCACCAAAGCGGTGATCAGCTCATCCGGGGCCAGCGTCGTTTCAAGGTAGGGTGTGGTTCCCGGCTGGCGATGGACCTTGGCCACCGGCACCAGGCGGACGCCGCGCGGGCCCGTCAGCTCCACCTGGGCATCCAGGACCAGCAGGGCCTGGGCCATGTCACCCGGATATGTCGCGATGCAGGCGTCGCTGGTGCCCAGCACGGCGTGCTGGCGGTTCAGGCCGTCCAGCGCGGCGCAGCCGGACCCGGGCCGGCGTTTGTTGCAGGGCCAGGACGCCTCGCGGAAATACTCGCAGCGGGTGCGTTGCAAAAGGTTGCCGCCGAGGCTGGCCATGGTGCGGATCTGCCGGCTGGCGGCCAGGGCCAAGCTGTCGGCCAGCACGGGATAGCGGGCGCGGATGCCGGGATGATCCTCCGCCTCCGCCATGCGGACCAGGGCGCCGAGGCGCAAGCCTTGATGATCCAGGGTGATACGGCCCAGCGCCGCCGTCTCTTGGCTCAGGCCGTTGATGTCCACCAGGTGCTTGGGCGACACGACGCCCAGGCGCATGTAGTCGACCAGGTTGGTTCCGCCGGCGACGACGGTGGCGTCGGGAGCGGCGCGCAGGGCCTCGGTCACGCTGTCGGCGCGATCGAACAGGAAAGGCTGCATGTCGCTACGCCTCCATCTCGGTCTTCGCCTGGCGAATGGCGGCGATGATGTTGGGATAGGCGGCGCAGCGGCAGACGTTGCCGCTCATGTATTCCCGTATCTGGTCGTCATCGCCGGCATGCCCCTCCTTGACGCAGGCGACGGCCGACAGGATTTGTCCCGGCGTGCAATACCCGCACTGGAAGGCGTCCTGGTCGATGAAGGCCTGTTGCATGGGGTGCAGGGTATCGGGCGCCGGCGCCAAGCCCTCGATGGTGGTCACCTGGTGCCCCTGGGCCATGACCGCCAGCCGCAGACAGGACAATTCCCGACGACCATCCACCAGCACGGTGCAGGCGCCACACTGGCCGTGATCACAGCCCTTCTTGGTGCCCGTCAGGCCCAGCCGGTCACGCAATGTGTCGAGCAAGCTGGCACGGGCGTCCAGGCTCAACCGGTGATCCTGGCCGTTGACTGTGAGGGTGACGGTGTGGAGCGCGCGGGGATCACGGGCTTCGGCCGCCTCAGCCGCCAGCGCGGTTGCCGCGTCCCCGGGGCTTGGCAAGGTGGCGGCCCCACCCGCCGCGGCCCCGCCGACGGCGGCCAGGAAATGGCGGCGGTTCACAGTGCCGGATTGGGAGCGGTCAGGCATGGCGCGGCGTCCCGGCTGGGATGGAAGGGCTCGGATGGGGGTCGGCTTCGGCTAGGGAACGGCGCGGGCGCGTCCTGGTTCCGCGGCACCGGTGCCGCAGGTTCTCTAATGCCGCGTCCACTGGGTCGTGGAGGTCGCATCGGCACCGGCCGGCAACGTGGTGGCGCCCAGGGCGACGACGCGATTGGGCAGACCCATCAGGCCGGCCAGCTTGGTGCGGGCCCGGTTCACGCGGCTTTTGATGGTGCCCAGGGCGCAGCCGCAGATCTCCGCCGCCTCTTCATAGCTGACGCCAGCACCACCCACCAGGATCAGCGCCTCCCGCTGGTCTTCCGGCAGGGCGGCCAGAGCCACCTTCAGCTCACGCCCGGTGATACCCCATTCCTGCGCAGGCTCCATCATCAGGCGGCCGGTGTGAAAGCCGTCCGGATCGGCCACTTCGCGTTGGCGGCGCTTGGCAATGGAATAGTGGCGGTTACGCAGGATGGTGAACAGCCAGGCGCGCAGGTTCGTGCCGGGCGTGAACTGGTCGGCATGCGACCAGGCGCGCACCACGCAATCCTGGACCAGGTCGTCGGTGTCGGCGGTATTGCCGGTGAGCGACCGGGCGAAGGCGCGCAGCGCTGGCAACAGGCGCAACACCTCGTCACGAAATTCCGGCTGTCGCGCATCCGTGTTTCGCGTGTCGGCGTTCAGCGCACCCGCCGGCAGATCCGTCGATAGTAAATCAGATGGCATAACGTGCCCCGTATCAAGATTCTCTCAAGGAAAACGGGATCCTCGAGAATCGGATGGATGAGGTCTTCAGGTCGATTCGAGATTATCGCGGCGCTTTCTGCGGCACGCGGTGAAAGCATAGACCCATAAAACTGAGTCGTGTTCGGATTTTCCGGGAGGGGCTACACGTCTCTATTGTGCCACGAACACGTATATGTCGTATGCGGAACCGCCTATACCAAACGAATTCATTATGGCATGCGCCCTAGCGCGAAAACGTGCATCGAAAGTTTCCAAGACCAAGGAAACTTTCGCGCCGGTCGGCAGGTTCGGAAACCAGATAGCCAGATAGAGAGGAGCGACGCAGATCATGCCGGCACACCGCAGCGCCCCCGCCGACCTCATCACCGAACAGCTACCCTGTTTGCGCCGCTATGCCCGGGCATTGACCGGCAGCGCCATCAGCGGCGACGCCTACGTCCGCATGGTATTGGAAACGCTGGTGCAGGACGGCGTGGGCATCCTGGGGCCGGACGCCGACCGCGGCACGCTGTTCCGTCTGTTCCACTGCATCTATGCCGGTGGGCATCTTGAGTTGGGGGACGAAGGCCCCGTGCCCGAAACCATGGGCCCTGGCGCCCTGTTGCGCACCCTGCCGTGCGAACGGCGCGAGGCATTGCTGTTGACCGCGGTGGAAGGCTTCACCGCCGATGAGACCGCCCGGATTCTGGGCCTGCCGCTGGACGAGGTGGAACACCAGATCAAGCTGGCCCGCCAGGCTTTCCGTGACGGCCTGCGGTCGGGCGTGCTCATGCTGGAGGACGACATGACCATCCGGCTTCCTCAGGCGGGCGATATGCCGCCGCATGCACACGCTTCCCTCCGTCATCCCGCCGACGCCCCTCCCGGCGGCTGGGGCGCCGGCTTGCAATAAAACACGCTCCAAGGGGTGGCTGGCCGCAGGCGGCTCCATTAAGCTGACTGCACCGGCGGCGTAGCCTTTGATCACGAAAGTTGTTCCAGCTGTCGGGGGACATGCGGGCGCCAGGGCGCGCCGGCCCAAACAAGGCCCAATCACCAGGGCCGCATCCAGGGGATCCGTCATGACCAAGCAGCCGAAGGCCCCGAATGGCAAGCGATCGCTGCTGACGGCCAGCACCCGTCCGATGCCGCCTGGCCCGCAAACCGTGCTTGACCGGGGCCTGCGCGAGATGTTCGAGGATGAGGCGGCGGAACCCGTGCCCCAACACCTGTTGGACCTAGTCGATAAGCTGCATCAGAAAAACCGCAAGCACTGACACGGCGGCCAAGCCAAGCCGCGTTTCGCTCTTGACTCATTCATAACCGATCAGCTATGGATTAATTCATAACTGACTGGTTATGAATCTATGCCCCGAGACCCCGACCTCCTGTTCCGGACGCTGGCCGACCCGACCCGCCGGGGAATTTTTGAGCAATTGTGCCGGCGGGGGGAACAGACCGTGGCGGCGTTGACGGCACATGCCGGCGTTTCCCAACCCGCCGTCTCCAAGCATCTAGCCGCGCTGAAACAGGCCGGCCTGGTGCGTGACCGGCCGGAAGGCCGCCAAACCCATTACAGCGCACAACCCAAGGCCCTGGCCCCGCTGGCCGACTGGACCCAGCAGATGGCCAGCTTTTGGGACGCCCGCTTCGACGCCCTGGAAGATTTGCTGAAAAGGATGGATCAATGACCGCCCCTGCGACCGCCGCCGAAACACGTTCCGTCATCATCGAGCGCGAGGTGCCGTATCCGCCGGAGAAAATCTGGCGCGCCCTGACCCAGCCGCACCTACTGGCGGAATGGCTGATGAAGAACGATTTCCAGCCCACGGTGGGTCACCGCTTCGACTTCAGGGGCGACTGGGGTTCCGTGGATTGCACGGTGCTGGAGGTGGAACAGCAGCGTACCCTGTCCTACAGCTGGGCGGCCATGGGGCTGGACAGCGTCGTCACCTGGACCCTAACACCGTCGCCTACAGGTACCCACCTGCGCATGGAACAGGTCGGTTTCCGTGCAGACCAGGACCAAGCCTATCGCGGCGCCCAATACGGCTGGACCCAGTTCCTGGCCAAGCTGGAGCAGATCCTGGCCGGCATTCCCGTCTGAAATCCCAGCCCGACGGGAACTAGGGAGGCTTTTCCAATGAACTGGGCCACAAGCATCCGCCAGCTTCATCGCTGGCTTTCCATCGCCTTCACCGGTGGCGTCATCATCTATATGGCGGTCATGGGCGGGGGCCGGCAACCGGCCGCCTGGGTCGGACTGCTGGCCCTGGTCCCGCTGATCCTGCTGCTGGCCTCCGGCCTCTACCTATTCGCGCTACCTTATATCCGCCGGGGCCGCGCGGATGCGCAGCGCGTGAGCGGCTAGGCGCCTCAGGCGGGCACCGGCGCCACGTTCCGCTGGGGAAAACGGTGGCGGCGCATGGCCTCGACGAACAAGGTCAGCGTGTCCTCCAATGTCTCGCCGATGATGACCCCCTCCTCTTTCAGCACGGTGGGCAGGTTGGCGGCTGCCAATACCTGTTCGCCCGTGCCGATGGCGGCGATGGGCTTGCCATGCAGGAAGGCCTCGTTGAGGAAATGGCGGAACAGACCGCTGGCCTGTAGGGCGCTGGTGTCCACCCCACCCGGCACGATCACCGCGTCATAAACCACCGACGGGGCGTTGGGCGCGGCGCGCGTGACGGGCACGAGGACGCCATCAGCGCCCTGCACCGTGCCGGCGGTGGGGGCCACCACCTCCACGATCGCCTCCTCATCCATCAGCGTCTCCTGGATGATGGTCAGCTGTTCGGCGCTGACGCCCTTGTCCACCAGCACCGCCACCTTGCGACCCCGGATATCTTCCGCCAACCGGTCCATGCTGAGCGCAGGTGACCGGCCGACCCTAAGACCGGCATTGGGAAGATCGGCGCCGGTCTGGCCCGCGACCGCCGAATGCGTCCGAGCCTCCGGCAACGGAATGCCCGTCCGCGCGGCCACGCCCTGCGCCAACTCCAGCGCGATATTGCTCAGGATCACATCCATCACCCGCTGGCGCACCACCATGTCGGTGCACTGGTTCAACTCGAAGGAGAAGGCGGCGACGATGTGGTCTTTCTCCCACCCCGTCATGCTGTTCCAGAACAGGGTGGCCTGGCTGAAATGGTCACCGAAGCTGTCACTGCGCACGCGAATCTTGGCGCCGTCCACCTTTTCGGCATAGCTGCGGAAGGCATCGGCGGCCTCCGGCGAATGCATGGGACAGCCGTGGGCAAGGCCATTGGGGAAATAGGCCACGCGGCCCCGGTTGATCTGCCGGCGGCCCATGCCGTCGCGCTGGTTGTTGTCCACCCGCTGCAGCGGCCGGTTGATGGGCAACTCGGCGAAGTTCGGGCCCACACGGCGCAGCTGGGTATCGAGATAGGAGAACAGGCGCCCCTGCAGCAGCGGATCGTTGGTGAAGTCGATGCCCGGCACGACGTGGCCGACGTGAAAGGCCACCTGTTCGGTTTCGGCGAAGAAGTTGCCAGGGTTGGCCGTCAGGGTCATCAGGCCCACCCGACGCACCGGCACTTCCTCCTCCGGGATGATCTTGGTGGGGTCCAGGATGTCGACGCCGTACTTGAACTCATCCTCCTCCTCGATGACCTGCAGGCCCAGTTCCCATTGCGGAAAATCGCCGCGCTCGATGGCGTCGAACAGGTCGCGGCGATGGAAGTCGGGATCTTTGCCGGCGGTCTTCTGCGCCTCGTCCCACACCTGGCTGAAAACGCCCTTCAGCGGTTTCCAGTGGAACTTGACGAAGCGCGCCTTCCCCGCGGCATTCACCAGGCGGAAGGTGTGGACGCCGAACCCCTCCATGGTGGCGTAGCTGCGGGGAATGGCCCGGTCGCTCATCACCCACATCAGCATGTGGGCGGACTCCGGGGTCAGCGACACGAAGTCCCAGAAGGTGTCATGCGCCGACTGGGCCTGCGGAATCTCGTTATGCGGTTCCGGCTTCACCGCATGGATCAGGTCGGGGAACTTGACGGCGTCCTGGATGAAGAAGACGGGCATGTTGTTGCCCACCAAGTCCCAGACACCCTCCTCCGTATAGAACTTGACGGCGAAGCCGCGCACGTCGCGCACCGTGTCGGCCGACCCGCGCGACCCCGCCACGGTGGAAAAGCGCACGAACACCGGCGTTTCCTTGGCCGGGTCCTGGAAGGGCGCGGCGGTGGTGAGGTCGGTCAGCGGCTCATAGACCTGGAAGATGCCGTGGGCGGCGGCACCCCGGGCGTGCACCACCCGCTCCGGGATGCGTTCGTGGTCGAAGTGAGTGATCTTCTCCCGCAGATGAAAGTCTTCCATCAGCGTCGGCCCCCGGGCCCCAGCGCGCAACGAATTCTGGTCGTCGCTGACCTTCAGTCCCTGGTTGGTGGTCAGCGCCGACCCTGCCTCCTGGTTATCCGCCGCCAAGTCACGCTGCTTGGCCGTGTCACCGCCGACGAAGGGCACGCTGGGCATCGCGGGTTTGGCCGCCGGCTGGGCCACCGCGTCCGGGGTGGGGCTGGGCGTCGGCGGCACCGGGCGCACGGGCGTGTCGTCGTAACGGGTGTCGGACATGGGCTTCCTCTTTGTCGGGACGGCTTTGGCGAGATGGCGGTCCACGCTCCAACCGCCCGGCTCAGCTCAAGTTCCCCGCGTCCTGACGCTTTTCCGCGCGGCGCAGCACGGTCAGCACCGCGGCCTCCGCCGGGGACAGCCCCGCCGGCCCGTCCTGGCGCAGGCGCAACCGGAAACGGCCGGCCAGGTAATCGTCCATGATCACCGGGTGGACATAGCATTGACGGCAAACGGTGACGGTGTTGCCCAAGCGAGCCGCCACCTGTTTCAACGCGGCGGTGACCATGCGCCGGCCGTGGGTGGGGCTGGTGGGCGGCGGGCTGTCGTTCAGCGCCAGGGCCATCATGACCGTGCCGGCCCAGGTACGGAAATCCTTGGCCGTGACCCCGTCTTCACGCTTGGCCCCCTTCCCCTCCGCCGCCTCGCGAAGGTAGGCGTTCACATCAGCGGAACTGACCTCCCGCCGGTTACCGTCAGCGTCCAGATATTGGAAAAGGGGCTGCCCGGGCAGCTCCTGGCAGGCCTTGACGATCCGGGCCACCCGCCGGTCGGTCACCTTCAGCCGCCAGAGCTTGCCGCTCTTGCCCTTGAAGTCGAAGCGCAGGGACGACTTCTCCACGCTGACGTGGGCGGCGCGCAGGGTGGTCAGGCCGTAGCTCTGGTTGTCGCGGGCGTAATCGGCGTTGCCCACGCGGATCAGCGTCGTCCCCAGCAGGTGGACGATGGTCGCCAGCACCTTGTCGCGTGGCAAGCCGGGCAGCGCGAGGTCGCGGGCCACACGGTCGCGGATCAACGGCAGACGCCGGGCGAAATCGATCAGGTGGTGGAACTTGGCCCCCTCCCGCGCCTGGCGGAAGGCGGGATGGTACATGTACTGCTTGCGCCCCTTGGCATCACGGCCGGTGACCTGCAAATGGCCGTTGGCGTCGGCACAGATCCAGACGTCCGTCCAGGCCGGCGGGATGACCAGGGCCTTAATGCGGGCGCGCAACACCGGGTCGCGCACCGTGGCGCCGTCCGGCAGGCAATAGCGAAAGCCCGACCCGGACTTGCGTCGCCGGATGCCGGGATCGCTGTCGCTGACATAGACCAAGCCCGCCTCATCGCTCATTCGGCGGCCTCAGGCGCCTTCGCGCGGCGCTGGCTGAGATATAGTCCCTGGCCCACGACAGCCGTGGCCAGGATCAGAGCGTTGGTGGTGACGAACACCCAATTGCCCAGCAGCCAGGAATAGGTGACGAAGCCGATGGAGGTGGCGATCTGCCCCGTGAACAGCCAGGGCGACACCCCCTTGGTCGAGCGCTCGCGCCACTGCGTCCAAATCTGGCACGCCAGGGTCAGGAACAGCAGCAGCGCCGCTAGCCAGCCGATAAGGTCCGCGAAGCCAGGCGCGATCATCCGTTGTAGGCCCCCGCACCCACCTTCACCCCCAGCACGCGGCAGGCCGCGGCGCCCAAATCCTGCTCCAGCTCAAAATATCGGGCCCAGGGATCGGCGCGCCGCATCAGGGCGGGGGCATCGGCGGTGGTGTAGAAATCCGCCCGTTCCACCTTGGCCAATTCCTCCCAGCTGACCGGGCAAGCGACGGGGGTGCCGCCGCCGGCGCGCGCGGGCTTGGCCCGGGTCGAGTAGGGGGCAATGGCCGAGGAGCCCCGCGTATTGCGGAAATGATCGATGAAAATGCGACCCTGGCGCCGAGCCTTGCTCATGGTGGCGACGTAGGCGTCGGGGTTGGCTTCCACCAGTTGTTCCGCCACGGCCTTCGCGAAGGCGGCCACCACCGGCCATTGGCGGCGCCCGCCGGCGGCGCCGGGACCCAGCGGAGCCACGACATGCACGCCCTTGCCGCCCGTCAGCAGGGGGAAGCTGACGAGATCCAGCGCCGCCAGGACATCGCGCATGGCCACCGCCGCCGCCTTGACCTTGGCGAAGGGCAGGCTGACGTCGGGATCCAGGTCGAATACCAGCCGGTCGGGGGATTCCAACTTGCGCACCTGGCTGCCCCATAGGTGCAGCTCCAACACGCCCATCTGGGCCGCCGCCCGCAACCCCGCCGCGTCCGTCAGGTAAAAATAGTCACTCTGTCTTCCATCCTTCTCCTTCACCGCCTTGCGCCGCCACCAGGCCGGCGTGCCGGAAGCGGCATGGCGCTGGAAGAAGCAGGCCTGCCCTGTTCCTTCGGGACAGCGCAGTAGGCTCAGCAGCCGGCCTGCGGCATAGGGCAACATGCGCGATGCCACCGTTTCCAGATAGTCGGCCAGGTCCTGCTTAGTCAGGCCGGAGACGGGGTCCAGCACCCGCTCCGGATGGGTCAGCGGGACCTGACCCTTGGGCGGGCCCGCTTCCTTCGCCGCCTGGCCCACGGGTTCCGCCTTTTCCAGCACCACGGCCTTGGCCGGCTTGTCGCCGCGCAACCCCAGGAAGCGGCCCTGCCGCACCAGTTGATCGGCGGTGAAGCCGGCGAAGGCGATTTCCGCCACCAACTCGGGCTTCACCCAGCGCGCCTCCCGGGCGATGGCGGGGGGTACGCTGTCCACTGCCACCGTCGGGCTCTTACGTCCCAGGGCGTGCAACCGCGCCTCCAGCCCCGCCTGGGTGTCGGCGTCGAAGCCGCTGCCCACCCGGCCGGCGTAGCGCAAGGCACCATCCTCCCTTAGGCCCAGCAGCAAGGAGGCGAAGGCCCGCCCATGGGTGGAGGGCGACCAGCCGACGATGACGAATTCCTGGCGGTTGCCACACTTCACCTTCAGCCAGTCATGGCCCCGGCCCGGGTGATAGGGGGCGCTCGCCCGCTTGGCGATGATGCCTTCGAAACCCTGTTCACATAGGGTGGCCAGCAAGGCGGCGCCACCGCCCATCACGTGGTCGGTATAGAAGACCGGGCCGGTCTTGCCGGTTTCCCCCAGCAAGGCGGCCAGACGCGCCTTGCGTGCCACCAGCGGGCGGGCGCCCCAATCGCGCCCGGCTTCCGCCAGCAGATCGAAAACGTAGTAATTCAGCGCCGCCTGATCGTCCTTCATGGCGTGCTGCAGGGTGTTGAAGCTGCTGATCCCCCGGGAATCCAAAGCAACGATCTCCCCGTCCAGCAGCACCGGCGGCAGGTCCAGCGCCGCCAGCGCCTGCACGATGGTGGGGAAGCGATCGGTCCAATCAAGGCCTGAGCGGGTGTGAATGCGCACCTCCTGCCCAGAAGCCGCCACCACCGCGCGGTAGCCGTCGAACTTGGCCTCGAACAGCCAATCCGGCCCCTCCGGCGGGGTGTCGACCAAGGTAGCCAGCGCTGGCTCCATGAAGGCGGGCGGCAGAATTTGCGCGCGCGATGGCCGTACCGTATCCGGCCCCTTGGATGGCTCTTTCGATGGATGGTCCAGCACCTCGTCATCGGGGATGTCACGGCCCACGGCGCCCTCCCTCAATGGTCCAAGCGGCCGACCAAGGCGCGGGCGTCATCGGGCGCCCGCAGCTTGTCGGTGTTGTCGAAGTAGAGGAAGACGTCGCGCGGTGAGGGGTGCGGGTCGGTTGGCGGCTCGACATAATCGTCACGCCCATAGTCGCCGGCGTCCAGCGGCCGCCCCCCGGCCCAGGCGGCTACACGCCGCGCCCAGCGGTCCAATTCGTCGGTACCGTAACCGCTGCGGTATAGTTCGCTGGAACCGTGCAGGCGGCAGTAGACGAAGTCCGACGTCAAATCCATAAGGCGCGGCCATGCAACCGTGTCGGCGCAGACCAGCGCCACGCTGTGCTGGCGCAGCAGGTCGATAAAGGCCGGATCGCGAAAACTCTCGTGGCGGATTTCCACGGCATGACGCAGCCGACGGTGAGGGCCGGATTGCATCCAGGCGCGGGCCTTGAGATTATCGTCGTGGCGGTGGGCCAGGTCGGCCGCGTGTTCCGTGTCGTGAGGCAACAGCGCCAGGAAGTCGCCCAACAGTTGGGCATCGAATTTGAAGCTGGGCGGGAATTGCCACAGCAGGGGTCCCAGCTTATTCCCCAGCCGCAGCAGGCCGGAGGCCAGGAAGTTGGCCAGCGGAGCCACGGGATCCTTCAACCGCCGGATATGCGTGATATAGCGTGGCGCCTTTACCGCAAAGACGAAGCCGTCGGGCGTCTCCTCATTCCACCGGGCGAACACATCCGGCGTCTGCAGCCCATAAAAGGTGCCGTTGATCTCGATGCTGCGGAAGACGCCGCTGGCATATTCCAACGCGCGGCGCTGGGGCAGGCCTTCCGGGTAAAAGGCCCCACGCCAGGGGGCGTAGGTCCAGCCGGAGATGCCGATGCGAACGTCCGCCTGGGGCGCCATGATGCCGCCGGTCCTTCCTTACCACCACTTGCCCAACCACCAAGCCAGCGCGAAGGCCACGATCACCAAGGCCAGGCTGACCAGAAGGACGGCCAAGACCGGCCGTCCCAGGGTGGCCCCCCGCGCCTCCCGCGCGGTCAGGACGACATGGTCTTTCTTGCGTTCCATCTTCGGGCCCTCGCTCGCTGCCAGGTCACAGCCAAAGCAACCACCGGATGCCGCGCAGGGTTCCGTGGCGGGCGGAAAGGGGGCGGTGGCAGGCCCCAGCGGTGCCGCCGACGTGGGCACACCCGACATGGGCACCATTGATTTCCACGGGGGCCGCGATATGTCACTGGCTGAGGTCCGACGAGGAGGAAGGAGCGGGCGTGACGCTACTGAGATCAGTGCTGCGCATGGGTACGGCAGCCTGCCACGCCACCCTGGACAGGCAATTCGCCACGCTGGATGTCAGCCACCTGCCGGACTACTTCCATCTGCTGAAAGCCCAGCACCCGGCATTGCGCGCCGTTGAATTGAGCCTGGAGGCGGCAGGGGTGGAACTGATCCTACCCGACTGGCAACAGCGGCGCCGTCGCCACGCGCTGGAGGCGGACCTGGCAGCGCTGAATGCCGACAACCGCCTGTCGGCGGTGCTGGTGGAAGCGCCGATCATCCGCAGCCGGGCGGAGGCCCTGGGTCATCTGTATGTGCTGGAAGGATCACGGCTGGGCGCCGAGGTGCTGTTGCGCCGGGCGCTGGATTCAGGCGACCCCCTCATTCCCCGGGCCACCCGCTTCCTGGCGCATGGCCGGGGCCGCCCCTTCTGGCGCGACTTCGTGGCCCTGCTCAACAAGGAAGCCGCGGACAGCGCTTTCCGGGCCGACGCCGTCACGGCCGCAGTCGCCTCCTTTGGCCTATTCCAAAAGGCCGCCGAGCAGGTCCTAGGCCATTATCAGGCTAGCCACGGCCGCAGGCGGGTGTCAGAAAAATGAGCCGCGGCCCCATATTCGCCTTAAATTTCCGGCAAATGGCTGGTTCACGGTTCCTTGGACAAATGGGTCTGCCCCGTGGTCACGTCACATAGCCCAGGAAACACCGATCTCGCCCCGGACGTACCGCCCGTGCCCCAGGAGCTGCTGGACCAGTGCGCGCGGGAACCCATCCGCATTCCCGGCGGCATCCAGCCCCACGGCGCGCTGGCGGTACTGCGGCCGGACGACCTGGTCGTGATCCAGGCCAGCGCGAACCTGGGCGCCATCCTGGACCGCCCGGTCGCCTTCGACGGCAGCCAGACGCTGGGTGACCTGGTGGGCCCACGCACGGCGTTGGAGAATGACGTCCGCCTCTGGGCCGACGGCACGGATACCGCCTTTCTGGAGCAATACCAGATCGACGGCCGCACCTTCCATGTCAGCGGCCAGCGCGCATCCCAAGGCCTGATCCTGGAATTCGAATCTTTCGACGAGGCCGAGCGCGGGCGCAGCGCCAGCCTCTACCAACTGCTGCGCGACTTCCTGGACAATTCCGATGGGCTGCAGACCGTGGCGGATCTCAGCGCCGGTGTTGCGGCGGAAGTGCAGACCCTGACCGGCTTCAACCGCGTCCTGATCTATCGCTTCGATGAGGACTGGAACGGCACCGTCATTGCGGAAAAGGGGGACGGCACCCTGCCCTCCTACCTCGATCTGCGCTTCCCCGCCTCCGACATCCCGGCCCAGGCGCGGGAATTGTATCGCACGAACCGCCTGCGCCTGATCCCGACCGCCACGTACACGCCCGAGCCGCTGATACCCGCCCTGTGCCCCACCGACGGCGCGCCGCTGGACATGAGTTTCGTGGCGTTGCGCAGCGTTTCGCCCGTGCATCTGGAATACATGCGCAACATGGGCACGGCGGCCTCGCTGTCCATCTCCATCGTCATCGACGGGCGGTTGTGGGGCCTGATCTCCTGCCATCATGCCCAGCCGCGCTATGTCAGTCCCCAGATTCGCGCCGCCTGCGACTTCCTGGGCCGCATCGTGGCGCAGCAGATCGCGGCCCGCGAGCGGGCGGCCGAGATCGACGAACGGCTGCGGCTGAAAAACATCGAGACGGAACTGGTGGCCCACCTGGCGCGGGCGCCCGGTTTCCAGGCCGGCCTGGTGGACTGCGCCAGCCAGTGGCTGGCCCTCACCAACAGCGCCGGGGCGGCCGTCGTCACCGATGGGATCGTCCTGGCCGCCGGCAAGGCGCCGCCCATCGACAGCATCCTGGCCCTGGTCGAGTGGCTGCGGACCCGGAACGTCGACCAGATCTATGCCACCAGCACCCTGGGCACGGACTGGCCGCCGGGCAGGGACATCGCCGGTGTCGCCAGCGGCGTCATCGCCGTTCCCATCTCGCGCCTTCATGCCAGCTTCATCCTATGGTTCCGCCCGGAAGTGGTGGAGACCGTGCGCTGGGGTGGCGATCCCCGTGCGGCCAAGGCCACGGACACCGCCGGCCGCCTGCATCCGCGCCTGTCGTTCGAGGCCTGGAAGCAGGAGGTGCGCGAGCGCGCCCAGCCCTGGCGGGCGGCCGAACTGCTGAGCGCCGCCGACTTCCGCGGCGCCATCATCAACTTCGTCCTGCAACGGGCCGAGGAGCGCGCCCAACTGACGGAGGAACTGCAGCGCTCGAACAAGGAGCTGGAGGCCTTCTCCTACTCCATCTCCCATGACCTGAGGGCGCCTTTCCGCCACATCGCGGGCTATGCCGAACTGCTGGGCGAGGAGGAGCCTGATCTGAAAGCCCTGTCCCGCCACTACCTGGACGGCATCATCGCCGCGGCCCTGTCGGCCGGTGAGCTGGTGGACGACCTGCTGCACTTCTCGCAACTGGGCCGCACCAGCCTGAAGATGACCCGCATCGACATGGCCAAGGTGATGGCGGAAATCCGGCGCAGCCTGGCCATCACCGAAGGGCAGCGGCAGGTGGAATGGGAAATCGGCGTCCTGCCCCCCGCCTGGGGCGACACCACCCTGGTGCGCCAGGCCCTGTTCAACCTGGTGGACAACGCCTTGAAATACAGCCGGGACGCCACCCCGCCCCGCATCAAGGTCTGGGGCCAGGACCGGCCCGACGAGGTGCTGTACTGCGTGGAGGACAACGGCGTCGGCTTCGACATGAACTATGCCGGCAAGCTGTTCCAGGTGTTCCAGCGCCTGCACCGGCAAGAGGATTTCGAGGGCACCGGCATCGGCCTGGCATTGACGAAACGCATCATCGACCGGCACGGCGGCACACTGGAAGCCAAAGGTGCCGTCGGCCAGGGCGCCGCCTTCAGCTTCACCCTACCTAAGCGAAAGACAGGAGGAAACCGTGGCCACGCTTAGACCCATCCTTCTCGTCGAGGACAATCCCGCCGACGTCGAACTGACCCTGGCCGCGCTCAGGAAAACCCAGTTGGCCAACGAAATCGTGGTCGTCCGCGACGGTGTGGAGGCGCTGGAGTACATTTTCAGCGAGGGCCAATTTGCGAACCGTGAGCCGGGCGCCCCGGCCGTCGTGCTGCTTGACCTGAAGCTACCCAAGGTGGACGGCCTGGAGGTGCTGGAAAAGGTGAAATCCCACCCCCGGCATCGCGCCACCCCCATCGTCATGCTGACGTCCTCCCGCGAGGAGAGCGACGTGGTGCGCAGCTATCACTACGGGGTCAATTCCTTCGTGGTGAAGCCGGTGGACTTCAAGGCCTTTTTCGAAGCCATCCGCGACCTAGGTATCTTCTGGGCGGTGCTGAACGAGCCCGTGCCTGGAGATTTTTAGTGTCGCCATCCGCGGAAAAGCCTGTCGCCCTGCTGTTGGTGGAAGACAGCGACATCGATGCGGAACTGATTGCCCACCAGTTCCGCAAGATCGATCAGCCCTTGATCCTGACGCGCGTGGCCGTGCGGGCGGAATATGAGGCCGCGCTGGCCGGGAGCGACTTCGACATCATCCTGTCCGACTATTCCCTGCCCGGCTTCAATGGCCTGGCGGCGCTGGAACTTGCCCGCGCCCGCGACCCGGCGGTGCCCTTCATCTTCATCTCCGGCGTCATCGGTGAGGAGTTCGCGACCGAAGCCCTGCGCGCCGGCGCCACCGACTATGTGACCAAGCGCAACCTGGCCCGCATTCCCATGGTGGTGGCCCGCGCCTTGCGCGAAGCGGAAGACCGCCGCGAGGCACGGCGGGCGGCCCAGGCGCTGCGGGAAAGCGAGCAGCGCTTCCGGTCCATGGCGGACAACACACCCGCCCTGATCTGGTCGTCCGACGCCGACGGCCGCATCATCTTCGCCAACCGCCGCTTTGAAACGGAATTCGGCATTCCGCCCGCGCGCATGGAGGCGGAGGGCTGGGCCGCCCTGATCCATGAAGACGACTGGCCCACGCTGAGCGCCGTGCGCCGGGCGCTGTTCGTCGGGCGCACCCCGTTCCTGGATGACATGCGCGTGCGCAAGGCCACGGGCGAGGTGCGCTGGCTACGCTGTGAAAGCAGCCCGCGTTTCGACGACGCCGGCACCTTCCTGGGCTTTCTGGGCTGCGCCATCGATATCACCGAAACCAAGCTGGCCCGCGATGCGCTGGAGGCGGAGGTGGTGGCGCGCACGGAGGAGCTGCGCATCAAGGAAGAGGCCCTGCGCCAATCGCACAAGATGGAGGCCATCGGCCAGCTGACGGGGGGCATCGCGCATGATTTCAACAACATGCTGGCCGGGATCGTCGGTGCCGCCGACCTGATCCAGAAGCGGGTGCGCGACGCCCGTTTCGACAGCATCGGCCGCTATGTCGACAACATCCTGTCCTCCGCCCACCGGGCGGCCGGCCTGACCCACCGCCTGCTGGCCTTCGCCCGGCGCCAGACGCTGGATCTGAAGCCCGCCGACATCAACCAGCTGGTGAGCTCGCTGGATGACCTGCTGCGCCGAACCCTCGGCCAGGGCATCGACCTGCAGATATCCCTGGCGCCCGAGGTATGGCCGGCCATTACGGATGCCAACCAGTTCGAGAGCGCCATCCTGAACCTGGCCATCAACGCCCGCGACGCCATGACGGTGGGCGGGCGGCTGACCATCCAGACCAGCAACGTCACTATCGCCGAGGGGGACGAGCGGGCGTCCGCCGACCTGCAGCCCGGCGACTACGTCCTGACTTGTGTCACGGACACCGGCACCGGCATGCCACCGGAGGTGCTGGAGAAGGCGTTCGACCCCTTCTTCACCACCAAGCCCATCGGCCACGGCACGGGCCTGGGCCTCTCCATGATCTATGGTTTCGCCCGCCAGGTCGGGGGGCATGTCACGCTGGCGTCGATCCCGGGCAAGGGAACCACCATCTGCCTGTACATGCCCCGCGACCGTAGCGCCCCAGCCACGGCGGAGACGCCCAAGCCCACCCCGCATGAGACCCCGCCCAAGGGTCGGGGCACCGTGCTGGTGGTGGAGGACGAACTGGTGGTGCGCATGGTGGTGGTCGATATCCTGGAGGAGCATGGCTACGGCGTCATCGAGGCCGAAACGGCCGCCGACGCCCTGCCCCACCTGGAAGGGCCCGGCGCCATCGATCTGCTGCTGACCGATGTCGGCCTGCCCGGCATGAACGGACGCGCGCTGGCGCACGAAGCCCGCCGCCTGCGGCCCGGCCTCAAGATCCTGTTCGCCACCGGCTACGCCGAAGGTGCCAGCCAGCGCTCCGCCTTCGTCGGCGAGGGCATGGACTACATCGCCAAACCCTTTGACCTCGACGAACTGGGGCGGAAGATCCGGGCGCTGACGGAGGCATAGGCTCGCCGCCTATCCTTGGGCGGAGGAGCGATGCGTTTGCGTCCAAGCCGTGGCGCTTGCCTTTCCGGATGAACGGCCTTCCTTCTTGCGGGCGCCCCCTATTTGGAAAGACGCCTGGATGCTCACCCTGTACCGCCTGGAAAACGGCACCCTGACGCGACGTGAATCGGGCGCCGACTGCCTGGCCGACGACCTGTGGATCGACATGATCGCCCCCACCAGGGAGGAGGAAGCGGCGGTCGAAGCGGCGCTGGGGGTGGAGATTCCCACGCGGGAAGAGATGCGGGAGATCGAGACCAGCGCCCAGGTGTATAAATCCGGCGACGCCTTGGTGATGACGGTAAGGGTGCTGACTCGCCAGGCGCCGTTGGGCCCGGCCCTGGCCGACGCCACCTTCATCCTGACGCCCCAGCATCTGGTGACAGTGCGTTACCTGGACAGCACGCCCTTCCGCACCTTCTCCACCCGGGTGGACCAGGGCAACGATGTGCCCACCGACCCCGAGGCCATCCTGCTGGGCATCCTGACCGCCATCGTCGGCCGGGTCGCCGATGTCCTGGAAGAGGTTAAGGACGGGCTGGACACCTTGTCCCGCTCCGTCTTCAGCCAGGGCGGGGAGCAGTCGCCCAGCATCATCGACGCCGACCTGCAGAACGCGCTGAAGCGCATCGGTCGCAGCGGCGACCTGGCATCCCGCGTACGGGAGAGCCTGCACAGCCTTGCCCGCACCGTGTCCTTCCTCAAGGCGGCGGAAAAGGCCACGCCCATCGCCCCGGAAATCAAGCTGATCCTGAACACGCTGAACGGCGACATCCAGTCCTTGCTGGACTACAACCTGTACCTGGCGCAGACGACGCAATTTCTGCTGGATTCGACCCTGGGCCTGATCAATATCCAGCAGAACGCCATCATCAAGATCTTCAGCGTCGCGGCCGTCATATTCCTGCCCCCGACGCTGATCGCCTCCATCTACGGCATGAACTTCAAGCACATGCCGGAACTGGACCTGGTCTTCGGCTATCCCGGCGCGCTGTGCTTGATGGTCGTCTCCGCCATCCTGCCCTATTGGTATTTCCGCCGCCGGGGCTGGCTGTGAGAATCAGCCGGCCTTAATGGGCGTTTCCGGCACAGGCGTCAGCACCGGCCGGCCCTGAGCCCAGGCGACCAGATTGTCCACCACCAGCTGACCCATCGCCTGGCGGGTATGGATGGTGGCGGATCCGACGTGGGGCAGCAGCACCGCGTTGTCGAGGTCCAGCAGCGCCTGAGGTACCTGGGGCTCCTGCGCGAACACGTCCAGGCCGGCGCCCAGGATGGTGCCATCCCGCAGGGCTGCCACCAGCGCCTGCTCGTCGACCACCGTGCCCCGGGCGATGTTGACGAGGATGCCATCGGGGCCCAGGGCTTTCAGCACCGCCGCGTCCACCAGGTTGCGCGTCTCCGAGCCGCCCGGGGTCACCACCACCAGCACGTCCACCGCCCGGGCGAGGTCGACAGGCGTCGCATGGTAGGGAAGATCGACATCCGCCTGCCGGTGACGGCCGTGATAGTGCACCGGCACGCCGCAGGCGGCCAAACGCCGGGCGATGGCCTTGCCGATGCGCCCCAGGCCCAGAATGCCGGCCGTGCGGCCGCGCAGCGAAGGTGTTAGGGGGAAGGGCTTTTCCAGCCAACGGCCAGCGCGCAGGTGGCGTTCGGCCTGCGGCAGGCGTCGAACCGCCATCAACGTCAGGGCCAATGCCGTATCCGCCACCTCCTCCGTCAGCACGTCGGGCGTGTTGGTGACCGTGATGCCGTGGGTCCCGGCCCAGTGGGCGTCGATGCTGTCGTAACCCACGCCGAAGCCGGACACGCATTCCAGCCTGGGAAGCCGCCTCATCAGGTCGGCGGTGATGGCCGCCCCGCCGGCGGCGGCGATGGCGCGGACGCGGGGGGCGACCTCCGCCAGCAGGGCTTCGGCATCCGCCGCCAGCCAGAGCTTGTGCACATGGAAGGCCTGGTCCAGCCGCTCCATGATGAAGGGCATCATGGGGGCGGGCATGAGCAGGTCGATATCGAAGCGAGGTGCCATTCTGCCAAGGTCCTCTTGCCGTTCCGGAACGGGCCCCCAATTTGCTGGGGGTGGGTTGTAACCAGCATAAGCCGCCTCTCAGGCGCTTGTCTGCCACTCCCTGCCATCAGGGACCAGCCGGGAACCAGCGACAGGCATGGTCGGGTGATGGCGGGCCGATGGCGGAGGGGTGTAGAGTGATGCGGGCGGAGCCGGTGACGATCGACCCAACAGCCTGTGACGGCGCTCTTTGCCATTGGCGCGGACATGGGTTATGATTTGAGAATGATTTGCATCTACGGCGCTTAGCCTCCCTGGCGTTGGGGTGGAAGTGGCCGGGGGACTGATGATGTCGTTGATGGATGCCATTGCCGGAACGATGGACCACACGCCGGAATTCGGCCCCGGCGAGCATTTGCTTGTGTGGGCCCTGCGCCGCATGGTCAAGGGCAAGGACTACGGCCCCCTGGTGGGACGGGAGTTCGCCGACACCTGCGGCGAAGATGGGCGGGAGGTGCTGGCCACCCTGCACACTTTCCTGCTGGCCCTGATTCACACTTGCCGTCGGGAATTGTCCATCGGCCATCCGGGCTGCCCCAGCCTGACGGCGGATGAACGGCAGGTGTTGCAGCTGGTCGCCGCCGCCCAGAACGGCAAGGAGGCGCAATTCGACGCCCAGCTGCGCTGGCTGGCCACGGATGATGACCGCCCCGCCCTGGCAATGACGGCGCGGGCCTTGGCCTTCGCCTTGGGGCACAACCACCTGACCCTGACGCCGCCCGCCTCGCAATTGCCGACCACCTGCGAGCGGGAAGCCTTAAGCGCCTGAGTCCGTCCTATCCCTGAACGATTGCGCCGTCCTTCGGATCATTGGCATCCGCCTGACGCCGATGGCAGAGTGTTCTGCTGTCGCGACACCGGGTCCTGCGACGGGTATTGAATCTTCCGGGGGCTTGGATGGCGGGGACGGGGGCATGCGCATACTGACCAAGGTGGCTTACGCCGCCCCAACTGTGGGGTTGGCGGCCTTAGGCTTGCCGCTGCTGATTTATCTTCCCGACTATTACGGAACCGTGGTGGGGCTTCCCCTAGGGCTCGTCGGCACGGCCTTTCTGGTCGCGCGCTTGGCCGACATCGCCATCGATCCTGTTGTGGGGATCCTGACGGACAGGACACGCTCCCGCTTTGGCCGGTTCCGCCTGTGGCTGGCGATTGGTACACCCCTGTTGATGCTGTCGGTCAAGTATCTGTACATGCCGCCACCCGACGCCGGCTTCCTCCACTTGGCGCTTGGCTTAGCCGGAACCTATAGCGCGTGGTCGCTGTGTTTCGTCTCGCATCTGGGTTGGGGCGGCACGCTGTCGGGGGACTACGACGAACGGAACAGCGTCTTCGCCTGGTGGCAGACGCTTTTCCTGGTAGGGGGCCTGCTCGTCACCGCCCTGCCCTTATTGCCCGCCTTGCGCTCGACGCCGCAGCAGCTTCTGCCCGCCATGGGCTGGTTCGTGCTGCTAAGCCTGCCTTTGGGGGTCGGCGCGGCCCTGATTCTGGTGCCAGAGCATGCGGGAAGCCGCCGACGGGCACCGGGGCGACGCGATTATCTCAGCCTGCTGGGCCAAGCCGGCATCACCCGCCTGCTCGCCGCCGATTTCCTCTCCAGCGCCGCCGTCTACGCGGGCGGGGCCATGTTCTTTTTCTATTATGGAACCTTCCACGGTCTGGACCGGGTGCAGACGGCAACGTTGCTGTTCGCGGTCAAGGTGGGCGCCATGCTGGGAACGTACGTCTGGAGCCAGATGGGCAGCCGGCTGGAAAAGCACCGCGCCATGACGCTTGCCTTCGGCGGCTTGGCGACAATGTATCTGGTCGTCCATCTGGTTCCGTGGACCACTTTGCCCACAGGCATCGTCATCCTGGGGGGCTTCGGCCTCTTCCTCTCCGCCGATCCTATCCTCGTGCGCTCCATGATGGCGGATTTGGCTGACGAACGCCGCCTGGCCACCGGCGCGGACCAAATGGGTACCCTGGCCTCCTTGCTCTCCGTTTCCGACAAGCTGGCCGCGGCCGTGGGGCCGGCGCTGGCGTTGACCGCTTTAAGCGCGGCAGGCTTTGACGCCCAGGCCGCAAGCGTACCGCAGACACCCCAGGCCCTCATGGTGCTGGCCGTTGCCGCCATCTGGGTACCCATGGCGGCGCATATGACATCGGCATTCCTGGTCTGGCTGCACCCACTGACCGCCGCTCGCCAACAGTCGGTTCAGTCCGAACTTGCCGTACTTGAGTGACAGGTGGATGCCCATGCTAAAAGGCGGTCAACTGCCAAGCGTCGCACAGTCATATCGACGTTGCGGCAACGACGGTCCGATGCAACACTACGACATAACCGGTTTTACATTAAAGGTAGTACTCTGTTCTCCGTCTTAGTGTATGAGCAGCTTGTTTGTTTACTTATCAACGCCGAGGATATGGCTTTGGATGATCCGATCTCATTAATCGTCAGAAGCCTTGAATCCATTATCGATGGAAATGACCTGTCTTCCCTTGAGGAAACTGGCATCAAACACGTCAACCAGCTATCTCCCAGGGGAAGCTATTTACGACGTCCTATGGCACTGGTAGACGATTTTCATATTAACGCCGAAGTTCGGGGTATATTCGATTATTACAGAAATATTTATGAGCAATTCTACCCACAGATAAGCGCAACGACGTTAGTAGGTGCTTATGTTACCGGGCAAGGGACGGTGGTCACGCGCAACGGCTTGCTCATCGAAGAAAGTGCAATTGAATATCTGGCCCACCGGCAGGTTCCCGAAGGCTTCTGTCAAGGTCAGGCGGATCGAACCTTTGCATTCGCGCACTCCCCGAGTACTCTAGTAGAGGCACCCTGCATTCTAGTAAAACGGCCCTGGTATCGGAATTACGGCCATTGGCTTGTAGATAATGCTACAATTCTTGCGCATTTCTCGCAACAGATCGAGGCCGACCAATTGACCATTGTCGTCGGTGCGAATGAAAGTCAAATCCAAAGAAATATTGTCCAGGAAACAATAAATATAATTTGCCCTGGCACCAACGTTATCGAGATGCCAGATAATGTCACATGGCGGTTCTCCAATCTCCTTTATGTCACCCCTCTGCATCGCCCCCCCATGATCAAGTGGCCTCCGGCCATGATCAAACTTAAAGCGGCCTTCGTCGAAAACCGCGTCAAAATCAATCATGGTGAGCGCTTATACCTGTCACGAGCAGATGTGAAGACGCGCACTTTGGCTAATGAGGATGCGCTCAAGGATTTGCTGGATCAATTTGGCTTCAGAACGGTCTTCACCAGCGGAATGTCGCTGACTGAACAGGCACAGTTGCTCAGTTCCGCTGAGGTAGTCATGGGAGTTAAGGGCGCGGCATTGGCCAATCTTGTCTTCTGCCAGCCCGAAGCGACTGCGATTTGCCTATCTCCCGGCGACTTCATTGACCCGTTTTTCTGGGATGTGGCTGGCCAGATAGGAATGACCTACGCCGAGATCTTTGGTCGAGTTGTTACAAACCACGCTGTGGGCCGAAATGACTTCGTGATCGAACCAGAGCACCTGGAAAGGGCACTGACCACGTTGTTAGGATAGCGTGGCAGGTGGCGGTCAAGCAGTGGTTCACCCTGGCTGTGAACCGGCGTGAAAATTCCATGCCGATACATACGTAATACCAACGAGTGTCAACGTATGGCCCGCCCCGTCCACAGGTGGTTTGACGATCCCGCCTTGATCAGTCTGCTTCAACGTATCCGGCCTCGGGGCAATGCCCCCTGCCAAGATGGAGATCCGAGCAGCCCGGTCCTCATAATCGGCCCGGCCTCGAAGGCCGTTGACAACGCCCAGGTTTCCGTACTGCCGTTCGACTGCCAGGCCATCTCGTCCTACCGCCCGCAGACACCGGCGACCGTGCGCAACGTTGACCGCGCGCCGATCAATTTCGTCTCATGCCGCCACGGCATGTGCCGCATCGAAGCCTTGTCCACCCGTCAGGACGGCCCAGGCGATGCGCGCCAATTTGTTGGCGAGCGCCGCCACCACCACGGTGTTCTTGTGGGCGCGCTCCAGCAAGCCTTTCACCCAGCGGCCGAGCGGCGTATCGCGCTCGACCAGCAACGGCAGCACCGCCCGGGCGCCGTGGATCAGGTTCTTGCGCAAGTAGCGGTTGCCGCGCTTGCTGATGCCGAGCAGCTTGGGTTTGCCCCCCGTCGTCATCTGGCGCGGCACCAGCCCCAGCCAGGCTGCCATATCCCGGCCGCGCGCAAACGCACGGCCATCACCGACGGCCGCCACCAGCGCCGTCGCGTTGATGCTGCCAATGCCGGGCACCGAGATCAGGCGGCGGACCGTCTCGTCGTTGCGGGCCTGGGCGACGAACTCGGTGTCGAACGCGGCGATCCGGTGATCCAGCCCCTGCCATTCCTCGCGCAAATCGCTGACCAACTGGCGGATGCGAGGGCTCAAGCCCAACGCCTCGTCGGCCAGGATGCCGGGCAATTCCTTTTCCAGCTTGCGCCGCCCCTGCGCCACGGTGATGCCCCGCTCCAGCAGGAGTGCCCGCAGGTGGTTGATCAGCGCGGTCCGGTCGTTCACCAGGCGCTCCCGCGCCCTGTGCAGCGATTGCATGTCCGACTGCGCTTGGGTCTTCACCTCGACAAAGCGCATCGTCGGCCGCGTCGCCGCCTCCGCAATCGCCTCGGCGTCCCGGTCGTCGTTCTTTTGCGCCTTCACGTAGGGGCTCACATATTCCGGCGACATCAGCCGGACCTCATGCCCCTGCGCCGCCAACTGACGGCCCAGGTGATGCGCCCCGCAGCATGCCTCCATCGCCACGACGCACCCAGGCCACTGCCGAGCCAATCCGGCGAGGCCCTCCCGCTTCAGCCGGCGGCGAAGCACAACCTGACCGGCGGCGTTCAGTCCGGCAACGCTGCAGGAATTCTTGCCAAGGTCGATCCCAAGAACAACGATATTCATCGGTCCGCTCCTCTCCCTCTCGCAAAGGTCTGCGATCTTAACCCATCGCTTCGAGAGGGGCGGGCCATCCTATAATCGGCGGCGTAACGGGACCCCGTATCGGCGCCCAATAGGGACCCCAGTGATGTGCTGGCAATAGGGTTGTCCCGGTAGCGCATAGGAGGGCCCCGTCCCCGGAGCGCAGCGCCTCCGGCGATGCGTGGAGCGGAGGGGACGGGAGGTGCCTGTGCGCCCACCGGGGGAACCCGCGGGGGTGGGGTCCGGGGCGGCGGGCGGTGATGGGAGGGCGGTCAGGCGCGGTTCTTGAAGCGCCAGCTCTCGTTGCCGGTCTCGACGATCTCGCAGTGGTGGGTCAGGCGGTCGAGCAGGGCTGTGGTCATCTTGGCATCGCCGAAGACGGACGGCCATTCGCCGAAGGCGAGGTTGGTGGTGACGATGACCGAGGTCTGTTCATAGAGGCGGCTGATGAGATGGAACAGGAGCTGGCCGCCCGCTTGGGGGAATGGCAGGTAGCCGAGTTCGTCCAGGATGATGAAGTCCAGGCGGCTGAGGTGGTCGGCCAGCCGCCCCTGGCGCCCCAGGCGGCTCTCAGCCTCCAGCTTGTTGACCAGGTCGACGACGTTGAAGAAGCGACCGCGCCGCCCACCCCGAATGCAGGCGCGCGCGATGGCGATGGCCAGGTGGCTCTTGCCGGTGCCGGTTCCGCCGACCAGGACGACGTTACGCTGATGGGTCAGGAAGTCGCCGCCCGCCAGGTCGCGGACCAGGGTCTGGTTGATGGGCGTGCCCTCGAACGCGAAGTCGTCGATGTCCTTGGCCAGGGGCAGCTTGGCGATGGTGATCTGGTAGCGGATGGAGCGCGCCTGCTTCTCGCTGATCTCCGCGCTCAGCAGGTCGCCGACGATGCGCTGGGGTTCGTGCTGGCGCTTGACGGCCGTGGTGATGATCTCGTCATACGCCGCCTTCATGCCGTAGAGCTTCAACTCGGCCATGGCGGCCAGGATTTCCGGGCGCTCCATCACTGTACCCTCCTCAAGGTGTCGTACCGGGCGCAATCGGCCACCGGCGCATGGTGCAGCATCAGCGTGGCGGGCGTTTGGATGGACGCCGGCGCCGCCGCTTCCTGCCGCCGGGCCAGGATGTTGAGGATGACGGCGGCGGAATGGACGTTCTCGCGCAACGCCTCGGCACAGGCCGCCTCCACCGCCGGGAGGCCGTCGCTCAGCACCGCCGTCAGGATGTCGACCATCTGCCGGTCGCCGTCGTCGCTGCCCGCCAGCTTGCGCCGCACCCGGTCCAGCGCCGTGGGCGGCACCCAGTCCTTGAAGGGCGCGCCGTTGCGCAGGGCCCCCGGCTTGCGCGCCAGCACCGGCACATAGTGCCAGGGATCGTAGACGGTGCGGTCGCGGCCGAAGCAGCGGGCGTGCGTCCCCACCACTTGGCCGTCCTGGCGCAGCTCGATCCGGTCGGCATAGGCCCGCACCTCCACCGGGCGCCCCACCGCCTTGGCCGCCACCGAGTACTTGTTGTGGTCGAACCGTACCAGGCAGGTCTTGGACACTGACGCCGAGGTGGCGTGGAAGCCGTCGAACCGCCCCGCGTAGCCCACCAGGCTGGGTCGTTCCGCCTCGAACATCTCCCAGACGGTACGGTCCCGCTGCTCAGGATGCCGGTGCGCCCTGGCGTAGGCGATGCACTGGTCCAGCAGCCAGCCATTCAGCTCCTCGTAGCTCGCCACCCGCAGGCGCGGCGTGAAGAACCGTTCCCGCACCAGGCCCACCTGGTTCTAAACCTGGCCCTTCTCCCACCCCGCCGCCGGGGTGCAGGCCGCCGGTTGCACCAGGTAATGGCTGCACATCTGCTGGAAGCGCCGGTTGTAGGCCCGCTCCTTGCCCACGAAGATCGCATCCACCGCCGTCTTCATGTTGTCGTATATCCCGCGCGTGCAGGTGCCCTTGAAGAAGGCGAACGCCCGGTCGTGGGCGTCGAACACCATCTCCTGCGTCTCACGCGGATATGCGCGCACGAACAGCATCCGGCTGTGGCACAGCCGGACATGCGCCACCTTCACCGTGACCGTCACCCCGCCGATCAGCACCACCTCGTGGCTCCAATCGAACTGATAGGCCTTCCCCGGCGCGAAGCTCAACGGCACATAGGCCGCCGCCTGCGACGCCCCCCGCGCCTTCTGCCAGGAACGGGCGTACCGCCGCACGGCATCATAGCTGCCGTTGTACCCGGCACCCCGCAGTTCCTCGTAAATCCGCACCAGCGTCAGCCGCTCGCGCGCCGCTTTGGCCTCATTGGCCAATAGCAGCGCGTCCAGCCGTTCCCGCCATGGCCCGATCTTCGGCTGGGGCTGCGCCGTCCGCTCATACCGGAACTCCGTCGCTTCCGAACGAAGCACCTTGCGGACTACCTTCCGCGACAAACCCAGTTCACGGCAGATCGCCTTGATCGGCTTCTGCTGAACAAAGTAGGCGCGCCGGATCTTCGCGATCGTCTCCACCACCAGCATCCCAATCAAGGCTCCCGCCATTGCCATGGGAGCCAGTATGGACCCGCGCAAAAGGGGTCCCGATTGGACGCCGATCACCCCTCATATGGGGTCCTTATTCCATGCCGATTCACACCTCACCTCGGACAAACATTCGGCCCTACCTATCTCAGCCCCATTGCGTTCGAGGAACAACACGCCCAATCACCGGGTCAATTCCGCGGCTTGAAACTGCCCACCTAAAGGGGCGCACTCCATCTCGAAGCCCCCACCCATTGCACCCGCTGTCGGTCAGGGGCCAATCGATTCCGGCAATTCCTCCAGCCGGCACACCCGGACGTCGTAAGCGGTTAAGGGTGCTATTCCATTGGAGTAAATACGTGTTTCATGCACTTCATGGGGTGGCAGGCGCATCACGCATTCAATATCCACAGTGCGGATGGCGCCCCCCGTCCCCATCAACGGCACACGGACATTGGCCCGTGAATAACGAGGACGGGTCATAGCGACATCGCACCAACCACATTCAAAAGCCGGTTCCGCTTCGCTGCTGTAGCGAAAACTGAAACGATATCGGCCGGGACTGATACTTTCGTAGGGTCCGAACATCGCAAAACCGGCCTGTTCCACGCGGCGGGCAGCGTATGGAACAGGCCGACCGGGTATGTTGGCCTGCAACACATCGGCCGTGGTCAACCAAGCGCGGGGAAGCGCCGCATAGGCGGAGGTGTCAACAGAAATGCTTGGCCTTCCACGGCGGCGCAAGATTTTTGCTGGCAACAGCACATTCAGGAAGCGCTGATCAAAGAACCAGTCGCGCTCGGAGCAGCAGGCGCCGACAAAACTCCCCCGACCCGTTTCAAGGATGGAGGTGGGGTCAATGATGCCGAAGCCCGCGCCAATGATCGGCTCGAAATCCGCTGTATATTCCACGGACAGTTCACCCTCGGCGTTTTTACGCCATTGGAATGGAACATGCCTATAAGGATCAAATGTCGCATGGCCGAGACCGAACGCCACATCCCCCAATACAAGGGCGTTGGCCCCGCCCCGCATCATCGCATAGCGATCATGCGGCGCCCTTGGCGCCCACGGACACCGATGCGATTCGAGGACAAGGCCGGCTCCTGTCTCTGGCGACACGCGCAAAATTCGGAACGGATCGAAACCATGGACGGCCCCCACATCGCCATTCAAATCAAATGGCATCCAGTTCTTACCGTACGCGACGGTCAAACCGCTGACATTGATAGGCACAAGACGGTCCGTACGAACGTCATAGAGGTAATATTCTTGCG
The DNA here is from genome assembly GCF_007828035.1 of Nitrospirillum amazonense. Classification (GTDB taxonomy): domain Bacteria; phylum Pseudomonadota; class Alphaproteobacteria; order Azospirillales; family Azospirillaceae; genus Nitrospirillum; species Nitrospirillum amazonense. The sequence goes on along the minus strand of NZ_VITV01000013.1, from coordinate 66,175 downwards.
GGGACTGCAGCGCACCTCGGAACAGAACAATCGGCCTTCCGCTGATAAGGGCTATACGCGGATCATTTCCCGGACCAACCAGCCGCTCCTCGTCGGGCACCAGATCTTGCCCCTCCTCGCGCCACCGAATCAGTAAAATGTCACTAACGTTCGTAGTGGGATCTGATGGCCACCTTTCCGGCTCAAACATGACGTGCCTGCGATGGGCCGACCAAAAGGCGCCGCGCCACCAGACGAACGAAAAAAAGCAGTCGACAGGCACTCCACAGGTCGAATCGACAACAAATTCATAGCCATTCCCTCGTCTTATAAAGCGCATACTGCCTCCGGGAGGGTTGACCATGCTACATGGCCAGAACCAAAAACTGGTCGTTTTAAGCAATTTATGTTCTTATGTGCTCCGTATCCACTGGGAGGCTACCTACCCTCAGTGCCCCTAATTCGATCCCCTGGTAGCTATCTATTGGACGGCACACTCCCGACACCATAAAATTCTCTTCCTTCTTCTGAAATTCGAATTCTGAAATTCGAATTTCTGAACCATGTTCATTGAAGTGGGGCATGACATTAGAACTAGGCCGATTGGAGGTGTCGCCCCATGTGTGCCCAGCTTGCACAACGCCAGCGCAAGCCCAAACCTAAAACCATTGTCTGGCCTTGGGCGAGGGGCTAAGTTGTCACCAAAGAGAACAAATTAAGGCTTTTTTTATGACGGAACTCGGCACCACGGGTGGCAAGCAAAGCATTCTGTTTATCGGGATAGCGCGAGGCGGAAGTTCAATCTGCAATCAAATTCTCTCGGTTTTGGCACAATCCTGCAACTATGAATTGCGGGATATTGAGACCGAACATTTTAATGCCGGGGTCCCCGTCAGCCACATTTCGCAAGACATCTTCGAAGGGCTTGAGAGAAGCCAAGTCTATTATGGCCCTTTCCGCAGCGCGCCCGAATCTCTTCGTAAGGTGAGTTTGCGCGGGATACGGAAGGTCATGGTTGTCCGAGACCCGCGAGACTGTCTGGTTTCACACTATTACGCCATGAAAAATTTCCATGCTCGTTTCCAGATTGGCAAAGGCTTGGACGAAATGGAAAAAGGGGCCCCAATTGATATCGACATCGACAGCCACTGTCTATCGGTGGCGTCCGAATATAAGGAAACGCTTCACGGACTCGCCGCATTCGTCTATCGGAACGCTGATACGATAGTCTACCGCTACGAAGACATCTTTCAGAATCCGGGCGCATGGGTCCTGGACGCCATAAGGCGACTGAATCTTACGCCGACTGAAGATGCGCTGAAGGACGCCATGGTCCTGGCCAACTTCGAAGCCACAGGCGAAAATGAGTTCGTGCACAAGCGTCAGGGGCGGCCCTTCGACCATTTGAACAAGTTGAAAGCGTCCACCATCGAAGCCATCTCCCGGGTGCTGGATCCGGAACTGGGCATGTTTGGATACGGTATCCGCCCGCTTCAGTTGGCGACGGGCGTTGCCGTAGCGCAGGACGAGAGTCTGCGCATTGAGTTCACAGCTCTCAAGAAAGCGATCTTGGACTTGGCCGAACAAAACGGGTTCCGCATCGGAGAGACTGGCGAGCTATCTCGAGAAAATGGCTTCAGGATTGATGAAATTAGCAGTCTGACGAGGCGCCTCGAGGCCCTTGAGGCCAAGTTGGCCACTGCACAGCCCGGAGGCACGGATAGCGCTCAAATCGAGGAGTAGCGTGTGCCGGGCTTCCACCGTAGAGCGGGAACAGAAGCCCGCCCCCGCGTCTCGCCCGCGCGGTTAATCAACTCCCGCCGATAAGCTGAAAGCTATCTGCCTCTGGCCACGCTACATTAAGAGCCATGTACCCACCGCTTCCCAGGAAGCGGTGGGTCGTCGTTTTCCCTGATCAGGCTTGGCAAGCGGCACGGCCGACGGGAGGGAAGTAGGGTAGCTGCTGAACCGAAGCGGAGCGCAAGGTTGAACCAATTTCAATGGCCTGTGCCGCGGGGACGGTTGCGCGATTGGCCCGAACCCTTCGACCTTCACAGCTGGGTTGTTTACCTAGTGCGGGACGATGTGCGCAACGGCGGGGCCTGGGACGATGAGGCAACCCAACGTCGCTTCCTGCTGTGGTGGCTCTGTGGGGGCCGGCGCGACTATCGGCACACGTCAGCTCCTGCCGGCCAAGTAGCCCTAGCCTGGAGCCTGGGCACGTCTGCCCACGTCGACCGGGACCAAAACGTACAGGTTCCAATCCTGCTAGATTGGATCCTCGCGCAACGGGATGACATCGTCGCCGCTTTTCGCACAACGGAGCCAGGCGGGCGTGAACGAGCGCTGGGTTGGCTCCTCATTTATGGGCGCCGCGAACTTCATCTGGAGGACCTATTCCCACCACGAGTCCTGGAATGGCTGGAGGGGGAATCCATGGCCCCTGATGGCAGTCCGCTTGGCCTTTCGCGCCTCATGCATTTTTGCCACGCGGCCGACGCCGGCTTGAGGCAACAGTTCAACATCCTTGAGGATGGCGGCCGCGCGGCTTACATGGCATGGTGTCTGACGGGTGGCTTCCGCCACCTCGGCGTCGATATCCTGACGAGCGGCCGCAACACCCCCTCCCTGCGTGAACCGGTCACGCCCGCTCAAAAGGGACACATCTCCCCCCCGGACCACGCGGTCGCCCTCGTGGGTTATGCGTTCGGTGAATTAGGTATCGGCGAGGACGTCCGGTCCATGGCGGCCGCGTTGCGGACCGCCGATGTGCCTTTCGGGATCCTCGATTTTCCTAAAGGCTTGGCGGCGCGACAGCAGGATTATACGGCCGCCGCGGACGTCGCGGATCATTCCACCGCTCCCGTGACATGCTTCTGTCTGACTGGCTTCGACACCGGACGCTATCTAGTGGAACGGGGAGAAGCCCGATTTCGGGAGAGTTATGTCGTCGGCTATTGGCCTTGGGAGCTTCCACATTGGCCACGTCCCTGGTCGGTCGCCTTCGAATTGGTGGATGAGGTTTGGGTTTCGTCACGCTTCACACAAGACGCACTGCAACTGGTTTCGCCAGTGCCCGTGATATATATGCCCATGTGCGTGCGCCTTGCGCCACCAGTGCTGTTCGACCGCAGTACACTCGGCGCGATTCTCGGCAACTTTCTTTTCCTTTATGTGTTCGACGCCAACTCGTACCTTGAGCGTAAGAATCCCGCAGGTGTGATCGCGGCGTTCCGACGAGCGTTCCCCACGATGACCGAGCCGGTCGGCCTCGTCCTCAAGGTCATGAATGCGCCCCCCGACTCCGCGGCTTGGGAGGCAGTCGCCGAGGCGGCCCGACAGGACCCACGCATTCGCATCATCGCGATGACAACGACCCGGGCTGAGGTGCTGGGCCTGATCGAGGCCTGCGACGCTTATGTTTCTCTGCATCGTTCCGAAGGGTTCGGGCGCACCATAGCGGAAGCGATGCTCCTGGAACGCCCGGTGGTGGCAACTGGCTGGTCCGGTAGTGACGAACTGATTACCCAGGACACGGCGTTGGCTGTGCGATCCGCGCTGATTCCAGTCGAGCCCGGCGCCTATCCCTTGGCGGACGGCACCCATTGGGCCGATCCTGATCTGGATCACGCCGCCTACTGCCTGCGCCAGACGGTCCAAGATAGCCATGGGCGCGCAAAGCGCGTCGCGGTGGCGCGATCGCGTGTGGAAGAGCGTCACAGCGCCGCCGCCGTCGGGGCCCGCTATCGTGAGCGGCTCAACCTGATCGGCCAGATTATCAATGGAAAAACGGCGCATTGACGCATGGAGAGGCCGACTACGGCGTGGGACGGCCACCTTCCCACCACCCAAACACGATTCCCAAGACGGGGCGGCTAGGCAAAACAAGCGCCTAAAGGTATACACTGCACTCGATATTGAGTGGTAGCCGATTTCGGCGATGATGGGCAAAGGTCAATAGAATGGGCACTATTACATCCAGCGACGCGCAGCGGCAACCTGCAACCAAATTGCGAGGCCCAGCTCGGGAATACCTGACAGCACCTTCTTCTTTAGCGAGATTCGGCACTTTTCCTTAATCGATATGGAGCAATTTCCGAAGGTGATCACATTCAGTCATTGGGAGAAAAGGAAGATAGGAAATCACCTTCGGAATAACACTAATTTTAATAAAAACGTTATCCACGCCGGCATATATCTAGGATCTTTTTGGTCACTCGAAGAAATAAAGGACGGCATTTAATATACATTTGGGAACAACGAATTTTCGGAGATGAAAAGAATTAATTAAAATTTCAATCAGGTTTAATACAATACTTAATCCTGAATCGATTACCATTCTCACGAAGGGTTTGCTGAACAATGTCTCGGCTTTTCATTCTCGATCCGGTTTGTGCGCAGCTGCTCGGACACAATCTCACCAGCCTGGTGAAGTTTCGATCTTATTTTTCTTCATTTAGCTACTACGACAGCATTATCCCTGTCGCCAGCCGGCTACTGCCAGAGGCGTTCGCCCAAGAAAATGAGGTCGAGCAAGCATTCCACTTTTATTATCACAATCGGATGAAGGTTTCGGATGCGCAGGGCCGCGCCATAGTCGACGCCACCGCCGTCTTGCCGGACTACGAGGAACGGATGCTGGAACTCGCGACCACGGATGCGCGGGAATTTTTTGAACGCTTCTCCATCGGAGCCGCCGATTCACTTTTTTTCCCAAGTGTCGACTTCTTCTCATGCCTGGCGATATTCGAGATGCTGAGAACACTCCCACCCGAGCGGGCGCCCCGCCTCTATCTTCGCTTCATCGGCGTGATGGAGTATTCCTGCCGCCTGTATCCCGATCCGAAGCGTGAGTTGCTGCGCCAGGTGAAGGACATCATTTCTCGGGGGTATCCGGTGTTCCTGTCGGCGGAAGCCTCGGTTTACGCCGACCATCTGGCAGAATTGCTGGATGCCCCGGTCGCCGCGACGCCGGTTCCGCCCTTCCATGATATCCTACCAATGGATGATGGAGAGGAGTTTGTCGTTGTGTCGCCGGGCTCCGGCCGAATTGACAAGGGGTTCAACCTTCTCCCTAGCATCATCAGCGACTTCAGACGCAGCTACCCGCGTCTGAAAGTCCGCTTCCTGATCCAGAACTTGCCGCCCTGGGATTTGGAACACAATATGAAGTCGGCCTCGCAGATCTACGCTGCCCCTGGTGTCGAATTATTGCCATCATCGATCTCCTTCGAGGAGATGACGGCGATGTTCCGCCGGGCGCATTTGGTGCTGATGCCCTATGCGGCGGATATTTACGAGCTGCGCTCCTCCGCCATTCTGACGGAATCGGTCGGACACGGTCGTCAGATAATCACGAGCAGGGGCACAGGATTTGAAAAGGAGGTGTCGTATTTCAATCTAGGGCTTGTATGCGCAGATGTCGGCGGCTACGTTGCCGCCCTTGCACAGTTTAGTCAAATGTCTCGCCGTCAGCTGACGAATCGCGCCAATCAGGCACGTCATCGTTATACGACCTATTGCCTATCCCAGTACAAGGAGTGGCTCAAGTGAGAAAAATTCTATTTGTTGATCATATTTTCCACAGGAAGACGATTTCGTCTCAATTCTTTCTTGATCTGCTCCGGACGCGGTACGAAGTGGAGGTTCTGTTTGTCGACCCCGCTGAAGGGTTGCCTCCAGATTTCACGGCGCCCGCCGATGTCCAGGTCGCCGTCCTTTGGCAGATGGACTATCTGGCGCCACTCTTTCTGGCGGCCGGGTTGCCTACGGTCGTCGTCCCAATGTACGATGGTTCGGGGCAAATGCCCAGGACCCACTGGGGGATATCCGGTGAGGCCCGGTTCATATCCTTCTCGTTCAACCTCCATGAAAGCATCCGTCGGGCGGGGTGCAACAGCTTGCTGGTGAAGTATTTCCCGGAGATTCCGAACGAATTCGTCAGCGACTTCTCAGAGATGCGAGGTTTTCTATGGCAGAGAGCCCCGCAGACCGGTATCCACTGGCGAACCATCAATCACATGATCGGCCACCAGCTGGCGTCGCTGCACATTCACGACGCACCGGATGGGCTTTTCATCGACCAGAGCGCCCATAGCTTCATTGGAGGGGTGCACTACCCGGTTACAGTTTCCACCTGGTTCGAGAACAAGGCCGATCTTCTGGCGGCCATGCACCGCTGCAATGTTTTCATTGCCCCCCGGCCCTCCGAGGGGATTGGCATGGCTTTTCTGGAAGCCATGGCGCGGGGGTGCTGTGTCATCGCCCACGACCTGCCAACCCATAACGAGTACATTCTGAATTGGGTCAATGGCATCCTGTTCAACAAGGATAACGCTGGCCCTTTCAGCATCAGCAACGCTGCGGAAATTGGCCGGTCCGCCCGCGAAACCGCGGTCGAAGGCCGGCGGGTGTGGCTGGAACGGGACTGCGGACGGATTTTGGACTTCATCGCCGACGCTGTCCGGCCCAACCGCACCATGGCGCATTTCGACCGGCGCAAACTGGACCGGCTGGTCAACAGCTATGTCCGCGGCTACGAGCATTACGTGTCCTTTCTGAAGATGCATGAGGACACGGTCGATGACATTCTCGGCAACACACGGCAGGAGGAGCCGAAGCGCATCTCCCCCAAGGTGTACAATCGCCTGCTTGAGTTCAGCGCCATGGATGATCGTGGCGCGTTCTCGGCCATGGGGCTTGGCCCGCTCATCGACGATTGCGTCTGGACGGCGGCGCAGACGGCCATGTTCAATATTCCACTGGAACCGTCCCCCCCAGGCGCCGTCTTGCTCCTGATGGACATCATGGCGCCCGCCAACGCGCCGCATTCTTTGCAAACACGCCTGTTGATCAACGAGGAGGTCGTCGCCCAAATCCAACTGTCACCAGATTATGGGTGTATCCGCCTGCGATGTGTGATTCCAACCGCGGCCCGGCGTGGTCGCGCCTTGCAACTTAAGATCGTCACGGACTGTCTGGTTTCAGTCCCCAGTAGCACCCTGCGTACCGGCTCGACGTTGCGCGGCATTGGCATTCGGGCGATGGGCGTCTTCGATCTGGACCACGCGCCTCTTAAGGACATCGTCGAGCTCGAGGCACAGGCGGAATCCGTAGTGGCGGATCCTACCGCCCGCCGGCCGTTTGTGATGTGGTGCCTCAACAAGGGCCTGCAAATTGACAGTCCGGAGGCGGTAGCCCGCTTCGACGATGGGCGTCACCGGCGGGCCATGGACAACGCTCCCGCGATCAATGTGGTTGAAAGCGCCAGGGTGCAAAGGGTGGAGACAGCGCAGCGCAGCACCCACCGCATGGATACCATTTGGCGCACCCGCAGCTCGCGCGTTCACCCAATCCTTGGTGATGTGCCTTATCATGCGTTGATGGATCAAATCCTGGCGGAGCGAAGCGACGTCGCGTCGGGCCTGGACATCGGGAGCGACCAGGGCTTGGCCGCCTTCGTCGCTTGGTATTATCTGGTCGGCGTAGTGGAACATCATCTGGAAGACTATCTACACCCGGAAGAGGTGGCGTGGCTTCATGAGGACTGCCCATCTGGCAGCGAAGTCGCGGGACAGCGGCTCAGCCGCGTTCTCTACTGTCTTTGGGCCATGCGGTCGGACTTGCAGCACGCTTTCGACCTCAGTCGACCGGAAGGTCCGGGCGCACTGGCCGCATGGGCGGAGATCTACGGGGTGCAGGAGTACCCGCATTTGGCCAATTTCATTTCCGCTCGTCACGGGACTGCGGCTCTTGAGCTCGCTTGACCTCGGCCCCGGGGCATCAGGCTCGTGACATAGCGCAGCCAGTTTGAATGAGGAGGAATTCATGAAGCAGATTCTTGTGCTGGGTGCTGGCGGCTTTATCGGCAGCCATCTGGTGAAGCGTCTCAAGGCAGAAGGCAATTGGGTTCGCGGCGTGGACGTCAAGTACCCGCGCTATGAGGAAACCCCTGCCGACGACTTTGTTATTGGCGACCTGCGTGAGCAGTATGTTGTCCGCCAGGTGATCGACCGTCGCTTTGACGAGGTCTATCAGTTGGCGGCGGACATGGGCGGGGCCGGATACATTTTCACGGGCCAGCATGACGCTGAGATCATGCACAACTCGGCGACCATCAATCTCAACGTTCTGGACGCCTGTCACAAGCGCAACATCAAGCGGATTTTCTATTCGTCCTCCGCTTGCATGTACCCGCAGGAGAACCAGGAGGATCCCAACAACCCCAACTGCCGCGAGGACAGCGCCTATCCCGCTCATCCCGATAGCGAGTACGGATGGGAAAAGCTGTTCAGCGAACGCCTTTTCCTCGCGTATCACCGCAACCACGGGATCGAAGCGCGCGTCGCCCGTTATCACAACATCTTCGGGCCGCTGGGCTCCTGGAATGACGGGCGCGAGAAGTCTCCCGCCGCGATCTGCCGCAAGGTTGCGATGGCGCAGGATGGCGGCGAGATCGAAATCTGGGGTGACGGCACGCAGACCCGTTCCTTCCTGTTCATCGACGAGTGTCTGGAGGGCACCATTCGCCTGACCCGTTCCGGCTTCACCGGTCCGGTCAATATCGGCTCGGATGAGATGGTGACGATCAACCAACTGGTCGACATCGTGTCATCGATCGCCGGCAAGCAACTTTACAAGCGGCATATCCCGGGTCCCCTGGGTGTCCGCGGCCGCAACTCCGACAACACGCTGATCCGCGAACGCCTGGAGTGGGCCCCCAGCCTGACGCTGCGCGCCGGCCTGGAAAAGACTTACGCCTGGATTTCCGAGCAGATTCGCCGGAAGGCAAACGATCGCTGATTGGCGTGCGATACCAGTAGATCGGCGCCCGACCAGCGCATATAGTCCTGAAGAAATACCCCTGGTCATGGTGGATGGCGTGTTAGCCGCTATGACCAGGTTTCGGGATTCGACGGGCAACTAAAAACGAGGATGATCGTCATTAATGGTATGCGGATATTTGCTCGTACCATTCCAGACGACCACTCACTTCTCTCCATTTTCATGAATTGAGAATACCTTCCTCTATCGTTCGGTCGTAAAAACGCGTTTAATATCGGCTTTAATTACAACAAGATGGGCAGAAATTCGTTAAATAGCCTAATACATCTACTCTAACGATGGAAATCTCCGCATGGCCAGCTTCAAACTCCCGGTGTATGGAAATTCAAACATCCTGACATATCTGGCCACACATCGAAAAGACATTGAGGTTATTTCCGACAACGAGGTTCGTACGAGACCGCATGTAGCATTCTTACACGTCAATATGCTGACGGCAATCAGATCCAGTCAAACTGGATATGCATTCGAAGATATCCTGCGCGAATATAAAGAAAAGATCGCCGATAACTCGAATTACTATATATTAATAGATTACTCTCATGAAGGGGCTGCATTCAATGAAGTCTTTTCGTCATCAATAATAGAAATGCACAACCTATTGATTGAATACAATATAGATGAATCGAAAGTTTCTCTAGCTCAACACAACATATTATTTGGGAACGAAAGCTCGGGATATTTGCGTTGGTGTCGGCGCCACGGGAGGCGCCCATTCAATCTACATTTAGTTCATTGGTGGATGCTCGATCAATCCGCTATGTTGCACAAAAAATATTCGGACTCCCATATTCTGAACCAGCATATTGACAATTTAACGGCCGCAATATTTTCCGATAATCCGAAACCGAAGCGATTCCTCTGTTTTAATTATTTTCCAAGGCCGCACCGAGTTTTGCTCCTCCTTTGGATGATCGAAAGAAATATACTTAACAAAGGTCTTGTTTCATTTCCCGGATTTCGCATCCCCGAAGTTCCTCACATCGATTTTTTCGAGGAATCAAAATATTACTGCAGTAATATCGGCCTCGGGCAACGACTAAGCAAGCACCTCGATCAGCTTGCACGCCTATCTCCTCTTATAGCTGACACGGATGGTGTTTCCAATAAGTCATCTTTACAAGATCGATTTGTTCAAGAACCATATCTTATTACAGATTTTTCAATTATCACCGAAACAGATTTTAGTAACGGTCTTGATTCTCGACGCGTAACGGAAAAATTCCTAAAAAGCGCCTCTAATATGCATCCTTTTCTTATTGCCGGCGAGCCGGGATCGCTCTCCTCGCTCCGGGAGCACGGATTCGTAACGTTTGAACCTTTTTTTGACGAAACCTACGATACTTTTGCCGATCCCGAGACACGAATCGAAAGACTATTTGCCAACGTCAGTAACAAATGCAGCGCTACCCCATACGAGGTCAGCCAAAGCATTCGTTCTATGTATCCTATACTGCTGCGGAATATGGAGTATGTGGCTAGCGATTTCTGGGGTCACAATCGGGAAAAATACGAAACCCCCCTAGTTGAATATCTCCAGCGCAAATTTCTGGGTCTGTACGAGACGATGACTGATAAAATACGCGAACGGCCTTATTGCGAATCAATAGAGATTCCTAGCGACGATGTAACCGTATTTAGCATTGGATCCACCCTGGATTTAAACGATATTCGCCCCCTAAAAAATTTCAGGGGCTATGTAGTACTGTCTGACACTCTCGATCCAGGGAACCATTGCTGCGTATTCAGGATCAACCGTGGCTTGGATTCAAAGATTATTCTCCGCATCGATATAAAGTCGGCTGGCGCGAAAAGTATCATGATAGATATAAAGCATCCAAGAAGAGCTGGGGTACGCCTAATGTTTAATTTCGACATTGGTGTCATTACATCGGTTGATCAACTCTCCTATGGTGCCCAGCTATCTGTAGACATTCAAGACCAAGGTGACGGCTGGTTCCAACTGGGGGCGGAGTGCTATCTGGGCGGGAGGAACGATCCCTTCGATATCGTTTTCTATTTGGGGAATCCACATGTCACGTTCGATGGCACGGGAACGAACTCCGTGCTACTATCCAGCATGAGCCTAATATTACAACGTCCGGCTAATTCTACTGTGTCATAAGTAGCGTATTTTATGGCAGCATGGACATCGTGGGAGTGTTCTGGCGAGTGCCTGTGCGATGGTTATGCGCATGGTGGCGATGGAGGTCGGAACGTGGCGCTCAGGCCGTGGGGGTGGAGCCCCTGGGTCTATAAGCTTTGGGAATGTCAGGCGCCTTGAGGCTACTGTGTCAACGTATGGCCCGCCCCGTCCACAGGTGGTTTGACGATCCCGCCTTGATCAGTCTGCTTCAACGTATCCGGCCTCGGGGCAATGCCCCCTGCCAAGATGGAGATCCGCGCAGCCCGGTCCTCATAATCGGCCCGGCCTCGAAGGCCGTTGACAACGCCCAGGTTTCCGTACTGCCGTTCGACTGCCAGGCCATCTCATCCTACCGCCCGCAGACACCGGCGACCGTGCGCAGCGTTGACCGCGCGCCGATCAATTTCGTCTCATGCCGCCACGGCATGTGCCGCATCGAAGCCTTGTCCACCCGTCAGGACGGCCCAGGCGATGCGCGCCAATTTGTTGGCGAGCGCCGCCACCACCACGGTGTTCTTGTGGGCGCGCTCCAGCAAGCCTTTCACCCAGCGGCCGAGCGGCGTATCGCGCTCGACCAGCAACGGCAGCACCGCCCGGGCGCCGTGGATCAGGTTCTTGCGCAAGTAGCGGTTGCCGCGCTTGCTGATGCCGAGCAGCTTGGGTTTGCCACCCGTCGTCATCTGGCGTGGCACCAGCCCCAGCCAGGCGGCCATGTCCCGGCCGCGCGCAAACGCGCGACCATCGCCGACGGCCGCCACCAGCGCCGTCGCGTTGATGCTGCCAATGCCGGGCACCGAGATCAGGCGGCGGACCGTCTCGTCGTTGCGGGCCTGGGCGACGAACTCGGTGTCGAACGCGGCGATCCGGTGATCCAGCCCCTGCCATTCCTCGCGCAAATCGCTGACCAACTGGCGGATGCGGGGGCTCAAGCCCAACGCCTCGTCGGCCAGGATGCCGGGCAATTCCTTTTCCAGCTTGCGCCGCCCCTGCGCCACGGTGATGCCCCGCTCCAGCAGGAGTGCCCGCAGGTGGTTGATGAGCGCGGTCCGGTCGTTCACCAGGCGCTCCCGCGCCCTGTGCAGCGATTGCATGTCCGACTGCGCTTGGGTCTTCACCTCGACAAAGCGCATCGTCGGCCGCGTCGCCGCCTCCGCAATCGCCTCGGCGTCCCGGTCGTCGTTCTTTTGCGCCTTCACGTAGGGACGCACATATTCCGGCGACATCAGCCGGACCTCATGCCCCTGCGCCGCCAACTGCCGACCCAGGTGATGCGCCCCGCAGCAAGCCTCCATCGCCACCACGCACCCAGGCCACTGCCGAGAAAGGCCGACAATGCCCTCCCGCTTCAGCCGGCGGCGAAGCACAACCTGGCCGGCGGCGTTCAGCCCGGCAACGCTGCAGGAATTCTTGCCAAGGTCGATCCCAAGAACAACGATATCCATCGGTCCGCTCCTCTCCCTCTCGCAAAGGTCTGCAATCTTAACCCATCGCTTCGAGAGGGGCGGGCCATCCTATAATCGGCGGCGTAACGGGACCCCGTATCGGCGCCCAATAGGGTCTCTGACGCAAACTTGATGATGGGCAGATCATTCGGCACCGATGACGCGGGCCTGGAGTAGGTCAAGCTTGCCGCGGCCATACATCTGGCGTTTGACGAGTTTGAGCTTGGTGATCTGGCCTTCGGTTTGGCCATTGGACCAGGGTGACGTGATGGCGGCGGCTACAGCGGCGCGATCCTTGATGATGCCGTTGGCGAACGACGCCACCAGGCTACCTTTGGCCCGATCCAGTCAAGGTTGGAGGTCGCTGAGGGACTTGCGCCGGATCATCCCCTGGAAGTCGGCGACAATGTTCCTGGTATCGACCAAGCCGGGGACGCCCCCTTCAATGGCAGCGATGACGATGGTTTCCGCCTTGGTCAGGGTATCGCTGCCCAAGGTCATGAGCCGGGCGATGGTTCGAGCCGACAGCGTGCGCTGAGGGCCTCTGCCCCCATCTGATCCGCGCGCTGCCGGCGGGTCGCCCACTCGGCGACGACCCGCAGGGAACCCCGGAAGCCCTGCTGATGCAACCGGCGCGGGACTATCAGGAATTTCGTGCTCGGCGGGGTTATAGTGAGGAAAAAGGAGACCCTCCATGGCCCGACGCAAAGAGCCTGTTATCCCTGACGCGATCCTTGACCAGTTGCTTGCCGGAGCGGACGCCAAGACGGCGTTTGACCAGAACGGCCTGCTTGATCAGTTGAAGAAGGCGCTGACGGAACGTACCCCTCCGGCGAGGCTTTCAATTACCCATAAGTCGCTGACTCAAATAAAGATCCCGGACACGGGAATGTTGAATCAAATGAATCCCTTGTGATTCTATAGCGCGACAATCTGTGTGAGAGGCTGGCGAAAATCAGGATGAGAAGGGATGGTCGCGGCAGTGCAGGATCGCTCTATTTTGTTGTCGCTGGCAAGGGCGGTTTTTCTTCTTGATTGTCGCGGCGCGACATTTCCTCGACGGTGTTGATTGTCGCGAATGTAGGTGGTCTGCCGGCCCGTGACTGTCGTTGGATGGCGGACCTTCGGCGATAGCTCTCGACGTTCATCTCGAAGATTGTGGCGTGATGGACGAGGCGGTCGACGGCGGCGAGTGTCATGGCGGGATCAGGGAAGACGCGGTTCCACTCGCCGAAGGGCTGGTTGGCGGTGATGAGCATGGATCGGCGCTCGTATCGCGCGCTGATGAGCTCGAAGAGGACGGACGTCTCGGCCTGGTCCTTGGTGACGTAGGCCAGGTCGTCGAGGATGAGCAGGTGGTATTTTTCGAGCTTGGCGATGGCGGCTTCGAGCGCCAGTTCGCGGCGGGCGACCTGGAGCTTCTGGACGAGGTCGGAGGTTCGGGTGAAGAGGACGCGCCAGCCGTTTTCGATCAAGGCGAGGCCGATGGCGGCCGCCAGATGCGACTTCCCCCCGCCTGGCGGCCCAAACAGGATCAAGTTTGCGCCCTTTTCGAGCCAGCCGTCGCCGGAGCAGAGGGCGGTGACCTGGGCCCTGCTGATCATGGGGACGGCGTCGAAGGCGAAGCTGTCGAGGGTTTTGCCAGGCGGCAGGCGGGCGTCCCCCAGGTGGCGTTCGATGCGGCGACGGTCGCGTTCGGCGACCTCATGCTCGGCCAGGGCGGCCAGGAGACGGACGGCGGGCCATCCCTCCTTGTCGGCGCGAGCGGCGAACTCGGGCCAGACCAGCTTGATGGCCGGCAGGCGCAGGTCGTTGAGAATCAGGCTGAGCCTCTGGGCGTCGATGGCGGGATTGACGGTGGTCATGCCGCACCTCCGGTCAGCAGGGCGTCGTAGGCGCTGAGGGGGGCCAGCTTGACCACGACTTCGGGCAAGGTGCCGGGGGATGGCGCGAAGCGTCGCCTGAGCACGTCCATGTCGGGCAGACGGCCGGCGTCGATGTCGGCGACGAGCGCTTCGGCCAGTTCGGCCTCGCAGGCCCGTTCATGGGCCATGGCGAGGAGGTCGACCATGCGCCGGCAGGCGTCCTTCTCCGACCCCGCTTCCAACAGGCGCTCGAAGGTTCGCTTGTAGGCGTCCCGGGGGAAGAGCTGATCGCGGTAGACCAGCCGCAGCAGGGCCATGGGCTTGCGCCGAAGGCTGTGGATCAGGTGGCGGTAGTCGACGACATGGCCATGGGCGCCATTGCCGGCCGCCCGTCCGCGCCGCAGGGTCATGAGGTGGGTGCCGCCGACGAACAGGTCCAACCGGTCATCGTAGCGCCGCACGCGCAGGCGATGTCCGATCAGGCGGGATGGCACGGTGTAGAACACCTTGCGCAGCGTGAAGGCGCTGGAGGAAGTGACGGTGACGATGACTTCCTCGAAGTCGCTGGTCCGGCGGTCGGGCAAGGGATGCAAGGCGGCACGCTCGAGGTCGATGCGGGGGCCATGACGGCGGTTGCGGCGGCCGACCACCTCGTCGATGAAGCCGCGATAGGCCGCCAGGTCGTCGAAGTCCGGAGAGCCGCGCAGCAGCAGGGCATCGCGGACCGCCGCCTTCAGGTGGCCGTGGGCGCTCTCGATCGAGCCGTTCTCGTGGGCGACGCCCCGGTTGTTGCGGCTGGGCGTCATGCCGTAGTGTTGGCACAGCGCGTCGTAGCGACGGGTCAGGTCCTGGCCGGCCTCGGCGTCCAGGTTGCGGAACGCCGCCGACAGGCTGTCGCTGCGATGGTCGGCCGGCGCCCCGCCCAGGGCCCAGAGCGCGTTCTGCAGCCCCTCCGCCAAGGCGACGTAGCTTTCGCCGCCCAGGATGACATGGGCATGCTCGAAGCCGGACCAGGGCAGGCGGAAGTGATAGAGCCGATGATCGAGCGGGCAGCCAGCAACACGCACGCCCAGGTCGCCCATCTCCGTGAAGTCGGAGAGGCCCAGCCGGCCGGGCTCATGCGTCTGGCGGAAGATCACCTCCCGTTCCGCGCCATGAACCGCCCGCCAGGCGCGGATCCGCCGTTCCAGCGTCCGGCGCACCCCGGGACTGAGGTGGGGGTGGCGGCGCATCAGTTCCTCGTACACACCGATTGGCCGCAGGCCCGGCGCCGCCTTCAGCAGTGGCACGACCTCGCTGTCGAAAATATCCGCCAGGGGGTCGGGGCGCCGACGGCCCCGCTCCTCCGGCCGCACCGAGGGGAGCACCGGATCGTGCAGGATCCGATACCCGGTCGCCGCGCTGAAGCCCGCCTTGGCCGCCGCCGCGGTCACCGGGATCGTTTGCCGCAACTTCATGAATAGCCTCATCTGATGGTCGTTGACGTGGCGGCCGGGCAATCACGGGGCATCCTCTGGAAATCCGAGATGCTCCCTCTTTACCCGGCCGACCCCGACCATCCGCAGCACCCAAAAGGCGCCACACCAGCAGCTGCCCCGGCTACGGGCTACGCCCTCCGCCGGGGCAGCTGCTGGCGATTCTCATCCTGATTGTCGCGCTGCTCTCATCCTGTTTGTCGCGCGGCAGTGATTCCTTATCGAGCACCTGATTCGCTTGATGGGGTGCGGGATGTCGGTTCGGAACGATGGTTCAGCGCATTGGAGCGACCAAGAGGTCGATGAGGCGGCGTTCAAAGACGCGCGGCTTGGTCGGCGGTTTGCGGACATCCTGAAGCAGCTCGGCGACGGAATGGGCGGGTCCATTCCCTTCGCGTGCCAGGATTGGGCAAGCACGAAGGCCGCCTATCGGTTCTTCTCCAATACCAAGGTGGAGGAAGGCGATATCCTGAGTGGGCACTTCGACGCCACCCGGGCGCGGTATGACGCCTGCAACGGCCCGATCCTGTTGCTGCAGGATACGACGGAGTTCACTTACCAACGCCGCAAGCCCCATGACGTCGGGTTCACTAGGACCTGTTGACAAAGGGGCTTCCCAAGATGTGTCGGGCGTGATTCAACGCTGATCTTTACGGAGGTCAGCTTGATGCGCGGCGATGTAACGGACGAAGAGTGGGCGATTATCGAGGCATTGTTGCCATCCGAGCGCGGCCGGGGTTGCCGGCCATCTCACGACAATCGCCGCTTCCTGAACGGGATGCTCTACGTACTACGTGTCGGCTGCCCGTGGCGGGACATGCACGAGCGCTACGGTAAATGGAACTCTGTCTATGTTCGGTTCCGGCGCTGGGCCGAGCAGGGGGTGTGGGACGCGCTGCTTCAGACCCTGGTCGATCTTGGGCTGACCGACGACTGGCAGCACATGATCGACAGCACCACCGTCCGGGGCCACAGCCAGGCCGCCGGCGCAAAAGGGGGACTCATAAGGAGGGCTTTGGTCGAAGCCGCGGCGGCTTTACGAGCAAAATCCACGCCCGCGCAGACGGTCAAGGACGCCCTCTCGGCTTCGTCCTGACCGGTGGCCAGGCTTCCGACTACGAAGCCGTGCCGGACCTGTTCGACCTTGATGTGCGCAAGCCCAGGCTGATGCTGGCCGACAAGGGCTATGATGGCGACGAGGTCCGGCAAGGCCTGCTCGTCCACGGCGTCCTGCCCGTCATCCCACCCAGATCGAACCGGCGGGAGCCGATCGCTTGCGACTTCCAGAGCTACAAGGACCGCAACCGCATCGAGCGCATGTTCAATCGGCTGAAGCAGTTCCGCTGCATCGCCACCCGATACGACAAACCGCGAAATCCTTCATAGGCTTCCTCAATCTCGCCGCCGCCAAAATCTAGCTACCCTTCTTTGTCAACAGGCCCTAAGAGCATCAACAGCGGGCGCGACAAAAAGGGACGGCTTCGCCATCACGCCGTATGCGGAATCCTGATGCATTCCAGCTTGGCCGTCACGGTCGAAGGACTGCCACTCGGACTGGCGGCGGTGAAATTCTGGAACCGCGACAAGTTCAGAGGAACCGCCGCGCTCAAGCGTAAAATCAACCCGACGCGCGTTCCGATCGAGAAGAAGGAGAGCGTCCGATGGCTGGAGAATCTTCGCCAGTCGATCGACCGCTTTGGCCAGCCAGACCGGTGTATTCATGTCGGTGACCGCGAGAGCGATATCTTTGAGCTCTACTGCCTCACCCAGGAATTGGGCACGCATTTTGTGGTTCGCACCTGCGTCGACCGCCTGGCTGGCGACGGGAGCCACACGGTCGCGGCCGAGATGAGTGACGTCGGCACTGCGGGCCAGCACATCATCGAAGTGCGTGACGATGCCGGCGAAGTTGTCAAAGTCGCGCTGGATGTCCGGTTCAAGCGAATTCGGGTCTTGCCACCGATCGGAAAGCAGAGGCGCTATCCGTCGCTGGACCTTACGGTCATCCACGCTGTCGAGCCGAGCGCCCCAAAGGGCCGAAAACGCATCGAATGGAAGTTGCTCAGTGACCTTCCGGTCGCAAGCTGCGCTGAGGCCGTCGAGAAAATCAAATGGTACGCGATGCGCTGGAAGATCGAGGTCTTCCACAAGATCTTGAAATCCGGCTGCCGAGCGGAGGACGCGAAATTGCGCACTGCCGATCGCCTGGCAAACTTGGTCTCGGTCTTCTGCATCATCAGCTGGCGCGTATTGTGGCTAACAATGCTCGCCCGAACTTCGCCAGACTCGCCGCCCACCGTGGCGCTGACTGACGAGGAGATCGTAATTCCCGACCGGCTCATCGGCGACGCCGGCAACCGCAGAACCCAGCCCGGAACCCTGATATTCTATCTGACCAAGCTGGCCCGACTTGGCGGATATCTCGCGAGAGCAGCGGACCCTCCACCGGGCAACACGGTCATCTGGCGCGGCCTCACCCGACTGACCGACATTAAGCTCGGAGCCGAGATCGCAGGAGACCTGACTGTGGGTAATTGAAAGCTACGCCGCATGCTTACGCTCATCGTGGCTTCAGTCTCTCAGGAGTGAAAGCCTCCGACAATCCCGGCGCGGTTCACCTCGCCGTTCCGGCCGCCTTCGGCGACGGCAACGGCGTTCCGTAACTTCGAAACGTCCAATCCGATATAGGCTTCGCTGCTATACTGCTCCATGGCTCGTCCTCCTCACGGTGAGGAAAGGCTCAATACCACGAGCAACCCTCGATCCGCGTGAATGCGGGGACGAGCCACCTCACCTCGGACAAACATCCGGTCTTACCCTGTTCCCGCAAAACCCCAATGATCTGCTCTTCCGTGAACCGTGAACGCTTCATCATCCGTCTCCTGCTTGAGGCGGTCTCTAACTTAAACTGGGGGCGTGCTCGGGGAGCAGGTCACCGCCGTCTGATAACCTCATGAGCGGTCTACTGTCAGGACATAACCGTCTCTGTACAGATTACCACCAGCATATTCGGCAACCACTTGGCGTTTGAACGGTGCTTCGCCATGACCCTACTCCTGCAAGGCCCGACATCACCGTCAATCTTTTATCCGCAGTGTCCACCCCAAAGGGGGCGCACTCCAAACGAGGTACTATTTTGATAATTCTTTCCACTCCGCCTGCATTCCAGCCTCGAGTAAAAGAGAAAGAAATTGATTACGGTCACTAACATGACCCCCATAAGACAAAATTTGTCGCAAAATTGCGCGACCCTCTTCAAACCTTTTCGTGTATATTAGATAATAAGCTAATAAGAATTGAGCATGAATAAGCGCCGGCCGGTAAAGTACCAGCAATTGGGATGCCAGCAAAGCTGGCTTTGGACCATGTATTTTTCCGAGAAGCTCAATTATCTCATACCAGACCTCTTCTCGAGAGGCCTCCTCTACAAAGGTAAAAGCAAGGGAAATTGCACTACCTGCCTCTTCGTGCCGACCAGTCCGATAAAGTATCTTAGCTAATTCCACCCTGGGCTCCGGACTCCTCGATGCAAATTTGACAGCATTCCTGGCAGCATGCTCAATTTCACCTGCGAATCGATCGACGTTTCGACTAAGAGCATAAACGCGATTTATCCAATAAATAACAGATTTCCCGCGATGATTTCTGATCTTTTTTCTAATGGAAAACGCATCAATGGTTATTTGATCAGAATTAAATATCGAATCAATGGCCCCAGTATCGATTAGATGAAGTATTGTCGCATGACCGGTAAAAGGCGCAAGGATTGGAGTCGCATCAGAGTTTTCAATTATTTTTCTCGCATGCCAACTATCTTCTTCAAAAATAGGGTCATAAAAAAATACAGATCCCTTTTTTACATGCTCGCGCCTGATCTCCATCTCCTCATGGAGGCTACTATCAAAAAATTTATAATAAGGCCCCGCCATACCTTCCGATTTTGCCGGATCAATTGTGTATTGAGGACTGGATGCAATAGCCACCGCGTTTAAATCAGCGGAATAACGGAGGGCTGCGTACCCCCCCTGGCTATGCCCATACGTAATAATGGATAGTGGACGACTCTGTTGCAGATCAGAATTAATAACTCTTATGGCTCCCTCCATATCTTTTCTTGGAAACCAATTCGGAGACTTGGACATAACACCGTACAGACTGTAGCCCATTGCCGACAGATACTCCTCCCCCCAGAACCTAGTCCCGTTGGCGAGCATTCCACGTTCATTAAACGTGATTACAACTTCTCTCCGCGTCCCTGGCTTGCAAACAACAGCAAGGCTCGGCGAATCGAAAATGATACGTGAGGAATTCATTGACATAACCACTTCAGAAAATTTTCGGGCAGACTATTTGCGCAAAGTCCCTATTTTTTCCAGGATGATCCAATTATACATCATCCGCTTATTCTTATATAAGCTCGTCATTGCCTCATAACTCCACGGTAGGCGCTTTATCATTGAAGCCATGTACCAAATTGGAACGTGTACGGTATCAATCAGCCCTGAACCACCTTTGCGAAACGATTGCCTAACGTCAATCAATCAAACGAGACTCCTCCAAGCCTGCAACCTTCAGCCTCTCCAACGAGGGCAATTGGACGCGCCACCATATCAGGAGACTTTAAGGTCTCCCTATCCCTTCCAATTTCCGGACACCGCCCGATGTTAATCTAGCAGGATCGTTCCGGTTGACGCATCCGAAACTGATCCGTTGCCTCCTGCACAGGATAATGGGATGCGAGAGGGGGCTGCCTAGCAGGCTGTTGAAAAAGCCTGTGGCCGCCTGAGTGTTGGCATGATTCACTGTTGGCCTTGGAACGGAGCCGAGGGCGGCATGCGGGGATCAGACGAGCGGTCGGGGGAGTTGTTCTCCTACGTTGATCTTGAGATGCGGGTGCGGGCGGATCATCCGCTCCGCCCGATCCGGGAGATGGCGAACACGGCGCTGGCGGTTCTGTCGGGTGACTTCGGCGCGCTTTATTCCGGCATGGGGCGGCCGTCGGTCGCGCCGGAGATGCTGCTGCGGGCCATGCTGTTGCAGGCGTTCTACTCGATCCGGTCTGAGCGTCAGTTGATGGAGCGGCTGGAATACGACCTGCTGTTCCGCTGGTTCGTGGGCTTGGGCGTGGATGATCCGGCGTGGGATCATTCGACGTTCTCCAAGAACCGGGACCGTCTGCTGGACGGTGAGATCGCGTCGAAGTTCCTGGTGGCGGTGCTGGCCCAGCCGAGGGTGAAACGGCTGCTGTCCAGCGAACACTTCAGCGTTGACGGGACCTTGATCGAGGCTTGGGCGTCGCAGAAAAGCTTCAGGCCGAAAGCATCCCCGGATCGCCAAGACGACGATGGTAAGGGAGATGGCGACACCGGTGGCGGGCGAAACGCTCCGGCGGACTTCCGTGGTGAGAAACGTTCCAACGAAATGCATGAGAGCGCGACCGATCCCGATGCCAGGCTCTACCGGAAGGGTGCCGGTATGGAAGCCAGGCTGTGCTTCATCGGGCATGGACTGATGGAGAACCGGTCGGGGCTGATCGTGGACACACGGCTGACCCGCGCATCGGGGCACGCGGAACGACTGGCTGCCCTGGAGATGATCGAAGGCTGGGCCAACCGGCCTCGCGCCATCACCTTGGGTGGTGACCGGGCCTATGACGCCGCCGACTTCGTGGAGGAACTGCGGACGCTCAATGTGCGCCCGCATGTTGCCCAGAACATCAGCGGGCGGCGTTCGGCCATCGACGGGCGCACCACCCGCCACCCCGGCTATTCGGCATCCTTGAAGGCGCGCAAGCGCATTGAGGAGGCCTTCGGCTGGATGAAGACGGTGGCTGGCTTGCGCCGAACCAAGCTGCGCGGCCTCGCCAAGGTGGATTGGGCCTTCGCCTTCACCGCCGCCGCTTACAACCTGGTGCGCCTGCCCAAGCTCCTGGCGGTTACGCCATGAGCGGCCCGGCGGATTGCAAAATCCTCGGGCGTTGGCGGATCGTTGAGGCTGACCTCTGGGATGGCAGCTACCTCAACCTGGCCGGGCCCGCCACGCTGACCATCGGCAACGACGGCCACGGTGAAATGGCCTTCGGCGCCATGCAAGCCAGCCTGGATCTGCAATATGGCCGCTCCATCGTCTTCTTCCGGTGGGGCGGTTCCGATGAAGGTGATGAGGTCACCGGCTCAGGATCGGCTGAGCTTAACGATGACGGCACGCTTGAGATCGAGCTCTCATACGACAACGACGACGAGGTCACTCTCAAAGCCCGAAGAAGCTGACTTCTTCAACACTCTGTTAGAAATTTCCGGAGTACTGCCCATGCCCATATCAGCGTTATTGCGCGGTCTTGCTGCCGTCGCCATTTTAAACGCCATTTCCGCAGTTTCTTATGCCCAACCGGATCAGTCGGGGCAGACCGATCAAATTAAAGAAGAGGCCCACAACAGCCGCGACAGCCCTGGAGTGGGAACGGAACAAACCTATGAATCCCGCGCGGCGGCGGCGGCGCTTCGTATCCCGAAAAGCACCCGCACGTTGCGGACATCCGGCTATGCCACGGCAGGGGATGGGGGCGCCGCTCGTTATATCCGCGTGAACACCCAGGCTTCCTATGCCGGGTTCCAATCGGCGGATGGAGCGTATTGGGCCCTGAACGAAGTTATCGTGCATCCCGAGATGGCCGGAGGCTTGGCGGATGGCAAGACCGATATTGTACCGGCCCTAGACCAGCTCATGGGATTTTTAGGACCCTATTCGGGCAATACCTTGCCGTCCGGCGGACGGATCGAATTTTCATGCAACCGTACCTACTATGCCGGCTCGTCGGTCAACACGACGGGCAAGCACGGCGTGAAACTCATCGGCTGCGGTAACCATTCGACCGTCATCACGGCCAAAGGCGGCAATTACCCTGTCTTCTATGACAACGGCTACGATAACGGCAATTTCAACACCATTAACGTGGAGATTGCCAACTTCACCGTCCGTTGCGGCGGGAACGCCAAGTCAGAGGCACATGGGGTCAAGTGGGCTCTGTCCAACACTGGCAGCATCCACGACAATTTCTTCCTATCCTGCAATCACGCCTTAGACGTGAATCGCCAATGGCAAACGCAGATCTATAATAACCGCATCGATGGCGCCGGAGAAGATGCGACCAAGATCTGCCTATACATGCCGGGGCCGATTTCAGCGGCCGATAAAGATTACAACAACTCGATTATTGCTTCCAATAATGTCTGTCAGCTATATAGCAGCGAGTCTGGATATTACGGAGCACGGATCATTAACGCCCAAGGGTCGATTTTCCACCACAACCAATGGATGGGTGGATACCAGGGTATTTATTATTGTGATCCGCCCGTGGCGACCTATCCGAGTGGCGCCCCCTTCCTCTGCCAGTTCGTATTCTTCGATCAGGATCAGGTGGATAGCGTTGGCAACGCGAACTGGTATTTCGTCAAGGGCCTTGCCGCCACGATGGGGCGTGGTGTCGTGCTGGAGCAACCATGGGCCGGAAACGGCAACGGCTACGGATTCGCGATCGACGGTGCCACGGGCCTTCAGATCAATAATCTGGAGCTAGAGGGCAACGATGTCGGAGTGGGCTTGAACAATACGTCCTTCACAACCGTCAGCGGCCATATCTATACCTTCAACCGACACAACACGCGAGCAGCGGGCCTGCAGTTCACAGGAACAACCAGCAACAACGTGGCCCACGTGCTGATGGAAACCACCCACCCGATGGAAGGCTATAACGGTATCGTGGAGACTGGTAGTCATAGCAATAACCAGTACTGGGGCGGCCGGGCCCCATGCACCCTTGGGCTTGGCCTGGGCGGAACGGCCAACACAGCGACCCTGAACACCTGCGAGTATGAGGTCCAGGGCACCCGCGTTGACCTGCAGTTCCGTATAGCTTTCAAGGGTGGACTATCCGGCAAGGGGGCCGCTGTCCTCACGGGATTGCCTGTCCAAAGCCAGGCAAGCGGCACCAATGCTGCGGCCGAGGGCGGGATCAACATGATATTGGGCATCAGCGGCATGAAGGCGCTCGGCGGACCTATCCTGCTGCAGCCGGTCGGCGGCGCCACTTCGGCCAACCTTTACATGCAGGCCTCCACGGGAAGCGTAGCGCTGGACAGCGCCAACTTTGGAAATTCCCCCACCTTGGCCGGACACATCTCCTATTTCAAGAACTAATAAGCCCTGACGCTGCACGCTTTTTTTTACGCGCTGCCGGGGAAGCCGCCGTGCGAAAATCATTGATCCCTAGCCCTCATGCAGCGCACTGTCGGCCCACCGACGGTGCCCCGGTCGCCGGCCGGATTTCCCACCGGCAGCTGGAGATAATAGGGAATCCGGTTCAAGGCCGGAGCTGCCCCCGCAACTGTGCGCGGTAGGTGCCAATACCCCCGGGCCGATAGGTCCGCGAGGAGCCGCCACTGGCCCGGGCCACCGCCCCGGCCGGGAAGGCAGGAGACGCGCCATGAACCGCAAGCCAGGAGACCTCCCGTCACGAGGTCCACATCTGGTCCGCCGGAGATGGCGGAGAGAGGGAAGTTTCGCCATGGCCCGCCCGCCCCCGCACGCGCGCCTTCCAAACGTCTTCGGCCTAAAACGGCCCCGCCCCGCATCCGCGGCCGCCAATGCGCCTGCCGGGCGCGACCGCCCCCTTTGAAAGCGAGCCCATGCCTACCCCCACCGCCAAAATCCCCGCCACCGTCATCACCGGCTTCCTCGGTGCCGGCAAGACCACGCTGATCCGCGGGCTGCTGCAGAACCCGGGAGGCCGCAAGCTGGCGCTGATCATCAACGAGTTCGGCGACGTCGGTGTGGACGGCGCGGTGCTCAAGGGCTGCGGCGACGCGGCCTGCCCGGAGGATCGAGTGATCGAACTGGCCAACGGCTGCCTGTGCTGCACCGTGGCGGACGATTTCGTGCCGGCGCTGGAAACGCTGCTGAACCGCGCCGATCCGCCGGACCACATTATCATCGAGACCAGCGGCCTGGCCCTGCCCAAGCCGCTGGTGCGCGCCTTCACCTGGCCCGCGGTGCGCTCGCGTGTTACGGTGGACGGCGTGGTGGCGGTGGTGGCGGCCGATGCCGTGGCCGAGGGCCGGTTCGCGCCCGATGCCGAGGCCCTGGCCCGGCAGAAGGCTGCCATGGAGGCCGGCGACGCCACGGTGGAGCACGAAACCCCGGTGCAGGAGGTGTTCGAGGATCAGGTGCTCTGCGCCGACCTGATCCTGGTCAGCAAGACCGACCTGGTGGACGAGGCGGGCCTGGCCGCCGTGGCCGACACGGTGAAGGCCCTGCGGCCCACCGCCCCGCCCCTGGTACGTGTGGCCCATGGCGATGTCGACCCCAATGTGCTGCTGGGCCTGTCGGCTGCGGCCGAAGCGGACCTCGACGCCCGCGTCAGCCACCACGATGGCGAGGAAGACCATGACCACGACGACTTCACCAGCTTCGTGGCCGAATTGCCATCCCAGGCCGATCCGGAGGCCCTGGTCCGCCGGCTGGGCGAGATCACCCAGCGCTTCGGCATACTGCGCCTGAAGGGCTTCATCGATGTGCCGGGCAAGCCCATGCGCCTGCTGGTGCAGGGTGTGGGCACCCGCATCCAGACCAGCTACGATCGGCTGTGGGGGCCGGACGAGGTACGGCGCAGCCGCCTGGTGGTGATCGGTGAGACGGGCCTGGACAAGGCGGCCATCGAGGCGGCGCTGGCCGCCTGATTGGTCGTGCGGGACCGGGCGTGGACGCAAAGCGGTGCCCTGCCCCATCCCGCTGTTGACCCATCCCGCTGTTGCCCATCCCGCTGTTGAATTGACGGCGTATAGGGGCTAGAGCGGCATAAAGCTGGCTTTTCGTCTTTCAGTGTCGTCACACGGGTTCCGCCCCTCCCATGCACCTGTTGCCCACCCAGGCCGAGGATCTGCTGGCGTCCCCCCAAGCCGAGGATTTGGGGCAGACGCCGGCGGAGTGCGTGTTGCTGTCCTTTTCCGACAGTGACCTGTCGGCGGCGGCCGCCGCCTACCGCGCCGTGGGTAATGTTCCCTGGCGGCCCACGCTGCGCCTGGCCAACCTGATGCGCCTGGGGCATCCGCTATCCGTCGATATGTATGTCGAGGCGGTGGTATCGCGCGCCCGTCTGGTGGTGCTGCGCCTGAACGGTGGCGCCGGCTATTGGCGCTATGGGCTCGAGCAGGTGGCGGAGACCTGCCGGGCCCGGGGCATCGCCCTGGCCGTAGTGCCCGGGGAGGCCAAGGCAGATCCCAGCCTGGAGGCCGCCGGCACCGTGGATCATGCCACCGCCCGCCGCCTGTGGCGCTGCTTCGTGGAGGGCGGGCCGGAGAACACGGTCCGGTTCCTGGCCGAGGCCGCCCAATTGCTGGGACGGCAGCCGCCCGCCGACCTGCTGGCGGGCGAGCCCATGCCTCTGCCCCGCTATGGCCGTCATGAAGGCTGGCGGCCGTCGGCACCCGTCGCGGGACCAGCGGCGGCGCTGGTTTTCTACCGATCGCACTTGCAGGCCGGCAATCTGGCACCCCTGCACGCCCTGGCCGACGCCCTGGCCCAGCGCGGCCTAGCACCCCACCTCTATTACGCGGCCAGCCTGAAGGAAGGTCGGGCGGCCCAGTGGCTGGCGGCCGAGCTTAGGGCCTTGCGACCGGCCGTGGTGCTGAACGCCACCGGCTTCTCTGCCCGCCAAGGTACGGAGGACTCCTCCCCCCTCGACGCCGCCGGCGCGCCGGTCCTGCAGGCTGTGCTGTCCACGGGCACGGAGGCGCTGTGGGAAAAGGCACGCGCCGGCCTGGGCCCCGCCGACCTGGCCATGAATGTGGTACTGCCGGAGATGGATGGCCGGCTGCAAGGCCCCGCCATCGCCTTCAAGGCGGCCGCCGACTGGGACGCCGCCCTGGAATACGCCCCGACCTTGAGCCGCCCCCGTGCCGACCGGGTGGACGCGCTGGCCGACAAGGCAGCCGCCTGGGCCCGTCTGGCCGCCACCCCGCGGGCGGGGCGACGCGTGGCCCTGGTGCTGTCCGATTATCCTGCCCGCGGCGGCACCGGCTTGGCGCTGGGCCTGGACACGCCGGCCAGCACCCTGGCGATGCTGGCAGCTCTAGCCGGTGCCGGCTATGGGGTGGC
This sequence comes from Nitrospirillum amazonense, assembly GCF_007828035.1. Taxonomy (GTDB): domain Bacteria; phylum Pseudomonadota; class Alphaproteobacteria; order Azospirillales; family Azospirillaceae; genus Nitrospirillum; species Nitrospirillum amazonense. The sequence goes on along the minus strand of NZ_VITV01000013.1, from coordinate 39,273 downwards.
CGAGAGGCCGGCCGACGGCGCCGCCCTGATGGCCGCCCTGCGCCGGGCCCTCGACGGCGGCGCGCCGGGCCTAAGCCTGGTCGATTATGCCCGACTGATGCAGCCCGCGGCCCTGGCCGCCATCACCGCCCGGTGGGGGGCCCCCTCAACCGACCCTCTGGCGCGCGACGGAGCGCTGCGCTTTCGCATCCAGTCCTGCGGCAATGTATTAGTGGCGGTCCAGCCCAGCCGGGGGCATGGCGCTATCGACAGCGCCGCCCACCATGACCCCGATACCCCGCCCAGCCACGGCTATGCCGCCTTTCACCTGTGGCTGCGCCATGTGGTGGACATCCATGCCCTGGTGCAGGTGGGCGCCCATGGCACGCTGGAATGGTTGCCGGGCAAAGCCGTGGCGCTGTCGGCCGACTGCTGGCCGGAGCGGCTGGCCGGCCCCCTGCCCGTCCTCTACCCCTACATCGCCACCAACCCAGGCGAAGGCGTGCAGGCCCGCCGCCGCCTGGGCGCCGTGCTGGTAGGCCACCTGCCGCCGCCGCCCGCGCCGGCGGGGCTGCACGGCGACTTGGCGGCCCTGGAGCAGGCGCTGGACGAATACGCGCAGGCGCAGAGCCTGGACCCGCGCCGCCTGCCCACCCTGCGGGCCCGTATCCGCGACCTGGCCTGGGAGGCCGGCGTCACCCGTGACCTGAACCTGCCGGCCGATCTGGCCACGGGGGACCTTCCCGATGAGGCTCTGGCCCGGCTGGATGCCCATCTTTGCGACGTCAAGGAGATGCAGATCCGCGATGGGCTGCATGTCTTCGGGGCGGCGCCGGACGACGGCGCCCAGGCCGCCTTCCTGGCCGCCATGGCGCGTTTCCCCCGCCGTGATCAGCCATCCATGACCGAGGCGCTGGCCCGCGACCTGGGCTTGGCCGGCACGCTGGAGGACCTGTTCACGGCCGACGCCGCGACGCCCTGGCCCCATCCCCTGCCGGCCCTGCTGGCGGAGCGGACGGGCACCGGTCCGTCCATTGGGCGAGTGCGGGCGGCGCTGGATGGCCTGGTGCGGGAGGTGGTGTCAGGCCAGATTGTTCCGAACCCGGAATGGCAAAGGGCCACAGCGGCCCTTACCGCTCTGCGGGCCGAGGTGGCGCCCCCGCTGGCCACCAGCGGTCCAGCGGAGATGGCGGCCCTGCTGGCCGGCCTGGATGGCCGCTTCGTCGCCCCAGGCCCCGGTGGGTCGCCCGCGCGCGGCCGGGCCGACGTGCTGCCTACCGGCCGCAACCTCTACGCCATCGACCCCCGCGCCGTGCCCACACCCAGCGCCTGGGCCCTGGGCTGGAAGGGGGCGGATGCCGTGCTGACGCGCCATCTGCAGGACCAAGGCGACTGGCCGCGCCAACTGGTGGTGGATTGCTGGGGCAGCCCCACCCTGCGCACCGGCGGGGAAGAGCTGGCCCAGGCCCTGGCCCTGATGGGCGTACGTCCCGTGTGGGAGGCCGGCAGCGGCCGGGTGACGGGCGTGGAGGTGTTGCCGGCCACCGTGCTGGGCCGGCCGCGCGTGGATGTGACCCTGCGCATCTCCGGCCTGTTCCGCGACATGTTCCCGGCGCAGCTGGCGCTGTTCGACCAGGCGGCGCGCAAGGTCGCCGGGCTGGAGGAGCCGGGCGCCGTCAATCCCCTGGCAGCGGCCGTGCGCGCCGACCGCGACGCCCTGGTGGCCGGCGGCATGGATAGGGCGGAGGCTGACCGCCGAGCGACCGCCCGCGTCTTCGGCGCCGCCCCTGGCGGCTATGGCACCGGCCTGGCGCAACCGTTGGCCACCGGCGACTGGCAGGCCCGCGACCAGCTGGGCACCGCCTATCTCGACACCGGTTGCCACGCCTATGGCCTGGGCCTGGAAGGCGTGGCCCTGCCCGCCCTGTTCCGCCGCCGCGTGGGCCTGGCCGACGCCCTGGTCCATATCCAGGACCAACGCGAAACCGACGTGCTGGACAACGACGGCATGACCCAGTTCGAGGGCGGGTTCGCCGCCGCCGCCGGCCTGCTGGGCAGCGATCCCGTCCTCTATCATGTCGACAGCGCCGAGCCGGAGCGCATCACGCCACGCACCCTGGCGGAGGAGGCCGCCCGCGTGGTGCGCGGCCGCGCCGCCAACCCACGCTGGATCGACGGGCAACGCCGCCATGGCCACAGCGGGGCCGCCAACCTGGCTCGCACGGTGGATGGCGCCGTGGCCCTGGCGGCACTGACGGACGCCGTGCGATCCTACCAGGTGGACAGCCTCTATGATGCCTATGTGGCGGACAGCGAAACCTGGGCCTTCCTGTCGGACAGCAACCCTGACGCCGCCCGGCAAATCTTGGACCGGTTCCAGGAGGCTTTGCAGCGCGGCCTGTGGCATCCCCGACGCAATTCCACGCCCGAGGATCTGACGCGCCTGCGGGAGGAATTGGCATGAGGGCCCCCATCAATCCGCCACGTGTGCGGGGCGCCTGCCCCGGCGCACTGGTGCCCATGGCAGTGGCCGACGGCCTGCTGGTGCGCCTGCGTATTCCCGGCGGCAGGCTGCCGGGGCCGATGGCGGCGGCGATCTGCGGCTTGGCGGAGCGTCACGGCAATGGCCTGGTGGATCTGAGCCAACGGGCCAATCTGCAGATCCGCGGCGTGACCGAAGCGGCACTGCCCGCCCTGACCGACGCCTTGCGCGAACTGGGCTTGGTCAACGGCGATCCGGCGGCGGAGAGGGTGCGCAATGTGCTGTGCAGCCCCACCTGCGGCCTGGACCCGGCGTGCACGCCCGTGCGCCCCCTGGCCCAGGCACTGGACGCCGCCTTGGCCGATAGTCCCGACCTGTGGGCCGCGCTGCCGGCCAAGTTCAGTTTCGTCCTGAACGGGGGCGGCCAAGCGCCCCTGGCCGATACCGTTGCCGATATCCGCTTCGACGCCCTGCCCGACACCGGCCTGTTCCGGGTGGCGGTGGGCGGAGATCAGACCGGCGCCACGCCGCTGGGTGTCTGCACCGCCGACGCGGTGGTGGACACCGCCCTCACCCTGGCCCGCGCCTATGTCCGCCTCTCGAACGGCCGCTACCGGCGCCTGGCCGCCCTGGTGGCGGCGGAGGGCACGGCTGGGCTTGCCACCCTCGTGGCCCTGGCCCCGATGCCCGTCAGCATCGGCCTGCCTGGCCTGAGCCTTGAACAGGTGCTGGGGGCACACACTGGCTGGGTGGGCCTCGGCTTTGCCTTCGGCGGCATGAGCGTTCAATGGCTGGCGCTCGTCGCGCACATGACGCCGGCCCTGCGCCTGACCCCCTGGCGCGCCGTGCTGCTGGAAGGGGACCGCATCGACACCGATGCGGTGCGGGCTCTAGGCGGCATCCTGGCACCCGACGACCCCCGGCTGATGCTGTCGGCCTGCAGTGGTCGCGGAGCCTGTGACTCAGGACTGACGCACGCGCGCGGCGACGCCCTGGCGCTGGCCCGGGTCGCCCCCCGCCTGCTGGCGCGCGGGCACATCCACGTCTCGGCCTGCGCCAAGGGCTGTGCCCATCCGGCACCGGCATTGGTCACCCTGACGGCACGGGGCGATCAGGCCTATGATGTCGGCCTCCTGGCCCCCGCTGGCGGGGCGGCGCAATGGCGTGGCGTGACGCCGGCCCGTGCGACATCGCTGGTGGCGGCGCTGGAAGCTGTCTATACCCACCGGATGCGGACGGATGAGGATCCGGCCGCCTTCATCACCCGCCTGGGCGGGCCGGCCGAAGTGGCCGCCCTGGTCGAGGCCACTGTCGTCGCGTAGAGGAAGCCGCCCCGTGTCCAGTCCCGAGCCCCATAGCCGAGGCGCGCCCCCGCAGTACGATTACATCCGCGATGGCGCCGCCATCTACGCCCGGTCGTTCGCCATCATCCGGGAAGAGGCCAGGCTGGACCATCTGCCTGAGGATCTGCGCGCCGTGGCCGTGCGCATCATCCATGCTGCGGGGCTGGTCGAGACAGCCGAGCACCTGCTGTTCTCATCCGACGTGGGGGCGGCTGCCCGCGCCGCCCTGCGCAACGGCGCGCCCATCCTGTGCGACGCCCAGATGGTGGCGCACGGCGTCACCCGCACCCGCCTCCCCGCCGACAATCCCGTTATCTGCACCCTGACCGACCCCGCCGTGCCCGCCCTAGCGCAGGACCTCGCCACCACCCGCTCCGCCGCGGCTCTGGAACTGTGGCGACCCCATCTGGCGGGCGCGGTGGTTGCCATCGGCAACGCGCCCACCGCTCTGTTCCACCTGCTGGAGATGATCGCAGCCGGCGCCCCACGTCCCGCCGCCATCCTGGGCTTCCCCGTGGGCTTCGTCGGGGCGGCGGAGAGCAAGGACGCTCTGGCGGCCAACCCCTGGGGCCTGCCCTATCTGGCCGTGGCCGGCCGGCGGGGCGGCAGCGCCATGGCGGCAGCGGCGGTCAACGCCCTGGCCTCGGACCGGGAGTGAGCGCCATGGCCGACATTATTCCCGGGACTCTCTACGGCATCGGCACCGGCCCTGGTGACCCCGAGCTGATGACCCTAAAGGCGGTGCGCCTGCTGCGCGCCTGCCCTGTGGTGGCCTATTTCGCCAAGCGCGGTGGGCCCGGCCAAGCCCGGCGCATCGCGGCCGCCCATCTGGATGGCACCCATGAGGAGGTGCCGATGGTCTACCCCGTCACCACCGAACTGCCGCCGGACAGCCCCGCCTATGCCGCCGCCATCGAGGGCTTCTTCGATGAGCAGGCGGAACGGTTGGCGGCGTTGCTGGCCGCCGGCACGTCCGTGGCGGTGCTGAACGAGGGCGACCCGTTCTTTTATGGGTCCTACATGCACCTGCACCTGCGCCTGGCGCACCGCTTCCGGGCGGAAGTGGTGCCGGGCGTCCCCTCCATCCTGGGCTGTGCGGCGCAGCTGCCTATTCCCCTGACCATCCGCGACGACGTGCTGTCCGTCATCCCCGGCACCTTGGGGGAAGCGGAACTGGCGGCGGCCCTGGGGCGCGCCGACGCCGCGGCGGTCATGAAGCTGGGCGGCAACCTGCCCAAGGTGCGCCGGGTGATCGAAAGCCTGGGCCTGACCGGCCGCGCCTGGTACGTGGAGCGCGGCACCACCGAGACCCAGCGGGTGCACCCCCTGGCCGAGGCGCCCGACGTCGCCCCTTACTTCGCCATGATTCTGATCCCCGGCCAGGGCAAGCGCGGCGACGTGCTGACCGCCCCCCAGGCGGCCAAGTCCGAGGTGGCGGAATGAGCGCCCTCGGTTCGCTGACCGTCGTCGGCCTGGGCCCCGGCCCCGACCGCTGGCTGACGCCGGAGGTGGCGGACGTGCTGGCCGGCGCCACCGACCTGGTGGGCTATGGCCCCTATCTCGACCGCATCCCGCAGAGCTTCCACCGCCGCCACGGCTCCGACAACCGGGTAGAGCTGTCGCGCGCCCGTCTGGCGTTGGACCTGGCGGTGTCGGGCCGCAAGGTGGCCCTGGTGTCGGGCGGCGACCCCGGCGTCTTCGCCATGGCGTCGGCCCTGTTCGAGGCGCTGGAATCCGGCGACGATCCCGCCTGGGCCGAGGTGCCGGTGCGGGTGTGCCCCGGCGTGTCCGCCATGCTGGCCGCCGCCGCGCGGGTGGGCGCGCCGCTGGGGCACGACTTCTGCGTGCTGTCCCTGTCGGACAACCTGAAACCCTGGGACGTGGTGCTGAAGCGCCTGCGCCTGGCGGCGGAGGCCGACTTCGTCATCGCCCTCTACAACCCCATCTCCAAGGCCCGCCCCTGGCAGCTGGGTGCCGCGCTGGACACCCTGCGCAGCATGAAGGACCCGGCGACGCCGGTAGTGCTGGCCCGCGCCGTGGGCCGCCATGACGAGGACATCACCATCACCACCCTGGCCGCCTGCGACCCGGCCACGGCCGACATGCGCACCCTGGTCCTGATCGGATCCAGCCAGACCCGGCTGCTGCCGCGCAAGGGGGGAGACAACCTAGGCGACGTCTGGGTCTACACACCGCGCAGCTATTATTCGGCGGAGGGGCTGTGAGCGGCCAGCCAGTCGACAGCGTCGGATGCGGTATAGAACCGGGGTGCGGTTCCAGCCGGCGGCCGGTCGACCATGACCACGGGCAGGCCCAAGGACCGTGCGGCTTGCAGCTTGGCCGCTGTGGCATCGCCGCCGCTGTTCTTGGTCACCAGGGTGCCGACGCCGTAGTCCCGCATCAGCGCCATTTCGCCGTCCAGCGTGTAAGGACCCCGGTCCAGCACCAGGGTGGCACCGGCTGGCAGGACATCCGGCGGATCCACGGCGCGCACCAGGAAACGGCGATCCATGGCCAGGAAGGGTTCCAGCTCCTGCCGCCCCACGGTGAGGAAGACGGTATCGAGCAGGCCGGCGAGCAACTGGGCGGCAGCGGCCATGGTGGGCACCCGGCGCCAGTCGTCGCCCGCGCCAGCCGTCCAGGGGCGGCGGCTCAGCACGGCCAGGGGCACGCCGGCGGCGGCGCAGGCCGCCTCGGCATTGGCGCTGATTTGGTCGGCGAACGGATGGGTGGCGTCGATGACGGCCCGCACGCCCTCCGCCCGCAGATAGTCCGCCAAGCCCGCAACACCGCCGAAGCCACCGATGCGGGTGGGCAGCGCCTGGGGCGCCGGTTCACGGGTACGGCCGGCCAGCGACAGCATGGCCTGAAAGCGCACGTCCTCCGCCAGCAGGGCCGCCAGCTGTCGCGCCTCCGTCGTGCCGCCCAGGACCAATATCCGCATTGTCCGTCCTTATTCCCGTGTGCCGGCTATGACTAGCACCGGCACCCCCTGGCTGACTATTGTCGGCATTGGCGAAGATGGATGGGGGGGCCTGTCGCCCGCCGCCCGGGCCGCCGTGACCGGATCCTGCCTGTTGGTCGGCGGTACCCGCCACCTGGCCCTGGTGCCGGAGACGGCGGGGCAGGAGCGTCTAGCTTGGCCCAGCCCGCTCAGCGACGCCTTCCCCACCCTGCTGGCCCGGCGCGGCCAGGCGGTGACCGTCCTGGCCAGCGGTGATCCGCATTGGTTCGGCATCGGCGCCACGCTGGCCCGCCAGGTGCCCGCGGCGGAGACGCGGGTGTTGCCGGCACCCGGGGCCTTCACCCTGGCGGCCGCCCGCCTGGGCTGGGGCCTGCAGGATGTCGCCTGCCTATCGCTGCACGGTCGCCCGCTGGAGGCCGTGATCCCCTACCTGTTCCCCGGAGCCCGCCTGCTGCTGTTGAGCTGGGACGGCACCACGCCGGCCAAGCTGGCGGCCCTGCTGCGCGAGCGCGGCTTCGGCCCCAGCACGCTCAAGGTGCTTGAGGCCATGGGCGGCCCTCGCGAGCGGGTGAACGCCGCCGCGGCCGAAGTCTGGTCAGACGGCGATATCCAGGACCTGAACACCATCGCGCTGACCTGCGCCGTCGCCCCCGGCGCGCGGATCCTGCCACGCAGCCCGGGATTGCCCGACGACTGGTTCCAGCACGACGGCAAGATCACCAAGCGCGAGGTGCGTGCCGTCGCCCTGTCGCACCTGGCCCCCGGGCGCGGGGAGATGCTGTGGGACGTGGGGGCCGGCTCGGGCTCCATCGCCATCGAATGGCTGCTGGCCGACCCGGCCAACCGCGCCGTGGCGGTGGAGGACAGGGCCGACCGCATGGCCGCCATCCGCGCCAACGCACTGACCTTCGGCGTACCCAATCTGGACTTCCGCGAAGGGGCCGCTCCGGATGCGCTGGCGGATCTGCCCCAACCGGATGCCGTCTTCATCGGTGGGGGCCTGACGGGTGCCGGCGTGGTGGAGGCGTGCTGGCAGGCCCTGCGCCCGAGCGGCCGGCTGGTGGCCACGGCCGTGACGCTGGAAACGGAGGCCGACCTTGTCCGCCGGCAGGCCACGCTGGGCGGATCGCTGACCCGCCTGTCGGTGGAGCGCGCCGCCCCGCTGGGCGGCTTTCGCGGCTGGCGCCCCCTGATGCCCGTCACGCTGTGGCGGGTGGAGAAGCCGCTATGACGACCGCTGTCGGCATCGGCTGCCGCCGGGGCGTGGAGACGGCGGAGATCCTCGATCTGCTGGCCCAAGCGTGGTCCCGCCTGGGTTGGAGCGCGCCGCCCGCCGGCCTCACCCTCAACACTCTGGCCGGCAAGATGGATGAGCCAGGCCTGGTGCAGGCCGCGGCCACGCTGGGCCTGCCGCTGCTGGGCCTGAGGGAGGACGCCTTGCGCGCCGTCACCACATCCACCCCCAGCGCCGCCCCTGGCCACGGCCTGCCCCCGGTGGCGGAAGCGGCGGCGCTGGCCGCCTGCGGTGCCCCGCAGAATCCGAACGCCCGCCTGATACTGGCCCGCATCCAGGGGCCGGGCAGCACCTGCGCCGTGGCCTGTTCCGAAGGCATCCTCCCATGACCGTGCATTTCATCGGCGCCGGCCCCGGCGCGCCCGACCTGCTGACCCTCCGCGGCCGCGACCTGATCGCCCGTTGCCCCGTCTGCCTTTATGCCGGGTCGCTGGTCCCCGCCGCCGTGCTGGCCCATGCGCCGGCGGATGCCCGCATCGTCGACACCGCCCCGCTGTCGCTGGCGGAGATCGTGGCCGAGTTCCAGGCGGCACACGCCGCCGGCCAGGACGTCGCCCGCCTGCATTCCGGCGACCTGTCGGTGTACAGCGCCCTGGGTGAGCAGTTGAGGGCCCTGAAGGACCTGGGCATCCCCTACACCATCACCCCCGGCGTGCCGGCCTTCGCCGCCGCCGCCGCCGCCCTGGGCCGCGAGCTGACCCTGCCGGAGGTCAGCCAGACCCTGGTCATCACCCGCACCGGCTGCCGGGCGTCGGCCATGCCGGCCAATGAGACGCTGGAGGTGCTGGGCCAGTCCGCCGCCACGCTGGCCATCCACCTGTCCATCCATGTTATCGACGACGTGGTGGCGCGCCTGACACCGCTGTACGGCGCGGACTGCCCGGCCGCGGTGGTCTATCGCGCTTCCTGGCCCGAGGAACGGGTGCTGCGCGGCACCTTGGCCGATATCGGTGCCCAGGTGGCCGCCAACCCCATTGAGCGCACGGCCCTGATCCTGGTGGGCAAGACGCTGGGGACCGAGGATTTCCGCGCCAGCGCGCTTTACGACGCCGGCTATCAGCGCCGCTATCGCGGGAGGGGGGAGTGAGTCTGGCCCACGCCACCGGCCTGCCCGATGATACCGCCCTGACGGTCGATGACGATCACGTCGACGGTGATGGGCGCATCCTCCAGCACCCGCAGCGCCACGGCGCGGGCCATTTCCGCCACGCGGTCCGCCACGGCCAAGCCGGCGGCGTCGGCCAACTGCAGCACCTCAAGCGCCGTGTTGGCGCCGCGCGCTTGGGCCACCAGCTCAGGCGTAGCGCCCAGGTCAGCCAGTACGCCGGCCAGCCAGTCCAGATCCACCGCGTGACGCTTGGAATGCAAATCCATCAGACCCTGGGCCAGCTTGCCCAGCTTAGCGAAGCCGCCGGCGATGGTCAGGTGCGGCACGGGATGCCGGCGCAGGTATTTCAGCGTGCCGCCGGCGAAATCGCCCATGTCCAGCAGCGCCTGTTCCGGCAGGCCGTAGCGGTGGGTCACCGCCGCCTCCGATGTGCGGCCAGTACAGGCGGCGACATGAGGCAGGCCGGCGGCCCGGGCCACATCCACGCCGCGATGGATGCTGGCGATCCAGGCGCCGCAGGAATAGGGCACGACGATACCGGTGGTGCCCAGCACCGACAGGCCGCCGATGATGCCCAGGCGCGCGTTCATCGTGCGCCGGGCCAGCACCTCGCCATTGTCGATGCCGATTTCCACCACCAGGTCCGCCGGACGACCGGCGGCCTGGGCCACGGCGGTGACCGCCTCGCGGATCATGGCGCGGGGCACGGGGTTGATGGCGGGCTCGCCTACCGGCAGCGGCAAGCCGGGCAAAGTCACAGTGCCGACACCGGGACCGGCGCGGAAGGTGACCCCGCTGCCCGCCGCGCCCGCCGTGACGTACGCCCGTACCAAGGCGCCATGGGTGACGTCGGGATCGTCGCCCGCGTCCTTGATCACGCCCGCCTGGGCCCAGCCGTCACCACGCTCGGTGACGGCCAGGGCGAAGGCCGGACGCTGCCCGCCGGGCAGAGTGATGGTCACCGGGTCCGGAAAGTCACCGCCGAACAAGGCCGCCGTGGCCGCCGCCGCTGCCGCCGTGGCGCAGGCGCCGGTGGTCCAGCCTGGGCGCAGCGCGCGCCCGTCCGTCCCCTCCGTATCGATATCGCCGTCCACGTCCATCATGACTGACCTGACCCTACCGACCTTGGCCTTTCCCGACTTCCAGCCCGGCAGCGTCTGGCTGGTGGGTGCGGGACCGGGCGACCCCGGCCTGCTGACGCTGCTGGCCCTGCATGCTCTACGCCAGGCGGACCATATCGTCTACGACGCGCTGGTGGACGAGCGCATCCTGGACCTGGCCAACCCCGCCGCGGTGAAGGAATTCGCCGGCAAGCGCGGCGGCCGCCCCTCCCCGGCGCAGGAGGATATCAGCCTGCGCCTGGTGGAACTGGGACGGCAAGGCCTGCGCGTGCTGCGACTGAAGGCGGGCGATCCCTTCGTCTTCGGCCGGGGGGGTGAGGAGGCACTGGCCCTGGTGGCCGCCGGCCTGCCCTTCAGGGTGGTGCCAGGCATCACCGCCGGGCTGGCGGGCCCCGCCTATGCCGGCATTCCCGCCACCCACCGCACCGCCAACCAGGCCGTGATCCTGGTGACCGGCCAGTCCGCGGGCGACGGGCCGGACTGGGCGGCCCTGGCCGCCACCAAGGCGCCGCTGATCCTGTATATGGCGTGGCGGGGTCTGGGCGGCATTGCCACGGCGCTGATGGAGGGTGGCTTGGCAGCCGACACCGCCGTGGCCGTCATCTGTGACGCCACCACACCGCGCCAGAAGGTGATGACCAGCACCCTGGCCACCTGCGCGCAGGACCTGGCCGACAGCCGCCTGGCGCCACCCGCCATCATCGTCATCGGCGCCATCGCGGAACTGCGCGGCACCTTGGACTGGCTGGGGGTGGCATCCCATGGCTGAGCGCATCGCCCCGGGCCTCATCATCGCCTCACCCGCCTCGGGCTCCGGCAAGACAACCCTGACCCTGGGCCTGCTGGCGGCCTTCCGCGCCCGGGGGCTGGACGTGCGGGCCGCGAAGTCCGGGCCGGATTACATCGATCCCGCCTTTCATGCCGCCGCCTGCGGCCACCCCAGCCTGAACCTGGACAGCTGGGCCATGGAACCGGCCCTGGTCGATGGCTTGGCGGCCCAGGCAGCGGCGGGTGGCGAGCTGCTGATCTGCGAGGCCCTGATGGGCCTGTTCGACGGCGTGGCCCGGGTGGGCGCCTGGGGCAACGGCGCCACGGCCGACCTCGCGGCCCGCACCGGCTGGCCCGTGGTGCTGGTGGTGGACGGGCGCGGGGCGTCGCAATCGGTGGCGGCCGTGGTAAAGGGATTCGCGACCTATCGCGACGATGTGCGCGTGGCCGGCGTGGTGCTGAACAACATCGCCAGCCCCCGCCACCGCAGCCTGATCGAGGGCGCCATCGACGCCCTGGGCATTCCGGTGCTGGGCGCCCTGCCCCGCACCCCCGGCCATGCCCTGCCGGAGCGCCACCTGGGCCTGGTGCAGGCGTCGGAAACCGATGCCCTGGCCGAGCGGCTTTCCACTCTGGGCGCCTGGGTGGAAAGCCATGTCGATCTGGACCGTCTGGCGGCCCTGGCCGTGCCCTATACGCCGGCCCCAATTGGTGTCGCCCCGCCTGCCCTGCCACCACCGGGGCAGCGCATCGCCCTGGCCAGCGACGCGGCCTTCAGCTTCGTCTATCCGCATGTGCTGGCAGGCTGGCGGTCGGCGGGGGCGGAGGTGTTGCCTTTTTCCCCCCTGGCCGACCAGGCGCCCGGCGCCGACGCCGACGCGGTGGTGCTGCCCGGCGGCTATCCCGAGTTGCACGCCGGCCGCCTATCGGCCGCGCAGACCTTCAAGGCAAGGATGCGCGCCCTCGCCGCGCAGGGTGCGGCCATCTTCGGTGAATGCGGCGGGTACATGACTCTGGGCGAGGTCCTAGTGGATGCCGATGGCCAGGCGCATGAGATGCTGGGCCTGCTATCGGTCCAAACCAGCTTCGCCAAGCGCAAGCTGCACCTGGGCTACCGCCTGGTCACCACCCTGAGCGACATGGCCCTGGGCCCGGCCGGCAGCCGCTTCCGGGGCCATGAGTTCCATTACGCCAGCGTCCTGAGCCCCGGCGCCGATGCACCCCTGCTGACCGCCGAGGCCGCCGATGGCACGGACTTGGGCCCCTTGGGCAGCCGACGGGGCAGCGTGGCGGGGTCATTCCTGCACCTGATCGCGCGTGAGGGATAATGGCACCCTTCATATGAGACACACTGCCCGAGCCTGGGTTCCATCATCCGTTAGACGCCCAAATTCCCAGCCTGAATAAAGCTTATTCCGATTTTTCAGGCGCCCCTCCATAAGAATGAACGCATTAACATCAATTCTCATTCTCTGGCTTCATTACGTGTTCCCTTGCTGCTATATTGTCTTAAATTGAGATATATATCCTTCAAAGGCATTTCATTATGGACATCGTGACAATTGGTGACAATGGCGCTGGCCCGCGCGGCAATGTTGCGCCATTGGGTCTCATCCAGCCTGTCCTCTTGTCCGGGGGCGTCGGTTCGCGGCTGTGGCCTTTGTCGCGCGAGCGCCATCCCAAGCAACTGCAGACGATATACGGCAGCAAGTCGCTGATCCAGGACACCGCGCGGCGTGTGTCTGAAACATCGCGATTCGCGAGCCCCTTGATCATCTGCAACGAAGACCATCGTTTCATTATCGCGGAGCAGTTCAGAGACATCGCCATCCAGCCGGCGGCCATCATTCTGGAGCCAGTAGGTCGCAATACCACGCCTGCAGCCGCCGTAGCCGCCCTGGTCGCCTGCGACGCTAACCCGGACGCTATCCTGCTGCTGCTGCCCGCCGACCATGCCATTCTTGACCAACTGGCCTTTCAGGCAGCTGTGACCAACGCCCATCGTTTGGCCGCCCAGGGGAATCTGGTGACTTTCGGGATCAAGCCGCAGTACCCAGAGACGGGCTACGGCTATATCCAGCGGGGTGCGCCCATTGAAGGCGCAAGCGACGGTTTCCACGTCGTCGCCTTCACAGAAAAGCCGGATCTGGCGCGGGCGGAGTCGTTTATCGCCAATAGTGATTATTATTGGAATAGCGGCATGTTCATGATGCCGGCACGGCTCCTGATCGAAGAATTGCGCAAGCATAGCCCGGAAACTCTAACTGCTGTGCGCGAAGCTCTGGACCTTGCCAAACGGGATTCGGATTTCCTCCGCCTGGACGCGGGCGCATTCGCCAAGGCTCCCAACCTGTCTATTGACTACGCTATTATGGAGAAGACGGACAAGGCCGCCATGGTGACTGCCGATATTGGCTGGACGGATGTCGGTACTTGGTCGGCGCTCTGGGATATCAGCGCCAAGGATGAGAACGGCAACGCCGCCGTCGGCGCCGTCATACATGTCGATGCAAAGAATACCTACGTACGCTGTGACGATGGCCGTGTGGCGGCCGTGGTGGGGGTGGACGATGTCATCCTGGTCACCACTGACGACGCCGTCCTTCTGGTCCATCGCGACCGCGCGCAAGACGTGAAATGTGTGGTCGATACGTTGAAACGCGAAAAGCGGACAGAGTATCTGGAGCACCGCAAAGTCCATCGCCCCTGGGGATCCAGCCACGGCCTATTATCGGGTCACCGATATGAGGTTAAGCGCTTGTCGGTGAAGCCCGGTGGCAAACTGTCACTGCAAAAGCACCATCACCGGGCGGAGCACTGGGTAGTTGTTAGCGGCACCGCCCTAGTGACAAAGGACGGCGAAGAGCTACTCGTACGGGAGAACGAGTCGGTCTATCTACCCTGCGGCAGTGTCCATCGGCTGGAAAACCCAGGTAAGCTGCAGTTGGAGTTGATAGAAGTCCAGTCCGGTGCCTATCTAGGCGAAGACGATATCGTACGCCTGGACGATAGCTACGGCCGATCATGACCCATCGTGCCTGTTTTCACACAATTGCCCCAGTGGCGACCAGACAAGCGTCCAAATATCTGGTGGACTTTATTGCATAGGGATCGTTTCAGCGCCGACGAGCCTTCAGACGGCGACTCATTCAGTTGCTGGCGATGGCCGATGGATCAATTTACCGAGCACCAAGCAGGCATCCACATCCAGCGCCTGAGCCACTTCGATGAATTCCACAACGTCCAACCTCCGCTCGCCTCCTTCGTATTTCGCGACGAAAGACTGAGGGCGGCGCAGTCGGGTCGCCACCTCGGTCTGCGTCAGGCCCTTCGCCTTGCGCAATTCGATGAGTAGGCTTTGCAGTTGCTGTTGCTGGGGCGAACGAAGGGACTTGGGCATGAAAACCGGCGGATTGCGGAGGCCGATTTTTTCGATAATCCCAATTGCGGATTATCCCATTATAGGATAATGTGGTTTTATAAGCCCGACAGAGACCTAATCATAGGCCTACCATGACAGCCCTTCACACTCGCTACGCCTGCCTCGATGAAAAATATTAGTTGTTGGCGGGCAGCGCCCTCCGTCGGAAGCATACTCAGGCTTGTTTGCCCGGCCCTGCGGCCAACAATTCAACGATGGCGGCAGCAGTCGCCAACATCTTGTTGTCCAACTGCCGTGCAGCGTCGTTCAGACGAGCCATAGCTTCAGCCCGGTGGGGATCGTCCCCTTTTTCATCAACGAAGAATTCAGCCAAGGGTACGCCGAGCCCCTGCGCCAGCAGATCCAGCGTATCGTAGCCAGGCAGCGATACTCCCCGCTCCAGGTTCGAAATGGCATCGGGCGATCGGTCAATAAGAGCCGCTAGGGCTTCTTGACTGAGTCCCCTTCGGTTGCGGATGGCCTTGATCCGCATTGCTACGCGAGTTCGAACGTCCATTTCCGCATGATGAGCGGAAAAAGATATTGCCGGAACGGACTAGCGTACGGTATATTCATTGATATCCGCACGTAACTTCGGTTTTAGAATTTTCCGAAACTCGCGGTTCACGCAAACCCTTGCCACCTCTCCCACACACGCGGATTGCCTCCACCATGCGCTCCCTGCTCCGCACCACCACCCGCCTCACCGTGATCGCCGGCGTCGGCCTGCTGCTGACCGCCTGCGGCGACAACAACCCGGTGCTGGGGAAATGGGAGATGTCCAAGGCAGCCACGAAAGAGCAGCAGGACGCGGCCATCTTCGGTGAAACAGTCGAGTTCACCGCGGGTGCTATGGTTCCCAGCAACGGCTTTCCCGCCGTCCCGGTGACCTATAAGCACGATGGCGACACCTGGTTCATCGTCACAGCCGATGGTCACAGCATCACCGCCCACCGCACCAAGAACGACCTGACTCTCGAGGTCCCGATGCTCGGTTCCATCCCCTACGTCAAAGCCAAAGGCTAGGCAGTCGCCAAGGCGGCTGCCGTATTCCCCGCCCCCGGCCCCAGCCGGCGGCCCACCTGGATTTGTGGCTTGAAAGCCCGTCCGGTCCGGCCGCCGCGCGCCCAGACAGACGTAGGTGCATCATGAGATCAGTGACTGGACGACTCAGCCTTCTTGGCAATGGCATCGTTGCGGGAAAGTTCAGCAAGTATTCTGTGGTAAAGATCGGCAACACTGTGCTGAACAACATTCATATCGCGGAATCATTGGATAGCTTCCTCAACGTCCACGCCCAAGGCGATACGACCATTTATTGGAACGGAAACTGGCTGAGTGGCCGACAGATCCGGGCGATCAGGGCACCATCCGGCGACCTGTACTACCTCAAGAGGTCCCTTCTCTTCGTTGCCTTCAGCGTTGTTGTCAGCATCCTGACTATCCCCATCCTCGGGCTTGGTCTCCTGATGCTGCCGGCCCTGCTCGCCGACTTCAGCTATTGCCTCGCCGCTACCGAGTTCAAGGCCCAGGGCGGTATCCCGATCCCGCTCTGACCGCCGGATAAAGGAAAATCATCATGACCATGCGCGCCAAAACCAAACGTCCGCCGGTGGCCATAGCCACGGCTTAAGCGCGCCTGGGCTTCGCTGGCCTGGGCACTGCCCCAGGCCAGTTCCGGAGCCCCATCATGGTCCGTGTTGCCCTTTTTTCTGACCTCCACCTCGATTCCGCCCCCTGGACACCACCCCCCGACCTGCAGGCCGACATCGTCGTCCTGGCTGGTGATCTGAACGTCAAGGCCCGTGGCCTGCCCTGGCCCGATGCCAGGGCTGTGTTCGGCTGCGACCATGTGCTGGCCGTCGCCGGCAACCACGACATCTTCGGCAGCAGCATCGATGACGGCATGGATAGGCTGCGGACCAGGCTGGCCAGCCAGGGCGTAACCTTGCTGGAACGCGACGAGGCCGTCGTCCACGGCATCCGGTTCCTGGGTTGTACCCTCTGGACCGACGTCCGGTTGTTCGCCGGTGCCGACGACCGCCTGGTCAGGGCCGATGCCGCGATGTTGGTCGGCGACGCCTACAGCCCCCACATGCGGGACTATCGGCAGATCCGGGTGGCCGAGGGTGGCTACCGCCGCCTGCGCCCCTTGGACACGGCCACCCTCCACCGCCAGTCGGTGGAATGGCTGGAGGGGCGCTTGGCCGCCCCGCACAACGGTCCCACCGTCGTGGTCACTCACCACGCCCCGTCCGCCCGGTGCCTGCCGGCGTGGGCACAACAGGACCGGTGGTCCTGCGCCTACGCCAGTCACTTGGACTGGCTGGTGGAGCGATACCAGCCGGAAGGCTGGTGCTATGGCCACATCCACGACCCACCACCCAACCTCGCCATCGGCCGGACGCCCCTGTGGGCCAACCCCCGCGGCCATGGCGACAGCATTCACGACCACAACCCCTCTTTCGATCCCTACGGCTTGCAACAGGAGTTCTGAAACATGGACAATCTTGACTGCCTCACCATCGCCGATGTGGAGCGTTTGCTCGACACGGCGCCCGCCCACCCCGTCCTGCCCATCGACGTAGAGTTCGCCCGTCGGATGATCCTGGACACGATCGAGGGTACGGACATGGACCTGCAATTGGGGGGCACCCAGAGCAGTGACCATCAGGTCATCCCCGATGCCCAGACCGCCGCGTTACTGCTGGTACCGGGTGTTGGCTGGCTCCGGCCGGTTCGGGCGGCCCTCCGCCACCTGCTGAACAATCGGACGGCCGACGACACTGTCGATAACGTCGACGACCCGTGGATGGTGCCGGAAAGCCCCGGCCCCCTTTCGTGGGATACCGCAGGTGCAGCGGTGACGGACGCCTGGCATCGGGGACGAAGCGTGGTCGGGGTGGCTTTCTCAGCCGACGACCT
Organism: Nitrospirillum amazonense; assembly: GCF_007828035.1. GTDB lineage: Bacteria > Pseudomonadota > Alphaproteobacteria > Azospirillales > Azospirillaceae > Nitrospirillum > Nitrospirillum amazonense. The sequence continues at coordinate 21,867 of NZ_VITV01000013.1, read as the reverse complement.
GCCCCTCGAGTTCTGGTGCTTGCCGAGGCGCGGGCAGGCCCGGCTGCCGGGGCCGACGAACCTGCAGATCATGCAATTCATCGACGACCGGACGGGACAGTGGCCCAGTTTTTCCTGGGAACTGCTGCCGGACTCCTTCGCCGGCCAAGTGGTCCCCGGCGACTTGGCAGTGGGGTGGTACGACGGGATCACAGCCGACGATTGGCTGGCTGCGGTCCGTAAGTCCCTTGCCACACGGGCGAGTTTTCAGCGGGGAATGCAGGCGGCCACCGAAGCGCCGCCGGCACCTGAGGTTCAAGGACCTCCGGCGGGGCCGACGCTGGATCAACTGGCGGGAATGGATGAAGCGGTGGCTTGGGGGCGTCAGTTGGCCGAGGACCTGGCCGACTACCGCGCGGGCCGGATCGGGTGGGACGCGGTTGAGCACGGCGTCGTTTTGGCTGGCCCGCCGGGTACGGGCAAGACTACGTTCGCGGCGGCCCTGGCGCGCAGCTGCGGTGTGCCTCTGATCCTCGGCTCCCACGCCAGTTGGCAGGCGGCGGGACACCAGGGTGAGATGCTGAAGTCCATGAACGCCACCTTCGCCGAGGCCGCCGAGGCCGGCCCCTGCATCCTGTTCATTGATGAGATCGACGGTTTCACCAGCCGCGCGGCCAACTCACACGGGTACAACAGCACCTATCAGCGCCAGATCGTCAACGCCCTCCTGGAGCACTTGGACGGCGTGGCCGGTCGGCCGGGAGTGGTCGTCGTCGGGGCCACCAACATGCCGGAGGTGGTGGACCCGGCCCTGCTGCGGCCCGGCCGCCTGGAACGGGTGATCACCATCCCGGTACCGGACACGGCGGCGCTGATCGGCATCTTCCGGCACCACCTGGGGACGGACCTGCCCGGTTCCGATCTGTTCCAGGTGGCGGCCATCGCCGCCGCCGCCGGCGCCACGGGGGCTCAGGTGACGCAATGGGTCCGGGGGGCGAGGCGGGTCGCCAGGAAGGCGCGGCGGTCCATGCGCTTGGGTGACCTGATGCAGCAGCTGGCGTCGTTGGATCCAGCGGCTGATGGAAACGCCCTCGCGGTCCTCGTCCCCATTGGCGGGATGCAGTGAGGCACCCCAAGACCGCCTGCGGACGCCCGAAAGGGTACCGCAGGCGCTTTTACCCCCCGCTCAAGCAGGACAGTGTTGTGGCCTAGGCCGAAGACGTAGCCTATACAGCTTCGTTCGGACCCGCAGCAAACCCGCGCTATCTGTGCCGATGGCTATCACGGTCGCAGAGCGACCGTGATAGCCATCGCCTCGTGGCGACCGTAGTGGCTGTCGCCACGCATCAGAACATCGATGCGGGGCCAACGGGGCGCGGATGGCACGCACAATTGATGGGCGTTTACGCGTCGCTCCGGAAGCCACACTGATTATAAATGATAGAATTTTACAGAAACCACCGCCATTTGGATGCTACATTAGTATTCATCCGATCGATTCTCGATTCGGGCTCGATATTTTCTGCTGCGTCGCAATAATAATGCTGGCGCATACCGCAATTTTTAAATCGTAAAAATGTCAATTGCGCAGACTGAAGCGGGGCCTGTGACAGGATGACGCGAAATTTACTGATTTGACGTCTTTCTCTGAGTTTCTAGTTAACAGGATATATCTGGCACATTTGCAACTTTATTTTAATTGCGACGTAGCGAAGGCAGAGAAAGGCTTGGGCCGTTCGCAACTCCAGGAACGCGTCGCCCCGCTATGCATCATGGTGAAATGGATATGGAAGCCTCGCTGGGTGGCGACAGCGAAACGACGGCCAAAGGCGACGCCAATCTGCAGGCGCTGATTGCCTTATTCGCCCTTAACGGGGTGCCCGCCGACAGCGCCCAGTTGCGTCATGAAGCCGGTCATCACGGTGCCCTATCCCCCGCCGATTTAATTCGATTGGCCCGACGCAGGGGATTGCGCGCTAAAGAAGCGGCATTGGCTTGGGACCGTCTTGCGATAGTCGCCCTGCCGGCCATTGCAGTCCTGAGGGATGGGGCTTGCGCCTTACTGGTTCGCGCGGCGGCCGATCGCATTCTGATGGTCGATCCCGCTTCGGGCCATCCCACCGTGCTGGGCCGGGCGGAGTTCGAGACGCGATGGACGGGACGGCTGATCCTGGCGACCAAACGCCTGGGGCTGAGTGACCTGGGGCGGCGCTTCGACCTGGGATGGTTCTTGTCGGCCATGCACAAGTACCGCCGCCTGCTGGGCGAGGTGCTGGTGGCGTCCCTGTTCCTGCAAATCTTCGCCCTGGTGTCGCCGCTGTTTTTCCAGGTGGTGGTGGACAAGGTCCTGGTGCATCGGGGCGTCAGCACCCTGGATGTGCTGGTGATTGGCCTGGTGGCGGTCTCTTGCTTCGAAAGCCTGCTCAACGTCCTGCGCACCCACGTCTTTTCCCACACCACCAACCGCATCGATGTTGAGTTGGGGGCGCGGCTGTTCCGCCATCTCATGGCCTTGCCGTTGGCTTATTTCGCCAACCGGCGCGTTGGCGACAGCGTGGCCCGGGTGCGGGAGCTGGAGAACATCCGCAACTTCCTGACCGGCTCCGCCCTGACCTTGGTGGTGGACCTCGTTTTCACCGTCGTCTTCCTCACGGTCATGCTGGCCTATTCGCCCCTGCTGACCCTGGTGGTGGCACTGTCCCTGCCGCTCTATGCCATCATCAGCGCTGGTGTCGGTCCGCTGTTCCGCCGCCGGCTGGAGGAGAAATTCCGCCGCGGGTCGGAGAACCAGGCCTTCCTGGTGGAGGCGGTGGGCGGCGCCGAGACGGTGAAGGCCATGGCGGTCGAACCACAGCTGCAGCGGCGCTGGGAAAACCAGCTGGCGGAGTATGTCCATGCCGCCTTCCGCGTCACCAGCCTGGGCAATGTCGCCAGCCAGTCCATCCAGCTGATCTCCAAGCTGGTGTCGGCCGCCATCCTCTACTTCGGCGCCGGTGCCGTCATGGCCGGCAAGATGACGGTGGGCGAGCTGGTGGCCTTCAACATGCTGGCCGGCCGTGTCAGTCAGCCGGTGCTGCGCCTGGCCCAGGTGTGGCAGGACTTCCACCAGGCGCGGTTGTCGGTGGAACGGCTGGGTGACATCCTGAATACCCCGACGGAACCTCAAGCGACGCCGGGGCAAGCGGCGCTACCCGGTATCAAGGGCGAGGTGGTGTTCGACCATGTCCGCTTCCGCTACCGCCCCGACACGCCGGCCATGCTGGAGGATCTGTCCCTGACGGTGGCGGCAGGCCAGAGCATCGGCATCGTCGGCCCCTCCGGCTCAGGCAAGAGCACGCTGACCAAGCTGCTGCAGCGGCTGTACGTACCAGAAGGGGGCCGGGTATTGGTGGACGGGGTGGACATCGCCCAGATCGACGCTTCCTGGCTGCGGCGCCAGATTGGCGTGGTGCTGCAGGAGAACGTGCTGCTGGCCGGCACCATCCGCGAGAACATCGCCCTGGCCGATCCGGCCATGCCGCTGGACAAGGTGATGCGGGCCGCCAGAATGGCCGGCGCGCACGACTTCATCCTGGGCCTGCCGCAGGGCTACGACACCGTGGTGGGGGAACGCGGCGCCAGCCTGTCGGGCGGGCAGCGCCAGCGCGTGGCCATCGCCCGCGCCCTGGTCACCGACCCCCGCATCCTCATCTTCGATGAGGCCACCAGCGCGCTGGATTATGAGAGCGAGCGCGTGGTGCAGGAGAATCTGGCCGAGATGTGCCGCGGGCGCACCGTCTTCATCGTGGCCCACCGTCTGTCGGCCGTGCGCCACTGCGACCGCATCGTCACGCTGGAAAAGGGCCGGCTGGTGGAAGCCGGCAGCCATGAGGAGCTGGTCCGCGCCGGTGGGCGTTATGCCATGCTGCATCGCCTGCAGGGAGGTCTCCATGGCGTGGGCTGACGGCATCCGGGTGTTGAAGGCTGGCCGTGGCGGCGCCATGCCCCGGCGTCGGGGCGATGAGGTGGCCTTCCTGCCGGCGGCGCTGGAGATCATGGAGACGCCTGCCTCGCCCGTGGGACGCGCCATCGGCGGTACCATCATCGCCTTCTTCACCCTGGGTCTGGGCTGGAGCTGGCTGGGCCATATCGACATCATCGCCACCGCCTCCGGCCGCATCGTCCCCGCTGGCCGGGTGAAGGTGGTGCAGCCCCTGGAGTCCGGCATCGTCACCGCCATCAACGTGCAGGATGGCGACCATGTGACGGCAGGCCAGGCCCTGATCCAGCTGGACAGCACGACCACCACCGCCGACCGGGACCGCGTGGCGGCCGACCTGGCCCAGGCGCGTCTGGACGTGGCCCGCCTGACGGCCTTGCGCGCCGGCATCGCCGGCCAGCCGGTGGCCGCCGCGTTCATCCCACCTGCGGATGCGCCACCCATCTTGGTGGAGCGCGCCCGCGCCGCCACCCTGGCGCAGGAGGCGGCGCAGCGGGCCAAGGTGGCGGCGCTCGATCAGCAAATCGCCCAGAAGAAGGCGGAAGCGGAGGAGGTGGCGGTGACCACCGCCAAGCTCACCGCCTCCATCCAGCTGTTGGAGCAGCAGGTCGAGGTGCGACGCAAGTTGATGGAGATGGAATACGGCAACAAGCTGAGCTTCCTGGAAACCCAGCAGAAGCTGGTGGAAAGCCAGCACGAACTGACGGCCCAGAAGCAGCGGGTGGAGGAAGCCAGCGCCGCCCGCCTGGCACTGGAGGGACAGCGCACCCAGGCGGTGTCGGACTACAGCCACCAAGTGCTGGAGGATTTGGCCGCCGCCAGCCAGAAGGTGGCGGAGCACAGCCAGGACCTGATCAAGGCCGACCAGCGCCTGGTCCAGCAGACACTGGCGGCACCGGTGAGCGGCACTGTGCAGCAGCTGGCCGCCCATACCGTGGGTGGCGTGGTGACACCGGCGCAGTCGCTGTTGGTCGTGGTGCCGGACGACGTGCCCCTGGTAGTGGAAGCCAACGTCGACAACAAGGACATCGGCTTCGTCCATCGGGGGCAGGAAGTGGAGATGAAGATCGAAACCTTCACCTTCACCCGCTATGGCCTGGTGCGCGGCCGGGTGCTGGATGTCAGCCGTGACGCGGTAACGCCGGAGCGCGACACGGCCGGCGGAAATGCAGCCCAGCGTACGGGGGGTGACCCGGCGACCGGTGCCGAGGACCATCCGCCCAGCGCCACCCCCACCTATCTGGCCCACATCGCCCTGGATCGTACCACCCTGATGGTCGACGGCCGCGAGGAAGCGCTGACTACTGGCATGGCGGTGACGGCGGAGATCAAGACAGGACGACGGCGGGTGATCGATTACTTGCTGTCGCCGCTGGGTGAGTATGTGCACGACGGGATGAAGGAGAGATAATAATGTTCTCAGGTCAAATTAACGAGAGCCAGAAAAGAAAAAGGGTGGCTCTAATCTGCAATGGCATGGGAGCGAAGCTGTCGCAAATCCTTTTGCATGAAATCGGCCATGCATTGAACTTCGCTGACATCAGCGACCAGACCTCGGTCATGTGCTACATCCCAGGGGAGGGTAATCGCTGTCTGGACATGACCGACGTCAGCAGCGCCACCAGCTTGGTCCCGGCAACCCAGGCCAGCACTGCTTTCGACAGTGGCTCATCCTTGATTTTCTCCCTGGGCGCCGCCAACGACGACACCCGGCCCTCGACCTCGATCCTTCTGGCCGCCAGCGGCCACTGACACCGGCACGATAGCTCGGTGCGTCCTTCGGGTGGCATCGACCCAATTCAGTGGGTAAATAATCATGAAAAAACTAAATAAGGTGTTGGAGAAATGATCGACCACATTAATAGAGTGTGCATCTTATTTTTTATAAATGCTATTATTATTTGTTCTCCATTCATTGAGTTAATTTACGGTTACGGGAAATATAATAATATTGGTCCAATTATAAAAACTCCAACATTTATTATTATCTCAATAATATTAGTTATTCCGTGCATATTATCGATAATTCACACTGTATATTATTTAGTTCGCGCCAATAATTCTGGAATACGTCGAGATTTTAAAAAATTATTAGTGTGTTTGTATTTGGGCTTCGCTATGTCTGCGTGTATTATTTATTTAATTTTCCCAATGAAAGGCTAGAAAATGGCACTGCCCTCCCAAATTACATTTGGCATCACCGCAGGTGGCGGCGTTGACGTCGCCGTGACGGGAACGGGATCGACAATACAGGATGCCAACGTCGCCGCTCAGCTATCAGCTGCAGCGACTGGCCTCACAGCAGGCGTCAATCCTTATTATGCCGCTGCCGCAATTACAGCAGGGGAAGGGGCCTTCAGTACACAATTCGCTGTGATGCTCAACGATATTCATGATGGTAATTCGGCAAATTGGAATCTGAAATCGATTCAAACAGTTGCTGCGGATCTCCTGACTTTAGTGGGTGATGCCACAATTGTCGTAGGCGCCGTGGCCGGTTCCGTTCCAGGTGGTCAGCAGATCGGGACGGCAACGGAAGTGTTGGGAGATGCCATCACTGTTGCCGGCGTGGCTGCAAATCATTTTGATGTCATTGTCGGTCTGGCAAATTCAATAGGTAATCAGATAAATACCGGGATCCAGAATCTCGAAAGCAGCTTGAGTGCCGTCACTGGTGTTCTCAACAATGCCGCCGGCGCTGTTCCCGGAGCGTGGAGTTCATTACAATCGAGCCTCAACTCTGACATAAGCGCCATTACTAATGTCGCGAACAACTTGGGGTCTTCTGGTTTTTCAAGCGCGGCTAATGCTGCGGCCAGCACATTTAGCTCAACGCAGTCACAGCTTGCTAATACAGTAAATAGTTCTGGCATATCGCTGCAGGAATTAACCGACTCTATTAATGGTTTTAATTCATCGCTCAGCAATCAAACCGGATCGTTCTCCATAAACGACAATTTTACCATCAGCGGCGATGGATCTCAGGTCGGAGTCTCTTCATCTCAAAGCAATTCATCGGTATCAACGAACATATCTGGCGGAAATTTCACCGATAGAATAAACTATAGTAATAACTCAGGTGAAATACTTTCTGAGACCCAAAATATTTCGCAAAACGGCCCTGAATCTATTTCCGTTTCCGGAACCGGTGCCGATATTTATGCTGCCGATTCCTCCGTAAACATTACCTCTGGATCAACTGCTATTATTGGAGGATCGAACAATACGATCTCCGAGCAAGGCAGCAACACGGCTTGGGTTTACGGCGACAACAACACCGACAACATGGCGGCTAACAGTGGTGCCATCGCCGTGTTCTACGGCTCCAATGAGACGGTGAACGCTTCGCACGATTCAGTCAATGTCGGCACCAACTCTTCCGTTACAGTTAATGGTAGCGGCGACAATCTCGGCCTGATCGGTGCTAACGTCTCCCTGACCGCATCCGACGATACCGTCAACATGGCGTCAAACGTCACCGGGTCGGTGGTGTACGGCAACAACGATGACATTAACGCGGGCGCTGGGTTCAGCGGCAACGTCCAGGGTTCGCATGACACCGTGAACATGGACCCGAACAGCGACTCATATCTGGGCATCTACGGCACGGACCAGAAGGTCAACAACGACACCGGCAACGATTACGCCAATGTGGCCGGCGACGGCACCTCTGTGGACTTCACCGGCACCGGCAACAATTTCGGCGTCGTCAGCAACAACGACGACATCACCGCCTCGCACGACAACATCAACCTGCTGTCGGGCATTTCCGGCGATGATTTCGATGGCAGCTACGACACCTTCAATGCCGGATCAAACGACAGCTTCGATGTTGACGGATCGGACGATCATGTCAACGGCAACTCTTCGGACAATGTCGACTTCTCTGGGGGTGACTACAGTGGCGATGGCACCTCGGGCGGCGTGGGCGACGAGGATGGCGGTGGCTGGGATGGTGGTGGCGGCTTCTACGGCTATTATGGCGGCTATGGCTTCGCCGGCAACGCCGCCACGGTGAAGGCGGCGGTTGGCAAGGACGTTGGGGCCATCGCGTCCTATGACTTGGCCAACAGCAACCAGCCGGGCGCCACCGCGGCCGAGGCCGGGCTGAAGCAGGCGGCGTTCATCGCCGGTGCCACAGCCACCGTTGGCACGGGCAGCGCCGTGCTGGAAGGCGCCAAGTGGGATAGCCAGGTCGTCACCTGGAGCGTGGGCACCGGCGTGGACGAGGCTGCCGCCGCCCAGGCCTTTGCCAGTTGGGCCCAGGCCACGGGCCTGACCTTCCAGGAGGTCAGCGACCCCTCCAAGGCCAACATCCAGATCGATGCCGCCGACTTGGGAACGGACGGCACCGGCATCGTGGGCTACACCACCTACGCCGCCAAGGATGGGGCTCTGGCCCACGCCACGGTGCGGGTGGAGAGTACCGACCAGACGGCCCTGGTCACCAACGCCAGTGGGCAACAGGTCTATGCCGGCACGGACGCGACCCTGTCGCAAACCTTGCTGCATGAGATCGGCCATGCCCTGGGCTTCGCCGACACCAGCGACCAGGCCTCGGTCATGTACTACGCCCTGGGCGCCAACGACCGCGCCCTGGACACGACCGACGTCAGCGGCGGCACCAGCCTCTATGGCGGTGCCACCAACCTGGCCCAGCTGACCCAGGCTTCCGCCGCCTTCGACAGCAGCGGTTCGTCGGTCTCCTCCCTGGTCGCCGCCAACGACGACGCCCAGGCCTCCACCCTCCTGGCCGCCGGCGGCCACTGACCACAGCACCCGCAGCCTGCGCTGCTCAAGAGCGGCGCAGGCACGGTGTAACCTTAACGGAGAGACTGAATTATGGACGTGAGTGGTAATGCGGGCACAGTGTCCGTGTCAAACCAGACCATCAATGTGGCCGCTGGCTCCAGCGTTGTTATCAGCGGTAGCGGAAACACGATCATTGAGTCCGGCAACTCAACCATTTGGGTCTATGGCGACAACAACACCGACGACATGGCGACGAACAGCGGCGCCATTGCCGTTTTCTATGGCTCGAACGACACGGCGAACGCCTCGCACGATCTGGTCAATATCGGCGCCAATTCCTCTGTCACGGTCAACGGCAACGGCGACAGTGTCGGTTTGATCGGATCCAACGTGTCGGTGAATACGTCCGACAATACCGTCAACATGGTTTCCAACGTCACGGGGGCTGGGATTAACGGCAGCAATAACGACATCAACGCTGCCGCCGGCTTCAGCGGCAACGTCTCCGGTTCCCACGACACCGTCAACCTTGATCCCAATAGCGACTCCTATCTGGGAATTTACGGCACGGACCAGAAGGTCAACAACGACACCGGCAACGACTACGCCAATGTGGCCGGCGATGGCACCTCAGTGGACTTCACCGGCACCGGCGATAATTTTGGCGTGGTGGGCAACAACGACGATATCACCGCTTCACACGACAACATCAACCTGCTGTCGGGCATCTCCGGTGACGACATCGACGGCAGCTACGACAGCATCAATGCCGGCTCCAACGATAACATTGACGTTGACGGCAGCTATGACAGTGTCTCGGGCAACACCTCGGACAATGTCGATTTCTCCGGCGGGAATTATGCCGGCGACGGCACCTCGGACGGTGCCGGCGATGAGGATGGCGGCGGCTGGACCGGCGGCGGCGGCTCCTATGGCTACTACGGCGGTTACGGCTTCGCTGGCAGCGGCGCCACGGTGAAGGCGGCGGTGGGCAAGGACGTTGGGGCCATCGCGTCCTATGACCTGGCCAACAGCAACCAGCCGGGCGCCACCGCGGCCGAGGCCGGGCTGAAGCAGGCGGCGTCCATTGCCGATGCTGCAGCCACCGATGGCACGGGCAGCGCGGTGCTGGAAGGGGCCAAGTGGGACAGCCAGGTCGTTACTTGGAGCGTGGGCACCGGCGTGGACGAAGCTGCCGCCGCCCAGGCCTTCGCCAGTTGGGCCCAGGCCACGGGCCTGACCTTCCAGGAGGTCAGCGACCCCTCCAAGGCCAACATCCAGATCGATGCCGCCGACTTGGGAACGGACGGCACCGGCATCGTCGGCTACACCACCTACGCCGCCAAGGATGGGGCCCTGGCCCATGCCACGGTGCGGGTGGAAAGCACCGACCAGGCGGCCCTAGTCACCAACACCAGCGGGCAGCAGGTCTACGCCGGCACGGACGCGACCCTGTCGCAAACCTTGCTGCATGAGATCGGCCATGCCCTGGGCTTCGCCGACACCAGCGACCAGGCCTCGGTCATGTACTACGCCCTGGGCGCCAACAACCGCGCCCTGGACGCGACCGATGTCAGCGGCGGCACTAGCCTCTATGGCGACGCTACCAACCTGGCCCAGCTGACCCAGGCGACGGCCGCCTTCGACAGCAGCGGTTCGTCGGTTTCCTCCCTGGTCGCCGCCAACGACGACGCCCAGGCTTCAACCCTCCTGGCCGCCAGCGGCCACTGACCGCAGCACCCGCAGCCTGCGCCGCTCTTGAGCGGCGCAGGTACCCTGGAAGACAGGTCCAGGGATGGAATTCATTGAGTGTCCGCGCGACATGAATATTAAATAACCGGCGCAGGTTGATATGATGTATCGCCTAAATTCGTATATTTATTCAAAATATATATCAGATTCATTTTATAAAATTTCGGTTTTGCTTGCTCTTTCACTTGCTTCTTGCACATCAAATGACAAAATTGATCTCATCGATAAGCATGGCGACATTGTTGCCTGCAGGTCCGGAGACTATTTCCTCGAGGAAGGCGACCCCCAAGTAAGGAATCTGGGCGAATGTCTAAAAGCATGTGCCAGATATGGATACCAGCCAATAGATAAGAATAAATTTAACGACAACATTCCTGGGAATCCAGATCCAAGTTACACCGCGGAAATTCCGAGTAAATGCATGAGGGGAGCATCAAATTAACTGCTCCTCCTGACGGCCAGGGGCCGCTGACACCTGCACTGACGGCCGGCGTGCCCCGACGCCGGCGAGCTTGCCACGACGGTTCAAATGACTCACACAGTCCACGCCATCTCCGGCTTGCCCCGCGCCGGCTCTACGCTGCTATCCGCCCTGCTGCGGCAGAATCCCCGATTCTACGCGTCCATGACCAGCCCCGTCGCCATGCTGTGCGGGACCCTGCACCAGAAAATGGTGGGGGGTGAGTTCGGCGTCTTCTTCGATGATGACCGCCGGGCCGCGATGCTGCGCGGCGTCTTCAAGTCCTATTACGCGGATGTGCCTGCGGGCAGTATCGTGTTCGATACCAACCGCACCTGGACGGGCCGTGCGTCGGTGTTGGGCGAACTCTACCCCGACAGCCGTATCATCTGTTGCGTGCGGGATGTCAGCTGGATCATCGACAGCATTGAGCACATGCTGAACAAGAATCCGCTGCAGCTATCGCGCGTGTTCAATTTCCAGCCTGGCGCCTCGGTCTACGCGCGTGTGGAAACATTGATGAACTCCGACAGCGGCTTAATCGGCCTGGCCTGGAGCACTCTGCGGGAGGCGTGGTTCGGCAGCCAGGCGCACCGTCTGATCGTCGTGCCTTACGACCATCTGGTCAACGCGCCGGAGCGCACGCTGTCCCGCCTCTATGAAGCTCTGGGGGAGGCGCCCTTCGCTCACGATTTCGAGAACGTCGTCTATGACGAGCCGGACTACGACGCCCTCCTTGGCATGCCCGGCTTGCACAAGGTTCGGGAGAGGGTGGAATACCGGGAGCGGAAAACCTGCCTGCCGCCTGACATCTTCGCCAAGTACACCAGTGCCAACTTCTGGACCAAGCCGGAACTCAACACCAAAGGCGTGCGGATCATATAGGATTATGAAACCAGCGATTATTCTCCACATCATCATCGCAGCCTTCATTGCCGGCTTTCTTGGTGGCGCCATTAATGCTGCGCATGCGATGGACACGACGGATCCGCGCCCCTTACCGCCAGCGCCCTGGCATGAACAGGTCCTGATGGTGCCTGGTGATCCGGAACGGCCGGCGCAATTGCAGGTTACCTTGTTGCTGCCGGATGGGCCTGGGCCCTTTCCCCTGGCCATCATGAACCATGGCTCCGCTAAACGGCGCCAGTCCCCAAAAGACATGCCGCGCTACAGCGCGTCCCTCGCCGCCTATTATTTTCTGTCCCGGGGGTACGCGGTCCTGTTGCCCATGATGCGGGGGTTCGCCGGGTCTGGGGGCCGGATCCAGACACATGGCTGCAATTTGGCTGGAACGGCGGTAGAGGATGCCAAGGATATCCTGGCGGCCGCGGTCGCCTTGACTGACAACCAAGCCATCGACCTTCACCGTATCGTCGTCGCCGGCCAGAGCTTCGGCGGTTGGAACAGCTTGGCGTTCGCGGCCTTCAATCCCCCGGGAGTCAAAGCGGTGATCAATTTCGCGGGCGGCATGGTTGAGGGGGATTGTGATCGCGGCCGCGAATCCTTGGCGAAAGGGGCAGCGCAACTGGGCGCCTTGACCCACATTCCCAGCATCTGGTTCTACGGTGATAATGACAGCCTGTTTCCGCCCACCACCTGGCGCCTGATGCATGAACGGTACACCGAGGCCGGCGGCAATGCCCGCCTCGTGGATGTCGGCACATTCATGGACGACTCCCACCAGCTATTAAGCTACACGGAAGGCTTGGCGATCTGGGTGCCCCAGGTTGATGCTTTCCTTTCGGAGCAGGGGCTGCCCAGCCAAAACCTACATCCGGAGTACCTGCCAACGCCATTTCCGCCCGCCAGCGGATACGCCGCCGCCACCGACGTGGACGCGGTGCCCTATCTGAACGATAAGGGGCGAGAGCTTTACCGGCAATTCCTGACGAAACCGCTGCCTCGCGCCTTCATCTTGGCGCCGCATGGTTTCTCCGGCGCCTTCGACCAGGGTTTCGACCCGATCGCCCGCGGGCTGGATGCGTGTCGAAAGGTGACCGAGGGGTGCCAACTTTATGCGGTGGACAATGATGTCGTTTGGACACGCCCAACGCCGGCACCGGCCCCCAGCGGTTTCGCCACCATCGATAACGCAACGGCTGTGCCTTATCTGGATGGTCGTGGGCGAGAGGGCTATATCCGATACACCACGCTCCACCGTCCCAAGGCTTTTGTCATCGCGCCGGATGGCGGATGGTATTTCTCCAGCGGCACCTTTGATCCTATCGCCCAGGCCATGACCGGTTGCTCGGAAAAGCATCCGGGATGCCGTCTCTATGCCGTTGATGGTGATGTCGTCTGGGTGAACCAGGCCACGAACTGATGCTCGGTTTCCAATGGCCTATTTCACCGCGAAAGCGGCACGGAGGGCGTTTACGCAGACGACGTTCACATTCCATTCGTAAGCGGTGCGCAGCCCCCACGTGGCTCGGAATTCCTGGGCGTGTGACCATTCGGCTTGTCGGAGGAGGCCCAGTTGGGTCATTTGGCCATCGCCGGCGCCATCGGCATGCTGGGCTGAAGCAACGTGGCGCCGACGAGGTCGCCTTCGAGATCCAAAAGCGCTACGGGACGCCGGACGAGGCAGAGGCCGACATCCGCGCCTCGGTGGAGCGCCGGGAGGTGATCGGCTTCGGCCACCTGGTCTACACCGTCTCCGACCCGCGCAACGAGGTCATCAAGCGCGTCGCCCACAGCCGGTCGGTGGAGGCGGGCTCCACCCGCATGTTCGACATCGCCGCCGGCTGGAGGCGGTGATGTAGGAGGTGAAGCGCATATTCCCCAACCTCGACTGGTTCTCAGCTATCACATGATGGGCGTGCCCACCGCCATGTTCATGCCGCTGTTCGCCATCGCCCGCACCTCCGGCTGGGCGGCGCACATCATCGAGCAACGCATCGACAAGAAGATCATCCGCCTCAGCGCCAACTATGGCGGGCTGGACAGCCCCGCCTTCGTGGCCATCGACCAGCGCCGTTGAGGGCAAACCTGCCATGAACGCCCCCTATCGCAAGCCGCAGCCCGGCACGGCGCTGGACTATTTCGACGCGCTGGCCGCCGTGGACATCCTCCGCTCCGGCGCCTGGGCCGGGTTGTCCTATGTCTGCCACGTGCTGGCGGAGCAGTTGGTGCGCCGCTGCGACCCCGCCGTACTGACCGACGCCTTGCGTCAGTTGGTGGAGCGGCGGCGCGACCTGGATTTCCCCTGGTACCCCGCCCGTGTCGTCTGCCATGACATACTGGGCCAGACGGCCCTGGTGGACCTGGCGAGCCTGCGTGACGCCATCGCCGGCCAGGGCGGTGACCCCGCCGAGGTCAACCCGGCGGTGCCCACGCAACTGATCGTGGACCATTCGCTGGCCGTGGAATATGCCGGCTTCGACTCCCACGCGTTCGAGAAGAACCGCGCTGTGGAGGACCGCCGCAACGAGGATCGCTTCCACTTCATCGACTGGACCCGGCGCGCCTCCGAGAACGTGGCCGTCATCCCCGCCGGCATGCACCAGATCAACCTGGAGAAGATGTCGCCGGTGATCCTGGTGCTATGCAAAGCACACCAGCGGCACGAATTGCGGCAGACTGTTCGCGGCGGCCTTGTCGTCCCGACACGCACTCCGCCTCGAACAGGACGAAATGGTGGAGTGCTGACCCATCGCCACCCGCCCAGGAACAGGAAGCTCTTCCTGTTGATCGCGATGCCGCGCAGGGAGCGTTCGGCGGGTTTCGGGATTGGGTAATGAGCTCTCATCCTGTTTGTCGCGCGGCAGGCCCCAATTCAAAATGGCGAAGGGACATCGTCATCATTCAATGGAAGGCTTTTTTCTGGAAGATCGCTGGGGAAGTACCGATCTGATTCATCGTTGCGACCAGAACCTCCAGAGCCGGCGGCTGCGAGAAGAGTGACCATGTCCAGGCAATCGCGGATTGCCTGCTGATCTCGGCTCCACGAATAACTGAGCCCCTTCTTGAACAGGTTATAGACGCTATACCCTTTGCCTAATGCACCTCCCCGCAGTACCACCCCGTCAAGTTCGAAGGAAAGGCCAGATAAATCGGTGCTCTGACGCGACATTTTGGGGCACACCACAACACCAGACCTTCGCATAGAGGCTACGAATTCAGTGAAGGTGGTTGTTCCTTTGGCCAGGGCTCTGTTGATGGCGGCGGCTATCTCAACCCGAGGAACGCGCTTACCCGCAAGGGCCTGCTGGATATCTATCTGAGAGAAAGCCATCGACTCAGTCATGACGTTTTCAGGTGCAAGCAGATGGGAACGCGCGACTTGGCAAAGTTCCAGTTCCTTTTCGAGGTCTCTCACAACCAACTCACCGCGCCGGAAGTCCCAGCTATCGGGCACAACTGAACCATCAGCGTTTATACGGCTCGCAGCGATATGAATATGATCGCCATCAGGCTGATCGTGGCGCACAATCGTATAGGCTTGATAGCCCATCGCCTGCGCCCATTTCTTACCAATACTGGCCCACTCCTGGTCAGTCAGCCACCGGTCACCAGGCGAGGAGCGGAGGCTACAGTGCATTACTGACCGCATCAGGTTGGGGCGGAGACGCCGGAGAGCATTATATTGCAAGGTCATGGTGAGGATATTGCCGCTCGACACCGTGCCTCCGACGACGGCCACCCGGTCACGTTTGCGGCCTGCATGATCCAGCTCGCCCAAAAGATACTCCAGCAGCCTCCGCATGTCTGCGCCACGTCCGATTTTTTCAAGCATCTGGATCGCCTCCGCCGATCAGCGTGGCGCCCAGCCTCTCAATCTGCATCTGGATTTCAATGATTTGGCCCATTAGCCCCGCTTCGTCCAGGTCGCACCATTCGCGCGTATACAACAGGATTTCGCGCAAATTGGTGGATAGGTTGGACAATTCTTCCCAGGCCGCCAGGTTGACAATGGACGGTGCAGCCGTGAGGCGCCGGCCTAAGGCGGCCCGTCGGATATAATCGCTGAAGGACAACCGGATGGCCTCCGCACGGCCTCCAATTGCCCGCCGCTCCTCGTTGGATAGCCAAATCGTGATTTGCCGGCGCCGATCGCCATCGGCTTTTCTTGGGCGTGCCATCATAACCTCCACCTCAATCATAGGCTGCTAGGCAGCCTGAAATACGCCGGGGCTAGGATGGCCAAGCCGCCACTAGCCGGAGGGCCATGGCACCCGCAAAAAAAAGCGGATTTACCCTGGCGACAGTAAGCCACACTCTGCTTCGCATCCTCGGATGCTCATAGCTGGCTGCTGCTCTCATTAGGCTAAGCGCGGGGCGGTGGAATGGCCGCAGGCTTTTTTTCCTGCGAACATCCAATCCCATGGATATCCGCTGAACACGGGCCCGTTGAGAATTGCCGCGAGGGGCACCGGCAGCGTAAGCGTCGTCTGAGGGCTGCCTTGTAGGAAGGTGGGCTGCGTGCTGAAAGCTACGTGTCGGCAGCGCTCACGGGTGTGACCGGCGTAGCATCGTGGCAAGCAGTGTGGTTTGCACCGTGGCAGTCCAACGTATCGAAGTCATCACCGGTGCCGGCGGGCGGCGCGCCTATTCGGCCGAGGAGAAGATTAACCTGGTCGGCGAGGCCCGTGGCGGTCGTGGTGCCGTCGCGGCGGTGGCGCGTCGCCATGGGGTGTGCAGCAGCCTGATCTACCGCTGGCGCCGTCAGATCAAGAACGGTGAGCTCACCCCGGCGGTGCCGTCTTTCATGCCGGTGCACTTGGTTGAAGCACCGCCGTCAGCCGGCACCGTGTCGCCCACCGTGGTGTCTTCCTTGCCGCCCTGGAACATCGACCAAGCATCCTGAGCCGGGCGCCAGGATCAACCCGCTCGCGCCGCAGCCGGCAGACGACGCTTACCCGGCAGCTGTCAGGGAACATCGTCAAACTGAGGTTTAGCACAATTGGAAAACATGGCTTGCTATGCTCAAGGGCCAAGCGCTCCAGAAGGCGTTGGACCGGGAGATCACCCAGGGGGCGCTGGATGATCCGGCCATCCGGCGGCCGATCACCATCACCGGTGTGAACCTGGCGGTGGCCAGCGGCCTGGTGGCGGCGATCGGCGACATCCGCCGCTTCGCCAGCCCGCAAAAGCTGGTGAGCTATTTCGGCCTCAACCCCCGTGTCCGCCAATCGGGACTGGGCGCCGCCCACCACGGCCGGATCAGCAAGGTCGGACGCAGTCATGCCCGCGCCATGCTGGTGGAGGCCGTCTGGGCGGTAGCCAAGGCGCCGGGCCCGTTACATGCCTTCTTCGTGCGCATCCGGGCCCGGCGCGGCCACCAGATCGCCGCCGTCGCCGTGGCGCGCAAACTGACGGTGTTGTGCTGGCATGTGCTGACCCGGGAGGAGGACTACCGCTGGGCACGTCCGGCCTTGGTGGCGGCCAAGACAAGGGGCATGGAACTCCAAGCGGGCCAACCCCAGCGCAAGGGCAACAAGGCGGGCCCCGCCCACGCCTACAACGTCAAAGCCCTGCGCGACCAGGAGATGGCGGTGGCCCGGCAAGCCGAGCAGGCCTATGAGCACTTCGTCGCCCAGTGGCAGGTCCACCCACGAGCGGACCGGGCGCGGCAGCGGCCCGATGCCGTCCGGAACGAATGATCAGGCGGCGTAGCGCTGTATCCCCACTACGGGCTGATCTCACCCGTGCTGTGCAGCTTGGCCCTATGGGCGGCGGGGAAGGACATGAAGGCCAAGACGTCATCCTCTACCTCGTCCATCAGGGCGGCCAGCTTGCCGACCTTGGGGCGGAGTTGGTCGGCGACCTGACGCCACTGGGTTCGGGCGGCGGAGGCATCGTCCTGGGCGAAGGCGGTGCCGATGAAGGCGGCCACGACGCGGCGCCCCTGCTTGCCGGCATGGGCCAAGGCGTTGCGCATAAAATGGACGCGGGGGCCGTTGAATATCCCCTCTCAGACTCAGGCGGGGCGCTGGGCGGGTGAGGCAACCGCGGCTCGCGTGTTGGTGACGACGTCGGCGGCACGGGTCAGCGCCGCCCAAAACACGAGCACGGCCATGGCCAGCCGCTTGAGGTTGATCGCGGCGGCGGCCAGATAGGCCTGCACCCGCATGTTCCAGAGGCCCCGGCGCACGGCGCGGGCGAGTCCGTGCCAGCTCTTCGCCTCGCCGTGGACGCCCTCCACCTTCCAACGGTGGCGGCGGTAGAACTCACGGTCCATGTCTGTCCACTGCTCCCGGCGTCGGCGCGCCCGCAGCAGCGCCGGGTAGTCATCTCCGACCACCACGGCCTTGTTGGCCCGGCCGCCCGAAAGGCACAGCTTACGCAGGTCGCAACGCCTGCAATCCCGGGCGCGTGAGGTGAAGAACCGGCCGTGCTTCACCGCCCGACCCGCTTTCAGGACCTTGCCGCGCAGACACTTCAGAATGTCGTGGCGGGCGTCGTAGCGAAACCGGCGCATGGGCACCGGCGAACGGATCGGCTAGGCCTTGGGTGGAATCACGGCTTGGGTCCCACGGCGCTCCAACTGCCCGTAGACCTTGGCGTAGGCGTAGCCGGCATCCGCTGTGGCGGTGGCCACCTTGGCGCCAGTTAGCGCCTCGACCCTGTCGAGGGCAGGCACCAGTTCCGCGCCTTCGTTATCCTCGCCCGTGGTGACGTGCACGTCCAGCACTACCCCGGCCTCATCGTCCACGGACGTGTGTTGCTTGTAGGAGGGTTCCAAGCGTCGCCGTCGACCACTGGTCGCCATGCTGGCGTCGGGGTCAGTGGTGCAGACCTTCTTGTACTTGCCCGTCTTCTTGGAATCCCGTTCGGCCTCGTCCACGGGATTCTCCTCGCCCACCTTGTCGACCCAGCGCTTGGCCAGGGCCTCCCAACTGACGTCGGCCCGGATGAGGGATGCGTCGACGTGGACCACCTCGCCCTTGGCCACCTTGGCGGCTAAGCAGGCCTGGACCGTCCTCTCGAACACCCGCCGGAACCGCAACTCGCCCCAGCGCTGCCGGATGCGGGTCAGGCTGGAATGGTCCGGCAGGCCCTCGGTCAGGCCGTAGCCGGCGAACCAGCGGATCGCGACGTTGACAGCGGCCTCGCGCATCAGGCGGCGGTCGTGGACGATGCCGAGCAGGAACCCGGCCAGCATGAACCGCAGTGCCGCCTCCGGGTCGATGCCCGGTCGGCCGTTGTCCGGGCTGTAGAGGTCGGCGACCTCCGCCCGCAGCCACGAGAGGTCCAGGACGCGGCCCACGCGGGCCAGGACGTGGTCGCCAGGGACAAGGTCGCGCAAAGAACCAGCGAAGAACTCGTACTGCTCCGGACCGCGCTGCACCAGCATCCCCGCCTCCCACCACCGGCTTGCCAGGACAGGGAATCACCGATGGCAGGCTTTTTCAACGGCCCCACGCGGCAACGCTGCCAGGTGGCGCGGAACACGCGGGCGACGGCAGCCTTGATGCCCTCATGGGCATCAGAGACGACCAGCTTGACGCCGCCCAAGCCGCGGCGCTTGAGCTTGCGCAGGAACTCCACCCAGAAGGTCTCGGCCTCGGAGGTGCCGATGTCCATGCCGAGGATCTCCCGCCTGCCGTTGGTGTTGACCGCCACGGCGATGGTGACGGCCACCGAGATAATCCGGCCGTTCTGGCGGACCTTCACATAGGTGGCGTCGATCCAGAGGTAAGGCCAGTCGCCCTCCAGGAGCCGTCCAGGAAGGTCTTCACCCGGCCGTCGATTTCCTCACACAGCCGTCAACCGTTACGCCGGTGGAGCGCACGCACCGCTTACGTTCCACCGTGCCGGCGCGGGTGTGCCAGTCGCGCTCACGGTAGCCGTTGCGTTGGAGCAGTCGGTCGGCCGACCGCTTGCCGTGGCCGGCGCCGGCCAGCGCTTGGACCTCCAGTTCCATCAACCGCTCGGCGGCAAAGCTGATCATCTCACGTAGGGCATCGGCGTCTGCGCCCTTTTCAAGCGTAAGCGTAAGCCGAGCCACGCCTTCTCAGGACGCTTTTGATAGGCATGCTGGCGCTCCGCTTGAGCTGTGGGTTGTTAGTCAGCGTGTAGCTTGTACGCCGATCGGCACGGTATCCATTTGATTCTATTGAAGGGTCACTGTGTCGCGCCGATTTACAGCAACGGGGAAACCAAGACCCTGGCCGTGCCCCCGTTGCTGGAAGTCGCCTTGGTTCAGCGATCTTGGGACTTGGTCCAGCGGCCCATCGCGGTTTTCCAGGATACCCGATACCTCCAATTCTCAGCCACCGAGACCGACGGCGCCATCGTCATGCCCGAGTTGGCCGCTCTGGGGCGCGACGCCGTGCGATCTCTCCGTATCGACGTCAAGTTCGGCCGGGGCGTCATCGAGCGGGCGGACGGCCTTTATGATGAGATCCCGCCCCGGATCGGAGCCGACGGCTCGGAAACCTACGTCTTCGAGGGGGCCAGCCCCGACGGCGACGACCCCACCGCATCACCCGCGACCGTCAGCATCACCCTGTCACCCCGCCCAGTCCAGATGCGCCCCGCCGATACCAAGATGCCGGCGGAGGAAGTGGACGAGGCCCCTTCCCACAGCCGCGCGCCCCGCCGGCCCCCAAGCTGGTCGCCGCGCCGGCCACGCCGCGGGCCGCCGCGGCCACTGACCCGATGGAAGGCCCCGTCGCCGACGGTGACGCTACCCTGATCATCGGCGGGCGGGTGCGCAGCGTGGTGGGCCTGGAAGTGGCCGCCATCGCCCTGCCCCGCCTGTCACCAGCTGGGGACATCCAGCGCTATACCCTGCGACTGGACCCGGCCAGCGGCCAGCCGGTTCGTCGCGCCGACATCGCCGGGCGTGCCTGCGTCCAATTGTGCGCCAGTGCCAAGAAGCCTGAGAGCCCGTTCCTCGCCCTCCCGGGGGAGGTCGACTGGTCCGTCATCCAGGCGCCCGCCACCGTGGCCGGGGGCATCGACCTGACAGCCGTGCCGACGGGCCTGCAAGACCACTATCATGGCTTCCTTCCCCTGCCGGACCCCATGGTGCTAACGCTGCCGGCGGAGGGCGGGGAATTGGGCCGCGCTGGCGACGGGACGCCCGGGCGCCTGGTGGTGGGCCTGTTGACACAGCCGGGCAGTCTGGTGCTGACCGGCGCAGACCAGGCCCCAAGCGCCACCTTCATTGAGCGCGTCGGCCTGAGCAGGCGCCACCTGCACATAGCCGCCCGGCGGAACGGCCGGATCGAGGTTCGGATGGCCCAGGGCTCCACCCCGGCCTGGCATCTGCGCGATGGACAGGTGATCGCCACCTTGCCGCTGGCGGGTCAGCCATCCCCGTCCACCAGTCTGGCCATCGAGGCGGGTCTGGTCGGCCCCTATCTCTTCCGCCATCGCCATATTTAAGGACGCCCCGCCATGAACGACAATCACGGCACCCCCGGATTCCTTTCCCGCCTGTTCGGCAGCGGCAGCGCCACGGGTGCGGACCAACAGCGCCAAGCGCCGCAACTGGCGGCCAGCCCCTGGCAGCGTGGCCTGCCCCCCTTCACCTTTCTGGAGGAGGACGCCCCGACCCTGATCCCCAATGGCCAGCCGATGTCAGAGGCGCCGCCGGCGGCGCTAGGCATACCGCCGGTCACCACCCCGCCCGCCGGCACGCCCATGGACTCGCCGTGCTGCACGGGGACCGGCCAGCGCGGCGGGGGAGGTGGCGAGGATGGTGCCGGAACCCTGATCCCCATCCCTGCCCTCTCGACCCAGCCATCGGCCACTCACCACGCCCTGAGGTTAGGCGGGCCTGGCTCTTCCCCTTCCCACCGCCCTCCCCGCACGCGCGACCGGGTGGCGTCTCCACCTCGACGGGCAAGGCCGGCTGACGGAGGACACGCTGGCCGCGATCACCGTGTTGTAGCGCCTGATCAGAAGCTCCAGCTGGCGCGCAGGACGCCGCCGTGGCTTTGGTAGTCGTGGCGGTATTCGCCGTTGTACTCCAGGCGCAGGCTGAAGGCTTCGC
>NZ_VITV01000012.1 GCF_007828035.1 Nitrospirillum amazonense | reverse complement strand
CTGAAGAGCCGTGCTAGACCAGCACGTCAATAGGTGGCATGTGGAAGCGCGGCAACGCGTGAAGCTAAGCCATACTAATCGCTCGTCCGGCTTGATCACTCCTTAACGGCGCCGCGCGCAACGGTAATCCCGTGCGCTGACGCCCGGTGCGATACACGGGTTATTCAAGACCTCATCACAAATGCAAGTAAGGCCGTTCCCGTTAGGGAGCGGCCTTATTGCTATGGTATGATGAACCTTGGTCCTGTTCCGGCGGCCTTGAAGCCGGGCTACCATGGTCCTTGTCGCGGGACCGGTATCCGTCCTGCCACTGCAAGGACGGTTACATGACCCTGGCGCCTGACGGCGGGCCCGATACTGGCCCGCGGAGCCCGAAATTCTTTCCCCTGCTGCGTTATGAAGACCCCGCCGCCGCCGTTGACTGGCTGTGCGCCGCCTTCGGCCTCACCCGTCACCACGTGATCACGGATGAGCGCGGACGGGTGGTCCACGCCCAGCTGAAGCTGGGGCACGCCTTGCTGATGCTGGGGCCTGACAACCCGGTCGACCGTTACGGCATGCATAGCCCCCGGGTGCTGAACGGTCTGAACCAGGGGGTGTGGGTGGCGCTGGATGGTGTCGATGCCCACCATGCCCGGGCGCGCGCCGCCGGTGCCGACATCCTGACCGACCCGCACGACACCGGCCATGGCACCCGCGAGTATGTGGCCCGCGACCTGGAGGGCCACGTCTGGATCTTCGGCGATTATTGGGGTGAGCCCTGAAGGCCCGCCCTTTTGACCGCCCGCTTTCCCCGCCCCTCCCGTGTAAAGCTGAGGGACAGTGGGAAAGAGGGCTTTCAAAATCACCGCGACCGCGCACGCTCCGGCCAGCCCCAACCAGGCCGATTACAACCAGGTGGTCGCCCGCTTCCATGCCGGCGACCTGACCGGGGTGGAAAGCGCCTGTCGGCGCGTCTTGGCCCAGAACCCGCACCAGCCGGCCTTCCTGCACGTGCTGGGCCTGGTGGCCCAGGCGCGCGGCCAGTCCGCCGTCGCCGCCGAACTGATCGCCGAGGCCGTGGCGTTGCGGCCGGACGACAGCGCCATGCACGGCAACCTCGGTATCGCGCTCGCCAAGCTGGGCCGGCTGGATGCCGCCGAGGGCGCCTACCGGCGGGCGATCGCCCTGCGGCCCGACAATGCCGACGCCCACAGCAATCTGGGCAACATCCTGCGCCACCATGGCCGCTGGGACGAAGCGGAGGCCGAGTACCGGCAGGCGCTGTCCTTGAGGCCGACCTTCGCCGAGGCGCACAGCAACCTGGGCAATGCCCTGCGCCAGCGCGAAGACCTGGACGGGGCGGAGGCCGCCTACCGCCAGGCACTGGCCCTGCGCCCCGCCTATCCGGAGGGCCACTACAATCTGGGCAACGTGCTGCTGGAACGGGGCCGGACCGCGGAGGCCATTGCGTGCTACCGCGCCGCCTTGGCCTTCAATCCCCATCTGGTGGAGGCGCACAACAACCTGGGCAGCGCGTTGAAGGCGCTGGGCGACATGGACGGCGCCATCGCCTGCTACCAGGCAGCCCTGGCGGTCGATCCCCGTTATGCCGAGGCCCGCTACAACCTGGGCCTCGCCTGGCTTGGCCTGGGCGACTACCCGCGGGGCTGGGCGGCATATGAATGGCGGTGGGCCAGTCCCGATTTTCGCCCCCACCGCCGCCCCTTCGCCCAGAAGACCTGGCGGGGCGAGGACATGGCCGGGGGGACGCTGCTGCTGCATGCCGAGCAGGGCTATGGCGATACCCTGCAGTTCTGCCGCTACATTCCCCTGGTGGCCGCCCGCTGCCGCCGGCTGGTGGTGGAGGTACCGCAGCCCCTGCTGCGCCTGTTGCGCGCCTCCCCCACTCTGGTGGCGGTGGGGGACGTACACTTCGTCGCCCGGGGCACGCCCCTGCCGGATTTTGATCTGCACTGCCCCCTGATGAGCCTGCCGTTAGCGCTGGACACGCGGCTGGAGACGGTGCCGGCTGCCACGCCTTACCTGACGGCGGTGGCCACCCTACTTGCAGCCGGGGATCGTCCCCGCGTCGGCATCGCCTGGGCCGGCAACCCGACCTACAAGGTGGACCGCCGCCGTTCCCTGACACGGGCCCAGGTCGAGTCCCTGGTGGCCGCCTGCCCGGAAGTGGAATTCCACAGCCTGCAGAAGGATCCGGACGCGGCGGGTGGTCTGCCCGGCGGTGTCATCGACGGTATGGCTGGTGTGGCCGACTTCGCCGACACCGCGGCGCTGGTCCAGGCGATGGACCTGGTGATCAGCGTCGATACCTCCGTCGTCCATCTGGCGGGGGCCTTGGGCCGGCCGGTGTGGCTGCTGAACCGCTTCGATTCCGACTGGCGCTGGTTGCGCGACCGTGACGACAGCCCCTGGTATCCCACCCTGCGCCAGTTCCGGCAGGAGGTGGCCGGCGACTGGTATGGCGTGCTGGCCAGGGTGGCGGCATCCCTGGACAAATGGAACCCGAGGGCATGAAAAAAGCCGCCCGGGCCTCAACGGCCCGGCGGCTTCGTTCAATTCAGCAGGGCCAATTCAGCAGAGCCAATTCAGCAAGGCTTGGCCAGTAGGGCCCGGGATCACGCGGCGCGGTTCAGCTTGCGCACCTTGGCCCACAGGTCGGACGGCTGGCGGTCCAGCTCGAACATGGAAACCTTGGACGGCTCGCGGCCCTGAACGGCGCATTCCAGCAGGAACATGTTGGTCTTCTGCGGGTCCAGCCCGTGCGCTTCGCAAGCGGCGACGAAGGCGGGATCCAGTTCCAGGGTGGACATCGGAATTGCTCTCTAGGAGGTTGGCGGTTGGGTACCCGCTTGGGGTACGCTCATAATATCGCGATGCAACATGGCTTAACTAGGGCGATTTCGCATCTGCGGCATGACAAATCGGTGGCCGGCACGCAGGAACAAGCCGCCGTTCGGGAGAAGGTTCCGATGAGGTCCTGGGTCTACCCCTTCCTGGCCGGGATGGCCGTCCTACCCGCCGCCTGCCAGCCGTCACCGCCGCCCTTGACCTTCGACGGTCTGGGCCCCGTCCGCCTGGGCATGACGGTCGTCCAGGCGGAGTCGGCGCTGAACGTTTCCTTTCGTCCCATGGGCCAGGCCCAGTCGGCGGACTGCTGGCTGACCGGCCGCAGCGACGGCAAGGACAAGCAGATCAGCTACATGGTGGAAAAGGGCCGGATCACCCGCATCGACGTCTTCGCCCCACCGGGTGGGGAGGCGACCATCCGGACGGCCCAGGGGATCGGTGTGGGCGCCACGGAGGCGGCAGTACTGAAGGCCTATGGCCCCACGGTGGCGGTGCAGCCCCACGCCTATGAGGACGGGCACTATCTCCGTATCGAGGAGCGGGGGCGGGTCCTGCTGTTCGAGACAGCCGACGGCCGGGTCACCCGCTTCCGCGCGGGCTTGCCCCCGGCCGTTGACTATATCGAAGGCTGCCTCTGACGCTGGCCTCCTTGGGGGCCTTGATCACTCTGCCAGCAGGATCGTGCGGGCGGGCACGGTCAGCTTGCGCAGCGTGTTGCCTGCATCGTCGTTCTCGAACAGCAGCACGTCGTAGCCCCAGAGATTGGCGACGTGCTGCAGCACGGACTTGGCGTCCTCCTCCGCCAGCAGCACCCCGTTCTGCACCTTGTGCTCCAGGATCAGCCGGCGGTCGCCAGCCAGGTCCACGTCGGTGATCTGGATGTCCGGGTCCAGGGAGGAGAAGTCGTACTGCGCCGCCAGCTGCTGGCGCACCCGGCGATAGCCGCGTTCGTCATGGATGGCGGCGACGCGGTAGACGTTCTCATCACTGTTGTCGTGCAGGTGGAACATCCGCATCTTGCGCATCAGGTGCGGGCTCAGGTACTGCAGGATGAAACTCTCGTCGCGATAGTTGGCCCAGGCGTCGCGAAGCGCCGCCATGGCGTCGCCGCTGCCGGCATAGCCGGGGAACCAGGCGCGATCTTCCTCCGTGGGGTTGGTCGCGATGCGCTCGATGTCCTGCATCATGGCGAACCCCAGGGCGTAGGGGTTGATGCCGGAATAGCGCGGGTCGTCGAAGGCCGGCTGGAACACCACGGCGGTGTGGGAGTGCAAGAACTCCATATAGGCGCCGTCGCTGATGCGCCCCGTTTCGTGCAGGCGAGTCATGATGCGGTAGTGCGTGTAGGTGGCGCACCCCTCGTTCATCACCTTGGTCTGCCGCTGGGGGGAGAAGTACTGCGCTACATGGCGGACGATGCGCAGCACCTCGCGCTGCCAGTTGGCCAGGCGCGGCGCCTTCTTCTCCAGGAAATAGAGGATGTTCTCCTCCGGCAGGTCCAGCAGGGCCCGGCGCCGCTCCTCGTCCGATGGCGCCTTCTGGCCCTTCTTGGTGGGCACCGTGCGCCACAGGTCGTTGTACAGCTGGCGCTGCATCTCCTGCCGCTCCTGCTCCCGCCGCGCTTCGGACTGCAGGTCCAGGCGGCGGCGGGGGTAGCGGTGGATGCCCTGGTTCATCAGGGCGTGGGCGGCATCCAGGGTGCGTTCCACCAGCTGCTGGCCATAGCGCTCCTCGCAGCGGGCGATGTAGGCCTTGGCGAAGTCCAGATAGCCCAGGATGCCCTCGGCATCCGTCCACTGCTGGAACAGGTAGTTGTTCTTGAAGAAGTGGTTGTGGCCGAACGCCGCATGGGCGATGACCAGCGCCTGCATGGTGATGGAGTTCTCCTCCATGATGTAGCTGATGCAGGGGCTGGAGTTGATGACGATCTCATAGGCCAGGCCACGCATGCCACGGCGGTACATGGCCTCGTCCCGGGCGAAATGCTTGCCGAAGGACCAGTGGCGGTACAGCAGGGGCATGCCGATGGAGGCATAGGCGTCCAGCATCTGCTCGGACGTGATGACCTCGATCTGGTTGGGGTAGACGTCCAGTCCCAACTCGCCCAGCGCGATCTCCTGGATGGCGTCGTGGCAGCGCTTAATGGTGTCGTAGTCCCAGTCGGCACCGGTGTAGAGCAGGTTGGCATCGTCCGGCGGCGGCGCCTTCTCCCCCGGTTCCGATCTCTTGACAGGCTTCAGGCGTTC
Source organism: Nitrospirillum amazonense (assembly GCF_007828035.1). GTDB lineage: Bacteria > Pseudomonadota > Alphaproteobacteria > Azospirillales > Azospirillaceae > Nitrospirillum > Nitrospirillum amazonense. The sequence continues at coordinate 148,334 of NZ_VITV01000012.1, read as the reverse complement.
AACGGGGGCTAAGGTCAAGGTGTCGCCTCCTCCGACTGTTTCGCGCCGTCGCGGGCGAACAGCTCACGAAATACCGGGTAGATTTCCCGCCGATGACGGACCTTCTTCATGACGAAGGGCGTCTCGGTGCCGGTGACCTGCTTGTAGGTGCGCCACAGGTCGGTTTCGCGGGCGTGGGTGGCGAAGCCCGCCGGCATGGCGTCGGGGTCGGACCCGACCTCGACATAGGCGTAGTACTGGCAGGCGGGCAGCAGGTCATGCTCCAGCAGGGCCGCCGTGCGGCCGCCGTCGCTGGTGGTGTTGTCGCCGTCCGAGGCCTGGGCGCCGTAGATGTTCCAGTCGGCGACGGGATAGCGCTCCTTGATGATGCGCTTCATCTCCTCCAGCGCCGTCGACACCATGGTGCCGCCGGTCTCGGTGGAGTGGAAGAAGGTGTCCTCGTCCACCTCCTCCGCCTCATGCGTGTGGCGGATGAAGACCACCTCCACCTGCTTGTACCGGCGGGTGAGGAAGAGGTAGAGCAGCATGAAGAAGCGCTTGGCCAGGTCCTTCATATGCTCGGTCATGGAGCCCGAGACGTCCATCAGGCAGAACATCACCGCCTGGGCCGCCGGCTTGGGAATGGGCGTGAAGCGGTTGTAGCGGACGTCGATGGGGTCGATGTAGGGGATGCGCTTGGACCGCATAACCTGGCGTTCCAGCAGGCCGCGCAGTTCCATCAGCCGGTCCGGGTCCTTGCCCGGCTGGGCCTCCAGTTCCGCGATCTCCGCCTCCAGCGCCAGCATCTCCTCCGACTTGGGGCGCTTCAGCGCGATGCGCCGCGACAGGCTGTTGCGCATGGTGCGCACCAGGTTGAGGTTGGTGGGCGATCCTGAAACGGAATAGCCCGCGCGCTGCCACAGCACGGCGTCGGCCGCCTTCAGCTTGCGCTTGGCGAGGTCGGGCAGTTCCAGGTCCTCCATGAAGAGGTCCATGAACTCCTCCCGCGTCAGGACGAAGCGGAACTCGTCCTCGCCGCCGCCGTCGGGGCTGCCATCCGTGCCACGGCCGCCGCTCTGGCCGCCGGGCGGCTTGGCGATGGTGTCCCCCTCCATGAACTCCTTGTTGCCGGGCACCACGTGGTCGCGGATGCCACCCTGGCTGGAGCGGTGGAAGGTGGGTTCGGAGATGCCGCCGGTAGGGATGGAAATGTCGGCGCCGCTCTCCACGTCCTTGATGCGGCGGTTGCTCGAGGCGCCATTCACGGCGCGCAGGATCTGTTCCTTGGCACGCCGTATGAAGCGCTGGCGGTTGGCCAGGCTCTTGCCCTTGGGATTGCTGCGGCGATCGACAATGATCATCGACGACAAGGCATTACTCCCCGGTACCCCGTCCCCCGGGAACCGTACCGGCGGCGCCGGCGTCCCGGCGCCTTCGAACGGGCCGGGCGGGAGAGCGCCACCGGCGGTCAGCCGGGCGGGGGTGGTGTCCATTTCGCGTTTGAACGCAGGGGATTGCGGAGACCGGGCCCGGCCGGTGAAGCCGGGCCCCTTCCTGTCCGAAGGTCCCGGATCAGCCCGCCTGCTTCACCCGCATGTACCACTCGACCAGCCGGCGCACCTGGCGCTCGGTATAGCCGCGATCCACCATGCGCTCGACGAACTCGTGGTGCTTCTTCTCCGTCTCGCCATCCTTCTTGCTGCCGAAGCTGATGACCGGCAGCAGCTCTTCCACCTGGCTGAACATACGCCGTTCTATGACCAACCGCAGCTTCTCATAAGAGGTCCAGCTGGGGTTGCGGCCGGCGTTGGCCGCCCGCGCCCGCAGCACGAACTTCACGACCTCGTTGCGGAAGTCCTTCGGGTTGGCGATGCCCGCCGGCTTCTCGATCTTGGTCAGCTCCTGGTTCAGCAGATCCCGGTTCATCAACTGGCCGGTGTCGGGATCCTTGAAGTCCTGATCCTCGATCCAGGCGTCGGCGTAGTCGACATACCGGTCGAACAGGTTTTGGCCGTAATCGTGGTAGGACTCGAGGTAGGCCTTCTGGATTTCATAGCCGATGAACTCCGCATAGCGCGGCGCCAGCTCGGCCTTGATGAATTCCAGGTAGCGCTTCTCCGTCTCATCCGGGAACTGCTCGCGGCGGATGGCCTGTTCCAGCACATACATGAGGTGCACCGGGTCGGCCGCCACCTCCACCGTGTCATAGTTGAAGGTGCTGGCCAGCACCTTGAAGGCGAAACGGGTGGAAATGCCGTTCATGCCCTCGTCCACGCCGGCGGCGTCCTTGTATTCCTGCAGGGTGCGGGCCTTGGGGTCCGTCTCCTTCAGGCTTTCGCCGTCATAGACGCGCATCTTGGAGAAGAGGTTGGAGTTCTCGTGCTCCCGCAGGCGGGACAGCACGGTGAACCGGGCCAGCATCTCCATGGTGCCGGGGGCGCAGGGGGATTTGGCCAGCTCCGACCCGCCGATCAGCTTCTCATAGATGCGCTGTTCCTCGGTGACGCGCAGGCTGTACGGGACCTTGACCACGCAGATGCGGTCGATGAAGGCCTCGTTGTTCTTGTTGTTCTTGAAGCTCTGCCACTCCGCCTCGTTGGAGTGCGCCATGATGACGCCGGTGAAGGGCAGGGCGCCGATGTTCTCCGTGCCGATGTAGTTGCCTTCCTGCGTGGCGGTCAGCAGGGGGTGCAGCATCTTGATGGGCGCCTTGAACATCTCGACGAATTCCAGCAGGCCCTGGTTCGCCCGGTTCAGGCCGCCGGAATAGCTGTAGGCGTCGGGATCGTTCTGCTGGAACATCTCCAGCTTGCGGATGTCGACCTTGCCCACCAGGGAAGAGATGTCCTGGTTGTTCTCGTCGCCCGGCTCTGTCTTGGACACGGCGATCTGGCGCAGGCGCGACGGTCGCAGCTTCACCACCCTGAAGCGGGTGATGTCGCCGCCGAACTCATCCAGGCGCTTGATGGCCCAGGGACTGACCAGGCCGGTCAGGCGGCGGCGGGGAATGCCGTAGCGTTCCTCCAGCGCCTCGCCCATGGTGCCGGGGTCGAACAGGCCAAGCGGACTTTCGAACACCGGGCTCAGCTGATCGCCAGCCTTCAGGACGTAGATGGGCTGCTCTTCCATGAGCGCCTTCAGACGCTCGGCCAGCGAGGATTTGCCGCCGCCCACCGGGCCCAGCAGGTAGAGGATTTGCTTGCGCTCCTCCAGGCCTTGGGCGGCGTGGCGGAAGAAGCCCACGATGCGCTCTATCGTCTCCTCCATGCCGTAGAACTCGGCGAAGGCGGGATAGATCTTGATGGTACGGTTCATGAAAACGCGGGACAGGCGGCTGTCCTTGGCGGTGTCCACCACCTCCGGCTCGCCGATGGCGGCCAGCAGACGCTCCGGCGCGCTGGCGTACATCATCGGATCGTCGCGGCACCCTTCCAGGTATTCCTGCAACGACATCGCCACTTCGCGGCGCGCCTCATAGCTTTGGGCGAAGGTTGTGAATAAATCGGTCGACTTCGGCATGGGTTCACCCTTTCAGAAGGATCACGCCTATCAGGCAACTCGACGGGCGGTCCCAACACGCGAGACCGCGACGGCTCCACTCTCCCCCGTTCCAGCGGGGTACCAACCTCGTGACTGACGTTTCAGGAGAGGCAAGTTCCGTACCAGATGGTCCGTCCCGGTGGACCAGACCCTTGGACTCCACTTGTTGAACACTCACCTGCCGTCCTTCGTTCTCCCTGTACCCGGATGCCTTGGGTCTTGATTTAGATATTGGTGGATGATTGCGACGGAGTAGAGGCAGATCGGGGAATTTTTCAGCGAAAACCAAACGTTGTGCCGACCAGCCGGTCGCCGGCCTCGTCCATTCCACCTATCCCCCGGCCTATCCCCGGGGCGCCGGATCAGCGATCCGGTCAACCTTGTCCGTTTATAACCGGGCCCATGCAGCGGCGCCCTTTGCCACGCGTCCCTCCGCCAAATGGCCTAGGCCCGGGCTGTTCCCGCGACCACCGCGCCGGCGGCATTTCATGCGTATTCCCTATAGGCAGGGTGAGCTCCAAGGCCTCACCAAAATGTTAACGATGTGCCCTGGGATACATGTTTTTGGCCGCTGCGCTCCATCTGCGGGGATCGCTTGGCAGGTTCTGGCCGGCCCTGAAAACCCCCACAATCCAGTGGCGGGGTGGATGGCCCAGCTATAGGTAGATGCTAAACCACGATCCAGGCCTAGCGCTAGTCCCTCTATCCATATGGCGGAGGATTTCGGGCCGTGCTGTCCAAAGGACGGCGGCTGCCCGTCGCTTGGGCATCTGCCCCACAAAGGGGCAGCGTCAGCGTGCCGGCGGCTTGTTGGGCAGCCCACCGGCCGGCACCGTCTCCGGCACGACCACGGCGTCGGGCGCGATGGTCAGGGGTGGGCGGGCGCGGGGCGGCGGGGCCGGGTGGACGACGTCGTCGCGATAGGGCGCCAGCATGGCCAGGAAACGGTTTTGCGCGCGGTAGGGAATGCGATGCAGGTCCATGGCGTCCTGCAGATCCTGAACCAGGGCGTTGAACTCATGGTCGCCGATGCCATAACGGGCGTGTGCCATTTTCATGTCCATGCCCTTGTATTCACAGGGGCCGCCCAGGGTGGCGCAGAACTGCGCCACCAGTTCCGCCTTGATGTGGGGACGGTTGGCGTTGACGAAATAGGGGCGCAGGTCGGGGTCGCGCATCATGCCGTCCATGAAGTCGTCCACCAGGGAGATCAGACCCGGCTGGCCGCCGAAGGTCTGGTAAAGGTCGGGCGAGGGGCCGGAGGCGCATCCGGCGATCGCGCCGGCCAGGGTGATTGTCAGCAGGGCGGCGGCGGTGCGGCGCGTCATGGCTCAGAACCCCGCTTGCAAGGACAGATAGACGGCGTTCTGCCGCGTGGGCGTCACCACCCGCCCCAAATTCACATAGGCCAGGGTGAAGGCCAGGTTCTTGCCGGGCAGCCAGGCGACGAAGGCGTCGTACCAGTCGTCTTCCGGCGCCAGGCCGGGGTTGGCGTGGGCCAGGGTGTTGGGTTTCATGCGGTATTCCACGCCAGCGACAAGGTTGCGGTCCAGCAGCAGCGCGGCGCTGCCCTCCAGTTCCGCATGGTAGTCGTCGTCGGCGCCGCCGAAGCCGAGCAGGCCGGTCTGGTTGGCCTTGGTCAGACGCACCGTGCCGCTCAGCAGCAGGCTTTGCGCCAGCAGAACCTTGGTGGCGCTGGCGTAGAGGTCGACGCCGTCGCCGCTGCGCGCACCCAGCGCCTTCACCAGGCTGCCGCGGTCGTTGGACTTGTACTGCGCGCCCAAGGACAGCTGGGGCAGCCAGCTGTCCTGGTCATAGACAGCGTCGCCCGCCACCCGCACCTTGACGCCGGCGATGGTGTTGGTGAAGGCGTAGCCGTCGCCCAGCCCCAGGGCGCCGCCGATGGCCTGGGTGTCGAACCTGTCCTGGGCCACCGACAGCTCCACCCGGTCCCACAGGCCGATCAGGGCGCCATAGGCGTTCATGCCGTAATCATGGGTGCGCACGGCGGTGAAGAAGGCGGTGGCACCCACCTCCTCCCGCGTCCCGCCGCCGCCGATGACGGCCCAGGGCGTCAGGCCGCCGCCGGCCGCCCCCTCCACCTGGGTGACGCCGCCGGTGGCGATCAGCTTGCCGCTGACGGTCATGTCTTCCGGCCGGCTGACGGTGGCGCCGGCGGCCGGCGGGGCGAGGGGCAACCCCGCGACCAGCAAGAATGAGCCGGCCCACGCCGCGACTCGGCGCTGACGCCGCACATCCGAAAACCGCCCCAGCATGCCCATCCCTTGACCATATCCGTGCCGGGGACCATCCCCAGGCCGCGCCCCGCCGCACGGGCGGTGGCGCGGGGGTAGATGGCGGCGGCGGCGGCGTGGTCAAGGCGCCACTATCCGGAAGATGGGCCGGAATAGGGGGGCCGCCGGTGCCGGGTTTCAGCGTTGCCGGGCGCCGAACAGGTTCTCCCGCGTCTTATCATCCAGGGCCTGGCCGGCGGGGCGGCTCTTGTCCTTCAGCAGCTCCAGCCCGCGCTGCACGGCGGGGCGGGCGGCCACGGTGTCGATCCAGCGTTTCACATGGGGGAAGTCGGCCAGATCGATGTCGTAGCGTTCATGCAGGCGCAGCCAGGGGAAGGTCGCCATGTCGGCGATGCCGTAGTCACCGGCCAGGAATTCCGTCTTGGCCAACTGGGTGTTGGCGACACGGATCAATCGGCGGGCCTCATTGGTGTAGCGGTCGATGCCGTATTGGATGCGCTCGGGCGCGTAGTTACGGAAATGGCCGGCCTGGCCGAACATGGGGCCGACGCCGCCCATCTGCCACATCAGCCATTGCACATGGCCATACCACACCGCGGCGTCCGCAGGGCGGAACTGGCCGGTCTTCTCCGCCAAATAGATCAGGATGGCGCCGGACTCGAACAGCGACAGCGGCTGGCCGTTGGGCCCGTCGGGATCGACAATGGCTGGCATGCGGTTGTTCGGTGAGATGGCCAGGAAGTCCGGCTTGAACTGGTCGCCGGCACCGATGTCCACGGGGTGCACGGCATAGGGCAGGCCCATTTCCTCCAGAGCGATGGAGATCTTGTGGCCGTTAGGCGTGGGCCAGGCGTATAGCGCGATGGCTTTGGGGTCGGTCACCATGGGGCGGCGGCTTTCGCTGAAGGGGCGGGGACGGCAGCCTCCCGGAACGGGTGACGGGCCGCTGCGATGGTCATCACAGCGGCCCGTCCATCCCTTGCCTGTCCATCCCTTGCGGGTGATGCCTTCACCCGGTGCAGCCAACTCCCTTCCCCGGCGCGTGGCACCGGGGTGGCGCGGGGCGGAGGATGCGCCGCTCAGAAACCGCCGGCCACGTAGACGCGCATGCTCTCCACCTCGCTGGTGGCCTCGGCAAGGCGATGCTTCACCACGTCGCCAATGCTGATGAAGCCCACCAGCCGGCCGCCGTCCATCACCGGCATGTGGCGGAAGCGGCCTTCCGTCATGCGGGTCATGATGGAGGAGACGCTGTCGCCGGGAGCGCAGGCCACGACCTTGCGGGTCATCAGTTCCGACACGCTCTGGTTCAGTACGGCGGGACCGTGGGTCGCCAGACCGCGCACGATGTCGCGTTCCGAAATGATGCCGGCCACGCTGCCGCCGGGGTCCAGCACCAGCACGGCGCCGATGCGATGGGCCGCCAGCAGGGCCGCCACCGTTTCTATGGTGTCGCCCGGCTTGGCGCTGATGATGGTGCTGCTGTCCTTGTGCTTCAGGATACCGGAAACATGCATAGGCGCTTCTCCCGTTCAACACGGGGAACGCGGGCGGGGGCGGTCTCGCGCCCTGGTCCGGCCTTCCCAAGGGCCGGTCTTCCGCGTGCCCAGTGGATTCATGCCAAGGAAACCAGCGCCGGTTTCTGTCGACCGGTAACGGCCCCCTCCGGAAGCGGGCCGCAACCGGCGGCCCCTCCTTCCAGGGGACTATGAAACGTCATGTTGCGCCGCGTCCGCAATGGGCCAAACGGCGACAGGCCCGGCCGAGGGCCGGGCCTTAAGCATAGGTCGAGGGATATGGGCGCCCAATGCATCGCGCCGTGCCCAACAACCCCTGGCGACCCAGGGATTGTTTCGGCAAGGCAATATTCGGTCCCTTAACGGGCGCGGCTGCCGGCGCCGGTCGCGGCGGAGGCCGCCGGACCCGACTGCTGCGGCACCAGCGGCAAGCAGTTCTGCACGATGGCGTAGCATTGGGACAGGCGGCCAGCGGGACTGTCGGTGGAGCTGCCGTAGACCAGCTGCTGCACGGCGCCGTTCTTCAGGGTGAAGGTGGCGTTGCAGTTGCGGGCCGACACCTCGGTGGGGCCGAAATCGGCGCCACCCCAATACCCACGATGCCACGGGCCGCCGCCGAAACCACCCCAGTAGGACGGGCCGACGCGGGTCTGCAGACTGTCGCTGGAGTAGGTGAAGTATTCCACATTGTCGACCGCCGTCTGGCGGGTGGGCACGCCGGCGCAGGACAGCAGGGTCTGCTTCGGCATGCCGATCAGCGCGCGCTGGGCGTACGCCGCCTGGTCGGCGTCGGGGTTGGTGGCGCAACCGGCAACGGCCAACAGGCCCACCGCCGCGAGTGCCAAGGAACGGTACCGCATTTCAGTCTCCCTCACACGTCCGGTTCGGCCGCTGCCGCCGGATGAAACAAGCCCCAACCGCCCGGACCCTGCCCCAGGGCCCTTGCCTGTTAAGATAGTGCAGCGCGCGCTTTCCCGCCAGGGCCGGACTGTTGCGGGCCAGCGCGCCAGTTGTCGCGGGTAACGGGGTTAACACCCTACCGCAGCTCCATTTTTACGCCTATTCGGCGGCCTGGAGTTCCTCGGCGGTAGCCAGGTCGACGGACACCAGTTGCGACACCCCCCGCTCTGCCATGGTGACGCCGAACAGGCGATCCATGCGCGACATGGTCAGGCGGTGATGGCTGATGATGAGGAAGCGGGTATGGCCCGCCCGCGCCATCTCCTCCACCAGGTCGCAGAAGCGGCCCACGTTGGCCTCGTCCAGGGGGGCGTCCACCTCGTCCAGCACGCAGATGGGCGCCGGGTTGCACAGGAAGACAGCGAACAGCAGGGCGATGGCGGTCAAGGCCTGCTCGCCGCCCGACAGCAGCGACAGGATCTGCAGCTTCTTGCCTGGCGGGCTGGCGTAAATCTCCAGGCCGGCGTCCAGCGGATCCTCGGTGTCGGTCAGCTTCAGCTGGGCGCGGCCGCCGCCGAACAGCTGGGTGAACATCTCCTGGAAATGGGCATCCACCTTGTGGAAGGCGGCCAGCAGCCGCTCGCGCGCCTCCTTGTTCAGGCCCGAGATACCCTGGCGCAGGCGGGCGATGGCGGACACCAGGTCCTCCCTCTCCGTCTTCATGACGCCGATCTGCTCGTCCAGCTCCTGCACCTCCTGCTCGGCGCGCAGGTTGACGGGGCCCATGTTATCGCGCTCGGCCTCCAGACGACCCAGGCGCTGCTCCACGGCATGGGCCTCGGGCAGGGGCTCGCCCTCGTCCAGGCCGGCCAGGGCCAGCACCTGTTCCGGCGGGCAATCCAGCCGTTCGGCGATGCGCTCCTTGACCGTGTCCAGATGCTGGTGGGCGGAGCCGACGGCCGCCTCGGCATGGGCGCGGGCCTCGCGCGCGTCGGCCAGGCCGTTCTCTGCCTCCTTCAGGGTGCGCTCGGCCGTGGTGAGCGCGCCCTCGGCTTCCGCCAGGTCGTCGCCGGCACGGCTACGCACCCGCTCCGCCTCATGGATCAGGTCGGCCAGGGTCAGGCGCTCTTCCTCGATCTGGGCCGGGCGTTCGGCCAGGCGCTCCTGCTCCTCACGTGTCTCTTCGGCGCGTTCGGTCAGCTCGGCCAGGCGGCCGCCGGTGCCGTCGCGGCGCTGGCGCCACGATGTTTCCTCGGCGGCGATGGCATCCAGCCGGCGGCGGCGGTCCTCCGCCTCGCGCAGCAAGCGGTCCAGGGCGTTCTGCGTCTCCGCCTGGGTGCCGCGCGCCTCGGTCAGGCGCAGGCGGGCCTCCGCGATCTGCTCGCGGCCCTCGCCCGGGGGCGGCAGCTCCTCCAGCGTGGCGCGGGCCTCGGCCCAGCGTTCCCGCAGGTCCTCCTCATCCGCCGTCATCTGGTCCAGGGTTTCGGACAGGGCGGCCAGGCGGCTGGCCAGGGCGGCGGCGGCTTGGGCCACACGGGCGTGGGTGGCGCGGGCGTCGGCCACGGCGCGGAAGGCGGCGCTGACGGCGTCGCGGGCCACGCGGTCCTTGGCGGAGGCCTGGTCCACAGCGCGCAGCGCCAGGGCCACGCGCTCCTCCGCCGCGTCCTTCACCGCTTCATAGGCGGCGCGGGCCTCGGCCACCAGGGTGTCGGCCTCCGCGATCTCCTGCGTCAGCTCGGTCAGGCGGTTGCGCTGGCGCAGGCGCTCGGCGGCGGCGGTGGGGGCGCCGGCGGCGATGCAGTGCCCGTCCCAGCGCCAGGCAGCGCCGTCGCGGGTCACCAGGATCTGGCCAGGCGCCAAGTCGGGTGCCAGGCGCGTGCCGGTGGCGGTGTCGGCGACGATGCCGATATGGGCCAGGCAGCGGTCCAGCGCGCCCGGGGCCTTGACCTTGGCGGCCAGCGGCTCCGCCCCGGCGGGCAGGGGGACAATGGTGCCCAGGGCGGGCAGGGCGCGCCAGTGCACCGGCGCCGCCTCATCCAGCGGGGCGGTCAGCGCGTCGCCCAGGGCGGCGGCCAGGGCCTGCTCATAGCCCTTGGCCACGGTCAGCGCGTCCACCAGCGGCGGGAACAGGTCACCGGCCCCGGCCTTCAGCAGGCGGGTGATGGCGTCGGCCTCCGCCGTCAGGCGGGCGCGGTCACCCTCGGCCCGCTGCAGGGCGTCGCGGGCGGTGGCCTGTTCCTGCGTGCCCAGGGCGCGGGCGGCATTGGCGGCCTGCTCGGCCCCGGCCTTGGCGGCCTCCGCCTCCTCCGCCGTGCCCTTGGCCAGTTCCAGCCGTTCCTCGGCCAGGTGGATGGCCTCTTCCGCCTCGGCTACGTCGTCGCGGGCGGCCTGCTGGCGCTCCAGCTCGGCCTTCTGCGCCTGCGTCTCCTCGACACGGCGGCGCAGGGTGGCGACGCGCTGCTCCAGGTCCTGCGCCTGGCGCTGGATCTGCGCGCGCTTGGCCTCGTCCGCGGCCAGGCGCTCGGTGGCGGCCGCCAGCTCGGCGTCCAGGGTTGCCACCGTGTCGCGGATTTCTTCCAGGCGGGCCTTGGCCAGTTCCTGGCTTTCGGCCTCGTCCCCTTGCGCGTCGACGATGGCTTGGCGTTCCTCCGCCAGGCGGGCCAGCGCGCGGTCGGCGTCGGCGGCCAGATCCTTTTCGCGCGCCAGGTCGCCCTCGATCTGGGCCAGACGGCGCTGCAGGGTGGCCAGCGCCTCGGTCGCGCGCCGCTCCTCCGCGTCCAGCTGCTCCCGCGCCACCAGCAGGCGCTGCAGGGCGGCGGCGGCCTCGGCTTCCGCCTGGCGCTTGGGCGGCAGGCTGGCGGCGAGATCCGTGCGCTTGGTGGTGGCCTGCGTGACGGCCAGCATCAGGCCGCGCACTGCCTCCTCCGCCTTGTGGAAGCCGGCGCGGGCCTGCATGACCTGGGCGGTTGCGGTGGTCCAGCGCAGGTGCAGCAGCAGCGCCTCCGCCCGGCGGATGTGGTCTGAGATGTTGCGGTAGCGGGCGGCCTGGCGGGCCTGCTTGCGCAGGTTCTGCAGCTGTGCGTCCATGGTGACGACCACGTCGTCCAGGCGCGTCAGGTTGGTTTCCGCCGCCTTCAGCTTCAATTCCGCCTCATGCCGGCGGGAATGCAGGCCGGTGATGCCGGCCGCCTCCTCCAGCAACTGGCGGCGATCGCCGGGCTTGGCGTTGATCAGGGCACCCACCCGGCCCTGGCTGACCAGCGCCGGGGAATGGGCGCCCGAGGCGTTGTCGGCCAGCAGCAGCTGCACGTCGCGGGCGCGGGCGGGCCGGCCGTTGATGCGGTAGTCGGAACCGGCGCCGCGCTCCAGCTTGCGGCTGATCTCCATTTCCGTCTGGACGGCGTCCGCTTTGACGCCCGGCGTGCCAGCGGTCAGGTTGGGGCTGTCCAGGTGCAGGACGACTTCGCACAAATTGCGCGCCGGCCGCGTGGCCGTGCCGCCGAAGATGACGTCGTCCATGTCCTCGCCACGCATCTTTTTGGCCGAGGTCTCGCCCATGGCCCAGCGCAACGCCTCCACCAGGTTGGATTTGCCGCAACCGTTGGGGCCGACGATGCCGGTCATCCCGGGCTCGATCAGAAGCTCGGTGTGGTCCACGAAGGACTTGAAGCCGGAGATGCGAAGCTTGGTGAATTGCACGGGGTCTTACTTCTTCGGTGCCTTGGCGCCCGCCTTGATCAGGGCGGCGGCCAGCTTGTCATAGTCGTTGGGGCCGGCGATGCGGTCCACTTCCTTGCCACCCTTGCGGATGATCAGCGTGGGCGTCTGTTCGACCTTCGCCTCGGTGGCCTCCTGGCTGCTGGCGGCGATGTAGTCCTGGATGGGCTTGCTGGCGACGCAGGCGTCATAGGCCGGCGCCGGCAGGCCAGCCATGCCCATCATCTCCTTGAGGCCCGCCTCCGGGTCCTTGGCGCCCAGCCATTGGTCCTGGGTGCTGAATAGCAGGCTGCGGGCGTCATTATAGCTGCCGACGGGCAGGCAGCGCGTGGCCATGTGGGCCAGAAAGCCGACACGGTTGGTGGGCGTGTCGTGGAAGATGAAGCGCACCTGCCCGGGATTGATGAAGTCCGCTTTAAGGCGGGGCAGCATCGTCTCCTCGAAATGGGCGCAGTGCGGGCAGGAGAGGGAGGCGTATTCCTCGATCACCACCGGGGCGTTGCCGCTGCCCAGGGCGCGGGTGCTGGTGGCGGCCGCGATGTCGATGCCGCCACCCGTGGACGGGGCGGGGGCAACCGCTGCCTGGGCCACGGCGGGCGCGGGCAGGGCCAGCGGGGCGGCCAGCGCCGCCATCCCCATGACCAGGCCCTGGGCCATGCCGGCTCGATCACGCATCCAACGCCCTGCCATATCCCCCTCCATCCCGACTCCAAAACGCGACTGGTTCAAAACGCGACCGGTCCAAACGCGACGGGCACGAAGACGGCGCCCTTGGGATCCCCGTCCCCAGGGCGCCGCTGGTCTCACTTCTTGCGGCGGGTCAGCATGAAGATGCCGCCCAGCACGACTAGGGCGGCGATGATGCCACCCACGATCAGGCCGGTGTTGGGGCCGGTGGACGCGGCCGGCGCGGCGGCGGAGGCCGCCGGGGTGCTGGCCGGCGTGGTCGCGGCCTGGTCTGCGGGGGTGGCTGCGGCCGGCGCCGGCGCCGGGGCCGGGTTGGCCGGGGCCTTAGCGCCCGCCTTCACCAGCGCTTCCGACAGCTGGCTGTATTCACGCAGGTTGTCGATCTTCTCCACCATGGCGTCGCCCTTCTTGATGAAGAAGGTCGGGGTGCCGTCTACCCCCAGCTTTTCCGACGCGTCCAGCCGGCTCTGGGTGATGAAGTCCTGCAGCGGCTTGTTGCTCAGGCAGGCGGTGAAGGTAGCGTCGGACATGCCGCCCAGGCGCAGCGTCTGCTGCAAGGCCTTCAGCGGGTCGTCGGCGTGTTCCCACTGCGCTTGCGTCTTGAAGATCAGGCCCTTGGCGGCGGTGTAGCGGTCGGGCGGCAGGCAGCGGGCGGCCATTTCGGCGGCGAAGGCCAGCTGGTCCAGCGGGAAGTCGTGGAACACCAGCTGCACCTGGCCGGTGTCGATGAAGTCGGCCTTCAGCTGCGGCAGGAACGCTTCCTCGAAATGGGCGCAGTGCGGGCAGGTGAACGAGGCGTATTCCTCCAGCACCACGGGCGCCTTGACATCGCCCAGCACGCGCGGGCTGGTGGCGCTGGCGACGTCGATGGTGACCGGGGCGTCCGCCGCTTGGGCGTGGGCCGCACCGGCCGCCAGGACACCGGCCAGGGCACCGGCGGCCACCAGGGCGGCGGCCAGCGAATTACGCAGATGTAGGTTCACCTTAGTTCCTCCGATACCAACTGTAGTGACTATAGGGGGCGGCGCCGGGGGCCGGCAAGCCGCGTCCGAGGGGCTATCGCTTCGGGGACCCGACCGGCTTTTCGGTGGCCAGGATGGCGCGACCCAGGCTGGTCAGCGCCTCCCGCAAATCCCCGTCTTCCACGGCCGCCGTCTGGGTTTCCAGCGCCGCCGCCTCGCCCGCCGACAGGCGGCGGGGAATCGGCGCCGGCCGGTCGCGCCGCCGGTTGGTGGCGGGGGGCGCCTGCAGCAGCTTCAGCCGCGCCACGGCGCGGAAACCGAAGAAGCCGTTCAACCGCTGCAGGATCTGCGGCTCCTCATGCTGGATGAACAAAGCGGCGGGTCCGGCCACGCCCAGGTGCAGCACGGCATCATCCTGCCGGCCCTTGGGGAACTGCAGCTTCAGCGGCAGGGCCACGCTGGCCAGGCGGGGACCCACGATGGCGTCCCACTCGGCCAGCAGGGTGGCGAAGGCCGGGCCATGGGGGCCCAGCGCCTTGCCGGCGATGGCGTTCAGGTGGCGGCCAATGGGGCGGGGGCCGGGCATGGGTGGTGGTGGACCTTGAAACGGTTGCGGGGGCGGCGTATCCGCTAACGCCGACCCCTTTGTCTGGGACAGTGTTTGGGGGCAGTTGAACCATGGCGCAAGGGGCTTTGACCACACAATGATCGTCGCAGGCGACTCCCTTCCCCCCGGCAACGATTTGCCCGCCCCCCGGCCCGCCGACCTGCTGGCCTGGTACGACGCCCACCGCCGGGTGCTGCCATGGCGCTCCGCCCCCGGTGCCAAGGCCAACCCCTACCATGTCTGGTTGTCGGAGATCATGCTGCAGCAGACGACGGTGGCGACGGTCGGCCCCTATTTCCAGCGCTTCCTGACCCGCTGGCCCACGGTGGCGGATCTGGCGGCGGTGGACCTGGACGAGGTGCTGAAGGAATGGGCCGGTCTTGGCTATTACGCCCGTGCCCGCAACCTGCACGCCTGCGCCAAGGCGGTGGTGGCGCGGCACGGCGGCCGCTTCCCGGCGGACGAGGCGGCGTTGCTGGATCTGCCCGGCATCGGCGCCTACACCGCCGCCGCCATCGCGGCCATCGCCTTCGACCGGCCCGCCACGGCCATGGACGGCAATGTCGAACGGGTGATGTCCCGCATCTATGCCGTGACCGATCCGCTGCCAGGCTCGAAGCCCAAGCTGAAGGCGCTGGCCGCCGCCCTGGTGCCGGAAAAGCGGCCGGGCGACTACACCCAGGCCCTGTTCGACCTGGGCGCCACGCTGTGCAGCCCCCGCAGCCCCCGCTGCGTGCTGTGCCCGTGGATGGCGGCCTGCCGGGGCCGGCGCGACGGCCTGGCGGAACTGCTGCCGCTGAAGGCGGAGAAGGCCGCCAAGCCGACCCGCCGGGGGGTGGCCTTCTGGTTGACCAACGCCCGGGGGCAGGTGCTGCTGCGCCGCCGCCCCGAATCGGGCCTGCTAGGCGGGATGATGGAGGTGCCATCCAGCGCGTGGGAACCTGGCGTGGACCTCGCCTACACCCGCGCCCTGGGCTGGGCGCCGGCGGCGGCCGACTGGCAGCGCCTGCCCGGTGTCGTCCGCCATACATTCACCCATTTTCACCTGGAACTTACCGTCGTTCGCGGCCACCTGGATGACGATGGGGCGGCGGTGGAGGGCGTGTGGTGCGCCCCCGCCGACTTCCATGACCAGGCCCTGCCCACCGTCATGCGCAAGGTCGTCGCCTGGGCGCGCGGCGGCGGCAAGGACTGATCCCACCCAGGTGCCGCCGCGTTTCTCCATAGGACTACGGGTAGATGGGACGAGACGTGAGTGAGGGTGGTCAAGGAATGGCCAAGCCGACGCGGCGCGCGCTGCTGGCCGGCATGGGGGCGGCACTGGCGGCTCCCACCTTGCCGGGGCGGGCCTGGGCGCGGGCCGGCGGTACGCCCGTGGACCTCGCCCTGGTGATGGCGGTCGACAGCTCCGCCAGCATTTCCAAGGTGATGCTGGACTTCCAGCTGCGCGGCCACGCCGCCGCCTTCCGCGACAAGACGGTGCACCAGGCCCTGACCGGCGGGCCGAAGGGCAAGGTGGCGGTGCAACTGGCCCTGTTCTCCGGCCCCGGCACCCTGACCACCCTGGTGCCCTGGACCCTGCTGGCCGGGACCCAGGACGCGCTGGCCCTGGCCGACCGCATCGATGAGGCGCCCGGTGTCGCCATGGGCGGCAACACGGCGCTGGGCGATTGCATCGTCCAGGCCGTGCGCCAGCTGGACGCCTGCCCCTACAGCGCCGACCGGCGGACCATCGACCTGGTCAGCAACGGCTTCAACAACGGCGGCATCGATCCCCGCTCCGCTCGGGCGCACGCCCAGGCCGCCGGCGTGGGCGTGAACGGCCTGGTCATCCTGGACGAGTACGATTGGCTGGAACCCTACTACCGCGAGAACGTGGTCGCGGGGGAGGATGCCTTCGTCATAACCGCCGCCAACCGTCACGCCTTCGCCGATGCCTTCCTGTCCAAGCTGGTGCGGGAAGTGGTGTAGTTTTTGGGCGGCCGCCCAGGCGAAGGGCCGGGGCCCAAAAGAAAACGGGAGGGGTGTTTGCCCCTCCCGTTCTTATTTCAGCCAGATCGCTGGTCTTTACTGCTGCTTGCGGGGGCCAGCGGCCGGGCGGGGGCCCTGGGCGGGCTGCTGCTGCTGCGCGCCCTGGGCGGGCGGCGGCTCGTTGGCCTTCTTGCGCAGCACGCCGGCGATGGCGTTGCCGGCGTTGTCGGCCACCGCCTTGGACGCCACCGGCGCCTCATGCGAGATGATGAACAGCTGCCGGTCCTTGGTCAGGTACAGGATCAGGTTGGCGTAGAACTCGCCCTTGTCCGTCTTGCAGCTGGCGGAACCGGTCTGCATGTCGATCTGCAGCAGCTTTTCCAGCTTGCCCTTGGTCGGGGTGTAGGTGCCCTGGCAGCCCTTGGACAGGCTGTCCAGGTAGTTCTGCATGATCTTTTCCAGATCGCCGGCCTCAGGCTTCAGTCCGACGGACCGTAAGGAACCGATAACGTCCTTCTGGATGGCCCAGGCGAAGTCGCCCGGCCGCTCCTGCGGCGACATCTTGTCGACGGGCAGGGGGTGGGCGTCCTTCAGGCCGGCATCCATCAGCAGGGCGGCGAAGGCCGGCGGGATGGCGGGCGGCGGGGCGGGAAGCTGCAGCTTCCCGGCCATGGCCTGGTCGAAGCAGGCGTTCAGGTCCTTGAACGCCTTGGTGCCGCCCTTCAGCACGAAGGTGGCCGTGTCGTTGGGGCTGGTGATCTCCAGCTTGTTGGCCGCCGGCAGCGCCTTCATGAAGTTGGCGTCCATCGGGTCGAAGCCGGTCATGATGGCGTTCGGCTGGATGACCTGCGAACCGCGCGTCTGCTCCAGCTTGCCGTCGAGCTTCAGCTTGATGGCCGGGCCCTGGCCCGGCGGCATGTTGGCGCCGGGCACGCCGATCACCAGGTTGATGATCTTGGGCGGCAGCTTCTTCGCCTGCTGCTCGGCCTGAGGCACGGGCAGGGCCAGGAAGACTAGCGCCAGGCCGTTGTCGAAGCTGGCCTGCGCCTCGCACAGCTTGAAGCTGCCGTCGGTATAGACCTGCGGACCCACCTGCCAGTTGCCGGTGACGGTGCCGACCTTGGAGGCGGCCGGCGCGCCGGAGGGCGCCGCCGGGCCGGTGGCGGGGCCGGCGATCGGGGCCTGCGCGGCCGGGGCCTGGCGCGGGCCGGCGCTGGGGCCCAGTGCCGGGCCCGCTGCCGGACCCACTGCGGGGCCGGCGGCCGGGCCGGACGGCATGGGGGCCTGCTGGGGGGCTGCCACGCTGGAACCGGAGGAGATGGCGCCCGGCAGGATCAGGCCGCCGTTGTCGCCACCGCCGGCCGGCGCTTGGCCCCCCGAGGCTTGATCCGGCTGGGGCGTGGTCTGGGCAAGGGCGGAACCGGCCAGGACCAGAGCGGTGCCGGCGGCAAGAAGACGGGCGGTGAAGCGGGACACGGGGCTACGTCTTATCCTAAATGAAACCCATGGGTGCGACGGGACCCTAGGGCACGTCATGGCATCATTCAAGGGGCATGCGCGATCGCGCCGCAGGCCTGTCCTTGCGCGCTCTCCGGAAGAGTTTGCGCCAAGCGCTGCGGCGGCCATACCCCCGCCATAATTCTTCAATTCTACTCTCCACTTACAGGCTTTCCGCTGGAAATGTCGTTGCGTGCCCGATATAAGAAACGATCACATTTGGCGCGCGAACGTTTGGGGGCAAACGATGCGTTTCGCAGCCGCGTTAGTGGTTCTGATGGTATCCGCGCCGATGTTGGCGCATGAGCGTCTGGACGCCGCCGAGGTCGGCCGCTACGTCAGCGCGGCGGAGGCCCTGGTCGCGTCCGCGCCGGACGATGGACAGCCCGCTTTCGTCCTGCTGGCCCACCCGGGGCCGGAGGCGAAATCCCTGCTGGCCAGTTATGGCTTTGATGAGCGGCGCTGGCGCCAGGTGACCCAGCGCGTGCTGGCCGCCCGGCAGGCGGCCCGCGCGGCGGAGGAGCCGGTGGAAAAGGGGGCGGCGGCGCAGAAGCTGGCGTCCGCCTCCAGTCTCAGCGCCTTCGACCGGCAGGAGATGGCCGCCCTGGTCCGCTGGACGGAGCATGACCGCGCCGCCCTGGAACAGGAAACCAAGCAGGACCGGTCGGTGATGGCCCCCTTCTTCGAGCGGCTGGATAGGCTGGACGCCAGCCATGTCCGTCCCATGGGGCGCTGACCGGGGTGGACTAACTGGCCATATCCGGCGCGCTTAACCCCTATATCCACCCGCGCGGGCCTGCGGTTGATGCGCCCATGCGCGCGAGGCCCCTCGCCCCCGGCGGGCAAACATCCTATATAGGGGCCGTGAGCCTGACGGATCCCTCCCCCTGGATGGCGGGCCGGTGGTTTCCTGCCTTTGCTTTAGGATAAGTGCACGCGATGACGGACTATCGGCTGCAGGCCGCGACGGTGGACAAGATGCCGGCGGCCGGCCCCGGGGCGCCGCCCTCCCACACCGCGCCCGGGGGGCAGCCTACCCCCTCCCACGCCGCCGTGCCGCCGAACCAGATCCGCGGTTTCAAGCGCTATCTGAACAGCTTCTTCAAGGATCACGCGTTCATCCGCATGATCTACAAGAACATGTTCAAGATTTCGCCGCGGCTGTACCGATCCAGCCAGCCGACGCCGCGCCACATCGCCCAGGCCGCCCGCCTGGGCGTGCGCACCGTCATCAACCTGCGCGGCCGCCGCGACAATTGCGGGTCCTGGGTGCTGGAGGATGAGGCCTGTACCCGCCACGGTCTGACCCTGGTGAACTTCGCCGTCAATTCCCGCGACGCGCCCAAGAAGCACATCCTGCACCAGGCGCGGCAGATTTGGCGCGACGCCCAGTACCCCGTGCTGATGCACTGCAAGGCCGGGTCCGACCGCGTCGGCTTCATGAGCGTGCTATACCAGTTCGTGCATGAGGGGGTACCGCTGAAAATGGCGCTGGGTCAGCTCAGCCCCAAGTATGGCCACCTGCGCCATGCCAAGACCGGCATCCTGGACCACTTCTTCGAGACCTTCCTGGCCTATGCCCAGGCCCAGGGGATCGAGCCTAGCGTCGACGCCTTCTACACCTGGGTGGATGACGTCTATGACCCGCCCGAATTCAAGAAGACCTTCATGACGCGCTGGTGGGCCAGCGTGCTGGCTGACAAGGTGCTGCGCCGGGAGTGACCCCGGCGCCAGCCCAGCCTTTCCGGCATATACGCGCGGCATTTGATCGTGACCGCTCAAATGCTTCCTCAGGCACCCGCAGTCGCGGGCTACAGCGGCACGAGTCGCTACCTCGTGCCGCTGGCGTTACTTCACTTCATAAAGCGCGCTGCCGTGCGCAGGTAGCGTGACGCTCAGGCTGTCCGCCGCCGGCAGGGCCTTGTCCGTCCACAGGTCGTGGGCGGTGAGGTTGCCGCCGGCCAGGCCCAGCTTTCCCCAGGACGCCGACAGCGTCGACGGCTTGTCGTCCAGGTTGAACAGGGCCAGGTAGCGTTGGCCCTTGGCGCCCGTGGCTAGCCAGACGCGCGCGTTCTCGAAGCCGGCGGGCAGGTCCGTCACCGGGTGGCTTTCCGTGGCCGTCTGGTCCACCTGAATGACGGCGCGATTGGTGATCAGGGCGCGCGTGGCCTCGTCCAGCTTGGTGAGGTTGGCGCCCAGGATCAGCGGCGACCGGGCGATGGCCCACAGGGTCACCTGGGTGCGCTGCTCATCGGCCGTCAGTCGCGACGTGCGCGGGTCGCCCCAGCCGGGATTGGGTTCCAGCACGCCTATGGGCAGCATGTCGGCGTCGGGCCAGCGGCCATGCTTGGCATGGGGCGCCCAGCCCGGCAGGACGTCGAACAGGTCGCGCAGGCCATAGGGGAAGCCGTCCGTGGGCTTGTCATGCGGGAAGGTCCAGCCGTCCCAGACGTCGTTGGTGATCCGCCACATCTGGCCATAACGGCTGATTTCATCCGCGTGGGACAGGTTGGTGGGACCGGGGGAAAGACTCAGCACGATGGGCCGGCCCGTCTTGGCGATGGCGCTGCTGATCTGCCGGATTTCACTGACCTTGTAGGGATGGTCGGCGATGCAGTCGACCTTCAGGAAATCCAGCCCCCACCGGGCGTACTGAGCCATCATCGAATCATAATAGGCTTGGCCGGCAGGGGTGTCGCGCACCCCGTAGTTGCCATCGTCCCAGGGGCAGGTGTCGGCGGTGTCCGCCGCGTCGGCGGCGTGGAAGGACGATCCCGCCACCGGCGTGTTCCGCTCCACGGCCTGCTTGGGGATGCCGCGCACGATGTGCAGACCGAACTTCAGGCCCTGGGCATGCAGCCAATCGGCCAGCGGCTTGAAACCCTGACCACCGGCGGCGGAGGGGAAGCGGGCGGGTACGGGAACCAGCAGGCCGTTGCCGTCCAGCAGGTATTGCCGCTCCGCCAGCGACTTGCCGAAGGGGTCGGCCATGTACCAGCCTTCATCCACCACGGCGTAGGTCCAGCCATAGGGTTTCAGCGTCGCCAGGACGCCCGCGTTGGCCTTGAAGTCGGCCTCGTCGATGGTGAAGCCGTAGGCGTCCCAGCTGTTCCACCCCATTGGGGGCGTGGGGGCGGGCGACTTGGCCGGCGCGGCCAACGCCGTGCCGGCGGCCAGTAAGGACGGTAACAAGCTCGCGATGCGCAGCCAACGCCGCATGGGGTCCTCTCCCTCTTCCATATTGTTAGCGATAACAGTACGGAAAAGCGGGGCGGCCGCAAGGACGGAGATCGGATTAGTCGTACTAATGCAGCGTTGGCGGCCGGCCGTTCAGATCCTCATAGCCGCTGGCGTCCTCGAACGCGGCGATGGAGGAGATGGGCGTGGCCTGGTGATGGATCATCTGCCAGCCGCCGCCGGAACGAGCGAACAGGTTGGTGACCACCAGCGCCGTGTTGGCCACGAACTCCTCGCACACCACCCAGCCGATGTCGCCGCACACCGTGGCCTGTTCGCTCTGGTGACGCACGCCCGGCGACCGGGGGTTGCCCAGCAACTCGCGCCAGCTGCGCATCACGGGCTCGCGGCCCGACAACGCCGGCCAGCCGGGATGGACGCAGCGCACGTCGCGGTCCTGCGCCCACAGGGCCTCCATGCCGGCCACGTCGCGGTCCGCGAAGGCCTGGTAGAAGCGGCGATTGGCGGCCAGCACATCCTGGACATCCGTGTCGCCGTGTTCATGTTGATGGGTGTCACCCTCCGCCGTTTCGGTTTCCGGTGCCTGGCATGAAAGCGCGTGGGTCTTCACCATTGCGTCCCCTGTTGACGGCATTCCGGCCGGCTCTCTCAGCGCCGATCCACCGTCAGCTTAGCGTGGGCGCGCGCCGCGTGTCCCCGACTCGGGGTCCTTGGTCACGGAATTGTGCCCGAAAAGGAAGGGGGCGGCGGGTTGCCCCGCCGCCCCGGCCTTGTACCAGCGCTTGGATACCAGTGCTTGGCGACCGCCTCATTCCGCCGGGGCGGTGGCTTCGGCCCCGCCGCCCTTGGGCAGCGCGTTCAGGGTGCTGAGGAACAGGGCCGCGATGTAGGGGAAGGACTGGACGACCAGCATGGTGGCCCAGACGTAGGCATCGCGGTTGTCGCTGCCCTTCAGCAGGGCGATGGCGGCGGCGGCCAGCCACAGGCCCAGCATCAGCCCCACCTCTTCCCGCGCGTGCAGGAAGCCCTGGATCAGGGCGGGCTGATCCTCGCACTTGGGCGTGCGCACGAAGGGGCGGCCGCTGGTGAACAGGCCCACCCAGACGGCGCGGCCCACGGTGTGGGTCAGCGCCATGCCGGCGATGGCGGCGCCCAGCTTGTCGATGAAGCGGCACTTCACCCGCTCCCCATACAGCCACAGGCCGCACAGCACCTTGAAGAAGAAGACGCTGAGGGTGGGCAGGATGAAGACGGTGGGTGGGAACTCGATCCACTGCGGCAGCAGCAGCAGGCCCAGCGACCAGATGATGCCGCCGATGACGAAGCCCATGTGGGCGGCGTCGGCGAACCAGGGCAGCCAGCCGGTGATGAAGTGATACTTCTGGCCGGCGGTCAGCTTGGTGCCGCCCGGCATCATCTCGCGCCAGTGGCGCTTCAGGATCTGCACGGCGCCGTAGGCCCAACGGAAGCGTTGGGTCTTGTAGCCGGCGAAACTATCGGGGACCAGGCCCTGGCCGAAGCTGTCGGGCATGTAGACCGCTTCCAGCTTCTCCTCGAACAGGCGCAGGCCCAGTTCCGAATCCTCGCAGATGCACCATTCGGCCCAGCGGCCCACGCCGTCCAGGGCGCTTTTGCGCACCAGGGTCATGGTGCCGTGCTGGATGATGGCGTTGCGCTCATTCCGCTGGATCATGCCGATGTGGAAAAAGCCCTGGTATTCCCAGTTGATCATCGACTTGAAGGCGTCGTCGGACCAGTCGCGGTAGTCCTGCGGCGACTGGACGAAGCCCACCTCCGGCCGCTTGAAATAGGGAATGGTGGCCGATAGCCAGTCGGGCGTGACCTGGTAGTCGCTGTCGATGACGCCCACCACCTCCACGTCCGGGGCGGTGACGGACAGGCCGAAGTTCAGGGCGCCGCCCTTGAAGCCCGGCCAGCGCGGCAGATGGAAGAAGCGGAAGCGCGGCCCCAGCTTGGCGCAGTATTCCTCCAGCGGGCGCCACACCGCCTCGTCCTTGGTGTTGTTGTCGATCACCAGGACTTCGAAGTTGGGGTAGTCCATGGCCGCCAGGGCGTCGAGGGTCTCGATCACCATGTGCGCCGGCTCATTATAGCAGGGCACGTGGATGGAAACCTTGGGCGTGTAGTCGCCCAGCGGCTCCCGCACGGGCGTGTAGCGCCGTTTCCATCGCTGGGTCCACACCACCTCCGTCAATTCCAGGCCGTCGATCAGCATGACGGCGAACAGGATCAGCTGGGCGAGGATCAGCACCATGAAGGCGGTGAAGGACAGGGTGCCCATGCCCACGGTCAGGGCCTGGGTGCCCGTCCATACCAGGACCGAGGCCACCGTCTGGATCAGGAAGCCGTAGAACAGCTGGCCGCGCCATTTCAGGTCGTCGCGGGCCAGCACGAAGAAGAACATGGGCAGGAAGGCCAGGGCGGTGGCGATGGCGCACAACACCCGCCACGACGGCACCTCCAGGATGCCGCCCACCATGGGGAACTTCTGGTGGCGGTGGGCGTCCCAGATGCCCCAGGCCGTCTCCGCCGTGCCGCCCAGCGTCCGTTTCCAGGGCTGGTCGAAGGCCTCCATGATGTAGAAATCCAGGCGCTGCTGTCCGGCGATGTTCAGGAAGCTGCGGATGTACTTGGCCTCGTTCACCAGGCCGGCCTCGGCCGCCCCGCGATAGGCGCCGTCGGACGGCCAGCCGGTCTCGCCGATCAGGATGTGTTTGTTGGGGAAGCGTTCCTGCACCTGGCGGTAGGCCGCCATGGCGTCCTCCACCGCGCGGTCCACCGACACCTTGTTCCAGTAGGGCAGCAGGTGGATGGTGATGAAGTCGCAGGCGTCGGCCAGTTCCGGATGGTCCAGCCAGACGTAGGACGGCTCGGCCGTGGACACCGGCACGTTGACCTGGCGCTTCACGCGCTGGATGTAGTCGATCAGTTGGGCGACGCTGAAGTCGTCGCGGAACAGCACCTCGTTGCCGACCATGACCCGCTTCACGTTGGCGTTGGCGCGCGCGACGCGCACCAGGCCCGCCAGTTCCGCCTCGTTGGCGGCCATGTCCTTGGACAGCCAGGCGCCCTGGGTGATGGTCAGGTTGGGGTAGCGCTCCAGGGCGATGGGCGCCACCTGGTCGATGCCGTTGCCCACCTGATAGGTGCGGATGGACTGCACATGCGGCGCCACCACGTCCAGGTCGCGCTTGATGTCGTCGGCGGTGGGACTGTCGCCGTTCTGCGGGGTCTGGTTGGCCTGGAAGGGCACGAAGGCCACGCCGGCGATGGTGCCGGCCCAGGGGCGCTCCACGGCCGGGCGATTGACGATCGCCCACGCGCCGATGTTGCCCAGCACCAGAAGAAGCAGGACCGCCCAGGCGGATTTCTGCATCCTCAAAATCTTACGCATTGTGAACGACCCCTGCCCCAGGAACGGGAGAACGATGAACGGGATGACGGCGACGGAATAGCAGAACGGCGGACCCGAAACATATGAACAAACGGGACGGTTCCCTGCCCCAGGGCACCGGCCGCGTGCGAACCATCCCTTCCATTGGCATGACTATGGGGCAATTTTGTGGACGAAGGGCCGCCCTCCGGCCCTCAAGCCAGGTCAGCAAGCCAGGCTACCAGGTCAGGCCCAGTCATCCACCCCACAGCCAAACCCTTTGGACGGGCGGCGTCGGGCAGTAGTACATAGCCATCCCGGCGGCGGCGTCCAGCGGTATTGCGGACACCGTCGTCCGCATCGCGACGCCGGGCCCTAGCCACCGGTCCAGGAACGGATTTCCCTGAAATGACAAGCGCCGACGACTTCACGCTGCACCCCCGCCTGGCCGCCGACACCGTGGCGCTGGGCGACCTGGCCCTCTGCCGCGCGCTGCTGTCCCGCAACGCCTGCTGGCCCTGGCTGATCCTGGTGCCGCGCCGTGTCGGCGCCGTCGAGATCCATAGGCTGGCCACGGCCGACCAGATCCAGCTGATGGCTGAGATCACCCAGGCCTCGCAGGTCATGGAGGCGGCGTTCGCGCCCGACAAGCTGAACGTGGCCGCCATCGGCAACATGGTGCCGCAGCTGCACGTCCACGTGGTGGCCCGCACGCGCGGGGACGCCGCCTGGCCGGGCCCCATCTGGGGTTCGGGCCATGAGCGGGCCTATGCCGCCGGCGAGGCCGAGGCGCTGGCCCGGCGGCTGGCGGTTGATCTGGGCCTGTAAGCGGGCCGTAAAGGGTATTCCATAACCAGAAAGCCGGAGGGCGCTTCCATGATCATCGTCCATCACCTGAACAACTCCCGCTCCCAGCGTGTGCTGTGGGCGCTGGAGGAGCTGGAGCTGCCCTACCAGGTGGTCCGCTATGAGCGCGATCCCGCCACCCAGCTGGCGCCGCCGGCGCTTAAGGCCGTCCATCCGCTGGGCAAGTCGCCGGTGATCGAGGATGACGGCCTGGTGCTGGCGGAATCGGGCGCCATCATCGAGTACCTGGTGCGCACCTATGGCGAGGGCCGCCTGGCCCCGGCGCCGGGCGACCGGGCCGCCCAGGCGCGCTACCTGCACTGGATGCACTTCGCCGAGGGGTCGGCCATGCTGCCCCTGCTGCTGCATCTCTACACCAGCCGCCTGGGCGAGGCGGCCGCGCCCCTGCAGCCCCGCATCGCCAGCGAAACCGCCAACCACCTGGGCTACATGAACGCTGAACTGGCCCAAGGGCCCTGGTTCATGGGCGACCAGTTCACCGCCGCCGACATCCAGATGAGCTTCCCCATCGAGGCGGCCATGATGATGCCCGGCACCGGCCAACACTTCGCCCACCTGGCCGCCTTCGTGACCCGCATCCAGACGCGCCCGGCCTATCGCGCGGCCGTGAAGAAGGGCGGGCCCTACCGCTATGACCGAGGGTGATCGAGGCGCGCCCTTAGCCAATCGGCCAGGGGCGCCCACACTTGGTCCGGTGCGCCGGCGCTGACCACCATGCCGATATGGCCCAGGTGGGGCTCCAGCCGGTCGCCGCCGGGGATGGCGTCGATCAGGGCGCGGGCGGCGCCCGGTGGCACGATGCGGTCGCGGGCTGGGATGATGGCCAGGGTGGGCAGGCGGATGGCGCGGGCGTCGATGGCCTGGCCGCCCACCCGCCAGGTGCCCTCCGCCGGGTCATTGCGGCCGTACCAGCCGCCCAGGCATTCCCGGGCCACGGCCGCCGCCAGCGGCACGCCATCGTTCAGCCAATCCTCCAGCGCGACGAAGTCCTGAGCGTCCTGGCTGTCCGGGTCCAGGGTGGCGTAGCGGCTGAACTTGCGCAGGGCCAGCAGCGGATCCAGCCCGGCGAACAGGAACTGGATCATGTCCACCGGCAGTTCGCCCAGCCAGGTCAGCGCCGGCTCCACCAGGGGCAGGACGGCGGCCGTGCGCAGGGCGGCGGCGGGGTCGTCGGCGTGGAAGTCCCAGGGGGCGGCCAGCAGCACCAGGGATGAGATCGCTTCGGGCCGCAGTACGGCGGCGGCGGCGGCCAGCGTGCCGCCCATGCAATAGCCCACCAGGGCCGGTGCCTGGCCCATCAGGTCGCGCGTGGCATCCACCGCGCGGGCCAGGCGGCCGGCGACATAGTCGGTGAGATCGAACCCCCGCTCCACCGCCCCCACCGTGCCCCAGTCCAGCAGCAGGGGGCGGAAGTTCTGGGCGGCCAGCCAGCGCACCAGGCTCTTGCGCGCCGACAGGTCCAGCACATAGCCGCGGTTGACCAGCGAAGGCACGAACAGCAGCACGGGGCCCTTGGCACCGGGCAGGCTGTAATCCAGCAGGCGGCTGTTGCCCTCCGTCCACACCGGCGGCGGGTCGGTGACGTCGCGCTGGTAGGGATTGCGGCGGTAGCGTTCCAGCCCGGCCAGCAGTGTGTCGAGTCGGCGCCGGGTCTCACGCTCAACCGCCGCTTTCACCGCTTCCGGGTCGGCGCCGGCGAGATCGGCGCGCAGTTGGCGGCACCTCGGTTCCAGCTCCTTGCGCCAGATCGGCGAGCTGCCGTTCAAGAGCGGCAATCCGGCCTGCGAGTTCAGCAAGACGGCCATCGCCGCCGTCAGATGCGTCGCCAACGGCCGAGGGCCCTGGCGGGGCTTCGGCGGGGCTGTCGTGGCCGGTCCGGTCGGTGGTGCTTGGTGTGCTGGCATGGGGCCCCCAGGGGAAGGCGGCGGGGGTGAAGAAGGGCACGCCCATCCAGGCGCCGGCCCCAGGATTCGTGCCGCTGGCGGCGAAGGGATTGCCGCCCGGCCAGCCGGTTTGGCCCCCTCCCGTCGGCCAGGCGGTGGCTTGGCCCAACGCGCGCACCAGGCGGGCGAAGGCGCCGGTCATGTCGGGGTCGGCGGCCACGGCGGCCCACTGGTCCTGCCACAAGTCCAGGTAGCGGCGGGCCAGCGACTCCACGCTCGGCGGCTCGCCGGGGGTGGGGGCGGCCTCGTCTTCCGGGGCGCCGGACGGCGGTGGTGGGGCGTCGGTTTCGCGGGGCATGGGCTTCAATCTACACCCCCCGCCGCCGCCTGGCAAAGCGGTGGCGGAACGACATACGCGCATTGGTTCTTGGCAGGATGCTTGCACGTTCCGCACTGCATGGATTAGCTATGTGCAGTGCACCCGTTGTGCGGGTGATAAACATCGCCGGGAAACGCCGCCTATGGTCGACAAAGAAGATCCCAAGCCCGCGCCGATCACCATCAAGAAGTACGCCAACCGGCGCCTCTACAATACGGCCACCAGCTCCTACGTGACCCTGGACCATCTGTGCCAGATGGTGAAGGACGGCACCGACTTCGTCGTCTACGACGCCAAGACGGGTGACGACATCACGCGCTCGGTGCTGACCCAGATCATCGTGGAAGAGGAATCCAAGGGCGGGCAGAACCTGCTGCCCATCGGCTTCCTGCGGCAGTTGATCAGCCTCTATGGCGACAACATGCAGTGGATGGTGCCGAAGTACCTGGAATACAGCATGCAGTCCTTCACCCGTAATCATGAAAAGATGCGGGATTACTTCCAGGGCACGCTGGGCGGCATGTTCCCCTTCGGCTCTTTCGAGGAAGTGGGCAAGCAGAACATGGCCATGTTCGAACGGGCCATGCGCATGTTCTCTCCCCTGGCCGGGGCTGAAGGCGGCAAGCCGGAAGCGGCCGAGGCGCCCAAGGCCAAGTCTGCCAGCGGCGGCGGGCAGTTCGATGAACTGCAGAAGCGGCTGGACGAGTTGCAGCAGCAGCTGGTTTCCCTCACCAGCCTGACCCGCAAGCCGGACTGATCCTGATCCGGCTTGCGGCGACTCAAAGCCCAGGCGCTTGCCAAAGGAAGTCCCGGTCCGCCCCGTCGCGGCCGGGATTTTTTGTGCGCCTGCGATAAAGCCGGCTTCAGCATTCGCCCGAGGAAAGACAGCCACAGGTGGTGCGCCGCCCGGCCCCGGTGGTGGGGCTGGGGGTTGCGCCAACGGCATTTCACGGGGTGCCGGACCCTGGGCTAAGGTTTGCGCCCCGGACGACAGGCCCGGTTCCAAGCGAATAAACGGGGACCACCCGGCAGAGGGTGACGCCCCTTCTGAAGGAAAAAGAGGAAAGACATGCCGCTGAACCGCAGGATTGTTCTGGCCTCGCGCCCCGAAGGGCTCCCGACGGAACAGAACTTCGGGATGGAGCAAGCGTCCATCCCCGTGGCGGGCCCCGGCCAGATGCTGCTGAAGACGCGGTGGCTCTCCCTCGACCCCTACATGCGCGCCCGCATGAGCGCCGCCAAGTCCTACACCCCGCCCATCGAGGTGGGTGGCCTGATGGTGGGCGGCACCATCGGCGAGGTGGTGGAAAGCAACGTCCCTGGCTTCCAGGCGGGTGATCTGGTGCTGTCCAATTCCGGCTGGCAAGAGTACGCCGTCGCAGGACCGAAGTCGGTGCATAAGCTGGACACCGATGGCCTGCCGGTGACGACGGCCCTGGGCGTGCTGGGCATGCCGGGCCTGACCGCCTATGTCGGCCTCTACGACATCGGCCAGCCCAAGGCGGGCGAGACGGTGGTGGTGTCCGCCGCCGCCGGTGCCGTCGGCTCCGTTGTCGGCCAGCTGGCCAAGCTGAAGGGGGCCCGCGTCGTCGGCATCGCCGGCGGGCCGGAGAAGTGCGCCTTCGTGGTGGAGGAGCTGGGCTTCGACGCCTGCGTCGACTACAAGGCGGAGAATTTCAAGGAAGCGCTGGCCGCCGCCTGCCCCAACGGCGTCGACGTCTATTTCGACAATGTCGGCGGCCGGGTGACGGACGCGGTGTTCGATCTGCTGAACACCTTCGCCCGCGTGCCGCTGTGCGGCCGTATCGGCAACCTGAACGACACCGCCCTGCCGGCCGGCCCGGACCGGACGCCGGCCCTGCTGTCGGCCATCCTGACCCGCCGGCTGCATGTGCAGGGCTTCATCGTTTCCGACCACTGGCACCGCAACGACGCCTTCCTGGAAGAGGTCGGCGCCCTGGTGAAGAGTGGCCAGCTGCGCTATCGCGAGGATGTGACCGAGGGCCTGGAAAACGCCGTGCCGGCCTTCCTGGGCCTGCTGCAGGGCAAGAACCTGGGCAAGGCGCTGGTCAAGCTGTAAGCCGGTTCCAGCACACTCCTGAAGGTCAAGCCCCCGCCTCGGTGACCCCGGCGCGGGGGCTTCGTTTTTCTTACACCCTGATTTCGGCGCCCAGCACCTTCAGCAATTGGGCCAGCCAGGCGGCGTGGGCGGGCCAGGCGGGGGCGGTCACCAGCTTGCCGTCGGTGACGGCGCCATCCACCGGGATGTCGGCGTACTCGCCGCCGGCCAGGGTCACCTCCGGCCGGCAGGCAGGGTAGGCGGAGACCTTGCGGCCGGACAGCACGCCGGCAGCGGCCAGGATCTGGGGGCCGTGGCAGACGGCGGCGATGGCCTTGTCCTGGGCGGCGAAGGCCTTCACCAGAGCCAGCACGCGGCTGTCCAGGCGCAGGAACTCCGGCGCGCGGCCACCGGGGATAACCAAGGCCACGTAATCGTCGGCCTTCACGCTCTCGAAATCGGCGTTCAGCGTGAAGTCGTGGCCGCGCTTCTCGGTATAAGTCTGGTGGCCCTCGAAATCATGGATGGCGGTGGCGATCTTGTCGCCCGGCCGCTTGCCCGGCGCCACCGCGTCCACCTGGTAGCCCACCATGGACAGGGCCTGGAAGGGCACCATGGTCTCATAGTCCTCGGCGAAATCGCCGACGATCATCAGGATGCGTTTGGGGGGCATGCGGGTTCCTCCTGGTGGGCGGGGGGATGTCTCCCCAGGATGCCGTGCACGGTCTCGCAGGCCTATGGGCCATAAGGGGGTAGGCGTGGGATGATCTTTAGCCGGAAGGTCAAGGCGCTTAGAAGGTGCCCTGAGAATGGCGGCGAATCCTTTAGCCTTGGTAGACAGTCTTGCTACCAAGTACGATAATCTGCGCCTGTGGGAAGGAGATATACGATGGCCGAGGTCCAGAAAGTCAGCGTCGCCCTCACGGTGGAACAAGTCGCCGCCCTGCGGATGGCCGTCGAAGCTGGCGAATACGCGACAACCAGCGAAATCATCCGGGAAGCGGTTCGCGATTGGCAATTCAAACGTGAACTTCGGCAGCAGGACGTTCGACGTTTGCGTCAGCTTTGGGATGAAGGCAAGGCCAGCGGCGCTGCGGAACCCTTTGATATTGAGCGATCGATTGCCGCCGCTCAGGCACGCTTGGGCAAGACCCACGCCGAATGATTCCTATCTACCAATCGCCTGCCGTTGCACGCGACCTGGAAGAGATTTGGTTATCGATCGCGATCGATAATACTGCGGCGGCAACCCGGGTTCTCCGTGCCATTGGCGTCCGCATCGGCCGGCTGGCGACATTTCCTCGCATGGGGGTGCGCCGCCCTGATATCCGCCCGAGCGCGCGCGTGCTTGTTGAAGGGGCTTATCTGATTCTTTTCGAGACTTATCCCGACACGAACGACGGGCCTGTCGAACGTGTGGATATCGTCCGTGTCATTGATGGCCGCCGGGATTTGCCCGCCCTGCTTACCGATCCGCCTGGCGGTTCACCACCGCCGTGACCGGTGCCAGCACGATGCCCCGATCGCGCAGGCCCACGGCCCAGCGGGCGATGCCTTCGAGCGTCACGGGATAGGGCTGGGCATAACCCACGGCGACGCCGTTAAGCTTGGCCAGCCGTTCCAGTTCCGCCAATTGGGCGGCGACGCCGGCGTCGGACGGCGCACGGTCCACCTGCACGTCCGACACGGCCCGGGGCAGGCCCAGCTGGGTGGCGATGCGGGTGGCCTGGCTGGCGGTGGTGGGCCAGCTGTCGACATAGATCAGGCCGCGCCGCTGCACCTGGCGCAGCACGGTCTGCAGGCTGTCGTGGCTGGCCAGGAACTTGGTGCCGGTCAGATTGGTCAGGCCGACATAGCCGGTGGCGCTGGCCATGGCCGTTTCCAGCCGGTCCACGTTCTTCTCGTCCGGCAGGCTGGTCAGCAAGGTGCCGGGGCCGGGATCGTTCTGAGGGAAGCCCTGCGGCTCCATCGGCACCTGCAACAGCACCTCGTGCCCGTCGCCGCGCGCCTGGTCCACCGCCTTCTGCAGGTTGGGGGCGCCGGCGGCGAAGGCCAGGGTGACGGCGGCCGGCATGCGGGCCAGCACCTTCTCCAGGGCGCTGGGCGACCAGCCCAGGTCGGCCATCACCAGGGCGATGCGCGGGCGCTTGTCATCCTGGGGGAAGGGGCGGCTGTAGGCCTGCCAGGGGGCGGGGCCCTTGGCAGGCATACGCGGCAGATAGCCGGCGCGGGTCTTTTCCAACAGGTCGTCGTTGCGGCTGGGCGCCAGCTTGACGGCCACGTCCATGGGGTCGGGGTCGTGCGGGGCCGCGGGCTTGGCGGTGCCCTCCGCCGGGGCGGCCGGGTGCGGGGCCTCCACCGGCCGCGCGCCGCCCTGGGGCAGGGTGACGGGGATGTCGGCCAGCATGGTGGCTTTGCGCCGCGCGGCGGCCGTCTCCTCCGCCGTGGCGGCCAGCCAGGCGACCGTGCCCGCCACGGCCAATACCGTCAGGGCCACGGCCACGGCGAACAGGTTCAGCCGGCGGCGGGGCTTTTCAGGGTCGTCCCCGGCTGGTCCAGTGGCGGCCGCCCCGACACGACCGGCGCGCTTGGGCACGCCCAGGCGCGCCGCCAGCACATCGGCGGACGCGTCCTCGTCCGCGCCAGCCAGCAGCGCCTCGAAGGCGTCGTCATCGCCGCCCTTCTTGCGTTTTGTTGTCTTTGCCGCCTTGGCGGGCTTGGTCTTGCGCGGCGTGCTCGGGCGCGAGACCAAGGCCTTCAGGCGGGTGGGTAGGGCGGCCAAGGGGTCCCCGTCGGTTGGCTAGTGCCGGGTGCGTTCAATCAGAAACACACTCGGCCCTAAATGCTTGTTCAAGGAGCGGATTCACGCCGCAAAGCGCTTCCGCTTTTCCGCGATCCGCTCGAGGGCGTCGTCAGTTCGTGGCCTTGGACTGCTGCAACAGCGACAGGCCACGCAGCAGGTCCAGGGCGCGGGTCAGCTGGTAATCCTGGGGTGTGGCGTCGCCGGTGGCGGCCGGCGGCACCGGCGTGCCAGGCGCGTCCTGGCCCTTGGTGCCCGCCTTCGGATCCTGGGTCTTGGAATCGACCTTGGCCTTGTCGGCGCCAACCCCCTTGTTGTCGGGGGTCTTGCCGTCGGGCGCCTTCGCGTCCGGGGCCTTTTCCGAAGTCTTGTCCTTGGCGTCGTCCGGCTTGGCCGGCTGCTTGGCACCCGGATCGGTGTTGCGCAGGGCGTGCGGTAGGTCGGCCTCGCGCCGGCGGATGACACCGGCGGGCGCGCCCACCTCTTCCACCTTGGCCTGCTGGACCTCGATGTCCGGGGTGATGCCCAGCTGCTGGATGGACCGGCCGGAGGGCGTGTAGTAGCGCGCCGTGGTCAGCTTCATGGCGTTGCCGCCCGGCATGGGCATGAGGGTCTGGACCGAGCCCTTGCCGAAGCTCTGCGTGCCCATGAGGATCGCGCGCTTGTGGTCCTGCAGCGCGCCGGCCACGATTTCCGAGGCGGAGGCGGAGCCGCCGTTGATCAGCACCACCAAGGGCAGGCCGTGGATGGCGTCGCCCGGCTTGGCGTTGTAGCGCTCGCCCTGGTCCGGGCGGCGGCCGCGGGTGGAGACGATCTCGCCCCGCTCCAGGAAGGTGTCGCTGACCGAGATGGCCTGGTCCAGCAGGCCGCCGGGGTTGTTGCGCAGATCCAGCACATAGCCCACGACCTTGTCGCCCAGCTCCTTCTGGATGCCGGCCAGGGCCTTGTCCAGGCCCACCTGGGTCTGCTCGGTGAAGCCGGACAGGCGGATGTAGCCGACATTGCCTTCCACCCGCCACCGCACCGACTGCACCTTGATGACCGCGCGGGTCAGGGTGAAGTTCAGCGGCTGGGGCACATTGTTGCGGTGGATGGTCACCTTGATGTCGGTGCCCGGGGCGCCGCGCATCTTCTCCACCGCCTCGTTCAGGCCCAGGCCCACGATGGCTTCGTCGTTCAGGTGGGTGATGTAGTCGCCAGGCTGCACGCCGGCGCGGGAGGCGGGGGTGTCGTCGATGGGCGAGATCACCTTGACCACGCCGTTTTCTTCCGTGACCTCCAGGCCCAAGCCGCCGAACTCGCCCTTGGTCTGGACCTGCATGTCCTCCCAATTCTTCTTGTTCATGAAGTTCGAGTGCGGGTCGAGAGAGGCCAGCATGCCGTTGATGGCGGCCTCGACCAGCTGGTCGTCCGGCACCTCCTCGACATAGTCGGACTTCACCCGCTCGAACGCTTCGGTGAACAGTTCCAGCTGCTTATAGGTTTCCGCCTTGATCGGCGGCTTGGCGTCCAGCGGCCGGGACAGGGGGCTTGCCAGATAGACCAGGGCCACGACGGCCACGGAGGTCAGCAGTTTCTTCATCTCACCCTTGTCCTTTACCCTCGGTGCCCGCGAAGCCGCGCAGGGGATTGATCGGCTGACCACCCCGCCGCAACTCGAAATACAATGTGGGGGTTCCGTCGCTGGCCATGGCGCCCATGGGCTCGCCGGTCAACACACGTTGTCCCACCCGCGTATCGATCCGACCCAATCCCGCGATCAGGCTATGATAGCCATTGGGGTGCTCGACGATCAAGATAAGGCCATATCCCTTGAAGGGTCCGGCGAAGACCACCGACCCCTCATACGGCGCCACCACCGGCGACCCGGCGCGGGCGCTGATGCGGACACCGCGGCTGGTGGTACCCACGGCGTCCTGCTCGCCATAGCGCTGGGCCACGGGGCCCGCCACCGGCAGGGTCATGCCACCCAGCGCCGTACCGCCCGGCACGTCCTTGGGCGTGCGGCCCATGGCGGCCAGCCGCTCCTGCGCCTTTTTCTGCCGCGCCTCCTCGGCCAGCTGGCGCTTCTGCGCCTCCGCCTGGCGGGCGCGTTCGGCGGCGGCCTTGCGCTCCGCCTCCAGCTTTTCCACCAGGTCGCGCAGGTCGCCGGCCTGGGCAGTCAACACCGCCATGTGGCCGGCCACGTCCTGCAGCTCGGCGTCGTTGGCCTGCGACAGGGCCTCGCGGCGCGACACCAGGTCGCGCAACTCCCCCTCGCGCTTTTCCAGGTCCTTCTTCGCCGCCAGGGCCTGGGCGCGCTTGTCCGCCAGCTTCTGGCGCAGGGCGGCCAGGTCGCGCAACTGCACGGCCAGGGCGTCGGCCCGTTTCTTCAGCTGGGGAATGGCCTCGCGCAGCAGCAGGGCGCTCTTCACCATCTCGCCCGGTGCCTCCGGCCGGGCCACCATGGCCTCCGGCGGCAGGCGGGACAGGCGCTGCAGGGCGCCCAGCAGCTCGGCCAGGGCGGCGCGGTCGGCGTCGATGCGGGCCACCTGCTCCTGCTCGTTGGCCGCCAGTCCGGCCAGCGACTGCTCCACCGCGCGCAGGGCGTCGTCCTGGCGGCGCTGGTCCTCCGCCACGGCCACGGACTTGGCGCGCAGGTCGGCCAACTCGCGTTCCAGGGCGTCGTTCTTGGCGTCCAACTCGGCCTTGCGGGCCTGGTCGGCCTTCAGGTCCTTTTCCACCTTGTCCAGCTGGCGCTGGGCGTCGCGGGGGACGCCTTGCGAGGCCGTCGTCTGCGCGACGGGCGTCAGCACCACCGGCGGGGCGTGCTCAGCCCACACCGATCCCGGTGCCAGCAGGGCCAGCGCCAGGGGGAACAGTCGGAACGGGGCCTTGTGCGGGATCACGCCGGGGCTGCGCTCACTCGGGTGTGGGCTTACTCGGCCGCCGCGCGCGCCGCGTCGCGGACCAGCAGGGAATGGCCCGTCATCTCCTCCGGCTGGGGCAGGCCCATCAGCTCTAGCAGGGTGGGGGCCACGTCGGCCAGCTTGCCCCGCTCCAGCCGCACCACGTCCGCCGGGGCGTTCACCAGGATGGCGGGCACCAGGTCCAGGGTATGGGCGGTGTGCGGGCCGCCCGTCTCCGGGTCCTTCATCAGCTCGCAATTGCCGTGGTCGGCGGTGATCAGCAGGGCGCCGCCCTGGCGCTTCACCGCGGCCTCCAGCCGGCCGATGCTGCGATCCACCGCCTCCACCGCCTTGACGGCGGCGGCCAGGATGCCGGAATGGCCGACCATGTCCGGGTTGGCGTAGTTGACCACCACCAGGTCGAAGGCGCCGCTGTCCACCGCCGCCACCAGCTTGTCCGTCAGCTCATCGGCCGACATTTCCGGCTGCAGGTCGTAGGTGGCCACCTTGGGCGAGGGGATCAGGATGCGCTCCTCCCCCTTGTAGACCTTTTCCTCGCCGCCGTTGAAGAAGAAGGTGACGTGCGGGTACTTCTCCGTCTCGGCAATGCGCAGCTGCTTCAGGCCCTTCTGCGACACGATCTCGCCTAGGGTATGGCGGATCTCCTTGGGCGGGAAGATGGCTGGCAGGTATTTCGCCAGGGTGGAGGAGTATTCCACCATGCCCAGCTGGGCGGCGAATTTCACCGGCGTGCCGCGATCGAATCCGCTGAACTCCGGCTCCACCAGGGCGGACAGGATTTCGCGGGCGCGGTCGGCGCGGAAATTGGCCATCAGCACGCCGTCGCCGTCCTTCATGCCGGCATAGTCGCCGATGACGGTGGGCAGGATGAATTCGTCATGCTTGTCGGCGTCATAGCTCTGCTTGACCGCCGCCTCGGCGCTGTCGGCCCTCTCGCCCACGGCCGACACCAGGGCGCGGTAGGCCTTTTCCACCCGGTCCCAGCGCTTGTCGCGGTCCATGGCGTAGTAGCGGCCGTCCACCGTGGCGATTTTGGCGCCGGGGGCATCCTTCAGCCCGGCCTCGATGGCGGCCAATTGCTCCAGGGCGCTCTGCGGCGGCACATCGCGGCCGTCGGTGAAGGCGTGCAGGGCGACGGGGATGCCGGCCTGGGCCAGGGTGCGGGCCAGGGCGACCATATGGTCCTGGTGGCTGTGCACCCCGCCGGGGGAGGCCAGGCCCAGGATGTGCGCGGTGCCGCCGGACTTCTTCAGGGCGGCCTTGAAGGCGGTCAGCGCCCCGTTGGTTTCGAACTCGCCCTGGGCGATGGCGCGGTCGATCATGGGCAGATCCTGGAACACCACGCGGCCGGCGCCCAGGTTCATGTGCCCCACCTCGGAATTGCCCATCTGGCCGGCGGGCAGGCCCACATCCTCCTCGCTGGCAGACAGCAGGCCGTGTGGGCACTCCTTCCACAGGCGGTCGTAGTTGGGGGTGTTGCCCTGGGCGACGGCATTGTCCGCCACCTCTTCCCGATAGCCCCAACCGTCCATGATGCACAGCACCACGGGGCGGGGGGCTTTGCTGGTCTTGTCGGTGGCGGCCATGGCTGTCTGTTCCCTGATCCTGGTGGGGGGTAGGAGGTGCGAACCTATTGGGAAAATCGGGATTTCCGCGCGCGATGGCAAGCGGCGCATCCGAATTTCCGACCTGATAAACCGTTATAGGCGCCAGCGGTTCGCTCGTCCCGCCCCTTTCCCATGCCTCCGGCGCAAAGGCGGCAGGACAGAAACGGTGTGCCGGGCGCACCACCCGCTGCCCGGTTCTGTCGCGCCACTCGCGAACTTCGACCGTTTCGGCTGCCCCGCCCATGCCACCATCCAAGCAACGAGACCGGGATAAGGTGGAGGACATCATGGACCAGCGGCTGAACGGCGACATCGCCAATGCCTCGTCCCCGGGGGCCATCGCCCTGGAGGACCGGTGGTGCGCCCACACCTACAAGCCGCTGCCCGTGGTCATCACCCGTGCCCAGGGCGCTTGGGTGCACGACGACGCCGGCCGCCGCTACCTGGACATGATGAGCGCCTATTCCGCCGTCAACGTCGGCCACAGCCACCCCCGCATCTTGAAGGCCCTGACCGAGCAGGCGTCCAAGGTGGCGGTCGTCTCCCGCGCCTTCCACACCGACAGGCTGGGTCCCTTCCTGGAGCGCCTGTGCGCCCTGACCGGCCTGGATGGCGCCTGCCCCATGAACAGCGGGGCGGAGGCGGTGGAGACGGCGGTGAAGGCCGCCCGCCGCTGGGGCTACCGCCATCGCGGCATTTCCGCCAACCAGGCGGAGATCATCGTGGCCAGCGGCAATTTCCACGGCCGCACCACCACCATCATCAGCTTCTCCTCCGAAGAGGCCTATCGTGAGGGCTTCGGCCCCTACACACCCGGCTTCCGCGTCGTGCCCTTCGGTGACCTGGACGCCCTGGCGGCGGCCATCGGGCCCAACACGGCGGCCGTGCTGCTGGAGCCCATCCAGGGCGAGGCCGGCATCGTCCTGCCGCCGGCCGGCTATCTCAAGGGTGTGCGCGACGCCTGCGACCGGGCCGGCATCCTGATGATCCTGGATGAGATCCAGTCCGGCCTGGGCCGTACCGGCCGCTGGTTCGCCCACCAGCATGAAGGCATCAAGCCGGATGGCCTGTGCCTGGGCAAGGCGCTGGGCGGCGGCGTGCTGCCCGTCTCCGCCTTCGTCGCCCGCCGCGACGTCATCGACGTGTTCGATCCCGGCAGCCACGGCTCCACCTTCGGCGGCAACCCGCTGGCCGCCGCCGTGGGTCTGGAGGCCCTGGCGGTGATCGAGGAGGAAGGCCTGGTCCAGCGCAGCGCGGAGCTGGGCGCCCATCTGATGGACCGCCTGCGCGGGCTGAACAGCCCGCTCATCCGCGACATCCGCGGCATCGGCCTGTGGGTGGGCCTGGAGATCGACCCCGCCCGCGCCACCGCCCGCCAGGTGGTGGAGGACTGGATGCGCCGCGGCGTCCTGTCCAAGGAAACCCACGACACGGTGGTGCGCCTGGCGCCGCCGCTGATGATCGCGCCGGAGGATCTGGACTGGGCGGTGGACCGCCTGGCCGAGACCCTGGCGGCGCTGGCCTGACGCCCATTTTGGCCTGACATCAACCGACAACAACATCCCGGGGAATCCCAATCCATGCCCGATACCCGCCTGACCGCCGCCGCTTCCGCCGTGGCCGACGCCCTTCCCGGCGGCCGCATCCTGATGTGCGCCCCGGAGCATTTCGAGGTCAGCTACGCCATCAATCCGTGGATGCGGCCCGATCGCTGGCAGCAGGAGGGGGCCTTGCTGGGCGCCCGCTCATCCAGCGGCTGGGAGCGGCTGGTGGCGACCCTGCGCGGCCTGGGTGTGGAGCTGGAGTTCGCGGTGCCCCATGCCGGCCTGCCCGATATGGTGTTCACCGCCAACGCCGCCGTGGTGCTGGACGGCAAGGCGCTGGTCGCCACCTTCCGCCATCCCCAGCGCCAGGGCGAGACGCCGGTGTTCCGCCGCACCTTCGACGCGCTGAAGGACCGGGGCCTGCTGACCGAGGTGCACGACATGCCGGAGGGCGTGGTGCTGGAGGGGGCGGGCGACTGCGTGTGGGATCCCGTGCGACGGACCTTCTGGCTGGGCTATGGCCAACGTTCCGACAAGGCGGCCGCGCCCGTGGTGCGCGACCTGTTCGGCATGGAGGTTGAGGCGCTGGAGCTGGTCGACCCGCGCTTCTATCACATGGACACCTGCCTCTGCCCCCTGACGGGGGGGGAGGTGCTGTACTTCCCCGGCGCCTTCTCCGCCGAGGGCAACGCTCGCATCCTGGAGCGCTTCGGCGCCGAAAACCTGATCGTGGCGCCGGAGCCCGACGCCTGCACCCTGGCGGTAAACGCCGTGAACCTGGGCCGCGACATCGTGCTGGCCACCGCCAGCCCCGCCCTGCGCGGCATGCTGACGGAGCGCGGCTACCGCGTGCATGAGACCCCGGTCAGCGACTTCGGCCTGTCCGGCGGGTCGGCCTTCTGCCTGATCCTGAAGTTGGATCGCACCTCCAAGTAAAGCCTTTGGGCAAGTAAAGCCTTGGGGGGTGGAGGCGAGGGCGCTTAAGCTGGCGTCCTCGCTTTGGCCTTTCCGGACCCCGCCTTGAAGCCGCGCAAGCTCGACGCCATCGACATCAAGATCCTGACGGAACTGCAGGCCGATGGCCGCGTCACCAACCAGGCCCTGTCGGAACGGGTGGGCCTGTCCGCCCGCCCCTGCCTGGAACGGGTGCGCCGGCTGGAGCGCGAGGGCGTCATCGTGCGCTACCAGGCCCAGGTGGACGTGCGCCGCATCCAGTCCTGCGTCTTCGTCCTGGCCCAAATCTCCCTGGAAAAACAGGGCCGTGCCCGCACCAGCACCTTCGAGCGCCGCCTGCGCGAGGTGCCCGAGGTCATCGAGTGCTTCGAGGTCAGCGGCCCCTACGACTATATCGCCAAGCTGGTCTGCCGCGATCTGGAGACCTACCAGGAACTGACCGACAGCTGGATCGACGATGCCGAGATGGGCGTCGCCCGCGTCGTCAGCAACGTGGTGCTGCGCCCCATCCGGGATTTCGGGACGTACCCGGTGTTCGAGGAGGAGGCTTGAGCGGTCTTGACCGGCGGGGCGTTGAGGTTCACATGATTACAACGTAATCACCTGTAATCGTCACGGCTTGAGGGTGT
This sequence comes from Nitrospirillum amazonense, assembly GCF_007828035.1. GTDB lineage: Bacteria > Pseudomonadota > Alphaproteobacteria > Azospirillales > Azospirillaceae > Nitrospirillum > Nitrospirillum amazonense. The sequence continues at coordinate 108,479 of NZ_VITV01000012.1, read as the reverse complement.
GGACATGGCCACCCAAAACTTCTCCATCCGGACCGAACCCGCCACCCTGGCGGAGCTGGACAAGCTGGCCGAGGCGCAGAACCGGTCGCGCAATTTCGTGGTCAACGAGGCCATCGAGCGTTATCTCGCCGAAGAGCGTCGGTGGGCTACCCAAGTGCAAGCGGGACTGGCGGCGGCGGCGGCTGGCGACTTCGTCACGGATGCCGAGATGGATGCCTTGTTTGAAAAATTCGAGGCGGCAGCTGATCGATGAAGGTGCGGTGGACCAGGCCGGCGACACGAAACTTGGTGGATATCCACGATTACCTGAGCCAGTTCAATTCAGCGGCCGCGCTCAAGCTGGTCAAGTCGCTCCGCGCGCAGGCGCAAGGGTTGGGTTCTCATCCTCAAAAAGGGCGCCCCGGCCGCATCAACGGTACGCGCGAGTTGGTCATTTCAGGCACGGATTTCATCATCGCTTACCAAATAGCGGAAACCTGCGTGGATATTCTGGCGGTTCGTCATACCGCTCGTGAATGGCCGGCCCGGTTGAATCGATAGCGGTCCCGCGTCGTTGCGAACCTCCCGCCCCTACGAAAACGCTTCCCCTTTCGCATCCTCATACGCTCAACTGCCGGCACCGGCGGTCCCAGGCAGGGGGCCGTTTACGGCGCGCCATATGGACCCATGAGGAAAACACCATGGAATATCGGCAACTTGGACGGTCGGGCCTGAAGGTTCCCGTCCTCAGCTTCGGCACCGGCACCTTCGGTGGGGCGGGGGAGTTCTTCAATCGCTGGGGCAGCACCGACGTGGCCGAGGCCACGCGGCTGGTGGATTTGTGCCTGGAGGCGGGCGTCAATTTCTTCGATACCGCCGACGTCTATTCCCGGGGCGCGTCGGAGGAGATCCTGGGCCAAGCTGTCAAAGGTCGGCGGGACAAGGTGCTCATTTCCACCAAGGCCACCTTCACCATGGGCGATGGCCCCAACGACGTCGGCTCGTCACGCTATCACCTGATCCGGGCGTGTGAGGCCAGCCTGAAGCGGCTGGGCACCGACCATATCGACCTCTATTTCATGCACGGCTTCGACGCCATCACCCCGGTGGATGAGACCCTGCGCGCCCTGGACGACCTGATAACCGCCGGCAAGATCGGCTACATCGGCGCCTCCAACTTCTCCGGCTGGCATTTGATGAAGGCGCTGGCGACGTCGGAGAAGTACGGCCTGGCCCGCTATGTCGCCTACCAGGGCTACTACTCCCTGGTGGGGCGTGAATACGAGTGGGAACTGATGCCCCTGGGCCTGGACCAGGGCGTGGGCCTGATGGTGTGGAGCCCCCTGGGCTGGGGCCGCCTGACCGGCAAGATCCGGCGCGGCCAGCCGGCGCAGGCCGGCCGCATCGCCAGCGGTGGCGCCGCCGGCGGGCCCAAGGTGGACGATGAATACCTCTACACGGTGGTCGATGCCCTGGACGCGGTGGCGGCGGAGACGGGCAAGACCATTCCCCAGGTGGCGTTGAACTGGCTGTTGGCCCGGCCCGGCGTGGCCAATCTGGTCATCGGCGCCCGCAATGAGGAACAGTTGAAGCAGAACCTGGGCGCTGTCGGCTGGTCGCTGACGCCGGACCAGGTGGCGCGCCTGGAACAGGCCAGCCAGAAGGACCCCATCTATCCCTACTGGCACCAGAAGGACTTCAACCACCGCAATCCCAAGCCTACCACCTGGTGAGGCGCGGTCCCGGGAAGGGGCGCTCTGGCGGTCGCCCCTTCTTCACCAGCCCATGGCCAGCGCACCGGCGGCCAGCGCCAGGGCGCTGACGCCACCCACCACCAAGCCCAGGCGGGCACCCCCGACCCATGCCGCCATGACCGCCTTGGTCACGGTGTTGACGGCGGTGACGATCAGCACGCCCTCCATGGCCACCTGGAGGGTCAGGCCATGCCCGCCCAGATGGGCCATGGATAGGGTGACGGCGTCCACGTCGGCCACGCCCGACAGCGCGGCCATGACCAGCACCCCCGGGGTGCCCATCGACTGCGCCAACAACTGGCTAGCCAGCGCCACCGCCGCGATGAAGGCGGCCATCTTCAGGGCCATGCCCACCTCCAGCGGGTTGGCGATGTTCAGCTTGGGCACATGGTAGTGCCGGTTGCGCACGATCAGGGCGGCGGCGCCGACCACCTGGACGAGCCCGGCGCTGGCCAAGGGGGGCGCCAACGGCCTCAGCAGGTCGGGGTTCAGGACCATCGCCAGCACGCCCACCCGCGCCATCATCACGGCCCCGGCCAGCAACACCCCGGCGCCCAGCAACCGTGATGAGGTGGGATGCATCCGCCCCAGCCGCGCCAGCGTCAGCGTGGTGGCGGTGGAGGAGGCGAGGCCGCCGGCCAGCGCCGCCATCAACACCCCCAACCGATCGCCCAGGCCACGGACCGCGACATAGCCGCCGAAGGAGATGGCGGCGACCATGACCGCCAGCAGCCAGATGGAATGGGGGTTCAGCGCACCCCACGGGTCCACCGGCCGGTTGGGCAATACAGGCAACAGCAGGAAGGACATGGCCAGCAGCGTGAGGATGGCCCGAACCTCGTCCCCGCTTAGCGCCGCCACCCAGCGGTGCAAGGGGTCGCGCAAGGCAAGCAGGCCGGTCACGGCCACGCCGGCGGCGATGGCGACGCGCACGTCGGCCAGGATGGCCAGCGCCCCCAGCAGGAAGGTCACCAATCCCGCCACGACTGAGGTGATGCTGAGATCGCGCTCCGGGTTGGGATCGGTGTCGGCCTTGGCTTCCAGCCAGTGGAAGGCGGTGAACGCGGCGGCATAGCCCAGGAACACCAGGCCCAGGATGTAGGGTTGCTGCGCCAAGGTCAGCGCGCCGGCGATGCCCCCCAGCAGGCCGGACAAGGCGAAGGTGCGCAGCCCCACCGCCCGTTGGTATTCCTGGCCGCTACGGCTGTGCCATCCCCGTTCCAGCCCCACCAGCAGCCCGATCGCCAGGGAAACCGCCAGGCGGCTGAGCAGGGTGGTGGGGTCGTCCATGAAGGCGGTCCTGGAAAGGGTATGACCCGCCCAGTCGGCCCCAACCGTTCACCCGGCGCATTGATCCACCGCAAGGGGCACCGGCGCCGGCGCGGGCTTGGGACGCAGGGTCTGGGCGAAATGCGCCACCGTGTCGGCGTAGGTGCCGCTTTTCATCTCGGCGGCGGTGATGGTCACGCGCGCCTTGGGCGGCTTTCCCACCCAGGCCTGCAGCGCGTCCAGCGACTGTTGGCCCGCCGATCCGCCGTGGGTCAGCAGCAGGGCGGTTTCCGGCAGGTCCGCCCGCTCGCGCCGCACATAGGCGCGCAGGGGCGGGCAGGGGTGCCAGGCCCAGATGGGGCCCGCCAGCACCACCAGATCATAGTTGCGGGCGGCGTGGGTCGCCGGGGCGATCGGGGGCAGCCGGCCGCGCCAGCTATCCGCCGCCGCCCGCCACCAACCCCTGAAGCTGATGCCGTAGCGCTCGCAGCGGATTTCCTCGATGTCGGCCCGCAGGTGCCGGGCCAACTCCGCCACCACGGTGCGGGTTGTTCCAGTCAGCGAGTAAAAGGCGATCAGCACGGCCATGGTCCCCTCCATTTCCGGTCGCCCTCACCGGGCGGTCGCACACGCTGGGGAAGAATGGCCAAAGGGGACGGCGCGTGCATTGACGCACCGCAAGCGCGGCACGCTCACACCCGGTGGTAGGGATGTCCCGCCAGGATTTGCTGGGCGCGATAGAGCTGTTCGGCCAGCATGCCGCGCACCATCATGTGCGGCCAGGTCATGGGGCCGAAGGCGATGAGCAGGCTGGCGCGGCGGCGCACCTCTTCGGCCAGGCCATCGGCGCCGCCGATGACGAAGGCGAGGTCGGCCACGCCGGCGTCGCGCCAGGTGCCGACCTGGCGGGCGAAGGCCTCGCTGGGCAGGGCCTTGCCGCGTTCGTCCAGGGCCACCAGGGTGGCGCTCGGGGGAATGGCCTCCAGCAGCAGCTGGGCCTCCAGCCGCTTCAGCTCATCGCCCTCCACCCGCTTGCGGCACTCGACCTCGCGCAGGGTGAAGGGCCAGGTGATGCGGCCCTTGTACTCTTCGAACAGGTCGCGGGCGGGGCCCGGCCGGCTGCGGCCGACGGCGATCAGCCAAACGCGCATGGGCCCGGTCCCGCCGACGTTCTTACTTAAACAGACAAAAAGTCGCCGGCGGGCGCGCCGAATCCGGCGAAGTCGGGCGGCAGTTCCACGCCCCACATCTTTTCCAGGTTGTAGAAGGCGCGGACCTCGGGACGGAACAGGTGGACCAGCACGTCGCCGGCGTCGATCAGCACCCAGTCGCACTGGGGCGTGCCTTCGGCGTCGAGACCGACCAGGCCGACTTCCTTCAGCTTGGACAGCAGGTGGCCGGCCATGGCATCCACCTGCCGGGCGGAACGGCCCGAGGTGATGACGATGTAGTCGGCCAGGGTGGACTTGCCCTTGAGGTCGAGCACCACGGTGCCTTCGGCCTTGTCATCCTCCACACTGGCGACGATCAGGTCGCGCAGCTGCTCGGGGAAGTCGGGGGCCGCCATGTCCGGAAGCGGCTGGGGCGCCGTCCGCCCAGCGGTCGGCGTCGGGAAATGGGCGATGGTGGAAATGATCGTTACCTCTAAGCAAAAAAGGGCGCTGAGGATCCGGCATGGCCGGCCCGCACCCTGATGATAGTCCGATGATGTCCGTGGGCAAGCCGCACGGGGCGCGCTTGCCTACGGGATTAGTCCTAGCAGTCCGCTTTTCCCGTCACCGGCCGGCCCACCACCCCTTCCGCCGGATTTCGGTGGCGGAGGCGGGATGCAGCGGCCCGTCCAGGAAGGTCCAGGCCGGTGCCGATCGTGCCGGCAGCCCGCCCGCGTCCCGTGGAGGAACCCGATTGCGGAGATAACGCCGCGCGGCCTTGCCGACAAGCGCCTTTAGGGAATAGGGGCGGCGCGGAAACACGGCAACCGGCATGCGGCCCAGGATGCGCGTCCATCCCCGCCAGCGCGGAATCTGCAGCAGGTTGTCGGCGCCCATGATCCAGACGAAGCGGGTGCGGGGATAGCGGCGGCGCAGGGCCTCCAGCGTGTCCACGGTGTAGCGGGTGCCCAGCTGTGTCTCCAGATCCGTCACCAGGATGCGGGGATCGCGGGCGGCGGCGCGGGCGGCATCCAGCCGGGCGTCCAGCGTGGCCATGCCGTGCGTCTGCTTCAGCGGGTTCTGCGGGCTGACCAGCCACCACACCTGGTCCAGGTTCAGGCGGCGCAGCATCCATTGGCTGACGTGGCGGTGGCCGGCGTGGGCGGGGTTGAAGGACCCGCCCAGGATGCCGATGCGCCGGCCGGCCCAACTGGCCCCGGTCAGCGGCCGCGGGCGAATCCAATAGCGGCCGTGGTGGGAGGTTGACATGGGGGAGACGCCGGCCGGTCGCTTACGGGCGCGTCTGGCCGTCGCCGCGCACGACGTATTTGTAGCTGGTCAGCTGTTCGGCACCCACCGGGCCGCGGGCGTGCAGCTTGCCGGTGGAAATGCCGATCTCGGCGCCGAAGCCGAACTCCCCGCCATCGGCGAACTGGGTGGAGGCGTTCCACAGCACGATGCCGCTGTCGACACGGGCCAGGAAATACTCTGCCGTGGCGGCATCCTCGGTCACGATACTGTCGGTATGGTGGCTGCCGTGGCGCTCGACGTGGGCGATGGCCTCATCCACGCCGTCCACCACCTTCACCGACAGGATCGCGTCCAGATATTCCGTATCCCAGTCGGCGTCGTCGGCCGGCAGCACGCGGGCGTCCAGCGCCTGCACGGTGGCGTCGCCCCGCACCTCGCAGCCGGCACCGACCAGATCCTCGATCAGGGCGGGCAGCTGGGTGGCCGCCACGTCGCGGTGAACCAGCAGCGTCTCCATGGCGCCGCAAATGCCGGTGCGGCGCATCTTGGCGTTGAGGGCGATGGCGCGGCCCTTGGCCGGATCGGCCGCCCGGTCCAGGTAGACGTGGCAGATGCCGTCCAGGTGCTTGATGACCGGCACGCGCGATTCCGCCGCCACCCGCGCCGTCAGGGACTTGCCGCCACGGGGGATGATGACATCGACGAAATCGGTCATGGTCAGCAGGATGCCCACGGCGGCGCGGTCGGTGGTGGGCACCAGCTGCACGGCGTCGGCGGGCAGGCCGCCTTCCACCAGGCCCCGGCGCATGGCCGCGACGATGGTGGATGATGAGTGCAGGCTTTCCGAGCCGCCGCGCAGGATGGCGGCGTTGCCGGACTTCACGCACAGGCCGCCGGCATCGGCGGTCACGTTGGGCCGGCTTTCATAGATGATGCCGATGACGCCCAGCGGCACCCGCACCCGCTGGATGCGCAGGCCGTTGGGCCGGGTCCAGTCGGCCATGACGGCGCCCAGGGGGTCGGGCAGGTCGGCCACCTCCTCCAAGCCCCTGGCCATAGCCTCCAGCCGGCCCTCGTCCAGGCGCAGGCGGTCCAGCAGGGCGGGGGTCAGCCCCTTGGCCTGGCCGGCCGCCATGTCGCGGGCGTTGGCGTCCAGGATGGTGGCGGCGTCGGCGCGCAGGGCGGCCGCGGCGGCGCGCAGGCCCGCGACGCGCTGCTCCGGTGTGGTCACGGCAAGGTCGGCGCTGGCGGCGCGCGCCCGCTGTCCGATATCCTGCATCAATGCCGTGAGGTCGACCGTCTGCCCGTCCATGATTCGCACGCCCTGATCCGTTACGCCGTCACGCCCCAGCCCTAGCTTTTAGCGGGGAACACCCGGGCGTGACGGAAGTCCACAGTACACCAGCTGCCCACCTCCAGCGCCAGATCGCTCAGCCGGTCGCGGGACAGCTGTGCTTCCAGCGCGCGGCCGGCCAGGTCCAGCTCCAGCCGGGCCACGGGGCCGGCGGCGTGCAGGCTGCTGACCCGGGCACTCCATTTGCCCTCCGGCACGCCCTCGGCCGGGGCCACGCCCAGCTCCACCTGGTGGGGGCGTACATAGATGACGGCCGGGCCGTCCGCGCCGACGGCGCCATCCACCCGCACAGCCTTGCCGTCCAGGCGCGCCACGCCCGCCTCGATGACGCCGTTCAGGCGATTCACGCCGCCCAGGAAGTCGAAGACGAAGCTGTCGGCGGGGTGGTCGTACACCTCCGCCGGGGTGCCCACCTGGATGATCTGGCCGTGGTTCATGACCACCACGCGGTCCGCCAGTTCCAACGCCTCTTCCTGGTCGTGGGTCACGAAGATGGAGGTGATGTGCATGTCGTCGTGCAGATGGCGCAGCCACTTGCGCAGATCCTTGCGCACCTTGGCGTCCAGGGCGCCAAAGGGCTCGTCCAACAGCAGCACCTTGGGCTCGATGGCCAGCGCCCGGGCCAGGGCCACGCGCTGGCGCTGGCCGCCGGACAGCTGGCTGGGGTAGCGGGTGGCCAGGTGCGACAGCTGCACCATGGTCAGCAGCTGGTCCACGCGGCGGCGGATGTCCATCTCCGCCGGCCGCTCCGCCTTCTTCTTGACGCGCAGGCCGAAGGCCACGTTGTCGAAGACGGTCATGTGCCGGAACAGGGCGTAGTGCTGGAAGACGAAGCCCACCTTGCGGTCCCGCGCCGCGCGGTCGCGGGTGTCCTGCCCGTCGAAGCTGACCTCGCCGGCGTCGGCATGGTCCAGGCCGGCGATGATGCGCAGCAGGGTGGTCTTGCCGGAACCGCTGGGCCCCAGCAGGGCCAAGAGCTCGCCCGAGCGCACGTCCAGGCTGACGCCGCCCAAGGCGGTGAAGGCGCCGAAGGTCTTTTCCACGTTGCGGATTTCAATGGCCATGCGCGCCGCCCGTTTGCTTGATCGTCATCGTCGCTGCTACTCTCACCGGTCTGGTCTCACCGTTTGGCGGCGGCGATCTGGTCGGCGAAGCGCCATTCCAGGGCCGCCTTGGCCGCCAGGGTCACCAGCGCCAGCAGCGCCAGCAGCGAGGCCACCGCGAAGGCGGCCACGAAGTTGTATTCGTTGTACAGAATCTCGACATGCAAGGGCATGGTGTTGGTCTTGCCCCGGATGTGGCCGGAAACGACGGACACCGCCCCGAATTCGCCCATGGCGCGGGCGTTGCAAAGCAGCACGCCGTACAGCAGACCCCAGCGGATGTTGGGCAGGGTCACCAGGCGGAAGGTCTGCCAGCCGCTGGCGCCCAGCACGATCGCGGCCTCCTCATCCTCCACGCCCTGTTCCTGCATCAGCGGGATCAGCTCGCGCGCCACGAAGGGGAAGGTGACGAAGACGGTGGCCATGACCACGCCCGGCACCGCGAAGATGATCTGCACCCCGTGGTCGCGCAGCCAGGGGCCGAAGCTGCCATGCAGGCCGAACAGCAGCACATAGACCAGGCCGGAAATGACGGGCGAGACGGAGAAGGGGAGGTCGATCAGGGCCAGCAGCAGGCTCTTGCCCCGGAAATTGAATTTGGCGATGGCCCAGCTGGCGGCCACGCCGAACACCAGGTTCAGCGGCACGGCGATGGCGGCCACCGTCAGGGTCAGCCGGATGGCCGACAGGGCGTCGGGATCGGTCAGGCTCTTGAGGAAGGCGCCGACACCCTTGGCCAGGGCCTGGCTGAACACCGCCACCAGCGGCAGGGCCAGGAAGGCCGCCAGGAACAGGATGGCCAGGCCGATAAGCGCCAGGCGCGTGAGCGGGCCCTCGCCCACGGCGGGGCGGCGGGAATGTGGATCAGCGGGCATGACGCGACCGGGTCCAGCGCTGCAGGAAATTGATGCCCAGCAGCATGAGGAAGGAAACCCCCATCATGGCCGTGGCGATGACGGTGGCGCCGGCATAATCGTATTGCTCCAGCCGGGCGACGATCAGCAGGGGCACGATCTCCGACACCGCCGGGATGTTGCCGGCGATGAAGATGACGGAGCCATACTCCCCCACGCCGCGGGCGAAGGCCAGCGCCACGCCGGTGATCAGCGCCGGCAGGATGGCGGGCAACAGCACCTTGGTGAAGGTCTGCCAGCGCGTGGCGCCCAGCGAGGCGGCGGCTTCCTCCACCTCGGCGTCCAGATCCTGCAGCACCGGTTCCACCGTGCGCACGATGAAGGGCATGCCCACGAACACCAGGGCGATGACGATACCCAGCGGGGTGAAGGCGATCTTGAACCCGGCCGCCTTGGCCAGGGCCCCGATCCAGCCGTTCGGGGCATAGATGGCCGTCAGCGCGATGCCGGCGACGGAGGTGGGCAGGGCGAAGGGCAGGTCGACCATGGCGTCGATGAGGCGTCGGCCGGGAAAGCGGTACCGCACCAGCACCCACGCCACCACCAGGCCGAACACGGCGTTGATCAGGGCGGCCGCCAGCGCGCAGCCGAAGCTGATATAGAAGGCGTGCAGCACCCGGGGGGCCAGGGTAATGGCCCAGAACCGGTCCCAACCCACGTCCGCCGCCCGCAGGGCCATGTGGCCCAGGGGGATCAGGACGATCAGGCAGAGATAGGCCAGGGTGAAGCCGAAGGCGGTGCCAAAGCCGGGCAGGATGGTCGGGGCCAGGAAGGCCCACCCCCGCCTGGCAGGCTTGGTCGCCGTGGTCGACGCGGCGGCCGTCACGAGGCTACCCCGCCCGAAAGGGATAAGTCGACGTGAGACGAACCCGGTCGGGTCATGAGCGGCCTTTCCCCAAATTCGAGACGCGAGATTAATGCATAAGCCCCGGAGCGTGTACAACCTTCACGCCGTGCGGGGCAGGCACGTCTTTCACAACGGTGCCATGCATCTCCCAATAAATCACCATCACAAAAGTGTGAAATTTGACCCTATCGGGTAAGCCGAGGGTGGCGATGAGAATCCGGCGCGGTAGCGGTCACATGACGTGTGACAGCGTTGTCCGGGATGGGGTAAAAGTCGTCCTGGGAGGAAGGGCATGACAAAAACCAAGGCTGGCACCGTTTCCAGGCCGTTTTATCGGCCGGATCGATCACGCCGGCGCGCCCTGGCCTTGCCGTACAGCCGATACCGGATCTTGCCGTGGGATGAGCGTTCGCGGCGGGCTCCGTGGGGATGAGGCGCTACCAAGGAACGGAGTGTTGAAAGCATGATGAATCGTCGCACCCTTTTGCAGGGCGCCGCCGCCCTGGCCGGTGTGGGCGCCCTGGGGGGGACGGCCGCGACCTGGCGGTCCGCGCTGGCCGCCACGAAGGCGGGCCAAGTCGTGTTCCCGAAGGACTTCCTGTGGGGCGCGGCTACCGCCGCCTATCAGGTCGAGGGCGGCTGGAACGCCGACGGCAAGGGGCCGTCCATCTGGGACACGTTTACCCACCAGAAGGGCCTGGGCCGCATCAAGAACGACGACACCGGCGACGTGGCCTGCGACAGCTATCACAAGTACAAGGAAGACGCGGCCCTCATCCGGCAGATGAACCTGAAGAGCTATCGCTATTCCATCGCCTGGTCGCGGGTGCAGCCGCTGGGCAAGGGGGCGGTCAACCAGGCCGGCCTGGACTATTACAAGCGCCTGACCGACGCCGTGCTGGAGGCGGGGGCCCGCCCCCTGGTCACGCTGTACCACTGGGACCTGCCGCAAGCCCTGGACGATGAAGGCGGTTGGACCAACCGCGACACGTCAGACCGTCTGGCGGAATACGCCGACATCGTCGGCCGCGCCTTGGGCGACCGCATCAACCATTGGGCCATCCTGAACGAGCCCAAAACCTTTACCCACCTCGGCTATTGGGAGGGCATGTTCGCCCCGGGCCACAAGGACCCGCTGCAGATGCTGAAGGCCACCCACGTGGTGAACCTCAGCCAGGGCAAGGCCTTCCGCGCCATGAAGGCCATCAATCCCAAGTTCCAGGTGGGCAGCGTCTGCGACGTGGCCAACATGGTGCCGCGCACCGACAGCGAGGCCGACAAGGCCGCGGCCGAACGCTACCACCGCTTCCTGAATCTGTGGTTCCTGCAGCCGGTGCTGGAGGGCACCTACCCCGACGTGCTGCCGGCCGACCAGCGCGATGCCTTGCTGGGCTTCCAGCCGGGCGATGAGAAGATCATGCGCGCCGACTACGACATGGTGGGCTTGAATTACTACACCCGCTGGGTGGTGGCGGATAAACCCGAGGGCAACGGCGTCCCCGGCCTGAACACGTCGCACGAATGGGGTGAGGGCCCGCACGCCAAGACCGACATCGGCTGGGACATCGATCCCGATGGCTTCCACGACACGCTGGTGCGCATGGCCAAGGCCATCGGCAACCGCCCCATCGAGATCACGGAAAGTGGGGCCGCCTACAACACGCCGCTGGTCGACGGCCATGTGAAGGATGAAAAGCGCATCGCGTACATGAAGGCTTATTTCGCGGCCCTGTCCCGCGCCATCCAGGACGGTGCGCCGGTGCGCGCCTATCACGCCTGGAGCCTGATGGACAATTTCGAATGGGCCCAGGGCTATACCCAGCGCTTCGGCCTGACCTACGTCGATTACAAGAACGGCCAGAAGCGGACCATCAAGGACAGCGGCCTCTGGTACGCCAAGGTCGCCAAGAACAACGGCTTCTGATTGCCGTGGACGGGGCTCCGCGCCCCGTCCGCCCTTGTGCGCGATTTGGAGATGATTCTAAATAAATGATCCCAGAGTTAATCAATAAAATTGAGTATTAACCGGATGTAAATGCGCCCATTTGACTACAGATGTATTAAATATCGAATTGTTCTCCGGTATTAATCTTATCTTAAGTGAGCAAGGACAGAAAATTCCCCAGCGTTGACATTTCGTGTCGCACTTGTGATCCGAGGGGGATTTCATGTCTTTATCGAACATTCGTATTGTCCATAAGATATTGATAATCGTTGGCTTGTTGTCCGCCATCTTGATTTATGTCGGTTACACCGGGTACCACAGCGCCGTTACCCTGGGCATGGCAGGGCAGGACATCGACGATGCGGATGGCCAGGCCCTGCGGGCCTCTCGCATGAACAATACCCTGTTGGCTCTCAACCGCTCTCAATACCGGATGGGCCTCGACGCGTCGCAGGAATCGATGGCGACGGTGGAAAAGTCGGTGGCTGAAAGCCGTGCCCTTTTCGAACGCAGCCTGGATGACCTGCGGTCCAGCGCTGATCCCCAGGAACAGGAAATGCTGCGCGGGGTCGCCGACGGTTATGCCGCCTTTATGACCAGCCTGGAAACGACGATGCAGAAGGCGCGCGCCCTGGGCGGGGTGGCGCCGACGGCGGACCAGATGGCCCTCATCACCTCGGTCAAGGAAGGCCGGACCCTGGTCGATCAGCTGCAGCAGCGGATCCGGGCGCTGGCGGATCATTATGATAAGGCGGGTACGGACATGGCGCACCGGGGCCAGGTCATGGCGGACGGCGCCAAGCGTACCATGCTGATCGGCACGGCCGCCGGCACCCTTTTGGGCGTCGCCCTGGGCCTGTTCATCGGTCATGTCGGCGTGGCCCGCCCCATCGCCGCCACCGTGGAGTGCCTGCAGCGCCTGGCGGCCGGTGATGTTGGCTTCACCGTCTTCGGCATCGGCCGCAAGGATGAACTGGGGGCGGTTGCGGAGACCATGCAGGTGTTCAGGACCAACATCTTGCGCACGCGGGAAATGGAGGCCGCGGCCAAGGAACAGGAGCAGCGCGTCGCCGCGGAAAAGAAGAAGGCCATGGACGAGTTGGCCGACCTGTTCGATGCCAAGGTGGCCGGGGTGGTCCAGGCGGTTTCTTCCGCCGCCGAGCAGCTGTCGTCCACCGCCAGCGCCATGTCGTCCATCGCCGAGGAGACCAACCGCCAGGCCACCACCGTGGCGGCGGCGGCGGACCAGACCACAGCCAATGTCCAGACGGTGTCCGCGGCCGCCGACCAGCTTTCCTCCTCCATCGGCGAGATCAGCCAGCGGGTGGGGCTCTCCAGCGAGGTATCCAGCAGCGCCGTGGAGCGGGCGCGGCTGGCCAACGACATGGTGCGCGGCCTGGCCTCCAACGCCGAACGCATCGGCCGGGTCATCGAACTGATCAGCAATATCGCCAGCCAGACCAACCTGCTGGCCCTCAACGCCACCATCGAGGCGGCGCGGGCGGGTGACGCCGGCCGGGGCTTCGCGGTCGTGGCGGGCGAGGTCAAGACCTTGGCGACCCAGACCGCCAAGGCCACTGACGAAATCGTCGCCCAAATCGCGGAGGTCCAGGCCTCCACCCGGCAGGCGGTGGGCGCGATCGAGGGCATCGGCGCGGTGATCGACGAGTTGAGCCAGATCTCCAGCGCCATCGCCTCGGCGGTGGAGGAGCAGAGCGCCGCGACGCAAGAGATCGCCCGCAACGTCGACCAGGCGGCCCACGGCACCCAGGACGTGTCGCGCAGCATCGCCGGTGTCACCGTGGCGTCCGCCGAGGCGGGACAGGCCGCGTCCCTGGTGTTGGCGGCGGCCAGCGGCCTGGGCCGCAGCTCCGACATCCTGCGCACGGAGGTGGGCAGCTTCATCAGCCGCGTGCGCGCCGCCTAAAGGGCATGCCCCCAGGGACGTGATCTTGAGGGCGTAACGACGCCGAAAGGGGCGGGGCCGGCGGTGATGCCGCTGGCCCCGCCCTTTTGCCGTCAGAACACATGCAGCTGGGGCAGGGCGTAGAGACGGGTGGGGGTGCCATCCTCCGCCGTGGCGCTGAGCTGCAGGGTGGGATTGCGCCGGTCCAGCTTGCGGCCGAATTCCAGAATGGGCCGTCCCTTGTCGTCGGCTTCCAGCGCTTCCCCTGCATCGAGGGCGGCATGGACCTGGCAGTGGGCGTCCGGTTCGCAACTGAAATCCAGTTCGTCGATGCTGGGGACGAAGAAGCCCATGACCGGCCCCACGAATTCCTCGATCGCCTGATCCAACACCTTGGCGCCTTGGCGCAATTCGCTGTAGGCGATGGGCTGCTTCCCGTCGGACAGCACCTCCAGCATCACCGTGGCGCGCAGCGACCCCTTGGCCTGATTGCTGACCAGCTTGGCGTCGGCGGCTTCCCAGTCGGCGCGGTAGGGAATGTAGAAATAGCCGTCGGGCGTGGATTCGATGGCCTCCTCCTTGCCGTTGTAGACGGCCCATAGCTGGATAGGCAGCGGGCCGGACTTGTCCTTGTCCAGTTGCACCTTGAAGATCATGCGCAGGTGCCGGCCGCTGGCGCCCTCCATGCGGTCCAGCACCTTCAGGGCCTCCGCCAGCTTGGCGTAAGAGGTCTTGCCGAACTGCTCCCGCGAGGTCACTACCATTTCCGGCACCGCTTCCGCCGGGGGTTCGGTATGTGCCGTCGCTGCTTGATCCACCGCTGGCTGCCCCGTCGTTTGGGCACCGGCTGCGCCGGCGCACCCCAAGGCCAGGGCGATCAGCACCGCCCGCCCATAAAGTATGGCTTTCAAGGATATCCCCATCCTGTCCATCACCGGCCCCCATCGGCCGCCCTCTTACTAAGGGTTGTGATTGGGGCGAGTATAGGGCCGGTTGGCGGTCAATTTTAGTGGTCGCGCTGACTTGCCGCTGCGGGCCGCCGCGCGATTTCCTTGTCAGGCGGGGACACACGGGCGCTATATCAGATTGAATATAGCGGCGCGTCAGGGAAGGGATCGGTCATGCTGTGGAGAACTGCGATCGGGGTGGTAGCGGTGATGATGGCGCTGGCGGCGCCGGCCTGGGCCCAGATGGGTGGCCCGGCCGACCCCTCCTGCAAAGGTGTCGCGGTGGAATGGCCAGCCGACCTCAAGGCTTGGGGACTGGCGGCGGTGCCGGTGACGGCCGCGACCGCCCCGGGCGTCGCCCCCGCCCTGACCCCCGGAACGCCGGCGCGAGTGACTCTGGTGACCAAGGAAGGCGTGACCCTGGCCGTCACCCCACCCAAGCCGGCGGGGGAGAAGACCTACGCCGGCACCGTGGCCTTCACCGTGCCCGCCGCAGGTCCCTACCGCATCGCCATCGATGGGGCAGCTTGGATCGACGTGGTGGCGGACGGCAAGTCGCTGGACAGCACCAGCCACAAGCACGGCCCCAACTGCTCCGGCATTCACAAGGTGGTGGATTTTGGTCTGGCCGCCGGCACCTATCGGTTGCAACTGTCCAACAGCCCGGCGGCCGCCGTCACCGTGCTGGTGGTGCCGCCGCAAAGCTGAGCTCCGCGCCTTTCCGACGCGGCCCCTGTGCCAGGGCCGGTGGCGATGCTATATTCGGGGACATGACCAGCATCTCCGCCCCCAACCCCTACGCCACCGTGGCCGCCGGCCTGCAGTCCAGCAGCGCGCGCGTGGACCGGGACGCCACGGCCATCACGGCGTCCAAGGGCGGGGACATCAATCCCACCGACGTGGTCAGCCTCAGCAGCGACGCCCTGACCTTCAAGGCCCTGACCAAGGTCGCCCAGACGGTGGACGACAACAGCAAGCGCCTGCTGGACATTTTCGCCTGAGGCGGCTTATACGCGTGGCATTTGATCGTGACCGCTCAAATGCCCTCAAACGCCGGCTGGGCATCCGCCCCTTGGCTTCCTCGCTGCGCCCTACGGTACTCGCTCCGGCGCCCGCAGTCGCGGGCTACACCGGTACGAGTCAACATCTCGTGCCGCTATAGTATTATTCGGAAATCAGGGGTGACGTCGGCGCTTCGTGCGGCCAGGGTGCCTTTGCTCAGGCCTTGGGCGCCTTGTCGGCGGCAGGGGGCTTGGCCGGCTTGGGCGGTTGCGTGACCAGGGCGACGCGGCTCTGGAACTTCTCAGGCTCACCCTCGGTCATCAGGCTGAAATCGCCCACGACCGCGTCCAGGAAGGGGACCAGCCAGGTCTGCTCGGCCTTGGCGAAGTTGGACAGCACCCAGCCGTGCACCAGGTTCTTGTCCCCCGGATGGCCGATGCCCAGGCGCACGCGCCAGTAATCCTTGCCGATATGGTCGTCGATGGAGCGCAGGCCGTTGTGCCCGCCGTGGCCGCCGCCCTTCTTGGCGCGCAGCTTGCCCGGGGGCAGGTCCAGTTCGTCATGCAGGACGATGACTTGGTCGGGCGTCATCTTGTAGAACCGCATCGCCTCCCCGACCGATTGGCCGGACAGGTTCATGAAAGTCTGCGGTTTCAGAAGGTAGATCTTTTCGGGGCCGATCTGCCCCTCGGTGATCAGCCCCTGGAAGCGCTTCTTCCAGGGGCCGAACCGATGGCGTTGGGCGATCTCGTCCACCGCCATGAAGCCGACGTTGTGCCGGTGGTGCGCATATTCCGGGCCAGGGTTGCCCAGACCGACCACCAGCCGCATCGTCTATCAGGCCTCGGCAGCCGCCGCCGCGTTCTCTTCGGACTTCAGGCCCGAGGGAGCGGCGATGGTGGCGACGGTGAAGTCGCGGTCGGTGACGACCAGGCGGGCGCCTTCCGGCAGCTTCACGGCGCTGATGTGGATCGAGGCACCCACGTCGAAGCCTTCCAGGGACACGGTCAGGTGTTCCGGAATGTCGTTGGCGCGGACGTGCATCTCCACCTCGTGGCGGACGATGTTCAGCACGCCGCCACGCTTCAGGCCGGGGCTGGCGTCATGGCCGGTGAACTCCACCGGAACCTTCACCACGATTTCGGTGGTGTCGCTGACGCGCAGGAAGTCGACGTGCAGGGGACGGTCGGTCACCGGGTCGAACTGGACGTCGCGCGGCAGGGTGCGGGTGGTCACGCCGTCGACGGTCACGTCGTACAGGTGCGTGAAAAAGCCCGGCTTGTGCAGCACGCGGGTGAAGGTGACCGCCTCCAGGGAGATCGTCACCGGCTTTTCCTTGTTGCCGTAAATCACGGCAGGGATGCGGCCATCGCGGCGGGTCTGACGGGCGGTCCCCTTGCCTGCCCCGTTCCGCGCCTCGGCGGCGAGCGCGATAATCTGGGTCATTGGTACTCTCCTTAAGAAAATGCGCCAGCCTCCAGGGGTGCTGACGCGGTCGGAATGCGCGGGTGTATGCGCGCGACGGCCCGGAGTCAAGCCATAGAGTCACGAAGGCGGCCATGAGGCCGCCTTCGAGGCACTTGGCATTGGTCGAGGGAAGGTTCAGTCGAACAGGCCGGCGCGGCTGACCGTAGGTTCAGTCGAACAGGGAAGACACCGACTTCTCGTTGCTGATGCGCTCGATGGCCTCGGCGATCAGGGGGGCGACGGTCAGGTGGCGCACGTTGCGCGAGACGCGGACGGCCTCGGTCGCCTGGATGCTGTCGGTGGTGATCAGTGCCTCCAGCGGGGACTGGGCCACGCGGGCGACGGCGCCGCCCGACAGCACGCCATGGGTGACGTAGGCGCGCACCGACTTGGCGCCCCGCTCCTTCAGGGCAACCGCGGCGTTGCACAGGGTGCCGGCGCTGTCCACGATGTCGTCGACCAGGATGCAGTCGCGGCCGCTGACGTCACCGATGACGTTCATCACCTCCGACACGCCGGCGCGCTCACGCCGCTTGTCGATGATGGCCAGGTCGGCGTCCAGCCGCTTGGCGATGGCGCGGGCGCGCACCACGCCGCCCACGTCCGGCGACACGATCATCAGGTTGTCACGGCCCATGGTGGCCTCGATGTCCTGCACGAACACCGGGGCGGCCACCAGGTTGTCGGTGGGGATATCGAAGAAGCCCTGAATCTGGCCGGCGTGCAAATCCATGGTCAGCACGCGGTTGGCACCGGCGGTGGTGATTAGGTTGGCGACCAGCTTGGCCGAGATGGGGGTGCGGGGACCCGTCTTGCGGTCCTGGCGGGCATAGCCGTAATAGGGCAGCACAGCCGTGATGCGCCGGGCCGAGCCGCGACGCAGGGCGTCGATGGTGACCAGCAATTCCATCAGGTTGTCGTTGGCGGGATAAGAGGTGGACTGGATGACGAACACGTCCTCGCCGCGGACGTTCTCCAGAATTTCCACGAAGACTTCCATGTCGCTGAAGCGCCGGATGCTGGCCTTCGTCAGCGGAACCTTCAGGCAGACCGAAATGGCCTCGGCAAGCGGGCGATTGCTGTTGCCGGCGATGAGCTTCATGGGGTCGCTCTTAATAATAGGAAGTGGGCGACGCCGGGGCGTCTTCATACCTTCATAAAGGCGCGCGGACCATATCAAGCAAGGCCTAGGCTGTAAACCGCCGCCCCCCGCTGTCTGGGCACGGGGGGCATGCGCTGATAATAGGTGGCCGGACCCCCGCCGGGGACGGTCTCAAGGGAAAGATTCCAGGGCTATGACGCTGATATGGCGGCCATAATCAACCTCGCACCGCAGGGTGGACCGCCGGTAGCTGAAGAACAGATCCTCCCGCTCAACCGTATCATGACCAGTATGCGCCACGCTGGCCAAGCCGCATCCGGACAGCCGGTGCCCGACGTAGGCCCCGATGTCGAACAGGGGGTGGTCCGCCCGCTGGCCGGCATGGAAGAAGCGGGCGTTGCCGGCGTCGTCCTCCAGGAAACGGGCCTCGAACTCAGGCCCCACTTCATAAGAGGCGGCGCCGATATGCGGGCCGACGCCGGCGACGATGCGGGCGGGATCGGCGCCCAGATCCGCCATGGCCCGCACCGTGGCCTCCAGCACGCCGGTGAAGGCGCCCTTCCAGCCGGCATGGGCGGCGCCGATCACCCCGGCGGTCGAATCAGCAAACAGAACGGGCACGCAATCCGCCGTCAGGATGCCCAGGGCGATGCCCCGCCGGCGGGTGACCATGGCATCGGCCTGGGGCGCGTCATCCCGTGCCCAGGGGTGCTCTACCGTCACCACCGTGGGGCTGTGCATCTGGTAGACGGTGACCAGGCTGTCCGCCGGCAGGCCCAGGTCGGCGGCGCACCGCGCCCGATTTTCCGCCACCGCGGCCGCTGCGTCGTTGGAGCCGAAGCCAACATTGCGCCCGGCATAGAGCCCAGTGGAGACACCGCCACGCCGGGTGAAATAGCCATGGCGCACGCCGGGCAGGTCCAGGGCGTCCAAGGTCAGGTAGGGGCGGTCTTCAGGGATCGGGGCGGCGGGGGGTGACGGTGTCATGGATCAGCCTTCGCTGGGTTCGAAGCCGGCGGGCGGCGGCGCGCCCGGGCTGGTCAGGGCCAGGGCCTTGAACAGGCGGCCCATCTGGTCGGGGGCGGTCAGGCGGTCCAGCGCCAGGTCGATGACACGGGCCTGCGGGGGCATGGCGCCCCGTTTCAAGGTGGCGGCGCGCTGCTGGATGCCCAGACGGTGCAGCAAGACTCCCTGTCCGACGATGCCATGGGACTGGGCGCCGACCGCCACCGCCGTTGCGGCCAGGGTGCGGAAATCCACATGGGCGGTCAGATCGGCTTGGCCAGGGGCGTCCAGCACGGGGGCGTAGGCGTGGCTGCGCACCGCCTGCAGCGTGTCGCCCAGGGGCGGCGCGTCATAGCCATAGTCCACCACCAGCGCGGCGCCCGGGTAGGTGGCCAGGCGGCGCCCGATCTCCCCCGCCACGGTCAGCGCGGCGGGGCACAGCTCCACCACCGCGCCCAGGGGCGCGTCCCGAAGCTCAGGCGGCACCAGCAGTTCGGCGCCGCCGCTGGCGTCCAGCGTCCAGGCGAAACGGCTTTCCGGTTCAAGCCAGGTGACGCAGCGCTCGGCCCAGCCGCGCGCCGTCCTCTGCATCTGGCGGATGGGCAGGGCGTCGAAGAATTCGTTGGCCAGCAGCAGCATCGGCCCGTCGGGCACCGCCTCCAGGCTGTCGGCCCAGGCGATGGGTTGGGGCGGCTGTGCGGCGGTGGGCAGGGCTGCCAGCGTCGCACGCTGCCGTGCGCGCAAGGACGGGCTGGTCTCCACCATGTGGACGCGCAGGGCCTGGGTCAGGCCGGGAACCCGGGCCATGGCGCGCAGCGCGTCGGCCATCAGCGTGCCGCGCCCGGGGCCCAGCTCCACCAGATGCAGAGGCGTGGGGGAGCCCAGGGTCAGCCACGCTTGCGCGCACCACAGGCCCAGCAGTTCCCCGAACATCTGGCTGATCTCAGGCGCGGTGGTGAAGTCGCCAGCGGCGCCCAGCGGGTCGCGGGTGGTGTAATAGCCCAGCGTGGGATGGCCCAGCGCCTCGGCCATGAAGGTGGACAGGCGTAGGGGGCCTTCGCCGCCGATGCGGCGAATCAGGTGTTCAGCCAGGGTCGCCGGCGCCGCGGTGGCCGGGGTCGCGCCGGACATCAGGCCGCTGCCGGCACGCGCCGGCGGGCCAGGGCGACCAGGATCACGCCGATCAGCAGCATGGGCACCGACAGGATCTGGCCCATGGTGACGCCGCCGCCCAGCAGGAAGCCGACCTGCACGTCGGGCTCGCGGAAGAATTCGGCGGTGATGCGGCACAGGGCGTAGCCGATGAGGAACGCGCCGGTCAGCGTGCCGGTGCGGTCCCGGACCGACGGGATGCGTGACAGCAGGAACAGCGCGGTGAACAGCACGATGCCCTCCAGCCCCGCCTCATACAGCTGGCTGGGGTGGCGGGGCAGGTCGTCGGCATGGGGGAAGATCATGCCCCAGGGCACGTCGGTGGGACGGCCCCACAGTTCCCCGTTCACGAAATTGGCCAGGCGACCCAGGAATAGGCCGATGGGGGCGGCCACGGCGGCCAGGTCCCCCAGGAACAGCGGGTTGAAGCCGCGCCGCCGTGCAAACAGCAGCACGGCCAGGGCCACGCCCGTCATGCCACCGTGGAAGGACATGCCGCCGTTCCAGACCTTCAGCATGTCCAGCGGATGTTGCAGGTAGAAATCCAGATTATAGAACAGGATGAAGCCGAGGCGCCCGCCGGCCAGCACGCCGACCACGGCCCAGACCAGGAAGTCATCCAGCTCCGCCGGGGTGGGGCGGCCGTTCACGCGCCGGGCCATGCCCAGCGCCAGGCGGTAGCCCAGCGTCACCCCCACGATGTAGGCCAGCGCGTACCAGCGCAGGGCGAAGGGGCCGATCTCGACGATCGTCGGGCTGATGTTGGGAAAGGCGAGGGCCATGATGCTGCGGATATCCCCGTGGACGTCTTCTTCCGGCCTGTCATGCGGTGGGTGCCGGGCACATCGGCGCGCCCTTGTCCCGGCGGGCGTCCGCCCCCACATGGCCGACCGTATGAAAGAAATGGACTCGGCTGTCCGGCTTTATAGGGGCCCCAGGCCCCGGTCGCAACCAGCGGCCGGAATCCGGGCCCTGCGGCATGCCCCGTAACGCTCCCCCGGGGCGCTCCCGAGGGCGCTTCGAAGGTGCTGTTGCACGTGCGAACGTGGGGCGCGATAATGGCGGCTTGATGGCCGTTCGCTTTCCGGGTCCCGCCGCAACGGTACCGGGGCGTCGGCGGTACTGCTTTGAGGATCGAGGCGATGCAGGTGGACAACAAGGTGCTGGACGATTTGGCCCGTGTGGCCGGGGGCGCCGTCGGCGCCGTGGCCGGGCTGAAGAACGAGGTCGAGGGCCATGTGCGCCAGCGTTTGGAACGCGTTCTCAGCGGCCTGGACATGGTCCGCCGGGACGAGTTCGAGGCCGTGAAGGAAATGGCGGCCCGCGCCCGCGCGCAGGAGGATGAGATCAACCGGCTGATGGTCCTGCAGCAGGCGCTGCTGGATCGCGTCGCCCATCTTGAGTCGGTTGTGGCCAAGGCCGCGGCCGAGGCGGATAAGCCGGCCTGAGCGTGCACCTCCCTGGCCGAAAGGGGTGCCTTGGGCCGAAACCCAAGGGATCCCGGGCTTCCGGCCCTGCTCACAAGGGGTGGGCACCGAACGGGCCCGGCGGCCGGGTAGAAGACGGTTGCGAGGGCGGTTGTCCTCTGGCACCGTACCCCTGGTAGCTCCCACGCCCGGCAGCACCAGATTTTGTTTTTGAGCGGATCGGACGTTTTCGGTCCGGCGCCGGGTGGGATGGGTCGTCCCTTGCCATCGCGCGCGACAGGAGGGCGTATCATGTCGGCACTTGCCGTCGAGACTAGCAGCACCACACACAATCCCCTTGATATCGTCGAGGAGATCGTCTCGGCCAACGAATGGCCGTTCGAGCGCGCCAGCGAAGACGAGATGATCGTCGAGATCAACGGCCGGTGGTGCGACTACCGGCTGTTTTTCGTGTGGCAGAACGAAGTCAGCGCCATGCAGTTCTCATGTCAGTTCGACATGAAGGTGCCGCCGGCGCGCAAGCTCGCCGTCACCGAACTGCTGGCCGAAGTGAACGGCAAGATGTGGCTGGGCCACTTCGACGTGTGCAGTGAAGAGCACACGCCCATGTTCCGCCAGACGCTGCTGCTGCGGGGCACGCGGGCCGCCAGCGTGGAACAGATCGAGGATCTGGTCGAAATCGCGGTGGCGGAGTGCGAGCGCTACTACCCCGCGTTCCAGTTCGTCATCTGGGGCGGCAAAAGTGCCGCGGACGCCGTTTCCGCCGCCATTCTGGACACGCTTGGCGAAGCTTGATACAGCCCACACCCCGGGACCTCCGTTGGAATGTCATAAATTGGGTGCGGGGATGACGGCTGTGAATTTGTTGTTGGTGGGCTTCGGCAAGATGGGCGGCGCCATGCTTGCCGGCTGGCAGGCGGCGGGCACCGTCCGCCGCGTGGTCATCGTCGACCCCGTGGCCCCTGCCGCTTCCGCGCCGGAGGGGACGGTCCTGGTGTCCGATCCCGCCGCCATCCCGGCGGATTTCAGTCCCACCGCCGTCGTGCTGGCCGTGAAGCCCCAGATGATGGATCAGGCGCTGCCGGCCTACGCCGCGTATGGCGGCAGCGCTGTCTTCCTGTCCATTGCCGCCGGCAAGACCATCGCCTATTTCCAGAAGGTACTAGGCGCTGGCGCCGCCCTAGTACGGGCCATGCCCAACACGCCGGCCGCCGTGGGCCGGGGCATCTCCGGCGCCTATGCCACGCCGGCCGTCTCGGCCAGCCAGCGCGACCTGTGCCAGGGGCTGCTGAGCGCCGTGGGCGAGGTGGTCTGGGTGGAGAATGAGGGGCTGATCGACGCGGTCACCGCCGTGTCGGGCAGCGGCCCCGCCTATGTCTTCCACCTGGTGGAGGCCATGGCCGCCGCCGGCGCCGCCGTGGGCCTGCCGCCGGACCTGGCGCTGCGCCTGGCGCGGGCCACGGTGACGGGGGCGGGCGAGCTGCTGTACCGCAATCCGGATACCACGGCCACCCAGCTGCGCATCAACGTCACCAGCCCCAAGGGCACCACCCAGGCGGCGCTGGACGTGTTGATGGACGAGGGGCAAGGCCTGGCGCCGCTGATGACCCGCGCGGTCGCCGCCGCCAACCGGCGGTCGCGGGAACTGGCGGGCTGACGCGTCATGGCCGGACCCCTCAGCCCCAGCGCGCAGAAGATCCAGAACCTGCTGAACGATCTGGGCCAGCCCATCCACGTCGTGGAATTCGCGGCCACCACCCGCACGGCGGCGGAGGCCGCGGCGGTGATTGGTTGCGATGCGGCACAAATCGCCAAGTCAATCGTTTTTCGCACACGCGAAAAAAACGCCTCCGTCCTGGTGGTGGCGTCGGGCGCCACCCGCATCAACGAGGCCCTGGTGGCCAAGGCCCTGGCCGACACGCTGAATGGCGACCGGCTGCTGCGCGCTGATCCAGAGTATGTGCGGTTGACCACGGGTTTTCCCATAGGCGGCGTTCCGCCGCTGGGCCACGCGGTGACGCCTGTCACATTATTCGACCGCCGTTTGCTGTCATTTCCCACGGTCTGGGCGGCGGCCGGCACCCCCAATGCCGTATTCGCCATCGCCCCCGATGTGCTGGCCCGGCTGAGCGGCGCCCGGGTGGTGGACGTCGCCTAGGCGGAAGGACCGGGTGCCACCGGTGTCTTAGCCGGTTCGACCTATGGCGGTGCTTGGCCGGCCTGTACTAGCCAAAAGAGTTTATTGTGCGGTGCACAAAAACGATTGACCGGCTGGCTTACCCCAAGCATTATCCCCCCGGAATTGCCGCACCGCAGCGGCGCAAGCCGTATAGGGATCTGAACACTATGGCGACCAATCCGTTCCTCGACTTCGACATGACGAAGTTTTTCGACCCGTCCAAGTTCGCGGAGTTCACCAAGGTGGACTTCAGCAAGACGCTGGCTGACTACAAAGTGCCGGGCATCGACGTCGATGCCTTCGTCGCCGCCCAGCGCAAGAACATCGAGGCGGTGACGGCCGCCAACCAGCTGGCCGTGGAAGGCATCCAGGCCGTCCTGCGCCGCCAGGCCGAAATCCTGCGTCAGAGCCTGGAGGAGACCTCCTCCGTGGTTTCCGATTTCCTGTCCACCGGCACTCCGGAAGACAAGGTCGCCAAGCAGGCCGAGCTGGTGAAGACCGCTTTCGAGAAGGCCCTGGCCAACGTCAAGGAACTGGCCGAGCTGATCGCCAAGTCCAACAGCGAAGCCGCCGACGTGCTGTCCAACCGCGTGAAGGAAAGCATCGAGGAAGTGAAGGCCGCCATCGCCAAGGCCCAGACCAAGCACTAAGCCTGGTTCCAGCCTCGCGCTGATAAATGGACGGGCGACACCTTCGGGTGCCGCCCGTTTTCATTTCCGCTGTCCCGCTGCTTACACAGGCAGCCTGATCACCGCTCGCAGGCCGCCCCGGGGGCTGTCTTCCAGCAGGACGTTGCCACCGTGACGGTTGGCGATGTCGCGGGCGATGCCCAGGCCCAGGCCGACACCGCCGGTGGCCTGGTTGCGGGAGCTGTCCAGGCGGTGGAAGGGACGGAAAACCTCCTCCCGCATCTCCGCCGGGATGCCGGGCCCATTATCGTCAACCAGGACATAGAGGTGGCCGCCCTGGCGCTGTAGGGTCACCCAGGCGCGGCCGGCGTAGCGCACAGCGTTGCCCACCAAGTTGGCGACACAGCGGCGGAAGTCGTTGGCGCGCAGCGGCACGATGATGGTGGCGTCCGGCAGGCTCAATTCCACCGACCGGCCCTCGCGCAGGGCGTTGGCCACCACGTCGCTCAGCAAGGCGCCCACATCGGTGGGGGCGGGCGGTTCGGCGCCTTCGCCCCGGGCGAAGGCCAGGTAGGCCTCGATCATCCCCTCCATCTCGGCCACGTCGGCCTTCAGCTCCTCCACCTCCTGGGCCTCGGGTAGCATGGCAAGCTGCAGACGCATGCGGGTCAGGGGGGTACGCAGATCGTGGCTGACCCCGGCCAGCATCTCCGTGCGCTGGCTGATCTGGCGCTGGATACGTTCCCGCATCTGCAGGAAGGCCGTGGCGGCCTGCCGCACTTCCGATGCGCCCTCCGGCTTGAACAAGGGGGTGTCGCGACCCTTGCCGAAGGCCTCCGCCGCGATGGCCAGGCGGCGGATGGGCCGGATCTGGTTGCGCATGAACATGATGGCGATGGTGAACAGCAGCAGCGAGCTACCCGCCATCCACAGGATGAACACCCAGCTGGTGAAGCTGAACAGCCGCCGCTCCGGCGACAGGACGTGCAGCACGCCGTCGGGCAGCTGCACGTTGATGCCGTACCATTCGTGGGCCACGTGGGTGTCTATGGTCCAGGGGCGGCCAACCTTCTCATCCAGGGCCCGGCCCAGCGTGTGCTCCAGGATGCCGAACAGGTGCTGGCGGTGCCAGTTGGGCAGCCGTTCGCCCGGGCGGAAGGTTACCATCAGGTCGGTGGTGCGGGTCACCATGTCCAGGGTCGCGCTCTGGTCCTCCTCCGTCTGGTCGCGGCCCAGCTGCTCAATGACCATGGCAATCTCGCCCGCCACGCCGAAGGCCTGGTTGTTGGTCACCCGTTCCCAGTGCTGGTCATAGAAGTAGAAGGTCGCGATGGCCTGAGCCAGGATCACCGGCGTGGTGATGATCAATAGCGACCGGCCGAACAGCGTGCGCGGCAGCAGCCGCTTCACGACGCCGGACGGGTTGATCACCGGGGGCGCCCCCAAACCCTGGCGCCGAGGCGCCTGTTCACGCGTCATGCTCATGGGGCGTCCTTCAGCGACTAAAAAGGGGGCCTCAGTCGGGCCGCAGCACATAACCTTCGCCACGCACCGTCTGCAGATAGCGCGGCTGGCGCGGGTCGGTCTCGATCTTGCGGCGCAGGCGGGTGACCTGCACGTCGATGGCGCGGGCGTTGCTGTCGATGCCGGCGCGCCCCAGATCCTCCCGCGTGAACACCACTCCCGGCTGGGCGGCCAGGGTGCGCAGCAGGCTGGCCTCGCCGCTGGTCAGGCGCACGGTCTCCTCGCCCGACCGCAGTTCTTCCCGTTCGGCGTCGAACACCCAACGGCCCAGGCGCACCTCCGCCGCGACCGACGCCGGCTTGGGCAGGCGGCGCAGGATGGAGGTGATGCGCAGCACCAGCTCGCGCGGCTCGAAGGGCTTGGGCAGGTAGTCGTCGGCCCCGGCCTCCAGCCCGGCGATGCGGTCGTCCGGTTGGCCGTTGGCCGTCAGCAGCAGGATGGGCAGGCCGCCATCGGCGCGCAAGCTGCGGGTCAGCTGCAGCCCCGACTCGCCGGGCATGCGCACATCCAGCACCATGAGGTCGAAGTGCAGGGAGGCCAGCATGCGCCGGGCCGCCGCCGCGTCCGCCGCGGCCGACACGATAAAGCCGTTCTGCGACAAATAGCGCCGCAGCGCCTCGCGCAGGCGGTCGTCGTCGTCCACCACCAGGATGTGGGGTTGCTCCTCGGGCAGGGCCTGCTGCGTCATCGTCATGGCCGAATGCTCTCCCTAACGGTCGCGGGGCGGCAGCATAACATAATGCGGGCTCAGCGCTTCGCCAGCGCCGCCACGGCCGGTCGGGCCTGGGCGAACGTGTCCCGGTCGCTGTCGTCCATGATGCCGACCATGACCTTGCGGAAGCCCTCCACCGCTTCCGCCCCTGCCCGGCGGTAGGCCCGGGCAATGAGCTGGCGCTGGGGCTCGGACAGCTGGCGTTCCAGTTCCTGGCCCTTGGGCGTCAGGTCCAGCAGGCGCTGGCGCCGGTCACGGGTGCCCTGGCGCTGCACGATATACTCCTCACGCACCAGATCCTGCAGAACGCGCGACAGGCTCTGCTTGGTGATGCGCAGGATGCCCAGCAGGTCGGTCACCGTGATGTGGGGATGGCGCCCCACGAAGTAGATGACGCGGTGGTGCGCCCGGCCCAGGCCGATCTTCTCCAGCATGGTGTCGGGTTCGGCGGTGAAGTCGCGGTAGGCGTAGAACAGCATCTCCATCGCCTGCCGCAGCTCCTCCTCCCGCAGGAACAGGGGATTTACGCCGGTTTTCATGTCGGTCATACGATGCAGGCTTTCGGTACTGGCACGAATAACGGGCGGCATTATGCCAGTTGCGCCCGTGAAGGGGAGCGGTTTCACGAACGATCCGTCGCATCCCACCGGGCTCGGCCCTTCGGCGGGATACCGCCTTTCGGGCTCTGGCTTTCGGGGGTCGGGCTTCGGCAGGGATTGCGCGGCGGGCGTCACCTTTGGCAAAAGGGGCGCTCAATCGGGGCGCCGTCGATTTTGGGGGGCGTTTACCAGGGGATGCAGGAGCCAAAGGGATGAAGATGAAGCTGTCGGTCGCCGGACTGATGCTGCTGGCGCTGGCGGGTTGTGCCGCCAAGCCCGAGGAGAAGCCCGCGGCGCCGGCCGAGCCGCCGCCGGTGGAGGCGCCCAAGCCGCCACCCACGGACATCACGCTGGACGCCAGCGACCTGACCGCGCTGCAGACGGCGCTGAAGGAAGCCACGGGCAAGCCCATCCAGGAAACCGTGAACTGGACGAACCCGCAGACGGGCCGCCAGGGCACCGTGAAGATGCTGCGTGACGGCTTCGACGCCAAAAACCGCCCGTGCCGCGAATTCCACTCGGTGGTGTTCCAGGGCCAGTTGTTCCGCCACCAGACCGGCTTCATCTGCCGCCAGCCCGACGGCAGCTGGGAAGTGGTTGATGGCGTCGATTACCCGGTCCGCGAACGCAAGTAAGGCGGCCCCCGCCGACTCTCGCTGCCTTGGCCGTGCCACAGTCACGGCCAAGGCTTATGCCGGAGTTCGTGCCGGGCCGGCGCCCGGGCGGACCCGTCCGCCTTCGGGGAGCGTTGCGTACTGATGTCCCAGTCACCGAAATCGGGGGCCACCCCGCCCAAGCCCGGCGCCTCCAGGCCCGGCACCGCCAGGCCCGGTGAGCCCCGGAGCGGCTACCTTCGGGTGGCCCTGCTGCTGGCGCCGGTGGCGGTGGTGGCCATCGGCGGCGGCCTGCTGCTGGCCCATTGGGGCAGGCATGTGGAAACGCCGCCACCCTCACCGCCGGCGGCGGCGGAACCCCCGAGCCCTCGCGGTCCGGTGACGGTGGAGGTGGCGGGCGGCGACGGTCCGATCCTGACGGTGGCTTCGCCCGATGACCGCCAGATTTCGGATGAGGGCCTGAAGGCCCTGCACACTTTCGAGTCCAACACCGGCACCACGGCCCTGCTGGTCTGGTATCGCGGCGCCCTGCAGGTGGAGGACTACGGTCCCGGCACCCGACCGGCGGACCTGATGGACGGTGCCGGTCTGCAGGCGGGCCTGCTGACCTTCCTGACCGGCAAGGCCATCCAGGATGGTTTCTTCACCTCTGCGGATCAGACGCTGGGCCAGATCTTCCCAGACTGGAAGGACGATCCGCGGGGTCGGATCACCGTGCGCGACCTGCTGGTGGGCAGCAGCGGCCTCGGCTTCCCGCCCGATAACGGCACCCCGGGTGGCCCGGCAGCGGCCGATGCCGGCGTCTGGCTGAAAGGCCTGGCGCTGGAGGCGGAACCCGGCACCCGCTACAAGCCGGCGGAAGGTGAGTTGCAGGTGCTGGCCCTGGTGCTGGAAAAGGCGACCAGGCAGCCGCTGGCGGCCTATTTGTCGCAGGCGCTGTGGGCTCCGATCGGCGCCCGCCCGGCGGAGATGCTGCTGGATGACAGCGGCCGCGCCACCCTGGTGGGCTGCTGCGTCAAGGCAACGGCGCGCGACTGGCTGCGCCTGGGCCTGCTGTTGAAGGATGGCGGCCAGGTGGAAAGCCGTCCGGTCCTGCCCATGCCCTGGGTGGAGGAGATGCAGCGGCCTACGCTGTTCGCCCGTAACGAGGGCATGCGGGTGCGCCTCGCCTGGCCGCGGGAAAAAGGCGGCCCCATCAAGGCGGCCGAAGCCTTCGCCGAGCCTGACACCGTCTTCATGGCGGGCGCCGGTGGCCAGCGGCTTTACGTGTCGAAGGCGGCCGACCTGGTGATCCTGCGCCTGGGCCGCGCGGTCGAGCCTTGGGATGATGCTACGCTGGTGAACTTGGTGACGCGCCACCTGGAACGTCCGCCGGAGCCTAAGCGCACGCCGTATTCCTCCATCGCCGTCCAGCCGCAAGGGCTGGCCATGCCGCCCATCGTCACGCCGCGCAAGCCGCCGACGGTGGTGACGGTGCCGCTGGACGCGGTCCCTTCCCGCGGAAAGGATGCCCAGCCGGCCTTGCCGATCGCCCCCGGCTTGCCGGGAGGCGCTCCCGGCAAGCCGGGCATAGGATCGCCGCCGGCGGACAAAACGCCGCACCGGCGGTGAGGCGCCTTAACCATTATCCGCCACTGGAAGTGGTGCTTCGGAGTGGAATCCCTGCCGTCTGTCCGCCGGCCCCGGGAGGGGCGCGGCGGAATGGCGGGCGTTAGGCATTATTTGGACTTGAAGGCTTTCAACTGTTTGTTGAATTCGCTCGCGAGCTTCTGCATCTGGTCGACGGCGTCGTTGTACTTCTTCTGCCAGTTGCCGTTGCCATTTTTGCCTTCGAACTCGACGCAGCTCATGTAGTCCTGGGTCTCTGCCATGAACTTCTTCACGGCTGCGGATGCCGCCTGCATCTCCGCTTCCGCCGCCTTGCTGCCGTCCGGCACGGCGGGGGGCGTGCCCAGCGAGCACTCCGCCCGCGCCACGCCCGCAACCCCCAAACCAGCCATCAGGACGATGGCTGCCACCCGCTTCTTCATCTGCACCAACCTCCCAGAGTCCAGTAAGTACACGGTCTAAAAAAGACTATCCGTCAAGGGTTTACGGATTGTTACCTACGTTTGTCTTCACTTCGGGCCCGTCCGTTGCGGGCCCGAGCCCTGTTCACGATCAGCCACCGTCCCGGTCGCCCAGCCGCTGCCGGGTCGTGATCCGATATGACGGAGTGGTGACGTTTTTTGTCACCTCTGCTGAATTTTTATTACTTAAAATGCTAAGAAGAACTCCGGGGCCCAGCCCCTTTCCCCCCGTTTCGTTTATCTCACCCCGTTAGCGCTTTGGATTCCGGGGTTTTAACCAGAGTCTGACGCTAATGGATCCAGGCTGAAATCCTTTCCGCATTGCGAAAGATAAATTTCAGTCGTCGTGGTCCTCGGCGGCGTTAACTGTAGTTGAGGTTATAAGTCAGTTTACAGGTCTGCGAAAGCATGTCTAGGTATTAGCCCAGGGCCTGGGCCGAGCCGCGATCGCACTGTGGGCGAGGGGTTCGGGGGCGCGCACCGGTTTGATAGGGTGGTTGTCGGTCTTGGCGACGACAGCGGCGCGGGGCAATGAACAAAGCAGGGGTAGTAAATAATGTCGTATGAGGCAGATGGGTTTTTGGGGCGTGTCAGTGGCCTGGTGAAGAAGCCGGAAAATTCGAGAAGCTGGTTTACCATTGGGCGCAAGATCGCCCCTGCGGTCGCCATTCCCACGATTATCGGCCTGGGTGCTGTCATCTGGCTCAGCGCCAATCAGATGCATAAGGCCATGCTGGCCCAGTCCGTGGCGTCTGAGCGCCAGGAAACGGAAATGCTGGCGCAGCAGATGAGCGCCGCCGTCCGCTTCAAGCAGCAGGACTCGATCGCAGACGCCTATGCCGACCTCAGCACCCGCGCGGGCGGCAGCCTGGCGGGCGTGCGCGTGAACGACGGCGATGGCGAATCCCTGGACAGCTTCGACAGCAAGACCCTGCCGACCTACGCCATCGACAAGGACAAGGACCTGCCCAAGAAGGTCACCGAGACCAAGGCCTTCGATCGCGGCGACCACCTGATCGTCATGTCGCCGGTGAAGGCCGGCGCCAACCACGACCAGGTCGGCACCCTGATCGTGGCGTGGAGCCGCCAGGGCCTGAACGAGGCCATCTCCTCCACCGTCAAGGGCTCGCTGCTGACCGCCATCATCGTGCTGGCGATCCTGGTCGGCGGCCTGGCCGTGCTGCTGCACTTCCTTGTCAGCCGTCCGCTGACCACCCTGCAGACCGCCATGGGCCGTCTGGCCAGCGGCGACCTGACCGTGGACATCACCGGCACCGAGCGGGGCGACGAGATCGGCGCCATGGCCGCCTCCGTCCAGGTGTTCAAGGACAACGCCCTGGAAGTGGAGCGCCTGAAGAAGGTGCAGGAGCAGGCGGAGCGGGAGTCGGCGGAAGAGAAGCGCCGCACCATGAACCGCCTGGCCGACGAGTTCGAGAGCACCGTGAAGGGCGTCGTGGCCCAGGTGTCCGAGGCCGCCACCCGCATGCAGTCCAGCGCGCAGACGCTGTCCGGTTCGGCCGACGAGAGCCGCAGCCAGGCCGGCGCCGTCGCCGCCGCCACGCAGCAGGCCTCGGCCAACGTGCAGTCGGTGGCCAGCGCCACCGAGGAACTGGCCGGCTCCCTCGCTGAGATTTCCAACCAGGTCAACACCTCGGCCCGCATCGCCAAGGCGGCCGCCTCCACCGCCGAGAAGACGAACGAGACCGTGCAGTCGCTGGCCTCGCGCGCCCAAAGCATCGGCGACGTGGTGAAGCTGATCTCCGACATCGCCAGCCAGACCAACCTGCTGGCGCTGAACGCCACCATTGAGGCGGCCCGCGCCGGTGAAGCCGGCAAGGGCTTCGCGGTCGTGGCCAGCGAGGTGAAGAGCCTGGCCAACCAGACGGCCAAGGCGACGGAGGAAATCTCCGCCCAGATCTCCACCATGCAGGACGCCACCCGCGACGCGGTTGACGCCATCATCACGATTTCCAGGACCATCGCCGAGATCAACGACATCTCCGACATGGTCGCGGGCGCCGTGGAAGAGCAGGACGCGGCGACCAAGGAAATCGCCCGGAACGTCCAGCAGGCCTCCATGGGCACCATGGAAGTGTCGCGCAACATTGGCTCGCTGCAGCATGCAGCCGAGGACACCGGCAAGTCGGCCACCCAAGTCCTGGGCGCGGCCACCGGCCTGGCCCAGCAGTCCGACACCCTGGCCGGCCAGGTGGACCGCTTCCTGCAGCAGGTCCGCGCCGCCTAAGTCGGTCTGGTGCATCGAAAACCCCGCAGGAGCGATCCTGCGGGGTTTTTATTGGAAGGGGGCGGCAAGTTCTCAGGCTGTCACCCCCCACAGCTTCCGGGCCTCCTCCGCGATGATGTCCGGATATTCCTCTGGGAAGAACAGCTTGGCCTGGGGCAGGTGGCGCACGCCCTGGCAGTTAGGCAGGATGCCGGCCAGATAGTCGCCGCCGGCGGGGTCGAAGATGGTGTCGGCCGTGCCCCAGACGATCCGCGTGGGCGCCGTCACCCGGCGCAACTCCTTCTCGATCCCCGCCAGGGGGTTGGGGTCCAGGCCCAGGGTGTAGGCATGCACCAGGTCCTTGCGCCGGGGGCTGCTGACCAGCGGACCCAGGTAATAGTCGATGGCCTCGTCCGTGGGGCGGGCGGGGTCGCTGAAGGTCTGGCCGCCCAGGCCTGTGGGGCTGCGCGCCAAATCCTTGTCCGCCACCCAGCGCGCCAGCCAGCGGTCGGCGAAGGTGCCGGCCCGCGCCATCTCCAGCACTGGCTGAAGGGCCGGGGGTGGGCTGTCGGGCTCGGTATCGCAGTTGGTCAGCAGCAGGCTGCGCACCCGCTTGGGGTATTGAGTAACGAACAGCTGGGCCACCGCCCCGCCGCTGTCGTTGGCCACGATGTCCACCGTGTTGGCGCCCACGCTGTCCAGGAAAGTAGCCAACATGCGCACTTGGACATCCGGCGTCACCGCCTGACCGTCCGGCACCCGGCTGTAGCCCAGGCCCAGGAAGTCCGGTGCCAGGCAACGGCGATGGGCCGACAGCCGGTCGATGGCGCCCCGCCACTGGAAGCTGTTCAGGGGGAAGCCGTGCAGGAACAGGGCGTCGGGGCCGTTGCCCTGGTCCATGTAGGCGACATGGCCGAAGGGGGTGCCGGCATAGCGGCGCAAGCTGCGGTAGGCGGCGGCGTTCAGCGGCCCGGTGCCGGACAGGGCGGCGGCGCCGGCACCGGGGGTCCCGAGCGCCACGGTGGCGCCGATCCCGGCCAGGCCCTGCAGGAAATGACGGCGGTCGAACGGTGCGGAAAGCATCTCTCATCCCTCAAGGGAAGGTTGTTCGGATGCCCCAGGGATACGCCCGGGCCTTATTCGCGGTCGATAACCCGCCAGGTCATGGTTTCTTGACCTCCGAGGTCATGGCTTTTGCCCGGGGACGCCGTATCATTCCCGCACCATGACCCATGCCGCCGCCGCGACCGTGACCGTCCTTCCCTCCCAGCCGACGCCGCTGGGCCTGCTGCTGCGCGAATGGCGGGCGGCACGGCGCATGAGCCAAATGGACTTGGCGCTGGAGGCTGGTGTCTCAACCCGGCACCTTAGCTGTGTGGAAACCGGCAAGGCCCAGCCCAGCCGTGAACTGCTGGCCCGACTGGCCGATACGCTGGACATGCCCCTGCGCGAGCGCAACGCCCTGCTTGTGGCCGCGGGCTATGCCCCGCGCTACAGCGAGGCGACGCTGGCCACCCCGGCCATGGCACCGGTGCGCCAGGCCATCGACTTCATCATCGGCCAGCAGGAACCCTACCCGGCCGTGGTGATGAACCGCCGCTGGGACGTGGTGCGCATCAACCGGGCCACCGCCCGCATCGTCAGCCTGGCGCGCGGCGGCATGCCCCGGCACAACAACATCCTGCGCCAGGTGTTCGATCCGGAGGACATGCGGCCCGTCATGGGCAATTGGGAAAGCCTGGCCGGCGACCTGATCTGCCACCTGCACAACGAACTCGCGGCCACCCCGCTGGACCAGGGGTTGCGCACCTTGCTGGACGATGTGCTGGCCTATCCCGGCGTGCCCGCCCGCTGGCGGTCGCGCGATCCCGACGCCTACCCCCTGCCGCTGTGCACCACGGTGTTCGCCGGCGGTGCCTTGGACGGTGAGGGCCACCCCCTGCGCTTCTTCTCCACCATCACCACCTTCGGCTCCGCCCGCGATGTGACGGTGGAGGAACTGCGCATCGAGTGCATGTTCCCGGCCGACGAGCGTACGGCGGAGCGGTGCAAGGCGCTGGCGGCTGCGTCTGCCTGATAAACAAACAGCGGCATGGGTCGCCCCATGCCGCTGCGGTAAACATCCGCCTGGTGGAAGGCTTATCCTTCCACCTTGCCGCCGTTGGCAGCCGACCATTCGGCCGGGGCGTGCAGGAACTTCTCCACTTCCAGCATCGTTCCGGTATCGAAATAGTTGTGGTCTCGCGCCACCTTCAGCACGTCCCACCAGGTGGTCAGGGCATGAAGGGTGACGCCGATCTCGCGCATCGTCTCCACGCTCTTGGGGAAGATGCCGTAGTGGAAGACGACGAAGGCGTGCTCGCAAACGGCACCCGCCTGGCGCAGGGCGTTGACGAAGCCCACCTTGCTGCCGCCGTCGGTGGTCAGATCCTCCACCAGCAGGATGCGGTCGCCTTCGGCGAACTGGCCCTCGATCTGGGCGTTGCGGCCGAAGCCCTTGGGCTTCTTGCGCACGTACTGCATGGGCAGGCCCATGCGGTCGGCCATCCAGGCGGCGTAGGAGATGCCGGCCGTCTCACCGCCGGCCACACCGTCGAACGCCTCGAATCCGGCGTCGCGCATTACTGTTTGCACGGCGTAATCGATGATGGCCGAGCGGGCGCGGGGGAAGCTGATGACCTTGCGGCAGTCGATATAGACCGGGCTGGCCTTGCCCGAGGTCAGGATGAAGGGCTGGGCGGCGTTGAAGTGGATCGCCTTGATGTCCAGGAGGATGCGGGCGGTCAGGCTGGCGGCGGTCTGGGCGTCGATCATGGGGACCTCGGGCGGAAGATAAATTGGTGGAGGTATTAGTCCTGCAGCAGGCGCCAGTCCAGCCGTTCGCCGGCGCGGAAGGGCAGGACAGCGTTGCTGCCGCCGGCGTCCACCAGATCGGGAACGGTGTAGCCGTCGCGCACCAGGGTGATGGTGTCCTCGTTGGGCGCCAGGCCGTGGAAGCGCGGGCCGTTCAGGCTGGCGAAGGTCTCCAGCGCGTCCAGCTTGCCTTCCTCGTCGAAGACCTGGGCGTAGAGTTCGATGGCGCTGGCCGCCGTGTAGATGCCGGCGCAGCCGCAGCCCGATTCCTTGGCGCTGGTGGGGTGCGGCGCGCTGTCGGTGCCCAGGAAGAACCACGGCTGGCCGCTGGTGGCAGCGCGGCGCAGGGCCAGGCGGTGCTTCTCCCGCTTGGCGATGGGCAGGCAATAGAGGTGGGGCCGGATGCCGCCCGCGAAGATGGACGACCGGTTGATCATCAGATGGTGGGCGGTGATGGTGCAGGCGAGGCGCCCGCTGGCCCCGTGCGCCTCCACCACGGCCACCGCCTCTTCCGTCGTGGCGTGTTCCAGCACGATCTTCAGGGCCGGGTAGCGATCCATCAGCGGCAGCAGCACGCGCTCGATGAACACCGCCTCGCGGTCGAAGATGTCGATGGCGGGGTCGGTCACCTCGCCATGGACCAGCAGGGGCATGCCGATGTCCTGCATGCGCGCCAGCACGCCGGCGACATTGGCGAGGTCGGTGACGCCATGGGCGGAATTGGTGGTGGCGTGGGCGGGGTACAGCTTCACCGCCCGGAACAGGCCTTCCTCATAGCCGGCGGCGATCTCATCGGCGCTGCTGCCGTCCGTCAGGTAGGCGGTCATCAGCGGCTGGAAGCGGGCACCGCCGTTTTCCGGCAAGCTTCCCAAGGCCTCCTCGATCTCCGCCTTGTAGCGCCGTGCGGCGGCGCGGTCGGTCACCGGCGGCACCAGGTTGGGCATGATGATGGCCCGGCCCATCTGGCGGGCGGAATGCGGCAGCACCGCGCGCAGCATGGCGCCGGTGCGGACGTGCAAGTGCCAGTCGTCGGGGCGTCGCAGGATCAGGCGGGCGGCGGGGGTCGCGCTCATGGGGCAGGGGTCCGGCTTATGATGTCCGGGCGCCAGTGGTACGCGCTGAGGCGCGCGGGCTCAACCCCCGTGGGTTTGGGGTTGCCCATGCCTGTGGCGCGCCACCGGGCAAATCGGGTATGAAGCCCGTCTTGTCCGTCTCTTAGATTCCGAGTTCGATCCCATGGCCCTGATCGCCCCCCGCACGCCGCCCGGCACGATGGAACTGCTGCCGTCCAAGCAGATCGCCTTCCAGCGCATGCTGGACACCATCCGGCGGGGCTTTGAGCGCTTCGGCTTCCTGCAGATCGAAACCCCGGTGTTCGAAACCGTGGACGTGCTGCTGACCAAGTCGGGCGGCGAGACGGAAAAGCAGATCTATTTCGTACAGTCGACCGGCGCCCTGGAACAGGCCAAGCGGCCCGATATCGCCCTGCGCTTCGACCTGACCGTGCCCACCGCTCGCTATGTGGCGGAGCATGAGCATGACCTGAGCTTCCCCTTCCGTCGCTACCAGATCCAGCGCGTCTATCGTGGGGAGCGGGCGCAGAAGGGACGCTATCGCGAGTTCTACCAGTGCGACATCGACGTCATCGGCAAGGACAGCCTGTCCATCGTCTATGACGCCGAGATGCCGGCCGTCATCTACACCGTGTTCCGCGATCTGGCGCAGGTGGGCATCGATGTCGGCCCCTTCCAGATCAACCTGTCCAACCGCAAGATCCTGCGCGGTTTCCTGGAAGGCCTGGGGTTGAGCGAGGGCGAGGCTCAGGCCGCCGTGCTGCGCGAGATCGACAAGCTGCCCAAGGTGGGCGTGGATGCCGTGCGCGCCACCCTGACGGGGGAGCAGGCGCTGCCGGCCGAGACGGCCGATGCCATTCTGGCCTTCGTCAGCATCGATGGCACCACGGATGAGATGCTGGCCAAGGCCAAGGATCTGGGCGGCACCAGCGCCCTGGCCCATGAGGGCCTGGGGGAGCTGACCCAGGTGGTGGCGGGATTGCGCGCCCTGGGCGTGCCGGACAGCCATTTCCGCGTCAATTTCTCCATCACCCGCGGCCTCGATTACTACACCGGCACGGTGTATGAGACCTTCCTGACCGACTTCCCGCAGATGGGCAGCGTCTGCTCCGGCGGGCGCTATGACAACCTGGCCAGCCAGTACACCAAAAGCAAGCTGCCGGGCGTGGGCATCTCCATCGGCGCCACCCGTCTGTTCTACGTGCTGGACCAGGCCGGCCTGGTGAAGGACCAGACCAGCACCATCGACGTGCTGGTCACCCAGTTCGCGCCCGAGCTGCTGCCCGACTACCTGGCCCTGGCGGGTGAGCTGCGCACCGCCGGCCTGAACGTCGAGGTGCACCTGGAACCGGCAAAAATCGCCAAGCAGATGAAATATGCCGATCGCGCCGGCATCCCGGTGGTGCTGATGATGGGCCCGGACGAGGCCGCCGCCGGCACCGTGACGGTGAAGCGCCTGGCCAGCGGCGAGCAGGCCGCCGTGGCCCGCGCCGACTTGGCTGGCCATCTGCTGGCGGCGTTCGGCCGGACCCGCTGAGATCACCGGAACCGGCACGGACCTTGCGTTAAAGGGACGTGTTTGGCCACGATGCCGGCAAAAGCTACCCCCAACAGGGGGCTGATCCTGATATCGCTTGATCGCGGGCAGGATAGGCCGCTTAGTTGGGATGGGGGGTGAGCCTCTGCCCGGTGGCCCATGACGGGTCTGCGCTGAGGGGGGACCGCATACGCGGGCGATGACGACCAGCACCGACAACAGCTTGGGCGGGGGACCGTTGACGGGTGTTAGTGGGCGGGCCGACACCTTGGCCGCCCTGCGTCCACCCGTTTCGCGCCTGGCGCCGGGGGCGGGCACGGCGGACGCCGCGCCCAAGCCGCCGAAGGTCCGCCGACGGGGCACGCCGCTTTGGGTGCGCATCCTCGGCTGGACCACCAGCCTGGCTATCCTGGGCTGCATCGGCGGCGCCGCCTGGCTGGAAACGGAGACGTCGGGCTTCGAATCCGTGCTGCTGGCCCGGGTCGGGCGTGACCTGCGCTATTCCGTCTACCCCGGCCCCACCACGGCCGTGCGCTATCCCACGGCGGGGCCGTATGACGAGCGGCTGGGCTATACCCAGATGCCGAGCTTCCTGGAGCGGCTGACGGCTGGGCCCTATCGCGTCACCGCCCAGGCACGCATGTCGCCCACGCTGCTGGACTATCTGGACCTCAGCTTCTATCCGCCCTATGCGGAGAAGACCTCGGCCGGGCTGCAGGTGCTGGACCGCGGCGGCACGCTGCTCTACGGCGCCAGCTATCCGGAGCGGGTGTTCACCAGCTACGCCTCCGTCCCGCCCCTGGTGGCCAACACCCTGCTGTTCATCGAGAATCGCCAGCTGCTGGACCCGGCCCATCCCTACCGCAACCCGGCGGTGGATTGGGACCGATTCGGCCTGGCCTTGCTGCAGATCCCCCTGCAGGTCGTCAACCCGGGTGCCCAGCGCATCGGCGGCAGCACGCTGGCGACCCAGACGGAGAAGTACCGCCATTCCGCCGGCGGGCAGACGGCGGACGGGGTGGAGAAGCTGCGCCAGATGGCGTCGGCCAGCATGCGCGCCTATATGGACGGTGCCGACACCACGCAGACCCGCTACCGCATCCTGGTGGACTATCTGAATTCCACACCCCTGTCCGCGCGGCCCGGCATTGGCGAGATCAACGGCCTGGGCGACGGCCTGTGGGCCTGGTACGGCACCGACTTCGCCGCCGCCAACCAGATCCTGCGGGCGACGCCCCAAACGGAAGAGGATCTGGCGACCCAGGCGGTGGTCTACAAACAGGTGCTGAGCCTGCTGCTGGCCCAGCGGCGGCCATCCTTCTACCTCACCACCAACCGCACGGCGCTGGACGCCCTGTGCAACGAGCATCTGCGGGTGCTGGAGAAGGCAGGCGTCATCCCGCCGGCGCTGGCCGACGCGGCGCAGAACTTCAAACTGCGCTTCCGCGAGGAAACGCCGGACCCGCCCGACGTGTCGTATGTGGAGCAGAAGGCGGTCAACGCCATCCGTAACCGCCTGACCACCATGCTGGGCGCCCATACGCTGTACCAGTTGGATCGGCTGGACCTGACCACCGAGACGACGCTGGACCAGGCGGCGCAGGAGCGGGTGACCGGGGTGCTGAAGCGCCTGGCGGATCCGGCGGCGACGGCGGAACTGGGCCTGACCGGCGACCGGCTGCTGACCGGCGCCGATCCGGCCAAGGTGGTCTATTCCGTCACGCTGTATGAACGGGCTCCCCACGCCAACCTGGTGCGGGTGCAGGTCGACACCCTGGACCAGCCGCTGGATCTGAACGAGGGGGCGCGGCTGGATTTGGGGTCCACCGCCAAGCTGCGCACCTTGATCTCTTATCTTGAGATCATCGAAAAGCTGTACCGCGACTATCACCAGCGCGACGCCGCCTCCCTGCGCGATATTTCGGCGGCGGCGGACGACAACCTGACGCGCTGGGTGACCGACACGTTGGCGCAGACGGGGGACCAGGGCCTGCCGGCCATGCTGAACGCGGCCATGGAGCGCACCTATTCCGCCGGCACGGGCGAGCGCTTCTTCACCGGTGGTGGCCTGCATAGCTTCAACAATTTCGAAAAGTCGGACGACCACCGCATCCTGACGGTGTCGGAGGCGTTGCGCCGCTCGGTGAACCTGGTGTTCATCCGCCTGATGCGCGACGTGGTGAACCATTATATCGCCGAGGGGCCGGCGCGGAAGGACGACGTCCTGGACGACCCGCACCATCCGGCCCGCCAGACCTATCTGGCCCAGTTCGCGGACCGGGAAGGCAGCACGTTCCTGAACCATTTCTGGGACGAGTATGGCGGCCTCAGCCCCGACAAGGCGCTGGAGAAGCTGGCGGCCAAGGCCGGCACGCGCGAGGAGCGGCTGGCCGTCATCTACCGCTCCGTCCGTCCGAATTCGACGCCCGAGGATCTGGCCCGCTTCCTGGCCGCCCACGGCGCGGTGGAAAATGACACCCGACCCGGTGCCAAGCCCCAGCCGCTGAAGCCGGCCACCGTGGCTGCCCTGTTCGAGAAGGCCGATCCGGAAAAGTGGAGCCTGAACGACCGCGGCTACATGGCGGGCGTCCATCCGCTGGAGCTGTGGCTGGTGGCCTATCTTCAGGACAGCCCCAAGGCGCCCAAGCGTCAGATGCTGAAGGAAAGCAGCACCTCGCGCCAGGAAAGCTATCAGTGGCTATTCTCCACCCGCTACAAGCATGCCCAGGACACGCGCATCGGCATCGTGCTGGAGGAGGAGGCCTTCGCCCGCATCCATGCCGATTGGAAGCGCCTGGGCTATCCCTTCGAGGCGCTGGTGCCGTCCTACGCCACATCCATCGGCAGTTCGGGCGACCGGCCGGGGGCGCTGGCCGACCTGATGGGCATCATCGTCAATGACGGCGTCCGCCTGCCCACCGCCCGCGTCACCCGCCTGCATTTCGCCGCCGGAACGCCCTATGAGACGGTGGTGGGCCTGGATGACCAGATGAAGGGGGAGCGCGTTCTGTCCCATGACCTGGTTGAGGTGGTGAAGGCCCACCTGCTGGACGTGGTGCAGAACGGCACGGCCCAGCGCGCCAAGGGCGCCTTCCATGACGCCGACGGCAATCCGCTGCCCCTGGGCGGCAAGACTGGCACGGGCGACCAGCGCTTCGACCGCTTCGGGCCCGGCGGGGTGCTGCTGGAATCACGGGTGGTGAACCGCACCGCCACGTTCGTCTTTTACGCCGGCGACCGCTTCTTCGGCGTCATCACCGCCCATGTCCATGGGCCCCAGGCCGCCAACTACCACTTCACCAGCGCCCTGCCGGCCCAGCTGCTCCGTGTCCTGGCCCCGGCGCTGCAGCCCTTGATGCTGATGCCGCCGGACCAGGGCTAACTACAACCCCGTTTCCTCCAGGAAGTGGTCCACATCTTCCCACACGGCGCGGCGGATGGCGTCGTTCTCCATCATCAGTTCATGCCGGGCGCCGGGATAGTTGTGAAAGCGGGCGTCGGGCAGGCGGCGGGCCAGGGCGCGCAAGGCTGGGGAACTGACGATCCGGTCGGCCCCGGCCGCCAGGATCTGGATGGGCAGATCCAGGCCCGACATGGTGGCGTGGGCGAGATAGTCGGTGGAGCGGTAGGCGGCCGCCAGCCAGCCATAGGTCACGCCGCCCAGGCAAAGGTCCTGCTGCTGGCGGCAGGCGTCCAGCGCCACCTTGAAGCGGCGCGGATCGCTGGTCAGGGGGTTGCCCTCGAACCGTTGCGCGTCGGGGTCGAAATCGCGCTGGCCGGGGGCATAGGCCTCAGCCTTGCCTTGGCGGCAGGCCAGATTGGCGATCAGGGCGGCGACGCGGCCGGGCAGCGGGGCGGTGTTGATCTGCACCATGGCGGCTGACAGGATCAGGGCCTTCAGCCGCGGTACCTCCATCGCCGTGTCGCAGTCCAGCACATGACGCAGCATCAGATGGCCGCCCATGCTATGGGCGAAGGCGACGACCGGCCCGGTGGGCGGGCACAGGGCGGCCATGATGGCCTCCAGATCCTCCAGGTATGTGGAGAAGTCGTCGATGTGCCCCAGCTGGCGGTTGGGCAGCGGCCGGGTGGACAGGCCCTGGCCGCGCCAGTCGAAGGACACGACCCGCCAGCCCCTGGCGGCCCACTCCGCCGCCTGCTCCGCATACTTTTCCAGGAATTCGCTGCGGCCGTTGACCAGCAGGCAAGTGCCGCGGCGGCCCTCGCTCTTTCCACTTTGCCAGCAGCCCAGGCGCAACCGCGCGCCGTCCGGACGGTCCAGATACAGGCAGGCCCATCCGGCGCCGCCCGATGGATAGATCCAGCCCGCCGGCTCGGCGCCGGCGGATGTTTCGCCAGGGGTTGTTTCGACTGCGTTGTCCATGACAGCGACGGTTCCGGCCCGCATAGTTCTCGGCGTTATTGTCCGCATTGTCGGCGCGATTCGGGGCCGCGATCAAGTCGCCGATCCATATTTGCACATTTTGTCAGATTATTAGCCAAGTGGCGCTTCCTGCTATGCGCGTGCTCACAGGGCGGGTGGAAAAGTTTCATCCATGCCCTTGGGTTCGGCCACGGCGGGGCCCGCGTGGTTGATGAAGTTACGGACCAGTACACGCGTATCACCCCGCCGCCAGGCCAGCGCCAGCCGGGCCGTCGGCTGGGGAATGCCTGGCAACGGGGCCAGGGGCAGGAAGACCACGCCCGCCACCCGCACCTGGGACATCGACGCCGGCATGATGGACACGCCCAATTCGGCGGCCACCAGGTTGACGATGGAACTCATCTGCGGCGCCGTCTGGTACAGCCGCGGCTCGAACCCCGCGGCGTGGCAGGCGGCCAGGGTAGTCTCGAACATGCTGGGGCCGGCGCCCTTGGGGAACAGGATGAAGGGGTCGTCCCTCAGCCGCCCCAGGTCCAGCACAGGGGCGCCCGCCGCCGGATGGCCGGCGGGCAGGACGGCCACCATGGGCTCCACCGCCAGCAGGCGGGTCTGCACCGGGCCGCCCGGGGGCGGATCGGTGCGCAGGAAGATGATGTCGACCTCACCCCCTTCCAGCGCCGCCAGCAAGGGAATGGAATTCGATTCGACCAAGCCCAAATCCACCTCGGGGTAGGCCCGGCGGAAGGACCGGATAGCGCCGGCCACCGCCGGGTTGAAGGCGGAGGAGGAGGTGAAGCCCGCCCGCAGGCTGCCCAGCTCCCCCCGCGCCGCCCGCCGCGCGCCATCCAGCGCCTGCTGCGCCAAGGCGGGGAAAGGGCGCACGCGATCCAGGAAGGCGCGGCCGGCCTCCGTCAGTTCAGCGCCATGGGGCACGCGGTGGAACAGCCTCGCGCCCACCTCGCGCTCCAGGTCCTTGATCTGCTGGCTCAACGGCGGCTGGCCGATGCCCAGTCGGGCCGCCGCGTGGGTGAAGTTGCCTTCCTCGGCCACCGCCAGGAAATAGCGGATGTGGCGCAGTTCCATGTTCCTGGCCTCGGTTCCTGGCAGCGCCATTGCTAAAAGCGATCACCTTCGCCTGTGCCATATATTGGACCTCTGACCTCGGCCGCGCCAGTTTTCAGGGTGAACTGTTGTTTTTAAGGATGGCCATCATGGAATCCCTGCATTGGCGGCGGAACCTCTACGTCTGCCTATTCGGGTCCTTCACCACCATCGCGGGCCTCAGCCTGATCCTGCCCTTCCTGCCGCTGTACGTGGAGCATCTGGGGGTGGCGGGGCATGCCGCCATCGTGCAGTGGTCGGGCATCGCCTATGGCGCCACCTTCTTTGGCGCGGGCGCCACCGCCCCCCTGTGGGGCAAGTTCGCCGACCGCTATGGCCGCAAGCTCATCCTGATCCGTGCCAGCTTGAGCATGACGGTGGCCATCGCCCTGACCGGCCTGCTCCAGGATGTCTATCAGCTGGTGGCCCTGCGCCTGCTGGCGGGCCTGCTGGGTGGTTACGCCTCCGGCTCCATCGTGCTGGTGGCGACCCAGACGCCTAAGGCCCGCTCCGGTTGGGCGCTGGGTATCCTGTCCACCGGCATGCTGGCCGGCAGCCTGGCCGGGCCGCTGATCGGTGGGGCGCTGCCCGGCCTCATCGGCTTGCGCCAGACCTTTTTCGCCGCCGCCGGCGTCATCTTCCTGACCTTCATCGCCACCGCCACCCTGATCCGGGAGGAACCGCGGGCCAGGGCCGCCGATCCCCACCTAACCGGCAGCCCCTGGCGCCAGATTCCCGACCGGCGGCCGGTCTACGCCATGCTGCTGACCGCCTGCATGCTGATGGTGGCCAACATGTCGATCGAACCCATCATCACCGTCTATGTCGGCCAGATCGCCGCCCCGGGCAGCGACATCGCCTTCCTGTCCGGCCTGGTGATGGCGGGCGGCGCCCTGGCCAGCATGCTGGCGGCACCCCGTGTGGGCCGGCTGACCGATCGGCTGGGGCCGCGCACCGTGGTCATCGCCTGCCTGGCTGCTACCGGCCTGCTGATGATTCCGCAGGCCTTCGTCACCCATACCTGGCAATTGGTGGCCTTGCGCTTCCTCATGGGCCTGACCCTGGCCGGCCTGCTGCCGGCCATCACCACCCTGATCCGCCATGCCGTGCCCGACCGGGTGGCCGGCGCCATCCTGGGCTATTCCACCTCCGCCCAGTTCGCGGGGCAGGTGGCGGGGCCGCTGCTGGGCGGGTTCATCGGCGGCCACGTTGGCATGCGCGCCGTGTTCATCGTCACCGCCGTCCTGCTGTTCGCCAGCGCCGCCCTGAACGCCCGGCTGCGATTTCATTCCGAACCCGCGCATGCGGCCTGAGGACGGGGCGCATGCGCGGGAAGGGCTTTGCACCGCGGGGCGTTAGCGCCTATATCCGGACACGTCGGATCCCCCGCCTGTTCACGGCCCACCTCAAGTCGACGGAAAGCCGCCGGTCATGAAGTTACTGCGCCACTATGAGGATGCGCCCGCCGAGTTGCGTGGGGCCGTCGTGGCCCTGGGCAATTTCGATGGCGTGCATCAGGGCCACCGCGCCGTCATCGGCCAGGCCCGCGCGCTGGCCGACGATCTGGGCCGCCCGGCGGCCGTGGTGACGTTCGAGCCGCACCCGCGCGGCTTCTTCCGCCCAAACGATCCGCCCTTCCGCCTGACGCCCCTGCGCAT
The DNA here is from genome assembly GCF_007828035.1 of Nitrospirillum amazonense. Classification (GTDB taxonomy): domain Bacteria; phylum Pseudomonadota; class Alphaproteobacteria; order Azospirillales; family Azospirillaceae; genus Nitrospirillum; species Nitrospirillum amazonense. The sequence goes on along the minus strand of NZ_VITV01000012.1, from coordinate 63,748 downwards.
CAAGACCCACCTGATCGAGGCCTTGGGCATGGACGCCATGGTGGTGCTGCACTTCGACGCCGCCCTGGCGGGCATGACGGCGGAGGAGTTCGTGGAGACGGTGCTGGTCCAGGGTTTAGGCGTGCGCCATGTGGTGGCTGGCTACGACTTCCTGTTCGGTCACAACCGGAGCGGCGACATGGCGCTGCTGCGCGCCCTGGGCGCCCGCCACGGCTTCGGCGTGACCGAGGCGCGGCCGGTGGCCAACGGCGCGGGCGAGCCCTATTCCTCCACCGCCGTCCGCCGTCACCTGCAGGAGGGCCGGCCGCAAGAAGCGGCCGCCATCCTGGGCCACCCCTTCGAGATCGAGGGCCGGGTGGAGCATGGCGACAAGCGGGGCCGCACCATCGGCTTCCCCACCGCCAACATCGAAATCCACGATTACCTTCGCCCCCATTTCGGCGTTTACGCCGTGCGCGCCGGCGTGGACGAGGGGGCGGGCACCGTCTGGCACGACGGTGTGGCCAACCTGGGCCGCCGGCCCACGGTGGGCGGCACCGTGGAGCGGCTGGAAGCCCACCTGTTCGACTTCGACGGTGATCTCTACGGCCGCCATGTCCGCGTGCAGTTGCTGGACTTCATCCGGCCCGAGATGAAGTTCGAGAACTTCCAGGCACTGAGGGACCAGATCGCCCGGGACGCCGATGAGGCGCGCGCGCGCCTGGCGACCCTGCCCAAAGCGTGAACCTCAAAGCGTGAACCTGGTCACCGTCTTGACATCCCCCGGTCTCGTCCCATCTCCCTTGACCCACGGGGGCCGGCTGCTAACATCCGCCCCCATGTTGCCAACGCGCCAGATCAGGGTCATGGACCTGCGAATTATCGACCCGGTCTCCTGAGGGGGGCCGGGACCAGGGCGCGCTCATCCGCGTACCACCACCGCCGACTATCCCGCCGGCCTTACCCCCGGGGCGCCCGCATCCGCCTCCGGACAAGGGCAAGGCCGCCATCCGAACACCGGATTTCCTGACCCGCCATGACCCGCGATCTTAAAGACACCGTTTTCCTGCCGCGCACCGATTTCCCCATGCGCGGCGGCCTGCCGAAGAAGGAGCCGGAGCTGCTGGCCCACTGGGCGGCCATCGACCTTTACGGCAAGCTGCGCCAGGATGGGGCGGAGCGCGCGCCCTTCGTGCTGCATGACGGCCCGCCTTACGCCAACGGCAACATCCACATCGGCCACGCGGTCAACAAGATCCTGAAGGATGTGGTCATCCGCAGCCAGCAGATGCAGGGTCGCAACGCCGTCTACGTCCCCGGCTGGGACTGCCACGGCCTGCCCATCGAATGGAAGATCGAGGAGAAGTACCGCAAGGCCGGCAAGGACAAGGACGAGGTGCCCGTCCTGCAGTTCCGTGCCGAGTGCCGCAACTTCGCCGCCGAGTGGGTGGGCATCCAGGCCGCCGAGTTCCGCCGCCTGGGCGTGGAAGGCGACTGGCAGAACCCCTACCTGACCATGGCGTTCGACGCCGAATCCGCCATCGTGCGCGAGATCCATAAGTTCCTGCTGAACGGCGGCCTGTACAAGGGCGCCAAGCCCGTCATGTGGTCGGTGGTGGAAAAGACCGCCCTGGCCGAGGCGGAGGTCGAATACCAGGACGTGACTTCGCCCATGATCTGGGTGCGCTTCCCCGTGGTGACGGCGCCGACGCCGGTGCTGAACGGTGCCGCGGTCGTCATTTGGACCACCACCCCCTGGACCATGCCGGGCAACCGTGCCGTGGCCTATGGCGAGGAGATCCCCTACGCCGTCTACACCGTCACCGATGCCCAAGAAGGCTCGTTGGCCAAGGTGGGTGAGAAGCTCATCCTGGCCCAGGCCCTGGCCGAGGGTGTCGCGGCATCGGCCAAGGCGACCTTCGAGAAGGGGGCGGACGTCACCGCCGCCGACCTCAATGGCGCCATCCTGGCCCATCCCTTCCGGGGCCATCCGGAGGCCAATGGCGGCTACGACTACGCCGTGCCGCTGCTGCCGGGCGACCATGTCACGTCCGATGCCGGCACCGGTTTCGTCCACACCGCGCCCGGCCATGGTGCCGAAGACTTCGACCTGGGCCGCAAGTTCGGGCTGGAGGTGCCGCAGACCGTGGACGCGGACGGCAGCTACTATGCCCATGTGCCGCTGTTCGCCGGTGCCCGCGTCTATACGCCGGAAGGCAAGCCGGGCGACGCCAACGGCAAGTCCATCAGCGCCCTGATCGCGCAAGGGGCGCTGCTGGCCAAGGGCAACCTGAAGCACAGCTACCCGCACAGCTGGCGCTCCAAGGCGCCGCTGATCTTCCGCACCACGCCGCAGTGGTTCATCTCCATGGACACTAACGACCTGCGGGCGCGGGCGCTGGCGGCCATCGACGAGACGCAGTGGGTGCCGCCGCAGGGACGCAACCGCATCCACGCCATGGTGGAAAGCCGCCCCGACTGGTGCATCAGCCGCCAGCGTGCCTGGGGCGTGCCCATCGCCCTGTTCCTGTCCAAGGCGGACGGCCAGCCCCTGAAGGACGAGGGCGTGCTGAACCGCATCGCCAGCTTCTTCGAGACCGAGGGGGCGGACGCCTGGTACAACCGGCCCGCCGCCGACTTCCTGGGTCCGGATTATGATCCGGCCGACTACGACCAGGTGTTCGACATCGTCGACGTCTGGTTCGAATCGGGCTCCACCCACGCCTTCGTGCTGGAGCGGCGCAACGACCTGTCCTCGCCCGCCGACCTCTACCTGGAAGGGTCCGACCAGCATCGCGGCTGGTTCCATTCCTCGCTGCTGGAAAGCTGCGGCACCCGGGGCCGCGCGCCCTTCAAGGCGGTGCTGACCCACGGCTTCGCGCTCGATGAGCAGGGCCGCAAGATGTCCAAGTCCCTTGGCAACGTGGTGGCGCCGCAGCAGGTGATGGAAGAATACGGCGCCGACATCCTGCGCCTGTGGGTCGTGGGCTCCGACTATTCGGAGGACCTGAAGGTCGGCAAGGAGATCCTGAAGAGCAACGCCGATCTCTACCGGCGCTTGCGCAATACCCTGCGCTACCTGCTGGGCGCCCTGGCCGATTTCACGGAGGCGGAGCGGGTGGAACCGGCCGCCATGCCGGATCTGGAGCGCTGGGTGCTGCACCGCCTGGCGGAGATGGACGCCATCGTGCGCCAGTCCACCAAGGAATACGATCTGCACCGCCTGATCACCGAGCTGCATAATTTCTGCGCGGTGGACCTGTCGGCCTTCTACTTCGACGTCCGTAAGGACAGCCTGTACTGCGACGCGCCGGCCAGTGCCCGCCGCCGCGCCGTGCGCACGGTGCTGGAACGGCTGTTCGTGGCGCTGACCGCTTGGCTGGCCCCCATCCTGTGCTTCACGGCGGAAGAGGCCTGGCTGGCCTTCCTGGCGGAGGGCGACGACGCCCGCCGCGCCGCCTGGCCGGAAAGCGTGCACCTGCGCCAGTTCCCCGAGATACCGGCAGATTGGCGCGACGATGCCCTGGCCGCCCGCTGGACCGTCGTGCGCGATGTGCGCCGCGCGGTCACGGGCGCCCTGGAACTGAAGCGCGCCGACAAGACCATCGGCTCTTCCCTGCAGGCGCACCCCACGGTGTACGTGCAGGAGGCCCACCACGCGGCCCTGGCCGGCCTGGACCTGGCGGAGATCAGCATCACCTCCGGCATCACCGTGATGGTGGGGGTGGCGCCCGAGGGCGCCTTCACCCTGGCCGACGTGGCCGGCGTGGGCGTGGTCTTCGGCCCGGCTGAAGGCGAGAAGTGCGAGCGCTGCTGGCGCATCCTGCCGGAGGTGCCGGCTGCGGCTGAGGGCGTGGAGCAGCTGTGCCATCGCTGCGACGACGCGGTTGGTCCAGCGGGGGGCCACCACGCATGAGCATGCTGACCCGCGTGTTGGGGCGGTTCGGCGTTCCGGGCCTGCTGGCGGTGGCCGTGATCCTGGCCGCCGACCAGGCCAGCAAGGCCGCCATCCTGGGCCGCTTCGCCGAGGCTGGCGACGGCGTGACCCTGCTGCCCTTCTTCAACCTGGTGCTGGTGTGGAACCACGGCGTCAGCTTCGGCCTGTTTAATCAGGGCGGCGCGACGGGCACGGCCCTGTTGATCGTGTTAGCCCTGGTCATCACCGCCGCCATGGCGGTGTGGATGCGCCGCGCGGCCCGCCTGATCGAGGCGGTATGCGCCGGCATGGTGATCGGCGGGGCTTTGGGGAACGTGATCGACCGGCTGCGCCTGGGCGCCGTCGTTGATTTTCTGGACTTCCACATCGCGGCGTGGCATTGGCCGGCATTCAACGTTGCCGATAGCGGCATCGTCGTCGGCATGCTGGTGCTGGTCGTGGATGGGCTGTTCGTCAAGCCCGCGACGCGGTAGGGTGTCGCCGTCATTGGGGACGCCGCCGTGGGGGGCGGCGCCCGGCGATGGGGTTGGTTCCGTTTTTGGGTCAGGTTCACGGGGGTCCCGAGGTTCGGGGCCTACATTCGACGGACGAGGATATGGGCGAGAATTCTAAGGTGTTTAGCGCGCGGCTGATGCTCGCGGCGGCCGGTTTGGCAGCCCTGACGGGGTGTGACAGCCTGGACTACCTGTTCGGCGGGTCGCGGCCGACTCCGGACGAGTTTCGGGTGCTGGCGCGCGCGCCGCTGGAGGTGCCGCCCGATTTCAACCTGCGTCCGCCGCAGCCGGGCAGCCCGCGCCCGCAGGAAATCGTGAAGGAGACGCGGGCCACCAGCACCGTGTTCGGCGCCGCCACCACCGAGGCGACGGCCGTGGCTTCCGCCACCGCGAACCAAAGCAAGGGCGAGGCCGCCCTGGTGGCCAAGGCCGGCGGCGATCAGGCCGATCCCCAGATCCGCAGGATCATCGACAAGGAATGGCCGGGCACCGTGGTCGGCGACCGCGGCTTCCTGGACGGCCTGATGTTCTGGAAGGGCGATGACAAGCCGGCAGCGAACGGCCCGACCGTGCAGCGCGACAGCAGCTCGGCCGGTTCCCGCTAAGGGACCAGGATTCAAAGGCCCGGACGGGATGCCCTCCCGCCCGGGCCTTTTATCATGGGCGTGAGCGCGGGGTGGCAAGGCGATGCCGGCGCGCGCCCATCCCAACGGCCAGCTTCCCTTGGGGCCCCGCCGTACCCATGTTATTCCTTTGGGATACGGGGCGGCATGTAGCGGGAGTGGCGGGGGCTTGGGCGTCTTTTGGCGGCCTTTCTGGGGGGTGCGGTTCGCGGCCCTGGCGCTTGCCCTCATGGTGCCGGCGGCGGCCTCGGCCCGGGTCTTCGATCCCGAGACCTTCACGCTGGCCAATGGCCTGCAGGTGGTGGTGGTGCCCAACCACCGCGCCCCGGTCGTCACTCAGATGCTGTTTTATAAGGCCGGTGCCGCGGATGAGCCGGCAGGCAAGTCCGGTGTCGCGCATTACCTGGAGCACCTGATGTTCCGGGGCACTGCAACCGTCCCCTCCGGCGCCTTTTCCCGCGAGGTCGCGGCGCACGGCGGGGTTGAAAACGCCTACACCAACCAGGACCAGACGGTCTATTTCCAGACCATCGCCCGCGACCAGCTGCCCCTGACCCTGCGGTTGGAGGCCGACCGCATGGCCAACCTGCGCATCCGGCCGGAAACGGCGGCGCCGGAACTGGCGGTGGTGCTGAACGAGCGGCGGCAGCGGACGGAGGCCAGCCCCGCCGCCCGCCTGCGGGAACAGGTGCAGGCGGCCCTGTTCCAGGCCTATCCCTATGCCCGGCCGGTGGTGGGCCGGCCGGCGGAGCTGGCGGCCCTGGCCCCCGCCGACGCCCGGGCCTATTACCTGGCTTGGTACGCCCCCAACAACGCCGTGCTGGTGGTGGCGGGCGACATCAGCGCCGGGACCCTGCGCCCCCTGGCGGAGGCCACCTTCGGCCGCATCCCCGCCCGCCCGGTGCCCGACCGGGTGGTGGCACGGGGGGCGGCGTTGGCCAGCGATCAGGATCGTCGCATCGAACTGAAAGATGCCCAGGTGCGCCAGCCATCCCTGAGCCGGGTGTGGGTGGCGCCCTCTCACGGCTGGGCCGCCGAGCCGGCGCAGGTCTACGCGCTGGAGGTGTTGCAGACCATCCTGGGCGGTGGCGCAACCGGCCGCCTCTACCAGGCGCTGGTGGTGCGCCAGGGCCTGGCGGCCGGGGTCAGCGTCGATTACCTGGCCGATGCGCTGGGGCCGGGGCAGTTCAGCCTGGGCGTTGTGCCGGGGCCGGACGTGGCGGTGGCGGACGCCGAGGCCGGCCTGAACGCCGAGCTGGCCCGCCTGCTGCATGACGGGGTAAGCGCGGCGGAGGTGGCGGCCGCCATCCGGCGCCTGCAGGTCGGCGCCATCTACGCCCGCGACAGCCTGCAGGGTCCCGCCTCGGAATTCGGCGTGGCGCTGACCACGGGGCAAAGCGTGGCCGATGTCGAGGCCTGGCCTGACCGCATCGCCGCTGTGACGGTGGAGGATGTGGACCGCGTCCTGCGCGATGTGCTGGGCGGCCAGGGTTCCGTCACCGCCCTGCTGCTGCCCGACCCCGACGCGCCGACGCCGGAGGAGGAATTGGAGGATGTGGCGGCAGCGCAAGGCATGGCGCGGGGGGCCGTCCGATGAAGGCCCCATGGGCGTTCCAGTGGGCGTTCCAGTGGGCGTTCCAGTGGGCGCTGTTGTTGGCGCTGGTGGTGCTCGGCCAGCCGGCGCGGGCCGCCGCGGTGGCCAAGGCATCCACGGCCAAGGCCTCTTTGGTGGAGCGCGTGGTCAGCCCCGGCGGCATCGAGGTCTGGCTGGTGCGCGATGCCAAGAACCCCATCATCGCGCTGGACTGGTCCTTTCGCGGCGGGGCCGCCACCGATCCCATCGATCGGCTGGGTCTGGCCGCCATGGCGGCGGGCTTGCTGGACGAGGGGGCGGCCGAGCTGGACTCCGCCGCCTTCCAGGATCGCTTGGCCGACCACTCCGTCGGCCTGGCCTTCAACGCCAGCCGCGACTGGTTCTCCGGCGCGCTGCTGACCCTGCGGGAGAATCGCCAGGAGGCGTTCACCCTGGCCCGGCTGGCCCTGACCGCGCCGCGCTTCGACGCCGACGCGGTCGCGCGCATCCGGGGGCAGTTGCAGGTGGCGGTGCGGCGGGAGGAGGCGGATCCCGTTACGGTCGCCTATCACGCCCTGGCCCGCCAGCTGTTCCCGGACCACCCCTATGGCCGCCCCCTGCGCGGCACGACCGACACGCTGGCCGCCATCACCATCGGCGACTTGCGGGGCTTCGCCGCCCGGCGTCTGGCGCGCAATGGCCTGCTGGTGACGGCGGCGGGCGACATCGACCCGGCGGAGCTGGCGGCGGCGGTGGATTGGATCTTCGGCGCCCTGCCGGCCGAGCCCGCGCCCGCCGCCTATCCTGACGCGCTCCCCAACGCGCTTCCCTCTGCTGACCTGCGGCCGGTCGCCGTGCCCTGGCCGGGGCCGCAGAGCCTGTTTGTGCAGGCGGGCGCGGGCATTCCCCCCGGCGACCCCGACTGGCCCGCCGCCCTGCTCCTGAGCCATATCCTGGGCGGAGAGGGTCTGGAATCGCGTCTGGCGGAGGCGGTGCGGACTCGGCGGGGGTTGTCTTACGATGTGCAATGCAATTTGCAATCCTACGCCCGTGCCGACTTGTTCATCGTCACCGGCTCCACCGCCAACGCCACGGTGGGGCAGGCTTTGGGCCTGGTGCGCCACACCCTGGCGGAGGTGGCCGCCCACGGGGTGACCGCGCGGGAACTGCGCGACGCCCAGACCTATTTGACCGGCTCCTTTCCCTTGCAATTCACCAACGACCGCGCCATCGCCGCGCTTTTGCTGGATATTCGCCGCGATGGCTACCCCGCCGGCTTCCTCGACCATCGCGACGCGCTGCTGCGCCGGGTGACACTGGCCGATATCCGGCGAGTGGCGGCGCGGCTGTTGCGTCCCGATGCCATGGCCACGGTGGTGGTCGGCGGGGCCACCGGCCCGCTGCGTTGAGCAACGGTTCGCCGGCTAACCTTTGGCATAGGAGTTGCTGAGGTATCCCCGTCCGCGATCTTGGCAGCTGGGGGTTTCCGATGACGTTCACGTTCGAGGATTTCAAGGCACGCTTCTTCCCGGCCGCCGCCCTCACGGGCCGCGCCGCTTCGGAAAGCCCCGCGCCTGTGGCTTTGCAGGACAACCCGGTGCCCAACGGCCTAGACCGGCGCCGTGGCGGTTCCCGCGCCGCCCCCGTGCCCGATCACATCGACGGCATTCCCATCGCGGCAATCCTTGCCGCCATCAAGGCGGATCCTGCCGCCCTGCACCGCCGCCGCGAGGTGCTCGAGGGGGAAATCCGTTCCATATGGGCCACGCTGCAGGAACTGGTGCGGGAATACCGCGCCCTCAGTGACGACGCCATCCTGCCCCAGGGCGTTACTCCCTCCCTGGCGGCCAAGACCATGGCGGGCGGTCCTCTGCCCAAGGAGATGGCGGAGGCCCTGGGCAGCGCCATCGGCCTGCCCCTGACCGTCATGCCCAACGCCCTGCGGGCGCCCGTGCCGGCTCCCGAGATAGCGGCGGTGGGGGCCAAGGACAGCCTGTTCGACGTGGATGAGGATGAACCGGCCGCCAAGGCGGAACCGGTGCGCCTGCCCCGGTCCCGGACCATGGTGCGTCCCGCCCGTCGTCAGGCGCGGTAGGAAGGGGCCCAGCGGGTCAGCGTCCGCCCACGTGGACGCTGCCGCTGCCGCTGTGCGACTGGTCCAGCCGGCCGGTCACCTGGTCGATCTTCACGTCGCCGCTGCCGCTCAGCGAGAGGGTGGCGTCGGTGACCTTGACGCGCAGCATCTGGTCGCCGCTGCCGCTGATGGCGGACGACAGGGTACCGATCTCCCCGCCATCGATGGTGATGTCGCCGTTGCCCGACTGCTTCAGCTGGGCGGTGGTGGCCGACACCGCGTGGATGGTCAACGCGCCCGAGCCGCCCAGGTGGGCCGACAGCGCCCCTTGGGCCTTGGCCACCACCAGGTCACCCGACCCGTCGATGGTCAGACGCAGGTCCTGCACGGTCGGCAGGGTGACGTTGCCCGACCCGCTGAGCTTGGCCTGGGTGCTGCCGCCGCTGCCCCCACCGATGGTGATGGTGCCGCTGCCGCTGCTGTCCAGATCGATGGACGGGCCTGTCATCTGGATGATGCCGACGTTGCCCGATCCGGCGACCCGCACCTTCAGCGCGCCCTCCAGACGGTCCAGCTGGGTGTCGCCCGACCCGTGGATGCGGACCTGGGCGCCGCCGGCCACCCGGTCGGCCTTGAAATTGCCGGAACCGTCGATCGTCAGCGCCAGGGCGCCGAAGCCGCCGCTGGCCTGGTAATCGGTCGATCCACCCTCCTGCACCTCCAGGGGCACGCCGGCCGGCACGGTGATGGCGATGCGCAGCGTCGGCTGCCAGCGCTTCCAATCGTCCCCCTCGCGGTAGCAGCGGCGGCCGCTGATGCCCAACTGGGCCGTCTGGCCACCACTGGCCGTCAGCTGGTCCAGTTCATTGGGATCATCCGCCGTGGCCTGGATGTGCACATCGCGCGCGCTGGACGACGCGGTGATGTCCACAGTGCGGGCGCAGGGCGTGGTTATCCGCAGTGCCTGCCCCTCCAAGGCCCAGCTGCGCTCCCCCGCCCAGGCGGTACCTGAGGCGGCGCCCGCGGCAGCGAATGCCGCGAGCGATAGGGGCAGGGCGAGGGCGATGCGGTGGGAACGGGACATGGGACCGGACTCGTCTATGGTTGCGGCATTGTCCCCATTGTCACCGCGCCGCTGTGGCGATCAAGGACGTAGCGGGCGATGGAACCGGTCCGGGCGGCCGCCGCGCGCCAAGTGGCCCCATGCGGTCCGGCCGGGCCCGCCGCGCCAGACGTCAAAAACGAAGACAAATTCGCGTCAAATGGACGAAATCCCCATCCGAAACGCTGCTTAACCATCCTCAGCCGTGTTACACCCCTGGGGCTTTCCAGGGGCGGGATAATGGGATCCAGGCGCCCCTGGTCACAGGTCAGGAGAGAACGATGTCCGCCACGCAGACCCCCACACAGGACGCGACCCCCGTGGACACTCCTCTGGTTGAGACGCCCGCTTGGCAGGCGCTGGCCCGGCACCGCCAGGCGATGGACGGCGTGCACATGCGCGACCTGTTCGCCGCCGATCCGGAGCGGTTCGACAAATACTCCCTGAAGCTGGGCACCCTGCTGCTGGACTATTCCAAGAACCGGCTGACCGACGAGACCCTGCCCCTGCTGCTGGACTTTGCCCGCGCCCGCGACCTGGAAGGCTGGCGCGACCGTATGTTTGCAGGATCGCCCATCAACCTGACGGAAGGCCGCGCCGTGCTGCACACGGCCCTGCGCCAGCCCAAGGGCGCCACCGTGCTGGTCGATGGCCATAACGTGGTGCCGGACGTGCACGCCGTGCTAGACCGCATGGGCGCCTTCGCCACCGCCGTGCGGGACGGGGAATGGCGCGGCTGGACCGGCCAGCCCATCACCGACATCGTCAACATCGGCATCGGCGGGTCCGACCTGGGCCCCGTCATGGTGACCCAGGCGCTGACCCCGTACCACCACCCGCATCTGCAGGCCCATTTCGTCTCCAACGTCGACGGCACCCACATCGCAGAGGTGCTGAAGAAGGTAGACGCGGAGACGACGCTGTTCATCATCGCCTCCAAGACCTTCACCACGCAGGAGACGCTGGCCAACGCCCACACGGCGCGCGACTGGCTGTTGGCCCAAGGGGCGCCGGCGGAGGCGGTGGCCAAGCACTTCGTGGCCGTGTCGACTAACGCCAAGGAGGTGGCGGCCTTCGGCATCGATACCGACAACATGTTCGGCTTCTGGGACTGGGTGGGCGGCCGCTACAGCCTGTGGTCGGCCATCGGCCTGCCCATCATGCTGATGGTCGGCCCCGGCCGCTTCGCCGAGCTGCTGGCTGGCGCCCACGCGATGGACGAGCATTTCCGCACCGCGCCCCTGGCCGCCAACATGCCCGTGCTGATGGGTCTGATCGGCCTGTGGTACGTGAACTTCTGGGACGCCCAGTCCTACGCCGTGCTGCCCTATGACCAGTACCTGGCCCGGCTGCCGGCCTATCTGCAGCAGGCCGACATGGAAAGCAACGGCAAGGGCGTGGACCGCGACGGCCGGCCGGTGGACTATTCCACCGGGCCGGCGCTGTTCGGCGAGCCCGGCACCAATGGCCAGCACGCCTTCTACCAGCTGATCCACCAGGGCACGCCGCTGATCCCGGCGGATTTCCTGGCACCCGTCGAGACGCAGAACCCGGTGGGCCGCCATCACACCCTGCTGCTGGCCAACTTCCTGGCCCAGACCGAGGCCCTGCTGCTGGGCAAGACCGAGGATGAGGCGCGGGCCGAGCTGGCCGGCCAGGGCCTGGATGGTGAGGAGCTTGAGGCCCTGGTGCCGCACAAGGTGTTCACGGGCAACCGCCCAACCAACACCCTGCTGTTCCAGAAGCTGGATCCGCACACCCTGGGCATGCTGATCGCCCTTTATGAGCACAAGATCTTCGTGCAGGGCATCCTGTGGAACCTGAACTCCTTCGACCAGTGGGGGGTGGAGCTGGGCAAGCAGCTGGCCAAGGCCATCCTGCCGGAGCTGGAGGGGGGCGCCCGCCGGGGCCATGACTGCTCCACTGCCGGTCTCATCCGCGTAGTGCGCGAGGGTCTGCGCTGACCGCCGTGCGGGAAGGGAAGGCCGGACGTCCCCCTGGAGGTGCCCGGGGGCGTCCGGGCTTTCCCGTAACCACTTTTTTCCTACAGGCGTAAGCTTGCCGAGGAACGGCGGCGTATCCAGACTCCCTGGTATCGTCCGCCGGCAAGGTTGATGACATGGAAAGCGGCACGCGTGGCCTTGGTGGAACCGCCTCCGACCGACCGGGGGCGGTGCGCCTGACCCAGGAACAGCTGGACCTGGTGCTGAAGCGCCACGCCATGTTCCGTAACGCCAAGGTGGGTGGGGCCCGTGCCGTGCTGGCCCGCATGGACCTGTCGGGCCTCACCATGGCCGGCCGCGACCTCAGCCATGCCGACTTCACCCACGCCATCCTGCGCGATGTCGACCTCAGCGGTGCCTTGCTGGAATGCGCCACGCTGTTCGTCACCGACCTGCGCGGCGCCAACCTGCGCAACGCGCGGCTGGTGAAGGCCGATCTGCGCGGCGCCTGCCTGCGCGGGGCCGACCTGTCGGGTGCGGACCTGTTCGACGCCGACCTGCGCGACGGCACCCTGGCCGCCCGCGCCCGCGACGGCAGCCTGCAGATCATGAGCGTGGACCCCACCAATGCCGACCTGGCCGAGGCCAATCTGCGCGGGTCCAACCTGACCAATGCCAAGCTGTCGGGCTCGGTCGCCATGCATACCGACTTCACCGACGCCATCATGCGCAATGCCAAGCTGGTGCGCGCCAACCTGCGCCACGCCAAGCTGGACGGGACCAATCTGGAGGGGGCGGATCTGTCGGGCGCCGACGTGCGCGGCGCCAGCCTGCGCGGTGCGGTGCTGATCGGCACCGTCATGAACCTGACGGAGCTGGGCGGCGCCGACATGACCGGCGTGCTGACGGAAAAGCCGCAGGGCCGCCCGGCGGCGGAGCTGGGCCGCTCCATGGCCGAGCTGCTGAACCTGCACGCCACCTGGGTGTGCACAGCGGCCAAGGAGGGCATGGCCCTGGACCTCAGCGGCGTCGACCTGCGCGGGTCCGGCATCCTGTCGCGGGCCATGCTGACCCGGGGCGTGGGTCGCGGCGCCGTATTTTACGGCATGGACCTCACCGGTATCCAGATGCAGGTGGGCCAGTTCGACAACGCCGACTTCCGCACCGCCATCCTGGCGGAGGCGGACTTGCGCGGCGGCAGCTTCCAGGGCGCCAACTTCAACGCCGCCAACCTGCGCCACGCCACCTTGGATTACCTGCAGATCGATGCCGAGCGGCATGTGCGCACCAACCTGACCGGTGCCATCCTGCGCAACGCCGACCTCGGCGGCGCCCGCCTGCGCCGCATCCGCCTGGCCCAGGCCGACCTCAGCCACGCCGACTTGCGGGGCGCCGACCTCCGCGAGGCGGACTTGCGCGGCGCCAACCTCAGCGGTGCCCTGGTGCAGGAGGAACAGATGCGGGCCGTGGACTTCACCGGCGCCCGCGGCCTGCCCCGCACCTGGCACGTGCGCTATGTGGCGGATGAGTGAGCGCACCGGCGATTGAGGGACGGAGCAAGTGACCGCGCGCATTGCCCGCCGGCCCAGCCCCCCGCTACAATGCGACCATCATGCCTATCCGCCTGCTTCCTGAAACCCTGGTCAACCGCATCGCCGCCGGCGAGGTGGTGGAGCGTCCTGCCGCCGCCGTGAAGGAGTTGGTGGAGAACGCGCTGGACGCCGGCGCCCGCCGCATCGACGTCACCCTGCGCGATGGCGGCAAGGCCCTGATCCAGGTGGTGGACGACGGCGGCGGCATGACGGCCGAGGAACTGTCGCTGGCGGTGGAACGCCACGCCACCTCCAAGCTGCCGGGCGACGACCTGCTGAACATCCATACCCTGGGCTTCCGGGGGGAGGCGCTGCCCTCCATCGGCGCCGTCAGCCGCCTGACCATCACCAGCCGCCAGCCGGGCAGCGACAGCGCCTGGGCCCTGACGGTGGAGGGTGGGGCCAAGGGCCGGCCGGTGCCGGCGGCCCATCCGGTGGGCACCCGCATCGAGGTGCGTGACCTGTTCTACGCCACCCCGGCGCGGCTGAAGTTCCTGAAGACCACGCGGACGGAGACGGACCACGCCGTCGACGTGGTGCAGCGCCTGGCCATGGCCCATCCCGACGTCGCCTTCACCGTGGCGGACGAGGGGCGCACGCCCCTGCGCCTGCCGGCCCAAACCGCGACGCTCAACGGTGAGGATCCGCTGCTGGCCCGCCTAGGCGCCATCATGGGGCGGGAATTCCAGGAGAACGCCCTGCCCATCGACGCCCGGCGCGAGGGCGTGCGGCTGTACGGCCACATCGGCCTGCCCACCCTGAATAAGAACACCGCCGCCGGCCAGTACCTGTTCGTGAACGGCCGGCCGGTGCGCGACAAGCTGCTGCTGGGTGCCGTGCGCGGCGCCTATGCCGACTTCCTGGCCCGCGACCGCCATCCTCTGCTGGCCCTGTTCCTGGACATCCCGTGCGAGGACGTGGACGTCAACGTCCACCCGGCCAAGACGGAGGTGCGCTTCCGCGACCAGGGTCTGGTGCGCGGCCTGATCGTGGGGGCGCTGAAGCATGCGCTCGCCGGCGCCGGCCATCGCGCCTCCACCACCGTGGGCCAGGCGGCCCTGGCCAGCTTCCGCGCCGGCGGCGCCAAGCCCATCCCCCAGACCGCCTTCCAGTGGCAGCCGCAACCCCATGCCGGCGGTGGCGGTAGCTGGCCCGGCATCACCCGTCCCATCGCCGGGCAGGTGGAGGCCGCGCGCGCCTTCCAGGCGCCTGTCACCGCGTGGGAGGGCCCAGCGCCGGCAGCGCCCGCTTATCCGTCGTCGGTCCTGGCGGAGGCGCCGGCTTACGCCGACGCGGCCCCCGGCGCCATCAGTCCAGGCCCCCTTAGCCCCGGCTTGGCCACGGCGGTGGCGGCCCTGGCGCAGACCGATGCCGACGACGTGCCCGATTTTCCCCTGGGCATCGCCCGTGCCCAGGTGCACCAGACCTATATCGTCTCCCAAACCCGGGACGGTATGGTCATCGTCGACCAGCACGCGGCGCATGAGCGCCTGGTGTATGAGCGCATCAAGCAGTCCATGGTGGCCCAGGGCGTGAAGCGGCAGATGCTGCTGATTCCCGAGGTGGTGGAGCTGGAGGAGGCCGCGGCCGCCCGCCTGGCCGAACGCTCGGACGAGCTGGCGGAACTGGGCCTGTGCCTGGAATCCTTCGGCACCGGCGCCGTGGTGGTGCGCGAGATTCCGGCCTTGCTGGGGGCCAAGGCCGACATCAAGGCCCTGGTCACCGACATCGCCGATGAGCTGGCGGAACTGGGTGACCAGCACGCGCTGAAGGAAAGGCTGGAGGAGGTGTGTTCCTCCATGGCCTGCCACGGCTCCGTCCGCGCCGGCCGCGTGCTGACGGTGGGGGAGATGGACGCGCTGCTGCGCGAGATGGAGGCCACGCCCCACAGCGGCCAATGCAACCACGGCCGCCCCACCTATGTTGAGCTGAAGCTGGCGGACATCGAAAGGCTGTTCGGCCGGCGGTGAGGGACCTGCCTCATTCCAAACGAAAACGCCCGGAAGGCGGACCTTCCGGGCGTTTCGCATCGGCCGGTTGGCGGCCGAGCACTGCTTGGTGTTTCCTCTATCCCTGTTCGCCCGTCCGGTGTTTTCCCGGATTTGCGGGCGGCACTCTCACTGGAACGGCCGGTGGGGCCGTTCGAATTCTAAGACGGGTCAGCGCAGTTCCCAGGCGAATTCAACCTTCACCGGGGCGCCGGCGACGCTGGCGATGGGGTTCTGGCGCAGCCAGTTGAAGAAATCATCGAAGGGTAGGGCGGGACGCGCCACCACCCGGCGGCCGGACAGGCCGGTCGCGCGTTCGGAAAGGGTACGGGTCACCTGCTCGTACGCCACTTCCGGGACGCCGTGGGATACCGCGATGGCACCCGTGGCCGGATCCTCCACCTGGAAGGAATGGGCCCCGTTCCGGAACGCATAGGCAACCTGAACCGTGTCAACCCGACGCATGATTTCCACTCGGCTTCGCAAAACGGAACTTTATGTATCATGGGGGCGTGACATTGGAAAGGAAAAAACAGCGGACACAGAAATGACGCAACAGAACGTCGTTTTCGCATTCCGTTCGCCCTGCGGCACCCGCGTCCCGCTGTTTTTCCAAGGGTTTACCTATGAGGCGATAGAGTTATTCGATCACGAAGCGGGGGGCTGCCCGGCCGCCGCCGGCCTTGATCTTCTCCGCCACGCGGGCGGCGATGGCGCGATATGTGCGGGCGTGCACGCCGTCCGGCTGGTGGATGGTGATGGGCGTGCCGGCATCGCTGGTCTCGCGGATGGCGATGTCCAGCGGCACCTCGCCCAGGAAGTCGATGCCCAGCTTGTCGGCCTCGGCCCTGGCACCGCCGTGGCTGAAGATGTCGCTGCGGTGGCCGCAGTTGGGGCAGCAGAAATAGCTCATGTTCTCGATGATGCCCAGGACGGGCACGTCAACGCGGCGGAACATGTTCAGGCCCTTGCGGGCATCCAGCAGGGCGATGTCCTGCGGGGTGGAGACGATGACGGCGCCGGCCAGCGGCACGCTCTGCGCCATGGTCAGCTGGGCGTCGCCCGTGCCCGGCGGCATATCGACCACCAGCACGTCCAGCTCGCCCCAGTTGACGTCGCGCAGCATCTGGGTCAGGGCGCTCATCACCATCGGGCCGCGCCAGATCATGGGCGTGTCCTCGGCCACCAGGAAGCCCATGGACATGACCTTGATGCCGTAGTTGACCAGCGGGTCCAGGCGCTTGCCGTCGGCGCTGTCCGGCTTGCCGCTGAGGCCCATCATGCGCGGCATGGAGGGGCCGTAGATGTCGGCGTCCAGCAGGCCCACCTTCAGGCCATTGGCGGCCATGGCCAGCGCCAGGTTGGTGGAGGTGGTGGACTTGCCCACCCCACCTTTTCCTGAGGCGACGGCGATGATGGCGGCTACGCCGGGAACCCCGGCCTTGGGCTGCTTGCCGGCACCCGGCGCACCCGTTCCCGGGGCGCCGCCGCCGGAAACGGCCTTGGGGGCGGGGCGGTGGGCGGTCAGTACCGCCGTCACCGACAGCACGCCGGGCAGGCGGTCCACCGCCTTCTCCGCGGCCTGGCGCAGCGGCTCCAGCGCGGCACCCCGTGCCGGGTCGACCTCCAGGGTGAAGTGGACATGGCCGTCCTTCACCGCGACGCCGGAAACCATCTTGAGGCTGACGATGTCAGACCCGCGATCGGGGTCCGCCACCTGCCGGAGGGCCTCCAACACCTGGGACTCGGTAACCGCCATGATCAAACGCCTTCATCTTGTAAAGTGGGGGGCGGGGGGTCATATCGCCCGTGTCGGGCTTCCCTGCGAACGCCCGACTATATACGGTGCCGCCGAAATGGGGGGAAGCCCGGGGGAGAGATGGCCGCCATGGCGGCCATGAGGCCGCCGCCCTCTGTCTAGGGTGCCCTTCATATAGGGTATCGGTTTCCGAATAATCAGATCTTCCAAACAGATCTTGTGGGAAGCGGGAAAGGCGAACATGCCCTGGTCCAATCAAGGGTCGAACGGCGGCAACAACGGATCGGGGGATGGTCCCGGCAAGGACGCCCCCAAGGACAAATCCTCGGATAAGCCCGCCTCGGGCGGATCCGCCCCCCACAACCCCTGGGGCCAGAGCGAGGGCATCGCCGGCGGCTCGTCGTCGTCCAAATCATCCGCCGGCAAGCCCGGCTCCCGCCCCCAACCGGGGCTGGAGGACGCCGTGCGCCAGAGCGGAGAGCGCCTGCGCGTCCTGCTGGGCGGTGGCGGGGGGCGGAACGGCGCCGGTGGCCCAGGCGGGAATGGCCGGCCGCGAGGCGGCGCTCCCTCGGGCAGTCCCTTCACCTTGAACGGTTGGAGCACCGGCCGCGTCATCGGCGTGGGTGTGGCGGCGGTGGCGGCGCTGTGGCTGGCCACAGGTGTCTACCGCGTGGCGGCGGATGAGCAGGGCGTGGTCCTGCGCTTCGGCAAGCCGGTGCGGGTGGAACAGCCGGGCCTGCGCTATCACCTGCCGGCCCCCATCGAGCAGGTGCTGCTGCCCCAGGTCACGCGCGTGAACCGCATCGAGATTGGCTACCGCAGCCAGGGCGACGGCCGGCGCAGCGTCAGCGACCGCGACGTGGCCGACGAAAGCACCATGCTGACCGGCGACGAGAACATCGTCGACATCGACTTCGCCGTCTTCTGGGTCATCAAGGATCCGGCCAAGTTCCTGTTCAACATCCGCGAACCGGAAGAGACGGTGAAGAAGGTGGCGGAAAGCGCCATGCGCGAGATCATCGGGCGCACCGAGATCCAGCCGGCCCTGACCGATGCCCGCCAGCGTATCGAGAACGACAGCCGCCAGTTGCTGCAGACCATTCTGGACCAGTACCAGGCGGGTATCGAGATCACCCAGGTGCAGTTGCAAAGGGTGGAGCCGCCGCCGGCGGTGGTGGAGGCCTTCAACGACGTGCAGCGCGCCCGCCAGGACCGTGAACGCCTGCGCAACGAGGCGGAAACCTACCGCAACGACATCATCCCCCGCGCCCGCGGCGAGGCGGAGCGCCTGAACCAGGAGGCGCAGGCCTACCGCGACCAGGTGGTGGACCTGGCCCAGGGCGACGCCAAGCGCTTCCAGCAGGTGCTGGAGGCCTATGCCCAGGCCCCCGACGCCGCCAGCCGGCGCCTATACATCGAGACCATGGAGCAGATCCTGAAGGGCACCCACAAGATCCTGCTGGACGACAAGGCCGGCGGCGGCGCCGTGCCCTATCTGCCCCTGAACGACATGCTGAAGACGCCCACGCATCCCGCCACCCCGCCGGCCGCCCCGGCCGCGTCGGCCAAGTGAGGGGGACGGCATCATGGAAAAACGCTGGATCCTTCCCCTGGGCCTGCTGGTGCTGGCCGCCATCCTGCTGCAGGGCAGCTTCTTCACCCTCAACCAGACACAGCAGGCCCTGGTGCTGCAGTTCGGCGAGCCCAAGCGCGTGATCCGCGAGCCCGGCCTGTGGGCGAAAATCCCCTTCGTGCAGAACGTCGTGGTGCTGGACCGCCGGGTGCTGGACATCGACCCGCCGGTGGAAAGCGCCATCCTGGCCGACCAGAAGCGGCTGGAGGTGGACGCCTACGCCCGCTACCGCATCGCCGACCCGCTGATGTTCTTCCAGACCCTGGGCAATGAGCAGCAGGCCCGCCTGCGCCTGTCGGTCATCGTGAACTCCGCCATGCGCCGTGTCCTGGGTAACGTCGCCCTGCCGGCCGTGCTGTCGCAGGAGCGTGAGAAGGTCATGGCCGACATCAAGGGCCAGGTGAACCAGGAAGCGCAGCGCCTGGGCATCGAGATCGTGGACGTGCGCCTGCGCCGGGCCGATCTGCCGGAGCAGACCAGCCAGGCGGTGTTCGCCCGCATGCGCTCCGAACGCGAGCGCGAGGCGGCGGAGGCCCGCGCCCAGGGCCAGGAACTGTCGCAGCAGATCAAGAGCCGCGCCGACCGCGACCGCACCGTGCTGCTGGCCGAGGCGCAGCGCCAGGCCCAGATCACCCGGGGCGAAGGCGACAACCAGGCGATTCGCATCATGAATGAGGCGATCGGCCGCAACCCCGAATTCTACAGCTTCTATCGCAGCCTCCAGGCTTACCGCGACACGCTGAAACCCGACGACACCACCCTGGTGCTGTCGCCCGGCGCCGACTTCTTCAAGTACCTGGGCGCCAATGGGGGAGCCGGTGATCGCCGCCGGCCGGACAAATAAGACGCGCGATGGCAGGGAACCTAAGCTTTTGAATGATTTATGGACGGGGGCCGCGCTGGCCCTGGTGCTGGAGGGCGTGTGCTATGCCCTCATGCCCGGGACCATGCGCCGGCTGGCGGCGCGTATGGCCGAGACATCGGCGGAGCGCCTGCGCTGGGCGGGGTTGGCGGGGGCCTGCATCGGCGTCGGCCTGGTGTGGCTGGCGCGCCGCTAAGGGGACAAATCGGCGGCCCAATGCCCTATCCCCTTGCGATAACACGAGCCATTCCCCTTAACAGGCGCGACTTCACCCCCCTATAGTGGGGGCCCCGAAACGGGAACATGGAATGATGACGGGCGGATGCCATTTTTAAGGCGTCCCCCTGCCAGGAGTGGCCCCACAGTGACGTCCCCCGCCTTCACAGCATCTTCGCCGACGGCTTCCTCTGCCAAGAAGGAAGGGCTCCGCCGGTTCCCGGCCCTGCGCCGGTCATTGATGGTGCTGGGCGTCCTGCTGCTGCCCACGGCCTGCGGTGACCCCGCCCCCGCCCGGGCGGAGCCGCCCCCCCACAGCTTCGCGCCCCTGGTGGAAAAGATGCTGCCGGCGGTGGTGAACATCTCCACCACCCAGACGGTGAAGAACAAGAAGCAGGGGCAGTTGCCCATGCCTGAGTTCCCGCCCGGCTCGCCCTTCGGCGACTTCTTCCGCGACTATCAGCAGCGGCAGAAGGAGAATGACCAGGGCAGCGGTGACGACAAGGGCGGCGCCACCTCGCTGGGCTCCGGCTTCATCATCGACGCTTCCGGCTATGTGGTGACCAACAACCACGTCATCGAGGGCGCCGACGAGATCACGGTGCGTCTGCAGGACGACACCCAGATGAAGGCGACGCTGGTGGGCACCGACAAGGCCACCGACATCGCCCTGCTGAAGGTGGAACCGTCGTCCAAGCTGCCCGCCATGGTGTGGGGCAACAGCGACGCGCTGAAGGTGGGCGACTGGGTGGTGGCCATCGGCAACCCCTTCGGCCTGGGCGGCACGGTGACCGCGGGCATCATTTCCGCCCGCGGCCGCGACATCGGCGCCGGCAAGTACGACGACTTCCTGCAGACCGACGCCTCCATCAATCTCGGCAATTCGGGCGGCCCGCTGATCAACCTCAACGGCGAGGTCATCGGCATGAACACCGCCATCTTCTCCCCGGGTTCCAACGAGGGGGAGGCCGGGTCGGTCGGTATCGGCTTCGCCATCCCGGCGGTGGTGATCAAGAACGTGGTGCAGCAGCTGCGCGAGACCGGCAAGGTGCGGCGCGGCTGGCTGGGCGTGCAGATCCAGGACGTGACGCCCGACATCGCCGACACCCTGAACCTGAAGCAGCAGCGCGGGGCCCTGGTGGCCGTGGTCAGCCCCGGCGGGCCGGGCGAGCAGGCCGGCCTGAAACAGGGCGACGTCATCATCAGCATCGACGGCAAGGACGTCACCAACGGCCGCATGCTGCCCCGCATCGTGGCGGAGGAGCCGGTGGGCCATAAGGCGGCCCTGGTGGTGCTGCGCAAGGGCGGCAAGACCAACGTGACCGTGTCGCTGGGTGAGCTGAAGGAGGATACCGAGGGCGGGGCGGCGACCGCGGCCACCGGCAACGGGCCGGCCGAGGCCGAGGGCACCATCGACAGCGTGGGCCTGACCCTGGACGCGCTCAGCCCCAAGGTCCGGCAGAAGTTCAGCGTGCGCGACGATGCCCAGGGCGTGGCCGTGGTGCGCGTCGCCCCCAACAGCCCGGCCGCCAAGCGCGAGATCAAGGCCGGCGACCTGATCGTCGAGGTCGGCCAGGAGGAGGTCAGCACCCCCAACGACGTTGCGACCCGCGTGGCCAAGGCCAAGGACAACGGCCAGAAGGCGGTGCTGCTGCTGGTGGAACGCGCCGGCGACCTGCTGTTCGTGGCCCTGCCGCTGGAATAAGCCGCGCCGGACGTCAGCCGGCCACGATCTCGCTCTCGCGATAGCCCTGGGCGTAGAGCAGGGCCGTCAGGTCGCCGTGGTCCACCTTGGCCCGCGCGGCCGCCGCCACCGCCGGCTTGGCGTGGAAGGCGATGCCGAGGCCGGCGGCCAGCAGCATGGGCAGGTCGTTGGCGCCGTCACCCACGGTGACGGCGGCGGTCAAGGGCACGCGCCGCTGGGCGCAGATGCGGGTCAGGGCCGCGGCCTTGGAATCCTTGTCCAGGATGGGTTCCACCGGCTGGCCGGTCAGCTTGCCCTCCTGGATCACCAGGTCGTTGGCCTGGTCCTCGTCAAAGCCCAGGATGCCGCGCACATACGCGGTAAACGGCTTGAAGCCGCCGGACACCAGGGCGCAATGGGCGCCGTGCTTGCGCATGGTGGCGACCAGGGACTTGGCCCCCGGCATCAGGGTGACGATGCCCTTCAGGTCCTCGATCACCGCCGCGTCCATGCCGGCCAGCAGTGCCACGCGCTCACGCAACGCGCCCTTGAAGTCGATCTCGCCGTTCATGGCGCGGCGGGTGATCTCGGCGATGGTGTCGCGCCGCCCGATCAGGGCGCCCAGCTCGTCCAGCATCTCCTGGTGGATGATGGTCGATTCCATGTCGGCCACCAGCACGGCCTTGCGCCGGCCGGCCGACTCCTGCGTGATGGCGTCCACCGGCTGACCCAACAGGGCCTGGGCGCAGGCCGCCTGTGCCTGGTCGGGATGCAAGCCGGCGAAGGCGATGTCGCAGGCGCGGCCCGGGGCCAGCCAATCGGGCGTGCTGGTCTCCGCCCCCAGCGCCTGCAGGGCGGCGCGCGCCGCCCGGACCATGCTATCGTCCAGCGTCGCCGCCGCGGCCTCCGCCTCTGTCAGGGGGGCGCCGGCGATCAGGGTCACCACATGGGTCATGGCATGTCCGAAGGGTTTGAGGGGGCTTCCGCCGGTCTTGATACGGGGGGCGGAGGCGGCAGGCAAGACGCAGTGGGGCATCCGGCCCCTGCGATCAGTGCTGTTGCGGGCCCGGATCTTGTAACAAATGAACCCGAGGGGGCGCCCAAACTCGTTGTGGTGATCGGTGGGCCGACAGCTTCGGGCAAGTCGCGCCTGGCCCTGGACCTGGCGGTGCGCCTGGGCGGCACCGTCATCAACGCCGACAGCATGCAGGTGTACCGGGGTCTCGCCCTGCTGACCGCCCAGCCCGGCCCGGACGACCTGGCCCAGGCGCCCCACCGCCTCTATGGCGCCGTGCCGCCGTCGCTGCGCATGTCCGCCGCGCATTGGCGCGACCTGGCGCTGGCGGAGGTGCGGGCGGCCGAGCGGCCCATCCTGGTGGGCGGCACCGGCCTCTACCTGCGCACCCTCATGAGCGGCATCGCCGACATCCCCGCCATCGACGGCGCGGTGCGGGACCGGGCCAAGGCCCTGCATGCGGAACTGGGCGGCCCCGCCTTCCACCAGGATTTGGCGACCAGGGATCCGGAGGGGGCGGCCCGGCTGGCCCCCGGCGACACCCAGCGCCTGGTACGGGCGTGGGAGGTGGTGGTGGGCACGGGCCGCACCCTGGGGGAGTGGCAGCGCGCGGCGGAAGCCACGGCGCCGGCCGACCTGGCCTTCCACACCATCGTCGTCGACCCACCGCGCGACCGGCTCTACGCCAATGGCGACGCGCGCTTCCTGGGCATGATGGAGCGGGGGGCGTTGGACGAGGTGCGGGCCCTGCTGGATCTGGGCCTCGATCCCGACCTGCCGGCCATGAAGGCGCTGGGCGTGCCGGAGCTGGCGGCCCATCTTTCCGGTGCGCTGTCGTTGGATGAGGCGGTGGCCTTGGCGCAGCGCCACACGCGCAATTACGCCAAGCGACAGACCACGTGGTTCCGTCACCAAATGGCGGAAGCCCGCCGGGTTGATCCCGGTTTCAGTCAGACGCATACCGGTTATGAGAAATTAATCGAAAGTCTGTTGAGTGAAATCTTTGCGATAATTCGCAAAACCGGTTGACCCTAGGTACAGTTCCGTCTACGGTCCCGATCCGCCCGGCTTTCGCGTTTGCGAAGGGGGCTGGGGTATTCCCGAGCGGGTCCGGTGAGCGGGCCTGACGGGGTGACTGGAAACCAGGATTTTTGGGAAATGAGTGCTGCCACGAACGAGACCAGTCTGACCGGTGCCGACATCGTCCTGAAGGCGTTGCGGGACCAGGGCGTAGAGGTCATTTTCGGTTATCCGGGCGGTGCGGTACTTCCCATCTATGACGCGCTTTTCCAGCAGAACGATATCCGCCACATCCTGGTCCGCCATGAACAGGCGGCCTTGCACGCGGCCGAGGGCTATGCCCGGTCCACGGGCAAGGTCGGCGTCGTGCTGGTCACCAGCGGCCCCGGCGCCACCAACGCCGTCACCGGCTTGGCCGATGCGCTGATGGACAGCATTCCCATCGTCTGCCTGTCGGGCCAGGTCGCCACGCACCTGATCGGCAACGACGCCTTCCAGGAATGCGACACCACGGGCATCACCCGCCCCTGCACCAAGCACAACTACCTGGTGAAGGATGTCAACAACCTGGCGCGTACGCTGCACGAGGCCTTCTACGTGGCCAAGAACGGCCGCCCGGGTCCCGTCGTCATCGACATCCCCAAGGACGTGCAGTTCGCGGAAGGGGCTTACCGCTCCCCGGCCGACAGCATGCCCAAGAGCTATCGCCCGCAGGTGAAGCCGGACCTGAACCGGGTGGAAGAGGCCATCGACCTGCTGGCCAAGGCCAAGCGGCCCATATTCTACGTTGGCGGCGGCGTCATCAACGCCGGCCCCGTGGCTAGCCAGTTGCTGACCCAGTTCGTGCGCATGACGGGCTATCCCTGCACCACCACCCTGATGGGGCTGGGTGCCTATCCCGCGTCCGACCGGCAGTGGCTGGGCATGCTGGGCATGCACGGCACGTACGAGGCGAACCTCGCCATGCACGGCTGCGACGTCATGGTCTGCATCGGTGCCCGCTTCGACGACCGCGTCACCGGCAAGGTTTCGGAATTCTCGCCCAATTCGGTCAAGATCCACGTCGACATCGACCCGTCCAGCATCAACAAGAACGTCCGGGTGGACGTGCCTATCATCGGCGATGCCGCCCATGTGCTGGAGGACATGATCCGCATCTGGAAGGCGCGCGGCAAGCAGCCGGACAAGGCGGCCCTGGCCGAGTGGTGGGAGCAGATCGAGTTCTGGCGGGCGCGCGACTGCCTGCGCTACGACAAGACGCCCAAGATCATCAAGCCGCAGTACGCGCTGGAACGCCTGCGCGCCGCCATCTCCGGCCGGGACGACGTCTACATCACGACCGAGGTCGGGCAGCACCAGATGTGGGCGGCGCAGTTCCTGCCCTTCGACAAGCCCAACCACTGGATGACCTCCGGCGGTCTCGGCACCATGGGCTATGGCCTGCCGGCGGCCATCGGCGCCCAGGTGGCCCATCCCGACGCCCTGTGCATCGACGTGGCGGGCGAGGCCAGCATCCTGATGAACATCCAGGAAATGGCGACCGCCCTGCAGTACCGCCTGCCGGTCAAGGTCTTCATCCTGAACAACCAGTACATGGGCATGGTCCGCCAGTGGCAGGAACTGCTGCACGGCGGCCGCTACTCGGAAAGCTATTCCGAGGCGCTGCCCGACTTCGTGAAGTTGGCCGACGCCTTCGGCGGCGTGGGCCTGCGGGCGACCGAGGTCAGCCAGGTGGACGACGTCATCGCCGAGATGATCAAGGTGAAGCGCCCGGTCATCGTCGACATGTGCGTGGACCAGAAGGAAAACTGCTTCCCCATGATCCCCGGCGGCCGCGCCCACAACGAGATGCTGCTGGGCCCGGACGAGAAGGTGGAGAACGCGACGCCGGAGGACGGCATGGTGCTGGTATGAGCGCCGTTCCTCCCTTCGCCGCCACTTTCATCGCCTCGCCTGACCGGAGCCCATCTTGACCGCCCGTCCTTCGCCCTTCGCCAGCACCGCCATCGAGCGCCACACCATCTCCATCCTGGTGGATAACGAGCCGGGCGTGCTGGCCCGCGTCATCGGCCTGTTCTCGGGCCGTGGCTACAACATCGAAAGCCTGACGGTGGCGGAGGTCGACCGCGACGCCACCCTGTCGCGCGTCACCATCGTCACCAGCGGCACACCCATGATCATCGAGCAGATCAAGGCGCAGCTGGGCCGCCTGGTGCCGGTGCACCGGGTACACGACCTGACCCTGGAAGGCCCCTTCGTCGAGCGCGAGACGGCGCTGGTCAAGGTGGCCGGCACGGGCGAGAAGCGGGTGGAGGCCCTGCGCCTGGCCGACGTGTTCAAGGCGCGGGTGGTCGACGCCACCATCACCAGCTTCGTCTTCGAGATCACGGGGCAGGGCGAGGAGCTGGACCGCTTCATCGGCCTGATGGCGGAACTGGGCCTGGTGGGCGTGTCGCGCACCGGCGTGGTGGCCATGTCCCGCGGCCCCGGCGGCATCTGACCGGTTTTTTCCAAACCGCTTTCCCCGGGTGACCGGAATGGCGACAATCCATGAGAGCGCGCCCCCAAGGGTTGGCGGGCGCAACCAACAAAAGGCTGAGACCCATGCGCGTTTATTATGATCGTGACGCCGACGTTAACCTGATCAAGGGCAAGAAGGTTGCCATCATCGGTTACGGCAGCCAGGGCCACGCCCACGCCCAGAACCTGCGCGACAGCGGGGTGAAGGAGATCGTGGTGGCGCTGCGCGCCGGCTCGGCCACGACCAAGAAGGCCGAAGGCGCGGGCTTCAAGGTGGTCACCCCGGCCGAGGCCGCCGCCTGGGCCGACGTCGTCATGATCCTGACGCCGGACGAGCTGCAGGCCGACCTGTACCGCGACGAGCTGGCCGCCAACCTGCGCCAGGGTGCCGCCATCGCTTTCGGCCACGGCCTGAACGTGCACTTCCGCCTGATTGAGCCGCGGCCGGACCTGGACGTGTTCATGATCGCCCCGAAGGGCCCCGGCCACACCGTGCGCGGCGAATACCAGAAGGGCGGCGGCGTCCCCTGCCTGGTGGCCGTGCACCAGAACGCCTCGGGCAACGCCCTGGAAGTGGCGCTGTCCTACGCTTCCGCCGTGGGCGGCGGCCGCTCGGGCATCATCGAGACCACCTTCAAGGAAGAGTGCGAGACCGACCTGTTCGGTGAGCAGGCCGTGCTGTGCGGTGGCCTGACCAAGCTGATCCAGGCCGGCTTCGAGACCCTGGTCGAGGCGGGCTACGCCCCGGAGATGGCCTACTTCGAGTGCCTGCACGAGGTGAAGCTGATCGTGGACCTGATCTACGAGGGCGGCATCGCCAACATGCGCTACTCCATCTCCAACACCGCCGAGTATGGCGACTACGTCACCGGCCCGCGCATCGTCACCAGTGAGACCAAGGCCGAGATGAAGCGCGTGCTGGACGACATCCAGTCCGGCCGCTTCACCCGCGACTGGATGCTGGAGAACAAGGCCGGCCTGCCCAGCTTCAAGGCCACTCGCCGCCGTGAGGCCGAGCACCCGATCGAGGAAGTGGGCGGCAAGCTGCGCGCCATGATGCCCTGGATCGCCAGCAACAAGCTGGTGGACAAGAGCCGCAACTAAGCGGGTCTTACCACCCGGCAGCCAGGCGGCCGGGTGGCCGTGCCCGGCTGCTGAGGGGACCTTCCAGAAGATTAAGCCAGAAGATTAAGCCGGTGCCTGCGGGGCGCCGGCTTTTTCGTTTCGCTGGTGCAGCAAATTTTTGCGCATTCGTTTCCGCAAGATCTGTCCTGCGGCAACAAAACGCCTGTCCGCCGTTGCCACCGGCCGGATTGCGGCGTAGATCAGACGAATCCGGCTTGGCCTGTTGTCAGTCCCCCTATCCGTACCGTCCGCACCCGGCGGCGGCAGCGCAGGATTTTTCGCCATGACCCACCCGTCTTCCGACCGCGTCATCATCTTCGACACCACCTTGCGCGACGGCGAGCAGTCGCCCGGCGCCTCCATGAACCTGGAAGAGAAGATCCGCATCGCCCAGACGCTGGAGGAGATGGGCGTGGACGTGATCGAGGCGGGCTTCCCCGCCGCGTCCAATGGCGACTTCGAGGCGGTGCGGGAGGTGGGCCGGGTGGTGCGCAACGCCACCATCGCCGGCCTGGCCCGCGCCCACCGCAACGATATCGAGCGCGCGGCCGAAGCGCTGAAGGGCGCGGCGCGCCAGCGCATCCACACCTTCATCTCCACCAGCCCGCTGCACATGAAGTACAAGCTGCAGATGGAGCCGGACGCCGTGGTCCAGGCCATCTGGGACAGCGTGACCCTGGCCCGCAACCATGTCGAGGACGTGGAATGGTCGGCCGAGGATGGCTCCCGCACCGAGCTGGACTTCCTCTGCCGCTGCGTGGAAACCGCCATCAAGGCCGGCGCCACCACCATCAACATTCCCGACACCGTGGGCTATGCCGTGCCGGAGGAATACGGCGCGCTGATCCGCGCCGTGCGGGAAAAGACGCCCAACAGCGACCAGGCCATCTTCTCCGTCCATTGCCACAACGACCTGGGTCTGGCCGTGGCCAACTCCCTGGCTGGTGTCGCCGGCGGTGCGCGGCAGGTGGAATGCACCATCAATGGCCTGGGGGAACGCGCGGGCAACGCCGCCCTGGAAGAGATTGTCATGGCGCTGCGCACCCGCGCCGACTATCTGCCGTACAAGACCGGCATCAAGACCGAGGCCATCACCCGCGCCTCGCGCCTGGTGTCCACCATTACCGGCTTCGTGGTGCAGCCCAACAAGGCCATCGTCGGCGCCAACGCCTTCGCCCATGAATCCGGCATCCACCAGGACGGCATGCTGAAGCACGCCGGCACCTATGAGATCATGACCCCGGAATCGGTGGGCCTGAACCGCTCCACCCTGGTGATGGGCAAGCATTCCGGCCGCGCCGCCTTCCGCGCCAAGCTGAAGGAACTGGGCTACGAGGACATGGGCGACAACGCCGTGAACGAGGCATTCCGCCGCTTCAAGGATTTGGCCGACCGCAAGAAGGATGTGTTCGACGAGGACATCATCGCGCTGATCGATGACGAGGTGGGCCGCCAGCACGACCACATCCAGTTCGTCTCGCTGCAGGTGGTGGCGGGGTCGCGCGGGCCGCAGCACGCGGTGCTGGAGGTGACGGTGGGGGGTGAGGCCGTGCCCCCGGTGGTCAGCTTCGGCAACGGCCCGGTGGACGCCGTGTTCAACGCCATCAAGCAGGTGTTCCCGCACGAGGCCCGGCTGCAACTTTACCAGGTCCATGCCGTGACGGCCGGCACCGACGCCCAGGCCGAGGTGACCGTGCGCCTGGAAGAGGGCGGCAAGACGGTGAACGGCCAGGGGGCGGACGCCGACACCCTGGTCTCCTCCTGCCGCGCCTACCTGCACGCTTTGAACAAGCTGCTGGTCAAGCGACAGAAGACGGCGCCGGCGGCGATCAGCGCCTGAGGCGATACAGACGTTAACCGCTTAATCCCGAGTCCCGCGTGGGATCGGGGGGGCGGGCAGTGCAGGTGGCTTGTTAGTGCGCCCGCAGGTTGCCGGGGCGGGTGCGGTGAGCGGTGAAGGTGCCCGGGTGCACCGGAACCGCCCCCCGGGCGTCCCTTGATCCGCAGGCATTCCGCGCCGCGGCGATAAAATCACGGATGGGCTGTCATCAGGGCTTGAGCGGCCTAGCGATTCTGTTCTATGCAACCCCTATGGCGGTGCGATGCTCGTTTCCCATGCGGAAACTGCGGTGCGCAGGGCCACTTTCCCGCAACCCACTAACCGATGTCCTACGAACTTGCTTGGCATTTTCTCCGCCGATATGGCGATCGACCTCGGCACGGCCAATACGCTGGTCTACGTCAAGGGTCGCGGTATTGTCCTGAACGAACCGTCCGTGGTCGCGATTGCGAACGTCCGCGGCAAAAAGCAGGTCTTGGCCGTCGGTGACGAGGCCAAGCTGATGCTGGGCCGCACGCCGGGCAACATTCAGGCCATCCGTCCGTTGCGCGATGGCGTCATCGCCGACTTCGAAGTTGCGGAAGAAATGATCAAGCATTTCATTCGCAAGGTGCACAACCGCCGCAGCTTCGCCAGCCCGCAGGTCATCATCTGCGTGCCG
Source organism: Nitrospirillum amazonense (assembly GCF_007828035.1). Taxonomy (GTDB): domain Bacteria; phylum Pseudomonadota; class Alphaproteobacteria; order Azospirillales; family Azospirillaceae; genus Nitrospirillum; species Nitrospirillum amazonense. Next base: position 34,108 of record NZ_VITV01000012.1, on the reverse strand, counting down.
TCGGGTTCCACCGCCGTCGAGCGCCGGGCCATCCAGGAATCGGCCGAAGCCGCCGGCGCCCGCCGCGTTTTCCTGATCGAGGAGCCTATGGCCGCCGCCATCGGCGCCGGCCTGCCGGTGACCGAGCCGACGGGCAGCATGGTGGTGGACATCGGTGGCGGCACCACCGAGGTGGCCGTCCTGTCGCTGGGCGGCATCGTCTATTCCCGCTCGGTCCGCGTGGGCGGCGACAAGATGGATGAGGCCATCATCGGCTACATCCGCCGCAACCATAACCTTCTGGTGGGCGAAGGCTCGGCCGAGCGCATCAAGAAGGAAATCGGTTCCGCCTGCCCGCCGGAGGACGGCGAGGGCCGGGTGATGGAGATAAAGGGCCGCGACCTGATGAACGGGGTTCCCAAGGAACTCATCATCAGCGAGCGGCAGATCGCCGAAAGCCTGGCGGAGCCGGTGAGCCAGATCATCGAGGCCGTCAAGGTCGCGCTGGAACACACGGCCCCCGAATTGGCGGCCGACATCGTGGACAAGGGCATCGTGCTGACCGGTGGTGGTGCGCTGCTGTCCAACCTGGACTTCGTCCTGCGCCATGCCACGGGGCTGCCGGTGTCGATCGCCGACGATCCCCTGTCCTGCGTGGCGCTGGGCACGGGCCGGGCGCTGGAGGAGATGAAGACCCTGCGCAACGTGCTGATCAGCATGTATTGACCAAGGGCCTTCGGGCGCCCACATGGGCGCCTGGGACGTTTTTTTGGGACGGGGCCGGCATCGTATCCAAACCGGATGCATTGCCGGGCCCCCTGTAGCGGGACGGGGACTGCCTGTGAAGATGCGCAGCGGTGGCACCGCGCTCAGGATCGCAGCACCCATGCGGGCGCTGCTGCAGCGATTCTCATTTCTGCTGATGGTGCTGGCCGCCATCGGGCTGATGATGATGACTCGCGTCGACCCTGTGTTCATCGATGCCGCCCGCGCCCGTGTCACCGACGCCTTCGCCCCCATCCTGGGTTTCATCGCCCGCCCTGCAGGCGCCGTGGCCAGTGTGCTGGAGTCCGGCCGCCAGCTGACGGCGCTCTATGCCGAGAACCAGCGCCTGCGCGAGGATAATGAGCGCCTGCGCCAGTGGCAGCAGACGGCCTTGCGGCTTGAGGCGGAGAACAACTCCCTGCGCGGCCTGCTGGCCTACAAGCCCGATCCGGCCGCCTCCTACATCACCGCCCGCGTCATCGCCGATCCCGGCGGCGCCTTCGTCCGCACCCTGGTGGTGATGGCGGGGCAGCGCGACGGCGTGCGCCGGGGCCAGGCCGCCATGGCTGGCCAGGGCGTCATCGGCCGCGTGGTGCAGGTGGGGGAATGGTCGTCCCGCATCCTGCTGGTCACCGACCTGAACGCCCGCATTCCCGTGGTGCTGGAAACCACCCGTCAGCGCGCCATGCTGTCGGGCGACAACTCCGACCAGCCGCGCCTGATGTACATTCCGCGCGGCGTGGAGCCCACGGTGGGTGAGCGGGTGTTCACCTCCGGCCATGGCGGCCTGTTCCCCGCCGGCCTGCCGGTGGGCATCGTCGCCGCCACCCATGATGGGGAAACGCGGGTGACCCCCATCGTCGACCTGTCGCGCATCGAATATGTGCAGCTGGTCGATTTCGGCATTCCCGGCGGACTGGCGGCCGAGGCGGCCCAGCCCGGCGCCATGCAGTAACGCCGCCATGGCGGTTGGCATTTGGCAGCGGCTGGACCAGGCCGGGCGGAACTCGGTGCCGTTCAGCACCACGGTCGCGGCCATGCTGGTGGGGATGATGCCCTTGCAGCTGCCCGACTATTCCTTCGTGGCGCCGCCCCTCACCTTGATGGCCATCTACTACTGGGCGATCTACCGCCCCGACCTGCTGAAGCCTTATATGGCCTTCGGCATCGGGGTGCTGCAGGATCTTCTGGGCGGGTCGCCCCTGGGCATGAGCGCGCTGGTCTATGTGCTGGCCTACTGGCTGGTGCTGACCCAGCGGCGCTATTTCCTGGGGAACTCCTTCTGGTTCCTGTGGCTGGGCTTCGCCCTGGTGGCGGTGGGGGCGGGGGCCGTGCAATGGGTGGCCTACAGCCTGATGACCGCGCACTTGGTGGCCCCGGGGAACGTGGTCGCCCAGGCGCTGCTGGCCATCGTGCTGTTCCCGCTGCCGGCCTGGTGCTTTAGCAAGCTGCACCGCAGCCTGCTGAGCTGAGCTGGCGGCCTTGGTATTTTTAGGACGCGACCCGTCATTTAGGTGAAAGGGCCGCCGGAAGTTTTAGGGCGGCGATGCTGCTCTTGAACTGAGGAAGCCAAGCCCGCGGAAGCGGGCGCCCGGCGTTTTAGGGAACGGTACCCACTTATGTTCAATGCGATCGATAGGGACGCCGAGCGCCAGCGCGTCATGAACCGCCGCACGCTGGTGCTGGGCGGGCTGAAGGCCGGCGCCCTGTCCGCCCTGGTGGCGCGGCTCTATTACCTGCAGGTCCTGGAGGGCGACCACTACACCACGCTGGCCGAGGACAACCGCATCTCCCTGCGCCTGTTGGCGCCCTCGCGCGGCATCATCGTCGATCGCAGCGGCGTGCCCCTGGCGGTGAACGAGCAGAACTTCCGCGCCGTGCTGGTGTCCGAGCGCACGGACGACGTGGATGAGACGCTGGACAAGGTGGTTAAGCTGCTGCCGCTGACCGATGCCGACCGCCGCCGCATCCTGCGTGATGTGGACCGCCTGCGCTCCTTCGCGCCCGTGACCCTGCGGGAGAACCTGACCTGGGACCAGGTCTCGGCCATCGAGGTCAACCTGCCCGACCTGCCCGGCGTCTCCATCGAGGTAGGGCAGGTGCGCTCCTATCCCTTCGGGGAGCAGGCGGCCCATATCCTGGGCTATGTCGGCGTGGTGTCGGAGCAGGAACTGCAGAACGCCCGCGATCCGCTGCTGTCCCTGCCGGGCTTCCGCATCGGCAAGAGTGGCATCGAGCGCAAACACGACCTGGCCTTGCGCGGCACCGCCGGCACCAGCCAGCTGGAGGTCAACGCCGTGGGCCGGGTGGTGCGCGAGCTGGCGCGCAACGACGGCCAGCCGGGCCATCAGGTGACGCTGACCATCGACGCCAAGCTGCAGTACTACGCCCAGCAGCGCCTGGCGGAGCATGAGAGTGCCGCCGCCGTGGTGCTGGACGTGCAAACGGGCGGCATCCTGGCGCTGGCCTCCCACCCCAGCTTCGACCCCAACCAGTTCGCCATGGGGATCCCGCAGGACCTCTATGACAGCCTGATCAAGAACGAGGCCTCGCCCCTGACCAACAAGGTGGTGGCCGGCCACTACGCCCCGGGCTCCACCTTCAAGCCCATGACGGCGCTGGCGGGCCTGGAGGCGGGGGTGGATCCCACCCACCGGGTCTTCTGCCCCGGACACTACGATTTCGGCGGCCACACCTTCCACTGCTACAAGAAGGGCGGTCACGGCTCCGTCGACATGCACGACGCCATCCGCATGTCCTGCGACGTCTATTTCTACGACCTGGCGCGGCGCATCGGCGTGGACCGCATCGCCGACATGGCCCGCCGCTTCGGCCTGGGCGACCGCACCGACCTGGACCTGCCGGGCGAAAAGACCGGCATCATTCCCGACACCAAGTGGAAGCGCCGTACCTACAAGGAAAATTGGTACGATGGCGAAACGTTAAGCGTGGCCATTGGTCAGGGCTACGTCACCGCCACCCCCATCCAGCTGGCGGTGATGTGCGCCCGCCTGGCCAGTGGCGGCAAGGCGGTGAAGCCCCACCTGACCAAGGCGGTGGAGCAGGAATACACCGAGCAGACCAACTGGCCCGACATCGGGGTGAAGCCGGAATTCATCCAGCGCGTCCTGGCGGGCATGGCGGGCGTCACCTCCGCCGGTGGCACCGCCTATGCCGCCCGCATCACCCAGCCGGGGTTCGAGATGGGCGGCAAGTCGGGCACCGCCCAGGTCAAGCGCATCACCATGGCGGAGCGCAACGCCGGCCTGCTGAAGGCCGAGCGGCCCTGGAAGGACCGCGACAACGCCCTGTTCATCGCCTTCGCCCCGGTGCAGGCGCCGCGCTACGCCTGCGCCATCATCGTGGAGCACGGTGTGGGCGGCAGCTCGGTGGCCGCCCCCATCGCCCGCGATCTGCTGCTGGAAATCCAGCTGATGGAAGCGGCCCGGGCCCAGCAGGCCGATGCCGGCGCCACCGCGCCCGCGGGCGACGGTGCGGCGGCCGCCACTCCGTCCGCATCGACCCAAGTCACAGCCGCCCCCGCCATGCCGGGGGAAGGAACGCCGCGATGATCAATCTCGACATGGGTCTGGACCCCCAGTCCAACATGAGCCTGGGGGAGAAGCTGGGCCAGATCAGCTGGAGCCTGGTGCTGCTGATCACGGCCGTGGCCTGCATCGGCTTCGCCATGCTCTATTCCGCCGCCAACGGCAACTTCGACCCCTGGGCCACGCGCCAGATCATGCGCTTTGCCGTGGGCCTGGTGCTGATGCTGGTGGTGGCGCTGATCGACATCCGCCTCTGGCTGAAGTTTTCCTACTTCCTCTACGGCATCGCCTTTTTCCTGCTGATCGTGGTCGAGGTCATGGGCCACGTCGGCATGGGCGCGCAGCGCTGGATCGACCTGGGCTTCATGCAGCTGCAGCCGTCCGAGTTGATGAAGGTGACGCTGGTGATGGCGCTGGCGCGCTATTTCCACGGCGCCTCGCTGGAGGACACCGGCCGCATCACTTTCCTGATCCCGGCCTTGGTCATGATCGTGGCGCCCGTTTGCCTGGTGCTGCTGCAACCCAACTTGGGCACCTCGCTCATGCTGCTGATGGTATCGGGCGCCATCTTCTGGCTGGTGGGCGTGCGGCTGTGGAAGTTCGCCCTGGTCATTGGCAGCGTGTTGGCCGCCATTCCGGTCATCTGGCACTTCATGCATGACTACCAGAAGAACCGGGTGAACACCTTCCTGAACCCCGAGAACGATCCCCTGGGGCATGGCTATCACATCATGCAATCCAAGATCGCCCTGGGCTCCGGCGGCATGTTCGGCAAGGGCTTTCTCATGGGGTCGCAAAGCCACCTGAACTTCCTGCCGGAAAAGCAGACCGACTTCATCTTCACCATGCTGGCGGAGGAGATGGGCATGGTGGGCGCGCTGGTGTTCCTGGCGATGTATGCCCTGCTGCTGGTCTACGGCTATGTCATCGCCATGCGTTGCCGGCACCAGTACGGCCGCCTGGTGGCCATGGGGCTGACGGTGAACCTGTTCCTGTACATGTTCATCAACATCGCCATGGTCATGGGCCTGATCCCGGTGGTGGGCGTGCCCCTGCCGCTGATCTCCTACGGCGGATCGTCGGCCCTGACGGTCATGATCGGCTTCGGCCTGCTGCTGTGCGTCCATGTGCATCGGGACGTCCGCATGTCCCGCCGCGGCATGAGTGATTTCTGACCATCCCGGCGGGGAGGGGCACGGCACCCGCTTGCCGTCCCCTTTGTTCCTGCAAGGGCGCCATGTCGATGCGCCGATGCATTTTTCTATCGACAAGCGTCGCCTATCGCCGTATGAAACCGCCCTCACCGGGACGCAAGACCCGGCAGGCCGGCGCCACGGTGGCGGCCTTCGGGGGGCGGGTGTATAGCTCAGTTGGTAGAGCAGCTGACTCTTAATCAGCGGGCCCAAGGTTCGAGTCCTTGTACACCCACCACTCCTCTTCCCCATGACATCGCCGTCTTTGCGCGCCGGGCCTCTAAGGCCGGGCTGTTGGCGTTTGGGCTCGCGCTAAGCCTTTAAGATTCCCTATACTTCCAGCTGTCGAACCCCGCATGGGTGCCATTCGCCCGCGCCGGGCGGCATCGCATTTTTCCTGTCATTTTTCTGTCGACAAGCCCGCGCCAGGACGCTACAAAGCCGCCCTCACCGGGACGCAAGACCCGGCGGCCGGCGCCACGGCGGCGGCTCATGAGGGGCGGGTGTATAGCTCAGTTGGTAGAGCAGCTGACTCTTAATCAGCGGGCCCAAGGTTCGAGTCCTTGTACACCCACCACTCCTCTTAAACTCCATCATTGCTGACATGAGACGCCCTATCCCCTCGGGATAGAGGGCTATTTCGCATATGCGTTGAGCGCGCCTGCCAAGGGGACGGCCGCACACCTGAATTCGCCAAACGAAAAAGGGCGCCCGGAGGCGCCCTTCTGATCCATCGCGACCTGATGGCCTCGACCGGCTTACCAGCCGCCGAACAGCCAGCTGGTGGGGATGTGGTAGTACAGGGTCACGATTTCGGAACCGGGGTTCACTTCGCCGATGCCGGCGTTGGAGATGTGGCCGAAGGACAGGCCCACGCGGCTCTGGTTCTCGAACTTGTAGGAGATTTCGGCGGTGGAGCGGAATTCCACCCAGCTGCCGAGGTTCTTGCCGCTGCCGGTGCCGTAGACGCCAACGCCGAAGTTGGGCGTGAAGTCGAAGGAGCTGCCCAGCGGAATGTCGAACAGGACGCCGCCCACGCCATACGCGCCGCCCTGGCCGGTGAACTCGCCGCCCACCCAGGGGCTGATGCGGATCCAGCTGTTGCTGAACAGCGAGGTGTTGGGGCGATACTCGACGCGGTAGTCGGTCGTGTTGTGCTTCGGCCCGGTCCGCAGCACGTCGTACTCGCCGATGCCGAAGCTGAGGAAGCTGGGGGTGTCCTCGGCGAACGCCGGCGCCGCGGCTGTAACCAGCCCCAACGCCAATACCGTGGACTTCAGAAGACGCCGTATCACGACCGCGATCCTTATTAAGAAGTTTTCAGGATGATTCCCGAATAGGCCAGGCAACTCAACGACCAAAGCAGTGACCGCTACCTTTTGCCTCGCATAGCCGACGACTGTTGCGCATATGCGACAAACAGGCGTTCAGCCACCCAGGCTACACACGCGCAAGGCCATACCCACACCCTGGGCGTCGCCTTAATAGGGCGTCCCAGTTACGATTTCATGAAAGCGCGCCCCATAGACGTAATGCGCTCATCGTATATGGTTTCGCGACTGCACAATATCAGGGGTATAGGCCGCAAGGCGGGGGTGGGGGCGATGTCGGGCGTCACAGGCCGGAAAAATCGGCGTGGGGCGCACGATAGCCTGTCATAAAACGCCTTTAAAATCAGGACATGGATCTGTGTCCGGCGACCGCGAACCCGACCCTGATGGACCAAGCCGCCACGATCGCCCTGTTGGGCGATCCGGCGACCCACCAGGGTTTGGCGGTGGAGCGAATCGATACCGACAGCGCCATCATCTTCCTGGCCGGGGATCGCGCCTACAAGATACGGCGCGCCGTCCATTTCCCCCACCTGGACCTGTCCACGCCCGATCGCCGGCGCCGCGTGGCCCTGGCCGAGGTCGCCGTTAACCGGCGCACGGCGCCGGGCCTGTATGAGGGCGTGCTGGCGGTGGTGCCGGGGGCCGATGGCCGCCTGGTGCTAGCGCCCGCCGGTTCCGGCGCCGGCGGGACACTGGCGGATTTGGGGGCGGCGGATTTGGCGGCGGCGGACTGGAGGGCAGGGGGCTGGGCAGCGGCGGTGGACTGGGTGGTGGTCATGCGCCGCTTCGCCGAATCCAGCCTGTTCGACCGCCAGGCGGAGGCCGGGTTGCTGACCCGCGACGGCATGCGGGCCGTGGCCGACGCCGTGGCCACCCTGCACGAAAGCGCTCATGACGAGGGCGCCGGGCGTGCCGGTTGGCCACCCCCCGGTGGGGTGGAAGTGGTGCGAGCGGCGGTGGCCGGCGCCCTGGGCGCGTTGCGCCAGCATCCCGACCTGTTCGATCCCCCGGCGCTGGACCGGCTGGAGCGTGGGTTGATGGCGGCCGTGGCCCGTCAGGAATGGCTGATCGAACGCCGTCGCCGCTCCGGCTATGTCCGGCCCTGCCATGGCGACCTGCAACTGGGCAACATCTGTCTATGGGGTGGGCGGCCCACCCTGTTCGGCGCCGCCATCCTGTTGGAGGAAGCCTGCGCCCCCCGGGATGGGGACAGGGTGGATGGGGGCCCGGCGGTCATCGACGTTTTCCACGACCTCGCCTACCTGCTGATGGATCTGGAGCACCGCCGGCTGCGGCCTTTCGCCAACCTGGTGCTGAACCGCTATCTGGAACAGACGGGCGATTTCGCCGGCTTGGCGTTGCTACCCCTGTTCGTCAGCCTATGCGCCGCCATCCGCGCCCACATGACGGCCAGCACGGCGGCGGCCCGGCGGCCGGTGGGGGCGGGCGCCTCCTTCCGGCGCGAGGCGGCGGCCTACCTGGACCTGGCCCTGTCCGCCCTCAATCCCCGGGCACCCCGCCTGATCGCCATCGGCGGCCTGCCGGGGACGGGCAAGTCCACCCTGGCCCGCATGCTGGCGCCGGAGATCGGGCCCATCCCCGGTGCCGTCATCCTGCAGTCCGAGGCGCTGCGCCGCCGCCTGCTGGACGCGCCGGAGGAGGGGACGCTGGCGGCTTCGGGCTACAGCGAGGCGGTGACCACCCGTGTTTATGGCGAAATGGCGGGGCGCGCCGGGCTGGTGCTGGAGGCCGGCCATGCCGTGGTGGCGGATGCCGTGTATGCCCGGCCGGACCAGCGGGCGGATATCGAGGCGGTGGCCCATGCGGCGCCCGTGCCCTTCCTGGGCCTGTGGCTGGTGCTGAACCAGCAGCAGGCGGCCGATGAAGGCCGCCCCAAAGGGGAGCGTGGCGGCCGCGGCCTGGGAGAGATGCGTTGGGACATCCTGTCGGTGCTGGGTTCTGCAGCCGACGTGGCCCGCCGCCTGTTGAGCCAGCTGGCCCGGCCGGAGCCCTGGCGGCCCGACGCCTGAGCCGCCGCCTTCGGCCCTTGCGCCTACGCGGCCGCGGGTCCACGCTTGAGGCACGTCAATGCGGGCGCCCGCCCGAACGGTGAAGCTTCTCCATGATGTTCCGGCCCGCGCGGGCGCGGGTGACGAGAGGAGAACGGCCCCATGTCCAGTGCCCCCGTGGCTGCCCCCGTGGCTTATGCCAAGATCCTGTCCGTGCTGACCGGCGGCGCCGGTGACCGCGCCGCCCTGGCGGCGGCCTTCGCCCTGGCGCGGCCGGCCGGCGGCCACGTCCTGGGCCTGGTGCCCAACCCCGACCCGCGCGAGGCGGTGCCGGCCCTGGGCGAAGGGGTGTCGGGCGCCCTGGTCGAGGAGATCATGACCATGGTGGAGCAGGAGTCGCGCAACCACCGCACCCGCGCCCGCCAGGCCTTCGATGCCGCCCTGGCCGAGGCCGGCGCCACCCTCGCCGACACCCCGGACGCGGCCCCCGATGCTTCCCTGACCGGCGACTTCCGCGAGGTCGTGGGCAGCCAGGAGGATGTGGCCGTGGCCGAGGCCCGCCTGGCGGACATCAGCGTCATGGCGCAGGTGGGCGAGACGGTGGGGGGTGAGGCCCTGCTGATGCTGGAGGCCATCCTGCTGGCCAGCGCCCGGCCCCTGTTGATCGTGCCGCCTGCCTTCCGGGCGGAAACGGGCCTGGGCCGCCGCGTCCTTCTCGCCTGGAACGGCAGCCGCGAATCGACCCAGGCCGTGGCCCAGTCCTTGCCCCTGCTGAAGGCGGCGGAGGCAGTGACCGTCATCGCGGTCGAGACGGACAAGACCGAGGGCGCCGCTGGTCGCGACCTGGCCGGTTATCTCGCGTGGCACGGCATCAAGGCCCAGGTGCGCCAGCCTATGGCGGAGGGCCGGTCGGTAGGCGCCTTGCTGCTGGCGGCCGCGGCGGACACGGGTGCCGATCTGATGGTGCTGGGCGGCTACGGTCACAGCCGCCTGCGGGAGATGATCCTGGGTGGCGTTACCCGCCATGTGCTTTACAACGCCACCCTGCCGGTGCTGTTGGCTCACTAGGGCCAGGGCGGAGAAAGCCTCGAGGTGCGTCATTCTGACGCGGTCTGGCCGAGATGTGGACGTGTCGGGCGGAGCCAACTCCGAGTAGCGAGCGTTTTCAGCCGTATGAACAATGGCCTACCGAGCTTCACTACCCTTGTAGCCGCTTTGCCGGCGATGCGAATATTAATACATTAATGTAACATAATATTGCTCGAGATCATCGCTTTGACATACCCCTGAAGAACTAGAGTGGATCGTCGCAGACGATACACATAAGACATGGGGGTAAGTTGATGATCAGGATTGTCGCCGCGTTCGCGGCGGTTTCCATGCTGGCCGGTTGCGCGCTATCCGAAGACGTCGCGACCGTGAAGTACGTTCCCACCAAGGCTGAGGTCGTCGCCGATGCCAAGCCGGTGGGCCTGACCGTGGTGGACGCGCGCACCTCCGACCGCAATCGCATCTCCGCCAAGATCAATGGCTTCGGCACTGAAATGGCGGCCATCCGTTCCGACAAGGACGTGCCGACCATCGTGACCGACGCGCTGAAGGTCGAGTTGGAGGCGCGCGGCTTTCATGTTCAGGCGGGCGGTCGTCCCCTCACCGTTTCCATCAACCAATTCTACAACCAGTACGGTGCCGGCGTGTTTTCCGGCACGGCCAACGGCGACGTCAACCTGACGGTTTCGGTGGGGACCGGCGCGGGGGCGCCCGTCTTCACCCAGACCTATGCTGGCACGGCGAAGAAGACCATCTTGATGGCCAATGGCTCCAACGCGGCGGAAACTGTTGCCAGCGCGCTGAATGACGCTCTGGCCAAGATGTTCGCCGACCCTGCCTTCGTGGCCACGCTGACCGGTAAGCAGTCGCCAGTGGTAGCGGCGCCGGCTGCCGCCGGTGGCCCAACAAGCTGATGACGGCGGAGGGCGGCGGACGAGCGTTCGCCGCCCCGACCGCCTTCCTGGCTCAGTGGCTCTGCGGCTTCGTCTCGGCCTTGAAGGCCTGGTCGCAGACCTGGTTGGCGAAGGCCTGGGCCATCTGACCTTCAGCGCCGCTGAGGCCGATGGCCCCCAGCACGCCACCGCCGCCCACCGAACGGTTGACATCATAGTCGCCCACCAAGGCGCCGTTGGCCGGATCGAACAGCTGGACGGAACCACGGACGATGTTGGAATCGCCTAGCAGCAGGGCCCGTCCGGCGTTCTCACCATTGAAGCGGGCGACACGGGCCTCCACGCGCAGGGGATGGCTGCCCTTGGCGCACTTGGTCAGTTCCGTACGCAAAGCCAGCTCCAGCTTGGCCTTGAACTCGGGCGTGGCGTCAGGGGGCAGGGCCTTGATCTCGATGTCGGAGACGTAGCTGTCATGCGCCAGCGTGACGGGCAGGGCCTTTACCGCTTCGCTGCTGCTGAAAGGCACGCAGCCAGCCAACAGGGGCAGGATAAAAAAAGAGAGCCGTGTCGGCCTATTCATTTTCAGGAATGTCATGATGACCGTCGTGAGGGGTAAATTAATATTAGCCTTATATAGTCAATATAAGGGTCTGTGAATTCAGAAATGAGAAGAAACGCCGCGCCAGTATTGTGGCGCGGCGCTGTTTTTATTTGTCTATTTACCCAGCCAAACTCTTCGACGCAATCTCATAGACATCACGCGACAGGCCGGCGGTTCCCACGATGCGCTCCAGCGCCGCCTTGGCGTGTTCCTGCCGGCCGGCGTCATAGGGGCGCCAGCGGGCCAATGGCTTCACCATGCGGCTGGCCACCTGGGGATTCAGCTTGTCCAGCGTCAGCACCGTGTCGGCCAGGAAGGCGTAGCCGCTGCCGTCGGCGGCGTGGAACTTGGACGGGTTGGCGGCGAAGCTGCCCACCAGGGCGTAGACCTTGTTGGGGTTGCGGATGGAGAAGGACGGATGGTCCATCAGGCCCCGCACCCGGTCCAGCGTGTCCGGCCGATCGCTCAGCGCCTGCACCGCGAACCACTTGTCCATCACCAGCGCCTCATGCTTCCAGCGGTCGGCGAAGTCCGCCAGGCAGCCCGCCCGCTCATCCATGGCGCTGTCGGCGATCAGCGCCAGCGCCGCGATGGCATCCGTCATGGTGGTGGCGCCCTGGTATTGCGCCAGGCACAGGGCGCGCGCCGGGGCGTCGTCCAGCGCCATCAGGTAGGCCAGCGCCGCGTTCTTGAGCGCGCGGCGGCCCATGGCGTCGGGCGTGATGGTGAAGGCGCCATTGGTGCGGTTGCCATCATAGGCTTTGCGGAAGGCGCCGTTCAGCTCGCGCGCCAGGGTGCGGCGCAAGGCCAGGCGGGCGGCATGGATGCCATCCACGTCCACGGTGGCACGCTGCTGGCCCAGATAGCCCTCCGTCGGCAGGGCCAAGGCCAGAGCGGCGAATGCCCGGTCCTCCCCCGCCCGCGCCAGGGTCTGGGCCGTGGCATCGATATAGGCCCGGGGCACGGTGGCTTCGGCGCCCTGGGCGCGCGCGTCGACATCGGCCAGGATCAGGCGGGTGGCCAGGGTCTGCCCGGCCTCCCACCGGTTGAAGGCGTCGCTGTCGTGGGCCATGAGGAAGGTCAGCGCCGCGTCATCCTGCTTGAAGTCCAACCGCACCGGGGCGGAGAAGCCGCGCAGCAGCGACGGTACCGGCGCGTTGGCCACGCCGGTGAAGGTGAAGCTCTGTTCTGCTTCCGTCAGGGCCAGGGTGCGGGTGGTGGCGCCGGTTTCGGTTTCGCCCTGGAGAGTGAGGGGCATATCCCTGCCGTCCGGGCCCACCAGGCCCAGGGCGACGGGGATGACCTGGGGAAGCTTGTCCGGCTGGCCCGGCGTGGCCGGCACCGTCTGGCGCAAGGTCAGTGTGTAGGTGCCGGCGGCGGCATCGTGCCGGCCCTCGCCCGACACTACCGGCGTGCCGGCCTGGGAATACCAGCGCTGGAATTGCGCCCACAAGGGGTCGGCGGGCTTTTGGCCATTGGCCTCCACCATGGCGGCCAGAAAGTCGTCCGTCGTCACCGCCTGGCCGTCATGGCGGGCGAAATATAGGTCGATACCCTTGCGATATCCCGCGTTGCCCAGCAGGGTGCGGTACATGCGCAGCACCTCCGCGCCCTTCTCGTAGACGGTGGGCGTGTAGAAGTTGCTGATCTCGATATAGCTTTCCGGCCGCACAGAGTGGGCGGTGGGGCCGGCGTCCTCGTTGAACTGCACCTGGCGCAGGCGCTGCACGTCCTGGATGCGCTTCACCGGCGCGGAGTTCATGTCGGCGGAGAATTCCTGGTCGCGGAAGACGGTCAGGCCTTCCTTCAGGCTCAGCTGGAACCAGTCGCGGCAGGTGACGCGGTTGCCCGTCCAGTTATGGAAGTACTCATGCGCCACCACCGTCTCGATGCCGAGGAAGTCGGTGTCGGTGGCTGTCTCCGGCTGGGCAAGGATGTACTTGGTGTTGAAGACGTTCAGGCTCTTGTTCTCCATCGCCCCCATGTTGAAGTCGGACACGGCGACGATGTTGAAGATGTCCAGGTCGTACTCCAGGCCATAGACGTCCTCATCCCATTTCATGGATTTCTTCAGGGACTCCATGGCGTGGCCGCACTTGGCCTCATTTCCCGGCTCGACATAGATGCGCAGCGCCACCTCGCGGCCGGAGCGGGTGGTGAAGCGGTCCTCGATGTGCACCAGCGTGCCGGCCACCAGCGCGAACAGGTAGCAGGGCTTGGGCCAGGGATCCTCCCACCGCGCCCAATGGCGCCCGGCCTCGGTCGCGCTGTCGCCGCTGGCCGTCAGGTTGCCGTTGGACAGCAGCACGGGATAGCGCGCCCGCTCCGCCTCGATGGTGGTGGTGTAGCGCGCCATCACGTCCGGGCGGTCCAGGAAATAGGTGATCTTGCGGAAGCCTTCCGCCTCGCACTGGGTGCAGTAGTTGCCGGATGACTTGTACAGCCCCTCCAGCGCCGTGTTGTCCTGCGGCCGGGTGCGGGTGGTGATCTCCACCGTGGCGTGGTCGGCGAGACCGGCCAGGGTCAGCCGTTCCGGCGTCAGGGTGTAATCGTCGGGCCCCAGCAGGCGGTTGTCCATGCGCACGGCCAGCAGTTCCAGTTCCTGGCCGTCCAGGTCCAGCGCGGCGGCGGCATTCCCCGAGGCGGGCCCCGAGGCCGGCCCCGAGGCCGGGTTGCGCCGCACGGTCAGGGTGGAGCGGATGGTGGCCGCCTCCTCCCGCAAATCGACATGCAGATCCACGGTGTCGATCAGCCACGCCGGCGGGGCGTAATCGCGAAGGTGGATGGCGTGGGGCGTGGCCGTGTCGAGGCGGCTGTCCATGGGGTGGGTTTCCGTTGGAATTATGGTTGGCGGCCAGGATAGGGGAGGGCGCCGCGCCACGCCAACCCCCCCTTTGCCCCGGGGCGCGATAAGGGGGCGACGGGGCATCCGGCGGGTGCCGGTGGGGACCTCATGCATCTGCCCTCCCCGGTTGGGCAGGGGGCCTGTCCGGATGACTTAGGCGGGTATTTTGGGCAGGCCGACTACGGCCTTAGGCTGTATCGTTCGGACATGAGCGGGAGAGGTAAGTCAGGGTAGGTCCCCGTGCAGGTCGTCCAGTCGGATCTGGTGGTATTGTCGGTCGCGGGCGCCGTTGTGGCCGCCATCGCGCTGCTGGAAGTGCTGCGCCTGGTGATCGTGGACATCTACGAATGGGCGGCGAAATACCGTCGCATCAAGTATGAGATCCAGCAGACGCGCCGCACCACGGAAAACCTGTGGGCGACCAACCGGGCCAATGCCGCCCTGCGCGACCGGCGCAACGCCGAACGCTTCCGCCTCAACACCATCCTGCACCGCATGGAACAGGAGTGCGAGGAACTGGAGCGGCGGCGGGTGGAGGTGTGGCATGAGGTGGGGGACGCCACCCTGGACGACCAGCTTTACCTGGCGGACCTGAACAGCCGCAGCCTGATGGAACGGGCGGCGGCGGGGATGGAGGAGATCTGTCCCCTCTGGCGCTACACCCACCGTGTCCGGGTATGGGCGGGGAATGAGCGGCAGGCCCGATCCCGCCTGCTGCTGGCCTTCAGTCCCAAGGATGGTTTCACCGTCAACAATCTGCGCGCCGCCCAGGGCTTCAAGGCGGTGGCGGAGGCGGCGGCCGCCGGCCGGTCGGCGGCGCAGTCCCGCCTGGTGCGACCGCACCGGCGCATGGTGCGCTGATGACGGGCGGTTACAGCAACCTCAACTTCATGGTGTTCATCATCCTGGCCATCGGCGGGGCCTTCCTGGCCTTCTCCGTCCGCCGCATCCTGTTCAAGATCCGGGAAACGGAAAGGCGCATCGCCGCCACGGTGGACGAAAAGAACGAGGCCGCCGCCGACCTGCGCGTCGCCCGCCAGCAGGAGGAGCAGCTGCTTCAAGCCCTGGAGGAGGGGGAGGAGGCGCTGCGCGAGATCGCGCGCAGGACGGATGAGGTGCAGAACCGCATGGCGGTGCTGCGCCAGGCTACGCCCCGGCCGCTGAACCTGGTCTCCCTTGAGTGGGCGCAGGGTGACCACCTGTATGAGGCGCACCTGCGCAACGTGGTGGCGCCCCGCCATGTGGGCCGCGCCGTGGGTGGCATGGCCGAGGCCGGGGTGGTGCACGGCTACGCCCCGACGGAGGCCGACTTCCGCGCGCTGGTCACCAACCGCCTTGCCAGTGAGGGCGGCTATATCATCAGCAGCGTGCTGCCCATCTCGCTGGGTGACGAGGGGCCCGCCGTTGACGGTGCCGCGCCGGTGGAACCGCCGGCGGAGGATGAGCCCCTTGGTGACCTGATGGGGAGCCACGTGGCGGATGAGGGGGCGGCGGTGGAACCGCCGGTTCCCGCCGGGCCCAAGCCCCTGCCGGTGCGCCCACCCGCCGCCACGCGGGGCGTGCCACGCGGCATGGGCATGACCCCCGCTGCGGCTGGCGGCTGAGACCGCCGTCGCCGGCCGCCGGTCCCGGCGGTCCCGCGCCGAAGGTCACCCATGACACCGCACCGGCCTCAGGGGGCTTGCGCCCGCCGTCGCCAACGGTTATCCCTCTGCCCCGTGCATCAAGAGTTGGGCTGACGCTCAACGCCAACCTGCTTACCCGGCAAGGTGGCGCTTCCCCCAGAGGGGAAGGATGTGGCCGATCCGGCAATGAACGGGAAGCAGCCACGTGAGTCCGTTTCGCTCTTGGTCGAGACTTGAGACCATGAAGGCTGCGTTCCCCATGACCACTGACACGCTACCCGCCCAATTCGCCGCTCAGCAGTTCGCCAGCGACAATTATTCCGGTGTCTGTCCGGAAGCCTGGGCCGCCATGGCGGAGGCCAACAGCGGCCACGCTGCCGCCTATGGCGAGGATGTGTGGACGGCGAAGGCCGCCGACGCCTTCCGCCAGCTGTTCGGCACCCCCTGCGACGTGTTCTTCGCCTTCAACGGCACGGCGGCCAACTCGCTGGCCCTGGCCTCGCTGTGCCAGTCCTATCACAGCGTCATCTGCTCGGCCTCCGCCCATGTGGAGACGGATGAATGCGGCGCGCCGGAGTTCTTCTCCAACGGGTCCAAGCTGCTGGTGGCGCAGACGGCGGACGGCAAGCTGACGCCGGATGCCATCCGGGCGCTGGCCACCGGCCGGTCGGACATTCATTTCCCCAAGCCCCGCGCCGTCACCATCACCCAACCGACAGAGACCGGGCAGGTCTACAGCCTGGATGAGATCCGCGCCATCTCCGCCGTCTGCCGCGACCTGGGCCTGCGTTTGCACATGGATGGCGCCCGTTTCGCCAACGCTTGCGCCAGCCTGGGCTGTTCGCCGGCGGAGATGACCTGGAAGTCGGGGGTGGACGTGCTGTGCTTCGGCGGCACCAAGAACGGCATGGCGGTGGGTGAGGCCATCCTGTTCTTCGACAGGGCCCTGGCGGAGGATTTCGATTATCGCTGCAAGCAGGCGGGCCAGTTGGCGTCCAAGATGCGCTTCCTGTCCGCCCCGTGGGTGCGCATGCTGGAAAATGGCGCCTGGCTGCGCAACGCCGCCCATGCCAACGCAGGGGCCCAGCGTCTGGCGGCGGGCCTGGCGGGGGTGCCGGGCGTGGCGCCCCTGTTTCCGGTCCAGGCCAACGCCGTGTTCCTGACGGCCCCGGCGGCGGTGCTGGAGGGCCTGCGGGCGCGCGGCTGGCGCTTCTACACCTTCATCGGCGGCGGCGCCCGCTTCATGTTCGCCTGGGATACCCAGCCGGAACGCGTGGACCAGCTGGTGGCCGACATCCGCGACGTGGCCCACGCCGCCGCCGCGTAGGTTGCTTCTGACAAAGTGTGACGGGCCCTATACGGAAGATTTTATTTAAAATTTAGGGCCCGTTAACGGTCAATTGACCGTACAACCTTGAAGTGGACTTCCATGCGATAGCGCGACCGTTCATCTCCCGACAGCCGAGGCGCTGGTGCACATCGAGAAACCGGATCTGGTGATCATAACCATCCTGGGCGCCATCCTGGCGGGGGTAGTGCTGCTGGAACTGCTGCGCCTGGTCATCAACGACGTCTATGAGATGATCGCCCGCCACGCCAAGGTGAAAAAGGAAATCGACCAGATCCGGCGCACGGCGGAAAAGGTGGCTGCGGCCAACCGGGACACCGCCCGGGTGCGCGACGCGCGCATCGCCCTGCGCTTTCGCGAGACCAGCAACCTCCAGCGCCTGGAAAAGGAATGTGAGGAGTTCGAGCGGCGGCGGGTGGAGGTCTGGCACGACCTGGGCGGACCCTCGGCCAGCGGCTTGGCGCTTTATTCGGCCGACATCAGCAACAGCGCGCTGACCAACGGCGTGGTCGCGGGCATGGAATCGATCTGCCCGCTGTGGCGTCACCTGCACCGCGCCCGCGTCTGGGCCCGCACGGAGATGGAGGCCCGCACCGCCCTGCAGCAGGAATTCGCCCTGGCCGACGGCTATAGCGTCACCAACGTGCGGCAAGTCCAGGGTTCGAGCCCCCCCGGCGCGCAGCGCGGGGTTGTGCGGCCGAGCTGAAGAGACCCCTCGAGGAACCCTGTCCCATGATGCTGTCTGACGCCCTGGCGGAAGCCTACGCCAACCCCAGCCCCGGCCACGTCTGCGCCTTGGCGGTGGGCGGTGCCATCATGGCCTGGTCGCTGAAGCGGCTGATCACCGAGGTGCGCAAGACCGAGCGGCGGGTCAGCGCCGCGGTGGAGGAGCGCAACAAGGCGGCCGCCAGCCTGCGCCAAGCCCGCCTGCAGGAAGGGGAACTGCGCACCGCCCTGCAGGACCTGGATGGGGAGCTGGAGGAGATATCCGTCCGCGCCCGCGATGTCGAGGCCCGGCGCGGCACGCTGCAGCAGGTCATTCCGCGCCACCTGAACCTGTTCTCCCAGGCCTGGTCGCAGGGCGACACCCTGTTCGAGGCGCGGATCAGCCTGGTGACGGGCCTGGGCGGCGGCAAGAGCGGCGCCCGTGTCGTCCACGGCTACGCCGCCGGTCCCCGCGACTTCCGCAACAAGCTGATGGCCCGTTTCCCGCCCGCTTCCTATGTCATGGTCGAGATGGCGGCCGTCGACCTGGGCGAGCTGGACATGGCCGTCAGCAATCTGGGCAGCGCCAACCAACCCTGAGAATAACCTTATTTCTTTTCCCCTTGGACTCTCTGTACACCTAATCCGTCAATATATAGGCTTGCAATGCCATAATCATATTGAGAGTTACTTTTCTTTTCCACGAGTAGACCGGCTTGCTTTAGTTCATCGACAAACCTACCGAAATCTGAATGAGATTCTTGAGATGTCTTTTGCCATACTTGCTCTAACTCTGCGCGTTCAAACTGAGATCGTAAGAGCTGCCCGCTGATAACGGCATCCAAAAATGGCTTTAAACGGGGTGATTCGTTTTTCAACGCATTTACGCGCTCATCCGAAGCCTCTTTTAATCCTGCAAGCATGGCTGGGGGGCCAAGTAAACGGTCAGAACCTGTTGAGACCGCCTTAGTGCCCATTTTCTGAAGTCTGGTCTCAAGTTCAGTTTCTCTGGCCTTTTTCAGCAAGATAGCTAATGATCGAGGGTATGTATTGTTAGCCGCGTCAGTCATCCGCGAGTATACCCACCTAGCAGTCGACTGATTTTTGCTTCTTTCCTTCCGCAGGCCCCACAGTGGGGCTAATACTTTATACAAATCCTCATCCGGGGCGCTGTCGATTTCATTCTCAGTTAAGGGAAGCTCTCGATGTGCCAAGGTTCGGTAGAGAGAGGAGCCTCCACTTACCATCCGATATGCAAGACGAAGGAAATCGGAAATTCTCCATTCAAGTAGAAGTGTTCTGTCTGGACCGAAGTGACTCTTATTAGTAAATACAAGACCATTCCATATATCTTCCCGAAGAAAGATTTTGAATCTTATGTTATGCATTCCTTGGTTATTAGAGTCATATGCTAGTCGCAGAAGACCGCCCAGGGCATCTCCTTGCCAAGTGGCATTTTCTAGGATATCCTGATCGAGATCGTCATAAAGAAGCCATAGCTTCCTGCCTTGTTGTTCGAGGCCTTTATTAACATCACGCATTAGGTCACGGCAAAGGCCAATTTTCTCTCTACCTACTAAACCAAGAAGTGCGCTCGTTTGAGCAGTGCGCCATTGGGCATTGTCTTCCCTAGGGAAGTGGGACCGGAGGAAGTCCCGAAGGATACGCATTTCCGACTTAGCTAAAATTGTATCTATGGTCGCAGCACGGCGAGTGTAGATGCGTACAATGGCATAAGCTCTCCATAAGGAAAGCCAGTCTCCACCATCTTTCAGGAGTTCCTTTGCGATATCGCCAAAAACATCTGTTTTAGGACCAAATTGGGCTGAGTTCACTGGGCCATGGCCAGGAAGAATATCAATCCCATCAAGGCGCCCACGTGCCCTTTTGGCGGCATTCTCCTGATGCTCAGCAAAAAGATGAAATAAAGTCGATTTACCAGTTCCTTTTCGGCCACGCACCACCCATCTCGCATCATCTAAAAATCGCTCGAAATCGAGCGTTTTCTGGAAGAATTGATCAAAATCCTTGGCGGCAATACTTTTTGCGTCGCGGTCAGGAAAATTCAAAGATTCAATAATTTTCAGAGCGTCTGCTTGTTGGAGCGATTCCTCAACTCTGTCTTGGGCTTGTGTATCTCGTATAAGATTTGCTATCCGAGCATACCCAGCCATGGCAGATTCAACTGGATATTGATCGGCCGCAGCTAGGTTTGGATTATACAAAATAGGAATTATTTCATCATCGTCTAATTCAAGTTTTGGCAGAATGCGAGAAAGTAGATTTTTCCCTATAATTCCTTCTGGTACTGGAGAAACCAAAATGTGAATAGAAATCCCGACAGTTTGCTCCGTGACTTCCTTGGCGAATTTTATTCCATCGATATTTTGCTCGCTGGGATACATAACAAAGAACGCTTCGTCAGCTAAACGAAGCAGGGAAAGACCACCCCAATCTCCTAAACCCGTTCTAGCGTCAATGAGTACGACATCGGGATCAAGCTCGTTAGCCAACTCTTCCTCGAATAGCGCCCAAGCGTCGTGTGGCTTCGCCAATACATCTTGGTATGATAAGACGTGTAGTCGCTTGACATAGTTCGCTCCCACCGCGCCTGCGGGAATAACGTGAATTTGAGTGCGAAATTCTTTATCTTCAATGGCGTAAGATATGGGAGTTCCTTGATATTCGCTGCTGCCTGAAAGGCACGTCTCAAAGTCTTCCCTGGCATCCTCGTTGAGGGGCCTAATTTGACGCTCCCAAAGATAATCGACCAAGCCTACCTTAATTGTACTTCCCTCGGGGGGAGGGAGTAAAACATGAAGGCCCGGAGCCTCAACATCCATATCAATGACAACAACCCGTTGGCCTGACCGAGCTAGATGAAATGCGGTGTGTACTAACGAAGTGGAGCGACCAACTCCGCCTTTGTAAGAATAAAAAACGATACGCCTGAATTTTCTTGCTTTTAATGTTATATTTTCAAATGTTTTACCGGCCTCAATCATAGCAACAGCCTGTTCCCAGTCCGCAGGCGCAACTATAGGCTCGTTTGGCAACGTAACAGAGCGAGCGGCAGCTTCTGTGGTTGTATACAAATCGACAATTCCAGGCTTGAGTCCGGCGGCTTCAAGTTCTGGCTGTACTTTCGCAAGCCTGGAAGGTCTGTCCAGACCAGAAAACCGATCATCAATAATAGTTAAAATGGCAAAATTCCCCGTACCGACGTCTAGATAGTGGGCACCGGGAAAATTATTATTGAGATAATCACGGAAATGCTTTACGTCGCTCATTTCGTTATCACCTTGTTCTTGTCCAGCCAGGCTTTAACATAATTAAGACTATGCTCCCACTCAGGAAGATTTATGCATTCACCTTCTAGCTCTGAGTACCTTAGTTCAATAAAATCCCCACCTGTAATACCTAAGGGGTATTTTATATTACTTAGATGCGATAAGAATTTCGCATCTGACTTTGCCTTATTGTATAAATCTGGCATTTTCTCTATTGCACTAACTATATCATGAGATGGTCTCTTAACTGGTGTTCCGTGCCCTGGCTCTTTTTTCTTTTTGCTTGGCTCATGCCAGTTATTGATTCCGTGGTACAGTAGAATTAGTGACTTTACTTGGCACTCAACTGCTATTCCGCCAAGATGAACTGCTGCGATTGCCCTTTTTTCCGAGCCGTCCACTAAAACCCTAAAGTCTTTGTATCGTGCATTACTCGCTCCACCATAATCTTCCATATGAAAATACTCCCTTTTGGGTGCGTTTCAAATAGACGGCGATTTATGAGTGTATATTACACAATGCGTAAGCCCAGGTTAATATCTTTACCACGAAGGCATAACAGCAGGCAAATGCTGCTCCTAAACCGTGAAGCTCTCGCCGCAGCCGCAGCGGCCCTTCTCATTCGGGTTGGTGAAGACGAAGCCCGACTGGAACTTGTCTTCCTTGTAGTCCATCTCCGTGCCCAGCAGGAACATGGTGGAGGCAGGGTCGAGCAGCAGGGTGACACCCTTCTCCTCCACCACTTCCTCGAAGGGCTTCTTGGCGTCGGCGTATTCGACGAAATAGCTGAGGCCGGAGCAGCCGCGCGCCTTCACGCCGACGCGCAGTCCCACGGCCGGCGTCTCGCGCTGGGCCATGATCTCCTTGACGCGGGTCGCGGCGGCGTCGGTCAGGCTCATCGCTTTCGGGCGTTCCATGCGGCTCATGATTCTCTCCACACGTCAGAACATATTGAGGGCGACGCGCGCCTCGTCGGACATCAGGCTGGGGTTCCAGGCAGGTTCCCACACCAGGTTCACGGTCACGTCCTTGACCCCATCGACGCTGCCGACGACGCCCTGCACCTGGCCCGGCATCTCGCCCGCCACGGGGCAGCCGGGGGCGGTCAGGGTCATGTCGATCTCGACCTGGCCTTCCGCGTCGATGTCGCAGCGGTAGATCAGGCCCAGCTCATAGATGTTTACTGGGATTTCCGGGTCGTAGACGGTCTTCAGCGCCTCCGTCACGCGGTCCGCCAGAGGGGCGTCCGGGGGCAGCTTGTCCTCATCCGGGATGGTGGCCGGCGCCTGCAGCGTAACATCCGGCGCGATGGGTCGTTCGGCTCCAGACATCTCGCTCACTCCGTCGTCGTCTTCTCATCGCCCTCGAGGGCGGCGTGCATGGTGTGCCAGGCCAGGGTCGCGCACTTCACACGCATGGGGAATTCCCGCACGCCCGACAGCACGTCCAGCTTCTCCACCGCCTCCGGGTCCAGGTGCCCGTGGTCGGTGTGTTCATGGTCGTCCTTGGTGCACATGTCATGGAAGTGGCCAAACAGCGCCTCGGCCTCCGCTTCCGTCTTGCCCTTCAGCGTCTCGGTCATCAGCGAGGCGCTGGCCTGGCTGATGGCGCAGCCGCGGCCGTCGAAATGCGCGTCGTTGACCAGGCCGTCGGGGCCGATGGTCAGGTAGACGTTGATCTTGTCGCCGCACAGCGGGTTCTCGCCCCGGGCCATGCGATTGAAGGCTTCAGGCTTCCCGAAGTTCCGGGGGTGCTTGCCATGGTCCAGGATCACTTCCTGGTACAGGTCGCGCAGATCGTCGAACATCAGTTGAAGAACTCCCTCACCGCGCGCACGGCGTCCACCAGGGCGTCGGCCTCGGCCTCGGTGTTGTACAGGGCGAAGCTGGCGCGCGCCGTGGCGCCCACGCCGAAACGGTCCATCAGCGGCTCGGCGCAGTGCCGGCCCACCCGCACCGCCACGCCGGCCCGGTCCACCAGGGTACCGATGTCGTGCGGGTGCACGCCCTCGATGGTGAAGGACAGGATGGCCGCCTTGGTGGGCGAGGTGCCGATGATGCGCAGGCCCGGGATGGCCTGCAGCTTCTCCGTGGCATAGGCCAGCAGGCGCTGCTCATGGGCGTGGATGGCGCCCATGCCCAGGGCCGTCACATAGTCGATGGCGGCACCGAAGCCGATGCCCTCCACGATGGGCGGCGTGCCGGCCTCGAACCGGTGCGGCACCTCGCGGAAGGTGGTCTCCTCGAAGGTCACCGTCTGGATCATGTCGCCGCCGCCCTGGTAGGGGGGCATGGACTCCAGCAGCTCGGCCTTGCCGTACAGCACGCCGAAGCCGGTAGGCCCGTACAGCTTGTGCCCGGTCATGATGTAGAAGTCGGCGTCGATGGCCTGCACGTCCACCGGCATGTGCACCGCCGCCTGGCTGCCGTCGAATAGCACCTTGGCGCCGGCCGCGTGGGCCATGCGGGCGATCTCCGCCGCCGGCGTCACCGTGCCCAGCACGTTGCTGCCGTGGGTGATGGACACCAGCTTGACCTTGGGGCTTTCCAGCAGCCGGGCCAGCGCGTCCAGGTCCAGCGTGCCGTCGTCCAGCACCGGCGCCACCTTGATGACGATGCCGGTGCGGCTGCGCAGCAGCTGCCAGGGCACGATGTTGGCGTGATGCTCCATCACGCTCAGGATGATCTCGTCACCCGCCTTCAGGTGGGTCCCACCCCAGCTGCTGGCCACCAGGTTGAAGGCCTCGGTGGCGCTGCGGGTGAAAACGATGGTGTCGGGCGAGGGCGCGTTCAGGAACGTGGCCGTCTTGACGCGCGTTGCCTCGTACAGGTTGGTCGCCACCTGGGACAGGTAATGGACGCCGCGATGGACGTTGCTGTAATCGTGCGCCATGAAATTGGCCATGGCGTCGATGACTGCTCGTGGCTTTTGCGCGCTGGCGGCGTTGTCCAGGTAGACCAGCGGCTTGCCCGGACGGCCCGGCTTCTCATGCACCAAGCGCGTCAGGATGGGGAAGTCCTGGCGGACCTTTTCCACATCGTACGGGGCGTTCGTCAGAATCCGGGTGTCCATGAGGTCACTCCCCTAACACCGTAGCGTCGGTGTCGACTGTGATGCCCGTCAGACGGCCGATGCGCTCCTGGATGCGCGCCATGGCATGGCCGCGCAGGCGCTCGTCGCCGATCTCCTCCGCCACCTCGTCCAGGAAGGCGGCGATCAGCAGGGCGCGCGCGGTGTCGGCGGGAATGCCGCGGGCGCGCAGGTAGAACAGCGCCTCCTCATCCAGCTCGCCCGCCGTGGCGCCGTGGCTGCACTTCACGTCGTCGGCGTAGATCTCCAGCTCCGGCTTGGCGTCGATCTCGGCGGTGTCGGACAGCAGCAGGGCGCGGTTCAGCTGGTGGCCGTCCGTCTTCTGCGCGTCCGGCCGCACGATGATCTTGCCCTGGAACACCGCGCGGCCGCGCCCGTCGATGACGCCCTTCACCACCTCGCGGCTGGTGCAGTTGGCGGCGACATGGTCGATCAGGCTGGTGAAGTCGGCATGCCGGCTGCCATCCACGCCATAGGTGCCGGAGACGCGGGTCTGGGCGCCCGAGCCTTCCAGGCGGACCTGGACGTCGGTGCGGGCCAGGCGGCCACCGGTGGTCAGCACGAAGGTCTCGTACGTGGCCGAGGCCGCCACCGTGGCGGTGACGCTGGCAAGGTGCAGGGCGGTCTCCGCCTCTTCCTGGAACTTGGCGTGGCGTAGGATGGCGCCTTCGCCGACGCGCACGCCGCTGACGATGTTGGCGAAGGTGGCGCCGCCACCCCGTGCCACATGGTGCTCGGCCACGGTCACCTCGCCGCCCGCCGCCACGTCGATCAGCAGGCGGGGGTGCCAGGCGCCGTCGGTGGCGGTGGCGATGAAGACGAACTCCACCGGCTGTGCCAGCTTCACGCCCTCACCCACGGTCAGCACCGCACCCTCGGCCAGGAAGGCGCCGTTCAGGCCGACAAGGCCCAGCGCCTGGCCACGGCCGGGGTTGGGGCCGACGCGCAAGCCGGTGTCGGACTTGGGCGCCGGGAACCGGTCCAGCACTTCGGCCGCGTACGCCGGGGAGGCCTCGATCAGGCCGCGCAAGCTGTCCAGGGTCACACCCTGGGGCAGGGTGCCGACGGCGGACAGGGCGGCGTTGAACCGGCCGTCCACGAACACCAGGCGATGCGTCTCGCCCGGCGCCACGCTGGGCAGATCGATGTCGGTGTTGGCGGCCGGTTGCGCGGGCGCCAGGCTGACGCCGGCCAGGTCGCGCAGGTTGGTGTACTTCCAGCCCTCGACCTTGGGCGTGGGAATGCCGTCGGCCAGGAAGCGGGCATAGCCGTCGGCGCGCAGCCGGTCCAGGCCGGCGGCACCGGCGCCGGGCAGGCCGGGGCTCAGGGTTTCGTACAGATCTTTCAGGGTGGCGATGGCGGCCATGGCGCGCGTTCCCCTCAGGCGGCTTCGGGCGAGCCGAATTCGGCGTAGCCCTTGGCTTCCAGCTCCAGCGCCAGCTCCTTGCCGCCGCTGCGCACGATCCGGCCGTAGGCCAGCACGTGCACATGGTCCGGCACGATGTAGCTCAGCAGGCGCTGGTAATGGGTGATGACCAGCATGGAGCGCTCGGGGCTGCGCAGGCTGTTCACGCCGTCGGCCACCAGCTTCAGGGCGTCGATGTCCAGGCCGCTGTCGGTCTCGTCCAGGATGGCGAAGCTGGGCTCCAGCATGGCCATCTGCAGGATGTCGTTGCGCTTCTTCTCACCGCCCGAGAAGCCGACGTTGACGGCGCGCTTGATCATGTCGTCGTTCATGTTCAAGGCCTTGGCCTTGGCGCGGATCAGCTTCAGGAACTGCATGGCGTCCAGCTCGGGCAGGCCCTTGTGCTTGCGCACGGCGTTCAGCGCCGTCTTCAGGAAGGTGGTGTTGGACACGCCGGGGATTTCCACCGGGTACTGGAAGGCCAGGAACACGCCTTCCGCCGCCCGCTCCTCAGCCTCCATGGCCAGCAGGTCCTTGCCCTGGAAGGTCACGGAACCCTCGGTCACCTCATAGCCGTCACGGCCGGACAGCACGTAGGACAGCGTGCTCTTGCCGGAGCCGTTGGGGCCCATGATGGCGTGCACTTCGCCCGGGTTGATGGTCAGGTTGATCCCTTTCAGGATTTCCTTGCCGTCGACGGTGGCGTGCAGGTTCTTGATTTCCAGCATCTTGAAACGTTCCTTGAAACCGAATGTCGTGTGCAGCTTGGGTGGACAGGGGCGGTTGCGGCGCCCTTAGCCCACGCTGCCTTCCAGGCTGATGGCGACCAGCTTCTGCGCCTCGACCGCGAACTCCATGGGCAGCTCCTTCAGGACCTCCCGGCAGAAGCCGTTGACGATCAGGCCCACGGCGTCCTCTTCGGACAGGCCACGGGCGCGGCAGTAGAACAGCTGGTCTTCGCTAATCTTGGCGGTGGTGGCCTCGTGCTCCACCCGGGCGGTGCGGTTGCGACTCTCGATGTAGGGCACCGTGTGGGCCCCGCACTTGTCGCCGATCAGCAGGCTGTCGCACTGGGTGTAGTTCCGTGCACCCTCGGCCTTGGGCAGGATCCGAACCAGGCCGCGGTAGGTGCTCTGCGCCTTGCCGGCGGAGATGCCCTTGGCCACGATGGTCGACCGGGTGTTCTTCCCGATGTGGATCATCTTCGTGCCGGTGTCGGCCTGCTGGTAGTTGTTGGTGATGGCGACGGAGTAGAACTCACCCACCGAATTGTCGCCCTGCAGGATGCAGCTCGGGTACTTCCAGGTGATGGCGGACCCCGTCTCCACCTGCGTCCAGCTGATCTTGGAGTTCTTGCCGCGGCAGGCGCCGCGCTTGGTCACGAAGTTATAGATGCCGCCCTTGCCGTTCTCATCGCCGGGGTACCAGTTCTGGACGGTGGAATACTTGATGGTGGCGTCATCCATGGCCACCAGCTCCACCACGGCGGCGTGCAGCTGGTTCTCGTCGCGCATGGGGGCGGTGCAGCCCTCCAGATAGCTGACGTAGCTGCCCTCATCGGCGATGATCAGCGTTCGCTCGAACTGCCCGGTGTTGGACGCGTTGATGCGGAAGTAGGTCGACAGCTCCATGGGGCAGCGTACGCCCTTGGGGATGTAGACGAAGGACCCGTCGGTGAACACGGCGGAGTTCAGCGTGGCGTAGTAGTTGTCGGAATAGGGCACGACCGAGCCCATGTACTTGCGCACCAGCTCCGGATGCTCGCGGATGGCTTCGGAGATGGAGCAGAAGATGATGCCCTTCTCCTCCAGCTTTTTCTTGAAGGTGGTGGCGACCGACACGCTGTCGAACACGGCGTCCACGGCCACGGCCGGCATCTCGCCCGCACCCTCGACTCCCGCCAGGATGGCCTGCTCCTTCAGCGGGATGCCCAGCTTCTCATAAGTGGCCAGCAACTCGGGATCGACCTCGTCCAGGGACTTGGGCTTGTCCTTGGCGGCCTTCGGGGCGGCGTAATAATGGCTATCCTGGTAGTCGATCTTGGGGAAGTCGACCATGGCCCAGGTCGGCTCCTCCATCGTCAGCCAGTGGCGGTAGGCTTGCAGGCGCCATTCCAGCAGCCACTCCGGCTCCCCCTTCTTGGCGGAGATGAAGCGGACGATGTCCTCGTTCAGGCCCTTGGGCGCCAGGTCGGACTCGATCTCGGTCGTGAAGCCGTACTTGTACTTCTGCTCCGTGACGGCGCGGACCTGTTCGACGGTCTGTTCGGTGGCGGCCATGTTTTCGCTCTTCCTCGAAATCAAATAGCGTCGGCGGTGGCCGACAGTGCCGGCGCCGCCTTGGGCAGGACAGGGTCGGGGAACGACGGCCGGGCCATGTCGGCCAGGCTGACGCTTTCCAGCGCGCCGCGAACGGCGCGGTTCACCCGGTCCCAGTTGCCCCGGCGGGGGCACAGGCTCTCCACCCCGCAGGCCCCGGCCGCCCCCTCGACACAGTCGGTCAGGGCGATGGGGCCGTCGATGGCGGCGATGATCTGGGCGACGTTGATGGCCTCCGGTGCGCGCGCCAGGCGGTATCCGCCGGTGGCACCCCGGTGCGAGGCCATCAGGCCGTCGCGGGCCAGCAGCTTCAGGATCTTGGACACGGTGGGGGCCGGCAGGCCGGTACGCTCCGCGAGCGAGATGGCGGTATGCGGGCCGCCGTCGCCCTGGATCATCGCGGTCATCACCACGACTGCGTAGTCCGTCAATTTGCTCAGCCGGATCACGTGGTTTGAGGTCCTGCGCCTGGGTGAAAATCCGGTCCGGCAATCCGGACCAAATCAGTACCCTTTAAGTAGCCACTCCCCTTTCCATGTCAAGCGAGGATGTTTTGCGGCATATGAACCGCCCGGATGGGCGGGTTGCAGCAATAGCGGGTTCGCTGGCGGAGTACCCCGGAGGCGTAAGGTCAAGGACGCGGCGGGGCGTCTGTTAACCCGGTATGTCCTGGGCGGGCGGCCGCTGCTCTGCGGCATGAGCGATGGGCGTTTGACCTCGTGGGCCCTTAAGCGCAGGCTTCGTTTCAGGAGGCGGGCGGCATAGCCCGCGCTTGAACCGAACGAAACCCCCGGCATGGTGGGACGTCCGGAAACACGGTCGGATCTATCGCGGCAAAGCGGCCGCCCTGGATGCGGTTTCGAGGCTTTTGCCCATCCGACTGAGAAAAAACGGCGGACCAGGATGGATGCCCTCAGGGGCCCAAACCTGATCCGCCGTTTTTAATTCTGAGGGTTTGTTTGTGCGCCCTCAGGCGCCGGGCGCGGGCATCCGCCCGCTTGGCTTCCCCTCCCTTTTCAGTCCGCTACGCTCCCCGAAAAGGTCCGGCGCCCCCCCTTATGTTTAAATCGGGTCGCGGCTTTTCGCTTCGCTCCGTCGGCTCTCAATTTTATTCAACCCAGCTTCAACCCCACATCCCAATAGGGGTTGGGGCCGAAGCGGTCGGCCAGGAAATCGACGAAGACGCGGACCTTGGACGACAGGTGGCGGTTGGCGGGGAAGACGGCGTTGATGGCGCTGCGCGTCACCGCCCATTCCTGCAGGATGGGCACCACCCGGCCCTCCGCCAGGGCCTTGCCGCAGATGAAGGTGGGCAGGGCCACGATGCCCACGCCGGCGCAGGCGGCTTCCAACAGCACGTCGCCGTTGTTGGCACGCAGGCGGGCGTTGACCTTCACCAGGCGGGTGGCGGCATCGGGGTCGTGGTTGCCGCCCCGCGGCGCCCCGGGGGTCAGCGGCGTGACGCGGAACGGCCACAGCGCCCCCTGCGGCAGGTTGGTGTAGATCAAGCAGTCGTGTTGGGCCAGATCCTCCGGCGCGCGGGGCACGCCCCGGCGGGTGAGATAGGCCGGGCTGGCGGCGTGCACCACCCGGGCGGGGCAGATGCGTTTGGCTACCAGCGAGCTGTCCTTCAACTGCCCGATGCGCACCGCCACGTCGTAACCCTCGTCCACCAGGTCGACGAAGCGGTCATTCAGGTCCATCTCCACCTCGATGTCCGGGAAGGCGGACAGGAAGTCGGCGATGGCCGGCCCCAGGTGCTGCATGCCGAAGCTCATGGGGGCGGCAACCTTCAAGACGCCCCGCGGCGCCGCCTGCAGACTGGCGACCGAGCGGTCGGCCTCGTCCACATCGGCCAGGATCTGTTGCACCCGGACCAGATAGGTCTCCCCCGCTTCCGTCAGGCTGATGCGCCGGGTGGTGCGGTTCAGAAGCCGGGCGCCCAGCCGTGCCTCCAGCTCCGTCATGCGCCGGCTGGCCGCGGAACGGGACAGGCCCAGCTTGGCCGCCGCCACGGTGAAGCTGCGGGTCTCCGCCACGCGGGCGAACAGGGCCATGTCATCCAGGCGGTCCATGCGTCGGTCCTTGAAAGCCGGTGCCAGGATTGTTGCAGGGTGCGGAACAATTTTATGCCTAGCCGCCGGATTATCCGCAACGCGGAACACGGCTATGGTTCGTCCATCGCAACGCCGCGCGGTCCGAAACGCACCAGGCGCCCCGGTCCAAACAGCCCGGTTCAACCGATTGATGGAGATGGCAATGGCCAAGGTTCTCGTCCTCTACTACAGCAGCTACGGCCATATCGAGACGATGGCGAAGGCGGTGGCCGAGGGCGCCAAGTCCGTGCCCGGCACCGAGGTGGTGGTGAAGCGCGTGCCGGAACTGGTTCCGGTCGAGGTCGCGCAGAAGGCCGGCATCAAGCTGGACCAGGAGGCCCCCATCGCCACGGTGGATGAGCTGCCGCAGTACGACGCCATCATCTTCGGCACGCCCACCCGCTTCGGTATGATGGCCTCGCAGATGCGCAACTTCCTGGATCAGACGGGCGGCCTCTGGTTCAAGGGCGCCCTGATCGGCAAGGTCGGCAGCGTGTTCGTATCCTCCGCCACCCAGCATGGCGGCCAGGAAAGCACCATCCTGTCCTTCCACACCACGCTGCTGCACCAGGGCATGGTGGTCGTGGGCCTGCCCTACAGCTTCCAGGGCCAGACCGACAATTCCCAGGTGACGGGCGGCAGCCCCTATGGCGCCACCACCATCGCCAACGGCGACGGCTCGCGCCAGCCCAGCGAGAACGAGCTCGCCGGCGCCCGCTTCCAGGGCGCCCACGTGGCGGGTATCGCCGCCAAGCTGGCCGGTTGATCGGTCTGGCTCAGACTGTTTAATTCAACGGCGGGCCGTCCCTTACCGGGGCGGCCCGTTCGCTTTTTCAAGGATCGCTTGCGGTTCCGGCACCGCCGTCTCATATCCTGCCCACCGTCTTGAATGCGAAGGGGATAGGGGAATGCTCACTGCGGATGCCCGGCTGCGGGTGGCGATCGCGGGTATCATCGGCGCGCTGGCGGTGGCGGCCGGCGCCTATGCCGTCCACGGCCTGGCGGCCGTGCGCGACGCCCATGCCGTGGGCCTGTGGCAGACCGCCAGCCAGTATCAACTGATGCATGTCGCAGCCGCCGTGGCCACCACGCTGGGTGGGCATCTGCTCCACCGATCTTTCGCGACCCTGGCCGGCTGGCTGTTCCTGCTGGGCGCGGTCCTTTTCGGCGGCGCGCTCTATGGTCTGGGGTGGTGGGGCCCCAGCGCGCTGGGGGCCGTGGCGCCCCTGGGCGGCTTCAGTTTCATCCTGGGCTGGCTGTTCCTGGCCGCCGCCGCCGTGAAGGCGCCGCGATGAGCGGGGATCGCAGCCTGGACGCCAAGGGTCTGGTCTGCCCCCTGCCGGTCCTGCGAGCGCGCAAGGCCCTGATGGCCATGGCGCCGGGGGATGTCCTGACCCTGCTGGCCACCGACCAGGCCGCCCGGCGCGACGTGCCCGCCTTCTGCCAGTCGGCCGGCCACGCCCTGCTGTCCGCCGATGAGGTGGACGGGGTGCTGACCTTCACGATACGCCGGGCTGGTCCGGCCTGATTTGGATCATTCTTCGGCAGCGGCCGCCGGTAAGGCACTGGCGGCCGGCCGGCCGCATCGGTGATGATGCCGGCTTAATAATAAGCGGGCATGCGAGGAAACGGTCACCATGGCGACGGCGTTGTTCACCCACTGGTCCTGCCTGGAACATGAGACGGGGCCGGGCCATCCGGAAAACCCCGGTCGCCTGTCGGCCGTGCTGCGCGCGCTGGATGCCGAGCGTTTCCAATACCTGGACCGCCGCCAGGCGCCCCGCGCCACGCTGGACCAGGTGGAACGGGTGCACACCCCCGACCTGGTGGCCCGCCTGCAGGCCGCGACCCCCATCACCGGCATCGTGTCGCTGGACGGCGACACCGTCCTGTCCCCCGGCTCGTTCGAGGCGGCGCTGCATGCGGCCGGGGCCGTCTGCGCCGCCGTGGACGCCGTGATGGCGGGGGAGGTGCGCAACGCCTTTTGCGCCATCCGCCCGCCGGGGCACCATGCCGAGCCGGGGCAGTCCATGGGCTTCTGCCTGTTCAACAATGTCGGCATCGGGGCGGAGCATGCGCGCTTTGCCCACGGCCTGCGCCGCGTCGCCATCGTCGATTTCGACGTGCACCACGGCAACGGCAGCCAGACCCTGGCGGAACATGACCCAGACCTGTTCTATGGCTCCACCCATGAATGGCCCCTCTATCCCGGCACTGGGGCCCTGGGCGACCGGGGGGATTACGGCACGGTGGTGAACGTACTGTTGCGCGCGGGTTCCACCGGCGCGGAATTTCGCGCCGGAATGACATCGCGGCTGTTGCCGGCCCTGGACGCTTTCGCTCCGGAACTTATCTTCATTTCCGCCGGTTTCGACGCCCACCGGGCCGACCCGCTGGCCGACCTCGCCTTGGTCGAGGATGATTTCGCCTGGGCGACGGCCGAAATCGGGGCCATCGCCGACCGTCATTGCCGGGGCCGCTTGGTCTCCTCGCTGGAAGGGGGCTATGATCCGACGGCGTTGGCGTCCTGCGTCGCCGCCCATGTGGGCACGCTTATGGAGATTTGAGGGGCGGGACGCCAAGTCCCCGCCCATGATAGGGCAGCCTCCCGGCCAGGATGCTTGCGGCGGGGTGCCGCCCGGTCCTACAGTCGCCTGCCTGTGATTTACGGCGCCGCTGGCGCCGTTGCCGTTTTGCCGTTCCAAGCGTTGATGTGGACACCCTATGACTGAACTGACCCTGCCGGCCGATATCAAGGCCATGAGTTTCGAGGACGCCTTGGGTGAGCTGGAGCGCATCGTGCGCCAGTTGGAGGACGGCAAGGCCAAGCTGGACGACGCCATCGGTTTTTATGAGCGCGGCACCCTGCTGAAGCGCCATTGCGAAGGGAAGCTGCGAGAGGCCCAGGAAAAGGTCGACCGCATCACCCTGGGCGGTGACGGAACGGTGGGCATGGAACCGGCCCGCATCGATTAAGCCCGTACCCTTACGCCCGAGTATGCCCTGATGCCCAGCCTGCCCAAAACCCTTACCGCCGCCATGGCGGACACCGTCGAACAGGTGGAGACCGCCATCGACATCCTGCTGCCCCGCAGCAGCATGGCGGAGGCCAAGCTGTATGAGGCCATGCGCTACGGCTGCCTGGGCGGGGGCAAGCGGCTGCGGCCCTTCCTGGTGATGGAAAGCGCCCGCCTGTTCGGTGTCAGTCCGGCCTGCGCCCTGCGCGTGGCGGCGGCGGTGGAATTCGTCCACTGCTATTCCCTGATCCACGACGATCTGCCGGCCATGGACGACGCCAGCCTGCGGCGCGGCCGGCCCACTGTGCATCGCCAGTTCGACGAGGCCACGGCCATCCTGGCGGGCGATGCCCTGCTGACGGCCGCGTTCGAGGTCATGACCGACCCGGAGACGCATGAGGATCCCCGAGTGCGCTGCGCCCTGGTCTCGGCCCTAGCCAAGGCCTCCGGCCCGCGGGGCATGGTGGGCGGCCAGATGCTGGACCTGATCGCGGAAACCCAGACCCTGGACATCGGCGCTATCACCCGGCTGCAGCGGATGAAGACCGGCGAGCTGATCGCCTTCGCCGCCACGGCCGGCGCCATCCTGGGCCGGGCCTCGCCGCCGCAGTTCCATGCCCTGCAGGCTTACGCCCACGATCTGGGCCTGGCCTTCCAGATCGCCGACGATCTGCTGGACGTGGAAGGGACGGAGGCCGAGACCGGCAAGTCCGTGGGCCGCGACAAGCCGGCGGGCAAGGCGACCTTCGTGTCCATCCTGGGGCTGGAACGGGCCCGCGATCAGGCCGGCCGGCTGGCTGACCAGGCCACGCGGCATCTGGAGATTTTCGAGGGCCGGGCGTCGATGTTGCAGGCGGTGGCGCGCTTCGTTGTGGATCGGCGGTCTTAAAAGAAAAGTTTGATTGGGAGCCGATGAATGGCGACGAAGACCCCGTTGTTGGACCAGTGTCCGACGCCTGAGCGCCTGCGCGCGCTGCGCCCTGAGCAGCTGCGGCAG
>NZ_VITV01000011.1:154817-181403 GCF_007828035.1 Nitrospirillum amazonense | reverse complement strand
GTCAGCTTCGACACCTGGGCGCTGGTCAGCGCGTTCAGGTTATCGCTGCTGAGGTTGGACACCTGCGCCGTCGTCAGCTGGCTGACCTGCGCCGTGGTCAGCTCACGGATGTCGGCGGTCGTCAGGCTGTTCAGCTGGCTGCTGGTCAGCGACTGAACCTGCGCGCTGTTCAGGCTGGACACCTGGGTACTGGTCAGCGCGTTCAGGTTATCGCTGCTGAGGCCGGAGACCTGCGTGGTCGTCAGCGACTGAACCTGCGCCGTCGTCAGCTTCTGCACCGTGGCCGTGCCCAGCGCATTCAGCTGGTCGGTCGATAGCGCCTTCACCTGTGTGGCCGACAGGCTGGTCAGCTGGGCGGTGCCCAGCACCGACACCTGGGTGGTCGTCAGCGACTGAACCTGCGCCGTCGTCAGGCCGGCAACCTGGCTGGAGCTCAGGGCGTTCAGCTGGTCAGTGCCCAGCTGGGACAGCTGGGTCGTCGTCAGCTGGCCGATCTGGGCGCTGGACAGCTCCTGTACGTCTGAGCTGGTCAAGCTACCCAGCTGATCCGTGGTCAGGGCCTGGATCTGGCTGCTGGACAGCTTGGCCACCTGGGTGTTGCTGAGCGCATTCAAGTTACTGGTCGTCAGGCCGGACACCTGGCTGGTCGTCAGCGCACCCACCTGGGCCGTCGTCAGCGCGCGGACGTCCGCCGTGCTGAGCGAGGCCAGCTGATCGGTCGACAGCTGCTGAACCTGCGCCGTCGTCAGGCTGGCCACCTGCGCCGTCGTCAGCGACGAGATCACACTCGTGGTCAGGTTCGAGACCTGGGCCGTGGTCAGCTGGCCGATCTGGGCGGTCGTCAGTTCCCGAACGTCCGATGACGTCAGGCTGTTCAGCTGGTCAGTGGTCAGCGCCTGGATCTGGGTGCTGGTCAGCTTCACCACCTGCGCGCTGTTGAGCGCGTTCAGGTTGTCGCTGCTGAGGCCGCCGATCTGGCTGGCGCTGAGGCCGCCGATCTGGCTGGCGCTGAACTCATTGATGTCCGAGGTGCTGAGCGCGTTCAGCTGGCTGGTGGTCAGGCCCTGCAGCTGCACGGTGGACAGCGACTGCACCTGAGCGCTGTTGAGCGCCGACAGATTGTCGCTGCTGAGGCCGGAAATCTGAGTGGAGGTCAACCCGGAGAGCTGCGTCGTCGTCAGGGCGCGCGCATCGGCGGTGTTGAAGGCGCTGATCTGCGCCGTCGTCAAGAACCCGACCTGGGTCTTGCTGAATTCCTGGATGGACGTGGTCGAGATCGCACCGAGCTGGTCGGTGGTCAGCGCCTGGATCTGATCGGATGTCAGCGCCTGGACCTGATTGGACTTCAGCGCCTCAAAATCATCCGTGGACAGGACACTAATGTCCGCATCGCTGAATGCCTGAAGCTGAGAAACACTGAAGACCATCTGGCTGGCCTGGAAGGCCGCCACCTGGGTCGTCGTTAGCGCCTGGATCTGGGTTGTCGACAGCGCGGCAACATCAGCCGTGCTGAGAGCCTGGATGTTCGCCGTGGACAGGGCGGCAATCTGAGACGGGCCCAGGAAAGTAATAGGCGAGACCATTTACAACCTCCGATCGCACCTCGTTTGAGATGCCTCATGGACGGCGCTAAAAACACCCATTTTTTGGGCGCAACCACAGCCATGCGGTTGATATGAAAATCACACCCCGGTTAACGCTTCCCTTATGGAAACGGCAACGGGACCCCACGCACCCTGACGGCGTCCCTTCTGGACATATGCCGCCTGGCAACCCCGATACTCCTAAAGTCGAAAGAGACCTCTGGCACACGGATAGCCTGGCGGCCACGATAATAAGATGCGAGGGTAACTTCAAGGCGTATTTTGCCCATATGGCTAATGAAGCCCATGAATCTTCATACCCCAAAGCGTTAACGAGGCATTACCAAACGGATGGTCCTACCAGTATGAGCCAAACAGAACGGCCCCCTGCCCAATATATGGGCTGCCTTTGTTCCTTCATATTCCTTCGAATAGGTTCGTCCCGCCAACCAACGACTCTGTTTAGAGGCAATGGGGACATGATAACGCTGTCCTCGTCCTGGTAAAGATGCACCAACTCCCGCCTATTGGACCCGTGGAATCGCAGTGCCTCGGGTCGCCATTGGCCGCAACTGCTGTAGCGGGTCACTTTGGACCGGCCAGACTCAAGAAATTATCGATAAAATTGTCCCGTTTTAGGTGGGCCTATTCCAAAGCCAGAACCGATTCCGCAGCACACTCATCATGGGGAGAGGTGCACGCCCGTTGTGCCCGGCCTATTCAATTCGGCGGCGGCGAGACGATACCACCAATTCCTTTGGCCAGCGCGATGCGGAGACTGAGCCAAGCACCAGTATCTGAGGCGGCGGCGATTCAGTCATGAAGGCGGTGGACGCTGAGAGCGGCGGCCCGCGACAGGTCGGCCCGGGCCGCCACAGCGCGATGGGCAGCGCGCGACAGGATTGATCAAACCCAACTGCTAGGGCACAACATGCGAGGGCATTTCCCACCCAGACACACCCTTTTCCGCCGACTCGGCGCCTATAATGCAGAGGACCTTCATGGACGATCCCTACCTCGCCAGTATCATGTTGTGGCCAGGCACCTATGTGCCGGAGGGTTTCCACCTGTGCGACGGCACACAGCTGCCCATCCGTAACAATCAGGCGCTCTTCTCCCTGCTGGGTCGAAAGTTCGGCGGCGACGGACACACCACCTTCGCCCTGCCAGACTTGCGGAAAGAAGCGCCCACAGGCTGCATGTGGGTGATCGCCATGCAGGGTATCTATCTGCCGCCCGCCCATTGAGCCTCCGGAAGCGTGTGGAGTTCTGATGTCAGAACTCCACACGGCTGGTTCATGGACCCGGCGCCGATGACTTCCGCAACCACACCAGGGTGATGGTTACGTCGACGCTGCAGCGTTGCCTTCGCAAGGCCATGCCGTTGTAAGTCCGAAGACGAAAGCCCTTTTATGCCAACCGCATATGGCGCAGGTTGCGCATTTAATCTAACGTTGAACGCGGTTAAATCGGCATCGAAGGCAAGAACGATGGCGACCGCGATCGATGAACACGAGCACGGACTAGCCTTCGGGCCTTTCAAGCTGGTCATGGGCGAACGACTGCTCACAAGGGATGGCCTGCCCGTGGACGTGGGCGCTCGCGCGCTGGACATCCTGTCGGCACTGGTGGCCTCGCCCAATGAGGTCATCAACAAACAGACCCTGATGTCCCTCGTGTGGCCCGACGTCACCGTCGAGGAGGCCAACCTGCGCTTTCACATCGCCAACCTGCGCAAGGCGCTGGGCGACGGCGTAGAAGGCGCGCGCTACATCGCCACCATTACCGGCCGCGGCTATTGCTTCGTCGCCCCCATCACCAGAACCAGGCCCCCACGCAAGGGGCCGCCCGCCCCTACCCGTTTTCAGCATGCCAACCTTCCACCGCGCCTGGGCCGCATGATAGGGCGGGATGCGGATGTGATAGCGCTGTCGGCCCAACTGGCGGATGGGCGCCTCGTCACCATCGTCGGCCCCGGCGGGGTGGGTAAAACCACCGTCGCCGTGGCCGTCGCGCATGCCCTGGCTGCGGCGTTCTCCGGCTCGGTGCTGTTTGTCGATTTCGGCATGATCACCGACCCCCGGTTGGCGGCAACCGCGCTCACCTCGCTGCTGGGCCTGTCGGTCCAATCGGACGATCCGACGCCCAGCCTGGTGCAATTCCTGAAGGACAAGCGCGTCCTCCTCATCCTGGATACTTGCGAGCACCTGGTGGAGGCGATCGCGGAGCTCGCTGCCGCTATCACCAGCGGCACCCGCAACGTGCATATCCTGGCCACCAGCCGGGAGGCGCTGCGCATCGAAGGGGAGCGCGTCTACCGGCTGGATGCCTTGGCCTACCCCACGGGCATGTCGGACCTTGGCGTGATCGCCGTTCAGCAGTTCCCGGCGACGCAGCTGTTCATCGAGCGCGCCGTGGCCAGCGGCGCCCGGCTGGAGGTCAACGACGCCAAGGCCGCCCTCGTCTGCCACATCTGCCGCAAGCTGGACGGTGTGGCGCTGGCAATCGAACTGGCGGCCCGTCGGGTCGAGGCCTATGGCCTGGAGCAGACCGCCGCCCTGCTGGACCAGCGCCTGACGCTGCTATGGCACGGCCTGCGCACCGCCCCACCTCGGCAGAAGACCCTGCAGGCGACGCTGGACTGGAGCTATGAGCTGTTGTCGGATGTCGAGCGCACGGTGCTACGGCGGCTGGCCGTCTTCGTCGGCCATTTCTCGCTGGAGGCGGCGCTGGACGTGGTCGCCGGTGGTGGCCTGGACCAGGCGGCGGTGTCCGAAGCCATCGACAGCCTGGTGGAGAAGTCCATGGTGGCGGCGCGTCCCTTCGGGGCCGTGATGCGCTACCGCCTGCTGGACACGACGCGCGCCTATATGATCGACACCCGTGGGAACGATGGCGAGGGTCCTGGCCTGGCCGCCCGCCATGCCGCCTATTATCGGCGCTGGCTGGAGCAAACGGGCAACGAATGGCCATCCCTGTCGACGGGCCTGGACCGGGCGCCGCACTTCGCCGCCCTTAACAATGTCCGCGCCGCCTTGACCTGGTGCTTTGGCAACGATGGCGACGTTTCCATCGGTGCTGGGCTGGCCGCCGCCGCGGCACCGGTCTTCCGCACCATGGCGCTGATGCCGGAGTGCCATCGGTGGTCGGAGCGGGCGCTGGGGGCCATGGAGGAGCACCACCGGGGCGGGCCTGAGGAAATGCAGCTCCAGGCCGCGCTGGGACTGTCGCTGATGTTCATCCAGGGTCATGGTGAGGCGGCAGTCGCGGCCTTGCACCGCAGCCTCGACATCGCGCGGGCGCTCGGCGACCGTCTCAACGAAGCGCGGCTACTCGGGCCCTTGCACTTCTTCCACTTGCGCAGCGGGAATTTCAGGGCCTGCCTGCGCTATGCCGAGCGCTGCATGGACATCGCCGGCCCGCTGGGAGACCCGGAAGCGACGGCGCTGGCCCATACGCTGATGGGCATGGCCCTGCACATCCTGGGGGACCTTGGCCGGGCGCGGGTTGAACTGGACGCGGTCCTGAGCGCCGAAACGCTCGCGGGCGACCGTCAGATCCATTTCGGGTTCGATCACCGCAACTGGGCAAGCCTGGTGCTGGTGACGACGCTATGGATGCAGGGCCGTCCGACCCAGGCACGGGCGCTGATCCACCAGCAGCTTCGTGATATTGAGACAATGCACCATCCGGTAGCCTTCGCCCTCATGGTCAATGCCGTTGCCACCCTGCTGTGGATCGGCGACCTGGACGCGGCCGAGGCGCGACTGGACTGGCTGGTGGCGAACGCGATATCACAGTCCCTCGCGCCCTATCGTCATGTTGGACAAGCCTTCCAGGCTGAATTGGCCATCCGTCGGGGTGACATCGATGCGGGGGCGGAGAAGCTGCGCGTCCATCTGGAGCAGTTGCACGCGGCGCGGTACGAACTGTTCACCGGGCGGTTCTATGTCGTGCTGGCCGACGGATTGGCCAAGGCGGGCCGCTGGCGGGAAGCCATGGCCCAAGTGCGTGAGACGACGCGCTTCATCGAGACCACGGGCTACACCTCCTACATTCCCGAACTGTTGCGGGTGAAGGGATGCATCCTGATCGCGGCACCTGGGCTGGACGACACCGGGGCAGAAGCATGCTTGCTGGAGGCGCTTCGGCAGAGCCGCAATCAGGGGTCGGGGTCCTGGGAACTACGCGCCGCTACGGATTTGGCGACGCTATGGGCCAGCCAGGGCTTTAAGGACAAGGGCCGCGCGCTGTTGCGCTCCACCCTGGCGCGATTCGCAGACGACCATGATGTTCCCGACGTTACGACCGCCCGGGATATGTTGGCGCTTCTGGAATAGCTTCACCCCGGGGTAGCGCAAGCGATACCATACTTAACTTGCGTCTCTTCCGAAACAAGCTGACTTTTCCGTCGTTTTGGTGTCCGTGAAACCGTAGAGCCCGCCAGTTCCGACGTCAGAACCAGACCCAGCGCCAATTGGATCAGCGCAGGACGCCGGCCACTTCCTCCGCCACCCAATCCACCCACTTGTGTATGTTGCTGGCGGCCGACGCCGCCCGCACTTCCGGCGCGCCCAATTCGCGGGCCCGCTTGTACAAACGGGTGCGCACGTCCAGCGGTTCCGCCGCTAGTCGATCAATCAGCCCCTGGTGGGTGCCGCGCGGCGCCGGCAAGGCCGGTGCCGGGGCGGCGACGACCACCGGCGGCGACTCACCCGCCAGCTTGCGCACGAAGCCGGCGAAGGCCAAGTCGGCGTTGCGTATCTTGCCCGTCTGACCCGACGCCCAATCAGCCCAGCGGTCCAGCGCCATATCGATATCAGTGCCGGGATATTCGGCGCGCAACTGTTCCAGTGCCGTGTCGCTGACCCGGCGCTTCAACCCGAGTACGGATACGGGACGGTCGCGATCGGTCTTGCCATCCTCCAAGTCTACCGTGTCGGCATCGCGGGCGCCGGCGGCAAAGCCGCCCTTGCCCACCGGGCCTACAGGATCAATGGCGAATTCCGTGGCGCGCGCGGCGGAGGTCAGGGCCGCCCGCTCCTTCTTCCGGATGGTGAAGCGCAGGGCCACCACCGGCCGGCCGCGCG
Organism: Nitrospirillum amazonense; assembly: GCF_007828035.1. Lineage (GTDB taxonomy): Bacteria > Pseudomonadota > Alphaproteobacteria > Azospirillales > Azospirillaceae > Nitrospirillum > Nitrospirillum amazonense. The sequence goes on along the minus strand of NZ_VITV01000011.1, from coordinate 174,730 downwards.
ACGGCGACCGGATGGGGGTGTAGCTGCACTCGATGGCTGACAGCTCATTCACCTCGCGCACGGCACGTTCCAGCACTTCGCGCTGAAGGATTCCGAAATTCTTGTTGGCCGAGGTGTTCTTGACGCTCAGCAGTTGGCGGAAGGTGTCGATATCCACCTCCCAATCCGGTTCGCGCAAGTTAACCCGCACGCTCAGCAGCTCATACAGCGCCAGCGCGTACTTGGAACTGAAGCTGGTGCACACCGCCAAGTGGATGCGCGCCCAGGCCGATGGCTCAGCCAGGGCAGGGCGCAGTTCCGCCGGGAAAGACCATTCGGCGTAACCCTTGCCCTTGGGCAAGGCGCGGAAGCTCAGCAGCGGCGCGCCGCCCTCCTTCACCTCACCATCGGAACTGAGGTAGGGGAACTCCACCCGCACCGACATCAGCCGGTCGAAGCAGCTTTTCAGGCGGGCGTTGCTATGCTCCGTCTCCTCGCCGATGGCGCGCTTGAGATCGGCCGTGGCGGCGCGAAAGGGAGGCAGCGCCGCGGTGGCATCAGCCAGCTTATCCCAGCTGTGGGCCAGGATGACATTGAACAACTTCTTGTCGGACAGGGTCAGGCCGCCACCGGTCTCGATGATCTCGATGGTGCCACGCGGCTTGGGCACGGTGGGATCCGTGTCCAGGCGAAAGGGATCCCCTGTCGCCTCCGGACGCCTTGCCGGCGGTTTTGCTGCGGTCCTGCTCATGTTGTGCAGTCGAGCAGCGGCACCACACAGAGTCAACAGCCCCCCGGCAGGTGGCGATAGAACACACAGAAAGGCGCCGCCGCCGCCCGCAAACTGGCGACAAAGCGCATGAAGACCCCGGCGGCTGCCGCCTAACTGGCGAGAAAACACATAAGAATGGGGTCCGGCCCCGGTGAATCGCGGTCAGTAGCCCAGCGACTCCGCTTCCCCTGGCCCATGGCGAGAAAACACATAGAAAGGCTGAAAAGGGGCTGGCGAGAAAACGCATTAAGAAAGGCGCCACGCCGCTGGCCATGACGCGGCAACTCATTGTTTTCGTTGTTATATTTCGGAAGAGCTCAGATCTCGTCCGACATGGCGAGAAAACGCATGGAAACGACTCGGGCCCCCTGGCGAGAAAACGCATAGGAAAGGGTGGGCAAGCACCCTGCCCTCGTCTCGCGGACTCTGGACAGCGCCCCTGGCGAGAAAACGCATAGAAAACAGGCCGGTGACGACAGCTCACACATAGACGGCGGACAAAACGCATTGGAAGCGGCGACAAAGCACACCCAGACTCGGGACAAAGCACATGGAAACGCCGCTTAAGCTTTTGCAAGGAAACGGATTTCTGCCCTCTGAACAAGAACAATTGGAATCTAGAAAAGAGTCTGACGAGGTCCACCCCCCCAAGGATTGGATTTGGAATAAGGATCAACCATCAACCATCAACGTTGTCGTTGACACTTGATGGTCCCGCTGGCAGGTTCTGACATCAGAACCGGGCCTGAGAATGAAGGATAGGGCGATGAACGGCGATCGGATGCGCGAATTGCGCCAGATGCTGCGGCAAAGCCAGGGCGATTTGAAGGACATGCTGAACCAGCGGCTGTCCCGCTCTTACGACAAGCCCAAGATCAGCCGGTGGGAAAACGGCAAGGAACCTATTCCGGACGACGTTGCCGCCGAGCTGGAACAGATCGCTTCGCACAAGCCGCGCAACGCCCGTGTTTTCGTGTTGGCCAACCAGAAGGGCGGCGTGGGCAAGACCACCAGCGCCCTGAACCTGGCCTATGCCCTGGGCCAGTCGGGCAGCCGGGTGCTGCTGATCGACATGGACCCGCAGGCGACCGCGACCGTGGCCCTGCTGGCGGACGCGGCGGTGGAAGTTTATCGCCAGGGCCGCACCATGGCGCATGTCATCCTGCAGAACCGTGCCATGGCCGATGCCATTCTGAAGCCGGGTATGGTGGAAACCGCGGTCCCCCTGCCCTTCGATTTGGCGGCCAGCCATATTGAGCTGTCGGAAACCGACGGTCGCCGGGAACCGGGCTTCGACGCCGCCCTGCGCGAGGCGGTGGACACGGTGCGCGCCGGCTATGACTTCATCGTCATCGATGCCCCACCCAACCTGGGCATGTTGACGTGGATGGCCTTGGCCGCAGCACAGGAGGTGCTGATCCCGGTGCGGACCGAGCCCTATGACACCATGGGTGTGGGCCTGATCCTGAACACCATCCATAAGGTGCAGCGCCGCCTGAACCCGGGCCTGCGACTGTCTGGCATCCTGCCCACCCAGTTTGGCCGCCGCAAGTCGGTGGACCGCGAGGTGCTGGCCCATCTGGTGACGGCACTGGGCGAAAAGGTTCCGGTACTGGAGGCCGTGCCCGACAGCGCCGTGTTCGGCCACGCCGCGCGCAATGGGCGCATCGCGCTGGAGGCGTCGCCCACCTCGTCCGCCACCGCGGTTTATCGTAAGCTGGCGGACTGCATCATTTCCGGCCGGCCGCTGGCCCGCGCCGATATCGACCTGATTCCTGTTGAGAGCGAGGCGTAAGCGCCATGACGGTGAAGAAACGACCCTCCCCCATCCTGGGGGCTGCATCCGCCATGATTGGTGAGGCCTCAGGCGAACTGGTAATGTCGCGCGACAGCCGCTTCCACCACAGTATTGAGTTGCAGGTTGACCACATCGCGCCCGATCCGGAACAGCCGCGCAAGCTGTTTTCGGAGGAGGAGCTGGACGGCCTGGCCGCCAGCATGGCGGAACAGGGACAGCTGCAGCCCATCCTGGTGCGGCGCAACCCAACGGATCGCGGCCATTGGGTCGTCGTGGCGGGGGAGCGCCGCTGGCGGGCGGCGCAGCGGCTGGGCTGGGGCGTCATCCTGGCCATCGAACATACCGGCGACCCTGAAGTGCTGGCGCTGATCGAGAACCTGCAGCGCGTCGACCTGACGCCGGTGGAAGAGGCGCGGGGACTGAAGCGTCTGATTGATGGCAAGGGCTGGACCCAGAACCAGGCGGCCGAAGCACTGGGCAAGACCAAGGGCGAGATCAGCGCCACCCTGCGCATCCTCACCCTGCCCGAGGATATTCTTGAAGGTGTTCTGACGTCAGAACTCGGCCTGTCGCGCAATGTGCTGGTTGAACTGTCACGGGTGGATGAACCGGCGGCGCGGGAGCGGCTGATTCAATCTGCGCGCAGCGGCACGCTCAGCATCCGCACCATCCGGGCCGCAAAGGCGCAGGACCAGGCGCCGGAGGTGGTGGAAGGCAAGCCGTCCACCGGAATCACCACCCCGGGCGTGAACCTGGCATCAGTGGAACGGCTGGTCAGCAATTTGCGGTCCTTGCGGCCTGCGGCGCTGAAGGACAAGGACCGTGACCGGTTGCGGGCCCTGCGCGCCGCCATTGACGCGCTGCTGGGCTGAGAGCCGCGAGACTAAATTATTGCGCCAGCGCAAAGACGGGGTAGGGACACCGGCGTAGGGAAGGGCGGCCACGGGCGATGACCCGTGCCGCCTTTTTCACGACGGAGAGTATAAATGCGTTCCCTTCCCCTGGCGCTGGTGGCCCTGATGACCCTGGCGGGTCCAGCCTTCGGTGCCGAGCACGTCGTCAAAATGCTGAACAAGGGTGCCGACGGCATGTTCGTGTTCGAGCCTGCCCTGGTGAAGGTCGCGCCCGGTGACAAGGTGACTTTCCAGTCTGTCGATGCCGGCCACAACGTGGAAAGCATCCCCGGCATGCTGCCGGATGGCGCCCAGGCTTTCACCGGCAAGCCCGGTGAGACGCTCACCGTCATCTTCGACAAGCCGGGCGTCTACGGCTATCGCTGCAAGCCGCACTATGGCATGGGCATGGTGGGTGTGGTCGTGGTCGGGACGCCCACCAACCTGGACGCCGCCAAGGCGGTGCCGCAGACGGGCAAGGCCAAGGCCGCGTTTGAGAAGCTGTTGGCTGCTGCCAAGTAACTTGTTGGAAAGACAGGAAGGCGGCGGGGGAGGGATCTCCCATAGGCGCTAACTTAGGAGTGAACGGCAGGAGCCGGTCTGTGATTCATGATGGGGATGGACTCCGAAATCCATCCCCATTTCGAAATTGTGATTGCGCCCTGTCGTCTACGTTGGCAGATCGAACTGGCATTCAGATCGTTGATCCACGAGGCTGTAGCTCAGGACGCTTTCTCCGGATCGAGAAGAACCCATAGTCGGGCGATCTTGCCGTTCTCGAACTCGGCGGCGTCAGCGCCAGTGACGGCTACTGGTCCGCCTTCCGGACCGGCATGCCAACGCAATACGGCCAGGCCATGATGACCTACTGCCGTGCCCTCGGGAGCAAAGGAGAAGGTAGGCCCGAACTGGTCGAGCAACCGACCTGCCGTAGCACTGATCGCATCGCGGCCCCGAACCACACCGTCGGGCTCGAACATGATTGGATCATTCACGTAGAGATCCGCCATTGCGAGCGCGCGCTGATCTGGATCTCTTTCGTTGAATACCCGTTCCAGATTGGCGCGTAGCAGGACGTTGTAATCCGGGGTCGCTTCTGTATCCGACATGGTCTTTTCTTTCAATTGCGGGGGGATTTGTACCAGGTGGCAAGGTCAGGCGGACAGGCCGCCATCGATGGCGAGTGTCGCGCCCGTTATGAAACCTGCTTCCGGGCCGACCAGAAACGCCACGGCGGCAGCCACTTCCTCGGCCGTGCCATATCGTGCGATCGCCAGATGCGCTTTCAGCATGTCAGCTACCGGCCCTTCCGTAGGGGCCATGCCGGTGTCGATGGGGCCAGGCTGGATGATGTTTGCACGGATACCGCGGGGTCCCAGGTCGCGGGCCCAGCTACGCGTGTATGCAGCGATGGCGGCCTTCGTCGCGACATAATCGGCGATGCCGGGAAACACGGTGTGATGCATGGCGCCGGCCGTTCCGATCGAGATTATGCTGCCGTCGTCATTCATAAGCGGCACGGCCGTGCGCACAACCGTCGCGACAGCCTTCAGGTTGATGTCGAGCTGACGGTCCAGTGCCGGGATGTCGAGCGCAGGATCGCCGATCAGCCCGGTGACGAACACCCCGGCGGAATTGACGATGATGTCCAGTCCACCCAGCGCGGCATGGGCGTCGCGGACCATGGCCTGGACTTCCGTAGTAACGGACTGATCGGCGCGGAGCGCGATGGCGCGGACCTGCTCCGCTTCCGCGGCGTCGCGAACCGCCTCGGCCTCTGTCTGGGACGCCCCGTAGCTGAACGCCACGTCTGCGCCATCCTTCGCCAGCCGCCGGACGATGGCGGCGCCGATGCCGCGTGAACCGCCGGTGACGAGGGCGCGTTTGCCGAAAAGGGACCTTGTCATGATGGACTCCTGAAATGTTGGGGAATTTGTGCGAATGTTGGATGAGGCGTGAACGACTGTGCGCAGGACGATCAGACCAGGCGGGAGCCACCGTCGATGTTGAGCGTCGCGCCGTTCATCCAGCCATTCGCCATTAGGAACACAACCGCCGCCCCAGCTTCCTCCGCAGTGCCAAGTCGGTGCAGCGGCAGCGTGGTCTTGAGCCCCTCGACATAGGCGTTGCGTCCGTCGCCCAGCGCCTTGCCGAGCAGGGGGGTGTCGATGGGCCCCGGCGAGAGGGTATTTACCCGGCGCGGGGCAAGTTCGAGCGCAAGACCGCGACCGAGAGACTCCATTGCGGAAGAGGCAGCGGCGAGCACGGCGGTGCCGTAGCCATTCGGGCGATCACCGAGCGCACCTGAGATGAAGGTGATCGAACCATCGGCCGCGAGGCGATCGCCCAATGCCCGCAGGGTGTGAATGGCCGCCCAAATGCGCTCGTCGAACGCGCGGTGCAGCTGTGCCAAATCGGCATCAAGCACCCTGCCAACGACGAAGCTGCCGGCGAGGAGGACCAGATGATCGACGTGGCCGACGTCGGCCAGCGCCTTCTCGATTGTCTCAGGCCGGGTCACGTCGGCGGAGCGCCATCCGGCAAAGCCATGCTCGGCGGCGATCTGTTCCGCGCGGGATTTGTCTAAGCCTAGGATGATGACCTCGGCGCCGGCGGCTTTTGCCTGAATGGCGGCCGAAAGCCCGATACCGGATGTGCCGCCAACAATCAGGACATGGCTGCCGGCGAGCTGACGGGAGAGGAAATCTGCGGTCATCATGTGATCCTTTCGGTGTGCCCTTGAGGTCGATGACCACCAATTATATCTTCGCCTACGTCTTGATAATTGGGCTCAATGTAGGTTTACTTTTACCATGACAGCACAAATCGGATTGGAGCGGCTGACCGGCATCATCGCTTTCGCGCGCGCCGCCTCGTTGGGCAGCTACACAGCCGCTGCGCGTCAGCTGGGCGTTTCCCCATCCGCAGTCAGCAGGAGCGTCCAGCGCCTCGAGCAACAGTTCGGTGTGTCGCTCTTCACCCGCACGACCCGATCGCTTACGCTGACATCCGAGGGCCGCGACCTGCATGAACGTGCGCTCCGATTGCTGCGAGAGGCTGAGGAGATCGAGCAGGCGGCACTCGCGACCCGGGCGGAACCGGCAGGCATGCTTAAGATCGCAGCGCCGCTGCCGATCGGGGTGCATGTGGTAGGTCCTGCCTTGCCGCGTTTCCGAGAGCGCTATCCGAAGCTCTCGATCGACCTCCGCCTCAGCGACCGGATGGTGGACATCATCGAAGAAGGCATCGATATCGCGATCCGCGTCGGCGACCTTGCGGATACGCGCCTCCTGTCGCGCCGGCTTGGTCCTCACAGATTGTGTGCCTATGCCTCCCCCGATTACCTGTCGCGCCGTGGCACGCCGCAACATCCCGACCAGCTCGCGGATCATGAGTGCGTCAACTTTCGCTTCCAGAGTTCAGGCCAATCGCTGCGCTGGCCGTTCCGGATCGGAGAACGCATCGTGGAGCTGACGCCCAATGCGGGCGTGACGGTGGATGCTAGCGATGGCGTATCTGCGGTACTTGTCGGCGGAGGCGGCATCGGAATCTCGGCAACCTATATTGCCGCCCCGCATGTGGCGCGGGGCGAACTCGTGCCGATATTGGAAGCCTACTCGGTGGAGCGAACTGCAGTGACTGCGCTTTGGCCGGAGAGCCGGCGGGGCAGTCCCAACGTTAAGGCGTTCCTGTCCTTTCTCGCCGACCTATTCCATGGCTAAGAGCAAGGGCGGCAGCTCTGCGCCTTTTGCCCGCTTTGAAAGGCAGCTTCTGGAGTGACCAAGGTCTTGTTGGCGGCGGCCTAATTCCGTCCCATCCAGGAGAACGTCGAAGTCGGGATGTTATCTCTTCCGAGCCTCTTCCCCGGGTTGACCCATCCCGCCAAATAATCATATGATAATACTATGCAGGGAGGCACGGGGCCTACGCTGGCGCTCAGCGGACGGGCCTGAACGGCCAGAGGGACAACAACAATATGACCAGCACACCTGAACAGACCTCGGTTTCCATTACCGAGGCGCAGGCCAGTCCGATCGACGAATGCGTAACACCGCCAGAGGGGATCGGCCGGCGCCGATTCCTGGCCGCGACAGGCGGCGGCGCTTTGGCTGTGGGCCTGGCCGGTGGCCGCACGGCACTGGCGGCCAGTCCTTCGGCTCCGGTCAACCTGGCGGTCATGGCCCGCACCAGCTGGTCCAACCGCTCCAGCGGCACGCGCCTGGCGGCCATCAACACCAATGCCGCGCCCGCCAGCTCCAAGGATGATACCGAGGGCGCCTTCGCAACGGAGCCGCATGCCGGTCCCGCCTGGATCGAATACAGCTGGGACGTGCCGGTGCGCACCAACGCGGTTGATGTCTATTGGTGGCTGGGCGGCTGGAAGGGGGCGTTGCCCACCAGCTGGCGGGTGTCGGCCTGGGATGGCAAGCGCTTCGTGCCGGTGCGCAACGCGCAGGGGCTGGGCCTGGCGCCCGACGCCTATAACCGCACCACCTTCGATCCCGTCACCACCACGCGGCTGCGCCTGGACATCGACCCGGCGGCCAAGGCCTCCGTCGGCGTGCTGCAGTGGCGGGTGTGGAGCCATGGCGCCGTGCCGGTGTTCCCGCCCTTGGTCACCGCCGGTCAGGACCGCGCCGTCGTGCTGGGCGGGCAAACCTATCTTGGCGGCAGGGTGCGCACCCTGGACGCCGCCCCCCATGCTGCGGCCCTGTGGCATAAGGTCAGCGGGCCGGGTAGCGTCAGCTTCGCCGACGCCACCCGCGTCGACACCACCGCGCGGTTCTCCGCCCCCGGCGAGTACGTGCTGCAGCTGAGCGCCAAGGCGGATGGCAAGACCACCAATTCCACCCTGAAGGTACGGGCGGAAACGCCGCCGCCGGATGAGCGGCTGGATGTCGTCTACACCACCCCCTACGCCATCGATAGCCCCCTGTGGTCGTCCCGGGCCAAGGCCTTGATCACCCGCTGGATCCCCCACTGCATCGACTATTGCGAGCGCACGGACCTGAAGATCGGGCAGGGCGGGCTGGACAATTTCATCGAGGCGGCCAAGGCCCTGCGCGGGGAGCCGCACGGGTCCCACAAGGGCTATGTCTTTTCCAACGCCTGGGTGCACCAGACGGTGGAATCCATGTGCATCGCCCTGATGGTCGACCCGCAGGGCGACAAGGAGATCATCGCGGCGCAGGACCTGATGCGCCGCAAGCTGGGGGAATGGATACCCGTCATCCTGGCGGCGCAGGAGCCGGACGGCTATCTGCAGACCGCCTACACCCTGGCCGACCGCGCCAAATGGCCGGCGCGCTGGTCGCCGGAGCAGCGGGGCAACCATGAGGGCTATGTCGCTGGGTATTTCATCGAGTCCGCCATCAACCACTACACGTTGACGGGCGGCAAGGACCTGCGCCTCTATAACGCGGCCAAGAAGCTGGCGGATTGCTGGGTTGCCAACATCGGCCCGGGCAAGAAGGACTGGTTCGACGGGCACCAGGAAATGGAGCAGGCGCTGGTGCGCTTCGGCCGCTTCGTCAACGACATGGAGGGGCAGGGCCACGGCGACGCCTACATCCGGCTGGCGCGCTTCCTGCTGGACAGCCGGCGCGGCGGATCGGAATACGACCAGAGCCACCTGCCGCCCGGCCGGCAGTACGAGGCGGTGGGCCACGCCGTGCGCGCCGTGTACTTCTACTCCGGCATGGCGGACATCGCCGCCGAAACCCGAGACATTGACTACCAGAGCGCCGTGCTGTCCCTGTGGGACAACATGGTGAACAAGAAGTATTACGTCACCGGCGGTGTGGGCAGCGGTGACACGGCGGAGGGCTTCGGTGAGAATTACGCCCTGCGCAACGACGCCTACTGCGAATCTTGCTCCAGCTGCGGCCTGATCTTTTTCCAGTACAAGCTCAACCTCGCCTATCACGACGCCAAGTACGCCGACCTTTATGAGGAGACGATGTACAACGCGCTGCTGGGCTCCACAGCGCTGGACGGCCAGACGTTCTGCTACACCAACCCGCTGGTGGATACCGAACGCACCACCTGGCACGTCTGCCCCTGCTGCGTCGGCAACATCCCGCGCACCTTGCTGATGGTGCCCACCTGGGCCTATGCCAAGGACAAGGCGGGCGTGAACGTGAACCTTTTCATCGGCAGCCGGGTCAACGTGGGCGACGTCGCCGGCACGGCGGTGGAGATGGTGCAGAAGACCAACTATCCCTGGGAAGGGGCGGTCGCCCTGACCGTCAACCCGGCCAAGGCGACATCCTTCGCCGTGCGCATCCGCGTGCCCGACCGCGCCACCAGCACCCTTTACACCGCCGCGCCGCCGGTGCGCGGGCTGGAGAGCCTGACGGTGAACGGCCAGGCCGTGCAGTACCGCATGGAAAAGGGCTATGCGGTGGTGGAGCGGGAATGGGCGGCCGGCGATCGCGTCGACTTCGTCCTGCCCCTGGCCGTGCAGCGCGTGACGGGCGACGACAAGGTAGAGGCGACCCGGGGTAAGGTCGCCCTGCGCTATGGCCCGCTGGTCTACAACGTGGAAAAGGCCGACCAGCCGTCCATCGATCAGCCACTAGCGTCCACGCCGGTGACCGCCGAATGGCGGCCCGACCTGCTGGGCGGCGTGGTGGCCTTGAAGGGTCAGTGGCAGGACGGTACGCCCATGCTGGCCATCCCCAACTACGCCCGCATGAACCGCCTGCCATCGGCGGCCGGCGGCGTCGGCGGCACCGACTCCGGCATCAACTACGCCATCGGCGCCCAAGGCCAGGTGGTGGCGGCCGATACCACCGGGGAACCGGAGGGGCATGACCGCGGCCACGCCCGGCATTCGCAGGTGTGGATCGCCGTGGCCTAATATGCGTGGCATTTGAGCGTAATCGCTCAAATGCCCTCAAGCGCCGGCGCCCGCATTCGCGGGCTTGGCTATCCTCGCTCCGCCCTGCGGTACTCGCTGCGGCGGGCGCAGTCGCGCCCCAAACGGCACGGGTCACGTCCCGTGCCGCTGGTATAATTCCCAAGACGGCGGGGACGCACTAGATTAAGGGGCAGGACCGTCCTGGAACTGCCCCTGATGCCTGCCTCCGACACCATCGCCCACCTCCACCTGGTTGAAGACGAGCCCGACATGGCGCGGGAGATCGTCACCAGCCTGGAAGCCCGGGGGTATTCCGTCAGCCATTCCGTCACCGCCGCCGCGGCGCTGGAGGTGCTGCGCGCCGATCGCAGCGTGGCGGTGGTCATCGCCGACCGCATGCTGCCCGGTGGCATGGACGGGCTGGACATGGTGCAGGAACTGCGGGATGAGGGCATCGCCACGCCCATCCTGGTCTTGAGCGCACTGGGCTCGGTCGATGACCGGGTGCGCGGCCTGAACGCCGGCGGCGACGACTACCTGACCAAGCCCTTCGCCGTGGCGGAACTGGTGGCCCGCGTCGAGGCGCTGCGCCGTCGCCCGCCGGATACCCGCGCTACCACCCTGCGGGTGGGATCGCTGGAGATGGATTTGCTCAGCCGCACCGTGCGCCGGGGGGAGCGGGAGGTGCCGCTGTTGCCCCGGGAATTCAAGCTGCTGGAGTACATGATGCGCCGGCCGGACCAGGTGATCACGCCCGCCATGCTGTTGACCGATGTCTGGAATTATCGCTTCGTGCCGCAGACCAACGTGGTCGATGTGCACATGGGCAAACTGAGGCACAAGATCGATGAAATGGGGGAGCTGCCTATGATCCATCGCGTGCGCGGCGCCGGGTTCATGCTCCGTGCGGCGGACTGAGCTGTTCCGCGCGGGCCCGTTCCGGCTGGCGCTGGGCTTCGCCACCGCGCTGTCGGTGGGCATGCTGCTGATCTTCGGCTTCATCTACTGGCAAACCAGTGAGGTGGAGACGCGCCGCATGCAGCGCGACCTGGTGCAGGAGGCGGCGGTGGCGGCGCAGACGCGCGACGACATCCTGCTGTATCAGCTGCAGGTCCGCATCATGTCGGACTATCACCGTGTCACCGTGGCCGCCTGGTTCGACGCCGATGGCAAGCGGCGCTACGGCAATCTGGATGCCTTGCCGCCGGACCTGCCCATCGATGACAAGGGCCATCGCTTGGACATCCAGACCAACGACGCCCGCCCGCCCCAGCCGGCCATCCTGGCCGCGGCCAAACGGGCGGACGGCGGCACCGTCGTGCTGGGCCGCGCCATGGATGAGCTGCTGGCCCTGCAACGGGTGGTAGCGCGCACCCTGATCGCCGGCCTGCTGCCCGCCGTGGCCCTGGTGCTGGCGTCCGGCGTCCTGGGTGGGGCGCGGGCGCGCCGCCGGGTGCAGACCGTGCAGCAGACCATAGGACGCATCATGGGTGGCGACCTGCGCGAGCGCCTGCCCTTGTCCGGCAACCGTGACGCGGTGGACCAGCTATCGGCCCGGGTGAACCAGATGCTGGACCGCATCGTCCATCTGCTGGATGAAATTCGGGCGGTCGGTGACAATATAGCGCATGACCTGCGCACCCCCCTGTCGGTCATGCGCGCCAAGCTGGAGCGGGGGCTGGCCGCCGAGGAGCCGGAGGAGCTGCGCCGGGGTGCGGAGGCGGCGCTGGCCGACCTGGACAAGGCGTTCGGCATGATCACGGCCCTGCTGCGCATCGCCGAGCTGGAGGACAGCCGCCGCCAGGCGGGCTTCACCACCGTGGATCTCGCGGAAGTGGCGAGTGAGGTCTTCGACCTCTACGAACCTTTGGCCGAAGCCCAGGGAGTGGCCCTGGCGCGGGAGGACAAGGGCCCCCTGTTCGTGACCGGCGACCGTGATCTGCTGATCGAGGCGGTGGCCAACCTCGTGGACAACGCCGTGAAGTTCACGCCGGAGGGCGGGCGCGTCCTTATCCGCAGCGGCATGGGCGGTATCGGAGGGGAGGCTGTGCCGGTGGTGGAAGTGTCGGACACCGGGCCCGGTATTCCGGTGGCGGAACGGGCGGCCGTGGTCCGCCGCCTGTATCGCCTGGATAAAAGCCGCCACATCCAGGGCAACGGCCTGGGCCTGTCGCTGGTGCAGGCCATCGCGACCCTGCATGGCTTCAAGTTGGTGATCGATGGCAACGATTTGGGCGCCGTCATCGCGCTTATTTGCGGCGCAGCAGATGGCGAAGCGCTTGGAAACCCAGCCGTTTGGCCGTAGGCTCGGCGCAGTTTATGGCGGTATTTTGCGGCGCAACCAAAAAAATTATTTAATCCCAATTCGTTGAGACGTCCCCTATTTCCCAAGGTGTTGGGTTCACGAACCCGCTCTCGAGGGATCACGAGACGTGTCGCACCGCATCATGAATGACCATCGCCGGCCCCGCGCCCATCGCCCCTGCCCACAGCCGGGGGTGCCGTCATGATCGAAATCGTCAAGATCGCGCTGCGCCGGCCCTACACGTTCATCGTGATGGCCATCCTGATCCTCATCTTCGGCGTATCGTCGGCGGTGAAGACGCCGACCGACATCTTCCCCGACATCGGCATTCCCGTCATCGCCGTGGTGTGGACCTACAACGGCCTGCAGCCCGACGACATGGCCGGGCGCATCATCGGCTATTACGAGCGTTCCCTGACCTCCACCGTGAATGATGTGGAGCATATCGAATCTCAATCGATGCAGGGCTTCGGCGTGGTGAAGGTGTTCTTCCAGCCCAGCGTCAACATCAACGCCGCCCAGGCCCAGGTGGTGGCGATCTCGCAGACGGTGCTGAAGCAGATGCCGCCGGGCATCAACCCGCCCCAGGTCCTGACCTTCAACGCCGCCAGTGTGCCCATCCTGCAGCTGGCCCTGTCCAGCGACCATCTGTCGGAAACGCGGCTGAACGACATCGCGCAGAATTCCATCCGGCCGCAGCTGGTGACGGTGCCGGGCGCCGTGCTGCCCTCGGTCTACGGCGGCAAGGTGCGCCAGGTGCAGATCGACCTGAACCAGCAGGCCCTGCACGCCTACGGCCTGTCGGCCACCGATGTGGCCGCCGCCCTGTCGGTGCAGAACCTGATCACCCCGGCCGGCACGCAGAAGATCGGCAAGCTGGAATACCCCGTCGACCTGAATGACTCCCCGATCGACATCAGCACATTCAACGACTTGCCGATCAAAACCGTGAACGGCGCCGTCGTCTATATGCGGGATGTCGCCAATGTCCACGACGGCAGCCCGCCCCAGACCAACGTGGTGCATGTGGATGGCAAGAAGGCGGTTCTGATGTCCGTGCTGAAGGCCGGCTCCGCCTCCACCCTCGACATCATCGCCGGCGTCTATAAGCGCCTGCCCGACGTCCAGAAGACCCTGCCCGACGGCGTGACCCTGACCCCCATCGGCGACCAGTCCATCTTCGTCAAGGACGCGGTCAGCGGCGTGATCCGCGAGGGTGTCATCGCCGCCGGCCTGACCGGCCTGCTGATCCTGCTGTTCCTGGGCAGCTGGCGGTCCACGCTCATCATCACCGTGTCCATTCCACTGGCCATCCTGGCGTCCATCACCACCCTGTCCGTGCTGGGCGAGACCATCAACGTGATGACCCTGGGCGGGTTGGCGCTGGCGGTGGGCATCCTGGTGGACGATGCCACGGTGACCATCGAGAACATCAACTGGCACCTGGAACACGGCAAGCCCATCGAGACCGCCATCCTGGATGGCGCCAAGCAGATCGTGGTGCCGGCCACCGTGTCGCTCCTGTGCATCTGCATCGCCTTCGTGCCCATGTTCGGCCTGGGCGGTGTCGCCGGCTTCCTGTTCCGCCCCATGGCGGAGGCGGTGGTGTTCGCCCTGATGGCCTCGTACGTGCTGTCGCGCACCCTGGTGCCGACGTTGGCCAACTACCTCCTTCGCAACCAGGCCCACGCCGGCCATGGCCTGCACACCGATGTCCACGGTGCGCCCACGCGCAATCCCTTCGTGAAGTTCCAGCGCACCTTCGAACGCGGGTTCGAGGCGGTGCGGTCCACCTACCAGGGCCTGCTGCTGCTGGGCCTGGAGAACCGCCGCTGGATGATCGGCGGGTTCCTGGCCGTGTCGCTGGGCACGTTCGGGCTGGCGCCCTTCCTGGGGCAGAATTTTTTCCCCGCCGTCGATGGCGGCCAGATCAAGATCCACGTCCGCGGCCGCACCGGCTTGCGCATCGAGGAGATGAGCCGCCTTTGCGACCATGTCGGCGATGCCATCCGCCATGTGATCCCATCCAAGGACCTGGGCGGGATGGTCGACAACATCGGCCTGCCGGTCAGCGGCATCAACATGGCCTACGGCAACAGCGGCACCATCGGGGTGGAGGATGCCGACATCCTGATCGCGCTGAACAAGGACCACGCGCCCACCGACGACTACGTGGATATCCTGCGCCACGACCTGCCGCGGCTGTTTCCCGGTACCACCTTCGCCTTCCTGCCGGCCGACATCACCACCCAGGTGCTGAACTTCGGCCTGCCGGCGCCGCTGGACGTGAAGATCGTCGGCAGCGACCTGGAGGCCAACCGCGCCTACACCAACAAGCTGCTGTCCAAGATCGCCCGCATTCCCGGCGTGGCCGACGCCCGAGTGGAACAGGCCTTCCAACTGCCATCGCTGAAGGTGGCGGTGAACCGGTCGCTGGCCGGCCTGGTCGGACTCACCGAAAAGGATGCCGCGACCACCATGCTGGACACCCTGGCCGGCAGCACGCAAACGGCGCCGACCTTCTGGCTGAATCACAGGAACGGCATCTCCTACCCCGTGTCCATCCAGACGCCGCAGCGCGACATCGACACCATGGCCGGCCTGCAGACCATGCCGCTGACGCCGGCCGCCGCCGGCAAGTCCAGCCAGTTGCTGGGCGGCCTGGCGCAGATCAGCCGGGGGCGGCAGGACGCTGTGGTGACCCACTACAACGTGCGCCCGACCATCGACATCTACGCCACGCCTAAGGATCGCGACCTGGGCGCCATCGCCGCCGACGTGCAGAAGGCCGTCGACAGCATGGCGGCGGACCTGCCGCGGGCCAGCCACGTGGAGATCCAGGGCCAGGTCACCACCATGACCAGCGCCTACCACCAGCTGTTCATCGGCCTGGCCTTCGCCATCGTGCTGATCTACTTGCTGATCGTCGTGAACTTCCAATCCTGGATGGACCCGTTCGTCATCGTCATGGCCCTGCCCAGCGCGCTCGCCGGCATCATCTGGATGCTGTTCGGCACGGGCACCACCCTGTCGGTGCCGGCGCTGACCGGGGCCATCATGTGCATGGGCGTGGCCACGGCCAACAGCATCCTGGTCATCAGCTTCGCCCGGGAACGGCTGGCCGCCGGCGTGGACGCCCTGACCGCCGCCATGGAGGCGGGGCACACCCGCTTCCGCCCCGTGCTGATGACGGCCCTGGCCATGGTCATCGGCATGGCGCCCATGGCCATCGAGCCGGGGCAGAACGCCCCCCTGGGCCGCGCGGTCATCGGTGGGCTGGTCTTCGCCACGCTGGCCACGCTGTTCCTGGTGCCGGCGCTGTTCAGCCTGGTGCACGCCCGTGACCATGAGCGGGCCCGTGAGCCCGGCGGGCAGGCGGCGCCTGCCCCCGTTTAAGCCTTCCCGATCCCACCCCTTCCTTTGAGCCGCAGCCGCCGTCCCGGATAGGAGCGACCCGATCATGTCCACCGCCCAAATCACCACCCCCAATCCCCGCCGCTTGGCCTTGCTGGGGGGAATGGCGCTGCTTGCCGCCGGCGCCATCGTCGTCGTCGGTTTGACCGACCGTGCCCGTGCGACCCGCGAACTGGTTCAATGGAACGCCGACCAGGCTGTTCCCACCGTGGCGCTGGCGCCCGTCAGTCGCGGGGCGGCACAGCAGACGCTGACCTTGCCGGGCACGCTGCAGGCCTATACCCAGGCGCCGATCTACGCTCGGGTGAGCGGCTACCTCAAAAGCTGGGACAAGGATATCGGCGCCAAGGTGAAAGCGGGCGACCTGTTGGGCACCATCGACACCCCCGACCTGGACCAGCAGCTGGAACAGGCCAAGGCCGACCTGGCCAAGGCCAAGGCGACCGCCGAGCTGGCGGACCTGACGGCCAAGCGCTGGGCGGCGCTGGTGGCCTCGCAGTCGGTGTCGCAGCAGGCGGCGGATGAGAAGGTGGGCGATAGCGCCGCCAAGCGAGCGGCGGTGGAAAGTGCCGCCGCCAACGTCCGTCGGCTGGAGGCGCTGACGGCGTTCAAGCGCATCGTGGCGCCCTTCGACGGCGTCGTCACCGCCCGCACGACCGACGTGGGCGCCCTGATCAATGCCGGCGGCGGGACCGGGCAGGAACTGTTCCAGGTGTCGGACCTGCACAGCATGCGGCTGTACGTGCAGATCCCGCAGGCCTTCGCCAGCCTGCTGACCCCGGGGGTCAAGGCCGCCTTCGACCTGCCGCAGTATCCCGGCCGGCACTTCGATGCCACGCTGGTGACAACGGCCAACGCCGTCAGCCAGGCGTCGCGTACCATGCTGGTGGAACTTCAGGCCGACAACCCGGACGGTCTGCTGACGCCCGGCACCTTCGCCGAGGTGCATTTTCAGGTGCCCAGCGACGCCAACATGGTGAAGGTCCCGGCGACCGTCCTGGTCCCCAGCGACAAGGGGGCCGAGGTGGCCGTGCTGGGCCCCGACGGCAAGGCTCAGCTGAAGCCGGTGACCATCGGCCGCGACATGGGTGACAGCGTTGAAATCGTGGCGGGCCTGACCCCCACGGACAAGATCATCGACAACCCGCCCGAGACACTGGTGTCGGGCGATGTGGTGCGCCTGGCCGGTGCGGGTGAGGGGGCGGGCAAGGTGGCGGAAGCGGCCACGGGCACCACGGCGAAGGCGGACCGGTAACAGCCATGTCTTTCACGAAGTCTCTCATGGCCGGTGGCGCGCTGCTGGCGCTGGCGGGCTGCAACCTGGCGCCGGACTATCAGCCGCCGCACCTCGACCTGCCGCCCGCCTTCAAGGAGGCCGGCGGCGCTCCGTGGCAGCCGGCCCAGCCGGCGGACCAGCAGGCGCGCGGCCCTTGGTGGACGGCCTTCAACGACCCGGTGCTGAACGGCCTTGAGGACCGGATCGAAGCGGCCAACCCCACGCTGGCCGTGGCGCTGGCCCGCTATGACGAGGCCCGCGCGGATGCCGCCGCCGTTTCCGCCGGCCTGCTGCCGCGCGTGGACGGCACCGCCAGCATCAGCACCAACCGACAGTCCAAGGACCGCCCCCTGCGCGGCGCCGGCCAGCGCGATGTCTACGGCGCCAACACCATCGGCGCCTCCGCCTCTTATGAACTGGACCTCTGGGGCAAGGTGCGCAACCAGGTGGCCGCCGGCCGGGCGGAAGCCCAGGCCAGCGCCGCCGACCTGGCCTCGGTGCGGCTGGGATTGCAGGCCGAGCTGGCCAGCGATTATTTCGCGCTGCGCGGCCTGGACGAGCGCGCCCACATCCTGGCCGACACGGTCACGGCCTATGAGAAGCAGCTCAGCCTGACCCAAACCATGTTCCAGGGACGCATCGTGGCCGGGCTGGACGTGTCGCGGGCGGAAACCCAGCTGGACACCGCCCGGTCCCAGGTCTCGCAGGTGGCGTCGCAGCGGGCGCAGATGGAACACGCCATCGCGGCCCTGGTGGGCCTGGCGCCGGCGGAATTCACCCTGGCGCCCGTGCGGTGGACGCCGGCCCTGCCGGCTGTGCCGACGGGGCTGCCCTCCACCTTGCTGCAGCGCCGGCCGGACGTGGCGGCGGCGGAACGCGACGTGCTGGCCGCCAACGCCGGCATCGGCGTGGCCCGCGCTGCCTACTACCCCGATCTGTCGTTGCAGGCGGTGGGCGGCTTCCAGGACACGGGCTTCAACCTGCTGAAGCTGCCCATGGCTTTCTGGTCGGTGGGGCCCGGCGTCACCCTGCCGCTGTTCGAGGGCGGGCGGTTGGACGCCGGCCTGGCCAAGGCGGTGGCCCAGCATGACGAGGCCGCCGCCACGTATCGCGAGACGGTGCTGAACGCCTTCCGCGAGGTGGAGGACAATTTGGCCGCCATCCGCTGGCTGGGGACGGCCGCCAGGGATGAGGACGCCGGCACCCTGGCGGCCCAGCGCACCCTGGACATGGCCACCAACCTCTACCGCGACGGCGCCGACAGCTACCTGGAGGTGGTGACAGCGCAGACCGCCCTGCTGGAGGCGCAGCAGAGCAGCCTGGACCTGCACACCCGCCAGGTGCAGGCCGACGTGGCCCTCATCCGGGCGCTGGGCGGGGGGTGGGACAAAAGCGCGCTCCCCTCCGACGACGATTCTGTCACCCTGCCGGAGCGGGCGGCCAAGGCCCTCTGACACGTTTTCATGGTGTTCACTTGAAGGCCACCAGGCGCCCGACAGGTGCCTGGTGGCCTTACTCATTTGATATAGAAAGATAATCGGTCTACGAGGCAGCGTCCTGCGACAATCACGCGCGGCCGATATATGTCAAATCTGCACATTGCCGCATCCTGTTAAGGGTTGTTGCTTGCAGTCTTGTCCGTGCCATGGTTGATTGCTCTGACAGACACAACCTTGGCAGGGGTTACGCTGTGTATTGCAACTATCAAACACACCCCCGCCATGGCGAGGGGTACTGGCGGCCACAAGGAAAGCACCGCCACTGGTCCTTGGCGGGCCATAAGGTGGAAACTGCGCCCTCCACCGCTGGCGCGACCGGCGCCTGAGCGTCTGCTGCCCGCGCAGGCTCTACTGGCCCTTCCGGCCCGATCCCCTGATCCGAACCCCTCGTTTCGGTAACGCCGCCCCCGATGACGGTGACGGCCCCTGATTTGATCAGGCGCCGGCCGATGCTGCCCCTTTTCATCCTCCTGGAGAACACCATGCCCGGCCCCTACGATTTCACGTCCGAGACCCTGACGAACAGCTATGTGACCAGCGACCAGGTAATGCCGTCGGTGTCGGTCCTGGCGGACGGCAGTTATGTAGTGGCGTGGCAATCCTCGGGGGAGGATGGCAGCGGCTGGGGAGTTTACGCCCAGCGCTTTACGGCGGGGGGCCAGAAAACCGGTGGCGAGTTTCGGGTTAATACGACCACCACCGGCGACCAGAATGCCCCAACCACGGTGGCGCTGGCCAATGGCGGCTTCGAGATTCTGTGGCAGCAGAACAATGGCACGGTCTTGGGCCAGCGCTATGATGCCAACGGCAACACGGTGGGTGGCCAAATCGTTTACGGCAATGGGTTAACGAGCCCGGCCGCGGTCCTGTTGGCGAACGGCAATCTGCTGGTGACATGGGTCAGCAACGGCAATGCGATGACGGGGCAGATCTTCGATGCCAACGGTGTGGCCGTCACCGGGCAGCTGACGTTGTCGACCTACGTGCAGGGCGCGGTGTCACAGCCCGTGGTGGCGGCATTGGCGAACGGGGGCTTTGTCGTCAGTTGGAACAGCAGCGCGGGCACCTATCTGGGTGAAGTTTATGTGCAGCAGTTCAACGCGTCGGGTGCAGCG
>NZ_VITV01000011.1:0-154721 GCF_007828035.1 Nitrospirillum amazonense | reverse complement strand
GATGGCACTTATGTCGTCGTCCTCGCCAGCACCGGCGGCATCAACGACAACACCACCCAGCACAATGTCCTGTTACGCCACTATGCGGCGGATGGCACAGCCATGGGCGGCCCCCTTCAGGTCAACACCTACACCACAGGGGACCAGAGCTTGCCCAAGGTCGTAGCCCTGCCAGATGGCGGTTACCTGGTCACGTGGGCGTCGAATACTGAGGACGGCAGCGGCTACGGCATCTATGCTCAGCGCTATGGAGCGAACGGCGCCGCGGTGGGCGGTGAGTTCCGCCTGAACGACACCACCACCGGCGACCAGAACCAACCGGCTTTGGCCGTCCAGGCCGATGGCGCCATCATCGCGAGCTGGGCCAGCCAGACGGCCAACGGCTTCGACATCGTCACCAAGACCTACCCCACCACGGGGCCGGCGGTGCCCTATTACATTCCCGTCCTGGGCACCAGCGGGGATGACGTGCTGACCGCCACGGACGACAAGAGCCGCCTGGCGGGCTATGCCGGCAACGACACGCTGACCGGCGGGGCCGCCGATGACATCCTGTCGGGCGGCGCCGGCAACGACGTCCTGTTCGGCAAGGGCGGCAACGACACCATGACCGGCGGGATCGGCAACGACCAGTTGGATGGCGGGACCGGTGTTGATTACATGGTCGGCGGCGCCGGCAACGACGTCTATTTCGTGGACAGCGGCGCCGACGTGGTGGTGGAGAACGCGAACGAGGGCACGGACGAGGTGCGGGCCACGGCGGCCAGCTACACCCTCAGCGCCAATATTGAGAACCTGACCTATATCGGGACCGGCGCTTTCGCCGGTGTTGGCAATACGCTGAACAATGTCATGACCGGCGGGGCCGGCAATGACTCGCTGAGCGCCGGGGCTGGCAACGACACGCTGGACGGCGGCGGTGGCGCCGACACCCTGGTGGGCGGTACCGGCAACGACCTCTATTTCGTGGACAGCAGCGCCGATGTGGTGGTGGAGAACGCGAACGAGGGCACGGACGAGGTGCGGGCCACGGCGGCCAGCTACACCCTCAGCGCCAATATCGAGACCCTGACCTATATCGGCACGGGCACTTTCACCGGCACGGGCAACGCCCTGGGCAATACCATCACCGGTGGCGCCGGCAATGACGTGCTGAGCGGCGGGGATGGCAACGATACCCTGATCGGCGGGGCCGGTGACGACACGCTGATCGGCGGCACCGGCAACGATATCTTCCGTGTCGACAGCGCCAACGACGTGGTGGTGGAGAACGCGGGCGAAGGTACGGACGAGGTCCAGGCCACGGCGGCCAGCTATACGCTTAGCGCCAACATCGAAAAGCTGACCTACACTGGTACCGGCAGCTTCTACGGCACCGGCAACGACTTGGCCAACACCATCACCGGCGGTGCCGGAAATGACACGCTGGATGGTGGCGCTGGGGCCGACACGCTGATCGGCGGTGCGGGCGACGACGTCTATATCGTGGACAATGTCGGCGATGTGATCACGGAGGGGAGTTTCACCGGCATCGACGAGGTGCGCACCACGCTCGCCTCCTACGTGCTGGGCGGCCCCCTGGAAAAGCTGACCTATATTGGGACGGGGGTCTTCACCGGCACCGGCAATGCCGCAGCCAACACCCTCACCGGTGGCGCCGGCAACGACACGCTGGACGGTCTTGCGGGGGCCGACACGCTGATCGGCGGTGCGGGTGACGACGTCTATATGGTGGACAACAGCGCTGACGTGGTGATCGAAAACCCTGGTGAGGGCAATGATGAGGTCAAGTCCTCCTCGGCGCTATACACCCTGGGCGCCAATATCGAAAAACTGACCTACACCGGCACGGCCGGTTTCACTGGCAATGGCAACGATATCGGCAACCTCATCACTGGTGGCGCCGGCAATGACGTGTTGGACGGCAAGGGCGGGGATGACACTCTGGTCGGCGGCGCCGGCAACGACACCTATGTCGTGGATAGCGCCAATGACGTCGTGGTGGAGGCGGCCGGCGCCGGTACGGATCTGGTGAAGGCAACATCGGCCAGCTACACGCTGGGCGCCAATGTCGAGAACCTGACCTATACGGGCGGCGGCAATTTCTATGGTGTCGGCAACGATCTGACCAACAGCCTGACGGGATCCACCGGCAATGACACGCTGGATGGTGGCGCCGGTGCCGACACCATGGGGGCGGGCACGGGTGACGACGTCTATTACGTCGATGATCTGGGTGACGTGGTGAAGGAGAACGCGGGCGGAGGCACGGATGAAATCCGGACCTGGCTGACGGCCTACACCCTAACAGCTGCCAACGTCGAGAACCTGACCTTCATCGGCACCGGCAACTTCTCCGGCACCGGCAGCGGCCTGAACAACCAGCTGACCGGCGGAGCGGGGGACGACACGCTGGATGGTGGCGCGGGGGCCGACACGCTGGTCGGCGGCGCCGGCAATGACACCTACATCGTCGACAATGCCGGCGACCTGGTGGTCGAGGCGGCGGGCGCCGGCGTGGATTTGGTGAAGACGTCTGTGGCGACCTATGCGCTGACTGCCGATGTCGACAACCTGACCTATACCGGCACCCTGGCCTTCACCGGCACGGGCAACGTCCTGGGGAATGTCATCACCAGCGGTGCCGGCAACGACACGCTGAATGGCGGGGCGGGGGCCGACACGCTGGTCGGCGGTGCCGGCAATGATGTCTATTTCGTGGACAACCTCAACGACGTGGTGGTGGAGAACGCGGGCGAGGGGACCGACGAAGTGCGATCCTCGGTGGCCGGCTACGTGCTGAGCGCCAATATCGAGAAGCTGACCTATGTCGGCGCTGACGCCTTCACCGGTACGGGCAACGATGCCGCCAACGTCCTCACCGGCGGGGCGGGCAATGACCTACTGAATGGAGCGGGCGGCAATGACACCCTGAACGGTGGAGCCGGGGACGACACCCTGATCGGTGGCACTGGCGACGATATCTTCCAGGTGGACAGCGCCAATGATGTGGTGGTGGAGAACCCGGGCGAGGGCACCGATGAGGTTCAGGCCACCTCGGCCAGCTACACGCTGAGCGCCAATGTCGAGAAACTGACCTACACGGGCAGTGGCAATTTCTCCGGTGTCGGCAACGCCCTGGCCAACACCATCACCGGCGGCGGGGGTAATGACACGCTGGATGGCGGTGCCGGGGTGGATACCCTGATCGGTGGCCTGGGCAACGACATCTACCTGGTGGATGATGCCAATGATGTGGTGACGGAAACGGGCGCCGGCACGGATGAGGTGTGGGCCACCGCCCCCAGTTACACCTTGAGCGCCAACGTGGAAAACCTGCGCTACGTCGGCACCGGCAATTTCTATGGCACCGGCAACACTCTCAGCAATCTGCTGGTTGGCGGCGGTGGCAACGACACATTGGACGGTGGTGCCGCCGCCGACACCATGATCGGCGGTGCGGGCAACGACGTCTATGTCGTGAGCACCGCCCTCGACGTGGTCATCGAAAATGCGGGCGAGGGCACGGATGAGATCCAGACCAGCCTGGCGAACTACACGCTAACCAGCGCCAATGTGGAGAACGTGACCTACACCGGCGGTGCGGGTACAGCGGGCTTCACCGTCATCGGCAACGAGTTGAACAACGTGCTCAGGGGCAATGCCGCGGTTGCCAATAGCATCTCGGGCGGGGCCGGCGACGACACCATGATCGGTGGCTCGGGCAACGACACCTATTTCGCCGACAGCGCCAACGATGTGGTGGTGGAGGCGGCCGGCGGCGGCACGGATGAGGTGAAGGTCACCGCGTCCAGCTACACGCTGGGTGCCAATGTCGAGAACCTGACCTACACGGGCAGCGGCAATTTCTATGGTGTCGGCAACGATCTGGCCAATAGCCTGATTGGTGCCACCGGCAATGACACGCTGGATGGTGGAGCCGGTGCTGACACCATGGGTGCGGGCACCGGCGATGATGTCTATTACGTCGATGATCTGGGCGACGTGGTGAAGGAGAATTCGGGTGGTGGCACGGATGAAATCCGGACTTGGCTGACGAATTACACCCTGGTTTCCGCCAACGTCGAGAACCTGACCTTCATCGGCACCGGCAACTTCTCCGGCACCGGCAGCATCCTGAACAACCAGCTGACCGGCGGGGTGGGGGATGACACGCTGGACGGCGCCGCCGGCGTCGATACCTTGATCGGCGGCGCGGGGAACGACACCTATGTGGTGGACAACGCTGGCGACGTAGTGCGGGAAGATGCGGGTGCCGGCGTCGACACAGTGCGGACCACGCTGGCGAACTACACGCTGGGCGCCAATCTGGAAAACCTGACCTACACGGGCACGGCGGCCTTCACTGGGACAGGCAATGAGCTAAACAACGTCATCACCGGTGGGGCCGCCAATGACTCCCTGACAGGCGGGGCGGGCGACGATACCCTGAACGGCGGTGCCGGCAACGACACCTTGGTCGGTGGTGTGGGCAACGACACCTATGTGGTGGACAGCGCCACCGACGTGGTGACGGAGGCGGCGGGCGCCGGCACGGACGAGGTCCGCACGACGCTGGCGAGCTACACGCTGGGCAGCAACGTCGAGAACCTGACCTACACGGGCACGGGTGGCTTCAGCGGTACCGGCAATGCTTTGGCCAACGTCATCACCGGCGGTGCCGGTGCCGACGTGCTGGATGGCGGGGCCGGGGCGGACACGCTGATCGGTGGTAGCGGCAACGACACCTACCTGGTGGACGACGCCGGTGACGTGGTGACGGAGGCGGCGGGCGCCGGCACGGACGAGGTCCGCACGACGCTGGCGAGCTATACGCTGGGCAGCAATGTCGAGAACCTGACCTGCACCGGCACGGGTGGCTTCAGCGGTACCGGCAACGCTTTAGGCAACGTGATCACCGGCGGTGCCGGTGCCGACGTGCTGGATGGTGGTGCTGGAGCGGACACGCTGATCGGCGGTGCGGGCAATGACACCTACCTGGTGGATGATGCCGGTGACGTGGTGACGGAGGCTGCCGGCGCCGGCATGGATGAGGTCCGCACGACGCTGGCGAGCTATACGCTGGGCAGCAATGTCGAGAACCTGACCTACACGGGCACGGGTGGCTTCAGCGGTACCGGCAACGCTTTAGGCAACGTGATCACCGGCGGTGCCGGTGCCGACGTGCTGGATGGCGGGGCCGGGGCGGACACGCTGGTCGGCGGTGCGGGCAACGACACCTACCTGGTGGACGACGCCGGTGACGTGGTGACGGAGGCTGCCGGCGCCGGCACGGACGAGGTCCGCACGACGCTGGCGAGCTATACGCTGGGCAGCAACGTCGAGAACCTGACCTACACCGGCACGGGTGGCTTCAGCGGTACCGGCAACGACCTTGATAACGTCATCACGGGCGGCTCGGGCGATGACACCTTCGCTGGCGGGTTGGGGAATGACACCTATGTCTTCGGCCTGAACAGCGGTTCTGACGTCATCACCGATGGGGTGGGCGCCAACGTGCTGGTGTTTTCCTCCGACGTTGATCCGGGCAGCCTTGTCTTCCAGCAGTTGGGCAATGACCTGGTGCTGTCGCTGACGACGGGGAACACGGTGGTGACTTACGCCAATTACTACAGCGACCCCACCGTCATTGGATCCGTCCAGGTGGGCAGCACGGTGTTGGTCCCGCCCTTCTCCCACAGCTGAGGCCTCAAAAGGGCGGCCCCTCCTTGCGGAGATCGCCGCCCTTTCTCCCCCCTTACTGTCTTCAGATCGCGCGCAGGCGGGCGAAGAAGCCGGTGATCTCGGCGTTCAGGGCGTCGGCGTCCTGGCGCAGGGCTTCCGAGGCCGTGTGCAGGGCGTTGGCCGACTGGCTGGTCTGCTCGGCTGCGCCCGCCACGCCGACGATGTTGGTCGACACCTGCTGGGTGCCCATGGCCGCCTGGTTGATGTTGCGGGCGATTTCCGAGGTGGTGGCGCCCTGCTGTTCCATCGCGGACGCAATAGCGGTGGCGATCGTCCGCATGTCACCCACCACCGTGGCGATGCTGCCGATGGCCTCCACCGCTCGCGTGGTTTCCTGTTGGATGCCGGTGATGTAGCCCTGGATTTCGTCCGTGGCCTTGGTCGTCTGGCTGGCCAGGGTCTTCACTTCGCTGGCCACCACGGCGAAGCCCTTGCCCGCCTCACCGGCCCGCGCCGCCTCGATGGTGGCGTTCAGCGCCAGCAGGTTGGTCTGGCCGGCGATCTCCTGAATGACCTGGATGATGTTGCCGATGCTCTGGGCCGCGTCCGCCAGGCCCTGCATGGTGACGCCGGTCTGTTCGGCCTGGGCCACCGCCCGCTCCGCGATATCGGTGGAGCGCGTGACCTGGCTGTTGACCTCTCCCACGGCGGCGGCCAGTTCCTCGGCCGCGCTGGCGATCATCTGCACATTGCCGGTGGTTTCGGCCGAGGCGTGATTGGCCATCTCCACCATGCCGCGGCTCTGCGTCGCCATGTCGGCCAGGCCCGAGGAATGGTTGCGCACGTCTTCCGAGGCGTGCACCACGTTGCTGAGCACCCGGGCGGTGCGCTGCTGGAAATCGGCCAGCGAGGCCTCCACCGCTTCTTGCCGGCGCCGCTTCTCCTCCTGCTCGGCCAGCTGGGCCTGGGTCAGTTCGGCGTTGCGCAGGCCGTTGCGCTTGAACACTTCCAGCGCGCGGGCCAGGCGGCCGATCTCATGGCGGTCGTTCAGCAGGGGGATGTCGACGGTCAGGTCGCCATCGGCCAGCTGGCCCATGCGCTCCGTCATCAGCTTCAGGGGCTTGGCGATGCTGCGGGCCAGCAGATAAGCCACCAGGCCGCCGGCGACCACGACGACGGCGGTCAGCATCAGCATATCAATCAATATATCATGATAGATCTCATCGATGTCGTCGACGTAGATGCCGGTGCCCAGCGCCCACTGCCATGGCTCGAAGCCCAGGCTGTAGGTCATCTTGGGGAAGTTTTCGGCGGGGCCGCCCTTGTTACCCGGCCGCGGGTAGGTGTAGGTGAAGGACCCGCCGCCCTGCTTGGCGGCCTCGATGCCCAAACGCACGGTCTCGACGCCATCGACCGTCTTGAAGTCCATGCGGTTCTTGCCTTCGAATTCCCGCTTGATGTGGACGACGGTCAGGCCGTCGTACTGGTTGACGTAGACATACTCGCCATTGCCGAAGCGCAGCTTGCGGATGTCGTCCTGCGCGCCCTTCTGCGCCTGGGCCCGAGTCAGCTCGCCCGACTGTTCGCGGTCGTACCAGTTCTGCGCCACCCCACGGGTGACCATCAGGATCTGCTTCAGCTCTTCCTTGCGGTCCTCGGTCAGGGTGTGGCGCAGGGTGGTCAGGGCGAAGCTGACGGCCAGCCCCAGGGCCAGCACCAGCATGGGCATGAACAGCGCCAGCCGGTGGGAAATCTTCAATTTGTTCAGCATGATCGGATCTTTCGCGCAGGGCGTAGGGGGTCAGGCGACAGCGGCGGCGGAGGGGGCGTCACCCTCACGGAGCAGGCCGCGGGGCAGATCGAGGTCGCGGGCGCAGGCGGCCGCGCTGCGGGCGTAGACCTCATCCACACCATGTCGGCGCAGCAGATCCAGGTCCGCGTCCGTGACGGCCCCCCGGTCCCGGTCCTGATAGGCGTAGCTGCCGATGCCACCCGTCTGCTGGTGCAGGCCCGGGGCGGCATAGGCCTCCGGCTCCACCGGGAACAGGATGCGCGACTGGCTGTCGTCCAGGCTGTCCATCCGCTGCCAACTGGTCACCGTTTCGGGGGTGAAGTAATCGGACAGGCCCAGCCGGTGGAACAGGGCCGCGGCCGCCAGCACCGGCTGCCGTGCCGCCTCATGAACGTAGTGGGTCACGGGCACGCCCTGCCGGCGGGCATAGTTCTCGACCCGCACGGCGTTCAGCGTGGCGACAACGAAATTCTCCAGCAGCTGGTCGCGGTTGACCCGGTGGGACCATTTGCGCAGCCACGACGCCAGGGCGTGCACCGGCTGGCGGTCCAGCATCACCAGGTGCAGGCGGCTGGCAGGGTAACCCGCCTCGATCAGCATCTGCAGTGGGATGTACAGGCACTCCGCCGTCAGATAGGGGCCGGCCACGTCCTTGCAGAAGATGTGGGGCGCCTGGTCGGCCAGGGGAACGGCCCAGGGGCCGGGGCGATCAGCGGCCAGCACATGGCGCATGACCGCCTTGGTCGGCTGGTAGTAGGAGGGGAGGCCGGCCACGCCGAACAGGTTGGCCATGGCTGTTGAGCCGACACGGGCCCGTCCCCAGGCACAGGTCAGGTGGGGAAAATCCTGTTCCGTCCGCCCGCCGAAGCCGGCAGCCAAGTAGGAGGCAACCTGGTTGGTTAAGCCATCCAAATGGAATTCCCGAACCTGATACCGCGCATCGGAGGCCAGGCAGACCTTTCCCAGGGAAGCGTCGTCCGTTTCCACCAGTTCTGCGAGCGTGTATAAATCTATGATTTGCTTATAGAAAGCGACCATTTCTTTCCCCGCCAAGGATAGTCGGCCGACGGCCCGGATGCGGCATCCCTCCGCCTCAAGTCACGGCTCTAACCCAAAGAATAGGAAGGGAGTTATTAAGGCAATATTAAGAGAGGCAGCTGCGTAAAAATCTACTACCAACGAATTAGAAAATGAATACAAACGTATTTACGCAGTGTTTATATTGCATTTGTATTTATTGTTCCAGGGCGCTTTCCCGCCCGCTTAGACACTTGAATTTATATAAACATTCACTGGATCGCCACGAAGG
Source organism: Nitrospirillum amazonense (assembly GCF_007828035.1). Lineage (GTDB taxonomy): Bacteria > Pseudomonadota > Alphaproteobacteria > Azospirillales > Azospirillaceae > Nitrospirillum > Nitrospirillum amazonense. The sequence goes on along the minus strand of NZ_VITV01000011.1, from coordinate 145,935 downwards.
TTAACCACAACGTGTAAGGCTGACGGGTCCCCACCAACCCCTGGGCGCAAACGTCCTGCTCCAGGGGAACTGTCCGGGCTTGGTCTGAGAGGGCCATTCGCCGCGTGGTGCCATGCGCGCTCCGACAAAAAACGGCCCAGCCGATGAGGGCTGGGCCGCTGTCAGAAGGGACGGGAGAGAGAATCAGTGATGGGCTTTGGCCAGGCCGCCGTTGCCGTCACCCACGCCGATCTCCACGTTCTGCATCATGCCCTGGTCCTCATGGTCCAGGATGTGGCAATGCAGGACGTATTCGCCGATGTACCGCTCATACCGTGTGCGGACGATCAGGCGGTAATAGCCCTTGGTCTTGTCCGTCAGTGTGGCGCCGAACGGGATCTTGGTCTTGACCCACAGCGTGTCCTTCCAGGCGCCGCGCAGGCCGGCGTACTGGGTATCGCCATCCTTCTCGACATAGCCCGGGGCGCTGACGTCGTTGTTGTCGGGGTCCAGGATGGCCACGATCTGGAACGGGTTCACGTGGATGTGGAAGGGGTGGTTGACGCCATAGGACCGCAGTTCCCAGGTCTGGGCCTGCCCCAGGATCAGCGAGCGGTCCACGACCTTCGGGTCGTAGGAATGGGTCTGGGGCCTGCCGTCGGCGCCCAGCTGGAAGGTGTTGCCCACGGTGAAGATGGCGGGTCCGTTCGGATTGTTGAGATCCTTCGGCCCCAGATAGAACAGCATTTCCTGCGTCGGGTTGCCCGCCACCTCGCCTTCCTGAATGGTGGGGTGGGGGACGAAGCGGGTCAGCAGGATGTTGGGCTTGCCCTTGGCGTCCTTGGTCGTCAGGTCGGCGACGATCTGGTTGCGGACGTCCGCCGGCATGTTCTTCTGGGCCGAGGCTACCAGGGTGTTCACTAGTGTCTGGATGGGATCGGCGGTGCGGGTGCCGCCCCGCACGGTGACCACGCCCAGCAGGCTGCGCAGCGTGCCGGATCGGCTGACGGTGACGTCCGCGGCCATCGGGCTCTGGGTCACGCAGTAGTTGCCGGGCTCGGGGAAAACCACCATCAGGTCATAGCGATAGCCGGGCTGCAGGGTGGTGTTGGTGTTGGTCAGGGTGTTGCCCATGGTCAGGCCATCGGCCGCCACCACCTGGTAAGGCACGGCGGGGCCGGTGCACACCGTGTCGACGAACTTGTCCGCGCCGTTCTTGCTGGGGCGGGCGGTGGCGGTCGTGGTGTCCGCCATCTTGTGGAATTCCACGTTGATGGTCTCACGCACGCCGGCGTGGATCAGGCGCCAGCGTTCCGCCGTGCCCGCCTGGGCGTCGGTGAAGGTGGGCATGATGACGCCGTTGATGCTGGTCCAGCGCCCCGACTGCGCCCAACTGCCGGGGCTGAACTCGTCACTGGTCGGGGGGACGGTTCCCGGGGGGTTTTGCACGGCGCCGTATGTTTCGATGATCCCCGTCTGGTTGGCCTTGCAGTCCCAGGTCGGCGTCTTGTTGTCGTCCAGGCAGTAGTACTGGATCTGCTGGAACACCAGGGTGCGTTCCTTGAGGGGCTTGCCGTCGGCGCCGATCAGCAGGGTATCCAGGTCGCCGTTGACCTGGGGCGTGGGCTTGCGGTCACCACGGATGATCAGCGCGCCGGCCATGCCGCTGCCCACCTGCAGGGCCGTCGAGCCGTGGCGGTGCGGATGGTACCAGAAGGTGCCGGCCGGATGGTCGGCCGGGATGTTGTACTCATACTGGAAGCTGACGCCGGGATTCAGCGAGATCAGAACGTTGTCGCTGTTGCCCGCGGGGCTGACCCACAGGCCGTGCGAATGCAGATTGGTGCCGTTGAAGCAGTGCGGCGTGTCCGGCGTGATGCTGTGGTCGTTGCAGCTGGGATCGGCCGGCAGGTCGTTGTGCAGGGTGACGCGCACGGTGTCACCAGGCGTCACGTCGATCTCCGGCGCCACATAGGGCGTGCCGGGCGACACGCCGGTGCCGACATAGCTGCGCAGGTGCACGCGCTGGTACCGCTGCTCCCCTGGGTCGTACAGGGCGGCGTCGGTGTACTGGATGTGCAGGTCGAAGGCCCGCTCCTTGCCGGCGTGAGCCGCCGGGGCGGTGGCCAGGCTGATGGCCGACGGCGCCTTGGGCAGGCCGGGAACGTTGGCTGAGCCCGTGGCCGGCGCCGTCTGGGGCAGGCTGGGGGGATTGGCGAAGGTGCTCTGCGCCGCGGCCGGCGGGGCGGCCCCCAGCAGCATCAGGCCCAGGCCGGCGACGCCGGCCCCCAGGCTTACCTTCAGTGACGCCCCGCGCGTCTGATATCCTCGCATGCTCCACCCCCTCTTCGCGGCCCGCGCCGCCTCTGGTTGAGTTATTGGGGTGCAATCTAGCAGATAAGGGCCACCAATCCACCCGTTTAACGGGTATGTGAGATTGATATACCCTCCGCGGATGTAATCGGCCTTTTAACGGCGGCACGGGAAGGTCTGTCATCGGCGGTATCGCTGGGGCTACACTGGCCATTCTTGCGATGATGAAAGGCAGCCCAATGACCGACCCTCTCTCCGATTTCGTCCGCGGCCTGCCCAAGGCGGAGCTGCACCTGCACATCGAAGGCAGCCTGGAACCGGAGCAGATGTTCGACTTCGCCCGCCGCAACCGGGTTAATCTGCCCTTCCGCACGGTGGAGGAGGTGCGGGCGGCCTACGCCTTCACCAACCTTCAGGACTTCCTGGACATCTATTACCAAGGGGCCCAGGTCCTGCGTACGGAAGAAGACTTCCACGACTTGGCGATGGCTTATTTCCAGCGGCTGGCAGCCGATGGTGGCGTGCATGCCGAGATCTTCTTCGATCCCCAGACCCATACCGACCGGGGCATCCCCTTCCAGGTGGTGGCCGACGGCCTGCTGGCCGGCATGGCGGCGGCGGAGCGGGAGTTGGGCGTCACCTCCCGCCTCATCCTCTGCTACCTGCGCCATCTGGATGAGGAGTCGGCCTTCGCCACGCTGAGGACGGCGGAGCCCTATCTGGACCGCATCACGGGCGTTGGCCTGGATTCATCCGAGGTCGGCAACCCCCCGTCGAAATTCGCCCGGGTGTTCCAGGCGTCACGGGAGCGGGGGCTGAAGCTGGTGGCCCACGCGGGGGAGGAGGGGCCACCCGACTATGTCTGGCAGGCGCTGGACATTCTCGGCGTGGATCGCCTGGACCATGGCAACCGCGCGCTGGAGGATGCGGCCCTCACCCGGCGGCTGGTGGACCAGGGCACGACGCTGACGGTGTGCCCGCTGTCCAACCTCAAGCTCTGCGTCGTGCCCAGCCTGGAGACGCATCCCCTGCGGCGTATGCTGGACCTGGGGCTGAGGGCCACGGTCAACGCCGACGACCCGGCCTATTTCGGCGGCTATCTGCTGGACAATTACGTACGGGTGGCGGCGGCTTTGGGCCTGGACCGGGCGCAGCTGGCGCGGCTGGCCCGCAACAGCATCACCGGGTCTTTCCTGGGTGCCGCGGCCCAGGCGCCGCATCTGGCCAGGCTGGACGCTATAGTGCTTTAACCGCCAAAGCCTCCCAGGGTGTGGTCGTACAGCACCTTGGCGCCGATGCCGATCAGGCCCAGGCCGCCCAGCACCTCGGCCCAGCGGCCCAGCACGGGGCCGGCGGCCCGGCCCAACATCACCCCGCCGAAGGCCATGGTGAATGTCACCAGGCCGATCAGGGCAATGGTGGTGGGCACGTCGACATTCATATAGCCCAGGGTAATGCCGACGGCGGTGGCGTCGATGCTGGTGGCGATGGCGGTCATGGCCAGCGCCAGGGGCGAATGCCGGTCGGCCTTGGGCTTGTCCTCATCGTCGTTCTTCCACGCCAGCCAAGCCATGCGGCCGCCCACGACCAGCAGCAGGCCGAAGGCGATCCAGTGGTCGTAGGCCTCTATGTAATGGGCGAAGGACAGGCCCAGGCCCCAACCCAGAATGGGGGCCGCCAGCTCGAACAGGCCGAAATAGGCGCCCACCCGGGCCGCCTCCCGCACGCCGGGGCGGTTGAGGCTGGCGCCCTTGCCCAGTGAGGCGGCGAAGGCGTCCATGGACAGGCTGAACGCCAGGGCGAAGGACGTGGTGATGGGCATGATACAGACCTCGGGGACGGCAATGCGACAGGCCAGGCGGACGACAGCAGCAGTCGGCGTCCGGCCCGGCCAGGGCGGACGCGACATGCCACTGGTCTCGCCAACGATCCGCGCAGGGCGGATCGGTCGCACGCGCCATGGGCCGCACCGGTGAGGCACCGAATGGTGATGCACCGATGGGGCCCAAGTCTGTTGACGCGGCGCCCGCTCAAAATCGGCGGGCGGCTACTCCCCAATGATGGGCGGTGATTAGCGGCTGACGAGGCGGTCTGTCAAGGCTCCTTTCGCACTGCACAATACCCGTGGTCATGGATCCCGTGACGGGGGAACCGACGGCGTATCGCTGGCGGGAAAGCTTTCCTCCAGCGCCTCGTCCAGTAACTCGTCGACATGGCGGTCGTTGACCTTGGCGGGGCCGTTGGTACCGGTTTGGCCGGGGGTGGGGGACGGCGGCGTATGGGTGGGCATGGGCTTCCTTTCACATGATATCCTGCCGGGGACGCCAGGATGATGAGGGGGGGTGCCCGCGACCGTCCCGTGCCAATGCCGTGACAGACTGTGAAGATTTGATGGCGTTGGCGGCCCGTGGCGATGCCGCGCGACGAATGTCCGCTGCGCTGGCTCCCCGCCGGCTGCGACATTCCAGATTGGTTGGCGCCCTTGATGTTACCGGTAACTTGAGCAACAGTAGCCCCGAAAACGATTACAAAATGGGGTTGGGAACGCTGTCATGACAGGAAACTCGCATTCCACGCGGGCGCGACGCCTGCTGCTCGCCTCCGTCGCGGCTCTCGCGTTGGCCGGCTGTCAGACTGATGGCAGTCAGAAGGCACCGTCCGTCGTCGCCGCGCCATCGGCGCCGCAGGGGGCCGTGCTGACCGGCCAGGCGCCCTATCACTGGAAGAACGTCCAGATCGTGGGCGGTGGCTTCGTCGACGGCATCATCTTCCATCCCACCGTGCCCGGCTTGCGCTATGCCCGCACCGATATGGGTGGCGCCTACCGCTGGGACGAGGGGGCCAAGCGCTGGATCCCCCTGCTGGACTGGGTCTCCTACGCCGATACCAACCTGATGGGCGTGGAAAGCATCGCGCTGGACCCGCACAACCCCGATCGTGTCTACATGGCGCTGGGCACCTACACCGCCCCGCAGGCGCCCGCCGGCGCCATCGTGCGCTCCGACGACCGGGGGCGGACCTTCCGCCGCGTCGACGTGCCCATCAAGTTCGGCGGCAATGAGAACGGCCGTGGCAATGGCGAACGCCTGGCGGTCGATCCCAACGATCCGGACACCCTCTACCTCGGCACCCGCCATGACGGCCTGTGGGTCAGCCACGACGGCGCGGCCACCTGGAACCGCGTCGCCAGCTTTCCCGACGTGACGGAGGATCTGTCGAAGGAGATCGCGGCCGGCGTGTCGCCCTGGGCGCGCGGCGGGGCGGGCCTGGTGTTCGTGATCTTCGACCCCAAAAGCGCCACCAAGAACGGCAAGGGCAGCCGCACCATCTACGTCGGCGCCTCCCTCAAGGGGCGGGACAACCTGTTCCGCAGCACTGATGGCGGCCGGACCTGGGCGCCCGTGCCGGGCCAGCCCACCGCCAACCGGCCGACGCGCGCCGCGCTGGCGGCCGACGGCACGCTCTACGTCTCTTACGGCAGCAGCCCCGGTCCCACCCGTATGACCGACGGCGCCGTGTGGAAGCTGAACACCCGGCGGGGCAAGTGGACCGACATCACGCCGGAGAAGCCGGACGCCGCCAAGGGGGCAGCCTTCGGCTATGCCGCCGTGGCGGTGGACGCGCACAATCCCAAGGTGGTCATCGCCAGTTCCTTCGACCGGCACCGCCAGCCGGGGTCTTACCCTGGCCTGGGGGAGGACATTTTCCGCAGCCTGGATGGCGGCAAGACCTGGCACGGCGTGTTCGGCGGCCCCAAGGGCGATGGCAAGAACGGTGGCGTCTACGACTACAGTCTGGCGCCCTATGTGAGGCCCACGCCCATCCATTGGCTGTTCGATATCGAGATCGATCCCGCCAACCCTGACCACGCCATGTTCACCACGGGCTACGGCGGGTGGGAGACGTTTGATCTCACCGCCGTGGACAAGGGCCAGCCCAGCCACTGGCAGGTGATGAGCACCGGCATCGAGGAAACGGTGGGCATGGCCTTCAACAGCCCCGTCCAGGGCGCCCCGCTGATTTCCGCCATCGGCGACTATGGCGGCTTCGTGCATTGGGACCTGGACAAGCCGGCGCCGGAGGGCGCTGCCTCCTCGCCCCGGTTCGGCAACACCGACAGCGTGGTGTCGGCACCGCTGAACCCCGGCGTGGTGGTGCGTGTAGGCATCCATGACGAACGCTATCCGGCGCCCAACATCGGCTATTCCCTGGATGGCGGCCGCAGCTGGAAGCCGGCGGTGATGCCGGTGCCGGAGGCCAAGCGTGGCAAGGTCGCCGTCTCCGCCGACGGCGCCACCTGGGTGTGGACGCCGCAGGGGGCGAAGGAGGGGCTGGTGTCCGGGGCTTTCGTCACCACCGACCACGGCACCACCTGGACCTCCGCCCAGGGGCTGCCGGACGGCGTGCGGGTGATCGGCGACGCCGTTGATCCCGACACCTTCTACGCCCTGTCCCTGTTCGACGGGAAACTGTACGTCAGCACCGACCGCGCCGCCCATTTCCAGGCGCGGCCCTTCACCCTGCCGAACGGCCTGCCCACGCCGGCGGCGGTGCGCAACGGCCGGGGCGATCCGCGTGGCGGCCAGGATGCCCTGTACGCCACGCCGGGCCGCAGGGGCGACCTGTGGATCGCCGCTTTCGATGGGCTCTACCACGGCACGGCCGATGGTGGGGCCTACACCCGCCTGCCCGGTGTGGAGGAGTTGCACGCCTTCGGCTTCGGCAAGGCTGCCCCCGGGGCCGACATCGCCGCCCTTTACCTGGTGGGCACCATCGACCATCAGCGGGGCATCTTCCGCTCCGACGATGCCGGGCGGCATTGGGTGCGGGTGAACGATGACCAGCACCAGTGGGGCCTGATCCTGCAGGTATCGGGCGACCCCAAGCGGTATGGCCGCGTCTATGTCGGGACCCATGGCCGGGGTATCGTCTATGGCGATCCCCAATAAGGCACGGCTTGGGAAACATAAGCTGACCCAAAGGGTTAGTGTCGTCCGGGTAGATCCGGGCGACACCAAGCCCGTATCCCTTGCAGCTTTGCCATTATAGGATGGGGTCCACGCCGCAGGACCCCATCCCATGCCGATCCCGCCACCCACGCCGTCCTCGTTCCGCCACCGTCTCGGCGCTTGCATCCGCCGGCAGCGCCTGGGCGAGCCCCGCCTGTGGTGGAGCGTGCGGCGCAAGCGCTTCTGGGCCGTCCTCATTCTGGCGCTGTACACGCTGGTGGGCTTTTTCGTCGCCCCGCCCGTGCTGCGGCGGGAAATCGTGGACGTGACGCAGAAAGCCTTCCAACGCCCTGCCACCCTGGACGAGGTGCGCATCAACCCTTACGCCCTCAGTGTGGAGTTGCGCGGCTTCCGCCTGACGGAGGCCGATGGCGCCCCTCTGCTGGGTTTCGACCGGCTGTATGTCCGCCTGGCGCTGGGCGGACTGCTGCGCTGGGCCTGGGGCGTCAACGACATCCAGCTGGATGGCCTGAAAGCCACCCTGGTGCGCTATGGCGAGACCGACACCAACATCGGGCGCCTGATCCAGGCCGCCGCCTCCGGCGATGACCAGGCCAAGGCCGAAGCGCCCAGCCTGGGCCTGCCGCGCCTGCTGATCCATCGCGTGACCATCACCAACGCGGCCGCCGACGTGACCGACCAAGTCCCGGGCACGCCGTTCAAGACCAAGGTCGGCCCCGTCAGCATGGAGTTCAACGACCTCAGCACCCTGCCGGAACGCCAGGGGCAACAGCACCTGCAGGTAGGGCTGGAGGGCGGCGCCACCCTGGAATGGACGGGCACATCCGGCCTGAACCCCATCGTCTCCGCCGGCCATGTGGCGGCGCGCGGGCCTTACATTCCCCTGGCGGCCCGCTATTTCGGCGACGTTTTCAAGGTCACCGTGCCCACCGGTACCCTCGCGGTCGATCTCGATTATCAGGTCAGCCGTCGCGCCGACGGTGCCTATGCCCTGGCGGTCACCCATGCGGGTGTGGTGTTGCGCGACCTGGCGGTGCATGAGGTCGGGGTGGCGGCGCCTTTCCTGACCTTGCCGGAACTGCGCCTGGCCGGCGGGCGCCTGGCTTGGCCTGAACGCACCGCCGGGGCCGACAGCCTCAGCCTGGACGGCTTGACCGTGGCCCTGCGGCGCCAGGCGGACGGCCGCGTCGGCCCCATGCCCTGGCTGGTGGGGAATGCCGATCCAGCGGCCGTGCCGGCAGCGAAGGGGGCCGACGCGCCGCCATGGACCGCCACACTGGGCAAGGTCCAGGTGCGCAAGGCCAAGGCGGCGGTGGAGGATCAGGCGCTGCATGAGCCGGCGCGGCTGGAGCTGACGCCCATCGACCTCACCCTGGACAATCTCTCCAGCCAGGCGGACGCCGCATTCCCCTTCACCCTGACGGCGGCGCTGTCGGGCGGGGGCCAGGTGACGGCGCACGGCAAGGTCACGGCGCTACCGGCCCTGCGGCTTGAGGCCACGGCCGCCCTGACCGACCTGCCGGTCGCCGCTGCCCAGCCCTATGTGCGCGAAAGCGCTCGGGTGGACATCAACGATGGCCATCTGTCGGCGGAGGGTGACATCACCGTCACACCGCCCGAGGGCAAGACGCCCGGCGGTCTCACCGCGGTCGGCAAGGGCGAGGTGCGGTCGCTGGCGGTGGCGGAGCAGGGCGGCGGCATCCCGGTCGTCTCCTGGGATAGGCTGAGCATCGACCGCTTTGAATACAGCCAGGTGGCTAATGAGCTGCGCGTTTCCCAGGTCACCGTGGCGGCGCCCTATCTGCGCCTGCAGGTGGCGGCCAACCAGACCACCAACTTCAACCATCTGATGGTGCCACGGGCCAAGGCCGCCGCCGGGGCCGCGGCACAAGCTTCAGCCCCGGCCCCGGCGGTCAGCGTGGGCCGGGTGGTGGTCACGGGCGGCAAGGCCGATTACGGCGACGCCTCCCTGCCACTGCCCTTCTCGGCCCACATCACCGACCTGCAGGGGGAGGTGGCGGCGCTCAGTTCCAGCGCCACGGCGTCCTCGCGCCTGGCCTTGCGCGGCCAGGTGGGCGACTTCGGCCAGGTGACCGTCGATGGCCGGCTGGTGCCCTTCGACCCCGGCCGCGATTCCAACGTCAACATGCTGTTCCGCAACGTCGAATTCCCCGACCTGTCGCCTTACACGGTGAAGTTCGCCGGGCGGCGCATCGACCGGGGGCGTCTGGACGTCGACCTGCACTATCTGGTCAAGGGCGGGGCGCTGAACGGCGCCAACCGCGTCGTCATCCGCGACATCAAGCTGGGCGACCGGGTGGATGTGCCCGGCGCGCTGGACCTGCCCTTGGACCTCGCCATCGCCCTGCTGAAGGATGATGAGGGCAAGATCAACGTCGACCTGCCGGTCAGCGGCAACATCAACGACCCGCGTTTCGACATCGGCAGCGTCATCCGTGCCGCCGCCGCCGACCTGCTGACCAATCTGGTCACCGCCCCCTTCCGCGCCCTGGCCGCGCTGTTCGACGGGGCGGACGCGGACAAGCTGGACCATATCGACTTCGCCCCCGGCCGGGCCGACCTTTCCCCGCCGGAGCAGGAGAAGATTGTCCATCTTGCCCAGGCGCTGGGCGCGCGGCCGCAATTGGCCCTGGTGGTGCCCGGCGTCGTGGCGCCGGAGGCGGACAAGGCACAGTTGCAGATGGACGCGCTGGACGCCCGCATGGCTCAGGCCCTGGCCGACCACTACACCCTGGAAGGCCAGCGCCAGTTCCTGGAGGCGCAGTTCGTCGAGCGCCTAGGCGCCGACCAGCTGCCGCCGGTGCGCGATTCCTTCACCCATACGCCCCCAGCGGCCCCCGGCGCCAAGACCCCACCGACCCCCGTGCTGGATGAAACAGGCTATGTCGGCGCCCTGCGCGACCGTGTCGCCAAGACCGAACCGCTAGCGGAACAAGCCTTGAAAGCCTTGGCGCAAGCCCGGGCGACCGCGGTGGCCGGCGCCTTGAAGCAGCGGCTGCCCAACCTGGATCCCAAGCGGGTCAGCCTGCGCGGCGAGGTCCAGGCGAAGGTGGACAGGGAAGGATTGATTCCCCTGAAGCTGGACGCGGCCAGCGCCGGCGACTAGGCCGTTACCGCCTCATAGCTCCGTCCATTCGCGCATCAGGTTGGCGTAGATGCGGGCCAGGGCGTCGAACTGCGCGCTCTTGCCTTCCAGGCTGTGCAGATGGGTGCGGGCCTGGCCCAGGTCATACAGCATGGACCGATGCTCCGGGCGGCGGATCATGCTTTGCAGCCAGCCCACGGCGGCCATGCGGGTGCCCCGCGTCACCTTGGCCACGCGGTGGATGGCGCCGGACGGGTAGGCGACCAGCGACCCCGCTGCCGGCTTGAACGCCTGTTCGTGCCCGCCTTGGTTGACGACCAGTTCCCCGCCGTCATAGGACGCGGGATCGCACAGGAACAGGGTGAAAGAGATGTCCGCCCGCACCGCCCCACGGTCCGGTGTGAAGATCACCGGCATGTCGTTGTGGGCGCCGTACTCCATACCCTCGTCATAGCGGTTGAAGGCCAGTGGCGCCATGAACAGGGGGAACAGGGCGCGGCGGAAATCCTCGTACCGCTCGATGCCGCGCACCACCGTGCGGAAGGCGCCGTCATAGCCCGGCATGCCCGCCTGCAATTGCAGGTTCTTCTTCACCTGCCGGATCTGCTCCCCCGCTGTGGCGGCGCCATCGGCGAACGGCGTGCCGCGCAGGCCCGCCAGCAATTGGCCGATTTCCTGGGGGCTCAGGACATTGGGGAAGATGGTGATCATGGGCCCGCGGCGTCCCTGCGTTCGTCTTCTTGAGGCCGGTCACCTTGCCCGTTGGCTCAGGGACTGGCAACCGGGGAGAGGAATGTGGGGCCTGGATTGACCCGGATCAGAGGGCGGTATATTTTCGACCAAATAAATCGACCAATTGCTAAGGGTAGTCTCATGCGTGAGGTTCAATCATCCGATGCCAAGACGCATCTGCCCCAGCTACTGGATGAGGTGGAACGAGGTGAGACGATCATCATTACCCGTCATGGCCGCCCCGTGGCTCGTATCGTGCCGGAATCCCAGGGTCGTGAGGCGGAGATACGGCGCGCGCAGGCGTTGATTCGGGAATTCCGGCAAACCATGCCCAAGCTGACGCTGGAAGAGATCCTGTCTGCCCGGCACGAAGGGCATAAATACTGATGCCTTTCGTGGTGGATGTTTCGGTAGCCGCCAGTTGGCTTATGCCCGACGAAGGCTGTGACGCCGCGATCATCGCGTTTGAGCGTCTGGTCACCGATCCGGCCGTGGTGCCAAGCCTCTGGTGGTTCGAGATCAGAAACATGTTGCTGGTCAATGAGCGCCGTCGGCGCCTGGATGAAATGCAGACGGCGCGGGCTCTGGCGCTATTGGCTCAGCTTCCGATCCGGGTAGACAACTCACCAGATAGCGCCATCGTCATGCGCTTGGCCCGGCAGCACCGGCTGACGGCATACGACGCTGCCTACCTGGAACTGGCACAGCGATTGGCTGTGCCTTTGGCGACGTTGGACGACGCTCTGGTGCGGGCGGCCCACGCTGATGGCGTGACGTTGGTGGGGTGATGGAAGACGTAAACCTCCATCAGATCGACGACCAGGACGTGATGCGCACTAGAAGATGATTTGGCTGAGCCGCTTGCGCTGTTCCTGGGCTCTCCGTCCGCCGCGCTCGGCATTCTCATCGCAGTCTTGTTCAATCGCCTCCGATCCCCCCCGCCGGCGGCCTGACGATCGACGTCCCTTCCGCCACCAGTTCCACCACGCAGCCCGGGTTGTTGTCGCCGACGCGGGGTGCCATGCCGTGCAGGCGCGCGATGGCGGCCACCAGGCTCAGGCCCAGGCCGGTGCCCTCCAGGTGGCGGGTGCGGTCGGAGCGGTAGAAGCGGGAGAAGACCAGGTCGCGCTCGTGCGCCGCGATGCCGGGGCCGCTGTCGGCCACGCGGATGACGGTGGCGCCGTCACCCTCGCGCGGGCCCAGCGCCAGGGTGACCCGGCCGCCCGGGAGCGTGAACTTCAGGGCGTTGTCCACCAGGTTGCCCACCGCCTCCATCAGCAGGTCACGGTCGGCGAACATCGGCGGCACGGGCGTGATGTCGATGGCGAACGCGATGTCCTTGGTTTCGGCGATGGGCTGGTACAATTCCTCGATCAGCAGGATCACCTCGGCCGGATCCAGGGTGGTGAAGCCGCGCTGGCGCTTGCTGTTCTCCAGCTCGCGGATACGCAGCAGGGCGGTGATGATGGCCAGCGCCTGGTCCAGGCCGCCGATGGCCTTGCCCACCGTCTCCCGCGTCTCCTCCGGCCCCATGTCGCCCTTCAGGGTACGCTCCAGGCGGGCGCGGACGCGGGTCAAGGGGGTGCGCAGGTCGTGCGCGATCTCATCGCCCGTGGCCTTGATCTCGCCCAGCAGGCGCTCCGTCTCATCCAGGATGCCGTTGAACAGCAGGGACAGGCGGTCCAGCTCATCCCGGGGGCTCATGCCGGCGATGGGCAGGCGCTCATGCACCTCCCCGCCCATGATGCGTTCCGCCGCGCGATGCACCTCCTTCAGGCGCTGCTGGGTGCGCCAGGCCAGGAACATGCCGGCGGCCAGCGCCAAGCCCATGGCCGGGATGGCGCCCATGGTCAGGGCGTGCACCACCACCTCGCGCAGGATGACCATGTATTGGCCGTTGCGGCCGATGACCAAGACGTTGCCGCTGGCGGTGCGCCGCGCCGTCAGGCGCACGTCGATGGCGCCCATGGCCGGTAGGTCGATGCGCGCAGCGCGCACCACGTGGACCTTGCCGTCGATGGGAAGGCCGGGCGGTACTCCTTCCAGGTTGCCGGCGATGCGGCTGCCGTTGGGCGCGAACAGGGCGGCATAGCCCACACGGTGGAAGTCGCCTGTCACGTGGGTGTTGATCAGGGCCAGGATGGCGTCCTGGTCTTCGCTGGCCAGGGTGCGTGCGTCCTCGGTGATCAGGGCGTCGATGCGGTTGGTCTCGAACACCGTGGCCCGCCAGTAGATGAAGGCGAACAACAGCAGGGACGACCCGGCGAAGAAGCAGGCGAACACAATGGCCAGCCGGAAACTGGTGGTGCGGGCTATCTCGTACCAACGGTCATGCGAAGGTGTTGCCGGGGCGCGCTGGCTGGCGGGCCGCGTCGTGAGGCGCGTGAGCCAGGCTGCCGGATGGCGGCGCCCGGCACTTGCGGGCGCGCAAGGCGGCATCTCAGCGGTCACAATAGAATACCGCCGATGTCACTGAGGTTCACGAAGAACGAAGCCCACGTTGCGGATGTTGTAGATCATGGGGAAGTCGCCGGGTGCGTCCACCTTGCGCCGCAGCTTGCCGATATGGACATCCACCAAGTTGGTCTGGGGCGAGAAGCGGTAGTTCCACACGTCTTCCAGCAGCATGGCGCGGGTGATGACCTGGGCGGGGTGGCGCATCAGGTACTCCAGCAGCTTGAACTCGCGCGGCAGCAGTTCCACCGGACGGCCGTCGCGGTTGGCCTCGCGACTGATCAGATCCAACTCCAGCGGGCCCACGCGCAAGCGGGTGGTGCGCGGCTCCGCCGGCCGCCGCAGCAAGGCTTCTACCCGGGCGGACAGTTCCGACAGCACGAAGGGCTTGGTCAGGTAATCGTCGCCGCCGGCTTTCAGCCCGCGCACGCGTTCATCCACGTCGTTCAACGCGCTCAGGAACAGCACGGGCACCCGCACGTCCTCGGCCCGCAGCTGGCTGATGATGGACAGGCCGTCCACCTCCGGCAGCATGCGATCCAGGATAAGCAGGTCGTACTTGCCCTCGCACGCCCGCTCCAGGCCCACGCGGCCATTGTCGGCGTGGCTGATCATATACCCGCGGTCGGCCAGGTCGCGGATGATTTCATCGGCGGTTTCCCGATCATCCTCAATCAGCAGGATGTGAGCTTTGGAAGTCACGGGGGACCATCCCTGATCGTCGAATGTGTCGATGTCCATCCGCCGGTTCCGCCGTCAGCCGTTACGCCACTACCCTGGGCGCATGCGCGTCCAAGGCGAAAGCCTGACCATCCGCCAAGGGCGTGCCGGTGGCAACCACCAAACAGGGTGAACGCGGCGATACCGCTGGGGCGGGAAACGGACGACGGCGGTCCTCTGGCGGGGACGTTGCCGCCGGAACTTTCGGCTCGTTTGATTAACGCCGCCAATTAAAAAGGACGAATGATTTCTAAAAAAAATTATAATTTTGGCTATGCGAGCGCTGTGATAACGCATTAGCCCGTGAAAGTCTGGGATGTGACCTAATGTCGCAATATATCATGATATGTAGTTGTAAAAAACCCTGCGCATCTGCCGCAGGATTTTTAAAACTTTCGATATGGTGCGACCAATATGGTTCTTGTCAGCGTGAGTTTACTGAAGACATGTTTGGTAAGTTGGTTGACTCAATTATTGAAAACCTAAAATCAGTTTTAATAAATAAACTAAGCTTTAGTTGTGACGCGAGTCCGTGACGATAACATTCGATCCATCAGTCATTCACTTGACGGTTGGAGTGGAAGATGCAGCGTATACTGAATAATGCCAAAGTGCAGAAGGCCGGTCTGGCCCTGCTGATATGGGCCGGGGTGGCGGCTTGCGCCCATGCCGCGACGGTTCCCGCCACTCAGTTGGACACCGTGAAGCGCGTCTGTCGCGACACCATGGGCCTGACGGCACCCAACACCGACTATGTCGCCTGCGTGGACAGCTTGACCGGATCGCTGGCCGAAGCCGCCACGAACCGGGCGGAGGCTTCCGCCAATCTGGCCGGCCAGTCGGCGTGCAGCCAGAAGGGCCTGACCCCGGATACGCCGGACTACGCCATGTGCGTGCTGAACTATCGCGACAAGGTCCTGGGCAACGCCACCCATGTCGCCGCCTATCACTCCACCCAAAACCCGATCGACATCGCCGGGGGGAACTAAACCATGACCATCGCCATCAGCCGCCGCCTGATCAAGGCCCATTGGGCCGCCATCCTGGCCGCCGTCACCCTCGTCGCCGGCATCGGCGGCAGCTTGGCCGCCTGCGCTGGCCCCTCCTTCGCCACCCAGCGGCTGGCGCAAGAGAACCGCGCCTGTGCTGAGGTCGGCTTTACCCCTGGCACGGGGGAACATTCCCGCTGCGTCGACAATCTCGACGCCGCCATGACCCAGACCCTGGTGCCCATCAACTAAGGCGCTTCCCGCCCTCGCCCGCCATCGACGGATCCCCGTCCCGCCTGTCTGGGGATCCGTCGTACGGCCCGGGTGGCCCCCGCAAAACCACCCAGGGCCTATCGGCCCGCCCCGCCGCCGGTTGCATCCCCCAGAAAACCCGGCGGCGGGGCGCGGTCTTTAGCTAGTAATATAGCAGTATATCGTGCTTTACATTGAATGATTTCTCGCACATGCGGCTTAAAGCCGCTCATGGGATCTTAAAAATGAATTTACTTATCTAAAAGATCCTTTAGTCGACTGCCACATTTCTTCAATCGACAACTGCTTTAAAGGGCCATCGCGCCTGTCCGGGTGCGGATAAGAAGCCAATCAGTTGATGGGAGTGGACAGTAATGTCTATTGAAGCGCGGAACGGATGGACCCATCCGCCGCATCAGATCCGGAAAGGCCGCGCCTTCGTGCGTGCCGCGTTCATGACCACGGCCTGCGTCGCCCTGATGGGTGCAGCGACCGCGGCGCGCGCTGAGGACGCCGCCAGCACCACGAAGCATAAGAAGGCCGCCTCGGCTGCCGCCACCGCCGCCACGCCGACCCAGATCGTGGCGACCCAGGCGCAGATCGACGCCCTGAACAAGCAGATCCAGGCGCTGCAGTCGCAGCTGCAGGCGCTGGCGACCCAGCAGGACACCAACGCCAAGGCGGTGGTGGAATCCCGCGCGGCTGCGGAGAAGGCGGCCACCGCCGCCACGCAGATCGCCCAGCAGCAGAAGGTGACCGACCCCAACGACAACAGCCTGCGCCTGGGCAAGGGCGTGAAGCTGACCTTCGGCGGCTTCATCGAAGCGGCCAGCGTCTACCGCTCGCGCAACATGACCGCGGACGTCGCCACCCCCTATGCCGCCATCCCGCTGAAGAACTCCTCCAACTATGATCGGGGTGAGTTCCGCGGCAGCGCGCGCCAGAGCCGCGTGACCATGCTGGCCGAAAGCGATGTCGGCCCCGATACCCACCTGGGCGCCTACTTCGAATCCGACTTCCTGGGCGTCGGCACGTCCTCCAACAGCGGGCAGAGCAACAGCTATGTTCCGCGTCTGCGCCAGGGCTACTTGACCGCCGATTGGAAGGATACCGGCTGGCACCTGCTGGCGGGCCAGTCCTTCAGCCTGGTCACCACCAACAAGTCCGGCATCGATCCCCGCACCGAAGCGCTGCCGATGGGCCCGGACGCCCAGTACGCCGCCGGCTTCGACTGGACCCGCAACTGGGGCCTGCGCGTGGTCAAGGACTGGAACCGCCATTATTGGCTGGGTGTGGCGTTGGAAAGCCCGCAGGCGTCCATCAGCGGTTCGACCGCTTTGGTACCCAACAGCAACACCAACCCCGGCGGCTCGCTGCTGAACAGCACGGCCAACTACTCCACCGACATCGCCCCCGACCTGATCGTGAAGGCCGTGGCCGAGCCCGGCTGGGGCCACTACGAGGTGTTCGGTCTGGCGCGTGAGTTCCAGAGCCGTGCCGCCGGTCAAAACTACACCGAGACCGGCTTCGGCTTCGGTGCCGCCGCCATCCTGCCGGTGGTGCCCAAGTATGTGGACATTCAGCTGAGCACCATGGCCGGCCAGGGTATCGGCCGCTATGGTTCGTCCAGCCTGCCGGACGTGACGGTGAACCCCTACGGCCGCCTGTCGCCCATCACCGAGGTCACGGCCATGGCCGGCGTCATCGGCCACCCCACGTCCGATTGGGATCTGTACGCCTACTACGGCCTGGAACAGGACGACAGCAAGGCGTTCACGGTCGCCGGCAAGGCCTACGGCTATGGCAACGGCCTGGCCGTCAACACCGGTTGCTACACCGAGAACTCGCCCCTCGCCTGCGCGGGCAACACCCGTTCGGTGCGGGAGGCTACGGCCGGCTTCTGGTGGAAATTCTACCACGGCAACATGGGCACCATGCAGTTCGGCATGCAGGGCGAATACATCCGCCGCGACCTATTCGAGGGCGTGGGCGGCAGCCCCAGCACCGACGACACGGTGCTCTACACCGCTTTCCGTTACTACCCGTTCTAAGTCCATCACCGGGCCCGGCTCCCTCGGGGGCCGGGCCTTTTCCAAGGTCCCGATGCCATCATGAAAGCTTGATGGACGGGACCGCCCCGAAGAGGAGCACGACCGTCATGCCGGAAAAAGCCACCCCCAAGCTTAAGGATCAGCGGGTCATGACCACCTTCCGCCTGGAACCCGACCTGCTGCGGCAGATCAAGATCCGCGCGGCGCTGGACGGCACCAGCATCAACGCGCTGATGGAGCAGGGCATCCGCCATATCCTGCGCATCAACCGTGAGAACGACGAGTCCGTGCGCCGTTTCATCATCTTCGTGGCCGAACTAAGCCCGGCGGAAATGCAGCGCCTGGGCGCGGGCCTGGATGACATCGTGATGGAAGCGGCCACCGGGGAGTTCTACCTGTGGGCCCACGGCTTGCGGCGCGGCGATAGGGACCGCACCGTGTTCAACAGCCACAGCCTGGCGGACACCGGCCTCAGCGGGCGCCAGATCCGCCAGCACTTGCTGGACCATGCCGACGCCCTGGTGAACGCGCCCCAGGACCTGCCGGTCAAGTCGGGCCGGGCCTGAGGTTGGCCGCGTGGGCCCTTTCCTGCGGGGGCGGAAAGGGCCTTGTGCGGGCGGCGGCCTGCCGCCCTGGACGCAGGATGCGCTGAACATCCGTCACGTCGATGCCGGCCAGGGCAACGCCACCGTCATCCTGGGGTCCGACGGCATCACCTTGGCCGGCGGACCCTATGCGTGCCGGGGCTGGTGTATGCAGAAATGGGTGTGGTGGCCGACATTTTGATCCATGAGACCGGAGTTGCATGCAACTTAGTCTTCAGGTACATATGCTCCATAACAAATGTGGAGGAGCGGTGCCATGGGTCGGGACGATCGGGCGCAGGGTGAGGGCCAGTCCTGGGTGACGGGGCGTTCGTTGGTTTCCGGGGCTGGGGCCTCTGGGCCGGATACGGCGGCGAAAGCCTGGCCGGACAACGCCTGGTACGCGGCGGCCTGGGACCATGAGGTGGGTCGGGCCCTGTTCCCGCGTACCATCTGCGGCACGCAACTGGTGTTCTATCGTCAGCTGGACCGCACGCCCGTGGCCCTGGCCGACGCCTGCTGGCATCGCCTGGTGCCCTTGTCCAAGGGCCGGCTGGTGGGCGATGGTGTGCGCTGCGGCTATCACGGCCTGGAATACGCCGCCAACGGCCGCTGCACCCACATGCCCAGCCAGGAAACGCTGAACCCGGCGGCCTGCGTGCGATCCTACCCGGTGGTGGAACGGCACCGTTTCCTGTGGGTGTGGATGGGCGATCCGGCCCTGGCCGATCCCGCGCTGGTGCCCGACCTGCACTGGAACCATGATCCCGAGTGGGCGGGCGACGGCCGCCTGATCACGGTCAAGTGCGACTACCGCCTGGTGCTGGACAATCTGATGGACTTGACGCACGAAACCTTCGTGCACGGCTCCAGCATCGGCAACGACGCGGTGGCCGAGGCCCCCTTCCAGGTGACCCACACCGACAAGACCGCCACCGTCACCCGCTGGATGCACGGCATCGACCCGCCGCCTTTCTGGGCGGCCCAGCTGGGCAAGCCGGGCAAGGTCGACCGCTGGCAGATCATCAATTTCGAGGCACCCTGCACCATCGCCATCGACGTGGGCGTGGCCCCCGCTGGCACCGGCGCGCCGGAGGGCGACCGTAGCCAGGGTGTCAACGGCTATGTGCTGAACACCATCACGCCCGAAGCGGACGGCAGCTGCCATTACTTCTGGGCCTTCTGCCGCAACTACCGCCTGGGCGAACAACGCCTGACCCACGAGCTGCGCGAGGGCGTCCACCGCATCTTCGGCGAGGATGAAGAGGTGCTGGAGGCGCAGCAGCGCGCCATCGAAAGCCATCCGGATCGCCGTTTCTACAATCTGAACATCGATGCCGGCGGCATGTGGGCCCGCCGCCTGATCGACCGCATGATCGCGGCCGAGCGACCCCAGCGGGTGGCGGCGGAATGAAGGCGATGGTGGCGGAGGAAGAGGGCAGGGGCATGCAGGTAGCGCGCGCGCAGCAGGGTCTGCGCGAGCTGATCCTGGCGGGGGAACTGCCGCCCGGCAAGCGCGTGTCCGAACCGGCCATGGTCGAGCGGCTTGGCGTGTCGCGCACGCCGGTGCGCCTGGCCCTGGAGCGGTTGGCGCAGGAAGGGCTGGTGGCGCCCGGGGCCAGCGGCGGTTTCGTCGTGCGCGCCTTCACCGCCGCGGATCTTGCCGACGCCATCGAGGTGCGCGGCACGCTGGAGGGCCTGGCCGCCCGCCTGGCGGCGGAGCGCCGCCCCGCCGCCGCCGCCCTGGGGCCATTGCGCGATTGCGTGGCGGCGCTGGACCGGCTGGTGGCCCAGCCGGCGCTGAGCGAGGCGGACTTTGACGAATATGTCCGCCTCAACGCCTTTTTCCATGAGGAACTGGTGCGCCTGGCGGGCAGCGGCGTCGTGGCGCGCGCGGTGGAGCAGGCGGCGGCACAACCCTTCGCCGGCCCTTCCGCCTTCGTGCAATTGCACGCCACCGAGGCGGCGGGCCGCGACACCCTGGTGGTGGCCCAGGAACAGCACCGCCTGCTGCTTGAAGCCATCAGCCGGGGCGAAGGGGCCCGGGCCGAGGCGCTGGCGGCCGAGCATGCCCGCGTGGCCCAGCGCCGGTTGCGCGCCGCCCTGAGCGATCGGGACAAGCTGACCGGCCTGCCCGGCGGATCACTGCTGCGACTGGCGGCGGCGTGGCCGTGACCGTGGCGCTGAAACATAACGGGAGGAAAACGACCTATGGGATTCAAGGCGGAATGGGGATCGGGGCGCCTGCTGGCCACCCGCGACGTGGCCGATGGCATCCGCCAGTTCGACATCCAGCCGGAGGGGCCAGTGCCGGCCTACGGCCCTGGATCGCACATCCAGGTGCAGGTGCTGATCAGCGGCCAGCCGGACGTGCGCCACTATTCCCTGGTGGGGGAACCGGGCGACGGCATCCTGCGCATCGCGGTGAAGCGGCTGCCTGACAGCCGAGGCGGTTCCGCCTACATGTGGGGCCTGACGCCAGGCGCGCGCCTGACCATCAGCGCGCCCCTGAACCATTTCCAGCTGTCGGCCGGCCGGCCCGATCACCTGCTGATCGCTGGTGGCATCGGCATCACCCCCATCCTGGCGATGGCGCGCGCGCTGGCCCGCCGGGGTGCCGTAGTCCGCCTGCTCTACGCCGCCCGCCGCGCCGTGGACCTGGCCTTCGTGGAGGAATTGCGGACGCTGCTGGGTGACCGGTTGCAGATCTTCCTGGATGCCGAGGGCCAGGCCATCGACTTCAAGGTTGAGCTGGCCCGCGTGGCGCCGGGGGGCGAGGTCTATATCTGCGGGCCTGCCCCCATGATGGCGGCGGCGCGCCAGGCGTGGGCCGCCCTGGGCCGCCCGCCGTCCGATTTCCGGCTGGAAACCTTTGGTGCCGGCGGCGCCTCTCCCGCCCAGCCGTTCATCGCCCAGGTGCCCCGCCTGAACCTGACGGTGACCGTGCGCCCTGACCAGACCCTGCTGTCGGCCCTGCAGGAGGCTGGTGCCGACCTGATGTACGACTGCCGCCGGGGTGAATGCGGCCTCTGTGCCCTGGACGTGGTGGATGTGGCCGGCGGCGCCCTGGACCACCGCGACGTCTTCCTCAGCGACCGGCAAAAGGCGGAGGGCCGCCAGATGTGCGTCTGCGTCTCCCGCGCCACCGGCACGGTGACGCTGGATACGGGGGACAGGGCGGGATAGGGGCCTTACAGCGGCCCCGCCCGCTGGGCATCCAGGACGCGGATGTCAGATCCGTGCAGGACCACGGCGGACAGGCGGCCGCTGCGATAGGCGCCGGTGTCCACCGCGATGCGCTGGGGCAGAATGTCGACGTCCGGCACGATGGTGTGGCCGTGGACGATGACCTTCTCGTGCGGCCCCTCGGCCAGCATGAAGGGCGCGCGGATCCACAGCATGTCTTCCGCCGTCTGTTCGGCCAGGGGCCGGCCGGGGCGTATGCCGGCGTGGACGAAGGCGTAGTCGCCGTAGACGACTTGATACGCCAGGTCGTCCAGAAAGCGGCGGTGCGATGGGGGCAGCTGGGCGGCCAATGCCTCGCTCAACGCCACGGCCTGCAGTACGGCCGGCCCCTCCATCACCGCCGGCAGGCCATAGCTGCGCAGGGTGGCCGGTCCGCCGAAGTCCAGCCAGCGCAGGGCGGCCAGGGGATCGGCCAGGAAATCCAGCATGGATTGTTCGTGGTTGCCGCGCAGGCAATGGCGGGTGAAGCCGGGCAGCATATCGTCCAGGGTGCGGCCGGCCGGGTCGGCGCCCCCGCGCAGTAGGTCGATGACCCCGCGGCTGTCCGGACCCCGGTCGACATAGTCGCCGAGCATGATCAGCACCGGCGTCAGGGGGCCGTGGCTCTCCACCATCCTGGCGTGGTCCCGGGCGACGGCGTCCAGCAAGCGGCGCAGCAATCCCAATTCACCGTGGACGTCGCCCACGGCATAGAGGACGTGCCCGTCCGGCGCCCGGGGCGCCGTCCGGTCGGGACGGGCCTGGGCCGGCCTGAGGGCGGCGCGCAGTCGGTTCAGCATCGCGAATGACATCCGGCAAGGATGCGGGTGGGGTGAAACCGACGGTAAGGGCTGGGCGTTCCCCTGTCACCATCGTTGCCATCAGGGCGACCCTGCGTTGATCGGGACACCGTGGGCTTGGGGGGCGATCAGGCGGTTCCGGCCAGGCTGGGGGGCAGCGGCAGGTCCAGCAAGCCGGCCAGGGTGCGGCGGGGCTTCACCAAGTCGGCCAGGGTATAGTCGTCCAGCACGGCCAGGAAGGCCTGCAACGCTTCCTTCAGGGCGGACTTCAACACGCAGGTTGGGTTCAGACGGCACAGCGCGGGAGAAGTGCTGGAGAAGCATTCCAGGATGTCCAGCTCCTGCTCCGTGGCGCGGACGACCTCGCCCAGACAGATATCTTCCGCCTTTCGGCCCAGGCGCAGCCCGCCGCCCCGTCCGCGCACGGCCTCGACGTATCCCAGCTGGCTCAGCTGATGCACTACCTTCATCAAGTGGTTCTTCGAGATGTCGTAGGTCTGGGCGACGTCGTTGATGGTGGCCAGGCCGTCAGACTTCAGCGCCAGGAACACCAGCGTGCGCAACGCGTAATCCGTATAGCTCGACAGCCGCATGGGGCCCTCAAAAACAGCGCGAGGAATACATCTATACCCCATACACACGGTCGTGTTCGCCGGTTTTGTTATGAGTGTCATGCGATGCGGGTCGTGACGACCGGTACTGGACGATCCCTTCCGCCCCGGCGCAGGGCGCCGGTGGATAGGCCGGGCCGCAGCCATTCTTGCACCCGGGCACGGATGCCAACCGGTTCCGACAAGTTACCGCAAAAATCACCAATCATTCCTGGGCTCAGTGCCTTAGACAATTCGACCGCTGGACGGTTCGCCCGATCAAGCGGATCTTGAGCGCACGTAAACGCCAGGGGCATTTTCAACCGCGGACAGGCTCCACCCCCCGGCGGCCTTCGAGAAGGAGACCAGTCCCATGTCCACCGACCGCCTGTTGGATCCCCTGATCCTGTCCCGGTTGCAATTCGTCTGGGTGGTGGCCTGGCACATCCTGCTGCCAGCCTTCACCGTGGGGATCGCCTCTTACATCGCCATGCTGGAAGGGCTGCACGCCTGGACCAAGAACCCCGTTTACTTGAGGATTTCCAAGTTCTGGATCCGCGTGTTCGCCGTCACCTTCGGCATGGGCGTGGTCAGCGGTATCGTCATGCCCTTCCAGTTCGGCACGAACTGGAGCCGCTTCACCGACGCCGTGTCCAACGTGGTGGGGCCGCTGTTCGCCTATGAGGGCCTGACGGCGTTCTTTCTGGAGGCCGCCTTCCTGGGCGTGCTGCTGTTCGGGCGCAAGCTGGTGCCGCCCTGGGCCCATTTCGTGGCGGCCAGCATGGTGGCCCTGGGCACCCTGCTGTCCACCTTCTGGATTCTGGCGGTGAACAGCTGGATGCAGACGCCCCGCGGCTACACCGTCGTCGACGGACGCTTCTTCCCCGCCAGCTGGGTGGACATCATCTTCAGCCCCAGCTTCCCCTACCGCCTGGCCCACGTGGTCAGCGGCTTCTATGTCACCACCGCCTTCGTCGTGCTGGCGGTGGCGGCCTACACCCTGCGCAAGGGCCGCTTCCCGGATGAGGGACGGGTGATGATGCGCATGGCGCTGGGCTTCCTCACCCTGTTCGTGCCGCTACAGATCGTGCTGGGCGACATGCACGGTCTGAACACCCTGGAACACCAGCCGGCCAAGCTGGCCGCCATGGAAGGGCTGTGGGAAGGCGGGCAGGGCGTCCCGGCGTCGCTGTTCGGTTTCCCCGACCAGAAGGCGGAAACCAACCATTTCGAGATCACCGTGCCCAAGCTGGGCAGCCTGTACCTCACCCATCACTGGGATGGGGCGGTGAAGGGACTGAAGGATTTCCCGGCCGACGAACGGCCGCCGGTGATCGTCGTCTACTGGGCCTTCCGCGTCATGGTGGGGGCGGGCCTGGCCATGCTGGCCATCGTCGGCGTGGGCTGGCTGCTGCGCTGGTCCGGGCGGCTTTATACGACCGGCTGGTATCTGCGCGGCCTGCAATGGGCAGGGCCTCTCGGTTTCATCGCCGTGCTGGCCGGCTGGACCACGACGGAGGTGGGTCGCCAGCCTTGGACCGTCTATGGCCTGATGCGCACGGCGGACTCGGTGACGCCGTCTCTGACCGGCGGGGACGTCATCCTGTCATTGCTGATGTACATGGCGGTCTATCTGCTGATCTACCCCACGGGTTTGCTGCTCCTGCGGCGCATCGTGCGCAACGGGCCGCTGGATCACGATGCGGAGAACGACACGCCGGTGGAAAGCGGCCGGCCGGCCCAGCCGGTGGTGGCCCTGCCACTCGCCCAACTTCCCGAGGGACATGCTGCGGAGGGACATACGCCATGAACGGCCCCATGCTCGACCTGGTCGGCGTCTGGACGGTGATCCTGGGCGCCGGCGTCTTCTTCTATGTGCTGCTGGACGGGTTCGACCTGGGCGTGGGCATGCTCTACGGCCTGAACCCCGACAGCACGTCGCGCGGCATCATCATGAACTCCATCGCCCCCATCTGGGACGGTAACGAGACCTGGCTGATCCTGGGCGGCTTGGCCCTGCTGGCGGCCTTTCCCCTGGCCTTCGCCATCATCATCCCGGCCTTGTATTTCCCCGTGCTGCTGATGCTGTTGGCCCTCATCTTCCGTGGCGTGGCCTTCGAGTTCCGCTTCAAGGACAAGGAGCACCGGGGCTTCTGGGACAACGCCTTCGCCTACGGTTCCGCCGTCGCCACCTTCGCCCAGGGCACCGTGCTGGGCGCCTTCATCCAGGGTTTCCAGGTGGAGGGGCGGCAGTTCACCGGCGGTTCCTTCGATTGGCTGACGCCCTTTTCCGTCATGACGGGCGTGGCCCTGATGGCGGGCTACACCCTGCTGGGCGCCGGCTGGCTGATCCTGAAGACGGAGGGGGGCCTGCAGGACTGGGCGCGGGTGCAGGGGCGGCGGGCGCTGATCCTGGTGCTGGTTGGCATCGGCATCGTCAGCCTGTGGACTCCCTATGCCGAGCCCGACATCGCCCAGCGCTGGTTCACTTGGCCCAATATCATCTTCCTGGCGCCGGTGCCCCTCGCCAGCGCGGTGCTGGCCTGGGCCACCTGGCGCAGCCTGGGCCGTGACCATCACGCCTGGCCCTTCGTCTATGGCATCGGCCTGTTCATCACCGCCTACCTGGGCCTGGCCATCAGCCTGTGGCCCAACATCGTGCCCCACAGATATTCGCTGTGGGACGCCGCCAGCTCGGAAAGCACCCAGGCCTTCCTGCTGGTGGGTACGCTGTTCCTGCTGCCCATCATCCTGCTCTACAGCGGCTGGTCCTATTGGGTCTTCCGCGGCAAGGTGAAGGCGGACGCGGGCTATCATTGATGATGGGCGCCCCGGCCGGCGTCGATGCCGGCCGGGGCGCCGTTCATTTCGCGATGTACTTTCCGCCCCGCGGTTCATTCCGGCGGCTGGGGAAATGGCGGAAGATCAGCGAATGGACGTTGCCGGTGCTGGTGCCCAGAGCCGCGGCAATCGCCTTGTAGGATTGGCCGGCATCCAGCATCTCCCCGATCTTGCGGATCCGATCCTTCAGGACGACGGGGTTGCGCGGCTTCAAGGTGGGGAAGTACTGGCCGATGGCGTTACGGACATAATATTCCGAGACGCTGGTTTCCCGGCTGATATGCGCTGGCTTATGGCCCTGGCGGTACAGGGCGCCGATATGGGCGATGATCTCGGGCGTCAGCTTGCTCGTCCCGCCAAATCCTGGGATATTCCTATATATGTACTGTCGGATGGTGTGCTGACTCTTGCCCAGAATCACGGCGATCGAGGGCACGGTTTCACCAGCGCGCAGCAGCGCTTCGATCGTTTCAAGCTGATATAATCGCAGGTCGATATTTCGGCTGGAGAGTTCCGGAAAATACCAATTTATCAATATTGATAAATAACTTGGGCTCATATTCAATGCGCTGGCGATCCTGTAAATCGGATAACCTTGATCGCACATTAATTTTATAAGAGCAATCGTATCCGGATTATGCCGTTTTGGCGATTTATTAAGAACTGTATTCTTCATGGCGTTTTCCCGGATATGAATTACGAATTTTCCGTGACTGCCACCCATGCCAAAAGTAAAATATATTACGAGAGCGGATGTTCTGCGCATATAGAACACCCAGGCTGATCGATTTGCTTGGCAAATCGCGGAGGAGAGCCTATCGGATTTTTTTTGATCTTCAAAATATACGAACATCCCGGGTTGGAGTCTCGAAGAAAAGTCGAGACGCACACCCAGTGCGACAAATTTTCTGGTCAACTGCGGCGATGGCCTCGTGCGGGGGTGAGGTCGGCCGACAGGGACCTGTCGCGCCCAAGTCACAACGGCCGGCTTCGTCGGTCTTGCCGCAAGCGGCCTCACGCGATCCGCTCCAGGCGCGGCCGCCGCCAATAAGGCAGATAGCGCGCCGCGAACAGGGCGAAGGCGGCGATCCAGAGCAGGGCCGAAAGGACCAACAGCGATAGGTGCGCGCCCCCATCAGGCTGGCCACAATGCGGGACAGGGTGGCGCCGTTGACCAGCAGATAGACACCGACCGTCACCGGTCGGCAGTCAGGGGGCAGCCGGTATGGCCCAGTGTGGCCCGGCTCATGACCGCCAGCATCATGGTGCCGATGGACCCGGCGGTCAGGGCGTGTCTCGCCGTCGCCATGGGCACGGCATTATCGAACTGCGGCGGGCGCTACCCTAGGCGATTACAGCGGCCAGTCGCTACCCGTGACGAACAGGTCCGCCAAGGCCTCGACACCAGCCTGGTCTTGCGCGTCGAAACGGGCCGGGCTGGGGCTATCCAGGTCGATGACGCCCAGCACTTGGCCATCCAGGATCAACGGTACCACCAGTTCGGAGCGCGAGGCCGCGTCGCAGGCGATGTGGCCGGGGAAG
Source organism: Nitrospirillum amazonense (assembly GCF_007828035.1). Classification (GTDB taxonomy): domain Bacteria; phylum Pseudomonadota; class Alphaproteobacteria; order Azospirillales; family Azospirillaceae; genus Nitrospirillum; species Nitrospirillum amazonense. The sequence goes on along the minus strand of NZ_VITV01000011.1, from coordinate 118,787 downwards.
GCGTGCACATCCTCCACCAGCACGGACTGGCGCCGTTCCACGGCGGTGCCGCAGACGCCCCGGCCCACGGCGATGCGGACGCAGGCCGGCTTGCCCTGGAACGGGCCCAGCACCAGCTCTCGCGTGCCGCCCAGGTTACCCTTGGCAGCGTTGCGCATGAAGTAGAAGCCGGCCCAGTTCAGGTCGGGCAGGGTGGTGAACAGCAGGGCCGACAGGTTGGCGGCGTTGGCGATGGCGTCGCGCTCATCGGTCAACAGGCCGCTGAGGTCGGATTTCAGGTCGCTGTACAGCGTGGCCTTGTCGCGCGGGGTGTCGCTGGTGCGGGCTTGGAACATGGGAAGGCGTCCTCGAGGGGCAAACGATGGCGCTGGCTCAGTCCAGCCGCGCCAGCCAGGGGTTGAATATACGCGTCGCCTGGTCGGCGGCGCGGGCAGCCATCACAGTTCCGGCGGCGCGCAGCTCCGGCACCGACAGGCCTGCGGCCGACAGCTCTGCCGCGTGGCCCACGTACCACAGGTTCAAGCGCGCCGGATCGGCCTCGATATGGAACTGCAGGGCCAGGGCGTTTGTGCCATGGCTGTAGGCCTGGTTGGGATAAAGGCCGCTGCCGGCCAGGCGGGTGGCGCCCTGCGGCAGATCGAAGGTGTCGCCGTGCCAATGCAGCACCCGGGCCCCGGGTTCCCCTAACGGCGCCAGGCAGGAGGCGCGCCCAGCCTCGGTCAGATCCAGGGCGCCCCAGCCGATCTCCTTGGCGTGACCGGCATAAACACGGGATCCCAGGGCGCGGGCCATCAACTGGGCGCCCAGGCAGATGCCCAGCACCGGCCGCCCGGCCGCCAGCCGGCATTCCAGCAGGGCGATCTCCTGGGTCAGGAAAGGATGTTCCTTATCCTCATACACGCCGATGGGGCCGCCCAGCACCACCAGCAGGTCGGCATCGGCGATGGCCGGGTGGGCCAGGTCGTCCACTGGCGCCTCGCGATACTCCACATCCCAGCCGCCGGCGGCCAACACGGGCGCCAGCAGGCCCAGATCCTCAAACGCCACATGGCGCAGCGCCACGGCTTTCCTGGTACGCGACATGGGCCTGGTACGCGACATGGGAAGGAACCTCCGGTGCCGGAATGGAGGGTCCGTTATAGGGGGCGGGGAAGCACGCCGGGTAGGGGATTTTGCTGCAGCTGGGGCAGCACGTATCATGGGCGCCCATTTCCCTGGCTATCGATGTAAAGGTTTACATGAACGCCAATCAGCCCTATGAGTCGGCCAAGCCGCAGGGATGGGCGGCAAACCGAAAAATGGGGGAGGGGCATGAGGACGCGCCTGCTGGTGATGATGGCGTTGCAGATCGCCATCTGGGGTGCCTGGGCGCCCAAGCTGTTCCCCTATATGACCATGCTGGGCTTCGGGCCCGGCCACCAGGCGCTGGTGGGCAGCGCTTGGGGCATCGCGTCGGTCATCGGCATCTTCTTCTCCAACCAGTTCGCCGACCGCCGCTTTTCGGCGGAGCGTTTCCTGGCGGTCAGCCACCTGATCGGCGGGCTGTGCCTGGTCGGGGCGGGGTTCGCCACCGACTTCTGGCCCTTTTTCGCCTGCTTCCTCGGCTACAGCCTGGTCTATGTGCCCACCCTGTCGGTGGGCAACACCCTGGCTTTCGCCAACTTGGCGCAGCCGGCGCGGGAGTTCGGGGCGGTGCGTGTGGGCGGTACGCTGGGCTGGGTGCTGGCCAGCTGGCCCTTCGTCTTCCTGCTGGGCGCGCAGGCGACAGCGGCCCAGGTGCGTTGGATCTTTCTGGTCGCCGCCATCCTCTCCTTCGCCATGTCGGCCTACGCCCTGACCCTGCCGCACACCCCGCCCCAGCGGGAAGGGGGGCGGGAGGGTACGGTCGACCGGCTAGCCTGGCGCCGCGCCTTCGCCAGCCTGCGCCAGCCCGCGGTGGCCGTGCTGTTCCTGGTCACGCTGTTGGACGCCGTGGTCCACAACGGTTACTTCGTGATGTCGGATGCCTTCCTCACCAATCGCGTGGGCATCGCCGGCAACCTCAGCATGGTGGTGCTGAGCCTGGGCCAGGTGGCGGAGATGGCGACCATGGCCGTGCTGGGCTGGGTGCTGGCCCGCCTGGGTTGGCGGCTCACCATGATCATCGGCATCCTGGGGCATGCCGCCCGCTTCCTGGTCTTCGCCTTCCTGGCGGACAGCGTGCCCGCCATCGTGGCGGTGCAGTTGCTGCACGGCGTCTGCTACGCCTTCTTCTTCGCCACCGTGTACATCTTCGTCGATGACGCCTTCCCCAAGGATGTCCGGGTCAGCGCCCAGGGTCTGTTCAACCTATTGATCCTGGGCGTCGGTAACGTCATCGCCAGCTTTGTCTTCCCCGCCCTGTCCAGCCGGTGGACGGTGGTGGTGGAAACGGCCACCGGGCCGCAGGCGGCGGTGGACTACCGCACCCTGTTCCTGGTGCCGACGGCCCTGGCCTTGGCCGGGGCCGTGCTGCTGGCGCTGTTCTTCCGGCCCGGTCAAAGGGTGGGCCGGGGGGTGGACCAGGGAGCGGAGCAGCCGGTCGAGGTCTGACCGTCGCCATTCCCGCCCCTCTTCCGCCACCGCAGCCAGCGCCGCCTGGTCGTGCAGGGTGATGCGGGACCGTCCCTGGGCGCGGCCGCTGGACAGCCAGCCCAGCTTTTCCCAGGCCGCCACGGTACGGTGAAGGGCGTGATCCGGCCAGGCGGATGCGCTTTCGGCGGGGGAGGGATGAGCGATGGGCCGTTGCGCCGCTTCCCGGTCCCCCGCACCTTAACCGCAACGCCGCGTAGCGAAAGGCGCGCTATCACACGGGAGATTCGCAGGATGAACATCGGTGTCATGGGGGCCGGCGCGGTCGGCTGCTTCTTCGGGGGCCTGCTGGCCCGTGCCGGGCATGCCGTCACCTTGGTGGGCCGGCCGGCCCTGGTGGAGGCGGTGCGCGCCCATGGCCTCCGGCTGCAGATGAAGGATGGGTTCGACGGCCAGGTCGCCATCGCCGCCGCCCCGGGGCCGGAGGCGCTGGCCCATGCCGACCTGGTGCTGTTCTGCGTGAAGTCCGCAGATACCGAGGCGACAGGGCGCGCCATGCTGCCTCATCTGAAGCCGGGTGCTGTGGTGCTGGCGATGCAGAACGGCGTCGACAACGCCGAACGGCTGGCCGCCGTGCTGGGCCGGCCGGTGGTGCCGGTGGTGGTGTATGTCGCGACCGACATGGCGGGGCCGGCCCATGTGCGCCACCATGGCCGGGGCGACCTGATCCTGGGCACGGGCCCGGACAGCGGGCGGGTGGCCGAAGTGCTGCGGGCGGCCAACATTCCGGCCACGGTGTCGGCCGGCGTCACCGCCGCCTTGTGGGACAAGCTGATCATCAACTGTGCCTACAACGCCATGTCGGCGGTGGCGCAGGTGACCTATGGCACCATGGTGACGGTGCCCGAGGTGCGCGCCGTCATGGCCGACGTGGTGGCGGAGGCCGTGGCCGTGGCGCGCGCCCGCGATATCGCCGTGGGCGAGGACATCCTGGATCGGGTCATGGCCCTGGCCGCGGCCATGCCCAACCAATTCTCCTCCACCGCCCAGGATTTGGCGCGGGGCAAGCGGAGTGAGATCGATTACCTGAACGGCCATATCGTGCGCCAGGGCGCGGCCCTGGGCATCCCCACGCCGGCCAACCAGGCGCTGCTGGCCCTGGTCAAGCTGCTGGAGGCCAAGGCCGCCCTGGCCGTCTAAAGCCGCACATGCAGGCCCCTGCGGTGCAGGGGCAGCAGCGCCAGCACCACCACGCTCAGGATGCCCAGCGCACAGGCGAAGGATGCCAGGTAGGGGTCGGCGATGACCGCCCCCGCCAGCCCATCGCCCCAGCCCTGCGGGGTGATGGGACCTTGCGCGGTGACGATGAAGGGCACGCCGCCGATGGCGCTCAGACTCTGTGACAGGGTGAAGGCCAGGATGGCGTTGCCGCCCAGCACGCGGAAGGGGAAGCTCAGCGCCTGGGGCAGGGTGGCGTGCCCTTGGTCGAGCAGCACCGACAGGAGGACCAGGACACCTAAGGAAAAGCCGCTGCTGAACAGGGCGAAGCTGCTGGTCCAGATGCGCTTGTTGATGACCAGCACGGGGTCCAGCGCCAAGCCCGCCATCATCAGCAGGACGGCGGCGACCAGCAGGTTCAGGCGGCTTTCGGACGCCTTCAGCGCCGTGCCGGCCAGCACGCCCGCCAGCACGTTGACCGTGGCGGGCAGGGTGGACAGCAGGCCCTCGGGATCATAGACGACGGCGCCGGCCGCATCGGTGCCATAAGGCCACAGATGCGGCACCGTGAAGACGCCGCGGTCGATCCAGGATGGCAGGTTGCCGCCCGGGTCCAGATGCCCCGCGCCGATGCCGGGCACCGGCACCCAGGCCAGCACCCCCCAATAGCCCAGCAGGATGGCGACCATGGCCACCAACAGTGCTCGCCGGTTCACCGTGCTGCCGGCGTCCGGATCCACCCTGGCGGTCGCCAGGCATAGCGTGGTGGCCAGGGTGTAGCACAGGGCGATGCGCTGCAGGATGCCGGGCAGGCGCAGATGCGGCAGGTCGAAATAGGGCAGGGCATTCAGAACCAGGCCCAGGGCGATCAGCGTCAGGGCCCGCCGCGCGATCTTGGCCCCCGCCGCCCGCTTGTCCTGCGCCAGCTTGCCGAAGGACAGCGCGATCGCCAGGCCCACGCTGAACAGGAAGGTGGGGAACACCATGTCCGCCAGGGTCCAGCCGTCCCACGGGGCGTGCTTCAGCGGCGCGTAGGCCTTGTCCCAGTCGCCGGGGCTGACCACCAGGATCATGCCGGCGACGGCCAAGCCCCGCAGCACATCCAGCGAAGGGAGGCGGTTGGTCGTTGGGGCGAGCCCGGCGCCGTGCGCACGGCATGACGTGTCGGCGGCGATGGTCATGACTTTCCGGTCCTCCCCAATTTTCTTGTGGGACACAGCATGACATTTTCTGACAGCGTTGTCACATGGGATTTGACCAAGCCGAAGCGGCCCATTTTGCCGCTTGACCTCAACTTATGTTGAGGTCTTAGCCTGCGGACGCCTTTGAACAATCCGGTTGGAGCCAGCCCTTATGAACGCCCATGCCCCCGTGCCCTCCTGCGCGGACGCCAGTCACCGCTATCGCATTGACAAATTCACCGTGCCGGCGGCGGCGCGCGACGCCTTTGTCGAGCGTATCCGCTTCATCGACGGCTTCCTGCATGATCAGCCCGGCTGCCTGCAGCATGGCCTGTATGAATGGCGGCTGGATGATGGCGACTACGGCGTCGTCACCCTGGTGCAGTGGGAAAGTGAGGAGGCCATGGCCGCCGCCAAGGCCCGTGCGGCTGAGGAGTACCGGCGCCAGGATTTCAACCCCGGCGCCTTCCTGGCCAAGTGGGGCATCAAGGCCGACATGGGCAGCTACATGCGCCTGGGCTGATCAGTGGATCAGGCTGTTGGTTTGGCGGCGATGCCGTTCACCAGGATGTCGATGACGCCGTCCATCCAGGCGTCATCGGTGGGCACGTGCAGCAGCAACTGGTGGTAGATGGCGCCGAAGGTCAGATCCAGGATGGTGTGTGGTGCCACGCCCGGGCGGATGGATCCGTCCTGGATGCCCCGTTCCAGCAGGGGCACCACCTCCGCCCGACGGGGGGCCACCAGGTTCTCCTTGAACAGGCGCAGGGTTTCCGGGTCGCGCTGACATTCCGCCAGGATGCCGGCCATGATGGGGCCGGTGCTGCCCCGCATGGCCCGCGCCACCGACTTCAGCAGCCGGCGAAACTCCGCCAGGGCGTTGTCGCCCTTGGGTTCCAGCGACAGCTCCCGATTCAGCATGTCCAGCGTCGCCTCCATGGCAATGGCGCCCCGGCTGGGCCACCAGCGATACAGCGTGCTGCGCGAGGCGCCTGCCCGGGTGGCCACCTTGTCCAGGGTCAGCCGCGCCAGCCCTTCTTCCCGCAGCAGCTCATAGGTCGCCTTCAGGATGGCGGCGTGGCTGGCGTCGCTGCGGGGTCGACCGACGGGGGCCATGGGGGTTCTCCTCAGCAATGGTCCGGGGCGTGGGCGTGCCCGGGCATCCACCTCACCATAGGCCCCATTCGGAGGCGGGGCGAGGGCAGTGAGACATTACGACACGACATGTCTCGTATTCAAAGGCGACGCTGCTCGTTAATTACGAAACGGTCCAACTTGTATCGAAATTTGAACCCACCCCTTCTGGTTCCTCAGGAGATTTCCATGGTCGACATCACTGATACCGCCGCCCCCGCTGTCGCCGGTGCCCGTGCCGGTGGCCTCCTCAAGCGCGTCCTGCTGGCCGGTGTCGGCATCGCCGCCCTGGCTGCCGCCGGCCACTATGGTTTGGACTACTGGCGTACCGGCCGGTTCCTGGTGGAAACGGACGACGCCTACGTCGATGCCGACGCCTCGACCATCGCGCCGCACGTTTCCGGCTACATCGCCAAGGTGCTGGTGGACGACAACCAGATGGTCAAGGCGGGCCAGCCCCTGGCCATCATCGATGACAAGGATTTGAGGACGGCGCTGGACCAGGCCCGGGCCGCCCGCCAGACGGCGGAGGCCAAGGTGGCCAACATCCAGGCGCAGATCACCCTGCAGCAGGCCCTCATCGACCAGGCCGCCGCCCGCCGGGTGTCGGCCAAGGCCGCGGCCACCTTCGCCGGCCAGGACAGCGACCGCTTCAACCAGCTGGTCATCACCGGCGCCGGCAGCGCGCAGAAGGCGCAGCAGGCGACCTCCGTGCGCCAACAGGCGGATGCCGACCTCAGCACGGCCGAGGCCGGCCTTGTCGCCGCCTGCCAGCAGGTGGAGGTGCTGAAGACCCAGAAAGTCACGGCGGAGACGGAGGTGGACCAGGCGCGCGCTGCGGAGCACCAGGCCGAACTGAATCTGGGCTATGCCACCATCACCGCCCCGGTGGACGGCGTGGTGGGCGCCCGCTCCGTCCGCGTCGGCCGCTATGTCCAGGCGGGTACCCAGCTGATGGCGGTGGTGCCGCTCCACCAGGTCTATGTTGTCGCCAACCTCAAGGAAACCCAGCTGACCGACGTGAAGCCGGGCCAGCCGGTGGACATCGCCGTCGACACCTATCCCGGCGTCGTCGTCCATGGCCGGGTGGATAGCATCTCCCCCGCCAGCGGGCTGAAGTTCGCGCTGCTGCCGGCTGACAATGCCACCGGCAACTTCACCAAGATCGTCCAGCGCGTGCCGGTGAAGATCACGCTGGACGCCTACGCCGCCGCCGGCAAGGGCGCGGTGCAGCTGCGCCCCGGCATGTCTGTGGAACCCACCATCAACACGAAGGACGCGGACTGACGGCCCGTCCCGCTCAACCCGCCACGTCCAGGAGTGAGGGTCATGGCAAACGCAGTATCACAGGCGGCGCCCGCCGGGGCTGAAGCGCCCACCAGCTTCAAGACCTGGTTGGCTGTGGTGGGGTCGATGATCGGTGCCTTCATGGCGGTGCTGAACATCCAGATCACCAACGCCTCTCTGCCCGACATCCAGGGCGCCATCGGCGCCGGCATCGACGACGGCGGCTGGATCTCCACCTCCTACCTGGTGGCGGAGATCGTGGTCATCCCCCTCACCGGCTTTCTGGTGCCGGTGTTCTCGCTGCGCCGTTACCTGCTGGCCAACACGGCCCTGTTCCTGGTGCTGTCGGTGGCCTGCGCCTTCGCCGGCAACCTGCAGCAGATGATTCTGCTGCGCGCCCTGCAGGGCTTCTTCGGCGGCGTGCTCATTCCGCTGGCCTTCACCATCACCCTGACGATGCTGCCCCGGTCGAAGCAGCCCATCGGCCTTGCGCTGTTCGCCATATCCGCCACCTTCGCGCCCGCCATCGGCCCCACCATCGGCGGCTACCTGACCCAGACCTACGGCTGGCAGTACATCTTCTACGTCAACGTGGCACCGGGTGCCGTCATGCTGGCGGCCCTGTTCCCCACCCTGCCGTCGGCCCCCATGAAGCTGTCGTTGCTGAAGAAGGGGGATTGGCCCGGCATTGCCACCCTGGCCATCGGCCTGGCCGCCCTGCAGACGGTGCTGGAGGAAGGCAACAAGGACGACTGGTTCGGCTCCCCCTTCATCGTGAAGCTGTCGGTGGTGGCGGTGCTGTCGCTGGGCGCCTTCCTGTGGATCGAGCTGACGGTGGCCAACCCGCTGCTGAACCTGCGGCTGCTGACCCGTCGCAATTTCGGCCTGGGCAGCGTCAGCAACATCATCCTAGGCATGGCGCTCTATGGGTCGGTCTTCCTGCTGCCCAGCTACCTGTCGCAGATGCAGGGCTATAACTCGGAACAGGTGGGTGAGGTGCTGGCCTGGACTGGCTTTCCGCAGTTGGTCATCATCCCCTTCGTGCCCTTTCTGATGAAGAAGGTCGATGCCCGTATCCTAGTGGGCGTGGGCTTCGTCCTCTTCGCCGCCAGCTGCTTCCTGAACATCCATTTGTCCAAGGACTACGCCGCCGACCAGCTGGTCCTGCCCAACGTGGTCCGCGCCGTGGGCCAGTCCCTGGTGATGACGCCCCTGTCGGCGCTGGCCACTGGCGGCATCGAGCGTGAGAACGCCGGCTCCGCCTCCGCCCTGTTCAACATGATGCGCAACCTGGGCGGCTCGGTCGGCATCGCCGGCCTGCAGACCATCCTGACCAAGCGGGAACAGTTCCACTCCACCGTCATCACCACCCATGTGACGGGCTTCAGCGAGGCGACGGCCGACCGCATCCAGGAATTGCAGGAACGCTTCCTGTCGGTGGGCGGCGTCGATCCCGACCTCGCCTGGAACCAGGCGGTGCAGGCCATCGGCAAGTCGGTGAAGCTGCAATCCTTCCTGCTGGCCTACAGCGACGCCTTCTACCTCATGGGTGGCGCCCTGGTGCTGGCCCTGCTGGCCGCCCTGATGATGAAGAAGACCAGCGGCGGCGGGGCGGGCGCGCATTGAGCTGACGCTGAAATCGGAAACGTTCCTATCCACGATGGTATGGGGACGTTTCCGATTTTAAGGGGTGGTCCCGGCTTCAGGCCAAGGGGCCTTGTTGAATCCGGGTGCGGACCGGCAGGCGGACCTTAGCCCCTGAGCATCCGGTCCAGCTCGTTGATCTGGTTCTGCAGACGTGCCGCGCCAAGCAGGCTAACCAGCACGACGATGGCCAACATCAGCAGGCCGATGACGCCGCCCAGGATGATGAAGGTATGGTCGAGGTCCAGCGGCCGTCCGCCGGCATGATCCTGCCGATAGCGGCCGACATAGATCAGGATCAGCCCGGGCAGGAACAGGGGAAGGTCGCGGCGGCAGAAGGCGGCTGCGCCCCGGTACTGGCGGACCAGGGCGTCGCGGTAGGCATCGACCACCGTCCGGGCGTCGCCCCCGGCAGCCCGCGCATTGCCCCGCTGCTGCAACCGCCACATGGTCCAGCCCAAGGCGAGGATGGTCAGCGCGCTGCCCAGCTTGATCATCCAGCCGGGGAACAGCCAGATGTAGGACGCGAAGATCGCGGCCGCGACGGCGGTCCCGATGTATTCCCGCAGGTTGCGGCGGCGGATCTTGCGTTCGAAGGCGGCGGCCTTGGCGCGGATTTCGTCGAGGGTCACGGGCGGAATCTCCTGTTCCTGGGTTTGCCACAAGGCTTGCAGGGTGTCGGCGGGATCGGCCGTCATTTCGGGCCTCCCTTCTGCGTGGGCGCGGGTTGGAAATGCCGGGCCAGCACGGCCTTGGCGCGGTGGATCTTGGTGGTGACGGCGCCAGGCGAAAGGCCGGTGACCTCGCCGATGGCGGCCCCGTCCTCACCTTCCAGGTACAACAGCATCACCTGCTGGTCCGGGGCCTTCAGCCGGCGGATCAGGTCATATAGCCGGTTCAGGGTCTGTTGCCGGTCGGCCATCTGTTCGGGGTTGTCAGGGGCGGCGAGGCCATCCAGCTCTTCCAGGCTGACCGGCTTGCCAGGGCGTGAGCGGCGTTGGCGCAGGGTGTGGGTGGCCCCGGTGTTGTGGGCCAGGCGGAACACCCAGGTGCGCAGGGCCGCGCGCCCGTCGAAACTGTCCAGGCTGCGCCACAGGGCCAGGTGGATGTCTTGCAGCAGGTCGCGCGCCAGGTCGGGGTCGCGCTCATAGGCGCGGGCCAATCGCTCCAGCGCCGGGCCGAACTGGGCGACCGCCTGCTGGTATCGCGTGTCCCGGCTGTCCTGCCCGCCGTCCATGACCCATCCCTTGGCATCAGTGATGACAAGGTAGTCCGGAACGCGGGGAATTTCTTACGGCCGCCGTTTGGGAAAAAAGCCCCCACCCCTAGCCGTCACCTGGATGGGGGGCCAGGGGTGGGGTGGCCAGTCACTGATGGCGGGAAGGGGTGTCGCCGCCATCAATTTCCTCGGGCGGGGCCGAAGAAGCGGGGAAGGCGGTTCAGGCAGCCGGGCGGTAGAAGAGGCCCAGTTGCAGGCTGGTGGCGATGCGGGCGGCCTTGGCCAGGGCATCGGCGGCGGCGTCCGGCGGCAGCACGTCGGCCGTGGCCTGCGACCACAGGGCGAGCCAGCGGTCGAACAGGGCGGGGGTTAGGCGTTCCAGATGCTTCAGGTGGGCAGCCATGGGGTTGCCCTTGTAGCGCGGACCGGCCTGCCGCTCCGGCGACAGCAGCAGCGCGGACCAGAAGGCGGTCAGGGTTTCCAGATGGTGGTCCCAGTCGCGGATGGCGTGGTTGAACACCGGCCCCAAATCGGGATCGCGGCGCACCCGGGCGTAGAATTGGGAGACTAGGGTGGCGATCAGCGGCTCATCCATCACTCACCTAAAAACATGCATTGATAATGAATGTTATTTTGCCGCCAAAAGGATGTAAGTGGCGCATTTGTTTTGCGCCGCGGGCATGCGGCTGGTGCATCGCAGGGAATGCGCTCCGCAGCTCCCTTGGGCCCGGTCCGCTAGGGCGGACGCCATCTGGTGCGAAAAGTCCTTGAAAGGGGCTTGTCAGGGCGTGTCACGCCCGGGCGTGCGCGGTCGCCAGCCATCCACCGGCCAACCGGCAGGGAACGAGCAACAGCAGGGTGGCGGCAGCGGCCACCTGCAGGCGCTGCAGCAGGGCCGCCAGCAGCAGGCGGGGATGGTCGGCCCACATCAGGAAATCCGGCACGTCCATGCGCAGCGGATGCTGCACGCTGCCGAGTTCAGCCAGAGAGCCCAGGGCGGCGCCGCCGCCAAACAGGGGCACCAGCACCATCAGCGCCTGGGTGGCGCCCTGCAGCAGCGGGAAGGGGGTGGCACTGCTGCGGCCCAGGGCCAAGCGGGCCAGGGCCAGCAACAGGACGGCGACGCCCAGCATCTGGTTGACCTCGCGCAGCGCCGCCTCGCTGGCGGTGAATGAAACGGCATGCAGGCTTAGGCTCAAGGCCGACACCTCATGGGCCAGGGCTAGGCCCATGGACAGGCGGTCGCGGGGCAGCAGGGCGGAGATCAGGGGGCGGATGGCCAGGGGGGGTAGGATGGTCATCGGGCAAACCTCCGGCTGTCCGGGCATGAGCCCGGCGTCTGGAACGCGGCGCTGGTTGGGAAGGCGGGGCGGGGGGGACAGCCCCCGGAATTGATGGCTTAGGTGTACTGTGGGGCGGCCCTGCGGATAAGACAGCGCGCCGGCACTTCATTGATGAAGAAAAGCGACTAATGTGGGGGCTGCGGGGCGTTTTGGCCCCTAATCATGCGTTCCCAGGAACGCACTGTTGCCATTTGGGGATAGCTGATGCCGCATTTGCCGGATTTCGAGGCCTGGGCCGTCTTCGCCAAGGTGGTGGAGCGGGGGTCGTTCTCCGCCGCTGCCGAGGATCTGGGCCTGTCCAAGACCACGGTGTCCAAGATCATCACCCGGCTGGAGGAGCGCATGCGCACCACGCTGCTGCACCGGACCACACGGCAGCTGTCCCTGACGGAAAGTGGCCGCTCAGCCCTGACACGGGCCAGCCGCATCCTCAGCGACGGCGCCGCCATCGAGGAAGACATCTCGGAAGAGGCGGCGACGCCGCGCGGCACCGTCAAGATCGCCGTGACCATCACCTTTGGCTTGGAACACCTGGCGCCGGTCATTCCGGACTTCATCGCCAAGTATCCGGAGGTGGGCGTCGACCTGCACCTGACCGACGATGCCATCGACATGGTGGCCGAGGGCTATGACCTGGCGGTACGCGTGGGGGCGGCGGCTGATTCCTCCCTGCTGATCAGCCGGCTGTTCTCCTTCCGGCTGCCCGTCGTGGCGTCACCCGCCTATTTCGAGCGTCGCGGCAGGCCGGCCCATCCCCGGGATCTTGAAGGGCACGAAGCGCTGCTCTTTTCCCACGTTCCCGACCATGCCCACTGGCGTTTCCAGCATCCGGAGCATGGCAGTCTGGTCGTGCCGGTCACGGGCCGTTTCCACGTCAACAACGGCTTGGCCGCCGTTCCGGCGCTGGTGGCCGGCATGGGCATTACCGTGTTGCCGGAATCCTTCGTCTGGCGGGAACTGGAGGACGGCCGGCTGGAAGAGGTGCTGGCCGACTGGACGGTGCCCTCCATCCCCGTCAACATGCTGACACCACCCCGCCGGGTACGGCCGGCGCGGGTGCGGGTGATGATCGAATTCCTGCGCCAGCGCTTCATGACCATGCCCTGGGCGCGCGGAGTGGAGATGTAGTGTCAGGCGAAGTTACTTGGGAATTTCAGGGCCAATGAGCTGCAGGACATTATTGTCCTTTTCGGACAGCAATATGTAGCCCGTTCCCCCAATATCGAGTTTCCACTCGAGAGTCCTGCCGTCGCGTGTTGTTAAGTGGCCCTTGAAGACACAGCCTGTCACTGTCGCCTTCTCATTGAAATCGTATCCAGGCTCTTCGTGGGATTTCCTGAACCATTTCAAGGCACTATCATCCGACAATTCCTGGGTGTCGCAATTCGGCGTATACACTTTATCTTTTTCAGCACCCTCGAATAAGCCCTTCGTCTCCACGGACACGGACTTGATGTCGATCGTCTTGACCTTGGCAGTGGCGATTTGCGGCGATATCACCATGGTCGCGACCAGGACATGGCTAAGCCTGTTTACCATGCTGCCGTCTCCGCTTCGTGCTTGTTTTTGTATGAAACGTCGGGGTGGCGATATATTTCGACTGTTGGATATTTCAGAACGGCTTTGAAGCTGTCCACGAGCCAGTGCAGTGATTTGTTTTGTGCATCCGTGCACGGCTCGAAGGTCGATGTGCTAAGTCCGTTCTTTATCTCCATGGAAACGATCTCTATGCCGATGGAGTCGTCATTCATGGGAAAGCGCTCCGGGAATGGCTTCTCCTTCTCCACTTCGTTGATATTTGAGTATTTGTTGCCTACGATCAGATCAACTTCCGTGGCGGGGCAGGTGTTCTCCAGAACGCAACGTGGTTTTAATTTGCCGACGTGCCACAGTTTCCATTTGATGGACGCGGTCTGATATAGTGTCCCATCTTTATCGATCAGGAAATGGGCGCCATTCGGGTTTGCCCCGCCATAGCTATTAAACGTGGCTTCGGCGGTGGGGGATGCTGTCTGATGGACTATTATCCCATTGATAACCGCCATTTTCCCATGATTGAGATTTGGGAACGGCTTGCGCGTCACCTTGGGATCCACTGCCCAGCCATCGGCGTCGATGATCATTTCCCAACTCCCGGCCTGGTCAAGCCTCGTGGCGGCTTTGCACACCATCGAAGTTGTATCGGATGGTAGGCGCGGCAACTCGGCTACCGCGAGAGGGTAGGGACGATCGCCCTGATTTGCTGAGTCAGAACAGGTCCAGCCGGACGTTTAGGCCGTTGCGGGTGGCGTGGGAATAGGGGCAGGCGATGTGGGCCTGCTGCACCAGATCCTTGGCCACGTCCGGGTCCACGCCTGGCAGGCTGATGGTCAGCGCCACGTCCAGACCATAGCCCTGGCCATCGTCGCGCTTGCCGATGCCGACCTCCGCGCTGACGGTGCTGTCGTCCGCCAGCTTGACCTTGCGGCCGGCGGCAACGGACTTCAAAGCGCCGAGGAAGCAGGCGGCGTAGCCGGCGGCGAACAGTTGCTCCGGCGTGTTGCCGTCACCGCCCTTGCCGCCCAATTCGCGCGGGGCCGCCAGGGTCACGTCCAGGCCGCCGTCCGCCGTCCGCACCGTGCCGGTGCGACCGCCAGTGGCGATGGCGCGGGTCTGGTACAGGGTCTTCATGCGGGACGGGCTCCGGGCGATTGGGGCGGTACTGCCCACCCATCTTCAATAGCGCCGTCGCATGGCCGGGACTATCGCCCAGGCCCCACATCACTGTTGACGAGAAGGAACTAATACCGGGCTGTATAGGGATCTCTGTCCTTCCATTGCGCCAGGAACGGCAACAGCCGGGCGGTGGGCGGCCCGGCCGTTGGTATCTGGGACTGTTCAAACCTTGGCGGCGGCCGGCACGGCGCGGAAGCTGATGGCCATGCGGTTGTAGGCGTTCATCAAGCCGATGGCGATGGTAAGGTCGGCCAGCTCCTTGTCGCTGAACTGCGCGCGGGCGGCCTGGAACTCCGCGTCCGGCACGGCGGTCTCGGCCACGCGGGTCACCGTCTCCGCCCAGCGCAGGGCCGCCTGCTCCTGCTCCGTGAACAGGGCGCCGGCCTCATGCCAGGCTGGGACCAGCACCAGCTTTTCCACGTCCAGTCCGCCCTTCAGCAGGTCGCGGGAATGCATGTCGATGCAGTAGGCGCAGCCGTTGATCTGCGAGACGCGCAGGTAGACCAGGTCCACCAGCTGGGCGGGCAGGCCGCTTTGCGTGAGGTAGCCGTAGACACCGCCCAAGGCTTTCATGCCGGCGGGGGAGGCGTTGGCGTAGTCGAGACGCAGGGTCATGATCCGTTTCCTTATAGCTGTCTGTCGGGTTGGGCGGCGGGGGCCGTTGACAAGAAGATGCGCCCGGCATGGATCAGGAAACAGGACCAAGAATTATCAAAAAGGCTGTACCATGATGGTCCATGGACACCGACCTTTCCATCGTCCTGGACCGTACGGCGGCGATGCCGCTGGCGGCCCAGATCCACGGCGCCCTGCGTCAGGCCATCCTGGGCGGCCGCCTAGCCGCCGGCGCCCGCCTGCCGTCCTGGCGCGATCTGGCGGCCCAGCTGGGCGTGGCGCGCGGCACCGTGCGGGTGGCGTATGAAAGACTGATGGATGAGCAGCTGGTGGTGGGCTTGGGGGCGGCCGGCACCCGGGTGGCGCGCTGGCCGGTGCCCGACCTGCCGCCGGTGCCGCCGCCGGCGGAGACCTTGCCCATGGCGGCCTTCTTCCATGATTTCGAGGGCATGCCGCTGGCCTTCCAGATGGGCGTCCCGGCCCAGGACGCCTTCCCCTATACCCAGTGGTCCCGCGCCCTGGCCCGGGCGGCGCGCAAGGCGGCCCAGGCGCCGGTGGGCTATCCCGACCCGCGCGGCCATCCCGAGCTGCGGCACGCGATCGCCGCCTATCTCGCGATCGCCCGCGGGATCCAATGCGCGCCGGGCCAGGTGCTGGTGACCAACGGCTATGCCGGGGCCCTCAACTTGGTCGTCCGCGCCCTGGGGCTGGAGGGCAGGGCGGCGTGGATGGAGGAACCGGGCTTCCCGCTGACCCGCACAGCCCTGACGCTGGCCGGGATGCGGCCTGTGCCCGTGCCGGTGGATGGCCAGGGGCTGGACGTGGCCGCCGGGGTGGCTGCGGCCCGTGACGCCGCCCTGGCCGTGGTAACGCCGGGGCAGCAGGCGCCCCTGGGCATGGCGCTGTCGCTGGCCCGCCGCATCGCCCTGCTGGATTGGGCCCGCCACGCCGGCGCCTGGGTGCTGGAGGATGATTATCTGAGCGAGCTGCAACTGGCCGGTCGGGCAGCACCGGCCCTGGCGGCGGTGGACCACGCGGCGGGCGGCGACGCCCGCGTGCTGCACGCCGGCACCTTCAGCAAGACCATCAGCCCGGCCCTGCGCCTTGGCTTCCTGGTGGTGCCGGCCGCCCTGGCCGGCCATTTCGGCGACGTGGCCGCCTGCCTGTCGCCCGCGCCGGCGGCCCCGGTGCAACGGGCCGTCGCCGCCTTCCTGGCGGAGGGGCACTACCTGCGCCACCTGCGGCGGATGAAGCGGCTCTACGCCGCCCGGCGGGCCGCGCTGCTGCGCGCCCTGGAGGGCCTGCTGCCGGTGCGGGCCACGGCCGGCCTGTCGGTGGTGGTGTCGCTGCCCCCGGGCACTAATGATATCGCCATCGCCAACCAGGCCCTGGCCTTCGGCATGGCCCCGGTGCCGCTGTCGCCCTGGTACGTGGCCGAAGGCGCATGTGAAGCCGGCCTGCTGCTGGGCGTCACCAACCTGAACGACCGCCACTTGGCCGCCGACTGTGAACGACTGGCGGAGTTGGTGGCACGTTTCCGGTGAGGGCAGGGACGTTGGATAAGGGGGCTTGACTGCGGCCCTCACCCCCCTGCATGGTGCCGGCCATGAACGCCTTCTTCGCCCTGACTGTCAAAACCATCACCACCACCGCCATCGGCGGGCGGTGCGGGATGGGCTTGTCGGCGTAAAGCCAGGTCGTTCCGCAACCCCCGCCCTAACGGGACGGGGGAGATGGCCAAAGGCGCCTCCGTTCCAGAACCCGAACGGAGATCCCTCATGAGACCCCAACACTCCCGTCGTTCCTCCTCCGCCCTCATCGTTCTCGACATGCAGGTGGGCCTGGTGCATGGCCCCGTGCCGCCCCATGGCGGCGCCGGCGTGGTTGTGCGCATCCAGGACATGGCCGATCGCGCCCGCAAGGCCGGCGGCATGGTGGTCCTGGTCCAGCATGACGGCCCGGAAGGGTCGCGCGCCGCCCCGGGCTCCGCCGATTGGCAGCTTGTGGAACAGCTGGCGCCCCAGGCCGGCGACCTGGTGGTGCGCAAGTCGCGGCCCAGCGTGTTCGCCGGTACGGAACTGGCGGCCCTGCTGCGCGACCACGGCATCGGGCGCGTGGTGCTGTCTGGCATGAAGACGGAATATTGCGTCGATGCCTCCTGCCGCGCCGCCCGTGATTTGGGCTTCGAGGCCGTGCTGGCCGGCGACGCCCATACGACGATCGACACGCCGGCCCTGCCCGCGGGCGCCATCATCCACCACCACAACCTGACGCTGGGCGGGCCCTTCGCCCAGGTCATGGCGGCGGCGGCCGTGGGGTTTTGACGGGGGATTCCGGCCTGCCCATCCGCCGCTGTCCAAAATACCCAGGTAGGGACAAGTGATGGAAAAGACGCAGGTTTGTTGAGCACCCTCCGTTTCGCGCCCGCTGGTCACCGTTTGGTCACAGGCCAAGGCCAACCCCGGCACGCTTGAAAGGGGCGGCGCCCGCTCAAGGGTGCGCCCAGATCAAGGCGGGGAGGGCCATATGGGGCTTAATACGGGCACGGCGGCGCGACTGCTGAAGGGCGGGTCCTCCTTGCTGGCGCTGGGTGCCGCGCTGGCGGCGGGGGCGGCGCGGGCGCAGGATGTCACGCTCACCGGGGCCACCATCGGCTATGCCAACGCTGGCACGCTGGGCTCCTTGCTGATCACCGGCACGGCCACCGTGGCGGGCGGCACGGTGGCGGGTATCGCCAACACCGGCACCATCGCCACCCTGACCAATGACGGCACGCTGACCGGTACCTTTGGCGTGCTGAACCAGGGCGGCATCGGCGCGCTGATCGACAGCGGCACGATCCAGGGCGCCGCCACAGCGCTGCGCAACGAAGGCACCATCGCCAGCCTGACCATCACCGCTAGCGGCGGCCTAAGCGCGAATTCCACGGCCTTTTACAATGGCGGCAGCATCGGCACGCTGGTGAACCAGGGGCGGATCGGCGACGGCATCGGTTTCGGACAGCATGCCCTGTTGAACGCCGGCAGCATCGGTACCTTTCTCAATGGCGGGGTCATCAGCGGCTTTTCCGGCGGCGTGGTCAACCTCGGCACAATGGGCCGCCTGGGCAACACCGGCACCATCGAGGGGCCCGTCATCGCCCTGATGAACCAGGGCACGGTCGGCCGCCTGGACAATGCGGGCATCATCAACGCCGCCAGCACCGCCCTCTATGTCCACACCGTGGGCGGCGTCGGCCTGTTTAACAACAGCGGCCTGATCGCCGGCCAGGCCGGCCTGTGGAACGATGGCAGCATCACCACACTGGTCAACACCGGTACCCTCAGCGGCGGCACCCAGGCCGGCCTGACCAACCGGGGATGGATCGGCCAGGTGGACAACGGCGCCACCATCTACGCCCTGCTCACCGGCCTGGACAATGCGGGCATGCTGGACAGCGTCATCAACAGCGGCACCATCATCGGGCGCAGCGACGGCCTGGTGAACGCCGGCACCGTGGGCACGCTCAGCAACAGCGGTACCCTGACCAGCAGCCGGGGGGAGGCCATCTATAACGGCCAGGGCACCCTGGCCGTGCTGGACAACAGCGGCACCATCAGCGGCTACAAGGCCATCGCCAACGCCGCCAGCCTGGGCCAGGTGACCAACAGCGGGCTGATCAGCGGCACGGAGTTCGCGTTCGATCTTTCAGGCACCACGGGGACGGTCAGCAACAGCGGCACCATCATCGGGCCCACCGCCCTGCGGTTGAACAGCGGCGCCACCCTGGCCGGGCTGATCAACCAAGGCACCATCATCGGCAATATCGTGAACCTGTCGTCGGCCCCCCTGACGCTGGCGGGCGGGGCTGTCCTCGGCACCTACACCGGCACCAACGGCGGCCAGGCCATGGTATCCAGTACGCTGGCCAACGTGGTGCTGGGCGGCGGGCGCCTGCTGCTGAACGATGGCGTGGATGTCGGCGGCCACACCCTGGTGAACGCCGGTGCCACCGTGGTGCTGGATACGGTGGTCAGTGTCACCGGGGCCTATGCCCAGGCGCAAGGCGGGCTGGACCTGGCCACCGTCGCCGCCCGGCTGGTGGTCGGCGGTGCCGCCCTGATCAGCGGCGGCACGGTCATGACATCGCCCGCGCCCACGGCCACCTATCGGGTGGGCGATACCGTGGGTACGTTGGTCCAGGGCGGCACCGGATCCAGCTATGCCGGCGTCACCGTCGCCAGCGGCGTGGCGGGCCTTGCCTTGGCGGGCCGGGCGGGCGGAACCGATCTGCTGGCGGTGGCGGCCAATGATTACATCGGCGATGCCCAGGGCTCACTGGCCAACACCGGCACGCTGGCGGCCGTCACGGCCGTCCATATCGCGGCGACCGGCAGCCTGGCCACTCTGAACAACAGCGGCACCCTGCAGGGGACGGCCTACGCGATCTACGGTGCCGGCACGCTGGACACCGTGGTCAACAGCGGGGTGATCGCCGGCACCATCGTCAATGCCACCACCCATGCCCTGACCATCGCCGGTGGCCTCGGGGGGGCGATCGGCACACTGACCGGCCTGGCGGGCGGCCCGGGACTGCTGCGCAGCGGCGGCGATGTGGTCCTGGCCGGTGGCGCCCTGCTGCTGAACGACGCCATCGACGCCACCGGACACACGGTGGCCAACATCGGCGCCACCGTCGCGCTGGGCGGCACGCTGACCATCACCGGCGGCTACAGCCAGACCGGTGGCGTTCTGGCGCTGGGCGGCAACACCCTGGTGGTGACCGAAGCGGCGCTGCTGAGCGGCGGCACGGTGACGGCCAGCCTGTCCGCCACCGCCAACCGGATGGCGGGAGGGGTCGCGGGCACCTTGGTTGCGGGTGGCATGGCGTCGCGCTATGGCGGCGTGGCGGTGGACGTCGGCGTCACCGGCCTGTCGGTGGCTGCGGTGGCGATGACCATCGGCGGGCGGGTGGACCTCGTGGCCACGGCCACCAACGACTATGTCGGCGGTGCCCTGCCCGCGCTGGAGAACGCCGGTATGATCACGGCCGCCACGGCTGTCCACATCGCGGCCACGGGCAGCGTGGGCACCGCCGGCAATACCGGCGCCCTGGTGGGCACCGTGGCGGGCGTCGCCAACCTCGGCGCCGTCGGCCTGCTCAGCAACCAAGGTACCCTCAGCGGCGTGACGCGCGGCCTCTACAACACGGGCACCATCGGCACCGTAACCAACAGTGGCCTGATCACCGGGGCGACAGCGCTATACACCAGCGGCAGCATCGGCGCCGTCGGCAACAGCGGCGTGATTGCGGGGCGGATCATCAACGCCTCGCCCAACGCGCTCAGCATCAATGGCGGTCCCAGTGGCGCCATGGGCACCCTGACGGGGCTGGCCGGCGCGCAAGGGGCCATCGTCAGCACCGGCGCCGACGTGGTGCTGCCGACCGGCAGCCTGCTGCTGAATGACGCGGTGGACGTGACTGGACACACGCTGGTCAACAGCGGGGCGTCGGTGCTGCTGGCCAGCATCGTCAGCGTGACCGGCAACTATGTTCAGACGGGCGGCACCCTGGCGGCGGGCATCGGCGGGGCCTCCGTGGGTGGATTGGTCGTCAACGGGGCGGCCAGCCTGACGGGCGGCACCGTGGCCGTGGCGGCGATGGCCGGATCCAACCTGCTGGCGGGCGACAGCTACACCATCGTGGCGGCCGGCAGCCTGACCGCCACGGGCCTGACCGCTGCGGCCAGCGGCTTCACCGCCACCCTTGGCACAACCACCAGCGGGGCCGCATCCGACCTGGTGCTGACGCTGGTCAGCGACTATATCGGCGGCACCCTGGGCACCCTGGCCAACAGCGGGGTGTTGTCGGCCGCCACCGCGGTGATGATAACGCCGGCCGGCAGCCTGGGCACCCTGGCGAACACCGGCGCCATCCTGGGAGATGTGGTGAACGCCAGCGCCAACGACCTGGTGGTGACGGGCGGCGGTGGCGGCACGGTGGGGACGCTCGCCGGCGGCATCATCCACAACAGCCTCAGCAACCTGATCTTCGCCGCCGGTGACCTCAGCCTGGGCGACGTTATCGACGCCGCTGGCCACACCGTGGTCAACGGCGGCGCCAACATCGCCCTGTCCCGCGACGTGGCCATCACCGGCGCCTACACCCAGGCGGCGGGCACCCTGGCCGCCGCCGGCAACGTGCTGAGCGTCAGCGATGCGGCCATGGTGACGGGCGGCGTGGTTTCCGCCGGGGTGAACGCCGGGGGCAATTACCAGGTGGGCGACAGCGTCACCCTGATCCACGGCGGGGTGGGGTCCAGCTACGCGGGTGCCACGGTCACCAGTGGTGTTGCCGGCCTGTCGGCCACAGGCGCCGCCAGCGGTACCGATCTGCTGGCCGTGGCCGGCAACGACTATGTCGGGGGCGGTCTGGACAAGCTGGACATCTCCGGAACGCTCACCAACACCGCCGGTGGTGCCACGGCCTTGTATATCGCGGCCACCGGCGCCCTGGGCACCTTGGCCAACAGCGGCATCATCGCCGGTGACATCGTGAACCAGTCAGCCAACCCCCTGGTGGTCAGCGGGGGCACGGACGATGCTCCCGGCACGCTGACCGGGGCAGGCGGGCGGCTGGGGTCCATCACCAGCCGCTTGGCCGACGTGCGCTTCATTTCCGGCACGCTGCTGCTGAACGACCATCTGGACGTTGGCACGCATGGCGTGGTCAACAGCGGCGCCACCCTGCTGGTCAACAGTGCCATCAACATCACGGGCAGTTACAGCCAGACGGGCGGTGGTCTGGTGATCGGTGTCGCCTCCACCAGCAGCTACGGCAGCCTGGTGATCAGCGGCAGCGCCAGCCTGGACGGCGGATCGGTGACGCTGAAGCCCACGGCCGGCGGGGCGCTGCCGGCCGGTAGCTACACCATCGTGTCGGCGGGTGGTGGGCTCAACACCGGTACCCTGTCCCTGGCAGCCGCCGGCTACACGGTGACAAGTTCCACCATGACCAGCGGGGGCCACACCCAGCTGGTGCTGACCCTGAGCACCGCCAGCACTGGCACCACGGGCGGGAACACGGGTGGCAATACAGGCGGCAGTACGGGTGGGAACACGGGTGGCAATACAGGTGGCAGTACGGGTGGGAACACGGGCGGCAATACAGGCGGCAACACGGGTGGGAGTACAGGTGGCGGGAATACCGGCGGGTCGACCGGGGGCGGGACCGACACCGGGGGAACGAATGGCGGAACGGGAAACACGGGTGGAACGGGCACCGGTGGCGGCACGACCAACCCGACGTCCCCCGTTGGTTCCCGCTATGCCGCGGTGGGCCTGGCCCAGGGTGGGGCGGCCATGGGGGCCGGCACGGCGCTGGATGCCATCGCCGCCAGCGGCGGCGGTGCGGCCGCGGCCTTCCAGGCGGCGGTGCTGACGCCCCTGTCCGGCCTGCCGGTCACGGCGCAACGGCTGGCGGTGGCGCAGCTTGCGCCCAACCAGACGACGCCGCAGATGACCCTGTCCATGACGGCGCCCACCACCACGGCCATCAGCCAGCACCAGCAGACGGTGGCGGGCCTGATGGCTGGCACCGGCGCCTCGGCCGGTTCCGGCGTAGAGCAGGGTGCTATTTGGGGGGAAATCCTGGGCGGTGGCGCCCTGCGCGCCAATAGCGCGGATGCGGCCGGGTATCGCGCGAGCAGCGCCGGTCTGGTACTGGGCGCGGACTGGTATGCCGATGACCAGGTGATGGCTGGCCTGGCTTTCAGCTGGCTGAACAGCGCGGCCGTGGGTCAGGGGGTATCGGCAAACAGCCTGACGCGGGCGGGCAGCTATCAACTGACGGCCTACGGCGTCTGGCGGCCGGACATCGCCGACCAGCGGCTGTCCGTCGCCGGCCAGGTCAGCTTCGGCTACAACCATTACGACCAGCGCCGCTGGATCGATTTCCTGGGCGCGCGCGCCAACGCCAACTATGGGGGGGAGCAGTACCTGGGCAAGCTGACGGTGGGCTATGACCTGCCGCTGACGGAGACCTTCACCCTGACGCCGCAATACAGCCTGCGGGCCGTGCGCCTGACCAACCACGGATACCAGGAACACGACGCGGGCGTGGCCGACCTGGCAGTGGACGCGCTGGTGACCAGCAACATCACCCAAGAGCTGGGGGCGACGATGGCCACCCAATTCAATACGGGGCTGGGCGCCCTGGTGCCGGAACTGCGCGTGGCCTGGGTGCACGATTACCTGAACGGCCCCGTCGCCACCACGGGCGTGCTGGCCGGCGTGGCTTTCGCCAGCACCACGGCCCAGGTCAGCGCTGACGGTGTCGCCATCGGTGTGGGCGCCACCCTGCGCCAGGGCGACAGCGTCAGCTTGCGCCTGGAATACAGCGGGGAATACCGCCGGGATTATCAGACGCACGCCGGCATCCTGCGTGCCACCTGGGCGTTTTGACAGCGCGGAGGTTCGTCTCAGCGCATGTAGCCGAGATGTGAACGAATCACTTGGACGTCAGGTTCGCACAGATTTGGCCAAAGCGTGAAAAGCCACTTGCCATTTACAGACAGTCGCTCATTTTTCATCAGAATTGATCAGAGGTAGGGGGACCATTTCCCCGGGTCTACCGCCGACACCGCCGCCCACCCTCTAAATGGCGCAAAAAAAGCTTTTGAGAGCTTGACCTTGTTATCGCCCTGTTGGTTAGTCCCTTATCGTCCTTCCGTATAGGCTGTGGGCGATAGTTAGGACATGGCGGGAAGCCGCCATTTCATTCTATAAGCGGTTAGACCGCATACTTGCAGGGGCCGGAGTACCGAGATGAGCATAGTGGCGAGGGCGGCGTTGGTCGCGATGACGGCCGGCGTGTTGGCGGCGTACACCGGGGTGGCCACCGCCACCGTGGCGGCGGAGCCGGTGAAGACACCCCCGCCGGCGACGTCCGTTCCTGCCCCTGCCGTTCCCGCCCCTGCCAACGGTCCGGCCGCCGGCAAAGGCCCCGAGGTGACCAAGGCGCCGGGCCCGCTGTGGTCCAAGAGCTGCGCCAAGACCGACGCCGGCGCCGAAATCTGCTATGTCGAGCAGTTTGCCATCGCCACGCCACAGAACGTCATGATGCTGCATGTCCGCGTGGGCTATCTCGGCCCCGACGGCAAGCCGCGCCTGATCCTGGCGACGCCCCTGGGCGTCCTGCTGCAGCCGGGCATCACCCTGGTGGTGGACCAGGACAAGCCCTTGTCCCTGCCCTTCGACGCCTGCCAGCAAGGCGGGTGCGTCGCCGCGGCCGACCTTGAGGACGGCAAGGTGTTGGACCACTTCACCGGCGGCAAAGTCCTGGCGGTGCGTTATATCAATGGTGACAAGGCCGCCGTCGACATCCCCGTGCAGCTGAGCGGCCTGGCCGCGGCGCTGAAGGCCCTGCCGGCGCCGCCCAAGCGCACCCCGTAAGCCATCCGCCCTGACCCACTCCTGAAAAGCGCTGTGAAGCCATGAACACTCAACCGCAGACCACCATGACCGTTGAGCAGGCGCTGGGCCAGGCCCACGCCCATTGGAACGCCGGCCAGGCCGACCAGGCCGAACGGTTGTGCCAGCATGTGTTGGCGCTGTGGCCGGGGCAGTCGGACGCCCTGCACCTGATGGGGCTGATGGCCCACGCCTACGGCAATCTGGACCTGGCGATCGACCATCTGCGCCGCGCCTGTCAGGCGCCGCGCGTGCCGGCGGTCTACCTCAGCAACCTGGGTGAGATGCTGCGCCAGCGGGGCCTGCTGGCCGAGGCCGAGGTGGCCGCCCGCCGCGCCGTCACCATGGACAACGCCCTGGTGGCCGGTTGGAACAACCTGGGCATCATCCTGCAGGAAGCCGGCAAGCTGGAAGACAGCCTGACCTGCCTGGAGCGAGTGGTGGCGCTGCAGCCCAATTATGCCGAGGCGCACAACAACCTGGGCAACACGCTGAAGCGCATGGGCCGGCTGGACCAAGCCCGCCAGCGTTACGAATACGCCCTGAACCTGGCCCCGGCCTATGCCGAGGCGCAGAGCAACCTGGCCAACCTGCTGAACGACCTGGGCCGCCCGGACGAGGCCCTGGCCGCGGCGCGCAAGGCCATCGACCTGAACCCGCGCCTGTCGGACGCCTACATCAACGCGGCGGCGGTGGAACTGGGCCGCAACCGCAATGAGGACGCGCTGCGCTGGATCGACGCGCTGCTGAGCTACGCCCCGCTGCATGCCGGCGCCCTGACCGTGCGCGCCACGGCCCTGCGCCATCTGGAGCGGCTGGAGGAAGCCTTGGCCGACGCCCGCCGCGCCGTGGCGCAGCAAGCCGACAATGGCGAAGCGCAGAACGTCCTGGGCGAGGTGCTGCAGGCCCTGGGGCAGCATGACGAGGCGCTGGCCGCCTTCGATCGCGCGTCCAAGACCCTGGGCTTCGCCCCCGAAAAGGCCTTGATCAACCGCGGCGTCCTGCTGATGGAACGCGGCGACAAGGCCGAGGCCAAGGCCGCCTTCGAACAGGTGGTGGCGCAGTTCCCACGCTCCGCTTCCGCATGGTTCAACATGTCGGACCTGCACCGCTTCCAGGCCGGCGACCCGGCCGTGACCAAGATGGAAGCGCTGCTGTACGGTCCCGACCCTGTGCAGTCGCAGACCGACCGCACCGCCTTGAACTTCGCCCTGGGCAAGGCGTGGATGGACATCGGCGACGCCGACCGCGCCTTCGGCTACCTGAACGAAGGCAACCGTCAGAAGCGCGCGACCTTTGCCTATGATGCCGCCGCCACCGGCCGCTGGATGGGCGACATCGCGGCGTCCTTCCCGGCCGATGCCTTCAAGAAGGCCAGGTCCAGCCTGGCGGGCAGCGACCAGGCGGTGTTCGTGCTGGGCATGCCACGTTCCGGCACCACCCTGATCGAGCAGATCCTGGCCAGCCATCCCCAGGTGGCCGCCGCTGGCGAGCTGTCGGCCTTCAACAACTTGGTGAACCAGTTGGGCCCGTATCCCCAGATCGCCGCTCACCTCACGCCGGAGATCACCGGCGGCCTGGGCCAGCGCTACCTGGACTTCATCCGCCCCCTGGCGGGCGGTCGCCGCAAGGTCGTGGACAAGATGCCGTCCAACTTCCTGTTCGCCGGCCTGATCAACCTGGCCCTGCCTGACGCCCGCATCATCCATGTGCGCCGCGACCCGGTGGACACTTGCCTGTCCTGCTACACCAAGCTGTTCACCCGTGAGCAGCTGTTTACGTATGACCTGGCGGAGTTGGGGCAGTTCTACCGCGCCTATGAACGGCTGATGGACCATTGGCGCGCCGTGCTGCCCTCCGACCGTTTCATTGAAGTGCGGTACGAGGACGTCGTGGACGACCAGGAAGGCCAATCCCGCCGCCTGATCGAGGCCATCGGACTGAACTGGGATTCCGCTGTCCTGGACTTCCACAAGACCCAGCGCACCATCCGCACCGCCAGCCTGAACCAGGTGCGCCAGCCCATCTTCCGCAGCAGCATAGGCCGCTGGAAGCCGTTCGTGGCCCAGCTGACGCCGCTGCTGACGGCGCTGGGTGTCGACCCCAACGCCCCGGACGCCCCAATGGACGCTCCGGCGGCCGCGCCGGCCAAGAAGCCCGCCGCGAAGAAGGCGGCGCCCAAGGCCGAAAAGGCGCCTGAGCCGGTGGCCGAGGCGCCCGCGCCTGAGACATCCGCGCCGAAGGCCAAGGCGGCACCCAAAAAAGCGAAGGCCGAGGCCCCGGTGGCTGAGCCTGTCGCCGCCCCCGCCGAGGATGCGGCGAAGCCGTCGCGCAGCCGTCGCAAGCCGGCCGCCAGCTGACAGGGCCTGCCGTCATGGACATGAAGGAACTTGAGCAGCAGGTCCGCCCCATGCTGATTGCGGGGCGGGGTGTCGAGGTCGAGGCAATGGTCCGGCCCCTGCTGGCCAGTGGTACCGGCCCCGTGACCCTGTGGGCTCTGCTGGCCCAGGCACTGCGCGTGCAGGGCCGGGTGCTGGAGGCCAAGCCCATCCAGGAGATGCTGGTGGATGCCCTGCCCGGGCACCTGTCCACCCGTTTCGACTTGGCGGAAACCCTGCTGCTGCTGGGTGAGTTCGATCGTGGCTGGCGTGAATACGCCTACCGCTACAGCCTGGCGCACACCACGCGCATCGAGCGCAAGGTGCAGCGCCCGCGCTGGGACGGCCGGCCCATCCCGGGCAAGACCCTGCTGATCCATGATGAGCAAGGCTATGGCGACACCTTCCAGTTCATGCGCATGGTCGCTTGGGCGAAGGAGAAGAGCCAGGCCAACGTCGTCCTGGAAATCAATCATGAGACGGCCAGCCTGGCGCGCCGCATGAAGGGTTTCGATGCCCTGACCCTGCGCGGCGAACTGCCCCCCTATTTCGATGTGCACGCCGAAATGATGAGCCTGCCCATGATCATGGGCCTGCAGCTCAGCCAGCTGCCCGGCGAGCCTATGCCGTATCTGTCGGCCCTGCCTGACCGGCGGGAGCATTGGCGCAAGCGGCTGGAATCCTACAAGGGCCTGAAGGTGGCCTTCCTCTGGGCCGGCCGTCCCACCCATTTCAACGACGCCAACCGGTCCATGGGGCTGGAGATGCTGGCGCCGCTGGCGCAGGACGGCGTCACCCTGTTCTCCGTGCAGAAGGGTCCGAAGGAAGAGCAGGCGCTGAACCCGCCGCCGGCGCTGGGCAAGCACGTCGTCAGCCTCAGCCCCGAGATACGGGATTTCGAGGACACGGCCGCCATCCTGATGGAAGTCGATCTGCTGATCTCCATCGACAGCTCGCCGGTGCACCTGGCCGGCGCGCTGGGCCGCCCGGCTTGGGTCATGATACCCCTGCTGCCGGACTGGCGCTGGCTGCAGAACCGTGACGACACGCCTTGGTATCCGTCCGTCCGCCTCTTCCGCCAGACGGAATGGGGGCAGTGGGGTCCAGTGGTCGATCGCGTGGCCAAGGCGCTGGCGGAGTTCAAGGCCAAGAAGGGCTGATGGGTATGCGGGCCCGCGCCCTGATGGCTCTGGTGCTGGCGGGCGGCTTGGCCGCCTGCTCCGGCATCCATGGCCGGCAGGAGCGGGGACCCACCCTGGCCCAGGGCGCCGGCTGGCACTGGGACTACATCGCGGCGGGCAGTTTCGACTTGGCCACGGCGGTGAAGCCTGGACCGGGTGGCGAAGTGTTGACCGTCTATATCGAGGGCGACGGCCTAGCCTACCTCTCGGCGCGGGAACCGTCGCAGGATCCCACGCCCACCGATCCCCTGGCGCTGCGCCTGGCCATGGGCCATCCCGGCACCGGGCCCGTCGCCTATCTTGCCCGGCCCTGCCAGTACGTCATGGAAACCCGCCCGCGCACCTGCCAGGTGGGCTACTGGACCAAGGCCCGCCTGGCGCCCGAGGTGGTGGACAGCGCCAGCCTGGCGCTGGACCGGCTGAAGGCCGATGCCCATGCCCAGCGTCTGGTGCTGGTGGGCTATTCCGGCGGCGGTGGCTTGGCGGCGGTGCTAGCGGAACGGCGCGCCGACGTGGCCGGCCTGGTCACCGTGTCCGGCAACCTGGACTTCGGCCTGTGGACCAAGACGCTGGATCTGACGCCGCTGTCGCAGTCTGTCGATCCCGTCACGGACGCCGCCAAGCTGGCGGGTCGCCCGCAGGTTCATTTCGTCGGTGCCGACGACAAGGTGGTGGACATCGCCATCGCCCAGTCCTTCGTGGCGCATCAGCCCACGCCTGCGTCCGCCTCCATCATCACCGTGCCCGGCCAGGACCACGGCTGCTGCTGGGCCGCTGCCTGGGCCACGCTTGCCCGGCGGCCGGAGATGAAGGCCATCCCCGGCTGGCTGCCCTGACGGGCCCTTTTCAGGGGCGATTCCTTTCAGGCAGCTTCCCTGCGAGGCTGGGATGCGGGAGACGGCCGTTCTGACGTCAGAACAAGGCCTTCAGCCCGGTTGGCCGGCCTCTGGGTGTCCAATGGCGGCCAACGCCCGGTCCAGTTCCTGGATGGCGCAGACGATGTGGTAGAAGCTGCTGGCGGGGGCTGCCTCTTCGGCGAAGGTGCCGTCCGGGTTCAGGCGGTCGCGCCACAGGCCCTTCACCGGCGTGTCGAAGTATTTCATCAGGCCGCGCCCGCCGTTGGCGGCCATGGTCCAATAGGTGTCGCTGCGGTCGGCGTCGTCGCGGGTGGCCAGGGCGGCCAGCACGGCGCACTTGATGCGTTCCGTCTGCGGCCACAGGCGGGCGACGGGGTCGTGGGGGGTCAGGTCGTCCAGCAGGGCGTTCATGGCTACCCCGCGCGCCGGGTCCACGCCCGGCCCTTCGCCCACGGCGATCATGCGCCAGGCGGCGTCGGACGCCGCCTTGTTGCCGGTCAGGGCGGCCCAGCGCAGCATCAGCCAGGACCATTCGAACTGGTGCCCCGGCTCGACGATGCGGCCGGGCGTGCCGGCCTGGGGCCGCCAGTCGCCGTCGAAGAACTCCTTCAGCCCGCCCATGTCGTCGTCGATGAAGCGGGTGAGCGCCAGGCCCACGATCTCTTCCGCCAGGTCGCGCCAGCCGCTGTCGCCGCCCTGCTCCATCCAGGCCAGCGACGCCTCCAGCATGTGCATGTGCGGGTTGGACAGCAGCGGCAGGGTGCGGGGATGGCTCTCCTCGAACCCGCCTTGGGCGTGGTGCAGGGTGTCCAGCAGCCGCTGGCGCAGGGCCACGGCCATCTCCTCCGCCCTGCGGTTCTCCGGCGTGGCGTTCTGCGCGGCGGCGAGCGCGAACAGGGCGAAGGCCTGGTCGTACAGCACCACGGTGTCGTCCAGGGCGGTGCCGTCCGGCGCCACCTTGGTGCGGAACAGGCCGTCGGGCCGGCGGTAATGGTTCAGGAAGAAGGTCAGGCCGTGCTCCGCCGCCTCGCGCACCGGGCCGTTCCAGCCGGACTTGGCGGCGACGGAATAGGAATAGACCTGGCGGGCCTGCACCCGGGCGCGGCGGGCGTCGTTGGTCGGCTTGCCGTCCAGGCCCAGCTTCTCATGGAAGCCGCCGTTCACCCGATCCGCCCCCACCTCCCACCACAGGGGATAAGCCTGCTCCACCAGCCAGGCCTTAAGCTGGCCGCGCACGGCGGCGGCGTCGGCCACAGCGCCGGTGGGGGTAGAGTTGGGGGTGATGGAGGATTGGACAGCCGCGTGCATCATGGTTCGCTTTCCGGTCCAGCCTTTGGGGAAGAAATGATGGTGACCATAAAAGCGCGGCTGCCTGCCGGCCAGCGCCAAGGCCGTGACCGGCCGTAATATTTCGGTGACCGATGGTCTGACCGCTCGGTGTCCGCTCATGGGGACGCAGGGAATCGCCGCGGAGAACCGTAAACGGCACGGTGGCTCGAGGTAATGTTGTGGGGAGTTCTGGCATGACACGACGAGCGTCCAAGAACATCTTCGTGGGCATGGCGATCTGCGGGATGGTCGGCGCGGTTACCACGATGCGGATCATCGAAAAGCCGCTTCTCTTCCGCTGGCTCATATCCGGGGTGCTGATCTGTTCGGCCCTTATCCTTTTGACCCCAGTAGTCTCGCGGGCACTCAAAAGGCGTGCCGATAAGAAAACGGCCCAGGTCCGGTGAAGGACCTGGGCCGCATCGTAACCGCCGCCTGTAGGGGGGGAGAGGAAGGCGGCGGGTGCGATCACTCGGCGGCGTGCTGCGCCGCGTGGCTGCCGATGGCCGGCTGATCCAGCTTCTCATGCGTGATCAGCTTGCCGCCCGCCAGCTTGCGCAGCAGGACGTAGAACACCGGCGTCAGGCCCAGGCCGAAGAAGGTCACGCCCAGCATGCCGAAGAACACGGCGACGCCCATGGCATGGCGCATTTCCGCACCCGGCCCCGTCGACATCACCAGGGGCACCACACCCATGATGAAGGCGATGGAGGTCATCAGGATGGGACGCAGACGCAGGCGGCTGGCCTCGATCGCGGCCTGGACGGGGGTCTTGCCGTGGATTTCCAGTTCACGGGCGAACTCCACGATCAGGATGGCGTTCTTGGCCGACAAGCCCACCAGCACCATGAAGCCGATCTGGGTGAAGATGTTGTTGTCACTGCCCGTCAGCCACAGGCCGGCCAGGGCCGACATCAGGCTCATGGGCACGATCAGCAGGATGGCCAGCGGCAGGGTCAGGCTCTCGTACTGGGCGGCCAGCACCAGGAAGACCAGCAGCACGCTGATGGGGAACACCCACAGGGCGGAGTTGCCGGCCAGGATCTGCTGGTAAGTCAGGTCCGTCCATTCCAGCTTGATCCCCCGGGGCAGGACCTCATGCGCGATCCGCTCCGCGGCGGCCTGGGCCTGGTTGGTGGAATAGCCGGGGGCCGGGCCGCTGTTGATGTCGGCGGCGGTGTAGCCGTTGTAGCGCACCACCATTTCCGGACCATAGGTCGGGCTGACGCTGACCAGCGACGACAGCGGCACCATCATGCCCTGAGCGTTGCGGGTCTTCAGCAGGCCGATGTCGTCGGCATGGGCGCGGAAGGGGGCGTCCGCCTGCACCCGCACCTGGTAGACGCGGCCGAAGCTGTTGAAGTCGTTGACGTACAGCGAGCCCAGGTAAATCTGCATGGTGTCGAAGACGTCGTTGACCGACACGCCCAACTGCTTGGCCTTCACCCGGTCCAGGTCCACGTTCAGCTGCGGAACGTTGATCTGGTAGCTGGAGAACGTCGGCCCCAGCTCCGGCGTCTTCATGGCCTTGGCGATGAAGTCGTTGGAGGCCTTGGCCATGGCCTCGTACCCCAGGGCGCCGGTATCCTCAAGCTGCAGCTTGAAACCGCCCAGGGTGCCCAGGCCCATGACGGGCGGGGGCGGGAAGACGGCGATGTAGGCGTCCTTGATGCCCGCGTATTCCTTGCGCAGGTTGGCGGCGATCTCGGCGGCCGAGATGTGGCCGGGACGATCGTCGTAATGTTCCAGCGGGACGAAGACGATGCCGGCGCTGGAGCTGTTGGTGAAGCCGTTGACCGACAGCCCGGGGAACGAGACCGCATGGGTCACGCCCGGCTGCTTCATCGCGATCTCCGACATCTTGCGGATGACCTCCTCCGTGCGGTCCAGCGAGGCGCCGTTGGGCAGCTGGGCGAAGGTCACCAGGTATTCCTTGTCCTGGGCGGGCACAAAGCCGCCGGGCACGGTGTTGCCCAGGAAGACGGTGGCACCCAGCAGGGCGACATAAATGCCGACCATGATGCCCTTGTGCCGGATGACGCCGCCCACGCTGTTGCCATAGGCCTGGGACCCGCGGTGGAAGACCTTGTTGAAGCCCCGGAAGAAGGGGCCCAGCACGGTGTTCATGCCGCGCGTCAGCCAATCCTGGCCGTCATGGTGACCCTTCAGCAGCAGGGCCGCCAGGGCGGGGGACATGGTCAGCGAGTTGAAGGCGGAGATGACGGTGGAGATCGCGATGGTCATCGCGAACTGCTTGTAGAACTGGCCGGTCAGGCCGCTCATGGCCGCTAGCGGCACGAACACGGCCACCAGGGTCAGGGCGATGGCTATGATGGGGCCGCTGACCTCGCGCATGGCCTGGTAGGTCGCTTCCTTGGGCGACAGCCCCGCCTCGATGTTGCGCTCGACGTTTTCCACCACGACGATGGCGTCGTCGACCACGATGCCGATGGCCAGCACCATGCCGAACAGCGATAGCGCGTTGATGGAATAGCCGAAGGCCAGCAGCAGGGCGAAGGTGCCGACGATGGAGACGGGCACCGCCAGCAGCGGGATGATGGACGCCCGCCAGGTCTGCAGGAAGACGATGACCACGATCACCACCAGGGTGATGGCTTCCAGCAGGGTGTGGATCACCGCGTTGATGCTGGCGCGGACGAACTGCGTCGGGTCATAGACGATGCGGTATTCCACGCCGGGGGGCATGTCGGTGGCCAGTTCCGCCATGGTCTTGCGGACCTCGTCGGAAATGGCCAGCGAGTTGGCGCCCGGCGACTGGTTGATGGCCATGGCCACGGCCGGCTTGTTGTCCAGCAGCGCCCGCAGGCCGTATTCCGAGGCGGCCAGCTCGATGCGGGCCACGTCGCGCAAGTACGTCACGCCGCCATCGGCCGTGGTCTGCAGGATGATGTCGCCGAACTCCGCTTCCGTCTTCAGACGGCCGCGGGCGTTCACCGACAGCTGCAGGGGCACGCCCTTCACCGACGGGGACGAGCCAATGACGCCCGCCGCCACCTGGACGTTCTGGTCACGGATGGCCGCCACCACGTCCTCGGCGGTCAGGTTGCGCTGGGCCACCTTCTGCGGGTCCAGCCAGACGCGCATGGAATAATCGCCCGAACCCCAGACCTGCACCTGGCCCACGCCCTGGATGCGCTCCAGCCGGTCCTTCACGTTCAGGACGGCATAGTTGCGCAGGTAGGTCATGTCATAGCGGTCGTTGGGCGAGATCAGGTGCACCACCATGGTCAGGGTGGGGGAGCTCTTGATCGTCGTGACACCCAGGCGCTGCACGTCCTCCGGCAAGCGCGGCAGCGCCTGCGAGACGCGGTTCTGCACCATCTGCTGGGCCAGGTCGGGGTTGGTGCCCAGCTTGAAGGTGACCGTCACCGCCAGGTTGCCGTCGCTGTTGGCCTGCGACTGCATGTACAGCATGTTCTCGACGCCGTTGATCTGCTCTTCCAGCGGCGCCGCGACGGCTTCGGCGATGACCTTGGGGTTGGCGCCCGGGTATTGGGCGTGCACCACCACGGTGGCGGGCACCACCTCGGGATATTCCGAGATGGGCAATTGGAATACGGATATCAGGCCGGCCACGAAAATGGCCACCGACAGCACGCCGGCGAAAATCGGCCTATCGATGAAGAAGCGGGAGATGTTCATGGCTGTTCTCTAAGGGAACGGGCGTTCATCCAGGCACCTCGGGGGTTACGCCTCACAGGGCGGAACCGGCGGCGGTCTGCCGGGTCTGGGCGGCGGGGTTCTCGCCCGCCATGGCGACGTTCTTGGGCTTCACCGCGTCGCCGGGGCGGGCGAACTGCACGCCGTTGACGACGATGCGCTCCCCGGCCTTCAGGCCCTTGGTGATGACGCGCAGGCCGTCCTGCATGCCGCCCAGGGCGACCTCGCGGTAGGCGACCTTGTTGTCGTCACCGACCACCAGGACGTACTTCTTGTCCTGGTCGGTGCCGATGGCGCGGTCGTCCACCAGCAGGGCCTCATGCGGGCTGCTGCCGCCGACCTTGATGCGGGCATACAGGCCGGGAACCAGCAGGCCGTCCGCGTTGTCGAACTTGGCGCGCACGCGGATGGTGCCGGACACGGTGTCCAGGTGGTTGTCCACATGCTCCACCGAGCCGGTCCGGGAATAGCCGTCCTCGGTGGCGAGGCCCAGCTGCACCGGCGCGGTGCCATCCTTCACGCTGGCGATGTAGCGCAGGTAGGTCTGCTCATCCACGTCGAAGGAGGCGTAGATGGGCGAGACGGAGACCAGCGTGGTCAGGGGCACGCTGGCGGCACCGGCGGCCACGATGTTGCCCACCGTGATCTCCGCCCGGGAAACGCGGCCGTCGACGGGGGCCACCACGCGGGTGTAGCTGAGGTTCAGGCGCGCCACCTCCAGCGCCGCCTCGGCTGCCTTCACGTCGGCGGCGGCGGTGCGGGCGGTGTTCTCGCGATCGTCCAGGTCCCGCTGGGGGATGGCGTTGCTGGTGATCAGCTTGCGGGCGCGCTCCAGGTCCGTGGTGGCGAAGCGCAGGCGCGACTGCGCCGACGCCAGCGCCGCCTCGGCCCGGTCAACCTCCGCCTGGAAGGGCCGGGGGTCGATGGTGAACAGCAGGTCGCCCTTCTTCACCAGGGCGCCGTTCTTGAAGTTCACGGCCACGATGGGGCCGGAGATCTGCGGACGGATGTCCACATGCTCCACAGCCTCCAGCCGACCGGAATAGCTCTGCCAATCGACGACGGTGCGGGCCAGCACCGGGGCCACATCCACCTCGGCCGCCGGCGGGGCGGCAGGGGTGGAGGCGGCCTGGGCGCCGGAGGGGCCGTGCAGGAAAAAGCCGCCGATGGCGACCAGGGCGACGCCGGCGGCCAGCGCCAGCACCAGCTTCGTGCGCGTGTTGGACATGAATGATACTCCTTGAGACGGCGTTGGCGGGGCGTTACAGGCGACGCCCGAGAAAGTTGGCGATGGCCGCCAGAGCCGCGGGATTGGCGGCCAGGTCGGCATGGGAAACGCGGGGGAAACGGGTCACCTCGGTGGGCACGCCGGCCCCGATCAGCTGACCCGCGTACTTCTCGGCCTCGACGTGCAGCACGTCGTTCTGGGCCGTGACGATCAGCGCCGGGGGCAGGCCGGCCAGGCGCCGGGACTCCAGCGGCGCCGCATAGGGATGCAGGCGCTGCGCCGCTTCGGGCAGATAGGCGCGGTAGCACTTGGCGCAGTCGGCGATGGTGATGTCCGAACTCAGCAGCGTCTCGTCCCCCACCCGGGTCAGGCTGGGGTCCAGCATGGGGCCGATCAGCACCTGCGCCTTCAGCGGCACGTCGCCCTGGTCACGGGCGATGAAGGTCAGCGAGGCGACGATGTGCCCGCCGGCGTCGTACCCGGCCACGCCCAGGCGGTTGGCGGCGCCGCCGAAGTCCTTGGCGTGTTCGGTGGCCCACAAGGCGGCGCGGTAGGCGTCGCCGGGGGCGGCGGGGAAGGGGTGGGCCGGGGCCAGGGAATAGCCCACGGAGATGACGAAGGCCGGCGTATGCGTGGCGATGAAGCGCGCCGCCGGATCGGCATCGTCCAGCCCGCCCTTGGTGAAGCCGCCGCCGTGGAACACCAGCACGACCGGCAGCGAGGGCCGCAGGGTCTTGCGCGCCACGGCCGGACGGTACAGGCGCAAGGTCACCTCCTGGGCATAGCCCGGGATGCGCGTCTCGCACACGGACACCTCATCCGGGCCGCTGGCGGTTGTTTCACAGGGATTATGGCGCGATGGCCTGGACATTTCACACGGACGCGGGCGCGTCCCTCCTGGTTTATGACAGGGTGGACTGTATGAGGGGTGCCGCGGCGAATAAATAAGTGTTTCGCTGCTACACAATTCGGATTGCCAGAACAATCGCGCCATTCGGAGACGGCGACGCGTACCGCGGCCGGTGCGCTGCGGTACGCATAGGGCGAATTGTCAGGGAGAGGGCGGTACTCAGAAACCCCGGAGCATGACGCCGATGAAGGGCAACAGGTCGCACAGCGCAAGTCCGGCGAACAGCGACAGGCCGGTGCCCATGGCCGCCAGGACGGCCAAAGTCATGCGAGCGTCCGGGGTCAGCAGGTGGCTGGAGGCAGGCGCCTCCCCCACCAGTGATGTGGGAAGCGTCAGGCTGTTCTGGACATCAAAGGTCGGTGCGGCCATCGAACGAACTCCTCACGAACGGGTGACGCCAGGCATACGCCAGGAACTGCGGCGGTCGCGTCCCGTTTCCCGCCGTCAAATCGGCGCGGATGCGGGCGGCGGTATCGGCCGCGGGTTCCGGCAATGACGCCGGCATCAGGCAAGGGGCGGCGCGACCGATGGCTGCCAAGACCAAGGGTCACGCCAGGGACAACGCGTCCGCGCCCCTCTCCAATGGAAAAGGACGATCAGGCCGCGAGACTAGGTTGGGGCCCCGAACGGGGCGGTTTCGCGAAGGGCGGACCCTCGGAGCATCCCTTGGATCCGGGCCGCCTACCGGTCCGTGACCGGCACTGCAGCAACGGTTCCATCATAGCGAACGCCGCTCTAGGCGGAATACGCGATAATGCGAATAGTCTGTTTAGAAAAAACCGTATAATCGGGGCATTGGGGGCCGCAATGCCGCGAAGGAGGCTCCGCTACGGGGCTGGACCTACTTGAGGACCAGAACGGCACCAGCTTCATAAAACAAATAAGCCTTCTGTGCATCAACGAAGGCGAAGGCACCGACATTGCTCCCGTCACAGCGGATCCAGCCGTAGGTGGCCTGGGGCTGCGGAAAGGCTGGCCATTTCCAGCTGCCGCCGAAATGTTGGCCGAGGTCGGCGACCGGCCGGGACTTGATGTCGTCATAGTTCAAGGCGTGTGTACAATCCTCGGCGAAGGGATCCGTCAGCGCGTCGGCCTTCATGACGACCTGCAGGCCAATGGCGGATGACAGGAGTGCCCGATCCTGGGTGGTCGCCCCCTCGATGGCGGTGACGGTCCAGGTCTTCTGCCAGAACGGTGCAGCCGGCTGGGCCCCCGCCGGCTGAGCTCCCGCTGGCAAGCCTAGCGACAGGGACAGGAGGACGCTCAACGCAGGGATCGACTTCATGGACGGTGACCTCAACTGATGGCTTTCACCAGCCTGATGAAGAAATGCGGTTTCTTTGACCAAAAGAAGTCATCCAGCGACACGAGGGCTACGCCGGTCGATGATTGCGATCCGATCCAGTGCGTAGTGTCGTAAACGATGCCGACATGATCGTATGGAATCTCCGGGCCCTTGCGGAAGCAAATGAGATCGCCGACCTCCGGGGTGCCCGTTACCGCAATGAAATTGGGGCTGCTGAAGATGCTGTTGGCGGTCATGAAGGTGAGGCCCCGGGACGGATACGCCTGCTGCAGCACGTACATCGTGAAGCCGGAGCAATCGAAGCCGTTCGTCGTGTGGCCTTCCCAGGTGCAGGGCTTGCCCTTGGCCTGGTCCCACACGCTCTTGGCGACAGTGGCAATCTTGGCGTCGCCGGGACCGATAGCTAACGTGGCACTCATACCTTTCTCCGCACCGATCTATTCCCTTTGCCAGTTAGGGTAGATCGGCGTGCGGGGCTGGCAATGCCTGTCCCAAGGGCGTAGCCCCATGGAAGGTCAGGCGCAGATCAGGCACTTCTCCTCATCCTCCACGTCGACCGTGACCGGGGCTGGGGGCTTTTCGGGGCAGAGGGTGGCCTGGCCGTTGAACAGGGGGCAGCTGTCGAACAGGTCGGCCACCCAGTCCACGAACACCCGCACCTTGGGCGACAGGTGGCGGTTATGGGGATAGACGGCGGAGATGGGCATGGGCTCAGGCTTCCACCGGGGCAGCAGTTCCTTCAGCTGGCCGGACAGCAGGTAGGGCTTGGCCATGAAATAGGGCGGCTGGATGATGCCCAG
Source organism: Nitrospirillum amazonense (assembly GCF_007828035.1). GTDB lineage: Bacteria > Pseudomonadota > Alphaproteobacteria > Azospirillales > Azospirillaceae > Nitrospirillum > Nitrospirillum amazonense. The sequence continues at coordinate 80,761 of NZ_VITV01000011.1, read as the reverse complement.
CCCCTCCAATCCGCAGGTGAGATAGGCGTCGGCGTCGTTCACGGCCACCGGGCCGGCGGCCTTCACCTCCTGCACCTCGCCCTCCACAATGAAGGACAGGTCGATGATCTTGCCGGTGCGGCTGTGGAAATAGTTCACGGCCTGGTGCCGCTCCAGATCCTCCAGCGTTTCGGGCACACCGTAGGCGGCGATGTAGGCCGGGCTGGCGCAGGTCACGCCCTGGAATACGCCCACGCGCCGCGCGATCAGGCTGCTGTCCTGCAGATGGCCGACGCGCACCACGCAGTCCACGCCGTCCTGCACCAGGTCCACCGGCCGGTCGCCCATGCCGATCATCAGGTCGATGTCGGGATATTGCCGGCGGAATTCATGGACGCGCGGGATGATCAGCAGCCGGCCGATGGCGCCCGGCATGTCCACGCGCAGCTTGCCGCGCGGGTTCTTCTTCATGTTGGCGAAGGAGGACTCCGCCTCGTCGATGTCGGACAGGATGCGGACGGCGCGCTCGTAATAGGCGGCGCCGTCGGGGGTCAGGCTCAGGCGCCGCGTCGTCCGCTGCAGCAGGCGCACGCCCAGGAAACCTTCCAGGTTCTGGATGATGGTGGTGACGGACGCGCGGGGCAGGCCCAGCGTGTCCGCCGCCTTGGAGAAACTGTTCACTTCCACGATGCGGGTGAACACCTGCATCGCCTGCAACTTGTCCATGGAACCCACCGGTTTTCACACGATCCGGAACAATGTAGGTAATTGGACGGTCCGGTTCCAGGTTCGCGGTGACGGGCCGTCAGCGGAAGCGCGCCGCCCCGCGCGCGATGGCGGCCAGCTTGTCCTGCGCCGTGCCGCCGGCGCAGATGGGGTTGTCGGCGAAGGTGGCGAAGCCGCAATCGGGGTGCAGCAGCACCCGTTGCCGCCCGAACAGGTCGATGGCGTGCCCGATGCGGGCCGCCACCGCGTCCGCATCCTCCACCGCCGCGTGCTTCTGATTGACCACGCCGACCCCCACGCGGGCGTCCTGCGGCAGGGCCTGCAGGATTTCCATTTCCCCGGCGCGGGGTGTGCACATCTCCAGCAGATAGGCGCCGACCCTCACCTGGGCCAGGGTGGCGACCAGGGGGGCGTAGCTGCCGGACAGGGCCACGCTTTCGTCCGGCGTCCAGTTGCCCCGGCAGACGTGCAGGGCGGTACGCTCGCGGGGGAAGCCGGCCAGGACGGCGTTCAGCAGGTCGCGGGCGAAACCCAGCTCATGGTCGGGCCCCAGCGATTCCGAGAGCGCGCCGCACATGAAGCTGCGTTTGTTCTTGGCACCGGCGAACACCACTTCCGACAGCACCGGCTCATCGAATTGGACCAGCGTGGCCCCGGCGTCCAGTACCTCCGCCAGTTCTTCCCGCAGCACCCGCACGATGTCCTGGGCCAGGGCCTCGCGGCTGGCATAGGCTTGGTCGGAAATGCATTCCATCCACATGGTGCGGGTCAGCAGATAGGGGCCGGGCAGGGCCACCTTCACTGGCTTGGCCGTGACCGTGCGGGCGAAGTCCACCTCGTGCGCCACCAGGGGGCGGGAACGGACCAGCGGTCCGAACACCGCTGGATGGCGCACCTCGCCCGCTGGAATGTCCAGGGCCCGCAGTTCCGCCTCGAACTCTTCGGGATCGTCCACCAGGGGCAGCAGGTCGGTCAGGGGAATGAGCTGGCAGTTGTCCAGCCGGCTGGCGACGAAGCTGGCATAGCTGTCACGCCGCTGCTCCCCATCCGTCACCACATCCACGCCCGCCTTTTCCTGGGCGGCGATCGCCAGCCGCACGGCGTCGTCGGCGGTCTCATGGAAGGCCTGCTCCGGCAAACGGCCCTCGACATAGGCATGCATGGCCTCGGTCATCCACCGCGGCCGCGGCCAGGATCCGATGCCCATGACCGCTAACTCCGGCAGGAGTGGCGCCGCCACCGGCTCGCGCCGCCGGGCGGGGGTGACGGGCGCTGTGACCATCGGTGCCGCCGGCTTGGGGGATGCCGCCGTCCGTTCCGCCAGGGCGCCCTTGCACACCAGGAAGCTGCGCTGGCGTCCCGTCTTGGTCCAGGACACCAGTTCGTTGCGGGTCATGCGGCACCAGGCCGGCAAATCCTCGTCCACCGACACCTCGGACGACAGGATCTCCAGCAGGCCGCCACGCGGCAGCGGGTCGATATGCTTGCGGATCAGCAGCAGCAGGCCGTTGCCGCAGTCAAGCTCCCCCCCGTCGAAGGAGACGTCCGGGCTGTGGGCGTGGCGGGCGATGGGGTCCATGGGGAAGCTGTCCGATCAATTGCCATAGAGACGCGCGGCGGCGGCGGCGTCGAAAAGACTGGCGGGCAGGTCCGCCATCACCCGGCCACCGGCCAGGCCGATGATGCGGTCAGCGGCGGCGCGGGCCAGGTCCACCTGATGCAGGCTGCATACCACGCCAACGCCGCCATCGTTGCCTTGGGCGTCGCGCGCGATGTCGCGCAACAGGTCCAGCACTCCGGCGGCCGTGGCGGGGTCCAGGCTGGCCACCGGCTCGTCGGCGACGATGAGGCGCGGGCGCTGGGCCAGCGCCCGCGCGATGGCCACGCGCTGCTGCTGGCCGCCGGAGAGGGTGTCCGCCCGCTGTCCCGCCTTGGCCAGCAGGCCGACGCGGTCCAGGCACTCCAGGGCCAGCAGGCGGTCGGCGCGATCGAAGCGGTGTGACCAGCCGCGCCAGGCCGGCACATGGCCCAGCCGGCCGGCCAGCACATTGTCCAGGGCCGTCAGCCGGCCCACCAGGTTGAACTGCTGGAACACCACGGCCACGTCGCGCGCCAGGCGCCACCGGTCGCGGCCGGCGGCCCGCGCTATGTCCTGCCCCCCCACCCGCACGGACCCCGCATCGGGTGGGGCCAGGCCGGCCAGGCAGCGGAACAGGGTGGTCTTGCCCGCGCCGCTGGGGCCCAGCACGGCCACCACTTCACCCGCGCGCACGCTGAAGCTGACATCCGCCAGGGCGGTATGGCCGTTGAAGGCTTTGGCCAGGCCGTCCGCGCGCATCAACGGTTCCGCGGGATCGACGTCAACACGGGGAAGCGGCGCGTCCATCACGCCAGCCTCCGGCGCAGCCAGCCGGAAAACTGGTCCAGGGCCGTAACCACCACCAGGATGACGGCGATGATGGTGACCAGGCGGGGGAAATCCAGCAGATCCATGCTGTTCTTCAATTCCTGGCCGATGCCGCCGGCGCCCACGACGCCCAGCACGGTGGAGGCGCGGACATTGAACTCCCACCAGAACAGGGCGGTGGACAGCATGACCGGCGCCACGTCGGGCACCAGGGCGTAAAGGATGGCCGTCAGCCGGCCGGCACCGGTGGTGCGCACGGCCTCCAATGGGCCCAGATTGGCGCTTTCCAGATGGTCGGCGAACTGCTTGGCGGCGCTGCCCCAGGTATGCAGGGCGATTCCCAGCACGCCGGCGAAGGGCCCCAGGCCCACCGCCGCCACGAACAGCAGGGCGAAGACGAAGCTGTCGATGCCGCGCAACGTGTTCAGGAACCAGCGCGCCGGATGGTACAGCCGTGGCCAGGGCGTCAAGGGGCGGCTGGCCAGGATGGCCATGGGCAGGGCCAGCAGCACTGCCAGTGTGGTGCCGATGGCGGCCATGGCCACGGTCTCGGCTGTGCGCAGCGCGAACAAGGGCAGCTCATGCAGGTCAGGCGGCCAGGCCGTGGCCAGCCAGCGGCCCAGCTTGGGCAGGCCCACCGCCAGCTTGTGCAGGTCGATGCCTGCCAACCGCCAGGATATGGCGTAGAAGGCCAGCAAGGCGGCGCAGATCACCCACAAGCGCAAGCGGCGGGCCGTGAACCCCCGGTCCGCCGCCTCCATGCGCCGTAGCGCCTGTTCCGCCCCGCTGGTCATCAACCTGTCCGATCTCAAGCCTTGGCCTTGATCTTCCCCAGCGCCAGCCCCGCCTTCTCGATCATGTCGTAAGAGGCATGGGTGGCGGCCACGAAGCCCGTGTAGCGGTTGGGCAGCAGGGCCTTGGCCTGGTCCACCGTGATGGCGGTCAGGATCTTGCGCACCTGGTCGCCCATGCCGGCTGGGGCGTTGGCCGGCAGGACGATGGCGTCGTTGGGCAGGGGGTCGGAGGTCCAGACGATCTTGTTCGCGTCCTCCTTCACCTTGCCGCTGGCGATCATGGCGTTGCGGTTGCGGTCAAAGTCGGTCGCCAAATCCACCTGGCCGGAGCTTACGGAAATCTCGTTGGCGGCGTGGGTCGCGCCTTCCGTGTAGGTCCAGAAGGTCTTGGGATCGATCTTCCAGACCTCCTTGGCGTAGTAGCTGGGGATCAGCCAGCCGGAGGTGGAGCCCACGTCGGCGAAGGAGATGGTCATGCCCTTGGTGTCGTCCGGGAACTTGGCGACCTTCAGGTCCGGCCGGGCGATGATGACGCCCAGGTAGGTGGGCTTCTCGTCATACTTGACCGTGGCCACCGCCTGGCAGCCGGTGGCGTTGTTGGCGATGATGTAGCCCCAGGGCCCCATCCAGGCCAGGTCCAGCTGGCCCGAGCCCATGGCCACGGCCATGCCGGCCCAATCGGTGGTGGCCACCAGCTCGAAATCCACGCCCAGTTCCTTGGCCAGGTGGGCGAACAGCGGCATGTAGGCCTTCTTGGTGTCCTCCGGCGAGGGCAGCAGCGGCCCGATGCCGAAGCGCAAGGTCTTGCGGGCCTGCGCCAGGGCCGGCGTGGCCAGGGCGGCGGCGGCCAGGCCGGTGCCCGTGACGATGCCCCTGGCGATGAACGTCCTGCGATCCATGTGCGTATCCTTGTCCCCGGGGTCAGTAGCTGACGCTGGGGGCGCCGTCGCTCATGAACTCCACCAGCTTGGCGCCGCCCACGATCTTGGCGCCGGGGACCAGCTTGCCCTCGTCCAGGCCGCGCTTCTTGAAGCAGGGGGAGCAGACATAGATGGTGCCGCCGGCGGCGGCGAAGTTGGCGATCAGCTCCCTCAGGGGGGCGAAGCCTTCCTCATGGATGTCGTCGGCATAGCCCGCCTGGGACAGGCGCGTGCCCTCGATGGACAGGAACACCACCGTCTCCTTGTCGGACGCCACGGCGGCGTTGGCGATGACGAAGGCCACGGTGGCCTTGTCGGTGTCGTTCTTGGCGCAGCTTAGGGAAACGACGAATTTTCCAGGCATGGTTACTCTCCGGTGAAGGGGGGCTCACGGCCAATCGGGCCGGGAGCGGATCCAGAAGCTGTGGGTGGCGGGGTCGTGGCGGATCAGCGTATTGCGGGTCATGCGGCACCAGGCCGGCAGATCCTCTGGCGCGCCGCCGTCATGGGCGATGACGCGCAGCACGGCGCCGGGCATGGCTTTCAGCCGGACGCGCAGCAGCATCACCAACTCGCCGCAGCCCATGTGGCCGGCATCCCAGGTGTCGCTGTCCATGTCACGCATCTCCGCCACGCCAACCGCTTTCCGCCCATGCCCGACCCGGACATGAACCGCCGCGCATGCGCCCAGGCGCACGCGATCCCATGAGGATTCCTGAAGGGAAGGAGCGTGTGACGGCCACGGACGTCCCCGTGGTCACACGGGCATCGGGCCAGCCCGGACCGGGCATGACGTGGGACCGAAACGCTCAGCGATCACCCTAGGTTAGCGCCGGGACGGGCGTCAAGGCGCGGCGGCCGTCCGCCCGGTACCGGGCCCTGTTCGGCGGTGTTTTCTTATAAAAAGGTGTCAAGGATACAAGGCGTAAAGGAAAGGGCCGGCACGCGGACGTGCCAGCCCCTCGCGTCAAAGCCGCTGAGACGGCGGGCTTAGAACCCGGCCTTCAGGGTGACGAAGAACTGGCGCGGGGCCAGCGGGTAGATGGCGTAGGTGCCGGAGGCCGAGCCCACGGTGATGGTGCTGGCCGCCTTCTTGTCCATCAGGTTGGTGACGTTCAGCGCGATGGAGGACGACTTCACGCCTGGGGCGATCGCGCCCAGGTCGTAGCTGGCTTCCAGGTTGAACTGCCAGTAGGAAGGGACCCACAGGTCGTTGGTGTAGGTGGCGTAGCGCTTGCCGTAGTACTCGCCGCTGACCTTGGCGCCGAAGGCGCCGTAGTTGCTGCTGACGATGAAGCGGTTCATCCATTCCGGATCGCCGGGGATCAGCTTGCCGGCGGTTTGCACGGTGCTGGCGCCGCTGACATAGTTCTGGTCGTACTGGGAGTGGTTGTAGGACAGGGCATCGTAGACCGAGAAGTGGTCGCCCAGGTGCACGGTGGCGGCCACGTCGACGCCGTCGGTGGTGACGCTACCCACGTTCTGCAGGATGCCGACGCCGCCCACGAAGCTGGTGAGGGTGGCGTTCGGGCTGATCAGCAGCTGACGATTGCTGAAATCGACGTGGTAGTAGTTGATCTGGCCACCGATGCCGGTGATGAAGCCCAGGTCCACCGGGTGGTCGCCGCGCCAGCCGGCCTCATACGTCCACGAGGTTTCGGGGTTGCCGGTCCGCTTGAACAGGTCGAAGGCCGCCTGGCTGCCCAGGCTCCATGGCGAGGCGCCGCCCAGGCCATAGGTGATGTACTGGCGCAGGTTCTTCTGGATGTTGAAGAAAAGCTGGTCGTTGCTGGTGATGTCCCACAAGGCGCCGACCTGCGGCAGGAAGCCTTCCTTGGTGTCGATTTGGCCCTGCGGCAGGTTCACGGTGGTGCCGCTGTAGGAACCGGACAGCGGCTGCACCGGCATCTTGCCGTCGGCGAACTGCAGGCTGGCCTTGAAGCCGGCCTGCAGCTTCACGGTCGGCAGCACCTGCCACTGGTCCTGCAGGTAGGGCTGGATCACGTCGTTGGTGATCTTGCTTTCCACCTGGGTGAACAGCGCGTTGTCCGGCACGTCATAGGGCGTCAGCGGGTTGGTCAGCGACAGCTGATACCAGCGCCGGGCGGTGGTGGTCTCGTTATGCTCCCACCACACCCCACCTTCGATCTGGTGGTCGCCCAGGGTGTAGGTGGCGTTGGAACGCACGCCTTCGCGGTCGATGGTGTACTCGGTGGTGCGCACGCCGTAGCCGGTGTTGCCCAGGATGGTCTTCAGGTTCTGGCCCGGGTAGTAGACGTTGAACACCGAGGCGGCGCCGCTGATCGGCAGGGCCACGATGCCGCGGCCGTCGTCATGGTGATAGTAGACTTGGTTGTGCCAGACCAGATCGTCGCTGAACTGGTAGTCATAGCTGACGTAGCCCAGGTAGTCGGTACGCTGCGCCGCGCTGAAATAGTTGGAATAGTTGGCGCCCAGGGCCGCCGGGGTGTTGCCCTTGGCATCGACGTAGGTCAGCGCCTTGGCCAGGTCCGGGTACAGGAAGGGGCGGGTATAGGGCTGGTAGGCCTGGTTGGCGGCGATGGAGGTCGCGTCCTCGTTGGGCTCGACCTTGTCCGACCAGTCGAAGAAGGCCTTCAGCGTGCCCTTGTCACCGGCGTGCACGAACTTGCCGTTGACCTGGTAGCCGCCCTGCTGGCCGTTGAAATCCCAGGCGCGGGAGTCCTGGCGCACGAAGGAGACGTAGCCGCTGTTACCGCCGCCCAGGTCGCCGGTGTCGATGCGGGCGAAGGTGCGGAAGGTGTCGTAGCTGCCGAACACCTGCTCCACCTGCGCGCCGGCGTCAGCCTTGGGGTCATCGGAGAACACGGCCAGCGTACCGCCCAGGTTGCTGGTGGAGGCGGTGCCGAGGTCACCGGCGCCCGACGCCAGGCTGATGCGGCCGATGTTCTCGCTGATGATCGCGCGCTGCGGCGACAGGCCGTTGTAGTTGCCGTAGGACTGGTCGCCCAGCGGCACGCCGTCCAGGGTGTAGCCCAGCTGCTGGGCGTTGAAGCCGTGGATGTAGAGCGAGGAGTTCTGCTCGTTGTTGCCCCACGGGTCGGCGTTCTGGAAAATGACGCCGGGCAGCATGTTGATGGCCTTCACCGCATTCACGCCGGGCATGATGGCCTGGATCTCGCGGGTCGGCAGTTCGATTTCCGACGCGGAGCGGCGGGACGAGGTGACGATGACCTCCTGCATCTGATCGGTGTCGGCGGCGACCGCGTCGGGCGCCTGCTGCGCCGAGGCCGGCAGGGTCAGGCCAGTCATCAGCGCCAGGGCGGCGGCCGATGCCAACAGGTGACGGATTTGCATTTCTTTCCCCCAGGGCTGCGAAATTGCTGGGGTAATAGCCACGCTACCGCAGTGCGGCAAATTAAGATTTGATTTCAAAATGGGTGCGGCGATATTACAGGATCATGTAGGTTATACTTACAACGAATGGTTTCTGACCGCCGTGATTATGCCTTAAGGGCAATATACTGCACAATTGACGCGGTGGCGAGATGCCGCAGACGCGAAAGGCGCTTGCTGGCGGGCGGTGGCGCCCGTCCTGTCGTCGCATCCTTGCCCCGTTTATCGGTGGGCCCTATAAAACCTCATCCATTGTTCAGGTTCAGGTCCACTCCATGCCCGCTCAGCCCAAGCTGAAACGTGAACTTTCCGTGGGGGAGGTGGCGAGACGCGCCGGCGTCGCCGTCTCCACCCTGCATTTCTACGAGTCCAAAGGCTTGATAACCGCCAGCCGCAGCACCGGCAACCAGCGCCGCTATCCGCGAGAGGTGCTACGCCGCATCGCCATCATCCGGGTGGCTCAGCGCGCCGGCATCGCCCTGGCGGACATCCATGCCGCCCTGGGCACCATCCCGGACGGGCGCACCCCCACCCAGGCCGATTGGCGCCGCCTGTCAAGCGGCTGGAAGGACATGCTGCAGCAGCGTATCGACAGCCTGATGCAGCTTCGCGACCAGTTGGAAACCTGCATCGGTTGCGGCTGCCTGTCACTGGGCGACTGCCCCCTGCGCAACCCCTATGACCGCTTGGGCGCCGATGCGGCGGGCCCTGTGCTGTTGCAGCTGGGTGTGGGCGGGGCAGCGGAGTGAGGCGACGGTGGTCTTACGGCAACATCAGGCGGACGTTGCTTGCCGCAACACCGTGCTCAAAGTGGCGAGCGGCAGGCCCGACCTCAACGCCAGTTCCAAACGGATTGCATCATGACGGAGAGGCGTAGGGCGAGGTTGGAGATCGCGTCCAGGGCCTGCGCCATAGGGTCATCGGCGGCCTTCAAGGCGGTATTCATCCAACTCAGCCATTGCGAAGGGCGTTTGGTCCTTCGCCGCAATGGAATGGCGCAGCGTCGTCAGCGCGGACGCTGCCGCTTTCGCTGAGGCGATATCCTTGCCACCATCGATAGGACTGAGTTTGGCGACGGGACGACCGTGGCGGGTGATGATTACTTCCTCGCCCGCTTCGACCTTATCAAGCAGCGCAGCCAAATGGGTTTTAGCTTCAAATGCGCCCACGGTGGCCATGGCGGGTCTCAAACTGGTTGGAAGACCAGTTTAATTGAGGGTGAGCTTTTGTCCCCGAAAACTTTACACCCCCGCGCCCGTATCACCGGCTGTGACGGGGTGGGAAGGGTTGACATGGCGGTACGGCGATTGATGGCGCAGGGGGTGGTGCTGGCGGCCTTGCTGCCCTTGTGCACTGGTTGCTTCTTTGCGGCGCGGCAGGGGGTGAAGGCGCTGCGGGGGGATAAGCACACGGCGCCGGCGGCTTGCGACGGCACGGTGCTGCCGCCGGGCATGCCGGCCGGGGTCGATGGTCCCTATGCCCTGGTCCAGCATACCGTGCCGAGTGCCGCCGCAGGGCGGGAGGTGCAGGTCTTTCTGCCGGCGCAGGCGCCCGGCCCCAGCCCGGTGATCCTGTTCGCCCATGGCTTTGGCGCCGACCGCTGGACCCTTTATGAAGGGCTGATCCGCCACCTGGTCAGCCGGGGGGCGGTGGTGGTCTTCGCGCCCTATCCCACCCTGGGCGCCACGCAGGACCAGCGCTATGGCGCATTGTGGGATGGCTTTGCCGCGGCCGTGGCGGCCGAGGGGGCGGCCATGGACCTCAGCCGCGTGGGCATCATCGGGCATTCCTTCGGCGGCGGGGCGGTGCCCTTCCTGGCCAGCCGCGCCTTCGTGGATCGGGGCTGGGGCAGCCGGGGCGGCTTTATCCTCATGCTGGCGCCCTGGTACAGCTATGGCACCAGCGACAATGACCTCGCCCACCTGCCGTCCTGGATCCTGCGCGGCTGGCAGGTCTATGACGGCGACACCGTGAATGACCAGCGCATGGCGGCGGACCTCTACGCCCACACGCCGGCCACGGCCGGGCGCTATTTCTTCCAGGCCAATTCCGGCACGCTGAGCCTGCCCAAGGGGTCCACGTGCCCGCTGACGGCCGATCACCGAACACCCGTTCAGGGCAATTCCCCGCTGCTGCAACGCCTGGCGGTCTATCCGGTGGTGGATGCGCTGGCCGACCAGGCCTTCATGCCCAGCGCCGACACGGCCGCGAAACTGGCGGCCCTGGGGCACCAGGGCGGCGGATACCGTCCCCTGGTACGTGAGGATACGCCCGTCCCGGCCAAGCCGCAGGACGCCTACCGTTGGCCTTGGGCGCATCCCCGCAACCCGCGCCAGGGTGAAGGCACCCCCTGATCAGCGCACTACGGGCACGACCCGCTGGTCGATGGCGCCGAAGACGCTGGCGCCGTCGGCCAGCTTCACCTCCATGCGCACCCGGTCGCCATAGCGCATGAAGGGGGTCTTGGGCTCTCCCTCGTCCAGGATCTCGATGCCCCGCCGCTCCGCGATACAGCTGGACCCCACGGTGCGGTAGCTGTCGTTGGACACGGTACCGGAGCCGATGATGGTGCCGGCGCACAGGTCGCGCGTGCGCGCTGCGTGGGCGATCAGCTCGTGGAAGCCGAAGGCCATGGCACCCCCATCCGCCGCGCCGAAGCGGGCGCCGTTGAACCAGACGTCCAGCGGCCGGTGCACGCGTCCCTCCCGCCAGGCGTCCCCCAGCTCATCCGGCGTCACCGCCACCGGGGCCACGCTGCAGGGCGGCTTGGCCTGTACCCAGCCGAAGCCGGTCTTCATCTCGCGCGGTGCCAGCACGCGCAGGGACCAATCGTTGATCTGCACCACCAGGCGCACATGGGCCAACGCCTGCTCCGCCGTCACGCCCAGGGGCACGGCGCCGGTGATGACGCCGAACTCCCCCTCGAAATCGATGCCGTCCGCCTCCGACGGCAGGGCCACATCCTCGGTCGCCGCCAGGAAACGGTCGGAGACGCCCTGGTACATCAGGGGCTCCGTCCCCTGGACGTTCTCGATCTTGAACACCTTGGCCATCAGCTCGCCATGGCTGAGATAGGCGGAACCGTCCAGCCACTGCCAGGCGCGGGGCAGGGGCGCCAGGGCCTGGGCGGGGTCGAAGGGGAAGGTGTCGCGGCCGATATTCACCGCCTCATACAGGGCCTGCAGCGCGGGGGCGACCTCGTCCCAGCGCTCGATGGCATCCTGCAGGGTGGCGGCGATGCCGTCGGCGTAGGCGGCACGGCGCAGGTCACGGGAGACGACGACCAAGCGGCCGTCGCGCGTTCCGTTGGGCAGGGTGGCAAGTTTCATCAGCCCACCTGTTCCCCAAACGTCTCGGCGATCCAGTCGGCGATGTAGTCGCGGCCATAGGACATGTTGTCCACGCCCACATGCTCGATGCCGCCCTCGCGCGGGGTGAAGATTTTCAGCTCCCGCTTGGGGCTGTTGACCAGCTGGTCATAGGTCTGGTGGGCGTAGTCCAGGCTGATCTGGCGGTCGTTCTGCCCATGAGTGACCAGGAAGGGCACCTTGATGCGTTCCACCACGCCATTCAAATTCATGCCCTCCGCCTTGGCGAAGAAGTCGTCCATGTCCTTGGCGCCGAACACCCAGCTGACATGGGCCCAGTAATGGGGCACGGGGTTCTCGCCTTCGCGCGCCAAGCGCTTGTGCTGCACCTCGGCCCAATTGTGGTTCGCACCCCAGACGACGCCCAGGGCGAAGCGCGGCTCGAACGCCACGGCGCGCGGGGTGAAGTAGCCGCCCAGGGAAATGCCGGTGAGGCCGATCCGTTTGGGGTCGACATCCTCCTGCGTCTCCAGCCAGTCCACCACCTTGGACGCCCATTCCTCCGATTTGTGGGTGGCGGGCAGGTTGTGCAGGCGCAGGGCCTCACCGCTACCCGGCTGATCAATGCACAGGGTGGAAACACCCCGGCGCAACAGCGCCTCCGGCAGGCGGGACCAGTACAGCAGCTCCTTGCAGCTATCCAGGCCATTGACATAGACGACCACCGGCTTGCGGCCGGGGCCTGGCGCGCGGGTGTACAGGCCGGCGATGACGCCGCCCTGGTAGGGGATCTCAATGCGCTCGGCGTTCTCCTTGCCCAGCGCCATGGCGCGGCGGAAGCTGTCCTGCGCCTTGGCATAGGTGTCGGCCCGGCCGGGATGGCCGTGGCCCTGCATGCGCTCCGCCGTCGTGTAATAGAGCGACGCGCGCTGCAGCTTGGTCCCGGCGGAGAAGTTGCGGCCCCGGGCCTCATCCTCGGCGGCCAGGTCCACCAGCTTGTCGGCCATGGCCACCCAGTGCTTCAGGAATTCGCCCGTCCCCGCGTCCTCGCCCCGCGCGGCGGAGTCGCGCAGCGGCCGGCACATCTCGTCGATCTCGCCGATCTGGGCGCCGGACTCGATGGCGATGTCCACCGACAGGTTCCAGACGTAATTCTTGGGGAAGTATTCGAACATGGGGTCCTGGCCTCTGGTCGCGAAAGGGGCGCTGGGCCTGGGGTGTCCGGCTGGACCACGGGGGACGATATGGGCGCCGTGGCACCCGGTCAGGGGACCATTCGGCCCCTATTCTCGATTTTCCTCCCGCCGTCCACCGCCGCCGCAGGCGTCAGCGATACGCACGGCAAGCACCCTGACGCGGAGGAAGCTATTTGGGAAATCGAACGATGCGATGGAACGCTAACGGTTTGGGTGATGATGCGATGTCACAATCCGCACCTATGATTTGCCCCCTTTCGGGTTGCCTGAGGGCGTGACTACACTCGTATTGAGGGCATATCTGCTTGTGCGCCCGACGGGGCAAAGGCTATCAGGGGCTGCACGATTTCGACTTTCTGAACGGTTCGGCCATGGCGTTTCAGCTTCCTGCTCTTCTCCGCTATTGGCGCGCGGCGCTGCTGGATAGTTTGCGGCTTATCGATCCGCAGTCGCTTGACCTTCTGGCTTGCTCCCGCGAAGCGCTGGCCCAGGGTCGGATCGACGGTAACGCGCTGACGGAAATCTGGCACAAGGCGGAGACGGGGCTTTCGGATAAGGAAAAGAAAGAACTGCAAACTGTGGCCGTGGTGATCGCGCCGCAGGTGCTGGAGCCCGAGAAAGACCATTCCGACAGCTACAGCACTCTCAAGCGCTACCGCGTGCCCCTCTGGCTGTATGGCCGCGTGAACCGGGAGGGGCTGCTGCAGCCGACGAATGACCCGCCGTTGGTGGACCGGGCCGTGATGATGCCATTGGCTTCCGCCGTCCCCGTCTTTACCACGGTGGAGGCGCTGGACAGCCACCTCGACAATAATCGCCCTCCCGAGGCTGGCAGTGACTGGGCCGCTGTCTGGGGCTATGCCATGGCCATGTGCGACAGCCTATTCGGTGGCCGGCCAGGGGCGTGGGTTCCGGATCGCTACGTTGATCAGCAGACCGCCTTCGTCGCCTTAGGCAAGCCGCCCGTGGATACGACCAGCGCGATCCGCGCTGTGTATGAGGTGCTGATAGACACCCCGGAAGAAGCGCCGCCTCTGCTTGCGCGTCTGGCGGCACCCCCGCCGCCGCGTGAGATCACCAATTGCCTGGATGTCGAGACAGCCCGCGCTGCCCGCCACCTGGGTGAAATGGGGGGCGCCTTTCCGCTAAATCCTAGCCAGCGGCAGGCCTTGGGCGCCTTTCTTGCCCTTGCTGACGGTGACGTCCTGGCATTGAATGGTCCCCCTGGAACCGGAAAAACGACTTTCATACAGAGCGCCGTGGCGTCGATCTGGGTGGAAAGCGCGCTGGTTGACGGGGGTGAGCCACCGGTGATCTTGGCAAGCTCGACCAACAATAAGGCCATCACCAATATATTGGATTGCTTTGAGCGGGCCGCCTTGCCGGACGGGCATGCGCTATCGGGGTCACACCTTGTCCGCCGCTGGCTGCCGGACCTAACGCAATATGGGCTCTACCTGCCCTCCCAACGTGAGGTCAAAAACGGGTTGCGCACGGGGTTGGCGGCGGCTTGGTGCCCGCAGAATGGCCAGCCATGGGCAGGCTTGCCAGGAGCGATGGAAACCCAGGACTATATTAATCGGGCCGAACCCCATTGGCGCGCGCAGTTTACGCAATGGGCCGGCAAATCACCTGCGAACATGGCGGAGGCGGTGGCGACGTTGCGCGCCGCCCTCACCGCGAAAGTCGAGGCGGTCAAGGCCTTGGAACCTCGGCGCGCAGCGGCCCAGGCGATGGTGGGCGCCTATGGGGCGGTGACGGCTGAGGCCATCAAGGCGTTGCGGCTGCAGGCGGCGACCCTTCGCCGACAAATGGACGAATTACGCCAGCATGGCGGTCACGCGGTGCACCTGGTCGAGGGGTCGCTGATCGAATCGCTTCTTTCATGGTTGCCGCCGGTCAAGCGCCGGCTGTGGATGCGGGCTTATGGATACCTCGAGGTCCATGGCTTGGCGGACCCCGCCTGGGATTGGGATACTGTTCTGGACGCCACATCTTTGCGGCGTTGGCTCGCAGAGCGGATCCGGCTGGTCACCGCGGCTATGGCCGCCAACACGGCGGCACTCTCCGCTTGGGACTGCTGGGTCGCCGCAGTTGCCGACTTGTTGCCGACTCTGCCACCAGAAGCAGCGCTTGCCAGTGCCTCAGTCGTCGATGCGGCACTGGATACGCAGGTTCGGCCCGAGCTGTTCCACTTGGCTGGCCGCTATTGGGAAGGCCGCTGGCTCATCGAGGTGGGCCAGGCGCTGGAGCGCAATGACAAGACTTTCACGGGCCGAAGCCGGGATGTGTGCGAACGCCGGTGGCGCCGGTTCGCCAAGTTAACCCCTTGCCTCGTCTCCACCGCGTTCACCGCGCCCCGGCTGTTGGACTATTACAACGGTGACACCCGGCGATTGTTTAGTTTCATCGACCTGCTGATCGTTGACGAGGCGGGCCAGGTGCCCCCCCAGGTCGGTGCTTGCCTTTTCGCGTTCGCGCGCAAGGCCTTGGTGGTTGGCGACACCTTGCAATTGGAACCGGTCTGGGGCGTCAATGCAGACATCGACGGCGGGAATCTCGCGCTGTTCCAATTGGACGGCGATGCGCTGCGCGGCGCCGGCATGCTGGCGTCAGAGGGGTCGATGATGGCGATGGCCCAGTCCGCCACGACCTTCTCGGCGAAGCCGCACCAGGGGCTGTTCCTGGAAGAGCATTGGCGTTGCCGGAAGCCCGTGATCGCTTATTGCAACGAGTTGGCATATCGCGGTCGGCTTCGCCCCATGCGTGAAGACGCGCCTTATCCACTGCCACCACTGGGCTATGCACATGTTCGTGGCCGTCCTTCGCGCTCTGGTCTCAGTCGGATCAATGCCGATGAGGCGATGGTCATCGCTAATTGGCTGAAGCGTCGCCGTAAGGCACTGCTGGACCAGCATGGTGTGACTGTGCTGGGTGCCATCGTCGCCATTGTTACCCCCTTCAAGGCGCAGATTTCCATCCTGAGCCGGGCACTGAGCGCTGCCGGCCTGGATGGGGACGATATTACGGTGGGCACGGTGCATACGCTTCAGGGGGCGGAAAGGGATATCGTTCTATTCTCTCCTGTCTATGGGGCCGACGACGGGACGACTGGGGGGTTGTTCTTCGACCGCGGTGTCAACATGCTCAATGTCGCCGTGTCCCGCGCACGGCAGAGTTTCCTGGTGTTCGGCGATTTGCGACTGTTCAACCCAAGTCAGCCGTCACTGCCGTCAGGCCTCTTGGCGCGCCACCTATTCTCCGCGCCCGAGAATGAGATCGCCGATATCGACCCTGTGGGTGGAATCGCCGCGCGTCCATTGTCAGACCTGGAGCGTTTGAGCGATCTAGCCACCCATTGCTCTACGCTACGCCAGGCTATTACCGAGGTTCGTGAGCGGCTCCTGGTTATTTCCCCCTATTTATCGCATGCCGCGATCGAGGCGGATGGACTTGCGCCTTTGCTGGCGTCGCGTCGGGGCGGGCCCAAGATTGTTGTCGCTTATGACGCGGATTTGAATAGTGGCGCCGGCCAAAAATTGTACCCCCGTGCCGCGAAGGCGCTTGAGATGCTCGGGGCCGCCGGCGTGGAACTTTGGGCGTTGACGGGCGCGCACAACAAAACATTGGCGGTAGATGATCAATGGATCGTCGAAGGATCGTTCAACTGGCTGTCGGCTGTGCGGCAACAGGACAGCATCTATCATCGCCACGAGGTGTCATTGCTTTACCGTGGCCGCGAGGCATCCACGCATGTGGACAGCGCCTGGCGGGAGGCGGAACAGCGCCGCAAGAACTGACGCCGCTGCCGCTCCAGGCAAACGGCGCTGTTGCCAGGAATGGGCGGTCCGGCCTTGGATCCGTTTTCGGCGGAGCTCAAGGCCGGACATGCCGCCTCCCATCACGCCGCCCGGATCTTGGCCAGGAAGCCGTCGACGGCCTGACCCAGGCGCCCGGTTTCGTGGGAAATCTCGCCAGAGACCTTCATCACCTGGCTTGCCGCCTCCCGCGTGTCGGCGGCGGCCTGGGTGACGCCCTGGATGGTGACCGTGACTTCCTGCGTTCCGCTGGCCGCCTGTTGAACGTTGCGGGCGATTTCGGCCGTGGCCGCGTTCTGCTCCTCCACCGCCGAGGCGATGCCTGTGGTGATGCTGCGCATTTCCTCGATCACCCGGCCCACGCCTTGGATGGTGGTCGCGGATTCCCGCGCCACCTGCTGCATGTTGGCGATTTGCTGGGCGATCTCGTCGGTCGCCTTGGCCGTCTGGTTGGCCAGGCTTTTCACTTCCGACGCCACGACGGCGAAGCCCTTGCCGGCATCACCCGCCCGCGCCGCCTCGATGGTGGCGTTCAGTGCCAGCAGGTTGGTCTGCCCGGCGATGGAGGAGATCAGCTCCACCACGTTGCCGATCTTCTCGGCCGCCGTGGTCAGGCCCATGATCTGGACGTTGGCCGCGTCCGCCGTGCGTACCGCGTCCGTGGCGATGGTCGTGGACTTGGCCACCTGGCTGGCGATCTCCTTGATCGAGACCGACAGTTCCTCGGTGGCGGCGGCGACTGTCTGCACGTTGGCGCTGGCCTCCTGCGAGCCTTCAGCCACCAGATTGGCCTGACTATTGGTCTGGTCCGCCGTGGCGGTCATGCTTGTGGCGGCACCGCCCATCTGGTGGGCAGCACCGCTCAGGCTGGCCACCACCGCCTTGACGCTGGCCTCCAGCTCGCCTGCCATCCGCCTCAAGGTTTCGCGCCGCTCCGCCTCGGCGGCGGCCTGCATGGCGCCCCGTTCCTGCTCGGCGCGTTTCAGGTCGGCCGCCATCTTGTTCAGGGCCTGCGCCAGGGTTCCGGTCTCATCCAGCTGATCGACCACCAGATCCTTGTCCGCCCGGCCGGCGGCCACATCCTCGGCGAAGTGGGCGCTGGCGCGGATGGGGCGGGCGATGCCGCGGGCGACGAACCACATGCCGCCGACGGCGCCGGCGGCGATGGCCAAGGCCACGACCAGTTGCAGCGCCGTGTCGCGGTTGCCGCGCTGCTGCAGCGCGCTGTCCAGGGCCGTCGCCTCCGCCATCGCCACCGCCCGCGGCACGTCCACCAGCACGGACCAGGGCGTCTTGGTCCGGCCCAGGGTGATGGGGGCGAACGCCTTGATGGAGTTGGACGCCGCGTCCATCGTCACCTGCTGCTTGCCGGCCTGGATCACCGCCAGATCGGCCTGCCAGTTGTGGTCGAAACGCTCGAAGGAACTGCCGATGGCGTCGGGATGCTCGCTGGACGCGACGATCAGGCCCATGTGGCTGATGATGGTGACCGACGCCTTGCCACCGAAGACAGAGGCCTTCACTTGTTCGGCCAGTTGCTGCACGAACGCCAGGTCGAAGTCGGCACCGGCGACGCCGCGGAACTTGCCGTCGATCATGATCGGCACCGACATGGTGGCCAGATACACGCTCTTGCCCTGTACGATATAGGGCAGGGGGTCCAGGATGCTTTCGCCGCCGCCGCCCTGCGGCCCTATATACCATCCGCCCTTCATGACGCCATTGGGATGCAGCGCGTGGCTGTCGTATTCCACCAGCGGCTGGATGGCGATGTGGCCTGAAGCGTCGCGCGTCCAATAGGGCAGGAAACGTCCCGTGGCATCGGAACCCACGTCATGCTTGTCCTTGAAAGCGGTGTCCTGGCCGTCCAGGGCGTCGGGTTCCCAGGCGCTGTAGGTCCCGTTGAACCGGGGGTTGGCCTTCAGGACATTCAGCAGGACGGCGTTGAACTGCGCGCGCCGCAGGGCCGGCGCGGTGCCGACCTTGTCCTGGGCGTCGGCCAGCACCTCGAACGCGCGGGCCATGTCACGGGCGCTGTCGAACGCCCCGTCAAGCGTGGAGCGGATGATGCCGGCTTGGGTGGAGGCCAGGGTTTGCAGGCCCTCCCGCGTCTTGCTATCGGTCAGCTCCCCGACTTGCTCGCCAACGAAGGCCTTGGTGTTGCTGGACGCGACCAGTCCATAGCCAACCAGGGCGCCCGTTGCCCCCAAGACGCACAGCGCGGAAAGTAAACTGATCTTGGTTTGTAAGGACTTAAAGCGCATGGCAGCTCCTGGATTAAGTGGGCCGGCGAAGTCGGCGTCTATCCAGGGAAAAATACATAGGTAGGAACGTTATAAGGTGATCCAGATCAAAGGAAAATGGTTAATTGTCTTGATTATATACCAACGGATATATTTACTGTGGGGTTTCATACGTAAATCAATGCCAATTTAAAATATAAACGAATGAGTATCGTTAACAGCGTTTTGAGATTGGCCTCATTCAATACGACTTCACCGGGTATCGGGTGCCGATCAGTCGGAGTTCGAGCCATTTCCCTTGTCGAAGGATGGGGCTTCCTTTCCCCGATGCGCCCCGCAATTTCCGTCACCCAAAAAAGGGCCGCCGGCGGGAAGTCCGGCGGCCCCGAGGTGCCTTCCAGGGGGCCAACCCGAGGAAGGGAACTGGGGAACGATCACCCCATCCCGATGGTACGTTCGGGGCGGGGCGGTTCCTGTCGTCAGAAATCGTATTTCAGGCGCACATAATAATAGCCGCCGTCATAGCCGTAGGGGCTGCTGAAGGAGTACTGCTGGCCCACGCCATAGGTGCCGAACTCCGGCCGGATCTTGGCGGGGTATTTGTCGCCCACATTCTGGCCGCCGATGCTGGCGGTCAGGTCGTCCAGCACCTTGTATGAAACCTCGGCGTCGAAGATCCAGGCGGGGTCGAAGTTCTGGCCCAGGCAGGTGGTGCCGCAGATGCTGACGTTGTCCTCCCAGGCGCCGAAATAGCTGGCGCGGCCCAGGATGCTGAACTTGCCGATGTCCCACACGCCCGTCAGCGTGGCGCGGTAGTGCGGGCTTTCGTTCTGCAGGTCCTGCACTTGGCCCAGGCCGATGACGGTGGGGTTGTACTTGGTGACGACCGTGTGGTTGATGTTCATGGCCGCCGTGGCGTGCAGCTCACCCGCCGTGTCCAGGTCGAAGGTCTTGTTGGCGACGATGTCCACGCCTTGGGTGCGGGTGTCGAAGCCGTTGGCGAAGTAGTTCACCTGGCCGCCCACGCCCACCGCCGCCAGTGCCGGCTGGGCCACGATGTCGGCCGCCGTCACCGAATAGGTGCTGGTGATGCCGATGCGGTCCTCGACCTTGATGTTGTAGTAGTCGACGGTCAGGTTGACCTTGTAGGGCAGGTCGAAGACCAGGCCGCCGGCGATGTTGAACGAGGTCTCGGGCTTCAGCGCCTGGGCGCCGTAATAGCGGGCGATGGCGCTGCCCACGGGGTAGGTGCCCTGCTCTACCGGGTTGCCGTTCTGGAAGATGGTGGTGACCTTGGACACGTTCTCCTGGCCCGGCGTCGGCGCGCGGAAGCCGGTGTTAACGGAGGAGCGGACGGCCACCCAGTCGGTCAGCTGATAGCGGCCGGTGACCTTCCAGTTGGTGGTATTGCCGAAGTCGCTGAAATCCTCATAGCGCAAGGCGAAGCCCAGGCTCAGGTCCTTGATCACGTCCGCTTCGGCGTCGGCGTAGAAGGCGTAGTTGCTGCGCGGGAACTGGCCGGCGTCGGTGGGGGTGAAGCCCGGCATGCCGTTGGACCCCACCGGCACGTAGGCGGCATAGGCGCCGGAGGTGTACGAGGCCGCGTCGCCCGGGGTGATGGTATAGGTCTCGCGCCGGTATTCCGCGCCGCCCGCCAGGGTCAGGGGGCTGGCCAGCCAATCGATGTGGACCGGGTAGGTCAGGTCCAGGTTGAGGTCGGTCTCCTCCTGCGTCTGGGTGCCCACGTAGAATTGAGTGGGGCTGATGGGGCCCAGCGAGGGGTTGACCGTGTTGGTCAGGTTGTAGCGCACCTCATCCCGGCCATAGCTGGCGCTGGCGTCGATGATCAGGCCGGATTTCAGCGTGGTCTTGTAGCCGCCGGTGATGCTGCTATCCAGGATGTCGCCGTAGAACCAGGGATGGTAGCCGCCGGGGTAGACGCTGGCCCAGGAGAAGTTGCCGCCGCTGGTCAGGGGGAAGGTCGTGCCCAGCCAGCTGCTGACCGGGTCGCGGTAATAGAAGCTTTCCTTCTCGTTGCTGTGGCCGAAGTTGCCGAACAGGTAGATCTTGGAGTTGTCGGTCAAATCGATGCCGCTGTTGATGAACAGGCGTTCGGCCTCCACCGCGTTGTCGCCCCAGCGCTGGTTGGGCGTGGGATAGCCCTTGGGGCCGGGGTTGTAGCCCGACGCCTTGAGGTCGGTGACGTCGCTGCGCTCCACGCCCCGGTCGGTGGGATCGTTCTTTTGGTATTCGGCGCTGATGTTGACAAAGCCCCGGTCACCCAGGGGCAGGCCGGAATTCACCTGGATGTGGCCGGTGGCGCCGTCGCCGGCATAGTCCTGGCCCCATTGCACGATGACGCTGCCGCCGTCGGCGGCATCCTTCAGGGTGAAGTTCATGACGCCGGCGATGGCGTCTGACCCGTATTGGGCGGAGGCGCCGTCGCGCAGCACCTCCAGCTGCTTGATGGCGATGGCCGGGATCTGGTTCAGGTCGGCACCCTGCGAGCCCGAAGTCTGGGCATCACCGGCGATTTGCACAAGGGCTGAGCGGTGGAAGCGCTTGCCATTGATCAGCACCAGGGTCTCATCCGGTGGCAGGCCGCGCAGCGTCGGCGGGCGCACGATACCCGAGCCGTCGTCGCTGGAGAAATGGCCGACGTTGAAGGAGGGCACCAGGGTGCGGATCAGGTCCTGCGTGTCGCTGCCGGCCTGGCGCTCCAGATCCTCTGGCGTGAAGACGTCGACGGGGGAGGGGCTGTCGGCCACCGAGCGATCGATACGGCGCGTGCCCGTGACGATGATCTCGCTGAGGTTGTCCGCGTCGGCGGGTGCCGTCGCGGCCCAGGCCCCGGATGACATCGGAATCGAGGTCAGCGCCGTGCCGGCCAGAAGAGTCAGCGCAGTAAAAACGCGCGCACGTCGCCATTCATGCGCGGAACACCGCGCACTGCCGCAAAATCCCATATGAAGTCTCCCAGATTATCGTTTCGATACGCTCTGGGTCGCTTCGTGGTGATTTATCCCTATTTGCCCGTTTCGCGCTTGCAGCACGTCTTGCTCTTGGGGAAAGCGTACGGGACGCGACTTAGGGTTGGGGATGCGACATTTCGCCTTCGGCTGAACGGGATATGACCGTGCCGTGACGCTGATGGGCAGGGGGATCAGCGCAAGAGGGGGCTGTCCGGGGCCACGGCCAGGTAAAGCCAGCCGTCCTCGATGACCAAGGGCAAGGATGCCAACGACATACCGCGGCAGGGCCCGTCGGTGCACAGGCCGGTGTCAGCTTCGAAATGGGCGCCGTGGGCGTAGCAAAGGATGCGCTGGCCGTCACCGGACAGGAAGCGGTCCTTGCGGTATTCCAGCGGCACGCCCTGGTGGGGGCAGTGGTTGCGGTAGACCCGGATGCCGTCGCTGCGGCGCAGCGCGAAAACCGTGTCACGGCCGGATTTGGCGGGGTCGAAGCCCCGCGCCTGGCCCACCGGCGGCAAGGCATCCAGGGCGCACAGCGGGGTGCGGGTGTCCCCCGGGGCCGGCGCCCCGGGGGTATGAGAAAGTGCGGCCACCTTAGTGCGCGCCGCCCTTGGGCGGCGGACCGCTGGGGAACCACTTCTCCCGCGCCGTGAACAGGAACAGCTGGGAATTGTCCGCCCCCGGCGGACGGTGGCGGGCCTCCCACGTGTCGTCGTGCAGGTCCATGTCGGCGTCGTACTCCACATGGCAGCCCAGAGGGCTGTTGAAGTACCAGAACCAGTTGGACCCAAAGTAGTGACGGCCGGGGCCCCAGAAGGTGGTGTAGCCCTTGGCCTCGAACTGGGTGCCGGCGTGCAGCACTTCCGTCCCGCTGCCCAGGTGGAAGGTGAAGTGCTCCACCCCCTTCATGAAGGGCGGCGTCTGGATCAGGAACAGGGTGTGGTGGTCCTCCGTGCCCGCCGGGCGCAGGAAGGGGCCCACGCCGATGAACTTGTCCGTCAGGCGGAAGCCCAGGCGGTTCACATAGAATGCCTGCGCCTGCTCCATATTGGGAACGAACAGTACCACGTGCGACAGGGTGCGCGGCTCGACCTTCATGTCCCAATCGATGCCCAGCAGGTTGGGTCCGCGCTGCGGCGGATGGCCGGGGGCGTTGGTCAGGTCGGCCGGGGCGGTGTAGGGCCGGCGGATGGTCAGCGCGAAGCTGAGATGGAAACCAGAGTCGTCATCGGCGTGCACGCTGCCGCCCTCGCCCCGGCGCACCTCACGGTCCTTGGACAGCTCGGCGGCGATGGCCTCCAGCGTCGCCGCGTCGCCCACGCCATAGACGATCTCGCGGATCGAGGGGGCGGGGCCGATGGCCGGCGGCAGGCGGGGGTCGTCGGCGGCGCGGATGATGACGCAGGTACCGTCCAGCGCCTCGAACCGGCCGTCACCGGCCGGCTTCAGGCCGTAATCCGTCAGGTACTGGCTGCAGGCGTCGACATCGTCGACACCGAACACCAGGGCGTCCGGTCCGATGATATTCATGAGGCGTTCGTCTCCCGAGTAGGATTCCGCCCTCTCCCGTGGGGCGATCCAGCCTGAACCTTAGGGGGTGGCCGCCTTTAACAAAAACCGTTCCTTTCCATGCTGATGTATGGACGAAACCGATGGGTCGGGCGCGGGGAAGGGTCAGCATCTATGGACGCCGCCAATAGATCCGCAGCGGAAATATCCATTTCACCACGGCCCATCGGCCCGCCTAGCGTGGTCGCCAAACAAGACCCAGAGGGAGAGGCCCGGCCGCGCCAAGAGGGCGCCGCCGGGAGGGAGACCGCAGCCATGCCCCGCACCTTCGTCCGTTGCCGCCGCCTGTTCACCGGGCTGGAGGATGGATCGCGCGCCGACCAGACCCTGGTGATCGAGGACGGCCTGTTCACCCATGTCGGCCCCACTGCCGAGGCGCCGGCACCGGGTCCGGATGATGATGTGCTCCACGCCGGCGACCGTTTCGTCATGCCGGGGCTGGTGGACGCCCATACCCACATCGTGTTCGGCAACGCCCGCAGCGAGGAGGATATCGATTTTTGGGGCACGCCGGAGTTCCGGGCCCTGCGCGGCCTGTTCTTCGCCCAGCGCGTGCTGGCGGCGGGCTACACCTCCATCGTCGTGCCGGGCGATGCCGGCAACTGCAGCATCTCCGTCCGCGACGCCATCAACGCCGGCCTGTTCACCGGTCCTCGCATCGCCGCCAGCAGCTGCGTCATCGCCAACCGGCACAGCCTGAACGACTGGTTTCCCGAGCATGTCGGCACGCCGGACTATGTCACCGGCCGCCTGTGCACCACCCGCGACGCCCAGATCGAGGAGGTACGGCGCCAGGCCAAGGCCGGGGTGGACGTCATCAAGATCGCCATGGACGGCACCCACTTCCGCGAGGACGGCACCCACATCGCCGCCTTCACGCAGGACGAGATCGGCGCCATGGTGGCGGAGGCCCACCGCTTGGGGAAGAAGGTGGTGACCCACGCCTATGGCAAAGAGGCGGTGCTGTACGCCGCCCGGGCCGGCGTGGATGTCATCAACCACGCCTTCTTCGCCGATGATGAATGCATCGAGGCGATGGTGAAGTCGGGCAGCCATGTCAGCCCGACCCTGACCTTCCTGCGCAACAACGTGGAATTCGGGCAGCCGCATGAGCCCACCGCCGGTTCCGGCTACCAGGGGGCGCAGCGCCGCATCATCGAGGTGGCCAAGCGCACCCTGGGCCGCATGCGGCAGGCCGGTGTGCCCTTCATGACCGGCAGCGACAGCGGCTTCGCCGTCACCCCCTATGGCGAATGGCATGCGCGGGAAATCGAAATCCTGGTGGACTGGCTGGGCTTCACGCCCGCCCAGGCCTTGCGGGCAGCCACCAGCGT
Source organism: Nitrospirillum amazonense (assembly GCF_007828035.1). Classification (GTDB taxonomy): domain Bacteria; phylum Pseudomonadota; class Alphaproteobacteria; order Azospirillales; family Azospirillaceae; genus Nitrospirillum; species Nitrospirillum amazonense. The sequence continues at coordinate 56,120 of NZ_VITV01000011.1, read as the reverse complement.
CTCCGCCCGCGCCATGCCGCGCGGGCACACCCTGGGCGCCATCGACGCCGGCCGGCGGGCGGACTTCATCTTTGTGGACGGTGATCCGCTGGCCGACATTGCCGTGCTGCAGCGGCCGGGCGCCGTCACGGCGGTCCACATTGGCGGCGTGGCGGTTGCGGTGGAGGCGCGGCGCTATGATCCGTACAAGGTCACCCACCTCAGCAGCCTGAAATGGACCGACGTCTACACCCGCGACCGTGCTGCCGAGCTGGGCCTATGGCACAGTGCAGGCCAATAGGTCGCCTTGAGGGAGAACGCGATGACTGTCCTGACCTGCGCCGTGGCGCTGAAACTGGTTGAGGCCATCCTGGCCGAGGGCAAGGCGCGCGGCTTCGCGCCGCTGACCGCCGCCGTCCTGGATGCCGGCGGCCACGTGGTTGCGCTGGCACGCGACGACGGGTCCAGCCTGCTGCGGCCGCAGATCGCCACGGGCAAGGCGTGGGGCGTGCTGGGCATGGGCTTTGGCGGGCGCGAGCTGGCGCAGCGCGCCGCCAAGATGCCGGCCTTCTTCACCGCCGCCATCGAACTGGCCGATGGCAAGATGGTGCCGGTGCCGGGCGGCGTGCTGATCCGCAATGCCGAGGGCCATATCGTCGGCTCCGTGGGGGTGTCCGGTGATACCTCCGACAATGACGAGATCTGCGCGGTGGCGGCGCTGGAGGCCGTGGGCGGCCCGTTGGGACTGAAGGCCGATACCGGCGCCGCCTGACCTTACTGCCGGTCAGTGATGATGATGCCCGCCGCCGCCGGTGGCGAAGGGATGGCGTTCGGCTTCCTCCGCCTTGGCCGCCAGCACGGCGATCGCGGCTGGCGTCGCCGGGAAGGGGCCCTGCCAGATGGTGCGCAGGGCGCCCCGGCTGTCCACCAGTACCAGCAGCGGGCCTTCCGGCGCGCCGCCGATGGTGCGGTAGGCCACGGCCGCTTCCGGACTGGTGCTGCCGCAGGTCAAGGCGGGCGGGACCTGGTCCGGGTTGGTGCTGACGATGACCGGCACCACCGGCGTCGCCCGTACCGCCGCCAGGGCCTGGGCGGGGATGTCGCCGTAGCCGATGGCCAGCAGCAGGGGATGACCGGCCAAATCGGCCAGGCTGCCGGCCTTGGCCAAGGCGCCGTCGGCCGGGCAGGTGAGGTCCAGTTCCGGCGCCGGCATGCCCCAGGTCCACACGCCCTTGGCCTCGGCCACCGTCGTGCCGCTGTTCAGGGTGTGGATATAGTCGATCAGGGCCCAGCGCTCATCTTCCGACAGTTGGTCCGCGAAGGCCGGCATGACCGGTTTGCCGTCGGGGTCTGGCATGCCGTGGCTCAGCCACCAGAAGATATCGCCCTCGCTATGGTCCAGCAGATGGTGGGCCGTCAGGTCGGCGGGCGGGATGCTCAGCTTGGCCGCGTCCGGCCCGTCACCGGCGCCCCCCGCGCCGTGACAGCGGGCGCAATGGCCGGGGAACAACGCGGCCCCCTGCGCCACCGAGGCGGCGGTAAAGCCGGTGGGGGACGACCAGTAGCTTGTCGGGAAGGCTTCCACCGTCAGCAGGTCCAGGTCGGGCACGCCGAACCACAGGGCGATGCCGGCGGCGGCCAGGGCTGGCAGGCGCAAGGCCAGGGCGGGACGGCGCCAAGCCCCGGGCCAGGGCGGCAGCATGGCCAGGGCCAGGCCCAGGATGCCCAGGCCGGTCAGGAGGATGGCCTTCCAGGCCAGGCCGCCGTAATCGGGATCGGACAGGATCTCGCCGCTGAGCTTGCGGGTGAAGGGCCACAGCGGCTGGTCGTGCACCCCCGGCACGATGCTGGCCAGCCAGGCGGCCAAGGCCACCACGGCAATACCCAGGGACAGTTCCACCAGCACGCAGGCGCGCAACAGCGCCAGCGGCACCGTGCCCTGGGCGAGGCCGGGGGCGATGCGCCAGCGATTCAGCCCGGCGCAGCCCAGCATGAGGGCGTACAGGGCGGCCTTGGCGATGGCGACCTGGCCATACGTGGTGCCGATCAGGCCGGCCAGGGTGCCGATCAGGCCCACGCCGTTCAGCAGGGCGGTGGCGGCCAGCAGGGTGACGCAGGTGACGCCCAGGGGGGAGAAACGCACGGCCAGATCGGCCGCCAGCGCCGGGCGCGACAGGGCCAGCAGCAGCCCGGCCATGCCGCCCAGCCAGGCCCCGGCCGCCAGCAGATGCAGCACCTCCGCCGCCAGGCCCGGCAGGCTGGCGGCGTCGAAGGTGACGGCGACATGGCCGACGCCGGCGTGCAGTGCCAGCGACAGGCCCAGCAGGCCGGCCAGCCTTTGCACCGACAATCGCTTTTCCAGGACCACCGCCGCGACCAGCAACGCCAGGCGGGGCAACACGACATGCCCGTAACGGGTCGCCGCCGTGGCGGCCAGCGCACCCAGCACGGCGGCGGGGTTGTCGTCCCCCACGAACACGGCCGCCTGCGCGGCGAACCATAGCAGCCCGGCCACGACGGCTGTTCCCGCCGCCCCGCGCGTCCAGCGGCGCAGGGTGGCGGTCAGGTCTTCACGGGCGGGGCCGGCGGGCGCCTTCGCCACGACCAGGGCGGCGAAGGCAGGCAGGCCCCAGGCGGCCAGCGCCAGGGCGAGATGCAATGCCCGGGCGATGGCCAGGCCGGTTTCCAACGTGTTCATAAGATGGGTTTAGACGCCTTACTTCTGAACCTCAAACGTGAAGCTGCCATTGGACTTGTGGGTATCGACCGAGGTGACGGCCCAGGTCACCGTGTAGGTGCCGGGCGCGGCCCCGTCGATGCCGACGATCAGGTGCTTGGCGTCGGCCGGGTCGGTGTGGGTGTCGCCTTTGTCCACCTTCTTGCCGTTCGGGCCGGGGCCCGTGACGGTGATGGTGCTGAACTTGGGCTCCAGATCCTCGGTGAACCAGGCCTCCACCTGGGTGGGGCCGGCGACGGTGCCGCTGGCCGTGGGGACGGAACGCTTCAGGTGGGCGTGGGCGGCGGCGGTGCCGGCCAGTCCCACGGCGATGATGAAGGCGGCGGCGGAGGCTGCGACGGTGCGGTAGGTCATGGGCGTATCCTTGAGATGAAGGGGAAACGGGTGACGTGACCGGGCGTCAGAGCGACACTTTCAGGCCGCCGAAGAAAGTCCGCCCCGGGAAGGGGTGGTACAGGAAGTACTTCTCATCATTGAGATTGTCGACGCCCAGGTCCAGCGTCAAATTGTCCAGCACCTTGTAGTTGATGTGGACATCGGCGACCAGGAAGCTGTCGAAGGCGCCGAATACCTTGGCCACGCTGTCGGTGTTGTCCAGGGTCGAATACTGCTTACCACTATAGCGGCCGGCAACGGTGAAGGCCCATTGCTCGTCCGGCCGGTATGTCGCCGCCAGCGTGACGCGCCAGTCCGGGACGTAGGGCACATGCTTGCCCGTGGCCGTGGTGCCGGCGCTGCTGGCGAAGTTGGGGTCGGACAGGATGGTGCTGTCGACATAGGTGACGCTGCCCGACAGCTCCAGCCCCTTGACCAGCACGTCCTGCTGGCTGGCGGCCAGCTCGACGCCGCGGTTGCGCACCTCATCCACGTTCACGGTGTAGCTGACCGGCGTGGACCCTGTCAGGAAGGCCGTCTGCGCGATCAGCGCGTCCCGGGTGTTCTCCTGGAACAACGACAGGCGCACCCGCCCGCCCGCGAGGGGCCCATCGGTGAAGGCACGTTCCACCGCCAGCTCGCCGCTCAACACCCGCTCCGGCTTCAGGTTGGCGTTGGGTGCCGTGTAGGTCGTGCCGGTCTGCACCAGCTGGTATAGCTCGCTGACCGTGGGAAAGCGGTAGGCCTCCCCGAACGACGCGGTGACGTGCCAGTCGGTGTCGGGCGTCCAGGTCAGGGTCGCCTTGGGTGAGAAGGCGCCCCTTTCCGTGTCCGGCTGCTCCACCCCCTTGCCGCCGCTGTAGTTATAGCCGTCGAAGGCCTGCCAGCGCTCCAGCCGGCCGCCCAAGGTGACGGTCCAGTCGGGCAGGAAGGTCCATTCGTCCTGCGCCCACAGGGCCAGGGTCTGGGTCTTGCCCCGGCCGCTGCTGTACAGGCTTTGGCCCTGGTCGCTGCCGCCCTGCCAGGTGGCGGTGTTGTAGGTGGGGTTGACCAGCTCATACTGGTCGGCGTGCAGGCCGGCGCTGACGGTATTGGACGGCGTGGTGCGCCACAGCGCCTTGGCGTCCACGTTGGTCCAGTTGGTGCCGTCCATGCGGGCGATGCGACCGGCGGCGCTGAAGTTGGTGCCATTGGCGCTCACCCCGGTGGGGGTGCGCTGGATGTCGTCCAGCATCTGATAATGGCTGACCGTCACCTCCGCATCCCAGGGCCCCTTGCTGTCGCTGCGCAGGGTGACGCTCTGCGCCAGATGGCTCTGCCACAGGCTGTACTTGCCGCTGGCGAAACCGGACAGGCCGGCGAAGGTGGCGGCGCCGGCGCTGTCGCGCAAATAGGTCTGCACGTCCGACGTGGCGTCGTTCTGCCAATACCCTAGCGTGTAGTTCAGGCGCCAGACCGGCGACAGGTCATACCCCAGCTTCAGCTTGGCGTTGGCCATCTGGGTGTGCAGCAGGCCGCTGGCACCCACGACGTCGGCCACGGCCCCGGTCTTGTTTAGCGCCAGGAAGGTGCCGCTGGTGCCGGTGGGCACCTTGCCGTTGGTGACGAAGCTCAGCGGCTGGCTGTCGCTGTTCTGGTAGTTGGCGCTGAGCGACCAGGTGAACCGCCCCATGCGGTCGCCGATATGGGCGCTGGTCTGCGAGGTCACCAGGTCCTTGTGCGTGCCGTACAGGCCGAAGCTCTGCACCGCTTCCGACTGGCGGGCATCAGCCTCCAGTTTCTCCGGCGTGCGGGTGGTGATCTGCACCACCCCGCCCATGGAATTGCCGGCATAGGCGGCGGAGTAAGGGCCGTACAGCACATCGACCCGCGCGATCTCCTCCGGCGCCACCAGGCCCCAGCGCGGGGCGCCGATGGTGTTGTTGTTGGCGATCAGGGCCGAGATCAGCACGTCGTCGGCATAGACCAGGGTGCGGGCGCTGGAGTTGACGCCCCAGGTGCGGGTGGCCAGGACGGCCTGGGTGTCGCCGTTGTTACGCTTCCGCAGGAACAGGCTGGGCAGGTATTTCAGCGCGTCCTCGCTGTCCAGGACGTTCTGCGTTTCCATGACCGTGGCGCCGGTGACGCCGACGCTGGTCTGGGGGGCGGCGTATTTCTCCAGTGCCGGCCGGTCGGCGGTGATGACGATGGGGTTGGTGGCAAGGTCAAGGTCGGAATCGACATCCGGCGCCGGGGCGGCCAGGGACGAGGTGGACGGAACCATGCCCAGCAGGCCGACGCCCAAGGCGATGGCGGCGGTGAGCGGGCGGCGCGACGGGCGCCGGGATAGGCATACCATGAAGGCAATCCCTTCGGGGGACGGCCGGCGGCGGCCCGGGACGGTGCCGGGCGGCGCGGGACACGGCCGTTCAGGACAGGGGTGCCGTCGCCGGCCCCGGAAAGGGGCCGGACGGCGATCGATGTCGGGGATGCCTGGGGGTGGGAAGGCCGCTGGAACGCGGGGGGCCCCCGGGCTCAGGCGGCCAGGGGCGGGGCGCGGGCGCCGGGCGTGCCGGGCAGGCGCGAGGTGAAATGGCGGGCCCGGGTACTGGGCCGCCAGTTTTGCCGCGCCTGCCGCGTGGGCAGCGCCAGGATCAGCAGCAGCAGCGGGACGGCCAGCGCCGCGAGGGCGGCGAAGGCGCAGGGCCCCATATGGTCCTGGTCGCCGCCCGGCCGGTGGTCGTGATGGCCGGCATGACCCGATGGCATCAGCAGGCCGCCGGGCTCGGCATCGGGATGATGGTGATGCGCGTGCGCCACGAAGGCGGGCGGCATCGGGGCATCCTGGGGGGCCATCACCTGGACCAGCACGTCATGCACGCCGGGGCAAAGCATGAAGGGTGCCGGCCCGCCACCGGTGTTGACCATGTAGCCGACAGGGATCAGCCCGCGCAGCAACACCGCCGCCAACACCAGCCAAGCCCATCCGCGCGGCATGCGCCGGGCCCGGCCGAGGTCCAGGAACCTCAGCGCGGCGGCCGGCACAGCCGACAGGGGGGACAGGGGGCGGGGCGTCATGATGCTACTTTTATGCGCGTAAAGAGTGTTTGTCGGCAACCCGAATGATGTGTTGCCAGCATCCTATTCCGGCTTCGATTTGTCTACCCTGAGATGGGTCAAGCCTGCCATCGGCACCGGATCACCGATGTGGATTCGGCCGGGTGTGCGCTGCGTCGATCCGATTCTATAAAAGAAAAGGCCCGCCCCCGGGACACTGGGGACGGGCCTTTTCACGACTCCGAACTGCCGGCGGATCAGAACTTGTAGCCGGCCGTCAGCCGATAGTACCGTCCCAGGACGGCGCTGTAGTAGCGGGGAAGGGCCGTGCCGCTCGCCCCCGTATAGCCCGCCTGTGGGAAGGGAACGTGGGAGTTCAGCACGTTATCCACCAGGAAGCGTATGCGATAGCCGCCCTCGAACTCGTAGCCGGCCGAGGCATTGTACATCACGTACGGATCCATGACCGGGTACTGGTAGTTGGATAGCGGCGTGTTCACGTTGAGGCGGGTTTCACTATAGTATTGGGTCTGCCAAAGGAAATCGAACCCGCCATTCTTGTAGTTGATGTTGGCGGTAAAGTTGTTGCGGGGCTCTTCCACCGCACCTACCGTGTACTGCTTATCACCAGTACCCACCTTATAATAATGGCTGAAGGTGTGCAGGTAATTGACGCTGAAGTCGATGGCACCATAGCTGGCTGGCAGGCCCACGTCCTCTAGGTTGAACGCATAGTCCAGTTCGGCCTGCAGGGCCTTGAAGCTTTCGATGGCGGCGTTGTAGTAGCCCTCGGCTACCGAGGTTACCTGCCCACTTCCATCGCGCACGAAGGTGCCGCAGAACGAATTGCCGGGGGCGCCGTCATAGCAGGCGTCCAGCAAGTCGGTGGCGCTCAGTTGTGCGATTTCATTGGTGATGTCGATGCTGATGTAATCGGCGGATAGCGTCAGCCCGGGGGTGTAACGGGGGCGCAGCACCGTGCCCACCGTCCAGCTGTCGGCGATTTCGTTCTGCAGGTGTGGGTTGCCGGAACTGGTGCCTGGGCTGGTGAAGTCGACGATGTCGGACGTGAAGGGCTGGGTGATGCCGGCGGCGGCGCAGTTTGCGGCGCGGTTGGCCGGGTTGGGGCCGCCGGTAATGTAGCGTTGGTCGCAGGGGTCGTCGGCGGTAGTGTAAATCTGGCCAGTGGGGCTATAGGCCTCGGTCACTGCCGGGGCGCGGAAGGAGCGGGTGTAGTTGCCGCGCAAGGTGATATCGCGAATGGGCTGGTAGGTGCCGCCACCGCTGTAGGACCAGAAGGTGCCGGTCTGGCTGTTGTCGACGAAGCGTGCCGCCCCCTGCAGTTCCAAGCTGTAAACCAGCGGCACTGCCATGTTGGGCGCCACCACCGGGATGTTCACCTCACCGAAACCTTCGTTGGTGTGGTACTCGCCTGCCACCGGGTCGATGGGAATGCTGTTGCCGAATTGGGTGCGGGTGCCGTCGCCGTTGGGCTGTCCGTAATAGAACGCACCGGGGTCGAAGGCCGTCGTCTCGCGCCTGTATTCATAGCCCAGCGAAAACTTTGCGTCGCCGGCGGGCAAAGTGACGATGCTGCCGCTGATGTTGGCCAGCACGTCGTACTGGGCATTGTCTTGGCTGGGGTCGGCGATAGCGGTGATGTAGTCCGTTGCCGCCTTGCTGGCGTGGTTGATACCGAAGATGTTCAACGGCGCGCAGGTGCCGCTCAGCGTGGCGATGGCGGCGTTGGTGTAGCCGGGGGCGCAGACGATGTTGCCGCTGCTATCCCGCACTGCGTTGATGGCGTTGAAGAGGTTCTGGGTCACCACCTGCCGGTCCTCGTTCGAGGTTTCCGACTTGCCGTAGGTACCTGTCACGTCCCAGTTGAAGGTGCGGTTAAGCGCCGAGAAGTCGCCCTCCAGCCCCGCTACGACGCGATAGACGTTGGTGGTGGTGCGAAAGGCGCCGGTGGCGAGATCCGTGTTGGCGCGGGCCATATAGAAGGTGCTGGGGTCGGCGTCTGCGGCCACCAGATTGTTGATGATGGTTTGGCGGTCGGCGGCGCTTAGATAGGGGTTGTCCGTGCTCAGGATGAGATTGCCGTTGGGGTCGCCTGCATTGCCGAATTGCGCGGTATTGTAATAGGGCTGGTCGCGCAAGTTGGCGGCACGGAGGTGGCCGTACCACAGCTCTGTATTGAAACGCACATGATCAGTCAGGTCGTAATGGCTGAGCAACGTGACCTGGGTCCTGTTGCTTTCCACCTGCAAGTTACCGTAATCGGCAATGGGAAAGCCGCTGCCGCCGGCTTGATAGATGGCGTTGCCTGTCAGTTGGCCATTGATGAACGGCGTCAACTGGCCGTCGGGGCCGAAGTACAGGGCCTGGCCGGCGCTATTGGTGATGGCAGACGCGGCTTGGCCCCGGGAAATGGGTATGCCATCGTCCACCATGGGCATGCCAGTGTTGGTAAAGATATTGTAATGCCGGCCGCCGGAATAGAGCTGCTGTGTGAAGGTCTGGCCTTTGGTAGCGCTGCCGAAGAATTTACTGGCGCCGCCAATGGTGCCCTTGCGGTCTTCGTCCGTCAGGCCATTCTGCTTATCGTACTGGACGGCGACAGTGATGTTGCCGCGGCCGTTGTTGAAGTTCCGGCCCAGCACCGCCGAGGCGTTGTAGTCGGCAGCGTCGCCATATTCCGACAGGCCGCTGGACACGCTGACATCGGCGCCCTGGTAATCCTTCTTCAGGATGATGTTGACGGTGCCGGCGATGGCGTCGGAGCCGTAGATGGGCGCGCCGCCCACCGCCACCACTTCAGTGCGGTCAACCAGGGCCGTGGGGATGGCCGACAGATCGACCGGGCTGCCAGCGACGGCGCCGAAAATGGACGAACTGGCGGACGACACGAAACGGCGGCCGTTCACCAGCGTCAAGGTGCGCTGGGAGCCCAAATTGTACAGGTCGGCGAAGGTCTGGCCGGCGCCAAAGGAACCCTGGCTGCCCACGGGACTATTGCCCGGGACACCGAACGCCGGCAGCTCTTGCAGCGCTTGGCCCAGGTTGGTAAAGCCACGCTTCGCGATCTCATCCGCGCCCATGACCTCGGCCGGCTGCATGGTGTCGAAGTTGGCGCGCTTGATGCGTGAGCCGGTGATGACGATTTCGTTGAGGGAGGTCGTCTGCTGCGTGCCGGTGGCGGCGGTGTCGGCCGGCTGCTGAGCGGCTTGCGCCACCTGCGCCGGCGCAGGAGTTGCGTCCCCAGCCTGCTGAGCCCAGGCGCTGGCGGCCGTTCCCATGGTGCCGATGGCGGCGCCAACCATCAGGGATAGGCGCAAGTGGTTGATTTTTTGGCAGAAGTGCGACGATTGGGTAGACCGACCCATAGTTGCCCCCGTTGTTCTTGATGCCTGTTATGACATCAATGGGAGGTTGACCAAACGGTCAGGGTCAATCCTGTTTTGTTGCTCTCTTGTTGATGTCCAAAACGAACGTCGCAAGAATGCAACACAATCGGTGAAATTTTATAACTTTTTGGTGCGGTGCAATGGTCGCATCCATCCCGTTCAGGGTAGGATGGCTCCACCTATTGGCATGACCATTCGAGGTGCGTGATTACGATGGTAGCTTGCTTATTCCGACAGCCGATTGGTGAGTGGTGATAGGGGAGCGACTCAGGCGGAAACGGTTTCAAGGCGCGTCCACCCGAGGGCCAAGGCGCCGGCCAGGCCCGCTTCTCCACCCAGGCCCGGCGCCACGATGAAGCCGGCCAAGCCCTCGGCCATGGCCGGGTGGTCGATGTAGCCGCCGATGTGGCGTTCGGCATGGTGGCGGACGCGGTCCAACAGGCCGGGACGTCCACCCACGCCGCCGCCGATGACGATGCGTTGGGGCGACAGGGCGAAGAGCAGGTTGGCCGCCATCTGCCCCAGATAGTCGCCCACCAGGTCCCAGACGGGGTGGTCGTCGGCCAGGTCCGTGGCCGGCCGGCCCACGCGCGCCTCGATGGCGGGGCCGCAGGCCAGGCCCTCCAGGCAATCGCCGTGATAGGGGCAATGGCCAGCATAGGGGTCGCGGGCCGGGTCGCGCCGCACCAGCAGGTGGCCGCCCTCGGGATGCACCAGGCCGTGCTGAGGACGCCTGCCCACCACTACGCCCACGCCGATGCCCGTACCCACGGTGACGTAGACATGGCTGTCCAGGCCCTGCGCCGCGCCCCAGCGGCCTTCGCCCAGGGCGGCGCCGTTGACGTCGGTGTCGATGGCGACGGGGACACCCAGGGCATTGGCAAAACGATCACGTACCGGCGCGCCGGACCACCCCGGCTTAGGCGTGCGGGTAATGCTGCCGTAGTCCGGGCGGCGGGGATCCAGTTGCAGGGGCCCGAAGCTGGCGACACCCACGGCGTCCAGGCCGCCCATGCGCCCGCCCAGCTCGCGCAATGTCTCGGCACAGCGCGCCAGCGTCTCCTCCGGCGTGGTGGTGGGGATGCGGACGGTCTCGATGGACTGAGGCCGCCCTGTCCCTTCCATGACGGCCGCGCCCACGACGGCCTTGGTGCCGCCCAGTTCCACCGCCCCGACGCGCCTCATGACCGGACCTCGATCCAGCGTGTCTGCCAGGGGCCAAGGGGCAGGGCCGCCGGGTCGACGTCCTCTTCCGCTACCACGTCCCGCCCGGCGAACCCGGTGGGCAGCGATACCGTGACCGTCTCGCCCATCAGGTTGGCCAGGCATAGCAGCGGGCGGGACCCGGTGCGCTGGAAACCCAGCACCCCGCCGGGCAAGCCGGCCAGGGGGCGGGCCGGTTCCGCGCCATGCAAGGCGGGCAAGCCGGCGCGTACCTGGATCAGCCGGCGCAGGGCCGCGCGGAACATGCCTGCGGCGGTGCCGCCGCCACGCTGGGCGGCCCGGTCCCAGTCCATGTGCGGCCGGTGCAGCCAGCGGCCTTCCCCGGCGGGGACGCTAGCCACCGGGGCGTTGGTCAGCGCGACCTCATCCCCCATGTACAGCACCGGCAGGCCATCCAGCGCCAGGGTGACCTGGTACAGCTGCAGCAGGCGCGCCAGGGCGGCATCCGTGTCCGCTTCGCCGGGGTGCCCTTCCGGCCGCAGGCCCACCAGTGAGGCCGCCATGCCGTTGGTGCTGGGTGCGCCGCCGCCATCCGCCTGGAAGGCGGCGCCCAGGGCGTAGCTGCCGGCCGTGGCGCCGGCGTAGAAGGCGGAAACCCGATGCAGCGTCTCTTGCGGGATCAGGGCGGCCAGCGCGTCCCAGATGATGTCGTCATGGCAGCGGACATAGGTGATCCAGGCCGCCTGCCGCGGACGCCCAGCCAGCCGGTCCAGCAGGGCATGGGCGGGGGTCGCGTCGCCGGTCGCCTGGGCCAGCCACAGGGCCGTCATCATGCCGTTGTTGTAGGCCAGGTGGCATTCGTTGGCGGCCGGCTGCCCAGTGGCCTCATCCCGGCCGAAGAAGGACACCACGTCGTCCGGGTCGACGATGGCCTCGCCCTTCAGCAGCACGCCGGGCGCCGCGATGGCCAGCAGCGCCCGCCAGGCCTGCACGATCCAATGGGTTTGGGGCAACCCCCGGCAGGACGTGCCCGGCGCCTTCCACAGGAAGGGCGTGCTGTCCAGGCGGAAGACATCGACGCCCTGGTTGGCCAGGTGCAGCAGCACCTCCAGCATTTCCAGGAACACGGCCGGGTTGGCGTAATTCAGGTCCCATTGATAGGGGTAGAAGGTGGTCCACACCCAGGCGCCGCCGCCATCGCGGGCCAGCGACGGCTCGGGGGTGAAATTGCCCGGCGCCGTCTTGGGGAAGACCTGGCCCAGCGTGGCCTCATAGGCGGCGACCTCGTCCGCGCTGTCCAGCACGTGGTAATAGGCGCGATAGGTCGGGTCGCCCACCAGTGCTGCTTGGGCCCAGGCATGGTCGCGGGCGGTATGGTTGCACACCACGTCCAGGCACAGGGCCATGCCGGCCTGGTGGGCATCCTCCGCCAGCGCCCTCAAATCCTCCGCCGTGCCCAGGCGGGGTTCCACCGAACGATAGTCGGCCACGGCGAAGCCGCCGTCATTGTCGCCGGACTGCGTGGCCAGCAGCGGCAGGGGGTGCAGGTAGGTCACACCCAGTTCCGCCAGATAATCCAGCCGCCGCCGCACCCCGGCGAGCGTGCCGGCGAAGCGGTCGACATAGAAGCAATAGCCCAGCTGGTCCGGTCGCTGGAACCAGTCCGGCTCCGCCTGACGCCGCGTGTCCAGGTCGGCCAGGGCCTGCGGCCGGTTCCTCGCCGCCCGGGTGACGGCCTCACGCACCTGGCCCAGCCAGTGGTCCAGCCAGCGGTCCAGCCAGCGGTTCGGCCAGTGGTCCGGTCCGGGGGTGCCCCCATACAGGCGCCGCAGCAGGGTGTCGGCCACGGGCCAGTGCCGGTCCAGGCGGTCATCCAGGGCCGCGGCCCGGCTGAGGACGGAAGAGGTCATGCCGTGAAAATCCCAGAAGGCTCGATGTCAAAAAGAACCGGCTGGCGGGAGGGTGCCCGCAATGGGCGTCCCACCTGGGGAGGGAAAGATGGGGCCCGCCAGCCGGTGCCAGGGTCAGAAGCTGTATTTGACACCGGTCTTGAAGGTGCGACCGTTGATGGACCGCGCCAGCAGGATGCCGTTGCTGGGCACGGCATCGGTGGTTCCATCCACCTCGGTCAGGCCCAGGGTGTTGAACAGATTGTTGGCGGAGAACGACCAGACGATGTCCTTGGTCAGGTTATAGGTGGCGAACAGGTTGACCTGGGCATAACCGGGCATCACCAGCTTGTTGGTGGTGTCGGCGTAGCTGTCGGTGGTGCCGATGATGTTCACGCCCACGCTGTAATCGTTGCCCACGTAGGACGGGGTGATCTGATAGACGAAATCGGCCTGGCGCTGGGGCACATTGCCCACGTCGCTGGGGGTGATCTCATCCTTGGTGATGCGGGAATGGGTGTAGGTGACGCCCGCGTCCAGCTGGAAGGCGCCGTAACGGTAGCTGGCCTCCAACTCCGCCCCTTCCGCGTCATAGACGCGGGAGATGAAGCGCTGGGTCAGCGAGGTCACGTCCTGGTTGGCTTCCTCGGTGTTGGCGTAGAAGCCGGTGAGGAAGACGCTGAGGCCGATGTCCGACCGCCACTTCACGCCGCCCTCGGCCTGCTTTACCTTGTTCACCGCGTTCTGGTAGGCGGTGGAGCCGTCGGCGTTGATGGAGCCGAAGGCCAGACGGTCGGCGTTGGCGCGTCCACCCTCGCTATAGCGCACGAACAGCGCCAGATCGCGGTCGATGGCGTAGTTCGCGCCAATGGAATAGGAAATGTAGTGCCAGTCGTAGTTGACCGGGCTGGCCGCCAACTGGTTGACCACCGGCACCGTCAGCTCCGGCACCTGCAGCACACCATCCTGGTTCACGTCCAGGGACGTGGTGCCGGTGGGCCCGGCATAGCTGCCTGAGGCATGGCCGTAGTCATAGCGCAGGCTGGCGTCCACCGTCAGCTTGTCCCAGGCCCAGTTCAGGGCGGCGTAGGGCGCGTCGATGTCATAGTGCATGTCATAGCTGCGCACGCAGCAATTGCCCCAGTAGGGCTCGCCATAGGCGAACAGGCCGTTGGAGGTGACGGCCTTGCCGCTGGCGTTCAGCACGTTCAGCAGCACGCCGTCCTTACCGTTGACCGTCTCCAGATAAGTGTTCCAGTGCCAGTCCATGTCGATGTTCTGGCGGGCCTTGTAATAGCCGAAGGAGACGGCGCCCTTGCCCAGCGGCAGGGTGTCCAGCGTCTTGGTGACCTTCAGGTCGTTGGTGTAGGTGCCCAGGTCGTTGAGCTTGACGTTGAACAGGGCGATGCGGGACGCCAGCCCGTTGCCGCCCACGTTGGCGGCGCCGACCGTCTGGCCGGCGTTGGGACCACTGGCGTATTGCAGGGTGGCGCCGGTGCCGCCGATTTCCGTCGCCAGGACGGAGGCGCGGTCCACCTCCTGCGGGTAGGGGCCGACGAAGTCGCCGGTGTTGTCGGCCACGCGGAACTTGTCGTCCAGCGTCCAGCCGGGCGCCACCTCGAATGAGGCCTCGCCGCCGAACGCCGTGCTGACGGGGTGATAACCGTCGCCGATGTTGGTGGTCAGGCGGTTGCCGTTGGCGTCTATCGCCAGGTCCTTGCGGAAGTAGGGTGATTGGAAGGCGCCGCTCAGCGCGTCAAACCCGGCCAGAGAGGAGATGTGCGGGTTGCTGCCGCTGCCGGAAATGGCCAGCGGCACCGGCAGGTAGACGGGCGAGCGGTCATTCAGGTACTTGAAGTCCAGGCGGATGAAGCCCTTCTCCATGTCGTGGGTGACGTTGGCCTTCACCTGGCCGCCGTTCATGGCGTCGTCATAGCCGACGGAACGTGGGCCCTCCCCGGTGTGGTAATAACCGCCAACATGGAAGCGCCAGCCGGGGGCGATGGGGCCGCCATAGGCGAAGTCCGCCCGCGTCTCGTTATAGTCCAGGCCACGAGTCAGGCCGATGGCGCCGCCCTCTTTCTCGCCGGTGTCGCTGACGAAGTTGATGACGCCGCCGGGCGCGTTGCTGGCGAAGGTGGACGCGGAGCCGCCGCGTATGGCCTCCACCCGCGCGATGTTGTAGTCGGCGCGCAGATAGGTGTCGGCGGTGCCGAAGGCGATGTCGCCGAACTGCATGACCGGCAGGCCATCCTCCTGCAGCTGCAGGAACTTCGCGCCACCGGAGGCGACCGGCAGACCGCGGACCGCGATGTTGGCGTTGCCTTCGCCGCCCGACGCCTCGGCCCGGAAACCGGGGATGTTGCGCAGGATGTCGGCGGCGCTGCTGGGCGCGGATTGGGCGATCTGGTCCGGGTTCAGCGTGCTGACCGAGACGCTGGTGTTGAATTTGCTCTGCGGCAGGGCGGTGGCGGTGATGACGATCTCATCCAGGTCCAACCCCTGCTGGGCCGGGCCTTTGGCGGGATCCTCGGCCGCCAGGGCGGGCGTGGCGGTGACGGCGGCGCCCAACAGCAGGGCGCGGGCCAAATGGCGCTTCATGGTGATCTCCCTCGTTCGTTCTTTTTTTGATTGTCGTTTTGGGGCGGCCTCCCCGGCCGCCTCGGACGCCGTTACCCAAACACACGTTACAACCGATTGCAATACCGCTTATAGGCCAGATCTACACGACTTCCAAAAGATCGATGGGCTGATCAAGAAAATGGAAGGGCCAAAATCCAACAATATCAGGCAGTTTCCTTATGAAAATCGACCGACGGCGCCTCCAAGGGCGGCCCAACCCTATACAATCGATTGCAATTTGATCGCAGCGGCGTCAAGGTGCGACCAGTCCGGGTTTGGCCCGGGAGCGAAAGACAAGCAAAATACGAGGGAGGACGGGATGAACGGCGGCAGCCCGCTGGGGTCCTGGGATGTGGCGATCATCCTGGTGTATGTCGTGGCCATCATCGCCATCGGCCTGGCGGTCAGCCGGCGTCAGCGTACGGCGTCGGACTATTTCCTGGCCCACAAGTCCAAAACCTGGCCCGTCATCGGCCTGGCCCTTCTGGCCTCAAACATCTCCAGCACCACGCTGATCGGCCTGGCGGGCGCCGCCTACGACCACGGCATCGCCGTCTTCGATTATGAATGGATGGCCGGCATCGTCCTGGTGTTCTTCTGCATCTTCCTCTTGCCCTTCCTGCTGAAGACCGGCGTCTACACCACGCCGGAATTCCTGGAACGGCGCTATGACCGGCGCTCGCGCCTGCTGTTCTCAGGGCTCACCCTGTTCCTGAACATCGCGGTGGACACGGCCGGCACGCTGTACGGCGGGGCGTTGATGTTCCAGCTGGCCTTCCCGGCCGTGCCCATGGGCGTCATCGTGCTGCTGCTGGCCCTGGGCGCCGGCATCTACACCACGGCCGGCGGCCTGGCGGCGGTCATGGTGACGGAAACCATCCAGGCCGTGCTGCTGCTGACCGCTGCCGCCGTCATCGCCGTCATGGCCTTCAGCCAGGCGGGCGGCTGGGACGCGGTGATGGCAGCCACCAAGCCGGAGATGCTGAGCCTTATCCGCCCGGCCGGCGACCCGGTGCTGCCCTGGACGGGCCTCGTCACCGGGGTGCCGCTCATCGGGTTCTATTTCTGGTGCACCAACCAGTTTATGGTGCAGCGCGTGCTGTCGGCGAAGAGCATCGACCATGGCCGCTGGGGCTGCCTGTTCGCCGGGCTGCTGAAGCTGCCGGCGCTGTTCCTGATGGTGCTGCCCGGCACCGCCGCCCTGCTGCTGTTCCCGGGCCTGCCGCGCGGCGACCTGGTCTACCCCTCGCTGGTGTTCAAGCTGCTGCCGGCGGGCGTCGTCGGGCTGGTGGTGGCGGGCTTCCTGGCGGCCATCATGTCGGCCACCGCCTCCACCTTCAATTCCGCCTCCACCCTGGTGACCATGGATTTCGTGCGCCTGCGCTGGCCACACCTGGGGGAGAAGCGGCTGGTGACCACCGGGCGCCTGGCGACCTTGGCCTTCATGGCCCTGGCCGTGCTGTGGGCGCCGCAGATTGCCCGCTTCGGTTCGTTGTGGCAGTACCTCCAGGCCATCCTGGCCTACGCCGTGCCCCCGGTCGTGGCCCTCTTCCTGGTGGGGCTGTTCTGGGCGCGGGCGAACGCCACGGGGGCTTTCGCCGCCTTCGCCGGTGGGTTGGCCCTGGGCTTGGGCCTGTTCGTCTACTGCGTGGTGCTAGGCCACGGCGGCCCGCACTTCCTGCTGATGGCGCCCCTGCTGGTGCTGGCCTCCGCCCTGATCCTGGTGGTGGTCAGCCTGGCCACGGGCGACGGCAGGGCTGGCAGCGGCGAATCGAAAGAGGGCCCGGCGCTGGTATGGACGCCGGCCGTCTTCCGGGCGGAAACGGCCACCCTGGCGGGGCAGCCGTTGTGGATGAACTACCGCGTGCTGTCGCTGGGCCTGGTGGGCCTCACCGCGATCCTGGTGTGGTGGTTCCGCTGAGGGCGCCGCCGCTGCTGGCCCGCACGACCAGCTCGGTCGGCAGCATGACCGAGCGGGCGGCGCGGCCGGCGATCTGCGCGAACAGCAGGTCCACCAGTAGGCGGCCGCCGGTGGCGGTATCCTGGCGCACGGTGGTCAGGGCGGGGTTGTAGAAGGCCGCCATCTGGATGTCGTCGTAGCCGACCACGGCCACGTCTTCGGGCACCTTCAGACCCTGGTCCTGCAGGGCGCGGATGGCGCTGATGGCGATGACATCGGAACAGGCGAACACCGCGTCGAAAGATGAGCCGCCGGCGATCAGGCTGCGCATCGCCGTCAGGGCTGCGGCGCTGGCGAAGCGCGTGGGCACGTCCAGCGCCGGATCGGGTTCGATGCCCGCCGCCGCCAGGGCCGAGACATACCCCTCATGGCGCAGGCGGATTTCCGGCACCGTCCGCTGGCCCAGAAACACGATGCGCTGCCGCCCCTGGGCGATCAGGTGGGCCACGGCGCGCTCCGCTCCCGCCCGGTTATCGGATCCCACGGTCACATAGTGTTGCTCGGGCAGCTGGGCGCCCCAGACCACCAATGGCATGCCGCGGGCGGCCAGCCGCTCCAGCCCCAGATGGGCGGTGCTCTGACCGATGGCGATCAGCCCGTCCACCCGCCCGGTGTCGACCAGGTCGGCCATGCCGTCCGTCCGTCCGGGACCGATCTTGGACAGCAGAAGATCATAGCCGTGGTCGGCAACGGCGTCGGCGATATGGCCCAGCAATTCCAGGAAGAACGGGTCGGAAATGGGCTGGTCGTGTTCATGCAGCAGGGGGATGACCACGGCGATGGTGTGCGTGTGGCCCTTGCGCAAACCCTGCGCCCGCGTATCGACCCGGTAGGAATGGGACTCCACCAGGGCCTGGATGCGGGCCCGCGTCTCCTCGTTCACCAGCGGGCTGCCGGACAGGGCGCGTGATACGGTCGATTTGGAAACACCGGCCATACGCGCGATGTCGTCCATCTTGACCGCGCCCATCTTGGCCCTGGCCTGGCCTTCCTGCGTCGCGGCCGTTGCGGCCGGCTTATCAGCCATGTCCTATTCCTGACAGTTCAACCAGCGGACCATACAACAGCGGGTCTGGATTGCCGACGGTCATGGCGCGTCCCACCCCAGGGCCAAGGCGCCGGCCAGACCCGCCTCCACGCCCAGGCCCGGCGGCACGATGAAGCCGGCCAAACCATCAGCCAGGGCGGGGTGGTCGATGTAGCCGCCGATGCGGCGTTCGGCATGGTGGCGGACGCGGTCCAGCAGGCCGGGACGTCCACCCACGCCGCCGCCGATGACGATGCGCTGGGGCGACAGGGCGAACAGCAGGTTGGCCGCCATCTGCCCCAGATAGTCGCCCACCAAGTCCCACACGGGGTGGTCGTCGGCCAGCTCCGTGGCCGGCCGGCCCACGCGCGCCTCGATGGCGGGGCCGCAGGCCAGGCCCTCCAGGCAATCGCCGTGATAGGGGCAATGGCCAGCATAGGGGTCGCGGGCCGGGTCGCGGCGCACCAGTAGGTGGCCGCCCTCGGGATGCACCAGACCGTGCTGCGGCCGGCCACCCACCACCACGCCCACACCGATGCCCGTGCCCACGGTCACGTAGATATGGCTGTCCAGGCCCTGGGCAGCACCCCAGCGGCCTTCGCCCAGGGCGCCGCCGTTGACGTCGGTGTCGATGGCGACGGGAACATCCAGGGCATTGGCAAAACGATCACGCACCGGCGCGGCGGACCACCCCGGCTTAGGCGTTCGGGTAATGCTGCCGTATTCCGGGCGGTGGGGGTCCAATTGCAGGGGGCCAAAGCTGGCGACACCCACGGCGTCCAGGCCGCCTATGCGCCTGCCCAGCTCGCGCAGCGTCTCGATGCAGCGCCCCAGCGTCTCCTCCGGCGTGGTGGTGGGGATGCGGACGGTCTCGATGGACTGAGGCCGCCCTGTCCCTTCCATGACGGCCGCGCCCACGACGGCCTTGGTGCCGCCCAGTTCCACCGCTCCGACGCGCTTCATGCCTGCCTCCCGCCTTTGAGGCAGGCATCCTGCCAAGGGCGGGGCCGTCTGACAACGATGGCAGTTGCCGGCCCCGTGGTCAGGCGGCCAGCAATTGCTGGATGTCCGGCACGGGCAGGTTGGTCAGGTCCTTGGCGACCTCCGCCACGATGACGTCACGGGTCGCCGGGGTCAGATGCTTGCGCAGGATACCCAGGGCGCGCGGCGGGGCGGCCAGCACCATGCGGCCGACCGTGCCGGCCTGCACCATGGTGTCCAGATGCCGCGCCACGTGGGCCAGGAATTCCGCCTCCGCCTGTTCCTGCCAGTCGGTTTCCTCCGTGGCGCTGCGCACGGTGCCCATGCCGAAGCGCCCGGGCTGGTCGGTGCCCAACTCGCGGGTGGGGGTGGTCGGCCGCGTTTCCGTGTGCTGGACGGTCAGGTTCAGGGCTTGGGCGTCGCCATCGTTGCGCAGGACCAGCATCTTGGCGCCGTCGCATGTCACGATCCAGCTGTGCCGGGCAATCACAATACCGTCCATGATCTTATCCCTCCCAGTCGATGCTCGTTCGTCACCCTAGCCTTCGGGACCCTAGCCTTCGGGACCCAAGCTTGCGGGCGACGCCTGCCGGGGAACGAAGGACCGTGGGAAAGGTTCCAGCCCTTCATGCCTGCGATTCCTCCCGCCGGACCGGGCTGCACGGGGATCCAAGGGACGTGCGACACAGGGCGGAATCGACAGCTGGCCCGATGGGTGGAAAATTTTGCGGCCATCCCGAAGGCTGGGGATTCCGCTTGTCTCCACACCCGTCCGCACGCCAGTCTGAGGCGGGAAAGCCAGACCAAGCCTTGAAAGGGGAACCATGACCGTCGCGTCCAACGACCGCCGCCTTGATGGAATCCCGCTCCGCATGGATCGTCGCTTCACCGGAACGGATGGTCGCTGATGGTTCGCTGGTGTCTCCTGGCCTGTGTCGCCCTGGGTATGGCCGTCATCGGCATGGCTTCCCCGGGCAGGGCCGCTCCGCCGGCGGACACGGCTGACAGCCTGCGGGCCGTGGTCGAAGCCTCGGCCGATCGCCTGGCATTGGCCCATCAGGTGGCATTGTCCAAGTGGGACAGTGGTGCCGCGGTGGAAGACGGCGGACGCGAGGCGGTGGTGATCATGAGCGCCGTCTCCCAGGGCGAAGGCCAGGGGCTGGAGCGCATCTGGGTGGCCAGCGTTTTCCGCGCGCAGATTGAGGCCAACAAGCTGGTGCAATACGGCTTGATTGCGGACTGGGCGCGAAGCGGGGCGGCGCCGGACCATGCGCCCGTCGATCTGGTGCGCGATGTGCGTCCGCAGCTGGACACGGCGCAGAAGGCGCTGATGGCCGCCCTGCCGGGCGTGGCCCCCTTGCGCGCGCGGAAGACGTGCCGGGCGGAGGTGGCGGCGGCGGTGAACGATTATCTCTATCGTCGCCAACTGCCGGCGGGCACGCTGGACGCCATCGCGCTGGACCGCGCCATGGCCGGGGTGTGCGGCGGCTAGCCCTGCGCGTGGGGCGCAGGTGGGGTTCGCGCCCGGGGGGATGCGGGCGGAACCGGTCTTGGGACAGAATGGTTGCCGTATCAAGCCAGCGCCCTGCCGCACCCATACGAAAGCGTATCCCCATGAAAGACCGCATTCGCGTTCGTGAGGACCGTCTCCTGTCCAAGGGCTGGTCCGAACTGCGCAGCGTCACCTTCGACTATCACCGTCGCGACGGTGACTGGCAGACCATGACGCGCGAGGTTTATGACCGGGGACACGGCGCCGTCATCCTGCCCTATGACCCGGTGCGCGGCACCGTGCTGCTGATCCGCCAGTTCCGCTATGCCGCTTACGTCGCCGGCTACACGACCCCCATGATCGAGGCGGTGGCCGGCCTGCTGGACGACACCTCGCCGGAGGAAACCATCCGCCGCGAGGCGGAGGAAGAGGCCGGCTGCCGCATCGGTGAGGCGCGCAAGGTGTTCGAGTCCTTCATGAGCCCTGGCTCCGTCACCGAACGCCTGACCTTCTTCGTGGCCCCCTACAGCGCCGCCGACCGTGTCGGCGCCGGCGGTGGCCTGGTGGCGGAGGGCGAGGACATCGAGGTGCTGGAGCCCACCCTGGATGAGGCGCTGGCCATGGTGGGCGACGGCCGCATCGTGGATGCCAAGACCATCATGCTGCTGCAGTACGCCAAGCTGAACGGGCTGGTGGGCTGATGATCCGTCAGCGGGCAAGCCGTTGTTCGTCGTCGATGAGAGTCAGCCGGCACGGGGCTGCGGAACCCCATCGCCAGAGCACCAAGTTCAGGTCCATCTCTCTGGCGCCACGGGCGTAGCTGCGGACCAGCAGGCCGTGGAAGCCTTGCGCGATCAGGCGCCGGGCGAAGGCCTGGGTGGGGGCCACCCCTGTCTGGCGCATCCGCTCGCGCCAAGCCGGGTCGGCCAGGCTGTCGGCATCCATGTCTTCGGAGGCCAGCGCGGCGGTATCGCGGGTGTCGAAGACGGCGGCGATGTCCGCGTCATAGGAGACGAGGGTGGTGGGTTGCAGGGTGCCTACCTGGTTGGCCTCCCGCACCGCCGTCATGATGGAGAGGGAGCAATAGAGTGCCGGTGTGCCCTTGGCGTTGAAGCGGCCACCATGAAGCTCCGCCCCCCGCCCGGACAGCGGCTCCCGGGCATACACCGGATTCAGCGCACGATAGAGCAGGCCCCGATACCCCATGGGCGGGGCTAGGCGTGGATGCCGGCGTCGACGGCGTCGATATAGTCCAGCACGTCATCGGCCCGGCCGTCGCGCACCAGCTGCATTGCCGTTTGACCGGCGAAGCCCGGCAGAGGTTCGGAGCGGTACCAGGCGTAGGCGATCAGGGCCGAGCCGAAACGTGGCTCGACCTTGTTGATGACCTCCACCATTTCCCGCAGCCGCCGTTGGGTCTTGGCGGACCGCAGGCGATCCTTACGCTGGATGGCGTCACGGCCCAAGCCGGCTGACCGGGCAATCTCCTCGCTGGTGGTGCGCAGGCTGTCGGCGATCTTGGCCGGTGCGAACAGCCCGTGGTCCGCGTATTGGGTGAGGGACATGGCCGCGATCCTCATAGCCACCATATATGACGCAATATGGCGTCATTTTTCGTGGCTATCAAGATTGGTAGTCAGTCGACGTAGACGAGGAACTGTTCATACCGCCCCGCGTCCGCCCGGGCGACGATGCGCACGCCGCGGCTGGCGTAGCGGGCCTGGTAGATCTCCTCGGTGAAGCCGCCGCGCAGGCGCCGGGCCATGGGCTTCAGATCCGTTACCGCGCCCAACGGGCCTAAGGTCGCGGCATAGTCCGCCAGCGCCGCCGGGCTGAAATAGGCAGCGCCATTGGCGGTCAGGTGGGCGGCGTCGGCGTGGCCATGGGCCAGGCCCTCCAGGAAGGCGCGCGCGGTTGCGGTTTCCTCAGCGCTGGGTTGGGTCGCCAGCGGCAACAGGGCGCTGATCTTCTGGGCGATGCCGGCCGGGTCGCCATAGTCGCTGTTGACCAGCACGACGATGGCCATGCCCAGGTCCGGCCACACCCGGTTTTCCGCTAGGAAGCCCGAGACCTCGCCGCCGTGGCGCAGCAGGCGGGCGGCGCCGTCGCTGGTGACCGTCAGGCCCAAGCCATAGCGCGCGTCCTGGCCGTTGTTCAGGCGCACGCTGGTCTCCATGGCGCGCCAGCTTTCCGGCTTCAGCAATTTCTGTCCCATCAGCGCGATGTCCCAGCGGGCCAAATCCTGCGGCGTCAGGGCCAATTGGGCGGCGCCCACCAGCCAGCCCGGCGCCTCCTTCGGGGCGGGGCGCGGCTGGCCCAGGGCATAGCGGGTGTAGCCGGCGGCGTCCTTGGGTCCCAGCGGGCCCTTGTCGATGTCGGCGGCGTCCAGGCCCAGGGGCTTCAGCACTCGGTTGGTGAGGAAGGTGAAGAAAGGCTGGCCAGAGGCCTTTTCCACGATGCGCGCGGCGATGGTGAAGCCGGTGTTGGAATACTGCCAGGCCTCGCCCGGCTGGAAATCCAGCGGCACTCGGGCCCAGCGGTCGAAGATGCCGTCGGCTGTGATGGGCTTTTCCATCATGGCTGGGACGTAGTCCTGCGGCCAGAAATCACGGTAGCCCGCCGTATGGCTCAGTACCTGGCGGATGGTGATGCGGTCCCCATCGGTCAGGTTGGGGATGAACTTGCCCACCGTGTCGTCCAGCGACAGCACGCCGTCCTCCACCAGCAGCATCACCGCGGCGGCCGTGAACTGCTTGGAGACGGAGCCGATGGCGAAGCGCTGCGCCGGTGTCGCCGCTCCCGCCGACTCCCGCCGCGCCTGGCCATAAGCGTGGACGTAGGCGATGGCCCCGTCGCGTACCACGGCGATGGAGGCGCCCGGCGTGCCGCTATCCGCCAGCGCCTGTGTCACTGTCGCGTCGATCTTGGCGGTCACGTCGGGGGCAAGATCCGCGCCGGATGCGGCGCCGGACAGGAGAAGGCCGCTCATGAAAAGGGTGGCAAGCAAGGTACGCATGAGCTTCCTGGGGTGGGCTGAAGGGACGGCCATCCTGTCACTCCGTCCCGCTTTAGGAAACGGGGCTTAATAACGCGCTCATGCGCCTGCCATTCCAAAGACCATTGCCTACAGCGCAAGAAAAAGGGGCGGCCCTCCCGCTCCTTGGAGGACCGCCCCTCGGCCGGCACCGGCGGGGTGGGAGGACCCGCCGGCGCCTGTGTCACGCGGGTCAGCGCGCGGTGGCCACCGCCAGGGCCAGCAGAGCTTGGGCTACACCCTCGCCATAGGCCGGGTCGGCCTTGGTGCAGTTGGCGATGTGGCGCTCCTGGATCGCCGCCTCCGCCCCGCTCAGGGAGCGGGCGGTGTTCTCGAACAGCAGCTTCTGTTGCGCCTGGCTCATCTTGCGGAACAGGATGCCCGGCTGCTCCCAATGGTCGTCGTCCACGCGATGGTCCCAATGGGTGGCCGTCCCTTCCAGCGGCAGGGGCGGCTCGGCGAAGTCGGGGTGGTCGGGCCACTCGCCATAACTGTTGGGGTAATAGTGCAACGTGCCGCCCTGGTTGCCGTCCGTGCGCATGGCGCCGTCGCGGTGATAGCTGTGGAATGGGCACTTGGGCGCGTTCACCGGGATGTGGTTGAAGTTCACCCCCAGGCGATAGCGCTGCGCGTCGCCGTAGGAGAACAGCCGGGCCTGCAGCATCTTGTCCGGGGAGAAGCCGATGCCGGGCACGATGTTGGCGGGAGAGAAGGCCGCCTGCTCCACCTCGGCGAAGACGTTGTCCGGGTTGCGGTTCAACTCCATCACCCCGACTTCGATCAAGGGGAAGTCCGCCTTGGGCCAGGTCTTGGTCAGGTCGAAGGGATTGTGCTTGTGCGCCTTGGCCTGGGCCTCGGTCATGACCTGGATGGACAGGGTCCAGCGCGGGAAGTCGCCGGCCTCGATGGCGCCGAACAGGTCGCGTTGGTGGCTTTCGCGGTCCTTGCCGATGACGGCCTCGGACTCGCCGTCCGTCAGGTTCTCGATGCCCTGCTGGCAGGTGAAGTGGAACTTCACCCAGTGCCGCTCATTGGCGGCATTGATCAGGCTGAAGGTGTGGCTGCCGAAGCCGTGCATGTGGCGATAGCTGCGGGGAATGCCGCGCTCGCTCATGACGATGGTGACCTGGTGCAGCGCCTCGGGCAGCAGGGTCCAGAAGTCCCAGTTGTTGTTGGCGCTGCGCATGCCGGTGCGCGGGTCCCGCTTCACGGCGTGGTTCAGGTCGGGGAAGCGCAGGGGGTCGCGGAAGAAGAACACGGGCGTGTTGTTGCCCACGATGTCCCAGTTGCCTTCCTCGGTATAGAACTTCACTGCGAAGCCGCGGATGTCGCGTTCCGCGTCCGCTGCTCCGCGCTCGCCGGCTACGGTGGAGAAGCGGACGAACAGGGGCGTCTGCTTGCCCACCTCGGAGAAGATCTTGGCCTTGGTATAGCGGCTGACGTCCTGCGTGACGGTGAAGGTGCCGTGAGCGCCCGACCCCTTCGCGTGCATGCGCCGCTCGGGAATGACCTCACGGTCGAAGTGGGCCAGCTTTTCGATCAGCCAGATGTCCTGCAGCAGGGCGGGACCGCGCGGTCCGGCGGTCTGGATGTTCACGTTGTCCACCACCGGCGCGCCGGTGGCATGCGTCATGTGGGGCTTGGACGGGCCACCGGACTCGAATGTGTCGGACATGGGTGCGGGCTCCATGAAGGCGTGGGGGAAGCCCCGGGTGGGAACCCCGGTGCTCACGCGTCGGATTTGGCCCGTAAGCAGGGGCGGGTTTCATTCACAACCCGCCCTGCCGTTGTTGCGCCAACCGCATCAGGCGGTGTAGCCGCCATCGATGGTCAGGCAGGCGCCGGTGATGAAGCCCGCCTCCGGCCCCGCCAGATAGGCCACAAGGCTGGCGATCTCGCTATCCTTGCCCAGGCGGCCGATGGGCATCAGCGTCATCAGGCGGGTCAACACGGCCGGGTCGGTGGGCACCATGTCGGTGGCGGTGGGGCCCGGTTGGATGGCGTTCACGGTGATGTCTCGGGGGGCCAGGTCGATGGCCATGCCCCGCGTCATCGCCGCCACTGCCCCCTTGGTCATGCTGTAGACCGATGCGCCGGGAAAGGCGGTGCGGTTGGCCGCCACGCTGCCGGTCGTGATGACGCGCCCGCCCATGCCCATGTGGGGCAGGGCAGCCTGCACCGCCGCGAAGGCGGCGCGGACATTGACCGCTACCATGCGGTCGAAGGTCTCCAGCGGGTAATCGTCCACCAGGCCATGGGTTAGCAGGCCGGCGTTGTTGACCAGGATGTCCAGCCGGCCATGCAACTGCGCCACCTCATCCACCGCCTGGCGCAGGGCGACCACGTCGGCGCTGTCGGCGCGGATGGCCAGGGCCCGGCCGCCCGCCGACTTGATCTGGTCCACCAAGGCGGCGGCCGGCGCCTCCGACGAAGCGTAGGTGAAGGCCACGGTGGCGCCGTCATGGGCCAAGCGGCGGACGATGGCGGCGCCGATGCCGCGGGAGCCGCCGGTGACCAGGGCGATCTTCCCGCCGAAGGGAAGGGTCATGATGTCTATCTCCATATCGTTACAGATGTAACAGTCCAAAATCAGGCTAAGCCCGATCCTTGAGGCCTTGTGGTGCCTAAAGATGGGAAGGGATCACTTCAGGCTCTTCAGCGCCAGGCGGGCCACGCGCCGCAGCGTGTCGGCGTCCGCGCCGGCCCGGGCCGACACCTTCAGCCCGGCCAGGGTGGCGCCCAGGAAGGCGGCGGCCGTGGGAACGTCCACGTCCGTTCCCATTTCGCCCGCCGCCCGGGCGGCGGTCAGCTGGGTTTTCAAGGCTTGGGCCAGGGTGTGGGCCGAGGCGTCGCCGATGGACGCGATCTCCGCGTCCGCCCGGCCGAACTCGCAAATGGCGCTGACGCCTAGGCAGCTGGGATGGTCGGACGCCACCGCCTTGGCGATGAAGGCCATGAAGGCGTATTCCACCCCCGTCAGGGGCGTGGGCGCCGCCATCATGGCGCGGACGAAATCGGCCACGTTCTCCTGGTTGTAGCGGCGCAGGGCCGCGAGATAGAGCTGCCGCTTGTCGCCGAAGGTGTCGTACAGGCTCTGCCGGCTGATCTTCATGGCGCGCAGCAACGCCTCGGTCGAGGTGCCCTCGAAGCCGTGTTGGGAGAAAAGGGCGATGGCGGCGCCCAACGCCGCCTCGCCGTCAAATTCCTTGGGTCTTGCCATGATTTCTAGATAGTGATTCCGGACTAATCTGTCCAGAATTAATTGACAAAAAGCCGCACGATTCTTCTAAGTCTCTGGATGTGAAGCGATATTGGCCGCCGCAAAAAGTGCCGCCCTGCAACATTTAACAAGGCTTAACGCCAAATCGGTGCAGGTCCGGACAATAGTGATGCGGTTGGCGCACATACACTGCAAGGCGAATGGGGGCTAAGCCGCCGCCTGGTTGGGGTCCGTCGCGGACCTCTGGCATTCCCCCCTGTGATCACCAGACCCGAGGCCCGCGGTTCCCCGACCGCCGGCCCGGAACAGAGATGAGGGACGCGAGATGTCAGACGTTGCGATGAAATACTTCTACGCCACCGCCATCCATGGGTCGATGCGGGCGGCCAGCCAGAAGATGAACGTGGCGGTGTCCTCGGTCAGCCGGCAGATCGCCCAGCTGGAGGCGGCGATGGGCATGCCCTTGCTGGAGACCGGCCGCCGGTCGGTTAAGCTCACCACCGCTGGGCAAATGGTGTTCGACTACTACCAGGCGCAGATGGCCGACCGTGAGGCCTTCACCGCCCGGCTCGAGGCCTTGCGCGGCATGCGTATGGGCACGGTGGAACTGGCGGTGGGCGAGGGCTGCACCGTCCAGGCCGTGCAGGGCGTGCTGGAGACCTTCCAAAGCCGCTATCCCGGCGTCGAGTTGGCACTGCACACCGTCTCCACGGCCGAGCTGGTGCGCATGGTGGTGGATGACGAGGTACACATCGCCATCGGTGCCCAGATTCCCAGCGATCCCAAGGTGCGCGTCCGCACCTCCGCCCGCCAGCCGCTGATGGTGGTCAGCCGCCCCGACCACGCCGTGGCCAAGCGTGGGGCGGTGACCCTGCAGGATCTGTCTGCCCACGATCTGTGCCTGTCGCCGCGTGACACCCGCATCCGCCAACTGCTGTCGGCGGCGGAAATGCGCCACCAGGTCTGGCTGCGCGCCACCATCACCACCAATTCCGTCCATACCATGCGCGAACTGGCGCTCAGCGGCCGGGCCGCCACCATCCTGCCGCGGGCCGCCGTTCTGGCCGATCTTGAGGATGGGTGCCTGGTGGCAACGCCGTTATGCGACGTCGACACCGACAGCACGACCGTCGACCTGGTGACCCGCCTGGGACGCCAACTGCCCCACGCTGCCACGCTGGCCCTGTCGCTGTTGGAACAACAGGTACACCGCTGGGGCCAGTGCGGTGGCTATCAGGGGGGCGCCGCCGTCACCGCGCCGATGGCGGCTGTCCACGGCCGGGCTGAGCGCCGCGTAGGGCTGGAGGCCGTCGCCTGAGCCTGTACGCCGCCATGGTCAGGGAAGGGGGCGGCCAGGGAAAGGGCGGGATCGCCGGGTCCGCCCCTTCGCGCGCGGATGATGCCGGTGCGGATCATCCTCTCCCTCGGCTGATACGTACCGACACGCCGTCGATGATGGCGGGAACGGGGGCGGAGGGCTTGTCCACCTGCACCGTGATGGTGTCGATGCGAGGGAATTCATCCAACAGGGTGCCGGCCACCGCCTCCGCCACCGCCTCGATGGTCATGAAGCGCCGGGCGGTGGCGACGCGGGTGGTCGCCGCCGTCAGCTTGGCATAACACACGCTCAAATCCCAATCGTCGGCCTTGCCCGCCACCGACAGGTCCAGCGTGCAGTCCAGCGAGATATAGAAGCGCTGGCCCAGCTTGGCCTCTTCCGCCGTCAGCCCGTGGTGGGCGTAGATGGCGATGCGGTGGACCAGGATGTGATCGGTCATGGGGTGGTTTCCTCTCAAGCCCGGGGTCAACGCCGCTGGGTCCCGCATACTGGGCCCGGCACAGGCTGCCCTTTCCCCGGTGCGCTGTCACGCCGTTCCGTCACGCCTTGCCCTGCCTGCGCTGTGGCATAAATGTGGGCATGTGATTTGGCTGTTGCGCCGGGGAAGGGGCCATCGCAGGGTGGCGCCCTCCGTCCTAATGGCCATCCCCCAGCGGGTTCTCCCGTAAAACCGGATCGTATGCCCATGCCTGCCGCCCCCGCCGGGACTCTCGCCGCTCACCGCCAGCGTTTGCGCCTGGATTGCCCCGTCGTCTTCCCCGGATTCCGCGCCCTGACCCCGGCAGAGGAGTTCCGGGCGGTGGCCGACTGGTGCGACGCGAACGGCGTCACCCATGATCAGTACGGCCAGGGCGACCTGCTGACGGCGTTCGAGGGCACGGTGGCGGGTCTGCTGGGCAAGGAGGCGGCCGCCTTCATGCCCAGTGGCGTCATGGCCCAGCTGATCGCCATGCGGCTGTGGACCGAGGTCAGCGGCGTGCCCCGCTTCGGCATGCCCCACACCTCCCACCTCGCCCTGCATGAGGAAGAGGCTTACCAGGCCCTGTTCAACTTCCACGGCGTGCCGGTGGGTGATCGCCGCCGGCCCATCCTGGCCCGCGACCTGGCGGCCGTGTCCCAGCCGTTGGCCTGCCTGCTGGTGGAACTGCCCTTGCGCGAGATCGGCGGCCAGCTGCCGGATTGGGACGAGCTGCAGGCCCTGAAGGAGTTGGCGCGATCGCGCCAGCTGCCGCTGCACATGGATGGCGCCCGCCTGTGGGAAAGCCGCGCCTATTACGGCCGCAGCTATGCCGAGATCGCCGCCGGCTTCGCCTCGGTCTACGTCTCGGTCTACAAGGGCATCGGCGGCGTCGCCGGGGCCGTGCTGGCCGGTGATGCCGATTTCATCGCCAACGCCCGGCTGTGGCAGCGGCGCCTGGGCGGCACTCTGGTCCGGCAGAGCCCTATGGTGGCCACCGCCGCCATGCGGTTCGAGACGCGACTGGCCCAGATGGACGCCTGCTACCGCCGCACCCTGGATCTGGCGGCAGGCCTGGCCGGCATTCCCGGTGTCCGCCTGAACCCCGCCGTGCCGCAGACCAACATGCTGCACATCTTCTTCGACCGCCCGGCGGAGGAGGTGGCGGAGACGCGGGACGCCATCGCCGGCGACGAGGGCCGCTGGGTGGCGGGGGAAATCCGCCCCGCCGACGTGCCGGGCTGGAGCGTGACGGAGCTGTATGTCGGTGACACCCTGCTGGGCCTCGACAATGCGCAGGTGCTGCCCTACTTCACGCGGCTGGCCGGCGTTTGACGGACGGCGCCAAGCGGGTCGTCGCTGTATTGATCGCACGCGTGGCCAAAGCCAGGGGCGCGTCCCCTCGCGGTGTAGCAGGCGAGCGACGTGACCCTCTCGTGCCATAACGAAGGAACTCGCGACTCGCCTTCGATGTGATCGCGGCACGCAAGACGTTGAGCGTGCCGGGCGGCTTTTCGAGATGGTGGCCTCACAGGCGAGCTGAAGCTGCGCAGCGATCGAAAGGCGCCCCACGCGGGGGCCTTCATGGACACTCCCCATTTCCGCCATGGAAGCGGCCGAAATGCCATGCCGAAAACAACGCGATCAGGAAGGCGCCCGCCCCCAAGGCGAAGGCGTCCGTCGTATCCTTCAACCCGAAATCATCCACGCGACAGATCAGTACATAGGCGACGGCCAGGTTGAAGAACCCCCATAGCACGTTGACGGTCGACGAAGAGAGCCCTTGACCGGACGGCTTGGCGAATGGGCTCTGAAACGGCCTGCCCATCATGCCGCTGACAGCGTGGGGGATCGCGTTCGCCAGGAAGGCGCCGCCGAAGAAATAGGACGCGAGCGCAAGCCACGGCATTTCAAGAGCTCCTTGCCGGCAGGAGATCGATGATCTCCCGGCTGGTGCCGGTTTCGCCGAGCCGCGGGAAGATGTTCTTGATGCTGTACTCGTGCGCCTCGGGACGTATGTCGGTCATGGCGTCGAGCGCGAGGGTGACGTTGAAGCCCGCCTCGTAGGCTTGACGCGCCGTCGCCTCGACGCCGGTTCCGGTCGCCACGCCCGCGACCACCACCTGGGTGACGCCCCGCGCTTTCAATTGAGCTTCGAGATCGGTGGTCGCGAAGGCACCCCAGCTCCGCTTCGTCGCGACGATGTCGGCCGCTTGCTGGTTCAGCTCCGGGATGAGATCAGTCCATCCGTCCGTACGGGTTCCTGTTTGACACGGCTGCTCCGTTCGGCCCGGCGCCCCGCCGGCGACGTTGACAAGCACGACCAGCAGGCCGCGCTCGCGGAAGGCGTCGGCCAGTGCACGCGCCCGTTCGATGACGCCATCGATGGGGTGGATGAGAGGGAGGCCGACAATGCCCTTCTGAAGATCGACGATTATCAGGGCGGTGTTCGGGTCGAGCGTCGTCAGCGCCATGGAGATATCCTCTTGAAGGTCCCGATGCAGGTGGCAGCTGTTGGCCGCGGAACTCTTTCAGCCGTCGACGAGCCGCTTCAGTAGTTCGACAGCCCTTGCGACCTCGTCCTGCTCCTGTGGTGAAAGCCGCGCCTGTAGTGTGCGCGTCAGCCAATCCTGGCGCGCGGCGCGGCCCTCTTTGATCGACTTCCGAAAGGCATCCGTGAGCGAGAAAAGGGTCTGCCTTCCGTCCGCCGGGTCCGGCGCTCCGCTCACGCGGCCAGCGGCTTCCAGCGCGCCCAGCACCGGCGCCATCGATTGCGGCCGCATCCCTTCGGCGCGGGCAAGGCTTGACGCCGTGGCGGGGCCGTCCTTCTCCAGGCGAAGCAGAACCGACACCTGAGAGGGTGTGAGGTCCCCGACATGCGCTTGATCGCGCAAGCGCCGCTTTAGCTTTCCCATCAGGGCGCGGAGGTCTTGCGCCAGGACCGATGTACGCATAGGCCCAGGATCATTCGGCGTGGCATTCATGTTGTGTTATCTATCAGATAGACAGGTAAACTGTAAAGATAATCTGTTCAGATAACCTGCATAAATGGGTCGCTGTACACCATGTCCCTGCTCATCGGCTGGAAAAAACGCTCTCCATCAGGCCGTCCCCCAATCCGCGCCTGCGCCCCTTCCAGTCGTTTCTCGCGCCACACGGGGCTTCTACATCACGCACAGGGATGGGGCCGGCAGGGAGTCACAGCGATCCTAAATAGTTACCCAGGCCGATGATGCAGGTGGACAGCACCAGCATGGCGATGCCCAAGCCCAGCACGGCGCGGGTACGGCGGCTGGAGCCGGCCCATTCCTGCAGCATGAAGCCCCATAGGGTGGCGAAGATGATGATGCTGGCCATGTGCAGGGTCCAGCTGGAGAAGCCGAAACGGCCCATCTGGCTTTCACCCATGGTGTAGAAGAAAAACTGCAGATACCAGGCGATGCCGGCCACCGCGCACAGGGCGTAGTTGCGCAGCAGGGGAGGCGGGGCCGCCGTGGTGTGGCCTCGACGGCCGGTGAACTCCGGCAGGCAGCCGTCGCGCAGGATCAGGTACAGGCACCAGACGAAATTGCTGGTGAAGCCGCCGGACAGCACCACCACCAGCACCGGCAGGCCCTGGGATAGCGTATCGGTGCCCTGGGCCAGGGTCAGCTGCCGGATGGGTTCGCCCGCCGCCAGGCCGTAGGCGAAGCAGCTGCTCATGATGCCGGAGAAGAGGGCGATCAGGATGCCGCGCCGGAAGTCGAATTCGGCCACGCCCTGCTGTTCCACCCCGTCGCCCTCCTTCAGGCGACCGGCCCAGCCGACGATGGCGATGCCCACCAGGCACAGGGCGACACCGCCCAGGATGACCAGGCCGTGACGGGTCCCGGCCAGGGTGATCAGCTCCCCGCTCACCAGCGGCGGGATCAGGGTGCCGAAGGCGGCGGTCAGTCCCAGCGCCACCGCCATGCCCAAGGACATGCCAAGATAGCGCAGGGTGAGGCCGAAGGTCAGGCCGCCCAGGCCCCATAGGGCGCCGAAGAGATAGCACAGGAACAGCGTGCGTGCGGGCGCGGCGGCCAACACGGCCCCCAGATTCTCCGTCTTGATCAGCGCGAACAGCCAGGGGGCCAGGATCCAGCTGAACACCCCGCCCACCAGCCAGAACACGGGCCAGGACCAGTTGCGCACGCCGCGGTAGGGAACATAGAAACTGGCGGAGGCCAGACCGCCCAGCCAGTGGAAGAACACGCCCAATACGGGATTGGCACCCATCTGTATTTTCTCCTCCCCGATGCTCTTCTTTGTCAGTCCAGGCAATAGACGCGCGTGGCGGTGCCGCCGAACAGGGCGGCGCGTTCGTCGCGTGAGAAATCGCGGGTGATATGGTCGTAGGCCTGGAAATAGGTGCCGAAGCGGCCGCCCAGACCGTCGACCGGGAAATTGCTGGCCACCATGCAGCGGTCCACCCCGAACAGCTCGATGGTGTGCAGGACGAAGGGGCGGATGCTGTCCGGGGTCCAGGCCCGGTCCAGCATACCCAGGCCGGAGATTTTGACCTGGACGTTGGGGTGGCGGGCCAGCGCCGCCATGCCCGCACGCCACAGCGCCAGGCCGTCCGCGTCCTTGTCCACCGGCATGCCGGTATGGTTCAGGATCAGGGTGGTACCGGGATGGCGAGCGGCGAGGTCGGCGGCCGCCGCCATCTGCCCGGGATAGATTTGCAGGTCGAAGGACAGGCCATGCCGGGCCAGGGCATGGAAGCCCGCCTGCCAGGCATCGTCCCGCAGCAGATCGCGCGGCGTGTAGGTCTTGGCCGGGTCGGGGTGCCAGTTCAGAATTTGACGAATGCCGCGTATATTGCGGAATTGGGCGTGGGCAGCCAACACCCGCTCCGCGTCAGGCGCCTCCAGCGCGGCATAGCCGACGATGCCGTGGGGGAAGCCGGTCCTATCGGCCAGGCCTTGCAGCCAGGCGCTTTCCTTCAGGGCGTCGTCCGGGTGGGCGCCGGCGTCGATATGCACGCTCTTGCCTAAGGTCCAGCCCCCGGGCAACTCACCAGCGACGGCCAGATAGTCGTCCACGCCCTGGTCATGGGCGATGGGCGTGACATCGCCATTGACCCCGCCGTCGCCCAGCGGCGGCGTCAGCCAGGGATAGCGGATATGGGCCAGATCCCACAGATGCATGTGGGGGTCGACCAGGATCAGCGCGTCAGCCATGGCCCGCGTGTTCCTCCCGTATTCGTTCATTCTTAAACGGCCGGACCCATTGCGGGCCCGGCCGGTACTCATACATTCAATAAGTCGTTCTGCCCCCGGAGGTATCGAACGTCGATGCGGTGGTGAAAGAACATTCTTCCGACGCCATGAAACAGACCATGGCGGCGCTTTCCTCCACATGGCCCAGGCGGCCCATGGGGATCTTCGATCGCATATAGTCCACCTGGCTTTGCGGCAGTTGGTCCAGGATGGGGCTGTCGAAGGTGGCGGGCGTGATGCTGTTGACCATCACGCCCTTGCCGGCCAACTCCTTGCCCAGCGACTTGGTCAGGCCGATGACCCCGGCCTTGCTGGCGGAATAGGCCGACGCGTTGGGGTTGCCTTCCTTGCCGGCCACCGAGGCGACGTTCACGATGCGGCCATAGCCCTGGGCCAGCATCAGCGGTACGACAGCGCGGCAGCAATAGAACAGGCCGTTGAGGTTGATGTCGATGGTGCGGCGCCAGCTGTCCAGCGGGAACTCATGCACCGGCACGGTGGCGCCGGTGATGCCGGCCGAGGCCACCAGGATGTCTACCCGGCCGCCCAGGGCCTGGTGGCTGGCCTTGGCGGCGGCTTCCACCGACGCGGCATCGGTCACGTCGAGGGCCACGGTGTGGATGGCACCCACGTCAGCCGCTGCTGTCGCCAGCCGGTCTTCCTGCACGTCCCACAGGGCGACCTTGGCCCCCTCCGCCACCAGGCGGCGGGCGGTCTCCTTGCCCAGGCCGGAGGCGCCACCGGTGATGATGGCCGTGCGGCCGCCGAAGCGGCCTTGAAACACTGTCGTCACGCCTGATCCTCCCGGTTGAACCATGCCACCACCTTCTGCCGCTGCGTCCCAAGCTTGGCGATGCCCAGGGTCATGACAGCCCCGGCCTTCAGGAACACCATCTCCGGCTTCTGGCCCTCGCCCACGCCCGGGGGCGTGCCGGTGGTCAGGATGTCGCCCGGTTCCAGGGTGATGAAACGGCTGACATAGGCGATCAGCTCGGCCACGCCGAAGATCATGGTGCGGGTGTTGCCCGTCTGCATGCGCCGGCCGTTGAGGTCCAGCCACATGTCCAGATCCTGCGGATCGCCCACCTCATCGGCGGTGACCAGCCAGGGGCCCACGGGGCCGAAGGTATCGTGGCCCTTGCCTTTGTCCCACTGGCTGCCGCGTTCCTTCTGGTTGAAGCGCTCCGACACGTCGTTCACCAGGACATAGCCGGCGACATAATCCAGCGCCCGGTCCTGCGGCACATAACGGGCGGTGCGGCCGAAGACCACGCCCAATTCCACCTCCCAATCCGACTTGGCGCTGTCCTGGGGCAGCATGACGTCGTCGTCCGGCCCGTTCAGGCAACTGGTGGCCTTGGTGAACAGGATGGGTTCGCTGGGGATGGGCAGGTTGGCTTCCTTGGCGTGGTCGGCATAGTTCAGGCCGATGGCCAGGAACTTGCCCACGCGGGCCAGGGGTACGCCCAGGCGAGGACTGCCGTCGACCAGGGGCAGGGCCGCGGGGTCGAGGGCACGCAGCCGGTCGAGCCCGGCGGGGGACAGGACCTCGGGCGTGATGTCGGCGATGGCACCGGACAGGTCGCGGATGCGGCCGTCCGCGTCCAGCAGGCCGGGCCGCTCCTGGCCCTGGGGGCCGTAGCGCAAGAGTTTCATAGGGTATGACCTTGCAATATGTTCAATGCGTATAGGGGCGGTGCAGGGTGACGGCGGGGTTGAGCTCCACACCGAAACCCGGCTTGTCGAGCGCGGTGGCCTTGAGGCGGCCATTGACGGGGACCGGCTCGCCCAGCAGCTGGGGATGGAACATCGGCACGACCTGGTCGGCCTGGGGCGCCATCATCAGGAACTCGGCGAAGGGGCTGTTATGCCGGCTGATGACGAAGTGGTAGCTGTAGACGCTGGAGCCATGGGGGATGACCATGACGCCCCGGCTGTCGGCCATGGCGGAGATCTTCAGCAGCTCGGTGACGCCGCCACACCAGCCCACGTCGGGCTGGATGATGTCGCAGCATTCCATCTCCATCAGCATGCGGAAGCCCCAGCGGGTGGCCTCATGTTCACCGGTGGTGACCAGCATGCCGGCCGGGGCGGCCTTCTTCAGCGCGGCATAGCCCCAGTAATCGTCGGGGCTCAGCGCCTCCTCGATCCACTTCAGGCCGTATTCCTTGGCCTTGTGGGCCAGTCGAGTGGCGTAGTTCAGGTCCAGCGCCATCCAGCAGTCGAACATCAGCCAGAAATCCTCGCCGCAGCGCTCACGCATGGTGGCGAGCTCGGCGATGTTCTTCCTGAAGCCGTCCTCGCCCTCGGCTGGGGCGTGGTGCAGGGGCATCTTGCCGCCGATGAAGCCCATGTCCTTGGCGAGATCGGGCCGGGATCCTGTGGCGTAGAAGCTCAGCTCATCGCGCACGGCCCCGCCCAGCAGCTGGTACACCGGCTCCTGCCGCAGCTTGCCCAGCAGGTCCCACAGGGCGAGGTCGACGCCGGAGATGGCGTTCACCACCAGGCCCTTGCGGCCATAATACTGGGTCCCGAAGTACATCTGGTCCCAGATCTTCTCATAATCGGTGGGGCTGCGGCCCTCCAGGAAGCGGGCCAGGTGCTTTTCCACGATATAGGCGGCGGGCTCGCCGCCCGTGGTGACGGCGAAGCCGACGGTGCCATCGCTGGCCTCGATCTCCACCACCAGGGTGCCCAGGACGTTGATGCCGAAGCTCTGCCGGCTTTGCCGGTATTCCGGGTACTTGGCCATGGGCGTGGCGATATGGTCGTCGATCCAGTGGCCGGCACCCTGGTCGTGATAGTCCGCACCGCCGCCGCGCACGGTGTAGGCGCGCACCTGTTTGATGGTGGGGAGGGTCATGGGAACGCTGCTCCTAGGCATGATCGAAGGACGTCGGGATGGGGCTTAGGCCACCATGCCGCGGGCGCGGTAGAAGTAGGTGGGCGTGCAGCTCCAGGCGTGGCAATAGCTGTTGATGTGGATGTCGCCGTAGGGGGAGCTCAGCGGCTTGGCCGGGTCATAGACCTCCCAGAAGGTGTCGGCGCCTGCCTTGACCATGCCACCCCAATAGCTTTCCACCAGGGCCTGGGCGTCCTTGTCCAGACCGCTGTCCAGCATGGCCTCCACCATGTAGTGGTAGAGGTAGGGGGTCACCGGCTTGACCGCGTCGGCGCGGTTGAACGCCGTCTTCAGCGCGGTGGCGCAGTCCTTGGCCGGCAGCACGCCGCCGATGGCCATCCACGCCTGCGAGGCCCAGGACACCTGGCGGTTGGGCCCGCTGACGAAGGCCTTGGCCGATGCGTCCCAATAGCCGCGGGCGGCTTTGGTCATGCGCTCGATCAGGACGGGGTAGTCCGCCACCTCCGCCTGCACGCCCAGTTTGCGCGCCAGGTCCAGCGTACGCTTGTGGGCGAAGACCAGCAGGCCCTGGACGGCCGCGTCCTTATGCAGGTCGGGCGCCCAGTCGATGAAGATCCAGACGTTGCCGGGGTCGACATAGCGGCCGTCGGCGTTGATGCGCTGGCCGATGATCTCCAGCTGGCGCTTGGCCACGGGCCACAGTTCCCGCGCTGTCGCCTCATCGCCCGTGGCTTCCAAGTAGTCCGCCAGGGCCACGTTGAACAGGGCGGCGTAGTCGACGATGTGGATGCCGCCGTAGCGCGCCTTGGGCTTCTCATAGACGCAGGCCGCGACCAGCCCGTCCTGCCGGCGGTAGGCCGCGAACAGGTAGAGGCAGCGCTTCACCAGGTCGTTCTGCTTGAAGGTGGCGTAGTTGGCCAGGGCCTGCAGGCGCAGGTCGCCCACCCACAGGCGCTGGTCGCGGCGGGGGCCATCCTCGAACGTGGTCTGCATGCAGTCGCGCAGGGTGGCCAGGGCCACGGCGTCGATGCGGCGCGCCAGGTCGGAGTATTTGGACGGCAGCGGCGCCGGTACCGTCTTGGCGGAGGTCAGGCCGATCGCCTTCACATCCTCGAACCGGATGCTGAAGCCGGAGGAGGTGTCGATGACCTCCACCTTCACATAACGGAAGGCGTAGCGGCGGGGCAACTGCACGGCCTGGGGCAAATAGTCAATGTTGACGATTTCATCGGGCAGCCAAGCGCTGCTCAACATGCCGTTGTAGGGATACAGCGGCTCCGCCACGTCGCTGGGCACCTCGCCGAAGGTCAGGCGCAGACGGGCGGGGGCATCGGGCTCGCGCCCAACGGTTTCCAGGCGGAAGGCCAGGTGGCCGGTGCGGTGGCCGCCGAAATCCAGGATGAAGCTGTCGCCCTTCTTGAAGGTGCGGCCGGCCAGGCCTTCGCCCTCCGGCTCCATGCGCCAGTGCAAGGGCGCACCTGGATCGGCCACGGCGCGCACCAGGGCCAGCAACGGCTGCGCCGTCTCGGTCAGCGCCGGTGTCAGCGCGTCGGCCTTGGCGCCCCAGGCGGCGTTGGGCTCGCCGGCCACGGCGGGCTCGAACTCCTTGGGCTGGGCCTGGGCGGCCTTGGGCGCCACCACGGAAGAGGCGGCGGCCGCCACGGCGGCTCCCCCCACGACCAACAGCATTTCCCGGCGATTCATGGTCAGTCGCATGCTCCCTATCAGGCTTGTGGTTCTATGGGATCCGGAGCGTGGCAATGCCCGGGCCCGGCTGGAATGGAAAAGTGCGGGTGCCGCGGAGGATCGTTCGCACCATCGACCGCGACACCCGCCAGGGGAGGAAATGAATACGGAGATGAGACCGTACGGGTGCTAAGCGCCGCGCGCGATGGGGGATCCGCGCCCGGCGATCGGCCTCACCACTTCTTGGTCAGGCCGATGGAGATGACGCGGCCCAGGGGGGACGCGGCGGTCAGGTCGACACCGGAGATGCCGTTGGTGTTGTAGAAATAGGGCGGGTCGGTATCGAAGACGTTGTTCACGTCCAGCGTCGCCTGGATGCCGCCCATCATGCCCTGGCCGGGGACGTTCCAGGCCAGGTGCAGGTCGGCGGTGGTGAAGCTGTCCACCTTCTGGATGCCCAGTCCGCCCGTGCTCGCGTTGCTGTAGCCGTTGGTGTAGTTCACGAAGACACCGGCGGTGTAGGCGTCCAAGGTCCACATCAGGCTGGCGCGGGCCTTGAAGTCGATGGCGTAGTCGGTGTTCAGCAGGGTGTTGATGGACGTGGCGCCCTTCACCTTCTGGTCGAACTGCCACAGCCAGGTGCCGGCGAGGCCGGCGGTGAAGGCGCCCACCCGGCCGGCGTCCCAGCCATAACTGATGTCGAAGTCGACACCCTGGATGAACTCGTCGGCGAAGTTCTGGCGCCGCAGGTCGTAGATGGCGGTGGGCAGCTGCGCCGACAGGTCGAAATTGCCGTCGTGGCGGAAGCCGTTGGTCAGCGCCAGGGCTTGGGCCAGCGTCGGATTGTAGACGCGATAGGCGTCGTACACCGGGTTTTGCGGCTGAGTGACGGGATTGAAAGTGGGGAAGGTGATGACGTTGTAGTAGTCGATGCGGAAATAGCTGGAGCTGACCTTCAGGCCCGGCAGTTCCTTGGGCTTGTAGTCGAAGCCGGCGGAATAGGTGTCAGCCGTTTCCGGCTTCAGCTTGTTGCCGCCCGCCAGGATGATCGAATACTTGTTGGGGTCGAAGCTGACGAAGTCGCTGAAACGGATGGCACGGGTGTCGATGGCCGTGCCGGCGTCCGCCAGGCTGGGCGCGTGGAAGCTGGAACCGAAGCTGCCGCGCAGAGTCAGGCCGTCGAAGGGGGTGTAGGTCAGGCCCACCTTGGGATTGGTGGTGTCGCCCACGTCGCTGTAGCTGTCGTAGCGGGTGGCCAGCGACAGGTTGACGGCGCGGATGCCGGGCACGGCGTTGTCGTCGCCCACGATGGGCACCGACAACTCGCCGAACACCGACTTCACGTCCCGCTCCCCGATGGAGGAGAAGGAGGAGACGGCGGCCTCGCTGGCGGTCAGCCAACTGGCGGGATTGGTCGGGCCCACGCTGTTGCTGGCGGCGAAGCGCTCATGCCGGATGTCGGCGCCCACGGCCGCCTTGATGGTGCCGCCGGGCAGGTCGAACAGGGGGCCGTCCGCCTTGAACAGGCCTTCTTCCAGGAACTGCTCGCCACTGTAGCGGGTCTGGAAATCGCGCAGGGCGCTGATCACGGCGGGGCTGTTGGCGGCACCGATGCCGGTGGGGTTCAGGGTGCCGGCGGCGGCCAGGTCGGTGGCCAGGGTCTGGTTCAGGCCATTCTGGCGCACGTCATCGCGCTCGAACCCGAAATTGCCCACCACCTTGCCCTGCCAGCCGTGGGTCAGGTCGATGTCGGCGCCGACGTTGGCCACCTGGGTGCTGGTGGTGGTGTGGTTCAGGAAGGAGCCTCCGGGGTAGTAGGTGACCGTCTCATCCCCGCCGCCCAAGCCGGGAACAGCGACATAATAGGGGCTGCTGCCGGGAACGGTGACGGAGAAGCCGCTGTTGTTGGGCGAGGCCTGGGCGGAGGTGGAACTCATGCGCGTGGTCATGACGCGCCGGCTGTAGATCTCGTTGGCGAACAGTTCGACGCCGTCGGTGATGGCCTGGCGGATGGAGATCAGGCCCTGGTCGCGGTGCTGGTCGGGGTAGAGGTCGTCGTCCAGCCGGCCTTCGCACTTGTTGGGCTGGCCCGCCTTCAAGGCGCCGGTGGCCGTCAGGCCGTAGGTGACGCCGCCGGCCGTGACGTTGGCGACGGGGCAGTTCTGCACCCGGTTGTCGCCCCAGCCCTTGGCCGTGGCGTTGTCCGACATGTAGGAGCGGCTGCTGGGCTTCAGCTCCGAATTCCCGGAATGCTCATAGTCCAGCAGGATGGAACCGCCGCTCCAGGTCTTGCCGAACAGCTGGCTGAAGTTCTGGGTGTCGTAGGAATTGCCGAAGCCCGCCTGCAGATGGGTTTCCGCCCCGTCGTAGTTGCGCCGGGGGATGAAGTTGATGACGCCGGCCACGGCGTCCGACCCATAGATGGAGGAGGCGCCGTCGGCGATGACCTCCACCC
The DNA here is from genome assembly GCF_007828035.1 of Nitrospirillum amazonense. Lineage (GTDB taxonomy): Bacteria > Pseudomonadota > Alphaproteobacteria > Azospirillales > Azospirillaceae > Nitrospirillum > Nitrospirillum amazonense. The sequence continues at coordinate 15,154 of NZ_VITV01000011.1, read as the reverse complement.
GTTCCAGGGCGGATACGGGGATGGCCGACGGGTCGGGGGCCGTCTGGTTGATGCCGGCGCCCGGCAGACGCAGGCCGTCGAACAGCACCAGGGTCAGGCCGCCGCCGCCATTGCCCACGCCCACGCCGTGGATGGCGGGCTGGTCGACGAAGTTGGCTTGGCCGAAGCCGGTGTTGCTGCCGGTGGAATTGAAACTGCCCACCTGCGGAAGGGAGCGCAGCAGTTCCGTCGCCGTGGTCGATCCCGTGGCCACGATGTCGTCGCGCGTCACCGTGCTGACGGCGGAGGACGGGGCCTGGATGCCACGGATGCTGGTGCCGGTGACGATGATTTCCTCGAGCGGTTCGCCCGTGTCGGCCGCCGTCCCGCCCTGGGCGGTCGCGGGGGCCACCTGGGCCAGGGCCGGGACGCTGGCGGTGCCCAGCAACAGGGCCAGCGCCGCGGCCAAGGGCTTGGCCAAGGGCGCGGCCAGTGGTGTGGCGGCCGGTCGGCATGGTAGGTGACAGCGGTGTCCCATTTGAGCGTCTCCCTTTGTATTTTCGTTGTCGTTCGTGTAGCGGGCTGGACAAGCGGTCCCCCTCGCCGGCGATCCCGGTGGGGAAGGCCGGTCGGGCTGCCACCCGCGTGGTGGTGATGTGAGATGCGGTGCGCGCGACCGGCACGCGCCGAAAGCCCCAAGTCCTTGAGGCGCTTAAGCGTTTTGTCCCTGTCTTATTCATTATGTGCCGGAATGCTATCGCCCTCGGCAGGGGGAGTCAAACCATATTATGCAGCAGACTTGCATAATATGAAATTAATGCCCGTCGGTCTGATCGCGGGCCGAGGGCAGGGACGCCATGACCCGACGGTGAATAGTTGGCAACGGCCCACCGTGATGCGACTTCCTCTAGTTTTTGATGTTGCGCGTACGTTTACCGCCTATACTAGGCGGGGCGTGCGACCGTGAGTGGCGAAGATATGCTTCAGATTCCGGGATGAATCTGGAATTGGCGGCCAGCCTGTCCATCGTTCGGGCCAGGCCTTGAAAGAAATTCCATTATGCGGTACTGGAACCGTGAATATGGCACAACCTAGGAAATCCAGCGACATGGACCCCGATGATGAGATCAAGGGAGCGCCGTCCGGCAGCCAAACCCTGTTCCGTGGGCTGGACGTCATCGACGTGGTGGCGGAGGGGAGCATCGCCCTACCGGCGTTGTCGGAGCGCCTGGGCCTGACCAAGTCCACCACCCATCGCCTGGCTTCCGCCCTGGTGGAGCGGGGCTACCTCACCTTCGTGGCGCGCGGTGGCTACAGCCTGGGGCCCAAGTTGCTGGAACTGGGCTGGCTGGCACAGCAGCAGATGCACCTGCCCAGCCTGGCGCGGCCCCACCTGGAAAGCTTGGCGGCCGCGACGGAGGACACGGTCCACCTGGGCATCCTGGACGGCTTCCAGGCGTTGTACCTGGACAAGGTGCCGGGCCGGCGCCGGGTTGTGATCGGGTCGCGCGTGGGCGAACGCCACCCTATCGCCTCCACGGGCCTGGGCAAGGCCTTGATCCTGGACCATGACGAGGCCGCCTGGCGCGAATTCTATGAAGCGCAAGGCTCCAGCGTCGGCTTGGCCATTTGGCTGGAGCGCATGCGCGCCTATGCCGGCAAGGGCTACGCCTTCGACCTGGAGGAGAACGAGGACCAGATCCGCTGCGTCGCCGCCCCCATCCGGGGGGCGGGCGGCGAGATCGTGGCCGCCATCAGTGTCTCCAGCGCCGCCCAGTATATGAGCGACGCCCGCATGGAAGGGCTGACCGCCCAGGTCATGGGCGTGGCGCGGGATATCAGCCGCGAATTGGGGTGGAGCGAGCGGGTGGGCCAGCGCCGGCCGCGTAAATCCAAGGCCTAGGGCGGCTTCACGTCCAGAGAAGGAGAAGCCATGCTGCTTCAAGGGAAGACGGTCCTGATCACCGGCGGGTCGCAGGGGATCGGGCGGGCCGCCGCCATCGACTGTGCCCGTGCCGGCGCCGATGTCGCTATCAATTACCTGGGGGATGAAGGAGAGGCGGCGGAGGTGGTGACCGCCATCACCGCCCTGGGCCGCCGCGCCATCGCCGTGCGCTCCGATGTGGCCGATCCAGAGGCGGCTCCCGCCTTCGTTCAAGCGGCGGTGGCGGCGCTTGGGGGCGTCGACGTCTTCGTCAGCAACGCCGGCATCTGCCCTTTCCATGCCTTTCTGGACATGCCGGTGGATGTCTTGGAACGCACCATGCGGGTCAATCTGCATGGCGCCTATTTCATGGTGCAGGCCGCGGCCCAGCGCATGGTGGAACAGGGGCGGGGTGGGGCCATCATCGCCGTCAGTTCCATCAGCGCGCTGGTCGGGGGCGAATATCAAACCCATTACACCCCCACCAAGGCAGGCGTGCATTCGCTGATGCAGTCCTGCGCCATCGCGCTCGGTCGCCACGGCATCCGCTGCAACTCCGTTCTGCCCGGTACCATCCAGACCGCCATCAACCAGGACGACCTGGCCGATCCGGAGAAGCGCGCCCGCATGGCCGCGCGCATTCCGCTGGGCCGCCTGGGCGTGCCGGAGGATTTGGCCGGCCCCATCGTCTTTCTGGCCAGTGATATGGCGCGTTATGTTACCGGCGCTGCCCTGCTGGTGGACGGTGGCGCTTTCGTCAACCTTCAATAATCGAGCTTGGGAGGCTCTTCATACACAGGGATAGCTTGAGCGAGCTTATCCATCACCTTGAGCGCTGAGTTGCGTCAACCTGGGAAGGATGCCGTACTCCTTTTCTCGGACCCGGAAATACTCAACACTGGCGAACAGTGTCCCCCTCCTGGCCAGTTGGTCTGGGTGCCAGCGGCGGCATAAAGGTGCATGGCGGTCCAGACGCACGATGTCCGGGCCGCCATTCTTCTATGGGGTGGTATCGCTCTCCGCTCAAATTATTTATATAAATCAATCAATTAATCCCCGGCAAGATAACAGAAGGAAGAATTCTTCCGGTCGCTGGCAAGTTGGTTGGGCCGTTGGCGCGGGGGGCGTCACGGCGACGACAACCCACCGATGGGCCAGCACATCATGAATCGTTATACCACCCGAGAGCGCCAAGTCCTGGACCTGACCGGGCAAGGCTTGACCAGTTCGCAGATTGCCGCCACGCTGGGCGCCTCGGAACTGACCATCCGCAAACACCGCTCCAACATCATGCGCAAGGCGGGGCTGACCTCGACCGCGCAACTGATCGCCTACGCCCGGGGTGTCACGACCCCGCAACTACCGCCGCCACCGTTGGCTTGGGATGTCTCCTGGGGCCGCGCGAGGCGGAGGTGGTGCGCTATGTCGCGGCCGGCCTCACCAGCAAGGAAATCGCCCGCCTTATTGATATCAGCCCAAGTACCGTCCAGAAGCACCGGGAACGCGCGGGTGAAAAGTTGGGGGTGTATACACTTCAGGAAATCATCATCCGGGCCCAATCGTCGCCGGACGTCCGCTCTGCCAATCAGCTGGGGCCTTCGCCAGGCGAAGGCGGAAGCGCCTTGAGCTGTGATTCCGTCTGTCGAGCGTGAGTCAACATTACGAAGGACCGGGCTGCCCGGATCTCCATCTCGGCAGGGAGAAGGTCCGGAACCGCAGCCAACCCCAGCCGATGACGCCGCCAGGCTCTCATGCCGGGTTGCGTAAAGGCCGGGGCAGGGTCAGCGCGTCCACGCCGGTGGCGCGCACGGCCCAGCGCCGGTGCCAGCGCAGATCGGTCAGCGACAGCGGCGCGATGTCCAGCCGCCAGAAGGCTCGCGGCGGCGCCTCTAGCACGACGGCCACCGCCATGCGGATCACGGCCGGGTGGGTGACGGCCAGGGTGTGCCCCTCCGCCGTCCCATGCTCCAGCCACCGCGCCACCCGCGCCCGCAGCTGCGCCAGCGACTCAGCCCCATGGGGGCGGGCCTCCGGATCGCCTAACCAGGCGCCCACCGCGTCCGCCTCATGGGCCGACAGGTCGGCCAGGCTGCGGCCCTGCCAGTCGCCCACGTTCAGGTCGGCCAGGGCCGTGTCCTCATGCGCCTCCAACCCCAGGGCGACGGCCAGCGCGTCCGCCGTCTGCCGGGCGCGGACCTCCGGCGCCGTCCACAGGCGATCCACCTTGCGCAGGGCGTGCACCTCCGCCAGCAGGGCGGCTTGGGCCAGGCCAGTTTCCTCGGCCGCTTCGTCTGCCCGGGGGAAGACGGCGTCACGCTGGGCCCGGGTGGGGGCGTGGGCCAGCAGGGTCAGGCGGCCAATGACATTGGGGGCTGTCATGGAGATAGTCCTTGAATGCGGTACGGCCCCTCCCTACCATCAACGGATCACCCGCGCATGGGGGAAGCCGGTGCAAATCCGGCACGGTCGCGCCACTGTAACCGAACGCCCAGGCCTTTCCAGGGCGTGCGGAAGCCAGACCCCCCGTCGCATGACACAGACCGCATACGGGACGCGTAATCCCAGGGAGCGTTTTTTCATGGCCCACGCCACCACCCATTCCGGCACCCCCGCCGTTGCCCTGCCGGTGATCTCCGCCGCTGAACTGCTGCCCTGGGCCGTGTTCGGCGGGCTGCTGCTGGTGCTGATGGTCTATTTCGTGGGGGCGGAGCAGGGCGCCACCTCCCTGATCCAGGGCCGTGAGGTGCATGAGTTCGTGCACGACGCCCGCCATCTGCTGGGCTTCCCCTGCCACTGAGGCGGGTGGACCCTCGCCATCATGGTTGGAATTTATCTCGCCCGCGGGATGCTCATCGGCATCCTGGCGGGTTTGCTTGCCTTCGGCGTGGCCACGCTGATCGGTGAGCCGCCGGTCGAACGCGCCATCGCCTTCGAGGCGGCCCAGGCGACGGGGGGGCATGAGCATCATGACGCGGCCGCCACCCCTGACACCGTTGAGGCGGGGCACAGCCATCATCATCATCATGACGCCCAGGCGGCGGATGAGGAGGAAGAGCTGTTCAGCCGTGGCACGCAGGGCGGCTGGGGCCTGCTGACCGGTCTGCTGGTCTATGGCGCCGCCGTGGGTGGCATGTTCGCCCTGACCTATGCCTACGCCCAGGGCCGCATGGGCACCCTGGGGCCGCGTGGCTTGGCCGCCATTCTGGCACTCCTGGGTTTCCTGGCCGTGGTTCTGGTGCCGGCCTTCAAGTATCCGGCCAACCCCCCGGCGGTGGGCAATCCTGACTCCATCCAGCAGCGCACCGCCCTGTTCTTCATCCTGCTGATCCTGTCCGTCGCCGCCATGGCGGCGGCCGTGGTCACCGCCCGCCGGCTGGCCGCCCGCTGGGGTACCTGGAACGCCGGCCTCGCCGGCGGCGCCCTGTTCCTGGCGGTCATGATCGCGGCGGGCTATGCCCTGCCCGAGGTGAACGAGGTGCCGGAGACATTCCCGGCCCAGCTGCTGTGGCGTTTCCGCATCGCCTCCTGGGGCATCCATGCCGCCCTGTGGGCGGCGCTGGGACTTGGCTTTGGCTGGCTGTGCGAACGGGCGCAGTCCCGCGACCTTCAGGCCCTGCGCCGGGGTGATGGGCCGGCGCTGTTCTGACGTCGATAATGCCACGCCGGGCAGCCATTCATGACCGGTCGATGACAGCGGGCCGACGCCAACCGTAGAAATGGACGATCCCTCCGCAGGATCGCTCCACCTCATGTCCATCGCCGTCTTCGCCATCGTCCTGTTCGCGGCCCTGCTGCACGCCACCTGGAACGCCTTGGTCAAGGGTGCCGGGGACAAGCTGATGGCGGCCGTCCTGGTGGCGGGCGGCGCGGCCCTCATCGCCATCGTGACGCTGCCCTTCCTGCCCCTGCCGGCGGCGGCCAGCTGGCCCTATCTGGTGACGTCCAGCGTCCTGCAGATCCTTTACCTGACCCTGGTTGCCCGCGCCTATCATGTCGCGGACATGAGCCAGACCTATCCCCTGATGCGGGGGACGGCGCCGCTGCTGGTGGCGCTGGTCAGCGGGCTGTGGCTGCATGAGGCGCTGTCCCTTCACGCCCTGCTGGGGGTCGGTGTGATCTGCGCCGGCATTCTCAGCATGGCGTGGGTGGGCCGGCGCGGTGGGCCGGGCGGCGGCACCACCGGCACCCGCCTGGCACTGCTGACCGCCGTGGTTATCGCCGGTTACACCCTGGTTGACGGCCACGGCGTCCGCCTGTCGGGCGCGCCCGCGTCTTATGTGCTGTGGGGTGTGCTGCTCAACGGCGTGCCGCTGGTGACTTGGGCGTTGCTGGCCCGGCGCCGGACATTCCTGCAGCACGTCATCCGCCAATGGCCGCGGGGTCTGGTGGGCGGCGCCGGCACCCTGATCTCCTATGGCCTGGCCCTGTGGGCGATGACGGTGGCCCCGGTGGCCGTCATCGCTGCCCTGCGCGAAAGCTCCATCCTGTTCGGCACCGCCATCGCCGGCCTGGTGCTGAAGGAGCGGGTGGGCCCTCGCCGCCTGGCCGCCGCTTGCCTCATCGCCGTGGGCGCCATGGTGTTGCGCCTGGCGTGAGGCGGGCGGCGGAACGACCGCCTTAGGCGGCGCGGGCCAGCCCGGCCTCGTCCCAGCCGCTGCCGCGATGCCAGCGCGCGGTGATACGCCCGCGTTCCAGGGCGAACAGGGTCAGCCAGCCGTTGTCGAACAGCGCCCGCACCTCCTCGTGGCGGGCCAGCACCTCGGCGATGGCGTGCCGGGGCGCCTCCACCAGGACCGACAGGCGCAGGGGCGCGTGGGCCAGGCGCTCGCCGTCGTGAACGGCTTGCCAGGGCAGGCCGGTGCGCAGCGTGCCGCCGTTGCCCTCCACCACGCCGATGCCGGCGGTGACATTGTGGATGAGCTTGTCCCCGCCGCCGAACAGCGTGGGCGCCACGGCCGACCCGTAATATTGCAGGCTGATCCAGCTGGCCACCACCACCGGCGCCGTCAGGATCAATTCCAGGGTGGCGAAGTCGCGATCCGCCCGCCAGTCGTAGGAATGCAGGAAGGCCCGGCCCTTCAGGTTGCCGCAGGCGGTCACGGCGCGCGGGGCGGCGACGAAGGCGGCGCACCCGGCCAGCCCCCATTCCGGCCGGATCTCCGCCCAGTTGCGGGCGCGGGCCGACAGCGATGCCGCGCTGGCGCCGGGAAGGCGGGCCGCCCGTTCCAGGCGCACCTGGCGCCCCGCCCGGTCCAGCCAATCGCGGGCGCGGCGGATGTCCGCCTCATGATCCCGGCCGGCACTATCAGCATACAAGGTGACGCGGTCGGTGACCGTGTCATGCAGGCCGGCCAGGAACAGGGTGTCGGCCGGCAGGTCGATGCCATGGGCGGGCAGGCCCGCCCGCGTCTCCGGATCGTTCAGCAAGCCCGCCAGCAGGCGGGCGGAGACATCGCCCGGATGACCACCGCAGGCGCCGCAGTGATAGGCGCTGTGGTGCGGATTGTTGTGCAGCGTTGCGCCATGGCCGATCAACAGCACCAAGCGCGCGTGTCCTTTCGTCAGCGACATGGCTTTCAGCACCTGTGCCGCAGTCGCCGCCTTCACATCCACCGACAGGGCGGGCGTGAAGGCCGGCGCCGGGTCGGTTCCATGCGCTCGGCCCAGCCCCAGGGTGTCGCGCAACAATTTCAGGGCGTACAAGGGTCCCGCCGATTCCACGAAGGCGAAGGAGGATACCGCCGCCTGGCGGAACCGTCCCAGGGCGCGGGCGGAGCGGGTGGCGATGCGCCGCTGCCGGTCTTGGGCGGGTGGCAGGGGAACGCTGGAGCGCAGGCGGGGCGGCAACAGGACGGGCAGCCGCGCCTCTGTCAGGTCGGACGCGGCCGGACGGTGCTCCACGGGCAGGCCGAAGAAGCCGGCAAAGCCCAGCGTGCCGATGCCGGTGTCCTGGTTTTCCAAGGCCCGGCGGAACGGTTCCGACCGCACGTCGATGCAGAACGCGGCCTGCAACAGAGGCCGGTCCCCGGAAGTGGCCGTATCGGCTCCCCCCAGCACCGTGTCCAGCCCCCGCTGATAGGCCATTTCCGCCGCCTGCTGCAGGATGGTGTCGGCCACCAGGTCGGCGTCCGGCGTCACCGGCTGCGCGTGGGCGGCCAGCACCTCCGCCCAGGCCGGGGCCACAGCCGGCACATGGGCCAGCAGGGCCTCTTCCCATACCAGGCGGATTGCCAGCAGATCGGCCAGCGTGCCGTCGCCATCGCCCGCCAGCTCGGCTTGCCATTGCAGCCATCGCGCATGCTGGGCCCAGCCCCCAAGGTCGGTCAGCAGCCGGTGGAAGGCCGTCTCCGCCGCCTCGGCCGTGAGGTCCAGCGCGGCGGCGGCACGCAGCAGGGCGCGGCCTGGGGTGTCCGGGCAATTGGCGACATGACGGCAGAACCCCGTCAGGCCGGCCAGCTCGGGCGTCAGGTCATGGGTTGCCCATTCCCGCCAGGCGGCGAAGGCCGATGATCCCGGGGCCGGCGTCCACAGGGCCTGTCCCCGGTCGAAATGACCCGCCGCCCACAGCCCCAGGCAGCGGCGGATGATCGCGGGCCAGTCGGTGCCGGTGGCGCGCGCCGCCAGATCCGCGATGGTGGGCAACGCCTGCGGCGTGGGCTGGTCCTGATGGGCCAGTGCCGTCAGGGCGGTTCCGTGGGCCGGCTTGCCCGGATGGGGGCAGGCGGCCAGTGCCGCCGCCAGGTCGCTGGCGGTGATCTCCCCCGTGGCGATCATGGCGGCGTAATCCGCGCGGTTGCGGGTCAGGCGGACCCCGGCGACACGGGCCAGCCGGGCGGCGGCCTGCGCCAAATCTTCCCCGGTCTGGCCCAGGAAGGGATTGACGGCCACCGTGGCGTCCAAGGGAAAGGCGGGCGGGATGGCGCGCATCGCCGCCTCGGCCGCCGCGAACAGGGCCTTGGCCGGTGCCGGCGCGATGTCGGGCTGATCGTGAAACATGGTGTCGTCTCCCGTGGTGACTGTCGTCAGGACCGGACGGTGCGGAAGCCGCCGATCAGCCGGTCTAGTGCGGCGTTGAGATAGAACCCGTTGGCGATATGGACTCGCAGGCCCGCCGCCGCCGGATGGTGAGCCCAGTGGGGGAACAGCGCCTGCGCCACCGCCACCCCGCAGAAGGAGGTGACGGTCAGCCCGATCAGCGCCCATTCCAGCGCCCCCGCCACCGGCGGGGCGGGCAGGGTGCCACCGGCCGCATGCACAGCCAGCGCCTGCAGCCCGAAGTAGGAGAGGGTGACGGCGGTGGAGGCGACCAGCGTGCGCTGGGTCAACGCCCGGGGTGCGGCGTCCGCCAGCCCTTGCGCCACCAGATAGGCGACGCCCGACACCAGGATCAGGCCCAGGGCCAGCGCCTGCGGCGACTTCGGCCCGGCCAGCAGGGTGAAGCCGACGGCGGCCAGACTGTAGAGAGCCAGCGCCAGCCCGAAGGCGCGGATCACCGCTCCGACGCCGGGGGTCGCCACCGGACCGGGGCGCCGGGTGGCCTGCACCGCCCGAATGGCCCCGCCGGAGGACAGGAAGGCGTGCGCCTTGTAGAGCGAGTGCGCCAGGAGGTGCAGCATCGCGACGGGCCACAGGCCCAGCCCGCATTGCAGCAGCATGAAGCCCATCTGTGCCACCGTGGACCAGGCCAAGGCCGTCTTGACTGCGCTCTGTGTCAGCATGACCAAGGCGCCGAACAGGGCGGTGAACCCACCCAGCATCACCAGTGCCGCCATGCCCCCCGGGCTGGCCTGCACCAACCAGGCCAGGCGGATCAGCAGCAGCCCGCCGCTGTTGATGATGCCGGCATGCAGCAGGGCCGACACAGGCGTCGGCGCCTCCATCACCTCGGTCAGCCAGCCATGCAGGGGGAAGGCGGCCGTCTTCAGCAAGGCGGCCAGGACCAGCAGGCCTGCGGCCCCCTCAGCGGCCGGGGGAAGCGGTGCCAGCCGGGCGGCGGCTTCGATCGTCGCGATGTCCATGGTGCCATAGGCGAGCCACAGCAGGCCGGTGGCCATGATCAGCGCGACGTCGCCGGCCCCCCAGACCAGGGTGAATTTCGTGGCCGCGCGCCGCGCCGGCGCCCGGTCGGGGAAGAACAGCAGCAACTGGCGCAGCACCAAGCCGATGGCCGCCAGCGCCGGCACCAGCAGCGCCAGGCTGCCGGCCTGCACCTGCAGTAGCACCAGGCCCAGCACCATCAGCATCAGGGCGTGGAACCACCCCTCCCGCGTGGTGCCGTCCATATAGGTGCGGCTATAGCGGACCACCACCCAGCCGATGAAGGCGACGGTCGGCGCCACCAGGGCAGTGACGACATCCAGGCGCACCAGCGACCCGTCATGCCCCCCTCCCTGGCCCACCCCCAGGAACGCGAACCGCGCCGCGCCGGCCAGGCATAGTGCCAAGGCGGCCAATGCCGTCCCCTCGGCGATCAGGGGAATGAGCTGGGGGCGGCGGCCGGGGCGCAGCAGGGCGATGGCTGCCGCGGCCAGCAGTACGGCCGGGGCAAGGCTCGACAACGGCATCGAACTCTCCAGGGAAACGCGGCCCAGGATTGGAACGCAGGCAGGAGATAGCCCTTGCGCGAATTCCAGAAAATTACATCTTTTAAAGAAATACGTTCTATTTATTGGAATGATTCCGGCATGGCTTCACTCAACCTGCACCATCTGCGCCTGTTTCGGGCCGTCGCCGCCGAGGGCACGGTGACCGGGGCCGCGCGGCAGTTGAATCTTTCCCCCTCCGCCCTGTCGACCCAGCTGCGCACGCTGGAGGACAGCCTGGGCCACCCCCTGTTCGAGCGCCGAGGGCGCGGCCTGATCCTGACGGAGGCGGGACGCATCGCGCTGGACCATGCGGTGGCGATCTTCCGTTTGGCGGAGGACCTGTCCGCCACCTTGCGCAATGCCGGCGGCGGACAGCGCGCGTTGCGCGTCGGGGCGCTCGCCACCCTATCGCGAAACTTCCAGATCGGCTTCCTGCGACCCCTGCTGGGCAGGCCGGATGTGGAGGTCGTGCTGCGTTCCGGCTCCCAGGGCGAACTGCTGCGCGGGCTGGACAGCCTGGCGCTGGACGTGGTGCTGACGAACCTGGCCCCACCCCGTGACGCCGCCAGCCCCTATCTGATCCATCGCCTGGACGAGCAGGCGGTCAGCCTCATTGGCACACCAGCCCGGCTGCGCCCCACCCAGGGAGACGACTCCGAAGGCGGCGTCCCGCTGGCAATCCTGCTGACCCGGCATCCTCTGATCCTGCCCACCCCGGAAACGGCGCTGCGGGCGACGTTCGACGCGCTGGTGGCGCAGTTGGGCATCTCGGTGCGCATCGCGGCCGAGGTGGACGACATGGCCATGATCCGCCTCATGGTGCGTGAGGACGCCGGCCTGGCCGTCATCCCCCCCATCGTGGTGCGGGATGAGTTGAGCAATGGCGAGTTGGTGGAGGCCGGGCGCCTGCCCAGCGTGGTCGAAAGTTTCCTGGCTGTGACGCTGGAGCGCCGCTTCCCCAACCCGCTGCTGGCGGAGTTGTTGACCAGAGGCTGAGGACGGTCCGTCATGCTGGTGGATCAGCGCGATCAAACGGCCCCAACGGTCCCAAAGTAATCAACCGGTCGTTGTGCTGATCGGCATCCAAACCGCATGCCGATTTTCAATCCCGGGCGGGCGTCTGCGGCGGCCCAGGCGCAACGATTGATGGTGCCCCGATGACACTGCTTTGGTGCCCAGCCAAGCCACGAAGTTCCTACCATCGGAAAAGGTGTGCGGGTCCAGCGCGAAGGCGGCAAGCGCGCCGGCCGTGACAGGGCCGACGCCGAACGGGTGCAGAGACGCCGCAGAAATGCGCTCGTTCGGGTGGTCAGGGCGCCATCCATAACGATGGCCAGCAGACATCATCGCCTGATCCGCCGATGCCGGAGAAAGAGGGCATCCTCATCATCAGTGCAGTATGTTCGTTTAACGATAAAGCCCTTCACATGTCCGCGAGAATCGAGTCAATGGGTTCGGAAACTCTGATGTTGTGATTAAAACTGACAAGATCACATAACCCGTATTGGTGACAATTTCTGACAATGGTCTAATCGGGAGATTTACAATAGTTGTAAATCCACAAGATTACATTGACAGCCTACCGGGGCTTATATCAGAAGATTATCCCGCTCCTGCCCAATTGGGGGGTAGAGCAAGTATCAGGTGAATCTCCGGGGCGCTGTAAGGGTTGGCGTGTCAAACACGGAATTGTTCGCTCCGGCTTATCTGAGCCGGAGCCTTCCGCTTTTCGCGTCCACGCCCAGCACAGTGCAAGCCGATGGTTGGGAGCTGGCATTATGGCGAAGCGAATGGTCACGCGCGCGGACGGCAATAAGAAGATCCGGCACGCTTTCCTGCTAGGGGCTTCCGCGCTGGCCATCGGTGTCTCGCTGGCGGCGGCGCGACCTGCCCGGGCCGATACGATCGTCTCAACCAGCGGCAGCTCCCAGATCAAGGTTTCCATTACCTCTACAATGGTTTCCATCGCCAGCGGGGTGGTGCGCTCCGGTACAACGGTGCTGTCCATCTCCGCCCCCGTCGGCACGCTGATCAACAGCGGCACCATCAATGCCAGTTTCTCTGGTATCAATAACCAAAGCGTCATGGGTACGCTGGTCAACAATGGCACTATCTCGGCCAGTGTGCTGGCGCTATCCAATAACAACACCGCCACGATCACCAATTTCATCAATACGGGAACGCTTTCGTCTTCCAACACCACGAATAATACGGCAGCCGCCATCTACAACGGCGGCAAGATCGGCACGCTGACCAACACCGGGCTTATCCGGGGCGCGGAAAATGTCCTGTTCATCCACACGATCGACGGGGGCCCCGGCTCCATCGGCTTGATCGCCAACAGTGGCACCCTCGCGGGCAATATCTGGAACCGTACGTCCAACAACCTGACCATCGCGGGCGGCAGCGGCAGCGTCGTCGGCACCCTGACCGGTTACACCGTCGGTAACCTCGGCACCATCATCAACAACCTCAGCAACTTGGTGCTGTCGACCGGCAACATCCTGCTGAATGATCGTGTCACCATCACCGGCCACACGCTGAGCAACCTGGGCGCCGCCGTGACGCTCAACACCCTGGTAAGCGTCACTGGAAACTACAATCAGTCGGCCGGCACCCTTGTACTGCAGGGCAATGGCAAGCTGGCCGTGTCCAACTCCGCCACCGTGGCCGGCACCGTCCTCACCAGCCTGTCGGCCAGCAACAACTACTTGGCCACCGGCAGCGTGACCACCCTGGTCGCGGGCGGGACAGGCTCGAACTACAGCTCCGTCGTTGTGAGCACGACCGGGCTGGCGCCCACCTTGGTCTCCGTCAGCGGCTCCGTCAGCGGCAACAACCTGATCCTGTCCATTGGCAACGACTATGTCGGTGGCAGCCTCGCCTCCATCGGCAACACCGGCACGCTGGCGCCCTCCGGCACGATCGCGGCCGTTTATGTGGCCGGCACCCTGGGAACCCTGACCAACGCGGCAGCCGGCACTCTTTCGGCCTACTTGGGCGTGCGGGTGGCAGGTGGCGGCACCTTGGGCCAGGTGGTGAATAGTGGCCTGATCAGCGGCGCCACCGGCGGCAGCAGCGGCATCCTCTCCACCCTGGGCGCCAGCATCGGCACCATCACCAACAGCGCCACCGGCACCATCGCGGCCGCCAATTCGTTTGCCGCCATCAACGCCCCCGGCGGTGTCATCGGCACCATCACCAATGCCGGCCTCATCTCGAACAGCAGCACCGGCGTAGGCCTCTGGGACACCGGCACGGTCACCCAGTTCAACAACAGCGGCACGGTTCGGAACCAGTCCACCAACTATGGCGCCGTCTACGTTGGCGCCAGCAGTGCGCAGGCCGTCGGCACGCTCAACACCCTCAGCAACAGCGGCCTGATCCAGAACACCAGCGCTTCCAGCAGCGGCACCGTGGCCGCCATCTTGGCCGACGGCACCGTCATCTCCGGCAGCACCCTTTCCGGCACGATCGGCACCGTGCTGAACAGCGGCACCATCAGCGCGCGGACCGCCATTCGTATCGGCGCCTATGGCAGCATCGGCACGGTGGTGAACAGCGGCACCGTGCTGGGCAACATCTTCAACCAATCAACGCGCGACTTGACCCTGGCGGGCGGCAGCGGCACGACGGTTGGCACCTTCACCGGGTTGACCGGGACGGTGGGCGCCATCATCAGCAACGGCAACGTGGTGTTCGGCGTTGGCACGGCGCGCAGCAACATCCTGCTGAACGACATCGTTTACACCGGCGGCACGGTCTACAACAACAGCGCCAACATCAGCTTTGGCACCCAGAGCGTCGCCACCGTCAGCGGCGCCTTCGCCCAGACCTCGACTTTGGGCACCCTGTCACTCGGCACCGCGCGGTTGTCCATCACGGGTGCTGCCAGCATCGCCGGCACGGTGCTGGGCAGCTTCGACACCGCCGTCAACCATACCCTGGGCGAGGGTATTACCCTGATCACCGCCGACGGCGGCATCTCTCTCGCTTATGGGACCTTGACCGGCGTGGTTCGTGCGGCGGGTACCGGCATCAATGCCGCGTCCAGCATCAGCGGCAACAGCCTGCTGGCGCAGGTGCAGAACTACTATGTCGCGACCACCTATGGCACCATCACCAACACCGGCACTTTGACGTCCACGTCGGCGGTCTATGTGGCGGCCACCGGGACGCTGGGTGCCGTGTCCAATACCGGTGTCATCCAGGGCAACATCGTCAACCTCAGCTCCAACGACCTGACCCTGCTGGGCGGCAGCGTCGGCACCTTCGGCACCTTCACCGGCCTCACCGGCACGCTGCCGGGCAGCATCTTTAACACGGCTAGCAACGTGACGCTGGCGGGCAGTATCCTGCTGGACGACACCGTCAATGTAGGCGGGACCACGCATACGGTGGTGGCTGACGGGGCCGCGGTTCGGCTGAACCATGGCATCAACATCACCGGCAACTACAGCCAGACAGGCGGCACGCTGGCGGAGCTTTCGGCCGTCAACGGCGGTGAACTGATCGTCAGTGGCGCGGCCGTGGTCAGCGGCGTCAACTACACGGTCGTGGGCGCCACCGGCGCCTATCACTATCTGCAGGGTCCGGCGGGGGCCACGCCCATCATCGCCGGCGGTGTCGGCTCCAGCTACACCAGCATTACCTACGACAGCGGCGT
>NZ_VITV01000010.1 GCF_007828035.1 Nitrospirillum amazonense | reverse complement strand
CCCACCGCGTGCAGCTTGTCGGCCGAGGCCTCGGCCGGGGCGTAGCCCTTGCCCTTCTGCGTCACCGCGTGGATCAGCACCGGGCGGCCGTTCGGCTCGTCCCGGATGTTCTCCAGGATGGGCACCAGCTGGTCCAGGTCGTGCCCGTCGATGGGGCCCACGTAGTAGAAGCCCAACTCCTCGAACAGCGTCCCGCCCATGACCATGCCGCGGGCGTATTCCTCAACCCGCCGCGCCGCGTTCTGCAGCGGACGGGGCAGGTGTTCCGCCACCTGGCGGCCGATGTCCCGCAGGTTGCGGTACTGGCTGCTGCTGACCAGCTTGGCCAGGTAGCCCGACACGGCACCCACCGGCGGGGCGATCGACATGTCGTTGTCGTTCAGGATCACCACCAGGCGCGAGCCCAGGGCACCAGCGTTGTTCATGGCCTCATACGCCATGCCGGCGGAGATGGACCCGTCGCCGATCACGGCGATGACGTGGTTGTTCCCGCCCGCCAGGTCGCGCGCCACCGCCATGCCCAGCCCGGCCGAGATGGAGGTGGAGCTGTGCGCCGCACCGAACGGGTCGTACTCGCTCTCCGACCGCCGGGTGAAGCCAGACAGCCCGCCGCCCTGCCGCAGGGTGCGGATGCGCTCGCGACGCCCGGTCAGGATCTTGTGCGGGTAGGCCTGGTGCCCAACGTCCCAGATGATGCGGTCCGCCGGCGTGTCGAACACGTAGTGCAGCGCCACCGTCAGTTCCACAACACCCAGGCCGGCACCCAAGTGCCCGCCCGTCACCGACACCGCGTCGATGGTCTCGGACCGCAGCTCGTCCGCCACCTGCCGCAGCTGCTCAGGGCGCAGCGCGCGCAGGCGCTCAGGCGTCGGACACTGGTCCAACAACGGGGTCTTCGTCGCCATTCATCGGCTCCCAAATAATTCTAACCGACCTCTTACGGGCCGGTGACAGACAAACACTTTTGCACAGATCGTGATAAATCACGACTCTCGGTCGATAAGCATAAAGGGCAGGCCGCGCAACGAATCCGCCGCCGGACCGAAACCATCCAGACGGGCCGCCGCTTGCTCGGCCAGTTCCACCACCTTGGCACGGGCCGCGTCCAGGCCCAGCAAGGAGATCAGGGTCGCCTTGCCCTGGGCCTCATCCTTGCCGACGGTCTTGCCCGCCTTGCCGGCGTCGCCGGTGGCGTCAATAAGATCGTCGGAGATCTGGAAGACAAGGCCGAAATCCGCGGCGTAGTCACGCAGCAGGGCGCGTTCCGCTTCGCTGGCGCCGCCCAGGATGGGCCCGGCCTCGCAGCAGAATTCGAACAGCGCGCCCGTCTTCAGCTTCTGCAGGGTCAGGATTTCGTCGTAGCCGAAATCGGAATTCGGCGCTTCCATGTCCATCATCTGGCCGCCGATCATACCCAACGTGCCGCCTGCCTGGGCCAGCTTGGCGATCAGGGCACAGCGCACCGCCGGATCGGCGTGGGCGGCCGGCTGGGACAGCACCTCGAACGCCAGGGTCAGCAGCGCGTCACCGGCCAGCAGGGCCGTCGCCTCATCGAACTGGACATGGGTGGTGGGCTTGCCCCGGCGCAGGGTGTCGTCATCCATGCAGGGCAGGTCGTCGTGCACCAGGCTGTAGGTGTGCACCATCTCCACCGCCGCGGCGGCCTGCAGCCAGTTGTCCTCGGACACGCCGAACAGGGCGGACGACGACTTCACCAGGAAGGGGCGCAAACGCTTGCCGCCGGCGAACACGGCGTAGCGGGCGGCTTCCTGCACCCGGCCGATGTAGCGGGCGGGGGTGGGCAGCAGCGCTTCCATGCGCTGTTCGGTCTGGCGCGATGCGAGGCCCATGGCCTCCAGCAATTCACGACCCGAGGGGTAACGGCCCGAGGAAGAGGGTGCGGCGGAAGAAACTAGGCCGGTCACTTGAAGAAACCTCGAAGATGATGACGCGTCGTATAAGCTGGGCACACTCTGCCAGCCATCTGCCAGTGTCAATTACTGGCGACCGCAGGGCGCCGTTGCGTCGCACGTAACAAGAGGTTGGTCAGGAATGAACACGCCGGCGATGGTCCCGGGAAATTATTCGACCAGACTGGGCTTGGCGGTGTCGGCCGACACAGACGAAACCGATGGAGACTCGGCGGCCTCATCATAAGGCAAATCATCCGCCACAGTCCGAGCCGGCCAGCGCTCAGGCCAAGGACCGGTCAGCAGGGCGGCCACGCTATCCGCCTCCAGCATGCCGCCCCGGCGGATCCACAGGTCCCGCTCAGGACCCGAGGGCACGCTGGCGGCAACGCGATAGCATTGCTCGGCGGCGCGCAGCAGCGTCCATTGCTTCGCCTGACCCATCGATGACACCCCGATGATCCAGCCTTGGCACCGGCGCGGCCGGCGGACTGGTTCTTTTGGCGCCGTCCCATCCAGGCCGGCGACCTTTTTCGTGAAGGGAAGAGCGTAAACAACCGGGCCGTCGGCGGCAACGCCCTTCATGCCACCGGGAGCTGAAATCCGCAGGTGATGGCGCACATACCCGCCAGGAATCGAGGCGGCACGCATCGTATTGCTATAAAATTAATGAAAAATTAGAATGCGCATCAGAATAGTTCCAGCGGCAGGGCCGATCTGGGGACATGGCCCAAAAAATTTGTAACCGAACCATCGCTAAAACCTTTTAATAGAAAAGATTTTCTATGGCAGACCTGGATGCGAGCGTTGGAGTCGTCGCCCCGCGCGTGGTTTTGGTGGAAGACGATGTGGACCTTCGGGAATTACTGGCCCACTGCCTGAGCAGCCAAGGCCTGGCGGTCACCACGGCGGGCTCGGGGCTGGAGTTGTACCAGCAGATCGCCAAGGAACCGGCGGACATCGTCATCCTGGACATCGGCCTGCCCGACCAGGATGGCTACGCCATTGCCAGTTTCCTGCGCTCCAACACGAACATGGGCCTGATCATCCTGACGGCCCGGTCGCGGGTGGACGATAGGCTGAAAGGCTTCACCAGCGGCGCCGACCTGTACTTCGTGAAGCCGGTGGATTGCCGGGAGCTGGCCATCGCCGCCACCAACCTGGCGCGCCGCCTGGCCGCCGGGCCGGATGTCAACGATCTTCCCAGCCTGCATGCCCCATCCTCCAGTGAGCCCTGGGTGCTGGACAGTGCGCGCTGGTCCGTCCTGTCGCCGCGCGGCCTGCCCGTACGTCTGACCGCCAAGGAATTCGACCTGGTGGTGGCCCTGACCCAGGACCCGGGCCGGGCGGTGGACCGCACCGCCCTGCTGGAAACGCTGGACTACGCCAACACGGTGCAAGGCAGCCGGGGTCTGGACGCCCTGGTCAGCCGCCTGCGCCGGAAAATCGAGGCCGCGGTGGGTGAGGCCTTTCCTATCCAGACCGTCCATGCCAAGGGTTACCTGTTCTCCGCCCCCATCAAGCAGCTGTAGTCCCCCACCGCACCATGACCGCCACCGCCCCGCCCTTCGTAGCGCCCACCCGGCGGCGACCCAGCGGATGGCCTTGGGGCGGATGGCCTCAGGGTGGGTGGCTATGGCTGTGCATTGTCGCCTTGGCCCTGCTGTGCGTGCCGCCCGCATGGGCCGGAGCGGGCCCCGACGGCTGGACGGCGCCGCCTCTGCGCCTGGGGGCCGAAACGCGGACGCTGCCCATTGCCGGCCACCTCGAATTCCTGGTCGATCCTGACGGGTCGCTGACCCTGGCCGATGTGACGGCTGGCGAGGCGAGCCGGCGCTTCCAGCCCTTGCCGGGCAATCTCAACCGCGGCTTCACCCTGACCGACACCTGGGTCAGGATGCGCGTCGCACGAGCCCCAGGGAGCAACGACACCTGGTACCTGGAACTGCTGCCCAGCTTCCTCGACACGGTGGAAACCAACGTCGCCTACACGGCCGCCGACGCGCCGCCGCCGCCAGCCGAGGCCTATGCCAGGACGGTGCAGGGCGACAGCGAGCCCACGGCCAACCGCATGCTGCGCTTCCGCAGCTTCACCCAGCCGCTGGTGTTCGACGGCGCCGGCCAGGCCTGGATTTATGTCCATGTCCACACCACCAGCGCCACCATCCTCAGCGGCCAAATCTATCGCCTGATCCCGCTGATGAACCATGTAAGCGTACAGTCCATCTGGTTGGGCTTCGTGCTGGGCATGGCGGTGGCGGTGCTGATCTCCAACCTCATCCATAGTTATTGGCTGCAAGAGCGGGTTTACTTCTACTACGCCCTATACCTGATCAGCCTGATCGGACTGGCGTTCGGGTCTTTCGGCGCGCTGGCGCAAATCCTTCCCGGGCCCGCGCCCAAGCTGGCCAACCTCATCACCGGCACCAGCGTCTGCGGCGGCATCCTGGCCGGCGCCCTGCTGACGGAGGAGTTCCTGAACCTGCGGCGCACCCTGCCGCTGATCAGCCTGCTGAACCGCATCCCCATCATCCTGGGCGCCCTGGGTATCGTCGCCACCGTCGCCGGCTATTACACGATGGCTGGCGCCACGCTGGCCACGGTCACGTCGGCCTATATGTTCATCTATATCGGCAGCGCCATCTGGCTGGCGCGGCGGGGGCATCCCGGCGCCTTGATGTACAGCCTGGCCTTCGGCTCCGCCTGCATGGCGGCCCTGATGGGCTTCATGCGCACCCTGGGCGTGATCCCCGAGATCAGCCTGACCGAAGCCGCGTCGCAGGCGGCGTCGCTGGTGCACATGATCCTGATGAACATCGCCATCGCGTCGCGCGTGCGCCGGTCGGAAAAGGAACGGAAGGAGGCGCAGGCGGCAGCGTTGTCGGCCTCTGTCCATGCCGAGCAGCGGGCCCTGGACATGGTGGCGCTGCGCACCCGGGAGCTGTCGGCCGCCAAGGAGAGCCTGGAGGAGGCCCTGGCCGCCGAGCGCCAGGCGGTGCGCGAACAGATCCAGTTCATTGACATGGTGTCGCACGAATACCGCACGCCGGTGTCCATCATCCGCACCGGCATCGACATCCTGCAGATCAAAGGCTCCGCCGCCTTGGCGGAGGGCGCCAAAGGCCATGACCTGCTGAAGCGCATGGGCCGGGCCGTGGACCGCCTGGTGGAGATCATCGAGGTCGGCCTGCGCCGTGAGACCGACCGGTCGCCTGGGCTGCACCTGGAAACCCAGCCGCTGATCCTGGAAGAAGTGGTGGCCGAGGCCGTCCGGTCCCTGCGCGCCTCGCACCCCGAGCAGGCGGTGCGGTTGGAGGGCATGGTGCCGAACGAGATTCAGGGCGACCCCGCCCTTCTCAAGACATCCATCCTCAACCTGTTGGAAAATGCTGCCAAGTACGGGCCCCCCGGCCAGCCTATCCGGGTGGAACTGGCCCAGACGGCCACGCGCAGCACCGTGCGGGTGATCGACGCCGGCGCCGGCGTGCCACCCGCCGACCGGGAGCGCATCTTCGGCAAGTTCGTGCGCCTGTCCTCAGCTGAGCGTGTGCCCGGCATCGGCGTCGGCCTCTACCTGGTGCGGCGCATCGCGGAACTGCACGACGGACGCGCCTTTTACGACCACACCCGCCTGGACGGCTGCTGCCTGGTGGTGGAACTGGCGAACGCCCCGCTGCCCCGGGGATAGGGCCGAGGGGGCCGGAGGTCAGCCGCGGCCGGCGCCCACCACCACCTCGCTCACCTGGATGGTCGGCGACAGGGTGGTGTAGTTGGCGATGTCGGCCACGATCTCCTCGGCCACGGGCCCGAAGGCGGCCCAGAAACTGTCGGCGGACTCGGCAAAGATGTGGCACATGGCGACATAAGCCGGCGCTTCGCTGGGCGGGGCACCGGTCAGGCCCTTGTCCACCGTGTAGAACAGGCAGGCGGCGCCCAGCTTTTCCTGGACCAGCGGCATGTGGCGGTCCCTGTAGTAATCATGGTCGAAGCGGGCGCCGGGTTCGTTGGCGTACAGCACGCTGACTTTGATCATGGCGTCGTCCTGGCTTTGGTTCAGGCTATGAGGATGCGCCAAGGTACGCCGGCCGCAGAAGCCGGCGTATTGTCCTATGGTTGTATGGCCACTTCATCTTTCTTCGGTGCAGGGCTTAGCCCTGCAGGAAGTCGCGCTCCACCAGATCCACCGGCATGGGCCGGGCGAACAGGAAGCCCTGGACCTCGGCGCAGCCCTGCTGGGCCAGCCAATGCCATTGCTCTTCCGTCTCCACGCCCTCGGCCACAGTCTTGAGGCCGAAGCTGCGCGACAGGTCCAGCACAGCCGTGGCGATGGCGGTTTCGGCGGGGATGTCGTTCACGAAGGAGCGGTCCAGCTTCAGCGCTGTCACCGGCAGGCGGCGCAGGTAGGCCAGCGACGAATAGCCGGTGCCGAAATCGTCGACGCTGATTCCCACACCCAGGTCGCGCAGGCGCGCCAGCAGCGCCTCGCTGTGGTCCAGGTCGCGCATCATGCTGGTCTCGGTGATCTCAATGTTCAGCAGCTCGGGCGGCAGATAGGACTTGGCCAGGCAGTCCGCCACCAGATCGACCAGCCCCGCCTCCTGCAACTGGCGGGCGGAGACGTTGACGGAGACGGGCACGGTGTGCCCCGCCGCCAGCCAGCGTGCCGCCTGTTCGCAGGCCGTGCGCAGCACCCAGGCGCCGATAGGCACGATCAATCCGGTTTCTTCCGCAAGCGGAATGAAATCGCCCGGCATGACCAGCCGGTCCGGCTTCTGCCAGCGCAGCAGCGCCTCCACCCCGCTGAGCTTGCGGGTCAGCGTCTCCAGCTTGGGCTGGTAGTAGAGGACGAACTGGTTTTCCTCGATGGCGCGGCGCAGCGCCGTCTCGTTGTGCAGGCGGGCCACGGCCCGGTCCATCATCTCCCGCGCGAAGAAGCGGTAACGCCCGCCGCCGGCCGCCTTGGCCGTGCACATGGCGACGTCGGCGCCGCGCAGCAGCGGCTCGGGGTCGCGCCCGTCGCCGGGGAACAGCGCCATGCCCACGCTGGCGGTCAGCGCCACGGAATGGCCGTCGACGGCATAGGGGGCGGCCAGGGTGTCCAGGATGCGTTCCGCCAGGCGGGCCGCCATCTCCGGCTGGGCGATGTCCTCGGCCACCACGGCGAATTCGTCGGCGCCCAGGCGCGCCACGCTGTCGCCGGCGCGCAGCACGCTGGTCAAGCGGGCGCCCACCTCGCGCAGCACGCGGTCGCCCACATCCAGGCCATAGCTTTCGTTGACGGTCTTGAACCGATCCAGATCCAGGTGGAAGACGGCGACGTGATAGCCCGCGCGCTCCGCCTTGGGCAGGGAACGGCCCAGTTCCTCCGTCAGCAGCACGCGGTTGGGCAGGCCGGTCAGCAGGTCGCGCGTGGCCATGCGGCGCTGCGCCTCCTGACTGGAGGCCAGGCGGGCCAGCAGTTCATTGGTGCGCGCGGCGATGTAGCCCAACTCATCCCGCTCGTGCCCCGCGGGCAGCGGAAGGGCCGTTTCCATGGGCCGGTCGGGATCAATGCGGGAAATGGACCGGCCCAGGCCGAACAGCGGCCGGGTCACGTAGCGGTGCAGCACCGCCACCAGCGCCAGGCCCAGCAGCAGGTTGCGCAGCACGCCGCTGACCAGGCCGGTGCCCGCCAGGATCAGCAGGTCGCGGGCCAGCACCACGGGGTCCAGATCCAGGCGCAGTTCGCCGATGATCTCGCCATTGGGGCTATTGGGCTGGCGCAAGGGGCGGCGGATGGTGGACAGGTCGCCGAACACCAGGCGCGACAGCGGCCCCGTAAGCCAGCCGTCCTGCGCCGGCTTGCGCCGCACACCGGCCAGCCGCTCATTATCCTTCAGCAGGATTTCCACGCCGGAAACGGCGTGGAGCTTCAGGTTGTCCATGATGACCTGGTTGGCCAGCTGGGCATCCAGGTTCCACGCGGCAATGGCGGCGCTGCCCTCGACCTGGGCGGCGATGTCATCGATGATGGTCAGGACCTTTTCACGCTCACGGCTGGCGGCCCAGCCGATCTCCACCGCGGAAAAGGCGAAACCGATCAGCAGGGCGGCCAGGGCGCCACGCACGCCTTCCTTGAACGACAGGGAGGACCAGAACGACCAATGGAAACGGGAGCCGGCCACGCGGGCGTCGTCGTCGCTCCCGCCATCGACCGGCGCACCGCCCGGGGGAACCCCAGCCAGCGAATCGTCAGGGGTGTCGGCGCCATCCGTCGGAGCGCCGCCCATGCCTGCCGCAGCCCCGCCGGGGCCGGCCGGATCACCCGCCGAGTGGTGGAAAGAGTACCTGACCAAGGAGAATAGCGCCCCAAATGTCTTATGTTCCGGCCGGCGCCCCAAAACATCCGGGACCGGCCGGCTGACGACCGCATCCGTCATCCTGCCACCAGGAACAGGTTGTCTGGCGCCGCCTTCGCCGCAGTTTTATGGACGGCGATCAGTTCCACAAGTGTTTCCAGACCCGGACGGGCCGCGCCCGCCACAAGCTGCACCATGACGGCGCTGACCCGCAGCAAGGGGTAGCGCCGCACGCGCCCCTCGCGGTCCTTCGCCTCGAACCACCCGCGTTCGCGGGTTTCCACGTCGTAGAGGCTTTCGGCGTCGGAGCGGAAGCGGCCCAGGAAGGCCACCAGCCGTTCCCGCATCCGGTCGGCGGTCAGGCCGCTGCACGAGAGGAAGAAGTCATCACCGCCGATGTGGCCGGCGAACCCGCCGAGGGCGGAAGCCTGGACCTTCAACTGCTCACTGAACATCAGGATGGCGCGATCGCCCTGGCGGAAGCCGAAATAGTCGTTGAACGGCTTGAAGTTGTCGAAGTCCAGGTAGACCAGCACATGATCCCGCTCGCCATCCGCCACCAGCGCCTCCACCTGAGCCGTGATCGCATTGTTGCCGGGCAGGCGTGTCAGCGGGTTCTGGTCCACCGCCGTGGCCAGGCGGTGTTCGTGCAGCAGGCGCACCAGCGACTGGCTGCTGAGGAAGCCGACATACTCGCCGCCCTCGACGATGATGACGCCGTCGCTGTCCGCCGCCTCGGCGAACAGCTCGATCACGCGTTCCAGGGGCGTCCCAATGTCGCAGACCGGGCAGGGGATGACGAAATCCTTCAGCGTGTTGCCGAAGGCGCGGTTGCGCAGGATTTCCGTGCCGTAGCGCGAATAGACGAAGGGCTTCAGGTGGCGTTCGCGAATCAGGCCGCGCGGCACGCCCGCCCGGTCCACCACCGGCACCACCGGTGGGGCGGCCAGGTTGCCGAAATACTCCAGCAGCTTGGCCTTGGGCGCCTCCAGCGGCAGGGGCGCGATGCGTTCGATCAGCTCAAACAGGCGCTGGCGGGCATCCGACGGGCGGCGACGGTCGCTGCGGGTCAGGGACTCGGCGATCTCGCTGGCCTCGGCCAACAGGCTACCGCCGGGGCGGCCCAGCAGAAAGCCTTGGGCATGGTCGCAGCCCAGATCCCGGCAGACATAGAATTCACGCGAGGTTTCCACGCCCACGGCGATGGTGGCCAGGCCCAGGGCGTGTGCGCTGCCGACCAGCTGGCCCAGCAAGGCGCGCTTCGCCTGGTCGCCGTCCACGCCGCTGATGAAGGCGCGATCGATCTTCACATAGCTGGGCGGGCTGGCCAGCAGGCGCTGGAAATCCGCGACACCCACGCCGAAGCGATCGAAGGCGATGTCGACACGGCCCCGCCGGTCGCCACCGTCACGGCCGGCACGGGTGGGAACGGGCCCCGTGCCCGTCGTCTCATAGACCAGGTGCACCTGTTCGCCCTGCGGCGGGGGCGGCACCTGACCCTGGGCCAGGGGATGGATGTTCAGGAACAGGCGCACCTCGGCCGTGCCGCCGGCCGCCAGGAAGGCGGCCACGGCGGCGGCCTGGACGTGCGCTTCCAAGGCCGGCAGCGCGCCCTCGTCAGCGGCCGCCTGGAACAGGGCCGCCAGACTGGCAAAGCCCGCAGCCTCCCAGCCGCGCAGCAGGGCCTCATGCCCATGCACGCGCGCCGTTCGCATCTGCACGATGGGTTGGAAGACGGGATGCAGGTGCGCCACAACGTCGCGCCAGCGGGCCGGCAAGGCGACGGCGCCCCCCTCCCCCGCCGGCGGGACGACGGGGGGCGGCGCTGACGATCCGGCGGCCGGACGCCCCTGGGTTCCCTGCCGGGGGATGCCGGTCTCTCGCTCTTCAGGCATCAAGATCAAGGAGGGATCGGACCTTCAGGCCGCAATAAAGAGTGTGTTCTTCAGTAATATCCGTAGACGGTGACAGTTATGTGATGACCCGGCAACCGTTGATGCGCGGACGCCGCATGCCAGGACGCCGGTGCACCAGAACCGGATGCCGTGATTTGTAGATTCCGGCGGCAATCGGCCTATGACAACGGCTTAGGCCGTGGGCGGGGCTTTCGGCGGCGCACACATGGCCTTATATCAAGGCGGCATACCAGGCACAGGGTGCGGTCGCCATGGTCGGCCGCGCGATGCCAACGGAATCGAGATTCACCGAACATCCTCAACTTATAGGGGTAGTCATGCTGAAGGGTAAATCCGCCGTCGTCACCGGTTCCACCAGCGGAATCGGCCTGGGCATCGCCCGCGTCCTGGCCTCCAAGGGCGCCAACATCATGCTGAACGGCTTCGGCGACGCGGCGGAGATCGAGAAGATCCGCAGCGGCCTGGAAGGCGAGTTCGGCGTGCGCGCCGCCTACAACGCCGCCGACATCTCCAAGCCGTCCTCCATCAAGGAGATGATCGACACCACGGTGGAAACCTTCGGGTCCATCGACGTGCTGGTCAGCAACGCCGGCATCCAGTACACGGCGGCCATCGAGGATTTCCCCGAGGACAAGTGGAACGCCATCATCGCCATCAACCTGTCCGGCGTGTTCTGGGGCATGCACTACGCCCTGCCCTACATGAAGAAGCAGGGCTGGGGCCGGCTGATCAACATCGCCTCCGCCCATGGCCTGGTGGCCAGCCCGCACAAGGCGGCCTATGTCGCGGCCAAGCACGGCGTCGTCGGCCTGACCAAGGTGGCGGCCCTGGAAACGGCCGAGATCGACATCACCGCCAACGCCATCTGCCCCGGCTGGGTGCTGACGCCGCTGGTGGAAAAGCAGATCAAGGACATGGCGGCCAAGGACGGCATCAGCGAAAAGGATGCCGAGCTGAAGCTGCTGTCGGAAAAGCAGCCGTCCAAGAAGTTCACCACGCCGGAAGAGCTGGGCGAACTGGCCGCCTTCCTCTGCACCGACGCCGCCGCCCAGATGACCGGCGTGCCCCTGCCCATGGATGGCGGCTGGACCGCGCAGTAATTTTTGGGATGCCCTGAGTCCTTAGGATGCACTGCGGGCGGGCCCATCCGGGCCCTTGCCATCCTCGATTTCCAGTCCGCTGCGCTGCCCGGACATCTCCGGCGCCCGCAGTCGCGGGCTAAGGACGTAGAGGCCGGGTAAAGAAAAGGGGCGGTGCCTACTGTTGCCGCCCCTTCACTTTGCAGAGCATCAATTGAACAGGGGAGCCGCCTTCTGCAGGGTCGTCCACACGCCCCACAGGATGGGCAGGCCCACCGCCAGCCAGGCCAGCAGGGCCGGGCCGTTCAGGCCGCCCCGACCGATGCCGAAGGAACCGCCGGTAGCGTTGGCGTTGGCGGTCTTGGCCTGCAAGGCCGCCACCTGCGCATCACTCATGAACCATTTGGCCGCCAGCTGCTTGATGGCCAGGTTGCACAGCAGGCCGATGATCAGGAACACGGCGAGGACATAGAAGGTGACGTCATAGACGTGATCCTTCGGCACCTTCAGCGCCAGTTCAGCGTCGCGGATGCGGGTTACGACGAACGGCCCGGCGACACCCGCCACCGACCAAGCGGTTAGCAGACGTCCATGGATGGCGCCCACAAACTGGGTGCCGAAGATGTCGGCGAGATAGGCCGGCACAGTGGCGAAGCCGCCGCCGTACATGGACAGGATGACGCCGATGGCCAGCACAAACAGCGCTACGCTGCCGGCGCGAGCTAGGCTGGGCGCCGCCGCGTACAGCACCAGGCCCAGGACGAAGAAGACGCAATAGGTCATCTTGCGGCCCAGCTTGTCCGACATGGAGGCCCAGAAGAAGCGGCCACCGATGTTGAACAGCGAGATCAAGCCGGTGAAAGCCGCGCCGATGGTGGCGATGGCCGTCTTCTGTCCCGGGTCCAACTGATCGAAGCCCAACTCGGGATGGCCGATCAGCTTGCCGGCGAAGATTTCCTGCAGCATGGGCGAGGCCATGCCGATGACACCGATACCAGCGCTGACGTTCAGGCACAGCACCGCCCAGATCAGCCAGAACTGCGGCGTCTTGTGCGCGTTGTCCAGGTGAACATGTCCATGGGTGATCATGGCCCGCTGCGCCGCCGCCGGCGGCGTCCAGCCATCCGGCCGCCAGCCGGCGGGCGGGACGCGATAGCCGAAAGCGCCGGCCATCATGAAGACGAAATAGATGGCGGCCATCGCCAGAAAGGTCTGCCACACGCCCGCGCTATCGGAACTCTTGAACTGATTGATCAGGATGTTGGCCAGGGGCGACCCGATCATGGCGCCGCCGCCGAAGCCCATGATGGCCATGCCGGTGGCCATGCCGCGCCGGTCGGGAAACCATTTGATGAGGGTGGAGACGGGTGAGATGTAGCCCAGCCCCAGGCCCACGCCGCCGACGATGCCGCCCAGCCACAGCAACCAGAGCTGGTGGACCATGATGCCCACCGCCGACACCACCATGCCGCCACACCAGCAGAAAGCAGCGACGACACCGGCGCGCCGGGGACCCACCCGTTCCAGCCAGCCTCCCCAGACCGCCGCTGCCGAGCCTAAAACAACGAAGAAAAGGGTATACATCAGGGTCAGGTCGGAGACCTGCCAATTGCATGTGGTGGTTGTAAGCTCTGCAATTAGAGAGATGCTCTTGCACGCCGCCTCGTCCGTACCGGCCAAGGTCTTGGACAGCGGCAGCCAGAAGACGCTGAAACCATAGGCCATACCGATGCAGAGATGGATGGCAAGCGCCGCCGGCGGTACCAGCCACCGGTTAAAACCCGCCTTCGCGACTATCCTTTCGCGATCCAGGATCGAGCCGGACGAGCTTCCACCCGTGCGGCCCGAAGTTGCCACACTCATTGACGTCTCCCGCTTTATTTATGGACAGTAAAAAGCAGGTGGCCGCCCCGCCAGTGGCGCCACCGGTTTCCTCGCGTACTGTTTTTATTCTACACAGATAGTCTAATTTACTTTGGGCAAACTTTCCACCGCCTTCAGCACCTCTGGGTCCAATCCACCGCCGCCCTGGGCCACATGCGCCTGGATCGCCTGGCGCATCCGGGGTTCCCAGAACTTGGCGATGTGGTTGGCGATGCCGGCCGCCGCCTTGTCGCCCGGCTGGGAGGTGAAGAATTTGCCGATTTGATTGGCCATGTAGACCAGCTTGTCAGGCGACATGCCGTGTATTCCCTTGCTTCGCTTCCGCCCCGCCGCCCGGCACGATCCGGCCGGCATGGGTGAACACCTCGAACCCGTCGCGCCGGGCCACCGCCACCAGCGTGATGCCGGCGGCCTCGGCTGTCCGGATGGCAAGTGCAGAGGGGGCGGAAACCGCCACCAGCACCGGCACGCCCATGGCCGCCGCCTTCTGCACCAGTTCCACGGACACCCGGCTGCTCATCACCACCAGGCCGGCTGCGGCGTCGACGCCGCCCCGGATCAGGGCGCCCGCCAGCTTGTCCAGCGCGTTGTGGCGGCCCACGTCCTCGCGCACCGCCACCATGCGGCCGGGCTGGCCTTCTGAACCGGCGAGCCAGAAGCCGGCGGCGTGGACGGCCCGCGTCTCCTCGAACAGCGGCTGATGGTTGGCCAGGTCGTCGCGCGCGGCGGCGACCTGGGTCGTATCGATGGTGAAGCCCGGCGGCACCACCGGCAGGGCCCGTGTCGCCTCCGCCAGGCTTTCCAGGCCGCAGAGGCCGCAGCCCATGGGGCCGGCCAAGCGGCGGCGACGGCGCTCCAGCGCCTCTCCCGGGGTCTTGGCCAGCCATAGGCGGACGTTCACCCCTTCCGGCACCACCACCAGGTCCAGGTCGGCGATGTCCGCGCGGCCGGTGATGATGCCCTCGGTCACGCTGAAGCCCAGGGCGAAGTCTTCCAGGTCGCGCGGGGTCGCCATCAGCACAGCATAGGCCGCGCTGTCGTAGCTGATGGCCACCGCCGTCTCCTCCGCCACCACCCGGTCCCCGTCCAGGGGAACGCCATCGCGCCAGGCCACCCGGGTCACCGGGCGGCTGGCATCCGGCAAGGCTTGCGGCACCGGCGTCACCCGGTCCGTCATTCAGCGGCATCCGTGCCGACGATGCGGCGGCTGAGGTCGCTGTGGGTCTTGTACTTCTCCTGCCAGTCGGACGGGCCGTTGCTGGGGCTGACCTGCACCGCCGTCACCTTGTATTCGGGGCAGTTGGTGGCCCAGTCGGAATAGTCGGTGGTGATCACGTTGGCCTGGGTCATGGGGTGGTGGAAAGTGGTGTAGACCACGCCGGGCGACACCCGGTCGGTGATCAGGGCGCGCAGCGTGGTTTCACCCGCGCGGCTTTGCAGCTTTACCCAGTCGCCGTCACGCACGCCACGGTTCTCCGCGTCGTGCGGGTGGATTTCCAGCCTGTCCTCCTTGTGCCATTCGCTGTTGGCCGTGCGCCGGGTTTGCGCGCCGACATTGTACTGGCTGAGGATGCGGCCGGTGGTCAGCAGCAGGGGGAAGCGGGCGCCCGTGCGTTCATCCGTGGGGATGTATTCCGTCAGCACGAACTTGCCCTTGCCGCGGGCGAAGCCGTTGATGTGCATGATGGGCGTGCCTTCGGGCGCGTCGTCGTTGCACGGCCACTGGACGGAGCCGCGTTCGTCCAGCATTTCGTAGGTCACGTTGCGGAAGCCGGGGGTGGTGGCCGCGATCTCCGCCATGATCTCCGCCGGGTGGCTGTAGCTCATGGGATAGCCCAGGGCGTTGGACAACAGCTGGGTGATTTCCCAGTCGGCGTAGCCGTTGCGCGGGGGCATCACCCGGCGCACGCGGTTGATGCGCCGTTCGGCGTTGGTGAAGGTACCGTCCTTCTCCAGGAAGGTGGAGCCCGGCAGGAAGACGTGGGCGTAGTTCGCCGTCTCGTTCAGGAACAGGTCCTGCACCACCACGCATTCCATAGACTCAAGGCCGTGGGTGACATGGTGGGTGTCGGGGTCGGACTGCACGATATCCTCACCCTGGACGTACAGGCCCTTGAAGGTGCCGTCGACGGCCGCGTCCAGCATGTTGGGAATGCGCAGGCCCGGCTCCCTCTCCAGGGTCACGCCCCACATGTCCTCGAAGATGGCGCGGGTGGCGTCGTCGTGGACATGACGATAGCCCGGCAGCTCATGGGGAAAAGAGCCCATGTCGCAGCTGCCCTGGACGTTGTTCTGGCCGCGCAGCGGGTTCACGCCCACGCCGCGCCGGCCCAGGTTGCCCGTGGCCATGGCCAGGTTGGCGATGGCCATGACGGTGGTGGAGCCCTGGCTGTGCTCCGTCACGCCCAGGCCGTAGTAGATGGCGGCGTTGCCGCCGGTGGCGTAGAGGCGGGCAGCGGCGCGCAGCTCGGCCGCCGGCACGCCGGTGTAGTCGGCGATGGCCTCGGGGCTGTGCCGCTCCTCGGCGACGAAGGCCGCCCAGTCCTGGAACTCGTCCCAATCGCAGCGCTCGCGCACGAAGGCCTCATTCACCAGGCCCTCGGTGACGATGACGTGGGCGATGGCGGTGACCACGGCGACGTTGGTGCCGGGTCGCAGCGGCAGGTGGTGGGCCGCCTTCACGTGCGGGGTCTTCACCAGGTCGATGCGGCGTGGATCGACGACGATCAGCTTGGCACCCTGGCGCAGCCGCTTCTTCAGGCGGGAGCCAAACACCGGATGGCCATCGGTGGGATTGGCCCCGATGACCATGACGACATCGGTATCCTCGACACTATCGAAGTCCTGGGTACCGGCGGAGGTGCCGTAGGCCGTGCCCAGGCCGTAGCCGGTGGGGGAGTGGCAGACGCGGGCGCAGGTGTCGACGTTGTTGTTGCCGAAGCCGGCGCGCACCAGCTTCTGCACCAGGTACGTCTCCTCATTGGTGCAGCGGGAGGAAGTGATGCCGCCGACCGAAGCGCGGCCGTATTTCTCCTGTATGCGCTTGAATTCCGAGGCCGTGTAGCTGATGGCCTCTTCCCACGACACCTCGCGCCACGGGTCGGTGATCTTGGACCGGATCATGGGCTTCAGGATGCGTTCGCGGTGGGTGGCGTAACCCCAGGCGAAGCGGCCCTTCACGCAGGAATGGCCGCGGTTGGCGGCGCCGTCCTTGTAGGGGACCATGCGCACCAGCTCGGTCCCGCGCATCTCCGCCTTGAAGCTGCAGCCCACGCCGCAATAGGCGCAGGTGGTGACGACGGAATGCTCCGGCTGGCCGATCTCGATGACCGACTTTTCCATCAGCGTGGCCGTGGGACAGGCCTGGACGCAGGCGCCGCAGCTGACGCACTCGCTGTCCATGAAATCCTCGTCCATGCCGGCCGAGACCTTGCTGGCGAAACCCCGGTCCTGAATGGTCAGCGCGAAGGTGCCCTGTACCTCCTGGCAGGCCCGCACGCAGCGGGAGCAGACGATGCACTTCGACGGGTCGAAGGTGAAATAGGGGTTGGAGGTGTCCTTGGCTTGGCCCAGGTGGTTGGCCCCCTCCATGCCATAGCGCACCTCGCGCAGGCCCACAGCACCGGCCATGTCCTGCAGCTCACAGTCGCCGTTGGCGGCACAGGTCAGGCAGTCCAGCGGGTGATCGGAGATGTACAGCTCCATCACCCCCTTGCGCAGCCGCTTCAGCCGTTCCGTCTGCGTGGACACCACCATGCCCGGGGCCACCGGCGTGGTGCAGGAGGCGGGCGTGCCCGCCCGGCCCTGGATTTCCACCAGGCACAGCCGGCAGGAGCCGAAGGCGTCCAGCGTGTCGGTGGCGCACAGCTTGGGGATGGTGACGCCACTGTCCATGGCGGCGCGCATGATGGAGGTGCCCTCCGCCACCGTCACCGTCTCGCCGTCGATGGTCAGCGTGACCATCTTGGCGTCGGTGTCGCCCTTCAGGCCGCGGGGATGCGGGGTGCCGTAGTCGATCTCAGGAACCAAGCCCATGGCCGGACCCTCCTTCACTCTGCCGCAGCCGGCAGGCGCCGGCCAGGGGAATTGCGTGTATGGAAATCCTCGGGGAAATGGCGAATAGCGCTCAGCACCGGATAGGGCGTGAAGCCCCCCAGCGCGCACAGCGAGCCGAACTTCATGGTGTTGCACAGGTCTTCCAGCAGCGCGATGTTGGCCGCCACGTCCCGGCCCGCCAGGATGCGGTCCACCACCTCGGCCCCCCGGGTGGAACCGATGCGGCAGGGCGTGCACTTGCCGCAGGATTCCTCGGCGCAGAATTCCATGGCGAAGCGCGCCATGTGCGCCATGTCCACCGTGTCGTCGAACACCACCAGGCCGCCGTGGCCGATCAGGGCGTCGCGCGCGGCGAAGGCTTCATAATCATAAGGGGTGTCGAACTGGCTGGGCGGCAGGTAGGCGCCCAGGGGCCCGCCCGCCTGCACCGCGCGGACCGGTCGGCGGCTGGCGGTGCCGCCGCCCACCTCCATCACGATCTCACCCAAGGTCAGGCCGAAGGCCGTCTCGAACAGGCCGCCATGCAGGACGTTGCCGGCCAATTGGATGGGCATGGTGCCGCGCGACCGGCCCATGCCGAAGTCGGCGTAGTATTGCGCGCCCAAATCCAGGATGACGGGAATGGTGGCCAGGGAGAGCAGGTTGTTGACCACGGTGGGGCGGCCGAACAGGCCCTTCAGCGCCGGCAGCGGCGGCTTGGCCCGCACCACGCCGCGCTTGCCCTCCAGGCTTTCCAGCAGCGCCGTTTCCTCGCCACAGACATAGGCGCCGGCGCCCACGCGCAGTTCCAGGTGGAACTCCAGGCCGGAGCCCAGGATGTCGCGGCCCAGCAGGCCGGCGGCGCGTGCGATATCCAGCGCCGCCCGCATGGTGGCGTTGGCGTGCGGGTATTCCGAGCGAGAGTAGATGTAGCCTCGCGTGGCGCCCACCGCCAAACCGGCGATGGTCATACCCTCGATCAGGCAGAAGGGGTCGCCCTCCAGGATCATGCGGTCGGCGAAGGTGCCGCTGTCGCCCTCGTCCGCGTTGCAGACGATGTACTTCTGGTCGGCGACCGCGTCGCGCACCGTCTTCCACTTGATGCCGGTGGGGAAGCCGGCGCCGCCGCGACCGCGCAGGCCGGACTTGGTCACCGCCTCCACCGTCGCGGCACCGCCCACCTCGATGGCCTTGGCCAAACCGCGATAGCCGCCGGCGGCCTTGTAATCCTCCACCGACAGGGGATCGACGATGCCGCAGCGGGCGAAGGTCAGCCGCGTCTGGCGGGCCAGGAAGGGATGGTCCTCCGGCCGGCCGACGCGCAGGGGGTGCGTGGCGCCGGTCAGCCAGCCGGCGGCGAACAGGGCGGCAACGTCGCCGGCCTGCACCGGGCCGTAGGCGATGCGGCCCAGGGGTGTTTCCACCTCCACCATCGGTTCCAGCCAGAACAGGCCGCGCGAACCGGTGCGCACGATGGTGACGGCGGTGCTCAGGGCGGCGGCCTGCGCCGCCACGGCGCGCGCGACCTCGTCGGCGCCCACCGCCAGGGCGGCCACGTCGCGGGGGATGAAGATGCGGGTGGTCATGGCGTCGACCAATCGTTGCGGGCCTCGTTCACGGCGGCGTCCAGGCGTTCGCGGTTCAGGCGGCCCAGGGGGCGGCCGTCGATCAGGGCCGCCGGGGCGCAGGCGCACAATCCCAGGCAATAGACAGGCTCAATCGTCACCTGGCCGTCGCCGGTGGTGCCGCCCCAGTCCAGGCCCAGGCGGCGCAGCAGGCTTTCCGCCAAGGTATGGCCGCCCATGGACTGGCAGGCCTCGGCCCGGCACAACTTCACCACGTGGCGGCCGGCGGGTGCCTCCCTAAAGTCGTGGTAAAAGCTTACAATTCCGTGAACATCGGCGCGCGAAAGGTTCAGCGCGTCCGCAAGCAAGGGCACCGCATCCTCGGGCACATGGCCGAAGGTCTCCTGCAAGGCATGCAGTATCGGCAATGCTGGCCCTTCAAGATTTTGGTGCGCCGCAATGACTTCAGCGGCCTTTTCACGGTCCCACGGGGTACTTGTTGTGGCAGACGTCACAGCAGCGGCCTCACTTCTCAGGCAATCTCCCTGTCATTAGAAGTTGGCTATCGCCGGAACTTAATCAACGCAGCCGTTCCATGTTGCGATAGAAAACTTCTATCACGCCGCCCGGCCCGCACATGCCCGCCCGCGGCACCTCGAAATCACATAGGACGCCCAAATAGGACGCCCGTCACTGGGACGTGGATCATGCGTGCGCGTATTTTTGTTGCGACCTCAACCTTGCTGAGCCTCATGCTGGTGGCCCCGATCGCGGTGCAGGCCGCCTCGGTCGACAGCCCGGCGGCGGTGACGGCGGCGGCCCCGGCGGCCCCCCAGGCCACCGATCCGGCGATGACGCAGGACGTGACGCAGCTGCTGCGCGACTGGTCGGTTATCAAGTACCAGATGCACGACGACAAGGCCCAGGCCCTGAAGATGCGGGATCTGCTGGTGCGCGCCACCGACCTGCAGACCCGCTACCCGGGCCGGGCCGAGCCGATGATCAGCACCGCCCTGATCCTGGGCAGCATCGCGGGTTATGAGCAGAACGCCGGCTCGCTGGAGCTGGTGCGCAGGGCCCGCGACCTGTTCGAGCAGGCCGACAAGATCGACCCCACCGCCCTGGACGGCGCGTCGGCCGTGAACCTGGGTTCGCTCTACTACCTGATGCCAGGCTTCCCCATCGGCTTCGGCAGCGACAGCAAGGCGCGCAAGTATCTGGAGCGCGGCGTCGCGCTGAGCCCCAATGGGCTGGAATCCAACTACTTCTATGGTGAGTTCCTGTCGCAGCAGGGTGAGTACGAGCGCTCGGCCAAGGTGCTGGCCCACGCCCTGGAGGCGCCGGTGTCGGTGACCCAGCCTGTGTGGGACGCCGGCCGCCGCGCCGAGGCCCGCGCCCTGCTGGCCGACGTCCGCCAGAAGCTGGTGGCGTCGAACTGAGTACCGCCCGAGCGCTGGGCGCGAGGTCAGAGACCCCCGGAGCGGCCACCGTCCCCGGGGGTTTCTTTTTGCGATCCGGGGGCGGCCGTCAGGGAGCCATGGGCTCGCCAAAGGTGCGGGCCACCTTCTTGGCCTCGGCCACCAAGGCGGCGGTCAGGGGCGTCATGGGATCGCGATAGGGCACCACCAGACCGATGTCATGCACCGCCGCCGGGTCGACGATGGGGATGGCCCGGATCTCTTCCGGAAAGTTGAAGGCCGTGGTCAGCACCTCGGGCATGATGCTGGCCCACTTGCCCGTGCGCACGTGCGAGAACAGCACGATCATGGAATTGGATTCCAAGGTCGGCGCCGAGGTGGCGCCGGCGATGGCCAGCAGCCGGTCGATGATGCGCCGGTTCTGCATGTCCGGCGTCAGCAGGCACAACGGTATCTCCCCCACCTCGGCCCAGCTGACCTGGGCGCGGGCGCCCAGCGGGCTGTCGCGGGAGATCAGCAGGCGGTACTGCTCCCGGTACAGGGGTACGGTGCGCACCCGCCCCAGGGGCTCGTTGTCCAGGTAGGTGAGGCCGGCGTCGATCTCCAACCCTTCCAGGAGATGCAGGATCTCGATGGAGGTGCGCGACAGCACGGTGAACTTCACGCCCGGGTGCCGCTCGCGATAGGGCGTGGTCAGGATGGGCACCATGGCCAGCGCCGTCGGGATGACGGCGATGCGCAGGTGGCCGCTGAGGCCGTGGCGCAAGGCCCGCACCTCCTGCCGCATGGCGCGGGCGTCACCCACGATGCGGCGGGCCCAGTCCAGCACCCGCTCTCCCTCCTGCGTCAGGCCCATGTAGCGCGCGCCGCGGTTGACCAGCAGCACGCCCAGCTGGTCCTCCAGCTGTTTCAGGCCGGCCGACAGGGTGGGCTGGGTGACGCCGCAGGCCTCCGCCGCACGGCCGAAATGCTGTTCCCGGGCCAGCGCGATGAAGAATTCCAGCTTGTCGATCATGCCGTGCGGCGCCCTCTCCCGAGAACGGGGCGCGACCCTGTTGACCGCATCCCGCCCGCAGCCTGTTTATTAGGCTCAGGGGCCCCGCTCCCGGCGCCCCGCATCCGGCGCATGATCAATGAAGAGGGTCCGCCGATACAAGACCGCACATGCCGGAGGGTGGCAGATTGGCGACGGGCGGCAGGGAACCGCCCTTTCGACCAAGGGGAGCAAGCCATGTTCGATCCGACCAGCTATGTGGGCTTCCATACCGATCTCAGTCTGCTGGCCTTGGCGGCAGGACTGCTCCTGCTCAACGGCCTGTTCGGCAGCCGGGTGCCGCCGGCGCTGACCGCCGTCTACCTGGCGGCGGCCGTCCTGACCGACCTCACCGGCTTCGGCTTCCCCTTCAGCGGCTTCCTGCCCTCGCATGGCGTGGGGGCGTTGTCGCTGCTGATCCTGGCCATGGCCATCGCCGCGCTTTACGCCTTCGGCCTGCGCGGGGCCTGGCGGTGGATATATGCCGCCAGCCTGACCGCCAGCGTCTTCCTGCTAGCCTTCGTCGCCGTGGCCCAATCCTTCCTGAAGGTGCCTGCCCTGCACGCGCTGGCCCCCACGGGCAGCGAGCCGCCCTTCGGCGCCGCGGAAGGCGTTCTGCTGCTGTTGTTCGTGGTGGCCGGCATCCTGGCGACCCGCCGTTTCCATCCCAGTATCCGGCGCGCCGCCGCCGTCGCCTGACCCTTGCGGCTGAGCCCGTCCCACCGCCACACCACCTCTTGCCCCCTGGACAGCGACACCCGTCGACCCCACGCTTATGTCGGGACGACCAGTTGGCAAAGGGCTCTGGACGGTGCGACGGCGGGCTTGGATGCGGATGACGGTGCTGATGTGGGCCGCCTGCGCCGGCGGCCCCCCGCTTGGCGCCGCCGGGGCGCCACCGCCGCCATCCCAGGCGACGACGGCACCCGCCGCCGCCCTGACCGGCGACTGGCGGGGCACGCTGGACACGGGCCTCACCCGCCTGCGGCTGGAGTTCCATGTGACCGCCGCCCCCGGCCCTGGCGATGGCACCCCCGCCCTGGCCGGTACGCTGGACAGCGTCGACCAGCAGGTGCTGGGCCTGCCCATCCCCAGCATCAGCCGTGAGGGCGACGCCGTCACCTTCGACATCCCGGCCGTGCTGGGCGGCTACACCGGCACGCTGTCGGCCAACGGGCAGACCCTGACCGGCACCTGGCGGCAGGCCCACCAGTCCCGCCCGCTGGTCCTGACCCGCCTGACCACGGCGCAGATCCAGGCGGAGCAGGCGCGGCCCCAGGTGCCCCGGCCGCCCTTCCCCTACCGCGCGGTCAGCGTGGCCTACGACAACCCGGCCGCATCCGGCGTCCGGCTGGCCGGCACCCTGACCCTGCCGCCGGGCAAGGGCCCGTTTCCGGCCGCGCTGTTGATCACCGGATCCGGCCCCCAGGACCGCGATGAGACCATCGAGGGCCACAAGCCCTTCCTGGTGCTGGCCGACGCGCTGACCCGGCGCGGCATCGCCGTGCTGCGGGTGGACGACCGGGGCGTGGGCCAATCCACCGGTGATTTCGATGCCGCCACCACGCCCGACTTCGCCACCGACGCCGCCGCCGGCATCGCCTATTTGCGCGGCCGCGCCGACATCGACCCGCGCCGCATCGGCCTTATAGGCCACAGCGAGGGCGGGCTGATCGCCCCCATGGTGGCCAGCCGCGACCGCGACATCGCCTGGCTGGTGCTGATGGCCGGCCCAGGGGTGGATGGGGAGACCATCCTGCTGAGCCAGAAGCGCCTGATCGCCGGCGCCACCGGCGTGGGGGCATCCGGGGCCGAGCGCCTGGTGGACATGGATCGCCGCGAATACGCCATCGTGAAGGACGAACCGGACCCGGAGCGCGCCCGCGCCCGCCTGCGCATCCTGCTGCAGGGCGGCATGATGGGCGGCGACAACCGCATCGCCACGTCCGAAGCGGTGATCGAGGCGGTGACCAAGCCCTGGTACCGCTGGTTCCTGACCTACGACCCCGCCCCCGCGCTGCGCACCCTGCGCCTGCCCGTTCTGGCCCTGGTGGGGTCCAAGGACCTGCAGGTCTCAGCCGCCGAGAACCTGCCGGCCCTGCGTTCCGCATTGGCCGACGATCCCAAGGCCGAAGTGCGCGAGGTGCCCGGCCTGAACCACATGTTCCAGACCGCCGACACCGGCGCCCCCACCGAATATGCCCGCATCCCTGAAACGATCGCGCCCGTGGCCCTGGACCTGATCAACGACTGGGTGGTGGCGCACAGCGGGCCGGCAAAGCCGTGAGCGTGACGCTGCGCACGCCCGAAGCCGATGAGCTGCCCGCCCTGCAAGCGCTGGAGGCCGCCGCCCGCCGCCGCTATGCCGCTTGGCCGGGCTTGGCCTTCGTTGCCGGCCGCCCTCCCATCGCGCTCGAACGCCTGGCGGCAGGCACGGTGTGGGTGGCCGACCATGCGGGAGTAGCCGCCGGCTTCATCCTGCTGCAGCCGCAGGATGGGCAGCTTTACATCGCCAATATTTCGGTGATGCCCGAGGCCGGCGGCCAGGGCATCGGGGCCGCCCTGCTGGCCCAGGCATTGGGCCACGCCCGCGCCTTGGAGACCGAGGCACTGACGCTGACCACCTTCCGGGCGCCGCCTTGGAACGGTCCCTGGTTCCGCCGCCACGGTTATACGCCCATGCCGGAAGAGCGCATGGGACCGGCCTTGCGCGCGACACTGGAGCGCCAGATCATCACCGTGGACCCGGCGACACGGGAGGTGTTATGGCGCCCGGTCGAGTAGGGGCGCAATGAGGCCCAGCCTGCACAGATCCTGCACAGTTAGTGCTTGTTCTTTCAGAGAAAATGCGCGCCGGCCTCGGGGGCAACACGGTTAGCGTGGCGGCTATTCCTCAACCGCCCGAGCTGCCCCATGCCCACCGCCGCCCTTGCGCCCGACCGTCCCGCCATCTGGCCCATCCTGGCCGTCGCCGTCCTCTTCGCCGGCCTGGTGCTGGTCGACACCGCGCTTGAGTGGGAACCGCCGTTCGACGCCCTGGCGCTGCTCGCGCTCCTCGCGCTCTGGTGTGGTGCTGCGATGGGGGCGGCACGCCAGGCGGTGCGGGCGCGCCGTGACAGGCGGCCCCGGCGCGCCCTATCACTCGCGATACTGCCCCTGGCCTTCCTGGTGACGGTGGTGCACCCCCGCCTGGTCATGGGCGGCGCGCAGTCGCTGGGGGACCACCTGCACTTCGCCAAGGGACGCCCCTCCTACCTGGCCCAGGTCCGCGCGCTGCCCAGCATTGGCGAGCCGAAGCTGTTGGTCTGGGGCTGGGGTGGCTTCATCGTCGCCTCGACCAGCCTGGTCTATGACGAGAGCGATGAGATTACCTTGCCGCCCGAGCGGCAATCCGCCTCCTGGAAGGCGCGGACCGAGCACACCGACCTCGCCTGCCCCTATGGCTATCGCGTGCGCACGGCACTGGGCGGGCATTTCTATGCCGTGGGCGTGGGGTGCTAGGACGCCGCGCAGTTGGCTTTCAATGCACTCATTGCCCCGGCCAAGCCCTCGGTGGTGATTGCCGGGCTCACTGCCGACCCTATGCGAAACTGTAGGCGGCGGGCGCGGCCCAGGCGGTCCAGCGCCGCGGCCGGGAATGGCACCAGCACGCCGCTCATCCCGTCGGCGACATACCGTCCCACGCCCAGGAGCATGGGGCGGCCATCCAGGACCAGGGCCACGGGACAGGTGTCGTCCCCACCGCAGTCGGTTTCCAGCCACAGGGTCAGGGGGCCGGCCTCACAGCCCAACGCCATGCCGGAAAACTCCCCCGCCCCGTCATGGGCGAGGCCGGCCTTGTCGCCGTTGCCCATCCAACGCGGCGTATCTGCCGCCATGGCCGGGACGGCGACACCGGCCAGCGCACCGAGGAGAAGCAGGCGCCTCATCACACCGCCAGCAACAGCGGCGCCATGGCCGCTAAACCCAGGCCAGCCAGGCGCGGGACCAGGGCCAAGCCGGCACGCTCCGCCAGGCGGGACAGGGCGACGCCGGCCAGATGCAAGGTGGCGGAGGCGGTGACGAAGCCCAGGCCGTAGGCCAGGCCATCGGCGTCCGCCGGCATCTCCACCCCATGGGCGGCGCCGTGGCAGAGGGCGAAAGCGGCGATCAGGGCGGCGCCGGCGGCCAAGGGCAGCCGGGCGCCGAAGGCCGTCAGCCAGCCCAGGGCCGCCACCGACAGGACGATGCCCCACTCGACACCCGGCAGCGCCAGGCCGTTGGCGCCGGCAATGGCACCGGCCACCAGCAGGGCGAGGAAGGCCAGCGGCCACAGCCACACCGCCCGGCTGCCCTGCCCCCCTTTGGCCTGCCCCCCTTTGGCCTGCCCCCCTTTGGCCTGCCCCCCTTTGGCCTGCCCCCCTTTGGCCTGCTGCCCAGCCCACAGGCCCACGCCGGTCATGGCGGCCAGATGGTCCAGCCCGCCGAAGGGGTGGGCGAAGCCATCGGTGAAGCCGTGGGTGTGGCCGGGCATGCCGGGGTGGGCCATCGCCACGGCGGGGGCGAAAGCGGCAGCGACGGCCAGGGCGGACAGCAGGCGGCGGTGCATCATGGTCGGGTTCCCCTGTTCGATGTCTATGAAGCTCTGGCGGCCAAGCCGCTCTGAATCCACTAAGCGGCCAGGCCGCCGGCGCGTTCGATGAAGCGGGTGACGACGTCCAGTCCCTGCGCCGTCTTCAGATTGGTGAAGACGTAGGGGCGTTCGCCCCGCATGCGCTTGGTGTCGCTGTCCATCACCTCCAGGCTGGCACCCACCAGGGGGGCCAGGTCGATCTTGTTGATGACCAGCAGGTCGGACCGGGTGATGCCGGGGCCGCCCTTGCGCGGGATCTTCTCCCCCGCCGCCACGTCGATGACGTAGATGGTGATGTCGGCCAGTTCCGGGCTGAAGGTGGCGGCCAGGTTGTCGCCGCCGGATTCGATCAAGATGATGTCCAGGCCGGGAAACTTGGCGTTCATCTGGTCCACCGCCGCCAGGTTGATGGACGCGTCCTCGCGGATGGCGGTGTGGGGGCAGCCGCCCGTCTCCACCCCCAGGATGCGGTCGGGATCCAGGGCGCCGACGCGCGTCAGGATCAGCGCGTCCTCCTTGGTGTAGATGTCGTTGGTGATGGCGACGATGTTGTAGATGTCGCGGAACCGCTTGCACAGCGCCTCCATCAACGCGGTCTTGCCGGAGCCGACGGGGCCGCCGATGCCCACCCGCAGCGGGCCATGGGGTGAAGACGTAGACGTGCTCATGAGCGGAACAACCTCGTGTATTGCGTCTCGTGGTTCATGGAGGCGATGTCGGCCACCCAGGCCGCCCCGCCCAGATCATCCAGGGTGCTGAGGGCCGCACGGGCCGCGGTGGCCAGCACCAGCGGTTCCAGCCGCGCCAACGCGCGCTGACCATCCGTCTGGCCCAGGGGCACCAGGCGCAGGGCCGCCGACACCAGGTTGCCGACGAAGCCGTGCAGATAGCCCAGCAGGGTGGCGGGCAGGCTGAGGCCATGGCCGGCCGCCACCGCGCCCACCGCCACGGGGTAGGCCAGGTCACCGCCCATCGCCTTCAGCCGGTCGATGGCCTCACACGGCCAGGCCGAGGCGATGGCGGCGGCGAAGGCGCGGCCCTGGGACAGGCTTTCCAGCCGCCGCTCCGCCGTAGGCGTCAGGGCGGCCGCCAGTTCCGCCGCCTCGGCCAGGCCCGTCCAGTCGCCCGCCGCTGAGGCGCGCCAGGCCGCCGCCACCAGCACGGCGTCGTTCCAGCCGGAGCCCAGGGTCAGCAGATCGTCCACCCAGGCCGCCAGGGCATCCACCGTGCGGATGGTGCCGTCCTCCACCCCCCATTCCAGGCCGTGGCTGTAGGAAAAGGCGCCCACCGGGAAACTGGCCGTCAGCCAGGTCATGAGGCGGTAGACGCCGGCAGCGTCGGTGACGGCCTCAGCCATGGCCGTGCCCGTGGTGGTGATGGTCGTGTCCATGGTCGTGATCATGCCC
Source organism: Nitrospirillum amazonense (assembly GCF_007828035.1). Lineage (GTDB taxonomy): Bacteria > Pseudomonadota > Alphaproteobacteria > Azospirillales > Azospirillaceae > Nitrospirillum > Nitrospirillum amazonense. Next base: position 177,832 of record NZ_VITV01000010.1, on the reverse strand, counting down.
ATGACCGTGGGAGTGACCATGCCCACCGCCGGCCGGGCTGTCGCCATAGGCGCCGCCCTCGGGGTCGAAGGGGGCGGAGACGGGGGTGACGATGGCGCCCAGGCCGGTCAGCATGTCGGCCAGCACATGGTCGGCACGGATGCGCAGGCGGTCGCCGCGCAGTTCGGCCGGGATGTGGCGGTTGCCGATGTGCCAGGCCATGCGCAGCAGGTCGGCGATGGCCTCGCACCGCACCTCCATCAAATCCTCCGGTGCCGCCTTGACCGCCACGGTGCCGACACCGGTCAGCACCAGCCCGTCGCCGTCGCGGATGTGCCGGGGGCTGGGCAGGTCCAGCAGGACGGCCCCACCGTTCCCGTCCCGCTCCAGCCGCAGGCGCCGGCGGCAGCGGTGGTCGAAATCCAGCGTCACGGTGCCCACCGCCTTGGCGGCATCCCAATAGCCGGCGGGCAGGACGGTGTGGGCCCGGGGCAAATCAGTCAAAGGCGGAAGGTCTTCACTCAAGGCGGCGATCCTCAGAACAGGAAATAGCGCTGCGCCAGGGGCAGCACGTCGGCGGGTTCGCAGGTGACGATCTGGCCGTCCACCCGAACCTCATAGGTTTCCGGGTCCACCTCCACCTGCGGCGTGGCGTTGTTGTGCACCATGGCGGCCTTGCCGATGCCGCCCCGGGTGTTGGCCACGGCCAACAGGGTCTTTTCCAGACCCAGGCGCTGGCCCAGCCCATCGTCCAGGGCCGCCTGCGAGACGAAGGTGACGGCGCTGCGCCGCACCGCCCGGCCATAGGCGCCGAACATGGGGCGGTAGTGCACCGGCTGGGGCGTGGGGATGCTGGCGTTGGGGTCGCCCATGGGCGCGGCCACGATGGTGCCCATCTTCAGCACCAGATCCGGCTTCACCCCGAAGAAGGCCGGGGACCACAGCACCAGGTCGGCCAGCTTGCCGGCGGCGATGGACCCCACATACGCGCTCATGCCGTGGGCGACGGCGGGGTTGATGGTGACCTTGGCGATGTAGCGCTTCACCCGGGCGTTGTCGTTCTCGCCCGTCTCTTCGCCCAGGCGGCCGCGCTGCACCTTCATCTTGTGCGCCGTCTGCCAGGTGCGGATCAGCACCTCCCCCACCCTGCCCATGGCCTGGCTGTCGGAGGAGATGATGGAGAGGGCGCCCAGGTCGTGCAGCACATCCTCCGCCGCGATGGTCTCGCGCCGGATGCGGCTTTCGGCGAAGGCCACGTCCTCGGGAATGTTGGGGTCCAGGTGGTGGCAGACCATGAGCATGTCCAGATGCTCATCCACCGTGTTGCGGGTATAGGGCCGCGTCGGGTTGGTCGAGGATGGGATGACGTTGGCCAGGCCGCAGACCTTGATGATGTCCGGCGCGTGGCCGCCGCCCGCCCCCTCGGTATGGTAGGCGTGGATGGTGCGGCCCTTGAAAGCGGCGATCGTGTCCTCAACGAAGCCGGACTCGTTCAGCGTGTCGGAATGGATCATCACCTGCACGTCGAAGCGGTCGCCCACACCCAGGCAGGTGTCGATGGCGGCCGGGGTGGTGCCCCAGTCCTCATGCAGCTTCAGGGCGGCCGCCCCGGCGCGCACCTGTTCCTCCAGCGCCGCCGGCAGTGCCGCGTTGCCCTTGCCGGCGAAGGCCAGGTTCATGGGGAAGGCCTCCGCCGCCTCCAGCATGCGGGCCAGGTGCCACGGGCCGGGCGTGCAGGTGGTGGCGTTGGTACCCGTGGCGGGGCCGGTGCCGCCGCCCAGCATGGTGGTGACGCCGGACATCAGCGCCTCTTCGATCTGCTGCGGGCAGATGAAGTGGATGTGGGTATCGATGCCGCCGGCGGTGAGGATCTTGCCCTCGCCCGCGATGACCTCCGTTCCCGGCCCGACGATGATGTCCACCCCCGGCTGCACATCGGGGTTGCCGGCCTTGCCGATGTGGTGGATGCGGCCGTCGCGCAGGCCCACGTCGGCCTTGACGATGCCCCAGTGGTCGATGATCAGGGCGTTGGTGATGACGGTGTCGACGGCACCCCCCATTGGCCCCTGGGCGCGCGTGGCCTGCGACTGGCCCATGCCGTCGCGAATGACCTTGCCGCCGCCGAACTTCACCTCCTCGCCATAGGTGGTGAAGTCCTTCTCCACCTCCACGATCAGGTCGGTGTCGGCCAGGCGCACCCGGTCGCCCACGGTGGGGCCAAACATGTCCGCATAGGCGGCGCGGCTGATCCTCACGGCCATCAATTGCCTCCCTTAAGGGGACCGGAAACCTGGGCGTTGAAGCCGTGGACCATCCGGGCGCCGCGATAGGGCACCAGGGTGACGGTGCGGGTCTGCCCCGGCTCGAACCGCACCGCCGTGCCGGCGGCGATGTCCAGCCGGTGGCCATAGGCCTGGGCGCGGTCGAAGCTCAGGCCCGCGTTGGTCTCGAAGAAATGGAAGTGGCTGCCAACCTGGATGGGCCGGTCGCCGGTGTTGGCCACGTCCAGCGTCACCGTGGGCAGGCCGGCGTTCAGCTCGATCTCGCCCTCATCGGTGTAGACTTGTCCCGGGATCATCGTCATCACGGCACCTCAGCGGATGGGGTTATGGACGGTGACCAGCTTCACCCCATCGGGGAATGTCGCCTCCACCTGCACGTCGGGGATCATCTCGGCGATGCCCTCCATCACCTGGTGGCGGCCCACCACATGGGCCCCCTGGTCCATCAGCTCCGCCACCGGGCGGCCGTCGCGGGCGCCTTCGACCACGAAGTCGGTGATGAGAGCGATGGCCTCGGGGTGGTTCAGCTTCACGCCCCGTTCCAGGCGGCGGCGCGCCACCATGGCCGCCATGGCGATCAGCAGCTTGTCCTTCTCACGCGGGGTCAGGTTCACCGCATATCCTCCATCAGCAACGCCAGACGCGCGGGACCGGCGTCCCGCGCAGGAATTCGATCAGGGGCGCCCAGGCGCGCAGCAGGGCCTGGCCGTCGGGCGCCACCAGGCGCAGGGCCAGCAGGCCGTTCCAGGTGCTGGCCCCGGCCTTCACACCGTCGACACGCAACACCTCGCGTACCGCGTCCACCCGGGCTTCCGCATCTTCCGCCACATAAAGGCAGGACGCCACCGCACGGCCGCCGCCGGCCACCGCCGCGCGCGCCAGCTGGGCATCAATGTCACCCTCAAGCCGCACGGCGTCGGCATAGGCCAGGCGGCCACCCCGGCGGATGCGCCAGTCATCCCGGAACAGGCCGTGGGTCACCCGCTCCCCCCGGGCGGTGCGGCCGAACACCGTGGCCTCCGCCGCCAGCAGGGTGGCGTCCGGCGCCATGTCCACCTCCAACCGGCGGCACAGGCGGGCGCCATCGAACAGGATGGTCTCCTGCGGCAGCCAGTCCAGCCGGCCAGCCACCACCAGGCGGTTCAGCACCCGCGCCTCCCCGGCGCTGGCGCGGTAGACCTTCTCGGCGGCCTGGGTGGTGACGGTGGCGCGGGCGCCGGCCGCCACGATCACCTCCGTCTCCAGCACGTCGCCGCCGGTCAGGCCGCCGCCGGTGTTGATCAGCACGCCCTCCACCCCCGGCCCCTTGGGCAGGCGCAGGCGCGCGGAACCGGACTGGTAGAGGCGATCCAGGCGGGTGATGCCGTCCGCGTCCGCCTTCACACCCAGGACGACGCGGCCCTCCAGGCGCTGCAGTCGGCTGGCCGGTCCCAAGGCGGCGTCAGGCACAACACCCCCCGTTCCCCTTCGGCGCTGTTCCGTCCCGCGTCATTCCCAGGCCACCCCACTGTTTCCCGGCCGGCGGTTCGCAACCGCCGTGCCAGGGGTTGACCACGCGGTCAGCTTGGCACGCCCACCCGCGCGGGCGACGATCATCGCCCAGAAATTGGGCGCCTGTCGATGTGCGCTTAAAAGATGGGCAGGCCCCATACGTCATTTGACGTACGGGCCGCCCCCTCACAGCACGGCATCCGGATGGCTGGCGGCCAGCAGGCTGCGCACGCGCGGCACCAGGAAATCGGACAGGGACTGCACCTTGGCCGGCAACAGCGCGCGGTGCGGATAGACGATGGCCAGCTGCACCGGCTCAGGCGGGTGCTCGGGCATCACGATTTCCAGGGCACCGGACTTCACCTCCTCCGCCACCTCCCACAGGGGCTTCAGGGCGATGCCATGGCCATCCACGGCCCAACGGGTCAGCACGTCGCCGTCGTCGGCGTCCATGGGGCCGGCGATGGACAGCTTGGTGCTCTTGCCCTCGTCCTTCCCGGGACTGGTCAGCGTCCAGCGGTACTGCTGCGTGCCGGGGAAGCGCAGCAGCAGGCAGTCATGCTCCAGCAGGTCGGACGGCGCCGTGGGCCGGCCGCGCGCCTCCAGATACCGGGGTGCCGCCACCAGCACCCGGCGCAGGTCGGCGATCTTGCGCACGACGAAGCTGCTGTCCTTCAGTGTGGCCATGCGAATGGCCATGTCCACGGACTCGCGCAGCAGATCCAGCAGGTGGTCGGACAGGCGCAGGCGCACGTCCACCATGGGGTTGGCGGCGCGGAACTCCGGCACCAAGGGGCCCAGCACGCGCCGGCCGAAGCCCAGGGGGGCCGTCACCCGCACGCTACCCGAGGGGGCGCCGCCCTCGGCCGCGATGCTGCTGTGCGCCCGCTCCACCGCCTCCAGCACCTCCAGGCAATGCTGGTAGAAGACCTGGCCGGTTTCGGTGGCCTGCAACTGGCGGGTGGTGCGGTTCAGCAGCCGGGCGCCCAGGTGCGCCTCCAGCTGCTGGATGCGGTGGCTGACCAGGGCCGGCGACATGCGCAGGTTGCGCCCGGCCGCCGACAGGCTGCCCAGGTCCACCACGCGCACGAAGACCTGCATGTTCTCCAGCAGGGCCATCACCCCGTCCCCCGACTAAACGGCCGTTTTTCCAGGCAGATAATCTCACCCGGGGGCGATATCATGCAAGGGCGGGGCCGCCATCCCGATTGTGCACCCGCTGGCCCTGGATATAGGTCGCGCGCACGGCGCGGTCGTCCCCCAGGGTCATCAGCAGGAACAGCTCTTCCTCCAGGTCGCCCTGGATGGCCTCGCGCCGATGGGCCATGGCGGGGGTGGCGGAGGGGTCCAGCACCACCAGGTCGGCGTAGCGGCCGGGGGCAATCTGGCCGATCTCCTCCGTCAGGCCGAGGGCTGCCGCGTTGCCCCGGGTCATGAGGTCGAAGGCGGCCAGCGCCGGCCAGCTTTGGCCGCGCAGTTGCAGGACCTTGTACCCCTCCCCCGCCGTCTGCAGCAGGGAATAGCTGGTGCCGCCGCCCACATCGGTGGCCAGGCCCAGGCGCACCGGCCGGGCCGGGTTCTCCAAGGCAGCGCGATCGAATAGGCCGCTGCCGATGAACAGGTTGCTGGTGGGGCAGAAGACGGCGATGGATGCCGTCTCATGCATCCGGGCCATTTCCCGCTCGCTCAGATGGATGCAATGGCCGAACAGCGAGCGGTCGCCCAGCAGGCCGTAGCGGTCGTAGACGTCCAGGTAATCCGCGGCCTCCGGATACAGGCGCGCCACTTGGCGGATCTCCTCATGGTTCTCTGACAGGTGGGTCTGCATGTAGACGCCGGGATGCTCACGCAGCAGCGCACCCGCCGCCGCCAGCTGTTCGGGCGTGGAGGTGATGGCGAAGCGCGGGGTGACGGCGTAGCGCTGGCGGCCCACGCCGTGCCAGGCGCCGATCAGCGCCTTGGAATGGTCGTAGCTGGTCTGGGCGGTGTCGGTCAGGGCGTTGGGGGCGTGGCGGTCCATCATGACCTTGCCCGCCACCAGGCCCACGCCGCGCGCCTCCGCCTCCGTGAACAGGGCCTTGACCGAGCCGGGGTGGACGCTGCCGTAGACCACAGCCGACGTCGTGCCGTTGCGGGCCAGTTCATCCAGGAAGAAGCGGGCGTTGCGGCTGGCGTGCGCGTGGTCGGCGTACCGCTGTTCCTCGATGAAGGTGTACTTCTCCAGCCACTCCATCAACTGCGCCCCGTAGGAGGCGATGACCTGGGTCTGGGGGAAGTGGATGTGGGTGTCGATGAAGCCCGGCAGGATCAGGCTGTCGGGGTAATGGTCCACCGCCATCCCGGCCGGCAGGGTGGGTAGCAGGTCCGAGGCATCCCCCACCGCCGTGATGCGGCCGGCCGTGACCACCACCAGCCCGTCGGCGATGTACCAATAGCTGTCGCGGTCACCCGGGCCCTGGGGCGCGCGCAGGAAGGTCAAAAGCCGGCCGCGCAGGGCGGTGGTGCCGGGGGTGAACGCCATGACGAATATCCAGGTTACGGGACGCTTGCGGATGCCGCATGGGGCGATGCCGCACCGGCGGACCAGGCGGCCAGGATGGCCCGTTCCTCCGGCGTGATCAGGGTGACATTGCCGGGCGGCATGGCGCTGCTGAGCGCGGCCTGGCGCCGGATGTCGTCGGCATGGCGCAGGATATCGCCCGGATTGTCAAGGATGACGCCATGCGGCGGGGCGTTGATGCCGTCCCAGGCCGGGGCCGCCGTGTGGCACATGCTGCACCGGTTCATCACCACCTCCTGCGCCTGGGCAAAGGTGGCGGTGGTGGAGGTTGCAGCGCCAGCGGCAGGGCCGCCGTCGGCCGACCCTTGCGCACTCAGCCACGCGGTCAGCAGGATGCCGGCGGCGGCCACGCCCCAGGTCCACCACGGCGCCGGCTTGCCGGCATGCTTGGTGTTGAAGAAATGGCGGACGCTGGCGCCCACCACCAGGATGACGGCGAAGATCACCCAGTTGTAGCGGGTGGCGTAGGTCAGCGGATAATGGTTGCCGATCATGAGGAAGACGACCGGCAGGGTCAGGTAGTTGTTGTGCATGGACCGCTGCTTCGCCGCCTTGCCCAGGCTGGCGTCCGGCGTGCCGCCGGCCAGCAGGGTGGCGACCACCTTGCGCTGGTTGGGGATGATCAGCAGGAAGACGTTGGCCACCATCATGGTGCCGATCAGGGCGCCCATCTGCAGCATGGCGCCGCGCGGGCTGAAAACGTGGGTCGTGCCCCAGCAGGCCGCCACCAGGAAGACGAAGCCCACCGCCGCCAGGGCACCGTTGTGCCGGCCCAGGGGAGAGCGGCACATCAGGTCATAGACGATCCAGCCCGCGGCCAGCAGGCCGACGCTGAGGCCTATGGCCTGTCCTTGCGTGAGCGCCATGACCGACTGGTCGATCAGCAGCAGGTCGGCGCCCCGGTAATAAAGGACGCACAGCAGGAAAAAGCCGCTGAGCCAGGTGGTGTAGGCCTCCCACTTGAACCAGGTGAGCTCGGCCGGCATCTGGCTGGGCGCCACCAGATACTTCACCATGTTGTAGAAGCCGCCGCCGTGGACCTGCCAGGCCTCCCCCTGCACACCCTGGGGCAGGTGCGGCCGCTTGCGCAGGCTGGCATCCAAGGCCATGAAGTAGAAGGAGGATCCGATCCACGCCACGGCCGCCACGATATGCAGCCAGCGCGCCAGCGTATTGACCCATTCCCAAAAAATGAACTCCATGGCCCCGCCGCCCGCTTTTTGTCTCGCAACCGCACAACGCTACGGGGCCGGGCGCCGCCGCGCCAGGGTTCGCGTATCGGCAACAGCTTCAAAAATCATGGAAAGACAGGCTCCCCCGTCACAGACGTGATAGTATTTAGTAAATCTTTAAGTCAATAAAAATAACTCGATAATATAAATCAATATCATTTCAATATAATTCAATTTGTGGATGTTATTGGAAATTATAGCTGCGTAACCGTATCATGATTTGTCGTATAATGACTGCACTTGTTTATCTTTTTACTATTATTTTTTTCTCCACCAATAATTGGCGTGCGATGCTGTCACGCCTTTCGAGAACTTTCCTCGTTCTTTCTATCCAATCATTAGTGACAAAATATTCAACGGATTTACCCTTCTTAACCTCCAAATGCGGCTTCTCCACCATGTTGGCTCTAACCAGCGCTCGAAAATGCCGCAACGATATGCCGAGTTGCTTGCTTGCCGCCTTGGACGGAAACAGATCGAGTGGCTCTACTTGTAGAATCTTTCCGCCCCGCCGTGTGGCTTGAACGGCCTCCAATCCTCCGCGAACTGTCTTAAATAGATCACCGCGCACTACGGCCGCCAGTCCCCCAATAGGCCCCGCAATGAGGGTTACAAGCGCAATAACTGCCAGTGGAGGAAGGATGCGGGCCGCGATTTTGCTTCCTGCCTTTAAGTCATCCCCTACAACATCCCAGGCGCTTCGCAGCAGTTCGCCAACAAAGTTTCTGGAGATAAGCGCTTCGTCGGCGGTTAGATCTGCCACCAACCCAACATCACCTGCCTGTTCAATATCAGGATCATTCTCCCGGAGGGCCTTCAATGCCCCCGGCGCAACGATCCCGCTTTCGGCCGCCGCAGTCTTGATGGCACCCGTCTGCCGCCGGATCTCCTTAATGACCTCGGGATTCTTCTCGATATCAGCCGCGATACGCGCGCGTTCGATGCGGCGCACATTTGGAAAGCACGCGAGCAGATCCTGCCCTGTCAAGTTGACGTCATTAAAGATGGCGATAGCGTCAGGGAAAAGGGCCGCCCTGCCCTCCTCGGTATCGAACCCTGCGACGATGGCCTCAATGGTGCGAAAATGCCCCAACACGACGCCTGGGCGCATTTCATCGAAATTTTCGCCCAGGCTACCCCGCACGCGCTCAACCGCGCTTGCCGCATAAGCATCCGCGTTTGAGCGGTTCAGCCGCAAGATCAGCTCATCGAGCTTGCGAGCGAAAGCGTCGTATAGGTCCTGCGCGATTTCCCGGTCGAGCGTCTCTGGATTCTCCGGCAGCGCATCAATCTTCCGGTCGTAAATCCCAAACCGATAGGCGGCAGGTACCTGTCGCGCCGCATCTTCGATGGTTTTAGTTTCGACATTGTCCGAAAATTGATTGGCTAAATCTCGTGCGCTTGCAAGCCTATATGCCGTCTCAAGTTCCTCTGTATTAATACCCCTTGCTTTAAGTCCACCTAGAAGATATTCGAAATTCGAGTATAGCGGAAAACTATTACCCTTTCTCCACCCACCGATAGTTCTATAATGAACTCCAATATCATCAAAACTCTTATTGGCAAGGCGATTACTTCGAAAAATCCTGTCCAGGACCAGCGCAAATGCTTCACGGGGCGTAAACGGATTGAAATTCAAATCGTTACTCACAGGTGCACCTCAAACGTTTCCCGGCACCTTTATGCAGGTAGCGCCAACGATCTGCTTAGCCAAGAAAGCCATGGTAAGGCTCATGAAAGCAACCATTCAGAAGCTGCCTCCGGCTTCGGATCACTTCCGCACGTCAAATCATACACTAACCACCTCTCCGAGCCGGCTAGCAGTGCCCTGGACGTTTGTAGATTGCTGCTTCGAATGCAAGGCGCGCGCTGGCTGCGTTAATATAACTGCTACACCAAGATGATGGATTGGCCCACCCTATGTGCCACCGCACAATCATCCCCGCCCCCACCATCTCAACACCCGCAGCGCCCGCAGGGTGATCCAGCGCGACGGCTTGCCTGGCCCGTCGTTGACCTTGAACCACACCCGCCCGCGCAAGTCCCAGTCCAGCGGCCAGGTGCCGTCCGGCTGGCGGCGGGACCGCAGGTGGGCGACGCCCTCGGCCAGGCGGAGGTCGGGCTGGGCCCCGGTCAGTTGGCCGGCGGCGCGGAAATAGTCCAGGGCGCGCAGGATGTCATAGCGCCAGCGGTTGGGGTGCAGCAGGTCCAGGAACTGCGGGTCGGCCGGTTCGCCCGTCGTCAGGCGGCGGAACAGATGGCGGGACAGCAGGTAGTCCTCCCCCGTCCGCCGCGCATCGCGTGAGCGGTCGGTGCCGCCGGTGGCGCGCTCATACTCTAGTAGCCCTTCCAGCACGTTGAGGGTGCTGGCGAAGGAGGAACAGGTGGAGCCGGCGGCGCGCTCGCAATTCCAGCCGCCGTCCGGCTGGCGGTCGCCCACCAGGCGTTCGACCAGGGCGGCGACGTCGGCGCCGAAATAGGCGCCGTTGGCCACGGTGCGGCCGTTGATGCATTCCTCCACCTCGCCCTGCCAGTAGGGCTGGCCGCCCTCGTCCCAGCGGGAATGCGCGCCGACCAGGGCGACGGTGCGCCGGGCCCGCTCCGTCGCCGGGTCCAGGCCGAATTCGCGCAACTGGTCCAGCGCGAAGGCCGTGGCGGTCCAGGGCTGGCCGCTGCGATGCCATTCGTCGGGGGTGAAGTCGGCGGGGAAGAAGGCGCCGCCGGCCCATTGCCCGTCCGCGTCCTGGCAGGCCAGCAGCCGGGCGCCCCAGCCTTCGGTTTCCACCTTGGCGCGTTCCGCTGCCCAATCCGCTTCCGGCAAGTCCAGCAGGTCACGCATCACCTGCCAGCGGATGGCCGCGTCGGACCGCATAAGCCAAAGGATCACGGCGTCCTGGTCAGGCATGGGATGCTCCCGATTGTGCGCCTGGATACTAGCGCGCCCGCAACGCCGCGGCGAGGCGGCCCACCGCCAGATCTACCGCCGCCTCGGTAGTACCCCGGCCCAGGCCGAAGCGCAGGCTGCCGAAGGCCGCCGCCGCATCCAGGCCCATCGCCGTCAGCACATGCGAGGGCTGGCCGGTGGCGGAGCGGCAGGCGGAGCCGGTGGACAACGCCAGGTCGGGCAGATCCAGCAGCAGGTCGGCGGCGTCCACGCCCGGCAGCGTGACATTGAGACAGCCGGGCAGGCCATCGGCCGGGCCGTTGCGCGTGACGCCGGGAACGGTGGCGCTCAGGCCCGCCCACAGCCGCGCCGTCAGCGCCACCAGATGATCGCGATCCGCGTCGCGCCGCCGCAGGACCAGCCGTGCCGCCTCGGCAAAGCCCATGATCAAGGCGGTGGGCGGCGTACCCCAGGACCATGGTGCCGCCGGCGCCAACCCCGCCCGAGCCACCAGCGCGCCCACGCCCTGCGGCCCATAGAGTTTATGCGCCGACAGGGTGATCATATCGGGCCCGGAACGATCTTTTCCGCCCAGGGCCAGCGGCCCGGTGGCCACGCGCTGCACCCCATCACAGTGCCACAGGGCGCCATGGCGGCGGCACAGGTCGGCCACCGCCGCCAGCGGCTGCAGGCTGCCGACCTCATTGTTGGCGGCCATGAGCGACAGCACGGGCCGGGGACCGGCCCGGCTCAAGGCGGCCTCAAGCGCATCCAGACGGATGACGCCTTGGCCGTCCACCGGCAGCAGGGTCACGGCATGGCCGGCGGCGCGCAGGCCGTCCAGTTGGCGCAGCACGCTGTCATGTTCGATGGCCGAGACCAGCAGCGGGGCGCCGGCCGGCGCCAGCCCCTGGAGCGCCAGGCGGTTGGCCTCGCTGGCGCTGGGGGTGAAGGTGACTGTCGCATCCGCCGGCGCATCCACCAGCGCCGCCACGGCATGAGCCGCCTGGGCGATGGCCCGCGCCGCCTGGCGGCCGGGATTGTGATGGGCGGACTGGGCATTGCCGGCGCGCTCCGGCTGGAACCAGGGCAGCATGGCGGCCAGCACGGCGGGGTCCAGGGGGGTACTGGCCAGATGATCCAGATAGATCACGCCCGTGTCGGCGCCGGCCATCGGACCGCCCTCCCCTGGATGGTCCCCCACTAGATGGCCCCGTAAATGTCGCCCATCATCACCGTGGTCTGCGGCGGCCGGCGCAACAGGGCCGTCAGCACCTCCGCCGCCGTCAGGGCGGCGATGACCTCCGGCCGCTTGTCGCCCGACAGGCCCGCGCCGATGGGGCAGATCAGGCGCCGCAAATGGTTGGGATCATATCCCTGCGCCTGGTACCAGCGGGAGAAGCGCTGGCGCTTGGTGTGCGACCCGATCAGGCCGACATAGGCCGTGTCGGTGCGCTGCACCGCCTCCGCCGTGATGGCGAAGTCCAGGTCGTGGTTGTGGGTCATGATCAGGTAACCGGCGCCGGGCGGGGCCAGCGCCACCTGACTGGGCAGTTCCGTCGCCACGCGGATGTCGGCATCCACCGGCGGGTCGGGGGGGAATTCCGAGGCGCGGCTGTCCACCCACACCAGGCGCAGCGGCAGGGGCGCCATGGCGCGGGCCACCGCCTTGCCGACATGGCCGGCGCCGAACAGCATCAGCCAGGGCTGTCCGGCCAGGGCCGTCGCCTCCGCCGCGCGCAGGCGGTACAGCACCGCCTCGTCCACCCGTTCCACCGTCAGCACGACATGACCGCCACAGCACTGGCCCACCGCCGGGCCCAGGGGCACGTCCAGGCGCACCGGCTCGCCACCTTCGACCAGCAGGCGGCGGGCGGTTTCTAGGCCCAGATGTTCCAACCGGCCGCCGCCCACCGTGCCTGTCTGCCAGTCAGCGCCCACCGCCATGCAGGCGCCGACCTCACGCGGGGTTGAGCCGCGCGCCTCCGTCACCGTGACCAGCACCACGGCCTCACCCCGGGCCAGGCAGGCGGCCAGGCCGGCGGATTGCGGGCCGGGGGCGGAGAGCGGAACCTTGGGCGCCGTCACCGTCATGCCGTCCGCTCCCGCAGGCGTTCGATGGTGGCCAGCACCTGTTCCGGCGTGGCCGGCGCGTCCAACTGCGGGCAGATTTTATGATCCGCCACGCTGGCCACGGCGTCGGACAGGGCATGCAACACGCTGATGCCCAGCATCAGCGGCGGCTCGCCCACCGCCTTGGACCGGTGGATGGTGTCCTCCACATTCGGGCTGTTCCGCACCAGGCGGACGTTGAATTGCCGCGGGCGATCGCCGCAGGCCGGGATCTTGTAGGTGCTGGGGGCGTGGGTGCGCAGGCGGCCCTGGGCGTCCCACCACAGTTCCTCCGTCGTCAGCCAGCCCATGCCCTGGATGAAGCCGCCCTCGACCTGGCCCTTGTCCAGGGCCGGGTTCAGGCTGTCGCCGCAGTCGTGCAGGATGTCCACGCGGTCCACCACATACTCGCCCGTCAACGTGTCCACCGTCACCTCCGCCACCGACGCGCCATAGGCGTAATAGAGGAAGGGGCGGCCCTGGCCCTTGGCCCGGTCCCAGTGGATCTTGGGCGTCTTGTAATAGCCGGTGGCCGACAAGGAAATGCGGCCCATGTACGCGGCCTTCACCACCTCCCTGAGGGTCAGCAGCTGGTCGCCCACCCGCACCCCGTCGGCGGTGAAAACCACGGCGTCCTGGGGAACGTTCCAATGGCCGGCGGCGAACTCCACCAACCGGGCCTTCAGCACACGGGCGGCGTTCTGCGCCGCCTTGCCGTTGATGTCGGCACCGGAGGAGGCGGCGGTGGCCGAGGTGTTGGGCACCTTGCCCGTGGTGGTGGCGGTGATGCGGATGCGGCCGATGTCCACCTGGAACTCATCGGCCACCACCTGGGCGACCTTGGTGTTCAGGCCCTGCCCCATCTCCGTCCCGCCATGGTTCAGGTGGATGGAGCCGTCGGTGTAGATGTGGATCAGCGCCCCGCCCTGGTTATAGGGCGTGAAGGTGAAGGAGATGCCGAACTTCACGGGTGTCAGGGCTAGGCCCTTTTTCAGGTAGGGATTGGCGGCGTTGAAGGCGCGGATGGCCTGACGGCGGGCGCGATAGTCCGACCATGCCTCCAGCTCATCGACCAGGGGGCCGATGATGTTGTCCTCGATGGTCTGGTGATAGGGCGTCACGTTGCGGTCGGTGGTGCCGTAGAAGTTCACCTTCCGCACGTCCAGCGGGTCCAGGCCGGTAGCGAAGGCCACCTCCTCCACCACCCGCTCGGCCGCCACCATGCCCTGGGGCCCGCCGAAACCGCGGAAGGCGGTATTGGAAACCGTGTTGGTCTTCAGCGGCAGCGACGACATGCGGGCATTGCCGTAGAAATAGCAGTTGTCGGCATGGAACAGGGCGCGGTCCGTCACCGGGCCCGACAGATCCGCCGCGAAGCCGCAGCGCGCGGCGAACAGCATGTCGGTGGCCAGGATGCGGCCCTGGTCGTCAAAACCGACCTGATAGTCCACCTCGAAATCATGGCGCTTGCCGGTGATGCGGAAGTCGTCGTCGCGATCGGGGCGCAGCTTGGCGGCGCGGCCCGTCTTCTTGGCCACCAGGGCGACGCAGGCGGCGAACAGGTTGGCCTGCGTCTCCTTGCCGCCGAAGCCACCGCCCATGCGCCGCACCTCCACCGTCACCGCGCCGTCGGGGATGTCCAGGACGTGGGCGACGATGTGCTGCACCTCGCTGGGGTGCTGGGTGGAGACGTGGACCAGCACGTCCTCATCCTCCCCCGGGATGGCCATGGCGATCTGGCTTTCCAGATAGAAATGCTCCTGCCCACCGATCTTGATGCGGCCGGAAAGGGTGCGCGGGGCCGTCTTCAGCGCCGCCTCGGCATCGCCCAGGCGCAGGGTCATGGGCGGGGTGACCAGCGTGCCCGGATCACGCGCCGCCGCGATGTCCAGCACCGCCGGCAGATCCTCATATTCCGCCTTGGCCAGTTGCGCGGCGCGGCGGGCTTGGTCGCGGGTCTCCGCCGCCACGGCGAACAGGGGATGGCCGTGGTACTGCACCACGTCTTCGGCGAACAGCGGCTCGTCATGGCGCAGGCCGGCGCCGATGTCATTGTCGCCCGGGATGTCGGCGGCGGTGAACACCGCCACCACGCCGGGCGCCCGGCGCACATCGTCCAGGTCCAGGGACAGCACGCGGGCATGGGCGCGGGTGGCCAGCCCCAACTGCACGTGCAGCAGGCCGGCGGGCTCGGCGATGTCGTCGACGTACAGCGCCTCCCCGCTCACATGCTTGTGCGCGCTTTCGTGACGCCGGCTGTCGTGCACGGCGCCGTCGATGCGGCGCGGGGTGACGGCGGAAATGTCGATGGGCGTCTTGTCAGGCATGGGGCACCGCCTTTGCGATGTCGCAACCCGCTGGACGCCCCTGGGTCCGCTGGGCGAGCACACGGGTCGCGGGGGCGTCGGCCACACTCTCCGCCTGGAACTTCAGCAGCAGGTTGCCGGCCACCGCCAGGCGGTAGGCAGCACTGGCGCGCCAGTCGCTGAGCGGGGTGAAGTCCTGGGCCAGGGCCGCCTTGGCATCCCGGGCTGCCGCCGCGTCCCAGGGACGGCCCAGCAGCGCCGCCTCCGCCGCATCCGCCCGCTTGGGCGTGCCCGCCATGCCGCCATAGGCCAGACGGGCGCGGGTGACCAGGCCATCGTCGCCCACCGTCACCAGGAAGCAGGCGCACAGGGCGGAGATGTCCTGGTCGAAGCGCTTGGAGATCTTGTAGGCGGCGAACAGGTCGCCCTTGCCCGGCTTGGGCACGGTCACGCTTTCCACGAACTCGCCCGGCTGGCGGTCCTGTTTGCCATAGGCCAGGAAATAGTCCTGCAGCGGCAGCGTGCGGCGTTGCGCGCCCCAGCGCAGCGTCAGGCTGGCGCCCAGGGCGATCAGGGCGGGCGGCGTGTCGCCGATGGGGGAGCCGTTGGCGATGTTGCCGCCGATGGTGCCGGCGTTGCGCACCTGCTCCGCCCCCACCCGGCGCAGCAATTCGTCCAGGTCGGGATGCAGCCTGCCCAGGGCCGCCTTGGCGGCGGTGAAGGTGACGCCGGCCCCCAGTTCCAGGGCGTCACCCCGGTCCGTGATGCGTGCCAGGCCGGCCACGCGGCCGGTGTAGATGACGGTGGACAGCACCCTCTGGTGCTTGGTCACCCACAGGCCCACGTCGGTGGCGCCGGAAACGATGGTGGCGTCCGGGTTGGACAGCACCAGGTCGGCCAGCTGGTCCACCGTGGCCGGCGCCAGGAAGCGGCGACCATCGCGGCCCGTCTCCACCACCGCGTCATCGGCCAAGGCGGCCAGCGCCCGTGTCACGCTGGGCAGGGCGTCGTCGATATGGTCCGGCGTCCTATTACGCACCTGTTGAGCCGCCGCCACGATGGGGGCGTAACCGGTGCAGCGGCATAGATTGCCGGCCAGGGCATCGTCGATACACTGCTCATCCAGCACACCCTCTAAGGGCGCCGCCTCCGCCCGGTTCAGGGCATACAGCGACATGACGAAGCCGGGGGTGCAGAAGCCGCATTGCGAGCCGTGGCAATCCACCATGGCCTGCTGCACCGGGTGCAGGGCGCCGTCCGGCCGCTTCAGGTGCTCCACCGTTAGCAGCTGGCAGCCGTCCAGGGTGGCGAGGAAGCGGATGCAGGCGTTGATGGCCTCATACTTCACAGCACCGTCGACTAGGCGACCCACCACCACGGTGCAGGCGCCGCAGTCGCCCTCGGCGCAACCCTCCTTGGTGCCCATGCGGCGCTCCGTGCCGCGCAGCCAGTCCAGTACGGTCAGCGTCGGATCCACGTCGGTCAGGGTGCGTGGTTCATTGCCCAGCAGGAAGCGGATGGTTGTGCGGTGGGCCATCTCAGCTGCCCCGGTATGTCGAGTAGGCGTAGGGGCTGATCAGCAAGGGCACGTGGTAATGCTGGCCGGCATCGGATATCGCGAAGCGGATGGGCACCTCATCCAGGAAAGGCGGGTCGGTCAGGGCCACGCCGCGCGCCTGGAAATAGGCGCCGACGGCGAAGGTCAGTTCGTAACGGCCGACAGTCAAGTCGGTACCCGCCAGCAGCGGCGCGTCGCAGCGGCCGTCGGCGTTGGTGCGCGCCTCCGCCACGCGGGTGCGGGCGCCACCATCGCCCAGCCGGTCCAGCACGACGGTGATGCCGGCCCCGGGCCTGCCCGCCATGGTGTCCAGCACGTGGGTGGTCAGGCGTCCTTCGCCCCGGCCCGCATTCATATGGCCTGCACTCATGATGATCGCCCGTTCGTCGCCCTGATCTCGCTTATGCACAAAAGGTACATGGGGTGGCATCGCCCCGTCAGCCAGCCGCCCCTGGAAAGTCTTTCAAAACAATCAGGAAAGCGCCCATACCCAGGCGCACGATATGCTGCCTCTCGCCATGCTGGACCTTTAGGGGTCGCGGCGGCAACCCTATCGGGCGATGATGCGCCTAAAGGATCTGGGCACAACAGGGGATGCTGGGGGCATGATGACGGCGGATTACCCGCGCGACCTGATCGGCTATGGCGCCAACCCGCCCCAGGCGGACTGGCCGAACGCCGCCCGCATCGCGGTTCAGCTGGTGCTGAATTATGAGGAGGGCGGGGAGAACTGCATCCTGCATGGCGACGCCGCGTCCGAGGCCTTCCTGTCGGAAATGGTGGCGGCGCAGGCCCTGCCCGGCGTGCGCCACATGTCCATGGAATCGCTGTACGAATATGGCTCCCGCGTCGGTGTCTGGCGCCTGTTGAGGCTGTTCGAGAAGAAGAAGATCCCCCTTACCATCTTCGCCGTGGCCATGGCCGCCGAGCGTCATCCGGACGTCATCCGCGCCATGGTGGACCAGGGGCATGAGATCGCCAGCCATGGCTATCGCTGGATCAATTACCAGTATATGGACCCGGCCGAAGAGGCGGCGCACATGGCCAAGGCCATGACCATCCTGGAACAGGTCAGCGGCACCCGCCCCGTCGGCTGGTACACCGGCCGCACCAGCCCCAACACCCGCCGCCTGGTGGCGGAGCATGGCGGTTTCCTCTATGATGCCGACGCCTATGACGACGACCTGCCCTACTGGCAATTGGTAGGCGACAGGCCGCAGTTGATCGTGCCCTACACCCTGGACTGCAATGACATGCGCTTCGTCCAGGTCCAGGGTTTCCATTCCGGCGACCAGTTCTTCACCTACCTCAAGGACAGCTTCGATGCCCTGTATGCGGAGGGGGCGGAGACGCCGCGCATGATGTCGGTCGGCCTGCATTGCCGCCTGGTGGGCAAGCCCGGCCGCATCCAGGCGCTGGAACGGTTCCTGGACTATGCCGCGGCCCATGAGGGCGTATGGTTCGCCCGGCGCGCCGACATCGCCCGGCATTGGCACGCCCGCCATCCTTACAAGGGCGCCGCGGCATGAGCGATTTCTTCGACAGCCGCGAGGCTTTCGTCGCCCGCTTCGGCGGGGTGTTCGAGCATTCGCCCTGGATCGCCGAGGCCGCGTGGGACGCCGGCCTGCCCGCCGACGGGCGCACGGCCCAGGGCCTGCACGCCGCGCTGGTGACGCAGTTCCGGGCGGCGGGGCGGGAGCGGCGCCTGGGCGTGCTGCTGGCCCACCCCGACCTGGCCGGCCGCCTGGCCGTGCGGGGGGAGCTGACGGCGGACTCCACGGCGGAGCAGGCCTCCGCCGGGCTGGACAAGTGCACGCCGGAGGAATACGCGCGCTTCCAGGAATTGAACGACGCCTACAAGGCGCGCTTCGGCTTCCCCTTCATCCTGGCGGTGCGCGGCCTGACCCGCGCCGCCATTCTGAAGAATTTCGAGGCCCGGGTGGGCAATGATACGGATACCGAGTTCGCCACGGCGACGGCCCAGGTAGAGCGCATCGCGCTGCTGCGCCTGAAGGAGATGCTGCCGTGACCTTCGGCCCCGCCCTGATGGCGCGCCTGGACGACTTCGCCCGGCACAGCGCCGACCGGCCGGCCCTGACCCGCCTGTACCTGACGCGGGAGCACCGCGCCGCCGCCGAGCAGTTGCTGACCTGGATGCGCGAGGCGGGGATGGAGGCGCACCTGGACGCCGCCGGCACCGTGGTCGGCCGCTATGAAGGCGCGGCCCCAGGCCAACCGGCCCTGCTGCTGGGGTCGCACATCGACACGGTGCGCAACGCCGGCAAATACGATGGCAACCTGGGTGTGCTGGCCGCCGTGGCCGCCGTGGCGGAACTGAACCGCCGGGGGGAGCGCCTGCCCTATGCCATCGAGGTACTGGGCTTCGGCGATGAGGAGGGCGTGCGCTTCCCCGTCACCCTGACGGGCAGCCGCGCCGTGGCCGGCACCATCGCCCCCGACGCCATGGCCGCGCGCGACCGCGACGGCATCGCCCTGGGCGCCGCGCTGAAGGATTTCGGCGGCGACCCCGACGGCCTGGGGGCCGTGGCGCGCGACCCGTCCCAGGTGCTGGGCTTCGTCGAGGTGCATATCGAGCAGGGCCCGGTGCTGGAATCCCGGGGCCTGCCCCTGGGCATCGTCACCGCTATCAACGGCGCCAGCCGCTACGCCGTCACCGTCACCGGCCAGGCGGGCCACGCCGGCACCGTGCCCATGGCCCTGCGCCACGACCCCTTGGCGGCGGCGGCGGAAATGGTGCTGGCGGTGGAGACGGCCGGCGGGGCGGAACCCGACCTGGTCGCCACCGTGGGCCGCATCGAGGCCAAGCCGGGTGCGGTAAACGTCATTCCTGGCCAGGCCAGCTTCACCATCGACCTGCGCAGCCCGCGTGACGACAGCCGCAAAGCGGCCGCCGCCGGTCTGCTGGACACCCTGGCCGCCATCGCGGCGCGCCGGGGCGTGGTGCTGGACATACAGCCCACGCACGACGCCCCCGCCGCCCACTGCCACCCCGGCCTGATGCGCCAGCTGGGCCAGGCGGTGGCGCGGGCCGGCATCATCCCCCACCATTTGCCCAGCGGCGCCGGCCACGACGCCATGGCCTTGGCGGCATTGTGCCCCATGGCCATGCTGTTCGTGCGCTGCGCCGGCGGCATCAGCCACAACCCGGCGGAGGCCATCACGGTGGAGGATGCCGACCTGGCCGTCACCGTGCTGCTGGACTTCCTGCGCCGTTTCGACCCTGTTTCCCCCCTTGAAGGACCCCTGTCATGAACGCCGACACCGCCGCCACCATCCAGGGGGCCGTCCACACCTTCCTGACGGCCAAGCGGGAGGAGCAGGTGCGCTTCCTGGCGGAACTGATCAAGGTGCCCTCCGACAACCCGCCGGGCGACTGCGCGCCCCACGCCGCCCGCGCCGCCGAGCTGCTGGAGGGCTTGGGCTACTCCGTGGAACGCCACGTCGTGCCCGACGAATTGGTCAAGGCCAACGGCATGATCAGCGCCACCAACCTGATCGTGCGCCGGACGTTTGGTGCCGACGGCCCCACCATCGCCCTGAACGCCCATGGCGATGTAGTGGCGCCGGGCGAGGGCTGGACCGTCGATCCCTATGCCGCCACCGTCAAGGACGGTTGGATGTACGGGCGCGGCGTCGCCGTCTCGAAGTCCGACTTCGCCAGCTACACCTACGCGCTGATGGCGCTGGATGAGCTGGCGCGCCAGGGCGTGGCCCTGAACGGCACGGTGGAACTGCACCTGACCTATGATGAGGAGGCGGGCGGGGAGATCGGGCCGCGCTGGCTGTTGGACCAGGGCCTGACCAAGCCGGACTATGCCGTGTCCGCCGGCTTCAGCTACGGCATCGTCACCGCCCACAACGGCTGCCTGCATCTGGAGGTGGAGGTGCGGGGCAAGTCCGCCCATGCCGCCTTGCCAGCCACCGGCATCGACGCGCTGGAGGCTGCGACCGTCATCCTCAGCTGGCTGTACCAGCACCGCGCCGGCTATGCCGCCACCGTCTCGGCCGTGCCCGGCATCGGCAGCCCGCAGCTGACCGTGGGCCTCATCTCCGGCGGCATCAACACCAACGTCGTGCCCGACCGCATCACCTTCCGCCTGGACCGCCGCATGATCCCGGAAGAGCAGGGCGCGGCGGTGGAGGCCACCCTGCGCCAGGTCATCGCCGCGGCCGCCGCCGAACGGCCGGAAGCGACGGTGACCGTGCGCCGCATCCTGCTGGCGGAGCCGCTGAAGCCCATCGCCGGCACCGACCGCCTGACCGACGCGATCAGCCGCCACGCCAGCCGCATCCTGGGTGAGCCCGTGGCCGCCAAAGGCGTGCCCATCTACACCGACGCCCGCCACTACGCCGCCGCCGGCATCCCAACCGTGCTCTACGGCGCCGGCCCCCACACCATCGAGGAAGCCAACGCCCACCGCGCGGATGAGCGCCTGCCGCTGAGCGACCTGTACAAGGCGACCGAGGTCATGGCCCTGACGCTGGTGGATTTCCTGACGGCCTGATGCCCCAGCCCCCGCCTCACCGCCCAGGCCGGCGGGGGTTCCACGGCTTGCCGCTGACGATCTGCGCCAGGACCAGGGCGCCGTTGATCAGACCCATCACGCCCAGGATCACGGCGCCGAAGCGCGCGCCATGCACCAGGCCGATGGCCACCAGATTATCCGCCACCAGCACACCGATGGCCACCAGGGTCACGGCGGCCATGAGCAGGAAGCCCGGGCGCTTCTGTGGCGTGCGCATGCCGTGGACGCAGATGGCAAGGATGGCCAGCAGACCCAGGGCGGCGATGATGTCGAGAATCATGACGGCTTGATCACGCTTAAGCAGGACTACCGCTGTCTTACGGGATGGCTTGCCGCCTTGGCTATCGGTTTTCATTGTGGCCTGTAGACCTTGCCGGCGAGCACCCGGATGACTATAATGACCAATATAGTCATCAGGAGGAGGCGAACATGAAAACCTGGACCGTCGCGGAAGCGAAAGCCAAGTTCAGTGAGGTGATTGATCGCGCCGCCGCCGGGACCCCACAGGTCATCTCTCGTAATGGTCGCACCACCGCCGTGGTCGTCTCGGCCGAAGAGTGGGAACGCAAGACGAGACGTGTGGGCAATCTGGCCGAATTCTTCGCCGCGTCCCCCTTGCGTGATTCCGGCCTGATAGTGGAACGCGCGGCGGATAGCGCCCGCGAGATTGATCTGTGAACTATCTGCTGGACACCAACGTGGTGTCGGAGTGGGTGAAACCTCACCCTGACGCCGGTGTCATAGAATGGCTGGCCACGGCTGATGAGGATCGCCTCTACCTCAGCGTCGCCACCCTGGCGGAACTGCGTCAAGGCGTGCAGCGATTGGCGCCGGGGCAGCGCCGGAACCGACTGGATACATGGTTGCGGGATGACCTGCCCTTGCGTTTCGATCGCCGTGTCCTGGCCATCGACATGGCGGTGGCCGATGCCTGGGGTGTCATCGTGGCGCGCGGCCAGGCAACCGGCCGATCCATTAGCGTTATGGACGCCTTCATCGCCGCCACGGCGGAAATTCACGACCTTACATTGGTGACGCGCAACGTCGCCGATTTTGGCCTGTTGCAGCAGCCGATTTTAAATCCTTGGCGGACTGACTGAGGACGCCGTTCTGGCCCCCGACCCAAGGCCCTTGACTTATCCGTTCGCCATCGCTTACCGTAAGTCATGTCTTACGAACAAGCGCTAACTGCCCTGGCCGATCCCACCCGGCGGGCGGTGTTCGAGCGGTTGCGGGCCGGGCCGCAGCCGGTGGGGGAGTTGGCGCGGCATCTGCCCATCAGCCGACCGGCGGTGTCGCAGCACCTGAAGGTGCTGAAGGACGCCGGGCTGGTGACTGATCGGGCGGAAGGGACGCGGCGCATCTATCACATCGACCCGCACGGCCTGGGCGCGCTGCGCCGCTGGCTGGACCAGTTCTGGGAGACCGCGCTCGATGCCTTCGCGGCCGAAGCGGAGAGGACGAGCGACAAACCATAAGAGGGAGGCACCGCCATGCCGCTTGCTGAACGCACCATCGCCATCGCCCCCGTGGTGAAGACCGTGACGGTGAGGGCCAGCCAGGCCCACGCCTTCACGGTCTTCACCACCCGCTTCGCCAGTTGGTGGCCCGCGACCCACCACATCGGCAAGGCGCCCCTGGCCAACGCCATCATCGAACCCAAGGTGGACGGCCGCTGGTATGAGGTGGGCGACGACGGATCGGAATGCGACTGGGGCCGCGTGCTGGCGTGGGAGCCGCCGGCCCGCCTGGTGCTGAGCTGGCACCTGGACGGCGATTTCCAGGTCCGCACCGACACCTATTCGGAGGTGGAGGTGACCTTCACCGCCCTGGATGAGACCCTGACCCGGGTGACGCTGGAACACCGCGACCTGGACCGCTTCGGCGCGGAGAATGGCGAGCGCCTGCGGGCCAAGGTGGGCAGCGACGGCGGCTGGGGCGGCATCCTGGACCTGTACGCGACCGCCGCCAACGGGTGAAAACAGACGGGGGCCAAGGGGAGGAGACTCGATGGGGAAGATGGTCGACCGCGCGCTGGCGGTGCTGCTGATCCTGGGCGCCGGTGGGCACACCGCCGGCTCCTTCAACGCGTATGGCAGCCAGCCCATGGTGCTGCTGTGGGCCTTGAGCGCCAGCATCCTGGTCATCCTGTTGGGCGCCTTGAACCTGCTGCGGAGCGGCCGGCCGGGGGATAGGGCGTTGGCGTGGATCTGCGCCGCCGGCCTGATGGCGTGGATGGGCTGCTGTGTTGCCTTCGCCGCCATCGCCGGCACCTGGCTGGAACCGCATGCCGCCATCTTCCTGCTGTTGTCGGCCGGCCTGCTGGCCTTCAGCCTGCGGACCGCGCTGCGTCCCGAAGGATGGCCGCCAGCCGGCTGATGGCGGGTGCGATGGCATCCACCCCCACCCCGCCATAGCCGAAGGCGAGACCGGCGACGCCATCCCCCGGGACGGGTCCCCCTTGGGTGGGCCGCAGCGCATAGTTGGCCAGGCTTTCCACCCCGATGCCGGCGGCCAGGGCCCGGGCCACCACGGCGTCCGCGTCCACCGGCCGGCGGAAGCGCGTGGCCAGGTGCAGCCCCGCCACCGCCGGTACCGGCGCCAGCAGATCGCCGCAATGGGCGGCCAAGGCCCCCAGCAAGGCGGTGCGACGGTCATCATAAACGGCCCGCATGCGCCGGACGTGGCGGGCCAGATGCCCCTCGGCCATGAAGGCGGCCAGGGCGTCCTGCTCCACCACCGGGGCGTGCCAATCGGCCACCTGCTTGGCCCTCAGCACATGGTCCCGCGCCCAGGCGGGCACGGCGATGAAGCCGAGGCGCAGGGCCGGGAACAGGCTTTTGGAGAAGGTGCCGACATAGAAGACGCGGGTCCCGCCATCTAGGGTCTGCAGGGCATCCAGCGGCCGGCCGCCGTAGCGGAACTCCCCATCGTAATCGTCTTCGACGATCACAGCGCCGCTGGCGGCGGCATAGGCCAGCAGCGCCTGACGCCGCCGGGGCGACAGCGGCACGCCCAGGGGGAACTGGTGCGATGGCGTGACGTAGACCACCGCCGCGTCCGGCGGCAGGGCGTCGACCACCAGCCCCTCCCCATCCACCGGCACCGGATGAAGCCGGGCGCCGGCGGCCAGGAAGGCGCCCCTGGCGGAGGCGTAGCCGGGATCCTCCATCGCCACCACAGGCCGGTCCGGCGTCACCAGCACGCGGGCCAGCAGATCGAAGGCCTGCTGCGCGCCGGCGGTGATGATGATGTCGTCCGCCCGGCAAGCCACGGCGCGGGTGAAGGAAACGTGGCCCGCCACCGCCGCCCGCAGCGCCGACCGGCCCGCCGGCTCGCGATAGCCGGGCTGGGTGCGGGCAAAGGCGCGCAGCGCCCGGATGTACAGCCGCCCCCAGATGTCGAAGGGAAAGCCACTGGTGTCCGGCAGTCCCAGGCGGAAATTGACCGCCACCTCCGGCGGCGGGGTAGGCGTGCGGGCGCCGCCGGGCGCCAGCAACGCGGGGTTCAGCCGCACGCCGCTGGGCGGGCCGGGCGGCGGTGCCCCGGCCGCGGCGCCGGCCTGGGCTTTGGAGCCTGTGTCGGCGACGAAGGTGCCGGCGCCGGTGCGGGCGACGACATAGCCCTCGCTCAACAGCAGGTCGTATACCGTCACCACCGTGGTGCGGGACAGGCCGAGTTCCTGCGCCAGGGTCCGGCTGGGCGGCAGGGCCAGGCCCGGCGCCAGCCGCCCGTCCAGGATGGCGGCGCGCAACTGGTCATGCAGGGCGCGGCGGACATGGCGCGAGCCGGGCGGCGGCAGCGTCAGGCCGAGTTGCAAGGCGATGGTCAAGGTGTCGGCATCCGTAATTGGATCACCAAGAATACCACGGATCGGCTCTCGTTCCTGATCCAATTCCGCGCCATGCTGTCCCTATCGGATCCTGAAGGAATGCCCTGATGCGCACCCTTTTGCATGCCGGCCTGCTGATGGCCGCGCTCGCCACCTTCCCTGCCCATGCCGCCACGGACAGCGCGCCAGCCGTCAATGCGGAAAGCGGCCAAGGCCGGGCGGAGGCTGCGGGCACCGGCCTGCTGGGCCTGCCCGGTCCGGCGGCCACGCTGACCACCCTGGAGGGGGAGCGCATCGACCTTGGCGCCTACTACGGCAAGAAGCCGGTCTACCTGAAGTTCTGGGCCACCTGGTGCGTGCCCTGTCGGGAGCAGATGCCGGGCTTCGAGGCAGATTATGAGGCCCTGGGCGACAGGATGGCCATCATCGCCGTCAACACCGGCTTCAACGACAAGCCGGCGACGGTGCGCGACTTCCGGCAGAAGATGGGCCTGCGCATGCCGGTGGCGGTGGACGACGGCAGCCTGGCCGCCGCCCTGAACCTGCGGGTGACGCCGCAACACGTGGTCATCGGCCGCGACGGCCGCATCCTGTACGTCGGCCACCTGGCGGACGACAAATTGCACCAGGCGCTGCGGGCAGCCCTGGCGGAGGGCGAGAGTGCCGCCGGCATCGCCGCCGCCCCTGGCCATCCGCAGGAAGCGAGCTACAAACCGGGCGACATCCTGCCCGGCCTGACCACCAGCATCACCACCGGCCAGGCCTTCCCCGTGGGCGGCCCCAGCCGCGACGGCAAGCCCCGCGCCGTCCTGTTCTTCTCCCCCTGGTGCGAATCCTATCTTGCCACCAGTCGCCCGGCCATGGCGGCCGCCTGCCGCCAGGCACGGGAGGTGGCGTCCAGCCTGGCCGACCAGGGCCAGGCCCATTGGCTGGGTGTGGCCTCGGGCTTGTGGGCTTCGGCCAAGGACCTTGCCGACTACCAGGCCAACCCCAAGACGGCGGTACCGAGCGGCCTGCCCCTGACCCTGGACGCTGATGGCCACCTGTTCCGTGCCTTCGGTGTGCGCGAGGTGCCCAGCCTGGCCATCATCGATGCCAAGGGCCGCATCACCCGCATCCTGGGGCCGGAGGAAATCACCCTGGCCACCGCCCAGCGCACCGTCGCCCAAGCCCGCTGACCGATATGAACAACGGAGGAACCATTATGACCCCCACCGTCGGCGCCCCCACCGCGCATCCCATCGACGCCCTGGCCCAGGCCTGGGTTCCGCTGCGCCCCGGCCTGTCGTTCCGTCCGCTGCACTTCGCCGAGGACAGCTACGACCTGCAGCTGCGGGTGGAGCCCGGCACCGTCATCCCCCGCCACCGTCACAGCGGGGAGGTTCACGCCTACACCCTGTCGGGATCGCGCGAAATCATCGAGACGGGGGAGATCATCGGCCCCGGCGTTTTCGTCCACGAGCCCGCAGGCAATATAGACAGCTGGCGGACCGTGGGGGATGAGCCCTGCGTCATCCACATCAGCCTGACGGGGGATATCGATTATCTGGATGAGCGGGGCCAAGTGATAGGGACCACCAACAGCGCCAGCGCGCGGGCCGCCTATCTGGCCTGGTGCGCTGCCCAGGGCGTCGCCCCCCACCCCGCCCTGGCCTGACGGACGCACCGCCATGCACGCCATCTGCGAGACCTGCGGCACCCAGTTCACCACCACAACCCCACCCGACCATTGCCCCATCTGTGAGGATGAGCGCCAATATGTCGGCTGGCGGGGCCAACGCTGGACCACCATGGAGGGGCTGGCCGCCCGCCACCGCAGCCGTTTGGAGGAAGATGCGGGCCTGTTCGCGCTGGGCATGACGCCGCCCTTCGCCATCGACCAGCGCGCCCTTCTGCTGCCAACCGATGCCGGCACTATCCTGTGGGAATGCGTGCCGCTGGTGACGGGGGAGGGGGTGGCGGCGCTGAAGGCGCGGGGTGGCGTGGACAGGATCATCATCTCCCACCCCCATTTCTATGCGTCCATGGTGTCGTGGGGCGAGGCGCTGGGGAATATCCCTATCCTGCTGCATGCCGCCGATCGCGACTGGGTCATGCGCCCGGCGCCGCAGGTGGAATTCTGGGAGGGCGATCGCCTGGCCCTGTCGGACAGCGTCACCCTGATCCGCTGCGGCGGGCATTTCCCCGGCAGCACCGCCCTGCACTGGCGCGACGGCCCACGCCCCGGCGGCGCCCTGTTCCCCGGCGACGCGCTGCAGGTGGTGATGGACCGCCGGCACGTCACCTTCATGTACAGCTATCCCAATTACCTGCCCATGACGGCGGCGGATGTGCGGGGTATCCGCGACCGGCTGGCCGGCCTGCGGTTCGAGGATGTCTATGGCTATACCTGGGGCCGCAACATCATCAGCGGCGGGCGGGAAGCGGTGGACCGGTCCTTCGACCATTTCCTCGCGCGCCTAGAGACCTAAAGGCTTGGGCAGCGCCTCGAACGCCGGTCGGCCGAACAGATAACCCTGGATTAGGGTGATGCCGAGATCGCGAAGGGTGGCCAGTTCCTCGGCCGTCTCAACCCCTTCGGCCACCACGGTGATGCCCAGGGTCTGGCAAACCTGAACGATGGCAGCGACGATGGTCCGGCTGACGGAACGGTTGGCGACGTCACGGGTCAGTTCCATGTCGATCTTCAACACGTCCGGCTGGAACTTGGCCAACAAGGCGAGACCGGCGTAGCCGGCGCCGAAATCATCGATGGCGGCCAGGAAGCCCCGGCGGCGGTATTCATGGAATATCCCCAACAGGTGGGCCGGATCGTTGATGGGTTCATTTTCCGTCACCTCAAACATCAGGCGATCCAGGGCCATGCCCACGGCGCGGCTGGTCTGCACGGTGGTGCGCAAGCAATTTTCCGGCTGGTAGACCGCCGCCGGCATAAAGTTGATGGACAGGCGGGCGCCCGTGCCCGGCAGTCCCAGCGCCGCCGCCAGCTCTATGGCCTTGACCCGGCAGGCTTGATCGAAAGAATAGCGGTTGTCAGCATCCACGGCGGCCAGCACGGTGCCCGCACCTTCGCCATTCGGCCCACGCACCAGGGCCTCATAGGCAAAGACGGTACGGGCCGCGATATCAACGATAGGCTGGAAAGCCATCGTGAAGTCAAAGGATAGCTCCGCACCCTCGCGGCAGGCCTGGCAACCCATGGACGGACTCTTTCATGACGAAAAACGGGCTGAGCCGTGAGCGGTCCAACCACCGCTGCATATAATTCCACCTTCCCCGACTTCGACAAGGGGCCGGGAAAATCTGCGTCAGGCCTCCACCGCCACCTTGGCATGGCGGTCGATATAGGCGCCGATGTGCTGGGCCAGGGTGGCCGCCTGCATGCGGATGTCGGGCACGGCCGTCATTTCCCAGAAGGTGCCACGCGTGACCGGGCCGATGGCGTACAGCCCGGGAACCGGCCGGCCGCCGGCATCCAGCACCCGCGCCTCGGCGTCCACGTCCAGGCCCAGGTGCAGGGGGTCGGGGCGGATGGTGCCCTGGGCCAGCAGGTCGCGCACCAGCGGATCGGTCACCCGCAGGATGTCGCACGCCGGGCCGGAGCAGTTGATGACCTGGTCGACCGGGAAGGTGATGTCGCCATCCTCGTTCCGGGGACGGTAGGTCACGCGCACCCGGCCCTGCAGGGCGTCCGGCACCTCCTCAATGGATTGCAGCCGCCCGGCGGTGACGATCAGCGCACCCGTGGCCTGCAGGGCCGTCAGCTGGGTGGCGACGGCGGGCGCCAGGCGGTGGCGGTGCACGTCCCACCAAGGGCGTAGGTGGCGCAGGAAACGCTTCTTCTCGCCTAAGGGCAGGGCCTGCCAATAGGCCACCGTGCGCGGACGCAAGCTGTCGATCACCGGCTGCCAAGCGCGCCCCGCCGCCTGTTCCTGCCGCACCAGGCGGCGCACATGGGCCAGCGCGCGGGAGAGGGAGGTGGGCATATCCGGCGGCGGCGGCACCACGTGGGGCACGGCGTCCGTATGCCGGCGAGGCAGCAGGCCACGGCGCGACAGCGCCACGATCTGCCCCTGATGGCCGCGCGCCCGCAGGGACAGCACCGTGTCGACCATGGTGAGGCCAGTGCCCACCACCAGCACACTGTCGCGCACGCCGATGTCGCGTGCCACGCTGGGTGCCCAGGGATCGGGGTGGAAGCGGCTGGACCGGAAAAAGGCGCCGTCGAATAGGTGCGGCGGCTGCGGCGGGAAATTGCCGATGGCCAGCACGGCCGCGTCCAGCTTGTATTCCCGGCCCACGTCCAGGCGCACCACCATGCGCCCGCCCTCGTGCCGCAGGGCCACGGCCGTATCCGGCACCAGGATGAGGCGACCGGCGGAGCGTGACTGCTTGGCGGCGTCCGAGATCAGCTTTTGCAGGTAATGGCCGTAGGTCTGGCGCGCGACGAAACTGGCGGGGCCGGCGCCGGCCGCCCCCGGCACCGCATCGCCCTGCTGGCGCAGCCAGGCCAGGAAATGTTCCGGCTGGTCGGGGAACGCGCTCATGTTCCCGGCCCGAACGTTCAGCAGATGGGCGGGATTGCCGGTGGCGTAGGCCAGCCCCCGACCGAAGTCGGAGGCGCGTTCGATCAACAGGATGCGGGGACAGTCGGCCCCGCGGGACAGGAGGTGCAAGGCCAGCAAAGAACCGCTGAAGCCCGCGCCGATGATGGCGATGGTCGGCCGTGTCGTCATGGGTGTTCCTACCCGGCGCCGGTGGGGCGAGCCCAAGGGGACCGCAAATTGATCCCCATGCTCAATGGCGTCCACCCCCGCTGTCAAGCGACGTTTGGCTTACATACCACATTAGAGGTACCGTGAAATTGGGCAGGCCATAGATTAGCCAAACGCCACGCTATCTATACAATTCTGGCATGGCACCCCGCCGCGCTCCATTCCAGGTCGGCGCTTGCGGGACTGCGACGATCTGCGCCATGTTTCCATCGTATGTTGAATAAAAATTTGAACACAAAAAAAGCGTTGTTCATGTCCGTCATCCTGATGGCGGACGGCGACACCCCATTGGGAGCCTTCATCCATGACCGTTTCCTCAAGGTCCCTGCCCCAGGGCAAGCAGCGCCGGGCCGCCACCGCGCTGGCGTTGATCCTGGCCGCCCCCTTATTCATCCCGAACGCCCAGGCGGCCGATCCCGCGCCGCAAAACAATGCCGCCTTGAGCGACCTGGACGAGGTGGTGGTGACCGGCACGCGGCGCAGCGACCGCACCGTCGCCTCCTCCCCCGTGCCCATCGACGTGCTGCCGGTGGATGAACTGGAAAAGACCGGCCTGGTCCAGACCACCCAGATGTTGCGCGCCCTGGTGCCCAGCTTTAACTTTCCCCAGCCAGCCAACACCGACGGCACCGACCATGTGCGCCCGGCCACCCTGCGGGGCCTGAGCCCCGACCAAACCCTGGTGCTGGTCAATGGCAAGCGCCGCCACGTCAGCGCCGTGCTGAACCTGAACGGCAGCGTGGGCCGCGGGTCCGACGCCGTGGACCTGAACACCATCCCGTCCATCGCCATCGAGAAGATCGAGGTGCTGCGCGACGGCGCCGCCGCCCAATATGGGTCCGACGCCATCGCCGGCGTCATCAACATCCGTCTGAAGGGTCAGGACAGCGGCGGCAGCGCCGCCGTGGAATATGGTGAGTACGGCGCCGGCGACGGCCAGACCGGTCGGGTGGAGGCCAATGTCGGCCTGCCCCTGCCCCGCAACGGCTATGTCACCCTGTCGGCGGAGGCCCACCGGTCGCGGCCCACGGACCGGTCCGGCGACGACCCGCGCCAGCAATACCTGACGGCCGGTGACCCGCGCGAGGCCACCTTCGACCGCCACGACAGCCGCTTCGGCGATCCGCTGGACAAGGAATACAACCTTTTCCTGAACGCCAGCCTGCCGGTGAACGACAAGGCGGAGATCTACGCCTTCGCCAGCTTGGGCCAGCGCGACGGGCAGAGCGCCGGTTTCTTTCGCCGGGCGCAGGACGTGCGCACGGTGCGGACCCTGACGCCAGACGGCTATCTGCCCTACATCACGTCCAAGCAGTTGGACCTGTCGACCACGGTGGGTGTGCGCGGCGACCTGCCGGACGCGTGGACCTACGACCTGAGCGTCGATTACGGCCGCAACCGCTTCGACTATGGCGTGGAGAATTCCGTCAACGTGTCGCTGGGCACGGCCAGCCCGCGCGACTTCCACGCTGGCGAGCTGGTGTCGGACGAGCTGGTGGGCAACCTGGATGTGCGTAAGCTGGCCCACATCGGCTTCCTGCCCGACACGCTGTCCATCGCCGTAGGCACTGAGGTGCGGCGCGAGGATTACACGATCAAGGCCGGCGAACCCGCCAGCTACATCAACGGCGGCGTGCCGGTGCTGGACGGCCCATCCAGGGGCACGGTGGCCGCCCCGGGCGCCCAGGTCTTCCCCGGCTTCGAGCCGGCCGACGCCGGCACCAACAGCCGGGGCAGCGTCGGCACCTATGCCGAGCTGGAAACCAAGCTGACGCCCGACTTCCTGGTGAACCTGGCCGGCCGCTACGAGCATTACAGCGACTTCGGCGACACCACCAACGGCGAGCTGTCGGCCAAGTACGACCTGATCTCGGCCCTGTCCGTGCGTGGTGCCATCAGCACCGGCTTCCGCGCGCCATCCTTGGCCCAATCGCACTATTCCGCCACCAGCACGGTGTTCATCAACAGCGTGCCCTATGACGTCCGCACCTTCCCGGTGACGGACCCGGCAGCGAAGGCCTTGGGTGCCGAGCCGCTGAAGCCGGAGAAGTCCACCAACTACAGCGCCGGCCTGGTGTTCCGCCCCACGGACAACT
Organism: Nitrospirillum amazonense; assembly: GCF_007828035.1. GTDB lineage: Bacteria > Pseudomonadota > Alphaproteobacteria > Azospirillales > Azospirillaceae > Nitrospirillum > Nitrospirillum amazonense. Next base: position 146,178 of record NZ_VITV01000010.1, on the reverse strand, counting down.
TCTATGCCACTGTGGATTTCTACCAGATTGATATCGATGACCGCATCGTGCTGTCGGAAAACCTGACGGGCGCGGCGGTGGTGCGACTGCTGGCGGCCAACGGCGTCACCGGCATTGGCGGCGGCCGCTTCTTCACCAACGCCGTCGACACCCGCACCCGGGGTGTGGATATCGTCGGCCGCTATGCCATCGACCTGGGCGACGTGGGCAGCCTGTCGCTGACCGCCGGCCTGAACCTGAACGACACGGAAGTGACGCGGGTGGAAGGCAATCCGTCGCAGTTGGCCAGCCTGGGGAGTACCGTCTTCCGCTTCGGCCGGTCGGAAAAGGGCCGCATCGAGAAGGGCCAGCCCAAGAACAAGCTGAACCTGGCGGCAACGTACGACTGGGACAAGCTGTCGACCACGGTGCGCACCACCCGCTATGGCAGCACCACCTCACTGGACAGCAGCAACCCGGCGCTGGACCAGACCTATGGGGCCAAGTGGATCACCGACATCGCCATCAGCTATCAGGTGACGGATGCCATCGGCGTGACCATAGGGGCGGACAACGTGTTCGACGTCTATCCCGACAAGGTCATCGCCGCCAACAGCACGAGCGGCATCTATCCCTACAGCAACTACTCACCCTTCGGCTTCAACGGGGCGTTCTACTACGGCCGCGTCAGCTACAAGTTCTAAGGCGGTCAATGAGACGACGGCCGCCCCCGCGAGTTCACCGGGGCGGTCGTCTCCTTTTCCTCAGGCTTTGGGCTCCTCAGGCCTTGGGTGCGGGCTTGGGCTTGTGCGCATCGAGGAAGGCGCGAAACTGGTCCTGGTCCAAGAAATACAGTTCCAGGCACTTGTCGTAATCGGCCTTGTCCTTGATGACGCGGCAGAGGGTTTCCGCGTCCTCATTCTCCTTCTGCTGCTGAATCACCGCCTTCTTGTCGGCATCGGCCGGCGGGGCGCTCTGGGCAACCGCAGGCAGGGACAGCAGCAGCGAAACGGCAAGCGGGGTGCAAAGGGTGAGGGCGGAAAGGGCGCGCACCTTGGGATCTCCTGACGGCTGGAAAGACGCCCCGGGACGGGAGCGCCCTGATCAGCCGGAAGTTTAGCGGCCAATGGTTAAGGTTCAACATCCCGTTTTGATAGCCGGCGGCTATGGCGGACACCCATACCCGGCTTGAAAGTCTTCCCGGATCTGGGCTGTGGCACCACTGGCCGCCAATGCCCATAATGCCCTGGACTGGCGACGGCGTATCCGCCCCGTGGCCCCTGCCCCTGGACGTGTCGACGGCCCGACCCTGACCCATCCCGGCGGCGCGCCATCCGTGGGCGGGTGAAATGACAAGGGGCGAGGGGCATGAGTATGGGGGCATTGCGTACCCGGCCGGGGTGCACCCGGATGGGGCGCACCCAGACGGGGCGTATCTGGGCGACGCGTATCCGCACCATTCTGGCGGCCGGTGGCCTGGTGCTTCTGGCTGCCTGCGCCGCCGATGGTGACCATGGCGACGTACCGGCGTCCGGTCGCCCTGCCCCCACCCCGGCCGAAGCCCCCCAGACGCCTGAGGCCCGAACGGCCGCGCTGTTCCGCCACTTGCGCGCCGACCCGGTGCGCCTGGCCATGTTCCTGCGCCGCATGCCCAAGGGCGCCGATCTGCACAACCACATGAGCGGCGGCATCTATGCCGAGAACATGGTGGACTGGGCGGCGGCGGACTCGGCGTGCATCGACCCCAAGGCACTGGTGCTGAAGCCAGCCCCCTGCACCGGCGGCCTGGTGCCGGCGGCCGACGCGCGGCGCGACGTCGGCCTGTACAACCGGCTGATCAACGCCCTGTCGATGCGCAACTTCGTGGCGGGTGCGGAATCCGGGCACGACCATTTCTTCGACAGCTTCGCCAAGTTCGAGCCGGCGCTGAAGACCCGGGTGCCCGAGATGCTGGCGGAGGCGGCGAACCGCGCCGCCGCCAGCCACGTGCTGTACCTGGAACTGATGTGGTCCAACGGGATGTCCAAGGCGGCGGCCTTGGCGGTCCCGCTGGGCACGCCGGCCCCTGGCACCATCCCCGGCGACACCGCCACATTCGACGCCTGGCGCGCCAGGGTGGAACCCGGCCTGCCGGCCATCATCGCCGCCGCGAAGGCCGATACCGACGCGGCGGAAGCCCAGATGCGCCACATTCTGCGCTGTGGCACGGCGGACGCCCAGCCGGGCTGCGCCGTCAGCATCCGCTATCTGGCCCAGGTCATCCGCGTGCTGCCCGCCCCACAGGTGTTCGCGCAAAGCCTGTACGGCTATGCCCTGACAGCCGCCGACCCGCGCTTCGTCGGCGTCAACCTGGTGGCGCCGGAGGACAACCCGGTGACGCTGAAGGACTATGGCCTGCAGATGCGCCTGCTGGGTTATCTGGGCCGGCGCATGCCGGCGGCCAACCTGTCGCTGCACGCCGGCGAATTAGCACTGGGCCTGGTGCCGCCGGAAGATCTGCGCGACCACATCCGCCTGGCGGTGGAGGTGGCGGGCGCCAAGCGCATCGGCCACGGCGTTGACATCGGGCAGGAGACGGACGCCCAGCACGTGCTGAAGACCATGGCCGACCGGGGCGTGCTGGTGGAGATCAACCTGACCAGCAACGACGTCATCCTGGGCGTGAAGGGCCGCAACCATCCCATCACCGCCTACCGCGCCTTCGGCGTGCCGCTGGCCCTGTCCACCGATGACGAGGGCGTGTCGCGCATCGACCTGACGCACGAATATGTGCGGGCAGCGGGAACCTATGGCCTGGATTACGCCACGCTGAAGGCCTTCTCCCGCAATGGGCTGGAGCATGCCTTCCTGCCGGGTGCCAGCCTGTGGGCGGGGCCGGGGCAGCCCGTGGCATCCTGCGCCGCCGATCATCCCGGCACGAGCCCGTCCGCCGCCTGTCAGGCCTTCCTGGACCAGAGCCAGAAGGCCGCCCTGCAATGGCGGCTGGAGGCGGACTTCCACGATTTCGAGGCGGCCGTGGCCGCCGAGGCCGAAAGCGGCTTGTGGGGCCAGGGCCAGGGCCCTAAAACCACCGCCGCATCCCCTGGCCCATCCCCCACCTGAGCAGCGAAGCGAGACCGCGCCCATGCGCCTTCTGATCGACACCGATACCGCCGGCGATGACGCCTTTTCCCTGCTGCTGGCCCTGCGCAATCCCAAGGTGACGCTGGACGCCATCACCATCTGCCATGGCAACGTGACCTTCGACCAATGCGTGGAGAATGCGCTGTACACGGTGGAGGCCGCTGGCCGCGGCGGCGAGGTGCCTGTCTACCGAGGCGCCCGCCTGCCCATGATGCGCAAGCCGCTGGACGCGGCCTACGTCTTCGGCAAGGACGGCATGAGCGACGCCAATTATCCGCCGGCCAAGCAGCGGCCGGAGGCCAAGCACGCCGTCGATGCCATCATCGACACCGTCCTCGCCCACCCCGGCGAGGTCACCATCATCGCCCAGGCGCCCCTGACCAACCTGGCGCTGGCGGTGATGAAGGAACCGGCCATCGTCCAGGCCACCAAGCATTTATGGATCATGGGCGGCACCGACAATGCCGTGGGCAACGTCACCAGCGCGGCCGAGTTCAACTTCTACGTCGATCCCGAAGCCGCCAAGATCGTGGTCAACGCCGGCTTCAAGGCCAGCCTGCTGACCTGGACCCGCTCGATGGTCGAGGGTGTCATCACCAGCGCCGAGTTGGACGCCATCGCGGCCCTGGGCACGCCTGTTTCCCGGTTCTTCACCCGCGTGAACCGCGACAGCCTGGCCTTCTCGCGTGAACGCCAGCGCATCGACGGCAGCATCCATCCCGACGCCCTGACCTGCGCCTGCGCCCTGAATGAGGCCCTGGTGCTGGAGGCGGAGGAGTGCGTGGTGGACGTTGAGACGGCCGGCACGCTCACGCGCGGCTATTCCAGCGTCTCGTCCGCCATCCTGCCGGACGCGGCCGATGCCGATCCGGACCTGGTGCCCCAGGTGCCCAACATGCGCGTCATCAAGCGCGCTGACCGCGAAGGTTTCGTCCGCATGATGACGGACGCCGTCCGCTGATCCGGGGTGGCGCCACCACCACTACCGATGGTGGCGCTTTCTCCCGCAGCCCCTCTGGTGTAGCCTGTCTGGATTAGAAATACGAACCGACCCGTTTCCAGACTACCTTAGTTAACGCACGTCCCGACACCTTCGATCGTCCAGGACCGGACAGGCGGGGGCTAGATGAGTGGCACCATCATGGACCGCCGCGCCCTGTTGCTGGGGGCTGGTTCCGCTGGCTTGGGTGTGGCCCTAGGGCCGTATGCCGCCCGCGCGGTGGCGGCGCCCTTGCGTTTCGTCTACGCCGATAATGTGGTGCCCTTCAGCTATGCTGATGCGGACGGCAACGCCACCGGCCTGCTGAAAGACGATGTGGACATCGTGACCTCGGCCGCCGGCTATAGCCAGACCACCAGCCTCATGCCCTGGGGCCGTGCCCAGGCCATGGTGCGGGCCGGCCAGGCCGACGGCTTCTGCACCGTGCCCTCAGCCGATCGGGCCGCTTATGTCCAGTTCTGCCTGCAGCCGGTGATGACCAGCGACATCGGCATCTGGCACCGCCGCGACGACGATCGTTTCAAGTCGGTTGGCAGCCTGGAGGAACTGGCGGCTTTCCGTCTGGGCAGCTACGTCGGCAACGGCTGGGCGACGGAGCACATGGACGCCATCCCCACGCTGGCGGTGGTACCGGAGCCCGTCAGCGTGCTGAAGATGCTGGCCGCTGGCCGTATCGACGCCTTTGTCCATGATGAGCTGCAGATGGGCTATCTGGCCCGCGCCGCCGGCCTGACCGGCACCTTGGCCTATACCCCGCGCCCCTTCCTGGGCCAGGTGGTGCGGACCCTCGCCATCCGGCGCAGCCTGCCCGACTGCGCCGCCGTGGTGGCGGCCCTGGACGCCGCCATTCTGGCCCGGCGCGCGGACCTGGACGCCCTGGCCCGCCGCGTGCGTCTGGGCATGGCCTGACCGAAGGCGCGCTTAGAAGAACGCCGCGCCAGGGTGTAGACTGGCGTCCGTGGGAAACGGGGGCCCGCGTGGACAGGAAAAGCCGACATCAAGAAAAAGGCCTGGGACCATGGGCATGGCGCGTGGCACTGCTGACAATCGCCCTTCTCGGTGTATGGGGGGGAGCGGACGCGTCCCCTGCACCCAGCGGCGCGCCGACACCGGTCCTGGAACTGCGCATCCCACGCCACGGGCCGTTGGATGCCAAAGCGCCCAGCATGTGCGAGGAAATCCTGCTGGCCTTGACGCGCCAGGTGGCCGGCGTGCGGTTGGTATGGTCCACTGACTGGCTGACCCATGACCGGGCGGTACAGGAACTGGCGGCGGGCCGGCTGGACACGGATTGCGGCTACTACCGCACGGCGAAGCGGGAAGCCCGGATACTCTATTCCCGCCGCGCCGTCATCCGCATGGAAACGGTGCTGGCCGTGCGCACCAACGACCCGGCCGCCATCGCCACCTTCGATGAGCTGCGCGCGGCGCTGGCGGATGGACACGACACCATCCTGGTCAACGCCGGCTCCGCCTTTCTGGATCGGCTGCACCGCGCCGGCATCGAGGACCGCAACATCGACGCCTGGGCCGCGCACAGCGACACCAACCTGCGCAAATTGATGAGCGGCAGGGGCCGATTCTTCATCTTTCGCAACCCTGGCCTAACCGAGGTCATCCAGAGCAACGGCTGGGACGGGCGGATTCGCATACTGCCCCAGCCGCTGGCGGTGGAGGATCAATATATGGTCTTCTCCCGCCACCTGGATCCTGAGGTGCGGGAACGGCTGGAAGCGGGGCTGGACCGCCTGGCCGCGGACGGCACGCTGGAACGCATCGCCCGGCGCCACGCGGGCCGCGCCCCTGGGCTTTGATCCCTTAGCGGAACGCGATCATGGCTGATCGCATCTTGCTCTAGTCCGCGTCCTTCACGCAGCGAAAGCCCACCAAGGCGGAGCGATCGCGGGAGGGGGCCATCAGCAACAGCTTGCCGTGCTGGTCGTTGCGGTAGGCCTGCGGGAAATACCAGATGGAGCCCTGGGGCTGGTACAGGCTGCCGCCGCGCAGGATGGCGGCACGGGTGTGCTCGTCCTGGTACTCATCCGTCCACTGCCAGACATTACCCACCAGATCCTGGACACCGAAGGGGCTGGCCCCCGCCGGATGGGCGCCCACGGCATCGGGCGGCCGCACGGCGCGGCCCCGTTCCGGCACGGGCGCGGCGTCATCCCGCCAGGTGTCGCCCCAGGGATAACGGCGGCCATCCCGCCCTTGCGCCGCGTACTGCCATTCCCATTCGTGCGGCAGTCGCTTGCCGGCCCAGGCGGCATAGGCGCGCGCATCCTCCTGCGACACCCAGGTGACGGGCCGGTCGTCCCAGCCGGCGGGATAGGTGCCGCCTTTCCAATCCTTCAGGAAGTTGCGGTCGTCTTTGGGACGGTAGCCGCTGGCGTTCAGGAAACGCTTGAACTGCGCGTTGGTCACGGGGAAGCGGTCCATGAAGAAGCGCGGCAACGACAGGCGATGTTCATGATAGCGCCGCGCCTCCCCCTCCCAGGGGTAGGCCACATCGACACCGGCGCTGGTGCCGCCCTCGATCTCCAGCCCCTGGACGCGGAAGGTGAAGTCGCCGGCCGGGATTTCCACCATGCCGTCAGGCGCTGTAGCGGCGGGCGCCGTGGCTGGGATATCGACCAGGCGCTGCGGCAGCGGAGCCCACACGCGCGGTAGGCTGGCCAGATCCGTGACCGTCAGCGCCTTCATGCGCTCCATCAGTCCGCGTATGGCGGGGTCCGGCGCGCCGGGTAGCGCCAGGACGGCGCCGAAGCCCTGAGCCTCCAGCGGGAAGGACAGGAGAAGCTGATCACCCTCCCGCCGCGGTGTCAGCTCCACGCCATGGTAAAGGTCGAAATAGCGCAGGGCCGTTCCGTCCGCCGGTACGGCCAACACCGTCTGGTCCAGCGGGTGGTCGTTGCGGTTCACGATGGTCCAGGCTGCACGCCCGTCGGCACCTGGCCAGCGGCTGGCGTACACCCCCGCGGCGCGGGTGGGGTAAAAAGGCTGCCAATCGGGGCTGGACAGCAGCGGCCCCAGGCCCCGCTCCAGGGTCGCCACGCGGCGCATCGCCTCGCCATCGCGGGCGCTGATGCCGTTCCAGATGCCCCAGACGTTCTCCCACGCCTCCCAGCCGATGCCGTTGAAAAAGGCGTAGTGCAGGTCGTCGGTCTTGTCCCGGGCCCAGCGGTCCGAGATGTTGACCATGTGCCGGGGCTCCAGCCACTTGTAGCGGTCGACCTTGGGCACCGGCGCGAAGGTGTATTGGCCCCAGGACATCAGGTCCCAGGCCACGGCCTCATCCGCCAGCACCCCCTCCGGCTGGAAGGCCAGGGGGAGGCCGGCCTTGTCGGCCGCCAGGGAAAACGCCAGGGGCACGCCGTCCTGGGTGTCGCCGTTGATGCCGTCGATGCCGACCTCCCTGGCCAGCTCGGCGATGGCCTGCGGCCAGGGACGGTCCGGCGCCCGCGTTCCCTGGTCCCACATCATCATGGGCAGCAGCACGCGCACGCCCCGGCGATGGAAGTCCGCCACCATGGCTTTCACCGCCGGCAACCCGCCCGGCAGGTTGGCCACCTGGTCCAGTTGGTTGCGGTCATCGATGCCCATGTTGGGGTAATCGGGCCACAGCAGCACGGCGTCGATACCACCGAAACGGGCCGTCAGGTCATCCAAGTAGCGGTCGACGGTGTAGCGGCCGGCCACCGGGTCATAGAAATAGCGATCCTCCACCATCATCTGGGTCTGAACGAAACTGGTGCGCGTCCAGGCCAGGCGGGGATCGTCATAGCGGGCGGGGTCGTAGCCGATGCGGATGCGCCGTTCCTGGCGCCAATGACGTACATCCGCCAACCAGGCCTCGTAATCGGCGTTCGCGCACTCCCGCGTTCCGCCCTCCCAAGCCTCCCGCCAAGTGAGGCAGGCGGGGCCGTTGATCATCAGCTGTTTCCAGCTGCCGTAGGGCACCGCCTGGGTGTCCTGCGCCCCGGCGGCACCGGTCACAAGCATACCTAGAAAAGCGGCGGCCAGCAGGCGGCGCATGGAATGTCTCCCCTACTGCCGGGCCAGCAGGCCGGTCATCAGTAGGTCCAGGATGCCTTCCTTGTCCTCCTTCAGGCAGACCTGGGCGTTGGCCGGGCCTGGCGCCGGCGTCGTCTCCCCCTTGTCGCCCACGACCAGGCGCAGGGGCGTCGTGGGGCACAGTCTGGGGTCCAGGACATAGGCCACGGGCACCAGGTCAAACAGCGTGGGCGTGATCTGGCCCCAGCCGTTGAGGTGGCGCCACTGGTGATACATCAGGGCCAGGGCGTCGGTCATGGGCGTGCCGGCGGCGAACAGCAGGTCGCGCTTCACCTCATCCAGCTTCAGCCGAGTGCTGTCGAGGGGCATCACCACCAGGGGCACGCCGCTGGTGAACAGCTTTTTGGCCGAGCCGATGTCTGAATAGATGTTGTATTCCGGCGTCGGTCCCTTCAGCGGGCCGTAGCCCGTGTCGTCATAGCCGGCGTAGACGGAGCCGCCCATCATCACCACGCGCTTCAGCTTGGCGAAGCCGGCCGGGTCGCGGTCGATCAGGGCGCCCAGAGTGCTGGGCGGAGCCAGGGAAATGAGCGTGACCTGCCCGGGGTAGCGCCGCGCCTGTTCCAGGATAAAGTCCACGGAGGACGGCACGGGCGAAGCCGGGGCCGGCTGCCCCTCCGCCCAACGCTTTTGCGTATAGGGGGTGGTGTTGGGGGTAGCGGGTCCTTGCGCCACGGGAATGTCCCCGCGCCCGGCGATGGCCAGCAGGCGCTGAAGCTGGCGCACGCGCAGGCCCGTGTCGCCCCACGCGGCCGTGACGCCCAGAATGTCAAGGCGCGGGTCGTTCAAAGCCGCCGCCAGGGCGAAGGCGTCATCGATGTCGTCGCCGATGTCGGTGTCGATGATGACCTTTTCCCGGGCCGGCGTCGCCGCTGTGGAGGCCGCCAAGCCGGATCCGGCCAGCGGCACGAAACAGAACACGCCCGCGCACAGCCGCAGGAACAGGAAGGCGATCCGGGACAGCCGGTTCATGGAAAAGGTCCCCGTCAGGGCCAAGGGCCGCGCCCCGTTGGGGGCCGGATACGGACAGGGGCCCGCCGCTGCCACGGCCGGCCCCTTCCACTAGCGGTATCACGGAAGCCTGGCGGCAACCAGCCACCAAGCTTCCGGAGAGGCGCCTACACCATCAGAACGAGTACTTGGCCTGCACACCGATGATGCGGGGCTCGTTGACCATGCCCGTCAGGTTGTTGAAGTCGATGGCGCCGATGACGCGCACCTGGTCCAACACGTTACGGACGAAGGCCGCGACCTCATAGCCGTCGTCGTTCTTGTAGCCCAGGCGCAGGCCGCCATCCAGCAGCCACTTGCCGGTGAACTCCGTCGACTTGTACAGGAAGAAGTTGACCTCGCTGCGGTAGGCCCAATCGGTGTAGAAGAACACCTCACCCTTATCGCCCACCGGCACGCCATAGCGGAACGTGGCGTTCAGCACCCATTCCGGCGCCTCGGGCAGCGGGTTGCCGTCCAGCAGGGCGTTGCCCTGGGCGTTCAGCGCGTTGGTCACGGTGCAGCCGCCGCCGCAGGTGGCGACCGACACGTTCGGGTCCTGGATTTCGGTGTGGTTGTAGCTGCCACCGAAGGTGACCAGCATGTGCTCCACCGGCTTGGCCTCCAGCTCCGCTTCCACGCCGTAACCGACGGCATGGTCGGCGTTCAGCAGGCGGGCGGTATTGCTGGCGCCGCCCACGGCGGTCAGCTGCATGTCGCTGGTGTCGTAGTAGTAGCCGGTCAGGTTGAAGCTGGCGCGCTTGTCGAACAGCGACGACTTGACGCCCGCCTCATACGAGATGGTGGTCTCGGCCTTCGCGGTCGAGGTGGAGTTGGCGAAAGTGATACGATCCTGGATGGACGGGGCCAGATAGCCGGTCGCCACGCGGACGAAGGCGTTCACGTCGCTGTTGATGGCATAGTCGGCCGACACGTCCCAGGAGGCGTTGCCGCCGTTGACGCTGGTGCGCAGGTAGATCGGGCCGGTGTAGCCGAAGTCACGGATGGACTCGACCGACTTGTTGTCGTGCGAATAGCGCACGCCGCCGCCCAGAGTCAGGGCATCGGTGACCTTGTACTTCACCGAACCGAAGACGCCGTCGGTCTCGCTGCGGTCCTTGTGGCGGACCTGATCGTCGATGGCGCCGGTGGCGGTGATGTAGTCGTAATCCTTACCGGCCAGGTAAGAGTTGAAGTAGTACAGGCCGCCCTGCAGCAGCCACGGCCCCAGGTCGTTGGAGGCGAAGCGCACTTCCTGGCTCAGCTCGCGCGGGGAGTTGTAGCCACCAGTCTCCACCGAGAACGGCACGTCGGAGGGCACGCCGCCGTCGATGTCGCCCCGGCTGAACACGTTGGCGCGCTCATAACCGCTGACCGAAGTGACGGTGACGGGGCCGGCATCGTAAACGATGTGCAGGTTGGAGCCGAAGGAGTTCAGCTTCTGCGGGTTGGCGCCATCCTGGTTGGCCTTCTCAATGTCGAAGCCGGGGACCAGGTCGTTGGTGCCCTTCTGGATAATGTTGGCGCGGAACAGGCGGGCGGACCCGTCCAGCTGGCGGCCATGGACGTTCAGCAGGACATCCAGGTTCTCATTGGGCGTGTATTCCAGCTGGAACCGGCCGGCCAGGTCGCGATAGCCCTCGAAGTCGGTATCGTTCTTCGTGGAGATGTCTTCGTTCTGCACCCAGTCGTTACGGCGCTGCAGATTGACCGAGGCACGATACTTCAGCACATTCTTGACGATGGGGCCGCCCACGGCGCCGGTGAAGTTCACCGTGTCATAGGTACCATAGGTCAGGTCGGCGAAGCCGCCGAAGGTGTCGCTGGGCTTGGCGCTGTCGATCTTGACCACGCCGGCCGGCGTGTTCTTGCCGAACAGCGTGCCCTGCGGGCCGCGCAGCACTTCCACCGCGCCGACGTCGAAGACCGGGAAGGCCTTCAGCATGGGGTTTTCCATGGCGACGTCGTCGAACACCACCGACACCGGCTGGGAGGCGTTGGGGTCGAAGTCGGCGTTGCCCAGGCCGCGGATATAGAAACGGGGATAAGTGCGACCAAAGGACGACTCAGCCTGCAGGCTGGGGGCGCGGCCCGCCAGGAAGCGGATGTCCTGGCCGCCGGAGTTCAGCACGTCCAGCTTTTCACCGCTGATGGAGGTGACAGCGATCGGCACCTCACGCTCCAGCGCTGGCCGGCGTTCGGCCGACACGATGATCTCGTCCAGCTTGTCGGAACTGTCATCGGCGGCCCGCGCCACGCTGGCCAGACCCAGCAGGCTCAACGCCGACATACCCAGCAGCGCGGACTTCAGCCCGCGGCTCTTCTCAACCCTCATCATGCTCGATCCCTTCACTTTTTCCAGGCCCTTGCCAGACCTGCTTTTGCGTTGCCCGTCGCACCGGTCCCCGCGCCAAAAGGCTAGGCTGGGAACAGCCGGGGGAGGGTACACGGCAGATTTCGTTTGCGGCAGCCCCACTACTACCGAAGGTCTTTCAAATCCAACAAGAAAGCGAGGACCCGACCGAAATTTTGCCGCAACGCACATATTTGACGCGCGAGTGTTGCCGCAATGCGGCACCCCATCCCGGCTTCTAGCAAGAACGGCGCCAATTCCAGCCGCCCTGGGCGTGTAAGGACGGCGTTGGTCGGTTGCCGCGGCATCGATGCAAACTGCCCAATATTTAAGCATTGCCCGATGAGGACATGCCCGATCCTTAGGCGCGGGCGCTGGGATGTCGAATGACGCCCGCGCCGCCTTGGAAAGGCCACAGTATAAAGGTGTGGTCTCCGCCCGGGCGGCCGGGCCTTTGGGGCCGATAGCCTCCGGATATTTCGCCCCCGCGATTGGCCGCGGGGAGGCTTGAGGTTTTAGGATGGAACAGCGGGATGGGGTTATGGTAACCCCTGAGCGGTTGAGGATGCCCTGCGCCATCCCTGATTGGGGCCACAGCCCTTTCAGGTGGCGGCGGATTTCCTCAAGAGGCTGACCGCCATGGCCTTGTTCCACCGGGTGCCGACAGTCAGATGTTTCCGGCGCGCCCGCGCCTCCAGAGAGGTCGAGTGGCCACCGTCCTGGGACCGAGAGCTGGTGAGATTAGTTTTGGAGCCGTCTTTCACATGATAGTCGCCGGTAAGCCGCTTTCCGCCCAGGCGGACCCCATTCCGCCCACCAAGCCAGCCGCGACGCCCAACCGGGCACGTCTGGCCCTGCGTGACCTGGCAAGCGGCCTGGGCCAGCATTGGCTTTGGCGCGCCATGGCCATGCAGGACATCGTGCTACGTTATCGCGGCTCCGTGCTGGGCCCGCTGTGGCTGACGTTCAGCACAGCCATCATGATCGCGGCCATGGGTTTCGTTTACTCCCAGATCTTCCATCTGGACCCGGTACGCTATGTCCCCTTCCTGACCCTAGGCCTGCTGGTCTGGCAGTTCATCTCGTCGGTGATCACGGACGGCTGTTCCGCCTTCATGTCGGTGCAGCACGCCATCCAACAGGTTCGACTGCCTTATACGGTGCATGTGCTGCGCAGCGTCTTCCGCAACCTGCTGATCCTGGGCCACAACGCCGTCCTGATCCCCATCGTCTTCCTGTTGATGGGGCACGGCATCGGCTGGGGCGCGCTGATGGTGATTCCCGGTCTTATCCTCCTGTGCGTCAACGGTTTCTGGATCAGCATCCTGCTGGGTATGCTGAGCGCCCGGTTCCGTGACGTTCCGCCGATCGTGGCGGCGCTGCTCCAAGTCATCTTTTTCGTGACGCCCGTCTTCTGGACCGTGGAAACGCTGGGCAAGTATCGGCATGTGGGCGACTTCAACCCCCTGTTTGCCGCCATCGACGTCGTTCGCGCGCCATTGCTGGACGAGCCGTTCGCCCCTTATTCATGGTCCATCGTGGGTATCATGACCGTGGGCGGACTGTTGGTGACCGCCATTTTCTTCAGCCGCTTCCGGTCCCGGATCGCTTACTGGGTGTGATTTATGGCCTCCCTGCATCTGCATGACCTGACGGTCGAATTCCCCATCTATCAGGCGAACGGCCGCTCACTGAAGAAAGCGCTGTTTTCGGCGCCCATGGGTACCAACCTGGCCCGTGACGCCGCCAATCGCATCCTGGTTCGCGCGCTGAACCATCTGACCTTGACGATCGACAAGGGCGACCGCGTCGGGCTGATCGGCCCCAATGGATCGGGCAAGACGACGCTGCTCAAGACCCTGGCCGGGATTTATGAGCCCACCAGCGGCACCCTTCACACCCTAGGCCGCGTTTCTGCGCTGCTGGATGTGCAGATGGGCATGAACCCGGATGCCACTGGCCGCGAGAACATCATGCTGCGCGGCATGTACATGGGCATCCACCCCAAGGATATGCAGGTCCATGTCGAGGAGGTGGTCGAGTTCACCGAACTGGGTCCGTACATCGACATGCCGGTGCGCACTTATTCCGCCGGCATGATGTTGCGCCTGGCCTTCGCCGCGTCCACCTGTGTCGAGCCCGAGATCCTGCTGATGGATGAATGGCTGGCGGCGGGCGACAGCCATTTCTTGGCCAAGGCCCAAAAACGCATGGAAGATTTCGTGCAGCGGTCCAGCCTGATGGTGCTGGCCTCCCATTCTCTGGATCTGCTGGAGAGGTGGTGCAACAAGGGGCTGTACTTGCGTAACGGCAACGTGATCGCTTACGGTCCGCTGAAAGAGGTGGCGGACATCTACCAGCAGTCGCTGGCAGAGGCCTGAGCCCGCCGCTTGCCCCATCCCAATCCCCAGGGCATGCCCAGGGACACTCCGGAACCCGCCGTCGATCATGGTCAGAAAATACGTCTGGGCAGGCATCTCCGTCGTGCTTGCCGTCCTCGTGTTCAGGCTTAGCCAGGGTGGGGATTCCGCGTCCTTTTTCCTGACCATCCGGGAATTGGCCAAGCCACTGGCCACGGTTTACCTGGCCTTGTTCGGTCAGCCGGAATTCGCCCTGGTACTGGCCGCCGGCATGATGCTGGCCTGTGTCGCCCTGCTGGGCGGCTTCTGGGCGGGCCAGGTCCGTCGCACGCTGGACACACTGAAGACCATCACGGGCTCCGCCATGCTGATCATGGGGGAACCGAACGACCGCCGGGTCGGATCGATGAAGCGCCTGATGGAATCCAGTCCGCTGCTGATTGACGAATGGCGGATGTTCGAATCCACATTGTTGGACGCCGGCCAGGGTGCCCAGCGGCGCGCCTACTCTACCATTCGTCCTCAGGAATATTTTTCCATGGAGGCCATGGAAAGCCGCGGCCTGGATTTCCGCTTTTACGTCGCCTTGCCCAACTACTTCGTGGGCGTGGGCCTGATGTTCACCTTCCTTGGCCTGGTGGCCGGCTTGTATTTCGCCAGCAAGGGTCTGCAGATGGGTGATCTGGCGCAGGCCCGGCAGGCGCTGGGCCAGTTGCTGGCCGCATCTACCATGAAGTTCGTCAGTTCCGTCGTCGGCATCGGCGCGTCACTGGTGACGTCGATGGTGGTCCGCCATTGGCAACGCAAGGTTCAGGCGGCGCTGGATGACCTGTGCCGCGCCATCGAACTCTGCTTCCCCCTGATCTCTGCCCATCGCCTGATGGGTGACTGGACACAGGACGGGGCGGCCGCCGCGGTATCGGCGCCGCGCCCCCCGCTCTCCCCCGCACCCCAGCCGGATATCGCCGGCCAGGCGCCGTAAGACGGGAAGGCTGTCATGCGACGGGGAACCAGGGCACACGGGGACGACCAGGAAAGCTACTTCGCTTCCATGTCGGACCTGATGGCCGGCATCGTCTTCATCTTCCTGATCATGCTTATGGCCCTGTCGATGTACAACATCGACGAGACCCCCAAGCAGCAGGATCAGCAGTCGGAGCAAGACTACCAGGAAACCATCGCCAAGATCATGGCGGAGCGTGCCCGCATGGTGGAGGCGCTGCGCCGGGATTTGGAAGCCCGGCACATCGCGGTAGAGGCCGACGCCGCCAAAGGCATCCTGACGTTGCCTTCCGCGCAGTTCTTCGCGCCCGGTGCAGCCGCGCTGAAGCCCGAGGGCCGTGAAAAAATGGCCGAAGCGGCCACCTTGCTGGCCCGCTATCTCACCTGCGACGGCAATACGCCGGGTATGGCGGCGGGTGCCTGCCCCACCACCGCCCCGGTGGAGCATGTGGATGCCGCGATTACCAAGGTTGCGTCGGCCGCCACCGTCTCGGGAGCCCCGGCGCCGGAAACGGTCGCCCGCATCCAGGCGCTGGAAACCAGCGCCGCGCTGACCTCCACCCAACCGCTGTTGTATGAATTGCTGGGCCGCGCGGGACGGCCGGTGCTGACGGTGCGCGGCGTGGCGCAAGTGCCACCGGCGCCATCCGCGCCAGCGGGCGGACACGGACATCATCCGCCCCCAGCGACGGCGCCCAGCGCGGTCGATCAGATGACCCTTACCTTCACCATGGCGCTCCCTCCCCGCCGGTAAGGGAGGCCGCTCCAGCCCGAGGGCCTCATGTCATCTTCCGCCGCCTTCGTCCGCTATGCCTTTGATCACTTGCTGCCATTGTGCCGCGACCGGTTCGCTGACACGATCCATGGCGGCTTCCATGAACGACTGGATCCGGCGGAACAGCCCCTGCCCCTGGGCTACAAGCGGTCCATGGTGCAGGCCCGGCAGCTGTACGTGCTGGCTCATGGCGCGTTGTCGGGAGATCGCAGCGGCCAAGACGCCGCGGAACAGGGCTACGACTTCCTGGTCCGCAATTTTTGGGATGACCGTAACGGCGGCTGGTTCTTCAAGGTGCTGCCCGACGGTCAACCATTGGACAGCTCCAAGGACTTTTACGGTCACGCCTTCGTCTTGTTTGGCCTGGCCTACGCCCATGCCGCTTTCGCCGCCCCCCGCGCCCTGACGCTGGCGCAGGAAACCTGGGTGCTGATGCGCGACCGCCTGGCCATGCCGGCGCTGGCGGACGGCGGCTGGGGCGGCCTGGCGGAAGGGGCAAGTGCCGACTGGGTCCCCAACGGCGCGATGCGCCGCCAGAACCCGCACATGCACCTGCTGGAAGCCCTGTTGGCCTTGCATGAGTTTACTGGTGACGGCGCGTGGCTATCGGAGGCGACCGCCGTCATCCGCCTGTTCCAGGCCCGCTTTTTTGACGGCGCGACGAATACCCTGGGAGAATTCTTCACCCAGGATTGGCGTCCCGATCCCGTCACCGGGCATATCGTCGAGCCCGGCCACCATTTCGAGTGGGCCTGGCTGCTGGACCGTTACGCCAACCAGGGCGGCGACACGTCCGTACTTCCCCTGGCCGACGCCCTGTTCGACAAGGCGGTGGCGCATGGCTTCCTGCCCGACGGGGGCATCATGGACCAGATGGATCCCCAAGGCGCGCCCATCCTGCGTACCCGCCGCATCTGGCCGGTGGCTGAAGCCATCAAGGCAGCCTTGTCGCAGGCCCGCCGGCACCACGGGACCAGCGCCGGCGATGCCGCAAGGGCGCTGGCTCAGAGGCTTATGGACCATCTGCGGGCAGCCTTCCTTGACCCGGCCGACGGCCGCTGGATCGAAACACAGGATGAAACGGGCGTGCCCACTATGCGGGATTTGCCGGGCAGCACGCCCTACCATCTTTTCTTGGCGGCGACGGAAGCCGCCGCTGCGCCAATCAGCTCCAATTGAGCCGATTGGGCCCTTATTCACCGCCGACTATTTACTCGACTACTGCAGCATCTTCACGATGGCCGAGAAGTCCAAATGCCCGTTCCCTGCGGCGGAAAATAAGGCGTATAGCGCCGCCGCGTTGGCCCCCAAGGGCGTGGCCGCACCGCTGGAGGCGGCGGCGGCCTGGGCCAGCTTCAGGTCCTTCAGCATCATATCGACGGCGAAGCCGGGGGTGTAGTCGCGGTTGGCGGGGGAGGTCGGCACCGGGCCGGGCACGGGGCAGTAGCTCGTCAGCGCCCAGCACTGGCCAGAGGAGGTGGAACTGACGTCGAACAGCTTCTGCCGGTCCAGGCCCAGCTTGTCGGCCAGGGCGAAGGCCTCGGACACGGCGATCATGGATATACCCAGGATCATGTTGTTACAGATCTTGGCCGCCTGGCCGGTGCCGGGCCCGCCGGTATGCACCACGGTCTTGCCCATCTGTGCCAGATAAGGCCGCGCCCGCTCCACTGCCTCGTCACTGCCGCCCACCATGAAGGTCAAGGTGCCAGCCGCGGCCCCGCCGGTGCCGCCGGAGACGGGAGCATCCACCATGGCGAAGCCGCGGGCGGCGGCGGCGGCGGCCACGGCGCGGGCGCTGTCGACGTCAATGGTGGAGCTGTCGATCAGCAGGGCGCCCGGGGCCGCGGTGTCGAACACGTTACCGGCGTCCTCATAGACACCGCACACATGGCGGCCGGCGGGCAGCATGGTCACCACCACCTCGGCACCCGAGGCGGCATCGCCGACGGACCCGGCGATGACGCCGCCTGCCTCGGCCAGGGCCGCCAACGACTGAGGCGCCAGGTCGAAGCCAACGACGGTGTGACCGGCCTTCAGCAGGTTGCGGGCCATGGGCAGGCCCATGTTGCCCAGGCCGATGAACGCGATGCGGCTCATAATCGTTTCTCTCCCGTAATGATTAGTTTTTAGCCCTTCGCCAACAGGCGGCGGGCGATGATCAGGCGCATGATCTCGTTGGTGCCCTCCAGAATCTGGTGCACCCGAACGTCGCGGACGTAGCGTTCCAGCGGGTATTCGCGGATGTAGCCGTAGCCACCGTGCAGTTGCAGCGCCTCGTTGCAAACTTGGAATCCCACGTCGGTCGCGAAGCGTTTGGCCATGGCGCACCAGGTGGTGGCCTCCGGGTCGCCGGCGTCCAGGGCTGCCGCCGCGCGGTGCACCATCAGGCGCGCGGCCTCCAGCTCTGTCGCCATGTCGGCCAGCCGGAACTGCAGGGCCTGGAAATCCGCCAGCTTGCGGCCGAAGGCCTCGCGCTCGCCCATGTAGCGGGTGGCGAGGTCCAGGCAGGCCCGCGCCCCACCCAGGGAGCAGGAGGCGATGTTGATGCGGCCGCCGTCCAGGCCCTTCATGGCGATGCCGAAGCCCGCACCCTCCTCCCCCAGCCGGTTCTCCACCGGCACCCGGCACTCCTCGAAAATCACCTGGGCGGTGGGCTGGCAGTTCCAGCCCATCTTCTTCTCTTTCTTGCCGAAGCTGAGGCCGGGCGTGCCCTTCTCCACCACCAAGGCTGAGATGCCCTTGGGACCAGGCCCACCGGTGCGCACCATGACGACGTACAGGTCCGAAACGCCAGCGCCGGAGATGAATGCCTTGGATCCGTTCAGCACGTAGTGGTCACCGTCGCGCACCGCCTTGGTCCGCAAAGCGGCGGCATCGGAGCCGGAGCCAGGTTCGGTCAGGCAGTAGCTGGCCACCCGGTCCATGGTCATCAGGCCCGGCAGGTACTTCGCCCTAATTGTATCGTTTCCGAAACGATCGATCATCCACGCCGCCATGTTGTGGATGGACAGGAAGGCCGAGGTGGCGACGCAGCCGGCCGACAGCTCCTCGAACAACAGGGCCGCGTCCAGGCGGGTGAGGCCGGAGCCGCCATGTTCCTCCCCGCAATAGAGCCCACCCATGCCCAGGGCTGCCGCGGCGCGCAGCGCGTCGAGGGGGAAGATCTCCTTTTCATCCCACTCGGCGGCGTGCGGCGCCAGATGCTCGGCGGCGAAGTCCCGCGCCATGTCACGGAACGCCGCCTGCTCCTCGGTCAGGTTGAAGTCCATGGGCCCTATCCTCCCTGTTCTTGGTTTTACGCGGCCCGGCCTCAGGCCATGTTCAGCATGATGGTCTTCTTGTGGGTGAAGTGTTCCAGCATGGCCTCCAGCGTCGCCTCCTTGCCAAGGCCGGAGGACTTCACGCCGCCGTAGGACAGGTTGGGCTGCACCACCAGGTTCTGGTTCACCTGCACCAGGCCGGCCTGCAGACGCTGGGTGGCGTCCAGCGCCGTCTTCAGGTCGCGCGTCCAGATGGTGGCGGCCAGGCCGAACTCGCTGTCGTTCGCCTGGGCGATCACGTCCTCATAGTCCGTGAAGCGGATGACGCAGGTGACCGGCCCGAAGATCTCCTCCCGCGCAAGGCGGCTGTCGTTGGTCATGCCGGTGAAGATGACGGGGCGGACGTACAGGCCCTTGGCCAGGGCGGCATCCGTGGGCAGGGCGGAGCATTCATGAGCGGTGGCGCCGGGGGTGCGCTTGCCCTCGGCGATGTAGCCCTGGACGCGGTCGAACTGCTGCGGCGAGACGATGGTGCCGATGTCCGTCCTCTCATCCAGCGGGTCGCCCATGACCATGGCATCCACCTTGGCCTTCAGCGCCGTGACGAAGGCGTCGTGCAGGCTGTCGTGCACGAAGATGCGGCTGGCGGCGGTGCAGCTCTGCCCCTGGCGGGTGAAACGCATGCCGGTGATGGCGCCCGCCACCGCCTGGTTCAGGTCGGCGTCGCCCATGACGATCATGGGGCTCTTGCCGCCCAACTCCAGCGTCACCGGGATCAGCTTGTCGGCCGCCGTGCGGCTGACGATGCGGCCGGTTTCGACCGAGCCGGTGAACGTGACCTTGGCCACCTTGGGATGGGCCACCAGGGGCGCACCGCACTCGGGGCCGAAACCGGACAGGATGTTCAGCACGCCGGCCGGCAGCACCTGGGCCATAATTTGGCAGGCACGCAGCACGGCGAACGGCGCCTCTTCCGCCGACTTCACCACCACGGTGTTGCCCGCCACCAGCGCCGGCGCGATCTTCAGCGCCATCAGCATCATGGGCACGTTCCAGGGAATGATGGCGCCCACCACGCCCAGGGGCTCACGCACCGTCAAGGTCAGCATCTTGGGATTGAAGGGTACGGTCTCCCCCTTCAGCTCACCGCCCAGACCGCCGAAGAAGGTGAAGGCGTCGGCCAGCACGCCGGCCTCGACCCGGCTTTCCGTGCGCAGAGCCTTGCCCGTCTCCAGCGCCACCAAACGGGCCAGTTCTTCGGTGTGGGCGGTCAGCAGGCGGCCGCATTCCGCCACCAGCCGGCCGCGCTCCCGCGCCGGCAGGGCCTTCCACGGTACGCCCGCCTCGACGGCAGCGGCCACGGCGGCATCCACGTCGGCGGCCTCGCCATAGCCGGCGCGGCCCATGACCTCACCCTTGGCCGGGTTGACCACGTCGAAGGTCTTGCCCGAGGCCGAGGGCACCAGGCGCCCGCCGATCAGGTGCTTTCCTGACAGCTCGGCCGCCAGGGCATAGGAATCCAGTTGCGGGGCCAGCGGGGCGGCGGTGGTGCTCATGGGGATTCACTCCTGTTTATTCTGTGTGCGGTTCCGGCTGGACCTAGGACCCGCGTGCCGCTGAAGACATGGCATGGCCCTGCGCGGATCGCCATTATCCGGGCGGGGAGCTTGGCGACATAGGTAGCAAGTACGCGAAACGGCTGTGCAAGAATGCGCAAACGCGACGCCCCGGTCCTGGGAAAAATGGCACATGGCCCTCGGGGGACCTACCGGGGTAGGGGCGAGGGGGCAATCATGTAACGCCATTAAAATTTGTTACCGCTAACAAAAGTCACTTGACGACACAGCCGGATATAAATATTATTTATCCCAAGCGAACGGTCCTATGAGATCGATCGACCAAGATGGGGGACGAAACACCCGAAGACGCGGCATCGCCCACTGGGCGTGCGGCGGGTTGGCCCGACGGCCACCACTTCCCGTTTTCCCATCGCCCGAGTTTCGCCGGCCCTGTCGGCACATCGCATCTGGCAAGTCCTGCAGAGGCCCGCTCATGGTCCGGCAGGGGTTACCCGATGGCCCTGAGAGAACCCTCCCGTTCCCAGGGTCTTATCTCCCCAAGCCGGGGCGCGCGTCGCCCCGGCTTCTTTTTTTATCCCCATCCGGACCGGCGCGAAGTTCCTGATTCCCTGGACGCTTTTCCTGCGCCAGGATGCGGGCTGGGAAAACCTGGGAGACTTCGACAATCATGCGTAGGCATCCGCTTGCCACCGCCGCCCTGGCCGTGGCCTTTTGCGCGCTGTCCGTCGCGACCGGAACCGTCGCGGGTGCCACAGCGCCAGCCGGCGACATCAACCTGGCGGCGCAGACCATCCCGGCCGCCGTCGGCACCGATCCCGCCCCCGATTCCCAGCACCCCGCCCGCATGGCGGTGCTGCACATCCCCACCGGCGGCCGCACCGGCCATCCGGTGGAGATCAACGGCGTCGCCTATCTGGCGGCGGGTGCCGGACCCCACCCCACCCTGCTGTTGCTGCACGGCCTGCCGGGCAACGAGAAGAACCTGGACCTGGCCCAGGCGGTGCGCCGCGCCGGCTGGAACGTGGTGACCATGAACTATCGCGGATCCTGGGGCAGCCCCGGCAGCTTCCGCTTCGCCAACAATCCGGAGGACGCAGCGGCGGCCCTGGCCTACCTGCGCGATCCGGCCCATGCGCAGGAACTGGGTGTCGATATCGGGCGCCTGGTCATCGCCGGACACAGCATGGGCGCCTGGACGGCCGCCCATGCCGCGGCCAAGGATGGCAAGCTGGCCGGTCTGATCCTGATTTCCATGGGGGACATTGGCGTCATCGCCCACCTGCCCCATGACAAGCTGGTGGCGCTGGCCGCCGACAATCGCGAGTCGCTGGCCGGTGTCACGCCGGAAAGCATGGCCAAGGACATCGAGAGCCATGCCGACGCCTTCGCCACCGCCCCGCTGACCGCCCGCCTCACGGACACGCCCCTGCTGGCCCTGACATCCGACGACGGGCTGGCCAGCCACACCGACGCCCTGGTGGCCGGCATCCGCGCCCACGGCGGCACCCGGATCAGCACCGCCCACGCCGCCACCGACCATGGCTGGTCCGACCACCGTATCGCGCTGGAGGCGGCGGTGATCAACTGGCTGCAGAAGTTGGGGAACTGAACCAGCGCGAGCCGAAGCCGTCACACATAAGGATCCACCGTCCCCATGTGGTCCTGGACGTAGCGGCGGATGCCTTCCTCCAGCTCGGTGAAGGGGCGATCGTAGCCGGCGGCGCGCAGGCGGGTCATGTTCGCCTGGGTGTAATACTGGTACTTGCCCTTCAGATGGTCGGGCATGGGGATGTAGTCGATGCGGGGCGGCAGGCCCGCGGCGGCGAACAGGGCATGCGCCAGGTCGTTCCAGCTGCGCGCCTTGCCGGTGCCCAGGTTGAACAGGCCGCTGACGCCCGGGTTGTCATAGAGCCACAGCATGACATCGACCGTATCGCCCACCCAGACGAAGTCGCGCAGCTGGCCGCCATCGGCGTAGTCCGCCCGGTCGCTGGCGAACAGCCGGGCCGGTTCGCCCCCCGTGATCTGGGGATAAAGCTTGGCCGGGACGGAGCGCATGCCGCCCTTGTGGTACTCGTTGGGGCCATAGACATTGAAGAACTTCAGGCCCACATGCTGCGGCGGCCTGGGCGCCCCTTGGTCCAGGGCGGCGCGCACCCGGCGGTCCAGCAGGTGCTTGGACCAACCATAGGGGTTCAGCGGCCGCAGACGCGCCAGCGCCCCGGCCGAGGAATCATCGTCAAATCCCTGGGCGCCGTCGCCGTATGTCGCGGCGGAGGAGGCGTAGATAAGCCGCACGCCCGTGACGGCGCACCACGACCAAAGGTCCAGCGTCAGCCGGAAGTTGTTCTCCACCACCCGGTCTGCATCCGTCTCGGTGGTGGCCGATATGGCGCCCATGTGGAAGATGACCTTTACCGCGTCGCCGTGGCGCTCCAGGAATTCCGGCAGCTGTTCCGGCGTGACCAAGTCATGCAGGTTGCGCTTGGCGATGTTGCGCCACTTGTCCCCCTGGCGCAGCCGATCGACCACGACGAGGGGGCCCAGGCCCCGCTGTTCCAGGCCGGCCACCAGATTGGACCCGATGAAGCCGGCGCCGCCGGTCACGATGATCATGGACTGCTGCTTCCCGTAAAAATCCGTGCCGGACCCTGGTGTCGAGGCCGACACGGCCTTGATAGGGGGCCACGTCCCCCGGGGCAAGCCGCCCCAACGCACGCCAGAGGGGCGACCGGGTCAGCCCGTCACGCGGATGCGCTTGGCGATGCCGGTGGTGCTTTGGTTGGGCACCAGCTCCACCAGGGCCACGCGGCCGCCGTGGGCCTGGACGACGTCGGCGCCCACCACCTGGTCGATGGTGTAATCGGCACCCTTGATCAGCACGTCGGGCATCACCTCGGTGATCAGCGCCAGGGGCGTGTCGTCCTCGAACAGGGCGACGGCGTCGACCGAGCCGAAAGCCGCCAGCACGATGGCCCGCGACCGCTCGTCCTGGATGGGCCGCTCGGGCCCCTTCAGGCGGCGCACCGACGCGTCGGAGTTGAGGCCGACGATCAGGCGGTCGCAGGTGGCGCGCGCGGCGGCCAGCAGCTGGACATGGCCGGGATGGATCAGGTCGAAGCAGCCGTTGGTAAAGCCCACCTTCAGGCCCCGGCGGCGCCAGCGGGCGATCTGCTCCCGCAGTTCCGCCCCGCCCAGCACCTTGGACAGGTTCTGGCGGTCGTCCTGTTCGGCCAGGGCGTGCAGCAGTTCCGCCGGGCTGACCACGGCCGTGCCCACCTTGGCCACCACCAGGCCGGCGGCGACGTTGGCCAGTTCCACCGCCTCGGCGATGTCCGCCCCCGTCGCCAGCGCGGTGGCGATGACGGACACCACGGTGTCGCCGGCACCGGAAACGTCAAAGACCTCCTTGGCCTCGGCCTGCACGTTCAGGGACGTGCCGTCGCCCCGGACCAGGGTCATGCCCTCCTCACTGCGGGTAACCAGCATGCCCTCGATGCCATGGTCGCGCATCAGGGTGGCGGCGGCGCCCACGATCTCTTCCGTGGTCCTGGGATTGTGCCCCACGGCCAGCGCCAGTTCCGCCCGGTTGGGCGTGACCAGGGTGGCGCCGCGATAGATGGAATAGTCGGCGCTCTTGGGATCGACGATCACCGGCTTGCCGGCCTCGCGCGCCAGGGCGATCAGCTCCTTCAGCACCGGCGGCGTGAACACGCCCTTGCCGTAGTCGGACAGGATGACGACGTCGACGCCGGACAGGTGCGCGGCCATGGCCGTCACCAGGCCGCGGTGCGTATCCTCCGCCACCGCCTCCTCACTGTCCCAGTCGGAGCGCAGCAGGTGGTGGCCATCGGCCACGAAGCGCGTCTTTTCCGAGGTGCGGCGCCGGGGATCCACCTGTAGGATGGAGGCGACCTGCGCGTCGGCCGCCACCAGCTGACTGACGCGCACGCCAGCGGCATCGCCACCGATGACGCCGCCGAACACCACGTGGCCGCCTAGCGCCGTGATGTTGCGCACCACGTTGCCCGCACCGCCCAGCATCACGTCCTCATGCGCGTTGCGCAGCACGGGCACCGGCGCCTCCGGCGAAATGCGCCCCACCTTGCCGCGCACGAAACGGTCCAGCATGACATCGCCGATGACCATGACCCGGCCCCCCGCCAGGCCTTCCACCGTGGAACTCAAACCGACGAAGCGGCTCATGGCTTCCCCATCCCAGATCAAACAACAGGCCACAGATGATCCGCGCAGCTTAGCACACCGCCCGTGGCGGAGGGCAACCGGCCGCACCCCTCATCCCCGGCGGGTCAGGCCGACGCCGCCCAGGGCCAAGGCGAAGCCGGCCAGTTGCAGCGGCGTCAGTGTTTCGTGGAACAGGAAGAAGGCCTCCAGCGCCGCCAGCGGCGGGACCAGCAGCAGCAGCGCCGTGGCGCGCGTGGCCTCGCCATGGCGCACCATCCACACCAGCAGGGAGATGCCGATGACCGAGGGCCCCAGGACAGCCCAGGCCAGCGCCGTCCACAACACCGGATGCGGATCCCAGTGCGGCGTGCCCACGGTCAGGAACAGCAGGCAGACCACGCCCAGGGCGCCCAGGTTCTGCAGCGCGCCGGCCGGGCGCAGGTCATCCCCGGCCACGGAGGATTTCTGCAGCAGGGTGCCGATGGTGATGGACAGGACGCTGAGCACGGCCAGGGCGGCGCCCAGCGGCGGCAAACCACCCGACCCCGCCCCGGCCGCCGCGTGCAGGGCCAGCTTCGGCGCCAGCACGCAGGCGACGCCGGCGAAGCCGATGGCCAAGCCCAGCCAGGCCAGGCGGCTGAGCCGCTGACGGAACACCAGGGTGGTGATGAGGGCGGTGAACAGGGGCTGCAAGGCACCCATCAGCGCCATGATGCCGGCGGCTAGCCCCTGGGCGATGGCCCAGTAGGAGAAGCCGATATAGACGCCCTGCATCAGGGCGCCGGCCAGCAGGTGCAGGCGCGCCGCCCGGCCACGCGGCCAGGAAACGCCAGCCGTCAGCGTGGCACCGGTGAAGAGCAGCGCCGTCAGGCCGAAGCGCGCCACCAGGAACAGTTGCACGTCGGCATAGGGCAGCACCGCCCGCCCCACCAGGAAGCCGGTGGACCAGATGAGGATGAACAGCCAGGGGGCGCCCCACCCCAGCAGGCGGTCCCTAAGGGCGGCGGACTCGGCACCCCTCACGGCAAAGCCGCCGCCAGGGCGCGGATATGATCGGGCCCGATGCCGCAACAGCCCCCGACGATGGCGGCGCCGGCATCCACCCAGCGCCGTGCCCAGTCCAGGTAGCTGGCGGGCGTCAGGTCGGCGCGCAGCTCATCCAGGCCGTCGTTGGCGGTGGCTTCCTTGGGCTGCGGGGGGAAGGCGTTGGCGTACACGCCCAAGGGCAATGGCGCGCCGGCGGCGGCGGCCCGGGCCGCGACCAGCGCCGGCCCCATGACCTCGGGCTGGCTGCAATTGAACAGCAGGGCCGCGGCCCCCAGGGCCAGCGCCGCCTCGGTGGCATGGGTTACCGACTCGCCCCCGCGCAGGCGGGGATGGATGGCCGCATCGGCCGCCTCATCCTCCAGCGTGAAGGACAGCCACAGCGGCTTGGCCTCACCCTTCCCCAAGGCGCCCTCCAAGGCCGCGCGCACAGCCCGCACCTCCGCCACCGCGCTTTGGGTTTCCGCCAGCCAAAGGTCGACATGCGGCGCCAGGCCATCTACCAACGGGGCCAGCAGATCCGCCGCACGGGCCGCATCGAACAGGTCGGCGCGGTAGGAACCGAACAGCGGCGGCAGGGATCCGGCGACGCGGGCGCCGGCCTTGGCGTCCGCCGCCTGTCGGGCCAGCCGTCCGGCAAGGGAGGCCAGGGCCCCGCCCTGCGCGGCGAACCTTTCCTCCCCGATATGGAAGGGCACCAGGGCATAGCTGTTGCTGGTGACGATATCGGCGCCGGCATCCAGGAAGGCGTCATGGGCCCGGCGCACATAATCAGGCGCCTCGATCAGCGCCAGGGCCGACCATTCCGGCTGGCGGAAGGGCGCGCCCATGCGCTGCAATTCCCGTCCCATGCCACCGTCCAGCAGGATCGCGCGCCGCCCCATCTCACCCCTCCCTCATCCAAGCTGTCACCGTCACACCCCATCCAGCGCCAGCACGGCGAAGCTGGCCAGCCAATGTTCGCCCATATAGTCGGATTCCAGGTGCGGCAGGGCATCGGCCAGGTGCACGTCGGCCGCCGCCCGCGCCTGCACCGCCACCGGATCGGCCGGGTCCAGCTGGGCGGCGATGGCACGCCAGCACCAGGCGCGGCTGAGGTTCAGGCCATCCAGGTGCGCGATGGTGCCGTCGCTGCGGTCGCTGACCGTGGCCGGGGTGAACAGGGTGCGTGGTTGGCCATCCGCCACGCCGGGCAGCAGGCGGGCGAACCAGGCGCGGAACTCCGCACGCGGCAGCACGGCCGCCATGGCGACGGCGGCGGTCAGCACCGGCGACAGGAAATCGGTACCCGACGGTTCCCACACCTGGGCATCGGCATCACCGCCGTACCAGGCCCGAGCCGTTTGGGCGATCAGGTCGGCCAGACCGTCGTCGCCCCGGCGACGGGCATAGGCCATGGACAGGGTCAGGGCAAAGGCGGTGTTGATGTGCAGGCCGGTGCGCACCGGGTACGTCGCCTTGGGCAGATAGGCCTTCAGCCGGCCCACGATCTCCGCCGTCAGGGGCGCCAGCGCCGTGGCCCAGGCCGTCCCCACGGCGCCCATGCCGGTGCGCCGCAGCTCGGCCGCCAGCAGCAGGTACCAGGCCCAGCCGTAGGGCCGTTCGAAGGTGCCGGTGTTGGGCCGCTGGAAATAGGCCAGTTCGCCCGCGACCTTTTCCGGGGTGTAGCTGTCGGCGAACAGGGCGCGGATGCGGTCGGCCACCGGGCTGCCGGGAAACAGCCGCAGGGTGCGGGCCAGCAGCCAGTGGCCATGGACGCAGGAATGCCAGTCCAGGCTGCCAAAGAAGATGGGGTGCATGGCACGCGGCGTCCGCGCGTCCTCCGGCCCGTTCAGAAAATGGGTGATGACATTGGGGTATTCACGGGTGACGTGGCCCAGCGCGATCTCGGCGAACCGGACAGCGTGGGCCTCGCTGAGGCCGGGAAAAGCGGAATCGGTCATTTGGGGAAACCCAGGATTTGGATCAGCAGGGTGTTGGCCACCAGGACCAGCAGGGCCGTCGGCACCTGCGCCCGGATGACCGCGTTGCGGTCCGGCAACTCCAGCAGGGCGGCCGGGACGATGTTGAAATTGGCGGCCATGGGCGTCATCAGCGTGCCGCAGAAGCCCGACAGCATGCCGATGGCGGAGATGACGGCCGGGTCGCCGCCGAAGCGGCCCACCAACAGCGGCAGGGCGATGCCCGAGGTCATGACCGGAAAGGCGGCGAAGGCGTTGCCCATCAGGATGGTCAGCAGCGCCATGCCGCCGGTGTAGGCGCAGACCAAGGGGAAGCGGTGGTCCAGGGTAAGGTACTGGCCCACCAGCGCGGCGACGGCGTCACCCACCTTGGCCAGCGCGAAGATGCCGCCCAGGGCCGCCAGCACCTGCGGCAGGATGGCGGCCCAGCCCACCAGTTCCACGAGGCGCCGGGCGTCACGCAGGGGGGTGCCCAAACGCTGCCGGGTGTACAGGACCGTCGCCGCCAGCGCCGCCACGATGCCCAGCGCCAGCCAGATCAGCGTGCCCTGCTTGGGGTCCACCAGCGGCCGGCCGTTCCAGGTCAGGGCCGGGCCCCAGATCGTGCCCGCCAGGGCGATGACGGGCGGCAGGAACAGGACGGGAAACAGCCAATAGCCCCAGTGCCGAGCCTGCGCCTCCCGTTCCGCCCTT
Source organism: Nitrospirillum amazonense (assembly GCF_007828035.1). GTDB lineage: Bacteria > Pseudomonadota > Alphaproteobacteria > Azospirillales > Azospirillaceae > Nitrospirillum > Nitrospirillum amazonense. Next base: position 117,796 of record NZ_VITV01000010.1, on the reverse strand, counting down.
GGCGCCTCCGCCTCCGTCCCCCGGCCCATGAGGCCGAAGCCACCCAGGATGGCCAAGGCCAGAACCAGGGTGCCGTTGCCCAGATCCCCCAGGTAATCGCCGGCCAAAAAGCTGAGCGCCAGCAGGGCCCAGAACAGGCTGGCGCCGAGGCGCCGGGGATTGCCGGCATCACGCGCCGAGCGCCAGGCGATGGCGGCGAACATCAGACCGGCCAGGTCATAGGCGACGCTGATGCCGATCATGACGCCACCGCCCCTTTTCCAGCTTTCAGCCGGCGGTCCAGCAGCAGCAGGCGGGCGCCGTGGATCACCACGGCCACGAGGGCGGTGGGGATGGCCCAGACCGAAACGTCCAAGGGGCTGACCTCGATGCCGTTGGCGGCCAGGTAGCCCTTGATCAGGATGACGGAGCCGATGGCGACGAAGATGTCCTCGCTGAAGAACAGGGCGATGTTCTCCGCCGCCGCCGCGTGGGCCCGCACCAGCGTGCGCTCCGCCGGGGCCAGGGGGCGGCCCAGGTTTTCCTCCGCCACCGCCTCGCCCATGGGCGCCAGCACGGGGCGCACCGTCTGGGCATGGCCGCTGAGATCCTTGGCGCCCAGGGCCGCCAGCACCTGCCGCAGGATGAAGAACACCAGATAGGTGCGCCCCACCGTCGCGGCCTTCAGGCCGCCGATCAGGCGCTGCGCCTGCACCTGGATGCCCAGGCGTTCCAGCAGGCCGATCAGGGGCAGGAACAGGTAGACCAGGCAGATGTAGCGGTTGGCATTGAACAGGCGGCCGAAGGCGGCGACGATCTCCAGCACGCCCATGCCCGCGGCAAGGCCGGTGCCGAAGGCCGCCGCCACCGCGACCAGCAGCGGGTTCAGGCGGGCGGCGAAGCCGGCGGCGACGATGGCGATGCCGACCAGGCTGAGCATCAGGCGTCGCCCTCGCCCGCCTTGCCATAGCCGCCACCGCCCGGTGTCTTGACCAGGATGGCGTCACCGGGGTTCATGGCGACGGTATCGGTGGCGGCCAGCACCTGGACCGTGCCGTCGGCCCGGTGCACCTCCGTCACCCCCGGCGCCCCCGCCTCGCCGCCAGCCAGGCCGAAGGGCGGCACGCGGCGGCGGTTGGACAGGATGGCGGCGGTCATGGGCGCACGGAAGCGGATCAGCCGCTCCACCCCATCACCGCCGCGATGGCGCCCGGCCCCGCCGGAGCCGCGGCGGATGCCGAAGCGTTCCACCAGCACCGGGTAGCGCACCTCCATCACCTCGGGATCGGTCAGGCGGCTGTTGGTCATGTGCGTCTGCACCGCACTGGTGCCGTCGAAATCGGCCCCGGCGCCGGAGCCGCCGCAGATGGTCTCGTAATATTGGCGGGCGTCGTCGCCGAAGGTGAAGTTGTTCATGGTGCCCTGGGCACCGGCCATGACGCCCAGCGCCCCGTAGAGCGCGTCCACCACCACCTGGCTGGTCTCCACATTCCCGGCCACCACCGCCGCCGGATAGGCGGGGTTCAGCAGGCAGCCAGCCGGGACCTTGAGCACGATGGGCTTCAGGCATCCCTCGTTCATCGGGATCTCGTCATCCACCAGGGTCCGGAAGACGTAGAGCACGGCGGCGCGGCAAACGCTGAGCGGCGCGTTGAAGTTGGTCTCCAGCTGCGGACTGGTGCCGGTGAAGTCCACCACCGCCCGGCGCGCCCGCCGGTCCACGGTGACGGCCACCTGAATGACGGCGCCGTTGTCCATCTCATAGCGGAAGGTGCCGTCCTTCAGCACGTCGATGACGCGGCGCACCGCCTCCTCGGCGTTGTCCTGCATGTGGGCCATGTAGGCCTCGACCACGTCGCGGCCGAACTGCGCCACCATCCCGGCCATCTCCTCCGCCCCCTTGGCGCAGGCGGCCACCTGGGCGCGCAGGTCGCCGATGTTCTGGTCGGGATTGCGGGCGGGATAGCGGCCGCTCGCCAGCAGGGCCCGCGTCTCTTCCTCCAAAAACCGGCCGCCCTCCACCAGCAGGAAATTGTCGATCAGCACGCCCTCATCCTCCACGGTGCGGCTGTCGGGTGGCATGGAGCCGGGCGTGATTCCGCCGATGTCGCCCTGGTGGCCCCGCGCGGCGACGAAGACCAGCAGGCTGCCGTCGTTGTCGAACACCGGCATGACCACGGTGACGTCGGGCAGGTGGGTGCCGCCGTTGTAAGGCGCGTTCAGCATGTAGACGTCGCCGGGCCGCATGCCCCGGCCATCCTTGGACCGCGCCTCGACGATGGCCCGCACGCTGTCACCCATGGAGCCCAGGTGCACCGGCATGTGCGGGGCGTTGGCGATCAGCCCGCCGTTACGGTCGAACAGGGCGCAGGAGAAATCCAGCCGTTCCTTGATGTTGACCGAATAGGCGGTGTTCTGCAGGGCGTAGCCCATCTGCTCCGCCACCGCCGTGAACAGGTTGTTGAACACCTCCAGCATCACCGGATCCACGGTGGTGCCGATGGCGGTGCGGGGCGCCAGGGCCACCACCCGTTCCAAGACCAGGTTGGCATGGCCGTCCACCCGGGCGCGCCAGCCGGGCTCGATCACCGTGGTGGCCGTGGCTTCGCGGATCAGGGCGGGGCCGTTCACCTCATGACCGGGCGCCAGGTCGGCGCGGTCATAGACAGGAGTGCCGGCCTCGGCACCCGCCATATAGGTGCGGACCTCGGCCAAGGGCCGTGGTGCGCCGGTGGCCGCGTCCCCCGCCGCGGCCGTGATGCTGCCCCGGCCGGGATGGCCGATGGCCTCGGCCGCCAGGGCCTCCACCACCACGGCCTTGCCCGGGGCGGTGAAGCCGAAGCGGCGCTGGTGGGCGTCGGCGAAGGCGGCGGCCAATGCCGCGGCGTCCCCGAATGGCACGGCCAGGCTGGTGTCGGTGCCGGCGTACTTCAGCCGGGCGGTCAGTTCGACCTCCACCTGCGCGACGGGCACATCCTGGGCGGTCAGCGCCGCCTTGGCCTCCCGCGCCAGGGCGTCGGCCGGTGTGGTGAGATCCAGGCCCGCCGACAGCGGCTGTTCCACCGTGCGGTCGCGGATGACGCGGAGGTCGGCCAGGCCCATGCCATAGGCCGACAGCACCCCGGCGAAGGGATGGATCATCACCCGCTTCATACCCAGGGCGTCGGCCACCAGGCAGGCGTGCTGCCCCCCGGCGCCGCCGAAGCAGGCCAGCGTGTACTGGGCCACGTCATAGCCACGCTGGACGGAAATTTCCTTGATGGCCTTGGCCATCTTCTCCACCGCGATGGTGATGAACCCTTCCGCCAGCTGATAGGGCGTGCGTTCCTCCCCCGTGGCCGCCTTGACCTCGGCGGCCAAGGCGTGGAAACGGGCCGCGACGGCGTCCAGGTCCAGCGGCTGGTCGGCGCCGGGCCCGAAGACGTGGGGGAAGAAGGCCGGCTGGATCTTGCCCAGCATCAGGTTGCAGTCGGTGACGGCCAGGGGCCCGCCCCGGCGGTAGCAGATGGGGCCGGGCACCGCCCCCGCCGATTCCGGGCCGACGCGGAAGCGCGAACCGTCAAAGGTGCAGACGCTGCCGCCACCGGCCGCCACGGTGTGGATGTTCATCATGGGCGCGCACAGGCGCACACCGGCCACCATGGTCTCATACGTGCGTTCGTACGTGCCGGCGTAGTGGGACACATCCGTGGAGGTGCCGCCCATGTCGAAGCCGATGACCCTGTCGAACCCGGCCTCCACCGCCGTGCTGACCATGCCAACGATGCCGCCGGCCGGGCCGGACAGCACGGCGTCCTTGCCCTGGAAAAGCCGCGCGTCCACCAAGCCGCCGTTCGACTGCATGAACAGCAGCCGTGTATCACCCTCATCGTCCTTCAGCGCGCCCGATACCTGGTCGACGTAGCGTCGCAGCACCGGCGACAGATAGGCGTCCACCACCGTGGTGTCGCCCCGGCGCACCAGCTTGATCAGCCGGCTGGTCTCATGGCTGACCGACACCTGGGTGTAGCCGATGGCGCGGGCGATGGCGGCCACACGCCTTTCATGATCGTCGAAGCGGTAGCCGTGCATCAGCACGATGGCCACGGCGCGATAGCCGGCGTCATAGGCGGCCCGCAGGTCACGGCGGGTCGCCTGCTCATCCAGGGGCGTCAGGATGGCGCCGTCGGCGTCCACCCGCTCCGCCACCTCGACCACGCGGGTGTAGAGGGCATCGGGCAGGCTGATGTGACGGTCGAACAGGCGCGGGCGCGCCTGATAGCCGATGCGCAAGGCATCGGCATGGCCCCGGGTGATGGCCAGCACCAGGGGCTCGCCCTTGCGCTCCAGCAGGGCGTTGGTGGCGACGGTGGTGCCGATCTTCACAGCATCGATGTCGGCGGGGAAGTCGGAATGGTCCGCCAGCAGGGCGCGGATGCCGGCGACCGCCGCATCCTGGTATTGCTCAGGATTTTCCGACAGCAGCTTGGCGGTCAGCAGCCGGCCGTCGGGCCGGCGGGCGACGACATCGGTGAAGGTGCCGCCGCGATCGACCCAGAATTCCCAGCCGGATCCGCCTGCCTCCGGACGCACTGCCGCCATGTCCCGTCTTTCTTGATGCCTGATACTGCCGGCGCCACCCTACATCGCGCCCGCCGTCCAGGCCAAGCCGGGCTTACTTCGCCCGCTGGGCCTTCTTGAAGACGCTGGGCGTGCCGACGTACAGCAGCACCGCTTCCTGGTCCGTGCGGTTTTCCACCGTGTGCTTCATGCGGGCATCGAAATGCATGCTGTCGCCGGCCTTCAGGGTGGTGCGGGTGTTGCCGGCCGTGGCGTACAGCTCACCTGACAGGACGTAGCGGAAGTGTTCGCCGTTACGGGTGTCCACCGGGAAGGTGTGGCCCGGCGGGATCCTCATCAGGATGATGTCCAGCTTGCGGTCATCCAGGTCCGACGCCAGGTCGATGTACTGGACGGGGCTGTCCACCTCGATGATGTTGGGCTTGGCGGCGCGGTGCACGATGGTGCCGGTGTTGGGCACCTGCATGAAAAAGGAGATGTCGACCTCCAGCGCCTCAGCCAGCGCCAGCAAGGACACCAGCGAGGGGACGCTGAGGTTGCGCTCCGCCTGGCTGATGAACGGCGCCGACAGGCCGGAGCGATCGGCCAGCTGCTGCAGCGTCAGGCCCATGTCCTTGCGACGCTTGCGGATTTGCTCCCCGATAGGCATGGACGGCTTTTTGGCCCGGGTACTCAAAATCTGCATTGGGACTCCTCGACCTTCCTCAACGGGCCGACACCAGGAGATACCCGGCCGCCCCCACCTCCTCCTGAAACGCTAGGCCCCATTCCGCAACCGTTGGATCGGTCCCGGCCCTTTATTCGCACGCGCACCGTCTGCCGGGGCCCCACCCGCGCATGCCCCCCGCACCCGCATGATGCGTTGGGGCCGGTCAAAAAATTTGAATCAGAAAATTTTGCGTTGCCACCATAGGATAATTTTGTTCCATGTCCACCACCGGAACCTGGGGCCTGCATTGCGCAGAAGTCCACCGTCCTGGACATTTTATTGCGCACACCCCCGGCCCGCGCAGGGCCGGGGGTGGCAGTTCCATCAGCTGCGCGGGGTCAGCAAATCATCCAGGCGCGCCGGCGTGCCCTCCACCCGTTCCAGGTGCGGATAGCGCAGGCCGTCGTGGTAGTCGATGCGCACGGTGCGATAGCGGTCGCCGTTCTTCACGATCAGTTCCACCGCCGGGCCCTGGCCCTTGGCCGCCGTCACCGCCGCCTTCATGCGGTCGGCGTCGTAGGCGACGCCGTTGACCGCCACCACGCTGGTTCCCACGGTCAGGCCCGTCTTAAAGGCCGGGCCGTTCCACTGGACGCTGGTCAGCATGCCGGCCTTGTCCAGGGCCAAGCCCAGGGAATAGGTCAGGTTCAGGGAACCCGGCGCCTCGTTGGCGCGGCTGGCCTCGGACAGCGGCTGGTCGGTGTAGACCAGCTTGTAGCCGCCCCGCGCCAGGCCATCCATGGGGGCTGACTGGTGGGTGTCCAAGCGGGTGCGCAGGAAGGTCGCCCAGTCATAGGGCTCCACCTGGTTCAGCGTCTTGACCACATCGTCGAAGGTGTAAGTGGCCGGAACGTAGCTGCCGTCGTTGATGCCGAAGAAGGCCTTGGCGAAATCATCCAGGCTGCGCTTGCCGGCCGACCGCTCGCGGATCAGGCTGTCGGCGTCCAGCCAGATCAGCTGGCCTTCGATGTAGTAATCCTCGGCGCGCTGCCAGCTGATCCACGGCGCCGGGCGGCGCATGGCGACGGTGGGGCCATTGGTGGTGTCGGCCAGGTCGCGCCAGGCACGGCCCGCGCGGGTTTCCAGCGTTGCGGCCACGCCGGCCAGGTTGTCCAGCGCCTGCTGCCGGGTGGTCAGGCCGGCGCGCGCGGCCAGCACCCAGCCCCAGAACTGCGTCTGGCCCTCATACACCCACAGGCCGCTGTCGCGCATGGGCACGTTGAAATTGGGCGTCCAAAGGTCCGCCGGGCGGCGGTACTTGCCATTCCAGGAATGGGTGTATTCGTGCGACAGCAGTTCATGCCCCGCCGACTTGTTCCAGTCGGTGAAGTACGTCGGCGTGGTGCCGTTCTCGCTGGAGCGGTGATGTTCCAGGCCGATGTGGCCCAGCTTGTCGCTGAGCGCCAGCAGCATCTCGTAATGGTCGTAATGGCGGGCGCCGAACAGCTTGTCCGCCTGGACCACCAGGTTGCGGTGGAAGGCGATCTGGTCGGGCGTCGCCTCCAGCAACTCAGGCCGGTCGGCGACGATGTTCAGGTGCATGGGTGAGCGCCCGCCCGGGTCCAGGTCCAGCCGGCGGTAGTAGCGGCCGGCGAACATGGGGCTGTCCACCAGGGTTTCGAAGGGCACGGTCTTGAAGGTGGTGACGCCGTCCTTGCCCGCCTCCTTGGCCACGTCCAGGGCGGTACCGAAGCCCCAGCCCTCCGGCAGCTTCACGCTGGCCTCCACCGGGATGCGGCGGGTGAAGTAGCCGGCGGGATAGAGGGCCACCGCGTTCCACTGCACGTTCGTCATGTCGGGCGTCATGACGATGCGCCCCTGGTTGTCGGCGGTGGGGGAGACGAACTGGAATTCCATCTCCAGCGACGTGGCACCCTTGGGCACGTCGACGTGGAAGCCATAGACCTCCACCGGGTCGCGTTCCCATTCCACCCGCTGGCCGTCGGCGGCCCCACCCTTGGCATGGATGATCAGGCCGGCCAGCTTGTCGATGGCCCCGGTGGGGGAGTGGTTGCCGGGCAGCCACTTCGGGTACAGCAGGGTCATGGGGCCGGGGCCCTTCACCGGCACCGATTCCTTCACCCAAAAAATGCGACGCTCGGTATCGGTGGCATCGACCTGCAGCCGGATGGTGCCGGGATAGGCCACGTCCTGCGGCTCGGGTATGGGGGCCGCGGCGGGATACGGCTGCGGCAGAACCTCATCAGCCCGGACCGGCACGGCCGACAGCGGGCTCATCAGGGCGGTACCGGCCGCCAGCACGGCGGCCAGGGACAGGACGGAAGACTTCACGGACATCAAACCCCATCTTGTTGGCCCGCCCCGCGCAGGCATGTTGGCATGGGCCAAATCTTAGCTTAGCCCTTCAATTCATATGTAAAAATCTTGCATTGTTTCTTTAATAATTTGAACGGCGAAATTTTTGATACGCCGCGCCCCCGTGCCGGCGGCGTCAGTCCAGCAGGCCGTCCAGGCTGGTTTCCACGTCGGCGTAACCTTTGCTGGCAAGGACGATGGGCCGCTCATCCCGCAAGCGGTCCTCATAGGTCGACTCGATACGATCATCCGACCAGCCCCGGCGCCGGTATTCCGCGTGAAAGCGCGCCCGTCGGCCCGCCTCGTCCGTGGCGACGTACAGGCGGCGCGTGGCCAGGGCCCGCCAGGCGGGCTGTGTCAGCGCGGGCACGCCCTCGACGATCAGGATGTCGTCCGGCCCCAGCACAACCTCCTCGCGGCCGGGGTGGCTGGTCTGGGTCAGCACGTCATAGCGCGGCGGGGTGATGGCCGTGCCCCGGTTCGTCACGGCGGCCAGCGCCTGGCCCGCCGCCTCCAAATCATAGCGGCCCAGGACACCCACGCCCCGCCGGTCGTGGGATTTCAGCCAACTGTCCAGGCCCAGCACCACGGCCCGGCGGCCCCGCTGACCCAGGCGCAAGGACAGGCACTGCGCCAGCAGGCTCTTGCCCGCGCGGGCAAGGCCGCCGACCAGCACCACATCGCCCGGCCCAATACCGGCGGCCAGGCCGTCGAGATGCGCCGACAGCCCCGGCCAGACATCCAGGATGAAGCGCACGGCATCGGCCAGGTCGTCGACAACGACGTGCGGCTGTGCCGGGCTTTTGCCGTCGCGCCCGCCATGACCGTCGCGCACCAGGATGCCGCCCATGCCGCAGGTCCGCGCCAGGCCCATGTCGCTGGAGCTGTCGCCGACCACCCACGACCGCGCGATGTCGATGTTCAGGTCGGCCGCCGCCGCGTGGACCATGCCCGGCTTGGGCTTGCGGCAATCACAACGGACCAGCAGCGACGGCACCCCCCCGGGCAGGGTGGGGTCGGGATGATGCGGGCAGAAATAGATCCGATCGACGTAGGCCCCATCGGCACCCAAGCCGGTTTCCAGGCGGGCGTGGATGGCGTCCAGCGTTTCCAGGCTGCACAGGCCCCGCGCCACCGCCGCCTGGTTGGTCACCACCGGGGTGCGGAACCCCGCCCGGTTCAGCCGCGCCAAGGCCGGCGCGGCACCGGGAATCAGGTCCAGCGCCGCCACACTGTTGACGCTGCCCTTCTCCACGTTCAGCACGCCGTCGCGGTCCAGGAACACGGCGGGCTGGGGTGAGCGCAGCGACAGGCGGTCGGGCAGACCGGCGGCCACGTCCGCCCGCGCCTGATCCAGGTCGCCGGCCGAGCCGACGCGGCGAACATATTCCGGGCTGAGATAGCTCTGCACCGGGCGGCCCGCCCGCAACAGGCGATCCACAAGCGGCCGGCCCCGCAGGTCGCCACCGGCCAGCGCCGACCACGCCACGACGTAAGGGCCTGGCCATGCCTGGTTATGGAAATCATCCACGTGCGGCGGGGCATGAACGCCCAGCACCCGGCCATCCTCCGCCCTGTCGACCAGGTCGGCGTCCGCCATATTGTCGCTGGCCCGCAGCAGCAGGGTGGCGTCAGCACCCTGGCCGCGGTGATGGTCCAGCAGGCGATCCAGGTCCACGTCCAGCAGGACGTCGCCAGGCAGGACCACCATGGTCCCGGCCTCCCCGGCCGCCTCCCCCGCCCTGGGAGCCGCCCGCACCGCCAGGCCCCAGCGGGCGCCATCGCCGCAGTACTGGGCGACGGCGGCCGAACCGCTCAGCACCAGCACGTCGCGCAGGGCGGACCGGGCGATCATCGCCAGCTGCCGGCCCAGCAAGGGCGTACCGGCGATGTCGGTCAGGGCGGGAGTGTCGCCGTCGCCCGCAAGAATGACCACCTGGGCCAACTCCGTCCCCCATCTCTCACTCATCACCCGCCAGCGGCGGGTTGCCACCATAGGAGGCGGGGGACCGCCGGCGCAATAACCGCGACCGGCGGAACCGAACAGCCGCCTTGGCACTTCTGCTGGGGTTGTGGGCGGCCCACCCGGACCGCCCGACCCATCCCCGTCATGAGGAGTTGCCATCATGAGGACCCTGACCGGCAAGGCGGCCGCCGCCTCCGCCCTGTGCCTGATGCTGTTCACCCCCGCCATCGCCACCCAGGCGTCGGCGCAGGATTCCGTGGGCGACAAGGCCAAGTCCATGGGCGAGAAGACCGGCGCCAATTCCGTCCTAGGCGTCACCCCGCGCACGGAGGACTTCGTGAAGGAAGTCGCCATCAGCGACATGTTCGAAATCCAGTCCAGCGAGCTGGCGCAGCAGAAGGGTGACGAGGCCACCAAGTCCTTCGCCAACCAGATGATCCAGGCGCACCAGAAGACGTCCACGGAGCTGAAGACCATCGTCACCGGCGGCACCGTGCAGGCGACCATCCCCACGGCACTGGACAACGCCCACCAGAAGAAGCTGGACAAGCTGAAGGGCCTGAGCGGCGCCGACTTCGTGAAGCAGTACCGCGAGGACCAGGTGAGTGCCCACAAGGACGCGGACTCGGCCTTCCAGCGCTATGCCAAGGGCGGCGACAACGCGGCCCTCAAGGACTGGGCCGCCAAGACCGAACCCACCATCGCCTCGCATCTGGAAATGGCCAAGACCCTGGACAAGACGAAGTAAATCTCGGGACCACGGGCAAAAGAGGGGCGGTCCTGATGGGCCGCCCTTTTTTCACGCCATCGCCGCCACCAGAAGGCTGGCGGTGGCGGGGTTGCAGGCGAAGGGCAGGTCGGCCAGCGTTGCCAGGCGCAGCAGGGCCTTCACGTCCACGTCGTGCGGCAGGGTGCCCAGCGGGTCGACGAAGAAGATCATGATGTCGAGCTTACCCTCGACGATCATGGCGCCGATCTGCTGGTCGCCGCCCAGGGGGCCGCTGCGCAGGCGGGTCATGTCCAGGCCGTCGATGACCTCCGCCACCCGGGTGCCGGTGGAGGATGTCGCGAAGATCTTGCCCGCCCGCAGGAAGTCGGCATGGGCCAGGGCCCAATCGACCATCGCCTGCTTCTTGCCGTCATGGGCGATCAGCCCGATGGCCAGCCTGCCATTTTCACGACTGGCGTCTTCACGCATCCTGCAGACTCCGGATTTTCAGACGGGATCTCACGAGGCCGCGGCCTTGCCCTCGGCCTCCTCGCCCTGCGACAGCAGGTCCAGCGCCTCTTGCATCAGGTAGCGCATGGCGGCCTCCGCCCGGGGGGGATCGCCCGCGAGGATGGCCTCGGCCACCGCGTTGTGGTCGGCCACGCTGGCAAGCCTCACGCCCTTGTACTGGTTGGTGCGCCGGATGCTGAAACGCAGGGCGGTGTCGATCAGTTCCCGCAGTTGCAGGTAAAAGCGGTTGCCGCTGGCCTTCAGGATGGCGACGTGGAAGTTGATGTCCGTGGTCAGGGGGTCATCCTCCCCCCGCTCGGCCGCATACATGCGGTCGATGGCCACCTTGATGGCGGCCTTCTCCGCCGGTGTCGCCCGGGCGGCGGCCAACTGGGCGGCAAGTGGTTCCACGGCCAGGCGGATCTCGGTGAATTCGGCCAGCAGCGGCAGGGAGAACTTGCGCTCCAGAATCCAGCGCAGGACGTCGGGGTCCAGCAGGCTCCAGCTTTCCTCAGGCTCCACCCAGGTCCCCTGGCGGGGGCGGGCGCGCAGCAGACCCTTGGCCGTCAGCATCTTCACCGCCTCGCGCAGCACGCTGCGGCTGGCGCCGTAATGCTTGCAGAGGTCGGCCTCGATGGGGAAGGGCTTGTCGGCGCTGTAGGTCCCGGTAACGATCGCGGCCCCCAGATCCTGGACGATGGCGAACGTCAGGTTTTGGCCGCGAAACTTGGCAATCATCCCTTCCCCCACATTATTCCTCACAACTACTTATATCCCTGCCGAGGCCAATTTGAACGCACTATCGACCAGGCCGCGCACGCCGATGGTACCGATATCATATACGAACAGGGTGCCGGCATTGGGATCGGCCGCGATCTCCGCCGCCGTCATGCCTTCGCGCGCCGTGGTCACGAACAGTAGGGTCAGGTCCGGGCCGCCGAAGGCGACGCAGCTGACGCGGGCCGTGGGCACGGGAATGGCGCCGGACACGCTTCCATCCGGGGCGTAGCGCACCACCTGCGACGCCCCCCACTGCGCGCTCCACAGGTGGCCAGCGGCGTCGATATTGGCGCCGTCGGGGTAGGCCCCCTCTTCCGTCGTCACGAAAACGCGTTCATTCGACGGCGTGCCGGTGGCCGGATCGTAATCGAAGGCGCGAATCCGGCGGGTGGGGCCGTCGGTGTAGTACATGCGCGTGCCGTCCGGGCTCCAGCACAGGCTGTTGGAGATGAGGGCGCCATGCACCAGGGGCGTGGCCCGGTCCCGCCCGTCCAGGCGGTAGAGCGCGCCGGCCAGCGACTTGGCCGCCCGCGCCGCCTCATCCTCCACCATCGTGCCGGCCCAGAAGCGGCCCTGGCGGTCCACCCGGCCGTCGTTGAAGCGAACGCCCGCGGGCAGGTCCTGCCGCGCCAGCCATTCGACGTGGCCGGTGCGCGGAGTGAACAGGGCGAAACCGCTTTCGAAGGCCACCACCAGGCGGCCGGGGTCACCCTCGATCAGGCCGAAGGAGCAGACGCGTTCCGGGGCCGCGAAGGTTTCCACCGCGCGGCTGGCCCAGTTGAGCCGGTGCAGACGGCGTTCGTGGATGTCCGTCCACCACAGCGACTGGTCACGTTCATCCCAGGTGACCCCTTCGCCCAGGGTATTGCCCAGGGCGAAGGTGGCGACCAGCGGGGCATCGAGCACCGGATGGGCGTTCAGCGGACGGGCGTTCGTCATTTTACCACCAGGTGATGTAGAGGGCGGACAGGACCACCAGCACCACCAAGGCCGCGATGTTGAAGCCGGTGGTGGTGGAATAGTCGATGCCCTTCAGCTTGACCTTGATCTGGCCCGGGATGGCGGCCGGGGCCGCCAGCGACACCAGCACCGCGCCGGCCAGGCACAGCAGGAACACGACGCCCACGCGGTCCATGAAGGGCAGTTCCGGCAGCCAGATCTTGAAGGCCAGCGACAGCACGGCGGACCCGATGGCGGCCGTCAGGGCGCCGGCGGCGCTGGCGCGGGCCCAGAACATGCCCAGCAGGAAGATGACGCAGATGCCGGGCGTGAAGAAGCCGGTGAATTCCTGAATGTACTGGAAGGCCTGGTCGAAGTTGCCCAGCAAGGGCTTCGCCACCACGATGCCGATCAGCACAGCCACCACGCTGACGATGCGGCCTACGGCCACCAGATGGTGCTGGGACGCGTTCGTCTTGATGTGGGCGTAGAGGTCCAGGGTGAAGATGGTGGCCACGCTGTTGATCTTGGACGCCAGCGACGCGACGATGGCCGCGACCAGGGCCGCGAACACCAGGCCCTTCAGGCCCGTGGGCAGCATCTTCATCAGTTCCGGGTAGGCCTGGTCGGGCACCGGCAGGTTGGGGATCAGCATCACGGCGGCCAGGCCCGGCAGCACGATGATGACCGGCATCAGCAGCTTCAGGAAGGCCGCGAACACCACGCCGCGCTGCGCCTCGCGTACCGACTTGGCGGCCAGGGCGCGCTGGATGATGTACTGATTGAAGCCCCAGTAGGACACGTTCATGACCCACAGGCCGCCCACCAGGACGGAGATGCCGGGCAGGTCCTTGTAGAAGGGGCTGTCCTTGGTCAGGATCAGCTTGAACTTCTCCGGCACATTGGCCGCCAGCTGGTGGAAGCCGGCCACCACGCCCTGGCCGTCCGCGATCTGGTTCAGGGCCAAGTAACTGATGATCAGCCCGCCCATGACCAGCAGGCCCACCTGCACGATGTCGGTCAGCGCCACCGCCTTCAGCCCGCCGAAGAGGGAATAGGCGCAGGCGAACAGGCCGAGCGCGATCAGGGCGTACATCTGGTCCACCCCCGCCACCGCGTGCACGGCGATGGAGCCCAGCCACAGGATGGAGGCCAGGTTGACGAAGACGTAGACGCCCAGCCAGAACACGGCCAGCGTCAGGCGCACGCTGGGACCGTACCGCTGCTCCAGGAACTGGGGCATGGTGTAGATCTGGTTTTCCAGGAAGATGGGCAGGAAGTACTTGCCCACGATGATCAGGGTCAGCGCCGCCATCCATTCATAGCAGGAGATGGCGAGGCCGATGGCGTAGCCCGAGCCCGCCATGCCGATGATCTGCTCCGCCGAGATGTTGGCGGCGATGAGGGAGGCGCCGATGGCCCACCAGGGCAGCGAGCGGCCGGCCAGGAAATAATCCTTGGCGTTCTTCTCATGGCCGACCTTTTCCCGCGACACCCACTGGGCCAGCAGGAAAATGAACACGGCGTAGAACCCCAGCACCGCGATATCAAGCGTCGCCAAACCCATCGGCGTACCCCCCTTATGTTATTTGGCCTTTCAAGGCCCCCTCAGTCGCCGGAAACGTCCGGCGGACGCGGGCCGCGTCCCACCGCCACCGAGGGTCGGTGGCGGGTCCTCAGTATCAGACTTTACGAAAGCTTCAGCGCGGCGCGCACGGCGGCCACCAGGCCGGCGGCGCGTTCCGCCATCTGGCCCAGATCCACGCCCGGCTTGTACAGGTCGCCGCCGGAACCGAATCCGGTGACGCCGGCGTCCACCCAAGGCTGCAGGTTGGCGGCGGTGACACCGCCCACCGCGTAGACGGCGACGTCGGCCGGCAGCACGGCCTTCAGCGCCTTCACATGGCCTGGGGCGTGGCTGCTGGCCGGGAACAGCTTCAGGTAGCGGGCGCCGGCGCCGATGGCGGCGAAGGCCTCGGTCCCGGTCGAGAAGCCGGGCATGGACACCATGTCCAGCGCCACGGTGCGGGCGATGACGGAGACATCGACGTTGGGCGACACGATCAGCTGGCCGCCCACAGCGCGCACCGCGTCCACCTTGTCCGGCGACAGCACGGTGCCCGCCCCCACCAGGCAATCGTCGCCGAAGGTCTGCACCAGCCGCTCGATGCTGCGCAACGGCTCCGGCGAGTTCAGCGGCACCTCGATGGCGCGGATGCCCGCGTCGTGCAGGGTGCGGGCCACGGCCACCACCTCATCGGGCGTCACCCCGCGCAGGATGGCCACCACGGGCATATGCTTCAACCAGGCTTCGGTCATGACGCGTTCCTTAACAGGCGGGCCCTTCACAGGCGGCCCTTCAGAGGCGGCGGAAATAGGCCAGCAGGCCGGCGGTGGATTGCTCGGCGCCGTTCAGCGCCAGGGCGGTCACGCCGTGGCTGGCCAATGCCAGGGTATATAGGGTGTTCAGCGCCGGGGCGCCGACCAGGACCACCCGCGTGGGCGCCGGCCTGCCCAGCGCCCGGTGCCGGGCCAGCGTGGCGGCCACGTCGCCGCCGATGACCAGGCCGGACAGGAAGCCCAAGGCGTCCTTAGGACTCAGCAGACCCGCCATCTGCCGGGCGCGGGTTTCGAACAGCAGGTGCAGGACGTCGGCGCCCGCCTCCGCCACCCGGGCCAGGCCCTGGTGGAAACCGGCGTCCGGCGTGCCGTCCCAGTCGGCAGCCCCGCGCGCCAGGGTGCTGTGCTTGGACAAGAGGGCGTAGATCTCGCCCGACATGGCGGTGGTGAAGCCGGTGATGCGGCCGTCCGACAGGTCCACCCATTTGGAATGGGTGCCGGGCAGGCACAGCAGGTGGTCGCCGGTGGCGAGATCCGGATGGGTGATCAGGGCACCCAGCACCTGGGTTTCCTCCCCCCGCATGACGTCGGGGGCCCCCTGCAGGTTGGTGCCCTTCACGCCCGGCGCGACATAGACCGGCCGGCCCCCCTCACCTTCGAACGGCAGGTCGATGCGGTGCAGATGCCCGGCGATCTCCCCCGCCCCCGCCGGGGCGGCGGCGTAGGGCACCTCCACCCAGCCGAGGGTGGACCCCACCATGCCGCACAGCAGCAGGGGCAGGCGGCCATGGGCGGCATCCCAGTCGGCCAGCAAGCCGCGCACCGTGTCCGGGAAGCCGCCCGCCGGCACGGCGGCGGCCCCGGGGCCGGTGCGGGTGTCCAGCACGGCGCCGTCCGCGTCAACCAGCGACAGGCGCAGGTTGCTGGTGCCCCAGTCGCCGGCGATGAAGACGGGTGCCGCCATGTCAGTGCGACTCCCGCGTGACGCGGTCGCCGCTGGCGCCCACCAGGAAGTCCAGGTCGCAGCCCTTGTCGGCCTGCATCACATGCTCGACATGCAGGCGGTAGTAGCCGCGCGCCGGGACGGGGGCGGCGGGCTGGGCGGCCAGTTCGGCCCGGCGGCGGGCCAGCTCGGCCTCATCCACCAGCAGGCTCAGGCTGCGGTTGGGGCCGTTCAGCTCGATCTCATCGCCGGTGCGCACCAGGGCCAGCGGGCCGCCGGCGGTGGATTCCGGTGCCACGTGCAGCACCACGGTGCCGAAGGCCGTGCCGCTCATGCGGGCGTCGGAGATGCGCACCATGTCCTTGACCCCCTTGGCCAGCAGCTTGGGCGGCAGGGGCATGTTGCCCACTTCCGGCATGCCGGGATACCCCTTCGGGCCACAGCCGCGCAATACCAGCATGGAGGTTTCGTCCACTTCCAGCGCCGGATCGTCGATGCGGGCCTTGAAATCCTCGATGGTGTCGAACACCACGGCGCGGCCGCGATGGGTCAGCAACTCGGGTGAGGCGGCGTTGGGCTTCATCACCGCGCCATCGGGCGCCAGGTTGCCGCGCAGCACCCAGATGCCCGAGACGGGCTTCACCGGGTTGGCCATGGGGCGGATGACCTCGTCATTGTAGACCTCACCCTCGGCCACGATGTCGCCGATGGTCATGCCGCCGACGGTGACGGCGTCCAGGTTCAGCTTGTCCCTGATCTTGGTCATCAGGCCCGGCAGCGCGCCGGCGTAGTGGAAATCCTCCATCAGGTACTGGCCGGACGGCTGCAGGTCCACCAGCAGGGGGATGTCGGCGCTCAAGGCGTCGAAGTCCTCCAGCGACAAGTCAACGCCCAGCCGGCCGGCCAGGGCCAGCAGGTGGATCACGGCGTTGGTGGACCCGCCGATGGCGGCATGCACGCGGATGGCATTCTCGAACGCGGCGCGGGTCAGGATGCGCGACGGCTTCACGTCTTCCTTCACCAGGGCGACGATGCGGCGGCCCGTCTCATGCGCCATGGCGCGGCGGCGGGCATCCATGGCCGGCAGCGTGCCGTTGAAGGGCAGCGACAGGCCCATGGCCTCGATCAGGCAGGCCATGGTGGAGGCGGTGCCCATGGTCATGCAGGTACCGGGCGAGCGGGACATGCCGGCCTCCGCCCCCATGAAGTCCTTCAGCGTCATCTCGCCGGCGCGCACCGCCTCGCTGAACTTCCACACGTCGGTGCCCGAGCCGATGTCCTTGCCGCGGTACTTGCCGTTCAGCATGGGACCGGAGGAGATGACCATGGTGGGTAGGTCGACGCTGGCCGCCCCCATGATCTGGCCGGGGGTGGTCTTGTCGCAGCCGCCCAGCAGCACCACGCCGTCGATGGGGTTGCCGCGGATCGATTCCTCGACCTCCATGGCCAGCAGGTTGCGGAACAGCATGGCGGTGGGGCGCATCTGCGTCTCGCCCAGCGACATGGCGGGGAATTCTACCGGCAGGCCGCCGGCCTCCCACACGCCACGCTTCACATGCTCCGCCACCTCGCGCAGGTGGGAATTGCAGGGGGTCAGTTCCGACCAGGTGTTGCAGATGCCGATGACGGGGCGGCCGTCGAACACGTCGCCGGGCAGGCCCTGGTTCTTCATCCAGCTGCGGTGGATGAACCCGTCGCGGTCCAGTTTTCCATAGCTGTGCGCGCTGCGTAACGTCCGCTTGCCGTCGTCGGTCATCGTCTACCGTCCACCTCGGAGCCTGGAACGGCCCCTGTCCTTGGGCACTGGGTAGGGTGATGGCTGGCCGGACCCTTCAAGGCGCAGGCCTGGTCGTGGCCTGGGCATGCAAGTCAACCGGTCGCCAGCGGCGGCTGATGGCATGGCGCCAAACAGTGGCCGCCCGCACCCGCCGTTTCCCCACCCAATGTCGTTATGGTAGGAGGTTCCGGCGCGGTTCGCGGTATCGTGACCGTGCCGGCCCGAGCCCACGAGCCGGCGCCCAGCCTCCGGTTCTTGGTATGATTTATCGGACAAAAATAGCCTCTGTAAAGGGGATTTGGTGGCATGGGGAATTGCGGCCCGGGTGGGACCGCTCTAACTATCCTTCCTGACCCGGCCGCCCGTGACCCGACGCCCCATGGGCGCCCATGGGCCCAATGCGTAAGGAAGGCGCCCCCATGCCAGACAGCAACCAGACCGCCACCGGTCCCATCGACACACCGGAAGAGCCGCCGCCCGGCGCCCCGGAAGGCGTCACCCAGCATCTTTATCCCGTCTATGGCGATCTGGCGGGCAAGGCCGTGCTGATCAGCGGCGGGGGGTCGGGCATCGGCGCCTATCTCACCTACGCCTTCGCGGCCCAGGGCTGCCGCGTCGCCTTCATCGCCCTGCGTGAGCAGTCGGCCATGAACCTGGTGCAGGCGGTGGAGGCCGCGACCGGCCAGCGCCCCCTGTTCCTGCGCTGCGACCTGCGCGACGTGGAGACGCTGCAGGCCAAGGTGCGCGAGGCGGAGGCGCAGATGGGCGCCTTCGACGTGCTGGTCAACAACGCCGCCCGCGATGACCGCCACGCCACCGCCGACATGACGGTGGCGGAGTGGGACGACAACCTGGCCATCAACCTGCGCCCGCAGTTCTTCCTGGCCCAGACGGTGGCGCCGGGCATGAAGCGCGCCGGCGGCGGCGCCATCGTCAACCTGGGGTCCACCGCCCATAATTTGGGCCTGGCGGGATACCCGGCCTATGTCGCCGCCAAGGCCGGCGTCACGGGCCTGACCCGGGCGCTGGCCCGCGAGTTCGGCCCCGACGGCATCCGCGTCAACACCGTGGTGCCCGGCTGGGTCATGACGGAACGGCAGCAGCGCCTGTGGGTGACGCCCGAGGCCCTGGCCGAAACCCTGGCCGCCCAATGTCTGAAGCGCCCCCTGTCAGGCGAGGACATCGCCAGCGCCGTGCTGTTCCTGGCCTCTCGCGCCTCATCCATGATGACGGGGCAGTCGCTGGTGGTGGATGGCGGCCGCACCATGGGCTGAAGTCAGATCACCCCTGTCGCCCCGCCCCTGGGTCCCGCCAGCAGGCCAGCCACGCGGATCAGCGCCCCCTTCAGCGACGCCGCGTCGGGGGCAGCGCCCAGGGCCAGGCGCACAGCGGCGGGCACCGGGGTGTCGGATGAGAGGAAGGCGTCGCCCGCCACCAGGGTAAGGCCGGTGCGGGCGGCGCGCTGGACGAAGGCGTGAGGCGTCCAATCGGGTGGCAAATTGAGCCACAGGTGCAGGCTGTCGGGCTGGGCCTGGTAGCTGCCCGGGGGCAGCAGCTCCGCCGCCAGGCGCTGGCGCGTCACCGCCTCGGCCCGGATGGCCTCCGCCAGGGTGGCGGCGGTGCCGTCCAGGATCCAATCCGCCGCCAGGCCGGCGGCCAAGGGCGAGGGCATCTGCGTCTGGGTACGCAGCACGCCCTCGAACCGTTCCGCCTGGATGGCGTCGGGCGCGGCGACATAGGCGGTGCGCAGAGCCGGCGTCAGGCATTTGGACAGGGTGGCCACGTGCCATACCTGGGCGGGCGCCAAGGCCGCCAACGGCGTGCCGGGGGTGGCCGCCAGCGCGCCATAGGCGTCATCCTCCACCACCGTCAGACCCTGGGCCTGGATGACGGCGGCCAGGGCCTGGCGCCGCCCTTCCGACATCGTCGCGGTGGTGGGGTTATGGTGGGTGGGGGTGCAGTAGAGCAAGCGGGCGCCGCTGCTGCGGCAGGCGGCCGCCACCGCATCGGGCACCAGCCCCTCGCCATCGCAGTCCACCGCCAGCACCCGCAGCCCCAGGCGCGCCGCGACGGCGGTGAAGCCGGGATAGCTCAGCGTTTCCGCCAGCACCACATCGGCCCGCTGCGCCAGCAGGGACAGGAGGGCGTGCAGCGCCGCCTGCGCCCCCGGCGCCACCAGCACGCGGTCGGCATGGGGACTGGTGTTGGCCGCCAGCCCGGCGGCGATGTAGCGGCGGCGCAGCCAGGCGGCCCCGGCGGTGCGTTCCGTCGCGCCGCCGCCCGCGGCGCGATAGCCCAGACGGCGCCCCAGGTCCGGTGCCCGCACGAACCGCTCCAGCCCCTGCGCCAGGTGGGTGCGCAGCAAGGCCAGCGGTTGCGGCGGCACGTTCATGGACATGTCGATGTCGCCCTGGGCCAGGGGCGCCATATCCGCCGCCGCGCGGTCGGAGATGAAGGTGCCCCGCCCCACCACGCCCGACAGCAGGCCGCGATGCCGCGCCTCGGCATAGGCGCGGGTGACGGTGGTGAGATCGATGCCCAGCGCCTCCGCCAAAGCCCGCTGGGTAGGCAGGCGTTCCCCCGGCACCAGGCGGCCGGCGCCGATGTCGGCCGCCATGGCGTCGGCGATGGCCAGGTAAAGCGGCCCGCCCCGGCGGTCCAGACGGGGTTTCCACAGATCATCGTCAGCCACGGTCACCTCCCCGTCCATATTGCGGGCCTGCCCTTATTGCATGGATTATGCGTATGCGGACAATTGGCATGGGAAGCCCTGCAACCGCCTTATGCCATGATTTCCATCAAGTAGTGTCGGCTGACACAGCGACGGCGCCATCCGCTATGCTAGCTGTCCCCGGTTGATCCTGAAGGGGAAGGGATAGAATGCGGGGCAGTGAGTTCGCGGATCTGCGCGCGTTCGCCACCATCGTGGCCTATGGCACCTTCGCGCGGGCGGCGGTGCAGTTGAGCGTCTCCCCCTCGGCGCTTAGCCAGACCATCCGGGGTTTGGAGGCGCGGCTGGGTGTGCGCCTGCTGAACCGCACCACGCGCAGCGTTTCCGTCACCGATGCCGGTTCGCGCCTCTATGCCCGCCTGAAGCCGGTGCTGGAGGAACTGGAGGCCGCCGTCGCCGACGTGAACGACCTGCGTGAGCGGCCGGCCGGCACCCTGCGCCTGACCTCCTCCCGCGTCGGGGCGGAGCGGTTCCTGGCGCCCATCCTGGGGGATTTCCACCGCGCCTATCCCGACATCGTCCTGGACACCACGGTGGATGACGTGGTGCGCGACATCGTGGCGGAAGGGTACGACGCCGGCATCCGCCTGGGCGAGATGATCTCCGACGACATGGTGGCCATCAAGCTGGGCGGCAGTTTGCGCCAGGTGGCCGTCGCCACCCCAGAATACCTGGCCCGCCACGGCGTGCCGCAGCATCCGCGCGACCTGCTGGACCACGCCTGCATCAACTGGCGCTGGACGGAGACGGGCCGCATTTACCATTGGGAATTCCAGGAACCTGGCGGCGACTGGTTCTCCGTCGCGGTGAAGGGCCCCATCATCGTCACCGACCGCAGCATGGTGCTGGCCGCGGCCCTGCAGGGCGTGGGCATCGCCCTATGGCTGGAGGACCGCATCCTGCCCTATGTCCAGGACGGCCGGCTGGTGCCCATCCTGGAGGAATGGTCGGGCGCCTTCCCCGGGTTTTTCCTGTGCTATCCCAAGCAGCGGCATACGCCCCTGCCGCTGCGCGTCTTCACCGATTTCATGCGCGCGACCTACGGCTGATTATATACCGGCCCCTTCATTAACCGTTTCGACTATGGCGCATACCCCACAGAGCGGACACGCCCCATCTTCAGCGCATCCCCCGGCCCCTGGTCCCGTTTTGGGGCCCATTTTCCGGGCCGGCCTTCAGGAAGGATGCGGATCATGGTCAACGACACCCAACAGGTCTGGTTCATCACCGGCGTTTCGCGCGGCTTCGGCAGGGAGTTGGCGCGCACCCTGCTGGATCAGGGCCAGGTGGTCATCGGCACCACCCGCGACGGCCGGAGCGACCTGCCCGCCGACGGCCGGCTGCACATCCTGCCGCTGGACGTCACGGACGCGGCCCAGGTCAAGGAGACGGTGGCCAAGGCCCACGCCCTGCACGGCCGCCTGGACGTGGTGGTCAACAACGCCGGCTATGGCCTTCTGGGCGCGGTTGAGGATGCCGACACCGCCGCCACGCGCCAGATGTTCGAGGTCAATTTCTTCGGCGCGCTGGCGGTGATGCAGGCGGCCCTGCCGCTGATGCGGGCGCGGCGGTCCGGCCACATCGTCAACATCACCTCCATCGCCGGGCTGGCCCCGGGCGTGGGATCCGGCCTGTACGCCGCGTCCAAGTTCGCGCTGGAGGGCGTGTCGCTCAGCCTGGCGCAGGAGGTGGCGCCCCTGGGCATCGGCATCACGCTGGTGGAGCCGGGCGCCTTCCGCACCGATTTCCTGACCGATCATTCCCTGCGGCTGACCGGCGCCCCCATCGCGGACTATGCCGCGACGGCCGGGGCGGCGGTGGCCCGCCTGCAGGCGCTGAACGGCAGACAGCCGGGGGACCCGGTGCTGGCCGCCCGCGCCATCGTGGCCGCCGTGCGCTCACCCAACCCGCCGCAGCACCTGGTGCTGGGCACCGACGCCTGGAACCGGGTGCAGGCCCGGCAGGAGGCGTTCACCACCAACCTGGCCGACTGGCGGTCGGTCGCGCTCAGCACCGACTTCCCGGCTTAAGTGTCTTCCGGGCCCAAGGTCAGATCGTTTCCAGGCGGCGGCGCGTGTCCGCCGCCTGGTCGCGCAGCGCCTTGCGGTCGGCGGGGTCCATGCGCGCCAGCTGGCGATAGGGCAAGGCCAGCCGGGGGTTGGCGGACAGGGCGGCCGCATGGCGATCCAGGAAGTCCCAGTAGAGCGCGTTGAAGGGGCAGGCGCGCGGCCCCACCCTGGCCTTGCGGTCGTAGCGACACCCCCGGCAATAGTCGCCCATGCGGTCAATGTAGGCCGCCCCCGAGACGTAAGGTTTGGTGGCCATCAGCCCACCATCGGCGAACTGGCTCATGCCCAGGGTATTGGGCAACTCCACCCATTCGAAGGCGTCGATATAGACGCCCAGATACCAGCGGTGCACCGCGGCCGGATCAAGGCCGGCCAGCAGGGCGAAGTTGCCGATGACCATCAGGCGCTGGATATGGTGGGCGTAGGCGTGGCGCAGCGACTGTCCCACCGCGTGGGCCAGGCAGCGCATCCCCACCTGGCCGGTCCAGAACCAGGACGGCAGGGGCAGGTCGTGGCCCAGGGCGTTGCGGTCGTCGTATCCCGGCATGTGGGCCCAGTAGACGCCGCGCACATATTCGCGCCACCCCAGGATCTGGCGGATGAACCCCTCCACGGCCGGCAGCGGCGCCACCCCGCGCCGCCATTCCTCCTCCACCCGCGCCACCACCTCGGCCGGCGACAGCATCTTGGTGTTGAGGGCGAAGGACAGCAGGGAATGGAACAGGCGCCAGCCCCGTATGCTCATGGCGTCCTGATAGTCACCGAAGTGCCGCAGGCCTTGCGCCAGGAAGGCGTCCAGCTGCGCCAGCGCCTCGGCTCGGTTCAGGGGCCAGGGCAGCCGATCCGCCATGGGATCACCGAAGCTGCCGACCCCGGCGGCGGTGATGGCCCGCCACAGGACGCCATGGTCGTGCCGCGGCCGGCTGTCATCGGGCTCAGCCGGCAGGCCCGGCCAGGGCTTGCGGTTGTCGTGGTCGAAATTCCACTGACCGCCCACCGGCCCGCCATCCGGTTCCAGCAGCACCCCATGGACGCGGCGCATGTGGCGGTAGAAATGCTCCATCAGCCAGCGCCGCCGCCCCTGGAACAGCGCAGCGGCGGTGTCGCGGGCGCTGAGGAAATGGTCGGTGTCCACCATGCGGGCCGACGGCCCCAGGTGCCGGGCGTAGTCCGCCAACTGGCGGTCCAGCCGCCATTCGTCGGGCGCCTGGTACTCGAACGCCGTGGCGCCATGCCGGTCGCGCAGCAGGTCCAGGTTGGCGGGCAGCGCCTGGCGGTTGGCGGGATCGTCGATGGCCAGGTAATCCACCCGGTGACCAGCCGCCCGCAGGTGCCGGGCGAAGTCGCGCATGGCGGCGAAGATGGCCAGGATCTTCTGGGCGTGGTGCAGGACGTAGTCCGTCTCCTGCCGCACCTCCATCAGGGTGTAGACCACGGCCCCGTCCACCTGGTCGAACCACCGGTGGTGGGGATTGAGCTGATCCCCAAGGATCAGGCGCAGCACCGTCATGGGCGCCCCCGCGCCGCGCGCCGGCACCGGTCGGAACAGTATTTGACCTCCTCCCACACCCGGGACCATTTGCGCCGCCAGGCGAAGGGGCGCCCGCACTGGGGGCAGATCTTGGTGGGCAGGTCCGATTTCCGCCGCATGCGCATGGCGTCGCTTCCTGGGATCACAGATCGAGGCTGAGCTGGCCGCGTGCGACGGGACGGGGCCGGGAGCGCGGGGCCGCCGGCTTGCGCGAGCCATGGCGGTCGACCAGCGCCGGCACCACGGCCTTGACCGCCGGCTGGGCCCGCAGGCCATGCACGCGGGCCTTGGCCGCCCGTGTCGCCGTTTCCAGGTCCACGATGGGCAAAGGGACGTCGCGTCCCACCCGTACGCCGCAGCGGTCCTGCACCTCCGGCGGCATGCGCCACGGCTCGAACAACCAGCTGTCCGGCACCCGCCGCAGGGCGGGCAGCCAGCGGCGGACGAAGCGGCCCTGGGGGTCATGGTCGCGGGCCTGCTTCAGGGGATTGTAGACACGGGTGGTGTTCATGCCCGTGGTGCCCGATTGCATCTGCATCTGGCTCCAGTGGATGCCGGGTTCGTAGTCCAGAAACTGGCGGGCCAGCCACAGGCCCACCGGGCGCCAGTGCAGCCACAGGGGATAGGCCGCGACCGAGACCAGCATGGCCCGCATGCGGAAGTTGATCCAACCGGTCTCACGCAGCATGGCGACACAGGCGTCCACCAGCGGCCAGCCGGTACGCCCAGCCACCAGCGCCTGGAAATGGGCCTCGTTCCATTCCCCTTCGCGCAGACCATCGTAGCCGGGGTGCAGGTTGCGCCATTCCAAGGCGGGCTCGCTTTCCAGCTTCTGGATGAAATGGCAGTGCCAGTGCAGGCGGCTCAGGAAGGCGGCCAGGCCCTGGCGACGGGGATCCGGCCCATCCGGCAGGTCCGCCAGCCGGCGGCGCGTCGCCTGCACGACCTCCCGCAGGCTGACCGCGCCTTGGGCAAGATAGGGCGACAGGCGGGAACAGGCCGTGGGCGCGGAAAGGGGCGAGGAAAGCCCGCCGCGATAGCGGCCGCTGCGATCATCCAAGAAGCTGTCCAGGATCGCCAACCCCTGGCGACGCCCGCCAGCCTGGCGCAGGGGCGGGTCGGCGGCGTCCAGGCCCAGATCCGCCGGACCCGGCGGCGGTGCGTCCGGCCACGGAATCGGGGAGAAGACCATCGCCGGCACCGGCAGGCGGGGTGCGGCCATGCGGGTCTCCCATGCCGCCTGCCAGGCGTCGCGGCTGTCCAGGCGGCGGATGACGCCGAATTGCGGCGTCTCATGCCATGGCACGCCGTGGTCGCGGCACCACCGGGCCACCGCC
The DNA here is from genome assembly GCF_007828035.1 of Nitrospirillum amazonense. Classification (GTDB taxonomy): domain Bacteria; phylum Pseudomonadota; class Alphaproteobacteria; order Azospirillales; family Azospirillaceae; genus Nitrospirillum; species Nitrospirillum amazonense. The sequence goes on along the minus strand of NZ_VITV01000010.1, from coordinate 92,600 downwards.
CGGTCCCGCCGGTAGGTCAGGTCGTTGCCTGTTTCCTCATGGGAATGGAGTGCGGTGAAGGGGGCCTGGCGGTACAGGCACTCCAGCACCTCCACCACTTCGCCCGTCACCACATGCAGGACGCCACCCCGTCGGCGAAGCTCCGCCGCAAGGTCGCTCAGGCATTCGAGGATGAACTGGTAATGCTGGTTGGCGGCATCGGGCTGGCGCCAGAAGCTGGGTTCGATCACGTAAAGGCACAGCACGGGGCCCTGCCCCGCCGCCCGATGCAGGGCGGCGTGATCGTCCAGGCGCAGGTCGCGCTTGAACCAGACGACGCTGTAGGTCATGGCCCCCTCCGCCTCAATCACCCCCGGCGCGGTGCCGGGTCATGACTTGTACGGGGAGGAACCGGCCGCCGGATCACCGGTAGTGAGATGGTCCGCTTACTGGGCCAACACGCGGGCCGCTTCCCGGGTCTTGTCCACCATGGTTTCCACCTGCCGGATGGCGCGGCCGATGTCGTTGATGTTTTCCGTCACGGTGTCCACCGCGCCGGCCGTCTGCTGCATGTTCTGCGACATTTCCAGCGTGACCGCACCTTGCTGCTCCACCGCCGCGACGGCCGAGGTGACGTGGTCCCGCACGGCATCGATGGACCGGCGGATGCCCTCCAGGGCGCCGACCACCTCGCCGGCCACGGACTGCATGCCGGTGATCTCGTCCGAAATCCCCTGCGTGGCGCTCGCCGCCTGGTTGGCCAGATTCTTCACCTCGGTGGCGACGACCGCGAAGCCCTTGCCGGCCTCCCCCGCCCGCGCCGCCTCGATGGTCGCGTTCAAGGCCAGCAGGTTGATCTGGCCGGCGATCCCGCGGATGACGTCCACCACCCGCTCCATGGACTGGGCGACGGCGTTGAGGCGCTCGGTCGCCGACCCGGCGGTTTCCGCCTCGGCCGCGACACTGTCCACCGCCGCGCGGGACTGGGCCATGTTGGCCGCCAGCTCGCGGGTGGACGCGGCCAGCTCTTCCGCGCCGGCGGCGATGCCCTGGACCGCGCCGGCCGTCTGGTTCGCCGCCGCGGCCACGCCCTCGGACCGGCCCACCGACTGTTCGACGGCGGTGTCGATCTCCTTGAAGTTGCTGTCGATCAACTGCTTCAGGTTTGCCAGCATGCGCACCTGGCGGGTGATGTCGGTGGCATACTTCACCACCTTGTACGGACGGCCATCGGGGTCGAGGATGGGGTTGTACGAGGCCTCGATCCAAACCTCGCGGCCGCCCTTGCCCAGGCGCTTGAATTGGCCCGCCTGGAACTCACCTCGGCGCAGGGTCTCCCAAAACTGGCGGTACTCCGGCGCGTCCTTTTGGCCCGGTTCCACAAAAACGCTGTGATGCCGGCCCTCGACCTCCGCCGCCGTGTAGCCCATGGTGTTCAGGAAATTGTCGTTGGCGCGCAGGATGGTGCCGTCCAGGCTGAATTCGATGACCGCCTGCGACTTGTTGATGGCCGTGACCTGGCCCAGCAGGTCGGCGTGTTCCCGCTTCGCCGCTGTCACGTCGGTGGCATACTTCACCACCTTGTACGGCCGGCCGGCGCGGTCGAGGATGGGATTGTATGAGGCCTCGATCCAGACTTCGCGGCCGCCCTTTCCCAAACGCTTGAACTGCGCGGCCCGGAATTCCCCCCGGCGCAGGCTGTCCCAGAACTGGCGGTATTCCAGGCTGTCCCGATACCCTGGCGCCACGAACAGGCTGTGATGCTGTCCCTTAACCTCGGCCAGGGCGTAACCCATGGCCTTCAGGAAGTTGTCGTTGGCGGTGAGGATGGTGCCGTCCAGGGCAAACTCGATAATGGCTTGGGATTTGCCCAGGGCGGCCAGCGTTGCCTTCATGTCCCGGATATGCCGTGCCAGAAAAGACCGAAACATTAACCACTCCGCGAAGTAAGGGATTCGCCCTTTTAAAGATGGTTAAAGGGCCACCCCGTAAAAGCGCAGCGCACCGCTTGAAAACAAGCAGTGCATCTGATGATTCTGACAGGGGTGTTTGTTGGGATGTGAATGTAGTATTAATGCTATCGACTGTCTAGCCGGATTCTAAAGTCCACAGACATGCACTTTACTTTCCTTGGTTAATATTTGATGTCATCAACCAGGGAGCGGGGTGCTCGCCGGTCGCCGCAGGGCTTCCACTCCTCTGCCAAATCCCTCATGATGGCAGGGACTTAACGACCGGCGCCATCATCCAGGGCAGGGGATGGGGTGCGGTCCCCCTATCCTTCCGCCACCCTGAAACGATAGCCAGAGGTTGCTTTCTCCATGGCCATGTCCTGGTTCCGCCGTACCATGTTCATCGTGTCCACGTTGACTTTGACGACGACGGGAACAGGCCGCAGCCAAACCGCTCAGCACGTGGATACGCAACAGACGTCAACCCGGATCACCCAGCAGCTGGAAAAACCCGCCGACACCGAACCGCCGCTGACCACCGCCTACCGCCCATTCGAGGCGTTCGCGCCCCTGACCCTGCCGCAGGCGGTGAACCAGTACCGGTCGGGCAGCGGCCTGCCGGGCCCGGCCTATTGGCAGAACCGGGCGGATTATGAGCTGCACGCCCGCCTGGACCTGAGCAACCCTGATGCTCCCGCGCTGAGCGGCAGCGGCGTCATCCGCTACACCAACAACAGCCCGGACGCGCTGGACCGGCTGTGGCTGCAGCTGGACCAGAACATCTATCGCAAGGACGCGCGCGCGGCCGTGGCGGGTGGCGGGCGGCCCAGCCGGGGCAACACCGACGGCATGACCATCAAGGCGGTCGCGGTCGATATGGGGGACGGCAAGGCGGTGGCCCTGCCTTTCCATATCGACGACACCCGCCTGTGGATCGACCTGCCCAAGCCGCTGGCCGCCAAGGGCGGCAAGCTGGCGCTGCACATCGACTACGCCTACACCATTCCCGGTACCTGGGGCGGGCGCACCGCCCACACGCCGACGCAGAACGGCGAGATCTATGAGATCGCCCAATGGTATCCGCGCATGGCGGTTTACGACGACCTGCGCGGCTGGGACACCCTGCCCTATCTGGGGTCGGAGTTTTATCTGGAGTACGGCGACTTCGACTACACCGTCACCGTGCCGGCCACCATGCTGGTGGCGGGTTCGGGCGAGTTGGTGAACGGGGCGGAGGTGCTGACGCCCACGCAAGTGAAGCGCCTGGACCAGGCCCGCGCCAGCGACGCCACGGTCATGATCCGCACGCCGGATGAGGTGACGGACCCCCGAGGCCGCCCGCGCACCAATGGCGAGATGACCTGGCATTTCCGCATGCGGAACACCCGCGACGTGGTGTTCGCCGCCTCCGCCGCCTTCGTCTGGGACGCCGCGCGCGTGAACCTGCCGGAGGGCAAGCACGCCCTGGCCATGTCGGTTTACCCGGTGGAGGGCGTGGGGCCGGACAAGTGGAACCGGTCGACGGAGTACCTGAAGGCTTCCATCGAGCATTTCTCCAGCCAGTGGTTCCCCTATCCCTGGCCTGTCGCCGTGAACCTGGGCGGCCACGGCGCCGGCATGGAATATCCGGGCATGGTGTTCGACGGGTATAAGGACCAGGGCAAGAACCTGTACTGGATCACGGCGCATGAGATCGGCCACACATGGTTCCCCATGATCGTGGGCTCGAACGAGCGGCGCGACGCCTGGATGGATGAGGGGTCCAACACCTTCATCGACATCTATGCCCAGGACGCCTTCAACCACGGTGAATACGCCCCCAAGCGCGACGGGGAATATGCGCCCGGCGGCGGCAACCCCGCAGACGAGATCCTGCCCCTGCTGGCCGACGCCGACGCCCCCAACATCGTCAACGCCCCCGACGGCATGTCGGAGAAGTACCGCCACCCCGTCAGCTATTTCAAACCGGCGCTGGGCCTGGTGCTGCTGCGCGAGCAGATCCTGGGGCCGGAGCGGTTCGACGCCGCCCTGCGCCGCTATATCCGCGCCTGGGCCTACAAGCATCCGTCACCGTCCGACTTCTTCCGCGCCATGGAATCCGGGGCGGGCGAGGACCTGACCTGGTTCTGGCGCGGCTGGTACTTCAACAACTGGGCGGTCGATTTCGCCGTGCGCAAGGTCGCCTATGCCGAGGGCGGGCCAGACAAGGGCGCCCTGGTCACCCTGGCGGCCCTGGACCGCCTGGTCCTGCCGGCCACCCTGCAGGTGGACTACGCCGACGGCAGCCAGCGCAGCCTCCGCATTCCGGTGGAGACCTGGCGCGGCCGGGCCGAGACCACCGTGCGGCTGGACGGCGGCCCCGCCATCACCCGCGTCACCATCGACCCCACCCACGCCCTGCCCGACACCAACCGGGCCAACGACGTGTGGGAGATGAAGTAAGCGTAAAAGCCGGCGGCCTCCTTCGGCTTAGTGATGCCCTGCCCCTTCGTGGTGATGGGCATGCGGGGTGATGGTGGGCGCCTTGCCCGGTTCCACCATCTCCACCAGTTCCATCATGCCGTTGTCCTCGTGGCTGGTGTTGTGGCAGTGCATGACGATGGCGCCGGTGTAGTCCAGCGCCTGGCTGAGGAACTGCACCACCTCGCCGTAATTGAAGCCGGTGTTGGCGTCGACGTTGGTCAACCCGCCCGGGAAGGTGCAGTTCGTCCCCCCCACCGCCCGGGCGCAATTGATCAGCACCGTGTCGCGCCAGATGGGGAACGCATAGTCGACCGTGCCCCGCTTCATCACCTGGAAGGAATTGGTGTGGATGTGGAACATGTGGGTGTCGGCGGCGCTCATCACCCCCCACAGGTTCGTCTGGCCCAGGGTCAGGATGCGCTGCGGCCCGCCCTCGGCATTGAAGGGGCGGCCGTTGACCACCGAGGCGCCACCGGCCGATTCCGCGTAGGTGCCGCTGGTGAAGCCGAACACCACCCCCTGGGTGGGAGAGGCCGGCCGGTCGGCCGCGTCCACCAGGGTGGTGGGGGCGTACAGCCGGTTCAGCTGGGACTGGGTAGGCAGGGCGGTCGCCGTGGGCCCGGATGCCGCCGCCACCACGTTCACCGTCATCACCAGCTGGGCGTCGGGGACAACGCCAGGCTTGCACAGATCGCCGATGCCGGGCTGGCGCGCCAGGGGATCCTGCGAGGATTGCTGCCGCTTCACCACCGTGCCGGGGGCGGGCTGGACCAGCAGGTACCGGCCGGGCTTGGCCGGGGCCTTGACCATCAGGTCCAGGCGCTGGCCGGGCGCCAGGAACAGCAGCTCATTGTTGACCACCCCCTTGCCGTCCGGCTTGGCCACCGGCGCCGTCAGGCGCAGCGGCAAATCCTCTTCCCCCGGCGACAGGGGACGCTGCACCGGTACGCCGTCGGCCGCCAGGACATAGGCGGCGGGCGCCGTCGCCGCGTCCACGCCGGTTTGGGGCACCAGGCACATGGGCACCACCGTGCCCACCGTGGTGTTCACCACCCGCCACAGCTGCACCTCATTCGTCGTCATGGTGACGGTGGGGTTCAGCTGGCCGTTGACGGACAGTTTCTGGTTGACGTTCTGCGCCGGCTCGGGCGCCGGCTGGCCGTCGACATAGGTGCAGCGGGCGAAGGAATAGACGCTCTTGCACGTCACCCGTTGCGGGCTGGTCAGGTTGGGCGCGGATTCGATGCTCTGCAGCAGCATCACCTTTTCCGCCGACCCCCGCACCGCGGGCAGGCTGTCGATGCCGTTCTTCTCATCCTGGATGATCAGCGCGCCGCTCATGCCGCTGGCCAGCTGCAGGGCCACCGCCCCGTGCTTGTGCGGGTGGTACCAATAGGTGCCGGCCGGATGCTGCTCCGGAATCTTGATGCGGTAGTGGTAGTCGCCCTTCTGGCACAGGCTGGCGTCGCCGTTCGCGTCCCGCACGCACATGGCCATGACATCGGCCGGCGTGTCGGCTGGATAAAGGGCCAGCAGAACGTTGTCGCCGTCCTTCTGCGGGCTGACGTGCAGGCCGTGGGTGTGCAGATTCAGCACGTCGAAGCCATGGGGCACGGCGTTGAACATGGTGCCGTCGCCCTCGTCCGCGTCGAACGGCAGGCCGTTGGTGAACAGGATGTCCAGCGTGTCGCCGGGATGGACGCGAATGGTGGGGCCGGCCAGCAGTTCACCCGTCGGCAGGGCGGCGCCCATGACTTGCTTGCGCGCGGTCACCGCCGCCTTCACCTCCGCCCCCTTGCGGTCGCCGAAGCTGACGAAGGCGTTGGCCTGCACCTTCAGCGGCGCGCCGTCGCCGTTGGGCAGGGTGAAGATCTGCGGGAAGGCCATCAGTTGCGACACACCGGCCACCACTGGCATGGGCGCCGGCTGGACCAGTTCCCCCGCCGGCGCGGGGCCGGCGGCCAGGGCCGTAAGGGCCAAGCCCCCCAAGGCCGACGCCCGCCGGCCCGGCTTCGCGATAATGGACATGCACGTTCCCCCGTCAGCGTATCCCTTTCGGGATAAACTGCCCGATAAACGCGCATAGATCCATACACCACTACTTATGCAGGCATTTTATCGACAGCACCGGCCAGCTGCAGCGTTCGATGATCGGGTTGGCCGTCAAAATACTTGTCCAGCGCATCCTGGAACAGGCTGTCGCAGTCGCCGGCCGCCAGGTGGAACAGGGTCATGCTGGAGCGGAACTTCAGCGCGTCCACGGGACCGAACACCGCCCGGGCGTCATGGCCGGGCAGCTCGTTGACCAGGCCGGTCAGTTGGCGCAGGCGCCCGCCCAGGATGGTGTGCTCCAGGTAAGCCCGTGCCTCCCCCAGCGAAGCCAGGGCGTAATGTTGCGACGTCGCACTTTGGCCCAGCCCCGCGATCTGGGGAAAGAAGTACCACATCCAATGGCTGCGCTTGTGCCCGGTGGTCAGCTCCTGGATCACCGTGTCCAACTGCGGGTTCTGGGCATCGACGAAGCGTTGCAGGTCCCAGTGTGGGCTGGCGGTGAATGAGTCGACAGGGTGGTCCATGGCTCCCTTCCCTTGTTCCCACGACGGCCGGCGCTCAGCATACAGCGCCGGCCAAAAGAAAACCGGCGCCCCTGACGGTCAGGGACGCCGGCTTCCAACCGCCAACGGGGGAATTTTGTTCAGGGACCGAAGGTATCAGGCGGCTTGGGCCACGAACAGGTCACCGATCTGGGTGTTGGCGGCGGTCAGCGCGCCGGCCTTGGCATCGGGGCCCATGGCGACGCCCTCGGCGCGGACGATGGTGACGTCGGTCATGCCCAGGAAGCCCAGGAAGGCCTTCAGATAGGCTTCCTGATGGTCCAGCGCCGCCTCATACGGGGTGCCGGCGTACTTGCCGCCGCGGGAGGAAACGACGATGACCTTGCGGCCGCCGGCCAGGCCCTGGGGACCGGCCTCGGTGTAGCGGAAGGTGCGCCCGGCCTGGGCCAGGCGGTCCAGGTAGGACTTCAGCTGGCTGGGGATGGAGAAGTTGTACATGGGCGCGCCGATGACCACGACATCGGCCGACAGCAGCTCGTCCACCAAAGTATCGACCAGCGCGCGCTCGGCCTGTTGCGCGGGGGTCAGGTTCTGGTCGGCACCAAACTTAGCGACCGCCAGCAGCTCGGCGTCCAGGTGGGCGGGGGCCACGGCGGCAACGTCACGGTACACCACCTCGCCCGACGGGTTGGCCTGCTGCCACGCCTGGACCACGGCGGCGGTCAGCTGACGGGAGACGGAGGCCTGGGCCAGGGGGCTGGAGTCGATGTGCAGGAGCTTCATGATCCGTACTCTCAATTCTGGGATGGGCGCCGGTGAGGCCCGGCCGCCGAAGACCCCTTGAGATTGCCACTGGAACGCTCTTGCCATCAGGGGCCAGATTTCACACTCTATGTTCCATGATTGGAACAATGGCCGTCCCCGGCATCCGGGCGGCGATCGGGGCCCCACCATGCGCGACCTGAACGATCTCTACTACTTCGCCCAGGTGGTAGAGCATGGCGGCTTCGCCGCGGCTGAGCGGGCGCTGGGCGTGCCCAAGTCCACGCTCAGCCGCCGCGTCTCGATGCTGGAGGACCAGCTGGGCGTGCGGCTGCTGCAGCGTTCCACCCGCCGCTTCGCCGTCACCGACGTGGGCCGCACCTACCATGCCCACTGCCTGGCCATGATCGCCGAGGCGGAAGCGGCACAAGAGGTGGTGGACCGCACCCGGGCGGAGCCGCAAGGCACCGTGCGCGTCAGCTGCCCCACCGCCCTGGTGCCCACTCGCGTGGGGGCGGTCGTCACCCGCTACATGGCGCAACATCCCCGCGTGACCATCCGGCTGGAGGCCAGCAACCGCCGCGTCGACGTCATCGAGGAGGGCTACGACCTGGCCATCCGCGTGCGCATGCCGCCGCTTGAGGACAGCGACCTGATCGTCAAGGTGCTGGAAAGCCACGGCTCGGCCCTGGTGGCCAGCCCAGACTTCCTGGACCGCCACGGCCGGCCCGCTACACCGGAGGAGCTGTCGGCCCTGCCCGCCGCCGACATGCCGCGCACGGGCGGCGACTACGTCTGGCGCCTCTATGGTCCCGACGGCATCCTGCGCACCGTGCCGCATCAGCCCCGCCTGATCACCGAGGACATGGCCCTGTTGCGCGATGCGGCGCTGACCGGGGTTGCCATCGCCCAGTTGCCCCACTTCATCATCGACAACTATCTGGCTCAGGGCGTGCTGGAGGCGCTGTTGCCCGGCTGGACCCTGCCGGCGGGCGTGGTGCACGCGGTGTTCCCCTCGCGCCGGGGCCTGGTACCGGCGGTGCGCGGCTTCATCGACGCCTTGGCGGCGGAATTCGCCGAGCGGCCCACGGCCCCCTGCCCCGCCAACCCCGCCTGGATCGGCGGCGGGCCCGACCTGGGGCTGTAGCGGCACAGCACGGTGGGCCACCCCCGTGGCAGGAAAACCACCTTGGCCGCACATCTGCAACCATCCCCACCCTTTGCCCTTGACAGCGGGGGCCGACGCCAGTGCTACTAACACGCTAAGCATAAGAATTTTGGGGAAGTTTTGGTTTTGGGGGACCCATCCGCCATGCCTGGGTCGTCTACTGTCCGCCACCTTGGTGCGCGGCTGGGCGGGCTTGTGCGCACCTGCCTGGCCCGGCGCGTCCTGCTTCCGCTGCTGGCCATCCTCGCCGCCCTGGTCCTGATGCTGTGGCCGGCACTGCTGAACGGCTTCCCCATCGTCTTCTTCGACACCGGCGGCTACATCGAGGCTGCGGCCGAGCGTGAATTGGTGGAGGGGCGGTCGCTGGCCTACGGCCTGTTCCTGCAGGCGACGTCGCTGAACTGGCGCACGCTGTGGGGGCCGGTGGTGGCGCAGAGCCTGCTGACCCTGTGGCTGTTGCGCCTGCTGTGCGCCGGCCTGGCGCCCGGCGACGGACTGCCGGGCGGCAAAGGCAATGGGTTCGGAGCCCTGGGCCTGGTGGCGGTGCTGGCGCTGGGCACCGGCATGGCCTGGTACACGGCCCAGCTGATGCCGGACATCGCCATCCCCCTGGTGGTGGCGACCCTGTGGCTGCTGGCCTTCCGCTGGAACCGGCTGTCCTGGGGGACGCGCCTGGGCGCGGCCGCCGTGGGCCTGATCAGCCTGCTGTCGCACATGTCAGGCATGGCCCTGGGCGCCGGCCTGGTGGCGGTGCTGGCGCTGATGAAGGCCATTGGCGTGGTGGGCCGCCCGCGATCCTGGCGGGCCCTGCGCCTGCTGCCGGCGGCGGCCCTGGTGATTGGCAGCATGGTGACCCTGCCCCTGCTGAACGGCGCCGTCACCGGCGAGACCAGGCTGACCCCCGGCGGGCCGCTGTTCCTGTTCGGCAGTCTGCTGCAGCAGGGCCAGGTGCGCCGCCTGCTGGACGAACGATGCGCCGACGACCCGCACGCCTACACCCTGTGTGCCTATCGCCAACGCCTGCCCACCACGGCAGATGAGTTCCTGTGGGCGGAGGATTCCCCCCTAGTCGCCCTGGGCGGCTGGGAAGGCATGGAGCCCGAAGCCGCGCGTATCAACATGGCGGTGATGCGGGCCTATCCCCTGGCCCTGGCCCTGTCGTCGTTGCAGGCGGGAATGGAACAGTTCTTCCGCGTGCAGACGGGCGACGGCCTGGACGAGTTCCACCGCAGCACCCGCGAGGCGATGCACCAGTGGCTGGCTCCCCTTGAGCCCGCCTACCTGAAGGCCGACCAGCAGAGCGAGGGGCCGACCCCCGGCATGGCGGACCTGTCCAACTACTTGACCGTTCCCCTGGCCTATCTGGCGCTGGCTGCCCTGGCCGTCCTGGTCCCCCAAGCGGTAAGGCGTCGCGACGGCATGGCCCTGGGCGCCCTGCTGTTCCTATGGGCGGCGCTGGCCGGCAACGCCCTGATCTGCGGCGCGCTGTCCAACCCGCACGACCGCTATCAGAACCGGCTGGTGTGGCTGGTCCCTGTGTTCGTCCTGGCGCTGAACACCCGCCTGCGCCAAACCGAAGAGGCGACGGATGAGGCAGAGCCGGCGCTGCGGGTGCCGAATGCCATATCCCTGCCGGCGGCCCTGCTGCGCCGTCGCGCGACGCGGCCTGTCCTGACCAGCCCCCTCATTGATCTGGGTGTGCCTGATGGCCTGGCGGCGGAAATGGCGGGGGGAGACCTGGCCGTGGGAAGCGCTGCCGAGCGGGCGGTGACGCCCCAACCCTGACCTTCTTGGTAAGGCGCAAATCCACGTTGATTGCGCTACGCTTTTCGGGCGTTTGTGCCAACCAGGCCACCCCCGCCGCGCCCGCCCGCCCCGAGCCCGGCCCGGGCGCCAATCATGGACCCGCGGATGATCCGCTTCTCCCTTCCCGTGCGGCTGCTGCTGGCGATCCTGCCGGCCGCTGGCGTCATGCTGGGGGGGATGATCCTGGTCACCCTGCATCTGAGCCAGCGGGTGGTGGAGCGTTTCATCAACGACTACGGCCGCGACACCGCCCAGCGCGAGGCGCTGGCCATCAGCGCCGGCATCCAGGAAGAGATGACCCTGGCCGAAGGCGCCGCCCGCCTGGTCTCCGCCCTGGCCGCCACGCGGGAGCGGGAAGGGGTCGCCCCCACGCTGGCAGACCGGCGGCAGATCACCGAATACCTGCGCCAGGCGGCGGCCTTGCATCCCGAGGCCGTGGGCATCTGGTTCTTTGCCGAGCCCGACGCCCTGGGGCCTGACGCCGCGGCGCTGGCCCTACGGGATCCCCTGGTGGGAATGGCGGGCACCGGCCGCTATGCCCTGTACGCCACCAGCCAGGAAGGTGCCGTGCGCCTGCAGTCCCCGCCGCCGGACTTCGACGCCCAGGACTATTACACCCACGCCCAGCGCAGCCACCGCCTGGCCATCCTGCCGGTCCATATCTTCCCCATACAGGGCGTGCCCACCGCCCTGGTTTCCCACGCCTTCCCGGCCATGGTGGGCGACCGCCTCATCGGCGTGGCCGGCGTGGACCTGGACCAGCGGCAGCGCGCCCACGTTTATGAGGGGCACCACCCGTTCGGCGCGCCCATCGCCATCATCAACACCTCCGGTGTCTGGGGCTATCACCCGGACCCGGCCCGGCTGGGCACTGCCGCCACCTTCGGCGACGGCCCCGACTATCAGTTCACGCCAGGGGAACGGGTGTTCGTCAACCAGGCCCAGCCCTATAGCCTGGAACGCCGCCTGCCCGACGGGTCCCGGCTGCGCCGCTTTACCTGGCCGGTGGACTTGTTCCCGGGCGAGGGCCGACGCCTGCTGGTCATGGACGTGCCCCTGGACCGGCTGGCGCGACCCTTCGCCGGCATCCGCACCGCCATCCTGATGGCCGGGCTGCTGTGCGCCCTGTTGCTGAGCGGCCTGATGGTCCTGGCCGTCCGCCTAATCGTGGCCAGGCCGCTGAAGCGTCTGCAGGCGGGGGTGGATTGTCTGAAACGGGGCGAGTACGACCACCCCCTGCTGGATCAGAACTGCCCCGATGTCATTGGCGACCTAGCGCGCGGGTTGGAGGATTTCCGCCGGACCCTGGTGGAACGGGACCATCTGCGCCGCGACCTGCAGCGGGTGGCCGCCTGCATCGAGGTGGCTCATGACGCCATCTACATGATGAGCCGCGACTACACGGTGCTGTACGCCAACAGCCAGGCGCTGACCTTGGTGGGCGTCACCGACCGCGAGACCCTGCTGGGCAGGCGCATTTCCCAATTCGTCACGCCCGAGACGGCCGCCTCGCTGGCAGGACTGCGCCAGCACATCGCCGCTAGCCTGGCCCATGCCGGCGTGTGGACGGGCCAGGTTGACAACTGGACAACCTTGACCGGCCATCGCATCGAGGCCGTGGAGTTCACCGCCAGCAACGACCCCGGCGGCGACATCCTGGTCGTGGCCCGAGACGTATCGGAACGTGACCGGGTGGAACGGGAGCGCCAGATCCTGCAACGCCAGATCCTGCAGCAGGACAAGTTGGAAACGGTGGGCCGCTTGGCAGGCGGCGTGGCACACGACTTCAACAATCTGCTGGGTGCCATCCTGGGCTATGCCGGATTCCTGGTGGCCGACCTGCCGGCGGACAGCCCGGCGCGCGGCTATGCCGACCGCATCCTGGCGGTAGGCGCCAGCGCCAAGGAACTGGTCCGCCAGATCCTGGGCTTCGCCCGCACCGACGCCGGCGTCCAGGAGGTGGTGCCCGCCCGCGCCATCGTGGACGACGCGCAGGTGGTGCTGCGATCCACCGTGCCGGCCACAACCCGCCTGACGTGCATGACTGAGGAAGGCCTGCCGCCCGTGCGCGCCAACCAGACGCAGATGATGCAGGTGTTGATGAACCTGGTCATCAACGCCCACGACGCCCGCCGGGGTGAGACGGGCGATATCACCATCCGCCTGAACCGGGGCCCTTTGCCCTTCACCTTCCCCGACGACTGGGCGGTGGCGGACATCCTGCCGGCACCGGTGGACGCCCCGCATGTGGTGCTGGAGGTGACCGACCAGGGAACCGGCTTGGCGCCCGACCACCTTTCCCGCATGTTCGAACCCTTTTTCACCACCAAGGGCCAGGACAAAGGCACCGGCCTGGGCTTGGCCAATGTGCAGAGCATCGTCAAGGCCCATGGCGGCGGCCTCGCGGTCGCGAGCAAGCTCGGGGCCGGCACCGTCATCCGCATCACCCTTCCCAGCCTGTCGGGCCCCAGCATAACCGCGGACCGGGCAGCCGCGGGGTCCTCTGGCAGTGCGGCCACGGCCTCACCCCTCAACCCGGCTCCGGCCCGGCTGCGGGTGCTGGTGGTGGACGACACCGAGGCCATGGGCGAACTGCTGCGCGAGGGCCTGACACGGCGGGGGCACGACGTCACCGTCTGCGGTGAGCCGCAGGCGGCACTGGCCCTGCTGGCCGATCAGTCCAGAGGCTACAACGCCCTGATCACGGACCAGACCATGCCGGGCATGACGGGCCTGAGCCTGATCCACGCCGCCAAGGGAAGGAACCCCGGTCTGATCTGCGTGCTGTGCACCGGCTATAGCGCCAATGTGGACGAGGCCACGGCCCGCGCCGGCGGCGCCGATGCCTTTTTCATCAAGCCCTTGTCGGTGAAGGTCCTGATCGACCGGCTGGACACGCTGTATGGCACCAGGGGCTGAGGCGCCGGCACCGTCAGGGCCAGCACGGTCAGGGATGGATACGGCTGGGGAACCAGCTGTCCAGGCTGCCACGATCCAGCCAGCGGCCATAGGCGTATGGGGCGGCATAGGTGCCGCCATAAGGGTAAGCCGATCCATAATAGGGATAGGCACCGTCCGCGCCATCGACCAGCCCCGGCCCCAATGGGCCGCCAACCCCACCCCAGGGGCCAACGCCCCAGCCCCCATTGCGGGGATGGCCGGTGACATTGCCCTGCGACACCGATAGCGAGAAGCCGATGCCCGTGTCCTCGCAGGGGCGCAGCGGATTGCCGTCCTGGCCATAATTCAAGGTGGCGCCCGCGCCGCGTTCGATCATGCCGCCGCCGAAGCCGATGCCCATGGTGACACTGCCACCGGCCCGGCAGCTGGTGTCCTTGGATTTCCAGCCATCATCCTCCGGGGGGCGGGCGGCAACCACGCCATCATCCCGGCCATCGGCCGTCGCGACGCCGGGACCGTCCAGCACCGGCGGGCGCGCCGGGCCCTCGTCGATGGCGTTTGCCGGCGTGCTCACCGTCCCAGTCTGCGCCCAGGCGCCACCGCCCATGGCGGTGAGGCAGGCCACCAGCAACAGGGCGGACACCCCGGATTTGCCAACGGCTTTACCCAAGAGCTTGGATGAATGGACGGCAGGCATAGCATTCAACTCCAGGACCGGCGGGGAAAGCGCATCAGCCGACCGGGACGGGCGGCAGGCCCGTTTCCAATATGGGACGGGCCAGTCCAGTTTCCACGCATTTCCTGACAGGAACCTGTCGATCGGCACCGCGGGAAGCGCTTCCTTACGTCCCGGGGGTGGGAAGCGGTTTCGAACCCGGCGGACGCCGCAGTGGGATGCGGCTGGCCGCCAGATCCTCGATCAGGCGCATTTGCGTCGGCAAGCAGATCGTCTCCAGGTCGTAGCGGGCCAGGATAGTCTCCCGCGCCCGGCGGCGCAGGCGTTCCAGCCGCTGGGGGTTTTCCAGGGCCGCCGCCACGGTCTCCGCCAGTTGGCCGGGCGAGAAGAAGTCCACCAGCAGGCCATTCTGGCCGTGGCGGACCACCTCGCGCACCGGCGCCGTATCCGACGCCACCACCAGGCACCCGGCGGCCATGGCCTCCATCAGAGACCAGGACAGCACGAAGGGATAGCTGAGGTAGACATGCACGGCTGAGACGTGCAGCACCGACAGGAACGTGGCGTAAGGGACCTTGCCCAGGAAATGGACGCGCGACAGATCAAGGTTCGCGCCCACCTCCGCCAGGTATTGGGCGCGATAGTGCGGGTGATTGGTGGGCCGCGAGCCGTAGCTGACCTCATCCCCACCCAGGATCACCACCTGGGCGTTGGGGCGGCGGCGCAACAATTCGGGCAAGGCGCGCATGAAGGTATGGAAGCCGCGGTAGGGTTCCAGATTGCGGTTCACGAACGTCACCACCTCGTCGCCCGGCCGCAAGGTCAAAGGGGTGGAAGCGCCCTCGGGCGTGACTGTCAGGGTCGCCGCCGCATCCGGACGAACCAGGCGGGTGTCAACCCCATCGTGCACGGTGGAAATGCGGTGCTGGACGTCAGCCGGGAAGCGCTGCGCCTGCCAGCGGGTGGGTGCGACACCCCAGTCCATGGTCTGCAGCCCGTGCAGCAGCACGCTGTTCTTGATGCGGATGCGGAAGGTGTCGTCCAGCGTGCCGGGAAATTCCGGGTCGAAGCCCGCGTCCTGACCGCGCGCGTTGTAAAAAAACTCCAAGTAAGCCAGCAGCTTGGCTTGGGGATAGATGTCCTTCAGGAACAGTGATTCGCCCCAACCGGGATGGGCGCAGATGAGGTCTGGAATGAAGCCTTGCCGGCCCAGTTCCATGCAGGCCCGCAGCACCGCCTGGCCCCGCCGGACCGCCGCCTCGAACCCGGCCACATAATGATGACTGCCGCGGCTGGCGCCTGCCGGCCGGGGATAGCGAACGATAACCATGCCGGGTGGCGGGCTCTGCACCACCACATTCCCGTCCTCGCCCATGCAGACCACTTCATGCCCCGCCGCCGCCATCGCCGGCGCCAGATGGCGATATTGACCGGGAAAATTCTGATGGATGAACAGCAGCTTCATGATGGCTTGGCAGCCCCCGCCGGCGGCGTGACGTAGGCGATGGCCCACAGGTTGAAGCTGGGCTTGTCCTTGGTCACCTTCACGGCGGCGAAGCCGGCGGCCAACAAGGCCTTGCCCAGGGTTTGGGCGGTGAAGCCGGTACGGTGCGCCATATATTCGTTGCCGTTCGCGATGGCGCTGCGCAACCCGAACAGCATGTCCAGGGGCGCAATGGGGCCGGCGGCTGACACGTAGACGGCGTCATCCAGCTTGTCCTCAACCACCAGGGCGGCGACCGCCTGCAGATCCGGCAAGGTAATGAGGGCAAAGCCATCGGGCTTCAGCACCCGGCGAAATTCAGTCAAGGCCACCGGTACCTGATGGGCGTGCAGATGTTCGACATTGTGGGAGGACCAGATGGCGTCCACGCTGCCATCCGCCACCATGGACAGGTCGGTGATGGACGCGACGATGTCAGGCCGGACCGCCGGATCGATGTCCAGCCGAACCTCACGCCATTCGCCGCTATGAAACAGGCTGTGCAGTTTCTCCGGCTTGTGGACGCCGCATCCGACATGCAGGACGGTGCGTGAAACCGGGGTGTCCAAGGTCATGCCCACTTAATCCCAAACTCACGCCGACGCCGGCACGGCATCGACGGACGGTACTATCCCCTGGCGGCGCGCCAATTCCAACAAGGCATCATTGATGCGGGGCGCCGTCATGCCCAACGGCAGCAACATGCCTCGGCCGTGCATCCGCAGGCGTTCCGCCTGAGCACCCAGGTCGAAGGCGGCGACGGCCAAGCCGGCGGCCAGCATTTCCGTCAGGGTGTAGGACCAGGTTTCCGGCCAGACGGAGGGAAGGAAGCCCAGATGCGCCTGATAAGCCCGGACAAGATCCACGCCCTCATCCTCGGTGTAGGCGCCGGTGACGCGCACGCGCCCGGTACCCAGCAACGGCGCGTTATCGCGGGAGTAGCCGACCAGCAGGAATTCCAGAGGCAGGGCCCGTGCCTGGGCATCCTGGGCGCACGCCAGCAGGACGCCGTATCCCTTGGCATCACCGATGGCGCCGACGATGGCCACGCGCACCATCGACGGCCGGGCCGGCGTTGGCTCCACCGCCGGAATCTCCCGATCGGGGTGGGGTTCCACCGCCAGGCGGATGCTGTTCCGGGGGAACTGCGCCGCCATACGGCGTGCCGTATCCTGCGTGGGACAGATCACCCGTTGGGCTCCGGCCAGCAAGGCCGCCATGGACCGGCGCCAGGTCGCGACCGGCCGGTCGCCCGCCATATCCCCAGACCGCAGGAAATGGCCATTGTCACCCACGCACGCCTCGCACACCGCCACTGCCGGCTCGCCGCAATAGCGGTCACTGCCATCCACCAGATTGATGCGCGGGCAGTACCAGACGTAATCATGGATATGTACGTCATAGGACCATCGACCGGCCAGCATGGCCAGCAGAACGGCTGGCACGCCTTTGACGTGGTGAACCACCATGCGGCCCACGCCCAGGGCCTGCAAATCACGCAGCAAGTCCGGCAAGGCCGCCAAGCCTTCGTACACCAGGGACCGGAGTTGCGGTGCGGCCGCGATCTCCAACCGGACGCGTGGCGTCTCCCCGGCCTCGTCTCCCCATCCCTCGGGCCGCAACACCACCACGCCGACACCCTGCGCCCTCAACAATGCGGCCTGGCTATCGACGAAACGATCCGTGCCGCCGCCAAGGACGGGACAGAGCAGCAGGCAGGTCTGAGGGCCCAAGGTGCGCGCCCAGGCCACGTCCAATGCCCGCCGGGCCGGCAGCAGCGGATCGGCGGCGATGAAGGCGTGAACAGCGGGCTGATAGTCAGGATGCCGCTGGTCCAGCAGTGCCAGAGCCGTGGCGATGCGATCCGCCTTTTCCGCACCGAAGGAGGAACCGCCGACATGGCCGACCAGGGTATCCAGCGCCGCGACGTTACGCCAACCCCGCGCCCGGGCCCGCCAGCAGAAATCGTTTTCCTCGCCATAGCCCAGGCCGAACGTTTCGGCGTCGAAATAACCGACGTCGTCCAGGCAGTCGCGACGGATATAAAAGCAAAAGCCGACGCCCGTTGGCACGTCCGCGACCTTGCCCGGCAACGCCGCGGCGGCCAGCCCGTCGAGGAAAGGCACAGAGATCTCAGCCAGCTGAGTACCCTCGGGATCGGGATAACTGAGGATGGTGGCATCGTTGGACAGTGGGGTCACCGTGCCTATTGCGGCGTCCTTGTAAGCCGCGGCGACCAGACGAGCCAGCCAATCCCCGTGAACCATGGCATCCGCGTTCAGCAGGACCACGTCACGGTCCGGGTGCAATGCCATGCCCCGGTTGGCCGTGCGCACAAAGCCCAGGTTGCCGGGATTGCGTAATACCGTCGCCCAGCCCTCGGTCGCCACCTCCTCCACCAGCGCCGTCACGGCCGTGTCCGCTGGAGCATCGGCGATCAGGATGACTTCGACCGGTGGTCCAACCTGCACCCCCGCCATACTCTCACGCAGGGCCACCAAACAGGCCCGCGTCACGG
Organism: Nitrospirillum amazonense; assembly: GCF_007828035.1. Classification (GTDB taxonomy): domain Bacteria; phylum Pseudomonadota; class Alphaproteobacteria; order Azospirillales; family Azospirillaceae; genus Nitrospirillum; species Nitrospirillum amazonense. The sequence continues at coordinate 74,337 of NZ_VITV01000010.1, read as the reverse complement.
CAGCGTCGCCATAAACGGGGACGATGATGTCCACCGGCCGCCTCAGGCCTGATAGGGGCACCCGAGGCCGGACCGCGTCTTCCACACGGAGCACACCGGCCTGCCAATAGGCGGGTTCGCCGGTGGCGGGGAAAAGTGGCCGCACGCCCAGCCCCGCCGACACCGTCTGTGGCTCCGCCGGCCGAGCGCCCCCTTGCTCCGGCCGGAATACCAGCCGGCGCATCTGCCCGTCCCGGTCCACCAGGTCAAGGGTGACCGGACGCGCCGGGTGGGCGGCGTCCCAGGCCAGCACTGACCACTCGGGGTCACCCGGCGGAATGGAACCCGGCATCGCGGAAACGGGTGCGCGGGTGAAGCGCGCCATGAGGCGGGGTGGACGGGTCATGGCAGCCGCCAGGGGCATGCCCGGCACCAGCGTGCCATTGACGGTGACCTGGACCTGGGCATTCCCCGCCAATTCCGACGGCACGGTGAAGCTGAAAAGGCACAAGCGGGGATCCCGCCGATCGGGAGTCGGGGCAGCCCGATCCACTGTCAGGCCTTTCCATATAAGTTCGGCCTGTCCCCCGGGCGCCGCCGCGATGCCCTCGATCCGGCCCGCGCGAGTGTAGACCACCGCAGGCACGGCGCCCCCTGCCACCAAGCCCCGCAAGGCGGCAAGACAGGTATCGTCGGCCTCGGCATTCCAAGAAAGCGCGGGGACGAGGCGATCCAGGGCGACCGCCAAGTCTTCACGGGATCCCGACAGCGCCTGGAACAAACCGACCGCCGCAAAGGGTTGGGTACCGTCCATCTCCAAGGCGCGGGTGAAGCAACCGGCGGCGTGCCGAAGCTCGCCTCTGCTCAGGGCGACGACCCCTTCGAGGATGACATCAAGCGCAATTTTTCCGCCCTGAACCAAACGGGCGGCGTAATGGGCGGCTTCTTCCAGACGGCCGGCTGCCAAAGTGGCATGCACCAACCCTCGAAGTGCGGCCAGCCGGGTCTCAGGCTCGGCCAACGCCAGCCAACCCAAGGCTATGGCCGTATCATAGTCCTTCACGGCCACGGCCGCTTCCATGTCCTGCAGCGTCCGACCCAGGGTTGAAGTAGATAAGCCGGACATCACGCGGATCGCATCATCGCGGCAGGACCGCGACCTTCATTGCCATCAAAGGATCCTGAGGCTGGCCGGACCGGCACAGTACTCCCGACTGCCCCTCGATGTCGCCGTGGCGCAGGAAACGAACGGTGTAATCCAGGCGGTGGGTAGCGGCCAACGGTCCCACCAAGCGGAAGCCGGCGCCCAACAGGGGGAGCCCCCGGCCCTGGGTTCCCGCCAAGGTGCCGGCCTTCACCCAGGTACCGGTCTGGTCAATCGGGTTGGCGGCGCAATATTCCAAGCTATCGGCCAGCTCCGGCGAACCGACGACGGTGAAGCCCTCGAGCCACAGCAGATGATCCCCGGCCGAGGCCCATTCGCCGCCAGCGAACACCTTATCGCCCATGCGCTGGATGTGCGCAACCAGCCGTACGTCGATGGTAGCAGGAACCGTCTCATCACCCAATCGCTGCACACCGATGGAGACCGAAGATGACAGCTGGCCGTTCAAGGTCAAGGTGGTGAGCAGCAAGGGCGCCGAATCCGCCGTGACCAGCACGGCCACGCCGTTCGAGCCGTTGATCCAAGTCGAGGTGATGAGACCGTCGGGTGTCAGGAATTGCAGGGCCTTGCGTCCGGGTTCCGGCAGTGAGGAAAGTTGGACACAGGGGAAGGTCACGCCCTTGATCTGCTGCCGTCCTTCGGTGCCGAGACGGACGGTGATGTAATAGGTGCCTTCCGGCAGGGCCATGACCTTAGGCGTCGCACGCACCGGATCGCCACTGGGAGCGGGAGTCGTCACCGCCGTCGTGCCGGCCGGCGCCAAGATATTAGGCTGCATGGGTCTACCAATACAGAAGGGAGCGGAAGCACCGAACCCTGCCCTGGAATAAAGTCGAATGCAAGAAAACCGTGGTGCAGAAACGACTATGGCGGGCACCGGGCCCGCCATAGTGTACCTCATGTATAGATGGCTGGATCAGCCCTTGCTGGTGAACCAGCTGACGTTCACGCCCGTGACACCCTGAACGGTAATGGTGCTGCCGTCCGGCAGGGTCAGGATGGTGTTGCCGTTGCTGACCGTGGCGTTGCTGATCAGCGAACCGAGGTCAAGTGACTTGCCACCGTAATTGGTGCTGGTGAAGCCCAGCACATCTTTCGTCGCATCGAAGCCGGCGACCGTATCGTTGCCGTCACCCGGGCTGAATATGAAGGTGTCCTTGCCGGCCCCGCCGACCAGGCTGTCGTTGCCCGCCTCGCCAATGATGTAGGCTCCGCCGCTGCCAGCAACGATGGTATCGTTACCGGCGCCACCACCCAGCGTGTCAAAACCCGAGCCGCCGACGATGGAGTCATTGCCCGCGCCACCGTTGATGATGTCGTTGCCGACGCTGGAACTGATGACGTCGTTGGTGGAGGAACCGATGACGCTGTCGTTGCCGGTGCCGGCGATGACGGTGTTCACGCCACCCGAGCCAGTGCCCGAGCCACCGCTCAACACCAGGAAGTTGTTACCGGCGTCGCCAACAACGACCTTGCCGCCAGAGCTGGCGTCCAGGAACAGGGCGGTGGTGTTGCCGGCAGCGGTGCCGGTCAGTACGACGGAAGTAAGGCTGCTGTCAGCCACGACGTTGGTGACGATGCTGCTGCCGGTGGAGGTGCCCGCGGCTGTCTGGGACAGGTCAACAGCCGCCAGCGTCGGGTTGGCGCTGGAGCCGGAAACGACGACGCTGCTGACCGAGGTAACGGCCTTGGTGCCGAACGTGATGGTCGAGGACAGGGTTTGGGTCGGGGTGCTGGCCGACGTCGGCGCGACGCTAGCGATGCTCAGCGTGCCGGTGCTGTTCGCCAGGATACCGGACAGGGCCGTCGTGATCTTGTTCTGATCCGCCTGCGAGATGGTCGGAGCCGTCGAGAAGCTAACCGTACCGTTACCACCGGAAAGAGTCGGCATATTTTAATACCCCCGCTAAAACGTCGCTTTTGGCTATGGAGCCGCAGCCCGCTGCGGCACTGACGCGTCAGTTAAAACCCCTTGGCGAATTTATTAACGCGTTCCGCCAGTCCCGCGTGGAAGTAGGTATAATTCACGTCGGTTCCGCTGCACAAGACGGATTCAAGAAGATTATCGCCTTAATTTTAGACATAAGCCGCCGGAGCACATCCGCCAAAGAAAAGCGATCGACAAGCAGACCGGGATTTTAGCCCATTAGGCCTATTACCTTCGGCGGAGACGGCGGGCTTTCTCCCCTTGCTGGCGGGAAAAAATGACCGTATCGCCGTTCGCGGGTGCAGCGATTCGCGCATCAGCCCAACAGGTCTCTTCCGCCAAGGTCAACCGCGTTCGACCCAATCAACCTCGCGATTGTAAGGTGGAGATTAAAAGATTGACGCCCGGCCCGGGCCTATGGCTTTTTTCGCCCCAAGCGTCCTCGTCACGGACAGGATGCATTATATTTGCACAGTTATTCAACGCACTGGCGATGATATTATGGGGGTCCACCAGCCGATGAACGGTGCTGAAAGCAAGCCCCTGGCCCACGTTGGCGAAGTACCATTGGTGGTGGACATCGATGGCACTCTTATTCGGACTGATCTTCTAATTGAGAATTTCTTTACCATGCTGGCCACCAAGCCCTTGGCGGCCTTGGGCATCTGGCGTTTGCCGCTGCGCAGCAAAGCGTGGTTGAAGGATTATCTGGCTGCTAACGCCGGCGTCGATGTCACGACACTTCCTCTTAACCAGCCTGTAGTTGATTTTCTTCTTCAGGAAAAAGCAAATGGTCGTCGTATTTACTTGGCATCCGCCTCCAACCAGCGACTGGTTGAGGCTTTGGCGCGGCATCTCGGTTTCGTCGATGGGTCCTTCGGGTCGAATGAGGCCATCAACCTATCGGGCAAGGCCAAGGCCGAAATGCTGTGCCGTGAGTTCGGCGACCGGGGCTTCGACTATATCGGCAATGATTGGGTCGATTTCGCGGTGTGGCGCCGTTGCCGCGTGGCCATCGCGACCAACGCGACGGCCCGCCTGGTACGGCGGTTGAAGGCGGAACGTGGGGATGCCATTGAATTGACGGCACCCAAGGCCGGAATCAAGGTTTATCTGAAAGCCATTCGAGTGCACCAATGGCTGAAGAACTTGCTTGTGCTGGTACCGCTGCTGGCCAGCCATGACCTGACCGGCCACACAATCGCCAACAGTCTTTTGGCGGCCCTGGCTTTCAGTCTGGCGGCTTCCAGCGCTTATCTGTTGAACGATCTGCTGGATCTGCCCAATGACCGGGCCCACCCCAGCAAACGCCACCGGCCCCTGGCCAGCGGCCGCCTGCCCCTGATCCACGGGGCCATTCTGGCGCCCCTGCTGCTGGGTGTTTCCGTGCTGAGCGGGCTCATAGTGTCGGCCGATTTCCTCGCTGTTTTGGCCGCCTATTACATCATCACCCTGGCTTACTCGCTGCATCTCAAGCGCCACATGCTGATCGATGTGCTGACGCTGGCCGGGCTCTACACCATGCGCATTCTGGCGGGCAGCGCCGCCATTGACCGGCCATCATCCGCCTGGCTGCTGGGCTTTTCCGTATTCGTCTTCCTCTGCCTGGCCTTGATCAAACGCTACATCGAGCTGGTCGGCAGCCTGAAGGCGAACAAGGGCAATCCCAAAGGTCGCGGCTACCGGCTGGAGGATCTCAGCATCCTGTCAGGCTTGGCCAGCGCCAGCGGTTATTGTTCCGTCCTGATCTTGGCGCTGTATTTCAACAGCCCCGAGGTTCACGTCCTTTACCGCAATCCATCGCTGCTATGGCTGGCCTGCGCGCCCCTCCTATACTGGATCAGTCGCCTGCTGCTGCTGGCCCATCGTGGCGAGTTGCATGATGATCCCGTCGTCTTCGCCGCCACCGACCGCACCAGCCTGATCACCGGCGCCGTTATGGTGGCCATCGTCCTAGCGGCGATCTGACCCATGCGCCAGCCGATCAAGTCCTGGGGAAATCTGGCCAGCGTCGAACATGACGTGGCGACGCCCGCCTTTCGCGAAGATGCCGCGCCCTTGCTAACCACCCTGCTGGAGAAAACCGGCAGCGCGCTGGCCCACGGCCTGGGCCGTTCCTATGGGGACAGCCCGCTAAACGCCGGCGGCGGCCTGCTGGTCACCCGCCGCATGGATCGCTGCCACGCCTTCGACACCGCCACCGGCGTGTTGCGGGCGGACGCGGGCCTGAGCCTGGCCGATCTGCATGTCATCACCGTGCCGCGCGGCTGGTTCGTGGCCGTCACCCCCGGCACCAAGTTCGTTACCCTGGGCGGTGCCGTGGCCAACGACGTGCACGGCAAGAACCACCATGTGGCCGGTAGCTTCGGCCACCATGTCCGGGCCTTGGGCCTGCGCCGGTCCGATGGAACCCTGGTCGATTGCGCGCCTGACCGCAATACCGACCTGTTCCGCGCCACGATCGGCGGCCTGGGCCTGACCGGCCTGATCGAATGGGCGGAAATCCAGCTGCAAGCCATCGCCTCGTCCGACATGGAGGTGGAGAACATCCGCTTCGACCATGTCGACCGCTTTTTCGACTTGGCGGCCGAAAGCCTGGACTGGCCTTACAGCGTGGCCTGGGTCGACTGCCTCAGCCAGGGCGCCAGCTTGGGGCGGGGCATCTTCTCCCGCGGGCGCCACGCGCCGGATGGCCCGCGCCTGGCTCAGCCGGCTAGCGCCAAGCTCGCGGTGCCCCTGACCCCGCCCATCAGCCTGATCAACGGCCTGAGCTTGCGCGCGTTCAACGCCGCCTATTACAGCCGTCCGGGCGCCACCTTCGCCGGCCGCTGCCACTTCGATGGGTTCTTCTATCCCCTGGACGGTGTGCATCACTGGAACCGCGTGTACGGTCCCCGGGGATTCTACCAGTACCAATGCGTCGTGCCCCCCGCCGTGGCGCGGGAGGCCGTGACGGAGCTGCTGGCCCGGATCGCGGCCTCGGGCACCGGATCCTGCCTGGTGGTGCTCAAGAACTTCGGCGACGTCGCGCCTGCCGGCCTCCTGTCCTTTCCCATGGCCGGTACCACCCTGGCGTTGGATTTCCCTAACCAGGGTCAGCGCACCCTGGCCCTGATGGCGGATCTGGATCGCACGGTGGCAGCCGCCGGCGGCCGGCTTTATCCCGCCAAGGACGCGCGCATGCCGGCGGACCTGTTCGCGGCGGGCTATCCCGCTGTGGCGGATTTCAAGCGGCACATTGACCCCGCCTTCATGTCCGACTTCTGGCGGCGCATGGAACAGGCCCCTACGAAGAGCAAGCAGGCGTGACCGAAATGACCGGACAGACCGTGGTGATCCTGGGCGCGACTTCCGCCGTCGCGGAGCGTTACGCCCGCCTGCACGCGGCACGCGGCGCGCGCCTGGTGCTGGCTGGCCGCGACGGCCGCCGGCTTGGAGCCATCGCGGCCGACCTGATGGCACGCGGTGCCGCCGGTGCCGAGGTGGCCATGATGGATCTGGCAGCCCCGGCAGCGGGCTTCGACACGGCCTGGGCCGACATGGCCGCCAAGCTGGGCGGCCGTGTGGACACGGTGCTGCTGGCCTACGGCATCCTGGGCGACCAAAAGGCAGCCGAGGCCGACACCGCCGAAATGGCCCGCCAGCTGATCACCAATATGACCAGCGCCTGCGCCTGGCTGACCGTCGCCGCCAACCATCTAGAGCGCCAGGGCCAAGGCACGCTGATCGCCATAGCGTCCGTCGCCGGGGATCGCGGACGCCAGTCCAATTACGTCTATGGCGCCGCCAAGGGCGGCCTGGCCCTGTTCGCGCAGGGCATGGCCCACCGCTTCGCCGGCACGAAGGTAAAGGTGCTGACGGTGAAGCCAGGCTTCATCGACACGCCCATGACCGATGGCCTGGCCAAGGGCGGGCCGCTGTGGGCCACGCCGGAGAAGGTAGCGGCCGACATCGACCGGGCGGCCGCCAAGGGCGCCACCACCCTCTACACCCCCTGGTTCTGGATGGGCATCATGATGATCATCCGCAACCTGCCGGGCGCCATCTTCAACCGTATGAAAATCTAATGGTGGATGAAAATCTGATGCCCAGCCGCACCGACATGCCCAATGGCAAGCCCGTGGGCAAGATCGTCATCACCGGCGCCGCCGGCCTGGTGGGCCAGAACCTGGTGGTCCGCCTGAAGGATGCCGGCTACACCAACATCGTCTGCATCGACAAGCATCCGGCGAACACCCCGGCGCTTGCCCGCATGCACCCGGACCTCACCGTCATCCAGGCCGACTTGGCGCGGGACGATGGCTGGCAGGACAGCTTGGAAGGTGCCGCCGCCGTGATCCAGATGCACGCCCAGATCGGCGGGCTGGACTGGGCTGAGTTTGAGGATAACAATATCACGGCGACGGAGCGGGTGCTGGCCGCCATGCAAGCCGCCGACGTGCCCTACTTGGTTCACGCCAGTTCCTCCGTCGTGAATTCCATGGCGGTGGACTTCTATACCGAGAGCAAGAAGGCCCAGGAAAAGCTGGTGGATGCCTGCCCCATCCCCCATGTCACCCTGCGCCCCACGCTGATGTTCGGATGGTTCGACCGCAAGCATCTGGGCTGGCTCGCCCGCTTCATGCAAAAGGTGCCAGTCTTCCCCATCCCCGGATCCGGCCGCTATATCCGCCAGCCGCTGTACGTGGGAGATTTCAGCGCCATCATCATCGCCTGTCTGGAAAGCCGCCGCACGGGCACCTACGACATCTCGGGCCAGCAAAAAATCACCTACATTGAGCTGATCCGCGTCCTGCGCAAGGCGGTGGGCGCCAAGACGCCCTTGCTGCGCATTCCCTACGGCCTCTTCCACGCGCTGTTAACGGTTTACGCCCTGGTCGACCGCAACCCGCCCTTCACCACCAAGCAGCTGAAGGCCCTGGTGACGCCCGACGAATTCATCGTCATCGACTGGCCCGGCATCTTCGGCGTGCGCTCCACCCCGCTGGACGAGGCGCTGTCCGTCACTTTCAACGACCCGCGCTACGCCAGCGTCGTCCTCGACTTCTGATTTTCCCGAGGGGTTTCCCGCAATGGCTAAACTTGCCGTCATCGGCGCCGGCGCCATGGGCCTGGCTGCCGCCCATTATGCCCTAAAGGCCGGCCATGAGGTGGCGGTCTACGAGGTCGACACCCAGCCCGGCGGCATGGCGGCGCACTTCGATTTCGGCGGCCTGAGCATCGAGCGCTATTACCATTTCATCTGCAAATCGGACCAGCCGACCTTCGACCTGCTGGCGGAGCTGGGCATCGCCGACACGCTGAAATGGCGCACCACATCCATGGGCTATTTCATCGACGGCAAGCATTACCGCTGGGGCGATCCGCTGGCCCTGCTGTCCTTCCCCCTGCTGGGCCCCATCGATAAGCTGCGTCTGGGCCTGCAGATGTTCCTGACCACCAAGGCCCGCGATTTCCAGTCCATCGAACATCTGGACGCCGCCACCTGGTTCAAGCGCGGCGCGGGCGAGAAGCCGTTCAACGTGCTGTGGAAGCGGCTGCTGGACCTGAAGTTCTTCGAATACGCCGATAACGTCTCGGCGAGCTGGATCGCCACCCGCATCCGCCGCATCGGCAATTCCCGCCAATCCCTGATGAAAGAACAGCTGGGCTATCTGGAAGGCGGGTCGGAGACCCTGGTCCAGGCCCTCGCCGCCGACGTCACGCGACGCGGCGGCAGCCTGCACCTGGGCGCCAAGGTGGAGGAGATCGTGTCCGAGGACGGCCGGGTGACGGGCGTACGCACCGCCCAGGGCTTCTTCCCCGCCGACGCCGTCATCTGCACTGTGCCCACGCCCTATGTGGCGGGCCTCGTCCCGGCCTTCACCCAGTCCACCAAGGACAAGTACGACGCCATCAAGAACATCGGCGTGGTCTGCGTCATGCTTAAGCTGAAGCGGCCGGTTACCCGGCACTTCTGGCTGAACGTGAATGATCCGACGATGGAGATCCCCGGCATCATCGAATTTTCCAACCTGCGGCCCCTGCCCGACACGGTGGTCTACATCCCGTACTACATGCCGCACAGCCACCCCAAGTGGGGCTGGACGGATGCCGATTTCGTGGCGGAGACGATGGCCTGCGTGCACCGCCTGAACCCGGCCCTGACCGACGCCGACCTGATCGATACCCACGTCGGCCGCCTGCGCTACGCCCAGCCGGTATGCGAGCCCGATTTCCTGGACAAGCTGCCGCCGGTGCAGACCGAGGTCGCCGGCCTCCAGGTGGCCGACACCTGCTACTATTACCCCGAGGATCGGGGCATCGCCGAAAGCATCCGTTTCGCCAAGCGCATGGTCGACACGCTGTGAGCCCTGCCATGGAAAAACGCCCCGCGTCACCCGTGGACAGGCTGATGGCCAGTGAATTCGCCCGCTTCCTGCTCGTGGGCGGCTTCTCCGCCGGCGTGAACGTGGTGGCGCGCTACCTGCTGAACCGCGTCATGCCGTTCGAGGCCGCCGTGCTGGTGGCCTATCTGTTCGGCATGGTCACGGCCTACCTGCTGTCCCGCCGCTTCGTGTTCGAGGCGTCGGGCCGCAAGGCCCATGAGGAATTCATCCGCTTTTGCATGGTCAACGCTGTGGCCGCAGCACAGGTATGGCTGGTCAGCGAAGGCCTGGCACGCCTCGCCTTCCCCGCCATCGGCCTGACCTGGCACGCCGAGGATATCGCTCATATCATCGGCGTGCTGTCACCGGTCGTGACCAGCTATTTCGGCCATCGTTACTTTTCATTCCGCAAGTAAGCGACGTTAGGTTCCTAACTGACGACCCAGTCTTCGGCAGGCCAGGATGAAGCCAATCGTGCCCAGCGCGGCCACCACAGCCATTCCCGGGTTAATCAGGGGCTCGTGATACTCCTTCAGGAAATCGTCCGGCACCCCAATGCCGAATATGGCGACGCTGACCATGATTTCGGCTCCGGTCACGATGATGGCCAGCCAGGGCGAAAGGGCGTAAAGACCAACTGCGCCGGCTGCAATCGCCATCAGCGGCATGGCCAGCGCGCCCTGATGGATAATGGTAGCCCCTTCCTTGAACATGGCGAGGCTCCATACCACTGCTGTCAGCAGGAACACGCCTCCGGTGACCAACACGAAACGGGCGGCATCCTTTTGATGGCGGACGGCCAACAAGACGGCGGGCAAGCCCAAATAAAACACGCTGACGACGCTAGACACCAGGAAGAACTGTCCCCCACGCAGTCCCCCGCTCAGGCTGTGATACCGCGCGCTGTCGCCGGCCAGCAAAGCCCCGCCGGCCTCCCCGATCCATTTGGGAATATCCCACATCCCATCGAAAATCTTTTGGAAATTTATCCACTTGGTGTGGAGGATTTGTTGCCAGGATAGCGGCCCGTAAACGTCGCGCAACGTTTCCCAGGTGCTGCGGGGATCAACCTGAGTCACGTCCGCCAAATGATACTTCAACAGTCGGTTGCCGGGCGGATCGACCAGGGCCTGATAGAGGGACCAAGGCAGCATCAGGGCGATGAAGCAAACGCCGCCCGCCAGGATAAAGCGCCAAGTAGGGATTCGTCCCATGGCAAGGAAAAGGACAACCACGGCCAGCAGGATGAAGGCCGTGCTGCCGTGGCTCAACATTGCCAAGGCAGCCGTGGCACCGACCAGAGCTCCATGACGCCAGCTGGCCCGGATTTCATGGTAATAGGGAGAGAGCAGCAGCGCCGCCGTCATCAGGATGAAGCCCGCTGCGATCAGCTTCGGCCATACGAAGAATCCGTTTATGATGGCGACCGAGGAAAAGGCGCACGCCACAAGACCAACGGCGATGGCCCCATCCTTCAACCGCCAGACCGCCAGATACGCTGCCAATCCCAGCAGGAAGAACGCCTGGGCGCCGATGGACGCGAGTTCGTAGGCCATATCATGGCGCCACCCGGCCTGAACCGCCAACGGCGCCACTTCCAGCGCCAACCCCGTCTGAAGCGGCGGGCGGTCACTGGTCAGCCAATCACCAGTCAGAGGCCTGGGAATGTAGTTATGATAAAGACCGTCCTCGAACAGGCGCGGCAACGCGTTGTCTATGGGGAGATGATGCGAGAAGCGCACAGCCGCCGTCCGTAGGACATCCCCCATGCCACCATAAATCAACCCGGCGGCGCTAAGGGCCAGCGTGAACAGACCGACCAGCACCAGCGCGGTCAAGGCCGGATCGTTGGTCAGCCGTTCCCTCCTCAGCCATCCCGCCCGCCAGGCGCAGACGGCAGCGGCAACGAAACCCGTGGCCCCTATTAAGGTGACGGTGGTGCCAATGGCCCGGGAAAAGAAATAAGCAAAAAAGGTGACGTAACCCGCCACACCATAGCTAACGCCGCCCAAAACAATTCTCTCAGCCGGCAATTTGAGCCACCTGCCACCGCCCGTGACGGCCGCCACCCATGGCAAATAAGTCAACGCTAGAATTACGAATGTGAAATAAACCAGAAAAGTAACATTGGAGAACCAGTCAGCGTCAATCATATCAGTCGTACCGATCTTTATTCCGAATCCGTTTGCAAGAATTGCGCTGCCAAAGCACGAAATGAGCGCGCAGAGCGCTATTTATATCATTGAAATTGGCAGGAATGCTACGGTGAAGCGCGCATGCTGCAGCGTTGGGATGGCTGCGCCGGCGGCCCCGACTTTCCTTGACAGCTCTGTGGACAGGCGACAAAACCGGTAGACGCGTTGGGAAGCGCGTCGCCCTTTTTGCCTATTTCGGACCAGGGCGCCACTTTTAAACGATTACACTTTATTAGGCAGCGTATGCGAAATAATACCGGCCGTACCACCTGGAACAATCGACTGGCCCTGGCCCTGGTCATTCTGGCCCCCATTTTGGTGAAGCTGCCTCTGATCCTGGGGCTGCGCATCGCGGATCCGACACCGCTTTACAGTCGCCTGGCCAGCGAGCTCACGATGGCCCATCCGGGCAACCCGACGCTGGATCCGAATATCGCCTTCACCAGCCAGACCCTGGGCCATCGCGCCGCGCTGGATCTGCTGAGCGGTCACTTGCCCTGGTGGAACTATTTCCAAGGCGTGGGCATGCCCTTGGCGGGTGAGATGCAGTCCGCCGCCCTGTTTCCACTGACACCGCTGCTGGCCCTGCCTAATGGCCAGTTATACATGCATATCATCCTGCAGATTATCGCCGGCGTCTTCACGGTACTGCTCATGCGCCGCCTGGGGGCGGGCAAGGTCGCTGCGACCCTGGCCGGCGTATTGTACGAGTTCAACGGCACCTACGCCTGGCTAGCCAACGCTGTCATCAATCCCATTGCCTTTCTACCTATGATCCTGCTGGGGGTGGAGGCGGTGCGCGCCCGCTTTTCCCCGTCCCATGACGGGTTGGTGCGTCGTGCTGCCGGTTGGTATTGGATTCCAATAGGCTTGGCATTGTCCCTGTATGCCGGCTTTCCTGAAACGGCTTACCTTAACGGCCTGCTGATCGGTGTTTGGACCTTGGTCCGCCTAATCGGCCTGGGCTCTGCCCGGGTAGCCGCTCGTTACCTGTCGAGCGTGGCAGGCGGGGCCGTTGTGGGTATGCTGCTGGCCGCTCCCATCCTGATCGCCTTCACCGATTTCCTGCTCGTGGCCAATGTCGGCGGACACAGCGGCGACGGCTTCCGACACATGCACCTGCAGGCTGGCAACATCGTCAACCTGACGCTGCCTTATCTTTTCGGCCATTTGGGCGAATTGCCCGTCCCTGTCGGCAACGGCGCTTTCTGGGGCAATGTCGGCGGCTATGCCGGCATGGCCCTGGTGGCCCTGGGGCTGGTTGGCGCCGCTGGCGCCTTGCGTGACGGCACGTACCGCGCTCTTCGCCTGGCCCTGGCCGCCTGGGCGGCCGTGACCATGACCGCGACCTACGGTGCACCCGTCATCACCCCCCTGGTCACCAGCATTCCCGCCGTGGGAACAGCGGCCTTTTTCCGTTATTTCTGCGCCTCGTGGCAGTTCTCGCTGAGCGTCCTGGCGGGCTTCGCGGTGCAGGATCTGGCCACCGCGTCGGTGCGGCGCCCCGGCTGGGAATTCTGGACCGGCTTGGCCGCAGCCTTCGCGGTGACGGTAGCGGCCCTGACTCCGGCCGCGCCCACCCTTGTCGGCCTGCCACTTACTCCTTGGTTCCAGCGGTCGTTGATGGTGGGAGAAGGTGTGCTGGGCGGCCTCGCTCTGTTGGGTGGACTGCCCCTGGCAACCAGACGCCGCGCCATGCTGGTAGCCATTCTGGCCGGGTTGGAAGCGATGCTGCTGTTTATTGTGCCTCTGCGCAGCCTACCCTCAGCGGCCGTGGTGGATACGCGCGGCGTGACCTTCTTGCAAAACCATCTGGGTCAACAGCGCTTTTATTCCCTGGGACCGGTGACACCCAACTATGGCGCCTATTTCGGTATCGCCGGCATCAACCATAATGATATGCCCCTGCCCAGGGCCTGGGTGGATCATGTGGTCAAACATCTGGACGACAATACCATAGATGTGCTGTTCACCGGCTTCAGCCGGGCATCAGCCAGCGGACCGACGGCCCTCGAAAACCTGCTGCGCAACCTGGATGCATATCGGCAACTGGGTGTGAAGTACGTCCTGGGGGGACCGACCAACGCCAATGACTGGACACCTCCAGGGAGTGCCGCACAGCAGAACGGCAATAGCGCCGCCCCCCTGCCCAGCGATGGCCATGCGGCCTTCACCCTGCCCTTGCCCGACCACGGGGTCGTGACCCAGGTCGGTATCCTAGTAGGCACCTACGGCCGCAAGAGCGATGGACTGCTGACGGTCAAGCTGTGTGTGGCCGATACCTGCGCCCAGGGATCTGCAGTTCTAGACCATCCGGCCGACAACACGTACTTCCCCATTCCCCTGGACAGCGGCCTGCCCGTCAACGGCGGCCATGCGCGGTTGGAACTGCAGCGGACGGGTGGCACCCAGCCCCTGGCCGTGTGGATGTATCCGGTGCAGCCCGACGGCATCCGTACCCAGGCGCTGGATGGCGGTTTCGCGTTCGAAGAGCAGGCACCAAAGCTCTCCCTGACATTGAGTGCCGACGGCCCCCTGCGCCCGGTATTCCGCGACAGCGTCATGACGGTGTATGAGCTGGACAATGCAACACCTTACTTCACCGCTGAGGGCTGTACGCTGGATGTACAGTCGCGTGAGGCGCTGGTGGCGAACTGTCCCGCCGCCGCCGCTTTGCGCCGGCTAGAATTGGCAATGGCCGGATGGTCAGCCACCGTGAACGGCGTCGCCCAGTCCGTGGCCGCCGACGGACCGCTGTTCCAGCGCGTGGAGTTGCCCGCCGGCTGGTCGGTGGTCACCTTCCACTTCCGGCCGCCTTTCATGCCGCTGGGCTATGCCCTCTTCCTCCTGGGCCTGGTATCCCTGGCGGCCTCTACCTGGTGGAATCGACAGACTGTGACGCGTACCTGAGGCCTCCCGGCGACGGGTAAGGTGCCGGGGACCCGGTGTAAGGCAAAAGTCATGTGAGGATGACATCGGGCGGGCTGCCATGGTCGGATGGCCCACCCCACGGGTCCTTACAGCTTGGGGGACATCCTTACCTTTTGGGGGAGGGTCCCCAGCCAAGAGACTCGGTAGCGGCACCCTATCCTTACTCACCGGGGGCGAGTCGCGGCGGACCAGACGCTGAGGGCGGTGTTGTACCGGAGTCATGCGGTATCCTTACCAATCGGGGGCCCGCGACTCCGTTGATTTTCGAGAACCGGCGGGTTCATCCTTACCGCTGGGGGGGCATTTTCCACCCGCTTTAGCCCCTTGGGCGACCGAGATGGCGCGTAACCGCCTTTCTTTAGCTATTTCAGCTGTTTATTGACTTTCCCCGCCGAATGCCTGCGCAGAATGCCTGCGCGTGCGGCTCCCCCACGCCGTAAGGATAGGGCATGGGAGCCCCCGGGATGTAAGGATGATGGCTTCGTTCCCCCAAGCGGTAAGGTTTCCGCGGACGGGGCAGGCGAAGGGATGGGCATTCGGCTCCTCTCATGATTCGAGTGGAAAGGAGGCGCGAGATCCTTACCTCACGAGTCGTCGTCACCGAGGTGATGAAGGCGTCCAGCTTGGTCCTTAGTTGATCCTTTTACCCTCAAAATGAACCGTTATTTTTAGGTATTCCCTTTCAAAAAGGATTCTAGGACGCGCAAACCCTGGCAAACCCTGGGGTTTTGCGACCTTATGCTTACCAGCAGGGGGCGATATCCCTACCGGCCGGGGCGATTCGCCTGCCGCCCCAGGGCGTAAGGGCGGCGCTCTATTGCGCCCCCAGGAAGTAAGGAGTTGGCAAATCAGGGCTTTCCACCCTTTCCTTACTTGCGGTCCATGTAAGGAAGCCCCTACAGTGCGGCCATTCATTCACGGGATGATGGCATGGCGCGCAAAAGCGATAAACCGGTCTTGAGACCGTCGGTTTCGATACCGACGGGGCCTGCGGCTGATCGTTTGGTATCGCCCCCAATGGCCGCGACCAGGGATGCCCTCATGCCCTATCGGCCACAGGACGTGGCGGGACCGGGCATCGTCATCGACATGGACGGCGGTATGGACACCTCCGTGCCGGCGCTGGCGGAGGAGAACGCGCTGGGCCTGACGGCCAAGGTGGCGGCAGCGACGTTCGAGCGGGATGGCTACAAGCACCTGATCAAGGCGGCGGAGGCGGTCTATTCCTATCCCGCCAACGGGTCACGCCTGTCCCTGCCGGCGCAGAAGATGCTGAACTTCATGATCCATCTGGCCGGCAGCCAGAACTTCGCCAACAAGCTCTACCGCCTGCCCAAGAAGGTCGTGCGCGGCAATCACAAGGGCAATGAGCGCATCTTCGACGCGGTGAAGGAGATCTACGAGTCCAGCCTGGTGGTCATCGGCCCCTTCCGCGGCCGCCGGTCGCGTGCCGAGCTGCGCATCCTCAGCAGCTATGTCCGGCCGGAGGAGGAGATCGAGAGCGACAGCGCCGACATCCACTTCCAGTTCACCGACGCCTTTCTGGAACTGCAGCGCGCCTCCAAGCTGTGGGCGCGGCTGTCGGGCCCGGCCATGGTGAAGGTCACCAGCACCTACGCGCTGAAGCTCTATGAGATCGGCATGCAGCGTTACCAGATGGACTTCCCCTCGCTGGCGCTGGACATCGACACGTTGCGCCGCCTGCTGAACGTGCCGGAGGGGGCGTACAAGGACTTCGGCATTCTGCGCACCCGCACCATCGATCGCGCCATCGCCGAGGTGAACCAGCTGGCGCCCTTCCGCGTGGAAATGCCGGAGGCCAAGATGGTGCGCCGGGGCCGCAAGGTGGAGGAGGTCACGCTGGACTTCTTCGCCAAGGATGAGGACGAGGTCGCCGACACCTTCCTGGAACGGGAACGGCACAGTGTGGGCCGGCGGGCACGGCGCATCGGCAAGGTGGAGAAGCTGGAGCCGGCGGTGGTCGAGGCCACGCCCTTGCCCGACGCCGACGATGCCAACGCCCTGTGGGCCGCCGCCCGCCACGCCTTGTTGGCCAAGAACGTTCCCGCCCCCCTGCTGCGCGACCTGGAGGTTGAGCGCATCGAGGAGACGGCACGGGGCGAACGCCGGCTGGTGCTGGTGGCGGGCCATCCCGCCACGGCGCAGACGGCCCGCATGAATCACGAGCCCAGCATCCGCAGCGTCCTGGTCTCGCTGACCTCCGGGTCCATCACCGGGGTGGAGATCGTCGCACCCCCACGCCGTAAGGGTAGGGCCGCCGACCCCGCCCCCTCGGCGTAAGGATGACGCCTGCGCTAACGGTTGCGACGTCGCAACCAGCTGCGTGATGTTGACGTAACACAACGGGACTTGTTGACGCCGCCAATTCGGCGCCACTATTCTGATGCCAACATCTTGGGGCTTAAAACGGAAGGGACGGCCATGGATGGCGCCGCATTGCGGATCGCGCGGGAAGCGCGTGGTGAAACCCAGCAGACCTTCGCCGACTGGCTGAACGCCAGCCTGGGCCGCAAGTACGACAAGGGCCGCATCAGCCGCTGGGAAACCGGCGGGGAGAAGATTCCCCAGGCGGTCATCGACCTGCTGACCCCGCGCCGCCGCGCCCGCCAGACGGCCGCCATCATCGCCCTGTCCAACCAAAAGGGCGGCGTGGGCAAGACCAGCGCCTCGGTCAACATCTGCGCCGCCCTGGCGGCCTTGGGCCAGCGGGTGCTGTTGGTGGATGCCGACCCGCAGGCCAGTGCCACGGTGCACCTGGGCATCAGCCAGGCCGACATGTCGGAAGCGGGCAAGACCACCTATCACGTCATGCTGAAGGATCAGGCGACGGGCCAGGCGGCCGTGCCGGTGTGCGACGGCCGCTTCCACCTGCTGCCCAGCACCATCCTGCTATCGGCAGCGGAGACGGAACTGATCGCCGAGCCCATGGGCACACTGGTGCTGCGGGAGCGGTTGGCCATGGTCCGCCGGGCCTATGACTACATCCTGATCGACTGCCCGCCCCACCTGGGCATGCTGACCCTGAACGCCCTGGCGGCGGCAGACGGCGTGTTGATTCCCGTACAGACGGAGATGCTGGCCCTCATGGGCGTGCCCCTGCTGCTGGACACCATCAGCAAGGTGCGGCGGCGCGGCAACCCCGACCTCAGCGTCATCGGCATCCTGCCCACCATGTTCACCGCCCGCCATACCCAGGACCGCGCCACCCTGGCCGACCTGGAAGCGCGGTTCGGCGGCGCCATCCGCATCTTCACCCCCGTGCCGCGCGCCACCATCTTCCCCCAGTCCGTGGCAGCCGGGCAGCCCACCATCGATGTGGCATCGGACCCTGCAACCGTGGCACCTTTCCGCGAGGTTGCCCAAGCCCTGCTTGAGGCGGATGGAGAGGACGTCGCCCATGTCGCGTAAACTGGCCCGCAGCAATCCCGCCCTGGCGGCGACGGCGGCCAGCCTGTTGCCGGCCACGGCCAAGCCGCTGAACAAGCTGTATGGCACGTCGGAGGATTTTCCAGAGCTGGTGGAACTGGACCTGGACCAGGTGTTCCCCAACCCGGATCAGCCGCGCCGCCATTTCGACGAGACGGCCCTGCGCGAGCTGGCCGACAGCATCGGCGCCCAGGGTCTGATCCAGCCCATCGTCGTGCGCAAGCGGGCGGAGGGCGGCTACCTGATCGCCGCCGGTGAACGCCGCTGGCGCGCCCACCGCCTGCTGGGCAAGGCTACGATCTTCGCCATCGTGACCCAGGGTGGGCTGGATGAGATCGCTTTGATCGAGAACCTGCAGCGCCAGGATCTAGACACGCTGGAGGTGGCCTGGGGCCTGAGCCGCCTGGGAGAGACCCATCGATACACCCAGGACCAGCTGGCCGGCGCCGTGGGACTCAGCAAGTCCGAAGTCTCGCGCCTACTGGCCCTGGTGCGCCTGCCGGACAGCATTCTGGCGGAATATCCCGCGTATCGGGACCAGGTGAGCAAGAGCCACCTGTTCATCCTGGCCGACGCCGAGGATGATGCCGCCCGCCATCGCCTGTGGGGGTTGATAAAGGGTGGCGCCACCATCAAGGCTTTGCGCGCCGCCAACAAGCCGGCCGAGTCGGCGGTGCCGGCACCCAAGGTGCCACCGCTTGCCGGTCGCCTGATCACGCGCATGGAGCGGGACCTGGCGCAGGTGTCGGCCGGCCCCAACGGTCTGGCGGCCAAGGACAGGGAGCGGCTGGAGAAGCTGCGCCAGCGGCTGGACGAAATCCTCCGCTAATTGCGACGTCGCAATCGGCGCTTCAGCAGCACACGGATATGACGATGCAGGGTAAGGGGGGCTGGCGGCAGATCGCGCGCCTGCCGCAATGTACCCCCAAGAGGTAAGGACGGTGACAGCCGACCCTTGGGCACGTCGATGCGCTGTGACAGATAGATGCCGGAATGCCCACTGAAGGCATAGGCGACGAAGCAGGCAACCGCGATGTAAGGGGTGTGCGCGGCGCCGAACAGCTCTATCCCCATCAGGGTGCAGGCCAAGGGGGTGTTGGCCGCTGCGGCGAACAACCCCACGAAGCCCAAGCCGGCGAGCAGGTCCGTCGGGGCACCCATTACGCCAGCCAGGGCATGGCCCAGGGCGGCACCGATGAAGAACAGCGGCGTGACCTCGCCACCCTTGAAGCCTGTGGCCAGCGTGGTGATGGTGAACAGCGCCTTCCACAGCCAGCTGAACGGGTGATAGGGTGCGGCCTGGAATAGGCCGGGCAGGGTGATCGCGGCTGGATCGGCCGACCAGACGCCCAAACCCAGATAGTCGCGCGTGCCCAGGATGTGGACGAAGGCGATCAGCAGCAGGCCACCCAGGACTGGCCGCAGCAAGGGCTGGGGACAGAGGCGGCGCACCAGCGCCGCCGCGCTGTGCGAGAGCTCGGAAAAGACCAGGCCGCCCAGGCCGAAGATCACCGCCGCCAGGGTCACCTTGGCCAGCAGCCAGCCTTGCAGGTGAAAACCGCCGTCGCCGGTGGCGATGATGTAGGCGGTATGCTCGATGCCCCAGGCCTGGCAGGTCCAGTCGCCAACCAAGGCCGCGATCAGGCAGGGCAGGAGCGCCTCATAGCGCACCTGACCCAGGCTCAGCACCTCCAGCGCGAAGATGGCGCCAGCGATGGGCGTGCCAAACACCGCGCCAAATCCGGCGGCCACGCCGGCCATCAACACCAGTCGGGTATCGACCGGGGGCAGTTTCACCAGACGGGTGAAGCCGCTGGCCAGGCTGCCACCCAGTTGCACCGCCGTTCCCTCGCGGCCCGCTGAGCCGCCGAAGAGGTGGGTGACGACGGTGGCGGCCAGGATCAGCGGCGCCATGCGCAACGGTACGCCGGCGCCGGGTTCGTGGATCTGGTCCACGATCAGGTTGTTGCCGCCGTCGGCCCGCCCGCCGAAACGGCTATAGACCCAGACGATGGCGATGCCGGCCAGGGGCAGAGCGTAAAGCAGGGCGGGGTGATCGAAGCGGGCCTGTGTGGCCCGGTCCAGGCCCCACAGGAACAGGGCGCAGGCGCTGCCGATCAGAGCGGCGACAGGGGCTGTCAGGCATAGCCATTTCAACAGGGCGCGCGTCTGCGCGGCCCACGAGGCCAACAGGCGACGGGGGATCATGAGGGGAACCCGGAACTGATGAAGTAAGGATAGGGCGCGGACACTGCGGACGGACTCCAACCATCAGGTGGCGAAACACCGAAGGTAGGAATCATCAGCCCCGGACGGGGCGGTTCGGCCAGGAGACGGCCAGGCAGAAATCCATTGCCAGAATCAGCTATGACGGATGCCGACGGCCCCTGTCAACGGTTTGCCGCGCAGTGCTGTCGCCCACCTGGGGCGCGAAGGATATTGAATCGCGCGCGGCTATCCGATTCGCTGGCTATTGGCGACCAGGAAGAAAGCTAAGATGCAGTTAATTTTCGTGATCGGCCGAGTCGGGCATGCCTTTACAGAGTGCGGATTTTGTTCAGCAGGGTCAGCAGCTGGGTCTGCTCGTCGGCCGTCAGCACGGCGGACACCTTGGCCTCCTGCTCTTCCACCAGGCCTTCAGCCTGGACCAACAGTTCAAGTCCGGCGTCCGACAAGCTCAGCATCTGCACCCGCCGGTCCTGCCGGCCGCGCACGCGCTTCAGCAGGCCCCGGTTGGCCAGGCGGTCGACCAAGTGGGCCATGTTGGGCGGGGCGATTTCCAAAACCTCACCCGCCTGGCGCTGGTTCACGCCCTTGTTCACGCTCACCAGGCTCAGGAGCGAGAATTCCGCCAAGGTCAGTTGGCAAGGGGCGAGATGCTCCAGCACCAGGCGCCGCACCAGTGTTTCCGCCCGCGACAGGTTGAAGCCGACGAATCGCTCCAGCTTTGAACAGTCCAGCGCCGTTTCCGCCTTGGCCGTGGCGGGCAGGGACTCGTCGGGGCTTTCCTCAGCTGTCAGCACATCGGTCGCGGGCGTGGTGTTCTTCAGGGCCGGCATGGGAGCGGTCTCAAAAAAAAGCGGAGCGGCGTGAAAGGGTAGGGTGGATGATCGGTTCAGGCCCTTATATCAGCCGGGGCGGCGGGGCCAATAGCGTTGGTGGAAGTATCCCGGTAATTGTCCTGATCGTCCAGGGGAACCACCGCTTGTCGAGCGATACCGCGCGGCACTCCGGCCGGGAAGGGACCAGCCATCCCCCAAACGGTAAGGATGGCCGGCTTTCGAGAGCCTCAGATCGGGTAATGGCGGGGGCCGGTCTGGATGGTGACCCAGCGCAGCTCCGTAAACTCGGCTACGCCCCATTTGCCGCCGAAGCGGCCGTAGCCGCTGCTTTTCACGCCGCCAAAGGGCATCTGCGCCTCATCATGCACGGTGGGGCCGTTGATGTGGCAGATGCCGGACTCGATGCGCTGCGCCACCGTCAGGGCGCGGGCGACGTCGCGGCTGAACACGGCGGCCGACAGGCCGTACTCGCTGTCGTTGGCCACGCGGATGGCCTCCTCGTCGCCATCGACGCGCATGACCGCGACCACGGGTCCGAAGGATTCCTCGGCATAGAGCTTCATCTCATGCGTCACGCCGTCCACCACGGTGGCCTGCATGATGGCGCCATCGACCGTTCCGCCGGCGGCGATGTGGGCCCCCTTGGCCGCGGCATCGTCCAGCAGCGCCTTGATGCGCTGTCCGGCCTGGGCGTTCACCAGAGCGCCCAGGATGGAACCAGGGGCGGACGGGTCGCCGGCGGTCAGGGTACGGGCCTTGGCCGCCAGCTTGTCCACGAAGGCGTCGGCGACGCGGGAGTCCACCACCAGCCGCTCCGTCGACATGCAGATCTGGCCTTGGTTGAAGAAACCGCCGAAGGCGGCGGCGGCAACGGCCGCGTCCAGGTCCGCATCGTGGAGCACCAGCAGCGGCGCCTTGCCACCCAGCTCCAGCAGGGCGGGTTTCAGATGCGTGGCCGCCAGTTGGGCGACGATACGGCCCACGCCGGTGGAGCCGGTGAAATTCACCCGCCGCACGGCCGGATTGGCGATCAAGCGCTCCACGATGGCCGGCGCGTCGGCGGGGGCGTTGGTGATGACGTTGACGACGCCATCGCCCAGGCCGGCCTCGGTCAGGATCTGGCCGATCAGGCGATGGGTGGCGGGGCACTGCTCGCTGGCCTTCAGCACCACGGTGTTGCCACAGGCCAGCGGCGTGGCGATGGCGCGCGTCCCCAGGATGACGGGGGCGTTCCAGGGGGCGATGCCCAGCACCACGCCGCAGGGCTGGCGCAGGGCCATGGCCAGGCTGCCAGGCACGTTGCTGGGGATGACCTCGCCATTGATCTGGGTGGTCATGGCCGCCGCCTCGCGCAGCATGTTGGCGGCCAGCATGGCGTTGAAGCCGTACCAGTTGGGCATGCCGCCGATTTCCGCGGCGCCGATGGCGATGAAATCCGCCGTGCGGGCGTCCATCAGGTCGGCCGCCTTCAGCAGGCGTTGGCGCCGCTCCCCAGGGCTGAGCGCCGCCCAGGCGGGGAAGGCGGACTGCGCCGCGGCCACGGCGGCGTCGGCATCGGCCGCGGTTGCCGCCGCGGCGGTGGTCACGACCTTGCCGCTGACCGGGTTGGCACGGGTGAAGGTGGCGCCGCCGGCGGCGGGCACGTCGCGTCCGCCGATCAGCAGGCCGATGGTGGTGGTCGTCATCGGGACCCTCCCTGGGGTTTTATCGTTGTCACAGGCCGCCAGCGCTGTCCCCCAAGACGTAAGGATAGCGTCCCGGGAACTGGGCGGCGGCGCTTATCCTTACCGCCTGGGGGCGTTTAAGCCCCCGCCTCTCAAGAGCCGCGCTTGTAGGTCTGCAGACCGGGCTTGATGCTCTTGTCGTCCAGGAATTGCTTCAGGCCCTGCTCCCGGCCCTTTTCCGGGTCGCGCAGCTGGGCCTGGTCCAGCTTGGCGTACAGGTAGTCCTCATTCTGCTCCCACGTCAGTTCGCGGCAGCGCTTGAAGCCGTTCTTGGCGGCGCGCAGCACCACCGGGTTCTTGGCCAACAGGACCCGGGCCAGCTTGGTGACCTCTTCCCGCAACTGGTCGCGCGGCACGCTCTTGTTCACCAGGCCCATCCGGGCGGCCTCCTGGCCGGTGAACGTCTCGCCCGTCATGATCAGGTGCAGGGCGGCGCGGTGGCCAATGGTGTCGGCCAGGGCCTTGCTGACCAGGTTGCCCGGTGGGATGCCCCAGTTGATCTCCGACAGACCGAACACCGCCTCATCGGCGCAGATGGCCAGATCACAAGCCACCAAGGGAGAGAAGGCGCCGCCGAAGCACCAACCGTTGACCATGGCGATGGTGGGCTTGGCATAGAAGCGCAACAGCCGCCATTGCCAGGTGGACGCGTCGCGGCGCACCTTTTCCTGCAGGATTTCCGGGCCGGCGTCGGTCTCGCGAAAATATTCCTTCAGGTCCATGCCCGCCGTCCAGGCGTCGCCGGCGCCGGTCAGGACCACCACCTGGGCGTCCGCATCCAGTTCCAGCGTTTCCAGCACATCGACCATGTCCCGGTTCAGGGTCGGGCTCATGGCGTTGCGCTTGTCCGGCCGGTTGAGGGTGACCCAGGCGATACCGTCCACGACATCGACTAGGACGGTCTTCCAACGATCCGCATATTTGGACTGGGGCATGGGCCTCAGGGCCTCCTCAACTGCATTTCTTTAAAGGGCCGGTTCGCGGCCGGTTATTAACTTATATAGAATAACTATTATGAGCGCAATAGACCGCACGCGGCGGGCGTCCGCATTTGCGACGTCGCAAATGAAGGCCGCCGGGACGGTGGCGGACGCGGAATCCGGGTGTCAGGGATCAGGCACGAAAGGCGCGCAGCCGGTCGGCCGCGGTGGCGCTCAGGCTGGCGCCGATCATCGACGGGATGACCAATGTCACGGTGGTGCCCTGTCCCAGCACGCTGTCGACCGTCAGGTTGCCCTTCAGCCGCTGGGTCACGTGGTTGTAGGCCACGTGCAGGCCCAGGCCGGGATGGCCGCGACCCCGGGCGGTGGTGAAGAACGGGTCCAGGATGTGGGGCAGTACCTCGGCGGAAATGCCCCGCCCGTTGTCGGTCACGGAAATCAGCACCACACCGCCCTCGGCCGAGGCCGTGACCGTCACATGGCCGTGGGCGCCCGGGTCGAAGGCATGGTCGGCGGTGTTGGCCAGGATGTGCGTCAGGGCGTTGACCAGCGATTCCGGCACCGTGGGCACGACCAGGCCATAGGGCACGTCCACCGTCAGCTCTATGGCGCCTTGGGCCAGGGCTGTCCGCGCCACATTGGCCACATCGGGAAGCAGGGTGGACAGGTCGACCTCCGTCACCTTGCTTTCGCCGTCCTCCGCCGCGATGGCGGTGAAGCTCTTCACCAGGGCCGCCGTGCGCTTGGTGTTGCGTTCCACCAGGTCGGCCAGGTCGGACCATTCCTCCAGCCCGGTTTCCAGGGCGTTGCGGGTCAGCTTGCCCTGGGCGATGTTGTCGCGCACGTCCTCCAGGCTGCCGCGCAGGCTGCCGGCGGCGGTCAGCACCACGCCCAGGGGCGTGTTGACCTCATGCGCCACGCCGGCCACCAGGCGGCCCAGCGAGGCCATCTTTTCCTGCTGGATCAGCTTGGACTGGGTGGTGCGCAGATCTGCCAGCGCCTGGGCCGTTTCCATCCAGGCGGTTTCGGCACGGCGGTAGGATTCCGCGTTTTCCAGGGCGATGGCGCTATAGGCGCACAGCGTGCGGAAGATCATCTGTTCCCGGTCGCCATAGGCATGGTCGGCGACCACCACCAGCACGCCCAGCACCCGGTTTTCCACCACCAGCGGATAGGCCAGCGCCACGCCGTCTTCCACCGTCTCCGTCAGTTCCTGCCGGCTTTGCGCCGCGCGGGCGGGCAGGGACAGTGGATCCTCCAGGTAGACCGGCTCGACGGCGCTGCCGTCGGCGGTGGCGGGTTCCAGGTACGACCCCTGCAGTCGGTACAGCACCAGGCGGTGGCCGGTCAGCAGCTCACCCACATAGCGCTTCAGCGTGCTCAGCACCGCGTCCAGGATCAGGGTGGCGGTGATGTCCTGCCCGGCGTCACCCAGGCGGCGCAGGATGGCGGCGGACTGGGTCAGGGCGGCGTTGGCTTCCGTCAGTTCCACCGTGCGCTGCGCGACCACGGCCTCCAGCTCCTGCTGGCGGCGGCGCAGAATGGCGGTGCGGCCCCGCACCAGCAGGCCGACGGCCCCGGCCAGGGCGACGATGCCCAGCATTTGCGCCCACCAAGTCTGGTACCAGGCGGGCAAGACGGCCAGCGGCACCGTCAGCTCCGCCGTCGACCATTGGCCGCTGCGGTTGCTGCCCCGCACGCGCAGGGTGTAATTGCCGGGCGGCAGGTTGGTGTAGGCGATCTGCCGCCAGTTGCCGTCGATCTCCAGCCAGTCCCGGTCCAGCCCTTCCAGCTTGTAGGCGTAGCGGTTGCGTTCCGGAGCGGAGAAATCCAGCGAGGCGACCTCCAGGCGGAAGCCGTGGTCGTCGGGATGGATGGTCAGGGGCGTGGTGGTGTGGGCCACCTGCGACCCCGGAATCTGCCGCCGGCCGATATAGGCCTGGGTCACCACCACCGGCGGCACAAAGGTCCAGTCGGCCAGCAGGCGCGGGTGGATAAGGGTGACGCCGTCCTCCGCCCCGAACAGGATTTCACCGTTGGGGCCCTTGGCGACGGACGTGGACCAGTGGGTGGTCAGCCACACGCCGTCCGACCGCTGGAAGGGGCGGATGGCCATGGTGATGGGATCGATGCGTACGACCCCGGTATCGGTGGACACCCAGATGAAGCCGTCCTCGTCCTGTGCCACGGCGTTGGCGGTGGCCAGCAAAGGCTCCACATCGCTGGCCAGGAACTTCACCGGCCGCCGGCCCTTGGCATCCGGCTTGCCGATCATGGCGACACCCTGGCCGTAGATGGTGGCCCATAGCCGGCCCTGGCGGTCGGTGGCCAGCGACGCGATGTTGTGGCTGGTCAAGGTGGTGGGGTTGCCGCTGTCCAGGTCGATCTTCTGAACCGTGCCGCTGTCGATGCCGGCCAGGTACAGGCCGCTGTAAGTGCCAATCCACAGGCCGTGGTCATCCGCCAGTTGCAGCACCGTGATGCGCTGATCCTGCAGGCCGCCGGTACCCTGGCCCAGCGGGTGCGCGCTTCCCGTAGCGGGATTGTAGGCCCAGACGCCGACGTTGGAATCGCCGATCCAGAGGTGTGTCCCATCCCATTGCAGGCTGGAGATGTTCAGGGCGGCATCCAGCCCCGGCACCCGGGTCAGATGCACGGCCCCGGCGCTGAGGTCGGTGCGGTACAGGCCGTCGCGGGTGCCGATCCACACCGTACCGTTCTGCTGAACCGCGAAGGATCGGGCCACCTTCGCCGGCAGGGCGTGTTCGGGATTGCCGGGGTCGGAGGCCAGGTGGGAAACCAGCTGCCCCGAAGCGTCTAGGACATCCACGCCGCCCCGGCCGCGACCCAGCCACAGCTTGCCATCCGGGGTGACCATCAGCGAATGGGCGCTGCGGTCTTCCGTCTGGGGGTTGGAGGAGATGGGGGTGAGGAAGCGGAAAGCTTGCGCGGAGGGATCGAAGCGGCACAGGCCGGGATAGGTTCCCACCCAGACCAGGCCCGCCTTGTCCTTGTACAGCGACAGGATGTTGTCGTTCAGCAGGCTGTCCGGAACCGTGCGGTTGCGTTTGATGGTCTTGGCGGCGCCGCTGGCCAGGTCCACCTCCAGCAGCCCGTCGCCCATGGTGCCGATCCAGAAGACGTCGGGCTGCACCTCAAGGATGGCCTTGACCCAGTCGCCGGCCACGCCCGCGAAGGATGCCGGCACGGCCTGGAACTGCGGCACGCCCGTATTATCCAGCTGCAGCAGCAGCACGCCGTGGCGGCTGGTGCCCAGCCATAGGCGGCCATGGCCGTCTTCGTACAGGGTGGTGACGCCATCCATGGCCGCGGACCGCGGCAGGGTTAGGCTGCGAAATTCCGTCTGCCCCGGCGGCAGATAGGCCAGGCCGTTGGCCGTTCCCACCCACAGATATCCCAGATGGTCGCGCTTCAGCGCCTGGATCTTGTCGCCCACCACGCCGCCCGCCGGATTGTCGGCGCCGTGCAGGTGCGTGGCCGGTTCCTGGTTGGCGGCCAGGTGGTCAAGCCCGCCCTCGGTTCCCACCCACAGGCCGCCGGCCCCGTCATCCTCGATGCTGCGGACGTCGATATGGCTCATCGTATCCAGCGGCACGCGCACGAACCGGTCGGTGGCGGCGTCGTAGCGCACCAGGCCGGCGGCGCTGGTGCCCACCCACAACCGCCCTTGGACGTCGGTGTGCAGGGTGCGGATGTTGCTGTCGGGCAGGCCATAGGGCCCGGTGGCCCCACCGCCATAGGATTTGAAACGATAGCCGTCGAAGCGCGCCAGGTCGCCGGCAGTGCCCACCCACAGAAAGCCCTCACGGTCCTGCTGAATGGCCGTGATGTATTCGATGCTTTTGCCTTTGTCTTCGTTGTACCGGGTGAACAGATCGATGACCGAATTACGCCACATCTCGGTGGCACGCGCCGGTGCGGCCGTGAGAATTGGTAAACAGACGGCGATCAGTACGCCAGCCCGCCCGATTTTATTGAGCGATCTTCCAATTTCCTGAACGAAATTCAGCATGAGGCTCATCTTATACGTCAAACGGCGGCGTCAGGGTAATGACCGATCAGTCTGTCGCGATATGTGCCTCCCGGTAAAACGGGGCCTTGGCAAGCCAGGCCGGATATACGATGGCGTACCCGGACTTTCTGCCAAGACCCCGCAGTAATTTCACCTGCTTTTATTCTGCAGAGACGTTTTGGTCCTGCACGTCTTCGACCGAAACGTTCTGATCCTGAACGTCCTCGACGGAGACGTTCTGGTCTTGGACATCTTCGGTGGAGACGTTCTGGTCCTGCACGTCCTCGACGGAGACATTCTGGTCCTGGACGTCCTCGGTGGAGACGTTCTGATCCTGGACGTCTTCGGTGGAGACATTCTGGTCCTGCACGTCTTCCGTAGAGACATTCTGATCCTGGACGTCCTCGGTGGAGACGTTCTGGTCCTGGACGTCTTCCGTGGAGACGTTCTGATCCTGGACATCCTCGGTCGAAACGTTTTGGTCCTGAACCTCTTCGACGGCGGCGACGACCTTCACCGGCGTTGCCGGCTTGGCGAAGGCGGCCAGCCAGCGCTGCTCATCGGCGTTCAGCGCGCCGAAGCTGGTGACATAGCGCACCGGATCGGCACGGAAGGACTGGGCCGCGTCGGGGTCCAGGGCGATCTGCTGCATGGCCTGGAAGTAGGCCTGGGACATGGCGGGCGGGGTGGATGGCACCAGCGTGATGGGGGCGGATTCCGCCGCCGGCACGGGTAGGGGCTTGCCCACCATGGCGCTGATGCCCAGCCGCTCCGCCATGGCCATGTCGTTGTCCAGGCTGTCCTTGGGCGGGATGTACAGGGTGCTGGCCTTGCTCAGCCGCTTCAGGTTGGCGGGGTCGCGGTACGCGCCCAGCTTCAGGCGGCGCAGCACGGGCTTCTGCCCTGGGCGGGTGGCGCCGACATAGTCCACGCAGGGATGGTTCTCGCCATAGATCTCGATCAGGCGCTCGAACAGGATGGCGCGGCGCTCCAGGTTGTCGGTCACCGGGCGGAACAGGTCGCCCACCGGGCCCACCTGCATCAGCACGACGTGCCCGCTGGTCACCAGCGGCCGGTTGCGCAGCAGGAAGTCGGTGGCCTCCATGGCTTGGTAACCGGACTGGCTGGGGTCCACGCGCAGGTCGGCGAACAGGTAGTCCAGCGACGACACGCCCGGCAGCAGGCAGGTGTCATAACCCTCGGCCTTGGCGGTGGTCAGGGCCAGGCGGGCGGGGGCGACGTAGAAGCCGGGGTGGCCGTAGAACACGCCCGTCACGCGGCGGCCGGACCGCACCTCGGCCACCATCACCTCGGCCATCTGCACATAGGTCAGGCTGCGGCGCTTGTCCGCGCCGTACAGCGTGGTGAGGTCGATGACGTTGGGGTTGAGGGCGTGCAGGTCGGCCAGCATCAGCGGATCGCGGATGCAGTGGAACACGACGTCGGCGTGGCGGATGTGGCCCTCGGCTTCACGGGTCAGGTGGCCCAGCGCCTGGATGCCCGTGCCCACAATGGCCAGGCTGCCGCTGGATTGTTTCGCTTTGGTTTCAGTCAGGATCGCTTGGGTATCCGCAATTCTGGTGTCCGGCATCACTACCCCCATCGGTTGAGTTTGTAGTTGGGCAGATAAGCTACCAGTCTACAATCAGAACGGGTAGATGGAATATGGCATCCGGGCAGAATCCCCCTTCGCCCCGAGGGTGCGAGGACAGGCGCAGCGGGGCGAGAGGGTCCATGTCAATGGTGCGTTAATGGACCTTTGCAATCGGGTGGAGAGTTGGATGATAGTGCCTCGGCTTCCGCCTATCCGCAGACCAGGGGCGCTTCGTTGTTTGATATCGGCTTTTCCCGAGTGTGGCCGCGCCACGCGTTCGCCGGCCTTGTCATCGTCTGTTTGGCAATCGGGGCTTCGGCCGCATGGTCCGACCAAGCACGTGCGGCGGGCAAGGCGGAGTCTGTGGTGTCGACCGCCGTCATCGGCAGCTGGCCGGTCGACCTGCATCCGCTTCAAGGCGACGAGTTCGGCCACGTCATGGCGAAGCGCTTCGTCAACCGGCCACTTCTGGAAGCCGGCCCGGGTGGACTGACGTGCGTTTATTGCGTCTCGGTTCCCTCCGTGGCCGATGGTTCCTTGCGGACGGTGCGCGATTCGAATGGAACCTGGATCACGATCGCGCGCTACATCATGCGCCCGGATGTGCGATGGGCTGACGGTGTCGCCATGACGACGGCTGACGTCGCATTTACCTGGGACGTCTTAACAAGCACCGGCCGCGGCCTGGCGGACTCTGACCAGCGCATCATCAACGTGAAGTCAATTCAGGTGATCGATGAGCGGCGGTTCGACGTCGTTTACACGGGCTCCGCCTGTAGCGACCAGCTCTCAGTGCCGCCATTGCTCCCGGCTCATTTGGAAAAGCCGATTTGGCAATCCAACCCAGCGGAATACTTCTCAAACTCGCTTTACCGTACGAAGCCAGGCACCCCGGGTCTTTATAGTGGTCCGTATCGGGTGGTGGCCGCCGACGGCACAACCTTGCATCTCGAGGAGAATATTTACTGGCCGGGGCAAAAGCCCGCCTATGGAAAAGTTGACCTTCTGGTTCCGGCCAACCAGGCCGCCCTTGAAACCGCCGTCCGCGCTGGAAAGGTGGATGTTTTCACTACCCTTACCTTTGATGTCGGCAGCCGGCTGGCCCGGGATCTGGCCAATGCCTACAACGCTTTTTACGCGCCGTCCGATTTCCTGGTCCACCTGAAGGTGAATTTCACTAACCCCATCCTTTCCGACTTACGGGTCCGGAAGGCCTTGTTATTCAGCCTGAACCGCGACGCCCTGGTGAGTTCGGTTTTGGAGGGGAAGGGGACCGTCGCTCAAAGCCTGTTAAGTCCCTTCATGCCCGGATATGCTCCGGTGAGCCGGTATCCGTTCAATCTCACCAAGGCCAACCAATTGCTCGACGTCGCTGGTTGGGTCAGGGGGCGTGACGGCATGCGCCATAACATATCCGGCGTGCCTCTACGGTTTGAGCTGCGATATAGGGGAAACCATCCCTGGCCCCAATTGGCGCCGCGCCTCGCGGAGGCTTGGCAGGCCGTTGGCGCGCAAGTCGACCTGGTGGAAGACGCCGCCCTGTCTGGCGATGCCGTGGATACGACCCAGCGGTATTCCGGACTTGTCGGTTTCTCCCAGTCTTTGGAAGGGGGGTTGGAAGCCGCCAGATTCTGGTTCCATTCGACGATGATCCCGAACGCCGCCAACGGCAAGCGGGGGAATAACTATTTCGCCGTGCGGATCAAGACGCTGGATGACGCCCTGGATCATTTGACCCAGGCGGGCTGTGCCGTTGATCCCCGGCGCGACGCGCTGACGGAGGTTCAAAAGGCTTATGCGGATGATTTGCCGGCGTTGCCGCTGTGGTTCGGCACGGTGATCACGTTGGCGAACAAGCGCATTGACGGTGCGGTGGATGCGCGCACCTTCGCGTCGGCGCCGGTGGAGTATTGGCACCCACGGCTGTGAGGGCGGTTGGGGCCAGCCCCGCGTGGTCACGGCTGGGGTGGGCTGCTTATTTTCTGAGCGGTGGCACCAACATGGTAATCTCCCAGGGCAATGTGGCGACGATCGCCAGTCGTTAAATAACTCTGTGACGCAACTGGTGCGGGTGCTATGACCTTAGCTCCATGAAGGCTGTGGCAGCGGTCTCCAAAAAGCCAGGCGGGTGACAGAATTGGGAGCACTGGTGCGGGGCGATAGCGTCGATATGGGCCGGCGGGACGCCGGCGTCCTGGCACAGTTGCGACAGGGCGCGCGCATCCGGGCGACCCTGCGCATCCTTCTGCCAGTTCTGGCGGCGGGGTTCCTGATGGTCGCCCTTTTTGGAACCGGCGAACGGACCCTTTACCGCCTGACCGGCGCCATTGATCAGATTGTCGACCGGAACCTAGCCAGCAGCATCAAGCTGTCGGATATAAATACACGGGTCCAGGCGGTGAACGCGCGTTTCAACCGGCTGCTGGCGGTCAAGTCGGCCGGGCGGCAAGCCATCGATGTGTCGGTCGAATTGGGGGCGATCACGGCGCAGGTCGATCTTCTGGCCGCCGATCTGGAATCTTATCGCGACCTGTACGCCACGCCCGACCAGCGGCCGCGCGTGGACGAAATCCTCCACAGCTTGGCCGATTATAAAGGTGCCGTCGCCTGGGTTGGTTCCATGCTGAGCATAGATTTCGCCAGCACGGTAAGTTTCATCGAGCCTTTTGGGGCCGTGTTCGGCCGTATGCAGGTCGATCTGAATCAGATCGTCATGGAAACCGGTAAGGACGCCCAGTCCAAGGCGGAGGAGGCGACCCGGCAAGCCGCTGAAACGGTGCGCACCTTCCTGTACTCGGCGGTGGCGGTCATGCTTGGCGTGGCGATACTGGCTTGGTTGATCGGCCGGTATCAACAGCGCCTGCGCATCAATTCCGAATTGCTGCAGCAACAGGTGGAGGCGCGTACGGCGGAACTGCGTCAGGCGAATAGCGATCTCGCTGACTCGGCGGAAACTTTGCGGCAATTGGGTGATGCTGGCCGGGCGCTGACGGCCACTCTAGACTTGGCCGAGGTGCACGACGCGCTCCACCAGCATTTGGCCGATCTCATCCCGATGGATGCCTTTGGTATCGCCCGGCGGTCAGGGGATGGCCGGGAGCTGTTGTTCGATCGCTTCATCCTGCACGGCGTCCCTATTTCCATTACCCCTCGGGCCCTGTCCGTCATCAACGAACCAGCCGCCCGGGCCCTTAACGAGGAGAAGGAGGTCCTGATCCAGGGGGAGGAGGCGCAGCGATGGGCGGCGGCCATTACCCCCGGTGGGTTGGTTGGTGGGCCGATCCAGGCCGCCATATGGTGCCCGCTGGTGGTCTCCGGCCGCGTGCTGGGGCTCATCACCGCCCAAAGCCGTGACATCGATGCCTATGGCCAGCGGACCGCCGAGGTTCTGCGGTCAGCATGCGCCTATGCAGCCATCGCCATAGCCAATGCATGTTCCTATAATGAATTGGAAGCGACGCTGGCTGAGTTGCGGGCGACTCAGGACAAGCTCGTCCAGCAGGAGAAGATGGCGTCACTCGGCCGCTTGGTCGCCGGCGTGGCGCATGAGATCAACACGCCCTTGGGCATCGTATTGACGGCCGCGGGAAGTCTGCATGGCGGGGTCGCAGATCTAAAGGCCGCAATGGGCCAGGGCAGGCTGACTCGCGCCGCCCTTGAGCAAGGTATTGCCGAATGGAGCGACTTGGCGATGGTCGTGGAACGCAATGCCGCCCGCACCGCTACCTTGGTCAAAAGTTTTTCCGCCGTTGCCGTTGCCGAGGGCGACGGCCGCATCCTGGATACCGATCTGTCCATTTTGCTGACGGATGTGGTCGCTCTATTTCGGCCCGCTTTCGACAAGGGCGGTATTGGTCTGACTCTTAAAATAGAGGATGGGCTTTGCATACGCACGGTGCCGGAGCTGCTGACGGATGCTTTGACGCGCATTCTGGCGAATACCATTGACCATGCCTTTTCAGACCGGCAGGGCGGCGAGGTTATGGTTTCCGTGGTGATGGATACTTTTGGCAGCGTGGTCTTGACAGTCGCAGACAATGGCTGTGGCATTCCCGCCGACGTTCTTGCTCATGTATTCGAGCCCTTTTTTACCACGGCCCGTGGCAGCGGCCATCCGGGATTGGGGCTGCATGTCGCCTTCAATCAGGTGACGCAGCGGCTAAAAGGCAGTCTGGTGGTAGCGAGCGAAGCGGAGGGTGGTACCCACGTAACGATTCAAATACCGCCATTGACAGTATAAGAAATCTACCCTCTATGAGGGTGCTATACTGATGTTTGACACTCATTAAGAGCTATGTTTCGCATGGGGCATGGTATAAGATGCGCAATAATTTGCCTTGTGCGTGAAAGATGAGGGGAAAATGACGCAATTTTTACGTGAAATGTCTCCCGAGGATGTGCAAAAGGTCCTGGGACGGGCGCTGTTGGAGCCCGGTTTCCGTAAGCAGTTCCTGGCTGACATTCCGGGAACGCTTGCCACCCTTGGCTTCAAGGCCTCGCCCGAAGCCCTGGCTTTCTTCGCCAAGCTGGGCAACCAGCCTTTCAGCGATGCCGCCAGCGATATCGAGGGCTTCTTCGCGGCCAATCCGCTGCCCAATTCCTGGTTCTGACAGTCCTAAAGATAAGGGCCCGCTCTAAGTGGCGGGCCCCATCCTTAATATATTAGCATAATTGACGTTAGTATTCAGATGAACCCACCTGTGGTTTGGGGTTCTTGTTTGCTCACATCCAGTAAACCAAAAGATCGGGAGATACTTCTATGTCGCAGATCGTTGCTGATATTGAGCAAAATTTGGTAGCCTTCGGCCTCTCTGCTTCCGAGGCGAGCGAAGCTTTCCTCCGTGCTCTTAAAGAGCGCGACATTCAAGATGAGGAAATGCTGCCCGCTGCGAACCTTCCGATTCCCAGTGTCTGGTACTGATTTGATCATGGGCGACGCGCCCTAGTGAGAAACTCAGTAGGACGCATCGCTTGTTCTGAGGAATTTCAAGGCACGCGCATGGCCGATGGATCGGGAATGATGAAGGCCGGTGACGGCCGCACCCTGCTGGTGGCCATGCCCGTCGCCGCCCTGCATTATCCCGTCATTGGCCTGTCCCTGCTGAAGGGGGCGCTGGCCCGCCAAGGCGTGGCGGCGGACATCCGCCATTTCTACCTGGATTTCGCCGACTATATCGGCTTCGACGTCTATGCCGCAGTGGAGGACAGCCGCTATTTCCTGGCCATGGTGGGGGACTGGGTGTTCGCCGGCGCCGCCCATGGCACGCCAGAGGGGGGCGCGCCGGAGGGGGAGCCGTTCACCTTCCTGAACGGCCTATTGACCGGGGAATACGGCCGCTATTTCGGACCGCAGCGGCTAATGGGCATTCTGGCGGCCCGCAACAAGGCGGCGGGCTTCATCGAGCATTGCTTCGGCCTGGTCGACTGGTCGCGCTATGCCGTCGTGGGCTTCTCCACCTCCTTCCAGCAGACCATGGCCTCGCTGGCGCTGGCGCGGCGGATCAAGGCGGCGCATCCCCACATCCTGATCGTCTTCGGCGGTGCCAATTGCAGCGACGAGATGGGGGTGGAGCTGCACCGCCGCTATCCCTTCATCGACGTTGTCGTAGGCGGCGAGGCGGAGGAGGTGCTGCCCGAGCTGGTGCGTCGCCACGCGGCGGGGCTGGATCTGGCCGGCTTGCCCGGCACCACCATCCGCGCCGCCGATGGGACGACCCTTCCGGCCACCGTGCCCGCCGGCATGGTCACCGACATGGACAGCCTGCCGCCCCTGGACTATGCCGATTTCTATGCCGACCGGGCGCGCCTGCCGGCGGTGGCTGACCGTTTCCCGGCCTTCCCCCTGTTCGAAAGCGCCCGGGGCTGCTGGTGGGGGCAGAAACACCACTGCACCTTCTGCGGCCTGAACGGCCTGGGCATGGCCTATCGCAGCAAAAGCCAGGATCGCGCCTATGCCGAGCTGACAGAGGTGGCCGACCGCTATGGGCGTGAGATCATGGTGGTCGACAACATTCTGGACAGCCGCTACTTCGGCGACTTCCTGCCCCGCCTGGCGGCGCTGGACCGGCCGCTGCTGCTGCATTACGAGGTCAAGGCCAACCTGCGCGCGGCCCAGCTGGCCCTGCTGGGGCAGGCGGGGGTGCGCAAGATCCAACCGGGTGTGGAATCGCTCAGCACCCCGGTGCTGGCCCTGATGCGCAAGGGAACCACCCTGTTGCGCAACGTTCAGACCCTGCGCCTGGCGGCGGAGGCGGGCGTGTTGGTGGACTGGTCTCACCTCTATGGCTTCCCGGGGGAGACGGCGGCCCATTACCATGCCGCCGCGGCGGTGGTGCCCAAGATCACCCACCTGCATCCGCCCGGCGGCTTCCACCGGGTGCGCGCCGACCGCTTCAGTCCTTACTTCAACACCCCGGCGACCTTCGGCGTCACCATCCGTCCCGTGCCCGGCTACAGCCACATATTCCCGCACGACGAGGACGGCATCGCGCGCCTGGCCTATCACTTCGACATGACGCCCGCGCGGCCGGACGAGGATCTGGCGGCTGGTCATGCCGCCCTCGCCGTTCAGCTGGACCTATGGCGCCGGGGCGACGCGACGTTGACCCTGACGCCGGCCAATGACGGCACGGCGGTGGTGGAGGATGGCCGGGGTGCCACCCCCCGGCGACACGCGCTGACTGCCGTCGCCGCGGCGGTGCTGGATGCCTGCGCCGAAATCCAGGGTGCCGGCCCGCTGCTGAAGACCTTGGCACCCCGCTTTGGCGAGGCCGCCGTTTCGGCGGCGGTGGCGGAGCTGGAGGCGTTGGACCTGCTGCTGCGCGAGGGCGACGAACTGTTGGCCCTGCCGTTGCGCCAGCCGGGCTTCGACCGCGCTCCACGGCATGAGGAGATCCGCACCTCTTGGGGGCGCTCCTATTTCCATCACGTCCAGGCGGCGGCGCGGATGCCGGAACCGGCCGCCTGATCTTTGCCCAAAAGCTTGGCGCCGCCGCCGTCCGCGTCGGGTTGAGAGGGATTTGCGGGGACGGATACCTTACGCCTTGGGGGAAATGCCCCCAAGGCGTAAGGATAAGCCGGTACGTTACAGGAAATCGCCGATGTGAAACTGCTCGGTCGTGGGCACGACATAGTCGGCCCTGGTCAGCACGGTGGGATCGCCGATGCCAACGGCCACCATGCCGGCGTCCTTGATGCTGATGATGCCGGCCACAGAATCCTCAATACCCAGGCAGCGTTCCGGTACGGCGCCCACCAGGCGTGCCGCTTCCAGGAACAGGTCGGGCGCCGGCTTCGGCGCCTTGACCGCCGCCGGGTCGGCGATGGCGTCGATCAGCGGTGCGATGCCCAGCTGCTGCAGCAGGGGCGGGGCGTTGCGGCTGGCCGAGGCCAGGGCGATCTTCAGCCCAGCGGCCCGCACCTCCTCCAGCACCCGGCGGGCGCCGGGCAGCAG
This sequence comes from Nitrospirillum amazonense, assembly GCF_007828035.1. Taxonomy (GTDB): domain Bacteria; phylum Pseudomonadota; class Alphaproteobacteria; order Azospirillales; family Azospirillaceae; genus Nitrospirillum; species Nitrospirillum amazonense. The sequence continues at coordinate 37,518 of NZ_VITV01000010.1, read as the reverse complement.
GTCGTCGGGCGTCTGCTCGGCGACGGCGGCGGTGTAATAGCCGTTCTTGCGCTCGGCCAGCACCCGCTTTTCCTCCGCCGTGCGCTCCACACGGCCATGGGCCAGGATCAACTCCAGCGACCCCATGCGGTCCACGCCCTTCAGCTTCTCCTCGAAGGCCGGTTCGAGGTGGATGCCAAGTTCCTCCCCCAGGCGGCGCCAGGCGGCGAAATGGATGTGGGCGGTGTCGGCCAGCACCCCATCCAGGTCGAACAGCACGGCATCAAAGCGCGGCATCGCGGGCGCCCTCCATCACCTGTTCCGGGGCCATCTGTTCCGGGGCCATCTGTTCCGGGGTGGTTGGCGTCAGGTGCACGACCTGACCGTGATGGCTCAGCGCCAGGCCGGGGCCGGCCAGCAGGCGATAGGTGGTTGCGGCGTCGCAACCGACGGCCACCTCCACCCGGTTGCCCTGGAACTCCAGGCGGAAGCGGTATCCGGTCCAGCCCGGGGGCAGGGTGGGGCTGAAGCGCAGGGTGCCGCCCAGGGCGTGCAGCCCCGCGAAGCCCTGGACCAGGGCCATCCAACTGCCGGCCATGGCCGCCATGTGCAGGCCATGGCCGGTGTTGCGGTGCAGGTCGTCCAGATCGACCAGGGCGGTATCGTTGAAATAGGCCAGCGCCTTGTCCATCTGGCCCAGCCGCGCTGCCAGCAGGGCGAACACACCCGCCGACAGGGTGCTGTCATGCACCGTCACCGCCTCATAGAAGGCGAAGGACCGGCGCATGGCTTCCGGCTCGAAGCGGTGGGGCAGCAAGCAGAAGGCCAGTACCGCGTCCGCCTGCTTGCACACCTGGTGGCGGTACAGCACCAGGGGATGGTAGTGCATCAGCAGGGGATGGTGATCGGCGGGCGTGCCGGCGAAATCCCAGGGTTTCTTGTCCAGGAAGCTGTCGTCCTGCGGGTAAATGCCGCTGGCCTCGTCATGGGGCAGGTACATGGCCTCCGCCGCCTGGCGCCAGCCCTCCGGCTCCTCCGCGCCCAGGCCGATGGCGGCAGCGATGCGGGCTAGGGCCTCCGGCTTCTCCCGGCCCAGGCGGGCCGCCACCTCGGCCGCATACTCCAGATGCGCCTGGGCCATGGCGTTGGTGTAGAGGTTGTTGTCCACCATGGCCGTGTATTCGTCCGGCCCGGTCACTTCATGGATGCAGAAGCGGCCGCCGCGGCGGGGGTTGTAATGCCCCATGTCCAGCCACAGGCGCGCCGTCTCGAACAGGATTTCGGCGCCGTGGCGCACCAGGAAATCGTCGTCGCCGCTGGCGTCCATGTATTGGCGCACGGCGTGGGCGATGTCGGCGTTGATGTGGTATTGCGCCGAACCCGCCGGGAAATAGGCGGAGCATTCGGCGCCGCCGATGGTGCGCCAAGGGTATAGGGCGCCCTTGCGATGGCCCATCGCGCGCGCGTGGGCGCGGGCGCCGTCCAGGGTGCGGTGCCGGTATTCCAGGATGGCGCGGGCTACGGCCGGCCGGGTGTAGACCAGCACCGGCAGGGCGAAGATCTCGGCGTCCCAGAAGTAATGCCCCTCATAGCCCTCGCCGCTCTGCCCCTTGGCGCCGACGGAGGTGAGGCCATCGCGCCCCGCCCCCTGCAGCAGCTGGAACAGGTTGAAACGCACGGCGCGCTCCAGCTCCGGCGCGCCCTCTATGTCAAGGTCGGACGACAGCCAGAAATCCTGAAGCGCCTGGGTGCGCGCCTGGCGCAGCGCGGGCAGGCCGATGGCGTTGGCTCGGGCCAGGGCGGCCACGGCGGCGCGGGCCAGCGCCTCGTCATCGGCGGGGGTGCCGTCAACGCCCTTGTCGGCGGCATAGGCCACGCACTTCACCAGGGTCAGCACGGATCCCGGCGTTAGGGTCGTGCGCACGGTGTGGCTGACAATGCCCTGGTCGCGGATGCTGGCCGTCAGGATGGGGGCGTCGCCGGTGACGGTCACGCCATGGGTCATGGCCACGGCCACGCCCTGGCGGCTGCGGCCGGTGCGCAGCACCATGCCGTCGCTGCCGTCTTCCTCGATCCAGCGGCGGAAGGCCAGGGCCGCCAGCTGCGGGCCCACGCGGGGGTCATGCACGCCGCTCTCGTCCCCCGAGGGCGGCTGGTGCGGGGCCAGGCACGAATCCACGACCACCTCGGCAGTGAAGTCTTCCGCCGTCACCTGGTACTGAATGACCACGGGGCCGGGGTGATCCTCCACCACCAGGCGCTCGGTCGCCAGCCGCAGGGTACGGCCGGCCGGCGAGCGCCAGCGCAGGGCGCGGTGCAGCACACCGGTGCGCAGGTCCAGCCAGCGGTGATGCTCCAGCACGGTGCCGGTGGCCAGATCCAGCGGTTCGCCTTCCACGGTCAGGCCGATCAGGGTGCCGTCCGGCACCGGGATGCGGGTGTCGCTGGCCTCAGCGAAGCCCGGCGCCTTCTCGTGATAGGTGATGGGCGTGATCTCATAGACGCCGTTCAGATGCACGACGGGCGCGGTGGAGCGTGCATCCTCCTCGACGCCGCCGCGCACGCCGATGAAGCCGTTGCCGAGCGTGAACAGGGATTCGGTGCATTTCAGTGCCGCCGGGCTGTCGCCCTGGGCAATGACCACCCAGGGATCGGTGGCGGACGGAATGGCGGGGAAGGGGGGGAGCGAGGCTGTCACGGGCGATCCACGTGGTTTCGATCTGCGGGGTTTCGATCTGCAGGTGGCCTGGGGGGTAACCCGGGCAAGGGGGCCTGGGTTCCCTCCGGCAGGGATGGTTCAGCTGTGCGGGGTGGAAGACAGCGGGGCAGCCACGTCTTCCAGCGACCGGCCCTCCGCCTTCACACCCAGCACCAGTTCGGCGATGGCGGCGGCGATCATCAGGCCGGCGCCCAGGACGTAGCCCCACAGCACGTTGGTGCGGGAGCCGGTGTCGATCAGGGCGCCGAACACCAGTGGGCCGCAGACACCGCCCAGGCCGGTGCCGAAGGCGAAGAACAGCGAGATGGCGACGGCGCGGATCTCCAACGGGAAGCATTCGCTGACCGTCAGGTAGGCGGAGCTGGCGGCGGCCGAGGCGAAGAAGAAGATGACGCTCCACGCCAGCGTGATGGTGGTGGCGGTCAGCAGGCCCTGCTGGAACAGGATGCCGGTGCCGATCAGCAGCACACCCGACAGGGCGTAGGTGCCGGCGATCATGGGCACGCGGCCGATGGTGTCGAAGAAGCGGCCGATGATCAGGGGGCCCAGGAAGTTGCCGGCCGCGAAGGGCAGGATGTACCAGCCCACGGAACTGGACGGCACGTCGAAGAACGAGGTCAGGACCAGGGCCTCGGTGAAGAAGATGGCGTTGTAGAAGAAGGCCTGGGCCGTCATCAGCGACAGGCCCAGTACCGTGCGCCGGCCGTAATCGCGCAGCAGCGACCGGGCCACGGCGGCGGTTGATACCGTCCGCAGCTCACGCAGGCGCACCGGCGGGCCGGCGGGAGGCAGGGTCAGGCCCTGGGCCTGGATGCCGGCCTCGATGCGGGCGACGATGGCCTCACCCTCCGGCACGCGGCCATGGGTCATCAGCCAGCGCGGGCTTTCCGGGATGGCGCGGCGCAGCAGCAGGATGAACAGGCCCAGCACGGCGCCGGTGAAGAAGCTGGCGCGCCAGCCCATGTCCGGCCCCAGTAAGCCCGGATCCAGCAGGACGACGGCGCCGATGGCGCCCAGGGCGGCACCCAGCCAGTAGCTGCCGTTGATGACCAGGGTAACCCAGCCGCGCGCGCGGGCGGGAATCAGTTCCTGGATGGTGGAATTGATGGCCACGTATTCGCCGCCGATGCCGGCCCCGGTGATGAAGCGGAACAGAAGCAGGCTGGTGAAATCCCAGCTGAAGGCGGTGGCGGCGGTGGCGGTCAGGTAGACCAGCAGGGTGATGCTGAACAGCTTCTTGCGGCCCAGCCTGTCGGTCAGCCAGCCGAAGAACAGGCCGCCCAGCACGCAGCCGATGAGATAGGCGCTGCTGGCGGCCGAAACCTGGGCGTTGTTCAGCGCCAGCGACGGGCTTTCCTTCATGGCGCCGGCGACGGCACCTGCCAGCGTGACCTCCAGCCCGTCCAGCACCCAGGTGATGCCCAGTGCGGCCACCACCAGGCTGTGGAACCGGCCCCAGGGCAGGCGATCCAGCCGGGCCGGGATGTCGGTTTCCGTCAACGCGGGCGGGCCGGGGGGGGCGGAGGTGAGGGAGGCGGCGCTGGACACGGGATGGTCACCTTCACTGTAGGCCGAAGGAAAAGGAGCCGAATGGAAAAGGAGGATGGGCGGGCAAAGATCGGGGCAATGCCCGCCCATCCCCAGAGGCCGTCTTCGGGGCGACGGCCCCGTACCGGAGGGGGGCCGCCCCGCGGACGGCGCCCCTAATCAATCCGCGGTCAGAACTTGGCCGCGGCACTCAGGTGGATGGACCGGCCGAACAGCGGGCGGCCCAGGAAGACGCCACTGCTGCTGGTGCCGGACCCGACCACGCGGGCGTTGCCCTCGGTGATGCCCAACTCGTCCGTCAGGTTGGTGCCGGTCAGCTGGACGGTGTAGCGGTCGAACTCGGCCGAGACGCCCAGGTCCAGGGTGTCGTAGGCCGGCAGCGGCTGCTGGTTGTTCGGGTCGCCGTAGCGGTCGCCCACATGGGTGTAGGTGCCAAACAGGCGCAGGCTGGCCCAGTCCAGCGGGATCTCGTACGACGGCGCGATGGAGAACTGGAACTTGGGCTGGCGCAGCACCTGGTCGCCGTTGAAAGTGGGGTTGTCCTGGTACTTGGCATCCAGATAGGTGCCGCGGAAGCTGACCGTCAGGTTGGTGACGGGCCGCACCGCCAGTTCAAACTCCGCACCCCAGGCTTCCGATCCATAGATCTCGTTGATCAGGCTGCCGCTGCCGTCGGGGTTCACCACCTCGGCCTGGTACAAGAGGCCGGAGAAGGTGTTGTGGAAGCCGGTGACGTAGGCGCTGTAATAGTGTGACGACGTCTTCAGGCCCACTTCCTGCTGCCGGATGTTGACCATCTGGTAGTCGCCGCCGCGCAGGGCGTCGAACTGCGGGAACTCGTGGCCGCTGTTGACGCGGGCGTACACGCTGAGGTCGTCGGTCAGGTAGTAGTTGGCGCCGACGGTCCACGACGGCTCCGTCCGGTGGGAACTGACGCCGTAGTAGGTGCCGTTGGTGTAACTGGCGGCGTTGTCGTACAGCGTCAGCGGGTTGTTATCCAGGTCGCCGGTGCTGTCGTTGCTGATGGTGCCGTTGATGCTCTGGTGTTCCATGCGGAAACCGGCGTCCAGGCGCAGGTCCGGCGTGATCTTCCATTCGTCGGAGATGAAGCCCGCCACGGCGGTGCCGTCGTAGCTGGCGTCCAGCGCGTAGAAGGAACCGGAGGTCAGGCCGCCGCGCGAGGCCTTGGCGCCGTTGTTCAGCACCACGTCCACCGCCTGCGGGTGGTTCTGCATGGTCAGCAGGTAGTTGTTGCCCAGGTACCACTGGTCCTTGGACGAATACTGGGCGAAGTAGGCGCCCACCGTCAGGGTATTGCCGGGGAACAGCTCATGGCTGAGGCGGGCGTCGTCGGTGAAGGACTGGATGCGCTTGTCCACCGACCACATGCCCACGGCGATGACCTGCTGGTTCATGTTGGTCAGGGCGGCGCCCGAGCCGACGATCTTGGCCGAGCCGCCGGTGGCGATGCCGCCGGCCGCCGCCACCACGGCGGCGTTGGCGTTGGCCGAGGTCACGGTGTCGCTGATGAACTGGCCCAGCGTCTCGGGGTTGGAGCCCGTGAATTCCGACTGGGTGAAGGCCCGGCCGGTGACGAAGTTCATCTTGTTGCTGAGCTGCCAGCCCTTCAGGTCCAAATCCAGGGTGTTGCCCAGGGTGGTCAGCTGGATGCCGCGGCCGTCGCCGATGTCCACGTTCTTGGACTGGCCGGGGCCGGTCTCGATGGTGACGTTGCGGACGTCGTTGCTGTACAGGCTGAAGGTGCCCGGATCGGTGCCGGGGAAGGCCGAGATGTTCTTGCCGCCGTTGCTGCTGACCAGCGGGATGGCGGTGTAGAAGGCGTTCTTGTCGTCCGTGCGGCGGCCGTAGAACGTGAACTCGCCATTCTCGAACTTCTTGGTGATGTTGGCCACCACCTGCCCGCCGTCATCGGCAGGGAACTGGGTGCTGCGGATGCCCTCATTGTAGCGGTAGAAGCCGCCGACCATGAAGTTCAGGTCCTTGGTGATGGGGCCGCCGTAATAGGTGTCGACGCGGTACAGACCCTCGTCACCCACGGTCAGGCGGATGCTGCCCTCGGGGGTGTCCGTGCCCTTGCGCTGGATGAAGTTCACCGTGGCGCCCGGCTGGGCGTTGGAGAAGACGGTGGCCGGACCGCCGCGCAGCACCTCCACCCGCTCCACCGTGTCGTCCAGGCGGATGAGGGTGGAGTTGTCCATGAAGGACAGCGTGGGTGCCGGGTAGATGGGCGAGCCGTCGATCTGCATGGTGATGAAGGGCGCGTCGCCGCCGCCCGGGAAACCGCGCACGTCGATGTTGGGGCCGGCCGTGCCGCTGGTGGATTCCACCCACAGGCCGGGCGTCAGCTTCAGCAGGTCGGCGGTGCCGTTGGGCTGCTGGGCGACGATGTCCTCGGCCTTGATGGTGCTGATGGCGAAGCTGGCGTCCAGCTTCTTCATGCCGTCGCTGCGCGCGGTGCCGGTGACGATGATTTCCTGAAGCTCGTCCACGGCGCCGGCGGCCTGCGGCGCCGGTGCGGTGTTCGTGGCCGTGGTGGCCGCCGTTTGCGCCAAGCCAACGGCCGGCATCAGCAGGGCCGCCAGCGCGACGCCGCCCAACAACGCACCTATCCTGTGAGGATGTGACATTCTTCCCTCCCCTTATGTCTTGGTGGTGATCGTGACTTGGACTGGCTCGCCCCGTCGCGCCCTGACCCAAGGCTTCTTATCGGGATGGCACGCCCTGGTTGGATCGCCTACCACCCCTGCTTGAATGGGGCCATCGATAACATCGAATGACATCGATAACAAGACATCGATGTCATTTGGAATTCACGAGGGCGGTGGGCGATGCAACGGCGCAACACCAGGGCGTGGACGGGGCCAATATTGCTGCGCCTGCACTTCGCAAACGCAGCATAAATCCTGGATGTGTCGCGTTTCCTTCAAACTCTTGGCATATCAGTATCGTCCTCCTTCCCTCATGCGGGGTAAGGTGGGCCGTTACTATTGTTATCGATGTCATTCAATGCTAGGGCTGGGCTGTGGAACAAGCGTAGACCCTGGCCGGGAATGGGCGCGGGTTCACCTGCGGAAAGAGGGAGGATAGGGGATTGGGCCGGGCGGAACGTCTATCCGCATATGGGACTGGACGACGACTCGATACCGCCGCCGGGCAGGACCAGCCCGCGCTTGGCAAGGCCTCGTCTGGCAAGCACAGTGGGTTTATGAAACAGTCATCACCCGGAATGTCCGTTTATGGGGATGTTCCTTCTTCCCGGCTTTCTTTCTCGTTTCGGACCCGCTGATGAGCCCGCGCCCCGCCAAGTCCAGCCGCCCGGCGGCTTCGTCCTTAATGGCGGATGCTGTCCCCGGTGACGCCGCGCGCCTGACCATGGCCGACCTGGCGGAACGGGCGCAGGTCTCCATCATCACCGTGTCCCGCGCCCTGCGGGACAGCCCGTCCGTGCGTGAGGACACGCGCCGCCGCATCCAGGACCTGGCGCGGGAAATGGGCTACCGCTTCAACGCCACGGCCCGGAACCTGCGCCTGCAGCGCAGCCACACCATCGCCGTGGTGGTGGACATGAAACCCACGCCGGAACGCCCCATGTCCGGCCCCTTTCCCTTGGATCTGCTGGGCGGCATCTGCCAGGAACTGACCACGGCCGGTTACAACGTGCTGCTGACCACCGGCCAGTCGCAGCCGGCCGCCGCCGTGCAGGCGGCCGACGGCGCAATCCTGCTGGGCCAGGGCGCCGACGACACGGCCGTGCGCCAGCTGCTGCCCATGGGCGTGCCGCTGGTGGTGTGGGGCGCCCCCCAGCCGGGTGTGGATCCCGTCTTCGTGGGCAGCGACAATCACCAGGGCGGGGCGCTGGCTGCCGCCCGCTTGATCGAGACCGGCCGCCGCCGCCTGGTCTTCCTGGGCGACACCCGTCACCGCGAGAATGCCGAGCGCCTGCACGGCTTCACCGAAACCCTGGCGTCGGCCGGGGCGGTGCTGGTGGCGCTGGCGCCGTGCGACTTCACCTTCAACGCCGGCGTGGCGGCGGTGCGGGGCCTGCTGACCGATACGCCAGGTGGATTCGATGGCATCTTTGCCTGCAGCGACGCCATCGCGCTGGGCGCCATGCGCGCCCTGACAGAGGCGAAGCTGACCGTGCCGGACGACGTGTCTGTCATCGGCTACGACGACACCCCCATGGCCGCCTTCCACACGCCGGCCCTGACCTCGGTGCACCAGGACTGGACGGAGGGCGGGGTACGGCTGGCGCAGGCCGTGCTGGCGCTGATCAATGGCGAGCATCCGGACTCGCTGATCCTGCCGACTAGGTTAGTCGTGCGCGCGACGTAATCGCGCGCAGGTATCAGTACACATCCCGGCGATAGCGCCCCTCGGCCGTCAGCGCGTCCAGGCGGTCGCGGCCCAGGATGGTCTCCAGCGCCTGGTCGACGCCTGGGGCCATGCCTTCAAGGCTGCCGCAGACATAGAGGACGGTGCCCCGATCCACCCATTCGCGCACCGTGTCGCCAAGGGCCGCCAGGCGGTCCTGGACATAGCCCTGGCCGTCACGGGAATAGACCAGGTCCACGCGCGCCAGCGTGCCGTCCGCCTGCCAGGCAGCGATCTCCTCAGCATGCCAGGCGTCGGTGGCGGCATGTCGCTCCCCGAACAGCAGCCAGGCGTCGCCCTGGCGCAGCATTTGGCGGTGCTTGAGGTGGCCGCGCAGGCCGGCCAAGCCGGTGCCGGCACCGATCAGGATCATGGGCACCGCCGCCGCCGGGGCGTGGAAGCTGGGGTTGGGCCGCAGGCGCAGGCGCACCTCATCCCCTACCGCGATACCGGCGGTCAGCCAGCCGGAACCCAGGCCCAAGGTGCCGTCGGGCCGCGTCTGCTGGCGCACCAGCAGGTCCAGGCGGCCGGAGGATGGCAGGCTGGCGATGGAATAGTCGCGGTGATGGGCGCTGGCGTCGTTGCCGGGCAGGATCTGGGCGATGTCGCCGGCGGCCCAAAGGGGCAGGGGCTGGTCCAGGGGCTCCAGCGACAGGTGATAGGCGGGGCCGCCCGGGCTGCCTGGGTTCAGCAGCCGGCGCTCCACCAGGCGCCAGCGGCCGTATGCGTCCGGCGCCCAGTCAGGCGCGGTGCCGGCCCCGATGCTCCGCAGCTGCTCCTGCCACTGGTGCAGGGCCTCGGCGTTGTTGTCGTCCACCAGCACGGGCTCGAACAGGCGGGTGGCGCCGCTGTCGCCCAGCCAGCGGTCCAACGCGCGGCCGAAGCCACAGAAGGTCTCATACTGCCGGTCACCCAGGGCCAGCACTGCGAACGCCACACCGGCCAGATCGGCGGGGCTGCCCATGCGCTTCCTGGCGAAGGCGCGGGCGTCGTCCGGCGGCTCCCCCTCGCCATAGGTGCTGGCCACCACCAGCAGGCGGCCGCGCAGGGTCTTCGGATCCAGCTTGGCCAGCGGCAGCACCTCGGGCGCCAGCCCGCCGTCGCGCAGCGCGCCGGCCGTGCGCCAGGCCAGCTGCTCCGCCGTGCCCGTCTGGCTGGCGTAGGCGACGGTCAGGGTGGTGCTGCTGGCCCCAGTGGGTGGGATGGGTGTGGGCAGGATTGTGGACGCGGCTCCCATGGCCAAGCGCACCGCCTTCTTCTTGCGGCGGCGATCCAGGTACATCAGCAGGCCGGTGATGGTGAACAGGGGCATGGCCCCGGCCGCGGCCATGAACACCACGGCACCCCCGGTGCCGAAATAGGTGCCCCGGTGCACGGTCAGCACCCCGGCCAGCAACTGGGCGCCCAGCTTCTTGTCCGCGTAATGGCTTTCCGACGTCACGGCGCCCGTGGCGGTGTCGAGCACCATCTCGTCATAGGCCTGGTCCGCCGGCGCGCCCAGGGGGCGATAGCGCACGCGGGTGGGGCCGCCCGGCTTGCCCGGCGGGGTTAGCAGCGCCATGGCGTAATGGTCGCCCTCGCGCGCTAGGAAGGCGGCCCAGGCGGTATCGACGGAAACGGGGTCGGCCTCGTTCTTGCCTCGCTCCCGGCCGCCCTTCCCACCTTTCGGGCCTTCCTCGCGCGCCGGCAGCGGTTGGCCGGTCAGTAGTTGGACGGCCGCGTCGCGGTACCAGTCGTAGGACCACCACAGTCCGGTCAGGCCGATGACCAGATAGACCAGCAGCACCCAGGTGCCGATGACGGCGTGCAAGGACCACAGGAAGGCGCGGCCCTTGGCCCCCGTGTCCAGCGCCAGCCAGGCCCGCCAGTCCAGTGGCCGGCGGGGCCAGCGCAGATACAGGCCCGAGAGGCAGAAGAACAGCAGGGCCATGACGGCGGCGCCGGTGATCTGCCGGCCGATGCCGTCGCCGTTGCCGGGTAGGGCCAGCCAGCGGTGCAGCCGGCGGACGAAGGCGAAGAACTCCTCCCCCGTCGCGCGGCCCAGCACCGTGCCGTCATAGGGGTCGACATAGGCGCGTTCCCCCCGGTTGCCGCCCATGCCGCCGGCGAACAGCACGCGCGCCGCCTCATCCTTGCGGGCGGACAGGAACACGCCTTCCACCCGCGTGTCGGGCCGCTGCTCGCGCACCCGGGCCAGCAGCGCGTCGGGCGCCAGCACCGGCGCCTCGCGCGGCGCCACCGTGATCACGCCGGGGCTCAGCGCCCGCATGATCTGGTCTTCGAAACTCATGGTGGCGCCGGTGATGCCCATCAGGGCCAGCACAAAGCCCAGCGTGATGCCCAGCAGCCAGTGCAGTTGATAAACCACCCACCGCCCCGTGACGCCGCCCGCCGGGCCCTTCACCGACAACCGGCGCGCTTCACCGGGCGCACGAATGCTCTGGCTGGCCACGGCGTCGCCGCCGGCCTGGTCTCTGGTCACGCTGGTCACTGTCACATCCCCCGGGCGGCGTCCCACCGCCGGTATTGCAAATAACTCGCAATCGCTTATAGCGGTCGGGCGGCGATTTGGGAAGGGGCTTGGATTAGGGAGTCTCGTCTACAGAGGGGGGCCACCAGTATCAAAACCGTATCGAAGAAAATTATATCACCACTTATATAAGTGGTGATATTATCACCGCATGAAACAGGGATTGGGAACTCAGCTGCGGCATCTGATCGACCTGCTCGACGGGGCGGTCGATGCCGCCTACGGCGAGGCGGGGCTGGACTACCGGCCGCGCTACACGCCTGTCATGCGGGTCTTGGCGGCGCACGGCAGCCTGACGGTGGGGCGCATCGCCGAACTGGCCGGCATCACTCAGCCGGCCGTAACGCAGACACTGGCGCTGATGAAGGCGGACAAGCTGGTGTCCATCACCGCCAGCGACAGCGACGCGCGCCAGCGCCTGGTCCGGCTCAGCGACCATGGCGTGTCCCTGCTGGGCCGGCTGCAGGAATGCTGGGACAGGACCCGCCAGGCCGCCGACAGCCTGGATGCCGATCTGCCCTATCCCCTATCCCAATGCCTGCGCGAGGCCATCGAGGCCTTGCACAAGCGCCCGTTCGGCGACCGTATCCGCGCCGCCCGCCACTCACGGCCTGATGCCACCTCATCCCCCAACCCGGAAAGCGAATGATGGATCACACCTTGGCCCTGGCCGTCCCCCGCCCCCGCTTCGGCACGCGTCTGATGGCCCACCCGCTGGTGCGCATCCTCATTGGCACGCTGCTCACCTTCGCGCCGGTGCCGCTGGTGATGATCCTGGCCACCAAGCTGGTGGATAAGCCGTACCGCGTCGTGTGGCCGCAGCTGCTGGCGGCGGTCCTCGTTTGGTTCGGTTATGGCTTTTATGTGCGGCGCATTGAAAAGCGCCCGGTGATGGAACTGGCGCTGCCCCAAGCGCCGCGCGAACTGGGCCTTGGCCTGCTGCTGGGTGGCGCCATGGTGACGGCTGTCTTCGCGCTGCTGGCCCTGTTAGGCGTCTATCGGGTCGATGGGGTGAATGGCGCCAGCCTGGCGCTTTTCCTGCCCTTGGCCGAACTGGTGCTGGTCGCGCTGGCGGAAGAGGCGGTGTTCCGCGGCATCGTGTTCGGCGTGACCGAACGGGCCTGGGGTAGCCGCACCGCCCTTGCCATTTCCGCCCTGCTGTTCGGCTTGGTGCATCTGCCCAACGAGGGCATCTCCCTGTTGGCGGTGGCCGCCGCCTGCGCCTTCGGCCTGCTGCAGGCGGCCATCTACATGAAGGTGCGCCGCCTGTGGCTGTGCATCGGCAGCCATGTTGCCTGGAATTACAGCGTGGGCCAGGTGTTCTCGGTCCCGGTATCGGGTCATGCCGTCACGTCCGGCCTTGTGCGCGGCGATCTGGCCGGTGCGCCGTGGCTGACCGGCGGGGCCTTCGGGGTCGAAGGCTCGCTGGTCTCGCTGGTGGTGATCGCCATCGCCGCCCTGGTCTGGCTGCGTCTGGCCTTCGGGCGCCCCGCCTGACGCGCGCCGGCCCAGCCGGGCCGGGCGGAGTAAGTGTGCGCTCCCCCCGTGAAGGGGAGCGCACGAGACGGGGCATGACGCTCAGCGCAGGCCGCCGCTGGCGGTCAACCGCTCACCGGTCAGCCAGCGGGCGTCGTCGGAGGCGAGGAAGACGGCGACGGCCCCGATGTCGTCCGGCCGGCCGACGCGGCCCAATGGGGTCTGCGCCACGAAGCCCTGTTCGAGTTCGGAGCCGATGACCCCGGCGGAATGTGTGCCTTCGGTCTCGACGATGCCCGGGTTGATGGCGTTCACCCGGATCTTGCGCGGGCCCAGTTCATTGGCCAGCACGCCGGTGATGACGTCCACCGCGCCCTTGGTCCCGGTATAGACGGCCGAATTCGGCATGAGCACGCTGGTGACGGCGGACGAGATGTTGATGATGCTGCCACCTTCGCCCAGGTGCTTCGCGGCCGCCTGGGTGGTCAGCAGCAGGCCCAGCACGTTCACGTCGAATATGCGGCGGTAATGCGCCTCGGTTACCTCTTCGATGGAGGCGAATTCGTAAACGCCGGAGTTGTTGACCAGGATGTCCAGGCGACCGAATTCCTTGACCGCTGCGTCGATCAGGCCCTGCGCCTGGTCGGCCTTGGCGACGTCGCCCTGCACGGCGATTGCCTTGCCGCCGGCCGCCGTGACCGCCTGGACCACCGCGTCCGCGCCGGCCTTGCTCGACGCATAGTTGACCACCACGGCGGCGCCTTCCGCCGCCAGCGCCTTGGCGATGCCGGCGCCGATGCCCTTGGAGGCGCCCGTCACCACGGCGACCTTACCGGTAAGCTTTCCCATGTTTTCCATTCCCTCTTTTGAGTCGGGGCAGCCGCAGGATGCCGGCTTCGTCCCATAGTTCGGAATATCGGAACTATTGAAGCAGGCAACAAGCCCCCTCATATTAAAAAAATCATGAGGCCCCTCTTTCACCCCGCGGTCGGAGATATGCGACCGGAAGCCATCCTCCACGCCCTGTCCGATCCCGTGCGCGCGGCGATCTTTACCCAGATTTCTGGGCAGGGCTGTGTGGAGGCGTGCTCCGCATTTGCAGTGGTGGGTGACAAGGCCATCCCGAAATCCTCGCTGTCCCACCATATCAAGGTGCTGCGCGAGGCCGGGCTGATCCGGTGCGAGCGGCACGGCGTGGAAATGCGCAACCATTCGCGCTGTTCCGAGGTGGATCAGCGCTTCCCGGGCCTTATCGCGGCAATCCTGGGCGCCTACGCGCAGGTCCGGGTATAGAGTTCGCCGTCCCCGCTAGCGCGCATCCTCCAGTATCATCGCCGCCGCCCGCTCCGCGATCATCATGGTGGGGGAGGCGGTGTTGCCCGAGGTGATGCGTGGCATGACGGAGGCGTCGGCCACACGCAGGCCCCGCACGCCGATGACGCGCAGGCGGGCATCGGTGACGGCGTGCGGATCGTCGGGGGCGCCCATGCGGGCGGTGCCCACGGGGTGGAAGATGGTGGTGCCCACGTCGCCGGCGGCCTGCGCGATGTCGGCATCGCTCTGCAGATGGGTGCCGGGCTTGTATTCCTCGGGGTTGAAGGCGGCCAGCGCCGGGGCCTGGGCGATGCGGCGGGCCAGGCGCAGGCTGTCCACCGCCACCCGCCGGTCCTCCTCCGTGGCCAGGTAGTTGGGCTGGATGACGGGGGCGGCGGTGGCGTCGGGGCTGCGCGCGTGGATGCTGCCCCGGCTGGTGGGGCGCAGGTTGCAGACGCTGGCGGTGAAGGCGCCGAAGGGGTGCAGGGCGTCGCCGAACTTGTCCAGCGACAGGGGCTGGATGTGGAATTGCAGGTTGGGGGTCGCGTATTCCGGCCCGCTGCGGGTGAAGGCACCCAGTTGCGACGGCGCCATGGTCAGCGGCCCGCGCCGGCGCAAGGCATAGTGCAGACCCATCCACGCCCGCCGGGGCAGGGACCTGTACAGCAGGTTCAGGGTGGGCACGCCCGTCACCTTGAAGATGGGACGCAGCTGCAGGTGGTCCTGCAAATTCTCCCCCACCCCCGGGCGGTCGGCGATGACCTCCACGCCCAGATCGCGCAGCCGCTGGCCGGCGCCGATGCCGGAGCGTTCCAGCAAGGCGGGCGTGGCCACGGCGCCGGTGGCCACCACCACCTCCCGCCGCGCCGCCAGGGTGCGGACGCCGTTCGGGGCGCGCAGGCGCACGCCGGTGGCGTGCGTGCCCTCGAACACCAGGCGGTCGGCCAGGGCGCCGGTGATGACGGTCAGGTTGGGGCGGTGGCGGACGGGGTCCAGGAAGGCGCGGGCCGCACTCCAGCGCCGGCCGCCCTTCTGGTTCACCTGGAAATAGCCGCAACCCTCATTGTCGCCGCGGTTGAAATCTTCCGTGCGGGGTATGCCGCACTGCTCGACCGCCTCGATGACAGCGTCCAGCAGGGCCCAGCGGACGCGGGGATGGTCGACATGCCATTCGCCGCCGGCCCCGTGGAACAGGCTGGCGCCCGCCACATGGTCCTCCTGCGCCAGGAAGGTGGGCAGCACGTCGTCCCAGCCCCAGCCCTCCAGCCCCGTCTGGCGCCAGCCGTCATAGTCGGCGGCCTGGCCGCGCATGTAGATCATGGCGTTGATGGCGGAGCAGCCGCCCAGCACCTTGCCGCGCGGATAGGCCAGGCTGCGGCCGTTCAGGCCGGGCACGGCCTCCGTCTTGAACATCCAGTCGGCACGGGGATTGCCGATGGCGAACAGATAGCCGACGGGAATGTGGAACCAGATCCAGTCGTCCTTGCCGCCGGCCTCCACCAAGGCCACGCGCACGCCCGGGTCGGCCGACAACCGGTTGGCCAGCACGCACCCGGCCGACCCCGCGCCCACGACTATGTAGTCGAAGATGTCGGCTTGTGCGGCGGCGGACATGAGGCGTTCTCCCAGGCGGCTGTTTTGCCGCCAGTGTCGGCCCCAGGGGTGGGGCCTGGCAAGCGCCGGGGCGACTTGCCAGGCGATCCCGTCACGGCTTCAGGGTCTGGGCCTTCAGCGTCACGGTCTGCTTCTCCCCCAGGCTCAGGGCGTCGCTGCCCAGGGCCACGGTATAGCTGCCGGCCGCCACCTTCCACTCATGGGCCTGGGCGTCGAAATCGGCCAGCAGGCGCGGATCGACGCTGACGCTGACCGTCTTTTTCTCGCCCGGCTTCAGGTCCACGCGGCCAAAGCCCAGCAGGCGCGTGCGGTTGCCCTGCGGGCCCGACACCAGATAGACCTGCCCCACATCCTGGCCGGCGCGTTTCCCGGTGTTGGTGACCGTGAAGCTGATCTTCATCGCCTCACCCGCCTTGGTGCCGGCGGCGGCCTTCAGCCCGCCTTGCGCGAAGGTAGTGTAGCTGAGGCCGTAGCCGAAGGGGAACAGGGGCGTGAGGCCCTTGGCCGCGTACCAGCGGTAGCCCACATCCGACTTCTCCGGATAATGGGCGTCGATCAGCTTGGTGCGGTCGCGCTCATAGAAGCCGGCCAGCACCGGGCTGGGCAGCTGGCTTTCATCCTTGGGGAAGGTGATGGGCAGGTGGCCCGAGGGATTCACGTCGCCGAACAGCACGTTGGCGATGGCCTGGCCGCCGCGCGTGCCGGGGTACCAGGCCTCCACCACACCCGCCACCTTGTCCAGCCAGGGCATGGCGACGGGGCCGCCCGTCTCCAGCACCACGATGGTGTTGGGATTGGCGGCGGCCACGGCGGCGATGACGGCGTCCTGGCCCTGGGGCAGGCTCAGATCCGGCACGTCCTGGCCTTCGATGTTCCATTGCGTGGCGAAGACGATGGCGATGTCCGCGTCCTTGGCGGCGGCCACGCTTTCGCTGACGTAGCGGCCATCGGCGAAGAACACGTTGTCCTTGCCGGCCTTGCCCTCGATGGCCTTCAGCGGCGCGTCGGGCTGGTAGACGGCGTCGGAGATGTGGACCAGCTCACCGGTGCCGCCGATGTGGACGAAGGCGCCGTTCTTGTAGTCATGGTTGGGCCCGTCGGCCGCCAGCACCTGGGATGAGCCGCCGCCCGACAGCACGCCCACATCCGCCAGGCCGCCGATGACGGCGATACGCTTGCCCTTGGTGAAGGGCAGCACGTCGCCCCTGTTCTTCAACAGCACGATGCCCTGTTCGGCGACCGTGCGGGTGATGTCGGCGTGGGCCTGGAAGTCGATGGGGCCGGTGGGCGCCTTCACGTCGAACACCCCGGTGGCGAACAGCGAGCGCAGGATGCGCCGCACCATGTCCGACACGCGGGCCGCCGGGATCTGGCCGCCCTCGACCGCCGCCTTCAGCGGCTTGTCGAAGAACACCTCCCTGTCGATCTGCTCGCCCGACTGCTGGTCCAGGCCGTTGGTGACGGCGCTCAGGGCCGGGGTGGCGCCCCAGTCGGACATGACCCAGCCGGGATAGGCCCAGTCACCCTTCAGCACCTTGTTCAGCAGGAAGTCGCTGTCGCAGGCCCACGGGCCGTTGACGCGGTTGTAGGAGCACATGACCGAGCCGGGCTTGCCCGCCTCGATGGCGAACTGGAAAGCCAGCAGGTCGCTCTCACGCAGCGGCGCCTCGTCGATCACGGCGCTCACGGCGCGGCGGCTCGATTCCTGGCTGTTGATGGCGAAGTGCTTCACCGTCGCCACGATGTGCTGGTCCTGGGTGCCGCGGATGGCTTGGCCCGCCAAGGTGCCGGCCAGCAGCGGATCCTCGCCCAGATATTCGAAGTTGCGGCCATTCCGCGCCTCGCGCGTCAGGTTCACCCCGCCGCCCAGCAGGACGTTGAAGCCCTTGCGCGTCGCCTCGTCACCCACCATGGCGCCGCCCTGGTAGGCCAGTTCCGGGCTCCACGTCGCGGCGATGGCCAGGCCGGCGGGCAGGCCGGTGGCGCCGTCGGGGCGCAGGCGGTGAGGGGTGGCTACACCCAGGCTGGCGTCCGTCTCGCGCAGTGCCGGGATGCCCAGGCGCGGCACGCCGGGGATGTAGCCGGCGGACCAGACGACGCCGTCCGGCAGGCCCTCGATCTTGTAGGGCAGGGCCATGATGCCGTGCAGCATGCCGATGCGCTCATCCAGGGTCAGCTGGCTTTCCAGCAGGCGGGCGCGCTCATCCGGCGACAGCTTGGTGTTCATCCACGGCCCCGGCACCGACGGGGTGGGCGGCACGGCGGCGGCGGTGGCCCGCGCCGACATCTCGGCCTCCAGCGCGATCTGGGCGTGGGCCGGCGAGGTCAGCGCGCCCCCAATCATCAGCGCGCTGAGGGCGGCGCCGGCGGCAAGGCGGCGGGTGAAGGCACGGGGAATGGAAGGCAGGCAGGACCCAAACGGCGCATGGGGCACGAACGTCTACTCCCTAGTTTTATTGCCGCCGGAAGGGGCCCGACGGGGCATATGACAACCTTGTCATATGGCGGGCACTCTAGGGTTTGGCCTGGACTGGCGCAACCGGTTTTGTGCGGCCCTGTCGGCGAGGCCGGATGGCTGATGGCCGAATGCGCGTCTAGGCCGCCGGCGCGGTCCTGGGTTTGGCTGGAGCAAAATCACTGTCAGGAGGAAGACGATGGCTGAGATCAAGACATCCGCCGGGACCACCATCCATATCGATGCCGGTGGCATCAGCACCCTGGTTGGTGGTCCATCCGGGACGGCGCTGGGCGGCTTGGCCGAAGGGGTGACGACGGCGGAGGCGCCGGACGCCCTGCTGGCCCGCCTGGGCCTGGTCCCGGACTTCGCCCGCCTGACGCGGCCGGACGGATCGGCGCTATGGGTGCGGGGGTCGGCGGTGTCGCTGCTTCGCCCGCCTCTGCCCACGGAAGTCCCGCCGGGCGGCACGGCCAAGGCGACGCTGCTGGTCGGCGGGAGCCATCAGACGGCGGCCGAGGACGTCGCCAGGGTCCTGGCCGCCGTGAACGCCTGCGGGGGAAAAGTATAAGGGACTACTCGGCCGCGTCGGCAAAACGGCCGCGGTAGGCGGCGGGGCTGGTGCGCAGGCGGGCGCGGAAATGGTGGCGCAGGGTATCGGCGCTGCCGAAGCCGCAGTCGGCCGCCACCTGCTCCAGCGGCAGCGACGTGGCTTCCAGCAGGGTGCGGGCGCGGTTCAGCCGCTCCGTCAGGATCCAGTCCTTGGGGCTGGTGCCAGCGGCCTCGCGGAAGCGGCGGACCAGGGTGCGCTCGCTCATGCGCGCCTGGGACGCCAGACGGGCCAGGGGCAGGTCCTGGTCCAGGTTGCGGCGGATCCAGTCGAATAGGGCGGACAAGGGCGCGGCCTCGTCGGCCAGCGGCGCCTCCACGAACTGGGCCTGGCCGCCGTCGCGATGGGGCGGGATGACCAAGCGGCGGGCCACCTGGTTGGCGATGCGGGCGCCATGGTCGCGGCGGATGATGTGCAGGCACAAATCCAGGCCGGCGGCACTGCCGGCCGACGTCAGTACGGATCCCTCGTCCACGTACAGCACGTCCGGCTCCACGTGGATGTCGGGGAACCGCTCCGCCAGGGCCTGGGCATAACGCCAGTGGGTGGTGGCGCGCTTGCCGGCCAGCACGCCGGCCGCCGCCAGGACGAAGACCCCGGAACAGATGGACACCAGCCGCGCCCCGGCGGCGTGCGCCCGGCGCAGCGCGTCCAGCAGGGCCGGCGGCACCGGGGCATCCATGCCGCGCCAGCCGGGGATGATGACGGTGCCGGCGGCCGCCAATTCCTCCAGCCCGCCGTCGGCCAGCACCTGGATGCCGCCCATGGCCCGCATGGGGCCGGTGTCGGCGGCGCAGACGCGGAACTCGTACCAATCCACCATCTCCGGCCGGGGCAGACCGAACACCTCCACCGCCACGCCAAACTCGAACGTGCACAAGCCGTCATAGGCCAGGACGGCCACCGTGCGGTTGCGCGGGGGCGGCGGAGCGGCGGGGGCGGGGCGGCGCAGGGTCATGGCATCCCATGAAACACCGGCGTGGCGGGGGCGCCAAGGGGGCATCGCCGCCATGGCGGGAAATGCCCGCCTATTGGCGGAACGGCTATGGTGGCGCGCCCTCACCGTCCGGGGCCTTCATCGCGGCACCGCACCGCGGGCAATGCCGGACGACGTGACCACTGATGACGCCGCAGGTGGGGCACAACCGGAATCCCGTCAATGCCACGCCGATCATGAAGGGGGTGGCCACCGCCAGCGGCCAAGCCTGCGCCCAGCCCCAGCATACCCAAGCGTAAAGGAAGACGGCCAGCGCGATGCCGGCATAGAACCAGTGGTAGGTCCGGTTGCGCCGCACCGGGTTACCGGGAACCAGATGGCACCAGGCTATGGCGGCGGCCAGCTGTGCCACGGCCAGGCCCAGCAGGATGGTGCCGATGATGGTCCAGTCCGGTGTCATCGGTCGTCTCTCCCTCCGCCGAACGCATGGCCGCAATGGGCGCAGTGTTCGGGCGGAACCAAGCTGCGGGGCAGGACGGCGATGCCGCAGCGGCTACAGACACGGGAGGTGGCCAAGGCCACGACCCCCAGGCCGACCAGGAACAAAAGCCCAGGCCAACCCTTGGCCAGACCCAGGTCCAGCAGCAGCGCGGTGCCCATCAGAATGACAATTGCCGCACAGTAATAGGGCAGGATGGCGCGCCGATCGGCCGGCTCCCCCGGAACGTGAAACAGCACGAAGCCAAAACCGAGGGCGAACAGCCCGCCCAGAATCAGCAACAGCAGGGCCAAGCTGTGCAGGGAATGGGCATGAACCATATGAACCTCCCATCGCGGGTGGCTCCCCATGACGACCGGGGCCACCCGCGATGGGGGCATTTTAAGGCAGCCCCGCCACCCCATGGTGCAGGACTGTGCCGCCCCAGCGTTGCACACTACGCGCGGGTCAATCCTGATGGGCGTCCGGCTGCATCACCGCCAGCTCATTGCCCGAGGGGTCGGTGAACTGGAAACGGCGGCCTCCGGGAAAGCTGAAGGTCGGGCGGACAATGGTGCCGCCGGCGGCGGTCACGGCGGCCAGCGCCGCCTCCAGATCATCCACCTCGATGACGGTCAGGGGGGCCTTGGTCGCCTCCGCCGCGTCGGCCTGCAGGCCGATGTCCACGTCGCCGGTCATGGTGCAGGCGTAGGTGGGGCCGAAGCCGGTCAGCGACCAGCCGAATGCCTGTTCGTAAAAGCGCTGTGATGCTGCGATGTCGCGGGTGGGCAGCTCGATGTAGTTGGGGCGGGGCATGGGATCGCGTGCCTTTGTCCTGCGTTTGTCTGGTCGGACCTTCCTAGCCGCGCCGGGTGACAGAAGCTGTCAGCAGGATCGGCCCCCGGGGCATCAGCGCCACGACAGGTCGTTGCGGGGCAGGCGCCCGGCGTCGTCGATCACCCGCACCTGATGGGGCGGCATCGGTCCCCAAGTCCAGAAGACGGCATTGATGTCGATGGCGCTGGCGCCGGGGGCGAAGCTGGGCACCACGATGCCGACATGCCCCGCCTGATGTAGCCGCTGCGCTATTCGCCAGCTGCCTGGTATCTGACCCCGATCGGCCAGGTCCTCCCAGGCGCAGGCCAAGTCGGCCCCATCGATGCCATGGGCAGCCCGTTCGGCGGGGTCGGTCAAATCCACGATGCCCGCACAGTCCACTTCATAGGCCACCATCGTCATGGGCTGCGCCTTGAAGGGGAAGGCTTGCTGCGCCTCCAGCCAAGCCGTCTCAAGGCGGCGCGCGGTATAGAGGGTTGGCATTCCCGGCGGGTTGAAGCGTCCGCCGAACCGGGCAGCCCCGTCGCCAGAGTCCGGCAGGAATGCCCAACGCGGGTTGTGTGCCCGGTAGACCAGGCCCGTCAGCCTCACGCGTAGCCGCCGATGGCGATGCGGCTCAGGTATCGCTTCACCGCCTCGGCCCGGCCTTCCTTCACCAGGTCCTCGGCCGTCTGATCGCCAAAGGACGGGATGGGCTGCGCCCGGTACCAGGCGAAGGCCTGCGGAAGGGAACCTGACCAGGCCAGGATGCGATTGATGATCTCCACCCCGTCGCGCAGCCGGGCCTGGGTGCTGGGCGCGCGCAACCGGCCGGATTTGGAGACGGCGTCGCGGGACAGGCCCATCGCGCCTGCCAGTTCGGTCTTGGTGATGCGCAATTGGGTTGCCAGGCGGTCGGTGGCGACCAAGCCGTCGGATGCCATCACTTCCGCCAGGAAGGCCACATGCGAGCCCATGGCCGCCTCATCAATTACCCGTATCTAGGGACATAATGTGGGGCATCCGGGGCCTTCGCGCCAGCCTTTTTCCGTTAGGCGCCGCTTGGCTGGAAGTGCCCGCCTATTGGCGGACGCGCCACTGGCGGGAATTCGGACGCCGGGCGACAAAGTGCGCGTCACCATCGTCTCACAGGGATACCGATCATGACCACCGCTGCTTACATCCCCGCTTCCCCTTCCGTCGTCGCCAAGGCGCCAGCCGCCTCATCCCAGGCCGCCGCGGCTCATTTCGAAGCCAAGCTGGCGTTTGAGACCGACTGCGCCGACGTCTGGTACGCCACCAACCATGAGACCAGGGACTTCGTGCTGGTGGACGTGCGCACCCCGGCAATGTACGCCGCCGGCCACGTGCCGGGTGCCGTCAACATCCCCACCCGGCAGCTGAGCGAGGTGCGGTTGGCCGACTACCCTGCCGACACG
Organism: Nitrospirillum amazonense; assembly: GCF_007828035.1. Lineage (GTDB taxonomy): Bacteria > Pseudomonadota > Alphaproteobacteria > Azospirillales > Azospirillaceae > Nitrospirillum > Nitrospirillum amazonense. Next base: position 15,208 of record NZ_VITV01000010.1, on the reverse strand, counting down.
CTGTTCGTCGTCTATTGCGCCGGGCCGCATTGCAACGGCTCCACCAAGGCGGCGTTGAAGCTGGCCAGGATGGGCCGTCCGGTGAAGGAGATGATTGGCGGGCTGACGGGCTGGATCGATGAGGGCCTGGGCTTGGCGCGGGCCTGATCCGGTCAGGTGAGGGCCTTGGCCATCTCGGTGGTCGGGGCCCAGCCGGCTTGCTCATACAGGGGCCGGCCGGCCGCCGTGGCGTGCAGGATGGCATAGGCGACGCCGCGCCGCCGGAACTCCGCCTCCGCCAGAGTCATCAGCTGGCGGGCCAGGCCCCGGCGGCGGTGGGTGGGTTCGACATAGACGTTCAGGACATAGCCGCGCCGGGCTTCCCCGGGATGTGCGGGATGGGGCGGCCAGTCGATCTCCATCAGGCCGATGCCGGCCGCGGCCGCGCCATCCGCATCTTCCAGGACGAAGCCGAAATAGCGCCCGTCCGCCAGGCGGGGCGCCAGCCAGTCGCGGAAGGGCGCCGCCATGGACGCGATGGCGTCCTCCGGCCGGCCGGACTCGCGGAACATGGCGGCGCGGTGCCGGCACACCAGACCCACGTCATCCTGTGTCAGCGGCCGATGGCTCAAGCGGTTGGGCAGATCCATACGATTCCCCATTTGCATTGGGAATCCTTGTACGGCCAAGCAGGCCGCCAGGCCAGCTCAGGCCGTGCGCACGCCGCCCAGGAAGCCGGCCACGTCGCCCTTCAGCCGTTCCGCCCGATCGGTCATGGAGGTGGCCGCCTGGCGCAGGTCGCCCGCCACGGTGGTGGATTGTTCCACGGCCGTGCGCACGTCATCGATGCTGGCGGTGATCTGGTGAGTGGACATGGCCACCTCCTGCACGTTGCGGGCGATCTCCTGCGTCGCCGCCCCCTGTTCCTCCACCGCCGCCGCGATGCCGGCGGTGATGCCGCCCATGGTGTGGATGACGTCGGAAATGGCGCGCACGCCGGCCACGGCACTGCGCGTCACCAACTGGATTTCCCCGATCTGGCGGGTGATCTCATCCGTCGCCTGGGCCGTCTGGTTGGCCAGGTTCTTGACCTCCGCCGCCACGACGGCGAAGCCCTTGCCCGCTTCGCCCGCCCGTGCCGCCTCGATGGTGGCGTTCAGGGCCAGCAAATTGGTCTGGCTGGCAATGGCCGTGATCAGGCCCACGATTTCCCCGATCTTGGCGCTGGCGGCCGCCAGGACGGCGATGGCCTGGTCTGTCTCCTCCGCCTTGGCCATGGCGTCGTTGGCGATGGTGGTGGACTGGGCCATCTGCCGGCTGATCTCGGAGATGGAGGCTGACAGCTCTTCCGCCGCGGCGGCCACGGTATTGATGCCGCTGGACGCGGTCTGGGCGGCGCTGGCCACGGTGGATGCCTGGCGGCTGGAGTGTTGAGCCGTCTCCGTCATGGCGGCGGAGGTAGCGGCCAGATGATCCGCCGCCTCCTCCATGGCGTTCAAGCCGACGGTGGCGCGGCTGTCGAAGTCGCGGCACAGCCCGTCCACCGCCCGGGCGCGGTCCAACGCCGCCTGACGGGCGGAAGCGGCCTCGCGCTCGGCCGCACGGGCCTGGGCGGCGTTGTCGCGCAGCACGGTCAGGGCGACCGCCATGGCACCCACCTCGTCCTGTACGCGCGGCGCGGCAATGGCCACCTCCAGGTCGCCCTCCGCCAGGCGGGTAATGGCCTGGGTCAGGTCCTTGATGGGCTGGGTCACGCGGCGGCGCAGCACCCAGGCCACCAGGGCGGTGATGACGGCGACGAAGGCCAGGGTCAGGCCGCCCAGCACCAGGCGCAGGCGCGCCTCCGCCAGGGCGTCGCGGTTCATGTCACGCGCCGTCTCCAGCGCGCGGTCCCGCAGGATCAGGGCGTTGTCCAGCATGGGGCTGGTCCAGGCCCGCCAGGCGGCGTTTTCCATGGGGCTGGTCGCGCCGGTGCGAGCCGCCTCCAGGATGGCCTGATAGCGCGGCTCCCCCTCCTTCATCAGGGTGGCCTCCTCAGTGGTCAGCGCCTCGGCCAGCTTGGCCGGGCTGCCCAGATTGGCCACGGCCTGGGTCTGCAGCCGCCATAGGGTGGCCACCTGGCCGGTCAACTGGGTGGCGGTCTGCAGGCGCTTGGCGTCCAGCGCCTGGCCCGCCTGGAACAGGCTGAGGATGGCGGAGCGGGTACCGGCAGCGGCGCGCAGGTCCTGCGCCATGGCGGCGATCTGCAGGGGTACCGTCAGGTCGGCGGACGAGGCGGCTGTACGGCGGAAGGCCAGGTCGGCGGCATGGTCCACCGCGGCGGCGGCGGCGGCGATGCCCTCCTGCATGCGCCCCGCGCCGTCCGCCGCCCGGTCGGCTTTTGCCTTGGCGGTTTCGGTCTTGGCGCCGGCCCGCATGTCGGTCAGCAGTTTTTCCGCCTGGCCCAGGCCGGCCAGGTCCAGGTGCGCGGCGGCGGTACTGCTCTGCGCGGCGGTCAGGGCGGCGTCCGTGGCCGCCATGGCCCTGGCCGGCGCGCTGCTGGCACCGGTGTCAGCCGGGCCGTCCGCACTGAAGGCGCCATTCCAGGCGGCCCGTTCCGAGGCCAGCAGGGCGCCCAACCTGAGGGTGTCGCTATAGGCCGCCAAGTTCCGCCCGGCGTCGGCCTGTGCCGCCAGGTCCCGGGCGGCGACGAAGGCGATGATGCCCGATAGGGCCACGGCGAGGGCGGCGACGCCACCGATCCCCGACAAGACGGTCTTGCTGATGTTCACCGGGGTACCTCCTGGCTTGCCTGACGTGGACCTAGCCTGACGTGGACAGGGCGCTTTCCGCCAAATATAGCGATATAGCGTCCAGGTTAAGGTTGCATGAACCATGATCCATAGCTTGGGCCGTGGCTAGCGTCGGGGCGCGCCCTGGCTGGCGGCGCCTGCCATTTACTGCCAAAGATAGTCCTTGCGTCCCAACTTGAACGCTGCTCGCAGGGCGAGGTGCACGTATAGTGGCGCCTTGGTATGGCTAGGTTCGATGGCTTGAGCGTGAAAGAGGCAGGCGTGACCCGGTCGGAGTCCGAGGCGGACCGCATCCGTGCGTTGGAGCATCAGGTGGAGCGCCTGAGCGAAGTGGTGCTCACCCAGTCTTTACTGGCCGATTCCGACCTGGACTTGGATGCCTTCATGCAGACGGTGGTGGACCGCCTGCAGCGCCTTATGCACGCCAAGGGCGCCGTGGTCGAACTGGCGGAGGGCGACGACATGGTCTACCGCGCCGCCAGCGGTGCCGTGTCGCAGTTCGTCGGCGTGCGCCTGAAACGCAAGGGCAGCCTGTCCGGCTATTGCGTCGAGACCGAGAAGGTCCTGATGTGCCGGGACAGCGAGACCGATGACCGCGTGGACCGCAACGCCTGCCGGATGGTGGGTGTGCGCTCCATGATCTGTGCGCCGCTGTCCGAGGCGGGCCGCGTGGTCGGCGTGCTGAAGGTCATGGGCACGGAACCCGACGCCTTCACGGCCGAGGACGTGGCCCTGCTGCAAATGATGGCCAAGGCCTTGGGCGGCGCCCTGGGCAAGCAACTCAGCTTCCATGAGAAGCAGATGCTGCTGGAGGAACGGACGGCCACGGTCGCCCGGCTGGAGGTCGAGGTGGCGGAGCGGCGCCGGGCCGAGGCCACCCTGCAGCACCAGGCGCTGGAGATGGCGACCCTGGCGGAACAGCGTGACCAGGCGCGCCTGGCGGCCGAGGCGGCCAGCCGCGCCAAGTCGGAATTCCTGGCCAACATGAGTCACGAGATCCGCACGCCCATGAACGGCGTGCTGGGCATGGCGCAGCTGATCCTGGATACGCCGCTGGATGCGGAGCAGCGGGTACTGGCCGCCGCCATCCATGACAGCGGCGAAATGCTGCTGTCCATCATCAACGATATCCTGGACGTCTCCAAGCTCGAGGCCGGCAAGGTCGAGCTGGAGGAGATCGACTTTTCCATGGATGAGCTGGCGGACAGCGTCACCATGCTGCTGTCGCCCAAGGCGGCGGAAAAGGACCTGGACCTGGTCTGCTATGTGGAGGACGCGGCGCGCGGCGCCTATCGCGGTGACCCCACCCGCCTGCGCCAAATCCTGGCCAACCTGGTGTCCAACGCCATCAAATTCACCACCACCGGCAGTGTCGCCATCGAGATCGGCCAGGAACCCGGCGCCGCCGTTGGCGCGGACGGCCGCCGCCGGCTGCGCATCGCCGTCAGCGACACGGGCATCGGCATCCCGGAGGAACAGCGTGCCCGACTGTTCCAGAAGTTCAGCCAGGCCGACAGCTCCATCACCCGCCGTTTCGGCGGCACGGGCCTGGGCCTGTCCATCTGCCGCCAGCTGGTGGAGCTGATGGGGGGCGAGATCGGCGTCAACAGTGTTCCCGGCCAGGGCAGCACCTTCTGGTTCACCGTGCCCTTGCGACCGGTGGTTGCCACCCTGGTGGACCAGGACACTCTGGTGGACGGCATCAAAGGCCTGCGGGTGCTGGTGGTGGACGACATCCCCCTGCATCAGAAGATCTTGAGCCGCGCGCTCAGCGATCTGGGCCTGGTGGTCAGTCTGGCCGACGGCGCGGCGTCCGCCCTGGCGGCGCTGGAAAGAAGCTGGGAAGCGGGCCGGCCGCCTGATCTGGTGTTGGTGGACTTCTCCATGGCTGACGTCCGGGGTGATGAGCTGGGCCAGCGCATCCGCGACGACAGCCGGTTTGCCGAAACCAAGCTGGTGCTCATCTCGTCCTTTGGGGTCATGGACCGGGGCAACGCCGAAGTCGACGTCTTCGCCGCCGTGCTGGCCAAGCCCGTGCGCCGGCAGACCTTGTTGGACGTGTTGAGCCGCCTGTTCCTAAGCCAAGTGGCGGCGTCCCCGGTCAAGCCCGACCCGGCCAAGGTGGGCACCGGCGCCGGCCGCCGCGTGCTGCTGGTGGAAGACAACCAGATCAACCAGCAGGTGGCGCTGCTGATGCTGCGGAAAGAGGGGTACGAGGTCACCCTGGCCGAAGACGGCGAGGATGGCGTGCGCGCGGCGACCGCGCCGGGTGGCATTTTCGACCTGATCCTGATGGACGTGCAGATGCCGCGCATGGACGGGCTGGAGGCCACGCGGCTCATCCGTGCGCACCAGGGCAGCGTGCGTGTGCCCATCATCGCCCTGACGGCCAACGCCATGGCCGGCATGCGCGAGGAATATCTGGACGCTGGCATGGACGACGTGGTGGCCAAGCCCTTCGACCAGCGCAAGTTCCTGGGCACCGTAGCGCGATGGACCAAAGCCTCACCCCACGAGGTGGCGCCGGCCATGCCGGCTACTCCTTTGCCGGCTGCCACGGTCCTGGATGAAAGCGTGCTGCTGCGGCTGGAGCTTATCGCCGGCCGCGAGCAGTTCCAGAGTCTCGTCAGAAGCCTGGTGACGCATGGGGGCGAACGCCTGGACCGAGTGGCGGCGCTGCGCGCCCGCGGCGACATGGACGGGCTGCGCGCCGAGGCGCACGACCTCATCTCCACCGCCGGAAGTGCCGGCCTCAAGCAACTGCAGGCGCTGGGCGAGGCGCTGCACGCTGCCTGCGCCGCCCCGAACCGGCAGCGCGACCGGGTGCTGTCGCTGGCCGACGCCGCGGTCACGGCGGGGCGGGAGGGCTGGGCCGCGGTCGCACGGCGGTTCGGCGCACCGGGCCCGGTCACCGCAGTGGCCGTCGCCGTAACTGAATAACCAGCCCGTTCGTTGACAGAAATGCCTGTTCCATATAGCTTGGCCGCAGCTTCTTTGTCTATCCTGCTCATTGAAGTAATCGTGCCAGTCCTGTGGGCTGGAAGACATTTATTTGAAATAAATTTTGGTAATCGCGATGGCCCTGACAGGAATGCCGACCTCCCTTAAGGCTGGCGGTTTGGCGTCCCCCTTGGATAAGCGGGACGAGCGTATCGCCGAACTCATCCGTCAGCTGGAGGATCGTGACCTCAACATTGGGCGTCTTAATCAGCTGGTTGATGAGCGCGCCTATCAGTTGCAAGCGATCGAGGCCGACAAGACGGCCCTAGGTCTGGAATTGGCCCGAATTTATCAGTCCCGCAGCTGGCGTTTGACGACCCCTTTGCGCTGGTGCTCCCGTCGTGCCCGGCAGGTCAAGGTGGCCTTGCGAACTCTGACACGCACCGCGCGCAACCACGGCCTTCTGGCGCCTGTCGTCGATCTGTTACGCATACGCCGCGATCATGGCGTGCCCGGAATCAAGTTCTGGCTGCTGCACGGTGTTGCTCCCGGCATGCTATCCGTGCCGGTATCCGTGCTCCAGAACGACGCTCCGCCGGTGTGCGGTCTGGGGCCGGATGGCTATGCCTACCGCATGCCACGTCCGCCCGTGGACTTGATGGCATCAATCTCCGCCCTGTCCAGGTCGATTACATTCTCGATTGTCGTGCCCGTCTACAATACGCCCCCCACCATCCTGGAAGCGGCGCTGCGCTCAGTCTTGGGGCAATGGTATCCCCACTGGCAGATGGTTCTAGTGGACGATGCGGGCACCGACCCTGCGACCAGCGCCGTGTTGGATGGGGTGCGAGACCCCCGTGTCACCGTGCTGAGGCTGACGGAGAACCGGGGTATCGCGGGCGCGACCAACGCGGGCCTGGCGGTGGCGACGGGCGACTTCATCGTCTTTCTCGACCACGATGACGAGCTGACGCCCGACTGTTTATACGAACTGGCGCAGTGTATTGATCGCGACGATCCAGACTTCGTCTACAGCGACGAAGATAAAATTACGGAAGATGGGTGCTTTGCCCAACCTTTCTTCAAGCCGGATTGGTCGCCCGACACGATGATGAGCACGATGTACACGTGCCATGTCAGCTGCGTGCGCCGGTCGTTGCTACAGGAATTGGGTGGTCTCAGGTCGGAATATGACGGCTGCCAGGACTGGGACATGGTTCTGCGGATCGCGGAAAAGACGACTCGCATCCGGCATGTCCCCAAGGTCCTTTACCACTGGCGTATCATTCCTCAATCCATCGCGGCCGACTTGAACGCCAAACCTTATGCCATCGCCATGTCCGAGAGGCTGCGTTTGGACGCCTTGAACCGTCGCGGTCTGGACGGCACGCTGGAGCCTCTGCCCCAGGTCCCGGGGTACTACCGCGTACGGTACAATGTGCGGGGCGCGCCAACCGTCTCCATCATCATCCCCACGCGAGACAACTGGCGGGTGCTGTCCGCTTGCATCGACAGCATCCGCGCCAAGTCTTCCTATGACAAGTACGAGATCGTGGTTTTGGACAACGGGACACAGGATCCGCCGTCCCTGGCGTATCTGAACCGCATCCGTGGTTGGTCGCAGGTTAAGGTTGTGCGCCATGACGCACCCTTCAATTATTCGGAATTGAATAACCTGGGGGCCGAAGCGGCCACAGGTGACGTGCTGCTGTTCCTGAACGACGACACTGAAGTGGTGACCGCCGACTGGGTCGAGCGTATGACCGGTTATGCCCAGTTGGACCACGTGGGCGCCGTGGGGGCGAAGCTGCTGTATCCGGGCGGACGCGAGACGCAGCATGCCGGCGTACTCAATTTAGAGAATGGGCCTGGCCATGCCTTCTGGCGGCAGGATCCCGACGCGCCTGGCTATTTCCTGCGCAACCTCCTGGAATACAACTGGCTAGCCGTGACTGGCGCCTGCCTTATGGTGGAACGGCGGAAATTCCAGGCCATCGGTGGCTTCGACGTCAGCCTGCCGATTGCGTACAACGATATCGATATCTGCATGCGCCTGCACGAGGCGGGATATTTTAATGTGATGTGCCAGGCGGTGCGGCTGATCCATCACGAATCCGTCAGCCGTGGTGTGGATCATATGAACGAAGAAAAGAGGGAGCGGTTGGTGCGTGATCGCCGCCGCTTGTATGACCTGCATCCCAACTTCTATCAGCACGACCCCTTCCATAACCCCAACCTGCATCCCAACGGGATCTATTTCGAGGCGGCGCGATGACGGTGGTGATGCAGGGTGGCGCCGCGGCTGCTACGACGATGGCCACGACTGTCGACATGCGGGGCGGGGACGAAGGCATGGCGGCAGCGTTGCACCACGCGGTCGCCACCGCGGATGCGGTGTCTTTCGATTTCTTTGACACGCTGTTCTACCGCATTGTCGATAGCCCGGATGATGTCTTCGACATCATCGGTCGCCGTTTCGACCTACCCGACTTCCGGGCGCAGCGGAAGGCTGCCCAAGCCGAGGCGTTCGCCCGCATGCACAAGGCCGGGCGCAATGAAATCTCGCTGACCGGCATATACGAATGCTTGCCCCTGGACCAAGCTCTGGTGCGGTCGCTGCAGGCGGCGGAATATGCGCTGGAACTTGACGTCATCCGTCCCGATCCCACTGTATTGGGGGCGCTTCACCACGCGCTGAATTTGGGTAAGCCGGTCGTTATTACCTCCGACATGTATTTGACGGAGCCATTTTTCAAGGATGCGCTGGAACGTTACGGTGTTCCGTCCGTACCGCTGTTCATCTCCAGCGCCTGCGATGCCACCAAGCGCGATTTCGGTGACCTGTTCGACTTGGTGGCCGATTACCTGCAGGTGCCCCGAGCCCGGCTTCTGCATATCGGCGACAATCCCCATGGCGACATCGCCCAGGCCAATGCCAAGGGTCTTGCCACCTTCCTTTATCGGCGCGAGACGGTGACGTCCCCCGTCGCGCCGAAGCCCTGCGACGAAGTGCCGGTGGATCCCCGGGAACTGGGATATAATTTAGGCGGGCGCTGCGCGGTTGCTTTCCTGGACTGGATGGAACGGCAGGTGCGCGAGGACGGTATCGATCATGTACTGTTCCTGGCGCGCGATGGTTATGTCATGGACCGCATCGTCCGTGAAAACCTGGGAGCCTGGGACCTGCCGCGCTGCAGCTATTTTGGTGGTTCCCGGACCGCGTTTACCCTGGCCGCCATCAACGATCAGAATTTTCCCACGTATCTTCCTTATCTCCTGTCCGGATCCGACGGCTTGTCGCCTTACGAGGTGCTGGAGCGCATTGGCGTGCCCGCGCCGGCTGCGGAAGTGATGAAGCAGTATGGGCTGGGGGACGATGTTATGCTGTCGCCCGCCTTGCACGCCCGCATGCACGCCTTCCTGCATGAATACCGCTTCGAAATCATGGCGGTTTGCCGGCGCAATCGGCGCGGCCTGTTCAATTATCTGAAAGAGCTGAAGTTGCAGCGAGGCACCCGCGTCGCTCTGGTCGACGTGGGTTGGCATGGCACCACGCAGGAGGCGTTTGAGACTGCGGTCCGGCCCATGGTCGACGTGAGCGTCCAGGGATATTATTTTTGCTTGGCCGACAGCCCAGACACCGCACGCCGTCGACGGCGCCACGCTATGAGGGGGCTGTTTTCCACCGACAGCGTTGCCGACAGCGTAGTACGTCGGCTTTACGACAATCGGGTGCTGATCGAGCTATTCTTCACCGCCCCGCATAACTCCATAATCGGGCTGGAGCCGGGCTCCGCTGGCGTGCGTTGGCTTGAGGACGGGCGGTTCGATCCCAAAGGGGAATTGTCTGCGGCTGCGGCCGCCGTCGCCGAAGGCATGCAGGCCTATGCCCGTGATCAGGTGGCTGCGCGCGCGTCCGGGTCGGCCGCCACGACCGATAAGACCCTGCCCCTGGAAACGGCGTGGCCGCTGGTCGATCTGTTGGGGCGCCCGGGCAAGCCCGTGGCGGGCGCCGTCGCTGCACTCAAGAATTTCGACAGTTGGGGCGCAACCCGTAATAAGGACATGTTACTGAAGGACGCCTTGGGGTGACACATGTCGACATTGATTGGCGCGCGCTTCTCCAACTAAAAATACAGACTTGGCGGTGATTTCCGTCGCCGAAGGGCGTACGCAGACATGACGGAACGCAAGAATGTGCCATGAAGTCAGGCGGCGAAACAAAGAAATAAACATTCAATAATATTGAACTTGCTGTAATTTTTCCTCGTTGGTCAATTGCTTGGGTCTTTTTTGTTATATTGCCTCATCTCTCCTCATTCTTGGAGCGCTTAAATAGGAAGCTCATTTCGAGAAGAATTCGCCATAGGTTCGCCAAGGGTTGCATGTTCCAAATGGTGACTCCAACTGTGCCAACACCAGATATTGCCGAGGATTGTTCTGCTGCCTGCGGGGCGTAATTCTTAATAGCTATGCGGAGATTGAATTGGATGCTATTCCGAATGACTATGATCGGCGCGGGGTGATAGTTCCACCCACGTTGGAGGGCTGGGCTTATCGGCTGCGCCGCGATCCGGCACGCGAAACAATTAACCACGCGATCTCGCCTCGCGCGCGCGCCGCGCACTGGCAGCCTGTGACCCGGGAAGATCCGCTGCCCCGAGAGGAACTGCTGAGTGCGCTGGAAGACGCGGGTGTCGCCCAGGCGGCCGGATGGGCCGTCGTTTTCAGCCACGATCACTACCTCACGGTCTTCGGTGGCACGCAGAACTGCATGAACGACGAGGAAGCAGCCCTGCGCCACGCCGGCTGGACTTACCTACACTTCTGTCCGGTGCAGCCCCTGCCCATGCTTTCGGACCCCGTGCCGGCGCACATGATGCGCTTGGTCGCGTCGCTGAACGGTGTACGGCTGGGCGTTGTTACAATGGCTGACGTGGCGACGACCGTCACGCTTTTGGGCCGGACCCATCGCAACCTGACATTCATCATTCACCAGTTGCTGGGCCACGCGCCTGAATTGATCGCCGCGTTGGTCACGGCCTGCCCCAATGCGCAGACGGTGTTCTGGGCGCACGATCTCTTCGCCCTCTGCCCCAGTGTCCATCTGCTGCGCAATGACATCTCGTTCTGCGGCAGCCCGCCCATCGGTTCGCCCGCCTGCGGAATTTGCCCATCCGGAAGTGAACGACCGGGCCATGTCACCCGCATGGGTGCATTCCTGGCCAATACGTGCCCCACGGTGCTGGCCCCTTCCGCCACCATCCTGAAGGTTTGGCAGCGGCATACGGGCTTCACGGGTCCGACGCGCGTCGTCCCGCCGTGCCGTGTAGAGTTCCAGTCGGAGGCAGCGCCTTTCAACCGCGGGCGGCCCTTACGCGTGGGCCATCTGGGCGCACCCCTATTCGCCAAGGGTTGGCAGGCGTTTGAATCGCTGGCCCGCTGGCACCAGGGCGATCCGCGGTATGAATTCATTCAGCTTGGAACCCTGACCCTAGACGTGCCCAACATTCGCCACATCTACACCCAAGTCAGCCGGGAAGATCGTCACGCCATGGTGAAAGCCGTGATCGAGGCCGGTGTGGACGTGGCGATAAATTGGTCCCTCTGTTACGAAAGCTTCAGCTTCACCGCCATGGAGGCGGTGGCCGGCGGCGCCTTCGTCATCGCGCGCAAGGGGGCGGGCAACGTCGGGTCTCTGGTGACTGCCGTGGCGCCCAACCGCGCCTGCGTGATCGAAACGGAGGTCGAGTTGCAAGCCTTGTTCGCTGAAGGCCATATTCTGGAACTGGCGGCCGGGGCGGATCGCCGCACCGGCCACCTAGTCCCCAGCCAGGGGACGGGTGCCATTCTGCTTCAAGAGAGCGGCGATGCCTAAGGTCCACTGTTATACGAGCATTTCATTCAGCTACCTGGACCGGGCGCGCGTCCTGGCGGAAACCGTCAGACGGCATCATCCAGATTGGACGATGTGGCTGCTGCTGTCGGATGACGCACCGCCGGGATTCCGTTTCGACTTGGCGGAAGAAGATTTCGACCACGTCGTCAACATCCGTGACCTGGGCATAGATGACTATCGCAGCTGGGCTTTCGGCCATGATGTGGTGGAGTTGTGCACGGCGGTCAAAGGGCCGATGATGCACAAGCTCCTCAGCGAAGGCGCTGAATTTGTCGTTTACCTGGATCCGGACATCGCCGTCTTTTCTCCCCTTGATCATGTCGTGGACATGTTGGGGCGGCATTCCGTGATTCTAACCCCCCACATCGCGACGCCGGAATCGTCCTTGGCCGGCATCCTGGACAATGAAATCGGTTCGCTCAAACACGGCGTCTACAATCTGGGCTTTGTCGCTGTCCGCGCCTGCACCGAGGGCAAGCGCTTCGCCGGGTGGTGGCGGGATCGGCTGCTGCAGTTCTGCCACGACGACGTCCCCAATGGCTTGTTCACGGATCAACGGTGGTGTGATCTGGTACCGGCCCTATTCCGTGATGTGGGGATCCTGCACAATCCGGCCTATAACGTGGCATCGTGGAACCTGGGGAATCGGCCGATCACTATTGGGGATGACGGCATGATCCGCGCCGGCGGGGAGGTATTGCGCTTCTTCCACTTCACGAAGGTCAACACCGCCGGGGAGGGGATGCTGGCCCGCTACTCCTACGGTGACACCGAGGTTTTTGAGTTATTGCGCTGGTACCGTGAACGGCTGTCAGCCCACAAGGCAGATGGGCTGCCCGACCGATGGTGGATATATGGCACCTATGCCGATGGCACGACTATACCCCGTTCCCATCGGCTGACTTGGCGTGCGCGCTGGGATGTGCGTAATCACTTTAAGGATCCCTTCCTGTCCGGTCCGAGCGGCTATCAAGCGTGGTGCGCGGCTGAAGGGCTACGCTGACGTCCCACCACATGGATCACCTCCGGTCGACACTGATGCTGCTGGCAATAACCGGCGGCCAATGACGGTCTTGGTTACGGGAGTAAGAAGCAAGTGCAGGAAGTTGAAACGCGGTATGGCCGGCTGAAGGTCGTCGATCCTGCGAACGATCTGATTAGCCGTGTCCTGGCGACATATGGCGAGTGGGGCTCCTGTGAGACGCGGTTCGTCGCTGCAAATCTGGCCGATGGCGCCGCAGTGGCCGACATCGGCGCCTTCTTGGGCACCTTCGGGCTGGGCGTGGCCGGGCTGAGGCCGCTCCGTGCTTTGTGTTGCGTGGAAGCTAATTCATCCACCTTCCCGCTCCTGCATCATAACATCGCCGCCAACAAGCCCGCCTCCCTTAAGTCGGCCGTCGCCTTGGCGGCGATTATAGGACCGGCGGGCAACCTGCCATTCGAGGCATCCATGGCTCCCGGCAACGCCGGCAGCTTTTCACTGGCGATGGCGGCTGACGATAACAGGATCGCCGTGCCCGTAGCCGCCCGCCACATGACCCTGGCGGCGCTGCGGCAGGAGCACGGCCCCTTCGACTTGATCAAGATTGACGTTGAGGGACTGGAGCTTGCCATCCTACAGGATGATCAAGAGTTCCTGGACACGTCCGACACCACCTTGTGGCTGGAATGCAATGAGGTTCCCGGTTCACTGGATCTGGCCGAATTTCTATTGGATCGGGGCTTCTCCGTTTATTATTTCGCCTTTCCAGCGACAACGGCTGACAACTTCAAAAAGGCAGAGCCGGTCGACTTCCCCTATGGCTATGAAGCCGGACTGTGGGCCACACGAAGCGAAGCGCCCGTCTTGGATGATGACCTGCGGGTCGCCGGATGCATTCTGAAGCGGGTGGAAAGCCGTGAGGATTTGCGGTTGGCGCTGTGGGCGACCCCGCGCTGGGCCCCAGCCTCCTGGATGGGGCGTTCACACCAGGAGACGGTGGCCCTGGCGGCCCACAGCCTGCTGGGGGAAAACCTGGAGGACTATCTGGTAAGCTTTGTCCCGGATGGGGGGAGCCGTCCTTGGTCACCTCCCCTGCCACTCGTGCTTCAGCAGCGCATTGACGATCAACAAGCGGAAATCCAGGCCTTGGATACCGACCTGATTCTGGAGCGGGAAAAAACTTCAGCGCTGGCGGAGCAGTCCACCGCGCTGAAAGCGAACCTGGAAGCCAGCGTCAAAGAAGCCCGAGCCCAAAAAATCCTGCTGGCCCAGGAAAGGGAGCAGGCGGCCGCTTACGCTACCACCATAACCGAGCAATTGAACGACCTTACGAAAGAGGCACGCGCCAGCAAGGTCATGCTGGCGGAGGAAAGGGACCGCGCCGCCCATGCCATCCAATCTCAGGCGTCTCAGCTGGAGCAGCTGCACGCTCAGCTTCACGCGATGCAAGGCGAAAGGGAGCGCCTGGTTACCCACGCCAATAACCTCACTGCGATCAACGAAAACCTGTCGCACGAGAAAGATGCTCTGCTTCAGGAACGGGAGCGCATAGTCACTCACGTCAATAACCTCACTGCGATCAACGAAAACCTGTCGCACGAGAAAGATGCTCTGCTTCAGGAACGGGAGCGCATAGTCACTCACGTCAATAACCTCACTGCGATCAACGAAAACCTGTCGTACGAGAAAGATGCTTTGCTTCAGGAACGGGAGCGCATAGTCAATCACGTCAAAAATATTACCGCAATCAATGAAGGTCTGGCGCAGGAAAATAATGCCTTGCTTCAAGAGCGGGACCGCATGGCTGTACATGTCAGAAATATTACCGACATCAATGAAAGCCTAGCACAGGAAAAGAATACTCTGCTGCAGGAGCGGGACCGCATTATCGCACATGTTAACAATCTCGCCGCGATCAACGATGTACTAACCAGCGAAGGGCAGGCTTTACGCCAGGAGAAGGAGCAGCTGCTCATCGAAGCTGCGGCGTTGCAGCGGCATGATGCCAACCTGACCCATCAGGTCTTGGCCCTTACCAGCCAGGTCGCCGGAATGTACCATTCCACATCTTGGAGAATTACTTTGCCATTTCGGCTACTTAGCCGGCTGTTAAGAGGTGATTTTAAGGAATTGAAGCGACTTTACGCGATCAAGCGGGGCTCTTGAATAAGCCAATTGCAAGACAAGCGCTTCAGTGCGTACCGGCGTGACCCTGGTACAGATGCGCTTTCCTGAAGAGTTTCCTTCCGGGGCTCTTTATAGGTGCGCGCTCAAGTGTCCTACGTGCACCCATAGATAAATTAGAGCATCGAGCCTTTAATTGGACGCATACCCTGCGGCCTTGAGGTAGTTCCAGCATTCATCTGGATCGTACAGGTCGCAGATGTTTCCGATGGCCTTCCAGAGATCGTCGATGGTCCTGGCGCTGATGCGCCTGAGGTGGGCCTTGAGCTTGGCGAAGGCCATCTCGATAGGGTTCAGATCAAGGCTGTAAGGCGGCAGGAAGAGGAACCAGGCGCCAGCCTCCTTGAGGATGGCCTTGGCCTTCTCGCTCTTATGGCTGGCCAGGTTGTCGAGGATGACGACGTCGCCCGGACTGAGCGTGGGTGCCAGCTG
>NZ_VITV01000009.1 GCF_007828035.1 Nitrospirillum amazonense | reverse complement strand
TCCATGAGCAATCGGTCAGGCAAAGGCTCGCCCGCATCGCCGCCCGCCGGTCAGCGCCGAAAAAGGCAAAAACGCGGTGATCCGCTGACGCTTACGTGGCGACGGCCTTCGGTACGACAGCGAAGACCGTCAGGAAATGGGTTGGTCGGTATCAGGCTATGGGCCTGCCCGGCCTGGAGGATCGATCCTCCAGGCCGCATCGGCTGCGCAAGCCCACACCGCCAGCCGTGGTGGAACAGATCATCGCCTCGCGTCGTCAGCGCCTGGTCGGCAAGCAGATCGCCCAGGAAGCTGGGGTCTCCCGCTCAACGGTCAGCCGTATTCTTCGGGCGGCAAAACTCAGCCGCGCCAAAGACCTTCAGCCGCAAGAACCGATCATCCGCTATGAGCGCGAGACGCCCGGCGACCTTATCCATCTGGACATCAAGAAGTTGGGCCGCTTCGAGAAAGTCGGCCATCGTATCACCGGTGACCGCACGGGCCAGAGCAACAGCCGAGGCGTCGGCTGGGAGTTCGTCCACGTCTGTATCGATGACGCATCACGCCTGGCCTTCAGCCAGATCATGCAGGACGAGACAGCCCATAGCTCCGTCCCGTTCCTGAAGGCCGCAGTCGCCTACTACGCCAGCCTGGCTCCACCGATACAACTGGCATCGACCACACGGCAGCTTAAAATCATTGCCGCCCATCAGCCGTATCGGCCTCGATAGGGACAACCTAATGAGGCTCCACATCTAGCCCGTACCGATGCCGCCCACCATGGCCGACCAACTCGAGCCGTCGCGGTGGGCGGCACATCCGACCGGCGAGGGCACCAAAGGCCTCCGCCTCTACGACTGGGCCCGCTTCCCACTCTCCTGGGCGCATGCCCCGGAATTCGAGCGATGGGTGCTGATCCGGCGCAATCGTCAAGCCCCAGATCAACGCGCCTATTACTTCGCCTTCGCGCCAAAGGGGTACGTCGCTTGCCGAGCTGGCGGCCGCCGCCGGCTTGCGCTGGACCATCGAGGAATGCTTCCAGCGCGCCAAAGATGATCTGGGCCTCGATCACTGCGAGGCGCGTTCGTGGCATGGATGGCACCGCCACATGACCCTCTGCATGGGCGCGGCCGGCTTCCTCGCCCAACTCGCCGCCGATCTGTGCCGATCCGCTTGGAGCAAACCGAACGAAACGAGTCCGGCGCCGGCAATCGCCGCCTGACTGCCCCCCGGCGCTCCTACCGTCCGCTGCAGAGATCCGCTGCCTGCTGGCCAGAACCATACTCGCATCGCCTGCACAACGCTATTCACCATGGCCTGGTCGTACTGGCGAAGACGGCAACAACTCAGCGCCGCTCTCGCCCATTACAAACGGCGAAAAACACAACTGTAGTACTAGGCGACGGCTTATCCAATAGGTGTATGTCTTAATATGTAGCCAGATTTGCAAATGAACAGAAAAGCGTAATAGGTGTCTATTTAAAATTACTTTGCCTCTTGCTAGCCTTTCGCCAAAGTGACATAAAAAGATTTTTGTAAGAGGCCGTCATGGTGAGTGAATTAAAGTTATGCGAGCCCTATAAGGCTGTTTTTTGTGATAATAGCACTATTAATCTTGAAACAATAATGAGGCTTAAAAAGCGGTATAAATTGTACATAATATTTATTATTGCTCGATCTGGCAGTACATGGCTAACAGAACTTGCAAAAAATTCAAATGTGTTGGGTGTCCCGCAGGAGTGGTTCAATGAGGGATGGATCCAGACAGAAGATCGTGCGTTGGGGTGTTCACCGCCTAAAATAGTCGGGCTCCGTGATATCAACACTTATGCACAGTGGTTAGCTCGGAGCTCTGCTTCTCCTTGTCGGGTCGTAGGCGTGCAATTAAGCTACTATCAGCTGCTGGCTATGCAGCAGCTTGCAAGAGTTCCCTCCAGCGCATTCCGAGACATCACGTTCTTCTACCTGCGACGAAAGAACATTATTGCTCAAGGAATATCACTTTACAAAAGCGCGTCCAGCGGAGTTTTTCACAGCTATCAAAGTACTGACCACAGTGACGCATATTTGTCCAAAGTTGCTTATGACCCTGACCGGATCAAGGAAACGATCATGGGGCTGTTGACCTGCGAAAGTGGGTTCGAGAAGCACTTCAGCGATCATGACATGACACCCAAGCGCTTCTTTTACGAAGACCTGATGGCGAATCCGCTGAATGTGTTGAACTGGATGGACCGGACGATCACGGGAGTGCTCCATCCCCGGATAAGGACTTTGCCGGCCACCACGGTCCGTCGCCTTTCCAATGCCGGCAGCCTGGCGTGGGAGCAGCAATTCCAGACAGAGTTTCCCGACTTTTGCCGAGAAGTGGACGCACGGCGGTCATCGCTCGACAGCGGTGACGTGAGCGGTCCGCTTGTGGCAGGGCACCTTCCAATTTCCCTGGCCGGATAAAACCCGAAGTCCGGTAGAGCAACCCGCCATGTTTGGCTGGCCGCGTGCTCATGCAGGGCCTGCCCCCGGGCGTTGGGCACCAAGGGGACATGCCGGTTCGCTCCAGACGCCAACCGGCGATGCGCCGGGCGCTCACCGTAGAGGTCGGTCGGGTGGGGCGGCATGGTGTCGCGTCGGCCGTGGCGTCCGCCCTTTTCCCCACGCGCTTCAGGGGTTGAAGCCTCCCGTGGCGGCGCGCCACAGCTCCTCCAGAATGGAAAGCTTGCCTTTGAAGCCGGCAATTTTGGTCGGTGTCGCCTCTCCCACCGGATAACTGCGGCGGACCGGAATTTCGCAGACGCGAAGGCCCAACTGCCCGGCGCGCGCGGTCAGGTAGAAAAGCAGTTCGTATCGCGAGAAAATATCGCGGAACGGGGCGACCCGAGGGTCCAGTAGATAGCGCCGTGAATAGGCACGAAACCCATTCGTCGTGTCGGTGAACCAGTGGCGTCCCGCGATGCTGAGCAGCGGTGCATGAATCAGCCGATTACCGATCGTCCGTTCCAAGGGCGTGTTCTCCGCCTTCCCTCCCGGAAGGTAGCGAGAGCCTTGGACGTAGTCATACCCTTCATCAAGCTTAGCGCACATGCGCCGAATGGCATCGACGCCGTCCTTGCCGTTGCCGTCCATAGTGATGATGCCGCTGTAACCGTCAGCAAGGCACCAGGAATAGGCCATCCGCAACTGAGCGCTCAGTTTTCCCGGACCGGTTTTCACCAGTACCGCGCGGATGGGCAGCGTGCGGATGAAGTCGGCGGTGAGCGACCCGTCCGTTGAGCCGCCATCGGCCACGATCACGTCGACAGGCGGCAATTCCTCGGCAATCGCCTGCAGCTGCCGGCGGATCCTTCCGCCTTCGTTGATAACCGGGATCACCAGCGCATACCTGTGCCCGCGAGGGCAGAAAAGGTTCACGTCAAACGAGGGGACTTGCCAGCCTTCCTCTTGCCGGCTGGAACGAAATTCCATCGCGCTATTCCCTCAAACTGGATTTGATTCCGGCTCGGCGAAACACCACTAGGCGGCTGAGCAGGTAGTTGACCACGAATGATGCGCCAGCCGCGGCAACGAGCACGGCGAGATTAGCCAAGTGACTGGTTGCCAAGGTATACATGGCCGTAACTAGGCCCAGGCGAACGCACAGGCCAATGAGGGAGGTCATCAGGTAAAGCGATGCCCTTTTGGTCGACAGGCCGTTTCCGCCCTGTCGGGGACGGAATGTCCATAATTCATGGAGAATATAGTTGAAAACCGCGCCTGTCAGCAATCCTGCGGCGGAGCCGACGGTGAGTGACAGCCCGGCAACATTGACGATGATTGAGCCGACCGTGAGATCGACGACCAAGCCACCGCCGATCACCAACGCGAAGCGCATCAGTTCGGGAGATAACAGCGTCGCTGTTCCCGTCGAACCCCTGCCATTGGTGCCTTTTTCCAATGAAATAACGTGGGCATCGGCAGAGGCCGACCGGTCATGATGGCTCAAGGGAGTCCCTCCAAAGTCGCGGCTGCCTTGAGAAGGGCGACGGAGGTGGCGAGCGTTTCCAGCGCGTTTGGCGAGGCCTTCATTTCAATCGAAACCGCCCGATCATAGCCGATAGATTTCAGTGCCGAGAAGACGGCACGCGCGTCTTCTTCATTCATCGGCGCCGGTGCCAAATGCGCGGAGGAAACATGAACGTGCGAGATGTGCGCCGCCGCTTCTTGCGCGAATGACACAACCTGGTCAAAGGCCTGATTCATATAAAGTGCACCAACGTCGAAATTAAAGGTTACAGCCGCGTGACCTATGTGGCGCACGACTTCCAGAGTCTCTTGGAAGGTCGTCATGAAATTGGTGCCATAGGCGGCGGCGTTCGGCTCCAGCGCAATATGGGTCCGTTTGGCCGCAGCTTGGTCGCCGAGGGGCCGGAAAATTTCAGTTACGGCTGCAAGGACCGCATCCTTCGCTAGACCCGGCGGAATGACGCGCTGCTTGGGCGAGCCAAAGACCAAGTTGGCGATGTGGAGTTTGCCTGCTAGTTCAATGGCCCGGACAAGCCCCTGTTCCAGGCGGCGCCGTGCAGCGGGCTCTCCGAACAGATCGGCGCCCTCGATGCCGAACAGCAGCGATTGCATGGAAACCAGCTGCAGCCCGAAGTGGTCGAGTTCCCTTAGGCGTGCCAGAACGGCCTCCCGAGAGGGAACGAACGGATCAACCTCGTCGGCGAACAACAAGCCTGGGGCGATCTCAAGTCCGGTTATGCCATGATCGCGAAGGATGGCGTAGGCATCCAGGCGCTGCGGATAGGACCACGCAATGTTGGAAACCGCGAGTTTCATGACGCTGCCAGGCTTCTGAAGAAAGTGCTGATGTCGCTCAGAACCGATGCGCGGTCCTGGATGTATCCTCGGCTTCCGCCCAATAAGTCAGCATGGAGGGTCTTCATATCTTCATGATAGGTCGCAGCGTCCGTCCCGCTGAAGGAATGACCGGTCACGAATTGATAGATATCACCGGCACGCAATGGCTCTGGCGCGAGATGTACCACGGGCAGTTCATTTCGGATGACAACACCGATGTCCGACCACAGGCGCGCCAAACCATAATATTGGTAACTGCTATCAGGATTTGTGAAGTTGAGGGCGGTAAAGCCGGCGGTTCTCATCGCGTCAACCAACAGGCCTCGATTCGCGCCGATCAATCGCTCACGCGCGCACCGATACATCGCCAAGCCTTGGTCGAACTCATAAACCGCTTTCAGCAAGCCGACCGCTGCGTGTGGCAGGCGATCGAGCATGTCCTTATAGCGTTCCTGGCTTAGGAAGGAAGGGGCCGGATTCAATATATCGAAGAGGAAGTTTTTTTTCAGGCCGGAGCCAAAGAGCGCGGGTAGGCGCAGGACATGGCACCGCGGGAATAGGGCCGTGCAGGCTTCTTCCAGGAAGCGCCGGTTGCGGCCATAAGCCTTACCTGTTTCGAAGCGGTTGGTGCTTTCATCCAAGCCGACGGGATCGGCGAGAACCGCGATCGTCGAAATAAGGACGAAACGTTCCGCCCGGGCTCGCTCAATATGAGAGAGTAACCGGTAAATGTTTTGGAGGTCGTTTTCCGGGTCCTTATTGGCAGCCCACATCGTAGCAGGGGCCGCGGCGCAGACCAGCACATCAAATTGGCTGCCGTCGAGTTCGGCGATATTCTTGGAATTGAACAGGCCCGCGAAGGTGTGGGCGGCGCCAAGATTTGTTCCAACGAAGCCGGTATGGCCTATAAGCCCGTCCGCCATGGTCCCTCCATTTTAAAATCCGGTTCTGGCCGTGACGGCCTGGCGAGGCACGTAAATTCAATTCCTTGAGGCATGTTCAAGTACCACCCCGACGAGATGGATTGGAACACTCCGCCTTGTCCGATGTGGGGGCGGGCTTGAGTAAGCCTAGCCGTCCATCCTAAGGTGGCATCACGTCCTAAGGACGACGGTTATACGGAATCGGTGAGCACATTTACGCGCTGGTCGTTTACCATAGTCCTGCTGTTCCGTTCTGAAACCACTGCGTATTCCGCAATTCCTCGTCTCTCATCGAGTAGGCGGCCCAGATATTCGCTGATGAAGGCAAGAATAAGGAACAGCAGCATGAACTGGATGGACATGAATAGGACGGTCGTTGTCCAACCTTCCATGACCTTTTCTTTCAAAATATTGATCAAAACGCTGTAGCAGGCGAAGATCAGTGCTATTAAGCTGCCCAGCAAACCAATCCCCGACATCCATCGTAGCGGGCGTGATGAATTGAACACCAGAAGATGGAGGAACTGTCGGCAGGCTTGTGGCAGCGACCTGTCCCGGCGAGCCTCAGCCTTTTGTTCGTAGGCTATGGCTTGGGACGGATAGCCGGTCTTTTGAAGGCGAAGATTGAGCTGGTGATGGGAACGCCCGGTATTGATTACCGCGTTGATCGCCCGCCGGCTTACGCATCTGAAGTCAGTTGCGTTTGCGGGCAACTGATAGTCGATGGACGCCAGCAACGGCGACGCGATGCGCCGGCCCAGGCGATACAGCGGGGAAGGCGCCAGAATGGAAACGCCGACGATAATATCGCTCCCGCGCTGACAGGCGGCCACGGCCTCGGCGATCAATTCAAGGGGATCGGCGGCAAGGTCGAACAACAGAACGAAATCGCCGATCGCATTCTCAACGATGGCGGACCGCGCTACGTCGGAAGGCACCGCGAAGGAAAGTTGAATGAAGCGGATGCAGGGGATATTCGAGAGGATATCCGCAGCTTGGGCATCGGATACCTGCTGGAGCACCGGTCCCTGTATGATCACTAGGATCTCGTAGTCGGAATAGAGGGCATTAAGGGTGCGTTGGACGGCCGCCAACTCATCCTTCAGGGAGGGAATCGGACGGTTGACGACGATGCCTGCGGATACAAAGAGTTCACTTTTCACTGTATGCCCCCCTCAAAGCCCGATGCTGTTGACTTCAATCGCTTTGACAACATCATAAACGTTGTCGATTTTCCCCCCTAGGACGCTATGCAGACCGGGCAACCCATGATTGGGGCGAAACAGAATTGGACGGGAATCATCGGTTTCACTTCGCGGCAAAACAGTCTTCACCTCCCACAGGGACTGGCTGTAGCGGCATTCACTCAGGACTGGGATGTAGCGGGCCGCATCCTTGCGCATGGCCTCCCACGCGCTTGCGCCCGGGCGCGCGTCGAAAAGACGACCCTGGGCACCATCGGCGTCGCCTCCTTCGTCCAGCCACTCATAATGCGGGGTGTACCGCACGTGGCTGACTGAATGCAACCCCAGGGCCGGAAACGGCATCACGGAGAAGAATGGTCCGCACATGACCGTTATCCCAGATTGCCGGATTTCGTCTGGCACCTCGACGATGCACATTTCTGTCATTTCATGTTTCAGCGGAATGGGTGGCGCCCCGGAGTTCGCGAGCAGGAAATTGATATTGGAGTAGGTGCAATTGAAAACGTGGGCAGCGGTCAATTCCTCGGCGGATGAGTCGGTGTTCCGTATGCTGACCGCCAGGGCGCCCGCTTTCTGGCGCACGCCTTCCACCGTGGTCCCCAGGCGAATCTCGACGGAGACGGCATTCAATCGCTGAAGCATCGTGTCGCGAAGCGCTGTAGCGTCAAAGGCATATTCCACGGTGGAAAAGCAGGCTTCAACGAAATGGGGGTTGGTAAGCCGACGCAGCCAGGTCGGGGCCACCTCGCAGGGGGCGCCGATTCGCTCACAGAACTTCTGGAACTGGTAGGCGGACACTTTCCCCAAAGGAGAGCCGATCAAATAAAATTTCTGAAAATCCGAAACAACGCAGTTACTATATTCTTGTATGAATCGTGGAAATGAAATCCTGGACCTCAAAGCCGTCAGGACACTGCGAGGGTAATGGTAGCCATTATGAACGCGTGCCTGATTGTGATAAGAGGCACGGCGCATACAATCTTGCTCCCGTTCTACCAGCAGGACGCGGCGTTTCTTCTTGGCAAAATATTCTGAAATGTACATGCCAAAGAAGCCGCCACCAACAATAATTATATCATAATCCATATCGTATCTCTTCAATATTAGTTGCCTAAATTAAACAATATTCTTTAAATATTGGGCTCAGGCATCATATTTATCTTTTCTGAACAAAAAGAAATATTTAGAAAGATTTATATTTTCGGTGCTGGCAAAAATATACAGGAACGCCACGATCGTTGCTGCCACCAGGAAATAAACGTACCTAAAATCGCATGCGATTCCGATCACCAAATAGCTTCCGGCGAAAGCCAGAGCCGATAACAACATGCAAATAATCACAACGTTGCCTTTGGTGGGGCGCCACAACAGATACGCAATCAGTAGCGCGGCGATGACGGCGTAGAATGTTGGGTTCATGAGCGGGCCGCCAAAATAATGCGTACTGTAATTGTAAAGTGCTTGATCCGACGGACGAGTCCCTTCTTTCAACCCAAGGCTTTGGATCAAATCTATCGGCCCGTAGATTCCGACATGAACTGGTAAGCAATGGCTGGGATCGGTTGGGAACATAAGCCATTTAAAAACTGCAATGCGGTGAGCCGCGTACGCGCGGGGGTGACTTAATATGAGCCCCTGCCAAAGGTTGATTGTTTCGGCAGGGGAGAGATGGGAAAAGCCAGAAATCGCGATCTGGGAGCTATGAGGGTTGAGCGGATTGTCGAGCCGTTCTGCCGTGTAGTTCTGCCGGATCGCGTTCTCGAATTTAGCAATATCCACGCCTCTTTCATTTAGCAGAGGCAAATCGAAATCTTCTTCAAAAGCAATGATTCCAGAGATGTCATATCTGGCAAGAACCATTAGCCCAGCCCCGACTACGCTTTCTTGCCTAACAGCCGTAATACGGATCAGTTCGTTTGATAATGAGCAAGCTCCCAAGGCGAACAACACGGCGCAAAAGCCGAAACTGACGGAACGCCAAGCCTTTTTGGCCGGACCCGTTGGCGCCACCCGCCTGTATTCCTTCAAGCCAATGGCAAGTGCCACGAATAGGATGACGACAAAACCGTTCTGACGCACCAGAGCGGCAAAGGCCGCAAGGATGCACGTAACCTCATATGCAATAAAGCGCCGCCCCTTTAATGGCCCGTCGACGGTTCCAAGCACGGCAAACGCCAAGATGGCGAGGTTGGCAAATAATACATCTTTCCAAACAATGCCTTGATAGACCAAAACGGGGGGGGTGAAGCAAGCCGCTATCGTAAGCACCATCGTAGGCAGCGGGCGCGCCGCACGGCTAATGAGAAGCGCAAGTGCACCGAAGAACAACGCCATGCTGAAGGCGAGGTAAAGCGCGGTTCCCGGCACGACGCTGTCGGCGACTCCCAGCATGGCTGACATAAGTGGCGGATGCATGCTGAGATAAGTCGCTGTCCGTCCTTCGTTTAATTGGACGATGGAATCGTAAGACAACTGGCCTGGCGCGCTAATTGCCAGGATCACCCCCCATAATAGGACGATGACGCCCAACACCAGACTTGAAACCGGGCGCTGGGCTGATTGCCGATCCAGAATGGCGCCATTAATGCTCATCGGATCGACAGTGCCATTTGCCAGTTCGCCTGATTTCAAGAAATTCATTGGAATACGTCTCCGCTAAAGAATTAAATTTTTTGTCTACAGTCGCGCCAATTGCCGAGAATTGATCTTTAAAACAAATTTTCTGATAGATTTCATATTAAGCGTTTGCGGGGATTTGATAGCACCACCCCGACCACCGTGCAAGCGTGGCCGGCGAAGTGAAGGTCGTGTTCAAGCATGCGTAGACTGGGAAGAGATAGAGAGTTGGCCGTGAATAATCACTAAGCTCCTGATCGGGCGTGTAATTATTCACGGATAGCTCCTCACCCCGCGTACTTCTTCACCACGGCGTACAGAAACTCCCGCCCCTCATAGAGCGACCGCACGCGGATGCGTTCGTTCAGGCCGTGCACCCCACTGCCGTCCGGGTCGCGGAACATGCCGCTGAGGCCGTAGGTGGCGATGCCGGCGGCGTTCAGGAAGCGGCCGTCGGTGGCGCCGGTGGACTGGGTGGGCACCACCGGCACGCCCGGCCACATCTTGGCCGCCACCTCCTTGACCGGGTCCAGGACCGTGGGCGTCAGGGCCGGGGGAGGGGAGACTGGGCTGGGTTCGCCCACCGCCGTCACCTTGATGGCGGGATCGTCCAGCACCTTAACCAGGGTCTGGCGCACGTCCTCCAGGGGCTGCCCCGGCAGGATGCGGCAGTTGACGTTGGCCTGGGCGTGCTGGGGCAGGGCGTTGGGCGCGTGGCCGGCATTTACCATGGTGGCGACGCAGGTGGTGCGCAGCGTGCTGTTCCAGCCGGCGTCCTGGCTGATGCGCGCGATGGCTGCCGGGTCGGGGTTGTCCTTGGTGATGGCGGCCATGTCGGCTCCCACCGGCCCGCCGATGACCGGGGACAGGGCGGTGAAATAGGCCTTGGTCACCGGGTTCAGCGCCACCGGGAAGTCGAAGGCCGCCAGCCGGTTCAGGCCCGCCGCCAGGTGATAGATGGCGTTGTCCTTGCTGGGCCGGGAGCTGTGGCCGCCGGGGTTGGTCGTCTCCAGCGTGAAGTCCTGGTAGACCTTCTCCCCCGCCTGGATCTCCAGGGCCAGGTACTTGCCGTCCTTGTCCAGCCTGCCGCCGGCCCCTTCGTTCAGGGCGAATTCGGCGTCCACCGCGTCGCGGTTGTGGGCCAGCAGGTAGGCCACGCCGTCGAAGGTGTCGCTGGTCTCCTCGCCGCAGGTCAGCGCCAGCTTGATGTCGCGCTTGGGCCGGAAGCCTTCCTGGCGCAGGCGGATCAGCAGATCGGCGAAGACGGCGGCCATGGCCTTGTCGTCGCTGCTGCCGCGCCCGTAGAAATAGCCGTTCTCCTCCACCAGGGTGAAGGGATCGCGCTGCCAGTCCTCACGCTTGGCCTCCACCACGTCGATGTGGGCCAACAGCAAAAGCGGCTTGGCCGCCTTGTCCGTGCCGGGAAGCACCGCTGCCAGCGCGCCATCCTTGGGCCGGCCATCCGGCACCAGCACGCGCACATCACTTTTCTTCAAGCCGATGGCGACCAGCCGGTTCGCGATGTTCTGCGCCGCCGTCGTGCAGCTGCCGGCCGACAGCGTGGTGTTGGTTTGCACCAACTGCTGGTACAGGTTGCGGAAGGCCACCCAGTCGGGCCGGGTCAGATCGACCTTAATACCTTCCTGCTTTGCGGCCTCCGCCGCGCCGGCGGCACTTCCCAGGGGAAGGCTCAGCGCCGTGCCCAATGCCAACGCCGCCCATCTGCTCGTCTTCTTCATCGCCTGCCGCTTCCAACGTTTATTGTGCGTGGAAGAATAGAGAAGGGTTTCAGGCGCTGGCAAGCGGCCTCCGGTCCCTACCGGTCCAGCGGCCCCACCCCGCACCCATCGCCCGCCGTCACCGGGTTGCAGCGTGCGACGGCCCCACCCGGCAGGCTGACGGCGAAACCGGTGCCGGCCGGTTCCGAGGCCGGATAGTCCGTGCTGATGATCTGCGCCCCGCTGCCCAGCGCCATGTCGCGGCGGCGGGTGTCGTTGGCCCGCGCTTCCTTGGTGTCGGCATCGGACCGGGTGCGGACCAGGTAACCCTGGCGCACCAGGGCGGTGATGGTGTCGCCCGGGCCATCGTTCATTTCGATGAAGGCGGCGTCGGCATCGCCGGGCTGGGCGTTGGTGAAGGCGACGCGGCCCTTCAGGCCGGGATGGCCTTCCAGGTAACGGGCGGTGACCTTCCTCTGGTCCAGCAGGAAGACGACCTTGCCCCGCGCCGCCTCCAGGCTGGGCCAGCCGCGCGTCCGGATGGCGGCGTTCAGGGTCGCGGCATCGCCCCGCACCCCGTCGGGGGTGATGATCTCACCCGCCTTGAACACCGACAGGATCTCCCGGTCCAGGGCGTCCAGGCTGGCCGGTGTCAGCGCCTCCGGCGTCACGGTGGGGAAGGGCAGGGTCAGCGCCTCCTCCTTGGTCTCGATCAGGATGAAGATGGGAACATGGCCGGGATGGGCCCGCGACCAGGCGCGGATGTCGGCCAGGCACGCGGTGAAGGGCTGGCAGGTGCTGCGGTAGTCCACATCCTCCATGTGCATGACCTTGAAGCCCGGCTTGTCCATGACGTGATCGGGGTCGAACGGCGGGTCGGCCGGCAGGCCGGCCTTCGTCACAAGGCCAGGCCCGGCGGGATGGGCGTAAAGCCCGCCCTTGCTGTCGGCGTAGATGTCCAGTTCCACCTGGCGCACCCCGGCCGACAGCTGCGCCGCGAGGGGCTGGTGGTGGTAATCCAGGGCGGCGTACTGCTGGGGATGGGTTTTCTTCCACAACACCGCCTCGTTGGGCGCGATCCCGGCGTGATAGCTGTTGTGGGTGCCAATGACCTGGATCTGGTTCATGGCGATGGCGTTCTCCGGCGCCCTGGTGGCGCAGGCGGTGAGGCCCAGGACGGCGATGGTCAGGGGCAGCAGACGGGGGAAAGGCATGGGAATGGCGTCCTCGAAAGTTCGGGCCCAGGCTTAACCGCGAATGGTTTCAAGGCTATGACGGCTAATGCCGGCGCGGGCTTTGGAGGGGGCGGCCGGCGCACGAGGTCCATTTTCGGCTGCCGGGCCGATTCGGCACCATGCCCGGCGGCCGGTTGACGCCAGCGGTGGTGGTGGGTTAGTCGGCAAACAATTTACAATGGATATAGCCGGTCAGCCGGCCGCGGAACGGAGGGTCGGCCTGTTTGATGGCGGGGCCCGGCTTTCATCCATCAAAAATTTGCGCATACTCTCCCCAAAACAGGGGCATACGCGTTGGGAGAGTTCCATGGTCAATCGTCGCCAGTTCCTGGCCGGCAGTTCCGCTGCCGTCGCCTTGTCCGCAGCCTTGCCCGCGTGGGCGCAAGCTTCCACCCCCATTGGCGCCCCCTCCGGCACTCCGTCCGGTGCCGGCGCCTCCCTGACCGCCTTGCTGGAAACCTTCTTCCAGGAGGATTTGCGGCGCCGGCCCGAGGCCGCGACCAATCTGGGCCTGGACACGGGTGACCTGGCGGGACTGCGCAGCCGCCTGGGCGACCGCTCGGCCGCCGGCCAAGCGGTGGAGCGTGAGGCCGCCGCCAGCCAGATGCGCCGCCTGGCGGGCATCGACCGCCGCAGCCTGAGCGGCATCGACGCCGTGAATTACGATTGCGTGGCCTACGTCCTGTCCAATCGGCTGGAAACCTACAAGCGCTTCGACTTCGGCCGGCCGGGCGAACGGTCCCCCTATGCCATCAGCCAATTGACCGGCTGCTACCAGTCCACGCCCACCTTCCTGGACACCAAGCACCCCATCGCCACCCAGGACGATGCCGAGGCCTATCTTTCGCGGCTGGAGGCCTTCGCCACCGCGCTGGACCAGGATACTGAGCGTCTGGACCATGACCGGGGCGCGGGCGTGGTGGCGCCGGATTTCCTGCTGGACACGACCCTGACCCAGATGCGCGCCCTGCGCGTCGATGCGGACAAGTCGGACCTGGTATCATCCGTTGCCAAGCGCGCCAAGGCCAAGGGCATCGAGGGCGACTGGGCCGCCCGTGCCGCCGGCATCTACACATCCAAGGTGCTGCCCGCCCTGGACCGTCAGATCGCGGCGGTGGAGGCCGCGCGCCGGCAGGCGACGCACCACGCCGGCGTCTGGCACGTCAAGGACGGCGACGCCTGGTATGTCGACGGCCTGCGCGCCAACACCACCACCACCCTGTCGCCGGACGAGGTGCACAACATCGGCCTGGACCAGGGCCGGGAGATCACCGCCCGCCTGGACGCCGTGCTGAAGGCGCAGGGCCTGACAAAGGGCACGGTGGGCCAGCGCATCAAGGCGCTGTACCAGGACCCCGCCTCCTTCTACCCGAAGACGGAGGAGGGCAAGGCTCAGCTGATCGCCGACCTGGGCGTGCGCCTTGCCGACGTGGTCAGCCACCTGCCCCAATACTTCTCCACCCTGCCCAAAGCCAAGGCGGAGGTGAAGCCGGTGCCGGCCCAGATCGACGCCGGCGCGCCGCTGGCCTATTACCAGTCGCCCTCGCTGGACGGCAAGCGGCCTGCCACCATCTACTTCAATCTGCACGACACCGGCGAATGGCCCAAATGGGCGCTGCCCTCCACCCTTTACCATGAGGGCATCCCCGGCCATCACCTGCAGGTGGCCCTGGCGCAGGAGACGGCGGGTATTCCCCGCTACCGCTCCAACATGTTCTTCTCCGGCTACGGCGAGGGCTGGGCCCTGTATGCCGAGCAGCTGGCCGATGAGATGGGCATGTACGAGAAGGAGCCCATGGGGCGCATCGGCTACCTGAAGTTCCTGCTGTTCCGCGCAGGCCGCTGCGTCATCGACACCGGCATGCACCACAAGCGGTGGACGCGGGAACAGGCGGTCAAATACATGGTGGACCTGACGGGCGACACCGAAAGCGCCATGACGCGGGAGACCGACCGCTACTGCGCCTGGCCGGGCCAGGCCTGCAGCTACAAGATCGGCCATACCATGTGGGTGCGCCTGCGCGACCAGGCGAAAAAGGAACTGGGGCCGAAGTTCGACATCCGCGAGTTCCACCACGCCGGCCTTTCCTCCGGCAGCATGCCGCTGGACGTGCTATCCCTGGTCATCCAGGACTACATCACGGCACGCAAGGCGGCGTGAGCCCCAGTCGGCGTGAGCCAGGGAAGGGCGCTCGGCCTGTGCCGGGCGGCCCTTCCGGCTGGTTCAGTTGGCGGACGTCTCAGCCGGCACCGTCTCCGACCCGCCCAGCACCTTGAACAGGCTGACCCGGTTTTCCAGTAGCGACAGCTGCACGGCGATCCGGGTCTGCTGGGCGCTGTACAGGCTGCGCTGCGCGTCCAGCACGCTCAGGAAGCTGTCAATGCCGCGGTCGTACCGCTTGGTCGACAGGTCGTAGGTCAGTTGGCTGGACTTCACCAGCGACGTCTGGGCCGCCAGCTGGCGGTCCAGGGTGCCCCGCGCAGCCAGCGCGTCCGACACCTCGCGGAAGGCGGTCTGCACCGCCTTCTCGTAGTTGGCGACGTCGATGTCGCGGTCGGCCTTGGCGATGTCCAGGTTGGCCTGGTTCTTCCCGTTGTCGAAGATGGGCAGGCTGACGCTGGGGCCGAAGCTCCAGGCGCTGCTGCCCGGCGCGAACAGGTCGGTCAGGCCGGCGCTGGCGGTGCCGTAGCTGCCGGTCAGCGTGATCTGGGGGAAGAAGGCTGCGCGGGCGGCGCCGATGTTGGCGTTGGCGGCCTTCAGCGTGTGTTCCGCCTGGCGGATGTCCGGGCGGCGCAGCATCAGGTCGGCCGGTAGGCCCGCCGGCAGGTCGCCCAGCACGTCCTGATCGTCCAGGCTGGCGCCCTCGATCTCCGCGTCGGACAGGGGCGTCCCCACCAGCAGTTCCAGGGCGTTACGGTCCTGGGCCACCTGCCGGGTGTATTGCTCCAGATTGGCGCGGGCGGTGTCCACGGCCGTCTGCGACTGCGCCAGATCCAGGGCGGAGCTGCTGCCCCGATCGAACATGCGCTTGTTGCGGTCGTACGTCGCCTGCTGGGCCTTCAGCGTGTCCTGGGTCAGGGCCAGCAGCTGGCGATCCGACACCAGGGTCAGGTAGGCGTTGGCCACCTCCGCGATCAGGGACAGGCGGGTGCCGGCCGTGGCCTCCGTGGTCGCCAGGTACTGTTCCAGTGCCTGCTGCGACAGGCTGTGCACCCGGCCGAACAGGTCCAGCTCATATGAGGTGACACCCACCTGGACCTGGCTGGAATTGTAGGTGACGCCCTTGGTGCCGGATCCGGCCGCGCCTGCGGACGCCCCCTGGGCGCCCAGGGCGGAGATGGGCGTGCGGGCGCGGGTGGTGCTGCCGCTCACGTTCAGCTGGGGCAGGGTGGCCGCGTCCTGGACCCGGTATGTCGCCCGCGCCACCTCGATGTTCAGCAGGGCCACGCGCAGGTCGCGGTTGTTATCCAGCGACTTCTGGATCAGGGCCTGCAGCCGGGGGCCGCGGAACACGGCCTTCCAGCTGTCGAGACCCTGTGGGGGAGAGGACTCGGTGGTCCCTTGCGCGCCCGCCGCCTCATACGCCGGCCCGGTGGGCCAGGCGTTGGGGACGGGGCTGCCCGGCCGGGTGTAGTCCGGCGCCAGGGAACAGGCGCCCAGGGACGCGGTGGTCAGCAGCAGGGCGGTGATGGCCGCGATGCGCTTGGGGGTCGAAAACACGGTCATCACGGATGTCCTGCGGTGTCGTGCCCCGGGGTGGCGGGAGCGGGCGTGCCCGAGGCGGGGGTGCCGGGGGCGGGCCGCTTGCCGAAGCGCCGAAGGACCGAGACGAAGAAGACGGGAACGAAGAAGATGGCGAGGAAGGTAGCCGACAGCATGCCGCCCATCACGCCCACGCCGATGGCGTTCTGCCCGCCCGAGCCGGCGCCGTTGGCCACAGCCAGCGGCAGCACGCCCAGGATGAAGGCGAAGGACGTCATCAGGATCGGGCGCAGGCGCTGCTTGGCGGCGATAGTCACCGCGTCGATCAGCTCATGCCCGGCCTCGTACTGTTCCTTGGCGAACTCCACGATCAGGATGGCGTTCTTGGCGGCCAGCCCGATGGTCGTCAGCAGGCCCACCTGAAAGTAGACGTCGTTGCTGAGGCCCCGCAGCGTGGCCGCCAGCACCGCGCCGATGACGCCCAGGGGCACCACCAGCATGACCGCGAAGGGGATGGACCAGCTTTCATACAGGGCCGCCAGGCAGAGGAAGACGATGGCCAGGGAAATGCCGTAGAGGGCGGGGGCCTGCGAGCCGGCCAGCCGTTCCTCGTACGACAGGCCCGTCCATTCGAAGCCGAAGCCCGTCGGCAGCTTGGCCGCCAGCTTTTCCATCTCCGCCATGGCCTGGCCGGTGGTGTGACCGGGGGCGGGCACGCCCTGGATGTCGCGCGACGACACGCCGTTGTAGCGCTCCAGCTGGGGTGAGCCGTATTCCCAATAGGCGTTGGTGAAGGTGGAGAAGGGCACCATCTGGTTGGCCGACCCGCGCACATACCAGCGGCTGATGTCGCCGGGCAGCATGCGGAAGGGCGCGTCCGCCTGGGCGTAGACCTTCTTGACGCGACCCTTGTCGATGAAGTCGTTGACGTAGGCCGAGCCCCAGGCGGTGCTGAGCGTGGTGTTGATGTCGCTGATGGACAGGCCCAGCGCCTCCGCCTTGGTCTGGTCGACCTTGACGCGCAGCTGCGGCACGTCCTCCAGCCCGTTGGGGCGGACTTGCGCCAGGATGGGGTTCTGCGCCGCCATGCCCAGCAGCTGGTTGCGCGCGGCCATCAGCTTCTCATGGCCCAGGCTGGCCCGGTCCACCAGTTCGAAATCGAAGCCGGTGGCGTTGCCCAGTTCCAGCACGGCGGGCGGCGTCAGGGTGTAGATCGAGGCGTCGCGGTAGGCCGCCAGCTTCATCATGGCGCGTTGGGCGATGGCGCTGGCCCGCTGCTCCGGCTTGGTCCGCTCCGACCAGTCGCGCAGGTTCACGAAGGCGAAGGCGGAATTCTGGCCGCGGCCGGCGAAGCTGAAGCCCACCACCGTGAACAGGCCCTTCACGTTATCCTTTTCGTCTTCCAGGAAGTGCTTCTCCATGGCCTTGGCGGCGGCCAGCGTGCGCTCGGCGGTGGCGCCGGGCGGGGTGGAGGCCTGGACGAACAGGAAGCCCTGGTCCTCGTCCGGCAGGAAGGCGGTGGGCAGGCGCACGAACAGCAGCACCAAGCCCACGACGATGACGCCATAGACCAGCAGATAGCGCAGCGTGCGCCGGCTGACATGGCCCACCGCGCGGCCGTAGGCCTCGCTGGTGCGGTTGAAGCCGCGGTTGAACCAGCCGAAGGGGCCGCTCTCCACGGCGCCGCCGCCATGATGGGCCGCGGGCTTCAGCAGGGTGGCGCACAGGGCCGGGGTCAGGATCAGGGCCACCAGCACCGACAGGCCCATGGCCGACACGATGGTCAGCGAGAACTGGCGGTAGATGGCGCCGGTGGAGCCGGAGAAGAAGGCCATGGGCACGAACACGGCCGACAGCACCATGGCGATGCCCACCAGGGCGCCGGTGATCTGGCCCATGGACTTGCGCGTGGCCTCGCGGGGGGACAGCCCCTCTTCCGCCATCACGCGCTCCACGTTCTCCACCACCACAATGGCATCGTCGACCAGCAGGCCGATGGCCAGCACCATGGCGAACATGGTCAGGGTGTTGATGCTGAAGCCGCAGGCCGACAGCACGCCGAAGGTGCCCAGCAACACCACCGGGACGGCGATGGTGGGGATCAGCGTGGCGCGCCAGCTTTGCAGGAAGACGAACATGACGATGAAGACCAGGACGACGGCCTCGGCTAGCGTCTCGACCACGTCATGGATGGACAGGCGCACGAAGGGCGTCGTGTCGTAGGGGTAGGAGACCTCGAGCCCCTCGGGGAAGAAGGGCTTCATCTCGTCCAGCTTGGCGATGATGGCCTTTTCCACCTGCAGGGCGTTGGCCCCCGTGGTCAGCTTGATGGCCAGGCCGGCGGCCGGGTGGCCGTTGAAGCGGGCCGCGACCTCATAATTGTTGCTGCCCAGCTCCACCCGCGCCACGTCGCGCAGGCGCACCTGCGATCCGTCCTGGTTCACGCGCAGGATGATGTTGGAAAACTCCTCCGGCGTCTCCAGGCGGGTCTGGGCGATGATGGTGGCATTCAGCTGCTGGCCCTTCACGGCGGGCAGGCCGCCCACCTGGCCGGCGGAAATGGCCTTGTTCTGTACGCCGATGGCGCTGGTCACGTCCGCTGCCGTCATCTGCACGGCGGCCAGCTTGTTCGGGTCCAGCCAGATGCGCATGGCGTGCTGCGGACCGAACAGGGTGATGTCGCCCACGCCGTCGACGCGGCTGATGGGATCCTGCAGGTTGGACGCGACGAAGTCGCCGATTTCCGTTTCGCCCAGCTGACCGCTGGGGGAATAGAAGGCCAGCACCATCAGGAAGTTCTTGGTGGCCTTGCTGACCTGCACGCCCTGCTGCTGCACCTCGGTCGGCAGCAGCGGCGTGGCCAACTGCAGCTTGTTCTGCACCTGCACCTGGGCGATGTCGGGATCGGCCTCGGGGTTGAAGGTCAGGGTGATGGTGACGTTGCCCGAGCTGTCGCTGGTGGAGGACATGTAGCGAAGATGGTCGATGCCATTCATCTTCTGCTCGATCACCTGGGTGACCGTGTCTTCCAGCGTCTTGGCCGACGCGCCCGGATACGTGGTGGTGATGGCCACCGACGGCGGGGCGATGCGGGGGAACTGCTCAATGGGCAGGGTGTAGATGGCCAGCGCGCCCGCCATCATGATGACGATGGCGATGACCCAGGCGAACACGGGCCTGTCGATGAAGAACTTGGACATGGGGATGGCCCTGCCTTACAGCGGCTGCGGGGTGGCGGGGGCGGCCGCCTTGGGCTGGGCCTCGTCCGCCTTGACGTCCGCGCCGGGGCGCAGGCGCTGCAGGCCCTCCACCACCACGCGGTCGCCGGCGTTCAGGCCGCCGGTCACCACCCACTTGTCACCCTGGGCCTGGGTGGTGGTAACGGGGCGGATGGCGGCCTTGTTGTCCGGGCCCACCACCCAGACGGTGGTGCCGCCGTCGGCGCCACGCACCACGGCCTGCTGGGGCACCAGCATGGCCTGGTCGCGCACGCCCTCCTCCACCCGCGCCCGCACGAACAGGCCCGGCAGAAGTTCCGCCTTGGGGTTGGGCACGGTGGCGCGCAGGGTGACCATGCCGGTGGTCTGGTCCACGGTCACATCAGCGAACTGCAGGCGGCCGGGCTCGCCATAGGGCTTGTCGCCCAGGCCGTCGATCAGCAGGCTGATGGGCGCGTCGCCCGCCGTGGCGCCCTTCACATGGCCGGCGGCGATCTCCTGCCGCAAGCGCATCAGGTCGACGCTGGACTGGGTGACATCGACATACATCGGGTCCAGCTGCTGCACGGTGGCCAGCGCGGTGGTCTGGTCGGCCGTGACCAGGGCGCCCTCCGTCACGGTGGACCGGCCGACGCGGCCACTGATGGGGGAATAGACGCGGGTGTAGTCCAGGTTGATCTGGGCCGTCTTGACCTGGGCCCGGGCGGCGTCCACCGCCGCCTGGTCGGTGGCCAGGCTGGCCGTGATGTCGTCGTAGTCCTGCTTGGATACGGCGTTGACCGTCACCAGGTCGCTGTAGCGCTCCGCCTTGGCCTTGACCGACTTCACGGTGGCCTCGGCCTGGGCCAGGCTGGCCTTGGCGCTGGCCAGCGCCGCCTCATAGGGGGCGGGGTCGATCTGGTACAGCTGCTGGCCGGCCTTGACCTCGCCGCCCTCGGTGAACAGCCGCTTCAGGATGACGCCGCTGACCTGCGGCCGCACCTCCGCCACGCGAAAGGCGGAGGTGCGGCCGGTCAGCTCGGTCGACAGGGTCACGGGCTGCGGCGTCACGGTGACGACGCCCACCGAGATGGGCCCCTGCGGGGGTGGCGCCTGCTTTTTCTCACCGCAACCGGCCAGCGCCACCGCCGCCACCGACAGCGTCGCCACCAAGGCCACCCTAGGAATAGTGAGCGTCATCAAATGCCTCTTCCACCGAAAGCCAGCCCCGTCCCGTCACCCCGTTCAGTTGGCGGCCAAAACGCGTTTCAGCCGGGACAACCTGGGGGTGGCAAGGGAACGGGGAAAAAAGATAGGCAAGAGTGCAAGGAACAGAAGCCTCGCCCTTGCCTGATGACAATTACGTACTGTATCATACAGTACAGTCCTGTGACGGGCGTCACCGGGGCCTTTGATTAAGCTATGAAAAAACGATGACCATCCCCGCCAGCGCCCCCTTGCCCACCTTGACCGATATGTCCAATGCGCCGACCCAGGTGTCCCCGGCCGCCGATGCGGCGCCCGCCCCCAAGCTGGGCCGCCGGGCGGAGGCGCGGCGCGTCGCCATGATGGACGCCGCGCTGAAGGTCTTCATGGAAAAGGGGTTCGAGCGTGCGACCCTGGGCGACATTGTGGCCCTGTCCGGCGGATCCCGCGCCACCCTCTATGAGCTGTTCGGCGGCAAGGAGGGGCTGTTCCTGGCGGTGCTGGAGGTGGTGACCGGCCACATCAGCCAACTGATGAACGACATCGCCGAAAGCTGCGGACCGCCGGAGGAGGTGCTGACACAGTTCGGGACCTCGCTGCTTGAGGCGCTGGTGCAGCCCGACGTCATGGCCATGATGCGCATACTCGTGGCGGAGGGGCGATTGTTCCCCGACCAGCTGGAAGGCTTTTTCCGCACGGGGCCGGACCAGTCGCGCGAAATGGTGGCCAACTACCTGCGCCGCGCGGCCGACCAGGGGCTGATCGTGGTGGATGATCCCGTCACCGCTGCCCACATTTTCTTCGGTATGGTCACGGCCGGGTATTCGTTCGAGGGCCAGATCAACCCGGCCCGCCTGGGCGACGCCGCCTATCGCCGCACCTACGTCCAGCGGGTGGTGCACCTGTTCCTGCACGGCCTGTGCCCGCGCTGACGTTCCGTCGGTGGCGGGCGTCAGCCGTGCTGGCGGCGCTGATTCAGCTGGATGAACAGGACCCCCAAGGCGGCGACGGCGGCGGCGAAGGGCGCGCCGATGATCCACACCATCAGGAAGACGTACTGCGAGACATTCAACAGCAACAGGACCAGGGCCAGCAACACGATGGCGCCCAGGGCCGCGATGGCCATGGACCAGCTTACGATGGACAGGCAAGCCACCGTGGGGTCGCTGGTGTCGACGCTGACGATTTCCCCGTCGTCGGTCGGACTGTCACTGGCGCTGCTCATGTCGCATCCAGTCCTTTTGTCTCCCGTCTATGAAGTTTATCACTCCGACACGTAGAATCCAGGGGCTGCCGGGCTATACCTGCGTATGGATGTAGGTATCCGGGGAAGGGTGGGGCGCGATCGGCCTTGGCGTTCCGGTACCGGACGCGGTAGTCATGGGGCGCAGTAGGCGCCGCGCCGTTCTTCAACCCCCTTGCCGACCCCCGTGCCCCGTGTCAGACACAGCCTCCGACGTCCCTCTCGCCTCCGGCCCGACCTCGGGCACCACCCTGAGCGGCCGGGCGGCGGCCATGCGCATGCGGCTGATGCAGGCGGGGGCCGAGCTGTTGGGCGAGGTGGGGATCGAGCGCATCTCCACCAACCAGGTGGCCAGCCGCGCCGGCGTGACACCCCCCGTCTTCTACCGCCATTTCAAGGACAAGTACGACCTGCTGGCGGCCCTGGGCAGCACCCTGATGGAGGCCCAGAACGACATCCTCTATGAGTGGCTGGAGCGCAGCGCGCCCGCCGGTTTTGAAGAGCTGATGGGGGCCCACTACCAATTCCTGCTGTCCACCATCCAGGCCACGGCCGAAATGCCGGGGGCGGTGTGGATCATGCGGGCGCTGCGCGCCGTGCCCTCGCTGACCGCCGTCCGACTGGCCTCGCACGAGATGGTCACCGACCGCATCTGCCGCGCCATGGGCCCGCTGTTGCCCGAGATGGACCCGGCCGAATTGCGCCTGCGCACCCGCATCGCCGTGGATGCCGGCTACGCCGCGGTGGAGATGGCGCTGGACGACCCCAGCATGTCGCCCGAAAGCGTCTGCCGCGCCCTGACGCAGATGTGGTTGGGCGGCCTGCGCCACGGGGTGTGAGGCCGCAGTGTGAGGCCGCCCGGCACTCAATCCATTATCTCTGGCCCACTATCTCGGCCCATTATTTCGGCATGAAACGCTCACGCATCAGGGCCATGTAGACCTCCTCCGACGTCTCGCGGCGGGCAGCGATCAGCGGCTTGATGTCGTCCGTCGCCACATAGCGCAACTGGTTGGCTCCGTCGGTCGCGGCGGTGTAGATCACCTCCGCCACGCCATCCGGCGTGGTGCCGGCCAGGGAATTGCGCCAGCCCTCGAAGAAGGCGTCCAGCTTGGCGACGAAGGGGCGATA
The DNA here is from genome assembly GCF_007828035.1 of Nitrospirillum amazonense. GTDB lineage: Bacteria > Pseudomonadota > Alphaproteobacteria > Azospirillales > Azospirillaceae > Nitrospirillum > Nitrospirillum amazonense. The sequence continues at coordinate 255,289 of NZ_VITV01000009.1, read as the reverse complement.
GTCGGCGAGATTCGCCTGGGCCCCCGCCTCCGTGCCGCTGCGCGGGCCGAAGTTGGTGCTGGTCACGCCGCCCGGTTCCACCAGCTTCACCGTCACGCCCACACTGGCCAGCTCGAAGGACAGTGCCTCGGAGTAGCCCTCCAGGGCGAACTTGCTGGCGCAGTACAGGGACATCAGGGGCAGGCCGAAGGCGCCCGCGCCGGAACTGATGTTGATGATGGTGCCGGCGCCGTTAGCGCGGAAATGGGGCAGGACGGCCCGGGTCACGTCCATGACGCCGAAGACGTTGACCTCGAACTGTTCGGTTATCTTGGCCATGGGCGTGGCCTCGAACACGCCGAACAGGCCGAAGCCGGCGTTGTTCACCAGCGTGTCGATGCGGCCGAAGCGGCGCAGCCCGGCCTCGACGGCGGTGGCGATGCTGTCGCGGTCCTGCACATCCAGGCGGACGACCTGCACATTGTCCAGGGTGGCCAGGCCGGGATCGCGCGTCGGGTCGCGCATGGTGGCGATGACGTTCCAGCCGCGCGCGGCGAACAGCCGGGCGGCGGTCTCCCCGAAGCCGGACGAACAGCCGGTGATCAGGACGGTCTTGGCCGGGGTGCTGGGGTTGGCGGTGCTCATGGTCTCTTTTCTCCGTGAAGCAGTGTTGAGACCGCTGATGTAATGCGCCGCCATTGATGCGATAATCGGCGCAATCTTGCATGCGCTGATGAAGGATATCGCACAGTGACGGATCTGACGCTGCGTGAGCTGGCGGCCCTGGCGGCGGTGGCGGAACACCGCAGCTTCCGGGCGGCGGCGGCGGCCATCGGCGCCTCCCCCTCGTCGCTCAGCCACCGGGTCGCGGCCATGGAGCGGCAGCTGGGCGTGCGTCTGTTCAATCGCACCACCCGCAGCGTGGCCTTGACCGAGGCGGGGGAGCATTTCCTGGCGCGGGTGATGCCGGCCACGCGCGAGATTGCCGACGCGGTGGAAACGGTGAACCGTTTCCGCGACACCCCTGCCGGCCTGCTGCGGCTCAATACCTCGGAGGAGGCCGCCGCGCGCATGCTGCCTCTGATCCTGGATTTCATGGCCCGCTATCCGGACATGCGGGTCGATCTGGTGGCCGAGGGGCGCATGATCGATATCGTCGCCTCCGGCTTCGACGCCGGCTTCCGCGCCGCTGATACGGTGCCGGAGGACATGGTGGCCATCCCGCTGGGGGAGGAGGAGGGGTGGGCCGTCGTGGCCACGCCCGCCTATTTCCAGACGCACGGGCTGCCCCGCGTGCCGGCCGACCTGCTGCGCCACGACTGCATCCGCGCCCGCCTGCCCAGCGGCACCATCTACCGCTGGGAATTCGCCCCCCACGGCGGGCCAGCGCGCGGTGGCCCAATGGGTGACGGGGAGATCCGCATCGACGTTCCCGGCCGCCTGACCCTGGGCAGCCATGCCCTGTGCCTGAACGCAGCCCGCGCCGGCGCCGGCATCGCCTATGTCAGCCTGCGCGACGTGGCGGCCGACCTGGCCGCCGGCCGGCTGGCCCGCGCGCTGGCCGATTGGACGCCGCCCTCGCCGGGCCTGGCGCTGTACTATCCCCGCCAGCGCCTGCCGTCGGCCGGGCTCAAGGCCTTCATCGACCACACCAAGGCCTGGCGTGCGGGGGGCCGGGGGTATGCGTGATTCTTTTTAACCGGTTGCCGGCCTATATAGCCGGGGTCGGCGCCTATCCCGGAGGCGCCCCTTGGATATGGATCAGGTCATGGGTAAGGCGCAGATTATTTCAGCTGGCTTGCCAGCCGGGTCAGTTGGCCAGCCAGCCGGGCGCTGGGTCGCCATGGACATCGAAATGACCGGTTTCCGGCCGGTGCAGGGGCGCAGCATCATCGAGGTGTCAGCCGTCGCGGTTTCACCGTCGGGTGCGGGCGGGCATGTGCGGGAGGCGTGCAGTTGGCGCATCAATCCGCGCTGCCCGCTCAACCCCATCGCCATCGGTGTGCACGGCGTTCGGGCGGAGGAACTCGCCGACTGTCCCGACTTCGCGGATGTGGCGGGCGATATCCTGGCCTTCATCGGTTCCGACCCGCTGGTGTTCCATGGTGCCGCCGGTGATGTTGCCCTGTTGAACCAGGAACTGGCAGCGGCCGGTCTCCCAGCCCTGGCCAATCCGGTGGTGTGCACCGAAAAACTGGCCCGTCGCCGCTGGCCGGCCGAACGCTCCCGCCTGTCCCTGGTGGCGGAGCGTGTGGGCGGCACCGTCCGGACGCGTTACAAACGGCGGCGGCAGCAGGACGGTGGCGTCAGCGTCACCGGCGATTACCAACACAAGTCCCGGGCCGATGCCGAGATGACGGCGGACGTCTGGCTGGCGCTCGGCGGCCCTGGCGGGGCGCTGGCCTGACAAGGCTGCCTGCCGCCACAATCCCCCTTGTCAGCCCCACCATCTTTAGCTATCACTAACTTGTTAGCGATGACTAACGCCGTGCCCGCGATAGACGGGTGGCGACGGGGAGTTTCATGGGCTTGGGCATCGGGCATTTTCCGAAACGGGCAGGCGTGCCCACACTGATCCTGCTGGCCGCGCTGGCGGCGGGCCTGTCGGCCTGTGATCCGGCGCCGGAGGCACCGCCCACGATCGAGGCGCTGGCCGCGCGGCGCCCGGCGGAGGATCGCCTGGCTGGCCTGTATGAGGCCAGCTGCAAGGCCTGCCATGCCAATCCAGATTCCGGCGCCCCCCTGGCGGGCTACGCCACGGCGTGGAAGCCGCGCTGGGCCAAGGGGCCGGACACCCTGCTGAAACACACGCTGGAAGGCTTCAACGGCATGCCGGCGGGCGGCCAGTGCTTCTCCTGCACCGCCGACGATTACCAGGCGCTGATCCGCTTCATGGCCGGGCAGGCGCCGGCTGCACAAGCCAACTGAACGACAAGCCTTGATGGGGGAACGGACCGAACCATGCTGACACGGCGCACCCTGTTTCTGTTGATGGGCGGCACGGCGCTGGCCGCCGGCGGCGTGGCGGCCTCCCGCGTGGGCGTGCAGCCGGAACCGCCGGCCCCGCCCAGCGCCGACGCCGGCGGGCATCTGCTGTGGCGCAACTGGTCCGGCATCCAGCATTCCTACCCCGCCAGCCGCGCGGCGCCGGCGGATGAGGGCGAACTGGCCGACCTGGTGCGCAAGAGCCCCGGCCCCATCCGCGCCGTGGGCGCCGGCCATTCCTTCATGCCCCTGGTGCCCACCTCCGGCACGCTGGTGACGCTGGACCGCATCGCCGGGCTGGATGGCCACGACGCGGCGGCGCTGACCGCCCATGTCCGGGCCGGCACCCGGCTGGCCGACCTGGGCCCCGCCCTGTCCGCCGTGGGCCAGGAGATGCCCAACCTGCCGGACATCAACAAGCAATCGCTGGCCGGCGCCCTGTCCACCGCCACCCACGGCACGGGCGTCAACCTGATGGCCCTGCATGGCAACGTCCAGGCCTTCCGCCTGGTGACGGCGGATGGCCAGGTGCTGGATTGCGATGCCACCCGGAACGCCGACCTGTTCGCCGCCGCCCGGGTGGGGCTGGGCGCCTTCGGCATCCTCACCCGGGTGACGCTGAAGAACAGTCCGGCGCACCGGGTGGAACGGCGGGTGTGGCTGCAGCCTGTGGAGCAGACCCTGGCGGAATGGCCCACCCTGCAGGCGGCCCACCGCAACGTGGAGTTCTACTACCTGCCCTTCACCGGCATGACCGCCATCATCACTCATGACGAGACGGACGCGCTGGCCACGCCCCGGCCGCCCACCCAGGACAATGATGCGGTCATGAGCCTGAAGGCGCTGCGCGACTGGCTGGGCTGGTCCCCCGCCATCCGCCGCCGCGTGGCCAAACATGTGCTGTCCGGCCTGGAACCGGAGCGGGTGGTGGCGGAAAGCTGGCAGCTGCTGTCCAACGAGCGCCCCATCCGCTTCAACGAGATGGAATTCCACCTGCCGCGCGAGGCGCAGGTACAGGCGCTGAAGGACGTGATCGAGGCCATCGAGACCCGGCGGCATGATGTCTTCTTCCCCATCGAGGCGCGGGTGATCGCCCCCGACGACGCCTGGCTGTCGCCCTTCCACGACCGGCCGTCCGGCTCCATCGCCGTGCACGCCTATTACAAGGACGACTACCAGTTCCTGTTCGACGTGGTGGAACCCATCCTGCGGCGCCATGGCGGCCGGCCGCACTGGGGGAAGCTGAACACGCTGAAGACCGCCGATTTCATCGCCCTTTATCCCCGCTTCCGCGACGCCATGGACATGCGCCGCCAGGTCGACCCGGAGGGGCGCTTCCTCAACGACTATCTGCGGGGGGTGTTCACCGATGCGTGACGACTATGGAAGGCGGCCCAGCCGTCGCGGCGTGCTGGCGGGCGGCATCGCCGGCGCCGCCGTCGTGGGCGCCGCCGCCCTCGCCTGGCCGGAGGGCGACCATGGCGGCGGGCACGACGCCTATTTCACCGCACTGTCGGCGGCCCTGACCAAGGCGGGGGTGGCCCAGCCGGTGCTGGTGGTCGACACCACGCGGCTGGACGCCAACATCAAGGCGGTGGGCGATACCCTGGCCAAAGCGGGTGGCCAGGCCAAGGGCCTGCGCATCGTCGTCAAGTCGCTGCCCTGCCACGAGCTGATGGACCGGGTGGCGGCGGGCCTGAAGACCAAGCGCTACATGGTCTTCAACCAGCCCATGCTGGTGGAAATGGGGACCCGCGTCCCCGATGCCGACATGCTGATGGGCAAGCCCCTGCCGGTGGCGGCGGCCGCCGCCTATTACGACACGCTGGGGGCGCTGGCCCCGGCGCCCCAGTGGTTGATCGACACGCCGGAGCGCCTGGCCCAGTACACAGGCATGGCCAAGGCGCGCGGCGTGGCGCTCAATGTGAATTTCGAGATCGATGTGGGCCTGCACCGGGGCGGCCTGACGGATCCCACGGCGCTGGCCGCCATGCTGGCGGGCCTGGATCCTGCCGTCACCGCCTGCGGCCTCATGGGCTACGACCCGCATGTCGCCAAGATGCCCGGCGTGTTCGACATGCGGGGCAAGGCGCTGGCGCGGGCCAAGGACATTTATGCCCGCATGGCCGGCGTCCTGCGGGAGAAGGCGCCGCTGAAGGAAGGTCAGGCGCCCTATACCTTCAACACGGCGGGCAGCCCGACCTACGCTCTGCACACCGACGACCCGGTGGCGACGGAGGTGGCCGTCGGCTCCGCCTTCGTGAAGCCCACGGACTTCGACATCGACACCCTGGCGCATCACCAGCCGGCCTGCTTCATCGCCACGCCGGTCTTGAAGGTGGCGGAGCCGGGGCTGATCCCAGGGCTGGAAAGCCTGGCTGGCGTCGCCGCCTTCTTCGATCCCAACACGGCCCGCGCCTTTTTTGTGCAGGGCGGGCACTGGCTGGCCAACCCGGTGTCGCCACCGGGCCTGCAGCTCAGCGGTCTCTACGGCCGGTCCAGCAACCAGGAACGCTGGTCGGGATCCCGCCGCGTGCCGCTGAAGCCGGACGACTGGGTGTTCCTGCGCCCCTCGCAGAGCGAGGCGGTGCTGCTGCAATTCGGGCCGCTGCTGGCCTATGACGGCACCGCCATAAACGGGCGGTGGCCGGTGTTCGAGATGTCGGCCTGACCGAAAACGGCAGCCGAGCGCGTACCCCGGCGGGCACCGGGGCCAGGAAGAAAGAGTGTTTAGGGCGGTTGCGCAACGACGGAACCAAAAACAGGGAGCCAACCATGATGCGGATAGGCAAGGCGGGTGCTGGGTTCATGCTGCTGGCGGGTGTGGCGCTGGTGGCTTTGCAGGCGCCGGCACGCGCCCAGTCGGCGGCACCGCCCGACACCGACGGCGTGTTGCAGGAAATCGTGGTCACGGCGCAGAAGCGGGCGGAAAACCTGCAGGATGTGCCGGTGGCCATCACGGCGCTGACGGCCGAGACGCTGGAGAAGACCGGCGTGCGCGACGTGCAGGATCTGCCGGCCCTGACGCCGGGGCTGCAGATCAAGACGTCCGACGCCAGCGCCAATCCCAAGGTGTTTATCCGCGGCGTGGGCCTGAACGACTTCAACGCCAACGCCGCCGGCGCCGTCGGCATTTATGCGGACGGCGTCTTCGTGGCGTCGCCCCTGGCGCAGTTGGGGCAGTTCTTCGACCTGGAACGAGTGGAGGTGCTGAAGGGGCCCCAGGGCACGCTCTACGGCCGCAACACCACCGGCGGCGCCATCAACATCACGTCGCGCCAGCCGACCTTCGAGACCACCAGCGACGGCAGCCTGGAATACGGCCGCTTCAATTCCGTGAAGGCGGAGGCCGGTGTGGGCGGCGCCATCGTCCCGGGCAAGCTGGCGGTGCGCCTGGCGGGCGTCTACGAACGCGACGACGGCGACACCTACAACCGCTACTACAACGACTACGTCAACGCCGTGAACCGCTGGGGCGGGCGGGCCAGTCTGCTGTTCACGCCCAGCGATGACCTCAGCGTCACGGTTCAGTTCCATGGCGGCCAGAACCGGGGCGACAGCCGGCATTTCCAGTCCCGGCCCCTGATCCCGCAGGATCCGTCCGTCGCGGGCCCCGATGGGCTGTGCGCCGCCGGCGCCTACGCCTCCGGCCTGTGCACCGACGCATTGGGCTATGCCGATACCGACAACAACCCCTACGCCGGCGCCTACAACATCAAGGGCCAGGATAAGGTCGACACCTGGGGCGCCTCCGTCAACGTGCGGTGGGACCTGGGCAAGGCCACCCTCTATTCCATCACCGGCTTCGACAGCGCCGAGCGCAACGATCTGGAGGACACCGACGCCAGCCCCAACAACCTACTGACCAGCACCTACAAGGCGACACAGCACGACGTGTCCCAGGAACTGCGGGTGGAGGCGCCGCTGGGCGACAGGTGGCGCGGCGTGGCCGGCGCCTATTTCCTGCATGACTATCTGAACACCGCCAGCCAGTACGACATCCTGCGCGACCTGCGGCCCCTGTTCATCACCGACGACAACCCCACCGGCTTCTCGCTGGAGAACAACGTGGCCACGGTGGGCTATCCTTATACCCAGATCAGCGACAGCTACGCTGTTTTTGGCCAGGTGGATTACCAGCTGACGGACATGGTCACCCTGACCGGCGGCCTGCGCTATTCCCAGGATGACAAGGATTTCCGCTACCGCAGCACGGTGGAGCAGGTGGTGGACGTGTTGAGCTACGCCGCCTCCAAATCCTTCGACAGCGTGTCGGGCCGCGCCTCCATCCAGGTGAAGCCCACCGACGACGTCATGCTCTACGCCAGCTACAACCGCGGCTACAAAAGCGGCGGTTTCTTCGGCGGCTATACTCGCGACGCGGCCGACCTGGCGCCCTATGCCGACGAGACGCTGGACGCCTATGAGGTGGGCGCCAAGACCGAGCTGTGGAACAAGCGCCTGCGCCTGAACGCCGCCGGCTTCTATTACGACTACAGCAATCTGCAGGTCTTTCAGATCGTCACCCGCGACGGCGTCCCCACCCAGACCTTCAACAACGCCGCCAACGCCCGCCTCTACGGTGTGGACGCGGACGTCACCCTGGTGCCGCTGAAGGGACTGGAGATCAGCCTGGGCGGCGAATACCTCAACAGCGAATACCAGAACTATGTCTCGGAGGGGGAGAGTCTGTCCGGCAACCGCTTGCCCTCCGCGCCCCGCTGGACCCTCAGCGGCTTGGTCAGCTATGACCAGCCGCTGGACGGTGCGGGCGGCAAGGACGCCGGCACGCTGAACGCCAGCATCGACGTCTCCTACCGGTCGCTGGTCTATTTCGACAGCCACAACCTGACCCGTCTCAGCCAGTCCGGTTATTGGCTGACGGACGCGCGGCTGGGCTGGACCGCGCCCAACGGCACCATCAGCCTTGGCCTGTGGGTGCGGAACCTGTTCGACCAGACCTACATCATGGATATCAACAACCTGGACAGCTTCGGTCTGGATTCCATCAGCATGGGCTCGCCCCGCCGCTTCGGCGGTTACCTGAGCTGGCATTTTTAAGGTTCCTCAGGCGCCGGCAGGCCCGTACGGGCCTTTGGCTATCCTCTATTTCCAGTCCGCTGCGCTCCCCGGAAATCTGCGGGGGGCCGGCGGTCGCCGGCCTGTAAGAAAGTGGGAAGGGTGGAGGAGGAAAGGATGATGGCGGTGGAGCAACGGGGTGACGACCTGTTGGCGGTGACCCGGGCCTTTGACCGGCTGCGGGCGGCGGCGCGGCAGGATCCCTACCCCCCGGCGGAGCGGCGGCGGGACCAGCTAAGGGCGTTGGAACGAGCGCTGGTCCGCCGCCAGGATGCCCTGGTCCAGGCCGTGGATGCCGATTTCGGCGGCCGGCTGGCTCATGAGACGCTGTTCGCCGAGATCTTCGTGTCGCTGGAAGGCCTGCGCCATGCCCGCCGCCACCTGGCGGGCTGGATGCGGCCCCGCCGCCGGTCCGTGCCCCTGGCCCTGGGCCCTGGCCGCGCCTGGGTGCAGCCGCAGCCGGTGGGCGTGGTCGGAATAATCGCCCCCTGGAACTACCCCTTGTTCCTGGCGCTGGGGCCCCTGACCGGGGCGCTGGCCGCCGGCAACCGGGTGCTGCTGAAGCCATCGGAGCTGACGCCCCGCACCACGGCGCTGATCGCCGATATCGTGGCCGAGGCGGTGCCCGGTGACGTGGCCACCGTCGTTTCCGGCGGGGCGGAGGTGGGGGCCCACTTCGGCCGGCTGCCCTTCGATCATATCCTGTTCACCGGATCCACCCGGGTGGGGCGCCTGGTGATGAAGGCGGCGGCGGAGACTCTGACGCCCGTCACCCTGGAACTGGGCGGCAAGTCGCCGGCGCTGGTGCTGCCCGATGCCGACCTCACCTCCGCCGCCACCGACATCGCCTATGGCAAGTTCACCAACGCCGGCCAGACGTGCGTGGCGCCCGACTACGCCCTGGTGCCCCGGTCCCGGATACAGGACTTCGTGGCGGAACTGGCCCGGGCCGTGCCCGGCTATTTCCCGGCGGAAGGGGATGCCAGCGCTATGTCCGCCGTCTTCGGCGGGGCGGGCCGCGCCCGCATGGCGGCGCTGGTGGCGGAGGCCAAGGGGCGGGGGGCCGTGGTGCGTGAATTGGGCCCGCCTGTGCCGGGCCTGGACATCGGCCCCGCCGTGGTGCTGGACCCGCCCGAGGATATTGCCCTGCAGCGGGAGGAGATCTTCGGGCCCCTCCTGCCTATCGTGCCCTATGACGATGTCGGCCAGGCGCTGGACTATGTGCGGGACCGGCCCCGGCCGCTGGCCTTCTACCTGTTCGGGCGCGATCGCGCCCTGATCGACCGGGCGCTGAAGACCACCGCTGCCGGCGGCGTGGTGGTCAACGACACCCTGATCCACGTGGCGGTTGAGGATCTGCCCTTCGGCGGCATCGGTCCCAGCGGCATGGGCCGCTATCACGGCCGCGACGGCTTCGACACCTTCAGCCACCTGAAGGCGGTGTTCGACCGCAAGGGCCCCCGCCTGGACCGCCTGGCCCGCCCGCCGCTGAAACCCCTGCACCGCTGGCTGACCAAGCTGCTGATCGGGGGGTAGGCGCTGGCGTCGGCGGCGTCCGCATCCTATCTTCGGGGCATGCTGAGAAGGGTGCTCCACATCCGCGCGTGCGTCGTCTTCGCCCTGCTGGGCCTGCTGCTGCCGCCCGCTGTCGCGCGGGCGGACGTGTGGGATTATGCCCGCTCCGCTGGGCCTATCATCGGACAGGCCAAGGCCTGTGGTGTCACGGTGGCGCGCACCGACCATGCCTCCGACCAGGTGCGGGAACTCCTGGACCTGACGGCGCCCAACCCGGACGAGCGCCGCAAGGTGGGCGAGATGTTCGATTTCCTGGTCAACACGGCTGTCACCATGCAGACTCAGGCGCCCAACCGGAACGAGTGTCCCGAAGCGCTGGTCACCTTCGCCGACCTGGAAAGGCGCCTGCCCCTGTGGCGGGAGATGCTGCCGCCGCGCAAGCCCTGACCCAATAATTCCCGAAAGGATCATCGCTTGCAGTGATGCGATGCATTACTGCAAGCGCGTGTGGCTAATTTAACCCTAATAAGTCAAACGGCTATCTTCGGATAATCAGGCGCATTTTTTTCGAGAAAAATGCGACGGACTCCAGATCCCCTTGCGTGCAACGCGCGTCGGGGGGTCTCAACGGGGCCGACCCCCGATATTTCCAATCAGACCCCGACGACGGAGAGTGTTCATGTCGATCTCTTCTGTGTCGTCGTCTACCACCGCTGCGTATACGACGAGCACCAGCGGCACGGCTCAGTCCGCGAAGTCGACCATCAAGGACGACTTCAAGGCCTTGAGCGACGCGCTGTCTTCCGGTGACCTGGATACGGCCAAGTCGGCCTATGACACCCTGAGCAAGGATTTGCAGGCCAACGCGCCCGCCAATTCCGCGTCCTCCTCCAGCGGCGGCAACCCGCTGAAGGACGCCTTGGACAAGGTGGGAACGGCCCTGCAGAACGGCGACGTCTCGGGCGCGCAGAGCGCCTTCGCCGACATCAAGTCCCACGGGGGTGACCGCCATGGCCCGCCGCCGGGCGCGCCCCCGGGCGGGGATGCCAGTGGGATTGGCGGTGGCCAGGGCGGCGGCAACGGTCAGGCGTCCGCCGTGCGTTCCGCCTTCTCCAGCCTGTCGGACGCCTTGTCCTCCGGCGATCTGTCCAGCGCCCAGTCCGCCTACAGCAGCCTGACCCAGCTGCTGAGTCGCAACGACAACAGCGGCACGGACAGCGACGGCACGTCCTCATCGACCGACGGCACTGCCAGCGACACCGCCAGCGACACCGGCAAGCCGCTGAAAAGCCTGCTCAGCCAGATCGGCAGCTCGCTCAACAGCGGCGACGTGTCGTCGGCGGCCAGCCTGCTGTCCTCTTTCACCCAGCGGACGGGCGCGGGGCAGTCGGTGAACGTGACGGCCTGATGCAAAGTCTGATGTATGGATCGAGGGTGGTGAACCGCCCCGATCACGCCTGAACCGGTGGGCGCCGGGGCCGTGGCAACGGCCTCGACCTCCCATGCGCGGACGTCAGGCGGTCCAGCCCGATTGGGCCAGGGGTAGGGGCGTCTCCAGCCCACCGGGCCCGATGCTCAGCGTTTCGGTGCGGTTGCGGCCGGTGTCCTTGGCGCGGTACAGCGCCTGGTCGGCCGCCGTTACCAGCTCCTCCCACACATGGCCGTCGGCCCCCAGCGTGGCGACACCGATGCTGACGGTGCAGCGCACCGCTCCCTGCGGCCGGTCCAGGGAGATGGTCGCCGTCTGCTGGCGCACCCGTTCCGCCACCGCCCAGGCGTCTTCCAAGCCGGTTTCGGGCAGCAGGGCCATGAATTCCTCCCCACCCACCCGGGCCAGGATGTCGCTGCGCCGCAGCTCCCGCGTCAGGCAGTCCGCCACGGCCACCAGCAGGGCGTCACCGGTGCCGTGGCCCCAGCGATCGTTCACCGCCTTGAAATGGTCGATGTCGATCATCAGCAGCGACAGCGCCCGATGGTGACGCAGGGCGCGCGACACCTCCATCTCGCCCGCCGCCCACAGCACCCGGCGATTGGCCACGCCGGTCAGCGGGTCCTGCCGGGCCTGCTGCATCAGTTCGGAATCCAGGCGCCGGCTGATCATCCACAGATAGCCGTTGGTGACGGTGGTGGTGATGCAGATGATGACCAGGCGGGTCGCCACCTTCATGGCGTGCGGCTCCTGCATGGTGCCCTCCCAGTCGATCACCAGGGCCCAGCCGGCCCGGGCCAAGGCCAGCAGCGCCCACGCCGCGTACAGGGCGCCGGTGACGGTCGCGGCGGGACATAAATCCCGCTCCGCATGGCGCACCAGGTGCCAGGCGATGGCGGCCGACAGGGTGGTGAAGAACAGGCTGCTGACCAGGATGCGGCCCCGGCTTTCCGGCGCGCCCACGGTGAACCACAGGAACACGGCCGCCAGCAGCGCGCCCGCCACCAACACGGGCCACGTCTCATGCACCGGCCGGCCCAGGAAACGGACCACGCCGACATAGGCCAGGCCATAGCCGGTGAAGATCAGGAAATTGCTGGATAGCAGACCCAGCCAGCCCGTCTGGCTGTTCAGGGCCAGGCCGGCCGCCTGGGCGAAGCCGGATGCCGCCCAATAGGACAGGCCCGCCTGGCGGGGCAGGGACAGGGCCGCCATCAACAGGCACAGGGCCGCCACGGTCTGCAGCAGCGTGTTGACGACCAGCAGGCTGGGGATGTCCAGGTCCACCGACGTACCCTTCCCACCCGGGACGGCCCCAGCCGATGCCGGGGCCTAAGCATGCCCTGAAGGATACGAGAGGTTCGTTCCACCTACAATGGTACGAACAAGCCGCCAGGCCAAATCTTCCGGTTAGGTCAATGGCTTAAGGGGTCGGTGGTTCATATGTGGTTTACGCTTCTTCCCTATCCCGCTCATACCACCCGGGATGGGGCCAAGCCCCCGGCACCAACCGCCCGGTGGCTCAGGCCGCCGCCAGCGTCAGGCCGGACAACGCTGCCAGCGTCTCCAGGCTCAGGCCCTGGCACAGATCGCGCACGGCGAAGCCGCCAGCCGTCACGTCCAGCACCGCCAAGTCGGTGTAGACGCGGGTGACGCAGCCCAATCCGGTCAGGGGATAGGTGCAGCGGTGCACCAGTTTGGACTGTCCGTCCTTGGTCAGGTGCTCCATCATCACGAAGACCTGGCGCGCGCCCACGGCCAGGTCCATGGCGCCGCCCACGGCCGGGATGGCGCCGGGCTTGCCGGTGGACCAGTTGGCGATGTCGCCGTTCTCCGCCACCTGGAAGGCACCCAGGATGGCGATGTCCAGGTGCCCGCCGCGCATCATGGCGAAGGACAGGCTGTGGTCGAAGAAGGCGCCGCCGTCCAGCAGGGTCACCGGCTGCTTGCCGGCGTTGATCAGGTCCGGATCCACGGCGTCGGCGGCGGGCCTGGGGCCCATGCCCAGGATGCCGTTCTCGCTGTGCAGCAGGATTTCCTTGTTGGGCGACAGATGGTCGGCGACCAGTTCCGGCATGCCGATGCCGATGTTGACGACGGCACCGTCCTCGATGTCGTTGGCGATGCGGGCGGCCATCTGGTCGCGGGTCCATGCGACGTACTTGGGGGGCGTGTGGCTCATGGTTCTAACTCCTGGCTCAAGCGGCCGAGCGGGCGGCGTGCGTGCCCACGGCCACCACACGGCTGATGAAAATCCCCGGCAGGGCAATGGCCTCCGGATCCAGGGCACCCAGCTCCACGATCTCCTCCACCTGCGCCACGGAGATTTTGGCGGCGGAGGCCATGATGGGGCCGAAGTTGCGGGCGGTTTTGCGGAATACCATGTTGCCCCAGCGGTCGGCCAGGCGGCCCTTGATCAGGGCGACGTCGGCGTGGATGGGGTATTCCAGGATATAACCACGGCCGTCGATCACCCGGCTTTCCTTGCCCTCGGCCAGCGGCGTGCCGTAGCCCGTGGGGGTGAAGAAGCCGCCGATGCCGGCGCCGGCGGCACGGATGCGCTCCACCAGGTTGCCCTGGGGCACCAGTTCCAGTTCCACCTTGCCGGCGCGGTACAGTTCGTCGAAGATGAAGCTGTCGGTCTGGCGGGGGAAGGAGCAGATGACCTTGCGCACCCGCCCCGCCGCCAGCAGGGCCGCCAAGCCGGTGGTGCCGTTGCCGGCATTGTTGCTGACGATGGTCAGGTCCCGGGATCCCTGCTCGATCAGGGCATCCACCAATTCCATGGGCATGCCGGCGTTGCCGAAACCGCCCACCATGACCGTGGCACCATCGGGGACGTCGGCCAAGGCTTCCAGGGCTGAAGTACGAACTTTGGATAACATCGGTTCTTATTCCTCAAACGCGGTGGCCCCAGTCGGGGCCTGGTCGCTCCGTTCCGGTGTGCTTAGTGCCTGGGGGTGATCAGACCCGTTCGATGACGCTGGCGATGCCTTGGCCCACGCCGATACACATGGTGCACATGGCGCGCCTGGCGTCCGATCCGGCCAGTTCGTGGGCGGCGGTGGCGACCAGGCGGGCGCCGGACATGCCCAGGGGATGGCCCAGCGCGATGGCGCCGCCGTTGGGGTTCACCCGTGCGTCGTCGTCGGCGATACCCAGCTGGCGCAGCACGGCCAGGCCCTGGCTGGCGAAGGCCTCGTTCAGTTCGACCACGTCGATGTCGCCGATGGTCAGGCCCAGGCGGGCCAGCAGCTTCTGTGTCGCTGGCGCCGGGCCGATGCCCATGACGCGCGGCGGCACGCCGGCGGTGGCGGCCCCGACGAAGCGGGCCAGCGGCGTCAGGCCGTATTTGCGCACGCCCTCGGCGGAGGCCAGCAGCAGGGCGGCGGCGCCGTCGTTCACGCCGGATGCGTTGCCGGCGGTCACCGTCCCTTCAGGCTTCACCACGCCCTTCAGCTTGGCCAGCGCCTCCAGCGTCGTGTCGGGGCGGGGGTGTTCATCCACCGACACCACCTTGGGGTCGCCCCTGCGCTGGGGGATGGTGACGGGGACGATTTCCCGCTCAAACCGGCCGCGCGCCTGGGCGGCGGCGGCCTTGCGCTGGCTGGCGATGGCGAAGGCGTCCTGGTCGGCGCGGGAAACGCCAAAGTCCTCGGCCACGTTCTCGCCCGTCTCTGGCATGCTGTCGACACCATAGGCCGCCTTCATCGCCTTGTTGACGAAGCGCCAGCCGATGGTGGTGTCGAAGATCTCGGCCTTGCGGGAAAAGGCGTCTTCCGCCTTGCCCATGACGAAGGGCGCGCGGGACATGCTTTCCACCCCGCCGGCGATCATCAGGTCCGCCTCACCCAGGGCCACCACGCGGGCGGCCATGGCCACAGCGTCCATGCCCGATCCGCACAGGCGGTTGACGGTGGTGCCGCCCAGGCCGACCGGCAGGCCTGCCAGCAGCGCCGCCATGCGGGCCACGTTGCGGTTGTCCTCCCCCGCCTGGTTGGCGCAGCCGAAGACGACATCGCCCACCGCATCCCAATCCACCCTGGCGTTGCGCGCCATCAGGGCCTTCAACGGTACCGCCGCCAGATCGTCGGCACGCACCGACGACAGGGCGCCGCCATAGCGCCCGATGGGGGTCCGGATCGCGTCACAGATGAAGACTTCGGTCATGAAATACGCACTCCTTCGTCGTCGCGAAGGAAGGGGCCTGGCTGGCGCCCGGACGGCGGTCACCCTGTGGGCGATCGCGCAGGGCCTGATCGGCCGTCCCCTCCCCGGAAAGTCGTGGCCGATATTTTTTGGTCGGCCGCATCTTTTTGTTCGTCTAGCGTACAAATGTCCGTATAATGAACATTAGAGTGAACCTCCCGCCCCGGCCTGTCAACGGCTGCGGGCGCAAATTTCTGCATGGGTGAGGACGGCGCATGAGTGACGCGGACGGTGAGGCGGGTGCCGAGGGTGGGGAGTTCGTGCGGGCGCTGGCACGCGGCTTGGCGGTGATCGAGGCGTTCGGCGCCACCCACACGCCCATGACCCTGTCGCAGGTGGCCAAGCGCGCCGACGTGACGCGCGCCACCGCGCGGCGCCTGCTGCACACCCTGTGCGCGCTGGGCTACGTCGCCTTCGATGGCAAGCTGTTCAGCCTGCGGCCCAAGGTGTTGAACCTGGGCCTGGCCTATCTGTCATCCCTGACCCTGACGGGTGTCGCCCAGCCCTTCATGCAGGAACTGGTGGGCCGGGTGCAGGAATCCTGCTCCATCTCCGTGCTGGACGGCACGGACATCGTCTACGTCGTGCGCGTGCCCATGAAGCGCATCATGTCCATCGAGATCAGCATCGGCACCCGCCTGCCGGCCGCCCGCACCTCCATGGGCCGGGTGCTGCTGTCGGCCCTGCCCGATGCCGATCTGGACGCCATCCTGGCCGCCACGCCGGATATCAAGGCGGACGCGGTCAAGGCCGCCGTGCGCCAGGCCGGCGGCCAGGGCTGGGCCCTGGTGAACCAGGAGCTGGAGGAGGGCTTGCGCTCCATCGCCGTACCCATCCGCGGCCGGGGCGGGATGATCATCGCCGCCATGAACGTCAGCACCCACGCCTCCCGCGTGACGGAGGCGCAACTGGAAGGTCAGTTCTTATCCGCGCTGCAACAGACGGCGGAGGGCATTTCAAGAGCTCTCCTTTTCGGTTGAAAGTGTTGCTATTTTCTTCGACAAAGGGGAAGCATTAGCCTAATTGCCTATGTCTTGTAATCGGAAGGCATACATGTCCCCCGTTCCACATTCGATCTCCCCTTGGGTTGTTACTAACCGGCCGCCGGCCACGCCCGTTTATGGTTTGCTGCGTCTGGCGTCGACCCTTCATTGCTCCGAGCCCATTGACGGCATCTGGGTGGAACTGAACTTTGGCGGCGTCACGCAGCGTTTCGCCGCCAGCGACATCGCTACCAAGGTTGGCGAAGCCGCTTGGGAACTGGCTGTTCTCGCCAACAGCCACCTCGTGCCGAATGGCGTGGTTAACCTCCGTGTCACCACTGGCATCGCGACCGGGCCTTTTGCGGAGATGCCGGGCCTCGAACTGCTGATCAGCAATCAAGGCACCCTCGCGGACAGTGTGCGGGCCGATCTGTTGGCGCATGGTTCGCCTGTTCTGATTGCCGGGCATGTCGACAGCGCCATGTATCCTTTCAGCCACGGGCAGTCGGTTGCTTGGTTCAATCAGCCGGACGCGATCGCGGCGGCGGCCGATGTGCCACTGAGCGTGGAACCGGCGGCAGACGCCGAGGCGGCGATTCAGCACTTGATCCGCTGGGGCTTTACCGTTCTTCATGAAGCGGTGCCCATCGAAACAGTCACAGCGTTCAACAACGCGGTGGAAGCGGCGCTGCTCAGTGGACGCCTACTGCATCGCCCTGGTTCCAGTGAGCGCATCCACGATGCCCACCGCTTGCCCGAAGGCCGAAAAATTTGGCTGTTCCCGCCGGTGCTGGATTTCCTGAAGCGGTGGTTCCGAGATGATGCCTGCGCCTGCCAGACGTTGCTGTACGTGAATGGCAGCCAGCAAGATGCACACCAGGACACAATCCACCTGACCCCTTACCCCGCTGGTTATATGTGCGGTGTGTGGGTGGCGTTGGAGGATGTGCGACCGGAATCCGGTGAGCTTTTCGTTTACCCCGGCAGCCATCGGACGCCGCGCCTGCTGGCGGAACCGCTGGGTTTGGCCAAGGTCACTTCCGACTATTCCAGCTATGTGGTGTTTGGGGACGAGATCAACCGCCTGCTTAATGCTGGCGGGTTCGAGCGCCTGGTTTATCGGCCCAAGGCCGGCCAAATCCTGGTTTGGCACGAGAACCTGATCCATGGCGGGGGTATCCGGGTGAATTCCGAAATCACCCGACGCAGCATCGTCAGCCACTACTACGCCCGTGGCGGTGTCGGCTTCTATGACAGTCGCGGCGAAGCCGCGTATCTGGAAACGCTGGATTGATGATCGCGGGGCGGCCGTGGCCGCTCCTTTCGTTCAAGGTCACTGATTACTTCCGCTTGGGACCATAGCGCTTCCGGGGGGCCCCCCGGAAGCCGGGTTTGGGCTTGTGGGGAGCTTCGCCCGCCGCCCGCGCCCGGCTGCGCATGGCCAGGACCTGGGCCAGGCGCTCGGCCACGGCGGCGCGACGTTCGGTGACGGCCTCGCGATCGGGGAAGTAGGCGGGGAACTTGCGGGTGGCCCAGTAATAGAGGTCGCAGATGCGCGACTGCGCCTCCAGGCCCAGGTCGTCCAGGCTGTCGATGCGCTTGCCGGCCACGCCGTCCAGCGGCAGGGGCTGCTCCCGCTCCAGGGCGCGGCAAATCCCGTAGACCAGGTCGGCGTCAGTCTCGCGGTCCAGGTCCGCCGGCATGAACAGCAGGGTCAGGCGGCGGTCGAAGTCCAGGCGCCGGGCGTCCAGGGCCACCGCCATCTTGCGCACCGGCGCCAGGTCGGCCAAGGCGTAGGGCGATCCCTTGGTGTCGGCGGCGGCGAAGCAGTCGACCAGGGGCACCAGGCGGTCGGTGCCGACGTAGGTGGCCAACCGTTCCATCATGGCGCGGGTGGGCCGCAGGGTCAGGGGCAGGGCGGCGTGGACCTTCTCGTCCGCCGCCTTGTACATGTGGCGCAGGGCGTTGGGACTGCCGCGCCCGACCACGCCATACTCACCCACCTCGAACTTGCCATAGCGGCCGGCGCGGCCGGCGATCTGCCGCACTTCCGACCCCGACAGGGGCCGCACCTCGTGCCCGTCGAACTTCTCCAGGCTGGTGAACAGCACGCGGCGCACGGGCAGGTTCAGGCCCATGCCGATGGCGTCCGTCGCCACCACCACGTCGGCCTCGCCGGTGGTGAAGCGCTCCGCCTCCCGTCGGCGTACCTCGGGCGCCAGGGCGCCATAGATCACGGCGGCGCTCAGGCCCTTGGCACGGATGGTTTCGCGGACGGAATGAACCTCTCGCCGGGAAAAGGCGATCAAGGCGTCGCCCGCCTGCACGTCGCTCCACTCCAGCCGGCGGTCGATCAGCTTCAGCGGCGTCTTGCGCTCCAGCTCCACCACCTCCAGCGGTTCGCCCAGGTACTGGGCCATGCGCTCGATAACCGGGCGGATGTCCGGGGAGCCCAACAGGTACACCGTCTCCGCCGGCACGCCCACCAGGGCGGCCGACCAGGCCCAGCCGCGCTCCGTGTCCGCCAGCATCTGGACCTCGTCGATGACGGCCACCTCCAGACGGCTCTCCGGATCCAGCATCTCGACCGTGGAGGCGGTGATGCGGGCGCCGGGCACGCGGATTTCCTCTTCGCCCGTCACCAGGTTGGCGGCCACGCCCTCCTTGTTCAGGCGGTCCATGATCTCCAGCGCCAGCAGGCGCAAGGGCGCCAGATAGGCGCCGCTGCGGGCGTCCTTCAGGGCCTGCATGGCGCGATGGGTCTTGCCCGAATTGGTGGGACCGACCACCAGCACCAGGCGGCGGGGCATGCTGCGCGCCAGGGGGAACAGGTCCTCATAGCGCTTCAGGTCGAAATGGCTGTCGACAAAGCTGCGGCCGCGGGCATGGATGCGGTCCTGCGCCCAGGTCGCCACCTCCCGCTCCCACCGGCGCAGCACCGACGGCGCGTCCGTCAGGTGGTGGGTGGCCCGCCATAGGCGGTCGCGAATCTCGGCCAGGGCCTCGGCATCGCTGGAAACCTCGGCCTCGATCTCGGCCAGGCGGCGGGCCAGGCTGCCTTCGGCATCGCGCTTCCGGCCATTCAACTTACCGTCGGCGCCGACCAGGTCGACCAGGGCCGTGCCGTCCAGGTCAGAGAGCTCACCGACGGAGAAGGTGCGGTCCACGTTCAGGCGATAGGGGTGGGGGAAGCTGGGCAGCCGCAGTTCCAGCCGCTGCGTGACGCGCACGCGGTCGGGAACGATGGCCGGGGTGATCTCAAAGCCGGCCTCCCGCAGGGGCGGGCGGGCAGCGGCCAGCAGGGCCGGGCGCGCCACGGCTTCCGATGCGCGGCGCTGGATGACGGCCAGCAATTCTTCCTGCCGGTCCGCCTCCACCCACACTTGTTCCTTGTCCGGAAAGACCAGGGGCAGGGGCACCAGCCCCATGGCCGCCGCCTGTTTGGGGCGCACCAGGCCCAGCTGGGACAGTGTGGCGCAGCCTTCCTCCGTCGTGGCGACGGCCAGCAGCAGGTCGGGATCCCAGCTGTGGGATTCGGTGTCAGGAACGGAGGGGGTGTCGGGCATCATCGCAGCGGCAGGGATCGGAAGGATCAGGAGGTTCCGCCTTTATGGGCCGCCGAGCCGCCGCCGTCCACCCGTCTCCGGACGACGGGTGGCCCCGGCGGCTCAGTGCGCGCCGGCCAGCGCCCGGTCGAAGGCGGCGATCAGATCGTCGCCCACCGTCTGTGCGCACATGATACGCCCAGCGCCCACGGCGGACA
The DNA here is from genome assembly GCF_007828035.1 of Nitrospirillum amazonense. GTDB lineage: Bacteria > Pseudomonadota > Alphaproteobacteria > Azospirillales > Azospirillaceae > Nitrospirillum > Nitrospirillum amazonense. Next base: position 235,347 of record NZ_VITV01000009.1, on the reverse strand, counting down.
GCTCGGGGAAGTGGGTGATGACGAGGTCGCCTGGGTCCACGCCCGCCGACAGGGCCGCGTTACGGGCGTCATCGGGGCCGGAAACGATGGTGTAATCGATATGGCCAGCCGCCACCATCTTGACCAGATCGGCGGGGGTGCCACGTATAGGTCGGACGTGGCTGGCCTCTTCCGCTGCCAAGCGATCCAAAGCGGGCCCCTTGGATGCGCCCAGCATGTTGCCGTAGACCCGGGCCGGATCCCGAATCAGGCTTTCAAAGGTCGGGTAGCCCTTGATCCAGTCGGCGCCCTTGCGGGTGATGACCAGCCACTCCGTCCCCGGGAACAGCGGCTCGGTGAACTTGAAATGCGCTTCGCGGTCCGGTGTCTTGATGACGTTGGGGGTGCAGGCCACCCTGCCGTCCTGCAGGTCCGCCAGGATGCGGTTACGCGGGATAGGTCCTAGCCAGGTAACCTCATAGCCGGCTTTGGCGGCCAACGCCTCCACCCGGGCCGCGATGGGTCCGCGCACGGCCGCACCATCCGAAGCCCCTTGCAGGAAGGGACCCACGTCAGGGTATAAAAATTGAATAACAGGCTTGCCGCTGGGTTGATCCACGGCGCCGGACAGGCCAGTACCACCCGCGATAACGCTTAAGAACAAGCTGCCAATTAAACTGGCGGTGGCGCCCACGGGTCAGGCCCCCAATCGACGGAAAAGAGCGATAGGATGGGTCATTTCTGCCTACCCGCCAAGAGACGTTATTGCCCACCGGCAACAATAATATTGCCGGCGACTGCGCCGCCACTTTCCTAATAACTCAAATCTTAACGGATTAACAATGGCTTGCCGTTTCAGGACCTGGAAACTGTCCTGATGGTAGAGGGTCTGAAAACTGGCCCGAGGTTTGCTTTCCCCTGTTTTCGCCTGCCGTCGGGATTGTCCCGATCGGCGCTTTGATGGGGGAAAATCCATGTCTTTCAAGAAGATCGTTATGGCGTGCCTGGTTCTGGTCGGTGTCGGCGTCTATGCCACCAGCCATATGACGGCTGAGCGCAAGGTGGCCCTGGCCAGCCCGATCGAGTGCAACGGCTGCGAACCTTGGTAAGGTTCATCTTTACGCTTGTACCAGGCGCCGGCCCATCCGGCGCAAAAGCAAGCGGCCGCTCCTGGGGGGAGCGGCCGTTTGTTTTTCAATGACGTCAGGCCTTTACTTCGCCGCGCCGTCCTTGGGCGCATCCTCCGCCACTGTCACGGCGTCGCCGTCGTTCAGCATGGTGTTGGGATTCAGCACCACGCGGTCCTTGTCGCTGACCCCGCCCACCACCTCGACCGTGGTGTTGAATTCACGGCCCAAGGTCACGGGGTGGAAGCGCACCTTGCCCTCACCATCGACGATGGCGACGCGCTTGCCTTCCGGCCGGGTGACGATGGTGTTCACCGGCAGGGCCAGCACCTGGGCGCCGGCCTCGGGGAAATGGGCGTTGCCGCGCATGCCGGCCGGGATGGTCAGGTCGGGGTTGGGCAGGTCGGCCTCGACCCGCATGGTGCCGCTGGTGCTGTCCACCGCGTGTGAGATGCGCACCACCTTGGCCGGGAAGGTGCGGCCCGGGAATTCCACGAAGCTGGCGTCCACCGCGGCGCCCACCGCCACGGCCGGCACCTGACCCTGGGGCACGTCGATGACCAGGCGCAGGTGGTCTTGGCGGGACACCTGGTACAGGGCCTTGCCGCTGCTGGCGTCGGCCACCACCAGGTCGCCCTGTTCCACCAGGCGCTGGGTGATGATGCCGTCAATGGCCGTCGTCACCGTCTTGTAGGCGGTCAGCTGCTCCAGCCGCTTCACGTTGGCGATGGCGGCCTCCAGGTCGGCCTGGGCGGCGTTCAGGGCGGACTCGCGGGTGTCGTAGGTCTCGCGGGTCACCCAGCCGTCGCCCAGCAGGGACTTGGACCGGCTGTAGTTGGATTTGGCCAGGGCCAGGTTGGCCTCCGCCTGGTGCTGTGCCGCGCGGGCCTGCATCAGCTGCTGATCCTGGTCGGGCGCCTCGATGACGGCCAGGGTCTGGCCGGCCTTCACCACGTCGCCGATGTCTACCAGGCGCTTGCCGATATAGCCGGAGACGCGGGCGTAGACGGTGTATTCCGTCAGGGCCTGGGTCTGGGCCGGCAGCAGCAGGCCGTCGGACGATTTCACCGGCTTGGGGTTGGTGGTCTTCACCTGCAGCGGCGCCTGCGGCCGGGCTTCGGGCGGGGCCTTGTTGCCGCTGGCCAGGTGGGGGGCAGACACCAGGCCGATGGCGGCCAGGGCCACGACGGCGGTGCCCAGCATCCAGGACCGGCGGCGGACGGTGGTCTTAGGGGCGGCGGTCATAATCATCAGACTCCTAAAATCACTCGGCGGCCGAGCCGGCGGGAACGGTGGTGGTCGCAAGCACGGCATGGCGCCGGCGATGCAGCAGGACGTACAACGCTGGAACGGCCAGCAGGGTCATGGGCGTGGAGAACAGCAGGCCGCCCATCACCGCGCGGGCCAGGGGGGCGTTCTGCTCGCCACCCTCGCTCAGCGCCAGGGCCATGGGGATCATGCCCAGCACCATGGCCAGGGCCGTCATCATGACGGGGCGCAGGCGGGCGCCGCCGGCCTCCGCCATGGCGTCCAGGGATGTCAGGCCCTGTTCGCGCCGCTGGTTGGCGAAGGACACCATCAGCACGCTGTTGGCGGTGGCGACACCGATGACCATGATCATACCCATCAGGGCCGGTTCGCTGAAGGTGGTGCCGGTCAGCAGCAGCATCACGGCGCCGCCCAGGATGGCGGCCGGGGTGGCCCCCAGCACGATCAGCGGGTCCAGCCAGGACTGGAAGTTCACCACCATCAGCATGTAGACGAAGACCACGGCCAGGGCCATGCCGGCGGCGATGTCGCCGTAGGCCTGCTCCATGGTCTTGATCTGGCCGCCCATCTCAATGCGGTTGCCGGGCTTCAGCTGCGGGCGCACGGCGTCGATGGCGGCCTTGATGTCGCGGCTGACCGACCCCAGGTCGCGGCCCGAGACGTTGGCGATGACGTCATAGCGGGGCGCGAAGGAGGTGCGGCTGATGTCCGCGGCCACCTTGGTGGGCACCAGCTTGGCAACGTTGCGCAGCAGCACCGGCGTCGTCACCCGGGTGGAATGGATGGGGGTGTTCAGCAGATCCTCGGCCGAGGCCATCAGGCGCTGCGGCGACTGCACCACGACCGGGTAGATGACCAGCGAGTTGACGTCCATCCAGTAGCTGGGATTGACCACGCCCGAGGACGCCAGCGACACCAGCACCTCCTGCGCCACGTCGTTCTGGGTCAGGCCCAGCTCGGCGGCGCGGGCCCGGTCGACCTCGATGCGGTAGGCCGGGGTGGCCGTCACCTGGCGCAGCGTCACGTCCACCAGGCCGGGGATGTTCTTGAAGCGCTGGCGCAGGTCCTCCGCGATCAGGGCGTTGGGCCCGCGGGCCGTGCCGATGATGCGGATGTCGATGGGGGTGGGCACGGCGCCGTTCAGGATCTGGCTGGTGATGTCGCCGGGCTTTTGGAAGATCTCAACGCCCGGGTAATCCTTGGCCACCATGGCGCGGATCTGCTCGACATACTCATGGGTGGGCCGCGACCGCTTCTCGGTCAGGGCACCCAGGATTTCACCGTCGGCGGAGCTGACGGTGACGCTGTCGGTCAGGCCCAGGTTCACCGGGTCGGGCAGGCCGATGTTGTCGATGATCAGGCCCAGTTCCTCTGGCGGGATGATCTTGCGGATGGACCGCTCGATGGCGCCGAACTGACGCGACGCTTCCTCCAGCCGGGTGCCGGCGGGGGTGCGGACGTGCAGGCGGAATTGGCCGGCATCGACCTCGGGGAAGAAGTTGGTGCCGACGAAGGGGATGGTGGCGGCGGCGCAGACCAGCAGCACCACAGCGAAACCGGTTACCATCCACGGCCGTGACAGGCCGCCGCCCAGCACCCTCAGGTACCGCTGGCGCAGGCCCTCGAAGCCGCGCTCGAATCCGGCATGAAAGCGCGCCCAGGCGCCGGCCAGGCCGGTCGGGGGCGCAACGTGGCCATGGTTGCCCTCCTCGCCATGGCCGTGGCCGCGCAGTTCCGCCGGCAGCAGCCAGGCGGCCATGGCCGGGACCAGGGTCCGCGACAGCACGTAGCTCATCAGCATGGAGGAGATGACGGCCAGCGCCAGGGGCGAGAACAGGTACTTGGCGATACCGTGCAGGAAGAAGATGGGCACGAACACGATGCAGATGCACAGTGTCGAAACCAGGGCCGGGAAGGCCACCTCGTCCGAGCCTTCCAGGATGGCCTGGCGCAGCGGCTTGCCCATGCCGATGTGGCGGTGGATGTTCTCGATGGCCACGGTGCCGTCGTCCACCAGGATGCCGATGGCCAGCGCCAGGCCGCCCAGGGTCATGACGTTCAGGGTGTGGCCGGCCATGGACAGCACGGCCACGGCCGTCAGGATGGACAGCGGGATGGAGGTCAGCACGATGGCCGTGCTGCGCCAACCACCCAGGAACAGCAGGATCAGGATGGCCACCAGCGCGCCCACGATCAGGCCTTCATGCTGGATGCCCTCCATGGCGTGCTTGATGAAGGTGGTCTGGTCGAACAGCGGCTGGATGCGCATGCCCTCGGGCGCCGCCTTGCGGATCTCCGGCAGCCGGCGCATGACCTCGTCCACCACCGCCAGGGTGCTGGCGCCACCCAGCTTCATGATGGTCAACAGCACGGCGGGCTGGCCGTCGGCGTGCACCACGTTGGTCTGCACGGCGGCGCCGTCGCGGACATTGGCCACGTCGCGCATGAACACGGTGCGGCCGTTCACGTCGCGCAAGGGGATGTCGTTGAAGGTATCGACGGCGATGGGCGAGCTGTTCAGGCCCACCTGGTATTCGGTGTCGCCGATCTTGGCGGTACCGGACGGCAGATTCAGGTTCTGGGCGGTGATGGCCTTGTTGACGTCGTTGGGGGTCAGGCCATAGCTGCGCAGCTTGTCCGGGTCGATATCGACCATGATCTGGCGCGCGTTGCCGCCGTAGGGCAGGGGCAGGCGCATGCCGGGGATGTCGCTGATCTGCGACCGGATGGTGATGCGGCCATAGTCGTACAGCTGCGCCTCGGACATGGTGTCGGACGACAGGGCCAGCTGCAGGATGGGCACGGAGGACCGGCTGTACTGCACGATCAGCGGCGGCTGCGTGCCCGTGGGCATGCGCTTCAGGATGGTCTGGCAGATGGCGGAGATCTGCGAGATGGCCAGGTCGATGTTCACGCCCGGCTGGAAGGTGGTGCGGATGATGCCCACGCCGTTGGATGTCTCGGATTCCACCTCCGCCACGTTATCGGCGGTGTTGATGATGGCCAGCTCACCAAAGGCGGTGATCTTGCCCGTCATCTCCTGCGCGTCCAGGCCCGAGTAGCTCCACACCACGGTGACCGTGGGGATCTCCACCTCGGGGAAGATGTCCGTGGGCATCCGGAACAGGCTCAGCACGCCCAGTAGCGTGATCAGGCCCGCCAGCACGGCGAAACTATAGGGACGCCTCAGGGCGTAGGCGACGATCCACATGAGGACGGGGCTCCGGCAATGCGATGCGGAAAAATGCAACGCTACGCCCAGGGGCCGAGGTCGCCCCCCGCCCGGCACAGCCCCAAATAATTAACGCGCTTGACGGTTAAGGGGAACCTACTTCGATACGCAACGGTTCGAATTTAGGCATGCCGCGACCAATCGCCGCCAAATCGGAAAACTGTGGCCTGCGTCACTGCGCCCGTCGGCGGAGGGGAATGTAAAGGTGGCTAACCTTGAATTGCCAAGCTCTCCCTCGGTGCATCCTCGGGGGTTTCCTGACGGCCCACGGCGGGCCGGTCGGGCAGGGATGGCACCCAGCGGACCACGACATACAGGCCGAATCCGCACGCCAGAAGCGGCTTGAACCACGTGGTGGTGGCCACGTGCAGGCCTCGCGTCCAGACGTGGGTGGTCAGCGCGAAGCACAGCAGCACCAGCATCCAGCCCAGCGCCCGGTTGCGGCGGACATGAAATTCCCAGCCCGCCAGGGCGCCGGCGACCAGCGCCATGTCGCCGAAATGGCCAAGGACCGTACGCGGGTTGAACAGCAGCAGATACGTGACCATCAAGGCCGCCACGGTGGCGGCGGCCTTGGGGGCCGGCAGGCGGCTGACGGTGCCGCGGGCCAGGGTCAGCACGGCGATGCCGGCCAGGGCGCGGATAACGGTCTGGGCCATCAGGTCCAGTGGCAGGCCCAGGGTGGCCAGGCCATTGGCGAAATCGTGCCAGACGCCGCCGCCGGGGTTGGCGCTGCTCATGGTCTTGCGCACGAGCTGGCCATATTCGCCCAGGGCGTAGCCGGGGTCCCAGTGCGTCAGGGGCAGGGCCAGGGCCGCCGTCAGCCACAGCGCCAGGGACAGACGCAGGCGGGGCCACAGGGCGAAGGCCAGCATGACCAGGGCCAGGGCCTGGGGCTTGAACGCGCCGGCCAGTACCAGCAGGAACGCGGCGCGGCGCCACCGGCCTTCCGCCACGTCCGCCAGGCCGGCCAGCATCAGGCCCAGCATCAGGAATTCGGTCTGGGCGCCCCGCAGATCCACCACGCCGATGGGCAGCGCCGCCAGCAGGGCCACGCCGAACAGGCGCTGCCAATCGGTGCCCTGACGTTTCGCCGGCGCCAGCAGGCGGCACAGCCGGGCCACGCCCCACCAGCAGACGGCCAGCAGGCTCAGACGCCACAGCGCATCGCCCAGCAGCGGCGGCAGATAGGCCCACGGGGTGAACAGCACGGCGCTGGATGGCAGGTAAAGGAAGCCGTTGATGCCATCCTCGTAAATCTCAGCGCCCTGCCACCAGGCCCAGGTGGCCTCGGCGTAGATGTGGAATTCAGAAACGAACCGTCCACTAATCACCTGCGCCTCGATCACCACCAGGGCGATCGCCCAAAGGGCGAGGCCGAGCACCAGCGGGCGGGCCAGGGAAGGAAGTGGCGGGCGAACCATGCTGCAGAATAACCTATCTCATAGGTAATAGGCTCTATGGTCTATGCCTACCACCTTTGTGCTCAAGGTCAAGTGCCAAGGCTTGGCCGTTGCATATTTAAGATAAAATGTCGCGACGCCGCCCTTGCCCGGCACGGGCGATTGCCGTAAGGCTGCCATCGCCGACGGTTCCGCAGGTCCGCCTGTGGATAAAAAGGGAACGTGGTGGGGATGCGCGGCATCCGACTCCATGGCTGCCCCCGCAACTGTGAACGGCGAGCGCCGCCCACCCCGCCGCACGGGGAATGGCCACTGGGTTCCCAACGGAACCTGGGAAGGCTGGGCCGGCGCCGTGACCCGTGAGCCAGGAGACCTGCCGCCGGTGGCATTCGCATGGTCGCGGGGGCGGGGTGTCCCGGCGGAACCGGTCAGCGGCGCGGCGGGTCCCAGGGGCCCCGTGGCCGCTCGGTCTCGTCGACAGGTAATCCCCTCCTTCCGGCTGGTCTTGGCCTCTGATACCACGGGTGCATGAGGCCGGTGGGATGGAACTGACTGATGACGCATGAGCACACGGCCGTCCCTGGCGTCACTCTGGTCCTGGGCGGGGCCCGCTCCGGCAAAAGCCGCTTCGCCGAGGGGCTGGTGACCGCCCTGCCCGGGCCCTGGACCTATATCGCCACCGCCCAGGCCTGGGACGACGAGATGCGCGACCGCATCGGCCGCCACCAGGCCGACCGCGTGCCCGGCTGGACGACGGTGGAGGCGCCGCTGGACCTTGCCGGCGCGCTGGCCGCCCCCGGCGACGGGCCGGTCCTGGTCGATTGCCTGACGCTATGGCTGACCAACGTCATGCTGGCCGACCGCGACGTGGTCGCCGCCGTCGCCACGCTGGAGGGGGCGCTGGCCGCCCGTACGGGCGCCACCGTCCTGGTGGGGAATGAGGTAGGCATGGGCATCGTGCCGGAGAACGCGCTGGCCCGCGCCTTCCGCGACCACGCCGGCCGGCTGCACCAGCGCCTGGCGGCCACGGCGTCGCAGGTGTTCCTGACGGTGGCGGGCCTACCCCTGAAAGTGAAATAAGAGCGGAAGGAGGTAGCCATGGCCGATCTTGAGTCCCCGGATGACGAAGGCGCCCGCCATCGCGAGAAGATGCAGAAGCGCAAGGCCGTGCAGGACGCCCGTGTCGCCCAGGCCACCCGGGAGAAGGGCCTGCTGATGGTCCACACGGGCCCCGGCAAGGGCAAGACCACGGCGGCGCTGGGCATGATGCTGCGTACCGCCGGGTATGGCCTGCGCGTGGGTTTCATCCAGTTCGTGAAGGGCAACTGGGCGACGGGCGAGCAGACGGCGCTGACGCGCTTTTCCGACCTGATCGACCACCATGTGATGGGCGAGGGCTTCACCTGGGATACCCAGGACAAGGAGCGGGACATCGCCGCCGCCGTCCGCGCGTGGGAACTGGGCCGCCGCATGCTGGCCGACCCGCAGTACCACCTGGTGGTGCTGGATGAGATCAACATCGTGCTGCGCTACGGCTACCTGGATGTGGCCGATGTTCTGGCCGGGCTGAACGCCCGCCTGCCCGACACCCATGTCCTGGTCACCGGCCGCAACGCCAAGCCCGAGATCATCGAGGCTGCCGACCTGGTGACGGAGTTTCAGGCGGTGAAACATCCTTTCCAGGCCGGCATCAAGGCGCAGCGCGGGATCGACTTCTGATGGCCGACCGCACCGCCGGGGGCGCCCGCGCCCTGATGATCCAGGGCACCGGTTCGGACGTGGGCAAGTCGCTGCTGGTGGCGGCCCTGGCCCGGGCCTATACCCGGCGCGGCCTGCGGGTGCGCCCGTTCAAGCCGCAGAACATGTCCAACAACGCCGCCGTGACACCGGACGGGGGGGAGATCGGCCGCGCCCAGGCGCTGCAGGCCCGCGCCTGCGGTGTCGCGCCCTCGGTGGACATGAACCCGGTGCTGCTGAAGCCGCAGACGGACCTGGGCGCGCAACTGGTGCTGCGCGGCCGCGTGCTGGGCAATGCTCAGGCCTCGGCCTACCAGCGCCGCAAGGGGGAACTGCTGCCGGCCGTGCTGGAAAGCTTCCACCGCCTGCGGGGGGAGTGCGACCTGGTGGTGGTGGAAGGGGCGGGCAGCCCGGCGGAAACCAACCTGCGCGCCGGGGACATTGCCAACATGGGCTTCGCCCGCGCGGCCGGTGTACCGGTGGTATTGGCCGGCGACATCGACCGGGGTGGGGTCATCGCCAGCCTGGTGGGCACCCATCGCGTGCTGGACGTGGAGGATCGCGCCCAGATCCGCGGCTTCCTGATCAACAAGTTCCGCGGTGACGTCCGCTTGTTCGAAAAGGGCGTGACGGAGATCGAGGCCCGCACCAGCTGGCCCTGCTTCGGCGTCATGCCGCACCAGCCGGCGGCAGCCCGCCTGCCGGCCGAGGACGGCATGGACTTGGCCCACTGGGCGAAACGCGCCTCCGGTGGAGCCTTGCGCGTCGCCGTGCCCATGCTGTCGCGCATCGCCAATTTCGACGACCTCGACCCCCTGCGGCTGGAGCCGGGCGTTACGGTGGTGATGGTGCCCCCCGGCCGGCCCCTGCCGGGCGACGCCCACGGCGTCATCCTGCCGGGGTCCAAGGCCACCCTGGCCGACCTGGCCTTCTTCCGCGCGCAGGGGTGGGACATCGACCTGGCAGGCCATGTGCGTCGGGGGGGCTGGGTGCTGGGCCTGTGCGGCGGCTATCAGATGCTGGGCCGGACGGTTGCCGACCCCGACGGCATCGAGGGGCCGCCCGGCATCGCCGCCGGCCTGGGCTACCTGGACGTGGAAACCGTGCTGGCCCCGGCCAAGACCCTGCGCGCGGTGACGGGCCACGACGCCGCCAGCGGGTCGGCCCTCACGGGGTATGAAATGCACCTGGGTGTGACCCAGGGGCCGGACCGCGCCCGGCCGCTGCTGTATCTGGAGGCGGAGGGTGGCGAGGCGGTGGCGGAGGGGGCGGTCAGCCTTGATGGCCGCATCGCCGGCACTTATGTCCACGGCCTGTTCGGCCATGACGCCCAGCGGGCGGCATGGCTGCGGCGATGGAACGTGGCGCCCGGCCTCGATAGTTATGACGGCACGGTGGAGGCGGCGCTCGATGAGTTGGCCGAGGCCGCCGAACGCCACCTGGATCTCGACGCACTATGGGCCATCAGCCGATGACCGCTCCCGACAGGCCGTGCCCCGACTTCGACGCCGACTTCCGGGCCCACTTCCGTGACCTGCTGGTCTGGCGGCGCGACGTGCGGCGTTTCCGCACCGATCCGCTGCCCGATGGATTGCTGGAACGGCTGCTCGACCTGGCCTGCCTGGCGCCGTCCGTGGGCCTCAGCCAGCCCTGGCGCTTCGTCCGGGTGGACGATCCCGCCCGCCGCGACGCCGTGCGGATGGAATTCGAGCGCTGCAACGCCGAGGCGCTGGCCGCCCAGGCGCAGGATCGCGCCCGCCTGTACGCCCGCCTGAAGCTGGCGGGCCTGCGCGAGGCGCCCTGCCACCTGGCGGTGTTCGTCGATCCCGACCCGACGCAAGGCGCCGGCCTGGGCCGCCGCACCATGCCCGAGACCCTGGCCTATTCCGCCGTCGCGGCCATCCAGACGCTGTGGCTGGCAGCGCGGGCGGAGGGGATCGGCCTCGGCTGGGTTTCCATCCTGCGGCCAGAGGTGATGAACGGCCTGCTGGCGGTGCCGGCCGAGTGGCGCCTGGTGGGCTATCTTTGCATCGGCTACCCCGCCGAGCCGGACGACGTGCCCGAACTGGAACGCGCCCACTGGGAACAGCGGCATCCACTGTCCGACGTGCTGTTTCAGAGATGAGGGGGATGGCTTTTTTGCCCTCAAATGCCGGGCGGCCGCATCCGCGGGTTTGGCTTCCCCGCATTTTCGTCCTAGCTTATCCAGGCGGCGATCAGCGCCAAGCCCCACAGCAGGGCCAGGCTGCGGCGGTAAAGGCTGAGGCCGGCCTCGATGTCGGCGGCGGTGGCCTCGGCCCGGCCGTCGCCCATCCAGTGGTCGTCCACCCGCACATCGCCATAGGTGCGGGGACCGGCCAGGCGCAGGCCCAGGGCGCCCGCCATGGCGGCCTCCGGCCAGCCGGCGTTGGGGCTGCGGTGATGGCCGGCGTCACGGCGGACGGCAACCAACGCCGCCTTGGCCCCGGCGGGGCCGCGCGTCCAGGCCGCCAGCACCAGCAGCAGGGCCGTCAGGCGCGAGGCCGGCAGGTTCACCACGTCGTCCAGCCGGGCGGCCGCCCAGCCATAGGCCTCATGCCGGGGGGTGCGATGGCCCACCATGCTGTCGGCGGTGTTGATGGCCTTGTACGCCAGCACTCCCGGCAGGCCACCCACCGCCAGCCAGAAGGCCGGCGCCACCACCCCGTCGGAAAAGTTCTCCGCCAGGCTTTCGATGGCGGCGCGGGCCACGCCGGCCTCATCCAGGCTGGCGGGGTTGCGGCCGACGATGTGCGATACCGCCTCCCGCCCGCCCTCCAGCCCGCGCTGGCGCAACGCGCGCGGCACGGCGGCGACGAAGCGGTGCAGGCTGCGCTGGGCCAGCAGGCTGCTGGCCACCAAGCCCATCGCCACGGTTCCCCAAAGGCCGCCCAGGCGCGCCAGCAAGGATTGCAGCAGGACGCCAACGGCCAGCGCCACCCCCACCAGCACCAGCTCGGCCAGGATGCCGGCCGCCTTGCGCCAGGCCACCGGCCGTTCCGCCTGGTTCCAGGCGTGGTCCAGCCCGCTGATCAGGGCACCGATCCACACCACCGGATGGCGGATGCGGGCGTACAGGGCGTCGGGATAGCCCAGCAGGGCCTCCAGCGCCAGGGCGGCCAGGGCCAGCCAGGGCAGGGCGGGGTAAAGCGTGGGGAAGAGGCTCATGATGCCTGGGGTTTAGCATGATGACGCCCGAAATCCAGATCCGTCATGGCGGCGACCTGACCCAGGCGGCGGCCCTCTTTCCCGATGCGCCCGGCCCCTGGGTCGATCTCAGCACCGGTATCAATCCCTGGCCCTATCCCTTGCCCCCCATCCCGCCCGTCGCCTGGACGGGCTTGCCCACGCGCGGTGACCTGCGGGCGCTGCTGGCGGCGGCGGCCTTGGCTTATGGCGCGCCGGGGCCGGACAGCCTGGTGGCGGCACCGGGATCGGAGCTGCTGATCCAAACCCTGCCGCGTCTGCGCGCCGCCGGGGAGGTGGCCATCGTCGGCCCCACCTATGGCGACCACGCCCGTGCATGGGCCGCCGCCGGCCATGCCGTGCGTACCGTGACGGCACCTGAGGACGCGGTAGACGCCGCCGACGTGGTGGTGCTGTGCAACCCCAACAACCCCGATGGTCGCGCCTGGGAGGTGGGTGACCTGCTGGATCGGGCCGCCCGTCTGGCTGCGCGCGGCGGCTGGCTGGTGGTGGACGAGGCCTACGCCGACCTGGACCCCACGCGCAGCCTGTGCCTGCACGCGGGTGCGCCGGGGCTGGTCATCCTACGATCCTTCGGCAAGTTCTTCGGCCTGGGCGGTGTGCGCCTGGGTTTCGTCCTGGCGCCGCCGGCGCTGCTGGACGCGGTGCGCCTGGCGCTGGGGTCCTGGGCCGTCAGCGGCCCCGCGCTGGCGGTGGGTGCGATGGCACTGGCCGACCTGGGCTGGCAGGCCACCATGCGGCGCCGGCTGAGCGCTGCGGCGGAGGCGCTGGACAATGTGCTGCGGGCCGGGGGCCTGCGCGTTATCGGCGGCACGGCGCTGTATCGGCTGGTGGATGCTGGTGACGCCGCCGCCCTTTGGCGGCACCTGGCCCAGGCCGGCCTGTGGACGCGGCCCTTTCCGGAACACGCTGGCTGCCAGGCCTGGCTGCGCCTGGGCCTGGCAGCGGACGTCGGCGCGCTGGACCGCCTGGCGGCGGCGCTGGCGGCAATCTAAAGGCGCGTGCTCTACCGGTCGAACCAGTATTTGTCCGGCAGGGCGGCCGTCTCCGGCGACTGGACCGGGTTGGGAATGTCAATGCGCCGGCGGGTGTCCAGGTGCGCCTCGGCCAACAACTTTCGGATGGCAGGGTGCCCGTTGAAGTATTTCAGGAAGGAGCCATCATCGGAGGCGCGGCGCAACCCCTCCTCGATGGTCGCGGCCAGGGCCTCGTCCTTCTTGTTGGTGAAGAAGTACAGCGGCAGCCGATAGACCAGCAGCAGGCTATCCTCCACCGCCAAATCCGGGCAGTCGGCGGCATGCGCCGCTAGCTCGGCATAGATTTCGCTGGCGCCGCGGGGGAAATAGTCCAGGCGTCCCTGCTGCATGAGGCGGAACAGCAGGTCATAGCGGAAGGTCTCGACCGGCAGCCCGGCTGCCTGGAAGATGTCCACGTCCGTCCAGCCCAGACCCTGGCCGGCCGTCAGCTGGCGCAGGTCGTCCAGGCTCCGCACGGCGGTGAAACGGGGCTGGTTCTGCCGGCGGATGATAAACAGGCGATAGCCCAGCAGGCCCCGGTAGAGGGGGATACGGATGGGACGCAGCTCGCGCTCCAGTTCCGCGTTGCTGCCCACCCAGGCAAGGTTGATGACGGCACCCGCCTTCAGCGCCGCCACGGCCCGGGTGCGTTCCATCAGGGTGTCGCTGGATTGCAGGGTGTAGCGGACGCCCATCTCATCCAGCGCCAGGCGCAGCAGGCCCAGCGGATAGTCGGCACGGGGGTCGTCGCCGGATTCCACGTATCGGGGGTAGATGATGGAAAGCGGCGGGGCGCTGGCCTCGTTCTCCACCGCGCCGGCCATGGCACGCCGGCAAGCCAGGGCACAGACCAGGACCACGAACGCGACCGTGGCCAGGCGCCAGGCCCGGACGGCGCTGCGGACATGCGACATGCTTCCTCCCGACCGGCGGCGCCTCTTGATGTGGGCGCCGTTCGGATGGGGAGTATGTTCAGGCCAGGGGCTCGGTGGCAACGGGGCGTAAGGTTGGGATCAGGCCGTGATGTCGGCCCAGCGCGCATTGGCGGCCTTGACCAGGTCGGCCGGGGCCAGCGCCAGTTGCAGGCCGCGGCGCCCGCCGTTGACGATAATCTCCGTCAGCGCCTCCGCCGACCGATCCAGGAAGGTGGGCAGGGTACGCCGCTGGCCCAGGGGGCTGATGCCGCCCACGACATAGCCGCTGCTGCGCTCCGCCACCGCCTGGGGCGCCAGGTCCGACTTCTTGGCCTTGGCCGCCGCGGCCAGCGCCTTCAGGTCCAGGCGTGCGCCGGCCGGGATGATGGCACAGGCCAGACCCCCCGGCCCTCCCTCCAGTTGGCAGACCAGGGTCTTGTAGACCAGAGCGGGATCCAGCCCCAGCGCCTCCGCCGCGGCCAGGCCGATGGCGGCGGCGTTGGGGTCGTAGTCGTATTCCAGCAGGCGATAGGCCACCCCCGCCGCCTCCACCGCGCGCACCGCCGGTGTTCCCTTGGTCGCCATGGTTCCTCATCCCCCTTCAGCTGGGGGCAGCGTATCAAATCCCCGCACCGTCGATGAAATTGTAAATGTCGAAGGATGCCAGGCCCTTGGCAATGTCGCTCACCGCCTTTTGCGCCTGGGGCAGGCGGCCGCCCAGGGTGATGAAGCCGTGCACCATGTCGGGATAGACGGTGTGCAGCACGGGCACCCCGCTGCCGGCCAGGCGGGCGGCATACTCCCGCCCCTCATCCTGCAGCACGTCCAGGCCGGCCGTCAGGATGACAGCGGGCGGCAGGCCGGCCAGGCTGCCGGCCAGAAGGGGCGACAGGCGCCAGTCATTGCAGTCGGCGCCGTTCACGTAGTTATCCACGTACCACAGGTACTGCTCCCGGCTCATGAGATAGCCGCCGGCGCGGCGGTGGTGGGATGGGCGGTCGGCGTTGAGATCCGTGCAGGGGTAGATCAGCACCTGGGTCTTCAGGTGCGGCCCGCCCTCGTCCCGTGCCTTCAGCGCCAGCACGGCAGCCAGGTTGCCACCGGCGCTGTCGCCGGCCACGCCGATGGCCAGCGGGTCGATGGCCAGGCGCTCCGCGCTGGCAGCCAGCCAGGTCAGGGCGGCCCAGGCGTCGTCCAGGGCGGCGGGATAGGGATGTTCCGGCGCCAGGCGGTAGTCCACCGCCACCACCGTGTGGCCGGAGGCCGCCGCCAACTGGCGGCACAGGATGTCATGGCTTTCCAGATTGCCGATGGTCCAGCCGCCGCCGTGCAGGAACAACAGCGCCGGAACCGGCCGCCAGCCGAAATTGGCGCGATAGATGCGCACCCGCAGGGGGCCGCCCGGCCCGCCGATGATCTGGTCCATGACCGAGGCCAGGGCCGGCGGCTCCGGCGCCAGGGGGCGGCGGCTTTCCACATAGCCGGAACGCAAGGCGTCCAAGGGGATATCGCGATACCGGGGCGGTCCGATCTCCCGCAGCAGGTCGGCCAGGGCCGGGGGCACGTCATCCGGCACGAAGAAACCGCCATCGTCGGGCGGGGGGTGGGCGGGGCTGGCGGCCATGACATCCTCACGAGAATTACCGCGTGATGCGCAGTATGACCGCCTAAATAAACTCAAGTCAATGTGTTATATTCCGCATATAACATAAATAGATTGTTCTATTGGGTGCGCCGGGACGCAAGGCCCAGGGCGTTCAGGATCAGCAACCCCAGCAGGCCGCCCACGAACAGGGTGATCCCGGTCCATTCCCAGCCGTGCCAGAAGAAGCCGCCGGCCGTCCCGGCAAGGGTGGAGCCCATGTAATAAGCGAACAGGTAGAGGGCGGAGGCCTGGCCCCGGTGCTGCCGGGCGCGCAGGCCGATCCAGCCGGATGCCACCGAATGCACGCCAAAGAAGGCGAAGGTGAACAGGCCCAGGCCCAGCGCCAGCGTGTCCAGCCGCGCGATGTCCATGATGCCCAGGCCCGCCAGCATCAACACGGACGACGCCACCAGCACCCGGCCGGGGCCGAACCGGCTGGACAGCCCGCCGAACAGGGGCGAGCTGATGATGCCGAAGACATAGACCAGGAACAGCACGGCCACCGTGGCGGGGGGAACGCTCAGGGGCGGCGCCTGCAGGCGGAAGCCGACATAGTTGAACACGGTGACGAAGGCGCCCATGGCCAGGAAGCCGGTGGCGAACAGGGCGACCAGTCCGCCGTCCGACAGGTGCAGGCGCCAGGCGGCGGTAAGGCCGCTCCACAGGCCACCCTCGCGCTGGCGGAAATGGCGTGACGGTGGCAGGGCCGTGGCCACGGTGAGCGCGGCCAGGATGCCCACCGCGCCCACCAGGCCCACCGCCACCCGCCAGTTCGAAACGTCGGTGATCAGCACGGTCAGGATACGGCCGGCCATGCCGCCCATGGCGGTGCCGCCGATGTACAGTCCCATGGTGAGGCCGGCGGATTTCGGGTTCACCTCTTCCGCCACATAGGCCATGGCGACGGCGGGCAACCCGCCCAGCGCCAGCCCGGCCAGGGCCCGCAGCACCAGGAACAAGGGCCAGCTGGGCGCCAGCGCGCTGGCCAGGCCCAGGCTGCCGGACAGGGCCAATGACGCTACCATGATCCCCTTGCGCCCCGAGCGGTCGGAGATGGCACCGGCCACCAGCAGGGCCACGGCCAGCGCCGCCGTGGTCACGGACAACGACAGGCTGGCCCCCGGCGGGCTGGCGCCATAGGCGCGCACGAAGTCCGGCAGCAGCGGCTGCACGCAATAGAGCGTGGCGAAGGTGGAAAATCCCGCCACGAACAGGATGGCCGTCACCCGGCGATAGGCCGCGGTGCCGACCTCAAGATAGGGCAGGTCTTTACCAATCTGGGTCGCGGATGCCGCCGGGGCGGTGGTGGTGGGTGTGTCGCTGGGCATGCCGAACCTTCGGGCCAGGGGAACGCGCCATTTGGCGGTGCCCCTGCCAAGGCCTTGCCGCCACATGTCTTTTTCGCAGGAAGACGGGCCCGCCGATAGTGTCGCAGTCGCATGGCACCAATCCAACCATCGGCGACATACCCAAGTAGCGACTACCGAATAATGGATCAGATAAAATTTTATGTATTAAGGATGTAGAGGGAATTGATTAAGTAATCATGGTAAATGTACAGTTAACAACAAAACATTTTATAAAAAATACCCTTTGGAGTATCCAAAAGAATATATTGCTCAGGTTGTTATGTGAACCAGTTAACCCGAAACAATCCGTCGTCGTCTTGTCTCGGGTGAGTTGGGGTTAAAGAATGAAAAACACCATGCGTTTGAAGTCCAAATTGGCGCGTTCGCCGTCCCGGCTGGTGCTGACGCTGTTGGGTGTCGCTATCGCGTCCAGTGCGCAGGCCCAGTCCATGAACTACGGGTCGCTGGAAGACCTGTTCGGCGAGGCGGTGACGACCTCGGCCACCGGCCAGCCGCAGCGCGCCAGCGAGGCGCCGGCCCCCATGACCATCATCACCGCGGACGAGATCGCCCACTCCGGCGCGCGCACCATTCCCGACATCCTGAACCGGGTGGCCGGCGTGGATGTGCTGTCCTGGGGTGTCTCCGGCGCCGACGTGGGCGTGGATGGCTACAACCAGGGCAACAACCCGCGCCTGCTGGTGCTGGTGAACGGCCGCCAAGTCTACCTGGACCATTACGGTGTAACCATCTGGTCCGCCATCCCGGTGCAACTGCCCGAAATCCGCCAGATCGAGGTGGTGAAGGGCCCGCAGGCCGCCCTGTTCGGCTTCAACGCCGTCTCCGGCGTGGTCAACATCATCACCTATAACCCCCTGTACGACGATGTTGGCGCAGCCCAGGTGACCGTCGGCAGCCAGGGCCAGAAGGAGTTTGACGCGGTCAAGAGCGTAAAGCTGGGCGACAAGGTCGGCGTGCGCTTCTCCGCCGGCGGCTGGAACATGGATGAGTACGGCACCGCGTCCGACAAGTTGGTCCAGGGCCTGCGCGGCAACGGCTCCATGCGCCGCGCCGCCTCCATGGACAGCTTGGCCCAGATCACCCCCGATGTGCAGGCCGGCTTCGAAGGCACCTGGAGCCGTGCCGACGAATTCGGCATGACCGCGCTGCAAGGCCCCACGCAGGGCCAGTACCAGACCCGCTCCTTCAAGGGCACGGTGAAGGCCAATACAGACTGGGGCCTTGTCGATGCCACCGCCTACAGCAACCACTTGGACTACCATCTGAACCTGTTGAATAACGGCGCCATCACCTCCGTGGCATCCGATACCGACACCACCGTGGTGCAGGTGCAGGACCTGGTGAAGCTGACGCCTACGCTGACCACCCGCGTCGGCCTGGAATACCGCGACAACAGCATCGACAGCTCCCCGGGCAAGGGCGCCACAACCGGCTATCAGGACTTTGCCCTGTCCAACATGTACAATTGGCAGGCGTCCGACACCCTCAGCCTGACGTTGGCCGGCCGCTGGGACCACACCTGGCTGAACCGCAGCGGGTTCGCACCGGTGCCCTTCACCACCGCCGACTATAACAACCGTGCCTTCGACACCTTCTCCTACAACGCCGGTGTCGTTTGGCATCCGTCGGCTGACGATACCATCACGGCCACGGCCGGCCGGGGCATCCAGTCACCTACCCTGATTGAACTGGGCAACAACACTGTCAGCAAGCAGGCACCCGGCTCGGTCCAGGTTACGGGCAATCCTTATGTCAACCCGACCGTGGTGACGAATTACGAACTGGGTTACCAGCGAGCCATTTCCGCCATTAACGGCGCCGCCAAGGTTTCCGCCCTGTATCAAAAGACCGAGGACTACAAGTCCATCGCTTTCAGCTCCATCCATTTCATCAATGGCTACCCCACCATCTTGTTGGGCGAGAATTTCGGCAACAGCAAGGAATGGGGCACCGAGGCCGAACTGCACGGCAAGCTCGGCGGCATGCGTTGGTCGGCGTCGTGGACGTGGCTGAACCCCATCGACAGCTTCACCTTCAAGCCGGGGACAGTGCCGGTGAATTATCAGCGCTCAACGCCCAAGAACACAGTGAAGGGCAATGTCGGTTATGACTTCGGCCGATGGACCACGGACCTGTTCCTGTATTGGAAGTCCGACTACGCCGCCTATTACCAGACGGCCAAGGGCCCCGGCCTTTATACCGTCAGCCAGGGCCTGACCGCCCAGGCCGCCGTCTCCTACAAGGTCAGCGACGATTTCTCCCTGACGCTGGCGGGCAGCAACCTGCTGCAGGACCACACCCAGCTGGCCGTGACGCCCCAGGCGGAACGGCGTGTCTGGGGAACGGCCACGTACAAGTTCTAAGGGGGAAAGAGTAATGAACAGCATGATCCTGAAGACCGCCGTGCTGGCCGCCGCCCTGTCGGTGTCCGGCCTGGCCGGTGCGGCGGAGATGGACGCCAAGCAGGTGACCATCGCCGCCAAGGCCCTGGGCTTCCTGACCACCAAGGCCCCTGCCGGTGCCAAGGTGGTGGTGACCGCCGGCGCCGCCCCGGTGGCGGCGGTGCAGGCGGCCCTGCCGGGTGCCGCCGTCGCCGCCGGTGACGCCGCCCCGGGCGCCTACGCCGTGTTCGTGTCCTCCGCCGCCGAGGGCAAGAAGGCCTTGGCCAAGGGCACTGTCACCGTGGGCAACGACGTCGCGTGCGTCGATGCCGGCGGCTGCGTCATCGCCGTCGAGACCACGCCCAAGGTCACCATCTACGTCAGCAAGGCGGCGGCAAGCGCCGCCGGTGTCGAGTTCGACCCGAACTTCAAGATGATGGTCACCGAGAAGTAAGGACCCCGGGCGGGCTCCCGAGGGGTGGGGTGGGCGGCTGGGTTGGGCCGTCCATCCCGCCGACGCCTTGGGGGTGCCCGGCCCACAGGAATTCAAGAAGACGGGCGTAAGCCGGCTCAGGACTGGTGGCCAAGATTGGTGAAAGGATGAAGGTGATGCGGTTCGATGATCTTCCCATGGCGTTGAAGCTGTTCGCGGCCCCCGCGATCGGGCTGGTGGCCCTGGTGGCGATGGCCATCGCTTCCCACCAGGTGGTGGGCGGCATCACCACTACCGCCAAGGATGTGGGCGAGGTCCGTTTCGAGGCCACCGCCGAATTACTGAGCGCATCCAGCGAGCTGAACGGCGCCGCCAAGGATCTCTATTACGCCCTGGCGGCCGCCACCGCCGGTGGTGACGCCAAGACCTCCGTCGCCATGCTGGACGGCGTGGTCCAGCGCATGGGCAAGGCGAAGGAGGCGGTGGAACGCGCCAAGGATCGCCTGCCCGACGGCAAGACCAAGGCAGAGCTGGCCACCGTGGGCCAGGACATCGACAAGCTGGGCCAGCCGGTGGGTTTCGTGAAGGACATGCTGGGCATCGACGCCCAGTCCGCCGTGTCCTTCCTGGAACCGCTGCGCGCCAGCCTGCAGGGCGTGCAGGACCGGCTGAACGCCGCCGCCGCGCATGAACGGACCACCGCCGCCGCCGCCATCAAGGACATGGACGCCAGCGCCACCGCCACCCAAACCCTGTCCACCATCATCGTGCTGATCGTGGTGCTGGGCGTGGCCGCCATCACCTTCGTCATCGTGCGCATGCTGAAGGGGTCCATCGACCGCATTTCCAGCGCCACCGAGGCCCTGGCCGCCGGCAACACCGCCGTGAACATCGAGGCGCTGGCCCGCAAGGACGAACTGGGCGCCATCGTCGGCGCGCTGGCCGTCTTTCGCGCCAACCTGGTCGACCGCGATCGCCTGACCCGGGAACAGGCCGAGGCGGAGAAGCGGGCGGAGGGTGAGAAGCGCCAGGCCTCGTTGCGCATCGCCGACAGCCTGGAAAGCTCCGTCCACAGCCTGGTGGAACGCCTGAACGCCGCCGTGCAGCAACTGGCCGGCAACGCCCGGGGCCTCAGCGACCAGGCCCAGGTGGGGCAGGAACGCACCACCGTGGTCGACCGCGCCGTGACCGAGGCCAACAGCAACGTGCAGGCCGTGGCCAGCGCGGCGGAGGAACTGTCCGTGTCCTTCGGGGAAATCAGCGGCCAGGTCACCCGTGCAGCCACCATGGCCACCAACGCCCGCGTCCGGGTGGAGGAAAGCACCCAGCAGATGGAACGGCTGCAGAACCAGGGCGATCGCATCGGCTCCGTCGTGCGCCTGATCAGCGAGATCGCCAGCCAGACCAACCTGCTGGCGCTGAACGCCACCATCGAGGCGGCGCGGGCCGGTGAGGCCGGCAAGGGCTTCGCCGTTGTGGCCAGCGAGGTCAAGAGCCTGGCGACCCAGACCGCGAAAGCCACCGAGGAGATCGGCGGCCAGATCACCAGCATGCAGGGAGCGACACGCGAGGCCGTCCAGGCCATCGCCGCCATTCAGCAGACGGTGAACGAGATCACCACCATCTCCTCCGCCATCGCCGCCGCCGTGGAACAGCAGGAGGCCGCGACCCGCGAGATCGCCCGCAACGTCCAGATGGCGTCCCAGGGCACGGCCGTGGTGGCGGAGAACGTGGCCGGCCTGCAGGCCATCGCCGACAGCACCCACCGCTCCAGCGACGAGGTCCTGTCCTCTTCGCAAATCCTGGGGACGGAGACGTCGGCGCTGAGCGCCAGCGTGTCGAAGGCCATCGCCTCGCTGCGCGCGGCCTAAGGGCGCTGCCCAACGCAAAGTGGCGGCTGGCGCAATTCGCTGGCGGCTGACCGGTAACGCCCTGTATTCCTGGATATCCCCGTTACGGGGAATCCTGGAATCACAGGGCGGAACCATGTGCGGCATCGCGGGGCTTTGGGTATTCGGGGGGGCGGACGGCACCCGGCTGGCGCGCCAGGCGGGCGTGATGATCGACCGACTGGCCCATCGCGGGCCCGATGACCGGGGCGTCTGGCAGGATGACGCCGCCGGCGTGGCGCTGGCCAACCGCCGCCTGGCCATCATCGACCTCTCCCCCCTGGGCCATCAGCCCATGACCTCGGCCGACGGCCGGGTCACCGTCGCCTTCAATGGCGAGATCTACAATTACCAGGACCTGCGCCAGCAGCTGGTGGGGGAGGGGGTGGCCTTCCGCGGCCAGTCCGATACCGAGGTGCTGGTGGAGGCCATCGCGCGCTGGGGTGCCGCCCGCGCGCTGGCCGCCTGCAACGGCATGTTCGGCCTGGCCATCTGGCTGGCGGAGGAGCGCCGGCTGATGCTGGTGCGCGACCGGCTGGGGGAAAAGCCGCTCTACTGGTCGCTCGGCAACGGCGTGCTGCTGTTCGCGTCCGAGCTCAAGGCCGTCAGGGCGGAGCTGGGCTATCACGCCGTGCCGGACGAGGCGGCGCTGGCCGATTATTTCCGCCACGGCTTCATCCCGGCGCCGCGCACGGCCTTCACCGGTATCCGCCAACTGCCGCCGGGCACCTGCATGACGGTGTCGGCCGACGGCAGTGCCGAGACGCGGGCCTATTGGTCGGTTGCGGACGCCGCCCGCCGCGCCCTGGCGGCCCCTTTGACGCTGGAGGATCCCGAGATCCTGCGCCTGACCGGCGACCTGCTGACCGACGCGGTGCGCCGGCGCATGGTGTCGGACGTGCCGCTGGGCGTCTTCCTCTCCGGCGGCATCGACAGCGCCCTGGTGGCGGCCCTGATGCAGGGGCAGAGCGCCACCCCCATCCGCAGCTTCACCATTGGGTTTGGGGAGGCGGAGTTCGACGAGTCCGCCGCGGCCGAGGCAACGGCCAAGGCCCTGGGCACCGACCACACCACCTTGCGCGTCGGGGCCGCCGACGCGGTGGACCTGGTGCCCCACCTGGCCGGCATGTATGACGAGCCTTTCGCCGACATCTCCGCCATTCCCACGGCCCTGCTGTGCCGTCTGGCGCGCCGCCACGTGACGGTGGCCCTGTCCGGCGATGGCGGGGATGAGGCCTTCGGCGGCTATTCCCGGCACCTGTGGGCGGGATCCGTCGGCCGGTGGCGGCGGCGGCCGGCTTGGCTGCGCCACGGCCTGGCCCGCCTGGATGCCGCCGTGCCTGACGCCTGGATCGACGGCGCCGCCCATCTGCTGAGGCCGCACCTGCGCCAACCGTCGGACAAGGTGGGCAAATTCCTGGGCGCCGTGGCGGCGGCGGACGAGGATCAGGCGTATATCGCCATGCTGGGCATGAAGGCCGATGCCATCCTGCGCCCGGGCTTGGCGTTCGAACCGTCCGCGCCCGTGACCTTGCCGCCCATTACGCCCTCGGGGGGCGCCGACCCGACGCTGCGCCTGCAGCTGCGCGACCTTGCCCGCTATCTGCCCGATGGCGTGCTGGTCAAGGTGGACCGCGCCAGCATGGCCGCCGGCCTGGAGGCGCGGGCGCCCCTGCTGGACCCGCGCGTGGTGGAATGGGGCCTGCGCCTGCCGCTGCACCAGCGCCTGCGCGATGGGCGGGGCAAATGGATGCTGCGCCGGCTGCTGGCCGACCGTATTCCGCCGGGTGCCGTCACCGCGCCCAAGACCGGCTTCGGCGCGCCCCTTGGTGTCTGGCTGCGCGGCCCCTTGCGCGACTGGGCGGCCACCTTGCTGGACACCGCGCCCCAGGACAACCTGATCCAGGCGCCGGTGGCGGCCACCCTGTGGCGGCAGCACCTGTCGGGCCGCCATGACCACGCCGGCCGCCTATGGACCGTGCTGTCCTACCTGTCCTGGAAGGCCACGGTGGCCGAGGCCGACTGAAGCTCCCGCGCCACGTCGGTCATCAGTGACCGCAGCCAGCGGTGGGCCGGGTCGTGGCGGTAGCGCACATGCCAGGCCATATCGACGGGAAAGGTGCCCAGGTCCACCGGCGCCGGCAGGATGCGCAGGCGCGGGTCATGGGCCAGGCGGCGGCAGATCAGGCTGGGCAGCGTGGCGCAATAGTCCGTGACGGCGATCATCTCCGGCACCGCCAGGAAATGGGTCACGGATACCGCCACCTCGCGTTTCACACCCCTCTGCTGCAGGGCCTGGAACAGGCCGGCGCGCATGCGGCCCGGTGGCAGCACATTCACGTGCTTCATGCGCTCATACTGGTCGCGGGTCAGGGTGTCACCCACGTCGGGGTGGCTGGCCCGCACCACGCAGGCCAAGCCCTCATCCATCAGGTGCTGCACGATCAGATTGTCCGGCGGATCGACCAGCCGCCCCAGCGCCATGGCCGTGGTGCCGGAAATGACACCCGTGTCGGCCAGGTCGTTGCCATAGGGGACCAGGCGCAGTTTGATGCCCGGCGCCACATCCCGCAGCCGCGCGACGACCGCCGGCATCAGCGCGAACTCGACATAGCTGTTGGGGGCGATGGTCAGCAGGCGATCCGCCTGCGCCGGGTCGAATTCCTGCTGGCCCAGGATGGCGTCATCGATCCTGGCCAGCGCCTCCGCGATCACCGGGGCCAGGTCCAGGGCCACTGGCGTGGGCTGGATGCCATAGCGTTCACGCACGAACAGCGGATCGCGCAGGACCAGGCGCAGGCGCGCCAGCGCGTTGGACAGCGCCGGCTGCGTGATGCCCAGCCGCGCCGCGGCCCGGGTCACGTTCCGCTCCTCCATCAATGTCACGAAGACTGGCAGCAGGTTCAGATCGTAGCGCATCAGTTATAATGTCATATGAATATCTAAAATAACAGAAATAAAGTTCTGAAATATGTCCCGCCGGCGCATGGTTGGGCCATCGCGAACGACGCGACCCTGATCAAACGGACCCAGTCCAACGGAGGATGAAATGAGCAAAGGCACCGTGCTTGTGGTTGGCTCCAACGCCACGCGGATCGAAATCCAGGGCGGCGGCTGGGGCGCCACCGGCCAGTATCTGAATGAGACCGTCGTGCCGGTCCTGGCCCTGATCGAGGCCGGCTACGAGGTGGTCCTGGCCACGCCTGACGGCACCAAGCCGACCATCGACCCGAATTCGGACAGCGCGAAGCATTTCGGCGGTGATGAGGTCGCCTACCAGCGCGCCCGGACCTTCTACGCCAACGATCCCGCGATGAACCAGGTGCGCACCTTGCGTGCCGTGGTGGCGGAAGGGCTGGACGGTTACGCCGGCGTGTTCGTGCCCGGCGGCCAGGCGCCCGGGGTCGACCTGATGCAGGATGCCGACCTGGGGGCCATCCTGCGCCACTTCCATGGGCAGGCCAAACCCACTGCCCTGCTGTGCCATGGCCCCATCGCCGTGACCGCCGCCCTGGTCCATGCCCGCGAGTTCCGCGCCGCCCTGATCGCCGGTGATGCCGACCTTGCCAAGAAATGGGCTGAAGGCTGGCAGTATGCCGGGTACAAGATGACCGTCTTCTCCAACACCGAGGAGAAGGTGGTCGAGGATAACGTCCTGCACGCCAAGCTGTACTTCAACGTGGCCGACGCGCTGCAGACGGCGGGTGGCGAGGTCGTCACCACCCCGGTGAACTTCCAGCCCCATGTGATCGTCGACCGTGAACTCATCACCGGTCAGAACCCCGGATCCGACCACCCGCTCGCGGCCGCCTTGGTCCAGGCTCTGGACCGCGCCGTTGCGGCATAAAGACGACCCTGCGGCGGGGCCTTCCCGGTCCCACCGCCTCTCCCTCGAAAGGAACAGAGCCCCATGACCCACACCGTGAAGATCACTGCCATCCTCATCGCCCGGCCGGGCAAGCTGGACGAGCTGAAGGCCCTGTTGGCCGGCATGGTGGCGCCCTCTCGGGCCGAGCCGGGCAACCTGCGCTGGGACATTTGGCAGGACCAGGCCGACCCCAACCGCTTCGTGCTGGATGAGCTGTACGTGGACAACGACGCCATCGCCGCCCACCGCGCGACGGCCCACTTCCAGAACTATCTGTCCAGGATCAACGACGTGGCCGAGCGCACGTCCATGGTGCTGAACCCGGTCGAGGTCGCCTGACGGTTCAGGCCGGTTTCCCGCTGGCCCGGTAGGCGCGGAACCATTCCACGAACCGCGCCACGCCCTCTTCCACCGGCGTGGCGGGGGCATAGCCGATGTCGCGGGCCAGGTCGTCGATGTCCGCCCAGGTGGCGGGCACGTCGCCGGGCTGGATGGGCAACAGGCGGATGTCCGCTGTCATGCCCAGCTTTTCCTCCAGCAGGCGGACATAGCGCATCAACTCCACCGGGCGGTCGCTGCCGACGTTGTACAGCCGATAGGGGGCGACGCCGCTGCTGGCGGGATCGGGCCGGGCGCCGGTCCAGGCCGCGTCGATGGTCGGCGGGCGATCCAGCAGGGCCAGGATGGCCGACACCACGTCGTCGATGTAGGTGAAGTCGCGCCGCATGCGCCCTTCGCCGTAAACCTCGATGGGCTGCCCCTCGACGATGGCCTGCGCAAACTTGTACAGCGCCATGTCCGGGCGGCCCCAGGGGCCGTAGACGGTGAACAGCCGCAGGCCGGTTACGGGAATGCGGAACAGGTGGCTGTAGGAATGGGCCATCAGCTCATTGGCGCGCTTGGTGGCGGCGTAGAGCGTCATGGGGTGGTCGGCCCCCCCATGCGGGCTGAAGGGCATGGCGGTGCTGGCGCCATAGACCGAGCTGGTGGAGGCGTAGACCAGATGGGCGCAGGCGGCCGCCCGGCACCCCTCCAGCACATTGGCGAAACCCACCAGGTTGCTGTCCACGTAGGCGGCCGGATGTTCCAGGCTATATCGCACGCCGGCCTGGGCCGCCAGGTGCACCACCCGGCCGAAGCGGTGGGTGTGGAACAGGTCCGCCACGGCGGCCCGATCCGCCAGATCGACACGCGCCTCGGTGAAGCCGGGGAAGGGGCGCAGGCGGGCCAGCCGCGCGTCCTTCAGGGTCACGTCGTAATAGGGG
Organism: Nitrospirillum amazonense; assembly: GCF_007828035.1. GTDB lineage: Bacteria > Pseudomonadota > Alphaproteobacteria > Azospirillales > Azospirillaceae > Nitrospirillum > Nitrospirillum amazonense. Next base: position 208,594 of record NZ_VITV01000009.1, on the reverse strand, counting down.
GTCAGGTTGTCCAGCCCCACCACCGCCACGCCCCGTTGCAACAGGGCCAGCGCCACGTGGTTGCCGATGAACCCGGCGCTGCCGGTGACCAGGACGGGGGACATCGCGGGTGATTTCCTCGGGCCAAGATCTTGGACGCGTTGGCGAATGGCCCTGCCTACCACGTCCGGATGCATAGTGCGACAGTCGCTTGATGCCGCACCCCAAGGGTTAGGTGGGAAGCGGCACGGACTTTGCGTTAACGGCATGTGTATGAAGTCATAGGTGCCACGATGGAAGACATCACCTACTACGATGCCGAGGAAATCCGCCGCAAACTGGAGCGTGCGGCCGATGAACTGGACGCCGCCGGCGATCCTATTTTGGCTCGCAGATTGCGAGAAATTGTCGATTTAGATCGCGCCGGCGATGGTGTGCCGGCCGTGCGTCTGCGCGACAACGGCCGTGCCCGGGGCTGGACGCCCGTTGTATTGACCGGCGGCGTCTCCCCCAGGAAGTAAGGCCCCAGGGGGCGGTGGGTCAGCTGGCCAGCGGTGTACGCTCCAGCACCGCACGGCGGATGGCTACGGCCACCTCGTGCAGGGCCTGGTCCTGGTCGGGCCACAGCGTGACCGGCCGGCCGTCGCGCGGCACCGCCAGCAGGTGGCGCAGCGGCGTGGACAGCCAGTCGCAGGCCCGCAGGATAACGGGAATCACCCGCGCGCGCCCCGTCCGGTGGCGGTCTACCGCGTGCTGCATCTCCCCATCATGGCAGGCGGGGGAGGCCAGGAAATCCGGACTGACCAGCAGCAGCACCACGTCGGCCTCCGCCAGGGCCGTGCCGATGCCGTCCTCCAGCGCGTCGCCGGCCAGCAGGCGCCGGTCGTGCCAGAGGGCCACGCCCTGGCGCTTCAGGGGCGCCAAATGCACTTCCAACCGGTCGCGCAGGGCTTCGTCGACGTGGGAATAGGACATGAACACGCGCACCACGGCAGGCCTCCGCCGATACCAGAACCAAGGATTTTCAGGGCGCTGGCTCATGCGGTCCCACCGCGACGGGGCCGCCGGCCAGCGCGGCGCGCCGTTCCCCCACCCCGATATTGTTCCGCTTTTGTTCTTCTGTCAACGCGGGTGGCCCGGTGCAAAAGGGGACTCACCTTTGGTCAGGGCGCTGCGCCTCCAAAAGAAAACGGCCGGGGACGCCCCCGGCCGTTTCCATGCTCAGCACCGCTGAAGCGCCGTCAGGCGACCTCGGCGATCTCCCGCAGGCGGCGCGAACTGGCGGCCGCCTTGTGATCCTTGGCCAGCAGGGTATAGACCGCCGGCAGGACAAACAGGGTGAACAGCGTGCCGATGGACATGCCGGTCACCACTACCAGGCCGATGGAGAAGCGGCTGGCGGCACCGGCGCCCGACGCGATCAGCAGCGGCAGCAGGCCCACCACCATGGCGGCGGTGGTCATCAGGATGGGGCGCAGGCGCACGCGGGCGGCGTGCAGGATGGCCTCCCGCCGGCCTAGACCTTCCTTCACCTGCATCTCGTTGGCGAATTCCACCAGCAGGATGCCGTGCTTGGAGATCAGGCCGATCAGGGTCACCAGGCCCACCTGGGTGTAGATGTTGATCGAGGTGATGCCGATGAACAGCGGGATCAGCGCGCCGCAGATGGACATGGGCACGCTGACCATGATGACCAGCGGGTCGCGCAGGCTTTCGAACTGCGCCGCCAGCACCAGGAAGATGACGATCAGCGCGAAGCCGAAGGTCATGGCCAGCTGGTTGCCTTCCTCCACGAACTGCCGGGTCTGGCTGAGATAGCTGTGGCTATAGCCGGCCGGCAGCTGCTTCACCTGGTCTTCCAGGAAGGCCACCGCCTCGCCCATGGACACGCCCGGCATGGGCACGGCCTGGAAGGTGGCGGAGTTCATCTGGTTGTAGTGGGTCAGCGCGTTGGGATCCGTGCCCTCCTCCAGGCGCAGGAAGGTGGACAGCGGCACCTGGTCGCCGGTGACGGAGGTGACGTAGAAGCGCGTCAGCTTGTCCGGCGTCAGGCGGTCGATGCGCGGCACCTGAGGGATGACCTCGTACGACCGGCCCTGCAGGTTGAAGCGGTTGACGTAGTTCTCACCCACCATCAGGGCCAGGGTGTCACCGATGCTGGCCATGGTGACGCCCATCTCGTTGGCCTTGGACCGGTCGATGTGGATGCGCACCACGGGGGTGTTGTAGTCGAGGTCGCTGTCCACCACCAGGAACTTGTGGCTGGCGACGGCGGCGGCCTTGATCTTGTCCATCGCCTCATAGAGGGCGGGGAAGCCCTGGGTGCCGTTCAGCACCATCTGCACCGGCAGGCCGCCGGTGGTGCCGGGCAGGGGTGGCAGGTTGAACACCAGGGCCTTTTCGCCAGGCACCTGGTTGAAGGCCGCCTGCAGCGCCGCCAGCGACTGCTGGATGGGCCGGTCACGCTCCCCCCACGGCTTCAGCAGCACGCCGGCGATGCCCTGGCTGGTGCCGGTGGTGCCGCTGATCAGGAAGCGCTCCCGTCCTTCGGGCAGGGTGCCGCCGGCGGCGTCCAGCTGCTGCGCATAGTGCTGGGTATAGTCGATGTTGGCGTACTGCGGGCCCTTGAACACGCTGAACAGGATGCCCTGGTCCTCTTCCGGGGCCAGTTCCGACCGGCCGTGCAGGTACAGGTAGGGGATGCTGGCCAGCACGACCACGGCGAACAGCAGGATGACGGGACGATAGTCCAGCGCCCGGGTCAGCCGCCGCTCATAGAAGTTGGCCAAGCCGTTGAACGCGCGGTCGACGAAGCGCGAGAACGCGGTGTGGTCGCCGCCCTTGGGCAGCAGCACCGACGCCATCATGGGTGACAGGGTCAGCGCCACCACACCCGAAATGACCACCGCACCCGCCAGGGTGAAGGCGAATTCGCGGAACAGGGCGCCGGTGACGCCGCCCAGCAGGCCGATGGGGGCATAGACCGCCGCCAGGGTGATGGTCATGGCGATGACGGGCCCGGCGATCTCACGGGCGCCGACCAGGGCCGCCTGCACCGGCGTCTTGCCCTCCTCCAGGTGGCGGTAGACGTTCTCCACCACCACGATGGCGTCGTCCACCACCAGGCCGATGGCCAGCACCATGGCCAGCAGGGTCAGCAGGTTCAGGCTGAACCCCGCCGCCAGCATCAGGGTGAAGGCCCCGATCAGCGACAGCGGGATGGTGACCACAGGGATCAGCACCGACCGCAGGGATCCGAGGAACAGGAAGATGATGATGATGACGATGACGATGGCTTCGATCAGCGTATGTTCCACCTCGCTGATCGAGGCGTTGATGAAGTTGGTGGCGTCATAGGCCACCTTCATCTCGATGGCAGGCGGCAGGTTGCGCTGAATCTCCGGCAGGATCTTCTCGCGTACGTTCTGCACCATCTGCAGCGGGTTGCCCGTGGGCGTCACCTGCACACCGATGAACACGGCGTTCAGGCCGCTGAACATGACGGCGCTGTTGGTGTTCTGCGCGCCCAGCGAGATGGAGGCGACGTCCTCCAGCCGCACCACGGCCCCGCCCGATGCCTTCACCACCATGCGGCGGAAATCCTCCACGCTGGTCAGGTCGGTGTCGGCGGTGACGTTGGACACGGTGAACAGGCCCTTCACCTGGCCTGGGGCGGACTGCACGTTGTTGTTGCGCAGGGCGTTGGCCACGTCGTCGGCCGAGACGCCGCGCGCCGCCATGCGGGCCGGATCCAGCCACAGGCGCATGGCGAAGGTCTGGCCACCCAGGATGTCGGCCGAGGCGACGCCGTCGACCGTAGCGATCAGCGGCTGCACCACGCGGGTGAGATAGTCGGAGATGGCCGAGCCCGGCAGCTCCTTGGATGCGAAGCTCAGGTACATCACCGCCGTGGTGTCACCCGTCGACTTGGTGATGACCGGGTCGTTCGCCTCTTTCGGGATCAGGTATTTGACCTGCTGCACCTTGGCGATGACGTCGGTCATGGCCTGGCTGGGGTCATAGTTCAGCTTGACGTAGACCGTGACCGTGCTTTGCCCCTGGACGGAGTTGCTGGTCATGTAGTCGATGCCGTCGGCGCTGGCCACCGCCTGCTCGATGGGGGTGGTGATGAACCCTTGCATCAGGTCGGCCGTGGCGCCGGGATAGACGGTGGTGATGCTGATGGTGGTGGACGACAGCTTGGGATACTGCCGGATGGGCAGGGTCGACAGCGACCGCAGGCCCAGCAGCAGGATCAGCAGGCTGACCACCAGCGCCAGCACCGGCCGTTTGATGAATAGATCGGTGAATTTCATGGTCGGGGTGTCCCCTGGAACCGGCCGCGCGCCGCCATGGGCGCGGCCGGTCCTGATTTCGGGTCTATGGCTGGATCAGGGGCGCGGCGTCTGGGCCGGGGCGGGCGGGGGGCCCTGCTCCGACAGGCTCACGGGCGCGCCGTTCTGCAGCTTGTTCTGGCCCACGGCCACCACCCGGTCGCCCGGGTTGACGCCGCTCAGCACCACGACCTTGCCGTCGGCGCGGTCACCGGTCTTCACGAAGACGCGGTCCACGTGAAGGGCAGGCTTGCCGTCCTCGCCATTCACGGGCTTGCCGTCCTTGTCCACGGTGGGGCGCACAACATAGACGCTGTTGCCGTACAGCGAATAATCGACGGCCGTTTCCGGCAGGGTGACTTGGTTGGGCGTGGCCGGCAGCACGACGGTGACGTTGCTGAACATCCCGGGCTGCAGGGCGTGATCCTTGTTGGGGATGGTGGCCTGCAGCTTCACGGTGCGGGTGTCGCTGCTGATCTGGGGATCGATGGCGGTGATGGTCCCCTGGAACACGCGGCCGGGGAAGGCGTCCACGGTCACGCGCACGGTCTGGCCGACGGCCACGCGGCCGCGCTCGCCCTCCGCCAGGGTGAAGTTGGCGTACAGTTCATCCAGGTCGGTCAGGGTGACGATGGCATCTCCGGCCTTGACGTACTGGCCCACATCCACCTGGCGCACGCCCAGCACGCCGTCGAACGGCGCCCGCACCAGCAGCTGGGCGATCAGGGCGTTGGTCTTGGCGATGTTGGCGTTGGCCTGGTCCAGGGCGGCCGCCTGCTGGTCCACCGTCTGCTGCGAGGTCGCCTGCTTGGCCACCAGGGCGCGATAGCGGGCCAGGTCCAGCTCGGCCACCTTGGCCTGGGCCTTGTAGTTGGCCAGGTCGCCCTGCTGCGGCTTGTCGTTCAGCTGCAGCAGGGGCGTGCCGGCGGTCACCGTGGCGCCGGACTGAAACAGGATCTTGGTCACGGACCCGCCCACCTCGGGCGTCACGGTGACCTGGTGGACGGCCTGCAGCGTGCCCACGGCGGGCAGCAACTGCGGCACGTCCTCCGTCTTGGCCACGGCGGTGGCGACCGGCGGCGGCGGTGGCGTCATCTTTTTCAGGATTTGGCCGATCATCACGGGCCTAACGCTACGGTCGAAGTACACGAACAGGCCGCCGATGATGGCCAGGACGATCACCGTCAGGATCATGAACAGGGCGATGCGCGGCGGTCGCTGGCGGCCGTCCTGCCCCCGGTAGTCGGTGCGCGACAGTCCCGTCGGCGGCGCACCCGGTTTCGGCACGGTGGTCACGGTCGATTGGGATTCCATGGTCTTGGTCTCGCTCGGCGCAAAATGCCCGGGTGCCGGCGGGACGATTCCCGCCGGGTGGGCGATGGTGTCGGTCTCGAAATCGCACACGCGCGGCAACGCGCCGCCACGGCATGAACCGGGCGATGGCTGTCCACCGGATGCGAAGGGCAAACCCTTCCGCGCCGTCTCACCCCAGAGGAGGCCCCAGGGGCAGGCGGCTACAGCCGGCAGCGGTGCGCTTTCCTAAACGATGGCCTGTCCCCGGCGATCCGATGCCCCCGCACCCGATCCGTCCGATCCCATGGGCCCTCATTATTGCAGCGGACTATGGGCAGTGCCTCACGCCGCTGCCAGTGAGCGGTGTCACAACACGGCACTCGCTTTTCGCGAATTCCGGAAAAAATGCAACGATTGCTATGCCTGGCTGAATTATCGTCCGCTCTGGGTATGCTTTATCCATTGGCGGCTTAATTATCCGCCTGGCGGGCTTTTCCGTCTTGCGAAATCAGGCGGTGCGCAGCCCGTCGTCGTCCTCATCCTGCCACTGGCTCAGCGCCAGCAGGCAGTGGGCGGGCAGGACGGACAGCACATCGATCCGCCGCCGCAAATCCTGGAAGATGGCGTCCACCAGTACCTCAGGCGCGTCGGCATCCGGATACAGGGCGGGGTCCGGGTCGGGCAGGGCCCAGTGCGCGGTCACCGGCTGGCCCGGCCAGGCGCCGGCCATGCCCGTCGCCGCCAGCTCGCTGACCGTGATGACGATGTCCACCGGCGGGGCGTCCGGCGCCATGAAGCGCTCCAGCGGTTTGGGCGCCAGGCCGGCGGTCGCGACGCCCTCCGCCCGCAGGCGGGCCAGGGCGTAGGGGTTGGGCCGGTCCACAGGGGTCAGGCCCGCGCTGTGGGCGTCGAATCGATGGCCGGCATGATGACGCAGCAGCGCCTCCGCCATCATGCTGCGGCCGGCGTTGACCCGCCCGACGAACAGCACGCCCAGGCGCCGGTTCACCATGCCGTAGCGGGTGCCGTTCGGCGGCTGGGGCAAGGTCATGTCCGGCGTCTGGCTGTCGGGCGGCATCATGGGACTCGTCCGGTACGGGGCGGGAGGGCTGGGGAAGGGCCGGCTCAGCCGGCCGCCGCCCAACCCTCTTCGCTGTGCATCGCCGTCAGCGCCTCGGCCGTCAGGCGGGCCAGCCTCTGCTCCGGCAGGGAACAGAAGATGCGCACCCGGCGCTCGATCATGCCGAACAGCAGGTTGAACAAGGCCCGCTGCTCCACCTCCGACCCTTTGAACCCCTGCGGGTCGGGGAAGCCCCAGTGGGCGATCATCGGGTGGCCGGGCCAGTGGGGCGCCTCCGCCTTGGCGCTCATGTCGCAGGTGTGGAAGATGAAGTCCATGGGCGCCACGTCGGGGCCCGCGAATTCGTTCCACGACTTGGGATGCAGGCCCTCGGTGGGAATGCGGGCCTTGGTCAGCAGGTCCAGGGCGATGGGGTTGCACTCCGGCAGCGGGTCGGACCCGGCGCTGAACACTTCGAACCGGCCGCCGGCCCAATGGCGCATCAGCGCTTCGGCCATGATGCTGCGGGCGGAGTTGAACTGGCACAGAAACAGAACGCGGTAGACCTTCGCCATGTCGCTTCATTCCCCCTGAATGCCGCGCCCCTTGGGTTTAGGGACCGCAGCCGCGCGCCACCCGCCCCCCGGGCAGGCACGTTTAACCGCATGCTAATCCCAGGGTATGCCAGTCTTGTGACGCTGGTGTTGCAGCCCGGCGAAAAGGGATAGGTTTGGCCTCAACCTCAGGCGCGGTAGCAGACCCGCAGGCCGCCCCACAGCCGCCCGCGCACCCAGATGGGGGCGGAGGCGTCCTTCATCAGGGCGAAGACGCCGCCGCCCATGTCGCGGCGGTAGGTCTGCAGCAGGAACGGCGCGGTGCTGCGGCTGACGGCGGTGGCCGTCTTGTCGGCGTAAACGCGGCGGTTGCGGCCATTGGCGGCATTCCACACCGGGTCGGGTCCGTGGGGCTTGCGGAACTGCGGATTATGACAGGGGATCAGGCGGTTGTGGTCGGTGGGCGCGCAGAAGACCATGCGCGGGTCCATGGCCAGGACGGGATCGTGCAGGGGGGTGACGGCCGCGTCCAGGAAGGGGATGTAGCGAGTCATGTATTGTTGTGGGTTGCTGCCGGCGATGGGCTTGAGGTCGGTGTCGAACAGGTCGTCCATGGTCAACTCACCCGCCGCCAGGGCCTGTTCCATGCGGGCCGATATCTGGCCCGCCACCTCGCGCGCCCGGTCGATAAAGGGCGTGTCCTCCGTCGCGTAGCCGGAGGTGGCGGTCAGCATCATGATGGCCTCCGCCCGCTCCAGCGTGCGGTCCAGATGGGTGGTCGCGGTCTTCAGCGCCGTGCCGGACGATGCCGCGTCACGGTGCAGCGCGTCCACCGTCTCCTGGAAGCCGTCGCAGCGCCGGGCTATATCGCCGGTGGCGCCGGCGATGGCGGTGGCGTTCTCCTCCACCTGGGCCACGGCCGTGCCCACCGTTTCCACCGCCTGGCCGATGGTGGCGGTGCTGCGGCCCACCCGTTCCGCCTGTTCCGACCCCGCCGCCATGCGGGCCGTCAGGCGGCGCACCTGCTCGGTCAGGGCCTTCAGCGTGGCGTCGATCTCGGCGGTGGCCTCGGCCGTCTGGCGGGCCAGGGCCTTCACCTCGGTGGCGACGACGGCGAAGCCCTTGCCGGCTTCGCCGGCGCGCGCCGCCTCGATGGTGGCGTTCAGGGCCAGCAGGTTGGTCTGGGCCGCGATGCGGTTGATGTCGCTGGACACGCGGGCCACCCGGCCCATGGCGCCCTCCAGCCCGCCCAGTTCATTCGCGCTGGCGTTCACCGCCGCGACCAGGTCGCCGATGGCGGACAGCGACTGGCGGATTTCCCCGGCGGAGGCGTCGATGTCCCGCCGCGCGCCGGCCGCCACGGCCTGCGTCGCCTGGGCCATGCCGGCGATGGCGCGATTGCTGGCGACGATGTCGCGCGTCGCCGCCTGGATGCCGGCCAGCTGCTTGCCCTGGTTGTCGATGGCGCTGTCCACCTGATGGATGCTGCCGACCACATCGGCGATGTCGACGCTCAGGCGCCCGACCTCGGAGGCGATGTCGGCGATCAGCGTGCCGGCGTCGGCGCGCAGTGGTATCGATTGGTGGGTGTCCACGGCCATGTCCTCTCCCCAGGATCGGGAAGGGCATTCTGAGGCCCATCCCGTAAAGAAAGCGCAAACAACCCCTGTCCAAACAGGGTGGCCATTTAGGATAGGTGCATCGTCGCGCTCCCGCCCTCATCCTTTGGTTGACCGCACCGTGCGGTGGGGAAGGGAATTTTTTTCCAAGATTGGCTTGTAATACCGGACTATTCGACCAGATATGCAGTCGCAGCGATCCAGGGCAGTGTATTTTCGCATTTGCGGAAGGGCGGGAAACCGCCATTCTCCCCGGCTTAAAGCGATGTTTTCCGGTGAGTCAGGAAAGAGGTATAGCGAGGATGAGCGCGTTTCTGTCCGGCAAGGTCACCCATGTCCATCATTGGACGGACAACCTGTTCAGCTTCCGGCTGACCCGCGACCCGTCCTTCCGCTTCCGCAACGGCGAATTCACCATGGTGGGCCTGGAAGTTGAGGGCCGCCCGCTGATGCGCGCCTATTCCATGGCCAGCACCAATTATGAAGAGCACCTGGAATTCTTCAGCATCAAGGTGCCGAACGGCCCCCTGACCTCCCGCCTGCAACACATCCAGGAAGGGGATGAGGTGCTGTACGGCCGCAAGGCCACCGGCACCCTGCTGCTGGACAACCTGCTGCCCGGCCGCACCCTGTATATGCTGGGCTCCGGCACCGGCCTCGCCCCGTTCATGAGCCTGATGAAGGACCCGGACGTCTACGAGCGCTTCGAGAAGGTGGTGGTCACCCACACCGTGCGCCGCGTGGCTGAGCTGGCCTACTACGACGACATCACCAAGCACCTGCCGAATGACGAATTCATCGGCGAGATGCTGCGCGACAAGCTGGTCTACTACCCGACCGTGACGCGTGAGCCCTTCCGCACCGAAGGCCGCCTGACCGACCTGATCAAAAATGGCAAGTTCTTCGCCGACATCGGTGAGAAGCCGTTCGACCCGGCCCAGGACCGCGTCATGATCTGCGGCGGCCCCGGCGTGCTGAAGGATCTGCAGGACCTGTGCGAAGAGGCCGGCATGAGCGAAGGCAGCTCGAACGAGCCCGGCCACTACGTCATCGAAAAGGCCTTCGTGGAGCGCTGATCCAGCGATTCCCGTCGGTACGGTTAACGGCCGCGCTCCCACCCGGGGCGCGGCCGTTGCCTTTCAGGGCTCCGGCATCGCCCGCCATTCATCCTCGCCGATGACGATGTAGCGGGTCGCGCCCCGGCCATCCCAATGATAGCGCAGGGTGCGGGCCTGCAGGATGGGCGGGGTGATCAGGTCGGGGTAGTACAGGGCGGCGGCCAGGCCCTGGGGCCAGCGCACGCTGGGGTACAGCACGCCGTCGCTGCCCTGGGCCTTCAGCCGCTTGCCCAGCGCCTGGCCCGCCGCCCAATCGTCCGGTGCCAGGCAGTCCCGGAAGACTTCCCCGCGCACGTCGTGGAGGCTGCCAGCCACGCGGGCCGTTAGCTCGCGGAACTGGGCGTCGGCCGCCGGCTCATCCGTCATGCGCATGAAGCGGCTGAAGTGATGGACGGTTTCCATCAGCGCCACCTCGAACCGGTCGCCGCAGTACCAGACGCCAAAGCCGCCGTCGGAAAAGCGGCTGGGCCGGTCGGTGGAGGTGTGGGTGAAGGCACCCATGGCCAGGCTGGCCCCGGGGCCGGACAGGCGGCGCGCCGCCGGCACCAGCGACAGGTCGCCCACCTCATCCCGCACGCGGGGATTGGTCTTGGCTTCCGCGCTGGCGATCAGGTCCCAGTCGGCCGGGTCGGCGATGTCCTCGAACAGCCAGACGGGCGGGTAGATGGTGCGGACGATGCGGTAGGCCGGGCGCCAGTCCAGGGCGGTGGTGGGCGGGGTGTCGGGCGGCGTCACCACCCGCCGCGCTCCGCATCCAGGTAGTTGCGCACGGCGGTCAGGTCGGACGGGGCGCCGGCCAGCATGCGCTGCAGCGCCGATTTGCCGTGGAAGGCGGCGTTGGGCTTGGCCACCCAGGCATAGGCGCGCTCCGGCTCCATGAACAGATAGCGCAAGGCCTTGTGGATGCCCATCAGATCGCCCAGGCGCCACAGCAGATCCGACGGCAGGCTGCCGATGTCGCCCCGCTTCCAGCGGTAGAAGGTGGACGGGCTGGGCTGGCCCAGCAGCACGCGGGCCTGGCCGTCGTCCACCCCCCACAGGCGGAACAGGTTGAAGACGGCGCGCAGCATGGCCGCCCCCTCGGCCTGGGTGACGGCGCCGGGGACGGCCGCATCGGGCGTGCTGGCAGGTAGGGCCTGGGCCATGGCGAACTCCTTAATGCCATATGGCAGTTAATATAGGATGAGCTGCCATATGGCACAAGTGGCGCTCATTTGAAGGCCGCTACCGTATCGGCCACCAGCCGCTCCAGCGCCAGGATGTCGCCCTCGGGCTGATAGGACATGCCCAGTCGGACGATCACCAGGCGGGCGCTGGGGATGATGACGATGGACTGGCCCTGGTTGCCGCGGGCCATGAAGCTGTCGGCCGGCATGCCGGCGCGCACCCGCCGGGCAGCGGCGCCCCCATTGTTCGCAGGGCCGGCCCGGTTGGTCCAGAAGCCGGCGCCATAGCCGAAATCCTCCGACCCCGGCGTCAGGCGGGCGGAATAGTCCACCCAGCCCTCGGGCAGCACGCGCCGGCCGCCCACCACGCCATCATCCAGGAACAGCTGGCCGAAGCGCGCCCAATCCCGCGCTGTGGCCCACATATGGCTGGATCCGATGGGTGTGCCGGTGGCGTCCAGTTCCAGCGTGGCATGCTCCATGCCCAGGGGGTCGAACAGCTCACGGTGGGCGAAGGCCAGGACTTCCGAGCCGCTTCCGCCCGTCCGTTGCTTGATCAGGCGGGACAGCAGCAGGGTGTTGCCGTTGCTGTAGGTCCAGACCTGGCCGGGCGGCGCTTTGGCTGGCGCGGCCTCCACCATCGCCGCCATGTCGGCGCGGGCATAAACCATCTGCGTGGTCGGGTCGGCCATGCTGGTCCAGTCGGCGGTCAGGGATTGGCCGAAGTCCAACCCGCTGGTCATACGCAGCAGGCCGTCCACGGTGATGTCCCGGCGCGCATCATGGTCCCAAGCCGGCACGTCCAGGCGCTGGTCCACCGTCAGCTTGCCCTGCCGTACCAGGATGCCGATCAGCGCGTTGGTGACCGACTTGGTCATGGACCATCCGATCAAAGGCGTGTCGACACCCACGCCGGGGGCATACCGCTCCGCCACCACCTTTCCATCGTGCAGGATGACGACCGCCTTGGTCCAGCGGTGGGGGGCCTTATCCGGCTCGGCGAAGGCCCGGTCCAACGCCGCCGTCAAGGTGGGATCGGCGGGCGCCACCACGTCAGGTCCGGCGATGGGCGGCAGCAGGGCCGGGGTCGGCGGCGGCAGGGCGATGCGGGGCCCGGGCGGCGGATCCTCCGCCGTCAGCACGCGGCAGCCGGCCGGCCCTTCGTATACCGCCTTGCTCTTCACCAGGCCGGCGAACCGCACGGTGACGGTCCCGGTGTCGTAATCGACCTGATAGCGGGTCAGGGCGCCCCCCGGCCGCATCTGCGGGGCGACGCCCTGGGCGAAGAAGGTGGCGGCGTCCAACCCGCCGACGAACACGGCGGAGCAGATCTGGTGGCTGGTGAAATGGGCCGGCACCGACACGGCGCGGCGGGCACCGTCGCAAGCGGTCAGGGCCAGGGGTAGCAGCAGGGCGGATAGCAGACGGGGCGGCATGGGCGGCGCTCAACGCTGGGGGAGAGGCCGCCAGTCTTGACGCTCCGGTCCCGCGCGATCATGCCGGATTTGAAATCCGGCTAGCCGCTACCACACTTTTCGACGGTTCGGCCAGGGCCTGGCGGCGATAGTCGCCGGGTGTCAGGCCGGTGTCCGCCTTGAAGGCGCGGTTGAACGGACCCAGGGAGCCGAAGCCCGCGTCCAGCGCGATGGTCAGGATGGGCACCTCGGCCTGTGCCGGATCGGCCAGCGCGGCCTTGGCCTCCGCCAGGCGGTAGTGGTTGAGGAAGGCGTTGAAGTTGCGATGGCCCAGGCCCTGGTTGATCAGCCGGCGCAGACGATACTCGGGCAGGCCCAGATCCACCGCCAGTTGACCGATGGTCAGGCCGTCGCGGCGATAGGCGCGGTCCAGACGCATGGCGCGCTCCAGCGCCGTCACCCAGATGGGATCGAGGGCGGCGGGCTCGGACTCCGGTGCCGGCGGCGCGGCAGGAACAGGGGGGCACGGATCGTGGAACAGGGCCTGACCGCCGCCCACGCGCAGCAGCGACCACGCGATGACACCGGCGATGGTCAGCAGGCCGGCGGCGTCCAGCAGGTTGCCGCTGGCGCCCGCAGCCTGTTCCCGCCCCGTCGAGGAAGGGCCCGCCAGGGTGGCCAGCGCCGTGACGATGGAATGCATGGCCGCTGCGGCCACGATGAACAGCCGCAGGCGGCGGCGCGGCTCCACCAAGTCGGCGGCGGCCGTGGCCATGGACTGCCAGGCGGCCAGGCCAGCCCAGAGCAGGGGCTGCAGGTCCAGCACCAGGCCCAGGGGACGGGCCGCCGCATGGTGGCCCGGCACCAGCACCAGGCCTTGGGTGATGCCCGTGGCCGCCAGCGCCAGCCAGACCAATCCGTGCCAGGCGCGGGGGCGGAAGGCGTCGTCGAACAGGCTGCAGGCGAACAGCCAGAAAACGAAGCTGTTGGCCGTGGCCAGCCCCGTCAGTGGCGCCGCGCGAACCCCGGCCCAGGCATGCACGCCGGCCAGGGTGCACAGGGTGTAGGCAGCACTGCCCATGGCGAACAGGGCGCCCAGCCGGGCGGCATTCACCCGGGGGTATTCCGCCAGCAGCCGGCCGGCCAGCAGGACCAGCAGGCTGACCACGCCGCCGCGCAGGAACAGGTCTAGGGCGGCGGCGTTCACGGCCTTAGTCGCGGTAGCTCAGCCACACCGTGTCGGCCACCCGCTTGGCCAGGGCGCGGGCCTCGTCGGCCGTGGCGCCTTCGGCCAGGGCCACGCCCATGCGGCGATAGGGCCGGGTGGTGGGCTTGTTGAAGATGCGCACCTCCACGTCATGCTCGGCCGTGCCCAGGGCCAGGGCGTCGGCCAACCCTTCCACGCCGAAGTGGCTGGAGTCCTGGCTGGCCAGGATGACGGCGCTGGCGGTGGGGCCGCGCAGGGTGATGCGGGGAATGGGCAGGCCCAGGATGGCGCGGGCGTGCAGGTCGAATTCCGACAGGTTCTGCGACATCAGCGTCACCATGCCGGTGTCGTGCGGGCGGGGCGACAGCTCGCTGAACACCACGTCGTCGCCGGCCACGAAGAACTCCACCCCGAACAGGCCGTAGCCGCCCAGGTTGTCCACCACCTTCTCCGCCATGTCGCGGGCGGCGGCCAGGGCCTTGGCGTCCATGGGCACGGGCTGCCATGATTCCTGGTAGTCGCCACGTTCCTGACGATGGCCGATAGGCTCGCAGAACACCACGCCGTCCCGCGTGCGCACGGTCAGCAGGGTGATCTCATAGTCGAAGGCGATGAACTCCTCGACGATCACCTTGCGGCGGTCGCCGCGCATGTTGGCCACGGCGTAGTTCCACGCGGCCTCCAGCTCGTCCGCCGTGCGCACCGTGCTCTGTCCCTTGCCGGACGAGGACATGACCGGCTTGATCACGCAGGGCAGGCCGGTGTGCGCCGCCCCCGCCTTCACCTCGTCCAGGCTCTCGGCATAGCGGTAGCGCGAGGTGCGCAGGCCCAGTTCCGTGGCCGCCACCTCACGGATGCGGTCGCGGTTCATGGTCATGTAGGTGGCGCGGGCGCTGGGGACCACGGTGTGGCCGGCGGCCTCCATCTCCTGCAGCACCTCGGTGCGGATGGCCTCCACCTCCGGCACGATATAGTCCGGCTTGTGGCGCAGGATGGCGGCCTTCAGCGCCTCCCCGTCCAGCATGGAGAACACCTCGGACTCGTCGGCCACCTGCATGGCCGGCGCGCCGGCATAGGCGTCGCAGGCCACGACATGGGCGCCGTAGCGCTTGGCGGAGATGACGAACTCCCGGCCCAGCTCGCCCGAGCCCAGCAGCAGGATTTTGGCGGTCGCGGTCATGATGGCGGCGGTTCCGGCTTAGAAGTATCGGGAAAGGTTGCGGCGGATGCGGGCCAGCACCCCGTCCGGGTCGCGGGCGGGCACATAGGTCTCGCCCGTGATCATTTCATAGGCCTGGATGTAGATGGCGGCCGCCTGCAGCACCACGTCGCCCGGGATCTCCGGCACGTCGTCGGTGTAGGGGTCGCAGCGCGCCACCACCCAGCTGCGCACGAAGTCCTTATCGAAGCTCTCCGGCCGCTCCCCCGCCTCGAATTTGGTGGGGTAGGTTTCGGCGAACCAGTAGCGGCTGCTGTCCGGCGTGTGGATCTCGTCGGCCAGGATGATGTTGCCGTCCTGGTCCAGGCCGAACTCATACTTCGTGTCCACCAGGATCAGGCCGCGCTTGGCCGCCAGCTCGCGACCGCGGGCGAACAGGGCCAGCGCCTTGGCCGACAGCTCTTCCCACTGGGCGGCGGTCAGCAGCTTGCGCTCCACGATCTCCGCCGGGGTCAGCGGCTCGTCATGGCCGCCGTCGAAGGCCTTGCTGGTGGGGGTGATGATGGCTTCGGGCAGCTTCTGGTTGGGCGCCAAGCCGTCCGGCAGGGTCACGCCGTACATCGTGCGCTCCCCCTTTTTGTACATGGACAGGATGGAGGTGCTGGTGGTGCCGGCCAGATAGTCGCGCACCACCACCTCGACCGGCAGGATGTCCAGGCGCTTGGCCACCACCACGTTGGGATCGGGATAGTCGATCACATGGTTGGGGCACAGGTCGCGGGTGGCCTCGAACCAATAGCGCGCCGTCTGGGTCAGCACGGCGCCCTTGTGCGGCACCGCCGTCAGGATGCGGTCGAAGGCGCTGAGCCGGTCGGACGCGATGATGATGCGCCGGCCGTCCGCCAGGTCGTAGTTGTCGCGCACCTTCCCCCGGTAGTGCTTGGGCAGTTCCGGGATGGTCGCGTCATCGAGGACGTTGGCGGGGGCGAGATCGGAAGGGGTGAGGTCCACCGGGCACCTGAAGGGTTGCGGCGCGCCCCTGTCGGCCTGGATGCCGGGGCGCGGGGTTGGAATCGCGCGCGATCCTAGTGCGGCCGCGCCCGTTTGACCACTGCGCGGACGGCGGGGGCGCATCCCGCCGCAGGGTCATCTCGGGCGGTGCCGCCCGCCGCGCGGCGCGCCCGTGCCCTCTCCTCCGGTATCTATATATCGTGATCGCGCGCCGGGTTATTGTGGCGGCCTCGGGCCCGAACCTCAGCGCCGGTTGGATGTCGCTACGCCTACGCCTCGCCTTGACCTTCGGTGTGCTGGTCGCCATGGCCACGCTGGCGGCGGCCATGGTCATTGGCGACTTGGCGGCAGACCGGGTACGCACCGATATCGCCCGCCAGATGGCCGATATCGCCTTCCAGACGGGCGACAAGCTGGACCGGGGCATGTTCGAGCGCTGGCGCGACGTGCAGGTTGCCGCCTCCCTCAACAGCGTCTTCAAGGTCGGTGCGGATGAGGCGCGGCAGCGCCGCTGGCTGGACCGGCTGAAGCAAACCTTCCCCTCTTACGCCTGGATCGGCTTCGCCGACCCCGGCGGGCGGGTCATGGTGTCCGCCGACCGCGTGCTGGAGGGGGTGGACGTGTCCCAGCGCCCCTGGTTCGCCGCCGCGCGCGACCAGGGTTCCTATGCCGGCGACGTGCACGAGGCCAAGCTGCTGCAAAAGGTGCTGGCGGCGCCAGGGGCCGACCCCCTGCGCTTCGTCGATGTCGCCGCTGCCGTGCATGATGAGACGGGCGCGGTGCAGGGTGTGCTGGGTGCCCATCTCAGCTGGTCCTGGGCGGTGGAGGTGACGCGGTCCGTCCTGGGCGCCACGGCGGAGCGCTCCGGCGTGCAGGTGCTGGTGCTGTCCCAGGGCGGCACCGTGCTGCTGGGGCCGGAGCCCTTCCTGGGCCGGGAACTGACGGTGGCCCGGGGTCCCGGCGGTGAGCCCACCGTCACCTGGCCGGACGGCAAGCCGGGCGATTTCCTCGTCGGTGTCAGCCAGAGCAGGGGCTATCGCGACTATCCGGGCCTGGGCTGGTGGATCGTGGCGCGCCAGCCTGCCGCGGTGGCCCTGGCCCCGGTGCGGGAGTTGCGGCGCTTGGTCGCCTATGCCGGCAGCGGCATCACCTTGCTGGCGCTGCTGCTGGGCTGGTTCGCCGCCGGGCAGCTGGCGGCCCCCATCGTGCGCCTGACCCGCGCCGCCGAACGCCTGCGCCTGCGGCCCATTCCCGAGACCGGGGACCAGGAGGATCCGCTCGCGACATTGCCTGCCGTGGCGGGGGATCGTGAGATCGTGTCCCTGGCCGACAGCCTGCGTACCGCCTTCGCCACCGTGCGGGCGCAGGCCGGTGAACTGGCCCAGGCCAACGCCACCCTGGAAAAGCGGGTGGAAGACCGCACGGCGGCGCTGGCCGCCGCCAACCTCCGCCTGATGGACGACCAGATTCGCCTGGAAGGCCAGGCGGCGTCGCTGGCAGCCTTGGCGGAGGAACGGGACCGTGCCCGTGCCGTGGCCCAGGCCGCCAACCAGGCCAAGTCCAATTTCCTGGCGGCCATGAGCCACGAGGTGCGCACGCCCTTGAACGGCATCCTGGGCATCGCCCAGCTGCTGCTGGCCGGCCCCTTGCCGCCCGAGGTGAGGCCCCAGGTGCGCACCCTGCAACAGAGCGGGCAATCCCTGCTGACCATCGCCAACGACATCCTGGACGTTTCCAAGATCGAGGCGGGCAAGCTGGAGTTGGAGGAATTGGCCTTCAATCTGGAGGATCTGGTGGACGGGGTGCGCCGCCTGATGCTGCCCAGTGCCCAGCAGAAGGGCTTGACGCTGACGGTGGCGCTGGACCCGGCCCTGCGGCCCGCCTATCGCGGCGACCCGGCCCGTTTGCGCCAGATCCTGCTGAACCTGGTCAGCAACGCCCTGCGCTTCACCGATAGCGGCGGCGTCACCATCACCGTGGCGCCGGCGGTGGGTGAGGAGGCAGGCTTGCTGTGCTTCTCCGTCACCGACACCGGCGTGGGGCTATCGCCCGCCCAGGCCGGCCGCCTGTTCGAACGCTATGTCCAGGCGGATGAGACCATCTCGCGCCGTTATGGCGGTACCGGCCTGGGCCTCGCCATCTGCCGCGACCTGGTGGAGCTGATGGGCGGGCACATCGGCGTCGATAGTCATGAAGGGGCGGGCAGCCGTTTCTGGTTCACCATCCCCCTGGTGCCGGCCAGCGCCGAGGAGGCCGCCCGGCTGGCGCTGGACGCGGCCGCGGTGCTGGACCTGGCCCCTGACGCCCCCACCTTCGGCGATGGCTCTGTCCCTGGGGGCATACACGGGGACAGGCGCGCCGCCGGCCGCATCCTGCTGGTGGAGGACAACGCGGTGAACCAGCAGGTGGCCCTGCTGCTGTTGCGCCGCGCCGGCTACAGCGTGCGTCTGGCCCATAATGGCCAAGAGGCGCTGGACATCCTGGCCGAAGAGGGCGACGCCGGCGGCCCCATCGACCTAGTGCTGATGGACATGCAGATGCCGGTGATGAACGGGCTGGAGGCGACGCGCCGCCTGCGCGCGGCGGAGGCCGGCACCGGCCGGCGGGTGCCGGTCATCGCCCTTACCGCGCACAGCCTGTCCGACCGGGCCGACGACCATCTGGCCGCCGGTATGGACGACCATCTGGTGAAGCCCTTCGACCACGGCCAGTTGCTGGAGCGCGTGGCCTTCTGGCTGGGCCGCGACAGGACGCCCCCGGTCGAGGCGCCCGTGGTCCCGCCGCCCGCGCCTGCCGTGACGGCTCCCCAGCCGGACGCGTCCATCTTCGACCCCACCGTGCTGGGCCGTCTCTCGGCCCTGGTGCCGGTGCCGCAGTTCCGCGTCCTGGTGCAGGAGATGGTGACCAACGGCTTGGCGCGGGTGGACCGCATCGGCACCCAGGCCGCCGCCGGCGACGTGGGCGGCCTGAAGCGTGAGGCGCACGACCTGATCGCCACCGCCGGCAGCGCCGGGCTGGGCCGCCTGCAGGCCCTGGCCCGCACGCTGGACACCGCCTGTGCCGAGGGGGACGCGGACCGGGCCCGCCTGCTGGCCGGCACCATCGCCGCCGTGGGCGCCGGCGACTGGCGCCGGGTGTACGAGCTGGTCCCCGACGCCGTGGCGTCCTGAGGGACGGTGGGGCCGTGCCCGCCCCTGGCGCCACGCCGCAACCGGGCTGTCCGCCTGCGACCTTCTGTCTTTTGCTGCACCTGCGCTTTCCCGTTGACGCACCCGGGGAGGCGGGTTAGAACCGAACCACGTTATACTATAACATAACGAAAACTTGGCAGTTCGGGTCCTGTCTCCAGCCCACCCAGCCGCTCTCGCCGGCCGCGCCCGTCCCTGGGTGCGGCAACGGGGGCGGTTGGCCTGGGTCCAAGGCGGCGGCATGAAGGGAACAGGGGCCGCCCGCGCTGGGGCGGCCTTCACGAAAGGTGGGAAGGTATGGCTTTCAAGGTGGGGCGCGCCGGCGTGATGGGCGCCATTCTGTTGGGGTCGGTCAGCACGGTGGCCCAGGCGGCGGACAATCCAGCGGGTGACGCGGCGGCGGAACCGGCCGGCGCCAGCGGCCAGCTGGGCAACAGTTCCGCCAGCGGCCCGGTGCCGGAGATCGTCATCACCGCCAAGCGTCTGCTGGACGCGCGCAACAGCATCCAGCCCGACCTGGGCGCCTCCACTTACAAGCTGGACGAAAGTGCGCTGGAGGCGCAGCCCGGCGGCGTGAACAATGGCCTGAACCAGGTGATCCTGCAGGCGCCGGGCGTGGCGCAGGACAGCTTCGGCCAGCTGCACATCCGGGGTGAGCACGCCAACGTCCAATATCGCATCAACGGCGTCATCCTGCCGGAAGGCATCAGCGGCTTCGGCCAGACGCTCAGCCCCCGTTTCGCCCACAGCGTCAGCCTGGTGACCGGTGCCCTGCCGGCGCAATACGGCCTGCGCACCGCCGGTATCATCGACATCCAGACCAAGTCCGGCGCCTTCGACAACGGTGGCGACATCAGCGTCTACGGCGGCAGCTACGACACGCTGCAGACCAGCTTCGACATTTCCGGTTCCTCCGGCAACCTGAACTACTTCGCCTCGGGCGACTTCAAGACCAGCGGCGTGGGCATCGAGAGCCCCGATGGCAGCGGCAAGCCCAACCACGACCGGACGGAAAACGGCCGCGGCTTCGTCTTCCTGCAGGATATCCTGGACCCCGACACCCAGGTCAGCCTGATGGCGGGGACGGAGCGCGGGCAGTTCCAAATCCCCACCCGCTCCGGCCAGTCGCCCAGCCTGGGCTATAATTTCAATGGCCAGACCGACTATCCCAGCGACAGGATCGACGAGGACCAGCGGGAAATCACCCACTACGCCGCCGCGACATACCTCAAGGCGCTGGACGCGGTGACCATCCAGTCGTCCGTCTACGGCCGCTATTCCAGCCTGTGGTTCAAGCCCGACCCGGTGCCCGACCTGCTGTACAACGGCATTTCGCAGGAAGCCTACCGCCGCTCCATCGCCGGCGGCTGGCAGACGGACGGCAGCTGGGTGGTCAACGACCAGCACACCTTGCGCGCCGGCCTGCTGCTGCAGGTCGAACGCTCCTCCGGCATCACCAATTCCCAGGTGTTTCCGGTGGACGACGCCGGCAACCAGATCGGCGGCAGCCCGACCACGGTGCGCGACACCTTCGGCAAGACCGGGTACAGCGAAAGCGTTTACCTGCAGGACGAATGGAAGTTCGCGCCGGATTGGACCCTGAACTTCGGCGGCCGCTTCGACAGCTTCCAGCAGTTCGACAGCGAAAGCCAGTTCAGCCCGCGCGTGAACCTGGTGTGGCAGGCGACGCCGGGCACGACGGTGCACGCCGGCTATTCCCGTTACTTCACCCCGCCGCCGTTCGAGCTGGTGTCCAACACGGCCGTCGCCAAGTACGCCGGCACCAGCGCCGCCGCCGCCAGCAGCATCAACGACGCGCCCAAGGCCGAACGCGCCAATTATTTCGACGTCGGCATCGAACAGAAGCTGACCGACGCCCTGACCGTGGGCCTGGACGGTTATTACAAGAAGTCCAAGAACATGCTGGATGAGGGCCAGTTCGGCGCGCCCATCATCCTGACGCCCTTCAACTATGACGAAGGCACGCAGAAGGGCATTGAGCTGTCGCTGACCTACGCGGTGGACAACTTCCAATCCTACGCCAACTTCGCGGTGTCGAAGGCGGAGGGCAAGAAGATCGTCTCCAGCCAGTTCAGTTTCAGCCAGGATGACCTGGACTACATCTCCAACCACTTCATCCCGGTGGACCACGACCAGCGCTTCACTGCCTCAGCCGGCGCCAGCTACCGCATCGACAGGACGCTGCTGACCACCGACCTGATCTACGGCTCGGGCCTGCGCTCCGACGGTGCCACGCCCAATGGCGCCGCCCTGCCGGGGTACGTCCAGGTCAACCTGGGCGTGGTCCAGACCCTGGACCTGCCGACCGTGGGCCTGATGGACGTGCGCTTCGACGTCATCAACCTGTTCGATGAGAAGTATGAGATCCGTGACGGAACGGGGGTCGGTGTGGGCGCCCCGCAATATGGCCCGCGCCGCGGCTTTTACTTCGGCGTGACCAAGACGTTCTGATCCGGGGTCCGCGACGCCTCTGGAACACCTTGGTTGGTCGGAGACGACAGCCTTACCCCTGACGGCGGGCCCGGGAAGCATGACCTTTCCGGGCCCGCTTCATTTTAAGCAATATCAAATAATATGATGTGGCGATGCCTGTGGCGGGCATCCCGCGAACCTTGTATCAAGGCGCCTGGCGGTTGAGCGCCCGTGGATGCCCGCGCAGGGTTGCCGGCGGGACGGGCCCGCGCGGGAATAGGGTTACGGGCATGAGCATCAGCGTCTTCGAACTGTTCAAGGTGGGCGTCGGCCCTTCCAGCTCCCACACCATGGGGCCCATGACGGCCGCCTGCCGCTTTGTCCGGCGCGTGGCCCAGGGTGGGCGCCTGGCCGCTGTGGCGCGGGTGGAAGTGCAGCTCTACGGTTCCTTGGCGCTGACCGGCCGGGGCCACGCCACCGACACCGCCGCCATCATCGGCCTGACTGGCCAGATGCCGGCGGATGCCGATCCCGACGCCTGCGCCGCCCTGGTCGCCCGCGTCCTGACCAGCCGGCGCCTGCCGCTGAATGGCATTGATGGCCACGAGATCAACTTCGACGCCGACCGCGACATCCGCTGGGAAGGCGGCAGCCAGCTGCCCTTCCACCCCAACGCCATCACCTTCGTGGCCTTCGACGCGGCGGGCGCGGAGCTGACACGCGGGACCTACTACTCCGTCGGCGGCGGCTTCGTGCTGGATGAGGATGAGGCGCGGGCCAACGCCCCCGCCAACCCGGGCCCGGCCGTGCCCTATGATTTCGCCAACGCCGACGAGTTGCTGGACATGGCGGCCAAGGCCGGCCTGACCATCGCCGAACTGATGCGCGAGAATGAGCGCGCCGGCCGCACGGACGCGGAAATCGACCAGGGCCTGGACCGCATCCTGGGCACCATGGACGCCTGCATCGACCGTGGCATGCGCGAGACCGGCATCCTGCCCGGCGGGCTGGACGTGCCGCGCCGCGCGGCCAAGATCCACGCCCAGCTGCTGCAGCGGCAGGAACGCATGCTGCGCGACCCGCTGTCGGTCATGGACTGGGTGAACCTGTGGGCCCTGGCGGTGAATGAGGAGAACGCGGCCGGCGGCAAGGTCGTCACTTCCCCCACCAATGGGGCGGCCGGCATCATCCCGGCGGTCCTGCGCTATTACGAGCGCTTCCACGACCCCGACCGCCGCCGCCTGCACATCTTCCTGCTGACGGCCGCCGCCATCGGCGGCCTGTACAAGCGCAACGCCAGCATCTCAGCGGCCGAGGTCGGCTGCCAGGGCGAGGTGGGGGTGGCCTGCTCCATGGCCGCCGCCGGCCTGACCGCCGCCATGGGCGGCACCAACGCCCAGATCGAGAACGCGGCCGAGATCGGGATGGAGCACAACCTGGGCCTGACCTGCGACCCCATCAAGGGCCTGGTGCAGATCCCCTGCATCGAGCGCAACGCCATGGGCGCCATCAAGGCCATCGACGCCGCCCGTCTGGCCCTGATGGGCGACGGCACGCACAAGGTCAGCCTGGACCGGGTGATCGAGACCATGCGGCGCACCGGCGCCGACATGAAGGACCTGTACAAGGAGACGTCCCTGGGTGGCCTGGCGGTGAACCTGCCGGAGTGTTAGCTTTTCCCCTACCTCAGGCGCCGGCGGGGCATCTCTCGGGAAGGCTTGGTTATTCCGCCGCCACATACCCCGGGGGATGGCTGCCGGCATAGCGCCGGGCCAGCACGGCGCAGACCATCAGCTGGATCTGGTGGAACAGCATCAGGGGCAGGACGATCATGCCCACGGCGTGGCCGGCGAACAGCACGTTGGCCATGGGAATGCCGCTGACCAGGCTTTTCTTCGAGCCGCAGAACACCACGGCGATCTCATCGGCCCGCGACAGGTGCAGGCGGCGGCTGATGACGGTGGTCAGCACCAGGATCAGGGCCAGCAGGCCGCCATCCACCAGCACCACCTTCAGCAGGCTGGCCACGTCCAGCTGGTGCCAGATGCCCTCGTTCACCGCGTGGCTGAAGGCGCCATAGACCACCAGCAGGATGCTGGCGCGGTCCACCGGGCCCAGCACCTTCTTGTTGCGCGCCACCCAATCCCCGATGCGGGACCGCAGCAGCTGGCCCAACACGAAGGGCAGCAGCAGCTGCACGAAGACGGAGGTGAGCGCGTCGGCCGAAAAGCCGGCGCCCGCCTTGGCCAGCAGCAGGCCTACCAGCAGGGGCGTGACCACCATGCCCAGCAGGTTGCTGGCCGAGGCGCTGCAGATGGCCGCCGCCACATTGCCGCCGGCGATGGAGGTGAAGGCGATGGACGACTGCACCGTGGACGGCAGGGTGCAGAGGAACAGCACGCCCAGGTACAGGTCGGGCGTCAGGATATCCAGGTTCACCAGCGGCTTCAGCGCCAGCCCCACCAGGGGGAACAGGGCGAAGGTGCACAGCGTCACCAGCAGGTGCAGCCGCCACTGCGTCAGTCCGCCGATCACCGCCTCGCGCGACAGGCGGGCGCCATAGAGGAAGAACAGCAGGAAGACGGCCACGTCCGTGGCCCCGTTGGCCACGCCGATCATGCCGCCCTTGGCCGGCAGGAACGAGGCCAGCACCACCGTGCCCACCAGCAGCAGGGTGAAGGTGTCGGGCTTCAGGCGCGCCAGCCACAGCAAGACCGTGGAAGGCTTCCGGGAAGAAGGCATGGACGGGCCAGGAGCGGTTGTGGTGGGGGCGGTTGCGGCGGGGACGGACATGGGCTGACAACCTTGTACGGGCGAGGGGGCGGGGGCAAGGGGCGGAACAAGATGACGCACCATCATAAAGTGCTGGACGGTCCATCTTGAAGACTGCTTACAATTGTTATTGTAATCATATTCGTGAATGGCCGTATCGTCGTCGGGGATGGGTATGTTGGATACCACGCTGTTGCGCACTTTCATGGAAGTGGCGCGCGCCCAAGGGTTTACCGAGGCCGGCCGCCGGCTGGGCCTGCGCCAGTCCACAGTCAGCCAGCAGATCGGCCGGCTGGAGGACGCGGTGGGCCGTCGCCTGTTCGTGCGTGACACCCACACCGTGCGCCTGACGGCGGATGGCGAGGCGCTGGTGGAATTCGCCCGCGGCATGCTGGAGCTGGAGGAACGGGCGCGGCAGCACTTCGCTGGCGCCGACCTGCGCGGCCGGGTGCGGCTGGGCGCGGGTGAGGACTTCGTCATCTCCCATCTGTCCGACGTGCTGGCCGCCTTCGTGCGCCGCCACCCGGCGGTGGACCTGGAGCTGACCGTGGGCCTCAGCGGCTTCCTCTACCAGAAGCTGGACGCGGGCGAGCTGGATTTGGTGCTGGCCAAGCGCCGGCCGGGTGACACCCTGGGCCGCCCGCTGTGGCGCGACCGCTTCGTCTGGGCGGGGCGGGAGGGGGAGGTGCTGGATCCCGCCAAGCCCGTGCCCCTGGTGCTATACACCCCGCCCAGCATCAGCCGCTCCGTGGCGTTGGAAAGCCTGGAGCGCCACGGCCGTCCCTGGCGCATCGCCTGCGTCAGCGGCAGTCTCAGCGGCCTGCGCGCCGCAGCGTTGGCCGGCCTGGGCGTCACCGTTCAGCCCCGCGCCATGCTGCCCAGCGGTATGGCGGAGGTGCCCCACCTGCCGCCCCTGGTGGATGTGGAATTCGTCCTGGCCGGCCCCGGCGCCACGGGGCGCGGCCCGGCGGCGGCCCTGGCGCAGGCCATCACCGACAGTGCGGTGAGGTTGCAGGGGGCGGCGTGATCAGTCGGGCCCCAGCCATCCCCGGTCCAGCCACCCCCGGTAATGCACGATCAGCCCGGCCAGCGGGTGGCTGAGGCGGACGTCGAAGTGGAAGCGGTCGCCGCCCGGCGCGGGCGCCACCGTCTCGGCGGCGTCGCTGCGCGGTGCCAGCCACAGGGGCAGGGGCAGGCCGAACAGGGTCCAGCGGCGCAAGACCAGGGTCACGCCGTCGGCGTCGGCCACCAGGGCCATGGCGAAGGCGGCGGGGTCGAAGCTCTCCACCACCAGATGCTCGTTGCGGCCCCGGCCCAGGCTTTGCCGGCTGGCAAAGCGGCGGCCGGCGAAGTCGCGCGCCCACAGCTCGCCGTCCCCTGCGGTGCGGCTCAGGGTGACGGTAACGGGCACGTCGGTGCCGCTGGGCGGAAAGCCCACCACCAGCGCGGCCAGGCCGGCCAGCGGGCTCCGCCCCCGGGTGACGGCGGCGCGGCCGCGCCAGGTGGCCGGTCCATCGGCCGGCAGGGTATGAAGGGCGCGCCAGGCGGCGGGTTGCCGATCCCAGGCCTCGCGCCCCATCACCTGGGCGAACAGGGCCGCCTCCGGTCCGGAGGTATCGCGCACGCCGGTGTGGATCTCGCGGGGGGCGAACAGGGGCTGATAGTCCGCCAATTCCAGGTCGGTGACGGCGGCGCGGGCGCCCGGGGGCGGGGGTGATCCCGCCAACCAACGGCGCACCAGGGCAGCGGCCGGCATGGCGGGAATGTAGGGACCGTCGTCCCCCTCCGCCACCATGTGCCAGGACCGGCTGGCGGGCTGGTCCTGGGCGTCGCGGCCCGTGACCTCGACGACCATGCCGCCGCGATGTTCCCCCCAGCGGAAGATACCGGCGCCCCAGTGGAACAGGGGCGCCAGAGGCAGCAGGCTGGGCAGTATCCTCAGCCGCACCAGCCAGGCCAGCGTGGTCATGACCCGGTGCACGCTTTCCGGCCGCGTGCCGGCCCCCACCCAGATGTCGCGCAAGCCCGGCCACAGGGGCGGCAGCACCCGCAGGTCCGGCACCTCCACCAGGGCGAAGCGGGTGTTGCGCAGGGGCAGCACGCCCGGCGGGGCGATGGTGCGGCGCCGCACCTCCGTCATGGCCTGGCCCTGGGTCCAGGCGCCGTCGCGCATCAGGGGCACGGGCCGCCCGGCATAGCTGGCGATGGCGCGCAGCACGTTGGCGCCCACCACGGCGTAGGGGGAGGGGGCGACCCCGGCCATGAGGCCCGTCACCGCCGTCCAGCCCTGGGTCAGATGGCGCGCCGCCGCCGCCGTCAGCACGGGGAAGCTGCTGACCCCCGACAGCACGGGAATGCCGCGCGCGCGGGCGGCCCCGTCAAAGGCCTGGATGCCCATGACGAAGTCGGCGCCGTCCGCCAGGTCCAAATAGGGCAGGCCCAGGTCCAGGCAGGCCTGCACTACGCGGTAGGGCGCGTCGCCGTAGACCTGGAAGGGGCCGGTGGCATCAATCACCAGGTCGGGCGCGGCGGCCGACAGTTGGGGCGTCAGGTCGCCGTCGCGGTCGAAGGCCAGGGCCGACAGCCGGGTGGCGCCGCGCGCCCGCCCCAGGGCCGCGCAAAAGGCGGCGGCCTTGCCCGCCGATCGGCCGGCGATGACCAGGGTCAGGCCCGGCTCATCCGCCAGCAGGGTGGCGATTCGGCCGCCGAAGGTGCCGTAGCCGCCGATGATCAGGACCCGCAGGGCCGGTTTGGACATTCGTGCACCTCCCTTCCGGTGGCCGCAGGCGGCGTCCGTCATCAAGGCACAGTCTGGCGCCGATGACAAACGGTGGCCGGGCGGCGGAGTGGTGTGCTGTGAAAGGGGTCACGCCGTCCTTCCTTTTTCCCAGGCTTTGCGCAATCGTGAGGGTGGCGACCCGGCGGCAGGGCGGGCGCCCGGTGGGAAATGGGGACCGGATGATGATGATGGATCGCCGCGCCGTGCTGGCGGGGGCAATGGCGAGCTTGGGCGGCGGGCTGGCCGCCGGCCCGGTACGGGCGCGCAGTCGCGCCCCCGACGCCTCTGCCGGAACCCTTGCCGGTAAGCTTGTCGCGGAGACCCCCATGCGTGCGCCTGTCATCAATTTCCTGGGCGGCTTCTCCAACCCCAACATCGAGGTGGATGCCGCGCTGGACCCGCAGTCGGCGGCGGCCCGGCTGCCGGACACGCCGCAGGCCAAGGTGGACGCCCGCGCCCTGGCCGATGTGCGCCAGTCCGGCCTGACGGCGGTGAACCTGACGCTGGGCTACGTCTCCGGCCCTATGGACCCGTTCGAGTTCACGGTGCGCGACATCGGCCGCTGGGACGGGCTTATCCGCCAGCATCCCGGCGCGCTGCGCAAGGTGTACACCGCTGCCGACATCGTCGCGGCGCAGGCCCAGGGCCAGTTGGGCGTCATCTACGGTTTTCAGAACGCGGTGCAGCTGGGCAATGACCTCGACCGGGTGGATCTGTTCGCCGATCTTGGCGTGCGCATCATCCAGCTGACCTACAACCCCGCCAACCCGCTGGGCGCCGGTTCCATGGCACCCAACACCGGCCTGACCGATTTCGGCCGCCAGGCGGTGGAGCGGTTGCAGGCCGCCCGGGTCATGGTCGATCTGTCGCACAGTGGCGAGAAGACCTGCCTGGACGCCCTGGCCGTGGCCAAGGGCCCCATCACCATCAGCCACACCGGCTGCCGCGCCGTGTGCGACCTGCCGCGCAACAAGACGGATGCGGAGCTGCGCGGCGTGGCCCAGGGCGGCGGCGTGGTCGGCATCTACTTCATGCCCTTCCTGACGCCGGACGGCCACGCCAAGGCCGAGGACGTGGTGCGCCATATCGAACACGCCCTGAACGTCTGCGGCGAGGACCACGTGGCCATCGGCACCGACGGCGACGTCACCGGCATCGACGACCTGGACCGATACCGCGCCGTGCTGCGCGAGGAGATCCGGCAGCGCCGCGCCGCTGGCATCAGCGCCACGGGCGAGTCCGAGGACACCTATCCCTTCGTGGCCGACATGCGCGGCCCCGGCCAGTTCACCCACCTGGCCGACCTGCTGGCCAAGCGCGGGCACAAGCGCGCCCGCATCGACAAGATCCTGGGTGCCAACGTCCTGCGTTTCGCGCGGGACATTTGGGGAGCGTGAGGGCACCAACTCATTGGCGCCCCCGTCATCCATTCCACGACATAATGATTTTCACGCGATGGGGCTTGTGTTCTGTATCGAGTGCTCTAATTTAACTGGAGCGAGCGATACAGAACCGCCCCGCATGGGCATTGGGCGGTTCTTTCCGGATTCGGGGAGGGACCGCCATGGCGCGGCCGCGTGAGTTTGATGAGGTGACGGCGCTGCAGGCCGCCGTCGACGGGTTCTGGTCCCAGGGCTATGGCGCGGCCAGCACCCGGGATCTGGCGGCGCGCATGGGGCTGACCACGGCCAGCTTTTACAACGCCTTCGGCGACAAGCGCGGCCTGTTCATGAAGGCGCTGGACCAGTATCTGAGCGGGACGCTGAGCCAGCGCATCGCCCGGCTGGACCAGTTGCCGCCACGCCAGGCGGTGGCCGGCTACCTGGCCGATGTCGTCGAACGCTCCCTGGGCGATCCGCAGCGGCGGGGCTGCATGCTGATCAACGCCGCGCTGGACGTCACGGCCCAAGACCCGGACATCCGCGAGGAGGTGGCCGGCGGCCTGGGTGAAATCCGCGCCTTTTTCCTGCGCCACCTGCGTGCGGGCCAGGCCGACGGCACCATATCGCCCGCCCAGCCGGCGGAAGACTTGTCCCAGCTGTTCCTGAGCGTGGTGGTGGCCATGCGCGTCATGGCGCGCCTGCACGCCGACCGTGACCAGCTGGAGGGTATGGCCCGCCCGGCCCTGGCCCTGCTGGACCCCTGAGAGTGGCCCCCCCGAGAACCCCAACATTCGCCCGTCCCGCGAGGTATCCGATGATCGAGCTCTACTACTGGCCCACCCCCAATGGCCACAAGATCACCCTGTTCCTGGAAGAGGCGGGGCTGGACTACACCATCCACCCGGTGGACATCAGCGCCGGTGACCAGTTCAAACCGGACTTCCTGGCGTTCTCCCCCAACAACCGCATGCCGGCCATCATCGATACCGCGTCGGCTGACGGCGGCGAGGCCATCACCGTGTTCGAAAGCGGCGCCATCCTGCTGTACCTGGCGGACAAGACCGGCCGCTTCATCCCCGCCGACGTGCGCGGCCGCAAGACCGTGACGGAATGGCTGTTCTGGCAGATGGGCGGCCTGGGGCCCATGGCCGGGCAGAACCACCACTTCGTGCAGTACGCGCCGGAACGCATCCCTTATGCCATGACCCGCTATGTCAATGAGACCAACCGCCTGTACGGCGTGCTGAACCGCCGCCTGGCGGGGCGGACCTTCGTGGCGGGCGACGACTATTCCATCGCCGACATGGCGATCTATCCCTGGATCGTCCCGTGGCAGCGCCAGCAGCAGAACCTGGACGACTTCCCCGACCTGAAGCGCTGGTTCGAGGCCGTGGCCGCCCGCCCCGCCACCATCCGCGCCTATGCCAAGGGCGAGCCCCTGCGCAACCGCCCCACGGTGACGGAGGAGGGGAAGAAGATCCTGTTCGGCCAGACGGCCAATAACTCACCCACCATCAAATAAGGCTCGGCCGTTCAAGGCCGGCCGCAGCAAAGGCAGTTCATCCCATGTCCACCTCCACCACCGGGGACGGCGCCGTCCCCCGGAACGCCCCCGGCTTGTCCGCCGCGTCCTGGATGGCCGCCATCGCCGGGCTCAGCGGCAGCTTGGTCGCCGTGGGCCTGGCGCGCTTCGCCTACACGCCCCTGATTCCGCCGCTGATCGCCGCCCGCTGGTTCGCGGCCGGCGACGTGGTGACCCTGGGGGCGGCCAACTTCGCAGGCTACCTGGCGGGGGCGCTGCTGGGCCGGCCCCTGGCGGCGGCCCTGACCAGCCGCTGGACCCTGCGCCTGATGATGCTGGCGGTCACCGTCGCCTTCTTCGCCTGCGCCTTTCCCCTGTCAGTCGGCTGGTTCTTCGTCTGGCGCTTCCTGTCCGGACTGGCCGGCGGCGCCATCATGGTGCTAGTGGCAACATCCATCCTGCCGCACATCCCGCCGGCCAGGCGCGGGCTGGTCAGCGGCATCATCTTCGTCGGCCTGGGCCTGGGTATCGCCGCGTCGGGCACCGTGGTGCCGGCCCTGCTGCGCCTTGGGCTGGTGCAGGCCTGGATGGGACTGGGCGGCCTGGCGCTGCTGCTGACGGCCGTCAGCTGGTTCGGCTGGCCGGCGAGTGACCTGCCCGCCCCCGTCGCGACAGCGGCTGAGGCGGCGGGTGGGCGCACCGGCGGCATCCTGCGCGTGCTCTACGCCGAATACGCCCTGAACGCCCTGGGCCTGGTGCCGGTCATGGTGCTGCTGGTCGACTATGTCGCGCGCGGTCTGGGCCGGGGCGCGGATGTCGGTGCGCTCTACTGGGTGTTGTACGGCGTGGCGGCCATCGCCGGTCCCCTGGCCAGCGGTCCGCTGGCTGACCGTATCGGGGCTGGAGCGGCTTACCGCCTGTCGCTGGCCGCGCAAGCGGCGGCCGTGGCCCTGCTGGCCGTGAGCGGCCACCCCATCGCCCTCGCCATGGCCACCATCGTCCTGGGCCTTTTCACAACCGGCATCGTGCCCCTGGTCCTGGGTCGAATCCGCGAACTGCTGCCCCACAGCCATAAGCTGCAGCAGGCGGCGTGGAGCCGCGCCACGACCGCCTTCGCCCTGTTCCAGGCGCTGGCCGGCTACGGCTATTCCTACCTGTTCAACCACAGCGGCCAGGATTACGCCCTGATCTTCCTCTGTGGCGCGGTCGCCCTGGTGGTGGCCCTTGTCGCGGATACCGCAGCGGCGCTGGGTGGGCGAAAATGACTCAAGCCCGGGGCAGGGTCACCTCAAACACCGCCCCGCCGCCTTCCGACGCGTCGCCCAGGCGGATGTCGCCCCCGTGCGAGCGCAGGAGGGATTGCACGATGTGCAGGCCCATGCCGGTGCCGCCGCTGTCCCGCCGTGTGGTGAAGAAGGCGTCGAACACCCGGTCGCGGTTGGCGGGGGAGATGCCGTGGCCGTTGTCGGCCACGGTGACCACCACCGCCCAGTCGCGGAAGGCGACGGTGATGTCCAGCGCGGTGGCGCCGTGGCGGCCGGCGTTGTCCGCCAGGTGGCCGAACAGGATCATCACGTTCTCCGCCGACATGGCGACGGCGGCGTCCTCCCCGCCGGCGGTCAGCGCCAGGCCTGGGAACTGGGCCGCCAGCTCGGGCCAGACGGCGGCCAGGCTGGTGCGTCCGCCGCGTACCGGATTGTCCGCCTGGGCCAGGTCGCGCAGCCGCTGCACCAGGGCCGTCAGGCGGCGGGTGTCGGCCAGGATGTTGCCCAGGAAGCGCCGGCGCTGGCTGACGTCCATGGCCGCCTCGCCGTCCATGTCGTCGTGCAGCAGCTCCGCCGCCCCCTGGATGCCGGTCAGGGGCGACTTCAGCTCGTGGCTGACATGGGCGGCGAAGGTGGTGATGTAGCGCGACCGGTCGGACAGGCGCTGCGCCATGTCGTGGAAGCTTTGCGACAGCAGGGCGATTTCCCGGGTACCGTAGTGCGGCGCGTCGGGCCGGCCCTTCATCCAGGCCGCGGGTGCCCAGTTCCCGCGTCTGGCGCACCAGCTGGTGGATGGGCCGGGTGATGGTGCGGGAAAAGACGAAGGCGATGATCAGGATGACGGCCAGGATGCAGCCGCCGGCCAGGGCCACCTTCCGCCGTTCCCCATACAGGTGGCGGAAGATGTTGTTGGGCGTGCGCGAGGCGTAGATGACGCCTGCCACACGGTCCCCGTTTTGGGTATGGGCGATGACGGGCAGGGCTACGAACACCCGCACGCCCGTCCCCCGGCTCATGGAATAGAGCGGCGGCGGCTCATGCTGCGACCGGCGGACGCGCAAGGTCGCGTGGTATTGCCCGGCCAGGGCGCCCGCCACCTCCGGCACGTCGGCCAGGGACAGGCCCACCTCCTCCGCCCCCGCCAGGATGGTGCCGTTGAAGTCCAGCACCCGCACGCCGGCCAGCATCTGGTCCTGCGCCCGCTGGGTGATGGCGTAGATTTTGGACCCGATGGCCTGCAGGGCAGGGTCCACGGCGGCGGTGGCCGGCACGGCCGCCGGCCGGGCGCCCAGCACGTCATCACTGGTCAGGTCCAGCGCCGGCTCGATGGGATGGAACCGCTCCTCTGGTGCCAGGGATGTGAGG
This sequence comes from Nitrospirillum amazonense, assembly GCF_007828035.1. Lineage (GTDB taxonomy): Bacteria > Pseudomonadota > Alphaproteobacteria > Azospirillales > Azospirillaceae > Nitrospirillum > Nitrospirillum amazonense. The sequence goes on along the minus strand of NZ_VITV01000009.1, from coordinate 175,973 downwards.
GGGGTGGGCGACAGGGCCGGCGGCGGGTCCAGCCGCTCCACCGCGTCGGCGTAGGCGGCGGCCAGCACGCTGGCCTGGGCGATCAGCTCCGCCTCCGTCTGGCGCACCAGCTGGTTCTCATACAGGCGAAAAAAGAACAGCCCGGCCAGGGGCAGTGCGGCGACCGCCAGCAGCACCGCCACCACGATCATGCCCAGCGACGGGCGCCATTTGGCGCGGACGCGCAGGGGCGTCACGGCGCCGTGCCCGTGGTGCAGGCGCCCAGGCGGAAGCCCACCCCGTGCACCGTTTCCACCGCGTCCTCGCACCCCGCCGCCTGGAACTTGGCGCGGATGTTGCGCACATGGCTGTCGATGGTGCGGTCGGAGACGTGGATGTTGTCGGGATATGCTGCGTCCATCAGCTGGTTGCGGCTGAACACCACCGCCGGCCGGCTGGCCAGGGTCTTCACCATCATGAATTCGCGCGCCGTCAGGCCCAGCTCACGCCCCGCCACGGTGGCGCGGTGGCCGGCGCTGTCCAGCACCAGGGCGCCCCTGACTATGGGAGCGGGCGTCAGGGGAGGGGCGTCCTCTTGCGGCGGTGCCACCGCCGGGGCGGGGCCCCGGGCCCGGCGCAGGATGACGTTGACGCGCGCCACCAGCTCACGCGGGCTGAAGGGCTTGGTGACGTAATCGTCGCCGCCCATCTCCAGCCCCAGCACGCGGTCAATCTCCTCATCCCGGGCGGACAGGAACAGGATGGGCACGTCGGAGGCGCGGCGCAGGCGGCGGCAGACCTCCAGCCCGTCCATCTCTGGCATGCCCACGTCCAGCACCACCAGGCTGGGTGGGTTTCGGGTGGCCAGGTCCAGGGCGTCCACGCCGTTGCCGGCCCACTCCGCCGCCATGCCGGCCTTCTCCAGGGCGAAGCACAGGACGTCGCGGATATGGGGATCGTCATCGACGACAAGGATGCGGTGCATGATGCCCATCATGGTTGGCTCGTCTGATCGATACCATCTGGATGGGCGGCCAGATAGTCCCGCAAGCCTTGGTCGCGCGCGGTCCAGCTGCGCCAGTCGGCGTGGGTGGTCAGGAAGGCCGGCGGGGCGATGCCCAGCGGCGCGTCATGAAACAAATGGCTCGCCAGCGTCGCCAAGCCGGCGACAGGCAAGCCGGGGGCGTCGCCGCCGGGCGCAGCACCGGCGGTCGTGACGGGGGTGATATCGGTCATGGGGCCGGGGTCTTCCTGGTCTTGAAGGGCAGGATGACGGCCGTCGGCCCCCAGGATCCCGGGCGCGGGTTCGCCGCCAGCCACCAGCCGTCGCGCAGGACGCACGGCGGCAGGGGAGCGGGGGCGGGAGTCAGGGGTGGGGTTCCGGCGGGTGTCATGCCGCCGTTATGCGACGCGACCGTGCAGCCCTGCGGGCGCCGGTCAGCAGATATCCAGCGTCTTTTGTGCAGATTCTGTGCAGGCGGCCGCCTGGCGCCGTGTCACTTCGCCTTGATGGTGATGGTCAGGGTATCCGTGTAGTTGCCGGCGATGGTCTTGGCGTTGCCGGCGATGGTGACGGCCACGGCGGCCGTCTTGGCGAAGGTGGCCTTGGACCGGGTGACGGAGACGCTGCCGCTGCCGTTGCCGGTGGTGCCGTCGTAGAGGGTGGTGAAGGTAACCGTGTTCTTGCCCGACTGCAGCTTGCCATTGTTGGCGGAGTTGACCGTGATGGTGTAGCCCTTGGCATCGTTGCAGTTTTCAACCACGCTGCCCACCTGGCGCTTGGTCTCGCCGCCCACCACATCCAGGGCGACACCCAGGTCGGTGACGTCCACGGTGCAGGCGGTGACGACGGTGGCCTTCAGGCCGATGGTGTTCTTGGCGGTGGCGGCGCGGGCCGGCGCGGTGGCGGCGGTCCATGCCAGGCAGCCCAGGATCAGGGCTGTCAGCAGGCGGGTCATGAATGGTCCTCGGTTCCAGTGGGCTTGAAGCCCGTTTTGGCAATGGTTAACGCAAGGACCGGGCCAGGTGCGGCGGATGGCCGCGCGCGGTAAGGTAAATAAGGAATTAATTAGGGATGATGGTTCGGTTTATCCCTCTGAAAAGGCGAAGATAATGCGTTATGCAACAGAAATGTCCGGCGTTTTTGCCGTCAGTTTTGCAAAAGGTATTGCATATCGCAGTAGTTTCGCCGGGGGCAAGGCATGAACTGGCGCCTGTGGCAGGACCGGGCCGGCCGCTACTCCTGGCTGATGACCCTGGTGCTGGCGGGCTTGTGCCTGCCCATGGCCCTCATCGGCTATGACGCCATCATGGGGCAATTGGGTCCCCGGCCCTACAACGCCTTCATCCATGAGGTGGGCGTGTGGACCTTCCGCTTCCTGCTGCTGTCGCTGCTGGTGACCCCGCTGGCACGCATCGCCCGCTGGCCGGCGGTGATGACCGTGCGGCGGCGCATCGGCGTGGCCGCCTGCCTCTACGCCGTGGTCCACCTGGGCGGCTACGCCGCCGACCAGTCGCTGGACCTCCTGCACATCGCGTCCGAGATCGCGCGCCGCGTCTACCTCACCATCGGCTTCGTGGCGCTGCTGGGCCTGGTGGCGCTGGGCATCACCTCCACCGATGGCATGATCAAGCGGCTGGGCGGCCCGCGCTGGCGCCGGCTGCACGCCCTGGTCTATCCCATCGCCATCCTGGGCCTGGTCCATTATTTCCTGCAGGAAAAGGCCGACGTGACGGTGCCCACCCTGATGGCCGGCTGGCTGGCCTGGCTGCTGGCCTACCGCCTGCTGAACCGCGTGCTGCCCGATGGGCGGGCCCGCTCGGTCCCCGTGCTGCTGGGGCTCAGCGTCCTGGCGGCCCTTGGCACGGCGGGGGTGGAGGCGTTGGGCTTCTGGGCTGTGCGCCACCTGCCGCCGGATCTGGTGCTGGAGGCCAACCTCAGCTTCGACTGGGATGCGGGCATCCGCCCCGCCTGGTATGTCCTGGCCGGCGGCCTGGGCCTGACCCTGGCATCCGTGGTAGGCGACCTGAAGCAGCGCGCGCGCCGGCTGGCGCGGGCGTAAGGACTCAACCTTTCAGTCCGCGCCCCTCGGCCAGGGTGACGAGGTTCACCAGGTTGGCGTCGCGCCAGTGCTTGGTCCGGCGCAGTTCATTCTGCGCCTTGACCAGCAGGGTGGTGATCAGGGCCATCTCGGCGCCGGTCATGGGGGTGGCGTCGCGCAGGCGGTCGGTGGCCGTCTGCACCAGCCCCTGGTCCAGCAGGGTCATGCTTTCGCGCAAATCAGCACCCACAGCCTGCGACAGCTCCGCCGCGCGCACCGCCTGGCCCAGCCGCTCCCGGCTGTCGCCCGCCTCGGTGCGGGAGAAGGCGGCGCGGTAGGCGTCCGTCAGATCCTCCACCAGCCGCTCGCGGAAGTCGCTGTAGCGGGTGCCCCAGTGCAGGCTGCGCGTCAGGGTGTTGCGCCAGCGCATGGTGTAGCCCAGCGCCCAAGCCAGCGCGGCATGGTCCAGCGCCATCCGGCCTTTGGCATGAGCCGTGACCGACACGCGCATGGACAGGTAGGGGTACAGCGCGCCCTCCACCTTTTTGATCATGGTGTCCAGGGTGCCGTGGGCCAGGCTGGCCTCGCGGCCGTCGCGCAGCAGGTCGAACTCGTCGAACAGGGTCAGCAGGTCGTCCAGGTAGACCAGCTCCCGCTCCAGCAGCTCGCGCCGTTCCGAGGCGACGACCAGCGGGCGGCGGGCCACCTCGCCGGCGCCGGCCAGGGCGCCCAGCTCGTCGGCCAGGACCTGGCAGGTGCGGGCCAGGTGGCGCACCAGGGCCGACAGCAGCACCGGCTGCCAGTCGGTGGGACCCTGCACCAGATAGCCGCTCATCTGCCGGTAGGCGCGGTGGCGGTTCAGCAGCACCAGGGGCATCAGCAGGGTCAGCTGGTTGGCCTGGGCCGCCGGTACGCCTGGCGCTTGGAAGGACAGCACGGCCGCCGCCCCGTCGGCTCCGCCGTTGTCATCATTGCCGTTCAGGCCCATGACCAGGCGGGAATAGGGGCCGCCGTTCTCCAGCAGCATGTACAGCAGCGACAGGTCGGCCAGCATCAGGGGGCGGGGCACCACCCCAAGGTTCTTGCGCGTCGCCTCCGTCCGGCGCCAGGCGTTCATCGCCTCCAGCAAATCCTTGGTGGCGGCCTTGTCCTGCAGGGTCTGTGACAGCCGCGCGGCGGCGGCCACGCGCAGTTCCTCACGCAGGGCCAGGGCCTTGGGCGTGCGCAGCACGACGAACAGCGGCTGTTCCTGGGCCAGGGCCGACAGGGTCTCATCCACCGAGCGGCTCAGCGGCGCCAGCGGCTTGGCGGCCAGGGCGGACCACAGGCCGCCCACGTCCAGCGGGTGGATGCTGCCGGGACAGTGGAACTCTTCGCGAAGCAGCCAGGGGTCGCTGGTCAGGAAAGGTTCAAACAGCTGGGTGAACTGGCGCCGGGCGTGGGCCTGGCGCTGGGCGTTCAGCTTGTGGATCAGGGCGCGGCGCACCATCGCCCGGCTTTGGTCCGGGCTGGAATCGACCTCTTCGAACAGTTTGCGCGCGGCCTCGGGCGATAGCCGGTCCACCAAGTCGGTCAGCGTGCGGGCACGATCGTCTTCCGCCGGGGTCATGCCCTGCCCCGAAGGCCGCCGCGGCAAGCCGTGCTCAACCCCATGCTTCCAACCCCATAGCCCATGCGCCAACGGCATCCATTATGGCCTGCGGATATTTCCGGCAGGTAAACGAACATCCCCCAAGGTAATACGCTCCGGTCCCTCGGCCGACAATTATCTTAAAGGTTTGACCCTTCCAAAAGGTTTGAGGCGCGACCCGCGCCTGCGGCATTGCGCGACGCGGCACCGTCCGGGCAGATTTGACCGCGGATAGGACGGGAGCAAGGCATGGCCGGCGCGGATACGGATTTCGACGCGATCGTTGTGGGGGCGGGGGCTGTGGGTTTGGCCTGCGGCCGCGCCCTGGCCCTGCGTGGCCTGACCGTCGCGGTGCTGGAGGCGGAGGAGGCCATCGGCCAAGGCGTGTCCTCCCGTAATTCCGAGGTGGCGCACGGCGGCCTCTACTATCCCACCGGGTCCCTGCGGGCGCGGTTCTGCGTGGCCGGGCGGCGGATGCTGTACCCCTTCCTGGATGCCCACGGCGTCACCTACGACAAGTGCGGCAAGCTGGTGGTGGCGACGGAAGAGGCGGAGGTGCCCCGGCTGGAGGGCATCCTGAACCAGGCCCGGATCAACGACGTGGAAGGCATGCGCTGGTTGAGCGCGGCCGAGGTGCACGCGCTGGAGCCGGACCTGCGCGCCGTGGCCGCCCTGATCTCGCCCGAAAGCGGCATCTTCGACAGCCATGGCTACATGGTGGCGCTGCGGGGGGAGATCGAGGGCCGGGATGGCGCCGTGGTCACCGGCACGCCGGTGCTGGCTGCCACCTCCCTGGAGGGCGGCGGCTATGCCGTGCGCACCGGTGGGCGCGATCCCACCACCGTCACCACCCGTCTGCTGGTGACCGCGCCGGGCCTGTCGGCCCAGGATGTGGCGGCCCGTATCGAGGGCTTCCCCGCCGCCCTGATCCCCCGGGCGCACTACGGCAAGGGCAGCTACTTCGCCCTCAATGGCCGGGCGCCGTTCAAGCGCCTGGTCTATCCGCCCCCCATTCCCGGTGCCCTGGGCGTGCACTATCGCCGCGACCTGGGCGGGCAGGCGCGCTTCGGCCCCGACCTGGAATATGTCGAGGCGCCCGACTATCGCGTGGATCCCAGCCGCGCCGACGGCTTCTACCGCTACATCCGCCGGTTCTGGCCGGGCCTGCCCGATGGCGCCCTGGTGCCGGACTACGCCGGCGTGCGGCCCAAGATCCATGGGCCTGGCGAGGCGCAGCCCGACTTCCGCCTGGATGGGCAGTCGGCCCACGGCCTGCCGGGCCTGGTGGCCCTGTTCGGCATCGAGAGCCCGGGGCTGACCTCCTCCCTCGCCATCGGCGAGGCGGTGGCCGGCCTGCTGGACGCGTGAGCAAGGGAAGACCGGACCGTCAGCGCGCCCCGGGCGCGGTTGCCTCCTGGGCGCGGTTGCCCATGAGCGCTAGGCCGCCCAGCGCCAGCGCGGCGGCGATGCCGCTGGCGATGGCCAGGCCCAGGAACGCGCCGAAGATGTCGCCGAAGCGATGGGACAGGGTGGTGACGACGAAGGCGCTCAGAAACTGTCCAACGAAGAAGGATGCTTGCCACAGGCCGGTGGCCCGGCCGCGGATCTCGAACGCCAGGCCGCGCAGGGCCCAGGTCAGCAGGGTGGGCAGGATAAGGCCGCAGCCGAACTGGGCCAGCGCCACGGAGGCCAGCAGCCATCCATGGCCGGTCGCCAGCGCCATGCCGCTGAAGCCCGCCCCGCAGAGGGCGAAGGCCATCAGCAACAGCATGGCCACCGGCTGGCCGGACAGGCGCTGGAAGGCGATAGTGCCCACCGGCACCGCCAGGCTGGCCGCCGCCGTCATGCCACCGATGGCGGCGGGGTCGGTGACGCCCCTGCCGGTGAGCGCCAGGGACAGGTCTACCTGCACGGTATAGAACAGGACGGCGGCGAAGGCGGTGATGGCGCAGATGCCCCCCAGGCGCGCCCAGGGAAGGGCCACGGTCCGGTGCGCCTCGGGATGCTGCAGGACGTCCTCGGTCTCCTCCGGCTCCCAGGTGAAGAAGCGGATGCCGGCGAGCAGCAGCAGGCTGCTGGCATAAACGGCGAAGGGGGCCCGCCAGCTGATGGCGCCCAGCGCGCCGCCGATGACGAACAGCGCCACGGCGGAGATGGAGGCGACGGCGGTCTGCAGCGCCAGCCATTTCTCCCGCTGCTGCCCCTTGAAGTAGTCGCCGATCAAGGTGGTGGTCAGGGTCATGACGGCGGCCTCCGTCACCCCCACCACCACCCGGCTGGCCAGGATGGCGCGGAAGTCATCAAGGACCAGCGGGGCGACGCCGCAGACGGCGTACAGCAGCATGGACAGCATCAGCAGCCGGCGGCGGCCAAAGCGGTCGGCCAGCCAACCGGCGGGCGCGGAGAACAGGGCCACGCACAGCGCCGGTGTCGTCAGGATCATGGGCACCCAGTAATCGGCCTGGGGCATGTCCTTGAAATGCGCCAGCATTTGCGGCAGCACCGGCGCCAGCACGACGACGCCCATCACCGACATCGTGCTGGGCAGCAGCAGCGCCAGCCCCTGCGCCAGGCCGGCCGTCCGACTTTTGGAAGCCACGTCAAATACCCTCCCTGGGGACGGGCGCGGGCGCCGGTCCGTTATCCTCCTGCCATGATCGGGGCGGGCTTTTCCCGCCGGCCTCCGAACCATGGCGCCCCTAAACTAGAAGGCGCGGACAGGGCGGTAAAATCAGGGTTTCCGATATCATGCATCGGCGGCACCGGCAGGTCGCTATCGGCGTACCAGGACGACGCCCAGGATCAGCAGTGCCGCGCCCAGCAGCCGGGCGATTCCGGCGGGGTGCGGGGTCACGCCCAGGGCGCCGACATGGTCGATGACCAGGCCGCACAGCATCTGCCCCACCACGATCAAGGCCAGGACGGTGGCGGCGCCCAAGCGCGGGATCATCAGGATGGCGGTGGCGATGAAGGCAGCGCCGAACAGGCCGCCGGCCCAGGCCGGCCCGGGTGTGGCGCCCAATGCCGCCGCCGTCGGCCGGGGCCCGGGCATCGTCAGCGCCAGCAGCAGCATGGCCGCCATCCCCACCAGATAGCTGGTGAAGCCCGCCCACCAGGGTGATCCCAGCGCCACGCGCAGATTGGCGTTCAGGACCTGCTGCACGGCCAGGCTGACGCCGGCGGCGACCACCAGCAGGCAGGAGAGCACGGTGGCGAGGGATGGGACGAGGGACGGCATGGGGCGCGGCTTTCCAAAAGGGGTGACGATGGCACCACCGATAACGATGGGCCGCGCCGCGCTATAGAACGGGTGTGACCTCAGCCGGCGCGATAGCGTCCCGGCGTGACGCCGAAGGTGTCGCGGAAACAGCGGCCCAGGTGGCTCTGGTCGGCGAAGCCCGTGTCCGCCGCCACGGCGGCGATGGCTTCGCCCTGGCGCAGCAGGGCACGGGCGGCGTTCAGCCGGTCCAGCAGGCGGAACCGCTGCGGCGCCAGGCCGTGCAGCCGCTTGAAGCGCCGGGAATAGCCCTCGCGGCTCAGGCCCGCCAGCGCCGCCGCGCGGGTCACGGTTTCCCACCCAGCGTCGATGTCGGCCGGCGGCCGCGGGGTGCCCGGCGGCAGGTAGAGGTTGGTGCACACCACCCCCGCCGGACTGGGCAGGGAAAGGTGGGGCACGCCGGCGGGGATGCGCACGGCCTGGCCCGCCGCCACCTCGACCGGAATGCCGGCGATGACGAAGCGGCGCACGCCGAGGTGGACCATGGTCACCTGGTCTTCCTCATGGAAATGGACGGGCAGGGCCACGTCATGCCCGCGCACCGTTCCCATTTCAACGGCCGCGCCGTCCCCGGGACGCCAGTAGCGCCAGGGCTCGTCAGAAATTTCGGGGACGGGGGACGGATGCACGGCGGCGGCCTGGTGGGTGACGGGCCGCCATGGTACCGCCAACGGCAGGGATTGGGATTGCCGTTTTGATGGCGCGGGTGGCTTGGCGGCTGGCATCCCCACCGCCGGGTGAATCACCCTTTATCTTGTTGCGTCATCTTTATTCCACCCAATACCTGGACAGAATCCATTGAATCTTCTACCCCTAGGGACAGTATTCCATTCCCTAGGGGCGAGAGGAGCGGCACGGTGGGTTTCAAGGGGGCGATTGGGGTGGCGCGGCGTGTTCTGGGCCGGCTGGGGGCTGTGGTCGCGGCGCTGGGGGCGGTGGCCGTCGGCTTGGGCGCCGCCCATCCGGCGCAGGCGGGCTACGCCTCCCTGGTGGTCGATGGCGGCACGGGTGAGGTGCTGAACGCCGTGAACCCGGATGAGCAGAACCATCCGGCGTCGCTGACCAAGATGATGACGCTCTACCTCACTTTCGAGGCCATCCACCAGGGGCGCCTGCATTGGGAGGATGAGCTGCCGGTGTCACGCAACGCCGCCAACAAGGAACCGACCAAGCTTGGGCTGGAGGTCGGGCAGACGGTCAGCGTCAAGGACTGCGTTCTGGGCATGATCGTCATTTCCGCCAACGACGGCGCCACCGTGGTGGGCGAGGCCCTGGCCGGCGGCAGCGAACAGGTGTTCGCCCGCATGATGACGGACAAGGCCCACCAGCTGGGCATGACCAACACCGTGTTCCGCAATGCCTCGGGCCTGCCCGATCGCGAGCAGGTGACGACGGCGCGCGACATGTCGCGCCTGGCCATGGCGCTGCATCGCGATTTCCCGCAGGACTATCACTACTTCGCCACGCGCGAGTTTGATTTCGAGGGGCGCCACCTGACCGGCCACAACCGCCTCATGTACCGCTACCCCGGCATGGACGGCATGAAGACCGGTTTCACCAACGCCTCCGGTTCCAACCTGGTGTCCTCGGCCGTGCATGACGGGCGCCGCCTGTTCGGCGTGGTGTTCGGCGGCAGCAGCGCCAAGACCCGCGACAAGCTGATGGAAACCCTGCTGGACAACGCCTTCGCCAACCGCGACACCGACCCCAAGCTGGTGGCGCTGGCCGCCGGCCGCCCCCTGGCCCGGGTGGCCCGCGCCCGGGGCACGGGCCGCGTCGCCCACGCCGGTCGGGCCCGCACCGTGCACGTGGCCGTGGCACCGGTGCAGCGGCGCGGCCACGCCGCCGCCGCGCACCAGCGCGTGGCCTCGGGTCACGCCGGCAGGCATGTCTCGGCCCATGCGGCGTCCAAGGACCGTGCCCACGCCAAGGCGGTCAAGGTGGCGGGCAAGGCCGCCAAGGGCAAGGTGGCCGGCAAGACGCACGGACACCACCACAAGGTCGCCGCCGATTGATCTCTTAACTAGATCGATATCAACAGAACAATCTGTTGGATGGTTTTGTGTGAAATGGCGATGTTTGGGGGGCGCGGTCCAATGGGGTCGCGCCCCTTTCGTATCAAGGCACCGCCATCATGGTCCACTCTGCCCATACCGTCGCCGTATCCGCCGTCCGCTGGCCCACGCTGTCCTCCGTCACCCGCCTGGTCCCGGGCCTGGTCTACTGCCTCATCCCGGCCGCGGCCGGCCTCGCCTTGCACCGCGTGCCGGCCCTGGGACTGTTCAGTCCCATGATCCTGGCCGTGGTGGTCGGCATCGCGCTGCGCAGCGCGGTGGGCCTGCCCAGGGTGACGCAGGCGGGGGTGACCTTCGTGCTGAAGCGCCTTTTGCGCATCGCCGTGGCGCTCCTGGGCCTGCAGCTGACGGCGGCCCAGGTGGCGGCGGTGGGGCCCACGGGTGTCGCCATCATCGCCCTCAGCCTGGTGGCAACCTTCGTCTTCACCAAGACGGTGGGCCGCTGGCTGGGCGTGCCGGCGCCGCTGGCGGAACTGATCGCCGCCGGCACCTCGATCTGCGGCGCCTCGGCCGTGGTCGCGGCCAACACCGTCACCCAGGCGGATGATGAGGACGCGGCCTACGCCGTCGCCTGCGTCACCGTCTTCGGCAGCATCGCCATGCTGAGCTACCCGGCCCTGGGTGCCGCCCTGCACCTGGCGCCCCGCGCCGTGGGCCTGTGGGCCGGCGCCTCCATCCATGAGATCGCCCAGGTCGTGGCCGCCGCCTTCCAGTCGGGCCAGCAGGCCGGGGAGTTCGGCACGGTGGCCAAGCTGACCCGCGTGGCCATGCTGGCCCCCCTGGTCCTGTCGCTGGGCGCCCTGCGCCGCCGGCGGGAAGGTACGGGCGGCAAGCCCATGCCCATGCCGTGGTTCATCCTGGGCTTCGTGGCTCTTGTCGCCCTGAACAGCCTGCACGCCGTTCCCGCCATGGTGAAGGACTGGGCCCCCGGCGTCACCACCAGCCTGCTGACCTTGGCCCTGGCCGCCATGGGCTTGCACACACACGTCGGCCGCATGGCTGCCAAGGGCTTCGCCCCCCTGGCCCTGGGCGCCCTGGCCAGCCTGTTCATCGCAGGATTGAGCCTGGTGCTGATTGTCACGGTGTGGGCGTGACGCCTCATTCGTGACGAAGGGCCCTTATCGGCTTGGATTGGGCCACCCGCACCGATTGGCCCGCCACCGTCAGCCCAGCGATCGCCAGGGCCAGGGCGGTGGGGGCCAGCAGGCTGAGGGGCCCCACATTGACGTGGGTGGCAAAGCTGTCCAGCCACTGGCGCAGGCCCCAGTAGGTCGGGATCCACACCAGGACGCCGGCCAGCAGCACGGGCTTAGCGAACTGCCACAACAGCAGGCGGACGATGTCGGCGACGGAAGCGCCGTAAACCTTGCGCACCCCGATCTCCTTGGTGCGCCGCTCGGCGGTGAAGGCGGACAGGCCATAAATGCCGGCGCAGGCCATCAGCACGTTGACGGCGCTGAACAGGATGAAGATTTGCGCCTCAATGCGGATGATCAGGGTCAGCATGGCCACGTGGTCATCGAAGAAGAAGCGCTGCACGGGCACACCCGGGTTGACCGCCCGCCAGGCGGCGTCCACGGCGGCCAGGGTGGCGGCGCCGCTGTCCTTCAGCTTCACATAGATCAAGCCGTCATTGGCGGCGTCGTTTTCCTGCCCCCGTACCCGGAACAGTAGGGGCGGGATTTTCCCTTCCAGGTCGCCAAAGGAAAAATCGGGGACCACGCCCACCACCTCCAGCCGGTTTTCATAGCCGTACAGGGATAGAGCCAGGGTCTGGCCGACGATCTCTTCCGCTCGGCCCCAGCCCAGCGTGTGGGCCGCCGTTTCGTTCACGATCACGGTGTTGCCGGGCTGGGATGTTCCTGCCTCCTGGGCACGGGCGGGATCGAACAGCCGGCCGGCCAGGGGTTCGATATGGAACAGGGACAGGAAGGTGGCGTCGGCATGCACGCTGCCCAAGGCCACCGTGCTGCCGTCCGACAGGGTGGCCTTGTAGGACGCGCCGCCCTGGGGCGACAGGGATTCCCTGTCGGCGCAGGCCAAGCCCCGCACCCCGTCGGCCGCCGCCATGCGGTCGCGCAGGGCGGCCGGGCAGGTGCCCTGCAACACCACGATATTGGATGGGTCGTAGGGCAGGCGGGCATGGGTCAGCATGACCTCCTGCCGATGCACCACCAGCGTGACGCTCAGCAGGGCGATGAGCAGCATGAACTGCCCCACCACCAGGCCCTGGCGGATGCGGCTCGACCGATCGCCACCCCCGCCGGTCCCCCTCAGGATGGCGCCCGGCCGGTATGACGACAGGACGAAGGCCGGATACGCCCCGGCCAGCACGCCCACGGCCAGCACCAGGCCCAGGATGATGGCAATGACGTCGGGCGCCGCCAGTTCCAACGCCATCTCGGTATGCAGGACGCGGTTGGCCGGCCCCAGGGCCAGTTCGGTGAACGACAGGGCCACCACCATGGCCACCGCCACCAGCAGCGTCGTTTCCAGCAGGAATTGGGTGATCAGGTGGCGGCGGCGGGCGCCGCTCAGCTTGGCGATGCCAATCTCCATGGCCCGCTGGCCCGCCCGCGCCGTGGCCAGCGCCACGAAGTTGATGCAGGGGACGATCAAGGTCATGGCGGTGATGACCAGCATCATGGCCATCAGGGCCCGTGACCGCGGGCTCAATTCCGGATCCAGTGGGATGTCGTTCAACGCCACGCCGCGCAGCCTCATCTGCCCCGCATCGTCGGCCTGCCGGTGCCGGGCCAGCAGTTCGTTCAGGGCCCGGTCGGTCGCCGCGGCGCTGGCGCCGGCCTGCAGGCGGAAATAGGTGAAGACCGGGTTGAAGCCGGCCGGGTTCATGCGGGTGTCGCCTGCGGTGGCGCTCAGGCTGGCTTTGGCGTTCTGACCCGAGGCGAAGGCGCCGCCTTCGTGCAGCGCCCCGCGCGGCGGCGGGTCCTCGACCACGGCCATGACGCGGAAGGATTGTCCGCCCATGTCCACCGTCTGGTCCAGCGGCGCGTCCCGGCTGAACAGCTTGCGTGCCAGGGATCGCGTCAGCACCATGCCATCGGTGGTGGCCAGCGCCGTGGCGGGATCCCCGGCCACCACGGGCAGCGGCAGAACCTGGAACAGGGTGGGGTCGGCCCAGATGACGACCTCACGAAAGGCGATGTCACCCCGCCGGATGATTTGCGGGTTGCCGATGAAACGGGTGACCGCCTCCACATCCGGCATGCCGGCCGTCATCAGCCCGGCCAGGGGGGCGGGCGTCATCCACATCTGTGCGGGGGCCTGCCCGGGCGTGGTCACCGTGCCCGTCACCATGTATGTCCGGCCATGGAGGGGGATGTCGCGGCTGTAGGTCATCACGTCGCGGGTCAGCAGCGCCATCATCAGCGCCGCCGTCAGGCCGATGGCCATGCCGACGAAGGTGATCAGCACGTCGGCCCGGGTGCGCCGGATGCCACGCAGGGCCAGGCGCAGGGTGGTGGTCAGCATCGGCGGCCCCTATTCGTACCGCAGCGCCAGCACCGGGCGGGCGCGGGCGATCAGGATGGTCTGGCCGGCCACGGTCGCCGCGGCGATGGCCAGGGCCAAGGCGGTGGGGCCCAGGAAGGTCCAGGGGCCGATGTCCACGTGGTAGGCGAAGCCGGCCAGCCAGCGGCGCAGGAACAAATAGGCCGGCAGCCAGGCCAGCGCGCTGGCCAGCAGCACCGGCTTGGCGAACTGCCACAGCAGCAGGCGCAGGATGTCGGCCAATGAGGCGCCGTAGACCTTGCGCACCCCGATCTCCTTGGTCCGCCGCTCCGCCGTCACGGCCGACAGGCCATAGATGCCGGCGCAGGCCATGCCCAGGTTGATCAGGCTGAACAGGGTGATCATCTGGGTCTCATGCCGGATCAGGCTGGTCAGCGAGTTCAGGTGATCGTCGAAGAAATAGCGGTCGCTGGGCGACAGCTCCCCCATGCGGCGCCAAAGGGCGTCGATCGCGGCCAGCGTCCGGGTGCGGTCGCCCGGTGACAGCTTCACGTACATCAGCTCATATCCGCCGGGGTCGCTGACGAAAAAGGTGGGGGCGATCTTGTCCTGCAGCGACCCCATGGGGAAGTCGGGCACCACCGCCGCCACCTGCACGTCACCGTCCACGCCCGGCAGGTGCAGCGCCTGGCCGATGGCGTCCTCCGGCATGTCGTTGCCCAGGGCCCGCGCGGCCGTTTCGTTGATCACCACCTTGTGGCGCACGGTGCTAGGGCGTTTGGGGTCCGGCAGTTGCCCGGCCAGGGCCGGCAGGTGGAACACGGGCAGGAAGCCGGGGTCGGCTGCCACGCGGTTCAGGCGGACGGCGTGGCCGTCGTTCAGCGTGGCCGTCACCAGGGGGCGGCTGCGCTCCAGGCTTTCCATGCCGGTGCAGCCCACGCCCTTCACCCCGTCGATGTGCTGCAGGCCGACGCGGATGGATTCCGGGCAGTTGGCGTCCAGGATCAGGATGTCGGCGGTGTCGTAGGAGACGCGATCACGGGTCAGCAGCTGCTGCTGGCGATAGGTGACCGAGGCCCCCACCAGCAGCATGACCAGCAGCATGAACTGCCCCATCATCAGCACCTGCCGCACCCGGGCGGTCCGGTCCACCACCGGTGCCGCCGTGCCCGGCCCGCCGCCTTTCAGGATGGCAACCGGCCGGTGCGCCGCCAACACCAGGGCGGGGTAGAACCCCGCCAGCAGCGTGACGCCTGCGCCCAGGCCGGCGACGATGGCCGCCACCTCGGGCGAGGCGGCGTCCAGCGATAGTCGCGCGTCCAGGAAACGGTTGGCCGGGGGGATGGCCAGTTCGGTCAGCGACAGGGCGATGACCATGGCGATGCCCACCAGGATCAGCGTTTCCAGCATGAACTGGATCACCAGGTCGCGCCGCCGCGCGCCGCCCATCTTGCGCACCCCCACCTCCACGGCGCGGCGGGTGGCCCGGGCCGTGGCCATGTTGATGAAGTTGATGCAGGGGATCAGCAGGGTCAGCAGGGCGATGCCGCCGATCATGTACATGCGGTTTAGCCGGTCGGGGTTCAGACCGGCGTGCAGCTGCAGGCTGGTCATGGGTACCAGCTGCGGCGACTGCCCGCCCGCATGACCCGCCCCCCAATGCCGGGCGGCTAGTTCGTCCAGTGTTCGTTGCGCCGCCACTGGGTCGGCGCCGTCGCGCAGGCGGACATAGGTATAGACGTCGCCCGTCGTCCGCGCCGCCGTCTGATCGCCATCCGTCCGTGACCCATCGATACGAGACTGGGGCGCGCTGAAGGGCGAATAGGGCGAGGCAGCGGACGCCAGGATCATCACCTCCCGCATATGGCTGCGGAAGGGCAGGTCCTTCAGCACGGCGCGCACGCGCAGCGTGGTGCGCTCGTCCAGCTCGATGCGCTTGCCCAGGGGCGATTCGGGCCCGAACAGCTTGCGTGCCATGGTCTGCGTCAGGGCCACCGCGCCCGGGTCGGCCAGGCTTTCCTTCAGGTCGCCCTCCACCGCCGGCAGGCGCATGATGTCGGCGAAGGCAGGATCGACCCAGGTGACGAACTCGCGGAAGGCCGCGCCGCCGTGCCGGATCTTGCGGGCGTCGTCCAGCAGGCGGGCGGCCGCCTCCACCTCCGGCGCCTCCGCCACCAGCGTGGCGGCCAGGTCGGGCGGGGTGCGCCAGCGCACCAGGGGGCCCGGCTCCTGGTCCTCGTCCACCGGCGCCAGCACGCTGTCCACCAGGTAGAGCTGGGCATGGTCGGGCAGGAAGGTGTCGTAGGCCATCTGGTCGCGGATCAGCAGGGCCATCAGCAGGCTGGCCGTCAGCCCGACCACCAGCCCCGCCAGGCTGATGACGATGTCGGCCTTCACCTGCCGCAAGGACCGCATGGCCTGGCTTGCCGCAATGTACAGCATGGTCGCTTCCCTGTTCCCCACCCCGTTTGCGGGGCCGTCGCGCCCGCAAGCAAAGGGCGGACCACCGCTTAAGCCCTTGGGATCGCTTGACGCCGGGGCCTTGGGGCGCTGTCCGGAACCGCGCCTTGTCCGTTTCCGGACAGCCTGGTTGCCCGCTTCCGGACAATGATGCCGCGTGCCCTTCGCCTGCGCTACAGTGGCGGCGACGCCGCCGCTCCGGGCGGTACCTGACGGCGGGCCCATCCCTTGACCCTGGAACAGTTGCGCATCTTCGTGGCGGTGGCGGAACGTCAGCACGTGACCCAGGCGGCGCGCGCCCTGAATCTGGCGCAATCGGCGGCCAGCGCCGCCGTCGCGGCGCTGGAGGATCGCTACCAGACGGCCCTGTTCAACCGCGTGGGCCGCGGCATCACCCTGACGGAGGCCGGCCGCCTGTTCCTGGCGGAGGCAAAGGCCGTGCTGGCCCGGGCCGACATGGCCGAACGGGCGCTGGCCGAACTGTCGGGCCTGCAGCGCGGGCAGTTGCGCGTGCAGGCCAGCCAGACCATCGCCAGCTATTGGCTGCCGCGCCACCTGGTGACCTTCCGCGATCGGCATCCGGGCGTGGACCTGGACCTCACCATCGGCAACACGGCGCAGGTGGCGGCCGCCGTGCTGGATGGCACAGCCGACCTGGGCTTCGTCGAGGGCGCGGTGGACAGTCCCGACCTGTCCGCCCATCAGGTGGCGCTGGACCAGCTGGTGGTGGTGGTCGCCCCGCATCATCCCTGGGCCTTCCGTGAGACGGTGGCGCCGTCCGACCTGCCTGAGACGCCTTGGATCATGCGGGAACAGGGCTCGGGCACCCGCTCCGCCTTCCTGGCGGCCCTGGCGGCCCTGGGTGTGGATACCGCCCGGTTGCGCATCGCGCTGGAACTGCCCTCGAACGAGGCGGTACGGGCGGCGGTGGAGGCAGGCGGCGGCGCGGCCGCGCTGTCGGCCTCCGTCGCCAGCGGCAGCATCGAGGTGGGGCTGCTGCATCCCGTGCCGCTGGCCTTGGCCCCGCGCGCCTTTACTTTGGTGCGTCATGCCGATCGTGGGCTAAGCCGCGCGGCTAGCGCCTTTCTAGACGAAATGGGCCGCCGGGACTTGGCTTAAGCGATAGAAGCCGGCGGTTGAAACCCTGTTCACTCAAATGAACTTCTTTTGACTGTCCTGGCCGGGTCTTGACCTGGCGCAGGGCCTGTTCGATTGAAGGCAGACAAGGATAAGCGCGCCTTTTGGTTGCCAGGCCGGCCGGCGCGCGGTTGAGGAGGAAACCCGTGATCATATCGCCGCAACGGTTCGCATTGGGGGTCCGCATCGGGCGGACGCCAGGGCTGTAAGAGCATCTGCACAATTTATGGGCGATAAACGGCGGGCGGTTGCCTGCGCATTGGGCGCCCATGCTTTTGCGTCCTTGGCGGAACGCATATTTCCTGGGCAGTTCCTAGCCTAGGCCGAGTTGGCGTGGCTCTTGCTCAACCAATCAGTCGGGCCTACCGATGGGGAAGGGGTTTATGGCGAAAGCAGACGGTCCATTCAATGAAATGGGCATGTCGGATGAGGTGCGCGGCCCGTATGCGGACATCGAACGATGGCTGCGCGAAATGCCGTCCGACAAACTGGAACTGAAGCGCCGCGAGGCGGAGACGCTGTTCCGGCGCGTGGGCATCACCTTCGCGGTGTACACGGAAGGCGGGGATCCGGAACGGTTGATCCCCTTCGACATCATTCCCCGCGTGCTGGCGCGGGCCGAATGGGACAGGCTGTCGCTGGGCCTGCACCAGCGGGTGAAGGCGCTGAACGCCTTCCTGGCCGATGTCTACGGCGAACGCCACATCCTGCGCGCGGGCAAGGTGCCGGAGCGCATGGTGCTGGGGAACGAAAGCTTCCGGCCCGAGATGCAGGGCTTCCTGCCCCCCGCCGGCGCTTACACCCATGTGGCCGGCATCGATATCGTCCGACTGGATGCGGACAATTTCTATGTGCTGGAAGACAATTGCCGCACTCCGTCCGGCGTCTCCTATATGCTGGAGAACCGCGAGGCCATGCTGCGCCTGCTGCCCGACCTCTGCGGCATGCACAAGCTGGCGCCCGTCTCCCATTATCCGGAAGACCTGCTGGACACGCTGAAGTCGGTTGCGCCGCCCGCCTGCCGCGACGCGCCGACCGTGGCGGTGCTGACGCCCGGGTCTTACAACAGCGCCTATTACGAACACTCGTTCCTGGCCGATGAGATGGGCGTGGAACTGGTGGAGGGCGGCGACCTGTTCGTGGACGAGGGCTTCGTCTACATGCGCACCACCCAGGGGCCGAAGCGGGTGGACGTGCTGTACCGCCGCATCGACGATGATTACCTGGACCCGCGGACCTTCCGGCCCGACAGCGCCTTGGGCGTTCCCGGCCTGTTCGCGGCCTACCGCGCCGGCCGGGTCACCCTGGCCAACGCCGTCGGCACCGGCATCGCGGACGACAAGGCGATCTATCCTTTCGTTCCCGAAATGATCCGCTTCTACCTTGGGGAAGAACCCATCCTGTTGAACGTCCCCACCTATCTCTGCGAACGGGACGACGACCGCAAGTACGTGCTGGAGCATCTGCACGAACTGGTGGTGAAGGAGACGCGCGGGTCTGGCGGCTACGGCATGCTGATCGGGCCGCAGTCCACCGCCGCCGACCGCGCGGTGTTCGCCGACCGCATCAAGGCGCGGCCGGCCGACTACATCGCCCAGCCGACGCTGGCGCTGTCCACCTGCCCCACCTTCGTCGAGCAGGGGATCGCCCCCCGCCATGTCGACCTGCGGCCTTTCGTACTGAGCGGGCGGGAGATCCGGGTGGTGCCCGGCGGGCTCACCCGCGTGGCCCTGCGCGAGGGCTCCCTGGTGGTGAATTCCAGCCAGGGCGGCGGCACCAAAGACACCTGGGTACTGGAGCGCTGACGAATGCTGAGCCGTACCGCAGACGGACTGTTCTGGCTGGCCCGCTATATGGAACGGGCGGCCAGCGTCGCGCGCCTGGTGCAGGTGGGCAACCGCATGTCCAACATGTCGCTGTCCCTGGACAATCCGGGCAACGAATGGCGCTCCACCCTGGTGGCGGCGGGGACGGAGCCGGGCTACCTCGCCAAGCATGGGGAGATCGTGCCTTCCCTGGTGTTGGACTACCTGGTGCTGGACCCGGAAAACCCGTCCAGCATCGTGTCCTGCATCGAAACCGCCCGCCGCAACGGCCGGGCGGTGCGCACCGCCCTGACCGTGGACACGTGGGAGGCGCTGAACGAGACCTGGCAGCAGACCCGGGCCCTGAAGGCCGACCGCCTGGCGGCGGACAGCCTTCCCGGGCTGATGGACTGGGTGGTCCAGCGTTCCCTGCTGTTCTGCGGCAGCTACGCCAACACCATGCTGCGCAACGACGGCTATCTGTTCACCCATCTGGGCACGCTGCTGGAACGGGCGGACAACACCGCCCGCATCCTGGACGTCAAGTATCATGTCCTGCTGCCGGATCATGAGGGCGTGGGCGGGGTGCTGGATTATTATCAGTGGCAGAGCATCCTGCGGGCTGTCTCCGCCCTGCGCAGCTATCACTGGGTCTATCATGACCGGCTGAAGCCCTGGCTGATCGCGGAGTTGCTGATCCTGCGGCCGGAAATGCCCCGGTCCCTGGTGGCTTGCCTGGCCCATGTGGTGGACCTGCTGGAGGCCCTGGCCGTGCGCTATGGCGGCCAGCGGGGCGAGTGCCACCGCCTGGCGGGCGAGATCCACGCCAGGCTGCGCTATGGCCGGGTGGAGGACATCTTCCAGTTCGGCCTGCACGAATACGTGACGCAGTTCATCGACGACATGTTGCGCCTGGGGCAGGAGATCAGCGGCTTCTATCTCAACGTCCGCTGAACTGCCGCGATGGATCCGGACGCCGGGGACCTAACCCGGGGCCGGATCCATTCGTTGCGTTTCCGGGCGGTTGCCAATACTTAACGTGCGCACCCCTGGTGGTGGCGGCCGGTTTCGCGGTATGACGGGGCATGGGGATAGGGCCCTGTCCGTGAAGGCGCCCATCCCCCACTTGAGGAAGAAAGCCGCCCGTCAAGGGCGGCGTCCCGCATGTCGAGGCCTGAAGATGACCTATTGCGTCGCCCTGTTCCTGAAGGCTGGGCTGGTGATGCTCTCCGACACCCGCACCAACGCGGGTGTCGACAACATCTCCACCTTTTGCAAGATGCACCGGTTCGAAACCCCGGGTGAGCGCTGCATGGTCCTGCTGACGGCGGGCAACCTGTCCATCAGCCAGTCGGTGGTGAACCGCCTGCAGGAAGGCGTTTCCATCGGCGACGCCGATCCGGAAACGCTGGCCACCGTCCCGTCCATGTTCCGCGCCGCGCAGCTGGTCGGTGCCGCCATCCGCGATGTCTATAACAGCGACGGCCTGGCCATGAAGGCGCAGGGCGTGGGCTTCGACGCGTCCTTCCTGCTGGGGGGGCAGATCCGGGGCCGGGGCATGCGCCTGTTCCAGATTTATTCGCCCGGCAACTTTATCGAGGCGACGCCCGAAACGCCCTACTTGCAGATTGGGGAGCACAAGTACGGCAAGCCCATCCTGGATCGTGTCGTCTCTTTCGACACGCCGGTGCAGGACGGGGTGAAGCTGGTGCTGGTCTCCATGGACAGCACCCTGCGCAGCAACCTGTCTGTCGGCATGCCCATCGACCTCGCGGTCTACCATCGCGATGACCTGCAACTGCGCATCCACCGCCGCATCACCGAGACCGACAGCTATTTCCAGCATGTGCGCGACCATTGGTCCAACGCCCTGCGCCAAAGCTACGGCACCCTGCCCACGGCGGACGAATGGTGGGCGGGTGAGCGCCAGGGATAAGGCGCCGCGGGCCTATACCAAGCTGCGGTGAGTCCAACCCAACGCGGTTTGGTATTACCCTTCGTTCCTTTTCAGCAGCGGCTTCAGCACGGCGGCCACTGCGGCCAGGCTGGCGGGCAAGGCCGCCACCAGGGCGGCGATTTCGGGCCGGCACTCATCCGCATCGCCGGCGCGCGCGCAGGCCTGGATGCGGGTGGCCATTGCCTGCATCTGGCGCAACCCCATATCGCCCGCCGTGGCGATAAGGGTGTGGGCGGCCCTGGCCATGGCGTCGGTGTCGCTGGTGGCCGCCAGGGTCTCCAGCGACGCCACCCGTGCCTCGCATTCGTTCACCGATGACATGACTAGGTCGGCCAGGGTGTCGGTGTCCAACAGCTCCGCCAACTGGCGCAGGGGGGCCGGATCCAGCACCGGTGGACCGGCCGCCGGTGCTGACGGAACCGGCGCCGGTGAAGTCGATACCGGGCGCGGTACTGGGGTTGAAGCGGCGGGAATGGCCGCTTCCACACTGTCCTTGATCGGCCCGCCCGCCGCCACCCAGCGCGCCACGGTGGTGGCCAGGTTGGGCAGGGCGAAAGGTTTGGCGATATAGTCGTCCATGCCGGCGGCCAGATATTCCTCGCGCATGCCGGCCATGGCGTTGGCCGTCATGGCGATGACGGGGGTGCGCGGCCGCCCTGTCCTTTCCTGGATGTCGCGGATGTGCTGGGTGGCCTGTACCCCATCCATCTCCGGCATCTGTATGTCCATCAGCACGGCGTGGAAGGTCTCGCGCCCGTAAAGATCCAGGGCCGTGCGGGCGTCGCCGGCCAGGGTGACACGATAGCCCAGCTTCTCCAGCATGGTTCGGGCGACCGTCTGATTGATGAAGTTGTCGTCCACCACCAGCAGCCGGGCGCCGTTGCCGGTGGGCAGGCCGGGCCGGATGGGTTTGGTCGATCGGCTGGGGCGCGAGGGCGAAGCCGGTTGCGATCCCTGTATCGGGGGCAGGGCCTGCGCCTTGGGCATATCCTTGGCGCGCGCCGGCGGCAGGCGCACGGTGAAGGCGAAGGTGCTGCCCTGATTCAGCGTGCTATCCAGGGTGATGGCCCCACCCATGAGCGCCACCAGCCGCTGGGAAATGGCCAAGCCCAGGCCCGACCCGCCGAAGCGGCGGGAGATGGAGGTGTCGGCCTGCCCGAACTTGCGGAACAGCTGCGCCTGGGCTGGCGCACTGATGCCGATGCCAGTGTCGCGCACGGCAAAGTGCAGCGGCACCAGGCCGTCCTTGGCGATGCCCACCTCCACCTCCAGCGTGACCGATCCCCTCTCCGTGAACTTCACGGCGTTGCCCACCAGGTTCAGCAGGACCTGGCGCAGGCGGAACGGGTCGCCCCGGTAAAGGCCGGGGGCGCCCCCCACCACCATCGTTTCCAGCCGGATGCCCTTGTCGCGGGCGCGGGGCTCCAGGATGGCCAGCACGCCGGCGGTGACGTCGGATAGGGCGAAGGGCACCTCCTCCAGCTCCACCCGCCCCGCTTCCAGCTTCGAGATGTCCAGTATGTCGTTGATGATGGACAGCAGGGCGTCGGCGCTGTCGCGGATGATGGCGGCGTAAGTCGCCTGGTCGGCGGTCAGCGGGCTATCCAGCAGCAGCTGCACCATGCCCATGACCCCGTTCATGGGCGTACGGATCTCATGGCTCATGTTGGCCAGGAAGTCCGACTTGGCGGCGTTGGCCGCCTCGGCGGCGCGGCGGGCTGCGTCCAGCTCCTCCGCCAGGGTGCGCAGTTCGCGCGCCTGTGCCGCCAGGCGGTCGCGCGCGTCGATCAGGTCGCTGACCTGCCGCCGTTGCAGCGTCATGTCCATATAGCTGACGACGAAACCGCCGCCAGGCATGGGGATGGCCCGCGCCTCCAGCGTGCTGCCATCGGCCTGTGTCAGCTCATAGGTCATGGGTTCCGGTGATCGCACCCCCGCCAGCGGGTCGGCGGCGCCATCCTTCAGCAAGGGCTCGACCTCCCCCAGGGGCAGGCCAGGCGGGCAGTCATCTGCCTTCAGCCCCATCAGGTCCAGGAAATGGCGGTTGCGGATGGACAGGCGCAGCTGGGCGTCGAAGGCGACGATGCCTTGGTCGATGGATTCCAGGATGGTGGTCAGCAGCCTGTCGCGTTCCTGCAGATGCTGGCGCGCCTCCACCAAGGGCGTGATGTTGCGTCCCACCCCGCGAAAACCGCGAAAGCGACCATCGGGCGCATAATAGGGCCGGCCGGAGATTTCCACGTGTCGGACTTGGCCGTCCGGTCCGGGCACGGAATAAGTGAAGTCGCGGAAGGGGGTGCGGGTGTTGAGGAAGCCTTCGTAGGTCACCCAGTGAGCGGCGTCGGCATCGGCCGACAGCTCGCGCCGGGTGCGGCCCAGCAGCTGGGTCATGTCGATGCCCACGAACTGCACCCCGTCGGAGATGTAGGTCAGGCGGTGGGTCTCGTCCGTTTCCCAGTACCAGTCGGTCGACACCTCCGTCAGGTCGCGGAAACGCTCCTCCCGCGCCACCAGTTCCTGCTCCTGCCGGGCGACGGCGTCGGCCATGGCGTTGAAGGCTTGGGCTACGGCCTCCAGCTCCGGCCCGCTGCCGGGGCTGTCGATGTGGATGGCGCGGTCGCCGGCGGCGATGCGCTGCGCCGCGTCGCCCAGGGCGCGCAGCCAGCGCAGGACCGACAGCTCCAGCCCCGCCACCCCCAGGGCGAAGGCCAGCAGGGTGACGGCCAGAACCACCACCAGGTTGCGGCGGAAATCGATGTTGGCGGCGGCCAGCACTTCGGCCTTGGACAGGCCGACGGCCACGCGGGCACCGGTATCCCCCACGCTGGCGATGCCGAACAGCCGGCCCTCGCCATGCAAATCGACCGTGTCCGCGTTGCCGTCCGGCGTGGCCAGCATGGCGCCGATCAAGGGCGAGCGACGATCGCCATCCCCCACCTCGGCACCGGCTTCCGGGTATCGCGCCAGGATATGGCCGTGGCGGTCCACGGCCAGGAACACGGCGTGCCGCTTCTCCACCAGCTGCCGGCCCATGTCCTCCAGCCATTGCAGGCTGATGGCGGTGCTGGCCACCCGGGCGACGTCGCCCTTGGGGGTGGCCTGCATCTGCGCCACCACCATCACCGGCTGGCCGGAGGTGCGGCCGATCAGGAAATCGCTGATGGTGGGCTGGCCGGTCTTGATCAGGGTCTGGAAATAGTCGCGATCGCCAAAGCTCTGGAAGGGGGGGCCGGAGGAAGAGCAGAAGGCCTGGCCGTCCGGTCCCATCAGGTTGACGTTGGTGATCCAGGGATGGGCCGCCTTCATCAGCCGCGCGTCCTGCACACACTCCTCAAGCGGCAGGCGCGCGCTTTCGCCGGCCAGGGTGTCCGCGATATGGCGGGCCTGGGCGATCAACATCGCCTGCTGCCCCGCCACCGCGTGTGCCAGGCCCAGCGCCTGGGCCTGGGCGCCGGCAACGGCTTCCGACCGCCGGGCGCCGTAGTCGGCGATGGACAGGGCCGTGAGGGGCGCCACCACCACCAGCAGCAGGATTTGCAGCCGGGCGCGCAGGCCTTTGCCGTGCAGCTTCAGGTAGTGGGCTGGCAAGCCGTTGTGCCTTTCCGGCTAGAGCGGATCGCGGAAAAGCGGAATCGCTTTGCAGCGTGAATCCGCTCGTTGAACAAGCACTTAGAGCCGAGTGCGTTTTTGGTTAAACGCATTCGGCTCTAAACGTCAGGGTCGCGCCATCATAGCGAAAGCCACTGGGAAATACAGGCACAGCCGCAAGACAGGATCGTTGCAGATCCGATTTTTCAATAAATTAGAGGTGGCACGCGCGGTCAGCCTTCAGGCCGCCTGCACCTTGCGCGCCCGGGGCACGGTGATGGAGATGTAGAACTGGGTGCCGGCCTTGTCGAAGGCCATCTCCGCCCCGATCTGGCGGCACAGCGCCTGGACCACGGTCATGCCGATACCGGCCAGGCGGGCGGCCCCCATGTCGGTGGGCAATTGACCGCTGGGGTCGTCGATGATGCAGGACAGCCGGTTGTCCACCACCGCCAGGGTCAGCTGCACGGGGCTGTACAGCTCGTCCGACCGGCGCAAGGTAGGGGTCAGCATCTCATTCAGGATCAGCGCCAGCGCGACCCCCGTCTCCACCGGCAGCAGCACGGGCGTGCTGGTCACCTGCACCCGGTCCAGGGCACCGTATTCCGCCGCCACCTCACGGCAGAAGGCGGGCAGCAGGGCGCCGAACTCCACCTCGTCCACCGTTTCGGCCTGCAGCATGCGCTTGTGGACCTCATTGATCGCCAGCACGCGGGTGCGGGCCTCCGCCAGGGCGCGTTCGGCTTGCGGGTCCTTGGTGTCATGGGTCTGCAACTGCAGCAGGGTGCCGATCATGGACAGGCCGTTGCCCACGCGGTGGTTGATCTCGCGCAGCAGGCGGCCCTTTTCGTCCAGCATGTCCTGCAACTGCTGGCGCATGCGGCTTTCGCGATCCGCCTCCGTCATGGCGCCGCTGGACAGGCGCCAGACCAGGCCACCGGCCACCAGGCAGATGACGACGCTGCCGGCCACGAACAGCAGGCGCAGGGTGTTGACCCGGCCTTGCCGCTGCACCAGCAGCGCCTGCTCGGTGCCGTCGATGATGGCCACCTGCTCCCGCACCTCGGCCATTAGGGACTCGCCCCGTTCCAGCGTTATGGTGTCAGGGGGCGATCCGGCGGGGGCCTGCATCAGCACCTGCAGCGCATCCAGCCGCGCATTGGCCAGGGCCGTCAGGGTGGATGCGCGCCGCACCTGATCCGGGTTGTCGCTGAGCAGGGTGGTCAGCGCCAGCAACTGGTTGGTGGTGTCGTCGCGGTAGCCCTGGAAGCGGTCCCGCGCCTCTGGTGCGTGGACCAGCAGGTACAGGCGCTGGGCCGATTCCGCCGACAGGATGTGGCTCAGCACCAGGGTCGCCGTGGTGCGGACCTGATGGCTGTGGTTCACCCACCTCTCGCTGCTCACCACCTCCGCGAAGATGGATTGCATGATCAACAGCAGGGCGACGATGCCACCCAGGGCCGCCAGCCCCGCCAGTCGCACCCGCTGTCGCAGCAGCATGTCCACGGCTTACGCCCTCATCAAACCCGGCACCCTCACGAAACCGCGACGCGCCAACCGCCCATAAAAAAACCCTCCGCGTTTCGCAACGCGGATGGGGCAAACCAGATGGGGAACATGACGCAGTTTTCCCCTGCTGGCGATCTTGCCTTTGGCGTATGCCCCTTTAGGGACGCGCTAAGGGGTTCGGCAGGGGGATCGCCGTGGTGGATTTGATCCGTTCCATGGCGAAGCTGGAACTGACGTCGGTGAGCTTGGTCACCTTGATCAGGCGCTTGTACACCCGGTCGTAATGGGGAATGTCGGCCACCAGCACCTTCAGCAGGTAATCGACGTCGCCGCTCATGCGGTAGAACTCCACGATTTCGGGAATGTCCGCCACGCCCCGGGCGAACGTCTCCAGCCAATCCTCGTCATGCTGGTTGGTCCGGATGGCGACGAACACGGTGATGCCGCAGCCCAGCAGGTCGGCGTCCAGCAGGGCGACGCGGCGGCGGATAATGCCCGCCTCCTCCAACTGCTTGACCCGGCGCCAGCAGGCGTTAGCCGACAGGGCCACGGTGTCGGCCAACTGGGCGATGGACAGCGAGGCGTCCTCTTGCAGTAACTGCAGAAGCCGGATGTCGATTTTGTCAAGATGATCCATAGAATCGCCATTTCATGGGATGAATTCACCATACGCGCCGACAACAGTGGGATAGTTTGGGATTTTTCTCAAGGCCGTCCGGGTTATGCTGATGTCATCGTCATCGAATGACAGGGGAAGATGCGGACCATGTTGGGCAAGCTGTTTATCGACCACCCGCGGTCGGTCCAGGAAAACTACGGTGAGCATGCCGTCATGGCGGCGTCCTTCGGCGGCCGCATGGTGCTGGCGGGCTTGGCCTGTCTGGTGCACGCCGTCGTGCCGGGCCTCTTCGTGCGCACCGGCAGCCGCACCATCACCGCCCTGTATGACGAGATGGTGGTGAACCGCAACCGCAAGGCCGCCCCGCCAGAAGGCACTGTGGGCGCCGGCTACCGCTCGATATCAGGGTAACGCGTCCGGCTTTCCATCAGGGCCGGTGCCAGCGCCAGGATGGCGTCCACCACGGCTGGGTCGAAATGGCGGCCCCGTTCCTTGGTCATGTGCGCCAGGATGCTCTCCAGGGGCCAGGGCGTTTTGTAGGGCCGGTGGCTGCCCAGGGCGTCGAACACGTCGGCGGCGGCGACGATGCGGGCCAGCGGGTCGATCTCATCCCCGCGCAGGCCCCGGGGATAGCCCGTTCCATCCCATTTCTCATGATGCTGAAGGGAGATGACGGCGCCGGCGCGCAGGATGTCCTGACGTGCATCCTTCAGCATGCGCCAGCCGATGTCGGCGTGCGTCTGCATTACCTTCCATTCCTCCGCGTCCAGCTGACCGCGCTTGTTCAGGATATGGTCGGGAATACCGATCTTGCCGATGTCGTGCAGGGGGGCGGCATAGCGCACCCGGGTCACCATGGTTTCGTCATAGCCCAGGTAGGCGGCGATCATGCCCGCCGCCTCCGACACCCGCTTCAAATGGTTGCCAGTTTCCTGGTTGCGCGTCTCCACCGCCTCGCCCAGGCGGAAGACGATCTCGCGCTGGGTCTCCTCGATTTCCTCTTTCAGGCGCAGGTTGTCGAAGGCCACGGCCAGGTTGCGCACGAACAGGGCCAGCAGATCCCGGCCCAGGGGCGTAGCGGCGGCCAGGCCGTCCAGGTACAGCAGGCGGCGCCCGCCACCGCCGGTGGGCAGCCATTCGCTCCAGCGGTCGTGCTCTCGCAGGTTTCCGTCCAGCGTCAGCGCGGCCTGCACGTCCATGGGCAGTGGTCCGTCCCGGTCAAGGGTTTCGAACCGGCCGCAGGCGGCCAGGGCGTGGGCCGGGCCCTCGGGCCGCTGCTGCTCCAGTACCAGGCCGTTCAGGCCCACTCCGCCCGTCAGGCCCGCCAGCTGCTCCAGGCAGGTGCGGGCCAGGCGGTCGGCCGCGGTCAGGTGGAAGATGCGGGGCAGCGCGTCGATCAGCCGGCGCAGGCCCTGGCGGCTCTGCTCCACCGCCGCGATATCGCGGTACCCGCGCAGGCAGGAATACATGAGGGTGAACAGCTGCCGCTCCGTCAGTTCCCCCTTCTCACGATAGTTGTCGATGTCGTAGCGGGCGATGATGTCGGCCTCGGGCGCCGAGCCCGGCTGGCCGGTGTTCAACACGATGCGTACCTGGCGGTTGCCCAACCGCTCCCGCACCGCCTTAGCCGCGTCCAGGCCGGCGCTGTCGCTTTCCATCACCACGTCCAGCAGCAGCACGGCGATGTCCGGATGTTCCGCCATGCGCTGCAGGGTCTCCGCCCCGGAATAGGCGTGCAGGAAGGCCAGCGGCCGACCGTCCATGCGAAACCCCTCCAGCGCCAGTTCGGTGACGGCATGGATGGCCGCGTCATCGTCGGCGATCAGCACCTTCCAGGGCGCCACAGGGGGCGCCACAGGGGGCGCCACGGGCGATGCCGGTGGAACCGGGTCGGCGGACGGCCGGGCGAACAGGTCGTCGAAGGTCATCATGGCGATGTCCGGGTGAGAGCATCAGGCGCAGTCTCCGCCGAAATGGCGGGAGGCAGGACCAGGGGCATGTCGATGCGGAAGGTGGTGCCGGCGCCGGGGGCGCTATCCACGGTGATGCGGCCGTTGAGGCCGCTGGTGACCAGGGTATGGGCGATGGACAGACCCAGGCCGCTGCCGCCCTGGCCCCGCTTGGTGGTGTAAAAGGGTTCGAAGCAGCGGTGGCGCACCTCCGTGGTCATGCCGATGCCGTCGTCGCGCACCTCCAGGATGGCGCGGGGGCCTGACCGGGCCAGGGTGACGCGCACGGTGCCGCCCTCCTGGTCGGGGAAGGCGTGGATGACGGCGTTCAGCACCAGGTTGCTGATTACCTGCCACAGCTGGGCCGGCACGGCCCGCACGATGATCTCGCCGTCCCCCTCGATGACCAAGGTATGTCGGCCGCGCCGCAGCTCGGGTCGCAGGTTCATCAGCGCATCTTCCAGGTACCGCTTCAGCCGCACCTCATGCGCGGCGTCGCCGTGCTGGTCGATGGCCACCTGCTTGAAGCTGCGTACCAGCCGGGTGGCGCGATCCAGGTTTTCCTGGATCAGCGACGTCAGGGTGGCCGCCCGCTTCAGGTAGTCGTCCAGCATCTCCTTGGTCATGGTGCGCCCGGCGAAGGCGTCGGCCAGCAGGCGGGTGCGCTCCGCCAGGGTGCTGGCGGCGGTGACACCCACGCCGATGGGGGTGTTTATCTCATGCGCCACACCGGCCACCAGGCCACCCAACGCGGCCATCTTCTCGCTTTCCACCAGCTGGTCCTGGGCACTCTCCAGCTGCGCGAGGGCCGACACCGCGCGCTCCTTGGTGGCGGCCAGCGCCAGCTCGTCACGCTTGCGGGCGGTGATGTCGGTGGCCAGGCCCACGATCAGGTCGCCGCCCGGCACCAGGCGGAAACGGGCCTCGTACCAACGCCGGCCGCCAGGCAGAGGCGCGTCGAAGCTGTACTGCCCGCCCCCCTCCGCCAGGCGGGCCAGCAGGGCGGGCATGGTCAGCAGGCGCATGCCGGCGGGATAGAGGCCGGCCAAGTGGGCGTTGACCTCGGCCAGGGTGGCGCCGGGCCAGGTCAGATGCTCCGGCAGGTCCAGCACGGCGGCCAGGCGGGCGTTGGCCGCCTTCACCCGGCCCTCGCGGTCAAGCAGGCACAAGCCTTCCGTCATGTTGTCGAAGGTCAGCCGCAGCTCGCCCACCGCCTGGTGCAGGCGCTGCTCCAGCAGGATGGCCGGGGCCAGCAGTCGACGCGACGCGGCGCCGTAGGCCAGCCAGATGCCGGCCAGCAACAGGACCGCGCTGCCCAGGGGCCACAGGCTGCCGCTGAGCAGCGCCGACAGGAAGTCCTCCCAGGGCACGCGGACCACCAGCGACCAGCCGAGGTTGGTCAGGGGCAGGGCGGCCGTCAGCCAGGCGCCGTCGCGCACCGGCTGGCCAGCACCGGCCAGCGCCTTTCGCATCTCGGCCACGGGCAGGCTGGGGCGGTCGCCGGTCTTAGGGTCCGGCAGCACGGATTCCGCCGGGGCGCCGCCACGCGACACGACGGTGCCTTTGGCGTCGACGATCATCAGTTCGTTGCCGGGAAGGTCCGGCAGGGGTCCGATCGCCCGCCACAGTCCCTCCAGTGACAGGCTGACGGTGATGGCCAGGAAGTCGGGCCGGTCGCTGGATCGGGTGAGATAGGCGGCGGTGACGCCCCGCCCCGCCACCATGCTGCGATAGGGCGGGCTCATCATGCCTTGGCCGGTCTTCAGCGCGCGTTGCGCCAGGCCGCGGATGCTGGCGATCAGGCGTTCGCCGGTCATGTTGTCGCGCAGGCCCCGGGGCATGTCGGGATAGGTCAACGCCCAGTCCGGCCCGATCACGGTGACCGAACTGATGGGCGTGCCGCTGGCCAGCAGGCTGATGCTCTGCAACAGGGACAGAAGGCAGGCGGTGGGGCCGGCGGGCGGGCGCTGGTCAGGTGCCGCCAGGATCAGGTGGGCGTTCAGCGCGATGGGATCGGGGGTCAAGCGCTCGTTACAGCGCACGGCGTCGTTGACGGGCAGGCCTTGAATGCTGCCGGGCTCCGCCCGTGTCCCCGACAGGCGCGCGGCCACGCCGTCACCGATGGTGCGCGCCTGTTCCAGCGCCGGGGTGAGGGTCAGGGCCCGGGCCAGCAGTTGGCGCTGCAGGTCGGCAAGCAGCGCGTCGGCGTCGTGGTGCAACTGGGCCCCCGCCACCGCCAGCACGGCCAGGGTCAGCAGCATGGCGGCACCCAGCAGGCCCCGGCGGCCGAATTGGCTCAGGCGCGGAATGCCGGCGCCGTCCAAGGCACGGTCAGGGTTGGGCGTCCCGTCCCGCGGCGCCGTCGTCAGCGCCGGTGTGGGGCCCGGGGTTGGGGAGGATGGAAAGGTCATAAGGGTCCGCGGTGCCACCTGCCCCGGTCCGAAAGGGGGAAGGGTGGGGCGCGTCCGGGACGCGCCCGCTGGGACCGGTACCTGGCCGTCATATGGACCAGCCGGCGACCCCGCTCATCGTATGCTTTGGCATAGATGGTCCGGTGAGCCTTGGACTACAGGCCGCCTCCGGCGCCCTCGGGGGCTGGCCCGTCGCCATTGAAACGGTCGATGCCGGTCATAACCCGGGTAATCATCTCGCGCTCGGCCACGCTCAGGTGCGGGTGCCAGATGTCGAACAGCAGGATGACGCGGGTCTGGTCACTGTCGTTCCACGCCTCATGCTCGATGGTGTCGTCGAACACCCAGGCCTCGCCCACCTTCCATTCCCGCACCTCGTTGCCGACCCGGAAGCCGCAGCCGGGCGGGACCACCAGGGGCAGATGTACCACCAGCCGGGTGTTGGATACGCCGGTGTGGGCGGGAATGCGGGTGCGCGGCTTCAGGATCGAGAACATGGCGGCGGGTGACTTGCCCGGAACCTGCGGCTGGGGCATGGCGTCCAGCAGGGCGGCGGTCCTGGGGCAGCGGGCGCGGTTTTCGGCGTGCGGCCGGCCGTAATGCATGAAATGGAATGCGCTCCACCGCGGGGAATGGTTCAATTCCGCCCACTGGTCCAGGGGCAGGCCCTCGGGATAGGCGATGTAGGGCACGAACCGCTGGGGATCGTCCCCGTCCCGCAAGACGGCGGCCAGTTCCGCGCGCACGGCGTCGGTCCCGGCTTCCAGCTCCGCCAGCCAGGGGAATTCCTCGCGGTCGAAAAATTCGATGGCTGGCAGGCCCGGGTAGAAGAACTGCGCCGGCTGCTGGTGATAGGGTTTGGCGCGCCCCAGCGCCATGTCGACGAAGCGGGCCATGCGCCGCGCCTCCCCGCTGGCGCAGCGGTGCAGATCGCCGTCGATCTCCTCTTTCAGGAAGCCGTCGAGGTCGGCGAGATACTCCGCATGGCGTTCCCGCGCGCGGGCCACGGCCCGGGCGGTGGCGGCGTCCAGCACCGCGTCCGGCGGCGCCAACTGCAAGGCGGTGCCGTAGGCCGCTCCCGCCTGGCGCGGCTGATCCATACTGTCCAGCAGCGAGGCGCGCATCAGCAGGGCCATGAAATTCCGGGCGTCCAGCGCCAGCGCCCGGTCCAGCGCCGACAAGGCGACCTGGGCCTGGCCCAGCGCGCGATGGGCGCCCGCCAGGTTCAGCCACAGCGGTACCTGGCTGGGCAGGACGGACAGCGCCTCTTCCAGCAAGGCCACAGCCCGCGCCGGCTGGCCCGCCGCCATGGCCCGAACCGCCGCCGCGTTCAGGCCGCGGGCCTGATCCTCCGCCTCCGGTCGGCTGCCGCCGGTCCCCGCCTCGTCACCCATAACGCCCCCGCGTTTTCCAGGTGGTGCTGATCATATCGGGGACATGGCCAGGCCTCGCGGCCCGATTCCCCGCCAGCACCCTCCCGTTTTCATTACCGGTCTGGCCGCACCCGGCCTGCCTTTATGCCTACTACTATAGGCAGGGCGGAAGAGGCGCCACAAGGGGGCGTGTCAGGATTTGTTACACAGCTTAAAATTTGGGCGAACTGCAAAAAATTAAGCCCCAGCAGAGGGTTCCGCTGGGGCTTTTCTCATCTGTGGCAGGTGGATTTACTTCTCGCCCACCACGCCGCAGGCGATACGGCCGCCGCCGCCGCCGAGCGGTTCCGGCGTGTCGGAGAAGTTGTCGCCGCCGGCGTGAATCACAAAGGCGTGACCGGCCAGGTCGGACAGCGTCAGGTGCGGCACCGTCAGCGGCTCGGGCGCGCTGCTGCCATCGGCCGTGACCGTCAGCGGCGGCAGGTCGCCCTTATGGCCGTCGGCCGTGGGCCCCAGGTGCTTGCCGGTGCCGGCGGGGTCGAAGTGGCCGCCAGCGCCCAGCCCGGCGCCGGGCTTGCCGTCCTTCTCTCCCGGCTGGCACGAGGCGTTGGCATGCAGGTGGAAGCCGTGCACCCCCGGCGGCAGGCCGGTCAGCTTGGGCGTCAGCACCAGGCCGCCGCTGCCCTCGGTGGCGGTGATGGTGCCGATGGCGGCCCCCACGCCGGTGGCGGTGATCAGGTGGACGGTGGTGACGACCGGGGCGCCGGCGGCCAGGGCCGGGGCGGTGGTGGCGACCGCCATCGCGGCCGACAGCAGGGCGGCGCGCAGAATGGACTTCGTCATGCTTTCCCTCCAGATGGGCCCGGCGTTCCCGGCGGACCCGGCGCGGGCTTTTGGGCAGGCAGGTTTGGTTAACGCGCTGAATGATAGGGGAGAAGGCGAGGCCCCACCAGCGGTCAGGCTGCCTAGGCCGTAAGATTGCGACTATGTCGCGGGGCTGGCGATTCACGCTATCGTCGGTGTGCATACATCGCTGTCAAAGGCCGCCTCCATGATCCCGCCCCCGCCCGACGATGGTCTGAAACGCCAGGGCCGCATCCTGCTGGTGGAAGACGACGACCGGTTGGCGCCCCTGGTGGTGCGCCATTTGGTCGACAGCGGTTTCCAGGTCGACTGGGCGGTGGACGCGGCGGCGGCGGACGCGCATTTGCGGGCGCATCCCGTCGACCTGGCGGTGCTGGACATCATGCTGCCGGGGGAGGATGGCCTGTCCCTCTGCCGCCGTATCCGCCGGGACCACGACATCGGCATCATCATGGTCACCGCCCGGGGGCAAGAGGCCGACCGCATCCGCGGCCTGGACCTGGGCGCTGACGACTACCTGCCCAAGCCCTACAGCCTGTGGGAACTGGAGGCGCGGGCCAAGGCGGTGCTGCGCCGCTGCGTCCGCGCGAGCCCGGCGGCCCCGCCCGCCATCCACCACGCCGGTCCCTTCCGCATCGACGCCGGCAGCCGCGCCGCCAGCCTGCATGGCCAGGCCCTGGATCTGACGCGCACCGAATTCGACCTGCTGGCCCGCCTGGCGGCGGAGCCTGGGCGCGTGTTCAGCCGCGACATGCTGCTGGAATGCGTGCGCGGCGGGGAGACGGACGCCTTCGACCGCGCCGTCGACACCCACGTCAGCAATCTGCGCCGCAAGATCGGCGACGATCCCAAGGCCCCCACCTTCATCCGCACGGTGTGGGGGGTGGGCTACCGGTTCCACCTGTCATGAGGGGTCCAGGCCTGTTCCGTCTGATGTTCTGGCGGGCGCTGCTGCTGGTTGCCGTCTGCCTGGGCATCCTGGTGACGCTGTCCTTCCACTTCCAGGCGCGCTTCCTCTACGGCGATTGGCAGCGCGACCTGCAGGACCAGGCCCGCTGGCAGGCGAGCCACTGGCCCGTGGACCAGGACCCGGCAACCGTCGTCCAGGCCTGGCGGGCGGCGCACGGCCGGGTGCGCCTGACCGTGTTGGCGGCGGACGGCAGCGTCGTTGCGGACAGCCGCCCCGACAAGCCCCCCCTGGATCCCCGGCTGATCGGTGCGGGGCACCAGGATCTGGAGGTGCTGGTGGGGGCCGCCCCGCTGCCCGGCGGGGATACCTTGGTCCTGAGCCGCGCCGGCCAACCGGCGATACCCTTTCATGTGGAGTTCGTGCCCGTTGTGCTGGTGGTCATCGGACTGGCCGCCCTGCTGGTCTGGCCGCCGGTGCGAGACCTGACGGCGGCCTTCCGCCGCTTATCCAGCCTGGCCGCCCGCGTGGCCGACGGGCACTTCGGGGAGACGCTGGACCCGCCGCGCCAGCGCGAACTGGCGGGGCTGGTCAAATCCTTCAACGACATGTCGCAGGCCTTGCGCGATGCCGAGACGCGGCAGCGCCGGCTGCTGGCCGACGTGTCGCATGAACTGCGTTCCCCCTTGGGCCGGCTGCGGGCACTGGGGGAAACCATCGCCCGCCGGCCGGAACAGGCGAACCCGCACCTGGCGCAGATGGACGCGGAAATCGCGCTGATGGATCGCCTGATCGGCGACATCCTGGAGGCGGCACGGGTGGAAGAGGGGGCCGTTTCATTGGAGCGGCAAGCCGTGCCGTTGGCCGACTGGGGGCGCGACGCCTTCTCCCGGCTCTCATCCCGCATCGAGGGCGCCGGCATCGGGGTGTCGGTGAAGGTGGACGGGGACGCCACCGTTCATATGGATGCCGAACGCCTGTTCCAGGCCCTGGGCAACCTGGTAGACAATGCGGTGGCCGCCACCCAGGGCCGGCCGGAGGCGCACATAAGCCTCAGCCTGCGGGCCGATGACGTGGGCTGGCGGGTGACTGTGGCCGACAACGGCCGAGGCATCCCGGCGGCCGATCTGCCCCACGTCTTCGACCGCTTCTTCCGTGTCGACCGCCACCGGGGCCGTCGCACCGGCGGCGCCGGCCTGGGTCTCGGCATCGCCCGCAGCCTGGTGGTGGCGCAGGGCGGCCGGCTGACGCTGGACAGCACGGTAGATGTGGGCACTACCGCCACCATGGCTTTCCCCACACTTTCCTGACAATCGCGGCAAAGGCGCCCGACACCGCCCTGCCATGCTGCCCTCTCTTCAACGAAAGAGGGGGTGCAGGTGTCGCCTGTCATTCAATTGCTGGCCGCCGGGCGGACGTTCCGCCAGGGGCCTGACGAATACGCCGCCCTGCGGCCCGCCACCGTCACCATCGATCGGGGGCAGTATGTGGCGGTGACGGGGGCATCGGGCTCCGGCAAGTCCACGCTGCTGAACCTCATCACCGGGGTGGACCGGGCCAGCCAGGGCTCCGTCCGCGTCAACGGCACGGCGCTGGAGACACTGAGGGAGGGGGCGCTGGCCCGCTTGCGGGGGGCCAGCATCGGCATCGTCTTCCAGTTCTTTGAACTGATCCCCACGCTGACCGCCCTGGACAATGTCGTGCTGGCCATGGATTTGGTGGGCACGGTGCCGGCCAGGGCGCGCCGGGCGCGGGCCCTGTCCCTGCTGGGCGACATGGGCCTGGCCAACCAGGCCTTCCGTCCACCCGGTCGCCTCTCGGGTGGCGAGCAGCAGCGTGTGGCCATCGCGCGCGCCCTGGCCAACGACCCACCCATCCTGGTCGCGGACGAGCCCACGGGCAACCTGGACCGCGCCAATGGCGAGCGGGTGACCGCCCTGTTCGACCGCTGCGTGGCCGATGGGCGCACGGTCATCGTCGCCACCCACGAACGCGGCGGGCTGGACCGTTATCACCGCGTGCTGCGGGTCGAGGATGGCCAGGTGACGGAAAGTGGGATGGCGGAGGGCGCGCCATGACCGCTGTGCGTCTTAAGAAGGTGGCGCGCGATTTCGGCGTGCGCTGGGGCCGCACCCTCATGGCTTTTGCCGGCCTGACCATCGGCCTGTTCGTCGCCGGCGCGGTGGTGGCCGCCTACTCCCTGCTGCGCACCGACCTGGATGCCGGCTATCGCCGCACGAATCCGCCCAACCTGGTGCTGCGCACCGATGCGGTGCCGCCGGAAGCGCTGCGCCGGCTGGCGGTCCTGCCCGGCGTGGCGGCGGTGGAGGAACGCCCCCTGGTGATGGCGCAGGTGCAAACCAGGCCGGGCCGCTGGTGGCCCCTGGAACTGGCGGTGGTGGACGATTTCCGCGACCTGCGCGTGGCCACATTCGCCCCCGACGCCGGCCTGCCCAAGGAGGCTTGGCCGCCCCCCACCGGCGGCCTGCTGCTGGAACGCGACGGGCGCTATTTCATGGGGGGCGGGCCGGGGTCGGCCCTGCCGCTGCGCTTCGCCGACGGCGGAACCGCCAGCGGGACCTTCAGCGGCTATGTCTTCGATCCGGGCCAGCATCCCTCGCGCATGGAAATGGTGCTCTACGGCTATGTCACCCGCGCCACCCTGGCCGCCTGGGGCCAGGCTTTGGACGGCACCCGCCTGCTGCTGACCACGCGTGCATCCAGCGGCCCGGAAAGCGCCGGCGCGCTGGCCGCGGCGGTGAATTCCACGCTGGCGGCGGCGGGCGTGACCGTGCGGCGCATGGACATCCACGATGTGCCGGTCTACGGCCACCAGAACCAGCTGGACGCGCTGTTGGTGCTGATGGCCGGCCTGGCCCTGACCACCCTGGTCATGGGCACGGTCCTGGTGATCAACCTCATCGACGGGATGATGACGCGGGAGCGGCGGGTGGTGGGGGTGATGCGGGCCCTTGGGGCCCGGCCAGGGCAGGTGCTGCGTGATTATCTGTTGGCCGCGGGCGCCTTGGGCCTGGCGGCGGCCCTGGCCAGTCTCTGGCCCGCCTTGGCCACGGGCACCCTCATGGCCCGTTTCCTGGCCGCCGGCAACAATTTCGACCTGGTGACGCCCCGGCCGCCCCTTTGGGTGGCGGCCATCATCCTGGTCTTCGGTGCCGGCACTCCGCTGGCGGTGGCCACCTGGCGGGTGGGGCGGACGGTGCGCCTGCCTGTGCGCCTGGCCCTGATGCGGACCGAAGGTCAGGGCGGCGGCGTGGGCGTGGGGATGCTGGGCCGCGCCATGTTCCTGCCCCTGCTGCCCCGCCTGGCGCTGGGGGCCGTGCTGCGGCGGCCCCGCCCGGCCTTGCTCAGCGCCCTGGTGCTGGCCATCGGCCTGGCCTTTTTCCTGACGGCCCTGAACGTCCGGGCCTCCATGCAGGGCACGGCGGCGGCCGTGGCGCGGACCAAGCCCTATGACGTGCAACTGGCGCTGCGCCAGCCTTATCCGGTGGACCGCCTGCGACCCCTGCTCGCCGGCCGATCAGAGGTGCGCATCGCAGAGTACTGGCGGACGGCGGCGGTCATACCGCTGACCACCGACGGTGCGCGCCTGGGCAACACCATCCCCGTGGCGGCGCCGCCACCGGACACCCGCCTGCTGCGCCCCGACCTGCTGGCCGGGCGGTGGCTGGACGGGACGGAGCCCTACGGTGTCGTCGTGACGCAGAAGCTGCTGGCCGACATGCCGGCCATACAACTGGGAGCCAGCTATCAACTGCGCGCCGGGGACCGTTCCGCGCCGGTCACCGTCATCGGCGTGGTGCGGGAATTCGGGCCCGGTCGCATCTACGCCCCAGCGGCGGTCATGGACGCCTTGCGCCCGTCCCCGGCGGACGTAGACCTGGTCTACCTGGCATTGACCCCGGGCACGGACCAGCGCGAGGCCGCCCAGCAATTGCAGGACGGTCTGACCGCCGCCGGCATCCAGGTGGGGGAGGCGGAAACGGCGGGGATGCTGAAGGCCATCATCGACGGTCATCTGGACTTCATCACCCTCATCCTCATGGCGATCTCCGCCCTGGCCTTGGCTACCGGTATACTGGGCCTGGCGGCCTGCATCGGCGTCAGCGTGGCGGAACGGGCGCGCGAGATCGGGGTGATGAAGGCCATGGGCGGCGGCGGCGCCACCCTGGTGCGTCTGTTCATCTATGAGGCGGTGGTCATCGCCGTCCTGGGCTGGGGTGTCGCCTGGGCATTGGCGCCGCTCATCAGCCGCCCGGTGGTGGCCCGGTTCGGCCAGAGCATCATCCGCTATCCCTTCGACTATCAGGCTAGCGTGTGGGGCGCCGCCGCCGGCCTGGGGGGCGCCCTCGCGGTGGCGGTACTGGCGGCGCTGGTCCCCGCGCTGACGGCGGCGCGCACCGCCGTGGCCAGTGCTCTGCGGGTGGAGTGAGCCCGCCCGTTTGATTGCTGTTTTGTAAGTGCCAGGCCGGATCCGCAAGGGTCCGGCCTTTTTCATTGTGCACCTGCACACATGATTATTTGGGTGAGCAAAGCAGAATTGGTTAACAGCCGCCTTCCTGTCTGAATACGTATGTGACTGTTACTGGATCGTTGCACATACGTATGCGGACTATGTTACAAAAATCCGCCCCACACTATGATCGTCGCAAATTCGGGAGGATACGGGGCCAGGGTGCCCAAGCACCCAAATCCAGGTTGATGCGCGTTCAGGTGGAAACGATACGGCCAGGCGCCCTGAAACGCTTGGTACAGTCGTACCTGAGCCATCTCTGATCCATACCGTGACATTCATGACGTCGCGCAAGGTGCCCCGTCGACCCGGGGCGGCCACAGCCTTCGTTCACGCCGGGGCGACCCGGGGGGTATCCGTCCGCAGGGGCGGACACTTTGAAGAACAGCAGCAACTGGGCCGGGTAACGGCCTGCTTAAGCCAAGACTTAAGGGGAGGGTGCCATGAGGAACACGAAGATCAGTTTGGCCGCCAGGCTCGCCCTGGGTGTCAGCGCCGCCGTGCTGATGATGCACGGGTCCGCCCTGGCGCAGAGCGCGCCGGCCGATGCCGCCGCCGCCAACGACGACATGCAGGAAATCGTCGTCAGCGGCTTCCGCCACTCGCTGGAAACGGCGATCGAGGCGAAGCGCGACGCCAGCCAGATCGTGGAAGCGATCTCGGCCGAGGATATCGGCAAGCTGCCGGACAACTCCATCGCTGAATCGCTGGCCCGCCTGCCGGGCCTGGCCGCCCAGCGCGTGGACGGCCGCGCCCAGGTCATCAGCCTGCGCGGCTTGGGCCCCGACTTCACCCTGACCACCCTGAACGGGCGCGAGCAGGTGTCGACCGGCAACAACCGCAGCGTCGAATACGACCTGTACCCCTCGGAAATCATCAGCAGCGCCGTGGTCTACAAGACCCCGCAGGCCGGCTTCACCGCCCAGGGCTTGGCCGGCACCGTGGATCTGCAGACCGTGCGCCCGCTGGACTACGGCAAGCAGGTGCTGTCCGCCTCCGCCCGGTATGAGCAGACCTCCATCGGCAAGCTCAACTCGGACAGCGAGGACAAGGGCTACCGCGCCAGCGCCACCTACATCGACCAGTTCGCTCACGATACCCTGGGCGTGTCGCTGTCCATCGCCCACCTGAACTCGCCGACGCAGCAGGAAACCTCGCGCGTCTGGGGTTATCCGCAGCTATCCAACGGCAAATACGTCATCGGCGGTGACGAGGTGCGCGCGAACTCCGAAGAGTTCAACCGCACCGGCATCATGAGCACGGTGCAGTACAAGCCCACCGACAACTTCACCACGTCGCTGGACTTCTTCTACACCCACTACCAGGACTACCAGTGGCAGCGCGGCATTGAGATGCCGCTGCAATGGGGCAACGGCTCGGCCATCGGCGCGCAGCCGCCCGTGGCGCTGCTGCCCGGCTACACCACCGTCGGCAACATGATCACCAGCGGCGCGTTCAGCGGCGTGAAGGGCGTGGGCCGCAGCGACGTGGGCACCACCCAGTCCGACCTGTATTCCATCGGCTGGAACGGGCGCTACACCAAGGGCGACTGGACCGGCACCCTGGACGCCGGCTACAGCCTGGCCGACCGCACCACCACCCGCTTCGAATCCTACTTCGGCACCGGTTCCAGCGGGTCGTCGGGCGCCACCGACACCATCGGGTTCACCAATGTCGGCACCAATGAGGCCGGGTACCAGTACACTCACAACCTGAACTACGCCGATCCGAACCTGATCAAGCTGACCGATCCCAATAACTGGAACGGCGGCACCACCCCCTATGCCCAGAACGGCTACCTGAACAAGCCGCGGGTGCACGACGACCTGTACTCGCTGAAGGGCGATCTGAAGAAGGACTTCCACGAAGTCGCCTTCCTCAAGGACATCGACATCGGCGTGAACTACACCGAGCGCAACAAGGAATACTACCAGCCGGAATGGTACGTCACCCTGACGTCCAACCTGACCGCGCCGGTTGACCCGCTGACCGGGGTGAGGGGCGCCAGCGCCGCCATTCCGTCATGGGCCATGGTGGGCACCGCCGACCTCAGCTGGATCGGCCTGGGCAACACCGTTGCCTACAACCCGGTGGAACTGCTGTCCCGCGGCGTCTACAGCCTGGTGCCTTGCGGCCAGTATCGTGCCAACTGCACCGGCGACAGCCACTACACCGTGGATGAAAAGGTCACGACAGCCTTCGTCAAGGCCGACGTCGACGGCAACCTGGGCAGCGTGAAGGTCACCGGCAATGTCGGCCTGCAGCTGGTCCATACCGACCAGTCGTCCACGGGCATCGCTGTCAGCACCGCCAACTCCGCCGCCGGCGTCTACGCCCCCCGCACCCAGGGCATCGCCTACAATGACCTGCTGCCCAGCCTGAACCTGTCCTTCGTGCTGCCCAACCCGGACCACCAGATCCGTCTGGGCGCCGCCCGCGAGATGATGCGGGCCCGCATGGACCAGATGCAGGCCAACCTGTCCTACAGCTTCGACAGCTCCAAGGCCGGCTACACCGGCGGCAACCTGAACAACAGCCCGTGGAGCGGCAACGGCGGCAACCCGTACCTGAAGCCCTGGTACGCCGACGCGGTGGACCTGTCCTACGAATACTATTTCAACAAGGCCGGCTACCTGTCGCTGGCGGCGTTCTACAAGCACCTGGAAAACAACATCTACAACAAGAGCACGGTGACGGACTTCACCGGCGTCACCAGCAATTCCACCACCGGGTCCAGCACCAACCTGGGTTATGTCACCGTGCCGGTGAACGGCACCGGCGGCATGATCGAGGGCGTGGAGGCCGCGTTCGCCGTGCCGCTGGACATGGTGTGGTCCAAGCTGGAAGGCTTCGGCATCAACGGCGCCGCCGGCTGGACGCAGACCGACCTGCAGGCGGGTTCCCAGGGTGTGGGCAGCGGCAACAGCACGCTGCCGGTGGCCGGCTACTCCAAGTGGACCGAGCAGGGCACGCTGTACTACGAAAACAGCGGTTTCGGCGCCCGCGTCTCGGTCACTCACCGCTCCGGCTACCTGTCGGAACAGACAGGCTTCGGCCAGGGCCGCGAGTTCGACCTGGCGGTGCCGGAGACCCTGGTCGATGCCCAGGTCAGCTACGACTTCGGCGAAGGCGCGCTCAAGGGCCTCTCCATCGTCCTGCAGGCCCAGAACCTGACCGACGAGCCGGTCATCACCTACTACAACGGCGATACCACGCAGAATTGGCGGTACGAAAAGTACGGCGTTCGTTATCTGCTCGGCGCTTCCTACAAGTACTGAGCCGATAGGGTGGGGTCTCCCGCCGGCATCCCGGCCGGCGGGCGCCTCTCGCCTTTCTCCCCGAGCCCTCGTGAGGCGGGCCCAGACCCAAGTGAACCCGGGCCCGCCTCACCCTTTTCCCCGCTCCGGTGGGGACGTACCGGCAACAGCGACCTGGAAGACAGGCCATGACGTTCGCCCCCCTCCGCGACATCGTCATCGTTGGCGGCGGCACCGCCGGATGGATGACGGCCGCCCTCTTCAGCCACATCCTCGGTCCCGGCGGCCACCGCATCCATCTGGTGGAATCCGAAGAGATCGGCACCGTGGGCGTGGGCGAGGCGACCATTCCCCCCATCGCCATCTTCAACCGCGCCTTGGGCCTGGACGAAAACGATTTCCTGCGTCAGACCCAGGGCACCATCAAGCTGGCCATCGAATTCGTGGACTGGCTGCGGCCGGGACACCGTTACCTGCACAGCTTCGGCGCTTTCAGCCGGTCGCTGGGGCTGGGCCATTTCCAGGATTTCTGGCTGCGAGCCCACCGCCTGGGCCTGACGGATGATTGGGAACCTTACATCCTGAACAGTGTGGCAGCCCGGCGCGGACGCTTCATCCGGCCCGACCCGCGCCGGCAAAGCCCGCTTGAGCCGCTGGCGCACGCCTTCCACATTGATGCCGGGCTTTACGCCCGCTATCTGCGGCGGTTCGCGGAACAGCGGGGCGTGCGCCGGACGGAGGGCAAGATCGTCCGCACCGTGCTGCGCGCCCATGACGGCTTTGTCGACGCGGTGGAGATGGCGGACGGTACCCGCGTCGCCGGGGACCTGTTCATCGACTGTTCCGGCTTTCGCGGCCTGTTGATCGAGCAGGCCCTGAACACCGGGTTCGAAGACTGGACGCACTGGCTGCCCTGTGACCGGGCCTGGGCCGTGCCCAGCGCGCATGACGGGTCGGCCGCCGCCCTGACGCCCTACACCCGCTCCACCGCGCGGCCCGCCGGCTGGCAGTGGCGCATCCCGCTGCAGCACCGTACCGGCAACGGCTACGTCTATTCCAGCCGCCATGTCAGCGATGACGAGGCGGCTGCCACGCTCATGGCCAACTTGGACGGCGAGGCCTTGGCCGAGCCGCGTCCGCTGCGGTTCACCGCCGGTCGCCGCCGTCGCTTCTGGAACCGCAACGTCGTGGCCGTGGGCCTGGCCGGCGGGTTCATGGAGCCCCTGGAATCCACCAGCATCCACCTGGTCCAGTCCGCGATTTCCCGCCTGATCACGCTGCTGCCCAATCATTCGTCGCCCGATGGGGGTTTCGATCCCGCCGTGGCGGACGAGTTCAACCGCGCGTCGGCCATCGAGTATGAGCGCATCCGCGATTTCATCATCCTGCACTACGCGGCCACGGAACGCGACGGCAGCCCCTTCTGGCGGGAGTGCCGGGACCGGCCGGTGCCGGAGGAATTGGCCCGCCGCATGCGCGTCTTCCGGGCAATGGGCCGCGTCGCCCGCGACCACGACGAACTGTTCAGCGAGGTGAGCTGGCTGCACGTCTTCCTGGGGCAGGGGGTTTGGCCGCGTGATTACCATCCCCTGGCCGACCAGTTGTCGGAGGAGGATCTGCGCTGTTTCCTGGACGACATCAAGGCGGCGGTGGCGCGCGAGGTGGACGCCATGCCCTCCCACGCCGACTTCATCGCCCGCCACTGCAAGGCCGACAGCCTGACGAGGACCGCATGATGCCCTTCAGCCGCCGTCTGGCGCTGCTTGCCACGACCATGATCATCGCCGCCGGGACCCTGCTGCCGGCGGGCATCTCCCGGGCCCGGGCCGCCGACTATCGCGACCGCCTGGCGGAGGATGAGGTGGTCTATTTCCTGCTGCCCGACCGCTTCGACAACGCCGACACCGCCAACGACACGGGTGGCCTGGGCGGCGGGCTCGGCGGCGACCGGTCGGTCACCGGCTATGACCCGACCGACAGCGGCTATTATCACGGCGGTGATCTTAAAGGCCTGATCCGGCGGCTGGACTACATCCAGGGCTTGGGCGCCACGGCCCTGTGGGTCGGCCCGGTGTTCAAGAACAAGGCGGTGCAGGGGGCGCCTGGCCACCAGTCCGCCGGCTATCACGGCTACTGGATCACCGACTTCACCCACGTCGATCCGCATCTGGGCACCGACGACGACTTCAAGGCCCTGGTGGACGCGGCGCACGCGCGCGGCATGAAGGTCTACCTGGACATCGTCATCAACCACACGGCCGACGTCATCCAATACAAGGAATGTGTGGGCAAGCCTTGTCCCTACCGCTCCAAGGCCGACTATCCCTACACCCGCAAGGGCGGCCCGGCCGGTCCGGCCATCAACGCCGGCTTCCAGGGCGACGAGGTCCGGACGGAAGAGAACTTCGTGCGGCTGACGGACCCGGCCTACGCCTACACCCCTTTCGTGCCCGAGGCGGAACGGCATGTTAAGGCGCCGGAGTGGCTGAACGACCCCCGCTACTACCACAACCGCGGTGAATCCACCTTCAAGGGCGAAAGCTCCCTCTACGGCGACTTCGGCGGCCTGGACGACGTGATGACCGAGCATCCGGCCGTGGTGCGGGGTTTCATCGACATCTACGGCGCCTGGATCGACCGCTATGGCATCGACGGCTATCGCATCGATACCACCCGCCACGTGAACCCGGAGTTCTGGCAGGCCTTCGTGCCCGCCATGCTGGAACGCGCCAGGGCCAAGGGCATTCCCCACTTCCATATCTTTGGCGAGGTGGCGGACACCGACGGCCGGGTGGCCATCCTGGCCCGCCATACCCGGGTGGACAAGCTGCCGGCCGTGCTGGATTTCGCCTTCCGCCGCGCCGTGGTCGACACGGTTGCCGGCACCAAGGGCACCGACAGGCTGGCCCTGATGCTGGACGGCGACGCCCTGTATGAGGGCGGTGAGGATGCGGCGCGCCAGCTGCCCACCTTTGTCAGCAACCATGACCACGGCCGCTTTGCCTACTTCGCCCGCAAGGCCTTCCCTCAGGCTGGGGAGG
This sequence comes from Nitrospirillum amazonense, assembly GCF_007828035.1. Taxonomy (GTDB): domain Bacteria; phylum Pseudomonadota; class Alphaproteobacteria; order Azospirillales; family Azospirillaceae; genus Nitrospirillum; species Nitrospirillum amazonense. The sequence continues at coordinate 131,092 of NZ_VITV01000009.1, read as the reverse complement.
ACGAGATCCTGAAGCGCGTCATCCTGGCCAATGCCCTGATGTTCACCCAGCGCGGCGTCCCGGTCGTCTATTCGGGAGATGAGCAGGGCTTCAGCGGCGGGGAGGATCGCGCCGGCCGCGAGGATATGTTCGGCAGCCGGGTCGCGTCCTACAACGCGGAACGCCTGGTGGGCACGACGGCCACCACCGCCACGCCCAGCTTCAACCCCGACCATCCCCTCTATAAGGCCCTGGCCGAGATGGCGCGCCTGCGTGAGGCGGAGCCGGCGCTGCGCCGCGGCCGCAGCGTCCTGCGCTACGCCGGTGAAAAGCCGGGTTTGTTCGCCGTCTCGCGTATCGACCCCGCCACGGGGCGGGAGGTGCTGGTGGCCGTCAACACCGGGACCCAACCGGTGAGCGCCCAGGTTGAGGTCGGGGCCCAATGGACCAGTTTCACCGCCTTGCACGGCTCATGCGGCCCTGCCCCTACCGCCCCCGGCAGCTATGCTGTCCGGGTGGCCCCCCTTGATTACGTTGTCTGCGCATCTGGAGAGGCTTCATGACCATGGAACACCCCACCCATACCGGACCGGGCGGCGCCCGACCCTGGTGGCGCGGGGCGGCGATCTACCAGATCTATCCGCGCAGTTTCGCCGACGCCAACAACGACGGGGTGGGCGACCTGCCCGGCATCACCCGGCATCTGGACCATGTCGCCAGCCTGGGCGTGGACGCCATCTGGCTGTCGCCCTTCTTCACCTCCCCCATGCGCGACTTCGGCTATGACGTGTCCGATTTCCGCGATGTCGATCCGCTGTTCGGCACCCTGGCCGATTTCGACGCCTTGGTGGCCCGCGCGCATGCGCTGAACCTCAAGGTCATCATTGACCAGGTCTATTCCCACACCTCGGACCAGCACGCGTGGTTCCAGGAAAGCCGCCAGGACCGCACCAACCCCAAGGCCGACTGGTACGTCTGGGCCGATGCCAAGCCCGACGGCAGCCCGCCCTGCAACTGGCAGTCCGTTTTCGGCGGCCCGGCCTGGACCTGGGATGCGCGGCGGCGCCAGTACTACCTGCACAACTTCCTGACCGAACAGCCAGACCTGAACGTGCACAATCCGGTGGTGCAGGACGCCCTGCTGGACGTGGCGCGCTTCTGGCTGGACCGGGGGGTGGACGGCTTCCGCCTGGATGCCATCAACTTCTCCATGCACGACCCGGCCTTCACCGATAACCCGGTGAACCCGGATACGCACGCCGTGCGCACGCGGCCCTTCGATTTCCAGCTGCATTCCAAGAACATGTCCCACCCGGACATCCCGAAATTCCTGGAGCGCATCCGCGGCGTGCTGGACAGTTACGATGGCGACCGCTTCACGGTGGCGGAGGTGGGGGGGCCGGACGCCGACCGCGAGATGAAGGCCTTCACCGCCGGCGACACGCGGCTGAACAGCGCCTACGACTTCAGCTTCCTCTACGCTGACACGCTGACCCCGGCCCTGGTGCGCAAGGCGCTGGAGCTGTGGCCGGATGAACCCGGCCTGGGCTGGCCCAGCTGGGCCTTTTCCAACCACGACGCGCCGCGCTGCGTTTCGCGCTGGGCAAAGCCGGAGGACCGCGCGGCCTTCGCCCGCATGGCGGCGCTGCTGCTGGTTACGCTGCGCGGCAACATCTTCTTCTACCAGGGGGAAGAACTGGCACTGACCCAGGTGTCCATTCCGTTCGAGCAGCTGCAGGACCCCGAGGCCATCGCCAACTGGCCCCTGACCCTGGGCCGCGACGGTGCCCGCACGCCCATGCCGTGGACGTCCGGCGCCCCCAACGCCGGCTTCAGCACGGTCCAGCCCTGGCTGCCCGTGGGCGCCGACCATGACGCGATGGCGGTGGACCGGCAGCAGGCCGACCCCCATTCACACCTGGCGCTGACCCGCCGGGTGCTGGGGCTGCGCAAGGCGCATGAGGCGCTGGCCGTGGGCGGGATGCGCTTTGTCGAGGCCGGCGAGCACGTGCTGGCCTTCGAACGCAGCCATGGCGACGAGACGCTGCTGTGCCTGTTCAACTTCGGGCCCGGGGCGTGGACGACGCCCGAGGGGGCGAACTGGCCGGTGGTGGACAGCGTGGGTGAACCCCAGTCCGGCACCCAGGGCTGGACCCTGCCGCCCTTCGGCGGGCTGGTGCTGTCACGGCCGTAAGGCTCTGATCCAAAAAGAAAAAAATGGGAGGGCGGTGGTGATGGTTTCCCTGACAAGGCGCCTGGGGGCGCTGGTGGTTTTGGCACTGGTGCTTGTGGCGTTGCCGGCCCTGGCGGAAACACCGGCCAAGGTCGTGGCCACCATCGCCTCCCCCGCCGCCACTCTCGCCGTGCGGGTGGAGCTGGATGGGGAGGGGCGGCCAGCCTATGCCGTCACCCGCCGTGGGGCGGAGGTCATCGCCCCCTCCCGCCTGGGTTTCCTGTTCACCGATGCGCCGAAGATGGAACGCGGCTTCACCCTGGCCGGCCAGTCCACCCGCACGGTGGATGAAACCTGGGAACAGCCCTGGGGCGAATGGCGTGCCATTGCCAATCATTTCAACGAACTGCGCGTGCGGCTGAAGGAAAAGGCGGGGGCCGCGCGCGAGCTGGACGTGGTGTTCCGCGTCTATGACGATGGCGTCGGCTTCCGCTATGAATTCCCCGACCAGCCGCAGCTGAAGACCGTGCGCATCGCCGACGAATTGACCGAGTTCGCCGTGGTGCGGACAGGGGAGGCATGGTGGACCCCGGCCGGGGAGTGGGACAGCTACGAATACATTTACAACCACACCCCCCTGGCGGAGCTGGGCCAGGCGCATACCCCCCTGACCATCCGCACCGACGACGGCACCCACATCGCCCTGCATGAGGCGGCGCTGGTGGACTATGCCGGCATGTGGGTGCGGCGGGTGGACGGCCAGCGGCTGAAGGCCACGCTGTCGCCCAGCCCGCTCGGCGCCCGCGTGGTGCGCCAGGCGCCCTTCACCACGCCGTGGCGCACCCTGATCTTCGCCGACAGCGCCGGCGGCCTCTACCAATCGCACCTGGAGCTGAACCTGAACGAGCCCAACGCCCTGGGCGACGTCAGCTGGGTGAAGCCGGAGAAGTTCGTGGGCGTGTGGTGGGAAATGCACCTGGGGTCCGCCAGCTGGGCCACCGGCCGCAAGCACGGCGCCACCACCGCCAATGTGCGCAAGCATATCGACTTCGCGGCCGCCAACGGCATCGGCGGCGTGCTGGTGGAAGGCTGGAACGTGGGCTGGGACGGCCAGTGGTTCGGCAACGGCAACGACTTCGACTTCAAGAAGCCGACGCCCGACCTGGACTGGGCCGGCATGGCCGCCTACGCCCGGTCCAAGGGCGTGAACCTGATCGGCCATCATGAGACCGGCGGTTCCGTCAGCCATTACGAAAGCCAGCTGGACGCCGCCCTGGATTACGCCCAGGGCCTGGGGATCCCCGCCATCAAGACCGGCTATGTCACCGATGACGGCGATATCGAGCGGGTGGAACCCGATGGCACAACCCTGCGCGAATGGCACGATGGCCAGTGGATGTCCCGCCACTACCTGCGCGTGGTGACGGAGGCGGCCAAGCGGCACATCGCCATCGACAGCCACGAGCCCATCAAGGATACCGGCCTGCGCCGCACCTATCCCAACTGGGTGGCGCGGGAAGGGGCGCGGGGCATGGAGTACAACGCCTGGGGCGACCCGAAGAACCCGCCCAACCATGAGGCGACGCTGGCCTTCACCCGCATGCTGTCCGGCCCCTTCGACTTCACGCCCGGCGTGGTCAGCCTGACGGGCAAGGACAACACCCGCATCCCCTCCACGCTCGCCAAGCAGCTGGCGTTGTACGTCGTGCTGTACAGCCCGGTGCAGATGCTGGCCGACCTGCCGGAGAACTACGCCAAGTACCCGGATGCCCTGGCCTTCATCAAGGCGGTGCCGGTCGACTGGTCCGACACCCGCGTGCTGAACGGCGAGGTCGGGCAATACGCCACCTTCGCCCGCAAGGACAGGAAGGGAGATGACTGGTACATCGGCAGCGTGGGCGACGACCAGCCCCGCACCCTGACCGTGACCCTGGATTTCCTGGACGCCGGCCGCGACTACACCGCCCACATCTACCGCGACGGCCCGAACGCCGACTGGCACACCGACGGCCATCCCATGATTGTGGAGACCCGCACCGTGCACCGGGGCGACACGCTGAGCCTGCCGCTGGCGCGCGGCGGTGGGGCGGCCGTGCAGCTGGTGGCGGGCAAGGGGCATTGATCATGATGACACTGACCCGCCGCACGGCCCTGGCCTGCCTGGCCGTCGCCACCCTGCCGGGGACGCCCGCCTTCGCCGGTGCGCTCTCCCCCACCGCACCGGACGGCCCCGGTCCCCTGCCGGGACGCTTGGTGGATATGGGCGACATGGCATCCGCCCATGCCAAGGCGCGCCGCGTCACGGTCTGGCTGCCGCCGGACTATGATGCCAGCCAGGATCGCTATGCCGTTCTTTACATGCACGACGGCCAGAACCTGTTCGACGCGGCAACGGCCTATGGCGGCCAGACCTGGGGCGTGGGCCAGCATCTGACCCGCCTGATGGCGGCCGGCACGGTGAAGCCGACGATGGTGGTGGGTATTTGGAATACCGACCTGCGCTCGCAGGAGTACGCCCCCAACCTGGACGGCCGATTGCCGGCGGAGCTGCAAGGCCTGGCGGGCTCCCCCCTGTCCGACGGCTATCTGCGCTTCGTGGTGGAGGAGCTGAAGCCCGCCGTCGATGCCCGCTTCCGCACCCGTCCGGCACGGGCGGACACGGTGGTCATGGGCTCCAGCATGGGCGGCCTCATCTCCCTCTACGCGCTGTGCCGGTATCCCCAGGTGTTCGGCGGCGCCGGGGCCCTGTCCACCCACTGGCTGGTCAGCACCCAGGGCGACCTGGTGAACGCCCACGACCCCCGCCTGGACCGTGTCGCCGCCCTGTTCCGCGACTACCTGCGCGACCGTCTGCCCCGCCCCGGTGACGGCAAGGTGTACTTCGACCACGGTACCATCAACCTGGACAGCCTCTACGGTCCCTACCAGGACAAGGTGGACGCCCAGATGCGGGCACAGGGCTATCGCGAGGACGTGGACTTCATGACCCGCGTCTACCCCGGCGCCGACCACAACGAGGCTTCATGGCGCGCGCGGCTGGACGTGCCGTTGGGGTTCCTGTTGGCGCGTTGAGCATATCGCCGGTTCGGGCCCTTGAGCGTAGCTACTCCAGCCTGATGTGGCCGACCATCAATACGGTGGTCAGCGAAGTCATATTGAAGCGCCGGCACTTGCAGCGTGACGGTCGCTACCGTGGCGGCATTTGCGGTCCCCGTGGATGCATGGGAGCGCAGGATAACGATTCCATCTTCCATAAACCGCTCCTTACGGCCCGGGCGACGCTGTCGCCTGGTGGCGCCGGCACTTTTGGCATTAGAATAAGGCCAACTGCGGGGCAGGCGAAGATGGACGATAGGGAAAAGCAGCTGCGGCGCATTCTGTTTCGAACGAAGATCATCCTCGCAACCATCGCCCTCAGCGTGGTTGTGCTGCTCGTCGAAGTCTTCAAAATGCCTTGGTGGCTAGCGATCGTTTTTGTTGTCGTCGGTTTCATCCTCAACGGCCTACTTGCCGTATGGGAAGACGATCTACCCGGCGGCTTCAACAATCCCCATCCGCCGAAAGTGCGCATGCCGCGCCAGCGCTGGCCTTGGTCGCGATAGCCGCATCCCACATACGTATTTCTCCCTTCCGTCTTCAGCCTCCCATACGTATTCAAGCCCTTGTGCGGTGCACTGCGGGGGACAGTGGGGCCTGCTGTCTTTTGAGCCTGGTGATGGAATGACGAACAATAAGACGATGGGACGGAAACGGGCGGCCGCGCTGATGGTGATGCTGCTGGCTTCAAGCATGACGGGGGCCGCTTTCGCCGCCGTGGCGCCGGGGGCGCCGGGGCAGGCGGCGACGGGCGCCTACGCGGGCAAGACCGGCATCGGCACAGCGTATCACGCCTACGATGCGCAAGCGGGCAAGGCGGTGCCGTCGCGCGTCTGGTTCTCGCTGGCCAAGGGGGTGGTTACGGAGACGATGTACGGCCTGATCCATGAGGTGCAGCTGCGCGAGCTGAAGCTCGCCATCCAGGGCGACGGCTTCCTGGATGTGGAGGACAAGGATACCGACAGCACCACCAGCTATCTGGATGTCGATGCCGCCGGCCGTCCCCGCTCGCTGGCCTACAAGGTCGTAAACAAGGCCAGGAACGGCAAGTACGAGATCGAGAAACAGGTCTTCACCGACCCCGCCGCCGACACGCTGGTGGTGCGCGTGACGGTGCGGGCCAAGGGCGGTACGGTCACCCCCTTTCTGCTGGTGGACCCGCAGATGGGCGGCACCGGCGGCGGCGACAAGGCCGATGTGGTCGACGGCGCCCTGCACGCCTATGAGGGCGACCGCCATCTGGTGGTGAAGGCCGCCCCGGGCTTCAAGACCGCCAGCGTGGGCTTCGTCGGCGCTTCCGACGGGCTGACCCAGTTGCAAAAGGCCGGCAAGCTGGAGGGCAGCTACACCACCACCGGCGACAAGGCCGGCAACGTGGCCCTGGCGGGCGCCCTGGCGCCCGTGACGGGGGAAGCAACCTTCGACATCGTCGTCGGCTTCGGCGACAGCGCCAAGGCGGCGGACGCCGCCGCCACGGCCACGCTGAAGCGCGGGCACGACGCCGTGCTGGCGGCGTATGATGCCGGCTGGGAAGGATACCAGGCCAAGCTGGCGCCCTTGCCGGACCTGGCTAAGGTCGCCATGGATGGCGGCAAGCTGTTGTACGCCAGTGCCCTGGTGCTGAAGGCGCAGGAGGATAAGACCCATCCTGGCGCGCTGATCGCGTCGCTGTCCGCGCCCTGGGGCGACACGCAGAAGGCGGACAAGCCGGCGACGGGCTACAAGGCGGTGTGGCCGCGCGACTTCTACCAGTGCGCCATGGCCCTGCTGGCCCTGGGCGACAGCGAGACGCCCAAGGCGGCGCTGGCCTACCTGAAGACCATCCAGGTGGGACCGAAGACGCCCGGCAACCATGGCGACGGCGGCTGGTTCCTGCAGAAGACGCATGTGGACGGCACGCCGGAATGGGTGGGCGTGCAGCTGGACCAGACGGCCATGCCGCTGATGCTGGCCTGGCGCCTGTGGCGCAACGGCGTCATCAGCGACGCCGAGGCCACCGCGCTCTACACCAGCATGGTGAAGCCGGCCGCCGACTTCCTGGTCAAGGGCGGTACCGCCGGCATCGGCTGGAACAAGGCCACCATCCACCCGCCCGTGACTCAGCAGGAACGCTGGGAGGAGCAGGCCGGCAACTCCCCCTCCACCACGGCGGCGGTCATCGCCGGCCTGGCGGCGGCGGCCGAACTGGCGGGCCAGGCGGGCGATGAGGCGGCGGTAAAGCGCTACTACGCCGCCGCCGACACCTATTCCGCCGGGCTGGAGGCCGCGACGGTCACCACCAACGGCCAGCTGGCGCCGAAAGGATCGAAGGCGGGGTATTACCTGCGCATCGCGCCCACGGGCCAGCCCAACGCCCACACGCCCCTGGCGGTACGGAACGGGCAGCAGGCGCTGACGGAGGATGCCTATGTCGACGGCGGCTTCCTGGAGCTGGTGCGCTATGGCGTGCGGGCGCCCAGCGACCCCGTCATCAAGTCCAGCCTGGCGGTGCTGGATGACGAGACGCTGCCGGAGAACCTGCGCGTCAAGTACACTTTCCACTTCGATGGCGACGCCACGGCCTACCCCGGCTGGCGCCGCTACGGCAACGACGGCTATGGCGAGGATCGGGCGACCGGCGCCAACTATGCCGTCAGCGGCAGCATGACCCCCACCCAGCGCGGCCGCGTCTGGCCCCTGCTGACGGGTGAGCGCGGGCATTACGAGCTGGCGCTGGCGGCGGCCAAGGCCGGCGGGGCCAAGCCGGCGGAGGTGGAGGCCATACGCACCACCTACGTCCGCGCCATGGAACGCTTCGCCAACCAGGGCCTGATGATCCCGGAACAGGTGTGGGACGGGGTGGGTAGCGATGGCGGCCGCGGCTACAAGGCCGGCGCCGGCACCGATAGCGCGACGCCTCTGGCCTGGGCGCACGCGGAGTATGTGAAGCTGCTGCGCTCCCTGCACGACGGCGGGATCTGGGACCTCTACGCCCCCGTGGCGGTGCGCTACGCGACGAAGCCGTGAGTGACTGCAATCCCCGGGGCCGATGGGCTCCGGGGATCAGCGGCGCGGGCCGCCGCAGGATCGGGCACGTCCGCCGATGGGGAAGCCTCAGGCTTTGGTCAGCACGTAGCTGCTGACCGCCGCCGCCAGGTCCGCCGGGGAGTAGTGGGCGAAACGGGGGTGCAGGCGGGTGTGGTCGATATACCCGTGGGGCGCCGCCATCAGCCGCACGACGCTGCCGTGGAAGCCGCTCAGCACGAACAGGGATTCCAGGTCGCCGGCGCGCAGGCCGTTCACCTCATCCAGGATGCCGTCATAGTACATGTGAAAGGAATGCTCGATGTCCTCCCGGTCGGCCGAGATGGCGCGGTGATCGGTGAAGTCCACCGTGTGCACGCATGCGCCATCGTCCTTCAGGATTTCCCGCTGTCGCGCGAGGGCGCCGCGCATGTCTTCCACATGCTCCAGCACCGAATTGCTGCACACCAGGTCGTAATACCCGTTGTCCATCATGTCGGTGTTGTTGAACAGCCGGACGGGTCCGAAATCGATCACGCGCGGGCCGCCGGCGTTCAGGCCATCCAGCTTTTCCTCCAGGCCGGAAAAATCCAGGGCGGCTACCCGCTGCTTCATCGTCGCCGGCGTGGCGCCGAAGACGGCGAAAGCGTCCGGCGTGTCATATAGCCAGCGGATGGTCTGAAAGACGCTCTCCGCCACCATGTCAGGGCTGACGGGGTAGGGCTCGAACGCGTCCGCCTGCTCGAACCCGATGGCGTAGAGTATGATGGAGGCGGACAGGGACGACCATACGCCGGCGCCGAAGTCCAGGATGCGCGACCGCCGGATGCGGTCAGGGTCAAGGCGGTGCTCCTGCTTGCAGACCTGCAGGGCCTGGCTGAAATTGTTGATGACGGCGCGTGTCTTCACCGCCGTCAGCTCCCCGCCGACTTGGCGCAACAGCTTCTCGATGCGCACCTTTTCCTGCGAGACGATGCCGGTGAGGTAGCGGTTGGCGTATTTGGGCCGGGCCAGTTCGACCGTCCACACCTGCCGCAGCACCGGCGTCAGGTAGCCGGTGGACTCCAGTTCCGCCAAACCGCTCTCGCGGGTCTCCGGCGCGGCCAAGTCCATCATCATGGAAATCAGGGATCGCCCGTGGCTGGGTCGTTGCAGCACGTCCAACTCCAATCGGGGTGTATGCCCGGTCGCCCCAACGACGTCCCCCCTTGCTGGCCCCACCATGGGGATACCGCACGCCTAGGATGTTGGCAACAACCGGGGGTATGGCGGCCGTCCCGACGGGGGTCAGGCGCCGCCGCAGCTGCCCCGCACCACCAGGCTGGTGGTGATCTGCGTCGTCTCGATGGGGCGGCCGTCGATCAGGCGCAGCAGGTTTTCCACCAACAGTTCCCCGGCGGCGGCGGTGTCCTGGCGGATGGTCGTCAGGGGGGGTGAAGTGAAGGGGGCGGCGACGATGTCGTCAAAGCCCACCACCGCCACATCCTCGGGCACGCGCAAGGATCGCTCGCGCAGGCCGTTCATGGCGCCGATGGCCAGCAGGTCGCAGGCGCCGAACACGGCGTCGATGGGTCCCTCGCGGTCGATCAGGTTCAGGATGGCCTGGTGCCCGACCTCCTCCGAGGCGGCGGCATCGGCGTACAGCGCTTCGATCACCGGCAGGCCCGCTTCGCCCAGCGCCTCGACATAGCCGGTGTAGCGGTCGCGGAATTCGGGGCAATGCTCGGAAATGTCGCCCAGGAAGGCGATGCGCTTGCGGCCGCGCGCGATCAGGTGGCGCACGCCCTCGCGGGCGCCCTGGATGTTGTCCGACCCGATGAAGTGACCCGGCTGGCCCGGGACCACGGGGCCCCAGGTGACGAAGGCGGTGCTGACCTCATCCAGGCGGCTGATCTTGTCGACGTAGCGCAGATAGTCGCCATAGCCCAGGAAGATCAGGCCGTCGGCCCGCTTGGACGCGGCGTAGTCCGCACTCCAGTCGTCGCTGGATTGCTGGAAGCTGATCAGCAGGTCATAGCCGCGCCGCGCCGACGCCTTGGTGATGCTGCTCAGCATGGACAGGAAGAAGGGGTTGATCAGCGACTGGCTGGTTACCGGGTCTTCATACAGCAGCAGGGCCAGGGTGTTGGTCTTCTGCGAGCGCAGATTGCGGGCGTTGACGTCGACCTTATAGTTCAGCAGGCGGGCCGCCTGGGCCACGCGCTGGCGGGTATCCTCGCTGACCATCGCGTCGTTGCGCAGGGCGCGGGACACGGTGGACTGCGACACGCCGGCCAGTTCGGCGATGTCGAACGATGTCGGACGCTTGACCCGCATCCCCTTGCTTCCGGCCTCTTGGTGCTCCCCTGGGCGCGGATGATAGCAATCGGTCCCGCGTCCCCGCAATGCGCGTCGCGGCTCGGGATCCATTAGGTCAGGGCGGATGGTGCCGGGCGGCAACACCCGCAGCGGATCAACCATGGACGGGGCCCTTAGCGGAAGGTGTAGACGATGACGGCGGTGGCGGCCAGCAGCAGGCCGGCCAGGACGCGGTAGTTGCGCCAGAAGGGCTCATGCGCCAGCCGCACGCTTTCCTCCCGGAAGAAGGCGGGGGTCCAGACCAGGCCGGCCGACTTTTCCGCCGCGTCCGGCGCCGTGGCCAGGCTGACCAGCACCAGCACGATGGCGCACAACACGAACAGCAGGGGTGCCACGTACAGGAAGTGGATGCTGACCACGTCCAGCACCGTGTTTGCCACGAACAGGGCCGCCCCGCCCAGGACGCCGGCGGCGATGCAGGCGGCGGCCCCGGCGGCGTTGGCCCGGCGCCAGAAGATGCCCACCAGGTACAGCGCCATCACCGGCGGCACGGCATAGGCGATGATGACCTGCAGGTATTGCCACAGCGATCCGAAGTGCTCGATCTGCGGTGCCCAGGCCATGGCGGCCACGGCCATGACCAGGGTGGCCATCCGGCCCACGCGGACCAGGGCGGCGCCCTGCATCTCCGGCCGCCAGCGGCGCACGAAGTCCATGGTGAACAGGGTGGAGGCCGAATTGAAGGTGGAGGCGATGGACGACATCAGCGCCGACATGAAGCCGGCCACCGCCAGGCCCACCAGGCCGGCAGGCAGCAGGCCGAATAGCAGGGTGGGGAACACCAGGTCCGGCGATTTCAGGTTGGGGTACAGCAGGATGGCGGCGGTGCCGGGCAGCACCATCAGGAACAGCACCGGCAGTTTCAGGGCGCCGGCGAACAGGCTGCCCCAGCGGCCGTGGTTCTCATCCTTGGCCGACAGCACGCGCTGCACCATGAACTGGTTGGTGCACCAGAAGTAAAAGCCCAGCAGCGGCACGCCCGTCAGCAGGCCGGGCCAGGGCACGGCCGCGTCGCTCAAAGGGCGGATCAGCGACAGCTTGGCGGGGTCCACCGCCCCCATGACCGCGTCCCAGCCGCCGGCCTTCAGGAAGGTGCGCACGGCGATGACGCAGGAGGCCGTCAGCAGCAGCACGGCCTGGATGGTCTCGGTATAGATCACGGCGCGCAGGCCGCCGGCGATGGTGTAGATGCCGGCCGAGACGGCCAGCACGATGACGATCTCCCACAAGGGCACGTCGGGCAGCAGCAGCTTGAACAGCAAGGCACCGCCGTAGAGCGCGCTGGCCGTGTCGACCACCAGGTTCAGGAACAGGGTCAGGCCTGAGAAATAGGTGCGCGCCAGGCCGCTGTACCGCCGCTCCAGGAACTCCGGCAGGGTATAGACCTTGGACCGCAGCAGGAAGGGCAGGAAGAACACGCAGAAGAACACCAGGACGGCCGCCGCCATCCATTCGTAATTGTAGACCGAGATGCCGGTGCCGTAGGCCGCACCCGCCAAGCCGATCAGCGTGGTGGACGAGATGTTGGAGGCCAGCAGCGCCAGGCCGATGACCGGCCAAGTGGTGCCGCGCGACGCCAGGAAGAAATCCTCGGTCGAGGAATGGCGGCGGGCCAGATACAGCCCTAATGACACGATGCCGATGAGATACACCGCCACGATGGCGTAGTCGACCCAGGCCATGCCTGCAACCGGCACCATGCAATCCCCTCCCTATCCCTTGATTTCCCTGCGCTTGTAAGATGTCGCGCGGGCTTTATCGGCTGGCCGAAGCCCAGCCAGCCCATCCTTCATGGCACGGAAGGGGGGCCCGACCACAACAAGAATTCGTATGCGGGCCCAGGTGCGGGCCCAGGGGTGCTGCGACAGGGACGCGAAAAGGGCGGCCCGGTTAGGGCCGCCCTCATTGGGAACAGGCACGTGTCAGTGGTGCGGGCCGTGGTCGTCGTGGCCACCCCCCCGGTGATCGCCGCCAGGACCCCCATGGTGGTCGCCACCCGGACCGCCCCCGGGACCGCCGTGATGGTCGCCGCCGGGACCGGGACCCGGGCGGCCAGGGCCGGGGCCGTCGTGATGGTCGCCGGGTCCCGGGCCAGGGCGGCCGGGCCCGGGACCAGGACGGTAGTCATGATGGTCCCATCGATCCCAGCCGGGCCGGCCTGGGCCCGGACCGGGGCGGAAGTCGTGGCCGGGGTGGTAGATGGGCCGGGGCGGGGGCAAGCGCTCCCACCGGTGCCGGTCCGCGAACCACGGCCGGTCACGATAGTAGCGGCCCCAGTAGTCGTTGAACGAGAAGGTGATGATGGGCAGGCCGATCACGCCGCCATACTGGGGCAGGTACACGCGCTGGCCCTGGTAGGGATACATCAGGCTGCCGCCGTAGAGCCAGCCGCGATAGCCCTGGAAGTCGACGTCGCACCACGACCAGCCGGCCAGGCAGCCGTAGACGTTCAGCGATACCCCGGGCGGCAGGCTGGCGATGGCCGGATAACCGCCGCCCGGACCGGCGCGCAGGATGGTGCCGCTGGCGGTGTAGGCATATTCGGCCTTGGCCGCGACGGGCAAGGCCACCAGGGCGGTGAACATCGCGGCGGCCAGATGGGCGCGGCCTAAGCGCGCTCGGACAAAACGGGGCAGGCGCGGACGAAACATGGCTTGAGCCCTTTCTCTGAAGGCTGGTACTTCCCCGGGTTACCCCATCCGCGCCGGATGGGGCGGCGGGACCTTAAGGGACTGATAATACGGTACCGATACTCTCCCCCCAATGGGCCCAAAGGATGGCGGTCTAAAGGCGGAGATTTGCAACCGTTTAGGCAAATTGACGCCCCCAGGCTCGGCTTTCCGGTGGGGTGACGTGTAAGGCTGGGCTATAAGGGCAAGCCTGAATTGTACTTCTCGATGCGGGGATTGAGTGGGAATGACCAGGACCGTGAATGCCGCGGGTATCGCCTTGACCGAACAGTCCGAGGGGTTGGAACTGACCGCCTATCTTTGCCCCGCCGGGCGCCTGACCATCGGTTATGGTCACACCGGCCCGGACGTCACACCGGGCATGACCATTACCGAAGCCCAGGCCCAGGAGCTGCTGCTCCAGGATTTGGCCACGGCCGGGAACGGCGTGAGCCAGGCGGTGACGGTGGCGCTGACCGACAACCAGTACGCGGCGCTGACAGATTTCGCGTTCAACCTGGGTATCGGCGCCCTGACCCAATCCACGCTGCTGCGCCTGCTGAACCAGGGCGATTACGCCGACGCCGCGGACCAGTTCCTGGTCTGGGACAAGGCCCATGTGAACGGTCAGTTGGTGACCTTGCCCGGGCTCGCCGCCCGCCGGCAGAAGGAACGGGCCCTGTTCCTCACGGCTTGATCCATAGGCGTTGGAGCTATCCCCAGCCGGCGCGTGACAGGCGCCGGGACTCCCGGTATGACGATGCGGACGGCTGTATTGGCGCCGTCCGCACCACCCTCATGGGATTCAGTAGGTTCGGCAGTCAGGGGCCCTCGATGAACCGCCGGTTTGTTATTGTTTTTAGTGCATTTTTCGGTTTATCCGCAGCAATCGCCCATGCCGAGCCGGTGGCCCCGCCCGCGGCGGTTCCCCAACCGCCCGCCACCCCGGCTGGCGTCACGATTTCTGTCTACGGCGATTCCCTGGCCGATGGGGTGTGGAGTGGGCTGTACGAGCGGCTGAAATCCCAGCCGCAGACACGGCTGGTTCGCCATTCCCAGTTGGGCGCTGGCCTGACCCGGCCCGATTATGCCAGCTGGCAGGCGGAAACCGCCCGCCAGATCGATGAGGCGGGGGAGGGCGGCTACGCCGTCATCATGTTCGGCGCCAACGACATGCAGGGCGTGCGGGACGAGAACCGCAAGGGCTATCTGTTCAAGTCGCCGGGCTGGACCAACGTCTACACGCAGCGCATCGATTGGCTGCTGCAGACGCTGAAGGAACACCACGTCACGACCGTGTGGGTGGGCCTGCCCGTCATGCGTAAGCCGGAAACGAACGACGATGCCAAGTTCATGACCGGCCTTTATGAGACCGAAGCCGGCAAGTACGGCGCCGTGTTCCTGCCGCTGTATCAGGATTATCTGGACGCCGACGGCAACTTCATGGCCCGTATCGACGACAGCCGGCAGAAAAGCCAGCAGCTGCGGTCCGACGACGGCATCCACTTCACCGGCTATGGCTACCAGCTGGTGGCGGGCAAGGTACTGACCCGGTTGCAGCTGGCCGGGGCGCCGGCGGCCAAGCCGGCGGTCAAGGCCGCGTCCGCCGCCCCGCCGGCCGCCGCCCCGGTAGCGCCGGCTGCTTCGCCGGCCCCCGTTCCGGCCTCAACCCCTGTTCCGGCGAACACCTTGGCGGGGCCTGCAGCGGTCACGCCGGCGGCCGTCACCACCTCCACCCCTTCCGACGCCCCCATCGCCAAGCCCGTGCCCGCCGACTTGCCGGCCAGCCAGCCCGTCAGCCAGCAGCCCTCCCTCCAACAGCCCGGCGCCGCCACGGGCGCCGCAGCCGGTTCGTCCATCGGCTCTCGCGGCCGGGTGCTCATGGCCACCCCGGCGCGGCAGCTCTGATCTCCATGCGCCGCCGTCTTGCGTCCCTCAGCCTGATGCTGGCCGCCCTCGCGGCTTGCAGCGGCACCCCCGCCGGTCATCCGGCCTCCTCCATGTCCATGCCCAAGGGGGCGACGCAGGTCGCAGCTACCGGAAACCTGCCCCTGGCGTCGCCGGCCCGTGTGCCCTCGCCATACGACGGCAACCCCGGATTTGAACGGCTGTTCCAACGGCTGGCGGCCATCGAGGCCGGGCATGGCGGCACGGTCGACATCCTGCAACTGGGCGACAGCCACACCGCCGGCGGCGTTTTCACCACCCGCCTGCGCGACGCCCTGCAGGAACGCTTCGGCTCTGCCGGGCCGGGTTACATGCCGGCGGGCAAGCCTTACATCGGATCGCGCCGCGCCGACGTGGCGGTGACCCAGGAAGGCAAATGGCAGTATTTCAACAGCCTCAGCGACACCCCGCCGCCGGGCTGGGGCATGACCGGCTTCGTCGCCCACAGCCGCGCGCGCGGGGCGGCCATCGCCGTCACCCCCAAGGATGGCTTGGGCTTCGACATCGCTGGCGTCACCATCGTGCGCCAGCCGGCCGGCGGCGACCTGCTGGTGCTGATCGACGACCGGGTGGTGAAGCAAATCTCCACCCAAGGTCCCGCCGGCCAGGCCGATTGGATCACCCTGCCCACCGCCGGCCAGGCGCAGCAGTTGAAGCTGGTGGCGGCGGACGCCCGGCCGGTGGACATCGCCGGCTGGTCGCTGGACCGGGCCAAGCCGGGCGTGGTGTTCGACAGCGCCGGCGTGGTCGGCGCGCGGCTGACCACGATGGACCGCTGGAATCCGGAGACGGTCGCGCTGGAACTGGCCAGGCGCAAGCCGGACCTGGTCATCCTGGCCTATGGCACCAATGAGGGCTTCGACCGCGACCTGGACCTGGCCGCCTACCAGGAGCGGTTCAAGGCGGCCCTGCGCCGGCTGAACGCCGGTCCGGTGGCGGTGGTTGTCCTGGGTCCCCTGGATGGCCAGGCGGAATCCGCCGCCTGCAAGAAGGTGGCGGACAAGGACGCCGTCTTCCCCTGCCAGGATACCCCGCCGCCGCCGGCGAAATGCGCCTGGTACACGCCCACCATGCTGGGCCGGGTGCGGGCCCTGCAGGCCCAGGGCGCCAAGTCCGGCGACTATGTGTTCTGGGATTGGTCGCAGCTGATGCCGGGGGCCTGCGGCATGGACCGTTGGGTGCGCCAGGCCGTGCCGCTGGCCCGGGCCGACCATGTGCACCTGACGCCCGAAGGCTACACCTTGACGGCCAACGCCTTCTTCGCCTGGCTGATGGACCAGTACCAGGGCTATATCCAGCCTGGGGCGGTGCCGCCGCGCCCGGTGGTGGCCGGGCGCCCCGATACGGCCGCCGCTGCCTTGGCCGGCCGGTGAGGGAACCCCCATGCTGTTCCCCACGCTGAACTTTGGCCTGTTCTTCCTGATCGTCTTCGCCGCCGCCTGGGCGCTGGTGCGCTTCCCGCAGGGGCGCATCGCTTTCCTGTCGGCCGCCAGCTACGTGTTTTACGGCTGGTGGGACTGGCGCTACCTGTTCCTGCTGGGCGGCAGCACGCTGTCCAACTACCTCGCCGGACACGCCATCGTGCGCCAGGAAACGCCGGCGCGCCGTAAGCTCGCGGTGTCCCTGGCCGTGGCCGTGAACCTGGGCGTGCTGGCCTTCTTCAAGTACGCCGACTTCACCAGCCACGCGGTGAACGACACCGCCACCCTGCTGGGCCTGCCGGTGCGGCTGGGCTTCCTGGACATGGTGGTGCCTGTCGGCATCTCCTTCTTCACCTTCCACGGCATCTCCTACCTCGTTGACCTCTACCGCGGCACCCTGCGGCGGCCGGCCAGCCTGTTGCACCTGGTGCTCTACATCTCCTTCTTCCCGCAGCTGGTGGCGGGCCCCATCGTCCGCGCCAGCCACTTCCTGCCGCAGATCGGGGAGCGGCCGGATCCGGACGACATTCGCGCCACCCGCGCCTACCTGCTGATCATGGGCGGGCTGTTCAAGAAGGTGGTGGTGGCCAACTACCTGGCGACCGACCTGGTCGACGCCGTATTCATGGACCCGGACCGCTACGGCGCCCTGGATCTGCTGCTGGCCACCTACGGCTACGCCATGCAGATCTATTGCGACTTCAGCGCCTACACCGATATCGCCATCGGCTTGGCGGCGCTGCTGGGCTTCCGCTTCCCGCAGAACTTCGACCAGCCCTACCGGTCGGGCTCCCTGCGGGAATTCTGGCATCGCTGGCACATCTCGCTGTCGTCGTGGCTGCGCGACTATCTGTATATCCCCCTGGGCGGCAACCGGGGCGGCACGTGGAAGCACTGCCGCAACCTGATGATCACCATGCTGCTAGGCGGCCTGTGGCACGGCGCCAACTGGACCTTCGTCATCTGGGGCGCGCTGCACGGCGGCATGCTGGTGGCGGAGCATCTGGTGAACCGCCTGCGCGCCATCACCATCGGGGAGTGGGAGGCGCCGCCCCTGCGCGGCTGGCGGCGGGGGCTGGCCATCGTCGCCACCTTCCACTTCGTCTGCTTCACCTGGATCTTCTTCCGCTCCCCCACGCTGGAGGTGGCCGGCCGCTTCCTGGCCGGTTTCGGGCGCTGGCAGGTCTTGCCCACCGCCGCCACGCCCCTGACCCTGCTGCTGATCGCCGGCACCCTCGCCAGCCAATTCCTGCCCGCCGACCGCCTGGCTCGCATCGAGGACTGGGTGCGCCGCCTGCCTGCCGCGTTCCTGGGGCCCGCCATGGGCGCCGCCGTGGGCCTGGCCGTGGTGCTGATCCAGGCCTGCGCGCCCGAGGGCGTCGCCCCCTTCATCTACTTCCAGTTCTGACGGGGCCGAGACATGAACGCCATCCCGACCCGCCGCCTGTCGGTCCCCCCGGCCCCGGCCCCCACGCCCCCGCCGGTGCGCCCCCGTTACAACCCGGTCGAGGTCATCGAGGGCGCCGCCCCCTCCCGCCTGCGGCACGTCGTCCTGTCGCTGGGAACGGCCGCCCTCGTGGCCCTGGTGCTGGGCGCCCATCCGCTGGCCGACTGGGTCAACGGCCTGCCCATCAACCCGGTGACCGACCGGCTGTCCGGCTGGGTGCAGACCTGGCAGGACTGGACCGACGCCATCGGTGCCGGGCGCCTCTACACCGGCCTCCAAGGGCTGTTCCGCTGGTTCCAGGGGCTGCATTTCTGAAAGTGGATTAGGATATGAAAGTCTCAATCCAGCAAGGTGATGTTGTAATCGGATATGCCATCCTTGATGCGACCGACCCGCCAATGGGGGTAGCATCGGGAAAATTTGAACCTACATCTGCCTATGACTCTCAGCGTCATGCATACTTCGTGGATGAGGCTCATGCTGATCGTACTGTCACTCCGCCACTGACCGCACATTCAGATAAGTTCGGGGCCATCGAGTGTGCCGGAGTCGGCATCGAAGACTTCCGCAGCATGATGGAAGGCATAGAGGTAACTTTGCTGGGTATTCCGTATCCGGACTACGAAACTTTCTTCTCATCATATGATGCATATAAGGCCTACTGGAAATGATGTTGCTCCACCGGCCTTGACAGTGAGTTCCTGGTTGCAATCCCTTGCGCAGTCCGCTGCGGCGGCTTTACACTTGCACCATGAAAGTCGCGGACGCGTGATCCGCCGAAGGCCTGCCATGCAGCGTAAAAGTTTCGAAGACCTGACCTGCCCCATCGCCCGCAGTCTGGAGCGGGTGGGGGAGTGGTGGAGCATCCTGATCCTACGCGACGCCTTTCACGGCATGACGCGTTTCGACCAGTTCCAGAAAAGCCTGGATATCGCCCCCAACATGCTGACCCGTCGCCTGACCGCCCTGGTCGAGGCCGGATTGATGGAAAAGCGGCAGTACAGCGAACGGCCGCCCCGCTACGAGTATGTGCTGACCGAACGGGGCCGCGATTTCCGCGAGGTCATGCTGGCCCTGCTGGCCTGGGGCAACCGCCACTTCGCGCCCGAGGGGCCGACCGTGCAACTGGTCGACACCCAGACGGGCCAGCCCGCCGACATGGTGCTGGTGGATCGGATAAGTGGCAAGCCCGCCACCAGCCGCGACTTCCGCCTGGCGGCCGGCCCCGGCGCCGATGAGGCCCAGCGCCAGCGCTATGCGCCCAAGGCCAAGCCCGCCGCCTGACCTTCGACATCAGGTCCTAGGCCGAAAGGCCCCGTGCTGCGGTGGCGCGTCGAATTCGGGCACCGGCCTCGCCCCCATGCCCTATTCATTAAGAATTATGGTTGCTACCACCAACCGATGATACGGTTGCGCCGGTCCCTTTGGCTGCGCATCTTCAATACTCATGGGGGCGCATGCCAATTTCCATCATCGATTTAGGGAATTACCGTCGATGAAGATTGCGCAAATCGCCCCGCTGTATGAGACGGTGCCGCCGACATACTATGGTGGTACTGAAAGGGTTATATCTTATCTGACGGATGAGTTGGTGGAGCTGGGCCATGAAGTGACCCTGTTCGCCAGCGGGGCCTCCCAGACCAAGGCCAGCCTGGTGCCCATGCGGCCCAAGGCCCTATGGCTGGATGATGCGCCGTTGAAATCGCCGGTGGCGGCCCACCTGGCCATGCTGGAACAGGTGCGGGCCCGCGCGGATGAGTTCGATGTGCTGCACTTCCATCTCAGCCACTTCATGCACTTCCCTTTCTTCAAGGAATGCGCGCAGCGCACGGTGACCACGCCGCACGGCCGCTTGGACTATGTCGACCTGGCGCCGTCCTACGGGCTTTGGCCGCGCTACCCCATGATTTCCATTTCGGATCGCCAGCGGCGGCCCCTGGCGGATGCCAACTGGCTGGCCACCGTCTATCACGGCCTGCCGCTGGATCTGTACCGTCCGCCGGCGGACCGGCCCGGCGGCACCGGCAACTACCTGGCCTTCCTGGGCCGCTTTTCCCGGGACAAGCGGCCGGATCGCGCCATCGAGATTGCGGAGAAGTCCGGCCTGCCGCTGAAGATGGCAGCCAAGGTGGGGGACGATGACGGCCCCTATTTCAAGGAACACGTCGAACCGCGCATCGACGGCCGCGCCATTCAGCACGTGGGTGAGATCGACGACGCCGGGAAGCCCGGTTTCCTGGGCGACGCTGCCGCCCTGCTGATGCCCATCGACTGGCCGGAACCCTTCGGCCTGGTGGTGATCGAAGCGTTTGCCTGCGGCACGCCTGTCATCGCCTGGAACAACGGCGCCATGCCCGAGATCATTGACCAGGGTGTGACCGGTTTCGTCGTCGATACCATCGCCGATGCGGTGGATGCCGTGGAGAAGGTGCGCGCCCTGGACCGTGCCCGCATCCGCGAAGTATTCGAGCGGCGGTTTTCCGTCGCGGCCATGGCGCGCAACTACGTCGCGGCCTATGAGGCCTTGCTGAAGGGCGGCGGGGCCGCCTCCGTGCCCGGCGGCCGTGCCGTCGCCGCCCCGTCGCCCTGAATCCACCGGCCCCGCGAGACCAGACCCCCATGGCAGCCCTCGACGAACGACAGTTGGACCCGGCCATCGGCCTGGCCGGCCCCGACGGCAGCGGCCCGCGCGAGACCTTCAAGCTGTTCGCGCTTAAGCATGGCGATTGCTTCGTCGTGGCCGACGCCCATGGCGACATCCAGGGCCAGGGCGACGGCCTGTTCGTGGACGACACCCGCATCCTGTCCCGCTATCAGCTGCGCATCGGCGATAAGGAGCCGTCGCTGCTGGGCGCCTCGCTCAGCGAGGACAACATCTTGTTCACGGCCAACAGCACCAATGTGCCCATGCCCGCCCCCGGCGGCGGCATGACACTGTGGGGTGTCATCCATATCGAGCGCACGCGCATCCTGTGGCAAAACCGGCTCTATGAGCGGGTGACCCTGTCCAATTTCGGCGGCAGCGACATCGTCGTGCCGCTGACCTTCAATTTCGCCGCCGATTTCCGCGACATGTTCGAGGTGCGGGGCTCCACCCGCCAACTGCGCGGCCGCACGCATGAGGCCCAGCTGTCCGGCGACGGCGTGACGCTGAGCTATGAGGGCCTGGACCAGGTGACCCGCCAGTCCACCCTGTCCTTCAGTCAGGCTCCCGACCGGCTGCAGGGCGACCGCGCCGTATTCAACATCAACCTGCCCAAACGCGGCGACCACGTTCTATACATCGAGGTCGGGACCGAGCGCACGGACACGCCCAGCCGCGTGCGCTTCCGTGCCGCCGCCGTGCGGGCGCGGCTGGAGATGCGCACCAAGCGCCGCCGCGGCGCCAGCGTCTACAGCTCCGGCCGGGTGTTCAACGACTGGCTGGCGCGCGCCCAGGCGGATACCGCCCTGCTGACGACGGAACTGTCCACCGGCCCCTACCCGTATGCCGGCATCCCTTGGTTCTCCACCGCCTTCGGCCGCGACGGCATCATCTCCGCCTTGCAGATGATGTGGCTGAACCCCCGCCTGGCGCGGGGGGTGCTGGCCTTCCTGGCTACCCACCAGGCCACCGAAACGGCACCCTTCAGCGATGCGCAGCCCGGCAAGATCCTGCATGAGACGCGCAAGGGGGAGATGGCGGTGCTGCGTGAGCTGCCCTTCGGCCGCTATTACGGCAGCGTCGACACCACGCCGCTCTACATCTACTTGGCCTCGGTCTACGCCGACCGCACCGGCGACATGGCCTTCATCGACCAGCTGTGGCCCTCGCTCTGCGCCGCCGCCTCATGGATGGAAGGGGCGGGCGATCAGAACGGCGACGGCTTCGTCGACTACCAGCGTGCCGAGGAATCCGGCCTGGCCAACCAGGGCTGGAAGGACAGCTTCGACAGCATCCAGCATGCCGACGGCAGCCTGCCGGAAGGGCCCATCGCCCTGGTCGAGGTCCAGGGCTACGTCTACGCCGCCTATTGCGGCCTGGCCCGCCTGGCCAAGCGGCGGGGAGAGGACGCGCAGGCCGCCTATTGGCAGCATCGGGCCGAGGCCCTGCGCCAGGCGGTGGAAACCCATTTCTGGATGGAGGACATGGGCTTTTACGCCCTGGCGCTGGACGGCAAGGGCAGGCCCTGCCGCGTGCGCGCGTCCAACGTCGGGCATCTGCTGTTCGTGGGCCTGCCCTCGCCGGAGCGGGCGCACCGCGTGGCGGACCAGCTGCTGGCCGGCGCCTTCCACACCGGCTGGGGCATCCGCACGCTGGCGGACACCGAGGTCTGCTTCAACCCCATGTCCTACCACAACGGGTCCGTGTGGCCGCACGACACCGCCATCTGCGCCGCCGGCCTGGCGCGCTACGGCGTGCGCGGCGGCGTGGTGAAGCTGATGAGCGACACCTTCGAGGCGGCGGTGCGCTTCGGCATGCGCCTGCCCGAGCTGTTCTGCGGCTTCCCGCGTGAACAGGGGGAGACGCCCATCGCTTATCCGGTTGCCTGCGTGCCCCAGGCCTGGGCCGCCGGTTCCGTCTTCATGCTGTTGCAGGCCTGCCTGGGCATAGAGGTCGACGGCTGGCGGGGGGAGATCCACGTCAACCGCCCCAAGCTGCCCATCGGTATCGATCAGTTGACCGTGCGCCGCGTGACGGTGGGGGAACACACCGTCGACCTTTTCTTCCAGCGCATGGGGGGGCAGGTCATCGCCTCCATCTCCGACCACGAGGAAGGCCTGGTGCCGCTTATCGTCCGCTCGTAAGGGCCGATAGGTCTAAGGCGATGGGACCAAGGAACCGGCGGGCGCTCCGCCATGGTCTTACGCCGCCTATGCGGATTTTCGGTCCCGCCTCCGTCCCGGTTGCCTTTTTTGGAACACAATCTCGACTCTAGAATTCCTACATGAATACTGGAGCGCTGAACAATACAGAATGCCATTGAGGCTATATCTGTTCAGTGTGCACGATATATGACCTGATTACTGCAATCATAAACCGGGTCATAGTCTTCTTAACCGATAAGGTATGGGTGTATCACCATGATGGGCATCGATCTGGGCGCGCTGCTGACGCAGGACTCCGCCGCCGTCTACCTGGTGGGAGCCAGCCTACTCTTATCCGTTGCGGCCCTTGTCCTTTCCAGCGCGCTGCTGCTGCGCTGGGGCCGCAACCGCCATCCGCCGGTGGCAGAGGCCGCCATTCCCACCTACGATGAGACGCGGCGCCAGGTTTTGGCGGAAGGGGCCCGCGCGCCTTCACCCGTGGTCGGCGCGCGCGACGCCCATGCTGCGGCCCAGCGCGCCCTGCGGTCCACCAAAGGCGAGGGCGTCGCCACCGACCGGCTGGGCACCTGGACGCCGGAAACGCTGCGCCACCTGCTGAAGACGGAACTGACGGGCGCGCAGGTCATCGTCGTCTCCAACCGCGAGCCCTTCATTCATGATTTGGAGGAGGGCGGGGCGGTGAAGCTGCGGGCGCCGGCCGGCGGCCTGGTGGCGGCGCTGGACCCGGTCATGCGCACCTGCGCCGGTACGTGGATCGCGCACGGCAGCGGCTCGGCCGACCACCTGACCGTGGATGCGCACGACCGCATCGCCGTACCGCCCGACAACCCCAGCTACACCCTGCGCCGCGTTTGGCTGAGCGAGCATGAGGAGAAGCACTATTACTACGGCTTCTCCAACGACGGCCTCTGGCCCCTGTGCCACGTGGCCTTCACCCGGCCCAGCTTCAACGCCGAGGATTGGGAGGTGTATGAGGCGGTGAACAAGCGCTTCGCCGACGTGGTGGTGGAGGAGGCGCGGGATGAGCGTCCGGTGGTCCTGATCCAGGACTATCACTTCGCCCTGCTGCCCCGCATGATCCGCGAGCGGATGCCCGATGCCATCATCATCACCTTCTGGCACATCCCCTGGCCCAACGCCGAGATCTTCGGCATCTGCCCGTGGCGGGAACGCATCCTGGACGGCATGCTGGGCAGCTCGGTCATGGGTTTCCATACCCAGTATTATTGCAACAACTTCATCGAGACGGTGGACCGCTTCCTGGAAAGCCGGATCGAGCGGGACTCGTCGGCCGTCACCTTTGGTGGCCACACCACCCATGTGCATGCCCATCCCATCTCCATCGAATGGCCGCCGGCCTCACTGTCGCGCCAGCCGCCGGTGCCTGCCAGCCGCCGGGCCATCTTCGACCGCTTCAACCTGGCGCCGGACATGAAGCTGTGCGTGGGGGTGGAGCGCTTCGACTACACCAAGGGCATCATCGACCGCTTCCGCGCGGTGGAGGAGCTGTTCAAGCGCCACCCGGAATGGATCGGCCGCATGGTGGTGCTGCAGGTGGCGGCCCCCAGCCGCACCGCCCTGCCGGCCTATCAGCAGTGCCAGCGCGAGTGCCTGGATTTTGTGGACGAGTTGAACGCCCGCTACGGCCATGAAGGGTACCAGCCCATCCACCTGCTGAACGAGTCCTACGGCAAGGACGAGGTCTACGGCCTGTTGCGGGCCGCCGACCTGTGCATGGTCACCAGCCTGCATGACGGCATGAACCTGGTGGCCAAGGAGTTCGTGGCCGCCCGGGAGGATGAGCAGGGCGTGCTGTTGCTCAGCAGCTTCGCCGGCGCCGCCAAGGAGCTGCCGGAAAGCATCATCATCAACCCGTACGACACCTGCGGCACGGCCGACGCGCTGCTGCGCGGCCTGACCATGTCGCCGGAGGAACAGCGCGAGCGGATGCGCCGCATGCGCGAAACGGTGCGGGAAAACAACATCTACCGCTGGGCGGGCAACATGCTGCTGGACGGCGCCCGCCTGCGAAAGCGCCACCACACCGCCAATGTCACGGCCCGCCTGGCCAGGCAGCAGGCGGCCCGCGGCGCGCTCAGCCGCACGGCATTGGGCCGTACGCCCCTGGGCCGCAACGTGGTGCGCCTGGTCAGCATGGGGAAAGGAAAGAACGTTGAGCCGAGCCATTTCTGAAGCGATGCCGTCCCCCGCCCTGGCGCCTGCCGCCGGGGACCGCTGGGCCCTGTTCCTGGACATTGACGGGACGCTGCTGGAACACCACAAGGACCCCACCGGCGTGGTGGTGGATGACGAGCTGCGCACCCTGTTGTCCAACCTGGACCGCCAGTTGGGTGGGGCTGTCGCGGTGATCAGCGGCCGCTCGCTGGCCTCCATCGACACACTGTTCCAGCCCATGGTGCTGCGCGCCGGTGGGCTGTTCGGGATCGAGCTGCGGCTGTCCCCGGACGAGCCGGCGGTGGCGGCCGAGGAACCTCCGGCCCTGGCCGCCCTGGCGGAACGGGCTGAGGCGGAACTGGGCCGCGCCCCCAACATCGTCATCGAGCGCAAGGGCCCGGTGCTGGCCATCCACACCGGGCCGCACCCGCAGTCCCTGGACCATATCACCCGGCTGGCCAAGGCGGCGCTGCCCACCCTGCCTGACGGCTACCGGGTGGTGGAGGGCAATGTGGGTGTGGAATTGCTCCCGGCCGCAGCTCTGAAGGGGGATGCCGTGTACCGCTTCATGACCGTGGAGCCGTTCAAGGGGCGCCGTCCCATCTTCATCGGCGACGACGTGCCGGACGAGCACGCGTTCGAGAGCG
Organism: Nitrospirillum amazonense; assembly: GCF_007828035.1. GTDB lineage: Bacteria > Pseudomonadota > Alphaproteobacteria > Azospirillales > Azospirillaceae > Nitrospirillum > Nitrospirillum amazonense. Next base: position 105,368 of record NZ_VITV01000009.1, on the reverse strand, counting down.
TGCATGCCTTGGGCGGCATCGCCGTCAAGGTCGGCCGGCCGGAACAGGCGACGGCCGCCCTGCACGCCTTGGCCGATGTGGCCGCCGTGCGCGCCTGGCTGGGCGACCCACAGTTCCCCCTATTGGACAAACTGGTTCGACGCGAGGTGACTGAGGCCGCTGACGAGGCGGGAAAGTAAGCTCGGCGCCAATGGACGTCCTAGAGCGTAGACATCCTAAGCGTGCAGTTCTGCGCTGATATAATCGAACGCGCGACTTGACGGGCACGCTGCTCGGCGCCACCGTCTGGTGCTCGCAAAGGTTGGGAGATACCCTCTGAACTTGGGCGACGTGCCGGTGGCGGAGGTTGTGGCCTATGAGCTTGACGGACTGGTTGCTGGATCCATCCGGCCTGACCCCGCATGGCTTCTGCCTCAGCTGGATACCGGGTCTTATTTGGCTACACGCCGGATCCGACGCCGTCATCGGCCTGTCCTACTTCTCCATACCCCTGGCGCTGGCTTGGTTCGTACGCAAGCGTAACGATTTGGCCTACCGCTGGGTGGGACATTTGTTCGTGGCCTTCATCCTGGCCTGCGGCCTGACCCACATGCTGTCCATCCTGACCCTGTGGATGCCGGCCTATGGGGTGGAGGGGGTGGTGAAGCTGGCCACGGCGCTGCTGTCGGTGGCGACCGCCGCCATGCTTTGGCCCCTGGTGCCGCGCGTGCTGGCCCTGCCCACGCCGGCGCAGCTGGGCCGGCTGAACGCCGAACTCACCCGCACCATCGAGGAGCAGGAGCGCACCGCCGCCCTGCTGCGGGAGAGCGAGGCCAAGGTGTTGGCCGCCAATTCCGAGTTGGAGCGCAGGGTGGCCGAGCGCACGGCCGAACTGCGCGCGGCCAACGCCCAGCTCACGGAGGCTCTGGCCGAACGGGCGGTGGCGCTGGAGGCCCTGGCCGGCAGCGAGGCGGAATACCGCGCCAGCTTCGAGGCGGCCGCCGTGGGCAAGGTGCAGGTCAATCCCGAGACCGGGCTGTTGCTCCGGGTGAACAACGCCTTCGCCGGCATGCTGGGCTATAACCGGGCCGATCTGGCTGGTCGCATGGAATGGCCCGACCTGCTGTGGGGCGAGGATCGCGCGGCGGAGGGGTTGGAGTTGGCGCGCCTGCTGTCGGGCGAGGCCAGCGTCTATGTCCGCGAACTGCGCTTTCGGCGGCAGGATGGCACACCTGTCTGGGGACGCGTGTCCGCCACCCTCGTCCGCGGCGCGGGAATGCGCAAGGCCGGCGCCCGGCTGCCGCCCCTGCTGCTGGCGGTGGTCGAGGATGTCGACACCATGCACAAGACGGCCCTGGCCCTGAAGGAAAGCGAGACGCGCCTGCGCCTGGCGGCGGAGGGCGCCAAGCTGGGCATCTGGGAATTGGATATGGCGCGGGGCCTGGGCTGGGTGGACCGGCGCACGGCGGCGATGACGGGCGGCACGCTGCCGGCGGAGACTTGGTTCCCCCTGAACGGTCCCGAATACGCCGCGTGGGCGGATTGGATTCATCCGGATGACCGGGGCGAACGCGCGGCCGGCCTGAGTCTGCTGCAGACCGGGGCGGCGGAGCTGGTACAGATGCAGTACCGGGTGCGTCGGGTGGACGGCGACCCGGACGCGGCGGAGGGGGGCGGGGGCTGGATTTGGCTATCCCATCGCAGCGCCATCGTGGCGCGGGACCCCGTCACCTGGACGCCCACCCGCGCCACCGGGGTGCTGATCGACGTTACCGAACGGGCGGCGGCGGAGGCGGCGCTGCGCGAGGCCAAGGCGGACCTGGAACTGGTGGTGGCGGAACGTACCGCCGCCCTAAAGCAGCGCGACCTGCTGCTGCGCGAGGTCTATCACCGGGTGAAGAACAACCTGCAAATCATTGACGGCTTGGTGATGATCCAGGCCCTGCAGCTCAAGGATTCGGACGGCCGCCAAGCGCTGATGGGGCTGCGCAGCCGGGTCTATGCCCTGGGCCTGGTGCATCAGCAGCTGATGGCTTCCCCCGATCTGGAGAGCTTTGACATCGCGCCTTTCCTGGATGAGCTGGCCCGCAACATCCTGCTGTCGGGGGCGGATGACGGGGTGGGGTTGGACATCGCCGTCTGCCCGCTGATGGTCAATTTGGATTTTGCCATCCCCTTGGGCTTGCTGGTAACCGAGTTGATCACCAATTCGCTGAAACATGCCTTTCCCGATGGGCGCGGCACCATCACAATGGCGATGCGGCGCCGGGAGGAGGGCGACGTGCTGCTGGTGGTGGCGGATGACGGCGACGGCATCCCGGCCTCTCCATCGGCGGAGGAGGATGGGGGCGGCTACCGGCGCGGTCTGGGCAGCTCCATCGTGAAGGGCTTGGTGGCGCAGCTGGACGGAACGATCGCGATGCGGTTCGATAAGGGCACACGGGCGGAAATCATCCTGCCGACACCGGCGGTGGATATGGTAGGCCGCTCCGCCGGGATGGCGGCGCCATGAACGATGGGCTGCAGGACTGCGTCCTGGTGGTGGATGACGAATTCCTGATCGCCCAAACCCTCAGCATCCAGATCGAGGACATGGGGCTGACGGTGTGCGGCACCGCCGCGACCGCCGCTGACGCCATCGCCCTGGCCAAGGCCCAGCGGCCGCGCCTGGTGCTGATGGACATGCGGCTGAAGGGCGTGGGCGACGGCGTGGACGCGGCCCTCGCCATCCATGAGTTCGTCGGCTCCAAGGTCATCTTCATAACCGCCTCGCGCGAGCCGGCGATGCTGGAGCGCATGAACCAGGACCATCCCGCCGCCATCCTGTTCAAACCGGTGTTCGGCCGGCAGCTGCAGACGGCGGTGCGCGAGGTGCTGGCGGCGGATTAGTCCGGCCGGCGGTCAGGCGTCGTTGGCCGGCGCATCGATTTTTCCCACCGGGCCGGCCGATAGCGGCACCAGCAGCATCAGGGCCGTCAACAGGGTGAAGGCGCTGGGCAGGCCCCAGCCACGCGCGATGAAGCCGATCAGCGCCGGGCCGCCCAGCATGCCGGCATAGCCGATGGCCGTCATCCCCGCCACGGCCAGCGCCGGGGGCATGACCTGCTGGCGCCCCGTGGCGCTGAACAGCACCGGGACCAGGTTGGCCGCCCCCGCGCCGATCAGCAGGAAACCGGCTAAGGCCAGGGGTGTCCATGGTGACAGCAGCACCACGCCCAGGCCGGCGATGGCGGCCACCCCGCCCCAGAGCATGACCCGCCGTCCACCCAGGGCCGCCACCACGCGGTCGCCCATCAGGCGGCCCGTGGTCATGGCCAACGAAAACAGGGTATAGCCCAGGCCCGCCTGGGTCGGCGCCACGCCGCGATGGTCGGTCAGCAGCAGGGCGCCCCAGTCCAGCAGGGCCCCCTCAGTCAGAAAGGTGACCAGCGCCAGGATGCCCAGCAGGATCACGATGCCCCGCGGCCGCACGAACAGCGGGGCGCGTTCCCCCTCGGCGGCGGGCCCCATCGGCCGGGTGCGCAGCAGGCGGGGGGCGGCCAGGGCCAGCAGCACCAGGACCAAGGCGGCGCTCAGCCAGGCCGCCGCCCAAGGCGCTACGCCGGCAGCCAACAGCAGCGTCATGCCGCCCGAACCGCAAAAGCCGCCGACGCTGAACAATCCATGGAAACCTGACATCAGCGGCCGGTCGGCATCGGCCTCCACCTCCACCGCGTGCACGTTCATGGCGACGTCGAGGGTCCCCAGAGACGCGCCGAAGACCAGCAGCGCCACCGCCATGCCGGCCAAGCTGTCGACCGTGGCCAGGGCGGGCAGGGCCAACGCCATGCCTAGACCGCCGCCCAGGATGACGGGCCGGGTGCCATGACGGGCGCTCAAGGGCGCTGTCGCCGGCATGGCCGCCACCGAGCCTATGCCCAGGCATAGCAGCAGCAGGCCCAGCGTGGCGTCGTCCACCACCAGGCGAGCACGGGCGTAGGGCACCAGCGGCGCCCAGCAGGAAAGGCTGAATCCAGCGGCCAGGAAGGCCAGCCGGGTAGCCAGGCGTGTGGCCGGGCGGTTGGCGGATGTCGGGGACATGGGGATCACGACCCCATGAAGGCGGGGCAGGCGTCGTCCAATTCCAGGCCCTTGAAACACATTGCTTTTTAATCCCACCGCCAACGGTTGCGCCGGCTATCCATTGACCGGACAGCTGCCAAGATATCTTCCAAATCAATTTTAACAATAGCTGAGCGGCTTCTAGGATCGCCCGTGACCCGCCCCATCGAGAGGGCGCGCTAGGGAAGAAACCGGAGAAGTTGGCGATGCCTCAGTCCTCACCGCGCGCGGGCCGCGCCCCCATCCTTGTCCTGGGCGGCGGCATTGGCGGCATGTCCTTCGCCATCCTGGCCAGCCGCGCCGGGTGGCCCGTGCATGTGGTGGAGGCCGATCCCAACTGGCGCGTCTATGGCGCCGGCATCACCGTGACGGGGCCCACATACCGTGCCTTCCGGACCCTGGGTATCCTGGACGACCTCAAGGCCCAGGGCTTCCATGTGACGAAGGGTGGGCGCCTGTGCGCCCCCAACGGCATGGCCGTGGCCGACCTGCAGGACAGGCCTATCCAGCCCGATCTACCGGTGTCCGGCGGCATCATGCGGCCCGACCTGCACGCCCTGCTGTCGCGGCTGACGCATGAGGCGGGGGTACGGGTCAGCCTGGGCCTGACCGCCACCGAATGGACCGACACCGGCGATGGTGTGGACGTGCGTTTCAGCGACGGCGGCGCCGGCACCTATGATTTCGTGGTCGCGGCCGACGGCGCCTTCTCCAAGGCCCGGTCCTTCCTGTTCCCTGACGCGCCCAAGCCCGCCTACACCGGCCAGTATTGCTGGCGCGTGGTGGCCAAGCGCCCGCCGGAGATCGACCGCTCGCACTTCTTCGTCGGCGCGCCGGTGACCTGCGGCCTGGTGCCGGTCAGCCAGGACCTGATGTACCTGTGGCTGCTGGAAAACGTGCCCGAGATGCGCCGGGTGGATGAGGCCACGGCCTACCAGCGGCTGGCCCAGCTGCTGGCCCCCTTCGGCGGGCCCGTGGCGACCCTGCGTGACAATTTGAACGCGGACTCCTGGGTCAACGTCCGCCCGCTGGAGGCCGTGCTGCTGCCCCGCCACCAGTGGTTCAAGGGCCGCAGCATCCTGATCGGCGATGCCGCCCACGCCACCACCCCGCATCTGGCGTCCGGCGCCGGCATCGCGGTGGAGGATGCCTTGGTCCTGGTGGAGGAACTGGGCCGCCATGACGACCTGACCGCCGCCTTCCAGGCCTTCACCGACCGGCGCTTCGAACGCTGCCGCCTGGTGGTGGAAAGCAGCGTCGCCATCGGCAAGGCGCAGCAGGACCACGTCTCGCCCGAAATCATGGGCGCCATGATGGCCAAGGCGCAGACGGCGCTGCTGGCCGATATCTGATCCCTGCAGAAAGTTCGACACCATGATCAGTGATTCAGGGCTGCCCGCCGTCCGCCGCGTGGTGACAGGGCATGACGCCGGCGCGCGCGCCATCTTCAAATCGGACGATGAGTTCCCGACCCGGCGCATCCCCTCGGGCGATGCCGCCTTCACCCTGGTCTGGACCACGCCCACCGTCCCGGCCGACAACAATGACGAGACGGACGGCCGCCTGCGGGACGCCGGCCTGACCTTGAATCACGGCTCCGTCATTCGGGTCGTGGACATGCTGCCCGGGGGCACCTCGCCCATGCACCGCACCAACAGCATCGACTATGGCATCGTGCTGTCGGGCGAGGTGGAGCTGGAGCTGGACGACGGGGCGAAGACGGTCATCGGCGCCGGCGGCATCATCATCCAGCGCGGCACCATGCACCTATGGCGCAACCCCAGCGCCACCATCCCCTGCCGCATCGTCTTCGTGCTGATCGAGGCGCCGCCCTACCTGCACGACGGACAGCCCCTGGCCGAAGACAGGCCGGAGCACAAGTAATTCGCCGAAAAGGCCGGGCGGCGGTCATTTCCCCATGCGCGGGTGGAACAGCTGGAAGCGTTCCGTCACCAGCACGATGGCCAGGGCGCCGACGCCGCAACACAGGAACCCGCCGACCAGCGGCAGGGTGGTGCCGTCGAAGTGCTGGCTGATGACGAAGCCCACCAGGGCGCCCAGCACCGTGCTGATGAACCCCTGGACCGAGGCGGCGGTGCCGGCGATGGCACCCACCGGTTCCATGGCCATGGCGCCGAAGTTGCTGGTCGCCAGGCCGAAGCAGAACATGGTCAGGGCCTGCAGCACGGTGAAGACGGGCAGGCTTTCCCCATGCCGGGCGATGATGGTGTGGATGCCGGTGAACAGGATGAAGCCCAGCAGGGCGCTGTGCGACAGGCGCCGGGTCCCCAGGCGGACGACGATGCGGGCGTTCAGCAGCGCCGACACCGCCAGCGACATGCCGGTCAGCGCGAAGATCAGCGGGAACAGCTGCGGCGCCTTGAACACCTGGTCGAAGATGGGCGGCATGCTGTTGAGGTAGGCGAAGACGGCGCTGATCATCAGGGTCTGCGCCAGGGTGTAGCCGATGGCCTGACGGTCCGTCACCGTCTGCCGGGCGGCGGACAGGATGGTGGGCACGTCGATGGGCCGGCGGTATTCCGGGTGCAGCGTTTCCGGCAGGCGGCGCCACAGCCAGAGGACCACCGCCAGGGCATAGGCCGCCAGGCAGGCGAAGATGGCCCGCCATGGTGCCACCAGCATGATCAGCTGCCCCAGGCTGGGCGCCAGGATGGGCACGGCCAGCAGGATCATGAAGGCCAGCGACATGACGCGCGCCATCTGGCGCCCGGCGTAGCAGTCACGCACCACGGACACGACGACGATGCGGGTGGAGGCGACGGCGATGCCCTGCACCACGCGCACGGCCAGCAGCAGCTCGAACGTCGGGGCCAGCGCCGCCGCCAGATTGCCCAGGGCATAGAACACGATGCCCCACAGCAGGATGGGCCGGCGGCCGTACCGGTCGGAGATGGGGCCATACAGGATCTGCGCCCCGCCGAAGCCCAGCAGGAAGGCCGTGACGATCCACTGCCAGCGCGGTTCGTCCACCACGTCCAGCGAGCGGCCGATCTGGCCCAGCGCCGGCAGCATGCTGTCGGTGCCCAGCGCGTTCATGGCCATCATGGCCGAGACCATCAGGACAAATTCGGTGAAGCCGATGCCGGCATGGGGATCGTCCTTGCGGACGTCCGGCGGTGGCGCGTCGGTGGCCAACTGCATGGATGCGCGTTCCGTGGGCGGTGCCGGTCCCAGGGCATCCGCATGCGGGGCGGGTACCTGGGCCGATCTTCGTTTTGGGACATGCCCTGGTGACAAGGGCCCTGGTGATAAGGGCGGACGCCCCCAGGGGGTTCCTTTATACCCAAAGCGCCGGGGCCCGCAGCCTACTGTTTTCGGCCTAGGCGGGTGGTGCGGGGACACGCCGGCCTTTTTTCCCGGCGTGATTGACGCCACGGCGCCGCCCGGCTAAAGCCCAGGGCATGACCGACGACACCCCCGCCTCTGCGCCCGCTACCACCATCGATACCCTGTTCGTCACCCGCGTCTACCGGGCCGAACTGGCGGAGATGCTGCCCCTGAACGAAGAGGTGGCGGCCTGCTGCCTGACGGCGGCGGAAGATGACGGGGCCGGTCGGCGCTGGTCGGACAAGCATGGCTACACCGGCTACACCAGCTACGCCTCGCTGGACGATCTCATCTGGCGCTTCCCCGTCCTGAAGAAGCTGAAGGCCCAGCTGGACCGCCATGCCAAGGCCTTCGCCAAGGTTCAGGAATGGGACCTTGGCGGGCGCAAGCTGGAACTGGACAGCCTGTGGATCAACGTTCTGGACCCCGGCGGCTTCCACGGGTCGCACATCCATCCCAACAGCGTCATCAGCGGCACCTATTATGTGCGAGTGCCGGCGGGTGCCTCCGTCCTGAAGTTCGAGGACCCGCGCCTGCCCTTCATGATGGCCGCCCCGCCGCGCAAGGCCAAGGCCGACCGTACGCTGCAGCCCACCATTGCCGTGGCGCCGCAGGAAGGCACCCTGCTGATGTGGGAAAGCTGGCTGCGGCATGAGGTGGCGCTGAACCGCGCGGATGAGGAACGCATCTCCCTCAGCTTCAATTACGCCTGGCGCTGACCGTCACCTTCCCGAGCGCCCGCGCGCCCATCTTTCCGCCAACCAGCGGGAGGAAGCGCCGCCGCGTCATCGTGATCGGTTGGGGCCGTATGTTGCCACACCCGCACTATACTTAAGGATATAATGCCTTTCTCGGCGCGCCAGCGAACATATCCCTCATAAGTTGCAGTTACGCCAGTGTTCAGGCTGGTTTTTGAAAACGCCGGGTTCCCTGTCCGCCGAAAAGCATAAATGCAAATAATTCAACATTTGGCGGGCTTGATTGCCAGTGTCCTGGTGATATTTTTGCTGAAACAGTCAATTTTGCGCAATTTAAAAAGGCGCCGACATAATTTTTCTTCTCTTCTCAGAGTGGCTTTGACGCCTCGTATCGTTTGATTGACAGCGGGGGCTATCTCCCGCAAAACGGGTGTAGGCTACTCCCTTTCGGGTAGGTGGCCGCCGTGGTTTGGCATTGGTACCGGCGTGTGGGGCAAGGTCTAAGGTTTGGGGTGGGACGGCAATTCAGGCAATTGGGGGCCGAATTGCACCGCACCGTCACCGCTCCCTTACCCGCCAACGCACCGGGGGTGGGGACGATGATGAAGCGTGTGACTTCCGCCAAGGCTCTGCTGGCCGGCTCTTCCCTGCTGGCGATGGGCGTCGCCCTGTCCATGCCCCGGCCCTCCCAGGCGCAAACCACCATTTCCAGCGACACCGTCATCTCCGGCCCGACCTCCACCAGTTTCGTGGTGACAGGTGGTGCGAACATCACCGTCACCAATACCGGCACGGTGCACACCGCGACCACCAGCGTCGTGGCACTCTCCGTGTCGAGCGCGGGCAGTGTCGGCACCCTTTCCAACAGCGGCACCCTGTGGGCCCAAAGCACGGCCTACGCCATCCAGAACCTCGGCACCATAGGCACGCTGAGCAACAACGGCCTGATCCAGGGCGGCGGCAGTCCCGCGCTTCAGAATGAGAACACCATCGGCCTGGTGATGATCACCAGCATCGGCACGTTCACCGGCCACAGCGGCATCCATAACATCGGCGGCGCCAGCATCGGCACCATTCTAAACAGCGGCACCATCGCCACCGATGGCAGCGGCATTGCCCTTGCCAACGACGGCGTCATCGGTTCGCTGGTCAATGCCACCGGCGGGCGGATCTTCGGCGCCAACACCGCCCACGCCATCAACAACACCGGCGTCATCGGTTATCTCAGCAACGCCGGCACCATCGGCAGCGCCGGTTACACCGCCATCCGCAACGTCGGCGGTGTCATCAACACGCTGGTCAACAGCGGCTCCATCGTCGCCACCTCTCTGGCCATTTCCAGCGGCAGCATCGGCACCCTGATCAACACTGGCCTGATCAGCGCCCCTGTCGCGTTCGGCGGCGGCACCGTCGACACCCTGAGCAACAGCGGCACCATCGCCGGCAATATCGGGCAGACCATCGGCACCCTCATTGGCGGTAGCGGCACCACCGTCGGCACCTTCACCGGGTATGCCGGCACCCAGGGGGTGCTGAACGTCAGCAACAACCTGGTGCTCGCGTCCGGCAACATCCTGCTGAACGACACCATCAACGCCAGCAATGGCACGGGCAACAACAGCGGCAGCGATTGGTCCATCGTCAACGCCGGCGCCATGCTGACGGTGAACAGCATCGTCACTGTCATCGGCACCTACGTTCAATCGAGCGGCGCCACCCTTAGCCTGGCAACGGGCGGTCAACTGGTGGTGACCGACGGCGCCACCGTCGCCGGCACGGTGGCGGCCACCCTGTCCGCCACCGGCAACTACCTGGCGGACAGCGGCGTTACCCTAGTGTCCTCCCCCAGTGCGTCCGACTATAGCGCCGTCATCGCCCGTATCACCACCGTCAGCAGTGTTGCCGGCGCCGGCTTCAGCGTCGATGGCAATAGCCTGCTGCTGACGGTGACCAACGACTACGTCGGCGGAACACTGGGTAGCCTCAGCAACGGCGGCACCATCAGCGGTGTCGCGAGCGGCGTATACATCGCCCCAACCGGTACGGTCAGCACCCTGACCAACAGTGGGACGATCAGCGGCAGCGTCCGCGGTTTCGCCATAGACAGCACCCTCGTCGGATCCCAGGTCGGCGGATCCGTGGGCACGCTCAGCAACGCCGGTACGCTTTCTGGCGGCTCCATGGGCGTTTATATGGCGGACGGCAGCCACATTGACCGCATTGTCAACAGTGGCGTGATCCGTGGCACGACGTCGGCCGGCATGGGCCTCTTCGGTTCCGTCGGCACCCTTATCAACAGCGTCACCGGCACCATCCTCAGCACCAACAGCACCGCAGTGGGCGTCGGTGGCCAGGGGCTTGGCCAACTGACCAACAACGGGCTGATCAGCGGGGCTGTTGGCGGCATCATCGTGCTGACTTCTTTGGATCAGCTCAGCAACGCCGGCACCATCAACGCCGTCACGGCGGTTAATAGCAGCGGCACGATCGGAACCATCACCAACAGCGGTCAGATCATCGGCACGCATCTGGGCATTTCCGTCAATGGCGGGACTGTCGGCACCATCAACAACAGCGGCACCATCGCCGGCGCCACCGCCCTGTTCATCGCGTCCGGCGCCACGCTGGGCCCCGTCGCCAACAGCGGCCTGATCGCCGGCAAGATCCTGAACGCGTCGGCCAACGCCCTGACGATCAGCGGCGGCACCGGCGCCACCATCGGCACGCTGACGGGCCAGACCGTCACCAATATGGGCAGCATCGTCAACACGCTGTCCAACCTGGTTTTCGCCAGCGGCAACCTGCTGCTGAACGACACCATCAACGTCACCGGCCACACGGTGGTGAACAGCGGCGCGTCGCTGACGTTGACCAGCATTGTCAGCATCGCCGGGGGCTACACCCAAGGCGCCTCCGGCATGCTGAACCTGGCGGGTGGTGAACTGGTGGTCAGCGGGGCCGCCAGCATCACCGGCACGGTGCTCGCCGCGTCGGCCGCCGGCAACTACACCGTCGGCAGCCGCACGCTGGTGGCCGCCGGTGGCGGCGGTGACTACAGCGGCGTCGTGGCTGGGGCCAGCATCACCGGCTTGGCCGCCACCTTGGGCGGCGACGGCGCCAACAACCTGCTGCTGACCGTCACCAACGACTATATCGGCGGTACCCTGACCAGCCTGGGCAACGCCGGCACCATCAGCGGCGCCAAGTACGCGGCCTATGTCGGCGGCACGCTGGGCTCGTTGAACAACAGCGGCGTCCTGTTCGGTGGCGTCCTGGGCGGGGGTGTCTATGTCACCGGCACGCTGGGTACGCTGGTCAACGGCAGCGTCGGCACCATCAGCGGCTCCTCCAACGGCGTCCACATCGAGGCCACGGGCACCGTCGGCACGCTCAGCAACAGCGGCAGCGTGTCGGCCGGTTTCGGCGGCGGCGTGGCCAATCTGGGCACCATTGGTCTGCTGAACAACACCGGCACGGGAACGATCACCGGCGGCAGCGCCGTGCAGAACAACGCCGGTGGTACCATAGGCACGTTGATCAACAGCGGCGTCATCGGCAGCACCTTCTTCGCCGTGCGCAACAGCGGCAGCATGGGGCGGCTGGACAACAGCGGCACCATCGTGGGCCGGAACGTTGCCTTCCTCAACGATCCGGGCGCCGTCATCGACACGCTGGTCAACAGCGGCGTCATGCGCGGCACATCGGGCAGCGGCAGCTCGGCCCTGTACAGTGCCGGCACGGTCGGCACGCTGATCAACAGCGGCCTGATCCAGGCGTCCAAGGCGGTGGCGCTCTATGGCCCGCTAGGGGGCTTGCGCAACAGCGGCACCATCGCCGGCGCCATCATCAACAGCGGCGGCGGCGCCCTGACCATCAGCGGCGGGACCGGGGGCACCGTCGGCACGCTGACGGGCGCCACGCTGACCAACCAGGGCACCCTCACCAGCACGTCCGACGTGGTGTTCGCCGGCGGCGCCCTGGTGCTGAACGACAGCATCAGCGCCGGCGGCTTCACCGTCACCAACAGCGGCGCCTCCCTGACGCTGACCACCATCGTCAGCATCACCGGCGCCTATACCCAGGGTGCGGCGGGTACCCTGTCGCTGACCCCCGGCACCAGCGGGCTGGTGGTCAGCGGGGCCGCCAGCATCGCCGGCACCATCGCGGCCGGCCTGTCGTCCACCGGCAACTACACCGTGGGGGCCAGCACCTTGGTCGCCGGTGGCACGGGCTCCGATTACACCGCCGCCGCCCTGGCCGGTTCGGTCACCGGCCTGTCGATTGGCCTGTCCGCCGATGGCGCCAACCACCTGCTGCTGACCATCGCCAACGACTATATCGGCGGCACGCTGGCCAGCCTGGGCAACAGCGGCACGATCATTGGTTCTCATGCCTTGTTTGTTGCGGCCAGCGGATCGCTGGGCACCTTCACCAACAGCGGCACCCTCGCCGGCGACCATGGCTCTGACGAGGCGGTTTTCGTCGCCGGCACCATAGGCCAGCTGACCAACACCAGCGGGGCTACGCTGGTGAGCCCTGGCTATCGCAGCGTCGACATCGCGTCCACCGGTCGCATCGGCACATTGTCCAACGATGGTTATCTCAACGGCAGCCAAGGCATACACAACGCGGGTTCCATTGGAACGCTGACCAATTCCTCAAGCGGTCTGATCCAGGGGATCACGGCCATCAGCAACGCGGCCGGCGCCAGCATCGGCGTCCTGAACAATCGCGGGACCATCCAGGCCGATGCGACCGCCGTCACCATAGGCGGCACCATCGGCGTGCTGAATAACAGCGGCACCCTCAAGGGCTACACGGCCCTCGTGATCGGCGGCGCCCTGGGCACCCTGGTCAACAGCGGCGTGATCCAGGGCGGCATCATCAATAACGGTGCGGGCGACCTGACGGTCATGGGCGGCACGGCCGGCACCGTCGGCACGCTGGCGGGCAACATCACCAACACCAACGGCACGCTGCTATTCGCCGGCGGCAGCCTACGGCTGAACGGTGGCATCGATGCCGATGGCCAGACGGTGGTGAACACCGGCGCCTCGCTGACGCTGTCCACCATCGTCAACGTCACCGGCGATTACAGCCAGGGGGCGTCCGGCACCTTGAGCGTGGGCACGGGCACCGAATTGGTGGTCAGCGGGGCCGCCAGCATCGCCGGCACGGTCCTGGCCGGGCTGTCGTCGACCGGCAACTACATCGTCGGTTCCAGCACCCTGGTGGCCGGCGGTGCCGGGTCCGACTACGCGTCCGCCACCCTGGGCGGCACGGTTACCGGCCTGGCCGCGGCCGTGGCGGACGACGGCGCCAACAACCTGCTGCTGACCATCACCAACGACTATGTCGGCGGCACCCTGGCCAGCCTGGCCAACACCGGCAGCGTTGGCGCCGACAAGGCGGCCGTCTATGTCGGCCATTCCGGCAGTGTCGGCACCATCACCAACGCCGGCACCTTCAGCGCCACCACCATCGCCGTCAGCATCGCCAGCGGCGGCCATGTCGGCACGTTCATCAACAGCGTCGGCGCCACGCTGCTCGGCCAAGGTGCCGCCTATTCGGCTGCCGGCTTCGAAAACTACGGGACGGTCGGTACGCTGATCAATGCCGGCTATATCATGGGCGGCAGCGTCGGTGTCTCCAACCTGGGCGTCATGGGCCTGCTGAACAACAGCGGCACCATCGTCGGCCAAAGCTGGGGCGTCTACGGCGACTATTACGGCACCATCGTCAACAGCGGCACCATCATCGCGCACAGCGGCCCGGCGCTGAAGAACACCAATACCCTGGGCACCATCATCAACCAGGGCACTATCACCGGCCCCACGGCCCTGAAGCTCGACGGCCGTGTCGACGCCTTGCTGAACAGCGGCACCATCGCGGGCACCGCCGCCCTGCGGATCGCCTCCAGCATCGGAACCTTCGTCAACAGTGGCGTGATCGCGGGCCGCATCTCGAATTCCGCCGACGATTTGACCATCGTCGGCGGCAGCAACGGCACGGTCGGCACCCTGACGGGCTACGCCGCATCCAGCCAGGGCACGCTGATCAGCGCCGCGGACGTCGTGTTCGCCGGGGGCGCCTTGATGCTGAACGACAGCATCGTGGCCAGCGGCCAGACCGTCCTCAACACCGGCGCCACGCTGGGTATCGGCAGCGTGGTCAGCATCACCGGCGCCTATCAGCAAGGGGCATCCGGGGCCCTGGATCTGTCCGCGGGCGGGGAACTGGTCGTTTCGGATGTGGCCGTCATCTCGGGCACGGTGCTCGCCGCGTCGGCCGCCGGCAACTACACCGTCGGCAGCCGCACGCTGGTGGCCGCCGGTGGCGGCGGTGACTACAGCGGCGTCGTGGCCGGGGCCAGCATCACCGGCCTGGCCGCCACCTTGGGCGGCGACGGCGCCAACAACCTGCTGCTGACCGTCACCAACGATTACATCGGCGGTACCCTGACCAGCCTGGGCAACGCCGGCACCATCAGCGGCGCCAAGTACGCGGCCTATGTCGGCGGTACGCTGGGTTCGCTGAACAACAGCGGGGTCCTGTTCGGTGGCGTCCTGGGCGGGGGTGTCTATGTCACCGGCACGCTGGGTACGCTGGTCAACGGCAGCGTCGGCACCATCAGCGGCTCCTCCAACGGCGTCCACATCGAGGCCACGGGCACCGTCGGCACGCTCAGCAACAGCGGCAGCGTGTCGGCCGGCTTCGGCGGCGGCGTGGCCAATCTGGGCACCATTGGTCTGCTGAACAACACCGGCACGGGAACGATCACCGGCGGCAGCGCCGTGCAGAACAACGCCGGTGGCACCATAGGCACGTTGATCAACAGCGGCGTCATCGGCAGCACCTTCTTCGCCGTGCGCAACAGCGGCAGCATGGGGCGGCTGGACAACAGCGGCACCATCGTGGGCCGGAACGTTGCCTTCCTCAACGATCCGGGCGCCGTTATCGACACGCTGGTCAACAGCGGCGTCATGCGCGGCACATCGGGCAGCGGCAGCTCGGCCCTGTACAGTGCCGGCACGGTCGGCACGCTGATCAACAGCGGCCTGATCCAGGCGTCCAAGGCGGTGGCGCTCTATGGCCCGCTAGGGGGCTTGCGCAACAGCGGCACCATCGCCGGCGCCATCATCAACAGCGGCGGCGGCGCCCTGACCATCAGCGGCGGGACCGGGGGCACCGTCGGCACGCTGACGGGCGCCACGCTGACCAACCAGGGCACCCTCACCAGCACGTCCGACGTGGTGTTCGCCGGCGGTGCCCTGGTGCTGAACGACAGCATCAGCGCCGGCGGCTTCACCGTCACCAACAGCGGTGCCAGCCTGACGCTGACCACCATCGTCAGCATCACCGGCGCCTATACCCAGGGTGCGGCGGGTACCCTGTCGCTGACCCCCGGCACCAGCGGGCTGGTGGTCAGCGGGGCCGCCAGCATCGCCGGCACCATCGCGGCCGGCCTGTCGTCCACCGGCAACTACACCGTGGGGGCCAGCACCTTGGTCGCCGGTGGCACGGGCTCCGATTACACCGCCGCCGCCCTGGTCGGTTCGGTCACCGGCGTGGCGGCGGGCCTGTCCGCCGATGGCGCCAACAACCTGCTGCTGACCATCGCCAACGACTATATCGGCGGCACCCTGGGCAGCCTGGTCAACAGCGCCACCATCACCGGCGTCGGCAACGCCCTGCACGTGGCGGGCACGGGCACGGTCGGCACGCTGACCAACAGCGGTACGTTGACGGGATCTGACACGGGGTTGAGCAACAACGGCAGCGTCGGCACTTTGATCAACAGCGGGCTGATATCCAGTGCGGTCAAGGCGCTGGGCAACCAGTCCACCATCGGGCTGCTGATCAACAGCGCTGGCGGCACCATCCTGGGCGGCACGGCCGCCGGGGCGCAGAACGACAGCTCCCTGGGCACCCTGTCCAACGCCGGCCTGATCAGCTCCGGCTCCGCCGGCGTCGTTGACTTCGGCACCCTGGGTCTGCTGACGAACAGCGGCAGCATCAATGGTGGCCCGCAAGGCATCTACATCGACGGCAACGCCACGATGGGCACGCTGATGAACAGCGGCACCATCACCGCCGCGCAGAGCGCCGTCCAGGTGTCCGGCACCTTGGATACGCTGGTGAACAGCGGCGTCATCGCCAACGCCACCAGCGCCGTGAACGTCGCGGGTACGTTGGGCACGCTGGTCAACTTGGCGGGCGGCACCATCAGCGGCGGCAACGCGCTGTACCTGACCGGGACGCTGGTCAACGGCTTCAGCAACAGCGGCGTGGTCCGGGGCATCATTGACAATGAGACCGCCGTCACCCTGACCATCACCGGCGGTGCCGCCGGCACCATCGGCACGCTGACCGGCCAGTCGGGTCAGGGCACCATCGTCAGCACGCTGGGCAATGTGGTCTTCACCGCCGGCAATATGCTGCTGAACGACCGCATCCTGGCCACGGGCCATACCGTCATCAACAGCGGCGCCAGCCTGACGCTGGCCAGCATCGTCAGCATCACCGGCGCCTACACCCAGACGGCCGGCACGCTGGCGGTGACACCGGGCACCAGCGGCCTGGTCGCCAGCGACGTCGTGACCCTCAGCGGCGGCACCGTCCTGACCAGCCTGTCGAGTACCGGCAACCACCTGTCCGGCACCTACACGCTGGTTGCCGGGGCCGCCGGTTCATCCTTCGCCGGCGTCACGCTGGTTGGCGGCACCATCACCGGGCTCAGCACCGCCGGCGGCACGGTTGGCGGCACCATCCTGACGTTGGGCGTCCAGAACGACTATGTCGGTACGGTGCTGGCCAGCATCGTCAACACCGGCACCATCACCCAGGGGGCGGGCGCGGTCTATGTCGCCGCCACGGGCAGCCTGGGCTCGCTCAGCAACAGCGGTACACTGTTCAGCGCCATCGGCGTCGATGTCCTGGGCACCATCGGCACGCTGGTGAACAGCGGCACCGGCACGGTGAAGGGCACCAGCGCCAGCGGCGGCGGCCTGTTTGTGGCGGCGGGTGGCTCCATCGGCACGCTGGTGAACAGCGGCCTGGTGGTGGGGACCATCGCCGCCGCCGGCCTGCTGGCCACCCTGGGCGCCCATATCGGGGAAGTGGATAACAGTCTGACGGGCACCATCGGCGCGCTAAGCGGCAACGTGGTGGGCATGAAGCTGCTGGGCGCCACCATCGGCACCGTCAACAACGCCGGTCTGATCAGCGGCATCGGCAACGCGGCGGGCGTGTACAATGCCGGTGTCATCACCGGCTTCACCAACAGCGGCACCATCGCCGACAGCGCCACCAACACCGGCGCCGTCAACGTCGCCGTGACCGGGTCGCTCATCGGCACCATCGGGACGCTGACCAACAGCGGCCTGATCGCCAACAGCAGCGCCGGCGTCTCCTCCTCCATCGTCGCGCTGAACATCCTGGGCGGCACCATCGGCACGGTGGTCAACAGCGGCACCATCAGCGGCAAGACGGCGGTGCGCCTGGGCGGTGTTTCCAACGGCACGGTCAGCAGCAACGGCTACCTGGGCACCCTGGTCAACAGCGGCGTCATCGCCGGCACCATCAACGGCCGGGGCCTGAACCTGGCCGGCGGCAACGGCACCGTCGGCACCTACACCGGCACCGCCGGCAGCATCGGATATCTGACCAGCGCCTTCGCCGACGTGACCCTGTCCGCTGGCGACATGCTGTGGAACGACAACGTCTCCGTTGCCAGCCACACGCTGCTGAACACCGGCGCGGACGTCCTGCTGAACACGGTGATCAGCGTCACCGGCAACTACCGCCAGTCCGCCGGTACCCTGCGGCTGGCCAGCGGGGCGCAACTGTCGGTCAGCGGGGTGGCGCTGCTGTCCGGCGGCTCGTTGGTCGCCACCCTGTCGGGGCTGACCAACTATATCGCGGGGCAGGCGGGCGCCACCCTGGTGGCGGGCGGTGCCGGGTCCAGCTACACCGGCGTCTCGGTTTCCAGCGGCGGGGTCTTCGGGTTGGCGGTGTCCGGCACCACCAGCGGCACCAACCTGGTGGTGGTCGGCGCCAACGACTATGTCGGGACCCTGCTGCCCACGCTGAACAACAGCGGCAGCATCGGCGGCATGCAGACGGCCCTGTTCGTGCGCAGCACGGGCAGCATCGGCACGGTCAGCAACAGCGGCACGCTGGCGGGTGTGGGCGCCGTCACGGGCTATGGCGCCTCCATCGCCGGCACCATCGGGACCCTGACCAACAGCGGCCTGATCAGCGGCGATGGCGCCAACGGCGGCTATGGCCTGCTGAACCGCGGCACCATAGCCACGCTGGTCAACACGGTGGGCGGCACCTTCGCCGCGCTGGCGGGCACGGTGGGCTACGGCCTGCTCAATCAAAGCATCCTGAACACCGTCATCAACTACGGCCTCATGACTGGCCACGATGGCGGCCTGCAGAACGCGGGCACCATCCAGCTGCTGGACAACGCGGCCGGCGGCACCATCCGGTCCAACAGCGCCAGCGCGCAGCAGGGACTGCGCAACGACGGTACCATCGTCACGCTGCTGAACGACGGCCTGATCGGCAACAACTACGGCCTGTTCCAGGCGGCCGGCACGATCCAGACGCTGCTGAACAATGGCACCATCGCGGCCAACGCCAGCGGCGTGTACATGAGCGCCGCCATCGGAACCATCAGCAACAGCGGCACGATCACCGCCACGCACAAGGCTATCGTGGCCAACGCCGCCCTGACGGCGCTGCTGAACAGCGGCACCCTGATGGGCACGCAGGCCCTGGCCATCGGCGCCGGCGCCCGGGTGGGCACGATCAGCAACAGCGGTGTGATCCAGGGCAACATCGTCAACAGCGGCACCGTCGGCCTGACCATCGGCGGCGGCAGCGGCGGCACGGTCGGCACCCTGACGGGCGCGTCCGGCCAGGGCTCCATCCTCAACACCGGCGCGGACCTTCTGTTCAGCGGTGGCGCCCTGTCGTTGAACGACAACATCAATGTCGGCACCCACACCGTCATCAACAGCGCCAGCCTGACGCTGGACAGCGTCATCAGCATTGCCGGCCACAACAGCCTGGTCGGGTCGATGGTGACGCTGTTCGGCGGCAGCTTCGTCCAGAACGGCGGGACGCTGAACATCAGGGCGGGCGCGGGCCAGCTGTTCGCCCCCGGCTCGGTCAGCATCACCAGCGGCCGGGTCAACGTCATCCTGAACGACCAGGCCAACTACCTGGCCGGGGACAAGTTCACCCTGGTGCAGAGCGAAAGCTCCAGCGTCAGCTTCACCGCCCCGGTCAACTGGGTGGGCGCCCACGACACCATGGCCCAGGGGGCGGCCTTCGCCACCACCCTGCTGGGTTGGGCCAGCACGCTGTCCGGTTCCGGCGAGTATTTCGCCTACGTGGCATACAATGCCAACGACTACATCGGCGGGTCGATCGCCAGCGTTTCCAACACGGGCAGCATCGGCTTCAACACTGCCGTCTATGTCGCCTCAACCGGCACGCTGGGCACGCTGACCAACAGCGGCACGCTGGGGGCCACCGTCGGCATCCTGAACCACGGTACCATCGGGTCCATCCAGAACGATGGCCTCATCCACAGCGCCACCACCGCCATCCAGGGCGACGGCAGCTACGGGACCCTGTCCAACAGCGGCACCATCTTCAGCAGCGTCATCGGCCTGTCGCTGGCCGGGCATATGGACGTGCTGGCCAACAGCGGGCTGTTCACCATCGGTCCGGACGGCTTCCAGGCGGTCTACGTCGGCGGCACGCTGGGGACCCTGGCCAATAGCGGCCGGCTGGGGGGCGGCACGGCCAGCCAGCAGGCGGTGTACATCGGCGCCACGGGCAGCCTGGGGACGCTGGTCAACAGCGGCACCATCGCTGGCGACATCACCAACGACAGCGCCCATGCCCTCATCCTCCAGGGCGGCAGCGGCACCACCGTCGGCACCCTGACCGGCGCGACCGGCATGGGCACCCTCACCAGCACCCTGGCCAACGTGACCCTGGCTTCGGGCAATTTGGCGCTGAACGACGCCGTCACCGTCACCGGCCACACCCTGGTGAACAGCGGCGCGTCGGTGCGCCTGGACAGCATCGTCACCGTCACCGGCGATTACAATCAGTCGGCCGGTGGGCTGACCGTGGCGGCGGGCACCAGCCGCCTGGTGGTGACCGGCGCGGCCAGCCTCTCCGGCGGCTCCGTCGTCGCCAGCCTGTCCAGCATCGCCAACTATCTGGTGGGCACCTTGGTCGGCACCCTGGTGACGGGCAACGCCAGTTCCGACTACGCCGGCGTTCAGGCGGATGGCGGCTTCGTCGCCCTGCGGACCAGCACGGTCAGCGGCGGCGGCGCCATCAGCCTGTTGGCCACGGCGATCAGCGACTATATCGGCGGCACGCTGGCCACGCTGACCAACTCCGGCAGCATCGGCGCGGGCGTTCCGCTCTACGTGGCGGCTACCGGCAGCGTCGGCACCGTTCTCAACAACGGCACGCTGACCGGCGCCACGCCGCTGCAGAACGACGGCGTCATCGCCACCCTGACCAACACCACCCTGGGCACCATCGCGGGCAACTTCCTGGGCCTGGTCAACAACGGCACCATCGGCATCTTCAACAATGCCGGCCTCATCAGCTCCACCAGCCTGCCCGCCGTGAGCAATGCGGGCGGCATTGCGACGCTGAACAACAGCGGCCTGATCCAGGGCCTGAGCGGCGGGATCAGTGACAGCGGCAGCATCGGGACCCTGGACAACAGCGGCAGCATCGCCGGGGGCAGGGCGGTCGCCGTCAACGGCACCCTGGGCCTGCTGAACAACAGTGGCCACCTGGTCGCCGGCGGCTCCACCGCCCTTTACATCGCCAGCGGCGGCACGCTGGCCAGCCTGGTCAACAGCGGCACGGTGCAGGGCAACATCGTCAACGCCGGCACCCGGCCGCTGACCATCAGCGGCGGCACCAATACCGGCCAGGCGGGCCTGCTGACGGGCGCGACCCTGACCAACGTCGGCACCATCACCAGCACCGGGGCCAACCTGGTGTTCGCCGGCGGCTACCTGTCGCTGAACGACCAGATCGACGTCGGCGGCCAGACAGTGGTCAACAGCGGCGCCGGGCTGACCCTGGGGACGCATATCGCCATCACCGGCAATTATACCCAGACAGGGGGCGGCTTGGTCCTGACGCCGGGTACAGGCCTCTTGTCCGTCAGCGGGGTCGCCAGCATCAGCGGCGGCAATGTGGTCGCCCTGCTGGACGCGGGCGGCAATTACCTGGTCGGCACCGTCGCTGGTACCGTGGTGCAGGGCGGGGCGGGGTCCGACTACACCGGTGTCACCGTTGCTTCCACCATCGGCAACCTGGTCCTGGCCGGCACCACGGCGACCATCGGCGGCGCTGTCGACCTGCTGCTGAACCCGCGCAGCGACTATGTCGGTGGCACCCTGGCCACGCTGACCAACACCAGCACCATCAGCGGCGTCACCATCCCCGTCAATGTCGCCAGCAGCGGCCAGGTCGGTACGCTGACCAACAGCGCCCTGCTGTCGGGGCGGCTCTACGGCATCCTGAACCAGGGCACCATCGGCCAGTTGGACAACAGCGGCACGGCCACCGGCAGCATCGGCCTTTACAATTTGGGCAGCATCGGCACGGTGCTGAACGCTGGCGCCTTGCTCGATGCTCCGGGACCGCTGGCGGGCGGGGTGAACAATGGCGGCACCATCGACGCGCTGATCAACCAGGGCGCCATCAGCGGCGCCCCGTATGGCGTCTACAACTCCCGTACCATCGGGACCCTGGCCAACAGCGGCACGATCAGCGGCCGCACCGCCCTGTTCAATCGCAGCGGCGCCACCCTGGGGACCATCACCAATAGCGGGCTGATCGCGGGCAACATCGTCAATCTGGCGACCCAGGATCTGGTCTTCGCCGGTGGGACCGGCGGCACGGTCGGCACATTAGCCGGTACCACCCAGGGCACTCTTGGAACCCTCAGCAATACGCTGGGCAACGTGGTGTTCGCCTCCGGCGCCGTGGCCATGAACGACGTCGTCACCGTCACCGGCCACACCCTGGTGAACAGCGGTGCTGCGTTGACGCTGGGCACGGTCATCGGCGTCACCGGCGCCTTCAGCCAGAGCGCCGGCACCCTGGTGCTGGGCGCCGGCGCGCAATTGGCGGTGAGTGGGGCCGCCAGCATCACCGGCGGCACCGTCCTGGCCGGCCTGTCCGGTACCGGCATCTACTTGGCCGGCGGCGGCACCACCCTGGTGACCGGCACCACCGGGTCCAGCTACCTCGGCGCCAGCGTCCAGGCCACCGGCGCCAGCGGCCTTACCAGCGCCGGCACTATCAGCGGCACCAGCCTGCTGCTGGCCTTCGACAGCGATTATGTCGGCGTCGGCCTGACCACCCTGGTCAACACCATCAGCGTCAGCGGCGTCACCCAGGCCCTGCACGTGGCGGCGGGCGGCAGCATCGGCACCCTGCTCAACAGCGGCACGCTCGGCGGCACTAATGCCGCGCTCTACATCGCCGGCACCGTGGGCCTGGTGGCCAACACCGGCCTGATCCAGGGCGATATCGTCAACGGCGGCGGCACCCTTACCGTCACCGGCGGTGGCTTCGGCACCCTTGGCACCCTGACCGGCCAGTTTGGGCTGGGCAGCATCACCAACACCGGCGGCGACCTGGTCTTCGCCGGCGGCAACCTGGTGCTGAACGATGCCATCAACGCCAGCGGCCATACGGTGGTGAACAGCGGCGCCTCCCTGACACTGCCCGGCAGCGTCAGCATCACCGGCGCCTATCGCCAGACGGGCGGTACCCTGGCGCTGAACGCCGGCATCAGCCCGCTGACGGTCAACGGTGCGGCCAGCATCGGCGGTGGCACGGTCCTGGGCCTTGTGGACGCCGGCGGCAACTACCTGGTGGGGGCGTCCTACACCCTGGTGCGGGGCGGGGCGGGCTCCAGCTACGTCGGGGCCACGGTCACCGATACCGTGGCCGGCCTGGCCACCGGCGGCCTCACCGCCGGCCAGACCCTGCTGATGACCATCGCCAACGACTATGTCGGCGGCACCCTGGCCACGCTCAGCAATACCGGCACCCTCAGCGTCGGGACTGGCATGGTCGTGGCAGCCACGGGCAGCGTCGGCACCCTGGCCAACGCCGGCACGATCAACGGCACCTGGGGCATCCACAACATGGGCAGCGTGGGCACGCTGCTGAACAGCGCGCTGATCAGCGTGGCCGGTACCGGCATCCTCAACAATGGCGGCGTCGGCCTGCTGGTTAACAGCGGCACGCTGCTGGCCGACGGCACCAACGGCCTTTACAACGGCGGCAGCATCGGCACGCTGGTCAACAGCGGCCGCCTTGTCAGTTCCCAGGTCTCCGCAGGCTCGGGCACGCCCGCCGCGGTGGGTAACCAGGGCACCATCGGCGTCCTGTCCAACAGCGGCGTGATCAGCGGCCCCGTCGCCCTGGTCAACGCCGGCACCATCGGCCTGCTGTCCAACAGCGGCACCATCGCCGGCGACATCCAGAACAGCGGCGGCATCGACCTCACCATCGCCGGCGGCAGCGCCGGGACGGTGGGCACGCTCACCGGTTACACCGGCGTCGGCACCCTGACTGGCGGTGGCGCCAACGTGGTGCTGGCGTCGGGCAGCCTGTTGCTGAACGACCTGGTGGACGTGGGCGGCGGCACGCTGGTCAACAGCGGCGCCTCAGTCCGGCTCGACTCCCTGATCAGCGTCACCGGCGCCTACAGCCAGAGCGCCGGCACCCTGGCGCTGTCCTCCGGCGCCGGCCAGCTGTCGGTCAGCGGGGCCGCCCTGATGACCGGCGGCACGGTGGCACTGGCCGGTATCGTCAGCACCGACAACGTGCTGGCGGGCAGTGGCGGCGGCTTGGTCGTCGCGGGTGGCGCGGGGTCGACCTTCACCGGCCTGACCTATGCCTCGCCCGTCAGCGGCTTGGAACTGACGGGCAGCGTGGGCGGCAACAGCCTGTACCTGCTGACCCTCAACGATTACCTGGGCGGTGTCCAGGGCAGCCTGCTCAGCACCGGGACCCTCAGCGCCAACAACGCCGTCTATGTCGCGGCCAGTGGCAGCGTGGGAACCCTGACCAACGCCGGCGCCCTGCTGGGCACCATCGCGGCGGTGAACAACCTTGGCAGCATCGGCACCCTGGTGAACCAGGGGATGCTGTCGGGCGTCACCGCGTTCAGCAACGCTGCCACGGCCACGCTGGGCACCCTGGTCAACAGCGGCACCATTAGCGGCAACATCGTCAACCTCTCGGCCCGCGACCTGGTGCTGATGGGGGGCGACACCGTCACCGGCACCCTGACGGGTGGCAGCATCGGCAATACGGCGTCCAACCTGGTGGTCGCCGGCGGCCAGCTGGCGCTGGGCGATGCCATCGACGTCGGCGGCCACACGGTGGTCAACAGCGGCGCCACCCTGCGCCTAGATACGGCGGTCAGCATCACCGGCGCCTATAGCCAGACGGGCGGCATGCTGGCCCTGGGCACGCTGGGTGAACTGGTGGCCACCGGGGCCGCCAGCATCAGCGGCGGCCTGGTGCAGGTCAGCCTGTCCAGCGCCGCCAACTACCTGGCCAGCAGCCTGACCACAGTGGTGGCCGGCGGTGTGGGCTCCAGCTACGCCGGTGCCACCGTCACGGCGGCCGGCACCATCGCCGGCCTGGGCCTGGCCACCAGCATCATGGGCGACAACCTGGTGCTGGCCATCGCCAACGACTACATCGGCGGCACCCTGGCCACCCTGACCAACAGTGGCCTGCTGGCGGCCAGCACGGCGGTCTATATCGCCACCGGCGGTTCCCTGGGCACCCTGGTCAACAGCGGCGTCATCCAGGGCAATATCGTCAACGCCTCGGCCAACGCCCTCACCATCGCCGGCGGAATTGGCACCCTGGCCGGAACGCTGGCAGGCGCCGGTGGCGGTATCGGCACCCTCACCAGCACGCTCGCCAACGTGGTCTTCGCCAGCGGCACAACCCGCCTGGACGATCAGGTCAACGTCGGCGGCGGTACCGTGCTGAACGGCAGCGGCGCCACCCTGTGGGTGGGCGCCCCCATCACCATCACCGGCAACTACAGCCAGGCGGCATCCGCCAACAGCGCCCTCAGCATCAGCGCCGGCGGCGGTCTGGTGGTCACGGGGGCGGCCACCATCACCGCCGGCAGCGTCCAGGCCGGCGGCTACAGTGTCACCGGCAACTATCTGGCCGGCGGCAGCATCACCACGCTGGTCAGTGGCGGGGCGGGCTCCCGCTACGTCACCACCCTGGTGGGCGCCGGCGTCAGCGGGCTGGAGGTCGGCGGCAGCGTGGTGGGCAACGCCCTGCTGGCCACCATCGGCAACGACTATGTCGGCGGCACCCTCGCCACCCTGGTCAACAGCGGCAGCATCAGCGGTGGCATCACGGCGGTGTACGTGGCCGCCACGGGCAGCATCGCCACCCTGGCCAATAGCGGCCTGCTGGCCGGCAGCGCCCACGGCATCCGCAACCTGGGCATCATCGGGACGCTGGCCAACAGCGGCACGATCGGCGGCCTGCTGGACAGCGGCACCATCGGCCTGCTCAGCAACACAGGCACGCTGTCGGGCGCCACCGCCCTGTCCATCACCGGCGGCGGCACGCTGGGCACGATCGCCAACAGCGGCCTGATCAGCGGCAACATCGTCAACGCCAGTGCCAACGCCCTGACCATCACCGGCGGCAGCGGCACCCTGGTGGGCACGCTGACCGGTGGCAGCATCGCCAGCGCCCTGGCCAACGTGGTTCTCGCTTCCGGCAACCTGGCGCTGAACGACCAGGTCACGGCAACGCTGGTCAACAGCGGCGCCTCGGTGCAGCTGACCAGCATCATCGGTGTCAGCGGCGGCTACAGTCAGTCGGCCGGCACACTGGGCTTGGCCAGCGGTGCGCAGCTGGTGGCCAGCGGTACGGCAAGCCTGACGGGCGGCACCGTGATCGCCACCCTGTCGTCCACGGCCAAC
Source organism: Nitrospirillum amazonense (assembly GCF_007828035.1). GTDB lineage: Bacteria > Pseudomonadota > Alphaproteobacteria > Azospirillales > Azospirillaceae > Nitrospirillum > Nitrospirillum amazonense. The sequence goes on along the minus strand of NZ_VITV01000009.1, from coordinate 79,189 downwards.
CATCTGCTGGGCCAGATCGGCCCGACCCTGGTAGCGGGTGGCGCGGGGTCCAGCTACACTGGTGTCAGCGTCACCACCAGCGGCGTCACGGGCCTCAGCATGGCCGGCACCGCCAGCGGTACCAACCTGGTGCTGGTGGGCCTGAACGATTACATCGGCGGTACCCTCGCCAGCATCGCCAACACGGGCACGCTCAGTGCCGCCACCGCCGTTTACATCGCCGGCACCGGCAGCCTGGGGATCCTGGCCAACAGCGGCGTCATCGCCGGCAGCATCACCAACCTGGGTGCCGCCGACCTGACTATCACCGGCGGCGGCAACGGTACGGTGGGCACACTGACAGGCCTGTCGGGCATGGGCGTCATCAGCAGCGGCACCGCCAACGTGGTGTTCGCCTCCGGCGCCCTGGTGCTGAACGACAGCGTGAATGCCGGCGGCCACGCGCTGGTGAACAGCGGTGCCTCCCTGACCCTGGCCGGCACCATCGGCGTCACCGGCAATTACAGCCAGACGGGCGGCAGCCTGCTGGTCGATCCGGCCACGGCGCAACTGGTGGTCAGCGGGGTCGCCAGCATCACGGGCGGCACGGTTCGGGCCAGCCTGTCGGGCACCGGCAACTACCTGTCGGGCAGCGCCTACACCCTGGTGCAGGGCGGGGCCGGGTCCAACTACACCGGGGCCGCCATCACGGTGACGGGCTTGCCGGGCCTGGGCGGCACCGCCTCCATCGCCACCGTGGGCGGCGCCCTGGACCTGTTGCTGGCGGTCACCACCGACTATGTCGGCGGCACTCTGGGAACGCTCAGCAACAGCGGCACCTTGAGTGGCGTCACCCCGGTCTACATCGCGAGCACGGGCACGCTCGGCACCCTGGTCAACAGCGGCCTCATCCAGGGCGGCATCGTCAACGCCAGCACCAACGACCTGACCATCCAGGGCGGCGCCGGTACGGTGGTGGGCACCCTGACCGGCCAGTCGGGTCAGGGCACCATCACCAGCACCCAGGCCAACGTGGTGCTGGCCTCCGGCAACCTGACGCTGAACGACGCCGTCAACGTCACCGGCCATACCCTGGTCAACAGCGGCGCCAGCGTGCGGCTGACCAGCATCGTCAGCGTGACGGGGGCTTACAGCCAGTCCGCCGGCACCCTGGTGGCGGCCTACGGCGGCGGCCAGCTGTCGGTGACGGGGGCCGCCCTGCTGACGGGTGGCACCATCGCCCTCAGCGGCGCGCCCGGCGCCCTCAACCTTCTGGCGGGTCAGGGCGGCGGCACCGCCGTCGTGGCCGGTGGCGCGGGCTCCGGCTACAGCGGGCTCAGCTACGTCTCCGGCGTCACCGGGCTGGAGCTGACGGGCAGTGTCGGCGGCACCAGCCTCACCCTAGTGGGCCTGAACGACTATGTCGGCGGCACGCTGGGCACCCTGGCCAACGGCGGCACGATCGATGCCGGTAACGCCGTCTATGTGGTGGGCACCGGCGGTATCGGCACGCTTTCCAACAGCGGCACGCTGGCGGGCACCGCCAACGGCGTGCGCAACAGCGGCTCCATCGGCGCCCTGCTGAACCAGGGCCTGATCACCGGCGCCACCGCCCTGTACAACGCGGCCGGCGCCACCCTGGGCACGGTGACCAACAGCGGCACCTTCCGGGGCGACATCGTCAACCTGTCCACCGGCGACCTGGTCATCGCGGGCAATGGCACGCTGGTGGGCGGGACCATCAGCAACACGGCCAGCAACCTCGTGTTCGCGGGCGGCAGCCAGGTGGTGGGCGACGCCATCAATGTCGGTGGCCACACCGTGATCAACAGCGGCGCCACCCTGGCCTTGGCCAGCACGCTCAGCATCACCGGCAACTACAGCCAGGCGAACGGCACGCTGGCCCTGGGCACCCTGTCGGTGGTGGTCAGCGGCGTGGCCGACATCACGGGCGGCATGATCACCACCGCCCAGTTGGACACCACCGGCAACTATGTGGCCGGCATCGCCGCCGGGACGCTGGTGCAGGGCGGGGCGGGCTCCCGCTACAGCGGCGTCAGCGTCACCTCGGCGATCACCGGCCTCAACGCCGCCACCAGCGTGGTCACCATCGGGGCCAACGTCGACCTGCTGCTGAACATCGGCAACGACTATGTCGGCGGCACGCTCACCACCCTGAACAATACCGGCACCATCACCGGCGTCACCACGGCGGCCTATATCGGCACCCTGGGCAGCGTGGGCAGCTTGTCCAACAACGGCGTGCTGCAGGGCGCGGAGTATGGCGTGCACAACCTGGGCCGCGTGGCCCTGGTGGCCAACAGCGGCACGATCGACGGCCGGGTGGGCCTATATAACCAGGGCAGCATCGGCACGGTGGTCAACACCGGCGCCCTGATCGACACGCCATCGGTGGCGGCGGCCGGCCTGAACAACGCCGGGACCATCGGCAGCTTGCTGAACCAGGGGCTGATCAGCGGCACGGCCTATGGCCTGTTCAACAGCGCCACCCTGGGCGCGGTCAGCAACAGCGGCACCATCGCTGGCCAGGTGGCGGTGCAGAACAGCGGGACCATCGGGGGGCTCAGCAACAGCGGCACCCTCAGCGGTGTCAGCCGTGGCCTGTCCAACAGCGGGACCCTGGGCGCGGTGGCCAACAGCGGCCTGATCACGGCGGTGACGGCGGTTTACACCAGCGGCACGCTGGGCACGATCGTCAACAGCGGCACCATCGCGGGCAACATCGTCAACATCAGCGCCAACGCCCTGGTGTTCACCGGCGGCAGTGGTTCCACCGTGGGCACCCTGACGGGCGGCACGATCACCAGCACGCTGGCGAATGTGGAACTGGCCAGCGGCAACCTGGTGCTGAACGACCAGGTGGCCGTGGGCAGTGGCACGCTGGTGAACAGCGGCGCCAACGTGCTGCTGACCAACGCCATCAGCGTGACGGGCAACTACGCCCAGAGCGCCGGCACCCTGGCCATGGGCATCGGCAGCGGGACGGCGGGTGAGCTGCTGGTCAGCGGCAACGCCGCCTTCAGCGGCGGCACCGTGGCGGTGACGGCGCTCTCGGGCAGCAACCTGATCGCGGGCCAGAGCTACACCATCGCCGAGGTGGGCGGGTCCTTGACCACCAGCGGGCTCAGCGCCGCGGCCACGGGCTTCAGCGCCACGCTGGGCACGGGCGCCAACGGGGCCGCCACCGACCTGCTGCTGACCCTGCTCAGCGACTATGTCAGTGGCACGCTGGGGACGTTGACCAACACCGGGACGATCAACGCCGCCACGGCGGTGCTGATCACCAGTGCCGGCAGCCTGGGCACCCTGGCCAACAGCGGGGCCATCATCGGCAACGTGGTCAACGCCAGCGCCAATGACCTGGTCATCGTCGGTGGCAGCCCAAATGGCGTTAATGGCGGCACGGTGGGCGGCTTCTCGGGCGGCACCATTCGCAACAGCCTGAGCAACCTGGCCTTCGCCAGCGGTGCCGTCAGCCTGGCCGATGCCATCGACGTGACGGGCCACACGGTGGCCAACACGGGCGCCAGCCTGACCCTGGCCAGCGATGTGGCGGTGACGGGCGCCTACAGCCAGACGGCGGGCACGCTGGCGGTGTCTGGCCATGTCCTGTCGGTCAGCGGGGCGGCGCAGGTGACGGGCGGGGTGGTCGATGCCGGGATGAGCGGCACGGCCAACTACCTGGTGGGCGACAGCGTCACCCTGATCCGGGGCGGCGACGGTTCCACCTACACCGGGGCCACGGTGGTCAGCGGCCTGACGGGCCTGGACGCGCTGGGGTCCACCAGCGGCAGCAACCTGGCAGCCGTGGCGGGCAACGACTACATCGGCGCCGGCCTGGCCACGCTCAGTGTCACAGGGACCCTGGCCAACACGGCGGGCGGGGCCACGGCGCTGTACATTGCCGGCACGGGCACCCTGGGCAGCCTGGCCAACAGCGGCACCATCAGCGGCAACGTCACCAACGTCTCGGCGCGGGATCTGACCATTACCGGCGGTGGCAACGGCACGGTGGGCGTGTTCACCGGCGGGACCATCCGCAACACGGGCGCCAATGTGGTCTTCGCCTCGGGTAACGTCAGCCTGGGCGACGCGATCGACGTGGGCGGCACGCACACGGTCAGCAACATCGGGGCGGCCATCGGCCTCGCCGGCGACGTGGCGGTCACCGGCACCTATGCCCAGAGCGCGGGCAGCCTGACCGTGGCCGGCCATGTGCTGACGGTCAGCGGCCCGGCGCTGGTCTCGGGCGGCACGGTCAGCGCCGGCGTCTCCGGCGTGGGCAACTACGTCGTTGGCGACAGCGTGACGATGATCCAGGGTGGGGCGGGCTCGTCCTACACCGGGGCCGTGGTCACCAGCGGCCTGACGGGCCTGGACGCCAAGGGCTCGGTCAGCGGCGGCACTCTGCTGGCCGTGGCGGGCAACGACTACATCGGCGCCAGCCTGGCCACCCTGAACGTCACGGGCACGCTGGCCAACACAGCCGGCGGGGCCACGGCGCTGTACATCGCCAGCACGGGCACCCTGGGCAGCCTGGCCAACAGCGGGGCCATCAGCGGCAACGTGGTGAACCAGTCCGCGCGTGATCTAACCATCAACGGTGGGGGTAACGGCGCGGTGGGCCGCTTCACCGGTGGCACCATCACCAACACGGGCGCCAACGTGGTGTTCGCGTCCGGTGCGGTCAGCCTGGGCGATGCCATCACCGTGGCGACGCACACGGTCAGCAACGCCGGCGCCAGCCTCACGCTGGCATCCGACGTGGCCGTCACGGGCAACTTCAGCCAGAGCAGCGGCACGCTGGCCACGGGCGGCCATGTGCTGAGCGTCAGCGGGGCGGCCAGCGTGACGGGCGGCGTGGTCAACGCCGGCGTCAGTGCGGTGGGCAACTACATCGCCGGCGACCGGGTCACCCTGATCCAGGGCGGCACCGGGTCCAACTACGCCGGTGCCACGGTCACCAGCGGCATCACCGGCCTCAGTGCCAATGCCGTGACCAGCGGCAGCACCCTGTTGGCGGCGGCGGGCAACGACTACATCGGCGCCAGCCTGGATACGCTCAGTGTCACGGGCACCCTGGCCAACACGGCCGGCGGGGCCACGGCGCTGTACGTTGCGGCCACGGGCACCTTGGGCAGCCTGTCCAACAGCGGCACCATCAGCGGCAACGTGGTCAACCTCGGCGCTAACGACTTGGTGGTGACGGGGGCCGCTACAACCACGGCACCGGGCGTGTTCACCGGTGGCACCATCGACAACCGCCTGTCCAACCTGCGCTTCACCAGCGGTGTGGTGCGGCTGGCCGACGCGGTGAACGTTACCGGGCACAGCGTGGTCAACAGCGGGGCCACCCTGCTGGTGAACAGCGCGGTGAACATCACCGGCGGCTATAGCCAGACCGCCGGCGCCCTGGTGATCGGCGCCACGTCGCAGACCAGCTACGGCACCCTGGTGATCAGTGGCGGCGCCAGCCTGACGGGCGGGTCGGTGACGCTGCAGGGGGCCGGCGGCAACGCCCTGCAGGCCGGCACCTACACCATCGCGGCGGCGGGCGGCGGCCTCAGCCTCAGCGGTGTCAGCTTCAACGCCACCGGCTATACCGTCAGTTCCGCCACCGTCACGGTGGGCGGCACCACCGACCTGGTGGTGACGGTGGCGGGTACCGCTACCAACTATACCGCCGTGGGCGTGGCCCAGGGCGGTGCGGCGGTGGGCTCCGGCGCCGCGCTGGACCAGATCGCGGCCCTGGCGTCCTCGTCCATCACCAGCACCGCGCAGGTGGCGGCGTTCACGCAGCAGGTGCTGGCGCCCTTGGCCAAACTGTCGGTGGAGGCCAAGCAGGTGGCCGTGGCCCAGCTGGCCCCCAGCCAGCTGACGCCGCAGCTGACGGCCACGGCCGTCACCCCCACCACCACGGCCATCAGCCAGCACCAGGAAACGGTGGCGGGGCTGATGGATGGCAGCGGCAAGGGGGCCGCCGCCGGTTCGGAAGGCCGTGAGGGGGTGATCTGGGGTGAAATCCTGGGCGGCGGCGTGCTGCGCGGCACGACGACTGAAGCGGCGGGGTATCGGGCCAGCAGCTCCGGCGTGGTGCTGGGCGCCGACTGGTTCGCCAGTGACGAGGTCATGGCCGGCCTGGCCTTCAGCTGGATCAACAGCGCGTCGGTGGGCCAGGGCGTCATGGCCGGCAGCACCACCCGGGTGGGCAGCTACCAGCTGACGGCCTACAGCGTCTGGCGGCCGGACTTCGCCGACCAGAAGCTGTCGGTCGAGGGCCAGGTGGGCTGGGGCTACAACCACTTCGACCAGCGTCGTGTCATCCAGTTCCTGGGGGCCCGGGCCAACGCCAATTATGGCGGGGAGCAGTACCTGGGCAAGGTGACGGTGGGCTACGACCTGCCGCTGGCGGCCGACTTCACCCTGACGCCGCAGGTCAGCGTGCGGGCGGTGCGCCTGACCAACCACGCCTATGACGAGCGGGACGCGGGTGTCGCCAACATGGCCATCGACGCGCTGGTGACCAACGCCATCACCCATGAGGTGGGTGTGAAGCTGGACACCCGTATCGACACCGGCATCGGCCGCCTGTTCCCTGACCTGCGGGTGTTCTGGGTGCACGACTACCTGAACGGTCCCATTGCCACCACGGGTGCGTTGGCCGGCGTGACCTTCGCCAGCACCACCGGCCGGCCGCAGGCCGATGGCCTGGGTGTCGCCTTGGGCGCCACCGTGGAGCAGTCGGACGGGTTCAAGCTGCGGCTGGAATACAACGGCGAATACCGCCACGACTACCAGGGCCACTCCGGCGTGCTGCGGGCCAGCTGGGACTTCTGAGTAAGGGCGCCGGTCTCAAAGCCGGCGCCCTTACTCTTTTCAGGCCACGATGGGCAGGCTGGTGGTCAGCTTGACGCAGCTGAGGGCGAAGCGGGAGTTGACCGCCGCCACGCCCGGCAGGTGCAGCAGCACCTTCTTCAGGAAATGCTCATAGCTTTCCACGCTGCTGACGATGATGCGCATGAGGTAGTCGCCCTCGCCGCCGGCCATGCAGAAGCACTCCACGATCTCCGTCCGGGTGCGCACCACCTGTTCCAGAGCCTCCAGCGTGTCCTCGTCATGCTGCTTCAGCCGCACCTCGGCGAAGACGGTGATGGGCAGGTCCAGGGCCTTGGCGTCCAGCAGCAGGGCCCGGCCCAGGATGATGCCGTCCTCCTCCAGCCGCTTCAGGCGGCGCCAGCAGGGGGTGTGGGACAGGCCGACCTTGGCCGCCAGGTCGGCGGTGGAGATGTCGGGATTTTCCTGCAAGGCCATCAGGATACGCCGGTCGATCCTGTCCAACGCAATCGCCATCCTAAATTCCCCCCGTTTCGCGCGTTGTCCATTTCTATTACGGGCTGACTTAAGGCGTATCAGATATTTTTTTTCCAGGTCCCACCCCACATCCTAGGGGCAACAGGAAGGCACGGGAGGGACCAGGAAACATGTCGCCCCAAGACCCAATCGGCGCGCCGAACCGGCCGCCGTTGCAGCTGCACATACCGGAGCCGCCGGCCCGGCCGGGCCAGGCGCCCCGCTTCGACCATCTGCCCTTTTCCCCCGCCGGTGCCATCCGCCGGCCGGATCCTGGCGTGGCGGAGCCGGAAATCCGCGACCTGCCCTATGGCCTCATCCGCGTGCTGGATGACGAAGGCAGGGCGGTTGGGCCCTGGGACCCCGGCCTGGATGCCGAGACGCTGCGCCGCGGCCTCAAGGTCATGGCCCAGACCCGGGCCTTCGACGACCGCATGTTCCGTGCCCAGCGCCAGGGCAAGACCAGCTTCTACATGAAGTCGACGGGGGAGGAGGCCATCGGCGCCGCCCAGTCTATGATGCTGGACCGCGACGACATGTGCTTCCCCACATACCGGGTGCTGAGTTGGCTGTGGGCGCGGGACTATCCCATGCTCGACCTAGTCAACCAGATCTTCTCCAACGAGGGCGACCCCCTGAAAGGCCGCCAGCTGCCCATTCTGTTTTCCGCCCGCGACTATGGCTTCTATTCGCTGTCGGGCAATCTGGGCACGCGCTTCAGCCAGGCGGTGGGTTGGGCCATGGCCTCGGCCTATCGCGGCGACACCAAGATCGCGCTGGCCTATGTCGGCGACGGCACCACGGCGGAGGGCGACTTCCATGAGGCGCTGACCTTCGCCGCCGTCTACCGCGCCCCGGTCATCCTGTGCGTCACCAACAACCAGTGGGCCATTTCCAGCTACGCCGGCATCGCCGGGGCGGAGTCCACCACCTTCGCCGCTAAGGCCATCGCCTACGGCCTGCCCGGTCTGCGGGTGGACGGCAACGACTTCCTGGCGGTGTGGGCCGCCACCGTGTGGGCGGCGGAGCGGGCGCGCACCAACAAGGGCGCCACCCTGATCGAGTTCGTGACCTATCGCGCCGCCGGCCATTCCACCAGCGACGACCCCACCCGCTACCGCCCGGCAGAGGAGGCGGCGTGCTGGCCCCTGGGCGACCCCATCGAACGGCTGAAGACCCACCTGATCGCGCGCGGCGAATGGTCGGCCGAGCGCCACACCCAGATGGAGGCCGAACTGGCCGACGGCGTGCGCGCCGCGGTGAAGGAAGGCGAACGCATCGGCACCCTGGGCCAGTCCAAGCCGCCCGTGCGCCAGATGTTCGAAGACGTGTTCAAGGAGCCCGATTGGCGCGTCCTGGAACAGCGCCGTGAACTGGGGGTCTGATCCGATGCCCAAGATGGACATGATCCAGGCCTTGAACTCCGCCCTGGATGTGATGATGAGCCAGGACCCCGACGTCCTGGTGTTCGGTGAGGATGTGGGCTATTTCGGCGGCGTCTTCCGCGTCACCGACGGCTTGCAGAAGAAGCATGGGCTGAAGCGCTGCTTCGACACGCCGATTTCCGAGGGCGGCATCATCGCCACCGCCATCGGCATGGGCGCCTACGGGCTACGCCCCGTGGCGGAAATCCAGTTCGCCGACTACATCCTGCCGGCCTTCGACCAGCTGGTGTCGGAGGCCGCCCGCCTGCGCTACCGCTCGGGCGGGGAGTTCTGGGCGCCCATCACCGTGCGCTCCCCCTACGGCGGCGGCATTTTCGGTGGCCAGACCCACAGTCAGAGCCCGGAGGCCATCTTCGCCCACGTCACGGGCCTGAAGACGGTTATCCCCTCCAACCCCTATGACGCCAAGGGTCTACTGATCGCGTCCATCGAGGATGACGACCCGGTCATCTTCTTGGAGCCCAAGCGCATCTACAACGGTCCCTTCGACGGCCACCACGACCGCGCGCTGAAGACCTGGGCCGAATCCCCCGGGTCGGATGTGCCGGAGGGGCACTACACCGTGCCGCTGGGCAAGGCGGCGGTGGTGAGGGAAGGGCGCGAGGCGACGGTGCTGGCCTACGGCACCATGGTGCACGTTGCCAAGTCGGGCATCGAGGAATCGGGCGTGGATGCCGAACTGATCGACCTGCGCAGCATCGTGCCGCTGGATATTGACACCATCGTCACCTCGGTCAAGAAGACTGGCCGCTGCGTCATCCTGCATGAGGCCTCGCGCTTTGGCGGCTTCGGCGGCGAGCTGTCGTCCCTGGTGCAGGAGCGCTGCTTCCATCACCTGAAAAGCCCCATCGGCCGGGTGGCGGGCTGGGACACGCCCTATCCGCATGCGTTCGAGTGGGACTATTTCCCCGGGCCCGCGCGCCTCGCCGCGGCCCTGAAGCGCGTCATGGAGGACTGACCCATGGGCACTTATCTATTTCGCCTGCCTGACGTGGGCGAAGGCGTGGTCGAGGCCGAGATCGTCAAATGGCGGGTGCAGCCGGGCGACCATGTGCGCGAGGACCAGGATCTGGTCGATGTCATGACCGACAAGGCCACGGTGGAAATGAGCGCGCCGGTGGACGGCGTGGTCACCGCCATCCATGGCGAGGTCGGCCAGATGATGGCCGTGGGCAGCGTGCTGGTGGAACTGGAGGTGGAAGGGGCCGGCAACGCCGACGCCGCCCGCCCGGCGCCCAAGGCGGATACCAAGCCGGAACCGAAGCCGCAACCCAAGCCCGGGCCGAAACCGGAACCGGTTCAGGGTGACGCGAAGCCCGCGCCCAAGCCGGTGGAGCAGCCCAAGCCGCGGCCGGCCAAGGCGAAGGCCGCGGCCTTCACCACCCGCCTGGCCGAGGATGCGCCCCTGGCCGCCCCGGCCACCCGGCGGCGGGCGCATGAGCTGGGCATCCCGCTGCAGTACGTGCCCGGCACCGGCCCCGGCGGCCGCATCACGCCGGAGGATCTGGACGCCTATATCGCCGGCGGCGGCGCCATCCCCACGGGCGACGCGCGCTACACCGCGCGGGACGGCGTGGAGGAGACCAAGATCATCGGCCTGCGCCGCAAGATCGCGGAAAAGATGCAGGACTCCAAACGCCGCATCCCCCACTTCACCTATGTGGAGGAATGCGACCTGACGGAGCTGGAGGCCCTGCGCCAGGACCTGAACGAGAACAAGCAGCCGGACCAGCCCAAGCTGACCCTGCTGCCCTTCTTCATGCGCGCGGTGGTGCGCATCCTGCCCGAGTTCCCGCACATCAACAGCCGCTACGACGACGATGCCGGGGTGCTGCACACCTATGAGGGCGTGCACATCGGCATCGCCACGCAGACGCCCAACGGCCTGATCGTACCGGTGGTGCGCCATGCTGAGATGCGAGACCTGTGGGACTGCGCCGCCGAGCTGGCACGGGTCAGCAAAGCCGCCCGCGACGGTACCGCGGCCCGCGATGAACTGAGTGGGTCGACCATCACGCTGACCAGCTTAGGCGCCTTGGGCGGCATCGCCGCCACGCCGGTGATCAATCATCCCGAGGTCGCCATCATCGGTCCCAATAAGCTGGTGGAGCGCCCGGTGGTCAACGGGTCCTTCATCACGGTGCGCAAGGTGATGAACCTGTCGTCCTCCTTCGATCACCGCATCGTCGACGGCTATGACGCCGCCCGTTTCATCCAGCGGCTGAAGCGCCTGCTGGAACACCCCGCCCTTATCTTCATGGACTGACGTCATGGCCGAGACCATCAAGACACCCGTCCTCAATGCTGGCGTGCTTGTTGTCGGCGGCGGGCCCGGCGGCTACGTCGCCGCCATCCGCGCCGGCCAGCTGGGGCTGGATATCGTGCTGGTGGATGCCGACCGCCTGGGCGGAACCTGCCTCATCCGGGGCTGCATCCCGTCCAAGGCGCTGATCCATGCCGCGGGCCTCTATGAGGAAATGACCTTGGCGGCCGCCTCGTCCGGCCGCTTCGGCATCCATCTGGATGCCAAGCCGGCGCTGAACTTCAGCGAGACCATGGCCTGGAAGGAGGGCGTGGTCGACCGGCTGAACGGCGGGGTCACCGCGCTGCTGAAGCGGGCGAAGGTGCGCACCCTGGCCGGTAGGGCCGTGTTCAGCGACGCCAAGCGCTGCACCGTGGAGACGGCGGACGGCCCCGTCACCGTGGTGGCGGAGAACGTGATCCTGGCCACCGGCTCGCTGCCGGTGGAACTGCCCAACCTGCCATTCGGCGATAAGGTCATCTCCTCCACCGGCGCCCTGTCGCTGACGGCGGTGCCCAAGCGGCTGGTGGTGGTGGGCGCCGGCTATATCGGCCTGGAACTGGGCATCGCCTACGCCAAACTGGGCGCCCAGGTCACGGTGGTGGAGGCGCAGGACCGCATCCTGCCGCTGTACGATGCCCAGCTGACCCAGCCGGTGCGCCGTTGGCTGGAAAAGCACGGTGTCACGGTGCATCTGGGCGCCAAGGCCCTTGGCCAGGAAGGCGAGGGCCTGGCCATCGAGACCCAGGACGGCCAACGCCAAGTGCTGCCGGCCGACCATATCCTGGTCACGGTCGGCCGCCGGCCCAATACCGAGGGCTGGGGGCGCGAGGCCATGGGCCTGGCCATGAATGGCCGCTTCATCGCCGTGGACGACCGCTGCGCCACGCCGACGACGGGCGTCTACGCCATCGGCGACGTGGTGGGCGAGCCCATGCTGGCGCACAAGGCGTCCGCCCAAGGGGAAATGGTGGCGGAGATCATCGCCGGGAAACGCCGTCGTTTCGATCCCGTATCAATCGTGGCGGTCTGCTTCACCGAGCCGGAGATCGTCACGGCGGGCTTAGGCCCCGACGAGGTACCGGCGGGTACGGAGACGGTGGTGGGGCAATTCCCCTGGGCCGCCAACGGCCGCGCCCTGTCCATGGACGCGGGCGACGACGGCGGTTTCGTCCGGGTGGTGGCGCGCAAGGCCGACCACCGCATCCTGGGCCTGCAGGCCGTGGGCCGCCACATCTCGGAACTCGCCGGCGAGTTCGCGACGCTGTTGGAGATGGGCGCCGTGCTGGAGGATGTGGCCGGCATCATCCACGCCCATCCGACGTTAAGCGAGGGCGTGCACGAAAGCGCCCTGAAGGCCCTGGGCCACGCCATCCACATTTGATTCTGGCCCATTTGACCCTGGCCCATTTGATCTGGGAACCACCATGACCTTCACCATCGAGCGCACCGCCAATCCGACCGACGCCGCCACGCGCGCCCGCATCCTGGAAAACCCCGGCTTCGGCAAGGTATTCACCGACCACATGGTGACGATCCGCTGGACGGAGGGCCAGGGTTGGCATGACGCCAAGGTCACGGCGCGGGCGCCGTTCGCGCTCGATCCGGCGGCGGCTGTGCTGCACTACGCCCAGGAAGTCTTCGAGGGCATGAAGGCCTATCGCGCGGCGGACGGCGGCGTGATGCTGTTCCGGCCCGACGCCAATGCCAAGCGCTTTCGGGACTCGGCCGAGCGCATGGCCATGCCGCTGATCCCGGAGGAGCTGTTCCTGGAAGCGGTGGAGCAGCTGGTGCGCATCGACCAGGCCTGGATCCCCGGCGGGGAGGGCGCCAGCCTGTACATCCGGCCCTTCATGTTCGCCAACGAGGCGTTCTTAGGTGTCAGGCCGGCGTCGGAGTACATCTTCTGCGTCATCGCCTGCCCAGTGGGCGCCTACTTCAAGGGCGGGGCCAAGGCCATCACCATCTGGGCGCCGGAGAACTACACCCGCGCCGCCCCCGGCGGCACCGGCGCGGCCAAGTGCGGCGGCAACTACGCCGCCAGCCTGATCGCCCAATTGGAGGCCAGCAAGCACGGCTGCGACCAGGTGGTGTTCCTGGACGCGGCGGAGCATCGCTGGATCGAGGAGCTGGGCGGCATGAACGTCTTCTTCGTCCGCGACGACGGCAGCCTGCTGACCCCGCCGCTCAGCGGCACCATCCTGCCCGGCATCACCCGCGACAGCATCATCCAGCTGGCGCGCAGCCTGGGCCATACGGTGGTGGAGGAGCCGTATACCCTGGCGCAGTGGAAGGAGGATGCCGCCACCGGCCGGGTGCGCGAGGCCTTCGCCTGCGGCACCGCCGCCGTGCTGGCGCCCATCGGCACCGTGCGCACGGCCGAGGGCGACTTCGTCATCGGCAATGGTGAGGGCGGGTCGACCACGGCCAGCCTGCGTGAACGCCTGGTGGGCATGCAGCGCGGCAGCCAGGCCCCGTTGGTGGATGGCTGGATCCGCCGCGTGATTTAAGAAAACGAACCGGGAGACGCTCACTCCGGGGACGAGCGAGGGTAGTACAGCGGCACGCACCAGTGGTTCTTGGCCACCCACTCCGTGTTCGGCAGGTTGGCCTCCACCCCCATGATGCGGTGGCAGGGCAGCTCATAGACCTTGCCGGTGGAGGTGGGGATGTTCTGGAAGACGATGTATTTGTAGAAGCCGCTGCTCATGCCTTCCGGCAGGCGCACCCGGTCTGGGTACAGTGGGTCCAGCACGTCGCGGGCGTAGGCCTGCTTCCAGGCCACGATTTCCGGCATGCGTCGGATTTGCACGGTGCCGAAGGCGGCGCGGAACTCGTCCATGCGGTGGTTCAGGCTTTGCACCTTGTAGCCCGAGCCCCGGCCATAGTCGCGGTAGGACCGGGCGTGGCGCAGCACGTCCTCGTGGCGGCTGACCACCACGCCGCCCTCGCCGGTGGTGATGGTCTTGGTGGCGTAGAGGGAGAAAATGCCGGCATCGCCGAAGCTGCCCGGCTTCTGCCCGTTCCAGTCGGCGCCCACGGCATGGGCGCAATCCTCCACCAGGATGATGCCCTTGTCCCGGCAATAGGCCGCGATCTTGTGGATGTCGAAGGCGATGTGGCCGCCGATATGGACGATGAAGGCCAGGGCTGGCCGGTGCCGTTCCGCCTTGGCCACAAAGTCGTCGAAGGACCCGCACAAATCGTGCCGGTTACAGTCATAGAACACCACCTCGGCCCCCGACAACTGGGCGGCGCGGGGCGTGGCCAGGAAGGTGTTGGACGGGCACAGTACGGTGGCGCCACGTACCTTGAAATGGTCCAGCACGGCCATGGCGCCGCCGGCCCAATTGTCGAAGGCCACAGCCGGCAGCTCGTTCCACGCCCGCCAGGCAGCCTCGAACTCCTCCAGTTGGGCGGCGTGGCTCCATTTGTTGGAGCGCAGGATGGCCCGCCAGCGGCGCATGATCTCTTCCTCATCCCGGTCGTCGTAACCCAGGCTGAAGGGCAGGGGCGGGGAGGGGTTTTGGTCCGGCTGTCCGCTCAAAGCAAAGTATCCTTCACGTCCAGTTGGAACAGGTGAGCGCCCAGCGTCCGGCCATAGATCTCGTATTGGTTGGCGGCGTGCTGGCGGGCGGCCTGGATATCGGCACAGATGCGCCCCAGCGGGTTGGCGATCGACAGGGCGGAGGCGCCGGAGGCCTTGAACAGGCGCCGGGCCAGCCGGTCGCACCGCTCCACCACCGTGGTGGCCTGGACGCGATACAGCATGCGGTCGCCGATAGGCGCCTCCCGGCCCTGGCGGGCGTGGTCCAGCATACGGTCGAAATTGCCTTCGAGGGTGCGGGTCATCTCGTCCAGCTCGGCCGCCGCCTCGCCGCAGGCCAGCTGGGCCACCGGGTCGGCCAGAGGCCCGGGCCCGCGCCGCCGGTTGTGATCGATGAAGCCCTCCAGCAGCCCGCGCAAGCCGCCCAGCGCGGGGGTGGAGATGGCGCGGAACAGCATCTGCGGCAGGGGAATGCGGTACAGCGGCGCCGGGTTGACGGCCAAGCCTGGGCCGCCTGTCAGGAAGCGTTCCCGCACGCCGTGGCAGCGGTGGGCGGGGACGAAACCATCATCCACCGACACGTCATGGCTGCCCGTGCCGCGCAGGCCGATGGTGTCCCAGGTGTCGTGAATGCGCACGTCGGCCCGCGGTACCAGGAAGATGACATGCTCCTGCTCGTCCCCCTCCAGCGCCGCCATGGCGCCCAGCATGAACCAGTCGGCGTGGTCGGCGCCGCTGGAGAAACCCCAGCGGCCACTGAGGCGGAAGCCGCCCGGCACGCGCGCGGCCTTGCCCGCCGGCATGTAGCTGGAGGCCAGCAGCGCCGTCGGATCATCCCGCCAGACATCGTCCTGCGCCTCGACCGGCAGCAGCGCCAGGTGGAAGGCCACCATGCCCATGACGCCCTGCAGCCAGCCGATGGACATGTCCTCGGCGGACAGGGTGGCCTGCACGGCGAAGAAGGTGGCGGGATGACATTCGGCCCCGCCATAACGCCGGGGCTGCAACAGGCGAAACAGGCCGGCCCGCTTCAGGGCGTCGATCAGGGCGACCGGTGCGCGGCGCTCACGCTCCCCCTCCGCCTTCAGGGTGTCGATCAGGGGCAGCAACGCGTGGGCACGGTGCAGGATGCCGACGGGCAACAGGCCGTCAGCCACCGACGGCGCATCCAACACTGGTTCCAACCCTGTTTCCGGCATGGGGCCCGCCCCCCCTGTTTTTGTCCTGAACGGAAGGGCCGGCAACCCCGCCCGAGGCAGGCCGCCGGACCACTGGTTGCATACCATATGAATACCAGCTTGTCCAGGTTGGCCGGCCATGCCACCCTGGCGTCAGCGATCCGGCGGGGAGGTGAGCGTGCCCAACCTTGTCCTGAAGGCCGCCGTGGCCGATTACGGCCAACTGGCGGCGCGCGCCGCCTATCTCGTCTCCCAGGGGCGGCCGGTACGGCTGGAGCTGCACACCTTTGGGGAGCGGGACGTGACCTCCGCCGCCGGTCTCGCCCTCGCTCGGCGCAATATCGCCCGGTTGCGACAGGAATTTCCGGTGGATGCGCTGATCGTTCACATCCCGCCTCAGTCGGTGCCCCTGGTCACGCGCGTCGGCTTCGATGCCGACCAATGCCGCCACACCCTGGCCTTCGCGGCCGAGATCGGGGCCGGGGCCGTCGTCCTGCACCGCTATTTCGACATGGTTTTCGGCCAGGCCCCGCCCCGCGCCCGCGACCGGGATGAGGCCGCGCAGGGATTTGGAGAGGCGGTGCGCGACCTGGCGCGCCTGGCGGGCGGTATGCGGCTGCTGGTGGAGAATGTCGGCCACTATTCCCTGCTGCCCCGTGACGGCCGCAATTACATGACCGGGCCGCTGGACCACTTCTTCCCGTGGGAGATCGAGCGTTTCCGTGAGGCGTTGGTCCGTGACGGGCTGACGGGGGTGGAACCGTTCATCGACGTGGCGCACGCCACCCTATCGGCCAACCTGTTCAACCGCCGCCGCGCCCAGCCGCGCCTGACCGACGGCGACGCCCGTTTCGGCTGGATCACAGCCGATGACTTGGATCGGACGGCGTGGCTGGAACCCTTTGATTTCGTGGACGAGCGGATGAGCTATCTGCACGTCTCCGACGCCATCCGCCTGGACCCCCAGGCCTGCGCGGACCCAGGGCTGGATGCCGATACGCTGGTCAGCGCCATCTCTTCCGAGGGGTTGGAACTGGGCACCGGCAACCTGCCCTTCGTCGGCTTGCCGGCCCGCTTTGGCACCGACGGCGATCTGGTGCTGGAGGTGGAACCGGCGCCGGGCGAGGACTACGTGCATAATGGCGCGCAGCTGCGCTCGCTAGAGGCGCTGTCGGGCCACTTCGTCGGCTGCTCCTGCCACCGCCCGGCGGCTGGTCTGGGATTCTAGGGGGCGGCCCCTTACAGCCGGACCGGGGCCGGCCAATGGGCGGGCGGCTGGAATGGCGCCGCGTCGGCCGCCTGGTCGGCATAGCCGCGCGTGGTGGTGCAGCTGCATCCTGGCCGGGGCCGTTGCGGCCGATCCACGGCGCCCAGGCAATCCGACACCAGATCCAGTTGCAGCCGTTCGAAGGTGGGGGAGAAGCGGCCGGTCAGCCAGCCGATGACGAAGCCCGCCGCCAGCGTTCCAGCCGTGGTGGTGATGTAGCCCACGGTATCGATCTGCGGTACAGCGGTCAGGATGGGGTCCGGCCGCTCGCCACGTGCCGCCGCCAGGGCCGCCTGGTCGGCCGGGGCCAGTCGCTCCACCACCGGCAGCATCTCCTGCATCACCCGGGTGGCGGAGATCATGCCGCGGCAACGGGGGCAGGGGTCGGCCGCCAGGAAGCGGACGATTTGCACCAGCTGACCGGTGACGATGCCGTCGCGCCCCTCGATCAGGCCGCCGCAATCCACCGCGGGGATCAGGTAGCGGGTGGCGATGTCGGCCACGGCCATGCGGCTGGAATGCGCGTCGGTGCAGCCCATCAGCACGTCGGCCTGCAGCACGGCGTCCAACACCTCGGGCTGCGGCAGGCGGCCGTTGATGGCCTCCACCACCGTGCCGGGGGCGTATTCCGCCACCGACCGCTTGGCGATGGTGACCTTGGGCACGCGGTTGGCCACGTCGGCCGGGGTGCTGCCGTGCAGCCGTTCCAGATTGGACTCCGAGGCGTGGTCGCTGTCGATGATGATCAGCCGGCCCACACCGGCCCGCGCCAGGATGGGGATGGCGGCAGAGCCGGTGCCCCCGGCGCCGATGAGGGCGACGGTGGAGCGTTGCAGGCGCTGGTACGCCTCCCGCCCGAAGGCGCTGGTCAGGCGGGCCACCCGCTCCGGCGGGATGGGCGGCTCCGGCGGTGGTTCGCCTTGCGGCCAGGCGATCACGGTGGGATCCCGCTCCGCCGCCACGCGGCCCACCTCGTGCCAGGCGCCGTCGTGGAAGATCCGGCCGTGGACGGCGGTGTCGCCCCCGATCTTGGAAACAATCAGGCTGACGAAGGGGCGGCCTGGGACCAGGTCGGCGAAATAGCCGGCCATGTACCGGTCCATCTCGTCATCCAGGGCGCTGGGCTTGGGCGCCACGCCGGCGGGATGGGCGTGGATGAAGCCGACGGCCAGCGGATGGCCCTCCGCCGCCAGGGCGGCGCGGCGTAGGGCGTTGGCCGTGATCTTGATCCCCGTCCCGCCACCCTCGATATCGCCCGGCTGCGGCGTGTCGATGGCGGCCAGCGTGACCGCCAGGTGGCCGCCCGTCAGCCGCCAGCCGAAGCGGGCGAAACAGCCGCCCTCCCGATCCGGCTGGCCGGTAAACACGGTGGCGAACAGCGCCTCCTTCTCCGGCGAGGCCAGGCGCAGCAGGCCTGCAGGGGCGACACGATACGGCTCCCCGCTGGGAGCGGTGCGGGCGCGCTCAACCATGCCCACCCATCACGAACTGGCGGGTGACCAGGAAGGTGTCGCCCGGGTGGATATCCACGGTGTCGGACAGGGGCAGGGCCACCCAGTCGCCGGAGGGGTCGCTACGTTCAACCACTGCGTTGTCCGCCGGTACGCCCATCAGGGCGGCGATGTCGGCGGCGGTCACCATCTGGTTGCCGATGGCGAAGCGGCGGCGGTTGACGAAGATTTCGCAGGTGGCGCCGGCAGTATCGGCCAGGCCGGCTTGATCGGGGGCCTGATCTGGGGTCAAGCTTGGATGGATCGGTGTAGCAGGCATCGCGGGGGGACTTCTGCTCGGTCGATTGGGATCGCGGGAAGGCTAGCAGCATGAAACCAGTTTGTCACCACTTGGCGAACTGGCATGATGAATGGAACAGGCGCGCTGCCAGATTTGGTACGGGACTATGATGCGGAAAACCTCATGGATCGCTTGATCATCCGCGGCAGGCGGCGGCTGGCCGGCACCGTGGACATCGCCGGCGCCAAGAACGCGGCGCTGCCCTTGGTCGCCGCCAGCCTGCTGAGCGACCAGCCGGTGACGCTGGCCAACCTGCCGGCCATCACCGATGTGGAAACCATGCTGGCGCTGGCGCGCGGCTATGGCGTGCGGGTGGCACGCGCCGACGCGCACCGGGTGACGCTGGACGCCGCCGCCGCCGTGAACGCCGAGGCGCATTACGACACCGTGCGCCGCGCCCGGGCGACGGCCCTGGTGCTGGGGCCCCTGCTGGGCCGTTTCGGCAGCGCCCGCGTCTCCCTGCCCGGGGGGTGCGCCATCGGTGCCCGGCCCATCGACCTGCACCTGAAGGCGCTGACGGCCCTGGGCGCGGCGGTGGAGGTCGATGGCGGCTACGTCACCGCCCGGGCGCCGCAGGGCGGCCTGGCTGGTGGCCGCATCGTCCTGGCCTTGCCTTCGGTGGGCGCCACCGAAACGGCCATGATGGCCGCCGTGACGGCGCGGGGCGAAACGGAAATCCTGAACGCGGCGCGCGAGCCGGAGGTGGCGGACCTCGCCGCCTGCCTGGCGGCCATGGGCGCGCATGTCGAGGGGGCGGGAACCCAGCGCATCCTGGTGCAGGGGCCGGCCATCTTCCGCCCGGCGACGCACACGCTGATTCCCGATCGCATCGAGGCCGGGACCTACGCCATGGCCGCGGCCATCACCGGCGGCCGGCTGGAACTGATCGGCGCGCGGCTGGACCATCTGGCGGTGCAATGCCAGATCCTGGAGCGGGCGGGGGTCAGCGTCTATCCCACCGACCGGGGCCTGATGGTGGAACGGGTGGGCCACCTGCGCGCCACCGATGTCGCGACCGAGCCCTATCCCGGTTTCCCCACCGACCTGCAGGCCCAGTTCATGGCCCTGATGTCGGTTGCGGAGGGGGCGTCCATGATCCGCGAGACCATCTTCGAGAACCGCTTCATGCACGTGCCGGAGCTGGCGCGCCTGGGCGCCGACCTCACCCTGCGGGGCACATCCGT
Organism: Nitrospirillum amazonense; assembly: GCF_007828035.1. Classification (GTDB taxonomy): domain Bacteria; phylum Pseudomonadota; class Alphaproteobacteria; order Azospirillales; family Azospirillaceae; genus Nitrospirillum; species Nitrospirillum amazonense. The sequence goes on along the minus strand of NZ_VITV01000009.1, from coordinate 59,125 downwards.
GTTGGTGCGCGGGGTCGAACGGCTGCGCGGTGCACCTGTCATGGCGACGGACCTGCGCGCCTCGGTCTGCCTTATCCTGGCGGGGCTGGTGGCGGAGGGGGAGACGGTGGTGAACCGCGTCTACCACCTGGACCGGGGCTATGAGGATTTGGCGCGTAAGCTGGTTCGCTGTGGCGCCGATATCGAGCGGGTGCCCGGCTGATGGACGACGCGCTGTACTTGGGCGTGGACGGCGGCGGTACCGGCTGCCGCGCGCGGCTGGAGGATGCGGCCGGCACCGTCCTGGGGCAGGGCATCGCCGGCCCCGCCGCCACCCGTTTCGGTATCGAGGCGTCGTGGCAGGCCATCGAGACGGCGGCCCGCCACGCCATTGAGGAGGCCGGGCTGGACGGGGCGCAGGTGGGTCGCATTCGCGCCGGAGTGGGCGTGGCCGGTATTGGCCGCAAAGGCGCCCGCGCGGCGCTGGAAGCCATCCACCACCCCTATGCCTCCATCGCCTTCACCAGCGACGCCATGATCGCCTGCCTGGGCGCGCACGGCGGCCGGGATGGCGGCATCGTCATTGTCGGTACCGGCACGTGCGCCATCGGCCGTGTCGACGGACGGGAGATGAAGTTCGGCGGCTACGGCTTCCCCATCTCCGACGAGGGCAGCGGCGCCTATCTGGGCTTGAGGGCCCTGCAGCACAGTCTGCGCGCCCACGACGGGCGCGAGGGCGGCAGCGTCCTGACGCGGGAACTGATGGCCCGTTTCCAGGATGACCCGGCAGAGGTGGTGCTGTGGATGGACCGATCGACCGCCACCGACTACGCTACCTTCGCCCCCCTGGTGCTGCGCCAGGCCGACCAGGGCGACGCCGTGGCCCGCCAGGTGGTGCAGGAGGCGGCGGAGCATGTGAACGGCCTGGTGCGGGCGCTGCTGTCGGAAGGGGTGCCGCGGGTCAGCCTGATCGGCGGCCTGGCAAGCGCCCTGGAGGCCTGGCTGGCCCCCGATGTGCGCCGCCGCTTGTCGCCCACCCTGGGTGACGCGATCAAGGGCGCTCTGGCGCTGGCGGGCCGCGCGCCAGACTGAGCGCTATTCCGGGTGGACCAGGATGAAGCTGGCGTCGTCCGCGCGCTTCAGCCGCAAATGGCCATGGTGGGGATCATCCATGGCCTCGATGCGGCGCAGGTCCCGCAGAGCGGCGTCCGCCTTGGCCTGATCGTCCCAGCCCAGGAAATCCTCCGCCGTCGCCTGGCCAAACATGTCGATGAGGCGCAGGAAGCCGTCACTGGCGAGTGCCACCGGGCCATTGCCCACCGGAATGGTCGCGCGGTCGACATGGGCCAGCGCCGCCGTGTCGGTGCTCAGCACCCAATAGCCGCCATCGACATTCATGAACTGACGGTTGGTCCGCAACTGCCCGACCACCCGCTCCCACAGGCCGGTGGGTGACAGGTCCGGCGCTTCCGCCAAGGCCAGGCGGGCGGCGGCCAGGGTGCGTTCCTCGAAAACCGGGATGGCGGAGGTGCCGAACAGGCGGGCTTGGCCGCCCGCGTCGCGGTGGATGATCTGGCAGTCGCCCAGGGTGGTCATCTCCAGCCGTTCCCCCAGGCGCCGCAGCAGGGCGAAGGCGGCCGACGGCCGCTCGTGCCGCGCCCGGGGCGTTCTTGCCGTGGCCTGGGCATAGCCTTGGGCGCAATCCTCCACCACTTGGCGCAACACGGTGTCGGTGGGAAGTCCATCGCCATCCGGAATGCGCCGGCGCAGGGCACCGTCCACTTGGCGGGCAAACCAGGCGGCGTCGCTGAGGCCCTCGATGGTGGCGCCGCTGACGCCTGTGGCCCCGTCGATGACCCATGCCCAGCCGCCGCAATGGCCGGCCACATCCTCATTGGCCGACGTGCTGCCGGCATCCGAAATCAGCGCGCGAACCTGGAACAACTGTGCATCTCCCTCTCTGTCGGTCGCGAAGGCCTGGGCCGGCCCGCCGCTGCTTTCCGCGATCCGGGGCAGTTTCTTCGTCCGCTGAAATTTTTTCCACCCGTACCGTGTGAATTTAATGATGTCATCATGGTATTAATCTGGTACACATCTGGTCACGACATCCTTCCCGCCTGGGGCTAACGGGCCGCCCCTGTATGACAATAAAACGGTCGGAGGTGTACGTTGTTTAAACCACTGCATGACCAGTCTGATCAAATACATCCAATTTGGCTGTGGCTGGATCCGACCAGCCGGTGCAATTTGTCATGCCGCCTTTGCTATACGAAGCAAAGCCATGGGAAATTGGATCTGGAGCCAGATGATCTTGAACAAGTGTTGATAAAACTCGCCACGTCACCGACGATGGAGGTCAAGGGAATACACCTGAATTGGCGTGGAGAGCCCCTAATGAATCCCCGTTTCGCTGAATTGTTGGCGATGACGCGGCGGCTTTTGCCACACTCCCCACTCCAATGGCATACCAATGGCACCCTGCTGACGCCCAAACGGGTTAGGGAAATTCTGGCGGTGCCTTACTCCCACACCATTTACGTGTCCATCGATGGCGGCAACCAGGCCAGCCATGACCTGAACCGGGGTGAGGGCTCGTTCCAGAAAACGATAAAGGGACTGCGCACGCTGCTGGACGCGCGCGGCCGGGACCACGGCCATGTCCGGGTCGGCGTCTACCAGATCGACCTCAACGAACCGCTGGAGGAGTATGATCCGGAGTTCCTGGAGCTGGTGGCGCGGGTGGACAACCACGTGAAGGTCACGCCCCTGTTGCCGGGCGGCGCCCACCACAAGCTCCGGGAGCTGGACGACCTGGAAAGTGACGAGGCGCTGCACCGGCGCATGTCGCAGGACATCAACCCGTCCCTGCCCGTGCCCACCGGCGCCTGCTTCTGGGCCGGCCACACCCTGTGCATGGCCCCGGATGGCGAGACGTCGATCTGCGTGATCAGCCACGGCGCCCAGGGCGTCGTCGGCAACCTGATGACGGAGACGGCGGAAACCGTGGTGGGCCGCGCCGTCGATTTTCGCCGCCGCATGGCGGAGGACGGGCGACAATCCATTCTGCTCTGCGCCGGCTGCCGCAAGCCGGAGGGCGAGATCCACGCCAAGCATACCGCCGCGTTGCGGCGTGCGGATGGGCGCGAGCCCGCCCGCCAATACGCCTGACGCCGGGATGGTGCGCGGGCGTGATACAGTGAAGAACCTTTGGGAACTCAGGGAGATTGATGAATGCAACCGATGTGGGCCATCGGCCTGATGACGGGCACAGTGCTGGACGGGATGATCGATATCGCGTGCATCCGCACGGATGGCGTCCATGTGTTCGACTTTGGTCCTTGGAAATTGGCCCCCTACCCGACGGACCTGCGCGGCCTTCTGGGGGAGGCGGTGGCCCAGGCGCTCACCTGGCGGTTTGAGGGCGCGGAGCCCCCGATTTTCGCCGAGGCGGAACGGGCCCTTTCCCGCGCTCAGGCCGAGGCGGTGGCCCAGTTCCTGGCTGAGAACGGCATGCGGCCGGACGAGGTGGCGGCCGTCGGCTTCCACGGCCAGACGGTGCTGCATCGCGCGCCGGTTCCCGGCCGCTTCGGCGACACCCGCCAGCTGGGCGACGGTCAGCTGATGGCCGACATCCTGGGCATCGACGTCGTCTATGACTTCCGCACCGCCGACATGCGCGCGGGCGGCCATGGTGCGCCGCTGTCCGCCAGCTATCATGCCGCCCTGCTGAAGCGTGTCCACGCCGGGCCCGAGGTCGCGGCCCTGAACCTGGGTGGCGTGGGCAATGTCACCTGGTGGGACGGCAAGGACCATTTCGAGGCCTTCGACACCGGCCCGGCCAATGGTCCCATCAATGACTGGATCATGCGCCACGGGGCTGGGGAGATGGATGTGGACGGCGCCATCGCCCGGCGCGGCCGGGTGGATGAGGCGCGGCTGGCCCGCCTGCTGGACCACCCCTACCTGTCGGCGGCATATCCGAAGTCGCTCGACCGCTACGACTTCACCGCCGACATGGCCGACGGCCTGTCGCTGGAGGATGGCGCCGCCACCCTGACCGCCTTCACGGCGGGTACGGTCGGCCGCTCGCTGGACCTGCTGCCCACCCGCCCGACCAAGCTGATCGTCTGCGGCGGCGGCCGCAAGAACCCGGCCATCATGTCCGCCCTGGGCGAGCGCGCCAAGGTGGAGGCCGTGCCGGCCGAGGCGGTGGACTGGCGCGGCGACGCGGTGGAGGCAGAGTGTTTCGCCTATCTCGCGGCCCGGGTGCTGGCCGGCCTGCCCATCAGCTTCCCCAAGACCACGGGCGTGAAGGCGCCCATGACCGGGGGCATCGTGGCGCGCCACGCGCGCTGATGAGGGAAGGCGGACCCATGACCGACCTGGCCGAACCCACCACCTCCAGCGCCACGGAGATCGACGCCGTCGCCGCGGCGCTGGAGGCGGAGTTCGCATGTCTGGATGACTGGTCCGCCCGCCTGAAGCATCTGATGGACCTGGGCCGCGCCCTGGAGGGCATCCCGCCAGCGGACCGGCGGGAGCAGGACCAGGTGACTGGGTGCCAGTCGCAGCTATGGCTGGTCATCCAGCGTACGCCGGCGGCCCTGCATATCCGGGCGGATTCCGATGCCCTGATCATGCGGGGCCTGCTGACCCTGGTGCTGCGGCTGTACGACGGGCGGCCGCCCACCGCGATTTTGGCCCACAGCCCGGCGGTGCTGGACCGGCTGGCCGTTGGGCGCAACCTGGCGCCCAGCCGGGCCAACGGCGTGCATCTGATCGTGAAGCGCATCCGTGAGGCCGCCGCCGCGGCCTGAGTAATTAAGAAAACCGGAACCGGAGGCTTGGGTGATGTCGACCGTTCCCGATGAGGCCAGTTTCTACCGGCGCCAGGTTGTGTTGCCTGAGATCGGTGCCGCTGGCCAGGCCCGGCTGAAGGCTGCGCGCGTGCTGGTCATCGGCGCCGGCGGCCTGGGTTCCCCCCTGCTCATGTACCTGGCCGGGGCGGGGGTGGGTACGCTGGGTTTCGCCGATTTCGACTGTGTCGAGCCGTCCAACCTGCACCGTCAGATCCTGCACGGCGTCGACCGGTTGGACATGCCCAAGGTACAGAGTGCCGCCCTCACGCTGGCCCGCATCAACCCGCATGTGCGGCTGGTGGAACACGCGGTGCCGGTGAACGCGGAGAACGCGGACACGCTGGTGGCCCAGTACGACGTCGTGGCCGACGGCTGCGACAACTTCGCCACCCGCGACGCGGTGCATGCCGCTTGCCGCCGGGCCGGGATCGTTCTGGTCAGCGCCGCCGTGCAGCTGGCAGACGGCATTCTGACCACCTTCAAATCCCATTTGGGGGGCCCGCACCCCTGCTTCCGCTGCCTCTATCCCGAGGTGCCGGCGCTGGCGCCCAGCTGTTCGGAAATCGGCGTGCTGGGCCCGGCGGTGGGCGTCATGGGCGCCCTGCAGGCCATCGAGGTGATCAAGGAGATTCTGGGCGTGGAGCCCAGCCTGTCCGGCACCCTGGCGATGTACGACGCCTGGAGCTGCGACGTCACCAAGGTGGAGCTGCCCCGCCGGGAGAACTGTCCCTGCTGCGGGGCGGCCCAGGAAGGAAATGCCGGTCAGCCGCCGGTGACGGGTGGGAACAGGACCACCTCATCCGTCGCCGTCAGCGGATGCGATTTCTCGACATAGCGGCGGTTGACGGTGTAGCGCAGGCTGCCCTGCGCGGTGGCGATTTCCGCCAAGGCCGGATGCCGGCCAGACAGGTAATCGATCAGGTCGTTCACCGTGTTACAGTTTTGCGGCAAGTCTATTTGTTCCGATGCAGTGCCGGTCTTGGCGCGAAGCCAGGAAAAATAAGCGATGCGCATGGCTGCCTCCTGTTTCGGATACTATTGCTCATCAGCATGATGATTTCAATAACTCATCGTGTTTGGTCGTTCTATAGAAAAAGGCGAGGTGACTATGCTGGGATCACTTGACGGTATTCGCGTTCTTGACATGACGCGATACATCGCCGGTCCGTTCTGCGGCCAGCTAATGGGTGATTTGGGCGCCGACGTGGTGAAGGTGGAACGCATCGACGGGGGCGAGGATGGCCGCCGCGTGGGGGAGGCCGTGGCCGGCGACACCCTGTTCTTCCTGTCCGCCAACCGCAACAAGCGCGGCTTCGCCGTCGATTTTCGCGACCCCGATGGCCAGGCCCTGATCCGCCGCCTGGCGGCCAAGGCCGACATCCTCATCGAGAATTTCCGACCGGGCACGCTGGAGGGCATGGGCCTGGGCTGGGATGTGCTCAGCGAGGCCAACCCCGGCCTGATCCTGGTGCGCGTCACGGGCTTCGGGCAGAAGGGACCGCTGGCCCAGCATCCCTGCTTCGACGGCGCCGCCCAGGCCATCAGCGGCATCATGAGCATGACCGGCGCCCATGACGGCCCGCCCACCATGTCCGGTGTCTTCGTCTGCGACTACACCACCGCCCTCTACGCCACCATCGGCGCCCTGGCTGCCCTGCAGGCGCGGGGGAAGACGGGGCGGGGCCAGGTGGTGGAGGCGACGCTGATGGACAGCGGCATGGCGCTGATGACCACGGCCATCCCGGAATATCTGCTGAACGGGGCGGAGCCGCCGCGCCTGGGCAACCGCGACCGCTACCTCTCGCCCTCGCACTGCTTCCGCGCCCGTGATGGTGTCTGGATCTACGTCGTGGCCGGCAACGACGCCCACTTCCCCCGCTTCGCCACGGCCATGGGCATGCCGGGCCTGGTGCAGGACCCGCGCTTTTCCACTTTCGTGGCGCGCAACGCCAATGTCGGCCTGCTGGAGAGCATCATCAACGAATGGGCGCTGACCCTGGACGGCGAAGCCATCCTGGCCCGCCTGCATGAGGCCGAAGTGCCGTGCGAGCGGGTGGCGACCATCGCCGATGTGGTTACCAATCCCCAGGTGGTGGCGCGCGAGCAGATCATCGACGTGCCCCATCCCGTCCTGGGCTCCGTCCCCTTCCAGGCGCCGGCCGTGCGCCTGTGGGACACGCCCACCAGTGTGCGCCACGGCGCCCCGGCGATCGGCGAGCACAGCGGCGACATCCTGAAGGAATGGCTGGGCGCCGATGATGATGAGGTCGAGCGGCTGCGCGACCGGGGCACCATCTGAACGGCCAGCGGGCCAGGGAAGGGAGGTGGTGATGGACGGAACCGTGACGACCCCATACGACGTCGACCGCCTGCGCGCCGACTTCCCCATCCTGTCGCTGGAGGTCGAGGGCGGGCCGCTGGTCTATCTGGACAACGCCGCCTCGGCGCAGAAGCCGCGCGTGGTGGTGGAGCGCATGACCCAGGCCATCTACGCCGAATACGCCAATGTCCATCGCGGGTCCCACACCCTGGCCAACCGGGCGACGGACGGGTTCGAGCGGGCGCGGGACAGCGTGCGCGCCTTCCTGAACGCGGGAAGCGCGGAGGAGATCGTCTTCACCAAATCGGCGACGGAGGCCATCAACCTGGTGGCTCACGCCTTTGGCGAGGCGGTTATCCAGCCGGGGGACGAGATCGTGCTCTCGGTCATGGAGCATCACGCCAACATCATCCCCTGGCATTTCCTGCGTGAACGTCATGGCGCCGTCCTGAAATGGGTGGATGTGGATGACGAGGGCGGCCTGGCGCTGGAGGCGGTGGAACGGGCGATGACGCCCCGGACGCGGCTGGTGGCCATCACCCACATGTCCAACGTCCTGGGCACGGTGACGCCGCTGCGCGACATCGTGCGCCTGGCCCACGGCCGGGGCATCCCCGTGCTGGCCGATGGCACCCAAGGGGCCGTCCACCTGGGTGTGGACGTGCGCGACCTGGATGTCGATTTCTATGTCCTGACGGGTCACAAGCTCTACGGCCCCACCGGCGTCGGCGCCCTCTACGGCAAGGCGGCGTGGCTGCGGCGGTTGCCGCCCGTGCTGGGCGGGGGCGAGATGGTGCGCCAGGTGACACGCGACACCGTCACCTATGCCGACCCGCCCCACCGGTTCGAGGCCGGGACCCCGCCCATCGTCGAGGCCATTGGCTTGGGCGCCGCACTGGACTATCTGCGCGGCGTGGGGCCTGCCGCCATCGCCGCGCATGAGGCGGGGTTGCTGGCCTACGCGCAAGGGCGTCTGGCCGCCATCCCCTCGCTGCGCCTGATCGGCACGGCGGCGGAGAAGGGGCCCATCGTGGCCTTCACCCTGGGCGGCGCCCATCCTTTGGACGTCGCCACCATCCTGGACGGCTTCGGCGTCGCCGTGCGCGCCGGCACCCATTGCGCCCAGCCGCTGCTGGCCCGCTTCGGTGTCACCGCCACCTGCCGCGCCTCCTTCGCGCTGTACAACACGCCCGCCGAGATCGACCGCTTGGCCGACGCCCTGCTGGCCGCGCGGGACATGCTGGCCTGACTGGTCTTAGGTGCCTGGCGTCAATGTAGACCAATAGAGTCCACCCCTTGGTGGGCATCTCTCTCTGCCGACGCAGATCTATCCGGAATCCCTTCGCTTTATTGCTCGCATGGTAGGGAATCTGCAACGAAGCGCTTGACGTAAGATGGCTTTGATTGGTATTAATTCACCAGAGATATGCCGCAAAGTGGTATGTCCACGATCAAAAAACAGGGGGGCTTGGAGCATGCGGAACAAACATTGGCGTGCCGCGCTGGCGGCACCGTTGCTTTTCCTGCCGGTGCTGGCCGGCAACGCCTACGCGCAAACCGCCGCCTCGGCCGGCGCCGAGCCGGCGGATTCCGGCCTGGAAGAGATCGTGGTGACGGGCACGCGCATTCCCCGGCCCAGCCTGACGGCGGCCAGCCCGGTGGCCTCGACCTCGTCCGAGGATATTCGCCTGCAGCAGGCGCTGACGGTGCAGGATTTCTCCACCAAGCTGCCGCAGCTGGCGGGTGGCGTGCGCGCCTCATCCCAGGGCAGCGACGCCTTCGGCGCCCAGGTCTTCGACCTGCGCAACTTCGGGCAGAGCCGGTCGCTGGTGCTGATCGACGGCACCCGCGCGACCCCGTTCAGCTTCCGCAATTCCGTCGATGTCGGTAGCATCCCGGTGGCGCTGATCAAACGGGTGGATGTGCTGACCGGCGGTGCGGCGGCGGTCTACGGCGCCGACGCCGTGGCCGGCGTGGTCAACTTCATCCTGGACCGCGATTTCGAGGGCATCGAGGGCACGGTCACGGACCGCAGCGCCCAGCATGGCGGCTCCGAATACGGTGCCGACCTGACCTTCGGCGGCAACATCAACAACGGGCGCGGCCATGTCGTCGTGGCCCTGAACTACACCAAGCGGGATGAGGTGGATTCCGGGTCGCGCAAATGGGCGCTGACGCCGGCCAGCACCATCCCCAATGTGGGCGGCGTCTTCACCGACGTGGCCAGCGGGCGCAAATTCGGCTTTGATTCCAGTGGCCAATTCACCACCAGCCCGTCCGCCACCTCGAACATCAGCAGCGAATACCCGCTGATCGAGCCGCTGAACCGTTACAACGCCACTGCCCTTTACCACTATGACCTGTTCGACAATGTCGAACTCTACGGCCGCGCCATGTACACCCGCGCGAAGACGGAGGAGTCGGGCACGCCCGGCCCCAATCCGCCCTCCATCGACCAGGTCGTTTCCATCAGCCAGAACAACCCCTTCCTGACGCCGCAGATCGCCAACCAGCTGACCTTCGTCAACGGCACGGCGCAGATGCGCATCACCCGGTCGCTGGCCGAGCTGGGCCTGATCACCTATCACACCGATCGCGAGACGGAGCAGATCCAGACCGGCCTGCGCGGCGACATCACCAAGAACATCAAATGGGACGCCTATGTGCAGTACGGCCGTTCCACCGAGGACTCGCCCATCACCGGTGATGGCCTGGTCACCAGCGCCGCCGGCGTGAACAATGTCGCCTCGCTGGCCAACACCATCGACTTCTTCGGTCCCAACCAGTCCAGCGTGAAGCAGCTGGGCCTGACCTTCGATGCCTTCCATCGTACCCGCGAGCAACTGATCGGTTCGGGCGTGCTGAGTGGCACCTCGGCCGACCTGTTCTCCCTGCCGGCGGGCCCGGTGGGCTTCTCGCTGGGCTATGAGTACCGCAACGAGACCGGCAACTACACGCAGGATTCCGCCCTGCTGACAGGCAACACCTTCCGCCAGGGTGTGCAGGCCGCCTACAGCGGCAGCTTCGACGTCAAGGAAATCTACGGCGAATTGCTGGTGCCGGTCCTGAAGGACCTGCCGCTGATCAAGGGCTTCGACGTCGGCGGCGCCTATCGCTACTCCGAGTACTCGCTGTGGGGGGCCGACGGCACGCCCAAGGGCGAATTCACCTGGACGGTGGATGACAACATCCGCTTCCGCGGTACCATGCAGCGCGTCATCCGCACGCCGAACTTCAGCGAATACGCGGCCGCCACCTCGTCCCTGCCGTTCAACAACCTGGTGACGGTGGCCCGCCTGGCGCCGCGCTACGCCGGCGATCCTTGCGTGCTGGGCACCGGCAACGCCGCCCAGTGCGCCCGCTTCGGCGCGCCGGCGGTGGGCTCCACCAACTCCTTCGCGCCGTCATACCTTGAGGGCCAATATTTCTACGGCGGCAATGCCAACATCCAGCCGGAAACCGGCCAGACCAAGACCATCGGGGCGGTCATCACCCCCACCTTCATCCCCCACCTGAACATCACGGTGGACTATTACCAGCTGAACCTGACCGGGGCGATCGGCGTCATTCAGCCGGTCAACGCCCTGACCAGCTGCTACATCACCAACCCGACGGCCAACAACCCGCTGTGCAAGCTGGTGTCGCGCAACCCGACCAACGGCCACCTGGCGAACGCCTACGTCAACAACCAGAACCTGGGCCTGCTGGACCAGAAGGGTTTCGACATCGGCATGACCTACTTCGTGGAGCCGGACTGGCTGCCTGGTGCTGGCCTGCAGTTCGCCTACCAGGCCAATATCGTTTCCACATACCTGTTCCAGCCCAACGCCGCCGTGGCCACCCTGGAATGCGCCGGCACCTACGGTGCCACCTGCTCCAGCGACGGCACCACGCTGGTGCAGCCGGACTACCGCCACAACGCCAGCGTCAGCTGGTTGTTCGATGACGCCATGGTCCGCCTGGCCTGGACGCGCATCGGCTCCGTGCGCAACAGCGCCCCGGGGCAGAACGGCACCATCGCGGCGCAGAACTACTTCGACCTGACGGGCTCGTACAAGCTGACCAAGGACATCTCGGTGTCCGGCGGCATCCAGAACATCCTGGACAAGGACCCGCCCTTCGTCGCCGGCGGCGTGTTCAACACCTTCCCCGACACCTACAATGTCGAGGGCCGCGTGTTCTCCATCGCGCTGACGTTCCGCCAGTAAGGGGAAGTTGGCGGGCATCGCCATCTGGTGGTGCCCGCCGGCGGCCGCGAATCGAAGGGTCTCCCGCATCGGGGGGAAAAAGGTTTTGGGGGTGGTATGAGTGGCGCTTTCTCCGGCTTGGACTGGGCGGTCGTGGGCCTGTATTTCCTGGCCATCGCCGGCGTAGGCTACGCCGTCAACCGGCAGGACAGCGGTGACGCCCGGGATTATTTCCTGGCGTCGGGACAGGTTCCGGCCTGGCTGGCCGCCATCTCGGTCCTGGCCACGACCCAGTCCGCCGCCACCTTCCTGGGCGGCCCCGACTTCGGCTATCGCGGCGATTTCACCTATCTCAGCACCTTCCTCGGCGCCTTCCTGGCGGTGGTGATCGTCGCCCATGTCTTCATCCCGCGTTTCTACGCCCAGAACGTCACCACGGTGTATGAACTGCTGGGCCGCCGTTTCGGCGCGGCGGCCATGAAGGCGGCGGGCGGCATGTTCCTGGTGGGCCGCATCATCGCCGGCGGCGCCCGCCTGTATCTGGCGGCCATCGCCGTGGCCATGATCATCTTTGGCACCGTCACGGCGGCCAATGTGTCCGTCGCGTCTGCCTTCCTCATCCTGGCGTCCTTCCTTTTCGCCTTTCACAAGGGGCTGAAGGCCATCGTCTGGATCGACCTGCTGCAGTTCATCGTCTATGTCGGCGCCGCCATCGGCATCACGCTGCTGCTGCTGCACCGCCTGGACATGCCGCTGGGAGACATGATCCAGGCCCTGTCGGCAGCCCCGGATGGGGCCCAGGGCGGGCATGACAAGCTGCGCCTGTTCGACCTGACGGCCAGCCTCTCCGCCCCCTTCAGCCTGTGGGCGTCGCTGACCGGCATCGTGCTGCTGTTCATCGGCAACTATGCGCTAGACCAGGACACGACGCAGCGCCTGCTGGCCTGCCGTGACGCGCGCACCAGCGCCAAGGGCCTGTACCTGTCCATCGCCGCCGCCATCCCCATCGTCTGGCTGTTCATCGCCATCGGCAGCCTGCTCTACCTGTTCTATCGCGGGCCCGCGGCGGCCGGCGCCGGCCCCGCCCGCGCCTTCCAGGGCGAGGACATCACCGTCCTCATGCACTTCATCCTGACGGAGGCGCCGGCCGGCATCCGCGGCATGATGGCCATCGGCGTCATCGCCACGGCCGTGGGTACCACCATGTCGGCGTTGAACGCCATGTCGTCGGTGCTGATCCAGGATTTCTACCGCCCCTGGCACGCCGCCCGGCACCAGGCCGGTGAACACCATTACGTCATGGCCGGACGCTTCGGCATGGCGGCGGTCAGCGCCGCGACGCTGGTCATGGCCATCGGCTCCTACTACTGGCAGCACTACACGCGGGCGCCGCTGCTGGACTTCGTGCTGTCGGTCATGAACTTCGCCTACGCCGGCCTGCTGGGCGTCTATTTCACCGCCCTGTTCACCAACCGGGGCTCCAGCGTCTCGGTCATGGTGGCGCTGGCCGGCGGCTTCCTCGTCGTGCTGGCCTTGCAGCCGGCCGTGGCCCGGGCCCTGTCCCTGCCGGCGGGCCTCCAGAACCTCGCCTTTCCGTGGCAGCTGTGCGTGGGAACGCTGGCCGCCTTCGCCCTATGCGCGTGCGGGCGCGCCGTCCGCCAGACGGATGGCGCCACGCGGCGCGCGCGCCTTCAGGAGATTTGAATGTCCACCGAAACCTACGGCCGACGCTTCGTCGAGATCGCCGAATGGCCGACCAAGGTCGCGCTGGAGGCGATGCTGGAGGGCCAGCTCGCCGCCGTGTCCTCCGTTTACGGCCAGCTGGACCGCATCGCCGCCGCCAGCGAGGCAGCTGCCGAGCGGCTGCGTGACGGGGGGCGCATCGTCTACATGGGTGCCGGTACCTCCGGCCGCATCGCGGTACAGGACGGTGTGGAACTGACCCCCACCTATAATTGGCCGGCCGACCGCCTGGTGTTCGTGCTGGCCGGCGGCACCCTGGCCGTGACGGAAAGCGTGGAGGGGGCGGAGGATGATGAGGCCGACGCCCGCGCCCAGATTGCGGCGGCGGCCCTCGGTCCCCACGACGTCGCCATCGGTGTCGCCGCCAGCGGCCGCACGCCGTTCACCGTGGCGGGCATCGAGGCGGCGCGGGCCGCCGGCGCCCTCACCATCGGCATCGCCAACAACCCCGGCAGCATCCTGTTGAACGCCAGCGACCACCCCATCCTGGCGGAGACGGGGGGCGAGCCCATCGCCGGCTCCACCCGCATGAAGGCGGGCACGGCGCAGAAGGTGGTCCTTAACCTTTTATCCACGACAATGATGCTAAGACTAGGGCTGGTCTATCGCGGCCTGATGGTGGACATGCGTGTTTCCAACGAAAAGCTGGCGCGCCGTGCCTGCGGTATCGTACAGGAATTGACGGGTGTCTCCGAAGTAGAGGCGGAGGACGCGCTGAAGGTTTCGGACTATAACATCCGCAAGGCCGTCCTTGTCGCTTCGGGCCGCCCCCCGGCGGAGGCCGACGCACTCTTGACCCTGTATCCCAAAGACCTGAAGTCGGCCTTGGCCCACGGCCCCCTTTGACGTGTAATCTCCCCATTTTTGCGATATGTGATCCCGATGCGCGATAAACTGGCCCCCCAGCCCGACGACAGCACCCCGATCTATTTGCAGCTCGCGCGGAAACTGCGGGAACAGATCGCCTCGGGCGGTATCGACCCCGGCAACGCCCTGCCGTCGGAACGCAATCTCAGCGACCTGACCGGCATGTCGCGGGTGACGATCCGCAAGGCCATCGACAAGCTGATCGAGGAAGGGCTGCTGTTCCGCAAGCACGGATCGGGCACCTTCGTGGCGCCGCGGATAGAGGCCCCGGCCTTCCTCAGCGGCTTCAGCGACGATGCCCGCCGGCGCGGCGACAAGCCCGGTGTCATCTGGATGATGAAGGCCTACGCCAGCCCCACGGAGGATGAGGCAGCCATGCTGGAGATCCCGGTGGTGACCAAGGTGGCGCGGCTGAGCCGCATCCGCCTGTCGGATGGGGAACCGCTGGCCATAGAGCATGCGGTGGTGCCGGCGCGCTTTCTGCCAGCGCTGGAGGAACTGGGCGATTCCCTGTACGAGGCCCTGGGCGCCCACGGCTATCGTCCGGTGAAGGGCCAGCAGCGCATCCGCGCCTCGCTCGCCACGCCGACGGAGGCCGGTATCTTCTCCGTCAGGGAGAACGCCGAGGTGCTGCGCATCGAACGCGTGACCCGCCTGGGTGATGGCACGCCGGTGGAATTCACGCGCTCGGCCTATCGTGGCGACCGCTATGAATTCGTGAGCGACCTGCGCTGCGAATGACGCCTGTTCGCCGATCTGTGGGCTAACCGGGGGCGCGGCTGACAGCCGCCAATACCGCATCACAAGCCATAACAGGCGGGGCGCCCGTCTCTCGCTTACTGATTTCGCCGTGGGACTATCCTCTGCGGAAAAGGGAAGCGATCGATGAATTTCCCCCCGGCGACACGCCGTCATTTCCTGGCCGCCACGGCGGCGGCCGGCGCCTTTGGCGCCCTGCCCGGCGCGGTGAGGGCCGCCACGGGCGACGCGGCCATCCGCCCGTTCAAGGTCCAGATCCCGGATGAGGCGCTGGCCGAGATGAAGCGGCGGGTCAACGCCACCATCTGGCCCGAGGCCGAGACCGTGCCCGACGACAGCCAGGGGGTCCGGCTGGCCACCATGCAGTCGCTGCTGCGCACCTGGGGCACGGATTACGACTGGCGCAAACTTGAGGCCAAGCTGAACGCCCTGCCCATGTTCATCACCGAGATCGACGGGCTGGACATCCACTTCATTCATGTGAAGTCCCGGCATCCCAAGGCCCTGCCCATGATCATGACCCATGGCTGGCCGGGGTCCATCCTGGAATTCCTGAAGGTCATCGACCCGCTGACCAACCCCATGGCTCACGGCGGCAGCGCCGACGACGCCTTCCACCTGGTCATCCCCTCCATTCCCGGTTTCGGCTTTTCGGGCAAGCCCTCGGGCAAAGGCTGGGGGTCCGACCGTGTCGGCCGTGCCTGGGGCACGCTGATGCGCCGCCTGGGCTATGAGCGTTACGTTTCCCAGGGCGGCGACTGCGGCTCCGTCATTTCGCAGCGCATGGCGCGGCAAGACGTGCCCGGCCTGATGGCCATCCATCTCAACATGCCCGCCACGGTGCCGGCGGAGATCGCGGCCATCCTGAAGGCTGGCGGACCGGCCCCAGCCACGCTCACGCCCCAGGAGCGGGCGGCGTTCGACGCGCTGGAGACCTTCTACCGCGACAGCTCCGGCTACGCCGACATGATGGTCACGCGGCCGCAGACCATCGGCTATTCCCTGCTGGACAGTCCGGCCGGCCTGGCCGCTTGGATGTACGACAAGTTCGCGACCTGGACCTACAGCGGCGGCCAGCCGGAACGCGTGCTGACGCGGGAGGAGATGCTGGACGACATCTCCCTCTACTGGCTGACCCGCACCGGGGCTTCGGCCGCGCGCATCTATTGGGAAGACCACTCCAACAACTTCAACGCCTTCGACATCAAGACGCTGCCGGTCGCCGTCACCGTCTTCCCCGGTGAGATTTACCGCGCGCCCAAGACCTGGGCAGAACGCTGCTACCACAACCTGGTCTACTTCAGCGAGGCCAGCAACGGCGGCCATTTCGCCTCGTGGGAACAGCCCGAGCTGTTCACGGCCGAGGTGCGCGCCGCCTTCCGCTCACTGCGCTGAGCGGTCCTCTCCCTCCCAAGGAAATGATCATGAAGAAACTCTTCGCCGCCGCCGTCACGGTGGCGCTGCTGACGGCCGGCGTTGCCGCCGCCGAGACGATCGCCAAGCCCCCGAAGCCCACCATCGTCCTGGTGCACGGCGCCTTCGCCGACGCGTCCAGCTGGAACGGTGTCATCCGCACCCTGGAAAAGGACGGCTATCCGGTGGTGGCCGCCGCCAACCCGCTGCGCGGTGTTAAAAGCGATGCCGCCGCCGTGGCCGACGTCGTGGCCAGCATCCCGGGGCCGGTGGTGCTGGTCGGCCATTCCTATGGCGGTTCCGTCATCAGCGAAGCGGCCAATGGCAAGGCCAACGTGCAGTCTCTGGTGTTCGTCGCCGCCTTCGCGCCCGAGGCGGGGGAGACGGCGGCGGGCCTCAGCGGTAAGTTCCCCGGCAGCACTCTGGCCCCCACGCTGGCCCCGGCCGTGACCCTGTCGGATGGGGGCAAGGACCTCTACATCCAACAGGAACGCTTCCCCGACCAGTTCGCCGCCGATGTGCCGGCGGCCGAGGCCAAGCTGATGGCGGCGACGCAACGCCCCATCGCCCAGGCCGCCTTGGGCGAGGCGTCGGGCGAGGGCGCCTGGCACCGTGTTCCTTCCTGGTTCGTCTACGGCGACCAGGACAGGAACATTCCGCCCCAGGCCCTGGCCTTCATGGCCGAGCGGGCGCATTCCCACGGCACGGTGGTGGTCAAGGGCGGATCCCACGTCGTGATGGTGTCGCATCCCGGCACCGTCGCCGCCCTGATCGAAAAGGCCGCCGCCAGCCCGGCGCCCTGATCGCAGAAAAGGGGAAGGCCCGTGTACCGCATCGGCACCACGGCATCGACACCGTCATCGGCGCGGCCCGCTCATAAGGCCTCACGACACATAACGGGCCTGTCCGGCACCGATCGTTATTCTGAGCTCTGACGAAAACGCAACGCGGGCGGGACGGGACTCCCCCCGCCGGATCAAAGGTGATTGGGTCATGAACCTCACGAACCCCTTCGACAAGATCGACCAGCGGCGGCGCCAGCTGCTGGGGGCCGGCGCCGCGGCGGCCGTGGCTGCCACCTTAGGGGGCATGGCGTCCGCCCGGGCGGCGGCCGCCACGCCCACCGCCAAGCCGGCGGGCGGCGGCGCCGACCCCTTCGCGTCGCTGAAGCGGATCGACGCTGGCCCCCTGACCGTGGGCTACGCCGACATCGGGCCCGCCGATGGCAAGCCGGTGCTGCTGTTCCACGGCTGGCCCTATGACATCCACGCCTTCGCGGAGGTGGCACCCAAGCTGGCCGCCGCCGGCTATCGCGTGATCGTGCCCCACCTGCGCGGCTATGGCACGACGCGCCTGCGCGACACCAACGCGATGCGCAATGGCGAGCAGGCGGCCCTGGCCGTGGACGCCATCGCCTTCATGGACGCGCTGAACATCCGCCAGGCGGTGGTCGCCGGCTTCGACTGGGGCGCGCGTACCGTCAACATCCTGGCCGCGCTGTGGCCGGAGCGCTGCAAGGCCATGGTGTCGGTCAGCGGCTATCTCATCGGCAGCCAGGCGGCCGGCAAGGCCCCGCTGCCGCCGGCGGCGGAGCTGCAGTGGTGGTACCAATTCTATTTCGCCACCGAACGCGGCCGGGCAGGCTATGCCGCCAACACTCATGAGTTTTCCAAGCTGATCTGGCGCCTAGCCTCGCCGAAGTGGGGCTTCGACGACGCCACCTTCGATCGCTCCGCGGCGTCCTTCGACAATCCGGACCATGTCGATATCGTCATCCACAACTACCGTTGGCGGCTAGGCCTGGCGGAAGGCGAGGCGCAATTCGATGAGCTGGAGAAGCGGCTGGCCCAGGCGCCCGCCATCGGTGTCCCCACCATCACCATGGAAGGCGATGCCAACGGCGCCCCGCATCCGCAGCCGGCGGCCTACGCCAAGAAGTTCACCGGCAAGTACGCCCATCGCCTGGTGACCGGCGGCATCGGGCACAACCTGCCGCAGGAGGCGCCCGAGGACTTTGTCCGCGCCGTCATCGATGCCGACAAGATGTGAGGGACGTGCCATGCGACTGTTCACAAGCACGCTGCTGGTGGCTGGCACGCTAGCCGCCACGGCCCTGTCCTTGGCGCCGACGGGGGCGTCGGCCGAAGGGGCGCGGGATGGCGCGAATGCC
Source organism: Nitrospirillum amazonense (assembly GCF_007828035.1). GTDB lineage: Bacteria > Pseudomonadota > Alphaproteobacteria > Azospirillales > Azospirillaceae > Nitrospirillum > Nitrospirillum amazonense. Next base: position 40,828 of record NZ_VITV01000009.1, on the reverse strand, counting down.
GGCGCCGCCTCCCCCCTCTATGGCGTGACCATTCCCGAGGGATATCGCGCCTGGCAGCTGGTGGCGCCGGCGCAGGAGGCGGCGCCCTTGGATGAGCTGCGCGCCATCGTGGGCAACACCACGGCCATCAAGGCCTATCAGGCGGGCACGCTGCCGTTCCCGGACGGCACCGTCCTGGTGAAGCTGGCATGGAAGCATACCCAGTCGCCAGAGTTCGCCACCGCCTCCGTTCCCGGGGCGGCGACCACGGTGCAGATCATGGTCAAGGACAGCAAGCGCTACGCCGCCACCGGGGGCTGGGGCTTCGGCCGTTTCGTCAACGGCCAGCCAGCGGACCAGGCCCAGCATGAAACCTGCTGGGGCTGCCACCAGGCGCTGGTGGCGGACCGGGATTATGTCTTCACCCGGTATGCGCCCTGATGCGGCCGCGCCGCTGTCTTTGAATTTAAGGACATCTCATGACCACGCATAACGCGGCGCCGACTCTGGACCCCAACCTGATCGAACGGGTGCGGACGGCGGAGGATGGCTGGAACCTGCGCGATCTCGATGTCGTGGTCCTCAGCCACCGCATAGACTGCCACTGGCGCAGCCGTGCCGACTTCCTGTGGGGGCGGGAGCAGATCCGAACCTTCGTCACCCGCAAATGGCGCCGCGAGATCGAGATGCGGACCATCAAGGAACTTTGGGCGTCGCATGGCGCCCGCGTCGCCGTCCGCTTCGCCAGCGAGTTCCGCAACGACAGCGGCACCTGGTTCCGCGCCTACGGCAACGAGGCATGGCAGTATGACGAAACCGGCCTGATCTGCCGTCGCCTGACCAGCGTGAACGAGCATCCCATACAGGAACATGAGCGCATGCTGCGCTGGCGGCTGGGTGTCCGCCCCGCCGACCACCCCTCGCTTTCAGAGCTGGGACTGTAAGGCTTGGGGTTGTGCCGCCGTCCTAGCTTTCCACCGGCGCGCTCCTTAGCTCTTGCCCGCGTGTCTCGGGCAGCAGGAAGGCGGCCAGCAGGACCAGGGCATAGGCGGCAATGGCGTACAGGCCGATGGCATGGCGGAGCCCCAGGCCCAGGATGCTGCCACCGATCAGCAAGGGCGTGATGCCCGCCATGCCCCGCCCGAAATTATAGCAGAAGCCCAGGCCGGACCCGCGCAGAGCGGTCGGATATAGCTCCGCCAGGACGGCGCCGATGACGCTGAACATGCCCAGCGCGAAGAAGCCCAATGGGAAGCTCAACAGCAACAGCGCCTGGTCGGACACGGGATAGAGCGTGCAGGCCAGCAGCAGCGCGGTGGCGCCCAGGGCGAAACTGGCCAGGGTTTTCCGCCGGCCTTTGCGGTCGCCCAGCCAGGCGCCGAAGGCGTAGCCCAGGAAGGACCCGGCCACCAGCGCGCCGAAATACAGGCTGGCGGTGCCGGTGGAAAACCCCCGTTCCGCCTTCAGCATGGCCGGCCACCAGGTGGCGATGGCCCAATAGCCGCCGTGCATGCCGGTGGTCAGCAGGCAGCCCTTGAGGGTGGAGGGCAGCACGGGGGCGGCGAAAATGCCGTTCCACGCGGGCCGGGCGCGCGTCAATTGCAGGAAGGCCTCGGTCTCGCTCATGCGCGTGCGGTAGATAAACACCAGAAGGGCCGGCGGCAGCCCAATCATGAAGGGCGCCCGCCACCCCCAGTCCGGCGGCAGCAGCGCGGGGATCAGGGTGGCGCTGGCGGCGGCCAGGCCCCAGCCCACCGGCCAGGCGCTCTGCGCGGCACCTACCATGCGGCCCCGGAATTCCGGGGCTGCGGCCTCCGCCACCAGGACGGCGCCCACCGTCCATTCGCTGCCGAAGCACAGCCCCTGGAACGCCCGTGCCGCCAGGAACGACACGTAGCCGTCGACCAGGCCGCACAGGCAAGTTGAAACGGCCAAGCCCAGGATGGTGACCTTCAGCAGCCGGACGCGGCCCAGCCGGTCGGCCAGCATCCCCGCGATCCAACCGCCGGCGGCGGAAGAGACCAGGGTGACCGTGGCCAGCAGGCCGGCCTGCGCATGGGTCAAATTCCATAAGGCCACCAGGACGGGCAGCATGAAGGCGTACAGCTGCACATCCATGGCATCCAGACTGAACCCCGCGAACGAGGTCCAGAATGCCAGGCGGGAATTGGTTCCCAACTTACAATACCAGTGTGCGCGCATCGCCGAGACTGACCATGTTCCGGGTCCGCTGTATAGGGGCCGCTGGTCTGGATTCATATGTCTCACAAGGCCTAACGCGCTCTAACTTGCGGGGAAGGGATGAAAGCACCACACATTTGTCCTCGATGTCAGCGCGCCTTCGGCCGGGACCTGCCCACCCGTGGCCCTGGCGATGGCTTGTGACTCGACCGCGCTGCGAAAAGGCGGCAGTTTGTGAACGACATGTCTTCCTCTTCCCAAATCCCCCCGGTCCAGGTTTCACTGCTGGACGGCCCGGTAGCCTTTGGTCCCTTCCGCCTGACCGTGGGCGAACGCCTGCTGACCCGGGACGGCGCTCCGGTCGAGATCGGCGGCCGCACCTTCGATCTGCTGGTCGCCCTGGTGGAACAGCCCGGCCGCGTGCTCGCCAAGCGCGACTTGCTGAAGCGCGTGTGGCCTGACGTGGTGGTGGAGGATGGCAGCCTGCGTTTCCATATGGCGGGCCTGCGCAAGATTCTGGGCGATGGCGAGAACGGCGCCCGCTATATCGCGACCCAGGTGGGCGTGGGCTACGCTTTCGTTGCCACCCTGCAGCGGGCGGCCCCGGCGGCGGAAACGCCGGCGGTCGCCCCTTTGGCCCCCCGTGACGGCGGCCTCTATTCCATGGACGCCGCCGGCCGTCTGCCGGCCCGCCTGCCGCGGGTCTTCGGTCGGGAAGCGGACGTGCAATTGCTGACGGGCCGTGTGCCGGAAACGCCGCTCTTCACCATCGTCGGCGCCGCCGGCGTGGGCAAGACCACCCTGGCGGTGGAGATGGGGCACATGCTGATGCCCCACTTCGACGGCAAGGTGCGCTTCGTCGATCTGGGCACCCTGGAAGATCCGGCCTTGCTGGCTTCCGCCATCGCGGCGGCGTTGGGCACGCTGGTCCAGTCCGAAGACCCCATGGCGGTCATCCTGGGTCATGTCCGCCAGGAACATCTGTTGCTGATCCTGGACAACTGCGAGCATCTGGTGGACGCCGTGTCGCGGGTGGTGGAGCGCCTCATCGACGCCGCCCCCCAGGTCCGTATCCTTGCCACCAGCCGCGAGCCGCTGCGCGTGCGGGCGGAGCATGTGCACTGGCTGGGCTCGCTGGCCTATCCCGATGCCGGTGCCGAGGGCCTGTCGCTGGACACGCTGCTGGCCTATCCGGCGGTGGCGCTGTTCGTGGAACGGGCGTCGGCCGGCAACAGCGCGTTGCGCTTCGATGTCGACGCCGTCCGCCTGGTATCCGACATGTGCGGCCGGCTGGACGGCATGGCCCTGCCCATCGAACTGACGGCCGTGCGGGTGGCGGCCCACGGGCTGGAGGCAACGGCCCAGCTGCTGGGGGAGCGGTTCAGCCTGGCCTGGGCCGGACGCCGCACCGCCCTGCCGCGCCAGCAGACCCTGCAGGCCACCCTGGATTGGAGCTACAACCTGCTGCCGGAGGCGGAGCGCCTGACCCTGGAACGCCTGTCGGTCTTCCTGGGCCCGTTTTCCATCGACGCGGCGCTGCAGGTGGTGACGGATGAGGACGTGCCCACCGACGCGGCCGTGGCGGCCTTGGATGAGCTGACCACCAAGTCGCTGGTTTCCCCCGACCGCCTGGGCAACGCCAGCACCTATCGGCTGCTGGAAATGACCCGCGCCTACGCCCGGGAAAAGCTGCTGGGCCGGGGACCGCAGGCCTTCCACACCGTTGCCCGGCGGCACGCGGCCTTTTTCGTGGCCAAGCTGGAGGAGCCGGCCTTTTCCGATCGGCGCTGCCTGGATCGCTTCCATTACTTCTCGCGCCAGCTGGGCAACATACGCAGCGCCCTGGATTGGAGCTTCGGCCCCGATGGCGATGTGGCGTTGGCCGTCCGCCTGGCGGCGGCGAGCGTGCCGGTTTTCACCAACATGTCGCTGCTGGTGGAATGCCGCGACTGGTGCGCGCGGGCCGTGGCGCACCTGGACGGTCACCGCGACACGGCGGTGGAGCTGGAGATCCAGGCGGCGCTGGGCCTGGCGCTGATGTTCACCCGTGGCAACAGCGAGGCGGCGGAGACGGCGCTGCGCCGCGCGCTGACGGTGGCCATCGCCCTGGACGACCATTGGAGCCAGCTGCGCCTGCTGGGACGCCTGCAGATTTTCCATGAGAGGATCGGCGACTACGCGACGGCCCATGGCTGGGCCGACATGGCGGTGAAGGTGGCCGAGGTGATCGATACGCCGGAGGCGGCGGCCGTCGCGGCCTCCCTGGCCGGCATCTCACACCACCTGGCGGGGGACCAGGCCAGCGCGCGCCAGGAACTGGAGTTTTCCATCCGGCAGAGCATGCCGTCCGACCGGCGGCGGACGATCTATTACGGCTTCGACCACCGCAACCGTTCGGGTATCGCGCTGGCCCGCGCGCTGTGGCTGATGGGCCACGCCGACCAGGCCCGGGCCGTGGCCGCCCGCACCGTGCGCGAGGCGGCGGGGCTGGAGCACGCGGTCACTCACTGCATCGCTCTGCTGTGGACGCTGTCGGTCGACCTGTGGGCGGGCGATCTGGAGAAGGCGGAAGTCAGCCTGGCCAACTTCGCCCGCGCCGCCGAGGTCAACGCCCTGGGGCCGTACATCGCCGCCAGCGGGGGCCTGCGGGGGGAACTGGCCGTCCAGCAGGGCCGCGCCGGCGACGCGCTGGACTGGCTGGAGGAAAGCCTGGCCCGCCTGCGCGCCGCCCGGTATGAGCTGCTGACCACCACCTTCAGCCTGGCGCTGACGCAGGGCCTCAAGCTCAGCGGCCGCCAGGGGGAGGCGTTGGACCTGGTGGACGCCGCCATCGACCGCTGCACAGCCAGCGGCGAACTGTTCACCATGCCCGAGCTGCTGCGCGTCAAGGCCGATGTCCTGCGGACCCTGCCGGGCCGCGACGCGGCGGAGGTGGAGGCGCTGCTGCACGACGCGTTGGCGTGGAGCCGCCGGCAGGCCGCCAAGGCATGGGAACTGCGCGCTGCGATCGACCTCGCCCGCCTTTGGATGGACCAGGGGCAGCCGGGCCGGGCGCTGGCCCTGCTGCGGCCCCTGCGCGACGGCTTCCAGGAAGGGCTGGATACAGCCGACCTGCGTGCCGCCGACCAGCTGCTGCTTATGCTGGCGGATCTGCCGGGAACGGCCGATGGCGGTGGCGCGCTGTCGGCCTGGCCTTGGTGATGCAGCGGCCTTAAGGTCGGGGCCGGCGGACGGCGCGCAGCGTGCCGCTGTCGCCGCCGCCGCAGAAGAAGCGGTCGCCGCCATCGGATTCCAGCCCGGATACGCCCGCGCCGGCCGGCATGTCCAATTGTTCCAGGACCTCGCCCGTGCGCGGGTCGATGTGGCGAAGGTCGCTTTCGCCCCCTTCCCAGGTCCCGTGCCACAGCTCCCCGTCGACCCAGGTGACCCCGGTGACGAAGCGGTTGGTCTCGATGGAGCGCAGGATGGCTCCCGTCTCGGGGTCGATCTGGTGGATCTTGCGGGCGCGGTATTCCCCGACCCACAGCGTGCCCTCCGCCCAGGCCAGCCCGGAATCGGCACCCCCGGCCGGGGCGGGAATGGTGGACAGCACCTGGCCGGTGGCGGGGTCCAGCTTCTGGATGCGGTTCTCGGCGATCTGGTACAGGTGCCGCCCGTCGTAGGCTGTGCCGGCGTGGGCTGCGACCTCGATGGAACGCCGCACGGCGCCGCCTTCCGGGTCCAGGGCGTTCAGCCGGTCGCCCGCGGCGAACCAGACCTGCTGGCCGTCATAGGTCACCCCGTGCACGCGGTCGACGTCGGGGAAGGGGCCGTATTCGCGCAGTATTTCAGCGGCTGATCGTTTCATGGGGGTCGCCTCCGGTGGATGTCGTCCCACGCTAATCGCCCGGCAGGAAGGCGGGGAGTAACAAGGTCGTCGTGAATCCTGGCAGGGGCGGGGTGGTCCAGCGCCGCGCCCGGCCCTGGCCGAAGGCCTGCGCCCTGCCCGCCGCCGCCAGCGTTTCCAGCACGCGCTGGACGGTGCGCTGGCTGGTGCCCAGCGCCATGGCCAGGGCGGAACTGGACCATGGCTCGCCATCCGCCAGCAAGGCCAGCACGCTGGCCAGCGCATCCTCCTCCGGCAGGGTCAGCACCGCCACGTCGGCCGCTTCCAGGGGCTGCAGGGCGAACCCCTGCCTGGTGGTCTGCACCTGGGCCAGCGGCCGCAGCAACGCCCGCAGCCGCCCGATTTCCACCCGCAGGCGCGCCCGGTGGGACTCGTCGGCGTCCTTGGCGCGGAAGGCGCGGGCCACAAGCGTCTGTCGCGACACGTCGGCCGGCCAGGCCTCGGCCAGCGAACGGGCCAGCGTGAACAGGACGGGGCGGCGGGTCAGCGCAACCAGGGTGCCGCCGGCGCGTACCGTCAGGCGGCAGGCATCCACGACCAGCATGGGCGCGGCCTGCAGCGCCTCGACTTCCTCCAGCGTCAGCAGCCGCTGCGTTCCCCGTACCAGCAGGCGGGCGGCTGGCAGCGTCAGGGCGCGGGCGGCAGCGTCCACCTCCGCCATCAGGGCCGGGATGCCAGCTTGTCGCGCGGCGTGTCCGGCGCGGGCCAGGGCCGCGCGGGCCGGTTCCGCCCGCACGCGCCGCAGGGCGACGCCGGCCACCACCAGTTCATGGACGGCGCGTAGCGCGGGCGGGAAGGGGGTGGGGTCCAGCAGGGCCAGCGCCCCCTCCGCCTCATCCAGCCGGCCGACCAATAGCAGGCGCCGGATTTCCAGGTACCGGGCGTGCGCCGCATTCACGCGGTCGCCGCGCGCCTCCAGCACCTCGCGCGCCCGATCCAGCGTCGTCGCGGAAAAGCCGAGGTCGCGCGCGGCCAGCGCGATTTCCGCCTCCGCCACGACACAACGCGCACGTGCCACGGCCTCCTGCGGGCCGAAGCCGCGCATGGCGTCACGCAGCAGCGCCCGCGCCCGGGGAAGATCGCCCAGCTGCGCCATGGCGATGCCGCGCAGAGCCAGGGCCGGCGGGTCACCGCGCAGGGCGACGCGGTTCAGCGCGCCCAGCGGGTCGCCCCGGGCCAATGCCCGTCCGGCGGCCGTGATCAGCGAGTCCATGCGAATCCCGTCACACTTGTCACTCCCGACCCTCCGGCGCCCAGGCCCAGTCTGGCCCCGACCACCGCCCCCTGTCCCCGGTGTAAGGGGCGGGTGGATATACTGATGGAGAGAAAATGATGACACCACATGTGACGGGAACGCGGGAAGAGTGGCTGGCGGCGCGGCTGGACCTGCTGGAGGCAGAGAAGGCGCTGACGCGCGAGAGCGATGCGCTGGCGCAACGTCGCCGGGCCTTGCCCTGGGTGCGGGTGGACAAGGATTACCGCTTCGAAACCGACGGCGGTCCCGCCACGCTGGCCGACCTGTTCGGCGGGCGCTCGCAGCTGATCGTCTATCACTTCATGTTCGGGCCCGATTACACGGCGGGTTGCCCCTCGTGCTCCATGATTGCGGACGGCTTCAACGGCTTCGCGGTCCACCTGGCCAACCATGACGTGGCGCTGGTGGCGGTGTCGCGGGCGCCGCTGGCCAAGCTGCAGGCCTATAAGCGGCGCATGGGCTGGACCTTCCCCTGGGCGTCATCGGCCGGCGGCGACTTCAATTTCGACTACAACGTCGCCTTCACCGAGGCGGAGCAGCGCGACGGCCGTATCGAGTACAACTACAAGCGCGGCGGCCACGCCATGGACGCGACGACGGTGGTGCCGGAACCGGTGGCCCGGTTCGCGGCCACCTGCGGCACCGACGCGCCCACCTATACCCGCGACCGGCCGGGCATGAGCGCGTTCGCGTGCGGCGACGACGGCGCCCTCTACCACACCTACTCGACCTATGCGCGGGGCCTGGACAGCCTATGGGGCGCCTACCAATGGCTGGACCGCGCGCCACTGGGCCGCAACGAGGGCGGCGTCTGGTGGCGCCGGCATGACGAGTACGGCCCGCAACGTTGAGGGGGGGGGCCGGGGGCGCCGTCTTGGCGGCATCCCGGGCCCTTGCCCTCCTTCCACAGGAGATGGGACATGTGGTTTAGCGGACTTCCACGCATTGCGGATTGGCTGCGCCTGGCCGCGGCACCGACCTTCGCCGTCATGGCGGCGGTCACGGCCATTCAGGAGGCCGCGCGGCCGGCGATGCTCTGCATCACCCCGGCGGACGCGTGGCCCCTGGGCGGGATGACGCAGATGTACCTGCTGATGGCCATTTTCCACCTGGGGCCTTGGCTGGCGCCGGCGGGCCGCCAATCCAACACGCATCTGGGGCAGCCACCGCGCCGAAAAGATGATATGAACCCTTCTGCCCAAGTAAAGATTGGCTGGCGGAAGCCTTGAATTACCTGGGAGCAGCAAGCACCGGGCTTTGGTCAAGTAACATAAGAATTTTCGGGAGAGGGATTTTAATGTTTTGTGATCAAGCTGCCGGCGGTGCCGCGTGAGCGAAGTGTCGGGAGGGCTGGTTCGCGGCCTTAAGAACCGTCATGTGCAGATGATCGCACTGGGCGGCGCCATCGGATCGGGATTGTTTCTGGGCTCGGCGCAGGCCATCCACAAGGCCGGACCCAGCCTGCTGCTGGCCTATGCGCTGGGTGGCATGGCGGTGTTCTTCATGGCGCGGGCGCTGGGTGAGCTGCTGCTCTACCGCCCGGTGGCCGGTTCCTTCGCCACGTACGCCCACGAATTCGTGGGGCCCTGGGCCGGCTTCGTCTCCGGCTGGTCCTACTGGTTCCTGTGGGTCATGGTCGGCATCGCCGAGCTGACGGCGGTCGGCGTCTATATCCGTTACTGGTTCCCCAACTTGCCGCAATGGGTGCCGGTGCTGGCCATGCTGGGCGTGCTGCTGGCGGCCAACCTGCGCAGCGTGAAAGTGTTCGGCGAGTTTGAATTCTGGTTCGCACTGATCAAGGTCCTGGCCGTCGTCGCCCTGCTGATCTTCGGCGTGGCGGTGCTGGGCTTCGACGCCGGCGGTCTGGGCACCCACGCCAGCGTCTCCAACCTGTGGACCCACGGCAGCATCTTCGCCAACGGCACCATGGCGACCTTGCTGGTCTTTCCGGCCGCCCTGTTCGCCTTCGGCGGCATCGAACTGATCGGCGTGACGGCGGGCGAGGCGGAGGATCCGGGCAAGACCCTGCCGCGCGCCATCAACGGCGCCCTGCTGCGCATCCTGGTGTTCTACATCGGCGCTATCGTGGTGATCATGTCGCTGGTGCCGTGGGACCAGATCTCCCCCGATTTCAGCCCCTTCGTCACGGTGTTCGACCATTTCGGCATTCCCGCCGCCGCCGGGGTGATCAATTTCGTGGTGCTGACGGCCGCCGCCTCGGCCTGCAACAGCGGCATCTTCTCCTGCGGCCGCATGCTGCACACCCTGGCCAACGCCAAGGAGGCGCCGCCCTATTTCGCCACGCTCAGCGACCAGCGTGTGCCCACGCGCGGCATCATCGCCTCGGTGGTGTTCATGCTGGCCGGGGTGCTGGTGAACTACGTCGCGCCCGAACAGGCCTTCATCTACGTGATAAGCACAGTGGTGGTGATCCAGCTGTGGACATGGTCCATCATCATCATCTCTCACCTGCTCTACCGTCGCGCCGTGGCGGCGGGGCGGGCGGCGCCGTCGCCCTACCGCATGCCCGGCGCGCCGTGGACGGGGTATCTGACGCTGGCCTTCTTCGCCCTGACCCTGGTGCTGCTGGCGTTTGACGACAACACCCGCCTGGCCCTCTACGTCGCCCCCGCCTGGGTGGTGGCGATGGTCGTCGGCTGGCAGGTGGCCAAAAGGGGATGACCGCCGGGCGGGATGCCCGGTCCCGTCAGGATCGGGCTTTCCCCCGCCGTCGCACGTTCTTGCCGACAATGGCGGCGATGATCAGCGAGAAGGCCGCCAGCCGCAGGCCGAACGCCCACAGGTATTCCCCCTGCGCCACATCGGCGAAGGTGGTGATCGCCTGGTTGATGGCCAGCAGCCCGAAGGCGGTGGCGAAAGCCAGGAACAACGTGTCCCGCACCCGTACCCAGAACCGTAGGAAGAAAAGGCCGACCAGGAAATAGCCCAGCGTCACGCCGCCGGACAGGTAGCTCAGCACCTTGACGGACACTTCCATCCCAGCCCCCATCACTCCGTCTCCCAGATAAGTCCGACCAGCAGGATGCCGACGGAGACCAGGGCGGTCACCGTGCGCAGCGGACGCAGGTCCACGTCGGGCAGCACGACGAAATCCAGGAACAGCAGGAAGTTGTTGATCGCGAGGCCGGTGAAGCAGAGCGCGCTCCACAGCAACAGGCGTGACCGGTCCTGCAGGTATTTGCGGATCAGAAGAACCATGCACAGAAAGCTGGTGGCCCCACACAGCAGGTAGACGGCCGCTGCAAGCGTCGGCATGGCCTCAATCCTTGCTCAGTTTGAAGGCGTCGGCGAAAGACTTGATACGCGAATTTGGGGACGAGAGGATGGCTCTCATGACGGATAGCGGCTGCTCGGCATAGGCGGTCTCGAGGTCGCGCACGAAAGCCTCCAGGATGGGCCCGGCCGGCTGGAACCGGTGGGCGTCGCCTTCCGCGACGACCAGGCCCGCCTGGGCAAGGGGGACCAGCGCCCCCTCGATCGCGGTGGCGCTGCTGCGCAGATGCAGGATCAGTTCAGGCACCGTCCACGCCCGGTCACGTCCCCGGTACAGGAACAGGAGGGTCTCCAACGCCCAGACGGAGGGGGTGGAGAGGCGCAAGAGATGAAGGTGCCGTTCGGAAAGCATGGCGGTTACCGTCTAGTCCCCGGTGGCCTATGGCCGCCCGCGGCGTCGCCGCGGGCCCGGGATCTGCCTCCAATAATGGGGGTGGAAATGTCAGGCGAGACTGGCGACCTGCCCCGTGGCGAAGACGCGGACGGGGGGCGACGCGGCGGGGCCGATGAGCGTCAGCAGGGCGCGCTCCAGGTCGGACAGCCGCACCGGCTTCTGCAGGACCGGCACGCCATGATAGCGGCCATCCATCGTCACCTTGTCGTACCCGGTAAGGAAGATGAAGGGCACGCCCGCGTCCGCCAGCAGATCGGCCACCGGATAGATCGGCGTGCCCTGCAGGTTGACGTCCAGGATGGCGCAATCGATGCCACCGGCCTTGGCCAGGCCCAGGGCCTGGGGCAGGGTGCCGACGGGGCCGACCACCGCCATGCCCAGATCCAGCAGCGCCTGCTCCATCATCATGGCCACCATGGCCTCGTCATCCACCACCAGGACCCGCAGCCCGGGGGGAAGGTGGTGGGCCGGGGCGGCGGGTTCCGGCGCCGGTGGGGCGACGGGGGCGGCGTCATCGGCCACCAATTTCCCCACCTCGCTCATGGGAATGCTGAAGGTGCAGATCAGGCCGGTGGGCAGCCAGTTCATCTCGACCCGGCCGGACAATTGCCGTTCCACGCTCTCGGTGATGGCGCGGATGCCGAAGCCGCGCGACCGTGGCGACGTTGCCGAAGGGCCGCCGGTTTCCCGCCACGTCAGGGTCAGGACGTCCGCGCGGGCGTGCCAAGTCAGCCGGACGCTGCCGGTCGGCACCGACAGCGATCCGTATTTGGCGGCGTTGGTGGCCAGTTCATGGATGCTGAGCGCCAGCGACTGGGCGGTGGCGGGCAGCAACATCACGTCCGGGCCGTCGAACACCACGCGCGGCATGTCGCCGGACTGATATGGGGCCATTTCCTCGCGCACCAGCCGCACCAGCTCGGCGCCCTGCCAGCGGGAATTCGACAGCAGCGTGTGTACCCAGGCGATGGCGCCGATGCGCCCCTCGACCGCTTCCACGAACTCGGGGACGGACGGCGCCCGGGTGAGGCGCAGCACCGACTGGACGACGGCCAGGGCGTTCTTGGCCCGATGATCGACCTCGCGGGCCAGCATCATCTGCCGGGCCTCGGCATCCTTGCGCTCGGTGATGTCGAAGGTGACACCGCTCAGCCGGCGGGGGCGGCCGTCCGCGTCGCCGGTGGGGGCCGCGGCCGCGAAGCACCAGCGGATGGCGCCGTCGGGCCGGATGATGCGAAACTCTTCGCCATAGCGCTGGCCGGTGGTGGCGGCCTGGCGGATGGCCCGGATCTGTGCCTCGCGGTCCTCGGGGTGGAACAGGGCCCAGGCGCTGCCGGCGGTGACGGCGAAGCGGGCGGGGTCGGTGCCGAAGATGCGGTGCTGGGCGTCGTCCCACATCAGTTCGTCGGTGTCGGCGTTCCAGTCCCAAGACCCCATGCCGCCCGCGGCCAGGGCCAGGCTGCGCCGCCGCTCGCTCTGCTGCAGGCGGGCGGCCGTGTGCTCCAGGTCGGCGGTGCGCTCCGCCACGCGGCGCTCCAGCTCGGCGTTCAGCTGCTCCAGCTGGCGGGTCTTGCGGTGCAGCTCGACGAAGACGCGGACCTTGGCGCGCAAGACCTCAGGCACCACAGGCACGGGCACGTAGTCGACCGCCCCCGCCTCATAGCCGCGCAGCCGATCGACGTCCGACATCATGACCGCCGAGATGAAGATCATGGCGGTCTTCTCGAAGCGGGGATGGCTGCGGATCATCTCGGCCAGTTGGAAGCCGTCCAGATCCGGCATGCAGACATCGACCAGGATGACGGCGATGTCGTGCCGCAGCAGATGCTCCAGCGCCTCGCGGGCGGAGCCGGCCTTGATCAGGTTCTCCCCCAGCTCGCTCAGGATGACCTCGTAGCTGAGAAGCTTGGCCGGCTGGTCATCCACCAGGAGTATGTTGGCCTTGGGCGTGACGTCCATGGTGAAGCGTCCCCTCAGCGATGCAGCCACATGCGCAACGCCGACAGCAATTGCTCGGTGTTGACCGGTTTGGCCAGGTAATCAGAGGCCCCCGCTTCCAGGCATTTCTCACGATCGCCCTTCATCGCCTTGGCCGTCAAGGCGACGATGGGCAGCCGGCGGAAGGCCGGGTTGGCGCGGATGACGCCCATGGTCTGGTAGCCGTCCATCTCCGGCATCATGATGTCCATCAGCACGATGGCGATGTCGGGGGTCTGCTCGATCAGGGTGATGGCCTCGCGCCCCGTGGTGGCCGCCAGCACGCGCATGCCCCGGCGTTCCAGCACGCTGGACAGGGCGAAGATGTTGCGGGCGTCGTCGTCCACCAGCAGCACGGTGCTGCCTACCAGATCCTCGTCCGATCCGTGCAGCCGCTCCAGCATGCGGCGCTTGTCCGCGGGCAGGTCGGCCACCACCCGGTGCAGGAACAGCGAGGTTTCGTCCAAGAGCCGCTCTGGCGATTCCACGCCCTTGACGACGATGCTGCGCGCCATGGCGTGCAGCTTGGCGTCCTCTTCCGCGGACAGCTCGCGCCCGGTGAAGACGATCACCGGCACGTCGCACAGGTTGCTGTCGGCGCTGATGACCTCCAGCACCTCGAACCCCGTCATGTCGGGCAGGCGCAGGTCCAGCACCACGCAGTCGCACGGCTTCTCGCGCAGGGTCCTCAGCGCCTCCGCCCCGGTTCCGGCGGCCAAGACCTCGATGTCGTCGTGGCCCAGCAGCTCGGTGATGCTCATCAGCTCGGCGGCGTTATCCTCCACCACCAGCAGGCGCTTGCGCCGCGGCTGGGCGTATTCCTTGATCCGCTCCAGCGCGCTGTCCAGCACGTCCGGCGAGGTCGGCTTGGACATGAAGGAGAAGGCACCCCGGGCCAGTCCGTGCTGCCGGTCCTCGTCCAGGGTGATGATCTGCACGGGGATGTGGCGGGTGGCGGGGTTGTGCTTCAGCTGGCTCAACACCGTCCAGCCCAGCATGTCGGGCAGGAACACGTCCAGCGACACCGCCGTCGGCTGATACTGGCGCGCCAGGTCCAGGGCGTCGATGCCGCGCATGGCGACCAGAACCTTGAAGCCCTTGTCGCGGGCCAGGTCGACCATCACCCGGCTGTAGTGCGGGTCATCCTCGACGATCAGCAGGATGGCATCGCCGGGTTGGATATCCAGCCGGTCGTCCACCACCTGCTCCAGCGCGCGCTCCGGCAGGCCGGCGGCATGCCGCCAGTTGGCGTCGGCCGGCACTAGGGCGGGGCGGTGGTCGTTGGCAGCGGCATTGGACGCCACGGCACGGGCGGTGTGGACGGGGGCCAGATAGGTGGCCGGAATGTACAGGGTGAAGGTGCTGCCGCTGCCAGGCGTGCTGCGTAGGTGGATTTCACCGCCCAGCAGGTTGGCCAGCTCGCGGCTGATGGCCAGGCCCAGGCCGGTGCCGCCATACTTGCGGCTGGTGCTGGCGTCGGCCTGCTGGAAGGCCTCGAAGATGATCTTCTGCTTCTCGGTGGGAATGCCGATGCCGGTGTCGCTGACCTCGAAGGCCACCACCTTGGGCGACTGCTTCAGGATGGGATGGTCTGACGACCAGCCGCTGGCCGGCGCCGAGACGGTAAGGCGCACGCCGCCCGTCTCGGTGAACTTGAAGGCGTTGGACAGCAGGTTCTTCAGCACCTGCTGCAGGCGCTTGCTGTCGGTGGTGAGCGTCCGGCCCAGCGTCGGGTCCAGCTGCACGTCGAAGGCCAGCCGGCGGTTTTCCGCCTCATGCCGGAAGGGCCGCGCCACGGTGTCCAGCAGGTTGCTGAAGAAGATCTCCTCCGCTTCCACCGAGACGGTGCCGGACTCGATCTTCGACAGGTCCAGGATGTCGCTGATCAGGTTCAAAAGGTCGGTGCCGGCGCCGTGGATTGTGCGGGAGAATTCCACCTGCTTGGGCGTCAGATTGCCGTCCGGGTTCTCGCTCAGCTGCTGGCCCAGGATGAGGATGGAGTTTAGCGGCGTGCGCAGCTCGTGGCTCATGTTGGCCAGGAACTCCGACTTGTACTTTGAGGTCAGGGACAGTTCCGTCGCCTTTTCCTCCAGCGCGCGGCGGGCCTGTTCGATCTCCTGGTTCTTGCGCTCCACCTCGACATTGCGCTCGGCCAGCTGCTGCGCCTTCTGTTCCAGCTGTTCGTTGGTCTGCTGCAACTCACCCTGCTGCGCCTGCAGTTCGGCGGCCAGCTGCTGCGATTGCTTCAGCAGGCCTTCCGTCTGCATCGTCGCCTCGATGCTGTTCAGCACGATGCCGATGCTGGCGGTCAGCTGCTCCAGGAAGGTCATCTGCAGGCCGGTGAAGGCCGTCATGGACGCCAGCTCGATCACCGCCTTCACCTGGCCCTCGAACTGCACGGGCAGGACCACGACGCTTTGCGGGATGGCCTTGAACAGGCCGGAGGAGATGGGCACGACGTTGGCCGGCATCTCTGTGATCAGGATGCGGCGCTTGTCGGCGGCGCACTGGCCGATCAGCCCCTCGCCGATCTGCAGGCGTTGCGGGTGGCCGTGGGTGGCGTCGTCGGCATAGCCCGAGACCAGCTTCAGGCTGCGCGGGCCTTCCTCATCCATCTGGTAGATCACGCCCTGGTGGGCGCCGACCAGGGGTGTCAGCTCCGTCAGCAGCATGCGGCCCACGGTGGACAGGTCGCGCTGGCCCTGCAGCATGTTGGTGAAGCGGGCCAGGTTGGTCTTCAGCCAGTCCTGTTCGGTGTTGCGGTCGGTGGTCAGCCGCAAATTGTCGATCATCGTGTTGATGTTGTCTTTCAGCTCCGCCACCTCGCCGCGGGCATCGACCTGGATCGAGCGGGTCAGGTCGCCCTTGGTCACGGCGGTCGCCACCTCGGCGATGGCGCGCACCTGGGTCGTCAGGTTGGCGGCCAGCAGGTTGACGTTGCCGGTCAGGTCCTTCCAGGTGCCGGCCGCACCCGGCACGTTGGCCTGGCCGCCCAGGCGCCCTTCCACGCCCACTTCGCGCGCCACGGTCGTCACCTGGTCGGCGAAGGTGGCCAGCGTGTTGGTCATGTTGTTGATGGTCTCGGCCAGGGCCGCCACCTCGCCCTTGGACTTCACCGCCAGGTTCTGCTTCAGGTCGCCGTTGGCGACGGCGGTCACCACCTTGACGATGCCGCGCACCTGTTCCGTCAGGTTGGCGGCCATGACGTTCACGGTGTCGGTCAGGTCCTTCCAGGTGCCGGCCACGCCGGGCACCTGGGCCTGGCCGCCCAGCTTGCCCTCGGTGCCGACCTCGCGGGCCACGCGTGTCACCTCGCCGGCAAAGGCGTTCAGCTGATCCACCATGGTGTTGATGGTGTTCTTCAGCTCCAGGATTTCGCCCTTTACGTCCACGGTGATCTTGCGCGACAGGTCGCCGCGCGCCACGGCCGTGGTCACTTCCGCGATGTTGCGCACCTGGGTGGTCAGGTTGGCGGCCAGCAGGTTGACGTTGTCGGTCAGGTCCTTCCAGGTGCCGCCCACGCCGGGCACCACCGCCTGGCCGCCCAGGCGGCCCTCGGTGCCCACCTCGCGCGCCACGCGCGTCACCTCGGCCGCGAAGGAGCGCAACTGCTCCACCATGGTGTTCAGCGTTTCCTTCAGCAGCAGGATCTCGCCGCGCACGTCCACGGTGATCTTCTTGGACAGGTCGCCGTTGGCGATGGCGGTGGCCACCTCGGCGATGTTGCGCACCTGGGCCGTCAGATTGCCGGCCATGAAATTCACGCTGTCGGTCAGGTCCTTCCAGGTGCCGGCGACACCGGATACCTGGGCCTGGCCGCCCAGCTTGCCTTCGGTGCCGACCTCGCGGGCCACGCGCGTCACCTCGGCGGCGAAGGCGTTCAGCTGGTCCACCATGGTGTTGATGGTGTTCTTCAGCTCCAGGATTTCGCCCTTCACGTCCACGGTGATCTTGCGCGACAGGTCGCCGCGCGCCACGGCCGTGGTCACCTCCGCGATGTTGCGCACCTGGTCGGTCAGGTTGGAGGCCATGAAGTTGACGCTGTCGGTCAAGTCCTTCCAGGTGCCGGCGACGCCGGGCACCTGCGCCTGGCCGCCCAGGCGGCCCTCGGTGCCCACCTCGCGGGCCACGCGCGTCACCTCGCCGGCGAAGCGGTTCAGCTGATCCACCATGGTGTTCAGCGTTTCCTTCAGCTGAAGGATCTCGCCGCGCACGTCCACGGTGATCTTGCGCGACAGGTCGCCGTTCGCGATGGCGGTGGCGACCTCGGCGATGTTGCGCACCTGGCCGGTGAGGTTGCCGGCCATGGAGTTCACGCTGTCGGTCAAATCCTTCCAGGTGCCGGCGACGCCGGGCACCTGGGCCTGGCCGCCCAGCTTGCCGTCGGTGCCCACCTCGCGCGCCACGCGCGTCACTTCGGCGGCGAAGGCGTTCAGCTGGTCCACCATCGTGTTGATGGTTTCCTTCAGCTGCAGGATTTCGCCGCTGACGTTGACGGTGATCTTCTTGGACAGGTCGCCCTGGGCCACGGCGGTGGCGACCTCGGCGATGTTGCGTACCTGGCCGGTGAGGTTGCCGGCCATGGAGTTGACGTTGTCGGTCAAATCCTTCCAGGTGCCGGCGACGCCGGGCACCTGGGCCTGTCCACCCAGCTTGCCCTCGGTGCCGACCTCGCGGGCCACGCGGGTCACCTCGGCGGCGAAGGCGTTCAGCTGGTCCACCATGGTGTTCAGCGTTTCCTTCAGCTGAAGGATCTCACCCTTCACGTCCACGGTGATCTTGCGCGACAGGTCGCCGTTGGCCACGGCGGTGGCGACCTCGGCGATGTTGCGCACCTGGTCGGTCAGGTTGCCGGCCATGGAGTTCACGCTGTCGGTCAGATCCTTCCAGGTGCCGGCCACGCCGCGCACCATGGCCTGTCCGCCCAGCTTGCCCTCGGTGCCGACCTCGCGGGCCACGCGCGTCACCTCGCCGGCGAAGGCGTTCAGCTGGTCCACCATGGTGTTGATGGTTTCCTTCAACTGCAGGATTTCGCCGCTGACGTTGACGGTGATCTTCTTGGACAGGTCGCCGTTGGCGATGGCGGTGGACACTTCCGCGATGTTGCGCACCTGGGCCGTCAGGTTGCCGGCCATGAAGTTCACGTTGTCGGTCAGGTCCTTCCAGGTGCCGCCCACGCCGGGCACCACCGCCTGTCCGCCCAGCTTGCCCTCGGTGCCGACCTCGCGGGCCACGCGCGTCACCTCGCCGGCGAAGGCGTTCAGCTGGTCCACCATGGTGTTGATGGTGTTCTTCAGCTCCAGGATTTCACCGCGCACGTCCACGGTGATCTTGCGCGACAGGTCGCCGCGCGCCACCGCCGTGGTCACCTGGGCGATGTTGCGCACCTGGTCGGTCAGGTTGCCGCACATGGCGTTGACCGAGTCCGTCAGGTCCTTCCAGGTACCGGCGACGCCGGGGACGATGGCTTGGCCGCCCAGCTTGCCATCGGTGCCGACCTCGCGCGCCACGCGCGTCACTTCCGACGCAAAGGACCGCAGCTGGTCCACCATGGTGTTGATGGCTTCCTTCAGCTGCAGGATCTCGCCGCGCACGTCCACGGTGATCTTCTTGGACAGGTCGCCGTTGGCCACGGCGATGGTCACCTCCGCGATGTTGCGCACCTGGGCCGTCAGGTTGGACGCCATGGAGTTCACGGATTCCGTCAGGTCCTTCCAGACGCCCGTCACCTCGCGCACCTGGGCCTGGCCGCCCAGCTTGCCGTCGGTGCCCACCTCGCGTGCCACGCGCGTCACTTCCGAGGTGAAGACGTTCAGCTGCTTGATCATGGTGTTGACGATGGTGGCGGAACGCAGGAACTCGCCCTGCAGCGGCCGGCCGTCCACATCCAGCGGCACCGTCTGCAGCAGATCGCCGCGCGCCACGGCGGTGATGGCGCGGGTCACTTCCGTCGTCGGCCACAACAGGTCGTCGATCAGCGAATTGACCGACCCTTCCATGTCGCCCCAGGACCCGCTGGACAGGTTGAACTTCACGCGCTGGCGCGTCTTGCCCTCGCGGCCCACGACCTGGCCCACCCGCTCCAGCTGCTGCGCCATGCGTTCGTTGGCGGCGACGATCTCGTTGAAGGTGTCGGCGATCTTGCCTAGGACACCGACATGGTTGCCGGACATACGGACGGAGAAGTCGCCGACCTTCACCGCCTGCAAAGCCTCCAGCAACTGGTACAGCTCCGCCCCACCGGGGGGAGGGCTGTCCAACGCCACGGTGGAAACGGGGACGGCGTCGGCGGTGTCGTGCTGGAGCTGCAAGGAAGCCTCCCGGCGTGGGCCCGGCTGGGCCACGGATTGATGACGCTCGGCCCCGGGGGTGGCCGGGGGCCCTATTCTTCCCTGAGGGGGCGCCGCATCTGTCCCTGCCGTGGATTCGCCGACCGGAGCACCCCTATTGGGCCAATTTTACAAGTACGGATATTCCGCGGATGTGGTTTGGCATGTCGTTCTATTCATATGGTCTAGCAGTTCCCAAGAGTTCGATACAGCTTCTGTCCGTCTATGCCGCCCTATAACTTAGGTAAGTGGGATAATGCGGGGATCATATATCTGTTTTGAGTACGCCTTTTCGGACTGGGCGTCGTCATGGCGGCTCTGTCAGAACCAGGCGCGTGTCGCCCGCCCCAGTTCACATCCCCTGTTCGTGTGGGCAGCCGGCCACATCCGGCGCTCCGCTGTCATGGTGCCGCCGCTGCGCGGGGCGACCGGGACGCGATGGTTGCGCTACGGCCAGGCGGGCCCTTCACACCGGGCGGCGGCCAGGAACGACGTCCCGCTGATGGGCGCGGCGCCAGACGCCCGGGGACTGGCCGCAC
Source organism: Nitrospirillum amazonense (assembly GCF_007828035.1). Classification (GTDB taxonomy): domain Bacteria; phylum Pseudomonadota; class Alphaproteobacteria; order Azospirillales; family Azospirillaceae; genus Nitrospirillum; species Nitrospirillum amazonense. The sequence goes on along the minus strand of NZ_VITV01000009.1, from coordinate 20,994 downwards.
AGGCGGGAAAAGACCTGGGTGAAATGGCTCTGGTCGGAGAAGCCGCAGCGCAGGGCGATGTCGGCCAGGGGCAATTCGCCCGCCGTCAGCAATGCCTTGGCGAATTCCATCCGGCGGCGGGTCAGCCAGCGGTGTGGCGGTTCCCCCACCGACTGGCGGAAGGCGCGGGCGAAGTGCGCCGCCGACAGGCCGCAGGCGTCCGCCAGTTGCTTCAGCGTCACCGGCGCCCGCAGATCCGCCTCCATCATCTCCTTCGCCCGCCGTTCCTGCCACAGGGCCAGCCCGCCCCGGCGCCAGCCATCGGGCAATTCCCGCCCCATGATGCGCACCAGATAGGCGCAGAAGGCATTCAGGATATAGTCGACAAACAAGGCCGGGGCCCGGCCGGGCGTTGCCAGCGGCGCCATCAGCGCCAGACCGAAATGGGTAATGACGTCGTCGATCATCGTCAGGCCGGATTCATATTCCAGCCCGTGGAAGCCGCGTAGCCCCGCATCCCGGGCCCAATGGGCCATGGCGCCGCGCGGCAGTTCGAAACTGATGATGTCCACGGGATGGACGACGCGCCAGACGCAAGGGTCGCGCATGTCGCGGAACGAGCATTCCATGGGCGCGCGGGGTGCCAGCTGCAGCATGCGCCGGCCCTGCTGCATGGTGCAGGCGGGGGTGGGCTGCAGGTAAAGCCGCGCCAGGTGGGCGTCAATGCCACCGTAGGCCATTTCCACGTCGGGCAGGGCGTCACAAGTGGTGCGCCGGACGCTCAGCCGTTCGCCGTCATCCGTCAGTTGCGAGTGCAGGATGGTCGCGGAAATGAAATTCGTTTCCGCCATGCTGCGGGCGTTGGAGGCGGAGGACGCGGACAGGACGGGCGGCTGCATCTCCAATTTCCCCTCGGCAGGACGGGCACCGGTCCAATGATGGTTCGGAACAGGGGCAGCGTAGCAGCCAAGGGTCTAAAAATATTGTCAAATTTAGCCCGATAGAGCGCGGTGGGTGCCGACCTTTCCTCTCCCGGCTGCCACGGGGCAGCCAGGGGGCGGTCTCACCTCACCGCCCTGTCGGGCCAGGAACAGGGTATGCTGCCGGCCCACGCCGCTGCCCGCCCCGGTGACGATCGTGACACCTCCCGTCAGCGGCATGTCAGCAACCCTCCGCATGTGGGGGCAGCACGGGCGACACGACACCGGTGTTCCAGTTCCAGGGCAGGTTGCCCGCCGCCCGGCGGCGGCACACAGTAGCCTCGTGCAACGCATACATGCCGGGCATCACCCGGCGTCCCGGTTGCGCCGTGTCGGTGAAGGCCATGTAGCCTTCGTCCTTGCCGAAGACGGGCCAGGCGGGCACGCCCTCCGCCACCGGTTTCCCGTCACGGGCGAAGCTGGCCCAATAATCGCTCATGGCGGCGGTCAGGCGCTGTTCGACCGGACTGTCCGGCGCTTTCGGCCAATAGGACGGCGTATGCGCCATGGTGCCGAAGACATAGGGGATTTCCGAGGCGTGGAAGCTGTGCAACCCCTTGTCGTCCATGGCGGGATAGCCGTGGTCGAAGAGGTAAAGGTATCCCGGCTGCCCCAGCCTGGTCTGGTCCCGCACCAACCGCTCGGCCGTCCAGCCGTACAGCGCATCGCGGGTGGCCGCCAGCTCGCTTTCCTCCAGCTTGCCGGTGGCGGGGTAGAGCCGCAGGAATTCATCGGCCAGGTCGCCGTAGCGTTCGCGGATCATCGCCTCATAGGCCTTGGCGTCGGCCGGCGGCGGGGCGATCAGCCAGCGCAGGGAGCGGATTTCCCCGCTGTTGAACCCGGTCAGGATGGGAACCGGCGCCTGCTCCCCCTTGTCGAACACGTCGACCAGCTGGCCGGTCAGCACCTTGCCGTCCACCGTGCCCAGGGGGAAGTAATTGACCTTGGCTGCCGCTTGCACCAGCGTTTCCGCGTCCATGGCGCGCAAGGCCGCCACATCCGTCGCCCCCACTTGGCCGGCGATGTAGGACCCGATGGCCTCCGCCGCGAACTCGCCATGGTTGGGTTGCTTCAGCTCGGGCATGGAGATCATGTAGCCGCTCTCCACCACCGCTTTGGCGAACAGGCCCTTCGCCTTGGGCGACGCCATCAGGTACATGACCGACAGCGCACCGGCGGACTCGCCGGACACCGTGACGTTGGCCGCGTCACCGCCGAAGGCGGCGATATTATCGTGGATCCAGCGCAGGGCGGCGATCTGGTCCAGCAGGCCGTAGTTGCCGGAAATGCCGTCGGGATTCTCCGCGCTCAGACCGGGATAGGCCATATAGCCGAGGACGCTCAGCCGGTAATTGATGGATACGACAATGACGCCGCGCCGGGCCAGGGCGGCGCCGTCATACATCTCGTTGAAGCCATAGCCGTTGAGCAGCGTGCCGCCGTGGATCCACACCAGGACGGGGGCGTTCCTCGCCCGCTTGGGCGCCGTGATGTTCAGGGTCAGACAATCCTCGCCCATCGCCGGTGGCGGGCTGGTGTAGACGGTGGTGCCGGCTGCCCTGGGCTGCACGCAGGCCAGGCCAGGGGCTCCGGCGTCGCGCACGCCCGTCCAGGCGGGCAGGGACTCCGGCGCCTTCCAGCGCAGCGGTCCTACCGGGGGCTTGGCGTAAGGAATGCCCTTGAAGACGTTCAGGTCGCCGCTGCTGCGGCCCGCCACGGTGCCGGCCGGTGCCCGCACCGTGGGATTGTCCTCGGCCAGGGCGCCGAGGGACATCAAGGCGGCTGCGGCGCAAGCGCCCAGGCGTAGGAAAAGACGCATCAGTGATCTCCGGTCCGGTTGGCTTCCGCCTTCAGCACCCGCGCCAGCGCCAGGAAAAGCGCGATGGCCAGGAAATAGAAGGGGACAAGGGTGTAGAAGGCGAGTTGCAGGGAATTGCCCGGATGGGCCGTCCGGAAGTGGTCGCTGGCGGCGCCCAGGTAGGTGGGGCCGAAGCCCAGGCCGATCAGGTTCATGACCAGCAGCAGCAAGGCGCCCGACAGCACGCGCTGGTTGGGTCGCACCTCCTCCTGCACCAAGGTGACGGCGGGGGAGAGAAAGAAGTAATTGAGGATGGTCGGGCCAATCAGCAGCAGCAGTGCCAGTTGCCACCCCGGCGCCCAGACGAAGCCCACGAAGAGGGGCACGGCTCCCGCCAGGCCCAGCGCCGGGACCAGGGCGTAGGCTTGCCTGGAACGGCCGCTGAACCGGTCAACCAGCCGGCCCGAGGTATACATGCCAATGGAAATTCCAATGCCGATCAGCAGGGCGTAATACACCGCCACCTGCTGCAGGCTCATGCCTTTTTCCCGCATCAGGAACAGGACCGTGAAATTCATGACGGCGTAGGTGACGAACTGCGTCGCCCCGCAGGCCAGCGCCATCAGCAGCAGGGCTGGGCGCTTGAAGAACATGGCGACCGTTTCCAAGAATCCTGCCCTGGCCTGCGCGGGAAGGGCGTCCGATGCCGGCAGGTCCAAGCCGCCACGCTTGGGCTCGCGGATGGTCAGCCAGACGATGAGCGCGGCGGCGACGCCGAACATGCCCAGCACCAGGAAGGCTTGGCGCCAGCTGTAGGAGGCGCCGAAGGCGACGCCCAACGCCTGGCCCAGGGGCGGGCCCAAGTTGAACAGGCCCAAAGCGGCACCCCGCCGCCCTGGTCGGAAGTAATCGGTGATGATGGCGTAGGAGGGGGGCACGCCACCGGCTTCCCCCACGCCCACCGTCATGCGTGCCAGCACCAGCTGCGGATACGTGGCCGACAGACCGCAGGCCACCGTGGCCGCACTCCACAAGGCGCAGGCGATGGACAGCACCCGCACCCGGTTGGTGCGATCGGCCAGCCAGGCCACGGGGATGGAGATGAAGCAATAGAACAGGGCGAAGTAGAGCCCGCTGATCAGGCCCAGCTGACCGTCGCTGACGCCCAGGTCGTCCTGGATGGGCTTGGCCAGGATGGACAGCAACTGCCGGTCCAGGAAGTTCAACACGTAGACGAAGCAAAGCGCTGCCAGCACGTACCAGGCGCGGGCTTCAGGCGGCGCCGTGCCTTGGGGCGAAGTCGACACCGGCTTTGGCGCCGGAGAAACGATGGTCATGCTTTATACCTATGGCTGGTGCCTGTGGCCGGTGCCGATGTCCCATGCCGCCTTGCGACGCCGCCCTGCGACGCCGCCCTCGGGTGCTGGCCCACGGCGGCGTCGGGAGAGTGACCCAACTGCCTAGAAGCTTTTTCTGATATTGAGGGCGACGAAGCGGCCGATAGGATTGTAGTTGCTGCCGATGCCGTCCGTCGCGGGGAAGTAGGGCGGCCGCTTGTCCAAGAGGTCGTTGATCTGCAAGGCCAGCTCGGTCTTCGAGGTCATGCCGCTGTCCGGCAGGGCCCAGGTGACGCGCAGATCGACCGTCGTGTACGGGTCGGCGCTGTACACGCCGGTGCCGGTGGGGGTGGCAAAGCTGTTGGTCACGCCGTCCTGGTAATTGACGAAGGTGACCACGCTGACCGCCCCGACGGTGGCGCCCAGCGAGGCCCGGAAGGTCCATTGCGGCAGGCCCAGCCGCAGGCTATCCGACACTGGGGCGGTGGGCGACAGCTGCGTGTCGAACTTCAGGATGTAGTTGCCGGCCAGGCCCGCGAAGACGGTGCCGAAGCCCACGTCCCGGTGATAGCCGAAATCGAAGTCCAGGCCGTTGGTGGCGCGACTGCCGAAATTGCCCAGGCGCTCGTCCAGCAGGTTGCCGATCTGGGGCAGGGGATTGGGCAGGTTGACCGGTGTGGCCGCCCCCAGCAGCTTGGCCAGCTGCGCCGGGGTGGGGTTGCGGTAGACAACGGACGCGAATGTCGGGTCGGTGAAGACCAGCGACGCCGGCGGGACGCCGATCGCGCCGTCGAACTTGATGTCATAGAAGGTGGCGCTGGCGCGGAAGTCCGGCAGGAAGTGCGGTTGCCAGTCGACGCCCATGGAATAAGTGCGGGCTGTCTCGGGCTGCAGGTCGCGGTTACCGCCCGCCAGGTAGACGGTATTGACCTGTGCCGCCCCCCGCGACGGGTCGCGGGCCAGGACGGCGGCGCTGGCGGCGTCGAGGTAGTAGGCGCCCACGGTGGCCCCCACCTGACGCATGCCCGGCGCCCGGAAAGATTTGCCGTAGGAGCCCCGGATGGTCAGGTCTTCCACCGGGTCCCAGTTGATCCCGACCTTGGGATTGCTGGTGGATCCGAAGTCGCTGTAGTGGTCGTAGCGGCCGGATACCGACAGCGACAGGCGATGCAGCAGCGGCGCCTCATTGCCGGCGCCCACGATGGGCGCGAAGATTTCGCCGAAGGCGGAATAAATGTCCCGATCGAGATCCTCGGGCACTGGTGCGGCGCCGACGTAGCCCCGCTGGGTGAAGGTCTCGTTGCGGAATTCGCCGCCGGCCGCAAACTTCAGCGGGCCGCCCGGCAGATCGAACAGTGGCCCATCCAGCTTCAGGGCGCCCAGGTTGGTGTGCTGGGTGACGGTGACGGTGGTGGGGTAGGTGGTAATGGCGGCGGCGACGCCGGGGGCGGTGCGCTGGCCGAAAGGGTCCAGGGCCGTGGCCGTCGTCGTTCCCGCCGCCGCCACGGCCAGGGCCCCGGGATTGACGCCGGGGATGAAGGCGTCGTTGGTCGCCCAGTCGAAGGTGCCGTAGACGCTCAGGTTCAAATCGGCGGGCAGTTGCACGTCGACGCCCACCGAAGAATTGCCCACCCGGGTATTGTCGGTGTTGTTGACATGGTCGGCGCCGAACAGGTTGTCGGTGCGGAACAGCACGGTTTCCACCGTCGCCCCGGTGCCGGGCGGCGCCACGAAGTAGGGGTTGGCGCTGGTGATGGTCAGCGTCTCCACCGGCGGGGCCGCCTGGATGATGTCCATGCGGTCCGAATACAGCAGATCGGCCCACACGGTGACACGCTCGCCCAATTCCTGCCGGCCGGTCAGGAAGCCGCTGTGCAGGCGTGACCGGGGAAGCAGATCGACCGCGGCGTTGGTGTCGCAGTAATTGATCTTGCCGGGCGCGAAGTTGGGCGCCGCGTAGGTTAGCGCGCCGGTCTGCGGGATCACCACGTTGGCGGCGGGGCAATTGTACGACCGGGTATCGACACCGCCGGAAGGCCGGAAGTCCTGGACGCGATAGTCCCGCTCACTGCCGGTGATATTGGTATTCCGCATGAACTCGTAAGCCGCCAGGAAGGACCCTGTGGCCCAAGTCCGGCCAATCACGCCGCTGGCCGACACCGAGTGATAGCCGTCGGACATGCCGTAGCGGATATCGGCCTCTGCGCCGGAATAGTGCTGGCGGGTGATGAAGTTGACCACGCCGGCGATGGCGTCCGAGCCGTAGACCGATGAGGCGCCATCGGGCACGACCTCCACCCGTTCCAGCGCCAGGCTGGGGATGTTGGGGTAGTCGGGGCCCGTGTCGTTGGCCGCGGCGCTGGCCAGGCGGTGGCCGTTCATCAGCGTCAGCGTGGCGCTGGACGGCAGGCCGCGCAGGCCCGGCGCGAAGGGGCCGAAGCCGGCACTGCTGGCCCGGGGTGCGGTGTTGAAGCTGTTCAGCTGCGGCACGGTGGCCAGCAGGTCCGCCGTCGTCGTGGCGCCGATGGTCTTGATGTCCTCATTCGAGACGCTGATGAGGTTGGAGCCGACCGGTGGGACACCGCGGATTCTCGATCCCGTGACGATGATCTCTTCCAGTTCGCCGCCCGATGTCGCGGCGGGCGTGTCCGCCGGCGCGGCCGACGTCTGGGCCCACGCGGGGCCGGCCGCGAAAAACGCCACGGCAACGAGCGATGTGCCGGACAGCGCGATGCGCCGGGCGGCTTTCCAGGTCCCAAGCATGCGTTCCCTCCCCTGTTTATTTATAGCTTTCTCAAAGCGATATCCGATGGCCGGGAGGCCGTCAAGTTCATTCATTTAGTGATAAATGAAAAAGTTTCGCGGGCTATGTCATCGCTTGACCGAACGGGGCGGGCGCCCCATCGTCCCTGCTGAATGAAGGGGTGGATGACGTCTTTTCCCGACGCGTCCGATCAGGAAGGCCGGAGATTATGGCAGCAGAGCCGAAGCCCGAGAGGCGCCGCACGCGCGCCGAACAGCGGGCCGCGACCATGAAGTTGATCCTCGACACCAGCGAGGACCTGTTCGCCCAGCTCGGGTACTTCGGGGTGACAATCAAGGATGTTGCCGACAGGATGGGCATCCATCCGGCGCTGATCCACTATTACTTCGACGGCAAGAAGGCGCTGTTCGACGCGGTCTTTGAGCGCCGCGTGCAATATGCGGTCACCACCCGCACCGCGGCGCTGGATGCCTACGAGGCGGCGGCCGGGGACCACCCCACGGTCGAAGGGATACTGCGTGCCTATTATGAAGGGGCGTTCGACATCTACATCAGCGGGGGTGATGGCTGGCGCCACTTCGGACGGATCTTCGCGCAGGTGAACAATGCGCCGGGCTATGGCGCGGAATTGATGGACACCTATTTCGATCCCCTGGCACTGCGGCTTATCAGCCTTCTGCAGAAGGCTTTGCCCGACGCCACGCCGGAAGATCTGTTCTGGAGTTTCCAGTTCACCTCCGGCGCCTACACGCTGATCCTGTCACGCACCGGCCGCATCGACCGCTTGTCGGACAACTTGTGCACATCCGAGGATTTCGAGGCCGCTCGCCAGCGCTTCGTGACCTTCATGGCGGGCGGCTTCGAGGCCCTGTACAAGCGCGCGAAGTAGGCTAGTCGGGACGGGGAGGCGTTCCACCCAGCCGCGCGTCGCGAAGGGCGGCTCGGCGCACCTTTCCCGCCTCATCCCGCAAGGGTTCGCTGGTGAACTCGATGCTCTTGGGCAGCTTGAAGCGCGCCAGCCGTTCGGCCACGAAATCCAGGAGGTCCGCGTCGTTGAGATCCGCACCCTCGACGGGCTGGACGATGGCGTGGACACGGGCGCCCCAATCCTCGTCGGGCAGCCCGACCACGGCGCTGGTCCGCACCGCCGGATGCGCGTCCAATGCCGCCTCGACCTCCGCCGGATAGATGTTGGCGCCGCCGGAGATGATCAGGTCGTTGCGGCGGTCGGATAGGTAAAGATAGCCATCCTGGTCCACGGACCCGAGGTCGCCGGTTGACTCCCAGTCCCCGATGCGCCGGGACGGGCTGCCCAGATAATGATAGGTCGACCCTGGGCCGCCTTGTGGCCGGAAATAGATTTCGCCCACCTCGCCAGGACGGCGGCGGTGCCCGTCGGCATCCAGGATGGCCAGCTCATACCCCTCGCGCACCTGGCCGACGGAGCCAGGATGCGCCAGCCAGTCCGTGCCGGAGATCATGGTCGATCCGATGCCCTCGGTCGTGCCGTAGTACTCCCACACCCGCTCGCCGCCCAGCCAGCCGATCCACGCTTCCTTCAGCCAGGCGGCGCAGGGGGCGGCCATGTGCAGCATCATACGCAGGCTGGGCAGGGTGAAACGCGGCAGGGTTTCCGGGCCCAGGCGCCAGATGCGGTGCATCATGGTGGGTACCATGGTCACCCAGGTCACGCCGTGGGCCTCAATGAGCTCCAGCGCGCGCAGCGCATCGAACCGGCCCATCTCGACAATGGTGCCGCCGACGAACAAGCCGGTGAAAATACAGTGGAAGGGGGCGTTGTGATAGAGTGGCCCGGGATTCAGGACGATATCGCCGGGAAGCTGGCACAGGAAGCCCTCTTCCGGGTTCCAGCGCGCCGGCATGGCATCGACGATCACCTTAGGCCGTCCGGTGGACCCGCCGCTGGTCATCGCCTTCCAATGGGGTGAAACCACTTCCGGCAGTGGATCAGCCGAATATCGGTCCAGGGCCGCACCCAGGCCGGGAGCCAGCACCGGGATCCCGGCCTGGGACAAATGGCCGACGACCAGCCGGGGGCGGACGATGTCAAGGATCGCGTCCATTTCCAGCCGCGGAAGCTTGGCCGACACGATATTGGGGATGGCGCCCAGTTTCCAGATGGCGAAGGTGGTCTCATAGAAGTCGAGCCCATTGGGCAGCGCCACCGTGACAAAATCGCCTGGGTTGACGCCTTGCGCCGCCAGCAGGCGGGCGCGCGCGTTCGAGCGTGCGTCCAGTTCGTCATAAGGAACGGTAACGCCTTCCAGGACCAGCGCGGCTCTGCCGGGCGACTGGCGCGCGTGGTGGGCCAGAATGGAACTCAGTGCGATACCATCTTTTGACATAGCGACAACGCCTCTCGGGAAGCCCTTCCTCGACCCCTTCTCATCTTTGGTGCGCTCGAATGGGGTTGGGAATGAGAACCACCTACAGCGCGGGCGCCAGCTGGTCAAGTTCATTCATTTATCACTAAATGAAAATTATATATCAGGAAGGTGCCGGCGCCCTTAATCCAGCTCCCGGCCCGGTCGTGGCGGTCCAACGCCGCAGAAGGGCAGGGCGGGGGGATGGCGGCGCCAATTGGCGGGTTCTCACGGCTCAATCAGGCAGCTGATGACAAGCCTGACGCGCGCTTCTCGGGCGCCCTGTCTGATCCGGCCGGAACGCTCCAGATCCGCCAGCCCGTGGAGCGCCGCCCAGAACGTCTCGGTCGCGACCTCGACATCGGCCCTTGCCGGCCCGACTGCGGCCGCCAGCGCCATGAAGGCGTCCTTCAACTCCGGCTTGGTGTCGGCCTCTGCGAAGCGCAGCCCGGTCGGCAGGGTGAACATTGCCTCGTAAAGGGCCGGGTGCTCGCGGGCGAAGGCAAGGTACGCCATGGCGACGCTCTCAAGCGCCTTCCAGTGATTGGTTGACCCCAGTACCGCCTCCCGCAGGGCTGCCGCGAGCTCGCCGAACCCTTGGACGGCGATGGCCGCCACGATGGCGTCCCTGTTTTCAAAGTGAGAGTAGAGGACCGGCTGGCTGTACTCGATCTCCTCCGCCAGGCGCCGGATTGTGACCGCGCTCCAGCCTTCGCTTTCTGCGATCAGGCGTGCCGCCGCCGTGATGCGCTGCTCGCGCTCCGCCCGCTCCCTGCCTTTTCTCTCTGCGATACCCAATTCCGCCTCCGGCGCCGTGTTCGGCAGCCATATATAATGAAGCTTGAAAATCTAGCAATGCTAGTTTATATACCGATGAGACATAGGAGGTGGACATGTTCGAACTCTCTATCGCCGTGGCGCTGTTGGCGGCCTTCGGGATCATCGCGATCGGCGTCATGTATCTTTGGGTTCCCCGGACGGCGACCCGAAGCTTCGGTTTGCCGCTTCCCGGGGACGGGGTGAACATCGCCTGGTGGCTTCGTCTCAAGGGCGTGCGCGACATCGCTTCCGGGGCGGTCGTCCTGGCCCTGATGGTGTGGGGCGGCCCGTGGATGGTCGGCCTCGCCCTGTTGGTTGAGGCGATGATCCCGCTGGGCGACATGGCGCTCATTCTCGCGGCCAAGGGTTCGACCAGAAGGGCCTTCGGCGTCCATGGCCTGACCGCGGCGCTGATGATCCTGGCGTCGGTTGCGCTGCTTGCGGGAGTGGCCTGAGATGCTGCCCACGCTTCCAATGGAGATTTGGCAACATGGGTTCTGGTCGCGGCCTTCCTCGGCGCGGGGCTGTTCAACATCATCGGCACGGCCGCGACACGGATGAGTTTCATCCGCTGGGGATATCCAGGATGGTGGTGCCGGGTGACCGGTGCCCTCGAGATCGTGATCGCCGCCCTGATCGCCCTGCCGGACCTTCGGCGCGCCGGTCTTATCTTGGGGCTGATCGTCATCGTGGCGGCGGTCGTCACCACCGTCCGTCACCGCGAATTCTCCCACCTGGTGCCCCTCGGCCTCTTTGTGGCCTTGCTCTTGATGGCTGTCCGAACGGTCTGACCCCTGCGGCACTTACGCCGACCGTCAGCCCGCCCCGGCCGCCCTGGCATTTGCGCGTGCCGGGCGCTCGTCCCGTGTCCTATAAAGGCTGCAAATCTGCTTGAGAATTCGCTAACTGCGAGTCGCGGCGGCGCCATGAAGGCATGGGCTTTACGAAATCAGCGGAATTGATTGGTGTTTGATCGGTCGGGCAATAGGAAGCACGGCCCTTGGTGTTCGTCTCGCTGCGGCCTTTGGCCGGGCGAAATTAATTTGTCACGGAGCCGCTTCGGTTCCGGTGTTTGTTCCTAACCTTAGGGATAGAGGTAAGGACGGCGCTTGCGCCGGGCGGAGACCCACATATAGTGGATTTTGCAAGCATTTTCCGCGAAATATCATTCTCGTAAACGTTTAATTAAGATACCTGGCCTATGGTCTCAAGCGATAATATTCATCAGATTTTGGTGCCAAGTTGCGGATACTGAGAACGTTGCTTGCCGCGACGGCCCTGGTTCCCTTGGCGATGGCCAAGCGGTCTCACGCTCAGGATGCCGGCCAGATCCTGCGCGATGTTGAGCGCAACATTCCGCGCGCAGCACCGCAGGCCCCCGCTCTGCCCGATCTGGCGCCCCCCACCGCCGAGGGTGAATTCCTGAAGGCGGGTGAGACGGTGCACGTCACCGGCTTTCACATCATCGCCACCCTCATTCCCGAAGCTGAATTGCGGGATCAGTTGACGTCCTATGTCGGGCGCGACTGCACCTTGGGCGATCTGCGTGAGGCGGCGGCCCGCATTAGCCGCTATTACGCGCAGCACGACCTGCTGGCCCGTGCCGTCCTGCCGCGCCAGGACCTGGAAGGCGGGGTCGTCACCATCCAGGTGCTGGAAGCGCGCATGGGGCGGGTGCTCGTCGACCCCTCCAGCGACGTCCGCCTGGATGCCGACCAGGCGGCGGATTTCATCTTCGCCCAGAACCCGCAAGGCGATCCGCTGCGGCCCAGCGCGGTCGCCACCGGCGTGTCCAACCTGGGCCTGATCCCGGGCATGCAGGCGCTGGGCGTGCTGGATGCCGGCGCGGAGGAGGGGACGACCGACGTCCACCTCAAGATGCGTGAGCCGCCGCTGCTGACGGCCACCGCTCTGGTCGACAACAACGCACCGCGTGAAATCGGCGGCACGCGCGGCCTGGCCATCGTCACCATGACGGACGCGGCGGGCATCGGCGACCAAGTTGCCGTCACCGGCCAGGCCAGCCAGTCGTCGAAATACGGCCAGATGCTGGTCGGGGCGCCCATCTGGCACGAAGGCCTGTGGCTGGAGGCTAGCGGCGCAGTGCTGCAATACGACGTGCCGGAAGACATCAACGCCAGCACGCCGGCCGGTGACGCGCAAACGGCCGCCCTGACCCTGCGCTGGCTGGCGCTGCGCAGCTCCGCGGCACCGGTGAACCTGGCGTTCGGTCTGGAGCATAAATGGACCAGCGACAAGTTGGCCGACGTGGTTACGGCGTCCAACAGGCTGGGTGCGTTGACCTTGGCCGCCCACCGGCTGATGCGCGATGATTGGCAGGGTGGCGGCGCCTTCACCTTCGATGTGCAGGTCAAGGCGGGCAACGTCGACCTTTCGCACAACGCTGCCAACCAGGCCATCGATCAGGCCACCGCCCGCACCCAGGGCCACTATGTCAAGGCCAGCGCGTCGGTCAGCCGTGCCCAGGCCCTGTGGCGGGGCGGGGACATGCTGGCCACCCTGGCGGCGCAGGTCGCGTCCAAGAACCTCAACAGTTCCGAACAGTTTTCCCTGGGTGGGCCCACCGGCGTGCGGGCCTATCCCCTGAACCAGGGCGGCGGCGACCAGGGTGCCATGCTGAACCTGGAGGTGGGGCAGCAGGTGTCCACCAGTATCCGCTTTTCCGCCTTCTGGGACGGCGGCTGGGTGGAGCAGCACAAGGAAACCTGGGGCGGCTGGGAGGGTGTGGGCTCGCCGCACAACCACTACTTCCTGCAGGGGGTTGGCGCCAGCGTTCAGTGGACGCCGGCCGGCAACGTGCAGATGAAGGCCACCGTCGCCCACCGCATCGGTTCCGACGCTGGGCGCACCGCCCAAAACCTGGATCTGGATGGCCGGCGGCGCGAACTGCGGGCCTGGATGCAAGTGGTATTGTCGGTCTAGGGGGCCGAGGAGGAATAATGGCCAGCCGCTCCGCGCTTCCGTTCCGCCTTCCCCTGCGCGCCAGGCTGCTGGGATGCACCGCCGTGCTGTCGGTGATGCAGGCGCTGACCCTGCCGGCCATGGCGGGCACGCCGGCACCGGGCACATTGCCTACGGGTGGACAGGTCCAGGCCGGCACGGCGGGCATCAGTTCCACCGGTCCGGTGATGACCGTCACCCAATCGACGGACAAGGCCATCATCAGTTGGCAGCAGTTCAACGTGGGCGCCGGCGCCACGGTGAATTTCCAGCAGCCCAACAGCTCGGCCATGACGCTGAACCGCGTACGCGGCGGCGATCCCTCCTTGATCGAGGGCGCGATCAAGGCGCCCGGCACGGTCATCCTGGTCAATCCCGGCGGCGTGGTCTTTGGCGGTGGCGCCACGGTGGACGTGGGCGGCCTGGTCGCGTCGACCATGGACATCGCGGATGAGGATTTCCAGAAGGGCCGGCTGGTTTTCAACCGGGGATCGGCCACCGGCTCGGTGGTCAATGGCGGCACTATCACCGCCCGTAATGGCTCGGTGGTGCTGCTAGCGGCGCAGATCCGAAACCTGGGCCTGATCCAGGCGCAACTGGGGTCCGTGGTCCTGGCGGCGGGTGAGACCGTCACGCTGACGCCGGACGGCGGCGCGCCCCTCAAGGTGGATCCCGCCACGGTCGAGGCGCAGATCGAGGCGGGCGGCATCATCCGGGCGCCCGGCGGCACCGTCTACCTCACGGCCCAGGCACTGAACATCCTGGCCGGCGGCGTCATCAAGGCCACCGGCGTTATCGAGGCCGACTCCCTCACCCGCGAGGGCGGCAAGCTGGTCCTGGACGCCAACGGCCCCATCACCCTGCAGGGCGCCACGCTGAGCGCCAAGGGCGCCACCGGCGGCGGCACGGTCGCGGTGGGAACGGCGGAGACGGCCTCCGTCACCGTGGATGCCGCCAGCCGCATCGACGCTTCGGCCACGGAGAAAGGCAAGGGCGGGTCGGTCACGGTCAACAGCCAGGACACCGCCGCCCACGGTGTCCTGCTGGCCCGGGGTGGCAGCTTGTGGGGCGACGGCGGCGCCATTGAGACATCCGGCCACACGCTGGCCTTCGATGGGGCGACGGTGGATGTGGGGGCGCCCAAGGGCAAGGGCGGCACCTGGCTGCTGGACCCCGTCGACCTGACGGTGAACGCCGCCTATGCCGCCGCCATCCAGACGGCGCTGGCCAGCGGCAGCGTCACGTTGCAGACCACCAACACCAGCGTGGGGTACACCGGCGTCACCGCCGGCGGGGTCACCAAGGCCAGCGGCCTGGGCGACATCGCGGTCAATGCCGGCATCACCTGGTCCTCGGCCAACAGCCTGACGCTGGACGCCTATCACGGCGTATCCATCAACGCCGCCCTGTCGGGCACCAGCCTGGTGGTTCTGACCAACGACGGCGGCAGCGGCGGGGTGTTCCGGGTCGCCGCCCCGGTGTCGCTGACCACCAGCCTGACGGTCAACAGCACGGCCTATACCCTGGTCACGTCGGCGGCGGCCCTGGCCGCCATCACTGGCAGCGGCAATTACGCGCTGACCAGCGACCTGGCGCTGACCGGCGCGTGGACGCCCATCGGCTACAGCGCCACGGGCAACAACGCGTCGCCCACCGCCTTCACCGGCACGCTGGAGGGGCTTGGGCACACGATCACCGGCCTGACCGTCAATGCCGCCGGGGGTAGTGCAGGCAACCTGGGTCTGCTCAGCGTCATCGGCGGTGGCGGCCTGGTGCAGAACCTGACGCTGTCCGGCGGAAAGCTGTTTGGCGGCACGGGCGCCAACCTTGGCCTTCTGGCCGGCCAGAACCAGGGCACGGTGCGCAATGTCGCCGCCTCCGGCACCGTTACCGCCGGCGATGGCGCCAGCGCCGTGGGCGGCCTGATTGGCGGCAACAGCGGCACCGTCACGGCTTCCTCCGCCGCCGTGATCGTTTCCGTCGGCAGCGGCGTGTCCAACGTGGGCGGGCTGGTGGGCGCCCAAACGGCGGGTCTCATCGCCAACAGCTCCGTCTCCGGTGCCGTCACGGCCGGCTCGGCCGCCACGGCGGTTGGCGGCCTGGCCGGCTGGGTCGGCGGCGGCACGGTTTCCGGCAGCTACGCCGACAGCAGTCTGACCGTTGGCGACGGTGGCAACCGCGTGGGAGGCCTGGTCGGCTACAGCGACGCGCTGATCACCCAGAGCTACGCCAGTGAGACCATCTCCGCCGGCGGCGGGGTTCAGTATGTCGGCGGCCTGCTGGGATATGGCGACACCGCCAACACCGTCAGTGCCGTCTATGCCATCGGCCCCATGTCGGTTGGCACCACGTCCGACAGCGTGGGGGGCCTGGCCGGCTATAACGCCGGCACCATCAGCGCCGCCTATGCCACCGGGTCCATCACCGCCGGCGCCGGCACCACCAACATCGGCGGCTTCGTCGGTTCCAATGCCGGCCTGGTGACGGTCGGCTTCTGGGACACGGCGACCAGCGGCCTGTCCGTGGCCTACGGCAGCAATACCGGCACGGTGTCCGCCACGGCCATCGCCGCGAACACGCTGACCACCGCCACTTATGTCGGCTTTGATTTCAGCAACGACTGGTATGAGGTCGACGGCCGGACCCGCCCGTTCCTGCGCAGCGAATACGCCACCACCATCACCAACGCCCATCAGCTGCAGCTGATGGGCGTGGACCCGACGGCATCCTATGTCCTGGGTAAAAACCTGGACATGAGCGGCACCACTGTCCAGGGCGGTCTTTGGTCCACCAGCGGCTTCACCCCCATCGGGTTCACGACGGTGGGGGGCAATGCCTCCCCCACGGTCTTCACCGGTTCGCTGGACGGCCAGGGCTACACCATCAGCAATCTGACCCTGAGGGCGACCACATCCCACGGCGTCGGTCTGTTCTCCAGCATCGGTCCCGCCGGCTCGGTCGCCAACCTGGGGCTGGTGAACGGCACGATGATCAACTCCTCGTCGGGGACCCAGGTCACCGGCTGGGGCATGCTGGCCGGCAAGTTATCCGGCACCGTCACCAACAGCTACGCCACCGGCGTGGTCTTTGTCTCCAAGACCACGGGCGTGGGGGGGCTGGTCGGCTATATGTCGGGCGGCACCATCCTGAACAGTTATTCCGGTGTCAGCTTCCTGAACGGCCTGTCGGTGACGGCGGTCGGCGGCCTGGCGGGGCAGGTCTCGGCCCAGTCCTATATCAGCGGCAGCTATGCCACTGGCGGCTTCAGCCTCTCCTCCTTCAACCAGCGTATCGGCGGGTTGGTGGGCGACGCCAATACCATGACGCTGGTCAATTCCTACGCCACCGGCGGCGTCAGCACCGGCAGCAGCGGCGCGCAATATGTCGGCGGCTTGGTCGGCGTCAACACCTTTGGCTCAATCCTGGGCAGCTACGCCACCGGCAATATACTGCTGTCGAGTGCCGCGGCGCGCATCGGTGGCCTGGTCGGTTCCAACTCAGGCACCGTCAGCGGTAGTTATGCCACCGGAACGATCACCGCCACCGGCACCGGCAACCAGTATTTCGGTGGCTTGGTCGGGGTGAACTCCCAAACCACGGCCGGTTCGGCGTCCGCGCTCATCGCCGACAGCTACGCCACGGGCAACCTGTCGGTCGGGGCGGCCACGGGTGTCGGCACCATGGCGCAGTATATCGGCGGGCTGCTCGGCCACGAGCAGAACGGCATCATCAGCGGCAGCTATGCCACCGGCACGGTGTCGGTTGGCCGGACCGCCTTCTACGTCGGCGGCTTGGTCGGGGCGTCGGAGGCATTCAACCTCACCTCCTCATCCGTGCTGGGCAGCTATGCCACCGGCACGGTCATCGCCGGCACGGCGGGCACTGATATCGGCGGCCTCGCCGGTCGCAACTATGGCAGCCTGATCAGGGGCGCCTACGCGACGGGGGCCGTCAGGGCCGGTACCCTATCCAACGGCGTTGGTGGCCTGGTGGGCGAGAACGCCGTCAGCGGCACCGTCATCCCCACGATCGCCCAGAGCTGGGCCAGCGGGTCGGTGTCAGCGGCAGCGGGCGTCAGCGTGGGCGGTCTGGTCGGCAGGATGACCTCCGGCACGGTGATGACCAGCTTCTGGGACACGGTCTCCACCAACCAGACGAACGCCTATGGGACCAGTTCGGCCGGCTCTTTTTCCGCCACGGGGGTCAGTGGCACCGCCGCCTATGCCTCCGCGACCTACAGCGGTTTCGACTTCACCTCCACCTGGTACATGGTGGACGGCTATACCCGGCCCTTCCTGAAGGCGGAAGCCCGGACCACCATCATCAACGCCCACCAGCTTGAACTGATGGGCGCCAACCCGGGCGGAAGCTACGTCCTGGGCGCCAACATCACGATGGCGGAGTTGGCGCTGACTTCGGGCTTGTGGAACACGGCCACCGGCTTCGCCCCCATCGGCATCACGTCCGCCGGCGGCAACGCCAGCCCCACCGCTTTTACCGGCACGCTGAACGGCCGAGGCTACAGCATCAGTGGCATGACCATTGTCAGTGCCGCCAGCGACAACATCGGCCTGTTCAGCGACATCGGTGCCGGCGGCACGGTCACCAACCTGACGCTGACGAACGCCAGGATCAGCGTCGGCGCCGTCAGCGGCGTCGGCCTGGTCGCCGGGCAGAACAGCGGCACCATCAGCGGCGTCCAGACCAACGGCACGATTCTGGCGGCGTCGGGCGCCCAGCGCCTCGGCGGGGTCGCCGGCGTGAATGCCGGTCTCATCACGGCGGCGTACACGGGCGGCACCGTGTCGGCCGTGGCGGCCCAGAGTGTGGGTGGCATCGTCGGCTACAACAGCGCCACCGTCGCCAACAGCCACGCCATCAGTGCCGTCATTGTCGGTGATGGCGCGCAGTCCGTAGGCGGCGCCGTGGGCTATGACGCCGGGACCATCAGCGCCAGCGACGGTATCGGCATCGTCCAGGTGGGCAGCGGGGCGCAGGCCGTCGGCGGCCTGGTCGGGTATGAGGCGGGGCTGGTCACGGCCAGTTATGGCGGCGGCACCGTTACCGTCGGCAGCGCCGCGCAGTATGTCGGTGGCCTGGCCGGAACCGTCACTACCGCGGGCGTCGTCAACGGCGGCTACGGCACCGCCTCGATCATCGCCGGTGCCGGCGCGGTGGATGTCGGCGGCCTGGTCGGCGCCAACGCCGGTCAGGTGACCGGCGCCTACGCCATTGGCAGCATCCTGGTCGGCAGCGCCGGCACCGCCGTGGGCGGCCTGGCCGGCGCCAACACCGGAACCATCACTGCGACCTATGCCACGGGCAGCGTCCTCGCGGGCCAGGGCACCACCGTGATAGGCGGCCTGGTGGGCCAGAACGACGGCGCGGTGTCGGGCTATTGGGACACGGGCACCACCGGCCTGACCGTGGGCTATGGCGCCAATACCGGCAGCGCCTCGGTCACGGGCATCAGCGGCTCCTCGGTTTATCTCAGCGCCACCTACGCGGCCTTCGACTTCACCAGCGTCTGGTACATGGTCGATGGCTACACCCGGCCCTTCCTGAGGGCGGAGTACAACACCACCGTCGTGAACGCCCACCAGTTGGAACTGGTGAACCTGGACCTGACGGCGACCTACACGCTGGGGCGCGATATTGACGTCAGTGAAGCCACCAGCACGGCCGGCTTGTGGGCGACGGCCACCGGCTTCCTGCCCATCGGCTTCAGCACCAGTGGCAACAACGCCAGCCCAGGCAGTTTCACGGGCACGCTGAACGGCCAGGGCCATGCCGTCAACAACCTGGTCATGGCCAACGCCGCGGCCAGCAACATGGCGCTGTTCAGCGCCATCGGCACAGGCGGCGTCGTGCAGAGCGTGGGTGTCTACAACGGCACGGTGGTGGGCGGCGGCGGCAACGTCGCGCTACTGGCCGGCAGCAACGCCGGCACCATCCTCAGCGCCTATGCCACCGGCACCGTCACGGCCGGCAGCGGCGCCCAGTATGTGGGCGGGTTGGTCGGCGGGAACACCGGCACCATCAGCGTGGCCTATGCCACCGCCGACGTCACCGCCGGCGCCAACGCGGCGGACGTGGGCGGGCTGGTGGGATATAACGCCGGCCGGGTTTCCCTGGCCTATGCCAGCGGCGTGGTGACGGCAGGGACCGGCGTGGGGTCCATTGGGGCGTTCGCCGGCGGCAATGACGGTTTGGTCGCGGGCGCCTATTGGGATGGCGCCAGCAGCGGCCAGACCGTAGGCTATGGCGGCGGGACGGGGACGTTCAGCGCCACCAACGTCAGCGGCACCGCGGCCTACGCGTCGGCTACCTACAGCGGTTTCGACCTCGCCAACACCTGGTACATGGTCAGCGGCTACACCCGCCCGCTGCTGCGCATGGAATACGGCACGGTCATCAACAACGCCCACGAGTTGCAGCTGATCAACCTGGCCATGACGGCCAACTATATCCTGGGCGCCAACATCACGATGGGTGAGCTGGCACAGGCCGGTGGCCTGTGGAGTTCCGCCGGCTTCGTGCCCCTGGGCCTCAATACCGCCAACTCGAACAACAGCCCGACCTTGTTCAACGGCACGTTCGATGGCTTTGGCCACAGCATCGTCGGCCTCACCATCAACAACACCGTTTCCAACAACGTCGGCCTGATCAGCTACAACAACGGCACCATTCGCAATTTGAGCGTACTGGGTGCCCGCATCAACGTCGACGCCCCCAACGACGTCGGCATCGTCGCGGGCGAAAGCGTCGCGACCGTCAGCAATGTCTATGCCAGTGGCACCCTCATCGCCTCCGGGGCGGTCTCCTACATGGGCGGCCTGTTCGGATTCATGAGCGGCACCGTGGTGAACAGCGGTGCCGCCGTCACCCTTCAGGTCGGCTTCGCCGCGCAGCAGGTGGGCGGCCTGGTGGGCATCAATTCCGGCTTTCTGTCCGGCAGCTTCGCCACCGGCACCATCTCCGCTGGCAGCGGTGTGCTGAACATCGGCGGCCTGGTTGGCCAGGTCGCGGGCACCGTCAGCAACAGCTACGCCATGGTCAACGTCTCCGTGGCCAGCGGCACCGCCGGCGGCACGGCCATTGGCGGGTTGGCGGGCGTCAATCAGGGCCTGATCGCCAACAGCTACTCCACCGGCAGTGTCACGGCGGGCCCGTCCGCGGTTTCCGTCGGGGCCTTCCTGGGCGACAACCAGAACGCGGTGACCACCAGCTATTGGGACACGACCACGTCGGGCATGACCGTGGGCATCGGTGGTGGCACGGGCACGGCCGCGGACGCCACCGGCTTGGCCACCACCGCCTGGCTGACCAGCGGGCCCATAGCGCAGTCCGTGTTCAGCACGACGGATTGGTTCAATGGCTCACCCTATCCGCTTTTGAAGTCGCTGCCCTACATCGTGATCACCGGTTCGGGTAGCGGCGTCTATGGCGCCGCCACCGTCACGGCGACCACCTCCAGTGCCTATGATCAGCTGGGCCGCAGCGTCGGCAGTGGCCTATCCACCTCCGGCATGGTCTGGACCACGAGCGAGGCTCGCTCCGCCGTTGGTTCCTACAGCCTGCTTGGCCTGGGTGGCGCCAGCTATTCCGGCGGTGTCTACCAGTTCTCGTCCTCCGGCACGCTGACGGTGACCCCGGCGGCGCTGACGATCACGGCCAGTGGCGCGACGAAGACCTACGGCACTAGCGCCAGCCTGACGGGCTATAGCAGCAGCGGGCTGGTGAACGGCGACAGCATCAGCGCGGTGACGCTCGCATCCAGCGGGTCCGGCACGGCGGCGTCGGTAGGCAACTACAGCATTGTTGCCAGCGGCGCCACGGGCACGGGGCTCAGCAATTACTCGGTGAGCTACGCCGATGGCACGCTGACGGTGAACCCGGCGGCGTTGACCATCACGGCCAGCGGGGCGAGCAAGACCTATGGCACCAGCGCCAGCCTGACGGGGTACAGCAG
>NZ_VITV01000008.1 GCF_007828035.1 Nitrospirillum amazonense | reverse complement strand
CCATCCTGATCCTGCTGATCGGCCTGTGGCTGTCGGGCAAGGTCAGCCGCATCGTCACGGCCGTCCTGGGCCGCACCCCGCAGTTCGACGCCATGTTGCGCGGTTTCTTCGCCAGCCTGGCGCGCTACGCCGTGCTGACGCTGACCGTGCTGGCCTAATACAGCCCGCCCTCGGCCGTCCAGCTGTAGGTGAAGTCCGCCACCCATTTCTGGTTCGGGCCGTCGGCGCTGAACTGCCGATCCAGCATGTTGCCGGCGACGAGGGATCGTTTCCCCGCATCCTTGGGAAGATCACGCCGGCGCGGCCGGGCATGCAGTCCCCGTTGGCGCATCAACCGTTCCACACGATGCAGGCCGCAGGCGATCCCCTCCGCCAGCAAGGTCGTGCCGGACACGCCAGGCGCCGTAGACGGTATCGGCGCGTTTCGGTGGCGTTCTTGACACGGCTGGCTTGTCCGGAGATGGCGGCTACGCGGCGGACGCGATTCAAAGATATGTCACTGCCGGCCTCATGGCGCGCCCTAAGGCGGGGGCCTCAGCGGATCGGCACTGGACGGATGTGCGTGGTCAGTGCCGTGCCGACGGCTTGGGCTATGGTCTGGGCGCGGTCATCGACGCCGGCCCAGACGGCGCCCCGGACACGGGGGTCGACCTCCAGCAGCTTGACGCCGGCGGGCACCTCCGTCCCGTCCCGCACCACGCCGCGCAGGATGCCGTCGAAAGGGGCCTGGACGGCGGCGGCGCCCAGATAGCCAATGACATAGTCCTTGAAGACGCGGGAGCCGATCTCCATCGCCGTGTGCCAGCGGCCGGGGAAGGCGGAATAGGCGAAGCGTTCCGCCCCGCGGTTGCCCAGGGGCCGGACGATGCCGTCCGCGGGTTCCGTCGCGCCCTCGCGTACCAGGGCGCCCTGTCTGCCGGGCTTGGTCTCGATGGCGAAGTCGCAATTCTCACCGGCGGTGAAGCCGGGGCCGAGGCCGACGGTGACCTTGGCCAGGCGGCGCAGGTCGGGGGTGGTGCTGTATTTCTGCAGCCGGGCATCGACCAGCAGATCCAGGGTTCGGATGACGATCAGGTCCAGCAGGCCCAGTTCGGTGATGACCACGCCCTGGCGGCGGGCCAGGGCCGCCGCCGCGGCCATGCCACCGTCCACCCTTTCGGCGGCGATGCCCGCCAGGGTCACCGGGTCGTCGAACAGCGCGTCGTGGAAGGCCATCTTGCGGCGGATGACGGGGGGCGACGGGTCGTGGGACATGACCACGCCGTAACCCTGCTGGTGAAGCCGGATCGCTACGGCGGAGGCGATCTCATTGGTGCCTAGGATGATGGCGTAAGGCGCACGATCGGTCATCACGGCGTTCCAGTGCTCTTGGGGGTGGGGCAGGGGCTGTGCGGGTGGGAGCAGCCGGTGGCCACGGCCTCCAGGTCCCCCGCCAGGCCCAACCAGTCGCGCAAGCTCTCGAACCCGGCATGGCGCAGGCCGTCCACCTCCGCCAGCGGCCGGCGGATCAGCAGCGGATCGGCCACCATGAGGTTCAGGGCTGTGGCCGCGTCCAGGACGGCGGGATCGACGGTTCCCGCCTTCACGGCGGGTGCCGCCGGGTTGAACCAGGTGGCGACGGGCGCGTGGCCGAGGAAATCGCGCAGCCGTTCCGCCGTCCAGGGCTCGGCCAGCAGGTCGCGGACCAGCACCGTATGCCCCGCCGCCTCCAGCGCCCGGCGCTGGCGGGCGTTGGTGCGGCAGCCGGGCTTTTCATAGAAGACAATGGTGCTCATACCAGTTGCACCAGGGCGGCGCCGCCGATGCGGCCCAGCACCGTGTCCACCTTGCGGCGCACGTCGGCCAGGGCCAGCGGCTTGACCAGCGCGCCGTGGGCGCCTGCGGCCAGGGCTTGTAGCGCCAGCGCTTCCTCCGCTTTGGCGCAGACGATCAGCACCCGCACGCCGGGGAAGGTGCGCAGCAGGTCGCCCACCAGGCCCACGCCCCGTTCCGCCAGGAAGGCGGCACCCAGCAGCACCACGTCGGGTTTCAGCCAGTCCACGCCCTTGGCGTAGGCCTCCTCCGGCGTCGCCAGTTCATGCGCCTCGATCTCGTCATGCAGCATGAACTGCAAGGCGGCGCGGGTGATCTCATCCTGGTCCACGACGAAAACCCGCCGTTGGTCCACGGCCTTGGCGGTCTCGACCCCAATCTGCATGGCACGCCCTTTCCAATGATGGGCTGCCCCGTCCCGGGCATTGGGGTGTCCACAGCAATTTCCGTTCCGCAGGCGCTCATGGCCCAGGGAAGCAGCGGGGCCGGGCTTTTCCCGCACGGACGGGCGGCGGTGGGCTTGTTCCGTTTGCGACAGCCGCACACCGCCTGTCGGGTTCGGCACATCTTTGTCGGGGGCGTGGCAGTCGGTACAAGTATAATAATATCAACAGCTTATCATAAATCCTCCACTTGGCACACCGGTTGCTGAAATACCGGTCGGCTAGTGAGGGCTGAGTGCACGCCTACGCGTTGTCGAGCGATGTGCTCCTTCCCGAAATCCGCGGGCCAGCTTCTGCGAACGAGGATCGCCCCGACCTCAACCGGGGCATTGGCAATCGGCTCAACAATCGGTTCAAGGAGACCTTGAATGTCGGCACTGCGACAGATCGCGTTTTACGGCAAGGGTGGCATCGGCAAGTCCACCACCTCCCAGAACACCCTGGCGGCCCTGGCTGAAATGGGCCACCGCATCCTAATCGTCGGCTGCGATCCCAAGGCGGATTCCACCCGCCTCATCCTGCACGCCAAGGCCCAGGACACCATCCTCAGCCTGGCCGCCGCCGCCGGCAGCGTGGAGGATCTGGAGATCGAGGATGTCATGAAGGTCGGCTACCAGGACATCCGCTGCGTGGAATCCGGCGGTCCGGAGCCGGGCGTGGGCTGCGCCGGCCGCGGCGTCATCACCTCCATCAATTTCCTGGAGGAGAACGGCGCCTATGAAGACATCGACTACGTTTCCTATGACGTGCTGGGCGACGTGGTGTGCGGCGGCTTCGCCATGCCTATCCGCGAGAACAAGGCGCAGGAAATCTACATCGTCATGTCCGGCGAGATGATGGCCATGTACGCGGCCAACAACATCTCCAAGGGCATCCTGAAGTACGCCGTGTCCGGCGGCGTGCGCCTGGGCGGCCTGATCTGCAACGAGCGCCAGACCGACAAGGAGCTGGAGCTGGCGGAGAACCTGGCCAAGAAGCTGGGCACACAGCTGATCTACTTCGTGCCGCGCGACAACATCGTGCAGCACGCGGAACTGCGCCGCATGACGGTGCTGGAATACGCGCCGGAGAGCGCCCAGGCCAACCACTACCGCAACCTGGCCACCCGCATCCACAACAACGCCGGCAAGGGCATCATCCCCACCCCCATCACCATGGACGAGCTTGAGGACATGCTGATGGAGCACGGGATCATGAAGGCCGTGGACGAAAGCCTGGTCGGCCGGACCGCCGCCCAGCTGGAACTGGCCTGAGCTGGAACTCGCCTGATCGGCGACGGCCGCCGGTGCCGCCCGGTCCCTCCGCATGGGGGCCGGGCGCGCGCCAGCGGGCTTTCTTCACCGGGGAACATGAGGGCAGCGAAATGAGTATGTCGGAGACGCAGAGCGTTGCGGAGATCAAGGAACGCAACAAGGAACTGATTGCCGAGGTCTTGCAGGTTTACCCGGAGAAGACCGCGAAACGGCGCGCCAAGCACCTGAACGTGCATGAGGCCGGCAAGTCCGATTGCGGCGTGAAGTCCAACCTGAAGTCCATTCCGGGCGTCATGACCATCCGCGGCTGCGCCTACGCCGGGTCCAAGGGCGTGGTGTGGGGCCCGATCAAGGACATGATCCACATCAGCCACGGCCCCGTGGGCTGCGGCCAGTATTCCTGGGCGGCGCGGCGCAACTATTACATCGGCACGACGGGCATCGACACCTTCGTGACCATGCAGTTCACCTCAGACTTCCAGGAAAAGGACATCGTTTTCGGCGGCGACAAGAAGCTGGCCAAGATCATCGATGAAATCCAGGAGCTGTTCCCGCTGAACAACGGCATCAGCATACAATCGGAATGCCCCATCGGCCTGATCGGTGACGACATCGAGGCGGTGTCGAAGGCCAAGTCCAAGGAATACGAGGGCAAGACCATCGTGCCCGTGCGCTGCGAGGGCTTTCGCGGCGTGTCGCAGTCCCTGGGCCACCACGTCGCCAACGACGCCATCCGCGACTGGGTTTTCGACAAGAGCGCGGCCAAGCCGGCGGCGTTCGAGGCCAGCCCCTACGACGTGGCCATCATCGGCGACTACAACATCGGCGGCGACGCCTGGTCATCCCGCATCCTGCTGGAGGAGATGGGCTTGCGCGTCATCGCCCAATGGTCGGGTGACGGTACCCTGGCGGAGCTGGAGAACACGCCCAAGGCCAAGCTGAACGTCCTGCACTGCTACCGTTCGATGAACTACATCTCGCGCCACATGGAAGAGAAGTACGGCATTCCCTGGTGCGAGTACAATTTCTTCGGCCCCAGCAAGATCGCCGAATCCCTGCGCAAGATTGCCAGTTACTTCGACGACAAGATCAAGGAGGGGGCCGAGCGCGTCATCGCCAAGTACCAGGCGCTGACGGACGCCGTCATCGCCAAGTACCGCCCGCGCCTGGAAGGCAAGACGGTGATGCTGTTCGTGGGCGGTCTGCGCCCCCGCCACGTCATCGGCGCCTATGAGGACCTGGGCATGGAGGTGGTGGGTACCGGCTATGAGTTCGGCCACAACGACGACTATCAGCGCACGGCCCAGCACTACGTCAAGGACGGCACGCTGATCTACGACGACGTGACCGGCTACGAGTTCGAGAAGTTCGTGGAACGCATCCAGCCGGACCTGGTCGGGTCGGGCATCAAGGAAAAGTACGTCTTCCAGAAGATGGGCGTGCCCTTCCGCCAGATGCATTCCTGGGACTATTCCGGCCCGTATCACGGCTATGACGGCTTCGCCATCTTCGCGCGGGACATGGACATGGCCATCAACGCCCCCGTCTGGAAGATGGCCAAGGCCCCCTGGAAGGGCGCGGCGCAACCCCGCCTGCTGGCCGCCGAATAAGGCGCTCCCGTACGACGTTCTTCGGAAAGGTTTCCATCATGACGCAGAGTGCCGAAAACGTGCTCGACCATTTCGAGCTGTTCCGTGGCCCGGAATACCAGGAAATGCTGGTCAACAAGCGCCAGCAGTTCGAGAACCGCCGCGATCCGGCGGAGGTGGAGCGGGTGCGGGAATGGGCCAAGACGCCCGAGTACCAGGAAAAGAACTTCGCCCGCGAGGCGCTGACCATCAATCCGGCCAAGGCCTGCCAGCCGCTGGGCGCCGTCTTCGCCGCCGTCGGCTTTGAAAGCACACTGCCCTTCGTACACGGTTCCCAAGGCTGCGTCGCCTATTACCGCAGCCATTTCTCCCGCCATTTCAAGGAGCCGTCCTCCTGCGTGTCGTCGTCGATGACCGAGGACGCGGCGGTGTTCGGCGGCCTGAACAACATGATCGACGGGCTGGCCAACGCCTATGCCATGTACAAGCCCAAGATGATCGCCGTCTCCACCACCTGCATGGCGGAGGTGATCGGCGACGACCTGAACGCCTTCATCAAGACGGCGAAGGAGAAGGGCTCCGTCCCCGCCGAGTATGACGTGCCCTTCGCCCACACCCCCGCCTTCGTCGGCAGCCACGTCACCGGCTACGACAACGTCATGAAGGGCATCCTGGACCATTTCTGGGACGGCAAGGCCGGCACCGCGCCCAAGCTGGAGCGCGTGCCCAACGGCAAGATCAACTTCATCGGCGGCTTCGACGGCTACACCGTCGGCAACCTGCGGGAGATCAAGCGCATCTTCGGGCTGATGGGGATCGACTACACCATCCTGGGCGACACCAGCGACGTCTGGGACACCCCCACGGATGGCGAATTCCGTATGTACGATGGCGGCACCACCCTGGAAGAGGCGGCCGACGCCATCCATGCCAAGGCCACCGTTTCCATGCAGGAATACTGCACGGAAAAGACCCTGCCGTTCATCGCGGCGCATGGGCAGGAGGTCGCCGCCTTCAACCACCCGGTGGGTGTCGCCGGCACCGACCGTTTCCTGATGGCATTGGCCCGCCTGACGGGTACGGAGATCCCGGTGGAGCTGGAGCGGGAGCGCGGCCGGCTGGTCGACGCCATCGCGGACTCCAGTGCCCACATCCATGGCAAGAAGTTCGCCATCTACGGCGATCCCGACCTGTGCCTGGGCCTGGCCGGCTTCCTGCTGGAACTGGGGGCGGAACCGACGCACGTGCTGGCCACCAACGGCAGCAAGGCCTGGGCGGCGAAGGTGCAGGAGCTGTTCGACAGTTCCCCCTTCGGGAAGAACTGCCACGTCCATCCCGGCCGCGACCTGTGGCACCTGCGCTCCCTGCTGTTCACGGAGCCGGTGGACTTCCTGATCGGCAACACCTACGGCAAGTACCTGGAGCGTGACACGGGCACGCCGCTGATCCGCATCGGCTTCCCCATCTTCGACCGGCACCACCATCACCGCTTCCCGCTGTGGGGATATCAGGGCGGGCTGAACGTGCTGGTGACCATCCTGGACAAGATCTTCGACACGATCGACCTCAACACCAACGTGCCGTCCAAGACGGACTACAGCTTCGACATCATCCGCTGACGGCGGGCTTGGCCTCTCCGTGGCGTCTTCCCCAAAGACGCTTGCGTCCTGGCCGCGCCGCTTTGTCCCCCGGGGTTTCCCGTCGGGGCTGGCGGCGCGGCGCTTCTTGACCCGTTCAGGTGAGGAACACGGAAATGAGTTCGCTGTCGGCCACCATCCAGGACGTCTTCAACGAGCCCGGTTGCGCCAAGAACGCCACCAAGTCGGCGGCTGACCGCAAGAAGGGCTGCACCAAGCAGCTGCAGCCGGGCGGGGCGGCTGGCGGGTGTGCCTTCGACGGCGCCAAGATCGCCCTGCAGCCGCTGACCGACGTGGCCCACCTGGTCCACGGCCCCATCGCCTGCGAGGGCAATTCCTGGGACAACCGGGGCGCCAAATCCTCCGGCCCGACCCTGTGGCGCACCGGCTTCACCACCGACATCAATGAGACGGACATCGTCTTCGGCGGGGAGAAACGCCTGTTCAAGGCTATTCGTGAGATCATCGAGAAGTACGACCCGCCGGCGGTCTTCGTCTACCAGACCTGTATCCCGGCCATGACCGGCGACGATATCAACGCCGTGTGCAAGGCGGCGCGGGAGAAGTTCGGCAAGCCGGTCATCCCCGTCAATTCCCCGGGCTTCGTCGGGCCCAAGAACCTGGGCAACAAGCTGGCGGGCGAGGCCCTGCTGGACCACGTCATCGGCACCGAGGAACCGGACGAGACGACGCCCTACGACATCAACATCATCGGTGAATACAATCTGTCGGGCGAGCTGTGGCAGGTGAAGCCCCTGCTGGATGAGCTGGGCATCCGCATCCTGTCCTGCATCTCTGGCGATGGACGCTATCGCGAGGTGGCCTATTCCCACCGCGCCCGCGCGGCGATGATGGTGTGCTCCAAGGCCATGATCAACGTGGCCCGCAAGATGGAGGAACGCTACGGCATCCCCTTCTTCGAAGGGTCGTTCTACGGCATCGGCGATACCAGCGACAGCCTGCGCCAGATCGCCCGGCTGCTGGTCGAGCGGGGGGCGCCGTCCGACCTGCTGGACCGGACGGAGGCGCTGATCGCGCGGGAGGAGGCGCGGGCCTGGGCCGCCATCGCGCCGCTCAAGCCGCGCTTCGCCGGCAAGAAGGTGCTGCTGATCACCGGCGGGGTGAAGTCCTGGTCCGTGGTGGCGGCCCTGCAGGAGGCGGGGCTGGAACTGGTGGGCACCAGCGTCAAGAAATCCACCAAGGAGGACAAGGAGCGCATCAAGGAACTGCTGGGCCAGGATGCCCACATGATCGAGGACATGACCCCGCGCGAGATGTACCGCCTGCTTAAGGATGCCAAGGCGGACATCATGCTGTCGGGCGGCCGGTCGCAGTTCGTGGCGCTGAAGGCCGCCATGCCCTGGCTGGACATCAACCAGGAACGCCACCACGCCTACATGGGCTATGTCGGCATGGTGACGCTGATGGAACAAATCGCGCGCACCCTGTTCAACCCGGTGTGGGAGCAGGTGCGGCGCCCGGCGCCCTGGGATGACCCGGGCAATACCTGGCAGGCCCGCGCCGACGCCCAGCTGGCGGCGGAGGCTGCCGATCCGGAGAAGATTGAACAGGCGCGGCGGGCTGGTGCCGTCTGCACCTGCAAGGGTGTGGACCTCGGCACCATCGAGGACGCGGTCCGCGCGCATGGGCTGACATCGCTTGACGATGTACGCCGGCATACCGCGGCGGGCACCGGCTGTGGCGCCTGCGCCAGCCGGGTGGAAGAGGTGCTGGCCGCCCTGCCGGCCCTGGCGGCGGAGTAGGGGCCATGGCGACGGTCACCCACGTCAAGAAGGCCTGCGCGGTCAACCCGCTGAAGATGAGCCAACCCATCGGCGCCGCCTTGGCCTTCATGGGCCTGCGCGGCGCCATGCCCCTGCTGCACGGGTCGCAGGGCTGCACCTCCTTCGGGCTGGTGCTGTTCGTCCGCCACTTCAAGGAGGCCATCCCCCTGCAGACGACGGCGATGAGCGAGGTCGCCACCGTGCTGGGCGGCTACGACAATGTCGAACAAGCCATCCTGAACATCCACAAGCGCACCAAGCCGGAGATCATCGGCATCTGTTCCACCGGCGTCACCGAGACCAAGGGCGACGATGTGGAGGGTTACATCCGCCTGGTGCGGGAACGCCATGCGGAGGTGGCGCACCTGCCGCTGGTCTACGTTTCCACCCCCGACTTCAAGGACGCGTTCCAGGATGGGTGGGGCAAGGCCGTGACCCGCATGGTGCAGGAACTGGTGGCAGCCCCCCCGGCCGATGCTGCGCGCGACCCGGCCAGGGTCACGATACTGCCCGGCTGCCACATGACGCCGGGTGATTTGGACGAGTTGCGCACCATCCTGGAGGATTTCGGGCTGAAGTCCAGCTTCCTGCCCGACCTGGCGGGCTCGTTGGACGGCCACATTCCGGAAGACTTCACCCCCACCACCATCGGCGGCATCGGCGTGGATGAGGTGGCGGGCCTGGGCGCCTCATCCTGGGCCATCGCCATCGGTGAGCAGATGCGCCCAGCGGCGGAAGCCTTGCGGGACAGGACGGGCGTGCCCTTCCGCCTTTTCCCCCGCCTGTGCGGGCTGGAGGCGACCGACGCCTTCATCATGTTCCTGTCGGAGATCAGCGGCCGGCCGGTGCCTGTCAAATACCGGCGGCAGCGCGGACAGCTGGTGGACGCCATGCTGGACGGACACTTCCACATTGGCGGCCGTAAGGTGGCCATCGGGGCGGAGCCCGACCTGCTGGCCCATGTCGGCGGTATGCTGCACGCCATGGGCGCCCACATCACCGCCGCCGTCACCACCACCCATTCGCCCGTGCTGGCTGGGGTGGAGACGGACGAGGTGCTGATCGGCGACCTGGAGGATCTGGAGCGGCGGGCGCGGGAACGGGGGTGCGACCTCTTGATCACCCATTCCCATGGGCGCCAGGCGGCGGCCCGCCTGGGCATTCCGTTCTTTCGCATGGGCCTGCCCCTGTTCGACCGGCTGGGGGCCGGGCACCTGGTTTCCGTCGGCTACCGCGGGGCGCGGGATTTGATCTTCGCCCTCAGCAACCTGGTGATGGCCGACACCGAACAGCATCACGGGGCCACCCCCGACACCTGGCGGGTGGTGGACGGGGACGGCGCTCAATCGAAAGGGGAAGCCGCATGAAGGTCGCTTTCGCCACGCAGGACATGAAGCGGGTCGACGCCCATTTCGGCTGGGCCCGCAACATCGCCATCTATGAGCTGGATCCCGACGGCTATCGCCTGCTGCAGGCGGTGGAGTTCGCCGGTGATCTGCAGGAGGACGGCAACGAGGACAAGCTGGCGCCCAAGATCGAGGCGATCAAGGACTGCGCCATCCTCTATGTCGCCGCCATCGGCGGGTCCGGCGCCGCCCGCGTCGTCGCCAGCAACATCCACCCCATGAAGGTCACCCAGCCGGAACCCATCGAGGATCTGCTGGAACGCCTGCGCGCCGTGCTGAACGGCACGCCGCCGCCCTGGCTGCGCAAGGCCATGGCCAAGGGGGCCGTCCGTACTCTGGATTTCGAGGATTGATACCCATGTCCGACGTTCTGGAACTGCCGCCCGAAACGGTGGCGGCGCAAAGCCCCTTCATCCGCCAGCTGATCGTGATCTGGCGCGCCCAGGACACCCACGGCACCTGGGAGGGCAAGGCCGACCTGGATTTGCTGGAACCCTACATCGTCGACAAGGAGAAGCGGCGGCAGCTGCCCATCCTGGGCGATCCGGATCCGGAGACCATCTGGCGGCTGGAGCTGTTCTTCAACGCCGTGGCGCTCAGCATCGAGCAGGCGACGGGCGTCATGGTGTCCCCCATGCTGAAGATGAGCCATGAGGGTTTCGGCCGCATGGTGCTGATCGGCGGCCGTCTGGTGGTGGTGAACAAGCAGCTGCGCGATGTCCACCGCTTCGGCTTCGACACCCTGGCCAAGCTGGCGGAGGAGGGGGGCAAATACGTCCAGGCGGGCGTGGACATGATCGGGCGCTTTCCCGACGTCGCCCGTTATTGAGCGGATAGGGGAATTGCCATGAGCGATGTCGAGGCCCTGAAGAACGAGATCAAGAAGCAATCGGCCCGGGCCATGCAGGCCAAGATGGACCTGCATGACCTGTCGGAGGAACTGCCCGTCAACTGGACCTCCATCCTGGAGGTGGCACAGCGCGCCCACGACGCCTTCGCGGCGCTGGAGCTCAAGCGCGCCGACCTGAAGACGCTGGAAACCGCCGGGGCCACCGCCGCCCAGCTGTCCGTCGCGCCCTAGAAGGAGTTCGCCCCCATGTCCTCGCTCACCCGCGACGGCCGGTCCTGGCAGCCGGATTTCCTGATCGCCATCGATGCCAAGCGCTGCATCGGCTGCGGTCGCTGCTTCAAGGTCTGCGGCCGTGGGGTCATGGTCCTGAAGGGCCTGACCGAGGAGGGCGACCTGGTCGATCTCGGCAATGATGATGACGATGATGAGATCGAGAAGAAGGTGATGGTCATGGACGACGCGGGCGCCTGCGTCGGCTGCCGCGCCTGCGCCCGCGTCTGCCCCGCCAACTGCCAGACCCACGCGCCCCTGGCGGCGGACGCGGCGTGAGGAAGTGATGCGTGCCGCCGATGCGTATGGCTGGCTGATGAAGCGGGCGGGGCCGGCCGACCCCTTCGACCTGCATGTGGTGGCCAGCATCCTGGCGCTGGCCTGGGCCGAGGCGCTGGCGGGGCGGGGATCTTTGCCGCTCTGCGCCGGCCTGGATGGCATCGCCCTTGAGGGCCTGGCCCTCCGCCTGTTTCCGGGCGCCTGGGCCGGCATGGCCGCGCTGGCGGACGGCCCCGCCGCGCTGGAGGAGGATGAGCAGGCGGTGCGTGACCTGCTGTGGATGTATGCCGACGGCGGCACCCCGCTGCAGCGCGACCTGGCGACCATGATCGCCCGACGGTGCAGCCGACCCAACCACCTTTGGCAGGATCTGGGTCTGCGCAACCGGGGCGAGCTGTCGTCGTTGATGCAGCGCCACTTCGGCGGCCTCGCCCGCCGCAACAGCCAGGACATGAAATGGAAGAAGTTCCTGTTCCGCATGATCTGCCGGGCGGAGGGCTTCACCCTGTGCACCGCCCCCATCTGTACCGAGTGCGATGACTTCGACCATTGCTTCGGGGCGGAGGACGGCGAGGCCATGCTGGCCCACCTCCGCTCCGGCCGGCCTCCGCCCGCCCATTGAAGATACCGCCCATGTCAGAGACTTATGTCCTGTGCCGCGTGGACGACATCCCCAGCCGCAAGGCCCGGGGCTTTCAGCTGTTGCGCGTTGATGACGAGGGAGAGCATCGGCCCTGGGGCATCATCGTTGTGCGCTGGGGCCGGCAGGTGGTGGGCTACGTCAACCGCTGCCCGCACAACGGCGTGCACCTGGACTGGGAACGCAACCAGTTCCTGGACCCGGACGGCACACGGCTGATGTGCGGCAAGCACGGCGCCCTGTTCGACCTGGGCACGGGCCTGTGCGTGGATGGTCCCTGCCAGGGCGCCGGGCTTGAGCCGGTGGCGCTGTCCGTCGAGGACGGCGACATCTGCGTCACCGGCGTCACCCTGGTGGAAGAGGCGCCGTAGCGCCCCCGCCCTGTATCAGACCGGGTATCAGACCGGCCGGTTCTCGTTGCGGTTCTTCACCGGCAGCATCTGCGCCACGCCATCCTCATAGCTTATGGCCGGATAGCTTCGGTCGAAGCGCCGGGCGATATCCAGCAGCACGTCCAGCTTGCCGGCGGTGTCCAGCTTCTTGATGTCGTTCTTGTCGACGCCCATCAGGTCCATCATCTCCTTCCACACGGTGGATTCATCGCAGGGCAGGACGATGAAGGTGATGCCGTCCAGGGTGACCTGGTAACCGGCCAGCAGGTCGATGTTGTTGCAGAAGATGAAGTATTTCCCGCCGGACCGCAGCAGGCCGGACAGCACCTCCGACACGTCCTTGAGATAGGCGAAGGAATGGACGTAACCCGCCAGCACGGGGATCGTCGCCTCCCCCTCCTGTGCGTAGGTCAGCACCTGTTCCAGCTTGTACTCCGGCGGACGTTTTTCATCCGCGATGTGCGGCTGGAACTTCAGGGCGATGTCGCCGCGAAAGCCGAAACGGCCGGGCTTGGTCGTGGGCGCTTTCAGCACGGCATTCATCAGGCGGTCTTCCTGGGCCAGGCGGGCCAGGGCGGTTTTCTCGATCGTCGTCGCGGTGGTCGTCATCGGGTGCGGCTCCTGTACGGGGGAGGGCCCGCGGGGGCGGGGCCTCGAGCGCCCCCTTTGCAAGGGCTTTGCCGGTTGGGGCAACCGGGCCGCCGCCCTTGGATTTGCGGGATTTTTCGCGCGCGCCACCCCGCCGATTGCAGCAAACACCCCTGTCGCAAACCCGACATCGGGGGTGTGAACGCAACAGGGTTCGGCGGGAAAACCCATATTTTCCAATGAACTCTGCCGTGGCACGCCCCTTGCGGAGGATCACAGGTCACCAACCCTTGCAGGTGCCCCATGATCAACTTGACCCCCAGCGCCCTGAACGCCGTCCGCAGCGCCATCGCCGGCGCCGCCAACCCCACGGGCGGGCTACGCATCAGCGTCGATGCCGGCGGATGCGCCGGCTACAAATACATGATGGGCCTGGCCGGCGAGGCGGGGCCGGAGGACACCGTCATCGACCAGGACGGCGTCAAGGTCTTCGTCGACACCAAGAGCCATGAGCTGCTGGACGGCACCACCATCGACTTCGTCGTGGCGCTGGAAGGCTCGGGCTTCACCTTCGACAACCCCAACGCCAAGTCCGCCTGCGGCTGCGGCAAGTCCTTCGGTTGAGGGGACCGGCCATGCTGATCCCCACGCTTGAGGAACAGACGGTTGACCGGGCAGTGCCGGATGGGACGGAGGACCGCCGCGTCCAGGTCATCCGCGCCGCCATCGCCGAAATCCGCCCCGGCCTGCAACGGGACGGCGGGGATTGTGAGTTGCTGGACGTGGAGGGCGACATCGTGCGCGTCCGGCTGACGGGCGCCTGTGTGATGTGCCGCCTCAGCAGCGCCACGTTGGAGGGCATCCAGGCCCGGGTGGTGGAGCGCCTGGGGACCTTCGTCCGCCTGGTCCCGGTCCTGGGCCGGGCGCCGGGCCCGCACTGATCCGGCAGGGGGGAACCATCTCATGCGCCCCGTCTACCTCGACAACAATGCGACGACCGCCACCGACGCCAGCGTGGTGGCCGCAATGTTGCCCTGGTTCACGGAGCGGTTCGGCAACCCGTCCTCCGCCCACGCCGTCGGCGCGGCGGCGGCGGACGGCATCCGGCTGGCGCGGCGCCAGGTGCAGGCCCTGCTGGGCGCCGCCCACGACCATGAGATCGTCTTCACCTCCGGCGGGACGGAGGCCAACAACACGGCCATCCTGTCGGCCCTGGACAGCCAGCCCGGCCGGGATGAGATCGTGACCACCGCGGTGGAACACCCCGCCATCCTGGCGCTGGCGGCGCATCTGGAAAAGACGCGCGGCATCAAGGTGCACACGGTGGGGGTGGACGGCGACGGCCGTTTGGATATGGAGGATTTCGAACGGGCGCTGGGGCCGCGCACGGCCCTGGTCTCCGTCATGTGGGCGAATAACGAGACGGGGACCCTGTTCCCGGTGGCGGCGTTGGCGCGCCAGGCCCACGCCGCCGGCGCGCTGTTCCACACCGACGCCGTCCAGGCCGTGGGCCGGGTGCCCCTGCAATTGCGGCACACGGACATCGACATGCTGTCGCTGTCGGGACACAAGCTGCACGGTCCCAAGGGTATCGGCGCGCTGTACCTGCGCAAGGGCACCGCCTTCCGCCCGCTGCTGCGCGGCGGCCGGCAGGAACGGGGCCGGCGCGGCGGAACGGAAAACGTACCCGGCATCGTTGGCTTGGGCGCCGCGGCCGACCTGGCGGCGCGCTATCTGGAAACGGAACGCGGCTGGATCGGCCGTCTGCGCGACCGGCTGGAGCAAGGCGTGCTGGCGCGGATCGGCCAGGCCCACGTTCTGGGCGACCGGGGCAACCGCCTGGCCAACACCGCCTGCATCGCCTTCGACTATGTCGATGCCGACGCCCTGCTGCTGATGCTGGACCGGGCGGGCATTGCCGTGTCCTCCGGCTCGGCTTGCGCCTCTGGCGGGACGGAGCCGTCGCATGTGCTGCGCGCCATGCGCGTGCCGGCCGGCGCCATCCGGGGCGCCTTGCGCTTCTCACTTTCCCGTGACACGGCCGTTGCCGACATCGACCGGGTGCTGGATGTCCTGCCCGACATCGTCGGCCGCCTGCGGTCCAGTTCGCCCCTCTGGCGGGACCGTGCCCCCACCTTCGCCTGACCCTTCGCTCAAGGAGACGCAGCATGCTCAAGGCACCGCCCATCGTCATCAATGACAGCACGTTGCGCGATGGTGAACAGGCGCCCGGCGTCGCCTTCACCACGGCGGAAAAGGTGGCCATCGCCCGCAAGCTGGAGGCCGCCGGCGTGGATGAGATCGAGGCCGGCATCCCCGCCATGGGGGCCGAGGAGATCGAGGCCATGGCCGAGATCGGCGCCTCCCTCCAGCAGGCGGCGGCCATTGCCTGGTGCCGCATGACGGAGGCCGATGTGGACGCCGCCCTGCGCACCGGCCTGACGCGCGTGAACCTGTCCGTGCCGGTGTCCGACCGGCAGATCCGGGTGAAGCTGCAGACCAGCCGCCAGGACATCATCCCCCGCATCCGCCGCGTGGTGTCCTACGCGCGGGACCGGGGCCTGGCCGTGGCGGTCGGCGGCGAGGATTCCAGCCGGGCGGAGATGGACTTCCTGCTGCGCGTCGTCGCCGCGGCGGAGGAGGCGGGCGCCCATCGTTTCCGCTTCGCCGATACCGTGGGCATCCTGGATCCCTTCCGCACCCATGAGATCTTCCGCCAGCTGTGCGCGGAGACGGATTTGGAACTGGAATTCCACGGCCACGATGATCTTGGCTTGGCCACCGCCAACACCCTGGCGGCGGTGCGCGGCGGCGCCACCCATGCCAGCGTCTGCGTCCTGGGCCTGGGTGAGCGGGCGGGCAACGCGGCGCTGGAAGAGGTGGTGGCCGCCCTGGGTCCCATCGCCCAACGGCGGACGGGCGTGGACCTGACCCAGTTGACAGGCCTGGCCGAACTGGTGGCCGTAGCCGCCGGCCGGCCCATCCCGGCGGCCAAGTCCATCGTCGGTTCGGCCGTCTTCGCCCACGAGTCCGGCATCCACGTGTCCGGCCTGCTGCGTGACCCCGAAACCTATGAGGCCATCCACCCCGCCTGGTTCGGCCGCGTGCGCTCCATCGTGCTGGGCAAGCATTCCGGCATGGCCGCCATCAACAACGCCCTGGAATCGCTGGGCCTGTCACCGGATGAGGGCCGCACGCGCCGCGTGCTGGATGAGGTGCGCAACTGCGCCGTCGCCTGGAAGCGCCCCATCAATGAGGGCGAACTCTTGAAGTTCTACGAGGCCGCTGGCGACTGACCAGGGTGACGGACCGGCGGGATGGGGGCGGCCATGGCACAGGAACGCGGACTGTGGGGGCTGGTGGGTGAGGACATCGCCTGCGTGAAGGCGCGCGACCCGGCGGCCCGGCACACGATGGAGATCGCGCTGACCTATCCGGGGCTGCACGCTGTCATCCACCACCGCATCGCCCACCGGCTGT
Source organism: Nitrospirillum amazonense (assembly GCF_007828035.1). Lineage (GTDB taxonomy): Bacteria > Pseudomonadota > Alphaproteobacteria > Azospirillales > Azospirillaceae > Nitrospirillum > Nitrospirillum amazonense. The sequence goes on along the minus strand of NZ_VITV01000008.1, from coordinate 317,100 downwards.
GGCGGCGCGGCCTGCGCTTTCCTGCCCGGTTGCTGTCCTGGTTCGCGCGGCTGGTGACCAATGTCGACATCCACCCCGGTGCCCGCATCGGCCGGCGCTTCTTCATCGACCACGGTGCCGGCGTGGTCATCGGGGAAACAGCGGAGATCGGCGACGACGTGACCCTGTATCACGGCGTCACCCTGGGCGGGACCAGCTGGTCGCCCGGCAAGCGCCATCCCACCGTCGGGTCCGGCGTGCTGATCGGCGCCGGTGCCAAGGTGCTGGGGCCCATCACCGTGGGGACCGGCGCCCGCATCGGCGCCAATTCCGTGGTGGTGGAGGACGTGCCGCCGGGGATGACGGTGGTCGGTATTCCCGGCCGGGTGGTGCGCGACCCCCGCACCCGGCGGGGCACGGCCGGCCGTATCGACCTGGACCACCACCTGATCCCCGATCCGGTGGGGGATGCGTTGACCCTGATGTTGGACCGCATCGCCTTTCTTGAGGCGCGCCTGGCCCACACGCAGGGCCGGCTGGCGGCGCTTTTGTACGAACCCGAAGCGAAGGGCAGGGATCATGGGCGTGTTGGATGAGCTGTCGCGGCTGTCGTCGGCCGAGGATTTCTTCGTGTTCCTGGAGGTGCCGTTCGAGGCGGCGGTGGTCCGCGTCGCGCGCCTGCACATCCTGCGGCGCATGGGCCAGTACCTGCGCGGCAGCGAGGTGGAGGGCGCGTTCACCGGCCTGGACGAGGGCGAAATCCGGACGCTCTGTCGTGGCCATCTGGAACAGGCCTATCAGGACTTCGTCGCCTCCACCCCCATCGCGGAACGGCTGTTCAAGGTGCACCGCGACGCGGTGGCGCCCAAGCAGCCGGCGCCCAAGCCCTTCGTGCCGCTGGCGGTGCTGGACGGCGCCAAGGGGCCGTGAGGCCGAGAGCCGACAGGGGCTGTCGCGTATCCGACAAAGCGTCGCTTACGGGCGGACGGCGGAATGAAGGTGATTCAATGGCTTAGCGGGGCGCCCTCAATTGGCATGCCCCTTGCCAATCATGGCTGTGACCGCCGGATCGGCCGAGGGAAAGGAATAGGGAAATGCACATCGTCGTCTGCATGAAGCAGGTCCCTGACAGCGCGCAGATCCGGGTCCATCCCGTGACCAACACCATCATGCGCCAGGGCGTGCCCACCATCATCAACCCCTATGATTTGTTCGCGCTGGAGGAGGCCTTGCGCCTGCGCGACCGGTTGGGGGGCGAGGTGACGGTGCTGACCATGGGACCGCCCATGGCGGAGGAGTCGCTGCGCAAGGCGCTGACCTTCGGCGCCGACCGTGCCGTGCTGCTGACCGACCGGGCCTTCGCGGGCTCGGACACCCTGGCCACCAGCTTCGCCCTGGCCGCTGCCCTGGACAAGGTCAGCCAGGAGTTCGGGGAGCCGCCAATCATCTTCACCGGCAAGCAGACCATCGATGGCGACACGGCCCAGGTGGGGCCGGGCATCGCCAAGCGTCTGGGCCTGAACCAGCTGACCTACGTTGCCCGCATCGCCGACCTGGACCCCGCCGCCGGCACCATCACGGTGGAGCGTCGGGCGGAAGGGGGCCTGCAGGTCCTGCAAACCCGCCTGCCCGTGCTGATCACCATGCTGGAAGGCGTGAACGAGATCCGCCGGGGCAGCCTGGATGACGCCTACCGCGCGGCCCGGGCCCAAATCGTGCGGTGGAGTGCCGCCGATGCCGGCATCACCGAACTGGCGCGCTGCGGCTTGAAGGGATCGCCCACCATCGTGAAGAAGGTGTTCGCGCCCCAGGGTCGGGCGGAAAAGGTTCACCAGGTCCCGACCGCCGACCGGTCCGCCGACGAACTGGCGGCCGATGTCATCGCCGCGATTTTCCGGACCCAGCCGCCGCTGGAAGACGATCTGCTGCGGTTCGCCGCCGGCCAGTGACACCCCCGAGGGAGTAGAAGACGATGAGCGACGCCCCCCCCACCGGCCCCAAGCCTCCCGCCGCCGGCCGTGCCGGCTCCAAGCGCGAACTGCCGGAGCGGTTCAAGGCTTACCGCCACGTCTGGGTGGTGGTCGAGTGCGAACACGGCGTCGTCCACCCCGTGTCGCTGGAACTGTTGGGGGAGGGGCGCAAGCTGGCGGACAAGCGCGGTGCCGACCTGGCGGGCGTGGTGCTGGCGGGCGACAGCCTGACGGCGGCCCAGACGGCGGCCGCCGCGTTCGAGCATGGCGCCGACCTGGTCTATACCGTGACGGCGCCCATCTTGGCGCACTATCGCAATGAGACCTACACCCGGGCCATGACCGATCTGGTGAACACCCACCAGCCGGAAATCCTGCTGCTGGGCGCCACCAACCTGGGGCGTGACCTGGCGGGATCGGTGGCGACCACGCTGCAAACCGGCCTGACGGCCGATTGCACCGAACTGGCCATCGATGACGAGGGTTCATTGGCGGCGACGCGGCCGACCTTCGGCGGGTCCTTGCTGTGCACCATCCTGACCCTGAACTATCGGCCGCAGATGGCCACCGTGCGCCCGCGCGTCATGGCCATGCCGGCGCGGGAACCGGGGCGCTGGGGTCGCATCGTCGAACACCCGCTGGACCTTGCGGAAGAGGACGTGGTCACCAAGGTGCTGCGCTTCATCGCCGACCGGGAAAGCGACAAGGCGCAGCTGGCCTATGCCGACATCGTGGTGGCCGGCGGCCTGGGCCTGCGCTCGGCGGAGAATTTCCAGCTGGTCCGCGCGCTGGCGGAGGTGCTGGGCGGCGACTACGGCGGGTCGCGCCCCCTGGTGCAGAAGGGCTGGATCACCGCCGACCGCCAGATCGGCCAGACGGGCAAGACCATCCGGCCCAAGCTGTACATCGCCGCCGGCATCTCCGGCGCCATCCAGCACCGCGTGGGGGTGGAGGGGGCGGACACCATCGTCGCCATCAACACCGACCCCAACGCCCCCATCTTCGACTTCGCCCACCTGGGCGTGGTTGCCGACGCGATAGAGTTGCTGCCGGCCCTGACCCGGGCCTTCCAGGCGCACCTGTCCGTCAACCGCCTTGCCGGCTGAAGGAGGGCCCCGTCATGATCAGGGACAAGTTCGACGCTATCGTCGTGGGAGCCGGCCCCTCGGGCAACGCCGCCGCCTATACCATGGCCAAGGAAGGGCTGAAGGTCCTGCAGCTGGAACGGGGGGAATACCCAGGCTCCAAGAACGTGCAGGGCGCCATCCTCTATGCCGACGCGCTGGAAAAGATCATTCCGGATTTCCGCGAGGACGCGCCGCTGGAACGCCATGTGATCGAGCAGCGGCTGTGGACCATGGACGACACGTCCTATGTCGGCATGCACTACCGTTCCGACGACTTCAATGAGGAAAAGCCCAATCGTTACACCATCATCCGCGCCCAGTTCGACAGGTGGTTCAGCGGCAAGGTGCGTGAGGCCGGTGCGGTCCTGCTGTGCGAGACGACGGTGACGGAACTGTTGCGCGATCCGCAGGGCCGGGTCATCGGTGTGCGCACCGACCGTGACGGCGGCACCGCCTTCGCCGATGTCGTCATCCTGGGAGAAGGGGTGAACGGCCTGGTGGGCCAGCGCTCCGGCCTGCGGCCCGAACTGAAGCCGGACACGGTGGCCCTGGCGGTCAAGGAAATGCATTTCCTGCCGCGCGAGGTCATCGAAAGCCGCTTCAACCTGGCGGGCAACGAGGGCGTGGTGATCGAGGCCATGGGCACCATCACCGACGGCATGACCGGCACCGGCTTCATCTACACCAACCAGGAATCCATCTCGATCGGCATCGGCTGCATCGTCTCGGACTTCGCGGAAAGCGGCCGCACGCCCTATGGCCTGCTGGAGGCGTTCAAGCGCCACCCCAGCGTCCGCCCCCTGCTGGAAGGTTCGGAATGCAAGGAGTATGCGGCCCACCTGATCCCGGAGGGCGGCTACAACGCCATGCCGGAGCTGTTCGGGGACGGCTGGATCGTGGTGGGCGATGCCGGGCAGTTCGTGAACGCCGTTCACCGTGAAGGCTCCAACCTGGCCATGACCACCGGCCGCATCGCCGGTGAGACGGTGGTGTGGCTGAAGCGGCGGCGGGAGATGGCGACCAAGGCCAACCTGGCCGAATACCAGCGCCGGCTGGAGGAAACCTTCGTCATGAAGGATCTGAGGAAGTATCGGCGCATCCCGGATTTCCTGCACCGCAACAAGCACATCTTCGGCGTCTATCCCAAGCTGCTGAGCGCCGCCGCCCAGACCTGGTTCCGGGTGGACGGCGTCGATAAGCGCGCCAAGGAAAAGCAGATCTTCCAATCATTCCGCAGCGGCCGGACCCTGCCCGGCCTGATCGGGGACGCCCTCAAACTGGCGAGGTCATGGCGATGATGAACACGACTGAGGTGGGGGCGGGCGCCCCTGGCGCACCGCTCGTGAAGGTGGAGGAGCGGCTGTTCCAGAACCGCTACCTGGTGGATGCCGGACGCCCGCATATCAAGATCAAGCCCCACACCGAACCCTCCAAGGCGCTGATGGCGCTGACCCACCTGTGTCCGGCCGGCTGTTACAGCCAGAACGACAAGGGCCAGGTCGAGGCGGTGGTGGACGGCTGCGTGGAATGCGGCACCTGCCGCGTGCTGACCGCCAAGACCGGGGAGGTGGAGTGGAACTATCCCCGCGGCGGCTTCGGCGTCCTGTTCAAGTTCGGCTGATGGCCATCGACGCGGGCGCCGGTGACCCGCTTCACCTCGCGGATGGGGCCATAGAACGGCTGCTGGAAGAGGACGTGCGCTTTGGCGACCTGACGACCCGTGCCTTGGGCATCGGTGGCCGGCCGGGCCGCATGCGCTTCCAGGCCCGCGCGGACATGGTGCTGTCCGGCGTGGACGAGGCCGCGCGTCTGCTGGCTCGGCTGGGCGCTGCGGTGACCGTCATGGCGCCCGCCGGATGCCGTTATGGCGGGGATGCCGTGCTTCTGGAGGCCACCGGTTCCGCCGCCGCCCTGCACGCCGGCTGGAAGGTGGCGCAGACCTTGATGGAGTGGGCGTCGGGCCTGGCCAGCGAGACCCGCGCCATCGTCGATGCCGCGCGGGCAGTCAACCCCGACATCGCGGTGCTGTGCACCCGCAAGTCCGTTCCCTACACGCGCCAGCTGGCATGCAAGGCGGTGCTGGCGGGGGGTGGGGACATCCACCGCCTGGGGCTTTCCGACACCATCCTGCTGTTCCCGGAACATCGGGTGTTTTTCGATCCGCCGCATGACTTGGCGGCGGCTATCGCGCGGCTGAAGCGGACGGCGCCGGAGCGCGCGGTCATGGTGGAGGTGACCAGCGAGGAGGATGCCCTGGCCGCCGCCGCCGCGCACGTCGATGTCATCCAACTGGAAAAGTTTGCGCCCGAGGCGGTGCACCGGCTGGTGCGCCGGTTGCCCCGGCGCGTGGACGGCCGGCCAGTCGTCGCCGCGGCCGGTGGCGTCACTGCCCAGAACGCGGGTGCATATGCGAAGGCGGGTGCCGACACGCTGGTTACCTCGGCCCCCTTCTTCGCCAAGCCGCGCGATATACAGGTGACTATAACGGCCTTATGAATCAAATGGATCTCAAAGAATAGTTTGCTGAATGAACATAATATTTTGCTGATTGAATATTGTGAATTCACTTGCGGTCTCGTGTTGCACCTGCGAAGCTTGCTTGCAGGTACTTGACTGGACTGGCAGTTGGCGGGGGCCGCGCCGCCGCATCGGTAGGCCTCGGGACACGAAAGGATTCGTGCGATGCCTATGACTGGTTCCGCCTCTCACGCGTCCGCGACATCCAGCCCGCCCTCGGCGGCCGATCGGTCGCGTGCCGGTGAATTCTCCTCCCGCGCGGAAATAGCGTTGCACGGGGTGTACGAGATTTCCAAGATCCTGGCGGTGCCCACCCGCCTGGAAACGACGCTGTCCAATGTCCTGGCGCTGCTCTCCAGCTTCCTGGAGATGCATCACGGCATCATCGCCCTGCTGGGCGATGACGGCTCACCCCAGGTGGTGGTGGGCCTGGGCTGGACGGAGAAGAACGCCAAGAGCCATTTCGACCGGCTGCCCGAACGGGCCATCGGCCAGATCGTCACGACGCAGATGCCGGTCGTGGTGGAGAACGTGGCCGACAATCCCCTGTTCGACGATTGGTCGGCCGTGGAATGGGGTGCCGGCTCGCGCGTGTCCTTCATCGGCGTGCCCATCAAGGAAAGGGACCGGGTCATCGGGACCTTGACGCTGGACCGCACGTGGGAGGGCAAGGCGACCTTCCGCCTGGATGAGGATGTGCGCTTCCTGGTCATGATCGCCAACCTGGTGGGTCAGACGGTGCGCCTGCACGACCTGATCGGCCGGGATCGCGACCGGCTGATGAGCGCGCAGCGCCGTCTGGAAAAGGAACTGATCGAAACCGCACGGCCGGAACGCGAGGTTAGGCCCCAGGGCATCGTCGGCAACAGCCCGGCCATCCGTTCGGTCATCGACAAGATCAAGATCGTGGCGCGCAGCCATTCCACCGTGCTGCTGCGCGGGGAATCCGGCACCGGCAAGGAATTGTTCGCCCGGGCGACGCACGACCTGTCGCCGCGCAGCGGCGGCCCGTTCGTGAAGCTGAACTGCGCCGCCCTGCCCGAGAGCATGCTGGAGTCAGAACTGTTCGGGCATGAGAAGGGGGCCTTCACCGGTGCCCTGTCCCAGCGCAAGGGCCGGTTCGAACTGGCCCACGGCGGCACCTTGTTCCTGGATGAGATCGGGGAAATCTCGGGCGCCTTCCAGGCCAAGCTGCTGCGCGTCCTGCAGGAAGGGGAGTTCGAGCGGGTGGGCGGCTCGCGCACGCTGAAGGTGGATGTCCGGCTGGTGGCCGCGACCAACAAAAACCTGGAGGAAGCGGTGGCGCGGGGGCAGTTCCGGGCCGACCTGTATTACCGCATCAACGTCGTCTCCATCTTCCTGCCGGCGGTGCGCGACCGCCGGGAAGACATCACCCTGCTGGCCCGCGAATTCCTGAAGCGCTTCAATGAGGAACACGGCACGCGCAAGAGCCTGACCGGCTCCGCCTACGCCGTCCTGGAAAGCTGCTACTTTCCCGGCAACGTGCGGGAGCTTGAGAATTGCGTGCGCCGGACGGCCACCCTCTCGCGGGACGCCGGCATCATCGCGGACGACTTCGCCTGCCGGCATGACGAGTGCCTGTCCTCCACCCTGTGGAAGGGGGCCATCGGTCCGGGCAGCGCCTTCAAGATCATGTCCCGCCCCTCGGCGCCCACGCCCCTCCCGCTCCGCCAGCCGGTGCCGATCGAGCCGGCCGCGGCGTTGGGGGATGGGGATGGCCCTCCGGCCACCTGCCCGCAGGCGGGAACCTGTGCTGCGGCCCAGGGCGATGGCTTGTCGGAACGGGATCGCCTGATCCAGGCGATGGAGACGGCGGGGTGGGTGCAGGCCAAAGCCGCAAGGTTGCTGAACCTGACGCCGCGCCAGGTGGGCTACGCCCTGATCAAGCACAACATCCCGGTGAAGAAGTTCTGAATTCCCGCCAAGGCCAAGAGCGGGTGCCCGTGGTCCCCGTGGACGTCCCAGTGGACCGCTGACTTGAGGATGAGACAGGAATGAAGCTGAGTGCCCGCAACGTCATCGCCGGTAAGGTCGTGGCCGTCACCAAGGGAGTGACCACCGCCCATGTGAAGATCGAGATCGCCGCCGGCAGCGTCATCACCTCATCGATCACCAATGAGTCGGTGGACGATCTGGGCCTGAAGGTGGGTGACACCGTCTCCGCCATCATCAAGTCCTCCGACGTGATCATCGGCAAGGAATAGGCGCTGCGGGGGGCCGGTGCCCGGCACCGGCCCCCCGGCCATCAGCGCAGGGCGCCCGCGACAACTTTTCCGCCGTCAATTGGCCCGCCGCCGGTCGGCCCGGCGGGCCCAGTCCTCCCACCAGGTGGTGATTACGCCCGTGTCGCACACCAGGGTGGTGCCATAGCCGCCGGTGAAGGCCGTCCACGCGTCGTAGAAACGCCAGGGCACAGCGGTCAGCACCGGCAATCCGGCGTCGATGGCGGCCGCGATCTCTCCCCTCAGGCCGCGACCCTCGGCCTCCGTCTTGCCGAATTTGTTGACCAGGACCAGTTCGACCCGGTCGGCCACGGCCTGGGCCACCGCCAGGGCCGCATCCGCCAGCCCGCCCGTGTCCAGGCGGCAGGCCACGGAACCGGGGCCCAGGTTCTGGCAGATGGGGATGACGCGGCCGGTGTTCAGGTCCATCACCTCCATCAGCTTCACCGGTCCGCAGTCGCCCTTGCGGTTGCGCTGGACGATGCCACCCACCCGGCGGCCGCGGTCGCGCAGACCCAGCGCGAAGTCGGCCAGCAGGGTGTCCACGTCATCCTCCGGCTGATAGATCACGGCGGCCAGGTTCAGCAGGTTGTCGGTATAGGCGACGCTGTCGGGCATGGGGGATCTCCTGTCCAGGGAAGCGGTCGCGGCGCGTGGCCGGATCAAGGGCGGGACTTGCACCGCGCATGCCACCGTTCGGCCGGTGCTGTGCCGCCACTTTACCAGGGGAAAGCGTCCATCGGCGGTAAGGGATACGACAGGCCTTGTCGGTTTCCCAACGCGACGACGCGTGGGAAAGCGCCGGTTTCAGGGCCTTCCAGCGTGGCACGGCCCTTGCTGAACTGAGGACGGCTTCCAATGGAAAGGACCGGCCCCGATGAAAGTGATGATCCGCCGCTCACCCGAGATCGGCCTTTCCGTCTACGTGCCGAAGAAGGATCTGGAAGAGCCGGTGGTGGAGGCGGAGCGGGAGGATCTGTGGGGGGGCTGGATCCGCATCGCCAATGGCTGGGTCTTGGACCTGCCGGAGATGGCGGCCGACACGCGCCTGCCGGTGACGGTCAACGCCCGCAAGCGGGGGGAGGAGGAGTGAGATGACAGCCTTGGCAACCGCCGCTTCCATCATGCCCGACGGCCTTGCGGCCGAGCGCCTGCTGGTCGACCTGGCCGCGCAGTTGCGCGCCGGTGGGCTGGTTCCCTATCTGGGACCGGCGCTGGCCTGCCTGGCTCCGGTGGCGGCCCCAACCACGCATGAGGCGCTGGCCGACTTCTTCGCCGCCAAGGTGGCGCTGCCCCGCCGCGCCAAGGGCAACGCCTGGGCGGCGGCCCAGCACATCGAAAGTACGCGCCACCGTTCCACCGTCTCTGCCCTGATGGCGGAGGCGTTCCGGCCGCCGGTGGCGCCCACGGCCCTGCATCGCCACCTGGCGGCCTTGGGCGTCCCGCTGATCGTCGACACCTGGTACGACGGCGCCATGCGCGCCGCCCTGGCGGCTTCCCGAGCCAGCTGGGGGGAGGTGCAGGGCATCACCCGCGCCGGCATCGGCGAGGATCGCTGGTACCGCTTCTATGACGCCGGCGGGCGGGAAACCACGCGCGACGCTGCGAGCGCCTGGGAAACCGTGCTGTACAAGCCGCACGGCGGCGTGGACCCGGTGCGCAATTTCCTGATCACCGATGCCGATTATGTCGAGGTGCTGACGGAAATCGATATCCAGACGCCCATTCCCGACATCGTGAAGGAACGGCGGCATGGCCGGGGTTTCCTGTTCGTGGGCTGCCGCTTCCACGACCAGCTGCTGCGCACCTATGCCCGCCAGGTTTCCAAGCGATCGGCTGACCGGCACTACGTGGTGGTGGAGCCGGCGACGCTGACCCGCAATGAGGTCAAGTTCTTCGCCGCGCAGGGCCTGACGCCCGTTGCCGTGCCGTTGCCGCGGGCTGTCGAAATCCTGTGCGGGGCTGTTGCGTAACGGACGCCGGTGTCCGGCTTCGGCGCGGTTTGTCGATAACCGCACAGCTGGCGTGAGGGCTTGAACTGAGGGTTCCCGCCGTTCTTCGGGATTCAAAGACGTGGCACGGCCTTTGCTGAAATACGGCGTGGGTTCAGGCGGGCCCGGCCAGGAAATGTCAAGCAAGCTTTCCCATTGAAATCGCCGCGCCCGCGCGCCGGGCCCAACAGTGAGGAACGGACATGCACGCATCCACAACGCAGGACGGGGCCGCCGGCCGTCTGGTCACCATCGACGCGGTGATGCAGCAGGTGGCCGAACACAAGGGGTGTGGTACCCAAGGGGGCAGCGGCAAGGCCAGCTGCGGTTCCGCCGCCGGCCAGGGCGACTTGCCGACCGAGATTTGGGAGAAGGTGAAGAACCACCCCTGCTACAGCGAGGAGGCGCATCACCATTACGCCCGCATGCACGTCGCCGTGGCGCCCGCCTGCAACATCCAGTGCAACTACTGCAATCGCAAGTACGACTGCGCCAACGAATCCCGCCCCGGCGTGGTGAGCGAGCGGCTGACGCCGGAGCAGGCGGCCAGGAAGGTGCTGGCCGTCGCCTCCACCATCCCGCAGATGACCGTGCTGGGCATCGCCGGGCCGGGCGACCCGCTGGCCAATCCGGCCAAGACGTTCAAAACCTTCGAGCTGATCTCCCAGACCGCGCCCGACATCAAGCTGTGCCTGTCCACCAACGGCCTGGCGCTGCCCGACCATGTCGACACCATAGCGCGCTACAACGTCGACCACGTCACCATCACCATCAACATGGTGGATCCGGAGGTGGGGGCGAAGATCTATCCCTGGGTCTATTGGAACCACAAGCGCTACACGGGCGTGGAGGCGGCGCGGCTGCTGACCGAGCGCCAGCTGCGCGGGCTGGAAATGCTGACCGAGCGGGGGATCCTGTGCAAGGTCAACTCCGTCATGATCCCGGGCGTCAACGACCGGCATCTGGTGGAGGTGAACCGGGCGGTGAAGTCGCGTGGCGCCTTCCTGCACAACATCATGCCCCTGATCTCCGCGCCCGAGCACGGCACCGTTTTCGGCCTGACGGGCCAGCGCGGCCCCACCGCCCAGGAACTGAAGGCCCTGCAGGATGACTGCGAGGGCGAGATGAACATGATGCGGCACTGCCGCCAGTGCCGGGCCGACGCCGTCGGCCTGCTGGGCGAGGATCGCAGCGCCGAATTCACCACCGAAAAGATCATGGAAATGGAGGTCGACTACGACCTGGAGGGCCGCCAGGCCTACCAGGCGCGGGTGGAGGAGGAACGGGTGGCCAAGGTGGCCGCCAAGCAGGAGGAACTGGCCACGCTGGCCGGGGCGCGCAGCGACATCACCCTGCTGGTGGCGGTGGCGACCAAGGGCTCGGGCCTGATCAACGAGCACTTCGGCCACGCCAAGGAATTCCAGGTCTACGAGCTGTCCACCGCCGGGGCCAAGTTCGTGGGCCACCGGCGCGTCGACCTCTATTGCCAGGGTGGCTTTGGCGATGAGGACAGCCTGCAGACCGTCATCCGCGCCATCAACGACTGTCACGCCGTCTTCGTCGCCAAGATCGGCGGCTGTCCCAAGGCGGACCTGCTGGGGGCGGGCATCGAGCCCGTGGACCAGTACGCCCATGAGTTCATCGAGAAATCCGCCATCGCCTGGTTCAAGGGCTACCTGGGGAAGGTGGCGGCCGGTGAGCTGGTCCACAGCCCGCGCGGCGATGCCGCCATCCGCCAGGGCGCCCTGATCGTCGCCGCCTGATGCGCATTCCATTTGGACCGGGGCGGGCCGCATCCGGCCCCGGACCCATCCACCCGAAGGAGAATATGAAGCATGGCCTACAAGATCATCGCCTCGCAATGCACCAGCTGCTCCGCCTGCGAGGCGGAGTGCCCGAACGTGGCGATTTCGGAAAAGGGCGGCACCTTCGTCATCAATCCGAAGAAGTGCACGGAATGCATCGGGTATTTCGATGTGCCGCAGTGTGTCGCCGTCTGCCCGGTGGACAACACCTGCGTCATCGACACCACCTATCCCCGCTATCAGGCGGCCGGCTGAGGGGGATGGCGATGACCTTCACGATCACCCCGGCGGCCGAGCGTTTCATCCGCTTCATGCTGCGGGCCGATGGCGGGCCCGAGGCCGGGTTCCGCCTGGTCCTGAGCCCCGGTGGCTGTTCCGGCCTGTCGGCCGACATGAGCGTCCGCGCGGCGCCTGAGCCTGGCGACGCGGTGGTGGAGTGCTACGGCCTGCGTCTGTTCCTGCCCACGGAAAGCCGGCTGCTGCTGGCCGGCGTCACCATCGACTTCGCGGACGGCACCGCGCAGAGCGGCCTGGTGTTCCGCGACCCCAAGGCCGCCACCTCCTGCGCCACGGCGCCCACGCCCATCGTGCGGCTGCAATAGGCGGGAGCCAGAGGGGAGGGGTGGGGCCATGCGGGCAGGGCAAACGGCAGCGGCGACGCCATTCGGGGAAAGCGGGCCGCCACCCATCCCCGATGGCGAATGGCTGTCCGCCGCCGTGTTGGGCGGCGGGCTGCCGCCGGATGTGCACCACCACCTGTCGGCCGCCGCCCAGGTCTATCATCTGGAGGAGGTGGCGGAACGCCACCTGCGGCAGGCGCGTCTGCTGGCGCCCTGGCATGCCGCCACCCTGATCGCCCTGTACCGCTTCTATTTCTACAAGGGCCGCCTGAAGGACGCGCTGGACATCGCCCGCCTTTGCCTGGCCAAGGCGGCGCAGGACAACAAGCTGCCGGCCGATTGGCGCCAGGTGGTGGCCACGGACGCGGACTTCGGCCGCTTCGACGCGCCGTTGCCCCGCTTCTTCCTGTTCACCCTCAAGGGTTACGCCTACCTGCACATGCGCATGGGCAGCCTGGACGAGGGCTTGGCGGCCGTTCTCAAGCTGCTGGAATTGGACCCCAGCGACAAGGTCGGCGCCCAGGTGCTGCTGAGCGTCATCCAGCGCATGGGAGAGGACGACCATGACTGACATCGACGAGGCTGTGGACTGGCGGGGCAATACCATTTCCTGTGATGCCTGCGGTTATGCCGCCCTGCTGGCGGCCGGCCGGTGCCGGCCGAAGCACGCCTGTGTCAACGACCGCTACGCCCGCCGCATCGACCGCTTTTTCGCCTGGAATCCCACCCTGGCGGACACCCATGTGCGCCATCCGCATTTCGAGGTGCGGGCGATCGCAGCCAAGCACGCCGACATCTTCCTGCTGCCGCCCATGCTGGACGATCCGGAGGAGGCGGTGCGCTGGAACGCGGTGCGCCGCCTGCCCAGGCGCTACGCCCTGCGCTTGCGCGACGATCCCCACCGCGAGGTGCGCATCCGCGTCGCCGCCCTGCTGGACGAAGCCGACCTGATCCCCATGATCCGCGATCCCGACTACTACGTGCGCCTGATGGTGGCGCGCCGCGTCGGCCCCGGCCTGCTGGCCCGCATGATCGAGGACAAGGAGCCGGAGGTGCGCCGCATGGTCGCCGTTCGCGCGCCTGTCGAGTGGCTGATCCGCATGGCCGCCGATGCCGACGCCGACGTGCGGTACGAGGTGTCCAAGCGCCTGCCGGGCGACCTGCTGGCCCGTCTGAAGCGCGATCCCGACTGGCGGGTGCGGTTCGAGGTCGCCAGCCGCCTGCCCGTGGCGCAAATCGCCGACCTGGCCCGGGATGAGGACATCCTGGTGCGGGAAATGGTGGCCTCGCGCCTGTCGCCGCCTACAACGCCTCGGACGCTGGAGCCCGCCATATTGGAGCCCACCATGTTGGAAATTGTGTCATGAGCAACATCGTCCGCGACAGCGACGTGGTGGAGATCGTCGATCCCCCCACCTTCACCTATGGGGAAAAGGTGCGGTCCCGGCGCACCGTCCGCAACGACGGCACCTACGCCGGCAAGGAGATCGGCGACATCCTCGCCAAGAAGGGGGAAGAAGGCTACGTCGTCAGCATCGGCACCTTCCTCCAGCAATTCTACATCTACGGCGTCGAATTCCTGGGCAGCGGCAACCGCGTGGGCATGAAGCGCAAGGAGCTGGAGGCCGTGCTGGCGGTTGCCGACGAGGACGACCTGCCCCTGCCCACCGCCCTGCCGGTGCCGGGCCGGGCCGCCGGGGGGCGACCATGATCGAGCCCCGCCAACCCCTGTACCAGTGGGGACAGCGCATGCGCGTGGTCACCGACCTGGTCAACGACGGCGGCTATCCCGACACGCCGGCCGACGCCCTGCTGGAACCGGCGGGCACGGTGGGGGAGATCGTGCAGGTCGGGACCCATGTGGACAGCGGCACGCCCATCTACTTGGTCGAATTCCCCGACCGGCGGGTGATCGGCTGCCTGGAGGAAGAGATCGTTCCTGTCTGAGGCGGGGTCATGGAGTCATAGGGGGCACGTCAGGGGAGGAGGTATGTGCATGATGGCGGCGTCGCAAGGTCTCACCGCGGCGGGGCATCCCAACGATGTGGACCGCAAGCGCATTGAGCGCGCGTTGCAGGCGCGCCAGCGCTACCTCTACGTCCGGCCCAGCGTCGTGCCGGCCCAGGGCGGCTATCGCATCGAAAGCCCCTGCTGTTCCCGCAACGTGGACCGTGAGGGCGGGGTCATCGACGTGGCGCTGATCCAGTTCAGCCAGGGGTATTGGCGGCTGTATCGCAAGGACCACGCCCAGGGGACCTGAGAGCCGCACGGCGCCTTCGGCCGGCTGGGCGACCTGCTGGACCTGCTGAACGTGGATGCCGACCGGCAGTTCTGGCAATGACGGGGGACGACATGGCGTTGAGCGTGGAAGACCTGGGGATGTTGGATGCGGTTCTGTCGGATGCGGTCCTGGTCGCCGCATCCGAGGATGCCTTCGCCACCCTGCGCCGCCAGCTGCCCCACCTGGCCTGGACGCGCTGCGACGCGTCGGACGTGGCGGAGGATCCCTTCCGCCGCTACGGCGGTTTTGACGTGCATTTGCTGGACGGCAGCGGGCATTGCGTGCGCCTGACGGCGGAGCCCGCCGATGCCACCGGCGTGCTGCTGGCCCGGCGGGTGGGATCATGACCGCGCTGGCCAAGGTGCCGGCGGCGGATCTGATCCGTCTCAGCGATCCGGACATCACGCCGGCGGAACTGGCGGCGGTGGAGCGGGTGCTGCGCACCCCCAACCTGGCCGCCGGCGCCGTGACGGAGGCGTTCGAAGAGGCGTTCGCGGCATATCTTGGCCGGCGCCACGCGGTGGCGGTGGCCAGCGGCACGCTGGGCCTGCTGATGACGTTGCGCGCCCACGGCATCGGCCTGGGGCAGGAGGTCATCCTCTCCCCTTACGGTTTCCGCGAGACCCAGCATGCCGTCAGCCTGTCCGGCGCCCGGCCGGTCTTCGCCGACATCGACTATTGGGCGGGGACGCTGGCGCCGGACAAGGTGGCCGGCCGCATCACGCCCGACACGCGCGCCATCGTGGCCGCCAACACCAATGGCCACCCGGCCGCATGGGCGGGGTTGCGGGAGCTGGCCAACCGGCACGGCCTGGTGCTGGTCGAGGACAGCACGGAGGCCATCGGCTCCCGCTACCAGGGCGCACTGGTCGGGACCTTCGGCGACACCGCCGTGTTCGATTTCTCCCAGCCAGGCGCGCTGTGCTGTGGCGAGGGCGGCATGGTGGTGACCGATGACGTGGACATCGCCATGGCCCTGCGCCGGCAATGCCGCCATCGCCTGGCCGAGCGTACCTCCGTGGTGGTGGGTGGCACGGCCCCTTACCAGGCGGCCTTGAGCGACCTGGCGTCCGTCCTGGGGCTGGCGCAACTGCGCCGCCTGGATGAAATCCTGGAGAGGCGCCGGGGCGTGCAGCATCTGTATTTCAAGTACCTCCAGTCGTTCGAGGGCATCAAGGACCCCTATGTCGGGCCGGACGTCACCGAGGTGAACTGGTTCCTTTACCAGGTGCACCTGGGCACGCGCTTCTCCCGCTCCAGCCGCGACGCCATCGTGGAGGATTTGCGGCTGGCCGAGGTCGAGGCCGCCGCCTTCGGCCAGCCCCTGCATCTGCAGCGGCATTACTTCGACCTCGGTTATCGCCGGGGCGATTACTTCGTCACGGAGAAGGTGGCGGACCGCGCCATCGCCCTGCCGTTCCACACGCACCTCAACGAGGACCAGATCGCCCACATCGTCGAGACGATGAAGGATGCGTCGGTCAACGTCGGCGCCGGGGCGGCGATTTACTGACCCCTGATCAAAACCTTGAGGGAGCTTTTGGACATGTCGCTGCTCACCATCCTGCCGTCCGGCAAGACCATAGACGCCGCCGAGGGCATGACCCTGCTGGCCGCCATCCTGGCGGCGGACGAGACCCTGACCCACAAGTGCGACGGCAAGGCCTCGTGCGGGACCTGTCACGTCTTCGTCCAGGAAGGGCGCAAGGGCCTCTCCCGCATCGCGCGGGAAGAGAATGAGCGGCTGGACGCCATGGTCGGCGTGGGATCGAAATCGCGCCTGGCCTGCCAGGCCAAGGTGCTGGGGACCGAACCCATCAAGGTTGAACTGCTGGGCTTCGGCTCCGGCTTCTGACGAGGGGAACAGGGATGCACGTCGAGACGGTGATGATCCACGTCCGCTTCGCGCCGGACGGCACGGTGACGGAGATAGGGGAGCGGCCGGCCGCCGTTCCGGCCCAGGCCTGGTTCAACCTGCTGAGCCTGAAAGCCACTGGCCCCTACCAGGCTCTCGCCGGCGGCCGGGGTGTGTTCCGCCTGGCGCGATCAGAGATCGAGAGCCTGAAGGGGGAAGCCGCCGCCTAGGCCGCCCCTTTACGGGGACGCCGCGGCTGCCACCATGCCGGCCGCGGCGTTCGCTGTATATGTTCCCTCAGGCGCCGGCGGGGCATCCGCCCCTCGGCTGTCCTCGATTTCCAGTCCGCCTTCGGTTCCTCAGAAATCTCCCGCGGACGCGGTCACGTCCTACGGTGGCTGAGGGCATTATTGTCCCGGCTGGTTGCGCATCCAGTCGGCCAAGGGCGTCAGCGCCTGGAGGATGGCCCCGCGCAAATCCGCATCCGGCACGGTGGCCATCAGCGCCTGGCTCATGCACAGCAGCCAGGCGTCGCGCTCGGCCATCCCCACCGTGAAGCCCAGGTGCCGCGCCCGCAGGCGCGGATGCCCGCGCTCCGCCGAATAATCGGCGGGGCCGCCCATCCATTGGGCCAGATAGAGCTTCAGCACGCGCTTGGTTTCCGTCAGGTCGGGTGCGTGCATCGCGCGCAGGCCGCGCACCTCCGGCAGGGTGTCCATCTGGTGGTAGAACGCCTCCACCAGCCGATCGACGGCCGCTTGGCCGCCGATGGCCTCAAAGATCGTCCGCTGGGAAACCGCTTCGGTGATCATGGCGCCGCCTCTGTTCCTGGTCCTGTCGAAAGCCGATGGTGCAGGAAACATGCCGGTGGCGTTGGCAGCGGAAAGCACGGGCGGCGGCGGCGTTCGTTCCAAATCCCCCTGTCGGGATTGCAACAAACGTCCGGTTGCCGACGTGGCCAATCCTTTGGAAAGGCCCAGAAATCCTAGCTTCAAGCGGCTGGCACGGCCGTTGCTGATCATCCTGCCCAGCCAAGACCCAGCCACGATCGGATGGACCGCCATGTCGGACAGCGCGACCGCGAACCGCCCCGCCAGCAACGCCCCATCCACCGGCCTGTTGGAGGGCATCGTCCAGGCGGAGGGCTACAAATACGGCTTCACCACCGATGTGGAGACGGAAGACGCGCCGCCCGGCCTGAACGAGGACACCGTCCGCTTCATCTCCGCCAAGAAGGGGGAGCCGGCGTGGCTGCTGGAATGGCGGCTGAAGGCCTTCCGCCGCTGGCAGACGATGGCGCCGCCGGATTGGGCCAAGCTGGACATCGCCCCCATCGACTATCAGGCCGCCAGCTATTATTCCGCGCCCAAGGCCGCGTCCGGCCCCAAGAGCCTGGACGAGGTCGATCCCGAGCTGCTGAAAACCTACGAGAAGCTGGGCATCCCCCTGGGGGAGCGCGCGGCCCTAGCCGGGGTGGCGGTGGACGCCGTGTTCGACAGCGTGTCGGTCGCCACCACCTTCAAGGACAAGCTGGCCGACCTGGGCATCATCTTCTGTTCCTTCGGTGAGGCGGTGCGGGAGCATCCGGAGCTGGTGCGGCGCTACCTGGGTTCCGTCGTCCCCCAGGGTGACAACTTCTTCGCGGCGCTTAATTCAGCGGTGTTTAGCGACGGGTCCTTCGTCTACGTGCCCGCGGGTATCCGCTGTCCCATGGAACTGTCCACCTACTTTCGCATCAACGCCGCCAAGACGGGGCAGTTCGAGCGCACGTTGCTGATTGCCGACAAGGGCGCTTATGTCAGCTACCTGGAAGGTTGCACGGCGCCGCAGCGGGATGAAAACCAGCTGCATGCCGCTGTGGTGGAACTGGTGGCGCTGGAGGATGCGGAGATCAAGTACGCCACCGTCCAGAACTGGTATCCGGGGGACGAGAACGGCAAGGGCGGCATCTACAACTTCGTCACCAAGCGCGGCGCCTGCCGGGGGGCCCGGTCCAAGATCAGCTGGGCGCAGGTGGAGACGGGATCGGCCATCACCTGGAAATACCCCAGTTGCCTGCTGGAAGGGGAAGGATCGACCGGCGCCTTCTATTCCGTGGCCATCACCAACAACCGCCAGCAGGCCGACACCGGCACCAAGATGATCCACATCGGGCGCGACACCAGCTCGACCGTCATTTCCAAGGGCATCTCGGCCGGCCGGGGGCAGAACACCTATCGCGGCCAAGTCAAGGTGCTGTCGAATGCCGACGGCGCCCGCAACTATACCCAGTGCGACAGCCTGCTGATCGGCAAGCGCTGCGGCGCCCACACCGTGCCCTACATCGACGTGCGCCATCCGGGCGCCAAGGTGGAGCATGAGGCGACCACCTCGAAGATCAGCGAAGACCAGATGTTCTATTGCCAGCAGCGCGGCCTGACGGCGGAAGACGCGCTGTCGCTGATCGTGAACGGCTTCTGCAAGGAAGTGCTGAACGAACTGCCCATGGAGTTCGCGGTCGAGGCGCAGAAGCTGCTGGCCGTCAGCCTGGAAGGCAGCGTGGGCTAGGCCGCCTGATACCCCCGCAACCCCGACCCAGCGAAGGGAACCATCATGAGCAAGCTTCTGGAAATCCGTGGACTGCGGGCCCGCATCGCCAATGGGCGGGAGGTGCTGAAGGGCATCGACCTGGACGTGGCGGCGGGGGAGGTGCACGCCATCATGGGCCCCAACGGTGCGGGCAAAAGCACCCTGTCCAGCGTGCTGGCGGGCAAGCCGGGGTATGAGGTGACCGGGGGCACGGTGCGCTACCTGGGCCAGGATCTGCTGGCCATGCCGGCGGATGAGCGGGCGCGGGAAGGGGTGTTCCTGGCCTTCCAGTACCCGGTGGAGATACCGGGCGTGAACAACATGTACTTCCTGCGCGCGGCCCTGAACGCCGGGCGCCGCCAGCGCGGCCAGGCGGAACTGGACGCGCAGCAGTTCCTGAAGGCCGTGCGCGACCGGCTGAAGCTGCTGGACATCGGTGACGACCTGCTGCGGCGCGCGGTCAATGTCGGCTTCTCCGGCGGGGAGAAGAAGCGGAACGAGATTTTCCAGATGGCCATGCTGGAGCCGAAGCTGGCCATCCTGGATGAAACCGACAGCGGCCTGGACATCGACGCCCTGCGCGCCGTGTCGGACGGTGTCAACCGCCTGCGCGATCCGGCCCGCGCCATCGTCATGATCACCCATTACCAGCGGCTGCTGGACTATATCGTGCCTGACCGGGTGCATGTGTTGGCCGACGGACGCATCGTCGCGTCCGGTGACAAGACCTTCGCCGCCGAATTGGAGCGCACCGGCTACGCTTATCTGGGCGACGCGGCTTGAGCGGGGGCGATGCCATGCTGATGACAGACGACAGCGCGCCGTTCCGCGACACCTTCGACCAGCTGCTGGCCACGGTGGCGGAACCTGCCTGGCTCACCACCCGCCGCCGGGCGGAAATGGACCGCTTCGCCCTGCTGGGCTTTCCCACCCGGCGTCAGGAAGCCTGGCGGTTCACCGACCTGGAACCGCTGATCGCGGCACCACCCCTGCCGGCGCACCCCCTGCCGGCAGCGGGCGGCGACGATGGGCCGGCGCCGGCGTCGCTGGCGCCCTGGCTTCTGCCTGTTCCCACACACCGGCTGGTGCTGGTGGACGGCCGGTTCGCGCCCGCGCTGTCGGCCGGTGGGGCCCTGCCGGCCGGCGTGTGGCTCGCCTCGGCGGCGGAGACGCTGCGCCGCCGCCCGGACATGCTGGAACGCGCCTTCGGGGAAGGTGAGGAGGCATTTGCCGCCCTGAACGCCGCCCTGTTCACCGACGGGGTGGTCCTGGCGCTGGAACCGGGCGTGGTGCTGGAAACGCCGGTGGAGATCATCCACCACACCAGGTCCGCCGCCCATGCCCGTCTGCACATTGCCCTCGGGGCGGGTGCCCAGGCCATGGTGGTGGAAACGGCGATAGGCACGGGGACCGGCTGGAGCAATACCGTCGGCGTCATCACCCTGGGCGCCGGTGCCACGCTGACCCACCTGCACATCCAGGCGGAGGATCCGGCCGCCTGCCATACGACCGCGGTGCGGGCCGTGCTGGCGGACCAGGCCCGGTATGAGACCTGCACCCTGATCACCGGCGGGCGCCTGTCCCGGCGGGACGTGGCGGTCACCCTGGCGGGCGACGGGGCGCAATTCCGCCTGCACGGCGCCTATCTGCTGGACGGCGGGCAGGAGGCCACCCTGTCGGTCCGGGCCAATCATCTGGGCCTGGGCTGCCGCACGGAGGAAGTGGTGAAGGGCGTGCTGGCGGGGGCCTCTCACGGCGTGTTCCTGGGCACCGTGGCCGTGGCACCGAGCGCCGACGGCACCGACGCGCGCCAGCTGAACCGCAACCTGCTGCTCAGCCCTCAGGCGCGGGTGGACACCAAGCCGGAACTGGAAATCCTGGCGGACGACGTGAAGTGCAGCCACGGCGCCACGGTCGGCAGCCTGGACGAGGCGTCGCTGTTCTATCTCCAGGCCCGCGGGATCGATCCGGACGCCGCCCGCCGCATGCTGGTGGAGGCCTTCGCCGTCGACGCCATCGATGCCGCCGGCCTGCCGGATGCGCTGGCCGCGCTGGCCCGCCGGCACCTGCGGCGCTGGCTGGATGGGGGTGCGTCATGACCCTGCTGCTGGAAGACCGGGCCGCGATCCGGCCCGATGGCGCCGCGTTCGATCCGGTGGCTGTCCGCCGCCAGTTTCCCATCTTCGGGCGCAATCCCGGCCTGACCTTCCTGGACACGGCCGCCAGCGCGCAAAAGCCGCGCGCCGTGATCGACGGCATGGCCGAGTTCTACCGCACCGACTATGCCAACGTGCATCGCGGCGTCTACGGCCTGAGCGCCCGCTCCACCGCCCGGTTCGAGGCGGCGCGGGAAACGGTGGCGCGTTTCCTGAACGCCGCCGACGCGTCGGAGATCGTCTTCGTGCGCGGTGCCACGGAGGGCATCAACCTGGTGGCGCAAAGCTGGGGGCCGGCCTTCCTGCGCCCTGGTGACCAGGTGGTGGTATCCGAGTTGGAGCACCATTCCAATATCGTGCCGTGGCAGATGCTGCGCCAGCGCCTGGGAATAGAGCTGGTGGTGGCCCCTATCGGTGCCGATGGCGCCTTGGATCTGGTGGCGTTCCAAGGCCTGCTGGGGCCGCGCACCCGGCTGGTGGCCATGACCCACCTGGCCAATGTCACCGGCCATGTCGTCGCGGTGGAGGCGGTGGTGCGCCTGGCCCACGCCCAGGGCGCCGTGGTCCTGCTGGACGGATGCCAGGCGGTGCCGCGCCTGCCGGTGGACGTGCGGGCGCTGGATTGCGACTTCTACGTCTTCTCTGGCCACAAGTGCTACGGCCCTACCGGCATCGGCGTGCTGTACGCCAAGCGCGCGCTGCTGGATGCCATGCCCCCCTGGCAGGGTGGCGGCGATATGATCCGCACCGTCAGCTTCGCTGAGACCACCTACCAGGACGCCCCCCAGCGGTTCGAGGCCGGGACGCCCGACATCGCCGGCGCCGTCGGCCTGGCCCTGGCGCTGGACTTCATGGACGGGCTGAGCCGCGCTGCGATCCGCGACCATGAAGCCGCCCTGACCCGTTATGCCGAGGCGCTGCTGACGGAAATCCCGGGGGTCAGCCTGGTGGCGGCGGGCGGCAGCCGGCTGGGTGCCCTTTCCTTCCTGGTGGACGGCATCCACCCGCACGATCTGGCCACCATTTTCGACCAGCACGACGTTGCGGTGCGGGCTGGCCACCACTGCGCCCAACCGCTGATGGACCGGCTGGACCTGCCGGCGACGGCCCGTGCCTCGTTCGGGGTCTACAGCACCGAGGCTGACGTGGAGCGCCTGGCCGAGGCCATCCGTGCGGCGCAAAAGCTGTTCGGCGTCGCGGCGCGATAGGAAGGGGCACCCCCATGGATTTGCGCGATCTCTACCAGGACATCATCCTGGACCACGGCCGTTCCCCCCGCAATTTCCGGGCCTTGGCCACGCCCAGCCACTTCGCCCATGGCCATAACCCGCTGTGCGGCGACAAGGTCACCGTCTTCCTGCGCCTGGATGGCGACCGCATCGTGGATGTCAGTTTCGAGGGCAAGGGCTGCGCCATCTCCACCGCCTCCGCCTCCCTGATGACGGAGGTCGTGCTGAACAAGACTCTGGCGGAGGCCGAGGCCCTGTTTGGCCATTTCCATGGCGCCGTGACAGGCGGGGGCGGTGATTTGCCTGTTGCACTGGCGGAGGAGGGGGAGCGGCTGCAGCCCCTGACGGGGGTCAAGGCCTACCCCACGCGGGTGAAGTGCGCGACCTTGGCCTGGCACACGCTGGAGGCGGCGGTGAAAGGCGGCGGCCTGCCCGTGCCGGTGAAGACGGAATAGGGGGGCATCCATGCGCATCATCCGGGAAGAACCACTGCTGGCGGACGGGACGGCGGACGACGGCGACCCCGCCTTGATGGCGGCGGTGTTCGAGGCGCTGCGCACCGTCCGCGATCCGGAGATACCGGTCAACCTGGTCGACCTTGGCCTGATCTATCGGGTGCTGGTCCGCCGCGACGGCCTGGTCCATATCAACATGACCCTGACCACACCCGCCTGTCCCGTGGCCACCACGCTGCCGGGCCAGGTCCAGAACCTGGTCTCGCTGGTGCCGGGGGTCAGCGTGGTGCTGGTCGACATGGTCTGGGACCCGCCTTGGACCCGGGAACGCATGACTGAAAGCGCGCGCCTGGAACTGGGGCTGATTTAGGGGGTGTGACGATGGCTGCGGTTTCGGCCCTCGTGAACGCCGGGGGAAATCCGGCTGAGGTTTGCTGCGAGAAACCCAAGATCGATTTGAAAGGGCTGGGTCATATCTGGAAGGTCCCGCCATCATTCTCGCGATGCCAGTCCGCTAAAAAAGCGAAAGCCGGCCGCCGGAGGCGACGTAGTCCTTGAATGCCGCAAAGCGCGCCTCGCCGGAGACACCCAGGCGCGAGCCGCCCGGCCGCGTCATCATGAAGGCGGCGGCCGGCAACCTGAAGCGGCTGACCTTGGAACTTGGGGCAACGACCCGGCGACCGTCCTGCCGAGGGGAAGCCCGCCCTCCCCGTGAGCGCGGGCTTCGTCGTTTTAGGCCCCAAGTGGGACTTGGCCCAAAAGCGTCCGACCTTGGCCGGAACCTCGGCGTTGCGTTCCCGCTTACTCTGTACCCGCCGATAGCGCTTTCATCCAAGCCTCCGCCGGCTTGAGGCGCGCATGTCAGCGAGGCGTGGCCGGCACGGTGGGTGGTAGCAGGCGGCCCTGCAGGGCGCGGAACACCGTGCCCGCGGCCACCACGCCCACCACCAGGTTGGCCAGCAGGAACAGCCCCGGCGCCAACTGGGCCAGGACGCCGGTGTCGCCCCTGGCCGCCATGCGGACTGGCGTGGTCGCCAAGGCGGTAGCGCCGAAGGTAAAGGCCCAGAAGGCCGGGGTGAACGATTCCTTCAAAATCCAAGGCAACAGGCGCAGCAGCACCAAGGCTTGCAACAGGCCATAGCCGACCAGCATGCGGGGGAAAAGGGCCGGCAGGTCGGGTGCCACGCTGATCAGGGCGACCGCACCCACTACCGGTGGCGCCAGTTGCACACCCAGGGTGGGGCGCAGAGCAGGGGCCAGGGCCGGCGTGGTCAGCAGCCGGTGCAGCAGCACGGACTCGATGGCCAGCCAGCCGAAGAAGCCGGCGCCGAAGGCCATTTGGCCCGCCTCGCGATAGCCCAGGGCCGCCGCCACGATGGCGGCGACGAAGCTGCCCGCCACCGTGGGCAGGTACAACACGGCGGTGGTGGTGGCGGGGTCGCGCCCGCCCTGCCACAGCCCGCCCGTGCGCCACACAGCGAACAGCAGGGTGAAGGCGGCACCCAGGGTGTATAGCGCCAGGGCCAGGGGCCGCGAATGGGGCAGGGCGCCCCCCGCGACCAGCATGGTGGCGACGCCGGCCAGGCCGATGAAGCAGCATTGGACGGGATGATCCACCTCCGCCAGGGCGGCCGCGCGATGGTTGATCCATTTGGCGACGTACAGCAGCAGCACGATGGCCCACACCGCGGCGCCTGCTGCCATCAGCGTCTCGCCCACTGCAGACGGCAGGCCCCAGGCGTCATGGGCCGCCCGCCAGCTGGCACCCAGGCCGGTCAGGCCCAGCACGATGCCGAAGAAGGCGGCCGGGACGGGAGGCAGAAAGGGACGGGCGCTCATGGAGGCTCCTTGATGGCTCGAGCGGCATTTGCCAGGTCATTCAGCCTGACCAACTTGCCGCGCCCGTCAAGGTGGCGCTTAAGCCTCGCAACAAAGTTTGCGCTGACCCTAAATGGAGTAGTTGCCCTAAATGGAGTAGTTGAAGGAGTTGTAGGCTAGGTCGCTCAGCACCTGGTCCAACTGCTGGGCCGCCTGTCGCCCCGCCTCGTCCACCTTCACCACCTTGGCCGGGATGCCGGCCACGGTGGAATAAGGTTCCGTCGGCCGCAGCACGACCGAGCCGGCGGCGACGCGGGTGTAGGCACCGATCTCGATATTGCCCAGGATCTTGGCGCCGGCGCCGATGATCGTGCCCTTGCGCACCTTTGGATGGCGGTCGGTCGTATTCTTGCCGGTGCCGCCCAGGGTCACGTCCTGCAACAGCGACACGTCATCCTCAATCACCGCCGTCTCGCCCACCACCAGACCGGTCGCGTGGTCGAGGAAGACGCCTTGGCCAATGGCGGCAGCCGGGTGGATGTCGGTCTGGAACACCTCGGATGAGCGGCTCTGCAGGTACAGCGCGAAGTCACGCGCCCCGTTGATCCACAGCCAATGGGCCAGCCGGTGGGTCTGAATGGCGTGGAAGCCCTTGAAATAAAGGAAGGGCTCAATCAGCCGCTCGCAGGCCGGGTCCCGATCCAGCACGGCGGTGATGTCCGCGCGCAGGGCCGCCGCCAGCGTGGTGTCGTCGGCCGCCGCCTGGTTGAAGGTGTCGACGATCAGGGGCTGCGACACCACGTCATTCTTCAGGCGCGCCGCGATGCGGTGGAACAGCGCCGTCTCGAACGAGGACTGGTTGATGATGGAATCCAGGAACAGCGGCGCCAACATGGGCGCGCCGGCCAGGGCTTCCTCCGCCTCGGTCCGGATGCGATCCCACAGACCGTCGCCGGTCAGCTGGGCTGCTGCTTTTTCACGGCGCACCAAAGCCAACCGTCCCCCAAGCACCGGCATCGCCATCCCTCCGCCCACGCGTCCACGCGACAGCGAAGGCTGCGCCCGGAAGCTATAAAGCCCCCATCGGGGCGTCAACAATTTGACAATGCTCAAGCGACCGAAGTGGTTCCTTGAGCCGGCCTCAATGAAAATAGGAACGGCCGCGACGATAGCCCCGGCCGTTCCTTGTGTGAAATGACGCGTGTCACATGGGCGGGTGGGGCTCAGTGGCCCATGACCTGCACCAGATCCGCCGGCGCCTTGGCGAAGGGCTCGCGGGAGCCGTCGGCCGTCAGCTTGCCCGCGTGATCGTCCCAATGCAGGGTGGCGGTGGCGCCGCCCTTGCCCTTCTCATAGTCCAGGCTCAGGCCGTCGTCGTCATAGACGGTGAAGCTGGCGTCGCGGCCGGGATAGACCTTCAGGGCCACGATCTTCTGCTTTTCCGCCGTCGATTGCACGGCGGAGCCCAGGGGCAGGATGGACCCCGCGCGCACGAACAGCGGGATCTGGTCGATGGGGGACGCCACGGTCACCCACTGGCCGCCGGCCAGCTTCTCGTTGGTCCAGTAATTATACCAGTCGGTCCCGGCCGGCAGGTAGACCTGCTTGCGCGTCTGGCCGGGCTCCGTCACCGGCGCCACCAGGAAGGCTGGGCCGAACATGTATTCGGTGCCGATGTCCGCCACGGTGGGATCGTGGGGGAAGTCCATCCACAAGGCCCGCATGAAGGGCACGCCTGTGTCGTAGGTGGCCTTGGCCTGGGCGTAAAGGTAGGGCACCAGGGCGTAGCGCAGCGTGTCGTAGCGGGCCATGATGGCCTCCGCCTCCGGACCGAAGGCCCAGATCTCCGTGTGCTTGCGGTCGCCGTGCAGGCGCAGGGTGGGCAGGAAGGTGCCGTATTGGAACCAGCGGACCATCAGTTCCGGATAGTCGTGGTTCTGGCCAACCGTCTCCTCGGCGCCCGCCGGGCTGACCAGTGGCGTGCCGGTGTAGCTGGTCGTCTGTGGCAGGTACTGCCAGCCGCCGATGTCGTTGCCCCAATAGGCGATGCCCGAGGCTGTCATGTTCAGGCCGGTGGGGATCTGGCGGGCCAGTACCTCCCACTGCGGGCTGATGTCCGACGACCAGAACAGGGCGCCGGTGCGCTGGGACCCCAGATAGGCGGCGCGCGACAAGATCAGCGGCCGGCGGTTGGGCCGCCAGGCCCGCAGGCCTTGCGACGCATTTTCCACATGCAGCAGCGGGAAGACGTTGTGGTACCGGTCGCCGGAGCCGATGGAATAGAAGAAGCCGTCGGGCACCAGGTCCGGTTCCGTCTCATCCAGCCAGGGATAGTCGAAGCCGTGGCTCAGCACATTGTCGCGGGCGTGTTCCCAAAACCACTTGCGGGCGTCGGGATTGGTCACGTCGATCAGGCCGCCGGTGCGGTCGGAACGGAAGGGCAGGCCGTCCACGCTTCTGCCGTCCTCGTCCTTCAGCAGATAGCCCTTGGCATCCAGTTCGTTGAAATAGCGGCCCGAAGTCTCGAAACGCGGCCAGATGGAGATGATGGACTGCATGCCCATGGCGTGCAGGTCCTGGTTCATGGCGTCGGGGTTGGGGAATTCCGCCGGGTTGATGTCCAACTGGCCCATGCGGGTCCAGTAGAACCAGTCGATGACCATGATATCCAGCGGGTACTTCTTCTGCCGGTAGGTCTTGGCCACCCGCAGGATTTCATCCTGGCTGTCATACCGCGCCTTGGACTGGATCAGGCCGAAGGCGGCCTTGGGGGGAATGGGCGTCTTGCCGGTCAGGCGGGCGTAGGCGCCATAAATGTCGGCGGGCGTATCGCCGGTGATGACGAAGAAGCTGACCCGTTCCCCCACGCTGGAGGTGAGGGAGGTGGCGCCGTTGATGCCGGCATTCAGCACCGTCTCCGCCGGGTTGTCCCAAACGATGGCATAGCCCTTGGAACTGACCAGCACCGGCACGCACACGGTTTCACCACCGGGCGCGTCATACCAGTGCTTGCAGTCCAGGGTGCGGCCGCGCAGGTCCAGCGGGCCGACCGACTGCTGGTTCTGCCCCATGCCGTAATAATGCTCGTCCGCCGGCGACTTGAAGCTGGCGCCGACCTGATAGGTCTTCTCGCCGGCCACGGTATGCGGCGCCATGGACCAGCCGTCCATGTTCAGCACGACCTCACCGCGCGCGTTCTTCACCTGCAGGGTGACGGGCGGCAGCTGGGGCGCGAAGTACTTCTCCATGGTGGAGGGCACGCGCGGCGCCTTAGCCGCATCGACATGCAGGGTCAGGGCGCTGGAGGCGAAACTGTCGCCGCCCTGGTCGCTGGTCCGGTGGAATCCACTGTTGTCCACGGCACCGGGCAGAAGACCGTAGCCAGGGCCCTTCAGCGCCTGGTCCTTTTCGGTGGCGATGGTGACGCGCACGACGTTGGCGCCGTAGCCTTCGACCGAGACGAAGGCGCCGTAGCGGTCCAGCACCGCGATGGGGTCGGCCTTGGCCCCAGTGGTCAAAGTCGCCGTGAGGGCCAGGGCCGACACAAAACCCGCCAACGCCGCCCGCAGGAACGGCTTTCTTTTTCTCGAACTCAGCATCTCGCGACCATCCCCTCCGGGTGCCGGGCGTATCCATCCCGGTGGGAAGGGGCCGGCTTTATTGGGCATTAATAATACAAAACCGTTCTCGCACGTCGCGGTCCAGGCGCCAAGACGGGAAAATGGGCCGGGAACCGAATGCCATGGCACGTTGAAATGGATTTCAGATGGCGAGTCCGATGGGGATGCCGCCCAAGCGCGCTGCCGCCTCATGGAACCTGGAATTGGCATACAATGAAAAGTTTCAGCCCATCGCCGAAGGCACTGGCGTGACCGGGCGGGGCTTTCTTCGTCCGGGAACTTTGCCCCGCGGCGGCCGGTTTTTTCGGGGTGCGAAACGGAGGGCTCTACGATGTCCAATACCCAGGAAATGACCGGTGACGGCATACCGGCGGTGGAACTCAACATCAGTTTGGAAAAGGTCTGCTTCATCATTGTCAAGGCGCGGGAATTCGATGTGAAGGTCGATCCGGTGGAACCGGACCCGGCATCCAATCCCGCTGATGACGGCGGGCGCGGCGTGCTGGAGGACTATGACGACGATCCCACCCAGGCGGAACTGGTGGGTGCCATCACGTCCCTGAACGAGGATGAGGTGGTGGACCTGATCGCCCTCACCTGGATCGGGCGTGGCGACTACACCGCGGCCGAATGGGCCGAAGCCCGCGCCCTGGCGTTCGAGCGTCACCGGGAAAGGTCCGCCCGCTACCTGATCGGCATCCCCACCCTGGGTGATTTCCTGGAGGAGGGCTTGGCCGCCCTGGGCTATTCCTGTGAAGAATTCGAGGTGAACCGCCTGTGACGGCGGCGGAGGGGGCGTTCAGAAATCCCGGAACCGGGTCGAGGTTCAGGAATTGAGTGCTGGCCGGCGACCTCTACCGAGGCCGGCGCCTCAAAAATATCCCGCGTCCAATCCCCAGGAGGAACACCATGGGTTTGTTCACCAAGGACATTGAGACCATGAACGACCTGTTCGTTCATCAGCTGAAGGACATCTATTACGCGGAGAAGCGCATTCTGAAGGCGCTGCCCGACATGATCGAAAAGGCCACCAACTCGGAACTGAAGCAGGGATTCCAGACCCACCTGCGGGAAACCGAGGGCCAGATCCAGCGCCTGGAGCAGGTGTTCCGCCAGCACGGCGTGGAACCGGAGGCGGTGAAGTGCCCGGCCATCGACGGGATCATCGATGAGGCCGACGATATCGCCGGGGACGTGGACGACAAGCAGGTCCTGGACGCCGCCCTGGTCGCCGCCGGCCAGGCGGTGGAGCATTATGAGATCTCGCGCTACGGCACGCTGGTGACCTGGGCCAAGCTGCTGGGCCGCGATGACTGCGCCGCCCTGCTGCACCAGAACCTGGAAGAGGAAAAGGCCACGGATGAGAAGCTGACCATGCTGGCCAAGTCGCATATCAACGCCATGGCGGCGGAATAAGCGACCCGGCGTCAGCCGGTCGTGGCCCGGGCGCCTCCTGTGGTGGGGCGCCCATCCCCGGCCACCCCGTTCCCGGCTGGTCGCGCCCGTTTGGAGGCCGTCCCCCTCGCGCTTGCCCGGGGGGCGGCCTTTTTCGTTGGGATTCCGCCGGTCCCGTCGCGCTCCGTTTTGGTCCGCGCCATCTTGCGGTTGGCCAACGCGTCAGCAAAGGCCTCGCCCCACACCAGGGCCGACGTGTCCTTGATGACGTCCCACAGGTCGCGCCAGCGCTCCCGCCGCTCCGCCAGCGGCATGGTGAGCGCCCGGCGCAGGGCCTCCTCGATCTGGTCGGGGTCATAGGGATTGACCTGCAGGGCGGCGTCCAGCTGGGTGGCGGCGCCGGCGAAGCGGGACAGCACCAGCACGCCCGGGTCGTCCGGGTCCTGTGCCGCCACGAACTCCTTGGCTACCAGGTTCATGCCGTCACGCAAGGGGGTGACCAGCCCCACGCGTGCATGCCGCATATAGCTGGCGACGGTGTTACGGGTGCTGCTTTGCGTTACCAGCTTCAGCGGCGTCCAGTCGGGTTCGGCATAGGCGCCGTTGGTGGCGCCGGCGATCTTTTCCAGGTCCCGCAACAGGCTGCGGTAGGCCTGTACACCCTCGCGCGACTTGGCGGCGATCTGTAGGAAGCTGACACGGCGATGCCATTTCGGCTCCGCCGCCAGAAACTGCCGGAAGGCGGTCAGGCGTTCCACCAGTCCCTTGCTGGGATCCAGCCGGTCCACCCCGAGCACCAACGCGCGGTCGCGCATATTGTGAGCCAGATCCTGGGCCGGCCGCCGCTCCATGGCGGCCTCGGTCACGCGCGCGAATTCCCGCGCGTCGATCTCCACCGGGAAAACACCTAGGCGGACGGTGCGGTCGCCCAGTCTAAGCCCCAGTTTGCCCACCCGGCGGGCGCCGGCGTACCGCGCCGCCGTCTGGGCGAAATGCTCTGCGTCCGTTGCCGTCTGGAAACCGATGAGATCGGCGGCCAACACGTCGCGCACCAGTCCCAACAGGCCTTCGGAGATGGCCGCTACCACAGGCGGCGGGAAGGGAATGTGCAGGAAGAAGCCGATGAGGTTGCCGACCTTCAGGTCCCGCAGCGCCGCCGGCACGGCCAGCAACTGGTAGTCCTGCACCCAGATCAGGTCGTCCTTTTTCAGCAGACCCTTCAACGCTGTGGCGAAACGGACGTTCACGGCGCGATAGGTTTCCAGCTCGTTCCGGTGGAAGCTCACCACGCCGGGCAGGATATGCATCAGCGGCCACAGCACGCCGTTGGCGAAGCCGAGGTAGTATTTGCGATGCTCGTCCGGCGTCAGGTCGATCATGGCGCAACTGATGCCTTGCCGGTCGACCACCCGCGGCTCGGGATCGGGATGGTCCGTCAACGCGTCGCTCCACCCGAACCACAGGCCCTTGTGCCGGCGCAACAGGCCCACCAGCGCCACGACCAGGCCGCCGGCCTGCGGCGTGCCAGCGGCCGGAACCCGGTTGGAAACAATAACAAGGCGCTTCATGGGTGCCCCCTCGAATGATGTCTGCCCATGCAGGCAACATCCCCGGGCGCCGCCGGTTCCCGCCTTAAATGAAAAAATCTCTACGCTTCAATGGCTTCCGCATTAATGGCTTCCAGGGTGGCTCTCCATCCCCACCACGCTGGCGCCCGGCGTGGGCAGGGCGTAGGCCATGATGTAGTCGCCGTTGCGCGTGCGCAGGCCACCATGCCCGCCGGCGGCGATGACCACGTACTGTCGTCCATCCTTGCCCTGATAGGTCATAGGGTTGGCTTGGCCGCCCGCCGGCAGGCGCGCCTTCCACAGCTCCCGACCCGTATGCTCGTCGAAGGCGCGCAGGTACTGGTCGGCGGTGGCGCCGACGAAGATGACGCCGCTGGCCGTCACCAGATTGCCGCCGATGTTGAAGATGCCGGTCGGCAGGGGCAGGTTCGTCCGCGTGTTGAACAGGTTGGTGTCCCGCGTGGTGCCTAGGGGGTGCTGCCAGACGATCGTGCGGCTTTGCAGGTCAATGGCTACCAGCTTTCCCCAGGGCGGGGCGTGGCAGGGGGCGCCGAACGCACCCAGCCAGGGCTGGACCACGGCGGCATAGGGGGTGCCGTACTGCGGGCCGATGCTGAAGTCCTTGGGCTTGGGGTAGGGTTCGCTCCAGCCTTTCCACGGCTTGATCATGCCCTTCTTCATCGCCTCCTCGCGCGGCAGGATGTCGACAGTGAAGGGGATGTAGCTGGCATTGGCGATCAGCAGGTGGCGGCTGGGGTCGATGCTGGCGCCGTGCCAATCGACCACGCCGTCGAAGGCGGGATAGGCGATGGTCCCTCGGTCCAGCGTGGGCGGGGTGTAAAGCCCATCATAGCGCCGGCGCTGGAAATCCAGCCGGCACAGCAACTGGTCGATGGGCGTGGCGCCCCAGGCGTCCGTGGCCTTCAACGGCGGCGGGGTCAGCGAGGGCATGCCGGTGGAAAAGGGCTGGGTGGGGGACAGGTGCTCGCCCGGCAAGCCCCGGCCGGGCACCGCCTTTTCCTCCACCCGCGCCAGCGGATGGCCGTCGCGCCGGTCCAGCAGGTACAGCTCCCCCATCTTGGTGGTCTGCACCAGGGCCGGGACGACGCCGTCGGGCGTGGACACCTCCACCAGCGACGGGCCGATGGGCAGGTCGAAATCCCAGACGTCATGGTGCACGGTCTGGAAGTGCCAGCGTTCCTGGCCCGTGGCGATGTCCAGCGCCACCAGCGCGCTGGAATAGGCATCGTCGAAGGGGCGGCGGTCGGCGCCGTAATAGTCCGGCGTGGCATTGCCCAGCGGGATGTAGACCAGGCCCAGCGCCGGGTCGGCGGTGTAGGTGCCCCAGCCGTTGGGCGTGCCGCGGGTATACACCTCACCCGGCTTCAGCGGTGCCGTGGGGTCAGGCCGGCCCATGTCCCAAGCCCAGGCCAGCGCGCCGCTGACGGGATCATAGGCACGCACCACGCCCGAGGGTTCGCCCTTGGACTGGTTGTCGTAGATCCAGCCACCCAGGATGACGCGATTGTTCACCACCAGCGGCTGCGAGGTGATGAAGTGGAAGCCCGGCGGGACCGGTCCCATGGCGTCTGTCAGGCTGACGTAGCCGTTGCTGCCGAAATCGGGGCAGGGCTGCCCCGTGTCGGCATCCAGCGCCATCAGCCGGGCGTCCGCCGTGGTGGCGATGATGCGCCGGGGGCAGGCGGCGGCCATGGGGTTGGCCGAGGGCGCAAGGGGCGTGGGGGTGAGGGGCGTTGGTGTCGTCTCGGCCGGTTTCTCGTAATAGGCCACGCCCCGGCAGGCCAAGTATTCGTTGGCCGATGTGTCGTTGTGGGGATCGTATTTCCATTTCACGGTGCCGGCGGTGGCATCCAGGGCGATGACCTGGCGGTGCGGTGTGCAGAAGTAAAGGGTGTCGTTCACCTTGATAGGCGTCGCCTCGAAATTGAATTCCCGCCCGTTCTGGTTCTCGAAATCGCTGGGCAAGTCGCCCGTGCGGTAATACCAGGCCAAATCCAGCTGGTTCACATTGTCCGGCCGGATTTGGCTCAACGGGGAGAAGCGGTCGCCATCGGCGGTGCGGCCGTAATACTGCCAGCCGCCCTCGGGCACCGGCGGGTTGGGCGCCGGTTCCGTGACGGGCTTGCCGCCCACCAGCGGGCCGCCCTCCACCGTGCGGATGGCCGTGACGCGGTAGCCCAGCACCACAATCACCGCTACCACCAGGGCGTAGACGCCCACGCCCAGCCAGGGTCGATATGTCAAGGGCCGGGGCCGGACGCTGTGCGTCGCCAGGGAATCGTCCTCCGGCGGCCCCGCCGGGCGCGGCGCCCCGTGCAGGGGACGCACCACCCATGGCAGGCTGAGCCAGGCGCCCAGCAAGGCCGGCGTCAGCAGGCGGGGAACCAGCTGCCAGCCGTCCAGCCCCACCTCCCAGTAGGCCCAAAGCGCCGTTGCCAGGAACAGCAGGGCGTATAGCCATAAGGCTTCCCACCGGCCCAGCCCCAGCAGTACGCCCACCGCAGCCAGCGTCAGGCCGGCCAGGAAGTAGTACCAGCTGCCGCCCGCCACGATCAGCCAGCCGCCGGGGATCGCCAGCGCCAGCCCGAGAAGGATGACGACGATGCCCGTCAGGCCGGGCCAGGACAGCCAGGAGGAGACGTGGCGCGATTTCAGGGACATAGGCATAGGTCCGACCTCCGTTCGTGACGGGGAAACGCCGCAGCTTGTGCCCGGTTCCGCCTCAGTAATCCGGTGGGTCGGGCAACTGCGCCGGGTCCACCGGCTGCCAGCCCAGCCCCAGGCTTTTCTGCAAGGCGATGTAGTCATCGCTGGTCTGTGCCTGGGCCTGGGCCAGGCTCTGCTCCACCTGCAAACGCTGGCGCTCGGCGTCCAGCGCCTCCAGCGCGGTGGCGGTGCCACCACGATAGCGGGCGTCGGCCAGCCGCTGGGCCCGGGTGGCCACGTCCAGCGCGCCGGCCAGCTGGAAAGTGGCCTCGCGTTGGTGGCCATAGCGCGACAGCCCGCCTTCCGCATCCTGCAGGGCCTGCAGCACCGTGCTTTGATACTGCGCCAGGCTTTCCTGGTTGGCGGCGCTGGCCTGTCGGATCTGCGCGCGCACGCGACCCCAGTCCAGGACGTTCCAGCTCAGCATGGGGGCGCCGATCAAGCTGAGGCTGCTGCTGCGGAACAGGGTGTCCACCTTGTTGGACCCGAAGCCGATGCTGCCGAACAGGCTGACATTGGGAAACAGTTGCGCCACGGCGTGGCCGATCTCCGCATTGCTGGCGGCCAGCTGGCGTTCGGCGGCGCGGATGTCCGGCCGGCGCCGCAGCAGGGCGGCCGGGTCGGCCACCGGCACCACCGCCGGCGGCAGGGGCACGGGGCGAAGGGGCGTCAGCTCCGCATCCAGGGTGCCGGGCTCCTGGCCCGCCAACAGGGCCAGCTGGTCCATGGCCTGTTCCACCCGGCCTTCCAGCGGCGGAATCTGGGCGTCGGTCTGCCGGGCCTGGGTCTCCATCCGGGCCACGTCGGCGTCGGTGGCCGTGCCCAAGTGGCGCTTGTCCACCGTCAGGTCCAGCATGCGGTGCTCGGCCGCTGCCGAGGCGCGGGTCAGATCCAGCCGGTGCTGGGCATCACGCAAGCCCACGTAGGCCTGGCCCACCTCGGCCGCCAGCTGCACCTGGGCGTCCTCGACCTTGGCGGCGGCCGCGTCGGTCTGGGCCGCCGCCGCTTCGATCTCCCGCCGCGTGCCGCCGAAGAGATCCAGTTCCCAGCGCGCGTCGAAGCCCAGGTTGTACAGCTCCGTCGTCACATGGTTGGGGATGTCGACATGGGGCGGCGTGCCGCCGGGGAACAGGCTTGGGTTGGTGATGGCCTCCCGCGCCAAGGCGGCGTTGATCTGGTTGTCGGCCGTGGACAGGGCGCCGGTGGGGATGCGGGCCTTGGCCGCCAGGGCGGTGGCATTGCCCTGGGGGAACAGGGCGGCCCGCTGCTGCGCCACCAGGGCGCGGGCCTCCAGCACGCGGGCCTGCGCCGCCTTCAGCGTCGGGCTGGCGGCCAGGGCCAGATCCACCAGGCGGGTCAGCTCCGGGTCGCCCATGCCGTCCCACCAGCGCGCCGGCGGGGTGGCGACGTCCACCGGCGCGGTCGCGGCGCGGCGGAACTGGCCGGCGGCTTCGGACCGGGGCGCCACGTCGGGCGGGCCCTTGTAATCGGGTCCCACCGTGCAGGCGGCCGATAACAAAAGCAGGGGCAGCAGAGACGGGCGCCGCATCGTCAATGCCCCCCGCCGGGCGCGCCGCCCTTGGGCAGCGGCCGCATCATGAGCACCAGGGGGATGGAGCCGAACAGGATCATGCCGAACAGCCAGAACAGATCGCTGAAGGTCAGGACGTTGGCCTGGTGGGCCACCTGCTGGCTGAACACCGCCAGGCCCCGCAGCCGGCCGCCCTCCGGGTCGCCGTTGGCGAAGGCCTGGGTCAGCTGGGCGACGTAGGCCTGCCCTTCGGGGGAGTTGTAGGTGACGCTTTCGCCGATGCGGTTGATGTGCAGCGTGTCGCGCTGGTCCAGCAGGGTGGAGATGACGGCCAGGCCGAACGATCCGCCCAGGTTGCGGGCGGCGTTGAACAGGCAGGACGCGTCCTCCGCATGCTCCTTGCCGGCCGACGCGGTCGCCGCCTGGTTCAGGAACAGCATGGAGAAGAACTGGCCGACACCGCGCAGCAGCTGCGGCACCACCAGTTCCGGCCCGGCGATGTCGGGTGTCAGGTGGCTGTTCAGCATGCAGCTGATACCGTAGAAGCCCAGGCCCATGGCGACCGCCAGGCGCACGTCGATGCGGCGCACGGCGATGGGGAAGAGGGGCATGAGCATCAGGGTGGGCACGCCGCTGATCATGGCGATGTAGCCAGACTGTTCCGGGTTGTAGCCCTGCACATTGGCCAGGTATTGCGGGATCAGGTACAGCAGGCCATAGAGCGCCCCGCCTACCACCAGGCTCATGGCGAAGACGGCGGCGAAGCTGTGGTTGCTGACCAGGATGCTGAGGCGGATGACCGGCCGGCGGGCCACGAACTGCCCCGCGATCAGCAGCACGAAGCCGAGGATGGAGACGCCGGCCAGCGTGTTGATCATGTCGGATTCGAACCACCGCTCCCGCTGGCCCTCCTCCAGCAGGGTGGTCAGGCAGCCCAGGCCCAGGGTCAGCCCCAGGATGCCCAGCCAGTCGGCGTCGGCCAGCTGACCCCAATCACCCTTTTCCGAAGGCAGCCCCAACGTCAGCAGGCCCAGCAGCGTGAGC
Organism: Nitrospirillum amazonense; assembly: GCF_007828035.1. Taxonomy (GTDB): domain Bacteria; phylum Pseudomonadota; class Alphaproteobacteria; order Azospirillales; family Azospirillaceae; genus Nitrospirillum; species Nitrospirillum amazonense. The sequence continues at coordinate 280,601 of NZ_VITV01000008.1, read as the reverse complement.
CCGATGGGCAGGTTCAGGAAAAAGGCGTAATGCCAGCTGACATTCTCCGCCAGATAGCCGCCGATGGCGGGCCCCAGCACGGGCCCCAGCACGGCGGTGGCGCCGAACATGGCAATGCCCACCGGCTGCTGGCTGGGCGGCAGGCGGGTGGAAACGATGGTCATGGCGGTGGGGATCATGGCGCCGCCGGTCATGCCCTGGCCGACGCGGCCGATGATCATCTGCACTAGGTTGCTGGAGATGCCGCAAGCCATGGACGACAGCACGAAGCCACTGGTGACGATCAGCAGGAAGGTGCGCAGGCCCAACAGGCGAACGAACCAGCCGGCCAAGGCGATCATGACGATCTCCGCCACCAGATAGGCGGTGGAGATCCAGGTGCCCTCGCTGCCGCTGGCGCCCACCTCACCCTGGATCAGGGGCAGGGCGGCGTTGACGATGGAAACGTCCAGCGTGGCCATCAGGGCGCCGATGGTGCCGGCCGCCACGGCCAGCCAGGCCCCGCTGTCGGCCTTGGACGCATTCCCTTTCGGGTCCGCTGTCGCGGCGGCGGCGCTCATTTCCCAGCCCCGTTCTGCGGCTGGTTGGCCTTCTCCGCCTCCCGGTTGCGCTGGACGGCGTCGTCATGCTCGCGCTGACGGCGCTCCTCCGTGCGCTTGGCCTCTTCCTTGATGCGGCGCTGCTCCTCCTTGGCGCCGATGGTGTCGACGGTGACGATGACCGACAGCCCCGGCACCAGCACCTTGCGCGCTTCCGGCCCCGCCTCGATGCGGATGCGCACCGGCACGCGCTGCACGATCTTGGTGAAGTTGCCGGTGGCGTTCTGCGGCGGCAGCAGGGCGAACTGGGCGCCGGTGCCGGGGGCGAAGCTGTCCACCGTGCCGTGGAACTCCCCGCCGCTGACGGCATCGACGGTGAAGGTGGCAGGCTGGCCGATGCGCATCAGGCCGATCTGCGTCTCCTTGTAGTTGGCGACCAGGTAGACGCCCTCCAGCGGCACGATGGACATCATGCGCGTGCCCGTTTGCACGTATTGGCCGACGCGCACGGTGCGGTCGCCTACCCGGCCCCTGATGCTGCTGCGCACCAGGGTGCTGCGCAAATCCACGTCCGCCTGGTCCACCTGGGCCTGGGCTTGTTCCACCTGGGCCTGGGCGCTCTGGATCTGGGCGTTCAGCACATCGATCTGGCGCCGCGCGCTTTCCACCTGCGCCTCGTCGGCGACGGCCTCGGCCTTGGCCTGGTCGCGGGTCTGGCGCATCTGGTCCAGCTGCTCCGCCGTCTGGGCGCCGCTGGCGGCGAGCGGTGTGTAGCGGTCGACCTGACGCTGGGCATAGAGGGCCGTGCTGCGGGCGCCGGCCAGCTGGGCCTGGGCGCGCACAATCTCCGCCTCCTGCCGGCGGATCTGGGCCTGGTACTCCACGATGGCGGCCTTGCCCTGAGCCACCTGGGCCACGGCCTGGTCGTGGCGGGCCCTGGTCTCCCGCTCATCAATCTTCACCAGGGGCTGGCCGGGCTCCACCAGTTGGTTGTCCTCGACCAGCACCTGCTCGACATAACCGCCCACCTTGGGCGCGACGGTCACCATGTCCGCCTGCAGATAGGCGTCGTTGGTCTCCTGCTCATACTGGCCGGTGGTCCAGTAGTAGACGCCCCAGGCGATCAGGGCCGCGACGACCACCACGGCCGCGATGATCAGGCCGATGCGCACCCGCGGGTTGGCGAGGGGGGAGGGCTTCTTTTCCTCCTTGCCGTCCTTGTCCCGGCCGTCCTTGTCCCGGCCGTCCGCGTCCCGCTTCTTGTCGTCCTGTCGCTTGTCGTCGCCCTGATGACGATCGCCCTGGGGCTGCTGGTCCTTGCGTGGCGTCTCGTCATCACTCATGGGGCAGGCCTGCTCAGGTAGGGGCGGCTGGTGAACGGCCGCTGTAAACGGACAGGCCTGTCCAGATGTTCCGTGACAATCGCCGTGGCAGGAAATTTTGGAAGCGGTGCAACCCGATACGCCATCGCGGCGTTCCGGTTGAAGAATCTCCCCAGGGAAGGAGCGGCCCGGTGCGTCGGGATGCGCAGGACCGTCGGGAACGGCTGATCACGGCGGCGGCGGCGCTGTTCCAGTGCCACGGCTATCATGTCGCGCTGGAGGCCATCGCGGCGGAGGCCGGGGTGGGCCGCGCCACCCTCTATCGCAACTTCGCCGATCGGCGCGCGCTGGCCCTGGCGGTGTTCGAGCGGCAACTGGCGGTCCTGGCCCAGGATTGGGCGGCCACCGGCGGCGACCCGGCCGCCTTCTATCCCTTTCTGTGCCGCATCGCCCGACAGGCCGTGCTGCACGGCCCGCTGATCGCCAGCCTGGAGGCGGAGGAGGATGGGCCCGCCCTCATCCAGGGGCTACACGGGCAGCTGGACGCCGTGCTGGCCCCGCCGCTGGCTTCGGCGCAGGCGGCGGGCCTGGTGCGGGCGGACCTGACGGTGGTGGAGCTGCACCGCGCGGCCAAGATGCTGGTGGGCGCCGCCGAGCGCCTGGCGGTGGAGGCGCAGGAGCAAGCCCTGGCCGAAGCCTTGGCCCTGCTGGTTGAGGGCTTGCGGCCGCGGTAGGGTCAGCCCGCAAGGAAGGGGCGGGTGACCGCCATGAACGCGTCGAAGCGGTCGTGATGCGGCCAATGACCGGCGTCCGCGATCATGGCCGTCCGGCCCTGCGGGAACAAGGCGGCGGCACCATTGGCCACCGGATCCTCCACCCAGCTTTTCCCGCCGTTGATCAGCAAGGTGGGGCAGGTGACCGCCGACCAAAGGTCCCGCAGCTCATCCAGGCTGATGCGGAAGGGATAGGCGGTGCGGATATAGTTGTCGAACTTCCAGCTGTAGGTGCCATCCTCATTCTGGTGCAGGCCGTGGACCGTCAGGTGGCGCGCCTGATCGGTCGACAGGAAACTGTTCTCCGCCTGCATGCGGGCCACGGCTTCCTCCAGCGTCTGGTATTTGCGCGGGCCCCGGGCCGACAGTTCGTGCACCTTGTCCACCCAGTCGCGGAAACGGTCGGCCAGAGGCTTCTGCGTCCGCAGTTCCTGCCAGGGCCAGGTGCCCTCCACCACCGCCAGCCGCTCCACCAGCTCTGGGTACAGGCTGGCGAGGAACAGCGCCGCCGCCCCGCCGTAGGAATGGCCCATGACCACCACCTTGCGGCCGGCGCGCTGGCGCAGCAGCTGCACCAGGTCGGCCACCACCTCCGCCAGGGTATAGGCGCCGCCTTGCGACCAGGCGGAATCGCCATGGCCGCGAAGGTCGGGCGCCAGGATGTGGAAGTCGCGCGCCAAGTCCTGCGCCACCCAGTCCCAGCTGCGGCAATGGTCGCGGCCGCCGTGGACCAGCAGCAGGGTGGGCTTGTCCTCCCGTCCCCACTCGACATAGTGCAGGCGCAAGCGGTCGGAGAAATAGAAGCGAGAGACGGGCCCGTTCATCAACGTTATCCCTTTAACGTTACGGGGACGGAATGATGGGCCGTCCCCCTTTTGTTGGCTCAGTCGCGGGGGGCGATGGATTCCCGCTCTACCTCCGGCGACACCCAGTCCAGCATCAGGCGGTTCTGCCGGCGCGCCAGCAGCACGGCCATCTCCGGGTCGCGGGCCAGGATGGCGTCCACCATGCGCAGGCGTCCCGTGCGCCAATGGGCGCAACGGTCGGGATGGCCCTGGAAGACGCGCAGGTTCGCATCGCGCTGGCCGAACTCGAACAGCGTGCGGTGGAACAGTTCCAGCGCTGGGTTGCCCGCCATGCGCATAAGGATGGCGTACAGGGCCACCTCGTCCCGTACCACGTCGGCCGCCAGATAGGTCACGTCCTTGCGGTCCATCAGGTGCTGGCGGAATTCCGCCAGGTCCAGCCGCGCGCCCGTGGCGTCGGCCGCCATCGTGTCCGCCAGGGCGGCCAGGCGGGCGGCCTCCACATTCACCAGCTGGAAGGCGTCCAGCACGTCGCGCACCGTGGTCTGGCGCAGGCGCAGGTAGAGCGCCGCGGCCTGGGTGACGGCGCCGATGTCCGGCCGCCGGCCGTAATAGCCGCCGCCGTTGCCCCGACGCACGACCAGCAACTGCTCCTGCTCCAGGATACGCGCCGTCTGACGCAGGGTGGGCCGGCTCAGGCCATAGCGGGCCAGGAGTTCCTCTTCCGATCCCAGCGGCGCGCCATCGGGCAAGGCCAGGATCTCATCGCGCATCCGCCGCGCCGCCTGGGCCGGCGCCCCGCCACGAGAGGGAACCGCGGGCGTCTTTGCAGTCTGGGTCGTCACGGTGTCGGTTTCACGAGCGAGGCAGGGTCATAGGTACCGGTTTGGGGCCGCCAGGCCCGCGCATCGCGGCGGATCATTCCAGGATTGCCCGTAACAGGCAACCTTTCGGGCTTGGGCAGGGCGGCGCGACAGCTGTGCCAGGGGCGACTTCACAAACTTCGCAAGGCCCATTTCCAGCCTTCACCCCCTTTTCCTAGTCAGGCCGGGCGGATCGCTGAATAATCCTGGGAACTTCGGTATTCGCTGCCCTTTCCATGATATGGGGCAGTTTGCAGGCACTGTCCGGGCCTCGGTGCGGTCCCGGTCCCACCCCGGCGCCGACGATACGACGCCCGTGGCAATCATCCTGGAGAGGACCCCAATGTCCGAGTTCGCCTACGAGAACATCCTGGTCGAGGTGCGGGGCCCCGTGGGCCTGATCCGCCTGAACCGTCCCAAGGCGCTGAACGCCCTGTCGGACGGCCTGGTGACCGACCTGCAGGACGCGCTGGACCGGCTGGAGGCCGATGATTCCATTGGCGCCATCGTTGTGACGGGCAGCGAGAAGGCCTTCGCCGCCGGCGCCGACATTAAGGAGATGCAGTCCAAGACCTACATGGACGCCTACCTGGGTGACTTCATCACCAAGAAGTGGGGACGCCTGGCCACCTGCCGCAAGCCGACCATCGCGGCGGTCGCGGGCTATGCCCTGGGTGGCGGATGCGAACTGGCCATGATGGCCGACATCCTGCTGGCCGCCGACACAGCCAAGTTCGGCCAGCCCGAAATCACCATCGGCACCATTCCCGGTGCCGGCGGCACCCAGCGCCTGACCCGCGCCATCGGCAAGGCCAAGGCCATGGAGCTGGTGCTGACCGGCCGCATGATGGACGCGGTGGAGGCCGAGCGGGCAGGCCTGGTGGCGCGCATCGTGCCGGCGGCCGAATTGGTGGAAGAGGCGGTGAAGGTGGCGGAGAAGATCTGCGGCTATTCCCGCCCCGCCGTGATGATGGCGAAGGAGGCGGTGGACCGCGCGTTCGAGCTGACGCTGGCCGAAGGCCTGCGGTTCGAGCGCCGGCTGTTCCACTCGACCTTCGCGCTGGAGGATCAGAAGGAAGGCATGAGCGCGTTCGCCGAGAAGCGTCCGCCCCAGTTCAAGGGCCGGTAAGCGCTTCCATTCGGCAGCAGACGACGGCGACGCGGAACAGGAGACGACCAACCCAGGGAGGACGGCATGGCGGCGGCGGAAGGGCCGGGGCAATGGGGCGACCGGTGGATTGGCACGCAACGGATAGCGGCGGCCCTGCTGGCCCTTGTCGACGCCCTGCATCCCTGGCGCATCTACCTCCTGGTCCCGTCGCCGATGCGTGCCGAGGGCGCCACCGGCCACTTCCTGATCGTCATTGACGACGAGGCGCCGCTGCCCTGCTGGGACGGCAACTTGGCGCTGGCCACCCTTGGCCGCCTGGATCTGCCCGCCGCCGTCACCGTCCTGTGCATGGGCGACTTCCGTAGCGCCCTGCAAGTCGACGGTTCCATCGCCCAGCGCATGGTGGAGGAGGGCGAACTCCTCTTCGCGGCCCGGTCGCCCTGGAAAGACGGGGAAGTTCGATTGAAAGCCTAGAGTTGATTTTACCAAAGACTTGGATGCCGTTTCTAACACTCAAGGTGAGAGCATGCGTAGCGCCGCCAAACTTGGCCCCGCGCGATCCTGGGATGAAGAGAGCCTGGCCCAGCTGATCGCCATGAACGCCGCCGGGCAGGGCGACCGGGAAATCGCCCAAGCCCTGGGCCGCACCGTCGCCTCCGTCCAGCATAAGCGTCACCTGTTGCGCCTGGCGACGCCGGTGGATCATCGCCGCGGCCGGCGCATGCGGCTCGAGGCGACGGCCGTTCCCGCCTAGAGCAAGATGCGATCAGCCATGATCGCGTTCCGCTCTAGGCGGGCCGGCGGGCGACCAGGACGAAGGTCGCGATGCCACTCAACACCGCCATCGGGATGATGCCCATCAGCACGTCGGCGCTGCTGCCGCCGCTGGCGATCAACTGGCCGGCCAGCAGCGGCCCGGCGACGGAACCCAGGCGGCCGGCGGCCACAACGGCACCCACGCCTTGTCCACGCACCTCTGCCGGATAATAGCTGGGTGCCAGGCCATAAATCAGCGCCTGGGCGGCCAGTACCGCCGCGCCGGCGACGGCGGCCACGGCCATGAGGAAATTGGCCTCCACCCCGGCCAGGCCGGCCAGGGCCAGCGCCAGGGCCAGGAAGATGACGATCACGGCCAGCCGGCGGTCCACCCGGTCCATCAACTGGCCGGCAATGCCGGAGCCGCAGGCGCCGCCCATGTTGAAGACGATCTGCACGCCCAGAACCAGGGTGCGGGGCAGGCCGCGCGACAGCAGCAGTACGGGCAGCCAATTCAGCAGCAGGTACAGGACCAGCAGGGCGAAGAAGGAGCCCAGCCACAGGGCGCCTGTGTCCACGCGTCGCCCCGGGGCGAACAGGGCCTGAACGATGCCCTGGCGCGGGGTGTCGGCCGCCGGTGCCACGCAAAAGGCGGGCAGGGCCACGGCCAGGATGGGCAGCAGCGCCAGCGGGGCGACGCCGCCCATCCAGAACACGGTCTGCCAATCACCGTGTCCGCCGCGCAAGGCCATGACGGCGGCCAGCGCCCCGCCCAGGGGCATGCCGGCATAGATGATGGCCACGGCGCCGGCCTTGCCCCGCTCCGTGCTTTCCGAGGCGATGGCGATCAGGTTGGGAAAGGCGCCGCCCAGGCCCAGGCCGGTCAGGAAACGCGCGGCCAGCAGGCTGGGATAGTCCCAGGCAAGTGCCGTGAGGCAGGAGAACAGACCGAAGACGCCCAGCGACAGCATCAGCGCCACCTTGCGCCCCCTGAGGTCGGAGACGCGGCCCCCCACCAGGGCGCCCACGATCAGGCCGGCGATGGCGGCGCTGAACACCAAGCTCATCTGTGTGGGGTCCAGCTGGAAGGCGGGGCCCAGGCGGGGTGCGGCCACACCGGCCGACTGCAGATCGAACCCTTCAATGGCGGCCGCCAGGAAGCATAGCCCCATGGTCAGGCGCTGCGCACCCGCCGACATCCCCGCTGGCCCGGCCGCCCCGGCCATCGGCAATGTTTCGCCCATACAATCCTCCGCCGTTGTTCTTTAATGGCGTTTCGCATCAGATTTAGCTTCGATCTGATCCGTCCGCTAGGCAGGTTTGAAAATCCGCCGTACCACGTCGGACTAAAAATACACGACCGTATGCGACCAGCCGATCGGTTAGGCTGCCGGCATGGGACACGAAGGCTTGAGATCATGACGTTCACGATAGACCGCACCGCCAATCCGACCGACGCCGCCACGCGCGCCCGCATCCTGGAAAACCCCGGCTTCGGCAAGGTATTCACCGACCACATGGTGACGATCCGCTGGACGGAGGGCCAGGGTTGGCATGACGCCAAGGTCACGGCGCGGGCGCCGTTCGCGCTCGATCCTGCGGCGGCTGTGCTGCACTACGCCCAGGAAGTCTTCGAGGGCATGAAGGCCTATCGCGCGGCGGACGGCGGCGTGACGCTGTTCCGGCCCGACGCCAATGCCAAGCGCTTCCGGGACTCGGCCGAGCGCATGGCCATGCCGCTGATCCCGGAGGAGCTGTTCCTGGAAGCGGTGGAGCAGCTGGTGCGCATCGACCAGGCCTGGATCCCCGGCGGGGAGGGCGCCAGCCTGTACATCCGGCCCTTCATGTTCGCCAACGAGGCTTTCCTGGGCGTGCGGCCGGCGTCGGAGTACATCTTCTGCGTCATCGCCTGCCCGGTGGGCGCCTACTTCAAGGGCGGGGCCAAGGCCATCACCATCTGGGCGCCGGAGAACTACACCCGCGCCGCCCCCGGCGGCACCGGCGCGGCCAAGTGCGGCGGCAACTACGCCGCCAGCCTGATCGCCCAATTGGAGGCCAGCAAGCACGGCTGCGACCAGGTGGTGTTCCTGGACGCGGCGGAGCATCGCTGGATCGAGGAGCTGGGCGGCATGAACGTCTTCTTCGTCCGCGACGACGGCAGCCTGCTGACCCCGCCGCTCAGCGGCACCATCCTGCCCGGCATCACCCGCGACAGCATCATCCAGCTGGCGCGCAGCCTGGGCCACACGGTGGTGGAGGAGCCGTATACCCTGGCGCAGTGGAAGGAGGATGCCGCCACCGGCCGGGTGCGCGAGGCCTTCGCCTGCGGCACCGCCGCCGTGCTGGCGCCCATCGGCACCGTGCGCACGGCCGAGGGTGACTTTGTCATCGGCAATGGTGAGGGCGGGTCGACCACGGCAGACCTGCGTGAGCGCCTGGTCGGCATGCAGCGCGGCAGCCAGGCCCCGCTGGTGGATGGCTGGATCCGCCGGGTGATCTAAACCCAGTCCGATCAGGCGGGCATCCGGCTGCGGGTGCCCGCCTTCGGCTTTTCCGGGGCGGCCTGGCCCGGCAGACGCTGGGCCACGGACCGCGCCACCTCCTCCGCATGGATCAGCACCTGAGGCAGGCCCATCAGCTCGCCGAAGGTGGCGCGGGCAAGGGGGCCGGCCACCCACAACGTCTCATCCGGCACGCCGCGCACGTCGATGACGCGGCTCTGCTCATCCACGGCGATGCCCAGGCCCAGCGCGTCGGGATGAAGGCGTCCGGTCGACACCAGGGGGGCCAGGGCGGGAACGGCATCGATCAGATGGTCGTGTGCCGGCCCGGTGGCCACCACCACCGCGTCCACCGTGCGGGTCAGGGCGGGGCCGCCCCGGCGGGGACGCAGGGTGACATGCACGCCAGCGGCATCGGCCCGGATGTCGGCCAGGTTGGCCGCCAGGATTTCAAGCTGCCCCCGCGCTTCCAGCTCATGGATGGTCGCCTCCGGCTGCGGGGCGATGCGGTAGCGGTGCGCGTCCCAGAAGGGGCGCAGGTGACGCAGCATTTTGCGCTTCTGGTCCAGGGGTAGGGCCTGCCAGATGGCGCGGGCGTCCCGGCGCACGGCGTCCAGCACCGTCTGCCACGGCCGGCCCTCCACATCCGCAGCTTTCACCGTGGCGCGGATGCGGCGCAGCAGGGCCAGGGCCGTCACCTCCGGCCGGGTGGCGAAGTCACCCACCAGCTCGCTCGCGTCCAGGGCATGTCCCCGGGGCGTCAGGCCACGACGGGAGAAGACGGTGATTGGCCCCTTGTGCCCCCCGGCCTCCAGCGTGGCCAGGATGTCGGCCATGGTGAGGCCCGAGCCCACCACCAGCACCCGGGCGTTGGTGTCCAGCCCCTCCAGCGCGCCGGGCGCCCAGGGGTTCGCGATCAGGCGCGGGTCGTCGCCCAGCGCCGCTACGAGGTTCCGGGGCGGGGCCGGCGGCGGGTGGCTGGTGGCGATGATCACCACATCGGCCACCAGACGGCCGCCGTTTTCCAGCGCCACGGCATAGCCGAAGGACTGGCCCGGCGGCGCATCACGGGGGATGGGGGTGATGGATGTCGCCCGCTGCTGCACATGACGGATGTGGGCGGGCCCGTCGGAGGCCGCCTGTTCCCGCACCAGCCCGTCGAGATAGCGCCCGAACTCCAGCCGGCTGGAGAAGATGTGCCCGCCCTTGACCAGGGCCTGCGGGTCCGTGGCCAGCACGCCGGAGCGGCGCAGCCAGCGGTCGAAATGGCCCATGTCGGCGGAAAAAGCGCTCATGCGCGCGGCTGGCACGTTGATGCGGTGCTGCGGATCGGGGGTGGAATAGGCGACACCGCCCCCCAGCAGCGGACGCGGCTCCACGATATCGATGTCCACCGGCACCGGCGTGCCCCGGGCCAAGTGCAAGGCGGCCACGGCCCCGCTGAAGCCGCCGCCCAGGATGACGACGCGGGGGGCGGTTCTTTGGTGCGCATCACCCAGGGACATGGGGAACCCGATCAAGTGATACCGGTGCAGCGATGCCGTCTATAGGGCGGCGGCGGTCAGGCTGTCGGGTGCCAGAGTGTCAGGGGCAAGCGATTGGTTCAAGGCGGCACGTAGTTGCCTTTTGTGAACTTCAAAAGTGATCGTTGCGCGTCCAGGGGCACTCTCTTTTAGACGGCGTTGAGGATGCGGCGTTCCAGTTCCGCCAGCCGGGGGGCGCCGGTGGCGCGGGCGCCGCGCGGGATGTCGACGGCGATGTCCTCGGCCACGCGCCCGTCGCGCAGCACCAGCACGCGATCGGCCAGGGCCACGGCCTCGGCCACGTCGTGGGTGATGAGGATGGCGGTGAAGCCGTGCTGGCCCCAAATCCGGGTCAGCAGGCGGTGCATGTCCGCCCGGGTCAGGGCGTCCAGGGCGCCGAAGGGTTCGTCCAGCAGCAGGATGCCGGGCTCCGTCACCAGGGCGCGGGCCAGGGCCACGCGCTGCTTCTGCCCGCCGGACAGGACGTAGGGCCAGTCGCCCGCGCGATCCGCCAGGCCCACCTCGGCCAGCAGCGCCTGGGCGCGTGCCTTCCAGCCGGGCCCCCGGGCGATGCCGACATTGCTCAGCACCCGCTGCCAGGGCAGCAGGCGGGCGTCCTGGAACAGCAGGCGCACGTCGGGCTGCAGGCCCCGGCGGGCCGTGCCGTCGATGCGGATGGTGCCGCTGGTTGGGCCGTCCAGCCCGGCGATGAGGCGCATCAGCGTGGTCTTGCCACCGCCCGAGCGGCCGACGACGGCGACGAATTGTCCGGCCGGGATGGCCAGGTCCAGGCCCTTCAGCACGCTCACGTCGCCGAAGGCTTTGGTGACGCCGTCGAAGGCCAGTTCCAAGCCCTTGCCGGTAACGGGGGCTTCGTCCTGGACCTCGGGCTGAACCTGGGGTGGGGGCGCCGCGCGCAGGGGGACCATCATGCCGCCTCCAGCCCGGTGTGGAAGGATGGGTTCCACTTCAGCGCCCTGCGCTCCAGCCAGCGCGACGCGATGTCGGCCAGCTTGCCCAGCAGGGCGTAGACGATGATGCCCAGCAACACCATGTCGGTTTGCAGGAACTCCCGCGCGTTCATGGTCATGTAGCCGATGCCGGAGGAGGCGGAGATGGTCTCCGCCACGATCAGGGTCAGCCACATGATGCCCAGGGCGTAGCGCAGGCCAACCAGGATGGCGGGCAGGGCGCCCGGCAGAATGACGCGCAGGTAGAGGGCCACGGGCCTCAGGCCATAGACCCGCCCCATCTCCACCAGGCCCCGGTCCACCGAGCGGATGCCGTGGAAGGTGTTGAGGTACATGGGGAACAGCACGCCCACGGCCACCAGGAAGACCTTGGCCTCCTCCCCGATGCCGAACCACAGGATGACCATGGGGATGATGGCCAGGTGCGGCACGTTGCGCAGCATCTGCAAGGAACTGTCCAGGATGTCCTCGGCCAGGGGCAGGGCGCCGTTGACCAGCCCCAGGGCAAAGCCCAGGCCGCCGCCGATGGCCAGGCCCAGTACGGCGCGTTCGGCACTGATGCCGACGTGGTGGGGCAGGCTGCCGTCCTTCAGCGTGATCCAGAAAGCGACGGCGATGTCGCTGGGCGCCGGCAGCACGCGGGCCGACAGCCATCCCGCCTTGGCCGCCACCTCCCACACCGCCAGCAGGGCGATGGGCAGCAGCCAGGGGACCAGCCCCCGGCGCAGCGCGGTAGCCCTGGTCATGATGCCGACGCCTGGCGCAGGGCGGCGGTATCCTTGGGCGCCGGGGGCAGGGTGTTGGCGATGCGCTCGCCGAACGGGCCATGGTTGGTGGCCTCGCCCTTGTCCCGGCCATTGCCGGGCGCCAGCGGCAGCAGGGGGAAGACCAGTTCGGCGAAGCGGTAGGCTTCCTCCAGGTGCGGGTAGCCCGACAGGATGAAGCTGTCGATGCCCACCGCCATGTATTCCTTCATGCGCTGCGCCACCGTTTCCGGATCGCCCACCAGGGCGGTGCCGGCGCCGCCGCGCACCAGGCCCACGCCGGCCCACAGGTTGGGGCTGACCTCCAGCTTGTCGCGCCGGCCGCCGTGCAGCGCCTGCATGCGGGCCTGACCCACGCTGTCCATGCGGGCGAAGGTCTTCTGGGCCTGGGCGATGGTGGCGTCATCCACGTGCTGGATCAGCTCATCGGCGGCACGCCAGGCAGCCTCGTTGGTTTCGCGCACGATGACATGCAGGCGGATGCCGAAGGTCACCTTGCGGCCTTTGGCGGCTGCGGCGGCGCGGACGACGGCCACCTTCTCCGCCACCTGCGCCGGTGGCTCGCCCCAGGTCAGGTATTTGTCGACCGTCTCCGCCGCCACGTCGATGCCGGCGGTCGATGATCCGCCGAAATACAGGGGCGGGTAGGGCCGCTGCAGGGAGGGGAAGAACAGTCGCCCATCCTCGATGCGGATGTGCTTGCCTTCATAATGCACCGTCTCGCCGGCGATCAGGCGGGTCCAGACCGACAAGAATTCCCGCGTCACCTCATAGCGCTCTGTATGCGACAGGAAGATGCCGTCGCCGGCGTTCTCCACCGGGTCGCCGCCGGTTACCACATTGATCAGCAGCCGGCCGTTGGACACCCGGTCCAGTGTGGCCGCCATACGGGCCGAAACGGTGGGCGACTGCAAGCCGGGCCGTACCGCTACCAGATAGCGCAAGCGTTCCGTCAGCGGGGCCAGGGCGGAGGCGATGACCCAGCTGTCCTCGCAACTGCGCCCGGTGGGCAGCAGCACGCCGTAGTAGCCCAGGCTGTCGGCCGCCTGTGCGATCTGCTTCAGGTAATCGAAGCTGACGGCGCGGGCGCCGTGGGTGGTGCCCAGATAGCGGCCGTCGCCATGGGTGGGGATGAACCAGAAGACGTTCGCTTCCGTCACCGGTTCGGCAGGGTGAAGGGGGGTGTCGCTCATGATTTCGATCCGGGAATGGCGTCGGAGACGCGGATGGGCTTGGGGATCAGCCCCAGCTGGTGGAAGGTGTCGGCGATCTTCTGCTGGGCAGCGACCACCTCGGGCGTAATGGGCTGCACGCCGTAGCCCATGCGGGCCAGCGCCGTTTCCAGCACCGGCGCCGGGATGCCCACCTGCGGGCTCAGGCGCTGGGCCACGGCCTTCTGGTCGCCCCTGGACTGGGCGTCGATGTCCTTCAGTGCCGCCAGGATGGTCTGAACCACCTGGGGCCGCGTCTCGTTGAAGCCGCGTTCGGCCAGGTAGAACTGGTGGTTGGCCACCAGATTGCTGCCGTCGGGGCGCACGCCGTCCAACAGCACCCTGGCCTGGGTGGCGGCGGCCGCGGCGGCGTAGTAGGGGTCCCAGATGACCCAGGCATCGACGCTGCCCTGCTCGAACGCCGCGCGGGCGTCGGCCGGCGCCAAGTAGGTGGGCTGGATGTCGCTGTATGCCAGGCCCGCTTCCTCCAGCGCCTTCACCAGCAGGTAGTGGACGTTGGAGCCCTTGTTCAGCGCCACCTTCTTGCCCTTCAGGTCGGCCACGCTTTTCAGCGGGCTATCCTTGGGTACCAGGATGGCCTCGCCCTTGGGTGCCGGCGGTTCCACGCCGACATAGACGAGGGGGGCGCCCGCGGCCTGGGCGAAGATGGGGGGCGCTTCGCCGGTGATGCCGAAGTCCAGCGCGCCGACGTTCAGCGCCTCCAGCAACTGCGGGCCGCCGGGGAATTCCCGCCATTCCACAGCGACGCCTTGGGCTTTCAGCTGTTCGTCCAGCTTGCCGCTTTCCTTCAGCAGAAGCAGGGTTCCGTATTTCTGATAGCCGATGCGCACCGGCTTTTCCGCTGCGGATGCCGCGCCAATACCCAGGGTCAAGGCCGCAGCCAGGGCCAGGCGGCAAAGGGCGGAATAGGCTTTACCCATCATGGTCTCCCGCAAATCAACACTATTGGATATGTTATTTATCAATCGGTGCGCGTTATTCTACGATCTAAGTTGAGGCTAAATTAACGATCTGTTGAGAGTCAATCTATACAATTGACAGAAAAATTATGTTAAATAAGGAGGCTATGCGCTGCGGCGGCTTGACAGGACGGCGGCGGGATGATCACCATCCGCCCATGGTCACGACGCTGCCCCTCTGCTGCACGTATTACGCGCCCTCCTGATAGGAGCGGCGTTGTTCGACCATGTTGAAACGATGCCGCCGCCAAGGCGGCAGTCGTTTTCCAAAAGCGGTCTCCCTCTTGGTGGCGGTCCACCAGACCAGGAACCGCTTCATGGATACCCAGGATTTTTCCCCACAGACACCACGCTCCACCGCCCTGCAGGTGCTTGGCGCGCGCGGCTACATTCACCAGTGCACCAACCTGGATGGGCTGGACGCGGCCTTCGCGGCCGGTGTGGTGCCGGTCTACATCGGCTTCGACGCCACGGCCGACAGCCTGCACGTGGGGCATCTGCTGCCCATCATGACGCTGCGCCGCCTGCAACGGGCGGGGCACAAGCCCATCGTGCTGATCGGCGGCGGCACCACCAGGGTGGGTGACCCCAGCTTTCGCGCCACGGAACGTCCGCTGCTGACCGACGTCCAGATCGCCGCCAACATCCAGGGCATCCGCCGGGTTTTCGAACGTTTCCTGACCTTCGGGTCGGGGCCCATCGATGCCGTCATGGTCAACAACGCCGATTGGCTGGACCGCCTGGGTTACATCGACCTGTTGCGCGACATCGGCCGCCATTTCTCCGTCAACCGCATGCTGTCCTTCGACAGCGTGAAGGCGCGGCTGGAGCGGCAGGACCCCATGAGCTTCCTGGAATTCAACTACATGATCCTCCAGGCCTTCGATTTCCTGGAACTGCACCGCCGCGCCGGCTGCCTGGCGCAGATGGGCGGGTCGGACCAATGGGGCAATATCGTCAACGGCATCGACCTGGTGCGCCGGCTTGAGGGGCGGGAGGTCTTCGGCCTGACCACTCCGCTGCTGACCACCGCGTCCGGTGCCAAGATGGGCAAGACCGCCGGCGGTGCCGTCTGGCTGAACGCCGACCGGCTGCCGCCCTACGGCTACTGGCAGTTCTGGCGCAACACGGAGGATGCCGACGTCGGCCGCTTCCTGCGCCTGTTCACCGATCTGCCGCTGGAGCGCATCGCGGAACTGGAGGCGCTGCCGGGGGCGGAGATCAACCAGGCCAAGGAGGTGCTGGCCAACGCCGCGACCGCCCTGGCCCACGGGCCCGAGGCAGCCCAGGCCGCCAATGAGACCGCCCGCCGGGCCTTCACCGGCACCAACGCCGAGGGCCTGCCGGCGGTGGCGCTGACGGTGGAGGAGGTGCCGGACGGCGCCCTGGTGGTCGACCTGCTGGTGCGCGGCGGCCTGGCGGCCTCGAAAGGGGAGGCGCGCCGCCTGATCGCCGGGGGCGGCGTGCGGGTCGATGGGGTGGCAGTGGCGGACCTGGATGCCCGCATCGTGGCGCGGGCCCTGCCGGTGCGCCTGTCGGCGGGGCGCAAGCGCCACGTCCTAGTGCGCGGTGCCTAGGGTGCAAAACGGTGAGTGCCCAGGCGATCCCTTGCGCCCACCGTTGCCCTTAGGCACAGTTCACCCGGGTAAGCACAGGGGCGTTGGGGGCGTCATGGGCAAGCGGGCGGTCATCACCTTTCTGGCGGTCGTGTTGGGAAGCGGCGGGGCGGTGGCCGCAGAGGCGCCCGTGCCCGGTCTCACGCCGGCGGACTGCCAGGCGCCCACCTCAGCCTCCTTCCAGGCGCTGTGCGCCGATCCCGGCCTGCACCAGTTGATCGACAGTGTTCAGGATGTGCCCTATGTCCGCCTGGGCCGTGCCTGGACGGTGGACGAGGCGATGTTCCAGCGCTGCGATGCCACGCTGGACGCCCGCGCCTGCCTGGAACGGGAATACCGGATGAAGATCAAGGCGGTGCAGGCGGAATCGGCCAAGCGCGCCATGGCCTACGCCCCCGATGGCAGCAAGGCCGACGCCAAGATGCTGCTGGCCCGCATCGCCGGCATCTACCGTCACCCGGTCAAGACCGCCGACAGCATCCACGGGGCGGAGGACGTGCTGCAGGTGACGCCGGTGGCGGATGGCGCCGCCTACCTGGACATGCGCCTGTCCTTTTATAACGGGCAGAGTTGCACCCTGACCGGCATCGCGGAATACAAAAAGATCGGCAGCTTCGTCTTCCAGGATCCGGCGCCCACACAGCGCTGCCTACTGACCATGACCCTTAGCGGGGATGAGGTGGGCTTTAGCGATCCCACCGGCGCCTGCGCCAAGTTCTGTGGGGAGCATGCCAGCCTGACGGCGGAAACCTTTGTGCTGAAGCAGAAAAAGAAGCTCCGCACCCTACCGGCCGCGCAGCAATCTCCGGCGTACCAGGAAGCCATGCAAGCCTACCAGGCGCGCCACGCCACGGCCAAGGCCACCCCCTGACGGCCAGTCCCCGCATAAAACTTGCCGTCACCCGCCCGGCGAGCGGGATAACGCAAAAACATTCCGCCGCCGGCCGGTATTATTTCCCCTGAGAACAGGGCGCCTGCGACAGGGGGACGATGATGACCGGCAAAGCCACCGGACGTAAAGTGGGGGGCCTGATGGCCGCGCTGATGCTGGCCGCATCCATGTCGGCATTCGCGGACGCGCCGGCCGTGACCCATCACACCACCACGCTGAACGGCCATAAGCTGGCCTACACCGCGACGGTGGAAGGGACGGACGTGAATGACGCCGCGGGCAAGCCGGGCGCGCACCTGGTGAGCTTCGCCTACACCGTGGAAGCCAAGGACGCGGCCAAACGGCCGGTGACCTTCGTCTTCAACGGCGGGCCCATCACCGCCTCCCTCTGGCTGCACCTGGGTGTCATGGGGCCGAAACGCGTGGCCGTGCCGGATGACCTGAAGGCTGATCCCTCCACCTTCACGCTGGTGGACAACCCCTATTCGCCGCTGGACGCCACCGACCTGGTGTTCATCGACCCGGCCTCCACCGGTTTCAGCCGAGTGGCCGAGGGCGTCGATCCCAAGAGCTATTTCTCGGTGAAGGCGGACGGGCAGGAGGTCACGGCCTTCATTCAGGCTTGGCTGGCGCAGCATCACCGCGACGTGTCCGCCGTTTACCTGCTGGGTGAAAGCTACGGCACCATGCGTGCGGCCGAGGTGGCCGGCCAACTGGCCGAGCTGCCCAAGCCCATCCCGCTGGCTGGCGTGCTGCTGATGGGCCAGGCGGTCAACATCATCGAATACGTGCAACGGCCGCAGAACATCATGAGTTACGTGGTGTCGCTGCCCACCCTGGCGGCCATTGCCTGGTACCACCAGAAGGTGGACCGCCACGGCCTGTCGCTGGAAGCTTTCGTGGATGAGGCGCGGCGCTACGCCCAGAGCGATTACATGCCCGCCTTGTACCAGGGCGGCGAATTGCCGGCGGCGGACCGCGACCGCGTGGCCCAGCGCCTGCAGGATCTGACCGGCATTCCCGCCGCCTATTACCGCGACCACGCCCTGCGCATCAGCAAGGAGCAGTACCGGGGCGAATTGCTGAAGGATCAGGGCTTGCTGCTGGGTCGCGCCGACGCGCGCTATGCCGCCCCCATCACCGACAAGGGCATCGGGCCCGATCCGTTCGCCGCGGCCGTCATGCCGGCATTCTCCCGCCTGTTCAAGGACTACCTCCACACCGACCTGAAGGTCGACCGCGCCGAACCCTATGTGGAGATAGCGGAGGTCCAGGGGCTGGACGACTGGGGATGGGGCTTCGCCTCGCCTTTCGCCAACTGGGCCTACAGCGACCGGCTGCTGAAGGCCATGAAGGCCAGTCCCAAGATGCGGCTGTTGATCGGCAACGGCTATTACGACACCCAGACCACGGTGGGGGCGGCGGAGTTGCTGGCCCGCCAGGGCGGCTGGCCCGAGGGCAGCGTGCGGCTGACCTTCTATGAGGGCGGGCACATGGCCTACACGGATGAGGGGGCCGCCCGCAAGTTCGGTGCCGACATCCGCGCCTTCGTCCATCCAGCACCCTGACGCCGGCAATCCCGGAAATCGCACGCCCGCAGGTGCCGCCTGCGGGCGTTTGTTTTTCGGCCTTGCGACAGGTCCTGGCTTATCGCGCGCATTCAGGGAAAATCTATTCCTCCATCCAGGATCAAGGGCATTGGAAATGCCGTCTTATGACAGCCGAGGGGTGTTCGGTTCCGCCTGATGGTCCTTCGCCCACCTGCGCGGAATGCGCTGCCGACCGGTCCCGGCAGAAAATTTCTGCAGCGGTCACTTGGGGAATAAAATTTTCTGCCCACCCGCTTCGGCATACGCAATTTGGAAAGAAAACCCCAGGCGCGGCGGTATCATAAATTATCTTTTTCGACCCCACCGAATAACAAAATCCCACAAGGATTGGTGGCGGTAGAGGGCGCTCATAAGAACAGGGGGTAGTAATATGCAGGGCACTCGTGGAATCCGGGCGTTACTCGCCACGACTATTCTTACAACTTTTTCTTTCTGGTCGCTGCCGAGTTTCGCCGATGGTGCCGCGGCCGACGACAGCTTGGATGAGCTGCAAGAGATCGTCGTCACGGCGCAGAAGAAGACCGAACGCCTGATGGACGTGCCGGCCTCCATCGCCGTGGTGACCAGCCAGTCGCTGCTGCAGGCCAACAATACCCAACTGCGTGACTTCTACACCCAGGTGCCGGGCCTGAACGTCACGTCCAGCGGCAACGGCCGCACCACCATCGCCATCCGTGGCATCACCACGGGTGCCGGCAATAACCCCACCGTGGGCCTGACCATCGATGACGTTCCCATCGGCTCCGCCACCAGCGGCGGCCTGGGTGACGCGGTGGTGCCGGAAATCGATCCGTCCAGCCTGCAGCAAATCGAAGTGCTGCGCGGGCCCCAGGGCAGCCTGTATGGCGCCAGCTCCATGGGCGGCCTGATCCGCTACGTGACGGCGGCGCCCAGCCTGACCGAGACCTTCGGCCAAGTGGCCGTGTCCGGTTCCAGCGTCGCCCATGGCGGCGAGGGCGGCGGCGGCCGCGCCTACATCAACGTGCCCATCGTCGAGGACAAGCTGGGCCTGCGGGTCAGCGCCTTCGCCCGCATGGACCCGGGCTACATGACCAACGCCAACAGCGGCCAGACGGAAATCAACGTCAACCGCACGGAAGGCGGCCGCGCCAGCCTGCTATGGCAGATCACGCCCAGCGTCAGCTACCAGGCATCCGCCACCTACCAGCACATGACGGCCGGCGGCTCGGCCAACGAGTACGTCTCGGTGGATCGCGTGCCCACCTATGGCGACTATACCCAGGCGCCCATCGCCGGCCTGAACACCGGCTATCTCGACATGGGCATCTACAACGGCAACCTGAAGGCCGACCTGGGCTTCGCCAACCTGGTGGCCGTCACCTCCTATAGCCACACGGTGTTCAACGGCCCGCAGGACACCACCGGCACCTTCGGCCGCTATCTGGGCTTCTTCTTCCCGTCTTCGGCCCTGCCGGGCCTGGGCACCGGCATCTACAACTATTACCAGACGAACAAGCTCAGCCAGGAAATCCGCCTGGAATCCCAGCCGGGCGGCATGATCGATTGGATGGTCGGCGGCTTCGCCACCAATGAGGACAACCTGAACCGCCAGAACGTCTACGTCGCCAACAAGGCCAACGGCGAAAACGTTGGCTTCCCAGACCTCTACACCGTCTTCGGACCGTCGCATTACCGGGAGTATGCCGGCTTCGGTTCCGCCACCTATCACTTCGATGACAAGCTGGATTTCACCTTCGGCGGCCGCTTCAGCCGGCAGTTCCAAGAAAGCTACCAGGATGTCGGCGGCGTGCTGCAGGGTGACAACGAAATCACCGACATCCATTCCGGCACCAGCGTCTTCACCTATTCGCTGGGCCCGCAGTACCACATCAACAAGGACATGATGGTCTATGGCCGCGTGTCCACGGGCTTCCGTCCGGGCGGTCCCAATGCCGCCCCAGGTGAGCCCGCCGCCTACAACTCCGACACCACCACCAACTACGAGGTGGGCTTCAAGGGCGTCGTGGTTGATCGCCTGCTGACGGTGGACGCCGCCCTGTTCGACATCGAGTGGGATGACATCCAGCTGCAGGCGGCGTCGCCCACCGGCTTCTCCTACGTGCAGAACGGCGGCACGGCCCGGTCGCGCGGTGGCGAGTTGACGCTGACCCTGACGCCCTCGGAAGGGCTGAGCGTCGTGGCCAACCTGGGCTACACCGACGCGACGCTGACCGAAAACATCAAGACCTCGGGCCTGTACGGCCTGAAGGGCCAGCGCCTGCCGTACTCCGCCAAGTTCAGCGGCAGCCTGTCCGCGGACCAGAAGTTCCGCATCATCGACGGCTTCAACGGCTTCGTCGGCGCCACCGTGTCCTACATCGGCGACCGCTACAGCGTGTTCCCGACCAAGTCCACAGGCCAGCGTTTCTTCATGCCGTCCTACACCACCGTGGACCTGCGCGCCGGCGTCACCCACGACGACTGGAACCTGTCCGTTTACGCCAAGAACCTGGGCAACGAGATCGCCTTCGTCTCCGGCGGCCCGCTGGATACCATCACCCGCACGGGCATCTACTCGGCGGCCATCATCCAGCCGCGCACCTTCGGCATGACCATCAGCAAAGACTTCTGATGGCCAAGCCTTGATGGACGCGTGAGTGACGGGGCCGGTCCGGCAGCACCGGGTCGGCCCCCTGTTTTCTGGGGTCGGTAGAAGCAGGCGGGGGCGCGGGCAATGCGGTATTTCAAGACGAGTGGCTTGGCGGCCCTGCTGGCGCTGTCCGCCGCACCGGCGGCCTTGGCGGCAGCGCCCCAGCTGGCCGTGACGTTGAAGCCGGCGGCGGCGGACGGGGCGGGGCCCAATGGGGAAGGAATCGTGCCTTTTGTCGATGTCACGGTTGAGATCCCGGACGTGGCGGTGGAGGCGGGGGCGCCGCTGCTGCGCCTGCCGCTGGTGGCCAATAACGTCAAGAGTGTCGCCGACACGCTGACGAACCTGACGGCCAGCGACGCCGCCGGTTCCGTAGCACTGACGGCCAAGGACGATGCCGACAGGCCGGCCATGGCCTACCGCCACTGGACGGCGGCGCGGGTGGTCAAGGGCGCGCTGACGGTCCGTTATCGCGCCCCGATCACCACCCTGGCCAACCCGCGCGGCGCCGCCCCGCCGCTGGAACTGCGCACCGACGGCGGCGGCTTTTCCGGTGCGGCCGAGACCTTTTTGATCCTGCCGGAGGCGGATGCCAAGTATGGCCTGGCGCTGCGTTGGGACCTGTCGGCGGCCGGCCCAGGCGCCGCCGGCGTTTCCAACTTCGGCACGGGTGACGTGACCTCCAGCGGTCCCTTGAGTGCGGACGACCTTGGCGCCACCTATGTCATGGGTGGGGCCATCCACCGCTATCCCGAGGTTCCACCCAAGCAAGGCTTCTTCTCCGCCTGGCAAGGCAGCCCGCCCTTCGACGGCACGGAACTGATGCGGTGGACGGAATCGCTGTATCATCATTACCTGGGCTATTTCGAGGCGGTGGGCATGCCGCCCTACGGCGTTTTCCTGCGGCCCAACCTGGTGAACGCCGGCGGCGGTGTGGAACTGAACGGCGCCTTCATCGGCACCTTCGACCAGAAGACCGACGTGAAGGACTTCAAGTTCACCCTGGCGCACGAAATGGTTCACACCTTCGTGCGGTCGCTGGACGCTTCAAAGGACGGGCCGCAGGGCCTAGCCTCATCCTGGTTCAGCGAGGGCATCGCGGTCTATTACCAGAACCGCCTGCCGCTGCGCGCCGGCATGATCACGGGTGATGAGTTCCTGAAGGATCTCAACACCACCGCCGCCCGCTACTACACCAACGCCCTGAACGGCACGCCCAACAGCGCCATCCCGGACCGCTTCTGGGCCGACACCCGCATCCGTGTGCTGCCCTACGACCGGGGCGCCCTCTACTTCGCCCTGGTGGATGGCGAGGTGCGCAAGGCCAGCCACGGCAAGCGCTCCCTGGATGATCTGATCCTGGCCATGCTGGACCGCCGCCGCCACGGCCGGCCCATGGACCACGCCGCCTGGGTGGAGATCATCACCAAGGAGTTGGGCCCGCGCGGCAAGGTGGAACTGGACGCCATGCTGAACGGCGCCCTGGTCCTGCCGGACGACGATGCCTTCGGCCCCTGCTTCACCCGCACCACGGCCCCCTTGCGCCGCTATCAGCTGGGCTTCGATCCTGAGGTGTTGATCCAGCCCAAACGCATCGTGCACGGCCTGATCCCCGGCTCGGCCGCGGCGGACGCCGGCCTGCGCGAGGGGGATGAGATCGTGAAGCCCGTGCCGCAGGACATGATCCAGGGAAACCAGCAGGCCACGCTGACCCTGCAGATACGCCGCGACGGCCAGGTCTTCCCCATCACCTACCTGCCCCGGGGCGAAACGGTGCAAGCCTATCAATGGGCCCGGCGCCTGGACGCGCCGGCCAATTGCCGATAGGGCGGGAACCGGTGCGGTCAGCTTATGCGCGACTCCGGCGGGATGCCGCATAAACCGACCGCCACCACCCTGCCGGACCCGGGCATACGCAAAAAAGCACCCGCCAAGTCGAATAGAATTTAGGCATTGCCGGCTTCGGTGGCCCTTCGCGCCCGAACGCCTCGTCCGAATAGGAAGTACGCCTTGAAATCTGCCGGTAAATCCGTCGGTCCCGCGTCCAACGTCCCGTCCGGGACCTCGTCCGGCGGCGACTTCTTCGCGGCCACCCAATATTCCGACTGGGTGCGGGGGTCCATACGCGCGCTCGCCGGCCGGCCCAACGCCATCGCCCTGTACGACAGCACCATCAGCGAACCTTCGGATCTGCTGGCGGGACTGGTGGCCAAGTCGCTGGTCACCGTGGATGACGACGGCGCGCCACGGCTCAGCAACCGCTACGTCAGTGTCTTCGCCAACGGCAACCGCTTCCTGGTCGACGCGCTGTGCGCGCGCTATGACGAGACGCCGGAGCGGTTGCAGACCGTCACCGGCGTCACCGGCGCCCTGCAACTGATCCTGCGCGCCCTGGTGAAGCCGGGCGAACGGGTGCTGATCGAAAACCCGGGGTTCAAGCTTCTCACCAACCTGGCCTTGGAGGCGGGCGCCGCAGTGGATGAGCTGGACCGGCCGGCGCCGCATTTCGGCATCGACCCGGCCCAGGTGGCGGCCAGGCTGACGCCCGATACCCGCCTGGTCATCCTGACCAACCCGCACAACCCCACCGGCGTGTTCCTGGACCACGCCACCCTGAAGGCCGTGGCGCAGGCGGCGGCCACCGTCGGCGCGCTGCTGGTGGTGGATGAGGTCTACGGCGATTTCGCCCGGCGCCCCTCGGCCGGGCTGGCGGCCAGGCTGGCGCCCAACATCATCAGCTTGGCCAGCCTGACCAAGGTGTTCGGCCTGTTCGCGCTCAAGTGCGGCTGGATGGTGGCGGCACCCGAGGTGCTGGGCCGCATCCGTGCCGGCCAGCCGGAGGGGGATGTCGGCCTGTCCAAGCTGTCGCACGCCGTGGCTGCCCATGTGATGGAGAATGCCGACACCTTCGACCGGCACTGGCAGGCGGTCATGACCGCCACCACGCCGGTGCTGCACCGCCACGCCGCCGCCATGCGGGACGAGGGCTTGATCGAGGGCGCGGTGCCGGCGGCCGGTTGCCTTTATTTCCCGCGCATCGTCGGGGTGGCGGACACACTGGCGCTGACCCGTCACCTGTGGAATCAGGTCGATCTGCTGGTGGCGCCCGGCGAGTATTTCGGCCTGGCCGGCCATGTCCGTCTGGGCTACGCCGGTGATGCCGAGACATTGGACCGGGGATTGAGCCGGCTGCACGCCGGCCTGCGGGCCTGGCGGGATCGCTGAGGGAAACGCGGCAACGGGGGAGTGGGGCATGCGGGCGGCAATACGGAACGGCATCAGCGCGGTGGCCCTGGCCTTGGCGGGCTGCGCGGCCCATGACCCGGCGATGGCACCCCCTTCCGGAGTCGCCCAGCAGATTACCCTGGCGGGCAAGCCACTGCGCTACGTGGCCGAGGCCGCGACCCTGGACCTGACCGATGCGCAGGGTGTGGTGCGGGGCCACATCTTCTACGTCGCCTATCGTGTTCCCGGGCAAGGTGGGCGGCCGGTCACCTTCCTGTGGAACGGCGGGCCTGGTGCCAATTCCACGTTGCTGCATTTCGAGGCCTTCGGGCCGAAGCGGCTGGACGGCGGCGCCCTGGTGGACAACGCCCAGACCCTGCTGGCCGACAGCGACCTGGTGTTCGTCGATCCCGTGGGCACGGGCTTCAGCCGCCCGGCGACGGCGCAGGATGGGTCGCGTTTTTTCAGCACCCTGGGCGACCAGTCCTCCATCACCGACTTCGTGCAGGTCTGGACCCAGCGCCATGCCGATGCCCGCACACCGGTCTACCTCATCGGTGAAAGCTTCGGCGTCTGGCGCGCCGCCGGCGTGGCGGAGGCACTGGAGAAGCGCGGCCGGCCGGTGGCGGGCGTCGTCCTCATCTCCGGCGGCATTCCCGTGGGGCCGGTGCTGCCCAAGGAGCTGGTGACCGCGCTGAAGCTGCCGGGCCGTGCCGCCGCCGCCCAGGTGCACGGCCGGCTGCCGGTCAGCCTGGCGGGGACCAGCCCATCGGCCACGGCCGATGCCACCCGCGCCTGGGCGGAACAGGTTTACGCCCCGGCCCTGGCCCATCTGGGCGATCTCAGCGCCCAGCAAAAGGCCGCCCTGGTCCAGGATGTGGCCCACCAAATGGGCGTGGACCCGTCCCTGGTTGACAGGACCAGCCTGGTGGTCTCGTCCCGCCAGTTCCTGAACAATCTTCTGCCCGGCCGTCGGCTGGATACCTTCGACATGCGCGTCAGCACGCCGGTGACCCCGGGGGCCGGCCAGGCGGACGCCGAGGAGCCGGGCGCCGCCGTCATGGTGCGCTATTTGCGCGAGACCCTGGGCTATCGCACCGACTTGCCTTACCTGGGGCTGGAGAAGGACACCGACCCGGCGGCCAAGCCGGTGGGCGAGCAGTGGGACTACAATTCCGGGGATACCTCACCGGCCGCCTTCGCCGCCGCCATCGCTGCCGCACGCGCGGGTGAGGGGCCGCCCGGTGCGGAACCCTGGATCCGCAGGGCCATGGAGATGGACGGCAAGCTGCGCGTCTTTGCCGCCGCCGGGCTGTACGACAGCCTGAACAGCTGCGCCGCCAACGAGATTCTGAAGGCCAAGCTGGAGCCGGGCCTGTCCGCCCGGCTGTCGGTGAACTGCTACGGCGGCGGGCACATGATGTACCGCGACGCCGAGGCGCGGGTGCGCCTGAGCGCCGACCTCGGCCGCTTCATCACCCGCCAGCCCTGACTGGGCCCGGTGGGTAATTTTATTCACTGGAACTGGCGTGGTTTCAGCGGCACGGCGGTGGTGTGCTTGGCCTCCGACAGGGTCACGATGGAGCGGATGTCCTGCACGCCTGGCAGCTTCATCAGGCTGCTGAAAATGAACTGCTGATACCATTTGACGTCCGGCGCCACGATCTTCATCAGGATGTCCATCTCCCCGAATACGGTATAGCATTCAAGGATCTCTGGAATGTTCTCCACACCCCGGAAAAAGGTCTGGCGTTCCTCGTCCGACAGCCGGGCCATCTTCACCTGGGCGAAGATCTGCATGTGGAAGCCCAGTTTCTCCCGGTCGACGATGACCACCTGGCCCTTGATATAGCCCTCGCCCTGCAGGCGCTGGATGCGGCGCCAGCAGGGGGATTGGGAAATCCCCACCTTTTCAGCCAGTTCCGCCGTGGTTAGTGACGCGTCTTTCTGCATCAGCGTCAGGATTTTCATGTCTATGGCGTCGAGTTCCGCAGCCGGCATATCCTATGTGATCCCCTATTCATTCTGGTATCGCCCATGGGGTCTTCCGCCCCTGTCCGGCATAAATCTACCTTCTTCGGGCAGCCCTCGATAGTGCCGGTTTCAGGGAACGACGGGCCGGCGGCGGTCATGAAAAAGGGCCGGGAAAGACCCGGCCCCCATGTGTCGACCCAGCCGGTCAAAGATGGCAGGCCCTGTCCTCCACCCCCGGCACGCGTTCCCAATGCCAGCTAGTCACGGCCTGGCCGCGTGGCAGATAGGTGAAGCTCTGCTCCTTGCCGTCGCGCTTGACGGTGATCTCCATCTGCTTGGCCGGGTCGTCCATCAGCGCCTGCTTGGGACTGGACCTCACGATCAGGTCGCCTTCCTTCACGCCGGCCTGGGCGGCCGGACTGTCGGCGCGCAGATCGGCCACCACACCCAGGCGCATCTCGTCATAGCCCAGGTCGAAGGGACGCTCCGCCGCCTTCACGGCGTGGTAGCAGGGGGTGAAGCCGGTGGGGGCGGGCTCGATCAGCTTACCGGCCACCATGTCCTCGTACTCCTGCCGCCCGGGTTCGCCCAACTCGCGCACCACCATCGCCACCCATTGCTCCAGGCCCACCTTCTCGCCTTCGCGCTGGCGCTCCAGCACCTCCAGCACCAAGTCGTCCAGGCTGCGCGTGCCGCTGGATTTGGCGCGGATTTCGGCGTCGACGCGGGCCAGGTACATGAAGCCCCGGCCGTAGGGCACGCGTTGGGCGCGGGCGTCGCTCCAGAACTTGGCACCGGCCTGGGTGTTGGTCAGGGCCACGTAGGGGTTGGTGTAGTAGCCGGAGGCATGGTCGTTGACCACGCGCAGGAACTTGGCCTGGTCGATCACGCCGGCGCGCAGCGCCAGCACGACGGAATAATATTCGGCCATGCCCTCGGTGTACCAGGCGGTGGCGGCATGCTCTCCGCCATCCAGCCTGGGCCAGTTGTGGGTCATCTCATGCGCCAGCAGCATCTGGGTGTCGCTGGCGGCGGTGGTGCCGTCCACGCCATAGCCAAACATGAAGGACTTGGCCAGGGCCGTGCCCCCGCCGGCCGGGTAGGGATTGGCGCGGATGAAGACGCGGTAGGGCGCGCCGTCATCCTTGAAGAAATGGGCCATGTAGCCGTAGAGGCGCTGGATGCCCGTGGCCAGGTCGTTCACGTCGAACGGCGGCTGGGTCAGCCAGTACAGGCCGAAATTGCCCTTCCCCTCCGCTGGCACGCTCTTCACCGAGCCGGTGGCGTAGAAGGAGAAGGCCAGCAGTTCCGCCGGGGCGACCGTGGATTGGTCGCCTTCGCCCAGGCTCCATATCCCCCGGGCGCCCTTGGGCATGCCTGACAGGTCCCACTTCAGGCTGATGCGGTAGGGCTGCTCCCCCGCCGGCAGGGCCAGGAAATAGACGCCCGCACCCATCAGGCCGTCTGCCTGCTGACGCAGATCGAACAGCGGGCCGTTGCGCGTGGCGACGCTGACGGCGCGGGGCGGGGTGCCGTACCGCACCACCACGTCGCCCACCGTGGCCCGGCCCGCGTCATAGTGGCGGTAGCTGCCGGTGGGCGTCGGCGCCTCATCCGCCATGGTCAGCGGCAGGGGGCCCTTGTCGTCCCGCGCCACGATGGCGCTGGCGTCATAGCCCGCCGTGGGGGTGGAGACGATGGTGGTGGGCATGCGCAGCAGGGGCTGGCCGGCGGCCACGCCGGGATGCGCGATGCGCAGTTCCACGTCCATGCGATCGGCCACGCCGCCGCTGGCGTGCGGACGCAGCACGACGTCCAGGGGGGCTGGTGCCTCGGCGGCGGCGGCGCTAAATGTCAGCATGGAGGTGGCCAGCAGGCCCAAGGTCAGTTTTCTCATGGATGGTCCCCACCTGTTCTGTCCGGCCGTTTCCAGCCGCTCATACGCCCCCGCGTTCCCGCATGATGGCGGACGGCGGCAGGTTTATGTTTTCCCAGTGCCGGCCCCGCGCTGGGTTCCGGGCATAGGCTATGCGTCGCGGGGACGCTTATTGGAACGTGCGCGGTTTCAGCGGGATGGCCGTGGTGCTCTTGGCCTCCGACAGGGTGACGATGGAACGGATGTCCTCCACCCCCGGCAGCTTCATCAGGGTGTTGAAGATGAACTCCTGGTACCACTTCACGTCCGGCGCCACGATCTTCAGCAGGGCGTCCATTTCACCGAAAACGGTGTAGCACTCCAGCACCTCGGGGATGTTCTGGATGCCCCGGAAAAAGGTCTCGCGCTCCTCCTCCGACAGCCGGGCGATCTTCACCTGGGCGAAGATGTGCATGTCGAAGCCCAGTTTCTGCCGATCGACCAGCACCACCTGGGACTTGATGTAGCCCTCGTCATGCAGGCGCTGCACGCGGCGCCAGCAAGGGGATTGCGAGATGCCCACCCGCTCCGCCAGCTCCGCCGTGGTCAGCGAGGCGTCGCGCTGCATATGGGTCAGGATTTTCATGTCGATGGCGTCGAGTTCCGCGTTCGCCATGGCCTCAATCCTTCTTCAGCAGAGGCCAGGCGGCGGCCAGGTCCTGGACCACATGGCCCAGCGACTTGTAGAGCGTGACCTGCTCCGCCGACTGGCGGCCCTCGGCGTGGCCCGCCAGCACCTCCCCGATCTCCGCCACCACGTGAGCGTCGCCGATCAGGCCGGCGGCCTTGGCCCGCAGGAATTCCGCCCCCTGGCGCAGCACATGCTCCCGGCAATCGGCGATGAAACGGGACCGGATGACCAGGTCGTGGTCCACCTCCACCGGGCCGGCGATGCTGGAGCCCACGACGTTCACGTGCGCCCCCGGCGCCACCCAGGCGCCGTGCAGGATGGGTTCCCTCGCGGCCGTCACGGTGCAGACGATGTCGGCGTCCACCACCGCCTCCTGCGCGCTGGCGGCGGCGCGGACGGGCAGGCCCAGTTCCTCCGCCAGCCGCGCGGCGAAGGCGGCGGCGCGGCCGGGGGAACGGCCCCAGACGGTGACGCGGTTCAGGCGGCGCACCCGGGCGATGGCATGGGCATGGGTCAGGGCCTGCTCGCCATAGCCCAGCAGGGCCAGGGTCTTGGCCTCGGGCCGGGCCAGGGCGTCGGTGGCCACGGCGCTGGCCGCCGCCGTGCGGATGGCCGTGACCTCCCCGCCGTCGACCACGCCCACAGGCTTGCCGCTGTCACGGTCGAACAGGACGATGACGCCCTGGTGCGAGGGCAGGCCCTTGTCGAAATTGTCCGGGAACACGGCCACCAGCTTGGCGCCGAAGGGCCCGCCGCCAAAGGGCCCACCGTTGAGCGCGCCGGGCATGACGCCGAACATATGGCCGTGGTCCAGGGGCAGCACGCCGCGTGGCAGCTGCTGCGTCTCCCCCTTGGACAGCGCCGTCATGGCTTGGCGTACGATGGGAATGCAGGTGTCATAGTCCAGGCTGTCGGCCACGGCATGTCCGTCGACGATGGGCAGGGGCGACGTGGCGGGATGGCGGGCGTTTTCATACAGCCAGGCCGTGGCGGCCACATCCTGCACGGCATGGCCCAGGGACTTGTAAACGGTGATCTGCGCCGCCGACTGCCGGCCTGGCGCCCGGCCCGCCAGCACCTCCCCGATCTCCGCCGCGATGTGGTCGTCACCGAGGGTGCCGGCCGCCTTGGCGCGCAGGAACTCCCCGCCATGGACCAGCACATGCTCCCGGTGGTCGACGATGAAGCGGCTGGCCGCCACCAGGTCGGTGTCGATCTCCGCCTGGGCCGGGCCGCTGGAGCCAACGACGTTCACATGGGTGCCGGGGGCGATCCAGTCGCCGCGCAGGATGGGATCGGCGGCGGCGGTGATGGTGCAGACGATGGCGGCACCGGCCACGGCCCGCTGCACGCTGTCATGGGCTTGGGTGTCGATGCCGGTGGCGGCCTGCACCTGGGCGGCGAAGGCCTGGGTCTTGGCGGGATCGCGGCCCCAGACGCGAATGTGGCGCACAGTGCGCACGCCGGCCAGTGCCAGGGCATGGGCCAGGGCCTGGCGCCCGGTGCCCACCAGGGCCAGGGTGTCGGCATCCGGCCGGGCCAGGGCTTCGGTGGCGACGGCGCTGGCCGCGGCGGTGCGGATGGCCGTGACCTCGGCCGCATCGGCCAGGCAGACGGGGCGGCCGCTGGCGCCGTCAAACAGCACCACCAGCCCCTCGTGCGCCTTGCGGCCCTGGCCATCGTTATAAACGCTGACCAGCTTGGCGCCGAAATAGCCGGGCCGGTCCGCACCGACGAAGGCCGCCGGCATGATGGCGAAGGTGCGGCCGGCGCCCAGGCTGATGAAGCTGCGCAGCTGCTGGCGCACCCGTCCGGTGCTCAAGTCCACCATGGCCTGGCGGACGGCGGAAATGGCCGCCCCATGACCCAGGCCCGCACGGACGGCGGCGGCATCGAAAACGGCAAGGCCGGACGGCGCGAAACCCATGGGTGTCTTCCCTGTCATCCTGTTCCCGAACCACCTTAGGGCAGGGGATGGGGTTTTTCTTTCCGGAGTTCCCGGCAAAGCCACCATCCATCCGGTAGAATTTCCACCATTCCGACCAGCGTGGGCAGGTTTTATGCATGGATGCCGCCAAAGCGGGTGAGAAGCACCGCCGCGCCATCCTCAACGGGGTGGAATGATAATTCCGGGAATGGCCCCTCAGGGCACGTCCATGCGCGGTCGATCCGACGAACGGATAAAATTTCCCGGGCGCCGCCCAAATGCCTGCAACTTCGCCAAAAATGCCCCCGGGGTTTCCGCTAGCATGGTTTCAGCCAGGGAGCCTCTTGGCCAACGGGCGCCTTTTCCAAACCCACGAGTACACGGATGAGAATGACGCGCAGGGACGTGATGCTGGCCGCCGGCACTCTCACCATGGCCGAAGTCGTGCCGGCCGCCGTAGGCGCCCAGACGGCCCCGGCCGTTGCGCCCAAGCCGACCCTGCCTACGCACTTTCCGGACAAGGCGTCCTTTTTCCCCCACGACCTGGTTTATCTCGACAGCGGGTCCCAGCACCCCGTCAGCACGGGCGCCAAGGCCGCCGTCGACACCTATCTGTCCAAGCGCATGCTGGACCCGGCGGCGGCGCACTATGATCTGCCCGACGACGGCGTGCGGGAGAAATTCGCCCGTCTGGTGAATGCCGATGCCGACGACATCGCCTATGTGCAGAGCACCACGGCGGGGGAACAGATGGTGCTGCGCGGCCTGGGGCTTCCCAAATCGGGCGGCCACATCATCACCGACACGCTGCACTTCTTCGGGTCCCTGCCGCTGTATGAGGAGATGCAGCGCCATGGGGTGGAGGTCACCTGGGTGGAGCCCAAGGAGGGCCGCATCCTGCTCTCCGACCTGAAGCAGGCCATCCGCAAGGACACCAAGCTGGTGGCCCTGTCGCTGGTCTCCACCATCAACGGCTTCGAGCATGATTTGAAGGCGGTGTGCGACCTAGCGCATGCGAACGGCGCCCTGGTCTACGCCGACATCATCCATGCCGCCGGCTGCGTGCCCGTCGATTTGAAGGGCAGCGGCGTCGATTTCGCCGCCTGCGCCAGCTACAAGTGGCTGATGGGCGATTTCGGCCTGGGCTTCGTCTATGGGGCCAAGGCCGCCCGCGCCCAGCTGGCACGCACCGAGTACGGCTATTACGGCATGAGCGCGTTCAAGCCGCATATCTACCCCTTTGACCCGCCGGGCGGGATGATCGCCGACTACGCCTACGCCGACACGGCGGAGGGCACCTTCGCCCACGGAACCCACGCCCATATGGTGATCGCGCAGCTGGACCATTCCCTGGATTACATCCTGGGCGTGGGCGTGCCGGCCATCCAGGCGCATGCCCAGGACCTGATCGGCCGGCTGAAGCGGGAATTGCCAAAGCTGGGCTACAGCCTGATGACCCCGCCCGAGGCCACCACGCCCCTGGTCACCTGCGCCTATGAGAACGCGCGGGAGAAGCTGGGGCCCAAGCTGGCGGCGGCCAAGATCAAGATGACGGTCAGCGCCAACCGCTTCCGCGTCACCCCTTCGGTGTTCAACGACCACACCGATATCGACCGGCTGCTCGCCGCACTCGGTCATGCCTAAGGTCGTGCGTTCAGGTTGTCTGTTAAAAAGAGAGTTTTGGCAGTTGGGTTCATTCAGAAAAATGCCGGGCAGGGTGGGGCGGTGACAAACCGTCCCACGCGCCGGAACGGGGACATGTTTCCATGCGCATCATCAGTTTGGCTTTGCTGGGCTATCTGCTGGCCGGCCCGGCCCTGGCCCTGACGGCCGCGCCGCCCGGCGGCCCGGATGAGGGAGACGGTGCCACCAATGGCACCATCGCGGCACCGCCGGCCGGCGTGCAATTCTATCGCCCGGAAACGACCAGGGTGCCCTATTCCCAAGTCGTGCGCGTGGGCGACATCCTCTACGTTTCCGGCCAGCTGGGTGTGAACCAGGACGGCAAGGTGGTGGGCGACATGGGCGTCCAGGCCAAGGCGGCCATGGACAACATCAGCGCCGCCCTGGGCCGCGTGGGCAGCGGCATGGGCGCCGTCTTCAAATGCACTGTCATGCTGACCGACATGACGCAGTGGGCGGCCTTCAATCAGGTCTATGTCAGCTATTTCAAACCGGATCGGCTGCCGGCCCGCAGCGCCATGGGCGTCGGCGCCCTGCCGCTGGGCGCGGGTGTCGAAGTCGAGTGCTGGGCCTACGCGCCCAAATAACGCCAGCGGCTCGTGCCGCTGTAGGCCCTGACTGGGGCCGCCAGAGTTTTGCGGGGAGCATCAGCGGACTGCAAAACGAGGAAGCCAAGGGCGCGGATGCGCCCGTCCGGCGACTGAGGGAACAAATAATGGGGATACCATGATGGGCAAACGGGCGCGCGGCCTGGTTCTAAGCCTGATGATGACGGCCGCCGCGGGGACGGCGCTCGCTCAAGGTGCGCCGGTGCCCGAGATCGCGGGCCCCATCCTGGGGCCGGTGACCACGCCGCACAGCATCACGCTGAGTGGCAAGACCGTGCGCTACACCGCCACCTTCGCGGAGACGGTGTTGAAGGACGCGGCCGGCAAGCCCTTGGCCTCGATCTCTGCCACGTCCTATGTGGCGAGCCCGATGGTGAAGACCCGGCCGGTGCTGTTCGTCTTCAACGGCGGGCCCGGCGCCTCATCCTCCCCCTTGCATTTCGGCGCCTTCGGGCCGCGCAGCATCGTGAAGGGGGCGGACGGCAACCGCGTGCTGGCCGACAACCCGAACAGCCTGCTGGCCGATGCCGACCTGGTGTTCATCGATCCGGTGGGCACCGGCTTCAGCCGGGTGCTGCCCGGCGGCGACGGGCACCCCTACTGGAACGCCGACGGCGACGCCCAGGCGGTGCTGGGCCTGATCCGCGACTGGCTGCGCGACCAGGGGCGTGCCGGCTCCCCCGTCTATATCGCCGGGGAGAGCTATGGCGGCTTTCGCCTCGCCACCATGATGAAGTTCGTGGGCGACCTGCCCATCGCCGGCTTGATCCTTATCTCCCCCGCCTTGGACTTTACGGCGACGGCGGAGAATCCCGGCAACGACCTGCCGCACATCTTCGAGCTGCCGGCCATGGCGGTGACGGCCTGGAAGCATGGCCGCGCCAAGATCGACGCGCAGACGCCGGACCAAGTGTTCCAGGTGGCCGCCAACTATGCCGAGGGCCCCTACGCCCTGGCCCTGCTGAAGGGCGGCCGGCTGCCGGCGACGGAGCGCGACGCCGTGGCCGCTCGTCTGGGCGAGTTGATCGGCCTGCCGGCCAAGACCATCGCCGATGCCAATCTTCGCATCGGCACGCAGACATTCCTGGAGACGCTGCTGGCCGACCAGGGTCTGGTGGTGGGCCGCCTCGACGGCCGCGTCACCGGGCCGGCGCCCAAGGACGCGCCTGCCGACCGTCCGGCCGCCGCCAAGGATCCGGCGCTGGGGCTGGGGCGCACCAACGTCATCACCTCCAGCGTCGCCACCGATTATTTCAAGCGTGAGCTGAACGTGCCGGTGGACCGCGACTATGTGTCCCTGACCCTGGACGTGAACTTTGGTTGGAACTTCCAGCCGGCCAAGCGCGAGGACGGATTCTACGTCAACGCAGCACCCGACATCGCGCCGGTGATGAAGGCGCAGGCCAGGACCCGCCTGCTGCTGGTCGGCGGCTATTACGACATGACCGTGCCACTGCTTTCCGCCCGCTACGCCATCGACCGGGCCGGCATTCCTCTTGACCGCGTGACCGTTGCCGCCTTCGATGCGGGCCACAGCCCCTTCGACGGGGAGGCGGGGCAGGTTCGGATGCAGGAGATGATGCATGGCTTCTTGGTGGGGCGCTGATCGCGGGTTTGTTGGGGCAACGGCGATCGGCCTGGTGCTGGCGGTGTCTGGGGTGGCCGGGGGCGCGCAGGCCGCCAGTTCGCACCAGTACACCGGCCTCAGCCTGTCGGGCGACGGCAAGCGCCTGGTGGCGGTCGAGGCCGACAAGGACGAGGGGGCGGGCAGCGCCGGCCATGGCACCGTGGTGGTGCGCGGCACGGATGGCGCTGTCGCCCTGACGCTGGATCCGTGCGCCGCCTGCCGCTATGCCGGGCCCGCTTGGTCACCGGACAACAAGGTCCTGGCCTTCGTCGGCACCTCCGGCGGGCAGGCCATCCTCTATCTGGCAGAGGGCGGGACGGTGCGTCCGCTGACCGCCGTCCAGGGTCTGGCCAGCACGCCGCGCTGGTCGCCCGACGGCACGGAAATCGCCCTGCTGGTGACGGAGAACGCCAAAAAGGAGGCGGGTGCCACCCATGCTGGTGCCCGCCAGGTGGGGGAGCAGGGCGAGGGCGACGACGTCCAGCGCATCGCCATCGTCACCGTTGCCAGCGGTGCCGTGCGCCTGGTCAGCCCGGACAAGACCTATGTCTATGACTATGACTGGATGCCGGACGGCAAGGGCTTCGTCGCCACCGCCGCTGAGGGCAATGGCGACAACAACTGGTGGATCGCCAGCCTGCGCGCCTTCGGCCGCGATGGATCGGCCCGGATTATCGCCAGCCCCCAAACCCAAGTCGCTTTCCCCCGCGTGTCGCCCGACGGCAAGACCGTGGCCTTCATCGGCGGGCTGATGAGCGATTTCGGCTCCTTCGGTGGCGACGTCTACACCGTGCCCGTCAAGGGCGGGGTGCCCAAGGACGTGACCGCCGGCTATGCCGGCACGCTGACCTCGCTCGCGTGGCGGGGCAACCGCTTGGTGGCCGGCGTCACCCTGGGCGGGGAGACGGGCAGCGCCGTGGTCGATCCCGCCAAGGGCACTGTGATGGAGATCGAGACCGCCCCTGCCACCCGTACCGCCGGCGATGGCCGCATGGCGCTGGACCGCGCCGGCATCCACGCCGCCTGGGTGGCGGAGGGCTTCGACTTCGGCCCGCGCATCGAGTATGGGCGCCTGGGCGACCTGGCGGCCATCACCCACGACAACGACGGCCTGGCGCCGCTGGTCACCGTCACCAGCCTGAGCTGGAAGAACGACGGCATGACCGTCCAGGGCTGGCTGGTGACGCCCAGGACGCCGGTGGCCAATGACGCCAAGCGGCCCATGGTGGTGAACATCCATGGCGGCCCGTCGGCCGCGCACACGCCACGCTTCGTCTGGGGCGACATCATTGCCGCCTTCGCCAAGGCGGGCTATGCCGTGTTCCTGCCCAACCCGCGCGGCAGCTTCGGCCAGGGGGAGGCGTTCACCCGCGCCAACATCCGCGACTTCGGCGGCGGCGACCTGCGCGACATCATGGCCGGCATCGACGCGGCGGAGGCGCAAGCGCCCATCGATGACAACCGCCTGATGATCTTCGGCCGCAGCTATGGCGGCTTCATGAGCATGTGGGCCATCACCCAGACCCAGCGCTTCAAGGCTGCCGCCATCGGCGCCGGGCTGTCGGACTGGTATTCCTACTACGGCCAGAACGGCATCGACCGCTGGATGATCCCCTTCTTCGGCAAGTCGGCGTACGAGGATCCGGAGATTTACGACCGGCTGTCGCCCATCCGCTACATCCGCAATGTGAAGACGCCCACCCTGCTGCATGTGGGGGAACGCGACATCGAAACCCCGGTGATGCAGACGCGCGAGTATTGGCACGCCCTGCGCGCCATGGGCGTGGAGACCAGCTTCATCGTCTACGCCGATGAGGGCCACGTCATGCAGAAGGCGGAAAACATTGAGGATTTGAACCGCCGCATCATCGCCTGGTTCGACCGGCACATCGGTGGCGCCGGTACGGCCGGTGGGGCTCAGCACTAAGGGCGGATGGGGTGCCGGCGGCGCCGGCACCCTTATGCTGGGACCGGGGCTGTGGCGGCATAGTTTATGCGACGCCCGAGTGCTTTCTTCCATATCGGCATAATCTATCCCCCCAGCGCGCGATAGGCTTTCCCCAATACAGGGATCCTGGTCCGGCGGCGCCGTCGACGCGCCGGACAGGCTGGGCCGGTAACCGGCCTGATGGGAAGAAGCAGGAGCACCGGGCATGAACACGCGCGTTTCCCCCCGCCATCTGGCGACCGTCCTCTGGCTGAACGGCGCTGCCGCGCTGGCCCTGACCGCCGGCATGGCGCAGGCCGCCGCCGTCACCGAAAAGCTGGTCATCGTCCAGAATGGGGAGAACATCGGCACCGTCACCGGCACGACCGACGGCGCGTCGGTCAGCGTCGACTATTACGTCGACGACAATGGCCGGGGCCCGAAGCACAAGGAAAATCTCACCATCGGTGCCGGCGGCATTCCCACCAGCTGGACGGTGGGCGGCACCTCGCTGATGGGTGGCAGCGTCAACGAAAGCTTCAAGTGGGAAGGCGGCCAGGCCAGCTGGGCCAGCCAGGCGGACAAGGGGGCGGTGCCGGCGGCCAAGGCGCCGCTGTATGTTGTCAACGACGACAGCCCCTGGGCGCTCGGCGTCTATGCCCGCGCCCTGTTGAAGGCCCCGGGCAACAGCCTGCCGCTGCTGCCCGCCGGCACTATGCGGCTGGTCAAGGTCAAGGCCACCACGCTGGGTGTGGGCAAGGACGCCGTGCCCTTGACGCTCTATCGTATCGAGGGCGTGAACCTGCAGCCGGACTATGTGCTGTTGGACAAGGCGGGCCGCCTGTTCGCCACCTTCGGCGGCCACTACCTGACCATCCGCCAAGGCCATGAGAAGGAAGCCCATACCATCCAGGCCCTGGGCGCCGAAGCTGAGCGTACGCTGGCGCGCGACCGGCAGAAGGCGCTGGCCCATCGCTACACCCAACCGGTTCGTATCCGGAATGTTCATGTGTTCGATCCGCGCACCGGCACGCTGGGCGGCTTATCCACCGTCATCGTGCTGCGCGACCGCATCACCGCCGTCCTGCCGTCGGACCAGGACCCATCTGGTGGGAATGGGGCCCAACCTGACGACCAGGTGATCGTGGACGGGCAGGGCGGCACCTTGATGCCCGGCCTGCACGACATGCATTCCCACACCACGCTCGATTCCGGGCTGTTCTACCTGGCGGCCGGCGTCACCGAGACGCGGGACATGGGCAACGACAACGCCTTCCTCCAGGACCTGATGCCCCGCATCGAGGCAGGGGAATTGGCGGGCCCGCGCATCACGCCCAACGGCTTCCTGGAAGGCCGCAGTCCCTATTCCGCCCGCTTCGGCATCATTCCGGAAACGATGGCCGACGCGGTCAAGGCCGTGGACTGGTATGCCGACCGCGGCTATTTCCAGATCAAAATATACAATTCCATGACGCCGGACTGGGTGCGACCCATCGCGGACGAGGCGCACAAGCGCGGCATGACCGTCACCGGCCACGTGCCGGCCTTCGACACGCCCGACCGCTGCATCAGGGACGGCTACAGCGAGATCACCCACATCAATCAGCTGATGCTGGGTTGGCTGCTGAAGCCGGAGGAGGATACCCGCACGCCCCTGCGCCTGACTGCCATGGCGCGCGCAGCCGACCTGGATCTGAACTCTGCCCCCGTCCAGGCGACGGTGAAGCTGATGGTGGATGGGCACATCGCCCATGATCCCACGGCCGTCATCCTGGAACGCCTGATGCTGAGCCGCGCCGGTGTGACCCCGCCCGGCGATGTCGATTACCTCGACAACATGCCCATCGGCTATCAGCGCTATCGCAAGCGCACCTTCGTACCCCTGAAGTCGCCGGCCGACGACCAAGCGTACGTGAAAGCATTTGGTAAAGTGCTGGAGACGCTGAAGCTGCTGCACGACAAGGGCATACGCCTGCTGCCGGGCACGGATGACGTCACCGGTTTCACCGTGCACCGGGAAATGGAGCTGTACACCATGGCCGGCATCAGCCCGGCGGAGGTGCTGCGGCTGTCCACCCTGTCGCCCGAGGAGTACATGGGCCACAGCGATCTGGGCACCGTGGAGCGCGGCAAGCTGGCCGACCTGGTGCTGATCGCCGGCGACCCCACCCAGGACATACGCGCGGTGAAGAAGCCGCGCCTGGTGATGAAGGGGGGGGCCCTCTACTACCCGAGCGAAATCTACCAGTCGCTGAGCATCAAGCCCTTCGCCGACGCCCCGCCGGTGACAGTGCCCAAGGTGGTGGAGGGGCCCGGTGACAGCCTGGGCGCGCCCGGCCTGTTCGGCGGCGGCCATGACGACGACCTGGGCGACTGAGCAACGACTAAGAATCCTGGGGGCGCATCATGGGTAAATGGAAGACGGCGTTGATGACGGGGGGGGTGCTTGCGGGTCTGATGGCCGGCCAAGCCCCGGGCGCGGAGGCGGGCGGGGGGCCCGCCGCTATCCCTGCGCCGCGCGTGTTCACCTCCGAGCACAGCGGCACCTTTAACGGGCAGAAGCTGCGCTATACGGCGACGGTGGCGGAAACCATCCTGACCAATCCCGCCGGGCAGAAGACGGCCAGCGTTTTCACCACCAGCTACATCCGCACCGACGTGCCCAAGGGCAGCGTGCGGCCCGTGGTGTTCGTCTTCAACGGCGGACCGGGCTCCGCCAGCCTGTGGCTGCACATGGGCTTCGTCGGCCCCAAGCGGGTGGACTTCGCCGACCCGGTGCACCCGCCGACCACGCCGCCCTTCCACACGGTGGACAACCCCGACAGCCCGCTGGACGTGGCCGACATCGTTCTGATCGATCCGCCCGGCACCGGCTACAGCCGCATCCTGCCCGATGGCAAGCCGGAGCAGTTCTACGGCACGGCCCAGGATGCGCAGATGACGGTGGACGTCATCGAGCGCTGGACGCGGGAGCATGACCGCTGGAACGCGCCCAAGTACCTGATGTCGGAAAGCTACGGCACCGTCCGGGCGGCCGTGGTGGCCCGCCTGCTGGCCGGGGGGCCCATGGCCACGGGCACCATGGACGGCATGACCCTGAACGGCATCATCCTGCTGGGACAGTCCATGGACATGTCGGGCACGGCGGGGGATGACGTGCGTGTCCTGACGGCGCTGCCCACCCTGGCGGCGACCGCCTGCTATCACCACCAGGGCCCGGCCGGCTGCACGGCCGAGGGCCAGGTGGGCGCGGCCAAGGCCTTCGCGGCCGACCGTTACCTCAAGGCGCTCTATGCCGGCAACACGCTGCCGGAGGCGGAGCGCGAGGCGGTGACGGCGGAGCTGTCGTCCCTGACTGGCCTGTCGCCCGCGGTCATCAAGGCCAACGACCTGCGCATCAGCACCGGGGTTTTCGCCCGTGAACTGCTGCAGGGCCAGGAGATTGGCGCTTATGATGGCCGCTACACCCTGCCGCTGGCCGGCAGCGCCGAGGACCCGGTGGCCGACGACCCGGCCATGGGCCAGTACGTGCCGGGCTTCGTCGGCGCCTTCAATGACTACATCCGTCATGACCTGGGCGTGACGGTGGCGGAGCCCTACGAAGCCATCTCCTTCCGGACGGTCAACGCCCGCTGGGATTACGGCAAGGCTTCGGGCGCCGAGACCAACCATGCCAAGGATCTCGCCACCGCCATGCGCCGCAATCCGCGCCTGCGGGTCATGGTGGGGGCCGGCTACTATGACCTCGTGACGACCCTGGGCTCCGCCGCCTACACCATCGCCCACGCCGGTATTCCCCAGGACCGCACGGAAACCCATCTCTACCCCTCGGGCCATATGCCCTATATGGGCAATGAGGCACGCACTGCGTTGGCGCGCGACGTGCGGACTTTCCTGAGCCGGTAGTGTTCCCTCAATCGCCGGGCGCCCGCGTCCTACAACGGCACGGCAATGCCGTTGACCGAGCATATTTAGGATTGGTTCATTCCTCATGAGTGACAGCACGGCCGGCCTGAAGCCTGGTGGCTTGAAACAAGGCGTCACCCTGATCGACCTGGTGATGCTGGGGGCGGGCACCGCCATTGGGGCCGCCATCTTCTCCGTGCTCGGCCCCGCCACCCAGGTGGGGGGCGCCGGCATCCTGGTGGCGGCCGGGTTGGCGGCCCTGCCCATGGTGCTGTTCGCCCTGGTCTATGCCTACATGGCCTCGGCCGTGCCGCGCACCGCGGCCTCCTATGAGTGGCAGCGGCAGTTCAGCCACCCGGTCATCGCCTTTTCCATCGTCTGGCTGCGGGTGTTGAGCAACGCCGTGGTCATGATCGTTTTGGGCCGGGTGCTGATGAACTACCTGGGCATGGTGCTGCCCCTGCCGGCGGCGCCGGTCATCCTGGGCCTGTTCACCCTGATCTTCGCCCTCAACTACCTGGGCGTGGCCGTGGCGGCGCGGGCCCAGACGGTGCTGATGATCATGCTGCTGGGCCTGTTCGCCGTACTGGTCGTCAGCGGTGCCCCGCAGATGAAGCCGGAACTGTTCGTGCAGGCGGTGACCGGCGGCTGGACGCCCATCCTGGCGGCCCTGCCGCTGATGATCCAGCTGTTCCTGGGCATCGAAACGGCGACCGAGGTGGGGGAGGAGGTCAGGAACGCCAAGGTGGTGGTGCCCTGGGGCATCGCCCTGGGCCTGCTGCTGACCGTGGTCGTCTACGTCGCCGTCTCCTTCACCGCACTCAGCGTCGTAGGGCCCGGGGAACTGGGCCAGGCCAAGGCGCCCCTGCTGATGGTGGCGCAGGCCACGCTGGGCCGCTGGGCCACGCCCCTGATCGTCACGGCGGCGGCGGCGGCGCTGATCAAGTCGATGAACGCCATCTTCCTGGTCTACGCCCGCTTCCTCTATGCCATGGGTGCCAGCGGCGTGCTGCCGGCGCCGCTGGGCCGCATCCACCCCCGCTTCGGCACGCCGCACGTGGCCACCGCCGTGGCTTTCCTCGCGTCGTGCGTCGGCCTGTTCCTGCCGGACAGCCTGCTGTTCCTGCTGCTGTCCATCAACGTGCCGACGATGATGAAATACTTCGGCTCCTGCCTTGCCGCCTACAACGTGGCGGACAAGCACCCGGAAGTGCGGGCCCAGGCCCGGCTGCGCTTCAGCCCGGGCCTGGTGAAGGCGCTGTCGGCCCTGGGCATGGTGGCCGCCCTGGTCATCGCCGCCCTGGGCTTCGGCACCGACTGGCGCCCCTACGCCTTGCTGGCCGTCTGGCTGGCGCTGGGCCTGGCCTATTATGCCCGAACCCGGCGCCAGCGGTTGGCTGCCGCCTAGCCATTCAGCGCCGCATTCTCCTCATCCGTGAACAGCCGCGACCGGGTGAGGAAGCGCAGGCCCTCCGGCCCTTCCAGGGAGAACATGCCGCCCCGGCCGGGCACCACGTCGATGGTCAGGCGGGTGTGCTTCCAATACTCGAACTGGGCTTTGCCCATGTAGAAGGGCTGGCCGCCGATCTCCCCCAGCAGGACGTCGCCGTCGCCGGTCATGAACTCCCCGCGCGGGTAGCACATGGGCGCGCTGCCGTCGCAGCAGCCGCCGGACTGGTGGAACAGCAGGGGGCCGTGGCGGGCCTCCAGCCTCTGGATCAGCGCCAGCGCCTCCGGCGTCGCATCGACCCTCAGCACGGCGGCCCGGACCACCGATTCCGATGGTCCGGATTCCGTGGAGGCCTGGCTGTCCGGCTTTGGCATGGCCAAGCCCGCCATCAGAAGAAGCCCAGGGCGTTGGGGCTGTAGCTGACCAGCTGGTTCTTGGTCTGCTGGTAATGGTCCAGCATCATGGCGTGGTTTTCCCGCCCGATGCCGGATTGCTTGTAGCCGCCGAAGGCCGCGTGCGCCGGGTACAGGTGGTAGCAGTTGGTCCACACCCGGCCCGCCTGGATTTCCCGGCCGAAGCGGTAGGCGCGGTTGATGTCGCGCGTCCACACGCCCGCACCCAGGCCGTACAGCGTGTCGTTGGCGACGTGCAGGGCCTCTTCCTCGTCCTTAAAGGTGGTGACGGCCACGACCGGCCCGAAAATCTCCTCCTGGAAGATGCGCATGCGGTTGTTGCCCTGGAACACCGTGGGCTGGACGTAGAAGCCGCCGGCCAGGTCGCCCGACAGTTCCGCCCGGTTGCCGCCGGCCAGCACCTTGGCGCCTTCCTTTCTGCCGATATCGAGGTAGGAGAGGATCTTCTCCAGCTGCTCGCTGCTGGCCTGGGCGCCGATCATGGTGTCGCCGTCCAGCGGGTTGCCCTGCTTGATGGCCTGCACGCGGGCCAGCGCCTTGTCCATGAAGCGGCCGTACAGGCTTTCCTGGATCAGGGCGCGGGAGGGGCAGGTGCAGACTTCGCCCTGGTTCAGGGCGAACATGACGAAGCCCTCGATGGCCTTGTCCAGGAAGGCGTCGTCCTGGGCCGCCACGTCATCGAAGAAGATGTTGGGCGACTTGCCGCCCAACTCCAGCGTCACCGGGATCAGGTTCTGCGAGGCGTACTGCATGATCAGCCGGCCGGTGGTGGTTTCCCCGGTGAAGGCGATCTTGGCGATGCGGGAACTGCTGGCCAGGGGCTTGCCGGCCTCGACACCGAAGCCGTTGACGACGTTGACCACGCCCTTGGGCAACAGGTCCTGGATCAGTTCCATCAGCACCAGGATGCTGACCGGCGTCTGTTCCGCCGGCTTCAGCACCACGCAGTTGCCGGCGGCCAGGGCCGGGGCTAGCTTCCACGTCGCCATCAGGATGGGGAAGTTCCAGGGGATGATCTGGCCCACCACGCCCAGGGGCTCATGATAATGGTACGCGATGGTGTTGTGGTCGATCTCCGAGATGCCGCCCTCTTGCGCGCGAATGGCGGCGGCGAAATAGCGGAAATGGTCGGCTGCCAGGGGAATGTCGGCGGCGCGCGTCTCGCGGATGGGCTTGCCGTTGTCCCAGGTTTCCACTGTCGCCAGGGTTTCCAGGTTGTCGTCGATGCGCTGGGCGATCTTTTCCAGGATGCGGGCGCGGTCGGCGGCCGAGGTGCGGCCCCAGTCACGTTTGGCGGCGTGCGCCGCGTCCAGCGCGCGCTCGATATCCTCCGCGTTCGACCGTGGTATCTCGCAAATGACCTGGCCTGTGATGGGGGTGGTGTTCTGGAAATAGTCGCCGGACGCCGGCGGCACCCACTCGCCGCCGATGAAATTGCCATAGCGGCTCTTGAACGAGACCGGGCTGCCATACTGTCCGGGAGCGATCTTGGCCATGTAACGTGTCCTCCAGCTTGTTTTGCGCCTCAGGCGGGCGGTTTGCGCTGGCTTTCCAATGGCAAGGGCCGTGCCAACGGCGTCGGCAATTTCAGGAATCCCGCCAGATCAAGCCCTTAATCCATGCCACTTAGGTCGGGTTGCGGGGGCCGCCGATCTG
This sequence comes from Nitrospirillum amazonense, assembly GCF_007828035.1. Lineage (GTDB taxonomy): Bacteria > Pseudomonadota > Alphaproteobacteria > Azospirillales > Azospirillaceae > Nitrospirillum > Nitrospirillum amazonense. Next base: position 236,810 of record NZ_VITV01000008.1, on the reverse strand, counting down.
CCCCATGCTTTCCCGCAAAGAGGGGCGCCGGATCTGTCGCAATGCGCGACATGTCCGCGACACCTGTCGCGACTATCGGGAGGATCAGCATGGTGAACGCCCCGCAAAGTCAGGCGGCTGTCCTGGCCATGGCGCGCGAGCAGCTGGGCGAGTTGGCCGGCCTGGAGGGTGCCCCCATCCCGCCCATCATCGCGCGGTCCTGGCGCCGCTGCGCCGACCGCGGTCTGCGCGCCGACCGCCCCGCACGCCAGGATCCGCTGTCGCGCGCCGATCTGGCGGTACTGCGCGAGCGCCACCATACCCTGATGCATCTCGCGACACCCGAGTTGGACACCCTGCACCAGGCCATGCGCGACCTGGGCGGCATGGTGCTGCTGACCAATGACCGGGGCCTGATCCTGGACGCGCGGGGCGACGCCGGTTTCGTCCGCCGCGCCCGCCGCGTTTCCCTCCAACCCGGCGCCGGCTGGGGGGAGGATGACGAGGGCACCAACGCCGTGGGTACCGCCTTGGCGGAACGCGCCCTGGTGCAGGTGCGAGGGGCGGAGCATTACCTGACCGACAACGCCTTTCTCATCTGCACCGCCATGCCGGTGATGGACCCCTATGGCGCGCTGGCCGGTGTCATCGACCTGTCGGGCGACACGCGCGCGGCCCGGTCGGATAGCCAGGGCACCAGCGCCAGAAGCCTGGCCAGCCTGGCGGTGGCCCACCTGGAACATCGCTGGGCGGCGCAAGCGGCGGAGGGGCACGAGCTAGTGGTGCGCCTGCATGCCCATCCCGGCTGGCTGGGCTCGCCGCAGGAAGGCCTGCTGGCGGTGGACGATGGCGTGGTGTGCGCGGCCAACCCGGCGGCGCTGGCCCTTCTGGGCCTGAACGCCGCCGCCATCGGCCGCGTGCGGCTGGAGAGCGTGCTAGATGGCGGCCTGGCGCGGGGCGACCGTATCCTGCGCACTGCCGACAGCGGCCGCCCGCTGCATGCCCGCATCACCACGCCGGGCAAGAGCCGCCCCGCGATACGCCGCCCGGCCCATGCCAAGGACCTGTCCCCGCCGGCGACCGCCCCGGACGGCATGCTGTGGGATGCCGGCACCCGGCCGCTGCTGGAGCGCGCCATCCGGGCGCTGGACGCGGGTATCCCCGTGCTGTTGCAGGGGGAGACGGGAACGGGCAAGGAGGTGTTCGTGCGCGCGGCCCACGCCGCCTGCGGGCGGGCGCAGGCGCCCCTGGTGGCGGTCAACTGCGCCGCCATTCCGGAAGGCCTGCTGGAATCCGAGTTGTTCGGGTACGAGGATGGCGCCTTCACCGGCGCCCGGCGGGGCGGCCATCGCGGCCAGATCCGCCAGGCCGACGGCGGCATCCTGTTCCTGGATGAGATCGGCGACATGCCGCCGGCCCTGCAGGCCCGCCTGCTGCGCGTGCTGCAGGATGGGGAGGTGACGCCCGTGGGCGGCCGGCCGGTGAAGGTGGATTTCCTGCTGGTCACCGCCACCCATCGCGACCTGGCGGCCTGCGTTGCCGAGGGCACCTTCCGCGCCGACCTCTATTACCGGCTGAAGCACCTGGTGGTGACCCTGCCGCCCCTGCGCGAGCGGTCGTTGGATGGCATCATCGATGCGCTGATGGCCAGCTTCGGCGCAGCAGAGCGGGGCATCCGCTTGGCCCCCGCCGCCCGCGACCGCCTACGCCGCCATGACTGGCCGGGCAACCTACGCGAACTGGCCAACCTGCTGCGCACCTTGGTGGCCCTGTCGCCGCCAGGGACACTGATCACCCCGGCCGAGCTGCCGCCGGATCTGGCGCCCGTGGTACCGACCGGCGCACCAGCGCCCAGCCTGAAAACGCGGGAGGAGGACGCCATCCGCCAAGCCCTGGCCCGGCATCAGGGCAACATCAGCGCCGCCGCCCGGGAACTGGGTGTGCACCGCAGCACCCTGCACCGGCGAATGCGGCCGGAGTGATCCTGGGGTCTATCAGCGGGCGATGACCGCCAGCGCCGCCTCCGCCATGGCGCGGTAGCCGGCATCGGAGGGGTGCAGGTGGTCACCGCAATCGTAGTCAGCCCGGATACGGTTGGGGTGGGCGGGGTCGCGGACGGCGGCATCGAAATCGATCACATCGTCGAACGCGCCGCTGGTGCGGATCCAGGCGTTGATCCTCTGCCGTACCGCCTCCTTTTCCGGGGTGGCGTAGCCGGGGAAAGTGGCGCCCATGGCGGGCGTGAGGGTGGCGCCATGCACCTTCAGGTGCCGCGCCCGCGCCCGGTCGATCAGCTGGCGATAGCCGGCGATGATGTCCTCCGCCGTCACCACGGGGTGGGTGGCGCTGGTCCGCAGGGTCGGCAGGCCGCTCAGGCCCAGATCGTTGATGCCCTCCAGCAGGATGACATCGGTGACGCCCGGGACCGCCAGCGCGTCGCGGTCGAACCGGGCCAGGGCTGAGGGGCCGACCTCGCCGCGCAGGATGCGGTTGCCGCCGATGCCGGCGTTGGCGATGCCGATATCGCGCCGGCCCTTGGCCCGCAGCAAGGCGGCCAGCTGGTCCGGCCAGCCCCGCATCAGCCTGTCCTTGGCGCCGAAGCCGTCGGTGATGGAATCGCCGAAGGCGACGATGGTGCGGCCTTGTGCGCCGGCATGGACCAACAGGGCGGACACGATTTCCCGCGCGTCCTCGGTCCGCGCGCCGTCCAGCGCGACGGCTTCGGTCCGGTCATCGCCGGGCAGGATGTCGGTGTGATGGTTGTTGTCCGCCTGCGGCACCGTCACCGGCTGGGGCAGATGCAGGCTCACCACCAGCACCGCGCCGGCCTCGACCGGCAGGTCCAGCGGATCGCTGACCAGCGGCGCGCCCGCCGGCACGCGGACGGCGCGGGCGCCATTGAAGGTCAGGGTGCGGAAGGAGCCGGGCGCGACATGTCCCTGGGCGTCGGCCATCGCGACCGTGGCGTGGTCGACCAGCAGGTCCTGCGGCAGGGTCTCGGCCGACAGCCGGACGCGCACCTGGTCACCCCCGGCGCTGATCCGCAGAGTGTAGCGCACCGTGCCTTGCACCTCCGGCGCCGGCTTCCAGAACGGCAGGGGCAGCTTCTCGATGGGTAGGGAGGGGCTGGACGCCCAGGTGGTTATCCAGGTGCCGGCGGCATCACCGGATGCCCAAGCCGGCGCGCACAGGCCCGCGACAAGGCCAGCCGCGACCAGCGCGGAAAGCATAGTGTGCCGTCGCATGGATTTGTTCCTCCCGTATCGTTTGTTTGTTGAAGATTCTGCTGGCAAGCCAATCAATATGAAGCATAACTTTTATAGCGATAAGGCATTATTGGCAATAGAGGTTTGCAACCGATTGCAAGTGGCGTTATTGCTGCCTTAGTCGTTGCAGGTGATACCGGGCTGCATCCCGCATTTCGGCGCTGCGTCCCGCGTCAGCCAAACACCAGACGGCGACACAAACGCTTTTCAAGTCAGTGAAAAGGTCGACTAGGCGCGTATCCGCCTTGCCGACATGCCGGTGTGCATAGCGGGGCAGTGTCGCCAGCTCGAATTCCAGCGGGCCGCGGCATACGGACTCAAAGTCTATCCATACCGGCCCATGGGCGCCGACCAGCACATTCCCTTTATGGGCGTCGCCGTGCAGGACGCGGGCGGCCGTACCAAGTGCCTCAAGCTGATGCCGCAAGGCCAGAAAATTCTCAGTCAGGAACTCCTTGTCCGTCGTCGCGGGAAAGGCGGCCCGCGGCATCCCTATTAGAACAGTCCAGCACTGGTCCACACTCGCCTGATAGGGCGGCAGGGTTCCGCCAAAATCCATCAGCGCCTCATGGATGGCGCGTAGGCCCCGGGCCGCCGCGATCATGTCCGCTTGCCGCCGCAACGGCGCGTGGTCGATATAGGGCCAGAACGAGACGACGCATCCGTCAAGGACATGGGGGCCAGCCAAGGCCACCTCCAGGGGCCTCAAAACCGGTAGTCCCCGGAATGCTAGATGGCGGGTGACCGTCAATTCACGCTCGGCCGTCGCGCGGGCTTTCTCGACTGGTTCCGCAGATTGGATCCGGGCGACAATGGACAGCGGCGTCAACAGCAGCATGGTGTGATGCGCCGCCTTTAGCAGGACGGGATCCACGACCCCAAACCCCAGCGTCCATGCCAACGCACGGGCAACGCCAACCTCGTGCGCCAGTGTTTTCCTCACGCCCGCAACTGGTCCCGGATGGGCAGGCTGCGGATGCGTTTGCCGGTGGCGGCGTGGATGGCGTTCAGCAGGGCCGGGGCGATGGGGGGGACGCCGGGCTCGCCCACGCCGCCCAGCGGGGCGTCGTACTGGGTCGCCGGCATCAGGTGGACGCGGATGTCCTTGGGCGCCGTGTCGATGCGGGTGACTTGATAGGTGTCGAAGTTGTTCTGCTGCACCTGGCCGGCCTTGAAACTGATCTCGCCCAGCGTGGCCAGGCTGACGCCCTGGGTCACCGCCCCCTCCAGCTGCGCCCGCACCCGGTCGGGGTTGATGACGGGGCCGCAATCGAAGGCGATATCGACGCGGGGGATGGTCAGCTTGCCCTGGGTATCGACATCCACCTGCACGACGGCAGCGGCGTAGCTGGCGAAGCTGCGGTGGGCGGCGATGCCCCGGCCCTGGCCTTTGGGCAGGGGCTTGCCCCAGCCGGCCTCCTTGGCCGCCCGCTCCACCACGCCGTGCAGGCGGCCGGTGTCATAGGCGTAGGCCACCGGGTCCTCGTTGTAGTTCCAGCTGTCCGACAGGTCGGCCGGGTTGATCTGCCGGGCCGGCCCGATCAGTTCCAGCAGGAAATCCTTGGGGTCGCGCCCCGCGGCCTCCGCCAGTTCGGCGACGAAGCTCTGCACCGCGAAGGCGTGCGGGATGTTGGAGACGCTGCGGAACCAGCCGATGCGGGTGTGGCTCTCGGCCTCCGGGTTCTCCACCCGCAGGTTGGGCACGATCCAGGGCGTGTTGACGGCGCCCATGCCCAGTTCCGAGGCGCCCTCATGCTTCACGCCGGCGGTGAAGGTGGCGCCGATGGACGGGGCCACGGTGCGGTGCAGCCAGGCCACCGGCTTACCCTTGGCGTCCAGCCCGCCCTCCAGCCGCTCCACCGACACGGTGTGCAGGAAGCCGTGGTGCAGGTCATCGGTGCGGGTGTAGGTCAGCTTAACCGGCCGGCCATCCATGGCGCGGGACAGCAGGGCCGCCTCCGCGATGTAGTCCGGCTTGGATTTGCGGCCAAAGCCGCCGCCCACCAGGGTCTGGTGGACGGTCACATTCTCCGGCGGGATGCTCAACACCTTGGCCACCGTCTCGCGCGTCGTCTGCGGCGCCTGAGTGCTGCCCCAGATCTCGCACTTGTCGCCCGTCACCTGGGCGGCGGCGGCCGGCGGTTCCATGGGCGCCTGGGCCAGGTGGGGAATGTAGTATTCCGCCGTGACATGCTTGGCCGCCGACTTGAGCGCGCCGTCCACGTCACCCACGTTCCGCACCACCTGGCCGGGGGCGCGGGCCGCCGCCTCCAGCTCCGCCCGGTAGGCGGCGCTGTCATAGCTGGCGTTGGGCCCATCCTCCCAGGTGACCTTCAGCTTCTCCCGCCCCTTGAGCGCGGCCCAGGTGTTTTCCGCCACCACGGCAAGGCCGCCCTTGGGCAGGAAGCCGGAGGGCAGGGGCGCGCTGTTCAGCACCACCACCTTCAGCACGCCCGGCACCTGCAACGCCTCATCCACGTTGTAGTGGCCCAGCTTGCCGCCATGCACCGGCGGGCGGGCGACCACGGCGTACAGCATCCCCTCCCGCCGCACGTCGATGCCATAGGTGGCGCGGCCGGTGGTGATGTCGAAGCCGTCGACCAGGCCGACGTCGCTTCGGCCGATATAGCGGAACTTGGCCGGGTCCTTGAACACCAGGGTCTCACGCGCCGGCACGGGCAGGGTGGCGGCGGCCGCCGCCACCTCGCCGAAGCCCAGGCGCCGGCCGCTGGCGGCATGCACCAGGCTGTGGTGGTCCACCGTCACCTCCGCCACCGGCACGCCCCACTGCGTGGCGGCCGCCTTGGCCAGCATCTGGCGCGCGGCGGCGCCGATACGGCGCAGGGCCTGGAAATGGTGGCGCATGCTGCGCGAGCCGTCGGTGTTCTGGTTGCCGTAGCGCGCCTCGTCACCCAGCGCCTGGTCCACCTTCACCTTCGCCCAGTCGGCGTCCATCTCGTCGGCGATGACCATGGCCCAGCTGGTGCGCACGCCCTGGCCCATCTCCGCCCGGTGGCAGATGATGGTGAGGGTGCCGTCGGCGGCCACGGCGACGAACAGGCGCGGGTCGTCCTTCACCCCGCCGGGCATGGCTTCGCCGCCATACTTCTTGGGCGCATCCTCCGCCAGGGCGCCGGTGGCGGCCGCAAGGCCGAGCCCGCCGGCCAGGATGAAGGTGCCGGTGCCCAGGCCCATCAGGACGGCGCGGCGGCTAAGGTTGGTGATGCCGTTCATCACTTCGCACTCCCGCTGCTGGCCGTCTTGCGCTGCACTTCGCCGGCCGCGCGCTTGATGGCGGCGCGGATGCGGGGATAGGTCGCGCAGCGGCAGATGTTGCCGCTCATGGCGTCATCGATGGCTTCGTCGCTGGGGCGGGGCGTGTCCTTCAGCAAGGCCGCCGCCGACATGATCTGCCCGGCCTGGCAATAGCCGCACTGGGCCACGTTCAGTTCCCGCCATGCCACCTGCACCGGGTGCATGCCGTCGGGCGACAGGCCCTCGATGGTGGTGACGGCCACGCCGGACAGGTCGCCCAGCGTCGTCTGGCAACTGCGGATGGGCGCGCCGTCGGCGTGCACGGTGCAGGCGCCGCACAACGCCTCGCCACAGCCGAACTTGGTGCCGGTTAGGCCCTGGACATCGCGCAGATACCACAGCAGGGGCATTTCGGGATCGCCCTCGAAACGCTGCGCCTGCCCGTTCAGCGTGAACGTGATCATGTCAATCGCCCATCCATTGTCGTGCCGGGCCTTCACCGTTGCGGCGGTGAACAGCCGGCGGCCATTCTGCCACCGGCTCCGAAAGAGGGGAACTGGTCTCGAGTGCTGCGGTGGCCCGGGCCAGTGGGCCTATCGGCGAAACCGGAATACGCAACAAGATCAATGTCGTCATCAAGGTTTCCCCCGGGCGGCATACAGCTTCGGCGCGCATGAGTTGGGGCGGCGATCCGGCTAGGGTGTGGCCTCCCGCGGGCCTCCAAGCCCGTCTCCGACAGGGTTTGCCCATGCCGCTCATCTCCCAGTGCACCTTCGCCAATCCCCAAGGCGCCCAGATCCCGGCGGAGCCGGTGCCGACCGCTGCACCACCCCTGGCCCCCATGCAGGGTGACCACGTTTTCGGTGATGTCGTCGGTGTCGTTCGCAACGCCTTGTCTGACATCTTCGGCGGCGGCGCCGTCTGGCCCACCCGCATGGCCAACTACAACGGCATGCTGGCCGAGGTGTGGAACGGCCTGTCGTCCATCGACCTCGGCCATGCCAACACCGGGGCCCCGGTTGTCACCCGGACCGGCCTGCCGGAACAGGACCAGCACGCCCACATGTTCGGCGGCTACGCCAGCCGGCTGCGCTGGCACCTGGCGGAGGTGGTGTGCGCCGGTCACGCCCATGGAGGGGAGGAACGGCGTATCGGCGGCGTTACCACCCGCTGGCGGGGGGAGGTGCTGCATGCCCTGGATGACGTGCTGCGGCATCTGGTGGACGAAACGGCGCTGCTGGCCTACATCCGGGCCCCGAACGCCAGCCGCCAGGCCGCCCCCGGCATCGTCGTCCACCGCGCCATCCCGCTGGACCAGGCGATCACCCTGGCGGGTCAGACCGCCGGCCCGGGCCAGGCGCAGGTGCAGGCCATCCTCAACCGTTATCAAAGCCTGCCCGGCCTGCTGGACGGTCTGCTGCGCCGTTTCGAGGGGCCGGTGAAACGCCTGGATCCCAAGACCAACGGCTGGACGGTGCTGCCGACATCCTGATCGTGCGACAGGTCGAAAGGGCGCGACAGGTCAGGCGCCCTGCATGATCTGTTTGAACGTCAGCTCGATGAACTCCGCCGGATGGACCAGTTGCAGGGTCACGGAAACGATCATGTAGCCGTTCAGGATGTCCTGCGCGGTCATGGTCGTTCCCAGCCCGCATTGGACGCTGAAGGCGTCGCTGGCCTTGTCGCCCATCAGGCCGCCCTGGCTCCACAGCCCCGTCAGGAACTTGGAGATCATGGCCGTGACGGTGACCCAGGTTTGGCCGTCATTCGGCGCGAAAACAAACTGTTGCAGGGCGGTCTTGATGGATTGCTCGACGTAAATCAGGGTACGGCGCACCTGGATGTAGCGATAGTCGTTGCTGTTGCCGTCCAGGGTGCGGGCGCCCCATGGCACCGTGCCGCGATTGACGAAGGCGCGCAGGATATTGATGGCGTTGCCGTTGAGCGGGACGTTGTAGTCCCCCTGCTGCGCGTCGTTCAGGATCACCGTGGGCGCCGTCACGCCGGCCAGGGCCATATTGGCGGGGGCGAGCCACACGCCATGATTGGTGTCGCTTGCCGTCCAGATGCCGGCCATGATGCCGCTGGGCGGCGCCACGTTCAGCTTTTGCGCCACGATGCCTTCGATCGTGCCCAGCAGGGGCAGGGCACTCAGCAGGGCCTGGTTGGTGGCGCTGATCTGGCTGGCGCTGGGTGCCGTGGCCGGGGGCGTTTCGGGGAAGGCCGCCGCCAGCTGTGCCTGGACCTCGGCCAGTTTGGCGCCGGTGTAGAGGGTCGACGCCTCTTGGTTCAGCAGACCCAGCACCACGGCGGCGCTGCCCTGCAGGCAGGTGTAGTCGACGTCACCCGCCGTGACCAGGCTGGTCCGCAGCGCCGGGGCGTAGGCGGCGCCATAGCTGAAGGCATCCGAGGCGGGGGCGATGGCGGAGTAGAAGGCGTCGCGCTGGGCGGCCAGGCCGTCGGCGGTCCAGCTTGCCGGATCGACGGCGCCCGGTAGATCCAGCATGGCCATGCGGTCCTGCAGGGTGGCCGCCTGCGTCAGCATGGCCGTCACCACCGCTCCATAGTCGGCGCCGGCCAGCAGGCAGGCATCCGGCACCACGGTCATGGTCGGCCCCACCTGTGTGTCGGTGGCCTGCAAGCCAGCCAGCAGGGCGTCCTTGGAGACCCCGCCTTGGCTGTAATCCGCGACCGACACGACGTAGCAATTGGCGCCGCCATTGGCATAGAAGGCCTGGATGGCCAGGTAGAGGTTGAAACGGGGGCCGCTGGGGCTGACCGCGTAGTAAGCGGTTCCCTGACCATTTGGAGGGGGCGCCTGGAAATCGGCCGTGCCCGCGGGTGACGGCGCCACGTCAAAGGGCTGGAGATAGGCGCCACCGAAATAGGTGGTGTAGTCCCCGAGGGATCCGACCGCGACCGCCTGGCCATGCAGGGCCTTCTGGGTTGCGGGGTCGTGGGCGGACTCCGTGTAGCCGATGAAGATGGGGATGGCCGTTTGCACCCCGACGATGCTGGGTGGAAAGGCCGAACGTTCCGTTACGTAGACGCCGGGTGTGGGGTGGTTGATCGGCTTGGGCACGGACGATATCCCCTTCATGAGCACGCTGCCGGCAGTATGCCTGCCGGCCAACACACGCCCAAGGCGAATATCGCCTCACCCCGGTTGCACCAGTTCGCGCTTGGCCGTGGTCGCCACCCGCCGGCTGAGGTCGGAAAGCTGGTCGGCGGCCAGGCGGCTCACCTGCCAGAACAGGGGCACGTCCAGGATGGCGCCGGGGACCAGTTCCACCAGCCGGCCTGCGTCCAGATGTCCACGTACCAGCTGGGCGGGGTTCATGCCCCAGCCTATCCCAGCCAGCGCGCCGTCGACGAAACCCTGGGTCGACGGCAGCCAGTGGGTGGGCAAGTGGGTAGGATGCCCGACATTCCGGCCCAGCGTCCGCCGAATCCAGTCATGCTGCAGCCGGTCCTTCTGGTTGAAGGTCAGCGCCGGAGCCTGGGCCAGCGCCTCTGGTGTCACCCCGTCCGGGAAATGGCGCGCCATGAAGTCCGGGCTGGCCGTGGCGTGATAGCGCAACGCGCCCAGGGCGGTGACGCGGCAGCCTTGGATGGGCTTTTCCAGCGAGGTCACCGCCGCCAGCACCCGGCCGCGCCGCAGCCAGTCGGCGGTGTGATCCTGGTCGTCGATGACGATATTCAGCAGATGGTCGCAGCCTTGGGTGAAGGCGGCGGCTGCCGCCAGGAACCAGGTGCCCAGGCTGTCGGCGTTGGCGGCGATGGCCAGGGTTACACGCGGCACCGGCGCCGCCGGGTCGACCAGGCCCGGCAGGTGGGCCGTCAGCTCCCGCTCCAGCAAGCCGACGTGGTCCATGTGGCGGCATAGCCATTCGCCCTTTTCGGTGGCGGTGCAGGGACTACCCCGCTCGACCAGCACGGCGCCCAGCCGCTCCTCCAACTGCTTCACGCGCTGGGACACGGCGGAGGGGGTGACGTTCAGCGCGGCGGCGGCCTTTTCAAAGCTGCCGGTCTGCACCACCAACGCCACGGCGCGCGCCGCCGGGTAATCGATCATGGCTAAGTTTCGCTAAATTCGGATTAGATAATTTAATTAGCCTAATCCCGGCGCGGCACTTACCACAAGGGCCAGCCACCTCTGGGATTTCGCCCTACCACCATGAATGTCTCGGTTTACATCGCGGGCCTGAGCATGGGGCTCAGCCTCATCGTCGCCATCGGCGCGCAGAACGCCTTCCTGTTGCGGCAGGGCCTGCGCGGCCAGCACGTCTTCGCCGTGTGCCTAGCCTGCGCCCTGTCCGATGCCATCCTCATCGGCGTTGGCGTGACCGGCTTCGGCACCGCCGCCGCCTGGCTGCCCTGGCTGGATCCGGTCATGCGCTATGCCGGCGCCACCTTCCTGGCCTGGTACGGGGCCAAAAGCCTGTGGTCGGCCTGGCGCTCCACCGGCGCGCTGACGGCAGGCCCCGGGACGGAGGGACGGGGCCTGGGCAAGACCGTGCTGGCCTGCCTGGCCATCACCTGGCTGAATCCGCATGTCTACCTGGACACGGTGGTCCTGCTGGGCACCGTGTCCACGCAGTTCGACGGCTTCCAGGCGTCCTTCGCCGCCGGGGCCATCACCGGTTCCTTCCTGTTCTTCTTTTCGCTGGGCTTCGGCGCCACCCAGCTGCGCCCCATCTTTGCCCGCCCCGCCGCCTGGCGGGTGCTGGAGGGCGTCATCGCGCTGGTGATGTGGGGCATCGCGTTCAGGCTGGTCACGGGCGGGTAACGCCAGGCGGGAACCCTACCGCCGCTGCCTCGTTGTATGTTCCACCAGATGGAGGAGGCCACCCTTGCGTACCCTGACACCGATCGATGTGTGGGAAGCCCCTTCCGTCCGCCGGACCATTACAACGGTGGACGAGGCTTCCAACTGGCTGATCTACCGTTGGCCCGAAGCCCATCTCAACGATCCCGCCCGCCAAGCCGCCACCGCCGCGTGCCTGGCCGCCCTGGACGGGTCGGGCGAGGCGGAGGCCGCCCGCGCGGCCTTCGTCACCGCAGCTGAGACCGCCCACATCCTAGCGGAATGATCTCAAACTGGTTCCAACGGCCCGGGCGGCCGCTGGAACCGGCCCGCCCCTACTTGGCGTGCAGCGCCTTGACCGCGTCCAGCATCAGCTGGACATGCTGGTCGGGATTGTAGTCCGTGTAGCTGGCGACGACCTTGCCGTCCTGGCCGATGACGTAGGACGTGCGGTTGGAGACGGCGGAATTGCCCTGGCTCTTGGCGTCATACTCGGCGGCGATCTTGGCGTCCGGGTCGGCTGCCACCATGAATTTGTCCCGGCACTCCACCGAGGAGAACTCGGCCACGCGGTCGATGTTGCCGGCCGTGATGCCCACCACGGTGGCGCCGTATTGCTTGAACGTCTCCGTCGCCTCGGCGAATTCATGCGCCTCCACGGTGCAGCCCTTGGTGAAGGCGGCGGGGAAGAAGTAAAGCACCACCGGCCCCTTCTTCAGCGCGTCGGTCAGCGAGAAGGTCGACGTCTTGCCGCCCAGGGCGCCCTGGGCGGTGAAGGCCGGGGCCGGCGCGCCGTTGGGAAGGGCCGCCCAGGCCGGCGCCGAGGTGGCGGCCAAGAGGGCGGCGGCGAGAACGATCTTGCGCATGTCATCTCCACAGAGTTTGTCGGGTGCATCGGCCCCGGTTTGTGGCCTGGACCCTACGTCATTGTGGGCCTGGGTGAGGGGCGGTCTTTTGCCTCAGGCGGGCTTTGTCGCTCATGCGATCCCCGCCAGCCCCCGCGCGGCGGCGACGAAGGCGTCCACGTGCGCCGGGTCGGTATTCCAGGCAGTCACGAGGCGAATACAGGCGCCATCCCAGCGATAGAAGTGGAAGCCGGCGGCCTCCAGCCCCGCGATCATCGGCTCCGGCATCACGGCGAAGACCTCGTTGGCCTGCACCGGGCTGCGCAGGCCGACGCCGGGCAGGGCGTCCAGGCCCTGGGCCAGGCGCGTCGCCATGGCGTTGGCGTGGGTGGCCAGGCGCAGCCACAGGCCGTCCGTCAGATAGGCGTCCAACTGCGCCGACAGGAAGCGCATCTTGGAGAACAGATGGCCGGCCCGCTTGCGGCGATAGGCGAAGCTGTCGGCCAGGGCCTTGTCGAAGAAGATCACGGCCTCCGCCGCCAGGGCGCCGTTCTTGGTCGCGCCGAAGGACAGGACGTCCACGCCCGCGCGCCAGGTGATATCGGCCGGGGCGCAGGCCAGGCTGGCCACTGCATTGGCGAAGCGGGCCCCGTCCATGTGGACGCGCAGCTTGTGCGCGCGCGCCACCTCCGTCAGGGCCATCACCTCGTTGGGGGTGTAGACGGTGCCGGACTCCGTCGCCTGGGTCAGGGTCAACGCGGCCGGTTGCACATGATGGACGACGCCAGCGCCGCCCTTGTCCAAGGCGGCCTTCAGTGCCGTGGCGTCCAGCTTGCCATGGGGGCCCGACAAGGGGACCAGCTTGGCGCCGCCGGACATCAGCTCCGGCGCGCCGCACTCATCCACCTGAACGTGGGCCTCATCATGGCAATAGACGGCGCCGTAGGGCGGAGTCAGCACCGACAGGGCCAGCGCGTTGGCGGCGGTGCCGGTGGCGACGGGGAAAACGGTCACGTCGCACTCGAACAACTCGGCCAGGTCCCGGGTCACCCGCGCCGTCAGCGGGTCGCCGCCGTAGGAGGGCTGCGCGCCCTCATTGGCCGCGGCCAGGGCCGCCAGGATCTCCGGGGCCGCGCCCACCACATTGTCGCTCATGAAGTTCATGGGGGACCGTCTCGCCTATTGCTGGATGTCGGGTGATGATCGGGGCCGGCGTTCACGAAGAGGAAGCGAAAAAATGTGGAGAAGCCCAATGCTGCCGTAGATCGCTGAAATATTGGGCAGTCGCCCCCAGCCCCCATTCCAGCGCCGGCTTCCTGACAGGGGCCATTAAATCTCTGTCATGTAGGGTGATTACGCTGGTGGGCGGCCTGTCGGTGTGACCGTAATCACGGCGTCCGGGGAACCTGCGGGCGCATCGTCTGGTTGGGTTCAGGCGCCCCACCTGTGGAAGTCCCAACTGGGGAAGATGGGGTGGCCGATGAAGTGGTTCCAGTAACGACCGCGATCTGGACCTTTCCGGTACTGGGCTCCAGCAGGACGATCTGCTGGGCACCACCGGGAAGGGTGACCTGGACGGCCAGGCGGCTGCCCACGCTGGTCATGGCTTCGATGCGGCTGCCTTCCGGCAGTTTCAGCAGCGGGGTCAGGGCCTCGGGCGGCAGGGCCGAAGTGGTGGTTGTGCCCGCAGTGGTTGCGCCCAGGGTCGCCGTATCAGCATGGCGGCCGAAGGCGCGGGGGTGGTTTGGGTCGGTGGCACGCCGCCAGATTTCCACCCCGATGAAGGTGAAACCGGCGACGATCAGTACGCCCATGATGACGAGGAAGGTCTTTATTGTCCGCACTTGCTTCAACCATCTGTGCCGCTCCGGGCCAGCCTGCCGACCCCGCCGTCGCGCGTTTCAGCGCCATGACGGGTGAGGGCGGGGCTGACCGCCTGGACCTTGGCGCCCCGGTGGTGGATAGCGCGGAGGATGAGGATCTGGAGGGCGAGGAGGCGGGTTCCGCCTTGATCGCCGTCACCATCCCCGACACCGCGGCCCGCGACCGGTTGGACAAGGCCCTGGCCCAGCTGGTGCCGGAGGCCGCCGGCCTCACCCGCTCGCGCTTGCAAGCGCTGATTGGGGAAGGGCGCGTGGCCTCGGGTCAGCCGGGTGGCCAGACCATAGACGACGCCTCATACCGGGTCAAACCCGGCCAGGTGTTCCAGATTGCCGTGCCCGCGCCGGAGCCGGCCGTGCCGGTGGCGCAGGACATCCCGCTGACCATCGTTTTCGAGGATGATGACCTGCTGGTGATCGACAAGCCCGCCGGGATGGTGGTGCATCCCGCCGCCGGCAACCCGGACGGCACGCTGGTGAACGCCCTGCTGTTTCACTGCGGGGAACGGCTGTCCGGCATCGGTGGCGTCCGCCGGCCGGGCATCGTCCACCGGCTGGACAAGGATACCAGCGGCTTGATGGTGGTGGCCAAGACCGACCGGGCCCATGCCGGCCTGTCCGCTCAGTTCGCCGACCGCACCCTGTCGCGCACCTACCACGCCGTCGTCTGGGGTTCACCGGCGGCGGGCGAGGGGGAAATCGAAGGCAACATCGGCCGCCATCCGACGGATCGCAAGCGCATGGCCGTGGTAAGCAAGGGCGGCAAGCCGGCGCTGACCCGCTGGCGCACGCTGGCCCGCTACGGCCTGCTGGCCGCCCATGTGGAATGCAAGCTGGCCACGGGCCGTACGCACCAGATCCGGGTGCACATGGCCCAGATCGGCCATCCGTTGGTGGGCGATCCGCTGTATGGCAAGGCTCGCCCCACCGGTGCCCTGGGCGCCCGGCTGAAGGAGGCGACGCCGGACGCGCAGGCCCAACTTCTCGGTTTTCGTCGCCAAGCGTTGCATGCGAAGGACATCGCCTTCCGTCATCCGGTCAGCGGTGACATGGTGGCCTTCACCAGCGACCTGCCCGCCGATCTTGCAGGGCTGATCTTTAGTTTAGAATGATTTTAAAGTGTGGTCGGATACGAGTCAGAGGCGTATACTGATCAATGTGTCACCCCAACCCCGTCCGGGGGGCTCCATTTGAGCATCCGGTACGGGGGGACCGCCCGATCCCCGGGGGTCCTTAACCGTGAAAGGTTGTTGACCATGGCCACCTTGCCCGCCATCCCCGCCGTCAGTTCGGAATCGAGCCTGTCGCGGTATCTTCAGGAAATCCGCCGCTTCCCCATGCTGGAACCGGAGAAGGAGTTCATGCTGGCCAAGCGCTGGCAGGAACATGAGGACGGCATTGCCGCCCACCAGCTGGTGACCAGCCATTTGCGCCTGGTGGCCAAGATCGCCATGGGCTACCGCGGCTACGGCCTGCCGCTGTCCGAGCTGATCTCCGAAGGCAACGTCGGCATGATGCAGGCGGTGAAGCGCTTCGATCCCGACCGGGGCTTCCGCCTTGCCACGTATGCCATGTGGTGGATCCGCGCCGCCATCCAGGAATACATCCTGCACAGCTGGAGCCTGGTGAAGATGGGCACGACGGCAGCGCAGAAGAAGCTGTTTTTCAACCTGCGCAAGCTGAAGGGCCAGATGCAGGCTATCGAGGACGGCGACCTGTCGCCGGAGACGGTGACCGCCATCGCCACCAAGCTGGACGTGCCGGAACAGGACGTCGTGTCCATGAACCGCCGTCTGGGCAGCCCCGACCATAGCCTGAACGCGCCCCTGCGCGTGGATGGCGAGGGCGAGTGGCAGGATTGGCTGGTGGATGAGACGGAAAGCCAAGAAATCCGCCTGGCCGACCGTGAAGAGCTGGGCAAGCGCAAGGCCCTGCTGGCCGGCGCCATGAAGGGCCTGAACGACCGTGAGCGCCGTATCCTGGCGGAGCGTCGCCTGCGCGACGACCCGACGACGCTGGAAGACCTGTCCCAGGAGTTCGGCATCAGCCGCGAACGTGTGCGCCAGATCGAGGTGCGGGCGTTCGAAAAGCTTCAGAAGGCCGTGAAGAACGCGGCGCTGGAGACCCATTTGGCCTAATTCTGAACCCTGATTCTGGATGTGTGGGCGCCTGACCGGACGACAACGCCACGGCGGGCGCCTCACGGACAAGAAGACGGTTCAAGGGCAAGTGGCAGTTGGACGGAACGGCGGGACCCTCGGGTTCCGCCGTTGCCTTTTGCGACACAAGTCAGGACAGTTCTCTTTAAAAGAGATGAGCTCTCGTCACAATCCATCAGAAAGCAACGCTCCAAATGTTCTTTTGATTTTCCGCTGATTTTTTAGGCCCCTGCCGGGGAAACTTTATCTTGATGACCTTTTATTAACGAAGGGCCGCTATCACATAGGCTCCCGCGGTGATGAACCTTAAAGCCTGAGACCCATATGAGCCCCAGGGCCGACGTTGACAGCCTCGATATCGGTTACCGGCGCCTCTCGGCCGCGGAGATCGAGCAAGCCCTGACCCTGCATCTGCGCTACCTCCAGGGTCAACGGGGCGGGGCGCGGGCCAGCCTCAAGTTCTGCGACCTGTCCAACGCCGTGCTGCGCGGGCGGATGTTGGCCGGCGCCGACCTGACCGGCGCGCGGCTCAGCGATGCCGACCTGTCGGAGGCCGATTTGCGCTCCGCCTGCCTGTTCGGCGCGGACCTGCGCCGCGCCACGCTGGAGCGCGCCAACCTGGCACGGGCCGATTTGCGCGGCGCCGCCTTCCGTGGCGCCCGCATGCAGCGGGTGGTGATGGCGGAGGCGGATCTGCGCGACGGCCATCTCATGCGCAGCAAGAACGGTGAACTGACGCCCAACGTCCAGGGCAATCCCTCGGCCGAGCTGGCGGAGGCGTCCATGACCAAGGCCGATCTCAGCCACGCCAAGCTGTCCAACGCCTTCGTCGTGCAGACCGATTTGCGCGACACCGACCTGCGCGGCGCCATCTTCGTGAAGGCGGATCTCAGCGGCTCCGATCTCACCGGCTGCAACCTGGAGGGGGCGGACCTGTCGGAGGCCAACCTCAGCGGCACCAAGCTGGATGGCGCCGTGCTGACCCGCGCCCTGTTGCGCAGCGCCAACCTGTCCAAGGCCAGTCTGCTGGGCGCCCTGCTGGACGATGTTGATCTCTCCATGGCCAATCTGACGGGCGCCGACCTGGTGCGCCGCCTGGACGATATCGAGGGCACCATCGGCGAGACATTGCGTCAGCACCGCCTGTGGATATTGAGCAACGGCGGCAAGGGCAGGCGCGCGGACCTGTCGGCCACCGATCTTAGCGGCCAAGATCTGTCCAATCTGAACCTGTCGGCCGCCATCCTCAGGCAGACGACGCTGAAGGGCGCCAATCTCAGCGGCACGGTGCTGGCCATGGCCGATCTGTCCATGGCCGACCTGCGCGGCGCGGAACTTGCCGGCGCCGATCTGCGCGGCGCCTGCCTGGAGCGGGCGACGCTGAACGAGGCCAATCTGGCCAATGCCGTGGCCTGCCCCATGGATTTGCGCAACGGCCACGAATGGCCCACCAATTTCAGCAAGGCGCGCATGGTGCGGGTGAACCTGGCGGGCGCCGACCTGACCATGGCCCGCCTGGAAGATGGTGACCTGACCCAGGGAAACCTGCGCAACGCCGTCCTGGCCGGCGCCTGCCTGACCGACGCGACCCTGACCATGGCGGACCTGCGCGGGGCCGACATTCGCAACGCCGACTTCCGCGGCGCCAAAAACTTTTCCGCTGAAGCCTTGGCCGTCTGATCCGGGTAGAATGGCGCCCATGACGGACGAGCCTCCCCCCTCCGCAGTCGATCGCCGGCGAGCCGCGCGCCTGTCCGGCGACGCGTACCCGCTGCGGGTGGGCCGCCACCAGGCCCGCCTGGTCGATTGGTCGGCCAAGGGGATCGGCCTGCAGTTGCACGGCGGGGTGGAGGATATCGCCCCGGGCCAGACCCTGACCGTCAGCATCCATAGCGAGGTGACCAACGGCGTCGCCCTGTTCCCCATCATTGTGCGGCGGGTGGATGGGGGGCGGCGAATCATCGGCGCGGACTTCCTGGCCGACGCCGAGGACGCGTCCGACTTCCTGGCCTCTTTGCTGGCGGCGTCGGCCGCCCCCGATCAGACGGCCTGACCACTTTCCGGCCCGGTTCGTGCTGGCGTCGCCCTCCGGTCGGCAGACCAATTCCTTGTGTCGAGGACGCGGTGCGCCGCTGGTGGTCCTGAAATTTCAGATGGCCGACGCCATTCAGGCGTCGCGCAGAGCCATCATCAGCCGAACATCCCAGGGGAATCATACAGCCAGTTCCAGCGTTTTGGCAGAGCGAAGCAGGGCCGCGAAGCGCTGTCCAGGTGAACTTACTGACAGGTCAGATGGCGTGGCAGGCCTTTACGCGCCATCACTTGGCCGCTAGGATGGCGCCCATGGTACCGCCATTGCCATCGGGATCGGTCGTTTCGGGCCAAAGCGCCCCTCAGCGATGTACTTTGGCCGGCCAAGCAGGAAAGAGGAATGTCAAATGAGGCCCGCCGTTCCACACGTCGCCGCCGGCCATGATCTGACTGTCGAGGGCACCCCGCACCATGGTCTGGACTTGCCCGTGATCATCCAATGATGGCGCCAATCTTCACCTTTCGGCAGGGGACGGCACCGCTGCTGATCTCTTTCCCCCATGTCGGTATCCAGGTGCCGGCGGACATTTCGTCCCGCCTGGCGCCTGAGGCCCACGGCCTGCTCGACACCGACTGGCATGTTGATTTGCTGTATGACTTCGCGGACGCGATCGGCGCCTCCACCCTGGTGGCGGGCTACAGCCGTTATGTCGTGGATCTGAACCGCCCGGCGGATGACGCTAACCTCTATCCCGGCCAAGCCGGCACCGGCCTGATCCCGGAGGTGATGTTCGATGGCACGCCCTTGTATCTGCCGGCGCAGGGGCCGGACGATGCCGAAAAGGCCGCCCGCGTCGCCACCTACTGGCAGCCCTATCATGCCCAACTGTCGACGGAGTTGGCCCGGCTGAAGGCGCGGCACGGCTACGCCCTGCTGTGGGACGCGCATTCCATCGCGGCGGAGGTGCCGCGCCTGTTCGATGGCCGGCTGCCCGACCTGAACCTGGGCAGCAACGCCGGCGCCTCCTGCGCTCCGGCCTTCGCCGACGCGGTGTTCCAGGTAACCCAGACCAGCGGCTATAGCGCGGTGCTGAACGGCAGGTTCAAGGGCGGGCACGTCACCCGCCACTACGGCCGGCCGGCGGAGCATGTCCACGCCCTGCAGTTGGAACTGTCGCAGGATACCCACCTGGCCCCCGGCCTGGTGCCGGCGCTGGATGAGGGGCGCTGTTCCCGCCTGCGTCCGGTGCTGCGCCAGATGATCGCAACCTTCCTGTCCTCAGCGGCGGCGTATTACGCCGCCGCCTGAAGATTGGCCTATAGTCTATTGATTTATCTCGGGAGTCCCCGTGCCATGCACACCTTCACCCTGGTCCCCGGCCGCCTGACCCTGGCCGACCTGCGCGCCACCCTGGCGGGCCCTGTCCACCTGGTGGTCGATGACGCCACCCTGGCGACTGCGGAAAAGTCCGCCGCCACGGTCGATGCCGTCATGGCCGCCGGTCGCACCGCCTATGGCATCAACACCGGCTTCGGCTTGCTGGCCAAGACCCGCATCGGCAATGACCAGCTGTCTCAGCTTCAGCGCAACCTGGTGCTGAGCCACGCGGTGGGCACCGGCCCGCTGCTGGACGACGCCATCGTGCGCCTGATCCTGGTGCTCAAGATTTCCAGCCTCGCGCGCGGCTATTCCGGCGTGCGCGGCAGCGTCATCCGGGCGCTGGTGGCGCTGGCCAATCATGGCGTCTATCCCTGCATCCCGTCCAAGGGCTCCGTCGGCGCCTCGGGCGACCTGGCCCCGCTGGCCCACCTGGTGGCGCCGCTGCTGGGTGTGGGCGAGGTGCGGGTGGATGGCCAGATCCTGCCCGCCACCGAAGGCATCCGCAAAGCGGGGCTGGAGCCCACGGATCTGGGGCCCAAGGAGGGCTTGGCCCTGCTGAACGGCACCCAGGTATCGACCGCGCTGGCGCTGAACGGCCTGTTCGCGGCCGAGCGGGTGTTCCAGGCCGCCCTGACCGCCGGCGCCCTGTCGGTGGACGCCGCCCGCGGCTCCGACACCCCCTTCGACGCCCGCATCCATGAGCTGCGCGGCCAGAAGGGCCAGATCGACACCGCCGCCGCCTATCGCCGCCTGCTGGACGGCAGCGCCGTGCGCGCCAGCCACCTGGATTGCGAGCGGGTGCAGGACCCCTACTGCCTGCGCTGCCAGCCGCAGGTCATGGGCGCCTGCCTGGACCAGCTGCGCATGGCGGCCGGCACCCTGCTGATCGAGGCCAACGCCGTCACCGACAACCCCCTGGTCTTCCCCGACACCGGCGACATCCTGTCCGGCGGCAACTTCCATGCCGAGCCGGTGGCCTTCGCCGCCGACCAGATCGCCCTGGCGCTCGCCGAGATCGGCAACCTGTCGGAGCGCCGCATCGCCATGCTGGTGGATCCGCACCACAACGGCGGCCTGCCGGCCTTCCTGGTGAAGGACGGTGGCATCAATTCCGGTTTCATGATCGCCCATGTCACCGCGGCGGCGCTCGCCAGCGAGAACAAGGGCCTGGCCCACCCGGCGTCGGTGGACAGCATTCCCACCTCCGCCAACCAGGAGGATCACGTCTCCATGGCGACCTGGGCGGCCCGCCGTCTGATCGACATGGCCGACAACGCCGCCGGCATCGTCGGCATCGAGGCACTGGCCGCCATCCAGGGCCTGGAATTCCACCTGCCGCTGCGGACCTCGGAAGTGTTGGAGGCGGCCAGGGCCAAGCTGCGCGCCGTGGTGCCGGCCTATGACCAGGACCGCTACTTCGCCCCCGACATCGCCGCCGCCAAGGCCCTGGTGGTGAACGGTGACCTGGGCGCGGGGCTGGAGTTCTAGTAAGAGGGCGGCATTGAGCGGGAGGGAAGCGGGCCTTGAGCACCACTGAGGAACGCCTGAGCGAACGGGCCTACCAGGCCCTGCGCGCCGACATCATGCTCTGCCGCCTGACGCCCGGGCAGCGGGTCAGCGAGGCCCTGCTGGCGGAGCGGCTGGGGTTTGGCAAGGCACCGGTGCGGACCGCCCTGGCGCGCCTGTGCCAGGAAGGGCTGATGGCGGCGCGGGCGCGCAGCGGTTTCACCGTGGCGCCCATCACGCCGGAAGACATCATGCACTGCTTCCAGCTCCGCCTGGCCCTTGAGCCCATGGCTGGGCGGCTGGCCGCCGGGCGGCTGACCACCGCGCAGGTCCGCCGCCTGGTGCGGGCCACCACCATCACGGTGGAGCCCGACGACCCTGACCAGCATCGCAAGATCCTGGAGGCCGACCAGGATTTCCACGAGACCATCGCTGAGGCCTCGGGCAATCCGCGCCTGCAGCAGATCCTGCAGAACCTGTACGAGCGTGGGCAGCGCCCCCTGTTCATGGGCATTCCCCAGTCCGAAGGGGCGGCGGCCTACCGGGCCGGCAGCCAGCCGGTGCTGGCCGCCCTGATCGCCGGCGATGGCGAGAAGGCGGCCCAGCTGTTGTATGAGCATGTCTATACCGGCCAGAATTTCGTCATCGAGGCGGTGCTGCGCCGATATCCGTCACCGGAGGATGAAGGCGTGGATTAAAAATTTGATCGCGTTCACGGGCCCAGGCTGGGACGGGCGCGCCGGAACGTGCTAGGACGGGAATAACGGATAGGACAGGGCCCCGGACGTGCGGCCCACCTGATGGCGCGAACGGGGAAAGGGACGGGTATGGGGTTATGGACGGTCAAGCCGGTCGATGCGCTCATCGCGGCCGGTGAGGGGAAGCACGGGGCCGCGAAGCTGACGCGTGGCCTGGGTACGTTGGACCTGATCCTGGCGGGCGTGGGCTGCACGGTGGGGGCCGGCATCTTCGTCATGACCGGATCGCAGGCCGCCACCCATGCGGGGCCGGCGGTCGCCATCTCCTTCGCCTTCGCCGCACTGGCCTGCCTGTTCGCCGGGCTGTGCTTCGCTGAGCTGGCCACCGTCATTCCCGTGGCGGGCAGCGCCTACAGCTACACCTACGCCACGCTGGGTGAAATCGTGGCCTGGCTGGTGGGCTGGAACCTGGTGCTGGAATACATGATCAGCGGGTCGGCCGTGGCCGTGGGCTTCTCCGGCTACCTCAACGCCTTCCTCGGGCAATGGGGGGTGCACCTGCCCACCAACCTGGCATCGGCCCCCTTGTCCTACTCGGATGAGAAGGGCTTCGAATGGACCGGGGCCTTCATCAACGGGCCGGCCGTGTTCATCATCGCCCTGTGCGGCGTCATCCTCAGCCTGGGCATCAAGGAAACCGCGCGCTTCAACAACATCTCCGTCGCCATCAAGGTGGGCGCCATGGTGCTGTTCGCGGTGGTGGGCATCTTCTACGTCGATACCGCCAACTGGCATCCCTTCATTCCCGAGAGCACGGGCGATGGGGCCTTCGGCTGGTCTGGTGTGTTCCGCGCCGCCGGCACCCTGTTCTTCGCCTATATCGGTTTCGATGCGGTCTCCACCGCGGCGCAGGAGGCGCGGTCGCCCCAGCGCACGGTGCCGCGCGGCATCCTGGGCGGCCTGGCCGTGTGCGTGACGCTGTACGTGGTGGTGGGCCTGGTCATGACCGGCCTGGCGCCCTACACCATGCTGGATGCGCCCGAGGCCATCTTCATCGCCATCAAGAACGCCGGCCCGTCCCTGGCCTGGCTGGGCATGATCATCAACCTGGCCGCCATCCTGGGCCTGGGCTCCGCCATCCTCATCTGCAACTACGGCCAGATCCGCATCTTCTATGCCATGGCCCGCGACGGCCTGATGCCGCCGTCCTTCGCCTCGGTCAATCCGGAGCACCATGTGCCGTGGCAGGCGACGCTGTGGGTGACGCTGGTGGCCGCCATCATCGGCGGCATCGCGCCGCTGGATGTGCTGGGCGACCTGGTATCCTTGGGCACGCTCATGGCCTTCGCCCTGGTCTGCGTCGCCACCCTGGTGCTGCGCGTGCGCGACCCGCACCGCCCGCGCCCCTTCCGTGTGCCCTATCTGCCGGTGGTGGCCGTCATCGGCGCCGTGATCTGCGTGGCGCTGATGATCTCGCTGGGCCTCAGCAACTGGATCCGCTTCGGCGCGTGGAGCCTGCTGGGCCTGGCCATCTACTTCCTCTACGGCATGCGTAACTCCGCCCGCCAGCGTGAGGCGCAACTGGCGGAGTGATCACCCGGCGGACAGCACAAGGGTGGGTTCGGCAGCGTTCCCGCCCATACGCCGCCAGCGATTGACGGCGCCACGATCAAACGAAACAAACACTTCACCACCCTTGTCCCGGCCATCGGTCGCGATGGCCCCATCGGCGAAGTCGCCACCGGCGCGCAGGAAAGCGGCACCCGCCATCAGCGCCTGCCTGTCGATGACGATTGTTTCGACAAGAAGCAGGCGTTCCAACTGATCCGCGATATCTGCGGCGGGAAGTCGATACCCGCGTCGCAGTACCCATGCCGCCTCGCACAGCGCGGGCAGGGGAATGACGATCCGTGTCCCTTTGATCATCAGGGCGCGTGCCTGGGCCGCCTGCTCTGGATCGTCTTCAATGAAGAAACGGACCAGGATATTGGTATCGATCGTGATCTTTATCGTTCGCCGGCCCAACCGGCCGCGATCGCTTCATTCACCTCGTCAATGGTAAGGACAGGTTGGCCGGGCCGTTTCAGCGCACCGAACAGCTCCGTTATGGCTAGGCCCGGTTTGGCATGGACCTGGACCCGGCCATCCGGCAATAGATCGACCACGACCTTGTCGCCTGGCCCTATGCCTAAGTGAGCCAGGACTTCCTGACGCAGGATGACCTGGCCCTTGGCCGTTACCGTCAGTTCGATGGACATGGGAGAATTCCCTCCCGCGGGAATTTCCACATTATAAGGCTCCTAGCCCTTACCTGCAACCCACCGGACTTCACCCTTCCCAATCCCGTTCCAGGCGGCGGCTGGAAAGGATGAAGAACAGGGCGCTCAGCAGGTAGAAACCCAGCCCGATCAGCAAGGAATAGCGCAGGGCCTCGGTGCCGTACCGGGGGGCCAGGAAGTCGGACAGGCGGCCGAAGAAGAAGATGCCGAAGCCGATGCCCACCAGGTTGTTGATGAAGAGGAAGATGGCCGAGGCGGTGGCCCGCATGGCCGGGGGCACCACGTGCTGCACGGCGGCGATGACGGGGCCCAGCCAGGCGAGGCCCAGGGCCAAGGGCAGGGTGCACAGCGCCGCCACCAGCCACAGCTCCTTGGCCAGGAAGCCCAGGGCATAGAGCGGTACCGCCACCAGGAAGGCTACGGCCGGCACCAGCGGATAGGCGGCTTTGCGCGCGCTGCCCAGCCGGTCGGCCAGGGCGCCGCCGGCCCAGATGCCCAACGTGCCGGCCACCAGGCTGCCGACGCCCAGCAGCAGCGACACGTCCTTCAGCGCCATGCCGTGCATGCGCGCCAGGAAGGCCGGCATCCAGAACGCCAGCCCATACCCCAGGACGGAGCAGGAGGCGGCACCGGCCGACAGCAGCCAGAACGACGGCTTGGTACACAGAATGGACAGCACGGCCCGCAGCGGCACCGGGGCGCCCGCGTTCTTCACGGCGTCGAACGCGCCGCGCACCGGCTCGCGCACGCAAACCAGGAAGATGGGCGTCATGATCAGGCCGCCGATGCCGCAGACGGTGAAGGCCAGGCGCCAGTTCACGGCCGTGGCGATGTAGCCGCCCAGCAGGATGCCCAGGGCGCTGCCAAAGGGGATGCCGAAGGAATAGACGGCCAGGGCGCGGGCGCGCTGGTGCTTGGGGAAATAGTCGCTGATCAGGGAATAGGCGGGGGCGACGCCGCCGGCCTCCCCCACGCCCACGCCCATGCGGCACAGGAACAGTTGCCAGAACAGGCCCACCTGGCCGGTGAGTGCCGTAAAGCCGCTCCACAGCGCCAGCGACACGGCCATGATGCGCACCCGGCTCATGCGGTCGGCCAAGCGGGCGATGGGGATGGCGAGGAAGGTGTAGAACAGGGCGAAGGCCGGCCCGCCCAGCCAGCCCAGCTGCGTATCGGTCAGCTCCAGCTCCGTCTTGATGGGCACGGCCAGAATGCTGAGGATCTGCCGGTCCACAAAGTTCAGGGTGTAGACCACGAACAGCGCCGCCATCACCAGGACGCGGTATCCTGGCCGTACCAGTGCGGTCGTCGGCGTGGCGGTCGTCTCGGTCATCGTGCTCTCGCTCATGGGTGATCCTGGCTGATCTCTAGCATGGAGCGGCGGGCGGAACCGCTGATCTGGACCCGCCCGCCGAGGCGCCGGCCGCGCCGGTGTCAGAAATGCAAGCCGATGGTGCCGGTGATGGTGCGCGGCGGGCCGTAATAGGCGGCGAAGGAATTGGCATAGGTGGCGCCGCCGAAGGGATAGCCGCCCACGCGGTACCGCTCATCCGTCAGGTTCTTGGCATGCAGGCCCACCTGCCAATGATCATCGGCGGAGGTCCAGATAAAGTTGAGGTCCAGCAAGGTGTAGCCCGGCTGATCCAGGATGCTGGCGGTGTCGTACAGCTGGGTGAAGCTGCGATAGGACACGCTGGCGGAGGAGTTCAGGGTGCTCTTGTCATCGAAGGGCAGCAGGTAGGACAGGGTAAAGCCGGTGGTCCATTTGGGGGTGTTCTGGAAGCCGCGGGTGTTGGCCACGTCCACGTACTGCCTGCTGGTCAGGTCGTAGGACAGGAACTTGTCGAACTGCGCCAGGGTGTAGCCGACATTGGCCTGGGCGGTCAGCTGGCGGGTCAGCTTTGCCACGGCCTCGAACTCCAGGCCGTAGATATGGCTGGCGCCGGCGTTGTCGACGAAGCTGGCGATACCGGTGGCGGTGGGCACCTGGGTCGTCACCTGCTGGCCGCTATAGTCGGCGTAGAAGCCGGCCAGGTTCAGCGTCAGGCGCCGATCCAGATAGTCCCCCTTCAGGCCCACCTCATAGCTATCGACCGTCTCGGGGTTATAGCCCTTGACCGTGTCGGGGGTGAGCACGGCGTCGCCGCGCATGTCGAAGCCACCGGACTTGAAGCCCTTGGAGTAGGAGACATAGCCGGTCACGTCCGGCGTCAGCTTATAGCTGACGCTGGCGCGCGGCGTGAATTCACCGAAGCTGCGGTCGTTGGTGTAGTTGGTGCGGATGGAGAAGGGCGCCTGCTGCTTGCCACCGAACATGGGGCTGCGGATGCCCAGGTAATAGGCGCGATAGACGCTGCCGGTCTTGTCGTCGTTGGTGTAGCGCCCGCCCAGCGAGACCTTCAGGTCATCGGTGATGTCGTAGCTGAGGTCGGTGAAGCCGGCGATGCTCTTGGTCTTGACCGAACCAGACGTCAGGATGCTGAGGCCCAGGTTCTGCACATCGGTGTCGAAGGCGCCGGCGGCGGTCGCGTCCATATAATAGATGCCGGCCACGCCCTGCAGCCGTTCGCCGGTGTAAACGGCCTGAACCTCCTGGCTGAACTGGTGGTCCTTGTACCAGGCGGGCACGTCCAGATAGGGCTGGGGCAGGTTGTCGAAGTCGATGTTGGTCTGGGTGTAGCCGTCGCGGTAGGCGCTGATGGCCTTCAGCAGCCACTGGTCTGACAGCTGCCATTCGGCCGTCAGCGACATGCCCCGGTTGGTCACGAAGTTGTGGTCGCCAACGCCGGCCATGGTGTCGTAGTCGTCGGCCAGGGGAGCGGCGCCGGCCGGTGTCGCCGTTTCGCGGTGGCCGCTCTTGGCGTTGGACATGTCATTGGTCTGGTCGGCCGCCACCTTGATGGTGAATTTCTCGGTGGGCTTGAATTCCGCACTGATGCGGCCGGCCACCACGTCCTTATTGTACTGGTCGGCGCCGGTGTAGAGGTTGTGGCCATAGCCATCGTGGCGATAGATGGCCACGGCGCCGCCGATGGCGAATTTCTCGCTGAGCGGCGTGCTGCCGGACAGGATGACGTTGTGCTCGTTATAGCTGCCGATCTCCACCCGCGCATTAGCGGTGGGCTGGTCGGTCATGTCGCGGGTTACATACTTGATGGCGCCGCCGATGGTGTTGCGGCCGTACAGCGTGCCCTGTGGTCCGCGCAGCACCTCGATGCGGCTGACGTCGTAGATGTCCAGCACGGCACCTTGCGGCCGGGCGATGTACACATCGTCGACGTACAGGCCCACGCCGGGCTCGAAACCCCACAGCGGGTCCTGCTGGCCCACGCCGCGGATGAAGGCGATGAGGGTGGAGTTGGAGCCGCGCGCCACCTGCACCGTGGTATTGGGTGACTTGTATTCCAGGTCGGTCAGGTTGACGGAGCCCTGGGCCTGCAACTGGTCGGCGGAAATGGCGGTGACCGCCACCGGCACATCCTTCAGGTTTTCCGCCCGGCGGCGGGCCGTCACCACTACCTCTTGCAGCACGTCGCTGTCGGTGGCGGGATCGGCGGCCTGTTGCGCCCACGCCGCATCCCCCAGCATCAGACCCGCGACCGAAACGCCCAACAACCAGCGTGCAGCCTTGCTCATTCCCTTTGCCCTCCCGTCTATGGCCCTGTTCATGGGCCCGTTCTTTCGTCCGTTGATTGCCGTTCCCCACCCGCTCCCTCAGGGCGGCAGGCCGGCGGCGAAGCCGGTGATGATCTCGTTGAAGCGCTGCGGCTCCTCCAGATGCGGCGCATGGCCGGAGGCGGCGAAGGTGACCTGCCGCGCCCGGGGCAGGGCCGTCGCCAGCCAATCGGCCGTGCCGGCGGGATAGAGCTGGCTCAGGCCCCCGCGCAGGATCAGCGTGGGCAAGTCCAACTGGCCCAGGTCGGCCCGGAAGTCCTGGGCCAGCAGGTCCAGCCATAGGGCGGCCATGGCTTCGGCATCGCATCGCGCAACCTCTCCCTCCACCCAGCGGCGCAGGCCGGTGTGCAGGCTGCCGGCGGCGAAGATGCGCCGGGCGATGCGCGGCGCGAAGGCCGCCCAGTCGGTTGCCAGTAGGCGGGCGGCTTGTGGCCCGCGCGCCTGGACCGCCCCCCGCAGGCCCCAGGGCCAGCTGGCGTCGTTGCACAGGCGCGGGCTCATATCCACCACCACCAGGCCGGCCACCCGCTCCCGGGCGCCGTCCAGCAGAGCGCGCCACGCCACCATGGCCCCCATGGACCAGCCGACCAGCAGGGTACCCCGCAGGTCCAGGGCGTTCAGCAGGGCACGCAGCGCATCCGCCTGGTCTCGCACGGTGGGGTGGGGGGCTGGGGTGGCGCCGTGGCCGGGCAGATCCGGCACCAGCACCTGGAACGAGGCGGCCAGGTCCGTAAGCTGGGGCGCGAAGAAGCCGCCATGGGTGGCCCAGCCGTGCAGCAGCACCAGAGGGCGGCCCTTGCCAGCCAGACGATAGGCCATCAGGCCCCCGTCAGCCGGTAGCAGCGGGCGTGAGTCTTCCCCGCGTGGCCGGGTCCCGGCCTGTCGCCCCAGTTCGTGCATCGGTGTTTTCCGCGCTTCGTGGTATCCACCGACGGTAGCGTCGGCGGATCATCCTCCCGCCGTCATGCTTGCCGTAAAATGAAAGTTGAGTCAACGTTCAAGTTCTGAAAAGCGAGAGAGGGAGGTTGGGGCATGGCGCGTTCACCCGAGGCGGCGAAGCGGGCTGTCGGCGATGGCGAAACCGATGCCATGACGCAGGGCGGCTTGGGCGAGGGGCCCGAGACCGAGGCGGCGCCTGGGGAAGCGGCCGCCGACAAGACGCCGCGGACCGAGCGGGGTAAGCGTACTTTGCGCAAACTGCTGGACGCCGCCGCCCTGGAATTCGGTGAGCGCGGCTTCCACGAGGCGTCGGTCAGCGGCATCACCCAGCGCGCGGCTGTGGCCCTGGGCACCTTCTACACCTACTTCGACAGCAAGGAATCGCTGTTCCGCGCGCTGGTGGAGGATATGGGCGCGCTGACCCGCCGCTGGATTGCGGAGCGGGTGGCCCACGCGCCTGACCGGCTGACGGCGGAACGCCTGGGCCTGGAGGCGTTCATCGAGTTCGTGCGCGCGCACCGCAACCTCTACCGCATCGTGATGGAGGCGCAGTTCGTTGCCGAGGATGCCTACCGGCGCTACTATCAGGTGTTCGCCGACGGCTATATCAACAATTTGGAGTCGGCCAAGAAACGGGGGGAAATCCGCGAGGGCGACGTGGAGGTGCGGGCCTGGGCCTTGATCGGCGTCAGCGTCTTCATCGGCCAGCGCTACGCCGTCTGGGGCGATGACCGCCCGGCGGCGGAAGTCGCGGCGGAGGCGGCCGACTTCATCGCCCGGGGGCTGAAGCCGTAAGTGACCAAACCTTAAGTTGCCTGGATCATTTCTGAACCGGAACGATGAGGGAGCGGGGCGCCTGGCGCCAAACCATGTGGGATCTGTTCGACCTGACGGCGCAGCGCGCCCGGCTGTCGCCGGACCGCAGGGCCCTGGTGGACCTGACCGCGGTTGGGTCCGCTGCCGGGGCGCTGACCTATGCCGGCCTGGACGATCGCGCCGCGCGTGCCGCCAGCCTGCTGGCCGCCCTGGGCGCCGAACCCGGCGACAGGGTGGCGGTGCTGTGCCGCAACCGACCAGACTTCTTCACGCTGCTGTTCGCTTGCGCCAAGCTGGGCTGCCTGCTGGTGCCGTTGAATTGGCGCATGCCGGCGGCGGAACTGGCTCCCGTGCTGGCCGATTGCCAACCCCGGCTGCTGTTCCATGGGGCCGAGGACAGGGCCACGGCCCAAGCCCTGGCCGGCGGGCTGGCCCATGTCGATCTGGCCCATGTCGATGTGGACGATGATTTCGAGGACCGGGTGGCGAAGCAGCCGCCGTTGCCCTGCCGCGAAGTCTGGCCGGCCGACGATGTCTGGTACCTGCTCTACACCTCCGGCACGACCGGTGAGCCGAAGGCCGTGCTCTACACCTACGGCATGGCCATGGCGAACTACGCCAACCTGCGCCAGGGCGTGGATTTGTCGGAGAACGACCGCACCCTGAACTACCTTCCGCTGTTCCACACCGCCGGCATCAACCTGCACACCCTGCCGCTGCTGATGGCGGGGGGCGAGGTGCTGGTGCAGCCGCAATTCGACGCCGGCGCTGTCCTGGATCTGATCGCCCAGGGCCGCATCACCACCTTCTTCGGCGTGCCCGCCGTCTATCGCCAGCTGGCCTTGCATCCCCGCTTCAGGAGCACGGACTTGGGCGCCGTGCGGCGCTGGGCTTGCGGCGGCGCCCCGCTAGAGGATGCACTGGCCCGCCGCTTCATTGAGCGCGGCGCGTTCGTGTGCAACGGCATGGGCATGACGGAGACAGGGCCGACCCTGTTCCTGAACGACCCGGCCGGGGCCGCCGCCAAGGTGGGCTCCATCGGCAAGCCGCAGATTCTATGCCGGGTGCGGGTGGTGGATGGGGCCGGGCGGGATGTGCCCGCCGGCCACGTGGGCGAGGTGTGGGTGAAGGGGCCCGCGGTGACACCCGGCTATTGGCGCCAGCCGGCGGCCACCGCCGCCGCCTTTTCCCCCGACGGCTGGCTGCGCACCGGCGACTTGGTGCGCCAGGACGAGGACGGCTATTACTACCCGGCGGGGCGGTTGAAGGAGATGTTCATCTCGGGCGGGGAGAACGTCTATCCGGTGGAGGTGGAGAACGCCCTGCTGCGCCATCCCGGCGTGCTGGAGGTTGCGGTGGTGGCCGTGCCCGACCCGGTGTGGGGGGAGGTGGGGCATGCCCATGTCCGCGCCCAGCCCGGCACCGACATCGACAGCCTGGCCAGGCATTGCCGGGGGCTGCTGGCCGGCTACAAGGTACCGCGCCGGTTCGTGCTGGTGGAGGATTTCCCCCGCACCGCCGCCGGCAAGATTCAGAAGCACCGTCTGGTGCCGCCGCCGGGCCTGGATCTGGCCTCGTGATCCTCACGCGCACCCTGAGCCAGGATGACTTCCACGCCTTCGCCCGGCTGTCGGGCGATGACAACCCCATTCATGTGGACCCGGACCATGCGGCCCGCACCCGCTTCGGCCGCACTGTGGCCCACGGCGCCCTGCTGTGCGCCCTGCTGCGCGGCCTGGCCGCCGACGCGCAGCCCGGCCAGCCCCTGGCCCGCTTGGCCGTGACCTTCCCCGCCCCCGCGTACGCGGACGAGGTGCTGACCTTCCGCGCCGATCCGCAAGACGGCGCCCACGTGCGTCTGGTGGCCCAGCGGCGGACGGACGGCCAGGTCGTGTGTGACGGCGTGGCCACCCTGGCGCCGCTGGCGCCGGATGAGGACTGGCGCGAGCCGCCGCCGGGCGCCGCCGCCCAGGTCACCCGCCTATACGCGGACCAGGATCTGGCGCTTTATGAACGCCTGACCGGCCATCGCCTGCGCGAGCCGCTGGTGCTGAGCCTCTTCTCCTTCCTGCTGGGCGTCCACCTGCCGGGGCCGGGCACCAACTACCTGAAGCAAGACACGGTGTTCTGGCGCCGGGTACCCTTGGATGCGGCGCTGTCCGCCACCGTGGCCATCACCCGCCTGCGGCCCGAAAAGCGGCTGGTGGACTTGGCCACGGTGTGCCGTATTCATGACAGTGGGCGGGACGGCGACATCGTCGCCACCGGCCGCGCCCTGGTTCTGGCGCCGCACTGGACGCCGGACGACTGGGGCCGTCATGCCCAAATGGCCGCTTGCCAGGGCTGACGGTTGCGGGTATCCACAACGCGCCGGTGTTCGTGCCGGCACTGTTGCATCAGGAGCGGGGCCGGCGTCCCGCACCAACCTGCCAGCCCAGGCAAGGTGGTTTCCGCGTCCCGCGCGGAGATGTGGCGGCCCCCGGTTCCCGGGCGGCGGCAACCAAGTGGGTCGCAGCGTATGGTCGCATCATGCCGGATCCGCTCCGTTTGGAGTGGACATCCCGTGCATATTCCCGCCGCCTTCCCGCTAAGCACGCCCGGTACCATTGCGCAGGCGGAGGAAGAACCGCCGGCCCCGGTCTTGGGCATCGCCCCGGGCATCAGCAGCCATCCGGGGGATGCCGTACATCTGCTGCGGGAAGAGCGCATGCCCCTTGCTGGCGTGCCGGACTGTGTCGCCCGCACCTACGCCGTCATCCACCGTCACCACGGCGTGTACACCCATATCTACACGGTGCTGGAAAGCCGGCAGCATGTGCGCCGGGTGACCCATCTGCGGCGGGTCCTGGACGGCGAACAACTGGCAGCCGCCCGCGCCTGGGTTCTGGCCGGCCGCCACCTGGGGCGCCTGGCCTTTTGACGTCAGGGCTCTCTTGTCAGGTCTTGGGCATCGCCGGCTGCAGGTAGCGCAGCAGGACGATCATCTCGGCGGCGTAGCCGTCGATATCGGGGCCGGCGACACCGGGCGGGTCATCCATGGCGTGCAGGATCTGCGCGCGCCCCTGCATCCAGGTGGAGACGATTTGCGCCTGAAAGGGGGAGAGGGAGGCCTGCGGGCCCACCACGTAATCCAGCGCCGCGCGGATGCGGGAGCCGCGGCCCTGGCGGAAGGCCAGGTACAACGGCACCAGGCTGGCGTCCCGGCAGGCCTCCAGCGCGAAGTCGCCCATGGCGTGGGTGGTGTTGCGGCCGGCGATGCGCCCGCCCTCCACCGGGGTCAGCATGTTGTCGGCCACGGCCCGCAGGAAGATGTCCAGCGGTGGCGGTTCGCGATTCACCGCCGGGATTTCGCGCCGCAGCTCCTCATGGATGAACTGGAAGGCGCGGCGGATGATGTCGCCGCGCGAGCGGAAGTAATAGGTGGTGGAGGAGAGAGAGACGCCCGCCCGCTGCGCCACCGCGCGATGGGTCACGGCGGCCACGCCCTGGTCGATGATGGTGGCCACGGCGGCGGCGATGATGCGCCGTTCCGTCTCGCCCACCGGTTCACCGCCGCCGTCGCCCGTGCTGCCGGGACGGCGCAGGCGCTCATGCCACAGGGCGCCGCGGCCTTCTTCCGGTTCGCACAGGTGGCGGATGTTCTCCACAACCGATAGGGCGAAGCCCGATGCGCCGCCGGCCACCAGCAGGGTGGAGCGGTCGCCCACCAGATAATGGGTCATGATGTCGGCGATATGGATGGGCAGGCCGGCCAGTGCGAACAGGTCGCGATAGTGGCTGCGCCGCTCTTCATACCATTGCGTGAGGATGGGGCGCAGGGCGGGGGTATGGCGGGCCTGGTGGATCAGCTCGTACCATACCAACTCGATGGTGCCCTGGCGTGACGACAGGTCCAGCGCCTGCACCACCAGCGCATCGGCCAGGGCGTGGACGGGCAGGCCGCCATCGCCCAGCGATACCCGGAACTGTGCCCAAGCTTGACGGTCACGCTCTGCCGCGGCCAGGAACACCGCTTGGGTCAGGCGGTCTTTGTCGCCCAGGTGATAGGGGACGGCGCTGGTGGACAGGCCGGCGGCGGCGGCCAAGTTGCGGACGCTCAATGCCTTCAGGCCGCCCTGGGCCAGCAGGGTGTGCGCCTGGTCGATCAGCCGTTCCCGGGTGCTGTCCTGGGGCCGGCCGGCCGTGCGGGATGGGGCCGACCCTCCCGCCGCCGCCGGCGGAGAATCGGAAAGGGACGGGTCCAAGGAGGGGATCAGGCCGGGCTTCATGACCGCGCTTTTATCTGCCGAAGCGCACTGATAGTCCATCCCCGACACGACGGCAACGGCGCCGTGTCAGAATACGTCACAAAGGCCAGGAAGGACGCCCCGGCCCGCGGTCGCCCCGGCCGGCAGCAGGCGCCGCCAAGAGCAAGATACAATCAGCCATGATCGTATCTTGCCCTTAACCTATTCATAATAGAGCGGATTTACACGGTCAGGCGACCCCACCTGATCGCCTTCTGCTCTAGGGTTTTTCGGCCAGGTATGCGGCGCTGAAGGTTTTCTTGGCCTCGGCGATGGGGCGCAGGGTCGGATAGAATTGCACGAAAGTAGTGTTCACCGCCCCATGCTCCCGGTGGCAGCTGTAACAGCTCTGCTCCACCGGCAACTGCTCCGCGGGCCGGGGTGCCGCGTCGCCCGCGTCAAAGGAATAAAAGCCCCAGCCGTCGTCGTGGAAGCGGGCGGTGTCTTTCACATGAACCTCCAGCCCCATGACCTCCGACGTCTGGAAATGGCCGGATTTGTTGATGGAGCCTTTGTCCGCCGCGCCGCGCACCTCCAGCACGAAGGTGGTTTTCTCCGGCCAGGTGCCGGTCTGTTTGAAGGCCAGGTAGGCCTCGCGGTTCACGAAGACGTTGTCGAACATGGAATGGCCCATGCGCATGGCCGGGCCATAGGCCATGTCGATGCCGGTGGTGACATAGACCCATTCCCGGTAGTCGGCGGGGAAGGTCAGCCGATCGTCCTTGTCGAATTGCGGAACGAAGGGGGCAGGTTCGTCCGTGGCGGCGGACCCCGTCGCGGAGGTGAGCAGCAGGCAAAGCAGGGGCATCGCCGCCGCGAGGCGGCGGGCAGGGGAAAACCAGGCCATGGGGCCCTCCGGTGGTTCAGGGTGGGATGAAACGGCTCAGCTGCTGCCGGCCGGGGAGAAATGCGCTTGATATTGGCTGGGGGACACGCCGTAGCGCTGGCGGAAGGCGCGGCGGAAGGCGTCGGCGCTGCGGAAGCCGATGGCGGCGGCCAGCGTCTCCACGCTCACGCCTGGCTGCACCAGGCGGCGGCAGGCCTCGCCCAGGCGCAGGTCGGCGACATAATCCGCCGGCGGACGGCCTAGGGCGGCGGTGAAGCGGCGCCGGAACTGCCGGGGGCTGAGGTTCACCCGCGTCGCCAACTCCTCCACCGACAGGTCGCGGTCCAGGTTGCCCAGCATCCAGGCCGACAAGTCGGCGAAGCGGTCGGCCGCCCGGCTTTGAAACCGCAGGGGTTCGGAGAATTGCGCCTGGCCGCCCGGGCGCTTCATGAACACCACCAGTTCCCGGGCCGTCGCCAGGGCCAGCGCCGGCCCGTGGTCCTCCTCCACCAGCGACAGGGCCAGGTCGATGCCGGCGGTGACGCCGGCGGCGGTGTAGAAGTCGCCGTCCTTCAGGAACAGGGCGTCGGCGCAGACGCTCAAGCGCGGGAAGCGGCGGGCCAGGTCGGCGGCATGACGCCAGTGGGTGGTGACACGGCGGCCATCCATCAGGCCGCTGGCCGCCAGGCCGTAGATGCCGGTGCAGACGCTGGCCACCCGGCGGAAGCGATGGGCGTTTCCGACCAGCCACTGCGCCACGGCGGCATTGGTGACCGGCTCACGCAGGCCCTTGCCGCCGGCGATGATCAAGGTATCCAGGTCCGGCACGTCATCGGCCGCCAGACTGTGCGCCGGGGTGAAGGTCAGGCCGGACTCGCTGGTGAAGGGCCCCGCCTTCACGCCCAGCGGCACGACGCGATAGGGCCGTTTCCCCGGCGCCATCTCGGCCTCGCCCCATTCCGCCAGGTCGGCGGCGTTGGCGAAGACCTCGGCCGGACCGGTCACGTCCAGGGCGTTGACGTCGTCATAGCCCAGAATTCCGATGCCTGCCGGTGCCCGCGTCATTCTCCATTCCCCTCATCGCGCCGCCTCTCCGGTCGGCCGCGTCGTGGGGGCAGTATCGGCCGGACGCGTGCCGGGCGGAAGGACATCCACCCGACACTATCGGCCACGACCGGTGGCACCATACGGAATGGCACCATCCCTCATTCAGGGGACTTCATGGCCCTGGCTGGCCTCCAGGATCTGGAACCAGTGCTGGCGCTGCATCTTCAGCTGTGCTGCCTGCATGTAGGTGCGCACGCGGTCCAGGCGCGTGGTGCCCAGCACCGGCACGGGGCGTGACGGATGGCGCATCAGCCAGGCCAGCGCCACCGTGCCCGGGTCGCCGATGCCCATTTCCGCGCCCACGGCCTCCAGCGCCGCCAGGGTGCGGCGCGCCTGCTCCGTGGCGCCGGTGAACAGGCCGCCACCGCCCAGGGGTGACCAGGCCATGGGCCGCATGCGCAGTTCCAGCGCCTGGTCCAGCGTGCCGTCGAACAGGGGCGCCAGGCTGGTGACGGAGAATTCGATCTGGTTGGTCACCAGCGGCCGGCCCAGGCGGGATTGCAGCAGCCGCACCTGCGACGGGTTATGGTTGGACACGCCGATGTGGCGGATCACGCCCGACCGCAGCAGCCGGTCCAGCGCGTCGGCCGTATTGTCCGGGTTCATCAGGGGATCGGGCCGGTGCAGCAGCAGCAGGTCGATATAGTCGGTGCCCAGGTTGCGCAGCGATTGCTCGACCGAGGCGATGATGTGGTCGCCGCAGGTGTTGTAATGCTTCACCACATGGCCCGGCCGCAGCGGCGACAGCAAGGCAATGTCGCATTTGGTGACCAGCTGCAGAGCAGAGCGCTTGCCGCCCCATTCCTTGAGCGCCTGGCCGAACAGGGCCTCCGCCCCGTAATCGCCGTAAATGTCGGCATGATCGAAGCTGCTGATGCCCAGCTGCAGGCATCCGTCCAGGAAGCGGGCAAGCTTTGCCGGGGTGCCGGTTTCTTCCCCCTCGCGTGAGCGCCAGGCGCCCCAGACCAGCGGCGACAGTCGCGGGCCTTCGGCGTGCAGGCAGCTCTGGGCGTCGGGAACGGGCGGGGTGTGGGTGGGGGTGCCAGGCATGGATCAGGATCCGGTTCTGAGATGGGGAATGAAAACCGTATGAAAACCGTCTGGAGAAGGGGACGCTCTTGTCGTCCCGTCCGTCCTGCGCCGATCTTCGACCTCTCCAGGGACCGCCGTCGAGTGGAAAACGTCAAGCCCATGCCACATGTCACGCCTGGCCGCCGTCACGCTGGCCGCACACGGGGCGTTGCCCGTCCGCCTTCCACCGGAAAGGGTAGGCCCGGCCTCTTGTCGCCGCGCCGCCGCTGCTGGCACAATCCCTGCATTCTTGTCAGGCCATGCGTCGTCCACACCGGCGGTGCCGGTATCGAGGAGGGATCGCGATGGGCCTGACCATACTGTTCGATGACAGCCGCCGGGTTCCCGACGACATCCTCAGCATGACCGGCGTGGGCAGTTTCGGCGGCCTGATCCACGGCCGCCGCACCCTGCTTCGCCATGTGCAAGAAGCGGCGCAGGAGGCTGGCCTGCCCCCGCCCGTGGTGGCCACCACCCGTGCCGCCCTGGATGAGGCGGCGGAGCGGGCGGGGACGGCCCCGGCGTCCACGCAGTTCCTGCTGTTCCCCGCCAACCTGGCCGCCGCCGGCCCCCGTGGGCAGCTGACGCAGTTGCTGAAGACATTGGCCCAGGCCACCGGCAACCAGGCTTGGCCGGTGCGTACCGTCGCGGAGTGGACCGGGCTGGTGCTGGTGGAACAGCGCCTGGCCGAGGGCGCGCTGAGCGCCCTGGCCCAGGGACGCCTGCGCGAATTCGTGTCGCGGCGGCGCAAGGACTTCACGGCGCCCGACCTGGCCGACACGGGTCTGATCGATTTGCGCGACCCGGCACAGTTCGTGGGGTTCCTGGCCAACAACTTCGACGCGCGCCACTTCAATTCCATCAGCGACGGGCCGGACTACACCCTGGTGAAGCGGTCGCGCGACCGCGCCAAGCTGCGGCGGGAGTTTGAGTATTACGGTCTGTTGCCGGCGCAGCAGCGTATCTTCTTCGTGCAGCCCTTCGACTTCCAGGACGACGGCGACACCGCCAGCTATCGCATGGAGCGCCTGCTGATCGCCGACATGGGCATCCAGTGGGTTCATGGCACCATGACCCCGGCGGAGTTCGGCCTGTTCCTGGACCGGGTGTTCAGCTACGTGACCCAGCGCCCGGCGCGCCGCGTCGGCCGGCCGGAGGGCAGGGCCGTCATGGACCGACTCTACCGCGACAAGGTGGTGGAGCGGGTGGCCCTGCTGAAAAGCCTGCCTGCCTACGGCGACCTGGCGCCCCTGCTGGCCCGCGCCGTGGGCGGCATCGACGCGCTGACCGACCGCTACCTGGCGGCCTACCAAGGCCTGCGGGACCGCTTCCCCGCCGACCGGCTGGTGGTGGGCCATGGCGACCTGTGCTTCTCCAACATCCTCTATTCCAAGGCGACGCAGCTGCTGCGTTTCATCGATCCGCGCGGCGTGGAGTCGGCCGATGAGCTGCACACCGATCCCTATTACGACTTGGCCAAGCTGTCCCACTCCATCCTGGGCGGCTACGACTTCGTCAACAGCGGGCAGTATGAGGTGGCGCTGGGCGCCGACCTGGGCCTGACCCTGGCCAGCGACGCCGGGGAGCGTGCCTGGGCGCAAGCGCTGTTCCGCGACCGCCTGGCCCAGGCGGGCTTCGACCCCCTGCTGGTGCGGCTGTGCGAGGCCTCGCTGTTCATCAGCATGGCGCCCTTGCACATCGACGTGCCGAAGAAGATTTTAGGCTTCGCCCTGACCGCCCGCTCCATCCTGGAAGAGATCGAGCAGGCGACCGCCGCTTGAAGCCAATCCGCTTGATGGAAGGTCCGCGTGCCCATGTCCACCGCCGCCCCGCCCACGGTCATCATCACCATGGCGGGCATGGGCCAGCGCTTCCGCGACGCCGGCTACACCGTGCCCAAGTACCGGATCGAAGCGCACGGCCGCACCCTGTTCGTCTGGTCCATGCTCAGCCTGCGCTCCTTCATTGAGGCAGGATCGCCCTGCATCTTCGTGGCCCTGCGGCAGGATGGGGCGGGGGATTTCATTCGTGAGCAAGCCGCCGCCTTGGGCATCCGCGACGTGTCCTTGATCGAACTGGACGCGCTGACTGATGGCCAGGCGACCAGCGCCTTGGCGGCCCGGGACGCGGTGGCCCACCCCGACCGGCCGATGCTGGTCTACAACATCGACACCCATGTCGACCCAGCCCACCTGCCGGCCGATGCCGTGCGCGGCGACGGTTGGGTTCCCTGCTTTCCCGGACCCGGGGCTGCCTGGAGCTTCGCCCGCGCCGACGAGAACGGCCGCATCGCCGAGCTGCGGGAGAAGGAGCGCATCTCCGACGATGCCACCGTCGGGCTCTATTGGTTCTCCTCCTTCACCCTCTACGTCCGATCCTATGCCGAGTTCTTCGCCAACCCGGCCAATATGGCGAAGGGGGAGAAGTACATCGCCCCCCTTTACAACCACCTGATCCGGGCGGGCCTGCCCGTCTACCTGCACCGCATGCCGTTCACGGCGGTGGTGCCCCTTGGCACACCGGCGGACGTGGCGCGCTTCCTGGAGGCGGCGCCGCCGGTGCTTTAACTGGCGCTGGAGGCCCCGCGCGCCGGGCAGCGTGCAGAAGGCCCGCTACAGCATAAGCAAGCAGCTGGTGCGGTGCATCGACAGCCCCATCACCCACGCTTCAGCTTCATGCCGTCGCTGTTCCTGTTCGTGGCATTCACCGATACCAGCCGCGCTGGACCATGCCTGTGCGACCTTGAATGAGGGTGGCGATATCCTCATGTCGCTGGACGCATATCCCTTCAGTCTGCGCTATCCTTGACTGGCTGACCCGTTCGCTGTGTCGTGGCAAATGAGCTTGGTGGAATAAGGTAACTGTTATGGATGCCAGGGAATATGAGCGGGCAGTCCTAGAACGGGTCCGACTAAATTGGCAGAGTCCCGAATACGAAGTAGTCCATGACATACATCTTAAAGGTCTTAAGACAAAGGTCAGCCGTCAAATTGATGGAGCTGTTTTCAGGCGAGGTTCGCGAGTTCCAATTCTCATAATTGAGGCGAAGAAACATAATAGGCCTGTCGATATAACTGTAGCGGGGGCGACAATTGCCTTGGTTCAAGATATTGGTGGAATTCCAACCGTGA
Organism: Nitrospirillum amazonense; assembly: GCF_007828035.1. Lineage (GTDB taxonomy): Bacteria > Pseudomonadota > Alphaproteobacteria > Azospirillales > Azospirillaceae > Nitrospirillum > Nitrospirillum amazonense. The sequence goes on along the minus strand of NZ_VITV01000008.1, from coordinate 196,873 downwards.
TGATTTCGACGTCCGGGTTTTCATTGGCGGCTAAGAATCATCTAAACTGTGAAGGAATTTCGCAATTTATAGTGACGGTCGATGAGGCGGAAGGGCTCAGATGGATTCCATCGTTAAAGGGAATTTTCCAAGTCGATCACGAATTCAAAATTGCCGCCAGCCATCTAGTTGAAGCTATTCGCAAACATGATATAGAGAAATTTTATGATGAAAATCTTCCTTACGAAGAATGGATTGACGTAATAACTGCGGGATTAACGCTATTTGAATCTTCTGCGGTGGGAATTCTCAGTAATATTGCCGCTCATCATCGCGATGATGGGCATCGATTCAACGCTATAAAAATTCTATCTGCCTACGGCTATTTAGATTTTGGAAAGATAGAAGCAATGATGGCTGCTGAACAGGATCCTGACAATTTAGAGTACCTAAACAGTCTTCTCGAGCGGTGAAGAGTGCAAAAGAGTATGAGAGTGGCGTGCCCGCATCCTCACGCCAGCACCCCGCCCAGGATCATGTCCTGGTGCAGGCGGATCAGGTCTTCCTCGCCCATGCGGCCGGCGGGGTTGTACCAGGTGCACACGCCGGTCAGCATGGCCAGGATGGCGTAGGCGGTGACGGGTGGGTCGGTGCGCTTGAACTGGCCAGCGGCCATGCCGTCCTCCAGGATGGCGACCAGCAGGCGCTCGTAATCGCGGCGCATGGCCAGGATGGCGGTACGGTTCTCCCCCTCCAGGCTGCGCAATTCGGACCCGCCGATGAACACCTCATCCGTGCGGCGGATGTGGTAGGAGACGTGGAAACGGATGAAGCGCCGCAGCCGGTCCAGGGGATCGGGCGCCCCCTCCAGCGCCGTGGCGACCTCGGCCGACAGGGCCACCATATGGTCGCGGATAAGGATGAACAGCAGTTCCTGTTTCGACTGGATGTAGTTGTACATGGACCCGGGCTGGATACCCACTTCCTGCCCCAGTTGGCGCAGCGTGATGGCCTCATAGCCATGCTCACGGATCAGCCGCAGGCCCGCCGCGCGTATCGCCTCCATCGTCTTCGGGCCGCGAGAGCCCACCGTGCGCACCATGCTCAAAAATCCAATCTCAAACGTTTCCGGGGCTTAGCCCGTCCCGGCCTTGCGACTTTTCGGGCCATGGGTGGCGGCCGTCAAGATCACGCCCCATTTGGTCCCTAAATCACCCTTGCGGCCCGCCCGAAAGAAACGTATGACCGTTTGTAAATAAGCAATCTCACATTCCCTGAGGGAGGACAAGCCCGCCATGTCGATCTCCGCCGCGTTCCCCACCATGGATTTTGGCCTCGGCGAAACCGCCGACATGTTGCGCGACGCCGTGGCGTCCTTCTCGGCGGCCGAGATCGCCCCGCGCGCGGCGGAGATCGACCGCACGGACCAGTTCCCCATGGACCTGTGGCGCAAGCTGGGCGACCTGGGCGTGCTGGGCGTGACGGCGGAGGAGGAGTACGGCGGGGCGGCCATGGGCTATGTCGAGCACATGGTGGCGATGGAGGAGATCAGCCGCGCCTCCGCCTCGGTCGGCCTCAGCTACGGCGCCCATTCCAACCTGTGCGTCAACCAGATCCGCCTGAACGGCCGGCCCGAGCAGAAGACCCGCTACCTGCCCAAGCTGATCTCGGGCGAGCATGTCGGCGCCCTGGCCATGAGCGAGCCCGGTGCCGGCTCCGACGTCGTGTCCATGAAGCTGAAGGCGGAGCGCCGGGGCGACCGCTACGTCCTGAACGGCACCAAGATGTGGATCACCAACGGCCCCGACGCCGACACCCTGGTGGTCTACGCCAAGACCGACCCGTCGGCGGGCCCCAAGGGCATCACCGCCTTCCTGATCGAGAAAGGCTTCAAGGGCTTCTCCTGCGCGCAGAAGCTGGACAAGCTGGGCATGCGCGGCAGCCACACCGGCGAGCTGGTGTTTGAGGACTGCGAAGTGCCGGAGGAGAACATCCTGGGCCAACTGGGCGGCGGCGTCCGCGTGCTGATGAGCGGCCTGGATTATGAGCGGGCCGTGCTGGCCGCCGGCCCCCTGGGCATCATGCAGGCCTGCCTGGACGTGGTCGTGCCCTATGTCCATGACCGGGAGCAGTTCGGCCAGCCCATCGGTGAGTTCCAGTTCATCCAGGGCAAGGTCGCGGACATGTACGTGGCCCTGAACTCCGCCCGCGCCTACGTCTATGCCGTGGGCCGCGCGGCCGACGCCAAGAAGATCACCCGCAAGGACGCGGCCGGGGCCATCCTGCTGGCGGCGGAAAGCGCCACCAAATGCGCGCTGGACGCCATCCAGATCCTGGGCGGCAACGGCTACATCAACGAATACGCCACCGGCCGCCTGCTGCGCGACGCCAAGCTGTATGAGATCGGCGCCGGCACCTCGGAGATCCGCCGCATGCTGATCGGCCGGGAACTGTTCCGCGAAAGCGCCACCTGACCGGCGCATCGGCCCGCCGACCTCATCTGCCTGAGACAACAAGGGGGAACACCCGCGTCATGCCCCAGCTGATTTCCCAGATCGACACCCGCGCCGCCGCCTACGCCGACAATGTCGCGGCCATGCGCGCCCTGGTCGACGACCTGCACACCACCGTCACCGGCATCAAGCAGGGCGGGGGTGAGAAGGCGCGGGCCAAGCACCTGTCGCGCGGCAAGCTGCTGCCCCGTGACCGGGTGCGCCACCTGCTGGACCCGGGCAGCCCCTGGCTGGAGTTTTCGCAGCTGGCCGCCCACGGCGTCTATGACGACGTGGTGCCGGCCGCCGGCATCCTGACCGGCATCGGCCGCGTCTCGGGCACCGAGTGCGTGGTGGTGGCCAACGACGCCACGGTCAAGGGCGGCACCTACTACCCCCTGACGGTGAAGAAGCACCTGCGGGCGCAGGAGATCGCGCGGGAAAACAACCTGCCGTGCGTCTATCTGGTGGACAGCGGTGGCGCCAACCTGCCCAACCAGGACGAGGTGTTCCCCGACCGCGACCATTTCGGCCGCATCTTCTACAACCAGGCCACCATGTCGGCCGCCGGCATCCCGCAGATCGCCGTGGTCATGGGCAGCTGCACGGCGGGCGGCGCCTATGTCCCGGCCATGGCGGACGAGTCCATCATCGTCCGCAACCAGGGCACCATCTTCCTCGGCGGGCCGCCCCTGGTGAAGGCCGCCACCGGTGAGGTGGTGAGTGCCGAGGATCTGGGCGGCGCCGACGTGCACAGCCGCACCAGCGGCGTCACCGATCATCTGGCCCAGAACGACGCCCACGCCCTGGCCATCGCCCGGCGCATCGTCGGCAATTTGAACCGCGTTAAGGCGCCGGCCCTGGCGCTCCGCGAACCGGTGGCACCCAAGTACGCGGCGGAGGAAATCTACGGCATCATCCCCACCGACAGCCGCAAGCCCTTCGACGTGCGCGAGATCATCGCCCGCCTGGTCGACGGATCGGAGTTCGATGAGTTCAAGCAGTTGTACGGCGCCACCCTGGTCTGCGGCTTCGCCCACCTGTGGGGCTATCCCGTGGGCATCATCGCCAACAACGGCATCCTGTTCTCGGAAAGCGCGCTGAAGGGCGCGCATTTCATCGAGCTGTGCAATCAGCGCGGCATCCCGCTGATTTTCCTGCAGAATATCACCGGTTTCATGGTCGGGCAGAAGTATGAGAACGCCGGCATCGCCAAGGACGGCGCCAAGCTGGTGACGGCCGTGGCCTGCGCCAAGGTGCCCAAGTTCACCGTCATCATCGGTGGCAGCTTCGGTGCCGGCAATTACGGCATGTGCGGCCGGGGCTATTCCCCCCGCTTCCTCTACATGTGGCCCAATGCCCGCATCAGCGTCATGGGCGGGGAGCAGGCTGCCGGCGTCCTGGCCACGGTGAAGCGCGATGGCCTGGAGGCCCAGGGCAAAACCTGGAGTGCCGAGGAGGAGGAGGCGTTCAAGGCCCCCATCCGCGCCCAGTACGAACACCAGGGCCATCCCTATTACGCCAGCGCCCGCCTGTGGGATGACGGCATCATCGACCCCGCGGAGACGCGGATGGTGCTGGCGCTGTCCTTGTCCGCCGCCCTCAATGCAGCCCCTGACGTCAATAGGGGGGAGCCGACCACCTACGGCGTCTTCCGGATGTGAGATCAAGACCATGACCGATGTTCTTGCCACAGTGGATCAAGCCGGGACCGCCACCGTCACCCTGGACCGGCCGGCCCTGCACAATGCCTTCAACGAGGGCGTGATCGCCGAGCTGACCCAGCTGTTCGACCAGCTGGGCCGTGACCCGGACGTGCGCGTCATCCTGCTGAAGGGCAATGGCCCCAGCTTCTCCGCCGGGGCGGACCTGGACTGGATGCGGCGCATGGCGGGCTATACCCGCGACCAGAACCACGCCGACGCGCTGGGCCTGGCCACCATGCTGCGCACCCTGAACCGCTGCCCCAAACCCACCATCGCCGTGGTGCACGGGGCGGCCTTCGGCGGCGGCGTGGGCTTGGTGGCCTGCTGCGACATCGCCGTCGCGGCCGAGGGCGCCACCTTCTGCCTGTCGGAGGTCAAGCTGGGCCTGATCCCGGCCACCATCGGCCCCTATGTCGTGGCCGCCATGGGAGAGCGTGCCTGCCGCCGCTATTTCCTGACGGCGGAGCGCTTCAGCGCGGCGGATGCCCAGGCGGCGGGCCTAGTGCACCAGGTGGTGCCGGCCGACCAGCTGGACGAGGCCGTGGCCACGCTGGTGAAGCGCCTGGGCGAGGGGGGCCCCGTTGCCCAGGCGGCCGCCAAGCAGCTGGTCTTCGACTGCGCCAACCAGCCGGTCACCGACGCGCTGATCAGCGACACGGCGGAACGCATCGCCCGCATCCGGGCCAGTGACGAGGGGCGGGAGGGTGTTTCCGCCTTTCTGGAAAAGCGCAAGGCCGCCTGGGTCCAGCCTGCAGGGGACAAGTGATGATCGATACGCTGCTGATCGCCAACCGCGGTGAAATCGCCTGCCGCATCATCCGCACGGCCCGCCGCCTGGGCATCCGCACCGTCGCGGTCTATTCCGACGCCGACGCGGGTGCGCTGCATGTGGCCTTGGCGGATGAGGCGCTGCGCATTGGCGCCGCCCCGGCCCGGGACAGCTACCTGCGCATGGACGCCATCCTGGACGCGGCCGCCCGCACCGGCGCCCAGGCCATTCACCCCGGCTATGGCTTCCTGTCGGAAAACGCCGGCTTCGCCGAGGCCTGCGCCGCCGCCGGCCTGATCTTCGTCGGCCCGCCGGCCAGCGCCATCCGCGCCATGGGCGGCAAGTCCGAGGCCAAGGCCCTGATGGAAACCGCCGGCGTCCCCCTGGTGCCTGGTTACCATGGGGAGGAGCAGAACAGCGGCGTGCTGGCGGCGGAGGCGGCCCGCATCGGCTTCCCCGTGCTGATCAAGGCGTCGGCCGGCGGCGGCGGCAAGGGCATGAAGGTCGCCACCTCGGCCGAGGACTTTCACGAGCAGCTGGCCTCCGCCAAGCGCGAGGCACAGGCCGCCTTCGGCAACGACCGGGTGTTGATCGAGAAGTACCTAGGCCGGCCGCGCCATGTGGAAATCCAGGTCTTCGCCGACAGCCACGGCAACTGCGTCTACCTGTTCGAGCGTGACTGTTCCATCCAGCGCCGCCACCAGAAGGTGGTGGAGGAGGCGCCGGCGCCCAACCTGCCGCTGGAGCTGCGGCAGGAGATGGGGGCGGCGGCCGTGGCGGCGGCCAAGGCCATCGGCTATGTCGGCGCCGGCACGGTGGAATTTTTGCTGGACCCGGTGGAGACGGGCGGCGACGGCCGTTTCTACTTCATGGAGATGAACACCCGCCTGCAGGTCGAACATCCGGTGACGGAGTACATCACCGGGCAGGATCTGGTGGAGTGGCAGTTGCGGGTGGCGGCCGGCGGCGCCCTGCCGCTGAACCAGGATCAGCTGGCGGTGACCGGCCACGCCATCGAGGTGCGCCTCTACGCCGAGGATCCAGACAAGGGTTTCCTGCCGCAGACCGGCACCCTGTCGCACCTGCGCTTCCCGGAAGCGGGGTCGCATGTGCGTGTGGACACGGGGGTGCGCCAGGGCGACGCCATTTCCATCCACTATGACCCCATGATCGCCAAGCTGATCGTCTGGGACGTGGACCGCCCCGCCGCGGTGCGGCGCCTGCGCCAGGCCCTGGCGGGTACGGAAGTGGGCGGCCTGGCCGCCAACATCCCCTTCCTGGCGTCCATCGCCGGCCATCCTGCCTTTCTGGCGGCCGACCTCGATACCCGCTTCATCGAGCGATACCAGGCCGACCTGCTGCCCGCGCCGGCCGCTCCTGACGATGACGTGCTGGCGCTGGCTGCCTTGGGCGTGCTGCTGGAGCGCGAGGCGGAGACGGCAGCCGCGGCCGCTCGGACCAACGACCCGTGGAGCCCCTGGGCCATGGCGGACAGCTGGCGCCTGAACGACGCCGTGGCGGAGATCCTGACCTTCACCGATGGGCGCGAGGGCGCTGAGCCGCAGGAGGTGCGGGCCCGCCGCCGGCGCGATGGCGGCTTCGACATCACCCTGCCCAGTGGCCAGGAACTGGCGGGGAATGCCCGCTTCGCGGCGGATGGCCGCCTGGTGGCCGAGGTCGGCGGGCGCCGCCTGACGGCCGGGTGGTCGCGCCGGGCGCGGGAGCTGGACCTGTTCCGCCCCGGCCGACATCACCGCCTGACCCAGATCGACCCGCTGGACGTTGGTGTGGTCGATGCCGGCGGCGGTGGCCGCCTGGTGGCGCCCATGCCGGGCAAGGTGATCGCCGTGCTGGTGGCGGCCGGGGACCGGGTGGAGAAGGGCCAGGGCCTGGTGGTGCTGGAGGCCATGAAGATGGAGCACACCATCAAGGCGCAAGGGCCCGGCACGGTGGAAGCCGTGCGCTATACCGTGGGCGACCAGGTGCCGGACGGTGCTGAGCTGATCATCGTGAAAGGGGATGAGGCATGAGTGGTCCTGCCATCCGTATCGTCGAGGTCGGTCCCCGCGATGGCCTGCAGAACGAGGCGGCGCTGGTGCCCACCGACACCAAGGTGGCCCTGATCGACCGCCTGTCGGCCACCGGCCTGGCGGTGGTGGAGGCCGGGGCCTTCGTCTCGCCCAAATGGGTGCCGCAGATGGCCGACACGGCCGACGTGCTGGCCCGCATCCAGCGAAAGGCGGGCGTCGGCTACCCCGTGCTGGTGCCCAATGAGCGTGGCTTCACCCAGGCGCTGGCGGCCGGCGTGACGGAAATCGCCGTCTTCGCCGCCGCGTCGGAGGCCTTTTCCCAGCGCAACATCAATTGTTCCATCGCCGAGAGCCTGGACCGCTTCGCCCCCGTGACGCGCCTGGCGCGCGACAACGGCATCGCCGTGCGCGGCTATGTCTCCTGCGTGCTGGGATGCCCCTATGAGGGCGCGATCGACCCCGCCAAGGTGGCGGAGGTATCGGCCCGCCTGGTGGAGCTGGGCTGCGCCGAAATCTCCCTCGGCGACACCATCGGCGTGGGCACGCCGGCCAAGGCGGCGGCCCTGATCCGGCGCGTGGCCGAAGAGGTGCCGGTGTCTCGGCTGGCCGCGCATTTCCACGACACCTACGGCCAGGCCCTGGCCAACCTGTTGGCCTGCCTGGATGAAGGCATCCGGGTCATCGACAGCTCCGTCGCCGGCCTCGGCGGCTGCCCCTATGCCAAGGGCGCCACCGGCAACGTGGCGACGGAGGACGTGGTCTACATGCTGGAAGGGCAGGGCCTGTCGACGGCCGTGGACCTCGACGCCCTGTCCGTCATCGGCGGCTGGATCTCCGACGCCATTGGCCGCCCTAACGCCAGCCGCGCCGGCCGCGCCCTGCTGGCCAAGGCGGGCTGAGGGGCGGTTATTCGCCGATCTTTTGCAAGATCAGGTCGTGAAGGGCGGACGCGGGCTGGCTCAGGCGCGTGCCGGCGCGGGTGACCAGGCCTAGAGTGCGGCTGAGTTCAGGGTCCCGCATCGGTATGCCCACCAGCCCCGGATAGGCGTTGTTGGCCAGGGCCAGCGCGGGCAGCACCGCCACCCCCAGCCCGGCCGATACAAGGCCCAGCGCCCCGGCGACATGATTGGCCTCATAATGGATGGTGGGCCGCCGCGGCAGGCCGGCCAGCACGTTCTCGATCAGGATGCGGTTGCCGCTGTTCAGCGAGACAGCGATCAGGCGTTCGGCCTCCAGGCTGTCCCAGCGGGCCGCCGCTGCCGCCGCCAGGGGATGGTCCCGGCGTACCGCCAGCACATAGGGTTCGCTGCGGATGGGAATGAAATCCACCTCCGCGTTCTGGGCACCCAGGAAACTGATCCCGATATCGGCCTCGCCCCCCATCACGGCATCTAGCACCTTGCCGGCGCTTTCATCGATGATGCGGATGCGTACTCCCGGATGGGTTTGGGCGTATAGGCGCAGGATGCCGGGCAACACATGGTTGGCCACGGAAGGCACGCAGGCCACCGTCACCAGCTGCTTGGCCCGGCTGGCGCGCTCTACCATGCTCGCGCGTGCTAATTCCAACTCTTCCAGGATGACGACGGCGTGGTTCAGGAACTGACGGCCGGCCTCCGTCAAGTCCACCTTGCGCGTCGTGCGCTCCAGCAGGCGCATCTCCAGCGCCGCCTCCAGCTTCTCCACCCGCCGGCTTAAGGCGGGCTGGGATAGGTGCAGCCTGTCCGCCGCCGCGCGGAAGTTCAGCGTCTGCGCCACTGTGACGAAGGCCAGCACCTCCCCAAACTCGAAATCCAGCCGCATGCCACGCGCTCCAATTGATGCACCATCATTATTAATTGAGAAGATAAATGCAATTCCTGTCCGGTCGCCGGCATTCCACAATGGCGGCGATATTAAAACCGGAGGAGACGGTGATGACCGGAAGTGTCCCGCGTTCCGCGGGCGGCGTCATGTCGCGTGCGTTCGCCCTGCTGCTGGCGTTGTCGCCGCTGTCGGCCAACGCCGCGGAACTGCACGTCGCCAGTTCCGGTGGCTTCGCCGCCGCGTATAAGGCCCTGGCGCCGGAATTCGAAAAACGCACCGGGCACACGCTGGTCTCGGTGTGGGGCCCGTCCATGGGGGACACGCCGGAGGCCATCCCCAATCGGCTGCGCCAGCATCAGGATATCGATGTCGTCATCATGGTGGGCGACAGCCTTGAAGCGCTGGTGCGGGACGGGCAGGTGATGGATCTGGACCACCGGGTCCTGGCCCTGTCCAAGATCGGCCTGGCCGTGAAGGCCGGCGCGCCCCATCCGGACATCTCGACCGTGGCGTCCTTGAAGAAGGTGCTGCTGGACGCCAAGTCGGTCGCCTATTCCGACAGCGCCAGCGGTGTCTTCCTGTCCACGGTCCTCTTCAAGCGCCTGGGCATCGCCGACGCCATGAGGGACAAGGCGCGGATGATCCCGGCGGAGCCGGTCGGCAACGTCGTCGCCCGCGGCGAGGCGGAGATCGGCTTCCAGCAGATCAGCGAATTATTGCCGCTGTCCGGCATCGACATCGTCGGGCCCTTGCCCGATGAGGCGCAGAAGGTGACACCGTTTTCCATCGGCATCGTTGCCGGAACACGGGAAACGCAGGCGGCCGAGGACCTGACCGCGTTCCTGTCCTCGCCCGACGCCGCGTCGCTGATCACCAAATCCGGGCTGGTGCCCGCCACCGCAGCCCCCCGCTGAGGATCGCTTCCATGCCGAGTTCCAATGCCAAGCAGCCGTCCAGGCTGGCCACAGTGCTGCGTGTGACCAGTGGCAACTTCCTGGAGATGTTCGATTTCTTCCTTTACGGCTTCTACGCGCCCTATATCGCGAGCACGTTTTTCCCCAGCGGCGACGACACCGCGTCGCTGATGCTGACCTTCGCCACCTTTGGCGCCGGATTCCTGATGCGGCCTGTGGGGGCCGTCATCCTGGGCAGCTACATCGACAGGATCGGGCGCCGCAAGGGCCTGGTGGTGACGCTGGCCATTATGGCGCTGGGCACGGTGCTGATCGCCTTCGTGCCAGGTTACGCCAGCATCGGGCTGCTGGCCCCCGCCCTGGTGCTGATCGGCCGTCTGCTGCAGGGTTTCTCCGCCGGCGTGGAGATGGGCGGCGTCTCTGTCTACCTGTCGGAAATGGCCACGCCGGGCCGCAAAGGCTTTTACGTCAGCTGGCAATCCGCCAGCCAGCAGGCGGCCATCATGGCCGCTGCCCTCATCGGCTATGGGCTGAGCCGGATTTTGACGCCGGAGCAAATCCACGACTGGGCCTGGCGCATACCTTTCTTCATCGGCTGCCTGATCGTGCCGGTGATCTTCGTCATCCGCCGCTCGCTGGAGGAGACGGCGGAATTCCAGCACCGGCGGCATCGTCCCACCTTTCGGGAGATCGTCCGGTCCATCGCCGCGAACTGGCGGCTGGTGCTGGCCGGCATGATGATGGTGGTGATGACCACGGTGTCCTTCTACCTCATCACCGTCTATGCGCCGACCTATGGCAAAAGCGTGCTGAAGCTCGATGCCGGGCAAAGCCTGCTGCTCACCTTTTGCGTCGGCCTGTCCAATTTCATCTGGCTGCCGGTGATGGGGGCGCTGTCCGACAAGGTGGGCCGCCGGCCTCTGCTGATGGCCTTCACCATCCTGGCCATGCTGACGGCGTATCCGGTGCTGAACTGGCTGGTCCATGACGTCAGCTTCGGCACCATGCTGGTGGCCGAGCTGTGGTTGTCCTTCCTCTACGCCAGTTACAATGCGGCGGCCCTGGTGGCGCTGACGGAGGTCATGCCCCCGGAGGTGCGGACGGTGGGGTTCTCCCTGGCCTACAGCCTGGCGACGGCGCTGTTCGGCGGCTTCACGCCGCTGGTATCGACCTGGCTGATCGATCTGACGGACGACAGGGCCGCGCCCGGCCTGTGGATGGCCGCCGCCGCCCTCTGCGGTTTGCTATCCGTCCTCATGGTTTACCGGCGTGATCCGGTGACGGTGCGGATGCTGGCGGACACGCCATGATGTTAATACCTTGGATAAAGGCGGCCGGCCTTCCCAACCGGTATGACCGCCGTTGACACAGCCAAGCCACTGGACATCCGGTGGCGGGGCGGTAGAAGATGGAACAGGCACGCGCCCGGCGACAGGGCCGGCCATGTTTTGAGGGTGGAGCTGGCGGCGAAGACCGGCCCACCCGTACTCAACTTCGGGGAGTAGCGCACAATGACCTTTACCCACGGAATCCGTCGACGATCCCGTCCGCGGGGCGATCGCCCTGCCGCACCCGGCTTGTCCGGTGCCAGGGAGGCATGCGCATATAGTTGACCTGTCAACGGTCGGCCATCGCGCCCTTCAACGCCCCATACCAATCATGACCGTCTGCGCCGATGGAAGCGGCGCGGCATCATTTGCCATCGGCTGTGCCCACACCCTGCCGGCCCCCGGGAACGATGCTGCGAACCTGACGCTTCCGTTGATGGCCGGCGCCCCCTTCCGGGCCAGGCAGGCCGGGACGGCACCGGGCCAACCGCCAGCGGTTTCGCGGATCGAAAGGTAGAATATTTCCATGAGCAGCTCCGTCACGACGTCCTCCGCCCTGACCGGCTCCCCCCTGAGTGGCGCCACCGGCGCGCCCACGACCAACCAGGCCCTGCTGGACTGGGTTGATGAGGTTGTCGCCCATTGCCAGCCGGCGGCCGTCCATTGGTGCGACGGCAGCCAGGAGGAATATGACCGGCTGTGCGAAGAGATGGTGGCCCAAGGCACCTTCATCCGCCTGAACCCGGCCAAGCGGCCCAATTCCTTCCTCTGCCGGTCCGACGCCGGCGACGTCGCCCGTGTGGAGGATCGCACCTTCATCTGCACCCCGACGTCGGAAGAGGCCGGCCCGACCAACAACTGGGCCGATCCCGCCGAAATGCGCCAAACGCTGCAGGGCCTGTTCAAGGGCAGCATGCGCGGCCGCACCTTGTATGTCGTGCCCTTCAGCATGGGCCCCCTGGGCTCCTCCATCTCCCACATCGGCGTGCAGCTGTCCGACAGCCCCTATGTCGCCGTGAACATGCGCATCATGACCCGCATGGGCGAGGCGGTGCTGCGCCAGCTGGGTGACGGTGGTTTCGTGAAGTGCCTGCATTCCGTGGGCGCGCCCCTGGCCCCCGGCCAGAATGACGTGGCCTGGCCCTGCAATGCCCGGCACAAGTACATCGTCCACTTCCCCGAGACGCATGAGATCATCAGCTATGGCTCCGGCTATGGCGGCAATGCCCTGCTGGGCAAAAAGTGCTTCGCGCTGCGCATCGCGTCATCCCTGGGGCGCGAGGAGGGCTGGCTGGCCGAGCACATGCTGATCCTGGGCGTGGAAAGCCCGGAGGGCGAGAAGACCTATGTCGCGGCGGCCTTCCCCTCGGCCTGCGGCAAGACCAACTTCGCCATGATGGTGCCGCCGGCCGCCTTCGACGGCTGGAAGGTGCGCACCATCGGCGACGACATCGCCTGGATCAAGCCGGCGCCTGACGGCACCCTGCGCGCCATCAATCCGGAGGCTGGCTTCTTCGGCGTGGCGCCGGGCACCAGCCTGAAGTCCAACCCCAACGCCCTGCTGACCCTGCACGCCAACGTCATCTTCACCAACTGCGCCCTGACCGATGACGGCGACGTGTGGTGGGAAGGCCTGACCGAGACGCCGCCGGCCCACCTGATCGACTGGGAGGGCAAGGACTGGACGCCCGCCAGCGGCCGCAAGGCGGCGCATCCCAACGCCCGCTTCACCGCCCCGGCCAGCCAATGCCCCAGCATCGATCCGGCCTGGGAAGACCCGGCCGGCGTGCCCATCAGCGCCTTCATCTTCGGTGGCCGCCTGTCGCGCACCTTCCCCCTGGTGTTCGAGACCCGCGGCTGGAACGAGGGCGTGTACTGGGCGGCGACCCTGGGGTCGGAGGCGACCGCCGCCGCCGTGGGCCAAGCCGCCATTCGCCGCGATCCCTTCGCCATGCTGCCCTTCTGCGGCTACAACATGGCGGAGTACTGGCGCCACTGGCTGGACATGGGCAACAAGATCAATGACCTGCCGCGCATCTACCGCGTCAACTGGTTCCGCAAGGACCAGGACGGCAAGTTCGCCTGGCCGGGCTTCGGCGACAACATGCGGGTGCTGAAGTGGATCGTGGACCGGGTGCGCGGTCGCGCCGTGGAAACGGAAGAGAACCTGTTCGGCCTGACGCCACGCTATGAGGACCTGACCTGGACCGGCCTGGACTTCGGTCGCGACCAGTTCGACGCCGTCATGGCGGTGAACGACGTGGAGGCTGAAACGGAACTGCGTGACCAGTCGGAGCTGTTCGGCCGCTTCGGTGGCGACACGCCACAGGAACTGATCGACCAGCAGGACGCCCTGCTGGACCGCCTGGCGCAGAACCGCGAAGCGGCCTGACACCTTTGTCAGCGGCATGAGGGCACAAGCCTCATGCCGCTGTAGGACGCCACTGCGTCCGCCGGAGCGAGCGCCGCCTTAATAGCCCTTGGCCCAATAGACGAAGGCCACCGTGTTCCAGCTGGCAGGGCCATTGGGGCGGCCGCCGGCGTCCTGGCCGCCGATGACGAAGCCGGTCAGGCTGGGATCATCGAAGGGGATCTTCACGACGGTGGAAGGGGCGAAGCCGCCGCCCGGATCATAGGACATGGTGATGCTGACCTGCCGGCCGTTGCCGGGCGGGATCACCACCTGGCCCACCAGCTTGTTGTTCTGGGCGCCGGTGCCGTTCCAGGTGATGGGCGCCTGGCCCGTGACCTCGATCACGATGCGCTGGGCCCAATAGCCGGAATTGGTGAAGCCGTTGATCTTGATGGTGGTGCCGTCCGGCACAGGGAAGGTGGCGGTGTTGTACATGCTCTTCTCCAGGGCTGGCGCGACAACCTATGCGCGCATAAGCGATATTCCTCCTCATACATCTTTTTGCGGGAGCTTCCTACAAAAATAGATTTCTCAGGTTGTGGCGTTTCCGCTTGCCCCCGAAAGGGAAAGGCCGGCGGTTGGCACCGTTTCACCGGTTGACGCCATGGCCGCCAGGCTGGCGGCGTAGCGGCGGCACACGATCAGCGCCAGCAGGATGCAGATGCCCAGCATGGCGGGCAGGGTCAGCAGCAGCGACAGGTCCAGCCGGCTTTCGTCGCGCAGCACCTTGTCCGTCACCAGGGCCACAACTGACGGGCCCGCACCCAGGCCCAGCAGGGTGGCGATCAGTGCCGCCACGGCGTGCTGGAACCCGCGCAGGCGGTTGGGGGTGATCTCCTGCAAGGCCGGGGGGCTGGAGCCGATGGCCAGGGTCATGCAGCCGATCAGCGGCCCCAGCCATGCCAGCGCGCCGGCGCCGTCTGGCGCGCGCAGGGCGGGGTAAAGCAGCAGGCAAGACGCGGCGGCACCGGCGATCATCACGACCAGGCGTCCCTGGACCAAGCCCCGTCGGCGCAGGAGGTCACCCAGGATGCCGGCCAGCAAGGCGCCGCCGGCGCCGAACACCATCAGGCGCCAGCCCATGCCCTGGCCGATGTCCAGCGGCTTCATGTGGTGGATGCGGGCCAGCAGATGCGGCAGCCAGGCACCCAGGCTGTACAGCGCCATGGCGGCGAAGGTGCCGGCCAGGTTGACCATCAGGGCGTTGACGCCATGGGCGCGGTAGTAGGCCCGCACCTCGGCCCAGTTGGGCGCGGTGTGCGCCCCGGCGCCCGTTCTTTCCGGTTCCCGCACGGTGACGACCCACAGCGCCATCAGCAGGCCCACGGGCCCCAGCAGCAGGAACACCACCTGCCAGCCGCGCAGGCTGCCCAGCAGGGGGAGCACGACATCCGGCGGCAGATGGTGCAGCACCAGTCCGCCCAGGATCAGGGCCAGCCCGGCGCCCACATAGGGGCCCATGTTGTACAAGCCGATGGCCAGGCCCAGGCGCCGGCCGTGGAACAGGTCGCCAATCAGGGAGTAGGCCGAGGGGACCATGGTCGCCTCGCCAAAGCCCACGCCCACGCGCGCCACGAACAGGGCTGGAAAGGATCGCGCTAAGCCACAGGCCGCGGTGAACAGGCTCCAAGCCGCGACGCCGGCGGCCAGCACCGCCGTGCGCCGCCGCCGATCCACCAGGCGGCCGATGGGCAGGCCGCCAATGGCCAGGAACAGGGCGAAGGACAAGCCCTGCAGCAGGCTGAGCTGCAGGTCGCTGAGGCCCAGATCGGCCTTCATCGGCACCGCCAGTAAGGTCAGGATCTGGCGGTCGATGAAGGCCAGCACATAGGCCAGCACCAGCACCACCAAGACATAGATGGAATAAGCCACGGAAATTCCCCACCGTTCCTGGTCCAGCGCCGGCCTTGATTTCCAAATCCGGCACCAGACCTTACCGCTGCAGTATACACATCCATGTAGTCACTTAAGAGTGTGGTCACGGTTCCATCCTCGCCGCTGCCGTGCCGGCCAAAATGCGCTAGGATAAGGAGAAACCTTGGCAGGGAAGGGAGGGGTGGCATGACCCATCGCACCGCCGACTTGGTCGATGCTTATGAGGACAGCCTGCAAAGCTGCGAGATCCAGTTCCGCTCCTTCGGGGCGCGGGCTTCCTTCCACGGGCCCATCCGGACCGTGCGCTGCCATGAGGACAACGCCCTGCTGAAGCATACGCTGTCCGAGGCGGGCGAGGGTGCCGTCCTGGTGGTGGACGGCCACGGCTCGCTGCGCACCGCCCTGGTGGGCGACGTCATCGCCGGCCTGGCGTTCAAGCACGGCTGGGCCGGCCTGGTGCTGTGGGGCGCCGTGCGCGACAGCGTGGCCCTGGCCCACATCGACCTCGGCATCAAGGCGCTGGGCACCAACCCGAAGAAAAGCACCAAGACCGGCGCCGGCCAGGTGGACGTGCCCCTATCCTTCGGTGGCGCGCAGTTCACGCCCGGCGCCTGGCTCTACGCCGATGAGGACGGTATCGTCGTCAGTGCGGTACGTTTGTGAATATTAAAACTTATACGTTGGGAAATTCGCCGAGCAAATTATTCATTCCAAATAGTTCTTTGCCAACTCCAAACTCTTGCGCGACCTCTCTAGAAACCCGAGCCACATCCTCTGCGGTCACAGGACTATGAAGCCACTCTAGCGTGCATGACCTTTTATTATGAAGACTGCTATAATAGACTCTATAACATTCAAATTTTCCTAATATAATTTTCTCAATTCTTCTGGCGTTTTCAATGGAACATATTGACAAAAGGGGAAAAATATCGAATAATTTTTCTTCTTGCTCTCTTTCATTAAATACATATTTGTAATTTTTTGTTCTTTCTATAAAACTTCTAGCCGATCCAAATTTTACATTGCTTTTGTCCGCCATGAAGCAAAACTTATCCCTTTTTCCGCGATCAATAGGAGCCGACGCAGAGACATTCAGGCGCAGTACGTACAATACGTTTGGGTAATCGTTCAAATAATCTCTCATTTTAGCTTCCGTCAAGCGTGCGGACTATGGCAGCGGAATGAATTCCTTGTCGTCCAGGTCCGGCAGCTTCATGCGGCCGGCGCGCCAGTCGGCCTTGGCCTGCTCGATCCGCTCCTTGCGGGAGGAGACGAAGTTCCAGTCGATATAGCGGTCGCCCAGCGGCTCCCCGCCCAGCAGCATGACCACCGCAGGGGTGACGGCGGTGAACAGCACCGGCTGGCCGGGGGCGAACACCAGCATGTGGCCGGCCTCCACCGTCCTGCCTTCCACCTCCACCGAGCCGACGGCGACATAGGCTGCGCGCTCCGGATACTCGGCCGGCAGCTGCGCCTTGGTGCCGGGCTGCAGCACCCAGTGCACATAGAACAGGGGGGAGTGGGTCTTGACCCCGGCCTTGGCGCCGAAGGCCTCACCCGCCACCAGCCGGGCCCACAGCCCGCCATGCTCATAGGTGGGCAGGTCGTCCGCACCGTAATGATGAAAGCTGGGGTCGGTCTCCTCATCCGCCTCCGGCAGAGCCACCCAGGCCTGGATGCCGTGCAGGGCGCCGCCCTCGGCCCGGGCCTTTTCGAAGCGCTCGGAATGGGTGATGCCGCTGCCGGCGGTCATCCAGTTGACCTCGCCCGGGCGGATGGCCTGTTCGGAGCCCACACTGTCGCGGTGCATGATCTCACCATCAAA
Organism: Nitrospirillum amazonense; assembly: GCF_007828035.1. Taxonomy (GTDB): domain Bacteria; phylum Pseudomonadota; class Alphaproteobacteria; order Azospirillales; family Azospirillaceae; genus Nitrospirillum; species Nitrospirillum amazonense. Next base: position 179,736 of record NZ_VITV01000008.1, on the reverse strand, counting down.
CAGGTAGGTGACGGTGGACAGGCCGATGTGCGGGTGCGGGCGCACGTCCCGCTCCAGCGGGATGCCCTTGGGGAAGTCCACCGGGCCCATGTGGTCGAAGAAGACGAAGGGGCCGACATGGCGGCGCTGGGCCACGGGCAGGATGCGCCCGACCTCGAACCCGCCCAAGTCGCGCCGCCGCTGGTCGATGACGAGTTCGATCATGATGCTTTTCCCCCTTAGGCCTTGGGCGGGAAGGATGCCAACGACGCGGTTGGGGTTCAACCGTTTAGCGACGGCCGCCCCACTTCATAGCACATGGCGCAACAGGGCTGTGACGGCCACGCCGACGATGACGGTGGGCAGCATGGGGAAGCGGCAGGCCATGGCAAGGGTCACCGCCAGGCCCAGCAGGTCCGCCGGATTGGTGGTGGTTAAGGCCGGCGCGATGACGGAGATCAGCACGGCGCCCGGCACCGCCTCCAGCACCGCGGTGGCGCGGGCACTGAGGGCGCGGTTGCGCAGTACCAGGTATCCCGTGACGCGGGTGGCGTAGGTCACCGCCATCATGGCCAGGATGGCCAGCAGGGACGGTACGTCCAAGGTGAGATAGCGGGCGAAGTCGCTCACGACGCGGCCTCCCGGGTTTCGGTGCCGGCAACGAAATAGGCGACGGCCAGGCCGGCCAGCGTGCCGGCCGGCACGTACCAGGCGCCCGGCACCGCCAGATGGGTGACAGCGGCCACGCCCAGGCTGACCGGCCAGGGCAGGGCGCGGCGCCAGCCCTTCCACATGCCGCGGATCAGCACCAGGAAGACGGCGGTGAAGGCCATGTCGAAGCCATAGGCGTGGGGGTTGCCCAGCACCGGCCCCACCACCGCCCCCAGCACCGTCACCGCCACCCAGGCAATGTAGAGGGAGACGGCGAGGCCGGCATAGTAAGGCAGGCTGATGCCCGGCCGGCCGGTGACGGCCATGCGGCGGCGGGCATCGTCCATGCCCAGCGCCCAGGTCTCATCGGCCATGACGAACAGCACCAGCGCCGCCTGCCAGGGGCGCAGGCGCCGCAGATGCGGGGCGAATGACGCCCCCATCAGCAGGTGGCGGCAGTTGACCAGCAGGGTCATGCCGGCGATCAGCGCGATCTGCGGCGGGCTGCGCCACAGCTCGATGGCCACGAACTCCGACCCGCCGGCGAAGTTCAGGCCGCACATCAGCGCCACTTCCAGCGGGCTCAGGCCCTTCATCGCGGCCTGGGAGCCCAGCACCAGGGCGAAGGGCGCCACGCCCAGCAGAATGGGCGCCATGGCGGCGAGCCCCCGGCGGAACTCCGCCCACACCGACCGACCGGGCTCCCGCTCGTCCGGGGCGACATCGTCGGGCAAGGCGGTGGCGGTCATGGATGGTCCGTTGGTCAGGGCGGGCCAAAGGCGGGGCCGCAGAGGAGGAGGACGCTTATGGTAGGCGAACGGTACGCCTGGGGAATTGCATAGTCCGTGCCCTTGCCCCGCCAATTTGGCATCCTGCCACCGCGTGCGGGACCCCCCGTGTCACGGGATACCTCTTGCTGCGCCAACAACGAGGAGGGAAACAGAATGCTGACCGTGGACATGGCCGACCTGCCCACCCTGGTGGGACGGGACCTGGGCTACTCCGACTGGGTGGTGGTGGATCAGGACCGCATCAACGGTTTCGCCGACGCCACCGGCGACCATCAATGGATCCATATCGACGTGCCGCGTGCCACGGCGGCCCTGGGCGGCACCATCGCCCATGGCTTCCTCACCCTGTCGTTGCTAGCCGCCTTCAGCTATCAGACGCTGGAGGTGCGGGACGCCGGCAAGGGCGTGAACTATGGCTTCAACAAGATCCGCTTCCTGGCGCCGGTGCCGGCAGGGTCGCGCCTGCGCAGCCGCCAGACCCTGGATTCGGTTGAGGAAAAGGGCGGCGGCTGGGTATTGACCCGCACCGTCACCATTGAAATCGAAGGTCAGGAAAAGCCGGCGCTCTTGGCCGAATGGCTGACTGCTGTCTATCCATGATGGCTAAGTGATGAATGCTTGGTTCGGGCGGCATGAGGAGTATATGCCGCCCACCGATTTTCCTATCCATTTTAAAATACACCGTAATCAGCGAAGGAGTTAAGCAAATAGAGCTGCAATTATTGCCAAATTCCGGCCATATTACGGGGCTGAACTCTAGTCGGTAACAGGCAGGCGCATCGTTTCATGTGATGCCCGCCGTACGCAAATACGGAGGAATAACCATGAATACCCGTCTTCTTCTGAGCAGCGCGGCTTTCGCCAGCCTTCTGGCCGGTGCGGCGTGCGCCCAGTCCGAAACCACGACCTCGCGCACTACGACGACCACCGCCGTTCCTGTGGCCCAGTCGCGCACCACCACCACGGAAACCACCACGCAGCAGCCTCCGGCCCCCGATGCGGCGTCGGATGCGGCCATGGATGCGGCCATGCCCGGTACCACCCAGTCGACCGAGACCTACAGCTCCCAGTCCGGGTCGGACGATGACCGCACGGCCAAGTCGAAGACCACGACCACAACGTACCCGGACGGCAGCAAGTCCACGCGCAGCAAGAGCAAGGTGGAAACCCCGGACGGCAGCACGGTGGAGCATCAGTCGACCCAGACCGACGGCTATGGCAATTCCACCAGCACCACCACGACGACCAGCACGCCGCGTTGACGATAATCGGGGGGTGGATGGCGCCACCCCACCGGCCTGACGGAAAATAAGGGCAAGGCATCCCGACGATGCCATGCCCTTATTTGTCTTTATGGTTTAAATAATGATGTAATTCATTCGAATATTTCTAATGATTAATGACAAAAACATTCCTATTACACACCGAAATCCAGCCATATTCAGAAATAAAATTCAATTTCGTAGCAAGGCGGGCGCGGCAACTCAATCCAATGCGCCCACCGGAAACGCACAATGGAGGAAGTGTCATGAGCACCCGTCTTCTTTTGACTGGCGCGGCCCTGGCGAGCCTGCTGGCTGGTGCGGCTTGCGCCCAGTCCGAAACGACCACCACCCGCACCGTCACCACCAGCGCGGTGCCGGTGGCCCAGTCCCGCACCACCACCACCGAAACCACCACGGTGCAGCCGCCCGCGCCCGACATGATGGCGCCCGGTACCACCCAATCGACCGAGACCTCCTACAGTTCGGTCACGGGTTCCGATGCCGATCGCGTCACCAAATCCCGCACCACCACCACGACCTATCCGGACGGCACCAAGGTCACGCGCAGCGGCAGCAAGGTGGAGACGCCGGACGGCAGCGTGGTGGAGCGCCAGTCGACCCAGACGGATGGCTACGGCAACACCAGCACCACGACCACCACCACCACCACCAGCACGCCGCGCTGAGCGCCGTTGGTGTGACCGGTCCTTGCGACCGGCGAAAACAGGGCGGGATGTCCCCGGGACGTCCCGCCCTTTCTCACGGCCATGTCTTTGAAAAATTCTCATAAATTCCGGAAGTGTGTGGGTGGATAGAAGATCAATTTCATTTTTAATAGAGAGAGGAATATTTTAAATTTCTGAGCCTTTACGGCTTTCGCATTAGGCCAATTGAATCCATTCCCTTGCCAAATTGCCGCCATCATTGGGTAATGAACTGGCCTCTGTAGCAAGGGCAGGCGCGGAAAATTTGAAGGCGCTTGCCGCACTGCGATACGGAGGAACACCATGAATACCCGTCTTCTCCTGAGCGGCGTGGCTGTCGCCGCCCTGCTGGCCGGCGCCGCCAACGCGCAGTTGATCGGCGGCCATGCCACCGGTGCCGTGACCGGTGGCGTCAGCAGCACCCTGAACACCGCCACCGGCGCCAACCTGGGCGCCCAGCAGAATGCGATGGCCGGCTTGAACGCCCAGGCCGTCCCCCGCGCCGCCAGCGGCACCGCCGCCGCCGGCCAGGTGAGGGACAGCGCCGCCGTGACGGCGCAGGACACCACCAATGCCGCCACCGATGCCGCCAAGGCGAACGCCAACGCGGCCGGCAGTACCGCCGCCAGCGCCGCGGCCACCACCCAGGAGGTCGAGAACGGCACCACCGCCGGCGCCATGGGCGTGACCAACGGTACCGCCGCCGGTACGACCCAGACCACCGGCAGCACGAGCACCACGGCCGTGGGCGCCGCCAAAGCTCCGACGCTGCTGAACGGTGGTGCCGGCGTGTCGGCCGGCACCACCGGCGGCGCTGATGTCTCGGCCGGCAAGTCCGGCGTGTCCGCCAACGACCATGCCAGGGTCCAGAGCCAGGACAGCGTGTCCGCCGGGGGCGCATCGGCCAAGGTGAACGCCTCGGGCGGCACATCGACCAGCACCAGCGTAACGCCGCGCTGACCGTAGTGGCGCCTGAAGTCTAAGGGCGGGACGGCTGGCTGGCTGTCCCACCCTTTTCGTTCAGCTGAACACGATGGTTTTCTGCCCCGTCACCAGGATGCGGCGCTCGATGTGCCAGCGCACGGCGCGGGCCAGGACGGCGCATTCGATGTCACGGCCGATATCCACCAGGTCTTCCGGCGTCTGGGTGTGATCCACCCGCTCGATGCCCTGTTCGATGATGGGGCCTTCATCCAGGTCTGTGGTCACATAATGGGCGGTGGCGCCGATCAGCTTCACGCCACGGGCGTGGGCCTGGTGGTAGGGCTTGGCGCCCTTGAAGCTGGGCAGGAAGGAATGGTGGATATTGATGCAGCGGCCCGCCAGTTGGCCGCAGAGGTCAGCCGACAGGATCTGCATGTAGCGGGCCAGCACGACCAGGTCGGCACCGGCCTGATTCACCACGTCCATGAACGCGGCCTCCTGCGCCGTCTTATCGCCCTTCACCGGCAGGTGGTGATAGGGGATGCCGCTCCATTCCACGAAGGAGCGCATGTCGTCGTGGTTGGAGATGACGGCCGGGATGTCGATGGGCAGGGAGCCGGAGCGGGCGCGGTGCAGCAGGTCGTAAAGGCAGTGGCCGAACTTGGACACGGCGATCACCACTTTGGGCTTCACCGTCATGTCCACCAACTGCCAATCCATGCGGAAGCGGCGGGCGATCAACTGAAAGCCCTGGCGCAGGCTGTCCGGGTCGGGGAATCCCGGGCCATCCGGCCGGAAGGCCGTGCGCATGGAAAAGCTGTTGGTCAGCTGGTCGTTGAAATGATTGGATTCGGTGATCGAGGCGTCGTTGTCGGCCAGATAGCTGGAGACGGCGGCCACCACACCCTTCACGTCGGGGCAGGTCAGCACCAGGACGTAGGGGCTGTGGGGGGCGGGGGTCGGCTGCGACGTCACGGCGAACGATTCCTCAAGGCATGCGGGTGTTATTTGGAAGGAAGTTGCCCGGGTCTAGCATAAACCATGGCCCTGTCACAGCCCTGGGCGCGTGCATGCCGGCCATCCCGTGCGGGTCGGTTCAGGCCCGTTCCGTGAGGTCAAGGGCGATCTGCCGGGCGGTGGCTTGCACCATGCCTATGGTTTCCGCCAGGGAACGGACCTGGGGTGTATGCTGCATGAAGGGCACGGTCAGGGCCGCCACCGCCGCCCCGGTGCCACCGATGACCGGGGCGGACAGGTCCATGACCCCCAGGGCGTAGTCGCTGGCGGCCTGGGCATAACCCTGGGCGCGCACGGCATCGGCGCGGGCGGCAAAGGGGGCCACCCGTTCCGGCCCCACGGCGCGTTCCAGCATGGCGCGCCACAGGGCCTGGGTGTGAGGCGGCTGGAAGGCGTACAGCACCATGCCGGACGTAGCCTCCACCAAGCTGCGGTGATAGCCGGGACGCACGGAGAAACCCAGGTGGCCCGGGTTCTCGATGCGCGCCACCACCACCATCTGGTCGTCCGAAGCCACCGCCAGGTGGCAGGATTGGCCGATGGCCAGCGCCAGCTCGCGCATCAGGGGAAGGGCCGCCTCCAGAAGGGTGCGCACCGACGCCCGCGCCATGCCCAGAGTAAACAACTTGTTGGTCAGCTCATAGCCATCGGCCGCCGCCGCCGGCGCGATATAGCCCCGGAACTCCAGCACCTGGATCATGCGGAACAGCTCACTGACCGAGCGGCCCAGCCGGGCGGAAATCTGCGACGGCGTCATGGGCGCGCCGTGGCTGGCCATCAACTCCAGGATGTCCAGCCCTTTCTCCAAGGCGGGCGCCCGGTACTTGCGCACGGTTTCCGCCGCACCGTCGGCCGTGAGGTCATCGGGGGTGTCGAGGTCGGGCACGGTATCATCGGGAAGGGGGGGCATGGATAATCCGGCCTGGGCCTGAGGGCTGGGTTTGCGGCTCTCCGGCTATGCCATCAGGGCGCCCGCCGGGCAAGAGATGGCGTGAGGCGTCTTGACTTACGGACTGTGGCCGATGATTTTATATGCGGAAGGTGATTTCGTATATGAATTGAAAATCGCCCCGCCCCCCGGGAAGGCCGCCATGGACGCATTCTCTTCATTCACCCCGGCATGCCCGCCCTTGCCCCCGCTGGGCTTCGGCGCCGCGGCCATCGGCAACCTGTACCAGCCGGTGGCGGAGGAAGCGGCCCGGGCCGCCGTGACGGCGGCAGTGACGGCCGGCATCCGCTACCTGGATACAGCACCCCATTACGGCTTTGGCCTCAGCGAGAGCCGCCTGGGTGCCGTGCTGGCAGAGTTGGACCCCGGTGAAGAGCTGGTGGTTTCCACCAAGGTGGGGCGGGTGCTGGTGCCGGTTGGCGCGGGCGCGGGCCCGGTGAGGCACGGCTTCGCCGACGCCGCCCCGTATGAGCCCGTGTTCGACTACAGCTATGATGGCGTCATGCGTTCCTACGCCGAAAGCCGGCGGCGGCTGGGGCGGAACCGCATCGACCTGCTGCTGGCCCATGACCTGGGCACCGTCACCCATGGTGACGACCACGCCGTTCATTTCCGCCGTTTCCTGGACGGCGGCTACCGCGCCATGCGGGAACTGCGGGACCAGGGGGCGGTGCGCGCCATCGGCCTGGGCGTCAATGAGTGGCAGGTGTGCCTGGAGGCGATGAGCCATGCCGACTTCGACGTCGTGTTGCTGGCCGGCCGCTACACCCTGCTGGAACAGACGGCGCTGGACGCCTTCTTTCCCGCCTGCGCCGCGCGCGGGGTGAAGGTCATCGTCGGCGGCCCCTACAATTCCGGCATTCTGGTGAACGGCACCCAGGGTGCGGCCCCGCTGTACTACAATTACCAGCCGGCGCCCGCCGCCATCATCGACCGCGTGCGCCGGCTGGAAGCGGCTTGCGACCGCTTCGACGTGCCTTTGGCCGCGGCGGCCTTGCAGTTTCCCCTGGCACACCCGGTGGTGGCCAGCGTCATCCCCGGCATGGCGGATGCGGCACAGGTGGCCCAAACCCGGGCCCTGATGGACACCGTCATTCCACCCGAGTTGTGGCAGATCCTGGGCGCCGATGGCTTGCTGCATCCGGATGCCCCCGTTCCCACTCCCAACACAACGAAAGCCGCATGAGCACGCCCATCTCTCCTCTCATCCTGCTGCATCCGGATGACAACGTGCTGGTGGTCCGCGCCGCCATCCGCGCCGGCGACGCCCTGGAAATCGACGGCACGCCCGTCACCGCCGCCCAGGACGTGACCGTGGGCCATAAACTGGCCCGCCGCACCCTGGCGGCGGGGGACAAGGTGCTGAAATACGGCGCGCCCATCGGCTCCATGACCGCCGCGGTGGACGTCGGCGGCCATGTCCACATGCACAACATGAAAAGCGATTACATCGCCAGCCATACACGACAGGTGGTCGGCGGCAGCGAAGGGGGCCACTGATATGGCGGAGATGCGTGGGTTTCTCAGAAGCGACGGGCGCAAGGGCATCCGCAACGTGGTGGTCGTGGCCTATCTGGTGGAATGCGCCCACCATGTGGCCCGCCGTATCGTCACGGTCAGCGACGACATGGACGTGCACCTGATCGGCTTCCCCGGCTGCTATCCCAACAGCTACGCCTTCCAGATCATGACCAAGCTGTGCACCCATCCCAACGTGGGCGGGGTGCTGCTGGTGTCGCTGGGCTGCGAGAGCTTCAACCGTGAGGCCCTGCGCCAGGTGGTGGCGGCCAGCGGCCGGCCGGTGGAAACCCTGGTCATCCAGCAGGCCGGCGGCACCAAGGCCACCATCGAGGCCGGGCGTGCCGCCGTGGCCCGCCTGAAAGCCCTCGCCGACCAGACGCCGGTGGGGCCCATGGCCCGGCATGAACTGGTGGTGGGTACCATCTGCGGCGGGTCCGACGGTACCAGCGGCATCACCGCCAACCCCGCCGTCGGCCGCTGCTTCGATTGGCTGGTCGAGGCCGGCGCCACCTGCATCTTCGAGGAGACGGGCGAGCTGGTGGGCTGTGAGCGCATCATGTCCGACCGGGCCGTGACGCCGGAACTGGGTGCCGAGATCGAGGCCTGCGTGCAGAAGGCGGAGCGCTACTACACCATCATGGGCTTCGGCAGCTTCGCCCCTGGCAATGCCGAGGGCGGGCTGACCACCCAGGAAGAGAAGTCCATGGGCGCCTATTCCAAGTCCGGCTCCTCCCCCATCAGCGGCCTGATCAAGCCGGGCGACATTCCGCCGTCAGGTGGACTGTACCTGATGGACGTGGTGCCGGATGGGGAGCCGCGCTTCGGTTTCCCCAACATTTCCGACAACGCGGAGATCGTGGAGCTGATCGCGTCGGGCAGCCACGTCATCCTGTTCACCACCGGGCGCGGCTCCGTCGTCGGCTCCGCCATCTCCCCCGTCATCAAGGTCTGCGCCAACCCGGAGACTTATACCCGGCTGTCGGAGGACATGGACGTGAACGCCGGCCGCATCCTGGAAGGCAAGGCCACGCTGGATGAGGTGGGGGCCGAGATCCTGGATCTAGTCGAGGCGGCGGCGGTGGGCGAGCGCACCGTGTCCGAGGCCCTGGGCCATCAGGAATTCATCCTGACCTACAAATCGTTCGAGCCGGTGGGCCCCGCCTGCCTGCCCACGCGGGCTGCTTGAGGAGATCACTAATGGGACGTCTAGAGGGTAAGACGGCGCTGGTGACGGCGGCTGCGCAAGGCATTGGTCGCGCGGCGGCGGAACTGTTCGCGCGGGAGGGGGCGACCGTCCACGCCACCGACATCAACACCGACAAGCTGGCCGAGGTCGCGGGCTGCCGTCACCATCGGCTGGACGTGCGCAGTGACGCGGACGTGGCTGCCATCGCGGCGGAGGTCGGGCCCATCGACGTGCTGTTCAATTGCGCCGGCTTCGTCCATGCGGGCACCATCCTGGAGTGCGATGCGGCCGCCTGGGACTTTTCCTGGGATCTGAACGTCACGGCCATGGTCCGCACCATCCGCGCCTTTCTGCCCGGCATGCTGGAGGCGGGCGGGGGCAGCATCGTCAACATGTCGTCGGTCGCCAGCTCCATCAAGGGCGTGCCCAACCGCTTCGCCTACGGTGCCACCAAGGCCGCCGTCATCGGCCTGACCAAGTCGGTGGCCGCCGACTTCGTGGGCCGGGGTGTGCGCTGCAACGCCATCTGTCCCGGCACGGTGCAGACCCCCTCGCTGGATGAACGCCTGGCCGCCACCGGCGATTATGCCGCGGCGCAGGCCGCCTTCGTCGCCCGCCAGCCCATGGGCCGCCTGGGCCGGGCGGAGGAGATCGCGGAACTGGCGCTGTACCTGGCCAGCGACGCCTCATCCTTCACCACCGGCGCCATCCATGTCATCGACGGTGGCTGGACGGCCTAAGCCGCCGCATCCCCCGCATAAGCCGGAAATCGGGCCCCGCTCCGCCGCTGGTCGCAATGGCCGGATGGCGGCAGCGGTGGCACGATCCGGCCCATGCCGCCTCGCCTAAGCTTCGCCAGAACCGCCCTTATCGCCCTTGCCTTGGTTGGCGGCGTCGCCGGCTGCGCCACGCTGCCCTCGGCCGACCCCGACATCGCCCGGGCACTGGCCACGGCGGATGCGACCAGCCGGCTGGATCTGCTGCGCCGGCAGGGGGAAATCATCGGCGGCGCGCCCTTCGTCGGCGGCAACAGCGTCACCCTGTTGCGCAGCGGCACCGAGACCTATGCCGCCATGGACGCCGCCATCGACGGCGCCCGCACCCGCATCGACATGGAAAGCTATGAGTTCGATGGGGTGGAAGGCTCCCGCTTCGCGGAGAAGCTGGTGGCCAAGCGGGCGCAAGGGGTGGAGGTCAACCTGATCTATGACGCCTGGGGCTCGCAGGACACGCCCAAGGAGGTGTTCGAGCGCCTGCGCCAGGGCGGCGTGAACCTGCTGGTCTTCAACCCGGTCGACCCCGCGACGTTGCTGACCCTGGACGTCAACCGCCGCGACCATCGCAAGCTGCTGATCGTGGACGACGCCGTCGCCATCGTGGGCGGCGTGAACATCAGCGAGGTCTACGACCGCCGCCATCACGCCGGCGCGGGCGCCGAAAACCAGGATCCGGAACAGCGCCCCTGGCGCGATACCGATGTGCGCATCGCCGGCCCGGTGGTGGCGGAGTTCCAGCGCCTGTACGCGGACACCTGGGACCAGCAGCGCCAGGCCCAGGGGCTCGACGCCGCCCCACCCTTGAGCGCGCCGCCGCCGGGCCCACGAACCCGGCCGGGCGACATCGTCCTGCAGGCGCTGAGCGGCGCGCCGACGGAGGGCCGGCCGCTGATCTACCGCAGCCTGCTGGTGGCCATCACCCTGGCGCGCAAGTCCATCCACCTGACCACCGGCTATTTCGTGCCGACGCCGGACCTGGCCCGGGCACTGAGGCAGGCGGCCGCGCGGGGCGTGGATGTCACCGTGCTGGTGCCGGGGCCCAGCGACAGCCCCCTGTCGGTCATGGCCGGGCGCGGCTATTACAGCGACCTGCTGGCCGCCGGCGTGCATATTTACGAGTATGCGGACGCCATCCTGCATGCCAAGACCGCCGTCATCGACGGCGACTGGTCCACCGTCGGTTCCTCCAACCTCGATTGGCGCAGCGTCGCCTTCAACAACGAGATCAACGCCGTGGTCCTGGGCGCCGGGTTCGGGCAGGAGATGGAGGCCATGTTCCAGCATGACCTGACCCATGCCCGGGCGATAGACCCCGAGGCATGGCATCATCGCGGCCTGGACGAGCGCCTGGGTGAATGGGGCGCCCGGCTGGTGGAGGAGGTACTTTAAAGACGGTAGAAGCGCTGCGCCGTGCCGTCGAACACCGCCGGGTGCGCCTCGGCCGGCACCAGATCGCGCGCCATGGCCAGCCAGCCCGCGTAATCGCCTGCCAGGTTCAGCACCGGCCAGTCGCTTCCCCACATCAGGCGGTCGGGGCCGAAGGCGTCCAGCAGGACGTCCACGTAGGGTATCAGGGCGGCAGCCGTCGGCCGGTCGCCAGCCTCGGTCAGCAGGCCGGACAGCTTGGCGTGGACCTGGGGCAGGGCGGCCAGGCCCCGCATGCCGGCGGCCCAGCCGTCGATCTCCCCCCGGGCGATATAGGGCTTGGCGCCGTGGTCGATCACCATGGCCAAATCCGGGTGCCGGCGGGAGAAGTCCAGCAAAGCGGGCAGGTGGGGCGGCAGGACCAGCGCGTCGAAGCTCAGGCCGCACACCACAAGGGCGCGGGCGGCGGCATCGACGGATGGATCGGCGATCCAGTCCACGGGCAGAGACTGCAGCATGGGGCGCAGGCCGCGTATCTTGGGCCGGGCGGCCAGGGCGGCGATGCGCGCTGGCGCGTCCGGCGCCTTCATGTCAACCCAGCCCACCACACCCCGGACGAAGGGCTGGCGCGCCGCTTCCTCCAGCAGGAAGTCGGTGTCCTCGTCACAGGGCTGGGACTGCACCAGCACGCTGCCGGTGACGCCCAGGGGGGCGGCCAGGGCCTCCAGGTCCGCTACCTCATGGTCGCGGTGGATGACCGCCAGGTCGGGCGTGGGCCAGCTGTGCCCGTGCCGGCCCAGGCGCCAGATGTGCTGGTGGGCATCGATCATGCCGGTCGCCCTCAGTGCGTGGCCACGACCTTCAGCCGCTCATCGCGCCCACCCACCGGCGCCGTGCGCCCCGCCAGGCTGAAGGCGCCGACGACGGCGAAGCACACCCCCGGCACCACCATGGCGACGGCGATGCTGGTCATGTCCGACACACGGCCCATGGCCACGGGGATGGCGGCGCCCCCGATGATGGCCATGACCAGCCAAGACGAGCCCAGCTTGGTCAGCGGCCCCAGGCCGCGCAACGACAGGGCGAAGATGGTGGGGAACATGATGGACATGAAGAAGCTGGTGGCAATCATGGCGCCCAGCCCCAGCCAGCCGCCGCCAAACGCTCCCACCAGGCACAGCGCGACGTTGATGGCGGCGAACACGCCCATCAGCCGTTCCGCCGGCATCCGGCCCATCAGGGCGGTGCCGGCGAAGCGCCCGGCCATGAAGGCCACCAGGGACAGGGTGAGGTAGGCGGCGGCCGTCTTCTCCCCCGTGCCGGGCAGGGCGTGCTGGGAATAGCGGATCAGGAAGCTCCATACCCCCACCTGGGCGCCGACGTAGAAGAACTGCGCCACCACGCCGAACAGGAAATGGCGGTGGCGCAGCAGACCGCGGAAGCCGCTTCCATCACCAGCCGCCGCCGTATCCACCCCTTCCTCAGGCCGTTCCTCCGGCCCGTCGCTCAGGGTGGGGAAGCGCACGGCGAACACCACCACCGCCCACAGCAGGACCAGCACGCCCAGCACCAGATAGGAGGACTGGGCCGCCATGGCCTCGGTGTCCCGGAACCGGGCCAGCGCCTCGGGCGATAGGGCGGCCAGTTGCTCGGGCGTGTATTCCACGCCGGACAGGATGAACTGCCGCCCCATGAGGACACCCGCAACGGAGCCCAGGGGATTGAAGGCCTGGGCCAGGTTCAGCCGCCGCTCAGCCCCCGCCGGGTCGCCCAGCACGGTCATCAGCGGGTTGGCGGAGGTTTCCAGGAAGGCGAGGCCGCTGGCGATGACAAACAGGGCGCCCAGGAAGGCGCTGTACGCCCGTAGTTCGGCCGCCGGATAGAACAGCAGCGCACCGATGCCGTAGAGCGCCAGCCCGAGGACAATGGCGGCCTTGTAACCGTAGCGCCGGGCGAACAGGGCCGCCGGCATGGCGCAGAAGAAATAGCCCAGGTAGAAGGCGGATTGCACCAGACCGGACTGCCAATCCTGAAGATCGAAGGCCTTGCGGAACTGCGCGATCAGCACGTCGTTCAGGTTGTTGGCCACGCCCCACAGGAAAAACAGGCTGACGATCAGGGCGATGGGAATCGCCCATTTCGGTTTTGTGGCTTGGTGCTGATGCGGATGCGCGCGGCCGTCCGACATGTCCCCTCCCAGGGTGTTCTTTTGGCCGGCATGTGGCCCGGCTGGTGACCAGCACATCAAATATGAATTTATACGTCAAATATAAAAACGCCTGGCGGCAGCCTTGTCACGGCACCGGGGGGACCGACGGTGCTGCATGGCAGGGTTCGGAAGGCTTTTGAGCCCAAGGGATTGGCGGCGCAGTGCGCTGCGGCTAATGTCCCGCGCAATTCTCAGGTTTCGCTGGCGGAGGAACAGGTCATGGCGCACATCATCGACGGTAAGGCATTCGCTGCGGCCTTGCGCGAACGCATCGGCGCCAAGGTCGCCGACCTCATCACCCGTCACGGGCTGAAGCCCGGCCTGGCCGTGGTGCTGGTGGGCGAGGATCCGGCCAGCCAGGTCTATGTCCGCAACAAGGGCGAACAGACCCACGCCGCCGGCATGCACTCCGTCACCCACCGGCTGGAGGCCAGCACCACGCAGGAAGATCTGCTGGCCCTGGTGCACAGCCTGAACGCCGATCCCGCCATCCACGGCATCCTGGTGCAGTTGCCCCTGCCGGCCCATATCGACAGCAACGCCGTCCTGGGCGCCATCGACCCCAACAAGGATGTCGACGGTTTCCACGTGGTCAACGCCGGACGCCTGGCGGTGGGTCTGCCCGGCATGGTTCCGTGCACGCCGCTGGGCTGCCTGATGATGCTGAAGGACCATCTGGGCAGCCTGAAGGGCAAGCACGCCGTGGTGGTGGGCCGGTCCAACATAGTGGGCAAGCCCATGGCCCAGCTGCTGCTGCAGGCCGACTGCACCGTCACCATCGCCCACAGCCGCACCGCCGATCTGCCCGCCCTGTGCCGCACCGCCGACATCCTGGTGGCCGCCGTCGGCCGACCGGAGATGGTGAAGGGTGATTGGGTGAAGCCCGGCGCCGTGGTCATCGACGTGGGCATCAACCGCGTGCCCGCCCGCGATCCCGAGGCGGCTGCCGCCGGCAAGACCCGCCTGGTGGGCGACGTCGCCTATGACGAGGCGGCCGCCGTGGCCGGCGCCATCACTCCGGTGCCGGGCGGCGTGGGCCCCATGACCATCGCCGTGCTGCTGCTGAACACCCTGACCGCCGCCTGCCGCAGCCGTGGGCTGGAGGCGGAACTGGCGGAGTTCGCGTAAAACGCCTTGCCATTCCAAGCCCCCGGCCGGACCGCGCGATGCGGGGTTCAGCCAGGGGCTTTTTCATACGCGAGAGACGGGCCTCAGCGTCACCAACCGGGAAAATATCGACCATGAGCGAACGTGCTCTTAGTTCCAAAGAGCTGTTGATCATTCGGAAATTTGCCGAGAGGCTCGATCCGGGCAAGCGCCAGATATTAATCCAAGACATGGAAAATGCGGTCGTTGAGTCAACTCGTGCAAATGGTGAAGTGATAAAATTTAGGATCAATGGCTATGCCAGGCCATCCTATCATGGACAGCATTCTTATTCGCCTGGAGGCGTTCTCCTAGACGCTGATCATACTGAAATTGAGGTTGTTTTATATGCCGACGAAAATGATCGGCTGTTGGAGTTAGAATTTATACGACGGGAGGAAGGCGATATTATCGAACCACAATGGAACACACTAAGGTTTCTATGGTGATCGATGTTGATGCTGCCCCCTAATTCCGCTCTGCCACCTTTATTGCCAGCGCCTTCCACACCGCCATCACCACGCCATCCCAGTCCCCCGGTGCCGCCTGGCTGAACAGCCGTAAAGTCGGATACCAGGGGCTGTCGTTCCGGTTCCGGAACCATCGCCAGCAGCTGTCGTGGCGGTTCATCATCCACACCGGCTTGCCCAGCGCGCCGGCCAGATGGACGACCGAGGTGTCGACACTGATCACCAGGTCCAGGTTGGCGATGAGGGCGGCGGTGTCCCCGAAGTCCGCCACTTCCGCCATACGGTCGATCAAGGGGAGATCGGCCGGTGGTGCCGCGTCCTTCTGCAGGCTGTAGAGCCGCACGCCGGGCACCTGGGCCAAGGGCGCCAGCAACTCCGGCGCCACGGAGCGGCGGCGGTCCACGGCTGCCAGTTCCGGCCGGTCGCGCCGGGGGTTGCCGGCCCAGGCCAGGCCGACGCGCAGGCCCGGGCCGTCCCCGGCCAGGCGGTCCCGCCAGACGGCCACATCCCCCGCGTCGGCGGCCAGGTAGGGCACCTCCGCCGGGACGGTCTCCACCGTGGTGCCGAAGGCCAGCGGCAGGCTCATCATCGGGCATTGCAGGTCGAAGGGCGGCAGGGGTTCCCCTTCCACCAGGATATGGGTCACGCCGGGCAGGGGGCGCAGCAGGCGGGCCACCTGCGGCTGGACGGCCAGCGTGATGCGCAGGCCCCGCGCCGCCACTAGGGGCAGGTAGCGGCTGAACTGAAGGGTATCGCCCAGGCCCTGTTCGGCGTGGATCAGGATGGTCTTGCCGGCGGCCGGCTCTCCCCGCCACTGCGGCTGGGGGAACTGGCGGGCGTAGGGCGTCATCTGGCGGGTGCGCCAGCGCCACTCATATTCGCGCCAGCCCTCCTCATACTGTCCGGCGGACAGCAACGACATGCCCAGATTGTTGTGGCAGGCGCCGTAGTCGGGCTTCAGCGCGATGGCGCGGCGGAAGCAGGCGGCGGCCAAGTCCAGCTCACCTTTGGCCTGAAAGACAGCGCCCAAGTTGTTGTGGGCCTCCGGATAATCCGGGTTTAGGGCCAAGGCGGCCTGGATGCTGGCCCGCGCCTGGTCCATCCGCCCCTCGGCATGCAGGGCCATGCCCAGGTTGTTGTGTGGCTCGGCATAGTCCGGCTGGGCGTCGATGGCCAGGTCGAAGGCTCGCGCCGCCTCCGCGCCCTTACCCTGCGCCAGGAGGGCGAGCCCTAAGTTATTGTGGGTCTTGGGATTGCCGGGCAACAGCGCAATGGCGCGGGCGAAACAAGACTCCGCCTCGGCATAGCGGCCGTGGACGTAAAGGATAAGGCCCATGTTGTTGTGGGCGTCGGCGAAATCCGGCTTCAGCGCCAGCGCCCGCTGATAGCACAGCAGCGCCTCCGGCGCGTGCCCCAAGGTTTGCAAGGTGGTGCCCAGGCTGCTGTGGGGGACAGGATCATCGGGGCGCAGGGCCGCCGCCCGGCGCAGGTACGGCAGGGCGTCATCGTGCCTGTCCAGATCCTGTAAGGCGAGGCCCAGGTTGAAGCAGGCTTCGGCATGGTCGGGCGCCCGATCCACCGCCTGCTCCAGCCAGGGCATGGCCTCTTCCAGCCGGCCGGTCAGGCGTAGCACCAGGCCCAGGTTGTAGAGGGCGTTGACATAGGTGGGCTTGGCCGCCAGTGCCTGCCGGAAGCCGGCTTCGGCCTCGGCCCAGCGGCTTTGCAGGCGATGGACCACGCCCCTGTTGTTGTGTGCCTCCGCATAGGCGGGGCGAAGCTCCAGCGCCCGGTCCAGCGCCGCCAGGGCTTCGTCCAGCTTTCCCTGTGCCTTCAAGGCGTTGCCCAGGTTGTTGTATCCTTCGGCGAAATCTGGTTTCAGCGCTACGGCGCGCTGGAAGCAATCGGCGGCGGCATCGATGTCACCCTGTGCCTCCCGCACCGTGCCCAGATTGTTCAGTGCCTCGGGGAAGGCTGGCTTCAGGGTCAGGGCCTGGGTGATCAACACCACTGCCTCATCCATGCGCTTCTGCTGGAAGGCGACGACGCCCAGCAGGTGCAGGCTTTCCGGGTGCCGGGGCATCAGCGACAGCGCCTTGCGGTACAGCACGGCCGCCGCTTCCAGCCGGCCGGCCTTGTGCTGTATCACGGCGGCGGCGAAGGCTTTCTGACCCGCCGGCAGGGGTGGTTTGGGAAGGGCGGCGGGGCGGGCGGTCATCGGCATGTTCCAGAGGTGAAGGTGGCGGCCAGGGCCGCGCGTACGGATTGAACGACACCGCCCCAGTCCCCCAGGCGCGCTTGCCGGAACTGACGCAGGGTCGTGGGATACCAGGGGCTGTCATCCCGGCCGCGCAGCCAACGCCAGCAACTGTCAAAGCGGTTCAGCAGCCAGACGCTGACGCCCATGGCCGCCGCCAGATGGGCCACGGCGGTGTCGACGCTGATCACCAGATCCAGGTTGCTGACCAGGGCGGCGGTGTCGGCGAAATCCACAACGCTGTCGATCAGGCCGCCCAGGCCGGGTGGCACCTCGGTCTCCGCCGCGTCCTTTTGCAGACTGATGAAACGCACGCGGTCATCATCCAACAGGGGCATGAGGGCGGCCAGGCCCATGGACCGGCGGCGATCGGCCACCGCCACGTCGGGCGTACCGGCGCGGGCTGCCCCCGCCCAAACCAATCCCACCAAGGGCCGGTTGTCACCCGGCGCCGCCAACGCCAGGCGCCGTCGCCAAACCTCCATCTCCGCCGGATCGGCCGCCAGATAGGGGATGGGCGCCGGGATGGTGGCGAGGGTGGTGCCGAAGGCCAGCGGCAGGCTCATCATCGGGCAATGCAGGTCGAACGGCGACAGGGCCTGGCCATGGGCCACCACCTGCTCCACCCCCGGCAGACGGCGCATCAGCCGGACCAGGGGCTGGGGCACTTCCACCACCACGCGCAGGCCACGTTCGGCCACCAGGGGGATGTAGCGGCAGAACTGCAGGCTATCGCCGTAGCCTTGTTCGCCATGGATCAGCACGATGCGCCCGGGCGCGTCCTCGCCACGCCATTGCGGGCAGGTGAAGGGGCGGCGGGCGCCGGCCAGCTGAGGGTCCTGCCAGCGCCATTCGAACTCCCGCCAGCCTTTCTCATATTGGCCGGCCGCCAGCAGGGTCATGCCCAGGTTCTTGTGCGCGGCGGCATAGTCGGGGCGCAGCGCCACGGCGCGGCGGTATAGGGCGACGGCCTGGTCCAGCCGGCCCTGCATCTGCCTGACCACGCCGCTGTTGTTCAGCGCCTCCGGATAGTCAGGCCGCAGGGCCAGCGCCCAATCGAAGAAGGCCAGCGCGTCGTCCAGCCGGTTCTCCACCTGCAGCAGGTGGCCCATGTTGTTGTGCGCCTGGGGATCGTCCGGATCGCTGGCCAGCGCATCCTCGAAACAGCTCATGGCCTGGGCCATGTCGCCGGCGTCGTGGTGCGCGATGCCCAGGGCGTTGTGCAAACGGGCGTCGAAGGGGTTCAGCACCAAGGCCTGGCGGTACTGCGCTACCGCCTCGTCCCGCCGGCCGTCGGCCTGCAACAGGACGCCGAGGTGAAAGCGCGCATCGATGGATGTGGGGCTGTCCGCCACCGCACCTTCCAGCCGCAGGATCGCCCGCCGGATGGCCTCGGCGCCGGGCATGCTGCCCGTGGGCACGCTCGCCGTGCCGGATGCCCCTTCCATATGCCGATCGCCCCCGATGCCCCGGCACCCGCCCACGGGGCGCCTGGGTCATTAAACGGGGCGGGGCCCGCTGGCTGTCGGGGGCCTGCTGGACTGCGACGTCATGTCCCTGAATGAAGAGGGGCGGCAGCGCCCCTTGCACGCTCTTCCTCGGACAGTTTTGGTCACCGCGCCTTGGGCTTGGTGGCGGGGACCGCCGGCTGGGGTGTCGGTGCTACCGGCGGGGACGCCTGGGGCTGCTGGGTGCCTTGCGGCGTCGGATGGGGCAACTTGGTCAGGGGCGTTTTCAGCACGGCGTCGGAGCCCACGACCGCCACGGTGGCGGTGCGGCCAGGGATCAGGCGCAGGTCGGCCGGCGGGTTGTCCAGCACCACGCGCACCGGGATGCGCTGGGCCAGGCGCACCCAGCTGAAGGTGGGGTTCACGTTGGCCAGCAGGTTGCTGCCGTCCGTGCGTTCCCGGTCCTCGATGGCGGCGGCCACGCTCTCCACATGGCCACTGAAGCTGCGCGGGTCGCCCATCAGGCGCACGGTTACCGGGTCACCCACATGGATGCGGCCCAGCTTGGTTTCCTCGAAATAGCCCTGGACGTGCAGGCTGTCGCTGTCCACCAGAGCGGTCACGGCCTTGCCGGCGGTGACATAGTCGCCGGGGCGCAGGTCGAAGTTGGTGATATAGCCGTTGACGGTGGCCATCACCTCCGTCCGGTCCAGGTTCAGCTTGGCGACGTTGCGGTCGGCCACGGCCTGCAGGTAGATGGCCTCGGCCTGCTTGGCGGCGGCCACCGTCTGCTCCTGCTTCTCCCGCGACACGGCGGAGCTGCTGAGCGATTCATAGCGGTTCCGCTCCAGCACCAGTTCGTCGAAGTTGGCCTTCTTGGCGGCCACCGCGGCGTCGGCCTGCTGCAGCGCCAGGGTGAAGCGGGCACGATCGATGCGGAACAGCACTTGGCCCTTGGTCACGGTCTGGTTGTCATGCACCAGCACCTCATCCACCAGGCCGGAGACGTCGGGCGTCACGCCCACGATATCGGCCCGCACCCGGCCGTCCCGGGTCCATGGCTCTTCCATGTAATAGATCCAGAAGCGCCAGCCTACCAGGGCGGCGATGGCGACCACGACCAGCGTGACGGCAAGGCGGGTCAGGGCGGTGATGAAGCTGCGCATGGCGGCGGCGTCCAGCAAGTCAGGGATGAGACGTGTAGTGGGTGAAGACGGCGGCGACCCCGCCGAGGACGATGACGTAAACGGCCAGGTCGAACAGCGGCCGATGCCAGACTAGGCGATAGGCGCCCACCAGGCGCAGCACCCAGCGCACGGCCATGGAGATGAGGAAGGCGACCACGCCCCAGACCAGCAGGGGGGAGACGAAAACGCCGTGAATGTCCATTTCGCCGATCATGCGGCCAGGCTTTCTTCCGGGGTGGGAGGGGCGGGAACGGCGGGGGTGGGCGGCGGCAGGTCGGGCACGCCGTCCGACAGGGCCCGGCGGATTCCGGCCAAGGCCAGCAAGGCTTGGCGCGGCTTGCGGTCAGGCAGGGGCATCAGCGCCGCCAGGGCGGCGTCGATGCCGGCCAGCAACGGCGGCGAGGGCGGGCGCGGGGCACCGGCGCGGCAGACGGCCCGGTAATGGTCGGCCAGCAGGGACAACGCCCCGTCCACCGCCGCCCGCGCCGAGATGGGCAGGGCCCGTTCCACCCCGCGCAGCTCCAGCACGTTCATGCCCGTGCGGATGTCGGCCAGGGCGTCGGCGGCCGCGATTTCCGACCCCGGGGGCAGGGCGGCCAGGCGTGGTACCAGCAGGCCCATGCGGTCCAGCAGCTTGCCGGCGAACACGGGGCGCAGGCCGCCGTCGGGGGCGGGGGCGCGGATGTCGGCCACGGCCCGGATGTCGTACCAGCAGGCGCGCAGGATGCGCCGGGCGCCCCATTCCGCGCCCACCGCGCGCACCAGCGCCGTCACCAGCCCCGCAAATCCCATGCCCAGCACCAGCGCCAAGGCGCTGTTGAGGTAGGAGGCGAAGTCGGCGCTGTAGGTGTTGCTCAGGCCCGCCAGGGTGGGCAGGGTGGCGCCTACCGCCAGGGCCCGGCCAGCCAGGCGCGGATTGGCGATGACGCGGCCCAGCAGCAGGAACATGGGACCCAGGGCGAAGGCCAGCATCACGAAGCCGTCAATGTGCGGCATGATGGCGAAGATGTAGATGCCGGCCAGCACCGCGGCCACGGCGTTGTACAGCGCGAAGTCCAGGATGGCCGGCACCGGGTTGTCCTGCGCGGCGAAGAAACAGCAGGCCACGGCCGCCATTTCCAGGGCGATGGCGCCGTCCGCCCATTCCGTGCCGATCCAGAAGGCGCTGCCCAGCAGGATGGTGATGGCGGCGCCCGCCCCGGACCACAGGGCCATGCCCAGGTCGCGGTGCATCACCACCTCCGCCCCCGCCCGGCCGCCCCGGCGGCGGCGTACCTTGGGCCCATGGCCGCCGCTGATTGTGTACCGGCGCAGGTCGCGGCAATCCTGCAGGGCGTCCATCAGGTCCTTCAGCCGCGTCAGCAGGTTCAGGGTCAGCACGTCGTGCCAGTCGGCCGGCGCCGTGCGCAGCGCCGCGATACGGGCGCGCAAATCCGCCGTGCGGTCCGCCGGCGCCTCCAGGTCCGCCACCCAGTCACCGACGTCGGCCAGCAACACCTCCAGCGCCGCCGGCAGCGGCTGGCCGTCGGCTTTCAAGGCACGGACGCGGTCGCCCAGGCCCGACAGGATGGGCAGCAGCATGACCAGGCGCTGGCGCAGTTGCCGCACCTCCTGGCTCATGCCGTGCAGGTGGCTGGTGTCGTAATCCAGGTGCGTGGCCATCATTTGCAGTTCGACCGCGTCGGCGGCCAGGCGGCGCCGGTCCGAGCGGGTGGCCGCCGTTTCCTCCGCCCCGGCCAGGGCGTCCCGCGCCCAGCGGGTGACATCGGCGGCGAAGGCGTCAATGCGGTCGCTGATCACCGGGCCGATGCCGCGCGGGAAGATGACGCTGCCGATGACGGTGGCGCAGAGGATGCCGACGGTGATCTCCTCCACCCGGGCCAGGGCGGCGTCGAACACGGTGCCGGGGTCGGTGACGGTGGGGAAGCCGATCAGCGCGGTGCTGTAGGCCGCCAGCATGAAGATGTAACTGCGCGGCGTGCGGTCCAGCAGGGCCAAGGTCAGGCAGACCATCGTCCACAGCGCCATGGCGACGCACAGCAAGGGCGGGGCGTCCACCAGGTTGGGAATGATGGCCACCGTGGCCACGGCGCCGATGACCGTCCCCATCACGCGGAACACGCCTTTGGACCGCATGGCGCCGGCCAGCGGCTGCGACACGATGAAGACCGTCCCCGCCGCCCAGTAGGGGCGCGGCAAGTCCAGGCTGAACCCGATGTACAAGGCCGCCAGGGCCGCGGCGGCCGTCTTGGCCGCGAACATCCAGTCGCCAGCGCCCTTGGAGAAGCCCCGGAAAAGAGATGAGAACCAGGCGGCGGCGGTCACGGCGCATCTCCCTCGGTGCCGTCCTTGGCGCCCGGGGACCCGCCCAGGGCGCGTTCAACGGCCGCGAAGACGGTCAGCGTGGTATCCAGCTGCTCCGGCGTCACCTCAGCCAGCAGGCGCTGGCGCATGCCGTCCAGGGCGTCATCCAACTGAAGGGCCAACGCGCGGCCCTTGGCTGTCAGGTGCAGGGTCTTCACCCGTCGGTCGCGCGGGTCGCTGCGGCGTTCCAACAGACCGTCCCTTTCCAGCATGTCCACCAGCCGCACCAACGAGGGGCCTTCCACGCCCACATGATCCGCCAGCTGGCCTTGGCGGATGCCGTCGCCCAGGCGGGCCAGCACCACCAGCGGCAGGGCCGTCGCCTCGGACTGGCCATAGGCCTTCAACGCCGCGTCCGCCTCCCGCCGCCACCGCCGGGTGAGATAGAGAAGCGTCAGGCCGAAGGCCCGGTGCCGGGGGGTAATGGGAAGGGGAGCCGTTTGTTCCATGTCCAGAATATTAGAATCCTAACGATTAGCATTCAAATGTTCATGAGCGGGGACCAGATCTGCGTCTGCATGATGGCGCCGCCGGCAACACGGGGGTGGTAGAGGTAGACTGGGAAGAACGGGATGGGGGCAGCGGCAGCGGTGTCACCGCCGCAGGCAGGTCATAACAGGCCAAACAGCGGGCGGCGCCACGGCCTCTCATTGCTAGGTGAACCCGCTACTGATGAGGGGGATGCGTCATCATACCACTTATGATTGCTCGCAAACCAGACGCCCGCTTATCCCCCCGGGCGCCCCTATCCCTTCGGACAGCCGGCTTTACGCGCGAATGGCGGAGCTGGCCTGCAAGGAATCGGCCAGCTCGGCGCGGCGGTCAGTGCCACCGCCGCCTGTTCCAGCCGATCCGCATTCAGAAAACGATGCGCCCGCGCGGCCACGCCAACATGGGCGGCGGCGGCCCGGCGCAAGCGATGGCTGGGGGCAGTGCGCGCCACCACGGCCAGCCCGTCCAGGCCACGCACCACCAGGTCCAGGAAAGTGTCGTGCCGCGCCAACTGGGCCAATTGCCAGTAAAACTGTGTCGTGCGCTCAAGACGGGTCATCAGCCTCTCCAAGGGGAAAGGGCTCCTCAGGCGGTCAGCGCTTGGGGAAGGGGAACATCGACAGAACAGCCGATATCCTGACGGTGCCTGAACGGCAACCGCCCGTCAATTCATAAGTTGCTCTCCTGGCAACTTGCGCATCGAAGACGGGTGGCGCTCAAAGGCGCCGGCCCACCCAGACGACACGGCCGATGATGTCGATGTCGGCCGCCGCCCGCTCGTAGACACGGTGATGCGGATTGTCGGAGCGGATTTCAACCATGGGCGGGTGGCTGCCCATGATCAGTTCCAGCCGCTTGATCACCACGCCCTGTCCATCCCACAGGGCGAAGATCCCAGGGGGCGAGGGGGACTGGTCGGCCAGGTTGACCATGACCCGGTCGCCGGGCAGCAGGGTGGGTTCCATGCCGTCCCCCCGCACCTCCACGATGCGCACGGCGGCGGGCCGCACCTGCAATTCGGCGGAGAGATAGCTGGCGGGGAAGCG
The DNA here is from genome assembly GCF_007828035.1 of Nitrospirillum amazonense. Lineage (GTDB taxonomy): Bacteria > Pseudomonadota > Alphaproteobacteria > Azospirillales > Azospirillaceae > Nitrospirillum > Nitrospirillum amazonense. The sequence goes on along the minus strand of NZ_VITV01000008.1, from coordinate 155,992 downwards.
CCAGGGGGCGATGGTCTCATCCTCGCGGAAGCCCTGCGGCTTACCCCCATGGCCGGCCCCCTGGTGACTCGACAGGAAGCCGCCACGCCGGTCACCGTAGATATCGACCTCCGCCACCTCGACGGATGCGTCGTCCTGTCCCCAGTCGGACGGGGGCGACGCCGCCGTCACCGGCTCCAGCAATTCCGCCACACCGCAGCCCAGGCTGGCGGCGATCGCCATCATGCGCTGCTGCGACAGGCGCGTGCGGCCGGATTCCAGCTTGGAGATCACCGTCTTATCGGTGCCGATCAGGGCGCCCAGCTGTTCCTGGGTCATCCTTTTGGCTTCACGAAGTTCACGGATACGGTTGGGCGGGCGGTCCATCATGACAGCGAAGTTGCCACAGCGGCTACCAATCGTCAGTCGCCATGCGGGCAACGCGTTGACAGAAAGTTGCCCATTCGGCACCATCTGGCCATGACGCTCGCCGACTACCTCCAGGCGCACGGCCTCACCGCCGCTGAATTCGCCCGCCGCATCGGACGCAGCCGTTCCACCGTTGCCCGGTGGTGCACCGGCCAGCGCCACCCCGACGCCGCCGCCATGCGGGCCATCATGGAAGAAACCGGCGGGGCGGTGATGCCCAACGACTTTTTCAGCACCGCGATTTAGGGCGCGGGTCAGCCGAACCGCGCCCGCACCTCGTCCGCCGTGGCCAGCGGGCGGCCCATGAGGCGGCTGCCTTGGGCGGCGGCGGCCACCAAGGCGGCGTTGTCGGGGGCGAGGGTGCCGTCCGGCAAGTGCAGGTTGTTCTCGAAGCCGACACGGATATGGCCACCCAGGCCGGCGGCCGTCAGCACGCAGGCGTTCTCTCGCCGGCCGAAGGCGCAGACGGCCCAGGGCACGTCGCCGGTGTTGTCGTCGGGCGTACCCGCGACGGGTGCCAGGAAGGGCAACAGGTCATGCGGATCGCTGACTTGCCCTGCCGTGTAGCGGCCCAGGACGTATAGTAGGAAGTGCGGCGCCTCCGGCATCACGCCGCGACGGCGCAAATCGTGCCAGCGCAGCAGGTCGTCCCGAGAATAGAGGATGGTCTGCACCATGATCCTCTCCCGCGCCAGCCAGGCGAAGAAGTCGGCGGCGTCTTTCTCATGCGCGGTGTCCGGGGCCAGTTCGCGGATGGCCAGCGACACCGCCTCTGGCTTCAGGGCGCGGATGACGGCCATCTGGTGGGGCGGGTGGTAGATGCCGGCGGCCTCCGTCGTCACCTGGATGACCAGGCGATCGCCCACGGCCTGGCGCACGGCCGCCGTGGCGGCGGCGTAGGCATCGGCGTCCAGCAGGTGGCGGCCTTGGCCGTCCCGCACGTGCATGTGGATCATGGCGGCGCCCGCCTCCAGGCAGGCGGCGGCATCCCGGGCGATCTCCGCCGGGTCCAGGGGGATGGCCGGGTGGTCGGTCTTCAGACGGCGGGCGCCGTTGGGCGCCACGGTCAGGATCACGGGATCGGCGTTCATTCGGTGCCCCAATTCATTCCGCGCCGCCAATATTCAGGCGTTTCATCTTGTCGTACAGCGTCTTGCGCGGCACGCCCAGTGTCTCGGCGGCGCGCGTCACCTGGCCGCCGCTGGCGCGCAAGGCCTCGGTGATCAGGTGCCGCTCCACCCCATCCAGGATGTCAGCCAGGGAGCCGCCGTCGGTCCCAGGACCCTCGTCTTCCGCCAGTCCCAGCACATGACGGTCGGCGGCGTTGCGCAGTTCGCGCACATTGCCCGGCCAATCCTTCAGCATCAGGGCGCGCAGCAGGGCCGGCACCGGTTCGGCATAAGGCCGGCGGAAGCGGGCCGCCGCCTGCAAAGCGAAGTGCTGGAACAGCAGGGGAATGTCCTCCCGCCGGTCGCGCAAGGGGGGCAGGGTCAGGGTGACGACGCTCAGACGGTAATAGAGGTCGGCGCGGAAGCGGCCGGCGTTGGCGAGATCCAGCAGGTTCTCCTTGGTGGCCGCCACCACGCGCAGGTCCACCATCACCCGGTCGTTGCCGCCCAGCCGCTCCAGCGCCCGGTCCTGCAGCACGCGCAGCAGCTTGACCTGCAGGGCCGGCGGCATGCTCTCGATCTCATCCAGGAACAGGGTGCCACGATGGGCGTATTCGATCTTGCCCACCCGGCGCTTGGCCGCCCCGGTGAAGGCGCCGGCCTCATGCCCGAACATCTCGCTTTCGAACATGCTGTCCGGGATGGCGCCGCAATTCACGGCGACAAAGGGAAATGCAGCCCGCGGCCCGCCCTCGTGCAGCGCGCGGGCCACTTGTTCCTTGCCCGTGCCCGTTTCCCCCAGCACCAGCACGTCCACGTCGGTGCCGGCCAGGTCCGCCACCAGGCGGCGGGTGCGCACCAGGGCCGGGCTTTGGCCCAGCAGATGGTTCTCCACCGCCGCGTTCTGCTCCAGGGCCTGGCGCAGGCGCCGGTTCTCCCGCACCAGGGCGCGCTTTTCCAGGGCGCGGCGGATCACCTCCACGAAATGGTCGGTGACGAAGGGCTTCTCAATGAAGTCGTAGGCGCCGTCCTGCATGGCGCGCACCGCCATGGAGACATCGCCCTGGCCGGTGACCAGGACCACCGGCAGTTCCGCATCCAGCGCCCGCACCCGCGACAGCAGGTCCAGCCCGCTCATGCCCGGCAGGCGCACGTCGGTCACCAGGATGCCCGGAGTATCCGGCGACAGGTGGGCCAGCGCCGCCTCCGCCGTCGGGTAGGTTGCCACGGCCAAGCCCGCCAGCTCCAGCGTCTGGCGCACGGTCAGGCGGATGATTTCCTCATCATCCACGAACAGGACAACGGGTGCGATATCAGGCGGTTGGGTCATCGTGCTCAACTGAGATCAGAGGCAGGGTCAGCAGGAAGACGGCCCCGGTATTTTCGCCATCGCGGGCGTCCCCATCGCGAGCCTCCAACTGCCCGCCATATTCCTGGGTGATGGCCAGGGAGATGGCAAGGCCCAGGCCCAAGCCCTGGCCGCCCGGCTTGGTGGTGACGAAGGGGTCGAACAGCCGGTCGCGCACCGCCGGATCCAGGCCCGGGCCGTTGTCGGCCACCGTCACCCGCACGGCGGCGCGCTGGTCCAACTGGGCCGGGGCGGCGGTGATGGCGATGCGGGGCTCGGCTACCCCGGCCGTCGCATCCTCCGCGTTGCGGATCAGGTTGACCAGCACCTGCTGCAGGCGCACGGGGTCGAAGGCCACCGTCATCTCCGGCACGTCCACCGTCACCTGGACCCGCGCCTCCTTCAGGCGGCGGTCCAGCAAGGCCAGCGCCTCCTGCACCGCGCCCGGCAGGGCGACAGGCTGGGCCGGCCCCTCGCTGCGGCGGGAGAAGTTGCGCAGCTGGCTGGAAATCTTGGCCATGCGGTCCACCAGGCCGGCGATGTGGACCAGGTTCTGGCTGACCTCCGCCTGCCGGCCCTGGTCCAGCAGCAGGCGGGCGTTGTCGGCCAGGGCGCGCAGGGCCGTCAGCGGCTGGTTCAGTTCATGGGTCACGCCCGCCGCCACCTGGCCGATCATGGCCAGTTTGGCGGCCTGCACCAGTTCGGCCTGGGCGTCGCGCAGGTCCGCGGTGCGCGCTTCCACCTGGCGTTCCAGGTCCAGGTAGGCGCGGTCCAGGGCGGCTTTGGCCAGCCGCTGTTCCCGCAGGCGCTTCACCCGCTGGCGCACGTAAAGGCCAATGGCGAGCGCCAACAGCAACAGCAGCGCCAGGCCGATGCGGGCCGTGGTGGCGGCCTGGGCCACGGGGTGGGCATCGGCGGCCAGCGCGATGGTCCAGCCATAACGGCTGAGCCCCCGTTCCACCAGCAGATCCGGATGGACCCGAAGGGAGCGGGGCAGCACCAGCGGCGGATGGTCCAACCCGACATATTCACGGGTCTCATTCAGGTACGTCACGGTGTCCGGGTCCAGCGGCCGGCGGGCGCGGAACTTCCATTCCGGATTGGACGACAAAAAGACGATGCCGAAACGGTCGGCCACCAGCACCGCGTCGTGGGAGGTGCGCCAGCCGTCCTCCAGCGCGTCCAGCACGATCTTGACGGCCAGCACGCCCACGCGACGTCCATCCCGCTCCACCGGTGCCGCGATGAAATAGCCGGGCAGCCGGGTGACCGTGCCCACGCCATAGAAACGGCCCACGCCCTGGTCACGCGCGTCCTTGAAATAGGGGCGGTAGGAAAAGTCCACGCCCAGGTAGCTGTCCGGCCGGTTCCAGTTGCTGGACGCCACGGTCCGCCCCTCCGCGTCCATGAGGTAGAGGACGGCGGATCCGGCGCTCGCGTTCACCGCTTCCAGATATCGGTTCACCCGGCCGACCTCGGCCGGATCGGTATGGCCGAAGCCGGCCGCCGCCAGCGCCGCCACCGCCGGGTCCCGCGCGGCGACAGAGGGCAGGTAGTCGAAGCGCTCGACCGCGCTGTCCAGGTTGTTGGCGTAGATCTCCAGCCGGTGGCGGGCGTCGGCGGCCACCGCCTCCACCGCCCGCCGCTCGGCATGGCCCACCGCCAGCACCCACATTCCCACCGCCCCGGCCACCGCCAGCAGCAGCGCCAGGGCGCCGCCGGTGCCGACGGCGCGGACGCGGGCCGTGAAGGGGAAGGGGCCGGCCAAGTGGAGATCAGTCGGTGGTGAGGCCGGCGCGTTCCGCCGCCTCATGACGCTGCTGTTCCTCCGACACCAGGCGGGACAGTTCGCGCTTCAGCGTGTTGAACTCGGGCGAGGCGGCGTCGCGCGGGCGCGGCATCTCCACCCGGATGTCGCGCTTCAAGGTGCCGGGACGGTAGGTCAGGACAACGATGCGGTCGGCCAGGTAGATGGCCTCCTCGATGGAATGGGTGACGAAGACGATGGTCTTGCCCAGGCGCGCCCAGATCTTCAGCAGTTCATCCTGCAGGGACCGCCGGGTCAGGGCATCCAGCGCGCCGAACGGCTCATCCATCAGCAGGACGGGGCTGTCCAGCGCCAGGACGCGGGCGATGGCCACGCGCTGGCGCATGCCGCCAGAGAGATCCTTGGGGAAGCGCTCGCCGAATTCCGACAGGCCCAGCATGTCCAGCAGCTCGCGCACCCGGGCGTCGGCTACGTCATTGGCCACGCCCTTGACCTCCAGCCCGAAGCGGACGTTCTTGAACACCGTCATCCACGGGAACAGGGCGTATTCCTGGAAGACCATGCCCCGGTCGGGTCCGGGGTCCACCACCGGGCGGCCACCCACGGTGATGCTGCCCTCCGTGGGGTGAGAGAAGCCGGCGATGGCGTTCAGCAGGGTGGACTTGCCGCAGCCGGAGGGGCCCAGCAGGCAGATGAACTCCCCCGACGCGATGTCCAGGTTGATGTCCTTCAGCGCCACCACTTCGTTCCCCGGAACGGCGAAGCGCTTGTAGACGTGGTTGATCAGGATGTCGGACATGGTTCAGTGCTCCAGCCCGCGGTGCCAGCGCAGCAGGTGGTTGTTGATGCGGGTGACGCCGCTGTCGATGGCCAGGCCCAGCAGGCCGATGGTCAGCATGCCGGCGATGATCTTGTCGGACCAGAAGTACTCCCGCGCCTCCAGAATGCGGAAGCCCAGGCCGTTGTTGACGGCGATCATCTCCGACACGATCACGACGATGAAGGCGGTGCCGATGCCGATGCGCACGCCCGACAGGATGTACGGCGTGGCCGCCGGCAGCATGACGCGGCGGAAGATGGTCAAGGGCCCGGCCCCCAGGTTGCGGGCGGCGCGCAGATAGATGCCATCCACCTGGCGTACCCCCGCGATGGTGTTGACCAGGACGGGGAAGAAGGCGCCCAGCGAGATCAGGAAGATGGCCGGCGGATTGCCCAGGCCGAACCACAGGATGGACAGCGGGATGTAGGCGATGGGCGGGATGGGCCGCAGCACCTCCACCAGGGGATTCAGCCAGCGGAAGGCGGCCCGGCTGGCGCCCATGGCCAGGCCCATCGGCAGGGCCAGGACCGCCCCCACCAGGAAGCCCATGACGACGCGGTACAGGCTGCCCATGGCGTCCATGATCAGCTCGCCGGAGAACAGCCAGGCAACGTAGCCGCCGTTCGCGGGATCGTATGGTTCGGCCGGCGCGAGATAGGCCCACCAGCGCACGGCCACCGCCACGGGCGAGGGCAGGATCTTCGCGTTGACCAGGCCGGAACTGGACGCCGCCTGCCAGATGGCAAGCAGCACGAGCGGCACGACAGCCCCCTGCAGGGCCGCCAACCAAGTGTTACGCCGCATTCGGGTACTCCCCTTAAAGGCGGAAAGGGCGGATGGGAAAAGGCCCGCCGCTTGGGTGGCGGCGGGCCCAGGCGCTTACTGGATGCCCAGGTCCTTCTTGGCATCGGCCAGCAGGTCCAGCTTCACGTAATCGGTGGCGGTCGGCACCTTGGCCATCTTGGACACGCCATACTTCGCCATGGTCTCGCCCGTGATCTGGATCTGGGCCGGATCGATGTCATAGCTGTACTGGGCGTTGCCCATGGCGCTGTTGAAGTCGGCCTCGGTCAGCTGCTTCTTGAACAGCGTCTCGCGCACATACTTGGACGCCACGTCCGGCTTGTCGATGAAGGTCTTGGTTGCCTTCACGAAGCAGCGCATGAACTTCTCGGCTACGGCCTTATGCTTGTCGTGGAACTCCTCCGACATCACCAGGGTGCGCACGGGGGTGCCGATAGCGGTGTCGTAGGGCTTCATCACCTCGACGCCGAAGCCGCCGTTCACGGCCTGCGAGCCCTGCGGCTCCGTCTGCATGATGGCGTCCAGCTGCTTCAGCATCAGTGCCTGGTTCAGGTCCGGATAGTTCAGGTAGACGATCTGCACGTCCTTGCCCGGCTGATCGGACCAGGTGAGGTTGTTCTGCGCCAGCTCGGCGGCCAGCAGCACCTCCTGGATGCCGCCCCGCGTGACGCCCACCTTCTTGCCCTTCAGGTCGGCGACCTTGGTCACCTTGGCCTCGGGCGCCGCCACCAGGCGGGCGCCGCCCTTGGCGAAACCGGCGACGATGTAGATGGGGGCGCCGGCGGCGCGGCCGGAGATCGCGGCCTCGGACGCGGTGGCGCCCACGTCCAGCTCACCGGCCACCATGGCCTGCATGATGTCGGGGCCCTTGGCGAAAATCCGCTCCTCCACCTTGATGCCGCAGTCGGTCAGCATCTGCGTGTAGGACACGGCGCCGAAGTGGGCCAGCTTCAGGTTACCCAGGCGCACCACATCCTCGGCGGCGGCCGGCATGGCCAGGACGGCGGATAGGGCGCTGGCGCCGAATAGGGCGGAAACGAAAGTCTTCTTGGACTTCATCTTAGGTGCCTCCCGGGCTTTTGGATCGAAGGCCGCCGATCATTGCCGGCGTTCCTGGGTACGCATACGCTTGGTAGCGACCAGCATAGCAGAAGGCGTGCCAGTCAACCTGTCATGACATCGAAAACGCGCCAACCCCAGCGTACCTGCGGGTTCGTAGCATGGCCACCCGACGACGGGGAGGGGCGTCCAGCGGCCGATCCGGCGGTTTTCCCGGCAGGGACGGGTGCGGTCTGTAACCTTTTCCGCCGTTGTTGTGGGTGGTGCTGTCCCCGCCGATGGTTCAGGATCGTCTCATTCATCACGGGAGGAAACCGACGCCCATGCCGGGGAGCATCTTGTTCCGTGCTACGCTGGCCGGCACGGCGCTGCAAGTGGCCATGGTGGTGGCCGGCCACTACGTGCCGGTGATCGCCGATTTCTTCGCCGTGGGGGGCATGGCCATCTCCGCCCTTGCCGGCTTCCTCTACGGCCGTACCCGGACCGGGCTGTCCATCGCTGTCATGGGCGGCGCGTTGGTGGGCGGCGCCTGCGCCCTCATAGGCATTCTGGTGTCGTGGCGGCTGGGCGACGTGCCCGCCGTCATCCTGGCGCTGGGGACGGCGCTGTCCGTCTTCACGGGGGCGCTGGGTGGCCTGGCCGGCTGGTTGTTTCGGGACGGGTACCGGGGCAGGTGGTGGTACGACGCCGCTGGGCGGTAGGCTTGGGAAGCGTTTTGGGTTATGACGGCCGCCAAGCGGCCGCAACGGCCGATGGGGTTCTTGCCTTTCTGGAGAGCTTGATGGACCGATCCGTTTCCGCCCTGGGCCTGGCCCGGCGCGTCACTTTCTGCGCGCCGCTGGCGTTGACGCTGGCCCTGGCCGCCACGCCGGCCGACGCGCAGGCAGCCAAGCACGGCCTGACGCCGATGGAACTGGCGACGATGGACCGCGCCAGCGACGCGCGCGTTTCGCCCGATGGACGCCTGCTTGCCTTCGACGTCCGCACCGTCGACTACGCCAGCAACAAGGCCGCCCACTCCCTGTGGGTGAAAGAGATCGATGGCAAGGGCGACGGCCGCCGCCTGGCCATCTCCGACGGCGGCGCCAGCACCCCGCGCTGGTCGGCCGATGGCAAGAGCCTCTATTTCATGTCCGGCCGGTCCGGCAGCCAGCAGGTGTGGAAGACGAATGCGGCCGGCACCCAGGCCACCCAGGTGACAGCCCTGCCGCTGGACGTGGGCAGCTTCAACCTGGCGCCGGACGGCACGCACATCGTCGTGTCCATGGCCGTGTTCCCCGGCACCGAGACGGGTGACAAGCCGGCCAAGCCGGCGGACATCGCCAAGTCCAGCGGCGTGGTGTTCGACAAGGTCTTCGTTCGTCATTGGGATGAATGGGCCGACGGCACCCGCAACCATTTGTTCGCCCTGGCGCTGAACGGCGAGGGTGTCGCCACCGGCGCGCCCGTGCCGCTGATGAAGGGCTTCGACGGCGACGCGCCGGGCAAGCCCTTCGGCGATGACAGCGAGATCACCATCAGCCCGGACGGCAAGACGGTGGTCTTCACCGCCCGCCTGGCCGGCCGCACGGAACCGTGGAGCACCAACCTGGACCTGTGGCAAGTCCCCATGGACGGCAGCGCCGCCCCCGTCAACCTGACGGCCGGTAACGCCGCCATGGACACGGGGCCCGTGTTCAGCCCCGACGGGTCCAAGCTGGCCTGGCGCGCCATGAAGCGGCCGACCTTCGAGGCCGACCGCTTCGGCATCATGGTCCGCGACCTGAAGAGCGACGAAACGCGCGAGATCGACCCCAGCTGGGACCGCTCCGCCGACACGCTGGCCTGGACCGCCGATGGCCGCACGCTCCTGACCACCGCCTACGACGTGGGCCAGTCCAAGCTGTTCTCCGTCGACGTGAAGTCGGGTGCGGTGAAGGCGCTGACCGGCGAGGGCCATGTGACGGCCATCGACCTGGTGAAGGGCGGCGACAAGGGCGTGGTCTACATGGCCGACAGCCTGTCCGGCCCGTCGCAGGCATACAAGGTGTCGCTGAAGGGCGGCAAGGCGGAGCAGCTGACCCACGTGGGCGCCGACAAGCTGGCGGACGTCGCCCTGGGCGCCTATGAGCAGTTCAGCTTCCCCGGCTGGAACAACGAAACGGTCCACGGCTATGTCGTGAAGCCGGCCAATTATCAGGAAGGCCACAAGTACCCGGTGGCCTTCATCATCCACGGTGGCCCCCAGGGCTCCTTCGGCAACGCCTGGAGCTTCCGCTGGAACCCGCAGGCCTACACCGGTGCGGGCTATGCCGTGGTCATGATCGACTTCCACGGCTCCACCGGCTACGGCCAGGCCTTCACCGACGCCATCAGCCAGCATTGGGGTGACCGCCCGCTGGAGGACCTGCAGAAGGGTTGGGCCGCGGCGCTGGCCAAGTACCCCTTCCTGGACGGCGACCGGGCCTGCGCGCTGGGTGCCAGCTACGGCGGCTTCATGATCAACTGGATCGCCGGCAACTGGAACGGCCCGTGGAAGTGCCTGGTCAACCATGACGGCGTCTTCGACAACCGCATGATGGGCTATTCCACCGAGGAACTGTGGTTCAGCGAATGGGAGAACGGCGGCAAGGTCTGGGAGAACCCGGCCGGGTACGAACGCTTCAACCCCGCCAACCACGTCGACCAGTGGACCAAGCCGCAGCTGATCATCCACGGCGGCCGCGACTTCCGCATCCCCTTCGAACAGGGCCTGGGCGCCTTTACCGCCCTGCAGCGCAAGGGCGTGCCTAGCAAGCTGGTGTTCTTTGCCGACGAGAACCACTGGGTGCTGAAGCCCCAGAACTCCGTCCAGTGGCACCAGGAGGTGCTGGGCTGGCTGAACACCTGGACGGCCGAGGCCAAGTAAGGCCCGGTGTCAGCTAAAAGCAAATGGAGAGGGGGCCGTCCGTGGGGGCGGCCCCTTATTTTGATCTCCGCTCCCTTGAAGACGGCGCCAGCGATACAACCATTGTTGCGTTGAATGAACCTCCACGTGACGCGCGATGGACCAGCAGCCACCACCCTCTGTTTCCGAACGTATAGCCACTGCTGCACTCAATCTTTGGAGCACAAAATCGGATGCGGCCTATGCGACTCCACCTATTTCAGATGGCACGTTTGACTGCTCATACTTCGTTTGGCTGGCCATCAAGACCGTCAATCCGCATTTCGTTCGAGAATCCTCAGCGCAATCGCGGCGGATCGGCTACGTTTTGAGCCCGTGCTAGGACCACCTCAGGTAGGCGATATCGTCTATTTTCCAAAAGGTCAGGTTCCATACGAAGTGACCAAGAACGGTATCAAGCATGATTTCCCCGCCCATGTCGCCATCATGCTCTCGTCGTCTGAATTCGTAGGGATGCAGTCCAAAGGCGTTGGTCGGGTCAAGGTACCTGATACCTGGTGGTGGCCACGCAAGAAGGAGTTCTTTCGCTACAAGGGGCCTGCACAATGAAGCTGTTGGCTGCAACCGTCTTCGCAATGGGGATGATGCTGACCGCTGCTGTCCAAGCGGATGTTGCTCTGCCACCAATGGCCAACCCTCAAGGCTCGCCCGAAATGTTCGGGACCTGGACCGTGACCAAAGTGTTGTGCAGCCAGTGCAAGGGCCGGCAGCCGGCAGAGGTCGGTACGGAAATTATTCTTTCCGGCACCGCGTTTACCGATCCCTTCTCAACGACTTGCGCCTCAGACGTGGCCTATCCGAACCGGGCACTATCCAGTCTAGAGGCGGTAAAACTATTCAAACTACCTAAGGGTGCCCAAAAACTGCTTCCCGCCGGCGGCACTGTCACAGACACGCGCCTGAACTGCGGCGGCGGCCCCTACGCCCGCGTGCTTTTCCTGGGGGGTGACAAGGCAATCTATCTCTTCGAGAGCGTCGACTTTTTGATTGAGCGCAAAGCGCATTGACGACAAGCAGGGTCGATACCAATGAGATTGCTACTTGCCTTTGCTCTTATTTTCACTGCTTCAGCATCGAACGCCACTGCCGATGAAGGTGTTCATGTCAGGCCGATGGGAAATACTCAAGGCTCGCTCGAAATGTTCGGGACCTGGACCATCACCAAAGTCCTCTGCAAAGACTGCGCTGACAGGCGACCAGAGGAAGTGGGAACCAAACTCGTCTTCGCTCCGACGTCGTTCACGGATCCATTCTCAATCACCTGCGCCAATGCCTCTTATCCCAACCGGACCATACCCGGCGACCAAGTCATGAAACTCTTTGGTAGCAACTTGCCCAAGAGCGCCAAGAATCTTATTCCTCAGAAGGGGTCAGTCATTGATGCGCGGCTCGCCTGTGACAAAGGTCCCGTCGGCCGAGTATTGTTCCTGGGCGACGGTAAGGCCATTTATCTCTATGAGGGCGAGGACTATTTCATAGAGCGCGCCAAGACACCGTAATCCCTTACCCCGCCTGGCCCGCCCGCTTCATCGCCCCTTCGATATCCGGCAGGAATACCGTCAGGATGCCCAGGGCCGGCAGGTAGGCGCAGATTTTGTAAACGGTGGTGATGCTGGTCAGGTCGGCCAACCAGCCCAGGGCCGCGGCGGCCACACCGGCCACCCCGAAGGCCAGGCCGAAGAACAGGCCGGCCACGGTGCCGACCTTGCCCGGCATCAGTTCCTGGGCATAGACGACGATGGCCGGGAAGGCAGAGGCCAGGCACACGCCGATGACACCGCTGAGCACGCTGGTCCAGAACAGGTTGGCGTAGGGCAGGACCAGGGTGAAGGGCAGCACGCCCAGGATGGACCACCAGATGACGTGCTTGCGCCCAAAGCGGTCGCCGATGGGACCTCCGGCGATGGTGCCCACGGCGGCCGCGCCCAGGAAGATGAACAGGTGCAACTGCGCCGCCTTCACCGAAACGCCGAAGGTCTGGATGAGATAGAAGGTGAAGTAGCTGGTGATGCTGGCCAGGTAGACATACTTGGAGAAGATCAGCGCCAGCAGGATGGCGAAGGCCAGCCCCACTTGGCGCGGCGTCAGGCCGGTCAGATCCTCCTTCACCGCCTTGGCGGCCTTGGGCTTGGCGTTGCGCTTGTACCACAGGCCGATCCTGGCCAGGACGATCATGCCCAGGAAAGCGGCCAGGGAGAACCAGGCGATGCTGCCCCGGCCGTGCGGGACAATGATGAAGGCGGCCAGCAGGGGCCCCAAGGCGGAACCGGCGTTGCCGCCCACCTGGAACAGCGACTGCGCCAGGCCGTGCCGCCCGCCCGAGGCCATGCGGGCCACGCGCGAGGATTCAGGATGAAAGACGGAGGAACCGGTGCCCACCAGCGCCGCCGCCGCCAGCACCAGGACAAAGCTGGGCGCCGTCGCCAGTAGCACCAGGCCCACCAGGGTGAAGCCCATGCCGATCGACAGGGAATAGGGCTTGGGCTTGGCGTCGGTGTAAAGGCCGATCAAGGGCTGCAGCAGCGAGGCGGTGATCTGGTAGACCAGAGTCACCAGGCCCACCTGGCTGAAGCTGAGGTCGAAGCTGCCCTTCAGGATGGGGTAGATGGCCGGCAGCATGGACTGCATCATGTCGTTCAGCAGATGGCAGAAGCTGATGGCCCCCAGCACCGAGAACACGGTACCCCCCACCTTGGCCGCCGCCGCCGGGCCGACATCCATGCCCGCGCCTGAAGCCGGCCCAGATTCAACAACGCCTTGCGCTTGAGTCACCAACATTCCCCCCTCTTTCACAGCGCCCATCCCACAGTCCCCGCCGCTCACGCGGCTTGCATTTCAGCGGGCAATGGACAAGCTACCCGCCAAGGCGCCGGCCCGCTTACGGGGTCAGGCCAATTTCCTGTGAGAGTGGGCCAACACCATGGTGCGCAACGTCCGGTCCCTGACGTTGGAGGAATTGCCAGCCCCGGTTTTTGCCGTGGGCAACGATTATCCGCAGGGCTTTATCCTGCCGCCGCATCAGCACAGCCGCTGTCAGTTGCTGTATGGTATATGCGGAGTCATGACCGTGGCCACGGCCCAGGGAACCTGGATGGTGCCACCGGAGCGGGCGGTGTGGATACCCGCCGGCGTGGTGCACGAGGTGGAGGTGGTCGCGGGCCCAGGCGCCATGCGCAGCCTGTACATCGCCCCCGCCGTGCTGCCCCCGGCGCGGGAGGAAGGCGCCCTGGATCCCCGGGCGGAACGCTGCCAAGTGGTCGGCATCTCCCCCCTGGTCCACGCGCTGCTGATCGAGGCGGCGGAGTTGCCCGCCGAAATCAAGGAAGGAAGCCGGGGCAGCCTGATCATGGGGCTGCTGCTGCATGAGCTGCCGTCGCTGCCCGTCTTACCCCTGTCCATGCCCCTGCCCACCGACGGGCGGCTGGCGGCCCGCTGCCGTGCCTTCGTGGCCGATCCCGACCCGCACGCCACCATCGACGGCTGGGCCAACGACCTGGGCATGAGCCGCCGGGCCTTCACCCGCCAGTTCCGCCGCGAAACAGGCCTCAGCTTCGCCGCCTGGCGCCAGCAGGCCTGCCTGTTCGCGGCCCTGCCCAGGCTGGCGGCGGGCGAGGCGGTGACGACAGTGGCGCTGGATCTCGGCTACGACAGCCCCGCCGCCTTCACCAGCATGTTCAAGCGTCTGCTGGGGGTACCGCCCAGCCGGTACCTTAGAGGATGAGGAACAGCAGCGTCAGGTGTCGATGATCGCCACCGCCCGGGTCCAGCCGGCCGACGCCCCTTTGATCTTGGCGGGGAAGCAGCTGACGGTGAAGCCCGTGGCGGGCAGCGCCTCAAGGTTATGCAGCTTTTCCAGGTGGCAATAGCCAATGTCGCGGCCGGCCTTGTGGCCTTCCCAGATCAGGCCGACGTCCTTTGTCTCGGCGAACTTCTTGGCGGTGTGGGGGAAGGGGGCGTCCCAGCTCCACGCGTCGGTGCCGGTGACACGCACGCCGCGTTCCGTCAGGTACAGCGTCGCCTCCCGCCCCATGCCGCAACCGGCGCCCAGGAAGTCGCCATGGCCATAGCGGGAACCGGCACGGGTGTTGACCAGCACGATGTCCAGCGGCCGTAAGGTATGGCCGATGCGGGCCAGTTCCGCCTCAACCTCCCCCGCGCCGACCACATGCCCGTCTGGGAGGTGGCGGAAGTCCAGCTTCACACCGGGGTTGAAGCACCATTCCAGCGGCACCTCATCGATGGTGATCGCCCGCTGCCCCTTGTTCATGGTGGAGGCGTAGTGCCAGGGCGCATCCAGATGGGTGCCGTTGTGGGTGGAGAGGCGCACGGTCTCGGCCGCCGCGAACTCCGCATCCGGCATATCGTTGGGGTCCAGATCGGGGAAGAACACCGTCAGCTCATGCAGCGTGTCCTTATGCGTCTGATACTCGATATGCGGGCGCATGAAGGGCGGGTCGGCCACCACGTCGTTGTCGAGGGTGACGGAGATGTCGATGAAGGTGCGGGCCATGCTGCCGGTTCCTGTCTGTACCGCTACTGACGACGGGAACGCCCGGGTTCACGACCCGGCTACGCTGGCGTCTTTATTCCTCCCGTCTTGGGGCCGCATTAGACCGGGGTCCGGGGGTAAAAGGAAAATCGATAAAACCCATGCGTTGTTATCGATGGGCCGGATGGATCATGTCTCATCCGCCACCCGCCACAGTCTGGGCATCAACACTACCGCCTTCGCCGCCGGCCCTCTCCTGCCACATTCGGACCATGGCCCCCTTTAAAAGCGTTCTCTGAAGGGGAACATCTGTACCCTTAACCCCAGCCGCAACCGCCGGTATACAGGCGGCTTGCGGCTGGAATTGGGGATGTGTCGGCCATGGCTGTGGAAAAGTACCGGGAACGTGTGAAGTCCGAAAAGCGCGCGGCGGCCCTGGCCGCCGCCGGCCGGGCCTTTCTGTCCCACGGCTACGACCGCACCACCCTGGCCCATGTGGCGAGGGAGGCCGGCATCTCCACCGGTACCCTGTTCAAGCACTTTCCCACCAAGGCCGCCCTGTTCGAAGGCATCATGGAGGAGCTGTGGGAGGTTGATCCGGAACTGCAGCGCCCGTTGCCGCCGGCCGGCAACCCCACCGCCGGGCTGACCGCCATCGGCCACGATTATGCCGGAAAGCTGCGCCAGCCCGATACCGGCCCCTTGTTCCGCGTCATCATCGCGGAGGCGCCGCGTTTCCCGGAGCTTGGCCAGGCCCTGTTCCTGCGGGGCAAGGCACCCTACCTCGACCGCCTGCATGCCTATCTACGGTCTGAGATCGCCGTCGGCACTATGGACATCCATGACGTGCCGCTGGCGGCGCGCCAGTTCCTGGGCATGATCAACGACCTGATCTTCTGGCCCACCTTCCTGGCCGCGGACCAGGTGGTGGACGATGCCGAAGTGGGCCGGGTGATCGACGAGGCGGTGCTGACCCTGCTGGCCCGCTACGGCCGGCCCGTCAAGGCCGGGGCGGCACGGCCGGCGTGAGCCGCTGGGCGAACAGCCATTCCCGCCAGCCGGGCGCCAGGATCATGTCTGGCGGCACCCGGTGCTCCATCCCCTGATAACGCAGGAAGACGGGTACACCGCCGGCCGCCGCCACCGCCTCCGCCCAGGCGTGGTCGGGGGCGTAGGGGTTCTCGGTGTCCTGGTCACCATGCACCTGCAGGGTGGGCACGGCCGCTACCCCGGCGGCCTGCGCCCGGTCCGGCGGCACGGACGAGAAGGCGACCGCCGCGGCGAAGCGCCCGGGCTTCGCCACCAGCGCGTCCAGCGCCGCGGACGCCCCCATGGAGAAACCCACGACATAGATCCGCGCCGGGTCGACCGGCAGGCGGCCCGCCAGATCGTCCACCAAGGCCAGCACCGCAGGCAGGGAGGCGCCGGGGTGGGATGCTAACAGGCCGTCGCCGCCTGGCGCGTAGTCGGCGCTGCGCGCGTCCACCTGCGGTACCACCACATAAGCGGGGAAGCGGCGGCGCAGGTCGGGCAGGGCCCAGGCTTTGGCGAAACCGGTCATCTGCCCGGCATTGTCCTGTCCGATGCTGCCGGAGCCGTGCAGGACCACCACCAGGGGCAGTTTGGCGGCCATGGGCTGGGCCGCCACCGTGGCCGGGGCCAGCAGGCGATAGGGCACCGTGCGGCCGTCCGGGGCGGTGTAGGTCTTGGCCACGAAGTCGTCGCTGAGCGGCGCCTTGATGACCTCATCCACCGCCTTGAGGTCGGCCGGCAGCGGCGCGTAGGGCAGGGTCCGTTCCTCGATGCGGCCGGCTTCCGCCTGGGCCCCTGAAGCCAGCGCCATCATCGACAACGCCACCAAACCTGTCCGCAGCACGGCCATCCTCTCCCTCAGTCCGCCAGCAACATGGGGCTGCTGCCATCGACCAGCAAGCGGTCGCTTTCATCCTTCAGGGCCACACCCGTCACCTGGCGGCGCAGCGCCTGGCGCAGCAGCCAGGCCAGCTTGAAGGCCGCCAGGTCGTGGGACAGGCCGCCGTCGCGGATGTTGGACAGGCAGTTGCGTTCGGCATCCAGGCGGCCGGGCGCGGGGTTGAGGGTAAGGTAGACGCCCAGGCTGTCGGGGGCGGACAGGCCAGGCCTCTCCCCAATCAGCACGGCCACGGCGCGGGCGCCCAGCGCCTGGCCCACCGCGTCGCCCAGGGCCACCCGCGCCTGGGACGCCACCACCACCGGGGCCAGGCGCCGGCCCTCCTGCCGGACCCAGGGCAGGAAGGCGGTCAGCAGGGGCAGGGCCTGGCGGTGCACCGCCGTTGCCGACAGGCCGTCGGCGATGATGATGGCCAGGTCCGGACTGGTCGTGGGCAAGGCCGCCAGCGCCTGCCGGCCCGCCGGATCCAGCAGGCGACCCAGATCCGGGCGGTTGAGGTAGGTGGCGCGGTCTGGCGCGGCGCTGTGCACCGCCACCGGCGCCAGATCCAGGGCCGCCAGTTGCTCCACCAGGCCGATGGCATCGAACGGGGTGTGCACGGCGTCGCGAGCCTGGGCGTGGGCCAGGGCGAAGCGCAGCACCTCCGCCGCCGGCAGGCTGTCGCCGGCGCGGCCCAGGGCGATGCGCGCCGGCGTGGCAGCGGCCAGGTGCGCCCAAGCGTCGGGCGTGACCGTCGGCTTGTCCATCAGCGCCATCCCCGCAGCAAAGGCTGGCTGGGCGGCTGGGGCAGGGGCCGGCCGTCGGCACCGGTGATGCCCAGGGCGGCCAGCCAGGCCTCGAACTCCGGCGCGCGCTTCAGGCCCAGCAGGCGCCGGACATAGAGGGCATCGTGGAAGGAGGTCGATTGGTAGTTCAGCATGACGTCGTCCGCCCCCGGCACGCCCATGACGTAGGACACGCCGGCCGTGGCCAGCAGGGTCAGCAGCGTGTCCATGTCGTCCTGGTCGGCCTCGGCATGGTTGGTGTAGCAGACGTCGCAGCCCAGCGGCAGGCCCAGCAGCTTGCCGCAGAAATGGTCCTCCAGCCCGGCGCGGATGATCTGTTTGCCGTCATAGAGATATTCCGGCCCGATGAAGCCCACGACCGTGTTGACCAGCAGGGGCCGGAACTCCCGCGCCACGGCGTAGGCCCGCGCCTCCAGCGTCTGCTGATCCACGCCGTGGTGGGCGCCGGCGGACAGGGCGCTGCCCTGGCCGGTCTCGAAATACATGACATGATCACCCACCGTGCCGCGCTTCAGCGCCTGGGCCGCTTCCATGCCCTCACGCAGCAGGGCCAGGCTGACGCCGAAGCCCTGGTTGGCCGCCTGAGTGCCCGCCACCGACTGGAACACCAGATCCAGCGGCACGCCCCGGTTCATCAGCTCGATGCTGGTGGTGACATGGGTCAGGATGCAGGCCTGGGTCGGAATGGCGAAGCGCTGAATGACGCCGTCGATCAGGCGCGCCAGGTCGGCCAGCACCGACAGGCTGTCCGACACCGGGTTCAGGCCGATGACGGCGTCGCCGCAGCCATAGAGCAGGCCGTCCAGGATGCTGGCCGCCACGCCGGCGGGGTCGTCCGCCGGGTGGTTGGGCTGCAGCCGCACGGCCAGCGTGCCCGGCAGGCCGATGGTGTTGCGGAAGCGGGTGACGACCGTGCATTTGCGCGCCGCCAGGATCAGGTCCTGGTTGCGCATGATCTTGGACACGGCCGCCGCCATCTCCGGCGTCAGGCCGGGGGCGAGCGCAGCCAGCGCGTCCGTCGTCGCCTGGTCCGACAGCAGGTAGTCGCGGAAGCCGCCGACCGTCAGGTGCGACACCGGGGCAAAGGCCGCCGCGTCGTGCCGGTCCAGGATCAGGCGGGTGACTTCATCCTCCTCATAGGGCACCAGGGCCTCGGTCAGGAAAGTTTTCAGCGGCAGGTCGGCCAGACACATCTTGGCCGCCACGTTTTCCTCGGCCGACTGGGCGGCGATACCGGCCAGCCGGTCGCCCGATCGGGGGGGCGTCGCCTTGGCCATCAGATCCTTGAGGTCGGCGAATGTCCAGGTTCGGGCGCCCAAGGCGATGCGGTACGGCGCGCGTCCAACCAAGCCCACATCTCCCTCACACGGGTTCACGGCGGGCCCGATCATGACATCGAATGCCGACGTGGAGAAGGTGGCCGCGTGACGAGTGGCCCCAACCGGGCACCGGCAAGCGGTCTGGGGCGCCGAACCGCATCCTGGTATTTTTGGCCCTGGACTGGAGGGAGGCAGGGCATGAACGGATCGATGTATTCCGCCATCGTCGGGGCGTGGCTTTTCCTGGCTGGCACGGCCATGGCCCAGGCGCCGGTGGCGCTGGCACTCGACACGTCGGAGGCGGACGAGGCCCTGCGCATCCTGGACAAGAGCGCGGCGCATGAGCCGGTCACCACGGCGGATTGGAACCGCTTGTTCGCGACCCGGCCCTATCAGTGGCTGAAGGCGCGGGAGGCCGCGATGGGACGACCCCTTTCCGATGAGGATTTCCAGCGCTTCCTGTTGTCGCCGGAAGCGGCGGAGCAGCGGTTGGGTTGGGCATCGACCCTGGCCGCCATGAAACAGGCGGACATGGCCCGGCTGGGCGCCGGGGTTCTGGCGTGGCTGCCGACCGGCGCCAGCATCCACGCCCAGGTGTTTCCGGAAATCAAGCCGCAGCGCAACAGCTTCGTGTGGAAAAAACCCGCTGCTGCGGCAGCGGATGATGGCGGCGGCCCGGCCATCTTCCTGGCCGTCAACCGGCAATCGCGGGACCAGTTCGAGAACACGGTGGCCCATGAATGCCACCACATCGGCCTGGAAAGCCTGGCGGCGCGGCAGGAGGAACTGCAGGCGGGGCTGCCCGCCAATGTGAAGCGCGCCGTCAACTGGCTCAGCGCCTTCGGCGAGGGGGAGGCCATGCTGGCCGCCGCCGGCGCCGACCGGCACCCCCACTGGGAGGACGATGCCCCCGTCCGCGCTAGGTGGGACGGCGACATGCAGCGCTTCGCCACCGACCTTGAGGCCGTCCAGCAGTTGTTGCTGGACATCCTGGACGACAAGCTGACCCAGGACGCGGACATCATGAAGCGCGCGGCACCCTTCTGGGGCGATGCCCAAGGCGCCTGGTACACCGTGGGTTATGAAATGGCCGTGCTGGTGGAGAAGCGTTTCGGCCGTGCGGCCTTCAACGATTGCCTGCTCGACCCGCGCAAGCTGCTGGAGCTTTATAACCAGGTGGCGCAGGAGGCCAACGCGCACGGCGCCCGGCTGGCTACCTGGTCGCCGGATCTGCTGAAACGGCTGCAGGGGGCCTGACCACTAGGCCCCTGACAAACCAGGCATCGAACGGGGCGCATGGAACGGGCGCGACAGTCGCGAAGTTATTGTGTACCAATGCCTTGGTAGACACCGTTGGGTAGACATCATTTAGGGAAAGCGCCCATGACGCCCTATGAGGATGAACCGCCGGCGCCATCGTCGGTTTCCCGGGCCCTCATCCTCTTCGTCGTCCTGGTGCTGGGCATAGGCCTTGCCATCGGCTACCTGACGGTGCCCGGCCTGTGGTACCTGCGCTTGGCGAAGCCTGGTTTCACGCCGCCCAATTGGGTGTTCGCGCCCGCCTGGACCACCCTCTATGTGCTGATCGCCATCGCCGGATGGGTGGCATGGCAGCGGGACAGGGACAGCCGGCCCATGCGGCTTTGGTGGATCCAGATGCTGCTGAACTTCTGCTGGTCGCCCATCTTCTTCGCCGCCCACCTGACGGGGCTGGCGCTGGCCGTCATCCTGTTGCTGCTGGTCACCATCCTGGCCTTCATCGCCACAGCCTGGCGCAGCGACCGGATCGCCGCCCTGCTGTTCCTGCCCTATGCCGCCTGGGTCGCCTTCGCCTCCGCGCTGAACGCCGGGATCTATCTCCTGAACTGAGATGTGCGACAAATTCGCCACTGGTCGCATAAGGGGTGACGAATCTTGCACCATCAATAGGATGGGGGCGTTTCCTCACCCTGGATCGCCCGTCGTCCCATGTCACGCGCCCTGACGCTTCTTGCCGGTGCCTGCCTGCTGATCAGTACGGCGGTTGGGGCCGCCGATGCCGGGCCGGCGCCGCTTGATCATGGGCAGGTGGCGGATGCGGTGGCGACCATCAGCCGCCTGCTGCGCGACCATTATCCTCTGCCCGACATTTCCGCGCGATACGGAAAGGTGCTGGCGCGCGGGCTGAAGGCCGGGCGCTATGATGGGCAGGCGCCGTGCCCTTTGGCCAAGAGGCTGACCGAGGATTTGCGGGCCGAGCATGCCGACCTGCATCTGAGCGTACGGTGCGACGCTACCCCTGGCGACGGCCCGGGCACGGAGGAGGTGGTGGCCGGCCCCTACCACGGCATCGCCGCCGTTACCGTCGATCCCGACCTTCCGGTCACGACCATCCGCTCGCCAGGCCCGTGGACGGCCAATGAGGCCGGCTTCGCCAGCGCCGCCGCCGCCATGGCGCTTGCCGCCCGGTCGCATTACGTCATCATCGATGTGCGCGGCAACGGCGGCGGTAATGGCGAAATCGGGGTGTTCCTGGCGACCTACTTCTTCCCCCTGGGGCAGGAGCGCCTGCTGGTCAGGGGGGTACACCGCGATCCGGCCCGTGAGGAACAGGAGTGGACCTACGGCTACGTTCCCGGCCGCCGTCTGGCCGACGCCAAGCTCTACATCCTGGTCGATGCTCATACCGGATCGGCGGCGGAGGGGTTCGCCTTCGGCCTGCAGCGGGCGGGGCGCGCCACCATCGTAGGCCAGACGACGGCCGGTGCGGGCATCGCCGGCCATTTGGAAGATCTGCCCGGCGGCCTGTCGCTGTTCCTGCCCACCAAGCTGCTGCGGGCGCCGGATGGCGGCGAGGGCTGGGAAGGGGTGGGGGTGCGACCCGACGTGGCGACGGAACCGGGGCGAGAAAAGGCCACGGCTTATGACCTGATCCGCGCTGATTGGTCCACGGCGCGGGAGAACCCGGACTTCGCCCTGACAACCACGCTGCCGCCCGAGCGGCGCCCTCCTCCGGACACGACGGCCACGCCCTGGGATCTGGGACAGGCGACGCTGCCGCAGGCGGAGCGCTGCCGTCACACCGAGCCCGATCCGGACGACGCCGGCATCCGCCTCATGACCAACGTCTGTCCCCAGCCCATCACCCTGGAACAGCGCCGCAGCACCAACCCGACCACGCTGCGCCTGGACACGCTAGACAGCGGCCAGACCCTGGCCACCAGGGCCACGCCGCCCGGCGGCTGGCGGATCATGGCCGTCTGCCCCGCCGGCTATCGCAGCAGCGTGCTGGTAACCGTGGACAACATCACGGCCATTTCCAATGGCGCCTATGAGTGCGTGCGGGAGTAAATGCCCCGCCGCGGTCAAGCACGCGCCCGGCGGCGGGCGCCACGCGGGTGCCGGGAGCCTAGCGACGGAAGACCCTCATCATGCACGCGCGTGATCTCCTGCCGCCCGACCAGGGCATCGACCTGCCAGGTCACGTAGGTCGCATCGTCGTTCCCAAACGGGAGCCCCATGCAATCAGGCACCGCTCATAGATAGCGCGCACTGCTTGCGTTGGGAGGGGGAGAGCGATGCCGTTAGGCGCATCTCCTGACCGTCAATGAGCTTCTTGCCCCTTGGATAGTAGGTGATGACCCGCTCACTGGCACCGTCGCGAACACGGAAACTCCAGGCTGTTGTCGAGACGCCCATCGTTCCGCTCAACTTTGCCAATCTGACCATACCGTCGCGCAGTCCGGCGGCATAGGCAGGACCATCCGGCTGAACCCCGGCAAACACGCCACCGCTTTTTCCCGTAGCTACGCGATCGTAGCCAAGGTCGAACTCCGCCAGTTTCACATCCGCGATCGTGGCACAATTGGCGAAGAGGTCCGCCGGCAATGTGATCGTTTCGCCCGCATCAATGTACTTTGCGAGCATCGGCCGCATATCGAAGGCAACGGCATCGGCAGCGGAGAGCAGATTTGCGATCACGGGCGGTTTGGCGTTCGCGGGCGCAGCCTGCCAGCGGTCGCGCATTAGAAGCATGACACTGTCCAGTCCGCGCTTTCCAGCCTGCCGTAATGCATGGTCAAGCAGGAACGCAAACAGTTGCCCGCGATCATAGGCGAGTTGGTGCACGTCCTGATCCGACCATGCCTCTTTCGCCGCTTGGGCGTTGGTGTAGTTGCGAGCTTTCGACGTTGCGAGGCGGGTGATGACTTCGTTTAGGTTGTCCGTAAACTGCTCCGGTGACCACAGACCTGAGCGTAACAGCGTCCTTCCTGTATAAAAATCAGTGAACCCCTCGCTGAACCAATAGACTGATGCCTCGCCATCCGTGTCTGGCATCTCTCCGACTTGGCGCGGTATCCAGTTATGCATATGTTCGTGCGCTATATTCCGCTCAAGGACGGGCATCTGCGTATCCGGAGAGGCATATTGGACGAAGCCGTGGTTTCGACCTGTGCCCCCGGACGAACTGAACCCCAGCGATGGCGCCAAGCCGATCATGGTCACTGTGTAGTTGCCCGAGATGCCACCCCAGAATCTGCGCTCGGCATCGATCGTCCGCGCTACGCGATCAGCATACGCATCGACATTCCATTCAAAAGAACCGTGACTTATGAAGCGAAGCGTGCCTCCGCTGATCGGACGGCTCCGTATCATGACCTCCCGTCCGGCGATGAAGCTGGCGCCGATTACATCGGCGACAGTTGAGACGCGGGCATCCTCACTCGATACCGTCACCCAACTTTTCGGCCAGCCTTTCCAGCGTACCGTTGCCGGCGCGGTGTCGCGGTCCTTGAGGCCGACGATAAATTGGTCGCCCATGCCGGTGAACCAGTCCGAGCGGATCATAGGTCCGGCCGTGAGGATGGCATCCTTCGCATTCGGCTCGTGGTCATAGGCACTGGATACAGCATAGCGCAGTGTGACGCTCCGGCCCGGCGGGGCCGAAACCTTAAGGTGTGTTTGTGACAGCGCTACAATCGACCCTCCGATTACATTGATGGGTGAAAGATATCGGTAGAGCTTGTCAGTACCGCCCCATTCTTCAGGTAAGTTAAGAACAACGTCACCCGTCGCGCCGATCGGCAACATGACCTCTACTAATATTCCGGTTAACTGACCGGCATCGGCTTTCGGAGATATCGTATAAGTGATTGAGGGGAGGGACGATACTGCTGTCGAGGCGCTGCTTGTCCCTAACACAGCGAAGAGCGCGATTCCTATGAAGCTGGAAAACAGCTTGACCCCGGTCGCCCTTCGTTTCCTCCGCATAGGCTCTGCTCCTGCCATAAGGAATCTTATCTTACAAATTATCATGGGAAGCGCTATCGAGCATCTTTCTGCCTTCCTGAACCTGCCAGATCTCTCACTACCACTCTTCGCCAGTGCAATCCCGTGGGAAACTCCTGGCAAAGCCCTGATAACCAAGGAAAGTCGCACTTCGTTTTTGAGTCCACCCCCCCGCCTACATACGGTGTTTCAACCGGATAGAAGTGTCAGGGTGTCCCGCAAAGTAGAACTGTCAGTGCTGGGGGTAGGGCGGGCAGCGGAGCCGAAGGCGCAGCGGACCGGCCTACCCCCGCAAGGCGCCCCGGCAACCTCCGCTTACGCCCCGGTTTGTCCCCGGTCTTGACGTAACCAACGCGCTCGCTGTTGGTCTGGACCTTCGGTGCCGGCATCGCGTCCTGCGTCTCCCGGATCTCGGCCAGCACCGCCGACAGCCGCTTGTTCTCAACCACCGCCGCGTGGCTCACCCGCTGGTTCTTGTCAAACGCGGTGTAGGGCAGGGCCACTCCCTGCCAGCGGAACTCCAGCCGACCGTCCGCAAAGGCGTAGCTGTCCACATACTGACCCACCAGGACCCGCGTCACCGCCGTCTCCGCCAGCATCACCCGCCGCCGCTCATACGACAGCGTCAGCTGCCGCCCCACATACCGCCGCTCCCGCCAGCACAGAATGTCCCGCAGCCGCTCCGCCGACACCGTCAGCGGACAGTGCACATCCTCCGGCCGCGCAGGGGCCACCGCAAACCGCCCGTTGAACCGCTCCATGAACCCGGGCAGGAAGGCATTCCCCGCCGCCATGTCACTGATCCCCGCCAGCCGCAACTCCTTCACCAGCCGGTCCTGCAGCGTCCGGTTCACCCGCTCAACCCGCCCCTTCGCCTGGCTGGAGTTCGCGCACAGAATCTCGATCCCCAACTCCGCCAAGGCCCGACCGAACTGCGTCATCCCTTGCCCCGTCCGCGCCTCCGCCTTCGCCACCCGGAACACCGTGTGCTTGTCGGAGTAAAACGCCACCGGCCGCCCATGCCGCGTCACATACCCCTCCAGCGCCGCGAAGTAGCTGAACGCGCTCTCCGACGCCGCGAACCGCAGTTCCATCAACCGGCCCGTCGCATCGTCGATGAACACCAACAGGCTGCACGGGCCCGCCCGGTCCTCAAACCACCGATGCTCGCTGCCATCGATCTGAACCAGTTCGCCCAAGCGCTCCCGGCGCAGGCGAGGGCGGTGAAACTGACGCCGCTGATGCCGCGACACCCACAACCCCGCCGCGGACATCCACCCCCGCAGCGTCTCCCGCGACACAGCCAGCCCATGACGCTCCGCCAATTGCTCCGCCGCCAGCGTCGGACCAAAATCCGCGTAGTGCCGCCGCACCAACTCCAGCGCCAACTCACGCAACCCAGCACCCAGCTGACTGTTCGACGGCCGCCCTCGCGCCTGGTGCACGATGGCACCACCACCGCCTGACCGATACCGGCCCAGCAACCGCCATACCTGACGCTCGCTCAAGCCCAGAACAGCTGCCGCTGAGCCAGCTGTCAGCCGGCCACCCACAACATCAGACAGCACCTCAACCCGACGAACATCCCGGTCGCTCATCACGACCCAGCCCACCGCAGCCTCCCACGTCGGACACAGCCAACCGGAAGACTGACAGTTCTACTTTGCACAGGCCTGACATTTTAACTTTGCGCCTACATACGGAAAACCGATAATCAATCTTATGGAAAAGACCTCATGCCATTGGAAGGGACCCCGTTTCCGGCGGTCCCTTCCAGGCACGTCAGCTCATGCGGTCCAGGATCACTGCGCCGGCTGCACCATCAGGCTGATCTTCTGGATCGTCAGGCCGGCGTCGGCGTTCATCGTTGGCTTCTCACCCGTGCCCTCGCGGCCGGTGGTGGCTTCGAAGCTGACGGTCACATCGGACAGGCTGGCCTTGCCGCCGGCGACCTCGCGCAGGGCGTCGGTGACGTCGAAGTCGTCGGTCTTGGGGGGCTGGTGCTCGGCATGTTTGGCGGCGGCGGCGCCCGACAGGCTGAAGAAGCTGATGGTGCCCACCTGCACCCGCTTCTTGGGGTCCTTGCTGTTCTCCAGGAACACGTCGAACATGGTGCCGGGGTGCGCCTTGTAGCTGATGCCCTCCAGGATCAGATGGGTCTCGGTGGCCGCCGCGTTTTGTGGGACCAGCGCGAACGCCTGCAACCGCGCCTTCTCACCGCCCTGGGGCATGGTGATCTTCACCTTGGTCTTGGCCTGGGTCAGGGCAAGCGGCTGGGAGGGCGCGTTCAATGGCTGGGGCTCCGCAAGCAGGCTTTCGGTGGCTGGCGCATTGGGGGCCCCATTGGGCGGCAAAGGGTTTGGCGGCAACGGGTTCGGCGGCTGGTCGGCGGCCTTCACCGCCGCGGCGGCCAGCGCGACCGTCGGACCGGCACTGGCGACCAGCGTCTCGCCGGCGCCGCGGGCGCAGTTCGTTTCCTGTTCATATTTGTAGTCGACAATGGTGCCGTTGAACAGGTCGCGGACCGTTACCGTGAATTCCTTGCCGTTGGTGTCGACGAAGGAATAGGGCTGGTTCAGGAAGGCATCGGTGTCCGGGTTCTGGTGGCCGCTGATGTTGCTCCAGCAGCTCCACATCCGGTCTATGTTGGCGTGATGCGACCAGAACACCGGATCGTTGGAGGAATAGGGCACCGACCCCATGTCCACCACCGGGCAGGTCACACCCACGGTGCAGTGGACATAGCCGTGCACCCTGCCCTCGATATAGTTCTGGTAGGCAGTGAACTGCTTCAGCTTCAGCGCGGAATTGATATTGGTGGAGTTGCCGTTCAGCGTGGCCTTGCCCGTCAGCCAGCCGGGCGCGCGACGGGCTTCGTACAGCGGGTTCGGCTGGGTCTTGCCGGAGCCGTCGACATAGGTCTTGTCGATGAAGGCTGCCGGCATGGCCAGTTGGGCCGGGTTGCTATAGTCCCAGTACGGCAGGCGCAAGGTCGGGTCGCCCGCGGCCGCCTGCAACTGCTTCTCGAAATACAGCAGGTACAGGCGGTGCCAGGCGAAAAACCAGGGCGTCCCGTGCTGGCAATTCGCCCACACGTCCTTGGCCACCTGGTCCGGCGGGCTCGTGTCCTGGATGCCCTTGAAATAGACCAGATACTGCTGCGGCAGCCCCTGCATGTTCTCGGCCACCGTACCGAAAGGCGAATCCGGGCCGAAATAGCCGTGGATGTTGGCCCAATACTCCCAGCTGGTGCGGTACACGGCGCTGGTGTGGTCCGCGCTGTTGCGGGATTTCATGACGGCCACGGCCTTGCGCAGGCTGGCGACCTTGGCCGGATCCTTGGCGAAGTCCTGCCAACTGAGGCGGATGCCGCCCGGAGACTTGGCCGCCTCCGCGTTTACCTCGGCATTGGACAGGGACGGGACGGCGAATGCCGTGGTGATGGCCAGGGCCGCCGTGCCGATCAGACGACGGGCGGCCCGCGAAGATGGGATGATGCGCATTTCACAACCCCTGGGTGAAATCGATGCGCGACTCTTATCCCCGCTTGCGGGCTTTGTCACTATGGATATGCACGTATTAATAGTGGATAAATGGCCAAAATCTGAGCGTTCCTGCGGATAATGACGGTCTGCGGGCTATTACCAATCCCGAAGATATACTCTTTTTACGCGTACCCAAAAGCGGCACCCGCGCGCCCTCCGGAACCACGCCGACGCCTAAGGGGTTGAAGGCGCGGGGAAGATTATGGAGAGGAGCGGCCATGCCCAGTGACATCACGCGATCGACGGTCCAGGGGACGCCGGTGCACCTGACCACCGTGGAAAGCACGACCACCGAGGTTGTGCGCCACCCCCTTTATCCCATGCTGGTCCCCTTCCCCAGCGTCTGTTTTGTCGGCGCCTTCTTCACCGATGTCGCCTACTGGGGCACGGCGGAAATGATGTGGGCGGACTTTTCCGCCTGGTTGCTGTTCGCCGGCGTGGTGCTGGGGTGCCTGGCGCTGGTCGCCGGCTTGGTGGATCTGGGGCAGCGCCGCTATGTCGTCACCCAGGCGCCCATCTGGCCGCATGTGCTGGGCAACCTGGTGGCGTTGGGCCTGGCCATCCTGAACTGTTTCGTGCACAGCCGCGACGCCTGGACCTCCGTCGTGCCGCAGGGACTGATCCTGTCGGCGCTGGTGCTGATCGTCGTGCTGACCAGCAACTGGATCGGCTGGTCGGTGCTGGTCTACCGCCGCCGGGTGGTGGAGGTGCGGCCATGAAGCGGCATGTCCTACGCCTGCTGGCCCTGGCCAGTGTGGCCGCCTTTGCCCTGAGCGCCTGCGACGACGGCAGCAAGGGCACGGATCCCAATGCCCAGATCGGCGCCAACCCCACCCTGCCCAAGCAGCAGCAATACCTGCTGCCGCCCATGAAGGTGGCCAAGGTCGTCGGCTGGAAGGATGGCGAGAAGCCGGCCGTCGCCCAAGGGTTGAAGATCCAGGCCATGGCCACTGGGCTGCATCATCCCCGATCCCTCACCGTGCTGCCGAATGGCGACGTGCTGGTGGTCGAATCCGTGGCGCCCAAGGGTGAACCCATCAAGCGCCCCAAGGACCTGATCATGCATTGGGTGGAAGCGCTGGCCACGTCCGGCGGTGAAACCAAGGACAGCAACCGCATTACCTTGTTGCGCGATGCCGACGGCGACGGCGTGCCGGAGTCCCAAAGCGTGTTCCTGGACCACCTGAATTCCCCCTTCGGCGTGGCCCTGGTGGGCAACGACCTGTACGTGGCCGACACCGACGCCATCATCCGCTACCCCTACACCGAGGGCGACACCCAGATCACGGCGGAGGGCACCACCCTGACGCCCCTGCCCGGCGGCCCCATCGACCACCATTGGACCAAAAGCCTGGTGGCCAGCCAGGATGGCACGCGGCTCTATGTTGGGGTCGGATCCAACAGCAACATCACCGAAAACGGCATCGAAGCGGAGAAGAACCGAGCCGCCATCTGGGAGGTGGACCGCGCCACCGGCCGCTGGCGCATCTACGCCGATGGCCTGCGCAATCCCAACGGCCTGAGCTGGGAACCGCAGACCGGCACCCTGTGGGCGGTGGTGAACGAGCGTGACGAACTGGGCCCCAATTTGGTGCCGGACTACATGACCTCGGTGAAGGATGGCGGCTTCTACGGGTGGCCCTACAGCTATTACGGTCAGAACGTCGACCCGCGGGTGAAGCCGCAGCGCCCCGATCTGGTCGCCCGCGCCATCGTGCCGGACTACGCCCTCAGCACCCACGTTGCCCCCCTGGGCATGGTCTTTTACACCGGAAGCACTCTGCCCGGCACCTACCAGGGCGGCGCCTTCGTGGGTGAGCATGGCAGCTGGAATCGAAGGATTCCAAATGGATACAAAGTGATTTTCATACCGTTCAGCAACGGCCAGCCCAATGGTCAGCCGGTGGATGTGGTCACGGGCTTTCTGGACCAGGACGGCAAGGCCCACGGCCGCCCTGTGGGCCTGGCGGTGGACAAGACCGGGGCCCTGCTGATCGCCGACGACGTGGGCAACACGGTCTGGCGGGTGACGGCGCAATAGCCACGGCCCGCAGTTAAGCGGCGACAAATGGGCCGGGTGGCGGCATAGCTGGGGATTATCGCCCAGCCGTGCCCGTCCCCAACCTGTGCTGCCGCCATGCCCATTCTCTCGCTCACCGATGCCCACACCCTGACTGTCCGGGCGCTGACCGCCTGCGGCACCCTGCCCGCCGCTGCCGGCAGCGTGGCCCGCGCCTTGGTGGCGGCCGAGGCCGATGGCCAAGCCGGCCACGGTCTGGCCCGCGTGCCGTCCTATGCCGCCCAGGTGCGTGCCGGCAAGGTTGACGGCGCAGCTTTACCACGCCTGATCCAGACGGCCGCCGCCAGCCTGCGGGTGGACGCGGCCGGCGGTTTCGCCTATCCCGCCGTGGATATGGCTGTGGATGCCGTGGCCGCCCTGGCGCGCCAGATGGGCACGGCGGGCGCGGGCATCCACGCCTCCCACCACATCGGCCAAGCAGGCCTGGTGGTGGAGAGGCTGGCGGACCAGGGCATGGTGGCCCTGGTCATGTCCAACACCCCGGCCGCCATGGCAACGGCGGGCGGGCGTCGTGCCTTGCTGGGAACCAACCCGCTGGCCTTCGCCGCCCCGGTGGCAGGCCGGGCGCCGCTGGTCATCGACATGGCGCTGTCCCTGGTCGCCCGATCCAAGATAGTGGCGGCGCAAAAAGCCGGGCGACCCATTCCGGCCGACTGGGCCGTGGACGCCGATGGCAATCCCACCACCGATCCGGCGGCAGCGCTGAAGGGCGCGCTGGCCCCTATTGGCGGCCCCAAGGGGGCGGCGCTGGCCTTGATGGTGGAAATCCTCTGCGGCGCGCTGGCCGGTGGGCGGTATGGTTGGCAAGCCAGTTCCTTCCTGGATGCCCAGGGGTCCAGCCCCGCCGTGGGCCAGGTCATCATCGCCTTCGATCCCGCGGCGTTCCGCGGCCCTGACTTCGCCGGCCGCATGGGGGAACTGGTTCAGGCCATCGTAGCGGATGGCGCGCGCCTGCCGGGCGACCGCCGCCTGGCCGCCCGCGCCCGGGCACAGACCCATGGGCTGGAGGTGCCGCTGGCGCTGCTGGAAGAACTCAAGGCCCTGGCGGCCGGCGGGTAAAAAGAGGGGGACCGGCAGCGGATGGAACCGGTCCCCCTTCCCTGACGGCATGATCGCGTCGCCCACAGGGAACTGCATGAATTCAACCTCTTAGAACGACACCTTAACCCCGCCATAGAAAGTGCGCGGCGCACCCAGGGTCAGGGTGCGGGCGTCGCTCAACGAGCGGCCCAGGATGTCGCTGGCGCCTGCCGTATCGAAATAGGTGCCGTAGCTGGCGTAACGGCGGTCGAACAGATTGTTGACGCCGCCGATCAGCTGGATGTTGGACAAGATCTGGTAGGAGGTGCGCAGGTCCATGGTCCAGTAGGGCGTCAGCTGGGAGCTCTGGTTGGCGTCATCCCCAACCAGATACTGGCTGCCGTAGTACTGCACGGCGCCGCCTACGCTCCACGCGTCGGTCACCATCACGTCGCCGCCCAGCTTCACCTGGTGGCGGGGGATGCCGGGGATGCGGTCGCCGCTGTGCACGGTGATGGTGCCGTTGTCATCCGCCTGCGGGTTGTTGGGCGAGGCCAGCACGCCGTCGAACTGATAGGTGGCGTCGACGAAGCTGTAGTTCAGGTAGACCTGCCAGCGTTCGGCGGCGAAGGTCAGGCCAGCGTCGACGCCCTGGCGACGGGTCCCGGGAACGTTGGTGTAATAGCCGCGGCCCTGGATGCTGCTGGCCAGTGCCACGATGTCGTTGTCGCTGTCGGTGCGGAACAGGCCCACGGTCCAGTCCAGCCGGCCGGAAAGGATGCCCTGGGTCCCGCGGACGCCGGCCTCGTAGGTGTCGGCCACCACCTGGCGCAGCGGCGGATCCGCCACCAGTGAATTCTCCAGCAGGCAGGGGCGCAGGGGGTCGGCGCAGTCCAGCTCCAGCGGCGTGGGCGCGCGGTTGGACTGGGAATAGCCGCCATAGACGCTGACCCCGCCGCCCAGCTGATAGGTCAGGCCGGCCTGCGGGTTCCAGTGGGTATAGCGGTTGTCGCTGTTCAGTTCGGGCGCCGCCCCACCCCGGTCGCGGGTGCCGATGTCGGCCACGTTCAGGCGCAGGCCGGCGGTCAGCGACAGGGCCGGCGTCAGGTCCAGCGTGTCGGTGACGTAGGCGCCGTAATAGTCGGTGGTGCCGGACAGCCAGACGGGGGCGTAGCCCAGGTTGCCCAGGGTGCGGATGATCAGGCCGGCGCCGGGGATATCGATGGCCTCCCCGCCCTGGGTGCTCACCGACAGGTCGGGGTTGATGATGCCCAGCGTGGTGGTGGCGGTGAAGCGGATGTCGCTGTGGTCGATGCTGCCGCCGGCGGCGAAGCGGTTGCCCAGGCCCATCAGCGGCCGGTCGCTGGTCAACTGCAGCGACCCGCCCACGGCGGTGGTGTCGGTGGCGCTGCGATCCAGGGTGCCGTAGGTGGCGTCGCGGTCGAAGGCGAAGGTGTGTCCCGCCAGGTCGGTGATGACGAACTGGTTGCGGAAAGCAGTTGTCTTTCCGCCCGCCGGCGTACCGAAGGCGTCATCCTCCAGGCATAGCTGGCCGCCGTAGGAGGAGCGCGCGCTGCAGCCTTCGAAATCGCTGTCGTTGCCGTCCACATGCTTCTGCCCGAAATGGCGGCCATAGACATTGCCCTGCAGGGCCCAGCCGGGGGCGATGTCGATCCTGCCGTTCAGGGCCAGCATGCCGCTGTCGTTCTTAGTGGTCTGCGGCCAAGTGTAAATGGCGGTCTCGTCCGCCTGGATCATTTCCAGCGGCGTGGGACCCACGACGCCCAGGCTGGATCGCGCGGCGGCGGCGATCAGGTGCACCTCCGCCGTTTCGCTGCGCCAGCCGGCGTCGGCGTAAAAGCGCTCTACGTCGGAGGCCGACTGCTTGCGCCAGCCATCATCCTTCTCCGCCTCCGCCGCCAGGTAAAGACTGAAGGCCCCCGATTGCCAACCGAACTCGGCCGAGCCCTGGATCCGCCCGTTGCTGCCGCCCAGCAACTCTGCATTCGCGCCCTGAAAGGTGAAGCCGTTCTTCATCTCCAGGGTCACCGCCCCGCCCAGGGCGTTCAGCCCATAGGCCGGGTTGTTGGTCGCCAAGGTCAGGCGGTCGATCGCCACCTCGGGCGCCAGATCCCAGTTCACCGTGTCGCCGAAGGCCTCGTTCAGGCGTACGCCATTCTGATAGACGGCGATGCCCTGGGGCGTTCCCTGCAGGGGGGACACGGTGAAGCCGTGGTAGCGGACATCCTGGAACAGGGCGTTACCCTGGGTGTCCGACAACGCCAGCCCCGGCATCCTCTGGGCCATGCCGTCCAGGATGGACACGGAATGCAGGCGGGCCAAGTCATCCGCCGACAGGGTGGTGGCAGCGGCCGGTACCTTGTCCAGCGGGACGTTGGCGCCCGGCAGGGGGGTCACGCCGACGACGATGATGTCGCTCAAGGTCGGCGGGGCGCCATCGGGGGCCGGGTCGGGCTCGGCCGCCAGGGCGTGGGCGGAACAGGCCAGGGTGGAGCAGGTGGTGCAGAGCAGAGCCAACAAGCCGGCCGGGATGTTTTTCATTATGGGGACGCACCGGTGGATGGAGCTGGTCTTAGGCTAGCCCTGAGGCCAGGGCCCGGCCATAGGCCCCCTTCCCGATTTTCCCGGGAAAAATTCCCGATATCACGGCGGTTGTTGCACCTGGCCCCCAAGCGCCTGTTAGATAGGGGTGGGAGGCGCTGTCCGAAGGTGGGCGGCCACACATTTACCGGCCATTGGGGAACCAACCTCATGTCGCTACGCATCCGCCTGGTCTTGAGCATCGCCCTGCTGTTGCTGGTCAGCCTGGCCACCGGCGCCGCCGCCGCCTGGCTGCGGGCGGAGCGGTCCGTACATACGGAGATGGAGGCGGCCCTGTCCGTGGGCCAACACACGGTGGGCAGCGCGCTGGCCCACCTGGCCGGTCGGCCGGTGCCGGAAAGCCGCAGTGACGAGGACATCACCACCCTGCTGACCCGGCTGGTTGGCGCCTTCAACGGCGACCGTCACCTGAAGGTCAGCCTGCGCCAGCCGGGCGGCGGGGTGGTCGCCAGTTCCCGCCTGGCCGTGCCCGACCATCCGGCCCCCACTTGGTTCGTCCGGTCGCTGGACGTGCCGCAACTGAGCGCCGAGGTGCCCCTGCCCGGTTTTTCCGGCCAGGGCCTGTGGCTGCGCCTGGAAACCGATCCCTCAGGCGAGGTGTCGGAGGTGTGGGGCGAACTGGGCGACGACGCCGTCATGATGCTGCTGTTCAGCGCGCTGGCGCTGCCCATGGTCTATTGGACGCTGGGCCGGGCGCTGCGCTCCGTCGACCGGCTATCGAAGGCGTTCGCCCAGGTGGCGGAAACCGGCATGGAGACGGCGCGGCCGGTGGCGGAGGCGGGGCCGCCGGAGCTGCGCCGCCTGGCCGTCGGCTTCAACCGCATGATCGAGCGCCTAGCGGCGGCGGAGGCGCGCAACCGCCGCCTGCACGAGCAACTGCAGACCATCCAGGAGGAGGAGCGTGCGGATCTCGCCCGCGACCTGCATGACGAGGTCGGCCCCTATCTCTTCGCCATCAATGTCGATGTCACCGCACTGATGGCGGCGGCGGAGCGGGTGGGTGATTCCGCGATGCGCGACCAGGCCCGCTCCGCCCGCGAGGCCGTGGCCCATGTGCAGCAGGAGGTGAAGGCCATCCTGGCCCGCCTGCGCCCGCCGGGCCTCAGCGACCTGGGCCTGCGGGCCGCCCTGGAAAACCTGGCGGCCTTCTGGCGCGCGCGCCGGCCGGACGTGGCCATCGCCGTCACCGTGGCGCCCGGTCCGCACCTGGGTGAAGCGGGGGACACCGCGATTTACCGGGTGGTGCAGGAAAGCCTGAGCAACGCCATCCGACACGGCCGGCCCGGGGCTGTCAGCGTCGGCGTGGCGTCCTGCGCCAGCGGCATCACCGTCGACATCGCGGATGACGGCGACGGACTGCCGGCGGAGGCGCCGCTCAGCACAGGCTATGGCCTGCGCGGCATGGCGGAACGGGTGGCGGCCCTGGGCGGCAGCCTGACGGTGGCAAACCGGCCGGAAGGCGGCGTGCGCGTCCACGCCGTGCTGCCTTCGGCCACCGGCATATCGGCTTTGGCGACCCCGGAAGCGGCGTGATCAGGATGACGGCATCAGGAATGACGGCCCCATGAAGCTATTGCTTGTCGACGACCATGCCATTGTGCGCTCCGGCCTGCGCCGCCTGCTGGCCCCCCTGCCCGGTGTCGCCATCGCCGAGGCCGCCACGGGCCGCGACGCCCTGACCCGCTATCGCGAGGACCGGCCGGACATCGTGCTGCTGGACCTGAACCTGCCCGGCGTGGGTGGGCTGGAACTGCTGCAGCGCCTGCTGATCGAGGACCCCACGGCCTGCGTCCTGGTGTTCAGCATGCATGCCGAAGCGCTGTACGCCTCGCGCGCGCTGGCGGCGGGCGCCAAGGGTTACATGAGCAAGAATGCCGACCCGGATGAACTGCTGGCCGCCATCCGCCGCCTGGCCGAGGGCGGCCGCTATGTGGAGAATGAGATCGCCCAGGAACTGGCGGTGCACGGCATGCCCGCCAGCCATCCGGCGCAGCGCCTGACGGAACGCGACCTGGAAATCCTGCGCCTGCTGGGCGAAGGCCGGGCGCTGGCGGAAATCGCCAGCGAACTGGGCGTGGGCTACAAGACCATCGCCAACACCTGCACCGCCATCAAGGCCAAGCTGGGCGTGGCCCGCACCGCCGACCTGATCCGCCTGTCCATTGAAATGGGCGTGAGCTGACCGGCCCGCCCGCGCGTATTCTCAAGCGAATGGACGTGACGCAAGGGGGTGTGGGATGTTTACGGGACGACAGGCCGGTATTCTGGTCGTGCTGGGGGGTATGTTCTGGCTGTCGGCACTGGCCTACCTGCGCGGCCTGCCCCAGCTTCTGACCGATCCCTTCTGGAACCCGTTGAACTTCGCCAGCACCGTCTCGGTCGCCTGGACCGCCGTGTACCTCATCCGGCGGCTGGCGGGATTGGCGCCGGAACAGCTGATGGCGGGCGTGGGGCTGGTGGGCGCGGTGGTCATGGTCACCGACGGCTTGGTCCTGAACTGGTTCCCCCGGATTTACGGGCCCAACGATACCGTCAGCCGCCTGGCCGGCGCCTGGCTGCTCTGGGGTTATGGCTTCAGCCTGGCCGCGGCCCTGCTCATGGCGCGGGCTGGACAGAGGGCCGCCACGGTTGGCGGCGACGCCCCTGCCCAATCCCCCGCCCAATCCCCCGCCGCCGTCACGCCGCCTTGATGGTGGCGACAAAGCCGCTGACCACCGAGCGCAGGGTGTCGGCCTCGCGGCCCAGCACGTCGGAGGAGCTGAGCACGCTGCGCGCGGCGCTGCCCGTCTCATCGGCGGCGGTGCGCACGCCGGTGATGTTGGACGACACCTCTTGCGTGCCGACGCTGGCCTGCTGGACGTTGCGGGCGATCTCCCGCGTGGCGGCGCCTTGTTGCTCCACCGCCGAGGCGACGCCGGTGGTGATCTGGCTCATGCTGGCGATGGTGTTGGTGATGCCATCGATGGCGGCGGCGGCGCGCGCCGTCTCCTCCTGAATGGCGCCCACCTGGGCCTGGATCTCCTCCGTCGCCTTCGCCGTCTGGTTGGCCAGTGCCTTGACCTCGCTGGCGACCACGGCGAAGCCCTTGCCGGCTTCACCGGCGCGCGCAGCCTCGATGGTGGCGTTCAGGGCCAGCAGGTTGGTCTGGCTGGCGATGTCGGTGATCAGTTTCACCACGTCGCCGATGCGCTGAGCGGCGCTGACCAGGCCGTCGATGGACTGCTTGGTGGTCGAGGCTTCGCGCACCGCCGCCTCGGAGGTGGTGGTGGCGCCCACCATCTGGCGGGCGATCTCACTGATGGACTGGTTCAGTTCCTCGGCCGCCGCCGCCACCGTCTGCACGTTGGCGGAGGTCTCCTCGGCGGCGCCGGCCACGGTGTTGGACAGGCTGATGGTGTCGCCGGCCGACAGGGTCAGGCTATCCGCCGCCCCGCGCAGCGAACGTTCGGCCCCGGAGAACCCTTCCACAACCTGGTCGATGGAGGTGGCGAATTCCCGGGTCGCCGCTTCCAGGCGCAGGCGGCGCTGTTCCTTGGCGGCCTCCTCCTCCCGCTGGCGATCGGCCAGGATATCGGCTTCCTTGGCATTGACCCGCAAGGTCGAGATGGCGCCCGCCATCTCTCCGATCTCGTCGCGGCGTTCCGTCAAGGGGACGGCCAAGTCATGGTCGCCGCCGGCGATCTTCATCACCACCTGCGTCAACACCGACAGCGGACCGGTGACCCGGCGGCCGACAAGCCAGACGATGCCGCCCAGCACGCCGCCTGCGGCCAGCAGCAGCAGGGTGACCAGCAGCAGGGCCCGGCTGGCGCTGGCATGCTGTTCATCGGCCAGGCGGGTCGCCTCGGCGATGGCGGCGTCGCGGATGCCCAGGATGCCGGCCAGCTGGGGCACGCTGGTCTTTCGGTACTCCGTGACATCGACGGGATAGGGCGTTCCGGCCGCGCTGGCCTCCAGCACCTTGGCGCGCATGGCGCCGAAGACGCCCTTATAGCCCTGGCGCGCCGCCTCCGCCGCCTTCACCAGGTTGTCGGGCGTGCCGGCCAGGGCCAGCTGGCCGTCCAGGCGCCCTTCCAGGTCGTCCAGATGCCCCTGCATGACCTGAACGTCGCGCGTGGCCTGCGGGCTCATAGGCTTGCCACTGTTCAGGGCCTGCAACAGCATGGAGGATTGGCGACCGGCATAGTCGCGGTAGGACCAGGCCATCACGGCGATGTTGGCATAGTGCCCCGCCTCCGGCGCGCGCTGCAGCAGCGACCGGCCGGTGGCATTCAGTTCGGCGCCAAGGTCCGCCATGATGGCGAACATGCCCTTGACGTAGGTGTCGACCTCGCCCGCCGGACGGTCCGCCACCGGCTTGGCCAGCAGGGCGTCGACGATGCCGCGCTGGGTGGCCAACCGGCCGTCCAGCGTGGACATGACCGCCTTCAAGCTATCCTTGGTATCGAAATCCTCCGTGACCAGCAGATCGGCCAGGGCCTTGCGCACCGCATCGGACTTGGCGCGCTGCTCCTTCACCGGGGCCAGCGTCGCCGGATCGGCACTGCCCAGCGCCACCAGCGTCGGGCCACGCTCGACCGCCAGATTCTCCGTCATGCGGGTCAGCGCTGCCATGACGCGGGCCAGGCCCTGGGCGTCCGCCGCCGCGGCCGCCACCCGCCATTGCTCCACCGCCACCACGGCGCCCAGCACCAGCATCAGGACGGCGACGCCGCCCAGGCATGATGCGATCAACTTGCGTATGGTCATCGGACGTCTCCCCTCACGGTCCTAGGGCGCTTGGTCCCGCACCCAACGAAACCGCGCCCCGCACCACGGCCGCCATCCCGCAATGGCTAGCCGAATTGGTTAATCCCTACCGTGAAAATTAGGACAAATCCTTGAACAAACGGTTAAGCGCCAACGGCGCCGGCTTTTGGGCCGTCTACTTCTGGCGCGGCGGGTGTAAATCGTTGCCGGCGGCGACCTGGCGCCCCTGGCGCGTGGCTGTCACAGCCTGGCCCAGGGTGCGGGCGGCGTTGCGCACCTCTTCCTGCACCGCCTCGTCCGCGTCCAACTCCAGGTGGTTGGTGGCGTAGGGCTTCCAGTAACCGATGTAGCGGTCCAGCTCCGCCTGGGGCCCCGCCGGCACCAGCCGCATGAAGCGCAGCCAGTCCGACAGGCTGCGCCTCACATTCTCCGCCCCCTCCACGTCGCCATGGACGATGACGGAATACAGACGGCCGGCCAGGTGGCGGGGATAGTCCCAGCCCGCCAGCTCCACCGCCTTGGCCCGCTGGGCGTCCTTGCCCTGGGTCAGGGTGGGGTCGGGATTGCCGCCGTCGGCGCAAACCAGGCGGTCCATCATGAGCTTCACCGGTGAGGACACCTGGTACCAGTTGACCGGCGTCACGATCATCACCCCATGGGCCCGCACCCACATGGGGTAGATCTCGTTCATCCAGTCCTGCGCCTGTCCCAGGGAATAATTGGGGTAGCAGGAACAGGGCCAGTGGCAGAGCGGGGCGGCGGTGGAGAAGCAAGCCTTGCACGGATGGATGTGGCGGCCATACTCGGCGGCCAAGCGGTGCAGTTCCAGCACCTCCACCACCGTGTCCGGCATGCCCTCCAGTACCGATCGCGCCAAATCCACCAGGCGATGGGACTTGGACATTTCGCCCGGGCAGGTGTGCTCGCTGCGCGATGAGCCGCTGATGAGCAGTAAACGGCTGGGGCCGGCCGGATCGTCGTGCTGACGCTGCGCCGCCTGGATGGCGTCGCTGGCGGCGATCCAGTCCACCGCCAGATCGTAATCCGGATCATGGAACCCTGGACCCGCCTTGCGCGTGCGCGGGCTTTTGCGATGGTGGCTATAGGCGTCCCAAGCTGCGGCGGCGACGCGGTCCAGCTCCCCGGACAGGGCATCAAAGACGGGATCCTGGAAAGGCGCCAGGAAGCGGCGGCGGAACTCGCCCTCATCCAGGAGGGGGCTGGGCGTGCCCTTGCGGGGTTGGGTGGGATCCGGCATCGGTCGCTCGCGGAAAGGCTGCCGCCATAACCGGCGGCGGCACGCGGCGGTTCCGGCCTCAGGTCACCAGCCGGCGGCGAAGCAGGCGCCAGGGATGCGCATACCACAGCAGCGCCAGGACCAGCAGGACCGACCCGCCGGCCACGGCGCCGGCCATGGCCGAGTCCAGGATGAAGCCAATGGTGACGGCGGCGTCGGCTGCCATGCCCGCGCCCAGAGGCAGGGTCGCGGCCGTGACCAGGCGGCTGGCCACTGTCAGGAAACGGGGGCTGGCCTCACCGGCGTAAACCAGGCGGTGATAGGCGGCCGGTGCCATCAGCAGGATGATGGACAGGGCGACGCAGCCCAGGGCGGCCGCATGCAGGGCCTTTTCCGGGGGCGACAGGCCGGCGAATGCCCTGGTCAGGACCACGGCCAGCTGAAAGCCCAGCATGGCCTGGGCGCCCGGCAGGATGGTCCGTGCCTCCGTCATCATGAAGGTGATCTTCTGCGCCACGTCGGCGGTCTCATCCCAGCGCAGATCGGCCATCTCCCGCTCCTTCCGGCCATGACGCCCCCGCGCCAGCAGGCCCCAGCCCAGCCAGGCGCCCAGCGCCAGGGCTGCAAACGCCAGGCCCCCGGCCACCCCCGCCGCCGTGCCGTAGACTTGCTCGGCACCGATCAACACGTCCAAGCCCAGGGACAGCGCGAAGGGCGGCAGGGCCCAGTCCGCCATACGGCTGGTCATGTGCGCGACGCCCCGCGTCGCCTGGTGATCGCCGTAAAGGGCGTGATGGATGCCTGGCGCCATCAACAGGCCCACTGCCAAGATCATCAGCAGCAGGCCGGCGATGTTGGCCGCCTTGGCATGGTCCGGCAGGTCGGCGAACAGCTCCTGGAAAACAGCCTGGAACTGGAAGCCCACCAGGACCTGGCAGCCCAGGGTCAGCATGCGGAGTTCATCCAGCCCCGCCTTCACCTTGTGCGTCAGGTCCATGGCGTTCTTTGGCGGCATCATAATTGTTACAGGTGGATGAACGCCGCAGGCCGGCGCTTGTTCCTGCCGCGCCAAAGCCTCGTCTTTCCGCCAGTGCGACAGGACGCCGCAGGCTGGGAACCAAACCGGCCGGGCGTCCGTTCAGGGGGCGGCTCGGTTGCGTTCACGTTCCGAAGCCCAACATCCGAATAAGGGGACCCCCTGCCCCATGCCCCAGATTTTCACGGCATCCGCCGATACCTGGTTGCGCGCTGGCGTGTTGCTGGCCGCGCTGGGCGTCTTGGTCACGGGTCTGCTGTGGGGTGGGGCCATCGGATCCAGCTATATCACCGCCGTGGGCTGGGTCCGCGACCAGCCGGTGCCCTTCAGCCACAAGCATCATGTGGGCGACGTCGGCATCGACTGCCGCTATTGCCACACGACGGTAGAGACGGGACCGCACGCGGGGTTTCCCGCCACCCACACCTGCATGACCTGCCATTCCCAGCTGTGGACCAGCGCCCCCGCCCTGGCGCCGGTGCGGGAAAGCCTGGCCACCGGCACCCCCATACGTTGGCAGCGGGTGGCCCGCCTGCCGGACTACGTCTATTTCAACCACAGCATCCATGTGGCGCGCGGGGTGCCCTGCGTCACCTGCCACGGGCGGGTGGACCAGATGCCCCTGATGATGCGGGCCCAGCCCTTCCAGATGCGCTGGTGCCTGGACTGCCACCGCGACCCCGGACCGCACCTGCGCCCGCCCGATCAGATAACGCGCATGGACTGGCGCGCCT
Organism: Nitrospirillum amazonense; assembly: GCF_007828035.1. Taxonomy (GTDB): domain Bacteria; phylum Pseudomonadota; class Alphaproteobacteria; order Azospirillales; family Azospirillaceae; genus Nitrospirillum; species Nitrospirillum amazonense. Next base: position 114,936 of record NZ_VITV01000008.1, on the reverse strand, counting down.
GGGATCGCGAGGGCCACGCCGACTACGGCCCCAACCAGGCCGCGTTGTTCGGGATCAAGCCCGAGCGCATGACCGACTGCACCCTGTGTCACCGGTGACGCCCATGGACCGCACGGCACGCGATACCGTCATCCAGGCCCTCAGCGGCCGTACCGGCAGCGGCCTCTGGCGCAGCCTGGAGGACATGGCCGATACCGCCGCCTTTCGTGATCTGGTGGTGGCTGAGTTCCCGGCCCTGTTGCCGTCGCTGGCGCCCGCCGGCCTGAACCGCCGCGCTGCGCTGAAGGCTATGGCCGCCAGCCTGGCGTTGGCCGGCCTGACGGGCTGCGACGGGCGGCCGGATGAAACGGCCCTGCCCTATGTCACCGCACCCGAGGGCGACGTGCCGGGCGTCGCACGCCATTACGCCACCGCCGTGCGCCTGGGCGGCTATGCCCAGCCCGTCATGGGTAAGACCCACAGCGGCCGGCCGGTGAAGCTGGAGGGCAATCCCAACCATCCCGCCACCGGCGGCGGCACCGACCTGTTCACCCAGGCCGCCCTGCTGGATCTTTACGATCCCGACCGCTCGCAGGGTCCCCGGCGCCGGAACCAGCCCACGACCTGGGCCGCCCTGGACACCGCGCTGGGTGGAGGGGCGCGGGCGGCGGACGCCAGCCAGGGTGAGGGCCTGCGCCTGCTGACCGGCCCCACCACCTCCCCCACGCTGGTCCGCCAGATCACGGCTTTGGCCCAACGCTGGCCCCGGGTGCGCTGGCATGTGCTGGACCCGATGGGCGATGCCTCGCGGCTGGAGGCGGCGCGCCTGGCTTTCGGCCAGCCCTTGCAGGCACACACTCTGCTGGATCAGGCGGACGTGGTGGTGTGCCTGGATGACGACCCGCTGGGGCCAGGGCCCGCCCAGACCACGCTGGCCCGGCGCTGGGCGCGGCGTCGCCTGGCCGGCCAGACCGGCCAGGGTCCCTGCCGGCTGTTCGTGGCGGAACCGACCCCCACCCTGACCGGCGCCCGTGCTGACCTGCGGCTTGTGGCCGGGGTGCAGCGGCTGCCGGCCCTGATGCAGGCCCTGCACGGTGAGACGGCGGACTTGAGCCCTCAGGAGGCCCGCTGGGCGGAAGAGGCCAGGGCGGCGCTGCTGGCTCATCCCGGCCGTTCGTTGATCACCGTGGGGCCCTGGCACGACCCGGCGCTGCAGGCCCAGGCCTTGGACCTGAACACACGGCTGGGTGCGCTGGGCGGCTGCCTGCGCTTCACCGGGCCGCTGGTAGCGACAGCCGCGCCTTGGCATGACCTGTTGCGGGACATGGCCGAGGGCCAGGTGCGCGCGCTGCTGGTCCTGGACGCCAACCCGGCCTATGCCGCCCCCGAGGCCGCCGCGTTCCGCGACGCCCTGGCCCGGGTGCCCTTCAGCCTGCATGCCGGCACGCTGGTGGACGAAACCGCCACGGCCTGCCAATGGCATGCGCCCCTGGCCCATGACCTGGAAAGCTGGGGCGACGCGCGCGCCGTGGACGGCACGGCCAGCCTGATCCAGCCGCTGGTGCGCCCGTTTTACGACGTGCGCGGCCGCCACGCCCTGCTGGACGGTCTGATGGGCGGCGGCGCCACGGATCGGGAGGTGGTGCAGGCCACCTGGCGTCCCGGCTGGGGTGATGACTTTGAGCGGCGTTGGAGCGACGCGCTGGTGCGCGGTTTCATTCCCGACAGCGTCCCGGCTTGGGTGACGCCCCAGTCTGCCGAGCTTCGCGCCAACCTACCCGCGCCCGCCGAGGCGGCATCCTCCGGCGGTCTGACCCTGTTGGTCCGGCCGGATCCCACCCTGTGGGACGGCGCGTCCGCCAACAACGCCTGGCTGCAGGAAACGCCCAAGCCGCTGACCAAGGTCACTTGGGGCAACGTCGTGCACATCAGCCCCCATTTGGCGGCCGAGCGCGGCCTGAGGAATGGCGATGAGGTGCGGGTGGCGGTGGGTGGCGCCAGCATCATGGGTCCCGCCTGGGTCCTGCCTGGGCAACAGGCGCTGACCATCACCCTGACGCTGGGCTATGGCCGGCGCCTGCCCGGCCAGACGGCGGATGGCCTGGGCCACGACGCCTATCCCCTGACCCCGGGCCCGGTGTCGCTGGAGGCCACGGGCCGGCGGCTGGACATCGCCAGCACCCAGCGCCACCACGCCATGGAGGGCGAGAACTTCGTGCGCACGGTGCCGGCGGACCACCCTGTGGTGCCGCATGAAGAGCCCACGCCCAGCTTCTACCCCGATGCGCCGCGTGAGCGTCCGTCCTGGGGCATGGCCATCGACCTGGACCTGTGCATCGGCTGCAACGCCTGCGTCGTCGCCTGCGTGGCGGAGAACAACGTGCCCATGGTGGGGGCGGAGCTGGTGGCCATGGGGCGCGAGATGCATTGGCTGCGCGTCGACAGCTACCACGCGGGCGACGCGGCGGCACCTGCCACCTATTTCCAGCCCGTGCCCTGCATGCATTGCGAACAGGCGCCGTGCGAGATGGGCTGCCCCGTCAACGCGGCAGTGCACAGCCACGACGGCCTGAACCTGCAGGTCTACAACCGCTGCATCGGCACCCGCACCTGCTCGTCCTACTGCCCCTACAAGGTGCGCCGCTTCAACTGGTACGATTATACCGCCGACGCGCCTGAATCCGTGAAGGCCCAGCGCAATCCGGACGTGACCGTGCGCCAGCGCGGCGTCATGGAAAAGTGCACCTACTGCGTCCAGCGCATCAGCGCCGCGCGCATCCAGGCCAAGCTGAAAGGGGAGGCCATCCCGGACGGCGCCATCGTGCCCGCCTGCCAGCAAGCCTGCCCCACCCAGGCCATCACCTTCGGGGATGTCACCGACCCCACCTCCGCCGTCAGCCGCCAAAAGGCCAGTCCCCGCAATTACAGCCTGGTGCCCGAGGCCGGGACGCGGCCGCGCACCACCTACCTCGCCCGCATCGAGCCCGCCCCCACGGACAAGGACGGGGGGCCCGCATGACGGACGCGACGGACACCCAACGGGCCGACACCCAACGGGCCGCCGCCTACGCCCACGTGACGGCGGAGGTGACGGGCATCCCCCTGCACTATCCCCGGCCGCGCGCCTGGTGGCTGTGCTTCCTGCCGGCCTGCGGCCTGCTGGCCGTTTTCTTCACGGCGCTGGGCGTCCTGCTGTGGAACGGCGTGGGCGTATGGGGCCTGAATATCCCCGTCAACTGGGGTTTCGACATCGTCAACTACATCTGGTTCTTGGGCATTGGCCATGCCGGCACCCTGATCTCGGCCATGCTGCTGTTGCTGAACGTCCATTGGCGCAATTCGCTCAACCGTTTCGCGGAGGCGATGACTCTGTTCGCCGTGGTCTGCGCCGGCCTCTACCCGCTGATGCATCTGGGCCGGCCCTGGCTGTTCTACTGGGTGGCCCCCTATCCCAACAGCATGACGCTGTGGCCGCAGTTCAAAAGCCCGCTGACCTGGGACTTCTTCGCCGTCCTGACCTACCTCACCGTCTCCGCCCTGTTCTGGTACATCGGCATCGTGCCGGACCTGGCCGCCACGCGGGACCGGGCCCGCGGCCGCCTGGCCCAGGTCCTGTACGGTCTGGGCGCCTTGGGCTGGCGCGGGTCCGCCCATCACTGGGCGCGCTGGGGCCAGGCCTATCGCCTGACGGCCGCGATCGCCGTGCCGCTGGTGGTTTCCGTGCATTCGGAAATCTCGCTGTTGCTGGCGGCCGGCCCGGTGCCGGGATGGAGTTCCACGGTCTTCCCGCCTTATTTCGTGCTGGGGGCCGCCTTCTCCGGCTTCGCCGTCGTCTCGATGATCGCGGTTGTGCTGCGCGGCGCCCTGGGACTGCAGGATCTGGTGCGGCCCCTGCACCTGGACATGCTGGGCCGCCTGCTGCTGGCCACCGGACTGATGACCGCCTACGGTTACGCGGCGGAGGTGTTCGACACCCTCTATGGCGGGGAAAAGCCGGAATTGTCCCTGCTGGCCGACCGGCTGACCGGGCCGTTCGCCTGGAGCTATTGGGGCGCCGTCATCGCCAACTTCGCTCCGCTGCAGCTGCTGTGGTGGCGGGGGGTGCGGCGGCACCCGCTGGCCCTGTTCCTCATCGGCTTTTCCGCCATGGTGGGCATGTGGTGCGAACGCTTCATGCTGCTGGCCACCAGCCTGCATCACAGCTGGGTACCATCGAGTTGGCGGCCCTACACCCCCAGCTTCTGGGAGGTGGCGCTGTTCGCCGGCATGCTGGGCGTGTTCCTGGTGCCCTTCCTGGTGTTCGTCCGCTTTCTGCCCGTCATCTCCGCCTTCGAGGTGAAGGAAGCGCTGTTCGAGGAAAGCGAAGAAAAGGGAGGCGGCCATGCCGGAGCGTAAGGTCCCCCTGCCGCCCTTCGGCGTGATGGCGGAATTCGACGACGCCGAACACCTGGTGGATGCCGTGAAACGGGCCAGGGACGCGGGCTTCCGTCGGCTGGACGCCTACACCCCCTTCCCCGTGGCCGACCTGACGGAGGCTTTGGGCATCCACGACAATCGCGTCCCCTGGCTGACCCTGGCCGGCGGCATTATGGGTGCCGCCGCCGGCTTCGGCCTGCAGGTATGGAGCAATCTGGACTATCCCATTCCCGTGGGCGGCCGGCCGCTGGTGGCCCTTCCCGCCACCCTGCTGATCACCTTCGAGCTGACGGTGCTGGGCGCCGTGCTCAGCGCCATCCTGGGCATGCTGGTGCTGAACCGCCTGCCCCGCCTGCACCACCCGGTGTTCGGGGTGCCGGATTTCCACCTGGCCAGTACTGACAAGTTCTTCCTGGTGATCCTGGGCGAGGACGCCCGCTTTGGCGAGGCGGCCCGGTTCCTCGGCGATCTGGCGCCCGTGCGGGTGGTGGACGTGCCGCAGACGGAGGGGCCGGAATGAGATATCTGCTGCTGCTGGCGCTGTGCGCGGTCCTGATCATTCTGCTTGTCGGCTGTGATGAGATGACCCACCAGCCCCGCTATCAGGCGGCGGGGCCGGGCCGGCTGTTCCCAGATGGCAAGGCGATGCAGGCCCCGCCGGCCGGCGCGGTGGCGCAGGACGACCGCGCCCGCGCCGCCGCCTTGGCCCGGCGCCCGGCCATGAGTGCGGCGCTGCTGGCGCGCGGACGCCAACGCTATGACATCTATTGCAGCCCCTGCCATGACGTCGCCGGCACCGGCCACGGCGCCGTGCCCGCCCGGGGTTTCCCGGCCCCGCCCAGCCTGCATGAGCCGCGCCTGGTGCAGGCGCCGTCCCGCTATTTCGTGGAGGTCATCACCAGCGGCCACGGCGTCATGTACAGCTACGCCGACCGGGTGGCCCCAGCCGACCGCTGGGCCATCGCCGCCTATATCCGCGCCCTGCAGCTCAGCCGCGACGCGCCGGCGGATGCGCTGGAGGCCACGGACAGGGCTAAGCTCGATGGGGCTAGGCTGGATGGAGGGGCGTCTTGACCGCCCGCCGCTATTTCCCGGCCGTCTGCGGCCTGCTGGTGTGCGGCGGCGTGCTGGCCTATGCGGCGGTGGAACCTGCCGTGGCGCTCGGCGGGTGGCTGGCGGCCTTCGCCTTCTGGAGCGGGCTGCCCATCGCGACACTGATCCTGCTGGCCATGATGCGCCTCATTCCCGGCGTCTGGCGCCAGGGCCTGGCGCCGGGGGCGGAAGCCGCCCTGCCCCTGCTGGCCTTGGCGGCCCTGGCCCTGCTGCCCGTGCTGATCGCACCGCGGGTGCTGTACCCTTGGGCGGATGAGGTCATGGCGGGCTTTCGCGGCTGGTACCTGTCGTCGTGGCCCTTCCGGCTGCGCGGCGCGCTGTTTTTCGCCCTGGCCGGACTGCTGGCCTGGGGGCTGTTGCGGCGGCCGCCGGCGGTGCCTATGGCCATCCTCACCCTTATCCTGCTGGTTCCCTTCCAGGATCTGGTGGCCACCGACTGGCTGATGTCGCTGGATCCGGACTTTCATTCCTCCGGCTTCGGGCTCTACATCCTGTCCATGCATATGGTGACGGCGCTGGCGGTGCTGATCCCCCTGCGGGTGATGGCGGACAAGACGGCGCCCACCGGGGTGCTGGCGGGGGTATGGCTGACGGCGCTGCTGCTGTGGGCCTACCTCGCCTTCATGCATTATTTCATCAGCTGGTCCACCGACCTGGCGCCGGGTGTGCGCTGGTACCAGCGGCGTGGCGAAGGCGCCTGGGCCATGGTGGAGTACGCCGTGGCCGTGCTGGGCCTGCTGCCCCTGTTCCTGTTGTTCTTCCCGCCCATCCGCCGCAGCCGCCTGGCCCTGGCCCGCATGGCGCCCTTCGTGCTGTTGGGCAAGGTGCTGGAAACCGCCTGGCTGGTACTGCCCGACCTGCCCCGCGACCAGGGGCCCGCAGCGGTCGCCGGCGTTCTGGCGTTGCTGGGAATGGGCCTGCTCAGTTGGGTCGGCTTGCGCTGGCGGGAGGTGCGGGCATGAGCCCGGCGCCGGAAACCCGGGCCCCCGAGGCGCGCGACATGTCCCCCCGCGTCGTGCTGTGGTCGGCGGCGGTCCTGGTGGCCTCCGTCGCCGTGGCGCTGGGCATCGTGGCTGGCCTGGTTCATCTGCTGGGCCATGGCCGGGGGCCGACGCCCGTCACCACCCCGCCCCCCGTGGCGGGCGTCCCCCTGGATGAGGTGCCGTACCTGGGCGGCGCCCAGGTGCGGGCGCGAGCGAAGGCCGACCTCACCCGCTATGGCTGGGCCGACCGCGACGCCGGACGCGCCACCATTCCCATCGACCGGGCCATGGATCTGCTGGCTAGGAAGGGTTGGCCAGACCCGGACGACAAGGACACGGAGGCGCCGGAATGACGCGCGCCCTCGCCCTGATCACCGCCGCCTTCTGGCTGGCGGCCTTCGACCCCTTCCAGGCGGCGGGCATCGACCCAAGGCTGGGCGCGCGCGTCCCCCTGGATGGTACCTTTCGCGAGGCCGACGGCCGGGCGGTCAGCCTGGGCGGGCTGGCGGACGGCAAGCCGCTGGTCCTGGTCCCGGTCCTGCATCGCTGTCCCAACATCTGCGGCGTCACCCTGGCGGGCTTGGCCCAGGCCGTCCTGGCGCAGAGATTGCGCCCCGGCCGCGACTTCACCCTGGTGGCCTTCGGTATCGACCCGCGCGAGGGGCCGGATGATGCCACCGCCGACCTAGCCGACCTGCGCCGCGCCTTCCCGGCCCTGCCCGCCGACGGCATCCACGCCCTGACCGGCGCGCGGGACCAGATCCGGGCGGTGACCGACGCCCTGGGCTACCGTTACGCCTGGGATGACCGCATCGGGCAGTACGCCCATGTGGCGGCGGTGGCCATCCTGCGTCCGGACGGGACGCTGAACCATTGGCTCTATGGCCTGTCGCCCGCACCCGACGCGCTGGAACGGGCGCTGGACGAGGCGGCACGGGGTCGGGCTGGCGACTGGGGCCAGCGCATCCTGCTGCTGTGCTTCCACTACGATCCCATGACCGGCCGTAACGGCCCCCTGATCTGGACCCTGCTGCGCACCCTGGGCGCGCTGGTGGCGCTGGGCGGCGGGGGCTGGATCGCCTGGTCCCTGTGGCGCGACCGCCGCCTGGTGAAGTCATGAACCGGCTGCTGACCTTCTGGGGCGGCCAGGCCTCGCACCACGCGCATCAGGTGGACACGCTGTTCCTGGGATTGGCGGCCCTGGCCGTGTTGCTGTCGGCGCCGGTGTTCATCCTGATCCCCTGGTTCGCGGTGAAGTACCGGCGGGGGAAACCGGCCGACCGCACCCATGCCGCCGACCGCAGCGTCTGGCTGGAGGTGTCGTGGGCCGCCATCCCCTTCCTTGCCACCCTTGCCTTCTATGTCTGGTCCACCCGTCTGTACATCGATCTCTACCAGCCGCCGGCCGAGGCGCTGGCGATCAACGCCGTGGGCAAGCAATGGATGTGGAAGTTCCAGCACCCGGGCGGCCAGGCGGAAATCAACGAACTGCATGTGCCGGCCGGCCGTCCGGTGGAGGTCACCCTGGCCTCCCAGGATGTCATCCACAGCCTGTTCGTGCCCGCGCTGCGCCTGAAGCAGGACGTGGTGCCCGGCCGCTACACCCGCCTGTGGTTCACCGCCGACACACCCGGCAGCTACGCCCTGGTCTGCGCCCAGTTCTGCGGCGCCGACCATGCCGTCATGGGCGGCCGGCTGGTGGTGCAGACGCCGGCCGACTATGCCCGTTGGCTGGAGGGTATGGGCACCGACGGTTCGCTGGCGGCGCAAGGGGCCGTCCTGTTCCGCACCCGGGGCTGCAGCGGCTGCCATGGTTCCGCCGGCACCGTCCACGCCCCGCCACTGGAAGGGCTGTACGGGCGCCCGGTGCCCCTGGCCGACGGCAGCGTAGTGACCGCGGACGATCAATACCTGCGCGACAGCATCCTGCTGCCACAGGCCCAGGTGGCGGCGGGCTATCCCGCCATCATGCCCACCTTTCAGAACGTGCTGGGGGAGGAAGATGTGCTGAAGCTGGTGGCCTACATCAAGTCCCTGGCGAACGCGCCACCACCCCCGAGGGATCGCGACGACGGGGGACCGCCATGACCGAGGTCAGCTACCTGGAGCATGGCCACAGCCTGAAGTCCTGGCTGTTGACCACGGACCACAAGCGCATCGCCATCCTCTATTTTCTCTCCATCACCTTCTTCTTCTTCGTGGGTGGGGCGGCGGCGGCGCTGATCCGCATCGATCTGCTGACGCCTGAAGCCGACCTGATGAGCAACGAAGGCTACAACCGCGCCTTCACCCTGCATGGCGTCATCATGGTGTGGTTCTTCCTGATCCCGTCCATCCCCAACACCTTCGGCAATTTCCTGGTGCCGCTGATGATCGGGGCGCGGGACCTGGCCTTTCCGCGGCTGAACCTGCTCAGCTGGTACATCTATATGCTGGGCGGGCTGTTCACCCTGGCGGTGCTGGTGCTGGGTGGGGTGGACACGGGCTGGACCTTCTACACCCCGCTATCCTCCATGTTCGCCAACGGCAACGTCATCCTGGCCGCCACCGCGATCTTCGTGGTGGGGTTTTCGTCCATCCTCACGGGCCTCAACTTCATCGTTACGGTGCACCGGTTGCGCTGCCCGGGCATGACCTGGGGCCGGCTGCCGCTGTTCGTGTGGTCGATCTATGCCACCTCGCTGATCCTGGTGCTGGCGACGCCGGTCCTGTCCATCACCCTGGTGCTGATCGCGGCGGAGCGGCTGTTCGGCGTCGGCGTCTTCAACCCGGCGCTGGGTGGCGACCCGCTGCTGTACCAGCACCTGTTCTGGTTTTACAGCCACCCGGCGGTTTACATCATGGTGCTGCCGGCCCTGGGCGTGATCAGCGAATTGGTCACGGCGGCGGCGCGCAAGCCGGTGTTCGGCTACCGCTTCGTGGCCGGTTCCTCCATCGCCATCGCCATCATCGGCTTCCTGGTCTGGGGCCATCACATGTTCGTGGCGGGGCAATCCATGTACGCCAGCGCCGTCTTCAGCTTCCTCAGCCTCGCGGTGGCGGTGCCCTCGGGCATCAAGGTCTATAACTGGACGGCCACCCTGTATAAGGGGCACATAGCCCTGGACCCGCCCTTCCTGTTCGCCATGAGCTTCATCGGCCTGTTCGTGGTGGGCGGCATGACCGGCCTGATCCTGGCCATGCTGGCGGTGGACGTGCACGTACACGACACCTATTTCGTCATCGCCCATTTTCACTACATCATGGTGGGCGGCACGGTGTCCGCCTACTTCGGGGCCCTGCATTACTGGTGGCCCAAGATGATGGGGCGCTGGCTGCCCCTGGTGTGGGGGCGCCTGTCGGCCATCTTCATCTTCCTGGGCTTCAACCTGACCTTCTTCCCCCAGTTCATCCTGGGGTACCTGGGCATGCCCCGGCGCTATCACGTCTACCCGGCGGAGTTCCAGACGCTGCACGTCCTGTCGTCGGCGGGGGCCAGCGTGCTGGGCCTGGCCTATCTCCTGCCCTTCACCTATTTGCTCTATTCCCTGCGGCATGGGGAAAAGGCACCGCCCAATCCTTGGGGCGCCACCGGGCTGGAATGGACCGTGCCCTCGCCCCCGCCCCAGCACAACTTCCATGAGTTGCCCACGGTGGACGGCCCGCCGTACCAGTACCCGGTGGAACCGGACGCCGAGCGGGAGACAGCCCATGGCTGACGCCGCCCCCAGCCGGCAGCGTGACACCACGCTGATGGGCATGTACCTGTTCCTCGCCAGCGAGATCATGCTGTTCGGCGGGCTGTTCGCCGTGGCGCTGGCCCTGCGCCTGCTGCACCCGCAGGAGGTGGCGGCCGCGTCCCGCCGCCTGCACTACGGCATCGGGGCGGCCAACACCGTGGTGCTGCTGACTTCCAGCCTGGCGGTGGCCCTGGCCGTGGCGGCGGCGGAAATGGGCAAGGTCAAGGGCACCGTGGTGAGCCTGCTGGCCGCCGCCGGCCTGGGGCTCGGCTTCCTGGCCCTGAAGGCGGTGGAATACGGGATGGAAATCCGCGAACAGTTGCTGCCGGCCTTCACCCCGGCCGAGGCGTTCGAGAGCCCGCCGGCCCACCTGTTCATGGACCTCTATCTGGTCGCGACGGCGCTGCACGCCGTGCACGTGACGGTGGGCGTGGTCCTGCTGGCCGGCCTGGCCTGGCGTGTCCATCGTCGCAGCCTGGCCCTGCCGCGCGGGGCCGCAGGCGTGGAGGTGGTGGGCCTCTACTGGCACCTGGTGGACGTCATCTGGGTCTTCCTCTACCCCATCCTCTACCTGGTGCGCTGAGATGAAGGTCGTGGCTCCCCTGATCGCCGTCTGGGCCGCCTTGCTGGCCCTGCTGGGACTGACCGTAGGCGCCAGCCTGATGCTGACCGGCACGCCCAGCCTGGTGGTCAGCCTGGGCATCGCGTCGGCCAAGGCGGCGCTGATCGCCTGGGTCTATATGCAGCTGCGCCGCGAAGGCGGCCTGATGCGCATCATGGCGCTGGGGGCCGCCTTCTGGCTGCTGATCCTGCTGGGCTATCTGGCGCTGGACTACCTGACGCGTTAGCAAGATGCAGAAAAACCCTTCCGTCTGAGTTTCCGTCGTGATTCGCTTTCTCATGACGCTGAAGAGGTGGAGATGCGTGGCGGAAACGTTCGGATGGAAGGCTTGTTTTCGTAGGTGATCTCCGAGACGCGTGTTCCGCCAGGCTATCCGCTTCGGGCGATTCGGGCGATCTGCGACGAGGCGCTGGAGATTCTGTCGCCGGACTTTGAGGCGATGTTGCGGCGAAGTTCCTGGGTGCGATGGTGGCCCAGGCGCGTGGCGAAACTTGTTGTCGGAAGACCACTTCTCGGTGGATGGAACGCTGATCGAGGCCTGGGCGTCGATCAAGAGCTTCCAGCCCAAGGATGGTGGTGGCGAGCCGCCGGGCCCCGGTCGCAACGGGGGAGCGCGACTTCCATGGGGAGAAGCGCTTCAACCAGACCCACGTCTCGACGACCGATCCCCAAGCCAAGCTGTACCGCAAGAGCAACGGCCAGCCGTCACGCCAAGCCTATATGGGCCAAGCGCCGTGCATTCACGAGGTAAAATGTCACGCCCCGTCTAGCATTTTTAACCGTACTACACTATTAGATGGGCTAGCAACGTCGATTGGCGCGCGTTGCGGCTGAAGGGTGCACCAACCAGTTTATCGAGTATTCGGTATAGGTGTCGGTGTACGCAGATATTGAAGAACCGGCATTGCATGAAACACGATGATGATCTTCACTATTTCCATGAGACCGACTACGGAAAAATTTTTAATGGCGATTCCTATCAGTACATAGCAGGACTTAAGGATAGTTCCGTTGATCTGATCATGACCAGCCCACCATTCGGATTGGTTCGCGAAAAAGAGTATGGGAACGTCCCCGCTGACGAATATATCAATTGGTTCAAGCCGTATGCCAACCAGTTTTCACGCATTCTGAAGAATACGGGTAGCCTCGTCATCGATATCGGCGGCGCGTGGAATAAAGGGATACCAACACGCCACCTTTACCACTTCAAGTTAATGATCATGCTGTGCGAGGAATATAAGTTTCACCTCGCCCAGGATTTCTACTGGTGGAATCCTGCCAAGCTTCCGTCGCCTGCTGAGTGGGTTACGGTGCGGCGCATCCGAGTGAAGGACTCAATCAACAAGATCTGGTGGCTTTCCAAAACCGAATGGCCAAAGGCGAGCAACCGTCGTGTGCTCCAACCTTATAGCAACAGTATGAATGACCTGTTGAAGCGAGGCTATAATGCGGGGCTGCGGCCCTCCGGCCACGATATTGGCGATAAGTTCGGGAACGACAACGGCGCGGCAATCCCCTCCAACCTACTCGCGATAGCGAATACGGAAAGTAACAGTGCCTATCAGCGTTACTGCCGCGACAAAGGGTTAAAGACGCACCCCGCGCGCTTCCCAACCGATCTGCCTGAATTCTTTGTGCGAATGCTGACCGACGAAGGCGACTTGGTGCTTGACCCCTTTGCCGGCAGCTGTGTGACGGGTGAAGTGTGCGAACGACTCAAGCGCCGCTGGCTCTGCGCCGAGCTGCGCAAAGATTACCTGCAGGGCGCCCTGGGCCGATTTCAGAAAGATGCTGAACCGACGCCGCGTAAGATACGCGGTTTGAAGGCAGGCAGCGAAGAAGGCGATTTCTACCGCCTCCCCAAGCCGGGCCTATTGTGGGAGGAGCAGACCCCGGATCGGTTGGATAAAGCTGGGGGCCAGAAGACGAAAGCGGAGCCGAAGCAGCCTAGCCTGCGGAAGGCGAAGCCAACATGACGGGCTGGGAACTTAAGGTCCGGCCACGCGATTGGCAAAACGTTGCACTCGAGCGTTGGCGGCCCAACCGGAGAGGCGTAGTGCAGGTTGTGACGGGTGGCGGAAAAACCGTCTTCGCCCAGCTCTGCCTTCTCGAATTCTTCAAAGACGAGACGCTTGGTCAGGCGCTAATCATTGTGCCGACCGTCTCCTTGCTCGACCAATGGTGCATCGCACTGCAGGATGAGATGAATGTCCGGCCGGATCAGATCGGCCTGCTGAGCGGACAAGAAAAACCCAAGGGGGATGAGCCGATTATCGTCGCGGTGATCAACACTGCCCGTAAATTCACAGCGACCTTCGCCAAAGGCAGGCGAATCTTCTTGATCGTAGATGAGTGCCATCGCGCGGGCTCTCCGTCTAATGCGAAGGCTCTGGATGGGGACTTCGCGGCAACACTCGGACTATCTGCCACGCCCGAACGCGAATACGATGAAGGCTTTACCGAGCTAATCGCGCCGAAAATTGGTCCGATCATTTACCATTACACCTATCGCGACGCGGCTGCGGAAGGGATCATCACGCCGTTCTCGCTGATCAATATTCATGTCGACCTTCTCTCCGACGAGGAGGAAAGATATAGTAAACTATCACGCTCGATCGCGCGCTGCATCCGAAAGGGTGGCGTTGCCGAAGGGCAGGAAGAGCGGCTGAAACGCCTGCTCCAGCAGCGGGCTGCGGTGTCGGCCAACGCAACGATGCGAATTCCTGTTGCGATCAAGCTCGTCGAGCAGCATCGAGGCGACCGCGCAGTCATCTTCCATGAGCGCATTGATGCGGCGAATACAATTGTCAACATCCTGAAGGCGCGGGGCCATCGCGCGACAGTCTATCATGCCGAAATCGGGCCAATCGTGCGCCGCGACAATCTCCGTCTCTTCCGCAGGGGGTTATTTGACGTGCTGGTTTGTTGCCGCGCACTTGATGAGGGTATCAATGTTCCCGAGGCCAGCGTCGCAATCATCGCCAGCTCGACCGCGAGCCAGCGTCAACGCATCCAGCGTCTGGGACGAATTCTGCGAAGGGCGAAAGGAAAGACAGAGGCTTCCGTGTATACGATTTTTGCAACTGAAGAAGAAAGGAAGCGGCTAGCGCAGGAGGCCACCAGCCTCGAAGGTACCACGACCATAGAATGGCAACAGGGCAAGATGCAGGCACATGCCTAGGCTGTTTCATAAGAGCGAATGGTTCCACGAACTTTCGCCGAGTGCACTCTCGGAAAGTGAATTTGAGAGCCTACTAATCCAGAATGCCAATATTATCCGCCCCGGCACTTCGATCGTGCCTTACAAAAAGACCGTATATGCGGGTGAGCGCTCGGCGCGCGCCGATCTAGCGGTCATCGCCGACGATTACCGCAAGTGGACGGTCGTTGAGGTCGAGATGTTGCGTCACGATCTACACCGCCATGTCATTCCGCAGATCGACACCCTGCGAAACGCGCTTTATGACCGATCACACGCCGAATATCTCGCTGCAGGGAATCCAAAATTCGACCAAGATAAACTTGCACAAATGCTACGCGGCGAGCCACCCGAGATCCTTGTCCTCGTGAACAAGTATGACGAGGAGTGGGCCCGCGAGATTCGACGCTACGGCGCGCACATGATGGTGTTTGAAATTTTCCGTTCTCCCACATCTAACCGGCATATTTTTGCGATCGACGGCAATCTGCCGGTTCTTGCTCAGAACATTCTGACGGAACTCGCCTTTTGTCTGCTACCACGGTTACTGACAGTGAAATCACCTGCCGCTCTAGATTTCCAGCATGGTGAGCGAGTGATGATTTTTATCGACGAACAGGCTACGTATTGGGAGCGATTTGACACGGCAACCGAGTGCTACATCACACCTGTACACTCGATGCCAATCAGGCCCGGCCAACGCTATGCTTTGGTGCGGGACGATAAGGGCAATTACTCGATTAGACCATTAGCGGCCGCAGGGGGGTAAGATGTCGATGCATATTGAGATTGGGCTGAACGCAATAGCCAGCTACCGGCGCATGAGCTATGAGATTTGGTATGCCTTGGCCGAGTATGTAGACAATTCGACTCAATCTTACGCGAACAACAAAGCCGATCTTGACGCCGCCTATACGCGGGAAGGGGAAGGGCTCGAGGTCCGCATCACTTATGAACGACAGGGTAGCGATCCAGTTCTGCGTATCGTCGATAACGCAATGGGAATGAACTATCAGGACCTCGAGCATGCCCTGAAGGTTGCATACCCGCCAGCTATCAGCACTGGCCGGTGCAGATATGGCATGGGTATGAAAACCTCTTCCTGTTGGATCGGCAACCGGTGGTCGGTCACGACGAAAAAGCTAGGCGACACAAATGAATATACTGTCGAAATCAACGTCAGAAAAATAGAAAATGGTAATTCCGAGCTTGTGACGAAGACCATAGCAAACCAGCCCGCAGATACGCACTACACGCGTATCGAGATACGCGACCACAATCGGGAGTTTAAGGGGCGTACTATTTCGAAGATCAAGGACTATCTGCGCTCAATGTATCGTATGGACTTCCGCGCCAAGTCGCTGCGGCTCTTCTACAACGACGAGGAAATGATCTGGGAGGAGTTCGATTCCAAGCTGCGCCGCAACAAGGCGGGCGAACTCTACAAGCGCGAGTTCATTTTTGATGTCGGCGGCCGCACAGCTTATGGCTGGGCGGGTATTTTGGACGTTGGAGCACGGGCGGATACGGGCTTCTCCATGCTGCATTCAGATCGAGTCGTTAAAGGTTGGCCGGACGCCTGGCGGCCTGAGGGCATCTACGGCCACAATCGCAACGATCTGCTGAACCAGCGGCTCCTCGGGGAAATTCACCTTGAAGACTTCGATGTGACACACACTAAAGATATGATTCAATGGTATGGTGACGAGGAAGATCTGGTTGAAAAGGGTCTCAAAGATGCCATCGCGGATTTGCTCCCAATCGCTCGTACCCCTTGGAAAGATCAGGAAGATGAGCGCGGGCCGACGGACGGTGAAGTCGATTTAGCAATATCCGGCCTGCGCGACGAGCTGACGTCGCCTGAGATGATCGATAAGATCTCGATCACGGTACTACCTCCCGAAGAAGCCCTTATCGCATCTTTGGCACGCATCGCCGAACCGGTAAAAGCCGGGCGCACACCCGATATTCAGGCCAAGATCGGCGATCTAGAGGTCTGGGTATATGTGGTGCCGACCGACGTCGGCCCATTTGACCCTTATGTAGTCTGCGAGACTGGCGCTAATTCGAAAGTCATTGTCATCATCAACATGCAGCACCCGCATGTTTCTCAGATTTCGGGTGAGCAAGCGCTGATGAATTATTTTCGACATTGCGTGTACGATGCTGTGGCGGAATGGCAGGCGCAGAAGGTGCGCTCGACGCTAGATTCTAATACTATCAAAATGCTCAAGGACGGACTGCTGAGGGTATCGCTATTGATGGAACAGCACGCAGCCTCATCGAGGGAGAAACACGGCGCCATATAGCCTAGGCGACCAGTCAGTGCTTGTGGGCCGTCCCCGGGGCGGCCATACCACGGTGCTGGTCCGCCAGCATTTCCGCCGGCATGATGTTCGCCAGGGTGGTCTGCAGCTTGTTCTTCCAGCCGCTGACCACGTCGGCCTCACCCTTCATCAGGGCGTCGAAGCCATCGCGAGCGACCTTGGCCGGGTCGTCCTTCTCGGCCGTGCCCATCTCCGTGTCCATCAGCTCGGCGCGGCGGAAAAAGTCGGTGTCCGTCGGCCCGGGCATAAGGCAGGAGACGGTGACGCCCGTGCCCTCCAGCTCATTGCGCAAGGCGTAGGCGAAGTTGTCCAGGAAGGCCTTGCTCGCGTTGTAGACGGCCTGGTAGCTGCCGGGGATGAAGCCGGCGATGGACCCGGTGATGAGGATGCGGCCCGAATTCAGCGCCCGCATGCCCCGGCCCACCAAATGGATCAGATACACGGTGCCGGTGACGTTGGTATCGATCACCCGCTTGGCCTTGATGAAGTTCTGGTCGAGGAAGCCCTTGCCCAGGCCCCGGCCGGCATTGGCGAACAGGGCGTCCACCGGACGGCCTTGGGCCTGGATGGTGGCATAAAGCGTATCGACGCCGTCCAGGGTGGCCAGATCGGCCTGCACCGCCTCGACATGCGCGCCCAGCGCGCGGAAGGTGTCGGCGGCGTCATGGATTTCGGGTTCATCGGCAGCGACCACCAGGTCGAAGCCGTTCTGGGCGCATAGCTTGGCGAGTTCGTAGCCGATGCCGGTGGAGGCACCGGTGACGACGGCCAACAGCCGCACGGGCGCACGGGAAGCAGCCATGGCGTTTCTCCTTCTTGGGGACTGGCTAATGGGATGGTCAGGGCTTCATCACGACCTTGATGCAGCCGTCCTGCTTGTCGCGGAAGGTTTTGTAGAGTTCCGGCCCCTCCTCCAGCGACGCGCGGTGGGTGATGACGAAGGACGGATCGATCTCCCCCTCCTCGATGCGGCGCAGCAGGTGGGGCAGGTAGCGCTGCACCGGCGTCTGGGCCATGCGGAAGGTCAGGCCCCGGTTGATGGCGGACCCCATGGGGATCTTGTCCAGCAGGCCGCCATAGACGCCGACGATGGAGACGGTGCCGAAGTTACGGCAGCACATGATGGCCTGGCGCAGCACGTGGGGCCGGTCCGTTCCCATGAAGGTCGCGACCTTGATGCGGTCGACCACGGCGTCGAAGCCGCTGCCGATGTCGGGTTCCGTTCCCACCGCGTCGATGCAGGCGTCGGCGCCCCGGCCCTGGGTCAGGTCCATGATGCGGTCGTAGATGTCCTCTTCCTTGAAGTCCAGGGTCATGGCGCCGCCCTGCCGTGCCAGTTCCAGCCGCTCGGGCACATGGTCGATGGCGATGACCCGCTCCGCCCCCAGCAGGTAGGCGCTGCGGATGGCCATCTGGCCCACCGGGCCGCAGCCCCAGATGGCGATGGTGTCGCCCGGCTGGATGTTACAGAAGTCGGCGGCCATGTAACCGGTGGGGAAGATGTCGGACAGGAACAGCGCCTGCTCATCCGTCAGGCCGCCCGGAACCTTCAGGGGGCCGACATCCGCGTAGGGGACGCGCAGGTACTCCGCCTGGCCGCCGCTGTAACCGCCCAGCAGGTGCGAATAACCGAACAGTCCCGCGGGCGAGTTGCCCCACAGCTTGGTCGCCTTGGCCTTGTCGGGGTTGGACCGCTCGCAGGCGGAGTAATAGCCGCGCTTGCAGAAGAAGCACTCGCCGCAGGAGATGGTGAAAGGCACCACCACGCGGTCGCCGACCTTCAGGTTGCTGACGCCGCTGCCGACCTCGACCACCTCGCCCATGGTCTCGTGGCCCAGCACGTCACCGCTTTCCATGGAGGGAATAATGCCGTCGTAAAGATGCACGTCCGAGCCGCAGATGGCACAGGCCGTCACCTTGATGATGCAGTCGCGGGCATGCTCGATCGTCGGATCGGGGACATGTTCGCATCGAACATCGCCCTTGCCGTGCCAGGTCAGCGCTTTCATGAGGTATCCCTTCCACGTCGATCACGGATTGAACGGGAAGACCTCTCCGGCGCTGCGGACTTGAAGCGAGGGTGGTTCCCCGAGTGCGGGATCAATCCGGACGGCACGGCGGGGTTCCGCTTATGGCGCGAAATTTACCCAGGCGGGACGGTTCCGGTCAGGCCAGCGCCTTCTGCTTGGCCACCAGGGCCAGCATGGTGGCCATGAAGGCATCCTGCCGCACCGGCTTGGTCAGCACCGGGACGCCGGGGTATTTTGCCTGCATGCTCGGCGACAGCATCTGACCGCTGTAGAAGAAGAAGGGAATGCCCCGTTCGGTCAGGATGTCGGCCACGGCTTCGGAGGTTTCGCGCCCCAGGCGCACGTCCAGGATGGCGGCGGTCAGGCGGGGGTTGCGGGCGGCGACGATCGCCTGCGGCACGGTAGCGGCGCTGAGGATATCGGCACCCGCGTCCCGGAAGGTCTCCTCCAGGTTGATGGCGATCATCACCTCGTCATCCGCGACCAGGATGCACGTGCCGGCCAGCGGCAGTTCGGGATCAGCTGTCGTCCCCATCCTGCTCTTCCTCCTCAACGTCGATTTCCATGGTGCACACCAGGCCCGCGGGCTCGAAAAGCCGGGTCACGGTAGCGCCGGGCATACCACGCTCAATCAAAACTCCGCCGAAGCCATGATGTTCCGGCGGAACGACGGCGGGGCCGTCGAATTCCCGCCACGTCACCGTCAGGAAGGGCCGGCCCTCGCGGGTCACTTGGGTCCAAGTCAGTTCCACCCGCCCGCCGGCAACGGAAAGGGCGCCGTACTTGGCGGCGTTGGTGGCCAGTTCGTGCAACACAAGGCCAAAGGGGGTTGCCAGGTGGGGCGGCAGCAGGACGTGCGCGCCCTCCAGGCGCAGGCGTTGCGGGCCGGCAGTGATGTAGGCCGCCAGCTGGATGCGGGCCAGGGCTATCAATTCCGCCCCTTCCCATTGGCAATCGACCAGCAGGGTATGCGCCCGGGCCAGCGCGGTCAGGCGGCCCTCGAACAGGTCGACGAAGCGGTCGCTGGATCCGGCCGTGCGCAAGGTCTGCCGGGCCAGTGACTGCACCACCGCCAGGGTGTTGCCCACGCGATGGCGCAGTTCGCCCAGCAGCAGGCGCTGGCGCCGTTCCCATTTCTTCCGGTCGGTGACATCGCGCGTGCTTTCCAGCACCAGCCGCCGGCCGCCGACGCTGACCATCTCGATCTGGCTTTCCACCGTCAGCACCCGGCCGTCCTTGGTGGTGTGCCGCAGCTCACCACTCCAGGCGCCCTTTTCCGACAGGGCCTGGCGCACAATATCGAAGCTGCCGTCCACCGGCGCCGATCGCAGCAGTGCCGCCACATCCTGGCCCTTCGCCTCTTCGCGGGAATAGCCGTACAACTCCTCACTGCCCCGGTTCCACTGAACGATGCCGTCGTCGAACTCCCAGACGAAAATAGGCGCGCGTGAGAATTCGACCAGGCGCATCTCCTGTTTCAGCCGCGCCTCGCTGTCGCGCAGGGCTTCTTCGACCCGGCGGCGCTCGGTGATGTCGAAGAAGGTCACCACCACGCCGTCGATGCGATCGTCGACGGTGCGATAGGGCCGGATACGGACCAGGTACCAACCGCCGTCCCGGCTTTGCACCTCATGCTCCAGCAGCGTCAGCTCCCGCAGCACGGCGTGGGCGTGGTCCGCCAGCTGGTCGTAATCCAACTGATGGGTGAAGTCGGTGATGGGCCGGCCGGCGTCGGTGGCGGTGATGTTGAACAGCTCCGTCACGCGGGGCGTGAAGCGCTTGATGCGCAGCGAGGGGTCCAGGAACAGGGTGCCGAAATCCGCCGCCGCCATGAGGTTCTGCAGGTCGCTGTGCGCGCGGGACACGCTGGCCAGCTTCTGCTTCAGCTCATTGTTGACGGTCTGCAGCTCCTCATTGGTGGATTGCAGCTCCTCCTTGCTGGTCTCCAGCTCTTCGGAGGTGGATCGGTACTCCTCGTTGATGGACTGCAGTTCCTCGTTGGCGGCCCGCAATTCCTCGTTCGTTGCCTCCGATTCCTCCCGCGTGGCCCTCAGGCGGTTTTGCGCCAGCTGCAATTCCTCCTGCAACTGGCGGATGGTCTCATTGGTCGGCTCACGATCCTGGCCGCCTTCGTCCCCGTCGTCATCCGCCCGCACCGTCTCGCCCTCGATGAACAGCACCAGGGCGTAGCGGCTGGGGTCGCCTTCCTCAAGGACCGGTTTCACCTGCAGATAGACCCGCTGGGGCTGGCCTTCGAACTTCACCACCAGCGGCCGGGTCAGCGTCGCCTCCTTCCGGTCGAAGGCGCGGTGCAGCGCCGCCTCGAGGTCGAAGCGCAGTTCGGGCCGGACCATGTCGGTGGCCACCGTGGTGACGGGCCCGCCCGAGGGTTGCAGGAAACGGCCGGCGGTTTCGGACAGATGGATGGCGCGGTGCGTCTCATCCACCAGCATGCTGGGTGGCGCCACGCGTTCCAGCATCTGGCGGTGCAGGGCCACGTCGCCCCCCGGACCCAGGGGCCGGTGCGCGGTCGCGCCACGGCTGGGTGCCGCATGGTGGGTGCTGGGCATGATGGGCAGGGCCGTCCGCCTTTCCCCGGTATTGGGAACCATGCGGTAGATGCGCGCGTCGCGGTCCAGGGCCCGAAACAGGCCGGGGGGATGGTCGGCGTTCTCAGACGCGCCCAGGAACAGGAAGCCGCCGGGGTTCAGCGCGTAGTGGAAGGTGGTGCAGACCTGGTGCTGCAGTTCCCGGTCCAGGTAGATCAGCAGGTTGCGGCAGGACACCATGTCGACCCGGGCGAAGGGCGGGTCGCGCAGGATGCTGTGGCTGGCGAACATGACGGTATCGCGCAATTCCCGACGCACCCGGTAATGGTCGCCCTCACGCTGGAAGTAGCGGCGCAGATATTCCTCTGGCACGTCCTGGTCGATGGTCAGGGGGAAGCAGCCCTCGCGGGCCACGACCAGCGCATCGGCGTCCAGGTCGGACCCGAAGACCTGGATTTCGGGCCGCACGTCGCGGCGCGCCGCTTCCTCCAGCAACAGGATGCCGATGGTGTAGGCTTCTTCGCCCGTGGCGCAGGCGGGGACCCAGATGCGGATGGTGTTCGCCGCTTCCTTCCCTTCGAACAACTGGGGAATCACCATGGCCGCGAGCTGATCGAAGGCCCGCTTGTCGCGGAAGAAGGTGGTGACCGAGATCAGGAAGTCGGTGAACAGGGCGTGGGCCTCGTCCGCGTGCTCCCGCAGGTAAGTGTGGTACTGGCTCAGCGTGTCCTGCTGCGTGACCTGCATGCGCCGTGTGATGCGCCGCGCGATGGTGGCACGCTTGTATTGGCTGAAGTCATGGCCCACGCGCACCCGCACATGAGCCAGGATGCGGCGCATCATATTCTCGTCGTCATCCGGCGCGGTCAGCGCCTCGCCATCCTTCCGGTTCCGCAACAATTCCGCCAATTGCCGGGCCAGGTCGCGCACGGGCAGGACGAAGTCGGCGGCGTCGGTGGCGATGGCGTTGCGGGGCATGGAGGCGAATTCCGCCTCGTCCGGGTCCTGCACCAGGACGATGCCGCCCACCTCCTTGATGGCCCTGACACCCACGGCGCCATCCGCGCCGGCACCCGTCAGGATGATGGCGAAGCCGTCGCTATGCTGCGCCGCCAGCGACCGGAAGAATAGGTCGATGGGCGCCCGCTTGGCCCGCGGCTCGTCAAACGACAGGGCCGAGATCATGTGGTCGGCGATGTTGAGCGCGCTGTCCGGGGCGATGACATAGACGTGGTTGTTGCGCAGATGCACCCGATCGGTGACCTGCGATACAGGCATGCGGGTGCGGGTCGCCAGGATCTTGGCCAGTTCGCTGCGCCGTTCGGGATTTAGATGGATCACCACGACGAAGGCGGCATTGGGTTCGTCCGGCAATGCCTCGAATAAGGCCTGCAACGCCTTCACCCCGCCTGCCGACGCTCCGATGCCGACGATCGGCGGATCGGTTTCCAACTCCACATGCCCCTCCAACGCCCTTGGCCTCATCACGCCGGCCGATCAGTCCAACCTTCCGCAAGAGCTGTCATAAATCATTGAAACCATGGACAACCGCGCCCATGGGCCGTCGCCCGCTGGCTTGTGAAGAACGCAGCCCGGGGCCTGCGGCGCAAGGATGACAAAGGAACTATGCCCATCGCCGCTCCCTCAATCCCCGAGGGTATAGGCCCGCACATAGTCGCCGATCCTGGTGCCGAAGGAGCCGTGGCCGCCGTCCACGGTGACGATGTATTGCCGCCCGCCTTGCTCATAGGACATGGGGGTGGACTGGCCCCCGGCGGGCAGCCGGTCCTGCCACAGCAGCCGGCCGTCCGTCACATCGAAGGCCCGGATGGCATAGTCCATGGTGGAGGTCAGGAACACCACGCCGCCCGCCGTCACTAGCGGCCCGCCCAGCATGGGCACCCCCAGTTCCAGCGGCACCGGCACCGGCGCCATGTCGCGGATGGTACCCACGCGGTGGCGCCATACCACGGTGTTGGTGCGCAGGTCGATGGCCGCCAGCTCACCCCAAGGCGGCTGCAGGCAGGGGATGCCCAGGGGCGACAGGAAAACACCCAGGTTAGCGCCGAAGGGCGTGCCGTACATGGGCTGCACACCCAATTCCGTCCCCGGCGGATGCTGGCCGTTGGGGGCCGCCGGGTTGTCCTTGCCGCGTGGCACCAGGCGGGAGACGAAGGGGATGGACATGGGATTGGCAATGGCCACTTGCCGCCGCGGGTCGATGGCGATGCCGCCCCATTCGAACATGCCGAGGTCACCTGGGAAGACCAGCGTGCCCTGCAGCGATGGCGGGGTGAAGGGCCCCTCGTAACGCAGGCGCTTGAACAGGATGCGGCAGGCCAACTGGTCGAACATCGTGCCGCCCCACATCTGCGCGCCCGTCAGCTTGTCCCGGGGGCGGAAGCTCAGTTGCGAGGCGGGCTGCGTCGGGGACAACCGGTCGCCGGGCGCGGG
Organism: Nitrospirillum amazonense; assembly: GCF_007828035.1. GTDB lineage: Bacteria > Pseudomonadota > Alphaproteobacteria > Azospirillales > Azospirillaceae > Nitrospirillum > Nitrospirillum amazonense. The sequence continues at coordinate 91,542 of NZ_VITV01000008.1, read as the reverse complement.
TCCCTGGGGGACCGGCACCTCTGGCGCCGGCACGATGGGGTGCCCGTCCCGGCGGTCCAGCACGAAGATGTTGCCGGTCTTGGCCGGGACATAGACAGCCGGCACCGGTCCGGCCGGCGTCGCCACGTCCACCAGGCTGGGCTGGGCCGGGACGTCCATGTCCCACACGTCGTGGTGCACGTTCTGGTAGGACCAGCGCAGCTTGCCCGTGGCGATGTCCAGCGCCACCAGGGCGCTGTCATAACGTTCCTGCGCCGGCGTGCGGTTGCCGCCCCAAATGTCAGGGGAGGACGATCCCAGCGGCACATAGACCAGGCCCAGCCCCTCGTCCACCGCCGAAACGATCCAGGAATTGGGGCTGCCGGCGGTGAAATGGTGGGTGGCCGACGGCATCTCGTTCGGGTCGGGATTGCCGGCGTCGAACGCCCAGAGCAACCGGCCGCTGTAGACATCGAATCCCCGGATGACGCCGGACGGCACCTTGCCGGAGTAGTTGTCGATGACGGCACCACCCATGATCAGCACCCTGTCCGTCACCGCCGGCGGGGAAGTGCCCTGGTAGAAACCCACCTGCTTCACCTCGCTGCCGCGCTTCAGGTCGATTTGGCCATGGTCGCCGAAGCCGTCGCAGGGCTTGCCGGTTTCCGCGTCCAGGGCGAACAGCCGGCCGTCATCGGTGGGCAGGTAGATGCGGGTGGGACATTCGGCGGGTGCCGGCGCGCCGTCGGCCGTCGTGCCCCCGGGCCGCGTGCGGTGGAAGGCCACGCCGCGGCAGGTCATGTGCTGGAAACCAGGGTTGCGCTGGACCTGCGGATCGAACTTCCAGCGCAGCGCCCCGGTTGCGGCGTCCAGGGCGAAAACGATCTGGTGCGGGGAGCAGGTGTAAAGCAGGTCGCCGACCTTCAGGGGCGTCACCTCGGTGGTGATCTCGCCGGGGTCGTTGGGCCCCGGCAGGTCGCCGGTGCGGAACTGCCAGGCCAGCTTGAGGCGGCCGACATTCGCAGGGGTGATCTGGGCCACGTCGGAATAGCGGTCGCCCCTGCCGCTGCCGCCATAGGCCGGCCAGTCGGTCGCTGCCTGGTCGGGGGCGGGCGCCTCGAGCCCCATGGGGCGCACCGTTCCCTGGATGGCGTGGCGATCATGCGCCAGGGCGATGCCAACCACCACCACGGCCAGCACCAGCACGCCGCCCAGAGCCAGCACCGGTCCCTTGCCTGCCCCACTCTTGCCCTCCCCACTGGCCGCCGGCGACAGCCCGCGGCTGATGAAAGGCAGCATCAGCCAGGCGCCGAGGGGGACCAACACGTCGCCACGCGGCGCCAGGGCCCAGAAATCGAAGCCCACCTCCCATACCGCCCAGGCCATGGTGGCCAGCACCAGGGCGGCGTGCAGCCACAAAGCCGCCGCCCGCCGGCGCCACAACAGGACGGCGACCGCCAGCAGCGTGACGCCGGCGATGGCGTAATACGGGCTGCCGTGCAGGAGAATCAGCCAGGCACCGCCGACCATGAGATAAAGGCCGAACACCGCGATCAGCGCCGCCGTGCCCGTGGACAGCCGCCGGTCCCAGGCTGCGCTCATGGGGCCGGCTTCCCGGCCTGGACCTTGGCGAAGTGCAGGGTCAGCCAGGCGCCCGTCAACAGCGCGCCCAGCGCCAGCACCGCGAAATCAAGCGTCAGTACCGCCATGACCGGGCGCACCGACCAAAGCAACAGTCCGGCGATGATGTTGGCGAAGCCCCATAGGAAGTTCACCAGGGGCGGGCTGTCGCCGGCGGCGGGTGGCTTGGCGAAGGGCGTGGGAAATGGGTGTCCGTGCAGGCCGGCGACCAGATGGGGGATGCCGTTGCACAGGAAGACCCCGGCGAAAAACAGGGCGATATAGTCCATGGCGGCCACAGCCTCCGCTAGGGGCGACGTCCACCGGCGTGATTCCGGGGATCACGGCCCACAATCCGCCATCACGGGATAAGGTTCCGAAATGGCGGGCCGCCTGGGCTGCCGCCCTTACGGCTGGGTGCCCAACGCGGCCATCAGCGGGCGCGCCTGAAAGACCGTCTTCAGGCAAATGCGGGTGGAGAAGGTCTTGACGCCCGGCAGGCGCGACAGCTCCGTCCGCAACAGTTGGTCCAGCGCCTCGACATCGCGCAGCGCCACCCGCAGGACGTAGTCGAACGGCCCGGCCGTGGTATGGCATTCCAGCACGGCGGGAACCTGGGCGATGGCCTCCTCGAACGCCTGATGGCGCCCCAGGTCGATGGCCACGTCCACGAAGGCCAGCAGCGGCAGCCCCACGCGTGACCGGTCGAGCTCCGCCCGGTATCCGGTGATCACCCCGCCGTCCTCCAGGGCCTGCACCCGGTTCCAGCACGGCGTCTTGGACAGGCCCACCGTCTCCGCAATCTGGGCGAAGGACGCGCGGCCGCTGGTTTCCAGGATGGTCAGCAGGCGCTGATCGATCGCATCCATAGTCGTTCTCCAATTCGCCAAGTTGGCAGAACGATGTTCTTAACGTTTCATCAAGACAAGCATCTTCGTAACAATGTTCCCCTTCGGGGGCGGTATGATCGGGGAAAGGGAAACCTCAAGGAGATCTCGGGACATGTCCCTGGACCGTGCCGCCTGTGCCGCCTTGGATCGCGATGATCCGCTGGCCGAATTCCGTGACGCGTTTGAGATCGCCGACGGCGTCATTTACCTGGACGGCAATTCGCTAGGCGCCCTGCCCAAGGCGACGCGGCAGCGCCTGGCCGACGTGGTGGCGCGGGAATGGGGGGGCGAACTCATCCGCGGCTGGAACACGGCCGGCTGGATCACCCTGCCCCAGCGCGTCGGCGCCGGCATCGCGTCACTCATCGGCGCGGAGGCGGATGAGGTCATCGCCGCGGACTCCACCTCCGTCAATCTGTTCAAGCTGGCGACGGCCGCCCTGGCCCTGCGGCCCGGCCGCCGGGTGATCGTGACGGAGCCGGGCAACTTCCCCACCGATCTCTATATCCTGCAGGGCGTGCGCGACCTCCTGGGCGACCGGGTCGAGCTGCGGGTGGTGGAGCCTGATCACATCGAACAGGCCCTGGACGCGGACACGGCCCTGCTGCTGCTGACCCAGGTGCATTACAAGACGGGCCGCATCCACGACATGGCCCGGCTGACCGCCAAGGCCCATGCCGCCGGGGCATTGGCGCTGTGGGACCTGTCGCACAGCGCCGGTGCCATCGATGTCGACCTGAACGCGGCTGGCGCCGACCTGGCCGTCGGCTGCGGCTATAAATACCTGAACGGGGGCCCCGGGGCGCCGGCCTTCCTATACGCGGCCCGGCGTCACCAAGCGCAGCTGCGCTCCCCCCTCTCCGGCTGGATGGGCCACGCGGCGCCCTTCGCCTTCGGCGACGACTATGCGCCGGCCCCCGGGATCGAGCGCATGCTCTGCGGCACGCCCCCCATCCTGGGCCTGGCCGCCCTCGAGGTCGGCGTCGGCATCATGGCCAGCGCCGATCGTCGTGCGGTGCGCGCCAAGTCCATGGCGCTGGGCGACCTTTTCATGCGGCTGGTGGAGGAATCCTGCCCGGGGCAGTTCATCCTGCATTCCCCCCGCGACGCGCAGGCCCGGGGCAGCCAGGTCAGCTTCGGCCATCCCGAGGGGTACGCCATCATGCAGGCGCTGATTGCCCGGGGGGTCATCGGCGACTTCCGCGCCCCGGATGTGATCCGCTTCGGCTTCGCCCCGCTCTATGTGCGCTATGTCGACGTTTATGACGCGGTGGCCCACCTGAAAGACATCATGGACAGCGGCGCCTGGCAGGATGCCGCCTATCAGACCCGTGGAGCCGTGACGTGACCGACATCGCCCGTCCCCATACCGCCGCCGTCGATCTGTCCGGCGAGGGGCTGCACACCGCCCCACCGATGAGCTATGGCAGCTATCTGGGGCTGGAACAGCTGCTGGCCGCCCAGCATCCCCGTTCCGGCGAGCATGACGAACTGCTGTTCATCATCATCCACCAGGCGTCCGAGCTGTGGATGAAGCTGTCCCTGCATGAGCTGCGGGCGGCATTGCGGCAGATCCAGGTGGACGACCTTGGGCCGGCCCTGAAGATGATCGCCCGGGTCAGCCGCATCCAGGCGCAGCTGATCCAGTCGTGGGAGGTGCTGTCCACCATGACACCGGCGGATTACAGCCTGATCCGCCCCCATCTGGGACAGAGCAGCGGCTTCCAGTCCTATCAATATCGCCACCTGGAATTCCTGCTGGGCAACAAGAACGCCGGCATGATGACGGTGCACCAGGGCGAGCCGGCCATCTTCGCGGCATTGGAAGAGAGCCTGAACGCCCCCAGCCTGTATGACGAGGCCCTGCGCCTGCTGGCCCGCCGGGGGTTCGACATCCCGCAAGAGAAGCTGGAGCGTGACTTCGCCCAGCCCTATGAGCCGGACGCCCGGGTGCAGGCCGCCTGGCTGGCGGTCTACCAGGACCCGCACCGGCACTGGGAGCTGTACGACCTGGCGGAAAAGCTGGTGGATCTGGAATACCGTTTCCAGCAATGGCGCTTCAGCCACATGAAGACGGTGGAGCGCATCATCGGCTTCAAGCCCGGCACCGGCGGCACCGGCGGCGTCAGCTACCTGGTCAAGGCGCTGAGCCTCAGCTTCTTCCCCGAATTGCTTTCCGTGAGGACGGCGCTATGACCCGCATCTGGGACATCACCCAGCCCATCCGCCCCGGAATCCCCGTGTGGCCCGGCGACACCGCCTATCAGGAGGAACGGGTGTGGGCCCTGGGGCCCGGCTGCCCCGTCAATGTCAGCCGGCTGACCCTGTCCACCCACACCGGGACTCACGCCGACGCCCCCCTGCACTATGACGCCGCCGGCCTGCCCATCGGCGCCGTCGACCTGGCGCCCTACCTGGGGCCCTGCCGTCTTATCCACGTGGTGGATGGCGATGGGCCGGTCATGCCGGCGGAGGTGGCGGACAGCCTGGCAGGCGCGCCGCCGCGCATCCTGCTGCGCACCTATCAGCGCTTCCCGCACGACCGCTGGGTCAGCGACTTCCGCGCCCTGGACGCCGCCACCATCGACCTGATGGCCGCCCATGGCGTGCGCCTGGTGGGGGTGGACGCGCCGTCGCTGGATCCGGAGACGTCCAAGGACCTGCTGGCCCACAACGCCGTACGCCGCAACGGCCTGGCCATCCTGGAGGGGCTGGTGCTGGACGACGTGCCGGCGGGGGATTACGAACTGATCGCCCTACCCCTCAACCTCGCCCACGCCGACGCCGCCCCCGTCCGCGCCATCCTGCGCGCGCTGTCTTAGGATCGGAATCAGCTGTGCAGGCCGGGGGCCTCCTGCCCGGTGCTGGCCACATATTCGGTATAGCCGCCGCCGTATTGGTGGATGCCTTCCGGCGTCAGTTCCAGCACGCGGTTGGACAGCGTGGCCAGGAAGTGGCGGTCGTGCGATACGAACAGCATGGTGCCCTCGTACGCCGCCAGGGCGGTGATCAGCATCTGCTTGGTGTCGAGGTCCAGGTGGTTGGTCGGCTCGTCCAGCACCAGGAAGTTGGGCGGGTTGTACAGCATCATGGCCATCACCAGCCGGGCCTTCTCTCCGCCCGACAGGACGCGGCAGCGCTTTTCCACGTCGTCGCCGGAGAAACCGAAGCAGCCGGCCAGCGCCCGCAGCGATCCCTGGCCCGCCTGGGGGAACTTGGCCTCCAGGGCCTCGAACACCGTCTGCTCACCATCCAGCAGCTCCATGGCGTGCTGGGAGAAATAGCCCATCTTGACGCTGCCGCCGACGGTGACGGTGCCCGCATCCGGCTGGTCGGCGCCCGCGATCAGCTTCAGCAGGGTGGACTTGCCGGCGCCGTTGACGCCCATGACGCACCAGCGCTCCTTGCGGCGGATGGTGAGGTCCAGGCCCTGGTAGATGGTGCGGCTGCCATAACCCTTGTGCACGTTCTTCAGCACCGCGACGTCATCGCCCGAGCGCGGCGCCGGCGGGAATTCGAACGTCACCGTCTGGCGGCGCTTCGGCGGCTCGATCCGCTCGATCTTGTCCAGCTTCTTGACCCGGCTCTGCACCTGGCTGGCGTGCGAGGCGCGGGCCTTGAACCGCTCGATGAACTTCAGCTCCTTGGCCAGCATGGCCTGCTGGCGCTCGAACTGCGCCTGCTGCTGCCGCTCGTTCAGGGCCCGTTGCTGCTCATAGAACACATAATCGCCGGAGTAGCTGGTCAGCGACCCGCCGTCGATCTCGATGATCTTGGTGACGATGCGGTTCATGAACTCCCGGTCATGCGAGGTCATCAGCAGGGCGCCGTCGTACCCCTTCAGGAAGCCCTCCAGCCAGATCAGGCTTTCCAGATCCAAGTGGTTGCTGGGTTCGTCCAGCAGCATGGCGTCGGGCTTCATCAGCAGGATGCGGGCCAGGGCCACGCGCATCTTCCAGCCGCCGGACAGCATGCCGACGTCCTTGTCCATCATCTCCTGGCTGAAGCTGAGGCCGGCCAGCACTTCCCGCGCCCTTCCCTCCAGCTCGTAGCCGCCCAGCTCATCGAAGCGCGCCTGCACCTCGCCATAGCGCTCGATGATCTCATCCATGCGGTCGGCCTGGTCGGGGTCGGCCATGGCGGCCTCCAGGATGGCCATCTCCTTGGCCACCTCGCTGACCGGGCCGGCGCCGTCCATCACCTCCGCCACCGCGCTGCGGCCGGACATCTCGCCCACGTCCTGGTTGAAGTAACCTATGGTGATCTGCTTTTCCACCGACACCTGGCCGGTGTCCGGCAGTTCCTCACCGGTGATCATGCGGAACAGGGTGGTCTTGCCGGCGCCGTTGGGACCGACTAGGCCCACCTTCTCACCCCGGTTCAGGGCCGCGGACGTCTCCATGAACAGGATGCGGTGGCCGTTGTGCTTGCTGATGTTTTCGAGGCGGATCATGGGAACCGGATTCCAAAGGCGTGATTGGCCCCCTTATGCCACAGGATGCGCGACACGATAGTGCCCGGATCGGCATACCCGTCCAGCGATGGGGCAGCGCCCCGCACATCCTGGCCCCGAAATTTTTTCCCATTGCCCATAACGGATTTTTGGCGCCCGTTCGTCATCCAGGGAAAGGGCGCCCGTTTGCGCGCAGAAATACCGAGGGAGGAAGGACGTCCGGTGAACAGAAGTGCGGTGGATCTATGGTTTGTGGAGGAAGTCCTACCCTTGGAGGCGGCGCTGACCGGCTACCTGCGCCGCAAATGGCGGGAGGCGTCCGAGATCCCCGATCTTCGGCAGGAAATCTACACCCGCGTCTACGAGGCGGCGACCGTGGCGATCCCTGAGATGACCAAGCCCTTCCTGTTCATGACCGCCCGGAACCTGTTGATCGACCGCGCCCGCCGCGCGCAGGTGGTCTCCATCGAGACCGTCATCGATCTTGAGGACCTGGACGTGGCCGACACCGTGCCCAACCCGGAACAGAGCGCCGTCGGCCGCGAGGCCATGCGGCTGCTGCAGGCTGCCATCAACCGCCTGCCGCCACGCTGCCGCGAGGTGACCTTGCTGCGCAAGGTGCACGGCCTGCCCCAGCGCGACGTGGCCCGCCGCATGGGCATCAGCGAAAGCACGGTGGAACAGCAGGTGGCCAAGGGCGTGCGCCTGATCGCCGACGCCATGGTCGACATCGTCCCCGAACCCGGGACAGCCCGCTTCGGACGGCGTTTGCGCAAAATGGGGCCGCGCCAGGTGGGGCGGCCATGATGGAGCACGATCCCATCGAGGAACAGGCGGCGCGCTGGCTGGCCCGCCAGGATGCCGGCCCGCTGGACGCGGCGGCCAAGGCAGGGTTCGACGCCTGGATCGCCACCTCCACCCGCCACCGCGTGACCTACCTGCGGCTGGAGGCGGCGTGGCAGCGGGCCGACCAGCTGCGCGCCACCCGCCAGGCCCCCGCCCTGCCCCCGCCGCGGGCCGGCTTGGTGCGTGCGCCGTGGCGCCGCTGGGCGCCTATGGTGGCCGTCGCCGCGGCGGTGGCCCTGGTCGCCGTCGTTCCCACCTTGGATGACTGGGACTGGCCCTTCGCCGCCGGGCAGAAGTTCAGCACCGGCGTCGGCGACCGCTATACCGCCCACTTGCAGGACGGATCGCAGATCGAGCTGAACACCAACACGCGCCTGCGCGCGTCCGTCGGCCAGACAACGCGCGAGGTGCGGCTGGACAAGGGCGAGGCCTTCTTCGAGGTGGTACACGACGACAAGCACCCCTTCGTCGTCATCAGCGGCGACCTGCGCATCGTCGACGTAGGCACCAAGTTCTCCGTTCGCCGTGAAGGCGACAGGCTTGAGGTGGTGGTGGCCGAGGGTGCCGTCCTTGTGGAGGACATGGCCCATCCCAATGAGGTGGGCCCCACCCTGGTGACGCAGTTGAACGCGGCGGTGGCGCAGCCCAAGGCCATCCGGAAAAGCCCGCGCAGCGAGGAACAAGTGCGGGACTCCCTGGGTTGGCGCCACGGGACGCTGGTCTTCACCGACCGCCCCTTGCGGGAGGTGGCGGCGGAGTTCAACCGCTATAACCGCAAGCAACTGGTGGTGCCGGCCGACGGCCCCATGGGCGATATCCGCATCGGCGGCAGTTTCGAGGCCACCAATGTCGACGCTTTCGCCCGCCTGCTGCACAGCGGTTTCGGCCTGAAGGTAATCGACGACGGCAGGGAAATAAGAATTTCAAATTGAGGATAGGGGATCCGGCACGGTCCTTCGTCATAGCCAAATACAACAATCCAGAAATGAGGGAGAAATCGTGCCAAACCCGAATATCCGTCACGCCCTTTCCGCCGCCCTTCTGACGACGGTCTGCTGGCCAGCCCTAACGCAGGCCGCTGAATCCATGGCGGTGCCGCAACCTTCGCGCGCGATCACTTTGGCGTCCGCCGCCGAAACGATGATCGATGTCCCGGCCGGCGACCTGCGCACCGCGCTGGAAAGCTATATTCGCCAGACCGGCTCGCAGCTGATCTACAAGGCCGACGACGTTGCCGGCATCAGCACCAAGGGCGCCCAGGGCCGCCTGTCCGCCCAGCAGGCGCTGGACAGCATCCTGGCCAACACGGGCCTGACCGTGCACCGCGACCCGTCGGGCGCCGCGGTGGTAAGCCGCAAGTCCGACCGCGCCGCCACGGCGACCCCGGCCCTGCGCAATGCCGCCGCCCAAGGAGGTGCTACGGAAGGCGCCGCCGCGCAGCCCCAGGTCGCCCAGGCCACCCCCACCACGTCGGGCACCGACGACACCGTGCAGATGGGCGGCGCGCCCGACCTGCAGGAAATCATCGTCACCGGCCTGCGCTCCAAGCGCAACCTGCTGAACGCCTCCGTCGCCATCACCGCGGTGAACGAGGCCGACCTGGCCCAGAAGGCGCCGCGCAGCACGGTCGACGTGCTGGAAATGATCCCCGGCATCTTCGTCGAGGGCACGGCCGGCCCCGTGTCCAACAACTACTCGGTGCGCGGCCTGCCCGGTGGCACCCAGCAGTTCGTCCGCCTGATCGAGGACGGCATGCCCGCCATCTATGGCGGCCTGAACGATGACGAGGTGTTCCAGAACGACATCTCGATCGACCGGGTCGAAGCGCTGCAGGGCGGCAGCTCGGGCATCCTGACGCCCAACGCCGCCGGCGCCTCCATCAACTTCATCTCCCGCAAGCTGAACTTCGACGAGGCCGGCGGCATCGCCCGCATCACCGGCACCACCTATGGCGACCGGCGCGGCGACCTGTGGTTCTCGTCCCCCATCCCGGACCTGAAGGACACGGCCTTCGCCATCTCCGGCTACTACGACAGCACGCCGGGCGTGCGCAGCTCCCCCTTCCGGTACGAGACCTATCACATCAAGGGCCAGCTGGAGCACAAGTTCGAGGACGGCTGGATCCGCTTCACCGTCAAGGACTGGGACGAGCACGACCCCTACTACGCCGACCAGCCCTACGCCTATAACAACGGCACCATTTCCAGCGTGCCGGGCCTGGACACCCAGTTCGGCAACATCATCGGCAAGGGCTTCGCCAACGTCAGCGTGCCGGACTCCTGCTACGCCAACGGCCAGTGCTTCCGCAATTTCAGCATGCAGGACGGCATCCACGCCACCGGCCACCAGTTCCGCGTGGATGGGGAGCGTGAGTTCGACCACGGCATCTCCCTCTTCGCCCGTGGCCGCTATACCGAGACGGATTGGGACTTCAACGGCGTGTTCGCCGGCAGCGGCACCGGCAACGGCGGCCTGGCGTCGGCCCTCACCTACCTGACGCCCACCAGCGCATCGCCCATCTACGACCTGCTGCAGTCCGGCCTGGCCGCTTTCCCGGGCACCACGCAGTTCGGCATCCGCAACCTGACCAACGGCCAGGTCACCGCGGCGTCCAATGCCGCGGCCCTGAACGCGCTCAACGGCAACGGCCTGCTGCAGCAGACCGTGCTGAACCGCCAGTTGGTGAAGCTGCGCGACTGGGGCAGCGATTTTGGCGCCAAGTGGGACACCTCGGGCGATGGCTGGACCAACAGCCTGACCGTGGGCGGCATGATCTACGCCACGGACATCGCCAACGATCAGTCGGGCGTCTCCACCGTCATCAACGACGTGAAGAACCAGTCCAACATCTATGACATCGTGGCCATGAACAGCGCCGGCAACGTGCTGGGCACGCTGGGCAACAACGGCCTGATCTCCTACGGCAACTGGGGTGCGGGCATCAGCGCCACCCACCAGACGTCGAAGTCGGTCTATGTGAACGACGAATTCGCCTGGAACCAGGACCTGCACTTCGACTTCGGCATGCGCTATGAGCGCGAGGACACCGTCGGCGTGGCGGGCAACAGCTCGCCCCAGCCCATCCCGGCGGGCGTGGGCGGCATCGTCCAGGTAAACCCGAACGCCTTCAACGGCACCTACAACTACACCTCGGGCCATGAGTCACCGGTGCACGTCACGGCCGGCGTCAACTACACCATCGCCCAGAACCTGTCGGTCTACGCCCGCTACGCCCACGCCTACCAGACCCAGGGCACCAACTCGCAGGCGGCCGCCCTGAGCCTGTACGAAGGCGGCGTCACCTATTCCGATTATGGCCTGACCGGCACCGTCCGCGGCTTCCGCACCGAGTTCAAGAACCAGACCTGGGGCGGCGGCGTCAACCCGGCCGATCCCAACCTGAACCAGGGCTTCTTCGCCGATTCCGAAACCAACGGCGTCGACGTCGATCTGTACTACCGCCCGCAGTACGAGCCGCTGAGCGCCTTCGGCGTGCACGCCCAGGCCACCTACCAGGACCCGACGTTCAGCAACGTCAAAGTCGGCTTCATCGACGTCAACGGCACCAACATCGCGCCGCAGGTGGCCGCCTTCTACAATGGCAAGATTCCGGGCCGCACCCCGAAGATCCTGTATGCCATCACGCCGGAGTACAACCTGCCCAACAACAAGGGCCAGATTTACCTGCGCTACAAGTACGTCGGCCGCATCTTCGCCGACAACGGCAACCAGGTGGAGCTGCCCGGCTACGGCGTCGTGACCATCGGCGCCATCTACAACCTCACGCCCGCCATGACGCTGAACGTCAGTGTGGACAATGTCACGGATGAGCTGGGCCTGACGGAAGGCAACCCCCGCCAGGGCTTCACTCAGCAGGTCGTGAACGGCTACTTCTATGGCCGTGGCATCGTCGGCCCCAACGCCATGGTGTCCCTGACCGCCAAGTTCTGACCCTCTTCCTCCCCTGGGCGGCGGATCAGTCTCGGGGCCCGCCGCCCGCTTTTTTTCTGAAGGAGAGCGAAAGCCGTGTCAGATCGACGGATCCGGAAGGTCGTCATCCTGGGCGGGGGCACCGCTGGCTGGATGACGGCGGCGGCGCTGGCCAAGGTCAACACCCCGCCGCAGTTCGAGGTGACGCTGATCGAATCCGATGAGATCGGCATCATCGGCGTGGGGGAGGCCACCATCCCCACCATCCACTGGTTCAACCGCCTGGTAGACCTGGACGAGGCGCAGTTCCTGCGCGAAACCAAGGCCACCTTCAAGCTGGGCATAGAGTTTGTCGGCTGGAACGGTGGCGACAGCCGCTATTTCCATCCCTTCGGCCGCTATGGCGGGCCGGCCGACGCGCAGATGTTCTTCCACCGCTGGATCCGCGCCACCCTGGGCGGCTTCCCGCACGGCCACCAGGATTATTCCCTGGCCACGCTGGCGGCCATGGCGAACAAGTTCGGCCCGCCCGCCACCGACCCCAATTCCCTTTTCTCCACCCTGGGCTACGCCTACCACTTCGACGCCGGCCTCTACGCCGCCCATCTGCGCCGCCGGTCTGAGGCGCGCGGGGTGAAGCGTATCGAAGGCAAGGTGGAGCAGATCGAGCAGGATCCGGAGACCGGCTTCGTCACCCGCCTGACCACCCACCGGGGCGAGGGGGTGGAAGGCGACCTGTTCATTGATTGCTCCGGCCTGCGCGCCCTGCTGATTGAGGGCGTGATGAACAGCGGGTTCGAGGACTGGTCGCACTGGCTGCCCTGCGACCGCGCCCTGGCCGTGCCGTGCGAGCGTGTCGCCGCCCCCGTCCCCTACACCCGCGCCACCGCCCACGCCTTTGGCTGGCAATGGCGCATCCCGCTGCAGCACCGCACCGGCAACGGCATCGTCTACAGCAGCCGGTTCGCCAGCGATGATGAGGCGGCATCCACCCTGATGGCCAACCTGGACGGCAAGGCGTTGGCCGACCCGCGCCTGATCCGCTTCCAAACCGGGCGGCGGCGGCGGTCCTGGGTCAAGAATGTCGTCGCCATCGGCCTGTCCAGCGGCTTCCTGGAGCCCTTGGAATCCACCTCCATCCACCTGATCCAGAGCGGCATTGCCAAGCTTCTGTCCCTGTTCCCCACCCGCGATTGCCCCGAGGAGACGGCCGGCCAGTTCAACCAGGTCTATGGCGCCGACGTTGAATCGGTGCGCGACTTCCTGGTGCTGCACTACAGCCGCACCCAGGGCCGGGATGAGCCGTTGTGGCGCCACTGCCAGGCCATGGCGGTACCCGAGGGGCTGTCGCTGAAGGAACGCCACTTCACCCGCACCGGCCGCATCGTGCTCTCGACCGATGAACTGTTCCGTGAGGCCAGTTGGTTCGCCGTGCTGATGGGCCAGGGGCTGCGGGCCACCGACTACAACCCGCTGCTGGACACAATGCCGGCGGACGAGAACCTGGCCTATTTGCTGCGCCTGCGCGACCAGATGGCCAAGGCCGCCGCCACCCTGCCCAGTCACGAAGGGTATCTGCACCGCGTGATGGGACCAGCCTGATCCCATCCCTCCCCGTCTTTCCACCCCGCCACCGCCCCAGTCCCCGGGGCGGCGCACCCCGGTTCATGCCTGCCTATAGGACCCACCCATGCCGCGCCTTCCGCACCTGCTCTCCAGCTCCATCTTGGCCCTGACGCTGGCCTGGGCACCGGCATGCTTCGCTGATACGGCCGCCAAGCCTGCCCTGTCCTACAGCCTGACGGAGGGGCGAAACCTCAACGCCTTTGTGCGCCAGGGCGAGGTGGCGGCCCACCTGCTGCTGCGCTCCGGCAAGGACGCGCGCATCCTGGTGGCGTTTCCAGCCGGCAACAGCAGCGTGGGCCTGTGGCTGGACACGGCCGACACCGCCAGCTGGACCCTGACCGGCACCCCCCAGCCCGTGACCACCACCGACGCCCAGGGACGCCCCTTGCGCGGGGTGGTGTTCGAGGCGACGCTGAGAGCCGACAGCGCCGTGCCCCGCCAGGGCGTGCTGTCCAGCACCCGGGTGCTGCGCGACTATGAAACCCTGCGCACCCTACCCGCCCAAGTGCAGGTGCAACCCATCCGCACGAACGACACGCTGGACTGGAGCCGCGACCGCCTGGACGGCAAGGCCGGCTATCGCCTGACCGTGACGGTGACCCACGGCCAGCTGACGGACGATGGGCTGAAGGCCGGTGCCGACGGCACCATCGGCCTGCGCATCACGGCGCTGACCGGTGAGGCGCCGCTGACCCCGCTGTCCGGCGATCATTTGCTAACCGCCGGTGCCGCCAACCAGCCGGCCAGCCGCAACGCCCTGACCTTCCTCAGCTATCAGGAAAAGCTGCTGGCCGGGTCCTGGCGCTTCCACACCTATTTCGGGCGCGACACCCTGATGTCCGTCATGCTGTTGATGCCAGCCTTGCAGCCGGATGCCGTGCAGGCCGGCCTGCGCTCCGTCCTCGCCCGGCTCTCGCCAGCCGGTGAGGTGGCGCATGAGGAGGATATCGGTGAGTTTGCCATCCTGGACCATCTGAAGGCTGACGGCAGCACGTCGGACGCGCCGGTCTATGACTACAAGATGGTGGACAGCGACTTCCTGCTGGCGCCGGTGGCGCGGGCCTGGCTGCTGGACGACCCGCGCGGCCGGGAAGCGGCGGCCGAATTCCTGGCGGCGCCCGATGGCCGGCATGGGGAGAGCGAGGCGGCGGGTGCGGCCCTGGTGCGCAACCTGCGCCAGGTGGTGGCCCAGGCTGCCCCCTTCGCCGCAGCCCCCGGCACCGCCACCCTGGTGCGACTGAAGCCGGGGCAGCAGGTGGGCGAATGGCGCGATAGCAACACCGGCCTGGGCGGCGGTGTCTATCCCTACGACGTCAACGCCATCCTGGTGCCGGCGGCCCTGGAGGCGGCGGACGCCCTGCTGAAAGCCAAGCTGCTGGACCCCTGGCTGGACGCGGCCGCCCGTGCCGACCTGGCCAAGGCGGCGGACCTCGCCAAGGTGTGGCGGGCCAAGGCCCCTGCCCTGTTCGACGTGACGGTGGCGCCGGCCCAGGCGCGCCGGGATGTCGCCGCCTATGCCGCCAAGGCGGGCGTGCCGGCCGACGCGGCGCTGGCGGCCCTGCCCAAGGGCCCGGTGCGTTTCCACGCCCTGTCGTTGAACGCCGACGGCACCCCTGTCCCCGTCCTGCATTCGGATGAAGGGTTCGAGATGCTGTTCGGCCATCCCAGCCCCGCGGCGCTGGATGCCGCTGTGGAGGCCGCGGACCGCCCCTTCCCCGCCGGCCTGATGACCGGCATTGGCATGCTGGTCGCCAACCCGGCCTACGCGCCGGCGGCGACGCGGGAGCTGTTCCCCCGCACCGCCTATCATGGCACCGTCGTGTGGTCCTGGCAGCAGGCCCTGACCGCCGCCGGCCTGGCCCGCCAGTTGGCCCGCACCGACCTGCCTGCCACGACCCGGACCAGGCTGACCCGGATGCAAACCGCCCTGTGGCGGGATATCGAGGCCGCCAAGGGCGTGCAGAATTCCGAACTGTGGTCCTGGGACTATCGCGACGGCCACTACGTCGTCGCCCCCTATGGCGCCGCCGGCAACGACGCCGACGAGTCAAACGCCGCCCAGCTGTGGAGCACCGTTTTCCTGGCCGTGCAGCCGCCGAAGCGTTGACCTTCAACCCCACCCTACGGCGTGAGGCTGAACCTCATGCCGTAGGACGCGACCGCGTCCGCCGAGCACCGAAGGGCGCAGTGAGGAAGCCAAGCCCGCGGATGCGGGCGCCCGGCATATGAGGGCATTTCAAACACCCGAATAACGAAACCAAAATTACTAAAGTTCCGTGACAGGCCGGAATCTGGTCACGTGCCGCGTCTTGGCTTTCCGAGGGCGCCCGTCGTGGGCGTCCATGACGGAGCCAAAAGAAGACTATGCGACACACGATGCTCAAGGACGTCCTGCTGTGCGGCGCCATGGCCGGCGCCCTGCTGGCCGCACCGACCATCCATGCCGCTGAAGCCAGCGCCCCCGCCACCCCTGCCCCCAACGCCGCCGACGCCGGCGCGGCCGACGCCAGCGCTGACGGGACGCTGGACGAAATCCTGGTCTTCGCCAACCGCGACCAGGCGGATACCGCCAAGATCCGCGCGTCCAACACCGTCGACATCATGTCGGCGGCGGAGCTGGAGCACACCGCCGTCCATAACGTGGCCGAGGCCCTGGGCCTGTTGCCGGGCGTAACCGTCAGCAACACCGGCCAGTCGGTGGCCGGCGGCATCGACGGCGCCTCGCGCGGCGAAGGCATGCTGGTGGCCATCCGGGGCATGAACTCCGAATTCGCCGTCGACCTCATGAACGGCGTGGAGGTGGCCCAGGGCCTGCCCTACAGCCGCAGCGTCCAGCTGGACCTGCTGCCGCCGTCCGGCCTGCAGACCATTGTCGTCAACAAGACGCTGGACGCGTCCATGAGCGGCGACGCCATTTCCGGCACCGTCGACTTCCGCACCCCCACCGCCTACGACTTCGCCAACCCGCTGCACTTCAGCATCCAGGGCGGCGCCCGCCTGGAGAGCCGGGCGCGCGACTATGGCGAGACCGGCCTGGGCGGCAACACCGCCGCCGAGGTGGCCACCCAGTTCGGCCGCGACCGCCAGTTCGGCGTCTATGTCAGCGGCTATTACGACAAGCGCTATTTCACCAACAGCGAGATGGCGGGCATCGACAGCGCCCATAACGACGGCGGCTGGGGCTTCGCCGTCAGCAGCACCAAGACCGGATCGACCAACCCGGCCGGCACCGACCCTGCCTCCAACCTGCGCCAGACGGGCATCAGCGTCGGCGTGTCGGACGGCAGCACGGAACGCTATGGCGGCAACCTGTCGCTGGACTGGCACCCGGACGACACCACCGCCGTTTTCCTGCGCGGCTCCTTCGCCCGCGAGAACGCGGTGCAGAACAGCACGCTGAGCCAGATCATCAGCACGGACAAGAGCTGGAACGCCCTGGCCAACGGTCTGTACGGCCTGAGCGTGGACAAGTACCGCACCTCCGTCTGGTATGAGACCAACCCGGAGCGCGCCGACCTGTCCACCCTGCAGCTGGGTGGCGAGAAGAAGCTGGGCGCCCTGACCCTGACGCCCACCGTCTTCTTCAGCGCCGCCAACAACGATCGCCCCAACCATATCGAGGCGTCGTCCCGCATCGACCAGTACAGCAGCAGCGCCCGCTTCCCCAGTGGCATCAGCGGCATGGGCAGCAACGACGGCTATCCGGTGCCGGTGTTCAGCCCAGGCATGTACGATGCGCTGAACAACGCCGCCACCGCGCTGTGGGCCCGCCGCGCCGGCCAGCTGACCCAGCAGGGCAGCCATCAGGACAAGTACGGCGCCAAGCTGGACGGCCAGTACGACATGAACGACAACAGCCCGCTGTCCTTCATCAAGGCCGGCGTGAAGTTCGTGGAAAGCGACCGCGCGGTCACCAACCGCGACTGGACCAACGCCTACTTCTCCGCCTCCGGCTACCCCAACAGCACCTGGTCCAGCCTGGGCATCGCCAACGGCTATTATTCCTCGGTCTATCCCGGCCGCTACAGCTGGTCGGTGCCCAAGGTCAGCCAGCAGGCCCTGCTGGACTATTTCTACAAGCTGCAGACGGCCGGCAGCTTCGACACCTGCAACGGCAACTACGTCGACAACATGAACTGCAACACCCTGAAGGGGCGGGAGCAGGTGACGTCGGCCTATGTCATGGCCAACCTGCAGTTCGGCCAGGTGGAGGTCATCCCTGGCATCCGGTTCGAACACACCGACATCCACAACACCTTCTGGCAGCTGAACAGCGACGGCAAGACCGTGGGCCACTGGGAAAACAGCAGCACCACGTACAACGAGCCGCTGCCCAGCGTGCTGGTGAACTGGCGCCCGGACAACGACACGGTCTACCGCGCCAGCGTCAGCCAGTCCTACACCCGGCCCGCCCTGGTGCAGCTGGGCGCCTCTTCCTCCGTGTCCATCAGCGCCGACACGGGTGTCAAGACCATCACCCAGGGCAACCCCAACCTGAAGCCCATCGAGTCCACCAACCTGGACATGTCGGGTGAATGGCACAACAGCCAGGGCGGTACGGCCTCGGCCGCCGTCTATTACAAGCGGCTGTCGAACTACCTGTTCGACAACGGTTCCACCCTGGTGAACCCCTTCAGCACCACCAGCAACCTGGTCAGCATCAGCCAGCCCAAGAATGGCGGCGACGGCGACGTCTACGGCATCGAGCTGGCCTTCCGGCAGAAGTTCGACACCATCCTGCCCGGCTGGCTGTCCGGCTTCAGCATCGGCGGCAACGTCACACGCCAGTGGTCGGTGGTCGACACCGGCATCAAGGGCCTGGACGCCGACCAGCCCATCCAGAACGCCCCCGGCTGGCTGGCCAACGCCACCCTGTCCTACACCGTGGGCGGTTTCTCCGCCGACCTCGGCTACAACTACACCGGTTCCTACCTGGCCTATTACGACTACCTGGGCCAAGGCGGCAGCTGGGACAACATGTGGGTCCGGCCGACCAACCGCCTGGACCTGCACGTGGGCTACAAGTTCGACAACGGCTTCGCGGTCGACGGCTCCGTCTCCAACCTCACGGGTGACTACACCTACTGGGCGCATATCGGGCGCAACAGCCTGACGCTGTCGAACATCGTCGACAGCGGCACCACCGCCCTGATGACCGTCAAGTATACCTACTGATCCGTTCCGCTACCGGGGGTGGGGCCGCCAGGTCCCGCCCCCATCCCCACCCCCGCGTCCCCGTCATCCGGAGCCTGCACATGGCGCAGCCCTCCATCATAAATCTGCAGCCTGCCGTCGCTATGACCTTGTCCGTGCCCATTAGCCGGCCGAGAGGAAAGATGGACAGTCAGGCCGACTCAAGGGCCAGGAGCGATGCGCCGTCGGCGTTCGACGGCGCGGAGTTCGAGGCGCACCAATCCGTGCTGCGCGGCTATTTCGCCCGCCGCGTGCGCCAGGCGCAGGATGTGGACGACTATGTCCAGGACGTCTATCTGCGCGCGCTGGCCGCCGCCCCCGCCCGGGGCGTGGACAACTGGCGCGCCTTCCTGCTGCGCGTCGCCAGCAGCCTGCTGGTCGACCGCTTCCGCCGCAACGCCGCCCGCCACCAGGACGCTCACGACGGCCTGGACCAGGTGGCGGAGCTGGCGGACGACGGCGCCGCCACGCCCGAGCATACCGTCATGGTCCGGCAGGAGCTGGCCAGCCTGGAGGCGGCGCTGCGCGATGTCGATCCTCTGGCGCGGCACGCCTTCCTGCTAGTCCGCGTTGATGGGCTGAGCCACCGGGAAGTGGCCGGCCGCCTGGGCCTTGAGGTCAAAGTGGTGTCTCGTCAAATCGAACGCGTCCTGGCCCACCTGGCCCGGACGATGGTGGAGCCCGCGCGTTGACCTCCACCGATCACGATCAAGTCTTGCTAGAAACGGCTGCCGCTTGGCTGCGGCGCATACAGGCGGGGGAACTGGGGCCGGAGGGCCAGCGGACCTTCCGCGCCTGGCTGGCGGCCGACCCCCGACACGCCGCCGCCATGGACCTGGTGACCCGCGCCTGGACGGCCAGCGGCGGCATCGACGACAAGGGCCCCCTGCGGCCTGACCTGACCCGCGCCCGTGGCCTGCGCCTGGCGGATGGGCAGACGCGGCCCCACCGCTCCTGGCGCCCCGTCGCCTGGATGCCCCCCGTGGGCGGCCTTGCCGCCGTCCTGGCCCTGGCGCTGGTCTGGCTGTGGAACGGCGCGGTCAGCGAAGCCGACTATGTCACCGCCGCCCATGACCATCCCCAGGTAACGCTGTCCGACGGCACGGTCATGCGCCTGGGCGGCTCAACGCACCTGCATGTGCGCATCGACCCGCTGGGCCGCCGCGTGGACCTGGCCCAGGGTGAGGCGGAGTTCCAGGTGACGCATGAGAGGCTGCGCCCCTTCCATGTGATGGCCGGGGCGCTGGAGGTGCGCGACCTGGGCACGCGTTTCACCGTTTCATCCCACGGCGGGCAAGTGCGCGCCGTGCTGCTGGAGGGGGCGGCCGAGGTTCGCGACCGCGACAGCGGCCGGGTGTTGGTCAGTCTGGCGCCCGGCCAGCAGGTGGACCAGGAGGGCCGCGGCCCCCTGCGCCTGGGCAAGGCCAATGTGGACCAGGTCAAGGCCCGCCAGGACGGGCGCATGCTGTTCGATGACATGCCCCTGGCCCAGGTGGTGCCGGAGGTGGCGGCACGAACCGGCATCGTGCTGCACCTGGACGACCCCGCCCTGGGCGCCATCCGTGTCAGCGGCAGCTACCGCGCCGACGATGTCGCCGGCTTCCTCGCCGCCCTGGCCCGCCTGCATCCCATCACCTGGCGGCAGGACGCCAATGGGGATTACCGGATTGCGCGCCGGCGGTAGACCCCAGCGCCGGCCAGGACGCCGCCGGCTGGCGGCGTCCTGCGCCGTGCTGCCGTTGCTGGTAGCGGCGCCCGCGCCGGCGGGAACGCCATTCACCATCGCGGAACAACCGCTGGGCAGCGCGCTGTTGGACCTGGCGCGCCAGTCCGGCCGCGACGTGTTGTTCCGGCCGGAACTGGTGCGCGGCTGCCGCGCCGGACCGCTGGCCGGTGTGACGGATTTCGAGGCAGCGCTGGGCCGCCTGATATCGGGCTGCCACCTGCGCTATCGTCTGGGTGACGGTGGCGCCATCGAGTTGGAGCGGGCATCGTCCATCCCGGCCACGCCGGCGGTGGCACCGGCCAGCGGCGGTCAGCTGCCCGAGGTGCTGATCGTCAAGGCGCCCTACCACGGCACGCCCCCGGCGGAAATCACCGCTACCGCCGTGACCGACAGCCTGACCACGGCGGACCTGCACGACCGGGCCGACCGCACCCTGGCGGAAAGCCTGGGCCGGCTGGCCGGGGTCAACGTGCTGGTAACGTCCCTTCAGGGCGACCTGGGTGGCATCGACCGGGCGGCGCGGGGAGAAGGCCAGTTCGCTGCCGTGCGCGGGCTGGACAGCGCCTACGCCGTCACCCGCCTGGACGGGGTATCGGTGGCGCAAAGCATGCCCTACAGCCGCGCCGTGCAACTGAGCCTGCTGCCGCCGCTCGCCATGGACGGGGTGGAACTGACCAAGACGCCGGACGCCCATGACGACGGCGATGCCACCGCGGGCCAGTTCGACCTGCGCCTGGCGTCCGCCCTGGAGGGTGGCGAGCATACGCGCCTGGTGGTCCAGGGCAATTTGGACGAACGCTCCGCCAACCTGGGCCGGCCCTCGGGCGGGGGCCTCGCCACCGTGGACGTCGCGCGGCAGCTCGGCCGCGACCACAGCCTGGGCCTGGCCGTCACCGGCTATTACGGACGCAACCGCTTCGCCAGCGTGGAACAGTCCTACCAGTCCACCCAGTTCGAATACCGCCTGGTCGACGCCAGCGGCCAGACGCCGGCCGGCCTGGATCCGGCGCGCGACCTGCTGGCCACCTCGCTGAACGTGCAATATTCGGAAGGGGAGACGCGGCGCTGGGGGGGCAGCCTGGCGGGCGACTGGCAGCCCAACGACACCTTCCGCGCCTTCGCCCATGTCACCGTGGCCACGGCCGACACCGACCAGGAAGTCTACCAGACGGGCTTCCAGGGTGGGCGCGACCCCAGCTTCATCACCCGCGTCGCCCTGGGCAACGGCCTTTATGAAAACCGCAGCGTCAAGACCCAGGTGCATTACTGGTTCGAGACCAACCCCGATACCGCCACCCTGGGCACGGCCCAGCTGGGCGCCGACTGGCACACGGGCGCCCTGACCCTGTCGCCCCGCCTGTTCTACACCTGGGGGGAGAACGGCCGGCCCCAGCATATCGAGCTGTCGTTCTGGAACCCGACCGGCACCACGGTGAACCAGGGCCTGAGCCTGGGGCACAAGGACGGCTATCCCGTGGTCGCTGGACCGTCCGGCGCCTTGGCAATGGCCGACGGAGTGGAGAACTTGCCGGTTTCCAACCGCGGCCAGATCACCAGCCTGTCCAGCCGTCAGGATAGGCTGGGCGGCGCCCTGGACGGCAAGCTGGCCGTGACCTCCGACGCCACGCTGGAAGCCGGGGTAAAGATCACCGACAGCCAGCGCGACAGCTACCGCCGCGACCAGGAAGGGCAACTGGTAGGCGGGCTGGGGGCGGTGGACGCCGGCACCAGCGTGGCCGACCTGGCGGCCGCGGGCCTGCGCGCCGGCACGCTGACGGCACCGCTCAGCGGCATCTACAATTTCACCTTCCCCCTGATCGATGCCGACCGGCTGGCGCAGCTGTACCGCCAGCGTGACGGCACCGCGACCTGGACCGCCGATGCCTGGAACGGCAACACGCTGAGCGGTGGGGAGCGCACGGTGGCCGCCTATGCCCAGGCGCGGCTGACCTGGGATGACCTCACCCTGCTGCCGGGGTTACGGGCGGAATTCTCTGACCTGACCAACCGCTATTGGCTGTCGGGCAACAACGGCGCGCCCGCGGGCGGCGTCCATTACGGCTGGAATGAGAGTGGCAGCCGGTTCACCGCCCTGCTGCCCCGCGTGCTCGCCCGCTGGCAGCCGGACGAACGCTCGACCTACCGCGCCGCCGTCTGGACCAGCCAGACCGCGCCGTCGCCCTATCAACTGGCGGGCAACGCCACCGCCACACAGGACAGTGACGGCGTGGTCACCATCACCCGGGGCAACCCTGACCTGAAGGCGGTCGACGGCCTGAATTTCGACCTGTCCGGCGCCTGGACCTGGGGTGACACCGCCGGGGAGGACGGTCGGCTGGAACTGGCGCTGTTCCACAAGCGCTTAAAAAATTACCTCTACGACGCCGGCGGCGGCCTGGCGGTGGGGTCCCCCACCAGCGACGCGCAAGTCCGACTCAGCATCCCCACCAATGGCGGCACCGCCCGGCTGACCGGGGCGGAGCTGTCGGTGGATCAGGGCCTGGCGCCCGTGGCCGAGATCCTGCGTGATCTCCATCTGGCCGGCACCCTCAGCTGGGAGACCACGGCGGTGCGCCTCAACAGCCCCGATTTGAGCACGATCGAACGGGTGCAGTATGCGCCCCGCTGGCTGGCCGGGGTGCAACTGCGTTACGACCGCGACGCCCTGCATCTGTCCGTGGATTACCGCTGGGCCGACGATTACGTGCAATCCTACGGCACCGCGTTTGTTTCCGGGGGCGGAACGACCCTGGCGGGCAGCGCGCTGGATACCTGGGTGCATCCCACGCGCCGGCTGGACCTCAGCGCCGGCTATAATGCCGGCGGGGGCTTGAGCGCGCGGCTGACGGTGCGCAATCTGGGCGACGCCCTGGCCTACCGCACCAGTGTCGGCCGTCACGGCGACGCCGTGGTGCAGACCATCAGCGCCGGCCGCAGCTATGAACTCAGCCTGCAACAGGAGTTTTGATGACGACGCTCCTCCGCCTGGCCTCCGCCTTGGCTGTGCTACTGCTGCTGGCCCGGCCCGCGCTGGCGGCCGATGCCGCCACCCTCGCCGGCGCCTCGCCCCTGACGCGCGATGCCCTGGCCCGCTTGCGCGCCGATGTGAGCACGATACACGACCCGGTCATCAAGGCCGCGACCGAGGACGCCCTGTTCAACCCCGCCACCTGCGTGGCCCATCGCGCCAACCTGGGCCAAGCGGACAAGCGAGACATCATCAACCGGCTGGTGGCCGAGGGCCTGGCCGACCCCGGCGACGGCCTGGTGGATGGGCTGTTCCCGGCCTTGCCCGGCGAGGGCGGCCCCTGCCCCCATCTGCCCCAACCCTTCGCCGCCGCCCCCGGCGGCAATGCCGGCAGCCATCATTCCTGGCCTGGCGGCCTGCCCGTGCACGAAGCCTTCAACGCCCAAAGCGCCAAGGATTTCGCCGCCGCCTACCGGGCCATCGACGGTGTCGTCCTGGATGGGCAGGACGATCTGATCGCCGCCGCACCGCTGTGGCATGACTGGGCCAAGGCCCTGCTGTTCGTCTGGCGCCCGGATGGCGGGTTGCCGCCCGAGGTATCCCTGGGCGGACATGGACCCGATGGCGACTATCGCACCGGCGCCCATCACATCCTGGGCCTCGCGGAGGCGATGGCCCGCCGCATGCCGGCCGACCTGATCATCGTCCAGGCCTGCGCCCACCAGGCGCCGGAACGGGGCAAGCCCGATCGGCTGGTGCACTGGCTGCGCGCCGCCGCCATCATCGCCCGGGTGGATCCGGTGGCAGCGGGTTACCTGGCGCCGGCACAGGCGGGTGGCCTGACCTTGCCCGGTATGACCGAAACCGGCGCCGTGCCGCGCTGGTGGTCCGCCTGCCTGATCCACGCGCAATCCGACCACAACTGGGTCTACGCCGAACCGGCCGTGGAGGATGCCGACGCCCTGCTGCGCCAATTGGCCCCCCGCTTCGGCGTGGATGCCGGCGACCCCGCCCGCTACACCTGGGGCTATCGCCACGCGGTGCTGAGTCACCTGGGGGCCGCCCGTGTACAGTCGCTGGCAGCCCAGGGCGGACTGGACGCCCTTACCCAAGCCTTGACCCAACTGCGCGCCCAAGGCGTGTTTTGACCCCTGCTGCTGGAAAGATGCCCGTGACCCGCCTTCTTCTCCTTCTCCTGGCCGGCCTGATGCTGGCGACCGCCCCGGCTCAAGCGGCACCCGACGCCACCGTGGCCCCCCGCGCCGCGAACGGCCAGCCCCTGACGCTGGAGCGGGTGGTCATGCTGGTGCGCCACGGTGTGCGGGCCCCCCTGGATACCGAAGCGGCCCCCGGGCTGGCACAGGGCCCGTGGCCGTCCTGGCCGGTGGCGCCCAGCCACCTCACGCCCCATGGCGCCGCCGCCGCGACGCTGATGGGCGCCTATCAACGCCAGTGGCTGGCCGCCAACGGCCTGCTGCCGGCCCAGGGCTGCCCCGCCGCAAGCCAGGTGGCGATCTGGACCAATTCGGCGGAGCGCACCATCCGCACGGGCGAAGCCATGGCCCAAGGCCTGGCGCCGAACTGCCCCCTGCCTGTGGGGCACAGGCCGCCGGGCACGCTGGACCCGCTGTTCGATCCGTTCGAGGCCGGTGCCGCCACCGTGGATGCCGCCGCCGCCGTGAAGGCCATGGAGCCGGAGATGGACAACGTGCGCAACGCCTCCACCTACTTGGTGCCCGCCATCGCGCTCACCATCCGCGGCCTGGGCTGTGACAAGACCCTGCCGGCCTGCGACCTGGTGCAGGAGCGCACGGTCATCAGCCCCAGCGCCGACAACCGCGGCGTGGATCTGCGCGGGCCCGTGGCCCAGACCGCCGGCGCGGCGCAGATCTTCATCCTGGAATATCTGGAGGGCATGGCGCCGGATCAGGTGGCCTGGGGCCGCCTGGGCGCCGGTCCCGGCCTAAGCGACGCGCTGGCGCAGATTTCCCGCCTGCACGGACTGCAGTTCGACGTCTTCGCCCGCAACGCCTACATGGCGCCGCGCAAGGCCGTGGCCCTGGCCCCGCGTATGGCGGAGGCGCTGACCGGCGCCGGCCAGCCACCCGTCACCCTGTTGGTGGGCCATGACGACAACATCGCCGCCATCGCGGGATTGCTGGGCGTGCACTTCCAGGTCCAGGGCTATGGCGAGGATGATCCGCCCGTGGGCGGCGGCCTGCGGCTGGAACTGTGGCGCGACGCTGCCGGCCAAGCCCTGGTCCGCGTCGCCTATGTCGCCCAGACGCCGGACCAGGTGCGCAATCTGGCCCCCCTCAGCCTGGCCAGCCCGCCCTGGAGCGCCGTGCTGCCCCTGCCCGGCTGCGGCACGCTGTGCCCCGTGAAGACCGTGGCCGACAAGCTGTCGGTCGCCCCCTGATCTCCCGCCCCGGAAAGACCGCCCATCATGATGGATCGCCGTTCGCTTCTTCGCCATGCGCTGGGCGGTGCCGCCCTGGCCGGCTTGCCCCCCGCCCTGGCCCGCGCCGCCGCCATCCCTGCTGATGTGCGCACCGGCACCATCGAGGATGTGGCCCACATCGTCGTGCTCATGCAGGAAAACCGGGGCTTCGATCATTACTTCGGCACCCTCTCGGGTGTCTGCGGCTTCGGCGACCGCTTCCCCATCCCGGTGCCGCCGGGCCCGGATGGGCAGCCCCTAACCGTATGGGACCAGCGCGACCGTACCGACCCGCACCCGCGCCTGGTCAATCCCTTCCACCTGTCGACCAAGGCGCATTTCGATCTGATGCGCATGTTGGGAACGCCGCACCAGTGGGCCAATGCCCAGGCGGCCTGGGACAACGGCCGCATGGCCCATTGGCCGGAGGCCAAGACCCAGCGCGCCATGGGCTATTACACGCGGGAGGACATTCCCTTCCAGTTTGCCATGGCGGAGGCGTTCACGATCTGCGACGCCTACCACTGCGCCATGCACACCGGCACCAACACCAACCGCCTGTTCCTGTGGACCGGCACCAACGACCCGCACGGCAAGGGCGGTGGCCCGGCCATCGACAACCCCGACGACGACCTGACGAAGCCGGATGCGGCCAGCACCCCGCGCTTCTCCTGGACGACCTATCCGGAGCGGCTAGAGGCGGCGGGCATCAGCTGGGGCCATTACCAGGACATGGCCGACAATTTCGGCGACAACCCGCTGGCCAATTTCCTGCAATACCGCGCCGCCTACCGTGGCGATCCGGGCTCACGCGCCGTGCTGCGGGAAAAGGGCCTGTCCACCCGGGCGCTGGACAAGCTGCGCGAGGATGTGCTGGCCGACCGACTGCCCCAGATCTCCTGGGTCGTGGGCACGGAGGAAGGGTCGGAGCATCCCGGCCCCTCCAGCCCGGCGCAGGGGGCGGCCTACACCGCCCAGGTCATCGACGCGCTGACCGCCAACCCCAAGGTGTGGGCGCGCACCGTGCTGTTCATCACCTTCGATGAGAATGACGGCTTCTTCGACCATGTTCCGCCACCGGCCCCGCCCTCTCCCGACCCGGACGCCCCCGGTGGTTTCGCCGGCGCCAGCACGGCGGCGACGGACGACGACTATCACCGCCTGAAAGCCCCCGGCGCCGATGGCGACGATTTGAACCTGCGCGGCCGGCCCTACGGCCTGGGGCCGCGCGTGCCCTGCTATATCCTATCCCCCTGGTCGCGCGGCGGCTGGGTGCATTCGGAGGTGGCGGACCACACCTCCATCATCCGCTTCATGGAGCGGCGCTTCGGCGTGATGGAACCCAACATCTCCGCCTGGCGGCGGGCGGTGTGCGGCGACCTGCTGACCGCCTTCGACTTCAAGACGCCCAACGCCAAGCTGGCGCCTCTGCCGGACACGGTGCCCACCCGCGACCGCGCCCGCGCCATTGTCGGCCAGACGGTGCCGGAAACGCCGGTAGCCCCGCCCCATCCGGTGCAGGAGGCCGGGACCCGGCCATCGCGCCGGCTGCGCTACGCGCTGGAGGTCGCCGGCCACGTTGATGCGACCACCGGCACCCTGCGGTTGGACTTCTCCGCCGGGGCGGGCCAGGGCGCCGTGTTCCATGTCTATGACCGGCTGCGGCTGGACGCCATCCCGCGCCGCTACACCGTAGAGGCCGGCCGCACGCTATCGGGGGACTGGCACCTGACCGGGCCCGAGGGCGCCTATGACCTGTGGGTGCGCGGCCCCAACGGCTTTCACCGCGCCTTCACCGGTACCCGCGCGGGCACCGCCGGCGTCAGCTGGGCGGTGGAGGGCGACGCCCTGCGCGTTACCGTGGCCCCCGGCACGGACGTGAGCATCCAGCCCGGCGCCTATCTGGATCACCACCGGCCCTGGACGCCGGGGCCGGTGGGCGGCGTCATGCGCTGGCCCCTGCGCCCCACGGGCGGGTGGTACGATTTGGTCATCACCGGCGACCATGTCCAACGCCGCCTGGCCGGCCGCGCCGACGGCGACTGGCCGGCCAGCACCGACCCGGCCATCGGATCTACACGTCCGGCGTGAACATAGCGCGGGCGGCCCTCACCGCCTCGACAATGAAGTCGGAGGTGATGCGCACCCGCGCCAGCGCGCGCAAGTCGGAATGGACGATCAGCCAGAAGGAACGTGTCAGGGATACCGTCTCGGGCAAAACCCGGCGCAGTCGCGGCTCCTGCCCCGCCATGAAGCAGGGCAGGACGCACAGCCCCTGCCCCGCCAGGGTCATCTGGTATTGGGCCAATAGGTTTGAACTGGTGATGCTGGGCGCCAGATCCTTTTCGATCAGGGGCACGTAGTCCAGTTCCGGCGCGTAGATCAGCTCGCCGATATAGCCGATCAGGCGATGGTCGCGCAGGTCGGTCCGCCGCAGCGGCGCCCCCCGCCGGTCGAGATAGTCCTGGGCCGCGTACAGGCCCAGCTGATAGTCCGTCAGCTTGCGGGCGTGCAACCGGCCCTCGCGCGGGGGCGCCAGGCCGATGGCGATGTCGGCCTCGCGCTTGGTCAGGCTGAACAGCCGGGGCGTGGTCACCAGTTCCACCAGCAAATCCGGATGGGCCGCCCCCAGGTCGCCCAGGCGCGGCGCCAGGAACACGGTGCCGAAGCCGTCGGGTGCGCCGATGCGCACGCTGCCCGCCACCTTGAGGCTGGAGCCCGCCACCTCCCCCAGAATGCCCAGCGCCACGGACTCCATGGCCTGGGCCGAGGCCAGCAGCTTCTCCCCCTGGGGTGTCAGGGCATAACCCTGGACGCTGCGGGTGAACAGCTGGGTCTGCAGGGTGCGTTCCAGGTCGGCGATGCGGCGGCTGAGGGTGGAATGATCCACGCCCAGGCGGCGGGCCGCCGCCGTCAGCTTGCCCGCGCGCACCACCGCCAGGAACGACTGCAGGGCGTCCCAGTCAAATGAGCTTTCCATATGGGAATTCCCGCACAGCCGAGGGCGAAATCAGCGCCCTGTACGTGCAGGAATATGAATGTTTAACTGGTGCAAAACAATCATAGCAGGAGGAACGCGCATGACCCGGGAACTGACCCATTTCGTCAACGGCCGTCCTGTGCCGGGCACGTCCGGCCGCTTCGGCGACGTGTACGACCCCAACACCGGCGAGGTGCAAGCCAAGGTGCCGCTGGCCTCGAAAAGCGAGGTGGAGGCCGCCATCGCCGCCGCCGAGGCGGCCCAGCCGGCCTGGGCAGCCACCAACCCGCAGCGCCGCGCCCGCGTGCTGATGAAGTTCGTGGACCTGGTGAACCGCGACATGAACAGCCTGGCGCGGCTGCTGTCCTCCGAACATGGCAAGACCATTGCCGACGCCAAGGGCGACATCCAGCGCGGGCTGGAGGTGGCGGAGTTCGCCATCGGCATCCCCCACCTGCTGAAGGGGGAGTACACCGACAGCGCCGGCCCCGGCATCGACGTCTACTCCATGCGCCAGCCCCTGGGCGTGGTCGCGGGTATCACGCCCTTCAATTTCCCGGCCATGATCCCGCTGTGGAAGGCCGCCCCCGCCATCGCTTGCGGCAACGCCTTCGTGCTGAAGCCGTCGGAGCGCGATCCGTCGGTGCCGCTGCGCCTGGCGGAACTGTTCCTGGAGGCGGGACTGCCCGAGGGCGTCTTCAACGTGGTGAACGGCGACAAGGAAGCGGTGGACACGCTGCTGACCGACCCGCGCATACAGGCCGTTGGCTTCGTCGGCAGCAGCGCCATCGCCAACTACATCTACGCCACGGCGGCGGAACACGGGAAACGGGCCCAGTGCTTCGGCGGCGCCAAGAACCACATGATCATCATGCCCGATGCCGACCTGGACCAGGCGGTGGACGCACTGATCGGCGCCGGCTACGGCTCGGCGGGTGAGCGCTGCATGGCCATTTCCGTGGCCGTGCCGGTGGGTCGGGCCACCGCCGAGGCCCTGGTGGAACGGCTGGTGCCGCGCGTGGAATCCCTGCGCGTAGGCCTGTCCACCGATGAGGGCGCCGACTACGGCCCCCTGGTGACGCGCGACGCGCTGGAGCGGGTGCGCGGCTACATCGATACCGGCGTCAAGGAAGGCGCCAAGCTGCTGGTCGATGGGCGCGGCTTCAAGATGCAGGGGCACGAAAACGGCTATTTCATTGGCGGCAGCCTGTTCGACCACGTCACCACGGACATGAGGATTTACCAGGACGAGATTTTCGGCCCGGTGCTGTCCGTGGCGCGGGCCGACAGCTATGAGCAGGCATTGCGCCTGCCCAACGAGCATGCCTACGGCAACGGTGTCGCCATCTTCACCCGCGACGGCGACACCGCGCGCGACTTCACCAACCGGGTGAACGTGGGCATGGTCGGCGTGAACGTGCCCATCCCCGTGCCGCTGGCCTATCACACCTTCGGCGGCTGGAAGCGCTCGGGCTTCGGCGACCTGAACCAGCACGGTCCGGACAGCGTCCGCTTCTACACCAAGACCAAGACGGTCACCTCACGCTGGCCCTCCGGCACCAAGGAAGGCGCCAGCTTCGTGATCCCGACGATGAGCTGAGGCTTGTGGAGGATGGGGGCCCGCCTCAGGTCGGCTGGCCCCCGCCGACCGCCAGTTCCATGAAGGTCAGGTCCAGCCAGCGGCCAAACTTGGTGCCCGCTTCGGAGAAGACCCCGGCGGTGCGGAAGCCGACCTTGGCGTGCAAGGCGATGGAGATGGCGTTCTCGCTGGCGATGGCCGCGATCATGCGGTGGATGCCGCGTTCCCGCGCGCACGCCACCAGGGCGCGCAGCAGCGCCTCCCCCACCCCGCGTCCCTGGGCCTGGGGCGCCACATAGACGGAATTCTCCACCGAGTGGCGGAAACCGTCGAAGGGGCGCCAATCGCCATAGGCGGCGTAGCCCACCACCTGCCCCTGCCCGTCCCCCTCTGCCACCGCGACCAGCACCGGGAAGTTCCGGGCCATGCGCGCCTCGAACCACTGGCGGCGGTTCTCCAGATCCACCTGCACGTCGTTCCAGATGGCCGTCGTATGCACCACCGCGTGGTTGTAGATGACGCGGATGCCTTCCAGATCGTCCACGGTGGCCGGGCGGATGGTAACGGGCTGGGTCATGCGGGCGATCCGTTCACTATAGTTTCATGACGTCCACTATGTGATACGATACCGATGTCGGCAAGTGGAGTTCGGTAAGCACATGACGGGAAACGGCGATGAACTGGACGCGCGGCTGGGCGCCCGCATCCGGGTGGAGCGTGAGGCCCGTGGCTGGTCGCTGACCGACCTGTCGGACCGCGCCGGCGTCTCGCGCGCCATGATCAACAAGATCGAGCGGGCGGAAAGCAGCCCCACCGCCTCACTCCTCGGCCGGTTGTCGGGCGCCTTCGGCCTGACCCTGTCGGCCCTGCTGGCCCGGGCGGAGGATGACGGACGCCGCCGCCTGCTGCGCGCGGGCGAGCAGCGCAGTTGGCGCGACCCCGCCACCGGCTATGTCCGCCGCCTGGTGGCGCCGCCCCCGGGGTCCGACATGCCGCTGGAACTGGTGCATATCGACCTTCCGGCCGGCGCGCGCGTGCCCTTCCCCGCCTCGGCCTACGCCTTCACCCGCCACATCATCCACGTGCTGACCAACGAACTGACCTTTACCGAGGGCGACACCGAGCACCGGCTGGCGGCCGGCGACAGCCTGGAACTGGGCCCGCCGGCCGACTGCGTGTTCGAGAACCGGGGCGAGCGGCCCTGCACCTACCTGGTGCTGATCCTTCAGCCCTAGGGCCGCCGGTCGGGGCCGCCAGTCGGCCGCCTAGATCGTCCGCCGCCATGGCTCAGTCCAAGGTTCGATGGTCATGCGGTGACGCGGCCCCTAGGTTTCTGGTCCCACCGCCTCCCCCCGGCCAGGACCGCCATGACCGACGCCTCCCCCCGCCGCCGCTTCCATCCCGTCTCGCTGGACGCGATCAATTTCCTGCTGGCCGACGTGCGCGGCGCCCTGGGTCCCTTCCTCAACGTCTTCCTGGTGACCCAGCAGGGCTGGACCCAGTCGGCCGTTGGCGTCATGACCATGGTCAGCGGCCTGGTCGGTCTGGTGGCGCAGACGCCGGCGGGGGCGGCCATCGACGCCACCACGGCCAAGCGCGCCGTGATGGTGGCGGCTCTGGTCGTCCTGGCGGCCGGCACCGGCGTCATCTACGCCTGGCCGGACTTCTGGCCCGTGCTGGTGGCCAACAGCGTCCTGGCCGCCGTCGGTGACGTGCTGGGCCCCGCCGTCGCGGCGCTGACCCTCGGCCTGTTCGCACGGCAGCAATTGGCGGCCCGCATGGGGCGCAACGCCGCCTGGGACCATGCCGGCAACGTTTTCATCGCCCTGGTTGCCGGGGCGGTCGGCCGGCTGTTCGGCCAGCGGTCCGTTTTCCTTTTGGGGCCGGTGTTCGCCGTCCTGGCCATTGTCGCGGTCCTGTCCATTCCCGGACGCGCCATTGACCATCAGCGCGCCAAAGGGGCCGATGGGAATGAGGCCGGGGGCGGCCCACCCGCCTGGCGCGCCGTGGTGGGATGTCGGCCGCTCATGGTGTTCAGCTTCTGCGCCCTGTTGTTCCACTTCGCCAACGCCCCGTTGCTGCCGCTGGTGGGGCAGAAGCTGGCCGCCGCCAACCCAACCTGGGCCACCGCCTTGATGTCTGCCTGTATCATCGCGGCGCAGTTGGTCATGCTGCCGGTGGCGCTCGTCAGCGGCTGGCGGGCGGACCGCTGGGGACGCAAGCCCCTGCTGCTGGTGGGCTTCGCCATCCTGCCCATCCGCGCCGTGCTCTATACCCTGTCGGACAACAGCGCCTGGCTGGTGGCGGTGCAGTTGCTGGACGGCGTGGGCGCGGGCATTCATGGCGCCCTGACGCCCCTGGTGGCGGCGGACCTGATGCGCGGCACCGGCCGCTACAACCTGGCGCTGGGCGTCATCGCCACTGTGCAGGGCGTGGGCGCGGCCGTCAGCGGCCTGGCCGCCGGCATGCTGGTCGACCATTTCGGCTACCGCCTCACGTTCCTGGCGCTGGGCGCCGCCGCCGCCATGGCGCTGGCCACCCTGGCGGCGACCTTTCCCGAGACGGCGTCGGGCCCCGAGACGGCGCCCGGCAAGGACGGCTGCGCCGCCTAATCGAAATCCGTCGACCGCGTCAGGTCCTCCCACGCGGTGATCTCGGCCTCCAGCGCCGTCAGCTTGTCGCGCACCAGGGCCAGGGCGTCGGTGCCCAGCAGCAGATGTGTCGGCGGGGCCTCGGCCTCCACGAGGGTGAGCAGCGCCTGCGCCGCCTTGGCTGGGTCGCCGGCCTGGCGGCCGCTCTTCTCCTCCCGCGCCTGGCGCACGGGGTCGAACAGGCTGTCATAGTCCGCTATGGCGCGGGCTGAACGGACCATGGAGCGGCCGGCCCAATCGGTGCGGAAGGAACCCGGCGCCACCGCCGTCACCCGGATGCCCAGATCGCGCACCTCCTTCGCCAGCACCTCGCTGACGCCTTCCAGCGCGAACTTGCTGCCGCAATAGTAGGCTAGGCCGGGCATGGTGATGAAGCCGCCCATGGAAGTGATGTTCACGATGTGCCCGGCCCGCCGCCGGCGCATGAACGGCAGCACCGCCTGGATCATGGCCACGGCGCCAAAGACGTTAACGTCGAACTGCCGGCGCATTTCCGCCAGCGGTGATTCCTCCAGGATGCCTTCGTGGCCATAGCCGGCGTTGTTGACCAGAACGGCGATGGGGCCAACATCCCGCTCCACCCCCGCCACGGCCGGCGCGATGGCGTCGGTATCGGTGATGTCCAGAGGGATGGCGCGGGCGCGGGTATCGTGCAGCGCGGTGAAGGCCTGGGCGTCCGCCGCGCGCCGAACGGTGCCCACGACAGTATGGCCGGCCGCCAGCGCCGCTTCCGCGAAGGCGCGGCCGAAGCCGCTGCTGACGCCGGTGATCAGGAAAATCTTCGATTGGACCATGGGGACACCCCAGCGCTGGTTTGAGAATGCGCGGGAGTGGGCCACAGCCGCCGGATCTGCGGTATGCTACATAAACTCGATGCGCCTGTTAGCTGGAGAGATAGAATGCGCGGCAGTGAATTCGCCGACCTGCGGGCCTTCGCCATGATCGCCGAACAGGGGAACTTCTCCCGCGCCGCGGCCCAATTGCGGGTCACCCCGTCGGCCCTCAGCCAAACCATCCGCGGGCTGGAGGAACGGCTGGGCGTCGCCCTGTTCAACCGCACCACGCGCAGCACCGCCCTGACGGAGGCGGGCGCGCGGCTGCTGGCGGGGTTCAAGCCGGCCCTGCAACAGATGGAGGCGGCGGTGGCGGACGTCGGCAATATGCGCGGCACGGCCACCGGCACGGTGCGCCTGCATTTGCCCCGGCTGGCGGCCGCCACGCTGGTGGAACCGGTGCTGGGGCGCTTCCACGCGACATATCCCGACATCGTGCTGGAACTGGCCATCGATGACGCGGTGGTGGACATCGTGGAAGCCGGGTTCGACGTGGGCATCACCCTGGGCGAATTGCTGGCCAAGGACATGGTGGCGGCGAAGCTGGGACCCGACCTGCATCAGGTGGCCGTGGCCTCGCCCGACTATATCGCCCGCCACGGCCAGCCCAGCACACCCGCCGACCTGCACGCCCATCGCTGCATCAATTGGCGCAAGCCCGGCAGCGGCAAGCTGTACAATTGGGAATTTCAGACCGACGGCCGCTGGTTCGCCGTGGCGGTGGAGGGACCGCTGGTGGTGTCCCACCGCGACACGGCCTTGGCCGCCGCCGCGCAAGGGGTGGGGATCGCCTTCGCCTATTGGTCGGACCGGTGGATGAAGCCACTGATCGACCGGGGCGCCCTGGTGCCGCTGTTGCAGGAGTACTCACCCCCCTTCCCCGGCTGGTACCTGTACTACCCTAAACAGCGCCACACCCCGCCGGCGGTGCGGGCGCTGGTGGATTTCCTGCGGCGCATGGCGCAAGAGCCGACAGCTTAATCATTTCAAACAGCAATTACTGAAATAGTCATTCATGTGATTATCTGATCGTCTAGGCGTCGTTATCCTCCCGGACATCGCCACCACGGGAGTGACAACCGATGCTGATCGCGCACTATAGCCACCGCCTGACGGCCGACTACGACCTGGACATCCTGCGCAAGCGGGCCGAGACCAACGCCGCCCGCTGGGCCGCCATGCCCGAACTGTACTTCAAGGGTTTCCTGCTGCGGGAGGCAGGCAGGCACGGCGCCATCGCCAACGCCTATTCCTCCCTGTACCTGTGGCGGCAGGACGCAGCCTTCCGCGATTTCCTGGTACATAACCACTATAAGGCCGTCACCGATACCTTCGGCCGGGCGGACATCGATGTGCGCGTCGCGCTGGACGCGCGCAAGGGCCGCGCCCGCGACGCCCGTTACGCCGTGGTGGACAACGCGCCCATCTCGATGGACACCGCCCTGGGCGGGCTGTGGGCCGATGAAATCGCGCTGAACCGTGAGGTGGCGGAGGGGGAGGACATCGTGGCCTCCGCCGTGGGGGTGGACACCCGCACCTGGACCCTGACCCGGGTTCGCCTGGCCGCGGAGGCGCCCTCGAACCCGCCGGCCACGGCCGTGACCTATCAGGTGCTGCAGTTGGCCCGGCCGCTCCTGGAAACGCTGCCCTCAAGCCGGCAGGAGTGAGGGCGCCAGCTGGAAGCGTTGGAACCGGCCCAGCGCTTCCTCGATGGCGGCCTTCAGATCCGGCCGTTCCGGCACCATCCAGGTCCAGCGTTGCACCAACAGGCGGCCGGCCTGGCGGTCGGTCTTCAGGTCCAGGGCCGCCACGATCTCATCCCCCACCAGCACCGGCAGAGCGAAATAGCCCAGCACCCGTTTGGCCGCCGGCACATAGGCCTCGAACCGATGGACATAGCCGAAGATGGCCTCCAGCCGCTTGCGCTGGATGACCAGCGGGTCGAAGGGCGACAGGATGTGAACCAGGCCGGCGGGGACCGGCGGTTGCCCGCCTTCCAGCGCCGCGGCCTCGGCCCAGTGGGGCACCTTCTCCGCGCCGGTAATGCTCACCTGGGCCAGGCGGCCGGCACGTACCGCCTTCTCGATCAAGGGCAAGACCTGGGCCTTCAGGCCCAAATTGCCGTAGCAGATGGAATCCAGGCTGACGACCCCTTGGCTGCGCAGCGCGCGGCTCAACAGATAGTCGGCCACCTGCCCCGGCGTCGCCGGGCGGGGCCGCCGCTCCCAGCCGAAATGACGGTCGGTCAGCTCATAGGCCTTCAGCATGCCGTCGCGGCGGGAGATGGTGAGGTCCCCGTTGTAGAAGCCGAAGTTCAGCAGGCGCTTGGACGGCTTGCGGCTGGCCCACAGATGCTCTTTCTCCACCAGCACCTCATCGTCGATGTCGCGGATGCTGAGCGCGCCCTCCTCCCCAATGCGGCGCAGCAGGGCGTTGTAATCGCGCCGGTTGATGGCGGCGTAGTTGGCCGGCGGGTTGTCGCGCATCTGGCGCATGTCCGGCGCGAAATAGCGATAGTCGGCCGTGGGGATATAGGCCAGGGCGTGCGCCCAGTATTCGAAGACCGACTTGTCCACCGACTGCGCCGCCGCCAGGTCCGCCCGGGCGTAGTCAGGGATGCGCGTCTGCAGGATGTGGTGGTGGCTGCGCTCGATGACGTTGATGGTGTCGATCTGGACATAACCCAGGTGCTCGGTCGCCAATTTCACGGCCTGGGGGCCCGCGCCGAAGGGGGTCGGTTCCAGCAGACGCTGGGCCGCCAGCCAGAGATGACGGGCGCGGGACGCGGAAATCTCGACAGGCATGCTGGGCATCAGGCCGAATCCTCGGGGGCGTGGAAGCCGTCTTATAACTGCCGGCGACCGCCGCGCCTGTGATGAATATACGGCGTATCCCCTTGACGCCCGCCGCACGGCCGAGCCCATAGTCGCACCGCGTTCAAGCCTTGAGGAAGTCCCCGGTGAGCGAAGCGTCCCCGACCGTCCCCGCCCCTGCCCACACTCTTCACATCTGCGTCACCTGCCGGCCCAAGGGCGCCCTGCCGGAGGCCGTGCGCGACGGCCGCCTGCTGTACGAGGCCGTGGCCGCCCTGCACGCCGACTGGCCGGGCCGCGACCAGGTGGCCCTGAACGGGGTGGAGTGCATGAGCGGCTGCGACCGCGCCTGCACCGTGGCCCTGTCCGGCCCGGGCAAGCCCAGCTACCTGTTCTGCGACAAGGCGCCGACGCCCGAGACCGCCGCCGCCGCCTTGGATCTGGCGGCACAGTATGCCGCCAGCGAGACCGGCGTGCTGATGCGCGGCGACCGCCCCGGTCCCTTCCGCTCCGGCATCCTGGCCAAGATCCCGCCTGGCTTGTAAGCCGTCACCTCGCGAACAGCGCCAGGTCCGTACCCTCCGCCATCAGGCGATAGCCGGTATCGCCCGGATGCAGATGGTCGCCGCCATCGGCCTCCGGCAAGAGATGGCCGGGATTCTTGGGATCCTGGAGCGTGCGGTCCAGGTCGATGACGGCGTCGAAGGCGCCGCTGCCGCGCATCCAGGCGTTGACCTTCTGCCGGTTGGGCTCCATGGCCGGGTCGCAATAGCCGATGCCCTGGCAGGGCAGGATGGTGGCGCCATAGACCAGCAGGCCGCGCGCATGGGCGCGGGCGATGATCTGGCGGTAGGCGTCGATGATGGCCTCCGGTGTCGCCCCCACCTCTTTGCGTTCCGCCGCCTTAAGGGCCGTCGCCAGGTCGTTGATGCCCTCCAGCACGATGACCCAGCGCACCGCCGTCTGGTCCAGCACGTCGCGATCCAGCCGGTCCAGCGCGCGGGGGCCGATGCCGTCCAGCAGCAGGCGGTTGCCGCCGATGCCGGCATTCAGCACGCCCACCGGGCTCTTGCCCTGCAGCAGGCGTCGGGCCAGGGCGTCCGTCCAGCGGCCGTTGCCGTCGGTGGTGCTGTCGCGCCCGTCGGTGATGCTGTCGCCCAGCACGACCACGGCATTGGCCGTGGCCGGCGCCTGCACGTCCACGCCGGTGAGGATATACCAGTGCGTGACCGTCGCGGCGTTGGGCAGATCGGCGGCGTCCAGGGCATCACCGATGGCGATATAGCTGGTGGCGCGGGACCCCGGATGCCCGGTGACCGTGGCTGGCACGTCCTTCAGGCGCAGGCTGACGGCCAGGTCCACCATGTCGGGCACAGCCATGTCCACTGGGTCGGACCAGACCATGCCGCCGGCCGGAATGGTGACGGACGTCTGGCCGTTGAAGGTCAGGGCGTGGTCGCTGCCGGCGCGAATGGCGGCGCTGGGCGTCTTTCCCTCCTTCGCCGACAGGGCGACATGGGCGCCGGGGATGGTCAGCGGCGCCGTGCCGAAGGCGTTGGACAGGCGGAAGCGCACGCGGGCGCCGCCTAAGGTCAGGTGCACCACCTGGCGCAGGGTGGCGTCGGTGAAGCCCGGCGCCGGCGGCGTGGAATCGGCGCCGCCCGCCTGGGCGGACGCCATCCAGCTGCCCACCCACCGGGTGGTTAACTGGTTAACATTCTGGGGGGCGGCATGAACCGTGGCGGAAGCCAGCAGGGCACCAGCCAGGAGTAGGGAACGGAGGCGCATGGGGTGTTTCCTGAATCTAGGGGTGTCAGCGGCACAGGCCATCCAGCCAGGTGGACGGGTCGGCGCTGTGCGCCGGCTGCGGCAGGTTGCGGGCCGTCATTTCCCGGTCCAGCAGGCTGCCGGTGCCATTGGACGGCGTGTCGGGATTGGTGGCGTAGATGGGGTCCGCCTCCGCCTCGGCCAGGGGCACGAAGGCCACGCCCTTGGCCTTCATCAGCGACAGCAGTTCCGGCAGCATCACCGTCTCAAACCCGCCGATATGCAGCAGCATGACGTGGGGCACGTCGCGGCCGTACAAGGCCTGGGCCTGCTGCCGCCCGATGGCCAGCGATTCCGCCGCCCGGTCCAGATAGCTCTTGCGCAGTTGCGCCACCGCCTCCTGGTCGCCCTTGGCCATGCAGCGGGCATAGGGCGCGTTGTAGATGTAGTCGTTGAAGCTGAGCGTCACTTCGGCCACGCGATAGCCGTGGTCCTTGAGGAAGGCCGCCACCTCCCGCCGCTTTTCCGGCGTCTCGCCGATGTGCAGATAGGGGAAGCGCAGCCAGTGCCAATCGGTGTTCTTTCCACTTCCTGGGCCCATGTACTGCGTGAGTGCCGCCTCATCCGCCGTCACCGCGGCGGTGAAGGCGGCCACGTCGTGACCATGCAGATCGTCATGGGCATAGACGTGGTTGCCCAGCGGATAGCCGGCCTGGCGCCACAGGGCCAGCACCTGGGCGGCATCGTCGCCCTCGTCCGCCAGGCCCTTGGCGTTGACGAAGCCGTAGACCTCCGCCACGCCGGCGCCCTTGAAGGCCGCAAGCACGCGGGCCGCCACCTCCGCCCGGGTCAGGCCGGGCGGCAGGGGGCCGTGCACCGGCAGGTCGTCCATGGTCAGGGCCACTTGCATTTTGGCGGCCTGCGGGGGCGCCTGCTGCGCCAGCACAGGGGCCGCGGTCAGCATCAGGCCGGCGGCCAGGGGCAACAGTCGTTTCAGACGCATGACGTTTTCTTCCCCACCCTTTTTTTATCGCGCCGCCACCCTGGCGCTTTCCGGCGGTCCCAGATAGGTGGGCTTCACCCCACCCAGATCCACCACCAGCTTGGTCAGCACCACCGCCGGATCCACCATCCAGATGTGAAGGGTGTGATAGCCGGCACTGGCCACGGTGTGGTGGCTGGTGGGCTTGCGCGCGTTATCCTCAACCGACTTGGACCAGTCGGCGACCCCGTTCAATGCCAGGATGTCCACCACCTGCGGCGCCTCGTCATCGATGGCAACGGCATAGCGCAGGCCGCGCCCGGGCACGAAGTTCAGGGTGGGGCCGACGATGGCCTGCACCGTCAGCGGGCCTGCCGCCGGCAGGTACACGCGGTAGTCCAGGCGCGGCCCCTGCCCGGCCGCGAAGCTGGCCGAGGTCACCGGGAAGGGCGCCAGGCCCGACAGGGTGCGGCCATAGTTCGGAATCTTCTGCCAGGCGGCCACGCCGGCGTCGGCTTTGCCGGTGTAGTGCTCCGCCTCCATCGACACATAGCCGTCGGCGGCGATGAAGGCCGGCTGGCCATCCTGCGGCACTGGCGTGTTCAGGGCCCGCAGGTGGACGGTGACGCTGCCCCCGGCCCCCGTGATGGTGACGCTGCCGGGGCTGGTTCCGGCCGGCGCCTTGGCCCAGTCTACCGCCACCTGCAGACGGGTCTCCTCCGTCACCGTGCCCTTGGCCTGGCTCAGGATGATCCAGGGGGCGCTGGCCTTGGCGGTGTAGGCGAAAGGCTTCGATCCCCGGTTGAAGACATCGATGTAACGGCTTGGTTTGTTGGTCACATCCAGGTCCGGCAGCACGGCGGCGTCCTTCATTGGCTTGCCATCCAGGGCCGGCCAGGCCTGGGTCTTGCCCTCTACCGCGACGCCCAGCTTCGCCTCTGCCGGCAGGCTCAGTTCCCGGATCTCCGGCATGATGTCGGCAAGCGGTTCCCGCCAAGAGGTATAGCCGATGTGGGGCTGGTCCATCATGTGGTCCCACTTGCCGCCATTCAGCGCGTGGTACTGCTTCGTCAGGTCGGCATCGGCCTGGAACAGGGCCTTGGCCTTCGCGGCCTCCGCATTGGCCGACGCGCGGCCCTGGTCGGCATACAGGCGGTTGCGGCCGACGGCGACGTACAGCTCCGTCACCTGGGCCGCCGCCTTGGCCGGGTGCAACACCAGCTGGAAGAAGGCGTCTCGGGCGTCGGCCGGCAGGGCCTGATAGATGGCTTCTGCCTTCGCCACCAGGTCCTGGTAGTCGGCCACCACCCGCTCCGCCTCGCGGTAGTCGGTCAGGCTGAAGGTGTTGGCGTCCAGCAACTCGGGCTTGCGGCGGCTGATCAGCATGCCGTAGCGGGTGACCAGGGTCGCGATCTCGGCGGCGTGCTCAGGCCCGAATTCGCGTTCGGCCCAGGCGGCCGTGAACTCCGGCAGCTTCTCCTTGGGCCAGCGCTTGGGGTCCCTGGCGTAATCCAGGAAGAACTCGATGGGCAATTCCATGGGCTTCAGGTCGCCCACGTTCACGATCCACACCCGGTCCGCGCCATATTCCAAGGTCAGGTTCATCTGTTCCCAGACCTTAGGAATGGAGTTGGTATTGATCCACTTGTAGTTCCGGGGATCACCGACATAGTCGAAATGGTAGTACATGCCGGCCCCGCCGGGACGCTTGCGCTCCTCCGCCGTGGGCAGGCGGCGGACGTCACCCCAATTGTCGTCGCACCACAGCAGGGTCACGTCGTCGGGCACGCGCATGCCCTTTTCGTAATACTCCTGCACTTCCTTGTAGAGCGCCCAGATTTGCGGGATCTGGGTGACGTCGGGGTTGACCTCCTTGGCCAGGATTTGGCGCTGGTCGGCCACGATCTTTTCCAGCAGCGCCGTGTTGGCTGCCGCCGCGTCGCCGGTCATGGGCATGTCGCCATCACCGCGCATGCCGATGGTGACGATGCTCTCGAAGTCCTTGTTGCGGCGTACCCCGTCCGACCAGAACTGGCGCAGCACCTCGCCATTCTGGGCATAGTCCCAGGGGCCGGTGCCGTGGCGCTTCCATTCCTGCTGGGACCGCAGCATGGGTTCGTGATGGGAATTGCCCATGACCACGCCATACTCGTCGGCGATCTTGGGGTTCAGCGGGTCATCCTCGTTGAAGGCGTTGCCCCACATGGCGGGCCACAGGTAGTTGCCCTTCAGCCGCAGGATCAGCTCGAAGACATGTTCGTAAAACTGGTGGTTCAGGCCGCCGAACTTCTCCCTGGCCCAGCCGGTCAGGGCCGGCGCCTCGTCATTCAGGAAGATGCCGCGATACTTGACCGGTGCCGGATCCTCGCCATAGGTGCCAGCCTTCACATAAAGGCTGTCGCGGTGCCGCACCGGCACATCCGCCCACCATGCCCAGGGCGACACGCCGATCTGTTCCGAGACGTCGTACAGGCCGTAGATGGTGCCGCGCTTGTCGCTGCCGGCGATCACCAGGGCGCTGGCGATGCCGGGTGCCGGGTTGGCCACAACCTGGATGCGGAAGGCCTCCCACTTGCCCTTGAGGACGCCGGCGTCGATCCTGCCCTCCGCCGCCAGCCTGTCGATGGTCGGGCTGTGACCCAGGGTGCCCACCAGGATGGGCAGGGCGCCTAGATCCGTGTCCTGGCTTATCGCGGGCGTGACGCCCGTGACCTTGCCGATGTCGGCCGCCAGGTCCCGCGCGGCGCGCTGCACGCCGGCATAGTCCTGGGCATCGACATGCAGGCGGGCGGCGACACCGCCCTGCACGATGGCGAAGCCGCCAGGCGTGGCCTGTGCCTCGACATACCGGGGTTGGCCCAGGGCCCAGGCCTGGGGGGCCAGCGCGACCGTGGCGGTAGCCAGCAGAAGGGATCGGATGAAACGCTTCATGGTTCTCACTCCGTGACCGTCAGGACAGCGGTCTTGAGGTCGACGGAATTGTCGCCGACCATGATGTCGAAGGCGCCGGGCTCCACCACCCGCTTCATGTCCTGGTTCCATAGGGCCAGCGCCTGGCCGTCGACGGTGAAGGTGACCGTGCGGCTCTCGCCCGGGGCCAGCGTGACGCGCTGGAAGCCCTTCAACTCCTTCACCGGCCGGGTAACGGAGGCGACCTGCTGGTGCAGATACAACTGCACCACCTCATCCCCTGCCCGCTTGCCGGTGTTCTTCACGTCCACCGACACCGTGACGGCGCCATCCCTGGCGATCGTGGGCGTGGACAGACGCGGGAAGCCCACGTCGAAGGTCGTGTAGCTAAGCCCATAGCCGAAGGGAAACAGCGGGTCGGTGGTGTCGAACAGATAGCCGCGCCGCGCGCTGGGCTTCTTGTTGTAGAACATGGGCAATTGCCCAACGGAGCGCGGGACGGTCACCGGCAGCTTGCCGCCCGGGTTCACGTCCCCGAACAGCACGTCGGCCATGGCGGTGCCACCCTCCTGCCCCAGGTACCAGCCCTCGATCAGGGCGTTGGCCTTGGCGGCCACGTCCACCACCGACAGCGGGCGGCCGTTCTGCAGCACCACGACCATGGGCTTGCCCAAGGCGAACAGGGCCTTGGCCAAATCGTTCTGCTGGCCCACCAGGTCCAGGCTGTCGCGATCGCCCAAATGGTTGTTGGCCCAGCCCTCCCGGCTGGTCTGTTCATTGTCGCCGATGACCAGCACGATGTGGTCGGCGGTCTTGGCCACGGCAACGGCCTGCTGGATCAGATGGGCGTTTTCCGCCGGATCGGCCAGTTCGACGGTGTCGCCATACCAATCGTCATCCTTGGTGATGCGCACGCCCTCGGCATAGGTCACCTTCACCTGGGCGCCCACCTTGGCCTTGATGCCGTCCAGGATGCTGACGGTCTGCTTGGGCTCACCTGAGTAGCCGCCCAGGTGGGCCTTGGCGGCATTGGGGCCGATGACGGCCAGGGTCTTGACCTTGGCCATGTCCAGCGGCAGCACGCCGTCGTTCTTCAGCAGCACCACCGACTTTTGCGCCGCCTTCAGGGCCACAGCCCGCGCCTCGCCGTTCGCCGTCAGGGCCTCGGCCTTGTCCGCGTCGGCATAGGGGTGCTCAAACAGGCCGGCCTGGAACTTCAGTTCCAGGATGCGGCGGACGGCGCGGTCGATCACCTCTTCCTTGATCCTTCCGGCCCGCACGGCTTGGGCCAGGCTGGCATAGGACTCGCCATCCGGCAGGTCGGCATCCACCCCGGCCGTGATGGCGCGGATGGCGGCCGACGGCAGATCCGGCACCACGTGATGGACGCTGACCAGCTGGTCGATGGCGGAATAGTCGCTGATGATGGAACCCTTATAGCCCCATTCCCCGCGCAGGATGTCGTGCAGCAGCCACGTGTTCACATGGCTGGGCACGCCGTCGATCTCATTGTACGAGGCCATCACGGCGCGCACGTTGGTGCGGTGGATGACCTGCTCGAACGGCGGGAAGAACATCTCCCGCAGCGTGCGCTCCCCGACGGAGGCGGGGCCGACGTTGGTGCCGCTTTCGGGCTGGCCGTGGCCGGTCAGGTGCTTCAGCGTGGCGAAGACCTTGCCGTCGGCCAGGGGCAGGCTGTCGCCCTGCAGTCCCTGGACGGCGGCCACGCCCATCTCCCCCGCCAGGTAGGGATCCTCGCCAAAGGTCTCCTCGATGCGTCCCCAGCGCGGGTCGCGCGCCACGTCCACCACCGGCGACAGCACCAGGCTGACGCCGCGCACGCGGATCTCGCGGGCCACGACGCTGTCGACCTCACGGATCAGGTCCGGGTCCCAGCTGCTGGCTTGGGCGATGGCCTGGGGGAAACTGGTGGGGCCGATGGCAGGGTAACCGTGCAGGCCCTCCTCATGGAACAGCACGGGGATGCCCAGCCGCGTCTTCTCCACCGCCCAATGCTGGACGGCGTTCACCATGGCGACCGTGCCCTTTGTGTCCCGCCAATGCTGGGTCCGCAGGGAACCGGAGCCCTTTTCGTCATTGGGGCGCGTGAACTGGCCCAGGCCGTTGGGGTATACGCCGCTGGCCTTGGCCGGATCGAAGTTCATGCCCGCGTCGAAGATGGCGGGCTTGTGATCCCACACGGCGATCAGCTGGGCCACCTTCTCATCCAGCGTCATGCGCGCCAGCAGATCGTCGACCCGGGCGGCCACCGGCGCGCCCGCGTCCTTGTAGACCGCAGGCTTGTCGGCCGCATAGGCGGCGGCACTGATGGCCACGGCGGCGACGCCGGCCAGGATCAGGCGGCGGCCGATCCGATGGCCGATCCGATGATGGATGGAGTCATGGCGTATACGCACGCTGGCTTCTCCCTATCGTTATTCTTTCAAGGCCTCCGGCCCCCGGACACCCGCCCCGTCAGGGCCGCCATGGTACCGTTACCATGGCCACAAAACCTTAAGCCGGCCGGGACCGGTCCTACCAAACAGCCAAATCGTTATAAGGGCGCGTCGTCGGCGAACAGGTCCGGGAACCGGGTGGCCAACCGGGGAA
Organism: Nitrospirillum amazonense; assembly: GCF_007828035.1. Lineage (GTDB taxonomy): Bacteria > Pseudomonadota > Alphaproteobacteria > Azospirillales > Azospirillaceae > Nitrospirillum > Nitrospirillum amazonense. Next base: position 46,746 of record NZ_VITV01000008.1, on the reverse strand, counting down.
GAGAGGTCAGGATTTCCTGCAGGTGTTGGCGCATCGCCGCCTCAGCCCTGTCCGCGTCGCGGTCGGCGATGGCGTCGACGATGGCATGGTGCTGCGTGATCAGCAGGGAAAACGGCGTCGCCTCCGGCATGCTGAGATAGCGCACGCGGTCCATCTGCGCCTTGGTTTCCTCAACCACCCGCCAGGCATATTCGCAGCCCACATGCAGCGCGATGTCACGGTGGAAGCGCTCGTCCAGGTCCAGGAAGCCCGCATGGTCGCGGTCCTCTGCGGCGTTGGCCTGGGCGCGCAGGTTGTCACGCAGCAGGTCGATATCGCGCGCCTTCATCTCCGCCACCGCGCGGCGCACCACTGCCAGTTCCACCGCCTCGCGCACGAAACGGGCGTCGAACACCTGGCGTACGGAAATCTTGACGATGAAGGAACCACGCTGCGGACGGATGGACAGCAGCCCCGCCTCGCTCAACTTGATGAAGGCCTCACGCACCGGCTGGCGGCTGACGCCCAGCTGGTCGGCGATATCCTGTTCGGAGATGGCTTGGCCGGGGCGGAACTTCATGGCGACGATGGCGCCCCGCAGTTCCCGGAACACGCGGCGGGCCACGGGCTCCGCACTGTCCGCCTGGATACGGTTCAGGACGACACGGTCATTTTCCGCCAACACCAGACGCACCCCATTAGAGTCGCACGGGCCCGGGGCCGAAACGGTCCCGGCACGGGAGTACCCTCGCGGCACACCGCCCATCCCCGTTTCCACCCTGCGACATTCGGCCGGCGTCTTCCAGAGGACATCGCCCGAAGGAAACGCATTTTTGTCGAACGCCGTTGCTCTTACAATTCATACATACTACCATACTAGGCGACAAACAAGGCCGCGATGTCGGTCGGAGAATGGGAGCAGCGCAATTTCACGCAGCAGCGGCTGCCCCCTTCAGACGCACCCCATACTGTCCTGTTGACCCAGCTGGTATGGTAGTATACATGAATGGTAACTGACGAACGGCATGAGCCGTTTCGCACTGGGAGAGAACACAGCCCCATGGCCACCCCGGGGGCTTTGTCGAAGACCATTGCCGGATCCGCCGCCCTTTTCATGGCCGGCCCGCGCCCACCTGGACCCGCCTTCGGAGCTGAAAGTATGAAGATCACGGACGCCTACGTCATCGTCACCTGCCCGGCGCGGAACTTCGTCACCCTGAAGATCCGCACGGATGAAGGTGTCTATGGCATCGGCGACGCCACCCTGAACGGGCGTGAACTGGCGGTCGCGTCCTACCTGACCGACCATGTCATTCCCTGCCTGATCGGCCGTGATCCCCACGATATCGAGGATATTTGGCAGTACCTGTACAAGGGCGCCTATTGGCGCCGCGGTCCCGTCACCATGTCGGCCATCGCCGCGGTGGACACCGCCCTATGGGACATCAAGGCCAAGGTGGCCGGCCTGCCGCTGTACCAGTTGCTGGGTGGCAAGAGCCGCAACGGCGTCATGGTCTACGCCCATGCCAACGGCCAAACCGTCGATGACGCCATGGACCAGGTGCAGCACTATGTCGATCAGGGCTACAAGGCCATCCGCATCCAGGCGGGCGTGCCCGGCCTGAAGGGTGTGTACGGCGTGGCCAAAGGCATCAATTACGAGCCGGCGACACGCGGCCTGCCGGCGGAATCGGCCTGGTCCACGGAAGCCTACCTGGATTTCGCCCCCACCCTGTTCGCCGCCGCCCGCGACCGTTTCGGCTGGGACCTGCATCTGCTGCACGACGTGCACCACCGCCTGACCCCCATCGAGGCGGCACGCTTGGGCAAAAGCCTGGAACCCTACCGCCTGTTCTGGATGGAAGACCCCACCCCGGCGGAAAACCAGGAATCCTTCCGCCTGATCCGGCAGCACACCACGACGCCCCTGGCGGTGGGTGAGGTGTTCAACACCATCTGGGATTGTAAGGACCTGATCCAGAACCAGTTGATCGACTACATCCGCACCACGGTGGTGCACGCGGGCGGCATCACCCACCTGCGCCGCATCGCCAACCTGGCGGAGTTGTACCAGATCCGCACCGGCAGCCATGGGGCCACCGACCTGTCGCCGGTGTGCATGGGCGCCGCCCTGCACTTCGACCTGTGGGTGCCCAACTTCGGCATTCAGGAACGCATGGTGCACGAGGCCGTGACCGAGAGCGTCTTCCCCCACGCCTACAGCTTCGATCAGGGCTACATGCACCCAGGCGAAGCGCCCGGCCACGGCGTCGACATCGATGAGGCGGAAGCCGCCAAGTACCCCTATCAGCCCGCCTACCTCCCGGTGGCCCGCTTGACGGACGGCACGCTCTGGAACTGGTGAGCTGGCTTGGGACCGGGCGCGGCCTTGAACGCGCCCTTGCATAAGAACAGCGCCGCGCGGGCGTCAAAGCCGCCGGTGACGAATGGGAGAGAGACGTTCATGGCGTGGCCCGCGGAAGCCACAGGTGCACCGATCACACCGCCGGCCAGGCTAGGCCGGCGGCGCTGGATCGTCGTTGCCCTGCTGTTCGCCGCCACCGTCATCAACTACGTCGACCGCCAGATGCTGGGCTTGCTGAAGCCCCTACTGTCGCAGGAATTCCGCTGGTCCGATACCGACTACGCCGACATCATCTTCTGGTTCCAAGCCTCATACGCGATCGCTTACCTGGTGTTCGGCCGTGTCATCGACCGGGTGGGTGCTCGCTGGGGCTACGCCCTGACCTTCGTCATCTGGAACCTGGCCCACATGGCCCACGGCCTGGCCGGCGGGTTGGTCCAGTTCACCCTGGCGCGCGTGGCCTTGGGCGCCGGCGAAGCCGGCAATTTCCCCGCAGGCCTGAAAAGCGTGGCGGAATGGTTCCCCCGGCGCGAGCGCGCCCTGGCCGTGGGCATCTTCAACGCCGGTTCCAACGTCGGCGCGGTCGTCACCCCCTTGGTGGTGCCCGTCATCGTCGCCGTGGCCGATTGGCGCACCGCTTTCGTGGTAACCGGTGTCATCAGCTTCGGATGGCTGGCCGCCTGGCTTCTCTTCTACCGCCGGCCGGAAGAGGATCGGCATCTGACTGGGGCGGAGTTGGCCCACATCCGCTCTGACGCCATTTCCCCCATCATTGCCGTTCAGGGCCCGCGCCTGCGCTGGGTGTTGCGCCAGCGGCAGACCTGGGCCTATGTGCTGGCCAAGTTCCTGACCGATCCCATCTGGTGGGTGTTCCTGTTCTGGCTGCCGGACTTCCTGGGCCGCCGCTTCGGCTTGGACCTGTCCAGCTTCGGCCCGCCCCTGGTGGCGATCTACCTCATGTCCGACGTCGGCAGCGTGGCCGGTGGTTGGCTGTCGTCACGCCTGATGCGACGGGGTCTGGGCGCCAACCGGTCGCGCAAGGTCGCCATGCTGGCGTGTGCCGTCTGCGTCGTCCCCGTGCTGGCGGCGCCCTGGGTCGGCGGGCTGGTGGCGGCGGTCCTGATCATCGGCTTGGCGACCGCCGGTCATCAGGGTTTTTCCGCCAACCTGATGACCCTGCCCTCCGACCTGTTTCCCCCCTCCGCCGTCGCCACCGTAGTGGGCCTGGGCGGCACGGCGGGGGCCGTGGGCGGCATGGTGATGTCCAAGTTCACGGGATGGATTTTGCAGACCACAGGCGGCTATGGCCCCATCTTCCTGACGGCCGCCCTGGCCTATCCCCTGGCGCTGCTGGCCCTCCAGACACTGAGCCCCCAGCTGCGCCCCGCCATACCGGACAGCGGAGGCGCCGCATCCTGAGAAAAAAGAAAATCTTTAAGTAATTTCTCTGGAAACGATCACCTTTCTTTGGAAGGTGGCATTGTATTTGCCTGTATTTTAAAATAATTATCAGAATTATACCAATATTGTTTAAAAAATATATTGACAATATTGCTGTTTCCTGGAAATGGTAACGCTACCATTTAAAAGCGCCTCGAACGCGCTGGTTGAGGGAGGGGAGCGGAATGGGACGCCTGCATTCGGCCACCGGCCGGCAAACAAACACCTGGCGCTTGATGCTGGCCGCCAGCCTGGTCGCGCTGTCCACCGGGACGTCCTCCCCCACGGCCGCCCTGGCCGCCGTCCCCATCCTGGACCACCAAGGCACCGCCACCCGCCTCATGGTGGACGGCAGGCCGCTGTTGGTGCTGGGCGGTGAATTGGGCAATTCCAGCGCCTCCAGCCGGTCCTACATGGCCAAGTACTGGCCCAAACTGAAGGCCATGAACCTGAACACGGTTCTGTCGCCGGTTTATTGGGAACTGATCGAGGACAAGGAAGGGACGTTCGACTTTTCCACGGTTGACGGGCTGCTGGCCGACGCCCGCGCCCAGGAAATGCATCTGGTGCTGCTGTGGTTTGGCGCCTGGAAGAACAGCATGTCCACCTACGTCCCCGGTTGGGTGAAGCGTGACCAGGCGCGCTTCCCGCGCGCCCGCGCCGCCAATGGTGCCAGCGTGGAAATCCTTTCCGCCTTCTCCCCGGCGCTCCGCGACGCCGACGCGAAGGCCTTCGCGGCCCTGATGGCGCATCTGAAGGCCGTTGATGCCAAAGGCACCGTGCTGATGGTGCAGGTGGAAAATGAGATCGGCATGCTGCCGGTGGCGCGCGAATGGGGCGATGCCGCCCAGGCCGCCTGGGCGCAGCCGGTGCCGGAGGCGCTGCTGCGCACCGTGCGCGAGGGCAAGACGGTGGAACCGGAGCTGCGCGCCCTGTGGCAGGCCCACGGCGCCAAGACCGCTGGCACATGGGGCCAGGTGTTCGGCGACGCCGACGCGGGGCAGGAGGTGTTCACCGCCTGGCATTACGCCCAGTACGCCGACGCCGTCACCCGTGCGGGCAAGGCTGCCTACCCCCTGCCCATGTACGTCAACGTGGCATTGAACAGGGCCGGCAAGACGCCGGGCGAGTATCCCAGCGGCGGGCCCCTGCCCCATCTGATCGACGTGTGGAAGACCGGCGCGCCCAGCCTGGACCTGATCGGACCAGACATCTACTTCCACAATTTCAGTGACCTGGCCGGGCGGTACAAACGCGCCGACAATCCGCTGTTCATTCCCGAGGCCAACAACGTGACGGCGCCCGAGGTGCCGGCCAATGCCTTCTACGCAATCGGCAATCTGGACGCCTTCGGCTTCAGCCCCTTCTCCATCGAGAACGCGGACACCAAGAGCCAGGCGGCCATCACCGACGCCTACGGCCTGCTACGCCAGCTGACCCCCGCCATCCTTAAGGCGCAGGGGCTGGGTCGCATGGCGGGCTTCAAGCCCCGGGTGCTCGAGGATGGCACGGTGCTGGACGCCCCGGTCACGCGCACCCTGGGCGACTACCGCTTCACCGTCGGCTTCATCGACAGCTGGACGCCCAAGGCGGAGCAGGACACCGCCAGCCACGGCGGCCTAATCATCCAGACGGGGCCGGAGGAATACCTGATCGCCGGCCGCGGCCTGATCGTCACGGTCGCCGGTGAACCGGGCCCCAAGGGCGATGGCCCGGCGCTGGCCGGCATCGACAAGGCCGTCGAGGGCACGTTCGACGCGCAGGGCCGCTGGGTGCCGGGACGCTATCTGAACGGCGACCAGACCCACCAGGGTCGGCATATCCGCCTGCCCCCCGATCAGTTTCAGATCCAGCGGGTGACGTTCTACCGCTACCGCTGACCCGTATCCGCGCGGGATTGCCGCGCAAAACCAGAACCTTAACAACAGACCGCCCAATCCGGAGAGGGAGCCGCGGGCGATCAGGGAGGAAAAGAAATGGCATATTCAAAGAACTGGAAAGCATTACTGACGACCACCGCCCTGGCCGGCTCCGCGCTGCTGGGCATGATGTCGATGCAGGCCTACGCCCAGACGGCCTCGGCGGGCGATGATGCCGCGCTGGAGGAAATCACCGTCACCGGCATCCGGCGCAGCCTGTTGGACGCCACCGAGCAGAAGCGCAATTCCGTCGCCTTTGGCGACAGCATCTTCGCCGAGGATATCGGCAAGCTGCCGGCCACCAACCTGGCCGAGACCCTGAACCGCATCCCCGGCGTGAACCTGAACCGCGACATCGACGGCGAAGGCGTGCAGGTCTCCATCCGCGGCTTGGGCCCCAGCTTCTCCAAGGTGCTGCTGAACAACACCCAGATCGCGGTGGCGTCGGACGGCGGCACCAACGGCGGCAACGCCAACCGCGAAGTCGACTTGGATCTGTTCCCGTCCGAGCTGTTCACCCGCCTGGACGTGGAGAAGACGCCGGTCTCCTCCACCCTGGAAGGCGGCATTGCCGGCACGGTGAACCTGCACAGCGCCCGCCCCTTCGATAACGAGGGCACCCACGTCACCCTGATCGGCCAGGGCCAGTACACCAACGCCGACGGCGAGGTCAGCCCGCGCGGCGCCATGGTGGCCAGCCATACCTGGGGCCCCTTCGGCATCCTGGTCGGCGTGTCCGGCGTGAAGACCACGACCCGCATCGACGGCTTCGAGACCATCGGCTGGACCGACGGCAACCTGCCCGCCGGCAGCGGCGACGTCGGCACCGGCAACGGTTTCGTCTATGCCAGCACAGCCCCCCGCAACGTGGCGGGCCTCACCGCTGGCCAGCCGGTGAACCTGGCGCAGACGTCGGGCCTGACCCTGCCGCAGCTGGGCAGCGCGCAGATCCCGCGCCTGGGCCGCAACAGCTACACCTTCGGCGACCGTTCGCGCGTGTCCAGCCTGCTGTCCCTGGAATACCGCCCCAGCGACGAGTGGCACTTCGCCATCGACGGCCTGTGGGCCCAGTCCGACCGCGACTATCAGCGCCTGAACATGAACTGGTACGTCCGCAACTCCGGCCCCGGCACCAGCCCCACGTCCACCGGCGGCATGGTCCCCTTCAACCTGACCGTCGACAGCAACAACGTCGTGACCCAGGGCACCTTCGCCAATTCCAGCTTCTTCCTGGAAAACGACATCTTCAACCAGCATACCGAGTTCTACAACATCAACCCCACCCTGACCTGGAAGCCGTCCAAGGACTTCAAGGTCGATGCCCAGGTTAACTACGGCCACAGCACCTTCTTCCGTGAACAGCCGCAGTTCGACGTGCAGACGCCGGCGCAGTCCGGCCTGGTGGTCAGCTATCAGGCCAATGGCGCCAACGGCGAACCCATCATCGTGCCCAACCGCAACCTGAACGACCCGAACCTGGGTTGGAAGTGGTACCGCGTGAACGTGCAGAACGTGTACCGCGAGACCACGACCCGTGGCGCCCACATCGACACCCAGTACGGCGACGACAACGTCAACCTGAAGGTGGGCGGCGCCTATGACATGGCCAGCCGCATCATCCGCGCCTACGACAACAGCACGGCCTTCCAGACCTCCGTCTGCGGCGCCACCTGCGACGGGCTGTCGGGTTCGGTGCCCAATTCCCAGATCGGCCAGTACCTGCAGCCCATGAACATCAGCGACTTCGGTCACCTGGCCGGTGGCAACGTCGGCTACACCCAGTGGATCATGACCAACCTGTCGGCGCTGGAGAAGGCCACCAACTACGAATACTATAAGGAAACGGCGCCGCAGACGCGCAGCGCCGTGACCGGCGGTTCCGTCGGCAACATCTCGGAAAAGACCTTCGGCGGCTATGCCGAGGGTAACGCCAAGGATACCCTGCTGGGCCATGACGTGGCCATCAACATGGGCCTGCGTTACTTCCACACCGACCAGACCGTGACCAGCCCGCTGGTGACCGCGTCCGGCGCCCTGGTCGACCAGACGCTGAGCACCGGGTACAGTGACGTGCTGCCCTCGGCCAACGTGGTCTACAGCCTGACGGATGACATCAAGCTGCGCGCTTCGGCCTCGCGCAGCATCACCCGCGCCGACGCCAGCCAACTGCTGCCCGGCACCACCTTCTCCGACATCTCGGCGCAGGTGGCCAGCGCCGGCAACCCGAACCTGAAGCCCTACACCTCCAACAACATCGACATCGGTGGCGAGTGGTACACGGGCGGCCTGGGCTATATCGGCGCCGCCCTGTTCCGCAAGGACATCGACGGCTTCACCGTCACCACGCAGAAGACTGTGCCCTTCACCGCCCTGGGCATCAATTTCAGCGACCTGCAAACCAGCCAGCAGCAGGCCCTGCTGTTGCGCGGCGGCCCGAACGTGGCGACCGTCACGCTGACCCAGCCGGTCAACCTCAGCAAGCTGCTGCTGCAGGGCATCGAGCTGACCTGGGTGCAGCCGCTGGACTTCATCGTCGAGGGTCTGGGCTTCTCGGCCAACGGCACGCATATCGAGCAGAGCTCGGACAGCGGGCTGTTCGCCACCGGCATCGCCCCCTACAGCTACAATCTGCAGGCCTATTATGAAGGCCACGGCGTGTCGCTCAGCGTGAACTACGTCTGGAACGACCAGTCTACGGCCGCCAACGCCCCACAGAACAACATCAACGAGGCGTTGATCGCCGAGGCGCATGGCCAGTTGGACCTGTCCATGGGTTATCAACTGCCCTTCTTCAACGACAGCCTGCGCTTGACCGTGGATGCCCTGAACGTCACCAACGAGCCGCTGGTGACGCTGTTCGGCCACTCCAACTCGCCCTACAGCATCTATTACCCCGGCGTGCAGGTGATCTTCGGCGCCCGCGCCAAGTTCTGAGATCCAGTTCAGTCCCCCCGACGGTCCCAGGGGCCTCCCTTCCCTAGGGCCGTCCAAACTCGAGTTTTGGCAGTTAAAAACAAAAATCCCCGGGGGCGCCCGTCCCCCGGGGATTTCCTTTTGCGGCTTTACCGGTCTTAATCCGGCCGCGCCTCACCCCAGCCGGCGGTAACCGCCGTCGGCGTAGAGCAGCGGGTTGACCTCGGGCCGGCTGCGGGTCCACAGCACCTCCCCCACGATGACGCGGTGACTGCCGTGGGGCAGCTCGGCGGCGCGGCGACAGATCAGGGTGGATTGGGCGCCGATCAAGCAGGGGGCGCCCATGATGTCTTCCCACGCGTCGGGCCTGAAGCAGTCGGCCGTCCGGTTGGGGGCGCCGAAGGTCTTTGAGACCTCTTCCTGGTCGGCATAGAGGATGTTGATGGCGTAGGTGTCCACCGCCAGGATGCGGTCGTGCATGCTGCCGGACTGGTTCAGCGCGATCAGGACCGAGGGTGGCTCGAAGCTCAGGGAACACAGGGCGCTGACCGTGGCGCCCGCCGCCCCGTTCGTATCCCGCAGCGTCACCACGGAGACCGAGGCCGCCAAGCGGCGCATGGCCTGGCGCAGGCCATCCATGATGCTGGCGGCGTCATCGAGCGGTGGAAGGGCGGAGGACGTGGACATGAGGCCTCAACAGACAGCGCGATAGAGGGCACACCTTACCTGCCGGTGATGGTGTTGCCAGCCCAATGTTTCGGCACAAGACCCGAGCGGTGGGAATAGGACACCGCTTCATTCGGGATGACAAGGCGGATCGACGCTTAGTCAAAGGACTGTGCGCTGCGGTACCACACTGGCCCGCAGCGCCGTAATTGAATAGTTTTCAACAGCCATTTGCCTGCGCCCAATCATCATCCACGGGGCCTGTCCATGTCGAAACGGGTGTTGGGCGTGATGGCGGCATAGGCCGAGGGGCCGCCACCGCGCAGGATGATACCGGCGCCGAAGGTGTCGAAGACGCCATCGACGATCAGGTTGCGGGCGATATGGATGGCGACGGCCTCGCCCATCACCAGCCAGGAATCCACGGCCGTGCCGTCATGGCGGCGCAGGCGGTGGATGTCCGTCACCCGGCATTCGAAATGGACAGGGCTTTCGGCCACGCGCGGCACGTCGATGTGCACCGCCGGCAGCTGGGTCAGGCCGGCGGCCTCGAATTCGTTGGTCCCGTACGGCACGGGAGCGCTGGTGGCGTTCATCTGTTCCGCCAGGTCGCGTGTGGCGAGGTTCCAGACGAAGACGCCCGTTTCCTGGGCGTTGCGCAGGCTGTCCTTGGCGCTGGTGCTGCAGAAGCCCACGATGGGCGGGCGGTAGTTGAACAGGTTGAAGAAGCTGTAGGGCGCCAGGTTGACGCTGCCGTCCCGCCCCCTGCTGGAGATCCAGCCGATGGGGCGGGGTCCTACCATCGAGTTCAACGGGTCGTGCGGCAACCCATGGCCCTTGGCCGGCTCATAGGAATAGAGGTCATGGTGCTGGCGCATAAGATCCTGTCCCGGCGGTGGGGCGGCCGCCGCCGGCGTCTACCGGCGGTGGGGCGGCCGCCCAAATTGCTAACCGTCTGAACATAATGGCCCCGGCGCGCGCTTTGAACGCGGCGTCGACGCACAGGTCTGTTGCGCGACCGGCATCTGTTGCGTGACAGGCGAGGGCGCGGGCTGTCAGGCGACTTGTTTGGGCGCCGCGGCGGCACCGCCCCCGACGTCATCCCCCTTTGCCCCGTCGCCCTTGCCAATGGGCCCGTCCTCCAACGCGCCGATGCTGACTTGCAGCAGGCGGCTGATGCCCTCGGCGTAATCCTGGCTGGCCTTGAGGGCGAAGCGCTGGCCGCATTCCTGCAGTTCCTGCGGCGTGCGACAGGCCAACAATTCGGCGCAGGCCTCCCTGTCCTCGTGCATGCGCAGCTCCCAGAAACGGCTCATTTCCTGAAAGAAGGCCATGCCCCCATGGGCCATGCGGCCATAGGCGTGCTGGATGTCACCCAGCCAGGCGGCGTTGTCGGCCAGCATGGTGCCGAAGAGGGCTTGGTTGGTCCGGTCGTTCGGTGGAAACGGTGCTTTGACGGCGTCAGGCATGGCGTCCTCCCCTCTGTTGCGATCCCCGGCACGGATGGCACGGGCAAGGCCCCGATGCCGTGGGCGAGACGAACGAAACGAGCGGCGGGCCCGCACTGCTCTCCCCTGAGACGGGCTCAGGGGAGACGGTACCGGGTCGCCCGCTGGATGGAGTGGCGGGGCCAGCATAGCACAAGCCACCCGGCAGCCCCATCCCCCGTCAGCCCCTGCGGCGAATTGTTTTCGGCGCCGTTCCGGGAACGGAAAGGCCGCCCCGGCTCTTGAACCCATGAACAGCCATCCTCGACGGAGCGCCCGCCATGGCCCACTATTCCATCGACCACGGCACCACCATTGCCCGGGCCCTGGGCAGCCCAGCCGCCCCCACCCCGGCCACCGCCATCGACGTGCCTGCCACCGATGCGCCCGCCATCGACATCGTGGAGGCGGAGGAGGCGTTGTACATCATCACCGAACTGCCGGAAGACGTGCTGTCCGGCCCGTTCGCCGTGACACTGAAGGATCGGGCCCTGGTCCTGTGGGGACCGGAGGTGCCCCGGCGGCGGGTGCCACTGCCGTTCCGCCCCGATCCGCGGCTGGTGCGGACCGAGTTCCGTCGCGGCGTGATGACTGTAACCGTGCCCAAGGGCGGGACTTTCCTTGGCTGAGCGAGGGATCATGGACCAGGCGCCCCGCCCTGTTCCGGCCATGGACCGCCTGCCCGCCTTCGATCTGGAAAGCGGCCTGGTCAACACGGTTCTGGAAACGCCCAAGGGCTGCCCCGGAAAGCTGAAGTATGAGCCTGGGCTGGGCCTGTTCACGCTCAGTTACCTGCTGCCCCTGGGCCAGGTCTTCCCCCATAATTTCGGCTTCATCCCAGGAACGGAAGGACAGGACGGGGATCCCCTGGATCTGCTGTTGATACTGGACACGCCCCTGCCCACCGGCTTGCTGGTCCAGACGCGCCTGTTGGGCGTGATCATGGCGGAGCAGACGGACCAGAACGGCAAGACGGTGCGCAACGATCGCCTGCTGGGCGTGCCCGACCGGGCGCGGGAGCCTATCGCAGACGATCCCGTGCCTGTCCTGTCCCGCCAGTTGCTGGAGGACATCGAGGCCTTCTTCATCGATTACAACCGCCGGCGCGGCCGCCATTTCCGCCCCCTGGGCGTGGGCAACGCCGATGACGCCCGCGCCATCCTGGAGGCCGGCCTGATCAAGTCCTGACGCCGCGCATGGCCAGGCGGTACAGGCAGGGCATGACCAGCAGCACCAGTGGCAGCTGCACCGCCAGCCCGGACAGGATGGCGATGGCCAGCGGCTGCTGCATGCCCGCCCCTTCGCCCAGGCCGAAGGCCAGCGGCAGCAGGGTCAGCATGGCGGCCAGTGTCGTCATGGCGATGGGGCGGAAGCGGTTGCGCCCCGCCTGGGACAGCCGTTCCACCAGCGGCATGTCCGCCGGCAGGCTCTCAAACTCCGAGAAGAAGAAGATCGCCACCTCGGTCACGATGCCGATGACCATAGTCATGCCCATCATGGCGGTGATGTTCAGCTCCGTCCGTGTCAGCCACAGCCCCACGAACACCGCCCCCGCCGCCAGCAAGGGCATGACCAGGATGACCAGGGCGGTGATGAAGCTTTCGTACAGGAACAGCAGCAGGACGAAGACGGCCGCCACGGCGGCGGAGAATACGGTCAGCAGGCCGTGGAAGGCGATGCGTTGCTGCTGATAAAGCCCGCCGAGTTCATAGCGCAATGGCGCCTTCACCAGGTGCTGGCTGTCCAGCAGGGCGGTGACGTCAGCGGCGACGGAGCCCATGTCGCGCCCCTCTATGCGGGCGGTGACGGCCACCATGCCCTGCAGGTTCTCCTGCCCGATCTCCGGCTCCCCGCTCACCGGCACCACCGCTGCCACCCGCTTCAAGGGAAACATATGGCCGTCGGGCGCGCGCAGGCGCAGGTTGGCCACGTCGGTGTCGGTGGTGCGCACCGCCGCCGGCACCCAGACGCGCACCCCCACCTGCTTGGTGGCCAGCGCCGTCTGCAGCGGCAGCTGCGTCGCCACTGCCCCCTGCAGGTAATCAGCCACCGCCGCGGTGACGCCGGCCACGTCCATGCCCTCCACCGCCGCCCGGGCGGCGTCCACGCGGATGTCCAGGGCATCGCCTGCCGGGTTGACGCCGTCCTTGATGTCGACCACCCCGTCCACCTTGGCCAGGGCCGCCGCCACGGCGCGGGCCGTGGGCAGTACGGTCGCGGGATCGTCGCCGAAGATCTTGACCTCGATGGGCTGCGGCACGGCCGTCAGGTCGCCGATCAGATCCTCCATTTGCTGGGCGATCTCCACCTCAAGGCCCGGCACCTCGTGGGCGAGGCGGGCCCGCACCTCGGCGATGATCTCATCGATATCGCGGCGGCCGGTCGGTTTCAGGCGCACGAAATAATCGCCCCGGTTGGGCTCGTTCAGCTCCCCACCCAGACCAGCGCCAATGCGCCAGGACCAGGTCGCGACATCGGGGGTGCCGGCCAGGATGGCATCAACCTGGTGCAGCAGGCGGGCCGTCTCCGTGATGGCCGTGCCGGGGGCGCTGCGGTAGTCCAGGACAAAGCCGCCCTCATCCATGTCGGGCATGAAGCCGGAACCCACGGCGCGATAAGCCAGGCCACCCAGGACGATCAGGGGAACCAGGCCGGCCAGCGCCAGCCACGGCCGGGCCAGGAGGCGCGCCGACAGCCGTCCGTAGCGGTCGTCCACCCAGGCCTGCACCCTGCCCGCGCCGTGCGGCCTGTGGATGTCCACCAGCCGTTCCACCGCCAGCGGCACCGCCAGCCAGGTGATGATGAAGGAAAAGGCCAGGCCGGAGGCCATGGTCAGCGACAGCGCCTGGAAAAAGGCGCCGGTGACGCCGTTCAGGAAAGCCAGGGGAACGAAGATGACCAGGGTGGCGGCGCTGGATCCGGCCAGGGGCCGCGTGAATTCCCGCGCGGCGGCCAACACGCCGCCGCCGCCGTCACCATGTCCTTCGCGCAGGCGGCGCACGATGTGTTCCACCATGACGATGGCATCGTCGATGATCAGGCCCACCGCCGCCGCCATGCCCCCCAGGGTCATGATGTTGAAGCTGAGGTGCAGGATGCTCAGCAGCGCCACCGTGGCCGCCAGCGCCGCCGGTACCACCAGGGCGGCGATCAAGGTGATGCGCACGTCGCGCAGGAACAGCCACAGCACCAAGGCCGCCAGCACGATGCCGATCAGCACGGCGTCGCGCACACTGGCCGCGGAGGCAAGCACCAGCTGGCTCTGGTCGTACCAGTTGCTGACCGTGACGCCCTTGGGCAGGCTGGCCGCCGCCAAGCGGTCGCGCACAGCCGCCGCGATGCGCACGCTGTTGCCGTCGCGCTGCTGATAGACGTTCAGCAGCACGGCATTGCGGCCACCGGCCGTCACCCGCGTCCATTGCGGCACGGTGCCGTCCACCACCTGGGCCACGTCGCCCACCGTCACGACACCGCCAGCACCGCTGGACAGCACGACGTGGCGCACGGCATCGAGGCCGCCCAGGCTGTTGTCCGATACCACCAGGAACAGCTTGTAATGATCTTCGATGCGGCCAACGGCCTGCACCAGGCTGGCGTTGCCCACCGCCTTGACCACGTCCTCGAAGGCCAGGCCGTGGGCCAGCAGGCGGTCGGGATCGGCGATGACCTGGAATTCCTGCTCCGCCCCGCCGGTGACACCCACCTCGGCAACACCCTCGATGCCGGCCAGCAGGGGGCGCAGTTGGTACTGGGCCAAGTCCCGCAGCCGCGTGGGCGACAGGGTATCGGAGGTCAGGCTGTAGGCGATGATGGGGAAGACGGTAGGTTCCATGCGGCGCACGGTGGCGGTGGAGCCCGCCGGCAGGGTAGGCAGCACCTGCCCCACCGCCGCGTTCACCTGCAGCTCCGCCGTGGTCATATCGGTGCCCCAGGCGAAGGTGATGGACAGTTCCGCACTGCCCCGGCTGGTGGTGGAGCGCACGTCCGTGACCCCGGGCACCCGGTGCACCGCCTGTTCCAGCGGCCTTGTGGCCAGCAGCAGCATCTGCGGCGCCGGCCGGTCGCCGGCATCCAGCGAGACCCGCACCCGGGGGAAGGTCACGGTGGGAAACAGGGTGACGGGCAGACGAGCCGCCATGATCAGGCCCGCCAGTACCGGCAGGGCCAGCAGGCACAAGAGCGAGCGGCGATGGGCGGCCACCCACGCGGTGAAACTGGTCATCGGGCGGCCTCGACCTTGACGGCCCCGCCGTCCTCCAGACCGTAATTGCCCAGGATGATGACCGGCAGCTTGGGGTCCAGCTTGTCGCCGCTGACCTCCGTGCCGGCGGGGCCCTCCACGCCGGTCTCGACACTCACGCGCCGGGCCTTGGCCCCCGCTAGCTGGAACAGGTAGGCGCCGTCCTCATCCGTCAGCACCGCCTGCCGGGGCACGACATAGCCGTCGTGCCGGTCGGTGATGATGGCGATGCGGGCCGGGGTGCCGGGCAGCGCACCGCCACCCGCCTGCAGGATGACGGTCACGTCCACCCAGCGGGTGGCGGGGTTCAGCATGCCGGCGATGCCGGCCACCGTGCCGGTAAGGGCAGTGCCGGCCCCCACCAGCGGCGTCACCGTCACAGGTTGGCCCACCTTCACCGTGGCGACCTCGGCCGGGTCCACGCCCGCCACCACGCGCACGCCCGCGCCCCGGCCCAGCCGCACCACGGGCGCGCCCGGCTGGATGCGATCACCCAAGGCCACGGGGATGCTGTCGACATAGCCATCGAAGGGGGCGGCCAGGGTTTCGGTGGTGTGATCGGTGCCCAGGTGCTGCTCCGCCTCCAGGGCGCTGCGCGCGTCCCGTTCGGCCTGCTCCGCCGCCGCCACCTGGGAATTGGTCGCCAGGTGCTGGTCGCGCAGGGCGCGCGCCCGCTCCAGCTCCCCCGTGGCGAAGGTCAGGGCCGAGCGCGCCTTGGCATAGCCGGCGGCGGCCGTGGGGTCTGTCGCCAGATCCACCAGGGGGGCACCTTTGGCCACCGGCTGGCCAGGCCGCACCAGCACGCGGGCCACCTGCCCCGCCCGCTGGAAACTCACGTTGACCAGGGCGTCGCTGTCCGGCGTCAGGGTGCCGTAACCGCCGACGGTGACGCTGACCGCCTGGCGGGCCAGGGGCGCGGCGCGCACGGTGGCGACGGGCGCCGGCTCCTCGGCGGCATGGGCGCCACCGGCCAGCAGGGTCGCGGCCAGCAGCGTGGCGCGCAGGGCGGACTTGGTCATGGGGTCGCTTTCTCGATCGCGTCTGGGGCCGTGCCCAGGTTTTCCGGCACATCGCCACCGATCAGGGTCATGAGGTCGACGCGCTGTTCCTGCACCGTCTGGTCCAGCTTCAACGCCTCCAGCCGGCGGGACAGCAGGGCACCATGCAGGTCGGCGAAGGTGCGCTCATCGAGGCTGCCGGCGCGGAAAGCGGCGTCGGCGTCGGCCGCCGCCCGTTCCAGGGTGGCGATGCTGTCGGCCGTCGCCCGCGCCTGGGCCTCCAGCTGGTCCAGGGCCAGCAGGCCCTGGCCGACGCCGGCCACCGCGGCGTCCAGGCGCGCCTGATAGTCCTGGCGCAGCTGCTCCCGTGTCGCGCGCTGCACGGCGATGGCGCCCTGGTTGCCATCGAACAGCGGCAGGCTGATGGACAGCGCCAGACTCTGCGTCTTGACGTTGGAGGTGTCGCGGGCGCGGTTGCTGCCGATGCTAAGGGCCGGGAACTGGCCCAGCACCGCCTGCCACACCGCCTGCTCCTGCGCCCGGTAGCCGGCCCTCAGCGCCAGCAGGTCGGGCCGGCGGCCGGCCAATTGGGGCAGATCGGCCCGGATGCGGTCGGCCGGCGGCAGGGGCAGGTCGCCGGCCGTCAGGGGCGCAAGGGCCAGGGTGGCAGCGGGCGTCAGGCCCAGCAGGGCGTTTAGGTCCATGCGGTTGCGCAAGGCCTGCTGCTCCAGGTCATGCAGCTGGGTTTCCACGCCGTTCAGCGCCGCCAGGTCGCTGACGACGTTGGGCAGGGTTTCGTCCCCCCGGCCCATGGCGGTGCTGGTGCGGCGATAGCGGTCGGCGAACAGGGCGCGATTGGCCTCCAGCACGGCGCGCTGGCGCTCGAAGGCATGGGCCCGCACCACCAGCAGCCGCGCCTGGGACACCACCTGCCATTCCTGCCACAGCAGGTCCAGCTCCGCCCCCCGCAGGGTGGCCGCCGCGGCGTCCTTGCGGGAGGATCGGGTGAGGAAAGGCATGACGTCCTGCATCAGGCCGAGGGTGAAGGCGTCCATCACCGCGGGGCCCGAGGTGAGGAAGCCGTAGTCGACCGACAGCTGCGGGTTGGGCAGCAGCCCCGCCGTGAACGCCTCCGCCACCGCCACGCCATGCTGGGCGCGGGCGGCCTTCAGCTCGGGATTGCGGGCCACGGCCACCATGGCCACCGCATCGACGTCCAGCGGACGGGCCGGATCGACGGCGTGGCGGCGCAGGGCCGGCAGGGGCATGGCCGCCGGGTCTACGGTGATGCCCGCCAGGCCCTGCGCCAGGTCGGGCGCATCAGCCAGGGGGGCCGGGCTGTAGCTGGCGCAGCCGGCCAAGCTGGACAGGGCCAGAAGGCCGCCCAAGCCCCTTGATTTCCATATGCGTGGGATCATGCGGCAGGTTCTGGAGGAAGAGGTCGCGAAATCATGGATGCACGACGCCAGAAGACGGGTCTACCCTCCATTGACTTTTCAGTTAGTCTTCGACACTCACGCATTTGTCATGAATGGCGACGCCTTCATTGGGCCGGTTCCAGCACCATCACATGGAAGCTGCCCGGCACCATGGACGGACGCCCCCCGGCCTTGGCAGCCTCGAAGGTTGCCGTCGGCAGATAGACACGGCCGGTCACAGGGTCCAAGGCGCCAGTGCGAGCGCCTTTCTCCGTCGGCACCATGGCGGTGACGGCGGGCACGCCCCGGGCATCCTGGCTCAACACCGTCAGCACGCCGTCATGGCCGCAAGGAATCAGGAAACGGTGGTTCCTGGCATCCAGGATGACCGCGTCGGCCCCCTGGCCTATGGACAGGCTGGCCAGGACATGGCCGTCGGCAGCATTCATGGCCACGGCCCGGCCGCTGGAACAGGCGGTGACCAGGATGCCCGTGGCCGGGTCCAAGGCAAGCCCGGTGGGACCGTCGCAATCCGCCAGCGGCCGTCGCGCCAGCACGGCATGGCCGGGCAGGTCGACCACCACCAGTTCGTTCCTGTCCTCCACGTTGACGTAGAGATGGCCCTGCGCGTCTACCGCGGCGAATTCCAGCGCACCACCCACGGCGATGTGGCCGACGACGGTGCGGGCGGCCGGATCGATCAGGGTGATGTCGCCCTGCTTGCCGTCCATCACCGCGACCAGCTTGCCGGCCCGGACCACGGCGTCCGGCTTGGTCCCGGTGGGCAGGCTGGCCAGGACGGCGCCGTCGGCCGTGTTGAACAGGGTGGCGGTGTTGCTGTCGCCGTTGGTGCTGACCGCCATGCCGCCGCCCAGCGGCAACACGCCGTGCACCCGCTGGCCCGGCACCAGGGTGGGCGTCAACCGACCACTGTCCAGGTCCAGCGCCAGCACGCCGTCGCCACGGGCCACGTACAGCCGGCGGGCGTCGGCGTCCACGCTGGCGTAGTCCCACGGCCCATCGGGTGCGGCGATGCTGGCGCCCTTGCGGTAAGGCGCGTCGGCGGCACCGGCCGGCCCCACGGTGGCGAGGCCGGCGGACAGGAAGGCGATGGCGGCGAGGGAAAGGCGGCAGGGCATGATCGGGACGTCCAAGCGATGAAACCCCTGCTCAATAACCGCATCCTGGCCGGGGAAACGCTAACTTTTGCGTTAGGGCCGCGTCTGCCCTGGTGCCCCACCGCGGCAAGGCCGCTATCGTGCGCCGAGATGCCCTGAGAATGCCCTGCCAGAGTTGCCCACCCATGCCCAGGATATTGGTGATCGAGGATGAGGAGCGGACGGCGCGCGAGATCGTCGATGCGCTGAAAGCCGAAGGCTATGCCGTCGACCTTCGCGCCGACGGCCCCGCCGGCCTGGCGGCGGCGCGCAGCGGCCATTACGACGCCATCACCCTGGATCGCCTGCTGCCGGGCCTGGACGGGCTGACCTTGCTGGCCGACCTGCGGCGGGAGGGGGTGACCACGCCCGTGCTGGTGGTCAGCGCCTTGGATGGCGTGGACGACAAGGTGCGGGGACTGCGCGCCGGCGGCGACGACTATCTCACCAAGCCCTTCGCCCTGGCCGAGCTGGTGGCGCGGGTCATGGCCCTGGCCCGCCGCCGGGCGGACAAGCCGGCCGGCACCCTGCTGCAGGCGGGCCCCCTGGTCATGGACCTGATGAACCGGCGGGCCACGCGCGGGGCGCGGGACCTGGACCTGACACCGCGCGAGTTCCGCTTGCTGGAATATTTCGTCCGCAACGCGGAACAGACCTTGACCCGCAGCATGCTGTACCAGGCGGTGTGGGAATACAGCTTCGATCCCGGCACCAACGTCATCGACGTGCATATCGGCCGCCTGCGCCGCAAGGTGGATTGGGATAACGAGGACCCGATGATCCGCACCGTGCGCGGCGGGGGCTGGCGCCTGCATGCCCCGGATTGAACGGTTCCGCCTGGCGGACCTGCCCCGCACCACCGCCTTCCGCATGACCCTGCTGTTCGGCGTGCTGATGATCACCGCCGTGCTGCTGGTGCTGGGCTTCGTCTACTGGCGCACGGGCGTGTTCCTGACCCGCCGGCTGGACGACACCCTAGTGCGCGAGACGGAGGAGTTCCTGCGCACCTCGGTGCCGGAGCAATCCGCCCATATCGACAGCCTGGTGGACAGCGACGGCCGGGGGTATTGGAAGGCCCTGCTGCTGGCGCCCGACGGTCACGTCCTGGCCGGCAACCTGCCGGCGTTGCCGCCGGAATTGAAGGACGCCGACGGCAAGGTCCACGCCCTGCCCCACGGCGCCGGCCCGATGCCGGAGCACCATCACAAGGCACGCGGACTGGCACACCGCCTGCCGGACGGGGGCGTCCTGGTGCTGGCCCTGCGCACCGATGAGGTGCACGAGGTGCGCGAATTGATCCTGCGCGCCATGGCGGCCGGCCTGGTAGGCAGCGTCGGCCTGGCCCTGGCGGGCGGCTTGGCACTGAGCTTCGGCACCCTGCGCCGCATCGAGGCCATCCATCGCGCCAGCGCCACCATCATGGCAGGCGACCTGTCGCAGCGCCTGCCCACGCGCGGTTCCAGCGACGACTTCGACAAGCTGGCCGCCATCGTCAACGCCATGCTGGGCAAGATCGAGGGGCTGATCGGCGACGTGAAGGCGGCGGGCGACAACATCGCCCACGATCTGCGCACCCCCCTTACCCGCCTGCGCACCCGGCTGGAGGGTGCCCTGCGCCGGGGCGGCGATGTCGAGACCCATCGCGCCGCCATGGAAGACGCCATCAGCGACGCCGACCAGATCCTGGCGACCTTCCGCGCCCTGCTGCGCATCGCGGAGGTGGAGGACGGCCGCCGCCGCGCGGCCTTCGCCCCCGTCGACCCCGCGGCGCTGGCAACCGCCGCCGCCGAGCTGTATGAACCGCTGGCCACCGCCCAGGGCCTGGCCTTCACCGCCGACATCCACCCAGTCGGATCCGTCACCGGCGACGCCGACCTGCTGTTCGAGGCGCTGGGCAACCTGCTAGACAATGCCATCAAGTTCACAGCCATCAAGTATGGCGGGGCGGGCGGCGCCGTCAGCCTGACCCTGCGGCAGGAGACGGGACAGGTGCCGGAGCTCATGGTCCGCGACACCGGGCCCGGCATCACGCCCGAACAGCGGAACATGATGTTCCGCCGCTTCACCCGCGGCGACGACGCCCGCCATACGCCGGGCAACGGCCTGGGTCTCAGCCTGGTGGCCGCCGTGGTGCAACTGCACGGCTTCCACCTGGACGTCGAGGACGGCCAGCCGGGCTGCGTCATGCGGGTCAGGCTGGGCTAATCGGCGGCCAACAGTTGCCGCGTCAGGCCGTCGCAATCCACGTCGTCGGCGCCGCCGAAGTCGGGCAGCGGGATGGGGATCAGGCGGCCAATGGTGATGCGGGGGGAGCGGATCTTGCCCCTGACCACCACGGGGGCGTGCAGGTCCAGAAGGTCGAACTTCTTGGTGTCGGCCGTGACCTCGGTATCCACCTCCTGGGTCTTCAACCGAACCTCGCCGTTGACGTGGACAACCGATTTGCGGGTGTCCATCAGGGTGCGGTCGAAAGCCACCTGGCCATGGTTGAAATTCAGGCGGCCCAGGGCGCAGCGAATGGGGATCTGGTCGTCGCCGGTAATGTACAGCACCAGGGCATCGGCGATCTGCAAGCCGGCCAGGCTGACCATCAGGGAACTGATGGTACCACCGGACATGGTGACGACGACGTTGCCTGTGGCCGAGCCCATGACCTCTGCCAAGGAATGGCCATTCCCCACCAGTTGCACGCGGCCCCTCAGCTTGCCCGTGGTGGTGTCGAAATAGTCCGACCCGCGGAAGAAGGTCTTCAGGTCCACGTCCTGGTAGGTCAGATTGGCGCGGGCCTGCGGGTTTTCGGTGCGGGCGTCCAGCGCCAGGGTGCCGGCCAGGGTGCCGCCGGCCACGCTCATGCGCAACGGGTCTACCATCGCCTGCCCGTCCCGGACGCGCACACGGAAGTTCAGCGTCTGCACCGGCAGGTAGTCCGGCGCCACCACGTGGCGGGCGTCCAGGCTGACATCCATGTTCATAGCGCGCAGCCGTTCCATTTTCAGCGGTACGTTGGGGAACAGGTCCCCCGTCGCCTCCAGCTGGGCCTGGGTCTTCTTCTGCTCCGCCGAGAGGTTGCCCTTGGCGCCGGGCGTGGCGCCCACCAGGGGGGCCAAGTCGGCGAAGGCCAGGTGGTCGGATGTGAGATGCGCCGTGAGGAAAGAGGGCTTGGCATGGTGGTCGATGGCGATGTCCCCGGCCAGGTCGCTGTCGCCCGCATGCCAGGCCATGTCCACCACCCGCCAGACGCCGGGCTCATGCGTCAGCTTGCCAGTGATGCGGTACGGCGGCGTGGGCGGGCCCGGAATGCCCAGCAGGGGAAAGATGTCCGAGAGGTTGGGGCCGGACAGCGCCACCTGCACATTGGATCCTGTGAATTGGAAGGGATCCTCCAAAGTGCCGTTCACCGTCAGCTTGGTGGCCCCGTAATCAACCTTCAGGTCCACGGGATAAGGCTGGTCCGTGTCGCGCAGCATGAGGACGCTGCCGCCGACGAAGTGCACGGTCAGGGGCTGGTTCTCGATGCTGCCCTTCAGATCCAGTTCGGCCTTGGGTTCGGCTGGGGCCTGGCCGGTGGCCGTCTGCACCGTGCCGTCCAGGTTCAGCTTGCGCTTGGCGTCGCGATAGCTGACGCGGCCGTCGTCGATCTCCAGCCGGCCGATCAACGGCACCTCATCCCGGCTCTCGGGCTTCAGCTGATTCACGGTGCCACTGGCCACCGGACTTTCCGCCGGGCTCCAGTTCCATTGTTCCTGGTCGTTCTTTTCCAGCGCCACCACCGGCTGGCGCAGGATCAACTGGGGGAACACCAGGTCGCGGTGCAGCAGCAGGGGTTTGAGCTCGATATCCAGCTCGATCTGCTTGGCCGTGAACAGGTGCGGCGCCTGGCCCCAGTCGGTGTTGGAGACCTGCACGTCGTCCAGCAGGATGTGGGTGACCCAGCCCCAATGAACGGAGATCTTGCCGATCTTGGTCTTGCGCCCGGAAAAAGCATCGGCCCGGTTTTCCAGCTGGGCGCGCACATAGTCGGACGTGACGAAGAAATAGACCCCCGTTCCGGCCAGCAGCACCAGTACCACCAGCACACCCAGGGACCAGCCGATTATCTTGAATGCCCGTCGCATGGCGCAAATCCGTAAAGCAGGTTCCGTCCGGCAAGCCCCCTCCAGCACGCCCGGCGTTCATCCCCCATCCCCTGCCAACCGCCAAGGTGGTGCCCCGGTTCCCCGGGGCGCTTTTGGGATGCCTTTGCCGGTGGTCCACCCTATGGTGGCGGCCAATAAGGCTTTGAGGAACGAACCCATGCTGTTGCACCTGTCCACCTGGTCGGAGACCGAGCGCCACCTGGAACGCTCCAAGACCATCGTCATCCCCATCGGCTCCAACGAGCAGCACGGCCCCACCGGCCTGCTGGGCACGGACTGGCTGTGCCCGGAGATCATCGCGCATGAGGCGCACAAGGGCGGCGCCGACATCCTGGTGGGGCCCACCTTCAACATCGGCATGGCCCAGCACCACCTGGGCTTCCCCGGCACCATCAGCCTGCGCCCCTCCACCTTCATGGCGGCGATCGGCGACTGGGTGCGATCCCTGGCCGTGCACGGTTTCGAGCGGATCTATTTCCTGAACGGCCATGGCGGCAACGTCGCCACCATCGAGGCCGCCTTCTCCGAATTGTATGCCGAGGCCAGCTTCGCCAAGCGCCGTGCCGGCTTCGCCCTAAAGCTGCGCAACTGGTGGGATCTGCCGGGCGTCAACGCCCTGGCGCATCAGCTGTTTCCCGCCGGCCACGGCAGCCACGCCACCCCGTCGGAAATCGCGGTGACGCAATGGGCGTATCCGGACGCCATCAAGACGGCCGAGTACACGCCCAAGATCGCCGGCTCCGGCCCCATCCGGGAGGCGCTGGACTTCCGCGCCCGGCATCCGGACGGCCGCATGGGCTCCGATCCCGCGCTGGCCACGCCGGAAAAGGGTGGCCAACTGGTGCGACTGGCGGTGACTGGCCTGGTGGCCGAGGTCGCAGCCTTCGGCAACGAGCCCGCCGTCTAAACGTCAAGAGGGCCTTGCGACGTCGCAAGGCCCCGCCCCGGCCCGGCTTAGCCAACACTCGGAAGGAGATTCAAGAAGATGCGCCTGTCCGTCCTGCTGCCCGCCCTGGTCCTGCTGGCCGCCACGCCCGCTTTGGCCGAAACCGGCATTGTCCGCACGCAAGGCCCCAACGCCGACAGCCCCATCGCCGCCGCCGTCACAGTGCCCGCCGGGGCGGAGACGGTGTACCTCAGCGGCACGCTGGCCTCCGTCATCGATCCCAATGCCCCCAAGGGGAGCGTCCAGGCCTATGGCGACACCCAGGCGCAGGCGCTGAGCGTGCTGGGCAAGCTGAAGGCCACGCTGGAAGGCCTGGGCTATGGCATGGGCGACGTGGTGCAGGCGCACGTCTTCCTGGCGGGCGACCCCAATAAGGGCGGCGACATCGACTTCGCCGGCCTGCAGGCCGCCTGGACGCAGTACTTCGGCACGGTGGTCCAGCCCAACAAGCCGGCACGCAGCACGGTGAAGGTGGCGGCCCTGGTGCTGCCCGGCGCCCTGGTGGAAATCGAGGTGACCGCCGCCAAGGTGAAGCACTGACCCAGCCTTATTATGGTGCCGTGTCGTCCACCCAACAGGCCCGGGGTGGACGGGGCGCTTTCCTCAGGTCATTTCCGGCAGATGGTCCAGGATCTTGTCCAGGGTGATGGGATAGTCGCGCACGCGCACGCCGGTGGCGTTGTAGACGGCGTTGGCCACCGCCGCCCCCACGCCGCAGATCCCCAGCTCGCCCACCCCCTTGGCCTTCATGGGGGAGGAGATGGGATCGACCTCGTCCAGGAAGACCACCTCCTGGTGCGGGATGTCGGCGTGCACCGGTACCTCGTATCCCGCCAGGTCATGGTTGACGAAGAAGCCCCGGCGCTTGTCCACCGCCAGTTCCTCCATCAGGGCCGCCCCCGCCCCCATGGTCATGGCACCGATGACCTGGCTGCGGGCCGACTTGGGGTTCAGAATGCGTCCGGCGGCACAGACCGCCAGCATGCGGCGCAGCCGGATCTCACCCGTGGCGCCGTCCACTGCCACCTCTACGAAATGGCCGGCGAAGGTGGATTGCTGGTACTTCTTGTCCAGGTCGCCGTATTCGATCAGGTCTTCCACCACCAGTTCCCCATCCTTGGCCGCCTGGGCCAGCGGCACGGTGTGCCCGCCGGATGAGACATGGCCGTCGGCGAATTGTGGCTCGGCGGCGTTGAAGCCCAGCTTGCGCGCCACGGCCTGGCGCAGCTTCATACAGGCGGCATAGACGCCCGCCGTCGAGTTGTTGGCGCCCCACTGCCCGCCGGAGCCACAGGAGACGGGGAAGCTGCTGTCGCCTAAGCGCACCGCTACCCTGTCCAGCGGCACGCCCATGGTTTCCGCCGCCGTCTGGGCGATGATGGTGTAGGTGCCGGTGCCGATGTCGGTCATGTCCGTTTCCACCGTCACCATGCCCTGGCCATCCAGCCGCACGCGGGCGGCGGATTTGGTCACCAGGTTGTTGCGGAAGCCCGCCGCCACGCCCACGCCCACCAGCCAGCGGCCCTCGCGCACGCTGGCGGGCTTTGGGCTGCGCTTGGCCCAGCCGAAGCGCTCCGCCCCCTGGCGCAGGCATTCCGCCAGCTGGCGTTGCGAGTAGGGGCGGCCTGGCTTTTCCGGATCCTCTTGCGTGTCGTTCAGGATGCGGAACTGGATGGGATCCATACCCAGCTTTTCCGCCATTTCATCCATGGCGATCTCCAGGGCCATCAAGCCCGGAGCCTCCCCCGGGGCCCGCATGGCGTTGCCCTCCGGAAGGTCCAGCACGGCCAGACGCATGGCGGTCAGGCGGTTGGCCCCGGCGTAAAGCAGGCGGGTCTGCTGCACCGCCGTCTCCGGCTTGCCACCGGGCAGATCGCCGGACCAGCTTTCATGGCCGATGGCGGTGATCCTGCCCTCACGCGTGGTGCCGATGCGGATACGCTGGATGGTGGCCGGACGATGGGTGGTGTTGTTGAACATCAGGGGCCGGGTCAGCGCCACCTTCACCGGCCGGCCCGCCGCCTTCGCGCCCAGGGCCGCCATCAGCGCGTCACTGCGCACGAACAGCTTGCCACCGAAGCCGCCACCGATGTAGGGCGAGATCAGGCGGATATTTTCCTCCGGCATGTTAAGGGTTTGCGAGACGTCCTTCACGCCCCAGTTGATCATCTGATTGGCGGTCCACAGGGTCAGCTTGTCGCCATTCCAGGCAGCGATGGTGGCGTGCGGCTCCATCATCGCGTGGCCTTGATCGGGCGTCGTGTACGTGGCGTCCAGCTGCACCGGCGCCGCGGCGTAGGCGCCGTTGAAATCGCCCACCGTGCTGTCCGGTTCGCCCTTGGCCACCGTCGCGCCACTCCGGGCAGCCGCCAGGTCATAGGCCCCGGCCTCCGCCTGATAGTCCACCTTGATCAGGCTGGCGGCGTCGCGCGCCTGCTCGAACGTCTCGGCCACCACCAGGGCCACCGCCTGGTGGTAGTGCTGGATTTCCGGCCCGCCCAGGAGGGCGGCGGTATTCCACTTGCCCTTGCCCAGCGCGCCCGCGTTTTCCGCCGTCACGACGGCAATGACGCCGGGGGCGGCCTTGGCAGCGGCGACGTCCATGCGGCTGATGCGGCCCTTGGCGATGGCGGATCCCAGGATGAACCCGTAGGCCTGGTTGGCCACCACGTCATGCCGCTCATAGGCATAGGGGGCCGTGCCGGTTGTCTTCAGCGGCCCGTCGATGCGGTCGGTGGCCTTCCCCACCACCTTCAGCTGGTCGATGGGGTTGGTGGCGGCGGGTGTGTCGAACTTCATGGCCTCACCCCCTCGCCTCGGTCAGGACGGCGGCCAACGTGCGCTCGGCCAACTTGATCTTGAACCGGTTGTCGGCCGTCGGACGCGCATCGGCCAGCAGGCCGGCAGTGACCGCCTTGGCGCCTTGCTTCATGTGCGCCTCCGCCGCCTCCACCCGCCAGGGCTTGGGCGCCACGCCGCCCAGCGCCACCCGGCCCCATGCGATCCCGTTGGTGTCGCCGGGCTGCATGATGGCGGCGACGGAAACCAGCGCGAAGGCGTAGGAGGCGCGGTCGCGCACCTTGTGATACAGCTGCACGCCGCCCACCGGCTTGGGCAAGGTCACGGCCGTGATCAGTTCCCCTTGCTCCAGCGTCGTTTCCACATGCGGCGTATCGCCGGGCAAGCGGTGCAAGTCCGCAATGGGGATTGCGCGGAAAGCACCGCCGGGCCGCACCGTTTCCACGGTCGCGTCCAGCACCCGCATGGCCACGGCCATGTCGCTGGGGTGGGTGGCGATGCAAGCCTCGCTGGTGCCGACGATCCCCAGTTGGCGGCTGACACCGCCGATGGCGGAACAGCCGCTGCCGGGCTGGCGCTTGTTGCAGGGCTGGTTGGGGTCATAGAAGTAGGGGCAGCGGGTCCGTTGCAGCAGGTTGCCGGCGGTGGTGGCGACGTTGCGCAATTGGCCCGAGGCGCCGGCCACCAGGGCCCGGCTTAGCACGCCATAGTGCCGGCGCACCCGCATGTCGGCAGCCAGGTCGGTGTTGCGCACCAGGGCCCCGATGCGCAGGCCGCCGTCCGGCGTATCCTCGATCTTGTCCAGGCCCAGGCCGTTCAAGTCGATCAGATGGGCCGGCGTCTCGATCTGCAGCTTCATCAGGTCCAGAAGATTGGTGCCGCCGGCGATGAAGCGGGCGCCCGGTATGCTGGCCGCCTTGGCCGCGGCATCGGCCGGGGACGTGGCGCGCTCATAGGTGAAGGGCTTCATGCCGGATCCCTCCCGTTCTGTTGGCCCGCCGTCCTTTGGCCCGCCACGTCGGTCATGGCGTCCAGAATGTTGGAATAGGCGCCGCAACGGCAGATGTTGCCGCTCATGCGTTCCCGCATCTCGGCATGGGTGGGCTGGGGGGCGTCCGTCAGGCTGGCGGTGACGTGACTTGGAATGCCGGCCTTGATCTCATCCAGCACGGCGACGGCGGAGCAGATTTGGCCCGGCGTGCAGTAACCGCACTGATACCCGTCATGCTTCACGAAAGCGGCCTGCATGGGGTGCAGCCTGGCCGGCGTGCCCAGCCCTTCCACCGTCGTGACGCTGCCGCCCTCATGCATGATGGCCAGGGTCAGGCAGGAATTGATGCGCCGGCCATCGACGATGACGGTACAAGCGCCGCATTGGCCATGGTCGCACCCTTTCTTGGTGCCGGTCAGGTGCAGATGCTCCCGTAGCGCGTCGAGCAGGGTGGTGCGGGTGTCCACCTCCAGCGTCTGCGCCGTGCCGTTCACGGTAAGGGACACGCGATTCATTACAGGATTCATGACGGGCGCCGGACCGGGATGGGGGGCCGGCGGCGCATCGCCGTCAGCCGGCATAGCCTGGCCGTGCCGCGGCGTCGCCGTCAAGGCGGCGGACGCCGCCGCCCCCAGCAGCAATCCACGCCGGCTGACGTCGGCGTTTCCATGATGTCGCATATCGTCCCCTCCGCCACCGCCCAACCGCAAACACGTCACTGCTCCACAGCTCACCGCAAAGGTGTCGCCTCACGTGCCACCCTTCCCGCAGGTAGTTGTCCACGAAGGTGACAAAGGCCCTTGCCTTGCCGCTGGGCATACGCCCCGGGGGATAAACCGCAGACACGATGATGGACGGCAAGGCCCAGTCATCCAGGGCTGAAACCACCGCCGCGGATTTCAGTTCCGCCGTGAATGCAAATTCGAAAGCGCTGGCCGGCCCCCATGACGGCGATCACGGCCGGTCGTGTGGCCGACATCGAACCAGACCACCAGCGCCGGCTGGCGCCGGAGCATCTGCTTACGTCGGGCGGCAGATCGACCCAGCCGCTTCCGATGTCGCTACGTCCCCAGGGATATCAGGCTGGTCAGGCGTTGGCCCTTGAGGGGGCCCTTGAGGGGGCCCTTGAGGGGGCCCTTGAGGGGGCCCTTGGGGGCGCGACGCGATTGGGGGGCGCTCTCTGAATCGGCCCGCGCGCTCACGGCGTTCACGCCGCCAAGCCGCCGGACTCTGTCCTGTCGCTCCGCGAAAGCGGTTGGTGAAGTGAGACTGGTCGGAAAATCCGCAAGCAACGGCGATCTCGCTGAGCGGCGCATCGCTGGTCAACATCATCCGCTGGGCCAGCGCCAAGCGCCGCCGTGTAATGAAGCTATACGGCGTCTCGCCCATCGTACGCTTGAATGCCCTGCAGAAGTGCGACGCACTTCTGCGAGCGACCTCACCGAGCTTCTTGACGGAGATATGTTCCGACAGATGCTCCTCCATGTAAGCGGTGACCCGGCGGACCTGCCAAGGCGCAAGCCCGCCGCCATCCATGCCATGCATGACGGAGGTTCTTTCCAGTTCAACTTTTAGAATATCAGACGCCCTGTTAATCGCGCGCTTGGCGGATTCCGGGTCCCAATCCACGTCGCCTTCGGCACGCTCCAACAGCTCAAGCAAGCTATGAACAAGGGCCTCTTCCCCGAGCCCGTTCAGTGGCGTAGCGGGAACAACGGCGGCGGTCAGCTGAGTCATCTTTCCAGTCCCGTCGGAATTACGTCGGGATGATGCATTGTTCGCTCTCGCAAACGCTTGTTTGGCGTTGCGAGAAATTATTGCGAATTTGTAAGTCCGATTAAGCAAAGTGGTGCAAATTGACGCACTGAGTTTCAAGAAGAGAGATTTTCCAGGACTTAGACTCGCCGCGACGTCATAGTCCGGGAATCAATCATGCCTCTCGCTTCAGACGTCTTCCGATCCTACGGGGGTAAAGGACGTTGGAACCGACTGACAGCCTTTTCCGCCCATGTCTCGATCGGCGGCCCATTATTGGGGCCCGGCTCTGCGTCCCCCTCCGGTGGCCGTCCGTTGTCGCGGGAATTCGCCATTGAAGGAGACCCCCGCAGTCCAAGCCTGAAATTATTCGGCTCTACCGACGCGGACCGCTATTTCCTATACCGCCCCAACCGGCTCGAGATCCGGAGCAGGAGGGACGCTTTGATCACTGGCGTGGACTACCCGGACGCCACTCTGGCAGGAAGTGCCAACGGTCGCCCCCTCGACGAGATCGAGAGGTTGTTCCTTATTGGAAACGTTTTATGGAACGCCATCGCCGGCCCTTTCGCTGGGCTTCTCCCTGGCGCGAGAACCGTCGCCACCGGCGTGGGGCAATTGGATATTCACTTGCCTCATCGCGCCGATCCATTGTGCCCCCATCGACGGCTGCTGATCGCCGACGATGGAATTGCCCACCGCTGCGACTATCAGATGCGGCATGTCCACCCCGGTGTTCTGGCGGACATTCTATCGGCCCATGCCTCTTTCAATGGAATTCTCATTGCCACCCTTCGGCGGGCCCGCGCCATCGAAGCGGATGGACGCCTTGGCACGAATTCCCTGTTAGACGTTGAGATTTTTGACGTGCGCTTTCAATGAAAGCGCACGTCGATCACCCAAAAATCAGAGAAAGTTCTCCTGGATCATCTCAATGACGTCCTGGCTCTGCCCATCCAGAATGGCCCGGGCGGAATAGAGCGCCATGCCATATGCCGGACCGAACTCGATGACCGGCGGCATCACCAACGTCATGCTTTCCACCTTGACGTTGAGCAATGCGGGTCCGGGATGGGCGAGCCATGAACCGACCGCCTCCTCCAGCTCATCGGCGCGGGAAACGGTTCGTCCCCACAATCCCATCGCCTCGGCCACCTTCCCGAAATCCGGGTTGTGCAGGTGGGTATAAAGCGGCAGCAGGCCTTCCGACTTCTGCTCAATGTCAATGAAGCCTAGCTTGCCGTTATCGTAGACGGCGATCTTGATTGGCAGTTTTTCCTGGACCGCCGTCAGCAAATCGCCGAACAGCATGGCGATCCCGCCATCTCCGGACAGGGCTATGACCTGCCGGTCGGGCGCCGCCTTCTGCAAGCCCAGGGCGGTGGGCATCGCCGATGCCATCGTGCCGTGCAGCAGACTTCCAAAGAAGCGGCGCTGTGCCGTTGCGGTAAAATAGCGGTGCATCCAGACGGTCGGCGTGCCGTCGTCACCGGTTACGAGCGCGTCTTCGGCCGCCATGCGGTCGATGACTTCCGTGAGATGAATGCCCGAAATACTGTCACGCCGCTTAGGCGCCGCCTTGGCCACGTGTGACGCGATCACCTCATGGTAACGCTTCACCAGGCGATCGAGGAAATGCGTGTCCGTCTTCTCCTGGACCCTGGGAATTAGCGCCTCGACGGTTGCCTTGATGTCGCCGGTCAAGCCGAGGGCAATAGGATGACGGCGGCCGAGATGCGTCGGATCAAGGTCGATTTGAACGATGCGCGCATGCTTGGGGTAAAATTGGCGCCAGGCGAAATCCGCCCCCAGCAGCAGTAGCGTGTCGCAGTCATGAAGCGCCTGATAGCCCGCTTCAGTCCCAATGATTCCCGTCATGCCGACGTTGTAGGGATTGTCGTAAGCCAGCGCGTCCTTGCCCCGCGACGTATGAGCGATCGGCGCCTTGAGAATTCCGGCGAGGCGGACGATCGCATCATGCGCATCACGGCAACCCGACCCACCGTAGATCGCCACCTTCCGCCCGGCATTGAGGAAGGCGGCGGCACGATCAAGATCGGCGTCGATCGGGCGGACCAGCGGATCGCTGGTATGGACGGCATAGGGCACATCGTCATGCGCATCGGAATGCGAGATATCGACCGGCACGATCAAGACTGCGACGCCCCGCTTGGCCAAGGCGGCCTGACAGGCCATGACGGTCTTGCGCCTGGCCTGGTTGGGCGTGAGAATCATGTCACAATATACGCTGCAACTGCCGTAAATGGCCTTGAAGTCGACTTCCTGAGGAAAGTCGAACCCCAACTCGTCGCGGACGACCTGGGTGGCGATGACGATGAGCGGGGCCCGGTTGCGGTTGGCCTCCACCACCCCGTTGATAAAGTGGAGGCTGCCGGGGCCGCAGCTGCCAGCGATGGCGGTGAGCCTGCCGGTCACCAGCGCTTCGCCCTGCGCCGCGAAGGCACCGGCCTCCTCATGGCGCATGTGAATCCAACTGATCGAGCTGGTGGAGATATTGTGCGCGATCAGATTGAGAGTATCGCCGACGACACCATAGCAATTCTTGACGCCAGCCTGCTCCAGGGTTTCGACGATGATCTGGGCTACTTTTTTGCTCATTCCGGGAATACTCCTCTGCAAAAGAAGTCACTTGCGCCACAGTGCGGCGCTGGCGCTGTAGACCGCACCGCGGGCACGATTAAGATTTCCAAGCGGCCGGAATCCTTCGGGCGCGTTCCAAGGATTAAAGGCCAGGCCGTCCACCCTGGCGGCCGCCTCCGCATCAATGCTTGGGCGTCCGGGAATCACGAGGGTGGCAATGTCGACGGACGGAGTGACGGCTTCACGCCATTCGACGGCGCCGTCTTCTATTGGGGTGCGTTC
The DNA here is from genome assembly GCF_007828035.1 of Nitrospirillum amazonense. Taxonomy (GTDB): domain Bacteria; phylum Pseudomonadota; class Alphaproteobacteria; order Azospirillales; family Azospirillaceae; genus Nitrospirillum; species Nitrospirillum amazonense. Next base: position 14,654 of record NZ_VITV01000008.1, on the reverse strand, counting down.
TTCATCGACGAAGGATTGCAGCGCCAATTTAAAGGTCACTGGGCCCTGGGTCAGGCGCGCCGAGAAATCGGCATTGAGATCGTCGGGCCCCTCTTCACCGGGCGCGGCTGTGGCGTCGGACCAGGGCCGCAGGTTAAAGCGAACCGGGCCCGCCTCCCCCCAAAGATAGGCGCCGCGGCTCCAGAACCGTTCGCGGGCGAGCCCCGGTGATTTGCGGGCGCCTTGCTGGATGTTTTCCAGCATTCGCCTCGTTTCAGCAGCCCCGAAATGCTCGACCAGACGCGCCGGCAAAGTCGCCCTGTCGCCGCTTGAGGCGATCATGGCGAACTCGACGAACTGGCGCGCGTTACGGGCATGCGACACGGGGAAGCTCGTCATGAGCAGATCGTGGAAGCCGCCGCCAGGGATCGCGACACGAAGCGCCACCCCCCTGAGATCCGGCGCTGCGTCAGGCAGGTGTGCCGCGCTGGCGTTGGAGAAGCGAACGGTCGCCCCGAATTCTCTGCCCGCCTGGACATAGCCCTGGCAGAAACGGGCGGGCGCGTCGTCATCGATCAGCAGGCGGGCGTCCTCGATCCCGGCGGTTTGCTTCGCATGGAGCGTCCTTTGGGGATGGCTCCATCCGGCCTTTCGCCGGGTCGCCTCCTGGATTGATTGGAAGACTTCAGCGAAGCGCTGAAAGCTTTCCTGTTCCGCCTCAATCGACCCGCCGTCGAAAACCTCACGCCAGCGTTCTGTATCGGTCATCGCAAATCCCCTGATGGTGCGCCGGCCGCATGCTGGCGGCATCGTGCCCAAATGGATTGCAGCCCAATGCCATGCTTTGAGAGTTATTGTTGCTGGCGTCGGCGCATGCCCTTGGCACACGCAAGCAAGGATTTCCAAGTCGGCGCAACGGGATGCAATCCCGGGGAAATCACACCGAATAGCTTTTAGACCGGATATTCACCTCGCCTCCGGTTCCCACGATGCCCCATTCCCGTACCGCCCCGGACCGCTGGCTCGTTCCCGCCGGCGCCTTGCTCCTGACGGGTTGCCTGTCCAGTTGCAACACTGCCCCAACCCAAAGCATTCTGGGCTCGTTCTTCCCGTCCTGGATGATTTGCTTCCTGATCGGGGCCGTCGCCTCCGTGGCCATCCGGCTCATTCTTTCCGCGGTCGGGATGGCGCGCGCAGTGCCAGCCGCCCTGCTCGTCCATCTGATCCTGGCGGTAGCCGTCTCCTTCGCGGTGTGGCTGCTATGGCAGGACTAGAAGCCGAAATGCCGGCACCCAGCGCCATCAAACGGCTGTTGGGAAAGGTCTTCGCGGCAGTCGTGGTGCTGCTGGCCATTGGATTGGGGGCGACCGTCCTGGTGCGCATCGACAGCCGGCCACGCACCCACGACGCGTTCCTGTACGCCGACAGCGCGGGGCTGGCCCCTGAAGTCAGCGGACGTATCATCAACCTTAAGGTGCGCGATAACCAACGCGTTACGAAGGGACAGGCTCTCGTGGTGATCGACCCGGAGCCGTTCGAGCTGAGGCTCCGCCAGGCGCGTGCGCAGGTGGCGGCGCTCAAGGCGCAGATCGCGCTCACGGGGCGGCAGGTGGCAGGCCAGTCATCCGGCGCCGATGCCGCCGCCACCCAGGTGGGCCGCGCCCGAACCCAATACAAATTGGCGCAGGACACGCTTGACCGGCTTTCCCCGCTGCTCGGCAAGGGCTATGTCACCGCGCAGCAAGTGGATGAGGCCCGCACCAATGTGCAGACGGCCGCGGCAGCGCTGACCGCCGCCACCCAGCAGGCCCAGCAGGCTCGTCAGATGGTGGGCGATACCGACAGTCTCGAAGCACAACTCGCCGGCGCTGAGGCCAGTGTAGCCCTGGCGGAACGCGACCTGAGGCTGTCGACGGTGGTGGCCCCGTTCGACGGGGTGGTGGTGGGGCTGGATATTGCCGATGGCGCCTACGCGGTCGCCGGCCATCCGCTGTTCACCCTGGTCAAGGCGGATGAATGGTATGCAGTAGCCAATTTCCGCGAGACCGAGCTATCCGCCGTCGCTGCCGGCGACGACGCCACGATCTGGATGATGATGGACAATGGCCATCCCCTGCAAGGCAAGGTGGACAGCATCGGCTGGGGCGTCCGGCCCGAAGACGGCGGTGGCCCATCCCTGCCGACGGTGGGTCGAACCCTCAGCTGGGTGGTGGTGGCGCAGCGTTTCCCTGTTCGCATTCGCCTGACCGAACCGCCGGAATCGTTCATGCGCATCGGGGGGACGGTGACCGTCATGGTGCGGCATGCCCGCCGCTGATGAACCATCCCTGCTGGCCTTCCTCCGGGCCGAGCTGGCACCGCGGCCAGGAAGGTTAGGCCAGGTCTGCCGTATCGCCGTCACCTGTACGGTCGTCGTGATCATCGGCCAGATCTTCCAGGTGCCGCTGACGCCCTACATGGCTTACGCGGTGTTCCTGATCAGTGGTGGTGAGGCGACAAGCACGGTGATGGTCGGCTTGGTGGCGGCGCTCGCGTTCACCATCGCCATCGGGCTGTCGCTGCTGTTTTATGTCTTCGACGCGTCGGAGCCGGCACTTCGCATTCCGCTGATGGCGTTGAGCACCTTTGTAGGCATGTATCTGGTGCGGGTCATGACGCTGGGTCCGGTGATGTTCCTGGCGAGCTTCGTGCTCGTCCTGTCCCAGACCCTGATCGACGAAATCCCTAACCTCGAAGCATTGACCCATACGGTGCTCTGGTTGTGGGTCGTGGTGATGATCCCGGTCGTGGCGACCATCCTGGTCAATCTGCTGATCGGGGTGGATCCTGCGCGCCTGGCGCGGCGTTCCGCCCACGACTTGCTCACGGCCTTGGCGGACGCGCTCCGATGCGGAGATTTCTCGGGCTTGGCACAACGACGGGAGGAAGCGGTCACTCTGATGGAAGTGCGCCACAAGGCCAGCTTTTTGAACCCCGGCCTGCATGGACGCGACGCACTGGACAGCATGCTGATCGAGACTGTGGCGGAACTGCTCGCCCTTTGTCCCTTGCTGCCCCGGCAGACACCCGCCGCGATCCGACTGCCCTTGGCGGCAGTGGCGGAAGACTGTGCGACATTCCTATCCGGAGGGGCGCCGCCGGCCCCCTTCCCCCTCGCCCTGGCAATACCCACGCTGGAGTTGACGCCTGAAGCGACCGCGGTCGTGATCGCGTTCCGCACGGCGATGATGCGGCTGCGGGACGGCCTGTCTCAGCGCGGCTCAATAAATGCGGCCGCACCGAGGCAACGGAAGCCCCTTTTTGTAGGTGATGCCTTCACCAACCCGTCGCATGGGCGCTTTGCCCTTAAGACCACCCTGGCCGCCATGGTCTGCTACGTCGCTTATAATTTGGTGGATTGGCCCGGCATCGATACGGCGATCACCACCTGCTTTTTCGTGGCCCTCGGAAGCCTGGGCGAAACCATGCACAAGCTGACACTGCGCCTCAGCGGAGCAATTCTGGGTGGGCTGCTGGGTGGGATGTGCGTGGTGTTCATCCTGCCTCATATGACCGACATCGGTCAGCTGTCGCTGCTCATTCTGGGTGGCTCCGCGCTGGGGGCCTGGATCTCAACCAGCAGCGACAGGCTTTCCTACGCCGGCATGCAGCTGGCCTTCGCCTTTTTCCTCACCGTGCTGCAGGGCTATGCCCCGTCAACCGATCTCACGATTCCGCGCGATCGCATCGCCGGCATTCTGCTTGGCAACGTGGTGATGTCCCTCGTTTTCAGCCTGTTGTGGCCGGTCAGTGCCACGGACCGGGTCCGAAGCTCTATAGCCGAGGCCTTGCGCGCCTTGGCCCGACTGTTGAGTTCCGGTACGCCAGGTACCCGGCTGGCCGCGCTGCGGGCGCTGGGGGCCGCCCACCGCTTCACCGGCCTTGCCTTGTTTGAACTGAAGGCGCTTCCGGAGCGTGCGCTCCAGAAGCATGAAGTGTTGACCCTCGGCTCGCTCGACCGGATCGCCGCGGCGACCTTCACCATTGCCGATCAGGCCGCAAGTCCCGCTGCCGCACCAGCCGATGCCGCCGCCGCGGATTGGCTAATCGCCAGCGCCGACCGGGTTGCGGGTGGCGCCTCTGTCCAGCCACCGCCACACCAGGCAGCTGCGGATCTCGACGGCTTGCTCGCGGTGACCCCAGCGGATGATCGCATCGCCCTACAAGCCCGCAAATTGCTCCTGCAGCAAATCGCCCTCGCAACCGACGCCAGGAGTTGACAGCCGTGCTGTACCTCCGCACTGCCCTTCTACTCTGTCCCCTTCTTGCTTCCGCCTGTGCCACGGACAGGCTGGACCTGGCTCCGTCCAGTCCGGATCGCCCCATTCTGCTACCGACGGATTATTCGGCCCAGCCGGCACAAGGGTCAATCGTGCGCCATGAGGCTACGGAGGTCGTTCTGTCACCGGTGATGATCGACCCATCCCGGCGCTACGATCTGCCGGCCCTGATCGACCTTTCCCAGCGGAACAATCCCGACACGCGCATCGCCTGGGAAAGGGCCCGCCAGGCGGCGTTGGGGGTTGGCCTTGCCGAAGCCGCCTACCTGCCGCAGATTTCGGCGGAGGCGATCGGCGGCTTCCAGCACACACCGCTGCCGGCCCCCACGTCTTTGATCCCGAAAGGGTATTTCACCAGCAACAGCCGAGAGCTGGTTCCGGCGCTGACCGCCAAATGGCTGTTGTTCGATTTCGGCCAGCGTGCCGGCGCCGTTGACGAGGCCAAAGCCAATTCGTTCGTTTCCAATGTCGCCTTCAACGGCGTCCACCAGCGGCTGATCTATGAAGTGAGCCGCGACTATTTCGCCCTCGGCGCCACCCGTGGCCGGCTCAAAGTGGCGCAGAAGGCTTTGGATAACGCGCTGGTGGTGCAGGAGGCGACCCAAGGGAAGCAGAGCAATGGCCTGGCCACCGTGGTGGCCCTGCATCAGGCGGAACGGGAAACGGCCCAGACACGGTTCAATCTTGAACGGGCCCGTGGCGCGGAGCGCGCCGCCTACACGGCACTGATGGTCAGCCTGGGCCTGCCGCCGTCAGAGCCGCTGCAAACCACCGATAGTTCGGAATTGCCGTTGCCGGCGCTGCCCTCGGGGGATGTCGAGCAGATGATCCATGAGGCATTGAATGCCCGTCCCGACATGCTGGCCGCCTTGGGAAAGGTTCGGGCTGCCGAGGGGCGCATTCGGTCAGCGAAGGCCACCTACTATCCGACCGTGGGGATCGATACCAAGATCTATGAAAACATCGGCCAGTTGAGTTCGCAGGGCCGTCCCTACAGCACCGTCAATCTTCCCGGCTCCTCCATTCTGCTGAGGATCAGCCTGCCGCTTTATGACGGCGGCGTGCGGGACGCCAAGGTGGCGCAAGCCAATTCCGAACTGGCCACCGCCAATTGGGAACTCGACCGAACCCGCGACGCCGCGTCCAAAAAAGTGATCGATGCCTATGACGCGCTGACGACCAGCTTCGCCGAATACCAGGCCGCCGTGGTCCTCACCAAGGCGGCCCAGACGGCCTATGAGTCCGCCCTGGAAGCTTATCGTCATGGCGTCGGGACTTACACCGACCTGGTCACATCGGAAACGTCCCTTGCCCGCGCCCAGTCGGACAAGGAAGATGCCCATGCCAATGTTTTCACCGCGGCCGCGGCACTAGCCTTCGCGACTGGCTCAATGCCATGAAAGGAATCAATCGCGCGCCGACGCGGCGCATTACGGTCGTTTCCATCACAATAAAATCAGTTAGTTGGAGTTGACCGGCAGAAAACGTCGCCCATTCTCCCGCGCATACGCCGCCGGCGTGCAGCCGACATGATGGCGGAAGCGGCGCGTGAAATGGCTCTGGTCGGAAAAGCCTACCGCGTAGGCGATATCCGCAAGCGGCAGTTCTGCGGCCCGGACCAGCTCCTTCGCTCGCTCGATTCTCAACCGCTCCAAGTATCTCATTGGAGACATGCCCACTTCTTTTTTAAAGATCTTGACCAGGTGAAACCGGTTCACACCTGCCGCTTCGGCGAGTTCAGCGAGAGAAATCTTCTCCATCCCCCGATCTTCGACATAGGCGAAGGCGCGTCTCATAGCGGCCGAGGATAGCATCGCCGCAGGCGGGGCGCTTTCATGTACGTCGGCACTGTAGCCGCGGACCAGGTGGACTGACAGCGCCACGGACAGCGACTCAATCAGGAGGTCTTGTGCTGGATGCGGAGCCCGCCCCAACTCCAGCGACAGCATTTCGCCCATGTGAACGAGCCACGGATCCCGCACCCGAAAATTGCTGAGGAAGCGAGGCTTGGATGCTGTCCCGATACGCCTGCAGGCATCAGCTGCTTCTATCAACTGCTCCGGCATCAGGCCAATTCTGATATGCCGAGGTAACAGGCCACGGAAACGGGTTTCATATCCGGCGGGCATCATCGTGGCTTCGCCGAAGAGGCTTGGACTTTCAAAGGTCTTACCGAGCCGTTCTTGCAGAACGTCTGACGAGCGGCCGAGCGAGACGGTAACAATATGATGGTCGCGTGGCGGCATGAACTGGCTGCCATCCATATAATAGTCGGCATACTCATCCAAAGAAATACCTTCCCATAACCGGCCGGCGCTGGTGGCACGCAAGGGGCGATCGCTGAGCTGCTGTCGCGCCTGCTCGAAATTGACCGCCTGCTGATATTGTTTAGCCGACATTAACGGGGTCCTTACCGCGAACCTGCCCGCATGGCAGGGCGGAATCAGTTGAAGTTTAGCGAGCGGATTTAAAATTAATCTTACTGCTGCGCTTCCAAACAGGCGTTTGGGAATGCACAGGATCCAACGCCGCGGTACGCCAATCTGCGTTTCTTCGACGACTTTTGCTTTTTCCGGAGAAGTCTGCAACCGCGTTCTACTGTGATGCCGACCGCCCTAATGGATATGCACTTCGAGGTATCCCGTTTTACCAGCCAGTCCACGAGCGGGAAGACATAGCCAGTTTTATCGCGGCCGCCTTCGTTGCCGCGTCCACGTGCGCCTTGAGCTAACGGCCGCGCCCACCGCAATTTGAGACCAAGCGGCCAATAAGCTTCAATCTTTCTGATAAACCAAGCTGATAGGCTTGCCCATCTGATTGACACCCCATTCAAATTCCGGATGCCCGATCCACAAGGCCCATGTAGCGCATGCTATGTGTCAGCTTTATTTCCGCGAATGCTACCTCAAGCTGCAAGAGGACAATATGATGGCGTTCGCATCTCCACTTGCAGTTGCCAGCCCTGAAGATCAGGGCACCAGTGACGACTTGCATTTCGGCCCTTTCCGCCTGTCGCGCGCCGAGAGGCGCCTGGAGCGGGATGGCAAGCTCGTTCCGCTGGGTGGGCGGGCACTCGACGTTCTTTTTGCGTTGGCCGCACGCTGCGGCCAAGTGGTCAGCAAGGCCGAACTCACCCGTGTCGTTTGGCCGGGCGTGATCGTCGAAGAAGGGAACCTGCGGTTCCATATCGTCGCGCTGCGCAAAGCACTCGGCGACAGCGCCCAGGATGGCAGGTACCTTACGACTGTGGCGGGGCGCGGCTATTGTTTCACGGCCACGGCGACACCGTCTCCCAATGCACCCCTGGGCGCAACAGCCGTACAGGTGCCCCAGCTCCCGCTTAGAACGCGCCGCGTCATCGGCATCGACGCAACGGTCGTGGACGCCGGCAGCGAACTGCTGGCTCGCCGCTTCCTGACGCTGGTCGGGCCGCCCGGCATCGGGAAAACGACGCTGGCGGTCAAATTGGGCCACGACCTTCTCGAATATTTTCCTGACGGTGTCGCATTTGTCGAACTCGGCGCCCTCAACGGCGACGCTTTGGTCCCTGCCGCCATTGCTGCGGCCGCCGGACATTCCTTGCCGGTTGATTATCGGTTGGAACACCTTCTCGCGATTTTCCGCGATCGCAGAATGTTGTTAATTCTTGATAGCTGTGAACACGTCATAGATTTCGTTGCCGACCTCGCGGAAAAGCTATTCAGCTGCCTTCCCGAACTGAGCATCTTGGCGACAAGCCGGGAATCGTTGAGGGCGGAAGGGGAACATGTCTTCCGGCTATTTCCGCTGGCGTGCCCGCCCCCGACCCTCCCTTCATCAAGTGAAGCCGCATTATGCTACTCGGCGGTGGAGTTTTTCATTGATCGTGTCCAGGCCAATCAACTGGGCTTTCAGTTGTCGGACGAAGACACGCCGTTGGTCGGCGAAATATGTCGCAAGCTCGATGGCATCCCCCTAGCCCTGGAACTGGCGGCGGGTCGTGTTCCTGCCTATGGCATCAGGCAAACGGCGGCCCTTCTGAATGGGCATTTTCGCCTGCTGTGGGAAGGCCGGCGGACGGCGCCGCTCCGGCTCCAGACCTTGAGCGCCGCCCTCGACTGGAGTTACGAACTACTGAATGAACCGGAACGGGCCGTGCTCCGTCGAATTTCCATTTTCGTGGGTTACTTCACCCTGGATGCCGCGATCGCCGTCGCCTGCCTTGATAATTCTGACAGGGATAATTCTGACAGGCATTCGGTGGTGAGAATCCTAGCCAACCTGGTTTCAAAATCGCTGGTGGCACTGCACGAAACACCACACGGCGCCCGCTATCGATTACTCGATACCACCCGCGTTTATGGATTGTCCAAGATGGAGTCGCCGGACGAAGCGCGAGCCGTCGCCTACAACCATGCGCGCTTCTGTTACTCTTATCCTTCCGGGAGTGAACTGATATACTGAGAGGTGCCGGTGTAATCGGCACGCGGCTTGGACGCCGGTCGGCATAGCATGTGCTTCCACATCAGCAGGCGCGCCATCAGCCAGACCTCCTGCCCCCTGCGCGGCCAACCGCCGCCCCAGCTGATGCGCCCCGCAGCACGCCTCCATCGCCAACATGCACCCAGGTCATTGCCGAGCCAATCCGGCGAGCCTCCCGCTCAGCCGGCGGCGACGCACAACCTGGCCGGCTGTGATGCCGCCCATAGCGCATATGCGGCGCCGCTGCGATGGATGCGGGGATTTACCCCCGGCAAATTCATCACTAGAACTAGGCCGGGCGCCATGGGTAAAAGGCGTTGGGGACTTTGAGGTTAAGGAAATGGCACAGAAACTCGCCTGGGGTCGCGCTTGGCATGGGCGCAGTTACGATCTCGGCCGCATGACCCTGGCGGATCTCTGGCGGGCGTATCTCACCTATCCGGCGATCCAGATCTACGGCCTGCTGGCCGTGGCCGCCGCAGCCTACACCATCGTCACGGCGCGGAATTGGCAGGGGCCGGCGCTGGCCGTCCTGGCGGTTTTCTTCGTCTATCCCATGGCCTGGTTCCTGATCCATCGCTACATCCTGCACGGCCGCTGGCTGTACCGGATGAAATGGTCGGCCAGCCTGTGGAAGCGCATCCATTTCGACCACCACCAGGATCCTCACCTGCTGGAGGTCCTGTTCGGCTCACCCGCCAACACGCTGCCGACTATCGCCCTGGTGTCCATGCCGGTCGGCTATGTCGTCGGCGGCTGGCCGGCCGCTGGCGCCGCCTTGGCGACTGGCCTGGCCACCACCTGCGTCTATGAATTCATCCACTGCATCCAGCACCTGAACTACAAGCCCAAGAGCCGCTTCATCCAGAAGCTGAAGCGCGATCACCTGATCCATCATTTCCATAATGAGGACACCAACCTGGGTATCGTCAGCTTCACGCCCGACCGGCTGTTCGGCACCTATTTCGCCTCGGCCCGCGACTGCCCGAAAAGCGCCACGGTCTTCAACCTCGGCTATGACCTTGACGAGGCCCGCCGTTATCCCTGGGTGATGGAGGTAACCGGCTCGCCGCCGCGTGATCGTCCGCCAACCGCGTTCGCAACTTCTGAAACAGGTGGTGCGGCCTCGTGACCGCGATCGACATTGTCCCCGTGACGGGGCCCGCCCTTCTCGACCGTTTCATCCGCCTGCCCGAAAGGCTGCACAAGGACGATCCGCACTACATCGCGCCGCTGCATCTGGAGCGTAAGGAGGCGCTGACGGCCAAGAACCCCTTCTTCGGCCACGCCGACGTGCAGTTCTGGCTGGCCCGGAAGGACGGCCGGGACGTGGGTCGGATCAGCGCCCAGATCGACCATCACGCCTTGGAGTTGCGGCCGGACGGGACCGGGCAGTTCGGCCTGATCGCCGCGGAGGACGATCCGGCAATCATCAAGGCCCTGCTGGACGTGGCCGCCGACTGGCTACGGGCCCGCGACATGACTCGCATGCAGGGCCCGCTGAACCTCAACATCAATGAGGAGATCGGCCTGCTGGTCGACGGCTTCGGCACGCCGCCCATGCTGCTCATGGGGCACGACAAGCCCTACCTGGGCCCCCGCCTGGAAGAGCAGGGCCTGCGCAAGGAAAAGGACGTCTACGCCTATCTTTACGACATCACCAAGGATCTGCCCGCCGGCGCCCGCCGCCTGATCGACCGGCCGTTGCCCAAGGGCGTCACGGTACGGCGCATGGACTTCAAGCGCTACGATGACGAGATCAAGGCCGTCACCTCCATCTTCAACGACGCTTGGCGGGACAATTGGGGCTTCGTCCCCCTGACGGAGGTGGAGACCGACTATCTGGCCAAGTCGCTGAAGCCCTTGTTGAACCCGCGCCTGGTGCGGTTCGTGGAGCAGGATGGCGAGGCGGTCGGCTTCATCGTCTGCCTGCCCAACCTGAACGAGGCCATCCGCGACCTGAACGGCAAGCTGCTGCCCCTGGGCTGGGCCAAGCTGCTGTGGCGGCTGAAGGTCGCCGGCCTCAAGACCGCGCGCGTGCCGCTGATGGGCATCCGCAAGGCCGCGTCCCAGGGCATGATCGGCAGCCTGCTGCCCTTCCTGCTGATCGACGCCGTGCGCACCGACGCGGCGGCCATGGGCTTCCAGCACATCGAGCTGTCGTGGATTCTGGAGAACAACATGCCCATGCGCCGCATCAACGAAAGCCTGGGCGGCGTGGCCTACAAAACCTACCGCATCTATGAGAAGGCGCTCTGAAACGGCTTACGGCAGCCAGCCGGCAGACCTGTACCAGCCGACGGTGTCGCGGAACCCTTGCGCCAGGCTTACGGCGGGCTGGTATACCGCTGCGGGCAGCAACTCGTCGGGCGTGACCGTCCAGTCGGGGTGCAGGATCTCCCGCGCCTTGCCCGTGGTGAATATGGGGGCGGCGCCGCGCACCCTTCCCCACCAGGATGAGGCCTGTCCGGCCGCCAGCAGCAGGCGGCTGGGCACCCGCAGGAATCGGGGCCGCGCGTCGCCGCGCACGGCCAGGGCGGCCTGCCGCATCATCTCGGCCATGGCATACCCGGCCGGCTCGGTGTCGGCCAAGGCGTAGGTGCCGCCACAGGGGGCCCCGGTGCCGGTCGCGATAGCGCTCAAGGCCCCGGCCGCGTCGCTGACGTGGACCGCTGCCAGGCGCCCGTCGCTCACCAGCGGGATGATCGGCCGTGACGCCGTTCTGAAAATCGTCAGCGTCTCCCGGTCCCAGGGACCGTAGATCATGGGCGGGCGCAGGACGGCCAGTTGCCCCGGCGCATCCGCATAAGCCTGGTGTGCCGCCTCCTCACCCGCCCGCTTGCTGGCCGCGTAGTCCGACAGCTGCGGCTCACGCGCAGCCAGGGAGGAGACGACGATGAGGTGGGCCTGGGGCGCCAGGCGGCGCAATGTCGATGCCATCCGGGCGGTGCCGTCCCGGTTGGTTGCCATGAAGGCGTTCCGGTCCGGCGCTTTGATCAGGCCGGCGGCGTGGATCAGCACCTGCGCCCCCTCGGCCAGCCGCGCCAAAGCATCGGGGTCCTCCAGCCCGCCCCGGACGGTCTCGAAGGTCAGGCCAGCCCAGAACGGGTGGTCCGGCGGCCGGCGGGCCAATATCCGCAACCGTGCGCCCGACCGCGCCAGGGTGGCGACCAGATGCAGCCCGAGAAAGCCCGTCGCGCCCGTGACAGCGACGATGGGCCGCCCGTTCATGCCGGGACGGGCTCCACCGGCGCGGAGACGCCCAGGATGGGCATGTCGCCCGCCTGATACAGAGCCTTCGCCCGGCTGCGGCTGAGCTTGCCCGACGTGGTCTGCGGCAGGCTGTGCGGCGGCACCAGGACAACGCGGACCAGCACACCATAGCGGCTGCGGAAGACCTGGCTGATTTCGCCGGCCAAGGCGTCCCGTGCGGCCTGGTCCTGGCTGCGGCACTGCACCAGCGCCACTACCTCTTCCTCGTCACCGCTGTCGACGGAGAAGACCGCGACGTCGCCGCTGCGCAGGGCGGTGATTTCCGCCTCCGCCGTCCACTCCAGATCCTGCGGCCACAGATTGCGGCCGTTGACGATGATCAGGTCCTTGGCCCGCCCGGTCAGGACGATCTGGTCATCCAGCAGGTAGCCCAGGTCGCCGGTATCCAGCCAGCCGTCCTCGTCCAGGACCCGGGCGGTTTCCTCCGGTGCGTCGAAATAGCCGCTCATCAGGCTGGGACCGCGGACGAAGATACGCCCGACGTGGCGCGGCGGCTGCGGCTGGCCGGCGCCGTCGCGCACCTCGATGGTGTGGTCGGGCAGGATGTGGCCGCAGAGCACGAAAGTGCGGCTGCGTTCGGCGCCGGGCGCGGCCGGCACAGCGCGGTGTTCCCTCTCCAGCAGGATGCTGTCGACCACGTCGTGGCGCACGCCCTGGCCCTTGGGCGTGAAGTTCAGGGCTAGCGTCGCCTCGGCCATGCCGTAGCTGGGCACGAAGGCGCGGGCGTCGAAGCCGTTGGCGGCGAAGCGCGACGCGAAGTTGGCCAGCACATGCGGACGAATCATGTCGCCGCCGATGCCGGCGCTGCGCCAGCTGGAAAGGTCGATCCCCTCGGTCGACAACGTCTCCGCCCGGCGGGCGCACAACTCATACCCGAAGGATGGGCTGTAGGAGATGGTGCCGCGGTTGCGGCTGATGAGATCCAGCCACATCAGGGGGCGGCGGGCGAATTCCCGGGTGGGCAGCGTGTCCACCGACACCTGGCACGCCATGGGGATCAGCAGGAATCCGACCAGGCCCATGTCATGGTAAAAGGGTAGCCAGGAAATGCAGCGGTCGCCGTCGTCGATGGCCAGGCCGGTGCGGCCCACGTGGGCGGCATTGCTGAGGAAGGCGCGCTGCGTCACGGCGACGCCCATGGGGAAGCGTGTGCTGCCCGATGAGAATTGCAGGTAGCTGATGCTGTCGGCGGACTGTGCCGGCAGGTCGCCGGCGTACGGCGCCACGTCGTCCAGCAGGGCCAAGGTGCCGGAAATCTTGAGGTCCAGGCCCTCCACCGACTGGGCCAGCCAGTCGTTGAGCATGGCCGGCCCGAAGGCGGCGATGGCACCGCAGCTTTCCAGCATGCGCCGGATATGGGCGATGTAGGTATCCTTGCCGCCGAACGCCGAGGGCAGTGGCATGGGCGCCGGTACCAGCCGGGCGTATTGGCACGCGAAGAAGGCGCGGACGAAATCACCATCACTTTCCGCGATCAGGCCGACGCGGTCGCCGGGTTCCAGGCCTATGCCCAACAGGCGGCGGGCCAGATCGATCGCCTGCTCCCGCAGCGTGGCGTAGGGCAAGGCCTCGCTGAGGACACCCTTGCCGGAATAGAAATTGTAACCCGTAGGGCCCTGGGCGGCGTAATCCAGCGCGTCGGCCACGGACAGGAAATCCGCATGGCGAGTCGGGAGCCCGGGATGGTGGGAGGGCGTCGGAGACGTCATTTTTACGTGTAACCCTAACTCTCTATGGCTTTACGCCGAGGGGATTTGAAAACAGGTATGCAAATTGATGACAGAAAGGCAAATGTGCCGTCGTTGAGGCTGATGCGCCGAACGCGGCGCTTGTGGCCGGCCCGGCGCCCCGGTAGATGGGCAAGTGGCTTTGCAGGTTAATGTCAATGCTGTTTCCGATCTATGTCATGCGCTATCGTTACCTGTACATGCCAAGCTCCTTAGCGCGGACACGATGGCACGGTCTGTGACCGAGGTCCGGCGGGGTGCCGAAGTTTTTTTGCAACTAGCAACTCACAGGTTACGTCATGCAGAGGGCCAAAATCCGTATTGCCATCGCAGGCATCGGAAACTGTGCGAGCGCGCTGATCCAGGGCATTCATTACTACACCCCTGAGCGCTGCCGCGACGGTGTGGTTGGTCTGATGCATCGTGAGATCGGGGGCTTCCTGCCCTGCGACATCGCGGTCGTCGCCGCGTTCGACGTGGACGCGCGCAAGGTGGGCACCGACGTCCATCGCGCCATCTTCGCCAAGCCCAACTGCACCAAGGTTTTCCAGGCCGACATTCCCGACAGCGGCGTGACCGTCAAGATGGGCCAGGTGCTGGACGGCATCTCCGACCACATGGCGGACTATTCGGAAGACCGCACCTTCGTGCGCGCCGACGCGGCCGAGCTGAGCAAGGAGGAGATCGTCGCCGAGCTGAAGCGCACCGGCGCCGAGGTCCTGCTGAACTACATGCCCGTGGGCTCCGAACAGGCCGCCCGCTTCTACGCGGAATGCGCGCTGGAGGCCGGCGTCGCCTTCATCAACAACATGCCGGTGTTCATCGCCAGCGACAAAGCCTTCGCCGACCGCTTCAAGGCCCGCAACCTGCCCATCATCGGCGACGACATCAAATC
>NZ_VITV01000007.1 GCF_007828035.1 Nitrospirillum amazonense | reverse complement strand
ACCGCTATCAGGAACACGACAACCCGGCCAAGCAGTATGACGAGGCCGGCCTCAACGCCACCGGCATCGTCGATACCGTGCTCAAGGCGCTGGGGGCCAACGCTCAGGTGAGGACCGCATGACGACCAAGGTCACCGCGTTCAAGGGTAAAGCCATCGCCGCGGCCTTCGTGGCCCTGGCCATGACCGGCACGGCGCTGCCGGCCCTGGCCCAGCAGGCCGCTGCGACGGCGGAAGCCGCCGATCCGGCGGTGGCCAAGGTCAAGGGCTTCTACGACACGCTGCTGAGCTGCATGAAGCAGGCGAAGCAGCTGGGCGTGAAGGGCCGCGCGGAAAAGCTGGACCCGGTGATCAAGTCGACGTTCGACTTGGCGACCATGACCCGCCTGGCCGTTGGCCCTGCGTGGGAGAAGTTCACGCCGGACCAGCAGAAGGGCGCCATCGACGCCTTCACCAAGGTGACGGTGGCGACCTACGCCAACCAGTTCGACGGTTTCAATGGCGAGGTCTTCGACGTCGATCCCACGCCCCAGACGCGCGGGGCCGACAAGATCGTCGAAACCAAGCTGACCCCTAATGGCCAGCCGCCGGTACCGCTGAACTACCTGATGCGCGGCCAGGGCGACCAGACGCGCATCGTCGATGTTTATCTCAATGGCACCATCAGCCAGCTGGCCACCCGGCGCTCGGAGTTCTCCGCCGCCGTCCAGCAAGGCGGCGCCGACGCCCTGATCCAGGGGTTGCAGCAGCAGGCGGAAAAACTGCTGGCCGGCGCCTGAGCCTCTCACGACGCCGTCAGGAATCGGGCCCGGTCTTCCATGGGGGAGGCCGGGCCTTTTTCTTGCTTATAAGTCCGACTTTCCCCGCCGGGCGCTCATGCCGTTCGGACGCGACCGCCGCTGTATGCCAAGCACCGCAGGCTGGGAACCGGGGATGGCAAGGGCCCGGATGGGCCCGCCCGCCGCCTGAGGGCATCGTTTAGGAACCAGCAGGACGCGACCGCGTCCGCCGGAGCGAGCACCGCAGGGCGCGAGCCGAGGAAGGCAAGGGCCCGGATGGGCCCGCCCGCCGCCTGAGGGCATCGTTAAGGAATCGCCGGCATGTTGTTGGTGGTCACGCCGATGGACTCATCCAGCGCGGCCTGCCGGTTCTGCAGCCACACGCTGCGCAGCAGGGCGTAGAAGTCGATGGTGCCCTTGCGCAACTCATCCAGGGTTTCCAGGTTGCGGGCCTTGTCCAGGCCACCCACCACGCCTATGGCGTAGTTGGCGTCGCCGCCGTCGGCGTGGTCGAACAAGCGGCCGGTGGGGTCGGCCCACAACTCCACGCCCACGCCCACGCCATCACGCACGGTGGACGGCCCGAGCAGGGGCAGCACGAAATAAGGACTCTGCCGCACGCCCCAGGCATAGAGGGTCTGGCCGAAGTCGCCCGTCTGCCGCGTCAGCCCCATGTCCGTCGCCACGTCGTACATGCCCGCCAGGCCGATGGTGCTGTTGAAGACGAATCGCCAGAAGGTGGTGAAGGCCGCCTTGATGCGCGCCTGGGCCAGATCGTTGCCGAAGATCAGCGGCTCACCCAGGTTCTCGATTCCGTGGCGCAGGCGCAGCTGCACATACTCCGGCACTGCCCAGCGATAGGCCTGGGCGGCCGGGCCGATGGCGTTGTCGTTCAGCCACATGTTGGCGTCGAAGGTGACCCGGTTCACGTTCTCCATCGGATCCCAGGGCTCCACCACGCCCAGCTCGTCACGGCCGCCATTGGGCGGCGCGGCGCAGCCGGCGAGCATGAAGCCCATCAGGAGGCAGGCGGCCAGGGCCGCGCGGGACTGTCTGATCATGCTGGCCATACTTTCCTGCGGGATGCGGAACCGGGGACCGCGCCGCCTGCCCGGTTGGGCTGCGACGCCAGGGTGCGACACTTTGGATAACAAAGGATGGTGTCGACCACCATGATTGGAAATGCACTCCCGAAGTGTAATATCGGAGCGTGCAACGCAATATGCCGGTCGATGGATGATCGGCAAAGGCAATAACGCGTGTGACGGTAGGGGCTATGTCCGCCGTCACAGGATGCGCATTCGCGTTCGGTGTATCGCAATGCAGCGGTAACCCGCGCCGCGGTGACGTTCGCTGGCGTGTGCGGCGCGCTTACGTTAAGACCACGGGCACAGAGACATCATCGGACCGGGTCGCCGGTCCGCTTCTATTTGAGAGTTCCGCACGGCATGCCGTTCTCGTCCACCGACGCCCTGGGCGCCCTGTTGACCGACACCCTGGGCTGGGGGTTTGGGGCGATGTCCGCGGTCGGTACGCTCTATACCCTGGCGGCGGCGGACAGCGCCCGGCGCTTCTTCGCGACGCGCACGGATGCGGAAGGCGGGGATGGGGAAAGATTAGGCGAGGCCGCCCCGGCGGTGACGGTGTTGCGGCCCCTGCACGGGGCGGAGCCGGGGCTGGCGGCCCGCCTTCGGGCGCTGACCACTCAGGAATACGCGGGGCCGGTGCAGGTGGTGTGCGGTGTCCAGGCCCATGACGACCCCGCCATCGCCATCGTGACGGACCTGATCGCCGAGCTTGAGGCGGCAGGCGGCCCGGTGCGCCTGGACCTGGTGGTCGACACTACCCGCCATGGCGCCAATGCCAAGATTTCCAACGTCATCAACATGATGGCGATCGCCCGGCATGAGGTGCTGGTGCTGGCCGACAGCGACATCGCCGTGGGTCCCGATTACCTGGCGCAGGTGGTGAGCGCGCTGTCGCGCCCGGGCGTGGGCCTGGTCACCTGTCTTTACCGGGGTGATCCGGTGGATGCCGGTTGCTTCTGGCAGGACCAGGCGGCCCGCGCCGTGGATCACCATTTCCTGCCCAACGTGCTGGTCGGGCTGCGCCTGGGGCTGGCCAAGCCGTGTTTCGGCTCCACCATCGCCCTGACGGATGAGACGCTGGCGCGCATCGGCGGCTTCGCCGCGTTCCGTGACATCCTGGCGGACGACCATGCCATGGGCATGGCGGTGCGCGCGCTGGGGCTGGCCGTGGCGGTGCCGCCGTTTGTGGTGGGGCACCTGTCACCCGAGTCCAACCTGGGCGCCGTGCTGACTCATGAGTTGCGCTGGGCCCGCACCATCCGGGGCCTGGACCCCGGGGGCTACGCCGGCTCCATTGTCACCCATCCGGTGCCCTTGGCGCTCATCGGCGCAATTTTCGCGGGCTGGCATGCGTGGTCCCTGCTGCTGCTGGGGCTTGCGGTCGCCGCCCGTCTCGTGCTTCAGGTGACGATTGATGCACGGATCACACGGTCCCGGCCGCGATGGCCTGGATTGATCAGAGACGTCTTGTCATTTTTGGTGTTCGTTGCCAGCTTTGGCATTCGACGTGTGAGTTGGCGCGGACAGCGCTTTTCGGTCAAATCCGACGGCACAATGGTGCCGGTCGGCGAAAATGGTGGGTCATGATGCGGACGCTATTTCTTCAGGCGCCTTCTTTCGACGGTTTTGACGGCGGCGCCGGTTCGCGCTACCAGGCGCGCCGCGAGATCAAGTCTTTCTGGTATCCGACGTGGCTGGCCCAGCCGGCGGCGCTGATCGAGAACAGCAAGCTGATCGACGCCCCGCCGCACAAGACCAAGCTGTCCGAAATCACGGCCCAGATCAAAGACTTCGACATGGTGGTGCTGCACACCTCCACCCCGTCGTTCAAGTCGGACGTGGCGACGATCGAGGCGCTGAAGGCCGTCAACCCCAACCTGAAGGCCGGCCTGATTGGCGCTAAGGTGGCGGTCGAGGCGGACAAGAGCTTGGCCCAGGCCCCCATCGTCGACTTCGTCGCCCGCAACGAATTCGACTTCACCATCAAGGACGTGGCCGATGGCAAGAAGTGGTCGGACATCAAGGGCCTGTCCTTCCGCAATTCCGAGGGCGTGATCGTCCATAACGAGGACCGCGAGATCCTCGAGAACATGGACGCTCTGCCGTGGGTGTCGCCGGTCTACAAGCGCGACCTGGTGATCGAGAACTACTTCATCGGTTACCTGAAGGCCCCCTACCTCAGCATTTACACGGGCCGCGGCTGCAAGTCGCGCTGCACCTTCTGCCTGTGGCCGCAGACCGTGGGCGGTCACCGCTACCGCACCCGCAGCGTCGGTCATGTGGTGGAAGAGATCGCGTGGGCGCAGAAGAACTTCCCCCAGGTGAAGGAATTCTTCTTCGACGACGACACCTTCACCGACAACCTGCCGCGCGCCGAGGCCATCGCCAAGGAACTGGGCAAGCTGGGCATCACCTGGTCGTGCAACGCCAAGGCCAACGTGCCGCGTGAGACGCTGAAGGTGCTGCGCGACAACGGCCTGCGCCTGCTGCTGGTCGGCTACGAGTCCGGCAATCAGCAGATCCTGCACAACATCAAGAAGGGCATGCGCGTCGAGGTGGCTGAGAAGTTCACCAAGGACTGCCATGAGCTGGGGATCCAGATCCACGGCACCTTCATCCTGGGCCTGCCCGGTGAGACGAAGGAAACCATCCAGGAAACCATCAAGTGGGCGGCGAAGATCAACCCGCACACCATCCAGGTTTCGCTGGCCGCCCCGTACCCCGGCACCTTCCTGTACCAGCAGGCCATCGAGAATGGCTGGCTGGACGACGCGAACGCCGAGCTGGTGGACGAGCACGGCGTGCAGATCGCCCCGCTGCATTACGACCACCTGAGCCACTCCGAGATCTTCGGCTCGGTCGAGACCTTCTACAAGAAGTTCTACTTCCGCAGCGGCAAGATCGCCTCCATCGTCGGCGAGATGGTCCGTGACCGGGATATGATGAAGCGCCGCCTGCGCGAGGGTGTGGAGTTCTGGCAGTTCCTGCGCGAACGCCGCAACGCCGCCTGACGCCGGCCCTCAAGCGCCGGGCGCCGGCTCCGCCGGCTTGGCTTACGCCGCAGCAGCGGCGCGGCGGCAGTCGCCGCCGGCATTGATCCTTGGCGAGAAATCACAAAGGATCAATGCGGTGCTTATCACCTCGGGTTCAGGACACACGTTCCCATGTCCGTATCCACGCCGGGCGCCGCCGCGACCCCCAGAAATGGGGGATCGGGGCGGCGCCTGATCGTTACGGCGGATGACTTCGGCCTGTCGGCCGCCGTCAATGCCGCCGTCATCGACGCTCACCTCAATGGCATCCTGACCGCCGCCAGCCTGATGGTGGCGGGGGCCGCCGCCGACGCGGCGGTGGCGCTGGCCCATGCCCAGCCCAGCCTGGCCGTGGGCCTGCATGTCGTGCTGGTGGACGGCAAGCCCTTCCTGCCGCCTGAACGGATTCCCGACCTGGTGGGGCCCGACGGCCTGTTCCGCAACGACCTGGCCAAGGTCGGGGCGTCCATCTTCTTCCGGTCCAAGGTCGCGGCCCAGGTCGCAGCCGAGGTGGAGGCGCAATTCCAGGCCTTCCGTACCACCCGGCTGCCGCTGGACCATGTCAACGCCCACAAGCACTATCACCTGCATCCCACCGTCGGCCGCATCCTGCTGGACGCGGCGCGGCGCCACGGGGCCCGCGCCATGCGGGTGCCGGTGGAACCCGCCGACGTCATCCGGGCGGTGACGCCCCAGGCCGACCTGGGTCTGCACCACATTACCGGCCCCTGGGCCAAGCTGCTGCGCGCCAAGGTGCGCCGCGCCGGCTTGGCCGCCCCGGACCAGGTGCTGGGCCTGGCCTGGACCGGTGCCGTCACGGCGGAGAAGCTGCGCGGCGCCTTGGCCCGCCTGCCGGCCGGCGTCACGGAAATCTACCTGCACCCCGCCGTCAGCGACGACGTGCCGGGTGGCGCCCCCGGTTATCGTTACCGCGATGAGTTGGCCGCCTTGCTGGATCCCGAGGTCAACGCCCTGGCCGCCGCCTTTCCCCGCGGCGGCTTCCGCGATCTGCCCATCACCCTGGAATAGGCCCGCACCCGATGGAAAAGGCAGCCCGCCTGTTCGCCCTGCTGGGGCTGGTCCTGGCCGTGGTGCTGGTCGCCCGCGAGGACACCAGCGCCCTCTGGGCCCTGCTGAAGACGGCCGGCGTGGGCCTGGTGGCGGCGGGCCTGTTCCATGCCGTGCCCATGGTGGCCAACGCCCGCGCCTGGCAGGTGCTGCTGCCCGGGGCCACGCGCCCCTCGCTGGGTGCCATGGCCCGCAATGTCTGGATCCGCGAGTCGGTCAACGGCCTGCTGCCCGTGGCGCGCATCGGGGGGGAGATCGTATCCTTCCGCATCCTGCGCCTGGATGGGGTGCGCGTCGCGCCCGCCGCCGCCAGCCTGGTGGTGGACATGGCCATTTCTATCCTCAGCCAACTGGGCTTCTCCCTGCTGGCGGTGGGCCTGCTGGTGGCGCTGAAGGGCCCCGTGGGCATCGCCGGCCAGGTGACCCTGGGGCTTTTGGCCATGGTGCCGCTGGTGGCGCTGTTCATCCTGGTGCAGCGCGCCGGCCTGTTTGCCAAGGTCACCGGACTGTTGGACAAGGCGGCGTCCGGGCGGCTGGCCGGCATCATGGCGCACAGCGCCCGCATCGATCGCGCGTCCAAGGCCATGTACCGCCGCACCGGCGCCATCACCGGCTGCTTCCTGTGGCAGCTGTTGGGCTGGGCCCTGGGGGCGGGTGAGATCTGGCTGGCGCTGTGGGCGCTGGGCCATCCCATGGGCCCGGTCGAGGCGCTGGTGATCGAGGGCCTGATCCAGGCCGTCAGCAGCGCCGCCTTCGTCGTGCCCGGCGCCCTGGGGGTGCAGGAGGGCGCCTTCCTGCTGCTGGGCGGCGCGCTGGGCCTGGACGCGCCCGCCGCGCTGGCCCTGGCGGCCGCCCGCCGCCTGCGCGACCTGGTGGTCTTCCTGCCGGGCCTGGTCGCCTGGACGACCATCCGCAAGGTCAAGGCGGCGTGATGATCACGATCAAGGCCACGCGCCCCGTCTTAAGCCATCTTCCGGCGCCGTTGCGCGCTGCCAACGGCTAACGCACCGGAGCCTGAAACCATGGCGCACCTTGAGGCCCTCCAGCCGTCACTGGACGAATCCCCCCTGACGCCCCTGCCCGCTGTATCCGGCGGGTTGGCGGCACGGCTGGGGACGGTGGCGCTGCTGGCGGTGCTGGCCCTGGGTTTGGGCTATGTGGCGGTCAATGTGGCGGCCGACCTGCGCGGGATGGGTACGGCGTCCGCCCTGCCTTTCGTGCTACTGGGCGTGGCGCTGCTGATCGCCTTGGGCTTCGAATTCGTGAATGGTTTCCACGATACGGCCAACGCCGTGGCCACGGTGATCTACACCCATTCCCTGCCAGCGCATGCCGCCGTGGTGCTGTCGGGCCTGTGCAACTTCGCCGGCGTGCTGCTGTCCACCGGGGCCGTGGCCTATGGCATCGTCTCGCTGCTGCCGGTGGAGCTGATCCTGCGAGTGGGCAGCGAGGCCGGCTTCGCCATGGTCTTCGCCCTGCTGATTTCCGCTGTGCTGTGGAACCTGGGCACCTGGGCCCTTGGCTTGCCGTCCTCCAGCTCCCACACCCTGATCGGGTCCATCATCGGCGTCGGCCTCATGAACCAGCTGATGGCCGCCCCCGGCGCCGCGGCCAGCGGCGTGGACTGGGGCCAAGCCCTGAAGATCATTCAGACGCTGCTGATCTCCCCCATCGTGGGCTTCGTCTGCGCCGCGGCGCTGCTGATGCTGATGCGGGGCCTGATCAAGGACAAGGCGCTGTTCCAGGCGCCCAAGGGCCGGAGGCCGCCGCCCGCCTGGATACGCGCCCTGCTGGTGCTCACCTGCTCCGGCGTCAGTTTCGCCCATGGTTCCAATGACGGGCAGAAAGGCATGGGCCTGATCATGCTCATCCTGATCGGCACCATGCCGGCCGCCTATGGCCTGAACCGGGGCATCACCGCCGCGGACACGGCCGCCTATGTCGCCACCTTCGACCGGGCCGGCGATGTGCTGGGCCGTCATGCCCAGCGCATGCCGACCGACCCCCGCGCGGTGGTGGAGGATTACGTCCGCAGCGGCGCCCTGACCAGCGCCACCCTGGGCGGGCTGCATGAGTTGACGGCCAGCATCGCCGACCAGCTGCGATTTTCCGGCGCCCTGTCCGGCGTGGCGCAGGGCCAGATGCGCAACGACATGTACCTGTCGGCCGAAGCGCTGCGCCGCCTGCAGAAGCAGGGCTTCCCCCTGCTTGACGATGACGACCGCGCGGTGATGAAGGACTTGCTGGGCCGCTACGATCACGCCACCCGCTACATTCCCACTTGGGTGAAGGTGGGTGTGGCCATCGCCCTGGGCCTGGGTACCATGGTCGGCTGGAAACGCACCGTGGTGACCGTGGGTGAGAAGATCGGCAAGGAACACCTGACCTATGGCCAGGGCGCCTCCGCCCAGCTGGTGGCCATGGGGACCATCGGCGCCGCCGACGTCTTCGGCTTGCCGGTCAGCACCACTCATGTGCTGTCGTCCGGCGTGGCCGGCACCATGGCGGCCAATGGCTCCGGCCTGCAATGGTCCACGGTGCGCAACATGGCCACGGCCTGGGTGCTGACGCTGCCGGCCTCCATCATCCTGGCCGGCGGCCTGTTCTGGCTGTTCCGCCACCTGTTCTGACCCGGTTCGCCGCCGCGCCGGCAGGGGAGCGTCGCCGTATGATCTGGACCATCATCTTCGACCTGGATAACTGCCTGGCCCCGGCCGATGGCATCGGCGTGGGGCTCATGCGACCGGTGTTCGACGCCATCACGGCGGCCAACGGCGGCACCCTGGCCCCGGACGCCCTGGATGCCGCCTTCGCCGACATCTGGCGCCATCCTCTGGATTGGGTCAGCCGGACACACGGCTTCAGCCCCGCCATGCACCAGGCCGCCTGGGCGGCGACGGCGGGGCTGGAGGTGACGGGCGCCATGGCCGACTACGGCGACCTGCCCTTGTTGGCCGAGTTGGGCCTGCCGCTTTACCTCGTCACGTCCGGCTTTCGCCGCTTGCAGGAGAGCAAGGTGCGGGCGCTGGGTCTCGCCCGCCACATGAAGGGCGTCCACATCGACGCCATTGATGAGACGGGGCACCCCGGCAAAGCCGCGCTGTTCCGGATGCTGTTGGACCAGTCCGGCGTGCCGGCGGCCCAGGCCCTGGTGGTGGGCGACAATCCAGAGTCGGAAATCGCTGCCGGCAACAGCCTGGGCATGCCCACGGTCCAGAGTCTCCGTCCCGGCGTTGCCTGGGATGGCCGGGCGCGCTTTCATATTCGCGATCTGCTTGATCTCCGCCGCCTTTTGGACGCGCAAAACGATTAAAGGATTTTCATGGCTTCCGGTTGGTAACTAATTGATTAAGAAGATGTTTAGCGCGTCCTGGCAGCAGACCCACACCTTTATGGTTAAGGTGAAACGGCCGTTTATTAACCAAATGGTGGGTCCTGCGACATAAAGTTGTCATGACTCGCGCCTTAGGGTGCCCGACCTGCTTTTTCAAGAAGGACTGGCGCCATGGCGCATACGGAAGCCGTGAATTCCCCCGTCGCAACCTCCGGCGGCCCGGCCGCGCGCTACGGGACCCTGCTGTTCCTGGCCCTGATGGCCGTGGGCCTGGGCTACATGGCGGTCAACCTGATCAGTGACCTCAGCGGGGTCGATACCCGCTCCGTCCTGCCCTTCGTGCTGCTGGGCGTGGCGCTGCTGATCGCCTTGGGCTTCGAATTCGTGAACGGCTTCCACGACACGGCCAACGCCGTGGCCACGGTGATCTACACCCACTCCCTGCCGGCCAACGTGGCGGTGGTGTGGTCAGGCCTGTGCAACTTCGCCGGCGTGCTGTTCTCCACCGGCGCCGTCGCCTTCGGCATCGTCTCGCTGCTGCCGGTCGAGCTGATCCTGCAGGTGGGCAGCGACGCCGGCTTCGCCATGGTGTTCTCGCTGCTGATCGCGGCCATCATCTGGAACCTGGGCACCTGGTACCTGGGCCTGCCGTCCTCCAGCTCCCACACCCTGATCGGGTCGATCATCGGCGTCGGCCTGATGAACCAGCTGATGGCCACCTCCGGCACCGCCACCAGCGGCGTCGACTGGGGCCAGGCCACCAAGATCGGCTGGTCGCTGATCCTGTCGCCGCTGGTGGGCTTCCTCTGCTCCGCCGCCCTGCTGGTCATCATGCGCACGCTGATCAAGGACAAGAAGCTGTTCACGGCGCCCGAGGGCAACAAGGCCCCGCCGTCCTGGATCCGCGGCCTGCTGGTGCTCACCTGCTCCGGCGTCAGCTTCGCCCACGGCTCCAACGACGGGCAGAAGGGCATGGGCCTGATCATGCTGATCCTGATCGGCACGGTGCCCACCGCCTATGCCCTGAACCGTGCCGTCACCATCCATGACACGCCGGCCTACATCGCCACCTTCGACCGCGCCAGCGAGGTGCTGAGCCACTATGTCAAGGAAACCCCGGCCGATCCCCGTGCCGCGGTTGAGGACTTCGTCCGCACCCGCCAGGTGACCGACGGCACCATGGGCGGCATCCACGACCTGACGGCCAGCATCGCCGACCAGATCCGCGCCTATGGCTCGGTCGATCAGGTGCCACAGGAAAAGGTGCGCAACGTTCGCAACGACATCTATCTGTCGGCCGAGGCCCTGCGCATCATTCAGAAGTCGGGCGCGCCGGCCATCGATGCCGCGGACCAACCGGTGCTGAAGGAGCTGCTGGGCCGCTACGACCACGCCACCCGCTTCATCCCCACCTGGGTGAAGGTGGGCGTGGCCATCGCGCTCGGCCTGGGCACCATGGTGGGCTGGAAGCGCATCGTGGTGACGGTGGGCGAGAAGATCGGCAAGGAACACCTGACCTACGGCCAGGGCGCCTCGGCCGAGCTGGTGGCCATGGCCACCATCGGCGCCGCCGATGCCTTCGGCCTGCCGGTCAGCACCACCCACGTGCTGTCGTCCGGCGTGGCCGGCACCATGGCGGCCAACGGTTCGGGGCTGCAGTGGTCGACGGTGCGCAACATGGCCATGGCCTGGGTACTGACGCTGCCGGCCTCCATCGTCCTGGCTGGCGGCCTGTTCTGGCTGTTCCGGCACCTTTTCTGAGAAAAGCGTCAAGCCACCGGGCGCCGGGGCGGTCCACCAGGGCCGCCCCTTCGCTTTAGGCTCAGCCCTCGACAGCCCGGCGCAGAGCGCCGATGTCCAGCTTGATCATCTGCTGCATGGCGGCCATGGCGCGGGCCGCCGTCACCGGGTCGGGGCTGGTGACCAGCTCGATGAAACCGGACGGCACGACTTGCCAGGTGACGCCGAACTTGTCCGTCAGCCAGCCGCAGGCGTGGGCTTTGCCACCATCGGCGGTCAGCGCCTCCCAATAGCGGTCGACCTCCGCCTGATCGGCGCAGTCGATGACGAAAGAGATGGCCTCGTTGATTTTCCAGTGGGGGCCGCCGTTCAGGGCGATGAAGGGCTTGCCGTCCAGCTCGAACGCCACGGTCATGACCAGGCCGGCGGGGCGGGGGCCCGCCTCGCCGTAATGGCTGATGGTGGTGATGCGCGAATTGGGGAAGATGCTGACGTAGAAGCGGGCCGCGTCTTCCGCCTGGGTGTCGAACCACAGGAAGGGGTTGATGTTGGGCATGTCCTCGTCCTTTTTCTGGGGAAAGGCGCGAACCGACTATGCGCCTTTGCCCCAAGGACGGCCAGGCTGGGTGATGCCCGACACCGCCGCCGTAAATTCCGCTTAAATTATTCCGGCAGCGTCTTGGGCGGCCCCAGCAGGGCCGGCAGGAACAGCAGCGCCGTGGCCAGGATGCTGGCCAGCGAGAACACCAGCAGCTCGCCCATGCTGGCGGTGCCGGGGTGGTGGCTGGTCCACAGGCTGCCGAAGGCGGTGCCGGTGGTCAGGGCCGACAGGATGGTGGCGCGCGTCAGGCTGGAGGTCAGCGGGTTGGTCTGACCCTGCCGCCAGGCCATGACGTAATAGATGTTGAAGGCCGTGCCGATGCCGAACAGCAAGGGCAGGGCGATGATGTTGGCGAAATTGATGGGCTTGCCCGCCAGGATGGCGGCGGCCAGGGTCAGCAGCGACGCCAGCGCCAGGGGCGCCAGGGTCTTCAGCACGTCGCCCACATTGCGCAGGGTGACCGCCAGCAGGATGGTCACCAGGATCACCGCCAGTATGCCCGCCTGAAGGAAGGCGTGGATGATGGTGGCGCTGCTTTCCTGGATGCTGATGGGCGTGCCGGTGGCATCGGGGGCGATGGTCCGCACCGCCGTCACGAAGCGCTTCAGCACCCGGTTGTCGTTGCTGTCGCCTTTGGGGAAGACGGAGATGCGGGCGTGCCCGTCCGCCGCCACCCAGTCGCGCTTCAGATCCTCCGGCAGGTCCTTGAAAGTCACGGGCGTGGCCTGCAGGCTGTCGTTCACCTGGGCCAGCATGGTCTGAAGCCCAGGTTCCACCGCCTTCTGGAACAGGGGCACCACCTTTTCCGCCGGAGCGGCCAGGGCCCCCTCCAGCGCTTTCTTGAACCGCAGGGCGGAGGTGCTGGCCGGGCTGGCGGCGTCGGGGTTCAGCTTGTCCAGGGCGGCGACGATGCCGGTCATGGACTGGCGCACATCCTCGATGCTGGGGGCGGGGCGCACGTCGGTGGGCGCCAGGCTGGGGCCGATCAGCGACGCGGCGTCGGAGATGGCCGCCATCTTGGCGTCCTGGTCGGTGGGGATGTAGTCGTCCAGGGTGATGGCCTGCGCCACCTCCGGCAGCTTGGACAGCTTGTCGGCCAGGGCCCGCGCCTCATCCTCCGAATTGGCCAGCACGTCGATGGTGTTGGGCGTGAACAGGGGGTCCTTCATCAGCTCCAGCACCACCGACACCGCCTCCGTCTTGGGGCTGCGCAGGTTCAGC
The DNA here is from genome assembly GCF_007828035.1 of Nitrospirillum amazonense. GTDB lineage: Bacteria > Pseudomonadota > Alphaproteobacteria > Azospirillales > Azospirillaceae > Nitrospirillum > Nitrospirillum amazonense. Next base: position 356,455 of record NZ_VITV01000007.1, on the reverse strand, counting down.
GGGTTGAAGTCGAAGGACAGGCGCGGCAGCAGGGCGGCACAGGCCACGGCCAGCACGGCGGCGGCGCCCAGCACCCAGCGGCGGCGGGTCAGCACCAGGCGGTCCAGGGGCGCCAGCGCCTTGTATCCCACCTCCACCTGTTCCCCTTTCGGCCGCAGCAGCATTAGCAGGGCCGGCAGGAAGGTGACGGACAGCAGGAAGGCGACACCCATGCCCACGCCGGCGATGATGCCCAGCTGCGACACGCCGCGGTAGTCGGTGGGCAGGAAGGCCAGGAAGCCGGCGGCGGTGGCCGCCGCCGCGATGGTCAGGCCCCGGCCGACGCCGCGGCCCGCGGCGGTCAGGGCCTCGGCCAGGTCGTCATGGGCCAGCCGATCGGCGCGATAGCGGACGGAGAACTGGATGCCGAAGTCCACGCCCAGGCCCACGAACAGCACGGTGAAGGCGATGGACAGCAGGTTGAAGGGGCCGGTGGCGATCAGGCCGAAGGCGGCCGTGGCGGCCAGGCCAATGACCACGGTCAGCAGGATGGCGCCCACCATGCGGAAGGACTTCACGGCCAGCCACAGCAGCACCAGCACGGCAATGCCCGTCAGGCTGCCGTTGAAGGCCGCCCCTTCGCCCAGGGTGCCGAACTCCTCGTCCGCCATGGGCACCTCGCCCGTTAGGCGGACGCGGATGCCATTTTCGGGCGTCAGGCCCAAATCCTTGGCGGTGGCGCGGATGGCGTCGGACGCCATGGCGCCCGGCTGCAGGTCGTTGAAGTCCAGCACCGGCTGCACCAGGATGAAGCGGCGCAGTTCCATGGGGTTGGGCGGCTGGCCGGATACCAGGCCGCGCCAGTTCAGGGGCACCATCTTGCCCTGGGTCGCCGCCTCCAGCGTGCCCGACAGCGCGTCGAAGGGGCGCTGAAGATCTTCCAGCCTGGCTTGGCCGTAGCTGACGCCCTGAAGATAGGTGCCCAGCGTGTCCAACAGGCCGCGCGCCGAGGGGTCGGCCGCCAGCGGCCCCAGCAGCGGCTGCGCCTGGATCAGCGACTGCATGGTGGACTGCACCTCTTCCGTGGGCAGCAGCATCAGGCCTTCGCGGTCGAAATAGGGGCCGCCATCGGGGCGGAAGACGTTGCGCACCACGTCGGTGCGCTTGCGCAGGGCGTCGGCCAGCATGCGGGTGGCGCGCTCCGCCAGTTCCGGCGTCACCCCGTCCACGACAATGGCGGTCTGCTGCACCTTCTGGGGGTACAGCTTGTCGAAGGCGATCTCGCGCTGGCGCCAGATCAGCTGCGGCGACAGCAGCTTCACGGCGTCGGTGTCGATGGCGAAGTGGGTGGCGACATGGAAGGCGGCTGCCGCCCCCAGCACCAGGCCGGCCAGCAAGGTCAGCTGCCAGCGCCGGCAGCAGGCGGCCACCAGCGCGGCCACCCGGTCGTTAAGGCCCATTTTTCCGTCGGCGCGCGCCATGTTCGCTTCCTCGCTTCCTATGTGAAAACGGGCGCCGGTCTCCCGGCGCCCGTTCCCAGATCATCAACGCCAAGGCCTTGATATCAGGCCTCGCGGTAGGCCAGCAACAACAGGCCGACCAGCACGAAGCAGGTGGGCCAGATCCAGCCGGCCCAGCGGGCGTCGCGGCCGCTGCCCCGGATCTGCATCCAGCGGGCCGCACCCGCCGCCACGCCCAGCACCGCCAGGAACAGGTGGCTGAGCTCAATCAGCAGCTGCTCCTTGATGTTGCTGATGGCGTGGTTGTGGGTCAGCAGCAGGTCGCCGCCTACGGTGGTCAGCACGGGGAAGACCAGGGCCAGGGCTTGGTTCTTCCACCGCCCGGTGCGCACGCCCCATTCGAAGACGGTGAAGGCGATGATCAGCACCACGAAGGACCGGTGCTGCACCACCTCCGGATCGCGGAAGCTGTCCCAGAAGCCGACGTCGCCCATGGGCCAGGTTTCTGGATCCGACCGCAGGAACAGGAAGCCGGCGAGGATGAGGAACAGCAGCGGCCAGTGCTTGGCCCAGCGCACCCCCGCCCGCTCCAGCAGGGCGAACAGGCCCACCAGCAGCACGACCAGGCCCGCCCAGTGGTGGTTGTATTCCGACCAGGCGATGTCGTCGGCGTTGCGGGGCGGCAGCTCGCCGGCGCCGGGCACGAAGGCCTGTGGCCGGTTGCTGGCCTGCTGGTCGCGCCATTCCTTGTCCAGCTTCTCCTGCAGGGCCGGAATGGCCAGGCTGTCGTGGCTGGGGCTTTCCAGGCGCGGCGGGATGACGGGGGTCATGCGCTCCACCACCTCGGCCCAGGTGGCGCGGTCGTCCGTCAGGTCGCTGGCCGGCGGCTGCGAGGTGATGGAGCCTGCCGCCAGCAGGATGGCGATGGCGAAGGCGATCTCCACCTCCACGAAGCGCCGCACGCGGGTCAGGCTTTCGCCCTGGCCGGCGGCGAAGCGGCGGATGGTGCGGAAGTTGCCCAGGCCCAGCAGCAGCAGGATGCCCAGCATGACGCCCTTGGTCGCTGCCATGGCGCCGTAGGCCGTGCCGTAAAAGCCCTGCAGGCCGCCGATGAAGCCGATGCTGATGCCGATGGCGCCCAGCACGATCAGGATGACGCCGGTGATGGACATCAGGCTGTAGCGCTGGCCGATGGCGGCACCCTCATCCCGCGACTGGGCTTGGCCCAACGACGACAGGAAGGCCGGCAGGCCGCCCAGCCACAGGCCGGCGCCCAGGATGTGCGAGAAGGTGGCCAGCAGCATCCACACGCGCTCACCCGGCCGGGCGGCGGCGTGGCTGGTGGCCAGCGAGGCGACCAGCATCAGCAGGGCCAAGGCCGTCAGCACGGCGACGCGCGGGCGGGTCATGTGGCCGCGCGCCACCACCACGATGGCGATGGCCGCCAGGACCTGGACGATGCCGGCCTCGATGAAGAAGGCCCCCGCCACCTGCAGCACCGGCATTTCCAGCGTGCCGGACAGCACCAGGGCGTTCAGCGTCAGCGAGGACAGGGTGGCAATGGCCGTGGCGATGCCGCCCCAGCGGGCGTAGCGCGCGCCGGCGTCGGCCACCGCGTCGGCGGACAGCTTCAGCTGGGCCGCCAGCGGCAGGGCCAGGCAGGTCAGGAACAGCACGCTGCCGAAGGCCATGGTCATGGCCACCAGGTTGATGCCGTTCAGGACAACGGTCAGGTAACCGAAAATATCGACAAGGGTATCCACGTGCGGCAGGCCCCGATTACGGCTGGGTCACGGTGAACGGGATGTCGCCGCGGGTGGTATGCCCGTCCACGGCCAACACCTGCCAGCGCAGCTTGTAGCTGCCGGCGAAGGGCAGGGTGACCTGACCCGCCAGCGTCTCGTCATCCGGGCTTTCGGACATGGTCACCGGCACCTCGGTCTTATCGGCGGCGATGACGGTCAGCTTGGACCGGGCGCGGTCGATTCGGCTGTTGAAATGCACCTTCAGGACGTTGCCGCCCACGCCCAGCGTGTCGTTCACCTTGGGATTGCTGTCAATGACGATGGCGTGGGCCTGGGCTGCCGCCGGGACCAGCAGGGGCGCCAGCGCGGCACCCGCCAGGGCCATCAGGCCAAGGACCAGGAAGGGCCGGCGGGTGGGGCGGGAAACGGGGGGCCGTACGGTCGACACGGGGGGTGTTCTCCTCTGGGAACCACGAAAACAGGGGGGCGGCCGGCCGCCGCCCGCGTTCGAAAAAGGGGGCGGAGCCGTCGGGCTGGGGCGGATGGGCCACCGCCGGGGCCGGTCCGCGTCCGTCAGGCGACGTTCTACCGGGCCGGTGTCGGGCGCGACAGCGTCTATGTCAATTCTTTCCGTCATCGTCCCGGCTGTGGCGACGGAGATCAAGCATCATGCATAGCGCATCTGGGTCGCATCTGGGGCTGTGGAGGTTGCGCCGCGCGTGACGTTTTGTTGCATATGCGTTGTCGGCCCATACGCTATCACTGGGGAAAGGGCTTTAACGCCCCGTATAGCCTTCCCGCCGGAAGATGTTTGCGTTTTCTGTCCACTAAAGATGCCATTAGCTAAGGTCTAGGCCACCCGTTGCCGCGATGCCACACGTGAAGCGCAGATCGCTCAAGCAATCGCCACGCATTGGCACGCGTTAAATTTTGTGCAAGTCTGGCCTGACCATAGGGCGGTGGCGGATTCGATTGGCACAGGTATCTATCGCCGGTGTTCGATCGAGGCGGGGGGTCGGTTTTACCATCCGTAGCCAATATGGACCTGGCGGACCCTGTCCGGCGGGGGACAGTTGGTATCGCTAACATGTTGAAGTGGGATGCCCCGGCGGGTCCGTTGCGGACGATGGACTTGGGGTGTCTTCCAGGGGTTTCCGCAATGCAGGTAGTTCTCGCCCAGCCGCGGGGCTTCTGCGCCGGAGTGATCCGCGCCATCGACATTGTCGAGCGGGCGCTGGAACGCCACGGCGCACCCGTTTATGTGCGGCATGAGATCGTCCATAACCAGCACGTGGTCGAAGGGTTGCGGGCCAAGGGGGCCCGGTTCGTCGAGGATTTGTCGGAGGTGCCGGCCGGCGCCCTGACCATTTTCAGCGCCCACGGCGTATCGCGCGCCGTGGAGGCGGAGGCGGAGGCGCGTGAGCTGCGCGTCATCGATGCCACCTGCCCGCTGGTGTCCAAGGTGCATGCGGAGGGCAAGCGCTACGTGGCGCAGGGCCGGACCGTCATCCTCATCGGCCATGCCGGTCACGCCGAGGTGGAAGGCACCCTTGGCCAGATACCGGGCGATACATATCTGGTGTCCAGTGTCGATGACGTGGAGGCCCTGCCCCTGGCGGCGGAGACGCCCGTCGCCTATGTGACGCAGACGACGCTCAGCGTGGATGACACGCGGTCGGTGATCGCGGCGCTGAAGCACCGATTCGTGGATATTCTGGGTCCTGAGACCAAAGACATCTGCTACGCCACGCAGAATCGGCAGGCCGCGGTGCGGGAACTGGCCAAGGTGGCCGATCTTATCTTGGTAGTTGGGTCGGCAAACAGTTCCAATTCCAACCGCCTGCGGGAAATTGGTGAGGAACTGGGCGTGCCCAGTTACCTTGTCCCTGACGAACGCGCCATCGACCCCGCCTGGCTGGCGGGATGCGGTGTGGTGGGCGTCACAGCCGGCGCCTCGGCGCCGGAAGTACTGGTGGACGGTGTGATCGCGGCGCTGCGGCGCCTGGGTCCCATCGAATTGTCGACATTGCCGGGCATCGTGGAAGACGTTCAATTCCGCCTGCCGGAAACGCTGGCCTGACGCGCACGCCGGTTGGTGGTCTTTTGCCCGCCAATTCGGTAGACAAAATGTTTCAACCCGCGCCGCCGCGGTTAATGGCGCTGGGGTTCAAGGAGATTGAAGGCATGGGTATTCCGCTGCATCAGGTCGTCCGTATCGGCTCGTATCTTCTCAAGAAGCGGCTGACGGGCGTGAAGCGCTATCCCTTGGTCCTCATGCTGGAACCGCTGTTCCGGTGCAATCTGGCCTGTGCCGGCTGCGGCAAGATCGACTACCCGGATGAGATCCTGAACCAGCGGCTGCCGCTGGAGGATTGCCTGTCGGCGGTGGATGAGTGCGGCGCGCCCGTGGTGGTGATCGCCGGCGGCGAGCCGCTGCTGCACAAAGAAATCGACCAGATGGTCGAAGGCATCATCGCGAAGAAGAAGTACGCCATCCTCTGCACCAACGCGCTGCTGATGGAAAAGAAGCTGGACCTGTTCAAGCCCAGCCCGTACTTCACCTGGTCGGTGCACCTGGACGGCGACCGCGAGGCGCATGACAAGTCGGTCTGCCAGAAGGGCACCTACGACCGCGCCGTCGCGGCCATCAAGGCGGCGAAGGATCGCGGCTTCCGTGTCAGCATCAATTGCACCTTCTTCAACGACGCCGATCCGGAGCGCGTGGCCCGCTTCTTCGACAGCGTCATGGAAATGGGCGTGGAGGGCATCACCGTCTCGCCGGGCTACGCTTATGAGCGTGCGCCCGACCAGCAGCACTTCCTGAACCGCACGGCCACCAAGAACCTGTTCCGCGAGGTCTTCAAGCGCGGCAACGGTGGCAAGAACTGGCGGTTCAACCAGTCGACCATGTTCCTGGACTTCCTGGCCGGCAACCAGGAATACCACTGCACCCCGTGGGGCAACCCCTGCCGCACCTACTTCGGCTGGCAGCGTCCCTGCTACCTCCTGGGCGAAGGCTATGCCAAGACCTTCAAGGAGCTGATGGAGGAGACGGAGTGGGACAAGTACGGCACCGGCAACTACGAGAAGTGTGCCGACTGCATGGTCCATTGCGGGTATGAGGCGACCGCCGTCACCGACACCCTGGCCAACCCGCTGAAGGCCGCCTGGGTCGGCCTGCGCGGCGTGAAGACCAGTGGCGACATGGCGCCGGAAATCAGCCTGGCCAACCAGCGCCCGGCTGAGTTCGTCTTCTCACGCCATGTCGAGAAGGCGCTGGCTGACATCCGCGCGCGCGACGCCAGCAAAGCCGCCGAGTAAGGCCTTAAACGCCGCCTCGGAATCCCGGGCCAGCCGCAGCAGTTGCGGGATCTGGCCCGGCTGACGCCACAGGGACGCCAGGATCCGGAACGGGTCCGGCGTCCCGTTGTGTTTCAGGGGGGCAGTCGCCGCCGGCGGCAGGGTCATGTGGGCCGGATCGCACACGGCACGCAACACCGCCACCGGCACGCCGAAGCGGGCCCCCACCCGGGCCGCGATCTGGGATTCGGTGTCGACCGCCGCCGCCCCTGTGGCCGCGAACAGGGCCTGCTTGCCCGCCACCGTGTTGATGATGCGTTCCTGCCCGGCCACCGGCGCCACCATGGCCCGGGGCAGCGCGTCGGCCAAGCCCGCCGTCCAGCCGGGATCGGGCAGGAAGTCGCCGCCGTCGGTGACGATGCGGTTGGCGACGACCAGGGTACCGGGTTCCAGCCCGGGCTGCAGGCCGCCGGCCAGTCCGAAGCTGAGGAAGCCGCAGGCGCCGGGGGCATGGGCCGTCAGTTCCCGTTCCGTCCGCTCAAGATCGCCGGCGCTGACCAGCGGCAGCCAGCCGCGACCCTGCGCGATGGCCGCCTCCCGCTTCAGGCCGGTGACGACGATGATGGGGCGCGCCATGACGCGCCGCTGAGCCTGGACCATGACCATTTTCCGAACTCGTAAAAACAAAACGCCTGGAAGGTTGACCTTCCAGGCGTCTTTATTACCCGCAGTCGCGGCGATTTACAGTTTTAAAAAGGGCCTTTTACAGGCGTCCTTTTCGTCAAAGGCCGACGCTGACCAGCTTGCTGTTGCTGTTGGACAGGTTGCGGTAGCGCGCCATGGCCCACAGGGGGAAGTACTTCGAATAGCCGTGGTAGCGCAGGTAGAAGATACGGGGGAAGCCGCCGCCGCTGTAATACTCTTCCTTCCACAGGCCATCCTCGCCCTGGTTGCGCGTCAGCCAGTCAATGCCGCGCGCAACGGCCGGATGCTCCACGGCACCGGCCGCCATCAGGCCCAGCAGGGCCCACGCGGTCTGCGAGGCGGTGGAGGGGAAGGGCTGGTAGCCGCTGTAATCCAGGGCATAGCTCTCGCAATCCTCCCCCCAGCCGCCATCGGGGTTCTGGATCTGCACCAGCCAGTCCACGGCCCGCTTCATGGCGGGATGGTCGGGCGGCAGGCCGGCGGCGTTCAGGCCGTTCAGGGCCGACCAGGTGCCATAGATGTAATTGACGCCCCAGCGGCCGAACCAGCTGCCGTCCTTCTCCTGCTCTTTCAGCAGGTAGTCGACGCCTTCCCGCATGGCCTTGCCGTCCTTGTCGGCGCCCAGCTGGGCCATCATGCCCAGGCAGCGGCCGGTGACGTCGGAGGTGGGCGGGTCCAGCAGGGCGCCATGGTCGGAGAAGGGGATGTAGTTCAGGTAGTAGTGGGTGTTGTCGGCGTCGAACGCCCCCCAGCCGCCGTTGCGGCTCTGCAGGCCTTCCACCCATTCGGCGCCGCGCGCCACCGTCATGTCGTAGTCGGCGGGCAGGCCGGCCGCGGCCAGCTGCGGCTGGGCACGGTTGAAGGCCATCACCACCACGGCGGTGTCGTCCAGGTCGGGGTAATGGTCGTTGCCGTACTGGAAGGCCCAGCCGCCGGGGCGGACGTTCGGGCGCTGGTCGGCCCAGTCGCCCTTCACGTCCAGCACCTGCTCACCTTTCAGCCATTCCAGGGCCTGGCCGGTGCGGGCCAGCGCCTCGTCGGTGCCCACTTCCAGCATGGCATGGCACAGCAGGCTGGTGTCCCACACGGGGCTGACACAGGGCTGGCAGAAGGCCTCATCCCGCGCCTCGTCGATCACCAGCAGCTTCTCGATGGCGTAACGGGCGGTCGCGACCTCAGGATGCTTGGGCGACCAGCCCAGCAGGTCGAACATCATGACGGTGTTGGCCATGGCGGGGTAGATGGCGCCCAGGCCATCCTCGCCATTCAGGCGCTCCCGCACGAAGGCCACCGCCTTCTCGATGGCCTTGTCGCGGCTCTTCTTGGGGAAGTAGGGCTGGACCACGCGCAGCACGCGATCGACGACGCCGAAGATTTCGCCCCAGGGCTTCTTGACGTGCGGCGCCTTGGGCCAGGACTTCACCTGGTCGGCCGGCACCAGGAACAGCTCATCGATGCGCAGGTTGCGCGGGTTCTTGGCCTTGGACTTCAGCGCCATCAGGATCAGCAGCGGCACGATGACGGTGCGCGCCCAATAGCTGATCTTGGTCAGGTGGAAGGGAAACCACTTGGGCAGCAGCATGATTTCCACCGGCATCACCGGCACGGCGGTCCACGGCACGGCGCCGAACTGCGCCAGCATGATGCGGGTGAAGACGTTGCTGGCCGCCGCCCCGCCGTTGTCGCGGATGGCCTGGCGGGCGCGGGCCATGTGCGGGGCGTCGATGTCGTCGCCGATGGCCTTCAGTGCGAAGTAGGCCTTCACGCTGGCGCTGATGTTGAACGCGCCGTTGTGGAACAGGGGCCAGCCGCCATGGCTGCCCTGGATGCGGCGCAGGTAGTTGCCGATGCGGCGCGCGATCTCCGGATCCGGCTCCTCACCCAGGTGATGCTTCAGCAGGATGTATTCGGCGGGAATGGTGGCGTCCGCCTCCAGGTCGAACACCCAGTGGCCATCGGCCGCCTGGCGGTCCATCAGGACGCGGGCCGCGCGGTCTATCGACTGCTGCAGCACCCCTTCGTTGACGCGGGCCGAAGCGGCGCCGGTGCCGACGAAATCGGCTTCCATACGAACATCCATGACCAAGCGACCTCTACAAACGCGACTTAACCTGAAGCGGGATGATTCAACAAACGCCAAGCCGGGCTGTGCGCCAGCGCACACCTCAACCTCATGCCTGAAATGCTCAGGCGGCTCACCGTGCGGTCAGGATCGCATCCGCAGCAGTGAATCCTGAACGTATGGCGCCTTCGATGGTGGATGGCAATCCGGTAGCGGTCCAATCCCCTGCCAGCGCAAGGTTTTTTCCGGCCGCCGTTGCATTCGGGCGACGCTTTGCCTGTTCTGGCAGTGCGGCAAAGGTGGCCCGTTTCTCCTTCACCACCTGCCACGGAGGCAGCGGTGTGGTGGGATCGAGGTTGGCGAGGGCGGCGATCTCACCCCAAATGGCGCGCGCGGTCTCTTCCCGGTCCGACTCCATCAGGCGGTCGGCACCGCTGACCGTGACGGACACATGGTCGTCATAGGCGAAGGCCCATTCGCCCACGGTGTTGATCATGCCCGTCATCCGGGGCATGCCCGCCGGCCGGTCCAGGCGGAAATGAACGTTCAGGATGGAGCGGTGTTCCGTCGGCGTCGTCAGGCCGGGCAGCAGATCGGCCGCCACCCAGGCCGGCACCGCCAGCACCACCCGATCCTCTGGCTTCAGCTCAATCGTTTCGGTGCCGAAATCAAGAGCGGTGACCAACTGGTCCACACGGGTGAGGGCGCGCAGGCGGCGGCGCCACACGATCTCCGCCCCCTGCGCCGCCAGCCACTCCAGTGCCGGGTCGACGAAGACGGGCGACAGGCCGCCGCTGGCCAGCAGGGGTTGATAGGCCGCACCGCCCTGGGCCAGCGTCTCGCGGATGATGGCGCCGGCCAGGCCCGCGGCCGACTGCTCCGGCTCGGTATTGAGGGCCGCCAGCAGGACCGGCCGGAAGAAGGTATCCCAGGCGGGGCCGGAACAGGCCAGCACCTCCCCGATGGGGGCCAGCGGGTCGGCCCGCATCAGCTTCCACCCGGCCAGGTAGTCGCTGGCCTTGGTTCCCGGCACGCGGCGCGAGGGCACCAGGGCCCACCACGGCAGCTTGCCGTCGTTGGGCCGCACCTGCCAGCGCCGGCCGGTGGCCCCGTCCCAGAACCGGTATTCCACCTTTTCCAGTGCCGGTTCCCGGCCCGGGCCGTGCGTGGCGCGCAAATAGGCCATGGCGGCGTGATTGCCGCTGACCATCAGGTGGCTGCCGTTGTCGATGCGGATGCCCAGGTTGGGCTCGTCATACGAGCGGCAACGGCCGCCGGCCTGGGCCGCCGCTTCATACAGGCGCACGCGGCGCCCGGCCTGGGTCAGGCGCACGGCGGCAGCCAGGCCGGCCAGGCCGGCGCCGACGACGTGCACGGTCGGCCCGGGGGAAGCGGCCCCGGGGGAAGGAACAGGGGTGGTCATCAGAACAGGAAGGCCTTCAGCACGATCCACAGCAGGTGGGGCTTGGCGATGCGGACCTTGGGGCGGGGCCCGGCCCAGCCGCGCACCAGCAGCCGGTCCAGGTACACCTTGTAGACGTCCCGCATCAGGCGCGGGGCCCGGGCGGCGCGGCGGGGGGCGGCCGCCAGCAGGCGGTCGGCCTCGCGGAAATGCTCGGCGGCCCGCACCGCCAGGTCGCGCGCCACGCCATCGACGCGCGGGTCGGCCACCACGGTGTTGGGGTCGGTGGCGGTGATGCCGTGCTTGCGCAGCAGCTCGGCCGGCAGGTACAGCCGGTTGATCGCCGCATCCTCGTCCACGTCGCGCAGCACGTTGGTCAGCTGCAGCGCGCGGCCCAGATGGTGGGACAGGGCGATGCCGCTGTCCTCCGGCATGCCGAAGACGCGGACGGACAGGCGGCCCACGGCGCTGGCCACCCGGTCGCAGTACAGATCCAGGGTGGCCATGTCCGGCGCCTGGATGTCGGCGTCCAGATCCATCTGCATGCCGTCGATGACGGCGATGAAATCGTCATGGCGCAGGCCGAAGCGCCGGGTGGCGGCCTGCAGGCCGGCCAGCTTGGCGGGCCCCTTGCCCTCGCACACGGCGGCGATGTCCTGCCGCCACGCGTCCAGCGCCTCGCGCCGCGCCGCCTTGGTGGCGGCGATGGTCGGGTCGTCGCCGTCGGCGATGTCGTCCACCGCGCGGCAGAAGGCGTAGATATGGAACATGGCGTCGCGTTCCGCCGGGGGCAGGACGCGCATGGCGGTGTAGAACGAGCTGCCGCTGGCCGACTTGGCGGCGGTCTCGTTCTGGCCCGGGATATTGGGATTGGTCTCGGTCATCTCGGCGGCCAGGCTCATGGCTTTTTCCCCGCCGGCACGGCGCGGGTGCCGCCGCCGGTCATGCGCTGCCACAGGGTGGACAGGGCGGCGCCGGCGGCGGTGCACAGCGTTTCCATCTTGGTCAGGTGCACCCGGTCCGACAGCGGGTCGCGGATCAGCAGCAGGCGCACCAGGCGGCGGGCCAGGCGCTGGATGATGGCGACCTCGATGGCCAGCCGCAGATCCTTCACCTGGGCGGCCAGCGGCTCCGCCTGGTCCAGCAGGGCGTCGGTGCGCTTGGCCAGATGATGGATGATGTCCATCAAGGCCGGTGGCGCCGCCGGCTCCAGCAGCGCGTCGGGCGTCAGGTCGCCTGCAATCAGCAGGGGCAGGGGGATATAGACGCGGTCCAGCGCGCGCTTGTCCTTGCCGCAGTCCTGCAGGTGGTTGATGACCTGCAGGGCGGCGCACAAGGCGTCCGACGCCGGCCATGTGTCGCGGCTCTCCCCATGGACGTCCAGGACGTAGCGGCCCACCGGCATGGCGGAATACCGGCAATAGTCCATCAGGTCGTCCCAGTCGGTGTAGCGCAGCTGGGTGACGTCGCGGCGGAAGGCAGTCAGCAGGTCGTGGGCGTGCTGGTCGGACAGGCCCCGCTCGCGCAAGACCTCGCGCAAGGCCACGGCCTCCGGCTCGTTCTCCCGCTCGCCGCGCAGGCTGGCGCCCATGGCGTCCAGCAGCTTCAGCTTCATATCCGGCGCCAGGATGGGGCTGTCCGAGACGTCGTCGGCCACGCGCGCGAAGGCGTAATAGGCCATCACCGGCGCCCGGGCGTCCCGGCGGATGATCAGCGAGGCGACGGGGAAGTTCTCGTCCTTGTGACCCTTGCCGGTGCGGTGGTTGGCTGCCGTCATGGCGCGGTGGTTCCGTTCTGACCTGATGAGTGCACCGGATGCACGTGCTGGGCCTGGGCGCGCCCTTTCCACATGCCGCCACGGCCCAGCCAATGCTGGACCGCGCTGTCCACGGTCCACACGGTATAGACGATGCCGATCAGCGGCAAGGTGACGGCCCGCATAGGCGACAGGCGATAGAACACCTGGATGGGGGCGAAGCTGGCCAGCATGAGGCCGACGGCGAGCGCGCCGAAGATGCCCGCCGCCTCCCGGTTGAACAGGGCCAGCAGCACGGGCGCCACATAGGTCAGCAGCATGCCCAGCACGGTACCCGCCAGCAGCGCCGGGGAATAGTTCAGCTGCGCGTAGGCGCTGCGGATGACCATGCGGCGGATGTCGTCCACCTTGTCATAGGCGCGCAGGCTGACGGCGCGGTCGCTGAGGCCCAGCCAGATGGAGCCTTGCGTCTTCAGGCGGCGGCCCAGGGCGCAATCGTCGATCAGGGCGTCGCGGATGCTGTCGATGCCGCCCGCGCGCGCCAGGGCCTGGCGGTCCACCAGCATGCAGCCGCCGGCCGCCGCCGCCACGGTGGATCCGCTGTCGTTCACCCGGCCGAAGGGGTACAGCATCTGGAAGAAGTAGATGAAGGCGGGGATGAAGGCCCTTTCCGCCCAGCTTTGGCAGCGCAGCTTGGCCATCAGGCTGACCAGCACGCGGTTTTCCGTCTGGGCGCGGGTGACCAGGCGGGTCAGCGTGTCGGGGGCGTAGGCGATGTCGGCGTCGGTCAGCCACAGGTAATCGGGCGGGAAGTCGCCTTCCTGCGCATGCGCGATGCCCTGGCGCACGGCCCACAGCTTGCCCGTCCAGCCCGGCGCCAGGTCCGCCCCGGTCAGAACGGTGAGCGTGGCGGTGGACCCGGACGTTTCCGCCGCGTGACGGGCCAGGTCGGCGGTGCCGTCGTCGCTGCCGTCGTCGACCAGCACGATGTTCAGGGCGCCGGGGTAATCCTGCGCGCCCAGGGACGCGATCACCTGGGCGATGCCGTCAGCCTCGTTGCGGGCGGGGATGATGGCGGTGACGGAGGGCCAGCCGCCCTCCAGCCCGCCATGGCCATGAGCTGGGCCGCTGGGCAGATCCCCCGGCCTGTTGGCCGGCACCACCGCCATGTCGTCCCGTTCCAGCCCCAGCCAGAACAGGCCGCGGGCGAAGACGAGGACCACCCAGATCGCCAGGCTGATGAGGCCAATGAGGAAGATCAGGCTCATGCAAGGTACCCCGCGGTCTTGAACCAGGTGAGGGCGTCGGCCAGGGCCTGGCCGTAGGGCCGGGCGGTATAGCCCAACTCGGCCTCGGCCTTGGCCGAGGAAAAGAACATGCGGTATTTGGACATACGCAGGCCGTCCACGGTTACGAAGGGCTCGCGCTTGGTCACCTTGGCCACCGCTTCCGCCACCACGGCGATGGGCAGGATCAGGCCGCGCGGCACCGCCACCGTGGGCGGTTTGCGGCCCACCAGCCGGGCGATGTCAGCCAGCATTTGCTGCAAGGAGACGTCCTGGCCGCCCAGGATGTAGCGTTCGCCCACCCGGCCCTTCTCGAAGGCCAGCAGATGGCCCTCGGCCACGTCGTCCACATGCACCAGGTTCAGGCCGGTGTCGACGAAGGCCGGCATCTTGCCGGTCGCGGCCTCGACGATGATGCGGCCGGTAGGGGTGGGGCGCAGGTCACGGGGGCCGATGGGGGTGGACGGATTGACAATGACGGCCGGCAGGCCATCCTTGGCCACCATGTCCAGCACCGCCTGTTCCGCCAGGATCTTGCTGCGTTTATAGGCGCCGATGGCGGCGTCCGGGGCCATCACCGCGCGTTCGTCCACCGCGACGCCATCGGTGCGGGGGGCCAGCACGGCCACGCTGCTGGTGTAGACCACGCGCTTCAGGCGGTGGCGCACCGCCAGTTCCATGATGGCGCGGGTGCCGCGCAGGTTGTTCTGGACGATCTCTTCCGGGTTGGGCGCCCAGAGGCGGTAGTCGGCCGCCACATGCAGCAGGGCGTCCGCCCCGTCCATGCCGCGCGTCAGGCTGTCCGGGTCGTTCAGGTCGCCTTCCACCACCCGCACGTCCAGGCCGGCCAGGTTGGTCGGTGGCGTCGCGGCGCGCTTCAGCACGGTGACGTCGTGCCCACGCGCCAAGGCCACACGGGCCACGGCCGCGCCGACGAATCCCGTCGCCCCGGTGATGAACAGTCGCTGCTTATCGGCCATCGGCCTTACGGTCCCCATCAATGCTTTGGTTGGGCTTTGGTCGGCACCCATCAATCGGCGCGGACCATATCACTTCCCTGGTGCGGAGGGGAAAGGGTTGGGCACCGGCGTCCGGCGGATGGCTGGCCTGCTGCGGCGCCGATGCCACAGGTGCGCCGCCGCCGCCAGGGCCGCCGGCGCCCAGCGGACGGCTAAGTATTTAACGGTATGTTAACTACTGTCGGCCACGCTGATGATGCGGGATTTCCTGTAAATGTTGCATCGCGAATGGGCGCCCGCCCGTACTCGCCATCCCATCTCATCTACAATATCATCTGACCATTCGGTTATGTGCGTCCAATACTGATTGACCCGCCGGTCAGGATGCATTGTGCTCATGGTTGTAGGAGGGGCTGGTGGAATCACGGTGATGCCATCAGTCGAATTTCCAGCAAGCGAGGTGGGTTGTCCCGAGGCGTCGCGCCTGCGGGACCTTGAAACGATCCGGGGGATTTGAGAGATGCGCGTGAAGGTCCAGTTTTTGTTGCCTGTCATTGGTGTTGCCGCCCTGGGCGGCGTGCTGGTGGCCGCTGGCCAGGTGGGCCAGGACCGGGTGGCGCGGGTTGCCCAGTCGCTGGACCAGGCGCGGACCACGCTGGTGCAGGCCACGGACGTGCGGGCCATCAGCCGCGCCGTGCAGCGCGACGCGCTGAACACCCTGCTGGAACCGGCGGCCGATCGCGGTACCTTTGTCGAGCGCGCATCCGCGCGGCTGACGGAGATGGGGCTGCTGGTCGCCGGCCTGCGCGACCGGGCCGCCGACGCGGCCTTCCTGGCGCCGCAGGCCCAGGCCCTGACGGAAATGACGGCCATGGTGACGGCCGTGCGCGGCGGTGACGAGGCCGGTGCCTTGACCCGCCTGCGCACCACCGTGGGCCCGCTGGACGCCCAGGCCGCCGGCCTGGCCCGGGCCTTCATCGAGACCCAGGGCCAGGTCCTGGACGGCTTGGCGGCCGACGCCGGCCGCCTGCAGGCGCGCACCATCCGCCTGACGGCCTGGGGTGGCGTGCTGGGTACGGCCGCTGCCATGATGATGAGCGCCCTGTTCCTGCTGGCGCTGCTGCGCCGCCCCTTGGCCCGCTGGGCCGGGGCCGGAAACGACGATTTGCGCGCCGTCATGGCCGCCGCCGCCCGGGGGGATGAACTGGGCGACTGGGCCCGCGCCCTGGTGGCTTTGCGCGACCAGGCCAAGGGGCGGGGCCGCCACCCGGCCATCGCCATGCAAAGCAAACCCACGGCGCTGGCCGCCTAAGGCCGGCAAGAGCCGGTTGCGTAAAACCAGACGCAGCGGCTCTCGCTGAGTCTGTCTGCGAGCAGCTTCACGCCCAAAGGTGATTCCACCTTTGGGCGATCTGCTCTAGGTTCCAAAAGACCCAAGTTCCGAAAGATATGGATAAGGCCCGGGAGTCCCCCGACTCCCGGGCCCTTTTTTTATTTGGCCGCCTGGCCGCACAGCGGCCGGGGCAGGGCGCCTTCCAGCAGCTGGTTGATGTGCCGGTCCATCCACCCCGGCTCGTCCAGCGGGCTGAAACGGATCAGCAGGCGCGTATAGAGGGCGCCGTACATCGCCTCCACCAAGGTTTCCACGTGCAGGTCGGGGCGGAACTCCCCATTGCGCTTGCCCCGCTCGATGATGTCGCGCAGGCGCTGGCGCCGAGGTTCCACCACCTTCTCATGATAGACCTTCAGCGTCGGCGGGTCGTTCTGCCCCGCCAGCACGATGCTGGCCACCACCCGGCCGGTGGCGCCGGCGAAGCTGCGGGCGATGCCGTCCAGCACGGTGCGCAAGTCGGACACGGCCGACGCCGTGTGCGGAATGGGCACCGTCAGCTCCGCATGGGCCAGCAGCGCCTCCATGGCCAGGGCGCCCTTGCCCGGCCACCAGCGGTAGATGGTCGTCTTCGCCGTGCCCGAACGGGCGGCCACTCCCTCAATGGTGAAGCGTTCCAGGCCGTTTTCCTCCAGCAACTGGAAGGCGGCGTCCAGGATGGCGTCCCGGGCCTGGTCTGACCGGGGCCGTCCAGGCCCCCGCATGGCTTTATCCGTCACCCTCTCTCCTCGCTCAAAATGAAGCCCCGATTATTAAGCCGGCCCCTGGTTGACCGGGGCCGGTCTGTGATGCGCGTCGCACGGCCACGGATATGAAACGCTACACAGCGTTTCGTTTGTCGCAGTGCTCCTCACACCGGTTTCACACTACCTTACCGTTACGAAACGGACCATAGCGAAATGGTCCTTCCCGCCGACATCCGGTTCCACTCCCGGCCCATCCTTCCTTGGGCCGGAACGCCCCCGGTCGTCCCTGCGGGATCAGATGCAAGGAGAGTAGCGGTGAGCGGGGTTGTAAAGAAGTCTTCCGTTAAAGTATTGGCCGGTGCCGTCGCGGCCATAGCGCTTTTGGGTGGGGCCGCCGTCGGCGGGAATTACTATTGGAAGACGGGGCGCTTCCTCGAATCGACCGACGACGCCTATGTCCAGGCCGATTACACGACGGTGGCGCCCAAGGTGTCGGGCTATATCGCGGAAGTGCTGGTGGAGGACAACCAGCCGGTGAAGGCCGGCCAGGTGCTGGCCCGCATCGATGACCGCGACTTCCGCACGGCGTTGGACCAGGCCAAGGCCGACGTGGCCACGGCCGAGGCCGATATCCGCAACATCCAGGCCCAGCGCACGGAGCAGCAGGCCGTGGTGGCCCAGGCCCAGGCGGCGCTGGCCGCCGACCAGGCCAACCTGACCTTCGCCCGCCAGGACCGCGACCGCTATCGCGACCTGATGAAGACCGGATTCGGTACGGTGCAGCGCGCGCAGCAGACCGAGGCGGCGGTGACGGACAAGGCGTCGACCTTGCAGCGCGACCAGGCGGCCCTGGTGGCGGCGCAGAAGCAGGTCGACGTGCTGGCCACCGCCGAGGCCAAGGCCGCGACCGTGCTGGATCGCGCCCAGGCCGTCGCCCGCCAGGCGGCGCTCAACCTGTCCTACACGACCATCGCCGCCCCCATCGACGGCACGGTGGGTGCCCGCACCCTGCGGGTCGGCCAATTGGTGCAGGCCGGCACCCAACTGATGGCCGTGGTGCCCCTGTCCCAGGTTTATGTGCTGGCCAATTTCAAGGAGACCCAGCTGACCGAGGTGCGTCCCGGCCAGCCGGTGGAGGTGACGGTGGACAGCTTTCCCGGCACCACCCTGAAGGGCCGGGTGGACAGCCTGTCGCCGGCCAGCGGCACCAGCTTCGCCCTGCTGCCGCCGGACAACGCCACCGGCAACTTCACCAAGATCGTGCAGCGCATCCCCATCAAGATCGTGCTGGACGAAGGCCAGCCCCTGGCGGGCCTGTTGCGCCCCGGCATGTCGGCCGAGCCGGTGATCGATACCCGGGTGCAGCCCGCCCACGCGGCCCAGGCGCCGCAGCTGGCGACGTCCACCTCAGGCCTCTACCCCATGGCCCGCTGAGGGCCGCACCGGATCGCTGAAGGCTCCAAGCCATGGCTCCCCTCGACAGCAGCACCATCCTGACCGCCGGCGGCACCCTCCCCCGCACCCTGCCGCCGGCCAGCGGCCCGGCCCCTCACGACGGGGGCCGGGCCGCGCCCTCCATCCCCGCCGCCGACCATGTGCCGTTCAAGACCTGGCTGGCCGTGCTGGGGTCGGTGCTGGGCGCGTTCATGGCGGTGCTGAACATTCAGATCGTCAACGCCTCCCTGGCCGACATCCAGGGCGGTATCGGCGCTGGCGTGGACGATGGCGGCTGGATCGCCACCGCCTACCTGATCGGCGAGATCATCGTCATCCCGCTGTCCGGCTTCATGAGCCAGGTGTTCAGCGTGCGCCGTTACCTGATCACCAACACGGTGCTGTTCCTGCTGTTTTCCGTCGCCTGCGCCTTCGCCCAGAACCTGCAGCAGATGATCGTGCTGCGCGCCATCCAGGGCTTCTGCGGCGGCGTGCTCATCCCGATGGCTTTCACGCTGATCATAACCCTATTGCCCAAATCGCGGCATCCGCTGGGCCTGGCCCTGTTCGCCCTGACCGCCACCTTCGCACCTGCCATCGGTCCCACCATCGGTGGCTACCTGACCGAGACCTACGGCTGGAAGTACATATTCTACATCAACCTGGTGCCGGGCGTGTTCATGGTGGCGGCCCTGTGGGCCTCGCTGGAGCGGGCGCCCTTGCGCCTGAACCTGCTGCGCCAGGGTGACTGGTGGGGCATTGCTACCATGGCGGTGGGCCTGGCCTGCCTACAGACGGTGCTGGAGGAAGGCAACAAGGACGACTGGTTCGGTTCCGCCTACATCGTGCGGCTGGCCGTCATCGCCGCCGTGGCGCTGGGCGCGTTCCTGGTCATCGAGCTCAAGGTGGCCAAGCCTCTGCTAAACCTGCGCCTGCTGGCGCGGCGCAATTTCGGCCTGGGCATCGTCGCCAACGTGCTGCTGGGCGTGGTGCTCTATGCCTCTTCCTACCTGCTGCCGCGCTACCTCGGCCAAATCCAGGGCTACAACGCCCAGCAGATCGGGTCCGTCATGGCCTGGGTGGGCCTGCCGCAACTGGTGCTGATCCCCCTGGTGCCGATGCTGATGAAACGATTTGACGCCCGCTGGCTGGCCCTGGTGGGGGCGGCGGTCTTCGCCGGCAGCAACTTCATGAACATCCACCTGTGGCTGGGCAGCGCGTCGGACCAGCTGTTCTGGCCCAACATCGTGCGCGCCTTCGGCCAGGCCCTGGTCATGACGCCGCTGTCGGTGCTGGCCACCGGCGGCATCGAGAAGGAGAACGCGGGCTCCGCCTCCGGTCTGTTCAACATGATGCGCAACCTGGGCGGCGCCGTCGGCATCGCGCTGACCCAGACCTGGCTGACCAAGCGTGAACAGTTCCATTCCAACGTCATGACGGGGCAGGTCAGCCTGTTCGGGGAAAGCACCCGCCAGCACCTGGCCATGCTGCAGCGGAAGTTCATGGAACACGGCGTGCCCGACGCCCTCACCGCCTGGCGCCAGGCGGTGGCGGAGGTGGATGCAGGGGTTCGCGCCCAGGCTTGGCTGATGGCCTACAGCGACGCCTTCTTCTTCCTGGGCAGCGCCATGGCCCTCTCGGCCGTCGCCATCCTGTTCCTGAAGAAGGCCGCTTCCGGGGCGGACGCCGGCGGCGCGCACTGAGGACACGCCGGGACCGTGGCCGGTCATGACGCAATGACCGGCCACGGCCATGGATGAGCGGGCTGTGTCCAGAGGTGTCAGGCGTTCTCCCGCAGGCGGGTCAGGAAGCCCTGGATGCCGCTCCGCATGGCGCTGGCCGTACCGTCGGCGTGGACGGCGGTGCTGCGGGTGGCGGTCACCTGGCTGGCCACTTGGGTCGCCAGGTCGCTCATGCCGCCCACCGCCTCCCCCAGGCGGCGGGTGCGGTCCGACACCAGCTGGATACTGCGCGAGATCTCGTCCACCGCCGCGCTTTGCTGGCCGATGACATTGGCGACCTCACCGGAGCTGGCGTCCAGGGCGGCGACCGACTGGGCGATCTCCGCCACCGCACTGGCCGTGCCCTGGGCGGCTGCCTGAATTTCCTGGATTTGCTGGGTGATGTCCTCGGTGGCCTTAGCCGTCTGGTTGGCCAGGCTTTTCACCTCGCTGGCCACAACGGCGAAGCCCTTGCCGGCCTCACCCGCCCGTGCCGCCTCGATGGTGGCGTTCAGCGCCAGCAGGTTGGTTTGCCCGGCGATGTCGCTGATCATCTGCACCACGCTGCCGATGCGGGTGGCGACCTCGCCCAGGGTCGTGACCTGGCGGTCCACCGCCTCCACCTGCGTGGCGGCCGAACGGGCGCGGCTGGCGGCGTCCTCGACGGAACGCACGATCTCCGCGATGGTCGCGGCCATCTCCTCCACCGCCGCCGCCACGGTGCCGGCGTGGCTCATGGCGTCTTCCGCCTCGGCGGTGGCGCCGGTGGCGGAACTGCGGGCGCTGTCGGCCAGCTGGTCCAGCGCGCCGGCGTTGTCGGACAGGTTGGTCATGGCCCCGACCAGGCGATCCGTCTGGCCGGCAATCTCGCTGGCGAACTGGTCCGCCAGGGCCAGGCGCAGGGCGACCCGCTGCTGACGGGCCTGCTGGGCCTGCTGCTCCTGCTGCTGGCGCAGGGCCTCGGTTTCGGCGGCGGCGGTTTCGGCCTTGGCCAGGGCCTTGTCCATGGCGGCGAACAGGCGCTCCAGGCTCCAGGCCAGCCACACCAGGATGCCGGTCTCCATGATAACGACGGCGGCATGGAACAACACCCGGCGCACGTCGCCCTCGCTGTCGGGGAATACCCAGGCCGGGACCAGGAAGCTGAGGGTCAGGTGATGCACGGCGGTGGCGCCGGCGGCCAGGATGATGATGCGCCAGTCGCAGAAGGCCGTCAGCATGGCCAGCACGGCGAAGTAGACCATGTGGTAGTCCAGCTGCCACGCGCCCGAGGCCGCCATGACCAGGACGGAGGTCTGCGCCACCGCCAGCAGGGCCGTCATGTATTCCAGCGTCTGCCGCGGCAGGCGCAGCAGCAGGCCGCCCGTCAGCACGGCGGCCAGGGCTGCGGCGGCCAGGCCCGGCCCCATCCAGCCGTTGCCGGACAGGCCGCCGGTCAGCGCCGCCACGGGCGCGCATACCCAGAGGAACACGACGAAGACCCGAAGGGCCATGGCCCGGATGAAGGACATCTTGATCATCTTGTCGCCTCGACCTTGCTAAACATGTCAGCCGCGAAAGGGCGCGGCCGCCTTGGCCGCGATACCGCACGCCTGGAACCCGTTGAGCGGCACCAGCAAGCCTCCGTCCAGGAGGAAACCGGGAAAAGGGCCGTTCCCCACCTTGACCACCCACCGTCCCGGCCCGCCATCGACCAGCAGGACATCCGCCCGGGCCAGCGCCTGCAACTGGCCGGCCTGGTCGGTCCAGGGTGGGAACAGCGCCAGCGCGAAACCGGCAGTGCGGTGCGGGAAGGCGGCCCCGGCCAAAGCCGGAAGCAACGATGCGACGGTGGCGACCACCGCCCACGCCAGCCCCTTGCCCGTGACCTTCGCCCCCATGCCCGCCATGACTGGAACCTTGTGTGCTCCGCCCATTAACCAATGGCGTCACGATGGCGCCCAAACCTATGGAATGAGTTAATTCGCCTTCTAGGGCGGACGACCTATCCCGATGGACCTAAGGACGGCGTAGGCCCCGTGGCGCTGCGTCAATTCGCAGGGGGGCTGCCGCGACAGGCGTGGGCCCGTTCGGCAGTGATAGCCTCACGTTTGCACCTTCGCCTAAAGTCCAGGATCACCCATGTCGAAAGGCATAACTGTCACGGATCGCGCGCGGTCGGGAGCGGGGGCATGAGCCTGGCTTCCTTCACGCCCCCGCCGCCCGCTCCTCTGTCGCCCGCCCCCCTGCCGCCCGCCCCCCTGCCGCCCGCCCCCCTGTCGCCCGACGCGACGCTGATCACCCCCCGCGGGCCGGGCCTGCTACCCTGGCTGGCGGAGGCTTGGCGCACCCGGCGCATCGCCCTGATGCTGGCGCGGCGCAGCCTTAAGGCCAGGTACCGCCAGACCTGGCTGGGGGCGGGCTGGGCCATCCTGCAGCCCTTGCTGCTCATGCTGGTCTATTGGGGGATTTTCGGCCATCTGCTGGGCGTGCCCACGGGCGGCGACGCCCCCTATCCCGTGTTCGCCTTTACCGGCTTGGTGCTGTGGCAGTTTTTCTCGCGCGCGCTGATGGACGCCAGCGCCAGCATCCTGCACCAGGCCCACTTCGTCACGAAGGTCTACTTCCCCCGTCTGCACATGCCGCTGGCCTCGCTGATGGTGGCGGCGGTGGATATGGCGGCGGGCCTGGTGTGCCTGGCGCTGCTGCTGGCCGTTTTCCGCATCTGGCCGGAGGTGCGCTGGTTGCTGCTGCTGGGGCCGCTGGCCCTGCTGCTCGTCACCGGCGCGGGCGCGGCGTTGTTGCTGTCCGCTCTGGTGCTGCGCTTTCGCGACGTGGGGCATCTGTTGCCGCTGACCACCCAGGTGCTGATGGTGGCGGCCCCGGTGATTTATCCCGCCCACCTGGTGCCCGGGGTGATGGGTGCGGTCTATCGCCTGAACCCCATGGTGACGGTGATCGAGGGCGCGCGGACCGCCCTGCTGGGCACCCCCGCGCCGGAACCGGTGCCGGCCCTGCTGTCGGTGGCGCTTGCCGCCGGGCTGCTGCTGCTGGGCCTGCGCACCGTGCGGCGCATGGAACCGGCCATGGCCGATCTGATCTGAAGGGGTCCCCTCATGACCTTGTGCACGTTCGATGGGGCGGTCGGCGCCAAAATCCGCGAATCCCACCGCCTGGCCAACGCCCTGCCACCCCCGGCGGTGGAGGTGCGGCACCTGTCCAAACGCTATGGCGGCGCCGGGCGGGGAGGCATGATCTACGACCTGCTGGCCGGGCGCCGCGGACGGGCGGAACCCACCGGCTTCTGGGCGCTGGACGACCTCAGCTTCACCGTTCCCCAGGGCGGCGTGCTGGGCATCGTCGGCCGCAACGGCTCGGGCAAGACCACGCTGATGCGCATCCTGTCGCGCATCACCGCGCCCACGAAGGGTGAGGCCGTGGTGCGCGGCCGGGTGGGCGCCCTGCTGGAGATCGGGTCCGGCTTCCACCCCGAACTGACGGGGCGGGAGAACATCGACTTCAGCGGCGCCATCCTGGGCATGACCCAGGCCGAGGCGCGCGAGGTGGTGGACGCGATCATCGACTTCGCGGAGATCGCCGACTTCCTGAACACGCCGGTGAAGCACTACTCCATCGGCATGTACATGCGCCTGGCCTTTGCCGTCTCATCCCACATCCGGAACGAGGTGCTGCTGCTGGACGAGATCCTTGCGGTGGGCGATGAACGCTTCCAGGACAAATGCCGCCGCCGCATCAAGCAGCTGTGCGGCGAGGGCCGCACCGTGCTGATCATCAGCCACACCAGCGCGCTGCTGGAAGAATCCTGCGACAGCCTGCTGGTGCTGGAGCAGGGCCGGAAGGTCTTTCTGGGCGACCCCTACACCGGCATCGACTTCTACCATCGCGACATACTGCGCCTGGCGCCGGGCGCCCGCCTGGGCGCCGACGGCCGCCCCTATCGCGCCGCCATCGACGTCGGACGCATCCGGGCCTGGCGGCGGGGTTAGGTGCTGGCCCCTGTGCTGACCCGCGCGCTGGGCATGCCGGGGGATCGCCCAGGCCAACGCCGGAAAGGTTGCCTCTGCGGCCAGATAGTTTTAGAAATTGGCCCCAGTCAGGTAACAATCTTTCAGGATCTGGTTCCGTGCCCCAGCTTCGCTCCCGCACCACCACCCATGGCCGCAACATGGCCGGCGCCCGCGGCCTGTGGCGCGCCACCGGTATGACGGATGCCGACTTCGGCAAGCCCATCGTGGCCATCGCCAATTCCTTCACCCAGTTCGTGCCCGGCCACGTGCATCTGAAGGACCTGGGCCAGCTGGTGGCGGGCGAGGTGGTGGCGGCCGGTGGCGTGGCCAAGGAATTCAACACCATCGCGGTGGATGACGGCATCGCCATGGGGCACGCCGGCATGCTGTACAGCCTGCCCTCGCGCGAGGTCATCGCCGACGCCGTGGAATACATGGTCAACGCGCATTGCGCCGACGCCCTGGTCTGCATCTCCAACTGCGACAAGATCACGCCCGGCATGCTGATGGCCGCCCTGCGCCTCAACATCCCCACCGTGTTCGTCTCCGGCGGCCCGATGGAGGCCGGCAAGGCCCCCGTGCATGGCGAGATCCGCTCGGTCGACCTGATCGACGCCATGGTGGCGGCGGCGGACGACAGCGTCAGCGATGCCGAGGTCCAGGCGCTGGAACAGAACGCCTGCCCCACCTGCGGCTCCTGCTCCGGCATGTTCACCGCCAATTCCATGAACTGCCTGGTGGAGGCGCTGGGCCTGGGCTTGCCCGGCAACGGCACCGTGCTGGCCACCCACGCCGACCGCAAGGCCCTGTTCCTGCGGGCCGGCCGCACGGCGGTAGAGATCGCCAAGCGCTGGTATGAACAGGACGACGCCAGCGTCCTGCCGCGCTCCATCGCCACGTTCGAGGGGTTCGAGAACGCCATCGCGCTGGACATCGCCATGGGCGGCTCCACCAACACAGTGCTGCATTTGCTGGCCGCGGCGTATGAGGGCGGGGTGGATTTCACCATGGCCGACATCGACCGCATGTCGCGCCGCGTGCCCCACCTG
The DNA here is from genome assembly GCF_007828035.1 of Nitrospirillum amazonense. Classification (GTDB taxonomy): domain Bacteria; phylum Pseudomonadota; class Alphaproteobacteria; order Azospirillales; family Azospirillaceae; genus Nitrospirillum; species Nitrospirillum amazonense. The sequence continues at coordinate 331,514 of NZ_VITV01000007.1, read as the reverse complement.
TGCAAGGTGGCGCCGTCCTCCGCCACCGTCCATATCGAGGATGTGCACCGCGCCGGCGGCATCATGGGCATCCTGGGCGAACTGGATCGCGCCGGCCTGCTGCACCGCGACGTGCCCACCGTGCACGCCCCCACCATCGGCGCCGCCGTGGACCGCTGGGACATCACCCGCGCCAACGACGCCGACATCGCCGAGTTCTACGCGGCCGCGCCCGGCGGCGTGCGCACCACCCAGGCCTTCAGCCAGGCGTCGCGCTACACCAGCCTGGACCGGGACCGCGTGAATGGCGTCATCCGCAGCAAGGAGAACGCCTTCAGCCAGGACGGCGGCTTGGCCGTGCTGTACGGCAACCTGGCGGTCGACGGCTGCATCGTGAAGACGGCGGGCGTGGACCCCGCGGCCCTGACCTTCACCGGCAAGGCCCGCGTGTTCGAAAGCCAGGACGATGCCGTCTCCGCCATCCTGGGCAACCGGGTGCAGGCGGGTGACGTGGTGCTGATCCGCTATGAGGGCCCGCGCGGCGGCCCCGGCATGCAGGAGATGCTGTACCCCACCAGCTACCTGAAGTCCAAGGGCCTGGGTAAGGTCTGCGCCCTGGTGACCGACGGCCGCTTCTCCGGCGGCAGCTCCGGCCTGTCCATCGGCCACATCTCGCCCGAGGCGGCCGAGGGCGGCACCATCGGCCTGGTGGAGGAGGGCGACCGCATCGTCATCGACATCCCCAACCGCAGCATCCGGCTGGAGGTGGAGGACAGTGAACTGGACCGCCGCCGCGACGCCATGAAGGCCAAGGGTGCCAAGGCCTGGAAGCCCGCCACCCGTGACCGCCAGGTCTCCGGCGCGCTCAAGGCCTACGCCTACTTCGCCACCTCCGCCTCGCGCGGGGCGGTGCGGGACACGTCGGGGATTTGATCGGGCAGCGGCATGAGGTTCCACCTCATGCCGCTACAGGCGCACGACGCATCGGGCGCTTGAATGTCTTTACCCCTCTGCCTCGCCCCACACCAGGAACAGGCCGACGTCGCCGGGGAAGCCGTTGGGGAAGTCCAGGACGCGGGCGGTCAGGCTGAAGCCCGCCGGCTGCAGCTCATGGTGCCAGCGCTGGTAGATCTCGGCGGCCTCACCGCGCAGCGTGCGGGGCCAGTCCGGTTCCGGGGCGTTGATGGCGCGGGCGCCGTCGCTGCACAATTCCGCCGGGAAGCGCAGCAGTAGGAATTCCTTCTCACCCCGCGCGGCGGCGTCGTGCGCGCCCTCCAGCAGCTTGTGCCAGCCATGGTCGGCCACATGATGGTCGATCAATTCCTGCACCTTCTCCTGCCGGCGGACCAGCGCCTCCTTGCGCTGCTCGGCCAGCTGGCGGGCGTTCTCGTCGTGGAAATTGCCCACCAGGTGGCGGAAGTCGGCGGCGCGGAACAGGGGTTCATGCGCCGGCTCACGCACCGGTGCCTGCGCGGGCGGCGCTTTCCTCTCCCACCGCTGGAACAGGCCGGGGCGGTGCGCGGGCTCAGTCTTCTCGGCGGGCTCGGCCGCCAGCACCTTCAACAGGTCGGCGCGTGACACGATGCCCACCAGCGATCCGTCCAGCACCACGGGCACGCGCTTAATGCCATGGGTCATCAGCAGACGCGCGATTTCGGCCGTGTCGGTGTTGATGTCGACGGTGATGACCGGGGCGGACATGATGTCCCGGGCAGTGCGCTCCCGTTTTTGTGTGTCTGCCAAGTAGGCGGGCAGCTGTTCGCCTTCCGCCACCAGGGCCAGCCACCAGTCGCGCCGCGCCTCATGGTCTGCCCCCGCCTCGTCCCGGGCGATCAGGTCGCCTTCGCTGACCATGCCGATGACGCCGCCATGGCCGTCCACCACCGGCGCGGCGCTGACGCCCCGGTCCAGCAGCAGGGTGGCGATGCGGCTGACCGGCGTGTCGGGCGCCAGGGTCAGGACATCCTCGGTCATCACGTCGTGGGCGCGCATGGGGCGGGGCTCTCTTCTCAATGGATCCGTCGGGGCCGTTCCGGGAAAAGATAACCCAATGAAATGGCGCAGTCTTTGCGCTGCATCATGGCCGTAGCGGCCTTCCTCCAATGCGTCGCTGGGGCTACCCTTTGGTAATGGGCGGTGGTCAGGGCTGGGCCGTGGCCATGAGATCGACGACCACCGCCACGTTCAGGTCCACCGTCCGGCCTTTGCTGAACAGGCCGTGTCCGCCGACGTCATAGTCGGTGCGCACCAGGTCCAGCCGGCCCACGGCGTGGGCTTTGCCATCGGTGATGTCCAGGGTGAAGGGCAGGACGACATCCTTCCTGATGCCCCGGATGGTCAGGGTGCCCACCGCGTCATACTGGTTGCCGCCCTTGGCGCGGAAGGTCGTGGCCTCGAACACCGCGTCGGGGAAGGCCTGGATATTGAACCAGTCTTCGCCGGGCAAGGCCTGGTCCTTTTCCGCGTCGCCGATCGTGGCGCTGCCCATGGCGATGGTCACCTTGGCATGGCTGGCGGCGGGGTCGGCGGGGTCGAAGTCGATGGCGGCGTTCCAGCGGCCGAAGCGGCCGGTGAATTCCTTGCCGCTCTGCTTGCCGATGAACCCCAGCACGCTTTCTTCCTTGTCTACGGTCCAGGTCGCGGCCCCGGCGGGCGCGGGCAACAGCAGGGCGGCCAGCATCAGGATGGACAGGACGGGGGTCAGGATGGATGGGCGCGGGGTCACGGGAACGGCCTCCAGGAATGCGGTGCGGCGGTCCCCCATGGTAATCGACGGGCCGGCGGCGGGGCCTGCGACCCGGCGTAGCATACGCTGTAAAACGAACGGCCCCGGACGCCATCGCGCCGGGGCCGCCCCGTTCACGCGCCTGCCCTTATACGGCTTACTTGGCGGTGGCGTTCAGATCGACGGTGACGCTGACGGCCAGAGCCACCATCTTGCCGTCGCCCCAGGCGCCCTGGCCCACGCCGTAGTCGGTGCGCACCAGATCCAGCTTGCCCACGGCATGGGCCTTGCCGCCGGCCACGTCCAGGGTGAAGGGCAGGGTCACGTCCTTCTTGATGCCGCGGATGGTCAGGGTGCCCACCGCGTCATACTGGTTGCCGCCCTTGGCCTTGAAGCTGGTGGCCTCGAACACCGCCTTGGGGAAGGCCTTGGTGCTGAACCAGTCGGCTTCCGGCAGGGACTGGTCCTTCTGCACATCGCCGGTCTTGGCGCTGGCCATGTCGATGGTGACGGTGGCGTGGCCGGTGGCCGGGTTGGCCGGGTCGAAATCGATGGTGGCATCCCAGCGGGTGAACTGGCCGCTGAAGGCGGTGCCGCTCTGGCTGCCGGTGAAGCTCAGCTTGCTGTGGGCGGTGTCCACGGTCCAGCCGGCGGCCGACGCCGGGCCGGCCAGCAGCAGGGCGCCCAGGGCGGTGGCGGCCCAGGTGGTGGCAACGCGCGGGGCGAGGAACTTCATGATGGGCATCCTCAGTCTTGGAAAGGGTGGCCGGGGACTTAGGCCCGGCGGCCGAAACGGGGAACCATACGCGTCAGCACATCATCCTTGACCAGGAAGTGGTGGCGCAGCGCCGCCAGGGCGTGGACCACCACCAGGGCCACCAGGATCCAGGCGGCCAGCTCGTGCGCCTCCGACACCACGTCGTTGATCGGCGCCTTGTTCTCCAGGTCGGCCAGGACGGGCATGTGGGGGAAGGGGATGAGGCCGTACAGCACGGTCGGGATGTTGAATTTCGAGGTGGAGACGACCGCCCAGCCGGTCAGCGGCATGCCCAGCAGCAGGGCGTACAGGCCGGCATGGCCCAGGTGGGCGGCCCACTTCTCCCACGCCGGCATGTGGGCCGGCAGGGGTGGGGGCCGATGGGCCAGACGCCAGGCCGCCCGGAACAGGGTCAGGGCCAGCACGGTGATGCCCACCGACTTGTGCAACTGGAACAGCTTGAACTGGTCGGGGGAGCCGGGCGGCAGCGACGTCATTGTCCAGCCCATGATCAACAGGGCAAGGATGGCGATGACGGTCAGCCAATGGACCAGGATGGCCACGCTGTTGTAACGCGCCGCGATGGTCATGGTCCGGCTCCCCCTTCAGTCCGATAACGCGATGGATAGTAACGCTATTACTGGGCGCGGTCGAATTCACCGCTGATCAGCAGTTCGACTTCGTCGCCGACGTAGGGCACGTACTTGTCGACGCCGAATTCGGACCGCTTCACCTGCGCCTTGGCGTCGAAGCCGACGACATAGGCCTTGGTCATGGGGTTGCTGCCGCCGCCGTGGAAGCTGGCGTCCAGGGTCACGGGCTTGGTCACGCCGTGCAGGGTCAGGTCGCCGGTGATCTTGCCGGTGGTGGCGCCGGTCACCTCGATCTTGGTGGTCTTGAAGGTGGCGGTCGGGAACTTGGCGGTGTCGAAGAAGTCCGGGCTGTTCAGGTGCTCATCCAGCTTCGGGTTGGCGGTGGCCAGGCCCTTCACGTTGATGGTCACGTCCAGCTTGCTCTTGGCCGGCGCCTTGGGGTCGAAGTCCAGCGTGCCTTCCAGATCCGGGAAGGCGCCGTAGTAGGTGGAGAAGCCGAAGTGGGTGATGGCGAACACCACCTTGGCGTGGCTCTTGTCCAGGGTGAAGTGGCCACCTTCGACCTTGCTGAGATCGGTGGTCGCCTGGGCCAGGGCCGTGGCGGGGGCGGCCAACAGGGCGGCGGCCAGCATCAGGGCGGGAATGCGCTTCATGGGATGGTCCTTGTGGAAGCAGGCCGGACGGCCGAGGAGGAGGGAACGCCGGCCGCCACCCGTGGGACGGGTGGTGACCGGCGGTACGGGCCTAATCTAAGTCGCGCCGCCCTTGCCCACAATCAAGGTCACCTGGAATTCATTGTTCCATTCGTCGCACCAATCGTGCCCTCACCGCGTCGATTTCACACGCAAGGCAGGGGTTTTGTCGCGGCGCCAAAGGGCGTAGGGTCTGCGGGCTCGCCCCCAGCGGGGCGGCCCCGGGGGCGCGCGATGGCGCCCATCTTTGCCGAAGGATGGCCTGATGACCGACCGAACCACCGCCCTGACCGCAGCCTTGGCCCTGGCCGGCGCCCTGACGGCGCTCAGCGCCGCGGCGCACGACGCCCCCTTGGCCCCGGGGCGGGAAAAGTGCTACGGCGTCGCCAAGGCGGGGGAGAATTCCTGCGCGTCGGCCGCCGGCACCCACGATTGCGGCGCCATGTCCAAGGTGGACTACGACGGCCAGGAATACCTCGACGTGGCCAAGGGCGAGTGCAAGACCATGGGCGGCAAGCTGAAACCATTCAAGGGCGTGGGCAAGCCCCCCAAGGCGGCCGTGCCGAAGCCGGCGCAAGACTGAACGGCCGGCCCCGTGGACAGAAGGGCGCCCATGGACACCGCCGCCCCGGCCCCGGGCGCCACCCCGGCGGTTACCCTGCCGCGCCGCGCCGGTATCGGCCTGCGCCACCCGCACGTCCCGGCTTTCCTGAGCGGGGAGCGGCCGGACGTGGCCTGGGTGGAGGTGCACAGCGAAACCTATCTGGTCGCGGGTGGGCCGCGTTTGGCGGCATTGGAAACCATCCGCCGCGACTACGCCCTGTCCTGCCATGGGGTCGGGCTGTCCCTGGGCAGCGCCGCCGGGCTGGATGCCAATCATTTGGCCAATCTGCGTCAGCTGTACGACCGGCTGCAGCCTGACCAGATCTCCGACCACCTGGCCTGGACCGGCACCGGCGGCGCCTACCTCAACGATTTGCTGCCCCTGCCGCTGACGGCGGAGACGCGGGACGTGGTGGCGATCAACATCGCCCATGCCCAGGATGTCCTGGGCCGCCGCCTGCTGGTGGAGAATCCCTCCCTCTACATGCCGCTGATCCTGCCGCCGGGGGTGGAGACCATTCCCGAGCCGCAGTTCCTGGCGGATCTGGTGGCACGCACCGGCTGCGGCCTGCTGCTGGATGTGAACAACGTGGTGGTCTGCGCCCACAATCTGGGCTTCGACGCCGCCGCCTATCTGGCGGATTTCCCGTTGGAGGCGGTGGGCGAGATTCATGTGGCCGGCCATCGGCGCGAGGCCTTCGCCCCCTGGGTGGGCCCGGACGCGGGGGCCGGCGGCGTGGTGCTGATCGACGACCATGGCAGCCGGGTGTCGGACACCGTCTGGGACTTGCTGGCCGGCGTGCTGTCCCGTACCGGGCCGCTGCCGGTGCTGGTGGAATGGGACATGGACGTGCCGCCGCTGGAGGTGCTGCTGGGGGAGGCGGCCCACGCCCAGTCGTTGCTGGACGGGGTGGCGGCCCATGCTTGAGGCCTTCCAGCAACAGATGCAGCGGGCCCTGTTGGCCGCCGGCGGCGGTGAGGGCGGGGCCGGAATAGACCTCGCCCCCGGCGCGGTGGCCGGGGCGCGGCTGAAAATCTATCGCGCCAACGTCCAGCAATCCTTGGCGGAGGCACTGGCCACCGCCTTCCCCGTCACCTTGCGGCTGATGGGCGTGCCGGCCTTCCGCACGGCGGCCCTGGATTTTGTGCGCGCCCACCCGCCCACGCGGCCGCAACTGGCGGCCTACGGCGGCGGCTTCCCCGCGGCGCTGGCGCCGTTGGACACTGGGGCGGCGGACATGGCGCGCCTGGAATGGGCGGTGATGGAGGCCTACTTCGCCGCCGACGCCCCCGTCTTGACGGTGGAGCAACTGACGGCCTTCCCCCCCGGCGACTATGCCCGGCTGCGCTTCATCCCCCATCCGGCCGCTCGGGTGCTGTGGCTGGGGCATGACGTGCTGCCCCTGTGGCGCCAGGCGCAGGAGGATGAGACCTGGGTGCCGCCGGCACCGGACGCCGCGGATGGCGAGGTGCTGGTGCTGCGCCCGGCCGACGGCATCGTCTGCGTCTCGCTACCGCCCGGGGCTGCCGCCGCCATCCAGTCGCTGCTGAATGGCGACATGCTAACTCAAGCGGCCGAGGCCGGCCTGCTGGTGGAACCGAAGCTGGACTTACAGGCCATGCTGCACACGCTGCTGGCCCAGGGGGCGCTGGCCAGCGCGTCCGTCTGATCCTATTCCCCGGGAAAGTCTGTCCCGACGGAGAGCCTCATGGTTCCGCCGGCGTGGTGGTTTGTTCCCGCAGTAGGCGCAGGACGCGATCCCGCTGTTCCGTGATCACCCTCAACTGTTCGTCCGTCCGCCGCCAAAGTTCCAGCCGCTGCTGCGCCTGGATGGCCATCGCGTCGGCCCTTGCTCGCAGGTCGTCACGTTCATGATCGATCAGAAGGGAACGATAGGCCCGCACCTGTCCGACGATTTGGTCGCGCAACGCGTCGATTTCCGCCAACAAGGCCGCCTGCCCGTCGTTTTCACGCAACGCGGCCATCAGATCGTACAGTCGCGCGATGTCGAACAGCCCGTTGGCATCCCGCCTGTTGGCGTCCCTATCGTCCGAACCAACGCCGTGAACCAGTTCGGGCCGGATGATGTTCCTTTCGCACCCGCGCCCCAGGTCCAGGCCGTGGTTCTCCGGCAAGTGCTTCCCGATAGCCGAGAAGACTACTTGGTCGCCGCCCGCCACCATGGCGTCGAAGTCCAGCCAAACGCGCGGCTGGCCGCGCGTTCCCAGCTCCGCCTCCAAATTGTAAAGCGCCCAAAGCAGGTAGCAGTGGCTTGCCAGCAATCTATTCCGTCGCGCCAGCGAATGCGCCACCGGGCCGGGGTGGCGCAAGACGTGCAGGTAGCAGACCCGCGTCGGAAGCGCATCCAGAAGAGGTTGCCAGAACGGCAGGGTTCGGCACAGCCGGGGATCCTTCATAAACCAGAGGGACCTCCCGCCAGAGATATTTGACAGAAACGCCGACGCTCGGTCCATCCAGCGCGTCCCGCCTTCGCGGATCCGGTCGGCTGACACGGCGTCGACCGTATGCCAATCGGTGCCGGCGGCGGAGAGCACGAAATCGTTGATCGCAACGAGTTCCTCGTGCTCCCAATAGCCATCGGCATTGTCTTCATTGGCCTGGATGAAACGGTCGCCGGCGCAAACGCCGCGACCGCCAAGGCAACCCGCCAGGGCCGAAGTTCCACTGCGATGCATGCCCAATACGACGAAGCCGGTAGCCTGCTCCCTGACTATTTCCGGTTTTTCCCGGCGCAGCCAGTCGAGGTAGGAAGCCCCTGCCGTTTTCAGCGGCTGGGGAAAAGCGGTCATCAGGCCCAGATCCTCCCGAAATGGCAGGCGCATCGGCTTGGAGACTGGCATGCCGTTGTCAAAGCGGCCGAAAGCCCACCAGTCGGAAGGAATGCTCGGCATTTCCTGCGCCGCGATGGCGCGCTTGTACCAATGCCAGATTTCGTGGACATGCGTGTTGGCACCCGCATAGCGGTCGATCATGGCGTCGCCGGCGCCATTGACCTTGGTGAAGTGATAGAATTTCAACGGGCTGCCGTTGACCAGGATATCCCCGTTGCCAGTGATCCGCAGTTGTCGGCGGCTGAGGTTCCAACTGGCCACGTTGCAGCCCGGATCGCGTTCGATGCGCACCCCGTCAAAAAGCGCCGGGACCAGGTCGCACCATTTCTGGTCCGTGAAGAACCCGCTCGCCGGGTCGTCGTAACACGCGAGTCGCAACATATCCGCCCACCAACCGGCGAAGCGGCGCCCTTCTTCAACGTTGCGAACCGCTATGAAGCCAAGATTATAGGTTCCAAACTTCAAGGAGCCCAACTCGTTGTCGGCGATGACAGCCAAGGTGTCATTAGGTTCCGTCTGGTGGGGGGTGAGCAGGATCGATCCGCCGTCGAGCCGGGCCAGCGTCCCATCGAGGGCCGAAAACACCGCGATATCGGGGTCGCAATAAACCACTGTTTCGCACCCTTGGCGCAGCATCTCCGCCAGCATCCTGCCCTTTACGGCGGTGCAGGCCTCCACCAGGTCATGACGGAAAATCCAGCTGTCGAAGGACGGAATGCCCAGGTCGCGCGCGAAGACCACCTTGTCAAAGCCGGCATGAGCCTCCGCTGCCGATACGGAGTCGGGCAGTTCATCGACGATCAGCGCCCAGACGGTCCAGTCGGGATGGACTTGGCGCAAGGTTTGGACCAGCACTCGCGCCCTCGACAGGTAGGTATAGGTAAAGCTGGTGAAGCAATGGACTCTGGACATGCTTTAGCCCCCCATCTCGTCGGGAATGGGGATCGCCATCGCCGCGTCATAAACGAACCGGCCCGTCATGATCCCCTCCCGCAAACGGCTACGGACATAATGGACAGCGTCGAAACTGGTGAAGAATTCTAGAAGCGCTCGGTCGGTGGCAAACGTCCGCCCACGGCCCAGCTGCGAGACCGTGGCGGCGGCATCGCCGCTATCATCAAGCGCCACCACGTCCGCCCCTGCCGCCAGCGCTTCACGGGTGCTGAAGGAAAAGGTTTCCGGCGAAACAGTCAGCACCAGCACCAAGTCTATGCCGTGGGTCTTCAAGGCGTCGGAAATGTTGGGAAGGCCATCCTGCATTTCGACGACGGGCACCTCAGTTACGCCGGAAAGGCGCCGGAAGCAGGCCGGCGTGGCGATGTGGTGTAGACGATAGCTGGGGCAGACACGAAGCGCCTGGACCAGTTCCTCGAAAATTTCCCAGCCCTCGTGGAAGGTCGGCGTGCCGACGAAGGCAACGCGGACGGGAACGCCGGGCAGGCCAAGGGTGGCTTCGTCATCAAGGAGATGGCGCGCACCCTGCTCGACCCAGCGGCTCAGCGGGACGACTCTTGTCGGGAGCGTCGGCAGCGGCGTGCTCTTCCGCCACAGGTCGAGTGCTGACTGCGATGGCGCGACCACTTGCAAATCGATGGCGGCGAACAGCCTTCCCAGGCGGCGGGAATGGGCACTCCTCGTTTCACCGTGGAGACAAATGCGGCATGCCGGGCTGTCTGGCGGTGGCGCTCCGCAAAACGAGACGTCGTTGCGCAACAGCAGGTGGTTGGCGCAGATGGACGAGAAGTCGTGCACCCACAACCAGTTACGGCCAGCTCGCACCGCCTGCTGTAGGGCGATCAGCCCGTCGATCCGATGTCCCAGAAAGCCATGGATGGTGAACACGCGGTCTATAGCGCGGTCACTGAAGGTTTCCGAGAGGACCTGGGCAAGCTCGTCATAGTCCGTTAGCCCAGCCTGGATGCCGTTCACGCTTACCTCAATCAACCTACCGGCCACCCCTTCCCGGTCGATCGACAGGGATGGAACGCCCGGCTGGATGTGGATGTAGGTGTAGCCAAGGGCGTTGAACCGCTTTCGCTCATAAGGGATGAGGATGACCCTTCCACCTATGGCGCGGGCGTCTAGGCTGTGGCTAATGGCGAGGACCACGCCCCGAACGCTGCGTATGGAGGCATGAAGCTCCGACCCGCCGGTGCTGGCCCTGATATCAACGGCCACGGCCTCCGCTAGGCGTGTGCGGGATAACCTGGTAATCGCCAGGGGGGGCTCGCCATCGTCCCGCCGTTGCAACGCCGGAAGCATTCGCCGGATGGCCTGTCCATGCCGATCCTCCGGCTGGGCACGGCGGCCTTCGGCCCGGCCCGCCACGACGTAATGCCAGAGTGGATTGATGCCTGCGGCCGCCACGTCGGGGTTGGATGTCAAATAAAAGAGGCTGTCGAAGGTTGAGCTGGGGTTGCGGCCTTCACGCCAGCCGGTTTTGCAATAGTGTAGTAGCAAGGCGGTGTCAGACAGCGCACCGGCGGCCCCACCAAGGTCAGGATAGGCCGTCCGATAGAGAATGGTGTCGAAGTGGGGGGCGATTGTCGCCGCGATCGGATCGTCGATGCCGGCACCATTGCTCAGCGCCTTACCGTCGAGTGGCGCGGCCGCGGCCATGGCATGGACATGGGAGAGCGCGAGGGAAAGCGGTAACCCCCTGGCGAGGAGATGGTCGGCCGTGAGGCGAAGCGCCTGCACGGAGAAAGCCGTGTATGATTGGGGCGGCCTCGCCATGGTGCCGATCCAGGCGTCGCGTTGTTCCGTCCGGCCATCATCGCGCGTCATGTGGATTTCCACTCGGCCGGCATCGATTTCCTGCTGCGTCAATGGCAGGACGGAACAGATATATGGATGAAAGGGAGTATTATTAATCAGGACGGAGTGAGTCTCAGCTGGGACTAACAGCCTGTGAGGAGTGTTAAATGACACGGAATCAAGCTTAAGCAGAGCAGTGCTGTCAAGTATTAAAATCAGCATAACATTGCAGAACTTATCGGAAAAACATATTACATTCACTGTAAAGCCTCTTTATGTCTTTCGGGAAGGCCAGAAGTTATAGAAGATATTCAGATGCGGGATATCATTACACAATATTCGATACCATGAAGCGTTTAGAACGGCAAGGCTGGGCGAGTGTCCGCAACGTGCGGGGGGGGGCGCCGGGCGCGAAGCGACCTTGCCGTCGTGTCTTTGGTCCAGAGTGGTTTTCTGGCATTAACATGAACATGAGGGTCAGATCTGTGGCGGCGAGGTGGGCGGTGGTCGCAAGGATCATTCTAATAGGATTCCGGAGAATGGGCGGGTTGCAGTGAAGGGGCCGGATTTCCTGGGGATCGGGGCGCAGAAGTCGGGGACAACCTGGATTTATGAGAATCTGTCGCTTCATCCCAAAGTCAGTTTTCCCGCCGGGAAAGAAGTTCATTTCTGGGACGCTGGGCGGGACCGGGGAGTGGACTGGTGGATGGACCAATTTGGCCCACGGCAGCCCGGCATCCGAAAGGGGGAAATCACCCCTGCCTATTCCTTCATCGCGACGGACGTCATCCGTGAATTGCACGGCCTATGTCCGGATTTGCGCCTGTTCTACGTCCTGCGTAATCCCGTGGAGCGCGCATGGTCGGCGGCCCGTATGGCCGTGTTGCGTGCCGAAATGACGTTGGAGGAAGCCTCTGAGCAATGGTTCCTTGACCATTTTCGCTCCGCCGGTTCTCGGCGCCGAGGCGCCTACGCGGAAGCGATTGGCCGCTGGCGCTCCGCCTTCCCGGCGGAGCAGTTGTTGATCGTGTTCTTTGACGATCTACGGGAGCGGCCACGAGAATTTCTGTCCCGATTGTGTGACCACATTGGTGTTGATGGCCGCGCTTATGATGCCACGTCGGACGAGGCCTTGCAGCGGGCTGTGTTTCGGGGGCCGGAGGCACCGCTACCGCCCCGGCTCCGGCGCGACCTTATCAACTTATACCGCGCGCCGGTGGAGGAGCTGGGGCATGTGCTGGGCGTTGACCTCTCTCACTGGTTGGCGGAGCCGGTGACCTAGGTGTTCGTCCCGAGGACTGATGCTGTGGTTTAGCCTGGACCACCGGGTTCCGCCGTCCATGATCTGCAGCTGAATTGCCGAGGATCAGCCGAAGCCCGCCGAACGTCCATCCGGTGCCTAGTTCGAAGCCCCTGCGAAATAGGGCTCACTTCCGACCTCGCGTCACGGCCAGCCACAGCCCGCCGCCCAGGGCCGAGATCAGCGACCCGCTGAACACGCCCAGCTTGGCCTCACCCGCCAGGCCCGCATCGGGGAAGGCCAGGCCGGCGATGAACAGGCTCATGGTGAAGCCGATGCCGCACAGCATGGCGATGCCGTAGAGGGTGCCCCAACCGACCTGCGCCGGCAACTGGGCCAAGCCCAGGCGCACGGCGCCCAGCGTGAAGGCGAAGACGCCCAGCTGCTTGCCCAGGAACAGGCCCAGCGCGATGCCCAATGGCACGGGGTCCAGCAGGCTGGACCAGTCCAGGCCCTGGAAGCTGACGCCGGCGTTGGCGAAACCGAACAGGGGCAGCACGCCGAAATAGACGAGAGGGTGCAGGGCCGACTCCAGCCGGTGCAGCGGGGACCGGCCGGCGGCCTCGTCCTCCTCGCTGCCTAGGGGGATGGTCAGGGCCAGCAGCACGCCGGCCATGGTGGCGTGGACGCCGGAGCGCAGCACCGCCACCCACAGCGCCAGGCCCACCACCAGGTAGGGCGCCAGCCGGCGCACGCCCAAGCGGTTCATGCCAATCAGCACCGCCAGGGCCAGGGCGGCCAGGCCCAGGTCCGGCCAGGACAGGCCGCCGCTGTAGAACAGGGCGATGATCAGGATGGCCGCCAGGTCGTCGAAGATGGCCAGCGACGACAGGAACAGGAAGGCGGAGCGAGGCAGGCCGCGCCCGAAGGCCGACAATGCCGCCAGGGCGAAGGCGATGTCGGTGGCGGCCGGCGTGGCCCATCCGGCCAGCGCATCGGTGTGACCCCAGTTCAGGGCGATGTAGATCAGCACCGGGAACAGCACGCCGCCCAACGCCGCGATGCCGGGCAGGGCGATCTGCGACGGGCTGGACAGGTCGCCGCCCACCATCTCCCGCTTGATCTCCAGCCCCACCAGCAGGAAGAACAGCGCCATCAGCAGATCATTGACCCATTGCTCCACCGACAGGGTGGCGGGGCCGACGCCCAGCGGCGCGTGCAGCGCGTGGAAATAGCTTGGCGCCAGGCTGGAGTTGGCCACGGCCAATCCCGCCAGCGATAGGGCCAGCAGCAGGATCTCGCCCCAGTTATCCAGCGCCAGGAAGCGCTCCACACGGTAATGGATGTGGCGGACCAGGGACTGGATCATGGGGGGCAGGCCTGCGGCTCAAGGGCGGGTACCCGTCCCACTTTACGGACGGGGCCGCCAATTGCCACCCAAAGCCGCGCTGGCCGGCCAGAAAGACTGGCCGGGCGATAAAGCTCAGTGATGCCGCGCGCTCATGACGGCGAAGCGCCAGGACTTGAAGGCGCAATCCACATCGCGCAGCCCCGCCTCCGCCATCCACATCAGCTGTTCGCCCAGGGTGGCGCAATGATCTTGGCGCAGGCGGTCGCGGGCGCGGGACAGCTCCACCGTCGGCACGCCCAGGTCGCTGGCTTCCGATTGCCACAGCCGGTCGTACTGGCTTTCCACCTCGGCGGTGGGGCCCAGCACCTGCTCGGCGCTGATGAACAGGCCGCCGGGGGCCAGCGCCTGGTTGATGCGGCCGTACAGGTCACGCTTGGCGTTGTGGTCCAGGTGGTGGATGGCGAGGGAGGAGATGACGAGATCCCACGGACCGGTCAGATCGGCCTCCTCCAGCTCCGCCAGGGCGAAACTGACGCGGGCGTCGCCGGCGAAGCGGCGGCGGCTCTGCTCCATGGCCTGGGGCGTCTCTTCCACCAGGTGCAGGTGGGCGTGGGGCAGGCGGGCGCGCACCAGCGAGGCGAACAGGCCGCCGTTGGCGCCCAGGTCCAGCACCCGGGGCCGGGTGGGGGCGCCCCAGTCGTCGATCAGGGTCAGCGCCGCGCCGTAGAAGGCATCGAAACAGGGGATCAGGCTCCGCTGCAGCGCATCATTACGCCCGGTTTCCAATAGGCTCGCACGGGCTGACACGGGTGCCGCCATCCTGCTGTCCTCCTGCTGTCACGGCGCCGGCTGGCGCGCATAAACCCAATCTGCGTCTGCTGTTTTGCTGGCCTCTTCAAAGCCTGTCATCAAAGCGTAGCGCATTTCTCAGCGCTTACCATAGCCGATCAAATCTTAAGGATTGGTTGGTTTGCGGCGCAACATTTCATCCGCGCGAAAATGTCGCCAAACCAGGCACTTGATATATCGAGAAAACGCGATATACCGAAACATCTCTTCTCCGCCAACCAGCCAAAGGCCCTCCATGGACACCGCGACCCCCGCCCCGACCGCCAATCCCGGCGCGACTCCGGCCGCTTCTGATGCCGGCATCGGCACCCATTCCGTCAACGCGGCGGTGGCGCCCTTGTTCCAGCCCTTCGCCTTTGGCCGGCATACCCTGGCCAACCGTCTGGTGATGGCGCCCATGACCCGGAGCAAGTCGCCGGGCGGGGTGCCCACCGATGATGTGGTGGCCTATTACCGCCGCCGTGTGCAGGGCGGCGTGGGCCTGCTGATCACCGAGGGCACGACCATCAACCACCCGGCCGCCAACGGCTATCCCCAGGTCCCGGCCTTCCATGGCGAGGCGGCCCTGGCCGGCTGGAAGCGGGTGGTCGATGCCGTGCATGCCGAGGGCGGGCGCATCATTCCGCAGCTGTGGCACGTGGGCATCGCCCGCCGCCCGGGGGTGGAGCCGGACCCCAGCGTCCCGGGCTACGGCCCCTCCGCCATCGTCACCCATGGGGTCGAGGTGGTGCGGGCCATGACCCAGGCCGACATCGACGCCGTGGTCGCCGCCTTCGCCCAGGCCGCCGCCGATGCGGAACGCCTGGGCTTTGACGGGGCGGAGCTGCACGGCGCCCACGGCTACATCATCGACGACTTCTTCTGGGAACAGACCAACCAGCGCACCGACGCCTATGGCGGCAGCCTGGAGAATCGCACGCGCTTCGCATTGGAGATCGTGCGGGCCGTGCGCGCCGCCGTCAGCCCGGACTTCCCCATCGTCTTCCGCTTCTCGCAATGGAAGGGCGTCGATTACAACGCCCGGATCGCCCAGACGCCGGAAGAGCTGGGCCGCATTTTGAAGCCCCTGGCCGAGGCCGGCGTGGACATCTTCCACGTTAGCACCCGGCGCTATTGGGAACCCGCCTTTGACGGCTCCCCCGACACGCTGGCCGCCTGGACCAAGCGCCTGACGGGCAAGCCCGTCATCGCCGTGGGCAGCGTGGGGCTGGACGGCGCCTTCAAGGTCGGCATGTTCGCCAATCGCGACGCCTTCGAGGTCAAGCCCACCGACGTGGACCAGGCGGCCCAGGCCCTGGCGCGGGGTGATTTCGACCTGCTGGGCGTCGGCCGGGTCTTGCTCAGCGATCCCGATTGGGCCATCAAGGTCCGCGACGGCCGCGTGGGCGAGGTGGTCCCCTTTGACCGCGCCGCGCTGGACCGACTGGTGGTTTGATGAAATGGCCGGGGAGGGTGGTGAGCCCTCCCCGGTTTCACGGGTGTGGATGTCGACGCGATGGATGTGGAAGCGATCCTGAAGGCCCTGGCCAACCCGGTCCGGCGCGACATCCTGCTGTGGCTGAAGGACCCCGCCACCCACTTCGGCCCCCAGCCCGACGGCTACCCCGTTGAAAAGGGCGTGTGCGTCACCCGCATCCTGGAAAAGACGGACCTGTCACAGTCCACCGTCTCCACCTACCTGGCCATGCTGCAACGCGCCGGCCTGCTGACCTCCCACCGCGTGGGGCAATGGACCTTCTATCGACGCGACGAGGCGCTGATCAACGAGTTCATGTCGACCTTCGGCAAGCAGCTGTGCCAGATGCTGGTGAAGCGGGGGGATTACCAGGGCGGCGGCGGCTGAGACCCGGCACCGCCTCAGCGGTGCAGCCAGAACCTGTCGAGCAGGTACAACGCCCCCACCCAGGCCAGCACCATGGCCAGGGCGTGGTGCTTGACGTAGGCCGGGAACTTGCGCGCCGACAGCAGGATCAGCACCGGCACGCCCGCCACCACCAGCGGCATCAGCAGCCACACCATGCCGGGCGCCGCACCGCCCTGGGCGCCATCATTGGCCGCCACCACCGTCAGGAACAGGGCGGGAAAGATGGCCATGCACCCGCCAACGATCAGCAGGAAGCCCAGCGCCCACAGGGCGACTTTGCAGATTCGGTCGAGACGGGTCATTTTGGAGGCCGGCATGGTTGTGGAGCGTCGCACCCGCTTTCTATCGCACCGGACAGGGTGTGGGTGAAAGGGTTGGATTAGCTCGCTCCCCATGACACTGATCGTCTCCATGGGGACCGGCTTTGGAAAGCCAAGTCACCAGAATAAGGCACCCCATATCAGGTATATGGCCAAGGGCACGGTGAAGACGGCGATCCAAGCGATGACCGTCGCCCCCAGTATCCTCCCCCGTTTGTCGGGATATCCATGAAGGCCATAGACCAGGGCGATCCCACTGCCGATAGCCATCACTGACATCGAGCCAATGATGATATTCGCCCTGACATCGAAACCGATTGCGTTGAGCAGATACGCAATTCCGGCCACCAATATCCCGAAGACGATCAGCAGAGCCGCACCGATCAAGACACCCAGGTCATAGCCATCAAGTTTGAAGCTCACAGACGCCAACATCCTCAATAATCTTATGGGACAGCCTCGGCGTTGTGGGCATGTAAAGCAAGAAGCGGTTGGCTTGGTGAGCGGGTCACATCCGCTCCACCGCCACTTCCCGCACCCCCGCCGGCAGCGCCACCGTCACCCACGGTGCCTCACCCGCCACCGTCAGCACGCCGCCTCCCGTCACCTGATAGCGCCCCTTGGGCAGGCCTCGCAGGCGCAGGCTGGGCGGTTGGCGCTGGGGCTCGCCGTCCAGGGTCAGGCGCAGGTGGGCGTCCGCCGGGTGCCAGGCGATGCTCTCGCCGCGGGCGAAGCGGGCGCCCTGCACCTCCAGGTCCAGGCGCTGGCGGGCCAGGCGGGCGTGTTGCAGCCGGGCGTGCAGGCGGCGGCGGACGCCGTCGCGCGGGGTGATCTTCAGCCAGCCGTCTTCCTCGGCCAGCGTGCCGCCGAAGCAGAAGCGGCCGAACACGGGGTCGTCGCTGACCAGGGTGGCGGCCATGCGCAGGGCGCCGCAGAAGCCCAGGTCGCTTTCGCTGGAATAGTACCAGCTGCCCCGGTGGTGGGGCTGGCCCAGCCAGGTGGTGCCGTGGGATGCGGGCTCGAACCCGCCGCCGGAGGCGCCGTCGTTGGCCTGGCCCGGATACCAATAGCCATAGCCGCTTTCCGCCGTGCCGCTGTTCACCAAGGCCCAGGCGCTCATGAACGAGGTCCACGCCAGGCGCAGATGGGCCCGCCCGTCTTCGGCATCGTTCAGCGCATGGTCCGCTAAGGCCCAGCCGCCCATCTGCGCCATGTAGGTCAGGGTGAAGGCATCGCCGCCGGCGGCGCGATAGTCGCTGCCCAGATAATAATAGGCGGGTTCGATGGTGCCGCGGCAGAACAGGTTGGCGGCGATCTGGGCGTCGGCGAAGCGCCGGGCGGCGGTCCGGGTGACGGGGAAGCCCGGCTGGCCGGCATGGTCCAGGGCGTAGCGGGCCAGGGCCTGGGTGGATTCGAAGCCAGTGGAATCGAAGGGATATTCCGAGCCGAAGAGATCGGGCTTGCCGTTGACGAAGAAGTCGACCTTGCGCACCCAATGGCCGCGCAGCTCCGCCGCCTGGGCCGTCTTTCCCGCCGCGTCCAGGGCGTCGATCAGCTCGGGGATCACCACCTCGTTATAAAAGCCGGTCTCATAGGCGCTCCACTCCTCGATCTTCATCGGGATGGTGAACAGGGCGCGGGTGGTGCCGTAGGCCCGCTCCAGGTAGGTCGCGGCGTCCAGCCGGGTGGTGATGCCGGGATAGCGGGTGGCGACGCGGTAGAGGCCCAGGTACATCGCGATGATGTGCGGGTAGTCGTAGGGCCGCCAGTAATGCTGGCGCCCCTTGGGGCCGGGGTCGGCGCTGTCCCGGTTCTTCTTCCAGTCGGGAATGCCGTAGAGGGCGTAGCTGTCCTCCTCCTCCGTCGTGCGCTGCAGCCCGCCCCAGACGAAGTGCTCCACATAGTCATCAAGCGCCGCCACCTCCGCCTGCACCGGGTGCTCGGCGTTCTTGCTGGCGAGGTAGGCGGGTTTGCTCAGGCCTGGATCGTCGCAGCTCACCTCATAGATGCGCCAGCCTTTGATGCGGTCGTAATTGTCGGGGCCCAGCAGGGTCTGGGTCTCCTGGTTCCATTCCGCCAGCAGGCCGTTGTACCACTTGGCCGGGTCGCGGTGCTGGTGGGCGGCGATGAAGGCGGCGCGCTTGGCAATCAGGGTTTCCACCGGCTCGGTGGCGAAGAACTCCAGATGCGTGGCGCGCCCGTTTCCGTGGCGGATGGTGACCAAATTCTCGCCCAGGCGGCGGAAGCGCAGCTCATAGATATGGCGGCCGTTGCGGATGCCCAGGTCCAGGATGGTGGTCTGGTCGGGATATTCCGCCTCGATGGCCCCGATGGTGTCCAGGGTGCGCAGCGCGATGCGGCCCGGCAGGTCGGTGGGCAGGGTCATGCCCTGCGCCACCTCCACATCGATGCCGCCGTGGGCCACCAGGGTGTCGCGCACGCCGGCATAGTCTTGCGCCCAGGTGAAGCGGGCGCCGAAGCGGCGGGTTTCGTCGGCCCCGAGGGTCAGGCTGGTCAGCGGCTGGCGCCAGCGGCCGCCTTCCGCCCGCATGGCCTCGCCCGTGGCGGCGGCGTGGATGAAGACCTGATAGGCGCGGTAGGGCCGGACGGGGCTGTCGCTGTCCTGCCGGGCGCCTTGGCGCGGCTGCCAATATTCGAAATGCGTTTCCCGCTCCGGCGTCATGACCAGATAGGGGCCGACGCTGTTGGACCGCATCCAGAACAGGAAGGAGCCATGGCCGGAGACGAAGCTGTGCTTCAGCACCGCGGATGTCGCCGGCTGCTTGGCCTTGAACTCGGTATGGAAGGGCAGGGGCAGGGCCAGGTCGCCGATCTCCAGCGGGGCACTGGTGCGGTTGGTCAGCGCCACCTGCCAGGCGAGATCGCCGTCGGCCACGCCCAGCCGCAGAGTCAGGCCCAGGGCCGGCCCGGACTCATCAATGATCTCGTACTCGGCCATGCGGCTTTGGGCGTTTGGCTGATCCAGGCGACTGGGTGTCAGGCTGGCCGTGTCGATCGCGCGCCAGGGGGCGCCGCCATCGCGGCGATAGGCCAGGGCCACGTGGCCCAGCGTCTGCCCAGGCTCCAGGTAATCGGTGTCGAAGGCGTCGCCGGATGCCCGCAGGCTGGTCAGGCCGGGACCGTCGAAGGTGAGGGCGAAGGTATGCGTGGCCGGCTTGGCCGCACCGGCCATCGCCGGGGCGCGGCTCGCCAGCATCGCCCCGGCCGCCACGCCACCGGCGGCCAGCATGACGTCACGGCGGCACGGCGCCCCGGCCGGCTTGTTCTCACGCTTCATGATCGCAGGGCCCCTTGCCAATCCGTTCCTTCAGCCCTCTTTGGCGGGGCCGATTTTGGATACAATATACAGATTGGCTGAAGCCGGGAAGGGGTTTAGGCGGCGGCTGTCTGTGCCGTTCCTCCCCAGTCGTAACGGCGGGCCAGGGCCATGAACTCGCGCAGGGCGGGGGAGTGGCGGCGGCCGGCGACGCTGGCCAGGCTGACGGTGCGCGACAGTTCCGGCTCGATCAGGGGGCGAGTGGCGATGCCGGGCAGCATGGGCAGGAATTCCGGCATCACGGCGCAGCCCAGGCCGGCCAGGATCATGGCCTGAATCCAGTCCTCCCGCTCGCTTTCATAACAGACGCGGACGTCGGCGGGGTCGGGGATGCCCAGGCTGTCGAAATGCTGCGGATATTCGCAGTTCACCCGGTTCAGGTAGTCTTCCTGGTCCAGTTCGGCCAGGGGCACCACGTCCATGGCTTCGAAGCGGTGGCCGGGGGCGAAGGCGACGGTGTAACGCTCCTGATACAGGGGCCGCGCCTCCACCCGTTCCGGCAGGTCGGGCAGGCCCAGCAGGGCGCAGTCCAGTTCCCCCTCCATCAGCAGGGCCAGCACCTCGCGTCCCGGCGCGTCGCGCAAGGCGACCTCCACCGAGGGCAGGGCGGCGCGGAACCGCTTCAGGAAGCCCACCAGGCGGGTGGGGCCGATGGTGCACATGACGCCCAGGCGCACCCGGCCCTTTTCCAGCGTGTTGAAGCTGCGCGCCTCCAGCTTGGCGGACTCGCTGGCATGGAACACCGCCTCCAGGTGCGGGCGCATCAGGCGGCCCAGGTCGGACAGATGGGTCAGGGTGCGTTCGCGCACGAACAGCGGCCCGCCCAGTTCCTCCTCCAGCTTCTGGATGGCCTTGGTCAGCGAGGGCTGGGCCACGCCGCAGGCCTCCGCCGCCTTGGTGAAGTTCAGGGTTTCGCACAGCGCCACGAAATAGCGCACCTGGTTCATTTCCATGGCGGGTTCATTTCCATGAGGGGCGTTTCCTTAGAAACGGCGGCGTCCGGCCTTGTTGAACCATGTCGGACGCCGCCTGTCGCGGGGAAACGTCGCCGCACGGGGCTCACGAACGCGGGCGCAGGCCCAGCCGGGTGTTGACGGCGTCGACCACATAATCATAGGCGGCCAGCAGGTGGACGCCGGTGTTGAGGAAGCTGCCGCCTTGGGGGCTGGGGCCACCGTTCAGGATGCGGCTGGGCGACGCCGTCTGGCTGGGGTCGCAGTTGACGTTGGGGCCCGGGCCATCGGCCGGCTGGGTATTGACGAAGCTGTAGTTCAGCGCGGTGGCGCCGGCCTCATCCTCCGCCTGAATGGTGACGGCGGTGTTCAGCCAAGGGATGGGGGGCTGGGGCTCGGGTATGACCCCGATGAACATGTTGGTGATGCCCGCATCCATCAGCATCTGCGCCTGGGTTTGGATGGGCGTTCCGCCCTGCGGCGTCACCGTCAGTTGCACCCAGGGCAGTTGCAGGCCGCTGGGGCTGCTGGAATCGGCCACCAGGGGCAGGAAGCGGTAGCCCTGCAGGCTGTCGATGGTCTGTCCCAGGGTCACCAGGCCGTGCCGGCCGTCCGCCTGCAAGGCCGCCGTCAGGGCATAGGCCGGCAGCACGGCGGGGTCGGGCTCCAGCATGTCGCGCAGGTTCAGGAAGGGGTTGTCCAACGCCGTGGCGGCATTACCGGATGGGGTCAGCGTGGCCTTGGCCTCCAGCCCGATGCCCACGCCCAGCATATAGACCGTGTCGTCATTGGTGCAGGCCATGACGCGCACTGGGCCCAAGACGGCGGTGCCCTGGGGTGTGCCGTCGCCCACCTGCAGGCCGGTGACGACCACGACGGGACCCGTGCGGGTGTTGCCGCTGGGCTCGTAGGTGAAGGTCAGCGTCTCCCCCGTGGGCTGGGCCCAGGGTTGGAAGTTGCCCGCGCCGTCCTGCAGCGTGGCGATGGGCACGACGATGCCGACCGAGCCGGTGTCGATATTCACGCCGTGGCTGGCCTGATTGGGGAAGAAAAGCGTGGTGGAAAACAGGCCGGGCAGGTCGCCCGCCATGTTGATGGTGGGCTGGAAGGTGATGATGTTGGTGCCGTACTGGATGCTCATGGTGTCGCTCCTCAGGCAGGATGGGACCGGCCTGAGAATGTCCGTGCGGCGGGTTTGTTCCAACCGTTATGATCTTACAAGTTGTGACCCGCCACCGGGTCCAGCCGCCGGCGGACCAGATGGTCCAGCGACAGGACGCCGGGGCCGCGCAGGATGATGGGGACCAGCACCGCCGACCACAGCAGATGGTCGGGCCAGCTTTCGGGATAGACGAAGATCTCGATCACCAGGGTCATGCCGAACAGGGCGCCGGCCGACAGGCGGGACGCCAGGCCGACGACCAGCAGCACGGCGCACAGGTTTTCCGTGATGCTGGCCAGCACGGCCGCCACCTCCGGCGGAACCAGGGGCACTTTGTACTCGTCCCGGAACAGGTCGAACGTGGTGTCGTTGATGTGGAAGCCCGTCACCTTGGTCTGGCCGGACCGCCAGAAGACAGTGGCCGCCGCCAGGCGCCACAGCAGGCCGTCCAGCCCCCGGGGGAACCGCTCCAGCCGGTGGATAAGGGCCAGCGCCAGGGCGATGGGCGCGGGCTTGTCGCTTGAGGGGGTGGTCACGGGCAAGGTCATGGCAATTCCACTCCGGTGAAGACCTGCGCCGCCAGCAGGCCGGTTAATTCGTGTTCCAGATTGAAGCCCGCGTCCAGGGCCAGCGCGTTGTCCCAGGCGCTGCCCAGGGGCAAACCGGCGCCCAGGGCCATCAACAGGGCGAAGGCACCGGGCCCGAGGCGGATCAGCAGCACCTCGGCCGCCGGTCGCACCACCAGCAGGTGGGTGTCGCCGTCGGTGTCCAGGTCCACCGTTGCGTCGCCAGCCTCCGGCTGGTTGGCTTGCCAGATGCGGTCCACCGGCCAGGGGCTGGTGACGAAGCGATGGCTGGGGTGCAGGCGCCAGACGGCATCCTCCACCGCGTCGCCCAGGGTGGCCAGGACGCTCGCGTCCAGGGGGGCTGCCTCCGTCGCGTGGTAGGCATGGGTCCATGCCGCCTCCAGCCGGGCGACATCGGCCAGGTAGGGCAGCTGCCGCGCCACCTCCTGCCCGGTCAGCCACGCGGGGAAGCCGGTGCCGTACCGCAGCAACGGCGCCTCGCGCGGCGGTTCGTGGCGGACGTAGGCCTGGGCCAGGCCAGTGAAGCAGGCCTCGCCCACCAGGCGTTGGGTGACGGGGAAGCCGGCGGCGAGGACCGCCGCCAAGCCGCCCAGGGTGTTGTCACGGTGCAGGCCGGCATTGGGCAGGGGTGGCGTGCCGGTGGTGGCCAGCACCCAGTCGCGCATGTCGCGCTGGCGCTCAAGCAGCGTGGGCATGGGCCGCGTCCTTTCCGGGCAGGACCTCGGCGATGCCGTCCGCGGTGGCGACCTCGGACAGCAATTCGGCCAGGGGCGGAATGTTGGCGTCCCGCTCCACCAGGGTGGGGACGGGGCCGAAGCGGGTCAGCGCCTGGCGGTACAGGTCCCACACGGCAGCCGTGACGGGGGCGCCGTGGGTGTCCAGCAGCACGGCGCGGCCGTCGTGGGTGACGGGCTCATGCCCCGCCACGTGGATTTCGCCCACGGCACCGGTCGGCAGGGCGGCCAAGTAGGCCTTGGCGTCCAGCCCGATATTGTGGGCGCTGACGTGGATGTTGTTCACATCCAGCAGGATGCCGCAGCCGGTACGGCGGGCCAGTTCCGCCAGGAAGGCGGCCTCGTCCCAATCGCTTTCCGGGAAGGCCATGTAGCTGGACGGGTTCTCGACCAGGATGTGGCGGCGCAGGGCCGTTTGCGTCTGATCGATGTGATCGGCCACCAGGGACAGGCTGGCATCGGTATAGGGAATGGGCAGCAGGTCGTTGAGGTAGGTGCCGTCGATGCGGCACCAGGCGAGATGTTCCGACACCAGTTCCGGCTGGTAGCGATTCACCAGGGCCGCCAAATCGGCCAGGTGGTCGGCATCCAGCGGCTCTGCTCCGCCTAGGGACAGGCCGACGCCGTGGATGGACAGGGGATACGCCTCACGCAGCACGGTCAGCCAGCGGTGCGCCGGGCCGCCAGCCCCCATGTAGTTCTCGGCGTGCACTTCCAGAAAGCGCAGGGAGGGGCGGTGGGCCAACAGCTCGGCCGTATGGCGGGCCTTCAGGCCGATACCGGTGATGCCCATGACGGCGTCCCTTGTTTCACGTGTGCACTCAAGTGCCGGGCGCCAGCATACGCTGGCTTGGCTTCCTCCCTTTTCAGTCCGCTGACGCTTCCCGAAAAGGCCCGGCGGCCGTGCTTGCGGCCTACAGCGGCGTGGGCCTCTGGCCCACGCCGCTGAGATGACGGCTTACTTCTTGGCGGGTTCGGTGCTGCCGCCCGAGATCTTGGCGCAGGTGCCGGCCGGCACGGCGATGAAGGCGCCGGGGTCGCGGTCCTTCGTGGCATGGCCGGCGCAGGAGTTGCTGTCGGTCTTGCAGTCGTTGTGGCCGGCCTTCACGACGCCGTAGCACTTCTCCATATCCGCGGCCTTGGCCGGGGCGGCGGCCAGGGTGGCGCCGGCGACGGCGGTGGCGACGATCAGGCCCAGGCCCAGGCGGCGAGTGGTGGTGGTCTGCATTTTGAAATCCCCTCAGGTTTGGTGGGTGGTTGCGATGGGCTGACGCTAACCCCGTACCCCCCACCCTGTGAAATGCAGGGGGGATATGAATTCGATAGCGGCCGGATATGGCGTCCGGTTGTCGCACCTCTTGCCGGGTTGCGGGTGGGGTGCCGCCCGTGCCAGGGTTCCGCCGGCCCAGAAAAACGCCCCATCCCAAGGCGCCATCCCATGGATCTCAGCACCGCCCTCGCCGCCCTGAAGGACGGCACCCTGACCGCCCGTGACCTGGCCGAGGCCTGCATCGCCGCCCGGGCGGCGCGGCCCGACGCCCGCGACAATCCCTATGTCGCGTTCAGCGCCGGCCTGCTGCGCGCCCAGGCGGACGCCGCCGATATCCGGCGTGCAGCAGGCCGGCCGCTCAGCGAGTTCGACGGGATACCCCTGTCGCTTAAGGATAATTACGGTACCGGAACAGTTTGTGGCGGCACGTGGCCGGTATTCGCCGGGTCCCCCCGTCGCCTGCCGCCCATGTGGAACCAGCCGGGCGGCGTGGTCAGCCGCCTGCTGGCCCAGGGCGCGGTCGTGACCGGCAAGACCCGCATGGTGGAATTCGCCTTCGGCGGCCTGGGGGCCAACGGCCATTGGGGCACGCCGCGCAACCCCTGGGACCGTGTTCACCACCGCGTGCCCGGCGGGTCCAGCACCGGCGCGCCGCTCAGCCTGCATGAGGGGTCCGCCCTGCTGGCGCTGGGCACCGACACGGCGGGGTCGGTGCGCATTCCGGCGGCCTGGAATGGTCTTTATGGCTACAAAAGCGCGCGGGGACACCTGGCGACCGACGGCATCGTGCCGCTGTCGCCGCGCCTGGACACCGTGGGTATCCTGGCGCTGACGGCGGATGACCTGGCCCAAGGCTATCGCCTGTTGACCGGCACCGTCATCGATCCGCTGACGGACCCCAGCGTCATCCGTATCGGTCGCGCGCCGGTAGCGTTGTGGCAGGACTGCAGCCCCGGCGTGGTGGCGGCAGTGGACACCGCGCTGGACCGCCTGACCGGTCTGTTCCACCCGGTGGACAGCGTGACCATTCCGGAATTGGACGAGGCCTTGGCCCTGTTCCGCCGGGGCGGCCTGGCGGGGGCGGAGATTTATGGCTTCCTCGGGCAGGAACTGCCGGCCTGGCTGCCCAGTTTGGACGCCTATGTCGGCCCCCGTATCCGCGCTTCGGCCGATGTGCTGGACTATGACGCGCGCGTCGCTTTCCTCGACCGCTTCGCCAACGGCGTGCAGGCCCTATTCCACGACGTGGACATTTTGGCGCTGCCCACGGTGGCCATCACCCCGCCGCTGCTGGCTGATCTGGCGGAGCCGTCGGCCTATGGCCGCGCCAACCTGATGGCGCTGCGCAACTGCTGCGTCGCCAATCTGGGGGACATGGCGGCGGTCACCCTGCCGGTGGGCACGGACGCTGCCGGGTGTCCGGTGGGCCTGCAGTTGCTGGCCCCGCGCGGTGCCGACGCCCGCCTGCTGGCTATCGCGCGGGCGGCGGCGGCCCATTTGGCTGGGGACTATTAAGGGTTGGTTCGCAGGCGACGTAGCGCCGGATTGATGAAGTCGTCGACCAGCAAATAGATGCCGAAGGCCAGCAGGAAGCCACCCATGAACAGGCCGCGCCAGAAAATGGCATGGTGGGACAGAAGTTGCCGCTCAATGATGTAACCGCCGCCGCCGATCATCAACGCCATGACGACGAACAGGACGGTCTTGCGTATTTTCGCTCCCACGGACCCCCTCGTGCGAGAATTGCCCTTCGTGATCCTAACACAATTGTGTCGCGCGGGGCATGGCAGGGCTGTGGATTGCGACCATGCGCCCCGCGCGGTGGCACTTGCCTGCATGTCAGCGCTAACGCATCGTGGCGCCATAATAATCCGGCAGTTCAGTCACCAAACCACAGGGAACCCCATGCCCCAGCGCCATCGGTCTGTGCGTACGCTGTCCGTCCTCCTGCTGAGTGGAGCCATGCTCCATGGCGTGAACGCTTGGGCCAAGCCCGCCAAACCCGAGGCTCCCGTGGCCGAGGCGTCCGCCGTAGGACCCGTTGACGACCATCCGGTGCTGCGGGAAATCGCCGCCCAGGTGGATCCGGCGCAGCTGCATGCCACGATCGAAAAGCTGGTATCCTTCGGCACCCGCCACACCCTGTCCGACACCACCTCCCCCGACCGGGGCATCGGCGCCGCCCGCGCCTGGGTCAAAAGCCGGTTCGAGGCCATCTCCAAGGACTGCGGCGGCTGCCTGACGGTGGTGACGCCCGCGCAGACCGTGTCGGGCAAGCGCGTGCCCACCCCGACGGAGGTCATGGACGTGGTGGCCGTGCTGAAAGGCACGGAGGAACCGCAGCGGGTCATCCTCATCGCCGGCCACCTGGACAGTCGCGTGACGGACGTGATGAACGCCACGGCCGACGCGCCCGGTGCCAATGACGACGCTTCCGGCGTGGCGGCGGCCATCGAGGCGGCGCGGGTGCTGTCCCACCACAAATTCCGCGCCACCCTGGTGTTCGCGGCGCTGTCGGGGGAGGAACAGGGCCTGCTGGGCGGCAAGGTGCTGGCCGATTACGCCAAGGAGCAGGGCTGGCAGGTGGAGGCCGACCTCAACAACGACATCGTCGGCAACACTCAAGGCGAGGACGGCGTGGTGGACAACACCCATATCCGCGTCTTCTCGGAAGGCACCAAGGCGGTGGAGACGGTGAAGCAGGCCAACCAGCGCCGCTATTCCGGGGGCGAGGTGGACAGCCCCTCGCGCAACCTGGCGCGCTACATGGACAGCATCGCCACCCGCTACCTGGATAATTTCAGCGTGCGCATGGTCTACCGCACCGACCGCTTCGGTCGCGGCGGCGACCAGGTGCCGTTCCTCGAGGCGGGCTTCCCCGCCGTCCGCGTGACCGAGGCGCATGAGAACTACACCCGCCAGCACCAGGACTTGCGCACCGAGGGCGGGGTGCGTTATGGCGATACCATCGACGGTGTCGATTTCCCCTACCTGGCCCAGGTGACCCGCCTGAACGCCTTGACCATGGCCAGTCTGGCCTGGGCTCCCGCCCCGCTCAGCGACGTGAAGGTGGAGGGCGCGCTTAGGCATGACACCACGCTGAGCTGGACCAAGGTCCCGGGCGCCGTGGGCTATCGCGCCTGGTGGCGCGACACCCTGGCGCCCAGTTGGCAGCACGACCGCTGGGCCGGCGACGCCACCACCGTGACCTTGCCCAATATCGTCATCGACGACTGGTTCTTTGGCGTCGCGGCCGTTTCCAAGGACGGCTATGCCAGCCCGGTGGTCTACCCGGGCCCCGCCGGATCCTTTGTCGCCATGCCCGACCCCGCCGGCCCGTGAGCAGCAGAGACGTGATGAGCAGCACCCCTTCCAACGCCGCCGCCCCCGACCCTGCGCCCAATGACGGGCCGGCCCGCAAGGGCTGGGGCGGGGCGTTGCGCCACCCGGCTTTCCTGCGCTATTGGCTGGCACGCATCCTGTCCATGGGGGCCCTGCAGGTGCAGGCGGTGGCCGCCGGCTGGGCCATCTACGACCGCACCGGCAGCACCATGAACCTGGGCCTGATCGGCCTGGCGCAGTTCCTGCCCTCCGTCGGCCTGGTGTTGGTCACCGGCCATGCCGCCGACCGGCTGGATCGCCGCCTGATCATCACCATCTGCGTGGGCGTGGAGGCCGTGGCCATGGCCATGACCGGGGTGGTGCTGGCATCGCCCGACCTGCCGGTGTGGCTGGTCTATGCCGCCGTCATGCTGTTCGGCGCCGCCCGCGCGTTTGAGGCGCCGGCGTCCTCCGCCCTGCTGCCCAACCTGGTGCCCAAGGCCGACTTCCCCAACGCGGTGGCCATCAGCTCATCCGCCATGCAGGTGGCGGGCGTGCTGGGGCCGGCGCTGGGCGGCGTGCTCTACGCCGGCCTGCATGACTGGGTTTTCGGTGTGGGCGCCGGCTTCCTGCTGCTGGCCGGGGTAATCGTGGTCGGTATATCCGCGCCCTCGCGCGCTGTGACCCGCGCCCCGGTCAGCTGGGACGGCATCCTGGGTGGCATCCGCTACATCCGCCAGCAGCCCATCGTGCTGGGCGCCATCTCGCTGGATCTGTTCGCCGTGCTGCTGGGCGGCGCCACCGCCCTGCTGCCGGCCCTGGCGCGTGACCAGTTCTCCGCCGATGCCGGTCTGTTGGGCCTGACCGGGCCCATGCTGCTGGGCGTCATGCGCGGCGCGCCGGGGGCGGGTGCCATCCTGGTGGGCCTGACCTTGGCCGCCTGGCCGCTGAAGCGCCGGGTGGGGCCCATCATGCTGGCCTGCGTGGGCGTTTTCGGCCTGGCCACCATCGTCTTCGGCCTGACCCATTCCCCCGCCATCGCCTTGCTCAGCCTGCTGGTCATGGGGGCGGTCGACATGGTCAGCGTCTTCGTGCGCCAGACCCTGGTGCAGCTGGGAACGCCCGATGAGATGCGCGGCCGGGTCAGTGCCGTCAGTGGCCTGTTCATCGGCGCGTCCAACCAACTGGGCGAATTCGAGTCCGGCCTGACGGCGTCCTGGCTGGGAACGGAATTGGCGGTGGTGGTGGGCGGCATCGGCACGGTGGCCGTGGTGGCGCTGTGGTGCCTGCTGTTCCCGGCCCTGCGGCGGGCGGACAAGCTGGACTGGTCCGCCGCCACCTGACGGAGGGCTTATCAAAAAAGCCAATAAAAAAGGAAGGGCGGGCAGCGGGCCCATCCTTCCTTTTTTAAAATCGAGCGCTGAGTGCGCGTACAATCAGCCCTTGGCCTTGAAAGCGCGCAGCTGCTTGTTGAACTCGTTGGCGATGCTCTGCATCTGGTCGACGGCGGCGTTGTACTTGGCGGAGCCGGCGGCCTTGTCGTTCTCCAGGCACTTCAGGAAGTCCTGCATGTCCGCCATGTAGCCCTTCACCGAGGCGCTGGCGCTGGTCATCTGCTCGGTGGTGGCGCCGGCGCCATCGGGGATGGACGGCGGGTTGGCGTGCGTGCTGCACTCGGCCAGCGCGGGGCCGGCGACAAAAAGGGAAACGGTGGCCAAAATGCCCAGGAACTTCGTGTTCATCGCTGATCTCTCTTCTCTGCTGCCCCGGTGGTCCGCCATTCTTTGCCGCGCAGCACAAGGGGGTGTTGGACCCAAAGCCTTATGCTGCACCTGCGACGGCGGCCAATTGTTTACGGGCGGTTTATTAGCAAAACCTTACCAAGATGAAAACAAGTCCCGCATGCATCGTTGGGCTGCGTTGCACGCGGGGTGGTGGAACCGGTGAGGTGTATATTTGGGCCGCCTACTGCCCCACCACCATCATTCCGACAAATTATGAGAATACATCTGTCGTTTGTTTTTAGGAAATTACCATGCATTTTAGGAAAGTTGCCCTGGCGGTGATCTATTTTTGCCTGGCAAGCCCCTTGGAGCCAGCGGCCGCGCAGACCTGTGTCGCATTGCAGCATGCCGTCAGGAGTGCCGCACCTGGATCGGGCCCCCGTTTCGTGCTCAGCTACCCGGGCGACACCCATCCGGCCCTGGCGCACAGCGCGTTCACCTATGACAACGCCCTGACCACCATTGCCTTGGTGGCATGCGGCCATGTCGAGGATGCCCGCCTTGTTGGCGACGCCCTGGTGCGGGCGGCCACGACGGACCGGACCTTCAAGGACGGGCGGGTGCGTAACGCCTACCGCGCCGGTGCCGCCGCCAGCCCGCCCCTGCCGCCGGGCTGGTGGGATGACAAGGCCGGCCAGTGGGCGGAGGACGGCTATCAGGACGGCAGCGCCACGGGAAACGTGATTTGGGCGGCGCTGGCCCTGCTGACGCTGCACGAGGCTACGGGCGAGGTGGCCTATCGTGACCGCGCCGCCGGCCTGATGCGCTGGGTGGCGGATTTGATGGCGGACCCCGCCCAGCCGGGTGGGTTCATCGGCGGGCTGGACGGTTTCGATCCCGCCCAACAGCGCCTGAATTACAAGGCGACGGAACACAACATCGATGCCGTGGCGGCCTTCACCTGGCTGGCGCGCTCGACAGGCGACACCGCCTGGACCCGCCACGCCGCTCTGGCGCGGGGTTTCGTCGCGGCGGCCTGGGACGGGACGGAGGGGCGTTTCCGCATCGGCACCAAGCCGGACGGCCGCAGCTGGGCGCCCGGGGCGGCGCTGGACATCCAGTTGTGGGCGCATCTGGCCATCGGGGAGGCGCCGGCCGATTGGCGCCGGTCGCTGGCCTGGGTGGAGAAGCACCATGCCAACGCCGGCGGCTTCGACTTCAATGACGACCGCGACGGCGTCTGGATCGAAGGCACGGCGCAGGCGGCCCTCACCTACAAGATGCTGGGGCAGCCGGACAAGGCGGCGGCGGCCCTGGCCACCGTCCAGGCAGCCAGGGAGCCGGGCGGGCTGCTCTACGCCACCGCCGCCGGCACGGTCAGCACCGGCCTGGCGGTGGGCCCAAGCTCAACCACGGACGACTTCCGCTATTACCACCAGCCCCATCTGGGCGCCACGGCCTGGGCCGCCCTGGCGGAGACGGGCTGGAACCCCTTCACCGGCCAACGTGTGGAGGTGAAGGAAAGAGCCACGCGGCCGTAAGTCCATGACCAACCTATTCATCGTTTGTTAAGGGCGTTGACGGGAGGATTGAAGGTCCTGTCGTGCCGGTGGAACCGGGGGAAAGCAGGTCACAAGTCATCATTGCCGTGTTTCATGGGAGCAGACGATGAAGCTGGGCACGAAGATTCTGTCGCCGGTCATCATTCTTGCCATGGTTGCTTTCCTGGTCTTCTTGTCGGGTGTGGTAGGATTGTCCAGAGTCAATCAGGGCGCCAACGCCGTGGTCCAATCCAACACCCGGATCCTGACCGCCGCAGAACTTCGGGCCACCAGTCGGGCCCTGCAACGCGACGCCTTGAACCTCATCGCCGAGGAAGCGGCCGGCCGCGGCGAAATCCTGCAGCGCTTCAGCAACCGCTTGAAAGAAATGGCGGACCTGAACGATAGGCTGGAGCCCCTGTTGGTGGCGGCCAAGGCGCCGGAGGCAGGCCGCCTGGGGCCCCTGGAACGCGACGTTATGACGGCGCTGGAACTGGTACGCACCCAGGTTGCGGCGGGCAGAGCGGAGGAGGCGCAGGCCACATTCCGGACCCAGGTGCGAACGGCGGAGAGAGCGGCATCCGCGCTGACCGACCCCTTGATCGAGCGCGGCATCGCCCGCATCGCCGAGGAGGCAACCGACCTATCGGCCACGCAGTCGATGACCCTTGGAATCATGATCGCCACGGCGTTGCTGGGCATCGTGGCGGGTGTCGCGCTGTCACTGTTGATCGCCCGGCGCGCCGTGACCGAGCCCATCATCCGGGTCACGCAAGCCATGGCTCGTCTGGCCAGCAAGGACTACGCTTTCGACCTCGTCGGGGCCAACCGCGCGGATGAGGTTGGGGACATGGTGCGAGCCATCACCGTCTGCCGGGATCAGATGCGGCGGGCCGACGAATTGGAAGTGCAGCAGGCGCGCGACCGCGCGGAGCGGGAGGCCAAGCAGGCCCAACGCCTGGCCCTGGTGGAGTCCTTCGTCGCGCGGATGAATGGCATGTCGGGGGATTTGAACGAAGAAGCCGGCCACCTCCGCACCAGTTCCCAGCACCTGTCACAGGCGGCGCAGGAGACCAGCGTACGCACCGACCAGGCCTCCACGGCCACCAACCGGACGGCGGCCAACGTGCAGACGGTGGCGGCCGCGACCGAGGAATTGTCCGCCTCCATCCGGGAAATCAGCGCTCGCGCGGCGGAGACGGCCGGCACCTCCAGCACCGGTGCCGACGAGGCGCGCCGCGCCGCCAGCCAAGTGGCCACCCTGCAGGAGGCGACGGGCCAGATCGGCCATGTCGTGGACTTGATCAACGGCATCGCCGGGCAAACCAACCTGCTGGCCCTAAATGCCACCATTGAGGCGGCGCGGGCGGGAGAGGCCGGCAAAGGCTTCGCCGTCGTGGCGCACGAGGTCAAGGCGCTGGCGATGCAGACGGCCAAGGCCACGGACGAGATCCGCACCCAGGTGGCTGCCGTTCAGGGGGCGACCGGGGCTGCGGTGACCTCCATCGGGCACATCGTGGAGATGATCACCGCCATCAGCGCCATGGTTGGATCCATCGCGTCCGCGGTGGAGGAGCAAGCCTCCGCCACGGCGGAAATCACCCGCAACGTTCAGGAGGCGGCCAACGGCACCGATGCCATCACCGCCGACGTTATCGGCCTTGCGCGCACCGCCCGCGATACTGGGCGGGCAGCGGATACCGTGCGCGATGTGGCCGGCGGAATCGCCGTCCGCTCCAGCGATCTGAAAAGCCACGTGGGTCAGTTCGCCGACGCGTTGCGCCAGTCCGCCTGACAGCGCATTGGCTCAACGGCGCACCAGGGCGGCACCCATCAGCACAACGCCCAGGATCAGGGCGGCGGGGCCGACGAAGGGGGGGACGACATGGGTGTTCTCTTCCTTCGCGGTGACCTTCAGGTCGCCGATCTTGGCCAGTTCCTTGGTGTCCTTGGTGGTGAACATCGGCACGGCCAGGGCCAGCACGCCCAGAACCACGATAACGGCGCCGGTGATCAATAATCCACTCTTGCCAGCCATTTCTCTCTCCGTTCTCAGGTCCGCTTGATCATGTGGTGCCCCGTATTGATGGGCGTTTTTTCATCTTCAACAGTATCGTATCTGGCGCATTCGTCACGGCTGCTTTGGTCGTACATCAATATCCTGGTCCCTGCCGTCCATGATTTATGACGCAGACCTATAGTGTAGGCTTGCGAATGGCTGTTTATTCGCGTTGCCCTAGATTAACGGCGAAAGGGGGTACGACCTGCGGCCGGGCGGCCCTACTTTTGGCAGGTTATCGCAGGTGCCCCCGCCAGCCCCGCCCGCGCCGGAAGGAAAAGGACGTACATCGCGGAGTTTGCTTTTGGCCGGGACGGAGTTGTATTTTCGGGCGCGTTGTTCAGACCTGCCGCCCGCGAATGGCAGGATGAGGGTCGTAAAGGAGTTTGGCGCGTGAAGATAATGGTGACGGGTGCGGCCGGTTTTATTGGGTCCGCGGTGTGCCGCCTGTTGGCGTCCGAAGGGCAGGATGACCTGGTGTGCGTGGACAAGCTGACCTACGCGGCCAGCCTGGAAGCCATCGGTGAGGTTCTGGCCGGCGGCCGTGCCGTCCTGGAAAAGGCCGATGTCGCCGATGTCGAGGCCATGCGCGACATCTTCAAGCGCCACCAGCCGGACGCCGTGATGCATCTGGCGGCGGAAAGCCATGTCGACCGCTCGATCGAGGGGTCGGGCATCTTCATCCGCACCAACATCAACGGCACCCACGTGATGCTGGAAACGGCGCGGGAGTACTGGCAGGCCCTGCCGGAGGAGCGCAAGGCCGCCTTCCGCTTCCACCACATCTCCACGGACGAGGTCTATGGCTCGCTGGGTGAGGAGGGGCTGTTCCGTGAGGACACCGCCTATTCCCCCAACTCCCCCTATTCCGCCAGCAAGGCGGCGTCGGACCATCTGGTCAACGCCTGGTACCACACCTATGGCCTGCCCACGCTGCTCAGCAACTGCTCCAACAACTACGGCCCCTTCCACTTTCCGGAAAAGCTCATCCCCCTCATGATCCTGAACGGGATGGAGGGCAAGAAGCTGCCGGTCTATGGCAAGGGCGACAACGTCCGTGACTGGCTGTTCGTGGAAGACCATGCCCGCGCCCTGGTGCTGATCGTGCGCAAGGGCGTGCCGGGGGAGCGCTACAACGTCGGCGGCAACGCCGAGCAGCGCAACCTGTACGTGGTGGAAACCATCTGCGACCTGCTGGACGAGCGCCTCCCCAGCAGCACCAAGCGCCGCGATCTGATCACCTTCGTGACCGATCGTCCGGGGCACGACCAGCGCTATGCCATCGACGCCTCCAAGATCAGGCGCGAGCTGGGGTGGGAGCCGTCGGTGACCTTCGAGGAAGGCATCCGCCGCACCGTCGATTGGTACCTGGCGAATCGCTGGTGGTGGGAACCCATCCGCGAGGCTAAGTACTCTGGCCAGCGCCTGGGTGTGACCGCCCCCGCCGCAGCCGTCGTCGGCTAAGGGGGCGTCTCATGACGGGGGAGAGCGTGGGGACCGTTCGGGTACTGCTGCTCGGCGGGGCGGGTCAGGTGGGCTTGGCTTTCCGGCGCGTGGTGCCGGCCAACTGGCAAGTCACGGCCCCGGGCCGCGAGGCATTGGACATCGCCGACGCCGATGCCGTCCTGGCGGCGGTGTCGGCCGCCGATCTGGTGGTGAACTGCGCCGCTTATACGGCCGTGGACAAGGCCGAGAGCGAAGTCGATGCGGCCTATGCCGCCAACCGTGATGGCCCGGCGGCGCTGGCCCGCGCCTGTGCCGTGCGGGACACCCCCTTGCTGCACCTGTCGACGGATTACGTCTTCGACGGCACCAAGGTGGGCCCGTACGTGGAAACCGACCCCGTCGGCCCTGTCAGCGTCTACGGCGCTTCGAAAGAGGCGGGCGAGCAGGCGGTGCGGGCGGCTTTGCCGGCCCACGTCATCCTACGTACGGCCTGGGTTTATGGCCCCGACCGCGCCAATTTCCTCAGGACCATGTTGCGCCTGGGCGCGGAGCGGGAAGAGCTGCGCGTTGTGGCGGATCAGCACGGCTGTCCCACCGCGGCGGCGGACATCGCCGACGCCCTGGTGGCGGTGGGGAACCGCATCCTGGATGGGCAGCGCGACGGTTTCGGCACCTATCACCTGTGCGGTACCGGCGCCACAACGTGGCACGGCTTCGCGGCGGAGATTTTCGCCCAAGCCCAGGCGCGGGGCGCCAAGGTCCCGCGTCTGGTGGCGATCGGCACAGCGGACTATCCCACCCCGGCCAAGCGGCCGGCCAATTCGGTGTTGGACTGCGCGCTGCTGGAGCGGGTTTTCGGCTGGCGGGCGCCGGCCTGGCCCGACAGCCTAGCCCGCAGCCTGGATGTCCTGCTGCCGGCCTGATCCTGACGCGCAACTTCGGATTTTCCTTTAACCTTATAAAATACAAGGCTTATTCAAATGAAGGGCATCATCCTCGCGGGCGGTTCCGGCACGCGGTTGCACCCCCTGACCAAGAGTGTCAGCAAGCAGCTGCTGCCCATCTATGACAAGCCGATGGTCTATTACCCGCTGTCGGTCCTGATGCTGGCCGGCATCCGCGACATCCTGCTGATCAGCACGCCGCACCACTTGCCCCTGTTCCAGGATTTGCTGGGCGACGGCGCGCCCTGGGGCATCAACCTGTCCTACGCCGAGCAGGCGGCGCCCAACGGCCTGGCGGAGGCCTTCATCATTGGCCGCGACTTCATTGGCAACGACCCCTGCGCCCTGGTGCTGGGCGACAACATCTTCTACGGGCAGGGCTTGAGTGCCCAGGCCCAGAAGGCCGCCTCGGTGAAGGATGGCGCCACCGTCTTCGCCTATTGGGTTGAGGATCCGCACCGCTATGGCGTGGTGGAATTCGACGAGCAGGGCCGCGCCATCAGCATCGTGGAAAAGCCCAAGGAGCCCAGGTCCAACTGGGCGGTGACCGGCCTGTACTTCTACGATAACCGGGTGGTGGACGTCGCCCGGGAGATCAAGCCCTCGCCCCGTGGCGAGCTGGAGATCACCGACGTCAACAACGTCTATCTGCAGCAAGGCAACCTGCTGGTGGAGCGCCTGGGCCGCGGCACCGCCTGGCTGGACACCGGCACCCACGATTCATTGCTGGAGGCGGCGGAATTCGTGCGCACCATCGAGCATCGCCAGGGACTGAAGATCGGCTGCCCCGAGGAAATCGCCCTCGAACTGGGCTTCGTGGATGAAGAGGCGGTGCTGTCCCAGGCCCGGGCCTACAAGAACAGCCCCTACGGCCAGTACCTGCAGCGCCTGGTCAGCCGCCGCCGCGCGTCGCAGTATTAAGGCTCCCTCGATGAGCAGGGGGCCGGCTGACTCCCGGCGCCCCTTTTCTGCGTCCCTCTTCCAGGCTCGCGACCGCGAGCCCCGCAGCGAGCACCGTAGGGCGGAGCGAGGATAGCCGAGGCCGCGGATGCGGCCGCTGGCGCCTGAAGCCAAATCAAGGATAAATCAGGCCCATCTGGATGGCCTTGGCCACGGCGTGGATCTTGGAGTAGCAGCCCAGCTTTTCCAGCGCATTCTGCAGGTGAAAGGTCACGGTGCGGCCGGACACGCCGATGATCTCGCCCGTTTCCTCCACCGTCTTGCCCCGGCTGGCCCATACCAGGGCCTCCTGTTCACGCTGGGTCAGCGTCGGCGGCGGGGTAACGGGTGTCAGGCGCATGCTGACCACCCGTTCATGGAAATAAAGGGCACTGAGGCGCAGCCACGCTGGCGCCGAATCCGGGCTGATCAGCCCCTCCGGCTTTTGCGTCCAGAACAGGCTGACCACCGCCGAGGCCAGGCGGCCCTGCGGGTCCACCGTGTGGGTGGGAATGACGTACCCCTGGGTGTAGCCGTGATCGGCGGCCGAGGTCATGACGGCGATGGCGCGCTGGGCATCCTGCTTGGCCCGGCCGCGCGCCGGCAGATCCAGCTTGGAGGGCGCCTGCAGGCTGGCATGGAACTCCGGCACGTCGGCCCACGTCAGGGGGGCGGCCTGCCGTTTCGCCATCACCATCAGCGGGTCATGGCTCATATACCCTTCGGACAGGTAGGTGTGGAGAAAATCCTCCCGCACCGTCGTGCGCACGAAAAGGTCCGGTTCGCCCGGCGCCGGGCCTGGGCGGCTGTCGATGTAACTGACGGCGGCGTAGCCGAGGTCCCGGGCCAACTGGCTGAATGTATTGAATAAATCTTCAGGATTGTCAGGCTGGCCCAACCGGTTTAGGGCTTCGTCCAGGATCATGGGAAAGCGTCCGAGAGGCCCGGGGAGGGGCGCGCGATTGACGGGTTGGGGCACCTCTTTCGCGTCAAAAGCGCCTAACCCTGTATGAGTCTACAGTTATGTAACTACATTTCCCCCGCTTTGATAAGGACCGCCATCACACCCCCGGATAATGCGCTCCGGTAGCGCGTCCGGATCCTTGTCTCGGAGCATGGATATGACCGTACTGACCAGCCATCGCCTTCCGTTTCCGGTTCTGGCCGCCGTGCATCAGGCCACGGCGCCGCGGTCCCTGGTGCCGCGCAGCGTCCGCGTGGGCACCCGCCGCACCTCCATGCGGCTGGAGCCACAGTTCTGGACCGGCCTGGACCTTTTGGCCCGCCAGGAAGGCTGCCAGATCGCCGAGCTGCTGGACGTGATCGACCGCTCGCGTGATGACGAAACCAGCCTGTCCAGCGCCGTGCGCGTGGTCGTGGTCAGCTATTTCCAGTGGCTGGCGTCGGTGGAGACCTTGGCGACCCCCGTGCAGGCGCCGCAGCAGAACCTGAGCCAGGCGTTCTTCTGATCGCCGCTTCCCGCGCCATTCGTTGATGCCAGGTCATCGGGGCCCCCAATGGGGCCCCGCTTCATTGCACATTAGTGATCCAAGTCAAGGCGAGGCGTACCGGGAACGGTTATCTGGGAAAACCTTTTCCGGGAGATTGGCCCCATGCCTGCCGCATCGCTTGCCTCTGCTGCAAATCTGTCGCCCTTGGACCGTGTTCGTCGCACCACCACGCTGTTGGTGCTGACGCTGCTGGTGGCGCAGATCTTCGTTCTTCTGGCTGCCCAACTGGTGGTTCTGGGTGGGTTCGACTGGCGTCAACCGGCGGCGACGCTGCTGGTCGTGCTGGTGGCGGCGGGTGCCTGGGCGACCCTGCCGCCCCCGGCCAGCCGTCTGGTGCTGGCCGCTTGCCTGCCCCTGGCCGGCGCCCTGTCCATTTGGGCCTTCGCCGGCAATCCGTGGCAGACGGGCATGCAGGTCTATGTCTACATCCTGGTTGCCGTGTCCGCCGGCTTTTGCGACGGGCGTACTCTGGCGGCGTCCGCGGCAGCCGTGGCGATGTTCTTCATCGTCGGCGGGCTGGCGGTTCCGGAGTCGGCCGGCGTCCGCGGCGGGGAATACCTGCGCATCCTGATGTACGTCTGGCTGGTGGTGTTCGAAGGCGCCCTGCTGGCCTGGCTGGCCCAGACCATGGCCCGGTCCTTCCAGCGGTCGGATGAGGCCCTGGCCGATGCCCGCCAGGCGCATGAGGAACTGGCCCAGGCGACATCCGCGCGCGAGGCCATGGCCGCCCAGGCGCGGGACGAACGCAACCGCCTGATGCTGGCCCTGGCGCGGCGCCTGGAAAGCGACGTCGGCGGCCTGGCGGGTGAGGTCGCCGGGGCGGCCACCGACGCCCGCGGCTGTGCCGATGATCTGCGCGCCCTGGTGCGGCGCGGGTCGGACAACGCTGGCGCCATCGCCGCCTCGGGCGGGGATGCGCTGGACAGCGCCTCGCAGGTGGCGGATGCGGCCTCGCAGCTGTCCGAGGCCATCGCCGAGATCAGCAGCCAGGTGGCCCGCTCCTCCGGCGTGACGCGCGAGGCGGCGGAGCGGGCGCGCTCCGCCCAGGCCATCATCAACGGCTTGTCGGAAGCGGCCTCCAGCATCGGCAGCGTGCTGGCCACCATCAGCGAGATCGCGGAACGCACCAACCTGCTGGCACTGAACGCCACTATCGAGGCGGCGCGCGCCGGCGTGGCGGGCAAGGGCTTCGCCGTCGTGGCGTCGGAGGTGAAGAACCTGGCCGGCCAGACGGGCCTGGCGACGTCTGAAGTGGCGCAGAAGGTGGCTGCCATCCGCGACAGCACGCATGAGGCGGCGGAGGCCATCGAATCCATTGCCACCGTCATCTTCGACGTGGACGCGGCCACCTCCGCCATCGCGGCGGCGGTTGAGGAACAGGACGCCGCCACGAAGGAGATCGCCCGCAGCGCCGCGGAGGCGGTGCAGAGCGCCGGTGCCGCCGCCCGGGGGTGTGAGGAGACG
The DNA here is from genome assembly GCF_007828035.1 of Nitrospirillum amazonense. Lineage (GTDB taxonomy): Bacteria > Pseudomonadota > Alphaproteobacteria > Azospirillales > Azospirillaceae > Nitrospirillum > Nitrospirillum amazonense. Next base: position 291,939 of record NZ_VITV01000007.1, on the reverse strand, counting down.
CTGTCGGCCTGGACCGACACCAACGGCTCCGCCGACGGCATCGCCGACCTGTCCAAGCTGCTGTCGGGCCGGGTGGAGAAACTGCAGGCCGTCGTGGATGGCGTGGTCGCCGAGATCCGTACCGACGCGGCCTGACCAGGCGGCCAAATCCGAAAAAGAGGAAGGGGGGCGGCCCCCGATGGGACCGCCCCCCCTTCCTCTTGGCGGTTGGTTCACCCGGCGTAAACGGCGCCGGGCAGCCAGGTGGCGAGGCCTGGCACCAGGCACAGCGCCAGGATGGACACCAGCATCAGGCCCACGAAGGGCAGCACCCCCATCACCACGTCGCGCAGGGGAATGTCCGGCGCGATGTTCTTGATGACGAAGATGTTCAGGCCCACCGGCGGGTGGATCAGGCCCATCTCCATGACGATGGACATGATGATGCCGAACCAGATCAGGTCGAACCCGGCGGCCTTCAGCGGTGGCAGGATGACGGGTGCGGTCATCAGGATGATGCTGACCGGCGGCAGGAAAAAGCCCAGCACCACCACCAGCGCCAGGATGGCGGCCAGCAGCACCCACTTCGACAGGTGCATGCCCACGATCCACTCCGCCGCGCCCTGGCTGATGTGCAGGTAGCTCATCACGTAGGAATACAGCAGCGACATGCCGATGATCATCATCAGCATGGTGGACTCCCGCAGGGTGGACATCAGGATGGGACCCATCTGTCCGGGTCGCCAGATACGGTAGATGCCGGCCACCATCACCAGCGCCAGGACAGCCCCCAAACCCGCCGTTTCCGACGGGGTGGCGATGCCGCCATAAAGGGCGAACATGACGCCGATCAGCAGGATGACAAAGGGCAGCACGCGGGGAATGGCGGCGAAGCGTTCGCGCGCCGTGAAGGTGTCGGTGCGCAGAAGCTCCGACCACGTCCCGCCCTGGGCGTAGGCCGCCGTGGCCACCGCCTTTTCCCGGCGATAGCGCGCCACGGCGTAGATCGCGAACAGCACCACCATCAGCACGCCCGGCCCGATCCCGGCCAGGAACAGGCGGCCCAGCGACTGTTCCGCCGCGACGGCGTAGAGGATCAGGGTGATGGAGGGCGGCAGCAGGATACCCAGGGTGCCGCCGGCGGCGATGATGCCGGCGGCGAAGCCGGGGGAATAGCCGCGGCGGCGCATCTCGGGAATGCCGGCGCTGCCGATGGCTGAACAGGTGGCGGGGCTGCTGCCGGCCATGGCGGCGAACAGGGCGCAGGCGAAGACGTTGGCCACGCCCAAGCCACCCGGCACCCGGCCCATCCATACATGCAGGGCTGAATAAAGGTCGGAACCGGCGCGTGACCGGCCGATGGCAGCACCCTTCAGGATGAACAGGGGGATGGTCAGCATGGTGATGCTGGCCATCTCCTCGTACACATTCTGGGTGACGGTATCCAGTGAGGCCGCCGGCATGAAGAAGTACATGAAGACCACGGCGACGCTGCCCAGCGCGAAGGCGATGGGCAGGCCGGCGAACAGGGCCACCAGGGTGGCGCCGCCGTAGAGCAGGCCGATCTCAACCGTGCCCATGGGCGCGTCCTTCCATAGGGGCATCCCCCGCCTGGGGCGCCAGCAGTTGCAGGGCGATCTGCAGGGTCAGCAGGGTCATGCCCGCCGACATGGCGAGGTAGGGGATCCACAAGGGCGGCGCCCAGGAGGAGAAGGTGGCGTAGCCCTCCACCCAGGCCTCATGGCACAGCACCCAGGACTTCCAGGAGAAAAAGCCGCAGAACAGAAAGGAGATGAGGTCCGCCACCCAGCGGCGCACACGCTCCACGCCCGCGGGCAGCAGCCCGCCCACCGCCTCGATGGCGACATGACCCCGGCGGGACTGGACGTAGGCTGCGGACAGGAAGGTGGCGCCGACCAGCAGGAAAATGGCGGTCTCATCCTGCCAGTCGGACGAGTGGTGCAGGAAGTACCGGGCCAAGGCCTCTTCGGTCATGACGATGCCGGCGGCCACCACCGCCACCGCCGCGACGGTGGCGATGACGCGGTTGGTCCAGGCCAAGGCCATGCCCGCCCAGCGGACGGGGGCCGACGCTCCCCGGGGCAGGCGCGCAGCCCCTGGCCCCTTATCGAGCTCGGCAGCCCTCATGCCACATCCTCGGCCAGCTTCAGCAGGGCCGCGGCCTCGGCGGAACGGTCGGCGAAATCCTTCCAGGCGGTGTCGCGGGCGATGGCGCGCCATTCGTCCATGACCTTGTCGTCCATGTCGACGACCTTCACGCCCGCCTTGGCATAGATTTCGGCCACGCGCTGGTCGTCCTTCCTGGCCTCTTCCATGCCGAAGGGCTCCAGCGACTCACCCACCGTCAGCAAGGCCTTCTGCTGGGCGGCGGGCAGGCCGTCGAACACGGTCTTGGACATCATCAAGGGTTCGAGCATGTACCAGAAGCTTTTCTGCCGGGCGGCGGTCAGGCTTTTGCTCTGCTCTTCCAGCTTGAAGGAGATCAGGCTGGTGGAACTGGTCACGGCGGCGTCCAGGTTGCCGGTCTGCATGCCGGCATAAATCTCGTTGGACGGAATGGAGGAGACGGCGGCGCCGGCCGCCTTGAACATCATGTCCATCTCGCGCGACCCGCCCCGGATCTTGATGCCCTTCACGTCGGCAGGATGCAGCACCGGGGTGCCGCGCGCGGCGACGCCGCCCGCTTGCCACACCCAGGTCAGGATCTTCACGCCCTTGGCCTCCAGCGCCTTGGTCAGCGCCTCACCAATGGGCTTCTTCTTCCAGGCCAGGCCCTGCTCATAGCTTGTCACCAGGCAGGGCATCAGGCCCAGGTTCATCTCCGGTATCTCACCACCGCCGTAGGGCATGGGATAGAGGGTGAAGTCCAAGGCCCCCTTCCGCAGGGCCTGCAACTGCGCCACCGTCTTCATGAGGGAGGAGGCGGGGTAAACCTCGAACTTCAACGCGCCCTTGGTCTCCGCCTCCACCTGCGCCGCGAACTTGCGGCACAGCCGGTCGCGGAAGTCGCCCTCCGTCAGCGTGCCGCCGGGGAACTGGTGGGAGATTTTCAGGGTGGTCTGGGCCTGGGCACGGGTGGGAAGCAAGCCGCCGGCGCTCAGCACCGTGCCCCCCAGGGTCAGGGCAACGGGGCTGGCCGCCATGGCCCCCAGCAGGGCACGGCGCGACAAGGCGGTGTTGGGCGTCTGATCGGTCGACATGGGGGCGTGTTCCTCACCGTGGGCAGGCGCCGGTCTTCTTCTGGTCCGGCGTTGGGGTTGGGCCTGAAGCGTCGGTTCTGACAAGGGAACGGGTAAAGGCGGGGCCATGTGCGACGGCCCGCTCAAGCACTTGGGCGCCAACTTCGACGCGCTGATTCTCCCGGCTTCCGCAATTGCTCAGTAAATGCTGCAATGGCGAAATATGTCTTTATTTGCAGATGCTTGGGTGGTGGAAGCATGTCAGAGCGGCTCGGGGGCGTCAATCTCTGAAACGCAAGATTGTCCGTCTTGCATGCATGAAGATGACTGGTGTATGCGTAAAATCAGGCAAGGGGACGGGTGCCCGCCGGCCGCCGATAACGCCTGCCCCGCCCCGGATGAGGTGACCCATGGCCCTTCCCGAAACCCGTTCCGAGCAATTGGCCCGCGCGCTGGAAGACGACATCTGCGCCGGCCGCGCCCTGCCGGGGATGCGGCTGGACGAACAGGTTCTGGCCCAGCGTTTCGGCACCTCGCGCACCCCGGTGCGGGAGGCGTTGAAAATGCTGGCGGCCCAGGGTTTCGTGGAAATACGCCCGCGGCAGGGCGCCGTGGTGGTCGGTCTGGACGTGCGCCAGGTGCTGGAGCTGTTCGAGATCATGGCGGTGCTGGAAGGCCTGTGCGCCCGCCTGGCGGCCCGCCGCATGACGCCGGCGGAACGGGCGGATCTCATGGCCGTCCATGGCGAATGCCAGCGCCTGGCGGCGGCCGGCGACCCCGACGTCTACTACGCCATGAACACCCGCTTTCATGAGGTGATCTACGCCGGCAGCCACAACCGTCAGCTGGAGGAGGAGACGCGGCGGGTGCGCAACCGCCTGTCCCCCTACCGCCGCAACCAGTTGCACCAACTGGGGCGTGTTGCGAAGTCGGTGCAGGAGCATGACGACGTGGTGCGCGCCTTGCTGGAGGGCGACCCCGATCGGGCGGAAAGCCTGATGCGCCGCCACATCGGCATCCAGGGCGACGGCCTGTCCGACTTCGTGTCCAATATGTCGACACCGCAGGCTGTGTCCAGCCCCCCGCCGGCCTTGGCGGGCACGCTTGGCCGGCCTACCATTGTGCGGTGACCGTTCGCCGCCATCTCAATATGCGCTCCGCCCGCTCCGGTTCGTCCATTCCAGTTTGCAAGGCCATGAGGTCCAGCCCATGAGCAGCAGCACCTTCTTCCGGTCCATGTTGACGACCATCGCCGATCGCGGCCGCGCCCTGGTGCGCCGTCACGGCCCCATGGTGGAGGATTTGCTGGAGGACGCGGCCAAGCTGATGCCGCTGTCCGCCAAGGGGCAGCCCAAGCGCGACCTGCCCACCCTGTGCGACACCCTGCTGTCCGGCCGGGGTGAGGCCTCGGGCGTGGCGCTGGCGGGCCAGATCCTGGACCAGTGGGCGCGGCTCGACACCGCAGGCCAGCGGGCCTTCCTGCTGGATTTGGCCTATCGTTTCGGTCCCGACCCGATCAAGCTGGACAAAGCCATTGACGCCTATCGCGCGGTGCCGGGCGCCGGGACGGCGCTGACCCTGCACAACGCGGCCGAGGCGCGGCGGCAGGAGCTGTTCCGCCGCCTGAACCTGGCCCCCGGCGGAACCGAGGCGGTGGTGCGCATGCGCGAGGCCCTGTTCCGGGTCATGGCCGACGCGCAGGGGGTGGAAAAGCAGGCGCTGGAGGCGGTGGACGCCGACTTCAGCCATCTGCTGGCCAGCTGGTTCAACCGCGGTTTCCTGGTGCTGCGCCACATCGACTGGACCACGCCGGCCAATATCCTGGAAAAGATCATCCGGTATGAGGCGGTGCACACCATTCGCGACTGGGACGATCTGCGCCGCCGCCTGGCGCCGGCCGACCGGCGCTGCTTCGCCTTCTTTCATCCCCAATTGCCCGACGACCCGCTGATCTTCGTGGAGGTCGCATTGGCGCCGGACATCCCGGCCAGCATCGACGTCCTGCTGGCGGAGGGCCGCGCGCCCATGGCGGAGGAAGACGCGACCACCGCCGTGTTCTATTCCATCTCCAACTGCCAGGAGGGGCTGCGCGGCGTTTCCTTCGGCAACTTCCTGATCAAGCAGGTGGTGGAGGATTTGCGGGCAGAACTGCCCAACCTGCGTACCTTCGTCACGCTGTCGCCCGTGCCGGCCTTCGCCAAATGGCTGGCGCGGGAGCGTGGAGACGAGGCATCCGCCGTGCTGGCGCCGGCGGACAAGGCCATCCTGGCGGCGCTGGACCAGCCGGATTGGCAGCGCGATCCGGGCACCGCCGCCACGGTGTCGCCCGTGCTGCTGCAGGCGGCGGCGCATTATTTCCTGAAGGCCAAGTCCCGTGGCAACAAGCCGGTGGACCCGGTCGCCCGCTTCCACCTGGGCAATGGCGCCCGGTTGGAACGTCTGAACTTCCTGGGCGATTTGTCGCCCAAGGGCCTGAGCCAATCGCATGGCCTGATGGTCAATTACCTCTATAAGCTGGACGACATCGAAACCAATCACGAGCGCTACGCCGACAAGGGCGAGGTGGTGGCCGCGGCGGCCGTCCGCCGTCTCCTGAAGGCCGAAAGCGGCACGGACGAACCCAAGCCGCCCAAGTCTGACAGGGCCGGGGTATCCAAGCGCGCCCGCCCCGCCACCGATACCGCCCAGCCGCCTGTTGTTTAAGCCCCAATAATAACAACGCCCCAAGAAGACGCCGGAGTGTGACCGCCATGGCCAACCATCTCTTTTCCCTGATCCTGAGCCGCATGCCGGCACGGGAGACCCCGTTCATCATCATTCCGGAAACCAGGGGCCAGCCTGAGCGGATACTGACCTACGGCGAAATGACGGCGCTCTCGGCCCGTATGGCCAACCTTCTGGTGGCGCGGGGGGTGAAGCCGGGTGACCGTGTGGCGGTGCAGGTGGAGAAAAGCGCTGAAGCCATCATGCTCTATCTCGCCTGCGTGCGGGCGGGCGCCATCTACCTGCCGCTGAACACCGGTTACACCCTGGCGGAACTGGACTATTTCATCGGCGACGCCACGCCCCATCTGGTGGTATGCGATCCCGCCAAGGCGGGCCCTATGACGGAACTGGCCCACGCCAAGGGCGTGGCCGCCGTGGAAACGCTGGGGGGCCAGGGGGCGGCCGATGCCGGCACCCTGCTGGCGGCGGCGCTGGAGCAGTCCAGCACCTTCGCGGACATCGACCGTGGCGCCGATGACCTGGCCGCCATCCTCTACACTTCAGGCACCACCGGCCGGTCCAAGGGCGCCATGCTCAGCCATGACAACCTGGCCTCCAACGCCCTGACCCTGGTGGACTATTGGCAATTCACGGGCCGCGATGTGCTGCTGCATGCCCTGCCCATCTTCCACACCCATGGCCTGTTCGTGGCCACCAACACCCTGCTGCTGGCCGGCGGCACCATGATCTTCCTCGCCAAGTTCGATGCCGACGAGGTCATGCGCCAGTTGCCGCGCGCCACCACCATGATGGGTGTGCCCACTTTCTACGTCCGCCTGCTGCAGCATCCGGGCCTGACCAAGGAGGCGACGGCCCACATGCGGCTGTTCATCTCCGGCTCTGCCCCGCTGCTGGCCGAAACCCATGACAGCTGGCGGGCCCGCACCGGCCTGGCGATCCTGGAACGGTACGGCATGACCGAGACCAACATGAACACCTCCAACCCCTATGACGGCGACCGGGTGGCCGGTACCGTGGGCTTCCCCCTGCCGGGCGTGGCGCTGCGCGTGGTGGATCCGGAGACGGGCGCCGCCGTTCCGCAGGGGGAGATCGGCATGATCGAGGTGCGCGGCCCCAACGTCTTCAAAGGCTATTGGCAGATGCCGGAGAAGACGGCGGCCGAATTCCGCCCCGACGGCTTCTTCATCACCGGCGACCTCGGCACGATCGACGTCCGGGGCTATGTCCACATCGTCGGTCGGGGCAAGGACCTGGTCATCTCCGGCGGCTACAACGTCTACCCCAAGGAGATCGAGACGGAGATCGACGGCCTGCCCGGCGTAGTGGAAAGCGCCGTCATCGGCGTGCCGCATCCGGATTTCGGCGAGGGCGTGACCGCTGTGGTGGTGCGCCAGAAGGGCGCGACCGTGGATGAGGCCGCCGTGCTGGCCGCCCTGGACGGCCGCCTGGCCAAGTTCAAGCAGCCCAAGCGCGTGCTGTTCGTGGACGACCTGCCGCGCAACACCATGGGCAAGGTGCAGAAAAACCTGCTGCGCCAGGAATACCAGGGGCTTTACAGGAAATAGCCCCCTGTCGCGCGTTGAAATCGGCATAAAAAAAGACCGGACGGGACGCCCCACCCGGTCTTTGATTTTTTCAGGACCCCGGCACCCGGTTCAGGTGGACGGCGGCCCTACATGGCCAGTGGCCCGCGGCGGATCAGTGCCGCGTGTGTTCGTCGATCTTCTCTTTCAGCCTGAGCTTTTCGAATTTCATGCGCTGCACGAGGGCGCTGTCATGATAGGGGCGTGCCAGCTCGCTGTGGATACGGTCTTCCAGACTGGCATGCTTCTGGCGCAGGCTTTCGACGAAATTGTCAGTGGCCATAGTTCCCTCCAGCTATCTGTTCAAGGGATAAAGGCGAGATCGCCTTGAGTGTCTTAGACGATGGTCCGGTTCTGGCAGTAGTTCCATCCCGTTGACCGCCAGCGCAACAAGATGGGCGCCAGCGTATATTTTCTTTTATTGACGCATCCATCATCGGGCGACAATCGGCGCCTTGATGCGGTCATGCCGCGTTTCAAAAGCTTACGCCCCTCATAGGCCGAAGTCTTCAACAAAATAGGATAGTGCTAGACGAAGGGCAGTGGCGTGTTAAGCCTTCGTCCAGCCGCCTATGACAGCGCCATGACAGCCATATGACACCCGGAAGGCTCTGGGTTTCAAGGCTTCTTGAAATACGGGTAATTGCCCGTATTATAGAGGCCGCCCTGTACCCCGATCGGATAAGCGCCGCCATGACCGATGTGACCGCCCCCAAAAATTCCTTTGGCTCCGCGCCCCCATTGGCCCGGCACTTGGCCCGGCAGGTGGAGGGGCGCATGCATTACGGGTGGGTGGCGGCCGCCCTGGCTTTCACCACGCTATTGGTGGGCGCGGGGGTGCGGGCGGCCCCGGGCGTGCTGTTCGTGCCCTTGGAACAGGCGCTGGGCTGGGACCGCGCCACCATCGCGGCGGCGGTATCGCTGAACATCTTCCTCTATGGCTTCATGGGCCCATTCGCGGCCGCCCTGATGCAGGCTGTCGGCGTCCGGCGCACGATCCTGACAGGCCTGGGCCTGCTGGCGGTGACGACCATCACCAGTACCCTGATGACCCAGCCCTGGCAGATGATGCTGTCCTGGGGTCTGCTGGTGGGCCTGGGCACGGGCCTCACCTCCATGACCCTGGCGGCCACGGTGGTGAACCGCTGGTTCATCAAGCAGCGCGGCTTGGTCATGGGCCTGCTGACGGCCAGCTCGGCCACCGGCCAACTGGTGTTCCTGCCGGGCATGGCCGCCCTGGCCACCCATTTCGGCTGGCAGGCGGTGGGTCTGACGGTGGGCGCCGCCGCCCTTGTGCTGGCGCCCCTGGTGGGCCTGCTGCTGCCCGACAGCCCGCGCGCGGTGGGCCTGGCGCCCCTGGGGGGGACGCTGGAGGATGAATTGCCGCAAGGTAGCGGCAACCCTATCGTCATCGCCTTCACCACGCTGGGCCGGGCGTCGAAATCGGTGGATTTCTGGCTGTTGTTCGGCAGCTTCTTCGTTTGCGGCCTTTCGACCAACGGCCTGATCGGCACCCACCTCATCTCCGCCTGTTTCGACCAGGGCATCCCCGAGGTGGCGGCCGCCAGCCTGCTGGCGCTCATGGGCCTGTTCGACCTGGTGGGCACCACCGGGTCCGGCTGGCTGTCTGACCGGGTGGATAGCCGCAAGCTGCTGTTCTGGTATTACGGTCTGCGCGGCCTTTCCTTGTTTTACCTGCCCCTGTCGGGCTTCAGCCTCTATGGCCTTTCTATCTTCGCCGCGTTCTATGGCCTGGACTGGATCGCCACGGTGCCACCCACCGTACGCCTGGTCACCGACCGCTTCGGCCGTCGCGACGCGCCCGTGATCTTCGGCTGGGTGGGGGCGGGCCATCAGATGGGTGCTGCCCTGGCGGCCTATGGCACCGGTATCATCCGCACCGAATGGGGCAGCTACTTCCCGGCCTTCCAGGTCGCGGGCCTGGCCTGCGTGCTGACCGCGATCATGGTGCTGTTCATCAACCGCCGCCGCAACACCGCGACGCTGGCCGCGGCCGAGTGAATGCGCTCTGCGGCGGAAAGTGACCTTAGGGCGCGACCGCGTCCGCCGGAAGTTTCCGGGGAGCGCAGCGGACTGGAAACTGAGGATAGCTAAGGGGCGGATGCCCCGCCAGCGCCTGAAGCAACTTATAAAGGCGCCCGCAGGATGGCGACCAGGCCCAGCAGCCCGCCCGCCACCAGCAGGGCGAAGGGGTTGTGGTGCAGCATCAGGACGGTGGCGCCCATCCAGCCGTAGCTCATCATCATTTCCAGCAGGGTGCGGCCCACCAGCTTGCCGGTGGCGCCCTTGCGCGGCTTCAGCACCTGGTCCACCGCGCTTCCGCTGACCGGTTGCACCCACAGGCTGGCCACCACGGCGCAGAAGGTGGCGGCGATGCCGCAGCTGAGGATGGTCAGCGTGCCCCACAGGCTGATGCCGCCGGCCAGGGCGGCTACCAGGGCCACCACCGCGAGGGGCGGCAGGCCGGCGGCTTCCACCTTGGCCTGGCGCAGGCGCTTGGCCGGAACCGGAGCGGCGTTGATCAGGTCGGCGGCCCCGTCGGCCAGGGCCAGCTTGGCCAGGGTGCCGGCCGTCAGGGCGGCCAAGGGCACCACCAGGGCGGCCAGGGTCAACGGGTCGGTCCGCCACTGGTCCTGCATGGAAATGACTAGGATGATGGCGCCGCTCATCTGCTGGAACAGCAGCAGGGGCAGCTGAGGGTGGCGGCGCATCAGCCGCCATTCCTTGCGGCGCAGCAGGGGGCCCAGACGGTCCTGGAACTGGTGGGCCTTGGTCGGTGCCTTGGTTGCGGCCGTCGTGGCGCCGGCCGCGGCGGAGGCGGTGGCGATGAAGGTGGCACCCCAGCGCGCGGTGACGCCGGCGAAGATGCTGACGCAAGCGATGACCAGGACGGCCAGGGATAGCGGGTCGCCCAGCAGCGCGTGGCCCGGCAGCAGAACGAAGGCCGCCAGCGGCCCGTGCCTCAGCCCGTCGGTGCGCGCCATCCAGTCGATATGCGGGCCCAGCAGCCGGGGGATCTGCCCCGCCAGGCCCATGAGCATGCCGGTGAAGGCGGCGATGCCCTGGCCCACGACGCGGGCGCGCCGCACCCCCACCCAGCGCACCAGCAGCAGTGCCACCAACAGGGCGACGCCCGTCACGGCCAGGGCCAGGGCGGGCAGGGCCACGTAGGCGGCCAACCAGTTGGGATGGCCGAAGATGGCGCCCATGTTGGCGATGGGCAGGATCAGGGCAGCGGGAAACAGCAGGGTCCCGGCCATCACCGCCAAGGCACGGGCCGGCAGGATGACGGCGGGCGACAAGGGGGATGACAGCAGCAGGTCGTAGTCCCCCCGGGCATAGATCGTGTCCATGGCGCGGTAGATGGCCGTGCCCATCATGAAGCAGCAGGCCAGCGCCGCCACCATGGCGCTGATCGCCGGCTGCATGTCGGCGCCTCCCCCTTGTGCGGCGCCTATGGCCATGAAGGCGCCCAGGACGTGGAACAGGATCACCATGGCCAGCAGGGTGATCCAGACGCCGGGGGATGACAGTTTGATGGCCCGCGCGGCCAGGCGCAGCTCATGCCGCAGCAGCCACGCCAAGGTCCCCGGGCGCAGTGTAGCGGCGGTCATGCCGGTTCCCGCTCGGTGTTGGCCGGGGCTGCCACCAGGTCCAGGAACACATCCTCCAGGGTGCTGTCGTCACGGCCCACCCGGCCGCGCAATTCCGCCAGCGTGCCCTCGGCCAGCAGCCGGCCGTCCTGGATGATGCCGATGCGGCTTACCAGCCGCTCGGCCACGTCCAGGATGTGGGTGGTCAGGATGATCGTCGCACCCGCCCGCACCCGTTCCACCAGGATGTCCTTCACCTCGCGGGCGATGGCCGCGTCCAAGCCGGTCAGCGGCTCATCCAGGATCAGCAGGCGCGGGTCGTGGATCAGGGCACCGGCCAGGGCCGCCTTTTGCTTCATGCCCCGCGAGAAACCTTCGCACCGCTCCGCCCTATGATCCCACAGGTCCAGGCGGTGCAGCAGTTCCTCCGCCCGCGCGCTGGCATCGGCCGCGGGGACACCCCACAGGCCGGCCACGAACTCCAGGAACTCCAGCGGTGTCAGCTTGTCGTAGATCAGCGGCTCATCCGGCAGCCAGGCCACCTGGCGCTTCGCCGCGATGGGATCGGCCAGGGCATCGACGCCGAAAACGCGGACGCTGCCGGCGTCCGGCCGCAGCAGGCCCACGATCATGCGCAGCGTTGTGGTCTTGCCCGCGCCGTTGGGGCCCAGCAGGCCGTAGAACTCGCCGGGCGCGATGGTCAGATCCAGGCCCCGCACCGCCGGCCGGCTGAACGCCTTGGCCAGCCCCCGCACTTCCAACGCCGTCATGCATCCCCCAAGATGACGCCATCCCAGCATTTCCACCTTAAGTCACGCGCCCCGTGGCGGCAAGCCGGCCGAAACACATGACATTTCAACGACAACGCCAGACATCTGTTGCGATCCGGCGGCCGATGGAAAACAAGGGTGCGGGCCCTGCGGCGCCCGGTCGCATGGGGGCCGGGCGCCGGTGCCCGCCGATCGCAAGGGGTGAAGGGGGGTATGATGACGCGTTGGTATTCCAGGATGGTGGCGCCCCTGATGGCGCAGCTGTGCGCCGTGGCATCCCTGATGGCCACGCCCGCCGTGGCGGCGGATGCCGAGGCGCCGGCCCCCAAGCTGATCGTGCTGGTCTCGGTCGACCAGTTCTCCACCGACCTGTTTCAGCAATACCGCAGCCATTTCACCGGCGGCCTGCGCCGGCTGACGGAGGGGGCGGTGTTCCCCAACGGCTATCAAAGCCATGCGGCGACGGAAACCTGCCCCGGCCATTCCACGCTGATGACCGGCGACCACCCGGCCCGCACCGGTATCATCGCCAACGACTGGTACAGCTTCAAAGGCCCCCGGCCGGGCAAGATCTATTGTGCCGAGGATGAGAGCAAGGGCAGCTACAAGGCCTATGTTCCCTCCGACGTGCACCTGAAGGTGCCGACGCTGGGCGAGCGGATGAAGGCGGCCGACCCGGAGGTGCGTACCGTTTCCGTCGCCGGCAAGGACCGCGCCGCCATCATGATGGGCGGCCACGCCGTGGACGAGCTGTGGTTCTGGAAGGATGGGCAGGGCTTCATTTCCTACGAAGGCCGCACCGCGCCGGCGGCCGTGACCGCCGTGAACGAGGCCGCCATGGCCGAGATCGCCAAGCCCGCCAAGGAATATGCCGAGCCGGAATGGTGCAAGGCCATCGACATGCCGGTGGCGGTGGAGAGGAAGGATGACGTCCTGACGGTCGGCAACGGTCGCTTCGCCAGGCAGCCTGGCCCCAAGGCGGAGGCGCAGTGGCGGGCATCCCCCGCGTTCGACGCCGCCATCATCGACCTCGCCGTCCGCCTGATCAAGGACATGAAGCTGGGCCACGGCAAGTCCGTGGACGTGCTGACCGTGGGCGCCTCGGCGACCGACTATATCGGCCACAGCTACGGCACCGAAGGATCCGAGATGTGCATCCAGGTGGCCAACCTGGACCGCACGCTGGGCAAGCTGGTCGCCGCCCTGGACGCCACCGGGGTGGACTATGTCCTGGCCCTGTCGGCCGACCACGGCGGCAATGATATCCCCGAGCGTGAGCGCCTGCGCGGCATGCCGATGGCGGCGCGCGTGGACGACGGCCTGGTGTCCGAGAACCTGGGCAAGAAGGTGGCGCCCCTGGGCGTGGACGGTGCGGAACTGCTGTTCGGCGGCGGCAACGGCGACGTCTGGGTGGGCCCGACGGTCGCCGGCGCCTGGCGGACCAAGGTGCTGAACGAAACGCTGGCCCTGTACCGGGCCGACCCGCAGGTGGCCGCCGTCTATACCGCGGCGGAGGTGGCGGGCGCGCCGGCGCCCACCGGTGCGCCCGACACGTGGAGCCTGCTGGACCGCGCGCGGGCCTCGTTCGACCCCAGCCGGTCCGGCGATCTGGTCGTCTTCCTGAAGCCGCGCATCACCGCCATCCCGTCCAAGCCGGCCAGCTACATCGCCACCCACGGCAGCCCCTGGGACTATGACCGGCGCGTGCCCATCCTGTTCTGGCGCAAGGGCATCACCGGCTTCGAGCAGCCGCTGTCCGTCGAGACGGTCGACATCATGCCGACCCTGGCGGCTCTGGTGGGCTTCAAGCTGGCGGCCGGTGATGTCGATGGCCGCTGCCTCGATCTGGATGGGGGGCCCGGCGACACCTGCCCGGTTGCTGCCCAGTAAGAGGATGCCGCCGGACGGCGACACCGGCGCATGAGGGAACCCAAACTAAGCCGCGCCGGCCAGGCCGGGACGGATGAAGGGGATGAGGCAGCCGGCGACGGCGGTGTAGCGGTTGCGGCCGGCGCGCTTGGCGGCGTACATGCGCACGTCCGACATGGCCACCAGGTCGTTCCAGTCGCGGCTGCCGTCGGATATCCGTTCCGCCAGGCCGATGCTGGCCGTCTGTGGGCTGCCGCTGGGGCGCAGGCCCAGGCCGCCGTCCGCCAGGCGGTCGATGATGGGCAGGGCGTCGGCAAGGGTGGTCGCCGGCAGGATCAGCAGGAACTCTTCCCCGCCCCAGCGCACCAGCGTGTCGCTGTCGCGCACACTGGCTCGGATGCGGCGGGCCGCCTCGCGCAGGACGGTGTCGCCGGCCTCGTGGCCGTAGCGGTCGTTGACGTCCTTGAACTGGTCCAGGTCGAAGAAGGCCAGCGTCAGCGGCTGGGTCAGGCGTTCGGCGTTGGCGAAGCGCACGGCCAGCAGCTCGGCCCCCGCCTGCCGGGTCAGTGCCTGGGTCAGGCCGTCGCGGCTGGCCTGGTCCGTCAGGGTGATCAGCAGGCGCAGCTGGCAAATGCCGGCGATCCCGGCAATGCCGGTGGTGACCAGCACGTGCCACAGGGCGTTGGCCAGGGACTCGCCCTCCAGGATCTCGGGCCAGAGGGTCATGGACAGGGCGCTGGCGCCCAGGATGGCCAGGCCGGCCAGGCCGGTTTCCAGCGCCGTCAGGGGAAACAGGGCCAGGCCGGCGGCCGCAATGTAGGGCAGGTCGTTGTAGGCGGTGTTGGCGGCGCCTTCGCCTAAAAAGCCCGGGGCGCTGGCGCCCATCAGGCCCAGCATGAGCTGCGCGGTTAGGTAGAAGGCCAGGCTGACGCCCACCAGCAGGCCCAGCGCTGGGGCGATGCCCAGGCGGCCCCGGCGCCAGCGGGGGTGGCAGGCCAAGGTCAGGAAGCAGCCGGCGCTGACCAGCCGGTCGGCAGCCAGGGCGCCCCAGGCGGGCCAGCGGAAACTCATGGCATCCACCCCCACCCAGGCCACGGTCAGGGCCGCCAGCAGCAGCGCCAGCATGCGCACCCGGCCGATAATCAGGCCATGGCGTTCCCGGGCGACGGCATGGCTGTGTCCGGCCGGCGTCAGCAGCGGGCGCATGTCGTCGCCGCTGGTGAGGAAATGGGCCAGGGTCACGATCGGTTGCCGGGGCACCGGACACTCCAGCGGGGGAGGGTTGCGGCGGTCCGGTGCGAAGGGATTCCGCCCCGGCTTTTACGCCTTCCGGTCTATGTATATCGGCCAGTCGTTAACGGCCGGTTTACGCATTCGCGCCGGGTTCACGTGCCCCGGCGTCCGGCTGTGGTCTGGGCAGCCGCTGCGGCTCGGTGTCGTGGAAGCGGCTGAAATCCAGCAGGCGGTGGCCATCATCGTGCACCTTGATGATGTCGACGAAGCGCTGGCCCCACAGGACGTCGCCGGCCTCGTAGGTTTTGCGGCTGTAGACCTTCTGCGAATAGTTTTCGTCCGTGCCGCTTAGCAGGACGATGAAGGTCGCGTGGCTTTGCCGCAGGGTCCATTCCGTCTGGCCGTACAGCGGGCTGCTCTCATCGATGCGGTGGACGATGGTCCAGGACAGCGCGAACAGGGGCGACTTGGCCCGCATCAGTTTCAGCTCCTCGAACCCGCGCATCATGGTGCCCTCCTCCGTGATGCGCATGGTGCTGAACGACACGCTGGCCTCGGCCTCCAGGATCTGGTTGCCGCGGGTGTTGCCCGCCCGCAGCATCAGCACCGGGTGCCCGTCATGCTGGGTGAACAGGATGTTGCGGCTGAACAGGATCAGCGCCTTAGGACGGGAGAAGCGGGCGAAGATCAGGCCGGTGATCTGGGCCACGCCCAGCATGCCGGTGAAGGACTCGGCCGCCGCCACGCTGTTGGCGTAGACGGTGTTGGGCGCCATGACGCCATAGCCCATGGTGCCCAGCGTCTGCACGCTGAAGAAGAAGGCGTCGGTGAAGGACCCGATGCGGGCGTTGGTGACGCCGCCCGGTTCCATCAGGTAAAGGCCGGCGAAAATCAGGTTGGCGATCAGGTAGATGGCCAGCGCCAGGCCGAAGAATCCGCCCCAGGAGATGCTGAGCAGGAAGTGGTAGGGGTCCTGCCAGCGCAAGGCCGGCACCCCCTTCAGGGTGGCGAAGGGGCGGCCGTCGACGGTGATGCGGCGTTGGTGTAGGCGGGCCAGTCGGCGATGGGTCGGCACGGGCGAAAAACCGTTTGTTCAGCAGGGTTTGCGAGGCTTCCGCCACCATAGCCCAAGCGGCGCGAAATGTCGTTTTTTCAAGCGTGGGACGGGCCCGCCCGATGCTGCACCTGCGATGTCATGGTTGACTGCGGTCGTAATCCGTCCCAGGGTGGTGGCGTGGTCGATCCGGCCGCTTTGCCACCGATGTCGTGTTTCAACTGTCGTTTCGTTGCTATCGGATACCTATCTCTTTTAGCCATATGCCCCGACCGGTCCCAGAACACGCCATCCTAACGCAGTCCACGCCGATCCCCACCGATGCAATCCAGCCACTCTAGCGACCAGCACGACGCCGGTCGCCGCCACTGGGCCCTGACCCTCGGGGCTTTGGGTGTCGTCTACGGCGACATCGGCACCAGCCCCCTCTACACCATGCACACGGCGTTCGACCCGGCCATCACGGGCATGCCGCTGAACGAGGCCAACATCTTCGGCTTCCTGTCGATGGTGGTGTGGTCGCTGGTCCTCGTGGTGACGCTGAAGTACGTCGTGCTGATCCTGCGCGCCGACAACAAGGGCGAGGGCGGCATCCTTTCCCTCTCCACCCTGGCGCTCAGCGGCAAGGACCGGTCGCGCTCGCAACGCCGGCTCATGACCGTGCTGGCCATGCTGGGCCTGGCGCTGTTCTACGGCGACGGCATGATCACCCCCGCCGTGACCGTGCTGTCGGCCGTGGAAGGGCTGGAGATATCCGCCCCCGACGTACAGCACTGGGTGGTGCCCATCACCGGCATCATCGTCGTGGGCCTGTTCCTGATCCAGAGCGGTGGCACCAACACCGTGGGCCGACTGTTCGGCCCGGTAATGACCTTCTGGTTCCTCTGCCTGGGTGTCATGGGCCTGGTGCACATCGTCCACGTGCCCCACGTGCTGAAGGCGTTGGACCCGCGCTACGCCCTGGACCTGGCCTTCAACCACGGCTGGTCGGTGTTCTACATCCTGGGTGCCGCCGTCCTGTCCTTCACCGGTGGTGAGGCGCTCTACGCCGACATGGGCCACTTCGGCCGCCGGCCCATCCGGCACGCCTGGGTGGGCCTGGTTTTCCCCTCGCTGGTGCTGAACTATTTCGGCCAGGGCGCCCTGCTGCTCAGCAAGCCCGAGGCCATCGACAACCCCTTCTTCCTGCTGGTGCCGGAATTCCTGCTGCTGCCCCTGGTGGTGCTGTCCACGGCGGCCTCGGTCATCGCCAGCCAGGCCGTCATCTCCGGCGTGTTCTCGCTGACCCGCCAGGCGGTGCAGCTGGGCTACATGCCCCGCATGGAAATCCGCCACACCTCGGAAAGCGAGATCGGCCAGGTCTATGTGCCCCGCATCAACTGGGCCCTGATGGTCGCCGTGGTGGCGCTGGTCATCGCCTTCGGCAGCTCCGCCAAGCTGACCGACGCCTATGGCCTGGCGGTGACCGGCAGCATGGCCATCACCACCATCATGGCCCTGTTCACCGCCCGCGACGTGTGGGGGTGGAGTCGGCCGCGCGCCGCTGTGGTCTTCGGCTTCTTCCTGTTTATCGACTTCAGCTTCCTGACCGCCAACTGCCTGAAGATCCCCCAGGGCGGCTGGCTACCCCTGACCGTGGGCATGGCTGTGTTCATGCTGGTTTCCACCTGGCGGCTGGGGCGCAAGGTGCTGTACGACCGCATCTATCGCGACGCCCTGCCCATGTCGCTGTTCCTGGAACGGGCGGACCGCACGCCGGTGCGCGTGGCCGGGACCGCCGTGTTCATGACCGGCAGCGTCGACAAGGTGCCCCACGCCCTGCTGCACAACCTGAAGCACAACAAGGTGCTGCATGAGCGCGTGGTGCTGATGCGGGTGCTGACGGAAGAGGTGCCGTGGGTGACGCGGGAACGCCGCGTGTCGATGGAAAAGCTGGGCAAGGGCTTCTTCTCCGTCACCGCCCATTTCGGCTTCATGGAGCAGCCCAACGTGCCGCGCGCCCTAGCCGAGTGCCGACCGCTGGGCCTGGCCATCGATTTGGCGGAGACCTCGTTCTTCCTGGGGCGCGAAACCCTGGTGCCGTCCTCCCGCTCCGACCTCACCCGCTGGCAGGAGCAGGTCTTCATCGCCCTGTCGGCCACGGCCTTGTCCGCAACGACATTTTTCGACATTCCGCCCAATCGCGTGGTGGAATTGGGGACCCAAGTCGAAGTTTAATCCGTCCCTGGTACCGTCTGCCGCGCGCCGCTGGAACGCTTTTGCAAGCGCCGCGCGGCAGACGGTGTCGTGGTCCGGTTTCGGGATGGGCCCCGCCTATAAGGAGAATAAGTGATGAAGGGCGATCCGCAGGTCATCGTTCACCTGAACAAGATCCTCACCAACGAGTTGACCGCCATCAACCAGTACTTCCTGCATGCCCGCATGCTGAAGAACTGGGGCCTGATGCGCCTGGCCAAGAAGGTCTATGAGGAATCCATCGGCGAGATGAAGCACGCCGACAAGCTGATCGAGCGCATCCTGTTCCTGGAGGGCCTGCCCAACCTGCAGGACCTGCTGAAGCTGAAGATCGGCGAGGACGTGCCGGAGATGTTCGAGGGCGATCTGTCCATCGAGCGGCACAACCGCACCTGCCTGCAGGACGCCATGACCTATGCCGAGTCGGTGCGCGACTTCCAGAGCAAGGAGATCCTGCGGGAAATCCTGGAAGACACCGAAGAGCATATCGACTGGCTGGAAACCCAGCAGGATCTGATCCAGCGCGTGGGCCTGCAGAACTACCAGCAGGAGCAGATGGGGTCGGAGTCGTAAGACGCCGCTCCGTCGCGCACGGAACTTGGGGGGGCCGGACGCGTCATGCGGCCGGCCTTTCTTATGGGCGCGTTCCAATAAAGCCATCGGCTAAAATCGCCGGCTTCGTTGTTGTTTTGTGACAACGATGGGTTGCGGCGGCGCCGGGTGCTGGCCTCTGCTATCTCAATCGCCATCCTGGATGTTTGCCGAGATGCCGTGATGTCGCGCCGCCCGCCGTTCACTCCCCTGCCGCTGCCGTCCCGCCGGGGCGTGGTGCTGGGCATGGCGGTCGTGGCACTGTCCGGCAGGGCGTTCCCCGCCCTGGCCGAGGGCGGTGTGCTGGTGGTGACGGCCGTCGGCGACCTGCCGGGCTTCCTGCCGCGGGAGGTGGCGCCCTTCCTGGCCATCGTGATGAACACCGCCGGCAAGAACACCCCCGGCGGCGGGCAATCGTTCGTCGCCGCCGGTGCCGCCACGCCGGACGGCGCGGCGTCCGACCGGGTGGAATGGACCTTCCGCGCCAACCCCTATGCGGCCGGCGCCTCGCGCAGCGTGGGGCCGCCCCGCTCCGCCGCCGGCCGGCTGTTCGGCACCCACCGCCTGATCTCGGTGGAACTGCGGCTTTACCGCGGCGGCCGCTACCAGGCCCAGGTCTTCGGCCAGGTGGAGGTGCAGGGCGGGCGGCGGGACGCCGATCTGCAGACCTTCGTCAGCGACATGACGCGGCGCATCCTCGATGCCGCAGCGCAGTAGGGGGACGGGGATGCGGATGGTCGGCCACGCCCTTTTCCGGACCACGCTGGCGCTGGCCACGGCGCTGGCCTCTGTGCCCGCCCGGGCGCAGCAGGCGGCGGACCAGCCCGGTTCCCTGCAGGCGCCGGCGTCGCAACCGAGCTCGACCCAGCCGACCTCGACCCAGCCGCCGGCGTCGCAGCCGGGCGCCGATGGTCCCGCCGAGGCGCCAGGGCCGGAAGGGTTCGCCCCGCCCGGCTTCTGGGAGCGCGACGGCCTGACGGGTAACTGGGGCGGCCTGCGCAGCCGGCTGGCGGACAACGGCCTGGCCCTGAACCTGGTCTATGTGGGCGAGGTGTTCGGCCTGACCCAGGGTGGGGTGAAGCGCGACACGGTGGGTGATGGCCGGTTCGAGGCGACGGTGGAACTGGACGCCCAGACGGCCTTCGACTGGCACGGTCTGCTGTTCCACGCCACCGCCTACGGCATCCACGGCCACGGGCTCAGCCGCTGCTGCCTGCAGAACATCGCCACCGTCAGCAATATCGAGGCGCTGCCCGGCGCCCGCCTGTTCACCCTGTGGGCGCAGCAGGCCCTGTGGGACGGCCAGGTCTCCCTGCGCGTGGGCCAGCTGGCGGCGGATGACGAGTTCGTCACCAGCCGGGGGGCCGCCCTGTTCGTGAACGGCACCTTTGGCTGGCAGGCCATCACCGGTGCCGACCTGCCGGGCGGCGGCCCCGCCTATCCCCTGGCGACACCAGGCGCCCGCGTCCAGGTCTCCGCCACGCCGGAGCTGACGGTCCTGGGCGCCGTCTTTTCCGGCAACCCGGCCGGCAGTGCGATCGGCGAGGCCCAGGCCCAGGACCCCAGCGGCACCACCTTCAGCTTCTCCGGCGATGTCTTCACCATTGTGGAGGCGCAGTACCAGCCGGCGGATCTGGGCGCCGTGTGGGGGGAAGGCGGCCAGGCGCCGGCCCTGAAGCTGGGCGCCTGGTTCCACGGCGGACCCTTCAGCGATGAGCACCACGCCGCCAGTGGCCAGACCCTGGCCGACCCAAGCTCCGGCGGGGTGCCGGCGACCCGGCGGAACGACTGGGGCGTCTATGGCGTGGCCGACGTGCCGCTGTGGCACACGGGCGACAAACCGGACGGGGGCCTGGCCGCCTTCCTGCGCCTGGCGAGCGCGCCCGCCGACCGCAACCTCATCGCCTTCTACGCCGATGGCGGGCTGACCTGGAAAGGCCTGCTACCCGCCCGGGCCGACGACACCGCCGGCCTGGCCGTGGCCTATGCCCAGATCGGCTCCGCCGCCGCCGGCCTGGACCAGGACTACCGCCACTACGGCCGGCCCTATTATCCGGTGCGGGATCATGAGTTGCTGGTGGAGTTCAGCTACCAGGCCGTGGTGGCCGGCTGGGCCACGCTGCAGCCCAATGTGCAGTATGTCGCGCACCCCGGCGGCAACGTCCTGGTGCCCGGCCGCACCACCCCGGTGGGCGACGGCCTGGTGCTGGGCCTGCGCACCAGCGTGCGCCTATAGGGGCGATGCCGCTATACTCACCGCCCGGATGATGGGTGGAGGCGCGGCGTGGTGGGCCTGATGCGGATGGGATTGGCGCTCTTGATCGGCGTCCTGGCCCTGGCGACGCCGGCGCGTGCCGAGCAGGCGCCGGACGTTCCGGCCTGGCTGGCCGCCCATGTCGGCGAGGGGGAGGGACAGATCGCGCCCCTGGTCCTGGCCCGGGCGCAGGCGCTCTACCGGCGCAAGGTGGCGGAGGGCGCGGTGCGCAACCCCTGCTACTTCGCCATGGACGCGACGCGGCCCAACACCGCCGAGGATGGCGGGCCCGGCCGCCGGTTCTATGTGATCTGTGAGGCGGCACGGACCTTCCAGGCCATCCCCGCCGGCCACGGCGCCGGCCGCCGCCTGGACGGCCTGGCGGACTTCGCCAATGGGCGGGACTGCGCCCGGAACTTCGGCAACGCCCAGGATTCGGAACTGACGGCCGGCGGCGCCTATGTCACGGCCGAGATCAAGGACAGCTTCAAGGGCTATTACCGTGCGGCCGGCGGCGGCGACGTGCCGCTGGTGCGGTCCTTCGTGCAGTTCGAGGGGGAGGGCGATGCCGCCAACGCCCGCCTGCGCGCCATCGGCGGCCATGCCGCCCTGACCCTGAAGGGCCTTTGCCGCCGCCGCGACCCGCGCAGCCCCCATGCCGACGCTGACGGCTATGTCCTCCAGGGCACGCTGGTGGACTATACCGGCGGCCGCAGCAACGGCTGCACCAGCTGGTCGCCCACCGACGCCGCCGCCCTCGTGGCTTCGGTGAAGGACGCACCCACCACGCTGTATCTCTATCCCGAGGCCGCCGATATCGCCGCCGTCGCCCATGGCGAGGCGGGCGCCTACTGGAACGCCGCTTGCCTGCGGGCCATCGGTTCCCCCGCCTATTGGCCCCAAGGGGCGCTGGCGCCGCTGATCGCCCAGTATCGGCGCGACCACCCCCCGCCGCCGCCCCGGCCCATCCCCCTCTGCGCCGCGCCGTGAGGCGCCCCGACCCTGTCTTTGCCGAAAGGAGCCCCACGTCGATGAGCCTCACGACATCCGCGCCCGATGGCCGCCCGCGCTGTGGCTGGTGCGCGGCGGCGCCGGAGTTCCTGCCCTACCACGACCACGAATGGGGCTTCCCCGTGGGGGATGACCGCCGGCTGTTTGAGAAGCTGTGCCTGGAAGGCTTTCAGTCGGGCCTCAGCTGGCGCACCATCCTGGCCAAGCGCGAGAACTTCCGCGCCGCCTTCCACGGCTTCAACTTCAACCGCATCGCCACCTTCACCGAGGCCGACATCGCCCGCCTGCTGCGGGATGAGGGCATCATCCGTCACCGCGGCAAGATCGAGGCCGTCATCAACAACGCGGCCCGCGCCCAGGATCTGGTGCGCCAGGAGGGCTCGCTGGCCGCCTATCTCTGGCGCTTCGAACCTAGGCCGGAGGACTGCGCCCCGCCCCAGACCGTCTCCACCTCCCCCGCCTCCATCGCCCTGTCCAAGGACCTGAAGAAACGCGGCTGGAAATTCGTCGGCCCCACCACCGTCTTCGCCTTCATGCAGGCCATGGGGCTGATCAACGACCACGCCGAGGGCTGCGTGGTGCGGGCGGAGGTGGAGCGGGCGCGGTTCAGGCGGCCGGGATAACTGGAAGTTGGTTTGGGGCAGGAGGAAACAGGTTATGTCGAGCAGAGTGATAACGTGGATTCGGGGGCTTCTGGTTATTGGCGCATTTTGGCTGATCGGTGATATGGCGGTCGCTGCCCCACCCCCGCCTCCGCCCTTGTTCGTTCTTGAAATCGCCAAGCAAGTGGTGCCGACGCAAACTGCTGAGAGCTTCGACCGGTATGCCGCCATTCTTGCGGATGATTTGACGGTGACCACTGACGGAAAAGAGGTTGCTAGAAGTAAGCATGATTGGCTGGTAGACGAGAGAAGGCGTATCGGTAGGGTGGACCGGCAGGTTATTGGTCATTCCGAAGGGTATCGCAGCATTCTTGTTGTCGATCGCTATGATGATCAGTCCGACTTACCGCCGGGGCCACTTTATCATGACCATTATTTGACCCGAGCGGTTCAATACGAACTGGGGGATGATCAACTGGTGCACGCGATTCGTATTGTTCAGTCGGGGATGATTTTCTTCAATGGATGCAAACACCTGCCGACATCGGCCTGGCGGAAGGATGGGTGCGACTGACGGCGTAGAACTCAAGTTCCCGAAACCGCGCCCCACCCATACGCGAATGCCTCGCAGAATCATCCTTGCCTCTGCGAACGCCTCTCACTATCTTATCCCCCAGATCAGCCTCTGGGTGGATGCCTGCGCCATGTACGTCTGCGTCTGTAACGCCATCAACTGCCGTACCGTCCGCACCCATATCGGGGCGGGGGCGCAGAGCGTGGGGGCGGTGTTCAAGGCCCAGGGGTGCTCGCCCCGCTGCGGCAAGTGCTTCGATACCATGCGTGAGATGATCCAGGAAGGTCAGCCGGCCAACATGTCCGAGCCTGTGCTGCGCGCGGCGGAATAAGCGGGCTTCACGCTTCCGCCTTTCCTGCAAAGGCGCCTCAAAGGAAAAGCCACCGACCCGGCGGGATCGGTGGCTTTGTCGTTTCCGGGGCTGGGCGCCCGGGCGCCCTTACGGCGTTCCGGCCTGCGGGGCGCCGCCCGCCGTCACGGCACCGGGGCTGCCGGCCGGCCGCAGGGTGCGGTCGAAGAAGTCCAGCATGGTGTTGTAGCGGTGGATGTTGGCGTAGGTGTCGTAGAAGCCGTGGCGCTGGCCCGGGTAGGTCATCAGGTCGAATTGCGTCTCCTGCTGCTGCAGGGCGCGCAGCAGCTTGGTGGTATTGTCGAAGAAGACGTTGTCGTCGGCCATGCCGTGGATGACCATCAGGCGGCCCTTGATGTTCTTCAAATCCTTGAAGACGCTGGAATCCTCATAGGCCGTGCCGTCCTTGGGATCGCCCAGGTAGCGCTCGGTATAGGCGGTGTCGTAGAGGCGCCAGTCGGTCACCGGCGCGCCGGCGGCGCCAGCGGCGAAGACGCCCGGGGCGCGGGTCAGCATGATGATGGTCATGAAGCCGCCGTGGCTGTGGCCGAAGAAGCCCAGGTGCTGACCGTCCACGAAAGGCAGGGACTTCAGGTAAGTGGCGCCCTTCACCTGGTCCGCCACCTCCACCGAGCCGAAGTGGTGGTATGTCGCCGACAGGAAGGCCTGGCCCCGGTGCGGCGTGCCCCGGTTGTCCAGCACCATGACGACGTAGCCGTTGCGCGCCAGCACCTGGGTGAAGCCCGTCTGGGCATCGCCCCAGGCGTGGGTCACCAGGGCCGCCGCCGGGCCGCCATAGGCGTTGACGATGGCGGGATACTTCTTGCCGCTCGTTTTCGCGCCCGGCGGCACCAGCATCATGTAGTGCAGGTCGCTGCCGTCATCGGCCTTCAGCACACCATATTCCGGCTGGATTTCCCCGGCCAGGTAGGGCGCGAAGGGATGGCTGTCGTCCAGCTTGTTCTCGATCAGCCAGGTCACGCGGTTGCCCTTGGCGTCCTCCACCGACAGCTGCGGCGGCTGGTGCGGGCCGGAATAGCTGTGCAGCCAGCTGCCGCCCTTGGCCGCCATGACGGCGCCGTGCCAGCCATCCTCGGTGGTCAGGGCCTTCACGTCGCCCTTGGCCAGGCCCACGGAATAGACGTGGTGGTCCAGCGGCCCCTCGCGGAAGCCGGTGAAGAAGACGCGGCCGGCCGTCTCATCCACCCCGGCCACGGCGTCCACCATCCAGTCGCCCTTGGTCAGGGCGCGGCAGTTGGCGGCCTCATGGTCGCAGAGGTAGAGGTGCTTGAAGCCCGTGCGCTCCGACGCCCATAGGATCTTGCCATTGGCCAGCGGCCGCAGATCCTCGTGCAGGTTCAGGAAGGTCTTGCTCTCTTCCGTCAGCAGGGTGCGCACGGCGCCGGTGGCGGGGTTCACGGCCAAGAGGTCCAGGCGCTTCTGGTCCCGGCTCAGGCGCTGCACCAGCGCTTCCGAGCCGTCGCGGCGCCAGTCCACGCGCGCCAGGTAATAGCCGGCGGGATCGCCCAGGTTGACGCTGGCGACCTTGCCGGTGCCGGCGTCCATGACCTGCAGCGTCACCTTGGCGTTGGGGCCGCCGGCGAAGGGATAGCGCTGCGGCACCACCGTCACGCCCTCGGCACCGTAGTCATAGCGGCTGACCAGCGGCACGTCGGACTCGTCCACCCGGGTATAGGCGATGTAGCGGGCGCCGGGCGACCACCAATAGCCGGTGTTGCGCTTCAGCTCCTCCTGCGCCACGAACTCCGCCGTGCCGTAGGACAGGGTGCCGGCGCCGTCGTGGGTCAGGGCGCGTTCCTGGCCCTGGGCCAGATCATAGACATAAAGGTTGTTGCCGCGCACATAGGTCACCAGTTTGCCGCCAGGGGCGAAGCGGGCGTCGATGGCGGCGTCCTTGGTGGTGGCGCTGTCGGTGATGCGCTTCGGGCTGCCGCCCAGCGGCATGACGAAGACGTCGCCCGCCATGGGGAACAGCAGGGTGCGCCCCTCATCATCCCAGCCATAGTCGATGATGCCGGTGTCGCGGATGCGCTGGCGTTCGCGGCGGCCGCGCTCCTCCTCGCTTTCCTTGGCGCTGAACTGGTTGCTGTCGACCAGCAGGCGGTCCGCGCCCGCCTTGATGTCATAGGCCCACAGGTCGGTCTTGTTGGCGTCGTCGGCCTTGGCCTTCAGGTAGGTGACCAGGCTGCCGTCGGGGGAGAACTTGACGCCGCGCGCCCGGGGGCCGTTCAGCGCCGGGCTGCCCAGCATGCGCTCCACCGTCAGGGCGGGCCCGGACCCCGCCGGGGCATCGGCCGCCAGGACGGGCGTCGTCATCAGCGCGCCCGCCAGAACCGTTCCCGCCAGAACCGTTCCTGCCAGAATCTTTCCTGCCAGAATGTGACGCCAAGCCCCCATCGCCGCGCCGCCGCGGCCGGCGCGCCCCACCATTCCCATATCGACCTCCCGAGGCGGCGCGCCATTGCAGGCCGGCGCCGCTGGTTTAGACCCAAGCTGCCCGGCACCGTATCTGATGCGGCGGACAAATGTAAACGGGAGGCCTGTTGGCGCCGCCGCCGGTGGCGACTGGCACCCTGTGCCAAAGCGTTGTTTTGAAATTGTTGTTTTGGGCGGGGCGCGGGCGGATGATGGCCCGCAAGAACGGCGCCGCGCAACGGACGCCACCGTTGGGGGATCGTGGGGGTGGAGGGGGATGCCGTGGAACGTGCCGCGAATAGGCCGATGCGGGTGCTGGTCGCCGACGACCACCCCATGTACCGCGACGCGCTGGAACTGTACCTGACGCGGGACTGGCCGCAGGCCAGCCTGACCGCCGTCGGCTCGCTGGAGGAACTGGACGCCCTGGCGCAGCAGCCGGAGGGGCAGGACTTCGACCTGGTGGTCATGGATTGGCAACTGCCGGGGGGCGAGGGCGGCGCCGGGATGGACCGCCTGGACGCCGCCGGCATCGACGCGCCGGTGGCAGTGGTCACGGGACATGATGACGCCGCCATCGCGCGCGAGGCGCTGACCCGCGGCGCCTGCGCCTTCCTGCCCAAGACGCTGTCCAGCGTGGCCCTGGTGCAGATGCTGAAGGTGGTGGCGGTGGGCGGCAGCGTGGTACCGGCGGACGTGGCCCTGCGCATGGCGGGGGCCCTGCCGGCCCCCCTGGGCGGTTCCGGCGCCGCGTCCGACAGCGGCGGCCTGCTGACGGAGCGGGAGTGCCAGGTGCTGGAGCATCTGGCGGGCGGCGCCACCAACAAGGAAATCGGCCGGGTGCTGGACCTGCAGGAGGTGACGATCAAGCTGCACACCCGCCGCATCCTGCGCAAGCTGGGCGCCAAGAACCGGGTGGAGGCGGTGACGCGGGCGCGCGATCTTGGCCTCTTGGGTGGGTCTTAAAGCCTTGGCAATGAAGGAAACGCAGGGGCGGTTGGCGCCGGGCGCGGGGCATGGCGACCATGCAGGGTTGTGGGATAGCGTCGCGTTATCCCTCGCTATCCCTATTCCCCGGACCGATAGCCTTCGGGGCAGGTGCGGGTGGGGAATGGTTGCGGTCATATGCGATCCACAACCTGGACCCCCAATTCCTGTTCATCGCCCGAAAGCCTATCCCAATGAGCGCCATCCTGATCGTCGACGACAACGCGTATTTCCGCGACTATCTGTGCGAGGCGGTTCGGCGCCTGGGATACGCCCCCATCATGGCCGCCTCGGCCCGCGAGGGCCTGTCCGTGCTGGCCTCCCAACCGGTGCGTGCCGTCATTTCGGATCTGCTGATGCCGCAGATGGATGGATTGGAATTGGCCCGGGCGATCCGGTCGCGGCACCCCCGCATGCCCCTGCTGATCCTCAGCGACGGGCCGGAGGCCATCACCGCGCCCTGCCTGCGCGCGGCGCAGCTGATCTACGGGGCCGCCGTCTCCGAAAAGAGCAGTGGCGACCTCGGCACGATGCTGGCCGACTTCCTGGCCCAGCCAGGGAAGGAGGCGCGTGAGCCTGCGGCCTGACGCCCATTCCGAGCGGACCCCGCTCGCGCAGGGCAGCATCACCACCCGCCTGCTGCTGATCCTGGTGCCGCTGGTCCTGCTGGCGGCGGCCGGCACGGCCTTCGTGGCCGTCCGCACCAGCCGCGCGGTGGTGGAACGGTTCGCGGTGGATTACGGCCAGGACCTGGCCGACAAGCAGGCAGGCGAGATCGCCGCCATCACCCGGGAAAAGATCGCCTTCGTCGAAGGCTTGGCCCGCCAGGTGGAAAGCATGGTCGCCACCGGCACTAGCGACCGGCGCCTGGTGGCCAAGTATATCGAGCGCACGGCGGTGGCCCATCCGAACTTGGTGGGCTTCTGGTTCCTGGCCGAGCCGGACTTCATGGGCCCGGACCAGGCGTTCAAGGATGGCGACCCCACCCTGGGACTGCCGGAAAGCGGGCGTTTCGCCACTTATTACGTGGCCGATGGCCAGGGTGGCGTGAAGGCCAGCGAGATCCGCTCCGACTTCTATCACGACGAATATTACACCCGTCCAGCCCAGTCCCGCGTGCGCCAGGCCATCCCGCCCTACCTCTACACGGTGCTGGGCCGGCCCGTCTGGATGATCTCCTACACCATTCCCGTGATCGTGAACGGGCGCCTGATCGGCGTGGCCGGCACCGACCTGTCGCTGGAGGCGCGGGCGCAGGAATTGGACAACCGCCGGCCCTTGGGCGGCAACATCTACATGATCAATCGCGAGGCCAACTGGACCTACCATCCCGACCACACCCTGCTGGCCACCAAGGCCACGGTGGGTGAGGGGGCGCAGTTCCAGTTGAGCGCGGATGAACTGGCCAAGGTGCTGAAGGTCCAGCCCTATGAGGTGGAGCGGCTGGACAAGAACGGCCTGCGCATCCGCCGCTATGCCGTGCCCATGGTGTTCTTCGAGGGCGACAGCCGCCGCCTGCTGCTGCTGGACGTGCCGGTGCAGGGCTTGAGCGCGCCCTTTGCCGGCATCGGCACCGCCATCATGCTCGCGGCCCTGGCGACGGGGCTGCTGGTCAGCCTGGTGCTGGTGGCGGCCGTGCGCGCCATCATCGGCGTGCCGCTGGCGCGCATGGCGCGGACCATAGACCTGCTGGACAAGGGCCAGGCCGTGGCCGTGCCCGACACCGGGCGCAACGACGAGATCGGCGGCATCGCCCGCGCGCTGGACCGCTTCCGCGGCACGTTGGCGGAGCGTGACCGCCTGCGCGCCCAGGTGGAAGAGCGGACGACGGCGCTGGAGCGCATGCTGGCCGGCGTAGGCGCTGCCCAGGACGCCATCGTGCTGTTCGACCGGGATTACACCGTGCTGTACGCCAACCCCGCGGCCATATCCCTGCTGGGCGCGCCGGACGAGGCGGCGGTGGTGGGCCAATATTGGCGGAACCTGCTGACGCCGGAGACGGTGGCCCGGTCGGAAGAGGGATACCAGCGCCGCCGCGCCGACCTCATGTCCACCGGCTATGCCCACATGGTGAGCGAGACGTGGGAGAGTATCTGGGGCCGCACCATGGAGGCGTACGAGACGACGCTGAGCCTGCGGCCCAACGGCGACATCGTGATGGTGTTGCGCGACGTTTCCAACGCCCGCCGGGTGGCGCGCGAACGCGAGGAATTGCAGCGCCAAGTCCTGCAGCAGGACAAGATGGAGGCCATCGGCCGGCTGGCCGGCGGGGTGGCGCACGACTTCAACAACCTGCTGGGCGCCATGCTGGGCTATGTCGAGTTCCTGCTGGACGATCTGGACCCGCAGGACAAGGCGCACAGCTATGTCGCCCGCATCAACGCCGTGGGCAAGCGCGCCAAGGAGCTGGTGGGGCAGATCCTGACCTTCGCCCGATCGGACAAGGGGGAGCTGCAGGCTGTATCCCCAGTGGCGGTGCTGGAGGATGCGCGAGGCATCTTGCGCTCCGCCGTGCCGGCCACGACGGAGATGAGCTTCCAGATCGCGGGCTCGGTGCCCAATGTGCGCGCCAATCCCACCCAGCTGGTCCAGGTGCTGATGAACCTGGTGATCAACGCCCACGACGCCCGCCGGGGTGAGGGCGGGCGCATCCGTATCCGCCTTTTCCCCGGCCCCGCGCCGGAGGATGCGCGGGTAAGGGAAGGGAGATGGACCGAGCATGAGGCCCTGCCCTTCGACAAGGCCCGTCCACACGTGGTGCTGGAGGTGGAGGACGAAGGCCACGGCATGACCATGGAGGTCATGACCCGCCTGTTCGAACCCTTCTTCACGACCAAGGGCAAGGGCCGGGGCACCGGCCTGGGGATGCCCGTGGTCTACGGCATCGTCCGCGCCCATGGCGGTGGCATGACGGTGATGTCGGCAGAGGGCGAGGGGGCGCTGCTGCGAGTCCTGCTGCCGGTAGGTGGCCCGGGCGCCGTGGCGGCCCCCATGCTGGCATCCGCGGCCGTGAAGGCGGCACCGCACCGCCGCCTGCGCATCCTGGTGGTGGACGACGCTGCGGAGATGGGCGACATGCTGCTGGAAGGCCTGTCGCGCCGGGGGCATGAGGTCGCCATCTGCGAAACCCCGGCCGAAGCGCTGGAGGTGTTCGAGGAGAATCCGCTGGCCTTCGATGCCGTTGTCAGCGACCAGACCATGCCCGGCATGACCGGCATGGCCCTCATCGCCCTGCTGAAGACCCGCCGGCCCGACCTGCCCTGCGTGCTCTACACCGGTTACAGCGAGCGGTCGGATGAGAAGGCGGTGCTGGCGGGCGGCGCCGATGCCTTCTTCCTGAAGCCGGTGGTGGTGGAGCGCCTGGCCGCGAAGCTGGAGACGCTGTGCACCGTGCGGCCGGGGGGGCCGCATAAAGTCTAACGCGCCGCCGGTGTCGGCAGGTGCAGGGTGGCGACGGTGCCGTTCAGCAGGGAACTGGCCAGATCCAGGTGGCCGCCCAGCATGCTTGCGATGCTCTGCGCGATGGGCAGGCCCAGCCCCAGGCCCTGCTGACGCGCGCGCGCCTGCAGGATGACACTGCCGAAAGGCACGGCGGCGGCCTGCAGCTCCTCCGGCGACATGCCGCGGCCCTGGTCGATGACCCGCAGGGTCACACCCTCCCGCCGCTGGCCGATTTCCACCACCACCGCCTGGTCGGGTGGCGAGTAGGTCAGCGCATTGGTCAGCAGCTCGGTCAGGGCGCGGTTCAGCAGATTGCCGTCAATCTCCAGCACGCAGGGCGCCGTCGTTTCCGCATCATGCTGGACGCGAACGCGCTTGTCCCGTCCGCCGCCGAACTGACGGACCAGACGGGTCACAAAGGGCTCGAGCTCGATCAGTTGCAGCTCGCTGGCGATGGACCCCGATGCCAGGCGGGTATAGTCCAGCAAGCGGTTGATGGTGCGCAGCAGCCGGTTGCCGGCGCTGGTGATCTCACGCAGATAGTCGTCGCGCTCCGCCACCTCGTCCTGGTCCAGCTGGCCGATCAGGTCGCCAAAGCCGAGGATGGCGTGCAGCGGTGTGCGCAACTCATGCGTCACCAGGCCCAGGAAACGCTCCTTCGCCTCGTTGGCGCGCTGGGCCTTCTCGTTGGCGGCGCGCAGGGCCTGCTCCGCCTCCTTGCGGGTGGTGATTTCCTCCACCGTGCCTTCGTAATAAAGGGGTTGGCCGTTGGCGTCGCGCACCTCGCGGCAGGTCTCGGAAATCCAGATGATGGTGCCGTCGCGGCGGCGGATGCGGGACTCAAAGCCTTGGACCACGCCCCGCGCCCGCATCTCCGCCACGAAGGCCTCACGCCGGCCGGCGTCGACATAAAGCTGCACGCCGATATCGGTCAAGGTACCCAGCATGTCTTCGCGGCTGTCATAGCCATAAAGCCGGGCCAGCGCCGGGTTGGCATCCAGGTAACGGCCATCGACCGTGGTCTGGAACAGGCCCCAGGGAGCCTGCTCGAACAGGCGGCGATAGCGGTCCTCGGGATGGGCGGTGTCGGCCTCCGCGGGCGCCTCATGAACCGCGGCGACCATCTGGATGGGAGCGTCGGGGAGGACGGGCGTGTCCAGCGCGGCCGGGGTGGGAACCGTCATGGCGGGTGGGGGCTCGATAGCCAAGGATACCGGCAAACCTGTCAGCAAACACGCCTCCGCGCGCGACCCTTCATCGGGTCCAATACGGACATCAAGTACGGACATTCACGGACCTGATGTCCCCATCCGGCATCCGTGGGCATCCCACGGGATGCACAAGCGGGGCAGGAGCGCACGAGGGTATCCGGGTCCACAAGCGACCAGATCAAAAATACGAAAACAATACGGACGCCGGCTTTTGCCAGCGTCGGACCCCATTCGTTTTTAATCATAAGGGGCGGGCGGCCCCAGGGAACCGCCCGCCCGCGCCCATATTAGCGGATCAACCGCCGAAAGGCAGGATCAAATCAACACCGAACGTGAACTGGTCGTCCTTGGTCAGGTTGTCGTAGGCGGCGTGGTTGGCCTTGTCGTAGCGCACCTCCGGCCGCAGGGTCAGGCCGTCCAGCAGGCCCAGGTCCGCCGGCTTCCAGGTGACGCCCAGGGTAAGCTCGCCATAGCTGGTGCCCACCCCGGGACCGATGGCGCCCTTCTCCAGCGGCTCCCCCTTCTCCAGGAAGACGAAGTCGCGGTTGCCGGGGAAGGCCGCCACGAAGAAGCCGTGGCCATCCCGCCACCATTCGGCGCGCAGGGTGGCCGTCAGTTCCGGCGACAGGGTGTAACTGACGTACTGGGCGATGCCGCCGCCATCGACGTTGAACAGGTCGTCCTTGATGTAGTTCAGCTCGGTGATCAGCGTCAGCTCGTCCGTCGCCTTGAAGGTGGCGGTGATGTCGCTGATCCAGCGGTTCTCGTGGTTGGCGTCGGCATAGCCCAGCGGCGCCTTCAGGCTGGGGTTTTCCGGGCCCACGTGGGTCAAGGCCAGCACCGTCAGCTTGCCGTCCACCAGGTTGTTCAGGCCGATACCGAAGATGCCGGCTGCGGCGCCGTTGTTGTCGCCATCGCTCAGCGTCGTGTTCACGCCGCTGTCGACGCCGCCGTACAGGTCGATGTCCGGCGTCAGGTGCAGGGTGGCCAGGGCGCCGGTGTGCTTCAGCGGCAGGCCGAAGTTGAAGATGTAGCTGTGGCTGTACAGCAGGTTGGACGGGGCGGCGATCACCTCCGCGCCCAGCGGCGTGGAGAACGCGCCCACCTTCAGGTCCAGGCCGCCGGCGCCGGGGCTGGGGAAGTGCAGCAGGACGTTGGCTTCCACCAGGTCGAACTGGGTGCGTTCCTTGATGCCGGTGTCCAGGATGCCCAGGAAATGGGTATAGCGGGCGTCGGTACCGTAGAAGCCCTGCACCTTGAAGCCCCAGTCGAAGCCTTCGGCCTTGGGGTCCAGGTCCTTGGAGACGGTGCCCGACAGCTGGTTCAGGACCAGTTGGTTGGTCTTGTCCGTGAACAGGTGGCCATAGTTGGTGCCGCCGGTGGGGCCGTTGCTATTGAAGGTGGCGCCGGCCTCGACATAGGCGGACCACTTGATGCCCGGCGGTTCGGTGGGGGCGGCCGCGGCGGGGGCCGCCTCTTGCGCCAGCGCGGGCGTGGCGATGGCGGACAGGCCCACCATCAGGCTGATGGCGGCGGCGGCGGTGGCCGCTAGCAGGACGGTCTTGGTGGTGCGTCCGCGCGGGGCCGGCGCGCGGGTGGCGAGCGGACAGTCGACTTCAATCTCCCGAACTGAGGCCATTGTTTATTCTCCGTGAGGCTTGTTGATTGTTTTATGTAGGCGATGACTGCGTATTGCGTCGCAGCAAGATCGATGCCAACCGCGTCTGGCTGCCTGAAAATGAGGCGGTGTCCCAATCGCGAACACCTGAGGCGCTTGGCCGCAGTCGGGTGGAGGTAGCCACAAAAGGTTGATTTGCCAAGCCTCGGCCTGGCGAGGCTGTTTTTACGCTAAGAAGTTGTAAGAAACCATGTCTGTGGTGAAACTGGTTTCCATAAGTTGTGCCAAGGTAGTGGAATTTGAAAAAATGTGCACGATTTTTAGGCGTGGAACGAAATTCTACGTTTCGCCCGAAACCCGGTGTCGCAACCATTAGGCCCAGCCGCTTGAAACAGCTTCAAAAATAAGCTGAAACCACAAGCTGTGGCAAAGTGAGAAACGCCTTAAATATAGGCAATGGCCCATGGTGCCGGGCGGTCCGCCCGAAAAGCGTGCGGATTTTTTAACCTTTCGGCAACAAATGGGGGTGGCCTGCGGGGGTATGGGGGCCAGCGTTCCCGCCATCCGGGGCCCTTGTTCGCACTGCGGCACGAACTTTGAAAGGAGGGGACGGTTGGCTGATGGCCGGACTGGTTCCCGGGGGCAGACCTGGGGGTGCCGGAACCGGCTTAAACGAACGGGAATGGGGAGCCAGATGAACCGTTTGCTTGGGAACCGTTTACTTGGAGTGATGGTGATGGCGCTGGCCGGCATGGCGCCGGCGCTGGCCTTCGCTCAGGACGCCGCGGCACCCGCCGCGGCCGCGGCCGCCGCTGCGGCGCCCGCCGCGCCCACCATCAGTGGGGGCGACACGGCGTGGATGCTGACGTCCACGGCGCTGGTGCTGATGATGACCATTCCCGGACTGGCGCTGTTCTACGGCGGCATGGTCCGGAAGTTCAACGTGCTGGCCATGGTGATGCAGAGCTTCGCCATTACCTGCCTGGTGACCGTGCTGTGGGCGCTGGTCGAATACAGCCTGGCCTTCTCCGCGGCCAGTGATGCCGCCGACGCCAAGGAATTCATCGGTGGCTTCAGTCGCGTGCTGCTGGCGGGCATGGACCCGACCGGTACCCACGCCCTGGCCCCGACGATCCCGGAGCCGGTGTTCATGATGTACCAGATGACCTTCGCGATCATCACGCCGGCGCTGATCACCGGCGCCTTCGCCGATCGCATGAAGTTCTCGGCCATGCTGATCTTCATCACGCTGTGGTCGCTGGTCGTCTACGCCCCCATCGCCCACACGGTGTGGCATCCCAATGGCTACCTGGCCAAGCTGGGCGTGCTGGACTTCGCCGGCGGCACCGTCGTGCACATCAACGCTGGCATCGCCGGCCTGGTGGCCTGCCTGGTCATCGGCAAGCGCAAGGGTTATCCCAACGCCGACTTCAGCCCGCACAACCTGGTGCTGAGCCTCATCGGCGCCTCGCTGCTGTGGGTGGGCTGGTTCGGCTTCAACGCCGGTTCGGCCCTGACGGCCGGTCCGCGCGCTGGCATGGCCATGACCGTGACCCAGGTGGCTACAGCCGCTGCGGCGCTGGCCTGGGTGTTCGTTGAGTGGGCCGTGAAGGGCAAGCCCTCGGTCCTGGGCATCATCTCGGGCGCCGTGGCCGGTCTGGTGGCCATCACCCCGGCCGCCGGTTTCGTCGACACCGTTGGCGCCTTCGCCATCGGCATCGCCGTCGGTATCATCTGCTTCTTCTCCGCCACCTCGCTGAAGAAGGCCCTGGGCTATGACGACAGCCTGGACGCCTTCGGCGTGCACGGCATCGGCGGCATCGTCGGCGCCATCCTGACCGGCGTGTTCGCCAAGATGGCCGTGGCCAACAGCGAGGGCGCCTTCGCCGCCACGCTGAAGGACGCGCCCGACACGAAGCTGGGCCTGATCGAGGGCAATGCCGCCCAGATCATCATCCAGCTGGAAGGTGTGGCCTTCACCATCGTGTGGTGCGGCGTCATCACCTTTGTCCTGCTGAAGGTGATCGACCTGGTGATCGGCCTGCGCGTCGATGAGGAAGTCGAGCGCGACGGCCTGGACATCGCCCTGCATGGCGAGTCCATCCACTGAGCCTTGGTTGCGTATCCTTGGGAATGGCCGAGCTATCCCTAAGGGACTGAAGTCCAAGCGGATCCGTGGGAACAGAAGTCGGCCGGTGATGTTAGACTGACCCGGCCGACCCGCCCCCGGCGATCACGAATATCCAATCAGGGAGTGGTCTGATGAAGTTCATTATCGCGGTGATCAAACCCTTCAAGCTGGATGAGGTGCGCGACGCCCTGACCGGTCTGGGGGTCCAGGGCCTGACCGTCACCGAAGTCAAGGGCTATGGCCGTCAAAAGGGCCAGACCGAGATTTACCGGGGCGCCGAGTACGCCGTCAGCTTCCTGCCCAAGATGAAGATCGAAGTGGCCGTGCCCGACGATCTGGCCGACAAGGCGGTGGAGGCCATCCAGGCCGCTGCCAACACCGGCAAGATCGGCGACGGCAAGATCTTCGTGCTGGAACTGGCGCAAGCCGTCCGTATCCGTACGGGCGAGACAGACACCGACGCGCTGTAAGGCCGCCGGTCACGGACG
The DNA here is from genome assembly GCF_007828035.1 of Nitrospirillum amazonense. Lineage (GTDB taxonomy): Bacteria > Pseudomonadota > Alphaproteobacteria > Azospirillales > Azospirillaceae > Nitrospirillum > Nitrospirillum amazonense. Next base: position 255,982 of record NZ_VITV01000007.1, on the reverse strand, counting down.
CACGGCACCGGCTGGCCCGCCGATCAGACCCCGGGCCAGTGTAGGGAACGGTGCTGTCCGGATAGGTTTAAAAGAAAGGGCGGCGGCCTTGGGGGCGCCGCCCTTTTTCTTTCAACTGGCGGCCAGCAGGGCCAGGGCGAAGGGCTGCGGCCCTTGGGGCACGTTGGCGCCGATCACCTGCACGATCCAGGTGCCGGCCGCCGCCGCCGCCACGGCGATGACCTCGACATTGTTGGCACTGTCCATCGTCTGGCTGTTGGGGGTTTGGCCATTGGGGTCCTGGCCGCCGGGGCCGGCGTTGCCGGTGAGGGTGGAGCCGTCAGGCCCGCGCAGCACCAGGTTCAGGTTGTTCACCAGGCTGGCGCCGGGGTAGTCGCTATAGGCCATCACCACCCGCAAGGGGCTGCCGTCCACCACCACCTGCAGGCTGTGCTGATAAAGGTCGCCCGTGGCGACGCTGCCGCCGTCCAGGAAGGTGGCACGTAAGGGGGCGGCCGGCGCCAGGATAATATCCAGGTGGACGCGGCCGAAGCCCTGGTTGATGTCGGGCACCGGACCATCCGTTCCGCTCAAGGGCACCGCGCCGGCGATGAGCGCGGCCTTCAGCAGGGCGGCGGAGGGCGCCGGATGGCCCGCCTGGGTGCGCAGATATTGACGGATCAGGGCGATGGCCCCGGCAACCAGCGGTGCTGCCGTGCTGGTGCCGCTCTCATACATGTAGAAAGGCGTGGTGGGGGTGTAATAGGGCGTCTGGCCGTTGTAGCTGGTCAGCCGCTGCGACCGGGTCGACAGAATGAAGGTGCCGGGGGCCACCACGTCGGGCTTTATCCGACCGTCCTGGGTGGGCCCCCGGCTGCTGAAGGGGGCCATCTGGTCGGGGCCGCCCGCCACCAGGGCGTCGACCGGGGCGGCCTTGGCACCCCATTTGGCGCCATTGGTGAGGGGGATGTCCTGCCGGTTGTTGGCGCAGGCGCCCACGGTGACGCAGTTCTTGGCCGTGCCGGGCGGGGTGACGCTGCCGGGATCGATGCGGCCGTCGCCGTCATTGTCGGCGCCGTCATTGCCGGCGGAAAAGACGATGCAGAAGTCCGGATTGTTCCAGATGAAGGTGTCGATGTCCGTGCAGTAGGAATTGTAGGCCTGCTTGGTGCCGCCGCCCCAGGAATTGGAATGGATGCGGGCGCCCTTGCCGTAGGCCGCGCTGTACAGCACCTTCAGGTCGCTGGGCAGACCGGCCAGGGAATAGGGCGGTGGCGGCGTTTGCCCCTCGACGGGTTTCCAGTCCAGGAACTGTTCCACCGCCTGCATGACCACCTGCGCCTTATAGGCCAGGCCGCGCACCGGGCCGGCCAGGTTGGGCAACTCGGCGCTGGCGGTGCCGTCCCCCAACAGGGCCCCAGCGGTATGGGTGCCGTGGCCGCGGTTGACGTCGGCGGGTCCGTCGTCGGCGCCCGGGTTGTTGATGCGCGAGGCGTAACTGGGGCTGATGGGATAGCTTTCCAGGGCCAGGACACGCCCGGCGAAGTCCGGGTGGATGGTGGCGGGATCGCCTGAGTCCAGGCCGGTGTCGCACATCGCCACCACCTCGCCGGCACCGGTCAGTCCCAGGCCCATGGCATCAGCCAGCACGTTGGCGGAGCCGATGATGCGGGTGGCCTGGTCGGTGGACGGCATGGGCAGCACATGGCGGCCGATGCGCTTCACCCCATGCACCCGGGCCAGGGCCAGCAGCTTGTCGCGCAGGCTGCCTTCGCCCGGCGCCGTCGTTTCCACCACCAGCAAGGAACTGCCCGGCGCTTCCTCCAGGATGGTGAAGCCGGCGGCGGCGACATCGGCCTGATGATGCCGAGCCTGGGCGGCATCGAAAAACTCTACCGTATAGGCGTCCGGCAGGGCGTGGCCGTGCTGCGCGCCCGGCACCGGCGGGGCCGCCAGCACGTCGATGTCATGGATCAGGCGGGCGGAATAGGGCAGGTGACCCACCCATCGGACGATGCCCAACTGGCTCAGCACGCCCGCCTCGTCGGCGGTGGCGCGAACGATGATGGCGAAGTGCTGATAGGGCTCCACCACCTCCGCCCCCGTTGCCGCCACGGCGGTCAGCCACCCATCCTGGATGGGGCCGACGAACTGGACGATGTAATGGTGGGCACCCGGCGGCAAGGGGGCCTGGTCCTCATAGGCCGGGTGGGCCTCATGGCCGCCGTCGGCGGCCACGCGAGGAATGCCGGTGTCGATGGGGGCAGCACCGGTGTTGGCCATGGTCAGCGTGTATAGGTCGCTGATCTCCTCCGTCAGGCCGGTGGCCAGCACCGCGGTGGCGGCGTCATCCGCGTCCACCTCGACGATGCGGAAGGCGGGATAGTCCCGCACCAGGCGGACGCCGGGCAGAGCCGCCAGGGCCTGCGCCGACGCATCGAAAACCTTGATCACGCGCGGCATGGTGCGGTTCCCCCAAAGGCCCTGGCGGAGCCGGCCTCCGCCAACTTCCGCCAGGGCTGTATTTCCTGTGGCACCACCATCTTAAGGTGGTTGGGCGCGCGCCGCCAACCGCATTGGCGTGAACATTATGCGGTCAGAACCGGTAGGCGACGCTCAGGTTCAGGGTCAGCTGCGAATGGGCGCGGGTGATGGGGCTGTCGGCGGCGTCGCCCAGCAGCCTCTGGTAGGCGCCGTCCGCCGTCATGAACCAGTGTTCCGTCCAGAACCATACGGCGCTGGAGCCGAAGCCGGCGCTGCTGAAACCGCTGCCCGGCGTGAATTGGCGGTACCCGCTGCGGATGGATTGGTTGGGGTTGATGCCGAAATAGCGCCGCATGTAGGAGGAATCGGCGTAGGTCGCGGTCGGGCCGACGAAGACGAAGAAGCGCTCCGACCCTGCGACGGGCAGATAGGCGCTGACGTCCCCCACCCAGCCGTTGTTGCCGCCGAAGCCGCGCCGCACGGCGGTGCGCAGCACGACGGGGAAGATGGTGTACTCCGCGAACACCTTGGCCTCCGGCGCGGGAGAGATGTCACCCAGGCCGTGCAGTTGGGAACTGTCGTCCTGGTCGCGGCCGACATCGAAGCCCAGGGCGACGCCGGCGCGGAAGTTCTCTCCGCGCAGCAGATTAACGCCCAGGCCCTCACCCATGGAGAAGAAGGCGATATCCTTGTAGCGCACATCCAGGTTGATGCCCGGCTGCACATGATATTCGGACGAGCCGACGTAGCGCGGCTGCAACGACGTCGCGGCCCCGACGCTGACATCCCAGGTGGGCAGCGGATTCTCGAACTTCGACCGCAGCAGCACGCCGGCCGAATATTGCCATTCGCTGAGGGGGGAGGGTGTCTGCGCCTGGGCCTTGCCGGGCATCAGGCAGAACAGGCAGAGCGCCAGGCCGAGCATCAGGCTGATCAGCGCGGGGCGACGGATGGTCCGCCGCGGGGACGGGGGGCCGGAAACGTCCATGATTTGTTTTTGCCTCCTGAGGAGAGGATAGGCTTCCGGGGCCGAAGAAAAACGTGTGATGTGAGAACACCCAAGGATTTCAAAGGTTCCCGTGCCATGGGGATAGTTCATGGATGGCACGGTGCCTGGTTGGTGCGACTTTTTCGATTCAGCCAGACGGCGACCTTGCCTCAGCAATCGGGCCATCCGCTTCGACCGGCTGGCCGCAGGCCGGCACGGCGCCAGCTATGCCCCCGCTTAAAACTTTTATCCGGGCGTCCTATTTCGAATGCTTTTGTTACGCTGTGCCTGCTAGGCCGTTTCGACAGGGGCGGCCCGGCGTAGAGCGTTGAAAAAGAATGGGGGTTCCAGTGAAGAACAGGCGTTGGGCACTGCTGGTGGCGGCCGTGTTGGCCGTGACGCTGCCGGCGGTCATGGCTCCTGCCGTGATGGGCGTCGCGCAGGAGAAAAAAGACGACAAGCAGGATCATAAGGAAGGCGTGCCGAAGGCCGGCCCGGACGCATCAAAGGCGGACGCGCCCAAGCGCGTCACCGTCGACCGCTCCGGCACCTTCAATGGCAAGCGCGTCGACTACACCGTTTCGGCGGGGGAGACCTATCTGCGTGATGAGAAGGGCGAACCCGTCGCCAGCATCTTCTCCGTCGCCTACACCAAGAAGGGCGCCAATCCCGCCACGCGGCCGGTGACCTTCCTCTATAACGGCGGCCCCGGCTCGGCCAGCCTGTGGCTGCACATGGGCGTCTTTGGCCCCAAGCGCGTGCAGATCCCGGCGGACGCCGAAAACCCCGGCCCGCCGCCCTTCCCGCTGGTGGACAACGCCTATTCCATCCTGGACGTGACCGACCTGGTGTTCATCGACCCGGTCGCCACCGGCTACAGCCACGCCATCGGTAAGGGGGAGGAGAAGGACTTCCTGGGCGTGAAGGAGGATGCGAAGTCGGTCGCGCAGTTCGTACGTGTCTGGCTGGGCGACAACAAGCGCTGGAACAGCCCCAAGTTCCTGGGCGGCGAAAGCTATGGCGGCATCCGCACCGGCGCCATGCTGCCGGAACTGAGCGGCACCACCTCCACCGTGTCCCTGAACGGCATCATCCTGATCTCTCCGGCCATGGACTACACCTCGCTGACCTTCGCGCGGGGCAACCTGGTACCCTACTGGTCCTTCCTGCCCAGCTATGCCGCCACGGCCTGGTACCACAAGAAGGTGGCCGACACCTCCATGGGCTTCGACAAGTTCCTGGCCGACGCCCGCCAATTCGCGGCGACGGAGTACGCCTCCGCCCTCATCCTGGGCAACCGGCTGCCGCCGGAACAGCACAAGGCGGTGGTGGCCAAGCTGGCCCATTTCACAGGATTGTCCCCCGCCTTCATCGAGCAGTCGCACCTGAAGATCCAGGACCACCGCTTCATGAAGGAACTGCTGCGCGATCAGGGCAAGAGCATCGGCCGCATCGACGGCCGTTACCTGGGCGAAGACTACGACAGCTCAGGCGACCGGCCGGACAACGACCCCTCGCTGAATGGCATGAGCGGGGCGTTCAGCGCCGTGGTGAACACCTACTTCCGCAACGACTTGGGCCTGGACATGGGCGGGCGGGAGTACAAGGTGCTGGGCTCCCTCTATCGCCGCTGGAACTACGCCCAGGTGGATGGCGGCGGCAGCGAGCCCTACCGCGGCACCGACGTCGGCCCCTTCGTGGGCGACGCCATGCGCCAGAACAAGGGCATGCGGGCGTTCGTCGCCATGGGCTATTACGACCTAGCGACGCCGTTCTTCCATACCGAGAACAGCTTCAACGACGCGGGCGTGCCCACCAACCGGGTGTCGTTCAACTACTACCCCGGCGGCCACATGATGTACGTGCAGCCCCAGGCCATCGAAAAGCTGACCCAGGACATCCGCAAGTTCATCGTCGCCGGCAGCCCGGCGCAGAACTGACCGCTGAACAAGACCCAAGGGGGCTTGAGCCCCCTTGGTGGCCGGCGACCGCCGGCCCCGGAGTGAGTACCGAAGGACGGAACGAGGAAGCCAAGTCAGCGGATGCTGACGCCGGCGCTTGAGGAACAATGAAAACGGGCATCAGCGGTCGCGCACAACGCTCAGGCTGTAGGACATGTCCCCCACCTGCAGCTGATAGCCCATGCCCAGCATGGAACGGGACACGGTGGCGACCTCACCACCCTTCAGATGGATGCGGGCGTTTTCCTGGGAGCGCCAGACCTGGCCATTCTCCAGGGTGAAGATGGGCCGGCCGGCGGGGTCGGGGCGCATGGAGACGATGCGGGACTGGATGTTGTCCAGTTCCGCCGCCACGGGGGGCGGGGGCGGCTCATGCTTGCCGAACGTGGCCTCGGTCTGGTCGGCCTTGACGCTGGGCGGGCCGCCGAAGGTGGCCTCCACCGCCTTTTTCATCTCTGCTTCCAAGCCGTCGCTGCTCCTGTCGAAGCAGGCCAGGCGCTGGTCCCGGTCGGGGATCTTCTTGCAGGCCACCACCTCGCCGGCGGCGCTGGGGGCGGTCGCCGCCTGGGCCGGTGCGGCCAGGGCCAGGAGGGTCGCCGCGAGGGGGGCGGCAATGTGGGCGTGCTTCATCCATCTCTCCCAAAACCCCGGCGGCCACGGTCGCACGGGGGCTGAACGCGAAAGGGGCCGGACCGGTTTCCCGGTCGCGGCCCCGACTTCTCGCAGGATGGGGGCCCGGCGTCGCCGCCCGGCCCCCGCACTCATCAGAACTTCACCGTCGTGCCGACGAAGAAGGTACGGCCGACGATGTCGTACGAGCCGCCGCCACCCGTGGTGACCGGGAACGTGGCATACGAACCGCCCTGGTACGAGCCCTGGTACAGGAACGGCACGGCCGGGGGCATCTTGTCCGCCAGGTTGTTGATACCGCCGAACACCGTGATGTTCTTCCAGCGGTACCGCGCGGAGACGTCGTGGTACCAGTAGGTCGGGATCTTGTTGAAATCAGCGATTTCAGCAGTGGAGTTCGGGAAGGTCTCGGACTCGCCGATGAAACGGCTGGACCAGGTGACCGACAGGTTGTTCCAATCCCAGGTGCCGGTGAAGCGGCCCTTCAGGTGCGGATAACCGACGGTGCCGGCGCGGTACAGCTTGTTCTCGGCGTGGGCCGGGTCCTGGATGATGATGCTTTCCGGAACCCAGGTACCGGTGAAGCCCAGGTTCAGGCCGCCCATGTTCTGCAGGCCCACCTTGTCCAGCTCGAAGGCGTAGTCGACCTGGAAGTCCAGACCGCGCACCACTTCCTTACCGATGTTGACGGTGTTGCCATAGATGGTGGCGATGGAACCGTCCGCACGGCGGGTGATCAGGCCGCACTGCGAGGCGGCGCTCAGGTCATAGCAGTTGGTCAGGATGGAGTTGGAGGTCAGCGCCGCCTGGCCCTGGGTGATCTTCACCAGCCAATAGTCGGCGGTGACGTTCAGGCCCGGGACGAAGGTCGGCGTGAACACGGCGCCGGCCGTCAGGGTGCGGCCGATTTCCGGCTTCAGGTTGATGTTGCCGCCCGTACGGGTGGACGGATTGCCGAAGTCGCTGGACTTGTAGCCCGCCGGCACCACCTTGGCGCAGTTGGCGGCGCGGGTGGCGTTGGCGTTGATGTTTTCGACCGAGCAGGGATCGCTGACGCCCAGGAAGTTGTCGCCGGCCGGGGTGAACAGGTCGTCGATGTTGGGCGCGCGCACCGCGCGGGCGATGCCGCCGCGCAGCTTCACGTCGTCGTTGACGGCCCAGCCGGCCTGGACGTTCCAGGTGCTGGCGGGACCGGCCAGCGAGTAGTCGGAGTAACGATAGGCCAGGTCCAGATCCACGGCCTTGGCGAACGGCAGGTCGCGCAGGACGGGGACGCTCAACTCACCGTAGACTTCGGTGGTGTCGTAGCTGCCGGACACGGAACCGTTCTGGTTGCCGTAGATGGTGCCGGTGGGCTGGTTCTGCAGGAAGTCGGTCTTGTCCACCGACTCTTCCTTGCGGTACTCGACACCGGCCGCGAAGCTGACCGGGGCCACGGTGCCGCTGAACAGCGCCGGGAACTTGAACAGGTCGCCGTTCAGGTTGAAGGCGGCGTCGTGCTGCTGCAGCGTCGCCATTTCCTTGGTGTAGGTGTAGGCGTAGTTCTTCTGCGCCGCGGTCAGCGGGCCGACCACGAACGGGTTGATGGGAACGCAGCCGTTGGCCTGGGCGGTGGCGTCGCGGCAGACGATCTTGCCGCCCACGTTCACGGCGTCCAGCTGCTGGTTGAACAGGCTGACGACCTTGTCGGTGTTCACGAAGCTGGTGCGGTTGCGGCCGTAGTCGTAATAGGCCTCGTAGTGCCAGCCGTTGGTGAGGTCACCGTTCAGGCCGAACACGCCGCGCATCACCTCGTACTCGTAGGCGTATTCGCGCGGGCCATACCAGTCGTCGTTCACGCGGGTGATGGTGAAGCTGGACACCTTGTCGGTCGCCAGCAGCGCCTTCAGGTCGGACGGCAGATAGGCGTTGTCGGCCTGGATGGTCAGCGCGCCGGAGCCCAGCTGGCCATTCGTGCCGGTGGCCGGCGTGCCCGTGCCGTTGGTCATGGGTGTGGACCGGCTGGTGCCACGGCTGTCCGAATACTTCAGGTCGGCGAAGAAGTTCAGCGTGTCGATCGGGCCCAGATCCTGCGCCAGGCGATAGTTGACCAGGGTGTCGGCCACTTCGCGGATGTTGGGGGTGCGCAGGGTCAGGTACTTGGATGGGTTGTAGCCGTCCCCACCGATCGAGTTGGCGTCACCGGCGCTGGTCTTGTTGCCTGCCGGGATGCCGTTGATCAGCGTGCCGCGGTTGAACGGGACGATGCCCGAGCCGTCGGGCTTGAAGGTGTAGCTGTACTGCGGGTGCGCCGCATCCAGCCAGGTGCGGATGACGGGGGCGCCGCTGGCCGCCAGCACCGACGACACGGTCGGGGAGATGGTGATGCGGTCGGGGATGCCGTCGCTGGCGCTCTTGCTGGCCGGGTTGGCCACCAGCGTATAGTTGTACAGCGCTTCCGGCCGGTCGCGGCCATACAGGCCCAGGTCGTGGTTGTAGTCGACCGCCAGGGTGATGTTGCCGCGGCCGCCGTCGAAGTTGTGGCCGACGATGGCGCTGATGTCGGTGGACTGATAGCCGTCCCCATCCGACCAGTTGTACTGGATGGTGGCTTCAGCGCCTTCGTAGTTCTTCTTGGTGATGACGTTGACCACGCCGGCCACGGCGTCGGCGCCGTACACGGCCGACGTACCGCCCGTCACCACTTCGATGCGCTCGATCAGCGCCGGCGGGATGCTGTTCAGGTCGACCAGCGAGGTGCCGCCGGAACCGTTACGGCCGGACAGCGAACCGACATGGCGCTTGCCGTCCACCAGGGTCAGGGTGCGGTATTCGCCCAGGCCGCGCAGGTTGGCGAAGTTCACGCCGGCGCCGTTGATGAAGCGGGCGTTGGTCGACGGACCCATGTCGTTCTGGGTCTGCGGCAGCTGGCTCAGCACGTCGACGGTCGAGGTCAGACCGGTGGCCTGGATGGCTTCGGAGTTGATGACCTGGACGGGGGTCGGCTGCGTCAGGTTGGGGCGCGCGATGCGCGAACCGGTGACGACGATTTCCTCAAGGGAATCATCGGCGGCGGCCTGCTGCTTCTGCTGGGCCTGGGCGGTGGTCGCGGCCAGCGCCATCAGGGCGCCCGCAGCGATGCCATGGCGCCACACCTTACGGCGGGCGGCGACGGAAATCTCCCTCATGCCTCTCCTCAATCTCTCTTCTGTCTTGATCGTTGGCCGGCGCCGACGGCGCCCAGCCAGCCCCGCGCCCATACCGGGGCAGGATTGCGACCAATTTCTTTTGCAGAAGTGTGATCGAGTAAACGGCGGAATTTGTAACAGTCGGTATCAACCGATAAGTGTGCGAATTTTGCCACATTTTTGATAACGGCAGAAATGCCAAGGTATCAAAAATGGAAATGTTATTACCTAAGGCCTATGCCGTGGCGGATCGCCGCATCCAGCGCCTCTGGAAACGAAAACGCGCCGCAACCGGGGACGGCGCGGCGCGAGACTCGTTTGTTATCTGAATATTGTATAAACTAATCAGCTTATTGCAGGGGTTTCCGGAATTTCAGCACGAAATTATCGGCTTCGCCCACGGCCAGATAGCGGTCCCGGTCCCTATCCTTAAGCGCCAAGGTCGGGGGCAAGGTCCATACGCCTTCCGGCCAATCCTTGCTGTCCTTGGGGTTGGCGTTGATCTCCGAGCTGGCCACCAGTTCGAAGCCGGCCTTCCTGGCCAGCGCGATGGCGTAATCCTGTCTTACGTAACCGCTGGTTGCTTTCGGATCTTGCGGCTGCGCATCGCTGGCGCGGTGATCCTCGATGCCCAGGATGCCGCCGGGCTTCAGCGCCTGGTAGAAGGCAGCCATAGCCTCGTCCGCGTAACCGCCGGCCATCCAATTGTGCAGGTTGCGGAAGGTGACGATCAGGTCGGCGCTGCCGGCGGGGGCGATGTCGAAGCGCCCCCGGCCGAATTCCGTCACCTTGACCTTGCCGTACCGCGCCGGGTCGGCGGCCAGCTTGGCATCGAAGGCGGCGTTCTCGCGGTTGGCGTAGGCGCTGTCCGTGCCCCGGGGGTTGGCGGCGGCGTAGTAGGTGCCCCGGTCATGCAGGTAGGGCGCCAGGATCTCCGTCCAATAGCCGCCGCTGGGCGATATCTCGACCACCGTCTGATCCGGCGCCAGGCCGAAGAAGGCCAGCTCCTGCAGGGGATGGCGGGCGGCGTCGCGCGCCTGGAACTGTGGTGACCGCGCGGGTGAGGCCACCATCTGTGCCAGGACGGGGTCGGGCTTGGCCTCTTCGGCGCCCAAGGCGGGCAGGCTCACAGTGGGCAGGCTGAATACGGTGGCGCCGGCCAGGACGGTCAACTGAATCAAGGGCCGCAGACGCATGGGAACTCTTCCTTGGGGCTCGGGGGCCGTTATACCGACCCGTCGTCATGAACGCGGAAGTGTAGGGAAAAGCGCCCAGCGGCGCTATGGGGCCGCTGCGGGTGGCTCCATGGCCACATCCTCAAGCGGCCCCTTCGGGGGCGTGTGCAACAGATGATCGGTCAGCAGCTTGGCGAAGCGGGGCAGGCGGGCGCGGCCGCGGGTGCAGACTTTCAGGTCGCGTAACGCCCAGCTGTCGGTCAGGGCGATGCAGCGGATGTCCATGGTCTGGGCGGCGCGCCGCGCCGTCGTCTCCGGCACGATGCCGATGCCGACGTTGCCCTCCACCAGGCGGCAGATGCCGTCAAAGCTGCGCAGCTGCACACGCAGGCGCAGGCGCCGGCCGGCCCGGGCGGCCCGCTCGGACAGGAAGCGTTGCAGTGCCGCCGCGCGATCCAGCCCCACCAGGTCATGGTCCATCACCTCGGCGAAGGTCACCGTGTCACGCCCGCCCAGCGGGTGGGCGGGGGCGGCCACCAGGACGAAGCGGTCCTGGCGGAAAGGGTAGGTTTCCAGTTGGCCCGTCTCCACCGTGCCGGCGACGATGCCAATGTCGCCGATGCCGTCGGCGATGGCGGCCACGATCTCGTCACTCAGCCGCTCCTCCACATCCACCGACACCAGGGGGTGGGCGTTCAGGAAGCTGCTCAACAACTCCGGCAGGAATTCCGTCAGCGCGTTGGTGTTGGACAGGATGCGGACGTTGCCGGCCGCCCCACCGGCGTAAACGCTCAAATCCTCGCGCAGGCGCTCCGTCTGTTCCAGGATGGCGCGGGCATGGGCCAGCAGGGCGCGGCCGGCGGGGGTGGGGGTCACCCCGTGCCGTCCCCGGTCCAACAGGGTGGCGCCCAGCGACACCTCCATGTTGCGGATACGGGTGCTGGCCGCAGCCAGCGCCAAATGCGCCCGTTCGGCCCCCCAGGTGATGCTGCCCGCCTCCACCACGTCGCGGAACAGGGCCAGGTCGGTCAAGTCGAATTGCATGCAGGTCCCCTTCGCGGATCACCCTTCGCCATCGGCGAAGGCACACTGCGCGCAATACACATTGTTGCCAAGGGTTCGGTCACCGATACTTCGCCTGTGACGGAGCGAATGCCTGAACGGACGCTCCTCCGCCCCGGGGCTCCGCACCGCGGGCGGCACCTTGAAACCATAAAGGACACCATCATGACCGGCCGCCTTTCCGGTGGCGCCGGCGGCGCGCTGTCGCGCGCGCTGCTGGGGCTGCTCCTGCTTGCCTTCATCCTTCTGCTCATGCAACGCCCCGCGATGCCGGTGGCGCTCGACAACCAGGGCCACCCTTGCACCTTGGTGCGGGTGGTGCCGGATGCGGATGAGATGCCACCGACGCAGGTGGCGAAGCCCGGCCCGCCCTCTTTCGGTCCGGACGCCTACGGCGACTGAGTATTTTCGACCGCAGGAAACGGGATGGCCGCCGCGTCGGCGCGGGGCAGGATGGGACATCGACACCTGACAATCGGTTGCCATCATGACCCTGTCCTTCACCGTCACCGGCCTGGATCCGGCCCCCTTCGCCCCCTTGTTCGCCCTGGATGAGGCCGGTCTGCTGGCCGCCGGCGCCCGCCGCCAGATGGTGGACGCCCCGGGCGCCTTTCCCTGCCGTGTCAGCCTGGAGGATGCCCGCCCGGGGGAGCGCGTGGTGCTGGTGAACCATCAGCATCAACCCGCCTTCACCCCGTATCGCTCCGCCCATGCGATCTATGTGCGCGAGGGCGTGGGTGAAGCGTGCCGGACGGTGAATGCCCTGCCGCCGGCCTTGGAACGGCGCATCCTATCGCTACGATGCTTCGACGCGGGCCATATGATCGTGACGGCCGACCTGGTGGACGGTGCGGACGCCATCCCCGTCATCCATCGCCTGCTGGACCGGACGGACGTGGCCTACATCCACGCCCATTACGCCAAATACGGCTGCTATGCCGCGCGGATCGACAGGGCGTGACGCGAGCAACGCCGACAATGGCCATGGGATGAATGGCAGGGGCGCCGTCGTTTCACCGGCGACCAGGATGACGGGGCGGTCGCGGTAGCAGCTGGATGGCTACAAGGCCGCGCTCGCGGCGCCCCCCACCCCCATTAGCCAGCGTGCCCCAGAAGGGTGAGGGCCAACACCAGTGTGGCGCCCCATCCAGTGACGAAGGCTAGTGTCCGGATGACTGGAATACCGGCGGCATAGACAACGTAGTGGACCAGCCGCGCCGCAAGATAGACCTGGGCCGCCAGGGCCGTCGTCGGCGTGCTGGCGCCGATCATGGTCGTGATGAGAACCAGGGGGGCGAACGGCGCCAAATTCTCAATGGCGTTGGCATGGGCGCGACGCGCCCGCTCTGCCCAGGCCGGGTCGGGCGGATAGGACGGATTAGGGTAGGACAGAGCCGGTATGAGGCCGCGCGTCAGGATTCTAGCCACCGTATAGGGAATCCACATCATTATCGTCGCAAGAATAACCAATAAAAGCAAATGTATTTCCGATGTTATTTGCATGAATGATGCTCCAACATATGACAATTACCCAAGAGTACCTGAATTCTCAGGTGTGTTTATTTGGATTGTAGATTTCACGCCGACGTCGCGCTATGGTCGTAAGTGACATTCTTAGGGCAATTTGCGACATGCGACTGACCATCCTGGCCCTTGATGACGTTTTCGACACCGGCCTGACGGTGTTGCTGGACACCTTTTCAACAGCGAACGAACTCGCGGCCGCCCAGGGGAACCCTGTCGCGCCCTTCGACGTACGTGTGGTGGGCCTAGGACGGCAGGTCCGCACCGCCCTGGGCTTCGCCGCGCCCGTTGAACCGGTGGACGCCGTCCGCAAGGCGGATTGGGTGGTCGTCCCAGCGCTGAATGCCAAGCTGCCCCACCTGCTGTTGAAGGCGCTGGAACGCACGGACGTCATCGAGGCGGTGGGCTATCTTCGCGCTTGGCATGCGGCGGGCATCGGCGTCGCCGGCGCCTGCATTGGCACCTTCCTGCTGGCCGAGGCCGGGTTGTTGAACGGCTTGGAGGCGACCACCACCTGGGCGCTGGCGCCATTGTTTCGCCAGCGCTACCCCGACGTCCGGCTGGACGATACGCGTATGATTGCCGCCTGCGGCCAGGTGGTCACCGCCGGGGCGGCCATGGGCCACCTGGATCTGGCACTGTGGCTGATGCGGCAGAAAAGCCCCGAGTTGGCGGCCTTCGTGGCCCGCTTCATGCTGATCGACAAGCGGCCCTCCCAGGCACGCTACATCGTCCCGGACTATCTGGCGCATGCCGACCCCTTGATTGAACGTTTCGAGCGTTGGGCGCGCAGCCATCTGGCCGATGGCTTCTCGCTTCAAGAGGCGGCCAAGGCCCTGTCCGTCACCCCACGCACCCTGCAGCGCCGGGCCGAAGCGGTGTTGGGCAAGTCCCCGCTCGCCTTCTTCCAGGACCTGCGCATCGAACGCGTGCAGCACCTCATTTCGCTGGGTGAGGATCTGGAGCGGATCGCCGGCCAAGTAGGGTACGCGGACTCCGCAACCTTGCGTAATTTATTGAAGCGGCGGCTGGGCCGTGGTGTGCGGGAACTGCGTGCGGAACTGCAGTGATCGGACGCCGCCGCTGTCCGCCGCCGGACACTGTCCGGGAACGGACAAGAGTGTTGTCCGGGTATTATCACCAATAACAATAACTTAAGCTACGGCCCACCTTTTGCTTAAGGCAATGGCCTCATTCCGCAGCCGGGGGAAACCGCTGAATGATCGTCTTGCCGTCCATTTTTCGCCGCCACGCGCTGATCACCCTGCTCAACCTGTTCGGGCTCACGGCGGGGATCGCCGGCTTCCTGATGGTCAGCCTGTATGTGGCGGGGGAATTGACCGTGGACCGGGGGTTCACCGGCGTGGACCGGCTGTACCGGGTGGGGACACGGTTGTCCGTGGGCGGCAACGACATCGTCCTGGGCGCCACCACGCCCCTGCTGGTCGAACCGCTGGCGCAGGATTTCCCGGAGGTGGAGGCGGTCACCCGCGCCTCGGAGGAGGATGTCGACCTTCAGGATGGGGATCGCGTCCTGACCACGCCGCTGTTGTGGGCGGACGCCAACCTGCTGCGGGTGCTGGACTATCCCCTGGCCCGCGGCGACAGCGCCACGGCGCTGGCCCGGCCCGACGGGCTGGTGGTGACGCCGGATCTGGCCCGCACCCTGTTCGGGGATGCCGATCCGATGGGCCGCACCGTCCAGGTGGCGGGCGGCCAGATGCTGACCGTCACCGGCGTGCTGAAGCCGCTGGCCGAAACCCATCTGAAGTTCACCGGCATCGCTGCCGACAGTGGTCGGGGCGACAAGAACTGGGCACATATGGCGGCGGAGCAGTGGAGCCACATCGGGGAAACCGCCGTCTACGTCCGGCTGCGCCCGGGCGCCTCCGCCGGGGCGGTGGCCGCGCGGCTGCCGGATTTCGTGCGGCGCCGCGCCGTCCTGAGCCAATTGCCGGATGATGTGCGCCAGGGCTTCATGACACTGCGCCTGGACCCGGTGCCAGCCATCCATCTGCACATCAAAACCTTCAACCAGTCCAAGCCGGGCGGCGACGTTGGCACCGTGGGCCTCCTGTCGGCTGCTGCCCTGCTGATCCTGGGCGTGGCCATCGCCAACTACACCAACCTGGCCACGGCCCAGGCCATCCACCGGGCGCGCGAGGTCGGCATCCGGAAGCTGGCCGGCGCCCGGCGCTGGCAGCTGGTGGCCCTGTTCACCGGTGAGTCCGTGGCGCTGGCCATCGCCGGCACCCTGGCTGCCCTGGCGGTGGTGGAGGTGCTGCTGCCCCCCTTCCAGGCGCTGGTGGGCCGGCCGCTCGGCTTTTCCTTGCTGCGTGACGGCGGTTTCCTTGCCCTGGTCCTGGCCACGCCCCTGGTGGTGGGGGTGCTGGGCGGCCTTTATCCCGCCCTGGTGCTCTCCGGTTACCGCCCGGCGGAGGTGCTGAAGGGCGGGGCAGCGCCGGCCGCCGGCCGCCTGCGCGCCGTGCTGGTGGTGGCGCAGTTCGCCATCTCCATCACCCTGATCATCGCCACGGTGACGGTGCTGCGCCAGGTGGCGCACGCCCGCACCGCCGCCTTGGGCTTCCTGCCGGAAAACCTGTACGTCGTCAGCCAGCTGCCCCACGACGCCCGGCGCGCGGCCACCATGAAGACGGAGTTGGCGAAGCTGCCCGGCATCCAGGGCGCGGCCTTCAGCAGCCTCGTCCCCGCCGACATCAGCCAGTTCATGACCCAGCTCACGGTGCCCGGCGACACCCATGGCGCCACGCCGGGCAAGGCCTTCATGCCGGAGTTCTCGGCGGATCCGGACTTTATCGCGACCTATGGCCTGGATCTCAAGGCGGGGGTTGCCCTGCCGCCCGGCTGGCACGCTGCGATGGACGGGGGGCGGCGCTATGTCTGGCTGACCGAGGCTGCGGCCAGGCGCCTGGGGTATGGCCATCCCATAGACGCCGTGGGCGATCGCTACACTGATGAGGAAGACCATGCGGTCGAGGTCGCGGGCGTGCTGGGCAATGTCCGTTTCCGCACCGCCCGCGACGCGGACGAGGCGCTGATGTTCTCCATCGGCGCCACCGGCGGCTTCCTGACCGTCCGCCTGGCCGCCGGCGACCCCCGTCCGGCCCTGGCCGCCATCAACGCCCTGGTGGATCGGTTGTATCCCGAGGCGCGCCGCGCGCCGCGCGGCTTCGCCGACGACCGGCTGGAAGCCCAGTACCGGACGGAGGAGCGCCAAGCCAAGGTCTTCGCCATCTTCAGCGCGCTGGCCATCGTGCTGGCCAATCTGGGGCTGTTCGGCCTGACGGCGCTGGCGGCGGCGCGCCGGACCAAGGAGATTGGCATCCGCCGGGTGGTGGGGGCCCGGGCGCGCGACATCGCCTGGCTGATGGTGTGGCAGTTCGCGCGGCCGGTGCTGCTGGCCAACTTGGTGGCATGGCCCTTGGCCTGGTGGGGGCTGCATCGCTGGCTGGGGCAATTCACCGTGCGGGTGGACCAGGGGCCCGGCACCTATCTGGCCGCCGGGGCCGCCGCCCTGGCCGTGGCACTGGCCACCGTGGCCATCCACGTCATCCGCGTGACCCGGGCGCCGGCGGCCAGCGCCCTGCGGTATGAATAAGGGGGAGGTGCTCGATGTCCACGTTCACGCTGCCCATCTTCTTCCGCCGGCATGTCCTGTTCACCCTCCTGAACCTGGCGGGTCTGGCCGTCGGTATCGCCGCCTTCCTGCTGGTCAGCCTCTACGTCGCGGAAGAGGGGACGGTGGATCGGGGTTTCACCCACGTCGACCGCCTGTACCGCGTGGGCAGCCAGCTGAACGTAGGCGGGCAGTCCATCAAGCTGGCCTTCGCTCCGGATGACTTGGCCGAGCCCCTGAAGCAGGAGGTGCCGGAGGTGGAGGCCGTCACCCGTATCGAGCCGGATCGGGTGATGCTGGGCGCCGCCACCCGCTACTTCGAACAGCGGGTGCTGTGGGCCGATCCGGATTTCCTGCGGCTGCTGGATTATCCACTGGAACGGGGCGATCCCACCCTGGCGCTGGCCCGGCCCGACGGCGTGGTGGTAACCCGGGAACTGGCGCGCACGCTGTTCGGGGACGCCGACCCCATGGGCCGCACGATCGAGGTGCGGCACGGACCGGCCCTGACCGTCACCGGTGTTCTGGCGCCGCTGCGGCAAAGCCATCTGGTCTTCACCGCGGTCGCCGCCGAGGCCGCGCGGGGGGACAAGTCCTGGGCGCATGCGAAGCCGCGCGCCTGGTCCGACATCTCGGGCGTCACCACCTATGTCCGCTTGGCGCCGGGGGCGTCGGCGGCGGCCGTGGGTGCGGCGCTGCCCGCGTTCGTCAACCGGCACAACCCGCCCAACCCCGACAAGGCGGGCGGCGGGATGGACAACATGGTCAGCCTGCGGCTTGACCCCGTCCCCGACATCTATCTGCGGGTCAAGGTGCTGGGCACCCTCGCCGAGGGGGACGTCGGCACCTTGCAGGTCCTGGGCGGCGTCGCCCTGCTGATCCTGGGCATCGCCATCGCGAACTACACCAACATGGCCACGGCCCAGGCCATCACCCGCGCCCGCGAGGTGGGCATCCGCAAGCTGGTGGGCGCCCGCCGCCGGCAACTGGTCGCCCTGTTCACCGGCGAGGCGGTGCTGCTGGCCACCCTCGGCACCGTGGCCGCCCTGGCGCTCATGGAACTGGCCCGGCCGGCGTTTCAGGGACTGGTGGGCCGGGATGTATCGCTGGCGCCCCTGACGCGGGGCTGGCTGCTGCCCCTGCTGCTGGCCACGCCCGTGCTGGTGGGCGTACTGGGCGGGTTCTATCCCGCCCTGGTGTTGTCGGGCTATCGGCCCGGGGAGGTCCTGAAGGGCCGCGCCCAGGCGCCGGGTGCCGGCCGTGTACGGGCCGTGCTGGTGGTGGCGCAGTTCGCGGTGTCCATCGCCCTGATGGTGGCGACCTTCACGGTGCAGCGCCAGGTGGCCCATGTGCAGGCGGCTGGCCTGGGCTATCAGCCGGACAGCCTGTACCTGGTCAGCAACTTGCCCGCCGATCTTGCGCGGGCCGCCACCTTGAAGGCGGAGGTGTCACGCCTGCCCGGGGTGCGTGCCGCCAGCCTGTCCAGCCTGGTGCCGGCCGCCCAATCGGAAAGTCTGTCCAGCTTCGACCTCCCGGCGGACACCCGCAGCACCCTGCGCCAGGCGCGGGGCATCGCCAGCTTCACCGCGGACCAGGATTTCTTCGCCACCTATGGTGCGCGCCTGGTGGCGGGCAAGGGCCTGCCCTCCGGCTGGAAGCCGACGGAGGTGGACGAGGACAAGCCGCGTTACCTCATCCTGACGGAAACCGCGGCGCGGCGCATGGGATACGCCAGGCCGGAGGACGCGGTGGGCGAACGCCTCTCCATCAACAGCGAAGACCCCACCGAGGTCGCCGGCGTGGTGGCGGACATGCGGTTTCAGTCCGCCCGCCGGGCCGACCTGCCGCTGATGTTCCTGATCAAGGCCAGCGGCCAGCACCTGACCGTGCGCCTGGCCGCAGGTGACCAACGGGCCACGGTTGCGGCCGTGAACGCCGTGGTCGACAAACTGTACCCCGACGCCGAATACCTGCGCCGCGCCTTCGCGGATGAGCGGATCGAAAGCCTCTACCAATCGGAAAGGCGCCAGGCCCGCGTTTTCGCCGCCTTCGGTGGCTTGGCCGTGGCGCTGGCCAATATGGGCTTGTTCGGTCTGACCGCCCTGACGGCGGCCCGGCGCACCAAGGAGATTGGCGTCCGCCGGGTGGTGGGGGCCAGGGTACCGGACATCATGGGGCTGATGG
This sequence comes from Nitrospirillum amazonense, assembly GCF_007828035.1. GTDB lineage: Bacteria > Pseudomonadota > Alphaproteobacteria > Azospirillales > Azospirillaceae > Nitrospirillum > Nitrospirillum amazonense. The sequence goes on along the minus strand of NZ_VITV01000007.1, from coordinate 237,191 downwards.
CCTGGCAATTCACCCGGCCGGTGCTGCTGGCCAACCTGGTGGCGTGGCCTGTAGCCTGGTGGGCTTTGCACCAGTGGCTGCTGCAATTCACGGTGCGGGTGGACCAGGCGCCCCTGACCTTCCTGGCCGCCGGCGCCGCCGCCTTGGCCGTGGCCCTGGCCACGGTGGCGGTCCACGTCATCCGCGTCGCCAGCGCCCCGCCGGTGGCGGCGCTGCGGTACGAGTGAGGCGTGCTATCCTGGGCCGACGAGGCAGGGATCAGCGATATGACACCTACGCATCGCATCGGTGATTGGACTTTCGACGGCGTATCTCTGCGCCATGCCGACGGGACGGAGCGGCGGCTGGAGGATCGCGCCGCGCGGACGCTGGCGGCACTGTGCGTGCGACGTGGTGAGGTGGTCAGCCGCGACGCCTTGCTGGCCGACGTTTGGCAGGGCAGGGCCGTCAGCGCCAACAGCGTGGCCGTGGTCATCGGCGATCTACGACGCGCCCTGGACGAGGACGCGGGCGAGCCGGTGCACCTAGTCACCGTGGCGCGACGGGGCTACCGGCTGAACCAGGAGTCGTCCGTTCCCTGGGAGGGGACGTTTCAGATGTTTCATAGCCATTGGGGCCCATTGGCCGTCGCGGGCTTGGCGGTGGCGCTGGTTGCCCTGGCGGGTTGGGGCTTGGCACCCGGATCAACGCCCTGGCCGGCGGTGGCGGTGGCGCCGGTGCGCAACGAGACCGGCGAGGCTGGCTATGATGCCCTGTCGCGCGCCTTGGACACGGTGGTGACCAACCGCCTGGCGCAAGTGACGGCTGTGGCCGTGACGGCATCGGACACGCCGCCAGCGGATGGCTTGACGCTGACGCCCCGTCTGATCCTGTGGAACGGCGCGCCGGAACTGTCGCTGACGGCGACGGATGCCGCCACGGGGCGGGTGGTGTGGACCGCCTTCGCCGCTGGCCCAGCGGGCGATCTGGCCAAGGTCACGGCGGCGCGGCTGGACGGGCTGGACGCCCAGTTGCGGCCGCAGGGCTGGCTGGAGCGCGTCTTTAGGCGGCTTTAGCGTTTCTTTAGTCGTTAAAGCGCCGGACGCCGTGCCAGGCAGGGGCATTCCCGACGACAGGAGGCCCCATGCGCGCCTTACTCATTCCCCTATTCGCCCTCAGCCTGTGCCTGGCCCCGGCGGCCCAGGCGGCGGGGCCGGACGAGGCCGGCATTCGCCAAGTGATGGACGCCTTTCACGCCGCCGTGGTCAGCCATGACGGCACCGGCCTGGCGTCATTGTTCATTCCAGAAGGCGGCACCTGGCTGAACGTCCTGACGGAGGAGGCATACGCGCCTGTCGCCGGGGTCAAGCCCAAGGTGCGGGAGGGCAGCCATCGCGACTTTGCCAATTTCGTCTCCACGACCAAATCGGCGCTGGACCCGCGCCACGACAACATCCGCATCGTCAGCGACGGCACCGTTGCCTCGGTCACCTTCGACTTTCATTTCTTCATCGACGGGGTGGAAACCAACCGGGGGCTGGAGATGTGGCAGCTGGTGAAGGACACGACCGGATGGCGCATCGTGGCCATCACCTACTCCTCCACTCCCACCCCTACCCCCAGGGCGCCTTAGCCGTTCACTAGGCCCAGCAGCAGGGCGTTGGTCTCGGCCGGCTTTTCCAGCATGATCTGGTGGCCGCAGCGTTCCAGTTCCACGTAGGTGGCGTTGGGCAGGCGCCCGGCCAGGTCGCGGGCGCCGGCCGGGGGAGTCAGGCCGTCGTTGGCGCCGGCCACCACGGTGATGGGCAGGGTCAGGGCGGACAGCGCTGCCGGGTCGGGGTGGGCCGCCTGGCTCATCAGCGCCTTCATCATGAACAGGCTGTTGCCCTTGGTCGCCTGCTCCTCGAACGCCAGCAGGGCGGCGTCGGTGTCCGGATGCCAGGCCAGGGAACGGAACTTGGCGGAGATGATGGGGCGGATCCATTCCAGGATGAAGGGCGGCAGCCAGCTCAGCGGGTTGGCGCCCAGCTGGGCGACGGGGCTGGGCGGGGCCAGCAGCAGGGCCGCCGCCACACGGTCCAGCCGCCCTTCCGCCGCCAGACCCTGCAACAGGCTCAAGGTCAGGCGGCAGCCATAGGAATGGCCGGCCAGGATCACGCGGCCTTGACCATATGTCTCCAGGATCTGGCGGTAGTCCGCCACCAGATGGCTGCCCTGATACGCCGCCCAGTCGCGCGGCTGCGGGCTTTGGCCGTGGCCGACGAAATCCCAGGCGACGATGCGCACCCCCGCCTCCACCAGGGCGGCCCATTGGTGGCGCCACTGGTTCTTGTTGCCGCCACTGCCGTGGCAGAAGAAGACGGTGGTATCGGCGCGCGCGCCGCCCTCATGCACCAGCAGGCTCAAGGGCGGACGGCCGTCGCGCACCGTCACCGTGTCGGGCGTGACCACCAGCCGGGTGGTGGCGAGCGGCAGGTCAGGGACGTCGGGCATGGTGTTTCCCGTTGAAGGTACGAGGGCGAAGGGGGACTATCCGCGCTGTCTCGGCCGGAATCGTGGATCGGCCGTCCCCGGACTGTGAAACAAGCCGTTGGAAAACCGTATCATGCCTGCCCCCGGACCGCGCAACGCCATCACCGACGTCCCCGGCCTGACGGTGGGCCACGCCACGGATGAGCGAGTGCGTAGCGGCGTCACCGTTCTGATGTGCGGAGGGGCCAAGGGGGCCGCCGGCTGGGCCGGCGGCGTGGATGTGCGCGGCGGCGGCCCCGGCACCCGCGAGACCGAGATGCTGGCGGCGGAGAACCTGGCGGGCCGGGCTCATGCCGTGGTCCTGACCGGCGGTTCCGTCTTCGGCTTGGCGGCGGCGGACGGGGTGGCGGCGGTGCTGTCGCGGCGCGGGATGGGCCTGACCCTGCGGCCCGGGACACCCGCCGTGCCGCTGGTCCCGGCCGCCGTGCTCTATGACCTGGCCAATGGCGGCGACAAGGACTGGGGCCTGACGCCGCCCTACCGCGACCTGGGGATGCGCGCGGTGGAAGCCGCCGGACTGGAGGTGCCCCAGGGCGCCCTGGGCGCCGGGCGCGGCGCCATGGCGGGGCTGATCCCCGGCGGTGTCGGCACCGCCTCCATCGACCTGGGTGATGGCCTGGTGGTCGGCGCCCTGGTGGCGGCCAACCCCCTGGGCTCGGTCTTCATGCCCGACGGCCGCACCTACTGGGCCTGGCCTTTCGAGATTGATGGTGAGTTTGGCGGAAGAACGCCCCAGGGTCCCGTGGACGCCAGCGACCCGGTGCCGGAGCTGTCGCGGCTGGGCGTGCACCGCCAGCCCACGGCGGGCGCTAACACCACCATCGCCGTGGTTGCCGCCTCCGCCGACCTCAGCACGGCGGAATGCAAGCGGGTGGCGATGATGGCGCAGGACGGCATCGCCCGCGCCGCGCGCCCGGCCCACACGCCGTTCGACGGCGACACCGTGTTCGCCGTGGCGCGGGGACCGGCCCTGGTGGCGGCCGCCGGCGGCCGTTGGGCCCAGGTGGCGCGTATCGGTTCCGCCGCCGCCGACTGCCTGGCCCGCGCCATCGCCCGCGCGGTGTTCCATGCGGGGGACGGTCAAGGCGGCGATGGCAGCCATCAGGCGACGTGAGCCGCCAGGGTGGGCGTGGCCGCCAGCAGGCTGGCGGTGTAGGGATGCTGGGGCCGGCTCAGCACCTGCAGGGTCGGTCCTTCCTCCACGATGCAGCCGCCTTGCATGACCAACAGCCGGTCGGTCAAGGCCCGCACCACCGCCAGGTCGTGCGACACCACCAGATAGGCCAGGCCCAGGCGTCGCGACAGGTCGGCCAGCAGGTCCAGGATCTGGGCGCGGGTCAGCACGTCGAGGGCCGAGGTCGCCTCATCCAGGGCGATCAGGTCGGGCTGCACCGCCAGGGCGCGGGCGATGGCGATGCGCTGGCGCTGGCCGCCGGAGAATTCGTGCGGATGGCGGTCGGCATCCGCCGGCGCCAGGCCCACCTGGGTCAGCAGTTCCTCCACCCGCGCCCGGCGCAAGGCGGGCGTCAGCGGTGTGTCCAGCAGGGCCAAGGGCTCGGCCACCACGCGCTCCACCCGCCAGCGGGGGTCGAAGCTGCCCACCGGATCCTGGAACACCATCTGAACATGGCGGCGCAGGGGGCGGCGCGCGGCCTCGGACGCTGTCGACCAGGCCTGGTCCAGCAGGCGCACCGCGCCCGCCTGCGGCGCGTCCGCCGCCAGCAGGGTGCGCAGCAGGGTGGACTTGCCTGATCCTGACTCGCCCACGATGCCCACGCTCTCCCCCCGGTGCACGGCCAGGCTGGCCTGGTCCACGGCGCGCAGGTGCGCCGGCTTGGACCACCAGCCGGCACGGGGCAGGGGATAGTCGCGCACGATGCCCTCAGCGACCAAAAGGGGCGGCCGTACGGGGGCCGGCAGGACGTCCGGCCGCTGCCGCGCCGGCTCGGTGGCCGCCAGCAGGCGGCGGGTATAGGGATGCTGCGGGGCGGCGAAGACGGTCGCGGGGTCGCCCACTTCCACCACCGCACCGTCATGCAGGACCACCACGCGGTCGGCCACGCGCGACACCAGGGCCAGGTCGTGGCTGATCAGCAGCAGGCCCAGGCCGTCCTGACGGACGAGATCGACCAGCAGGCCCAGGATGCGGGCCTGGGTGGTCACGTCCAGGGCGGTGGTGGGCTCATCCGCGATCAGCAGCTTGGGTTTCAGCGCCAGGGCCGCCGCGATGGCCACCCGCTGGCGCTGGCCGCCCGACAGTTCATGCGGACGCCGGCTGCGGGGGAAGCGGTCGGTCGGCAGGCCCACACGGGTCAGCATGGCGTCGGCGATGCGCATGGCCTCCGCCCGGCTGGCCATGCCGTGCACCCGTACCGTCTCCGCCACCTGCGCGCCGATGGACAGGACGGGGTTCAGCGCCGTCATGGGCTCCTGGAACACCAGGCCCACGTCGCGGCCGCGCACGGCGTTCATCTGCCTGTCGGTCAGGGTGGTCAGCTCCCGCCCGTCCAGGCGGATGCTGCCCTGGGTTCTGGCGCCGGCGGGGGTCAGGCCCAGCACCGACAGGGCGGTCATGGACTTGCCGGAGCCGGACGTCCCCACCAGGGCCACGATCTGGCCCGGTTCCACCGTCAGCGATACGGCGCTCAGGATGGTGCGGCCGTCGATGGCCAGGCTGAAGTCGCGGATGTCGAGCAGCGCCATGGGATCAGGCCCCCCGCTTGGGGGCCAGGCGGCCACGCAGGCCCTCGCCCAGCAGGTTGAAGCCCAGCACGGCGGCCACCACGGCCAGGCCGGGGAACAGCACCAGCCAGGGCGCCTGGCCCGCCAGGGTCTGGCTGTCCGCCAGCATGCGGCCCCAGCTGGGTTGCGGCGCCTGGGTGCCCAGGCCGACGAAGGACAGGCCGGCGTCGGCAATGATGCCCAGCGACAGCTGGATGGTGGCCTGTACCAGCAGCAGGCCGGCGATGTTGGGCAGCACGTGCTCCAGCGAGATGCGGCCGCCGCCCTTGCCGGCCAGCCGGGCGGCCAGGGTGTAATCCCGCGCCCAGACGCCCAGGGCGGCCGCCCGCGTCACCTTGGCGAAGACGGGGATGTTGAACAGGCCGATGGCGGCGATGGCGTCCACGGCACCCGGGCCGCACAAGGCGGCGATCAGCACGGCGGTGATCAGGGCGGGGAAGGCGAAGACCACGTCGCTGCCGCGCATCGTCCCCTCCTCCACCCAGCCGCGCCGGCCCGCCGCCAGCAGGCCCAGGGGCACGCCGGCTCCCGCGCCCACGCCCACGGCGGCCAGGGCCACGGCCAAGGCGCTGCGCGCACCCGCCAGCACATGGGAAAAGACGTCGCGGCCATAGGCGTCGGTGCCGAACCAGTGGGTGGCGGAGGGTGCGGCCAGCCGGCCGGCGACATTGATGGCGGTGGGGTCATAGGGCGTCCACGCCAACGACAGCAGGGCGGCGGCCACCACCAGGCCGGTCAGGAGCAGGCCGGCGGCCAGGGCCCTGGAATGGCGGCCGCCGTCGGTCGCCGCCTCCAGCGTGATCATGACGGTCATGGGCGCCGCCCCTGTGTCAGGCGCGGATCCACCGCGGCGTTGGCCAGATCGACCAGGAAGGTGACGACCACCACGGCGAACACCAGGCCGACGGTCACACCCTGCACCACGATCAGGTCGCGCTGGGCCACGGCCTGGAACACCAGCCGGCCCAGTCCGGGCAGGAAGAACACGTTCTCGATGATGATGCCGCCCGCCAGCAGGAAGGAGAACTGCATGCCCAGGATGGTCAGCGCCGGCACGAAGGCGTTGGGCAGGGCGTGGCGCAGCAGGGCCTGGGACAGGCTCAGGCCTTTGGCCCGCGCGGTGCGGACGTAATCCTGGCCCATCTGCTCCACCAGCTCACCGCGCAGCACCCGCGCCAGGATGCCGGCCTGGGGGGCGGCCAGGGCGATGGCCGGCAGGGTCAGGGCTTTCAGCGCCGGCAAGAGCCCGCCGCCCCAGCCGGGGAAGCCGCCGGCGGCGAACCAGTGCAGGCCGGCGGCGAATACCAGGGCCAGCACGGTGCCGGCCCAGAAGTTGGGGATGGCGATCAGCAATTGCGCCACGCCGTTCAGGAAGGCGTCGACCACGTTACCTTGGCGCCCACACACGGCGCCCAGCGCCGCCAGCGTGCCCAGGGCGACGGCCAGCAGGGTGGACAGCAGCACGGCGTACAGGGTCAGGGGCAGGGTCACGGCCAGCCGCTCCGCCATCAGGCGGCCGACGTCGACGCGGTAGGTGTAGCTGAGGCCGAAATCGCCGCGCGCCAGGCCGGCCAGCCAGGCCAGGTAGCGCTGGGGTGCGGGCACATCCAGGCCCATCTGGTGGCGCAGGACGGCCAGGGCGGCCGGGTCGGCGCTCAGGCCCATCATCACCCGGGCGGGGTCGCCGGGGATGACCTGCAGCACCAGGAAGATGGCCAGGCTGGCGGCCAGCAGGGTCAGCAGCAGTACGGCCAGGCGCCCGGCGACATAGCGCGGCCCGGCCTTGGCGGCGGCCAGGGCCACGGCGGCCAGCACGGCCATGCCCAGCAGCCACGCCAGCCCCCCGGCACCGCACAGCCCGCCAGCGGCGGCGGCATCCGCGCCCGCCTCGTCAAAGCGCGCCGTGGCCAGGTCCACCAGCTGCACCGGGGTGGGCAGCCAGATGTCCCGCAATCCGGCATCCCACACGCCGAAATAGGGGTATTCGAACAGGAAGACGTTGACGGCGTCGTTGGCCAGGGTGCGCTGGATGTCGCCCAGCAGGGCCAGGCGCTGGCCCTGGTCCACCGTGGCGTCCAGCCGGGCCAGCAGCGCCTTGTAGGCCGGGTTGCGGTAGCCGAAATAGTAATCGTCGCGACCATAGATGTCGTAATCCATGGGCTCGACATGGGCGACGATGGTCATGTCGTAGTCGTGGCCGCCATAGACCTGGGAAATCCACGTGGCCCATTCCACATCCTGCAGCACCACATGCACCCCCGCCTCCGCCAGCTGGGCGGCGATGATCTCGGCGGCGCGCTTGGCATAGGGCAGGGGCAGGACGCGCAGGGTGGCGGTGAAGCCCTGCGGGTATCCGGCTTGCGCCAGCAGGGCCTTGGCCTTGGCCACGTCGTGGGGATACAGGCCCGTCAGGTCGACATAGCCCGCGTTCTGCGGCGGGTAATGGCTGCCGATGGGGGCGCCATAGCCGAACATGGCGCCCTGGATGATGGCCTGGCGGTCGATGGCATGCGACAGGGCGCGGCGCACCAGCACATTGTCGAAGGGCGGGCGCCGGTTGTTCAGCGCCAGCAGCGTCTCCCCCTCCGACGGGGCGACGTCGACAGTGTAACGCGGATCGGCCTTCAGGGCGGCGATGGCCTCAGGCGCGGGGAAGGCGGGGAAGCCCTGGATGTCGCCGGCCTTCAGCGCCGCCGTGGCCGCCGCCGGGTCGGCGATGAAGCGATAGGTGACGCTGGCCAGATGCGGCGCCGGGCCCCAGTAGGCCGGGTTGCGCGCCAGGGTGACGGCGTTGCCCCGCTGCCAGTCGGCCACGGTGTAGGGGCCGGTGCCCACCGGATGGGTGACGTTGCCGGCGGCGCTGGCGGGGGACACCATGACGGCCGCCGGCCAGCCCAGTACCTGCAACAGGCTGCCGTAGGGCGCTTTCAGGTGGATGACCGCCGTCAGCGGGTCGAGGACGTCGACATGGTCGATGTGCGACAGCGCCACCTTCTGCGGGTTGGTGCTGCCAGGCGCTATGGCGCGCTCAAGCGAGAACTTGACCGTTTCGGCATCGAAATCAGTTCCGTCCTGGAAGCGCACGCCCGGCCGCAGGTGGAAGATGTAGGTCAGGCCGTCCGGCGCCACCGTCCAGTCGGTGGCCAGCAGGGGCTGCACCGTGCCGCCCACGCCCAGATGCACCAGCCCCTCGAACACGGTGGGGAAAACCACGGCGGGGATGGCGGCCGAGGCCTCCGCCGTCGGGTCCAGGCCCGGCGGCTCCAGCTGCAGGCCCAGGGTGATGGTGTCGCGCGCCCAGGCGGCGGGCGCCGCCGCCACCGCCGCCAGCACCACTGCTGATTTAACCAGGCGCATGAGGAAGATCGTCCAGGCCATTGAGTCAGTTCACCAAGAGGCTGGTGTCATGGCGGTGCGCCTCCGCCGTGGCCTGGGCTCGCGCCGCCGCCTGGCGCGCCAGGCTGGGCAGGCCCAGCGCGTCATAGACCTGGGCCAGGGCGCGGTTCAGGGGCACGCCGCCGGGGTCGTGGGCCCGGCGCAGCTCCAGCATCTGTTGCGCCGGGGCCCAGCGCCGGTCCTTGAGATAGGCGTCCAGCACCACCTGTTCGAACAGGTCGCGCTGGGCGTGGCTGCCGCCGATCTCCACCAGGCGGGGCAAAACCGGGCCCAGGCGGCGCACCGCCGTACGCCAGTCGCCCCGGTGATAGGCCACCAGCCCCTCGGCCGCCGGCACGGCCACATCGGCCCAGGTTTCCCGGCTGTGGTCCGGCGCGCGGCCCGCCTGCGCCTGGATGGCGGCCAGCAGGGTGTCGGCCTCCGCCCGGCCGGCGCGGGCCAGGCCCATGAGGTACAGCAGCGCCAGGAAGGGCTGGGCCGTGTCGGTGACGCGGGCGGCCAGGTGGCCGGCCAGGTCGGTCCAGCGGTCGCCCACCTCCACGCCGGCCAGCTCCAGGCGGCTCAATAACTGCACCGCCCCCGCCTGGTCCTGGGAATAGCCCTTGTCCACGCCCCAGACCCGGGCGTCGTAGGTGGCCAGTGCCTCCGCCGCCCGCCCCTGGCTCAGCAGGAACAGGGCGTAGTGCCACCACAGGTGCGTGGACATGAAGGAATTGAGCTCGGTCCAGCTGTCGTGCACGCCGCGCAGGAAGGCGGCCCCCTGGTCGATCTCACCCCGGGTCAGCATCACATGGGCCAGGGCGTGGTGGGCCCAGGGCTCCTTGCGCTTCAGGGTGATGGCGCGGCGGGCCGCCGCCTCCGCCTCATCCAGCAGGTGGCACTGCTCATAGCCGAAGGCCAGCATGCCGTGCAGATAGGCGACGTCGCCGGCCCGGGGCAGCACCTTCAGCGCGATGCGCACCATGTCCGGCGACTGGCCCCGGTTGAAGTTCAGGTACTGGTGAACCTTTACCGCCGTCAGGTCGCGGGGGAATTCCTCCGCGATCTGGTCGCCCAGGGCCAGGGCGGCGGGAATGTCGTCCCGCCACCAGGCCTCCAGCATCGCGGCGTTCAGCTGTTCCCGCCGCGTGCCGTGGCGGGCGGCGGTCAGCGCGCGCGCCACATAGGGCGCGGCGCGGCCGGGGCCGTCGGTCGATTCCAGGAACATCCACAGCATGCCGGCGTAGGTCTGCACCAGGGGCAGGTCCACCGCCTCGTCCGCCACCGCCAGCAGGTTCACGGCCCGCGTCTCATAGGCCAGCAGCCCGCCGACGAAATCGTCGATCAGCCCGGCGCTGTGCGCGCCGTCCGTGGTGATGGGGTTGCCCAGGAAGTCTTCGTCCATGACGCTCTCGGCTAGGCTGTTGCGGGCGTTTAGTACTGGTACCCCAGGCGGATGCCCCAGGTCGCCGGCCGGCCGGGGATGGCGATGTCAGCGTTGGTGAAGAAGTTGCGCAGCAGGTCGTAGCGCCTGTCCAGGATGTTCTGGCCGTAGACCGTGGCGGTCCACGGCCCCTGGTCCGGCGTCAGGGTGACGGCGGCGTTGACCAGCCAGTAGCCGGCGACGTTGTAGCGGCTGCCCAGCAGCGAGCGTTCGCTGCTGCGATAGCTGTAGTCGGCCTCCGTCTTCAGCGTGTGGCCGGGCAGGGCCCAGTCATAGCTGACGCCGCCGTTGTAGGTGATGCGGGGGAAGCCCAGATCCTCCCCCGCCTGGTTGGTATAGATGGGGCGGCAGGGATAGCAGGTGGCCAGCGAGGCCGCCGTGTCCACGGCGTTGAATTCCTTGAACTCGCCATGCGACAGGCCCAGCGCCTGGGTGATCAGCAGGCCGGGGCGGGGCGCCCAGTCGGCCTGCAGCTCCGCGCCATAAATCTCTGACCGGGGGGCGTTCACGATCTTGCCGATGGCGCCGAAGCTCGGGTCGATGATGACCGACTGCACCTGCTGGTTATGATAGTCGTAGTAATAGGCCGAGGCGTTCAGGCGCAGGGTGTGGTTGGCCAGGTCGGACTTCACCCCCGCCTCATAGGCCCACAGCACCTCCGGCCGGAAGGGGGCCAGGCCGCCCAGCGCCAGGGTGTTGTAGGCGGTGAAGCCGCCGGACTTCACCCCCCGGCTGATGTTGGCGTACAGCAGCGCGTCGTCCGTCACCTTGAATTCCACGCCGGCCTTGCCCGTGGTCTGGGTGAAGCCGGTGGGCACCTTGTCCGCCGAAACGCCGATGCCGGTGTCGGGGATGGTGATGGTGCTGAAGGTGCGCAGCGTGCGGTCCTCATGCTCCTCCCGCAGGCCCAGGATCAGCTTCAGCCGGTCGGTGACGGCATAGTCGGCCTGGCCGAAGCCGCTGATGGACTCCGCCGTCTGGGCATAGCGGGTGTTGGCGATGAAGCCGTAGATGTCGGTGAAGTCGGACAGGAAGGCCTCGCGCAGCGTCTCGTGCGAATAATAGAGGCCGCCCACCCATTGCAGCCGGCCCGGCCCGCTGGAGGCCAGGCGCACCTCCTGCGACACGTCCTGGGCGCGGCTGTTGAAATATTCATCCGCGTCGCGGTAGGCGGTGGCGTCCCAGTCGTTGAACTCCTTGCGGTTCAGCGCCTCCCACGCCGTGATGCTGGTCAGCGTCACATCCTCGAAGCGGTGCAGCACCGTCAGGTCGGCGCCGCCGCTGGTGTTGTTGCGGAAGGGCTTGGCATTGGGGTCGGCGCCGATGACCTTGGCGAAGGCGGGCGACAGGCCCCACCCCGTCCTGGACGGGTCGGTATCGGCGGGCAGGGTGCCCACGCCCGGCTGGACGGCGGGGTTGAAGAGATAGCCGCCGGTGCCGTCCGACAGGTCGCGGCCATAATGCAGGTTCAGCCTCACGTCCGTGTCCGGCGTGGCCGTCCAGGCGATCTTGGCGCGCACGGCGGTGCGGTTGGCGTTGCCCAAATCCTGGCCGGTCAGGCGGTTGGTCTGCCAGGCGCCGCCCTGCTGCGTCATGGCCGACAGGCGCACCTTCACCGTGTCGCTGACGGGGCCGGAGACATAGGCCTCGATCTTGGCGGCGTCATAGCTGCCATAGTCGGCGGTGATGCCGGCGCTGGCGCTGTCCGTGGGGTTGGCGGTCAGGATGTTGATGGCGCCGCCGGTGGTGTTGCGGCCGTACAGCACGCCCTGCGGCCCACGCAGCACCTCCACCCGGTCCACGTCATAGACCAGGCCCTGGGTCATGATGGGCAGGGGGTAGGCGACCTCATCGACATACACGCCCACGGTGGGCGTGTTGTTCGAGGCATAGTCGTTGAAGCCCACGCCCCGGATGCGGAATTGCGGCTGCCCGCCGCCGAAGGCGTTGGTGACCTCCAGCCCCGGCGTCATGTTCTGCAGGTCGTTCACCGAGGTGACATGGTGCGTGGCCAGATCCCCCGCCGACAGGACGGAGACGGACAGGCCCACGTCCTGCACCGACTGCGCGCGCCGCTGGGCGGTGACGATGATGTCCGGAATGCCGCCGTCCTGCTCCTGCGCCATGGCGCCGCCGCCCAGCAGCGCGCCGCCCATCAGCAGGACGGTGGGCAGCGCCCGGCCCCGTGCCGTGTGGGCCCGTAACAGCCGACCCGCGGCCGCGTTCACGCGTGGTCCCTTCATCCTCAGCCACTCCCCCATCGTTCCCCGGCGGTGGCCCTTGGCTGGGCTCGTTCACCGGGTGACGCCGGCCGCCGAATTGTACTGTTCAATGGATGTGCAAAATATTAATAGCACACTAACGACAGTTAGCACGGGGAATAACGCTCCGGTCAATCGCGTAAATGGCCGGCGGGCGGTGATTACCAGGATAGGCAGCGCATATCTGTCATGCTGCGCCTGCTCACGCAATGAGCGCCGTCACAGCCTTAAGGTGGACGGGCGGGCCGCGCAACTATGGCATCGGTTGCAGGGCAGGGGGCGTTCGCGGCTGCGATAGGACGGTTGGTCCCGCTCAGTCCGGCCGCGCCAGGGCGGCCAGCCGTTCCTTCACCGCCGGCCATTCGGCGGCGATGATGGAGAAATAGACGCTGTCGCGCAGGCGGGCGGGGATGGCCTCACCGTCCGGCCCCACGCGGGCCGGCACCACGACGTGGGACCGGAAGATGCCTTCCTGCGTGGCGCCGATGCGGGCGATGGCGGCGCGGGACTGCTGGTTCAGCGCGTCGGTCTTCAACTCCACCCGGTGGGCGCCCAAGACCTCGAAGGCGGTGGCCAGCAGCAGGCGCTTGGCATCGGTGTTGGCGCCGGTGCGCTGGTGCGACCGCGCCACCCAGGTCCACCCGATCTCCACCCGCCGGTTGGCGCGGTCGATGTTGCCATAGCGCGTGCTGCCGATAACCTGGCCGCTGGCCTTGTGCACGATGGCGAAGGGCAGGCTGACATGCCGGTCCCGCTCCTCCAGCGCCGTGTGGACATAGGCCCGCATCTCATCCGGCGTCGTCACCTGCGTCGGCACCCAGCGCCACAGCACCGGGTCCAGCCCCACGGCGATCAGCCCCGGCAGATGGTCCTGGCTCAACGGCTCCAGCCGCACCACGGCCCCCGCCAGGGTGACGGGGCTGACGGTCATGGGGCGGGTGTCGATCTCGGCCATGGGGGCTCTCCGTGGACAGGGGCTCCTGGTTCGATACGAGCGGCGGGCAGCCGGGGCAAGGGCGGGATTGTCTGGGGGACAAGGTTTGGGGGGATATCCGATATACCGAACTTGAATGTTCGGGCTAGAGGCCGGAAGTGGGGGAACTGGTTTTAGGGACGGGTCCGAAAAAGCCGACCTTTGAATTAAATGCAGTGTTCCCTTACCCCCCCCCACCGACGACGTTAAAGGTCACCATGGCCATGCTGGCTCGCAGGGCCCCCCCTGAACTGACAAAGTTTCCAGCATGAGCGTTGAACGCCACGGTCAACGCAGCGCTGAACACCAAATTCCTGCGACGCCTGGCGCGAGAATCGGGCGGCGTTCCGGGAGAGCAGTCGGGTGATCACTTGGGAGCTGATGAGAAATTCTGGGAAGAGAAGGCAGTACACACGAGAGGAGATGGTAGGGCAGGAATAGCGGACCTACACCTATTGGTGACGTTCTGCTACCATTGCTCTCCCAAAGATCGTTTCGGAGTTTATCTATGCGCCCTCCTAAAAACTCTTGGCCAAAAACCTTAGGTGGGCGAGGCGCCCTTTTTTTTGCCCAGCAAATGCGCGAAATGCTGTCCCCACAAACGTTTGAAAGTTTCCGGGCGCTATCGTTAGATACGCTAGCTCGTTTAGATGAAGCGGTCGCAGTCGTTGAGGACGTCCGATTGAATCGAGTTCCGCGTCCCGCTCTGGAGCCCATTTGGGGTGAGCTTGTATGGTCTCTTACCGATGATCCAATTGCCGAGTCGCTAGCAGGGTCGCACATCGACTTGATAATGGAGCAGAATTCTAATCAAAAACTACCGCTTGTTGATATAAGTCACAATCTCATTTATCTTCGAAAGATTCTTTCAAAGTCACATAAGGAGAAGCTTGAGAAAACTATCCTCAATGTATTTTCAGATGATAAAAAGAGAATCCAATTGCGGCGCGCGACATCATCATATTGTAGTTTTTTAATTAACTCAGGATATTCAAAATCTTATATAAACCAAATAGTTGATCAATTATTTTTTAATAAAAACATTATTCGCGTGCGAACAGAAATGATTAATTCTTTTTTTAGGCGATTTGACTGCGAGAAAAAGTCATTTGTTATTTATGCAATAGTTGATTATGATTTTGGAAGATATTTATCACGCATTGGCTACGACATATCTTTTCGGTTAGGTGACTTGCCCCTTCATGTGGGAAGGGGGCTCGCACCCCTCTTGCTTACTGGGCACACATCGGCTTTTTTGATGTGCCGTGAGGAAGCTCACGATCAATACAGTGCCGCAAATCAGGTTCAGCAAAAACTTTCCTCAATTAAGGCGTTAACTTTTCTTGGTCCACACGGGATGCCGTGTGGCTGGGCAAACGAGATGTATGTACATCGTCTTCGGGCGCAACAGGGAATAATTGTTAAGATTAGTTATGAAACGTCATTCCACACCGGTGCTGTTAAGAAAACCGCAGGGCGGGCACTTAAAGAAGTGCATCAGTACTCAAGAAAGATATTATCAAGTTTTACTAATGATTCAACAGAGAGATTGCTTAGCTCTATTAGTACTAGTGCGTTGGCGCGCGCATCATCAAACCCGGAAAATCAATTAATTTCATTGTGGTCTGCTGTTGAAGTCTTGTTAAGTGAGCCGGAACGTGAAACTGCGCGCATTGTCCATTATGCGAGACTATTGATTCCATGCATCTGTCTTAAATATATTCGAAGGCAGACCATTGCTGTATTTGATGAAATGCTTGTCTCTTACAGGAGAAAATTTAGCGGAATAGTGAGTGGTGAACCATTCGTATCTGGGACAGATCAACATACAAAATTTGCCGCGATCCTATATCTCCCCGCCAACGCAAATTTGCGGCAAGATTTGTGCGATTTATGTGCAGAAAATCCACTGGCTTTACACCGGCTTTGGAAGCTTCACCATGAATATGGTACGCCAAAATCAGTTAGTGTACATCTCGATGCGCATCAAAAGAGGGTTGAATGGCAACTGCATAGAATCTATAGGGCTAGGAATAATTTAGTCCATGCAGGAAGGGTTCCATCTTTTCTAGATTCTTTAATTTTGAATGCATTTGAATATTATCGTGCTGCTGTTGCTACAATTGTAGCGCATGCCCGCAAGGATGAGTCGCAATCAGATATAGACCAAGTAGTTTCTGAGCTCGGAGTGGAGTACAAGGTATATATGAATTTCGCTAATAATATTAGAAAGAATAATGTGCTAAGTCTTGAAGATGTATTGAGGCTTGCTAAGTAGTTTGGCTGAAATAGAAATGTCTGCTATCCGGCCTGGCGCCGGTCTTCGGAACGATCGCCATGAGGCGCGAAGTAGACATAAGCCGCCAACCTTCAGTGAGCTTTCAATCTCGAAGCGCTAAAAAAGGGCGGAACCCCACGGTCCCGCCCCCTCTTAACCCTCACCTCTTCCCTGACGCTCGCGCCTACGCCCCCGCCTGCCGCGCCTTTGCCTCCGCCCGGCGGCGGTGGAGCACCGGTTCGGTGTAGCCGTTGGGCTGGCGCACCCCGTCGAACACCAGGTCGCAGGCGGCCTGGAAGGCGATGCTGTGGCTGACGTTGGGGGCCATGGGGGTGTAGGCGGGGTCGCCGGCGTTCTGCTTGTCGACCACGGCGGCCATGCGCTCCAGGGTCTCACGCACCTGTTCCTTGGTGCAGATGCCGTGGTGCAGCCAGTTGGCGATGTGCTGGCTGCTGATGCGCAGGGTGGCGCGGTCTTCCATCAGGCCGATGTTGTTGATGTCCGGCACCTTGGAACAGCCGACCCCCTGGTCCACCCAGCGGACGACATAGCCCAGGATGCCCTGGGCGTTGTTGTCCAGTTCCTGCTGGATTTCCTCCTCCGACCAATTCGTGCCCTGGGCAAGCGGGGGGGTGAGGATGTCCTCCAGCTTGGCGCGGCGGTGGCCGGCCAGCACGGCTTGGCGGGCGGCCACGTCCACGGTGTGGTAGTGCAGGGCGTGCAGGGTGGCGGCGGTGGGGGAGGGCACCCAGGCGGTGTTGGCGCCGGCCTGGGGGTGGGCGATCTTGGTGGCCAGCATGTCCGCCATCCGGTCGGGCATGGCCCACATGCCCTTGCCGATCTGGGCCCGGCCCTTCAGGCCACAGGCCAGGCCCGTGTCGACGTTCCAGTCCTCATAGGCCTTGATCCAGGCCGTGCCCTTGATGTCGTTCTTGCGCACCATGGGGCCGGCTTCCATCGAGGTGTGGATCTCGTCGCCGGTGCGGTCCAGGAAGCCGGTGTTGATGAACACCACGCGGTGCTGGGCGGCGCGGATGCATTCCTTGAGGTTGACGGTGGTGCGCCGCTCCTCATCCATGATGCCCATCTTCAGGGTGTTGGCGGGCAGGCCCAGCAGCTGTTCCACCGCACCGAACAGGCGGTTGGCGAACGCCACCTCTTCCGGCCCGTGCATCTTGGGCTTCACGATATAGACGCTGCCGGCGCGGCTGTTGCGCACGGCCGGGGTGTCGCCCACGCCCTCGCGCCGCAAATCGTGCAGGGCGATGGTGCTGGTCATGACGGCATCCAGGATGCCCTCGGGGATGTTGCTGCCGTCGGCCAGCAGCACGGCGTCGGACGTCATCAGGTGGCCGACGTTGCGCACCAGCATCAGGCTGCGGCCCGGCAGGGTCAGGGTCTTGCCCCCCGGGGCGGTATAGACGCGGTCCGGGTTCAGGTGGCGGTCCACCGTCTGGCCGCCCTTCTCGAACTGGGCGGTCAGGGTGCCGTTCATCAGGCCCAGCCAGTTGCGGTAGGCCAGCACCTTGTCGGCGGCATCCACGGCGGCCACCGAATCCTCGCAATCCATGATGGCGGTGATGGCGGATTCCAGCACGATGTCGGCCACGTGGGCCTTGTCCTCGCGCCCGATGCGGTGGCCGGCGTCGATGTGGATCTCGGCATGCAGGCCGTGGCGGCACAGCAGGATCACGGTGGGGGCGGCGGCGTCGCCCTGCCAGCCGCCCAGGCGGCTGGGGTCGGCCAGGCCCGTCTTGGCCCCGCCCTCCAGCGTCACCGCCAGGGCGCCGTCCACGATGGCGTAGCTGGTGGCGTCGCGGTGCGAGCCCTCGGCCAGGGGGAAGGACTGGTCCAGGAAGGTGCGGCCGAAGGCGATGACCTTGGCGCCCCGGATGGGGTTGTAGCCGCGGCCGCGCTCCGCCCCGTCATCCTCGGGCAGGGCGTCGGTGCCGTACAGGGCGTCGTACAGGCTACCCCAGCGGGCATTGGCCGCGTTCAGGGCATAGCGGGCGTTCATCACCGGCACCACCAGCTGCGGGCCGGCGATGGTGGCGATCTCCGCATCCACATTGGCGGTGCTGACGCTGAAGTCCGGCCCCTCGGGCTGGATGTAGCCGATGGCCGACAGGAAGGCGCGGTAGGCGGCGCCGTCGAAGGGCCGGCCCTTCTGGCCGCGGTGCCAGTCGTCGATCTGCTGCTGCAGGGCGTCGCGCTTGGCCAGCAGGTCGCGGTTCAGCGGCGTCAGCTCGTGCGCCAGCACATCCACGCCCTGCCAGAAGGCCTCCACCGACAATCCGGTGCCGGGCAGGACCTCGTTCTCGACAAAGTCGAACAGTTCCTGCGCCACCTGAAGATGCCCGGCCGTAACCCGTGCCGTCATGGTCCTCTCCCCTGATTTCTCTCGCTCATGCGTGGCCTTGGCCGGCCATCGCGGGTTTATGACGCACTGTTTTTCGACGCCCGATATGGGTAGGGGGCGGCGGGGTCGCCGTCAACGGTGCGGAAGTGCCGGGGCCGGCATAGGAGCATTGGCGGGCCCATCGGCGATCCGTCAGCGCGTGGCCCGGTCAACCAGATAGACCAGATGGCGATAGGGCACGCCGGCATGGTCGGCCAGGCCGATCTCGCACGTCCGGTTGCTGGAGTATCCCGCCTCGCAGCCCGCCGGCACCTGGGGGGCCAGGAAGCGCAGGGCGTGGTCGTTCAGCTCAGGCTCCACGAACCCCTTGTCACCGGCGAACCCGCAGCAGCCCACCCGCTCCGGCACCACCACCGTGGCGGCGCAGGCCTTGGCCACGGCGGCGGCCTGCGGATCGATGCCCATCTTGCGGGCCGCACAGTTCAGGTGCAGCAGCACGGGTTCCGCCTGCGGGGTCGGCGTCAGGCGGGGCAGGGCGTCCTGCGCCAGGAATTCCACCAGATCCTTCACCGGCAGGCGGCCGGAAAGGTAGGTCTTCATGCGCTGGGTGCAGGCGCTGGCGTCCATGACGATGGGGATGCGGCCGTTGTCGCTGGCGGCCTTCAGCGCCGCCTCCATCTCCGCCGCCTTGGCGTCCGCCGCCTCCTTCATGCCCTCGGACTCGAAGGCCAGGCCGCAGCACAGGTCGGGCAGGCCCTCCGGCACGATGGCGCGGAAGCCCGCGCGCTCCAGCACGCGCAGGGTGACCGCGGGCAGGGGATCGCTTTCCCCATCCTCCACCGCCGGCCCGAAGGTGCGCCCGGCGCAGGCGGCCAGGTACACCACCGGCTCGCCCACCGCAGTGGCCGGCGGCACGTCCTTCAGCCAGGCCATGCTGGCCCCCTCCGGCAGGTTGGGGCCGGCGTGGGGCAGGCGGTCGCCGGACAGTGTGCGGGCATAGGCCGCCAGGCTGGCCACCTTCTTCGGCCCCACGGCCTGGGCGGCGAAGGCGGCCAGGTTCAGGGCGCCGCGCGTGGCGGCCAGCACGGTGCCGTAATGGCGGGCCATCAGGCCGGCCACGGTGCGGGCCCTTGGCCCGTGGCGCTTGCCGCGCAGGGCCTTGGTCAGCTGCCCCGTCTCGATGCCCACGGGGCAGGCGGTGGCGCACAGGCCGCAGGCGGCACAGGTGTCGATGGCGTGGTGGTCGTAGAGATCCCGCAGCTCCGTCGCCGAGTCCCCCAGGGCCGTCAGGCGTGCGATTTCCCGCAGGCCGGTGATGCGCTGGCGGGGGCTCAGGGTCATGCCGTGCGAGGGGCACATCTTCTCGCAGAAGCCGCACTCCATGCAGGTGTCGACGATGGTGTGGGCCGGCGGCAGGGGCTTCAGGTTCTCCAGGTGCAGGCGCGGGTTGGTGTTCAGCAGCACGCCGGGGTTCAGCAGGTTGGCCGGGTCCAGCAGGCGCTTGATCTCCCACATCAATGCCGTGGCGGCCTTGCCCCATTCCAGCTCGACGAAGGGGGCCATGTTGCGGCCGGTGCCGTGCTCCGCCTTCAGCGATCCGTCGTACTTCTCCACCACGATGTGGACCATCTCGTCCATGAAACGGGCGTGGCGGTCGATCTCCGCCTCGGTGCTGAAATCCTGGGCGAAGACGAAGTGTAGGTTGCCGGCCAGGGCGTGGCCCATGAGGATGGCGTCGGGGTAGCCGTGCTTGTCGAACAGCGCCCGCATGTCGTGGCAGGCGTCGGCCAGATCCTCGATGCGGAAGGCCACGTCCTCGATGATCACGCTGGTGCCGGTCTGGCGCATGGCGCCGATGGTGGGGATCAGGCCCTTCCGGATCTTCCACAGCTTGGTGTATTCGGCCGCGTCGGTGGTGAAGGCCGGGGGCCGCAGGAGGGTGACCCCGGCCAGCAGCCCTTCGATGGCGGCGATGTTCTGGCGCAAGGCCTCCGGGCTGACGGCCCGGGTTTCCACCAGCAGGGAGGCGACGTCCTCGCCCATGCTGTCGATCTCGAGCGGCAATCCCGGCTGGCCCTTGGCGCTGCGCAGGCTGGCGCGGTCCATCAGCTCCACCGCCGCCACCGGCCCGCCGTTCAGCAGGCAGGCGGCGCGCCCGGCCTCGACGATGTCGGGGAACAGCAGCAGGGCGCTGGCCTTGTCCGCCAGTTCCGGCACGGTGCGGTAGGTGACCTCCGCGATGAAGCCCAGCGTCCCCTCCGACCCGATCAGCAGATGGGCCAGGATGTCCACCGGGTCCTGGTAGTCGACCAGGGCGTTCAGGCTGTAGCCGGTGGTGTTC
This sequence comes from Nitrospirillum amazonense, assembly GCF_007828035.1. Lineage (GTDB taxonomy): Bacteria > Pseudomonadota > Alphaproteobacteria > Azospirillales > Azospirillaceae > Nitrospirillum > Nitrospirillum amazonense. Next base: position 216,907 of record NZ_VITV01000007.1, on the reverse strand, counting down.
TTGATGGCGAACTTGCGCCGGATGCGGTTGGCCAGCGCCTCGTCCTCCCGCACCCGCCGGCCCATCTCGTCCAGCCTGGCCAAGAGGTCGGCGTGGCTGACGCGGAAGGATGCCACGCTGGCGGCGTCGCCGGTGTCGACCAGGGTGCCGTCCGCCAGCATGAAGCGCAGCGACAGCATGGTCTTGTAGGTGTTCTCGTGCGTGCCGCAGCACATGCCCGACGAGTTGTTGGCGGCGATGCCGCCGATCTTGCAGCTCTCGATGGAGGCCGGGTCCGGCCCGATCTTGCGGCCATAGGGCGCCAGGCGGCGGTTGACCTCCGCCCCGATGATGCCGGGCTGCACCTTGATGACGCTGCCGTCGTCATTGATGACGGAACGGTGCCAGCCGTCGCCCAGCACCATCAGCAGGCTGTCGGTGATGGCCTGGCCGGACAGCGATGTGCCGGCGGCGCGGAAGGTGACGGGCGTGTTGTGGCGGCGGCAGGCGGCCAGCACCTGGCTCACCTCTGCCTCGCTGTCCACCCGCACCACCAGCTTCGGCACCAGGCGGTAGAAGCTGGCGTCCGTGCCATAGGCCAGGCGGCGCAGCGGGTCGGTGATCAGCCGGTCCGCCGGCACCATGCCCGCCAGCTCGGCGCGCAGGGCGTCGTAATCACGGGTGAGGACGGGGTCCGCGGCGGGGTTCACGATGCTGTCCGGCATGACCCATCACTCCCCTTTTCTAATCAGCAGGATGATCAGTTCCTTGGGGCCATGGACGCCATAGGCCAAGGTCTGCTCGATATCGGACGTCTTGGACGGGCCGGAAATCAACAGGGCATTGGTGGGCATGCCCGCCGCCCAGCCTTGGTCCCGCACCACCGCCGCCAGCGTGTCGTGCAGCGTGTCCTCCTCCAGCACGGCGATGTGCAGGGGCGGCAGCAGCGACAAGAGGCGCGGTTCCTCCGCCGTTGGCCACAGAATCAGGGTGCCCGTCTCGGCGATGGCGCCGCGCGTGCCGGTCAGGCCGGCATCCACCCGGTGCACCAGCGCATCCTTCAACACCTCCACCGGCTGGTCATAGGGCACCAGGGTGGGCAGGGGCACGCCCTGGGCCGCCGCCCGCAGCAGGGCGTCGCCGCGCGGTGTGCCGGGGGCGACCATCAGGCGGCCCACGCCCCGGTTGTTCAGGATGGTGGCCAGCCGCGCCGGCCAGGTCTCCGCCGTCACGTCATGGATCTCGGCGTGGTTGGCCTCCGCCATCTGGCGGAAGCGGACCAGCTTGTCGGTATAGGTGGGCGGCGTCCAGGGCGCGAGGTCGGGACCCGGCCGGCCGGGGGCGGCCTTCAGGCGGCCCAGGATATTGGCCCTTGCCGTGTTTGAGGCGGCGCTCATTTCGGCACCTCGTTCAGGTAACCGCGCTCGCGCGCCAGATCATGCAGGGTACGCGGCTTGAAGCGGGGCTTGGCCCGCGCCTTGGTCCAGTCGCGCATCAGTGGGGCGTCGGCCGGTACCCAATTGCCGCCCCAGGCCAGGGCGCGGGTGACCATGCGGTACAGCAGTGGCCGGGTATAGACCAGGCGCCAGCCGGCCCAGACCAGGCTTTCCGTCCACGACCGCTCCGCCCCGCCGTCCTTCACCACTGTTGAATAGAGGGGGGGAAGGTGCGTGGCCGGCGTCTCCGTCGGCCGCACCGCCTCGCGGCGCAGGCGCACCAGCAGGTCGGGGATGGGGATCTTGACCGGGCAGACCTCGGCGCAGGCGTTGCACAGGGTGGAGGCGTGGGGCTGGTCGCCGGCGGCGTCCAGGCCCTGCAGCTGCGGTGTCAGGATTTTGCCGATGGGGCCGGGATAGATGGCGTTGTAGGTGTGGCCGCCCACGCGGGTGTAGACCGGGCAATGGTTCATGCAGGCGGCACAGCGGATGCAGCGCAGCGTGTCCGCCAGCTCCACATCCTGATAGACACGGCTGCGCCCTGCATCCAGCAGCACCAGGTGCACGGCCGTGGGCCCGTCCTTCTCGCCGGCCTTCCGGGGGCCGCTGATCATGTTGACGTAGGTGGTGATGGGCTGCCCGGTGGCGGAACGGGGCAGCAGGGCCAGCAGGGGCGGGATGTCGTCCAGGTATTCCACCACCTTCTCGATGCCGGTCACCGCGATGTGCAGCGGCGGCAGGGTGGTGGACAGGCGGCCGTTGCCCTCATTCTCGATCAGCACCAGGGTGCCCGTCTCCGCCACCGCGAAATTGACGCCGGAAATGCCGGCGTCGGCGTTGGCGAAGCGCTCCCGCAGCACCCGGCGGGCGGCGGCGGTCAATTCATCCACGTCACCGGTGCGTTCCAGGCCCGGGATCTTCTCCGCGAACAGGTCCGATATCTCATCCTTGTTCTTGTGGATGCAAGGCATGACGATGTGGGACGGCGTCTCCCCCGCCAGCTGGATGATGTACTCGCCCAGGTCGGATTCCACCGCCTCGATACCGTGCCGCTCCAGGTGGGCGTTCAGGTGCATCTCCTCCGACACCATGGACTTGCCCTTGATGACGGTACGGGCGCCGGCCTGTTGCAGGATGCCCAGGACGATGGCGTTGGCCTCCTCCGTCGTCTCCGCCCAGTGCACCTGGACACCGTTGGCGGTCAGCCGGGATTCCAGCCGCTCCAGCAGGTCCGGCAGCTTGGCCAGGGCGCGGGCCTTCACGGCGGCGCCCCGTTCCCGCAGCTCCGCCCAATAGGCCGGGTCGGGGAACTGGGCGGCGCGCTTGGCCATCAGGCCGTCCATGGCCCGGCGGAAGTTGCGGCGCAGCTGCGGGTTGTTCAGCGCGTCGGGCGCCCTTTCTGCGAACCGGGGGCCGTGTTCGGCATGCATGCCGCCGTCAGCCGCCATGACAGCGCTCCATCAGGAATTCCGCGATGTGGCGGCAGCGGATGCCATCGCCCGCCTTCTCGGCATGCCCGCCGATGTTCATCAGGCAGCCGCAGTCGCCCGACAGCAGGGTGCCGGCGCCGGTCTCCCGCACGCTGGCCAGCTTGTCCGACACCATGGCGGTGGACACGGCCGCCTGGCGCACGGCGAAGGTGCCGCCGAAGCCGCAGCACTCCCGCTCCCGCTTGTTTTCCACCAGGGTGACATTGGCCAGCTGGCGCAGCAGGGCCTTGGGTTCCTCGCTCACGCCCATCTCGCGCAGGGAATGGCAGGACGGGTGCCAGGTGACGGTGACGGGCGCGCCCTTGTCCGCCAGTTTGACGCCCAGCACGTTGACGAAGAAGGCCGTCAGCTCATGGATGCGGGCGGCGAAGGCGATGGCGCGCGGCTGGTCGGGATCGCCCTCGAACAGGTGGGCGTAGTGGGTCTTCATCATGCCGGCGCAGGAGCCGGAGGGCACCACGATGGGAATGTCGCTGGGAAAGGCGTCCAGCTGCGCCCGCGCCACCTCGCGCGCCTCCTCCACATAGCCGGAATTGCGCGCCGGCTGGCCGCAGCAGCTCTGCCCCTCCGGGAACACCACGTGCACGCCGGCGTGGCGCAGCAGGTCCATGCCGGCCAGCCCGGCCTCCGGGTACAGCATGTCCACCAGGCAGGTGCCGAAGAAATAGACCGTATCCGGCCGGGCCGCCGGCCTTGCGGCGGCGGCCGTATTCGTGGCGGCCAGGTTCGTGGTGGTCAAAGGCCCGTCCCTCCCAGGATGCTGCCCCCGGGGCCGGCTTGCCTTTGCCCTGGGGAAATTGTCGGCGCCATATTTTACCAAGGAGTAGTCTTGGTCAAATCATTTTACCAAATAGGGATCGGCAATGGTCGCCCCTCCGGTGCAAGGGAAGGTCAAATCATTCAGCGGCTTAATCCCGGCGGCCTCGGCCGGATTTCTCCCCTAGGCGGATCGGCCGACACGTAACCGGGTTAACCAAGACCTTGGATTAGGGCCATCTTTTCCGTTTGCGCCCGCCCGGCGCGCGGGTTATCCATCATTATGTCCATGGTACAGTAATTTGACCAAGGAGACATCAACCCGGGCAATACCCGGGACGCCTGAATATGCGCGCCTGACCGACACCAGCCGCGTGGGGAGGACGACAGAACGCCGGCGGGCACCGGCGGCATCCCCAACCCGCGCCGCCTTACGCGTTCCGCCTGGTTTCGACACGACAACAAATAGGGGGGAAGGCCATGCAGCCTTGGGTCCAGGTCTATGACCCGTTTGGGAACATGGTGGTGTCCGCGTTGGTCGCGGTGCTGCCCATCGTTTTCTTTTTCGTGGCGCTGGCCGTGCTGCGGCTGAAGGGCTACGTCGCCGGCACGCTGACCGTGCTGCTGGCTCTGATCATCGCCATCGCGGCCTATGGCATGCCGGCGTCCTCGGCCATCGCCGCCGTGGTCTACGGCTTCTTCTACGGCCTATGGCCCATCGCCTGGATCATCGTGGCGGCCGTCTTCCTGTACAAGATCACGGTGAAGACGGGGCAGTTCGACATCATCCGCGCCAGCGTCATTTCGATCACCGAGGACCAGCGGCTGCAGATGCTGATGGTGGGCTTCGCCTTCGGCGCCTTCCTGGAGGGGGCGGCCGGCTTCGGCGCGCCGGTGGCCATCACCGCCGCCATCCTGGCCGGGCTGGGCTTCAACCCGCTCTACGCTGCCGGCCTCTGCCTCATCGCCAACACGGCACCCGTGGCCTTCGGCGCCATGGGCACGCCCATCATCGTCGGCGCCCAGGTGTCGGGTCTGGACGTCTACAAGGTGGCGGCCATGACGGGGCGGCAGTTGCCGGCCCTGTCGGTGTTCGTGCCCTTCTGGCTGGTGTTCATCATGGACGGGGCCAAGGGCGTGAAGGAAACCTGGCCCGCCATCCTGGTGACGGGGTTCAGCTTCGCCATCAGCCAGTACTTCACCTCCAACTACATCGGGGCCGAGCTGCCGGACATCATCTCGGCCCTCATCAGCCTGCTGTGCCTGACGGTGTTCCTGAAGTTCTGGAAGCCCAAGACCATCTTCCGCTTCAAGGACCAGGAGACGGCGGAGGAGCGCGGCGCGCACGCCTATACCGGCGGCCAGATCCTGAAGGCGTGGTCGCCCTTCCTCATCCTCACCGTCATCGTGACGATCTGGAGCCTGAAGCCCTTCAAGGCCCTGTTCGCCAAGGGCGGCGCCCTGGTGGACACGGTGTTTCTGTTCGACGTGCCCAGCCTGCACAACGCCGTGACCAAGGTGGCCCCCATCGTCAAGGCCGCCACCCCCTACGCCGCGCAGTACAAGCTGGACCTGCTGGCCGCCACCGGCACCGCCATCCTCATCTCCGCCATCCTCAGCATGGTGGTGCTGCGCTATGGCCCGGGCAAGGCGCTGGCCGCGTTCGGGGAGACGCTGGCGGAGCTGAAATGGCCCATGTACACGATCGGCGCCGTGCTGGCCTTCGCCTACATCGCCAACTATTCCGGCCTGTCCTCCACCCTGGCGCTGACCTTGGCGGAGGCGGGCAGGGGCTTCCCCTTCTTCTCCCCCATCCTGGGCTGGCTGGGCGTGTTCCTGACCGGGTCGGACACATCAAGCAACGCCCTGTTCGGGGCGCTGCAGGCCACGACGGCGCAGCAGCTGGGCGTCTCCGACCTGTTGCTGGTGGCCGCTAACAGTTCCGGTGGCGTCACCGGCAAGATGATCTCCCCGCAAAGCATCGCGGTGGCCTGCGCCGCCGTGGGCCTGGTGGGCAGCGAGTCCAACCTGCTGCGCTTCACGCTGAAGCACAGCCTCTTCTTCGTCTGCATCGTGGGCGTGATCACCCTGCTGCAGGCCTATGTCTTCACCGGCATGATCCCGCAGTAAGTCCGTATTATCCCCGTAGCCTCCCAGCCCCGGCGGTCGATCCGCCGGGTTTCTTTCTGGAATCAGTCTGTGATTTCATGGGCAAAGGTATAACGGCCCAGAAGCCGGCCGAGCGCCTGCCTGTCACCCTGGGCCCTGATCCGGGCCAGCAGGCCGCGATCCGGATCCAGCACGACGTCGACCTCGATATGGTCCAGGCCCGCGGTCTTGCCCTCCTGCCGGACGACGTCGGCGATCTCGTACCCCACCAGGGTCGGCTTGAAGACCTTGCCGACGCTGGTCAGCGGCAGGGCGTCCAGGACGCGCACCGCCTTGGGCCAGGCGGCCCGTTCCGGAATGAGGGCGCAGGCGTGGGCCAGCAGCTCCTCGCTGGTGGCGGTCGCGGTGGCACGCAACTGGACATAGGCGACGGGCAACTCACCGGCGTGCGCGTCGGGCCGGCCCACCGCCGCCGTCATCGCCACCGCCGGATGTGCGGCCAGGGCCTCCTGGATCACGCCGGGGTCGATGTTGTGGCCGCCCCGGATGATCAGTTCCTTGCGGCGGCCGGTCAGCCAGAAATAGCCGTCGGCATCCTGCCGGCCCAGATCCCCCGTGTTCAGCCAGCGCTCACCGGCGATGGCCAGCCAGGTGCCGCCTTCCCGGGCTGGGTCGGTATAGCCCTCGAAGACATTGGGGCCGTTCAGCGCGACGATCCCAACCTCACCCACGGCGGCATCGCGGACATAACCGCCCTGGTCGTCCAGGATGACCACCTTCATCCGTTGATAGGGCAGGCGCAAGCCGATGGAGCCGACGCGGCGTTCCCCGGCCGGCGGATTGACGCTGGAGGTGCAGGCCCCCTCGGTCAGGCCATAGCCTTCCAGGATGCGCACGCCCGTCGCCTGTTCGAAGCGGCGGAACAGCTCAACCGGCATGGGCGCGGCCCCGCACATGCCCAGTTCCAGGCTGGACAGGTCATGCCCCTCCACCGGCTGTTCCAGCAGCGTCGAATAGACGGTGGGCACACCGGAGAAGAAGGCGATGCGGTGCCGCTCCACGATCTCCCAGAAGTGGCGCAGCACGCCCTCGCCGCGATAGCCCTGGGGCGTGCCGATGACGACATGCCCGCCGCGCCCCAGCGGCGCCAGCCCCGTCACCAGCTGTCCATTGACGTGGAACAGGGGCAGCCCGCAGAAGAATACCGGCTGCGCCGCGGTCCCGCCCAGCACCTGGTTCATGGCCCAGCTGTCGAACACCTCGCTGTGATGGGTGCGACGGGCGATCTTGGGCAGGCCGGTGGTGCCGCCGGTGGCGAAGTAGGAGGCGATGTCCGTGGCGGCGGGGGCGGCGAAGGTCAGCCGTCCGCCCTCGTGGCGCTTCAGTGCGCGCGTCATGTCCTGGACGGGCACATCCAGGCGGGTGGCGCGCAGCCGCCGGGCCGCCAGCAGCCGGGCGATGGGCGCCAGGGGGGAGCGCAGATAGCGCAGGGGATCGACGGTCAGGATCTGGCGCACCGAGGGCGCCTCCACCAGGGCCGCGCAGGCCTTTTCCCAGAGGGCGCTGCCCGGCGCCGGGCCCAGGGTGACCAGCAGCCTGGCATCCGCCGCCCGCAGCAGGGCGGCGATCTGGTCGGCCTCCAGCAGCGGGTTTATGGGGAAGGCGATGCCCGCCGTTTCCGCCCCCCAGATGGCCAGGTGGGTTTCGATCAGGTTGGGCAGCAGGATGGCCACCGCGTCGCCCCGGCCTATCCCCAGGTGGCGGAACATGTGGGCGGCCTGGGTGATCCGGGCCAGCAGCGCGCGATGGGTCAGGGTGTAGGGTCGCGCCTGGTCCCGGGTGCGCAGGAAAAAGGACAAGGCGGGCGCATCGGGGTTCAAGGCGGCGCCGGTGGCGATCATCTCATAGCTGTTCGCCGGCAGGTTCCGCTCGGCCAGCGGGACCGCCTCGATACGCTCGACATCGGCCAGGCAGGAAATCCCCATGCTCATGCGTTAAACCTTCATCCGTGGGTGGACATCATCGGGCGATGGACCAACGCCGTCGGCATGGCGGCCCAGGCTTGACTTTTGACAGCCTATCCATACACGGAAAAGAGGAATGTTCGGCTCGCTCGGCGCCTCAGGCGGGCGCGTATTCAGGCGAGCGCATGTATTGATTGGGGGGAGCCATGACAGCGGCATTGGACGCGGTCGCCGTCCGGGGGGCGGGCGCTGAACTTGGGGGCCGGGCGTTGCGCTGGAGCATGAGGCAGCTGGTCGCGGTCACCTGGGCCAGCGGCGCCATCTTCGGCGCCTACATCCTGGCCTTCTTCGGCGGCACCGCGGTCAACGGCACGGCCGCCCGGTGGAATGAGTCGTTGCCGGCCCTGCACGACGCTGGCGCGCCGGTGGCCACGGCCGCCATCGGCGCGCATTTCATCGCCGGCGGCATCCTGCTGTTGCTGGGCCCCATCCAGCTGATGGGCGGTGTCCGGCGCGCGGTGCCGGGGCTGCACCGCTGGCTGGGGCGGCTGTATGTGATGTGCGCCGGTTTCGCCGGGCTGGGCGGCCTGGCCTACGGCCTCACCACCGGTACGCTCGGCGGCACGATGATGAACCTGGGCTTCGGCACCTACGGCGCGCTGATGTCGCTGGCGGCGGTGCTGGCCTACGCGCATGCCCGCGCCCGCCGGTATGACCAGCACCGCGCCTGGGCCATCCGCCTGTTCGCGCTGACGGTCGGTTCCTGGCTGTATCGCATCGAATACGGCTTCTGGTTCCTGACCATGGGCCGGCTGGGCCACACCAGCCATTTCACCGGCTGGTTCGACGCGGTGATGGTGTTCTTCTTCTACGTGCCCAACCTGGCGGTGGCCGAACTGGCCATCCGCTCCTATCGCGCCCAGTCCAACAACGGGTCACTGGCCAACGGGTCACGGGCCGACGGGCCGCTGGCCTACGCCGCCACCGTCGTGCTCCTGGCGACGGCGGCCTTCGTGATCGTCGCCACCTGCTCCTTCACCGCCGATTATTGGTGGCCGGGCATCGTGGCCGGCATCACCGGCGCGTCCCTCTGATGGGCGCGCCCCGTACGGTGAGGCGTTTCACAGGGGCGTATCGGAGTCCCCGGCCAGCAGGCGGGGATACAGCTCCTTGAAGGCGAAGCCGTCGCCCTTGCCGCCCTCCTTGCGCTTGAAGCGCAGCACGACGTCGAAGCGGTCCTCCGGCCAGGCGGTGGGCGGCTTGCCCCGGCGGACGGGCAGCAGGGGGATGATGCTCTCCACGATGGCCTGATGCTCCCAGCACACCAGCACCACGCCGGACAGGGTCAGCAGCTCCTTGACCAGCGCCGCCTCCTGCCCTTTGCCGTAGGTGGTGTTGGGCACTTCCAGCCCCAGGCGCGCCGCCAGGGGCGAGGCCGTCTCGAACGGCCGCTTGCTGGGCCCCTTGTTCACCGTGGTCCCTGGCGTCGCCGCATACACCGCCGCCGGCTTGGCATAGGTGCTGCCCTCCAGCCCCGCCCCGAACAACGCCGCCCAGGCCCCCGCCCGCTGCCAGCCGCGGATGACCAGGGACTCCTTGTCCTTCTTGCCGTCCAAGGTAAGGCCAGGACCGGGCCAGGTTTCCTCAGGCTTTTCGGCATGGCGGATGAAGTAGAGGGTCAGTTTGCTCATGGACGGGCTCCCTGGCTTGGTTTTGCCCACTCAAGGTATTTTTGGAATGTTGAATATTTAGATGATCCATTTAAAATGTGTGAGAGAGCGACTCTGCTAAATACCTCAGGCTTGCATAGGTTGGCATCGCATCTTTTGAGTTTGGCATATCGGCAGATAACTCTGAAGTAGTCATCTTTATGTATCGCATACCTAGCGTCAGTATTGTGACTATCAGTCATTCTGGCTATTGTCTCTTTGGCATCCTCAGTCAGATGGGCCATGCCTTGGTTCGTCAGCATTCTTTCTAAGAAATTTGAACTATCAAAAATCAGGCTTGCCCCTTCCATGGAAATTGAATTGCTTGGGTCAACCCAAGACAATGAGGGTGCTTTATCTTTTTTGTATTTTCGAGCAAAATACAAGTACACACAAGTTCTCATTATTTCCCGTACATTGTCATGATCTATCTTCTTGCAGAAGAATGTATTGATAATTTGCATTGTAATTTCATTTGTAAAAATATAGGCTTCCAAACAAGTAAACTCTGTTAACCATAATCGCCTGTATGGCGGAATATCTTCGAGTTGATCCAAATCCTTATCGGCAAGGCAGAATACATTATCATAGCCTAGGTCCGGGTGTTCGGACAGCGTTTCGGCCAATGCTATAACTCTCCCTCGGTTTCCACTGCCATGAGGGGGCTTCAGCATGTTATTCGGAATGAATACATCATCTATATTATATATTTTGCTGTTATTTATCGAATTGACCCGTGCATATTCTTGGAGTACGCAAACATCGCTCTTTCCCTCGACAAAAATATCGCGAAGGTCTTGCTCAAGAGAGTAGGTGGCAATTATTCTGCTAACTGTGAATCTATATTCCTCTCCAATGTTTTCACAGAATCTCACCATCTGTTGCCTCTTCATTTTCCCATTCTCTTGAATCTTCACCCTCTGCTTCTTTTTCGTCGCCATTAACAATATCCTTTAATTGTACGGTGGAGCTTCTGTGTTCGGCTAGTAGATCTATAGAATGGGTTGCTAGTATGAATTGAATGGGCGTGTCGCCAGCAATATTGCTGATGCGATCGAGTATTTGCCTTTGCCATTTTATATTTAGGGATAATTCCGGCTCATCTATAATGAAAATCCCGCCCCTGCTTCTGGACAGAATGGAGTGACAAAATATAAGGAATATTTGCTTCTCCCCAGAAGATAATAGGTCTGGGTTGATTTTCCTTTTTTTCTTGTCCAGTATGGTGAATCCTTCAGTTATGCTAAATATAACTTTCTTGGGGTGGAGAAGCATATTTGCGTTATTTACAAACCTGTGAACCGCTTCATAGGATGGCTTGAGGGCGTCCTTTCTAGCTTCGATGCCATCTATGTACGGCTTAAGTATTCCCAGAACTAATTTTCTATTCTCGCCATGAGTTAATTCAATCTGCTTCAGCAAGTACTCATAATCAAATTGCCTCATCAGGCCATACGTTGAAAAATCTTTTGTAGACGCTCCTAAGTCTTCAATTCTTCTTATTAATTCAGCCTTATTATCCGTAGGCTCTTCGTCGTTGCGAGCGGTATGTGTTGCAATTCTGTTAATAACTGATCGATAGATAGAGGCTGAGTTTTCGTCACCGACTCTCGATCCTTTAATTACCTGTGATCTAATCCAACTAAACACCTGAGATATAGAGGGGCGGATTTCCAAATGGCGTGTTTGATTATCTGAAGTATTTCCCGGAAATCTCTGTATGTTGCCCAATTCATCTCTGTATAATGAGATTTCATTCCGCATATCCTTTCTATCCAGATCCGCTGACTTCCGATCGTCCGGGAGAAAGTATACTGAAAGCCCCAGTTCTTTTAGCGCGCTAATGACTGGAATGGATTGTGGTGCCTGCACGGGCCTGTCGTCATCAGAGCCAAGATCTAGTCGGACAACCTCTCGACCTGGTTGATCTAAAACAAACGTAAATTTCCCATTAAGGACGCCAATCGGCCTTTCGGCGGCGACTTTTGTTCCGTCACTTAAATACACTCTAACGCTTTGAAAAGTGGTTCTCATAATAAATGAACGGGCATCTGGAACGGATTTTGGAACTAATAGCCCATAAATAATTCTTAATATGGTCGTTTTTCCAGATCCGTTATCTCCATATAAAATGAAGAATCTGTGTATATCTTTTTGTTCTTTTGGCAAAACATAATCATGATAGCCAAATAGTTTGTCGACCTCAATTCGAATTATGCTTAATGGGGCGGATGCGGCCATTTTTTGCCTCTAAAATATTATTGATATACCGTCATTGAGGCGAAATAATCGCGTTATTACTTATCAGCCACGATATCCCGCCCGCAATCCGCCTCAACGATGCCTCCAGCCTAGCATCCGCGCGCGAAATTTCAACCAAAGCGTCGCGGATGAAGTTGATGTGCGCCTCGGCGGCCGCGCGGGCTGACGCCGGGTCGCCCTTCATGATGGCCTCGTAGAGGGCGCGGTGCTGGCTCAGCAGCAGTTGGCGGACGCCGGTGCGCTGGTACAGCTTGGCGCGGTTGAAGAAGACGTCCTGGCGCAGCATCTCGGACAGGGCGCGCATGATGTGCAGGATGACGACGTTGTGGGTGGCCTCGTAGACCGCCAGGTGAAAATCGGCGTCGGCGTCCGCCTCTTCCTTTGCCTCGTCACGGCCGTGAGCGGCCTCACGGCACCGCCGCCCGCTCGCCACCGCCGCGCTTGGCCTCCTGCAGGTCGCGCACTTCCTCCATCACGGTGTCGCGCCCGGCGGCGAAGTCGGGGAAGCGCCAGCCCACTTCCTGTTCCGGGCTGAGGTCGCCGGCGGCGACGCCGAAGGCGTAGTTCAGCCAGAAGCATTTGGTGACGTCGCGGCAGCCATGGACCCAGTCGTGCATGCCGGTGGCATAGCCCACGGTGGTGTTGGTGTTGCGCAGCACCAGGGGCGCGCCGGTCTCGCCCCAGAAGGTGTCGCGGTCGCCCACGCGTTGGCCGATGATGTGGGCGCGGGCGCCGGCGTAGTACTTGGCGCGGGCCAGGGTGACGATGGCGGCGGAGAAGGTGGCGTTGCCGGTCAGCAGCCACAGATTCCCGTCCGGGGCCAGCAGCGTGGGCAGGCGGCGGGTGAAGTCCACCGTCTTGGTGTAGTCGCCGCCGCCGTCATAGCGCAGGTCGATGACCATCCAGCGCCAGCCGCCCGGCGGCGCGCTGGCGGCAACGGCCTCCAGCTGCCGGGTCAGCGGGCCCTTGTCATCATCCATCACGGCGTTCAGGCGCAGGTATAGGCCCTGGTGGTCCAGCGCGCGGGCCTCCAGGCTGGCCGTATTGCCGCCGTAGAGATGGGTGAAGGCGGCGGCCTGCGGCAGCCAGCGCAGGCTGTCGGCACTGGCCATGGGGCCGGCCTCCAGCGACGTCTGCATCGTCCCGCCCGCCTCATCCGCCAGGGTCAGCGCCAGGTGGCGGCCGTCCGTCTCCGGCCAGACGGCGCGCAGCAAGGCGGGGCAGACCAGCAGGTTGATGCCCTGGGCCCGCGCATGCTCGTCAGTGCCGGTCAGATAGGGTCGCACGGCGGCGGGGATGTCGTCCGCGGGGTGGCCGTCGATGGCCGCCACCCGGCGACCCAGCAGGCCCGCCTGGGCGTCGGCGGCGCCGATGACGTACAGGCCGTCGTCGAACCAGGCCAGGCGCACCGGCGCCACGCCGTACTCCGCGTATTTGGGGAACAGCTGCACGGCGGTGTGGCCGTTGCCGGCCAGGGCCACCAGCCGCGCCACCTCCATCACGAAGGTGGGGGCATCCATCTCGCCCACGCGGGCGCGCAGGTCCGCCACCCCCTGGGTGAAGGCGGCCCGCCCCTCCGCCGTGAAGCTGCGGTCCAGGTCCAGCAGCACCAGCAAATCGTCCAGGTCTTGGCCGCGCGCGTTGGCGATACTGGTGGGTGAGGGCTTGGGCGCCAGGGTGACGGAGGGGCTGAAGCGGGCGCGCAGGGCCGTGCCCACCAGCCATTCCGCCCTGAACCACAGCGCCGCCGCGGCGGCCGCCAACACGATGACGGCGAGCACGAGCCGTTTGTACGACATGAGTTTTTTCCCCCTGTTCTGTCGGGGGCGCTTACTCAAACGCCGTGCCAGTTTGGTTAATCTTTATTTATCAATAGGTTGACGAAGGGGCGCGTAAAAGAGATGGAGTTGGTCTTCAAAAAATGAGCACTGACGCCAATCGAGAGCCGTTCTCGCCACCCTATTTGTCGGCGGCCACGATATCTCCGCCGGCGATGCGGCGCAGTGAGGCTTCCAGCCGGGCATCGGCGCGGGAGATTTCCACCAGGGCGTCGCGGATGAAGTTAATGTGCGCCTCGGCGGCCGCGCGCGCCGCCGCGGGGTCGCCCTTCATGATCGCCTCATACAGGGCGCGGTGTTGGCTCAGCAGCAGCTGGCGCACGCCAGTACGCTGGTACAGCTTGGCGCGGTTGAAGAAGACATCCTGGCGCAGCATCTCGGCCAGGGCGCGCATGATGTGCAGGATCACGACGTTGTGGGTCGCCTCATAGACCGCCAGGTGGAACTCCGCATCGGCGTCCGCTTCTTCTTTCGCCTCGTCATGGCCGTGGGCGGCCTCCATGGCCTCGAACCGGGCCTGGATCTGGGCGCGATCGACGTCGGTGGCGCGCAGGGCGGCGTAGTAAGCGGCGGCACCCTCCACCTCCGTCCTGAACTCCAGGTAATCCAGGGTGGTCTCAGGCCGCGCGGCCAGCACGGCGTGCAGCGGCTCGGTAAAGGTGGGACCCAGCAGGGGGGCGACGAAGGTGGCCCCGCCCCGGCCGCTGCGCAGCAGGCCGCGCTGCTCCAGCTTCTCCAGCGCCTCGCGCAGCGAGGGGCGGGAGACGTTGAAGCGCACCGCCAGCTCCCGCTCCGGCACCAGCTTCTCGCCTGGGCGCAGGCTGCCTTCCACGATCAGCTGTTCCAGATGGTCGGCGATGGTGTCGGCCAGCTTGGCCGGCCGGATACTGTCCTTCATGGGGTCCCGTCAGCGTTTCCTCTGCCCCACCGTCTCCGGCCGCTTGCTTTCGGCGGCGGCGCGGTGGTGCGGTCAAAATAATTGACCAGTGGCGCCTTGGGGCGCAACGGAAATGACGGGCCGGGTAGATCAGCGCAGCAGGCTGAAATCCACCGGCATGGTCCAATCCAGGGGTTTGTCGTCCGGGGCGGGGGGCAACGGGTCGGCCCGCCGCACCGTGGCCACCGCCTCCTCATCCAGCAGGGCGAAGCCGGAGCCGCGCTCCAGCGTCACGCTCAGCACATGGCCCGCCCGGTCGAGGGTGAAGTGCACCAAGGCGGTGCCCACCTGGTGGCGCTGCCGCGCCTGCGCGGGATAGCGCAGATAGCGGTAAAGATGCGCCATCAGCCGGCCCTCATAGCTGTCCGGGCCCTTGCTGGCCGGTGCCGGCGGGGCGGGCGGCGCCTCCGGTGCTGGGGTGGAGGTCTGCACCGCCGTGCTGGGCGGCGGCTCGGGTTGCGGCGTCGCAATCGGGGCGGGCTGCGGCGGCACCGGCGGGGGGGGAGGCAGGGGAAGGGGCTTCACCGCCACCGGCTTGGGCGGCGGCGGCTTGGGCGCGGGTTTGGGCGGCTCCGGCTTCGGGGGCTCGGGCTTGGGCGGTGCGGGTGGCGGTGGCGCCGGGGGCGGCGGCAGGTCGATCTGCAGCGGCGGCGGAGGGGGCGGCGGTTCCAGGGTGGAGCGTGCCATCAGCCAGGGCAGGGCCAGGGCATGGGCGGCCAGCACCAGGGCCAGGCTGCCGCCCCAGACCAGGCGTGCGCGCCTGTCTTCACCAGGCCTGTCCTCGCCAGGAAGATCGCCGCCGTCCTTGTTCATCGATGCCATCGCCATGGCGTCACGGGGCCCCGCCGCCGTCCAGCCCCACCAGCGAGACCTTCAGGTATCCCGCCGTGCGCAGGCTGTTCATCACCGCCGTCAGGTCGCCGTAGGAGACGGCGCGGTCGGCGCTGAGGGTGATGCGCTGGTCCTTGTCGCCGCCGGCGGCCTCGTCCAGGGCGGCGGCCAGGCCGTCGCGCGCCACGTCGGCGCCGTTGATCGCCAGGGTCAGGTCGGCGCGGATGGTCAGGGTCACGGGCTTTTCCGGGTGTGGCCGGGGCGGCGCGTTGGAGGAGGGCAGGTCCACGGGCACATCCACGGTGGCCAGGGGGGCCGCCACCATGAAGATGATCAGCAGCACCAGCATCACGTCGATGAAGGGCGTGACGTTGATCTCGTGGGTTTCGGCCAGCTCATCGCCGCCGTGGGAAAGACGGGCAGCCATCCGGGTCACTCCGCCGCGCGGCTGCGGGCCCGAGGGGCACCCGCCCCTTGCATGCCCGCCTGCTCCCGGTCCAGGTCGCGGCTGACCAGGCGCAGCACGCCGGCCGACACGTCGGCCAGCAGCACGCGGTAGCCGTCCACCTTGCGGGCGAAGACGTTGTAGACCACCACCGCCGGGATGGCGGCCACCAGGCCGGTGGCGGTGGCCAGCAGCGCCTCGGCGATGCCGGGGGCCACGACGGCCAGGCTAGTGGTCTGCGTCTTCGAGATGCCGATGAAGCTGTTCATGATGCCCCAGACGGTGCCGAACAGGCCGACGAAGGGGGCGGTGGCGCCGATGGTGGCCAGCACGCCGGTGCCGCGCACGATGGCCCGGCGGGCCTTGGCCTCCAACCGTTCCAGCCGCAGCACCACACGCTCCTTCACGCCCTCTGCCGGCAGGCCTTCGGACAGCGCGCGCTCTGCCGACGCGGCGCGGGCGAAGGCCAGGGCCAGGGCGTCGCCCTCACCGGTCAGCTGGCTGGCCGCCACGTCCAGCGAGGGGGCCTCGTCCAATTTGTCCAGCGAGCCCTGCAGGCGGCCGCGCGCGGCGCGCAGCTCCAGCCCCTTGGCCAGCAGGATGGTCCAGGTGACGACGGAGGCCGCCAGCAGGCCCAGGATGACGGCCTTCACCACCCCATCGGCGTTCAGGAACATGCCCATGGCCGACAGGTCGTGCGGCACGGTGGTGGCGGCGGTGCGGGCCGCCCCCTCCTGCGCCCAGGCGTTGGTCGCCCCTAAGCCCAATGCCGCCGTCAAGCTGGCGGCGGCCGTCTGCTTCAGCAACTTGGTCGCCATGTTGGTCGTGCCCCTCTTTGAAAGCATTGCGTCGCTGCCCTGACGCGTCGTGAAACGGTTGGCGGTGGTCATTCCGCGGCGGATTGCAGGATGGCGGCGGCGCGGGCGGCGCCTGCCTTGCGGTTTCGGCGCTTAATCCACCACATGGACGTGCCGGTGATGGCGAACAGGGTGGGCAGCAGGCCGCTCAGCGCCACCAGGACGCGGTAGACGGGGCCCAGCCCTTCGCCCTCGTGCAGGGGGCGCATCCAGCCGGTGACCTTGTTGCCCGCCGCCTGCGTGCTGGGGTCCCGCACCTCCACCACCTGGCGGGCCCAGGGGTCCACCATCAGGGTGACGGCGCTGGGGGCGTCGCCGCCCAGGGGCGCCAGCACCACGCGGATGGCCTGGTCCGGGCTCTGCGGCAGGCTGGCGCCGCGCAGGGCCAGGCCGGGGCGGGGGGAGGCCGCCAGGGCGATGGCCACGGCCTCATCCACGCCGGCCGGGTCCACGCCGTCACGCGGCGTCACCTTGGGCACGGCGAAGCCCTGGGTCTGCGCCGCCATGGGCAGCACCGCACCCACACCGGCGGCGATGCTCTGGGGGAAGGCGATGGCCACACCGGTGACGCTGACCACCAGGAAGACGGCCAGGCCCCAGATGCCGGCGGCTCCGTGCAGCTCGCGGTGGAAGCGGGCGCCCTTGGCCGCCTTGCGCACGATGAAGGACTGGCGCCATTGCCCGGGCCGGGGCCACCACAGCACTAGGCCCGTGACGCCCAGCGCCGTCATGATGACGCCCAGGTATCCCACCAGGTCGCGGCCGCTGCGATCCTGGATCAGCAGATTGCCGTGCAGGCGGTGGATCCAGCCGATGGTGGCGTCCAGGCCCGGGGTGCTGACCACCGCCAGGGTGACCGGGTCGATGTGCACGCTGATGCCGGGCATGCCGCCGCCTTGCGGGCGGGGGCCGCCCTGGTTATGGGCGTGCTCTCCACCTTGCGGCGTGCGGCGCGGCGCCTGGAAGCGCACGGTGGCGATTCCGCCTGGCGCGGACGGGGCGGCGTAGCTGGCGGGCTTGGCGCCCGCAGGCGCCACCGCGGCGGCGGCGTCCACCACCTCGGCCACGCTGCGCGGTGCCGCATCGGCGGGCGAGGCCGGCACTGATGGGGTGAACACGGCGCGCAACTCCGGCTCGATCACCAGCGCGGTGCCCGACAGGCCCAGCGCCAGCAGGGGCAGGCCCAGGATCAGGCCCACCCACAGGTGCAGGAAGCGCAGCGTCTTCATCATGGCGTCAGGCCTCCGCCCAGCGGCGCAGCAGGTTATGGTAGATGCCGGTCAGCCGCACCACGGCGGGCTGGCCGGCGGCCTCGCGGTTCAGATCCTGGATGGTCGTATCCAGATCGAACAGCAGGGTGCGTTCCCCGTCGTCGCGCACCATGCTTTGCATCCAGAAGAACGAGGCGATGCGGGCGCCCCGGGTCACCGGGGCCACGCGGTGCAGGCTGGTGGACGGGTACAGCACCATGTCGCCGGCCGGCAGCTTCACCTCATGCTCGCCGTAGGTGTCCTCCACCAGCAGTTCCCCGCCGTCATATTCGTCGGGATCGGCCAGGAACAGGGTGGCGGACAGGTCGGTGCGCACGCGGTGCGGCGTGCCGGGTATCTGGCGGATGGCGTTGTCCACGTGGATGCCGAACGACTGGCCGCCGGCGTAGCGGTTGAACAGCGGCGGGAAGACCTTCAGCGGCAGGGCCGCCGACAGGAACAGGGCGTTCTTTTCCAGCGCCGCCAGGATCATGTCGCCCATGGCCCGGGCCGCCGGATGGTCGGCCGGGATCTGGGCGTTGTTCTTGGCCATGGCCGACTGGTGGCCGGCCGTGACGCGGCCGTCCACCCAATCGGCGGTTTCCATCCGCTGGCGGCACCAGGCGACCTGCTCCTGGGTCAGGACGCCGGGAATGTGAAGAAGCATGGGTGCCGCCTTGGATGGTCGAGGGTTGGGATGGTCTGGGGTTGATGGATGGATCAGAAGGCGAAGTTGGCGGTGAACTGGACGGTGCGGCCCTCGCCCGGGACCAGGTGGGCCGGATGGATCTGGTCGACGTAGTCGCGGTCGGTCAGGTTGATGATGTTGGCCTGGATGCTGATCTTTTCCGTGATGTCGTACTTGGCCATGGCGTTGAAGGTGACATAGCCGGGCACGGTGTTGATCAGGTTGGTGGCCGCCACCGGGCTGGAGCTGCCGATGCGCTGCGACACCGCGTTGGCGCCGCCGCCGATCTGCAGCTGGTGCGTCACCTGATAGGTGGTCCACAGGTTGAAGGTGTGGTGCGGCACGTTGGGCAGACCGCGGCCCACCTGGCTGAAGGTGGTGGATTTGATGACCCGGCCGTCCATGTAGGCGTAGCTGGTGCTGACCTGCCAATCCTCGGTGATACGGCCGGTTACCTCCAGCTCCACACCCTTCACCTTCTGGTCGCCGCCCAGCACGTTCAGGGCGGAGTTGTTGGGGTCGGTGACGCGGGCGTTGTCCTTTTCCGTCTGGAACAGGGCGGTGCGCACGCTCAGCGCGTCGTGCAGCAGGTCGATCTTGCCGCCGACCTCGTAGGTCTTGTTGCTTTCCGGATCCAGGTTGGCCGTGGCGGCGGACAGCGACAGCTGCTCGGCCGACGGGTTGAACGAGGTGCCGAAGCTGGCGTAGAGGCTGCTTTCCGGCGTCGGCTTGAACACCAGCGAGGCGCGGCCGGACGGCAGGCTGTCGGTGCGGGAGAAGGCGGCGGCCGGGGCCACGGTCTGCTTGTAGTCCGTGTCCAGGTGGTCGTAGCGGAAACCGCCGACCAGCGACCACTGCTCATTGAACTTCATGGTGTCGACGGCGAACACCGCCACCGTGTCCACCGTGGTGCTGACGCGGGAGGAGATGGTGCCCACGCCGGCGAAGGTCTGGTACTCGTTGGGGTTCAGCAGGGTGGTGGTGGGAACGCCGGTCCACGCGGTGCGCGTCGGGTCCGAGGTCTCGCGCGACAGTTCCACGCCCGTCACCAGATGGTGTTCCAGGAAGCCGGTGTTGAACCGGGCCGAGGCCGTGGCCTGGTCGTCCAGGGTGGTTTCCACGCTGCGCACGGTGATGGCGTTGCGCTTGATGGCCACGCCCGACAGCGGCCCGACGGTGGCTGGCGTCACGTTGGCGTTCACCAGCTGCGGCTCGGTGATGCGGACGTTGCGGTAGTAGTTGCCGTAACGGAACTGGTTTTCCAGGGTGATGCCGGACGTCAGGTCGTGCTGCACGTCGGCGGTCACGACATTGGCGTCGGTCTTCAGGTAGTCGCTGTGGAAACCGTAATAGGTGCGGTAGTCCACCGGCGCCGGCTGGCCCAGCAGGAAGGGGATGCCGTAGTCCGGCCGGTCGTTTTCCGACTGGTGTAGATAGCTGATGGTGACGCGGGTGGGCGTGCCGATGCCGAAGGCGACGGAGGGCGCGAAGCCGTAGCGCTCGTTCTTGGCGCCGTCGCGGCCCTCGACGAAGCTGCTGGTGCCCATGGCGTTCAGGCGCACGGCGGTGGTGGCGTCGATGGCGCGGTCCACGTCCGCCGTCAGGCGCTTCATGCCGTCGGTGCCCAGGGTGGCGGTGCCGGCGGTGATGGCCTCCAGCGTGGGTGTCTTGCTCACCTGGTTGATGGTGCCGCCGGTGGACCCGCGCCCGAACATGGCGCTATCCGGGCCCTTCAGCACCTCGGCCGACTGGTAGTTGAAGCTGTCGCGGTAATAGCTGCCGAAGTCGCGCAGGCCATCCAGGAAGATGTCCGACCGGGCGCTGAAGCCGCGCAGGGTCAGGCTGTCGCCCTGGGCGCCGCCTTCACCGGCCGCCAGGCTGATGCCGGCGACGTTGCGCAGGGCATCGCGCAGGGTGGCGACGCCCTGGTCCTTCATCTCCTGGCCGGAGATGACGGTGACCGACTGCGGCGTGTCCAGCAGCTTTTCCGTCAGCTTCACGTTGGACGACCGCTCGGTGCGATAGTCCTGCGCCGGGGCGGCGTCCTGGTCCTGCACCGACAGGGTGGGCAACTGGCCCGTGCCGCCCTGGGTGGCGGGCGCCGTCGCCGTCTGGGCCTGCGCACCCAGGGAAAGCAGGGCGCCGCCGGCCAGGCCCACGCTCGCCAGGCCCAGGGCGGTGCGGGCCAGCGTGCGGGGCGTCTTGGCCCGGCTTGCGATGATGATGTTGCGGTTGCTCGACATGACGGTCCCCACCTTGATGCCACGCTATGTGGTTGGCTCCCCGCGCGGATCCCGGCTATCGAGCTCCGCGGTTATACCCTTTGTTAAGATTGCGAGCGACTCTTATTTGCCGATTTGCGCCATGTCAACGGCCACCTGAGACTGATTATCAGAATCCATCGCAGAAGATCCGCATGGCTGCGTTGCGGTGCATCAAAATGAGATAAAGTCGGTTGGGCGATGTGTGCCGGAACCGCTCCGCCGTACCGGCGTTCTGCGGGTGGCGGGGTCGCCGATTGGTCCGCTGCCGATTGGTCCGCTGCCGAAGGGGCCGCTGCCGAAGGGGCCGCTGCCGAAGGGGCCGTTGCCGAAGGGAAGGAACCGATGGATACAGTGGATCAGCGTCGCCGTTCATTCCTTCACGCCGGTTCAGCCGGCGTCGTCGTGGCCACAGGCTTGGCCTTGGCCGGATGCGGTGAAGGGGCAGGCAGCGAAAAGGACGTCGGTGCGGTGGAAGACCTGATGCGTGAGCACGGCGTGCTGCGCCGGGCCCTGTTCGCCTACACGGAGGCTGCCGCGCGCCTGCGCGCGAACGACGGGGCAGCCGACTCCGGGACCATCGACGCCGGGGCCCTGAAGCGGGCGGCGACCTTGTTCCGCACGTTTGGCGAGGATTACCACGAGCGCCTGTTGGAGGAGGCCCACATCTTCCCGGCGATCCGCAAGCTCCAGGGCCCGGTGGCGGCCTATCCCGACGTGCTGACGGCGCAGCACCAGCGCGGGCGGGAGATCACCGACTACATCCTGGGTGTGACCGGCAAGGGGGCGATTGGGACCGCCGACCGGGAACCGATGGCCCGCGCGATGGAGACCCTGGTCCGGATGTACCGGGCCCATGCCGCCCATGAGGACACCGTGGTTTTCACGGCATGGAAACAAGCCCTGTCCGGGCACGAGCTGGACGAGATGGGGGACAAGTTCGAGGAGATCGAGCACCAGAAATTCGGCAAGGACGGGTTTGACGACGCGGTCCACCAAATCGCGGACATTGAACAAGCCCTGGGATTGGCCGACATCGCCCAGTTCACCGCGCCACCACCCCTTGGCTGACGGGACCGTTTTAAGGCGCGCCGAAGCTCTGCCGCATGTGCAGGGAGATGCTGCTGCGCTGCAGGACGCCGGTTTCCCAGGGGTCCATGGAGTAAAGGCCCTCCAGGTAGGCCTTGTCCGCCGCGCTCAGGGTTGCGGTCTTCTGGTCGTCCGCGCAATTGGCCGCGAACAGGTCCAGAATGCTGGGCAGGTCGCCGCACTGGCCTAGGACCTTGGGCTGAGCCAGCGCCAGGACGCCCAGGTAATCCGCAACTGCGCCCAGTTTCAGGCCCAGGATCCGGTCGGTGTTCACCACCATCAGGACGTGGGTCAGAACCGGGCGCAGGCCGCCGGTGGAAAGCCGGCTGCCCAGACCGCCGCCCAAGCTCATCTGGTAGGGATCGTCAATGGCGGTCAGGATGCCGTTGCTGGTGGAGGTGACATACCAGGCCTGGATGGGTCTGGTGACCTGGGACAGCGCCTTGGCCTGGTGCACGAAATGATAGCCCAGCAGCCGGGGATATTTATCCGCCACCGCGTCCATGAGCCTCTGCGGCTGGTCGGTGAAAAAGATGTCCACGTTGGTTTTGCAGGATGCGCGAGAGGTCGGCGCCCCGACGGCTTGCGCAATGGCGCGGATGCGCGTGGTGATGAAGGCGCTGATATCCGCCGGGACGTTCTGCACCTGTGGACATACCGCCCTGTCCCAACGGGCGATCTGGTCGCTGTACGGCGCGCGCTTCCCATGGTCCCGCACGAAATCGCCGATGATTTCCTGTAGCCTCTCCGTCTTCAGGCGCATACCGGTGACCACGACAGTCTCTGCGGTGTCCGCATCGTTTTCCGGCACCCCGGCCCCCGGGACAATGGCGTCCCCGGCTGGGGGTGAGCCCCCATCGGATTGGGCCAGGGCCAAGGGTGGCGGCACTGCCAGCCCAAGCACCAGGGCGACGGCGAAGGCGATCGCGTTGCGCCGCCTGTTCCCTTGGCCATGCCCCATAGCCGCCTCCCGATCCGCCACAACCGTTCCCTGGTCACAAGGCTAGGCGCAACGCGGGATAGCAGCAATGGCCTATTTTCTCGGAAAAGGCTGGGTCGGCGCCCCTTGCCCAGGCGCCGGCCCGCCAGGGTCAGAACCCGGTGCCCCCGATCTGGGCGGTGGAGCCACCGACGATGGTGCCGGTGGTGATGGTGCCGGCGCCGGCGCTGTTGACGATGGTGCCGCTGGTGTGTTGGTAGCCGATCAGCAGGCCGGCATAGTTCGGCGGGTTGCTGGTCAGGATGTCGCTGACACTGCCGCTGTTCACCACCGTGCCGCTGTTGTTGCCGATGAGGCCACCGACGAAGCTGAGGCCCGAGACGGTGCCGCTGCTGCGGCTGTCGGTGACCGTGCCTGCGTTGATGCCCACCAAGCCGCCGACCGAATTGTCGGTCTGGGCGTTGACGTTGCCGGTGGCGTAGCTGTGGCTGATCAGGCCGTTGTTCCTGCCCACCAGGCCACCGATCGCGCCGCTTTCCGGGGCGTTGAAGACGTCGCCGGTGGCGTAGCTGTCGGTGATGGTGCCTTCATTGGTGCCGACCAACCCGCCGACCTCACCATCCCGCCCGCCGGAGGAGACGGTGCCACCGGCGTGGCTGGCGGCGACCAAGCCCAAATTCTCACCCACCAGGCCACCCACGGCGTCACCCCGGGCGCTGCCCAGCACGGTGCCCAGGGCGTAGCTGTTGGTGACCGTGCCGCTGTTGGACCCCACCAGGCCGCCCAGGCCATAGCTGCCGTAGCCGCTGTCCCTGATGGCGCCGGTGGCGTAGCTGTTGCTGACCAGGCCCAGGTTCTGTCCCACCAGGCCGCCGACATAGACGCCGGCATAGCCGGGGAAGGTGGTGACGCCGGCCACCGTGTCGCTGATGGTGCCGGTGGCATGGCTGTCGCTGATGGTGCCGCTGTTGACGCCCGCCAGTCCGCCGACGCGATAGTTGGCGTTGACGTCGCCGCTGGCCCAGCTGCGGCGGATTTCCCCGCTGTTCAACCCGACCAGCCCGCCGACGGTGCCGGACGTCTGCGCGATGATGGCGCTGGTGGCGGAACTGTCGGTGATGGTGCCGCTGTTCGACCCCGCCAGGCCCCCGATCATCAGACCACCGGTGCCGGCGCCGCCGGCCACGGTGATGGTGGCGCCGGCCTGGTCGCCGCCCAGCAGCCCGCTGTTGGCGCCAACCAGCCCACCCACCCCTTGGGCCAGGGTGCCGGTGTTGACCAGGCCGGTGGCGTAGCTGCTGGTGATGGTGCCGCCGTTGGTTCCGGCCAGTCCGCCGGCCCCGGTGACGCTGTTGCCCACTGTCACGGCGCCCAGGGCGAAGCTGTGGTTGACCAGGCCGTCGTTCTGGCCCACCAGCCCGCCGACGCCGCTGACGCTGTTCCCGACCTGCACGGCGCCGGTTGCATAGGCGTCGGTGATGGTGCCAGCGTTGCCGCCTACCAGGCCGCCCAGGGCTTGGCCCCGGTTGCCCGCCGTCACCCGGCCGGTGGCATAGCTCTGCCCGATCGTCCCGCCACTGTTGAGGCCGACCAGTCCGCCGATGTCGGTGCCGGCCACCAGGCCGCTGTCGTCACGGGCGGTGACGGCGCCGTTGGCGTGGCTGGCGGTGATGATGCCGTAGTTCACGCCGGCCAGGCCGCCGGTCCCGCTGACGCCCTCCACGGCGCCGGTGGCGTAGCTGTCTGTGACCGCGCCCCTGTTGTAGGCGACCAGGCCGCCCACCGTCTGCGGCCCGGCGATGGTGCCGGCGAAGCGGGCAATGACGCTGCCGGTGGCGTGGCTGGCGCTGATGGTGCCGTAGTTGTAGGCCACCAGACCGCCCAAATTGCCGGTGCCGCCGACATCGCCGGTGGCGTAGCTGCTGGCGATGGTGCCGTATGTGCCGTTGGTGTTGACCAGGCCGGCGGCGTTGGTGACGGCGTCGCCGGCATGGCTGCCGGTGATCAGGGCGGCGTTCACCCCCACCAGGCCGGCCACGCCGTCGCCCAGCATACCGCCGGCGGCGTAGGAATTGGTGATGGCACCCAGCTGGTTCAGTCCCACCAGGCCGCCCCAGCCGGCGCTGTAGGCGCTGTCCGCCACGGTGACGGTGGCCGCCGAATAGCTGTCGATGATGGTGCCGGCAAGGGAGACGGGCGGCGGCCAATGCGGGTCGAACAACCGGACGAAGCCGTTCTGCCCCACGAGGCCGCCCACCTGGCTGGCGTTGGGACCCGCTGCCACCGTGCCCAGCGAGAAGCTGCTGAAGATGCGGCCCTGGTTGTCGCCCACCAGGCCGCCGACATTGGCGGACAGGCTGCCCGTGGTCACCCGGTTCACGGTGTAGCTGTCGATGATGGTGCCGCTGTTGCCGCCGGCCAGGCCGCCGATGCCGCTGCCGGGCATGGGTGGCGGTGTGATGTTGAGGACGGTGCCGTCGTCCGGCAGGTCGTTGTCGCCGCCGGTGCGGGTGCCCGTCGTCACGCTGCCCAGGGCATAGCTGGCGCTGATCAGGCCGTCGTTCTGGCCCACCAGGCCGCCGATGCGTGTGGTGTGGTCGCCGGCGCTGACCGCCACGGCGGCGTGGCTTGAGGCAATGGTGCCCGCGTTGGTGCCGGCCAGCCCGCCCACCCGCTCCGACCACAGGCTGGTCAGGGCGATGGTGCCCGTGACCTGGCTGTTGGTGATGGTGCCGGCGTTCCAGCCGGCGATGCCGCCCACATTCTGGGTGCCGCTGGCGTTGACCGCTGTCAACGACACGTCGTTCAGCGTGCCGGAATTGCCGCCGAACAGGCCGACATAGCTAAAGCCGCCGCCACCCACGGTCAGGTTGGCGATGCCGTGGCCCAGGCCCTGGAAAGCGCCGGAGAAAGGCGTGGCGCCATCGCCCACGGCGGTGTAGGCGAAGCCGGACATGTCCAAATCGGCATTCAGGGCGTAGTGGCCGCCCAGGTCGCCGGCCATTGCCTGCAGCTGCGCGGGATTGTTGACCAGGGTATAGGCCTGGCCCTGGATGGACAGGCCGTCGCCGGGGGCGGCCAGGGTGACCCTGGCGCCCTGATTCACCTCCAGGCCGCCGCTGCCCCCCTGGGCGGGGTTCAAGGCCAGGCCGGCGGCCGTGGCGCCGCCGTGGCGGATGTCGGCGCTGACGGTGATGTCGCGGTAGGCGTTCAGGGTCAGGCTGTTGGGTCCGGTCCAGGCGATGGCGCCCGCCACCAGGATGTCGCCGTTTCCACTGCCGGTGGACCCGGTTTGCAGGGTGACGTTGGTGGTGGCCAGGGCCGTTTCCACCGTGCCGCTGCTGACGGCGCCGGGGCCGCCGGGGCCCACGATCAGGTCGGCGGGGTCCAGCAGCCAGGTGCCGGTGTGGCCGTGCCGGGCGGTGGTGTCGACATGGATGTCGGCGATGGACAGGGTGGCGCCTGAGGTCTCGATGGTGCCGCCATCGCCGCCGGCAGCACCCGCCTTGGCGCTCAGGGTGCCGGCGACGGTGGTCACGCCATCCGACTTCAGGCGGATGGTGCCGCCGTCACCCGCGCCCGCGCCATCGGCGGCGATGGTGCCGCGGCTGTCGATCCCGGTCGATGCCTCCAGCGTCACGACGCCGCCGTGGCTGGTCAATGCGCTCGCCTCGATCACGCCGGTGTTGTTGATGACGCCGCCCAGCAAGGCGTCGGCAGACTTTGCAGCCAGCACGACCTGCCCATCGGACGCCGCGATCATCTGGTGGTTCACGATCAGCGTGCGGATGGCGGCCGGATCAACTGCCACGCTGACACTTCCTTTATCGCCCTTTGGATCAAAGGTCAGCGTCACCTTCTCACCGGCCGCCAGCACCACGCTGCCCAGCTTGGCGGTGATGACGCCGTCGTTGATCACCTCTGGCGCCAGCAGGCCGACATAGCCGCCGCTGGCCGCCGTCAGCGCGCCCTGGTTGGCGACCGTGGCGGTGCTGCCGTTGCGTTGGAAGGTGTAGGTGCCCGCCATGAAGTCCTGGTTGGCGATATCCAGGGTAGAGGCGACCAGGCCGCCGACGTTGACGCTGGCGCCCTGGCCGAAGGTGATGCCGGCGGGGTTGACGATGAAGATCTGCCCGTTGGCCGTCAGCTTGCCCAGGATGTCCGAGGGAATGCCGCTCAGCACCCGGTTCAGCGCCGCCGAGGCCGGGCCCGGCTGGTGGAAGGTGACACCG
Source organism: Nitrospirillum amazonense (assembly GCF_007828035.1). Lineage (GTDB taxonomy): Bacteria > Pseudomonadota > Alphaproteobacteria > Azospirillales > Azospirillaceae > Nitrospirillum > Nitrospirillum amazonense. The sequence goes on along the minus strand of NZ_VITV01000007.1, from coordinate 189,834 downwards.
GCGTTGCCACCGATGCTGAAGTCCTGCCAGGTGATGACGGCGCGCGGGCTGGTCTGGTTGACCGTCATGGCGGCGCCCGACTGGCTGATGCTGGCGCTACCCGCCGCCACGCTGCCACCGGTCGGCAGGGTGGTGGGGGCGGTGTCGGCGTGGCCCGCCGCCGGCCACAGGGCGGCGGAGGCCAGCAGCAACAGGCGCAGGCGGGCGATCCGGTTCAGGCGCGTGGATACGGGGCGGAGACGCAGGTCGCTCATGGCGAATCCCTCGGGGTTCCTCCCGCCTGGTGCCGCCGGCGGGCTGACGCGGGGGAGGACGCCGTGGGCGTGGGGCCGGACAGGCGCGCGTGCGACAACCGCGCTGGCAAAGCCAGCGTGGTCGGAAATCGGGTCGCTTTTCAAAGAGGGCGCGGGGTGGCGCGGCTGGTGGCGGTGGCCTTTTTTACGGCGTGGCTCCCTGCCTGCGATAGTAGTCGCGCGGCCACCGGCCGGCCTGTGACCAACCGGTGGCAATCAACCTTTGGCTGCGCGCCCGGATCAGGGGCGCACCGCCCCCTCCAGCAATTCCAGCACCTCCCCGCCCCGACCGGCCAGGATGCCCTTGGCGGAATAGAGGGCGGTGCCCACCACCTGGGCCATTTCCACCTTGGGCGGCATCACCAGCTCATAGCGGTCGACCTTCACATCCAGAAGGGCCGGGCCGGGGGTGGACAGCCAGTCGCGCACGGCGTTGTCCAGATCCTGTGGCCGTTCCACGCGGCGCCCCCAAAGGCCAATGGCCTCCGCCACCCGGGCGAAATCGGGATTCTTCAGGTCGGTATAGGTATCCAGCAGGCCTTCCACCTTCTGTTCCAGTTCCACGAAGCCCAGCGAGCCGTTGTTGTAGACCACCACCTTGATGGGCAGGTTTTCCTGCACCGTGGTCAGCAGGTCGCCCATCAGCATGGCCAGGCCGCCGTCGCCGGAGAGGGAGATGACCTGCCGGCCGGGGAAGGCGGCCTGGGCGCCCAGGGCCTGGGGCATGGCGTTGGCCATGGTGCCATGGCTGAGGCTGACGACGGTGCGGTTTTGGCCCGTGGCCGGCACATGGTGTAGGCACCACACCATGGGCGACCCGCCGTCGGCGGTGAATACGGCGTCGGCTGCGGCGTGGCGCGCCACCGTCTCCGTCAGGTATTGCGGGTGAATGGTGTCGCCCTCGCCGGCCACGGCGCGCTTCTCCAGCTTGGCCTCGGCCTTGGCGGCATGGTCCAGCGCCGCGTTCAGGAAGGTGCGGTCCTCACGCGGGGTCAGGCGAGGCAGCAGCGCCTCCAGTGTCGGCGCGACATCGCCCACCACGCCCAGATCCACGGGGTGGCGACGGCCCAGGTGGGCGCCGTCGATGTCCACCTGGATGATGGTGGCCTTCTGCGGATAGTACTGCCGCCAGGCGAAGTCGCAGCCCAGCAGCAGCAGCGTGTCGCAGTCCATCAGCGCCTGATAGCCGCCGGCCGTGCCGAAGATGCCGGTCATGCCCACGTCATAGGGGTTGGCCGGCTCCAGGAAGTCCTTGGCGCGGGAGGTGCGCGCCACCGGCGCCTGCAATCGTTCCGCTATCGCAACGACCTGGTCATGGGCATTTTCGCATCCCGCTCCGCCATAGATGGCGATCTTGCCGCCGGCGTTCAGAAGCTCGGCCATGCGGTCCAGCTCGCCCTCGCTGGGACGCACGACCGGCCGTGTGCGATGGGCGGTGAAGGCGGGCTCCTCCGGCGCGTCGGCGCTGGAGACATCCACAGGCACGATCAGCACGGCCACCCCGCGCTTGGTCAGCGCCGCCTGGGCCGCCATGGCGGTCATGCGCCGCGCCTGCGTGGGGGTGCGGATCTCCTCGCAAAAGACGCTGGCGGCCTTGTACACCGCCTTGAAGTCGACCTCCTGGGGGAAGTCGAAGCCCAGCTCATCCCGCGTGATCTGGCTGGCGATCAGCACCACGGGGGCGCGGTTGCGATGGCTTTCATACAGGCCGTTGATGAAGTGCAGGCCGCCCGGTCCGCAGGATCCCGCGCACAACGCCAGTTCGCCCGTCAGCAGGGCGTCGGCCCCGGCTGCCATGGCGCCCGCCTCTTCATGGCGTACATGGACCCAGCGCATCTCGCTGCGGCGGATGGCGTCGGTGACGTGGTTCAGGGTGTCACCCGGCACGCCATAGCAACGCCGGGCGCCGGCGTCGAACAGGGTTTCCACGATGATGTCGGCGACGCTGCGGCTCATGCCTCTTCCTCCTCTATGGACGGGGCAATAACGCCGGAGGGGGGCGGGAAGGTTCCGGGTGCGGCGAAGCCGCGCACGCTGGTTGGGGTGTCAACATAAGGGGGAGGTGTTGCGCGCGGCGCAGATGACAGGGGCGGACGGGTGGCGTAAGGTCCCCGCCGGCCACGGGAGCCGCCCGTGACCAGGGCCCGCCGGAACGCACCGGCCGGGCCGGATTATCGGGAGAGCCCCAATGCCAGACGTCGGCGGTGAAAGCCGGGAGTTCACGCTGTTCCCCGTGGCCAAGGACGCCACCAGCTACCGCAAGCTGACCAGCGACTACGTGTCGACCACGACCTTCGACGGGGAAGAGGTCCTGAAGGTCGAGCCCGAGGGCCTGCGCCTGCTGGCCGAACAGGCCTTCATCGACATCAACCACCTGCTGCGCCCCGGCCACCTGGCCCAGCTGCGCGCCATCCTGGATGATGCCGAGGCGTCGCCCAACGACCGCTTCGTGGCGCTGGACCTGCTGAAGAACGCCTCCATCGCCGCCTCCGGCATCCTGCCCATGTGCCAGGACACCGGCACGGCCATCATCATGGGCAAGAAGGGCCGCCGCGTCTGGACCAAGGGCGGTGACGAGACCGCGCTCGGCAGCGGCGTGCTGGACGCCTACGCCAAGCGCAACCTGCGCTACAGCCAGGTGGCGCCGCTGTCGATGTACGAGGAAAAGAACACCCGCACCAACCTGCCGGCGCAGGTGGACATCTACGCCGAGGGTGACGACGCCTATAAGTTCCTGTTCATGGCCAAGGGCGGCGGCTCGGCCAACAAGACCTTCCTGTTCCAGGCCACGCCGTCGGTGCTGGCGCCCGACCGGCTGCTGCCCTTCCTGGAAGAGAAGATCAAGTCGCTGGGCACCTCGGCCTGCCCGCCCTACCACCTGGCCATCGTCATCGGCGGCACCAGCGCCGAAATGAACCTGAAGACGGTGAAGCTGGCCTCGGCCCGCTATTACGACGGCCTGCCCACCCAGGGCTCGGAAAGCGGCCACGCCTTCCGCGACCTGGAGATGGAGGCCGCCGTCCACAAGCTGAGCCAGACCATGGGCATCGGCGCGCAGTTCGGCGGCAAGTACTTCTGCCACGACGTGCGGGTCATCCGCCTGCCGCGCCACGGCGCCTCGCTGCCCATCGGCATCGGCGTCTCCTGCTCGGCCGACCGCCAGGCGCTGGCCAAGATCACCCGCGACGGCATCTTCCTGGAGGAGCTGGAGCACGATCCCGCCCGCTTCCTGCCGGAGATCGACGACAGCCAATTGGCGGGCGAGGTGGTGAAGATCGACCTCAACCGCCCCATGTCGGAAATCCGTGAGACCCTGTCGCGGTACCCCATCCGCACCCGCGTCTCCCTGACCGGCCCCCTGATCGTGGCCCGTGACAGCGCCCACGCCCGCCTGCGCGCCGGCCTGGAGGCGGGACAGCCGTTGCCCGACTATTTCAAGAACCACCCCATCTATTACGCCGGCCCGGCCAAGACGCCGACGGGCTATGCCTCCGGCTCCTTCGGGCCCACCACGGCCGGCCGCATGGATAGCTTCGTTGACCAGTTCCAGGCGGCGGGCGGTTCCTTCGTCATGCTGGCCAAGGGCAACCGCAGCCCGGCGGTGCGCGATGCCTGCAAGAAGCACGGCGGCTTCTATCTGGGCAGCATCGGCGGTGCCGCCGCGCGCCTGGCCCAGGACTGCATCAAGAAGGTGGAATGCATCGCCTTCGAAGATCTGGGCATGGAAGCCATCTGGCGCATCGAGGTGGAGGACTTCCCCGCCTTCATCGTCATCGATGACAAGGGCAACGACTTCTTCCAGGAATTCACCTGAATCCGGAAGGGGGTTTCGGCCCGAGGTGCGCGACTTGAAGAAGGCCGGTCCCGTCGGGATCGGCCTTTTTCTTTGGACAGTGCAAACCCGGGCGGCCGCCCGGGCGTTATGGGTGAAGCCACGGGATCGACCTCGGATTGAAGTTATGGGCGGTCCCACCATTATGCGTATGCCCATCGGGCGGTCTTAGCCTTTTCTTAACCACGCGCCTTCTAAGGTGGCGAGATTGGATCGGGACAGCATGGGGGCAGTTGCCATGCCGGGATTGTTGAGCCGCATCATCGCCTGGTTTTCGGAAGAGCCGGCGCCTGGCGCCGGGCGTGGCATGATGGTTCCCAATCCCGACGCCGCCCTTGATCTGGACGCCGGCGGCTTGGGCCCGGAGGAGGTTGTCTTCCGTCAGCGTCTCAAGGCCGTGCTGGGGCCGCGCAAGGCCGCCGCCGCCGGCTGTGTCCAGTTCGTCGGCCTGGAAAGCCTGAAGGAAAGGCTGGGGCCGCGCTGGAATGGGGTACAGGCCCGGGTGCACGGCATGATCGAGAAGCTGTTGCGTCAGAACCTGACGGCGGATGACGTCTTTTACGGCTACGGCACCGAGACCTACGTGGTCGTCTTCGCCCGGCTGAACCCCATCCAGGCCGGCCTTGTGTGCGCCAAGGTGATGCAGGAGCTGCAGCGCCTGCTGTTGGGCGAGCCGGACCTTGCCAGCATTGTCGTGCGCACGGCCGCGCGCGAGGCCTCGGGCGACCTGGTGCTGAAGCCCGAGCGGCTGGCTGACCTGCTGGCCAGGATGGTGGCGCACGTCCAACAAACAGCGCCGTTGGCGCCGGCCGGCGGCGCCGCCGAAACGCCGGAACAGCCGCCGTCCTCGGGCCGCTCCCCGGCGCCTCAGCCATCGTCGCAAGCCCTTCTTTCGCAATCTCCCCCTTCGCAGTCTTCGTTGTTGCAGGCCCCCTTGTCGCAGGCCCCCTTTTCGCAGGCCCCCTTGTCGCAGGCCCAGGCCGCGGCCGCGCTGGCCGAGGTTGGGCGGGGACAGGCCGTGGCCGCCGCCGCCGTCGCCGCGACCAAGGGCGGCGATGATGACCCCTGGGCCCATTTGCGCCCGGTACTGGGCCCGCTGGAGGTGGTGTACCGCCCCGTGTGGGACGTGCGGGGCCAGGCGCTCAGCCTTTACATCGCCAGTCCCCGCCGCCAGCGGGTGGGGGGGCGCCATCATGTTTATGGCTATGACACGCTGACACCGCCGGCCGGCGGTGTCGCCTCCGTCGGCACCGCCAACGGATTGCAGGAAATCCTGGATCTGGATCGTGAGACCCTGCGGCAGGCGGTGGATGCCTATCTGGAGCTGTACGATAACCGCTTCCGCTATTATCTGGCCCTGCCGGTGCATTTCGAGACGCTGGCGGGAACCGGCCGCCGCCGCGCCTATCTGGATCTGGCCAGCCATGTCCCTGCCCATCTGCGACCCTTCATCACCTACCAGCTGATGGGCGTGCCGGATGGTGTGCCGGTGGGCCGGCTGACGGAGCTGGTCAGTGCCCTGCGGCCCATGGGCCGGGGCGTGACGATTTGCGCGGACGTGTCATCCCAGGCCCAAGCCACCTTCGCCGCTGCGGGCGTGAAGGGGGTGAACGTCTCCCTTGGCGGCTCCATCCCGCGCGGCCGGCTGATCCAGGATCTCTATCTCGCGGGGGCGGAGGCCCGCCGTCGCGGGCTCCATATCCTGGTCGACGGCATCGACACGCCGGAGATGGAACAGGTGGCGGAAGAAGCGGGCTGCACCTTCATGACGGGCGACCTGATCGGCCCGTGGGTGGATTTCCCGGGCCATGCCACCCGGCTGTCACGCTCCGACGTTCTCGATCAAGCCATGCCGCTGGATCGCTGAGCATGGCCGGCTCTGGCCCGCCAACGGCGCGGCCCCGGCAAATGGTGCGGACGGTGCCGCGCCGGCGGGGGCGTCACACCCCGACCTCCACCCGCAGCGCCAGCAACTCGTCCAGGTTGGACAGGACCAGATCGACCAGTACCGGGTCGAAGTGGCGGCCGGACTGGGCACGCAGGTGGTCCGAGACCTGGCCCGCCGTCCAAGGCTCTTTATAGGGACGGCGGGACAGCAGGGCGTCGAACACGTCGGCCACGGCGACGATGCGGCCGGACAGCGGAATGGCCTCGCCCGCCAGGCCCTGAGGATAACCGCTGCCGTCCCACTTTTCATGATGGGAGACCGCGATTTCGGCCGCCAGATCCAGGACGGGAATCTTGCTGCCTCTCAGGATGCCGGCGCCGGCGTCGGCGTGGGTCTTCATCACCTGCCATTCCGGATCACTCAGCTTTCCGGGCTTCAGCAGGATGGCGTCGGGAATGGCGACCTTGCCGATATCGTGCAGGGGGGCGGCGCTGGCCAGCAATTCGGCGTCCGGCTCCAGCCAGCCCGCCAGGCGGGCGATGCGACCGGAGAGGGCGCCGATGCGGTTGACGTGGCGGCCGGTCTCGTCATCGCGGAACTCTCCCACGGCGCACAGGCGCCGCACCACCTCCAGGTGGGTGTGCTCCAGGTCGCGCGTGCGCTGGGCCACGGCCGCCTCAAGGCGGCTGGCCTGGGCTTCCTTGTCCCGCAGCAGCATCTGCAGTTCCAGCAGGTTCTGCACGCGGGCCAGCATCTCCCATAAGGCGAAGGGCTTGGAAATGAAGTCCCGGGCGCCGGCTTCCAGCGCCGTGCGGCGGGTCTGCTCATCGCCTTGCGCCGTCACCACCAAAATGGGCGGGCGCTGGCCCGGACTCAGCGCATGGGCGGCGCGGATGAAGGCGGGACCATCCATGCCGGGCATGCGGAAGTCCAGCAGGATGAGGTCCGGCGCCAGGGAACCGTACAGCGCCAGGCCCTCACGCGGGTTGCAGGTGCCCGTGATGTTGGTATAGCCGGCCGCGGCCAGCACGCCCTCCATCAGTTCTACATTGGCGGCGAGGTCGTCCACCACCAGGATGCGGGCGTTCTTGACCAGGTCGGTGGCGTCAAACGGCATCGACCGGCTCCATCGCGTCGGCCAAGGCCTCCATGAACTCCTGCACGTTCAAAGGCTTGGTCAGGTACCGGCGGAATCCGGCGCGCAGGCCTTTCTCAATTTCGCGGGGCAGGGCGTTGGCGCTCAGGGCCAGGACGGGAATGTCGCGGGTCTCCTCCCGGTCCTGCAGCCGGGCCAACACGTCGAAGCCGCTCATACCCGGCAGGTTGATGTCCAGCACGATGACGTCGGGCTGATGGCCCATGGCCAGATCCAGGCCCGTCACCGGGTCGGCGGCGATCAGCAGCTTGGTGTCCGGCACGGTGTCCATCAGGTCGCGCATCAGCTGGATGTTGGACGGGTTGTCCTCGACATACAGCATGGTGCGGGGCCGGGTCTGCGCCAGCGGATTGTTTTCGGCACCGGGCGCCCGCGGTTCGGGGATCACGTTCAGGGCTACCGGCAGGCTGACGGTGAAGGTGCTGCCCTCACCCAGCACGCTGGCCACTTCGATCGTGCCGTCCATGGCCGACAGCAGCCGGCGGGTGATGGTCAGGCCGATGCCCGTGCCCGGAATGTCGCTGTATTCCTGGCCCAGGCGGTTGAAGGGCTGGAACAGGTCGCCCAGCTTGTCCGGCGCGATGCCCTCGCCCGTGTCCTGCACCGACAGCGACAGCCGGCCTGGCGTGGAGGCCGCGCCCAAAGTGATGCGCACGGTGCCGCCGGGGCGGTTATACTTCACGGCGTTGGACAGCAGGTTGCTGACAACCTGGATCAGACGGGTGCGGTCGGCCAGGACGGGCGGGGCCGCTTCGGGCAAAACGGCGGCGATGGCCACCCGCGCCTTTTCCGCCACCGGCTGCAAGGCGTTCAGCACATCCTCCACCACCAGGCGGGGATCCACCGGTTCCAGCGACAGCGTCAGTTGCCCGGCCTCGATGCGGGCCAGGTCCAGCACCTCATCGATCAGACGCAGCAGGTGGTTGCCGTTCTTGACGATCTGCTGAACGCCCCGTTCCTGCTTGGGCGTCATCGGCTCGCGCGCCTTGTTGTATTCCATCAGTTGGGCGAAGCCGAGGACGGCGTTCAGCGGCGTGCGCAGTTCATGGCTCATGCTGGCCAGGAACTCGGACTTGGCCTGGTTGGCGGCCTCGGCCCGGCTGCGGGCGGCGGCCAGGTCGCGTGTACGCTCCGCCACCGCTTCCTCCAACCCCTCGCGCACGCGCAGCAGTTCCTCCTCCGCCCGCCGGCGCTCCTCCACCTCAGCCTCCAAGGCGCGGTTGGCCGCCTTCAGGCGCTGGGCCTCACGCTCGGCGGCGGCGTTCAGACGGCGATCGGCGAACGCGGTCACCAGTGCCAGCATCAGCAGGCCATAGGTGGCGCCGGCGACAATGATGGCCAGCGGCCCGCGATCCACGTCCGCCGGGGCGGGGGCCAGAGGGTCCAAGGTCAGCACCGTGGCCGTCATGCCGGTGTAGTGCATGCCGCAGATGGCGACACCCATGATCAGGGCGGCCAGCGCGCGGTGCCAGCCGTGCTTCAGGCTGACGGAAAGCATCAGGGCCACCGTGGCGGCGGCCATGGCGACCAGGACGGACAGGGCGAACAGGCCCGGGCGATAGGCGATCCGGCCCGGCACCTCCATCGCGGCCATGCCGGTGTAATGCATGGCGGCGATGCCCAGACCCACCACCGTGCCGGCCAGCGTGAAACGGGTGACGCTGTTGCGGCCGTGGCGCACCGCTTCCAGGCCCAAGGCGACGAAAACGATGGCGGTCAGCAGTGACGCCAGGGTCAGCGTGGGCTCCCACGCGACGGGCAAGGCCACCTGGAAGGCCAGCATGCCGATGAAATGCATGGCCCAGATGCCGCCGCCAAGCGCACTGGCGGCGCCCAACTGCCAAGCTAGGCGGGAACGGCCGGTCGAACCGGTCATGCGTTCCGCCATGTTCAGGGCGACGAAGGAGGCGAAGACGGCGGTCAAGTATGACAGCAGCACCAGCCACGGGTTGTGGCTGAAAGCGATGCCTTGATCATCGGTGCTGAAGCATAAACCGGGGAAAACCACCCGCATAGACATGCCCCCAAGTATTCCGCGTGGCCAAGTGTTCCCCGTGGCGACACGGACGGCAGGCGCCGAGACCCACCCCCCAGCGCCTCATATTCTTGGCGAAACCACCTGGCTGCGACCGATGGTTTGCCAGAAAAACATTAAGGACTATACCATCGTGCCGGTGGGGCACCATGCTTTGAATGCGTTATTGCCTGGGAACAGTATATAAAGCGTTACCGCCGTCGGCGATCACCGGGGCCGTGACCGGATACGGTCCGCGCGCCACCCGTCGGCATGCGTTGCCACGGCCGGGCTGGCGGCTATTCGTCGTTTATATCACCCAGCCTTGGGGGTTCAGGATGGGCTTGGCGTCAATGGCACGGGTCAGGGCCACCACCACCCGGACGACGGCCCAGATGCTGCCGATAAACAGGGTGATGAATTCCATGCCAACCACCCGTAGTGCCAGGGCGCAAAGGGTGAATAGCGCGCAGATCCAGAAGGTGCGGATGGCGAAGGTCATGTGGCCTTCGTAAATGGTGCCCGCGAAGTCCGGCCGCTTGATGTAGGCCATGACCAAGCCCAGCGGAAACGCCCCGACCAAATAGAGCAAATGAACAAGGATGGACCACAGCCTGGCTTTGTCGCCTTGGGTGGGCGCGGTGGGGGTGGGCGCGGTGGCGGGGATCCCGGCAAAGCTCATCACGCGTCCTTTGGGATTGGGTGAATACAAAATTAGGACTTCGGAACAGGAATTCGGAAATATGGCTTCAGAATAGGCATTCGATGAAGGCGCTAATTGATCGCCGTCAGTCCAGTATCGATACGTGCGGTGCCTTCTCGGAAAAGTCATATAGGGTCATCGTGCTTGCGCGCCACCAAATTTGAGAATTTTGATTGGAAATTATGGGTTAGGTTGCGATGTTAATTCATTAATAGGCAATTTTGTTTGATCTTATGGCGTTGGATACTGTAAATCGCTGGTTAATGTAATGTTTCCGCCCTTAAGGAGGAGCGTAGACGATGATTGGCACCGCCCTGTGCGCCTACGGCCTGTCCGGCCGGGTGTTCCATGCCCCCCTTATTCTGGCGGAGCCAGCCCTGGCGCTGCGCGCCATCCTGCGACGCTCCGGCGCCGATGGGACAGAGCCGGCCGGGGCCTGCGTGGTGGCGGACTTCCAGGCCATCCTGGACGACCCGGTCGTTGAGCTGGTGGTGGTCAACACCCCCAACGCCCTGCATTTCCCCATGGCCCAGGCGGCGCTTGCGGCGGGCAAGCATGTGGTGCTGGAAAAACCCATGACCATCACCCTGGAAGAGGGGCGCCAACTGATGGCCCAGGCCAAGGCGGCGGGCCGCCTGCTGGCCGTGTTCCACAACAAGCGCCTGGACGCCGAATACCTGACCCTGGGCCGTCACCTGGCCGCCGGCGACCTGGGCCGGCTGGTGGAGGTGGAATGGCACTACGACCGCTACCGCGCTCACGTGACGCACAAGGCCTGGAAGGAGGATGAGCAGCCGGGTGCCGGCACCTGGTTCGACCTGGGCGTCCATCTGGTGGACGGCATGCTGCGCCAGTTCGGCCGCCCCCTGTCGGTGGCGGCGGAGATGCGCTCACTGCGCCGGGCGGAGGGGGCGACCGATTATTTCGACGTTCGCTTCCGCTATGCCGACCACCGGGTCATCCTGCGGTCCAGCACCTATGTGCGCGAGCCGGGGCCGGTGCTGGTGGCCCATGGCGACAAGGGGTCCCTGGTCATTCCCAAGGGCGACGTCCAAGAGGCGCAAATGGCCGCCGGCCTGAAGCCGGGCGATGCCGGTTGGGCCGTGGTGGCTACACCCGCCCTGCTGCATACCGAGCGCGCCGGCGCGGTGGTGCGGGAAGAGGTGGCGCTTGAGGCCGGCCGCTACCAGGACTTTTACCGCAACGTGGCGGACGCTCTGGCCGGCCGGGCCCCTCTGGCCTTCGGGCCGGGGCCGGCCTTCGAGGCCCTGGCCCTGGTCCATCGCGCCATCGAGGCGGCACGCCAGCCTGGCCTATCCTGCGACATCGCGTACGAATAGGGACGCAACGGGTTGATGAAATGGAAAAGGCCGGCATCGCGATCGGGCGACGCCGGCCTTTTCTTCAAGGCGCCGGGAGGGGGCCGGCGCCTTGAGATCCCCCTTAGGCGACGTTCAGGCGAACGTCCAGGTTACCGCGGGTGGCGTGGGAGTAGGGGCACACGATGTGGGCCTGCTGGACCAGGCTGTTGGCGGTTTCGGCGTCGATGCCCGGCAGCGTGATGGTCAGGGCGACGTCCAGGCCGAAGCCGGTACCATCCTCACGCGGGCCGATGCCCACCTGGGCGCTGACGGTGGCATTCTCCGGCACCTTCACCTTGGCCTTGCCGGCCACGAACTTCAGAGCACCCAGGAAGCAGGCGGAATAACCCGCGGCGAACAGCTGCTCCGGATTGGTGCCATTGCCGCCGGCGCCGCCCAGTTCCTTAGGCGTGGTCAGCTTGACGTCCAGGATGCCGTCGACGGACTTGGCCTGGCCCTCACGGCCACCGGTGGCGGTAGCGGAAGTGGTGTAGAGGATGGGCATGATCATCTCCGTGGTTTCAACTGGTTGGATTAACTTTTGGGGCCGGTCCCGCCGGGCTTCGGCTGGGTCATCGGCGCCGGTGAGGTAAGAATTGCGCGATAACGAATTGCGCACAATTTGTTAGTTGGCATAGTCACTATGCGCAAATCGATTGCGCGCAATTCGTGACGGGATGCTAGCCTGCCGTGGACTGGCCCCCATTTCCCTGGGGCCACTGGACAAGTGAGGGCGTCATCATGGCCCAAGACCATCAGGACACCACGCACCAAGGTATGGGCGCGGCCGGGGCCGGCAAGGGCCCATCGGACAAGGTCGCCTTGCTGAGCAACCAGCTGTGCTTCAGCATCTATTCCGCCGCCCATCTGTTCAACCGCACCTATAAGCCGCTGCTGGACCGGCTGGGCCTGACCTATCCGCAGTACCTGGTGATGCTGGTGCTGTGGTCCGGAGACGGGCTGACGGTGAAGGCGATCGGCGAACAGATGGATTTGGATTCCGGCACCTTGACGCCCTTGCTGAAGCGGCTGGAGGCGGCGGGCCTTGTCAGCCGTCAGCGCGACCCACAGAACGAGCGCCTGGTGCGCGTCACCCTGACCGGGGCTGGCCGCGCATTGCAGGATCACCTGGGTACGGTGCAGGAGGCCATCCTGTGCGCCACCGGGCTCAACCTGGACGGCCTGAAGGCGCTGAAGGCCCAGGTGGATGAACTGCGCGCCGGCTTGGCGGCCAATCTGGGCCCGGCGGGCCAGGACGGTTGAAGCCTAGCGGGACATCGCCTGCGCCATGTGGTCGAGAAATGCGCGGATACGGGGCGTGCGCTGGGCATCACGATGCACGCCGGCCCAGATTTCGCGCGGCGGGGCCGGGGTCGGCGTGTCCACGGCCACCAATCCACGTGCCTGGGCCATGACATGGGGCAGGGCGGCCAGCCCCGCGCCGCCAGCGCAGGCTACGGCCTGCAGGTCGCGGCTGTTGGTCCTAAGGGCGTGCCGCGCGTCATGCGCCAGGGCCAACAGCCAGGGCAGATCACCCAAGCCGCCGAAGCTTTCGTTCATCAGGATCAGGCTGTGGCCGGCGGCCCCGCTGGTGAAATCCGGTGTGCCGTGCCGCGCGAGATACGCCGGCGCCGCATAAAGACCGAAGCCCACCGTGGCCACCCGGCGCTGCGCGATCTCATTCTGGTCGAAGCGGTGGAAGCGGAAGGCGACGTCCGCCTCCCGCCGGGTCAGGCTGTACAGCCGGGCGTCGGTCACCAGCTCCACAGTGATGCCGGGGTGGGCGCCGTGGAAACGCGCCAGATGGGGGCCCAGCAGCCACTGTCCCACCCATTCCGGCGACGTGGCGCGCACCGCGCCCTCCAGCCCCACGTCCAGGCCGGTGGCGGCCCGTTCCGCCGCCAGCGCCTCGGTCTCCATGCGCTCCGCCCCGGCCACCAGGCCTGTGCCCGCTTCGGTCGGGACGTAGCCGGTCGGCGTGCGCTGGAACAGGCGGGTGCCCAGCCGGGTCTCCAACGCCTCCAGCCGCCGTCCCACCGTGGGCTGGCTGACGCCCAATTGGCGGGCGGCGCCTGACAGGGTGCCGTGCCGGGCGATGGCCAGGAAATAACGCAGGTCGTCCCAATCCATCGGCTTTTCCCATCGATAGCTATTCATAATTGAATAGCGTGTCTTTGATCCTGTCAATTGATGATCAGAACGGAATAGGGAATTTTGGGGGAGTGCACGCCGCCGCTGATGGTGGCATTCGCCCTCAACCCCTTGGTCAACAAGGTGCCTCATCATGAAAGCCGTCGGTTACTATCAGAACCAAGCCATCGACCAGGCCGACAGTCTGGTGGATCTGGAGCTTCCCATCCCCGTGGCTACCGGCCGGGACCTGCTGGTGCGGGTGGACGCCATCTCGGTCAACCCCGTGGATACCAAGGTTCGACGCAACGCCGCCCCGGTGGACGGCGCCGCGCGCATCCTGGGTTGGGACGCCGTGGGCACGGTGGTCGCAATCGGGCCGGAGGCGACGCTGTTCAAGGTTGGCGACGCCGTGTTCTACGCCGGCGCGCTGGAACGCCCCGGCACCAACGCCGAATTCCATCTGGTCGATGAACGCCTCGTAGGCCCAAAGCCCACCAGCCTGACGGCGGCGGAGGCTGCGGCCCTGCCGCTGACCAGCATCACGGCCTGGGAAATGCTGTTCGACCGGATGGGCGTGGCGCGGTTGCCGGCCGGCGCCGGGAATGACGGCACGGCCGGCGTGCTGCTGATCGTGGGCGGTGCCGGCGGCGTCGGCTCCATCGCCACCCAATTGGCACGGCGGCTGACCGGTCTGACGGTCATCGCCACGGCCTCGCGTCCCGAAACGCGGGACTGGAGCTTGGCCATGGGCGCCCATCACGTCATCGACCATCGCCAACCGCTGGAACCCCAAGTGCGGGCCATCGCGGTCGGCGGCGCCACCCATGTCATGAGCCTGACGGCGACGGAGCAGCACTTCCCCGCCATCGCCGCCCTGATGGCGCCGCAGGGCAAGCTGGCGCTGATCGACGATCCGGCCCAGCCGCTGGACATCACCCTGCTGAAGCGCAAGAGCATCTCCCTGCATTGGGAGTTCATGTACACCCGCTCCATGTTCCAGACGCCGGACATGATCGCCCAGCATGAGCTGCTGCACGAGGTCTCGCGCCTGGTGGATGCGGGCGTGCTGCGCACGACAATGACCCAGGATTTGGGGGTGATCAGCGCCGCCAACCTGCGCCGGGCCCATGCCGTGGTCGAAAGCGGCACGGCCCGGGGCAAGCTGGTGCTATCCGGCTTCTAAGCGGGCTAGGGCAAGCTGCGATCAGCCATCATCGCGGCTTGCTCTTAACCTGTGCATGATAGAGCGGAACGCGATCAGGTGACTCCACCTGATCGCGTTCCGCTCTAGGGCTGGCCTGGGGCGCGCCTCGGGCCAGCCGGGTTCCCATAACCATCCCTTATTCCAGAAGGAGGCCGGCGATGCACCGGGTCCCCACGCGGCGGAGCATTGCCCACCGCATCCTTGACGGGTTTATCCTGGCCGGCCGGCGCTGGTTCATTGGCCGCCCTGCGGAGTTGTGGCCGCCCTTCTGACGTCAGGCGGCCAGCCGCTGCCGCAGCCGGCGGTACAGCCGGATGGGTAACGGATAGCGGGACTCCGCCATCAGGGCCAGGGCGGCGGCCACGGGCGCGTCCTCGTGCCAGGACGGGTCGCCCCAGCGCTCGTAGACGCGGGCGGCCAGGCGATGAGCCCGCAGCCGCACCAGGCGGATCAGGGCCACCTTGGCGCACAAGGTGACGGTGTCCGGCCAGTCGCGCAGCAGCGGGTCGCTCACCGCCTGGTCCAGCAGGGCCAGGACTTTGGCCGGTTTACGATTGCTGCCAATGGTGTCGATGGCCGCCTGCCGCGCGGCCTGGTAGGCGGCGGGGCGGGCCAGGTTGATCAGGCGGGTGACGCAATCGTCGCCCGGCAACACTTCGACCGGCTGGTCCAGGGTCTCCGCTTGCCGCATGCCCAGGGTGGCCAGGGTGGCCTTCAGGTCGCCGCGCAGGGCGTCCCGGTCCGTGGGGGTCAGCATGAAGCCGGTGGTGGAATCCGTCGCTTCCACCAGGGTCAGCAGGGGCCGGATGTCCGCGCCCTGCACTGCCAGGTTTTGCAGGGCCAGGCGCAGGGCGGCCGGGATGGCGGTGCCGGCCTCGCCATTATCCATGCTGAGGCGCTGCAGTACCCGGCGCAGCGTCACGCCCGCCAAGACGGCCGCGGCGGCGTAACAGGCCGACCGGGCGGCGTCATTGTCGGCGTTGTTGACCAGGATGGACTTGAAATGCAGCGAGGTCATCAGGTTGCCGGGCTCACGCCGGGTGAATTCCTCAAGGTCCACCGGATTGGGCGGCACCACCAGGCTTTCCGGATCATCCAGGTCGATGCCGAAGCGGGCGCGGACCTGCGCCACCATCTGCTTGAATACCTCCTGGGCCTCTTCGGGGAAGCCGAAGTTGACCAGTTCCTTGAATAGGCGATAGCGGAAGCCGTTCTCCAGCCGGTCATAGTTGGGCAGGCGCTCAGGCGTCAGGCGCCGGCGCAGGTATTCGCGCAGCAGGGCGCGGTCGCAGCCGTTCCTCACGCCCGCGGGCAACGGCACGCGCGAGGCGTGGACGCGCAGGATGCCGGCGACGGGCGTCACGCTGATGTGGGTGAAGCCCGCCGCGCGCAGCGCCGTTTCCATCGAGACCGCGGTGAACAGGGTCATGTGCGAGCCGGGGCTGATGATGGGCCACATCATGGAGGCCGGCGTTTCCGGCTTCAGCACCCCGCCGTCCGGCGTGGTCAGGACCAGGATGCCCGTGTCGTTCAGGCCCCGGCTGAGTGTTTTCAGCAGGGGGACCGGGTTCGGGACATGCTCCAGCAATTCAAAGGCGGCCACCACATCATAGGTGACGGGCAGGGGGGTATCTTCGGTGAAATAGTCCGGGACGATGTCCAGGCCCAGCCACTGGCGGCCCAGCTCCGACGCGCGGGATGGGTCGTAGCCCTTGGCTTTCCAACCCAGCGCCACCTCGACATAATCGCTGATGAAACCGATGTTGGCGCCGATGTCCAGCAGGCGGCCCTCACCCGGCTTCAGCCAGCCCATGGGCTCCAGCATTACGTCCAAGCCCGCGCCCATTTCCAGGTACAGGTCCGTGGCGGCGATGAAGACGCCGGTGTCGTGACTGTAGTCGCCCACCGTCCGGTCCGTGGAGAAGCGGACGGTGCATCGCCGGCAGGACAGCAACACCCAATCCGGATCGTGAGGCCCCCCCCAGGGAACGGTCAGGGTTGGCGCATGGGGGCCGGCGTCGCCACAGACCGGGCAGGGGGCCGCGATGGTCGGGGCGTCGGCGGAGGGCCAGCGGATGTCCATGCGAAATGCTTCCGTTCTGCAATGCGTCCCCTCGCCTTATGGCGTGGCAGGGGCTGTCCGTCCGGTTGTGCCCGAGGGCCGGCGGATTTGTCCAGCGCCCGTCTGCGGCGGACAGGCGTGGACCCAATCGCCGTGGACAAGCCCGGCGACCATCCACGAGAATACGCGACGGGCCGGCGCCCGGGGGCTGCCGGCGGTCCGGGATGATGGGGAAGCGCGCTGGCATGTTTCGGGTTTTGCTGTTGCATAAGGACTTTCCCGGCCAATTTCGCCCCCTGGCCTTGTCATTGCTGGCCGATCCGCGGGTCGAGGTACGCGGTCTGGGACAGCGGGAGGAGTGGCGGCTGCCGGGCCTGACCCCGCAGCTTTACAGGGACATGCCCGCCGTGGCTGCCGGCACCCACCCTTATCTGGTGAGTGCCGCCGACCATGTCATCCGCGGGCAGTGCGCGCTGCGGGATGCCGTGGGGATGGCGCAGCAAGGATATCGTCCCGATTTGATCATCGGCCATTGCGGTTTCGGCGATACGCTTTATCTGAAAGACTTGTGGCCGGACGTTCCACTTGTTGGTTACTTCGAGTTTTACTATCACAGTCGGGGAGCGGACGTGGGTTTCGACCCGCTTTTCCCCGTTACCCTGGACGATCTGGCCCGTGTGCGCACGCTGAACGTCGTCAACCTGCTGGGGCTGGAGGCTGCGGACTTGGGCGTCTGCCCGACCGAATGGCAGCGCTCGCTTCATCCGGCCGCCTTCCGCGACCGTCTGCAGGTCATGCATGAGGGGATAGACACCGACCTGGCCTGTCCCGGACCGGTGCCGGCTTTTGCCCTGCCCGACGGCACGGTCATCACCCAGGGGGACGAGGTGGTGACCTACGTGGCGCGGGACCTGGAACCTTACCGGGGCTTCCACGTCTTCATGCGCGCGCTGCCGGAAATCCTGAGGCGGCGGCCCCGGGCACGGGTGGTGGTGGCCGGGGGGGATGGCGTCAGCTATGGTCCGCCACCCGCGGGCGGGGGGACTTGGCGCGAGCACCTGATGGCGGAGGTGGGGCCGGCGCTGGAATCGAGCCGCGTGCATTTCCTGGGGCCGGTTGACCACGGTCGATTTTTGGACCTGATGCGCTTGTCCAGCGCGCACGTCTATCTCACCTATCCCTTCGTGTTGTCCTGGTCGATGCTGGAGGCCATGGCCTGTGGCGTCTTGCTGGTCGCCTCCGACACGCCGCCGGTCGCGGAGGTGGTGCGGGATGGGGTGAACGGGCTGCTGTTCCCGTTCTTCGACACGGGCATGCTGGCCAGCCGGGTGGTAGAGGCGCTGGATCGCGGGCCGGCCCTGGCGCCCCTGCGGCAAAGGGCGAGGGAGACGGTGAGGGCGCGATTCGACGCCCGCACTCAGGCTGTACCCGCCTGGCGCCAAGCCCTGGCGCGGTTCGGATGTCCCGCGCCGGCAGGGACTTAATTCGTCGTTTCATTTAAATGACACATTAACCGGGCAGAAAATCCGGGACAGGCATATGTAGAATTTGCCGTTTCTTTTATGAGTGCGCTAAGGTCGCGCGCAAAGGGGGACCGGCCCCTGCCCGAAAGGGGAACAGGCCGGCACATTGGGGTTCTGTACGGCGGATGACGTGAGCGCAGATTCATCGACCATGAACGGGGCCATCGTGGATCACACGATGCTCACCGCATTGCTGCTTGTGGCGCAGCACCACGGCGTCCATCTCTCGCGAGAGCAACTGGTCCGGACCTATGCCGAGGGGGAGGGCGAGGTTAAGCGCGCAGTCCTGGTGCATGCCGCCGATGAGAAGGGCTTCGAGGCCCGGGCCGTCCGCATGAACTGGCGGCAGCTGATGCGCCTGGGCCGGGCTGTCCCCGCCATCCTGTGCCTGAAGGACGGGACCGCCCTGGTGCTGACCGGCGTGTCGCCCAGCGTTTCCCCGCCCATCATCTATGTTCGCGAGCCAGGTCAGGCCAACCAGACCCGTCCTCTGGACGAGATCGCGCTGGATGAGATCTGGGCCGGCGACGTCGTCCTGCTGAAGCCGAAGAACACCGAGGCGGAGGAGCGGGGCCTGTTCGGGCTGGGTTGGCTGATGGGGGAGGTGCTGCGGGAACGCCGCATCTTCCGCGACGTGGGCTTGGCCGCGCTGATCATGAGCTTTTTCTCCCTGGTGCCGCCGCTGGTCTACATGGTCGTGGTCGACCGCGTCCTGGTGCACCAGCGCATGTCCACCCTGGTGGTCCTGGCCGTCGGCGTGGGGTTCGTGATCGTTTTCGACACCGCCTTCGGGTGGCTGCGCCGCTACCTGGTGGCGGAGGGCACCGCCCGCATCGACGGCCGCTTGACCGCTTTCGTCTATGACCGTCTGCTCGGCTTGCCCATCGAGGTATTCGAAGGCCTGTCCACGGGCCTCATCAATCACCGCCTGAACGAAATCTGGCGTGTGCGTAATTTCCTGACAGGCCAGCTGTTCGGCACCGCGCTGGACACGATGACCCTGATCGTCATCATTCCCGCCATGTTCTTCATGAACGCGATCCTCAGCTTGTGGGTGCTGGGCATTGCGTGTGTCATGTTCCTGGTCGTCCTGCTGTACATGCCGGTGATCGGCCGTTATCACGGCAAGGTGGTGGAGGCGGAGACCCGCAAGAACTCCTTCATGATCGAAAGCATCCATGGCATGCGGACGATCAAGTCGCTGGCGCTGGAAGGCAGCAAGCGGCGCGGGTGGGACATGCGGGGCGCCCAGGCGGTGAAGGCCCACCGCAACCTGGCGCTGATCGCCAACCAGCCCCAGACCATCCTGCAGCCGCTGGAGAAGCTGACCTATTCCGGCACGCTGCTGCTGGGCTGCTATATGGCGCTATCTTCTGACCAGTCGGCACTGGCCGGGTCGCTGGTGGCGTTCACCATGCTGGCCAGCCGCGCCACCCAGCCGCTGGTCCAGATCGCCGGCATGCTGCAGCAGCTTCAGGAGGTGCGCGGCGCCATCAGCCAAGTCGCTTCCATCGTCAACATCCCGCCGGAAGATCTGCGGTCGGATCATGGCCTGCGCCCGCGATTCCATGGGCACATCAGCTTCGAGGATGTCAGCTTCCGCTACCCCGGCGCCCAGAACAAGGCGCTGGACCGGGTCACCGTCGACATCCCGCGGGGCAGTGTGGTCGGCGTGATGGGGCGCAGCGGTTCGGGCAAGACCACCGTGACCCGCCTGCTGCAGGGCCTGCACCAGGACTACGACGGCCTGATCAAGATCGACGGTGTCGATCTGCGCCAGATGGACATCAGCCACCTGCGCTCCAACCTGGGCGTCGTGCTGCAGGACAACTTCCTGTTCAGCGGCAGCGTGCGTGAGAACATCGGCGCTGCCCGGGCCGACGCCTCGTTCGAAGAGATCATCGAGGCCGCCCGCATGGCCGGCGCCGAGGAGTTCATCGAGCGCCTGCCGCGCGGCTACGACACCTTCCTGGCCGAGGGGTCGACCAATATCTCCGGTGGCCAGCGCCAGCGCATCGCCATCGCCCGTGCCCTGCTGGTCGATCCGCCCATCCTGATCCTGGACGAGGCGACCAGCGCCCTGGACCCGGACAGCGAAGCCATCATCAACAGCAACCTGCAGCGCATCTCCGAAGGCCGGACGATGGTGGTCATTTCCCATCGCCTGACCTCGCTGGTGGATTGCGATATGATCGTGGTGATGGAGCGCGGACGGGTCTACGACGTCGGCACCCATGAAGAATTGCTCCAGCGGTGCGATATCTATCGTCACCTTTGGTTCCAGCAGAATCGCCATCAATCTTCCGGAGTTCCCAATGAGCGCGCGCTCTCTGGTCCCGACGCCCCGCGGGAGTGACGCCGTCGTCGCCCAGGCGATCAACGACTTCCAGTCGGAAATCGCTGCGGTCGTGGGGGCCCCGTATCCCAAGCCGGTGCGCAGCACGCTGTACACCCTGTCGGCCATGGTGGCCGTCGCCCTGATCCTGGTTTCCGTGGTGAAGCTGGATGAGGTGGTGACGGCCCCCGGCAAGGTGGTGTCGCGCACCCCCAGCATCGTGGTGCAGCCGCTAGACACCTCCGTCGTCCGGTCCATCATGGTGCGGCCGGGGCAGGAGGTGAAGAAGGGCGACCTGCTGGTGACGCTGGACCCGACCTTCGCGTCCGCCGACGCTTCGCAGCTGCGCGACCAGGTGGCGTCGCTGGCGGCCGAGGTCGCCCGCCTGGAGGCGGAGCAGGCCAAGGCGGTCTACGACCCCGGGGCGGAGCCGACGACGCAGGCGGCGTTGCAGCTGTCCGTCTGGCGGTCGCGCCAGGCGGAGTACAAGGCCAAGCTCGCGAACTACGACCAGAAGATCGAATCAGCCCAGTCCACCATGGTGCGCAGCCAGCGGGACATGGAGTACTTCAAATCCCGCGTGGCGGTGACCTCGGAGATCGAGGACATGCGCGCCAAGCTGGAAAAGAAGGAATACGGCAGCCGTTTGAACACCCTGCTGGCGCAGGACAGCCGCACCGAGATGATGCGCAACCTGGCCAGCGCCGAACAGCAGGCGCGCTCGGCGTCGCACGACCTGGAAGCCCTGCGGTCGGAGCGGGAGTCCTTCTTGCATCAGTGGCAGGCGGATCTGGCCCAGGATCTGTCCAGCAAGCGGACGGACCTGCAGAAGGCCAGGGACGACCTGTCCAAGGCGGAACGCCGCAACGATTTGGTCGAGATGCGCGCCATAGAGGACGGCTCCATCCTGTCCGTGGGTGACATTTCCGTAGGTTCCGTCGCCAAGACCGGCGATATGCTGGTGACCCTGGTGCCGGCCAATGCGCCCCTGGAGGCGGAGGTCGACCTGGACGGTGCCGACCAGGGCCACGTCAAGCTGGGCGACAAGGTCGAGATCAAGCTGGACGCCTATCGCTTCATCGAGCATGGCACGGCCAAGGGCATCCTGCGCAGCGTCAGCGACGACAGCTTCACCCGCCAGGATAACGGCCAGCCGACCACGCGGCGATTCTTCCGGGGGCGGATCGAGATCACTGAGGTCAAGCTTCACAATGTCGGCAAGGACGGCGTGCACCTGGTGCCGGGTATGCCGCTCAGCGCCGACATCATGGTAGGGCGCCGCACTATCCTGATGTACCTGATGGAGACAGTGCTGCGTCAGGCGTCCGAGGGGATGCGCGAGCCTTGATCGGCATCCGTTTGAACGGCATCTGGGGGATCACTACTGCGGCACGCGGCGGGTCATGGTCGGCTTTTCGACGCTGATAGACCGGGTGGCGACGTGGCGGATCGGCCGGTCATCCGCTGATTGGTCTCTAGCCATGGCCCGTCGCCTGGCCGCCCGCGGCGATGATGTCGCCGCGGCGCGGGCGTTGGCGGCTGCGGCCCGGGCGGGCTCAATCGAGGGGATGCGCGGGCTGGCGGATGCGCTGATGCAGGGACGCGGCGTCCTGCCGGACCCGGCGGCGGCGGTCCGTTGGATCACGGCTGCCGCGGGGGCGGGCGATGCCGATGCTCAGGCGCGCCTTGCCGCCCTCTACGCCAACGGTATTGGCCGCGCACCGGCGGATGGCGACACCGGCAGCACCTTCCATCTGCCAATGGACATCACGCAGGCGCGCCTGTGGTCGGAGAAGGCGGCAATCCAGGGCCATGTCGAGGCCCAGGTGCTGCTGGGCTGGCTGCTGTCACGGCGCAGCGGGCCGGAAGGCGACCCGGTGCAAGCCGCCGAGTGGTACCGCCGCGCCGCGGACGCCGGCAGCCACGCGGCCAAGGTGGGCCTAGCCATGATCCTCTCCAGCGGCGATCTGGGGGAACCGGACGCGGCCGCCGCCGTACGCCTGTATGAAGAGGCGGCGGCCGTCGGCAATCCCACCGCGATCTATTACCTGGCCATGGCCTATATGCTGGGCGAAGGCACGCCCCAGGACTTGGACCGTGGCGTGGCCACCCTGAAACAGGCGGCGGACCTGCAGGTGGCGGGGGCCCAGCGGTCGCTGGGCGTCATGTACATGCGGGGCCAGAACGTTGCCCAGGATGGCGCGGCGGCGGAGACTTGGCTGCGTCGCGCCGCCGTGAAGGGCGATGTCGAGGCCATGGCGCTGCTGGGGGACCTGCACGCCGGGCGGCTGGCGCGCGTTCCCAGCGATATCGAGGCGGCGCAATGGTACCAGGCGGCGGCCGACCGCGACCATGCCGGGGCGCAAATGGCGTTGGGGCTGGCCTACGCCGGCGGGCGTGGCTTGCCCAAGGATGTGTTCGAAGCGGTGCGATGGTTCACCAAGGCGGCCGATAGCGGCTTCGTTCCGGCCCAGTTCCGTATGGGCATCTGTCACCTGGGGGGCGAGGGCGTTCCCCAGGACTATGCCAAGTCCGCCCAGTATTTCCGCATGGCGGCTGACGCCGGCCATGCCGACGCCCTCTACAACCTGGGTGTCCTGCACTATCACGGCTATGGCCTGGAAAAGGATGAGGCCCAGGCCATGATCCTGTACGGCCAGGCGGCGGAGAAGGGCAGCGCGTCGGCCCAGTTCCGGGTGGGGCGCGCCTATGCCACCGGGGCTGGCTTGCCGCAAGACGATGCCGCCGCCCTGGTCTGGACGCGCCGGGCGGCGGAACAGGGGCACGTGCCGGGGCAGGTCAATCTGGCGCGCATGCTCCTGGCCCAGGGGCATGGGGGCCAAGCGCATGGGGCGCAACGGGACGCCGCCGTGGCGGAGGCCAGGGCTTGGTTGGAAAGGGCCACGGCTGCCGGCAGCGGTGAAGCCATGAGCACCCTGGCCGAGCTGATCGCCGCCCATGACGGCGCGGCGGGCGTGGAAACGGCGCTGCAGTGGGCTCGCCGGGCGGCCAAGGCGGGCGACCCCCGCGCGCCGCAGGTGGTGGAGGCCCTGGAGGCCCGCGCCTTCCATGGTGAGGTCCGCTGACAGGGACGCACCTGCCCCCTCAATGCACCCGCCCTCTTAATGCACCCGGTTGCGCATCGACAGCTGCAGATGATGCAGGATGAGGCTGGTGTCGTATGAGGGCGAGGAGGCGCGGATGACCTCCTCCCAGCGCTGCACGCAGGGGATGCCAACGGGATTGCGCTGCAGCAGATCACGCTTGATGAACGGGCTGGCCTTGCGGGCCACCAGGTAATCCCAGAAATAGTGGGTCTGGTTCAGGGGCCGTCCCTGGTTGATGGCCTTTTGCAGCTGGCGCAGATAGGGCAGGATCTGCCCTTGGCTGTTGCCATGGTTGTCGACCACGGCGTCCTGCTGCTTGGACCGGTCCAGCGCCTCGTTCAGCGGCTTCGAAATTTCTGAAACCACGCTGCGGTAGGGCAACAGGGCGCGGCACTGGATGCCGGCACGCAGGAAGAAGCGCGTCATGCCGATTTCATAATCGCGGATGACCCAGCGCTTGCGCCGGTAATAACGAACCTTCTTCCAGAACTTCAGGAAGCTGGGATGCTTCAGCGCCGCGTGATGGAAAATCAGGAAATAGCTCTGTAGGTGGAAGTGGCGGTCCCAGCTGTCGGTCAATCCCCAGATACCCGCCTGGGCCGGGTCCGCCTGGCGGACCACCTCCGTCAGATCCTGCAGGGGGCCATAGATGCTGTCGTTGGTGATCAACAGCTGGTCCAGGGCCCCGGGGTCGGGGATGAGGGCGATGGCGTCCTTGAACGCGCCGAAGTCCCAGCCGATGTTGCGCCGTTTCAGCACCCAGGCGACATGCGGCAGCACCTTGCCGGTTTCCTTGGCCGACAATTTGGGGCAGTTGCTGGCGAAGATGACGGCATAGCCGGCCTCCGCCAGCTTGGCGACGAAATAGACGACATAGTCGTGAACGATGCCGCGTTGGTCATAATGGTTGAAGACGGCAACCTTGCGGGCCCCGCCCAGCGGCAAGTGGCCGGGAAGGCTGGCTTTGACCGTGGCCAGCCGGGGCAGGACGGGAGTCGCCAGGCAGCGCGCCAAATCCGCGCCATCGACCAACAGCATCGGCAGTCGGACACCCTTCTTGAGCATCTTAAGGAACGTGTCAGACATGAAACCGATAAATCCCCCGCCTTGAATACCCATTATAGGCGATACGCTGGCGTTCTGAAAGCAAAGCTGTCGACTATCACGCAGGCTCCAAACCCGGCAGGTCGGTGCATGAAAGAAACGTCGCTACTTCTACGTTACCGTGGTGAAAGGTGCTCGCGGATCAGGCCGGTATCATAGTTGGAAACCCTGGATACGACGTGTTCCCAATCACCAACATTGGGAATGTTGGCCGGATTCTTCTGCAGCAATTCGCGTTTGATGAAAGGAAAGCCCAGTCCCACCGTCAGCTCGTACCAGAAAAAATGGGTCTGGTTGATGGGAATGGAAGCCTTGATGCGGTTGGCGAGCATTTGCGCGTACGCGGCCGGCGATGTCCTGTCCGCTTTGGGCGGTGCGGTTCGCGGCGTATGGGAGCGCATGAATGTTTCGGTGACGGTGTTGTAGGGGAACAGCGCCTTGCAGCGCAGCCCGCCGTCCTGCAGCATCCGCGTCAACCCAATCTCATATTTCTCGATGATCCAATGCTTGCGGCGGAAGCAGCGGACGCCATCCCAGAACCGCCGGAACGCTTCGGAGCGCAACGCCCGCTGGTGGAACAGCAGGAAAAAGCTTTGCAGGTGATAATGGCGCTCCCAGCTGTCGGTGCTGCCCCAGATGTCGGCTTCGGCCGGTGTCGCGCGGGCGATCAGGGGTTCCAGGTCATAGAGGGGGCCGAAGACGCTGTCGTTGGTGATCAGCAGCATCTCGCGCTCTTCCAACGCCGGCACCAAGGAGATGGCCTCGCGATAGGCGGCAAAATCCCAGCCGATGTTCTGGCGGGAAAAGGCCAGTGCCACGTCCGGCAGCAGGGGCGCCACCGTCTGGTCGCTCAGGCAGGGCGTGTTGCTGGCGAAGACCACGGCGAAGCCCGCTTCCCGCAGCTTGCGGACATGATAGCGGACATAGGGGGCGATGGTATCGGTCCGCGCGAAGTGCATGAACACGGCCACCCGGGCTGCGCCCTCCAGCGGCACTTGGCCGGTCCAGCTTTTCTCGATGCGGCCCACCGCGCGGGGTGGGGGGAAAAGCAGCAACTCGGCGTAATCGGCCGTGCGTGTGATCAGCAGGCGGCTGCGATAAGCGACTTGGCGGGCGATACGGCGAAACAGGTCACGCACTCAAAGACATCCTAACCACACATCCGGCTCGCCTTTGTCGGGCTGGCGCGCGTCGGTCGCCAAAGGTCTGATCAACAAGGGAAGCGTCAGTTCCTTTATGCCCGAGACGGTGGGGCCAAACAACGTCGAGAACCCGGGGCTGGCCACGGCATCGCTATGATGTTCGTCTGTCGAACATTTGTTCGCAAATGCACAGCTGTTCCTGATGCGTGGCATGGCTCATTCCTGCCGATCCGATGCTATCGTGGCCACCGCCTTCAAGATTGGCGGGGAGGAATGAGAGATGCCTGGATTGCTGGACCCGCTGTTCCGGGGCGGGGCGGTGGACGCGGTGTTCACCGATACCGCCACCGTGCAGGGCATGCTGGACTTTGAGGCGGCCTTGGCCCGGGCGGAGGCGGGGCTGGGCATCATTCCCCTGGGTGCCGATGCCGCCATCGCCGCCCACTGCCGGGCCGACCGTTTCGACCTGGATGGCCTGGCCCATGCCGCGTCCAAGGCCGGCAACACCGCCATTCCCCTGGTCAAGGCGCTGACAGCGCGTGTGGCGGCGACTGATCCCGACGCCAGCCGGTTCGTTCATTGGGGCGCCACCAGCCAGGACATCATGGACACCGGCCTGGTGCTGCAAATCCGCCAGGCCCTGCCGCTGATGGACAAGGACTTGGACATCCTGGAGGGGCATTTGGCCCGTCTGGCGGCGACCCATGCCGAGACGCCCTTGGCCGCGCGCACCTGGATGCAGCAGGCCCTGCCCACCACCTTCGGCCTGAAGGCCGCGGGTTGGATGGCCGCCGTCGGTCGCGCCCGGCGGGCTTTGGCCACGGCCGGGCAGGACTGCCTGGTACTGCAGTTCGGTGGCGCCGCGGGCACCCTGGCCGCCCTGGGGGACCGGGGGCTGGATGTCGCGGCAGCCCTGGCGCTTGACCTGGATTTGACTTTGCCCGACTTGCCCTGGCACGGCCACCGCGACCGGCTGGCGGCGCTGGGCGCGGCGCTGGGCCTGGTGGCCGGCGCGCTGGGCAAGATGGCCCGCGACCTGTCGCTGCTGATGCAGACCGAGGTGGGCGAGGCGTTCGAACCGGCGGAGGCCGGCAAGGGCGGGTCATCCGCCATGCCACACAAGCGCAATCCCGTGGCCTGCGCCGTTGCGCTGTCCGCCGCCACCCGCGTACCGCCCCTGGTCGCCACCCTGTTCGCCGCCCTGCCGCAGGAGCAGGAGCGCGGCCTGGGCGGCTGGCATGCGGAGTGGGAAACCTTGCCGGAAATCTTCCGCCTGGTGGGCGGCAGCCTCCGCGTTATGGCCGACACCATGGCCGGGCTGGAAGTGGATGCTGCCCGTATGCGCGCCAACCTGGATGTCACCCGCGGCCTGCTGATGTCGGAATCGGTGGTCATGGCGTTGGGGCAGGCCCTGGGCCGGGGCCCGGCGCACAGCCTGGTGGAAAGGGCCAGCCGCCTGGCCGTGGCCGAGAAACGCAGCCTGGGCGACGTGCTGGCCGCCCTGCCGGAGGTCACGGCCCACCTGTCGCCGGCCCAGCTGGCGGCGGCGTTGGACCCCGCCGGCTATCTGGGCATGGCGCCGCAGTTCGTCCGCCGGGCCTTGGCCGCCCGCACCCTTTCCCGTGACGCATGAGGAAACCGCGCCATGCCCCTGATCACCTTGGATGATGGCTGCAATCTGAGCTACCGCATCGACGGTCCCGCCGATGCGCCGCCCCTGGTGTTGTCCAATTCGTTGGGCACCGCCATCGCGATGTGGGAACCGCAGATGGCGGCCCTGGCCCAACACTACCGCGTCATCCGTTATGACAGCCGGGGCCACGGCGCCAGCGACGCGCCGGCCGGACCCTATACGATGGAGCGGCTGGGCCAGGACGTGCTGGGCCTGCTGGATGAGCTGGACATTTATCGCGTCCGGTTCTGCGGCTTGTCCAAGGGCGGCATGGTGGGTCAGTGGCTGGGCATCAACGCCGGCCATCGGCTGGATCGTCTGGTGCTGGCCAACACCGCCGCCTACATGGGCCCGGCGGAAAGCTGGCAGGGTCGTATGGATCTGGTGGCCGCCCAGGGCATGGCGGCCGTCACAGAGGCGGTGATCCAGCGCTGGTTCACCCCCGGCTTCGTGGCCGCCCAGCCGGATGCCGTGGACCGGGTGCGCCGCCTGCTGCTGGCCACCAAGCCGCAGGGCTATGTCGGCTGCTGCGCCGCAATCCGCGACATGGATCAGCGGCCGCAACTGGCTGCCATCACCGTGCCCACCCTGGTCATCGGCGGTACCCAGGACCCCGCCACGCCGCCGGAAAAGGCGCAGGAACTGCACGCCGGCATCAAGGGCAGCACACTGGTGATGCTGGAGGCCGCGCATCTGTCGAATGTCGAGCAGGCGCAGGCCTTTACCGCCGCCTTGATCGATTTCCTGGCCTGAGGAGCAGACCCATGGATGAGCAAGACCGTTTCGACCTGGGCCTCGCCACCCGCAAGTCCGTGCTGGGGGAGGCCCATGTCGACCGCGCGCTGGCCGGCCGCACCGAGTTCAACACCGAGTTTCAGGACCTCATCACCCGCTATGCCTGGGGGGAAATCTGGACGCGGCCTGCGATCGACCACCCCACCCGCCGCCTGCTGACCCTGGCGATGATGATCGCCCTGAACCGGGGGGAGGAGTTCAAGATGCACGTCCGCGCCGCTCTGCAGCACGGCGTGTCCAAGGACCTGATCAAGGAAGTGATCCTGCAGAGCGCCATCTATTGCGGCGTGCCGGCCGCCAACACCGCTTTCCACCAGGCGGCGGAGGTATTCGCGGCTCTCGAGGCCCCGGCAGCTTAGGCATCGTCCCCCATCTCCCGCGCCACCGCCTCCAGCTGCCCGCGCAGCCAGGCTTGGGCGGGGTCGTGCTGGCCGCGCAGGTGCCAGGCCATGTACATGCGCAGGGTGTCCGTGCCCGGCGGGGCGGCGGCCAGCAGGTCGGCGGGCAGGGGGGCGGCCTGGAACTCCCGCAGTTCCAGGCCGTGCAGTCGGCTGGGAACGCAGGCGACCAGGTCGGTGCCGCGCAGGAAGGGCGCCAGGCCGGAGAAGTTGGCGACCGTTACCACCACGTCGCGGTGGATGCCCAGCCCCTCCAGCGCCTTGTCGAAGTTCAGCGGGTCGGCCGAGGGGTGGACCACGGTGACGTGGCGCCCGGCCAGGAAGGCGGCGGCGCTGGTGGGGGCAACCCGCCGTGCGCCGTCGAAGACGCAGACGTAGCGGTCGTCGAACAGCCGCTTCTGGATGATGTCCAGCCCCTCCGGCGGGGCGGGGGAGATCAGCAGGTCGCAGCGCGCCTCCCTCAGCATCTCGCTGGTGGGCCGGCCGGACGGGATGACTTGCAGACGGAGGTCGGCCAGCTGCGCCGCCGCCCGGGTGTAGAAACGGGGCAGCAGCAGGTCGCGCTGGAAGTCGTTGGCCGCCACCGTCCAGGACAAGCGGGCCTGCGCCGGGTCAAAGCCATCGCCGGCCGTCAGGGCCTTCAGCCCGTCCATCAGCAGTCGCGCCTGGGGTACCAGGCGCTCCGCATGCTGGGTGGCGACGATGCGCCGTCCGGACTTCACGAACAAGGGGTCGCCCACCAGGCGGCGCAGCCGGTTCAGCGCGTGGCTGACGGCCGACTGCGCCATGTCCAGCCGCCGCGCGGCGGCCGAGACCGACCCCTCCTCATACACCGTCACGAACAGGCGCAGCAGGTGGCCGTCCACGCCCAGATGATCGAAGCTGCCCACGCTGGCCTCGGCTTATCCATGAATCGTATCGATGGATTATATGCCCATGCATGGGATTTTCAGGACTATCGATTGGTCTAGGGTGGGGGTGAAAGATGGGGGCGCCGCATCGTGCCCCCTCTCAAGAACCAATCCCGGGAGGACGGCACCTGAGATGAGTAGCGATACTGGAGAATTCACCCGGCGCGACCGTGCCTGGCATCCGCCGGCCTTCACGCCGCCGTACAAGACATCCGTGCTGCGCTCCCCCGGTAAGGCGCTGGTGTCCCTGCGCCAATCGATCGGTGAGCGCACCGGCCCCGTGTTCGGCCACGGCGACCTGGACCCTTTGGACAACGACCTGATCCGCAATTACATCACCACCGGCGGCGAAGCCATTGGTGAGCGCATCATCGTCCACGGCCGCGTGGTCGATGAGATGGGGCGCCCGGTGAAGGGCAGCCTGGTCGAGGTGTGGCAGGCCAACGCCGGCGGCCGCTACCGCCATGGCAATGACCGCTACCTGGCGCCGTTGGACCCCAATTTTGGCGGCTGCGGCCGCTGCGTCACCGACGACGACGGGCGCTATTTCTTCCGCACCATCAAGCCGGGGCCCTATCCCTGGATGAACCACAACAGCGATTGGCGCCCTTCGCACATCCATTTCTCGCTGTTCGGCAACGCCTTCGCCCAGCGCCTGGTGACCCAGATGTATTTCGAGGGCGACCCGCTGATCCCGCTGTGCCCCATCATCGGCACCATCCGTGACAAGGCGGCGGTGGACATGCTGGTGGCCAAACTGGACATGAACGAGATGGTGCCCTTCGACAGCCTGGTCTACCGCTTCGACATCGTGTTGCGCGGCCGCCGCTCCACCTTCTTTGAGAACCGGCCGGAAGGGAACTGAGCCATGCCTGTCCAGTACCTGAAGGAAACCCCCTCGCAGACCG
Organism: Nitrospirillum amazonense; assembly: GCF_007828035.1. Lineage (GTDB taxonomy): Bacteria > Pseudomonadota > Alphaproteobacteria > Azospirillales > Azospirillaceae > Nitrospirillum > Nitrospirillum amazonense. Next base: position 159,293 of record NZ_VITV01000007.1, on the reverse strand, counting down.
GCGGCCCCTATGTCCACATCGGCTGCCTGCCGCATTTCGCCGGCCTGAACCTGCGCACCCAGGAAAAGCTGCACGTCCTGGCGGGCGGTGGCGTGCCGGGCGAGCAGATTCGCATCGAGGGCGTGGTGTGGGATGGCTCCGGCCACCCCTTGCGCGACGTGATGCTGGAGCTGTGGCAGGCCGACGGCAGCGGCACCTACAACGCACCCGGCTTCCGGGGCTGGGGCCGGGTGGGCGCCGACCCGCAGACGGGCTTGTGGGGATTCGAGACCATCCGCCCGGGCGCCACGCCCTGGGTCGACGGCCGGCCGCAGGCGCCCCACTGCTCCCTGCTGCTGTTCGCGCGCGGCATCAACATCCACCTGCACACCCGCATCTATTTCGATGACCGGCCCGAGGCCAACGCCGCCGATCCGGCGCTGCTGTCCATCGAGCTGGTGAACCGCCGCCAGACCCTGATCGCAGCGCGCCAGGCCGGGGGCCAGGGAAGATCGGACGTGCCCACCTTCCGCTTCGACGTCCATTTGCAGGGCGACAAGGAAACGGTGTTCTTCGACTGCTGACCGTTTTTCTTCGAGGTGCTGGAAAGGCCCGGTCCGCCCGACCGGGCCTTTTTTGCATGATTTTCTGCCCTGAAAAATCATTAATAAAATCAACTTGTTATCATAGAGAAGAATTTCAGAAGGACTGGCGCGCGAACAGCCGACTTAACCTCCATCGGTCAGCTTTCCTTGGGAAGCGGCAGGGACTGCAGCGGAGGGGAATTGGGCATGAACGCGACGATGCCGGCCATCATGACGCCCGAGGCGACCCTGGGGCGCCGCATATTGGTTGGCCCTGGTGTCCATGCCCGGTTGCCGGCGCGCAAGCCGGCCGCGACCAGACTGGGCCGCATTGCCCAGACGTTGGCGGAGCGGACCACGGCCGCGACCTTCAGCCTGGCGGCGGCCAGCAGCTATCTTTTCGCACTGACGCAGGCGTCGATGCCGGCCATTCTGTTCGGGGACGCCTATCCCGTACCGCAATCCCCCTTCCCGCAATCCGGGGTGCCGTCACCACAAGCGTCGTATGATGCCTTCCGGGATCAGTTCGCGACGTTTCAGGCGCAGGCCGGGACCTGGATCACGCCCCGGCGGGGCGCCGAACTGCCCAGCGTCTTTTCCCAATTGGCGTCGTTGCCGCGTCTGCTGGCGGACATGACCCGTGTTCTGGACGACGCCCTGGCGGGGCGGTCCGGCCAAGGTGCCGGCCGGTTGCCTTGCGCCCATCCCCTGAAGGCGTGCGAAAGGGCCGTCCGGCGACGGAGCGAAGCGGTCTCCGCCCTGCTCGGCATGGTCACCCAGCAGGGGCAATGGCTGGCGACCACCGCTACGGCCTTGGCGGCCGCCGCCCAAGCCGGTGTGCTTGGGCAACTGTTGGCGGCCCACGGTGGCGAGGCCAAGGCCATGACCATGGCCGTCCACCATGCCCAGGCCTGCATCGCGGCCGAGACCAGCCGCATCATTGACGCCGGCCTGGGCGGCGCCTCCTCCGTGGCCGTGGGGGTGGTGGGATTGACGATGTGCTGGAATCCCTTGGGCTGGTCGATGATCCCCGGTGGGGTTGTCGGTACGCACAACGGCGCCATCGACCTGCCCTTCCTCCAAGGCCAGCTTGGCAAGCTTGAGGCGCTGATCGAGGTCAAGCTCGACCGGTGGCGGCAGGAGCAGGCCGCGGCGATGCTCCTGGCCGGAATGCGGGTCCAGCTGATGGGCGTGGCGCCCATGGTGCAGGCCGCGCAGGAGGAATTGGCGGCGCTGGCCTGGCTGCTGGGGCGCTTGCCGTCCGAGGTGTCGACCGCGCTGGACGACGATGATCTCTCGGCGGCGCGGGGGGAGTGGGGCGCCGCCATGGCCGATGCGGGCCTGTCCGATGCGCTGTCCCTGTACCTGTGGCCCTCGCCCACGCATCTCAGCGCGCCGTCCACCGTCGCCGTGGCAGGGGACGACGTTTTCCGCATCGCCGCCTCGGGGCGGATGTACCATCATTCGCCGTCGGCGCCCGGCTGGACCGATATGCAGGTCACGGCCCTGAGTTGTGTCAGCGACGGTTATGATCTGGTGGCGATCGACGGCGCGCCGGTCGCCTCCGTTCAATCCGACGCCGGGGCTCCCTCCAGCTATCATGTGAAGCTGTATGATCGCTTCACCCAGGTCTGGACCACCATCTCCGCCTTCCCCGCGTCGTGCGTCGCCGTAGGGCAGGGGACGATCTACGCGGTGAATCAGGCCGCGGGGGACGGGCGGGTGCACCGCTACAACGGCATGGGCAAAAGTTGGACAGCCCTGCCCATGCTGCCGGGACCGGATGTCGCCGCCCAGATCGCCGTCGCGGGCGGCGTCGTCTTCGCCCTGACCAACAACAGCCAGACGCTCTACCGCTACAATCCCGCCCGACAGAATTGGGGGCGGGTGGGGCGCGCCGCCTATCTGTCGATCCGGGCCAATGGCAACAAGCTGGGCATGGTGGATGCCGACAACCGTGCCTACCTTTACGACGCGCTGGCTGGTGGCCCCCCCCGGCAGGTGGGGGCCTGCGTTAACGCCATCGCCCAGTTGTCGACCGGTGAGCAGTTGGGCATCGCCTCCGGGGCGGGGGCCCTCTGGCATATTGATACGAGGGTGCAGCCGCCGTGCCGAACCTATGTGACCTCGGAAGCGACGGCCGTCTTCGCCAGTGACACGGACGTGGCCTACCACTGTGACGGCAAGGGGGACCTTCACCGCATGACGCCAGACGGTGGTATGGTTCGGCTGCCGTCCCTGCCTTTATGAGCGGTGCCCTCATGAGCGGCATGGCGCTTCCCATCCTGGACCTGTGCAACCGGCTGATCGCGCTCGCCCGCTGCCTCAGTGCTCTCAGAAACGGCCGGCTGCCGGGGGTCGTCGCCCGGCAGGCGCCGGGCTTGGCGACCGAATATCGGTTTTGGCAGAACACCTTGTGGAAAGGGTTTCACCAGGGCCTGGTCGGCCACGGCATCATCGCCCTGGCGCTGAACTGCCGGCAGTTGGTCCGGGAAGGGCGGAGCGACCAGGGAAGTTACCGGGCCCTCATCACCCGGCCGGGGGCCGCAGGGCCAGCCATCTGCGCCCTCTGCGATGGGGTGGTCAACCAATTGGCGTTCGGGGCCAGTTATATCGGCCCTTTGCAGCGCATCGCCAGCCAATCAGGTCCGGCGGCGGAGGCGGATCTCGCGCACTTCCGGGCCATGGTGACCATGGTGGATGGTCAGTTGGACGCGGTCTCGGAGGGCCTGACGGAAGGCCTGCTGGCCCAGGGCGGGCCCATTGCGGTCGCCATCACCAACATCGGCTTGGCTGGGGCCGAGGGGAGCGAAGAGGCGGGCCTATTGTTGCGCGGTGCCGCCCAGGTCGGACTAGCCACCGCCAAGCCTGCGCCCATTCCGGTGGACACCCTGGCGACGATGGGCTTGGCGCTGGAGTGGTGGGCTGGCGCTGGGCCGGCGCTACGTCAGGCCGCCCAGTTGGCGCTGTTGATTGACAGGCTGGTCGAAACCACCGCCCCGCGGTCGTCCGCTATGGACGCCTTGGCGGTGGTACGGAACGACTGTCGACAGGTGCGTGCCGTGATCGATGCCGGCACATCGGCCGAATGGGCCACCGTTGGTCTTAAGCGCCTGGCAGACTGGGCTGATGCCATGGCCGGCATCGAGTTCGCCGAACCGGTATTGCGCTGGGTTCCAGACTGATTCCGTGCTGACGCGATAGTCCCCCCCGTCGGTCCCGGTTTATTCGCTGTCCAATGTTGCCGCATCGGAAAAGCTCGCGTTCATGCGATCCCTGCCCCCGGTGACACCGGAGGCAGGGATCGCATTATTTCATTCCGCAGGCGGACGGCTTGGCGGATTGTTGTCGACCTCCGGATCGGGGCTGAGAATGGCCGTCCCGGTATCGTCGTTCAGCCGGGCGACCAGGATGAAGCCAAACGGCTGGCGACCAGTGGCACCCCAGACATTCGCGTCATCGATCGTGATCACTGAATCACCATAAGTGATCTGGGTCACCTGAGCGGTCACGCAATGGGCCGGGGACAAATTGGCGAAGACGAGATTGTAGGTGTCTTGCAGGCCATCGGCCAACTGATAGACGATCTGGGTCGGATTCTGATCCGAAAGCGTGATATTGCCGCTCGACGGATCGACGCCGGGGCCATCATACGTCCAGGTGTAACCGGCCTCATCGGGCGTAATCGTGACAGTGATCGGAATGACAGTCGTGGCCATCGCGGTTTCCTCATTTTTTAAACTGAGAGAGAAAATATAAGTAACTGGGATCGCGGTATCCAATTTTTTCGAGCTTGGAGATGTTATCTAAAACAGAAGCCCCATTGTCGATGCATAAATTAACGCGAATCCAAGTGTCTATATTATAATAGCTCTTTTGATTGTTCTCAATAAGATAACGAGAAAGGGGCAAGGATTCTTCGCATGACTTTTTCCCCAAGTCGTTTTCGTTTCTGGCGATATGGGCCATTGCTTTTTGCAGCAAACCGCGTGCCATTTGTTGGCGGTAATTCAGGTCCTGTTGCCGGTCCTCAGGCATGATGCGTAGTTTGCCCAAGGCGGATTCCACGGCGTGGACCGACTCATCTATCCGGTTCAAGCGAAGTAAAGTTCCCGCGACATGAAGTTGGTTGTCGGTTTCGGCCAACTGCCATTCCGCCGTCCCTGAACTCCGGGCGAATTGCGCCAATACGCCGGCGTTCGCGCGGAGAATGACCAAAGCCTCGTCAAACTTCTGACGGCCATTCAGAATCTCGGCCGCGAACACGCGGAGCTTGATTTGCGTCTGTTGCCAAAGTTGATTGCTGGCGTCGCGGGCCGTCAGGTCTTGGATAAGGGACTGCGCCTGGCCAAGCTCTTCGGCGGCCGCATCCAGATCACCCAGCGCGTACAGCAGGCGCGCCCGGCGATACAGCGACGTCACCAGGCGGAAGGTCCATAGCAGTTCCGACGGTGCCGTGGCCCGCAGGGACTGGAACTGCTCTTTCTCCTGGCCGAAGAAAGAGAGCGCCTCCCGCAACTCCCCCTCCGTCTCATTGGCCGATCCCAACCATGACAGGGTGTTGGCGATGCCGCTGCGCAGATTGCGGTCTTCGGGGCGGCGCTCCAGGGCGCGGCGTTTCAGGGCGAGGGACGATTCGAACAGCGTCCGGGCCGCCTGGGTGTCGCCCCGCGCTTGGGCCGTCGATCCCAAATTGGTGCGGGCGTACGACAGTTCGATCCACGCGTCGACATCGTCGGGAGCCAGCGCCACCATGCGTTGGCTATAGCGTTCATAGTCCAGGAAGAAGGTCTCGGCCTGCGCCACGTCACGCTGGTCCAGACTGATCTGGCCCATCCAGAAGGCATCGGCGCCCAGGTCCTTCAGCAGCTCCTGGCTTTCCAGGCCCTCTGCCAAATTTGTATCAAGTAAGCTTTTCGCCCTGGCCAAGGCCACCTGCGCGCTTTTCGGGTCGCCGCGCGATCGCGCCACCTCGGCCAAGGTTTGCAAGGCACGCGCCTGCTGGTTTCGGTCTTCTGCGGTGAGTGATGACAAGTTTTCTTGACTGAAATAACTCAGGGCTTTTTCCCCGATGTCCGACAGCAGATCCAGTCGGCCCAAAGGGCGTAGTTTGTCGGCGAAGTTGCCGACCATGAAGTTCATCAGGTCCACGGCCTGGCGCTTGCGTTGGTCTGCCGCCTTTTCCGCCTGATGGGCCACCAGGCCCAGCGTGCCCGCGATGACGGCGATGACGGCGAAGCTGGCCATGGCCACCAGGCGCCGTCGTTCGGCCTGCCGTGCCCGCGCCGCCGAGGCGTCGATGTAGGCGCGCACCCCGGCATCCAGGGGTATGGGGGCGAAGTCGGCCAATTCCCGCGCCTCTTCCAGTTGCTGGCCCCGGGGCAGCAACAGATCGACGCGGCGCCCCTCCGCCGTCCAGCGCTTCGCCGCCTCCTCCATTCGGCTGCGGGCTTTGAGGAAGCGACGGTGGTCAGCGATCCAGGCGGCGGCCCGAGGCCATTGCCGCAGCATGGCCTCATGGGCGACACCGAACACCGGTTCACCGTCATAGACTTGTGAGACGAACAGCCGTTGCCGCACGAAGGTGTCGACCAGGGTCCGTTCCTCAGGTGTGGCCAGGGCGCTCCAGGGGATGCGCCGGCTACGCGCCGCCTCGTCGCTGGCGCCCACGGTGACGACCAGCGACAGGACGCGGCTTAGGGCGGCCCGGCTGGTGGCGGGAAGCCCCTCCAGCGTGGCGTCGGCCCGCCTGCCGATGGCACCACCCAGGCCACCCAGGGCGCGATAGCCGGCGATCGTCAGTTCGCGGCTGGTACTGCGTTGCAGGTAGAGTTCGTGCAGCGTGTATTGCAGCAGGGGCAGGGCATCCGGCTGGTCCGCCGCCGCGTCGCACAGCATGTCGTCCAACCGCTCACCGGTTTCCGGATCGGTACCGAAACGAAGACCGGCGACGATGGCGGGCAACCTGATCATGTGGATAATCTCGGCCCGCGTGGGCGGTCCCAGGTCGAAATGTCCCCCTCGGGCTTTGGCGGCCATCAGCAACGGTTCGCCGGCGACGTCAGGGTAGAAATCGTTGCGGCAAGCGGCGATGACCAGGATATGTCCGCTGCGCGCCAAATGACCCAGCGCGGTAAAAAACTGCAACCGCTGCGCCTCGCCAACGGTGGCGTCATGGAACACCGCTTCCAGGCGGTCGATGAACAGGATGGCCCGGCCGTCCCGAGGGGGGCCGATCGCTTCGTCCAGGAACAGGGGGCGGTCAACCCCGGTCAGGGCCGTTCCGATGGCGTCGGCGCTCAGCCCCTGCAGCAGGGGGCGTCCGTCAACTTCCAGGTCCAGCAGAGCGCCGCCGACGGCCAGAGGCAGGGGAATGTCCTGGACATCGCCCAGATCCAGGACGCTGGTACCGAGCAAGGGGAAAAGCCGGTCCCGCGACCTTAGGGACGGAATCAGGCCCGCCTGCACCAGCGATGTCTTGCCGCTGCCGCTGGGCCCCAGGATCAGTACCAGGTCGTGCCCGCCGGCGACCTGGGCGGCCACGGTCGCGCGCAATTGGGCGGTCGCCGTGTCCCGGCCAAAGAACACGGCCGCGTGCCTCTCATCGAAGGCGTCCAGGCCGACGAAGGGCGAGGTGTCGATCCACATGTCCAGGACGGCTGTCTTGCCATCCGCTGCGACGGGGGTGACCGTGGCCACGGTGCGGTAACCGCGTTTGCGGATGTTTTCGATGTACCTGGGGTCACCGGCGGTATCGCCCAGCAGCTTGCGCAACTGCGTGATCGCCTTATGAACCTGGTTCTCCCCTACCGCCAGACCATCCCAGCACAGGTGCAACAGGTCTTCCGCGCTTAGGATCTGGCCCGAGCGCTCACACAGGGCCAGCAGGACGTCCATGGCCCGCGGCTCGACCTTCAAGGTCTGCAGGGCGGACTCATGACTCCCCCGGTCTTGCCTCAATGTGCAGGTCTGCGCATCGACTAGCCACTCACCGAAGTGAAAGCTCTTCGTTTGCAATTCTTCCCCCCGCTGGGCCCACACCCATTCCCGTGTGGGCATCTGCCCCTGGGGTGCTTTTAGCACATCCCCAAAAGGGTTAATGCGTTAAATAGAGGAAGTATTTGGGAACTGCTCGTACTGGCCGGCCAGCGGCGGATGGCGTCGCCGAGGGGGCAGATCAGGCACCGTCTCCGCACACCTCGATGCCGGCGGCGGCGAGCAGCAGGTGCTGCTGGTCGCCCGCGATCTTCAAGCCGCTGTATCCCGCCAACTGACGGATATCCAGGCCGCTGACCTCCGCCCCACGCAGGTCGGCGCCATCCAGCTTGGCGTCGGTGACGATGGCCTGGAACAGGTCGCTGTCGCGCAGATCCGCGTCCGTCAGGTCGGTGGCGTGCAGGTCGGTTTCCCGCAGGCGGCAGCGGGTGATCACGGCGTCGCGCAGCGATAGCCGTGACAGGTCGGCCAGTTCGAAGGTGCAGTCGCGGAAGGTGGCGCGATGCAAGGTCTGCGTACGACTGAGCGCGTGGTGGAAGTCCACCAGGTGAAAGCGCGCGCCGAGGAAGGTGCAGCCCTCCGCCTCCACCTCGAACAGGTCGCAGCGGCTGAGGCGGGCGGCCCGCAGGTCGCTAAAGGCCAGGGTGCAGCCGGCGGTCTTGTCCTCCGGGTCGATGAAGCGGCACTCCTCCAGCACCGCGTCGCGCAGCTTGGCGTGCGACAGGCGGCAGCGGATGAACTGGCAATCGTGGAAGCGGGCGTCGCTGAAGTCGACGGCGGTGAAGCGCACGTCCTCGAACACGCAGTTCTCGAACTGGCAGCCGGCAGCGTCCAGGTCGCGCCAGTCCATGGCGGTGAGGCGGGCGTCGCGGACCATGCCGGTGGCCAGCAGGTCTTCCAGGGTGTCGATGTCCATCCGGCCAGCCTCGTCAACCACGGGGAGGGCTTTACGATAACGTGGGCGGGGCTGTCGTCATCGTGCCTTCTGCGCAAGGTGCGGCGGCTCGTTCCGCACTACCGCGGTCAGGGCGCATTGGGTCAGCACCAAGGCCAGCAACAGGCCGGTGGCGGCGTGGCGGAGGGGACGGGACATGGGGCAGACATCGGCTGGGGGCGGGAGGATGTTGAAGTAGAACCCGCCGTGTGTTCGCCAATGCACCCGTCCTTCCGGTATCAGCCGAATTACCCGTGAGGCGTGTAATCCAGCTTGGGATACCAGTGTGGCGGCCGGCCGCCGGGTGTGCAATCCAGTACCATCCACAACGGCGCCGGGTCGGGCGCGCCGCGCGGATCCTGGCCGGGATCCGCGGTGGCACCGGTCATCTCACCCGACCAGAAGTGGCGGATGGTGCCGTCGCGCCGGGTGAAGACGTTCAGCGCCGGGACCTCCGATCCGTCGGGCAGCACACCGAAATAGTCGCGGGAGTAGGCGCCGTCGGCGTCGCTGTAGAGCCGCAGGTGGCGCCAGCCGCGCTCCCGCTTCCAGGCCAGCAGCTTGTCGATGGGTGAGCGGGCGATGACGGCCAGCGACACCTGTTGGCCGATGTCGGCGGCGTTGCCCTCCCAACCGCCCAGCAGGTTGGTGCACATGGGGCAAGGGCGTTGGCGTTGGGGGCCGAACATGTAGCTGTAGAGCACCAGGGTGTCCTTGGTCCCGAACAGGCCGGCGAAGTCGGTGGTGGCACCATCCTCGCCCACGAAGCGGTAATCGCCGGTGACCGGGCCGCCGGGTGGCAGGGCGCGGCGCTGCGCCGCCACCCGTTCCAGATGGCGGCGCAGCTCGATCTCCTCCGCCAGCAGGGCGGTGCGGGCAGCGCGGTACTCGGCGCTTTCGTTGGGGAAGCGCACAGGATTGTCGCGGGCCAACTGGTCGGCCGGTATCAGAGTGGGGGCATCCATGGTCACGAACTCCTCCGTCGGTTTTTGCCGTTCAGGAAAGGGCGGCCAGGTCCGCCCGCAGGCGGTCGGGGCCCGGTTGACCGGTATCGCCGGCGCCCAGCCAGCCCTCGACCTCCGCATGGGTCGTGCGCCAGATGGGCAAGGCCGCCGCCAGCCGGTCGCGCCCGGCAGGGGTCAGGGCCAGCACGCGGCCGCGCCTGTCCTCCGGATCCACGGTGACGGTCAGCAGGCCGTCCCGCTCCAGCGGCTTCAACGCCGCCGTCAGGGTGGTGCGGTCCACCGCCAGCACCTCGGCCACCGGGCCCAGGCGGGCGGGCATCGGCCGGTTGAGCGACATGAGCAGCGAGAACTGGCCGTTGGTCAGGCCCACCGGGCGCAGGGCCTCGTCAAACCGCCGGGCCACCCGGCGGGCGGCGCGCTGCAGATGCAGGCACAGGCAATGGTCGCGCACATGCAGCGTGGTGGCATAGGGCACGGTGGCGTCGGGCATCGTGGCGCCCAGGGCCGTGGCGGCGATGTCGAGCGTCTTGGACATGACCTATTTACGTTGATATCAACGCTATGAGTCAAGAACAACGCGACGGCCGGGTGGCCGCCGCGTCGGGTGGGTCATATCGCGGGGGTCAGATGGGCAGCCCCACATAGTTCTCGGCCAGGGCGGTGGCGGCGGCGCGGGAACTGACGACGTAATCCAGGTCGGCCTCGCGGATGCGATGCTCGAAGGGGCTGGCGGCCTCATCGGTGTGCAGCATCGTGGTCATGTACCAGGAGAAGCGCTCGCCCTTCCATATGCGCGCCAGACAGGTGGCGGCATAGGCGTCCAGGCCGGCGCTATCGCCCTGGGCGTAGAATTTTTCCAGCGCGCGGGACAGCACCAGCACGTCGGCCACCGCCAGGTTCAAGCCCTTGGCGCCGGTCGGCGGCACGATGTGGGCGGCGTCGCCCGCCAGGAACAGCCGGCCGTGGCGCATGGTCTCGCAGACGAAGCTGCGCATGGCGATGATGCCCTTCTGGATGATGGGCCCCTCGGTCAGTGTCCAGCCGTCCACCGTTTCCAGCCGCTGGTGCAATTCCGACCAGATGCGCGCGTCGGGCCACAGGGCGATGTCGTCCTTGGGATCGCACTGGATGTACAGGCGCTGGATCTCCGGCGACCGCATGCTCAGCAGGGCGAAGCCCCGATCATGGCGGGCGTAGATCAGCTCATGGTGGGACGGCGGCGCCTCTGTCAGGATGCCCAGCCAGCCATAGGGGTAGATCTTCTGGAATTCCTTGCGCTGGGCCGCAGGGATGGCCTGGCGGCTGGGGCCGTGGAAGCCGTCGCAGCCGGCGATGAAGTCGCAGGTCAGCACGGCGGGCGTGCCGTCGGTCTGGGCGTAGGTGATGAACGGCCGGTCGGTGACGATGTCGTGCAGCGCCACGTCCCTCACGCCGAAATGGATTTCGGCGCCCTGGGCCAGGCGGTGGGCCACCAGGTCCTTGATCACCTCATGCTGGGGATAGACCGTTACCTTCTTGCCGCCGGTTAGCTCCACCATGTCCAGATGGTGGCTTTGCCCCTTGAAGCGCAGGGTGATGCCGGTATGGAAATGGCCCTCGCGCATCATGCGCTCCCCCACGCCCAGCTGGTTCATCAGGTCGACGGTCCAGTTCTCCAGCACGCCGGCGCGGATGGTGCCCTCGATCTCTTCCCGGGTGCGGGATTCCAGAATGACGCTGGCGATGCCGTGCCTGTGCAGCAGTTCCGACAGGAACAGGCCGGCGGGACCGGCGCCGATGATGCCGACCTGGGTGCGGATCTTGGGTGTTGCGACCATAGCGTGGGCCCTCCCGAGCCTGGGTTTTTATCCTGGACCGCCTGGATCAGGCCGGCCGACCCCGGAACGATAGGGGTGGGCAAGGCCTCCCGGAATGGACAGCGGTTCACAAAAATTGGATTTTTTCGCAACAATCGCCCAAGATAACCGTCTGGCCGCCTCACGGATCGCCGCAACCTGACTATCCAATTCATCGATACATGTTATTGGCCATATCGATCTATCCTTGGCATTTTTCCACCACGCCGACGCGGCGGTCATGAGCCGACCGGACATTCCTGTCTTCTCGCTGTATGGCGAGGCGCCGGCCACGGCCGAGGACCGCTTCCTGCATGTGGAGCTGATCGAGGATCGCAGCAGCCTGGTGGACTGGCGCATCCGCCCGCACCAGCATGGGGATCTGGTGCAGTTCCTGGCCATCCGCGAGGGCGGGGGGCGGGTGCAGGCGGACCAGCGCACCTGGACCTTCGACGGGCCTACCCTGATCCTGGTGCCGGCCGGCGTGGTGCACGGCTTCGCCTTCGCCCGCGGCACCATAGGCTGGGTCGTCACCCTGTCGGACCGCATCCTGCGCGGCCTGGCCCAGCGCGATCCCGCCTTTGCCGTCCTGGCGCGGGAACCCGCCTGCCTGGATATGGCGGGGCAGGGGCAGGCCTTCGCCGGCGTGCTGACCGCCGCCGATGGCATCCTGCATGAAATGCGCGGCCAGGGTGCCGGCCACCGCGCGGCGGCGGAGGGGCATATGCTGCTGCTGTTGGCCGCCCTGTTGCGGGTGGCGGGGCCGGCCGAGGTGACGGGCGCGGCATCCGGCGGCCGTTCCGGCCAGGTGGCGCTGGTGGCGGCCTTCCGCGCCCTGGTGGAGCGGCACTACCGCAGCCACCGGCCGCTGGACGCTTACCTGACGGAGCTGCGCACCTCCTCGTCCACCCTGCGCGCGGCCTGCCTGGCAGTCACCGGGCGGCCCGCCATCGGCCTGATCCAGGACCGGCTCATGACCGAGGCCAAGCGCCTGATCCTTTACAGTGGCCAGACCATCGCCGCCGTGGCCTATGAGCTGGGCTTCGAGGATCCGGCCTATTTCTCCCGCTTTTTCAACAAGCAGAGCGGTGAGGCGCCGCGCGTCTGGCGACGGCGGCTGATGGCGGAATGGCCGGTCGCCGACACCGCCTCGCTGGAACCGCCGGACCCGTTGGCATCCCCGATCGCCGATGCGTGAGCCAACGGCTTGCCGGACCGGTGCCTGGCGCTTGCGGTCGCCTGTCGGCTAAATGATTTTGATTCTTAACGGTATGGATGTTGCGCTTAATCCGGTAGTCGCGGCCGCCTATCAGGGGCGGCCTGTCGCCTGACAACACGGGGGCGCGAGGGTTCCGATGACCGCATGGCACTTGATCACCGATCAGTTCCCCGTTGAGCAGCGTCGCGACGTATGGCGCGATGCGCTGGAGAAACTGAAGCTTCCACTGGACCATTTGCCGGAAGACGAAGACTTCTTCGCCAAATTGTTTTGCCTCAAGTCACCTCTTGGTATCGAATTCGCCCGCATCACTTCCTCGCCGCAGGAAATATCCGGCCGCCTGATGAAGAAGGTGGACGCCGTCTGGCTGATTGTCTTGATCGAGGGAAGCGCCACCTTGACTCATCCGGGTGGTAAACTGGAACTGGCGCCGCAGGATATCATCTATGGCCAGACGGGAATCCCCGCCTCGTTGTCCTTCAGCACCAAATTCCAGGTCCTTTACGCTCTCATTCCCAAGTCGGCGGTCAACCCTCGATTGATAACGCCGCTATCTTTCGGTGTTTTGCATTTGCCGGGGCGGTCAGGAATTGGGCACGTGCTTTCGGGAATGCTCAAGGCTTTGGCAGAAACATTCGGCACGTTGACCGAAGGTCCGCTGCGACCCATTGACATGGCGCTGTCGGAGTTCCTGATGACGGCCCTGGCCGACAATCCGCAGGTGCAGACGGCGCGCGGGTCGGCCGGCATCCGCTCCATGGCGCTGCAGCGCATCTGCCAGATCATTGAGACGCGGCTCAGCGATCCCGACCTGACGCTGGAGGACGTGGCCAACGAATATGGTGGCTCCGCCCGCTACCTGCAAAAGCTGTTCAAGGAGGTCGACCAGACCTTCAGCGGCTATGTTCGCAACCGCCGGCTGGAACGCTGCCGGCATGATTTGATCAATCCCACCTTCGCCCATCTGGGGATCTCCCAAATCTGCTTCCGCTGGGGTTTCAACGAGGCGGCGCACTTCAGCCGGGCCTTCCGCGACCGTTATGGCACCACCCCGCGCGCCTATCGCCAGTCGGCGGGCTTGGCTGATAACGACAACGGCGATTTCCAGGTGCCGCCTGGCGCGGGCACGGAGGGTACTGCCGCCCGTCAGTTCGCGGAATAGGGCCGGCCCATAAACGGCGACGGCGCCCCACCTGCGGGGCGCCGTTGGACCTTGCGGCGTTGGGGTCCAGGCTGGGGCCCTAAAGGTCCACCACCAGCATCTCGCTGACCGCGCGGGAGCAGCAGGGGGTGAACAGGCGGTTCGCCTTATGCTCCGCCTCCGTCAGGACGCAGTCGCGATGCTCCGGCGTGCCGTCCAGCACACCGGTGATGCAGGCGCCGCACACCCCCTCGGCGCACGAAATGGGCAGTTCCACATTGGCGCCGGCCAGGGCCTCGGCCGCCGTCTGGTCCGCCATGACGGGGATGACGGCACCGGTGGAACGCAGGCGCAGCAGGAAAGGGCGGTTGGCGCCGGCGTTCGCCACGGCATCAGCGGCGAAGCGTTCCAGATGGACATGGCTTTCCGGCCAGCCCAGGCCTCCGGCGGCGGCGGTCGCCGCGTCCAGCAGCGGGGCGGGGCCGCAGAGGTAGAGATGGCGGCCCGGCGCTGGCGATCCGATCAGCCGGGCCAGATCGGGCCGCCCCGTTTCCGCCGTCACGTGCAGGTGCAGGTTATCCGGTCCCACCGCCTGGCGGGCGGCGTCCAGCAAGGCGGCGCGGTCGCGCCGGCGCACCAGGTAGTGCAGCGTGACGCCGCCTTCCCCCGCCAGGTGCGACGCCATGGACAGCAGGGGCGTGATGCCGATGCCGCCGGCGATCATGACATGCGACGTTGCATCCGCCGCCAGGGTAAACAGAGCGCGGGGCCGGCGGATGCGCACGGTATCGCCCGCCGCGACCATGTCGCACAGGGTGCGCGATCCGCCGCGTCCCTCGGCCTCCCGCTGCACGGCGATGCCGTAGCGGCGGGTATCGGCCGGCGCGCTGTACAGGGAATACTGGCGCGTCAGGCCGGGGCCGTCCACCGCCCCACCCACTGCCACATCAATGTGCGCGCCGGGCTGGAAGGCGGGCAGGGGGGCGCCCGCCAGGTCGGCCAGGTCGAACAGGAAGACATCGCCCCCGTCCCGCACCTTGGCGGTGACGCGCACGGGGAACCAGTCATCAGCGCCGTTCATCGTCCCATACCCTGTCAGGCGGCCAGGTCGCCAAAGGCGACGGTCAGCATGCTGAGCGATCCATGTTCCACCCGGTCGTTGACCAGGGTCACGGCGTCGCCCGGCTGGCGGGTGCCCAGCACATAGAGGAAGGGCAGGAAATGATCCGGTGACGGGATGCTGGCGGCGGCGTCCGGCCCGGCCTTCTGGAAGTCGATCATGGGCTGGGGCGTGTCGCTGGCGATGCACTGCTTCACCAGGTCGTTGAAGCGGGCCGCCCAGGGATAGGGCGGGGTGCTGGGGTCCCAGTTCATGCGTCCCAGGTTGTGGACGACATTGCCGGTGCCGACGATCAGCACGCCCTCGTCACGCAGGGCCGCCAGCCGCCGTCCCACCTCGAAATGGTGGGCGGCCGGCTGGGTCCCGTCCATGCTCAGCTGCACCACCGGAATGTCAGCCTTGGGGAAGGCCTTCACCAGCACCGACCAGGTGCCGTGGTCCAGGCCCCACTTTTGGTCCTGGATCACGGGCAGGGGCGCCAGCACCTCCGCCACGCGCTTGGCCAGTTCCGGGCTGCCCGGTGCGGGATACCGCACGTCGAACAGGGCCTGGGGGAAGGCGCCGAAATCATGGATGGTGGGCGGCCGTTCCATGGCCGTCACCGCCGTGCCCCGTGTGTACCAGTGGGCGGAGATGACCAGGATGGCCTTGGGCGCACCCAGCAGCCCCCCGATCCTGGTCCATTCCCGCGTGCAAACGTTGTCCTCCAGGGCGTTCATGGGACTGCCATGGCCGAAGAAGATGGTGGGTAGGCGGTTAGTGGTCATTTTTTAGTCCCTCAGGCGGCGGGCGCCGGCATCCGCCGGCTTGCCTTATCCCCACCTTTCGGTCCGCTACGCTGCCCGAAAGGTTCCGGCGGCTGCGGTCGCAGCCTAGCGGCACGAGATGGACCTCGTGCCGCGCTTTATCAGGCTCAGGCGGTGGGTTTCACGCGGGCCCAGGTGTCCTGGTAGCGCCGCACCAGCCAGCCGTTGAATTCCCGCTGCGCCTGTTCCTGCCAGGAATAGCGGCCGCGGATGGCGTGGCGGGAGCGCAGGCCCACCTGCACCATCTCATCCACATGCAGATCCTGGGCGATGATGGCGGCGGTGGAATGCTTGTTCATCGCCAGCTTGTCGTCGAACAGCGGGTCCTCCAGCGCGCCCGGCGCCACCAGATAGCCCTGGTCCATCAGGTGCGTCTCCGCCCCATCCGCCCGCAGGATCAGATAGATGATCATGTCGCTGGTGATGACCAGGGACAGGGTGGGCGGCACGTTGACGAACAGCATGCGGTTGCGCTCCGCCTCCCCCAGCGCGGGGAAGACCGGCAGGATGGCCTTCTGCGTGGGGTTGAAGCTGGCGTCGGCGTGTAGGGTGCCGTTGGTGCGGTAATAGCCCGCCGTGTCGGCCGGCAGGTCATCGGGGAAGGCGGCCAGGCGCGAGGGCACGAAGTCATGCAGGGCGCCACCATGCAGGCGGTTGGCGTGATAGCCGTCGTTGTTGTTCTCGAACATCACCTTCCAGTTCCAGGGGAACTTGATGTCCCGGTCCGGGGCCGGGCCGTTCAGTGTCGCCATGGAATAGGGCGCCATCACCCCCTCCAGCGCCGCCAGCCGGGGAGCCAGGGCGGGGGCATCCAGGTCGAAGTTGACGAAGATGAAGCCGTGCCAGACCTCGACCTTGAACTGGGGAAGCTTGATGTCCTTCTTGTCGAAATTGCAGGTCTTCTCCATGGCCGGCGCGCCGATCAGCTGGCCGTCCAGCCCGTAGGACCAGTGGTGGTAGGGGCACAGGAAGGCGCGGGTGTTGCCTTGCCCCTCCGCCACCAGCATGGCGCGGTGCTGGCAGACGCTGGACATGGCGCGGATCACGCCGTCCCGGCCACGCGCCACCACGATGGGTTCATCGATGATGCTGGTGGTGAAGTAGTCGCCCGTCTCCTTCACCCACGATTCCCGTCCCACGCACAGCCATTCGTGATTGAACAGCGCCTCTTTCTCGAACTCATAGAATTCGCGGTCGGTGTAGCACAGCGGCGGCAAGGTCTCCGCCGCCTCCACGCCCAGGGCCGAACTGTCCAGGCCGCTGAAAAAGGCGTCATTCAGGAAAGAGTGCTTCATCGTTTGAACCCCCACGCCATGCCCCTTGTTTGTCTGATCGTCGCGGCCTCAGTCCTCGCGCGGCGGGAACACGCCGCGGGGGATGCGCACATGGATGCCCTGGGTCCCGTCCACCACCTGGGTGACGCCGAAGTCCGCCGCGATGCTCATCAGTGAATAGGCGTCGTCGCGGCTCAGGTTCTGCTCCTCGGTCAGCAGCTTCAGCATGTCGACCGAGGCGTTGCGCATGGCCACGTTCAGGTCGGGGTCGAAGCCGTGCACGATCCAGCAGTCCGGCGTTTCCAGCAGCGGGGAGGGGAAGCGGAAGTCCTTGCGCAGGAAGACCTGGAACATGACGTTCAGGGATGCCTCGATGGCGGTGCCGCTCAACTCGCCATCGCCCTGTGAGACGTGCGGGTCGCCGATGGAGAACAGCGCGCCGTCGACCTGGACGGGATAGTACATCGTGGCGCCGGCGCCGATGCGCCAGTTGTCGATATTGCCGCCGTGCAGGCCGGGCGGGATGGTGCTGACCCGTCCGGCCACGTTCGGTGCCACGCCGGCCGTGCCCAGGTGCGGGCGCACCGGCACGCGCACGCCGGGCAGTGCCTTCTGACGGTCGCATTCCGGGCAGTTGGTGATCTTGCCCGGCACGTCATAGCGGCCGGGAAAGTCATAGGCGTAGAGGGCGTGGGCTTGCTGGCTCATGGCGTCGATCTCATAGATCGTCACCCGCTCCTTCTCCCCCATCTCCTTGAACAGATGGCCCCAGTTGGCCGCCAGGTTGGAACCGTAGCGGGTGCGGGGCGTCATCTTCAGGTAGTGGACCTCCAGCATATCGCCGGGCCTGGCGCCTTCGACATGGATGGGGCCGGTCATGATGTGGACGCCGGGGTTGCGGTCGGCCTCCGGGATTTCCTTGAAGATGCGGGCCACCGCCTCGTCCATCATCAGGTCCGGGGCGTCGCCGGCATGGTGGGTGATGGCCTCCGCCTGGATGATGTCGCCGCTCTTGACCGTCAGGGCCGGCGCCTGGTCGGGGGTGAAATAGCCCCAATGCACGGTGCGCGGCGTGGCCGGCAGCAGGTGCAGCGTCGGCCGGATCTTGTGCCGTTCCGCCGCAGCGGCGCGATCCAATTGAACGGTCATGGGTCCCCCTGGTTGAAGCATCCGGGCGGCCCCGCCGGGGGCGCCCTCATGGGGAAAACCTTAGGGCCGCCCGATGCGGCGATCTTGCCTGCACGCGCATGGCCGCTTTCGCCAGCACGCCGCCGCCGTCCCATGGTTCCGCCCGGGCAAGCTTTCATGCGTTAATCGGCAAGAGCGGGGGGAACGGGGCCGCCTATGATCCCCTGACGGCACCCGCGCACAGGGGCGGGGCCCAGTAACGCATCCAGGCAATGCATGGGGCAGGGGATAGGGCATGACGACGCATGACGTGGCGCTGAAGGTTTCCGATGAAGAGGCGGCCGCCATCACCCGGGCCATCGACCGGGATGAGCTGGTGAAACTGGTGCTGGACCTGTGCGGCATCCCCTCGCCCATGCGCCAGGAGCGCCGGGCGGGCGAGTTCGTCCACGGCTGGATGGCGGAGAACGGCTTCGCCCCGCGCAAGGCCGGGCTGCTGGAGCACCGCTTCAACGTCATCGGCACCTATGGCGGCAAGGGGGACGGACCCAACCTGCTGTTCACCAGCCACCTGGACACCGAAAGTCCGTTTTATGATGAGACGGACCAATACACCTATCGCCCGGAAACGGTGGCGGACCCGCAATGGCTGGGCGCCTGGCTGGAGGGGGAGACTTTCTTCGGCCATGCCGTGGGCAACGACCGCGGCCCCATGGCCTGCTTCCTGATGGCGGCCAAGGCCCTGAAGAAGGCGGGCATTGACCTCAGCGGCCTCCTATACCTGACCGCCTGCCCGGGCGAGATCGGCCCCGAACCGGCAGAGGAGCGGGGCGGGGTCGACTATCTGGGCAAGGAGCTGGGCGCCTGCTACCTGATGTCCCATGGCGGGGTGGCGCCGGACTACGTCATCTCGGCCGAGGGCACGGACTTCGGCGTCAACTGGACGGCGTGCGGCTATGCCGACTTCCGCGTCACGATTTATGGCCAGGGGGTGTTCACGCCCCTGCTGACCCATCCCGAGGCCTTGGCCGACCATCCCAGTCCCCTGGTCAAGGTGGCGCCGGCCATCGAGATCATCCAGCGCTGGGCGCGGGAGTATGAGGTCAAGCACCGGTACGAGGGGCCGGGCGGCACCGCCGTGCCCAAGGTGCAGATCGGCGCCATCCGGGGCGGCACGCCGCAGGCCATGGGGGCGGCGAGCGAGGTGTGCAACGTCTATGTCCAGGTGGCGTTGACCCCGGTGCAGACCATCGCCGCCGTGGACCGCGACCTGAAGCGCGCCTTCCGCGAGGCCGGCTTCGGCGACGTCAAAATCCAGCCCTACACCGTGCGTCATGGCTTCACCGCCGACCCCGCCGCGGTGCGGCCGCTGCAAAGGGCGCTGGACCATGCCCACGGCCGGGTGCGGGGCGGGCCGCAGCCCATCAGCAATTCCGTCTATTCCAGCATGTGGCGCGACCACAATGTCTTCAACATGAACCGCATCCCGTCCGTGACCATGGGGCCGCGCCGCTGGCGGCCCAGCATCGACGACCTGGTGGACTGCACGCGCCTGTACGCCATGGCGGCCCTGGCGCTGTGCGGCCGGGCGCCGTGAGGCGGGATGCCGGCATGCCGGCACCGGACCTGCTGGTGCTGGGCGGCGACGTCGTCACCATGGATGCCAGCCGCACGGTCTGGCGCCAGGGCGGGGTGGCCATCGCCGACGGCGGGATCATCGCCGTGGACAAGGCCGAGGCGCTGCGGGCGCGTTGGCCGGCGGCCCCGGTGCTGGATGCCGGCGGCGGCCTGATCACGCCCGGCCTGATCAATGCTCACCAGCACCTGACGGGGGACCCGCTGGTGCGCAGCCTGATCCCGGACCGGCAGTCGTCGGACGAGTCCATCTTCGGTTGGGCGGTGCCCATCCACGGCGCGCACACCGCCGATGATGATGAGCTGTCAGCCACGCTCACCGCCGTGGAATCTCTGAAATACGGCACCACCACGCTGGTGGAGGCCGGCACCGTGGCCCACCCGTTTCGCGTGGCCGCCGGCCTGACGCGTGCCGGAATCCGGGCGGCGGTGGGCTGCTGGGGCTGGGACGTTTCCGACGCCCCCTACGCCGCGCCGACGGATGAGGTGCTGGCCCGCCAGGCGGCCGTGCTGGATGGCCTGCCGAAAGGCGGGCTGGTGGAGGGGTGGGTGACCCTGGTGGGGCATGACCTTGCCAGCGACGCCCTGCTGGCCGGTGCCGCAGAGCTGGCACGCCGGCGGGGCGTGGGCATGACCATGCACATCTCCCCGACCGAGGCCGACGTGGCGGCCTACCTGCGCCGGTCGGGGCGGCGGCCGCTGCTGCACCTGGCCGACCTGGGCGTGCTGGGTCCGCACCTGCTGCTGTCCCATGCCGTCTGGCTGGACGATGCCGAGATGGATGCGCTGCTGGCCAGCGACACGGCGGTGGCCTATTGCCCCTGGGCCTACCTGCGCCTGGCCCAGGGCGTCAGCCGGGCCGGGCGCCATGCGGAGATGGCCTTACGCGGCGGGCGGGTGGCGCTGGGCTGCGACGCGCCTAACGCCGGTGACCTGCCGGACATCCACCGCGCCGCTGCTTTGGCTGCCGGCCTGGCTCGGGACATGAGCCTAGACGCCCATTGTTTCGGGGCCGATACGGCCTTCGCCCTGGCCACCATCGATGGGGCGCGGGCCATCGGCATGGCCGACCGTATCGGCTCGCTGGAGGTGGGCAAGCGGGCCGACCTGGTGGTGCACGATTCCCTTTCCGCCCCTTTCCTGGTGGCGGGCGATCCCGCCCTGCACCTGGTGTGGGGTACTGACGGCCGGTCGGTCCGCGACGTGGTGGTCGATGGTCGGATTGTCGTGCGGGACGGGCGCTGCCTGACGGTGGATGAGGACGCCCTGCGGCGGCAGGCGCGCGCATCCCAGGCCGCGCTGTTGGCTCGCGCCGGACTGACCCCGCGTCCGGTTTGGCCCGTGCGCTGATTTGGTTAATTATTGGGCAAATTTAGGATCGCTGTTTTTTTAGGCGATAGAACCGTTAAGTGTGCCTATCATCACAGTGGGCGAACGTTTTCGGCATGAATTTGTTCGCCTGTTGGCAAGCGCGGCGACCGCATCGGCTGATAGCGTTTCGGTGATGACTTACACCCATGAGCCCGGGAGTTTCCTGATGCGGCGAGAGTGGTTGGTCTTGGCGGCGGTGTCGTTGAGCTTCTTTTTCCTCAACGCCGCGACGTTCGCCTCGCTGGGCGTGGTGCTCTACACCATGGTTGGCGAACTGCACTGGTCCTTCAAGGCGGCCGGTTTCAGCTTCTCCCTGCTGGGCATCGCCTGCGGCCTGTCCAGCGTCTTCCCCACCACGCTGATGAAGCGCATCGGGCCCCGTTACACCATGGCCCTGGGTGGGCTCGTGCTGGTGGCGGCCTACATGCTGGCCTCGTACACCCACGGCCTGCTGGCCTTCTACGCGGCCATGCTGCTGCTGGGCTTGGGCTATTCGCTGACCGGCAACGTGCCGGCCATCTACGCCATCGCCTGCTGGTTTCCGCGCCGCTCGGCCCGCATGATCGGCCTTTACCTCATGATCGGCGCTTTCGGCGGCGTGGTTGGCCCGCCGCTGGCCCGCGCCATCGTCGCGTTCAGCGCGGACTGGCGCGTCTACTGGATGGAGATGGCCGGTGTCGCCGTGGCCGTCACCCTGGTCAACCTGCTGTGCCTGCGCGACCGTGCCATCGAGGCCGAGCCGCCGGTGGGTGCCGAGGGGGCGTCTGCGGGCCCGGCCGAAATCACCGCGACGGGCTGGACCTATCGCAGCGCCATCGCCACGCCGCAGTTCCTGGCCGTTGCCGCCTCCATGACCATGACCATGGCCTGCGTCACCACCATCAACAGCGTGGCGCTGAACCATCTGGGCATCCTGGGCGTGGCGCCCGACACGGCGGCTTTCGCACTGGCCGCCATGGCCCTGGTCATGACGGTGGCCAAGGGGGTGGCCGGGCCGCTGTGCGAGATCATGTCCACCCGGCGGCTGCTGGTCCTGGGCTTGGCTATGCAGGTCGTCGGCATCGCCTTGTTCGCCCATGCCGGCACCCTGGTCGGCATCGGCGCCTTCGCCCTGGCGTTCGGTATCGGCTGGGGTGTGGCCTACCTGGCCGCCAGCGTCCTGCTGCTGGAATATTTCGGCAAGGACATCGGGTCGCAGGTGCTGGGCATGGTGTGGACCATCACCACCGTGGCGGCGGCAGGGCCGGTGGCGGCCGGCGCCATCGCCGACCAGATCGGCACCTTCGCCCCCATCTTCTACCTTTATGCCGTGCTGATGGTGGCGGCTATCGTGCCCCTGGCGCTGCTGGGGCGGCCGGTGCTGGCCGGCGCCGGCCCTTTCGCCCGGCGCGCGGCCGCGCCGGATGACGGGTCCCAGGGCGCCGTCGCCCAGGTGCCCGTAAGCTGAGCACGCTCAAAGAATAACAACATTAAATTTGGCGAGGTGGGCACCATCCGTGGCAAGGGCTGCGGGTGGTTCCCGCGCGTCTGGCGGTAAAAGTAAAATAATGAACTGTGGCAGGGGTGCATGGTGGGCATGGGGAATGGTGAATTCAGGCAAATTCCCGGGCGTCCTATAACAAGAATACTTCGCGGGATGCCCGCATGCTTGACCTCAAGACGATGCACATCGTCATCTACCAAAGAATGGGGGTCGGGCATGTTGAGAGATGTGAAGCTGCGCTATTGGCATGGATTCCTGGCGGCCGCGATGATGACGGCCGCCTCCGCCTACGCCCAAACCCCGCCGGCCCCCGTGGACGCGCCGGCCGGTGCCGCCGATGCCGACCTGGACGCGCTGGAACCCATCATCGTCACGGCGGAGAAGCGCCAGGTCGACCTGCAGAAGGCCGCGCTGTCCGTCACCGCCGTTTCCGCCGATACGCTGGAAAAGGGCAACGTCACCGGGCCGCTGGGCCTGAACGGCTATGTCCCGGGCCTGCAGATAACCCCCAGCGGCGGGTCTGAGGTCATCGTCTCCATCCGCGGCGTGGGCTCGCAGACGCCGGAGAACTTCTTCACCCAGCCGGGCGTCTCCTTCCACATCGACAATGTCTACATCCCCAACAACATCGCGCTGAACCTGGGCTTCCTGGACGTGGACCATGTCGAGGTGCTGCGCGGGCCGCAGGGCACCGTATTCGGGCAAAGCTCCACCGGCGGCGCCATCAACGTCATCAGCAAGCAGCCGGAGCTGGGCAAGCTGTCCGGCGACGCGACCGCCACCTTCGGCAACTACAGCTACGCCATGGGCAAGGCCGCGTTGAACGTGCCGGTGGGGGACACGGCCGCCATCCGCGCCGTGGTGCAGAAGACCAGCCACGACGGCTATTCCACCGCCACGGGCGTGCCCGGCGGCTATGACCTGGATGACGCCAACAATGTGAACTACAAGCTGTCGGGCCTGTGGCAGCCGACAGACAACCTGACCATCACCCTGACGGGCCAGCATTTCGACGACGACCACCATGGGGCCGCCCTGAAGGCGCTAGACGATCCCGACAGCGACCCGCGCCAGGTGTCCCAGGACTATCCGGCCAAGTTCAAGCTGGCCATGGATGTCGATACGCTGACGGTCAACTACTCCCTGCCGTTCGCCAACCTGAAGTCCATCAGCAGCTATCAGTACATGGATGCCAAGCAGTCGTTCGACAGCGACCGCAGCACCGTGGCGCTGTTCGGCGGCTACGACACCGTGGCGGCCTGGAACACCAAGAGCCGCGCGATCATGGAGGAGGTGACGCTCAGTTCCAACCCCGGAACCGACCTGGACTGGATCGGCGGTGTCTTCTACATGCATTCCCACAGCAGCCAGTACGTGGTGGAATACAAGGGCACCAACGGCAGTGACCCGACGCCGGTGCTGCCCACCAACACCTCGCCGGCCGCCCTGCCGGCCAACCTCAGCTATGAGAACCTGTCGTCGGTGGACCGCGACAGCGTGGCGCCCTTCGTGCAGGCGACCTATCACCTGACCGACCGCCTACGGCTCACGGGCGGCGTGCGCTACAATGTCGACCAGTATGACGGCTGGGGCTCTGACTACTACGGCAAGCCGTCGCCCCGCTCCACCAACGTCTACGCCCTGACCGGCAAGGCGGAGACCGACTTCGACCTGACACCGGACAACATGGTCTACGCCAGCTGGTCGCGCGGTTATAAGCCCGGCGGCGTCAACACCGGCACCAGCAGCGCCATGGTCGTCTCCGGCAGCTACGACAAGGAGACGGTGGACAGCTTTGAGCTGGGGTCCAAGAACCGCTTCCTGGCCAACCACCTGAACGTCAACCTGTCGGCCTTCTACTCCAAGTACAACAACATGCAGTACATCGAGGAGGATCCGGTGCCCTACAGCGGCGGCATCGGCAACATCCCCCAGGTGAACATGTGGGGTGCGGAGGTCGAGGCGAAGTACCGCCTGCTGGACAACCGGCTGGAACTGGGCGCCAACCTGACCCTGATGGACGGGGAGATCCCCGACACCTACCTGGCGTTGGACCGGCGCTTGGCCGATGCCGCCGCCGCCAAGGCCGTGGCCGCCGGCGTGACATATCCCTACAGCGCTCAGTGGTTCGCCATCCGCGCCGCCCAGTCCATCAACGTCAAGGGCAACACCCCGCCCGACATGCCGGGTGCCGCCGGCGGCGTCAACGCCAGCTGGCAGCAAACCCTGGGCGCATACGGTACCCTGGTGTCGCGGGCGGAGCTGCTGTTCCGCAGCGATTATCAGGCGCGGGTGTTCAACGAGGCCGGGGTGGACCACGTGCCATCGTACAGCCAGGTGAACCTGTTCTTCGAATACACCCCGCAAAGCGGGCCGTGGCGGGCCACCTTCACCGTCACCAACCTGCTGGACCGGGCCGGTATCTCCGGGCGCTACACCGACCCTTACGGCAGCGGCGTGGTCAGCAACCAGTACATTCCGCCGCGGCAGATGCTGTTCAGCGTCAATTACTCGTTCTAAGGGAGGCCTGGTTCCATCATGACGCAGACGACCGAACTGAAGCGCGCGCCCTTGCCCTCCGATGCGGGCGGCAAGGACCTGGGCATCTTCCTGCCCATCGCCAACGGCGGCTGGATCCTATCCTCCTCCGCCCCGCGCATCGACGGCTCCTACGCCTATAACCGCCAGGTGGCCCAGCTGGCCGACGGTGCCGGCTACGACTTCATCATGGCCATGGCCAAGTGGCGCGGCTACGGCGGCGCGACCGAGCATTGGCGCTACGCCATGGAAAGCCAGATGATGATGGCGGGTTTGGCGGAGGTGACGAAGGAGGTCAAGGTGTGGGCCACCGTCCACACCTTGCTGCAGAATCCGGCCGTGACCGCCAAGATGATCATGACCCTGGACCACATCAGCCAGGGCCGCGCCGGCCTGAACGTCGTCAACGGCTCGTACAAGGGCGAGTTCGAGCAGATGGGCGCCTGGCGGGATGAGCTGGACCATGACGAGCGCTACACCTTCGCCGAGGAATGGGTGCACGCCATCAAGCGGCTATGGACCGAGGATACGGTCGATTACCAGGGCAAGTACGTGACCCTGACGGACTGCCAGTCCGATCCCAAGCCGTTCTCCCGGCCGTTCCTGGTCTGCGCCGGGTCCAGCAAGCGGGGCATGGCCTTCACCATCAATGAGATGGACGCCATCTTCCTGTCCGGTTCCAGCAAGGAGGAATTGGCCAGGAACAGTGGCATGGCCAAGACCATGGCGAAAGAGGCCGGGCGCACCATCAAGACCTATTCCATGATGACCCTGGTACTGGGCGACACGGACGCGGAGGCCGAGGCCCTGGCCGCCCGGTATGTCGAGGGCTTCGACGAGGGCGCCTGGCGCGGCATGATGAAGGCCTACGGCTTCCTGGACGTGGAGATCGGACGCCAGAACGACTTCACCACCAAGGCCAAGTCCGGCTTCATGTCCAGCCATCTGGTGGGCGCGCCCGCGACGATCGCCGCCAAGCTGATCGACATGCTGGGCGGCTGCGACCTGGATGGCATGATGCTGATCTTCCCCGACTACATCACCGGTGTGCCGCGCTTCGCCCAAGAGGTGCTGCCGGCCATCCGTGAGGCCTTTCCCGCTAAGGTGTGACGCGCCATGGACAACGGCATCCGCGAGTATCAGAGCTTCCGCGTGAAGCCCAGCGCCGTGGCGCTGGGGGCGGAACTGCTGGGCATCGACCTGTCGCAGCCGCTGACGGACCTGCAGGTGGCAGAGGTGAAGGACGCCTTCGCCCGCTACCAGGTCATCTTCTTCCGTGACCAGCAGGCCCTGACGCATGACGCCCACAAGGCCTTCGGCCGGCATTTCGGCCGCCTCGCCATCCATTCCGCCGTGCCCGGCATCGACGGCCATCCGGAGATCGTGGCCATTCACGCGGACGCCAATTCCAAGTACGTCGCGGGGGAGAACTGGCACAGCGACCTCAGTTGCGACGCGGAACCGCCGCTGGGCAGCATCCTCTACATCCACACCCTGCCGCCGGTCGGGGGCGACACCTGCTTCTCCAGCATGTATGCCGCCTATGATGCATTGTCGGACCGCATGAAGGCCTATCTGGACGGCCTGACGGCGGTGCATGACGCCAACCCCGTCTATCACGCGCTGTTCAAGGATTACGACAAGCGCTACCCCTGCAACAGCCACCCGGTGGTGCGCACCCACCCGGTGACGGGGCGCAAGTGCCTGTTCGTGAACTCCTCCTACACCACCCGCATCGAGGGCGTGCCGGAGGAGGAGAGCAAGGCCGTGCTGAGCCTGCTGTTCGACCATGTGAAGAACCCGAACTTCCAGATCCGCTTCCGCTGGGAGCCCCATTCGGTGGCCTTCTGGGACAACCGCGCCGTGCAGCATCTGGCCGTGTGGGATTATTTTCCCAACGTCCGCTCCGGCTTCCGTGTCACCGTCGCCGGGGACAGGCCCTACTGATGCCGACCATCCCGAAAGAGGGCATCCCAGCCGGGCCTGTAACGGTCACCCTGACGCTGGACCCGCCGGTGCCGGCGGCGGCGCTGGCACCCATGATCCGGCCGGATCGCACGGCCCTGCTGGTCATCGATCCGCAGGTGGACTTCATCGCGCCCGAGGGCGCCATCGGCCAGGCGGGCCTGGATCTGGGCGTGGTCGATCCGACGCTGGACCGCATCCGCCCGTTATTGGCCGCCGCCCGCGCCGCCGGCGTGCCGCCCGTCTTCATCCGCGTCATCACCCGGCCGGAAACGGACGGCGCGGCCCTGAAGGCCCTTTACGAACGGCGCGGCTGGCCGGCGGAGGCGGTGGGCATTTGCCGCGCCGGCACCCCTGGCGCCGACTATTACGGCGTGGCGCCGGAACCGGGCGAGATGGAGGTGGAGAAGGTGCTGTTCTCCGCCTTCGCCGGCACGGATTTCGAGGCGCGGCTGCGGGCGCGGGGCATCGACACCCTGGTGGTCTGCGGCTTCACCACCGAATGCTGCGTCGACTGCACGGTGCGTGACGCCTTCCATCGCGACTTCCACGTCTTCATCGTAGCTGACGCCTGCGCCGCCTATGAGCCGGCCCTGCACTGGGGCGCGCTGCACGCCCTGTCCAAGAACTGCGCCCTGCTGGTGGAAAGCGCGGATGTGGCGGCCGCCTGGGGCCAGGCGCGCATCGAGGCGTGACGCCGTCCGTTGGTCAAGGCGCTGGAGCCAAGCGCGTTCCCGGTTGAACGTGCTTGGCTTCCGTCGTGGGCGTCACGCCTGGAAATCGGTGTCCACCGACACGGCCCGCCAGGCCTCGATATCGGCCAGCTGGCCGGTCAGCTTCATGGTCGCGTAGCCCACGGCGTCCTCGCCCAGCAGCAGGCGCAGGGGCGGGGTTTCCGCGTCCACGGCCTTCAGGATGGCCCGCGCCGCGCGGGCGGGGTCGCCCCGCTCCTGACCCGCATGGCTGGCCAGGATGCGCTTGCATTCCCCAACGGTGGCGTCGTAGTCGGCGGCCAGGTCCGGACGGTCCGTGTCCGCCTCGCTGCGTTTGCGCGAGCGGCCGGCGAAGTCGGTGCGGAAGCCGCCGGGTTCCACCATGGTCACCTTGATGCCCAGGGGCGCCACCTCCTGCGCCAGGGTCTCGGTGATGCCCTCCAGCGCGAACTTGCTGCCGGAGTAAAGGCCCAGGCTGGGCCAGCCCACCAGGCCGGAGACGGAGGTGATGTTGACGATGTGCCCGGCCCGGCGGCCGCGCATGTAGGGCAGCACGGCCTGCATCATCGCCAGCGCACCGAAGACGTTGACCTCGAACTGGGCGCGGGCGTCGGCCAGGCTGGTTTCCTCCACCCCGCCCACCAAGCCATAGCCGGCGTTGTTGACCAGGATGTCGATGCCGCCCCCACCCATGCCCCCACTATCGGCCTCCACCGCCGCGGCCACGCGGTGGGTGGCGGCCTCGTCCGTCACGTCCAGGATGGGCGCGCGGGCCAGGTCCGGCGCCAAGGCGCGGAAGGCGTCGGCGTCGGCCTCGCTCCGCACGGTGCCCCAAACCCGATCGCCCCGGTCCAGCGCCGCTTGGGCCAGCGCCCGGCCGAAGCCCGAGCTGACGCCGGTGATCAGCCAGGTGCGCGGTCTTGTCGTCGTCATCAAACGCCCCATCGGTAAAAAAGTGGCCGTGGGGATCCTGCCCACGGCCAGTCTTCGGAGATCGACCATACTGAACCCAGGGCCGGCGACCGCCGGCCCCGGAGTGAGCACCGCAAGGCGGAACGAGGATAGCCAAGGCCACGGACGTGGCCGCCCGGCGTCTGAGGGAATTCAAAAGGGCCGGTCGCCCTTGACCCACATGCGGTGCATCAGGCGGGTGTACTTCTTGTCGTCGTACAGGGTGCCGGTGTGCAGGGTGCAGCGGTTGTCCCAGATCAGGATGTCGCCCACCTGCCATTTATGGGCATGGACGAAGCGGTCCTGGGTCACGAACGCCACCAGCTCATCCAGCAGTTCCAGCCCCTGGGGGTTGGGCACGCCCACCACCTCCTTCACCGTGCCGGTGCTGACCCACAGGGCCTTGCGCCCGTCGGCGGGATGGGTGCGGATCAGAGGGTGGATGACGTCCGGATTCTCCGCCTTCAGTTCCGGGCTCAGCTGGTCCACCCGCAGGTACTGGCGGCTGGTCATGAAGTATTCATAGCTGTGGTGCAGCTTTAGCCCGTCCAGCTGGGCCCGCCGCTCCTCGGGCAGGGCGTCGTAGGCGGCGCACAGGTCGGCCAGCAGGGTGTCCGAGCCCTCGGCCGGCACCTCCACCGCGTACAGCATGGTGCACATCACCGGCTCTGCCTTGTACGAATAGTCGGTGTGCCAACCCACGCCGTCGTTGTGGGCGCCGATGGGCTTACCGTCCACCACCTTGTTGGACAGGATGTAGACCTCGGGGTGGTCGGGCAGGGTGAACTGCTTCTGGGTGTGGCCCTCCAGTGGACCGAAGCGGCCCAGGAAGGCCTTCAGGCCGGCGGGATCCAAATCCTGGCCGCGCAGCAGGATGGCGCCGTGGCGGTGGAAGGCCTCCACCACCAAGTCCACTTCCGCCGATGAGGCCGTTTTCAGATCCACATCCAGAATTTCCGCGCCGAAACCGGGCTTCAGGGGGCGCGTGCGCAGGGCTTCGAGGGTTTCCAACAACCTCTCCTCACTACTCCTGTCTCGCGGACCGTCCGATGGGGATGTCCCAGCATCCACGACACCAGGTCCGTCGCGAGTGTGAGGGTAGGGAAGGCCATCCTGCCCGTCTTGTCCAGAACTGCCCGGGAACTTGCCTCTGGCGGCCCATGCCTTGGCGGGCCGTGGGGCCCATGGCATATGCCGGGCACCCGTAACCCGCCTGGAGACTGACGATGGCGAAGATCCTTGTCCTTTACTATTCCACCTGGGGCCATGTCGAGAAGATGGCCTACGCCGTGGCCGACGGCGCCAAGTCCGTGGCCGGCACCGAGGTGGTGGTGAAGCGCGTGCCGGAACTGATGCCGCGTGACGTGGCGGAGAAGGCCTATGCCAAGCTGGACCAGGAGGCGCCGATCGCCACCCCGGAAGAGCTGGCGGATTATGACGCCATCATTTTCGGCACGCCCACCCGCTTCGGCATGATGGCGGCCCAGATGCGCAACTTCCTGGACCAGACGGGCGGCCTGTGGGCCCAGGGCAAGCTGATCGGCAAGATCGGCAGCGTCTTCGCCTCCACCGCCACCCAGCATGGCGGCCAGGAAAGCACCCTGCTGTCTTTCCACACCAGCCTGTTGCACCACGGCATGGTGGTGGTGGGCGTGCCCTACGCCGAGCCCCGCCTGGGTGAACTGGGCGCGGTGCAGGGCGGCACGCCCTACGGCGCCACCACGCTGTCGGCCAGCGACGGCTCCCGCCAGCCGTCGGAAGCGGAACTGGGCATCGCCAGCTTCCAGGGCGCCCATGTCGCCACGCTGGCGGCCAAGCTGTTCGGCTGAGGCATAGGCGGAAATGAAAAAGGCGGGGTTCGCGCCCCGCCTTTTTCATGCCCCGGGAGTCTCGCGTCAGCCCCTGAGCGGCCTGCCGTACGACGGCAGGAACAGGAAGGCGGCGGTGGCGGCCAGCATCAGGCCCTGGATCAGGTGCAGCGCCGGATCGTAGGACCGATAGACGTCGAAGATGCCGTTCATGGCGAAGGGGATCAGCCCCATGCCGACATTGATGCCGCCGTACAGCACGCCGGCGATGGCGCCATAGCTGCGGAAGCCGAAATAGCGCGACACCAGGAAGGGCAGGGCGCTGTACTCCGCGCCCAGGCCCAAGCCCATCATGACCCCGGCCGCCACCAGCCAGGGCATGCTGGGCCCGTATTGCAGCAGCAGCAGGCCGCCCAGGCCCAGCAGATAGAAGGGCACGAGGATCAGCGGCGTGGCGATGCGGTCCAGCACCAGGCCCATCAGCCATTGCGCGACGGCGCACACCAGGGCGAAGACGGTTACCACCGTCACCCCGTCGGCCAGGGCGAAGCCCCGCTCCGTCAGCACCGGCACGACGTTGGTGAACATCGCCGTCATGCAGGCGGCACACAGGCCGATGGCCAGGGCCGTGATCCAGAAGGCGCGGGTGCCGATCGCCTGGCGCAGGGTCAGGTC
This sequence comes from Nitrospirillum amazonense, assembly GCF_007828035.1. Taxonomy (GTDB): domain Bacteria; phylum Pseudomonadota; class Alphaproteobacteria; order Azospirillales; family Azospirillaceae; genus Nitrospirillum; species Nitrospirillum amazonense. The sequence goes on along the minus strand of NZ_VITV01000007.1, from coordinate 128,173 downwards.
GTTGGCCGTGGCCGTCATCGTTTCCGCCCGCGCGGGCCCCGCGTCCCGCAGGCCGCCGGGCGGCGGGTCGCGTAAATACCGCAGCAGGATGGGGAAGCCGATGGCCCCCACCATCAGGGCCATGCCCTGATAGGTCACCCGCCAGTCGAAACGCGACAACAGCACACCGCCGATGATGGGGATGACCGTGGCGCCCAGGCCGTTGCCCACGCCACCGGCGAAGCCCAGCGCCGCCCCGCGCCCCCGGTCGAACCAGCCGGACACCGCCTTGCTGTAGGTCATGGGCGAGGCGAAGGCGGCAGCGATGTCGGCCAGCAGGAACAGGCCGTAGAACGGCAGCACCCGGGCCGGCGCCAAGGAGAACAGGCCCAGCGCCACCGCGAACGACAGGCTGCCCATCAGGATCAGGCGGCGCGGCCCATAACGGTCGACCAGCGGCCCGGTGGCGAAGGCCATTGCCGCCGCGCAGAGCGCCGCCAGGCCCAGCACGCCCGAAACCTGTGCCCGGGGCCAGCCGAATTCCTGGGAAATGGGGATCAGCACCATGCCGAACACGGTGTACAGCACCGGCGTGGCGCTCATGAAATTGCCCATGGTGGCGGCGAACAGGATGCGGGCCTGGGCCGGCGTCATGCGCGCGGCCGAAACAGGCTCCGCCACGGGGCCGAGGACGGTCATGGCGCTATTCCCCTCTATGAAGGGTGCCGGCATCGGCACCGTCAGGGTCCCGGCGGGACCCAACTGCCCGTCGCATTTTTACCGGCCCGGCCTGGGTGGCCACGGCCTATGCGTTGCGGTGCAGCATATCAAATGCCGTCCGCTGATCTTGATCAGGGGCGCCTGGGCATTTGCTTGCGGGGAATGGGAAGCGCGGTTGGGAAGCGGCGGCGGTGCCGGCCGCTTCCCTGATGGTCAGGGCAGGCGGCCCCGATGGACGGTTTCGGCCAGGGGGCGGCGGGGGCTGGGGAACTCCCGGGCCCGGAGCGGCTCCGGCAATGTATCTGGGTCGCCCTTGCGGCCGATGGCCACGGCCGCCTCGATGCGGAAGCGGTCGCCGGCCCCGGTGACCTCGGTGGCCCGCGCCCGGTCAAAGCCGGCCATGGCGTGGGTGTGCAGTCCCAGCTTCTGCGCCTGCAGGGCCAGAAGGGCCCAGGCGGCGCCGGCATCGAAGCTGTTGGTCGTGGCCGGCACCGGTTCGGTCTGCCCGGGCGCCAGGAACAGGGTATCGGACAGGACGAAGAGCAGGACGGAGGCGTGCTGCACCCAGGCGGCATTGCGCGGCACCAGGGCGGACAGCAGCGACTCCCATTCCGTGGTGCCGCGGTGGGCGTAAACGAAGCGCCAGGGCTGGGCGTTGAAGGCCGATGGCGCCCAGCGCGCCGCCTCGAACAGGGTGGCCAGCGTCGCGTCGTCCAGCGTGGACCCGTCAAAGGCGCGGGGCGACCAGCGCGCCAGGATGTCCGGGTCGATGGGATGGTCGGCGGTGCGCTGGGGAACGTCCGTCGTCATGTCTGGGAAGCCTCCAATCAATCGCTGAACCATGGAGACATATCATTCCCCGACACCGGCCGTACACCGGCCCAGACGATCCTTCAGCCACGCCCGCGCACCGGCCAGGCTATGGAAATCGTCCAGGGCGCGGACCTCGGCGGTGGGCAGGGCCGCCGCCGCCATGTCCGCCAGGGCGCGGCCTGGCCCCAGTTCCAGGACCGTTGTCACGCCACGTTCGGCCAGGGCCTCCAGCACGGCCGCCCAGTCTATGGTTTCAGCCAGTTGCCCGGCCAACCCGGCCAGTGCCCGGTCCGGCCGCGCCACCAGCGTGGCGCCGCTGGCGGTCATCAGGCGCAGGGCGGGGCTTTTGGCTGGCACCGCCGCCAGGGCCGTGGCAAAGGGCACCACCGCGTCGGCCAGGCGCGGCGTGTGGGAGGCGACGTGCACGTTCATGGGGCCGGCGCGCGCGGCGCCGGCGTCCAGGGCGGCGGCGCAGAAGGCCTCCGTCGCCGCCCGGGTCCCGCCGACGATGAACAGCCGGCCGGGATTCACGATGGCGATGGCGCAGTCGAACCGCCGGGCCAGCCGCTCCACCGCCTCGCGCGACAATCCCCGCACATGGGCAAGCTGGTCGTCCGGGCCGCCGGCCATGTCCATGGCCTTCGCCCGCCGGTCGACCAGCGCCAGGGTGTCGGCGGCCGGCCACACGCCGGCAATGCCCCAGGCGGCCATTTCGCCGACGCTGTAGCCCGCGACGATGGTTTCCGGTGAAGCCCCGTGCGGGAACAGGGTGGCCGCGGCGGCCAGGGCGCGGGCCACGCACAGCAGTTGCCCCTCCCGGTTGGCGTGCAGGGCCTCCTCCGGCGCCGTCCGGCAGAATTCGGCGGGATGCGCGCCCAGCAGAGCAGTGGCGGCGTCGAGGATGGGACGCGCCGCCGGCTCATCCGGCAGCAAGGCGAAGGTGCCACGATCCTGCCGGCCTTGGCCGGAGCAGAGCAGGGCCAGACTCACGATTCCAGCGCCTCCGTGAACAGTGCCATGGCCAGCAGGTCGGCGCAGCCGCCGGGACTGAGATTGCGGGCGACGAAGTCGTCATGGATGGTCTTGGCCGCCCAGCGCCAGTGCCGGCACCCGACGCCACCGTCCCGCAGGAAGCGCAGGGCCGCCGCCTGCGCGAAGGCCAGCCCGTCGACCCCGCCGCGATACAGCAGGTTGCTGTCGCCCACGGTGGCGATCAGCGCCATGCAGGCGTGGACGCGCGCTGCCTCCTCATCGCCCGCCGCCAGGCGGCGCCCCTCGCGCAGGGCCGGGCGCGCGACATCGTAGACCGACGGCATGCCGGCGGCGGCCTCTTCACGGGCGCCGCCGGCGCGGTAGCGGCGCGCCACGATGCCGCCGTGGCTGGCGGCTTCCTGCGGTTTGGCGGTGATTTCGCGGCCCCAGCGCGCGGCGACCAGAATTCCCAAGGGCTGCCGCCAGGCGCAGGCCCCGGCCAGCCCCGCTCCCGCCGCCAGCAGGCCCAGGCCGAAAATCGCCCCGCGATGGGTGTTCACGTTGCCGGTGGCCTGGCGCATCGCCGCCTCCGCCTCCAGCCCGATCAGGCGCAGGCGGTCCATGCCGGCGTCGGCGGCACCGGCCTCGGCCAGGGCGACGAAGTATGGCTCCAGCGTTCGGGCGCTGAGGCGCAACAGGGCCGCGTCCATGTCCCGGTGCGCGCCGGTGTCGATATGGCTGACCAGGCCGGGTTTGGGCCAGGTTTCCACCTCCAGGATCAGGGCCTGCACCGCCTGCCGGCCGATCCAGTCCGGGCTGGTTCGGTGATCAGGAGCCAGGACGGGGAGGGGTGGCTGGGCCAATGCTGTCTGCGGCATCGTCATGGGAACAGCGCCTCCCGCGCGACCAGGGCCGGCCCGGATCGGGTCTTGACCAGCAGGTGGGGGGCATCCGACAGCCACTCCCGCCATTGCACGGCGCCGCCATCCAAGGATACCAGTTCCGCGTCCAGGCGCATGGGGGCCCAGGCGGCGATTCCGCCCAGCGCCGCCGTGATCCGTGCTGCGTCGGCGCCGCTGGCGCAGGGGATCAGCAGGTCCAGGTCGGACGCGTCGGTCAGGTAGGGCAGGCCGGTCAGGTGCTGCCACGCCAGGCTGCCGAAACAGCGCCAGGACGTATCCGCGCCCAACAAAGCCTCGATCACCGGCCGCCAGGCGGCGGGTGCCGAAGACCGGGCGTCGCGCAGCAGCGGCGGCGGCGCCACCCGGGCCACGGCGGCGGGGGGACAGGACAGGGCCAGCCGCTTGCGCCCCATGCCCGGCGGCAGGGGCAGGCCCAGCGGGACGGCGCCATCGGGGTCGGCGCAGACACGCTGCCGGAAAATGGCGGGGCGGCCCAAATCCGCCCAGTCGGCAACCTCCTCCACCAGGCCGGTCACCTGGCCACGCCACGCCTCGGGGGACAGGTGGACCAGGTCATGGCGGCGCAGGGTGGCGAGGTCAACCATGGGCCAGCGCCAACCGTTGCACTTCCCGCGCGATCGCGGCGGCCTTCACCCGGCCGCCTCGTTCCAGGCCCCACCCCGCCCGTCCGTCATCATCTCGGGTGGTGGCCAGCAGCGCCTTCAGCTGATCGCACAGCGGTTGGTCCGGGTCCCATATCTCCGCGATGGCGCCGGTGGCGAACAGGTTGTCCAGGCCCGGCGCGAAAACGGGGGTGCCGGCCGCCTTTTCCGTCAACACGTCGAGCGACAGCTTGGTCACGCGCGCCATGGACGGCAGGTCCATGACCTCGGGCCAGGCGCCGGGCAGGGCCACCAGCGAGCCGCAGGCGAGGGCGGTGGCGATGAAGGCGCCGGCGGCGCTGCCGCCGTACAGCAGCCCGATGGTGCGGTGGCCCGCCTGCTCCGCCCGCCACAACGCCTTGGCCAGGTGGGCCAGGGTTTCGCTGAGGCCCATCAGCTCATCGCGGCGGCTCATCCGCTGGCTGCCGGAATCGACCAGGAACAGCAGGGGGGCGGCGTCCGGCCGATCGGCGATGGACAGGATGCGGCCGGCCAGCGCCAGGGCCTCATCGACGCCGGGGTAGGTCTTGCCGCTGATGCCGACGACGTCCACCGGGGTCTGCGGATCAAGCCGGCCGCTGCCGCCGAGAAGACCGCCCGCCTCCGTGACGTCATGACCGGCCGGGAAAAGCGAGGAAAGGATGTTAGCGGGCCGCATCGGCGCCCTCCCGTTTTCTGGTCGCGATGGTCAGGAAGGCGCTTGTGTCCAGGTCCGGGACCCCGGCGGGATGGGCAACGCCCAGCCGGGCCCAGACCTCCGTGCCGTCAGCGGCGTCGCCGAAGCGCGCCAGCCGGCGCTCTAGCCGCGCCTGTTCGGCCGTTAGCACCGCCTGGTCGAGGGTGGCTGGTCGTTCCAGGGCCGCCACCGCGCCGGCGCGGAAGGCCGCGACATCGTCATCGACGAACAGGTCGACCCCGCCGATCAGATAGCGATGCTTGCCCCCCATGGTGCGCCAGACCAGCGCCCGGTCGCGGGAATCGAACTCCTCCACGCCCTTGTTGGTCTCGATGACCTCCGGGCCTGAGACGGACAGCCGGCCCTGTTCGGAAATGACCAGGGCGGAGCAGCAGCCGGCGATCAGGCTGCCGCCCCCATAACAGCCGGCGCGGCCGCCCAGCAGTCCCACCACCCGCACGCCTTCGGCCCGGGCGTCCAGCGTGGCGCGGATGATTTCCGAGATGGCAAGTTCACCGGCGTTGGCCTCCTGCAAACGCACGCCGCCGGTGTCGAACAGGATGACCACGTCGCGCTTCATCTGGCGGGCGGCGCGCAGCAGCCCGGTCAGCTTGGCGCCGTGCACTTCGCCGATGGCGCCGCCCATGAAGCGGCCTTCCTGCGCGGCCACCAGGACGGGCCGCCCATCCAGCCTGCCGGTGCCGACGATGATGCCGTCGTCCAGCTGGTGCGGCAGGTTGAACAGCCCCAGGTGCGGGCTGAACTCCCGCCGCTCGGGGCCCAGGAATTCCGTGAAGCTGCCGGGGTCGAGCAGGTGGGCCAGGCGGCCCCGGGCCGACTCCTCATACCAGCTATGGCGGGTGGGGGAGGGACTGGTCATTCCGGCTTCTCCATCAGGTGCACCCCCTGGGCCAGGCGCAGCGCCACCGTGTCAGGCCGCGCGCCGCCGTCGTTGATCGTGATGCGCAATCCGCCCGCCGCCATGCGGACGGCGAAGTCAGCCGTCACCGCCTGCCAGAGGGCGGCGAAGCCATGGGCCGGGGTGGCGATGTCGATAACGCACCGGTCGGGCGCCTCCCCCCGTTCCAGCAGCACTTCCAGATTGCCGGAGGCGACGACGCCCACCAGGCCGACGGCGCGGGTGCCGCCGGCGGGCTTGGTGGTGCTGAGTTCGTAGCGCAGGTTTTCCATGGGGCGGGGCCTCACCAATTGCGAAAGCGGCTGGGCGGCCGGTAGAGCCCGCCCGAGGCGATCATCAGGTCCTTGATGGAATGGGCGACCAGCAGGCCCCGGTCGGCGTCCAAGGGATCGATGCCCAGATCCTCGGGCCGCTGGATGACTTTGCGTTCGCGCAGCCGGTCCACCATCGTGCGGTCACGGGCGCGCCCGACCTCGGTATAGCCCGCGACGCCCCGGATGGCCTGTTCCCGTTCATCCTTGTCACGGCATAGCAGCAGGTTGGCGATGCCTTCCTCGGTGACGATGTGGGTGACGTCGTCGCCGTAGACCATGACCGGTGCCAGGTCCAGGTCCAGCTTGTCGGCCAGGTCCAGCGCGCCCAGGCGCTCCACGAACATGGGTGCGTTGCCGTCGCCGAAGGTTTCCCCGATCTGCACCACCAGCTTGCGGCCGCGCCGCAGGGGCGGCGGACCGTCCGGGTCCGCCTCCTGGCCGGCGCGCAGCCAGGGGGCGCTGGGGTGGCGGCGGCCGCGGGCGTCCGACCCCATGTTCGGCGCGCCGCCGAATCCGGCGACCCGGCCGCCGGTGACGGTGGAGCTGTTGCCCGCCAAGTCGATCTGCAGGGTGGAGCCGATGAACATGTCGCAGGCGTACAGGCCGGCGGTCTGGCAGAAGGCCCGGTTGGACCGCAGCGACCCGTCGGGACCGGTGAAGAAGATGTCCGGCCGGGCACGCATGTAGTCTTCCATGCCCACTTCGGAACCGAAGCAATGGATCTGCTCCACCCATCCGCTTTCAATGGCGGGGATCAGGGTGGGGTGGGGGTTCAGCGCCCAATGGGTGCAGACCTTGCCCTTCAGGCCCAGCCGCTCGCCATAGGTCGGCAACAGCAGTTCGATGGCGGCGGTGTTGAAGCCGATGCCGTGGTTCAACCGGCGCACACCGTAAGGGGCGTACAGTCCCTTGATGGCCAGCATGGCCGTCAGGATCTGGGTTTCGGTGATGGCCGCCGGGTCGCGGGTGAACAGGGGCTCGACATAAAAGGGACGGCCGGCATCGACCACGAAATGAACCTGGTCGGCTGGAATGTCGACGCGCGGGACCCGGTCGACGATCTCGCCCACCTGGGCGATGACCAGGCCCTTGCCGAAGCTGGTCGCCTCCACGACGGTGGGTGTGTCCTCGGTGTTGGGGCCGGTATAGAGGTTGCCATCCTTGTCGGCGCTGACCGCCGCGATCAGCGCCACCTGGGGCGTCAGGTCGATGAAGTAGCGGGCGAAAAGCTCCAGATAGGTGTGGACGGCGCCCAGTTCGATCTGGCCGCCGAACATCATGCGCGCGATCCGCGCCGACTGCGGGCCGGAGTATGAGAAGTCCAGCCGCCGGGCGATTCCGGTTTCGAAGATGTCCAAATGTTCCGGCAGGACCACGCCCGACTGCACCATGTGCAGGCCGTTGACCTTGGCCGGGTCCACCTTCGCCAGCGCCTTGGCCAGCACGTCCGCCTGCTTCTGGTTGTCCCCTTCCAGGCAGACCCGGTCGCCGGGGCGCAGGGTCGCTTCCAGGAAGGCGACGAGGTCCTGGGCGGCGACGATCTTGCCCGTGGCAAAGCGCAGGCCCGCCTCCAGCCGCGCCTGCCTGTCCCGGCCCTTGGTGTTCCAATCCCGCATGATCGACCTTCGTATGCGCAAGGTGGATTTGTCGCCGACAGTGTATCCTCAATTGCGTAAAATTCAATGTCGTGTATTTTTAAATCTGCGGACCGGCAGAGTCTGCATGCACGGGAGGGATACGATGGCGGCTTTGCGTTTTGATCGACCGGTGCGCGGGGGAGGTCTCCCATGACCATCTCCGGTGTGGCCTTGCTTGCCATTTGCACCCTTCTGGGCGGCTTCCTGGGCGACCTGCTGGGGTCGGCCCTGGGTGTCAAGGCGAATGTCGGCGGTGTCGGCATCGCCATGTTGTTGCTGATCGCGGCGCGCCTGTGGCTCACCCGCCGGGGGCTGATGACCGCCGGCGTCAAGTTCGGGGTCGAGTTCTGGGGCGCCCTCTACATTCCCATCGTGGTGGCCATGGCGGCCCAGCAGAACGTGCTGGTGGCGGCGCGCAGCGGGCCGCTGGTGCTCATCGCCGGCGTGGCCGCCGTGCTGGTCTGCTTCGCCACCGTCGCCCTGATCAGCCGCATCGGCAAGAAGGGTGAGACCATGGATGAGATCGAAGCCAAGGCCAGGGCGCGCACGCCGTCCGCCGGCGAGCCTACGGTCTGACGGGGGACGGGTCATGGAAATCCTGAAACACGCCCTGTCCGCCAATGCCCTGCTGACCGCGTTCGCCATCGTCGGCCTGGTGATGTGGCTGTCGAACGCGATTTCAAAGCATCTTCTGTTCGGCCGGGTCCACGGCTCGGCCATCGCCATCGTCATCGGGCTGGCGGCCGCCTTCGCCGCCGGCCTGTGGACGGGTGGGGACAAGGGGGTCGTGGACATCCCGGTCTTCGCCGGCATCGGCCTCATGGGTGGCGCCATGCTGCGCGACTTCGCGATCGTCGCCACGGCCTTCGAGGTGGACGTGGTCCAGGCGCGCAAGGCGGGCGCGGTCGGCGCGCTGGCCCTGGCGCTGGGCACCATCCTGCCCTTCATCGTCGGCTCCCTGATCGCGGTCGCCTTCGGGTACACCGACGCGGTGTCGATCACCACCATCGGCGCCGGCGCCGTCACCTACATCGTCGGCCCGGTGACCGGTGCGGCCCTGGGTGCCAGTTCGGCGGTCATAGCCTTGTCCATCGCCACCGGCGTCTTCAAGGCGGTGCTGGTCATGGTGGGCACGCCGATCGTGGCCAAGGCCATCGGCCTGGACAATCCGCGCAGCGCCATGGTCTTCGGCGGCCTGATGGGAACGGTCAGCGGCGTTTCCGGCGGGCTGGCGGCGACCGATCGGCGGCTGGTGCCCTACGGCGCCTTGACGGCCACGTTCCATACAGGTCTAGGTTGCCTTGTCGCCCCGTCGATCCTTTATCTTATCGTCCGGGGCATCGTGGGGGGCTGAGACATCATGAGCGCGGTCGTCGACCTGACGGAAGGCCTGTCCGAGGAGCGGGCGCTGCTCTCGGACCGCATCCGTGACGCGCTGACGGACGAGATCGCCCGGGGCGACCTGCCCGCCGGAATGCAATTGGACGAGCAGGATCTGGCGGACCGGTTCGGCGCCTCGCGCACCCCGGTGCGTGAGGCGTTGCGCCAGCTGGCCGTCAGTGGGCTGGTGGAGATGCGCCCCCGGCGGGGCGTGGTCGTGACGCGGCTGACCCCGGAACGCATCATGGACATGTTCGAGGCCACGGCGGAGATCGAGGCCATGTGCGTGCGCCTCGCCACGCATCGCATGACGCCACTGGAACGCAGCCGCCTGATGCGGCTGCACGGGGATTCCCTGGAGATGGTGCAGCGGGGCGACGTCGACGCCTATGACGCCTTCAACCGGGAATTCCACGAAACCCTCTACCGGGCCACCCACAACAGCTTCATGGCGGAACAGGCGATGGCGGTGCGCAAGCGGCTGAACGCCTTCCGCCGGACCCAGCTGCGCCACGGCGACCGCATGGCCCATTCCCGCCAGGAACACGACAGCGTGATGGCCGCCATCGCCGAGGGGGATGGCGAGACGGCCGCCCGCCGCATGCGCGCCCACATGCTGAACGCGGCCACGGCGCTGGAACGCTACATCGCCGACCACACCGCGTCCGAATAGGCCCCGGGCGGCCCCCCGTCCGCAGCGCCGTCACCTCAGGCCGGATGCAGGTCCCTGAGGATGATGTCGCGCATGATCGCGATAAAGCGCGCCGCCAGCGGGCTGCGGGGCGCCTTGGCGTTCAGGATCAGTCCGACGGGCCGCACCGCCTGGGCGTCGGCCAGGGGAATGCTCCGCAGCCGGCCGGCCGCCCTTTCCACGGCCGTCAGCTGGGGCGACATCAGGGCGACGCTGTCCGTGGTCATGACGATGGACTTGATGGCCAGGATGGAATTGGTGGTGATGCCGCCGGTGGGCCAGCGGGTGCCGGCGGTGACGAACAAGGTTTCCAGCTGACGACGGAACACGCTGCCCGCGCTGGGCAGCACCCAGGACGCCGACTGCAGATCGCGCAGGTTGAGGGTGGCGGCCGTCGCCAAGGGATGGTCCGGCCTCATGATCAGTTCCGCCCTGTCCATGAACAGCGGCTCCTCGATCAAATCCTCATAGTGGGGACCCACGCCCAGGGGGCCGACGATCAGGTCCAGCTGTCCCTGCCGCAAATGCAGGGACAGTTCATCGTCCAGCCCCTCCACCACCGAGACCATGACGCGCGGCGTCTGCCGGGTCATCACCTCCAGCGCGCGGGGCACCAGGGCGGCGGCGGCCACGGGCGTCACGCCGATGGCCAGGGGCCCCTCGATCCCCTGCTGCTTCAGCGACAATTCCTCTGCGGCCCGCTCCAGCAGCGTTTCCAGCGCCTGGGCATAGTGCACCAGGCTTTCGCCGAAGGAATTCAGGCGGGCGCCGGTGCGGTCCCGGTCCAGCAGACGCACACCCGTCTCGCGTTCCAGCAACGCGATGTTCTTGGACAGCGCCGGCTGCGACACGCGGGAGGCGGCGGCGGCGCTGTTGAAGGAACCGTGGCGGGCCACGGCCAGGAATTCCATCAGGCGGCGGGGATCGATCTTCATGGGGGAAGGGGCCGGGGCAGGTGGAGGGTAAGTTCAAACTCCAGGTTATAAGATATGCCAATCTTATTATTAGACAACAATTCAGCAGCCGATTGTAATGCGGACATCCAGCCGCTGACTGGCGTCCGGGCTACCCCTAAGGGGCACCGGCCAGCCGGCGACCGGCATCAACCGCCTTATCCGGGACACGGGCTTCCCAGCGGGGCGGGCAAAAAGAAATTCAGGGAGGATCGAGAGATGCGTAGCCATCACGGGCATGGTATGGCGCTTTTGGCGTCCGCGGCGGCGGGTGCCCTGATGCTGTCGGGGACGGCGTGGGCGGCGGGCCAGGCGGCCGGCGGTACGGTCGACGACGACCTCGGGCTGCAGGAAATCATCGTCACGGCGCAGAAGCGCTCGGAAAACGTCCAGGACATTCCCAAGACCGTCAACGTGGTGACGCCGGAGGCGCTGAGCCAGGCGGGTGTGAGCCAGCTGTCCGACCTGTCGGCCATCGCCCCGTCGCTGCAGGGCGGCGTCACCGGCAACCTCCCGGGCCAGCGCTCGCTGGCCATGCGCGGCATCTCCACCCTGCCGATTTCCCAGAACCTGCCCGCCCAGGTGGGCATCGTGCTCGACGACGTGCCCCAGCCGACCTGGGCCTCGCTGGCCAACGAGCTGAGCGATGTGGAGCGCATCGAGGTGCTGCCCGGGCCGCAGTCCACCCTCTCGGGCCGCAACGCGGCGGCGGGCCTGGTGAATATCGTCACCCGCAGCCCGTCCATGACCCGCTGGACCGGTACGGTCAGCGCGGAGCAGACGGACGACAGCCAGACCAAGGTCAGCGCCTTCCTGTCCGGCCCGCTGGCGGATGACCTGGCCTTCAGCCTGTCCGCCTTCGAGGACAAGTGGGACGGCAACGTCCACAACGTCACCTTGGGCAAGAAGCTGGGTGGCCAGGACACCCGGGGCGCCCGGGTGAAGGTGAAGTGGCAGGCGACGGACAAGCTGACGGTCAATGCCAGCTATTTCAACCAGCTGACCCAGGCGGACTTCGTTGGCGGGCAGTCGACCACGGGTGCCGCCTCGTCCGGCGCCATCGTCTATGCCGACGCGTCGTCCAAGGTGCTGTCCCGGTTCGACACCACCCCGGCGGCATCGCAGCTGACCATCGGCCAGCTGGAACCGGGCGTCACCATCGGCCCGGACAACAACGCCTACGCCTCCTCGCGCTATTCCACGGCGGCGGCGCGTGACAGCGGCGGCACCCTGCGTCTGGATTATGACTTCGACTTCGGCACCCTCAGCTCCCTCACCTCCTTCGCCAGCAGCGACCAGAACGTCACGGGTGACTTCGTCGCCATCAACGTGCCGGTGGCGCCGGCCGATCGCTTTTTCCATCAGCGGGGCAACAGCGACAACACGGTGCAGGAGGTGCGCTTCAGCTCCGACGACACGGGGCCGGTGAAGTACCTGGTGGGCTTCATCTACAGCGACCTGGAGGTGAAGTACGACTACCGCCGCGCCATCGCGCCCACCGACTGGTACCGCACGTCGGGAACGCAAAGCACGGCCGGCTATGCGCGCGCCACTTGGCAGTTCCTGCCCGACACCTCGCTGACCGGCGGCCTGCGGTACCAGTCGGACAAGCTGGACTACAACTGGCTGTTCCGGCCCACCTACACCAAGGTCAGCCTCGATAACGTCGGCGACACCTCCTATTCCTTCCTGTCGGGGGAGGCCAGCCTGCAGCACCGCTTTGTGGAAAACGTCATGTCCTATGTGACATACGCCCACGCGGAATCCGGCAAATCCTACGATACCGAGGACAACGTCACCGCCGCCACCGGGGCGAAGCTGGTGCCCCTGGCCAGCGAGGTGGTCAACAATGTGGAAATCGGCGCCAAGAGCGAATGGTTCAACCGCCGCCTGATGGTGGATGTGGACCTGTTCCATGCCGACTACGACAACTTCCCCGTCCAGACCATCTATCTGCCGCCCAACGACCCCACGGCGGCACCCGTGTTCAAGACGCTGGCGGCCGGCAAGGTGAAGACCGAGGGTGTGGAGCTGAACGTCACGGCGGTGCCGATCAAGGACCTGCGGCTGGGCGCCAACGTCGCCTACATCAACGCCACCATCGACGACCTGCCCAACGCCCCCTGCTACAAGGGGCAGACCGTGGCCCAGGGCTGTGTCGTCGGCAGCGGCGGCAGCAGCGTGCAGAAGAACCTGGCCGGTTCCCAGCTGCCCTATTCGCCCAAGTGGAAGTTCAACCTGTCGGCCAACTACATCGTGCCGCTGCCCAGCCTGCCGTTCGATGCCGACCTCGGGGCCTTCTACAAATACCAAAGCCGGGTGCAATACGACCCGCTGGGCAACCCGCTGACGGTGCAGGGCGGCTTCGGCATCCTGAACCTCAGCACCGGCATCCACGGCCGCGACAGCGACTGGTCGGCCGAGTTCTTCGTCAACAACGTCTTTGACAAGCATAACTACCGCAGCCTGGTCGACAGCCAGTTCTGGAGCGGCCACGTCATCATCGCCGGCCTGTCGCGGGACTGGGAACGCTACATGGGCGTCCGGGTCAAGGCCGGGTTCTGACCTTCCTCCGAGGCTGTGCCTCGCTTCCCCTGGGCGTGCCGCCCTTTGCCCTTCCGGGCGGCACGCCCCCTTTTCCCAATGTCACAGGGGGCCCCAGGGCCATGCGACCCACCATCCGCCTGAGCGCTGCCGTGACCTTGGCCCTGCTGTTGGCCGTTCCCGCCGCCGGCGGCCCGCCACAGCCGGCGCTGGGCAGCCGGGTGAAGCCCCTGCTGGAAGTGGATGGCCTGGCCTTTCGCGACCTGAACGGCAACGGCGTGCTGGACCCCTACGAGGATTGGCGCCTGCCGGTGACCGCGCGTGTGGCCGACCTGCTGGGCCGCATGACGGTCGAGGAGAAGGCCGGCACCCTGTTGCACGGCACGGCGCCGCCGGAGGGCGGCTTCGCCTTCGCGACCATGCGCGGGCCCTATGATTTCGCCGCCGCCGCGCACCTGATCCGCGACCTGGCGGTCACCACCATGACGACCCGGCAGATCGCCAAGCCCCAGGCATTGGCGGAGCAGAACAATCAGTTGCAGGAAATCGCGGAGGGTGGACGCCTGGGCATACCGCTGACCCTCAGCAGCGACCCGCGCCATCACTTCCAGATGACCGCCGGTGCCAGCATCGCGTCCGCCGGCTTCTCGCAATGGCCGGAGGCCTTGGGCCTGGGCGCCATCGGTGACGCGGCGCTGGTCCGCCGCTTCGGCGACATTGCGCGCCAGGAATACCGGGCGGTGGGCATACACCAAACCCTGTCGCCCATGGCGGATGTGGCGACGGAGCCGCGCTGGCCCCGCATCAACGGCACCTTCGGCGAGGATCCAGACCTGGATCGCCGTCTGGTGCAGGCCTATGTCGAGGGCTTCCAGGGTGGGGACGACGGGCCCGGCGCCACCGGCGTTTCGGCGATCGTGAAACACTGGGTGGGCTATGGCGCCGCGCAGGATGGCTTCGACAGCCACAACAGCTATGGCCGCTATTCCGTGGTGCGGCCGGCGCAGTTCGACCTGCATGTCCTGCCCTTCAAGGGCGCCTTCGCGGCCCATGTGGCCGGCGTCATGCCCACCTATTCCATCCTGAAGGACATGGTGGTGGAGGGCCGGCCGGCGGAACCGGTGGGTGCCGGCTTCAGCCGATGGCTGCTGACCGACCTGTTGCGCGACACCTATGGTTTCCAGGGCATCGTCCTGTCCGACTGGGCCATCGCCAACGATTGCGACCAGGCCTGCCGCGGCGGCTTCCCGCCGGGGACCAAACCCACCTTCGATGGGTTCTCCACCGCCTGGGGCGTGGAGGACCTGTCCGCCCCGGCGCGCTTCGCCAAGGGCCTGCTGGCCGGGCTGGACCAGTTCGGCGGCGTGGATGATCCCGCCCCACTGCTGGCGGCCGTGAGGCAGGGCCTGGTGGCGCCGTCACGGCTGGACCAGTCGGTACGCCGCGTCCTGGCCCTGAAGTTCCAGCAGGGCCTGTTCGAGAATCCCTATGTGGATGCCGCGGCCGCCGCCAAAGTCGTGGGTGCCCCGGCCTTCAAGGGCGAGGGCTTGGCGGCCCAGGCCCGCGCCATGGTGCTGCTGGAGGCGGGCAACGGCCCTGCGCCACTCATGGGCCGCAAGGTCTACCTGCGCGGTGTCTCCGCCGAGGCCGCCAGGGCCGCGGGACTGACGGTGGTGGATGACCTGAAACAGGCCGACGTGGCGCTGCTGCGCCTGTCCGCGCCCTTCCAGACCCTGCACCCCAACTACACCTTCGGCCAGATCCAGCATGAGGGCGACCTGGGCTTCCATGACGGCAACGCGGACTATGAGGTGCTGAAGGCGGCGGTGGCGGCCAAGGTACCGGCCGTCGTCAGCGTCTATCTGGACCGCCCCGCCATCCTGACCGACATCCGCGACAAGGCGGCCCGTCTCTATGTCGATTTCGGCGTCAGCGACACCGCCCTGCTGGACGTGGTGACGGGCAAGGCCGCGCCCCAAGGCCACCTGCCGGTGGAGTTGCCGCGCAGCATGGCGGCGGTGGTGGCGCAGGCGTCCGACATCCCCCACGACAGCCCGGATCCGCTCTACCCCATAGGCACGGGATCAGCCCGCTGATCCCTGGAGGCATACCCCATGACCCTGACCCTTGCCCAAGCCAACGACATCCTCGGCCGCGCCCTGGCCCACGCCCGGGCCCAGGGCCATCGCCCCATGGCCGTGGTCGTGGTGGATGAGGGCGGCAACCTGAAGGCCCTGCAGCGCGAGGATGGCGCCAGCATGTTCCGCACCGACATCGCCCTGGGCAAGGCCTGGGCGGCGGCGGCGATGGGCGCCAGCTCCCGCGCCCTGAACCAGCGGGCCCAGGACAACCCCACCTTCTTCGGCGCCCTGGCCGCCGCGGGGCAGGGGCGCTTCATCCCGCAGACCGGGGCCGTGGTCATCAAGGACGCGGCCGGCACCATCCTGGGCGCCGTGGGTGCCAGCGGCGGCACCGGCGACGAAGATGAGGCCATCTGCATCCACGGCGTGGCCGGCGCCGGTTTGGTGCACGGGTGACGCCGTCCATCCTGGCCCTGATGAGGACGCTCATGACCCCATCCCCTTACATCGCCTCACCCCACGTCGCCGGCCTGCGCAGCGTCGCCCTGACGGTGCCCGACGTGGGCGTGGCCGAGGATTTCTACACCCGGGTCTGGCATCTGGACGTGGTTGCCCGGACCCATGACGCCGTTTATCTGCGGGGTACCGCCGCCGCGCATCATTTGCTGTCCCTGCATGCGGGGCCGGTGACGCAAATCCGCAATGTCACCTTCCAGGTGCGCAGCCTGCCGGCGCTGGATACTTTGGCGCGGACGGTGGTCGAGGCGGGCGGTCGCATCCTGGCGCCCGTGGGCCCGGTCACGGAGCCGGGGGGCGGGATGGGGCTGACCGTGGCCGATCCGGACGGGCGCATCCTGCGCTTCGTCCACGGTGATGCGGAACACGCCGACGCGGGCGAGGTGCCGGACCGTCCCATCCGCCTGACGCACGTGGTGCTGAACAGCCGGGACGTGGCCCGCACCCAGGCTTTTTTTGAGCAGGCCCTGGGCTTCAAGCTTTCGGACCGCACCCGCATCATGGCTTTCCTGCGTTGCGGTCCTGACCACCACAGCGTGGCCCTGGGCGATGCCGATACCGACAGCCTGAACCACATCGCCTTCCTCATGCCGGATCTGGAGTCTGTCATGCGCGGTGGTGGCCGCATGCGCGACGCCGGCTACGCCATCGAATGGGGTCCCGGCCGGCACGGGCCCGGCAACAACGGCTTCAACTATTTCATCGGTCCCTTCGGCGTGGTCATCGAATACACGGCCGAGGTGCAGCAGGTGGACGACAGCTATCCCACCGGCGCGCCGGAGAACTGGACCTGGCCGCCCGGCCGCGTCGACCAGTGGGGCATTTCCCATCCGCCGTCCCCGGCGCTGAAGCAGGCGCAACGCGCCGTGTTCTTCGCACCCGCCGGCTGATCTCCCTTACCTTTTCTCAGGAGTGGCTCCCTTGAAGTTCGTCACCTACACCTCAAAAGCCGGTCCCCGCCTGGGCGTCGTCGATGGCAACGCCGTCATCGACCTGAACCAGGCCCAGCCCCAGGTGCCCGCCGACGTCACCGCCGGCTTGCTGGCCGGTGTGGATCTGGTCGCGGCGGGCAAGGCAGCCCTGGCGTCCGCCGCGCCCCGCCTGGACCGCGCATCCCTGACCCTGGCGCCGGTGGTGCCCCGGCCGGGCAAGATCATCTGCCTGGGCCTGAACTACTACGACCACGCCAAGGAAGGCGGGCGGGAGAAGCCGGACTATCCCTGGTTCTTCATGCGCACCGCCACCTCGCTGATCGGCGCGGGCGCGCCGGCGCTGCGCCCGCGCGTCTCGGAAAAGCTGGATTATGAGGCGGAGCTGGCCGTGGTCATCGGCAAGGCCGGCCGCCATATCCCGCAGGACCGGGCGCTGGCGCATGTCTTCGGCTACAGCTGCTTCAACGACATCTCGGTGCGGGATTACCAGAAGCGCACGCCGCAATGGACCATCGGCAAGAATTTCGACGGCACCGGCGCCTTCGGGCCTGAACTGGTGACGGCCGACGCCCTACCCGCCGGCGGGGCTGGCCTGGCCATCCAATGCCGTCTGAACGGCCAGGTGATGCAGAGCGCCAACACCGACAGCATGATCTGGGGCGTGGCCGAAACCATCGCCCTTCTGACCGAATGCCTGACGCTGGAGCCGGGCGACGTCATCGTCATGGGTACCCCCGCCGGCGTGGGCTTCGCCCGCACGCCGCCGGTTTGGATGCGCGCCGGTGACCGGGTGGAGGTGGAGATCGAAGGCGTGGGCCTGCTGGCCAACATGATTCAAGACGAGGTTGGCCAGGATGAAGTCGGCTGAGATGGCGGAGGTTTACGACGTCGCCATCGTCGGCTTCGGCCCGTCCGGCGCCGTGGCCGCGGGTCTCCTGGGCCAGGCGGGGGTGCGGACCTATGTCTGCGATCGCAGCACCGAGGTCTATGACAAGCCCCGGGCCATCGCGCTGGACCATGAGATCATGCGCGTGTTCCAGCATCTGGGCGTGGCCGAGGCGGTGGAACCGTGGGTCGAACCCTTCACGCCGTCGGAGTACTACGGCGTGGACGGCCAGTTGATCAAACGCTTCACCACTGTGGCGCCGCCCTTCCCCCTGGGCTACACGCCGTCCCTTGTCTTCACTCAGCCGCCGGTTGAGGCCATCCTGCGCGATCGGGCGCGGGCGCTGCCGTCGGTGACGGTGGACCTGGGCGTGACCCTGGAAGGGCTGGAGCAGGATGCTGGTGGCGTGACCCTGGCGCTGCGGCATGCGATGGGCGCCGCGAAGGCGATACGCGCCCGCTACGTCATCGGTTGCGACGGCGCGTCCAGCCTGGTGCGCACCTTGCTGGGGATCGAATTGGACGACCTAGCCTTCGATGAGCCTTGGCTGGTGGTCGATGTCCGGGTGAACGAGCGTGGTCAGGCCAAGTTGCCGGCCGTCAGCGTCCAGTACTGCGATCCTGACCGTCCGGCCACCTACGTCATCGGGCCCGGGAACCACCGCCGCTGGGAAATCTCCCTGAACGAGGGCGAGGATCTGCGCGAGGCCGCGACGGAGGCGGGGGCCTGGCGCCTGCTGTCGCGCTGGCTGACGCCGGAGGACGGCACCCTGTGGCGCCAGGCCAGCTATCGCTTCCACGCCCTGGTGGCCCATGACTGGCGGCGCGGGCGGGCCTTCCTGGCCGGTGACGCCGCCCATCAGCAGCCGCCCTTCCTGGGCCAGGGCATGTGCCAGGGGATCCGCGACGTGGCCAACTTGGCCTGGAAGCTGGCCGCCGTCCTGGAGGGGCATGGTGGCGAGGGCCTGCTGGACAGCTATGGCGTGGAACGGTCGCGTCATGTGCGCGACCTCACCGGCCGCATCAAGGCCATCGGCGCCGTCATTTGCGAGCGCGACCGCGACCTGGCCCGGATGCGCGACCGTCGCCTGCTGGCCGAGGCCGGCGGGCCGGTGCGGGATGAACCGCGGCAGAACGTGCTGCCCCGGCTGGAGGAGGGGCTCCTGGCGGTCACGCCCCACCCCGCCAACGGCACCCTGTTTCCCCAACCCTGGATCCTGGACGTGGACGGCCGCCGCCGGCGGCTGGATAGCCTGACCGGCACCGGCTGGCGGCTGGTCATCGTGGATGACTGGACCGGGCCGGAGGCGGTGGCCGCGCTGCCGGGACTGGCGCTGGTGCGCGTTGGTGCTGGTGGCCTTGAGGAGGCGGACGGTGTGCTGGCGGCCTGGTTCAAGACCCATGCCTGCAGCGCCGCCCTGGTCAGGCCCGACAATTACGTTTACGGGGTAGGGACGCGCCCGGACGACTGGGCCGCCCACTGGGTGGCCTTGGAACGGCAAATGGCCTGATTACCGGGCCCCTGATTACTGGGCCCCGGATTACCGGGCCTATGAAATCAAAGAAGAACGACAGGGAGGTAGGGCATGGCGACGGCGGTTAACGCGGCGGAGGAATTGGCGACGGCCCCGATGGGGATCTTCCATCGCCGGTTCGCCCTGCTGATGGGCCTCATCATGTTCTTCGACGGCTATGACCTGTTCAACGCCGCCTATGTCATTCCCTTGGTCCGCCGCAGCTGGCAGCCGTCGCCCTCCCTGATCGGCATCATGTTGTCGGCTGGCATTTTCGGCCTAGCCATCGGCTCGGTCCTGCAGGGCCTGCTGGCGGACCGCTATGGCCGGCGGCGTGTCCTGGTGGCGGCCCTGTGGCTGCTGATGGCCGCCAACCTGGTGCTGGCCCTGGTGGTGCAGGGGCCGGTGGCCTTCGCCGTCTGCCGGCTGGTGCTGGGCCTGGCCTTGGGCATGGTGACCCCCTTGGTGCTGACCTATTTGAACGAATGGACGCCGGCCCGCTGCGCCAACACCTATGTCACCTGGGTGTTTCAGCTGGGGCTGTCGCTTGGAGGAATCTGCGCTGGCCTCGCCGGCGTCTTCCTGACCGCCGTCCATGGATGGCAGGCGCTCTATTACACCGGCGCCTTGTCAGGTCTGGTCGCCGTCGCTGCCACCCTATGGCTGCCGGAATCCGTGCAGTACTTGGCCCTCAAGGGGGATTTCGGCCAGGTGCGGCGGCTGCTCGCAGCCTTGCGGCCCGACCGGGCGTGGCTCTACGATACGGCGGCGCTGGTCCACCCGCGGCGCGCGCCCAAGGCGGCGGTTGGGGTGCTGCTGGCGCCGATATACCGCCGGAACACCCTGGTGCATTGGGCGGTGGGCTTCCTCAGCCTCTTTTGCGTGCATGGCCTGACGGGCTGGCTGCCGACCATCGTGGTGGCACGGGGGGCGGCGGTTTCCTCGGCCTTCGCCTACGGCACCCTCATCATGGTCGCGTCCATCTTCGGTGGCATGGCCGCCGGCTGGCTGGCCGACCATTGGCGCAGCCGGGTAAAGACCATGGCCGGCGGGTATTTGCTGGCCGTCCTGGCCATGGCGGGGCTGGGCGTGGTCAGCGGCGGCCCGGCGACGGTGGCGCTGGTGGCGGCGGCCGGGTTCTGCATCTTCGGCGCCCAGGCCGTGCTCAACAACTATCAGGCCATGACCTACCATACCGAGGTGCGCGGCACGGGTCTGGGGGTGGCGGTGGGCCTGAACCGGGTGGGCGGCATCCTGGGGCCCTCGGTCATCGGCGTCATCGGCACGCTGAGTGCCGATCCCCTGTACGTGTTCCTGGTCCTGGCGGCGGCGGCGCTGCTGGCGGGGCTGATCAGTTTGCTGGGCGGGGCGGAGGTGACGGCCGCCCGGCGGCAGGGCGCCAGTTCGGCGGCGATGCACGACGATGCCGTCGCGCGGGCGGCGTGCGCGCCATCCCCGCGGTGACGGCATCGGATGTCCTTGGAAGGCGGGGCGCGGCTGTGACGACCGCGCCCCTTGCGCCCTTATCCGACGGGGCGCCGTTTCACCAGAGCATACAGCGCCGGGATCACCAGCAAGGTCAGGACGGTGGAGGAGACCATGCCGCCCACCATGGGCACGGCGATGCGGCGCATGACCTCGGAACCCGTGCCTGTGCTCCACAGGATGGGCAGCAGGCCGGCCATGATGGCCACCACGGTCATCATCTTGGGCCGCACCCGCTCCACCGCTCCTTCCAGGATGGCGGCGCGCAGGTCGGCGGGTGTTGCCGGGGCGCCCTCGCGCGTCCGCTGGGCCAAGGTGGCCGACCAGGCGTGGTCCAGGTAGATCAGCATCACCACCCCCGTCTCAGCCGCCACGCCGGCCAGGGCGATGAACCCCACAGCAACCGCGACGCTGATGTTGTAGCCCAGGGCCCACAGCAACCAAGCGCCGCCCACCAGGGCGAAGGGCACCGACAGCATGACGATCAGGGTTTCCGCCAGGCGTCCGAAGTTCAGGTACAGCAGAATGAAGATGACGCCCAGCGTGGCGGGGACGACCAAAGCCAGCTTGGCCTTGGCCCGCTGCAGGTACTCGAACTGTCCGCTCCATTCGAGGCGATAGCCTGGTGGCAGGTTGACCTTGGCCGCCACGGTCCGCGCCGCCTCCGCCACATAACCGCCCACGTCGCGACCATGCATGTCGACATAGACATAGCCAACCAACTGCGCGTTCTCGGTGCGGATGGACGGCGGGCCTTGGGTGAGGGCCACGCTGGCCAGGTCGCCCAGCGGCACCATGGCCCCATTGGGCAGTGGCACCAGAACCTGGGTGGCAATGGCCTGGGGACTGTCCCGCAGGTCGCGGGGATAGCGGACGATGACGCCATACCGCTCCCGCCCCTCCACCGTGGTGGTGACGGTCTCCCCGCCCAGGGCCGTGGCCACGATCTGCTGCACGGCGTCGATGCTGAGGCCATAGCGGGCGATGCGGTCGCGGTCGGGTGTGATCTCCAGGTAATGGCCGCCGCCCAGGCGCTCGGCATAGGCGCTGGTGGTGCCGGGCACGCCACGCACCGCCGTCTCCACCGCTGTTGTCAGCCGTTCCAGCACGGCCAGGTCGGGCCCGAACACCTTGACGCCAACCGGCGTGCGGATGCCGGTGGACAGCATGTCGATGCGGGCCTTGATGGGCATGGTCCAGGCGTTGCTGACGCCGGAGAGTTGCAGGGCCTGGTCCATCTCCCGCACCAGGCCGTCCAGGGTCAGGCCCGGCCGCCACTGGTCTTGAGGTTTCAAGGTAACCACCGTCTCGCTCATCTCAAGCGGGGCGGGGTCGGTGGCCGTCGCTGCGCGGCCCGCCTTGCCGTAGACGGACGCGACCTCGGGGAACGACTTCAGGATGCGGTCCTGCGTCTGCAGCAGTTCCGCCGCCTTGGTGACGGAGATGCCCGGCAGGGTGACGGGCATGAACAGCAGCGTGCCCTCGTTCAAATCCGGCATGAATTCCGAGCCCAGGCGCGACACCGGCCAGGCCGTGGCCGCCAGGGCCAGGACCGCCGCGACCACCGTCACCTTGGGCCAGCGCAGCACCAGCGTGATCAGCGGACGATAGGCCGCGATCAGGGCGCGGTTCAGGGGGTTGCGCGCCTCCGGCACGATGCGGCCGCGCACGAAGAACAGCATCAGCACCGGCACCAGGGTGACGGACAGCAGGGCGCCGCCGGCCATGGCGAAGGTCTTGGTGTAGGCCAGCGGCTTGAACAGCCGCCCCTCCTGCGCCTCCAGCGCGAACACCGGCAGGAAGGACGCGACGATGACCAGCAGGCTGAAGAACAGCGACGGCCCCACTTCCCGCGCCGCCGCCAGCAGGGCGGGGCCCCGGGGCTCGCCCGGCGCCAGCCGTTCCACATGCTTGTGGGCGTTCTCGATCATGACGATGGCGGCGTCCACCATGGCGCCCAGGGCGATGGCGATGCCGCCCAGGCTCATGATGTTGGCGCCGATGCCCAGCGGCCGCATGACGGCGAAGGCCGCCAGGATGCCGATGGGCAGGGTAATGATGGCAACCAGGGCGCTGCGCACGTGGAACAGGAACAGTACGCAGACCGCCGCCACGATCAGGCTTTCCTCCAGCAAGGTATGTTTCAGCGTCTCGATGGCCCGGTCGATGAGGTCGGACCGGTCGTACACCGCCTTGAGGGTCACGCCCTCCGGCAACGCCGGCAGCAGCTCCGCTAGGCGCTGCTTGACGCTGGCGATGGTGGTCAGCGCGTCGGCGCCGTCGCGCTTGACCACGATGCCGCCGACAGCTTCGCCCCGGCCGTCCAGCTCGCCGATGCCGCGCCGCTCGTCCGGCCCCAGCTCCACCCGCGCCACGTCGCGCAGCAGCACGGGCGCCGCCCCGCCGGCATCCGCCTTCAGCACCACCCGCTCCAGGTCGCCGGCGTCACGCAGATAGCCCCGCCCGCGCACCATGTATTCGGTCTCCGCCATTTCCAGCGTGCGGCCGCCGACATCGCGGTTGCTGGCGCGAACGGCGTCCGACACCACCGACAGGGGGATACCGTAGGCCTGCAGCTTGCGGGGATCGACCACCACCTGGTACTGGCGCTCGAACCCGCCCAGGGCCGCCACCTCGGCCACACCGTCGGCCTTGGCCAGCTGGTAGCGCACCAGCCAGTCCTGGATGCTGCGCAGTTCGGCCAGCGTGCGGCCCGCACCCTGGACCACATACTGGTAGACCCAGCCCACACCGGTGGCGTCCGGCCCCAGCGAGGGCGTGGCGCCGGCCGGCAGCCGTTTTTGCGCGACGTTCAGATATTCCAGCACGCGGGAGCGCGCCCAATAGAGATCCGTCCCTTCCTCGAACACCACATAGACGAAGGACACACCGAAGTTGGAAAAGCCGCGCACCACCTTGGACCGGGGCACCGCCAGCAGGGCGGTGGACAGGGGATAGGTCACCTGGTCCTCCACCACCTGCGGCGCCTGGCCGGGATAATCGGTGTAGACGATGACCTGGGTATCGGACAGGTCGGGCAGGGCGTCCAGCGGCGTGTGCCGCAAGGACCAGGCGCCCAGCGCGGCGATGAACAGGGTGGCCGCCAGCACCAGCACCTTGTTGGTGGCGGACCAGTCGATGAGGCGGGCGATCATGGCTGTCCCCCCGCACTGGCGGTGAATGCCTGCAAGGCCGCCTTCAGGTTGCTTTCCGCGTCGATCAGGAAATTGGCGCCAACCACCACGCGATCACCTTTGCGCAGGCCGTCGCGCACCTCCACCTTGCCATCGCCCCGTACGCCCAGATGGACGGCGCGCGGCTGGAAGCGCCCATCGCCCAGGTCCAGCAGCACCGTCTGGCGGCTGCCCCCGTCCAGGACGGCGGACTCCGGAACCACCAGCAGGGCGGGGCCGCCGCCGGCGGCGTGCGGCGTTTCTATGGTCACGCTGGCGTACATGTCGGCCAGCAGGGCGCGGTCGCGGTTGGGCAGGACGATGCGCACCCGCGCCGTCCGCGTCTCCCGCGACAGGGCGGGGTAAATGAAGTCCACCACCCCGTCGAAACGGCGGCCGGGATAGGCCGCCAGGGTGGCATGGGCCATCTGGCCGGGCCGCACCTGGCCCACCTCGCGCTCCGCCACCTCGGCCACCAACCAGACGGTGGACAGGTCGGCGATGCGGTACAGCGGCTCGCCCGGGCCCGCGCGCATGCCTGCCACCACCGGCTTGTCGATGACCACGCCGTCCGCCGGCGCCCGGATCGGTATCCGGCTGGCGGCCTCGCCGCTCCGCTGCAACCGCGCGATCTCTTCCGCAGGGATGTCCAGCGCCTTCAGGCGTGACAAGGCGGCGGTCGCCAGGTCGGCCGAGCTGCCATGACCCATGTCGGCATGGCCGTCCGATGCCAGAGACCGGGCCAGCAGATACTCCTTCTCCGCCGTCAGCAGGTCCGGGGCGTAAAGCTGGGCCATCAGCTGGCCGCGGCGCACGGTGTCGCCCGTGGCGGCGACAGCCAATGTCTCCACCCAACCCTCCGCCCGGGTGGTCACCACGACCTGGCGCCGTTCATCCAGGGCGATGGTACCGGTGGCCTGCACGGACCCCGCCAGGGCCGGCACTTCCTCCACCGGGGCGGTCCTCACACCCAGGGTCTGCAGCTTGCCGGGGGCGATGCGCACCGTGCCCGCTGGCTCGGCCCCCTCGGCATAGACCGGCAGATAGTCCATGCCCATGCTGTCCTTCTTGGGCACAGGCGAGGTGTCGGGCAGCCCCATAGGGTTGCGGTAGTACAGAACCTTGCCCTTGTCGGCGGATGTCTGGGGCGACGTCTCAGCCTGGGCCACCTGGGTGGCGGTGAGGGCGATGGCCAGGCCAATAAGGAAGCGGGTGCGGGTCATAGCGGACCTCCCACCAGGCGTTCCAGGGCAGCCAGGGCTTTTTGACCATCGACCTCGATGCGCAGCAAATCCAGGCGGGCCTGGTGCAGGCGGTGCTCCGCCTCCAGCACGGCGGCCAGGCTGCCTTGCCCCCGGCCATAGGCGGCCAGGGCGGCGTCATGGGCGCCGCCCAGGTCTGGCAGCAGCTGCGCCCGGTATATGCCGGCCTGCTGGCGGGCGGCGGTCAGCGCCGCCAGCGCCTCGGCCAGGTCGCCCTCGATGTCCGCGGCCGTCGCGGCCAAGCTCTGCCGGCTGGCGTTGGCCTTGGCCACCGCCTGGCGTTCCCTCGCCCGCTTCGGCTCCGCCTGCAGGGGGATCTTGAAGCCAACGGTGGCGGTATAGCCGGTGGGGCCGTTGTCGCGCTGGATGGCGCCCACGGCCAAGGTCAGGTCAGGGTACCAGGCCTTGGCGGCCAGGCGGCGTTCTTCCTCGGCACCGCGCAC
Source organism: Nitrospirillum amazonense (assembly GCF_007828035.1). GTDB lineage: Bacteria > Pseudomonadota > Alphaproteobacteria > Azospirillales > Azospirillaceae > Nitrospirillum > Nitrospirillum amazonense. The sequence goes on along the minus strand of NZ_VITV01000007.1, from coordinate 102,720 downwards.
CTCCGCCAATCCGGCCGCCAGGCGGGGGTTGTCGGCCTGGGCCCGGTCGGCCAGCACGGTCAGGGGTGGGGTGGACGCCGGCAGGGGACGGCCGCCGGAGGGGACGACCAGGGCCGCATCCGCCGGACGCGCCAGCAGGGCGTTCAGGCGGGCGGCGGCGGCGGTGCGGTCGGCGGTCAGCCGGGCGTTCTCCACCTCCGTGCGGGCCACTTCGGCGGCGGCCGTCAGGGCGTCGCCTTGGCTGCCTAGGCCCTGGCCATAGCGGTCGGCGGCATTCCTGGCCATCTGGCGATCCAGGCGCAGGACGTCGCCGTTGACGGCCAGGGCGGCTGACGCGGCGGCGTACAGGGCGTAGGCGCCCTTGATGCGTTCCTCCAGTTCCAGGCCCACCGCCCGTTCCCGGCCCCGTGCCGCGTCCACCGCCGCCAGGGCGGCGCTGCGGCGCAGGTCGCGCTTGCCCCACAGCGGAAACTCCTGCTCCACCGTGATGTAGGTCTTGTTGATGCGGGGGCCGCTGGTGCGGTCCACCTCGTCCGAGTTGACGCGGAAGGTCGGGTCGTCCAGCGCGCCGGCGGCGGAAGCCCCGGCATCGGCGGCTGCGGTTTCCAGCGCGGCGGCCTGCAGGGATGGGTTCAGCTGCCGGGCGGCGTCCAGCAGGCCGTCCAGGCTGGCGCCCAGCGCCGGGGCGTCAGGGGTGGGGATGATATCCGCCCGCGTGCCGGACGCGAGCATAAGGGCCAACGCCGCCACGGCGGTGGCCGTGCGGGCATGGATGTATCGGGTCATGAGGCTTCCCTTCCCGAAAGGGTACCGGGGCCGGCATGGCGATGCCGACGGCGTGAACGGGCCTCGGGCGTCGATGCCCCGAGGCGACAGGGGCACCCTCAGGGCGCCCCGCTCACGCGGCGATGGGAGGGAAGGGTTCCGGCGTGATGGACAGGCCGGCCATGGAGGCCGACGGGTGCCAGAAGAAGGCGTCGCCGAAAACGGCCGGCGCCGTGGGCTGGCCGGTTCGCTCCGGCAGCAGCGAGATGCCCAGGCAGCCCATCTGCTTGAGGCAGGCCGCGTTCAAGCCGTGGCAGGGCCCGCCCTTGGCCGGCGTGCCGGCGGAATGGGCCATGGGGCAATCGTCGGGCATGGCCGGGCCCGTGGTGGCGGGCGGGTCCACCGGCATGGCCTGAACTGTGGTGGCGCCCAGGAAGGACAGCAGCAGGAAGGCCATGACAAGGCCGCGCAGGCATGCCGCCACCATGCCCAGCCGGTGGGCGGGGAAGGCGGGCGTCTTCCGCGAAGGGGGACGTGGGCGGCGCGGCATGTCGCTAGAGGTAGGCTACGCCGGCTGGGAATGCAATGCGGCACGCGGGTGCACGCGCAATTCCGTGCGGGAAGTGGGCCGTGGGATGCCTCCCCGTGCCGGCCTCCGTTCCGGGCCGCTACGTTAAACGCCCCATACCCGGTTCCCTCTACCGGCCCTAGCCTTTGCCCCGTGGTCGCCGTGTCCATGGCGGCGAAAGACCAAAGCGAACGGGAAGGGGATGGTGATGAGGGGGATGTACAAGCCGGTCGGTCTCGCGGCCCTACTGCTGGCGGCGACCAGCCTGTCGGCGCCGGCGACGGCCTGGGCCGCCGACACGGTGAAGGTGGGCGTGCTGCAGTCGTTGACCGGCACCATGGCCATCAGCGAGGTCACGGTGAAGAACGCCGAGATCCTGGCCATCGAAGAGATCAACGCCAGCGGTGGCGTGCTGGGCAAGAAGATTGAGCCGGTGGTGGAGGACGGCGCGTCCGACCCCGCCATCTTCGCCCAGAAGGCGACCAAGCTGGTGCAGGATGGCGGCGTTGTCACCGTCTTCGGCGGGTGGACCTCCGCCAGCCGCAAGGCCATGCTGCCGGTGTTCCAGAAGCTGAAGAGCCTGTTGTGGTACCCGGTGCAGTTCGAGGGCAACGAGTGCTCGCCCAACATCATGTATTCCGGCGCCCAGCCCAACCAGCAAATCCTGCCGGCCCTGACCTGGGCGGTGGAGAAGGGCTACAAGAGCTACTTCCTCATCGGCTCCGACTATGTCTTCCCCCGCACCGCCAACCTGATCCTGAAGAAGCATATCGACGCAGATAAGCTGAAGGTGGCTGGTGAGGAATACGTGCCGCTGGGCGGCACCGACTTCAGCGCCGTCATCGCCAAGGTGCAGGCGGCCAAGCCGGACATCATCTTCAGCACCCTGAACGGCGACAGCAACGTCAGCTTCTTCAAACAGATGGCCGCCGCCGGCCTGCCCTCGGCCAAGCTGCCCGTCATGTCCTTCAGCATCGGCGAGCAGGAGGCCGTGGCCATGGGCCCCAGCCTGGTGGAGGGCAGCTACGCCGCCTGGAACTATTTCCAGAGCCTGGACGGTGCGGCCAACAAAAAGTTCGTGGCCGCCTATCAGGCCAAGTTCGGCGCCGGTGCGGCCGTCACCGACCCGATGGTCCATGGCTATGTCGATGTCTACGCCTGGAAGGCGGCGGTGGAGAAGGCCGGCAGCTTCGATCCGGAGAAGGTGCGGGCGGCGGCGGTGGCGCTGGACTATCTCGACACCGCCATGGGCAAGGTGAAGTTCGCCGCCAACCAGAGCCTGGTGCAGACCGGCTACATCGGCCAGCTGGACCCCACCGGCCAGTTCAAGATCATCTGGCAGTCCAAGGGCACCATCGACCCCGACCCCTACGACCCGCTGGTCTTCCCGGGCAAGAAGTGCCCGGCGAGCTGATGAATCCCAACGGCAAGAGGCTCGGCCTCTTGCCGTAGTAGCCCGCGACCGCGGGCGCCGGAGCGAGGATCAGCCAAGCCGGCGGATGCCGACGCCCGGCGTATGAGGGAGAAAAGAAATGGGTGAGTGGCCCCTTATCGCTGGGCAAATCTTCAACGGGTTCAGCGTCGCGTCGCTGTACGTGCTGGCGGCCCTGGGCCTGGCGCTCAGCTTCGGCCTCATGCGCGTCATCAACATGGCTCATGGCGAGATGCTGATGCTGGGCGGTTACCTGGCCTACCTGACCCTGCAGGTGGTGCCGGGGCCCTTGGGCATCCTGGCCGCCATGCCCGTCGCCTTCCTGGGTGCCGCCGCCGTGGGCGCGGTGCTGGAGACGACGCTGATCAAGCGCCTGTCGGCCCGGCCGCTGGACACGCTGCTGGCCACCTGGGGTGTCAGCCTCATCCTGCAGCAGGCGGCGCGCAACATCTTCGGCGCCATCGGCGTGGACGTGCGGGCGCCGCAGTGGCTGAACCACGCCTATACCGTCCAGTCCGGCCTGCTGGAGGGGCTGACCATACCCGCCACCCGCCTGTTCATTCTGGCGGTGGCGTTCGCCGTCATGGGTGCGCTCAGCCTGCTGCTGGCCCGCACGCGCATCGGCCTGCTGGTGCGCGCCGTGAACCAGGACCGGGGCATGGCGGCGGCGGCGGGCATCAATGTGCGGGCGGTGGATCTGTCGGTGTTCTGCCTGGGCACCGGCATCGCCGGCCTGGCGGGGGTGGTGCTGGCCCTTCTGGGCCCCGTCACCCCCAATGTCGGGCAAAGCTATGTCGTGCCGGCCTTCCTGGTGGTGGTGCTGGGCGGCCTGGGCAGCCTGAAGGGCACGGCCATCGCCTCGCTGATCGTGGGGCTGTTCTCGGCCTTGGTGCAGATCCTGGTGGATGTCAGCCTGGCGCAGGTGCTGCTGCTGCTGTTCGTCATCGGGTTCATCCAGTTCCGTCCCCAGGGGGTGGTGGCCGTACGGTCCCGCGCGCTGGACGCGTGAGGTGCACATGAAGGAGGACGGCATGGATATGAGCATGCGCAAAGAGACGCCGCTGTCGGGGGGCCTGGCGGGCGTCACCCTAGGCCGGCCCATGGCCCTGACGCTGCCGGTGGTGGTCCTGGCCGCCCTGGCCCCCTGGCTGGTGTCGGCCTATGAACTGAACCTGCTGGCCCGCTTCCTGGCCATGGCGCTGCTGGCCATGGGCCTGGTGCTGGTGTGGGGCCAGGGCGGGGTGCTCAGCCTGGGCCAGGGGGTATTCTTCGGCCTGGGCGGCTACGCCATCGCCATGCACATGAAGCTGGCGGCGCTGGCCGACGGTGACCTGCCCGACTTCATGGTGTGGAGCGGCCTGGACGCGCTGCCCTGGTGGTGGGTGCCGTTCAAAAGCCCGCTGGTGGCCATCCTGGGCGTGGTGCTGGTGCCGGGCGCGCTGGCGGCCCTGTTCTCCTGGGCGGTGTTCCGGCGGCGGGTGGGGGGCGTCTATTTCGCCCTGATCACCCAGGCGCTGGCGCTGGCCTTCGCCACCCTGCTGATCAGCCAGCAGCCCTCCACCGGCGGCTTCAATGGCCTGACGGATTTCCAGACCGTGATGGGCCTGGAACTGGGCACGCCGGCGGCGGCGCATGGCCTGTACTGGCTGACCCTGGCCCTGGTGGTGGGGGTGTTCGTTGCCCTGCGCGCCCTGATGGCGTCGCGCTACGGCCTGTTGCTGCGCGCCATCCGGGATGGTGAGAACCGCATCCGCTTCCTGGGCTACGACCCCACGCCGTTCAAGGTGGTGGCCTTCACCATCGGTGCCGTGCTGGCCGGCCTGGCCGGGGCGCTGTTCACGCTGCACGCCGGCGTGGTGTCGCCGGCCCTGGTGGGCGTGGTGCCCTCCATCGAGATGGTCATCTGGGTGGCGGTGGGCGGCCGCAACAGCCTGGCCGGTGCCATCGCCGGCACCCTGGCCGTGAACCTGGCCAAGGACGGCGTCAGCAGCGCCTTCCCCGACCTGTGGCTCTACGCCCTGGGTCTGGTGTTCGTGCTGGTGGTGACCCTGCTGCCCGGCGGCCTGGCCGGCCTGGTGGCCGATGCCGGCGCGACCGGCTGGGGAAAGCGGCTTAAAACCTTGATCATTGGTGAGGCGAAATGAGCGCGCAGGCGACCGCGTCCCATATCGGCACCACCGCCCCCGCCAGCAACCTGCTGCTGGCGATGGATGGGGTGACGGTGGACTTCGACGGCTTCAAGGCCCTGAACGGCTTCAGCCTGACCCTGGACCGGGGCACCCTGCGGGTGTTGATCGGTCCCAACGGGGCGGGCAAGTCCACGCTGTGCGACACCATCATCGGCCGGGTGCGGGCCACCAGCGGCCGGGTGATCTTCAAGGACCAGGATATCACCCACCTGCCGGAGCATGAGATCGTGCGCCGGGGCATCTGCCGCAAGTTCCAGACGCCGGGCGTGCTGCCCGGCCTGTCGGTGGTGGACAATCTGATGATCGCCGCCAAGCGCGACCGTCGCTGGTGGTCATCCTTCCGCCACGGCGTGGCGGCGGAGGAGAAGGCCCGCGTGGCCGACATCCTGGAGACCATCGGCCTGGCCGACCGCGCCGCCGCCCCCGCCGGCCAGCTGGCGCATGGTGAGAAGCAGTGGCTGGAGATCGGCATGGTGGTGGCGACGCGCGCCGACCTGCTGCTGCTGGACGAGCCCACGGCCGGCATGGGCCCGGCGGAAACCAGCCAGACGGCCACCCTGATCCGCCGCCTGGTGGGCCAGCACACCGTGCTGGTCATCGACCATGACATGAGCTTCCTGGAGCAGTTGGACGCCCGCGTCACCGTCATGCACCAGGGCCAGTTCCTGAAGGAGGGCAGCGTGGCCGCCATCCGGGCCGACGCGGATGTCGCCGCCGTCTATCTGGGCCGGGCCAAGGAGAACACCCATCATGTCTGAACCGTTGCTGACGCTCACCGGGGCGGCGACATCCTATGGCCAGAGCCAGGTCCTGTGGGATATCGACATGGCGGTGCCGGCCGGCGGCGCCGTGGCGCTGATCGGCCGCAACGGCGTGGGCAAGACCACCCTGCTGAAGACCATCATCGGCGCCCAGCGCCTGACCGCCGGCCGCATGACCTTCCAGGGCCGCGACGTCAGCGCCCTGGGCCCCCACCAGCGCGCCCGCGCCGGCATCGGCTACGTTCCCCAGGGCCGCCACATCTTCCCCCACCTGACGGTGCGGGAGAATTTGGAGACCGGCCTGTCCGCCCTGGCCGGCCGCGGCGGCGGCGCGATGAAGGCGGGCGTGCCCGACCACATCTTCGACCTGTTCCCCAAGTTGGCGCAAATCATCAACCGCAAGGGCGGCGTGCTCAGCGGCGGCGAACAGCAGCAGCTGGCCATCGGCCGCGCCCTGGCGGGCCAGCCCAGCCTATTGCTGCTGGACGAGCCGACGGAAGGCATCCAGCCCTCCGTGGTCCAGCAGATCGAGGACGCCCTGCGCCGCATCCGCGCCGACCTGGGCGTCACCGTCCTGATCGTGGAACAGTACCTGGACTTCGCCTGGTCCTTCGCCGACAGCTACCGCGTCATGCAGCGCGGCCGCATCATCCGCGCCGGCAGCACGCGGGAGGAGACGGCGGCGGAGGTGGCGCACCTGGTGAACATTTGAGAGTAGACTATGGCGTCCAAGGATTGATCAGCGACACGCCGCAGCCGGAGAAATCGTCGGTATTACGGGTGGCTACTGTGGCGGCGAGCGAGTGGGCAATCGCTGCGATTTGGGCATCCAGGGTGGAGATGGGGCGCCCAGCCTGGCGTCTCACTGTTGTAATGCCCGCAAATGAAATCGCGGCCTGAGTGTCGAAGGGCAATATTCGGCCGGCGAAGTCGGCGACGAACATCTGTAGCGCGGCATTCTCCAAACCGACCCGCCGACGTCCCTCTGGGAGCAGGGCGATGCCTGACAGGATTTCAGCCTGGGTGATGGTGGTGGTGAACAATAAGGACGGGGGTTGTTGGTCAAGCCAACGCAAAACCGCATCCGATGGCGCCGGGCGCATCAGCTCCGATAGCACGTTGGTATCAAGAATAATCATTCCGGGAAGCTGGGCGGATTACGTAATGGCTCACGTGGGGGCAACGCCAGCTCCACGCCACCGAACGGGGCGAAGCGACGGCGGATCGATCCTGCCAAATCAGTCGGCGCCGGCGGTAGATCATGGACCAGAACGGCTTGCAGGATGTGCCGAGCCTCTTCCTCCATGGAACGTCCATGGCCGGCGGCTTGGGCCCGTAGGCGGCTCTCCAATGGTTCTTCCATGTTTCGGATGGTGAGGCTGGCCACGGCATCCTCCGGCTATCTGCGCTATGGGAAGTCTAAGCGCTGACGCGTAGTGCGGCAACATCGGGGGAGTGCGGAGGCGCCCATTTCAGGGTGGAACACTACCCCGCCATCACCCTTACGGCCACGGCGGCGGCGGACGCCCGGTTCTCAACCCCCAGCTTCACGAAGATCTGCTCCAGGTGCTTGTTCACCGTGCGGGGGCTGATGCCCAGGATGTCGCTGATGTCGCGGTTGGATTTGCCGTGGGCGATCCACACCAGCACCTCAGCCTCGCGCGCCGTCAGGCCCAGGGCCTGTTGCAGGGCGCGTTCCTCGCGGCCGGCGCCGGTCTCGCTGATGCGGAACAGGAATTCGTCCGGCTCGGTCTGGCTGAGGTAGGCGACCTCCAGCCGGCGGGTATCGTTCGCGTCCGGGCCGTCGATCAGGATGGACGGCGCGCCGTCGCGGCGCAGCTGGGCCAGGCGCTCCGCCACCGCCGGGGGCAGGCGGTCGGGGGTGTTCCCGCCGGACCCATCATCGGGGAAGAAGGCCGCCAGCAGGCGCTGCGCCTGGGGCGTGCACCAGCGCAAGCGCCCGCGCGCGTCGGTCGCCAGCAGATAGCGGCCGGTGGTGTCCAGCGCCACCTGGGCGCCGTAGGCGACGCGGGCGTTGGCCAGATGCACGCGGATGCGGGCCATCAGCTCATCCACCACGATGGGCTTGGTGACATAGTCGACGCCGCCGGCCTGCAGGCCCTGCACCACGTGTTCCGTCTCGCTGAGGCCGGTCATGAAGATGACGGGCAGGTGGGCCAGGGCCTGGTCGCGCTTCAGGCGGCGGCAGGTCTCGAACCCGTCCAGCCCGGGCATGACGGCGTCCATCAGCACCAGGTCCGGCGTCACCTGCTCCAGCAGCGCCAGGGCGCCCTCGCCGTCCGTCGCCACCAGCACGGTCAGGCCCGCCTGGTCCAGGGCGTCGGTCAGGAAGCCCAGGGTTTCCGGCGTGTCATCCACCACCAGCACGGTGTCGCGGCGGGCGGGGGCGGCCTGAACGGCATCAGTCATCGCCATGCTCCACCCGGTCCTGTCCATCGCCTGTACCGCCATCACTCCCTCCCGCCTGTGTCCGTGCCGCCTCCAGCACCGCCATATAGCGCTTCAGGTCGAAGGCGCGCACCAGGGTGCGCAGCTGGGCGGCGAAGGCGGCGGTGGCCGCGTCCTCCGCCTCCAGCTCGCGCAGCTTGGCCTCGATGCCGCGCACATGGCCGATGCGGCCCAGCTGCCACAGCGCTTCCAGATGCGGCTGGGCCAGGGCCGGCACGACATCGGCTGCCATGGCCGGCGGCGGCGCGTCGGCGGGGGCGTACAGCCACTCCAGGCCCAGCAGCGCGCCGATGCGTTCCAGCAGCACGTCCATGTCCACCGGCTTGATGAGGAAGGCGTCGTGCGCGGCGCTGCCGCCATCCTGCCCGCCCGCGGCGTCGCGGCCGGGGGTGTAGTCGTGGGCATTGGCCGACACCATCATGATCTTCAGGCGCGGCAGATCCAGATCGCGCAGGGCCGCCGCCGCCTCCCACCCCGTCATGTGGGGCATGGAGATGTCCAGCAGGGCGAGATCCGGCCGGCACTCCCGCGCTAGCGCTACGCATTCCCGCCCGTCGCGGGCGGCGAACAGCAGGAAATCCAGCGGCCGCAGCAGGTTCTGGATCAGGGCCAGATGGTCGGGGTCGTCATCGGCCACCAGCACGCGCAGGCGCGGGCCGGCATAGCCGTGGATGGTCCGAGCCGCCGGCGGGTCGTCCGGGCCGGACTGCGCCTCCGACAGCAGCAGGCGCACGGTGAAGGTGCTGCCCTGGCCGGGCACGCTGGCCACGGCGATCTCCCCGCCCATGATGCGGGTCAGCAGGCGGGTGATGGTCAGGCCCAGGCCGGTACCGGGCACGGCGCGGGCGTTGGCCATCCGCCCCCGCTCGAACGGTTCGAAGATGCGCTCCCTGTCCTCGGGCAGGATGCCGAAGCCGGTGTCCGACACCTCGAACTCCGCCACCTGGCTGCGATAACGCACGCGCAGGGTGGCGTGGCCCTGGGCCGTGTATTTCAGGGCGTTGGACAGCAGGTTGATCAGGATCTGGCGCAGGCGCTTCTGGTCGGTATGGACGAAGGCCGGCAGGTAGGCGGGGCGGTCGTAGTGGAACTGGATGCCCTTGGCGGCGGCCTGCAGGCGGAACATGTCCACGATCTGGTCCAGGAATTCCACCAGCCGTACCTTGTCGCGGGTCAGGCGCAGCAGGCCGCTTTCGATCTTGCTGATGTCCAGCAGGCCGTCCACCAGGTTGGACAGGTGCTCCGCACTGCGGCGGATGACGCGCACGCCGTCCGGGTTGCTGATGCTGGCGTCGCGTTCCAGCAACTGGGCATAGCCGAAGATGGCGTTCAGCGGCGTACGGATCTCATGGCTGATGCCGATGATGTAGCGGCTCTTGGCCACGTTGGCGGCCTCCGCCACCTCCTTGGCCTTCTGCAAGGCGGCGTCGGTGCGCTCGTGCGCCTCGATCTCCTCCATCAGCATGCCGGTCTGGCGCGCCGTCTCCTCCTCCGCCACGCGGCGGCTTTCCAGGGCCAGCACCAGCAGCCAGGCGGCGACGCCGGAGACGATCAGCAGGGCGAAGAAGACGATCCACAGGGTGGTGGCGACCACGCCGCGCGCCTCCGGCACCGCGGCGCCATACTGCATGCCGATGAAGGACAAGAGGCCGCCGTTGACCAGGGTGAACACGGCCAGGACGCCCAGGAAACGGGCGGTGCGGGTGCGCACGCCGCCCGCCATGCGGCTGGGCAGCAGGGTTTCCATCAGGCGGGCCAACTGGTCGGTGATGCGGCTCTGCTTCTTGCACAGATCGTGGCAGCGGCTTTCCAGCGTGCAGCACAGGGAACAGATGGCGCCAGCATAGGCGGGGCAATGGGCCATGTCCCGCCGCTCGAACACGTTCTCGCAGATGACGCAGCGGGCCTCCGCCGCATCGGCCGGCAGGTCGGTGTCAGGCCGCGCCAGGTAGTAGCGGCCCCGGGTGGCCTTGGCGATCAAAGGGGCGGTGACGAAGGCCACGGCCAGGCCGATGAACGGTGCCATGGCCTGGGGCAGGGGCCCCAGCAGCGGCTCGAGGGCGCCCAGCGAGGCGAGGGTGGAGGCCACGACCGACAGGGCCATGGCGCCCACGCCCACCGGGTTGATGTCATAGAGGTGGGCGCGCTTGAACTCGATGCCCGGCGGGCTCAGGCCCAGGGGCTTGTTGACCACCAGGTCGGCCGTCAGCGCCCCGATCCAGCCGGCGGCGAAGTTGGCATACAGGCCCAGGATGCCGCCGATCACGCGGAAGATGCCCAGCTCCATCAGCATCAGGGCCAGGATGACGTTGAACACCAGCCAAACCACTCGGCCGGGATGGCTGTGCGTCAGGCGGGAGAAGAAGTTGGACCAGGCGATGGACCCGGCATAGGCGTTGGTGACGTTGATCTTGATCTGGCAGACGACGACGAAGACGCCGGTCAGGACCAAAGCCATGGTGGGGGAGGACAGCATCTCCTGAAAGGCGATGTAGAACACCTCTGTCGGCTGGGTGGCCTGTTCCGCCGACAGGCCATGGCGCAACGCCACCACCGCCAGGAAGGAACCGGCCAGCAGCTTCAGCCCGCCCATGGCGACCCAACCCGGTCCGGTGGTGATCAGGGCCGTCCACCAGGCCCAGCGCCCGGTCTTGCGCAGGGTGGGCAGGAAGCGCAGATAGTCCGCCTGCTCCCCGATCTGCGGCAGCAGGGACAGCAGCATGCTGGCCGCCATGCTGAACAGCAGCGGGTCGATATGGCCATCGGCATGGCCCAGCGCGCCAGGGAATTCCCGCCAGGCGGCCAGGTCCGCGCCATGGTTCAGCGCCAGATAGGCCAGGGGCGCCAATTGCAGCAGCAGCCAGATGGGCTGGGTCAGCAGCTGCATGCGGCTGATCAGGCGGATGCCGTAGACGGCGATGGGGATGACCACCAGGGAACTGACGATGTGGGCCAGCCACAGCGGGATTCCCAGCGCCATCTGCAGGGCCGCCGACATGATGCTGGCCTCGATCGAGAACAGCAGGAAGGTGAAGCTGGCGTAGATCAGGGAGGTGAGGGTGGACCCCAGATAGCCGAAGCCCGCCCCGCGGGTCAGCAGGTCGATGTCCACGCCATGGCGGGCGGCGTAATAGGTGATGGGCAGTCCCACCAGGAACATCAGGACGGCGACGGCCAGGATGGCGGCGCTGGCGTTGCTGTAGCCATAGGTCAGGGTGGCGCTGCCGCCGATGGCCTCGCACGCCAGGAAGCTGATGGCGCCGAAGGCGGTGTTGGCCACGCGGAACGACGACCAGCGCCGCGCCCGTGTGGCGGTGAAGCGCAGGGCGTAGTCCTCCAGCGTCTGGCTGGCGGCCAGCTGGTTGTATTGGCGCCGTTCCCTGACGATCCGCTGCCGCGCGCTCATGCCCCCCGCCTTAATGGCGGCCCTGCTATCCCCCATCGTTCCCCGTGCTTCTTTCCCAAAGAGGCGGCCCCGCGACCGACTTTACCGGTCGCGGGGCTGTAAGGAAGCCCCCTCGGTCCCGTCCCCTCAAGAAAGGGGCCCGGCCAGGGGCAAGGTGGCTAGCCGCCGCCGGCAGGATAGGGGTGGGGGCGGGGAGAACCCCATGGGGCGTTTGACGTATGGTCCGGTTCAAATGCGGTTGGTCGCCGACGCGTCCTGCCGCTGTCAGAACTGCAGCTGCACGCCCAGAACCACGGCGTTGCCGTCGGATTTGCCGGTGGTGCTGGTGATGACGTATTCCGCGCTGATGCGGGCGTTGTGGCCGTCGATGATGTAGTTGACGCCCAGGTCCGTCTGGCTGGTGGAGATGCCGGTCAGGTCGGCATCGAAATGCTGGTAGCGCACCGTGGGCTGGAACTGGCCCCAGCCCACCTTGGCCGGGATCAGAAAGGCGCCGCCCACCAGATAGGCCTTGCCCTGGGTCAGGCCGCCGACATTGTCGGTGGGGCCGGCGCCGCCGAAGCTGCTGGGCACGTCGGCCACGCCGCCGGTGTCGTACTGGTAATAGGCGCCTTCCAGCGTCACCACGCCGATGCCGTCCAGCTTCTTTTCGAACAGGCCGTCCACGTTCCAGGCGGTGTAGTCGCCCCGCCGGGCCAGGGTGCCCACGCCGTCCTGCTGGTACTGGGCGGCAAAGGCCAGGGTCAGCACGTCGACGGAACCATAGTAGGTGCTGCTGGTGTAGTAGCCGGGGTCGGGCTCGGCATCCAGGAAGTTATAGGCGACGCGGCCCGCGTACAGCAGGTTGTCGGACTGGTTGCTGGCGCCGGTGATGCGGTTGTGCCCCTCGAACGCACCGACGGAATAGACCAGCTTCTTGTCCAGCAGCTTGCCCCAGACAGTGGCGCCGTCGTCGCGGCCGGCGAACTTGGCCGGGTACTGCGACACGGTGCCGGGGTAGGCCCAGGTGTTCAGATAATAGGGGCCGTCCAGGTTGGCACGGTCGCTGGGCGGCAGCATGCGGCCCACCCACAGGTTGATGCCGTCCGCCGGCTCGAACTGGGCGTAACCGTCCAGCACCTCCACCCGGCCGGCGCTGTCGCGCTCTGTGTTGAAGGTGGCCTTGATCATGGGCGTCAGCTGGCCACTGATGTAGAGGCGCACGCTGTCCAGGTTGAAATCGGCGGAGCGCGAGGTGCCGTCCGGCGCCCCATCCTCCACGCTGGTGAAGCTGGCGCGCACGCCCAGGCCCACTGTGATGGATTTGTCGCCGCCGGCGGAAATGGTCTCGCCCGCCTGCGCCGCCAGGGCGGGCAGGGTGAGGGCCGTGGCCAAAAGCGCCAAGCGCAGGCGGCGTTGCGTCGTGTTGATGATGCCCGACATGATGTATTCCCCCGTCCTTAGGTCCCATTGCCGTTATCGGTGCCGGGAACTCAGGTCCCCAGCGTCGGCTTCAGGGGCAGGATGGGGGTGGGAAAGCGAAATCCTAATACGTCAAACTGCGTATGTTTTGTTTGCTGGTGATGGTCTAAATAAAAGACCATTGTGCAAAACCGGTATTCTCATAAACTGTTCTCTGTTGCTGGTTCGCCGTTTTTTGATTTTCGATTCCACATAAAGATTGCCTATAATTCAGCGCCAACCTGTCGCAACGGGCGGGAGGGCTGGTTTTCGGCAATGGCGACAAGGCCGGTCATCCCATACCCCAGCCGCACGGATCGGATGGAGATACCGGCACCGGGAAAGCCGCCCGCCAGCAGCATGGCCCGCAGGTCCAGGGGCGTGAACAGGCGGTGGGTGCCGGTCCCGGCGAACGGCCAGCGCTGCATGGTGGCCGCGTCCGTCACGTAAACCACCAGCCGTCCGCCCGGTCGCAGCACGCGACGCGCTTCCCGCAGGACATCGGCCGCGTTCTGCCAGAAATAGGCCACGTTGACCGCCAGCATCCCGTCGACCGCGCCGGCCGGAAGCGGCAGCGTATCAAAACGGCCGAGATGAAGGTGGAGCTGTCCCTGCTGTCGGGACTGCCGGTTGAGCTTGGCCGCCTGTTGCAGCATCACCGCCGACTGGTCGATGCCGTGGACGGTGCCGGCTGGCCCCACCGCTTTCACAGCCAGGGCCAGCGCATGGCCCGGACCGCAGCCCAGTTCCAGGACCGTGTCGCCGGGGCGGGGCGCCAAAGCCTCCACCGCCACCCGGTTGGGATGGGCGTTCAGGCGGTTCATGACCAAGCCCAGCAAATGCCCCAGGACGCCGGTGGGATGGCGCAGTTGGCTACCCAGGGCGTGCCAGGCCGCGCGGAAACGGATCGGCGGCCGCGCCAGCTGATTGAAGGCGTCCATCACCCGGCCGCCAGTTTCTGTTGCGCACGCTTCAGCAGCGAGCGGATTTCGACGCGCCGTCCCGCGTCCCAGACGGGCCGGTCGGGGGTGAGCGGCACGGCCAGGCCGTGCGCCAGCACCTCCGCCGCCTTGCGGTAATCCCCCTGTTCGAACAGGAAGTCGCCATAGAAGTAGTTGGCGTCCAAGCCATCGGGATTGATCGCCAGTCCTTCCTCCAGGTAACGGCGGGCCTTGTCATCGTCGCCGAAGCTCAGGGGAAAGCCAGGCACCTTGTAATAGAGGGAGCCGAGGCTGGTGGGCACAGCACCTCCCACCGCGCGATAGTCCAGGCGCCCTGCCGTCTCCAGCAGCGTGCGGGCTTCGCGCGCCAGGGAAAGCGCGCCCATGCCACCCTTCAAGCCGGCCAGACTGCTGAGGGTCAGGGCTTGCCAGATCAGAGGTTCGGCATGGCCGGGGTATTGCGATGCCAGCTGGCCGGCCTGGTCGGCCAGTGCCGTCATGGCTTGCACGCGCGCGTCGTGATCCGTCACCTTGAACGAGATGTGGGACCATTCCCGTTCCACGCCGGCCAGGGCGGTCAGCATCCCGGATGGCGTGGCATCGGTCGCGACCGTCTGGGCGATGGCCTCGCTTTCCATCGGCGACGCATGCCCTGCCGCCGGTACCGACAGGGGGAGGAGGGCGACCGTCATGGCGAGGGCCAATCGGCGCGCCCTAGGCGTGAGGGTATGATCCATAGGCGGCGGTTCCTTTTAGAGTGTAATCGCCTCGGACGGGCTCATCCGAGGCGTGAATTGCATGACGAAACAAAAGCTTAAACCAGGGGCAGGCAATCGACGCGGGGGCTGGTGCGACGGCCGGGCTGCGGTGCTGGCACCGGCGGCGCCATCAGCGCGTCCAGGGGACCGCGCCGCAATTGGCGCCGCACCGCGGCATCGACCAGGCGGGGGAATAGGCGCTGGAGCAGGACGAACAGGCGTTCCGGGCCGGCGGGATAGGCGGTGTCGGCGCCGGCCAATGCTGCGGCCCATATCCGTTTCGCGATGGCCGCCGGCGGGTCCGTCGGCATGTCCAGCAAAGCCAGGAGCGGTTCAAGAGCCTCCGTCGCGGGCGTGCGGGCGCCCCGCGGTGCGGCATAGGTCACGCCCACGCCCTGGCATCGCAGTTCCCGCCGCAAGGCGTCGGACAGGCCGCGCAAGCCATACTTGGACGCGCAATAGCCGGCAAACAGGGGATAGGGAATATCCCCCAGCAGGGAACCGATGTTGACCACCCGCCCGGCCGCGGCGGACAGCAGCGGAAGGAAGTCCCGCGTGAGGGCCAGCGGTGCCATCAGGTTGGTGGCCACCAGCGCGGTCAGCGTGCGGTCGTCCAGGGTCGACAAGGCCCCCGCCCATACCAGGCCCGCGTTGTTCACCAGAAAGTCCAGCCCGCCGGCATGGTCCCGCACAGCGTCCACCAGGGCCCCGCGATCCTCGGCCAGGGTCACGTCGGCTGGCAGGACAAGGCACCGCGTGCCGGGTCGCAACAGCGCCTTGGTGGCATCCAGCGGCGGGCGCCGCCGTCCGACCAGAACCAGCCCCAACCCCCGCCGCGACGCTTCGACGGCCAGCGCCTGGCCTATGCCCGAGCCGGCGCCGGTGATCAGCGCGGTCATGCCGCTTGAGGCGGAGTCATGCGGCATGGCAAGCATCTCCTTGCGCGCTGTCCAAGCCCCGGCTCAGGTCGCGGAAGATGTCGCCATAGAGGCGATAGACCATGTTCGCCGTGTCGGCGATGACCGGCAGCGCCTCCGGGGCGCGCAAACCGTCGACCAGCTGTTGGAAGAAGGCCACATGCTCCTTATCCAGCGCCCCGTGGGAGGTCAGGTAGCGGAAGCCGGCGGTGCCGTCGCTCCGGTAGGCCCGTTGCAGGGCATCGGCCGCGCGGGAGGCCAGCAGCGTCGACATGCCCTCCAGGACATGGACCATGCCCAGCAGGGCGTAAGGGCTGACGCGCTCTATGGCGTCGTAGACATAGGCCAGCATGACACGGCAGGCCTGGCCCGGCACGGATGCGGCCACCCGCGCGGCATCACCGCCCGCCGCGTCGATGTCGTCCAGGATCCATTGCTCGTGCCCCTGTTCCTCGGTGATGTAGTCGAACAGCGCGGCCCGGTAATCCTCGTCGTTCGTCCGGGCCGCCGCCAGGGCCAGCAGCCGGCAGGTATGGCGCACATGATGGTAGGCCTGCGCCAGGAAATCACGATAAAGCGGCAGCGGCACGGCCCCATCCATTGCCATGCTCAGCACGGGGATGGACAGGAAGGCGCCACGGGCTTGGGCGGTCTCCGCGAGCAGGCGCTGATAGGGTGTTGGTGAGGTGTCGGGCAAGGGGGCCTCCGTCAATGGTCGGTGGTCGAATGGTCCAGCGGGGTCGGGATCGCCGGCATGGCCGGTGGATGGAGCTGCAGGTGGTAGGCCGCTGTGGTTTCCCGGCGGCGCAGCCGTCCGTTGGCGGTGAGCAGGCCGCGCGCTGCCAGGTCGCGCAGTGGTGCTACGTGATGCCGGCGGGGCCGGGCATAGGCAGGCAGGCCGGCGGCGGCGGTCGATGCCAAGGCAGCGATGGCGTCGTTCCCGGCGGCCTCGAACCATGATTCCGCCGCCGGCGCCGGAACCAGCAGCATCGCCAGCCCGTCCATTCCGCCATCGCTGAGCAGGCAGTGCGACAGGCGGGGGTCGTTCAGGAAATGCGCCTCCACCCATTCCGGGCTGATGTTGCGCCCCCCGGGCGTCACGATCAGGGCGTCCCGCCGTCCATGGACCGTCAGGTGACCGTCGTCATCGAAGGTCCCCAGGTCGCCGGTGCGCCAGGTCGCCGGGCCGGCAGGCTCATTCGCTGGCGTCGTCCCCAGATATCCCGACATGACCGACGGGCCGGTGACCACGATCTCCCCCCCGTCGAGGGTCACGCGCAGGCCGGGCAGGGGCCGGCCCACCGTGCCAGGCCGCCGCTGGCCGGGCCGGTTCAAGGCCACGACCGAGCAGCACTCGGACAGGCCATAGCCTTCGTGCACGGGAATGCCCAGGGCCCAGGCCCTCTCGGCCAGGGCGGGGGGAACGGCCGCCCCGCCCACGGCTACCAGGCGTAGCCCCGGTGGGACCGTGCCGCCCGTCCGCTCCAGCTCCGTCACCCAGGCGGCCAGAAGCTGGGGCACCAGCATGAGGCAGGTCGGGGCCGCGGCGGTGATGGCGTCGGCCAGCCGCAAGGGGGCCGGGCCGGGGGCTGGACCACCCATGCGGTCCGTGAGCCCGGGCATCAGGGTCACCCGCGCACCGGCGCTGAGCGGCATGGTGATGGCGCAGAGGGTCTCCAGCAACAGCGCCATGGGCAGAAGGCTGAGGTAATGGTCGTCGGGTCGGGCGTCGATGGCCTGGGCCAGCGCCAGGGTGCTCCATGACAGCTGGCGCCCCTCCAGCAGCACGCCCTTCGGCGTGCCCGTGCTGCCCGAGGTGTAAATGACCTGCCGCGCCGTTCCGGCGAGGTCCAGGGCCGCGGTGGCCGCGGTCATGGCTGGGACGGGCTGGAGGGGCAGGTCCGAGGGGCCGCCTGGGCCCGGATCCGCGTCGGGTGTGTGGATGATATGGGTGATGCCGGCGTCGGCGGCGATGTGCCGGCACTGGGCGGCTGAGAAGAAGGGCGGCAGCGGGACGGCGGTATAGCCCGCCTGCCAAATGGCCAGTTGGGCCACGACCCATTCGACACGGTTGGCGCCCAGGATGCCCACCACAGGGCGCGGGCCGGCTCCCCCCAGCGCCGTCAGCGCCTGCGCCGCGCCGGCGACGCGGGCCGCCAACTCCGCATAATCAAGGGACGAGATGCCGTCGGTGACCGCCGGCCGGTGGGGCGTGACGGCGGCGTGCCGGCGCATGGCGCGCAGGATCTCATGCATGCGCCGCCCCCGCAGCCGCTTCCGCCGTTCGCGTCGGCCCGGGGCTCAGGAACGGCCAGTCATCCGCCGCGCACACGGCCGGGGCGCTTTCATAGTAACGTCCCCAGGCGGCGGCATCGGCTTGGCGGGCGGAGTCCGCCTGGGCCAGGACCAGCAGGGGCGGATAAAGGCGCGCCAACAGCTGCCGCAGGCGCGACGTGGCCGTGAAAAAGCACCAGTCGTAGCCGTCAAGGGCCCCCCGGCAGGCCAGGCTGTGGAAAAAGCCGGCGGACAGGTCGGCGCGGCGGCTGACCAGGGTGGTGATCTCAAACACCCGCGCGCGGTGCACGTGGCGCCCGCTCCTCTGGCCAAGGACGCGCTCTATGGGCTGGTCAAGATAGGCTTCGGAAAAGAAACCATCGGCGGTGGTGCGCACGCCCGCGGCACAGGCGGGGTTCCCGTGCTGATCGAACGCCGCCATCATCAGGCGGGGAAAGCGGCCTATGCGCGCGCCATAAGCCTGGGCATAGGTTTCGCGGACCAGCTGCTCAACGGCGGGCCGGGATGGATGACCGGCGGACAGGACCACGATGTCGGTAAGCCTCGCCTGGGCCGACACGGACCTGCAGGCGTCTTCCGTCGGGACGGGGCGGGGATGGGGGTTCGCATTCATGGGGCCGCGCCTTCGCTGGTGGAACCGCGCCTCGGCCGCCGTCAGGGCGGTGAAGCGATGGGTCCCATGCTAGGGCCGCGCGTCGTGGAGTTGTGTGGACTTGCCCACCGGTTATTTTCAGTTCTGCGGCGTGTGCGGCATGGCGGGCAGGGTGATTTCGACCACCAGCCCGGTGGGATGGTTGTGTGTCGCCCTTACCGCTCCGCCATGCAGTTCCACCACGCGTTTGCAGATGGTCAGGCCTATGCCGGTGCCGCCGGTGTCGCGGGCTCGGGCCGGATCCGCGCGGTAGAACGGATCGAACAGCTGCCCGATGGCGTCGTCGGATACCCCCGGGCCCCTGTCGGCCACGGTCAGGCTCAGGCCGGTGGGGGCGTTCGCCGCCGGCGTCGCCAGGGTCACGGTCACCTGCACCCCCGCCGTCGTATAGAACAGCGCATTGCGGATGACGTTCTCGATGGCGCGGCGCAGCAGGTCGGCGTTACCCGGAAGGACGCCGCCGTCCGGCAAGTCCGGCGCCACCACCAGGGCCAGGTCACGCTGCCGGTCGGGCCGTTCATAGGCGGCATCGGCGATGATGGCGCGCAGCAGGTCCGGCAGGTCCACCGGGGCCCGCTGCAACCCCGCAGCCGCCCCTTCAAGCCGGGCCAGGGTCAGCAGTTCCGAGGCCAGGGCGGCGACGGCCGCGATCTCCTGTTCCATCCGGTCGAAGTGGCGGGGGGCCTGCGGTTCCACTTGGCGCCGGGCCAGGCCCAAGGCCATGCTGAGCCGGGCCAGCGGCGACTTGATCTCATGGGAGATGTCGCTGATCAGGCGCCGCTGGGCGGTCACGGCGGCCTCCAGCTCGGCTGTGCGGTCCGCCACCTTGCCTTCCAATGTCAGGTTCAGGTGTTCCAGGTCGCGCATGCTGCGGTCACGCTCCGCCCGGGCGTTCCGCAGGCTGGCCGTCATGCGGTTGAACGAGCGGGCCAGGAAGCCCAGTTCGTCCTGGCTGGTGACCGGGACCTGGATGTCCAGCTGGTCCGTGTCGGCGATGACCCGCACCGCCCGGGTCAGTTCCATGATGGGCGCCGTCAGCCGCCGGCCCATCCAGCGCACGAAGGCGAAGATGGGCGCCGCGAGCAGGATGCCCAGCAGGGCCAGTTCCAGCGCGACCCGGCGCAAGGGCCGCGTCACGACCGACATCGGTTGCGAAACGACCACCTGCCAGGACCGCAGCAGGCCATCCCGCTGCACGGAACGGCCGGTGATGTGGCTTTCCCTGTCCATGTCGGGATCGGCCGCGCTGGACAGGACGGCGGGATGGGGAGGCCGGCGGACCAGCACCGTGCGGGGTTCCACCCCGCTCAACAGCGTCTCGACCATAGTCCATGGCAGGGCGATGACCAGGGTGCCCACGCGATAATCCGGGGCGAAGCTGCCGAAGATGGGAATGGCCAGGGCGACGACGTCCCCGCCCCCCAGCGGGTTCCGATGCTTGTCGAAGAAGGTGACGCCGTGGGCCGTCACGGTCCAGGCCGCCGGAAGGCGGGTGCCGCGCGGCGGGGCGCCGTCGTCGCCATCGGCGTCGGCAATCAGGGCGCCACCGGCATCGAAGGCGTAAATCCCACCCGCCAGCCCGTATAGGCGCTGCAGCGCCTCCAGCGTCGTCCCGATCCGCCGGTCAACGTCGCCGGACACCAGGTCGTTCATCACCTCCAGCTGGGCCCAGGCGGTCAGGTCCGTCGCCAGCTCGTCCATCCGATTGCATAGACGCTGGTATTTCAGGTCCGCCACCTGGGCCAGGCCGCCTTCGGCGGAATCCAGCAATGACCGGTGCACGCCGGTGTACACCACCGCCGCCGTCAGCCCATAGGTCAGCAGGTATATCGCCAACAGCGCGCCGACGATCTTGCGTCCGATGGAACTGCCGATGGCGGCCTTCATGGGCCGCCCCCGCCGGAGCCGGCCGCGACGGGCAACCTGGCCAGGACCACGACACCCTCCGGCACCCCGCCGCCGCCGCTGACGTACCCGACCGAGCCCGGCACCCGGCGAATGAAGGTGAGCAGCGCCTGTTCGGATTCCTGGACCACCGGCGGTGCCTTACCCTTGAAGTGCATCTCATTCCAATAAACGATCAGGCTGGCGTTATCCTGGTGCAGGACGCCGGCGGTGAAGCGGGTGCGGACCTCGCTGGAGATTTCGCGGTTCACGGGGATGATCGCGTTCCCGTCGGGCCATAAGGTCAGGCGCAGCAAGTAGATCGCGGCGACATCGCCGGTGCTCAGCGGGTGGCCCAGGGTTACCGACGGATTGGCCACCACCAGGATGTCCTCTCCCCGCGCCATATCCGACAGGAACAACCCTATCAGAACCGCCAGCAGGGGCCGCCGCCGCCGCATCAGAACAGCACGGACCAGGAGGCGAACAGGCCGGTGGGGTTGACCGGCGGCCCACCGACGTTCAACAGGTATTCCAGCCTGAAGACCATGGCCGGCTGCGGCCGGAAGGCGAAGCCGGCCAGGACGTCCTGGGCCGTCCCGTCGCTCGCAGGGCCGGCCTGCCCGGCGCTGGCGGACGCGGTGCCGCGCCCATCATAAATCTCGTACCAGCCGTAGATGGACCACCGGTCATCGAAGGCGTAGGACGGCGCCACGTACGCGCTCCACTCCAGGCTGCGCGGCGTCTGCACGCCAGCCGGCTGGGAAAGGGAGGACACCACCCCTTCACCCTGCAATGTCACCGGGCCCATCGTATACCGGAAGTCGACCCCCGCCAGATGCTGTTCCACCCCCAGCCGGTCGATGGTGCGCTGAACCGAAAACCCCACCTTGTCCAGCAGGCCCAGGGGAAAGCTGACGTGCAGGCCTTCGACCAGGCGGTAATGGTCATCGACGATGCTGTCCGGCCGCGCGGAGAATTCGTCCATGGGCTGCCAGTAGACCTGGACGTCCGGCCAACGGGCCTCGGGATCGTTATACAACACCGACAGGCCGGTGGCGTACTGGCTGAAGCCGCGGTAAGTCGCCGCCGGCCGGACCGTTGACAGCACCAGTGGCGCCGCGTGGATTTGGTTCCAGTCGCCGACCGGCGCCAGCATCTTGCCGAACCGTATGGTGAAGCCATCCGGCAACTGGACGTCGTCGTAAAGGCGCTCCAGCACGACATAGCCATGACCCTTTCCGCCATCGCCGCCGTCATCCCCCTTCGCCCAAGGCAGGAGGTTGAGCCCCGTCAGTTCGGCCTCCATGAAGGGGTTGACGAAGATGCCGACATGCGCGCTGGCGTAGAGACTGAGATCCTCAAGGCTCAGGGTCTTGCGGCCCTGGTCGGGCAGGCTCGCGACCAGGCTGGAATAGCCCGCCAGGTTGACCGGACCGACGTTGAACCCCTGGCCCGGCACATAACTGTCCGCCGGCTCGGCCTCTTGCGCCCGGGCGGCACCAGCCCCCAGGGCGGCGACCACGATGGCGCCGGACAGCCAAGCGGCCTGCGCAAGACGGGAAAGGTGCCGGAAGATCATGGCCATCGGAACAGATCCCCACCCCGTCACGATGGGGGCAGGGCGTAAAGATAGCCGACATTGCGGATGGTCTTGATAGGCTGCTCGCCATCGATGATGGTGGCGTCGAGTTTACGGCGGACCTTGCTCACCAGTGTGTCGACATTGCGATCGGCGCCGGCCGCGTGATGCCTGCCGAACGCCGCCGCCGACAGCTCATCCCGCGAAATGATGCGGCCCGCGCCGCGCAGGAGGTGTTCCAGCAGGCTGAATTCCGCCGAGGTCAGGTCCAGCCGCCATTCGCCGTTCCAGGCGACGCGGGCGGTCGGGTTCAGCCGGACGCTGCCCACCTGCAGGTCCGCCGGCGCCTTGTTGGCCCCGCCGTTGACGCGGCGCAGGACGGCGCGAATTCGGCTCACCAGTTCGCGGGGATTGACGGGCTTCGGCACGTAGTCATCCGCGCCGATTTCGAAACCGACGATGCGGTCGACGTCGTCATCGCGGGCCGTCAGCATGATGACGGGCACGTCGGATCGTTGGCGAAGGCGTTTCAGGACATCGAAACCCGACAGCTTGGGCAGCATGACGTCCAGCACGATCAGGTCCAATTCCTCCGGCGCATGGTCGAAGCATGCGGCGCCATCATGGGCCGCGTCGACGGCGAACCCGTCCTGTTCCAGATACTCGCGCAGCATGTCCACCAGCGCGACATCATCGTCAACGAGCAGTATTCGATCCATGCCTGATTATTGGCGAACAGGGGAGCCAAGTCGACTGTCGCCCATGGTGGGGGCGAATATTGGATTGGACGCGGCGTGGGCGGCGACAGGGGCGCCCCTGAAAGGGACGTGCCGCCGCCCGCGACGCGGGCGCGATTAAGCCTTGATATTGATGTTGTTGCCCCGGTCCTTGTCGACGGCGCCCGTGTCCACGTCGCCGTCGCCATCCCGATCCAGGGTGGCGGGCTGCTGCGGGGCGGCCTGGCTGGCGGTGGTGTCGGTCGCCGCGGTGGGGGCGGCGGGGCGGTACAGGGCGGCGACGGAACTGGCGTACCCGCCAATGGAAGAAATGCTCATGATCGTAACTCCACGGAAGTGTCGGTCGGTTCGGGTGCGTTGTCGCTTTCGAGGGCAATATACCCCGTGGCCTGGAGACCAATTGTGGAGTTTTGTCGAGTCCTGCGGAATTGCGGCTGACCGGACGCGCCGCTGGATTGGGCCAACTGTCCCATCAGCGGGACGGCATGTCCAAAATCGGCGCCTATCGGGTGGAATTTGGATCAGTCATTTACAGGGGTGTCTTCTGACCCCAACCTGGAGTGATCCCCATGACCATCCTTGTTACTGGCGCCACCGGCCGCGTCGGCCGCCATGTCGTCGACCAGCTCGTCAAGCGCGGCGCCCCTGTCCGGGTGCTGACCCGTGACCCGTCCAAGGCCGACTTCCCGGCCGGCGTGGACGTGGCGCAGGGCGATCTGCTGGACATCGACGCGCTGCGCGCCGCCTTCGCCGGCGTGGACACGCTGTTCCTGCTGAACGCCGTCACCGGCGATGAATTCACGCAGGCGATCATCACCCTCAACATCGCCCGAGAGGCGGGCGTGCGGCGGCTGGTCTACCTGTCGGTGATCCATGCCGATCGCTTCGTCAACGTGCCTCACTTCGCGGTGAAGCTGGGGGCCGAGCGCATGATCGAACAGATGGGTTCCAGCGCCACGATCCTGCGGCCCACCTACTTCATCGACAATGAACTGATGATCAAGGACGTCATCATCAATCACGGCGTCTATCCCATGCCGATTGGCGGCCAGGGGGTCGCCATGGTCGACGCCCGCGATATCGCCGAGGTCGCGGCCATCGAGCTGATCCGCCGCCGGCAGGGGCCGGCCGACGTGCCGGTCGAGACCATCAACCTGGTGGGTCCCGATACGCTGACGGGTGCCGATGTGGCGGCGATCTGGTCGGACATCCTGGGGCGTCCGATCGCTTATGGCGGTGACGACCCCAGCGGCTTCGAGCGCACCATGGCCGGCTTCATGCCGAAGTGGATGGCCTACGAGATGCGCCTGATGGCCGAGCGTTATGTCAGCGACGGCATGATCCCCGAAGCCGGCGATGTCGAGCGGCTGACCCGCATCCTGGGCCGCCCGCTGCATTCCTACCGCGACTTCGCGCGGGGGCTCCTACCCTCGGCCTGAACCGAAACCTGCCTTAAAGGCGCGCCCCGGGCTTCCGGCCCAGGGCGCGCCTTAAAAGCAGGCCCTATGCTCACGCCGGCGACACCTCCAGCAGCAGCGACTTCTCGAAGCTGATCGTCAGTACCGGATGGGCCGCCGGCACCAGGCCAAGGTCGCGCTCATCGACATAGTCACGCACCCGGAAGCGGCCCCCGGCCGGCAGCCCGCGCAGGGTCAGGGGGCCGCTCCAGTGCGGTGCGTAAAAGGCGTAGTAATAGCGTCCGTCGCTTTCCACCAGGTGGCCTTCCGGCTTGTCGAAGCCGATGTCGTAGACGTCGCCGCGATAGAGGCCCTCGGCCAGGCGCTTGTCGCGGTACAGCCCGATCCATTTCTTCCAGTGGGCCTCGCGCTCCGGCGTCAGCAGGAAGGAATCCTTGGGCTTGGGGTCGATCGGCCAGGTGAATTTGGTCGAGACGATCCCGCCGATTCCGACGGTGGAGGCGAAGTCGTCGCCACCGTCTGACAACTCGACATGGTCGCCGGCGAAGGGCGCCGACGGGCCCATCAGCGCCTTCAGCGTCTTGCCCTTCAACCGCACCTGCCACGAGGACTCAGGGTCCGAGGCCGGCACCTGGTTGACGTAGGGGAAGTCGTAGACGCTGTAGGCGGTGCCGCAGGGGCAGAGTTCGACGATGTTGTCCTTGTCGATGGCCATCGCCGCTTCGTAGATCGCGCGGAAGAAGCCGGGCAAGGCCTCGACCGACTCCTCGGGCCGGGCATGGTTGTGCGCCGGGTTGTAGCAGGGTGCCACCCCGTTCAGGTGCTGCCCGTCGATCTTCAGCCCCTTGAATCCCCAGTCGCCGAGGAACTTCCTCACCAGCGCCACGGTGTGGGCGCGGGTCGGCTCATAGGCCGGGCACAGGTAGAAGCTGTTCCACCACGTGACCAGTTGGGGCGCCCCCTCCTTGGACAGCAGCAGCATGTCTGTATGGTCGTGCAGCAGATCGCTGCCCGGCGCCGCCGCCAGCGGCGCATACCACAGGCGCGGCTTGAGGCCGCCCTGGCGGATGCCGCCCACCAGTTTCAGGAAATCGGCTTCACGGCCCGGGTATTTGGCGGGGTCGATGACCCAGTCGCCGATTGCCTTCTGCCAGCCGTCATCGATCACCGCCCAGTCCAGCCCCAATTCCTTGGCCTTGGGCAAGGTGGCCTCGATCAGCTCCGGCGTGCACGACCGTTCATAGCCCCAGGCACACCAGATGGGTTCGAAAGAGGCGGCGGAGGGTTGCGGTGGCCGCACGCCCCGGTCGGCAGCGATGCGGCGGTAGGCATCGAGCGCCGCGAAGTAATCGCCCGCATGCACGGCCACAAGGGTTTCCAGCGTGTCGAACGTCCCGCCGGGCGCCAGCACGACATCGCGCACGGCGGTCAGGGCCAGGCGCGCGCCGCCCTTGTCCTCGCTGACCGGCAGCGACACCAGTTCCGGCACGGGCGCCAGATGGCCCACGGCCAGGCCGCCCTCGCGCCGCCACAGGTCCACGATCGGCGGGCCCCCGCCGTAATCCGAGGAGGACATGCCCAGGTAGTTGTCCTGGGCGAAACCGGCCTTCACCGGCTGCAGCCAGTCGCGACGGTCGGCATAGGTGCCGCCGGAATAGGACCAGAAGGCGGGGACCGAACCGCCCGGTTGCAGCCCCGGTGGCAGCAGGCGATGCGCCCCGTTGCGCCAGCCGGTCGCCGCCACGGCCTTCGCGGTGGTGTTGCGGTAAGAGACCTGCATGAACGCCACACCGGGGTAGCGCGCGTACTGGCGCAGGGTCAGGGTCTTTTCGATGCCCTGCCCAGACAGACCGGCCAGGCGGACCTGCCGGCCGGGGCCATGGCGGTCATTGATGGCCTGCGAGGTTGTGTCGCGCAGCGCGAACAACACGGCGTCATGGCCGCCGACCAGGGACAGGGTCTCGCCGGCGTCGACACCGGTCAGCCACAGCGGCTTGCCACCCGTCACCAGGGCGACGCGCGATCGCATCTGGTTGTCGAATTCGATGCGCAGCCGGTCATCCGCGAAAACCACCACCCTCCCCGGCGCCGCCAGCGCCCGCATCGGCGTGGCCATGGGCGCGGCCAGCGCCAGGCTCGTCGTCATCTTGAGAAAGGCGCGGCGCGAGGAGGGCTGCTTCATGGCGAGTCCAGACGATTGTCGATGTCGTTCGTTTGCCAAGGCTATGGCGAACGAAATCGAAATTCAATAGGGGTATCGCAATAAAACGAAACTTGCGTCGCTATACCCGCCGCAAATCCACGCCCAGCGACCGGCAGGCGGTGGCGATGGCATCGGGTGCCGCCTCGTCGGTGATCAGCATGTCGATCTCGCCCACGCCGATGATGCGATGCAGGCAGACCCGGCCGAATTTCGAACTGTCGGTGACGGCGATGGTCTGGCGCGCCACGTCGGCCATCTTGCGGTTCAGGATGGCTTCCGCCTCGTGATGGGTGGTGACGCCCCGCTCGACGTCTATGCCATCGACGCCCAGGAACAGCTTGTCGACCGCCAGCTCGCTCAGCGCCGCCACCGTCTGGGCGCTGTAGAACGCCATGTTCTTGCGGCGCAGCTCCCCGCCGATCAGCACCACGCGGATATGGCTCTTGGCGGCCAGCTCGGTCACGATGTTGAGGTCGTTGGTGACGACGGTCAGGTCTTCGATATCCGGCAGGAAGCGGGCGATTTGCAGGGTGGTGGTGCCGGAATCCAGCACGATGGACTCACCAGGATTGATCAGGCTGGCGGCGAAGCGGCCGATGCGCTCCTTCTCCGCGTGCTGCAACTCCAGCTTGGCCGCGACTGGGGATTCGATGGCGGCCGTTGTCGCCGAGGCGACCACGTCGGAGGCGATGGCGCCGCCATAAGAGCGGGCCATGACGCCGTGCTCCGTCAGGAAGTGCAAATCCTTGCGGATGGTCTGCATCGAAACGCGGAACCTTTTGGCCAGGTCCGCCACCTGGACGCTGCCGTGCTGGCGCACCATGGCGCTGATCTGGCTGCGCCGCTCGCTGGTATCGCGCTTGATGCTCATCTTTCGTTTTCCTGGCCTTGGTCGCCTACGAGTGCGGCACTTGCCCAGGCGCGTCAATTGGAAAAACCGCCCGCCAGGGTTTCGCGTCCAAGCGCACGATTCAGCGTGTTGCGTTTTCCATCTTCTTTCGATAAGGTCGCGAAGTGACAAGAAAACGAAACTTAGCAAAACAAACCTCAAGAGAGTGCCGCGTGTCCAGTATGGCCATCCCCGCCTATCGCCGTCCCTGGCTGCTCTTCGCGCTGCTGACCACCGGTTTGTGGGGGGTGTGGGGCGCCTTCGCCGGTGCCCCGGCGGAAAACGGTTTTCCCGAAACGCTGATCTATGTCGTGTGGGCGTTCACCATGATCCCGCCGGCGCTGTACGCCCTGTGGCGGGTCGACTGGAACTGGCCATGGGATCGCCGCTCCCTGATCTATGGCGCGGCGGTCGGGTTGCTGGGCGCCGGCGGCCAGATGGTCCTGTTCCACGCGGTGCGGATCGGCCCGACCTATCTGATCTTCCCGGTCATCGCCCTGTCGCCGCTGGTCACCATCGTCCTGTCGGCCGCCATCCTGCGGGAGCGGGTGACCTGGATCGGCGGCCTGGGCATCTTGTGCGCCCTGGTGGCGCTGCCGCTGTTCGATTTCTCGCCGGGCGGCGCTGGGGCCGGGCAGGGCCTGGCCTGGTTCGTGCTGGCGCTGCTGGTGCTGGTCGCCTGGGGCGTGCAGGGCTTCTTCATGAAATACGCGGCGCCGGTGATGAGCGCCGAGGCCATCTTCGCCTATATGGCGCTGACCGGGCTGCTGCTGGCCCCCGTCGCGCTGGCCATGACCGACTTCTCACAGCCGATCAATTACGGCTGGTCTGGCCCGGGCCTGGCCGCCGCCACCCAAATCCTGAATTCGATCGGGGCGCTGACCCTGGTCTACGCCTTCCGCCACGGCCGGGCGATCGTCGTCTCGCCGCTGGCCAATGCCGGCGCCCCGCTGATCACCGCGCTGATTTCGCTGGCGGCGCTGGGGCTGGTGCCCGCCCTGCCCAAGCTGGTCGGCATCGGACTGGCCTTCGCCGCGGCGGCCCTTCTGACCATTGAACCCGAGGACCAGGCATGAAAGCGATACTCGATCTGATCGAACGGCACCGCGCCGGCGAACCGGTCGGCATCTATTCCGTCTGCTGCGCCCATCCGCTGGCGATCAAGGCGGCGCTGCGCCACGCCCGCGAGGCGGGCGGCCAGGCGTTGATCGAGGCGACCTCCAACCAGGTGAACCAGGAGGGGGGGTATACCGGCTTTCGCCCCGACGGCTTCCGCGACCTGGTCATGGGCCTGGCGGACGAGGCCGGCCTGCCGCGTGACCGGGTGCTACTGGGCGGCGACCATCTCGGCCCCAACGCCTGGCGGGCGATGGACGCGGACGAAGCGATGAAGCGCGCCGCCGTGATGGTGGCGGATTATGTGACGGCCGGTTTCCGCAAGATCCATCTCGATTGCTCGATGTCCTGCGGCGGCGATCCGCGCGGCCTTTCAGACGCGGTGATCGCCGAGCGCACCGCCACCTTGTGCGAACGCACCGAGGCGGCCTGGAAGGACGCCGGCGGCGAACCGCCGGTCTATGTCATCGGCTCGGAAGTGCCGGTCCCCGGCGGCGCGCAGGAAGCGCTGGATGAACTGGCGGTGACCGACCCGGACGCGGCGCGCGCCACCATCGAGGCGCATCGCCAGGCCTTCGTCCGGCACGGGCTGGAGGCGGCATGGGAAAGGGTGGTCGGCCTGGTGGTCCAGCCGGGCGTCGAGTTCGACAACCACCATGTGGTCGATTACGTGCCGGCCAAGGCCCGGAAGCTGAGCGCCTCGATCGAAGGCCAGCCGCATCTGGTGTTCGAGGCCCATTCCACCGATTACCAAAGCGCCGCCGCCCTGGCCGCCTTGGTGCGCGACCATTTCGCCATCCTCAAGGTCGGTCCCGGCGTCACCTTCGCCCTTAGGGAGGCGCTGTGGGCCCTGGACCGCATCGGCCAGGAATGGCAGGGCGACGATCGGTCCGCCAGCCTGCGCGACACCGTGCTGGCGGCCATGCGTGACGACCCGACTTATTGGAAGCCCTATTACGGGGGGCGGGGCGCTGAGCTGGACCTGCAGCTGCAATACAGCCTGTCCGACCGCATCCGCTACTACTGGCCGACCGGACGGGTCGCCCGCGCGGTTCGCCGCCTGTGCGCCGCGTTCGACGCCGACCCGCCCCCCTTGGCCTTGGTCAGCCAGTACATGCCCGCCGCCTATGAGGCGATCCGCGCCGGCGCGCTGGCCCTGAAGGGCGAGGACCTCGTCATCCACCACATCCGGGAGACGCTGACCCCGTACTCCCGCGCCTGCGATCAACGGAGCACCCATTAATGACTTTCACCGGATTGGCCGCCGACGAGCTGGAGGCGCGCGGCGGCGGGTGGACGGCGCGCGAGATACGCCAGCAGCCTGCCATGTGGGCCGCCACCGAGCAGCTCGTGCAGGTGCTGCGCCCACGCGCCGAGGCGTTCCTGGCGCCCTTGATGGCGCGCAGCGACCTGCGGGTGGTGCTGACCGGCGCCGGCAGCTCCGACTATATCGGCCGCTCGCTGGTGCCGGACTTGCTGGCCGGCCTCGACCGCCGGGTTGAGGCGATCGCCACCACCGATATGGTGGTGGGTGGCGCCCAGCTCTTGCAGCGCGACGTGCCGACCTTGCTGGTGTCCTTCGCCCGCTCGGGCAACAGCCCTGAGAGCGTCGCCGCCACGGAGATCGCCGAGACCTACCTGGCCGACTGCCGCCATCTGATCATCACCTGCAATGGCGACGGCGCCCTGTATCGGCGCCATCACGGCAGGCCGGGCAGCCTGGTCGCGCTGCTGCCGGAGGCAACCCACGACCGCGGCTTCGCCATGACATCCAGCTTCACCTCCATGGCGCTGGCGGCGCGGCGCATCCTGCTGCCGGCGCAGCCTATCGACGTCGCCCGCATAGGCGCGGCCGCGGATCAGGTTTGCGCCGATCACGGCGGTTCGCTGGCGGCTGCCGCCAACGGCGGATTCAAGCGGGTGGTCTACCTCGGCAGCCGTGGCTTGGCGGGCATCGCGGACGAGGCGGCGCTGAAACTGCTGGAACTGACGGATGGCGAGATCGTCGCCATGGCCCAGACGCCGCTGGGCTTCCGCCATGGCCCGAAAACCTTCGTCGACGGCCAGACTCTGGTGGTGCTGTTCCTGTCCAACGACCCGCAGGCGCGCCGCTACGAATTGGACGTGGTGCGCGAGATCGCCGGCGACGGCATCGCCGGCAGGCTGCTGGTGCTGGCGGGGCAGGGGGACGGCCTGGACGGCCTGAGCGCCGACCTGCTGCCCGGGCTGGAAGCCGCATCCGACGCCGAGCTGAGCTTCCCTTATCTGGCCTGGGCCCAGGCCTTCGCCCTCGGCCGTTCGCTGGCCCTGGGCCGCACGCCCGACAACCCCAGCCGCACCGGCGCGGTCAACCGGGTGGTGCAGGGTGTGACCATCTATCCCGAGCCGGGGAGGACCTGATGTTCCTTGGCGTCGATGGCGGCGGCACCAAGACCGCCTTCCTGCTGCTCAACCCCGAGGGCGCAGTGCTGGCCCGTCATGAGGGCGGCTCCTCCTACCATCCCGAGGTCGGGGTCGAGGGGTTGCGCGCGGTGTTGAACGATGGCGTGCGCGCGGTGCTGGCCCAGGCCGGTCTGACGCCATCCGCCATCCGCCACGCCTTCTTCGGCTTGCCCACCCTGGGTGAGGATCCGGCCACCGATCCCGTCTTGACGGATGCCGCCGGTGCCGCCGTTGCCGGCGGCCGGTACAGCTGCGGCAACGACATGGTCGGGGGCTGGGCGGGCGCGCTGGCATGCGAGGACGGCATCGTCATCACCGCCGGCACCGGCTCGATCGCCTACGGCGAATACCAGGGCCGCGGCGCCCGCGCCGGCGGCTGGGGCGAGATCTTCGGCGACGAGGGATCGGCCCACTGGATCGGCCGCGAGGGCTTGGCCCTGTTCTCGAAGATGAGCGACGGGCGCATGCCGCCCGGTCCGCTGCTCGATCTGGTCCGCGCCCGCTTCCAGCTGGCCCGCGACATCGACCTGTGCGGCCTGGTCAACAGGCCGGGCGGTGCTGCGCGCAGCGCCGTCGCCCAGGTATCGCAGACCGTGGCCGCCGCCGCACAGGCCGGCGACGCGGCGGCCACGGCGATCTTCGTCCGGGCCGGGGGCGAACTGGCCCGTCTGGCCGCCGCCGTCCGCGCGGGTCTGGGCGTGCCGGACGGCGAGGAACTGGCCCTGTCGTACGTTGGCGGGGTGTTCCGCGCCGGCGCCCTGGTGCTCGACCCCTTCGCTGCGGCGCTTGAGGCCGGCGGCCATCGCTATCACCTGCAGCCGCCGCTGCTGACCCCCGTGGTCGGTGCAGCCCTTTATGCCGCCCGCGCCGCCGGGATCCGTTTCAGCCGCGAGCAGGTGACGACGCTCGCATCAAAATGAAAGCGGCCTCGAATGCCGCGACCGAACAGGAGGTGGAAGGAATGAGGAGAGGTCTGAAGACGACTCAAAGAACGCCGCAAAGCGCCTGGATCC
Organism: Nitrospirillum amazonense; assembly: GCF_007828035.1. Classification (GTDB taxonomy): domain Bacteria; phylum Pseudomonadota; class Alphaproteobacteria; order Azospirillales; family Azospirillaceae; genus Nitrospirillum; species Nitrospirillum amazonense. The sequence continues at coordinate 70,843 of NZ_VITV01000007.1, read as the reverse complement.
TGCCGATGATCCTGGCGATGGGATGCGGGGGCGGGGCCTGGGCCCAATCCACCAATGTCCCATCCGCCACGGGCGACTTGGAGGAGATCGTGGTCACCGGCATCCGCGCCGACCTGGAAAAGTCGCTGGAGGTGAAAAGGAACGCATCGGTCGTCCTTGATTCCATCAACTCCACCGAGCTGGGGCGCTTTCCGGACGCGGACGTCGCCGACTCACTGGCGCATCTGCCCGGCATCACCATTTCGCGCACCACCGGCGGCGAGGGGCAGAAGGTCAGCGTCCGGGGCCTGGGCGCGCAGTACAATATCGTCACCTGGAACAACCGTGTCCTGGCCACCGACGATGACGGCCGCGACCTGGCCTTCGACGTGCTGCCGTCCGAGGTGATCACCGCCGCCGACGTGCTGAAATCACCCCAGGCGTCGGCGCTGGAGGGCAGCATCGGCGGCACGGTGAATTTGCGCACCGCCAGCCCCTTCGACAATCCCGGCCTGCATGGCGGCGTCCATGCCGAGGGCGACTACAACGACATGTCGACCCTGCACGGCCAGAAATATACGGCCTTCCTATCCGATACCGATTCAACCGGCACCTGGGGAATCCTGATCGGCGCTGTGCATTCGGACAACAATATCCGTACGGACTCGCTGAACGCCTACCAGCAGAACATCTACGGCCCCAACACCTATCCGTTCGATGGCAGCGGCAACCCGCACGCCCTGGCGGCGACGCCCTGCTGCATCACCTTCGGCTCGATCTATGACGAGAAGAAGCGCGACGCGGTCTCGGGCAGCATCGAATGGCGCCCGACCGACACGCTGAAGATCGCCGTGGATGGCCTGTGGACCCGGCTGCAGGACCCCCAGGTCGGCTATAATGAAAGCTATTACTTCCCCTATGGCAGCGACCAGAACGGCAATCCGACCTGGAACAACGCCACCTACCAGAACGGCATCATCAGCGGCGTGTCGGTCAACGACTTCCAGCCGGAAATGGTCAACAACACCGTGGCCCGCAAGGTCGACACCAGCCTGGTGGGCATCAATGCCAAGTGGCAGGCCACGTCACGGCTGTCCCTGGCGGTGGACGCCTACCGCTCCGCCGCCGACCGGCCCGAGGGCGGCAAGGACACCTTCATGACCGCCGGCCTGGTGTCCGCCACGCCCTATGCCGAGGACATCCTGAACATGTCCGATACCGTGCGGGGGCTGCCCAGCCTCAACGTCGCCATCCCGCCCAGCCAACTCGGCCTCGGCGCCTGCCCCTCGGGAACGGCCAGTTCGACCAATGCCGGCTATTGCTCCTACACGGCGCTGATGAATTCCGGCTTCCTCAACGACAACAAATACTGGTCGACCCACTATGTCGGTCTCAACGGCTACACCGTGAAGGACCAGGTGCGCGGCATCAATCTCGACGGCACCTATGACGTCAACGCCTTCTTCATCGACCGCCTCACCTTCGGCGGAGGGGAAACGCGGCGCGAGAAAAGCCGCCAGGACATCAGCAACGACTGGGACAACGGCTCGGGCCAGTATGGCACGCTGTACAACACCGCCGGCTGCCCCATCCAATGCAACCCCTATTCCTTCGCCTCGCAGGGTTATGACGTGGTCACCATGGTCAGCCCGCCCAATTTCATGCAGGGCGCCGGCGGATCCTTCCCGACCACGCTGCCGCGCCTCAATTCGGCGGCGCTGCTGAACTTCCTCAGGAGCCTGAACGGCAAGCCCAACCCCTTCTATTGCCAGAATTACCCGACCGTCTGCGCAGCACCCTATACGCCGTTTGACTTCTCGCAGACCCTGCCGCAGGAAAACCCCTACAACTCCTACAGCGTCAAGGAACGCACCGACAGCTTCTATGTCGAGGCGGAGATGTCGGGCGCGCGGTGGTCGGGCAACATCGGTGTGCGCGTGGTGCGCACCGAAACCGACGCCAGCACCGCCGCGGCCGTGCCGGTGTCGCTGTGGACCCCGACCGCCGTCGGTGCCACCCAGACCTGGAACGTGCAATACGCGACCGGCCAGGCCTCAAACTCGCATGGCTCCTACATCATTCCGCTGCCGTCCGCCAATTTCGCCTATTGGGCCATGCCGGAGGAACTGCAGCTGCGCGCGGCGGTGGCCCAGACCCTATCGCGCCCAAACCTTAACCAGCTGGCGCCGACCTCGTCCAACAACGCCATCAACGGCGAGCCCCAGCTGTTCTACGGCGGCACCGCCGGCCTGCGCCCCATCAAGGCCTGGCAGGCGGACCTGTCGGCCGAGTGGTACTACATGCCGCACGCCGCCTTCACCGTCGCCCTGTTCGGCAAGCGGATCCGCGACGACATCTATGAGGGGGTGACGACGAATGTGGATCTCGGCACCATGCAGTACGTCGGCGGCCCGCCCGGCACCGTGCCTGGCACACCCTTCCTGTGGACGGTGACGGCCCCGTCCAACGGCGCCAAGAGCACCTTCGCCGGCATCGAACTGACCTGGCAGCACATGACCGATCTGGGCGTGGGCATCCATGCCCAGTTCACCGCCACCAGCAGCCAGGGTTACGACCAGAACGGCAAATCGCTGGGCGCGATCGACCCGGTACCACCGATCACCTCGTCGCTGAGCCTGATCTACGACAAGGATGGGCTGTCCGGCGACATCACCTGGGACCACGCGTCGGGCTACACCTACGCCTGCTCGATGTGCACCGAGGTGCCCGGCTGGCCGGCCAAGGCCGACTCTTTCGACTGGGTCACGGCCAGCGTCCACTACAAGTTCCTGCATGGCTTCGACGTCTATGTCGAGGCCAAGAACCTGACCAACTCGGTGGCGCGGACCTACCTGAACGGCAACCCGCTGCTGCCCTGGGCGCCCGGCCAGTCCGTGGGGCAGAGCACCAGCGGCGTCGGCGCCGGATATTCCGCCTATGGCCGCACCTTCGTGGCCGGCGCCGCCTATCAATTCTGAGGGCGACCCCATGTCCAAGCTTGCACTGGCGTTCGCCGTGACGCTGATCGCGTTCGCGGCGAACGCCGACGAATTGCTCTACACCGAGGCGGATTTCGCCTCGGTGCCCAAGTTCGACGCCCATGTCCACGCCAACCGGCAGGGGCACGAGTTCCTCGACATCGCCCGCAAGGACGGGTTCGAGCTGCTGTCGATCAACGTTGACTACCCTGATTTCCCGCCGCTGGCCGACCAGGCCAAGGTGGCGCACGCGCTGAAGACGCTGGACCCCGGGCGCTTTCACTTCGCGACCACCTTTTCCATGAAGGGATACGGCGGGAAAGGATGGGCCGCCGCCACCATCCGCCACCTGGACGCGGAATTCGCCCAGGGCGCGCTGGCGGTCAAGGTGTGGAAGAACATCGGCATGGTGGAAAGGAACGCCCAGGGCCAGTTGATCATGCTCGATGATCCCGGCTTCGACCCGGTGATGAACCATCTGGCCGAAAGGCGCATCCCGCTGATCGCACATCAGGGCGAGCCGAAGAATTGCTGGCTGCCCCTGGACCAGATGACGACGGAAAACGACCGCAGCTATTTCCGCGAGCACCCCGAGTACCACATGTACCTGCATCCCGAGCAGCCGAGCCTTGAGACCATCCTGGCCGCGCGCGACCGGATGATCGAACGCCATCCCAACCTGGCGGTGGACGGGGCGCACATGGGCAGCCTGGAATGGGACGTCGACCTGTTGGCCAAGTTTCTGGACGCCCATCCCAACGCGGTGGTCGACCTGGCCGCCCGCCTGACCAATGTGCAGTACCAGTCGGTGCGCGATCACGACAAGGTGCGGGCCTTCTTCATCCGCTACCAGGACCGGCTGCTATACGGCACCGACCTGACCGACAACCCGCCCTCACCGCAGGAGCGCGCCCAGAACCCGCCCCGTGAAGAGGGTGGAATCACGGCGGAGGCCGATCATTTCTGGCGCTCGGACTGGCGATACCTGGCCACCACCGGCAGCCAGCGGATCGACGCGCTGAACGCCGAGGTCAAGGGCCTGGGCCTGCCGAAGGCCGTGATCGACAAGATCTACTGGTCCAATGCCCGCCGCGAGTTCCATCTGCGGCGGTAGGTCACCGCCGCCCCCGCCCACCCCCGTGTCATGGGATGGGATGCCGTGGGATGGGGATCACCGGTTGCCAGCCCGGATGATTTCCGTCGCCAGCTGATCCAGGGGCAGGATCTTGCCGGCGGCGCCCAGGGCGATGGCCTCCCGCGGCATGCCGAAGACGACGGAGGTGGCCTCGTCCTGGGCGATGGTATGGGCACCGGCCCCCTTCATCTCCAGCAGTCCGCGCGCGCCGTCGTCGCCCATGCCGGTCATGAGGATGCCGATGGCGTTGGGGCCGACATGGGTGGCCGCCGACCGGAACAGCACATCGACGGACGGCCGATGGCGTGACACCAGGGGGCCGTCCTTGACCGAGACGTAATAACGGGCACCACTGCGCTGCAGCAGCATGTGGCGGTTCCCGGGCGCGATCAGCACCCGCCCGCGCATCACCGTGTCCCCGTCCTCCGCCTCCTTGACCTCCATCTCGCACAGGCCGTTCAGCCGGCGGGCGAAGGCTTCGGTGAACTTCTCCGGCATGTGCTGCACCACCACGATGCCCGGGCTGGCGGCGGGCAGCCTTTCCAACACCACTCGCAGGGATTCAGTGCCCCCGGTCGATGCGCCGATGCAGACCACGGTTTCCGTGGTCCGGGCCATGGCGTGGTGGCGGACCAGCGGAGGCGGCAGGACGACGTCGGCGGTCAGCTTGCGCTCCGGCTCGCGCACGCGCGGGGCCGCGGGCACATGCTTCAGCTGGGCCCGGGCCGCCGCCTTCACGACATCGCAGATGCGGATCTTGGCGTCCTGCAGGAACTCGGCCGTGCCCACGCGGGGCTTCAGGATGATATCGACGGCGCCGGCGTCCCAGGCCTGGTTGGCCGTTTCCGATCCTGCCTCGGCCAGCGAGGAGCAAATGACCACCGGGACCGGCCGCTGTGACATCAACCGCCGCAGGAAGGTGATGCCGTCCATGCGGGGCATCTCCACATCCAGGGTGATGACGTCCGGCACCTCCTGCTGGATGCGGCGCGCGGCGACGAACGGGTCGGACGCCGTCGCCATCACGTCGATCCCGGGGTCCGATTGCAGGATGTCGGTCATGACCTGGCGGACCGATGCGGAATCGTCGATGACCAGCACACGGATCTTGCGGGGCATGGCCGATCACTCCCGCCGGAAGACGCTGGCGCCCAGCGGACGCATCGGCAGGCCGGATCCCGCCAGGGATTCCGAATGCCCCAGGAACAGGTAGCCGCCGGGGCGCAGGTGGTCGCACAGGCGGGTCAACACCGCCTGCTGCGTCGGCTTGTCAAAGTAGATCAGGATGTTGCGGCAGAAGATGACGTCCAGGTCGCGATCGACCGGATATGTCGCGTCCATCAGGTTCAGCCGGCCGAACCGGACCATGCGGCGCAGCTCGGGCACGATGCGCACCAGGCGCCGGGCCCGGTCCTTGGAGCGCAGCAGGTAGCGCTGGCGCATTTCCGGCGGCACGGGGGCGATCATCTCCTCCGGATAGATGGCGGTGGCAGCCGTTTCCAGCACACGGGTCGAGATGTCGGTGGCCACGATGTCGACCCGGAAGCCGCCATGACGCTGGCTGGCGTCGGCCAGGACCATGGCCAGGGTGTAGGGTTCGGCGCCGATCGAGCTGGCGGTGCTCCAGACTTTCAGGCTGGTGTACGGCCCGGCGCGGCGCCGGGCCAGCAGTTCCGGCAGCGCCACCTCCTCCAGGATGCGGAAATGCTCCTGCTCGCGGAAGAACTCCGTCTTGTTGGTGGTGACGACGTCGATCAGGTGGATGGCCTCGTCCGCCAGGCCGCCGCCATCGAAAAGACGCGCGCAATAGTCCGCCAGGTCGGCCGCACCGGTCGCCACCACCCGTTTGCGCAGGCGGCCCTCGACCATGGTCCGCTTGCTCTCGGGCATCTTGATGCCGCTGTAATCCTGGATGAAGGCGGCCAGCCGACGAAAGTCGCGTGCGCCGAGGCGGTCGGCGGCAGCCACCGCTGCCGCCCTGGAGGCCGCCTCCCCGTGATCCGCCAACACTCAGTACTTCTCGAACTCGGCGTCGCGGGCATCGCCGGCGCCGTTGCTCAGGTCCAGGGCGAAGCCGGCGGCGGCCTTGCGCCCGGCCCCGACGCGCGCGGCTACCGGTGCCGCGCGGCCATTGTGCCCGGGCCCGTGCCCATTCGCGGTCCGCAGGTTCGCCGGGCGCGTAGGGGCGGGCGCCGGCTTGGCGGCGCTGGCCACCGGCCGCGACGGCCGGCGCGCGGCCGCGACCGACGCGGGCGCTGCCCCATCCACCCGGAAGTAGGCGATGCTGGCCTGCAACTGCTCCGACTGCGCCGCCAGCTCCTCCGACGTCGCCGACATCTGTTCCGACGCGCTGGCGTTCTGCTGCGTCACCTTGTCCAGCTGCTGGATTGCCTGGTTGATCTGCTCCCCGCCGATGTCCTGCTCCCGGCAGGCCGCGCTAATCTCCGCCACCAGCTCCGCCGTCTTCTTGATGTCCGGCACCAGGCGCGTCAGCATCTCACCCGCCTCCTGCGCCGCCTGCACCGTCTGCGACGACATGGTGCTGATCTCCGCCGCCGCCGTCTGGCTGCGCTCCGCCAGTTTGCGCACCTCCGATGCCACCACGGCGAAGCCCCGGCCGTGCTCGCCCGCCCGCGCCGCCTCCACGGCCGCGTTCAAGGCCAGCAGGTCCGTCTGGCGCGCGATCTCCTGCACGATGGTGATCTTCTCCGCGATCGTCCGCATGGCCTGCACCGCTCGCGTCACCGCCTCGCCGCTGGTCTGCGCGTCCGCCGCGGACTGCCGCGCGATCTTCTCCGTCTGGCTGGCGTTGTCCGCGTTCTGCTTGATGTTCGCCGCCATCTGCTCCATCGATGCCGATGCTTCCTCCGCCGCCGACGCCTGCTCCGTCGCCCCTTGCGACAGCTCCTCCGCCGTCGCCGACAGCTCCTGGCTGCCCGACGACACGTTGTCCGACGCCGACGTCGCCTCGCCCACGACATCCCGCAGCTTCTCGACCATGCGCTTCAGCGCCAGGCCCAGCGTATCCTTGTCGGACAGGGGCGTGGCCTCCACCGTCAGGTCGCCGTCGGCGACCGTGTCGGCTACCTGCGCCGTGGCCCGCAGGTTGGCGATCATGCGCTTCAGCGCGATGCCCAGCGTATCCTTGTCGGACAGGGGCGTGGCCTCCACCGTCAGGTCCCCATTGGCCACCGTGTCGGCGATGCCGGCCGTCGCCCGCAAATTGTCCATCATGGTGTTCAGCGCGGTCACCATGTCCCGGATCTCGTCATCGGACCTGACGGCCAGCGACTGGTCCAGGTCGCCGCGGGCGACGCCGTTGGCCAGGCGGATGGCGCCCTGCAGGCCCCGGCTGATGCTGATCAGGATCCAGGTCGCGGCGGCCAGCGCGATCAACAGCGAGACGGCGACCGTGGCGGTCAGCACCGTCCGCGCGGTGTCATACTGGGCGGTGGCCGCGGCTTCGGTCTGCGTCATGTTCGCCTGGGCCAGGGCCACCACCTCGTCCAGCGCCGCGTCGGCGCTGTCCAGCACCTGCCGCCCCTCGACGCGGGACAGGCGCACGGCCTCGTCCCGCTGCTCACTTTTCGCCAGGGCGATAACCCGATTCTGGATGGGCAGGAATTGTTTCCAAACGGCGGTAAAGGCCGCCACCTTCTTGTTGCTTTCACCGCTGGTGAGGGAGTCCAGCTTGGCGCGATCGGCCTCCAGGGCCTGCTGTTCCTTGGCGATCCGCGCCTCATACTGGCTCACCAGCTCCTTGCTGTCCGCCAGCAGCAGGCTCTTCTCCGACCGCGTCACGGTCATGAGGTCGGTGTAGAGATCCTGGGCCAGCTTGATCTGCTGCATCGGCCCCTGGGCCATGTGGTGCAGGCTTTCATCCAGGGCGGCCAGTTTCTGTATGCCCAGGACGGCGCTGGTGGTCGACAACGCGACGATGACCGCGAAGGTCAGCCCCAGTTTCAGCTTGATGGTCATGCGCATCGCGAAGGATCCTTGATCGTCGAATTGTCTTAAAGGGTGGCGGCCGCCGGCAGCGGTTGGGCGGAGGCGCTGGCCGCCAGGTCGGGCACGGCCTTACGCCCGATGACCGACGCCTCGTCGGCGGTGAACAGTGTCGCCAGGTCGAAGACGATGACGAAGCCGTCGCCGCGGCGGCCCACGCCACGAATGTAGTCGGAGCGCCACGACACCCCGATATCCGGCGGTGTCTCCAGTTGGCTTAGGTCCAGCGGCAGGACCTCGAACACCCGGTCCGCCATCAGGCCCAGGGCGATGTCCCGCCCGTTGATCGGGACATGCAGGACTAGGATGCGGGTATGTTCCGAGGGGATGCCGGGCGACAGGCCCAGTTTCAGCCGCAGGTCGATCACCGGCACACCCCGGCCCCGGACGTCGATCAGTCCGACAAGGTAGGGCGGGGTTTCCGGGATGCGGAACACCGGCCGCATGTCCAGGATTTCCACCACCGCTTCGACCGGGACAGCGTAGATCTCGCGCTCGATGCCGAGCGTGACGAACTGCGCCTCCCGCGAGGTTTGGGTCAGGCTGTTCATGATGGCCTCGGGACCTCAGTACTTCTCGAACTCGGCGTCGCGCGCATCGCCGGCGCCGTTGCTCAGGTCCAGGGCGAAGCCGGCGGCGGCCTTGCGCCCGGCCCCGACGCGAACCGACGCCGGGACCACGCGGCCATTGTGTCCGTGCCCGTGCCCATTCACGGCCCGCAGGTTCGCCGGGCGCGCGGGTGCGGGCGCCGGCTTGGCGGCGCTGGCCACCGGCCGCGACGGCCGGCGCGCGGCCGCGACCGACGCGGGCGCTGCCCCATCCACCCGGAAGTAGGCGATGCTGGCCTGCAACTGCTCCGACTGCGCCGCCAGCTCCTCCGACGTCGCCGACATCTGTTCCGACGCGCTGGCGTTCTGCTGCGTCACCTTGTCCAGCTGCTGGATTGCCTGGTTGATCTGCTCCCCGCCGATGTCCTGCTCCCGGCAGGCCGCGCTAATCTCCGCCACCAGCTCCGCCGTCTTCTTGATGTCCGGCACCAGGCGCGTCAGCATCTCACCCGCCTCCTGCGCCGCCTGCACCGTCTGCGACGACATGGTGCTGATCTCCGCCGCCGCCGTCTGGCTGCGCTCCGCCAGCTTGCGCACCTCCGATGCCACCACGGCAAAGCCGCGGCCGTGCTCGCCCGCCCGCGCCGCCTCCACGGCCGCGTTCAAGGCCAGCAGGTCCGTCTGGCGCGCGATCTCCTGCACGATGGTGATCTTCTCCGCGATCGTCCGCATGGCCTGCACCGCCCGCGTCACCGCCTCGCCGCTGGTCTGCGCGTCCGCCGCGGACTGCCGCGCGATCTTCTCCGTCTGGCTGGCGTTGTCCGCGTTCTGCTTGATGTTCGCCGCCATCTGCTCCATCGACGCCGACGCTTCCTCCGCCGCCGACGCCTGCTCCGTCGCCCCTTGCGACAGCTCCTCCGCCGTCGCCGACAGCTCCTGGCTGCCCGACGACACGTTCTCCGACGCCGACGTCGCCTCGCCCACGACCCCCCGCAGCTTCTCGACCATGCTGTTGATATGGCGCATGAGGTCGCCCACCTCGTCGCGCGACGTCACCTCGGCGGTGCGGGTCAGGTCACCGTCCGCCACGGCCTGGGCCAAGGCGCCCGCCCGGTTCAGGCCGCGGCTGATGCCCAGCGCGATCCAGGTTCCGGCCGCCACGGCGACCAGCAGCGACGCCAGCACGGCGACGGCCAGCATCAGGCGCGCGCTTTCGTATTGGGCGACGGCGTCGGCATCGGCGCGCGCCATCTGGGTGCGGTAGAGCTCGATGATGTCGGCCAACTGCCGCTGCGCCTCACCCACCAGCTGGCGCGCCGGTCCCACGGATATCTCCAGGGCCTTGGCCTGTTCGCCGCGCTTGGCCAGCTCGCGCATCTTGTCGTCGGCGGCCAGGAACTGCTGCCAGGTCGCCTGCAGCGCCTGCCATTTTGGCTTGCCCTCCGCGCTGATGATGGCCTGGACCTTTCCGACCAGGTCGGCGAAGTCCTGGCGATAGCGCGTGATCTCTTGGTCGTACTTCTCGATCTGCTCGGGGTTGGTCGAAAGAAGCATGTTCTTCTCGGCCCGCACCATCTGGACCAGGTTGACCAGCACCTCTTCCGCCCATTGCAGCTTCTGCACCGGGCCGGCGATCATGTCGCGCATCGTGGTGTTGATGGCGGCCAGGCTGCTGATGCCCAACCCCGCCGTGGCGGTGCTGAGCATGATGATGAAGGCGAAGGTCAACGCCAACTTCAGCTTGATGGTAACACGCATATCAGGTTCTCCCGTCAGGCTGCGGAGCGTTGGGATGGGGTGGCCGCATCGTCCCGCGCGTCACCGCGGGAGAAGATGCGTTCCAGGTCCAGGACAACGATGAATTCGGCACCGCGCTTGGCGATGCAGCGGATGTATTCCGGCCGCCAGCGCATACCGATGCGCGGCGTCTCTTCCAGGGCGGAGGCCGCCATCTGGGTGATCTCGTACACCTTGTCGGCGCGGATGCCGACGATCACGGGGTCCCCGTCGATCATCACCTCGGTGACGACGATGCGGGTGTCGATGGTCGGCGGCTGCAGCTCCATCCCGAACTTCAGGCGCAGGTCCGCCAGCGGCACCACCTTGCCACGCACATTGATCAGCCCGCCGACGAAGGGCTGGCTGTTGGGCACGCCGGTCACGGGAATGAGGTCGAGGATCTCGCGCACGTGCGCCGCCTCCAGGGCGAAAACCTCGCCTTGCAGGCCCAGGGTCAGGACTTCCAGCGGCGCGCCGCTTTTCCATGCTGTCATGATGTCCCCCTGCCGTCAGCTTGCGGCTTTGAAGCGGTTCTCGTAGGCCATGCCCAGCTTGACCAAGTTGGCGATGTCCAGGATCAGGGCCACGGCGCCGTCGCCCAGGATGGTGGCGCCGGCGAAGGTCTCGACATCGGCGTGCAGCTTGGACAGCGACTTGATCACGGTCTGGTGATTGCCGATCACCTGGTCCACCACCAGGCCAACCCGCCGCCCGCCGAAGGAGACGATCACCGCCTTCTGGTAGCGGTCGGGAGGCTCTGTCACCTGGAACAGCTCGCGCAGGCGCAGGAAGGGCACCAAGTCGCCCCGGATGTTCAGGAAGCTGCGCCCGCGTGAGCGCGCGTCCTCCTCCGCCGACAGTTCCACGCATTCCTCCACCGCCGACAGGGGCAAGGCGTAGCGCCCGGTGCCGACGCGCACCAGCAGGCCGTCGATGATGGCCAGCGTCAGCGGCAGCCGCAGGGTCAGCCGGGTGCCCTCGCCGGGCGTGCTGGCGATATCGATCTTGCCGCGCAACCCTTCGATGGCGCGCTTCACCACATCCATGCCCACGCCGCGGCCGGACAGGCTGGTCACCTCTTTCGCGGTCGAGAAGCCGGGCTCGAAGATCAGCTGGAACAGTTCGGCGTCCGACAGCTTGGCGCCGGCCGGGATCAGTCCCTGGTCCTCGGCGCGGGATTGGATGCGCGCGCGGTCCAGGCCCCGGCCGTCGTCGCTGATGGATACCATGACCTCGGCCCCGGCATGGCAGGCGGTCAGGGTGATGCGCCCCGCCGCCGGCTTGCCCGCCGCCGCGCGCCCCTCCGGCGCCTCCAGGCCATGGTCGATGGCATTGCGGATCAGGTGGATCAGCGGGTCGTTGAGGCGTTCGATGACCGTCTTGTCGAGTTCGGTTTCCTCACCCACCGTTACCAGTTCGATGCGCTTGCCCAGCTCGTTGGCCAGGTCGTGGACCAGCCGGCGGAAACGCCCGAACAGGGACCCGATGGGCACCGTGCGGACCCCCATGGTCGTGTCCCGCAGCTCGTGCGCGAGGCGCTCGATCTCCTCGGCGATCGCCTTCACTTCGGCGTCGTTGCTGAACGCTGCGACCTGCGACAGGCGGGACTGCACGATCACCAGTTCGCCGACCCTGTCCATCAACTCGTCCAGCCGCTCGGCCGGCACCCGGATGCTGTCCACCGCCTTGGCTGCGCCCTTGACCCCGCCCTGCGGGTTCCCTGGCAGAGCCGAGGGACCGGTCCCGGCGGCGCCGAGGCCGGTACGCACATGCTGCTGCTCCGCCAGCGCCGCCGCCAGGGTGTCGGGGGAGACTTCGCCCGATTTGACCAGCAACGTGCCCAGGGGCATCTGCGCGGCCACGGCGGCGTCCACCGCCTGCTGCGCCACATCTCCCCGGTCCACCAGGATTTCGCCGATGCGGCGGCCTTCGCCGGCCATGCCGATGGCGTCGATCGACAACTCCATGTCGTCGATCACGAACATGAAGACTTCCTCGATCGCGGTGCGGGGCTGGCTGGTGGTCAGCACGACGTCCCAGGCCAAGTGGCACTCCGTCGCCGCCATCTCCTCCAACGCCGGCACACCTTCGGTCCGCGCCACCACCGTGGCCACGCCCAACCCGCGCAACTCGTCCAGCAGCAGCAGGGGATTGGTTCCCATCGCCATGGCGTCCCGGGCCAGCCGGAAGCGGATGCGCCAGGTGGACGTGCCTTCCGGGGACGTTCCCTGCGGTGCATCCTCCGGCTCCGGCGCGGCTTCAGCCGCCGCCATGGATGGCGACGGGCCGCCCACGATCTGCTTCAGCGACTGCAGGATGGCGTCGCCGTCCGCGGCCTCCGCCAGGTCGGGCGTCTCGATCAGCAGCCGCATGTGATCCTTGGCTGCCAGCCCCACGGCGATCAGCGCGCGGCTGGGTGCCACCTTGCCCTTGCGCACCAGGTCGAACGCCGTCTCCACATGGTGGGTGAAGGTCGCCACCGCATCGAAGCCGAACATCGCCCCCGATCCCTTCACGGTATGAAGGGCGCGGAAGGCGCTGTTGATCAGGTCGTCGTCGTCCGGCGCATGCTCAAGGTCGAGCAGCGCCTGCTCCAGCTGCTCCAGCAGTTCCTGCGCTTCCTGGCGGAAGATGGTGGCCGGGTCCAGCGTGCTCATGCGCCCAGAACCTTGCGCACTACGGCAACCAGCTGTTCCTGCTGGAAGGGCTTGGTGATCCAGCCGGTGGCACCCGCGGCCTTGGCCGCCTGCTTCATCTCGGCATCGGATTCCGTGGTCAGGAACAGGATCGGCACGCCGCGATAGGCGGGCAGCTGGCGCAGCGCGCGGATGAGGTCCAGCCCGTTCATCACCGGCATGTTCAGGTCGGTGACCACCAGGTCCACCACCGTGTCCTTGGCCTTGGCCAGCCCTTCGGCGCCGTCGCTGGCCTGCACGACGTCGTATCCGGCGCCGGACAGCGTCAGCTTCACCATCTGGCGGACGCTGGAGGAATCATCAACGCTCAGGACGGTCTTGGCCATCATCGTGCCTCCGTGTGCAGCCAGAAATCGCTATCGGTGGTCTGGTCGGCGGGGGCGGGGACACCGGCCGCCAGTTCTGCGGTCATGAGGAAGCCGCCCCGGTGCAGCGTGTCGCGCAGCGGCCCGGAAACCGGCTGCGCCAGCTTGAGTACCCGCTGGGCATCCCTGGCGCTTTTCCGGGCGGCGAGCAGCAGTTGGACAAAGCTGATGTCCACCTCGTCCAGCGCGCCGCAGTCTATTTCCAGAACGGCATGGGCCTTCATCGCGCTCAGGAGGGCCGCATGTGTCTCTTCGGCGTTACGCAGTGTGCGGGCGCCCTCAAAAACGACTTTCCCGACATCGTCATTCGAGGATTTCGGCATCATAGGCACCCCGCTTGAGTTGCTTTGAAAAGAACATGGGTTCGCCTTTTGCGGCCGGTATTCGCCGGTCGCGAATTTATTGATCAGTGAGAAGGATTTGCCTTTAAAAGAATTTTCCCAACGCAAATGCCAATCAAACCGGATGGACTGACGCACCTTATGGGTAGTTGGTTGATAAAGTGTAAATGACAACCGGCATATTGACTGATATATATCAATATGGCCGGAAAGAATTTTGAATAAAATTCAATGTAAATAGGCAATTAACAAAAATTCTGAAACCATTACAGTCATCGCCCAGAAGTCACACTTCATCACAATTGGCGTCCAGGCCGCCCCCTCTTTGGGGGATGTTAGGCGGGCGAGGGGCGGTCCAACGTTCACGGGTTCATTATGATGCCACATCACCACATGGGTGAATGGTCACTCCAGTATTAACCACCAATTTACTTGTTTGATGAAAAGTGGCCATCAACACGCCGAAAAATTGACTGGGGATACGCATGGGCAGGGATCTGGATACCGTGGCCAAGGCGATCAGGGCCGCGTCCATATCGACCGACACGCGTTTCCTGGATATCGGCCGCCGCTTGGAAACCTCGGCTGACATCCTGACGGCGTTGACCCGCACCTTCGATACGCTGTCCGACGAGATGAAGGGGGACGGCCTGCGCCTGGCCACGCAGGATCTGTCGCAGGTGGCGCGCTTCGTCTCAGCCCTGAACCCCGGCGGCGAGGCGGGGTCCTTCCGCACGCTGACCGCGCTGGTCACGGCCATAACCGGCAGGCTGGCGCGTATGGACAAGTCGATCAAGGGCGTCGGCATGCTGGCCACCAACGCCAAGATCGCCGCGGCGGTCATCGGCGACACCAGTGCCGAGTTCATGAACTTCGCCACCGAAATCCGGCGCACACTGGGGCTGGCGCAGGCCAGCCTGGACCAATTCGCCGCTGAACTGGCGGGTGTGGGCCGGCACTTGCAGGCCGCCGCCGCCGACCAATCCGCCCTGGATGCGCGGCAGGCGACCGCCATCCGCACCGTTCCCCAGCGGCTGGCCCACAGCATCGGCACGGTGGTCGATCGTGGCGGGCGGGCGGGCGCCATCGCCGCCACCGTCGGCCAGCGTTCCCAGGACATCGCCAAGCGCATCGGCCTGGCGGTCATGGCGCTGCAGGTGGGGGACATCACGCGCCAGCGCATGGAACATGTCGATTACGCCCTGGGCCTGGTGTCGGAGATGGCGGCCCAGGCCGGTCCACGCCAGCCTGACGGCGCCCCCACCCCCGATGACGTGGCGACGACCACGGGGTTTTGCTGCCGCCTGCAGGCGGCGCAATTGGACGACACGGCGGACGAACTGGCGCAGGAGATCGGGCAGATACTGACCTCGCTGCGCGACCTGGCACGCGACGCCCGCGACATCCTGAACCTGGGGCATGACGCCTTCGGTGCCTCCGGCAGCCAGCAGGGCACCTTTGTGGGTGAACTGGAAGGGGAGGTCGCAGAGGTCGATGCCCTATTGCAGGGCTATGGCGCGGCGCGGCGCCAGGCTGACGAGGTGGCAGCGTCGGTGTCGGAAGCGACCACGCGGCTGGCCAGCCAGATCGGCACCATGCGCGCCCTGGAGGCGGACATCCGCATCATGGGCCTGAACACCAGCCTACGCTGTGGCCGGCTGGGCACCGTTGGTCGGCCGCTGTCGATCATCGCGCAGGAATTGCGCCTCTACGCCAATGAGATCGCGGTGGAGGCCAACGGCGTGATGGGCGAACTGGACCAAATCGCCGCCATCGCCGCCAGCCTGTCGGGGCAGGCGCGCGACACCAGTGCTGCGGATACCGCGGCCATGGCCGACATCATGGCGCGTTCCATCGCCCGCTTGGGAACCGCCGGCCAGAACCTCGCTGCCGCCCTGCAGACCCTGGAACGGGATGGCGAGACGGTGGTGGACCTTCTGCAGGAAACGGTGGATCGGGCCGCCGCACATGGTGAAATGGGCCAGGTGCTGCGGCAGGCCGCAGCCGACCTGGCCCTCCTCGCTCCGGGCCCGCACCTGGGTAACGTCCCAGCGCGGGCCGAGCCGCTGATCGCCCAGATGGCCCGCAGCTACACCATGGCCCGCGAACGCCAGGTGCTGGACCGGTTCGCGCCCGGAAAGAACCAGGCGCCAGCGGCGGTGCCCGGACCGGCCGCCACGGCGGACGATCTGGAAGACATCTTTTTCTAAGGTCCAGCCGTATTATCCAGATACGGGTTGGTCCCCGTCCGGAATCAGCGGACGGATTCACTTCCCATTGGCGCCGCCCTTGGGGTGTCCGAGCGCCGGCCGTATCAATCGCGGCCGCTATGGGAGCTTAAGTTCCGTCGCTCGCGAAGGCGTCAGCCGGCAGCCACGGGCATGTCGCGGTTGAGTGGCAGCCACAGGCTGAAACGGGTGCCCGAGGGGCTGGAATTCCAGGCGACCATGCCACCCAGGGCTTGGGCGCGGCGCTGCTGGTTGCGCAGGCCGCGCCCGGAAGGGGAGGCCACGGTCGCTTCAGCGTCGAAGCCCCGGCCGTCGTCCTCGATGGTGACGCGGACACCGGGCGCATCACCCTGGGTGTCGGGGATGGTGTCCAGGCGGATGCGGCTGGCCTGGGCGTGGTGCAGGATGTTGGCGATGCCCTCTTGCAGGATGCGCAGGATGTGCAAGGCACTGGACGGGTCCAGCCATTCCAGGGTCGGCAAGTCCTGTACGTTCCACACCAGGGTAATGCCGGAGCCTTCCAGCCGCGGTTCCAACCGGTAGCGCAGCGAGGCCAGCAGCAGCAGCAGGTCGGCATCCACCGGTTCCATGGAATCGATGGCCAACTTCAGGTCGTCCAGGCAACCCTTGAGGATTTGCGAGACCTTGGTGTCGTCCACCGCTCCCTTTTCGACGGAGCGGATGGCGCTGATCAGCGAGGCGCCCACGCCATCGTGCATGTCCTGCATCAGGCGCTGGCGCTCCTCGCTTATGGTCCGCCGCCGTTCGGCCTCGCGCAGGCGCTGGTGGCTCACCTCCAGTTCGGCTTCCCGGGCGCGCAGGCGTTCCGCCAGGCTGGCGTTCACCCGTTCCACCTCCGCGATGGCGGCGATATAGCGCCGGTACAGCACGGTGCCGCACATGGCGAAGGTCACGGCATTGGTGTAGGCGCCCAGGAACCATCCCTCGGGGCTCAGCACATGGTTGTGCATCATCCAATCGGTCTGGCCCAGCACGGTGCAGATGGCCAGGGCGGCGGCCAGCAACCTGGCCTCGGGGAAGCGGCGCCAGGCGCAGGCCACGCCCACCACGCTGACCGTGGCCGCCATCACCAGGGCCACGGCGTAGATGCGGGGCACGATGACAGGCGTGCTGGGCAGCACCGGAAGGACGCCGACCATGGGCAGGGTCAGAAAGGTCAGGATACTGGTCACGCCCACCACGGCGCCGGTCAGCAGCGTCAGCGGCCGGCCATGCAACATGCGCAGGAAAAGGTGAAGGATGACGATCAGCCAAAACAGGGCGTTGATGGTCAGCCAGGCGAACCAGTCGCTGGTGATGGGCACATCCAGGTAGAAATGCAGATGGGCCGCGAACGAAATCGCGGCCAGGCCGAAGAACAGCAGATAGCCGGTGTCGTGCCGGCGCCGGAACCAGACGACCAGCGCGAACACACCGACCGCCAGGAAGGCGGAGTTCAACGCCATGGGCAGCTCACGCTGCAGCAGCTGACGCACGCGGTGGCGAAGGTTCAAGGCCGGTTCCGGCCCCAGCCACAGGGTGGACAGGGCCACCGGCGTGGTCGGGGCGTGGTCCAGGCGGATCAGGATGTCGGTCGGCGGCCCGCCATTGGCGTCCTGGTCCAGCACCACCCATAGGGGTGTGAACAGGCCGTTCCACGGGCGGCCCTGCCGCTGCTGCCAGTCCACCAGCCTGCCGTTCACGTAAATGGCGTAGGGGCCGTCGGTGTCGATGCGGGCGCCATACAGGGCCATCGGACCGGGCCCCGCCGTCAGGTCGGGTGCCGACAGCCGGATCCAGGTGTTGGCGGGATAGCCGGGTGCCATGGCCGGCACGGTGCGATCGACCGGAACCATGGGTTCGGCATAAGGCAGGCCGATAGCCTGCCAGGCGCCGGTCGGCGACCCGCCATCCAACGTTGTGGGCGGCCGGGACGGCGTGCCACCGTCGGCCAGCAGAATCTCGGCCCGCGTCAGGTGCACGGCCTTCCCCGGTTCACCCACCATGTCATGGACGCCGGCGATCAGCAGCGACATCGCGGAGAACAGCAGGACGGCGGCGGCCAGCAGGGACGCGGGACGGAAGGTCATCAGCGGCGGTCGCGGGGCCAAGGGATCAACCGTTCAGCAGGCCCAGCGTCCTGGCCTCATAAATGGCCTCCGCCTTGGAGGTGACCTCCAGCTTGCTATAAATGCGCCGCACGAAGGTGCGGACGGTGAAGTGTGACAGGTCCAGCATCCGCGCCACCTCCACCGTGGTGAAGCCCTTGGTGATGAGGGACAGCACTTCCTTCTCGCGCGGCGACAGCAGGGATGGGGTCTCCTCCGGGGCTTCCGTCCCGGCCGGGCCGGTCTCGGCCATCGGCGGGGGCGTCAGGTCCGTCCCACGGTCGCGGAAGCGCAGCAGGATCTGCCGGGCGATGATGGGGCTGATGGGGCTGCCGCCGGCGGCCAGGCTGCGGATTTCATCGACAATGCGGACCGGCGCGCTGTCTTTCAGCAGATAGCCCGCCGCCCCGGCCTCGATCGAGCGCATGACGTGCGTCTCATCACCGAAACTGGAACTGACCATGATGGCGCATTCCGGCCAGCGCTGGGCGGCGGCGCGGATGATGTCGATGCCGCTGCCATCGGGCAGGCCCAGGTCGACCAGCAGCACGTCTGCCGGCGGCCCGTCCAGCAACGCCAGCCCGTCGGCGCGGGTGGCGGCGACGCCCGACAGCCGCAGATCGTCCGCGGTCCGGACCGCCTGGCGCAGCGCGTCCAGGAAGCCGGCGTCGTCCTCGACGATCGCGACGGCCACACGGGACGGTGCCTGGGCTGTGGTGGGCATGGGCTGCATGAGGGACACTGCCATACAGGGGTGTGCGACAGCCAGTGTCGCGCGTTTGTTCTACAGACAAGATCCGGCCCCGTAAATACTCTCACTCGAGATCGGCAGCCAGTACATGGCCACGTCAATAACGGTACGAAGGCGACCGGTATTGGGCAAGCAGTCGGCTGCGCCACTCAAGATGGGGGAGTATGAGCATGAACGCGGAAGAGAACCTGAAGATCACCGGTCGTGTCATCGCCAAGGCCTGGGCCGATGAGGGCTTCAAGGCCAAGTTGTTGGCCGATCCGGCCGCGATCCTGAAGGCCGAAGGCCTGGCGCTACCGGCCGGCGTCACCTTCAAGGTGGTGGAGGACAGCGCCACGGTCCAGACCTTGGTCTTGCCGGCGCGGCCGACGGACCTGTCCGACGAAGACCTGGACCGGGCCGCCGGGGGCGCCTGCCGCTGGAGCGTTATCTGTGAACTCAGTCTCTGAGGTTCGGGGCCCAGCTCTGACGGGGACCGAACTTTCCTTTTGGCATCAAGGCGTTTGACATCGAGGAGAGACGAGATGGTGGGGGAAGACAGCGCCCGGGCCTATGGCCGGGTGGTGGCCAAGGCTTGGTCCGACGATGGGTTCAAGGCACGGCTGATGGCCGATCCGGTGACGGTCCTGCAGGCCGAGGGCCTGGCCGTGCCGGCGGGCCTGACCGTGACGGTGCTGGAGAACACGCCGACCCGGTACACGCTGGTGCTGCCGGCGCGGCCGACGGACTTGTCCGACGACGACCTGGACGAGGTCGCGGGCGGCTGGTGCAGCTGCGTCATGTCCAGCGACTTTTGCCTCTAAGGCATCCGGCGGGGAGGGCGGGGAGATGTCGGGGAACACTGATAAGGCATACGGCAAGGTCATCGCCAAGGCATGGGCCGATGCCGCCTTCAAGGCGCGCCTGCTGGCCGACCCGGCCGGCACGCTGGCGGCCGAAGGGGTGGCGGTGCCGCCCGGCGTCCGCCTGACCTTGGTCGAGGATACGGACACCGTCCAAACCCTGGTGCTGCCGCCCCGGCCGGCGGATTTGTCCGACGACGACCTGGCGGGCATCGCCGGCGGAACGCCTTGGCCCCGCTGCATGTGCCGGTGCGGTCCTTGAGATATAAGGAAACCAAGACATGATGAACGAAGAGACGGCGAAGATCACCGGCAAGATCATCGCGAAGGCTTGGGTCGATGACGGCTTCAAGGCCCGCCTGCTGGCCGATCCGGCCGCAGTGCTGAAGGCCGAGGGCCTGGACCTCCCGGAAGGCGTCACCTTCCAGATCGTGGAGGATGGCGCCGGCGTCCAGACCCTGGTGCTACCGGCCCGGCCGTCGGAATTGTCGGACGAGGATCTCGGCGACCTGGCCGGCGGCCGGCCGGTCCCCGGGCCGGGGGTTCCGCCCAAGCTGTACACCTTCTGACCCCTTTGGTTCGGGCATCTCCTAAATGTCCCGGGGCGCCCTTCGTCCGATCACTCTTTGAAAGAATGCCGGCCCAAGAAGCATGGGGGAAAGGGCGCGATGCTGAGCGCGAACACTCTAAACCAGATCATCGCCAAAGCCTGGTCCGACGATCGTTTCAGGGCCCGGCTGCTGGCCGATCCCGCCGCCGTGCTGACGGCCGAAGGCGTCGACTTCCCGGCGGGCGTGACCATCAGCGTGGTGGAGAACACCGCCACGCATCTCAACCTCATCCTGCCGGCTCCGCCCACCGACCTGTCCGACGATCAACTGGACGGCGTCGGCGGCGGCTTCGGCTGGTGCTTCACCCTCTAAAGTCCGGCCGATGCCGGATCATGAAAGGAACAGTGACATGACGAACGAAGAAAACCTGAAAATCACCGGCAAGATCATCGCTAAGGCGTGGGCCGATGAGGGCTACAAGGCCCGCCTGCTGGCCGACCCCGCCGCCGTGTTGACCGCCGAGGGCGCCGACTTGCCGGCGGGCATCACCTTCAAGGTGGTGGAGGATACCGCCGCCGTCCAGACCCTGGTGCTGCCGGCGCGGCCGGCGGACATGTCGGATGATGACCTGAACGGTGCCTCGGGGGGCGGCGCTTTCTGCGTTGCGTGCCTGAGCATGTTTTAAGGCCCCGATAGAGACGTCCGGTGGCGGTGCATGCCGCCACGGGGGCCCCCCCATGCTGTGACATTCCGAAAAGGAAGAGGAAATGCTGAACGAAGAGAACGCCAAGGTCGGCGGCCGCATCATCGCCAAGGCCTGGACCGACGAGGGTTTCAAGGCGCGCCTGCTGGCCGACCCGGCGGCGGTGCTGAAGGCCGAGGGGGTGGAGGTGCCGGCCGGCGTCACCCTGAACGTGGTGGAGAACAGCGGCACCGCCTACACCCTGGTGCTGCCGGCCCGGCCCACCGACCTGTCGGACGAGGATTTGGACAGCACCGCCGCCGGCGCCATCCTGTGCGTCATCCCTTGCGGCTCGACCTTTTGATGCCGCCATGACGGAGGCGGAAAGCGACGCGGCGATCGACGACATCATCACCAAGGCTTGGGGGGACGAGGCCTATCGGGCGCGGCTGCTGGCCGATCCTGCGGCGGTCTTGAGGCAGGAGGGCATCGACCTGTCGGTCGGCGCCCTCGTCCAGGTGCTGCAGGACACTGCCACCGTTCAGACCCTGGTGTTGCCGATGCGGCCCTGGGATTTGGCCGAGGACGTGCTGGAGGGCACGGCCGGCGCCCTGTCCGCCGTCTGTTACGACAGCTTCATGCAATGGCCATGAGGGAAGGGATGAACCAGGGGAACGCCGCCGTCACCGGCCGGATCGTCGCAAAGGCCTGGGCTGACGACGCCTTCAAGGCGCGCCTGCTGGCCGATCCGGAGGCGGTGCTGCGGGAGGAGGGGGGCGATCTGCCCGCCAGCGTCACCGTCCGGGTGGCGGTGGATACGGACGCCGTCCGGACCCTGGTGCTGCCGGCCAAGCCCGTGGACCTGACCGAAGAGGAATTGGGCCGCGTCGTGGGCGGGGGCGACCCCTCCTACTGCGCCAACTGGTGCCTGTGTTGCGCCAACTGCGCCATCTGACCGGGCTGCATAGCCATTCAACCCCTGACCGCGAGAGGAATTGCGCCATGACGCATGAGGAAAAAGCCAAAGCCTATGGCCGTGTCGTCGCCAGGGCCTGGGCTGACGACGCCTTCAAGGCCCGTCTTAAGGCCGACCCCGTGGCCGTCCTGCGGGGCGAGGGGGTGGACATCCCGGCGGGCATGGCCGTCACCGTGGCGGAGAACACCGCCACCGTCTGCACGCTGGTGCTGCCGGCCCGGCCGGCCGACCTCAGCGATGAGGAACTGGACGTGGTGTCCGGCGGCTTCGACCTGGCGGCCCACTCGGCCTGCGCGCCGATGTTCTGACCCATCCCCACCCAGACGAACGCGGCACCCTATCCATGTTGAAAACTCCCGCCCTGAAGGCGCACCTGCGCGCGGCCGTCATCCCCGGCGAAGGCGTCTTGATGCTGACCGAGGACGGCGCCAAGGTGCTGCACGGCGCCGCGTATGAAAAGATCGTGCCCCTGATCGATGGACATCGCACGGCCGACGACATCGCCGACGCCCTGGCGGGGCAGGTGGACGCCGCGCGCGCCTACTTCGCCCTGGCCCGGATGGAGGAACAGGGTCATCTGGCGGCGCCGGCACCCGATCTCGCCCCGTCCGTGGCCGGCTTCTGGCAGGCCGCGAGCGCCGACGCCCGGGCGGTTCAGGATGCGCACGCCACTCGCCGCGTGGCGCTCATGACGGTCGGCGGCGTGGACGCGGCCCCCCTGCGGGCGGCGCTGGCGACGGCGGGCTTGGCGGAAGAAACACCCGAGATGGCCGACCTGTGGATCGTGCTGGCCGACGACTATCTGCGGCCGGAGTTGCGGGACATCAATAGCCGGGCGCTGACGGCGGAACGGCCCTGGGTGCTGGCGCGCGCCGGTGGGCGGGAGCAGTGGCTGGGCCCCTATTTCGAACCCGGCGCCACGGCCTGCTGGGAATGCCTGCAGCGGCGGCTGACGCGCAACCGCGCCACCCACCGCTTCGCCGCCGCCAAGCTGGACGTGCAGGGTCCGCTGGTGCCGCCCGTCGGCCTGCCCGTCACCCTGGCCGCCACCTGCCACGCCGTGGCGCTGGAGGCGGCATTGATCCTGGCGGGCCTGCCCAGCACCCTGAAGGGCCAGGTGGTCGGCCGTGACTGGGTGACTCATACCCAGCAAATCCACGTCCTGACGCCCAACCCGCTCTGCCCCGCCTGCGGCACGCCGGCGGAACCGGTGGCGCGGCCACTGGAATTGGGCACCGCGCGGGCGGCCTTCCAGTCCGACGGCGGGCACCGCAGCGTGCCGCCACAAGCGACGCTGGCGGCCTACCAGCACCTGGTCAGCCCCATCACTGGGGTGGTCAATATGTTGCAGCCGGCGACGCCGCCGGATGAGACGCTGGCCCATGTCTATGTCGCGGGTTCCAACGCCGCCCGGCCCATCGGCAGCTTGCGCGACTTGAAGCGCAGCCTGCGCAGCAGCAGCGCCGGCAAGGGCGTGTCAGAGGCGCAGGCCAAGGTCAGCGCCCTATGCGAGGCGCTGGAGCGCAGCAGCGGCGAGATCGCGGGCGATGAGGTGCGGGTGCGCCGGGCCTGGCGCGACTGGCCCGAGGGGGAGGCCATCCACCCCAACGCGATCATGGGCTACAGCGAGGCCCAGTTCGCCGACCGTGAGGCGCAAAACGCCAAGCAATCGGTCTTCAACGTCACGCCCCTTCCGCTGCCCGATGATCACGCCGTGGACTGGACGCCCCTGTGGTCGCTGACCGAGAAGCGGTTCAAGCACCTGCCGACGCAGCTGGTCTATTACGGGGTCGACGGTGGGCGCAGCGGTCCGGACTTCTACGCCATGGGCTGTTCCAACGGCAACGCCGCCGGCAACACCCGGGAGGAGGCGCTGCTGCAAGGCTTCTTCGAACTGGTGGAGCGCGATGCCACCGCGCTGTGGTGGTACAACCGCCTGCGCCGCCGGGGTGTCGCGACCGACACCTTCAATGATCCCTACCTGCCGCGCATCGCCCGGCATTACCGGGAAAAGCATGGGCGGGAGACCTGGGCGCTGGACCTGACGTCGGACCTGGGCATCCCGGTGTTCGTGGCCCTGTCCCGTGAGGTCGACGCCCCGCAGGAACGCATCCTGTTCGGCCTGGGCTGCCACCTGGACGCCCGCATCGCCCTGCAGCGCGCCTATGCCGAGATGAACCAGATGCTGGGCCTGGCCACCGCCGAGGTGGAGGGCAAGATCGAGGATCCGGAGACGCTGCACTGGCTGCAGACGGCCACGGTGGCGAACCAGCCCTATCTGGCGCCCGACCCGGCCCAGGCGCCGGTGCGGTATGAGGAATTCCCCGTGCAGCACAGCGGCGACTTCCTGGCCGACATCAACCACTGCCTGTCCATCCTGGATCGCGCCGGCCTGGAGATGCTGGTTTTGGACCAGACGCGGGCGGAACTGGGCCTGCCGGTGGTCAAGGTGGTCGTCCCCGGCCTGCGCCACTTCTGGGCGCGCTACGCCCCGGGCCGGCTGTACGACGTGCCCGTGCGCATGGGCTGGCTGGACCGGCCGCTGACCGAGGCCGAACTCAACCCCATTCCCATCTTCGTGTGAGGGGACCCGACCATGAGTGACTTTTCCGAAAGCCTGTCGTTGCCCGGCGGCCTGTATCTGGAAGCCTCCGACGAGCGGTTCCGCTTGCACCGTCTGCCGCCATGGCAGGCCGGCCCGGCCGACGCCCTGTCGGCGCAGGGCTCGGCACGGTCGACGCGGCAATTGATGTCCGGTGCCATGTATGCCGGCTTCTCCGCCGCTGTGGCAGCCGCCGCCGGGCCGCGTCCGTCCTCCGCCCAGCGCGACGTGTTCCTGCGCTACGTCCACGGCCTGGCCGCCGGCTGGCGCACCACGGGCGTCACGCCGGGCGCCATGCGCCGCGCGGCCGACCGGCTGGAGGAGCGGGGCCAGCTCGCCGTTGCCGCCCACTGTCGCCACGTGGCGGAGGAGGAGACGGGGCACGACACCCTGGCCTGGCTGGACATGGAGGCCCTGGGCCTGCCAGCGGCGACCTTCGTGGAACGCCTGCGCCCCCGCACGGCGATGGCCCTGGCCGAACGGCACCGGGAATTGGCGGAATCCCCGGAACCCATCGCCGTGCTGGGCTACGCCTATGTCCTGGAACGCACTAGCCTGAACGTGACCGCCGAGGTCATCGCCGAGGTGGAGGCCGCCTTGCCGGCCGGCGTCTTCGCCACCCGGTGCCTGCGGGTGCACAGCGCCGTGGGCAGCGACATCGGCCATGTCGACGAAAGCCTGGAGTTCATTGCCAGCCTGGATGCGTGGGACCGGGCCATCATCGCGCGGGAGGCGTTCAACACCGCGCGCGTCATGGGCGGGGGCGACGATTATCCCGGCGATGACGCCATGCGCGACCTGTTGGCCGAGCTTATGCAGCCGACACCGGCGCTGGCCTGCGCCTGACCATCACGACATAAGAGAAGGGAAGAAGAGCATGCAGACCGATGACAATGCCAAGGCCTACGGCAAGATCGTTGCCAAGGCCTGGAGCGACGACACCTATAAGGCGCGGCTGCTGGCCGACCCGGCGGCCGTGCTGGCGGCGGAGGGGGTGGCGATGCCCGCCGGGGTGACATTCCGCGTGGTGGAAAACACCGACACTGCCTACACCCTGGTTCTGCCGGCCAAGCCCACGGATATCAGCGACACCGATCTGGACGCCGTCGCCGGCGGGCGCTTCGCCTTCTCCTGCGGCGGTCCCGCCGTGGTGAAGCCCAAGCCCCCCGGCAATCCCACCCGGCGGTGCATCTGAGCGTATCCAACAGCGCGGCGTTGCGGATCCGATGTTGAGAATTCCCCTCCTCAAGGCGCATCTCCAGGCGACGGTTTTCCCGGGCGAAGGCGTCCTGCTGCTGTCGGAAGACGGCGGCAGGGCGCTGCACGGCGCCGTATACGAGGGGATCGTGCCCTTGCTGGACGGCCGGCACACTACCGACGCCATCGTCGACGCGCTGGCCGGACGGGTGGACGCGGCCCGCGTCTACTACGTGCTGGGATTGCTGGAGCGGGCAGGGCATCTGGTGGAGGCGGCCCCGGATCAGACGGGGGCGGAGGCGGCCTATTGGCACGCGGTCGGCGTGGACGCGCCGGCCGCGCGCCATGCCCTGGCGGCCCGGCGCGTGGCGGTGATCGCGGTGGGACCGGTGGATGCCGACCCCCTGCGCGCCGCCCTGGTGGCGGCCGGCCTGCAGGAGGGGACGGCCGATGGGGCAGATCTGTGGATCGTCGCGGCCGACGACTACCTGCATCCGGAATTGGCGACCATCAACGCCGCCGCCCTGGCCAGCGGCCGGCCCTGGCTGCTGCTGCGTACGGGCGGGCGGGAGCAATGGCTGGGCCCGCATTTCGTCCCACATCAGACGGGATGCTGGTGCTGTCTGCAGCGGCGCCTGGCCCGCAACCGCGCCCTGTTCCGCCTGGCCGCCGACCAGCAGGGGCGGGAGGCCCCACGGCCGGTTCGGGCGTTGCTGCCCGCCGTCCATGCCGCGACCTGCCAGAACGCGGTGGCGGCGGCCGCCCTGATCCTGGCCGGCGCGCCCTGCGGCCTGACGGGACGGGTGCTGAGCCTGGACCTGACCACCCTCGCGCAGCAGGCCCACGTCCTGGCGCGCAATCCGGCCTGCCCCGCCTGCGGCAAGGCCCCGGTGCCGGTGGCCCGTCCCCTGGAATTGCGCATGGGCACGGCCGCCTTCCGCGCCGACGGCGGGCACCGCAGCGTCGCGCCTGAGACGACCCTGGCCACCTACGCGCACCTGGTCAGTCCCATCACCGGCGTGGTGCGCGCGTTGGAGCGGGCCGGGCCGGCGGGCGAGGGCCTGACCCATGTCTACACCGCGGGCACCAACGCCGCCCGCCCCATGGAAAGCCTGAACGACCTGAAGCGCAATTTGCGCAGCAACGCCTCCGGCAAAGGGGTGTCGGAAGCCCAGGCCAAGGCCAGTGCCCTGTGCGAGGCCATTGAGCGGTACAGCGGCGAGCTGTCGGGCGGGGAGGTGCGCATCCCCCGGGCCTGGCGGGATTGGGATGTGGGCCAGGCCATCCACCCCAACGCCGTGATGCACTACAGCGACGCCCAGTTCGCCGACCGCGTGGCGCAAAACGCCAAGGGATCGGCCTTCAACGTTACGCCTCATCCGCTGCCGGACGACGCGGTGATCGACTGGACGCCCGTCTGGTCGCTGACCCGGCAGCGGCACCGCCACTTGCCCACGCAGCTGCTGTACTACAACGTCCGGGGCCGCGACGCGCCGGACTTTTACGCCGTCGGCTGTTCCAACGGCAGTGCCGCCGGCAACACGCGGGAAGAGGCCATCCTGCAAGGCTTTTTCGAGTTGGTGGAGCGCGATGCCGTCGCCATCTGGTGGTACAACCGCCTGGCGCGCCCGGCGGTGGCGGTCGACGGCTTCGGTGATCCCTACCTGACCCAGCTGCGCGACCATTACCGCGACCGCTACGGGCGGGAAGTGTGGGCCCTGGACCTGACCACCGACCTGGGCATCCCCGTGTTCGTGGCCCTGTCCCGGCAAGTGGGAACACCGGCCGAGCGCATCCTGATGGGCATGGGCTGCCACCTGGACGCCCGCATCGCCCTGCAGCGCGCCTTCGCCGAAATGAACCAATTGCTGGGCCTGGCCGATGATGGCCAGGATGCCGAGCTGGAGGAGCCGGACACGGTGGCTTGGCTGACCGGCGCCACGGTGGCGAACCAGCCCTATCTGGCCGCCGACGGGACCCGAGCGCCCGTACGGCTGGCGGATTTTCCGGTGCAGCACACCGGTGGTTTCCTGGCCGACATCGACCATTGCCTGTCCATCCTCGACCGTGCCGGGCTCGAGATGCTGGTGCTGGACCAGACGCGGGCCGACGTGGGCCTGCCGGTGGTGAAGGTGGTGGTGCCGGGCCTGCGCCATTACTGGGCGCGTTTCGCGCCGGGGCGGCTTTACGACGTGCCGGTGCGCCTGGGCTGGCTGGAGCGGCCGTTGGCCGAGAGTGACTTGAATCCCATCCCGATTTTCATGTGATGGGGCGCTGATGGGGGCATTGGGGGCATGAGTAATCCGATTTTCCGCAAGGCGGCCCTGGACGGCCTGTCCTCCCCGGAACAGCTGAACCAGTTGGTCCAGGTGACGCCGGCGCGCGCCTGGATCGCGCTGTGGGCGTCCGCCGTCCTGCTGGCGGCGATCCTGGCCTGGGCCGTTTTTGGCACCCTGCCATCGCGTATGATGGGGCGCGGTGTGCTGATCCATGACGGCGGCACCTTCAACGTCGTGGCGGTGGTCGACGGTGTGGTGGCCGACATGGAGCATCTCAGCCCCGGCCAGCACATCGCCAAGGGCCAGGTTCTGGGCCGTATCATCGACCCGGCGTTGGCGCAGCAGATCGCCTCCGCCGAGGCCTATGTGCGCACCCTGGCCACCGCCACCGGGCCGGGTGCTGGTGAGACCCGCGCCCAGGCGCAGCAGGAACTGGACCGCTTGCGCTTCGAGGCGGCGCTGGACCACCGGGTGATCAGCGACCATGACGGCGAGGTGGTGGAGGTCATGGCCACCAACGGCCACGCCGTGAAGCCCGGCGACCCCATCGTCAGCATGGAATACGGGGAGTCCCCGCTGCGCGCCGTGCTGTACCTGCCGCCCTCCAGCAACGCCAAGCTGCTGCGGCCGGGCATGACCACGGAAATCTCCCCCGTCACCAGCCTGAGGGAGCGCGACGGCTATCTCATCGGCCGGGTGCGCTCGGTATCGAAATATCCGGCGACGCAGGCCGGCATGCTGGCCCTGCTGCCCAACCCCGCCCTGGTGGACGAACTGGCGCCGGAGGGGCCCCCCATCGCCGTGGAGGTCGATCTGGTGCCCGATACGCGGTCGCAAAGCGGCTACCGCTGGTCCTCCCCCGCCGGCGACGAGCTGGAGATCAGCAGCGGCACGCTGTGCAGTGGCAGCTTCGTGCTGGAAAGCCGCCGACCCATCGCCCTGCTATTCCCCTTCCTGGACAAGTCCTCGCCCAGCCGGGTGCGCGACTGATGGCCGGTCTTCCCTTCAAGCGCCGGCTGCGCACCCCCACCATCCTGCAGATGGAGGCGGTGGAGTGCGGCGCCGCCAGCCTGGCCATCCTGCTGGCCCATTACGGCCGCCACGTGTCGCTGGAGGAGTTGCGTGCCGCCTGCGGCGTCTCCCGCGACGGCAGCAAGGCCAGCAACGTGGTCAAGGCCGCCCGCGCCTACGGCCTGACCGCCGGCGGCAAGCGCTATGACATCGGGCAGTTGCGCCAGGCGCCCATGCCCGCCATCGTCTTCTGGAACTTCAACCACTTCCTGGTGGTGGAGGGGTTCGGCAAGGGCGTGGTCCACATCAACGACCCGGCCACCGGCCCCCGCACGGTGACGGACGCGGAATTCAGCGACGGCTACACCGGCGTCACCCTGTCCATGGCGCCGGGGCCCGATTTCCAGAAGGGCGGCAACGAGCCCAGCCTGGCCAGGGCGCTGGCCAGCCGTTTGCACGGCGTGCGTGCCGCCTTCGCCTTCGTCGTCATCGCCACCCTGGCCCTGGTGCTGCCGGGCCTGGCGCTGCCGGTGTTCACCCAGGTGTTCATCGATGAGATCCTGATCAAGCGCCTGGATGGCTGGTTGCCGCCGCTGTTGCTGGGCATGCTGGTCACGGCGCTGCTGCGCATGGGGCTGACCGCCCTGCAGCAGTCGCAACTATTGCGCCTGGAGATGCGGCTGTCGCTGCAATCCTCCGCCAGCTTTTTCTGGCATGTGCTGCGCCTGCCCATCGAATTCTTCAACCAGCGCTATGTCGGCGACATCAGCGTACGCGTGACCGCCAACGACCGCGTGGCCCATCTGCTGGCGGGCGACCTCGCCACCAACGCCGTCAACGTCCTGTCCGTCCTGTTCTACGCCGCCATCATGGCCACCTACGACGTGGGCCTGACCCTGGCCGGCATCGCCATCACGGCGCTGAACCTGGTGGTCCTCAGGGCCATCGCGCGCAAGCGGCGGGATGACAATCTGCGGCTGCTGCAGGACCGGGGCAAGCTGATGGCCGTCACCATGGGGGGCGTCGAGACCATCGAGACCCTGAAGGCCACGGGCGGCGAGGGGGATTTCTTCGCGCGCTGGTCCGGCCATCTGGCCAAGGTCATCAATGGCGAGCAGCGGCTGGAGCTGAACACCCGCCTGCTGGCCGTGCTGCCCAACCTGCTGAACGCGCTGGTTTCCGTCGCCATCCTGGGCCTGGGGGGCCTGCGGGTGATCGACGGGCGCATGTCCATCGGCATGCTGGTCGCCTTCCAGGGCCTGATGGCCAGCTTCACCCAGCCGGTGACCAACCTGATGGGCCTGGCCGGCAAGCTGCAGGAGGCGCAAGGAGATATGGCCCGCCTGGACGATGTCCTCAACTTCCCCGCCGCCGTTGACGGGTCTGGGGACGGCGTGCCGGAGGGCGGGGCGTCCGAGGGGGGGGCGTTGGCCGGGCGGCTGGAGCTGCGCAACCTGCGCTTCGGCTACAGCCGGCTGGAGGCGCCTTTGATCGAGGATTTCAGCCTGACGCTGGAACCCGGCCGCCGCGTCGCCCTGGTGGGCGGCTCGGGCAGCGGCAAGTCCACCGTGGCCCGCCTGGTCACCGGCGTGTTGAAACCATGGGAGGGGCAGGTGCTGCTGGACGGCATTCCACGCGACCAGATCGCCCGCGACCGGCTGCAC
This sequence comes from Nitrospirillum amazonense, assembly GCF_007828035.1. Taxonomy (GTDB): domain Bacteria; phylum Pseudomonadota; class Alphaproteobacteria; order Azospirillales; family Azospirillaceae; genus Nitrospirillum; species Nitrospirillum amazonense. The sequence continues at coordinate 40,126 of NZ_VITV01000007.1, read as the reverse complement.
GCCACCTTGGGCAGCGTCGACCAGGACGTCTACCTGTTCGCCGGCACCATCCGCGACAACCTCAGCCTGTGGGACGGCACCCTGCCGCCGGAGGAAATGGTCAGCGCCGCCCGTGATGCGGCCATCCACGATGTCATCGTGGCCCGGACCGGCGGCTATGACGCGCCGGTGGAGGAGGCGGGGGCCAACTTCAGCGGCGGAGAGCGCCAGCGGCTGGAGATTGCGCGCGCCCTGGCCGGGCGGCCGCGCGTGCTGGTACTGGATGAGGCGACGTCCGCCCTGGATGCACTGACCGAGAAGGCCATCGACGGCAATCTGCGCCGCCGTGGCTGCGCCTGTCTCATCGTAGCCCACCGCCTGTCCACCATCCGCGACTGTGACGAGATCATCGTCATGGATCGCGGGCGCATCGCCGAACGGGGCAGCCATGACGCGCTCATGGCCCTGGGCGGCCGTTACAGCACCCTGATCGCGACCGACCAATGACCGATAACTCCCTCGATCAACGGCTACAGGACAAGGCCCGAGCCGACGGCCGCATGTTCGCCTCGTCCATCGGTGATCTGGCCCAGGTGCTGGCCGGGCAGGCGGCGGATTCCGCCGTACTGCTGGGCACGGGCGACGCCCTGGTCGATGCCTGCCGGCAGGTCTTCCGCGCCGCCGGCATCACCCCGGCCGTGTCGGCCTCCGCCGCCGATGCCCCCATCCAGCGCCTGGAAAGCCTGGCCCGCCAGGCCGGTGCCGCCTGGCGTGTCGTTGCCCTGACCGGCCGCGACTGGTGGCGGGACGGCGCCATGCCCCTGCTGGCCTTCCGCAAGGACGGCGCGCCCGTGGCGCTGCTGCCGGCCGCGCGCGGCGACGGGCTGTGGCTTTGGGACCCCGCCGCCGGGACGCGGGTACGGCTGGATGCCCGGCAGGCGGCCGGGCTGGAGACCCAGGCCTTCGTCTTCTACCGGCCCCTGCCGGATGAGCGGATCACGCTGTGGAGCCTTGCGCGTTTCGCCTTACGCGGCAGCGGCCGCGACATCGCCCGCCTGCTGCTGCTGGGCGCGTTGGGCGGCGTGCTGGGCCTGGGCGTGCCCGTGGCCACCGGCGCCCTGATCAACACCGTCATCCCGGCGGGGGGGCCGGGACGCCTGGGACAGTTCATCCTGCTGTTGCTGACCGCCACCCTGGGCGTCAGCGCCTTTGAGCTGACACGGGCCATCGCGCTTTTGCGGGTCGACGCGCGGGCGGCCATCGGTGTCCAGGCGGCGGTGATGCAGCGCGTGCTGCGCCTGCCGGCCCCCTTCTTCCGGACTTACGCCGCGGGCGATCTGACGCAGCGCATCTTCGGCGCCACGCAGATCCTGCACAGCATCAGCGAAAGCGCCCAGTCGGCCCTGATAAGCTGGATCTTCAGCCTGGCCAGCTTCGCCTTCCTCTTCACCATCGATTGGCGCCTGGGCCTGTTGGTGGCCCTGCTGGCCGGTATCGCCATGGCGGCGGCGGTGGGCATCAACCTGCTGCGCCTGCGGCTGGAGCGGCGCATGATCGCCGTGCAGGGCGACCTGGCCTCCCGCGTTTTCCAATTGCTGACCGGCATGGCCAAGCTGCGCGCCAACGGCGCGGAGAAGCGCGCCTTCGCCCTGTGGGCGACGCGCTTCGCCCAGCAGAAGACGCTCAGCTTCGGTGTGCAGCGCCTGGGCGACAGGCTGGAGGTGTTCAACGCCGGCTACGTCGTCCTGGCCTCGCTCTGCCTGTTCGCGGCGGTGGAGGCTGCGGCGCCACTCAGCACCGGGGCCTTCGCCGCCTTCAACGCCGCCTTCAGCCAGTTCTTCGCCGCCACCCTGGCCATGACCATGGCGCTGACCAATGCGCTGAGCGCGGCCCCCCTGTACGAACGCCTGCGCCCCCTGCTGCAGGCGATGCCCGAACCCAACCGGGTGCAGGCCGCCCCGCGGCCCTTCACGGGCGCCATCGACATCAGCCATGTCAGCTTCCGCTACAGCGCCGACGGTCCCCTGATCCTAGACGACGTGTCGATCAGCATCCGGCCGGGGGAATTCGTGGCCATCGTCGGCGCGTCCGGGTCCGGCAAATCCACCCTGTTCCGCCTTCTGCTGGGGTTCGAGCGGCCTCAGGGGGGCGCCATCTATTACGACGGCCAGGATTTGGCGGGCCTGGATCTGGGGGCGGTGCGCCGGCAACTGGGCGTGGTGCTGCAGAACGGCAAGCTGATCCCGGGTCCCCTCTCCTCCAACATCATCGGCGCCTCCACCCGCCTGACGGTGGACGACGCGTGGGAGGCGGCGCGCCTGGCCGGCCTGGACCAGGACATCCGCGCCATGCCCATGGGCATGCACACGGTGATCGCGGAAGGGGCGGGAGTGATCTCCGGCGGGCAGAAGCAGCGGCTGATGATCGCGCGGGCCCTTGCCGGCCGGCCGCGCATCCTGCTGTTCGATGAGGCCACCAGCGCCCTGGATAACGCTACCCAAGCCATCGTGACGCGAAGCGTGCGCGAATTGCGGGCCACCCGCGTGGTCATCGCCCACCGCCTGTCCACCATCATCGAGGCCGACCGCATCTTCGTCATGGACCAGGGACGCCTGGTGGAAAACGGCAGCTATGCCGACCTTATCGCCCAAGGCGGCGTTTTCGGCGATTTGGCGCGGCGCCAGATGATGTGATTGTAAGTCAGGGCTTCCGATTGGATCGATATCTTATCCCGCTATCATACAATCCGGCAGCGGCCCAATTAATTGGAATGATCAATTGGCTCTGATGCAAGCTTGGTGATGATCAGATGATCCGGCACCGAGGACACGAGCCTGGAGCAGGTGATCGCCTTGATCCCTTTAGATAAGCGACATCAAAGTGTGGATCGGCGCGATCAGGCCGCATCCATATAAGGCATGTCACACTGAAGAATTTGACGGGAGAACGAATTCCAATCAGCGCCAGATCATCTACCTGACACTAAGTTCCTTCAGGGAAGATTCCGGTGTGGTTCGCAATATCACTTTCATCTTGGGGTTTGTTTAATGTCGTAATATAGCCTCAATAGCGACTGATATTTTCTTATTTTACTCTCCTCTGATTCGGTGAGGGCCTGATCAGTCGGAAATAGTCTGTTGTGGTAAAGAATAGATGGGTCTTGGCCAGACGTCGAAACGTTCATCCGGCTGAAAACAGCACGGCCGCCGACAACAAGTAGCCGAACGTGGCGTTTTTGCGCGCGGCCTATCAACAGGGAAAGGACGTTTGACCTGGATGTCATGGCGTCGTGGGCAATGGTGGCATAGTCGACGCCCATGATATCCGCGGGGGCCCCCACCGCCAGGCGGCCGCCACCATCGTTGCCGAGGATGGTATGACGCCCTGTTTCCCAGGCGCCTTTCAACACATCCGCCGGCGATAGCGCTTCACCGTCGCCCGCCGCCGCGCCCGCCAGATGATAAGCGAGGCGCATCTCCCGCAGCATGTCGTCGTCATCATCGAGGCTCATTCCGTCAAGCCCGAAGGCGAGGGGCGTACCGGCTTGCGCCAGCAGGCCCATGGGCGGCACGCCCGACCGCAGGCGCAGGTTGGACGAGGTGTTGACGACCACCGTGACCCCCCGGTCAGCCAGCAGGGCGCACTCATCCGGGCGCAGCCAGACGCCGTGCGCCACCGTCAGGCGCGGGGAGAGCAAGCCGATGGCATCGAAATGGCGGAGGATGCCGTCCGGGTAGCGCTGGTCCGCCCAAGCCCGCTGGTGGCGTGTTTCCAGCAAGTGCATATGCACCCGCCGGCCATCCTCCATCGACGCGCGGGCGATCGCCGTCAGCGTTGCGGGCTGGACCCATTGCGGCCCGACGGGATGATACTGCAGGGTGAACAGCGCATGCTCGAAGGCGCGTGCCTGATCCATCAGGGCCAGGTTGGTGGCGCAGTCGCGCATGCTGGCCTCCCGGTCCTTCAACGCCTGGAATTCCGCCGCGTCCATGTGCGCCGCCAGGGGCTCCAGGTCCCCGTAAACGAAAGGATTGGCATCGAAGAAGGGCCAGCAGAAGGCCACCCGGATGCCCACGTTCCGCGCCGCCCGCGACACCGCCTCGGCTTCGGCCAGCAAGGTCTGGCTGCTTTGCGTGTTGTGGCAGTGATTGACGGCGCCGATACCGGATTCCGCCATGCGGGAAAGGGCGATGGCGGCGCACTGGTAGAAGTCCAGCGGCGGCTGGCGGGCGAGGTCGGGCAGCCAGGTCTCCAGGGGCTGGTCCGTCGCGCCAAAGGCCAGGGGACCGAGGCCACGGCCATGGTCATGGGCGTTGGCCAGGGCCGGCATCAGCAACAGGCGGGTCTCATCGGGCGTCAGCTGGTCACGGTCCACGGGGCGGACGCTGACGACCTTGCCGTCCGCGATGACCACCTCATGCGGGCCGGCGGGGGCTTGGTCGGCTGAGGGAATAAGGTGCCCGGCCCGCACGACCAGCGTGGTCTGATCCGACATGCTCGCTCCGACGGTTTTCGGCTGCAGCCCACCATGATAGGGCGACGGGGAAAAGAGGGTATCGGAAACAGGCCTCCCTTCAGTTGCCGGTTCCGCAGCGCCGGTGTGCGCCCCCGACAACGGCATGCCGTCGCACGGATTTAGCAACGGGACTGTTCCGTTCTTGCAATGGCCTTGGCCGCGTTTTCCCCGGACGATGAGGGCTGTCGGAACATGCGGCGCCAGCCAACAGCCAACGGGCGATAGTGGAACTGGCGAAAATCACGGTCCTGGTGGCCGGATGCTGAAATAACCGCAGTCGCGTCCAGGGTCCCATGCCGCAAGGTACGCGGATCACAAGCGACATAACAAATAGCAGGGGGCACTAATGTTTCAGGTAAGGGGGACTCTTTATGTCTGAACGTCATCCACGTACCCGCCGCTTGCCGGCCCGTCGCGCCGGCCTGGCCTTTCTTGTTCTGTCAGCTGCCCCGGCCGGCCTTGTCGTTGGCGCCACGGCGGCCTGGGCCCAGGCTCTGCCGGCGTCGGATGCGGACGGGCTCACCGAGATCATCGTGACCGCGCAGCGTCGCGGTGAAAGCATCAGCAAGGTTCCGCTGTCCGTCGCGTCCCTGAGCCAGGACCAGATGGACCAGGAGGGCATCCGCAAGATCGACGATATCGCCCGGGTGACACCCGCCCTTCGCTTCGCACCGTCGGCGGGCGTCACCGCGAACAACGGCACCAACATCTACATCCGCGGCTTGTCGTCGGACGTGGGCTCCGCCACCACCGCCATCTATATTGACGACACGCCCATCCAGATCCGCAACGTCGGCTACTACGGCGGCAACCCCTATCCCAAGGTGTTCGACCTGGAGCGGGTGGAGGTGCTGCGCGGGCCGCAGGGCACCTTGTTCGGCGCCAGTGCGGAAGGCGGCGCTGTGCGCTTCATCACGCCCCAGCCCAGCTTCGACAAGCTGGAGATCTACTCCCGGGCGGAGGTGGCCTCCACCTACAACGGCGCCGCCAGCTATGAGGCTGGCTCTGCCGTCGGCGGGCCGATTTCCGACACCCTGGCGGTGCGTGCCAGCGCCTGGTACCAGCATAGCGGCGGCTATATCGACCAGGTGAAGCAGGGCACCAACACGGTCATCGGCAAGGACGTCAACTTCAGCGACACGCGGGAAGCCCGCTTGGCCGCTTCCTGGCGACCGATCGAGGACCTGACGATCACGCCCAGCATCTATTATCAGTTGGAAAAGTCCAACGCCCGCAATGATTACTGGGAAGGCTACGGCAACACCGGGGATGCCGACTACAAGACCGGTGTCGCTAACCTGGAACCGACCCGGGACCGCTTCACCATGCCGGCCCTGGCGGTGAAGTACCGGTGGGACAACATCGACATCATCTCCAACACCTCATATTTCGAGCGTCAGCAGGACCAGACGCTGGACTATGGCACCTATTTCTCCTTCCTGCGGTCAGGCAACCCCTTCGGCAGCTATTCCAACAAGACCCTATCCAACACGGCCGATTACCTGACGCTGAACCAACGCAACCTGACTCAGGAACTGCGGGCGCAGTCTTATGACAACAAGTATGTGGACTGGACGGTGGGTGCCTATTATTCCCGCACCCGGCAGTACTTCACCAACTACACAGGCTCGGGCCGTTTTCCCGGGGTGCTGGTCAACGGCTACAAACAGTACGACAACCGCTACAGCTACGTGAACCTGGTTTCCGCCAATGACCACCAGTACGCAGGCTATGGCGCCATCGACATCAAGCCGATGGAGGACCTGAAGGTCACCCTGGCGGTGCGCTACACCTTGGATGAGTTTGACTTCACCGACACCAAGGACGGTCCCACCAATGCCGGTGTCCGCACCGTCAAGACGGTGGGTCAGAACGAGGGCGCTTGGACACCCAAGGTCGGCGTGTCCTACCAGCTGGATACGGACCACATGCTGTACGCCTCCGCCACCGAAGGCTTCCGTCCCGGCGGTGCCCAAGCGGCGGTCGCCAGCGAATTCTGCGCCAGCGATCTGAAGACTCTGGGCCTGACCTCCAGCCCCACCGGGTATGAATCCGACAACCTCTGGTCCTATGAGGGTGGCAGTAAGAACAAGCTGTTCGGCGGCATGGTGAGCCTGGACGCCAGCGGCTACCTGCTGAAGTGGAAGAACATCCAGCAGTCCATCCGCCTGCCGACCTGCAGCTTCTCCTACATTTCCAACCTGGGTGAGGCCACCGGCAAGGGCGCGGAGCTGTCCGCCGCCATCCGGCCCATGCACGGCCTGACCTTCGGCACGGAGCTGGGCTATACCCACATCACCTACGATGAGAACATCTATGGCGGCAACAACCTGCTGCTGAAGGCGGCCGGCCAGCGCATCGGTGGGCCGCTGTGGTCTGGCCACGTCTATGGCGAAGGGGAACTCCCGGTCAACGAGAACGTCGTCGGCTATCTGCGTGCCGACTACAGCTTCGCCAGCAAGAACATCCAGCAGAATATCCAGGGCACCTACGGCTATGACGCCGGCCTCTATGCCCTGGGGGCCACCAACTATCTGTCCCTGCGGGCTGGTGCCCGGTTCTCGGGCCTGGACCTGTCGCTGTTCGTCGACAACGTCACCAATTCCACCGATGTGCTGGCGCGCAACCACGATGGCGTCGGCGGCACGCTGTACTACGATCAGGGCTATCGCCCCCGCACCATCGGTCTGACAGCGCAGTACCGCTACTGATGTGTGACGCCGCTGATCATGGTCGATCAGCGGCGTCATCTTGCGGCGGCGCGGGGAAGTCCTCACGTCGCCGGTTTGATCCCGTGTTCCCCTGAGGTTTCCCGTAGGCTTGAAACTGGGGCGGCGGCATCGTGATGGTGCCGCCGCCCTTCTTGTTGCCGGGGAACTCTTCAATCGTTGAAGGGGATGCCTGGCGTCGGCGCCTGCACGGGCCCCGGCGGGGTGATGCCCGCGCAGTTGCCCTTGGGTGTTTCACCCTTCAGCAGGGCCTGGACAAAGGGCAGGCTGTCAGCCAGGGAACCGTTGACGGCGCCGTTGTGGCTGAGACCGGGATAGACGTGCCATTGCACCCTGGTGCCGGCGTCGCACATGGCCTTGACGGCGTTGTACTGCCCGGCGGTGCCGGCCATGCCGTCGGCCAGGCCGGTGCCGGCGAAGATGGGCACGGTCATCTTCGCGACCGGCAGAACGAAGTTGGGCTCCATGTCCGCGTCCAGCGGCTTCAGGTCGGGGACGAAGACCTCTTCCCCCGTCAGGCCCTTTTCCTTGGACAAGGCGAACAGGTCGTGCAGGCAGGAGGTGCGCGCGGCGTCCAGCAGGGGGCGGCCCTTGGCCGTGACGAAGTCCGCCGGGTCCAGTTCCGGATGCAGGGCGCGGTCGATGCCGGCGATGCGCAGCATGGCGAAGCCCGGATCCATCTGGCGCGGGTCGGTGTACTGCTCCGGCTTCTTCACATAGCCATCGCCCTGGGGGCCAGCGAAGGTGACCACTAGGCCGGTGGCGACGGTGCCCAGGACGTGCAGGTCCGGTGCGTAGTCGGGCGCCAGGTAGGTGGCCCCCAGGGCGGCGCCGGACCCCTGGGACTGTCCGGCGATGACCACCTGATTACGCAGCACGCCCGGCTTGGCCTTCAGGGCCGCGCGCACGGCGTCCAGGATGGACCGGCCCTCGGACTTCCACAGCAGGTAGGGGTGGACGCCCTTGGTCCCCAACCCCTCATAGTCGGTGGCGACGACGGCGAAGCCGGCCTCCATCCAGCGCTGCAGATAGGCCACGTCCCGCGCCGGCTGGCCCCGCCAGGAGGGGGCGCAAACATCGGCGAAACCGGTGGTGCCGTGGGCCCAGGCCAGGATGGGCCAGCCGCCCGGGGGCGGCGCGCCGGCGGGAAGGTAGACGATGCCGGACACGGGCACCAGGCCGCGCCCGACGCCGCTGGTGGCGGTGTAAAGGATGCGCAGCGCCGTCCCGGCCATCTTGGGCCGCGACAGGGTGGCCGGGAACGTCTCCTCCCGCAAGGGCAGGCCCGGCTGCGTGATCGCCGCGTCCCAGCGGTAAAAGGCCGAAACGCCGCCGTCGCCCTCGATGTCGGGCGCGCTATGCGTCGCGGCCCGCGCCAGGGCCGTTCCCGACAGCAGCGCCAGGGAAAAGTACAGAAGCGCGCGCTTGGAAATCCTGACCATACGCTGTCCGATCTTTTTGTCGTGGTGATGGATGGTCCACAGCCTAGGGCCGCGCCTTCATTTCCCCCGTGTCCGTTTCTACCATGGGCCGTTGCCCGGGCGACAACGCGGCCGTGGTGCGGTTTTTGTGAACGGCCCGGTGCTAATCCCGTACCCGGCTTGCTTGGGACGCGCCGGCGCCTCACAGTTGGCGTCTGGGGACCCATGTGGGAAAGCGGCACGATGATGGCGACGGCGGTAAAGCGGGGCGGATGGCTGGCCATCCTGGTGGTGTACGGCATCGGGCTGGGCGCCATGTCGCTGGTCGGCATCCTGTCACCGCTGACGGTCCGCATCACCGCCGATCTGCAGGCCCCGGCCGCCGCCATCGGCCTGACCATCGCCCTGTTCTCCCTGCCGGCGGCCATCATGGCCATGGTGGGCGGCGGCGTCGTCGACCGCATCGGACCGCGTCGGACCCTGGCGCTGGCCGCTCCGGTGCTGGCCCTGGCCGACGCCGTGGTTTTCCTGGCGCGGGATGTCTGGCTGCTGGACGTCGGTGTGTTGCTGGCCGGTGTCGGCTATGTCGGGGTGCTGAACGGCGGCGCCGCCATGCTGATGGGCGGGCTCGACGGTGCCACCCGCACCAGGGCCATGGCGCTGTGGTCCACCTACGCCCCCGTCGGATTCTCCCTGGGCTTGCTGGTCGCGGCGCCGTTCACCACCGCGGCTGACTGGCGGGTGGCGCCGGCGCTGCACGGCGCGTTCATGCTGCTGTGTTGGCTTGGCACCGTGTTCCTGCCCCAGGTGCCGCCGCGCAAGGCCGATGGGGTGCCCGTCCGGGAACAGGTCGGCCGCCTGTTCGCCGCCTTGCGACGCCGGGACGTGCTGCAACTGGCGGTCAGCGCCGCCCTGCCCAGCATGATCTCCTATGGCACCAGCCTGGTGGCCGCCACCTACCTGGCCAAGGTGCACGGCGTGTCCCTGGCGGCGTCCGCCAGCATCGTCGCGGTGGCGAAGATCGCGGCCGTCCTGCTGGGCGGCACTGTGACCGGCACCCTGCTGGCCCGCGATTTCCCGCCCCGCACCTTGTTCACCATCATGGTGGGCGTGGGCATGGTGGCACAGTTCCTGCTGTTCTTCCCGGGCAGTCCGCTGGTGCTGGCGGTGGCGGGGCTGATGGGCTGGCTGTTCACCTTCGGCGCCCTGTCGGGTGTTTGTATGGCGGCCATGCCGCTGGTCGCCGGCCAGGCGCTGGGGGGCGGCACGATGGCCGGCACCGTCAACCAATTCGTTTCCCTGGCGTCGTTCCTGACGCCCACCCTCTACTTCGCGTCATCGGCCTGGGGTGTTTATGTCGCCATCGCCCTGGCCGGCCTTGTGGTGGCCCTGGTGGCGTTGCCGGGTGTGGTGGGCGCGCAGCGCCGATCGGCGCCGGCTGTTTCAGCCTCTTAAACTCAAACCGCCGTGTCGCCGCCGTCCACCGGGATCATGGTGCCGGTGACGTAGGACGCGGCGGGGGAGATGAGATAGCGGACCAGGGCCGCCGCTTCCTCGGCCCCGCCATGGCGGCGCAGGGGGATGCGGCTGTCCACCGCCTGGCGCGCCGCGTCGGCGTCTTCCTGTTTCGACCAGAAGGCCCGGGTCTGCGGCGTGTCCACCCAGCCGACCAAGGTTCCATTGACCCGGATGCCCCTGGGGCCCAGCTCTGCCGCCAGGCTGCGGACCAGCCCGGCCAGCCCCGCCTTGGTCGCCTGATAGGCATGGGTGAGCGGCTGCCCGCGCAGCGTGGCGGTGGAGGAGATGAAGATGATGCTGGCATTGGGGGAGGCGCCCAGCAGGTCCAGGGCCGCCTGCGCCGCCAGGAAGGGCAGGCGCAGGTTGACGGCCGCCGCCTCATCCCACATCGCCGCCGTCCACTGGCCCATCGGGGCCGCCTGCACCAGCGAGGCGGCGACCACCACGGCGTCCAGCGCCCCCTGGTCGGCCCGGATGGCATCCATGGTGCGGGCGGGGGCTTCCGGATCCGCCGGATTTACGGGAATGTACAGGTCCCAGGGGCCGGTGGCGTCGGTGGCGCCATCCGCCATGGCGACCCAGCCGCCGTCGGCCCGGCATCCTTGCGCCACCGTCCGCCCCAGGCCGGCCGAACTGCCGATGATCAGGATGCGCGCCATGTCTTGTCCCATTGGTGATGGTATCCACCACCCATACTCTGGCCACCGCATAAGCCCAGGGCCGCTTCGGCAACGGCCGGGGCAAAAAATAGCAACTCCCGGCAACACCCTTGCTGGATATGATCGGCGCCATGAGCTTGATGTCACATCCTGACGCGAGGTCCGGCGTGGCCGGTGCGTTCGATCCCGCCGACCCGGTGGCGGTACGCCGGGCCATACGGGAACGCCGTTTCACCGGCTTCACCAACCTGGTGGCGCGCACCGTGGTGCAGGGCAACCTGGTGGCCGTGCCGGCGGAATATGCCGACGCGTTCGAGGCCTACTGCCGCGCCAATGCCCAGGCGCTGCCCCTGCTGGGCCGCAGCGCGCCGGGGGAACGGGTCATCCCGTCCCTGGCCCAGGACATGGACATCGCCCGTGACACCGGCGGCTATATGATCTTCCGCGATGGGGAACTGGTGGACACGCCGGTCGACGCCAGTGCCTTCTGGCGCGATGACCTGGTGGCTTTCGTCCTGGGCTGCTCCTTTTCCTTCGAGGCGCTGCTGCAGCGTCACGGCGTGCGCCTGCGCCACCTGGATGAGGGCAATGTCTCGGCCATGTATGTGACCGACCGCGACACCACACCCGTCGGACCCTTCGCCGGCAAGCTGGTGGTGTCCATGCGGGCCCTGCGCCCGGCCGACGCCATCAAGGCCACCATCCTGTCGGCCCGCTACCCCGCCTTCCACGGCGCGCCGGTGTCCTTGGGGCTACCCGGCGATCTGGGCATTCGGGATCTGGAACGGAGCTATGGCGGCCATGGCCTGACCCGGCTCAACCCCGACGAGGTCCCCGTTTTCTGGGCCTGCGGCGCCACCGGCCAGATCGCCGCCCGCGCCGCCCGCCTGCCGCTCTGCATCACGCATTACAAGGCGCACATGGTCGTCACCGACCTGCCTTTGCCGAAGGAAGATTGAGGATGAACGTCGACGAAATCGTCTCTCATTACGGCGCCCACGGCTACGCCGTCGTGCCGGGCCTGCTGGCCGGTCCCGTGCTGGATGAACTGCTGGAGCTGACCGCCCGGATCGAGGCGCGCGCGGCCGACAGCATCGCCGACGACGCCTGGTTCGATTTCGACCAGGACGCCAACGGCAAGCGCACCATCCAGCGCATCAAGAAGCCCAACCGCATCGATCCCTTCTATGCCCGCCTGGCCGGCCATCCCAAGATCGTCGACGTGCTGAACCGGCTGATCGGGCCCAACATCCGCCTGAACCACACCAAGATGAACATGAAGGCGGCCAACGGCGGCGCAGCACTGGAATGGCATCAGGACTGGGCCTTCGCCCCCCACACCAACATGTCCACCTGTGTCGCCTCCATCATGCTGGATGGCGCCTCGGCCGAGAACGGCGCCATGCAGGTCATCCCCGGCAGCCACAAGGGGCCACTGCTGGACCACCATGACGAGGAAGGCTATTTCGCCGGCGCCGTGGACGTCAGCCAGATCGCGCTGGACAAGGCCGCGCTGCTGGCCGGCCCGCCGGGCACCGTCAGCTTTCACCACCCCATGACCCTGCATGGCTCCAGCGTCAACCGTTCCGGCAGGTCGCGCCGCATCCTGTTCTATGAATACGCCGCCACCGACGCCTTCCCCCTGTTCTACAAGGTGGATTGGGAGGAGTACGACAGCCGCATCGTGGCCGGCCCGCCGACCAGCGAAGTGCGGTTTGAGCAGAACTACGTGAAGCTGCCGTTCCCGTCGCGTGCCGGCAGCTCCATCTACAAGATCCAGGCGGAATCCAACCGCCGCTATTTCGCGGAGGCGATGTAAGTGGCCCCCCAGGGGACGACGCGTGAACGGCCTGTGGCCCTGGTCACGGGCGCCAGCGCCGGCACCGGCAGCGAGATCGCCCTGGCGCTGGGCGCCGCCGGCTATGACGTCGCCATCACGGGCCGCCGGACGGCGGCGCTGGAGGAACTGGCCGGCCGGCTGCGCGGGCAGGGGGGCGACGCCCTGGTCCTGACGGTGGACGTGCGCGACGCCGAGGCCCTGGACCAGGCGCTGACCCGCTTCCTGGAATGGACGGCTGGCCGGGTGGACGTGGTGGTCAACGCCGCCGGCACCACCGGGCCGCTGTCCCCGCCCATCGGGGAATTCAGCGTGGCGGATTTCGACAACGTCATCGCCACCAACCTGCGCGCGCCCTTCATCGTGCTGTCGCGCCTGCTGCCCGTCATGCGGGCGGCCAAGGGCGGGCGCGTCGTCAACATCGGCGGCAACCACGGCATGCGCGGCCGTGCCGGCCGGTCCAGCTACAGCGCCTCCAAATGGGGCCTGCGCGGCCTGTCGCGCAGCGCCGCGCTGGAGGCGGGGCCCGATGGCGTCACCGTGAACTACATCGCCCCCGGCCCCGTGGCTGTGCCCCGCATGAAGGCCGCCTGGCGCGCCCGGGCGGAACAGGACGGCGTCAGCGAGGATGAGGCGCTGACCCGCTACGTCGCCAACATGGGCATCCCCCTTGGCCGTCCAAGCGAACCGACGGACATTGTCGCCATGGTCCTGTACCTGGTGGGCCCCGGTGGTCGGAACATCACCGGCCAGGAAATGGTCATCGACGGCGGGGCGACGCTTTAGTTTCGCCCTCAGGCGCCGGGCGGCGGCATCCGCCGCCTTGGCTTCCTCGCTCCGCCCTTCGGTTCTCGCCCCGGCGGACGCAGTCGCATCCTAGGAAAAGTGAGGCGCCAGCAGAGAAAACGCCCCGATCGGCTGACCGGGGCGTTTCACTTTGGCGCGCCTTCAGTACAAATCAAAATATTCGCGGTGTTCCCAATCGGTCACCGTGCTGTTGTAACGGGCGACTTCGGCGCGCTTGATCATGAGGAAGTGATCGACGAAGCCGTCGCCAAAGCCGCGGCGCAGCATGTCGCTGCGGTCCAGCAACACCAGGGCCGATTCCAGGCTGGTGGGCAGGGCCTCGGCCTCGGCCATATAGGGGCTGTCGACGGCGGGGGGCGGTTCCTCCCCGGCCTCGATACCGGCCAGGCCGGTCAGCATCTGGGAGGACAGGTAGAGGTAGGGGTTGGCCGCGGGCTCGCCGATGCGGTTCTCGATGCGGGTGGCCCCCGGCTCCCCCCGCGCCAGCACACGCAGCAGGGCGCCCCGGTTGTCCTCCCCCCAGGCCACCCGGTCGGGCGCCAGGCTGTTGGCGCGGTAGCGCTTGTACCCGTTGATGGTGGGGGTGCTGAAGGGCGTGGCCGCTGCGGCGCCCCGCAGCAGGCCGGCCAGGAACAGCCGGCCGATGCGGGACAGCCTGGGCGCGCCATCCGCCGCCGCGAACGCGTTGGCGCCGGTCCTGCGGTCGCGCAGGGACTGGTGCAGGTGCCAGCCGCTGGACATGGCGTTGGGCAACTGCGGCCGGCACATGAAGCTGGCATGGTAGCCGTGGCGCCGGGCGATCTGTTTCACCGCGTTGCGGAACAGAATCATGTCGTCGGCCGGCTGGATGCCGCTGCCGGGGCTGAACACGAACTCACACTGGCTGGGCCCGAACTCCAGTTCCAGCGAATGCAGCGGCAGGCCCAGGGCCAGGCAGTCGCGCCGCAGGATGTCCAGCACCGGCTCGATCTGGTCGAAGCGCTGCTCGGTCAGGTAGGCGTAGCCCTGGTGCAGCAGGGTGACCTCCGGCGGCATGCCCGGCTGCCCGGAATCCGCGGGCGCCAGCTTGGGATCGACCAGCCGGGTCAGATGGAATTCCACCTCCAGCCCGCTGACATAGTCGAAGCCGAGATCGGCCAGCCGCGCCGTCGCCGCTTGTGCGATCCGCCGGGTGGACAGGGCCACCGGCCTTCCATCGGCGTGGTAGAGGTCGCACATCATCCAGGCGGTGCCCGGCGCCCAGGGCAGGTGCCGGAAGGTGGCGGGGTCAGGCACCATGACCACGTCGCCGCCGCCCTGCAGGTCGGCGTTGCCGATGCCGGCCCCGGCGGTGAACACCGGCACCACCGTGCGGTGGGCGGTGTCCTTCAGCAACAGGGTGGAGGTGATGGCACAGCCGTCGCGTAAGGCCCCCGGCACGGCGCCGGGAAGCAGGGTCTTGCCGCGCAGCAGGCCGTGCATGTCGGGGAAGGACAGGCGCACCTGGCGTACGTCCTCGCCCTTGAGCCGGGCCAGCACTTCATCCGCCTGGCGCCGCTGGTCGTCCGTCCACAGGCCGTGGCGTTCGATGAAGGCCGGCATCAGGCGCTGGCCTTGACGGGTGCGGTCCACGGCGCCTGCGCCCGGCGGCGGGCGTCGGTGCGCTGCCAATAGGCCTGGATGTCCTCACCCGCCTTGGCGACACCGTCCACGGTGGCGGGGCCGGTGACGCCGGCCGCGGCGGTCGCGTCCAGCACCAGCAGAGGCGCCTCACCCTGGTCGGACTTGCGCATCTGGCTCATCAGCATCATGCGGTAGGCGACGATCGCCTTGTCCGTCGTGCCCAGGTGCTCGCGCGTGCGGTCCTGGACGCGGCCCTGGCTTTCCACGGCCCACTGGTCGTGGACGTTGATGTCCTCGCCCATGCCGGTGTAGGTGCGGCTGCGCTGTTCCACCACGTCATAGCCATAGTCGTTGTGGCGGCCCAGGCGTGGCTTGTAGTCGGGCAGGGTGTAGAGTTGCAGGCGCTGGCGGCGCATCTCTTCCTTGTTCACGGGCTCGGCGAAGCCGGTGAAGGCGGCGTACCAATAGCAGCTGACATCGTCGATGGGCACATGCCACTGGGTAATGGTCATCGTCTCCGACAGGGGGATGACGAAGGCCTGGGGGAACAGCAGGTTGGTGACGCGCACATGGGTGTCGCCGGTGTTCAGCGCGCGCAGCGAGGTCAGGCGCAGGCCGATGTCCGTCTTCTCCACGCTGATGTCGGGATTCTCATACTCCCGCAGCACCTGGGTCATGGTCATGTCGCTGTCGGCGGACTGGGCGCGGAACTGGCGGCCATAGCTGCCGGCCGCGTCCTCATCCTCGAAGAAGCGGTGCAGGAAGCTGGCGTGCGCGGGGTCGATGCCGACCTCCAGCGCCTGCAGCCAGTTGCAGTCCAGATAGCCCTTGAAGGCGAAGACGTGGCTGTCCGGCGCGATGAAGCAGTCCAGGTCCGGGAAGGCCGGCGCCTCACCGTCGCCCAGATAGCCGAAGACCATGCCGCTCTTCTGCACCACCGGATAGGCGCGCTGATGGATGCGGGTGCACAGCTTGCTGCCCGCCGGTTCACCCGGGGTTTCGATGCAGTTGCCGTTCACGTCGAACAGCCAGCCGTGAAACAGGCAGCGCAGGCCGCCGCCCTCCAGCCGGCCGAAGGCCAGGTCGGCGTTGCGGTGGGGGCAGTCGCGGTCCAGCAGGCCCAGGCGCCCGGCCTCATCGCGGAACAGCACCATGTCCTGGCCCAGGACGCGCACCGCCTTGGCGGGACGCGCGCCCTCCAGCTCCTCCACCAGGGCGATGGGCTGCCAATAGCGCCGCAGCAGCTTGCCCAGTGACGTATCGGGGCCCGACCGGGTGATCAGCGCGTTCTGTTCGGGAGTCATGCGGTTGCTCCTGTTCTTCCTTGGTGCCAGGCGGCCCTATGCGTCGCCACGTGCAGGTTCGTGCCCGCGCGTGGCTGGTGGCGTGTATGGTTTGAAGCGGGACCCGTGCCAGTAATTCGCGGACAGCTTCCTGCGCCCGCGTGGTTTTCCATAGTATGCACCCGGGTTCGTACCGGCCCCGTTGCCTAAATGGCGGCAGGGCGGTGCCGAAACAAACCAGCCGTCGCGTTGTACAGGCTTCCGCCATGACCTATGCTTTGACTGCTCGCTCCACTAGGGATGCCTCACGACATGAGTGTAGAAACGCCTGCCGCCGCCACGCGCACGCTGAAGAATATTGCGATTTTCTGCGGGTCTAACACCGGGTTGGGCGATGCGTTCAAAGACGCCGCCGCGCAGCTGGGTGCCACGCTGGCGCGCCGGGGCATCGGCATCGTCTATGGTGGCACGCACAAGGGCCTGATGGGCATCCTGGCCAATGCCGCCCTGGCGGAGGGCGGGCGCGTCCACGGCGTCATCACCCGCCGCCTGTTCGAAAAGGATCATCTGCATCCCACGCTCAGCCTGCATGAGATCGTGGACGGCATGCGGGCGCGCAAAGAACGGATGCTGACCCTGGCCGACGCCTGCATCGCCCTGCCGGGCGGCATCGGCACCACCGAGGAGTTCATGGAGGCCTGGACCCTGAACCAGCTGGGCGACATCGACAAGCCGGTGGGTCTGCTGAACGTCGGCGGCTACTTCGACGCCTTCATGGCCTTTGTCGACACCATGATCGCCCAGCGCTTCCTGCCGCCCGAGCATCGCGCCGGCATCGCCCTGGACCCGGATGCCGATGGCCTGATCGACCAGCTGCAGGTGTTCCAAAAGCCCACCGTGGCCAAGTGGCTGTAGGCCTCGACCGGGACCCCGGCGCCTGACGGGATCAGCGAGAGCTGATCCACAGGCTTTTCGTCTCCAGATGCTCATCCAGGTGGGCGCGGCCGTATTCGCGGCCGTAGCCGCTGGCCTTCATGCCGCCCGAGGGCATGGCTGGATCGATGGCGTTGTAGCAGTTGACCCAGACCGATCCGGCGCGCAGGCGCCGGCCCAGGCGATGGGCCCGGCCCACGTCGCGCGTCCATACCCCCGCACCCAGGCCGAAGAGGGTGGCGTTGGCCCGGGTGACG
This sequence comes from Nitrospirillum amazonense, assembly GCF_007828035.1. Classification (GTDB taxonomy): domain Bacteria; phylum Pseudomonadota; class Alphaproteobacteria; order Azospirillales; family Azospirillaceae; genus Nitrospirillum; species Nitrospirillum amazonense. The sequence goes on along the minus strand of NZ_VITV01000007.1, from coordinate 22,585 downwards.
ACCTCATCCTCGGTGGTGAAGGGCAGGGTGGCCAGGATGGGGCCGAAAATCTCTTCCCGCACCGCGCGCATGTCGTCGCGCGCGTCCACCAGCACGGTGGGCGGGAAGAAGAAGCCCTGGTCATAGCCGGCGCCGCCCAGTCGGGCCCCGCCGCTGATGGCCGTGGCGCCGGCGGTCCGGGCGTCGTCCATATGCCCGCAGACGCGGGCCAGCTGGCGGGCGCTGACCAGGGGGCCCAGATCGGTGTCCGGATTCATGCCGTCGCCGATGCGCAAGGTCTGGGCGATCCGCGCCACCCGCTCGGCGAACTCCCGATGCACGGACTGCTCCACGAACAGGCGGGTGCCGGCGCTGCACACCTGCCCGGAATTGGCGAAGGCGGCGATGACGGCGGTGCGGGCGGCCGCGTCCAGGTCGGCGTCGGCGAAGACGATGTTGGGCGACTTGCCGCCCAGCTCCAGCGACAGCTTCGTCAGGTTGGCACCCGCGGCGGCGGCGATGGCGCGCCCGGTGGTGTCCGATCCGGTGAAGGCCAGTTTGTCGATGCCCGGATGGGCCGCCAGGGCGGCGCCCGCCTCAGCTCCAAAGCCGGTGACGACGTTGAAGACGCCGGGCGGCACGCCGGCCTCCTCCACCAGGCGCGCCAGCATCAGCGGTGCCAGCGAGGCGTCCTCCGCCGGCTTCAACACCAGGGTGCAGCCGGTGGCCAGCACAGGGCCGAGCTTGAGGACGGAGGCCCACAGCGGCCCGTTCCATGGGATGATGGCGCCGCAGACGCCCACGGGCTCCCGCAGGGTGCAGGCGAACATGTCCGGGTCGGACGGCTGGGCCGTCAGCCCTTCGACGCCCCGCGCCATGCCGGCGTAATAGCGCAGCAGGTCGACCAGCAGGGCCACGCTACCGCGCGTGTGCCGGATGGGCGATCCCATTTCCAGGGTGTCGATGCGGGCGAAATCTTCCGCGTCCCGTTCCAGCAGGTCCGCCAGGTGCAACAGCAGGCGCTGCCGGTCGGCCGGGGAAAAGCGGGGCCAGGCCCCATCCTCGAACGCCGTGCGGGCGGCGGTGATGGCGGCGTCGATTTCCCGCGCCGTGCCGCGCGCGACGGTGGCCAGCACCTGGCCATTGGCGGGGTTGCGCGTCTCGAAGACCGCGTCCGTCGCCTGCCAGCGGCCGCCGATGAACAGGGCCTTGGGCTGGCCGTCCAGGAAAGGGTGCGCGGGGGAGGGGGCGCTCATGCGCAGGGCCGGAAGCTGATGGCTTGCGCCCCTTCCCACAGGACCTTGCGGCCCAGGGCCGGCAGCTGCTGCTGGCCCTCGACGATGGTCAGGAAGTGGTTGCCGGCCAGCGGGCCCAGCTTGCTGGCGAAGGCGACGCCGCCGTAGGCCAGCAGGATCTCGGTTTCGCTATAGCCGCCGGGATAGAAGATGAACTGCCCGGGGGCGGGATGGCGGGTGGCGTTCTCCCACGGCAGGTCATAGGGCGTGTCGCCCATGGGGATCCAGCAGCCCTCGCCGCTCCACCGCACGTGGATCAGTTTCTCGTCATAGGGCTGCATGGCCAGGAAGCGGGCGCAGGTGACGGGCGCCAGCTCTTCCTCCAACCGGGCGGCGAAGCGAAAGCCGCCGGCGGTGATGTCGATCAGGGTCATGGGAACTTTCCTAGGGCTTGGGGTCAGCGGGCGGCGGCCAGGCGGGCAAAGCCCCGCTCCAGGTCGGCGATCAGATCCTCCGGGTCCTCCAGGCCGACATGCAGGCGCAGCGAGGGGCCCGGCGCCTCCCACGTTACGGCGGAGCGCAGGTCGGACGGGTAGGTCGGCACCACCAGGCTTTCATACCCGCCCCAGCTGTAGCCCAGCTTGAACAGGTCCATATGGTCCAGCATGGCGGCGAACTGCGCGTCGGTGCAGGCATTCAGCACCACGCCGAACAGGCCCGACGCGCCGTCGTAGTCGCGCTTCCAGATGGCATGGCCGGGGTCGTCGGGCAGGGCCGGGTACATCACCCGCGCCACCTCCGGGCGCTGCTGCAGCCACAGGGCCACGCGCAGGGCCGATTCCTGGTGCCGCTTCATGCGCAGCGCCAGGGTGCGCAGGCCGCGCAGGGCCATGTAGACGTCGTCCGGCCCGCCGCAGTAGCCCGAGCCCGAGGCCGTCTTCTTCACCGGGATGAAGGCTTCCTCCGTACAGACGGCGATGCCCAGCATCAGGTCGGAATGGCCAGAGATGTACTTGGTGGCGGCGTTGACCGAGACGTCGACGCCATGTTCCAGCGGCCGGAAGCACACGGGCGAGGCCCAGGTGTTGTCCATGATGGTCTTGATGCCCCGCGCCCGGCACAGCTTGGTGATGGCCGGCACGTCCGTCATCTCGAAGGTTAGCGAGCCGGGGGACTCCAGATAGACGACCTTGGTGTTGGGCTGGAACAGCGCCTCGATCCCGGCGCCGATGGTGGGGCGGTAATAGGTGATCTCCACGCCGAATTTGCGCAGGAAATCCTCACAAAAGGCGCGCGCGGGGCCGTACAGGCTGTCCACGATCAGCAGGTGGTCGCCCGCCGACAGGAAGGCGGTGAGCGACGCGCAGATGGCCCCCAGCCCGCAGGAAGTGGTGACGGCGCGGTAGCCGCCCTCCAGCAGGGTTACGGCGTCCTCGAAAGCGCGGGTCGTCTCCGTCCCCTCACGGCCGTAGGTGAAGCCGACATAGGCGCCCGACGCCCGGTCCTTGCGGGTTTCCAGCAGCGCTTCCACGCTGTCGAACAGGACGGTGGAGCAATGGTAGACAGGTGGATTCACGACGCCGTGATTGGCCTTCGGGTCACGGCCCGCGTGCAGGATCTGTGTTTCGCGCCGAAAGCCGCTCAAATCGCTCATGTCTCAAGCTCTCCTTAAATCACCATGCCCTACACGACCATGACTTAAACGACCATACCGGCATCGACCACGATGTCCTGGCCCGTCATCATCCGCCCGCCCGGGCCCAGCAGATGCAGCATGGCGGCGGCGACGTCATCCTCGCCCACCAGCCGCCCCAGCGCCGTGCCGGCGGTGAAGCGCTTCAACGGCGCGTTCTCGGGCTCGCCATTGGCTGCCGCCGACTGGCGGAACAGGCGGCGCAACCGTTCGCCGTCCACGCCGCCGGGCGAGATCATGTTGATCGTGACGCCATGCGGTGCCGCGTCCAGCGCGGCGGACCTCACCAGCCCGCGCAGCGCCCATTTCGAGGCGGCGTAGACGGAGAAGCCGGCCACCCCCTTGTGGCCATAAGTGCCGCCGATGACGATGACCTTGCCGCCGCCGCGCGCCACCATGCCGGGCAGGGTGGCCGTCAGGCTGTTCAACACGCCCAGCACATTGGTGTCGAAGCAGTGACGGTAGGTGTCGGCGGAATTGGTCCAGATGGGTGCGCGGGGGGAACTGACCCCCGCGGCACAGACGGTGATGTCCAGCGGGCCCAAGCGCGCTTCGGCCTCGGCGGCGGCGGCCTTCATCGCCTGTTCGTCGGTGACGTCGGCGCTGAGCGCGCACACCGGGCCGCCGCGGGCCTGCAGGTGATCGAAGGCGCTGGCTCCCGCTTGCGGGTCCCGGCCGATTACGGCGACGGCGCAGCCGGCATCCGCCAGGGTGCGCGCCAACATCAGGCCCAGCCCTCGCGTTCCCCCCGTCACCAGTGCCGCTTTGCCCGCCAGTGCGCCCGTCAGTGCCCGTTCCATGGTTCGACCCAACATCCCTTTGTTCCATAGAATCACTAATGCGCCGGCCGGGTCGGGAAAAAGTGATCATTTGGCCACGGCGTCTGTAGAAAAAAGCACCGCCCCGGCCTGTTGCGTTGCCGTAATCATCAACAGGACCGCCCGCCAGACCCGGCCGGCGGCGTCACAAGGCCGTTTGGCGGGTAGGGTAACATGCAGCACGACGTTCTGATCGTCGGCGCGGGGCACGGCGGTGCCCAGGTGGCCGTCACGCTGCGCCAGCGGGGTTACACCGGCGGCATCGCCCTGATCGGGGATGAGCCGGAGCTGCCCTACGAACGCCCGCCCTTGACCAAGGACTACCTGTCCGGCGCCAAGCCGTTCGAGCGCATCCTGATCCGCCCCGCCGCCTTTTGGCAGGCGCGCGGCGTCACCCTGCTGCCGGGGCGTCGGGTGGTGGCGGTGGACGCGGCGGCCCATACCGTGACCACGGCCGGGGGCGAGGTCTTCGGCTATGGCCAGCTGGTCTGGGCGGCCGGCGGCCGAGCCCGGCGCCTGGCTTGCTCGGGTGGCGATCTGGCCGGCGTGCACACCGTGCGTACCCGCGCCGACGCTGATGCCCTGCGGGCGGAACTGCCGGCAGTGGAGCGGGTGGTGGTGATCGGCGGCGGCTATGTCGGGCTGGAGGCGGCGGCGGTGCTGCGCGCGGCTGGCAAGCCCGTCGTCCTGCTGGAACAGGCGGACCGCGTGCTGGGCCGCGTGGCAGGGGAAGCACTGTCCCGCTTCTATGAGGATGAACACCGCGCGCAGGGCGTGGACCTGCGCCTGGGCGCCCAGGTGCAGGATGTCGTCGGGGACGGGCGGCGGGTAACCGGCGTGCGGCTGGCGGATGGCGCCCTGATCCCGGCGCAGATGGTGGTGGTGGGCATCGGCATCACGCCGGCGGTGGAGCCTTTGCTGGCGGCGGGGGCCGAAGGCGGCGACGGTGTCGTGGTCGACGCGTTCTGCCGTACCTCGCTGCCCGATATCCGCGCCATCGGCGATTGCGCCCTGCACGCCAACGCCTATGCCGCCGGCCGGCGCACCCGCCTGGAATCGGTGCAGAACGCCAACGACATGGCGATCACCGTGGCCAAGGCCCTGACCGGGGCGGCGGAGCCCTATCACGCGGTGCCGTGGTTCTGGTCCAACCAATATGACCTGAAGCTGCAGACCGTGGGCCTGTCGGCCGGCCATGACGCAGCGGTCCTGCGGGGCGACCCGGCGGCGCGCAGCTTTTCCATCGTCTATTTCCGCGCCGGCCGGGTGGTGGCGCTGGATTGCGTCAACGCCATCCGCGACTACACCCAGGGCCGCGCTCTGGTGGAGGGTGGTGCCCGCTGTGACCCGGCCGCCGTGGCCGACGTTAGCGTTCCGCTGAAGGACCTGGCCGCCGCCGCGTGACCGGTTTCGTTTCTTGCCTGGTCTTGCCTGGCTTCATTTTTCCTGGGGGATAGGGACACCCATGCCGATCATCACCGTTGTCAGCCGGGACGGCACCGGCCGCGCCGTCGAGATGGACACGGGCACGACCTTGATGGAGGGCTTGCGCGACCACGGCTTCGATGAGGTGCTGGCCATGTGCGGCGGCTGCTGTTCCTGCGCCACCTGTCACGTCTATGTCGAGCCGGCATCGACGGCGACGGAAGAGGAGGACGAGTTGCTGGCCCTGTCCGCGCATCGCCGCGACACGTCGCGGCTGTCCTGCCAGATCACGCTGACGCCGGACCACGACGGTCTGCGGGTAGAGATTCCACCGGAGGATTGACTGGTATTTCGCGGGCCAAGCCAACTATTGCGCCTGCGGGATACTGCAACAGTGATCATTCGGCCACGGCGCCGTCAGGAAAAAGCACCGCATTGCCTTGCCGCGTTGCCGTAATCATCATCGCAACGGGCCGTCCGTCCTAAGCACTGGGCCGCCTGACGGGGTGGGCTCAAAGAATAGTCTCGGAGGTTGAAATGAGCAGAAGCGAACGCAGCGCGGACGATATTGCCGCCGCGAGCGCCATTTCCCTGGCTGAATTACCTTTAATCGATTTCGCGCCGTTCCTGTCGGGTGATGCGGCCGCGCGCTGCCGGGTGGCCGCCGAGATCGCGCACGCCTGTGAGGAGATCGGCTTCTTCTACCTGGCGGGTCACGGGGTGCCGCAGGCGACGGTGGACGGCATCTTTGGCCAGGCTGACGCCTTCTTCTCCCGCGACAAGGCGGACCGCCGGACAGCCATGGCGACGCCGGACTGGTATCGCGGCTGGATTCCCGCGCCGGAGGCCCAGCCGCTGTCGCGCAACACCCGCATGTTCGAGCAATATCGCCTGCAGCACGAATGGCCGGCCAACCCGCGCGACATGCGGCACGCCGATATCTTCGACAAGCCCAACCGCTGGCCCGACGACATGCCGGCCTTCAAGCAGGCCAGCGAGGACTACCTGGCCGCCATGCTGACCTTTTCCCGCGAGCTGCTGCGCGCCTTCGCCCTGGGCCTGGGCGTGGCGGAGGACCGTTTCGACGATTGCTTCCACCAGCCGGCCTCGCAGCTGAGCATGAACTATTACCCCCCGCTGCCCATGGATGCGCAGGACGAAGTGTCCAACATGGTGGCCCACACGGACGAAGGGCCGTTCACCGTCCTGGCGCAGCAGGACATCGGTGGGCTTGAGGTGAAGCGCCGCGACGGCGTGTGGATCCAGGCGCCGCCCGTGCGCGGCGCCTTCACCATCAATGTCGGCGACATGATGATGTGGTGGTCCAACGGCCGCTTCCTGTCCAACTATCACCGCGTGCGCAACCGCGACGGCGCCCGCCGCTTCTCCGTGCCCTACTTCGCCAACCCCGACCGCGATGTCGTCGTGGCCCCGCTGCCCGAGCTGCTGGCGGGTGCCGAGCCGAAGTACAAGCCCGTACGCGTCGCCGACCATCTGGCCCGCTTCTATTCCACGCTGTCCAAGAATCCCCATGACATCTACAACTGACCGCGGCCCGTCCACGCCCAGGGGCGCGCGTATCGGCGCCGACATCGGCGGCACCTTCACCGACATCGTGCTGGAGGTGGGCGACCGCCGGCATTCCACCAAGCTGCTGACCACCTACGACGCGCCGGAGCGGGCCTTGCTGGACGGCGTGCGCCTGCTGCTGGACGAGGCGGGCGTGGCGCCGGCCGAGGTGTCGCTGGTGGTGCACGGCACCACGCTGGCGACCAACGCCCTGATCGAACGGCGGGGCGTGCCCACCGCCCTGCTGACCACCGAGGGTTTCCGCGACGTCCTGGCCCTGGGCAGCGAAAGCCGCTTCGACCAGTACGACATCGGCATGGAAAAGCCCCAGCCCCTGGTGCCGCGCCGGCTGCGCGTCGGCGTGGCGGAGCGTATGGACGCGCGCGGCCAGGTGCTGGTGCCGCTGGACGGCGATGCGGTGCGCGCCGCGGCGGCCCAGTGGCGGGAGCAGGGCATCCGCAGCGTGGCCATCGCCTTCCTGCACAGCTACGCCAACGATAGCCATGAGCGTCGGGCGGCGGAGATCCTGGCGGCGGAGATGCCGGGCGTCAGCCTGTCGCTGTCGTCGGAGGTCTCGCCCGAGATGCGGGAGTATGAGCGCTTTTCCACCACCGTCGCCAACGCCTACGTCCAGCCGCTGGTCGACGCCTACCTGCATCGCCTGGATGACAAGCTGAAGGCCATGGGCTTCAGCTGCCCGCTGTACCTGATGCTGTCATCCGGCGGCCTCACCACCGTGGACGCTGCCGCCCGCTATCCCGTGCGGCTGGTGGAAAGCGGCCCCGCGGGCGGCGCCATCTTCGCGGCGTCGGTGGCGGCGGAGCGGGGCGTGGGGCAGGTGGTGGCCCTGGACGTCGGCGGCACCACCGCCAAGATCTGCCTGATCAACGACGGCACGCCCCAAACCTCGCAGGTGTTCGAGGTCGGCCGCGCCCACCGTTTCCGCAAGGGCAGCGGCCTGCCGCTGCGCATCCCGGTGGTGGAGATGGTGGAGATCGGCGCTGGCGGCGGCTCCATCGCCTCGGTCGACAACGCCGGCCGCCTGGCGGTGGGCCCGCACAGCGCCGGTTCCGAGCCCGGACCGGCCGCCTATGGCCGGGGCGGCACCCGCCCCACCGTGACGGACGCCGACATCACCCTGGGCCGCATCGACCCCTCGCGCTTCGCCGGCGGCAAGGTCACGCTGAACGCCGGCGCCTCCCACGACGCCCTGGCGGCCTTGGGCATCTGGGACGGCAAGGCCGAGACGCTGGCCATCGGCGTCAGCGAGATCGTGGACGAAACCATGGCCAGTGCGGCCCGTGTCCACGCCGTGGAACAGGGCATGACCCTGGATGACCGCAGCCTGATCGCCTTCGGGGGTGCGGCTCCCGTGCATGCCGCGCGCTTCGCCGAGAAGCTGGGCATCCGTGAGGTCATCATCCCGTCGGGTGCCGGTGTCGGCTCCGCCATCGGCTTCCTGCGGGCGCCGGTGTCCTATGAGATGGCGCGCAGCCTGACCCTGCGGCTGGACCAGCTGGACCTCGACCGGCTCAACAGCCTGCTGGACGGCATGACGGCCGAGGCGCGGGCCCTGGTCGAGGCGGGTGCCCCGGGTGCGGCCCAGGTGGAACGGCGCACCTGCCTGGCTCGCTACAAGGGCCAGGGCTATGAGATCCCGTTCGAGATCCCGGCCCGCACGCTGGTGCCCGAGGATGTGGACCTGCTGCGTTCGGCGTTTGAGACGGCCTACCGCACCCAGTACGGCGGCGTGACCCTGGACCTGCCCATCGAGGCGCTGACCTGGCGGGTGACCGTAGGATCGCCGGCCTGGAAGCCTAAAGATATGGCGATGGTGACGGCCACCCGCGACGTGGAGGTCACGGAGCGGCGGCCGGTGATTGACCCCGACAGCGGCGTCGCGCTGTCCTTCGCCCTGGTGCGGCGCGAGGCCATGCGGCCGGGCGACCGGGTCCAGGGGCCGGCCCTGATCACCGAGCGTGAGACCACCACGGTGGTCTCGCCCCGTTTCGATGCCTGGATGGACGCCAATGGCTATCTCATCCTGACCCGGCGTGAGGAAGGTTAACCGCCATGACGGCAGCGTTGAATGAACTGCGCACCCAGGTGATCTGGACCCGCCTGATCTCCATCGTGGAGGAACAGGCCCAGACCCTGATGCGCACGGCCTTTTCCACCACGGTGCGCGATGCCGGCGACCTGTCGGCCGCCCTGTTCGACCTGCAGGGCCGGTTGATCGCGGAGGCCGTGACCGGCACCCCCGGCCATGTGAACTCCATGGCGGCCGGCGTGCGGCATTTCCTGGCCAAGTTCCCCGTGCCGACGATGGCGGAGGGGGATCACTTCATCACCAACGACCCGTGGCTGACGGCCGGGCACCTGCATGACGTCACCGTCCTGTCGCCCGCCTTCCATCAGGGTCGCATCGTCGGGCTGTTCGGCGTCTGCTGCCACCAGGTGGACATCGGGGGGCTGGGCCAGGGTCCGGACGGCCGGTCGGTCTTCGAGGAAGGCCTGCAGATCCCGCTGATGAAGCTGGCCAGCCGGGGCGTGCTGAACCAGGACCTGCTGGACATCCTGTGCCTGAACGTGCGCACGCCGCTGCAGGTGCGGGGCGACGTGCTGTCCTATATCTCCAGCAACGAATCAGCGGCACGGCGGCTCAGCGCCATGCTGGCGGAATTCCGGCTGGAGGATCTGGCCGGTGTCGCCGACTATATCGTCGACCGCTCGCTGGCCGCCACGCGGGCGGAGATCGCCAAGCTGCCCCAGGGCAGTTGGACCAGCAGCCTGACCATCGACGGCTATGACCATCCCATCACCCTGCGCGCCCGCCTGACCATCGAGGGTGAGCGCATCCTGGTGGATTATGATGGCACCGACGCCTGCGTGCCGCGCGGCATCAACGTGGTGCTCAATTACTGCCGTGCCTACACCATCTTCGGCCTGCGCTGCGTCATCTCGCCGGAGGTGCCGAACAATTACGGCGCCCTGCTGCCGTTCGAGGTGGTGGCGCCGGAGGGTAGCATCGTCAATGTCCAGCGGCCCTGGCCGGTGGCCGCCCGCCATGTCATCGGCCAGATGCTGCCCGACCTCGTGTTCGGCTGCCTGTCTCAGGCCATCCCGGACCGGGTGCCGGCGGAGGGCAGCTCCTGCCTGTGGAGCGTGCAGCTACGCGGCCGCCAGCCGGTGGGGGAGCCCCAGGCCGGTGACAGCTTCGACGCCATCTTCTTCAACAGCGGCGGTTCGGGCGCGCGTCCCCACCAGGACGGCCTCTCCGGCACCGCCTTTCCCAGCGGCGTGCGCGCCATGCCGGTGGAAATCACCGAGAACAGCGCCCCCATCGTTATCTGGCGCAAGGAATTGCTGACGGACAGCGGCGGCATCGGCGAACGGCGCGGCGGCCTGGGCCAGCGGGTGGAGGTGGCGATGCGCGACGGCAGCGCCTTCGAGGTGCTGGCCATGTTCGAGCGTGTGGACCATCCCGCCCAGGGCCGGGACGGCGGCGGTGACGGTTCGCAAGGGTCGGTGCGTCTGGCGTCAGGCAAGGCGATGCAGGCCAAGGGCCTTCAGCAAATTCCGGCAGGTGATCGGCTGATTCTGGACATTCCCGGCGGCGCCGGCCTGGGGGCGGCCACATCGCGCGCCGCGGACCTGGTGGCGCGCGATGTGGAGGAGGGCTTCGTCTCCGCCGAAGCGGCCGCCCGCCTTTACGGAAGCGGCGTCGGCTGACCCTCGAAGGGCATCTGCTCCTCCTCAGGGTAATAGTCGCCCAGCGTGGGCAGCGACCGGCAGTCGTTGAGTTCCCGGGCCATCTGCTCGGCGAACTTGGCGGCGGCCAGGGGCAGGGGGCGCCCCTTCAACTGGCCCAGGACCAGCGGCCCATAGGTACGGTCCAGGTCGCTGATGCGGCGCACGGCATAGCGCGGGTCGTTGCGCCACAGGTCGGCGCCGATGTCGATCTGGAAGGCGATCAGGTTGGACACCGCCACCAGGTCGCCCAGCAGGTCGAAGCTGTTGGACTCCACGCCGATGGACAGCTTGGCCGAACTGGCCGCCAGGCGGTTCTCGATGATCTCACGCCCGCCGAACGATGACTCCGGCATGGCGGTCTCATACTCCGCGCACTCGCGCAGTCGCAGGATGTCCTTGGCCGCCAGCGGATGGTCGGCGCTCATGATGGCGACCAGACCCTGGCCGATCGACATGATCGGGTGCAGCTCGGGATGACGTAGCGGGCGGAAAATCAGCACCAGGTCGATATCGAATGCGGTCAGCTGGCGCATGGCCGTCGAATGGTCGGTGACCGTGATCTTGAAGCGCACGTTGGGGTGTTTCTTGCGGAAGGCGGCGACCTGGCGCAGCACGAAGCCGCGCGCCACCGCCTGGCTGCAAGCCAGCCTGATCTCGCCGCGCTGCAGGCCGGACAGTTCCTCGATCTCCGAATAGACGCGCCGCAGGTCCGCCGACTGCGAGCGGATCCAGCGGATCAGCACCTCACCGGCCGCCGTCAGGCGGACGCCGGAGGAATGGCGTTCGAAGATGGGGGCGCCCAGGTCGTGCTCCACATCCTGGATGCGCCGCAGCAAGGCGGAGGGGGTGACGTTCAGCCGTTCCGCCGCCTGGCGGACCGATCCGATGCGGGCGACCTCGTTTATGTAGATCCAAATTCGCTGATTACGCAGAGCCATGACGGATCCCTGTTCGTTTTTGGCTACGCCCCACCCCAGCTTTAGCACAACTGTGGCAACGGCTTATCTTTAATGTCAACGGGGTGGGTGCTGACCATCCGACCTTACATTCCAGATTGATCTAAATCTGACCAAATATCCATAGTTGCCTGAAGCAATATAGAGGAATGAAATGGATCTGTTCCTTGCAGGAAAGAAGATTCTTGTCACAGGTGCTGGCAAGGGCATGGGGCCGGAAATCTGTCTTTCTTTTGCGGAGGAAGGAGCGGATATTGCGATATTAGGGCGCGATATGGCGCCGCTGAATGATCTGGCGGCAAAAATAGAAGGGCTGGGCGTGCGCGCGCTGGTGTTGTCGTGCGATGTGCTGGACGCCGCGCAGTGCGATGCCGCCGTTTCGGCAACGGTCGAAGCATTCGGCCAGGTGGACGTGCTGGTCAATGTGGCGGGCGGTACCGGCCCGGTGGGAACCACCGCGTGGGACACCACGCCGGAGGCCTTTGACGAGATCGTGCGTCTGAACATGACCGGCTGCTTCAACACCATGCGCGCCGTGCTGCCAGGCATGATCGCGCGCCGCTATGGCAAGATCGTCAATGTCGGCGGCACCTTCGGCTTGCGCGGCCGCGCCGGCCGCATGGCGTATTCGGCTTCCAAGTGGGGACTGCGCGGCATCACCAAGTCCACCGCCATCGAGGCGGGGCCGCACAACATCAACGTCAACATCGTCGCCCCCGGCATGGTGGACGGCCCGCGCTTCCGCACCAAGGTGATGCCCGCCGTGGCCAAGGCCCGCGGCCTGACGGAGGAGGAGGTGATCGCCGAACACGCGGCCGAGTACGCGCTGCGCCGCATCAGCACCGCCCGCGACGTGGCCGCCGCCTGCCTGTTCCTGGCGTCCGACGTTTCCAAGCAGATCACCGGTATCGACCTGCCGGTCGATGGCGGCTGGGCCGCGCTCTGACCCCTCCATACGATTTCGGCATCCGATTTAGGCATCCTCGCGGGAAAAGCATCATGAAGGCAGACATCGTCATCAACGGCGCCACGCTGGTCACGGACAGCGCCCAGTTCCAGGCCTCCATCGCCATCAAGGACGGCGCCATCCTGTCCATCGGCGCCGCTGAATCCATGCCCGAGGCGGCGGAGGTGGTGGACGCTCAGGGCAAGTACGTCCTGCCCGGTGCCATCGACGCCCATGTGCATTTCCGCGACCCCGGCTACACCCACAAGGAAACGTGGGAAACGGGGACGGCCAGCGCCGCCATGGGCGGCGTCACCACGGTGTTCGAGATGCCCAACACCAACCCGCCCACCGGCACGGTGGAGGCATTGAACCTGAAATTGAAGTCCGCCGAGCAAGCCTATGTCGACTTTGGCATTTATGGCCTGCTGGGGGAGGAGAACCTGACGGAACTTGAGGCCTTGATCGAGGGCGGCGTGGCCGGGTTCAAGTGCTTCATGGGCAACACCTTCGGCAACCTGCCGTCGCCGCCCACCGGCGCCATCCTGGAGGGCTTCGAGATCGTGGCCAAGCACGGCTACCGCATCGCCCTGCACGCCGAGAACGCCTCCATCATGGCGCGCCGGTCCAAGAAGCTGCGGGAGGCCGGCCGCTGCGACCCGCTGGCCCACCTGGACGCCCGGCCGCCGGTGGTGGCGACGGAGGCCGTGTCCCGCGCCGCCATCCTGGCGGAGTGGACCGGCGCCCGCATCCACATCCTGCATGTTTCCTCGGGTGACGAGTTGCGCCCCCTGCGGGAGGCCAAGGCGCGTGGCGTGGACATCACGGCGGAGACCTGCCCGCATTACCTGCTGCTGGATGAGCGCGCCTACACCGAAAAGAAGTCGCTGATCCGCGTGAACCCGCCGGTGCGCGAGAAGACGCATCAGGACCAGCTGTGGCGCGCGGTGCAGGACGGCACCATCGACATGATTGCCACCGACCACGCCCCGCACTCGCACGAGGAAAAGCACCGCGACGACATCTGGACGACGGATTGTGGTTTCACCGGCGTGCAGACGCAGATGCCGCTGATGCTGACGCAAGTGGGCGCCGGCCGCCTGTCGCTGACCGACTATGTGCGCATGACCTCGCTCGCCCCGGCCAAGGCCTTTGGCCTCTATCCGCGCAAGGGCGCCCTGCTGCCGGGATCGGATGCCGACTTGGTGATCATCGACATGGAGCGGGAAACCCAGGTGGATTCAGCCAAGCTGAAGTCCAAGGGCTCGAGCACGCCCTTCCACGGCCACGCGGCCAAAGGGGCGCCGGTGCACACCTTGGTTCGCGGTCGCTTCGTCATGCGGGATGGCGCCTTGGTGACGGAGGCCAAGGGCCACGGCCGCAACGTCCGCCGCATCCAGCAGATGCCGACGCCCAAGCCTCGCAACGTCGAGACGACCACGGCGGCCATCGTCAAAAAGAACCGGAAATAGGGGGCGCCAATCTGGCGCTGGCCCGCGACCCCAGCGTTGCGGATGCCTATAGCCAACGGCGGGGAGGTTGTCGGGGGTGGCGGCAGCACACCTCGACCTTGATGCCCAGCGCTCGGCGTCCTTCTTCTTCTCGAAGGTCTTGGAGACGGGCTTGTGGCCGACGCGACGGACCTTGGCCTGGTAGCCTAGGACTTGGCCTTCGCGATTCTCTCGGGGGGTGAGGGTGATCATAGCGGGCGGGGGCCTCGCGTTTTTCCGCGAGGTCGACTGTCCCGGTCAGCGTGACGCGTCAGTATTGCGGGCAGCTCGGCATCGCGCCAGGGGCCTATCCGCTCTGTGACCGCGTGGAACAGCATCATCGACCCGATAATAAGGGGCTCGGGCGCGAGCGAGGGCAGCAGGGCGCCGGCAACAAGCCGCAGTACCCATTCGACGCCCTTGTCCCGGAGGTCGCCTTCCCCGGCGATCACGACAGCAGCTTCCGGCTGATGGCCTCAGCCATCATGATCGTGGTGACGTTGGTCGGTGCCGATACGATGTCGGGCATGATCGACGCGTCGACGACATGCAGGCCCTCCACCCCGCGCACCCTGCCCTGGCTGTCGACCACGGCCGCCGGATCGCCTTCAGGCCCCATCGGCACCGTCGACGTCGGGTGCGAATAGCCGTCGATCTGCGCGATGATCGCCCGCTCCAGGGCGAGGTCGTCCTGGACATCGTCCCCTGGCGCCATCTCGAACCCGATCGTGTCGCTGAAAGGAGCGGTGCGCCCGATCTTGCGCGACAGCCGGACGGCCTCCTTCATGCGCCTGAGATCGCTGGGGTCATCGAAGAAATTGAAGCGGATGAGCGGCATCGCCCTCGGGTCACGGCTGGCGAGCCGGATGGAGCCGTTCGACTTGGGCAGCGTCACAGCGCAGGCCAGCACGATTGCGCCGCCTGTCGGGCTCAGCGCGGGATCGAAGATGTGCGTACCCGAGACATGCAGGTCGAGTTCGTCCGGCCCCGCTTCGGACGAGTTGGTCCAGATGATCGCGCCGGCGACGGGCGTCATGGAGGAGACCTCCGGCTTCAGCGCATAGACATTGTAATAGAAAGGATGCTCCTTCAGCCGCTCACCCACCGGTGCGTCGACCAGCACCGGGATGCCCAGTTCCCGAAGATGACCGGCGGGGCCGATCCCGGAGCGCATCAGGATGGCGGGACTGCCATAGGTGCCGGCCGAAAGGATCACCTGTCCGGCACGGACCTCCTCACCGCCGACCAGGCGGACGCCAACGGCGCGCTTGCCGTCGAACAAGACCGTGTCGATCTCCGCCCCGCCCCGGATGGTGAGGTTCGGCCGCGCGCGAACCTCGTCGGTGAGATAGGCCATGCCGGTGTTGACGCGATGCTCGCCGACGACGTTCAGCGGATAGGGTGAGACCCCGTTCTGCTGGGCGCCGTTGAAGTCCTGGACGCGCGCGAGGCCGACCGCCTCCGACGCCAGCACGAAGGCGCGCATGGACGGCGTGATCTCCTCCATGGTCCGCTGCCGGATCGGAAACGGCCCGGTTCGCCCGTGCCAGGCGTCATCACCCGTCGGCGTGTTCTCCAGCGCCTTGAAGATCGGGAAGACATCGTCCCAGGTCCATCCCTCGACGCCCATCGCCGTCCAGCGCGCGAAATCGGATCGGCGGCCGCGCATCGCGACAGCGGCGTTCACGCCCGAACTGCCGCCCAGCACTTTCCCACGGATCGCGTTCACGTTATGCCCGAGCGTGGCGCCATCCTGCGTGTGGTAGCCCCAGCCGTGCGCGGCGTCGCCGCCGACCCGGTTCGCATTGGCGATCACGTCGGGATAGGCCGAGGGCGCATAAGCGGCGCCGGCCTCCAGAAGCAGCACGCGGCGGCTTCCATCCGCGCTCAGGCGACGCGCGAGGACGGCGCCGGCCGAGCCGCCGCCAACGATCACGACATCATGGTGGGTGTCCGATGAAAGCTGGGTTGCCATGGGATCTCTCCATCAGATCTCGACCGGCCATCGGGCGGCGGGTCGCTCAGGGGGTGAAGGCGCGGACGAGGAAGCGGCTGGCGCGGTCAAGCGCGTCGCGGCTGCTTTCGAGATGGGCGACATCGAGCTGGAAGACGTGATGCATCCCCTCCCAGACCTCGAGCTCAACCGGGACGCCGGCGGCGGCGGCCTTGGCCGCGAATTGGCGGGAGTCGTCGAGAAGACGCTCGGCGGTGCCGACCTGGATCAACAGCGGCGGCAGGCCGGCCAGGTCGCCGTGCAACGGCGAGGCGAGCGGGTCCGTGGCGGCGTAAGCGCCGAGATATTTGTCCGCGCAGTCCCGCAGGTAGTCGTAGCCGATCAGCGGGTCGACCACTCCTGGATCCGTCATCGACCCGCCGGTGAAGGCGAGATCGGCCCAGGGCGAGAAGACCACCCCCGCGATCGGCTTGGCGATGTCCGACCGCTTGGCGAGTTGCGCCATGGTGACCAAGGACAGGCCGCCCCCGGCGGAGTCCCCCACGATCGCGATCCGGGAATAGCCTTGGCCGATCAGGTATTCGTAGGCGGCCAAGGCGGCGTCCGGCGCGGCCGGCAGGGTCGCCTCCGGCGCGAGGGGATAATCGATCGCCAGGGCGGGGATGCCGCTCCGGCTGACGATCTGGCTGACGAAGCCGCGATAGGCCTGGGCCGTGCCCATGACATAGCCGCCGCCGTGGATGAACAGGATCGCCTGCCCGCCGGCGCGGGCGCTCTCTGGGCGCACCCACCAGCCATGCACCTCGGCGGTGGTGACTTCCTCGACAGTGGCGCCGGCCGCCCAGGGGCTGGCCGCGATGAAGGTGTCGTAGATCGCGCGCGGCGCGCCGGTGGCGGTGCCCCAGAAGTGGGCGAAGTGAGCCAGAAGCGCCGCTTCGCGTCCGCGCTCCGCCGCCGATATCCAGGGCACGTTCGTCTCGGTGGGCCGGTCGGCCGTTCTGGGGTCGGTCATCTCTCGATCTCCTATGGATGGGGTCGTCATGCGCGATCACTCCGGGCGTGGGGAGGCCGTCGCGCGGGGGAACGTCACCGCGCGTGGATCAGGATGGATGGATGGATGGATGGGATCAGGTGGGAACGCGGCCGAACTTGCCTCGCGCGAAATCGGCGAGCGTGCGGCGGACATCGTCGGCCGTCGACATGACCAGCGGCCCGTGCTTCACGAACGTCTCGTGGATCGGCTTGCCGGCCATCAGCACGAAGTGGGCGGGAGCCTTGGCCGTCATGGCCACCTCGATGGCCAAGCCCGCCTCGACCGTTGTGGCCGTGCCGGCCGGCAGGACCCGCTCCTCCGCGTCGGTGGCGACCGTCACCGTGCCCGACACGGCGTAAATCCATGCCTGCCGCCCTTCCGGCAGCGCGTGGCTGAACCGGCCCTCGGCGGCGAGGAAGCCGTCGAGCATCGTCATCTCCTCGGGCGTCCCGGTCTCGCCCTTGACGCCGCCGCTCGCGCCCAGAACGACGCGGACGCGGTGACCGCCGCCTTCGATCGTGGGCACGTCGCCGGCGTCCACCCGCAGTGAACGGGCCGGGCATTTCTTAAGACGCTCGGGCAGGTTCACGAAAACCTGCAAGGCATGGACGCGCGAATTTTTCGCGGGCTTTTCCTCGTGGGCCGCACCGCTCGCGGCCGTCAGCCAGTAAAGATCGCCGGCCTTCAACTCGATATTGTGTCCCAGGGTGTCCCGGTTGAGGAACACGCCTTCGCTGTCCTCGAACATGGCGGTCACCGCCGAAATTCCGGCGTGAAGGTGCGGCTCGAAGGTCGGCGCCGTCATGACGAAGTGATCCACCATCAGCAGCGGATCCATCGCCCCGGCGAACATTTCCTCAGAGAAGTGCCGGGCCGAAAAGCCCGAGCCAATATTGTGCGGGACGCCCAAGACGATTTGTCCAAGCCGCTGGGCGGTTCCCCCGGTCTTTTCGATGTTTGCGATGCCATCCATGGCGGTCACTCCAACAACCTGTCTGATGCCGCGATTATGAATGGGGCAGACCGGCCGGGAAGTCGCCAAGTTTGGAACTTAACGTCCAAATGGTTGAACGCTGGACCTAGGCGTAATGGCGGGCGCGGGGACAGAGGTCGCCCTTATCCAACCCGCCAGCCCTACATGAGCACGCGCTTGGGAAATTCCGCCGACAGATGGTCAAGAAACGCCCGTACGGAGGGTAGCAGACCCTGACGGTATGGGATGAGCGCGGTCAGCGTGGAATCGCCGGCAAGCCAATCCGGCAGGATGCGCTCCATGGCGCCCGAATGGACCTCCGCCCGGCAGATGTAGCCGGGAAGCGCGACCACGCCCAAGCCCTTGATCGCGGCCTGCTTCAGTCCAACCATGTCATCCCCGAGCAGGCGCGGGGTAAGGGGCACCACGATCTCGTCGCGCTTTTGGCGTGCGTGACGCAGCCGCCACACAGGCTCCACGCCCGTCCGCATCATGAACAGCGAGGGATGCTCCTGCAGATCCTGCGGAGTCTTCGGCGCGCCGTGTTTCTTCACATAGTCGGAACCCGCGAACAGGAACCAGGGCGCGGGCGCGAGGGTCCGCTGAACCAGGTTGGAGTCCGGCAACGGGTCGGAGTGCGCCCGGACGGCCAAGTCGTAATTCTCGCCCACGATGTCGACGGTGCGATCGGCGGCATGCGCGACGACATTGACTTTCGGGTGCTGGACCAAGAAGTCGGCGATGATGTCCGCAAGCGCGAACTGCATCGTCGCCGTGCCCGCCGTGCACCGGACCGTGCCCCTTGGCTCCGTCAGGCGCCCACGGATCGTGGTCTCGGCCAATTCCGCCTCCCGCAGCATGGCGACGGCGTGGCGATAAAAGTCCTCGCCGGAATCGGTCATGCCGAAGCGCCGCGATGTGCGATTGAGCAGGCGCACGCCCAGCTCGTTCTCAAGCTGCTGAATGCGGTGGCTCAGCGTCGATTTCGGAACGCGCAGCGTCCGACCGGCCGCCGTGAAGCCGCCCCGATCAACGATTTGGACGAAGTAGAAGAAGTCGTTCAGGTCCAGCATCACCACCCCCATCGTCCATTGCTATGGACGTTAAGTTGCGATTTAGACGTCTTCTGGGCCGATCGTCCACCCCCTACCTTCCAGCCATCACGAACGATGATCGTGAGTCGGACCCAATCATTGGCTGGAGAGTGGAAATGACGAACCGTATCTATGAGCCGCTGACCAAGGACAATGCCGCCGTGATCCTCGTCGATCACCAGGTCAATCTGATGACCGGCGTGCGTGACTATGAGACGGGCGAGCTTAAGCACAACGTCGTGGCGCTCGCCCGCGCGGCCAAGGCGCTCAGCCTGCCCATCGTCGCCACCAGCACCGCGCGCGATACCCTGTGGGGCCCGACTTTCCCCGAGCTTGTGGAGGCGCTGGACGGCATCGAGATCATCGACCGCTCCACGGTGAACGCCTATGACGATCCCCGCGTGGCCGCCGCAATCGAGGCGACCGGCCGCAAGAAGCTGATCTTCGCGGGCATTTCGCTGGAGGTCTGCGCGGGCTTCCCGGCGATGACGGCCGTGGCCAAGGGCTATGACGCCTACATCGCCGTCGACGCGTCGGGCACCTTCAACCGCACCAAGCACGACGTGAACCTGTTCCGCCTGCAGCAGGCCGGCGTGATCCTCTCCGACTACGCGACCTTCATGGTCGAGATTCTGAAAGACAATGCCGCGCCGGAATCGGCCGCCGTGTACGACGCCCTGGATATGCCCTGGGCCAAGCTGGTCGGCCAGATCGTCGCGACCTACGCCAAATAAGTGGCGCCCAACAAGACGGCACCGTTCCAGCAAACCGCCCCCACAAAACCCAACCGGTGTCCATGGGCCGCCGAAGGCGCGGCCCGCCCCCGGGATTCAATGGAGATCGCCAATGTCATCCCTTCAAGGAAAACGCGCTTTCATCACGGGTGCCAGCCGTGGGATCGGCGCCGCCATCGCCCGCCGCTTCGCCGCCGAGGGGGCCGCAGTCGCGATTGGGTACGAGCGGTCGGCCGATGCCGCCAACGCCATCGCGCGGGAGATCGAAGCGGCGGGCGGCCGCGCCTTCGCGGTTCAAATGAAGGCGGCGGAGCCCGCGTCGATCAAACAGGCCGTGGATCACGCCGCCTCCGAACTCGGCGGCCTGGACATCCTCGTCAACAATGCCGGCATCATCAGCTACGGCACCGTCGAGGAAGTCACGCTCGAACAGATCGACGCCATGCTGGCGGTGAACGTCCGGGGCGTGATCCTCGCGACCCAGGCGGCCCTGCCGTACATGTCCGAGGGCGGCCGCATCATCTCGACCGGCAGCAACCTCGCGGACCGCGTGCCCGACGCCGGCAAGGCGCTCTATTCCGCCAGCAAGGCCGCGCTGATCGCCTGGACCAAAGGCGCAGCGCGTGACCTGGGGCCGCGTGGGATCACCGTCAACCTCGTGCATCCGGGGTCGACCAACACCGACATGAACCCCGCCGATGGCCCGCATGCCGAAGCCCAGCGCCAGCGGATGGCGATCAAGGAATATGGCAAGCCCGAGGATGTCGCCGCGCTTTACGCCTTCATCGCCAGTGATGAAGCCCGTTCGGTGAACGGCACGGGCTTCACCGTTGATGGTGGGGCGAACGCGTAACCCCCGCCGGCCACCGCCCCGTAGGCGCTGAGCAAGGCTCTGTGGCTGATGGCCCCGACGACGATGATTGTCGTCGGGGCGGTGTTCATTGTTGTCGGGCTCCTCCCCCTCGTCGCACAGGATCTGCACGTCCCCTGTCCCAGGCGGGCGCGCTGTTGGCTGGCACGCTTTCCTGGCGGCGATCGCCGGACCATTCGTCACGTATTATTCGGCGTGCAAATTGGACGCCGGACGGTGCGGTATCCGTTTGATTCTATTGAAATCAGCGGGATCACTTGATCGCGCCGATTATAGGATGGCCCGCCCCTTTCGAAGCGAGGGGGCAATATCGCGGACCTTTGCGAGAGGGAGGGGGGCGGACCGATGGATATCGTTTCCGGCTACGGCCGGTATGTCGGGACCAGCGTGCGCCAATGGTTCCGAATCTGGTGATGAACGGTGATTCGCAGCCCATGAACAGCCGTTCACGGCTGTCGAACGCAGGTTCACTGCCTCCCAGGCGGCACGGCGGCGCCATGCGCGTCTGCCTTAAGCCAGGCGTTGCGCAAGTTCCTCGGCGTCTGCGTGGTAGTATCTGGCCAGCATCGACAGCGTTTTGTGACCAGTGACGCGCATCAGTTCCAGCGGGTTCCCGTACCTTTGCCAGGCGGCTCGTCGCCTCGTGCCTGAGGTCATGAAAGGTGAGGTCCAGGATGCCGATACGATCGACCACCCGTCCGAAGGTGACCTTCAGCAACGTCTGGTCCCCATCCACCATGGGCCCGTCGCGCTTCGAGTAGGTGGGGAAGGACGGCAGTGCCTCGATCGCGACGGTAGAGGGGGACCTTCCTGACCTCGCCATTCTTTGAGCCATCTCCTGACAGGCCGCGGATGGTCATGGTGCGCTTGGCCAAATCGATATCGCTCCAATTCAGGGAGCAGATTTCACCCTGGCGTGCCGCCTTCTCCAAAGCCAGCCGGGCCATGGGGGCAAGCCAAACCCCGTGTTTGCAGGCCACCAGGCCCGCCATCAGGCGTTCCTCTTCGGCGGGGACGTGGTGGCTTAGTTCAGCCTCGGCACCGGTATCCGGATCGCGCTGATGCGTCACCTCGACCCTGGCGGGCTGCAGGCGGCGTTCGCGCTTGCGGTCAGCACCCTTGGGGCGGGCGGTCAGCTTCGCTTCGGCGGGATTGGATGGGAGGTGCATGCCCCATTCCCGCCGGCCATGGGCGATGGCCGTGGCGATCAGGTTGATCCGCCGCACCACGGTGGCGGGCGCGTAGTCGCAGGCCAGCATACGATCGCGGTAGCTAGCGATATCCTGGGGCGAAAGGGCGCTGAGCCGTCGCAGACAGATTTCGTCATCCTCGACGACGATGAGGTGGCCGGCCTCCTGCACGGCACCCCGCTTAGCCGGCGTGACCTCTTCGCGATAGCGGCGGAGGAGGGCGCCCAGGGTGGTGCTGTCGGCTTGGCTGTGGTCGAGGAAGACCCGGCGGTCCATGTCGGTCTCGACGGACTTGGCCCAGCGTTCGGCGTCCTTCTTCTTCTCGAAGGTCTTGGAGACGGGCTTGTGGCCGACGCGACGGACCTTGGCCTGGTGGCCGATGACCTGGCCTTCGCGATTCTCTCTGGGGGTGATGGTGGCCATGGCGGGAGGTGTCCTCGCAGTGTTCCGCGAGGTGAACTGTCCCGTAACTGTCCCGCAAAGTTCAGCTAAAGCGCCGGAAGTATGGCGTCCCCTAGGGGATTCGAACCCCTGTTACCGCCGTGAGAGGGCGGTGTCCTAGGCCTCTAGACGAAGGGGACGAGGCCGTGTGAGGGCGGTGATGTACGCGAGCGGCGATGGGAGGTCAAGGGGTTTGTTGGGGCCTTGTGGGGAGTAGCCGATGTGTGGGGCTGGGTGGTGGGGGAGGCTGTTCGGGGAGGGCTGTCATGGAAGGGCAAAAAAGTGGGTCTGGGGCCTTATCCACGCGTGTGCGCGAGCATATATAGGGGCTCCTGAGGTTCGGTAAAAATCGTCATGTGACTGCAAAATTCCTGTAGACAGGGCGTGGGTGAGGTCACTATAACCCCGTTCACCGACGCGGCGGGCGACAA
>NZ_VITV01000006.1 GCF_007828035.1 Nitrospirillum amazonense | reverse complement strand
CGGCGCAGGTCAGCCAGCTGACGACGGCGCAGGTGTCCAACCTCAGCAGCGACAACCTGAACGCCTTGACCAGCGCCCAGGTGTCGAAGCTGACCGCCGCCCAGGTCCAGTCTCTGACCACGGATCAGCTGAATGCCCTGACCACGGCGGACGTGCAGGAACTGACGACGGCCCAGATCGGCCAGCTGACCACGGCCCAGGTCTCGAACCTGAACACCACCAATGTGGGGGCCCTGACGACGGCGCAGGTTGCCAATCTGACGACGGCGGACGTGCAGCAGCTGTCGACCGACCAGCTGGCCTCGCTCAGCACGGCGGACGCCCAAGCGTTGACGACGGCGCAGATCGGCGCGCTGTCCACCAGCCAAGTGTCCGGCCTGACGACCAGCAACCTGAACGCGCTGTCCAGCAATCAGGTGGCGAAGCTGTCCAGCAGCCAGATCCAGGCCCTGACCACGGATCAGCTGAACGCCCTGACGACTGCCGATGTGCGTGAGCTCAGCAGCGCCCAGATCGGCCAACTGACGACGGCGCAGCTGTCGGCCCTCAGCACCACCAATGTGGCGGCGCTGTCGACGGCGCAGGAAGCCGGTCTGACGACGGCCCAGGTGGGTGCCCTGACCACCGACCAGGTCTCGGCGCTGGGAACGGCGCAGATCACCGGCCTGTCGACGGCTCAGGTGAAGGCGCTGAACTCCGACCAGCTGAACGCCCTGTCCACGGCCACGGTGACGAAGCTGAGCAGCACCCAGGTCCAGGCTCTGTCGTCGGCCCAGCTGTCCGGCCTCAACAGTGACAACCTGTCGGCTCTGACCAGCAACCAAGTCCAGGCTCTGACCAGCGCCCAGGTCCAGTCGCTGACCAGCACCCAGCTGAACGCGCTGTCCACCAGCGATGTCCGGGAGTTCACGACCGCTCAGATCGGCCAGTTGACGACGGCGCAGGTGTCGAACCTGACCACCAATGTGGTGACGGCGTTCAGCACCGCCCAGGTGGCCAGCCTGACCACCGCTCTGGTTCAGGCCCTGACCTCCGACCAGCTGAACAGCCTCAGCACGTCGGATGTGCGGGCCCTGACCACGGCCCAGGTTTCATCCCTGACGACGGCGCAGGTGTCGACGCTCAGCACGGATAACCTGAACGCCCTGAGCACGGCCCAGGTGACCAAGCTGACGACGACCCAGGTCCAGTCGCTGACCACGGCTCAGCTTTCGGCCTTGGGCAGCAGCCAGGTAACCGGCCTGAACAGTGCCCAGGTCAAGGCGCTCTCGACCGATCAGCTGGGGGCGTTGAGCACCACGGATGTCCGGGCGCTGAGCTCGTCACAGGTTCAGGCTCTGACGACTAGCCAGCTGTCCGGTCTTACGACCGACAACCTGTCGGCCTTGTCCAGCAGCCAGGTGGCGGCCCTCAGCAGCGCCCAGGTGCAGTCGCTGACGACGGCCCAGATCAGCGCGCTCACCACGGCGGATATTCGGGAGTTCACGACCAGCCAGGTGACGAACCTGACGACGGATCAGATTTCCGGGTTGACCACCGACCAGCTGTCGAACCTGACGACGGCTCAGGCCAGCGTGTTCACCTCGGCCCAGGTCCACGCGTTCAATACCGATCAAGTCAACGCTTGGCTGACGGGCCTGTCCGGGTAAGGATGTAAGAGTGGCGTAATGGATCGGGCCGGGGGTGCGGGGCAGCATCTCCGGCCCGTTCAGGGGCGGGTGCCAGAGGATTGAGGGGCGCTGAGCCTCTCAATCCTCGGTGCTTTTCAGGGCCCTCGATTCGTGGTTAAGGCATACGTCCCGATAGTGGGGACGCGTGCGGGGTTGGGGTTCATGGGTAACGATCCGGTGTCATCGCGGCCGATAGGCGGGGTGGTCAGCAGGACCGCCCTAACTAAGGCTACGCCTGCCAGCCGGATCGATACCGACTTTCAGAAAGCCCTGGCCAAGGCGGGCGCTACGGCGGAGCCATCCAGGGCCGCCCAGAGCAGTACCCCGGCGGATGCCGTCCGTATCTCTCAGCAGAGTATGCTGTCGGGCGTGGCGGCGTATAATATGGCGGCACAGGCATCGCCGGCGATGCCGGGATATCAGCGGCCGGTGGTTCGGGTTGGTGACAACGTGACGACGAAGAACGAAAAGTCCGAGAAAGGCGCCTTCCGGCTGTCGCCCTCGCGCCAGCTGCAGGGCAGCACGGCCTATGCCAAGGTCGTGCAGACCCAGACGGCCGTCGCTCAGGCATCGGGACCGCAGAATGGCGGTGCCCAGGCCGCCGCGACCCCCGTTAACGGTGCGACCTCCGCGCCGGCGTCGCCGCCACCGGCTGAAACAGCGGCACCGGGCAGCGAGCAGGCTAAAGTTGCGGATCGCTCCACCGTCAATATCGTGTTATGATTCCATTTGATATTTCAGGAGCTAAGAAGTCCTGAGGTGCTTTATTCATGGAACGTCGACCGTGGCCTCTGCTGCTTCCATTACACATCAGGCACCGCTGCAAACCGCTGACGTTATCGAATACCTGACCGCCAGAGCGTGGAAGATCCCGCCGGGGATCGAGGAAACGGCATTTCGTTACCTGGTGGGCCGCCTGGATTTCCCGGCCTTGCTTGGCTTGGTCGAGGCGGCGCGGGAGGCCGCCCCCTGGATGCGGCCCGCCTCGCTGTACCAGCTTTGGCTGGATGAGGTGCCGGTCGACACCACCTTGCGGCATGCGGCCTATTTCAACCTGGGTGTGGAACTGGCCAATGTGGGCGACACGGTTGCGGCCGGTGCGGCCTACAACGCCGCCCTGTCGTTGAAGTCCGATTTCCTGATCGCCGCCATCAACCTGGGCCTGATGTCCGAAGGCCAGGGCAAGCATGACGAGGCGCTGGAGATTTGGCGCCGATCCATCCAGCCCGATGACATGCGTACCACTCTGCTGAATCAGCGGGGCCGCCTGCTGGAACGGCTGAATCGGTTCGAGGAGGCGGAACGGGAGCTGTACCGCAGCCTGCTGACCGTGCCCAAGCAGTCCGACGCCATCAGCCATTGGGTGCATCTGCGCCTGAAGATGTGCGCCTGGCCCGTCTATTTGCCCATTCCCGGCCTGACCAAGGATGACATGGTCGCCAGCTCCGGCGGCCTGACGCTGATGTCGCTGTTCGACGAGAACGCGGTGGTCAACCGCTGGGTCGAACAGTGGATTTCCCGCTTCGGCACGCCGGAACGGCTGGCTCCGGCGCAGGGCTACGCCCATGAGAAGGTGCGCATCGGATACCTGTCGTCTGACTACAACCTGCACCCCGTCAGCATGCTGATGGTGGAGCTGATCGAGAAGCACGACCGGAGCAGGTTCGAGGTCTATGGCTATGACATGGGCCTGGATGACAACAGCTATCTGCGGCATCGCATCCTGGGCGCCTTCGACCAATGGTTCCGCGTCGCGGAGATGAGCGACGACCAGGTGGCGGCGCTGATGCGCCAGCATGAGCTGGATATTCTGGTTGACCTCAACGGTCTGACCGATGGGTCGCGCCCCGGCATCGTCCGGCGCAAGCCGGCACCCGTCCAGATCACCTACCTGGGCTTCGTCGGTTCGCAGCCCATTCCTGAGCTGGACTACGCCATCGTCGACGATTTCGTGGTGCCGAAGGACTTGGCGGGCGATTTCCACCCCAAGCCACTGTACATGCCCATCTGCTATCAGGTGAACGACAGCAAGGCGCTGGTGGATCCATCACCCACGCGGGAAAGTGTGGGCTTGCCGGCGGACAAGTTCGTCTACACCTGTTTCTCCAATACCTACAAGATCACGGAAGAGGTCTTCGACGCCTGGATGCGCATCCTGGGTGGGGTGGATAATTCCGTGCTGTGGCTGCTGGCCCGCACGCCGTGGGCGCGGCAGAACATGCAGGAACGGGCCCGTGCCCGGGGCATCGATCCCGGCCGCCTGCTGTTCGCCGGCCCGGCCAGCCCGGCGCAATACCTGGCCCGCCTGCCGTTGGCCGACGTGTTTCTGGACACCTATCCCTATAACTCCGGCACCACGGCCAGCGACGCCTTGCGCATGGGCCTGCCCATCGTCACCCTGTCCGGCAAGACCTTCGCCTCGCGCATGGCGGGCAGCCTGCTCCGCACCGTGGGCCTGCCCCAGGGCGTGACCACCAGTGTGGACGATTATGTGAAACTGGCGGTGAAGCTGGGCAACAAGCCCAAAGAGTACAAAGCATTTCGCGATGCGCTGGCGGGCGGCGAGGCTTGGCGGCGCACCCTGGGCGACACCGACCGTTTCGTCCAGGAACTGGAAGAACGGCTGCTGGCCATCCGGGTCACGCCTGGCAAGGCCGGCTGACACCGGGACGCGGACGGTCAAGGGGCTGCACATCCAACGGTGGGTCGCATGGGAACACTGCGTCATTTCAATCTCAAGGGCCTGCTGGACGCCTATCAGTGTCAGGTCTATCTGGAGACCCTGACAGGGACGGGTGACAATGTGCTGCATGCCGCATCTTTTGGATTTGAGCGGCTGTTCTCCGCCGAAACCGCGACGGAGGCCCTGAACCAGGCGCGTGCGCGCCTGGTGGATATGCCCCGGGCCCAGCTGCTGTACGCCACCTGCGAGGATGTGCTGAAGGCTGTGGTACCCTTGGTCCCGGCGCAGCTTCCCATACTGTTCTGGCTGGATGGCCATCAACCCGGTGCCGCCTACCATCAGGCCAAGTACGGCCCCGGTGGGAATGACGCTCTGTGCCCGCCACTGGAAAGCCTGATGACGCAGTTGCGCCAGTTGCGGCCGCGCAGCCGCGATGTGATCCTGGTGAATGGTCTGCGCGCCTATGAGGACGGCCCCTACGCTGATGGCGCCGTGCCGGTGCCTGAGCACAAGCTGGCCTTTTATGACCGAAACATCGATTTCGTCTTCCACCAGTTCCGCCACACTCACACTATCGTCCGCGACTATGCCGATGATGGTTATCTGGCGCTGACCCCGCGGTGACCGGTGCCTGCGGCTCGGTTGGGTCTTTTTCTCGACGCGTCCCGGGGCGGGACGCTGCCGGTATGCGGAGTAGCGTGATGGCGGATGAGACGACCAAGCAGATGCTGCGCCGCGCTGCGGACGGGCGGTTCGCCCGCCGCTGGATCGTGGGCGATGGGATAGACATCGGCTGCGGCCCCAGCCCCTTGGGTAACCTCCGGGACTATTTTCCGCTGATGAAGTCCGCCCGGTCGTGGCATCTGCCCGATGGTGACGCCATGCTGATGGAAGGGGTGGCGGACAACAGTTACGATTTCGTCCATTCCAGCCATTGCCTGGAAAAGCTGGTGGACCCGGTGCGGTCGCTCGGCAACTGGATCCGCATCTGCAAGCCCGGCGGCCACCTGATCATCACCGTTCCGGACGAGGATATGTATGAGCAGGGCATGTGGCCCTCCATCTTCAACCAGGACCATAAATGGACCTTCACCATCCTGAAGCCGCAGAGCTGGTCGCCGAAGTCGATCAGCGTCGTGCAGGTGCTGGATCTGTTCAAGGAAGAGGTGGAGGTGCTGAAGCTGGAGAAGCTGGACAGCGGCTTCCAGTATGACGCGCCCTTGCGCGACCAGACCCTGAAGGGCACGTCGGAATCGGCCATCGAGGTCGTGTTGCGCAAGCGGAACAAGGGCTGGGGCTTGGGTGCTGCGGCCGACGACAGTGCGGCGCGGTTCGCCCAGGTGGCGCGTCGGCAGGAAATCGGCACCAAGTTCGCCGAGGCCATCGGCCTGCATCAGCAGGGCCGTGTGGGGGAGGCACACGCCGCCTACACCGCCATCCTGGCCGCCGATCCGGACAATCTGGTGGTCATGAACAACCTGGCCCTGATTGCCCCCTTCCCGGACGCCGAGCGCCTGCTGCGTCGCGCGCTTGAGATCAATCCCGCCTACGTTGACGCCCTTTTGAACCTGGGCAACCAGTTGGTGGCCAACCAGCGTGCGGAAGAGGGGCGGGATGTGCTGCGCCGGGCGCTGGCGGCGGCTCCTGACGACCCCCGGGTCATCAACGCGCTGTCCCAGGCCTATGACGCGCTGGGGGCCTATGAGGACGCGGTAGCCCTGCTGCAGGAAAAGGGTGGTCTGCTGGGCAACCTCGACGACGTCTACTGCCGTCTTGGCAAATACGCCGAGCACCTGGGGCGGACGGACGAGGCGCTGGCCTACCTGGCCAATGCGCTGCGCATCAACCCATCGCATGTCGAAGCCAACATCTATACCGGCCGCCAGCACCTGCGGAAGGGCGATTTCGTCAAGGGGGCGGAGGGCATCGCCTGGATTTGGCATGGCCGTATCACGGAAAGCCAGATCGGCCTGTTCATGGATCCGGCCGGCCAGCCCATCCGCCAAGACGGACGCACCATCGTGCTGTCGGCCGACAGCGGCCTGGGCGATACGCTGCAGTTTGTGCGCTACGCCCGGCCGCTTAAGGCCCTCGGCGCCCGCGTTGTCGTGGAATGCCAGCCGGAACTGCTGCGCCTGGTGGCCGCCATGCCGGAGGTGGATGAGGCGGTGGCCATCGGCGAGCTTTCCGCCGGGTTCGACCTGCGCCTGCCTCTGCACAACCTGATGGGCGCCTTCCGCACCACGCTGGCGACGGTGCCGGCGGAGGTGCCCTACCTGGCCGCCCCCGCGGATGAGGCGGCGGCGTTTGCCCAGCGCTTGGCCGCGCACCAGGGCCTGCGCATCGGCCTGTGCTGGGCGGGCAACCCAAACCACCCGCGCAACAGCAGCCGCTCCGTGGCGCCGGACCTGCTGGCGCCCCTTCTGAACCAGGCGGGGGCCAGCTTCTTCTCCCTGCAGAAGGGGGGGGATGGCGCCGCCCTGGGCTTGGTCGACTGGACGGCGGATTTCGCCGACATGGCCAACACCGCGGCCCTGGTACAAGGCCTGGACCTGGTCATCAGCGTGGATTCCGCCGTGGCCCACCTGGCGGGCGCACTGGGCCGGCCGGTATGGCTGCTGAACCGCTTCGACAGTTGCTGGCGCTGGCTGGAGGCGGGGATGGAGACCAGCCCCTGGTATCCTAATCTGACGCAGTTCCGCCAGCCGGCACCGGGTGAATGGGGGCCGGTCATGGCGGCGGTGACGGCGCGGTTGGCGGAGGAGATACAAACCCCTGGCGCGGCCGACAAGCCCGCCGCCGGCCGCAAGGCGGGCAAGCGCTGACCGTCGAAACCGCCATGGCCGCCCAACCCGACGTCACCGTCATCATTCCCACGCACAAGCGGGCGCACCTGCTGCGCCGCGCCCTGGAATCCGTCAAGCAGCAGCCGGCGGCGGTGGAAGTCATTGTCGTTTCCGACGCCACGGATGGGGGGACGGACCGCGCCTGCGCCGCATGGCTGTCGGCGGACGACATCTACATCCGGCGCAACGGCGCCCCCGGCCCTTCGGCCAGCCGCAACCTGGGCCTGTCATTGGCGCGCGGGCGCTATGTCCTGTTCCTGGACGATGACGACGCCTGGCACGCCAACTTCATCCCCGCCCTGCTGGCCCAGCCCGCGGTGCAGCAGGGGTTGGCCGTTTACGCCAACAGCAGCGTCGTCACCGAACGGCGGGGGCCGGATGGGCCGGAGTTCCTGGACGAGGGCTTCATGGACGTGGCCGGACGCCTGACGCTGGAGATTTACATCAAGAATCAGGTCCACATGTCGTGCTTCGCCTTTCCGCGGACGCTGCTGGCGGGGCTGGAGTTCGACGTGTTCATGCGGGCCTATGAGGATTGGGATTTCATGCTGGCCGTCATCAACCGGCAGATGCCGGTGCACGTGCCGGTGCTGGCCTCCCGCATCTTCGAGGTGAAGGACGCGACGACGGACCGCCGGGGCGACAGCCGCGCGGCCAACGACTACAACGTCGTCATAGACTATCTCTACGTCTACCGCCGCCACCCCGCGCCCAATGCGGACATCGCCCAGCGGCGGGTGTCGCTGATGAATGGCCTGGGCATCCCGGCCACCCCTTCAATGCTCTAACGGCCGCCTTATCATGACAGCCCCCGGGACCGCCAAGCCGCATGACCTGGACGCCTTCGCCGGCCGCATCGTCTTCTGCCTGTGGACGGGGCCGGAGATCATGTCGGATGCCCGCTTGCGGGCGCTGTGGACCATCTTCCGCAACACCGGCTGCGGCGTCGCCTTCATCACGCGTGAGACGGTGGGGGATTGGGTGAAGCCGGACTTCCCCCTGCACCCCGCCTGGCCCTATCTCAGTTCCACCCACAAGGCGGACTATCTGCGCTGCTACCTGATGCACCACTATGGCGGTGGCTACACGGATATCAAAAGCACCTCCAAGCGGTGGGGGCCGTTCTTCGACCAGCTGGCGGCGTCGGACAAGCTGGCCCTCGGCTATCAGGAGCTGGCCCACGGCATCCCGCACATCACCGGGGAGTTCGGCGACCTGCTGCGCCGCTCGCATCAGGAGCTGATCGGCCTCTGCGCCTTCATCTTCAGGAAGGGCACGCCGCTCACCGCCGCCTGGCTGGCGCGGACGGAAGCGCTGCTGGACCAAAAGCTGGAAGCGCTGCGGCGTCATCCCGCCATCCATCCCCTGGACCAGACGGGCGTGCTGCTGCCCAACGGCCAGCCCTCGCCCTATCCCTTGCGCTGGGCGGAACTGCTGGGGGAAATCTTCCACCCCCTGACCTATGAACAGCGCCACCGGCTGCTGCTGTCCCCCATCGACCCCAGCTTCGCGTCGTATCGCTAGGCGGGCTGCGATGTCGGGCAGGTCTGGTGCGCAAGCCAGGCGCCTCAGAAACGTCATGGTCCGCCCTGGAACCGGCGCCCGGCTGGCGGGTTGCAGGTGTCCGCGCGTCCCTTCCCATTCGGGCGGACCGGGGCGCGCGGGGCTTCATCTTCCTTCCTACCCACCTTCAGGCCCGGTTCGTTCACCCGATCGAACCGGGCTTTTCTTCTGGGGACGGGGCCGTCCGCGCGCTATCTTCGGCCGCTTTCGACCGCCGGCAGGAGAGCCCTGGTGACCCGTCCCGTCCTTCCCCCCGATCTGGAGACGCCCCTGCTGTTGCTGGACGAGGGGCGGATGGCGGCCAACATCGCCCGCATGCAGAGACGCATGGACGCGCTGGGGGTGCGCTTCCGGCCCCATGTGAAGACGGCCAAGTGCCTGGAGGTGGCGCGGCACCAAGTGGCCGCCGGCGCCCGGGGCCTGACCGTGTCCACCTTGAAGGAGGCGGAGTGCTTTTTCGCCGCCGGCTATGGCGACATCCTCTACGCCGTGGCCATCGCGCCGCCCAAGTTCGATCACGCTCTGCGCCTGGCCAAGGCCGGCGTGCGCCTGACGCTGGTGGTGGAATCGGTGGCGGCGGCGGAGCGCCTGTCCCGCCATGGGCGGGAGAACGGCCATGTCCACACCGTGCTGATCGAGGTCGATACCGACGGCCACCGCTCCGGCATCCATCCGGAGGCACCGGCGCTGCTGGACGTGGCGGCGGCCTTGACGGTCGAAGGCGGTGGCGGCGCCCGCCTCGATGGCGTCATGACCCACGCCGGCAGCTCCTACGGCCTCAACACGCCCGAGGCGCTGGCGGCCATGGCGGAGCAGGAGCGGGCGGGCTGCGTGCGCGCGGCCGAACGCCTGCGCGCCGCCGGCCATGCCTGCCCGGTGGTCAGCGTCGGCTCCACCCCCACCGCTCTCAGCGCCCGGCACCTGGAGGGTGTGACGGAGGTGCGTGCCGGCGTCTATGCCTTCTTTGACCTGGTGATGGCTGGGGTGGGTGTGTGCGCCGTGGACGACATCGCCCTATCGGTGCTGTGCACTGTCATCGGCCACCGCGCCGACACGGGCTGGGTCATCACCGACGGCGGCTGGATGGCCATGAGCCGCGACCGGGGCACCCAGCGCCAGGCCAAGGACCACGGTTATGGCCTGGTCGCCGCCATCGACGGAACGCCCGTTGCCAATTTGGCCTTCCGCGATGCCAACCAGGAACACGGCGTGCTGCACTGGACGGGGGCGATCGGCGCCGACCTGGAGGCCCTGTTCCCCATCGGCGCCCAGCTGCGCATCCTGCCCAACCACGCCTGCGCCACCGCCGCCCAGTTCGACGCCTATACCGTCCTGCCCAAGGATGGTGGTGGTCTTCGCCGCTGGGACCGGTTCAACGGCTGGTAAGGTTCAGGGCCTGAAGCTGCGTTCACGGAACTGCGGCGGCTTCTTTTCCAAGCCGGCGCTGAGCGCGATGCGCCAGTTGGGGCCCCGCATGATCTTGAACTGGATGCGGCGCTCGGCCGCGAAGGCGCCCCGGATGCTGGCGCTCCAGGCGCGCTGGAACAGGGCCTTGGCGCCGGCCACCGCATCGGGGGAGCGCGCGCACAGCTCGGCCGCCAACGCTTCCGCCGCCGCCATGGGGTCGTCGGCCACCTCGGTCACCAGGTTCAGGGCCTTGGCCTCCGTCCCGCTGATCACCTGGGCCGTCATGGTCAGACGCTTGGCCACGTCGATGGGCACCAGCTCGCGCAGGGACACGCTGCCGCTCATGTCCGGGATCAGGCCCCACTTGCCCTCCATCACCGATAGCTCGCAGTCCGGCGTGGCGATGCGAAAATCGGCGGCCAGCGCCACCTGCAGGGCGCCGCCATAGCAGCGGCCATGCAGCACGGCGATGACCGGCACCGGCAGCTCGCGCCAGCACCAGCAGGTGCGCTGGAACAGGTTGGTGCTGCGGCCCAGGGTGACGAAGGCCTTCACCACCTCCCACGGCTTCCGGGTCACGGCGGCGAAGTCCAGCCCGGCGCTGAAGGCCGGCCCGTCGCCGCTGAGGATGACGGCGCGGATTTGCGGCTGGCGCCGGATGGTGGCGGCCGTGCGCACCAGTTGGCGCAGCGTGTCCAAATCCAGGGCGTTCAGCTTCTCCGGCCGGGTCAGGCGGACATGGGCAATGGCACCCTCGATGTCCAGGCCGACCCTCTGGGGGACCGCCCTCTGGGGGACCGCATGTGTCATGGTTTCCGCTCCCTCGGGCGCCGGGCTTGGTCAGATCCGCTGCTTGTGCGCGGGCAGGGCATGGGCCAGGCGGCGGCTCATTTCCTCGCCCAGGGCCTGCAGGCCGCTCATGGGGCGGACCATCACCTCGAACTCCACGATGCGGCCCTGCGCGTCGAAGCGGATCATGTCGATGCCCTTCAGCGCGCGCTCGCCCACCTTGGCGCTGAACTCCAGCACCACGTTCAGGCCGTCGGCGTCGATGAACTGGCGGTGATAGGCGAAATCCTGAAACACCTGGATGACGGTGCCCAGGATGAGGACCAAGGCCTGCGCCGGGCCATAGGGCGTGAACGCCATGGGGGAACGGAACACCGCCTCCGGATGCACGATGGCGGGCAGGAAGGACAGGTCGCGGCGAGCGACGCCGTCGTGCCATTTTTCCAGGCTGGCGGCGACGGCGGGATGCAGCGGCAGGTCGGTCATGATGGTCTCCGTCAGAGGGTGGCGGCCAGGCGGCTGCCCTGGTTGATCGCCCGCTTGGCGTCCAGTTCCGCCGCCACGTCGGCACCGCCGATCAGGTGGACCGCGACGCCCGCCGCCTTCAGTGGTTCGTGCAGCTCGCGCAGCGGTTCCTGCCCGGTGCACAGCACGATGGTGTCGGCCTCGATCACCGTGGGATTCTCCCGCTTCTCGCCGAAGGTGATGAACAGGCCGCCCTCATCGATGCGCTCGTAATTCACGCCGGCCAGCATCTGTACGTTCTTCATCTTCAGCAGGCGGCGGTGAATCCAGCCGGTGGTCTTGCCCAGCCCCTTGCCCAGGCCGCCGGACTTGCGCTGCAACAGGGTGACCTCGCGCGCCGGCGCCGTGATCTCCGGCCGCGTGACGCCACCGCGCGTCGTGGCCGGGTCGGTCACGCCCCACTCCGCCTGCCATGCCGCCAGGTCCAGGGTGGGGGAGGGGCCGTCCTGCACCAGATACTCGCTGATGTCGAAGCCGATGCCGCCGGCGCCGATGACCGCCACGCGGCGGCCCACCGGCTTGTTGTGGCGCAGCACGTCCAGGTAGGTCACCACCCGGCCGCTGGCCATGCCGGCCTCCTGCCCCGGGATGCGTGGATCGCGCGGGGTGACGCCCGTGGCCAGGATGACCGCGTCAAAGCCGCCGCCGATCAGGTCTTCGGCGGTGACCTTGCGGTTCAGGTGGAGGGTGACGCCCGTCAGGTCGATCTGCCGGCGGAAATACCGCAGCGTCTCATGGAACTCCTCCTTGCCGGGAATACGCTTGGCCATGTTGAATTGGCCGCCGATCTCGCCCGCCGCCTCGAACAGTTCCACGGCGTGACCGCGCTGCGCGGCCACGGTGGCGGCGGCCAGGCCGGCCGGGCCGGCACCCACCACGGCGATGCGCTTGCGCACAGCGGCGGGGGCGTAGGTCAGCTCCGTCTCATGGCAGGCGCGGGGATTCACCAGGCAGGTGGAAATCTGCGCCTTGAAGGTGTGGTCCAGGCAGGCTTGGTTGCAGCCGATGCAGGTGTTGATCTCATCCGCCTTCCCGGCGGCGGCCTTGTTCACGAACGCCGCGTCCGCCAGCAGGGGCCGGGCCATGGACACCATGTCGGCGCAGCCATCGGCCAGGATTTGCTCCGCCATCTCCGGCGTGTTGATGCGGTTGGTGGTGACCAGGGGGATGCCGACATTGCCCTTCATCTTCTTGGTTACCCAGGCGAAGGCTCCCCGGGGGACGGAGGTGGCGATGGTGGGGATGCGCGCCTCATGCCAGCCGATGCCGGTGTTGATCAGGGTGGCGCCCGCCGCCTCCACCGCCTTGGCCAACTGCACCACCTCCTCCCACGTGCTGCCGTCGGGGATCAGGTCCAGCATGGACAGGCGGTAGATGATGATGAAATCCGGGCCCACCGCCTCGCGCGTGCGGCGCACGATTTCGACGGGCAGGCGCATGCGGTTCTCATAGGATCCGCCCCAGGCGTCGGTACGCTTGTTGGTGTGGGTCACCAGGAACTGATTAATGAAGTAGCCCTCGGACCCCATGATCTCCACGCCGTCGTACCCGGCCTCCCGCGCCAGCAGGGCGCAGCGGACGAAGGCGCGGATCTGCCGCTCGATTCCGTGCGCGCTCAGCGCGTGCGGGGTGAAGGGGCTGATGGGTGACTTGATGCGCGACGGCGCGACGGCGAAGGGGTGATAGCCATAGCGGCCGGTATGCAGGATCTGCAGCGCGATCTTGCCCCCCTCCGCATGCACGGCCTGGGGGATAGGACGGTGGCGCCGCGCGGTGGACGTCAGCGCCAGGGTGCCGCCCATGGGCTTGGTCCAGCCGGCGATATTGGGCGCGAAGCCGCCGGTGACGATCAGTCCCACCCCACCCGCCGCCCGCTCCCCCAGATAGGCGGCCAGGCGGTGCAGGTTCTGACGGCTATCCTCCAGCCCGGTATGCATGGACCCCATCAGCACGCGGTTGCGCAAGGTTGTGAACCCCAGGTCCAGCGGCTGCAGCAGGTGGGGGTAGGGGGTGGTCATGGTGGGGCGCCCGTCTTTTATTATGCAACTTGTTGCATAATGGGGCAGCCGGCTCATTTATGCAACTGGTTGCATAAAGGCGGTCCGGCCGGGTACCGTCAGGGGCCGCATTCTTGGATCGAGCCGTCATGTCCCTGCCTCACGCCCTGCTGACCGCCTTGTTGGAGCGCCCCTGCTCCGGCTCCGAATTGGCGGGCCGTTTTGACCGTTCCATCGGCTTCTTCTGGCAGGCGACGCATCAGCAGATTTACCGCGAGCTGAAACGGCTGGAGGAACTGGGCTGGATCACGGCCTTGGAGCCGGAGGCCGGCCGGGGCCGCAAGCGCGCCTATCAGGTGCTGCCCGCCGGGCGGGAGGAACTGCGCCGCTGGACGGGGGAGGCACAGGAGCCCAAACCCCTGCGCGATGAACTGATGGTGCGCCTGCGGGCGGAGGCGGTGATCGGCCCCACCGACCTGGTGCGCGACATCGAAAGCCGCCTGGCCCAGCATCTGGAAAAGCTGGCCCTGTATCAGGAGATCGAACGGCGCGACTTCCCCAACGGTGCCGACAGCCGCCAGCGGGAGCTGCAGCATCTGGTGCTACAGGCCGGCGTGATGGCGGAAACGCTATGGGTGGACTTCTGCCGCAAGGCCATCGCCGTGCTGGCGGCGGATGAGGATATGGCGACCCGTTAAACGCTTTGATATCGGAGGGCACGTGGAATTCTATGCCTCAGCTGAAGTTTTCCAGCCCGCGTATGCGGCTCTGGATGTGGCGCGTCGCTGCGTCGGTCCATTTCTCAGCGCGGCATTTGCCACGTCTAGCCTTGCGAGTGTTGACGCGAAGATACGATATGTTCCAACCGTCATGCCGGAAGGTATGAGACTGCGATATCCGGCTCGTTCAAAACTGAAAAAAAAAGAGCGGCTATACGACTGCGCGCCACAGCTCAACTACGAGGTTTTCGTTACTGGAAACTTTGAAGATCAACTCCGGGAATACCTTCGAGGAATTGCGGAATCGGCCCCCCACTTGGCCGAACTTGGCACATCGCCCGAGCAGATCGCTGAATTCGAGGCCATTCTTGACAGTGCCGTCGGCCGGATTATCGCTGAGCGGCCAGACCAGACGAGGCATTAGCGGAAATAGCCATAACGCCGAGGAGCTTACCCCAACCTCATTCTCGACGTGCTGGCCGCCATCTCCTGCAAGTCCAGCTCATATTCCAGGACGTGCAGCACGTCGTCGTGGATGCGGCCGGTGCGGTGTAGGCGCAGCACCTCCGTCCGTCCGGCGGCGATGGTGGCCAGGATCACGTCGTAGTGCTCGCTGCGGTCGGCGCTCAGCACGTCCCGCTCCTTGGAGTAGCGCTCGGCCACCCGGGCGCGGTGGGTGTACTGCTCCAGCAGGCGGGGGTGGCGCACGCTGCCGTCGGCATTATGGGCGCGGGCGCGCACGGCCTCCAGCTGGGCGGCGGCGACGGCGGCCATGGCCTGGGGGGCGGTCAGCACCGCACCCTGGTGCCCGGCGGACTTGTCCAGGCCTAGCCAGCGGATCAGGGGGCCCAGGCTGCTGCCCTGGATCAACACGGTGCCCAGGATGACGGCGAAGGCGGCGGCCAGGATCAGGTCGCGTCCCGGCACCCCGGTAGGGATGGACAGGGCCACGGCCAGGGTGACCACACCCCGCATGCCGGCCCAACTCAGCAGCAGGGCGCTGGCGGGGGACCATAGTGGCCGTCGCTTCACCAGCAGGCCCAGGATCTGGCCCGCCCCTTCCGCCGCGAAGACCCAGAGGAAGCGGGCGGCCACGACGGTGCCCAGCACGGCCAAAACCGGCACGGCCAGGGTGCCCAGCGCGTGTTCCACACCGCCCAGGCGGCTCATCACGCCGCGCAGCGACAGGCCGATCAGGATGAAAACCAGGGCCTCCAGCACGAAGACCATGACCTGCCAGGCGGCGGTGCTCATCAGGCGCACGCTGGCGGTGAAGACCTCATGCTGGTGCCAGCCCAGCACCAGGCCGGCGGCCACCGTGGCAATGACGCCGGAGACGCCCGCCGCCTCCCCCAGGATATAGGCGGCCCAGGGCAGCATGAAGATGGCGGTGATGGTCAGGTGCTCATGTTTGAGCAGGCGCAGACCCCGAATCCAGAGATAGCCCAGAACGCCGCCCACGATGACGCCGCCCACCGCCAGCCCGGTGAAGGCCAGGGTGGCCTGGCCCAGGCTGAAGGCGCCGGTCAACGCCGCGGCGATGGCGAAGCGGAACAGCACCAGGCCGGCGGCGTCGTTCAGCAGGCTTTCCCCCTCCAGCAGCACGACCAGGCGGCGGGGCAGGGTCACATGCTCCAGCACCGCCTTGGCCGCCACCGCGTCGGGGGGTGAGACCACGGCGCCGAGCGCGAAGCACACCGCCCAAGGCAGGTGGGGCACCAGCATATGGGTGACCACGCC
Organism: Nitrospirillum amazonense; assembly: GCF_007828035.1. Lineage (GTDB taxonomy): Bacteria > Pseudomonadota > Alphaproteobacteria > Azospirillales > Azospirillaceae > Nitrospirillum > Nitrospirillum amazonense. The sequence goes on along the minus strand of NZ_VITV01000006.1, from coordinate 361,800 downwards.
CACGGCCAGGGTGGTGAACAGCACCGCGCCGATGGCCAGTTGCAGGATGGCGGCCAGGTTGCGCCGGAACTCCCGCCAGACGGTGTAATAAGCTCCATCCATCAGCAGCGGTGGCAGGAACAGCACCAGCACAAGGTCAGGGTCCAGGTCGAAGGTCGGCACACCCGGCACGAAGGCCAGGCCCATCCCGCCCATGATCAGCGCCGCCGCCGGCGGCAAGCCCAAACGGCCGGCCAGCAGCCGCAGGCCCAGGATGGCCACCAACAGCAGCAGGATGAATTCGAACTGCCCGACGCTGCTCATGATTCCCCAATGATTTACTGGCAAAACACTTTTCCACGCGAATGAAGGCCACCGTAGGGCCCCGGTGCGCGACCGTTCTTGTCGGATGCGCGTGGATTTGAACGATAGTCCCGCCAAAACGGCGGGATGGTGGAGTGGATGCCGGCGACGGTTCTGCCACGGCCTTGCCTTTCGACAACCCGTCCCCAGCGGCTGTAGTCTAGAGGGGCACCCCCTTCGGGGGGAAGCGGGATCGCGCCAACCAGATGGGGGAGATCATGCCGGACACACACTTGGCCAGTGCCCGCCCGGATGGGCCGCGCGCCACGGGCCTGCGGGCGGGCGACACGCAGGTCCTGCGCCTGCGCCAGGACCACCCCGCGAGCCGCGACCGGCAAGACATCCCGTGCCTGGACATGTTTTCCGTCATCATCCAGCTGCGCGATTTTCCCCGGCATGAGCTGTGGCGCGGCGGCCGCCTGGTCTTTGCCGGCGGGCACGCCCGCATGGCCTTGTCCGTCACCCACTTGGGGGAGGGCTGGGCCTGCCGCCACCTTTCATCCTTCGACAATGTGCGCGTCCAGATTCCGCGCGCCAGCTTGAACGCCCTGACGGAGGAGCTGGAGCGCCCGGCGATCAGCGGCTTCGCCTGCGCGCGGGGCACGGTGGACCCGGTGGCCTATGGCTTGGCGTCCGCCTTGCTGCCGGCACTGGACGTGCCGGATCGGGGCAACCGCCTGTTCGTGGACCAGGTGGCCCTGGCCCTGACCATCCACGTGGCCCAGACCTATGGCGGCATGGCCACGCTGGCGCCGTCGGCCGGCCGGCGCACGGGCGGCCTGTCGCAATGGCAAGAGGCGCGCGCCAAGGAGTTCCTGATGGCCAACATGGGCGGTGACGTCGCCATCGCTGAGGTGGCGGCCGAATGCGGCCTGTCGCGCAGCCATTTCATCAAAGCCTTCCGCGAAACCACCGGCCAGACGCCGTATCGCTGGCTGCTGGACCATCGCGTGGCCCGCGCGCGGGAGCTGCTGCGCGGCCCGCTACCCATCGCGGAGATCGCCTTGGTTTGCGGCTTCGCTGACCAAAGTCATCTGACCCGCGTCTTCGCCGCAGCCACGGGCATGCCCCCGGCGGCTTGGCGGCGGCGGCAGGGGTAGCTGACGCTCTTAATTTCCATATCGTGCCCTCACCGCCCCACCGTAAACACATAACGGGTGGTGGAGTGGAAGGTTTGGCCCGGTCGCAGGATGGTCGACGGGAAGGAGGGGTGGTTGGGGCTGTCCGGGAAGTGCTGGGATTCCAGGGAAAAGCCGTGGGTGGGCACGCCGTTCAGGGCGGGCGGCTTGGCCGGCAGGTAGAATTGCAGCCCGGGCTCGGTGGTGTACACCTCCATCATGCGGCCGGAGGCTGTGTCGGTCACCGTGGCCACGAGGGTCTTCAGACCGGGGGCGGACAGGACGAAGTTCTGGTCCATGCCGCCGCTGCCCAGGATGGCGCTGAAGCTCGTCGAATGGCGCAGGTCGAAACGGGTGCCGTCCACCGGCTTGACGCTGCCGTCGGGGATGGCGTCGGGGCTGGTGGGGGTGTAGCGATCGGCGGCGATGGTGACGGCCTGGCCGGTCATGGGCTGCCCGGCGCCCGCCAGGTTGAAGAAGGCATGGTTGGTCAGGTTGACCACCGTTGGCTTGTCCGTGGTGGCGGCATAGTCGATGGTGACGATGGCCTGCCCCCCGCGCCTGGCCAGGTGATAGGCCACGCTCACGTCCATCGTGCCCGGGAAGCCCATTTCCCCATCCGCCGAGACATAGTGGAATTCCACGCCGTCGCGCACGGCCTTGGCCTCCCACACCCGGCTGTCGAAGCCGTTGGACCCGCCGTGCAGGGTATGGGGCCCCAGGTTGCGGTCCACCTGGTAGGTCTTGCCGTCCAGCGTGAAGGCGCCGTTGGCGATGCGGTTGGCGAACCGGCCGATGGAGGCGCCGGCCATCACCCAGAAATCCGTCAGCTTGTCCGGTGTGTCGGGCAGGATCAGCACGTCCGACCAATGGCCGTCGCGGTCGGGCAACTGCAGCGACACCATGCGCGCGCCATAGGTGGACAGCGTCAGGCGGGCGATGTCGTTGGCGACGGTCAGCGTCTCCGTTTTCTCTCCACCTGGGCCGGTGCCCCAGGGCGCGCGCTCGACAGTGGTGTGTTCGACGGTGGCGGCCAGTGCGGGATTTCCGGCCAGCCCGGCCAGGCAAACAGCCGCCATTACGCATCGGGCGAGTACCCGCTTGGTCCCGTTCATGTTTCCTCCCTTTATAGCCACTCGGCATGTTACCGGTAACTATAGCGGCGGTGGGAAGGAAGCGCTAGCCGATGGAGAAGCCCGCCACCTTGCCATCTTCCCCCAGGCGGACGGCGAAGGGCAGGAAGACGCCGGGGCCGAAATGCAGGACGTAGTCATACCAGCGGGAAATCGCCCAGCGCATGGGCCGGCCGGTGACCTCGCTCTACCATCACCTGAAACAGATGGAGGAGATCGGGCTGTTGCGGGTGGTGGGGGAACGGCGGGGAGCGCGCCGGCCGAAGGCGGTTTACGCCATGGTGGCGGACCACCTATCCTCCTCCGCCGCTATCGAGGGGGGCACTCCGCGCTTCGAGGGCGATCAGCGCACCTTGGCGGCGCGCTTCCACGTGGTGCGCGCGGACGCCGCCAAGCTGGTGCGCATCAACCGGGCGCTGAACGCGCTGGAAGAGGCGCTGTACCAGGACTGCGAGGTGGGGGAGGAGATCCTGCTCACCGTCCTGCTGGCGCCACAGGGCTAGCCTGGACGTCGCCCGTCACCAGGACGCCGATGAAGGCGATGACCGGCGGCACGACGAAGGCCCATTCGCGCACCACCAGGAACAGGCCGGCGGCAGCGGCGCAACCGAACGCGAAGCCGATGACGCTGGCCGACATCTTGCCCAGGCGCCCCTTGGCGGCGGCCCGCGCCTCCCCCGTCACGCCGCGCATCAGGTCGGCCAGATCGATCATGATCTGGGTGGTGGTGCCAGTCATCAGGGTGGTGGGCGGCGTGGTGCTCATATGGGCGCGGTGCATGCCGTTCTGCAGGGCCATGGCGGTGACCAGCACCATGCCCGTGACGATGGCGGGCAGGGCGTCACCGTTGTGGAAGGGGCCGAAGTGGATGGCCAGGGCGGCGCCGCCGGCCAGCAGCAGCATCTTCAGCACCAGCAGGGTGCGCAGGATGGGGATCTGCCGCCGTTCCAGTCCGGCGCAGAGGAAGCGCGACAGGATCACCACCACGCAGAACACCGGCAGGGCCAGCAGCTTGGCTCCGGCGCCCGAGGTGCCCAGCACCAGGGATGCGCCGAAGGTGACGAAGTTGCCGGTGACATGGGCGGTGAACAACCCCTGCAAGGCCAGGAAACCGGCGGTGTCGACATAGCCGCCGTTGACGCTCAACAACACGGGCAAACCCTGTTTCATGGCCTTACCATCCCAGTTTGACTTCAATGCCCAGATAATCGCTGTCATGCCCGCCGGCGCGGCGCAAGGTGTCGCCGACGGCGTAGTGCACCGCCTCCACCGCCGTGGTCAGGTTGGCCGTGACGGCATAGTCCGCGCGCAACTGGCCGTATACGCCGGTCCAGGGCGTACCCTTGCCGGCGGTGCCGGGCACGGCGTTGCTGGGCTGGACATAGACGGCGTCGGCCGTCGTCTGCCGCCACAGCAGGCCCGCCGCCGTCATCAGGCTCAGCTTCGGCATCGGCTTCACCGTCAGCGATGGCTTCAGGTGGATCAGGTTGGCATAGCCGGTGTAGCCCGCCAGCGCGAAATAATAGCCATTGGGGAACAGCGGGTTGAAGGTGCCCAGCCGCCCGTCGCCGGCGCGGTCGTCGCCCGAGGCGGCATCCGCCTGCAGGCCCAGGCGCGGCGTCCAGACGACGTCGTTCAAGGTATAGCCGGTCAGGGCGCCGACCGCCCAGGACCCCACCGCCTTGGGGCCCACTGATCCCCACTGGGCCATGCCTTCCACATCCCAGTCGAAGCCGGCCGCAGCACCGGCATAGCGCAGGTCGAAGATGTCGCGCCGCTCCAGCCCGCTGGCGTCCAGGTATTTGGCGGTGTCGTTCTGGTAGCGGGAATAGTAGGCGGACAGTTCTCCCGGACCCACACCGGCATGCTCCACGCGGATGCCGCCGTATTGCAGGTGGGTGTTGGAATAGTCGTCGAACGGCTCCCCCGTGCGGTACTGCACCGGGTGGCTCCAGAAACTGATGATGCGCCAGGGGGCGGTCTCGACGTTGACCCACACGGCATCGAAGGCCTGGCGCACATTGGGCCCGTCGCGGGTGGAGACGAAGCGCTGGCGGTCGAAGCCCATTTCCTGCCGGCCGGCGCGCACCTTCAAGGTGATGTCGTCGGTGAGGTCGCCGCTGTAGGCGACGAAGGCCTGGCGCAGATCGGCCTGGTTCTGGTCGGCCGGCGTCAGGGTGGTCTTGTCGAAGGCGCGCGCATCCTCGAACTGGCCGAACAACTGCCAATGGCCATCGATGCGCAGGTCCATATGGGTCTGCAGGCGCTGGATGACGTAGCTGTCGCCCTTGCGCCCGCCGATGCCGAATAGCGGCGCCTCGTTATCCTCGAACCGCTCGCGCAGGGTCAGGCCCAGCGACAGGTAGGTCTGAGGGTTGGTGGCGTCCAGCGGGATGTACTTCAGCCCGTCCAGCGGTTCGGTGCGCAGCGCCGGATTGGCCAGGGCCGACCAATCCTCCTGCCACCGGTTGGACTTGATGGCCGGGCGGGTCGCGGCCGGGGCCACGGGCGTCTCTATCGTGTCATCCTCCTGCGCCCTGGCGCTGGCGGTAACCGCGCAGGCCAGGGCCAGGGTGCCCAGAGTGAGTGTAGATGCCATCAGGTGCCGACGGCACGGGCGCGATGACGGGTGCCGTCGGCGGATCATGACGGGTCTTAGGACGCGCTGTGGATTTCGGCGACGTAGCCGCCGGGGAACTGCACCACCACGGCCTTGCGGTGGTCGGCGGTGTAGGGCTCAACCACCACGGTCACGCCGGCGGCCTTGGCCTTGGCCAGGGTCTCATCCAGGTTCTTGACCTCATAGCCCGTCATCTCCCGGCCATAGGGCCAGGGCAGGTGGCCATCGGTGACCAGGACGGTCATCTTGCCGAAGGCGCTCTCGATGCGGATGCGGCGGTAGGTGTCGTTGGGACGGCCAATTTCCACGCCCGGGGCCTTGGCATCATCCGACACCACCTTGCCATGGCTGAAGGCCACCCAGTCCTTCACGAACTCCTTCACCTTGTGGGCGGAGACGTAGACGCGGTTCTCCGGCACGGTTTCAAAGGCGGTGTAGTTGGGCGTCGTGGTGTGCCAGTACAGCTGCATGTTCACACCACCCGGCCACTGGATGACGGTGTCGCGGCCGATGGGGTCGGGGAAGGGTTCCACCAGCACGTCGGCGCCGGCGGCGACGGCGGCCTTCGTCGCCACGTCCATGTCGGTGACCAGATAGCCCGTGCGCTCAGCGCCGAAGGGGTAGGGGATGGGAGTCTTGAAGCCGAAGAGCGAGACGGTGCCCACCGGCGTCTGCAGCAGCTGCGACGTGGTGCTGCTGGGCGTCGGCGTGACGGTGGCCACCACCTGCTTGGTGCTCTGCCCGCCGAAGGTGGCGAGGAAGCTGGCGACAAACTTGTCGACGTCCTCCACCGCCACATAGACGTGGGTGGTGTCGTACTGCGGCGCCACGGCGACGGCCGGGCTGGCGGAGGTGGCCGCCTGCGCCGCCAGGGGCAGGGCCAGGCAGGCGCCCATCAGCAAGGCGGCGGCATAAGAACGGATACGCATCGGAAAGGCTCCCATCAGGATGCGGACGAGGAAGGGGTGCGGGATTTCAGGTCATGCCAGGCCACGAGAACGAAGCCGCCGACCAGTCCCAGGTGTTCGTAAAAGGCGTTGGCGGTCATGAAACGCTCCTGCCCGGCCATCTCCCAGTAGCGGTTGGCCACGAAGGTCGCGAACAGGGTGAAGCCGGCCAGGGCCAGGGCGCCCAGCCACCGCAGACGGCCGCTGAGGATCATCGCCGACGCCCCCAGCTCCAGCACGATGACCGCCGCTGCCAGCGCGGGATAGGCCGGCATGCCGAAGTGCGCCAGCTCCGCCACCGCACCGCCAAAATCCAAGGCCTTGTTGATGCCGCCCTGGATATAGGCGGCGCAGAGGCCCAGCAGCGCCACCCACCGGACGGCGGGGGGCGTCAGCAGGCGGGCGGCGGGCTGGACCAATGAGGCCGTCGCCATGATCAGACGGCCCAGCAGGCGCAGCCCAAGGCGCCCCAGAAGGACTTCAGGTCGCGGATGGGCAGCTTGGCCGACCAGGCGGTAGCGTGGCTGTGGCCATGCACGCCGCAGGCGCTGTCACAGCCGCAGGACTGGGCCGCCTGGCGTTGCAGCTTCGTGTTTGTCGGTTCCAGCAGGTTCCAGGCGCCGTAGCCACCAAAGGTCCGCACCGGCGACCAGTCGGGCATGGCCGGCGGGATGGGGGCGGCGTCGTGGCCGGCGAAGTCGCCGGCGCCGTAAACCACCTTGCCGCCCACCACGGTCAGCAGGGCGGTGGTGTCGGCGATCTCATCCTCGGCACAGGCGAAGAAATCGCGGTCCGGCACGATCAGGTCGGCCAGCTGGCCTTCCTGGATACGGCCCTTCTTGCCCTCTTCATTGGAGAACCAGGTGGTGTTCTCCGTCCACATGCGCAGGGCCGTCTCGCGGTCCAGGCAGTTGGCGCGAGGGTAGAGGTGCAGGCCACCCACAGTCTTGCCGGTGATCAGCCAGGCCAGCGAGACCCAGGGGTTGTAAGAGGCGACGCGGGTGGCGTCGGTGCCGGCGGAAACCTTGACGCCCTTTTCCAGGATGCGCGCCACCGGCGGCGTGGCGGCAGCGGCACCCAGGCCATAGCGCTCGACGAAATATTCGCCTTGGTAGGCCATGCGGTGCTGCACGGCGATGCCGCCGCCCAGGGCCGCGATGCGATCGATGGATTCGTCGGAGATGGTCTCGGCGTGATCGAAGAACCAGTTCAGGCCCTCCAGCGGCACGTCCTGATTCACCTTTTCGAACACGTCCAGCGCGCGGCTGATGGTTTCGTCATAGGTCGCGTGCATGCGCCAGGGCCAGCGGTTCTGCGCCAGGATGCGCACCACCTCTTCCAGGTCGCCTTCCATCTCCGGCGCCATGTCGGGGCGGGGCTGGCGGAAATCCTCGAAGTCCGCGGCGGAGAACACCAGCATCTCGCCGGCGCCGTTGTGCCGGAAATAGTCGGTGCCCTGCTTGTAGGTCGAGGTCCGCGTCCAGTTCAGGAAGTCGTCCTTCTCGCCCTTGGGCTTCTGCGTGAACAGGTTGTAGGCGAGGCGGATGGTCAGCAGGTCCTCATCCGCCAGCTTCTGGATGACCTCGTAGTCATCAGGGTAGTTCTGGAAGCCGCCGCCGGCGTCGATGGCGCCTGTCACGCCCAGCCGGTTCAGTTCCCGCATGAAATGGCGGGTGGAGTTCACCTGGTACTCGAAGGGCAGCTTGGGCCCCTTGGCCAGGGTGGCGTACAGGATGGCGGCGTTGGGCTTGGCCAGCAGCAGGCCGGTGGGGTTGCCCTTGGCATCGCGCAGGATCTGGCCGCCCGGCGGCTCCGGCGTGTCCTTGGTGTAGCCCACGGCGCGCAGGGCCGCACCATTCAGCAGCGCGCGGTCATAAAGGTGCAGGATGAACACCGGCGTGTCGGGCGCCACGGCGTTCAGCTCCTCGATGGTGGGCAGGCGCTTTTCCACGAACTGGTGCTCGGTGAAGCCGCCGACCACGCGCACCCACTGCGGGGCGGGGGTGATGGCCACCTGGCGCTTCAGCATGGCCATGGCGTCGGCCAGTGACCGCACGCCGTCCCAGCGCAGCTCCATGTTGAAGTTCAGGCCGCCGCGGATGATGTGCAGGTGGTTGTCGATCAGGCCGGGCAGGACGCGGCGACCCTTCAGGTCGATCACCTTGGTGGCCGGGCCGGCATGGGCCATCACCTCATGCTCCCCACCGACTTTCAGGAAGCGGCCGTTCTTCACGGCCACGGCGGTGGCGGTGGGGTTGGCGCGATCCAGCGTGGTGAACAGGCCGTGATGCAGGATCAGGTCGGCCGTCTGGACATCGGCAGCGGTGGTCATTTCTCAGGTCCCTTTAGCGGTATCGGGTGCGGCGGCGGCCTTGGGGCCCCCCTGCGGCAGGTGGCCGAACATGTGCGGACGCACCTGTTCCTGCACCCAGGACAGGGCCGCCGGCTCCTTGGCCCACAGTGTCTTCACCAGGGGCGGGATCTGCTCGCCCACCAGGATGCCCAGCAGGCCCACCAGGGCGACCACGGGCGGGGCGGGGGACCGGACGTTGATCAGGGCGTAGATGACGCCCACCAGCAACCCGGCGCCCAGCGACAAGAGGTAGACTTTCATGGGGCGTTCTCCCTGCCACCAGAAGAAGGACGCGGCCGGGCGCATGCCCGGCCGCGCTGACGGTTCAGCCCTCGTGGGCGTTGAACATGGTCTTGGCGTAGGTGATTCCCAGGCCGTAGGCGCCGCCCCACTTCTTGGCGATGCCGGTGGTCATGTCATAGGTCTCGGTCCGGGCCCAGTCGCGCTGCAGCTCCAGCAGGTACTGCAGGGCGGTGATGGGACGGGCGCCCGCCTGGATCATGCGTTCCACCGCGCGCTCGTGCGCCTCGGTCGAGACGTCGCCGCAGGCGTCGGTGATGACGTAGACCTCAAAGCCCTGGTCAATGGCCGACAGGGCCGGGCCGACGATGCAGACGCTGGTCCACAGGCCGGACAGCACGATGCGCGACTTGCCGATGGCGTTGATCTGCTTGATCACCGCGGCGTCTTCCCAGGTGTTCATGGACGTGCGGTCCAGCAGGTCCTGGCCGGGGAAGGCGTCGGTGATCTCGGCGTACATCGGGCCGGAGAAGCTGCTTTTCGCCACCGTGGTCAGGATGGTCGACACCTTGAAGCCGGCGGCGGCGTTGGCCACCAGGGCCGCATTGTTGCGCAGCGTGATGGCGTCGATCGAATGCGTCGCGAAGGACATCTGCGACTGGAAGTCGATCATGATCAGGGTGTGATCGGTGGGGGTCAGCAGCTTGGCGCCGGGGGTGGGCGTGGCCGTGATGGACATGGTGTTTTCCTCGCGAAAGCTGGCGGGATTTCGAAAATGCTGCCGGACAGGATGGCCGGCACGAGGGGGAAAATGCCGCCCTGGGCCCCCTGGGGTCTTGTCGAAAGGGTCGAAGATTTGAAGCTCGAGACGGTTCAGTCACCGACGCATGGCGCGGCATTCCCCGCGCCGGGCTGGTGTCGATACCAGCCCGGTGACCGTGGCCGCTTTGCGTCTTTTGGAGGGGCGGTAGGAGCTAAAGCACCACGAAGGTCCGGATCAGGCTGTCCAGCCACCGGACATTCAGGAAGGCCAGCGGAATGGCCACGGCCAGGGTTGCCGCCAGGTACAGGCGGGAGCCCCGCTGGATGCGGCGCACCGCCCAGGGGCAGCCCGTGGCCAGCAGGCCCAGGGATCCGACAACGAAACCGCCGATGACGTCCACCCAGGTGTGTTCCGTCAGCAGCACGCGCGACCAGCCTTCGACCAGGGCGATGCTGGCCAGGGCCGTGATGATCAACGGCAGGGCCATGCGGCCATGGCTGTGGCCACCGCGCAGATAGATGACCAGCAGTCCGCCATAGAAGGCCACCGCGAGGGTGACGTGCCCGCTGGGAAAGTGCGGCAGGTCCGGGTCCGCGCGCAGCATCCCGCGGATCGCCAGGGCGATCAGCAGCGACAGCACCACGCCGCCGCCCCAGGCAGCCGCCACGCTATAATCGCGCCGCGCCAGCAGCATGCCCATAAGGGCGGCGAACACGGGCAGGACGAAGCCGATCGTGGCCAGGGTGCTCAGAAGCTGCATGTCCACACGTCACGGAAGCTTGCGGATGAACCGGGAGATTAACAAGCGGCGCTGACGAACGGAACGTGTGGGTAGTATCATCGGCCCTGGCATTCCGGTGCCGGCGCGCGGCCCTGATTGCGGCCCGCCTGACTCGGGCCCGCCTGATTGGGCCCCGCCTGACTGGGCCCCGATTGTGGCAACGCCAGGGCCGACAGCTCCGGATCGGGCACCAGCCAGACGGTGACGGGCACGGTGCGCAGCCGTTCCAGCACGGCGGCGGTACGGTCACCGGCCGTCCACGGCAGGGCCATGAATACGCCCACCTCCCCATCATGGCGGGCCCCATGACGCGCCAGGAAGTCGAACAGGGACTCCAGGCCGCCCAGATAGGGTGGCTGGCGGGACGATACACCGCCATCGGGCGGCCGGTCGCCGAACATGCCCAGCAACTCGATCTCATAATCCATACGACCGGCCATGTCCTTTACCCGCCGCAGGACGGCGGGGCCGGCGCCGACGATGACGGCGTGGCGAACCCGCCAGCGGCGGGCGATGGCCAGAGGGACGATGGCGCCTTCCAGGCGGTGGGCCAGGACCATGGCGCCGGTGGCCAGCACGGCCCACACGGCGATCCAGGCGATAGTGGCGACGCCGCTGTCGTTGGCCAGCGCCACCGCCAGCAGGCAGGCGAACAAGGCTGCCATCACCTGGGCAACCACGGACCATGGCGGTTCGTCGGAGTGGCGCGGCCGGGCGTGGCGGCCCAGCATCCAGGCCAAGAGGACGTGCGCGGGGCCGGCGGCCAGACACAGGCCGATGCGCAGGTCGTCGGCCGCGACGAGTCCGGCGTGCACCGCCAGCCAGAGCAGAATGCCACCTAGGAACGCCACCGCCCCCGCTTCCAGCAGCGACCACAGTACCTTGAACGCCCTGCGGCTCAGGCCCAGGTTGAAGGCCGGACCGGACTGGGCCACGGGGGTGATTGCGGGATCGGCGTCGCCAGGGGCTTGCCAGGCCTGGTCCATGAGGGGGCCTTGCTGTTCGCGGGCGCGAATCAGGGGCGCCGGCGCCGCGGTGGCGCCGCGCGACATGACCGTGTCTGAAACCGTCGTACCGGCTCTGGTGCTCACGGGCCCCCGCCCCTCTCTAATGCCGATGGCATAATGCAGGACAAGGATTAATGGCCCATTAACATGATGCCGTAAAGACCCGTGACGCCAAACGGAAACACCCCCGTCCGGCAGCTCCGGACGGGGGTGTTGGGAATACGATTTGAGGATGAAACCGTTTACTTCAGCGTCGCCAGATAGGCGATGACGTTGTCACGGTCCTTCTGGTCCTTCAGGCCGACGAACACCATCTTGGTGCCCGGCACGACCGCACGCGGGTCGGTCAGGTAGGTGTCCAGCTCCTTGGCCGTCCATTCCTTGTTGGCGCCCTTCATGGCGGCGGAATAGTCGTAGCCCGGCGCGGTGGCGGACTTGCGGCCGATGATGCCATGCAGGCTGGGGCCCACCTTGTTCACGCCAGCGTCGATGGAATGACAGACCGCGCACTTCTTGAACACCACCTGGCCGGCGGCGGGATCACCGTCCGCCAGGGCCGTTCCGGCCGTTCCACCCGCGATGATCGTGGCGGCAACCGCCGCCCAAAATCCGATACGTCGCACCTTCCGCTCTCCTTTACCTGGTCTCTGGTCGTCGTGAACTTTTGAACTCAGGGGGTCCCCGGGGATGCCGGGGGTGTCAGCGCCGTGGCGGTGGCCAGCGGCAACCCGGCGGCACGCCAGCCGTCAACGCCGTCCGGGTACCAGGCGACATTGGTATAGCCATAACCGGCGGCGCGCTTGGTCGCATTCCAGCTCATCCAGCATTCGGGCAGACAATAGAACACCAGCGGGCGGTTCTTGTCGCCCCCGCTTAAAGTCGCAAGTTGTTGCTGAAACCAGTTTTCCAGGGCTGGGTTCAGCGCGCCCCGCCCCACGTCCGGCAGCCAGACGCTGCCGGGCAGGTCGTCATGGGGCAGGGGCATCCAGGGCGATCCCGGTGTCATGCCGGCCGGCCGCCGGGGGGAGGGCAGCACGTCCACCAGCACCACACGGGTCCCCTCCCGCGCCAGCAACTCCTGAAGGGCGGCGGTGGTCAGCACGCGGCCGCCGGACACCGTCGCCGGCACCGGCGCCCGATAATCATCCAGCCGATAGCCCAATGGCTCCGGCACGGCCGGGGCCGTCTGCGCCGACGCGGCGATGGCGGGCAGGATGGCCATCACGCTTGCCAGAACGGCCGCGGGCAGCACCTTCATGGCTTGGCGCCGGCGGCCCCCGGCAAGGACGCGGGGATGGGCTTGTTCTGCTCATCCAACAACGGGATGCCATAGTCCGCCAGCAGCTTGTCGACCTCCGCCCGATGGCGCTGCAGGGCTTGATCCACCGAGCGGCGCCATTCCGGCTCATTGGCGCGCACGCCCATGGCGATGCGGAAATCCAGCCGGTTGCCGTCCCCCTCGGGGTCCAGGAAGGCGGCCTTCAGCGGCAGCTTGTCCTGCTTGATGTAATAGCCGGCGATGGGACCCCACAGCAGGGCGACGTCGATCTTGCGGTCAGCCAGATCCTGCAGCATGGCGCGCGAGGGCGACTCGTACCGGGTGTCCACCGTCAGGGCATAGGAGGTGGTGTGCGCCATCAGGTTATGGCGCAGCAGCAGGTCCGTGGGCGGCGTCGCGGCCACCAGACCGAAGCGCTTGTCGGCCAAGCTGGGATCGCCGACCGAGGTAGCGGTGATGCCGGCGTCCGCCCGCGTCACGATCATATAGCCGCTATGGTAATAGGCGTTGGTGTTGTCCATCAGCGGGTCGCCGGCCACCGTGCCCATGACCAGGTCGCACTGGCGGGCGCGCAGGGTGTTGCGCACGAAGCCCATGACCTGGGGGAACCAGACATAGCTGACGGGCAGCTTCAGATCCTGGCCGATGATGGCGGCGATCTTGTTTTCGAACCCTTCGCCCTTCTGGTTGGAATAGGGCATGTCGTTGGGGTCGGCGCAGACGCGCAATTCGGTGCGGGACACCAGCTCGGCCGTTTGGGCCAGGGCTTGGGATGCGGGCAGGGCCAGCGGCAGTAACGCCGCCAGCGCCAGGCGGAAGGCCGTTTTCATGAGGATGCCGCCGTTGTTCTCAGTCCCCGATGCGTTGTGGCCGGCCGCGGCCGATGGCGCCGTCGGACCGGGCCTTCAGATAGCCGTAGATGTCGTCCAGGTAGTTTGCCACGTCCTCCGTCGTGCCGAAGGAGGGCATGACGTTGTTGTTGGCGGTATTCACGTTCTTCCGGCCGTTGATCACCGTCTCGGCGAAGGTATCGTAATCCATGTGCTTCAGGCTGTCGGTCAGATCCGGGGCGTAGGAACTGCCGGCCCCGTCAGGACCATGGCACCGCATGCAGGACTCGCCATAGCGGCGATAGCCGTTGTAGGTGCCGGGATCGACCTTGCCGCCTTCGACCTTATAGGGTTTGGCCTCGGCCGCCACCTTGGTGGCGGTGGGCGCGCTGCCATCGGCGGCGCCGGCGGCGACGCTGAAGGGCAGGGCCAGAAGGGTGACGGCAGCGGCCAGCGCCAAGCGTTTCGGCATCAGTCGGACCTCTTTTCGCGAAGTGGGGAGTCCAGGCATGTGTGCTCTAGCTCAAGGGGCAAAGAAGCCCCGCCTGAGGGATGATCCCCAGGCGGGGCTGAGAAGGAGAGAGGGGTTACGGTAGGGCGAAGACGGTGAGCACACCGCCCAGCTGGGTGTAGTTGGCCAACTGCTTGTAGGCGCCGACGGCGCCCAGGCCGTCCGTGTCGCCGCCCAAGCCGGCGGCCATGCCGATGCCGGCCCAGCCGCCGACACCGGACAGCACGGCGACGTACTGCTTGCCGCCGTGCTCATAGGTTGTGACGTTGCCGATGATCCCCGACGGCGTCTTGAACTTGTACAGCTCCTTGCCGGTCTTCATGTCCACGGCCTTCAGGTAGCCTTCCAGCGTGCCGTAGAAGGCGACGCCGCCGGCCGTGGTCAGGGCGCCCGACCAGACGGAGAAGGTTTCCTTGTTGGACCAGACGATCTTGCCGGTGCTGGCGTCCCAGGCGATGAAGTTGCCGAGGTTATTCTCGCCCTTGGGCGGGAACATGGACAGCGTGGCGCCGACATAGGGCTGGCCGGCGGTGTAGGACACCTTGAACGGCTCATAGTCCATGCAGACGTGGTTGGTCGGCACGTAGAACAGGCCGGTATCCGGCGAATACGAGGCCGGCTGCTGATCCTTGCTGCCCAGGGCCGCCGGGCAGACGCCCTTGGTGTTGTGGTCCTCGCCGTTCTTGTCGGTGCTGTACTGCGCCACGACTTCCGGCCGGCCGGTTTTCATGTCCACATGCGTGGCCCAGTTGACCGCCGGGTCGTACTTCTCCGCCACCAGCAGCTCGCCGGTCTCGCGGTTCATGGTGTAGGCGAAGCCGTTGCGGTCGAAGTGGACCAGCGCCTTGACGGGCGTGCCCTTCACCTTGATATCGGCCAGGATCATCTCGTTGACGCCGTCATAATCCCATTCGTCATGGGGCGTCATCTGGTAGACCCACTTGGCCATGCCCGTGTCGGCGTCGCGGGCGAAAATGGTCATGGACCATTTGTTGTCGCCGGGGCGCTGCTTGGGGTTCCAGGTCGAGGGGTTGCCCGAGCCGTAATAGATCAGGTTCAGCTGCGGGTCATAGCTGGTCCAGCCCCAGGTGGCGCCGCCGCCGGTCTTCCACTGGTCGCCTTGCCAGGTCGACAGGGAAGAGTTGGCGCCGATGGGCTTGCCCAGGCTGGTGGTCTTCTGCGGGTCGACCAGGATCTGGTCGTCGGGGCCGACGGAATAGGCCTTCCACGCGACGGAGCCGTCCTTCAGGTTGTAGGCCGTCATGCGGCCCTGCACGCCGAATTCGCCGCCGCTGATGCCGACCAGCACCTTGTCCTTCACGATGACGGGCGCGCCCGTCATGGTCTCACCCTTCTTGGGGTCGCCGTTGGCGACCTTCCACAGCTCCTTGCCGGTCTTGGCGTCCAGCGCCACGACATTGGCATCGGCCTGGTTCAGGATGATCTTGCCGTCACCATAGGCCACGCCGCGGTTCACGGTGTCGCAGCACATGACGGGAATGACGGTCGGGTCCTGCTTGGGCTCATACTTCCACAGGATGCGGCCGGCGTTGTTCAGGTCCAGCGCGTACACCACGTTGGGGAAGGGGGTGTGGACGTACATGACGTCGCCCACGACCAGCGGGCCGCCCTCATGGCCGCGCAGCACGCCGGTGGAGAAGGTCCACACCGGGCGCAATTCCTTAACGTTGGCGGTGGTGATCTGCTTCAAGGAGCTGTAGCGCTGATTGGCGTAGTCACCGGCTTGCATGACCCATTGCTTGGGGTCCTTGCTCGCCTTGGACAGTTCGTCGTTGGCCAGCGACGGATGGCTGGACAGCAAGCTGGCCGTCACGAGGGCGGTCCACGACAACAACACCTTCTTCCGCTGTTTCATCTCAATTCCCTCCCTGGGGATTGGCCGGTAGGTCCGGTCCGATTGGTGTCCGCCTGGCCGGCGGATGGGCGACGCGATTAGGCTGAACAGGGGCCACCAGCCCGCCGGCACGAGGCGGATATCCAGCCCGGCGACTGGGGACAAAACGCACAGGGACGCACACCGGGCGGATGCACGTCCAGCCGACCCCGTGGGCCGGCCGATGATGGCGGGGGCGTCAGACGTCCGCGCAGGCGTAGCAGTTGATTTCCATGCCGAGCGCGATCTCGGTGACGATGGGCTTCTTCCAACGCATGGGGTCTCTCCTTGAGAAGGTTAAGGATAGGTCCATTCGGACCGGTTTCCATCCCGCATGTTCCCATCCTGTCCTGGGCCGCCGGCCGCCACGGGCAATCCCGTCTCCATCCCTGCCGCCTACCCCTGCCGCCCAAGAGGCCGGCGTGCCGGCCTTCGTGGGATCAGTGTCGTTCGCGCCCGATGTCGCAAGGTAAAAGAAATACCGTCGAAACCAGGCGGCTGTCGGCCGAAAAGGGGGCGGTCGGGAATGCCAATAACCGGTCACGCCGCAGGCCCATGATCACGCGGGAACTTCGACTCTGCCAGTTCTTCGTCTTTGCTGGCCCGCCGGGGCTTTCCCGCCGGGCCGTTCCTCTCCGGGGCGCCGTTCCTTCCGGCCTTCCCTTTGGAACTTCAGAGGGAATGCGCCACCGTTCGGCTTGCTGCCCATCTTCAAGAAGCCCGTCCCGGGTGCCAATTGTACTTTGGTACAAGGGTAATTTGACACCCGTGCCGCACCCGCGCAGGGGGGTGTCGGCATTCGCTCTTCCAGTCTGATATTGATTGTATGTCAAAGGGTTGCATACAGCCGCCTGGCGGTGGTGGAGGCTCCGCCGATGGGACGCGGCCTAACCCTCCCAGGCACTAGCCGGGTTGATCGATATCGACTATCGTCAAGGTCGAGGAAACGCCGAATCATAATCGCCCGCAAACGAGGCGACGCATGCCGCAAATAATCATTGCCGACGATCATCCCATGGTGCGGGGCGCCCTGGCCCTGGCCGTGGAGTCCGCGTTTGACCAGCCTGAAATCCTGGAGTGCGCCCATCTGGCGGGTGTGATGCAGTTGCTGGAGTCCATCGGCGCCGCCGACCTCCTGCTGCTGGATCTGCGCATGCCCGGTGTGGACGGATTCGAGGGGCTGGTGCGCATCCGCAGTCAATTCCCCGCCACCCCCGTGGTGGTGATCTCCGCCCTGGAGGACCCACGCCTGGTACGCGAGGCCCTGGCCTTGGGCGCCATGGGTTTCATCCCCAAGTCCACCCCCCGGGCTGAGATCGTGGCCGCTCTGTCGCTGGTGGCCGCCGGGGGCACCTACCGTCCCGATGACCTGGCGCTGGCTGAGCCGGCACCCGACCCCAAGGGCCAGGCGGCGGACGATGATTTCCTGCAGCGGGTCCTGACGCTGACGCCGCAGCAGCGCCGCGTCCTGCAATTGCTGGGCACCGGTAAGCTCAACAAGGAAATCGCCTATGACCTGGATATCGCCGAAACCACGGTGAAGGCCCACGTCTCCAGCATCCTGCACAAGCTGCGCGTCTACAGCCGGACCCAGGCCGTGGTCATGGCCGGCCGTCTGCACCTGGACAGCTTCGCCGACGTGGCGGAAGGCTGATTCGGAACCTGCGGCGGCCCGGCGGATTTCAGAGGGCGGAACCGTTCCGCCTTCAGGGAGACATGTCATGGCCGACCAGCACGCCGAAGCCGATGCCTACGGCGGCATGGCGGGTGAACACGGCCGCTGGCCGGAGAATTTCATCCTGCACGGCCTCAGCTGGGTGCCAAACAACGCCCGCCTGCACGTCCTGATCTACCGGGGCATGGTGCCCCTGGGCGAGGGCGACCCGGCGGCGGTGTTCGAGGCGCTGTTCCAGCGCAACGGCTGGCCCGCGCGCTGGCGCGACGGCATCTACGACTATCACCACTATCACACGTCCGCGCATGAGGTGCTGGGCTTCGCCCGGGGGCAGGCGGAACTCATGCTGGGCGGGCCCCAGGGCCGCCGGGTGGCGGTGCGGGCCGGCGACGTCGCCGTGCTGCCCGCCGGCACCGGCCACTGCCGCGTTGCCGCCAGCGATGATTTCCTGGCAGTGGGCGGCTATCCGCCGGGCCAGGACTGGGATATCCGGCGCGAGGCGGCGACGCCAGAGGAGCTGGAGCGCATCGCCCACCTGCCCTTCCCACCGTCCGATCCCGTCACAGGGGCCAATGGGCCATTAACCCAGCTGTGGACGCCGACCCCCGGCTACCAGATGTAACTGTGGTTCGGTGTCAGAATGCCCAATGCCGGAACCAGCGAGGACGCAAGCCGGCGCATCTGCCCAGCTGTCAGTTGCACGGCGTGGAACAAGGCAAATTTTCCGGACCAGCGCTCAGCGGTGGAATTCTTACACCGCGGGTGGTTCTTGAATGCACGGATATCCCGATGTATCTTTCTTGGATATCCGGCGGCCCGTTGGGGAGATAATGGCAATGCCTCTCTACATCAAGGACGACGTTACCGCCGAACTGGTGGCGGAGTTGGCGGTCCTCCGGGGCATTTCCAAACAGGATGCGGTCAAGCTGGCGGTGCGGGCGGAACTTCAGCGCCTGGCAGAGGCTGTTCCCTTGCGGGATCGCCTAGCGGCTTTCCGTGCCCGCCATCCTTTACCGGCCCCAACCGGACTACCGGCCGACAAGGCATTCTTTGACGATCTTTCCGGAAACTTCTGAATGATCTTCGCGGATGCGTCGGCCCTTATTGCGCTCATTGCGGGGGAGGAGGATGCCGCCGTCTTAGCGGACCGGCTGGAAATGCACGCTGATCGTTTCTGTTCCGCCCTTGCGGTTTGGGAAACGGCGGCTGGCCTTTGCCGATCCTACAAAATTGAACCGGCAAGGGCACGCAGCCATGTGCTTGATTTCCTGAAGGAAGCGGGCTTCCGGTTTGTGGACCTGGGGGTGCGGGAGTGGGATATCGCCTATGATGCCTACGCCCGCTACGGCAAGGGCCGCCATCCGGCCGCATTGAACATGGGAGATTGCTTCGCCTATGCCTGTGCCAAAGCGCAGGGCGCGGCCCTTCTCTATAAGGGCGATGACTTCGCACTGACCGACCTGGCCTGACCGGTTCTTATGGGCCGGCCTTGGTAATGCCGCAGCAGGCGGGGGCACAGCGCCTCCAACTGTGCGTCGACCGCCGGATCGCGCGGCTTGTCGCGCCAGCGGTCGGTCACGCCCGCGCCGCGAGCGTTGCCGAAGACCACGTCCATGGTTTCCCGCAGCGCTGGTTCCGCCTCCCACAGCGTCCGCAGCAGGTCGTTGTAGTCGCGGCGGAAGGTGTAGTGCGCTTCGTCTAGCGGCCAGCCCAGGGCGGCCAGGGCCGTGGACACCGACGGGTCGCGGGCGACGAAATCCTCATAATGGATGATCGCATCGAACAGCCGGTGCCGTTCGGCGAACAACTGGTCCAGGATCAGGAACTTCTCGTCCATCAGGCCGGAATGGTGGCGGTAGTTCGCGGTCGACAGGCTGGCGTAGTTGTCACGCGGGTCGCGCAGGAACAACACCACCTTGTCGGGGCGGAAGCGTTCCATATGGGTCGCCAGGGGATAGGCCGTGGTCACCACCACCTTGGCCACGAAGTCGGCCGTCGTGGTCACGCGCGGGGCAGCGAAATTGTTGGGGATGTCCGCAAGGGCGACACAGCCGGGTCGCTCCGCCAGGGCGCGGGTAAAGGCGGTGGCCCCGCTCGACTGCATGCCATGGACCAGCAGGCGCATGTCACACCCCCTCGCTCAAGGGTTGGCGCAACCAGTCCTCGGTCAGTTCCGCGGTAACGAAGACGTAGCGGCGGGTGTGCGGTGTGGGGTGGCGGGGGCTTACGCCGTGCAGGGCGCGCAGGCTTTGGGGAAAGATCACCAGCCGGTTGGCGGCGTAGGGCACGGTCAGGGTCTCCTCCACCGCCGTTTCCGGCAGCGCATAGTCCGCGATGCGCCCCGTCGGCCCGTTGCGCCAGCGGTACAGCACCAGGTCACCGCCCTGTGCATCGTCATCGGGTGCCCGCATGTAGAACAGGCAGGAGAAAAGGCGGTTCGGCGTGTCGAGATGGGGCCCGCGCGAGGAGGAGGCGCGGTCGCGTACGGGGGTGTTGATCTCCATGCGCGCGTCCTGGTGGATGCGATACGGCCCCGTCGAGGTCAGGCGCCGCAACCCGGTGCTGTGACTGGTCAGGCGCCCGTCCAGGGCCGTCAGCATGGCCGGGTCCCAGTGGCCGTCGAACAGGGCCGCGACCTCCGCCAGGAAGGCCGGACCGGCATGGTAGGCGGCGAAGTCCTTCCAGCAGGCCGGCAAATCCGGTGATTGTAGGATCATCTCGGCCGACAGCTCGAAGCGCCGGTTGTTGGGCACCTGGTCCGGGGCGCAGTCCCAGCCCATGCGGGCAAACCCGGGAAAGCTGGCGCTCAGCTCCTGGTAAAGGCCGTCTTCCATGGGCCGGTCGGCCACGATATGGGGGAAGGGGGCCGTGCGGACATCGGCGGGGCCAAGACCGGCCAGAAGGGAACGCATGCGCGGCCGGACCTTGTTCGGGCGTGAAAGCGACCGGTCAGGCATATCGTCGGTTGCGAAGGCGTGTCAACCGGGCGCGCAGGGGCCGGAAGCCGGCCTAACCCAGCATGCTGGACAGCAGCGCCCGCAGCTGCGCGGGATTCAGCGGCTTTTTCAGCATCCAGTACTGGTGCTGCTTCACTTGGGCCTCGACCTCCGGCGTGTGGTCGGCGGTGACGATGATGGCGGGTGGCGCCAGGCCGGTGCCGGCGGCGATGACCTGGCGCAGGTGGGTGACCTCATCCGGGCCGGTGTGGCCGTCGCCCAGGTGGAAGTCGGCGATCAGGGCGTCGGGCGGGCGGGGCAGGCGGCCCAGCACCTCCAGCGCTTCCTCTCCGGTGGACGCCACCGCCGCCTCGCAGCCCCAGGTGGACAGCAGCGCCTGCATGCCCATCAGCGCGCTGGGCTCGTCGTCCAGGACCAGGACCAAGGTTCCGTCCAGGGGGCGGGCGTTGCCGTCACCGGCGACACGGCGGGCGACGGCCGAGGCCGTCATGGTGCCCAAGGGCACGGCGACGGAGAAGATGGAGCCGCGGCCGACCATGGACCGGGTTTCCACCGTCAGGTCCAGCACCTTGGCGACGCGGCGCACGATGGCCAGGCCCAGGCCCATGCCCCGGCTGGTGGCGCGGGTGCGTCCCTCACCCTTGGTCGAATTCCCAATAGGGCCGCCCAGCATGGGTCCGCGATGCAACTGGTGGAATTCCTTGAAGATCTCGTCCAGCTGGTCGGCCGGAATGCCGGGACCGCTGTCCCACACCTCGATGCGCAAGGTGTCACCCCGGCGGCGGCAGCCCAGCAGCACCCCCCCCCGCTGGGTATAGCGCACGGCGTTGGACAGGAAATTCTGCACGATGCTGCGCAGCAGGCGGATATCGCTGCGCACCACCGCGCGCGACGGCACATAGCGCAGGGCCAGCCCTTGTTCCTGCGCCAACACCTGGTGCTCGGTGGACAGGGGCCCCAGCAGGCTGCCGATGGGGAAGTCCACGATTTCCGGCGACACCGCCCCGGCGTCCAGCTTCGAGATGTCCAGCAGGGCGTCCAGCAGACCCTCCACCGCGCTCAGCGACACGTCGATGTTGTCGATCAGCGACCTGTTCTTGCGCGTATGCTCCAGCTCTGCCAGGGCCGACACGAACAGCCTGGCGGAATTCAGGGGCTGCAGCAGGTCATGGCTGGCGGCGGCCAGGAACTTGGTCTTGGACAGGTTGGCCTGCTCCGCCTCCACCTTGGCGGACTGCAGGGCGCGCTCCACCTCCCGCCGCTCCGCGATCTCCTGCTGCAGCTGGCCGTTCAGGGCGGTCAGCGCCGCGGTGCGCTCGGTCACCCGCCGCTCCAGCGTCTCGTTCGCCTCCTTGATGGCGGCGTCGGCGCGGCGCCGCTCCGTGACGTCCTGCATCAGCGTGAATAGACCCAGGATCACCCGATCCTGGTCGGCATGGGGCAGCCCGATATGGGGCACGAAGGTGACATGGGCGTAGCGCGGCTCCGCCAGATTGTCCGGATCGCCGGTGGGCGTCAGCTCCACTTCGAACGACACGGTCTGGCCGGCCAGGGCCTGGCGGATGTAGGCGCGGCTGCGCTCGTAAAAGGCGGGGGCCAGCACGCTGCGCATGCGCCGGCCCAGAATGGCCGTTTCCGGCCGGCGCAGCCATTGCCGGTAGGGGGCGTTGACGAACTGGTAGCGCTCATCCGCGTCGCAATAGGCGATCAGGGCCGGCATGGCGTCGGTCACCAAGCGGATGCGCCGCTCGCTGTCGCGCAGCGCCTCCTCGTTGCGCTTGCGCTCGGTGATGTCGGTGAAGGTCAGGACGAAGCCGCCGTCAGGCATGGGGTTGCGCTCGATATCCAGCACCCGGCCGTTGAACCAGGTCTGTTCCAGCCGCAGCGGCAGCGGGTTGTTCTGGGGGTCCAGGAAACGCGGCTCGCTGATGCCATGGGCCAGCAGGCCGTCATTGAAGCGCTGGAAATCGGCGAAGACGGCGCCGCGCCGCACGCAACGGGGCGTCAGGTCCAGCAGGCGCACGAACTCGTTGTTCCAGGCGACCAGCGCCAGTTGGGCGTCGTACACCGCTACCCCCTGGAAAATGTTGTCCAGCGTGGCCTGCAGCAGGGTGCTCTTCTGCGCCAGCGCCGCCTTCCACTGCTGCGTTTCCCGCCGTTTCAGGGCGGTGATGTCGGTGTAGATGGCGACCACGCCGCCGTCATTGGTGCGCTTCTCGTTGATCTGCATCCAGCGGCCGTCGCTCAGCGCATGGACGGTGGGGCCTTGGCAATCAGCATGTTGGCGCAGGCGGCGGCGGACCCAGCCATCGGGGTCGCGATAGGCGTCCATCACGCTTTTGCGCTGCACCGCCAGATGCACCATGTCGCTGAACGACATGCCGGGGTGGACGTCGCCCGCCATGCCGGGCCAGAAGCTCAGGTAATCCTGGTTGAACAGCACCAGCCGATCGTTGGCATCGAACAGGGCGAAGCCGCCGCTGACCGCCTCGATGGCGGTGAACAGGCGCAGGCGGGCCGTTTCCGCCTGTTCCCGCGCCTTGGCGGCTTCCTGGTAGGACCGCTCCAGATCAACCAGCGCCTCTTCCAGCGACCGGGTGCGCGACCGGACCTGGTCTTCCAGGCTGATGGCGGTCTGGAACAGGGAAAAGGCCGAGCCCTGGCCGTCCACATGGCGTTCCACCCGATCCATCAGCGACTGGTTGATGCGGGTCAGCTTCGCCACCTGCTGCTCCAGGTCGGCGATGCGGCGCGCCGCGTCCGCGTCGGCCGGCACTGGGGCTGCGTCCTGGTTGGCGGGCAGGGGCTTGGGAATGATCATGTCCCACCAATCGCGACGCCGGTGAAGGTCTGGTTCACGTGCATGGACATGTACTGCTCGCCATAGGTGCAGAAGCCGGTGACGCGATGGGCAACGAACAGATCCGACACGGCGGCCTTCAGGTTGCGCTGTTCCGTCTCCAGATTCCGCAGGACACAATCGAACCCGATGATGGCGTCCAAGGGCCCGATCTCCCGTTCCAGCCGGCGGAACAATTCATGGAGATTTTCCACGATATCGATGCCGCGCGCCACCGTCAGCACCAGGCCCTCGTCGATGGCGCAGTGGAAGGTCAGGCTGTTGTCCGGGTTCACCTTCTGAATGGCGCGGACGTGGTACTGGCCGCCCACCCGCACCACCACGGGGTGGGCGGCGAAAATCTTGGGCGTCAGCGGCTCGTTCGACAGGCCCACCAGGCGGGCATATTCCAGGGCCGCCGGCTCGGCGTTGATCTCGAACACCCGGCGGGTCTCCAGATCGGCGCCGGTCACCACCATCTTGTGTTCCGTCGGCACGAAATGCTCCGTCTTGAAGACGGAGAAGCGCCGGCGGGTGGTGACCAGCAGCAGGATGGCGGCATCGCTGACGCAGCGGCCCTCATGCAGCACGAATGTGGATTTGAAATCCAGCCCGTCGCCAGCCGACCCGCCGATCAGCGGCAGCCCCGCCAGCGCATTGCCGATGGCGCTGACCAGCTGTTCCTCGCGCGTTGACAGGCCATCGACCAGCAGCAGGCCGAAGCCGGGCCGCCCCTGGGCCTGGGCATGGCGCTGGGACACCAGTTGATGCGTCCGCTCGATGGTGTTGGCGATCTGGAATTGGCTCAACCCCTCGAACAGGGCGGAGTGGACCATGAAATCCGCCGCCGGAAAGCTGATGCCGGTAAGGCCGTTGCTGATGTAGCCGAAGGGCGTGATCTCCCCCGCCGTGGTACAGCCGAAGACGGGTGTGGAACCGAACGCCTCCTTCAGCGCCACCAGCATCTCCTCCCGGTCATAGGCGGGCGAGAAGAAAACCAGGATACCGGCCGCGTCGCCGCCGTTTCCGACCTGTTGACGCAGTTCCGCCACCGCCGCGTGGGCGTCCATTTTGTCGGACCCGCCGCGGCGCAAGGGCACGGTGGGTCCGCCATCGCCACGGGCGCGCGTCCGTGCTGGCGCCACGGGGAAGGGGGGTAGGGGCGGCAGGGAAGGGGCCGGGGGCACGGGGGCGGCACCGTTCATCCGCGGCGGAGTTTTGCCGGACCGCGCCGCGACCTTAGGTTTGGTTAGGGATGTGGCGCCGGGCCCGTCGATGGGGCGGGTCTTGGCACCGGGGGGCTGTCCGCTGTGGGAGTGGCCACTCTCGGATTGGCCGCTGTCGCCAGGCTTGGTTTTCATGGGTCCATCCGGGTGCGGTGCGGCGGCCGAAGGGCCGCATACGAACCGCCCCCATGATTTCATAGGCTTGTCCCAGCGTGCGCAACCGGCCGGCAACCCGCAACGGTTCTTTAGTTCTATTGCGCGGACAAGGCAAACGACTTCAAGTTTCAAATTAAGGTGGGGCCCAGAAAGACCCCGCCAAACAGCAGGGAAATGATCGGCGCGCGGAAACTTCCGCCGAATGGCGTTTTATTGCCATGGCCACCGGGCCGACGCCCTGCAAATAAAGCCGGGAGGAAACAAGAATGAAATCCAAGCGGATGGCATTGTTTCTGGGCGTGACCGCGATCAGCGGCCTGGCATGTCTGCCGGGATCCATGGCGAAAGCCGACACCACCGACGATCTTCTGGCCAAATTGTTGGCCAAAGGCATCCTGTCCCAGCAGGAATACGACCAACTGAAACAGCGCAAGGCGGTCGAGACGCCGCCACCCCCGCCGCCGGCCGCCGTGGCCAGCGCCAGCGCCGCGGCGGTGGCCGCGGCCCCGCCGCCCGATCCCTTCGCCGTGCGCATGACGGAAAAGGGCATCGGCGTGCATGTCGGCCCCGTTGACGTCACCCTGTCGGGGGAGATCAACGGCTATTATGTCCATGACAGTCCGGACAGCGTGGCGCCCAACCATGTGGTGGCGGGCGGCCTGGCGGCGGTGGGCAGCAGCGAGAACTCCTCCATCCGCAACGGTCTGCTGCCCGGCAACTTCGCCGTGGAGCTGAAGACCCAGCAGGAAGGCTTCGATATCGTCGCCCATTTCGGCCTGTACCCGGGCCTGAACAGCGTGTCGGGGGTCGGGGGGGCCAACTCCGCCGGCGCCGCGCATGCCCTGGCGACGTCGGGCATCGACTTCCGCCAGCAGTACCTGACGGTGGGCACGCCCAGCATGGGCACGGTCAAGGTGGGTCGCGACATCGGACTGTTCGGCCAGCAGGCGATCCTGAACGACTTCACCCTGTTCGGCGTGGGATCGACCGGCGGCAACGTGGCGCCGTCCAACACCTCGCTGGGACGCATCGGCATCGGCTACGTCTACACCGACTTCATGCCCCAGATCACCTACACCACGCCCAAGTTCAGCGGCTTCACCGCTTCGGTCGGCATCTTCCAGCCGCTGGACGCCTTCAACTTCTCCGGCCAATCGGGCACCCTGTCCGCCCATGACGATCCGCAGATCCAGGCCGGTGTCAACTATGAGCTGCCGACCGACGCCAGCAGCTTGCTGAAGGCCCAGCTATGGGCCAACGTCGTCACTCAGGATTTGAAGAGCGTGTCGGCTGCCGAGGCGCTGCCTCAGGGACGCAGCGTGCGGGGCACCGGCTGGGACTTCGGCGCCAAGATCGACGTCGCGGATGCCGAGCTGGTGGCCTATGGCTACACCGGCGACGCGCTGGGGACCACCGGCCTGTTCTTTGACGGCGTCAGCGCCGCCGGCCAGGCGCGCAGTTCGGACGGCTACTACGTCCAGGGCAGCTACACCTTCTTCAAGAGGTTCACCCTATCCGGCAGCTATGGGCTGAGCCGCCTGGGCCTGGCCTCGGGCGAGGTCAACCCCTTGCTGGTGAAGACCAACGAGTCCTGGGCCGCCGGCTGCAAATATAAGCTGACCAGTTGGGTCAACCTGATCTGTGAGTATGCCCACACCACCGCCACGGCCCACGGCGGCAACAAGGCGCAAGAGGATACGATCGCCGCGGGTGCCATCGCGTTCTTCTAACAAGCCCGCGTTCGTCTGACAGCGCCGGCGCTCAATCGGCGGAACAGCCGAAGGCGCGCGAAGCTTAAAGCCTCAGGTGTCGCAACGCGCCTGTCTGCGCCCAAGGGATGAGGGAGCGCGTAGGTGCGGCATCGGCTGGTCCCTTGACGGAAAGGCAATTTAGAATTATTTTAAATACAGGAGCGGACATGTGGCCGCCCCTCAAAACCGGAGGAAATGTTATGAGCTGGAAGACTCCGAAGATCGTTGAAATCGCGCTGGGCATGGAAATCAACTGCTACGCTTGCGCGGAAGTGAAATAAGCAATTCAACGACTTGGGGCCGCCGCTGGTCTTCCGGGCGTTGGGTCCGGACGGCCGCGACGGCCCCCCGTGCTTTGGCTTGGCGCCTAAGGACCCATGCATATCCTTGTTCTCGGCGCGGCGGCCGGTGGCGGGTTTCCTCAATGGAACTCGCATGCCGAGGCCTGCCGGCGGGCCCGCGCCGGTGATCCGGCGGTACGGCCCCGCACCCAGGCCTCGCTGGCCGTCAGCCGCGATGGTCGGGATTGGTTTCTGCTGAATGCGTCACCCGACCTACGGCAGCAGATCGCCGCCAATCCAGCGCTCCACCCCAGCCACGGCCTGCGCTCTACCCCCATTGCGGGGGTAGTGCTGAGTGGCGGAGATGTGGACGTCATCGCCGGCTTGCTGAATTTGCGGGAACGCCAGCCTTTCACCCTCCACGGCACCGCCCGTACCCTGGGCATTCTGGACGCCAATCCGATCTTCGAAGTGCTGGCCCGTGATGTGGTGGCGCGACGCGCGCTGCCGTTGAACGAGCGCGTGCCCCTGACCGGGGGCGGCATTGGCGGCGCGGAAAGTGGGCTGTGGATCGAGCTGTTTCCCGTGCCCGGCAAGGTGCCGCTATACCTGGAGGGCCACGACGATCCACCCCCCATCGTGGAGGGGGAGGACACGGTGGGCGTGGCGTTGGATGACGGCGAACGCCGTTTCTTCTTCATCCCCGGCTGTGCCGCGATGACGGCGGCGCTGGCGGACCGCTTGCGCGGTGCCGAGTTGGTGTTCTTTGATGGAACACTTTATACCGATACCGAAATGATCGACGCCGGCCTTGGGAAAAAGACCGGCCTGCGCATGGGACACATGAGCGTGGACGCCACCCTCGCCGCCTTCGCCGGCCTGGATGTTCGCCGCCGTGTCTTTATCCACATCAACAATTCCAATCCCATCCTGATGGACGACAGCCCGCAGCGCCGGGTGGTGGACCAAGCGGGATGGGAGGTGGCCTACGACGGAATGGAAATCGCCTTATGACCGCTGAGCCGCAGGATCGCGTCCTATCGCCGGAAGAGTTGGAGGCGGCGTTGCGCGCCGTCGGGGCGGAGCGCTATCACAACCTGCACCCCTTCCATAAGCTGCTGCACAGCGGCGCGCTGAACCGGGGGCAGGTCCAGGCCTGGGCCCTGAACCGTTATTATTATCAAAGCCGTATCCCGGCCAAGGACGCGGTGCTGCTGTCCCGCCTGCCCACGCCGGATCTGCGCCGCCTTTGGCGCAGCCGGCTGGAGGACCACGACGGCTTCCCCGGGGCCGACACCCCCGCCAACGGCGGCATCGAGCGCTGGTTGCGCCTGGCCACCGGCGTGGGGCTGGACCGCGACTACGTCCAGTCCACCGTCGGCATCCTGCCGGCCACCCGCTTCGCCGTGGACGCCTATGTTTCCCTGGTGCGGGACCGCAGCGTGCTGGAAGCGGTGGCCTCCTCCCTCACCGAGATGTTTTCTCCCACCATCATCGCCGAGCGTGTGTCCGGCATGCTGGCCAATTACGACTTCATCACCCAGGAAACCCTGGCCTACTTCACCCCGCGCCTGACCCAGGCGCCGCGCGACGTGGATTTCGCCCTGGCCTATGTGAAGGAACATGCCCGCACGGCGGAGCAGCAGCGGGCCGCCATCGCCGCCCTGACGGAGAAGTGCAACATCCTGTGGGCGCAACTGGACGCCCTGCACTTCGCCTATGTCGAGCCCGGCTATATCCCGCCGGGCGCCTTCATGCCGGAAGGACGGCGGCGATGACCGATGCCGCGACCAGGGAAGCGGTGGGCGAGGCGTCGGTGCCGCGCTTTGCCCGGGGCGTGAAGTTCCGCTTCGATGACACCCGCAAAAGCTGGATGGTTTTGGCACCGGAACGACTCTTCCTGCCGGATGAGGCGGCCACCGAAATCCTGAAGCTGGTGGATGGCCAGCGCAGCCTGGGGGCCATCATCGACGACTTGGCCACCCGCTTCGACGTGCCGCGGGACGAGATGGCGGGCGACGTGGCTGGCATGCTGCGCGATCTGGCCGAGAAAGGCGTGGTCCTGCTATGAGCCCCGCTTCCTCTCCTACGGCCGGGCCTGGGGCCGTGTCGCCCCCGGTGGAGGCGCCGATGGGCCTGCTGATGGAGCTGACCCACCGCTGCCCGCTGCGCTGCCCCTATTGCTCCAACCCCGTGGAGCTGCAGCGGGCGGGGGAGGAGATGGACACCGCCACGTGGAAGCGTGTGCTGGGTGAGGCCGCCGCCCTGGGTATCCTGCAGGTGCACTTCTCGGGCGGGGAGCCCACGGCCCGCAAGGATCTGCCCGACCTGGTGCGTCATGCCGCCAGCCTGGGCCTCTACACCAACCTCATCACCTCCGGCGTGTTGCTGGACGGGGCGTCGCTGGCCGTGCTGGCCGACGCCGGCCTGGACCATGTGCAGTTGAGCTTTCAGGACGTGGAGGTGGAGAGTGCTGAGCGGATCGGTGGCATGCCGGGCGCCCAGGCGCGCAAGCTGGCGCTGGCCGGGCTGGTGACGGCGGCCGGCCTGCCCCTGACCTTGAACTTCGTCGTCCACCGCCAGAACCTGGACCGCCTGCCGCAGATGATAGACCTGGGGCTGGAGCTGGGGGCGGGCCGCATCGAGGTCGCCCATGTCCAGTATTACGGCTGGAGCTTGATGAACCGTGACGCCCTGCTGCCCAGCCGGGCGCAGCTGGACGCGGCCACGGCGACGGTGGAGGCGGCGCGGGCGCGGCTGAAGGGCCGCATGGTCATCGACTATGTGCCGCCGGACTATTACGCCGCCCGCCCCAAGGCCTGCATGGGTGGCTGGGCCCGGCGGTTCATGAACATCTCCCCCGCCGGCCTCGCCTTGCCCTGCCATGCGGCGGAAACGCTGCCCGGCTTCGATTGGCCCTCGGTCGCCACTGGCTCGCTGGCCGCGGCCTGGTACGACAGCGAGGCTTTCAACCGCTATCGCGGCACCGCCTGGATGCCGGAACCCTGCCAGGGGTGCGAGCGGCGGGAGGTGGACTGGGGCGGCTGCCGCTGCCAAGCCTTCGCCCTGACCGGCGATGCCGGCCGCACCGATCCCGCCTGCGCCCTGTCGCCCGACCACGGCGTCATGCTGGCGGCGGTGCGGGCGCGTGGTGAGGCGCCGGCGAAGTTCATCTATCGCCAATATGGGCCACTGCCGGCTCCCGTGGGGGAGGCATGGCCCGCCGAATCCTGATCCGGGCCGGATTTCTCTTCTGCGTGGCGGCCGGTTTGGCGCTGCCGGCGCCTCTGTGGGCGAGGGATGCCCCTCTCATTCAAGTGGCGCCCGGCGTCTACGTGCGTCCCGGCGTGGTGCAGGACGCCACCGCCGCCAATGACGATGCCATCGCCAACATCGGCTTCATCGTCGGCCATGACGCCGTGGCCGTCATCGATCCGGGTGGCAGTGCCGGGGATGGCGCCCGGTTGCGGGCGCAGATCAAGGCCAAGACAGGCCTGCCCATCCGTTATCTGATCTACACCCACGTCCACCCCGACCATGTGCTGGGCGCCGCGGCGTTCGCGCTGGACCATCCGGTGGTGGTCGCCCATACCCGCTTCGCCGCCGCCTGGGGGGAGCGGGGGGGCTACTACCGCCAGGGCCTGGCCCGCATCCTGGGTGGTGACCCGGTCCAGGCTGGCGACGCGCTGGCGCCCACTCAAGCTGTGGACACCAGCGCCGACATCGACCTAGGCGGCCGTGTGCTGCATGTGACGGCCTATGGCGCCGCCCATACCGACAGCGACCTGACGGTGTATGATGGGCAGACGCGCACCCTGTGGGCCGGCGATCTGCTGTTCCAGGAGCGCATCCCGGCGCTGGACGGCAGCCTGACCGGCTGGCTGACGGTGTTGGGCCAGCTGAAGGCCCTGCCGGCGGTGCGCGTCGTGCCAGGCCACGGCCCCGCCCAGCTGCCCTGGCCGGCCGGCGCGGCGGATGAGGAACGTTACCTCACCACGCTGGCCCGCGATGTCCGGGCCTTGCTGAAAAACGGCGGGGACATTGATGCCGCCGCCACCACGGTGGCGCGGTCGGAACGGGGCCGCTGGAAACTGTTCGACGCCTATAACGGCCGCAACGCCGTCACCGCCTTCAAGCAGTTGGAGTGGGAGGATCCGTCATGAAGTCCCGCCTGTTCGCGTTGGTCCTGCTGTCAATCCTGGCCGCCCCGCTTCTCGCCCGGGCAGAGGACCCGGCGGCCGACGCCGCCCGATGGCAGGATCTGCGCCAGACCCTGTTCAACGCCCACACCCTGACCCCCGCCAAGGGGCAGATCGCGCTGGAGGCGCCGGACCGGGCCATGGACGCGGCCCTGGTGCCGGTGACTGTGACCCTGGATCCCAAGTTGCCGCTGAAGGCCCTCTACTTGGTGGTGGATAACAACCCGGCACCCTTGGTCGGCACTTTTCATTTCGGGCCCGCTGCCGTACCGGCGCAGGTGAAGACCCGCATCCGGGTGGATGCCTATACCCATATGCATGCCGTGGCGGAAACGACGGACGGGCATTGGTTCGTGACGGAGCGCTATATCAAGGCCGCTGGCGGCTGCTCCGCCCCGGCCACCAAGGACGCCGCCCTGGCCATGGAGCGCCTGGGCCAGATGCGGCTGAAAACTGTGACCGAGGGCCCGGCCGGCCTGCCCAAGGGGGCGGTCACCGCCCAGCTGCTGATCAGCCATCCCAATTACAACGGCATGCAGATGGACCAGGTGACCCGCAACTACACGCCCGCGCGCTTCATCCGCGACATCACGGTCAAAAGCGGTGACGCCTTGGTTTTCCAGCTGGAGGCCGACATTTCCTTGAGCGAGGATCCGGCCATCACCTTCAGCTATAACCCCCAGGGTCCCCTGTCAGCGACCGTGCGCGACAGCACCGACGCCACCTTCAGCCACACCTTCCAGGGCGATGACAAGGGGTGAGGGTGAGCTTGGGGCCGTAATCCGGTTACGCTAAATTGGCGTGGTCAGGAGATGCCATGGCCACCAAGCCCAAACGGGATGCCACAGCCGCCGACCGTGTTCGGCGTTACCGTCGATCCACCCTCACGCCTCGTGGCATCGCCCGGGTGGAGGTGTAAGCGCCTGCGGCCGCAGGTTCGCACCGATATGAACCCCACGCCGGCGGGTCGGCGGTATGGCACCCCGGCGGCTGCGGATCAGGTGTTCGCCTTCCTGCGATCCGAATTCGCGGCCCTTTGATCCCTCACGCCTGTACCCACCGGCTCATCCGGGGAAAGGGGGGTAGGCTGTTGTCATCCATCAGGGCGAAGACGCCGGTGAAGCCGGTCATGCCCACGCGCGCCAGCCCGGCCAGTCCGTGGTGGGTGCCGGCCTCCAGCCACCGCTGCATGGGATGCGGGCCTTCATACGCGTCGACGTGGTAGGAACCGGGGAAGAAGATGCATTCCAGCGGCACGCCCAGATGCAGGGCTGCGGCGTAGGACCAGGCCTGGGCCATCAGTTCGCCCTGCTGCAGGGGCACGGACAGCAGGGGATCGGCCGGCAGGCCGGGTCCGGCCTCGGCGGCGATGGCGGCGCGCATGTCGGCCTCCAGATCCCGTCCCAACTGGGCGTGCAGGCGGCGGGGCAGGATGGCCATATGCCCGGCCTCGTGCAGCAGGTCGCCGGGGCCCACCAGCGTCTCAGGATCCACATGGAGGATGCCGGCCGCGATGTTGACGCCGGGGAGGAAGCCGCCTTGCGCTCCCGCGCCGTACGTCACCGTGAAGCCGATGTCGCGCAGGAAGCCGACGATGGGGTCCAGCGCCTCCGGATGGTATTTCACCGTCTATTTTCCCCCGCAATGGTCGGCCGGATTGTGGCGCGGGCCGGGGGGCGGCGCAAGACGGATGGGGCGCCGGCCCTCACGTGCAGCGCAGGTTGACCTCGGCCTGGGCGCGGCGCAGCTTTTCCACCTCGTCCTTGGCGATCGGAGTGTCGCGGAACATGGCCCCCCGGTCGCCCAGGCCGCCCTGTTGCATGCGCAGGATCGTGTCCGCCTTCTCATAATCGTCGTAGGGCATCATGTCGGCGATGGTGTCGATGCCACAGGCGCATTTGCCCAGCAGCTCGTGTTTGAAGCCGTTGGACGCCAGGCAGCCGATGACATAGTCGGCGCGCACGGCGGTGGGATAGTCGTAACGGGGATGATGCTCCCCCTTGGCCTTGGGTTCCGCGGCACCAGCCGATGCCGGCGCCATTCCCAGCCCCAGCAGGGCCGTCATCGCCAGCAGGGACCGCGTTACGCGCATCATGGACTCCTCCCGATCTTATTATCGGGAAAGCCTAGCGCAGGGACCCGTCCGCGACCATGACCGATTGGTAGTACGAGAGGCGGGGGCGGCGGCTTTCACAGCCGCTTGATGCTCAACAGGTCCAGGACCAGGCGGTCCCGCCATGCATTGTCCGCCCGGATGTCCCGCGCCCGTCGGCAGGCGGCGACGGCCAGGTCCCGGCCGCTGTCGGGGGTGACATGGCGTATGGTTTCGGGGCAGAGGCTGCGCAGTTCCTCCACCACCTCGGGCGGGGGCGGTGGGGCGCTGGCCAGGAAGGCCTCCGGCCCGCGGAATTGATCCCGGCGGAACAGGTCGATCATGTAGTCGCACCCCATCTGCGGCCGGACGGACTGGTGGGGAACGCGGCTGATCATGGGGAACAGGGGGGCGAGGTCAGGGATCACCAAGTTGGGGTAGATCTCCCCGCCCCAATACGTGCCGGCAATCTCGATGAAATGGGCGATGTCCCGTATGGGCACCAGCCCGCACTCCCGTACCGGCAGGATTTCGACCTTGGGCTTGGTGATGACGACCGTGTCGTTGGCCACGTCGGCGTACAGGCTGCCGATCTGGAAGGCGTTCTGGAAATAGGTGCCGCGCAGCGCGCCCCAGATGGTGCGAATGCGGCCGCCCTGGCGAAGGAAGGAGGCGAGGGCGTGCTCCACCGGATGGGCAGGCTCGCGCAAGCGCCGGCCCAGGATGGCCATGGCCGCCCGCGTGATCTCCTCACAGCGGCCCAGGGGATACGGCTTGACCGGGCTGACCGGCTGCAGCGCGGGCTGCAGCTCCGCGTCCACCAGCGCGCGGATGTCGGCCAGATAGGCCATCAGCTGCGGCAGGATGGACAGCACCATCCGCGAGGTCAGCCTTTCCATCTCCGGCGTTGGCGGTTCGATCTCCTGCGGCAGCAGTCCGTCCATCACTCGGCGTCACCCGGCCCGCCGCATCAGCGCCGACCAGTCGTTGAGGGAGATGAGGTGGGCGTAGGCCGCCGCCAGCCAGCCCTTGTCGCGCCAATCTGCCAACGTTTCCGCCGGTAGCCGGTTCAGCTTTTCCTCGTCGATGACGCGGAAGCCGGACAGGCTGGGCGTCTCGCCGGAGGGCAAGGTGATGTCCGCCCGCCGCTCGGTCAGCAGGTCGCCTTCGAGCAGGGCCGTGACGAAGTCCATGGTCAGCGCGTGCGATGCCTGGTACTGGCGCGCGAAATCCAGGGCCTGAAGCGTCAGGTCGGTGGGCGCGCCGTTCACGAAGAAAGGGTTTTCCGTTCCCGCCACCACGGCGTCCGCAGCCTCGTCCACGCACAAGGTCAGTTGGTCCGCCTCCGTGTCCTCCAGGAAGATGAAGGGATAGCGGCGGACGTAGGCCGGGATGTAGGCGTCCTCATCCCAGCGGCCATCGGCGTGCACGAACAGATTCTGTCCTTCACGCAGGCCCAGCAGGGCGATGGGGGCCGCGGCTTCGCCGGCGAACAGGATGGGGATGGACCGGCAGGCGGCGGCGAACTCGCCCATCACCAGGGGAACCGCGTGCGCCCCGGCGGCGAACCCGTAATGGGTTGGAACGCGCAATGACATGGCCTCGTCCACGGCGGCCTGCATCAGTCGCGGCTGCTTGTAGAAAAGGGGAAGCGTGGGGCGGTTGGTCATGGTGTGAGGCTTCTCAAAGGGGCGGGGTCGGCGGTTGGCGTTCAGAAGCTGCCTTCGCGCAGCAGGATGGCCACGGTGCGGCGCCACAGGCTGCCCAGCAGGCTTTCGCGCACGCCTTCCAGCGTCACGCGGCCCCGCTCCAGGGTGGCCGGGGTGGTGTCCTTGGCCGGGGCGATCAGCACGCGGTACAGCGATTCCTCAGGCACCAGCTGGTGCTGGCTGTCCTCGCGTGCCGCGATGTCGCCGCCATAGGTGCTGGCCAGATAGCGCCGGGTCAGTACGCGGGTGCTGGTGTCGTCGATATCCTGGATGTGGCCGTCCACGGCGCTGGTCACGGTCTGGTCGGGGCGAAAGCGGCCCTCGTCACCCACGGCCACGCGGTGCAGGTCGGCCTCGCGCACATAGGCCTCGATCATGGGATGCGCCGGGTCCAGCAGCAGGCCCAGCCGCTCCTTCGCCGGCAGCCATTCGCCGGGCGACAGCGGCTCCGTCACCTCGGCCATGATGCCGGCGAAGGGGGCGGTCACGGTCAGCTTGGCCTTTTCCGCCTCCAGCCCGCGCAATTCGGCCTGCGCGGTCTCCAGCTCCTGCGCCGCGATGCGCTGGCGTTTGGGGTCAACGGCGGCGCCGCCGCGATAGGCGGCTTCCCACTGCAGCGTCTGGATCTTCTGGCGCTGGCTGGCCAGCTTATAGTCCAGGTCGGGGGAGCTCAGGCGGAACAGCACTTGGCCCGCCGCCACGCTCTGGCCGGCCTTGACCAGCACGGCGTCCATCCGCCCTGGCTGGTCCAGGAAAATCTCCATCTCCTGCGCGGCGCGCAGGACAGCCGGCGCCGTCACCGTGCTGCGCCAGGGGATGACGGCAAGGGCCAGCAGGCCCAGCGCCACGGCCGCCGTGGTGGCGGAGCGGCGGTTCCAGGTCATGGTTCCCCGCCGCCGTATCCATTCCCGCACCTCGTTCAGGGGCGGGCGCAGGATGAACCACCACACCTCCACCAGGAACAGGATGATGCCCAGCACCTTGAAGAACAGGTGGTAGACCAGGGCCGCGATGCCGACGAACAGGGTGAAGCGGTAAATCCAGGTCGCCAAGGCCAACGCGATCAACAGAGTGCGGCGCCTGGCCGGCAGCTCCTCCGGCACCGGTTCCCCGAGATGGAACAGCCGCTCGCGCAGCCACCAGCGGCCCAGCGCGAAGGCGCGGTCATGCAGGTTGGGCACGTCCAGCAGGTCCGACAGCAGGAAATATCCGTCGAAGCGCATGAAGGGGCTGGTGTTGACCAGCACGGTCATGATCCAGCTGGTGGTGGCCAGCAGGAAGGCGGCGGCCTTCACCGGCCCTTCCGGCAGGAAGGACCAGGCCAGCGTGGCATAGGCGGCCAGCGTCAGTTCCGCACCCATGCCGGCCACGCCGATGGCCAGGCGCTGGCGCCGGTTGGGCAGCCGCCAGGCGTCGCTGACATCGGTGTAGAGCAGCGGGTACATGACCATGAAGGCGATGCCCATGGTCTGCACCCGGCAGCCATAGCGCTTGGCGGTCAGGGCGTGCCCCAGCTCATGCACCACCTTGGCCACGGCCAGGCCGACGGCGCCGGTGATGAGGCCGGAGGGGGAGAGGAAGCTGACGAAGGTGGTGCGGAACTGGTCCCACTGCCGGGTCACCAGGTAGATGCCCAATAAGGCGGCGGCCAGCGTCACCAGGAAGAAACCGCGGGTGAAGATCCAGGATACATAGGGTAGGGCCTGGGTCAGGAAACGGTCCGGCTTTACCAGCGGCACACGGAAGAACAGGTAGTTCTTCAGCAGCCACTGCCACAAGCCGGGCTTGCGCATCTCCGCCTGACGCATGAGGGTCGATACCGCCTGCGGCCCATGGCGCTGCAACAGGTTGTTCAGCGCCAGGAACTGCGAGACGGCCATGACATCGTCGGCGGTGACGCGCAGCGTGGTGTTGGATGCGACATCGGCGGCGATGGCCTGCGGCACCTCCAGATGCCATCGGCGCAGGATCTCGAACTCCAGCCAGCCCAGCCGATAGAAGCGTCCGGCCACTTGGTCATGCAGCGTCCAACTGGGCGACCCATCCGCCAGGGCCGGCCCGGCCAGCAGGGTCAGTTCCTCGCGCAAGGGGGCCAAGCGCATGGGCGGGGCGTCCACCGACGCGGGCACGGCGTCCGGAACCTCACCGCTCATCAGACACCCAGCCGCTGACGCAGCGCCGCCAACGGGCGGCGGAACAGATAATAGAACAGGGTGGTGCGCTGGCCATAGATCTTGGCTGTACCCTGCAGGCCGATGCGCACGGGGGATTGGCCATCGTTGAACCGCGCCTTCAGGCGATAAGCCGCGATGCCGTCCGTGCCCACCTCGGGCTGATAGGCCGCCAGCCGCACGGTGGCGTCCAGCGGATGCTGCGGGTCGATGTT
Source organism: Nitrospirillum amazonense (assembly GCF_007828035.1). Classification (GTDB taxonomy): domain Bacteria; phylum Pseudomonadota; class Alphaproteobacteria; order Azospirillales; family Azospirillaceae; genus Nitrospirillum; species Nitrospirillum amazonense. Next base: position 324,711 of record NZ_VITV01000006.1, on the reverse strand, counting down.
CAGGAACAGCGACACAGGGTCGCCCGTGTCCATGGCGATGGCGTCGGCCACCGGCAGCTTGATCTCCAGCTCCACGTCCTTGGGCTCCGCCACCATCAGGATGCGCTCGCCCTGCGTGACCGGCCGTCCAATCCAGTCGTTGACGTCGGTGAACACGGCCAGGCCGGCGCGCGGCGCATGCACGACGATGCGCTTCAGCAGATCCTGGACGTAGGTGACCTCCGCCATGGCCTGGTCGCGCTTGCCCTGCAGCACCACCAACTGGCCCTTGGCCTTTTCATCGAACACGGCCTGCTGCGCGGTCTGGCGGTACTCCGCCTCCGCCGCTTCCAGGGTGGCCTGGGCCACGTCCAGGCGATTCTGCAGCCGCACCGGGTCCAGCTGGAACAGGGGCTGGTCCTCGGTCACCGGCTGGTTGGGCGTCACCAGGAACTTGTCGACCACGCCGTCGAATGGGGCCCGCACCACGGTCGGGGCCTGGGGGATGACCTCCGCCGGCGCCAGGGCCGACAGGCGCACAGGGAACAGCGACAGGGCCACCAAGCCCGCCGCGACATAGCCCAGGGTACGCAGCGACTTCAGCCGGGCGGCGTCGCGATGCCAGCGCCGCTGCTGCCGGACCAAGCCGCCCCAGGCATGGGCGTAGGCATCACCCAGATTTTCCAGCAGCACGCGCTCGCCATCCGTCCACGGCTCTTCCCGGGCCAGCAACAGTCCCCCCAGGGACCGCTCATCCGGTGCCGTCAGCGGCAGCCACAGGCCGTGGGCCGGCAGGTACTCCGGCCACTCCTCGGCCAGATCCGGGGCCAGATCGGCCGTGGTCAGTTCCTTGATCGCGGCGGAATCGCCATGGGCCACCAGAAGGCGGCAGGCGTAGCGGGCATAGGGGCTGTCGGCATCCACGGAGGACAAGCCCGATACGGCCAGCACCGCGCCGTCGCCCCGCTCCGTCCGCTGCCAGGCCAGCGCCTGGCGATAGCGCACCAGGCTGAAGGTGTCATTCACCATCAGGAAGCCCAGTTCCTGCTCGGTGCGGGTATGCCGCGCGCGCTTCTGCAACTGCAGCAGGGTAGTCAAGCCGAACAGCTGCCGGCCGGCCAGTTCGGCCGCATCCGGACGCTGGGGCGGTTCCTCCGGGGTGGGGGGCACGACGCGCATCACCCTGTCCTCAATTCGGAGCCGCGACGATGGCGCGGCCGCTCATGCCCGGCAGCAGCTCCGGGAATTTGCCGTCGATGATGGCGAAGACCCGGATGCTCTGCGAGACGGGATCGATGCGCGGCGACAGGCGGGCGACCTTGGCCGGGTACTTGCGGCCCGTTTCCTCAATGCCGATTTCCAGTGCGAAACCCGGCTTCAGCCACTTCAGCCACGACGACGGTACCAGCATTTCCGCCTCCAGTTCCGTCGGGTCCAGGATCTCAAGCAGTTTCTGCCCTTCCGCCACGGATTGGAAGCGTTTCACGTCCACCGGCCCCATGCGGCCGGCGAAGGGGGCGGTGACCACGCAATGCGACGCGACCTCGCGCGCCATCTGCTGTTCGGCTTCGGCCATGGCGTGCTCCGCCGCCGCCGTTTCCACTTCCAATACGCCGATGGAATTCAGCGTGTTCAGCTTGCTCTTGACCTCATAGGTCTTGCGGGTCGCAGTCTCCTGGGCGTTGGCCTTGGCCTGGCGCGCCCTCTGGATGCCGCAGTCGAAGGCCACCAGCTTTTGCCCCTCGCTGAAACTGTCGCCCTCTCGCAACGGCAGTTCCGAGATCTGGGCGGCGATTTGCGACGACAGCACCGTGCTGCGCTTGGGCACCAACTGGGCGCGGATCTCGGGCATGGTGTCGGCGCCGTGGGCCGTGACGGACAGGCCGAGAAGAAGCGCGGGCAGGATCAGGCTGAACCGGGGGCGGAACAAGGGGCGGACTCGCTGTTCGTTGCAAGGGGTTCGTTGCAAAGGCCGGCGTTGGACGGTCGCCGAAACAAGACGGGCCGGGAGGGAGGATCCCCGCCCGGCGCCGCTTTGGCTATGGCTCTCTGGAGTTACTGCGTCAAGGCCTTGCCGGGGTCGTCCAGTGTCGGCGTCTCGGCGGAGACCGACGCCTCGGCACCGAACATGCCGCTCTCGATACGGCGGTTCACCGTGGACACCGCGGCGGTCAGGGTCTTCAACGAATAGTCCGGCACGGCCTGGGGCAGCGGATCGATGCCGACCGAAACGTACAGTGACGCCAGCGCGTTCTGCATGTCGGCGTAGGCCCGGGCACGGGTCAGTTCCGCCACGATGCGCGACGCGGACGCGCGGACGCGGTCCACCTTGCCGGCGGCGCTGTTTTCCTGCTGCGCCAGTACCTGGTCGTAGATGCGGCCCTCGATGTTGTCCAGTTCGGACGCCTCCAGGTACTGGGTGCGGGCGCGGCCCAACTGCTGCCAGGCCACGTTCACTTGGGTCAGGACGGCCATGGAGAGGGCAAGGTTGCGCACCTCGGCCTGGTCGCGCTGCGTCTCCGCCAGGCCCATGAAGTCATTGCCGGCCAGCAGGTTCACCAGGCCCCAGGACAGGCGCAAGCCCCCCTCGGCCCATCGCTGGTTCACCAGGAAGGAGTTGCTGTCATAGTCCAGACCGCCCTGGATGGACAGGTTGGGGAACAGCTTCAGGAAGGCCTTGTGCACCTCGTCCGTGGCGATGCGGCGGTTGTACGCCTGCTCGCGCAATTCCGGGCGGTTGATCAGGGCCGTGTGTTCCAGCTCGGTGATGGCGGTTTTCATCTCCGGCAGGGCGGTCGGGTTGTCCGGCAACACCAGCTGGTAGGGCGTCCCCGGGGGCAGGCCCATCAAGGCCGCCAATTGGGTCTTGGCCAGCGCCAGGTCGGCCTGCAGGTTCTCCAGCTGGCGGATGATGTCGATGGTCGCCTTCTCATCCCGCAGCACGTCCAGCATGGGCTTCAGGCGCTGCTTCTCCACCTGCCGGGTGTCTTCCAGGGCCTGGCGGGCATCGGCCAGGATGGGGTTGATGCGGTCGCCGATCTTCTCAGCCGCCACGGCCTGCCAGTAGGCGGCGCGGACCTGCTGCACGATGCTGTTGACCGCTGAGCGGCGCTTCTCAGCCGTGGCCAGGGCCCGGTCGCCGTTCTGCCGGGCCTGGTAATAGCTGATGCCGAAGTCCAGGACGCTCCAGCTCAGCTGCAGGTCGGCGGTGCCGGAGCGGCGGTCGCTTGAGATCGAGGGTTCCAGCGACTGCTTGCCGGTCAGGATGGAGTAGGAGGACGAGGCCAGTTCGTTGCTGCGCGCCGTCAGCCCGCCGTCCACCACCAGCTTGGGCAGCAGGTCCCAGCGCGATACGTCGATCTGGCGGTTGGCGATGGCCTGGTCCATCAGCGCCAGCCGGTGGTCCAGGTTGTACTTGACCGCCCGGGCGATGGCCTCGTCCAGGGAGACGGCGACCGTCACCGGATCAATGCGGTCGCGGACGAGCTTCAGCGCCTCGGTGGCGCGGGTCTGGTTCTCATCCGACGTCAAGGGGCGGGGGGTGACGGAACACCCCGCCAGCAAGGCCACCAAGGCTCCGGCGACAATGGGCGTCGCCACAGTACGCGGGCGGGTGCGCCGCGCCGGCGCGGAATAAGGCAAGGACGTCATGTAGCCTCAGGCGGTCGTGGTGGTGGAAGCGTGGTGGGCGGGAAGGGCCGGGCCGTGCTGCGGGGCGGTGCCGCCGAACACGTCCAGCAAACTGGCGAGAAGGGACACGGTGTCGTCGACGATGCCGTGGTGCGGGACGCCAAAGGTGCCGGTACCGAAGCCGACGGCCTTCTGCGCCTGGGCGGCGGCCTGAAGCTGTGCCGTCAGCGACAGCTTGCCCGCCGGCACCTTGCCGGGGCCGTTGGCGATCTTGGCGGCCAGATCCTGGGCTGCCACGTCACGGCCGGTATAGGCCGCCAACTGCACCGGGTTGAGATCAGCGGGGACGGCGATCGCCGGGTCGTTGGCGGCATGCTGCTGCGGGGCGCGGTTCCCCGGACCCTGACCACCAGGCCCGCCGGTGCCGTTCTGCTGCTGGCCCACCGCCATGTTGAACTTGGCCTCGGCGACGTTGCCGTTGCTGTCGCGCGCCGTGACGGTGATGGCGACGTTGCCGTTTTCGCCCGCCGGCGGCTGGCCGCTGAAGGTGCCGTTGGCCGGGTTGAAGGTCAGCCACGCGGGCAGCGGTTCGCCATTGGCCTGCCGTGCTTCCAGCGTCACCTGCGGGTCGCTGCTCTGGAAGGTGCCCTGCGGCAGCTGGAAGGTCACTTGCTGGCCGGCGGTGACCACTTGGTTGCTGACCTGGTTGGCCAGGGTCAGCGTGGTGGTGCCGCCGGTGGCGGAGGTGATGGCGACCACGCCGGTGCCGGCGCTGATGGTGGCGGCGGAGGTGGTCGTCGTTCCGGTCGTCGCGGCCCCGGTGGTCGAGGTCGCCGTCGTGGTGGTCGTGGGCGCCGCACTGGCCGTCGTCGTGCCGGCAGCGGTTGTGCCGGTGGTGGTTGGGGTGGCGGTCGTTGAGCCAGTGGCCGTTGTGGTGGTCGTCGACCGGCTGGTGCTGGTCGACGTGCTGGTGTCGGTCGCCAACGCGGTGATGATGCTGGTGGTGGCGGTCGACGTTGTCGTCGTGCTGGTGCTTGTGCTGGTCGCGCTGGTGCTGATGACGCTGTTGCCGGTCAGGCCTGCGCTGGGGGTGCCGCTGACGCCGGCGTTGCCCGTGCCCACCGTTTGGGTCAGGGCCACGGTGGTCGTCGCGGTGCTGGTCGCGGCCACCGTGGGCGTCACGATCAAGGTGCTGGTCGACGTGGTTGTCGGTGCCGTCGCGGTCGTGGTTGTGGTCGTCGTGGTCGTCGTGGCTGGGGGCTGCGGCACCACCACGGGGTTGATGGTCACGCCGATGATGCCGCTGGCCGTCTTGGCGCCGCCCACCCGGGTCGTGCCGCCGTCGCTGACGGTCACGGTGATGATGTCGTTGCCGGTGGTGGCGGGGGTCAGGTTCAAGGTGGCCAGGGTGGCGTTCACGTCGGCCACGCTGCCGCGGACGGTGACCGTGCCGGTGCCATTGCCGGTCAGGGTAGCGGCGCCGGAGGCCGCCATGACCAGCTGCCCGTCGAAGCCGTCCTTCACCAGAACGCTGATGGTGCTACCGGTCAGGGTGTCGCTGACGCTGATGCCGGTGATGGCCTGGTTGCCGGTGGCGGACAGGTTCTGGGCGCCCGGCAAGGTCAGGACGGGCGTGTCGTTGCCGGTCAGGCTGATGGCCACCGTGCGCACGGCGGACTTCACGCCGCCGATGCGGCTGGTGCCGCCATCGCTGATGGCCACCGTGAGGGTGTCGGTGTCCGTGGCTGTGGCGGTGGTGGCGTAGGTCAAGCTGGCAAGGGTGGCGTTCACGTCGGCCACGCTGCCGGTGATGGAAACCACGCCGCTGCCGTTGCCCGACACCGTGGCGCCGCCGGAGGCGGTGACCGTGACGTTGCCCTTGCCGGCCAGCAGGGCCACCGTGACCGCGTTGCCCGACAGGGTGTCGCTGACGCTGACGCCGGTGATGGCATGGGCGTCGGTGTCGTTGTAGCTCTGCGCCCCCGGCACGGTCACCACGGGGGTGTCGTTGCCGGTCAGGCTGACCGCGATGGTCTGGACGGTGGACTTCGCCCCGCCGATGCGGGCGGTGCCGCCGTCGTTGGCGGTGACAGTGATGGTGTCGCTGCCCGTGGCCGTGGCGGTGGTGGCATAGGTCAGGCTGGCCAGGGTGGCGTTCACGTCGGCCAGGCTGCCCGTGATGGTCAGGCTGCCCGTGCCATTGCCGGCCAGGGTGGCGGCGCCCGACGCGGTCGCGGCGACGTTGCCCTGGGTGGCCGTGACCGTGGCCGTGACCGTGGTGCCGGTCAGGCTGTCGCTGATGGTGACGCCCGTGATGGCGTGGGCGTTGGTGTCGTTATAGCTCTGCGCCCCGGCCACGGTCAGGACCGGCGTGTCGTTGCCCGTCAGGTTGATGGTGATGGTCTGCACGGTGGACTTGGCGCCGCCGATGCGGTTGCTGCCGCCATCGCTCAGCGCCACGGTCAGGACGTCCGCGCCCGTGGTTGTGGCGGTCGTGGCGTAGCTCAGCGTGGCCAGGGTGGCATTCACGTCGGCCAGGCTGCCGGTGATGGAAACCACGCCGCTGCCGCTGCCCGACACCGTGGCACCGCCGGAGGCGGTGACGGAGATGTTGCCCTGGGTGGCGATCAGGGCGGCGGTAACGGTGCTGCCCTGCAGGCTGTCGCTGACGCTGACGCCGGTGATGGCGTGGACGTTGGTGTCGGTGTAGCTCTGCGCCCCAGCCACGGTCAGGACCGGCGTGTCATTGCCGGTCAGGTTGACCGCGATGGTCTGGACGGCGGACTTGGCCCCGCCGATGCGGGCGGTGCCGCCATCATTGACAGTGACGGTGATGGTGTCGCTGCCGGTGGCGGTGGCCGTGGTGGCGTAGGTCAGGGTGGCCAGGGTGGCGTTCACGTCGGCCAGGCTGCCGGTGATGGTGACGCTACCCGTGCCCCCGCCGGTGACACTGGCGGCGCCCGACGCGGTGAAGCTGAGGTTGCCGTGTAGATCAGCCACGGTGGCGGTGACCGTGCCACCCTGCAAGGTGTCGCTGATGCTGACGCCGGTGATGGCATGGGCGCTGGTGTCGTTGTAGCTCTGCGCTCCGGCCACGGTCAGGACCGGCGTGTCATTGCCGATCAGGCTGACCCCGATGGTCTGGGTGGCGGACTTGGCGCCGCCGATCAGGCTGCCGCCGCCGTCGTTGACGGTGACGGTGATGGTATCCGTTCCCGTGGCCGTCGCGGTGGTGGCGTAGGTCAGGGTGGCCAGGGTGGCGTTCACGTCGGCCAGGGTGCCGGTGATGGTGACGCTGCCCGTGCCGGTACCGGTGACGCTGGCGGACCCCGACGCGGTGAAGCCTAGGTTGCCGTGCAGGTCGGAAACGGTGGCGGTGATGGTGCCGCCGTAGGTGTCGGCGACGCTGACACCGGTGATGGCATGGGCGTTGGTATCGTTGTAGGCCTGCGCCCCCGCGACGGTCAGGACCGGCGTGTCGTTGGTGGCGATGGCCACGGCGATGGTGCCGCTGGTGGACTTCGCGCCGCCGATGCGGGCTGTGCCCCCATCGTTGACGGCGACGGTGATGGTGTCGCTGCCGGCGGTCGATAGAGTGGTGGCGTAGGTCAGAGTGGCCAGGGTGGCGTTCACGTCGGCCAGGCTGCCGGTGATGGTGACGCTACCCGTGCCCCCGCCGGTGACACTGGCGGCGCCCGACGCGGTGAAGCTGAGGTTGCCCTGCAGGTCGGACACGGTGGCCGTGACGGTGCCGCCCGGCAGCGCGTCGGTGATCGCCACACCGGTGATGGCGTGGTTGGCCTGGTCGACATAGCTCTGCCCGCCCGGCAGGGCCAGGGACGGCGTGTCGTTGCCGGTCAGGTTCACCGCGATGGTCTGCGTCTCGGACTTCGCACCGCCGATCAGGCTGCCGCCGCCGTCATTGACGGTGACGGTGATGGTATCCGTTCCCGTGGCCGTCGCGGTGGTGGCGTAGGTCAGGGTGGCCAGGGTGGCGTTCACGTCGGCCAGGCTGCCGCTGATGGTGACGCTGCCCGTGCCGCCGCCCGTGACGCTGGCGGACCCCGCAGCGGTGAAGCCCAGGTTGCCCTGCAGGTCGGACACGGTGGCCGTGACGGTGTTGCCCGCCAGGGCGTCGGTCACGCCCACGCCTGTAATAGCATGGCTGTTGGTGTCGGCGATGCTCTGCGTGCCGGCCACGCTGATGGTGGGGGCGGCGTTGCCGGTCAGGGTGACTGCGATGGTCTTGCTGTCCGACAGCGCACCGCCGGTGCCGGTGTTGCCGCCGTCATTGACACCGATGGTGATGGTATCGCTGTCGCTAGCGGTCACCGTGGTGGTGTAGGTCAGGCTGGCCAGGGTGGCGTTCACATCGGCCAGGGTGCCGGTGATGGTGACGCTGCCCGTGCCGCTGCCGGTGACACTGGCGCTGCCCGAGGCGGTGACCGCCAGGTTGCCCTTGCCGGCGCCCAGGGTCACGGTCTCGGTGCCGGTACCGGCGTCAGGGTCGGCCACGCTGACGCTCAGGCCGTGACCCAGGACGTCGGTGATGGTCTGGGCGCCCGCAACGGTCAGGGTGGGTGCGTCGTTGACGGCGGTGACGTTGACCGTGCTGGTGACGGCGGCCGACGGGGCGATGCCGTCGTTCACCGACCAGGTGACGGTACGGCTGGTGCGGGTGCCGGCCAGGGTCGGGTCTTGGCTGGTGGAACTGAAGGTGATGCTGCGCAGGGCCGCCTGGTAATTGGCCAGGGTGTCGCTGCCTGTCAGGGTCAGCACGCCGGTGCTGGCGTTGTAGCTGCCGGTGATGTTGGCGGTGTTGACGAAGGTCAGCACGTCGCCGGCCACCACGCTGCCGATGGTCACCGTGGCGCTGGTCAGGGTGCTGGTGGCGCTGTCGGCGACTGTGAGGGTGGTGTCGATGGCGCCGGCGGTGCCGGCCTCGATATAGGTGACGGAGCCGCCAGCCGTCATCACCGCGCCCTGCGCCGCGACACTGACCGTGCCGTTATTGGTGGAATAGGCGGTGGCGCCGCCGTTGGTGGTGGTGTCGGCCGTCTGGCGCGTGCTGCCGCTGCTGGCGGTGCCGCTGGTTTCGTCCCAGCCCTTGAAGGTCAGCGTGGCGGTTTCCGCGGTGCTGCCATTGGGCACATAGCGCAGCTGGGCGCTGCTGTTCAGCAGCAGGCCGCTGCTGGTGGAAACGGTGCCGACGCTGAACCAGTTCGTGCCATCGGTGGAATACTGCCAGGTGCCGGCACCGGAGAGCCCAGTGATGGCGACGCCCGAGACGCCGTGGCCGTCCACGTCGGCGTAGCCGGTGTCGCCCAGGATGCTGGACACGGTGACGGCGGTGCTGGTCGTGTTGATGGGCGTGGCCGGGATGATGGAGGTGGCGCTGCTGGATAGGGTGGGCGCGTCGTTGACCGGGGTGATGGTGACGGTGGTGCTGGCGGTCAGCGTGGTGGTGTCCGCGCCGCCGTTGGCGGTGCCGCCATTATCCTGAACGCTGGTCAGGGTGACGGTGCGGCCGCTGCCGGCCGTCGGATCGTCGCTGGTGTTCTGGTAGGCCAGGCCGTTGACCAGGGTCTGGGCGGCGCCGGCGGAGAAGTCGCCGGCCTTGGTGATGGTGACGTTGGCGGTGCCGCTGGTAACACTAACGCTGACGGAATAACCATTGGCCGTGGTGGTGGCGCTGTTGCCGTTGGTCAGCGCCACGCTCTGGCCGTCGATGTTCAGGGTTTCCGAGGCGCCATCGGCCAAGCCACCCACCGTCAGGGTGATGGCGTGGACACTCTGGCTCGCCTCACTGGTGCTGACGGTTGTGCCGCTGAACAGCGCGACGGCGTTGGCGCCCTCGACATAGGTGGGGCTGGTCGCCGGGGTGGTGGTCAGGGTCGGCGCCTGGTTGACCGGGTGCAGCGTGACGGTGGTGCTGGCGGTCAGGGTGGTGGTGTCGTGGCCACTGTTGGCCGTGCCGCCGTTGTCCTGGATGGCGGTCAGGGTGATGGTGCGGCCGCTGCCGGCCGTCGGGTCGCTGCTGGTGTCCTTGTAGGTCAGGCCGTCGACCAGGGTCTGGGTGGCGGCTGCCGTGGCGCCGCCCGACTTGGTGATGGTGACGGTGGCGGTGCCGGAGGTCACCGAGACCGCGACGCCATAACCGTTGGCGGTGGTGGTGACGCTGGTGCCGTCGACCAGGGTGACGTCCTGGCCATCAATGGATAGGACCTCTGACGTGCCGTCGGCCAGGCCGCCGACGGTCAGGGTTAGGCCACTGATCTTCTGGCCGGCCTCGATCGCGCTGATGGTCGTGCCGCTGAACAGGCTCACGTCGCTGCCGCCCTCGGTGAAGACTGGGCTGGTTGCGGGCGTGGTGCTGAACGTCGGCGCGTCGTTGACGGCGGTGATGTTGACCGTGCTGGTGACGCCGGCGGAGGGGGCGATGCCGTCGTTCACCGACCAGGTGACGGTACGGCTGGTGCGGGTGCCGCCCAGGGTCGGGTCCTGGCTGGTGGAGCTGAAGGTGATGCTGCGCAGGGCCGCCTGGTAGTTGGCCAGCGTGTCGCTGCCGGTCAGGGTCAGCACGCCGGTGCTGGCGTTGTAGCTGCCGGTGATGTTGGCGGTGTTGACGAAGGTCAGTACGTCGCCCGCTACCACGCTGCCGATGGTCACCGTGGCGCTGGTCAGGGTGCTGGTGGCGCCGTCGGCGACCGTGAGGGTGGTGTCGATGGCGCCGGCGGTGCCGGCTTCGACGTAGGTGACGGAGCCGCCGGCCGTCATCACAGCGCCCTGCGTCTCGACGCTCAGCGTGCCGTTGTTGGCCGAGTAGGCGGTGGCGCCGCCGTTGGTGGTGGTGTCGGCCGTCTGGCGCGTGCTGCCGCTGCTGGCGGTGCCGCTGGTTTCGTCCCAGCCCTTGAAGGTCAGCGTGGCGGTTTCCGCGGTGCTGCCATTGGGGACATAACGCAGCTGGGCGGTGCTGTTCAGCAGCAGGCCGCTGCTGGTGGAAACGGTGCCGACGCCGAACCAGTTCGTGCCGTCCGTGGTGTACTGCCAGGTGCCGGCGCCGGAGAGCCCGGTGATGGCGATGCCCGAGACGCCATGGCCGTCCACATCGGCGTAGCCGGCGTCGCCCAGGATGCTGGACACGGTGACGGCGTTGCTGGTGGTGTTGATGGGCGTGGCCGGGATGGTGGAGGTGGCGCCGCTGCTGGACAGGGTCGGGCTGTTGTTGACCGGGATGATGGTGACGGTGGTGCTGGCGGTCAGGGTGGTGGTGTCCGCGCCGCCGTTGGCGGTGCCGCCATTATCCTGAACACTGGTGAGGGTGACGGTGCGGCCGCTGCCGGCCGTCGGATCGTCGCTGGTGTTCTGGTAGGTGAGGCCGTTGACCAGGGTCTGGGCAGCGCTGGCGGAGAAGTCACCGGCCTTGGTGATGGTGACGGTGGCGGTGCCGCTGGTCACACTGACGCTGACGGCATAGCCGTTGGCGCTGGTGGTCACGCTGGTGCCATTGGTCAGGATCACGGCGGTGCCGTCGACGGTCAGCACCTCCGACGTGCTATCGGCCAGGCCGCCGACGGTCAGCGTCAGCGCGTGGATGCTCTGGCCGGCCTCCACCGTGCTGACGGTGGTACCGCTGAACAGGGATACCGCACTGCCGCCCTCGGTGAAGCCGGGGGCGCTGGCCGGGGTTGTGGTCAGGGTCGGGGCGGCGTTGAGGACGCTGGCCACGATATCGTTGCCGGTGCCGCCGCTGTTGGTGATCAGCGCTTTGCCGCCGCTGAGGTCCGCGCGCCCGCCGCTGTCCAGGTTGTCGAAGGCGGTGGCGTCGGTGGTGCCGCTGCCGGTGTTGTTGACGATGGTGAAGCTGTCGCCCAGCGCCACCGTGTAGCCGCCGACGGCGCTCAGCGTCAGGGTGCCGGCATTGCCCGACCCGTCGTTCAGCACGACGTTGCCGCCGACGCTCAGGACGTCGTTGTTGCCGGATGTGCCGGCGATCTGGATTTGCAGGGCGCCGCCCAGGTTCACGTTGCCCGTAACGGTCAGGGTGCCGATGCCGTTGTTCACGCCCTCGACGCCGGGGGCCAAGGTGCCGCCGCCATAGACCCGCAGGTTCCCGCCGACGGTGCCGGTGCCGGCCAGGGTGGCGCCGTCCTGGACGTTGACGTCGCCGCCAACCGAACCGGTCAGCGCCAGGGTGCCCGCCTGCACATAGGTGGTTTCGGTATATCCACTGCCGTCGCCCGACAGGGTTACGGTACCGGTTCCACCTTTGAACAGGCTGCCGAAACCATTGACGGCACCTGACAGGGTCAGGCTGTTGTCCGTGTTGAGGGTGCCATTGTTGACGGAGATGTTAAGATTCTGGCTCAGGCTGACGCTGGCCCCGGTGACAGTGAGTGTGCCACCGTTCAGCGTCAGGGCGCTGCCGCCCAGGTTGGTGGCGGCGGCGATGCGCAAGGTGGCATCGCGCACCGTCGTATCGCCGGTGTAGGTGTTGGCGCCCGACAGCGTGAAGGTACCGCCGTCGTTCATCGTCAGGTCACCCGATCCACTGACCACGCCCGACAGGGTCAGGGCGTTGGCATCGCTGATCGTGCCGCCATTGCTGCCCAGGGCCAGTGCTTGGCTCAGGCTGACGCTGGTTCCGGTCACCGCCAGCGTGCCGCCATTCAACGTCAGGCTGCCGCTGCCCAGGTTGGTGGCGGCGGCGATGCTGAGGGTGCCGTCGATGATGGTGGTAGTGCCGGTGTAGGTGTTGGTGCCGCTGAGCGTCAGCGTGCCTACACCATTCAGGGTCAGGTTTTTGGAACCGGAAATGACGCCGGACAGGGTGGCGCTGTTGGTGGCGCTGATGGTGCCGTTGGCGCTGAGGACAATGGCGTTGGCGAGGGTGACGCTGCTGCCCGTCACCTCCAGCGCGCCACCGTTCAGGATGACGGCACCGTTGATAGTGGTGCTGCCCAGGTTGGCGGCGCTGGTGACGCTGAGGGTGCCGGCGGACACCATGGTGGCGCCCAGGGCGCCGGTGGAGCTGGTGTAGGTGTTGGTGCCGGACAGGGTCAGCTTGCCGGCGCCGACCTTGGTCAGGCTGATGACGTGGCTGAGGTTGCTGCTGACGCCGCCGGTGATGTTGCCGGACAGGGTCAGGGCGTTGGCGTTGCTGATGATGCCGCCGCTGGCGCCGAGCGTGATGTTCTTGGAGATGGTGACGTTGCTGCCGGTGACCAGCAGGCCGCCCACGCCGGTGTTGCCCATGTTCAGGGTCAGCGTGCCGGTGGTCAGGTTGGTCTGGTCGGTGATCGACAGCGTGCCGACCTGGATGTTCAGGTTGGTGGTCGCGGCGCTGTTGTTGGCGGTCAGCACGATCGCGCCGTTGCCGAAGTTGTGGGTGAGGGTGAAGGCGCCGGCCAGCGTCCCGCCCAGGGTCAGGGTGGCGGTATCGCCGACGTAGATGCTGCTGGCGGCACTCAAGGTTACGTTGCCCGACAGCGTCGCGCTGCCGGAGGCCAGGTTGATGGCGCCGGAGCTGGACGTGCCGGCGCCGGCGATGGTCAGGGCATCGGCGATGGTGACGCCGTTGTCCACCTGCAGGGTGGCGCCGCTGGCCACGGTGGTGGCGCCGGTGCTGCTGCCCAGGGCGCCGCTGCTGGCGGCTTCCAGCGTGCCGGTGCTGATGGTGGTGGTTCCGGTGTAGGTGCTGGTGCCCGATAGGGTCAGGGTGCCGGTGCCGGTCTTGGTGATGCCGCCATTGATGCCGCCGTCCTGGAGGACGCCGGAGAAGGTGGTGCTGGTGTTGTCGCCGCCCATCGTCAGCGTTCCGCCGTTCAACGTCACCGTGCCGGCGCCGCTGAGCGAGCCCACGGTCTCATCACTGGCTTCCAGCTGCAGCGTCGCACCCGATGCGACGGTCACGGCGCTGCTGTCGCTGATGGCGCTGCCGCTGGACACCATGATCTCGCCGGCGCTGATGGTGGTGGCGCCGGTGTAGGTGTTGGTGCCTGACAGCTCCAGGGTGCCGGTGCCCGTCTTGGTCAGGCCGCCGGTGCCGGTGATGGCGCCGGAGAAGGTGGTGTTGGTGTTGTTGCCGCCCGCCGTCAGCGTGTTGAAGCTGCCGAGACTGACGGTGCCGGCACCGGCGAGCGAGCCGATGGTCTCGCTGGCGGCCAGGGCCAAGGTGGCGCCCGAGGCGACGGTCACGGCGCTGGTGTCGGCGACGGCGCTGCCGCCGCTGGCGGTGACCGTGCCAGCGCCGATGCTGATGGCACCGGTGTAGGTGTTGGTGCCCGACAGGGTGAGCCCATCCGAGGCGCCGGTGCCGGTGCTCAGCGTCAGGGTGCCGGTGCTGCCGGTGATGTTCCCGGACAGGGTGGCGGCGTTGCCGCTGGCCACCTGGATGGTGGAACTGGCGGTGACGGCGATGTTCTTGGCGATGCTGGCGGCGCCGTTGACCAGCAGGGTGCCCCCGGCCAGGGTGACGCTGCCGCTGCCCAGGCTGCCCGCGCCGGCGATGCTGAGGGTGCCGGAGGTGACGGTGGCGTTCGTATAGGTGTTGCTGGTGCCGCTCAGCACCACCGAGGCGTAGGTGCCGCCGGTGAGCTGTGAGGTGATGTTCAGGCTGCCGTTGCTGACCACGCCCGAGAAGGTCAGGTCCTTGCCGGCGCCCAGCTGGTCATTGATGCTGCGCGTGCCGCCGCCCAGATCGACGGTGCCGGTGAACGTCATGCCGAAGCTGCCGGCCAGCAACAGGTTGCCGTTGATCACCAGGTTGTTGGCCAGGGTGTAGGCGGCGGTGGTGCTGCGGATTTTGCCGCTGTTGAAGGTCAGCGTGCCGGTGCCGATGGCGTTGGCGGACGAGATGTCCAGGATGCCGCCGTCCACCGTGATGCCGCCGGAGAACGTGCTGTTGCCCGACAGCTTGATGGCGTTGCCGGCGGTGGTGCTCTTGGCGTCCAGCGCGCCGCTGCCGGTGATGGCGCCGCTCAGGGTGACGGAGCCGCTGGTGTAATCGATGGTGCCGCCGCCGGAATTGACCGTGATGGCGGTGGAACTGGAGAAGGCCGCCGTGGACAGCAATGTGCCGCCGTTGAAGATCAGCGACGAGGTGCTGCCCAGGCCGGCCACGGCCAATATGCCGGCCGAAATCGTCGTCGAGCCGGTGTAGGTGTTGCTGCCCGATAGGGTCAGCTTACCGGCACCTGTTTTGGTCAGGCCGCCCGTGCTGCTGATGACGCCCGACAGGGTCACGTCGTTGGCATTGCTGATGGTGCCGCCGCCGCTGCCCAGGGTGATGGCCTTGCTCACGGTCACGGCGGACCCCGTTACCGCCAATGCGCCGCCGTTCAGGGTCAGCGTGCCGGTGGTCAGGTTGGTCTGGTCGGTGATGGACAGGGTGCCCGTGGCGACGTTCAGGTTGGTGGCGCCGGTGCCGTTGCTGCCGCTCAGGACCAGGGTGCCGGTGCCGACATTCTTATAGAGCGTGAAGGCGCCGCCCAGGGTCCCGCTGAGGGTCAGCGTGCCCGTGCCGCTGACGTTGACCCGGGCGTCCGCCGTCAGGGTCACGTTGCCCGATACCGTGGCGCTGCCGGTCGAGGTGTTCAGGGTCAGCGAGCCGTTGCCGGCGGTGCTCACCGCGTCGGCGATGGTCACGCCATCATCGATCAGCAGAGTGCCGGCAGAGGCGATGGTGGTGCCGCCCGCGCTGGTGCCCAAGGCGCTGGAGGTGGCTGCCTCCAATTTGCCGGCGCTGATGGTGGTGGTGCCGGTGTAGGTGTTGGCGCCCGACAGAATGATCGTGCCGGCGCCCGCCGTGGTCAGGTTGCCGGTGCCGCTGATGACGCCCGACAGGGTCAGGGTGTTGGCGGTGCTGATGGTGCCGCCGCCGGTGCTCAGCAGGATGTTGCCGCTCAGCGTCACGGTGGTGCCGGTCAGCGTCAGCGTGCCGCCATCCAGCGTCAGGCCGCCGCTGCCCAGGTTGGTGCTGTCGGTGATGCTGAGGGTGCCGGCCGACACGGTGGTGTTGCCGGTGTAGGTGTTGGCGCCCGACAGGGTCAGGGTGCCGGCACCCGTCTTGGTCAGGTTGCCGGTGCCGCTGACGACGCCCGACAGGGTCAGGGCGTTGGCGTCGCTGACCGTGCCACCGCTGCTGCCCAGGGTCACGGCGTTGGTCAGGGTGACGCTGGTTCCGGTCACCGCCAGCGTGCCGCCGTTCAGGGTCAGCGCGGCGGTGCTGAGGTTGGTATTGTCGGTGATGCTGAGCGTGCCGGCGGTCACCGAGGTGGTGCCGGTGTAGGTGTTGGTGCCGGAGAGGGTGAGGGTGCCGGCACCAGCCGAGGTCAGGTTCTTGGAACCCGAGATGACGCCGGACAGGGTGGCGCTGTTGGTGGCGCTGATGGTGCCGTTGGCGCTGAGGACGATGGCGTTGGCGAGGGTGACGGCGCTGCCGGTCACCTCCAGCGCGCCACCGTTCAGGATGACGGCACCGTTGATGGTGGTGCTGCCCAGGTTGGCGGCGCTGGTGACGCTGAGGGTGCCGGCGGACACCATGGTGGCGCCCAGGGCGCCGGTGGAGCTGGTGTAGGTGTTGGTGCCGGACAGGGTCAGCTTGCCGGCGCCGACCTTGGTCAGGCTGATGACGTGGCTGAGGTTGCTGCTGACGCCGCCGGTGATGTTGCCGGACAGGGTCAGGGCGTTGGCGTTGCTGATGATGCCGCCGCTGGCGCCGAGCGTGATGTTCTTGGAGATGGTGACGTTGCTGCCGGTGACCAGCAGGCCGCCCACGCCGGTGTTGCCCATGTTCAGGGTCAGCGTGCCGGTGGTCAGGTTGGTCTGGTCGGTGATCGACAGCGTGCCGACCTGGATGTTCAGGGCGGTGGCCGCGGCGCTGTTGTTGGCCGTCAGCACGATCGCGCCGTTGCCGAAGTTGTGGGTGAGGGTGAACGCGCCGGCCAGCGTCCCGCCCAGGGTCAGGGTGGCGGTGTCGCCGACGTAGATGCTGCTGGCCGCACTCAGGGTCACGTTGCCCGACAGCGTCGCGCTGCCGGAGGACAGGTTGATGGCGCCGGAGCTGGACGTGCCGGCGCCGGCGATGGTCAGGGCATCGGCGATGGTGACGCCGTTGTCCATCTGCAGGGTGGCACCGCTGGCCACGGTGGTGGCGCCGGTGCTGCTGCCCAGGGCGCCGCTGCTGGCGGCCTCCAGCGTGCCGGCGCTGATGGTGGTGGCACCGGTGTAGGTGTTGGTGCCCGACAGGGTCAGGGTGCCGGTGCCGGCCTTGGTGATGCCGCCGTTCAGGGAGGCGCCGTCCTGGATGACGCCGGAGAAGGTGGTGGAGGTGTTATCCCCGCCCAATGTCAGCGAACCGCCGTTGAGCGTCACCGTGCCGGCGCCGCTGAGCGAGCCGACGGTTTCATTGCTGGCCTGCAGCACCAGGGTGGCGCTGGATGCCACCGACACGGCGCTGCTGTCGCTGATGGCGCTGCCGTTGGACACCATGATCTCGCCGGCGCTGATGGTGGTGGCGCCGGTGTAGGTGTTGGTGCCTGACAGCTCCAGGGTGCCGGTGCCCGTCTTGGTCAGGCCGCCGGTGCCGGTGATGGCGCCGGAGAAGGTGGTGTCGTCGGTGCTGGCCTCGTTCACCGTCAGTGTGTTGGTGCCGAGCGTCACGGTGCCGGCGCCGGCCAGCGAGCCGATGGTCTCGCTGGCGGCCAGGGCCAGGGTGGCGCCCGAAGCCACGGTGACGGCGCTGGTGTCGGCGACGGCGCTGCCGCCGCTCAGCGTGACAGTGCCGGCCGAGACCGTCATGGCGCCGGCGAAGGTGTTGGTGCCGGACAGGGTCAGGCCGCTGCCGCCAGTGGTGCCGGTGGTCAGCGTCAGCGTCTTGCCGGCGGTGCCGGTGATGTTCCCGGACAGGGTGGCGGCGTTGCCGCTGGCCACCTGGACGGTGGAACTGGCGCTGACAAGAATGTTGTTGGTGATGCTGGCGGCGCCGTTGACCAGCAGGGTGCCGCCGGCCAGGGTGACGCTGCCGCTGCCCAGGCTGCCCGCGCCGGCGATGCTGAGGGTGCCGGAGGTGACGGTGACGTTGGTGTAGGTGTTGCTGGTGCCGCTCAGGACCAGCGAGGCGTAGGTGCTGCCGTTGAGCTGTGAGGCGACGTTCAGGCTGCCGTTGCTGACCACGCCGGTGAAGGTCAGGTTGTTGCCGGCGCCCAACTGGTCATTGATCGTGCGGGTGCCGCCGGCCAGGTCCACCGTGCCGGTGAACGTCATGCCGAAGCTGCCGGCCAGCAGCACGTTGCCGTTGATCACCAGGTTGTTGGCCAGGGTGTAGGCGGCGGTGGTGCTGCGGATCTTGCCGCTGTTGAAGGTCAGCGTGCCGGTGCCGATGGCGTTGGTGCTGGAGATGTCGAGGATGCCGCCATCCACCGTGACGCCGCCGGAGAACGTGCTGTTGCCCGAGAGCTTGATGGCGTTGCCGCTGGTGGAGCTTTTGGCGTCCAGCGCGCCGCTGCCGGTGATGGCGCCGCTCAGGGTGACGGAGCCGCTGGTGTAATCGATGGTGCCGCCGCCGGAATTGATCGTGATGCCGATGGAGCTGGTGATTGCCGCCGTGGACTTCAGCGTGCCGCCGTCCAGGGTCAGCGAGGCCGTGGAACCCACGGCGCCCAGCGCCAGCGTGCCGCCCGATACCGTGGTGGCGCCGGTGTAGGTATTGGTGCCGGACAGGGTCGCCGTGCCCGCCCCGGTCTTGGTCAGGGTGCTGCCGGTGCCGGAAACCCCG
The DNA here is from genome assembly GCF_007828035.1 of Nitrospirillum amazonense. Classification (GTDB taxonomy): domain Bacteria; phylum Pseudomonadota; class Alphaproteobacteria; order Azospirillales; family Azospirillaceae; genus Nitrospirillum; species Nitrospirillum amazonense. The sequence goes on along the minus strand of NZ_VITV01000006.1, from coordinate 306,326 downwards.
GCGGAAATGGTCAGCGTGTCGCCGCTGCCCACCGACAGGGTGCCGGCGCCGCCCAGGGCCAGGCCGCCGCTGGTGGCGGCGATGGTCAGGCTGCCTGCCGTGGTGGGCGCGTACTTCAGCGTGTCGCCGGCACCCAGCGTGACACCGCTGGCCAGCGTGATGGTCCCGGTGACGCTGTCGCCGATGACGATGGTGTCCGCCCCCGTCTGGGTGACGGACCGGGCCAGCGCCTCGCGCAGGCTGAAGCCGTCGGCGGCGGCACCGCTGCTCTGGTCTGCGGTGGTGGTGACGTAGATGGTGGAACTGGTCACCGTCAGGTCGGCGTTGGTGGTGTTGCCGTTGCCGTCGTTCACGGCGAAGCGGATGGTGGCGTCGCCAAAGGGGGTGGCGTTGCTGTACTGGACGGCATGGATCAACGCCGCCACGTCCGCGCTGGTGGCGCTGGCGGTCAGGTTGACGGTCAGCACGCCGCCGGTGTTGGTGAAGGTCAGCGCATGGCCATTGACCGTGACCGTGCCGCCGCTGGCGCTCACGCTGTTGTCGAAACTGAAGACGTCGTTGGCCGTGGCGTCGGCGGATCCGGACGTCACGCGCTGTACCACCAGGCTGCCGCCGGCCCAGCCGGCCGTGTCGTTCTCTGTGTCGCTGACCGAGGCGGCGGTGCCGGAATCGAGGTGGACGGCGGTGCTGGCATCCACCCAGGCGACCGTGTCGCCGGCAAGGTTGGTGATGACTGGGGCGGCGTTGGCCCCCGTGACCGTGATGCCGGCCGTGTCGGTGGCGGAGGAGAAGGCGGTGGTGCCGCCGTTGGTGGCGGTCGTCACCTTGCTGCCGGCCGTGCCGCTGGTCTGGTCCCAGGCGCGGAAGGTGATGGTGGCGGTGCCGGTGTAGCTGCTGCTGGGCGCGAAATAGAGGCGGGTGTTGGCGTCCGCCTTCAGCAGCAGGGCGCTGGTGTTGCTGACCGTGGCGACACTGGTCCAGGTGGTGCCGCCGTTTGTGGTGTAATACCAGGTGCCATGGGTGGTGTCGGTGGCGGTGATGGCCAGGCCCGTCAGGGCGCCGCTATCGGGGTCGGTGACGTTGCTGATGCCAGTGCCGATGCCCACCAAGGCCGACACCAGGGTGCCAACGGACCCTGTGGGGGTGCTGGCCACGGTGTTGACTTCCGAGGTCAGGACCGGCGACTTGCTGGCGTCCAAGGTGGGCGCGGTATTGGCCGGAACACAGAAAGGGCTCGTAGCCTGGAAAGTGGCGAGCGTCTCCGCATACGCAAATTTGCCATTATGGCTTATGGGATTGTTTGGATACGTCAATGATGCGTAGACGTATCCCGTGGCGCTTGGGTCATAGTATGCAACAAGGGTGCCTGTGGAAATGGAACTACCGTGGGCGTCGGTTGACACACTCACGCTGTAAAGCCTGGTGGTTCCGAAATACGATGCTGTCGTACAGCCCAGGCAATGGTCCAAACCCTCCATACCGGCGACGGTGAACGGCAGCACGGTATCGATGGCTTTACCGGTGGTGTATTCCAAAACCCAGTCGCCGCCCAGCGCCGCCGGGCCGGTGCGGTCGGTGGAGGCTGCGACATCGATGTCGTTGCCCAGGTAACGGGCGAAGTCGTTGACGAATTGCTTGCCCTTGTCGGTCTCGGCGACGGAGCAGCCCAGCAGTAGGAAGTCGCCGCCCGTTTTCAGCGAGGCGCCGATAGCCGCCAGGTCGGTGGCACGGCCGGCAAGGTCGCCATCTGTAAGTACATGGTTACCGCCCAGAATGAGGCCGCCGTCGCCGCCTTCGGTCACCAGGACGACGGTGTCCAAGTTTTTGTAGGCCGACAGCGCCTCGGCGATGCCATGAACGGTGCGCTGGCCTTCCCCCAGCAGGATGACGGGCACGGATGGGTCCATGCCGGCGATCAAGGTCTGATAATCCGCCACGCTGGTGTCGACGATGACCACCTCGTGCACGCTGGACGTGGCCGTCGTGGTGGGGATGACGGCGGTGGCGGTGCTGGTGTTGGCGACCTTGGTGGTGTCGGTCGTGGCTGTTTTGGCCGCGTCCGAAGTCTTGGCCGTATCCGTGGCCGCCGTCTGGCTGGGGGCGGACGTGCCGCTGGCCGTCGCCTTGGCGCTGCTGTCGGCGGTGCCGGTGTCGGTCGCCGTCGCGGCGGCGGCCTTGGCGGCCGCGTCCAGCAGGGCGGCGCTGGCGGCCGCGTCCGCGTGCGTGTCCACCGTCGCCGTCGCCGCCGTCTTGGTCACCGTCGCGGCGGTCGCGGCGGCGGCGGCGTCGAACATCATGCGGGGTTCAAGGGCCAGTCGCAGGGCGCGCGGGGCGTTCTTGCGATCCTGGGTCTTCTTGACCGGGGGGCGTGAACCGTCGGGCATGGCGTACACTCACCAATTGGAATAGGCGGCCGCGGGGGACCTACCTGAAAGGCAAGGCGCCTTTTGCAAAAAACCCATCGATGGCTGCAACGGCTCCCCCATAGCGCTTAAATCACAAGTACCCACAACCCGCCAGTAAATTCAGAAGCGGGCATCGCGCTCGGAAGACGATCATCTTTTGTGACTAAATGTGAGAGCGCGCTTTATGGGGCAGCCGCAGTCGATGTTGCCCCCTGCGCCCTATTCAAAAGTATACATATTAAGAAATCCCTACCGCCCAACGATTGTATGCGCCGGCTTTTGGAGGTAATCCACCAGCCGGATTTCTTAATGGAGTTAAAATATTAACAAGGATTTAACCAAGTCCGGCGTGTAACGGGGTGGCGCCAGGGGCGCAAATTTGATAGAGACATCGCAGGGTGGTGGCGCCACGCCGGAAATACCACCGCTTATGCGCCATCAAACCAAGGGTAAAAAATCAAAATACTGGCCTGAAGGCATAGGGGTAAAGATGGCGATGACGCCCGAAGCGGGAACGGCGGTCAATGAAACGGCAGCGGACGTGACCAATTCCGTCCCCGTGGCCAGCCAGGACAGGATGGAGCCGCCCCGCTTTCTGCCATCCCCTGGTTTCGCTGCATGGCTGGCGGAGACGGGGGGCAGCCTGTTGATGTCCACCTACCAGTCCGCACGCCTGATTTTCCTCTATGAGACCGATGGCGGCCTGCATGTGCTTGACCGGGTGGTGGGCACGGCCATGGGCCTAGCGGTGGACACGGACAAAATCTGGCTGGGCAATAAGGAACAAATCTGGAAGTTCGCCAATACCGGCCCGGCGACGCTGGACAGCCTGCCCGTCGATGCCTTGTACATGCCGAGGAAGGGCTATTTCATTGGCCCATGCGATACGCATGACATGATCGCGAATGTCGATTTCAAGGGCGAGCGCCATGAACTCGTTTTCGCCAACACCAATTTCAGCTGCATCGCCGCATTGGACGACCAGTTCAACTTCCGGCCATTGTGGAAGCCCGACTTCATTTCCAGCCTGATGGCGGAGGATCGCTGCCACCTGAACGGCATCGGTGCCCGTGACGGCCGGGTGGTGTATGCGACCTTGTGCGGTCGCTCCGACACCACCTTCGGTTGGCGCGGCACCAAGAATGGCGGCGGCTTCGCCGTTGACGTGGAGACGGGCGAGATCCTGGCCCAAGGCCTGTCGATGCCGCATTCGCCCCGTTGGTATCGCGATCGGCTTTGGCTGCTGAATTCGGGCGATGGCCAGTTCGGTTATGTCGATGGCGAGCGGGGTGGTTTCGTCGCGGTGGCCGAATGCCCGGGTTTCGCCCGTGGCCTCAGCTTCGTGGGCGACTATGCCATCGTCGGCCTGTCGCAATTGCGCACCAACAGCTTCGCTTCGGGCATCGCGTTGAACGCCAAGCTCCAGGCTGGCAACATCCAGCAGCGCTGCGGCCTGCAGATTGTCGATTTGCGCACGGGCCATAACGCTCATTGGTTGACGATCAGCGGGCCGGTGACGGAACTGTACGACGTCGTGTTCAATGCCGGCGTCCGCCGGCCTTATTGCCCAGGTTTCCGGGACCCCGAACTGCACCGCCAGCGTGTACAGTTGCCAGACAACAGCTTTCCCCATCCCTATCGCGGCGTGCAGCAGCACTTTACCAAGCCGCCTGCCGGCCCGGAAAAATCTCAAGGATAAAGAGGTTGATCTATCCGAAGGGTTATACGCCCGATGGCAGCAATTGCGCTGTGGACTTGACCTAAAAGTGTAGTTACTTCTATCGATGCTCGCTCAACACGAAAAGGGGAGGCTGTTCTCATGGAACCATTCGTGGGCGAAATCCGCATTTTCACCTGGAACTGGGCGCCTAAAGGATGGGCGCTATGCAACGGCGCGCTGTTGAACCTGCAGCAGAATATCGCGCTGTATTCCCTCATCGGTGTCTACTATGGCGGCAACGGGACCAGCAATTTCAATTTGCCGGATCTGCGTGGACGGACGCCGCGGCACCTCAGTCAGCAGATGCCCCAGGTGGGGCTGTCGGGTGGGGCGGAAACGGTGACGCTGACGACGGCGAGCTTGCCGGTCCATACCCATTCCGTGAACGTGATCAATGGCCCGGCCACGCCTCCGCAAACGGCAAGTCTGGCAAATCATGCCCTGGCCTCGGTCACGAAGGTCGCGACGAACGCCACGATCCCGGTCTACACCCCACCGACTGTGAACAGCCAGCCGGTGGCGACGGTGACCTTGCCCGCCGATACCCTCGCCACCAGCGGTGCCAGCGCCCCTGTCGCCAACATGCAGCCCTGGGTCGTAGCCAACTACTGCATCGCCCTGCAGGGCATTTTCCCGCCGCGCAACTGACCCCGCCACCGCACTTCGAAAGGGAGGGCACCGATGTCCGAATGCTTCCTGGGCGAAATCCGCATTTTCGCCGGCCCTTACGTGCCAGTCGACTGGGCGGCTTGCGATGGTTCCACGCAAAGCCTCAGTCAGAATCAGGCGCTGTTCGCGCTGATTGGCACGACCTACGGCGGGAACGGCGTTACCAACTTCAATCTGCCGGACTACCGGGGGCGCACACCGATCGGTCAAGGGCAAGGCACAGGCCTGACCAGCCGCGTGTTGGGTCAGAGCGGCGGCACGGAGACGGTCACGCTGACGCAGGCCAATACACCCGCCCACACCCACGGCTTCAGCGCCAGTACGGCGACCGGTTCCGATCTCAACGCTTCAGGTAACTTGGTCGCCTCCTATACCGCCACCACGAGCATCAAGGGCCTGTACACGTCCGACACCACGGCCACGACGGTACAGTTGGAGACGGGTGTCATAACCTCGGCGCTGGGTTCCGGCGGCGGAACGGTTCCGCATAACAACATGATGCCCTTCATCGCGGTGGGCTACATCATGGCCATTCAGGGCATCTATCCGTCCCGGAATTGACCCTCATGCCGACGCCGTCGCATGAGCGATGGCTTTCCCATGACGTTTCCCTTTTGGAAGGAATCTCACCATGGCTGATCCCTTCACCGGTGAAATCCGCGCCTTCGCTTTCTCCTTTCCGCCCGCCAACTGGTCGCAATGCAATGGCCAGCAAGTGCTGATTCAGCAGAACAACACGCTGTACGCCGTCATTGGCAACACTTACGGCGGCGATCTGCAGAACTATTACAATCTGCCCAATATGATGGGGTGCATTCCCATCGCCTACGGTTCAGGTCCTGGCCTGACGCCGCGCGACGCGGGCGAGAAAGGCGGTACGGACACGGTGGCGCTGACCAGTGGCAATTTCCCGCCCCATAATCATTTGGTGAATGTCAAAAACCCGAATACCGGCAATGCGGGATATGTATCGACTCCGACGGCGACGACCTACCTCAGCCGTCCAAACAACATGCTGCTGTATTCCACCACGGCGGTGACCCAAGGCGGCCCGACGCTGGCGGCGAATACGGTTGGCACTGTCGGCTCGGCAGCCATCGCCCCCCGTGCCAACGACCAGCCCTATCTGGTGGTCAACTTCTGCATCTGTCAGTTCGGTGAGTTCCCATCGCGTCAGTGAGGAAGGGGTTTGATGTCTTGCCTGCCTGAAGGGGCGGCGGCCGCCGTGGATGATGCCGCCCCGGTTCTGCCGCCCTTGACCTTGCCTGCCGACCTGGCGGCCCAGGGTCTGTCCTTGCGCGACCAGGGAGAGGGGGACGCGGACTTCGTGCGTGACCTCTATGTCTCGCACCGGTGGGAAGAGATGCAGGCCGCCCCTTGGACGGACGGTGAACGCCTGGCCTTCCTGCAGGATCAGGCGCGGCTGCAGGCGGCCCATTACGCCCTGCATTACCACGATGCCGATTTCATGATTGTGGAGAAGGATGGGCGGCCCATCGGCCGCCTTTACCTGTTCCGCCGCAATGTCAGGGATTTGCGTATCGTGGAAATCGGCCTGATGCCGGACTGGCGCGGCCATGGCCTGGGTGGCGCGCTGCTGGGTTGGGTACAGGGCTTGGCCCGTGAGGAGGGCTACGCCCAGTGCACCATCCATGTGGAGGGCAACAACCGCGCCCGGCGGCTATACCAGCGCCTGGGCTTTCAGGATGTGGAGCCCGTGGGCCCCTACTTCCTCATGGCCTGGCTGGCGGCACCAGCGGCGTGACCGTCGCCGGCCCACAGGTGGTCAGCTGAAGACCGCCTGGTAGAAATAGGTCCCGTCCTCGTTGCGCCCCAGCGGCACCAGGAAGATCTCCAGCGTGCCTAAGGTGGGGTGGGTCAAGGGATGGATGTGCTGGTTCAGCATCGTGTTCGGATCCGTTCCGTTGAATAAAAGAGAGAACGGATCGCGAAAGCGACCGGGCGCCGAACTCTTCTTACCATGATCAACCTTGGTCAGGATCAAGGTTCCTTGGTATTCTGGGTAGGTAACCGTGAATTCCTGATCGACCAGCGGCAGGAAATGCTGTGCCGTAAGTTCGCCGAGCATGGGCTTCCATCTTTTGAACTTGAAGGTGCGCCACTATAACATGCCGGTCATTGCAAGGAATGGAAAAACGGCAGGGCCGCTGCATCAGGATTGCAGCCGGTCATTCAGCACCCGGGCGTAGGTTCCCAGGCGCGCCTCCAATTCCACCGGCACCTCGCAGGTGTAGCGCAGCGTGCGCTCCACCTCCTCAAAATTGCGGATGAGATAGCCGCGGCGCTGCACGATCTCCGCCCGCTGCTGCTGCTTGTCCGGGTCGGTGGTCTCGGCCGGGATGGCTTGCAACTCGGTGGTGGCCTTGGACACCAGGTCGCCCATGTCGCGCTGGCGGTGCGCCAGATCCTGGATGCGGGTGATGACGCCGGCACGCTGGCTGTTGATCTCCTCGACGATGCCGGCGAAGACCTTGGGATAGACGGTGGGCCGCTGGCCCTTGGGCACCTTGTCGGCGAAGCGGGTCAGGGCCTTCTCACCCTCATCCGCCGGGATCTCGCGCGGGGCCGTGGCCTGCACCACCGCCGCCACCCGCCTGTCGGCGCGCCAGTCCACATGCTCCGGCAGGGGCGGCCCGCCCCAGTAGGTGGCGGCCGTCAGTTGCGGCACCAGCCGCTGGTGGCAGGGCCAGTCGGGGTTGGCCTGGCCGGCCGGCGGGGGCGGGGCGGCCAGGGCGGAAGTCGACGCCAGGATAAGAGCAAGGCTCAGCAGCAGGCGCATGGGCAAGACCCTTCCTTATTCACCGCCGCCCCGGCGGGCCAGCAGGCCGCGGCCGGGGTCGTAGCCCCAGACCGCCAGGACCATGAACAGCAGCGTGGCCCCCGCCACCACCCCGGCCGACAGCGGCGCCATCTGGCCGTACAGCGCGAAGCGGATCAGCTCCGTCGCGTGGGTGAAGGGGTTGGCCTGGCAGATCCAGTACAGCGTCAGGCTGCTTTCCTTCACCCGCCACAGCGGATAGAGGGCGGAGGAGGCGAAGAACATGGGGAAGATGACGAAGTTCATCACCCCGGCGAAATTCTCCAACTGGCGGATGAAGGACGACAGAACCAAGCCCAACGCGCCCAGCATCAGGCCCGACAGGATCAGGGCCGGCAGCACCGAGAGATAGCCCAGCGGCGGCGGGTCGATTTCCCAGAACCAGGCGATGCCGAGGAAGATGTAGGCCTGCACCACCGACACCACCACGCTGGCCAGCAGCTTGGCCGTCAACAGGAACCAACGGGGGAAGGGGCTGACCAGCAGGGTCTTCATGCTGCCCATCTCCCGGTCGTAAACCATGGAAAGGGAGCTTTGCATGCCGTTGAACAGCTGGATCATGGCCAGCAGGCCGGGGGCGATATAGACCTCGTACGGGATATAGGTTTCATAGGGCGGGATGATGGAGACGCCCAGGACGAAGTGGAATCCCGCCGCGAATATGGCCAGCCACACCAGCGGCCGCACCAGGGCGGAAAAGAAGCGCCCGCGCTGCTGCGTCCAGCGCAGCGCCTCGCGCTTCACGATGCCGCCCAGGCAGCGGGCGTAGTGGATGGGGGTCATCGCGCGGCCCCCTCTTGATGCTGAGGTGTCCCTTGATGCTGACGTGTCAGGGTGTCGAAGGCGGCGCGCAGGGTGGGCACGCCGGCGCGGGCGGTCACCTGGGGCACGGGCCCCTGGTCCAGTACCTGGCCCTGGTGCAGCACGATGACCTTGGCGGTGTCGTCCGCCTCGTCGATCAGATGGGTGGCCCACAGCACGGCCATGTCCCGGCTGCGGCACAGGTGGCGGACATGGTCGATCAGGAAGCGGCGGCTTTCGATGTCCAGGCCCACGGTGGGCTCATCCAGCAGCAGCAGGGCCGGGTCGTGCACCAGGGCGCGGGCCAATTCCACCCGCCGCCGCTGGCCGCCGGACAGCTGGCGCACCCGGGTGTCCCGCCGGTCGGCCAGGCCCACGCGCTCCAGCTCCTCCTCAATGCGGATGCGGGCGCGGGAGCCGGCCAGGCCGTGCAGGCTGGCGTGATAGGCGAGGTTCTGCCGCACCGTCAGGTCCAGGTCCAGGGTGGGCTGCTGGAACACTACACCCATGGCGGCCAAGGCGGCGGAAGGCTGGCGGCGGATGTCGTGGCCGAAGACAGCGATGCGCCCCTGCCGGCTGTGGTACAGGCGGGTGATCAGGGCGAACAGCGTGGTCTTGCCGGCCCCGTTCAGGCCCAGCAGCACGGTGAAGTCGCCGGGGGCCAGGCTGAAGCCCACGTCGCGCAGGACTTGGCGTGGTCCGAAGGCGTGGCTGAGGCCGGAAACGTCAAGCGCCGCGGTGGTGACTTGGGGGGCTGGCGTCACGGCGCCACCACCACGCCCCAGGGCAGGCGGCCCACCGGCACCGACTTCACCACCTTCAGCGCGTCAACGTCGATGACCGACAGGTCGTTGCTGACGCCGTTGGTGGTGTACAGCCGCTTGCCGTCGCCGGAGAAGGCCAGGTTCCACACCCGCTGGCCCACCAGCAGGTACTTCTTGACCTGGTAGCTGTGGGTGTCGATGACGGCGATGCGGTTGGCGGGGCCCAGCGCCACGAACGCGGTGGTGCCATCGGCGGTCAACTGGATGCCCACGGGCTGGATGGATTCCTTCGGCACGCCCGGAATGTCGAAACGGATGGTCTGGATGACCTTGCGCTGGGCGGAATCGATGACGCTGACGGTGCCACCCACCTCGGCCGACACCCACACCAGCGACCCGTCCTTGGTCCATTGCGCCACGCGCGGCCGGCTGCCCACCAGCACGTTGGCCAGCACCTCATGGCTCTGCGTGTCGATGAAATGGGCCATGCTGGTGGTTTCCGACGTGTTCACCAGGATCTTGCCGTCCGGGCTGATGCCCATGCCCTCGGGCTCCACCCCCACGGGGATCTCGGTGACGATGCGGCCGGCGGCAATGTCCAGCACCGACACCATGTTGTCGTTCTCGTTGGACACGTACAGCGTCTTGCCGTCGGGGCTGAGGGTGAACAGCTCCGGGTCCGGGCCGCTGGGCAGGGTGCGGCTGACCGTCAGGCTGGCCAGATCCAGCACCTCGATATGGTCGGCGTCGCTGGTGCAGATGTAGAGAGACTTGCCGTCCTTGGACAGGGCGATGCCGCGCGGCCGGGCGCCCACCTTCACCGTCTTGACGACGGCCAGGGTACCGGCGTCCACCACCGTGATGGTGTTGTCCTTCTCATTGGACACCAGCAGCCGCTCGGCCATCGCGGGGGTGGTGGCCAATAGCAGGCCCATCGCGAGCAACAGGCCGGCGACTGCCGGCCCCGCAGCGTTTTGGGGAGCGGAGCGGACTGAAACGCGAGGGAGCCAAGCCCCCGGCTGGGGGCACCCGGCGTTTGAGGGGGCCTTTGATCGGATGCGATTAAAGGCCGCAAGCATCAACGTGGATGGCATGTCGTCTCCGGCTGGTCGGGACCCAGCGTGTCCAGTTCCGATGTCTCATGCAGGAAGCCTGGCTGCGGCGAGACCGACACCAGCGACCGCGCGTCGGCCAGCAGCACCGGCTGGCGCAGTTGTCCGTCCCAGGCGCGGAAGCTGAGCCGCGCACCCTTGAAGGCCGCCAGTTCGAACTCGGGCTTGCGCAGGTAGGCGGTCATGGCCGCCCCTTCCACGCTGCCGCCCCGGGTAGCGGCCTCGCCCAGGGCGCGCACCGCCATCCAGGCGCCGTAGTCCCGCTCCGTCATCCAGCGGCCGGCCTGCCTCAGGAAACGCGCCTGCAGTTGCGTGGCGCCCCATTGCTCGAAGGGGCGGGCCCAGGCGGCGGGCACCAGGCCCTGGGTGCCGGCCACGGGCCGGGGATCGGTGGCGCGATAGCCCAGGTCATCGCCGAAATTGTCGCCCTCATCCGCCACCACCAGCACGTCGTACTTGATGCCTTGGGTGAAGCGCGCCACCTCGGCCCCGATGGCGTAGTGGCCGGTGTCGGTGCGCCGGGCGCCGGGGTCATAGGTCCAAGGCTTGTCCGCCACGATCTTCAGGCGGAATTTGCGCGCCGATTTGCGCAGCGCGTCGGCATACAGCTTGTCCTCGGGGTTGGGGCCCGCCACCAGCAGGATGTCGCGCCAGTTCTTGATGGTCAGGTATTGCATCAGGGCGTCGGCCAACATGGCGCGGCTGGGCAGCAGGTGCAGGATGTTGCGCCGGCACTGCTCACCGCGCAGGGCGTCGTCGGTGCTGGTGGCGTCCAGCAGCGTGGCGTCCTTGGCTTCGGCCAGGTCGGCCAGGCGCAGCAGCAGGTCGGCCGGCACGTCGGTGACGAAGGCGCGGTAGCCTTGGGCCACCAGCCGCTTGAAGGCGGCAATCACGGCGTCGGCATCGGGCTCCAGCGCCTCTTCCAGGTGATAGGCCTGGTGGATGAAGCGGCCGGTAGTGATGTTGTCGGCCAAGCCCAGGCGGGCGCCTTGCACGCCCTCGTCCTCCGGTGGCTGGTCCAGGAAGCTTTGCGGCAGCACCCGCTTCTGCACCAGCGCCAGATAGGCGATGTTGGCGACGGGGTCGGGCTTCGCATCCGGCTTGGGCGCAACGGTGGCGGGCTTTGCCGCAGGCGGGGCGGCATGCGCCACCTGTCCGGCCAGCAGCAGGCCGGAAAGAAGCACGCCTATGGGATACACGCCTATCAGGCCATGGCGGCGGTTGGGCATCTCCGCCGTCTCCTTAAACGTCAGACCAGGGACCGCCGACCGATAATGGCCCGGGCCATCCGGGGCCGCCATAGGAAATCAGGGCCGGAAATCAGCGCGCTGTCTCATTCTATAGTCGTAGAGGGCCCGGGTTGACAGGGGTGAAGCCGGCGGCCCGATAATGGCGTTCGAAGCTAGGAACAGCCCAGGGCCATGGACAACCCAGGATTGAACTGGGTCCGGCACCCCGGCCGGGCGCGGAGGATGCCCCGATTTGGATGTCCCCATGACCATGACACGCCGCCGCCTGATGGCTACGGGGCTTGCCGCCTCGGTGCCCATGCGGGTCCGGGCCGCGGGTGCGCCGGCTTTGCGTGTCGGCATCCTGCGCTATGGCACCGTGTCGTGGGAACTGGACGTCATCCGCCGCCACGGGCTGGACGCGGCCCACGGCCTGGCGATCATCCCCCAGGAATTCGCCACCGGCCAGGCGACACAGGTGGCGCTGCAGGCGGGCCAGGTGGACACCATCGCCGTGGATTGGCTGTGGGTGGCGCGGCAGCGGACGACCCAGGAAGGATCGGGCGGCGGCGACTGGACCTTCATCCCCTTTTCCAATTCCGCTGGCGCGTTGATGGCCCCGGCGCAGGGGCCAGTGGCCACGGTGCCCGATCTGCCGGGCCGCCGCCTGGGCATCGCCGGCGGCGCGCTGGACAAGAACTGGCTGATCCTGCGCGCCTATGCCCAGCGCCAGGTCGGCATCGACCTGGACCGGACGGCGGAGAAAACCTTCGGCGCACCACCCCTGCTGGCCAACGCGCTGGCGGTCGGCCGGCTGGACGCCCTGCTGACCTATTGGCCCTTCGCCGCCAAGGGTCAGGCGGCCGGGCAACGCCGCCTGCTGACGGTTGAGGACGCGGTGACCGGGCTGGGCGTCCAGGGGACGCCGCCCATGGTGGGCTACGTCTTCTCCGAACGCTGGGCCAAGGCCAACAGCGCCGTGCTGGAGGGCTTCATCGCCGCCAGCCGCCAGGCGCGCGACCTGCTGGTCAAGGATGAGGCGGAATGGCCCAAGCTGCGCCCTCTGGCCGACGCCGGCAGCGACGCGGAGTTCGACGCCTTGCGCGACTGGTACCGGCGCGGCATTCCCCGCCACTGGGGGGCGGCGGAACAAGAGGCCGCCGCCCAGCTGTACCAGGTGCTGGCCTCGGTGGGCGGACCGGCGCTGGTGGGCGGCGGTGGCGACGTGCTGCCGGCCGGTACCTTCTGGCAGGCGACGCAATCTTGGTGAGTCGGGAGGCGGCAGGCCGGGGCCGGGCCTGGCTGATCCGCGCGCTGTCCGTCCTGGTCCTGCTGCTGGTGTGGGAGGCGGCGGGGCGGCTGGCGGCCAGCCCCCTGGCGCCGCCGGCCTCCACCGTGCTGGCCGTCATGGCGCGGGAGACGGCGTCGGGCGCCTTACCCCACCATGTCGGCATCACCTTGGCCCGGGTGGCGGTGTCCTTCCTGCTGGCCATGGGGGCGGGCACGGCGCTGGGCCTGGCCATGGGCTGGTGGCGCACGGTGGACCTGTGGCTGGACAGTGCGCTGCTGTTGCTGCTGAACCTGCCGGCCCTGGTGCTGATCGTCCTGCTCTACGTGTGGTTCGGCCTGACGGAGGCGGCGGCCATCACGGCTGTGGCGCTGAACAAGCTGCCCACCACCGCCGTCACCGTACGCGAGGGCGTGCGGGCCCTGGACGCGGAGTTGCTGGAGATGGGGCGGGTCTTCCGCTACGGCCGCGCGGCCACCCTGCGCCATATCGTGCTGCCGCAGCTGCTGCCTTACCTGTTCGCCGCCACCCGCTCCGGCCTGGCGCTGATCTGGAAGATCGTGCTGGTGGTGGAGCTGCTGGGCCGCAGCGACGGCGTCGGCTTCCAGATTCAGGTCTATTTCCAGCTGTTCGACGTGGCCCACATCCTGGCCTACGCCCTGGCCTTCATCCTCATCGTCCAGGTCATCGAATGGGCAGCCCTGCAGCCGCTGGAACGCCGAGCGGCGCGGTGGAGAGTGTCATGACCCGGCTCATCGTCGATATCCGTGAGAAGCGCCTGGCCGGCCGGCCGGTGCTGGGCGGCCTGGCCTTCAGCCTGGACGAGGGTGAGGTGACGGCCGTGGTCGGCCCCTCCGGCTGTGGCAAGAGCACGCTGCTGCGCCTGGTGGCCGGGTTGGACCGCGAGGTTACGGGCACCGTGCGGTGGAGCGGGGAGGGCGCGCGCCCGGTGCCCAACCTGGGTGTCGTTTTCCAGCAGCCCCGCCTGCTGCCCTGGCGCACCGTGCGGCAGAACCTGGCCCTGGCCGGTGCCGACCCGGCGGAGGGCGAGCGGCTGCTGGAGCGCTTGGGCCTGGCGGCCCAGGCGGACGTCTGGGCCTCGCAACTGTCCTTGGGCATGGCGCGGCGCCTGGCGCTGGCCCGCGCCCTGGCGGTGGATGCCCAGGCCCTGCTGCTGGACGAGCCCTTCGCCTCCCTGGATGAGGGCAACCAGCGCCTGGCCCGCGCCGTCCTGGCGGAACAGCTCCTGCGCCGGCCTGTGCCCACGCTGCTGATCACCCACGACCTGGCGGAGGCGGTGGCCCTGGCCCATCGCGTGCTGGTGCTCTCACCCGGGCCCGCCCGCCTGCTGTTCGACCAGGCGGTGCCACCCGGGGTCCGCACCGATCCCGCGCTGGCGGCCGCCACCGTGGCGGCCTTGCGTGACCTGGCCCGTTAGGGCAGATCGCCCGTGCCGGCAAGCAGGTCGCCCAGCTGCGCCAGCTGCTCCGGCAGTGCCGCCGCCGAGCCCTGCAGCGCTTCCTCAAGCGCCTCCTTGGACGGATAGGCTTCGTGGAAAGTCAGCAGCGTCTTTCCGCCCAGGTCCTGAAAAGTCACGGTGGTGATCGCGCCCTCTTCGCCCTCGTCGTTGGTCCAGACGATGCGCTCGTTGGGCACCACCTCGATATACTTGCCGTAGAAGGCCATGGTGTCCGAGCCGCCGGCGGCGAATTCCAGGCGATACTTTCCGCCGGTACGCACGTCCAGCTCGCACGATACGAGAGAAATGCCAGGCACCGATTTCGGCATCCACCAACGCCGGAACAGCTCCGGCTGGCTCCACGCCCTGTAAACCACGCTCGGCGGCGCGTCGAATGTCCGCGTCACGACCAGTTCGCGATCGCCCCTGCGCTCGACTGACGTGGGGTTGTCACCGTGCTGAGTCATCGCTTTCCTCCCGTTTCATCTCACTGATGATCTCGTCCAAGGCGTCGAAGCGCGCCTCGAAGAGCTTGCGGTGGGTCTCGATCCACTCGGCCTCCGCCGCCAGGCCGCGTTTTCCAAGCGCGCAGGTCCTTACCCGTCCGACCTTCCGCGTGATGACGAGCCCCGCCCGCTCCAGAACCTGGATGTGCTTCTTCATGCCGGTCAGCGTCATCCGGAATTGGTCGGCGAGACTGGTGATCGACGCGTCCCCGCGGCCAAGCTGATCGATGATCCCGCGGCGGGTCGCATCGGATAGCGCCGCGAACGAGAGGTCGAGGGGAGGATTTATACACTGAACCATGTGGTTCAGTGTATGGCCGGCGCGCACCATGCGCAAGCGTTCCGAACGTCATCGCCCTGAACCGATCATTCACTTGTGGGGCCGGCTGCTGACGCGGCTGGTCCTAGCCCGCCTTCCTGGTGCGGCGGCGCGCCGGGTTCTGCGCTTTTGGCCGGGCGGTGGAGGCACGCACCACCAGGTCATGCGATACCAGCCGGTGGGGCACGGTGGCGTCGCCGCGCGGGCGTTCCATGAGGCGGGAGATCAGCAGATCCGCCGCCTCCTCCCCCAGCTTGCGCATGGGCTGGCGCACGGTGGTTAGCGGCGGCCAGGTCATGCTGGCAATGGGGCAATCGTCGAAGCCGGCCACTGACAGGTCGTCGGGCAAGCTCAGGCCCCGCGCCTGGGCCACGACGATGACGGCGGCCGCCATCTCGTCATTGCAGGCGAAGATGGCGGTGGGCGGCTCCGGCAAACTCAGCAGCCGCTCGGCGCAGGGTAGGGCGGAGGGGAAGGTGAAGGCGCCCTGCTCGATCAGGTCCGGATCCTCGGCGATGCCCAGCTCCGCCAGCGCGTCGCGATAGCCCAGGTGGCGGCGCTCGGTGGCGCCGTGGTTGGCGGGGCCCTTGATCAGGCCGATGCGGCGGTGGCCCAGCGACAGCAGGTGGCGGGTCAGGGCGGCCGCCGCCTGCCGCTCGTCGATCCAGACGGAGGAGAAGGTGTCGCCGCCGCTTTCCGCCGTCACCCGCACCAGGGGTATGCCGCTTTCCGTCAGGACCGACAGCACGCGCGGCTCGTCGGTGATGGGGGCGGTCAGCACCACGCCGTCGGGGCGCAGCCAGTCCAGCACGGCGCGCACCCGCCGTTCCACATCTTGGCCGCGATAGTCGATCTCCTCGATCAGCAGGTGATAGCCCCGGGCGCGGCAGCGGTTCAGCAGTCCCACCTGGATTTCCATGGTGTAGGGGCCGGCGGGGTCGCCGTAGAGGTGGCCCAGCAGATAGGATCGTTTGCCGGCCAGCGTGCGCGCCGACATGTTGGGGTGATAGCCCAGGTCATGGATGGCCTTCATCACCTTGTCCAAGGTGGCGCGGTTGACGTAAGGCTCGCCGTTCAGCACGCGCGACACGGTCTTGATGGAAACCCCGGATTCACGGGCGACGTCGATGATCGTCGGTTTCCGGGCGTCATTCCCCATGTGGCATCGCTCCCCTCGGCACCAGCTGTCACTACTCCTGTAATGGCACAAAAAAGAAAGGGCGGCACGATCGCAATCATGCCGCCCGGAGTGGGCGCATAGTCCCCGGGGAGAGGGTATGCGCATAGAAGGGAGATCAAGAAGAAGGCCCGGGAACGACCAAACCCGGCAGTTCCCGGTTCGGGGACCTTTTGGAAAGCAGAACCTGAAGGCCCCCGGGTTCTGCAGGATCCGGCCCGGCGTCGCTGCCGGACCGGCCCCCGCAGCTCACGGGCATCAGCCGCCGAACTTGAACCGCCCGCCCAGCATGAAGCGGCGACCCGCGTTCACGTAGGTGAAGGGCTGGTTCTTGAACTGCAGGTAGGTCTCCTGAGACTCATCGGTCAGGTTGATGGCCTCGAAGGTGATGCCGAACTCAGGCGTGAACTGATACGCGATCTGGGCGTCCAACTGGCCGTAGGGCCGGCTGAACACGCCATAGGTCACCGACTTGTTGGTGGTGGCGTCCAGGATGGCGAAGGTGGAGCCGATGGCGTCGCCGTTCACGGCGCTGGACCGCCAGCTGTAGGACAGCCGGGCTTCCAGGCCGCCCTTCTGATAGTAGGTCTGCGCCGTCAGGGCGTGCAGCGACACGCCGGGGATGGGCAGGTCCTGGGCGAAGTCGGTGTGGGTGGACGAGGTGGACAGCGAGTAGGTGTAGTTGGCGTTGAAGCCGACGCCGAAGTCGAAGGCGTACTGCGCCCCGATTTCGAAGCCCTTGATGCTGCCGCCGGCGCCGTTGCTGGGGGCGGTGAAGCCCGCGGTGCTGCCGCCGAAATCGTCCATCACGGTGATGGAGGTGGTCTGCGTCTGGATGAAGGTGTCGATGGACTTGTAGAAGCCGCCGAAGGTCAGCGCGCCCTGCTCACCGAAATACCATTCGTAGCCGATGTCGATCTGGGTGGCGCGGAAGGGATCCAGGTTCGGGTTGCCGCCGCTGCCGCCCACGAAGGCGAAGCCCTGCTTGCCCGCCGTGTTGGTCTCACGGGTGAAGTTGTACTGCGCGCCGCGGCCCAGGTCGTAGGGGCTGGGCGGGGACATGACGCGGGCGGCGGAGAAGCGGACCTTCTGGTCCGGCGCCACGTCCAGCACCAGGTTCATGCTGGGCAGGATGTCGGTGTAGTGCCGTTCCGCCGTGACGATGTCGGGGTTGGTGATGGCGTTGGAGCCGTCCCAGGATTCGTCGGAGATGTAGATGGGGTTGGCGGGCAGGGCGCCGGCCGTCACCTTCTGCACCGTGTCGACGATGCGGGCGCCGATGTTCAGGTGGAAGCGATCCTCCTTGCTGCCCATGTCGGCCATGGCGTAGCCGGAGACGCGCTGGCTTTCGATGACGAAGGAGTTGATGGGGTCGCGCACCATCTTGCCCGGGAACTGCGGGAAGTTGCCCTGCAGCCACTGCACCGGGTTCTGCATCTGGGACAGGTTCTGCACCAGGATGCTGCTGCCCGCGTTGCCGGTGGGGAAGAAGTTGTTGACCAGCTGCGCCCGGTTGGGGGCGCTCAGCGCTGTCTGGGCGGGAATGACCGGCGGCGTTTGCGACGGGGCGCCGCTGGCGCCGACGAAGTTGCCGCCGGCAGTGGCGCCGGTGGCGGCGTTGGTCATGCCCTCGTTCAGGATGGCCGGGTCCATGTAATAGCCGTAGGTGCCATAGCAGGTGCCGTTGCTGCAGTACCCGGTCTGGCCGGCCGAGGACTTGTCCAGCTCATAGTGCGACAGGCTGTAGTTGATCTTGTCGTCGGTGTAGCGCACGCCGGCGGTGAAGGTGGTCTTGATCGCCTTGATGAAATCGGCGTCGTACTCGCCGTCGGCATGGCCGGACCACAAATCGTCCTTGGAGTGGATGTTCCACGCCCAGGCCGACTTGAAGACGGCGTTGTTGGGGTTGCTGATCAGATCGGCGTAGGGCGCGTTGTACGATACCGACGGCAGGGTGCCGTTGTTGACGTAGTTGAAGGAATAGGCCGGGCCGTGGCTGACCGGGCTGCTGCCGCCGGGGGCCGAGGGGTTCAGCGGGGCGTTGCAATAGCCGTTGGGGCTGGTGGCGCAGGGCTGGGCGGCGTTGTACTGCGAATACTCGACGTCCTGCTGCGCGCTGTCGGAATTGTATTCCGAGGTGGCGTAGGCGACCTTGAACTTGGCGCGGAACGGCCCGCCGTTGTCCCACTTGCCGCCGAAGTGGAAGTTGTCCGCCGTGAGGTGGACGTTCTGCACGTCGCTGTCGCCTTCAGCACCCAGGGCGCGGATGGTGGCCGACTTGATGACGCCGTTGCTGTCGATGCTGTAGGGCTGGCTGGGGTCGATGCCCAAGCCCAGGCCGTTGGAATTGAACCACAGCTTGTTCGACGCTTCCTGGGTCAGGATGTCGTAGGTGGAATGCAGCCAGTCGGCGTTCAGGGTCAGGCTGTCGGTGACGGCGTAGTCGATGCCCAGCTGGCCGCTGATGCGGGTGCGGTCGGTGTCGCGGTCGGTGAAGTACAGCAGCTCGGGCGAGATGTACTTCTGCGGGATGGTCGCCATCGGGTTGCTGGAGGTGCCGGCCGCCGGCTCGATGGCCCAGCCGCTGCGGTTCTGGCCCTGCATCATGTCGGAGTGGGTGTCGGTCTCGGAGTATGAGAACGCCGCCGTGATGCCGATCTTGTTGTTGAAGTTGTAGGTGCCGACGATGGCGCCGATGGGGGTCCAGTCTTCCATGCGGGCGTGCTCGCCCGTGGTCATGCGGAAGTTGCCGCCCACGGTCCAGCCCTGCGGGGTGTCCAGGGCCGAGCGGGTCTTCAGGTTGATGATGCCGCCCATGCCGCCTTCGACCAGGCTGGCTTGCGGCGACTTGTAGACGTCCACGCCGGCGATCAGGTCGGACGGGATGGCTTCCAGCGAGTTGGTGGCGGTGTTGCCGCCGCCGCCGGACCCTTCACCGCTGGCGTAGGCTTCCAGGCCGGACAGGAAGGGTTCGTCGTTCAGCACCGTGACGTTCTGGCTCAGGCCGCGGATGCGCACGCGGGTGCCCTGGCCGTTGTCGCGGTCGATCTGCACGCCCGACAGGCGTTGCAGCGATTCCGCGATGTCCTGGTCGGGCATCTTGCCCATGTCTTCGGCCGTGACGGATTCGATGATCAGGTTCGACTGGCGCTTGTTTTCCAGCGCGTCGGCCAGCGACTTGCGGAACCCGGTGACGATGATTTCCTCAACACCGCCCTGCTCGGCCGGGGAGGCCTGGGACGTGGCCTGGGGGGCGGCCTGCGGATCGGGTGCTGCCGGCTGCGTGCTTTGGGCGAAGGCGGTGGGCGCGGCCAGGGTGGCAGCCAAGGCGGCGCAGGAGGCGGCACCCATCAACAGCCGCCGTAACATCTTCAACTCTCCGTACATGCGAGGTCCCTCCCTTGGGGGGTATTCGTGGATGCGCGGGCCCGGCCGCTGGCCACGGTTCCCGCCCGCAACCCATGGTTTAGGGTGCGCGCCAGGGAACGGCACAGCGCTGCTGTCCGGTCGCGACGGATCTACCTGATACTGGAATAAGGGCATGCCGATCTGACAGTCGGCTGAACCCCTCCCTCTCCGTTACCGGGAAAGGTCAACCAGTTCTAACTATAGTGAGTATGTCCATGACAGGGTCGGCAGATTGCTTGCGCGCTCATGTCTCTATCCTCCCGAGATATATTTATTTTTTACTGAGACTTAGGCTCAACCTTACTGAGCGCCGGCGGTATGCTTCCGCAAAATCCTTCCCATACGCCGCCCGGCGATTGGATCGCAGGCAGCATCCGGGTGCTTGCCGGGTGTCAGCTCTGTTATTAATAGTTGCGTTGACAGCGTTGTCAAATCATTTCTATTTTTTGCTTTTCTTAATCACAGTGTCCCCCAACACATAAAGTGGCCAAATCACGCTGAAATTGGCCAGACCCCCGTCCCGCTAAGCACCATGTTATTGAAATATATAGTTATTTCCGAACATTCGGTCAGGGTTTCAGGATAATTTATGCACGGCAGCAGGGCCCGTAGATCTGATAGGTCGAGGCTGCCGCTATACATTTGATCTTCCAGCTGCCGGAGACCTAACAGGGGTGCCGTGGCGATGGCTTCATAGGCTCCCTCACAGCCGGAATCGGGCCCGTTAGGCTTGAAGTGGATGGGGAGAACCTGCGCGGGCGGCCCGACTTCAAGGAATTCTGTTTCCGACCGGCTGGCACGAGGTCCGCGCCTGGGAGGAGAAGCGGGCCCGGCGCGTTTGGGCCGCCTGCCCGAGAGTCATGGTCATTGCAGGTTTGGAACGAGGCCGGCGGCGCGAATGCCGCCGGTCTTGCGCGTTGCCGGCTGCCTAACGCTGTAGCGAAATCGCGCCCCGCGCCATCCATTCCCCAATCTCATTTTTGATGTGGCTGAGTGCAGAAAAGCCGTTGCATGGAATTTCATAACGTGTCACTGATATTTCAAACAACGGGCACTGGCATCTCGCTGTCATAAGCCCATCGATCAGGGAGAGGACGTTCATAATGAAGCGTACGTTGATGGGGCTCGCCCAAGGTGTGGCGTGCTGCGCCCTGCTGCATGCCACGGTAGGCACGGCCTTCGCTCAGCAGGCGGCGACACCGGCCACCGACGACCAGGGCCTGGAAGAGATCGTGGTCACGGGCATCAAGCGCTCCCTGCAGGTGGCCACCGAGATCAAGCGCAATTCGGTCAACGTCGTCGACAGCATCGCCAGTGAAGACCTGGGCAAGATGCCGGACCAGAACGTGGCCGAATCCCTGCAGCGCATCACCGGTGTCGCCATCGACCGCAACCGTGGCGACGGTCAGTTCATCTCGGTCCGCGGCCTGGGTCCCCAGTTCAACACCGTCACCCTGAACGGCCGCACCCTGGCCACGGAAAACGTGGGCCGTGAGTTCAGCTTCGACGTCCTGCCCTCCGAGCTGATTTCCGGCGCCGACGTCTACAAGAGCCCCAGCGCCAACATCAACGGCGCCTCCATCGGCGCCACGGTGAACATCCGCACGGTACGCCCGCTGGAGCAGAAGCAGGACCTGGTGGTGGCCGGCAGCGCCCGCGCGCTGTATGGCGAGCTGGCGGACAGCACCAACCCCTCGCTGTCCGGCGTCGTCAGCTGGCACAATCCGGAATCGACCTTCGGCGTGGCGCTGGTGGCCTCTTACGAGAAGCGCGACAGCCGCGACGATGAATTCGACATCGGTGCCGGCCATGTGAAGCGCGGCAACGTCGACCCTACCGACTACTGGTACGGCCGCACCGCCCCCGGCGTGGGCAGCTTCACCGGCGTGGACATGCCGTCCAACCTGTCGCCCTTCTTTTATGAGACGTCGCGCAAGCGCACGGGCCTGAACGGCACCGTCCAGTACCAGCCGAACGACAACCTGACGTTCACGCTGGACGGCTTCTATACCAAGATGGACCAGATCGACCAGTCGCAGGGCCTGGCCTACGACTTCTCCTCCGGCATGCTGATCGACCAGGTGGTCAAGAACGGCTCCGCCGTCTATCAGAAGATCGTCGGCGGCACGGTGGACGAGATCGTCACCTACACCCCGCGCCTGACCGAAACCTACCTGGTGGGCCTGAACACCGCCTGGCACAAGGACGCCTTCAAGCTGGTGTTCGACGCCTCCACCTCGCAGGCGACGCGCAACGGCAAGGAAGACAGCATCTTCTCCACCATCCGCCGCCGCGACATGACCATGACGTTCGACCGGCGCAACGGCAGCCCGATCTACGACTATAACTTCACCTCGCCCACCATTCCCAACGTCGCGACCGACGTGAACCACGTCGGGGCCCACTACAACCTGTGGGGCGGCACCGACTACAAGGATGAGATCAACGAGGCGAAGCTGGACGGCACCTGGGACCCCGGCGGCGGCATCTCCATCTCCGCCGGCGCGTCGCACCAGGAACGCACCAAGACGGCGGATGCCATCAGCCAGCCGGGTTCCGTGTCCTGCGCCTATTGCGGCGGCGCGGTGCTGCTGCCGTCGTCGCTGTTCACGCCGACGACCATGGACTTCTTCTCCAAGTACCAGAGCGACAACATCGTGCGGAACTGGATCACCTACGATCCGCACGCCATGGTCAACTACCTGCTATCGCGGCCGGAGGGCATCTTTACCCGGCCCGTGGCCGACCCGGCCGCCAGCTCCCGCGTGAAGGAGAAGGTGAACCTGGGCTACCTCATGTTCGACCTGAAGACGGAGATCGGCGGCCTGCCCCTGTCCGTCAACACCGGCGTGCGTATCGAGGACACGACGTACACCAGCGCCGGTGCCGCGCAGACCGTGCTGAGCGCCAAGCCCAACGGCCAGGGCCAGAACCTCATCGTGCTGTCGGATGTCCAACCCATCAGCTTCAGCGGCCACTACACCGACGTCCTGCCATCGCTGAACGTCAAGCTGGACCTGACCGACGACCTGGTGGCCCGCTTCGCCACCTCCCGCGTCATGACCCGCCCGACCCTGTCCGACCTGTCGCCGGCCCAGACCATCCTGTCCAACCCGGGCAACGAGCAGATCACCAAGGGCAACCCCGACCTGAACCCTTTCCGCGCCTCACAGGCGGAATTCGGCCTGGAATGGTACTTCCAGCCCCTGTCCATGCTGTCGGCCGCCCTGTTCTACAAGAACATCGACAGCTTCGTGGCCCAGGCCACGACGCCGCAGAAGGTGGATCAGGTGGTGTTCCAGGTGACCCAGCCCACCAACGGCAAGGGCGCCACGGTGAAGGGGCTGGAGGTCGGCTACCGCCAGGTATTCGACAGGCTGCCGGGGCCGTTCGACGGCCTGGGCGGGCAGGCCAGCTTCACCTACGTGGAAAGCGACGCCCAGTACGCCAACGTGGTCAGCGGCGCCAGCTATGGCCTGCAGGGCCTGTCCAAATACTCCTACAGCCTGGTCGCCTTCTATGAGAAATACGGCGTCCAGGCCCGCCTGGCTTATACCTGGCGCGACAAGTTCCTGCAGGTGGCCAGCGGCCGCAACGGCGATCCGGAATATTTCGACGCCTACGGCCAGCTGGACGCCAGCCTGTCCTACGACCTGACGCAGAACATCGCCCTCACCCTGGAAGGCTTGAACCTGACGGACGAGAACGAGTTCATCTACTCCACCACGCCCGACCGCACCAAAGAGTACCGCACCACCGGCCGCCGCTTCGCCGCCGGCGTGCGCGTGAAGTTTTAGGCTCCCGGCATCTCACCCGGTTTCTCCCAGACCGGCGTTTCTTCCACCAACCTCCCACCCCCTACCCCGGCAACGGGGTGGGGTTCTTTTTGGGTCATCGCGGATTAGCGGGTAGAGGCGCACAACGGCGCGTTCTGTCATGAAAAGAGGTTCCCTCTCACGCCAGGATCGACCGGTCGATCTCCCCCACGCCACGCACGCCCGTCAGCGCCATGGCGACCTTCATTTCCTTGGCGTAGATCTCCAGCAGCTGGGTGACCCCGGCCTCGCCGCGGGCGGCCATGGCGTAGAGCCAGGCGCGGCCCAGCAGGACGCCCTTGGCGCCCAGGGCCAGCATGCGCACCACGTCCAGGCCGGAGCGGACGCCGCCGTCGGCCAGCACGGTCAGGCGGTCGCCCACCGCGTCGGCGATGGCGGGCAGGGCCTTGGCCGAGGACAGAACGCCGTCCAGCTGCCGGCCGCCATGGTTGGAGACGACGATGCCGTCGGCGCCGATGTCGGCGGCCGCGCGGGCGTCGTCGGGGTCCAGGATGCCCTTGATGATCAGGGGGCCGTCCCAGCCCTGGCGGATCCACTCCAGGTCCTGCCAGCAGATGGACGGGTCGAAGTTGGAACCCAGCCAGCCCATGTAGTCGTTCAGGCCGCTCTTGTCGCCCAGCACCGGTTCCAGGTTGCCCAGCCTGTGGGGACGGCCGTGCAGGCCCACGTCCCAGGCCCAGGCGGGCTTGCCCACGGCCTGCAGCATGCGGCGCAGCGGCGCGTTGGGGCCGGACATGCCGGAATGGGCGTCGCGGTAGCGGGTGCCGGGTACCGGCATGTCCACCGTGAACACCAGGGCCTTGGCTCCCAGCGCCTTGGCGTTGGCCAGCAGCTCGCGCATGAAGCCGCGGTCGCGGATGACATAGAGCTGGAACCACAGCGGCCCGTCCGTGCCCGCCGCCACCTCCGCCAATGAGCAGATGGAGACGGTGGACAGGCAGAAGGGCAGGCCCGCCCGGTTGGCGGCGCGGGCCGCCTGCACCTCCCCCCGCCGGCGGAACATGCCGGAGATGCCGACCGGCCCCAGGGCCACGGGCATGGCGACGTCCTGCCCGAACAGGCGGGTGCCCAGCATGATGTCGGCCACGTTCTTCAGCACGCGCTGGCGCAGCGCCAGGTCGGCAAGGTCGTCGACGTTGCGGCGCATCGTCTGCTCCGTCCCCGCACCGCCGTCGGCATAGTCGAACAGGAAGCGGGGGAGGCGGCGCCTGGCCGCCTCCCGGAAATCACGAGGAGAGGAAATGATCATGCCAAAGTCCCCATACCCTTCAGGCCCCATGCCCATTAGGCGTTCGACCAGCCGCCGTCGATGACGTTGATCGTGCCGGTAGTGTAGGAGGAAAGGTCGGACGCGAGATAGAGGGCCAGTTCCGCGATCTCCTCCGGCCGGCCGATGCGGCCCATGGGCTGGCGGGCGACGAAGGCGGCGCGGGCGGCGTCGGCATCGCCCGTCGCGGCCAGCCGCTCATCCAGCGAGGGCGACTGCACCGTGCCGGGGCAGATGGCGTTGCAGCGGATGTTCCGGCCCACGAAGTCCACGGCGACCGACTTGGTCAGGCCGATGACGGCGGCCTTGGTCACGCCGTAGGCGAAGCGGTTGGCCACGCCCAGGACCGAGCCCGCCACCGACGACATGTTGACGATGGAGCCGCCGCCGCGCGCGATCATGCCGGGCAGGAAGGCTTGGATCATGCGGAAGGCCGCCTTGACGTTCAGGTCGTAGGAGAAGTCCAGGTCCTTTTCCGCCGTCGTGGCCAGCGTGCCGGCGTGGACATAGCCAGCACAGTTGAACAGCACGTCGATGCCGCCGATGTCTTCGGCCAGCGCCTGAATGGCCACGCCGTCCAGCAGGTTCAGGGTGCGGGTCTCCACGCCCGTCATGCTGGCCAGCGTTTCGGGGTTGATATCCAGCGCGATGACCCGCGCGCCCTCGCGGGCGAACAGCTCGGCACTGGAGCGGCCGATGCCCTGGCCGGCGGCGGTGACGATGGCGGTCTTGCCTTCAAGGCGTCCCATGATGGTGTTTCCTTCAGGTGATGTCAGCGGCATGCCGCCCTAGGATGCGACCGCATCCGCCGCAGTTTTGCGGGGAGCGTCAGGGGACTGGAGCGGCCTGATTAAACAGGCACCGGCGCATCGGCGCGCAGCAGACCCTGGTGTTTCAGGTCCGCCCACAGGGCGGTGGGGATGGGGTGGCGGACCAGGCTGACGGCCCGTTCCACCTGACGCGGACTGTCCATGCCGGGGATGACGGAGACCACCTGGCCATGGGCCAGGGGGAATTGCAGGGCCGCCGCTGCGAGGGGCACGCCGTGGGCGTCGCACACCGCCTCGATGGCGGCCACGCGGGCCACAATGTCGGGCGGGGCCGGTTGGTACTGGTAGTTGACGGGGCCGGGGCCCTTCACGCCGGTGGCCAGGATGCCGGAGTTGTAGGGGCCGCCGATGACGATGCTGACGCCCCGTTGCGCGCACAGCGGCAGGAACACGTCCAGCGACGACTGGTCCAGCAGGGTGTAGCGGCCGGCCAGCAGCATCAGGTCGTAATCGCCGTGGGCCAGCGCCTCGACGCAGACCTCCCACTCGTTCACGCCCAGGCCGATGGCGCCCACGGCCCCGCCGTCGCGCAGCTCCCGCAGCGCGCGGTAGCCGCCCGCCATGAATTGGCGGAACGTCTCCGCATGGCGGTCGCCGTGGACGTAACGGCCGATGTCGTGGACGTAGAGGATGTCGATGCGCTCCCGCCCCAGCCGTTGCCGGCTGGCCTCATAGGAGCGCATGACCGCGTCGTAGGAATAGTCGAAGCGGCTCTCGAACGGTTCCGGCGTCACGAAGCCCTGGCGCACCCGGGTCAAGTCGGCGTCCGGCACCGGGTCCAGCCGCCGGCCCACCTTGGTGGAGAGGATGAGCTTCCCCTCCGGGTCCAAGGCGGACAGGATGCGGCCCAGGCGCTTCTCCGACAGGCCGAAGCCATAGTGCGGGGCGGTGTCGAGGTAGCGGATGCCGGCCCCCAGGGCCGACCGGATGGTGGCCTCGGCGTCCTCCTCCGGCATGGCGCGGTAGAGGTTGCCGATGGGCGCGGCCCCGAAGCCGAGCGCGCCCAGGGAAGAGGGGTCCAGCGCCATGCTATTCTACCGTGTTCTGGGCCACCGTGTTCTGGGCCGTGCTCCAGGCCACGGTGCGCTGGCGCTGCGTGCCCAGGCCGTCGATGCCCAGTTCGATCACGTCGCCGGGCTTGAGATAGGTGGGCGGGGTCTGGCCCAGGCCCACGCCGGCGGGGGTGCCCGTGCTGATGACGTCACCCGGCATCAGGGTCATGTAGCGGCTGATGTAGCTGACCAGGTGGGCCACGCCGAACACCATCTCCGCCGAGGTGCCGTTCTGGTAGCGATGGCCGTTGACCGTCAGCCACATGCCCAGGGCCTGCGGGTCGGGGATGTCGTCCTTGGTCGCCAGGAAGGGGCCGATGGGGCCGAAGGTGTCGCAGCTCTTGCCCTTCACCCATTGGCCGCCATGCTCCAGCTGGAATTCACGCTCCGACAGGTCGTTGATCAGGACATAGCCGGCCACGTGGTCCAGCGCCTTTTCCAGCGGCACATGGCGGGCGGTGTCGCCGATGACCACGCCCAGCTCCACCTCCCAATCCGTCTTCACCGAGCCGTAGGGGATGACGATGTCGTCGTTGGGGCCGCAGATGGCGGTGGTGGCCTTCATGAAGATGATGGGCTGGCTGGGCAGGGGCAGGTTGGATTCCGCCGCATGGTCGCGGAAGTTCAGGCCCACGCAGATCATCTTGCCCACGCGCCCGACGGCTGGCCCGATGCGCTGGCCCGCCGGCAGGGCGGGCAGCGTGGCGGGGTCGATGGCCGCCAGCCGCGCCAGGCCGGCGCTGGTCAGCACGTCGCCGGCGATGTCATCGACGATGCCGGTCAGGTCGCGCGGGGCGCCCTGGGCATCCAGCAGGGCGGGGCGTTCATGGCCGGGGGCGCCGTAACGGGCCAGTTTCATCACGTATCCATTCGGTTGAGACGGTTGAGTCGCAACTGATATATTAGATACGTCATTTCATATGTCAACGGCGCGCGACCGCAGACTCAGAACATGCCCAGGATGCGTTGCAGGGCCGCCTGGAAGTGTACGGTCAGCGCCGCTTCCGCCCGGTCGCCGTCGCGGTCGGTGCAGGCCCGCAGCACCTCGATATGCTCATTCAAGGTACGCAGGGCCAGCGGCTGGGTGATCAG
The DNA here is from genome assembly GCF_007828035.1 of Nitrospirillum amazonense. Lineage (GTDB taxonomy): Bacteria > Pseudomonadota > Alphaproteobacteria > Azospirillales > Azospirillaceae > Nitrospirillum > Nitrospirillum amazonense. The sequence goes on along the minus strand of NZ_VITV01000006.1, from coordinate 278,553 downwards.
CCGTTCCAGCCGGATCAGGGTGACGTAGTTCTTCAGCCGGCGGGCCGTCGTCTCGATCAGCGGGTTGCGCAGGCAGGCGATCATGGCGCCGTGGAAACGCTGTTCCAGCCCTTCCAGCGTCTGGGTCAGGGCGGGGGTCAGGCCATCCCTTTCTATGGCGGCGATCAGGGCCTGGTGGTCGGCCAGCAGGGCCGCGATCTCCGCCGCGTCGCCGGTTTCCGCATAGGTGCGGGCGGCCGCGCGCTCTATGATGGAGCGGAACTGATAGGTGGATCGGGCGAATTCGAAGTCCGGCTTCAGGAACTGGATGCCGGAGCGGGGATGGATGGTCAGCACCCCTTCCGCCTCCAGTACGCGCAGCGCGTCGCGCAAGGGCTGCACCGGGATGCCCAGCAACTGCACCAGGTCATTCTGCGACACGAAGGCGCCGGCCGGCACCTTGCGGGCGAACAGCCCTTCCAGGATGGCGCTGTAGGCGATCTCACTCAGGCGCTTGCCCTCCGGGGCGCTGCCGGTGTCCTCGATCGCCGCGTTTGCCGCTTGCTTTTTGCGTGCCGCTGCCATATCTAATTCGTATCCTGATATTTCAGATATCGATATCTGAATAGAGTGTAGCGGTGAAAATGCAGATCGTCGACTTCCGCATCACACGATTCCAGTTTGCCCGAGATCGGGTCATCGGGGATAGCCAAGTCCGTACCGACGACGTTCATGTCGCAGCCCTGGAACTGGTCGGTTCCGACGGGTCGACGGGCCTAGGATTCGTTCAGTCGCTGTTCTTCCCCCTGCCGGAGGAGGCGGAGATCATCCGCGTCTTCCAGTCGGAGGTGTGGCCCGGGGTGGAGGGGCAGCAGTCCGGCGCCCTGGCCCATCGGGTGACCCGGCCGCGCGGCGGCATCGCCCGGCGCTATACCCTGCCGTTCGAGGAAGCGTTGCAGCAGGCCGTCTGGGATCTGTTCGCCAAGTCTGTGGGCCTGCCGCTGTGGCGGTTGCTGGGTGCCCGCAAGCAGAAGGTGCGCGCCTATGCGTCCGGCCTGGATTTCCACCTGGACGATGGGGCGTTCCAGGACCTGTTCGCCCATGCCGCGTCCGAGGGCTTCACCGCCTTCAAGATCAAGGTGGGCCATCCTGAGATCGGGCGCGACATCCACCGCCTGGATCTGCTGAAGCAGGCCGTGGGGCCTGACGCCACCGTGATGGTGGACGCCAACGAGGCCTGGTCACCCAAGCAGGCCATCCTGAACCTGGAGCTGATGCGCAAGGCCGGGCACGAGATCTTCTGGCTGGAGGATCCCATCCAGCGCAACGATTTCGACGGCCTGCGCCTGCTGCGCCAGACGGCCGGCCGCACCCTGATCAACAGCGGCGAATATCTGGACGTGTCGGGCAAGCGCGCGCTGATCGAGGCGGGCGGGGCCGACATGCTGAACGTCCACGGCCACGTCACCGACGTCATGCGCATCGGTTGGCTGGCGGCGGAGAAGGTGGTGCCGGTGACTTTGGGCAACTCCTTCCTGGAGGTCGGCGTCAACATGGCCTTGGCCCTGCCGGAGGTCGAGTGGCTGGAATACTCCTACCAGAACTTCGACCATCTGGTGGAGGAGAGCTACCGCCTGGAGGACGGCTACATTTACGGTCGGGAGGCGCCGGGCCACGGCCTGGTGCTGAGCGAGGAGGCGCGGCGCATCTGGCGCCGGCCGGCCATCCTGGACCGCGCCGACCTGGGCGCCGCCCCGCCGCAGGTCCGCCTTGCGCGCGCGGGATAAGCCCATGCTGATCGACGCCCATCTGCATTTCTGGGATCCGGCGCGCCTGCGCTACGACTGGCTGTCCCACGTTCCCTCCATCGCCGGGCCGCACACCCCGGCGGAATGGGCGGCGTTGGGATTGCCTGTCGAGCAGGCGGTGTTCGTGCAGGCGGACTGCGATCCGGCCCAGGCGCTGGATGAGGTCGACTGGGTCGCCGGCCTGGCGGACCGGGTACCGGTGGGCGGCATCGTGGCCTTCGCGCCCTTGGAACGGGGGGCGGGGGCGCAGGCGGCGATCGACGCCCTGGCCGCACGGCCCTTGGTGCGGGGCGTGCGCCGGTCGGTGCAGAACGAACCGCTGGCCTTCGTCACCGACCCTGACCATTTGGACGGCATGGTGCGGGCGGCGAAGGCGGGGTTCAGCCTGGACATCTGCGCCCGCGCGCCGCAGCTGCGGGATCTGGCCCATGCCTTGGATCATCTGTACGCGGCGGTGCCGGATGCCGTCACCGTGCTGGATCACCTGGGCAAGCCCGACATCGCCACTCACGGCGGTGACATCCGGGCCGACGGCTGGGCCGAGGCCGTGGCCCGGCTGGCGCGCTTCCCCAACCTGGCCTGCAAGATCTCCGGCCTGACCACCCAGGCGCGGTGGGACGGCTGGCGGGTGGAGGATTTGCGGCCCTATATCGACCATGTCCTGGCCTGCTTCGGTGCCGGGCGCTGCCTGTTCGGCGGCGACTGGCCGGTGGTGGACCTGGCCGGCGGCTACCCGGCGTGGCTGACGCTGTTCCAGGACATCGCCGCGGACTGGACCCAGGCGGAGCGGCACGCCGTCTGCCGGGAGACGGCGCGGCGGGTCTACCGGCTGGGCGGCGGATAATGCATCGATAGGCACTTGATCGGCAGCGGCCCCACCCAAGAGGGCCGGTCATGATGGCAGTCAGGGAGAGATCAACCAAAGATGAGCGACATTCCCATGGACGTCCCCCTTCCTTCCGCCCCGGCGGAAGACACCAGCCAGCATGTCGCGGGTCGGCGGCGTTGGGTCCTGCTCTGGTCGCTGCTGATCAATTTTTTCGTGCTGCTGGCCCTCTACAACGGGGTCATCTCGGTGCTGCTGCCCAACCAGGTGGCGGCGCTGGATCCGGCGGCGAAGGCGGCGAACCTCGCCATCGTCATGTCCATCACGTCCATCTTCTCGACGCTGACCACCCCCATCGCCGGCGCCCTGTCCGACCGCACGCGGTCGCGCTGGGGCCGGCGGTCGCCGTGGATCGCGCTGGCCTCCCTCATCGGGTCGATGTGCCTGTTCGGCGTGTCGCTGGTCACGTCCCTGTGGTCCATCACCGTGCTGTGGGTGATGGCGGCCATCGCCTACAACGCCATGCAGGGGCCATTATCCACCGTAGTGGCCGACCGCTTCGCGCCGGCCAATCGGGGGACCGCCTCGGGCTTCATCGGGGCGGGCATGACGGCAGGTGGCACGGTGGGCATCATCGTGGCGGGGCAACTGGCCAGCCAGTTGGTGCTAGGCTACCTGGTCTTCGCCCTGGCCGTCGCGGCCTGCTGCGTCGCCTTCGTTTTCCTGAACCGTGAGGTGCCGTCCGAACACCTCAAGCCCGCGCCCTTCAGCCTGCCGGGCTTCCTGCGCAGCTTCTGGATCAATCCGCGCCAGTATCCTGATTTCGGCTGGGCCTTCCTGGGCCGCTTCACGATCTACATGGGATACCAGGGGGTGGTGACCTACCAGCTCTACATCCTGCGGGACTACATCCAGCTGTCGGTGGATCAGGCCAACGTCGTCATCGGCAACATCTCCGCCATCACCTTCGTCATGCTGCTGTTCTCCGGCCTGGTTTCCGGCTTCCTGTCGGACAGGGTGGGGCGGCGCAAGCCCTTCGTCTTCTTCTCCTCCGTCATCATGGCGGCGGCCTGCGTGGTCCCGCTGGTCATCCCGACGGTGGAGGGGATGTACCTCTATGCCGGCATCGTCGGGCTGGGCTACGGCGCGTTCACGGCGGTGGACATGGCGCTGATGACGCAGGTGCTGCCCCGCGACACCGGGTCCACCGGCAAGGATCTGGGCATCCTGACCACGGCCATCAATATTCCGCAGGCCATCAGTCCCGTCATGTCGGCTTGGTTGCTGGGCTTGTCCGGTGGCGATTACAGCGTGCTGTTCATCGCGGCCATCCTCTTCGTCTTCGCCTCCTCGTTCTTCGTGTTGCCGATCCGGTCGGTACGCTGAGGCGGCCGGCGTCTTGAAAACAAAGCCTGTAAGGGGATGAGCGATGGGATCATATGCGGCGCGTCTCAGCCTGTTGGCTCTGCTTTTGACATCGGCGCCGGGGTGGTCGCAGACAGCAACCGCCCCCGATTTGCCCACCCCCGACCTGCCCCCCGGCCATCAGCCGGAACGGCTGTACGGGGAAAAGCTGCTAGCGACCATCAAGATCCCGCAACGGCCCACGCCGCCGCCCGTGGTCCTGTCGGTATCGCCCACCGGGTCCGACACGGGCGACGGGTCGCCGGCCCACCCCTTCGCCACGCTGGCCCGTGCCCAGGCCGCCGTGCGGGACCTGAACCGCGACCGGGACGTCATCGTGCGGCTGGCCGACGGGGTTTATCGCCTGGCGGAGCCGCTGCGCTTCTCCGCGGCCGATGGCGGGCAGGCGGGGCACCTGGTGCGCTGGGAGGCGGCGGACGGGGCCAAGCCGGTGATTTCCGGCGGCGACACGGTGACCGGCTGGCGGTTGGCCGATCCGGCCAAGGGGATATGGGCGGCCGACATCCCGCGCGGCGTCGACCCGCGCCAGATCTGGGTCAATGACCGGCTGGCCCGTCGGGCGACGCTGGAGGTGGGGCGCCAGGCCTTCCGCTTCCACGACTGGGGGATGGAGATCGTCGACCCGGCCTGGCGGGCCTTGGCCGACGTGCCGGACCAGAAGCGGATCGAGGTCGAGGGTACGGGCTGGTTCACCGACCGGCACGCGATGGTGGAACGGATCGAGGGCGACCGCATCGTCATGCAGCAGCCGGGTTGGCGGAACAACATCATCGGCTATGACACCATCGCCCGGCCGGTTTCCGAGGCCTCCGCCCGGCTTTTCCTGGTCAACGCCCTGGCCTTCCTGCGTGACCCCGGCCAGTGGTATGCCGATCCGGCCGCCGGCCGTCTCTATTACAAGCCCCGCGCCGGGGAGGACTTGGGCACGGCGTCGGTGGTTCTGCCGCGCCTGTCGATGCTGGTCTCCATCGCCGGCACCTATGACGTGCCGGTCAAGGATCTGCAGTTCAAGGGAGTGAGCTTCCAGCATACCAGCTGGCTGGAACCATCCGGCCCGCAGGGCTATGCCAGCCAGCAGAGCGGCGCCTTCCTGGCCGGCCAGCTTCCCGACTATCCCCAGGAGCCGATACGGGACTGCTCGTGGGGCTGCTGGGCGTTCGAGGCCGCCCGCAACCACTGGCGCCAGCAGCCGGCGGCGATCCAGGTGGCCGCCGCGACCCGCATCCTGTTCGAGGGGGGCGAGTTCGCGCACCTGGGGCAGGTGGCGCTGGGCATCGGCAACAATGCCGATGCCAATGACAGCGGCATCGGGCTGGGCGCCATCGCTGTCGAGGTGTCGCGCAACCTGTTCACCGACCTGTCGGGCGGCGCCATCATGGTGGGCGGTGTCACGCCGGATGCCCACCATCCGCCGCGTCCCGAAATGGGTGTCCGCGACATCCTGATCCGCAACAACCGGATCAGGACCGTGTCGCAAGACTATCGGGAACAGGCGGCCATCCTGGTCACCTATGCGACGGCGCCGGTGATCCTGCATAACGACGTGTCGGACACGCCCTATGACGGGATCGATGTTGGCTGGGGCTGGGGCGTCAACGACCCGGGCGGAAGCTCTGCCTATCGGACGCGGGAGCGCGGTTATTACGACCAGCCGGGCAATTTGGTCTACGACACGCCCACCATCCTGCGTGACGCCGTCATCGTCGGGAACCGCGTGCATTCCGTGAAGCAATGGTATGGGGACGGCGGCGCCATCTACCATCTTTCGGCCGATCCCGGCGGCCTGATCGCCGAGAATTACATTTACGACGTCCCCGGCGGCATCGGTCTCTACCTGGATGAGGGGTCGCGGTACCTGACCGTGCGCAACAACGTCGTCGACAAGGTCGACGTCTGGCTGAACGTCAACACCCTGGACTTCAACCTTCCCCGTCGCACGGCCATGGACGATCTGGCCTCGGGCAACTGGTTCCGCGACGGGCGGGCGCGGGGAACGCTGACCGACTATCTCAACAACCATCTGGCCGACAATGTCGAGGTCAAGGGCGACGCCTGGCCGGCCGGCGCGCGGGCGGTGATGGAACGCTCCGGCATCCAGCAGGACGAGGCGCCGCGGCGTTGATGGCGGCCGGGTTCACGGCGCTCCCTCTCGTCACGCCTGCTCCTTCAGGGAGTGGATGCATTCCATGGCGACCCAAGTCTGGCCGGCCGGTGTGCCGGGCAGGGGCTGCTGGAACGTGCCCATCAGCCGCTCCCATTCCTGGACCTCGGGGTTGGCTGCGTCGCTGGCCGCCTTGGCCACGGGGTCGAAGTCGGGGCCGACCTCCATGATCAGCACCATGCGCGTGCCGTACAGCCAAATTTCCAGGTCGCGGATGCCATCTTTCCGGATGGCATCGACCACTGGCTTCGGCACGGCGCCCGGCCCATGCCAGGCCTTGTAGCGGGCCATCAGCTCTGCGTCGTCCCGCAAGTCCACGGTGAAGCACAGCCGGTGTGTGTCGCTCATTTCGCACCTTCTGAAGTTTTTATTTTGATATCTGAGATATCACATGGCGCTTCTGAATTGACAAGGCCGCGTTTGGAGGCCTTAATCCCCGAAATCCAGGCGCCAAAAAAGCAAGCCCCCAAGGCCAGCAAGCCCCAAGACCAGACTGACGGAGGATACGGGATGGTCAGCCTTTACGGACAGGTCCGGTCCCGCCGCGATGTCGCGGCCCACACGGGTTCCCTCTCCCAATTCGCCGGCGTGCGGCTGATGACCCTGGGCGATGGTGTCGAGCGCGGCGTGCGCCTGCTGGAATTCCGCACGGGCACGGGGCTGCGCTTCACCGTCCTGGTCGACCGGGCCATGGACATCGCGGATTGCGAACATAACGGCCGCGCCGTCGGATGGCACTCCCCGTCCGGCTTCCGCCATCCCGGCCTGCATGAGTATGAGGGGGAGGGCGGCCTGGGCTGGTTCCGCTCCTTCTCCGGCCTGCTGGTCACCTGCGGCTTGGACCACATCCTGTTCATGGATGAGGATGCGGCCGACCATTACGTTTATGGCCCGCGCAGGGGCGTCAAATCCTCCCTCCATGGCCGCATCGGCACCATTCCCGCGCGCCTCACCGGCTATGGCGAGCGCTGGGAAGGGGAGGACTGCTGGCTGTGGGCGGAGGGCGTGGTGCAGCAATCCACCGTGTTCGGGGAGGACCTGCACCTGATCCGCCGCGTCGAGGCCAAGGTGGGTACGGACGAAATCCGCCTGCATGACCGGGTGGTCAACCATGGCTTCTACCGCACACCGCACATGTACTGTTACCACATCAACGTCGGGCATCCGGTGCTGGCGGAAGGGTCGCGCTATGTGGCGCCCATCCGTGACGTGGTCTGGGCCTCCCACGCGGGGGACGATTACCGCAAGCAGGGGGTGGGCTACCGTACCCTGCCGGCGCCGCGGCGCGATTTCCATGAACAGGTCTGGCAGCACGAGATGGCGGCCAATGCGGACAATCGCGTGCCCGTCGCCCTGGTGAACGAAGCCATCGGCTTCGGCCTGGAGGTGGAGACGGACAAGCGCCAGTTCCCGGCCATGTATGAATGGCAGAATCTGCAGCAGGGCCACTACGCCCTGGGCATCGAGCCCTCCACCAACCACGTCTTCGGCAAGCCCTTCGCCAAGCGGCGCGATGAACTGATCTGGCTGGAGCATGGGGAGGAGCGGCACTACGACAGCGTCTTCCGCATTCTGCCGGACGCCGCGTCCGTGGCCGCGTCCGTGGCGCGCATCCAGGCCATCGCCCGCCAGCCGGACGCCGACTATCCCCCACCCTCGGGCGAGTTCCGCCCCATCATCCGCGCGTGAGGAAGCAGCCGATGTCCATCGGGGCCAAGACCATCCTGTACACCGGTGCCGCCGGCGGCCTGGGCCTGCCCGCCACCCTGCATTTCCTGCGCGAGGGCGCCACCGTGCTGGCCGTCGATCATGACGCCACCAAGCTCGCGGCCCTGGCGGATGCCGCCGCCGGCATCGGCGCCGGCCGGCTGGTCACCCTCAAGGCCGACCTGTCGGACCTGGCGGGTTTCCGTGCCCTGCTGGCGGACCAGGCGGCGGCGCTGGGCGGGCTGGACGTCGTTATCAACAACGCCGCGATCTATCCGGCGAAGCCGTTCGAGGACTACAGCGTGGAGGATCACCAGGCGGTCCAGCGCGTGAACGTCGATGCCGGCATCGTGGCGGTGCAGGTGGCGCTGCCCCACATGCGAGCCCGGGGCTGGGGCCGCATCATCAACATCGCCAGCATCACCTTCTACGGCGGCTGGGCCAACCTGTCGCCCTACGTTGCATCCAAGGGCGCCCTGGTCGGCCTGACGCGGGCCTGGGCGCGGGAATTCGGCGCCTACGGCGTCACCGTCAACGCGCTGTCCCCCGGCGCCTTCCCCACGGACGCGGAGAAGATCCACCCGGATCCGGAGGGCTATACCCGCTTCGTGCTGGACCACCAGTCGGTAAAGCGGCGCGGCCACCCCGGCGACATCGCGGCCGCCCTGTCTTTCCTGGCGTCGGACGCCGCCGGCTTCATCAGCGGCCAGACCCTGAACGTCGATGGCGGCTGGGTCATGCACTGACCCCTCCGCCATGGCCGCCTCCCTTCCTTCCATTCCAATTTGTCCTAGGACGACACCATCATGGGCATCCTCAGCGGATACCGCGTTCTCGACTGTTCCATCGCCATGGCCGGCCCCTTCGCGGCGCAGCGCCTGGGCGATCTCGGCGCCGATGTCATCAAGGTGGAACCGACCAGCGGCGAATGGCAGCGCCACGCCTCGGCCGGCGGCGCCCGCGGCAACAAGATCAACGTCTCCTTCCTGTCGCTGAACCGCAACAAGCGCTCCCTGGCCGTGGACCTGAAGGCGCCGGAGGGCCGGCAGATCCTGCTGGACCTGGTGAAGGACGCCGACGTCTTCCTGCAGAACTACCGCCCTGGCGTGGCAAAGCGCCTAGGCGTGGATTATGAGGCGCTGTCGGCCATCAACCCGGGCCTGGTCTATGTCTCCATGTCCGGCTATGGCGAGGACGGCCCTTATGTGAACTACCCGGGGCAGGACCTGCTGTTGCAGGCGCTGTCCGGCGCCATGCTGTCGGCCGGCAGCGCCGACCAGCCGCCGCAGCCGGCCGGCCAGTACCTGGTGGACGCCATCACCGCCTACACGGCGTTCGAGGGTGCGCTGGCCGCCCTGCTGCACCGGGAGCGGACGGGGGAGGGGCAACTGGTCCAGGTCAACATGCTGGACGCCATCACCACCCTCCAGATGCAGGAACTGTCCGTCTTCACCGTGGGCAGCAAGCCGCAGACCCGCTCGGCCGAGGCACACGCCCATTGCTACATCCGCGCCCCCTACGGCGTGTTCAAGACGGCCGACAGCTATATCGTCGTCGCCATGGCCGGGCTGGACAAGCTGGGCAAGCTGATCGACGAGCCGTTTTTGCAGGGCTTGAACGACGAGGCGGACAGTTGGACGTTCCGGGACGAGATTGTCGCCTGTGTCCGCATCCGGCTGCTGGGCCGTAGTTCCGCCGAGTGGCTGGAGCTGTTCCGCGCCCATGACATCTGGTGCGGGCCGGTCTACGGCTATGCCGACCTGGTGGCCGACCCGCAGATCGCCCACAACGGCACCTTCATCACCTATGACCACCCGACCGAAGGCCGGGTGAAAACGCCCGGCTTCCCCATCCGCTTCTCGAAGACGCCGGCGGTGCTGGACCGTGGCGCCCCCCTGGTAGGCGAACACACGCGCGAGGTGCTGGAGGGTCTGTCCCTGTCGCAGGTGGATATCGAGCGGCTGCTGGCCGCCGGTGTCGTGGGGGTGCCGTGAGCCTGCCCATGTCGAATGATGTGCCCCATTACCGCGCCCTGACCTGGGACCATCCACGCGGTTACAACGCCCTGGCGGCGGCGGGCGGCGCGCTGGACCCGGCGCGCGACGGGCTGGCCCTGTCCTGGGATCGCCACTCGCTGGAGGACTTCGAGAAGCACCCCATCGCGGAACTGTGCCGGCGCTATGATCTGATCGTGCTGGACCATCCCCATGTGGGCGACGCCGTGGCCGGCCAATGCCTGGTGCCGCTGGAGGCGCTGTTCGGCACCGATGAGATCACGGCCTGGGGCCGGGACGTCATCGGCCCTTGCCTGTCCAGTTATCGCTACGGTGGCCGGCACTGGGCCCTGCCGCTGGATGCCGCCACCCAGGTGATGGCCTATCGCCCCGACTTGGTCGACGGGCCCCCGCCGGCGACCTGGGATGAGGTGGCGGCCCTGGCCGGGCGGCGACCCGTAGCGCTGTCCCTGGCCGGGCCGCACGCGGTCCTGTCGTTTCAGTCCATCTGCGTGGCCCTGGGCGAACCACCGGCGGAGGCCGATCCCGAGTGCTTCGTCGGGCGGGCGACGGGCGTGGCGGCGCTGGACCTGATGGCGCGGCTGGCGGCGGCCAGCCCGGCGGCGCTGGCCGACCTGAACCCCATCGGCATCCTGGGCCGCATGGCAGCGGCGGACGATGTGGCGCTGTGCCCGCTGATCTACGGCTATGTCAATTACACCCGCGCTGAGGCGGGCGGCCGTCCGCTGCGCTATGCCGATGCCCCCCGGCAGGCGCCGGGTGGCCGGCCGGGATCGACCCTGGGCGGCACGGGCATCGGCATCACCACCCGAGCCCAGGTCACTCCGGCCTTGCTGGACCATCTGCGCTGGCTGATGTCGGCCGGCGCCCAGGCCGGCTTCATACCCGACCATGACGGTCAGCCCAGCCTGCGCTCCGCCTGGGCCGACGCGCGCGTCAACGACCATTGGGGCGGCTTCTACCGCGACACCGTCGCCACGCTGGAGGCCGCCTTCGTCCGGCCCCGCCATCCCGGCGCCATCCCCTTCCAGATCGCGGCTTCGGCCCTGATCCGCGCCGCCCTGGCCGACAGGCGGCCGCACGGCGCCGTCATCGACGACTTGCAGAGCCTGTACGCCGCGTCCCGCCAGCCGGGCATGGAGAGATGAATTGACCGATGAAGTGTTGTTCAGCGTGGATGGCCACGTCGCCACCCTGACGCTCAACCGTCCGCAGAAGCTGAACTCCGTCACGCCGGAGATGGCAAAGGCCCTGACCGGCGCCGTCACCGAATGCAACGGCAGCGACACCATCCGCGCCGTGGTCATCACCGGGGAGGGCGAACGGTCGTTCTGCTGCGGGTCGGACATCGGGGAACTGGACGGTTATGCGACACCCTGGGATTTCCGCAACCGCGCCGACTATTGCGACGCCATCCACCATTGCCTGAAACCCACCATCGCCGCCGTCAACGGCTATGCCTTCGGCGGCGGGCTGGAGACGGCGCTGTCCTGCGACATCCGCATCGCCGCCACCAACGCCCAGTTCGCGGCGCCGGAGATCAAGCTGGGCTGGATCGGCGGCGGCGGCATGGCGGCTTTCCTGGCCCATTCCATCGGGGCCTCCAACGCCGCCCTGATGATCATGACGGGCGATCCGGTCGATGCCGCCCGGGCGCTGGCTTGGGGCCTGGTCAGCGAGGTGGTGGAGCCGGCGGCCCTGCTGCCCCGCGCCCAGGCGCTGGCCGCCACCATCGCCGCCCGGGCGCCCATCGCGGCCGAAACGGCCAAGCTGAACCTGCGGGCCGCCTTCTCCATGCCTCTGGAACAGGCCATGGCGTATGAGCGCGATCTGCAGACCATCTGCTTCGCCACCGCCGACGCGGCGGAAGGCCGCGCCGCCTTCAAGGAGAAGCGGCCGCCCATGTTCCAGCGGCGCTGAGGCCTCCGATGATGACCGACCTGCTCCCCGCTAATTCCCAGGCCCCATTGTTCGGCCGCGTCTTCCGCCCCGACGGGGCTGGGTCCTCTGTCGTGGCTGCGCCCCGGTGATTTAGGGCTATGATGCCCGCCCATCCCGCCCACCGCCTGAACAGGAAGCGCCATGGCCCCGAAGATCCTGCTGACCCGCCGCTGGCCCGACGCCGTGGAGGCGCACCTGCGCCAGCGCTACGACGTCACCGTGGACCCTGGCGACCGGCCGTTGAGCGCCGCTGAACTGACCGAGGCCATGGGCCGGTATGATGCCATCTGCCCCACGGTCACCGACCGGATTGGCGCCGCCATCCTGGCGGCCCCGAATGCCCGGGTGCGCATCCTGGGCAACTTCGGCGCCGGCTTCGAGCATATCGACCTGGAGGCGGCCAAGGCCGCCGGCATCGTCGTCACCAACACGCCAGACGTGCTGACCGACGCCACCGCGGACCTGGCCATCCTGCTGATGCTGATGGCCAGCCGCCGCGCGGGCGAGGGGGAGCGGGAGCTGCGCGCCGGCCAGTGGACCGGCTGGCGTCCGACCCACCTGCTGGGCCAGGGGCTGGCGGGCAAGCGGCTGGGCCTGGTGGGCTTCGGCCGTATCGCCCAGGCGACGGCGGCCCGCGCCCGGGCCTTTGGCTTGTCCATCGCCTATTACAGCCGCCGCCGGGCCGATGCGGCCGTGGAGGCGGCCCTGGACGCCGCCCATATCGACAGCCTGGAGGAATTGGCCGCCACCTCGGATGTCTTATCCCTGCATTGCCCCGGCGGGCCGGCCACGCGCCATCTGGTGAACGCCGCCCTGCTGGCGCGCATGAAGCCCACCGCCATCCTGGTCAACACTGCGCGCGGCACCGTGGTGAACGAGGCGGACCTGATCGCGGCCCTGTCCAGCGGCGCCATCGCCGCAGCCGGCCTGGACGTGTTCGAGGGGGAGCCGGCGGTGAACCCCGGCCTGATCGCCTTGCCCAACGCCGTGCTGCTGCCCCACCTGGGCAGCGCCACGCTGGAGACGCGCACCGCCATGGGCATGCGGGTCGCCGCCAACCTGGACCGCTTCTTCGCGGGCGAGGTGCCGCATGACCGCGTCGCTTGACCTGGTGGAGGGCCTGCTGCGCCGGCGCCTGGATGATGTGCCGCGCCGCCCCTTCATCCTGGGCATTTGCGGTGCCCAGGGCAGCGGCAAGTCCACCCTGGCCGACGGCCTGGCCGAGCGGCTGGCGGCGTCGGGCCTGCGGGTCGCCGTACTATCGCTGGACGATCTGTATCTGACCAAGGAAGAGCGGCAGGATCTGGCCCGTGACGTCCATCCCCTGCTGGCCACGCGCGGCGTGCCCGGCACGCATGACGTAGGCTTGGGCCTGGCGGTTCTGGACGGGCTGGGGACGCCGGGCCGCACGCTGCTACCGCGCTTCGACAAGGCCGTGGACAGCCGCACCGCCGAGGGCGCCTGGGTCGAGGGTCCGGTCGACGTGGTGCTGTTCGAAGGCTGGTGCGTGGGCGCCGTGCCGCAGGATGCCGCCGACCTGGGCCCGCCGGTGAATGAGCTGGAGCGGGACCGCGATGCCGGCGGAGAGTGGCGTCAGCATGTGAACGCCGCCCTGGCCGGGGACTATCAGCGCCTGTTCGGTCGTCTGGACGCCCTGGTTCTGCTGGCCGCCCCCGACTTCGCCGTGGTGCGCGGCTGGCGCATCCAACAGGAGGAGGGCCTGCGCGCCAAGCTGCGCGCGGCGGGCAAGCCCACCGACGGCACCATGACCGACGACCAGGTCAGCCGCTTCATCCAGTTCTACGAACGCCTGACCCGGCACATCCTGGCCGAAATGCCGGGCCGCGCCGACCTGACCTTGCGCCTGGATGCGGCACGGCAGGTGGTTTGATAGCGGTTTATACTGGGGCAGTCTGTACTGGGGCGGCCGGTATTGGGCGGGATATAAACATTAGGGAGCGTTTGCTTATGATCACCCCGCCGCCCTGGACCCGCCTGCTGCTGGCGGGTGTGCTGCTGCTGTTGCCCGGCGTGGCCGCGGCGGCAGAGTCCGTGACCTTTCACGTGGCGCCTGGCGGCGATGATTCCGCACCCGGAACGATGGCACGGCCCTTCCGCACCCTGGTCCGCGCCCAGGCGGCGGTGCGCGCGGCCAATCGCGACCGTGACGTCACGGTGGAACTGGCGGCCGGCACGTACGCGCTGGACAAGCCGCTGGTCCTCGCCGCCGCCGACGGCGGACAGGGGGACCACCACGTGGTGTGGAAGGCGGCGGCAGGGGCTGAGGCCCTAATTTCGGGCGGCATGCGCGTCACCGGCTGGACGCTGGCGGACGCAGAGAACGACATTTACGTCGCCGACGTGCCCAAGGGCCTGGATAGCCGCCAGCTGTGGATCGACGGCACAGCCGCCGATCGGCCAGCCATTGAGATCACCCACCATGATGTGGAGTTCACCGCCCACGGCTTCATCCTGAAAAACCCGGCGCTGGCCTCCATCGCCGCCGTCAAGGCGCCGCAGCGGCTGGAGGTGGAGGCCACGGGCATCTTCACCGATCGCTATTCCCCGGTGGAGCGGATCGACGGCATGCAGGTCACGCTGAAGCAGCCGGCCTGGGACAACAACAGCTGGGGCTATGACACGCTGAACAAGCCCTTCATGCCTGACCAGGCGCGGCTGTTCCTGGTGAATGCGCCGGAATTCTTCGGAAAGCGCGGCGAGTGGCACATGAACCAGAACCAGTGGTACATCGATCCCGCCGCCGGCAAACTGTATGTGAAGCCCCGGCCCGACGCCGACGTCGCCACCATGACGATTATCCTGCCCCGGCTGGAGGCGCTGGTCGCCATCGGCGGCAGCTATGACCATCCCATCCGCAACCTGACCTTCCAGGGACTGCGCTTTTCCCATACCAGCTGGATGGGGCCGTCGCGGGACACCGGCTACGCCAATCAGCAGAGCGGCGCCTACCTCAAGGAGGTTTCCCCCTTGCGGCCGGCGGACGCCTACGCCACCTGCGGCTGGGGGTGCCCGGAATTCGAGAGCATGCGCCAGAAGTGGGACCAGATCCCCGGCGCCGTGCAGGTCTCGGCTGCGCGCGACATCACCTTCACAGGCAACACCTTCAGCCAGCTGGGGCAGGTGGCGCTGGGCATAGGTAACGACGCCGACGCCCACCTGACCGGCGTGGGCCTGGGGACGGATGGGGTGAAGGTGCTGAGCAACCGCTTCGCCGTCATCGCCGGCGGGGCCATCATGGCCGGCGGCGTTAGGGTGGAATCGCACCACCCCGCCGATCCGCGCCAGGTCAACCGCAACCTGACCATCGCCGACAACGTCATCACCGACGTGGCCCGCGATTACAAGGACAACGCGGCGGTACTGGCGACCTACATCGACAGGGCCGACATTCTGCACAACGACATCTCCGACGCCAATTACGACGGCATCGCCATCGGCTGGGGCTGGGGCTACAACGACGTGGGCGGCAACCGGAACTACCGGGAAACCCAGAAGGGCTATCTGCACAACCCCGTGTTCGACCAGCCCACCGTGCTGCGGAACATGACGGTGGCGGGCAACCGCATCCATGGTGTGAAGAAATGGTTCTTCGACGGCGGTGCCATCTACAACCTGTCGGCCAACCCCGGCACGGTCATCCGCGACAACCACGTCTTCGACATCGCCGACCGCATCGGCATCTACCTGGACGAGGGCAGCAAGCACCTGCGGGTGAAGGGCAATGTGGTGGAGACCGACGGCTATTGGCTGAACGCCAATACCGTGGGCAAGAACTTCGCCTGGGGCGTCACCGCCGACAACGCCGCCACCGGCAATTGGCACAATTCGTCCCGTGTCGGCGGCCGCTGGCGGGCGGAGATCGGCATGCGGGTGGAAGACGACCACCTGCTGCCTGATCGTGCCTGGCCGGCGGCGGCGCTGGCGGTGATCCGCCAGGCGGGCCCGCGTCCAGGGTCGGACTAAATCATGCATCCACCAGCACGGTGGTGGGTAGGACGGGGCGGGCCGCCAGGGTAGCCAACGCCACATCATGATGGCGATGGCCGAGCGAGCTGACCATGGATCCGCCCCCGATGGCTTCAGTACCGGTAGGAGACCGTGACCCCATAGGTCGTCGGCTGACCCTGGAAGCGGACGACGGAATCGCCCACGCGGGTGGTCTGGATGGCGTAGAAGGTGTTGGTCAGATTCCGGACGAAGCCCTCGAAGCGCCAGGTGCCGCTGACGGACGATAGGCCAGCCCGCAGGTCGATGACGCCGTAGTCGGCGTTGTAGGTTGAGGGATAGCCCTGGCTGATGGCGCTCTGGGTGCCGAACAGCCCTTGTGTCTTGGTCTGATAGCGGGCGCTGGCGCCGACGAAGGCGGTGTAGGCGCTGCTGACGCTCCAGTCATACTGGGCATCCACCAGGAAAGACCATCGGGGTGTATTGGGGAAGGCTTGGCCTTTGAAATTCACCGGCGTGGTGGTGAAGGCATTGTAGCCGAAATAATCGCTCTCGACCCAGGAATGCAGATACGTCGTCTTGGCGGTGACGGTCAGATTGTCCAGGGGCTTGGCGCGCAGGCTGAGCTCGGCTCCGTCTTCCTTCGACTTGGGCACGTTGACCAGGACGCTCAGCAGCCCGAACACGCCATTCGGATCCAGGCTGCGAGCCTCCAGCTGCTTGTTGGTGTAGTCGTAGTGGAACAAGGCACCGTCGATTTCCAGGCGGTTGTTCAGCAGGCGGGTCTTCACCCCCAGTTCATAGGCCAGCAACTCCTCCTGGGTGACCGGCCGCAATTGCAGATAGGAGGAAGCGGATAGTGTCGGGAAGCTGCCGGCCTTGAAGCCGCGGCTGACCGTGCCGTAGATCAGGGTCCGTTCCACCGGGGTCCAGTTGAGGCCGACCCGCCAGGAGACATTGTCCTCGCTCAGCCGCTGGTTGATGTAGGCCGGCGTGGAGCTGGCGTCCAGCGTCGTGCAGCCGCCGCGCACCGCTGGGACGACGCCGACTCCGTGCTTCAGGATGGTCTCGATCACCGTTGCGCCGGCGGCGGTGTTGCCGTCGGTGTCGCGCGTGCACCCGCCATGGCTGATGGCCGTGGTCGTGTACCGGGCGCCGGCGGTGATGCCCAACTCTTCCAGCGGGTGGTATTCGACGTTGCCGAACGCCGCGCGGCTGATCGAATCGTCATCGGAATCGCTGCGGTTGCCGCTGAAGGGCGGAATGGCCGGCTTGCCGATCAGCAGCGGCACGTTGGTCAGCGCGAAGGAGGAGGAGGAGCCGGCGAGATCGTACAACTGGGTTTCGCGCGTGTAGGCCTTGGCGTAGTCGGCGCCCACCAACCAGTTCAGGCGGTCGTCGAACTCCTTGCCGCTCAAGCGCAGTTCCTGCGACGTGGCGTTGACGATGCCGCTCTGCAGCTGGCTGAAATGATAGTTGGCGCCCTGCGGCTCGTTCAGGTCGTTCTGGGTGAAGTGCTGGAAGGAGCCGAGATAGGTGAGGGTCATGCCGTGGGGCAGCGCGTAGTCGGCGCGCAGCGAGGCCTGCTCGGTGGACTCGTCCACCCGGGGCGTGGTCCCGGCCAGCCAGTCCGCCGCCTCCGGATCATCCGGGCCGGGTTTGGCCTTGGTCGTGTTCGGGACCAGGGCGGCCGAGGACTGCCGCTGCAGCACGATCTTGACCAGGTTGGCGGCAGGCAGGTCGGACCGGTCGATGAAGCCGTTGAAGTTGGCTTGGACCTGCAGCGCGTCCGTGGGGTTCCAGTCCAGCAGGGCGCGCAGCTTCACGCTGTTCTGCTGGCCCAAGGTGTCGTCGCGCGTATTGCTCTGCTGCCAGTCACCGCCCTCGCGGATGCTGAAGGCGAAGCGGCCGGCCAGGGTGTCGCTGATCGGGCCGCTGACAAAGCCGTCCAGCCCGGCGGCGGCGAAGCGGCCCAAGGTGCCGTCCAACCCGGCCTCGAACTGGTTGGTGGGCTTGGCGGCGATGTAGTTGACGGCGCCACCGGTCGCGTTCTGGCCGTATAACGTGCCTTGCGGTCCCTTCAGCACCTCCACCCGCTCCAGGTCGAACGTCGCCCCCTTGGACAGCGCCGGATAGGCGTAGGGCACTTCGTCGGTATAGACGCTGACGGTGGGCGTCGCGGCGATGGAGAAATCATTATAGCTGACGCCGCGGATGCTGTAGACCGGCGAGCTGTAGTTGGTTTGGGAAACGACGAAGCTGGGATCGACGCGCGCCAGGTCGCCGACGCTGTCGACCCCCTGCCGCTGCAGATCGGCACCGCTCAGCGTGGTGATGGACATGCCGACGCTGTCGGCCGACTGCGCCCGCTTTTGCGCGGTGACGATGATTTCATCCAACTGGCCGACGTCCGGCCCCGCCTCCTGCGCGGCGGCGGCCCAGACCGGGCCCAGCACCAACGCGGCGGCGCCAATGCCACAACGAAGACGATAGCTTCCTTTTTTCAATTTACACCCTCCCTGAGCCCGACCGTTCGTGCGGCGGGTTTTTGTTTGTCAGCCATGATGGGAACATCGCCAGCGGGTTGGGTGCCCGCGGCTTAAGCCGCTTAACAGAACCTGAAAATGGTCCAGCTACGCTAAGCCAAGGCTGAATATTGTCAATCTTGATTGATATAGTTAAGTAGTCTGTCTGTGATGGCGCCTTGATCTTGACAGATCGAGAGGTGCCCCCTCATGTTCGTCGCCCATCAATCAACGAACCTATCGGTCAATGAACGGCGCGTCGCGGCGGCGCGGGAGGGTGTCATGGCAGGAAACCGTCGAGTCCTTATCAGTCAGAAGTTTTTCGATCAGGCATCGCTGGATTATCTGCGCGACCAAGGCTGTGAGGCTGAGGTGTTGGCCCTGCCGCCGGGTCGGGCCGATGCCGATTTGACGGAAGACGAATTGCGGGCCTGCCTGGCCGGGGCGGCCGGCTGGATCGTCGGGCATGCGCGCGTCACCCGCTCGCTGCTGGCGGCCCTGCCGGATCTGGCGGTGGTGTCCCGCCGGGGGGTGGGATATGAGCGGGTCGATTTGGCCGCGGCGCGGGAGCTGGGCCGGGTAGTCACTATCGCCGCCGGTGGCAACGATGCCGCCGTGGCCGACCATACCATCGGTCTGATGCTGGCTGTTGGGCGCCGGTTCCGGCGGTCCCAGGCGGACATGGCCGCGGGCAAATGGGCCATCCAGATCAGCACGGACCTGTACCGCAAGACCGTCGGCATCATCGGATACGGCCGCATCGGGCGCAGCGTGATCAGGCGCCTGAGCGGCTTCGACGCTACGGTGCTGGTCTGCACACCGGGGCCTGTTCCCCCGGATGCCCCCGAGGGTGTGGAGTTCGTTTCGCTACCGGAACTGCTGCGGCGCAGTGACTATGTGTCCGTACATGCGCCGCTGACGCCCGCGACACGCTTCATGATCGACGGGGCGGCGTTGGCGGCGATGAAGCCGGGTGCCATCCTGGTCAATGCCGCGCGCGGCGGCCTGGTGGACGATCGCGCCCTGCTTGCCGCGCTGGAGGCCGGGCGTCTGGCCGGCGCTGGGCTGGACGTCTTCGTCAGCGAAAGCGATCAGGATTACCGCGAGGTCACCGCCGCCCTGCTGGCGCGCGACGACGTGGTGGCGACGCCGCATGCCGCCGCCTCGTCGCGCGAAGGGCTGGACCGCACCAACATGATCGCCGCACGGTCGGTCGTGGCCGTGCTGGATGGCGGCGATCCGCCCGCCGACTGCGTGGTCGCGGACGGGCGGTCCCATTCACAGGCCGGGTAGGGGCCCGCGATAGTGCGGTTCGTGGCGCTCGCGCTCGCCGCCCAGGCTCTGCTCGATGGCGTGGGCGATCCAGCCGGCGGCGCGGGCCAGGAAAAAGGTGGCCTCGCGCGAGCGTAAGCCGAGCTTCAGTCCGGCGAATCCGCCCAGCAGGGCGAAGCTCGGCTCATAGCCGCCGATGTCCCGCGCCGCGCCGATTGCCGCCATCAACCGCTGGAAGTCGGCATCGCGCGCATAGTCGGCTTCCAGCAGATCCAGCAGGACGGTGGCACGCACGTCGCGGCCGCTGGTGGCGGGCAAGAAACCCGCGATGGCGTCGCCTTCCTGGACACGGCGGGTGATGGGCTCGAAAGGCCGTTCCGTTTCAACGATTTCCTTGACCAGCCGGCCGATGGCGGCGAACTGGACCGGGCGTGTCTTGCGGCCGATGGCGATGGTCAGGCCCGTGGACACCGCCCGCCAGGGCGAGACGCCGGTGCTGGCGATCGCCCGCACGGCGAAGGTCGCGGGCTCCAGCCCATGGTCGGCGGCCAGGATCATGACGCGCCGCAACAGCGCCGCCTGGCGGTCGGTGAGGCCGAAGGCCTCGGCGATGCTCACATGGATGGCCCTGCGGTCGGGGCGGTCATGCCCGGCGATCAGCGCCGTGAAGGCGCGCAGCACGTCGCCGCCCGTCCGGGCCATGCCGGCCGGCGAGAAATCCTGCGAGCGCGGATTCACCTTTTCGATCAAAGGGAAAAGGGCGATGGCCTGATCCAGGGGCGATTCATCCGCCAGTGCGCGGCGCACCGCCTTGACCGTATCGGGAAACGCCGGCAGCGACTCGCCGAACACCGCGTCGGCGTCCACGTCCCACAACAGGGCGGCCACGCTTTCGAAGGTGGGGCGGTTCACCAGTTCCCGGACGCTCTGCCCCCGGTAGAACAGATTGTCCTCAGTCAGCAGGGTGATGGAGCTTTCGGCGTCCAGGTCCGTCGGGCTGGCCGGCGGCTTGCGGCCGCGGCCGCGCAGCTGTTCCACGTCGGCGCGCCAGTAGCGGCGCTTGCGCGAATTGGGAATGCCCGTGGACCGCAAATTCTTGCGCGTCACATAGACGTAGAAGGTGTCGATGGTGACACCCAGCAGCGCCGCGGCCTCTTCAGCCGATATGTAGTCGTCGTCGACCATTTCTAAACTTTTATAATCAAGATTGACGACTTATCCCTTACTCCGTAGCGTCGGTCAAGTTTGTTATGCATATTGCTAAGAATAAACGGACGGGACACGAGGAAATGTCGGAGTTGGAACGGACGGTGACCAAGGTCATCGTGCCGAGTGGAATGCTCGGCGCGGGAGTGAAACGGGAACACATCGCCTATGGCCTGGCCCAGGGCGCCCATGCCATCGCCATTGACGCCGGTTCGACGGACAGCGGGCCCTCCTACTTGGCGCGCGGCGTCTCCAAGATGAACAGGGAGTCGATCAAGCAGGATCTCCTGGTCCTTCTGCAGATGGCCGATGAGGCCGGCATTCCGGTGCTGGTGGGCACCTGCGGCACCTGCGGCGCGGACGCCAGCGTGGACTGGACCCGCGACATTGCCATCGAGGTGGCGCGGGAACTGGGCATAGGCCTGCGCATCGCCTGCCTGTATAGCGAACAGCCGGCGGCGGTGCTGAAGCGCAAGCTGGCGCAGGGGAAGATCCGGCCGCTGGCGCCGCTGGGCCAGGCCACCGATGAGCTGTTCGACGCCTGCGACCACATCGTGGCCCTGATGGGGCCCGAGCCCTACATGGATGCCGTCCAGCGCGGCGCCAACCTGGTGCTGGGCGGCAGGACCACCGACACCGCCGTGCTGTCGGCCGTGCCCCTGATGCGGGGCGCCGGCGTGGCCCAGACCTGGCACGCCGCCAAGATTGCCGAATGCGGTGGGCAGTGCACGACCAACCTGCGGCGGGGCGGTGTGCTGATGCATGTCGGGACCGACCACTTCGACATGGAACCCTTGGATCTCGGCAACCGCTGCACGCCCGAAAGCGTCTCGGCCCACCTGCTGTATGAGAACAGCGATCCCTTCCTGCTGGTGGAACCGGGCGGCATCCTGGACGCCAAGGAGGCGGTCTACACCCAGGTCGAGCCGCGCATCACCCGGGTCGTCGGCTCTATCTGGCGGCCCATGCCCTACACCATGAAGCTGGAGGGGGCCCGTGGCGGCGACTACCAGACCATCATGCTGATCGGCATTGAGGATCCGGAAGTCCTGGCCAACCTCGATGAATTCCACGACCGCATGCACAAGACGCTGGTGGATCGCATCACCGCCACCTTCGGCGATGAGGCGGGCAATTTCGAGGTCTCGTTACGCCTGTACGGCTGGAACGGTACGTCCGGCCAGCCCGTGCCCGCCGATACCCCGCCACCGCGCGACGTGGGCGTGCTGTTTGTGGTGACGGCGCGCACCCAGGATCTGGCCGACCGCATGGCGCGGTCCTGCAACCCCTACTTTTTCCACATGCCGATACGCTTCGACATGGAACTGCCCAGCTACGCCTTCCCCTTCACGCCGGCCGAGATTCCGCGCGGGCGTGTTTATGAATTCCTGCTCAACCATGTCGTCGAGACCGAGGACGGGTTCGAACTGGTCAGGACGGAGTGGGTGGACGTGTCATCGACCGGCACCGTTGAGCATCTGGAGACGCCGAATGCCTAAGATCGCTGAAGTGTGCCGGCATGTCCGGTCGAAGAACGCCGGTCCTTTCTGGATCACCGTGGATTTCTTTTTCACCGACGACGACAGTTTCGCGCGCTATCGGGACGCGCCCGAGCTGGGGCCCGACCTGTTCGCCCGCCTGTTCGGCACGGACCCGGGCGGCGTGAAGCGTGTGCCGGTGGACGCGCTGCGCATGATCAAGATCTCCTACCCCCGGCCGCACCCCCAAGGCTGGCGGCATGAGCGCGACATGCATGGCGGTCAGCAGTTCGCCCGCCTGCTGTCGGTCGAGCTTGCCTGACGCCCTCGCGGTACCCGTATTTCACTCAAGCATACAATAATAAAATCGGGAGGACGCAAATGGGCAGGCAGGCCGCCCTGCATCGCCGGGACACCGCGTATTCCTGGTATGTCGCCGTTGTGATGTGCCTATGTTTCACCTTCAGTTACATGGATCGGGCTCTGTTGCAGCTTCTGGTCGGCCCGATCCAGAAGAGCTTTGACCTCAACGACACTCAGCTTGGTCTGTTGCAGGGCGCGGCCTTCGCCGTCTTCTACACGCTGTTCGGCTTTCCCCTGGCGCGTGTTGCGGATACACGGCACCGCCGTAACCTGACGCTGGTGGGGCTGGTCGTCTGGTGCGCCGCCACGGCGGCGTGCGGCCTGGCGCAAAATATGCCGCAACTGTTCGGCGCGCGGATTTGCGTCGCCATCGGCGAGGCGGCCCTGGCGCCGGCCGCCGTGTCCCTGATCGCCGATTACTTCTCGCCGGGTGCGCGGACGCGGGCGCTCAGCATCTATTCCATGGGGGTCTTCTTCGGCAGCGGGCTGGCGCTCGGCCTTGGCGGCACGCTGCTGAAATATTTCGGCCGCGACGGTGCCGGCCAGACGGAGCCGTGGCGGATGGTCTTCATCATCCTGGGTGCCGCCGGGCTCCTGATGGTGCCGCTGCTGCTGTCGGTGCGGGAACCGGCACGCCTGACGGACGACGGCCGGCGGTCAGAGGCCACCGCCAGCCTGCGCCAAGTGCTGGCGGAATTCGCCCGTAAGAAGGCGGCCCTGCTGACCACGGTCGGCGGCTTCGCTACCACCAGCATGGCGGCCTCGACCCTGGCATCCTGGGCCCCCACCTTTTTCGTCCGCGTCCACGGCTGGGCGCTGGGGCCCACGGGCCAGAAGCTGGGGGGCATGACCCTGGTGCTGAGCCCGCTCGGCGCCATCGTCGGCGCCATGCTGGCCGACGCCCTGACCCGGGTGGGCCGGAAGGACGGCAAGCTGATCGTCGGCACCGGCTCGGCGGCCTTCTGCGCGGTCGCCAGCCTTGTCATGGCGGTCACCGACCAGGCCGTGGCTCTGGTCGCCATCGGCTCCATCCAGTTCGTGGTCGGTTTCAACTTCGGCCTGGTCCAGGCCTGCCTGGCCGAACTGGTGCCCAACCGCATGCGGGCCATCGCGTCGGCCTGCTACATCGCCAGTTCCAACCTGCTGGCGGCGACCTTCGGGCCCCTGCTGGTCGGCGTGCTGAACGATCACGTCTTCCATAACCCGATGATGATCGGCCGGTCCATCGCCATCGTGGCCCCCGGCGGCTTCGCCGCGGCGGCGTTCATCCTCGCCGCCGGCCGGCGATCCTATCGTTCGACCCTGTCCTTGGTGGCGGCGGATGGCGCGGCGGCACAGCCTGCATCCGACCAGCCCACCCTTTCCCGTGTGAAGGACCCAGCATGATCGACAGCGAGATCAACCCCATCACCCTGGAAATCTGGTGGAGCCGGCTGATCGCCATCGCCGATGAGGCCGCGGCGACGCTGCTGCGCACCTCCTTCTCCACCGTCATCCGTGAATCAAACGACTACGTCACCGTGCTCATGGACGCGGGCGGCGAGACGATCGGCGAGTGCACCCTGGGGATCCCGGCCTTCGCCGCCCTGGTCGGACGCGCCACCCGCGCCATGCTGGATCGTTTCCCGGCACCGACCTGGCGCGAGGGCGACGTGGTCATGACCAACGATCCCTGGATCGGTACGGGCCATCTGCCGGACATCGTCGTGGTCGCCCCCATCTTCCACCACGGCGTGCTGGTCGGCTTCTCCGGTTCCGCCGCCCATGCGCCCGATATTGGCGGCACCTTCAAGGAGGGTCCGACCGAGCTGATCGAGGAAGGTGTGCTGATCCCCCCGGTCCGGCTTTATCGCGCGGGGGAGCTGAATGACGACCTGGTGCAGCTGCTGCTGGCCAACATCCGCCTCAAGGACATCGTGTTCGGCGACATCGAGGCGCAGGTCAACGCGAACGAGGTGTGCCGGCGCCGGGCGGTGGAGTTCCTGGAGGACACGGGCGAGCCTGATTTCAAACGGCTGGGCCGCGCCGTGACCGGCCTGGCGGAGCGGGCGATGCGCGCCGCCATCGCCGGCTTGCCCGATGGCGTCTATCGCGGCGCCATCGAGGCCGATGGCGTGGGGGACCAGCCGACGCGCATCGCCTGCGCCGTGACCATCGCCGGCGACGACATCACCGTCGACTACGGCGGTTCCTCCCCCCAGGTGGCGTACGCGATCAATTCGACGCTCAACTATACCCGCGCCTACACCATCTATCCGTTGAAGTGCCTGCTGGACCCGTTCACGCGGCGCAATGAGGGCTCCTACCGCCCCATCCGGGTGACGGCGCCGGCCGGGACCATCCTGAATCCCACCGCACCGGCGCCGGTCATGGCGCGCCACCTGACGGGGCACCTGCTGTCTTGCGCCCTGTTCCAGGCGCTGTCGCCGCTGATGCCGGAACGGGTGGTGGCCGACAGCGGCGGGGCGCCGGCCTTGCGCGCACATTTCAGCGGGCGCACCGCCGACGGGGGGCGCTTCGGCCAGCTGTTGTTCGCCAGCGCCGGCATGGGCGCCTCGGCGGAGCGGGATGGTCTGTCCACCACCGCCTTCCCCACCAATTCCGGTGCGGGCAGCGTCGAGGCGATGGAGACGGTGTCGCCGCTGCTGTTCCTGCGCAAGGCGTTTCGGCCGGACTCCGGCGGGGCGGGCCGCCAGCGCGGCGGCCTGGGCCAGGACTGCGAAATCCTGAACGCCGCCGCGGCACCCATCCAGATGGTGCTGCTGGGGGATCGTGAGCGCCATCCGGCGCTGGGCATCATGGGGGGCGGCCCCGGGGCGCCCGCGCTGGCCGCCCATCGGGATGGGCGCACCGTGCCCATGAAGTCACGCTCCCTCATCCAGCCGGGCGAAAGCGTGACGCTGTCCTTCCCCGGGGGCGGTGGCTATGGACCGCCGGCCGACCGGCCGGTCGCGGCCGTCGAAACCGATCTGAAGCGGGGCGTGGTGACCACCGACGCCGTACGCCGCGACTACCCCACGCAAGCTCTGGCCCTTGGACTGAAGTGATGAAGCAGAAGACCATCCGCATCGGCGTCGACATCGGCGGCACGTTCACCGACTTTGTCCTGCATGACGAGGCCCGCGACCTCAGCGCCACCGGCAAGCGCCTGACCACCCCCGACCAGCCGGGCCGGGCCATCGTCGAGGGCATCGTCCGCCTGCTGGCGGAGACCAACTCGACCATCGATCAAATCCACAGCATCGTTCACGGGACGACCCTGATCACCAACACCGTGCTGGAACGGACCGGCGCCAAGATCGGCCTGCTGGCCTCGGCGGGCTTCCGCGACATCCTGGAGATGGGGCGGGAGATCCGGTACGACGTGGACGATCTGGCGCTGGAACCCGTGCCCGTCCTGGTGCCGCGTCACCTGCGCCTGGACATCCCGGGGCGGTTGAAGGCCGATGGTGGCGAGTTCATGCCGCTGGACGAGCAGGCGGTGCGCGACGCCCTCCGCCACCTGGTGGAGGAAGAGGGCATCGAGGCCCTGGCCATCGCCTTCCTGCATTCCTACCGCAATCCGGCGCACGAGCTGGCGGCACGTCAGGTGGTGCGGGGGCTCTATCCCGACTTGCTGGTCTCCCTGTCCGCCGAGGTCGCGCCGGAGATCCGCGAGTACGAACGGACCAACACCACCTGCGTCAACGCCTATGTCCAGCCCCGCGTGCACGGCTATCTGGATCGGCTGGTCGATGATTTGCGCGCTCTGGGCTTCGCGGGCGAGCTGTATATCATGCTGTCCAGCGGCGGCATCACCACCATAGAGGACGCCAAGAACTTCCCGGTGCGCCTCATCGAGTCCGGCCCGGCCGCCGGCGCCATGGCGGCTGCGCACATCGCCCGCGAGACGGGACAGCGGCGGGTGATCTCTTTCGACATGGGCGGGACCACGGCCAAGATGTGCCTGGTGGAGGATTACGCCCCCCACATCAAGCATGACTTCGAGGCGGGCCGCCTGCACCGTTTCAAGCAGGGGTCGGGGCTGCCGCTGAAGGTCACGGTCGTCGACATGATCGAGATTGGCGCCGGCGGCGGCTCCATCGCGGGGCTGGACACCCTGGGCCTGCTCAAGGTGGGGCCGCGCAGCGCCGGCTCCGTGCCCGGCCCGGTCTGCTATGGACGCGGCGGCACGGAGCCGACGGTAACCGACGCCGACCTGATGCTGGGGTATCTTGATCCCGCCTATTTCCTGGGGGGAGAGATGGGCCTGCGCGACACGGCGGCCGGCGACGCGATGGAAAGCCGGCTGGGCCGGCCGCTGGGTATCGACGCATCCGGGGCCGCGCGCGGCATCCAGGCCGTCGTCAACGAAAGCATGGCGGGGGCCACCCGCATGCACCTCGCCGAGAACGGCAAAGATCCGCGTGACTACACCATGATCGCCTTCGGCGGCGCCGGCCCGGTCCATGCCTACGGCTTGGCCAAGCTGCTGAAGGTCAGACAGCTGATCGTGCCGCCGGGCGCGGGAGTCATCTCGGCCTTCGGCTTCCTGGTGGCGCCGCCCACGGTCGACTTCGTGCGCGGGTACGTGTCGCCGGTGGCTCGGCTGGACTGGCCCCATGTGCGGGGACTGATCGCCGACATGGCGGATCAGGCCCGGCGTCTGCTGGACGCGGCCAGTGCCGCCACCGTGCCGATGCAGACCAGGCTCTATGCCGACATGCGCTATGTCGGCCAGGGCTTCGAGGTGTCGGTCGGCATCCCGGCGGAGGCGATCGCCGCCGGTGACGGTGGGGCTCTCCACGAAGCCTTCGGCGCGGCCTATCGCGCCCGGTTCGGCCGGGCGGCCCAGGGCATGCCGGTCGAGGTGGTCGGATGGCGCCTCTCCGCCTCGCTGCCCATTCAGCCGATCAGCCTGACGCGGACGCGGGAGGAGGGGGCGGAGCCGCTGCGCGGCCGCCGGCGGGTCGATTTCCCGGATTTCGGCCTGGTCGACACGGCGATCTACGACCGCTACGCCCTGGCGCCGGGCATGCGCATCGTCGGCGCCGCCCTGTTCGAGGAGCGGGAGTCGACTTTCGCGGTGGGGCCGGATTGCGTGACGGAGGTCGATCCGCATGGCCATCTGATCACCACCATCGCCGCGGATGCCGGAACGGCGGCAGGCTGACAGGGCCTCAGGGGCGTCCTTCCGGTGCTCCGTTGGGCGCGGGCGGGGGCGGAAGTCTGTTCACCGTGGCAGCTCGGGCTGGGTGGTGACCATGAATTTCCAATCCGCAAACGCCGCGTGCCGGTGTGGTGCGGCCTGCTCCGCGTAGGCCGGGTTCTCAAGAATCCGGCGCAGCGTGGCGAAGTTCGCATAACGGACGATGACGATATCGTCCCAGGCTTCGCCAGCGACGCCCACCAGCACTCCTCGGACATTGCCGACCCAGAAAACCGAATAGTCCTCGCCCCGCGCGATCGCTTGGAAGGCGGGGGCATACCGCTGGAAATAGGCTTCCCTGCCTGAGCAGGGCGGCAGGTCAGAGGCCGCGTCAAAGGTGGCCTCATAGGTGGCCTGGTCCCGATAGCGCACCAGGTTGATCATGTAGACGGGGCCCGCTTCGGCCAGCGTGCTGCCCGCCGCGTCCAGCGCCGCACGGGTATAGTCAATGATCGCCATATCTCTCGCCTTCTTGGATTGTCGCGCTGGGCACTTCCACGCGGGGGATCCCACGTGAGCGTTCAGGGGCCGTCGGCGGAACTGTGCTTGCCAAGCAATACGTCCAACTGTATTTATTAGCAATGGCCAGACCGTCCCTTCGCGAAAAAATCATCGAGTCCGGGGTGCGTACGGTGCACGAGCGTGGATACGCCGGTGCCGGCGTGCGCGAGATCACCAGTGATGCCGGCGTCCCCCAGGGCTGTTTCACCAACCATTTCCGATCGAAGGAGGCTTTCGCCGCCACCATCCTCGATCGCTACCATGAGCGCACACAGGCGATCATGGAGGGCACGCTGCGTGATAAAGGCCGGCCGGCCATCGAACGGTTGCGTGCCTATTTCGATGCCATCACCGAACGGCTGGAAGCGGCGGGCTGGCGATACGGCTGCCTTGTCGGCAACATGAGCCTTGAGGTGCCGGAACAGAGCGACGTGCTGCGCGCCCATCTGGTCGAGGTTTGCCGCGCCCTCACGGACGCGTTCGCCGAGGCTGTGCGTGCCGGCCAGGAATCGGGCGAGATCCGGGACGATCTCGATGCCGGCGACGTCGCGACCTTTCTTCTCTCCGCCTGGGAGGGCGCTATGATGCGCATGAAAGTGGACCGGTCCCCCCAACCCATCGAGCAATTCAAGCGGGTGATCTTCGCCTCCATCCTTGCTCCAGGGGTGAAGGCCGGCTCCCAATAACGCGGCCGGGCATGACGGGCATGGACTGGAACGACCTCAAATATTTTCTGGCCGTGGCGCGGACCGGAAGCCTCACCCGGACGTCCGCCGATCTCGGGGTGAGCCAGTCCACCGTCGGTCGCCGCATCGCCGAATTTGAGCAGAGCGTCGGCATGGCTCTCTTCCAGCGGCATCAGACCGGTTACTTCCTCACCGACGAGGGGCGCGAGTTGCTGAGGCACGCCGAGCGGGTCGAAGACGGCATCCTGGCGTTGGAACGCGGTGCCGCGGGCCTCGACAAGACGCCGGCGGGAACCGTCCGGCTCGCGACGTCCGAGAATCTGGCGACGGACCTCATCATCCCCGCCCTGCCGGCGTTCCGGGACCGTTACCCCGGTATCTGCCTGGAAATCATCACCAGCACCGTCACGGCTGAGCTTGGAAGACGCGAGGCGGACATAGCGCTCCGCGTTGTGCGGCCGACGCGCGGCAACCTGACGGTCAGGCGCGTGGGCCACATGACCTACTCAGTCTACGGCAGCAGGGAATACATTGAGCGGCACCCTCCCATAGCCGGCGAGCCGCTGGGCGGACGGCACTTCATCGCCTGGGATGACGGCCACGCGTTCATGCCGGCCGCGACCTGGCTGGCGCGGGAATACCCTGGCTGCAAGATCGCGCTGGTCGCCAGTAGCCTGCCCGCCCAGATCGCCGCCGTGCGCGCCGGCCTGGGCCTGGCCGTCATCCCGGATTTCCTGACCATGAAGGAGGACTTCATCCGGGTCATTCCGCCCGATCAGATGTTCAGCGCCGAGGTCTGGCTGGTGACCCATGCTGACCTTGTCGCGTCCGCCCGGGTTCGGGCCGTTGGCGACTTTCTGACCGAGGAAGTGATGCGGGCCAATCCCGAGCTTTCGGGGCGCCAGGCGCCATATCCGGCGCCTGGCGCGCGTTGATCACGACGTCTGGGATATCTTGTCGGCCCACAGGTCGACAGGCCCTAACCGGTCGGAACCCTGGGTGGCGAGCATCCAGCCGGGGTATTCCGGCGGCAACTCGCTGACGGCGTCGAGCGCCGCGATTTCGTCGTCGCTGAGCACAATGCCGGTCGCGGCGATATTGTCCTCCAACTGGCTGAGCCGCTTGGCGCCGACGATGACCGAGGTCACGACGGGCTTGGCCAGCAGCCACGCCAGCGCGATGCGGGCCGAGCTGCAGCCGTGCGCCGCCGCGATAGGCTTCAGCGTGTCGATGACAGTCCAGGCCCGTTCCTTGTCGACGATCGGGAAGTCGAAGGAAGAGCGGCGCGACCCCTCCGGCGACTGGTTCTCGCGGCTGAACTTGCCGGACAGGAGGCCGCCGGCCAGCGGACTCCACACCAGCAGGCCCATCTTCTCCGCCTCCAGCAGCGGCTTGAGTTCCCGCTCCAGGTCACGCCCGGCGATGGAGTAATAGGCCTGCAGCGTGTTGAACCGCTCCAGGTTGAGGCGCGCGGAGGCGCCCAGCGCCGTCGCGATCCGCCACGCCTGCCAGTTGGACACGCCCAGGTAACGGACCTTGCCCTGGCGGACCAAATCATCGAGCGCGCGCAGCGTCTCCTCCACCGGCGTCAAGGTGTCGGTGGCGTGGATCTGATACAGGTCGATGTGATCGGTCTGGAGCCGGCGCAGACTGGCCTCGACGGCGTCCATGATGTGGCCGCGCGACGCGCCGACGTCATTCCGGCCCTGGCCCATCCGGCTGTAGACCTTCGTCGCCAGCACGACCTCGTTCCGGGGAATCCCCAGATTCTTGAACGACTGGCCCAGCGTCCGCTCGCTGGCGCCGGCCGAATAGACATCCGCCGTGTCGAAGAAGTTGATGCCGGCATCGATGCTGGCCTTGACCAGTTCATCGGCGCCCGACTGGCCGACGTTGCCGATATGCTCGTAGACTCCGGTCCCGTCGCTGAACGTCATGGTCCCGAGACAGAGTTGCGAGACCAGAAGGCCGGTATTTCCCAATGTCTTGTATTTCATCTTCCTCTCCTGAAGACGCGACGGCGCATGCGGGCCGCGGGGGCGCGGGCGCCATGTCGGTTGGTGGTGGTGATTTGTTGGCCAGCCTCGTGGCGACGCGGCGCCTTGACGGGCGCGGGAGGACCAGAGGGCGGGCGTCATCTATGTCGTGACGCCAGATTGGCTCCGCCGGTCTCGGAAAGAAATGCAAGAAAATGGCAGTTCGATTTCCAAATTTGGAAAACGCCGCTGCCTCGATGATCAGCCCTGCGCGGGCTGGATCGCATAAAGGCTCGACAGGGTGTCGCGAAGCCAGCGCTGGACCGGATGGGCGTCGTTCCGGCGGTGCCAGGACATGGCGAACGACACGGTGCCCAGCGCGACCGGCGGCGGCAGAATCAGCAGATCATCGCGCGCTGCGGACGCGTCGACCGCACCCTCCATCAGGGTGGCGATAAGGTCGGAGCGGGCCACCAGGGGAGGGGCGGCGTACATCTGCGGCAGCGACAAGGCGATGCGGCGGCGCAAACCCATCGCCGCCAGCGCGGCGTCGACCTGGCCGAACCGCTCCCCCTCCGGCGAGACGAGAAGATGGGACAGGCTGAGGAACGTCGGCAGATCCAGCATCTCCGAGGCGGCCGGATGGCCGCGCCGCATGATGCAGACGAAGCGCTCCTCAAACAGCGGCTGGCTGAGGATGCGGCCGCCCACCGGCTGGCGGGGCGGGACGCTGATCGTCAGGTCGGCGTCGCCGGCGTCCAGGATGGCGACGGCGTCGTCCCGATGGGTGAAGGCGTTGATGCGCAGCGTCACATTGGGCGCCCGTTGCCGCAGGGCTTCGGTCAGCCGCGGCAGCAGCACCAGGGCCGGATGATCGGACAGGGCCAGCGTGAACGCCTGCGACGACGTGGCGGGGTTGAAGCGCTGGGTAAACTCCAGTGTCCGGCTGATCTCGGCCAGCGCCCGGCCCAGGGGCTCCGCCAGGTCGCTGGCGCGCTGGGTGGGTTGCAACCCCGACGGGCTGCGGACGAACAGTTCATCCCCGAACAGCGCGCGCAGCCGGGCCAGCGCGGCGCTCATCGCCGGCTGGGTGCGTCCTATCCGCTTGCCCGCCCGCGTGACGCTTCGCTCCGCCATCAGCGCGTCGAAGGCGACCAGCAGGTTGAGGTCGATGCCATGCAAATCCATGCCATGGATGTTTCCACATATAGACTATCGATTTCAAGAATGTTGGTCGATTGCCTAGCTTTGGAAGGCGTCAACAAGGAGACAGTCCATGTCGCAGGACCCTATCGTCACATCCAATGGGCTCGCCGAGCGGGATCGCGTCGCGATCGAAACGCTCTACCGCGCCTTTTCCGACCATAATCCCGACCTTCTGGAGGAGGCGCTGGCCACGGACTGGCAGGACATTCCCCTCGCCCCCGGCCAAGCCCCGGGCCGCGAGGGCATGAAGCCGCTGGTCCGCGCCTTCAGCGCCGCCTTCCCCGACGTGCGTATCATCATCCACGAACTGATCGGCGCGCCGGGCCGGGCGGCTGTCCGCGCCGAGATAACGGGCACCCACCAGGGCGAATGGTTCGGCGTGGCGCCGACCGGCAGCCGTTTCACCATCCCGATCCACGAGTTCCATTATGTGCGGGACGGGCGCGTCACCCATACGTGGCACCTGGAGGACTGGTTCGGCTGGCTGCATCAGGTGGGCGCCCTGGGCACTGGGGAGAAGTGACGATGAAGGCGTTTCGTATTCATGGCTACGGGGCGGATCCGGTCATCGACACCGTCGATATGCCCCGGCCTGGGGCGGGCGACGTGCTGGTGCGCGTTGCAGCCGCCAGCCTGAACCCGCTCGATGTGAAGCTGCAGCGCGGCTATATGGAGGCTTTCTTCCCGTTGACCTTCCCCTATACGTTAGGAAGCGACCTCAGCGGCACCATCGAGGCCGTGGGCGACGGCGTGTCGGGCTGGAGCATCGGTGACCAGGTCGTGGCCCGGACGGCGCCGACCAGCGGCGGCGCCTTGGCGGAGTTCGCGGTGGTTCCGGCCGACCAACTGGTGCGTGTGGCCGATGCCCTCACCTTTGAGCAGGCCGCCGGTGTCCCGACAGCCGCAGGCACGGCCTGGCAGGCGTTGTTCGAGGTCGCCCGGCTGGGGGCTGGGCAGACGATACTCATCCATGCCGGCGCAGGCGGGGTCGGCAGCTTCGCCATCCAGTTCGCCCGCCAGGCCGGCGCGCGGGTGGTGGCCACCGCGTCCGGCGACGGCATCGCTATCGTGGAACGCTTAGGTGCCGATCTCGTGATCGACTACCGTAACCAGGATTTCACCAAACGCGTCTCAGACGTGGACGTGGTCCTGGACACCATCGGCGGCGACACGCAGGCCCGGTCCTACGAGGTGCTGCGCGCCGGCGGTTTCCTGGCCTCCATCGCCGCCCCGCCGGATGAGGCTTTCGCGAAGGCACATGGCGTGGAGGCGGCGTTCGTCTTCCACAGGTCGGATGCCGTCCGGCTGGCTGGCGTCATGGACAAGGTCGCCGCCGGGGTCGAGGTGCTGATTGACCGGACGTTGCCGGGCCGCGATGCCGTGGCGGCGTTCCGTCACCAGGCGTCCGGACGTGCGCGCGGCAAGATCGTCCTGACCAACGGATGGTGAGGAGCGGATGGTAAGGGGCGGACGAGTTCCGGCCCAGGCAACCCTCCGGGCGCCACCCGGCGTCCGGAGGGTTGCCCTGCCTCACGCCTGGTGCACGTACTCGCCGGGTGCCGGACACAGCGTTGTCGATGGCCGCGGCGGCGCCACCTGGGCCGCCTTTCCCGTGTCGCGCAACCACGCCTCCCACGCCGGCCACCAGGAACCGCCGTGGCTGGGTGCCGAGGCCGCCCAGGTGTCGGGATCGACGTATCGCTGCTCATGCTGCCGGGTGAGGATCTGATAGCTGCCCCGCTCCGCCACCGGCGGGTTGACGATGCCCACGTTGTGCCCGCCGGATACCAGGGTGAAGGTGACGGCGGTGTCGCTGAACAGGTTGATCTTGTAGACCGAACGCCAGGGGGCGACATGGTCGCGCGCGGTGCCCAGGGCGAAGATCGGCACCTTGATGTCGCGCAGCGCGACCACCCGCCCTTCCACGGCGAAGCGGCCGGCGGACAGGCGGTTTTCCAGGAACAGGCCGCGCAGGTATTCGCCGTGCATGCGCGCCGGCATGCGCGTGGTGTCGGCGTTCCAGGCCATCAGGTCGGTCATGGGCTCGCGGTCGCCCAGCAGGTAGTCGCGGATGAAGCGCGACCAGATCAGGTCGTTGGGGCGCAGCAACTGGAAGGCGCCGGACATCTGGCCGCCGCTGAGGTAACCCTGCGTCCACATCAGGTCCTCCAGCAGGCTGACCTGGCGTTCATCCAGGAACAGCATCAGCTCGCCGGCCTCGGCGAAATCGGTCTGGGCCGCCAGAAGGGACAGGCTGGCCAGCCTGTCGTCCCCGTCGCGGGCCATGGTGGCGGCGGCGATGGACAGGATGGTGCCGCCCAGGCAATAGCCGCAGGCGTGAATCCGCTCGCCTGGGACGGCGGCGGTGACCGCATCCAGGGCCGCCATGACCCCCAGGCGGCGGTAATCATCCAGGCTCAAATCCCGGTCGCCGGCATCAGGGTTCTTCCATGACACCATGAAGACGGTGTGGCCGCGCCCCACCAGCCAGCGCACCAGCGAATTCTCCGGCCGCAGGTCCAGGATGTAGTATTTCATGATCCAGGCGGGGATGATCAGCACCGGCTCCGCATGAACGGTGGGTGTGGCCGGCGCGTATTGGATCACCTCCATCAACCGGTTGCGGTAGATGACCGCGCCCGGCGTCAGCGCTACGTCGCGGCCCACCTGGAACTCCTCCGCGCCGGCCGGTGGTGCGCCCTTCATCAGGCGGTTGGCATCCTCCATCCAGTTCAGCCAGCCGCGCGCCAAGTTCGCGCCGCCCTCCTGCAGCGTGTGCCCCATGATGACGGGGTTCAGCCAGGGCACGTTGGTGGGCGACAGGACGTCGGCCCACTGGCTGAAGAGAAAGGCCAATTCGTTCTCATGCTGGCGCGCCACGCCGGGCACGCGTCGGGCGGCATCCAGCAGCAGCCTTTCGCCCAGCAGATAGGCCTGGGCCACGGCCACGTGGGGCCATTGCCGCCAGACGGGGTCGGCGAAGCGATGGTCACCGGGTTGCGGATCGACCAGGGGCGCGGCATCGCCCGCGGCGGACGCTTCCGCCAGCCACACGGCGAATTGCCCGGCGGCATCCGCCGCCGCCAGTGCCCAGCCCAGACGCCGTCCGGGGCTGGCCGACAAATGCGAGGCCCAGTCCGTCCATGCTTCCAGCAGCACCGACGGCGAAAGTCCCTGCGTCATCCGCGCCGCCGTGGCGCGCAGGGCACGGTCGAGGGCGCGAAAATCCGGATCGGCGTCCGCTGCGGGTGGTGATGGCGGCAGCGGCACGGCCGCGGTTGGCTGTGGTGCCGGACGGCGCGCGCGCCGGGGCGTGGCATGGGGCAGGATGGTGGCGGGGACGGCGGCGGTCATGGGGTGCCTCCTATCGCCGGTCCGCGGCATGGGGCCGGCCATACCCATCATGGCAGCCGTGGCGGCGGCGGCCTTGATGCATCGCAAGGCGCCTGTGCCGGCATGGGCGCATAGTGCCGTCACGGCCCGCAAGGGGCCTTCCCCATCGGCGGGCCGGGAAGGGGAGGAGTCATGGCCTCAGCTCGCCTCAAATTGCCGCATGTGCTCGGCATTCCCATTTTTGTGGACCTGTCCTGGTTCTTCGTGGCGGCCCTGATCGGGTGGTCGCTGGCGGCGGGGGTGTTCCCCGCGCTGCTTCCCGGCATGCCGAGGCCAGTCTATCTGTGGATGGCGGTGGCGGGGACGCTGGGCCTGTTCGTCTGCGTCCTGTTGCATGAACTGGCGCACAGCGTGGTGGCGCGCGCTTTCGGCATGCGGATCAACGGCATCACCCTGTTCGTCTTCGGCGGCGTGGCCGAAATCGCGGACGAGCCCGGCAAGCCGTCGCACGAGTTCCTGGTGGCGATCGCGGGCCCCGCCGCCAGTGGAGTCATCGCTCTCGCCTGCTGGGCGGTGTCGCAGCCGCTTCCGGTTCTGGGCGGCTGGCCGGCGGCGGCCACCACCCTCGCCTATCTGGGCCAGCTCAACGCCTATCTGGCGCTGTTCAACCTGGTGCCTGCCTTCCCGCTGGACGGCGGCCGGGCGCTGCGCGCGGCACTGTGGCGGCTGCGGGGCGACTATGCCTGGGCCACCCATGTCTCGGCGGCCTGCGGTGACCTGTTCGGCTTGTTCCTCATCGCGCTGGGCTTCTGGAACACCGCGACCGGCGATGTCATGGGCGGCTTGTGGGGGGTGGTCATCGGCATGTTCCTTCGGAACGCCGCCGCCAGCGGCTACCGGGACATGCAGGTGCGTACGGTCCTGGGCGGGATGCGCGTGGCCGACGTCATGACGCCGGATCCCATTTTCGTCAGTCCGCAGGCCGTCGTCGGTGATTTCCTCACCCGCTATGTCTACCGCTATCACCACCGCAGCTTTCCGGTGGTCTGGGATGGCCGCGTCATGGGCGTCGTCGGCATCCCGCAGGTGGCCACCCTGACGCCCGACGAATGGGCCGCGACCCCGGTCCGCGACATCATGGTGCCGTGCGGGGAGCTGGACTTCATCGCCGCCGACGCCGGCGTGGTCGACGCGCTCCGCCGGCTGGGCGAGGCCGGGCGCCACCGGCTGTGGGTCCTGGACCACGGCCGCCTGGTCGGCGTCCTTGCGGCCCGGGACCTGATGGTCCTGGCGTCGTTGGCCACCGACCTGCCGGCCTTGGCCCGGCACGGCGGCACGGCACCATCCGCCCGGGACGCGTCAAGCCCGCCGCATTTCACAGGGCCCAATCCGCTCGACATCCACACCTGAAGAAATGGAGGTCATCATGCCTGATGGTACGCAACCCCTGAACCCGGCCGGGACCTTGGCGAAAGGCGTCATGGAAGAGGTTTTGACCGGCAACGTCGCCTGGCTGGACGACGTCCACAGTGTCTATGGACGCTGGACCCAAGGCATGCTGGGCACCGTCCAGGAGCTGGTGCGGCTTTGGGAGGGGCGCTTCCACGAGGACTGCGAGGCGTGCAAGGCCCTGTCGGCATGCCATACACCGCTGGATCTGCAGCGCTTCGGCCAGGCTTTCGCGGTCAAGGCCAGCCGGGATTACGCCGAAGGCGTCGGGCGGCTGCTGCACGTGGCGGTGGAAGCGTTGGGGCCCCAGGCCCCACGCGATCCCCGTGGTTGAAAAGTGATGGGGCGGCCCCCGCGCCGCCCCATCCTATCGGGCTTCCCCCCTAATTGGCCCGCCCTTATTGCATGTATTTGCCGCCGTTCACGGACAGGGTCTCGCCAGTGATGAAGCCGGCGTCGTCGGCGGCCAGGAAGGCCACGGCGCGGGCGATCTCCTCCGGCTGGGCCAGGCGCTTGGCCGGAATGCCGTTGACGATGGTCTGCAGGATGTCGGCGGGCACCGCCTCGACCATGGCGGTCTTGGTGTAGCCTGGGGCCACGGCATTGACGGTGATGTTGCGCGACGCCCCCTCCAGCGCCAGCGCCTTGGTGAAACCAATGAGGCCAGCCTTGGCGGCGGCGTAATTGGTCTGCCCGGCCTGGCCTGACAAGGCGTTGACCGAACTGACGTTGATGATGCGGCCATAGCGGCGCTCGCGCATGCTTTCGATGACGGCGCGGCACATGTTGAAGCAGCCGCCCAGGTCGACATCGATGACGGCCCGCCATTGCTCGGGCGTCATCTTGTGCAGCATGGCGTCGCGGGTGATGCCGGCGTTGTTGACCAGGATGTCGATGGGGCCGTGTGCTGCGGTGACCCGCGCCACGCCGTCGGCGCAGGCGGCATAGTCGGTGACGTCCCAGAAGACCGTCGGCAGGCCCGTCGCCTGCCGGAAGGTGGCTGCCATCGCCTCGTCCGCGGGCGGGCAGGTGGCCACCACGGTGTGGCCGGCGGCCTTCAAGGCCAGACAGACGGCGGCCCCTATGCCGGTGACCCCGCCTGTGACCAAAGCGACGCGTACCATCAGAACCTCCATCCCCTATGTGTCGGTTGCGGGCCCATGGGACCATGCGACGGCCAGTGCCTCCTTGTGATGCGTCAAGACAGCGGCGATTCCGGCCCGGATTGCGGCCGATCAATGCGGGAATCCGGGAACCGGCGTTCACTAGGGGCCGGCCGGGGAGCCGTCCAGACGGAGGAAACGTCATGCGTGCCATGGTTTGGGATGGGACGGGGGCGCTGAAGGAACGGGGTTTGCCCGATCCGGAACCGGGGCCAGGCGAAGTCCGCCTCGCCGTCCGGGCCTGCGGCGTCTGCCGCACCGACCTGCACCTGATTGACGGCGACCTGCCGCCGGGCGGGCTGCCCCGCGTTCCAGGCCATGAGATCGTGGGCGTCGTCGATCGGCTGGGTCCGGGGGTCGTTGACCTCAGCCTGGGCCAGCGCGTGGGCGTGGGCTGGTTGGGCCACAGTTGCCAGCGCTGCCCTTATTGCCTGGCTGGTCATGAGAACCTCTGCGACCAGCCCGCCTTCACCGGCTATACCCGTGACGGCGGCTTCGCCACGCTGGCCGTTGCGGAGGCACGCTACGTCTATCCCTTGGACGGCATCGACCTGGCCGACACCATGGTGGCCCCGCTGCTGTGCGCCGGCCTCATTGGCTGGCGGTCACTGGTGATGGCCGGCCCGCATCGCAAGTTGGGCCTGTATGGCTTCGGCGCCGCCGGCCATATCATCCTGCAGGTGGCCCGCTGGCAGGGCGCCGAGGTGTTCGTCTTCACGCGGCCCGGCGACCTGGCCGCGCAAGAGTTCGCCCTGGCCCTGGGCGCCGTCTGGGCCGGCTCGTCGGAGGAACCGCCGCCCGAGCCCCTGGACGCGGCCATCCTCTACGCCCCGGTGGGTGCGCTGGTGCCGGCGGCGCTGGCGGCGGTGCGCAAGGGCGGGCGGGTGGTCTGCGCCGGCATCCACATGAGCGACATCCCCGCCTTTCCCTACAGCCTGCTGTGGGGGGAACGCCAGCTGGTCTCTGTCGCCAATCTGACGCGGGCCGATGCGCTGGATTTCCTGCGCGTCGTGCCGCTGGCGGGCATCCGGCCGGCGGTGACGTCCTATCCGTTGTCCCAGGCCAACCGCGCGATCCAGGATCTGCGGGCCGGGCGGGTGCGCGGGGCGGCGGTCTTGGTGCCCTGACGGTCAGCGCGCCGCCGCCAGATGACGGCGGAAGCGCCATAGGCTGAGGCAGAAGAACAGCGCGCCCATGCCGGCGACGGCGGCGAAATGGCGCCAGACCAGGGTGATGTCCGCCCCCCGGTACAGGATGGCCTGGGCGAAGGCCACGAACTGGGTGGCGGGGGAGAACTGCATGATCCGCTGCAGCCAGACGGGCATGCTTTCCAGCGGCGTGTTGCCGCCCGACAGCAGGTTCAGGGGCAGGACGATCAGGATGAACAGCAGGCCCAGCTGCGGCATGGACCGCGCCACCGTGGCCAGGAAGATTCCCAGGGCGGTGGTGAAGAACAGATAGACGGCAGTGCCGGCCAGGAACAGGGGCAGGGACCCGGCCAGGTGGATGCCCAGGGCCCAGCGGATGATCAGCGCCAGGGAAAGCGCCGTCATGCCCAGCACCACCAGGCCGTTGGCCAGCACCTTGGCCCCCATGATCTCCAACGGGCGCACGGGCATGACCAGCAGATGCTCCAACGTGCCGTGCTCCCGCTCCCGGATGACGGCGGCGCCGGTCAGCAGGACCGACAGCATGGTAACGTTGAACAGGATGGCCATCAGGCCGGTGAAGCGCGTCGTTTCCAGCGTCTGGTTGAAGGCGAAGCGCAGCTGGGCGCTGACCGCGTCGGGGACGGTGGTCGTCTTGTCGCGCGCCAGGAAGCGTGTGACCTCATCGCTCAGCACCGACTGGATCTGCGCGGCGCCGATGCCGGCCTGCATCATGGCGGTGGCGTCCACCAGGATCTGCAGCTCCGCCCCCCGGCCGGCCAGCAGGTCGGCCTGGAAGTCCGGCGGCACGTCCAGCACGAAGGTGTAGCGCGCTTCGGCCATGGCCCGGTCGACCTCGCCCTTGCCGATGAGGACCGGGGCCTGGAAGTCCGGCGCGCGGAAGGCGGAACGGAACCGCAGCGCCAGCGGCGACTGGTCCTCGTCCACAATGGCGATGGAGGCGTTGCGCAGCTCGTGGCTGATGCCCGTGGCCTGCAGGTAGATCATGCCGGTGAAGGCGTAGAGCACGAAGAACAGCATGAAGCGGTCGCGCAGCAGGCCCGCCAGTTCCTTGCGCGCCAGGGTCAGCAGATTGCGGAAGGCCGCCATGGGCTCAGGTCTCCTGCTTGCGCAGCAGCACGGCCGCCGCCAGCACCAGCGCCGGGAAGAAGGCCAGCAAGGACAGGATGAAGGGCGTCAGCTCGGCCAGCGACAGCCCCTTGGTGAAGGCGCCCACCACCGTCTTCACGAAGTATGTCGTGGGGAAGATGGCGCCCAGCAGATGGGGCATGCCCGACAGGGTGGAGACGGGCTGCATCATGCCGGAGAACTGGATGGCCGGCAGCATGGTGACGATGGCGGTGCCGAACACGGCGGCGGTCTGGGTGCTGACGAAGCAGGATACCAGCAGGCCCAGCGCGGTGGTGGCCATGACGTAGGCCAGCGCCCCCAGGCTGAGGCCCGCCAGGCTGCCCTTCAGGGGCACATGGAAGATGACCAGCGCCATCATGACCATGATGGCGTAGTTGAAGAAGGCGATGGCGATGTAGGGCAGCTGCTTGCCCAACAGGAACTCCAGGCGCGATACCGGCGTGACGTAAAGGTTGGTGATGGACCCCAGCTCCTTCTCCCGCACCACGCCCAGGGCCGTTAGGATGGAGGGGATGAAGACCAGCAGCAGGCCGATGACGCAGGGCACCATGGCGTCGGCGGAACGGAAGGCCTGATTGTAGCGGAAGCGCGGAATGAGGTTCAGTCCGGGCGCTTCCTCGACACCGGCCTCCGTCGCCAGATCCTGCCGCAGCCGGACGAACAGGCCGGCGACATAGCCCTGGATGGTTTCCGCCCGGAAGGGCATGGCCCCATCGATGCGAACGGCGATCTCCGCCGGCGTGCCCTTTTTCACGTCGCGGCCGAAGTCCGGCGGGATATCGACCACCAGGGCGACGTCATTGGCCTGAAGGCGTTTCAAGGCCTGGGCCGCGTCGGCGGCGGGTGGCGTTCCCTGGAAGTAGCGGGAACTGGAGAACGCCTCCACCACCGTGCGCGACAGGGGGCTGTGGTCGCGGTCCAGCACGGTATAACGCAGGTTCTCAACATCGAAGTTGATGCCGAAGCCGAAGACCAGCATCAGCATCAGGGTACCGAGCAGGGCGACGGTCAGCCGGACAGGGTCGCGGCGCAGCTCCAGCCCCTCGCGCAGGGCATAGGCCGACAGCCGCCGCGGCGAAAAGGCGCCGGCGTCGGCCAAGGCGTTGGGCGCTTGCGATGCAGTCGCCGGGGCGGGTGTCGGCGCCTCATCCGGGGCGCTTTCCCGCATGTAGGCGACGAAGGCGTCGTCCAGGCTGGTGGCATCCTTGGCCCGGCGCAGGTCATCCGGTGCGCCCACCGCCAGCACGCGGCCGGCCTGCATGAAGGCGACGCGGTCGCAGCGCGCGGCCTCGTTCATGTAGTGGGTGGAGACGAAGATGGTGACGCCTTGGTCGCGCGACAGGGTGATCAGCTGCCGCCAGAAGGCGTCGCGGGCCACCGGGTCGACGCCCGAGGTGGGTTCGTCCAGGATCAGGACTTCGGGCTTGTGCAGCACCGAGACGGCCAGCGACAGGCGCTGGCGCACGCCCAGCGGCAGGCTGTCCGCCAGGGCCGTCAGGTAGGGGGCCAGGCCGAAGTCCGCCACCACCTCGGCGATGCGTTCGCGCGCCGGCGTTCCCAAGAGGCCGAACAGGGTGGCGTGCAGATCCAGATTCTGCGCCACCGACAGGTCACCGTAGAGCGAGAAGGACTGGGCCATGTAGCCTACCCGGCGGCGGGTGGCCAGGTCGCCGGGATCGACCGGCCGGCCGAACAGCAGAGGGGTCCCGGCGCTGGCCGGCAGCAGGCCGGTCAGCATCTTCATCGTGGTGGTCTTCCCGCAGCCGTTAGACCCCAGAAAGCCGAAGATCTCCCCCTTGGGAATGGCGAAGCTGACCCGGTCCACGGCGACGAAATCGCCGAAACGGCAGGTCAGCGCCCGCGCCTCGATGGCGATGGGCTGGCCGGGCGGCAGGGCGGTGGTGGCCGCGGCTTCGTCCGGCCCCCGCCGGTCCGCCGGCAGCAGGGCGACGAAGGCCGCTTCCAGGGTGGCCGTGCCGGTGCGGCTCATGAGCTCGACCGGCGTGCCGTCGGCCAGGATGCGGCCGCCGTCCATCATCACTGCCCGGTCGAAGCGCTGGGCTTCGTCCATGTAGGAGGTGGCGACCAGCAGGGTCATGCCCGGCCGCTCTGCCCGTATGCCGTCGATCAGATCCCAGAACTGCCGACGG
Organism: Nitrospirillum amazonense; assembly: GCF_007828035.1. Taxonomy (GTDB): domain Bacteria; phylum Pseudomonadota; class Alphaproteobacteria; order Azospirillales; family Azospirillaceae; genus Nitrospirillum; species Nitrospirillum amazonense. The sequence goes on along the minus strand of NZ_VITV01000006.1, from coordinate 235,929 downwards.
GACAGCGGGTCGACGCCGGTGGTGGGCTCATCCAGGATCAGCAGGTCGGGATCGTGGATCAGGGCGCAGCACAGCCCCAGCTTCTGGCGCATGCCGCCCGACAGCTTGCCCGCCGGCCGGTCGGGAAAGGGGGCGAGGCCGGTGGCCGCCAGCAAGCGGTTGATGCGCTGGCGGCGCTCCCCCGGGCCCTGCCCGAACAGCTTGCCGAAGAATTCCAGGTTTTCCCGCACCGACAGGTCGGGATAGAGGTTGCGGCCCAGGCCCTGGGGCATGAAGGCGACGCGGGGTTGCAAGCGCCGGCGGTCCCCCCCGCGCGCCATGTCCCCGCCCAAGACCTCCAAGCCGCCCCGCTGTAGCCGCTTGGCGCCGGCGATCAGGCCCAGCAGGGTGGACTTGCCCACGCCATCCGGGCCGATCAGGGCCAGGGTACCGCCGGCCGGCACCGCCAGGGTCACGGCATCCAGCGCCGCGATGCGGCCATACTGGTGGCTGATGCCCGTGGCGCGGACGGCGGGGGGCGGTGTCATTGCGCCGCCGTGGTGGTCAGGCGTGACTGCAGCCAGGCGGGCCAGGCGGCCTTCGCGTCCAGGCGGACATAGGCCGTGCCGCTGACACCCGTCTTCACCTGCTCGATATGGCTGGTCACCAGGGCCTGCGGCACCCGGGCCTTCAGGCGGAACATCATGCGGTCACGCTCCGCCCGGGTTTCCACCTGCTTGGGCGTGAATTGGGCCTTGGGCGCCACGAAGCTGACCTTGGCCGGGATGGCCAGGCCCGGCAGGGCATCCAGCAGCAGGCGCACGTCGGCGCCCAGCGCCACGCGGTTGGCATAGTCGGTGGGCAGGAAGAAGGTCATGTAGACATCGGACAGGTCCAGCAGGGTGGCGACCTTGCCGCCGGCGCCCAGCATCTCTCCCGGTTGCGCCAGCTTGTACAGGATGCGGCCGGTCACCGGCGCCTTGAGGATGCCGTCGTCCGCCAGGTCGCGCAGCCGGTCGGCATCGGCCTCCGCCGCGCGGATCGCCTCCTCGGCGGCGCTCAGTCCGCTCTTGGCCGACCGCAGGGCGGCCGAGGCGCTCTTCAGCTGATTGCGGTTGGTGTCCACCCGCTGCTGCGAGACGTTGCCTCGGGAAAACAACTCGTTGGCCCGGTTCATCTCCTTGGTGGCGAACTCCAGGTCGCTTTGCCGCTGCACCACCAGGCTGGCGGCCTGGTCGCGGGTTTTCTGCGCCTGCGCCAGGGCGGCGGTGGCGGCACGGTATTGGGCCTGGACGTCCCGCACGTCCAGTCGCGCCAGCACGGTGCCGGCCTGCACCAGCTGACCCTCCTCGAATTCTATGGTCAGGACGCGGGCCGCGTACTTGGCGGCGATGTCCACCTCCTGCGCCTCGATGCGGCCGTCGGCGGAGACGAAGCCCGCCGGCAGCACGTTGCCGCGCGTGCGCAGCCACAGCAGATAGCCGCCGCCGCCGGCGCCGGCCAGCAGGATCAACACCAGCAGGAACTTGAGGAAACGCATGGGGCCGGTGCTCCTTCAGGGGTTGGCCGGGGGCGCCGGGGTGGGGGCCTGGGGTTTCAACAGCGTGGCGATGCGGTCCAGCAGGGCCAGGCGCTGGGCGTCGCCATCGGCATGGCGCAGCGTTTCCGCCAGGTCGAGGATCGTGGCGGCATAGACGTTGTGCCAATCCTGTTCGGGCACGGTGGCCAGACGCGGCTGGTCGGCCGGCTTCCGCTCCGCATGGCCCGGCCGCAGGACGATGGTCTCATCCAATTCGGGCTGATGGACCGGGACTGACAGGCCCCGGGTGGCCAGCGCGTCCGCCAGGGCCTGTCGCGGCGCGGTCTCCCCGTGCATCAGGGCGATGCCGTTGCGGATGGGCCCGCGCGCCGCCAGCCATGCCAATAAGGCCGCCTGGTCGGCGTGGCCGGAGTAACTGTCCAGGGTGCGGATGCGGGCGTGCACCTCCACTTCTTCGCCGTGGATGCGGACGTGGCTGGTCCCTTGGGTCAGGATGCGGCCCAGCGTGCCTGGCGCCTGATAGCCGACGAACAGGACCGTGGCGTTGCGTTGCCACAAATGGTTCTTCAGGTGATGGCGGATGCGGCCCGCGTCGCACATGCCGCTGGCCGCCATGATGATGGCACCGCTGGCCAGACGGTTCAGGCGCTTGCTGTTCTCCACCGCCGTGATGGGGTGGAAATAGGGCCGATCGAAGGGATCGGCCACGGCGGCGTGGTTGATGTCCGGCAGGTGCTGGCGGAAGACTTCCGTCACATTCACCGCCAGCGGGCTGTCCAGGAAGATGTCCGTGCGCGGCAGGGCCCCGTCGTCCATCAGCCGGGCCAGGTCGTACAGCAGCTCCTGCGTCCGCTCCACCGCGAACACGGGGATCAGCAGCACGCCGCCCGCCTTCAGCGCCGCGGCCACCTCCTCGCCCAAGTGTCGCCGCCGTTCCTCATTATCCATGGGCGGGCGCAGCGTGCCGCCGTAGGTCGATTCACAGAATACCCAGTCCACGTCCGACGGGCCCTCGGGCAGGCCGTGGAAGGGTTTGTCGCCCGGTCCCAGGTCGCCGGAGAACAGCAGTGTCTGTTCCCCGCCGTCGCCCGCCACCTTGACCTCAACCGAGGCCGAGCCCAGCAGGTGCCCTGCATCCCAGAAGCGGATCCGTACGCCGGGCATGACGTCGATCCAGGCGCCGTATTCGCCCGGTTCCAGCTGGTCCAGGCAGGCCTCCGCGTCCTTGCGGGTGTAGATGGGCTGCACCTCCGCCCGGCCGCGCTGGCGGTTGCGGTGGTTCAGGTGCTGAACCTCGCTTTCCTGAATGAAGCCGCTGTCGGGCAGCATGAAGGTCAGCAGGTCCCGCGTGCCCCCGGTGCAGTGGATGCGGCCTTTGAAACCCTGGCGGCACAGCTTGGGCACCAGGCCGCTGTGATCGATGTGGGCGTGGGTCAGCACCAGTGCCGCCGGCTCGCCGGGGTCGAAGGGGAAGTCGCGGTAGTTCAGCTCCTTGACCGTCTTGGGACCCTGGAACAAGCCGCAGTCGATCAGCAGCGCCCCGCCGTCGTGGCGGATCAGGGTGCAGGACCCGGTGACGGTGCCGGCGGCGCCGTGGAAGGTGACGGTGGGGATCATGGGGACAGGCCTTTGAATGGTCAGGCGTGGGATCAGGCTTCGGAAGGGCGTGCAGCGGGGGTCGTCGGCACCTTCAGGCCATTGGCCAGCAGGGCGCGCCACACGCCCACGGCGTCGTCGGCGAAGCTGAAAAGTTCCAAATCAGCCGGCGAGATCATGCCGGTCTTGGCCAGCACGTCGAAATTCACCACCCGTTTCCAGTAAGCCCTGTCCATCAGCACGACGGGAATGGCCGGGGACTTGCCCGCCTGGCGCAGGGTCAGGATCTCGAACATCTCGTCCAAGGTGCCAAAGCCGCCGGGGAAGATGACCAGGCCCGCCGCCCGCATGGCGAAGTGCAACTTGCGCATGGCGAAGTAATGGAACTGGAAGGTCAGCTCCGGCGTGGTGTAGGGGTTGGGTTCCTGCTCATGCGGGAGGGCGATGTTGAAGCCGATGCTGGGCGCGCCCGCTTCCCATGCGCCGCGGTTGACCGCCGCCATCAGGCCGCCGCCACCGCCGGTGGCGATGACGTTGTCGCGATAGCCGCCGGGAATGCCGTCCAGCGCCCCGCCCTGTTGTGAGGCGAGCCGGCCGAAGGCCACCGCCTCGCCATACCACCGGTGGGCGTTGGGAAACTCCGCAGCGCGCGCTACCTCCCCCGCCGTGGCCGGTGGCCCATCCGGGTCGCGAACCCGCGCGCTGCCGAAGGCGACCAGGGTGGAGCGCACGCCCCAAGCCCTCAGCCGCTCCTCGGCCTTCTCATACTCCAGCATCAGGCGGGCCCCCCGCATGCTGTCACTCAGCAGGAAACTCTGGTCCAGCGCCGGCAGGCGATAGGCGGGGGACGCCAATTGCGCCCGGTTATCGGGCCGTGAAGCATCGCGCGACATGATGGGAAGTGTCCTTGTCACGATCGCCGGTCGGCAGCCGGAAGCGCCGACCCGTTCATGACCCAACCATTCACCATCCCGGCGGTTGGCAAAATGATCCACCTCAATCTCCGATCGCGTCGCGGCGGGCGTGGGATCAAGGGCTGATGACCACCTTCAGGGCATGGCTGTCGGCGGCATGGCCGAAGGTGTCATAGGCGGACAGGATGCCGTCCAACGTGAACCGGTGGGTGATCAGCACCGACGGGTCCAGTTTCCGCGACTGCACGGTTTTCAGCAGCATGGGCGTACTGACGGTATCCACCAGCCGCGTGGTGATGGCGATGTTCTGTGCCCACAGCCGGTCCAGGTGCAGATCGGCCTTGTGTCCGTGCACGCCGACATTGGCGATGACGCCGCCGGGTGCCACCAGATCCTGGCACAGCTCGAACGTGGCCGGGATGCCCACCGCCTCGATCACCGTGTCGGCGCCCAGGCCGCCGGTCCAGGCCTTGACCGCCTCCGGCACGTTGGTTTGCGCGCTGTTCAGGGTGCGGGTGGCGCCGAAACGGCGCGCGACCTCCAGCCGGTTGTCGTCCACGTCGATCATGATGATCTCGGCCGGGGAATAGAACTGGGCCGTCAGCAACGCGGCCAGACCGATGGGGCCCGAGCCCACGATGGCCACGGTGGCCCCTGGCGCCACCTTGCCGTTCAGCACTCCGCATTCGAAGCCGGTGGGCAGGATGTCGCTCAGCATGGCCAGCGCCTCCTCATCCGCCCCGTCGGGGATGGGATAGAGGCTGGTGGCGGCGTGGGGGATGCGCACGTATTCCGCCTGGGTGCCATCAATGGTGTTGCCCAGGATCCAGCCGCCGGTGCGGCAGTGGGAATACATGCCGCGACGGCAGTAGTCGCAGGTGCCGCAGGCGGTGATGCAGGAAATCAGCACGCGGTCGCCTGGCCTGAACGTCGTGACGCCCGGGCCAACCGCATCGATCACGCCCACGCCCTCATGGCCCAGGATGCGGCCCGGCGCGCAGGTGGGCACGTCACCCTTCAGGATGTGCAGGTCGGTGCCGCAGATGGTCGTCTTGGTGATGCGGACGATGGCGTCGCCGGGGTCCTTGATCTCCGGCTTGGGCCGCTGCTCCAGCGCCTTGCGGCCGGGGCCTTGGTAGACAAGCGCCTTCATGACGGTTTCCCCTGTCTCAGGTTGATGACGTCTCAGGTTGATGGGTCGGGTCAGCGGGGCGCCGGCGTCAGTGGGCCAGCAGCGCCGGGACCGGGGTCTTGGTCAGGATGTCCCGGGTCACGCCGCCCAGCGCCCATTCCCGCAGGCGGGAATGGCCATAGGCTCCCGCTACGATCAGGCCAGCGCCCGAAAGCTCGGCCTCGTTGAACAGCCCCGCGGCGATGTTGTCCCACTTGCCCAGCCGCCGGATCTCGGCGGCCACGCCGTGCCGTTCCAGATAGCGGACCAGGTTACGGTCGCCCGGCGCGTCCTTGGACCCGCCGTTGTCGATCGTGGCGATGATCACCTGGCTGGCGCGGCGCAGGAAGGGCATGGCCTGGGCCACGGCGTTGGCCGCCTCGCGGCTGTCCTTCCATGCGACCAGCACAGTGTCGAACGGCCGCAGACGCAACGGATCCTCTTCCGGGATGACGAACACCCCGCGGCCCGATCCGAACAGCGCCGCCTCCACCACATCGCTGGCGCGATTGGGCTCGGCGATACGATAGGGCGTGCGCACCACCAGCAGGTCCGCCGTGCGGGCCTGGGTGGCGACCAGCCCCTGGACATTCGCTGCACGGCAGTCGATGCGGTGCAGATCGTGAGGGCCGGCCAGTTTCCCCAGGCGCTCTGCCAGCGCGCGTTCCACCAGCCGGCACTGGGTCTTGACGTCGTCCAGATGCTGGGACAGCAGGCTGCGACTGACGGCGTAGTGCGATATGCTCTCCGGCGGTTCGGGCAGGATGTTGATGTACAAGCCCTGGACGTGGGCCTGATACACGATCGCCAGATGGTCGGCATGCAGGATGCGGCTTTCGTCGTCGTCGCCGCCATCCAGGTGAACCAGAATTTCCTTGATCATCGCGCCGGCCCTCCTTCGGTGAAGCGGCCTGTCCATGGGGGCATGGGGGTGGTCGCCAGCTCTGGAACACAGCTTGCCGCAGGCGGGCTGGCGGGACCTTGACCTGGCTCAACGGGCCACGGGAAGAAGGCGTGATCCCGAAGCATTCAGACCAAGGACCCCTCCAGCTTGGTCGTCACATACCGCCACCGCCTTCTGCCCTAATGGGCGATCGGGATCGTCCGTTCCGGCTTGGCGCCGGTGCCGGCCTTGGGCAGTGTCACGGTCAGGATGCCCTTGTCGAAGGCCGCGGAGATTTTTTCCACATCCGTGTCGCTGGGCACATGGAAGGACCGGCGGAAGCTGCCGTAGCGACGCTCGGTCAGGTGCACATCCCCCCGCTTCTCATCGACGTTGATGGTCTTCTCCCCCTTCAGCGTCAGGACGTTGTCGGCAAGGGACACGCTGATGTCCTTGGTTTCGATCCCGGGCAATTCCGCGGTGATCTGGTAGTCCGCCTCCCGCTCGGTGATGTCGACGGCGGGAATGGACATGCCGAACGCGCCCTCGAAATGGCGCAAGGGATCGGTGTCCGGCGACCGCCACAGGGCGGGGACGTTGAGCAGGGAGCGCGAGAAGCGGCCGAAGGCGCTATCCAGCTCGTCACGAAACGAGTTCCAGAAGTGGAAGGGCGAAGCAGTGGCATCGGTGTTGACTGGAACGGCCTGCGGCGCTGTGGCTTTGGCCGGCTCAGTCGGGACGGTTGCTTCAGGCATGGCATGTCTCCTTTCACGGTTGGTGAACAGGGAAGGGCGGTCGCGCGGCTGCCGGTCCCGTGCCCACCCGCTTGCGGATGCCGGGAATGGGCTTCATGGCCGCGTCTTTCGCGTCAGTGGGCCAACAGGGCCGGAAGGGGTGTTTTCGTCAGGATGTCCCGGGTGACACCCCCCAGGATCCATTCCCGCAGCCGGGAATGGCCGTAGGCGCCCGCCACCAGCAAACCGGCGTCCAGACGCCTCGCTTCATTGAAAAGGGCCTCGGAAACGGTGTTCCATTCCCGAAGGTGGCGCAATTCGACGGTCACGCCGTGGCGGTCCAGGTACCGGGCCACATCGGCGCCAGGCTCCGTGCCGCCGGCCTCCGCCGGTTTGTCGCCTTCGACCATGGCGACCACCACCTGGGTCGCCTTTTTCAGGAAAGGCATGGCCTGGGCCACGGCGTTCGCCGCCTCTTTGCTGTCGGTCCAGGCGACGAGGATGGTGTCCAGGGGCCGGAGCCGGGCCGGATCTTCTTCCGGCACGACGAACACACCACGGCCGGATCCGAACAGGGCGGCTTCCACGAACTCCGGCGCCCGGCCGGGCAGGGCGAAGCCAGGCTGGTAGGGCGTGCGCACCACCGTCAGGTCGGCGGTGCGCGCCTGGCTGGCCACGACGCGGTCCACGCCGTCCGCCAGGACATCGAACCGGCGGAAGTCATAGGGGACGCTCAGCTTGTCGAGCCGAAGGCGGATGGCCTTCTCCGTCCTGTCCGCCTGGGCCTTGAGCTCGGTCATCTGTTCGGATGCCGCGCTGCGGCTGACGGCGTACTGCGGTAGCGTGAGGACGATCTCGGGCAGGCTTTCACAGTAAAGCCCCCGGATGTGGGCCCTGTGCGCGGTTGCCAGATGCTCGGCATGCAGCAACCGGAACTCGTCGTCGGAACTTCCGTCCAGATGAACCAGTATTTCCGTGATCATGACACCCGCCCTCGTCACAGGGGAGCGGCCTGTCCGTGCCGTGGCACGATGCCGGGTCGCCAGCTCTGATCGCAGTCTGTCATGCCGGGTCGGCGCCGCATTGACTCAGGTCAAGGGGCCCGCGCCGGAGGGGATACGCACAACAGGCGTCGCCATTCCCGATGGGAACGGCGACAGCCCGCAGGCTTCAGGGCACGGTGACAGCCGCCGTGGCCGGCTGGGTGTTCCAGCCGCGCAGGGCCACCTTGGGCTGGCCCTGGGCCAAGGCGGCGGGGTAGGCGATGGTGACCTCGCGCCGGTCGCCCGGCAGGAGGGAGACGTAATTGTCGCTGGCATAAGCCGGCAGCAGGCGGCTGCCGTCGGCGTTCTGCAGGGTCAGCTTGTTCATCAGGGACGCGGCGGTCCCGGTGTTGGTCAAGGTCACGTGCACCTTGACCTCGTCACCCGCCCGTTCCGTGCGCGTGGCCAGGGTCATGGGCTGCGGCGCCAGGTCGTTCAGGCGGCGGGTGGCGGCCTCGTCTGCCGCGCGCCAGTAGACGTTCTGCGACAGCGTGCCGGAGGTATCCGATAGCTCCAGTTCCACCAGCACCAGGCCATTGGCCTGGATGGCGGCGGCCAGGTCCAGTCTCCGCGCAGGCGTGGCGGCGTCGGCCGGGGCGTCGACCTTCTGCGTCTGGTCGCTGATGACCTGACCCGCCACGGTCAGCACGCGGGCGCGCACCGACAGGCCCTTCCGGGATTCGCGGGTATTGTTGACCACGCTGATCCCGTCATCCGGCGCGTTCAGCTGCACGTGCAGGGGCTCTGCCGCCTTCTGCACGCCGTAGAAGGCGCCATGGGTGTCGTAGTCGTGGCTCATGATCTGCCAGTTGGTGCTGGGCCACGCCGGCTGCGTCATCCATAGCAGGCGGCCACTGTTCACCGTCCACAGGCCGGCGTTCATGCCCTCGAAGATGGCCCGGTGGCTTTCATAGTTCATCAGCTGGGCCTTGCGCTCGAAGTCGGCAAGGCTGGTGGCCGCCCCCAGCTTGCGCTCCATGGCGGCCATGAAGCCGTGGGTGTCGCCGTTCCCGGACTGGTGCCAGTCGTGATAGGCCCAGCTGTCGCTGACCGGCCAACGGTCGGTGGGGGGTACGGCGGCCTCGAACGCCTCCAGCGTGGGGAAGCTGGGCGTGCCCACCTCCACCGCGAAACCACGGGACAGCGTGGTGAAATACTGCGACGGGTCGCGGTAGTCGTAGGGGCCGCTGTCCTGCAGGTTCACGCGGTTGGAACTTCCGCTGTAATAGCGGGTGCCGTCCAGGGTGGCGACCAGGCTTTCCAGTCCTTCGTTCAGCACCGGCTGCGGCACGCCCTCGTTACGGCCGAACCACAGCACGATGGACGGGTGGTTGCGATAGCGGCGGATCACGTCGGCGGCGTTATCCAGGAACAGGGGCACGTCCTGGGCTTCGATGTTGTAGTCCTGGGTGCTTTCCCAGAAATCGTTCAGCACCATCAGGCCATATTCGTCGGCCAGGTCGAAGAACACGTCCTCGGTGTTCTGGCCCACCCAGTTGCGGATGATGTTGACGTGGGCCTCGCGGTGCAGGCGAAAGAAGGGCTCCAGCCGGTCGCGTGACACGCGCTTGCGCCAGTCGTCGGTGCCCCAACTACCGCCGCGCGCGGGCACGCGCACGCCGTTGACCTTCAGGATCAGATAGGGGGCCAGGCTGGCATCCTCCAGCGGTTTCACCGCCGGGGATTTCTCCGCGCCCGGAACCAAGGAGGCGACCCAACCGCCGGCGATCTTGTGGATGCCGGTGTGGCTGCCATCGACCACGCGCTCACCCCGCTGGAAGGCGGCCGTGGGGTCCACCTCCACCCGGCGCAGGTGGCCACCGCTGTCCATCAGCGACAGCTCATAGCTGACTTCGCGGATGCCGAAGCGGGTGTGCTTCTCATCCGACTTCATACTCCCCTGGGCCCCACCGACGGCGGCCGTCAGGGTCAGGGTGTGCAGGGCGGGATCGCCCAGGCCGTTGGGCCACCACAGCGTGGGGTTCCGGACCCTCAGCTGCGGGAATTCAGCGGGCGTGAGGGCAACGCTGCCGGCGCCCGGCGCCAGGGTCACGGTCTTGGCCACCGTCACGTCGTCGAAGGCGGCGCGGATCTCGGCCTGCACCGGCTGGCCGGTCAGGTTCTCCACCGGCACGGTGATGGTGATGTCCGCCTTGCTGGTGTCAGGCAGGGGCAGCTTGGTCACCACTTGGGCGTCGCCGATGCGCACCGCGCCGGTGGCGGTCAGGGTCACGTCCTGCCACAGGCCGGTATTGCGGTCGCGGACGGCGGGGATCCAGTCCCAGCCCTCGCTGGCGATGAAGGTGGGGCCGTCCAGCGCCTGCATGCCGCCGTTCTCGCCCACGCCGGCCGCGATTGACTGCTCATGCGGCAGGCCGGGGTGGGGCGGCGGGCTGATCTTGACCGCCAGCACGTTCTTCTGGCCCGGGCGCAGATGGCCGGTGACGTCGAACTGCCCCCGGATGAAGGCGCCGCGCACGCTGCCCAGCCGTTCGCCGTTCAGCCACACCTCGGCGGCGTAGTTGATGCCCTTGAAGGTCAGCAGCGGATGGCGGCCCTGCAGGTCGACAGGGGCGTCGAACTCGGTCCGATACCAATAGTCCTGCCTGTTCAGGCTTTCCGGAATGGCCAGGTTGTCCAGGCCGTAATCCGGGTCGGGGTAGACGCCGCGGTCGACCAGGGTGGTCAGCACCGTGCCGGGCACGGTCGCCACATACCAGGACGCGGTGTCGAACCCCGGCTGGGAGATGCGGGCGCCATCGCCCTGCACCTTGGGCGCTTCAGCCAGGCGCCAGCCGCCCACGGTCCAATTGTCGGCGCCATCGGCCTTCAGCGCCGGGCCGGTGGGAAGAGGTTTCGCCACGGGCTTGGAAAAACCGGTGCCGGACTTGGGCAGGGTCCACGGGTCCTGCGGTGTCACCTGGCCCATCATCTGCTTGACCTGCAGCGGCCAAGTTGGGCTGGCGGCCTCGAAATTGATCAGGTCGATGGCGGGCTTGCCCTGGGCGGCGGCCTTAACCCCCGCCGCGCCCAGCGCTTGGGGGGCGATGGTGAAGCCGGCGACGCGGCCGGCGAAGGCGCCACCCAGGCGCGGCGCCAAGCCCACCACCGGGGTGACGTTGACCTGGGCGAGGGTGCCGCGCGCCACCTCGGCGCCATCCAGATACAGACAGGCGGTCTTGCCGTCGGAACTGGCCAGGGCGTGGTGCCACGTGCCGGCCTTCACGGCCGACCCGCCGCTGATGGTTTCACTAGAACCGATGCGCAAGGCCAGTCGGCCGTCCTTCAGCGCCAGGTAGCGGCCTTGGGCCGGGTCGCCCACGCCGGCCAGCAGCACGATGCCGCCGGCCACGTCGTCGGCCTGGAACCAAGTGGACAGGGTCCAGGGGCCGGTGGTGGGCAGGGGCGCGCCGCGCAAGGGTTTGGTCAGCCCATCGCCGCCGGCCAGGAAGGCGGCATTGTAGGGGCCGTAAACGTCGTCGGCGGCCATCGGCGCCGCCATCGCGCCCAAGGGCGCGGTCCAGGCGGCCGACAGCATCAGGGTGGCCCACAGCAGGCCCTGGCCCGTCTTCTGGGCGCGGCTATGGTTTTTGGGCATCCGCATTTTAAGGCCTCCCTCCCAGGTCGACCCCGCCGGGCGGACCGTTATTCTTTGGTCACGGACGTTGGACGCCGAGCGGCATCCTATCCGGTTTCCCTGTCCCGGGGGCCGACGTGAAGGCCTACCGACAAACAGGTGAGGGTTAATTTAATAAAACAACTTTTTTAAATAAAAAAGAGGGAAGGAAGCGGGGCCATGGGGTTATGCTTGTCGGTATTGCCACCGCGTATTGCTGGAGGAAAAAGCCGGCCGGCTGGGACCCTGAGGCGGATCAGGCGCCTGGGGAGGGGCCGGCGCCATAGCGCAGGCCGTCCAGCAGCAAATCCACCATGCGCCGCCCATGCTCCGGCCCCATCTCCTGCGACGGGGCGGCCAGCACGGCGACGGCCCGCAGAAGATCGGTGGCGGCGAAGCCGCCCCGCACCACCCCCGCCGCCGCCGCCGTGTCCAGCAGGGACTGCAGCGCCGGTACCAGGCGCTTCTGGAAATAGCTGGGCAGGATCTCATAGGCGGGGTCGCCGGAATGCAAGGCGGCTGCCAGCCCGCGCTTGGCGGCGATGAAATCCAAGTACCGGCGCATCCAGCGGCTCAGCGCCTTTCCCGGGTCATGCGCCGCCGCCAGGGCGGGGGCGGCGTCGGCGCAGGCGTCCACCTCCTGCCGGAAGACGGCGATGATCAGGTCCGACCGCTGGGGGAAATGGCGGTAGACGGTGCCGATGCCCACGCCGGCCTTCTCCGCGATCTCCCGCACCGGGGCATCGACGCCGGACGTGGCGAACACCGCCATGGCTGCGCGCAGCAGGGCGTCCAGGTTGCGCTGCGCATCCGCACGCACCCGCCGCGGCTTGCCGTCATCTTCAGGACGGATCTCTCCCGCCGTGTCGTCCACCATATCCTCACTTGAAAAACGGAACAGTGTTCCGTATATGTGACCGGAACGCTGTTCCGTTTATATATAGCACCCATCGACGCTAGAGAGAAGGAGAGGGCGATGCAGTATCGCACCCTGGGCCGCACCGGCATGAAGGTCAGCCCCTATTGCCTGGGCGCCATGATGTTCGGGGCCATGGCCAACCCCGACCATGACGAGGCCATCCGCATCATCCACAAGGCGCTTGATGCCGGGATCAACTTCATCGACACGGCCGACTTCTACAGCCGGGGTGAGTCTGAGGAGATTGTGGGCAAGGCCCTGAAGGGCCGGCGCGACCATGTGGTGCTGACCACCAAGGCCCACCTGCCCATGGGTGAAGATCCCAACCAGCAAGGCAATTCCCGCCGCTGGATCACCCGCGCGCTGGAGGATTCGCTGCGCCGGCTGGGGACCGACCATGTCGACCTCTACCTCATCCACCGGCCTGCCCCCGACACGGATATCGAGGAGACGCTGTCCGTCCTGACCGACCTGATGCGCGCGGGTAAGGTGCGCGCCATCGGCACCTCCACCTTCCCGGCGTCTGACATCGTGGAGGCGCAATGGGTGGCGGAGCGGCGGGGCCTGGCCCGTTTCCGCGCCGAACAGCCGCCCTATTCCATCCTGAACCGCGGCATCGAGCGCGAGGTGCTGCCGGTATGCGAGCGGTACGGCATGGGCGCCATGGTGTGGAGCCCGCTGGCCATGGGTATGCTGACCGGCCGCTACCGCAAGGGCCAGGCCATGCCCGACAGCCTGCGTGCGCGCCGCTTTCCCAAGCAGATGGCGGATGAACGCCGGCTGGACGCGGTGGAGCAGCTGATGGGCGTGGCGGCGGAGGCGGGCCTGTCCCTGACCCACCTGGCCATGGCCTTCGCCATCGCCCACCGGGGCGTGACCGCCGCCATTCTGGGACCGCGCACCCCGGCGCAGTTCGACGACCTGCTGGCCGGGGCCGAGGTGTCGCTGTCCGACGAGATCCTGGACCGCATCGACGCCATCGTGCCACCCGGCACCGACCTGGGCGCGCTGACCGCCATGTATGACCCGCCGGCCATCCAGAAGGCGGACCTGCGCCGCCGGCCGGCCGCCGAGCGCGCGGCGGCCTAGGCGAAGCGGTGGGTGCCCGCTTCCGACCGGCAGGACAGGACGCCCGCCGCTTTCACCGGCTGGACAGCACGAAAGTGTTGCCGTCCGGGTCCTGGAAGCGGGCGTAGCTGCCCCAGGGCTGCTTCTCGATGCCGGAAACGAAGACTACGCCCCGCTCGCTGAGCTTGGCAAAGGTGTACTCCAGGTCATCGCAATGAAAGCTGCCGTTGAAGAAGGTGCCTACCCTGTCTTCTTGGCCCGGCGGGGTGAACAGCACCACGCCGGTCTGGGCGCCGGGAATCGTCAGCTCGATCCAGCGCTGATTGCCCATGGGCTGATCGGTCGCGACCTTGAAACCCATTTTTCCCGTCCAGAATGCCAGCGCCCGGTCCTGATCCTTGGTGGGAATGCCGACGAATTTCAGATGCCTGATCATGCCCGCTCTCTCCCGGCTTCTTGGGTGCCCACGACTAGCATGGACCCTTGAAGGTCGGTAGATAAGCAGGCATTGCTATAGCAATGATTGCCAAGATAGAGATCGACAGCTACGTCCTGGATACGCTGATGCGCGACCTGGTGGGGCACGATCACCGGCCGTCCGCCTACCTGGTCTATCTGGCGCTGGTGGCGGACACGGTGAACGGCCGCGCCATGCTGAGTCATGCCGAGCTGGCGGAGCGCACCGGCTTGTCCAAGCGCGCGGTGCAGGATGCCCTGCGTCATCTGGCGGGGCGCGACCTGGTGACCATCACCCGCAGCCGCCGGACGGAGCCGGCGGTGGTGGAGCCCCGTTTCCCCTGGCGCGGCCGCCGCGGCACCTCCGCCGGTTAGGGCGTCGATGCCGCGGCGTGTGGTGGTTAGAGGTCCGGGTGCAGGCCGCGCACCGGGCTCACCCCCTCAAGCAATGACGCCAGGTGCAGGATGGTCGATTCCGCCATCCAGCCGGACACCAGCTGTACGCTGATGGGCAGGCCATCGCGGCTGGTGCCGAAGCGCAAGGACAGACCGGGCAAGCCGGTCACGTTCAGCGGTGACGTGGCTGCCATGACGTTCAGCGCGCTCACCGTCTGGCCGTTGATCGTGACTTCCGTGACGTCGTGCCCATGGGCCGGCAGGGGCAGCACGGGGCACAGCAGGGCGTCATAGCGGCTGAAATAGTCGGCGAAGCCGTCCTTCAACCGCTCCGCCGCCTGCTCCGCCTCGATAAAGTCCGCCATGGACGTCTCGGGCGCCCCCAGCATGGCCTGGGCGATGTGGAATAGGTTCTCCGGTGGCTGACCGGCGGTGGCCTCCACGAAGGCCGGCTTCATCTCCATGATGTGCAGGCGCAGGAACACGTCCAGGGCGAAGTCACGTTCCAGCGCCGGGATGCGCACCGGTTCCACGACGCAGCCGCTGCCCTTCAGCGCTTCGGCGGCGGCCTGCACGGTCGCAGCCACCTCCGTGTCAACGGGCCCGAAACCCGGCTCAACCAGCCAGCCCACCCGCAACGGCCGGATGGGGGCTGCGCCGATGCCGGTGTCGACCGGCCCCGTGATGCTCGAAAAGGCGTCGGCGCCATCCGGGCCGGCCAGCAGCGCATAAGCCAGGGCGATGTCACGGACGCTGCGCGCCATGGGCCCCACGTGCCAGAAACGGCGCGGGGCGCGCGGCCAGATGCCGGTCATGGGCACGCGGCCGTGTGTAGCCTTCAGGCCGATGATGCCGGTCTGCGCCGCCGGGCCCCGGACGGAGATGGCAAGGTCCGTGCCCAGGCCCAGGGGCGACATGCCGGCGGCGATCGCGGCGGACTCACCACCGCTGGACCCGCCGGGGGTTCGGTCCAGGTTCCAGGGGTTGTTGGACCGGCCGGTCAGCAGGTTGTCGGATTCGATCGAGTACGAAAACTCCGGCAGGTTGGTCTTGGCCAGCAGGATGCCGCCGGCAGCCTTCAGCCGCGCGACGCTGACGGCGTCGGTGTCCGGCACGCGGCCCTTGAAGATGGGCGACCCGCGCTGGGTCGCGACACCGGCGGTATCGATGGAATCCTTGGCGGTGAAAGGCACGCCGTGCAACGGGCCCAGCTCCTCACCCTTCAGCACGGCCGCCTCCGCCGCCTTGGCGGCATCCAGCGCACCGGCGGCCACGGTGACGATGGCGTTGACCTTGGGGTCCACGGCGGCGATGCGGTCCAGGTGTGCCTGCACCACCTCCACCGGTGAAATCTCGCGGGTGCGGATCAGTTGAGCCAGCGTGGTGGCATCGGAAAACAGGATGTCGGATGTCATGTCGGTATATCCTACCTAACGTTTGGTAGGTAAACGGATAGGGCTTTCCTTTTTGGGCGTCAAGGCCTATCTAACAGTTGTTAGGTTGGCGGGGTGAGAAAATGAGCACGAACTCCAAGGAAGCGATCCTGGCCGCCGCCCGGCAGATCGCGCAGGCGCACGGTTATGGCGGGCTGAACTTCCGCGATCTGGCGGCGGCGGTGGGTATCAAGGCCGCCAGCATCTATCACCACTTCCCCAGCAAGGCCGACCTGGCCGCTGCGGTGGCCAAGCGCTATTGGGAGGATACGGCGGTGGAGCTGGAGGCCATGGCGGCCCAGGCGCCCAATGCGGCAGCTGCCCTGCGGCGGTATCCGCAGGCTTTTCGCCGCGCGCTGGAAAACGACAACCGCCTTTGCCTGTGCAGCTTCATGTCCGCCGAAGTCGATGACCTGCCGGACATCGTCAAGGCGGAGGTGCGGGCCTTCGCCGACGTCAATGTCGCCTGGCTGGCCAAGGGGCTGGTGGCCGCCGGCATCGTGGCGCCTGACAAGGCGGAGGCGCGGGCGCGCGCGATCTTCGCCGCCATCTCCGGCGCGCAGCTGATGGCGCGCAGCCGGGCGGACATCTCCCTGTACGATACCCTGGTCGACAGCTATCGCGCGGCGGGCCTGCTGCCCGCGTGATCCGCGCCTATGGTGTGGGCGGGCGCAGGCCGCACAGGGGCCCGCGCAGCGCTGTCATGGCCTGCGGCCCGGCATCGGTGAAGGCCAGGTAAGCGCCCCTGGCGTCGTAGGCGGGCCAGCGGGCCAGGCCTTGGCCGTTGGGATCGCCGTTGCGCGCGAAGTTGACCCAATAGCGTTGCAGGGTGGGCGTGTCGTCGCCGGGGGCGCCGGCGGGCCGCCCGTCGAAGACGTAGGGCAGGTCGCTGCCGTGGGTGACACTCCCCTGCGCGGGGCTGCGGTCGAAATGATAGACCCAGGTGGGATGCCCGCCGGCTGCGTGCACCGCCGCCACATGCAGGGCGGGACAGCGGAACGTCAGGTCATCGGCCAGCTGCGTCGCCACGTCGCCCAGGCGCGGGTCCGGTGTGGGCAGGGCCATGCCTTTGATGCCGTAAAAGGCCAGCGCCTTCGCCGCGTTGGGGCCGAACGCCTGGCGGATGGTGGGCACCACGGCGTCCGGCCCGCCGTAGAGCGTCAGCTCGCGGGCGTTGCTGCCGATCATCAGCGGCACGGATGCGGCGCCGGCCAGCAGGTCCTCCGGTGCCTGAGGCAGGATCCAGCCGTCGATGACGGCCTGCAGCCAGATGAAGCTGTCGTCGGCGATGGTGGTGGGTTTCAGCCTGTCCGTGGCCGCCAGGATGTCCGCCCCGGACAGGGTGCGCAACTGCGCCAGGCTTTTCACCCCCGCCTGGTCCAGCAGCTGTTGGCCCAGGGCCTCATTCTCGGCCAGGGTGCGGGGCGGAACGCCGAAGCCGGCGGTGCCGCTCTGTTCGATGGCCTTGGCGAACAGGCCGCGGGCATGGGGCGCCAGCAGCAACTGGCCCACGTCCTGGCCGCCAGCGGACTCACCGAAGATGGTGATGTTGCCGGGATCGCCGCCGAACACGCCGATGTTCTGGCGGATCCAGGCCAATGCCGCCATCTGGTCCATCAGGCCGTAATTGCCCGAGGCGTGGTGCGGGGACTCCGCCGTCAGTTCCGGCAGCGACAGGAAGCCGAAGGTACCCAGCCGGTACTGGATGGCTACCAGCACCACCGCCTGACCCGCCAAATTGGACAGCACGGTGCCATCTGCCGCCCCGGCGCGGTTGGCGCCGCCATGGATCCACACCATGACGGGCAGGGCGGCGCGTGGCAGCAGGGCCGGGGTGCGGATGTCCAGGTACAGGCAATCCTCCTGGCTGCGCGCAGCCAGGGCGTCGTTCCAGCCATAGCCGCGTTGCAGACAGGGCGGTGAGGGCCGGGTGGCGTCGCGTGTCTGCCGTACCCAGCCGACGGGCTGCGGCGGCTGCCAGCGCAGCGGACCCACGGGTGGTTGAGCGAAAGGGATGCCCTGGAACAGGGCGCCGCCCTGGCCATCATCCGTGCCGAGTAGGGCGCCGATGCTGGTGAAGACTTCCACCGTGGCGGCGTCAGCCTGCGTCGCGCCGCCAAGCATTAGGGTCAGCGCCAAAAGCGTCTGGATTATCCGTTGGATCACCGGGCCGCCCTCCCTAGGCGCTGTGGTCGCGGCCCAATTAAAGGAAGTCGTTTTACTTAATCAAGCGCGGCTTTCTGTCCGACAGGACAGAGGACGGTTTCAGTTGTCAGCTGTCTTCATCAGCGCGGCGCGGCTGGGCAGCAGGCGATCGGTGAAGGGCAGCATGCCAGCGCCCACGGCGGGCGCGTCGGCTGCCATGGCGGCCCGCAGCACGGGCGCCACCTGGGGGATGTCCCGCAATTCGCCCAGGCGATGGTTCAGGGCGGCGGCCAGCCTGTCCAGCAGCGGGGCGGGCAGGCGCCCGCCCAGGAAGATGGCCTCGGGGTTGACCAGGCAGTTGGTGGCCACCAGCGGGTCGGTCATCAGGTCGGCCGCCAGCTCTATCCACTCTTCCACCACCGCCTCAGCCGGGGTGCCGGCCAGCCGGTACAGCTGTTCAGGCTCATCCACCGTGTAGCCGGCGGCGGCCAGGCGGTCGTACAGAGCGGACAGGGACACGGCCTCCTGCAGGGTGCGGGCGGTGGTGCGGTCCGAGCGCACGGGCAGGAAGCCGATCTCTCCGCTGCGGCCCCGGGCGCCGCGGAACTGGCTGCCGTCCACGACGATGCCGCCGCCCAGGCCGCCGCTGATCAGGATGTAGAAGAAGCTGCGATGGCGCAGGCCGTGGCCGAACTGCAACTCTCCCAGCGCCGCGGCGGTGGCGTCGTTTTCCACGAACACGGGCAGGGGCAGCACATCGGCGAACAGGCGGGCCACGTCCACGTCGCGCCAGGCGGCATAGGCCTGGGGCCAGCGCGCCAGGCTGACGCGTCCGATGTCGTCGGGCATGGCGACGCCGATGCCGATGAAGCGCGACAGGGGCAGGCCCGTGGTTGCCAAGATGGCGGAGATTTCCGTCCGGAAGAACTGGGCCACCACCTCCGGCGGTGCCAGGTCGATCTCCCGCGAGGCGCGTGCCCGCACCGTGCCCAGCAGGTCCAGCACCACCAGGGTCATGTGGTCGCGGTCGATGGTGACGCCGATGGAAAAGCAGCCGTCCGGGTTCATCTCCAGCAGGATGGCGGGCTGTCCCCGGCCACCGTGCTGGCGCCCGGCCTCCACGATCAGCCCCTCGGCCAGCAACCGCTTGGTGATGTTGGCGATGGCCGGCAGCGTCAGGCCCGTCAGTTCCACCAGTTCGGCGCGGGTGATCTGGCCGCTGACGCGGATGGCCTGCAGCGTGACGCGCTGGTTATGGTCGCTGGCCCGCTCCAGGTTGGTGCCGGACAGGCTGGCGGCAATGGCGTGGAGGGCGTCAACGTGACTGTGGCCGTCGAGCATGGCCTGTTGCCTGTCCTGGGGATGACATCGCTGTCGGATTACACCCCAGTCTGGCCTGTGACAATCGGCAAGTCACAAGAAAAAGTCGCCCTCTGTCCCGGCAAGACAGATGCGGTGCCGGAACGATGGCCGAAACTCCTCACGCCGCTGCCTTGGCCGTCCGGTCGGCACCCACCAGGTCGTGGATGAAACCCAGCTTGGCGATGACGGCCGGGGTCAGGATAAAGGGATAGAAATCCACCTGCCCCATGCTGCGGTTGATGTTGTTGACGGCGAAGGCGATGGGCAGCCAAGCCTCCACCATGTCGGCGATGGTGCCGTGGCGATAGGGGTTGAAGTCGACCTTGGCAGACAGGTCGCCGGTGCGGTCAACGGTCGGGCGCACCCGTACGCCGAAGGCGTGGGCCGTTTCCAACGTGTCGACGATGTGGAGGTAGTGCGCCCAGGTCTCCGCGAAATCCTCCCACGGGTGGCTGGCGGCATAGGCGCTGATGAAAGTCTGCTGCCAATCGGCCGGGGCGCCTTGGTCATAATGGCGTTGCAGGGCGGCGCCGTAATCCTGCCGGTCATCGCCGAACAGCGCACGGCAGGCGTCCAGCCTGTCCTCATCCCGCACCAATCGGTCCCAATAGTAATGGCCGATCTCATGCCGGAAATGGCCCAGCAGCGTGCGGTAGGGTTCATGCAGCTGGGTACGGCGCGTTTCGCGCTCCGCATCGTCGGCCTCCTTCAAGGCCAATGTAATCAAACCGTTGTCATGTCCTGTCATGACGGCGCCTTCGGATGTCCCCTGGGGTGGGTCATCCAGGAAGTCGAAGGCCAGACCACCCTCCGGGTCGTCCGTCCGGTTGGCCAGGGGCAGGCCCAGCTTGATCAGGGTGTAGAACAGCCGATGCTTGGCCAGCTCTATCTTGCGCCATTGGGCCAGCGCCGTGGGGCAGGACACGTCGGGTATGGTGCGGTTGTGGCGGCAGGCGGCGCATAGGGGCTCATCCGACCCTGCCGGCAACAGCCAGTTGCAGGCGTCCAACTCCGCGTTGGTGCAAAACTTGTAGAACTGCTCAGGCGCGCCCAGGGCGTGCCAGGCGTCCCCCTCCGCCTCGACTGCATGCATTTTATCGTCATCGGGCAGGTAGCCCAGGCGGTGGCCGCAGCGTTCGCAGACGCGGTTCTCGAAATACAGCATCTGGCCGCAGGACTGGCAGTTGAACAGCTTCACGCTCGAATCTCCCCCGCTGGTGGCGCGCGTTAAACTATGCCCCGCCGGCCGTGGTTCCCGGAACCCGCACGCCGCCGCCGGCGTTGAGTCGCCATCCTAACGTGGAAGGCGGCGGCCATGGCACCCAGGGCGAACTGGAAGGGGTTCCTGAAGATCGGGGAGGTCAGCTGCCCGGTGGCGCTCTATACCGCCGCCTCTTCCTCCGAACGCATCGCCTTCCATACGGTCAACCGAGCCACGGGCCACCGCGTGCATCGGCAGTTCGTGGACAGCGAGACGGGCAAGCCGGTGGACCGCGAGGACCAGGTGAAGGGGTATGAGGTCGCTCGCGGCGACTACGTGGTGCTGGAGCCGGACGAGGTGGCCGCCGTCGTGCCGGAAAGCGACAAGACCTTGTCCGTCCTGGCCTTCATCCCTTGCGCCGACATCGATGACGTCTATTTCGACAAGCCCTATTACCTGGCGCCCAGCGATCGGCACGCGGACGAGGCCTTCGCCCTGATCCGAGAGGGCATGCGCGCCAAAAAGGTGGCGGCGCTGGCGCAGACGGTGCTGTTCCGCCGGGTGCGCACCGTCCTGGTCCGCGCCCATGGCGCCGGCCTGATCGCTACCACCCTGAACTTCGATTATGAGGTGCGATCCGCCGCCCAGGCCTTCGATGAGATCGCCGACATCAAGATCGAGGGCGAGATGCTGGACCTGGCCAAACACATCATCGAGACCAAGAAGGGTGTCTTCAAGCCTGAGGACTTCGATGACCGGTACGAGGCGGCGCTGGCCGACCTGGTGAAGGCCAAGCTGGAGGGCAAGGCGCCGCCGGCGCGGAAACGGGCGCCGCCGGCCAAGACCACCGACCTGATGGCGGCCTTGCGCGAAAGCGCGGGGCTGGCCGGCAAACCGTCGGCCAAGAAGGCCGCATCCAACGCCAACCACGCCAAACCGCGCTCCGCCCGGGCGGCGCCCAAGCCGAAGGCGGTCCCCGCCCGACGAAAGGCCAGCTGAGCCATGGCGCTGGAGACCTACCACAAGAAGCGCGACTTCACCGCCACGCCCGAGCCTCGGGGACGCGAGGGCGGGCGCAAGGGCCGCAAGGCGGGCCACAGCTTCGTCATCCAGAAGCATGACGCCACCCGCCTGCATTATGATTTTCGGCTGGAAATGGACGGCGTGCTGAAGAGCTGGGCCGTCACACGCGGGCCCAGCCTGGTGCCCGGCGAAAAGCGCCTGGCCGTCCATGTCGAGGACCACCCGCTGGACTATGGCGACTTCGAAGGCACCATCCCCAAGGGCGAATACGGCGGCGGCACGGTCATCGTCTGGGACCGGGGCGAGTGGACCCCCATTGGTGACGCCCACAAGGGCTATGCCAAGGGCCATCTGGATTTCGAGCTGCACGGGGAAAAGCTGGGCGGCCATTGGCATCTGGTGCGCATGCACAAGCGGCCGGGGGAGAAGCGCGAGAACTGGCTGCTGATCAAGGGCGAGGACGAGGCCGCGCGCAGCGAGGGCGATCCGGACATCCTGGAGGAGCGCCCGGAATCGGTGAAGACGGGCCGCGTCATCAATGAGGTGGCGGGGGAGGAACCGGGCTGGTCCTCCAAAACGGGCAAGATCGAGAAGAAGGCCCGCCCGCCGGCCCGTAAGGCCGCGCCCAAGAGCGCGGAAATTCCGGCGACGCCCCCCCTGAAAGGCGCCAAAGCCGGCCCGCTGCCCGACTTCGTGGAACCAGCCCTGGCCACGCTGCAGGCCAAGCCCCCGGTGGGTGAGCGCTGGGTGCATGAGATCAAGTTCGACGGCTACCGCCTGCAGGCGCGCGTCGAGGCGGGGCGGGTGAAGCTGCTGACCCGGGGCGGCCTGGATTGGACCAAGAAGTTTGGCAAGGCGGTGCCGGAGGCGCTGGCGGCGCTGCCGGTGGGCAAGGCCCTGATCGATGGTGAGCTGGTGGTGGAAAACGCGGCCGGCGCCTCCGACTTCTCCGCCTTGCAGGCCGACCTCAGCGAGGGCCGCAGCGACCGCTTCCTGTTCTACGCCTTCGACCTTCTCTATCTGGAAGACCAGGATTTGCGCGGCGTCGGGCTGGAGCAGCGCAAGGCGGCCCTGAAGAACCTGTTGGCGGAAGCCGGCGATCCCCTGCGGTACAGCGAGCATTTTGATGAGTCCGGTGGCCTGGTGCTGAACCACGCGTGCCGCCTGAGCCTGGAGGGCATCGTTTCCAAGGTGCGCGACGCCGCCTACAGGCCGGGCCGGGGCAAGGGATGGATCAAGTCCAAGTGCGGCAACCGGCAGGAATTCGTGGTGGCGGGCTATGTCCCCTCCACCACCGCGCGCCGCGCCATCGGCTCCCTGGTCATGGGGGTCTATGATCAGGGCAAGTTGCGCCACGTCGGCCGCGTCGGCACCGGTTATACCGTTTCGGTAGCGGAAGAACTGTTCCGCCGGCTGGAACGCATGCGGGTGCAGGACAGCCCCTTCGACGACACCCTGACGGCGGAGGAACGGCGCCTGGTGCGCTACGTCCGGCCGGAGTTGGTGGCGGAGGTGGACTTCCGCACCTGGACGGGCGACGGTAACATCCGCCACGCCGCTTTCCGCGGCCTGCGGGAAGACAAGGACCCGAAAGACGTCGTGCGTGAGCCAGCCGCCAATGCGCCGGCAGGAACCGCCCGCGCGGCGGATGGCGCGGAGCCCAAGCCCCTGCTGAAGCTGAGCCATCCCGACCGCCTCTATTGGCCGGACGAGGGGGTGACCAAGGCCGGCCTGGCCGACTATTACTCGGAGGTATGGCGGTCCAACGCCCCCTTCATCGTCGGCCGCCCGCTGGCCCTGCTGCGCTGCCCCAACGGCATCGCCGGTGAGAAATTCTTCCAGAAGCATGCCTGGAAGGGGCTGAGCAAAGCCATCGTCCAGGTGCCCGACCCTACGGAGCCGGCGGAAGGGCCGCTGATCGCGGTCAACGACCTGGACGGCCTGCTGGGCCTGGTGCAGGCGGCGGTGCTGGAAATCCACCCCTGGGGTTCGACCCTCAAGGACTGGGAACGGCCGGACACCATAACCCTGGACTTGGACCCGGGGGAGGGCGTGGCATGGCAGGCCGTCATCGACGCCGCGCGTGAGGTCAAGGACAGGCTGGAGCAGGCGGGCCTGGCGGCCTTCGTCAAGACCACGGGCGGCAAGGGCCTGCATGTGGTGGCGCCGTTGAAGCCCAAGGCCGACTGGACGGCCGTGAAGGCCTTCACCAGGGGCATCGCCGACGCCATGGCGGCCGACAGCCCGGACCGTTTCGTAGCCACCATCACCAAGGCCAAGCGCACCGGCAAGATCCTGGTCGACTATTTGCGCAACCAGCGGGGCGCCACAGCGGTCGCGGCGTATTCCACCCGCGCGCGGCCCGGTGCTGCCGTCTCCATGCCCATGGCGTGGGAGGAACTGAGCCCCGCCATCGGCCCGGCCTATTTCACGGTCATGACGGCGCCCACGCGCCTGGCCGCCCTCTCCGCCGACCCATGGGCGGATTTCCGGCCGGCGGCCCGGCCCCTGGAGGAGGCGAAAAGACCGGCGCGCAAGCGCGCAGGATAGGGGCGCCGGATCAAGGCGCTGGCGCGGCGCCCGGTTTCAGGCAGAATGCGCCCCCAACAGCTCCCCAAAGGCCCAGGAGGCCCCCCCATGCGCTTGATCGGAATGCCGGATTCACCTTATGTCCGCCGCGTCGGGATCTCGCTGGTGGCCATGGGCCTGCCCTTCGAGCATGAGCGCGTGTCCGTCTTCCGCCATTATGACACCTTCGCCGCCATCAACCCGGTGGTGAAGGCGCCGACCCTGGTGCTGGACGACGGCACGGTGCTCGTGGACAGCACCCTGATCCTGGACGCGCTGGAGCGCCTGGTGCCGGCGGACAAGCACCTTATGCCCGCCGACCCGGCCGCCTTCATCCGGGCCCAGCGCCTTATCGGCCTGGCGCTGGTGGCATGCGAGAAGACCGTGCAGGTGGTCTATGAGCTGGAACTGCGCCCCGAGGACAAGCAGCACCAACCCTGGCTGGAGCGGGTGCGCGCCCAGGCCATCACCGCGTTCGACCTGCTGGAGCGCGAGGTGGGGGACGGCGGCGCCTGGATGGGCGGCGACCGTCCCAACCAGGCCGACATCACCACCGCCGTCGCCTGGTATTTCGCCCAGAACATGGCTCCCGGCCTGATCGACCCGGCCAAGCATCCCGGTTTGGTCCGCCTGTCGGATCGTGCGGAGGCCCTGCCCGAATTCCAGGCCGTGCCGTACGCCTGAGCGGGTCGGCCTAGCGTCGCTTGGGCGCGCCCTTGCCCTCGGCGGCCAGGCTTTTCTTCAGCGCATCCATGATGTTGATGACGTTGCTGGGCGTATCGGCCTCCGGCGCCTTGGCTTTGGCCGGGCGTCTGCGGCCCTTCTTCTTGGCGGCGATCAGGTCCAGCAGGCGATCCTGCACGGGGTCATCCACCAGCGAAGGGTCCCACGGCCGTGTGCGCTCCTCGATCAGGGTCTTCACCAGGGACATGAGCTTTGGCTCGGGCTTCTCCTCGCGGATGCCGCCGAAATAGGCGTCCGCATCGCGCACCTCATCGCCGTAGCGCAGGGTCCAGACGATGATGCCCTTGCCTTGCGGCTCCAGCATCACGGCCCGCTCCCGGCGGTACATCACCAGGCGGGAGATGCCGACCCTGCCGGTGGCGGCCATGGCCTCGCGGATGACGGAGAACGCCTCCTCCCCAACCGGATCGCTGGGCGTCAGGTAGTGGGGGGTGTCGTACCAAATCCACTCGATGCTATCGCGGGGCACGAACATCTCGATGTCGATGGTGCGGGTGCTTTCCAGCGCCACCGCGTCCAGTTCGTCATCCTCCAGGATCAGGTAATCGTCCTCGCCCCTGGGGTAGCCCTTGGCCTCATCGTCCTCGTCCACCGGCTTGCCGGTGACGGCGTCGACATAATGGCTGACGACCCGGTTGCCCGTCTCGCGGTTCAGGGTGTGGAAGCGGACCTTCTCGTTCTCCGACGTGGCCGGCGTCATGGCCACCTGGCAGGTGACCAGGGACAGTTTGAGATAGCCCTTCCAGAATGAACGCGGCGCCATCCGGCGATCTCCTACGGCGTTAGACCCCAGGAAACCGCCGGATGGGACGCCCGGTTCCCTTACTCCGCCAGCGTCGGAACCGCCGTCACCGTTGCCAGCTCACGGGGCACGGCGAAGCGGCGGTAGAGGGCCGGCAGGACGACCAGGGTCAGCGCCGTGGCGCTGATCAGGCCGCCGATGACGACGGTGGCCAGCGGCCGCTGCACCTCCGCCCCCGGGCCGGTGGCCAGGGCCATGGGTACGAACCCCAGCGAGGCCACCAGCGCCGTCATCAGCACCGGCCGCAGGCGGGTCAGCGCTCCGTCGCGGATGGCGGCCAGGGGATCGTCGCCGACGGCGATGGCCTGGCGGATGAAGGACACCATGACCAGGCCGTTCAGCACCGCGATGCCGGACAGGGCGATGAAGCCCACGGCGGCGGAGATGGAGAAGGGCATGCCGCGCAGCCACAGGGCCGCGATGCCGCCGGTCAGGGCCAGCGGCACGCCGCTGAACACCAGCCCTGCATCTCGGGCCGAGCCCAAGGCGCCATAGAGCAGCAGGAAGATGGCGACGAAGCAGGCCGGCACCACCACCGCCAGCCGGTCGCGCGCCGCCGCCAGATTCTCGAACTGCCCGCCCCATGCCACCCAATAACCGGGCGGCAGAGACACCGTGGCCAGCCGCGCCTGCGCCTCGGTAACGAAGCTGCCGATATCCCGGCCGCGCACATTGGCCTGGATGACAATGCGCCGCTTGCCGTCCTCCCGCCCGATCTGGTTGGGCCCTTCCGCCAAGGTGAAGCTGGCGACGGTGCCCAGCGGTACGAAGCGCGGGCCCTCCTTGCCCTGGCCGGGCAAGGGCACCGGCAGGGCGCGCAAGGTGTCCAGGTCGTTGCGCAAGGCGTCGGCCAACCGCACGGTGACGTCGAAGCGGCGGTCGCCCTCGAACACCTGCCCGGCGGCCCGCCCGCCCACCGCCATGGCCACGACGTCCTGCACGTCCTGGGCACTGAGGCCAAAGCGGGCGGCGGTCTGGCGGTCGATACGGATGTCCAGGGTGGGCAAGCCCGCCGCCTGGTCCACCCGCACATCGGCCGCGCCGGCAATGCCCTGCAGCACGCCGGCGATGCGGTTGGCCGATGCCCGCAGGGCCTCGAAGTCATCGCCGTACAGCTTCACCGCCACGTCGCTGCGCACCCCGGAGATCAGCTCATTGAAGCGCATCTGGATGGGCTGGGTGAACTCATAGGCGTTGCCGGGCAAATGGCCCAGCGCCGCCTCGACACGGGCCACCAGCTCGGCCTTGGGCAGGGCCGGGTCGGGCCATTGCGCGCGCGGCTTCAGGATGATGAAGGTGTCGGAGGCGTTGGGCGGCATGGGATCCGCCGCCATCTCCGCCGTGCCCGTCTTGGAGAAGACGAAGGCCACCTCCGGCATGGCGCTCACCGCGCGCTCCACCTCCATCTGCATGGCGGTGGATTGGGACAGCGAGGTACTTGGGATGCGCACCGCCTGCACGGCGATGTCCTGCTCATCCAGCGTGGGGATGAATTCCTGCCCCATGCGGGTGAACAGGCCCACGCTGACCAGGAACAGGCAGGCGGCACCGAAGATCCAGGGCAAGGGTGCCGCCAATGCCCTTTCCAGGATCGGCGCGTACCAGCCCTTGGCCCGCGCGACCACGCGGTTCTCTGTCTCATTGACCGGCCCGGTGATGGCCAGGGCGATCAGCGCCGGCACCAGGGTCAGGGACAGGACGAAGGCGGCCACCAGGGCGGTGATGACCGTCAGGGCCATGGGCTGGAACATCTTGCCCTCCACCCCGGTGAAGGTCAGCAGCGGCACATAGACCAGGATGATGATGGCCTGGCCGTAGACCGACGGGCGGATCATCTCCGTCGAGGCGGCCACCACCTCCGCCAGCCGTTCCGGCGTCGCCAGGGGGCGGCCCAGGGCATGCTGGCGATGTCCCAGGCGGCGCAGGCAGTTCTCCGCGATGATGACGGCGCCGTCGACGATCAGGCCGAAGTCCAGTGCGCCCAGGCTCATCAGGTTGGCGCTGATGCCGGCCTGCACCATGCCCATGGCCGTCAGCAGCATGGTCACGGGGATGATGGCGGCGGTGATCAGGGCGGCGCGGATATTGCCCAGCAGGGCGAACAGCACCACGATCACCAGCAGGGCTCCCTCCGCCAGGTTTTTGCCCACGGTGTGGATGGTGGCGTCCACCAGTTTGGTGCGGTTCAGCACCACCTCCGCCCTGATGTCGGGGGGCAAGGTGCGGGCGACGTCGGCCAGCTTGGCCGTCACGGCCGCGGCCGCCGTGCGGCTGTTGCCACCCATCCGCATCAGGGCGGTGCCCACCACCACCTCCCGCCCGTTCTCGCTGGCACTGCCGCTGCGCAGTTCATGACCCAGGGTCACGGTGGCCACGTCGCGCAGCAGGACGGGGGTGCCGTCACGGGTCGCGACGGGCACGGCGGCGATGTCCTCCCTGTCGCGCAAGCGGCCATCGGCCCGCACCACGTAGGCCTCCTCCCGCCGTTCCAGATAGCCCGCGCCGGCGCTGGTGTTGTTGCGCTCCAGCGCCTGCACGACGTCCGCCAGGGTCAGGCCCCGGGCGGCCAGCCGCTGCGGATCGGGCGCCACCTGGTACTGCTTCACGTATCCGCCGATGGCGTCCACCCCGGCGATGCCGGGCACGCCCTTCACCTGCGGCCGGATGATCCAATCCTGCACCGTGCGCAAATAGGTCGCCCGTTGCGCCTCCGTGGTCAGCACCTCGCCCTCCGGCGTGCGGTAGCTGCCGTCGGCCTGCCAGCCGGCGGCGCCCGGCGTGACCTTGGCGGGGTCGAAGGGGGCCAGGGACACGGTCCACATGGCGACCTCGCCCAGGCCCGTGGACAGCGCCCCCATGTGGGGCTCCGCCCCCTCGGGCAAGGCGGCCTTCGCCTCGCCCAGGCGTTCACCGACCTGTTGGCGGGCGAAGTAGATGTCCACGTTCTCGGCGAACAGGGCGGTGACCTGGGAGAAGCCGTTGCGCGACAGCGAGCGGGTGCCCTCCAACCCTGGGATGCCGGCCAGCGCCGTCTCGATGGGGAAGGTCACCTGCTTCTCCACCTCCACCGGCGACAGGGCCGGGGCGGTGGTGTTGATCTGCACCTGCTTGTTGGTGATGTCGGGCACGGCGTCGATGGGCAAGCGCAGGGCCGTCCAGCCGCCCACGGCCATCGTCAGCAGGGCCAGCGCCACCACCATCCAGCGGTGGCGCACGGAAAGGGTGAGGATGCGTTCAAGCATGGATCGTCCTTTATATGTGCGGCGTCCGACCGTGGCCGGTCAGCCGCCCCCTCAGGCGCCGGGCGTCGCCATCCGGCGACTTGGCTTTCCTCGCATTCCGGTCCACTGCGCTTCCCGGAATGCTGCGGCGGATGCAGTCGCGTCCTACAGCGGCATGCATGCCGCAGGGTTCACTCGTCATGGCCGGCGTCGCCCTTGCCGGCCTCCGCCTTCAGGATGAAGGCGTTGCCGGCGGCGACACTGTCGCCGGGCTTAAGGCCGGTCAGCACTTCCACGCGGGTGCCATCGCCGCGTCCCAGGGTGACCGGGCGCCGTTCATAGCCGCCGGGGACCGGCACGAACACCTGGGTCCGGCCCTCCAGCGTCACCACCGCGTCCTCCGGCACCAGCAGGGCGGCTGCTTGCGCGTCCGCCGCCAGCGTGCCGGTGGCGAAGTCGCCGGGCCGCCAGGATCCGTCCGGGTTTTCCAGGGTCGCCACCACGGGGGCGGCGCCGGTGGCCGGATCCAGAACGGGACCGACATGGGTGACGCGGGCGGTGACCGTGCGGCCATCCGCGCCGCTGACATCCAGTTCCTTGCCCACCGCCACGAAGGGCAGGTCGCGGGCATAGACGGGGAAGGTCAGGGACAGGCTGGCCAGGTCGGCCACGACATAGGCGTCGGCGTCGGCCGCCAGGCGGTCGCCCCGGGTGGCGCCCCGGGCGATGACGTGCCCGGCGATGGGACTGCGCAGGTCCAGCCGCTGCAGGTTGGCGCCCTTGGACCTCTCGCTGGTTTCATCCAGCCCCAAGGCTTGCAGGCTGTGGCGGGCGCGGCCGGTGCGGATCCCGGCTTCCGCCGCCGCCGCCTTGGCCTGGAGGTAATCGCGCTCGGGCGAGATGCGCTGGCGCCACAGCGCCTCCTCTCGCGCCGCCGTGGTACGGGCCAGCTCTTCGTTTTCCCGTGCCGCCAGGTACTCGGCGCGGGCGTCCGCGACCTCCGTGCTGTCGATCAGGGCCAGAACTTCGCCGGCCGCGACGGCGTCGCCCAGCTTCTTGCGCGCCTCCGCCACCACGCCGGCGATGCGGGGGGCGATATGGACGATGTGGTCCTGGTCGGCCGTCACCGTGGCGGTGACGCGCACCTGGCGGACCAGGCGGCCGGGGCCGGCGATGGCGGTGGTGATGCCGGCGGCCTTGGCTTGCTCCGCCGTCAGGCGCACCAGCCCGTCGTCATGCGCCTCATGGGCGGCGGGTTCCTGACCTTTGGGCGCCTCGCCGGTGGCGATCCAGATGGCCAGCCCGCCCAGGGCCAGCGCACCGGCGCCCAGGCGTGCCAGGGTCTGCGTGGAGATACGGGTCATGGCTGGGCCTCCTCGGCGCCGGTCAGCCGGTCCAGGTCGGCGCGGCTCTGGTGATAGTCCTGATAGGCGGCGACCAGGGTCAGGCGGGCGGCCAGCAGGGTGCGCTGGGCGTCCAGCACATCCAGGTAGGGGAACTTGCCCTGGCGGTAGCCTTCACGGGTCGCGGCGGCGGCCTGTTCCGCCCCGGGGACGACCTGTCCGGCCAGTGTCTCGGCCTCCGTCCGGGCCACCGCCACGCGATCGCGGGCGATGGCCAGGGCGGTGTCCTGGTCGCGGGTGGCGCGGTCCAATTCCATCTCCGCCTCGGTGCTCTCCTGATAGGCGCGATGGATGCCGCCCCGGTTGGTGTCGAAGGCGGGGATGGGGATGGTGACGCCCAGCACCAGGGCGGTGTCGCGCCCGTCGTTGAAGCGGCGCACGCCGGCGCCCACGGTCACATCGGGCACGGCCCGCGCCCGCTCCACGGCGATGGCGGCGCGGGTGCGGCCCACCTCCGCCCGCCAGCGGGCCACGTCGGGGGTGGTCCCGCCGGCAGCAGCGGGCAGGGCGGCGCCCAAGTCGCGCAGGGCGGCCGGATCCAGCGGCGGCACCGGGCCGCCCACCAGCAGTTCCAGGCTGCGGCGGGCGGCGGTCTCATCACGCACGGCGCGGGCCGCCTCGATCTCCGCCTGGCGCAGGTCGGTGGCGGCGCGGTCCTCCTGGATGGCGCTGTCGTGGCCGGACCGCACCCGGGCGGCGACCGCGCGGGCGGTTTCCGCCGCCAGGCCGCGCTGTTCCTCCACGATGGCGCGGCGGGCGGTGGCGGCCAGCAGGGCGGCATGGGCCACGCGCACCTCACGGACCAGGTCCAGGCGCACGATGTCGGCATCCAAGCGGGCGCGGTTTTCGGCCGCCGTGGCCACCGCCTGGCGGTTGCCGCGCTTGCCGCCCAGCTCCACCAGCTGGTTCAGGCCTACGGTCGTTTCCATGGCGCGGGTGCCGCGATAGGGGCCGGACCCGGCCAGGTTCTCCGTCTGCAGCGAGACCTGCGGATTGGGCAGGACGCCCGCCTGCACGACGTCGCCCTGGGCGGCGGCCGCGCGGGCCTGGGCGGCCTTCAGGCGCGGATTTGTGGCCAGCGCCTGGGCGACCAGGGCGGTGAGGGAGGTGTCGCTTGGGGGTGTGGCCCAGGCGGGCCAAATGGATGTGGACAGGCCAACGGCAAGCGCCGTGGCCAGCCCGAGGATCGGGATGCGCATGAAGGCTCCGGACAAGCAGGATCGATCGGGCCGCCCCTGGGGGCGGCGCTAGGGCGCGAAAGCGCGCGGGGATCGATCAGGCGACCGGGGGCCGGTCCGGCGGGGCCAGGGCGCGGGTGGTGTAAGGCTGGTCCAGCGGCGGCAGGGCCGCAAGGCGCACCGTGACGCTGGGCCCCGGCATAAGCGCGGGCCCGACGGCGTCGGCCACATGGACATGGCCGCAGGGGCCCTGGCCGGCGTGGAAATGCACGGTGCTGTGGCGCAGGCCATCGGTGGGGTCGGGCGCCCCGTCCACGGCCACATGCTCCTGGACGACGCCGCACGTCGGCGCGCCGCCTGCCATCTCGGTCAGGGACGGGCCGTCGAACACCGCCGTGAACAGCAGCAGAAGGGCGAGCAACCAGCGCATGGCCGCCAATTTGGCGACTAAGCCCGCCGGCTTCAAGTCTTTCGGCGATTTATGGGGGCGCCACAAAAAGTTGTGACGCCCTGTGTCTCGCCACGATAGAAAGGGGGAACAGGGAGAGACATCGCCGGGACCCAACGCATGGCCGCGCCGCACACTTCGCCGCAACCTTCGGATGATACCGCTACCAACGCCCCCTTGCGCCGCATCGTCATCGTCGGCGGCGGCACCGCCGGATGGATGGCGGCCGCCAGCCTGGCCAAGTTTCTGCGCAATCTGAAGTGCGACATCCAGCTGGTGGAATCCGAACAGATCGGCACCGTCGGCGTGGGTGAGGCCACCATACCCCCCATCATGAACTTCATCCGCGTGCTGGGCATTGATGAGGACGACCTCATCCGCCAGACCAACGCCACGTTCAAGCTGGGCATCCGCTTCCAGGACTGGACCCGCCTGGGCCATTCCTATTTCCATCCCTTCGGCCACACCGGCTTCGAGATGGAGGGGATAGGCTTCCCCGCCTACTGGATGCGGCAGCGGCTGGCCGGTGCCGCCGCCCCGCTGGAGGAATATTCGCTGCAGGCCCAGGCGGCCGCGCACAATCGCTTCATGCGCCCGGTGAAGGCGCCGGGATCGCCGCTGGAGGGCATCACCTACGCCCTGCATTTCGATGCCGCCCTGTTCGCCCGATATCTGCGCACCTATTCCGAGGCGCGGGGGGTCACCCGGGTGGAGGGCAAGGTGGTGAAGATCGACCTGCGGCCCGAGGATGGCTTCATCGCCGCCCTCAGGCTGGAGGATGGCCGCCGGGTCGAAGGCGATTTCTTCATCGACTGCAGCGGCTTCCGTGGCCTGCTGATCGAGGAGGCGCTGCAGGCCGGCTATGAGAACTGGCAAAGCTACCTGCCGTGCGACAGTGCCGTCGCCGTGCCCAGCGAGCGGGCGGGCGCGCCGCCCTCCTACACGCTGGCGACGGCGCGGGATGCCGGCTGGCAATGGCGCATTCCGCTGCAGCACCGTGAAGGCAACGGCGTGGTCTACGCCCGCGACTTCCTGGACGATGAGGCGGCGCGGGAGACCCTGCTGGCCAACCTGGCGGGCAAGCCCCTGGCCGACCCCCGCATCCTGCGCTTCGTCACCGGCCGCCGCCGTGAAACCTGGAAGCGCAACTGCCTGTCCCTGGGCCTGGCCAGCGGCTTTCTCGAACCCCTGGAGTCCACCAGCATCCACATGGTGCACCGGGGCCTGGCCCTGTTCATCCAGATGCTGCCCGACCGGCGGTGCGAGCCGGCGGACGTCGCCCGCTACAACAGGATGGTGGCGTTCGAGTATGAGCGCATCCGCGACTTCCTGGTGCTGCACTACGCGACCAACGAACGGCGGGATACGGAGTTCTGGCGCCACTGCGCCGGCATCGACTGGCCGGACAGCCTGAGGGCCAAGATCGAATTGTTCCAAAGCCATGGCCGTATCCAGCGCGAGGATACGGAGCTGTTCCCCGAGCAAAGCTGGCTTTACGTCTTCACCGGCCAGGGCCTGATCCCGCGTCGCTACGACCCGCTGACCGACCTGCTGGATCCGGAGAAGATGCGCGGTGCCCTGGCCAACATCCACGACGTGATCGGCCGGGTGGTACAGACCATGCCCCACCACCAGGCCTTCATCGACCGGCACTGTTCGGCGGGGAGGTGACCCCTTCATCCACCTCTCAACAGCTGCATCACCCGCGCGCGGATGCGGCCGTAGTTGCCCGCCTTCAGGGGGCCCAGCACGCCGTGCTGCTCCGCCGGCAGGTGGGCCAGGGGATGGCCTTGAGGGCGGAAGACGTAGTGGTCGAAGAAGGCACGCCAGGCCAGGCGCTCCGCCTCCGGCCGCTCCGCCATCGTGATCATGGCCAGAAGCAGGCTGGTGAAGGGGGCGTCCGGGCCGGTGGCGAAGGCGTCCCACCAATAGTTGACCAGGCCGTTGAAGGGGGCGGTCGCCTCCACCTGGTGCCACCACAGCTTGGGCAGGAACAGGGCGTCGCCGGCCCCGAGATCCGCCACCAGCGCCTGGTCGCGTATGGCGTGGAATCGCGGATAGGCGGGGTTGTCGGGGTCGGATGCGGCCAGGCTGATGGGCTGGCCCGACAGGGTGTTGTCGATGGGGCCGACGTAAAGGTCGCCCACGGCCGCCGGCGGGTACAGGGTGAAACGCCGTTTGCCGGCCACCACGCAGGCCAGGTTTTCGAACGCGTCGTAATGGGTGGCGACGCTGGAGGCGTGGCCCAGCCAGATGCGCCCCGCCACGCCGGGCGGCAGCAGGGGCATGGCATTCTCCGCCGCGAATCCCGGCAGATGCTCGTCCAAAGTCAGCGACCCGGCGTAGAGGGTGGGGGAGGCGGGGTCATCCAGGGCCCGAACCATCTGGTCCAGCGCTTCGCCAAGGCGCAGCGTGCGGCGTTCGAAATTGTTGCCCTTGAGGTCCGCGCCGTAGAAATACCGGCCCCGGATCTCCGGCGGGCCGACAAAGGTCTCCATGGCCGCGCCGGGTCCGAAGCCGCCGAGATAGTCGCGCAGGGCGGTGGGCGTGGCCTTCGCCACCACCGGCCAATGCGCCACCAGGCCGCGCAGGATCAGGGGGCGGCCCGCCG
Source organism: Nitrospirillum amazonense (assembly GCF_007828035.1). GTDB lineage: Bacteria > Pseudomonadota > Alphaproteobacteria > Azospirillales > Azospirillaceae > Nitrospirillum > Nitrospirillum amazonense. The sequence continues at coordinate 201,475 of NZ_VITV01000006.1, read as the reverse complement.
CCACCACCTCACCTAGGAACTGCCCCGGCGAGGTGATGGTGCGGCCGTCGCGTTCGGCGACTTCGGTCGTCATGGGGGTGCGCCGCCGTCAGCCCCAGGCCGGAGCCGGGCCGGTGCTCAGCTGCTTGTTCTTGCGCTCCGCCATCAGGGGCACATGCTTCAGCGACGCGATCATCAGGTAGATCAGCTGCATGTAGCCGCGGCGGAACAGGTCCAGCACGGCGGCATCTGGCAAGGCGCGCAGGGCCTCGCGGTCGATGGTGTACAGGTTGGCCAGCTCATGCCGGCTGCCGTCGTCGAAGCTGAGGCTGATGTCGATGGGCTCTATCAGCTTCAGGTTCATCAGCGTCTCGATGAAGCGCTTGGTACGCTCCAGCCCCGGGCGCAGCTCCTGCATGGCATTGATGATGCCCCGCAGATAGGGGGTCATCTCCCCGTTCGGCGCGAACAGCGGCTCGCCGGCGTCGGTGCCCACCCGGGCGTCGTCCAGGTCGATGGCCAGGTCCTCCCCCACCGTATAGAAGGGGCCGCGCTGCAGGGTCAGCGGGCGGTAGCCCTGCCAGCCGTCCGGGGTCAGGAACAGGTTTTCATTCTGGGTGAAACCCAGCACGGCGCCGCAGACGAAGGCGCCGGTTTCGGCGTCCTTGGACAGCAGGATGGGGCACTGCACGGCCAGCAGGGGGAACTCGGCCACGATGACGGTGACGAAATGCTTGGCGTCGAAGGCGGGGCTGGCCTTGGCCTTCACCTGCAGGTCGCGATGGGTATGGGCGTTGACGATGGCGATATTGGTCATGGATCCCATCCGGGCTCAGATCGATTGCATGCCGTGGTCGCGGATCTTGCGCACCAGGTCGCGGTTCTTGGGCAGGTTCGCTCTCATCTTCTGGGCCATGGCCGCATTCTCCTCCATGATGCGGCTTGCCAGAAGGGCGTCGGCACTGTTTTCGACGGGGTCCACCTCGGTGCGGAAGCCCATGCCGTACAGCACGTACTGGTAGCTGGCGGCGGGGAACACCTCCTCCAGCCGGTCGAACTCATCCAGGAACCAGGGCGCGCGATATTTCCACAGGCGCAACAGATCCTGCAGCCGTTCCGGTGTCGAGGCGGGATCGACGTTGTCCCGCCAGAACGCCGTGTCCGTCCGCTGCGTCAGGACATAGTGCAGCTTCAGGAAATCAATAATGCGGCCCCAGCGGTAGTGCGTCACCTCGTTGAAGCGGCGGGCGACCACATCCATGACGCTGCGGCGGGCCGGCAGCTGGTCGGCGATGATCTTGGCCGACAGCTCGATCAGCATGATGGCGGAAGCTTCCAGAGGTTCCAGGAAACCCGCCGCCAAGCCCACGGCCACGCAGTTGTTTTTCCAGAACATCTCGCGATGGCCGGAGCGGATGGGGATTTTGCGCGCCTCGGCCTGGGTGCCGGCGTAGCGCGCCAGCTCGGCCCGCGCCGCCTCCTCATCGATATGGTCGCTGGAATAGACGTAGCCCAGGCCGCGCCGGGTGGGCAGGGCGATGTCCCAGATCCAGCCGGACGACTGTGCGGTGGCGATGGTCTGCGACGCCATGGGGGCGTCGTCGCTCTCGTGCGGAACCTGGATGGCCAGCGCCGTGTCGCAGAACAGCACGTCGCGGCAGTCCTTGAAGCCCACGCCCAAGGTTTTTTCGATGAGCAGGGCGCGGAAACCGGTGCAGTCCACGAACATGTCGCCCGTGATCTCACCCGCCTGCTCGGTCACCAGGCCGGTGATGTCGCCGCTTTCATCCTGCTTCACCTCGGTGACATCGGCCAGGACATGGTGGACACCCAGCTTTTCCGTGCAGTGCTTCTGCATGAAGCTGGCGAACTTGCCGGCGTCCAGATGATAAGCGTAGTTGGCCAGGCCCCGGTATTCGGGCGTGGCGATGGTCTTGGGCGCCAGGCCTTCCTCGCAGATGGCCTCCTGTGGGCAGACGGCGGCGGAGAAGGTGCGGCCGCGCCCATCCTGCAGCCAATGAGGCACCAGGTTCACCTGGGACCAGCCGTGCGGCAGCATCAGCGGGTGGTAATAGGCGTCATCCGGGGCGCCGGTGGTCCAGCCCACGAACTTGCCGCCCTGTTTAAAGGCGGTGTCGCAGTGGCGGAAGAACTCCGTCTCCGACACGCCCATCTTTTCCAGCGTGGTGCGCATGGTGGGCCAGGTGCCCTCGCCCACGCCGATGATGGCGACGTTAGGGGATTCCACCAAGGTGACCTTGAAGCCCGAGGCCATGCGCGCCTTGTGCCGGGCGGCGATGACGCCCGCGGTCAGCCAGCCGGCGGTACCGCCGCCGACGATGACGATATGCTGGATGGGACGATCCATGAAGGCATCCTGGTTTTCGGGGATGGCGGCCCCCCTCCCTGGCGGGGACGTGCGGCATCCGGTATCGGTCCAGTGTAAGGCCTTTCTCCCGCTCCTTCAGAGGGAAAAAAGGGGCCGCCACGTGCCACGGCGGCCCCCCAGGAGTTTAGGAGGAAGGTACGCTCACAAACAAACCTTAGTACTTGAAGTGCGCGCCGACAGTGTACCGCTGCCCGTAGGCGACGGCGTCCAGCAGCTGCTCCTTGTACCGGCCATGGGTCGAGTAGGTCTCGTTGGTCAGGTTCAAGGCTTCAAAGTAGACGCTCACATACTCGTTGATGTCGTAGCTGGTGCTGAAGTCCACTTCCCAGGCCGCATCGACGAAGGTCGGCTCGGACCCGTAGATGGAACCGCCCTGCGCCTGGCCGAAGTGGTCCAGGTACTCATCGCGCCAGTTGACGGCGACACGCGCCTGGAACCCGTACTTGTCGTAGAAGCCGACGAAGTTGGCGGAGTTGGCCAGACCCGTGACCGCGAAGCCGCTGACCGACAGGTTGTTCGGATCATAGGGCTTGTCGGTGCCGACGACGGTGGCGTTGGCCTGGAAGCCGAAGCCGGTGTCATCGAACACGTGCTGGATGGACATTTCCAGACCATAGACCTGGGCCGACGGTCCGTTCAGGTAGGTGCTGTAGGCGTACTGGACGTCCTTGCCCGTGGTCGGGTCGAGAACGCCGGCGAAGCTCTTCTGCGACGTGCCGCCGACCACGAAGTTCGTGACGCTCTTCATGAAGCCGTCGATCGCGACGTAGGAGTTGCGCTGATAGTAGTACTCGGCGCCGATGTCCACGTTGTCGGACAGGTAGGGCATCAGTTGCGGGTTGCCGCCCGACGCCGACACCGTGCCGACGCGCTGGGTGCTGATGCTGTAGACCGGGGTCATGTTGTTGAGCGGCGGACGGGTCAGGGTGCGCGACGCGTTGAAGCGCACCTGCAGGTCGTCCGTGACGCCCAAGGTCAGATCCAGGTTGGGCAGCAGGAACTGGTAGTTGTTGGTGCCCGAGACGGTGGTGACGGGACCGTAGGCCACGGTGAACGCGGTCTTGTCGCCCGGCGTCACGGTGAAGGCGGTCGGCGTCTGGCCCAGGCCGGAGGAGGTCACGTGGGTGATTTCCTCGCGGGCGCCCACGTTGACCTTCAGCGGCATATCCGCCACCTGGGTCTTGAACGTCGCCGCGACATAGGGGGCGAAGGTTTCTTCCTCGATGTCGCGCTTGGAACCCGGGGACAGGATCAGGCGGTAGGTGCCGTCGAAGGGCGGGGTGCAGCAGCCGTAGTTGAAGCCAGGAATGTTCTTCGTCTGCGGATTGCCCAGCGACTGCAGGTAGTTCAGGATCTGGCCCGGGTTGGCCATCAGGATCTGCGGCGGCAGGTTGCCGTTGTTGGCGAAGCCCGGGATGAAGTTGGACGTGCTGAAGGTCTTGGTGAACCAGTCCTGCGGCAGCGCCACGCCCGTGGGCGAGCCCGACGCCGGACCGTAGCCGCTGTACGCCTGCCAATCGCTGTTGGTGAAGGTGTCGTAGCTGCTCAGGTCTTCCTTGTTATCGATGTACTGCATGCCGAAGCGGATGGTGGTGTCGCCACTCTTCCATTCAGCCTCGGCCTTGCCCTGGTCGATCACGTTGTAGTTGCGGGTCGAGCTCATCGGGAAGACGTGCGACCCGATGAAGCCGTTGGTGAAGTGCGACGCGTCGCCGTTCGGCCCGTAGACGGTGGGGTAGGGCAGAGCGCCAGCCGCGACGCCGGTGATGCCCACATTGTTGGTGTTGATGCAGGTGCCGCTGGCGCAGGAGCCGTAACCCACGTCGGCGTCCAGGCTGGTCAGCTGATCGCCCGGGTTCTGCCAGGATTCCGACCGGGCGGCGTCGACCGTGATCTTCCAGTTGTTGGTTGGCGTCCACTTGACGTTCAGGCCGTACAGGTTGTTCTGCAGGACCTGGCTGTTGTACTGGGCCTGGAAATCGGTCGGCGTGTTGGGCTGAACGAAGTCGGTCACCGACCCGTTGCTGTTCAGCTTCACGTTCTGCAGGGCGCCCGAGTTGAACCAGATGCTGTAGCCGTACTGGTTCTGGTGGGCGTCCTCACGCTGGAAGTCGTCGTTCAGCGTGATTTCAAGCTGGTCGGACGGCTGCCACTGCAGCGCCAGTCGACCGGACTTGCGGATGGTGTCGCTGTGTTCCTGGTACAGGCCGTAGTCCTGGATGAACCAGGCCGGTACGCCGGACGGCGTGCCGGACGCCAGGCTGCCGAACTTGTCGCTGGTGGTACCGATCCAGCCCTGGCTGTTCACGTGGTTGCCCAGGGTCTGGGTCTCGTTGAAGCCGGCGGCCAGCAGGATGCCGAAGGTGTCGTGGGCGAAGGTGTCGCTGACCAGGAAAGCGCCGTTGGGTGAAGCGCCATCCGCGTCAGAGGCGTAGGAGCCCGAGACGGAACCCGTTGCCCGGAAACCCGAATGCTCCAGCGGCTTGGGGAACTTGATGTTGACGGTGGCGCCGATGGCGCCGGCCGACAGGGACGCATCCGGCGACTTCAGGACGTCGATCTGTCCGACGAAATCGGAGCTGACGGAGCTGAAGTCGAAACCGCGGCCGGAACTGGCGGCCGAGGCGGACACGCGGCCGTCGAACAACGTTTCATTGAAGCTGGGGCCGAAGCCGCGAACGGTGATGGCGGTGGCGTCACCGGTGGAGGTGGGCACGCCGCCCATGCTGCTGGTGCCGCGGCTGATGGACACGCCGGGAATGCGCTGCATCGAGGCCGCGACGTTGGAATCGGGGAACTTACCGATGTCCTCGGCCGAAATGGCGTCGACGATGCCATCCGCCTCGCGCTTGATATCAAGGTTACGTTGCAGAGACCCGATGATGCCGGTGACGATGATATCTTCCATCGTGTCGGAATTGGCGCCGCCCTTGCCTGTTCCTGTGCCTGGGCTGGGCTGAGTCGTTTGCGCGAATGCCGGCATTGCCAGGCCCGCGATGGTCATCAGCGAAACACCGGCCAGAACGGCCGTGCGGAAATTCGCCGTCGGTGACTTGGGCGCTCCCTTTTTTCTTTGGATACTCACCATATTTTCCCTCCCTAGTTTTGAAGGCACTGATTTTGTTTGTGATACCGGGCACGGGGCGCAGAAAAACGGAAGCGCCAACAGCTGCTGTTAGCGCTATCATATTTATATGCAAAATCCCGTGTGTAGCTTATGGCTGGCGGCCAAGCGGCATGATTTGCCGGCCAGCGTTCATCCTCCCGTTCGCTAGAGTAATTCTAAGCCGCCACTGTCGTGGAAAGCCCTCAACCCTATGCAATGGTAACGCTACCACAGGGTGCGGGTAGGGGCGACAAAAATCTGAACATTGCGATTTTGAGAGGGTGAGTGTGTCATTTGTACCAACATTTCCGGTGGCGACGGGCCGATGAGAGCGGTCTCAACCAATGACCTTGGCCCACAACGGCGGCGCGGCATGGGGACTCCGGCGTTTTTCGCAGGTGCAACAACCAGTAAGGGAAACGCGCTGGTCGCCCGAAGCGCCGCCGCGGGCCTGAGGCCATCTCATAAGACCACGCGTGATCGCGGCCCCTGAACGCGCCCGGCCTCTGCTAATGTGGCCCGCCTGTCACCCGCCTGTTTCAGCGGCCCCCATGCGGGCCGGCCAACTGATGGACCTCGACCCTGTACGGAGCCGCCTGATCCATGCCCCACATCATCGTGAAGATGTACGCCGGCCGCAGCGAAGCGCAGAAAGCCAAGCTGGCCGAGGAACTGACCCGGACCCTCATGACCCACATGGGCAGCAGCGAGGCATCGGTTTCCATCAGCATCGAAGACGTCGATCCCGCCGACTGGGTGGATACGGTCTACAAGCCCGACATCGTGGACAAGCCCACGACCCTTTATAAGAAGCCGGGCTACGATCCGCGGTAAGAGACCCTGCCCAAGATGGGCCGTCGACGGATGCGGTGCCGGCGATGGCTGGTGCCGTTGCCGCCGCGAATGTTACAACGGTGCTGGCGGTGGCCTATCGTGGGGCCGCCCTGTGGACGTCAGCGCCGGCGGATTGTCGTATGGATGAATTGATCGCCGGGCTGACCCGTCTGGGCCGGGGTTCCCCGATGGGTCGGCTGCACGGCTCCCTGGCCCGAAAGCTGGGCACCGACATCGTCACCGGCCGCTACCAGCCGGGCGATGTCCTGGAGAATGAGATCGTCAACGCCGAGCGGCTGAAGGTCTCCCGCTCCGCCTATCGCGAGGCGTTGCGCATCCTGGCGGCCAAGGGGCTGGTGGAGAGCCGGCCCAAAAGCGGCACCCAGGTCTGCGCCCGGTCGCGCTGGAACCTGCTGGATCCCGACGTCCTGGCCTGGCATTTCGCGGCTGAGCCCAGCAAGGACTTCATCTACAGCCTGTTCGAGCTGCGCATGATCGTGGAACCGGGCATCGCCGCCCTGGCGGCGGAGCGGCGCACCGAGGAACAGCTGGCCCGAATGACGGCGGCGCTGGACATAATGGATCGCCACACCCTGGCGGCGGAGGAGGGGCAGGCCGCCGATGCCGACTTCCACGACACCCTGCTGGAGGCCAGCAGCAATCCGCTCATCGGCTCGCTGGCGGTCAGCATCGGGGCGGCGGTGCGGTGGAGCACCATCCACAAGCTGCGCGAGGGGGTGGTGCTGCGCGACCCCATCCCCCTGCACCGCTACGTCCTGAACGCCGTCGCCGCCCGCGATGCCGAGGCGGCGCGCGACGCCATGCGCCTGCTGATCACCGAGGCGCTGCGCGACACGGCCCAGTCTTTCAAGGCGTAGCAGTCTTTCAAGGCGTAGACTGGCAAGGCGTAGACTGGGCCGCGCGCGGACTTCGGCTTACCGCTCGATGGACAGCGCCGCCGTGGTGGCGAACTGCGCCTGCTTCACGGCCACGCCGCTGTCCGGCTGGCCGGAACCGACGCTGACCTGGTAGGTGCCGGCCATGACCTGGCGGTCGCCGTCGCGGGTGACGAAGCTGAGGTCGCGGGGCGACAGCTCGAACGATACCGTGCGGCTTTCACCCGGCGCCAGGGAAAGGCGCTGGAAACCGCGCAATGCCAGGCGGGGCGCTCCCTCGAACGCCGGCGGCTTGAGGTACAGCTGCGCCACCTCGTCGCCTGCGCGATCGCCGGTGTTGGTCACCGTGGCCGTCACGCGCACGCCGTTCTCGGCGCCGCCGTGCGTCGGCTCCACGGTCACGGGGCCGTAGTCGAAGCGGGTGTAGGACAGGCCGTAGCCGAAGGGGTAGACGGCCTGGCCGGTGAAGTAGCGATAGGTGCGGCCCGTCATGGCGTAATCGTCGAAGGGCGGCAGATCGGCCACGCTGCGGTAGAAGGTCAGCGGCAGGCGGCCGGCCGGGTTGGTCTTGCCCGACAGCACGTCGGCGACGGCCAGGCCCCCCGCCTGGCCGGGGTACCAGGCCTCCACGATGGCGGCGGCGTTGTCCCTGGCCCAGGACAGATCCAGCGGGCTGCCGTTCAGCAGGACCACCACCACCGGCTTGCCCGTGGCCTTGGCCGCCTGCAACAGGCGGCGCTGTTCCGAGGGCAGGTCGAGGGAGGTCTTGTCGCCGCCGGCGAAGCCCTCGATCTGGCGCTTCATCTCCTCGCCCTCAAGGTCGGCGCTCAGGCCCACGGCGGCGACGATAACGTCGGCGTCGGCCACGGCCGTGGCGAGGTCACCGTCAGCGGCGGCGGCCGGCGCTACCCGCTTCCACAGGAATTCCACCCCGCCCATGCTGTGCACGTCGGTGGCGACACGGATGGGATAGCGCTTGCCCTTTTCCAGGGTCACGGTTTCCAGCTTGGGCAGGTCACCCCACAGCGGCGTGCCCAGGTCCACGCGGCGGCCATCGAACTCGAACTCCCCGCCGGAGAATCCGGTCATGCCCAGGCGATAGGTGCCGGATTCAGGGGGTACCAGGAAGCCCGTCCAGACCACACGGTAATTCTCCGCCACCGTCTTCTGGTCATGGCCGCTGCCGCCCACACCAGCCTCCACCCGTGTCAGCACGGGCTTGGACGTCACCTCCAGCGGCGGCATGGAGCCGAAGGGCGCGTCCGGCGCCGGGGCCTTCACCGGACCGTTGGCGTTGAAATATTGCGCCCGCACGCCTGGTTTGCCGTCGGGCGTCACCAAGGCGGACGTGGGCACCGGGTCACCGTCCATGACGGTCTCGTTGAAGGGGACGTGGGTGATGCGGGCGCCGGGCATCACCTGGCGCAGGCCGTCCAGCACCGACACGGGCGGGGCCGACAGGGCCGAGGAATAGTTGCCGCGCAGCACGCGGGTGGAATCGCCATGCGGGCCGATCACCGCCACCTTGACGCCGGGTTTCAGGGGCAGCACGCCGTCGTTCTTCAGCAGCACCATGCTTTCACCGGCCACCTTGCGCGCCAGCTGCTGATGCTCCGCCGTGCCGATGGCCTGGACGGGCACGTCCTGCTTGGGACGATCCAGGCCGGGCAGGTCGCCGTTGCGGTAGCGGGCGGAGAACAGGCGCACCAGCGCCAGGTCGATGTCCGCCGCACCGATCAGGCCGCGCGTGTACGCCTCCTTGTAACGCGCCGCCAGCCCGCCGCCCCCGCCGAACAGCGTGGCGACGTTGCACTCGTTGTCCACCCCGGCCTTCAGGGCGGCGGCCACCGCGGCGGCCTGGTCGGGCGCGTATTTATGATTGTCGGCGATGTCCTTCACCGCGTCGCAGTCCGACACGACATAGCCGGTGAAGTGCCAGGCGCCGCGCAGATGGTCCTTCAGCAGAAGGTCGCTGGCGCAGGCCGGCTGCCCGTCGATGCGGTTGTAGGCGCACATGATGGATCCGGCGCGCGCCTCCACGATGGCGGCGCGGAAGGCGGGCAGGTAGGTGTCCTCCAGGTCGTGCGGCGAGACGTAGACGTTGGCGGCATGGCGGGTCGATTCCGGGCCGCTGTGCACGGCGAAATGCTTGGGTGTGGCCACCACGTCCGGCAGGTCGGGGTTGGGCCCTTGCATGCCGCCGACAAAGGCCACCGCCAGGCGCGCCGTCAGATAGGGATCCTCGCCATAGGTTTCCTGGCCGCGGCCCCAGCGCGGGTCGCGGTAGATGTTGATGTTGGGCGACCAGGTGTCCAGCCCGGTGCCGATGCGACCCAGGTGGCCGGTGGCGCGGCCCAGGGTGTGCAGGGCGCGCACCTCCACGCTGACGGTCCCCGCCACGTCGTGCACCAGGGGCGCGTCGAAGGTGGCGGCCAGGCCGATGGGCTCGGGGAAGTTGGTGGTGGGGACGGCGCCGATGGCACCGTGCAGCGATTCCGTCCACCAGTTGTAGGCGGGGATGTCCAGCCGGGGGATGGCGGGCGCCACGTTGACCAACTGGCCCAGCTTCTCATCCAGGGTCATGCGGGCGACCAGGCTTTGCGCCTTTTGCCACGCCTCGCCGACGGCGGGGGAGGCGGGCTGGTCCGCGCGCACCTGGGTGCTGGCGGCGAAGAAGGCGGCGCCGAGCAGGAGCGCGCGTGTGAGGGGGCGATAACGCATTCTTTTCCTTCCCATTCCTTGTTCTTTTCTCAAGTGCTTTCAAGGTCGGCCGGGGCCGTCGTTACCAATCCAGCGCCAGTAGCGAGACCGACTGGCGCGGCATATCCAGGATGAGGGTGGCAGTGCCGCCCGAGGGCGCCAGCCAACGAGGCGATTCCATCAGTTGTAGCCCGGCCTGCCCCTTCAGCTCCGCCAGTTGCGCCGGGGTTGGGTCCTGCGGTGACCCCATGGCCTGCCAGGCGGTGTAGGCGTTGGAGTGGCGGTCATCGATGCGGTAGTGGCTGAACCGCACCCGCGACGCCGCCTTGGGCAGGCCGGTGAGGGTTAGCGCCACGGTCGTGCCGCCGGCCGGCTTCGCTTCGTCATGATAGTTCCACACCATCACGGCGGCGCCGCGTGCGTCGGCGGTGGCCAGGGCATCGATGTCCGGCGCGTCGCGCACGCCGTGGGCGATGATATCGGCCGCCGAGCGGGAATGGGGGCCGGTGGTGGCGACGCGGGTGCCGCGCAGCATCGCCGCCATCCGGAAGAAATTCAGGATGGGCTTGTCGACGCCATTGGTCGACAGGTCGCGAAAGCCTTCGAAATAGGCCCGGCCCTCGAACTCGAACGACCAGCTCAGCATGGCGAGCAGGTTGACGCCGTGCCGGTCGGCCAGCTCGAACAGGCGCTTGTAGGCGGCGGCGGTATAGGCGGGATAAAGGGCGCCGTTGCGATAAGCGTTGGCGGGGTTGACGGTCATGGAGCAGGCGGCGCAGCCCTCGGGGTCGGCCTCCGACAGGATGATGGGCAGGGGTCGGAATTCCGGGTGGCTGGCGATCAGGGCGAAGCCCTTGTCCACGTCCGTCAGTTCCTGCGCCAGGCCCATGGTGACCTGCCCGTCCTGGATGGTGGGCTGTCCCTTGGCGTGGAAGGAGATGAAGTCCAACGGCGCCCGCGTGGCGGCGACGTGGTCCAGGAAGTCCTTCAGGAACTGGGCGCCGCTAGCCCCGCCGGGCCCGGTGGTTGCGGGGCCACCCACCTTGGCCTGGGGCAGCACGGACCGCACCGCCGCGACGGTGGTGTCGTACAGCTGGAAATATTGGGTGGGCGTGCCGTGCCAGTAGGGGATGTCCGGCTCGTTCCACACCTCGAAATACCAGCCGGCCACGGTCTGTCGGCCATAGCGGTCCGCCAGGTGGGCCACCACGGTGCAGATCAGCGCCCGCCACTTGGCGTAATCCTTGGGCGGGCTGTGCACGGTACCGCCGATGGCGGCGTCGGGGTAGACGTCCTCATAGGTTCCTGTGCCGCTGGCCAGGGCCTTGGGGGTGAAGCCCAGTTCCACCATGGGCACCACGCCGGCATCGCGGTAGGCATCGAAAATCCCGTCCAGGATGTGGAAGTCGTAGACGGGGTTGCCGGCCGCATCCTCGGAATAGACGTTGGTCGAACTCCATTTCAGGGCCGCAACGCCGTCACCGGAACTCAGCAGATGATGGGTGCGGACGTGCACCGGCACCGGCGCCAGGTCGTGCAGTTCGGTCAGCAGGGCCCGGCCATCCCGCATGGTGGTGTAGTTGGCCTCGTCATAGCCGAACCAGGCGTAGAGGGGATGGGCGGGGCCCACCGGATGGGCCAGGTCCACGGTGATGGACACCGGTGTCGGCACGGGCTGGCCCAGCCCCAGCCCGGACGATAGGCTCAGGGCCAGCAGGCCGGCCGCCAAGGTGCGCATCCGCCTCCGCCGCCGGGCCGCCCGGCCCCTCCGGCCGTCCTCGCTCCGCCAATCGCCCGACGCCACCCGTTCCTCCCGTTTTTGTGGCTGCCCGTTTTTTGTGGCGCCACCCTGACACATCTTGACTCCAAATCAAATACTCAGACAATTAAATCATGTTAGCGCTCACATTGCGCGACATGCACACCTCCCGCCGTCACGGACGGGGGGCAAAAACCGGGCAACCCGTCAGGGAAGGGCCCACCTGGGAGGGAACAATGGCAGCCACGCACAGCCGCCTGGGGGCGGTTCTCGCGCTTTCGACAATATTGCTGGGTAGTGCCGCGCACGCGGCGGCGGAACCCGTGACAACGCGCCCCGTCATCGCGCGGCCCGTCGTCGCGCGGATCGACGCCACGCGCGCCAGCGCCGCCGTCACGCCCTACGCCTATGGCATGTTCATCGAACCCATCGGCGGCCTCATGAACCGTGCGCTGTGGGCGGAACTGCTGGATGACCGCAAGTTCTACTTCCCCGTCGTCGCCGAGGGAAAGGACCCGCCGCAGCCCTTGTCGGTGGAGGGCAAGCCGGCCCTGGTCAATCGCAAATGGCGCCCCATCGGCGATGAGGCGGCGGTGACCATGGACCGGGCCCAGCCCTATGTCGGTGCGCAGAGCGTTCGCGTGGCGGTGGACGCGGCCGCGCCGCATGGCTTCGGCCAGGGCGGGCTGGGCGTGGCGCAGGGGCGTGAATATGTCGGACATATCGTCGCCAACGGAACCCCGGGCACGGTGCTGACGGTGGCGCTGGTCTGGGGGCCGGGCGCGGGCGACCGCCAGGCGGTCACCCTGCCGCCGCTGACGGCGGAATGGCAGAGCCTGGATTTCGCGTTCAAGCCAGGGGCCGACACGGCGGACGCGCGGTTCGAGGTGACAGGCGCCGGCGCCGGCTTCTTCCGCGTGGGCACCGTCACCCTCATGCCGGCGGACAATGTGGACGGCTGGCGGGCGGACACCATCGCCGTGCTGAAGTCGCTGCACTCCGGCTTCTGGCGCCTGCCGGGCGGGAACTTCCTGTCGAACTGGGATTGGCATCAGGCCCTGGGCCCGCGCGACCGGCGGCCTCCCGTCTACGATTACGCCTGGAGCGCCATGCAGCCCAATGACCTTGGCATGGACGAGTACATGGCGCTGACCCGCCTGCTGGGGGTGGACCCCTATGTGACGGTCAACGCCGGCCTGGGCGACGCCCATTCGGCGGCGGAGGAGGTGGAATACCTGAACGGCCCGGCGACCAGCGAATGGGGTGCCAAGCGCGCCGCCAATGGCCATTCCGAGCCCTATGGCGTGCGCTACTGGAACATCGGGAACGAGCCTTACGGCTGGTGGCAGATCGGCCGCACCTCGCTGGACTATTTCATGATCAAGCACCGCGAGTTCGCCGCCGCGATGCGGGCCGTGGACCCCACCATCACCCTGATCGGCTCCGGCGCCATGCCGGACCAGATGCATCCGCGCGACGCCAAGGAGAACGCCAGCCTGGAGAGCATCCAGGCCAAGTTCGGGACCGAGAATGACTGGACCGGCGGGTTGCTGGCCAAGGCCTGGGGCGACTTCGACGGCCTGAGCGAGCATTGGTATGACACGGTGGAGAAGCGCCCCGACGCCCCGCCGGCGGACGAGCTGATGGAATTCGCCCGCGCCCCCGCCAACCAGGTGCGCATGAAGGCGGAGGAATGGGCCATCTACCAGCGGCGCTTCCCGGCGATGACGCAGAAGCCCATTTTCCTGTCCATTGATGAGTACGCCTACATCGGGGCCGGCAACAAACCCACCCTGAAGCTGGCGCTGGCCTATTCCATGGTGATGCAGGAGATGCTGCGCCATTCGGACTTCATCCGCATGAGCGCCTTCACCTTCGGCATCTCCACCCTGGACGTGACGCCGGCGGGAGCCACCCTGAACGCGACGGGCCAGGTCTTCAAACTCTATGGGGAGCGGTTCGGTGCCGGTGTCATACCCGTGGCGGTGACGGGCGACGCGCCACCCCCGGACCCGAAGTTCGCGGTGGGCTACGATCACCCCCAGGTGAAGTCGGGCAGCCCGACCCATCCGCTGGACATCGTCGCCGGCCTCAGCCCCGACCGGCGCTCGCTGCGGGTCGCCGTGGTCAACGCCACTTTCCAGTCGCAACCGCTGTCGCTGGCGGTCCAGGGGGCGCAGGCCGATGGTGCCGGCCGCGTCTGGCGGCTGTGCGGGCCGGATCTGGACGCGCAGAACAAGGTGGGTGCCGCCCCGCAGGTGACCATCATCGAGGCGCCGGCCCCGTCCTTGCGCGGGCCGCTGACCGTGCCGGCGCTTTCCACCTCGATCTACGAGTTTCCGATCCGCATGGGCGGCCCCGCCCGGGTCGCCGGCCAGTGATTTCCCCAGGCCAATGATATTCCAGGGAGGAACGAATGAGAAAAGCGGCCTATTGCCTTGCCATAGCGTTGGCGGTGGGGGGCGTCGGCCCTGCCCGGGCCCAGGTGGCAACGGAGGCCCCCGCCCCGGTGCCTGGCGCCCGCGCGGTGACGGTGGAACATATCACCGTGCATGCCCCCACGTTGGAAGGTAACCTCGAGGGCGATGCCGTGGACCGTGACGTCTACGTGGTTCTGCCCCCCGGCTATGCCGCCAATCCAAAGAAGCGCTACCCCGTGGTCTACGCCCTGCACGGCTATTCCATCGGTGCCGCCCAATGGATGGCGGAAATCCATGTGCCCCAGACGATCGAAGGCGCTTACGCCCAAGGCGCGCGGGAAATGATCGTCGTCCTGCCGGACAGCAAGACGGTCCACAATGGCTCCATGTATTCCAGCTCGGTGACCACGGGCGATTTCGAGACCTTCATTTCCCGCGACCTGGTGACTTATATCGACGGGCACTACCGCACCATCGCCAAGCGCGAGAGCCGGGGCCTGGCCGGCCATTCCATGGGCGGTTACGGCACCTCCCGTATCGGCATGAAGCATGCCGATGTCTTCGGCGCGCTTTACATGCTCAGCCCCTGCTGCCTCTCGCCGCGGACCCTGGGGCCCATCGACCCCAAGACCTGGGAAACGCTGGAGGCGGTGAAGGCGCCGGCGGATTCCAGCACGCTGCCGTTCATGGCGCGGGCGCAGCTGGCCACCGCCGCCGCCTGGTCTCCCAACCCGCAGAACCCGCCGTTGTACCTGGACCTGCCTGTGAAGGATGGGCAGCAGCGGCCGGAGGTGTTGGCGAAATGGGCGGCCAACGCTCCGCTGGCCTTCATGGACCAGTATATCGGGGGGCTGCGCCGGTACCGCGCCATCGCCATCGATGTGGGCGACCAGGACGGTCTGAAGGTGGACGCCGGCAAGCTGCATGAGGCTCTGGACACCTACCACATTCCCAACAGTTTCGAGATTTATCCGGGCACCCACACCAGCCATGTGGCGTTCCGCATCCAGGAACAGGTCATCCCCTTCTTCAGCCGCAACCTGGATTTCGGAGAGGCGCCCTGATTGGCCAGCGGGCCCCGGTCGACCTCGACCGGGGCTTTTGCTCTGGCCGTGTCAGTGTTCCGGTCCGTCAGGCCGCACGGACCTGTTCCGCCGCCGTGTCGTTCACGGTGCGGGACGCCTTGTTCAGGATCTGGTCCGCGTTCTTTTCCTCTTCCAGCGTTTCGGACAGGATGTCGGCGGCCTCGTTGTACCCAAGCGCCAAGGCCCAGGCGATGGCGGAGCCGTAGCTGGCGATTTCATAATGCTCAACCTTCTGGGCTGCGGCGATGATGGCGCTGTCCAGGGCCTCCGGCGACAGGCCCAGGTCGAGCAGCTCATTGGCCTCCGACAGCATGCCCTCCATGGCCTCGCACTTCTTGCCGCGGCTACGGCTGCTTGTGTCCAGCGTCTCGAACACCTTGTCCAGCCGCTCCACCTGGCCCCGGGTTTCCTCCAGGTGGGTCTCCAGCGCTTGCCTCAAATCGTCGGCCGACGCCGCCTTGGCCAGCTTCGGCAGGGCGCGGATGATCTGGCGTTCCGCGCTGTAGATGTCTCGCAGTTCCTCGATGAACATGGTTTGCAGGGTCTTTTGCGCCATGGCGTCCTCTCCGGTTTGATGGACGGTCCGATATGGTCCCGCCCAGGATGTGCTGGCGGAAAAGCGCGGACACTGGCTTCCCGTTCCATGCGGAATGAAATCTTCATCGGCGGGTACCCTTGAAAGCATGGGCGTGGACCAGGGCTTCCGATCGCGCGCAAGTGGAAGTATATGTATATCTGGAATTTAAGCGCAGCTTTGACTTATCTATACTTCATTAAATAGTTTTATCTCATAAAATCTGGAACCATTACGGACGATTGGCCTTTATATGACACACCGTCGGAAAGATAAGACATCCGGGCATGGCGCGCCGGGTGCACCATTACGGAGACGGCGGTGCTTCCCCAGAATGGAGAGGACGTCATGAGCAAGGACAATGGAACTTCCAATCGCGGCTTCGCCTCGATGGACGAGGACAAGCAGCGGGATATTGCCAGCAAGGGCGGCTCCAGCGTGCCCGATGAGAAGCGCAGCTTCTCGCAGGATCATGAGCTGGCGGCCGAGGCCGGCCGCAAGGGTGGCGCCAGCGTTCCGGACGAGAAGCGTAGTTTCTCTCAGGACCGCGAACTGGCCGCTGAAGCCGGTCGCAAGGGCGGTGAGGCCTCCGGCGGCAACTTCGCCCACGACCGCGAGCGGGCGGCCGAGGCCGGCCGCAAGGGTGGCGAGGCGTCGGGCGGTGGCAACCGGGGCGGTGGCGGCAACTTCGCCAACAATCCGGAGCGCGCGTCCGAGGCGGGCCGCAAGGGCGGTGAAGCCTCCCATGGGCACCGTTAGGACCGCCCTGCGTGGAGGTGAACACTTTGATGCGCGGTTGACTCCCGCAGATTGAGAGCGGCGGCGGCTGTCCTTGTCGGATGGCCCCGCTGTTTTCTTGGGCCAGCGGCCTCCGCCCCCTTCCGGCGGAAAAGAGGTTTCAGCCCTGCCGACGGTGTGGTCCGGCTCTTCGGGGGTATTAAAACACAGCACGGTTGGGTGGATTTGGATGACTAAGAACTTAATAGAATTCAGTTTTTCCTGCTTATGACCAAATAAATATACCACATTTATTAATGAATTTCTGGTCCATGCCATGATCTAAATGGCCTATGGACTGGACATCGGTGGCCCTGTTTCCGGCCGCCGCATGATTGAGGGTTTGCCGTTGGAAACGGATATCGCGACCGGTGAGGCGCAAGGGGGCAACACCCGGCGATTCCAGCTTCTCGTGGACGCCATCGACGACTACGCGATCTACATGTTGGACGCGACCGGCGTGGTCAGCAGCTGGAACCCCGGCGCCCGGCGCTTCAAGGGCTATGAGACCAGTGAGATACTGGGCCAGCACTTTTCCCGCTTCTACACCCAGGAAGACCGCGAGGCCGGGGTGCCCCAGCGGGCCCTGGCCATCGCCACCAGCGAGGGCCGGTTCGAGGCTGAGGGCTGGCGCGTGCGCAAGGACGGGACGCGGTTCTGGGCCAGCGTCGTGATCGACCCCGTCAGGGATGAGGCCGGCACCCTGATCGGCTTCGCCAAGGTCACCCGGGATATCACGGAGCGGCGCGAGGCCCAGCAGGCCCTGCGGGAGAGCGAGGCGCGCTTCCGCCTGCTGGTCCAAAGCGTCACGGACTATGCGATCTATATGCTGGACCCCACCGGCCACGTGACCAACTGGAACGCCGGGGCCGAGCGGATCAAGGGGTACCGCAGCGAAGAGATCGTCGGCGAACATTTCTCGCGCTTCTATACCGAGGAAGATCTGGCTGCCGGGCTGCCCGCCCGCGCGCTGGCCATCGCGGAAGCCGAGGGCCGTTACGAGAAGGAGGGGTGGCGTGTCCGCAAGGATGGCACCCGGTTCTGGGCACATGTGATCATCGACGCCATCCGGGACGACACCGGCAAGCTGGTGGGCTTCGCCAAGATCACCCGCGACAACACCGAACGCCGGGAGCTGGAGGAGAGGCTGCGCCACGCCCAGAAGATGGAAGCGATCGGCCAGCTGACGGGCGGCATGGCCCACGACTTCAACAATCTGTTGCAGGCCATTTCAGGATGCCTGCAGATGATTGGCCGCGGTGGGGACAAAAGACGCAACGCGCGCCTGGTGGAGGCCGGGATGCAGGCGGTGGACCGGGGCACCAAGCTGATACAGCAGCTCATGACCTTCTCGCGCCAGCGCCAGATGGATGTGGAGCCGGTGGACCTGCGGAACGCCCTGCTCAGCTGCATCGGGCTGATCAAGCAGGTGGTCCGCAGCGATATCGAGGTGACGCTGGCGCTACCCAGCGGTGTGTGGCCGGTGCAGACCGACCCCGTCCAGCTGGAGGTGGCGCTGCTGAACCTGGCGGCCAACGCCCGCGATGCCATGCCGGCGGGCGGCAGTTTGGTGCTAGGCGCGGAAAACGTCAGCGGATGGGAGGGGCGGACCGACGCGGTGCGGGTTTATCTGTCCGATACTGGCGGCGGCATGCCGCCCGAGGTGGTGGCCCGCGCCTTCGACCCGTTCTTCACCACCAAGGCGACGGGCAAGGGCACCGGATTGGGCTTGTCCCAGGTTTACGGTTTCGCCCACCAGTCGGGCGGTGCCGCCTGGATCGACAGCGCCGTGGGTGCCGGCACGACCGTGTCCTTGATATTGCCCCGGGCGGCGGACGCGCCCAGGGCGTCTCTGGTTTCTTTCCAGGGCGCCGCCCCGCGCGGCACCGCCCGGCTCCTGGTGGCGGAGGATGACCCCATCCTGGCCCCGATCATCGGATCGGCGCTGGAAGATTTGGGCTACGACGTGACCCATGTCCCCAATGGCCAGGACGCGCTGGACCTCATCCTGGCCGGGCGGGACTTCGACCTGCTGTTCAGTGACATCGTCATGCCCGGCGCGATGAATGGGCTGGACCTGGCGCGGGAGGTCAAGCGCCTGCGTCCCAGCCTGCCGGTCATCCTGTCCACTGGGTACAGCGAGGAGCCCGCCGCCCAGCACGGATACCAGGTGCTCGCCAAGCCTTACCGCATCGAGGAACTGGCCCTGGCCATCGGCAACGCGCTCGAGGCCGCCTGACCGGCCCTCATCCCGTGCGCTGCAGCTCGCAGGCGGCCGCGTTCCCGGTGCGGAAGCGTGGCAGGGCGTGCAGCCGGCAGTGTTCCAGATAGGCGCGCTCGTGGATGCCAAGCAGGTCCACGACGCTGCTCCACAGCCAACCGGGCGCGTCCAGCCTGGCGGAGCGGGCGCGGGCCAGGTCCTTCAGCCAGGCGGACCGGTCCTGAGGGTCCATCTGCCGGCCATGGGCCACCCCCACGACCCCACCGAGGTAGGCGGCCAGCGGTTTGGCCTTGGCGGACGTCAGCCGGTCGACCTCCAGCTTCAGGTCTTGCGGCATCAGTTCGCGCAGCACCATGGCCTTGTCCAGCAGGCGTGTTGCCACCATGCGGCGGCCCAGCTTGGGTGACAGCGCCCGGGCGCCGGTCACGACCCGGAGCGCGTTGTCCCGGGGCATGCTTGCCTCCGGCGATCGGGGGGCTGCCGCCGTCACGGCCTCCTTGAGGTCGATCAAGCAGAAGGAGGCGCCCTTGCCGTCACCGATTTGAGCCATGGCGGCGAAGCGCAGGCGGCCCAGGGAGCTGCAGCCCTTTCGCCAATAGGCGGCATCCACCAGCCGGACCACGTCACCACGGTCACGGGATTGCAGGCCGGTGACCAGATCCCGGACCGCCTCTTCCCGGAACAGGGCGTGCAGGGCGGCGCGTTCGGCGTCGGTCAGGGCCCAGAAGCGTTTACCCAGCGGCACCTCGGGCTTGACCGTGTCGAACCGCTCCCACGCCAGGTGGCGCCAGCGCCGGCGGACGGAGCGGTCCAGCAAATTCCGGATGCTGCCGGGCATCAGGGCCTTTTCGCCCTCATCATCGAAATCACCCGCCAAGGCCAGCTCATAGCCGGCCACCAGGTTTTCCAGAATGTGGGCGGTGACGACGCCCGGCAGGTCGGCGCCGCGTGCGACCGAGGCCAACGACAGGCCCAGCCGGATCAGGTCGTGGGCGGGGTTGCCGATGACGGTTTGGTCCAGATCGCGGATCTGGATGGCCACCCGCTCCTTATAATCGGCCACGGGCCCCAGGTTGCCGACATGGCAGTCACCACATATCCAGACAGGCGGCCCCTGGGGCAGATCGCCCGGCCCGGACTCCAGCCATTCGTAGAACTTGACGGTGCTGCCCCTGACGTAGGCATGGGCAGACTTGGCCATCTTCCCGTTGCGGATCTTCCGCAGCCGCTCCGCCCTATCCTCAGGTCTGGTCATGCGGTGTCGCTTCCCCATCGGTCAACGCGCCGGACGCCCCGAAGGCGGCCGGACCCCTAACCGTGTTAAACCGCATTCGGTAGGCGCTGGTTCCCGGGGTGGCGTCTTATCGTGCCATCATCTTGCTCAGGCGCTGGGCCAGGACATCCATTGGGAACGGCTTGGTGATTAGTTCCATGTCCTGCGCCAGGAAGTCCTGCGAGGGCATGGCGTTTTCAGCGTAGCCGGTCATGAACAGGACCTTGAGGCCGGGCCGCGCCGGGCGGGCGGCCTCGGCCATCTGCCGGCCATTGAGGCCCGGAAGCCCGATGTCGGTGATGAGCAGATCGATCTGCTGGTCTGATTGCAGGATGGCCAGGCCCGAGGGCCCGTCATGGGCCTCCAGCACCCGGTACCCCAACTCGCCCAGCAATTCGACGATCAGCTTGCGCACCACCGGCTCGTCCTCCACCACCAGGATGACCTCGTCCGAGCGCGCGTGATGGTCTTCCGCCGCCCCCAGGCTCGCCTCGGCCTCTTCACCCCGCCCGTCGTGTTGCGGCAGGTAGAGTTTGACGGTTGTGCCCTTTCCCAGCTCGCTCTCGATCCGGGCATGCCCCTCGGACTGCCGCATGAAGCCGTAGATCATGGACAGGCCCAGTCCCGTGCCCTGGCCCAGGGGCTTGGTTGTGAAGAAGGGATCGAAGGCCCGGCGGATCGTTTCCGGGGGCATGCCGACGCCCGTGTCGGTCACGGAAATGCAGACATAGCGCCCCGGTCGCACATCGCTGGCGCCCAGGGCCTGCCGCCCCTCCAGATGGACGTTGCGAGTCCCGATGAAAAGCTTGCCACCATCCGGCATGGCGTCGCGCGCGTTGATGCACAGGTTGAGGATGGCGTTCTCCAACTGGTTCGGGTCGCACAGCGTTGGCCACAGGCCGTCCGCCGGCACGAGTTCCAGATCGATGCGCTCTCCCAGGGTTCGGCGCAGCAGATCAGCCATGGAGGCGATGAGGCTGTTGGCATCGACCGGTAACGGTTTCAGCGGCTGACGGCGGGAGAACGCCAGAAGGCGGTGCGTCAGGGCTCCCGCGCGGTTGGCCGAAGCCATCGCTGCGGCGGTGAAGCGCTCCACATCGCTGGTCCGCCCCTGCGTCAGCCGGCGGTTGACAAGGTCCAGTGAGCCGGTGATGCCCTGCAGCAGATTGTTGAAGTCATGGGCGATGCCGCCGGTGAGCTGGCCCACGGCTTCCATCTTTTGCGACTGGCGCAACTGCTCCTCGACTTCGCGCTGGGCCGTGACGTCGCGCCCGACGGTATACAGCAAGCCTTCATCGGGTGACGCGGTCCAGGCGATCCTGCGGAAGCTTCCATCCTCCGCGCGCAGCCGACCCTCGAAGTTCGATATCGGGTCCCCACGCTTCAGCCGCTTCATCTGGTGCTTGATTCCGCCGATGTCCTCGGGGTGGGCCAGATCAAGCAGATTGGTGACGCGCAGTCGCTCTTCCGGCCAGCCCAGCACGGCCGTCCAGGCCTGATTTATGGCCAATAGCGTCCCCTCGGCATCCAGAACCGCCATCAGGTCATTCGACAGGCGCCACATCCGATCGCGCTCGCGCGTCCGCTCCTCGACCCGCGCCTCCAGGGTGGCGTTGATGCCCCGCACCTCTCGGAGCAGGCGCGCGTTGTCCATGGCGACGCCCGCCTGGGCGGCCAGGCCGCTGGCCATCTGTGCCGACCGTTCGTCGAACATGCCGGCGTCCGGGTGGCCGAAGAACAGGCCGCCGAGCCTGTCGCCCGAGCGGGAGAGGACAGGTACGGCCAGATAGCTGGCGATGCCCGGCCCGGCGCGGCCGGGGTCGTCAAGGCGGTACCGCGGGTCCTGGGTGATGTCGTCGTGCCGCACGAGGTTCCGGGGTATCGGGAACGCCGCGAAGACGTCCTGCGATGGGCCCGACCAGGCATAGGGCGGATGGGGAGCTCCGGCCGGACCGGTGGCGTCGTGGAAGGCGCCATAGGCAGCCCCGGTCAGTTCCACGCCGGCGTCGACGACGCGTTGCCCTACCGTCTGCGGATCAAGGCCGGCGGCGATCCGCATGGCGGTCTGGTTCAGAAGTTCGAGCATGTGGGTTTCATGCGCCAGCCGGTCGCGGCTTTCCCGCAGCTCCTCGATGCGGCTGCGGGCCTCATACTGCCGCCGGCGCCCCCGGGCGGCGGACCGGATCACACTGACCAGCGAGGTCGGACGGAATGGCCGCTCCACGAACGTGACGTTGCCCAATCCATCGGCCAGCATTTCAGCCGCGGGTCCGGTGGCGGGCGCGGAGCGCAGGGTCAGCACGATGAAGGGCAGATCCGACCAGGAGGGCTGTTCCGCCACCCAACGGAACAGGGGGGCGAGGTCGGCCTTCAGCAATTCCTCCTCGGTCACCAGTGCCATGCCGGCCCCGGCAACGATTTGTCGATGCAGCTCCCCCACATCGTGGCAGATGGATGAAGGGAGACCGGCGTCCCGCAGGATGCTTGCGGCGATTGTCGCGTCACGCCCCGTGGGTGTCAGGATAAGGGTACAGAGGGAATGCGGGCCGGGGATCACGTTCGGTTGCCGTCAAACAGGGCGCCGCGCGCGCCGGTATAAAGCGGCGTGCCGCGCAGCACACCGTGAAGCCCCCGCAACGGTTCGCCCAGTTGAAGCCCGTCATTCCCGATGCGGTATTCCCGGATCGTGCTTTCATGCGCGCCGGTCCGCTTCTTCACGACGGATATTGCCCTGCGGATGTCGCCATCGGCCTCGAAATAGCGGAGCAGGATGACGGTATCGGCCAGGTAGGTGATGTCGACCGGGCTTTCCATGGTGCCGACCAGCCCGTGTTGCGCCACTGTCACGAACGTCGCGACTCCCTGGCGGTTGAGGTAAAGCAGGACCTCGTGAAGGTGGAGGATGAGGGCCCGTTCTTCCGGCATGGCCGCTTCGTACCCCGTCAGGCTGTCGATGACGACGGTCTTTATGTCCCGTTCGTCGATGGCGGCGCGGACCCGATGGGAGAATTCACCGGGCGACAGCTCGGCCGCGTCCACCTGTTCGATGAACACGTCGCCCCTGGCGCAAAGC
Organism: Nitrospirillum amazonense; assembly: GCF_007828035.1. Classification (GTDB taxonomy): domain Bacteria; phylum Pseudomonadota; class Alphaproteobacteria; order Azospirillales; family Azospirillaceae; genus Nitrospirillum; species Nitrospirillum amazonense. The sequence goes on along the minus strand of NZ_VITV01000006.1, from coordinate 178,389 downwards.
GTCTCCAGATCGATGCCGAAAGCGTTCATCCGTTTGAGGAGAAGGCCCATCTCCTCATCGAATACGAAGACCGCAGCCTTCTCGCCACGCGCGATGGCGGCCGCGACGAAGGTCATGGCAAGCAGCGACTTCCCTGTTCCCGCCGGACCGATGACCAGCGTGCTGGAGCCAGCCTGCACCCCGCCACCCAGAAGCTGGTCCAGGGCGGTGTTGCCGCTTTTCAGTTCATCGCGGGTGAAGCGCGTCTTGTGTTCGGTGGCGACCAGGCGGGGAAAGACGCGGACGCCCTCGGCGCCGATGACGAAGTCGTGGAAGCCGCCCCTGAAGGCCGTTCCGCGATATTTGAGCACCCTCAACCGCCGCCGTTCGGCGCCATAGGCCGGGGCCAGCTGTTCCAGGCGGACGACGCCGTGGGCGACGCTGTGAACTGTCCTGTCCCAGGTATCGGTGGTCAGGTCGTCCAGCAGAAGGACAGTCGCCCCCAGGCGGGCGAAATGGTGCTTCAGCGTCAGCACCTGGCGGCGATACCGCAGCGAGCTCTGGGCCAGAAGGCGCAGCTCCGACAAGCTGTCCAGGACGATACGGTCCGGCTTGACGCGTTCGACCTCTTTGAGCAGACGCTCGATGCTTTCGCCGAGTTCCAGCTCGGAGGCGTGGATCAGCGTCTGGCGCTGGTCCAAGTCCAGAAGGGATTCGGGGGGTACGAGCTCCAATATCTGGATGCTGGGCGGCAAATCCCATCCCCGCACGCTGGCACCCTCGCGGAGTTCGGCCTCCGTCTCCGACATTGTGACGTACAGGGTACGCTCCCCTTCGGCGGCGCCTTGGAGCAGGAACTGCAGGGCGATTGTCGTCTTTCCCGAGCCAGGCTCCCCTTCAATCAGGAAGGTGTGGTGGCGCGACAGCCCGCCGATCAGTACATCGTCCAGACCGGGGATACCGGTTGCGGCCCTGGGTGATAGGGTCTTCGTTTCAACCAAGGCGGCCCTCGTTCCGAATTGCAGGTTGCGGATGCTCCAAGGCTGCGGCCTCCAACCCGGCGATCCCGCCGGTGGTTCCCGGAAACCCCACAGCCGTCGCGCTTGGTATGCAGCGGCGTTTCCGGCGAACCGGTCTTAAGGACGGGAGTGGCGAAAAAGACCGTAATTTATGAAAGCAACTCCCCGGGGAGGGAAGGTCGGCGGAAACATCCAATCGGGAAAGAAATACATCGAGTCCCCAGGACGGGAATCGACCATAAGGACGTAAGCCGAAATATTCAGAAGCAGTGACATCGCGAATTCTACTGGGATACCCCGGCGATTGGGAAAACACCCCGAAGGAACCGACGGAGCGGCAACTTCTTGACACGCCCGTAACCTGATGGCTGTGGAGAATTCCTTCCAATGGACAGGCAAGCTGACGCGACCATCCTAGTGCTGGGCGGGGGTAACGCGCTGGGCGCCTATCATGGTGGCGCCTATGAGGCGTTGGCCGAGGCCGGCATCCAGCCTGACTGGATCGTCGGGGCCTCCATCGGTGCCGTCATGGGCGCGCTGATCGCGGGGAACCCGGCGGAACTGCGCCTGCCCCGGCTGCGGCGATATTGGGAACTGGCCAGCGCGGCCAGTCCGCCCTGGCTGGCGGCCGCCGGCCGGGACGATTACAACGAGGTGCATGCCCTGGGAACCTTGATGATGGGCCGGCCGGGATTTTTCACGCGGCGCTTCCCCGGCCTGCTGACGATGCTGCCAGGTCTGCCCGATGACATCGCCCTCATGGACCACCATCCCATGGCCGCCACGCTGGAAGGGCTGCTGGACTATGGCTTGCTGAACGGTGGCGACATCCGGCTGACCGTGGGATGCCTGGACGTGACGACGGGGCAGGAGGTTTATTTCGACAGCGCCGCCCACCCCATCACCGACCGGCACCTGCTGGCCAGCACCGCGGCCATGCCCTTGTTCCCGCCCGTGGATCTGGACGGCCGCCTGCTATGCGACCCTGTCCACCGCAACAACATGCCGCTGGATCTGCCGGTGCTGGAAAGGCCGGAGGGTGACTTGCTGTGCTTCGCCAGCGAGCTGTTCTCTATTGACGGACGGCCCCCGGCCGACATGGCGGCCACGCTGGCCCGGTGCCAGGATTTGCAATGCGCCGGCCATGCCCAGCGCGCCCTGGCGGGCCTGCGCCGCGAATACGCCCTGCGCGAGCGCGCCGGCCTGGTGGGCGGCCTGACCGTGGTGCACGCCGCCCACCAGGCCCCGCCGCATGAGAAGGTGGGCAAGAGCCTCAACTTCTCCGCCCAGTCCATCGCCGAGCGTTGGCGGGCCGGGCTGGAGGATATGCGGGCGGCCATCGACCAGTGGCGATCCGCGCCGGCGGCCGAAGGCTTCACCTACATCGCCCCGGTTCGGCCGGTTCTATCATGAAAGCCCGGGGCGGGCCCCTTTGCGGGGTGGGGGCGCCATCGCCCTTTCCACGCGTCGCGCCTGTTCTGCGGCCCCGGGCGGCGTCGGGGTGCCGGCGGCCTCCTCATCGGTGCCCAGGGGGGCCGCCGCCGGATCCGGATAATCGACCTTGTCGCCCGTGCGGCCGCTGTCGATATCCTCGCGCAATCGGGAGGTGGCGCCGTCCACGGAATGCGCCCGGGGATCGTCCGACGGTCCCTTGTTCCTGGTTTGCCCGGGTGGGCGGTTGGGGGGCTGCGGCATGCTGCTTCTCCAAATAGGGATGGGGCTCCGCGATCAACACCCGACCCCGTATCCGCGGTCGCCCTTTTTGTGAACCCGGGATCCATGGATCGTGTGATGGCCTGGTCCCGTCATCGGCCACCGGCCAATTCCAAGGTCGCCGCCGCCGGTGCGGCGGTGCGGCCGTGCCGGGGCAGCCCCTCCTCGATGCGCCGGAACGTGGCCAGGGCCTGACCCACCACCTGGTCCATGTTGTAGTAGCGGTAGGTGGCCAGGCGGCCGACGAACCAGGTGTCCGGCGTGGCGTCGGCCAGGGCCTCGTAACGCCGGTAAAGCTCCTGGTTCTCGGGGCGCGGCACGGGATAGTACGGGTCGCCGACGTCGCTGGGATACTCATAGGTCAGGGCCGTCTTGGGGTGCACCTGGCCCGTCAGGTGCTTATACTCCGTGACCCGGGTATAGGCCTGGTCCTGGGGGTGGTTCACCACCGCCACCGGCTGGTGCCGCGCCCGATCCAGGGTCACATGCTCGAACCGCAGCGAGCGGTAGGGCAGCGGGCCGTGGCGGTATCCGAAGAATTCGTCGATTTGCCCGGTGTAGATCAGCCGTCTGTGGGGAACCACGTCCCGCACGTCGGCGTAGTCGGTCTGCAGCATGATCTTGATGTTCGGGTGGTGCAGCATGCGCCCGAACATCCGCGTGTAGCCGTCGCGCGGCATGGCCTGGAAACTGTCGGTGAAGTAGCGGTCGTCCGTGTCCGTGCGCGTGGGCACGCGCGCGGTGACGGACCGGTCCAGCAGGCTGGGGTCCAGGCCCCACTGCTTGCGGGTGTAGCCGCGGAAGAACTTCTCATACAGTTCCCGTCCCACGGCACTGACCACCACATCCTCCGACGTCAGGATGGGGTCCACAGGTTCCGCCCGTGCCCGCAGGAAGGCGGCGGCCTCCTCGTCGCTGGACAGGGATAGCCCGTAGAGGATGTTGAGGGTGGTACGATTGATTGGGATGGGCACCAGCTGGCCATCCACCGACGCCAGCACGCGGTGGCTGTAGTCGAGCCATGCGGTGAAGGCCGACAGGTAGTCGACGATCTGGCCGTTGTTGGTGTGGAAGATGTGCGGGCCATACTGATGGATCAGCAGCCCGTCCTCATTGTAGCGGTCGTAGGCGTTGCCCCCGACATGGGGTCGGCGGTCTATGAGGAGGACGCGCTCGTTCCGCTGGCTGGCCAGGCGTTCCGCCAGCACGCTGCCGGCGAATCCGGCACCGACGATCAACCAGTCAAACATGGGCGGGCTCCTGCTCCGCCGGTGCCGCCGTGAACGCGTGCCGTGCCGGCTGCGCGGCTGCCGGGCTTTTCCGCACCGGCTGTGCTTTCGCCGCGGCGACACCCTCGATCAGGGTGCGCATGGCGGCCCAGGTCTTGTCCCACGAGGTCGCGGCCAGCTGGCGCTTCACCGCCGCCCGCCACAGATCCCGGGGCTGCGTCAGCAGGCCGTCCAGGTGAATCGCCATGGCCGCTGCGCCGTCCGCGATCCTGACCAGATCCTTGGTGCCATAGGGGTTAACCACGTCGGTGATGGGTGTGGACACCAGCGGCACGCCGGCCGCCAGGAACTCCGGCGTCTTGGTCGGGCTGATGAAGCGTGTGGCCTCGTTCAGGGCGAAGGGCATGAAGCCCGCGTCCCAGCCGGCCAGGTAGCGGGGAAGCTCGTCATATCCCTTCGCGCCCAGCCAATGCAGGTTGGCCCGGCGGGGCAGGCTGGCGGCGTCGATCTTGACCACCGGGCCCAGCATGATGAAGTGCCAGTCGGGCCTGAGGTCGGCCAGTTGCCCCACCAGGTCCAGGTCCATGCGTTCGTCGATCACGCCGAAGAAGCCGATGCGCGGGTGGGGGATGCCCGCCTGGTCCGCCGGCTCGGCCCCATCATAGCTCAGGGCCTGGGCGAAATGCCGCGCGTCGATGCTGGAGGGGAAGGCGTGCACGGCGGGATGGCGGTGGCGCTTGGCCGCGTACAGGCTCATGCCGCCGGTGAAGACCAGGTCGGCCTTGGCGAACAGGGCGTTTTCCTGGGCCAGCAGCTGGTGCGACGCGCCCAAGAAGGCGGACAGCTCGTCCATATTGTCATAGACCGTCACCGCCGCCGGGAGGTCCCCGGTGAAGTCCAGGGCCGCCGGCGTATAGTACCACAGCACCCGGGACGACGGGTCGCGGCCGGCCAGCAGCGCGTGGACCAGCTGGCTCAGGTGGAAGGTCACGGCGTCGTCGTTGAGGCCGGGGGGAAGAACGGGAACCGCCACTGAAACGCCATGGGGGGAAACGCCATCGGGGGAAACGCCCTCGGGCCTCGGGGTGATGTCCATGCGGGGAAGGCCCGCGTCACCCTCCGCCGTGAAGACCGGTTCCTCGATGAACAGGACCCGGTAGTGTTTGGCCGCGCGGCTCAACAGATGCTGCGGGCGCTGGCGCACGAAATCCCACCGCAGATGGGAAAAGCAGACCAAATCGGGCGCGCGAGCCGCGCCGGGGGTAATCGAGTCAAGGCGAGGGCTGAGTGGGCGAGGGCTGAGTGCCCGTGCGTCCTGCATGGCATTACTCCTGCCGCCCGGAAAATCCGGGGGTTCTTTGTCGGGGAAGGTGGCCGGTTGCCCACGCTGTGTGTTCCGCGCGTGTTCCGGCGTCTGAAGCTGCAAGAACAGGGCGGAACGAAAGTTCCCGGCGGCTTCGCGGGAAGGCGCTGGTTTAAGAAAATAAAAAAATCAATGCAGGCGGCCGAACTTGGCGGTCGCCCAGGAATTATGCCCCCGCTGAACCCATGGCCAGTATCGGGCCGGGAGCGGAGGTGATATGGACGTGCAGGACGGGGATCTGTTCCGAAGCTTCTTCCTGGGTGGCTTCGAATGCTCAACCCATCGCCGCCTGGACGGGCGGCGGCTGGACATTCTGGCCGCCACGGGCCACGACCACCATGCCGAGGCGAATTACCGTCTGTTGGCGGCAGCCGGTATCCGCGCCGTGCGCGACGGGATCCGTTGGCACAGGATAGAGGTCGGGCCCGGATGGTACGACTGGTCGTCCGTCCTGCCGCAGCTGCGGGCGGCCAGGGCGGCGGGCGTCCAAGTGATCTGGGATCTTTGCCACTACGGCTGGCCGGACGACCTGGATATCTGGTCGCCGGCTTTCGTCGATCGTTTCGCCGGCTTCGCGGCCGCCGCCGCGCGGCTCATCCGATCGGAAAGCGACGCCATACCCTTTTTCTGCCCGATAAACGAAATCTCCTTCCTGGCATGGGCCGGGGGGGATGAAGGCTATATGAACCCTTTCGCCCGAGGGGAGGGTGAGCGGCTGAAGGTCCAGCTGGTACGCGCCGCCATCGCCGCCGTCGACGCCATCCGGGCGGTCGACCCCAAGGCGCGCTTCGTCTACGCCGAACCGGCCATCCACGTGGCGGCGGGCGCCCCCCTGACGGAGGAACATGAGGCGGCGGAACGGCGGCGGCTGTCGCAGTTTCAGACCTACGACATGCTGAGCGGCCGGGAGGAGCCGGGCCTGGGCGGCGCGCCGGCCTACCTGGACATCGTCGGCGTCAACTTCTATCCGCATAACCAATGGTACCAGGGTGGCAGCACCATCCCGCTGGGCCACCACGGCTATCGGCCGCTGCATCAGATATTGGCGGAATTCCATGCCCGGTATGGGCGGCCGCTGCTGATCGCGGAGACGGGTGCCGAGGGCAGCGCGCGCCCCTCCTGGCTGCACTATGTGTGTGCCGAAGTGCGCCAGGCGTGCGCGAATGGCGTTCCCGTCCGAGGGATCTGCCTCTATCCCGTACTGGACTATCCCGGCTGGGATGACGAGCGGCCCTGTGAGGTGGGGTTGCTGACCGCGCGGGGCCCGGCCGGGACCGGCCGCATCCACCAGCCTCTGATGGATGAGCTGACCGTGCAACGCCATCTTATGGACCGGGAAGGGAGCCGGGAACGGGCTTTCGTGCCGGCGGTGGCGAGGGACGGGGCGCTGGCGGGAGGTGTCCGGCATGGATGACCGCAACAGCCCGGCGGATGCCGGCCTACCCGCCTTCCTGACCTCACCCCGCCGGTTCATCGCGCGGTACGCCCGGCGCTGGCGGGGGCACTGCCTGCTGCTGGCGGTGCTGGTACTGGGAGCGGCGTCCTGTGCCGTGGCCGTGCAGTACGGCATGAAACTGCTGATCGACGCCATGTCCGCCGGCGCGCCGGACGGCGGCGGCGTGCCGGTGGCGGTGTGGCGGCCGCTGGCGCTGTTCATCGCCCTGATCGGGCTGGAAAGCGTCCTGTGGCGCCTGACCGGCTGGCTGGGCTGCCGCACCACCGTCGGGATCGGCGTGGACATGCGGCTGGACCTGTTCGCCCATCTCAGCGGTCTGCCCATGCGCTACTTCACGGAAAACCTGGCAGGGTCGCTGGGCCAGCGGATCACCGCCACTGCCGGCAACTTCGGGGCGCTGTGCAACACCGTCATCTGGCGGGTGGCGCCACCGTGCGTGGACTTCCTGGGCGCCGTGGTGGTGTTTTCGACCATAGACTGGCGCATGGCGGCGGCGCTGGCCGTGTTCGTGACCCTGGTGACCACAGGGCTGATCCTGTTCGGCCAGGGGGGACAGCCGTTGCACCGCGCCTATGCCGCCCGCGCCGGCGAGGTGGCGGGCGCCCTGACCGACGTCATCTCCAACATGTGGGCGGTGAAGGCGTTTTCCGCCCGGCGCCGTGAATATGACCGGCTGGCAGCCAGCTTCCAGGAGGAGGCGGGGATGCAGAAGGCCAGCTGGATGCACATGGAAAAGACCCGCATGTTCTATGACGTGGTGCTGTGGATCATGGCGGGCGCCATGTTGTCCTGGGTGCTGTTCCGCTGGGGGCAGGGGGCGGTGACCACCGGTGACGTGGTGATCGTCAGCGCCTTGACGTTCCGCATCCTGCACGGCGCGCGTGACCTGGCGCTGGCCCTGGTCGACATGGTGCAGCATGTCGGCCATATCGAGGACACCCTTCGGGTCATCGGCCTGCGCCCCACCATCACCGACAACCCAGCCAGCGCGCCCTTCGACCCCTTGGCGGAGCCGGGGGCCGTGGAACTGCGCCAGGTGGCTTTCGCCTATGGCGTGTCCAAGACGATGCAGGATGAGGCTGGCTCTGATGGGACTGGGGATGAGGACAGGCCCCGCGTTCCCTTTCGGGCGGAAACCCTGCGGGATCTCAACGTCCACATTCCACCTGGCCAGAAGGTCGCGGTGGTCGGGCCGTCCGGCGCCGGCAAGTCGACCTTGGTCAGCCTGCTGCAGCGCCTCTACGATGTCCAGGACGGGGAACTGCTCATCAGCGACCGGCCGGTGGCCGGACTGCGCCAGGACGATCTGCGCGCGGCCCTGGCCGTGGTGCCCCAGGAGATAACCCTGTTCCACCGCACCATCCTGGAAAACATCCGCTTCGGCCGGCCCGGCGCCACGGATGAGGAGGTCCACGCCGCCGCGCGGGCCGCCAACTGTCATGACTTCATCCTATCTCTGCCGGAGGGGTATGAAACATTGGTTGGAGAGCGGGGGACCAAGCTGTCCGGCGGCCAACGCCAGCGCATCGGCATCGCCCGCGCCTTTCTGAAGAACTCCCCCATTCTCATCCTGGATGAGGCGACCTCCGCCCTGGACACGGAATCCGAACTGAAAATCCAGCGCTCCCTGGTCGAGCTCATGGCGGGGCGGACGGTCATTGCCGTGGCGCACCGGCTGTCCACAGTCGCCGCCTTCGACCGGATCCTGGTTATGGAGGACGGCCGCATCGTTGAGGATGGGTCCGCCGCGGACCTGCGCCGGCGCAACGGCCTGTTCGCCCGCATGTGGCGCTTGCAGGCGGAGGGGCTGGCCGCGGAATGAAATCCCGCTGCCAGCTCCTCCCACGTCAGAAGCGTTCCCGTTGCGCCGCCGGTTACCGCGGAGGTTTGGCATCAGGGGCCGGGGCCCCCGCTGATTGAGCCAGGTCGGTCTTCTCTCCCGGCTGGCAGGTGCCGCACACGCCGGTCCAGGCCGGTGGATCGCTCGCCGGGAAGGAGTCCTCGCTGGTTTCCCGGACGACATCCTTCCTCCTGATGGATGCGGTTCCCTGACGGGGTTGGGGTGGCGGCGCCGTGCTGTGGGGGTGTGGGGCCATTAGGTCCTCCTGGGCTGTGTGGGCGCGTGCCGGCGGTCTAACGCTTGCCGCCCTCTTCCATCACTTCGTCGCGCACCAGGTACTTCTTGGTCAGGGCGGGCAGATGCTCCGCCAACCAGGCGGCCATCGCCTGCTCTTCACGCAGGCTCTGTTCACACAGATCACGCGTCTCGGTATCGCCCACCGCGTCCGCCGCCGCGATCAGGATGGTGTACGAGGCGATCTCCATGTTTTCGAAGGCGAAGCTGGCGAGCGCGCCCTTGATGATCTCGTCGCTCACGAACATGCCGCCCAAGCCTTGGCCGAAGGCGGTGGCCCGCCCCGCGATGTCCTTCAGGGTTGAGGTGTCGCCGCCCAGGCGTGCCAGGCAGCTTTCGAGACGCTGGGCTTGTGTCCTGGTTTCCGCGATATGGTCCCGCAGCTTGTCGCGCACGGGGGGATAGTTCTCGATGCGCTCGCACATGGCGGTCATCATTGTTTCCGCCTGCTGTTCCATGGCGTGGGCGTCGCGCAGCCAGTCCAGCAAATGTTCCTCGTTCGTGGCCATTGGCCATCCTCCTCGCTGAGTGTGTCGGGTTGGGATGCGGGAACGGGAAGGCGGGTGGGCGACCGCGTGCCGCTTCGCCAACGTCTGCCTCCTCATGGGCGTACCGCCCCCGTGCAGACAAGCCGAGCCGGCGCCTCCGGTTCCCCAGCAATGAAAAGAAGGGGAGCCCAAAAATTGACTGCGGATTTCCAAAATTTACATACGAATAAGCGAAGCTTTGTCTCAGCAATTACTTTTATCGCTGCGCTCTATTGGAACAATTCCAGATTCGCGGCCTTTTAGAAGGCGCTTCAAGGGCGCGCGGTATCGCCCATGGGTCACGACATGAATCAGAAGGACGAAGACGATGTTCATGCACAACAAGCGCCTGCAATACACGGTGCGGGTCGCCGAACCCAACCCCGTCCTGGCCAGCCTGATGCTGGAACAGTTCGGCGGCCCGCAGGGCGAGCTGGCGGCCGCCATGCGCTATTTCACCCAGGCGCTGGGTGAGACCGACCCCGGCCGCAAGGACATGCTGTTCGACATCGCCACGGAGGAGCTGAGCCACCTGGAGATCATCGGCAGCATCGTCGCCATGCTGAACAAGGGCATCAAGGGCGACCTGGCCGAGGCCAACATGGCGGAGGCCGACCTCTATGCCGCGCTGAATCAGGGGGGCGACAGCCATACCCAGTCGCTGCTGTACGGCGGCGGGCCGTCGCTGACCAACTCCTCCGGCGTGCCGTGGACGGCGGCTTACATCGACAGTATCGGCGATCCCACCTGCGACTTGCGCTCCAACATCGCGGCGGAGAGCCGGGCCAAGATCGTTTACGAACGGCTGATCAACGTCACCGACGATCCCGGCATCAAGGACGCCTTGGGTTTCCTTATGACGCGGGAGATCGCGCACCAGAAATCGTTCGAGAAGGCGCTCTACGCCATCGAACCCAACTTCCCGCCGGGCAAGCTGCCGGGCAAGGCCGAATTCGCCGACCTTTACGTCAACACGTCCCAAGGCGAAGGGGACACCGAAGGCCCGTGGAACGCCGGCGGGACCTGGCAACGGCTGGACGACGTGGAGGCCAGCCTGCCGCTGGACGGCGGCGACGGCCTGCCGTCCGTTACCTTGACCGACGCGCAGAGGGAAGCCGCCCAGGCCCTGGCGGCCCGCACCATGTCCAACCCAGAAAGTGATCCCGTGACAGGCGCCGACCTCGGATCCGGCAAGCTGGCGGCGGAGATGGCGGACGTTTGACAGGGTGCGGGCATTAGGATGGTTCGCTTCGGGGCCATGGTGGCCCCTTTCGCCACGCCGGCTCGTCGCCGGCGTGGTTTTTTTTTCGGCGCTCAGGCGCGTGTCCGAAACGGCGCTGGAAGGCGCGGCACGCTTCTTCCGATAAACTGGAAATGTCGCCGCCCGACTTCGACAGCAAAGCCAGGGCGTATACCGAGGCTCTGCCCGCGATTGGAGCACGTGGCCATAAGGTGCACCGGTGCGATTGGCGATTGAGTGCTGCCAGCATCTTGGCCCACCTATACCAGCGTATGAAGGCGAGGGTCTCGCAAACTGGGGCATGCTAGGCTCTTGAGTCGGCGGTTTGGTTAATGACTTGATTTTTGCCGGGCGCGACTGCCGGAATGCTGGGGATGTTGTGACATGGCGAATGCGATACCGGATGACGCTTCTCAGCCGGAGCCCTTGGTCATCGTGATCGACGATGACGATGACCTGCGCGGTGCCATCGCCGATCTTTTTCTATCGGTAGGCCTGGAGGTCGCCAGCTACGGGGCCGCGGCCCCCTTCCTGGCGACCGGGATCCCGAACCGTCCGTGCTGCCTGGTGCTGGATGTTCGCATGCCTGAGGAAAGCGGCCTGGAACTTCAGGCGCGCCTCAAATCGGAAAGCCGGCAACCGCCCATCATCTTCATCACCGCGCACGCCGACGTGCCCATGTCGGTCCGGGCGATGAAGCAGGGGGCGATTAATTTCCTGCCCAAGCCATTCCGCGACCAGGATCTGCTGGATGCGGTGTGGGAGGCCCTGCGCTATGAGCGGGAGCGGTGGACGCGTGACCAGCGCCTCATGGAACTGCGGCGCCTGGCCAGCGACCTGACGCCCCGCGAACTGGAAATCCTGAAGGCTGTCGATCGTGGACTGTTGAACAAGCAGATCGCCCACGAACTCGGAATCGCCGAGATCACGGTGAAGATGCACCGCAGCAGCGCCTTCCGGAAGCTGCGCGCCACCACGGCCTCAGACTTTATCCGGAAAGTGAAGATGCTGGAACTGGCCTAAGGCACCGAATACGACCGGGTTACTGGAACAGCCCGGGGCAGCAAGGCAGGGTAAAACGGAACGCCGTGCCCAGCTGGTCCACGCTCACCACGGTCAGGTCGCCGCCGTGGCCGTTGATGATGGACTTGCAGATGGCCAATCCCAGCCCCATGCCGTCCTCCTTGGTGGAGAAGAAGGGTTCGAATATACGGCCAATGACGTCGTGGCCGATGCCGGGGCCGTTGTCGCGCACCTGCACCTCTACCATGCCCTCTCGTGCCTTCAAGGCAGCGGCGATGGTGATGACGCGGTCGCTGGTGCCAGCGCCGGCCATGGCTTGCATGGCGTTGAGAGCCAGGTTGATGATCACCTGCTTGATCTCCACCTCGTCGACCCACAAGGCCGGCAGGCCCGGTTCGATAGTGGTCCGGAACTTGACGTCGAAGCGATAGGCCTCGCTTTCGATCAGTTCCAGCGCATCGCGGATCAGGGTGTGCAGGCTGACGGTGGTGCGTTTCGGCGCCTTGCGCAGGAAGGCCTTGATGCGGCCGACCACGTCGCTGGCGGACTGGGCATTCTGGCGGATCTGGTACAGGGCGTTCAGTGCCCTATCCAGGCTAGGCTCATTCCGCTTCAGCCATCGTTCCGCTGCGGACGCCGAGGCGGCGATCGCCGCCAGGGGCTGCGCGACGTCGTGGGCGATGGACGCGCTCAACTCGCCAACGGTGGAGACGCGGGCCGCATGCGCCAGGTCGACATGAGCCGTCAGCATGGCCTCCTGCGCCTGCTTCTGGCCGCTCATGTCGAAGGCATAGAACAGGATGCGCCGGGCGTCGCCGGATGCCGGCAATGTCGCATGCCAGATTAGGGGCACCACGCGGCCATCCAGGGTGCGCAACACACGCTCCCCCTGGGCGACCGGCTTGCCCTTCATCAATGTCTGGTAGAGGCGCACGGTGCTTTCCAGGCTGGCCGGCAGCAACTGGGGGGCCAGCGCCATGAACTGGGCCTTGTCCGTCGCGCCTAACAAACGCAGCATCGCCTGGTTGGCGTCAACGAAGCGATGGCTGGCCTGATAGCTTCGGACCAGATCCGGACGGGCCATCAGGTGGGCCGCGACGTCGGTGACGCCATGCATCTTCAGCGCCGCCAGGAGGGTGCGTATGCCCGACCAATCCTCGATCAGCATGGGCAGGGGGGAGGCGTCGAAATAGACGCGCTTCAGGATTTGACTGCATCGGTGGAAGCCAAGCGCCAGACCCGCCAGCAGGCACAAGGGCAGGCCGGCCGCCACCAGGATCAAGATGTCCGCCATTATCGCGACAGAGCGGCCCCACCGCCCTCGCCACTGTCTATAATCATCTGCACAGGCTGCCCTGTTGCGGTTGGAACCATTCGGCGCCGCGGCCTGTCACCAGGTCGGCGCGTCGCAATTTATCGGTTCCGAACCGGCCTGGAACCTTAGACCTGGGGAGGGCCCTGTCACGCCCGAGCCTAGACCGCGGTATAGGGTATCAAGTACCCGGTATGGCTTGGCACGAGCACCGGTACGATTCCATAAAATGCGCTGCGGGCCCAGGCTGGCGGCCGTCTACAAGAGGGGAGCCGGTCCATGGAAAACCATGCGTATAACGCCGCTGGGAGGATTGAAGGTGAAAAGGCCAGGAGGTTGGCGCTGCTGGCCACGAACGCCAGGGCGGCGCTGGATTCAGACGTATCGGCCGTTCGCGGATACCTCGACGAAATATGGGAAGTGCTCGGACTTCGCGAGCCTGTCGATGAAAACGTGACGCTCATCTCCGTCACGACCGACAATAAAGCATCACACAAGGGCGGTTTGACGCCTTGGCAATTGCGGCAGGTCATGGCTCGTATAGAGAGCAAGCTGGGGGCAACCATCCCCCTTAAGGAATTGTCGGATGTCAGCGGCCTCAGCTACTCCTACTTTTCACGGGCGTTCAAAGCGACGACGGGAGAGGCGCCACGCGATTTCATCGTGAAGAAGCGGCTTCGCCACGCGCAAATCCTCCTTTTGTCCACGAATGACGCGCTCAGTTCCGTGGCATGCGCCTGCGGTTTCAGCGACCAGGCCCATTTCACCCGACAGTTCCGCCGGTCGGTGGGCGAAACCCCGTTACGCTGGCGGCGCGCTTGGAAGCGGGACGGCACCACCGGCATCCACGGCTAGCGGCACTGCTTCCGCATGGGTCTGTATAGGGACTTGTAATGACGATCGGGATGACGTCTGAAAGAACCGTTGCGGTGGTCGACGACGACGCGTCCGTGCGCGCAAGCTTGGAGGATTTGCTGCAATCCTTCGGTTTCGGCACGGCAGTGTTTCCGTCGGCCGAGGACCTTTTGGCATTTGACCTGGACAGAATAGACTGTGTCATATCGGACATCCAGATGCCGGGGCTATCCGGTTTGGAAATCCAGCCGCTGCTGCGCCAGCGTCGGTGCGGCTGCGCGGTGATCCTGCTGACCGCCTTCCCCAGTGAACAGGTCAGGGCCAGGGCGCGCAAAATTGGAGTCCACGATTTTTTTGAGAAGCCCTGCAATCCCGATGCGCTGATCGCCAGCGTGGAGCGGGCGCTGGCTTTCCCGCCTTGAGGCTCGGCCACCCCGCATGCCGGTCTGAGCGATCAGCCCGCCACCACCGGCAGGCGGATCGTGAACCGGGCGCCGCCGGCAGGCAGGTTGCCGGCCGACAGGTTGCCACCATGCCGCAATACGATGGACCGGCACACCGACAAGCCGATCCCCATGCCATCGCTTCTGGTCGTGCGGAAGCTGTCGAAGACGCGCCCCAGGTCTTCCACTGGGATACCCGGCCCGTTGTCATCGATGGTGACGACGATGTGGTCGTTCTCCCCGCGAAGGGTGACGGTGATGGCGGGATGGGCAATCGCCCCCTGTTCCAGCGCTTGATGCGCGTTCAGCAGGATGTTGAAAAGCAGCTGCTGCAGCTGTACCCGATCACCTTCCACGGAGCACGGGCGGTCCGCCACGTCGATGCGGACCGCCACGCGGCCGCGCCCCAACTCATGTGACAGGAAGGCTACGGTATCCCGCGCCAGCTTCGCCAAGTCGACGGGTTCGACATGGAAGGGCGCCTTGATTGCCATGTCGCGGATGCGGCTGACGATCCCGGCCGCCCGTTCGACGCTGTCCATGATCTTGCCCATCAGGCCCTGCACCACCGGCACGTCCACCGTATCGCGGGACAGCCAGCGCCTGACCGCTTCGCCGCGGGAGGAGATGGCGCTGAGGGGCTGCGCGACCTCGTGGGCCAGCGACGCCGTCAGCTCCCCCAGGATGCCGATGCGTGCGGCATGGGCCAATTCCACCTGCATGGCCTGCTCGGCGGCGCGCGCGGCTTCTTGTTCCGAGATGTCGATCAGGCCCACGAAGGCGGTGTTCTGGGCGCGCAGCTCCGGCGGGGCGACGGTGAACCACAGGCAAGGCACAAGGCTGCCATCCACGCGGCCGATCAAGCGCTGGCTCTGATAGGTGTAGTGGCCGCCGAAGGTCATCACCAGGGTCTCACGCAGGCCCTGAAGATGGTCGGGTGTGACGATCCACCGGAGATCGCGCAGCAAATCCGCCTTCGATGCCGCCCCCAGCAGGCGCACAGCGCTGGCGTTCGCGTCGACGCACAGGATCTGCTCCTTGGCCAGGTCCAGGAAATCGGGATGGTGCCGGATGTGGGCATCGAGATCCGTCACGCCCTGGCTTCGCAGCGTCGCGAAGATCTGGTTGATGCCGGACGTGTCGAAGCGAAAGAACGCCACGCCAGTGGTCTCAAACAGCGTTCGATAACGGTTCTCGCTGCGGGAAAGCTCCGCCAGGGTCCGCTTCTGCTCGTCTATGTCCATGACGCCGACGATGACCCGGCCCGAAGGCACCGTCTCGGATGGGAAGGCGGCGGAAAACAGACTATCGAATTCCGTCCCATCGGCGCGGCGAAGGCGCACCTCGGAGATGTAGCTGGCCTCGCGCCTCATCCCCTTCAGCAGGCCGTTAGTGAAGTGGACGAGGCTGGCGTCCGGCCAGTAGCGGGCGATGTCGGCGAAGTCCGCTTGGGATGTGGCGCGAAACATATCGAGGGTGCGCGGGTTGGTGGCCACTACGCGGACCTGACCCTGCAGCCAACGCACATACTCGGGATTGGCCGCGAAATAGGCGGCCATGTCGGTGATTCCTTCCGCCGCTTTCTGCCGCACCGCCGCCGCTGCGGCCTGGAAATCCATGTCCCAGAACGAAACGGCCATGGCCTCAAACAGGTTGGTGTTGCGCGCGGTGGCGAGCTTTAGGGCGGCGATGGTTTCATGCTGGGCGGTCAAGTCGCGTGCCGCGTCCATGAACAGGGTGCCGCCTTCGTCCAGCCGGCTGATGCAGGCCTCCACCACCAGGGCCTTGCCCTGAGCGTTGCGTCTGGCCAGTTCGCCGCGCCATGAGCCGCAGGCCGCCAGGCGGCCCTCGATAGCCTCTCGCGTCGTCCCGTCCTGCGCCGTCAGGATGCCGTCCACGGGCTGGCCCAGCGCGTCGGCCCCGGCGACACCGTAGAGCCCTTCCGCAGCCGGGTTGATGGCGCACACCTGCCCGGTGCTGTTGAATATCACCACCGCGTCGTTCAGGCCCTGCAGCAGGGGCGTCAGGAATTGCGGGAGCGGGGGCGTTTCGGGCCAAGCCAATGACGGTTCCTCGGAACAACAATTACCGGACCTTAACGGAAGTTCGCGGTGGCCGGCAGAGCCATCGTGAGAACGGTTCCCGGGATTTTTACGACATCTTCCGCGACAGCGATCCAGGTGTTGGTGTGGAAGGGGAACGGCGGCGGCGCTCACTCCCCGGTCGCCGCCATCATCGGCTGGTGCGCGGCCCGAGCGCAACTTGGTCAATCGCATCGCCGGGCTGACGGCCCGACGCAGGCGGGGACCGCTACCAGGCTGGCACCTGGCGGGAATCCCTCTGCGATTTCTTCATATTCCTCCTGGAGACGAATCCCCGATACAGCGGCACGGACTATGGGTCCCGCCCCGTCACCGCTGCTTCAACCCGGGTCAGCAAATCCTCCGGATCCAGGGGTTTGCACAAGAAGGCCGCGGCACCGGCCTCCAGCGCCCGCTGGCTCAGGGCGGGGTCGGCAAAGGCGGTCATGATGATGATGGGCAGGTCGTTGCCGGCGTCGCGCAGCGCCGCCTGCAGGGCCAGCCCGTCCATGACCGGCATGTGCAGGTCGGTGACCAGGCAGGCGGCCTGATCCCGCGCAGGGGAGTCCAGGAATGCCACCGCCCCGTCGAATCCCCGGGCATCGAACCCGGCGGAGCGCATGAGGCTCAGCAGGCTGCCGCGGACTTCCGCGTCATCGTCGACGATCGCGATAATGGGATTGCTCAGGGCCCTTACTCCGCCTTCGGACACACACCACCGGATGACGGTTGGTGGGGATGCGCGCCCATGGTGCGGCGCGCCTCCTTGAACGCATCCCTGTACCCTGGCGGGTGGGCGCGGGCCCATCATACATAGATGTTAATTTGGGTGTCAGTTGCCAGGGGGGACCTGGCACGGCGGTCATGCGGCGTGCATGCCGCCGCTTTCCCCAACGTCATGGCCGGCCGCCCGCTCCTCCGGCGCCACCGGCAGGGTAAAGGCGAAGGTGGCGCCCCGGCGGCCACTTCCGGGGGCGGTAGCGTCGTTGTTGGCGGCGGTGATCTGCCCGCCGTGCGCCTCGATGATGGAACGGCAGATGGACAGGCCCATGCCCATGCCATCGGCCTTGGTGGTGAAGAAGGGCTCGAATAAGGTCGCGGGTTCCACATCCTGGATGCCGCCGCCGCTGTCGCGTACGGAAACCCTGACCAGATCGTCCACCCGCTCCGCCAGGATGGTAATGTCGCGGGCTGCGTCGCCGTCCACAAGCGGACTCCCCTGCGCGGCGGTGGCCTGGATGGCGTTCATCAGCAGGTTCATCAGCACCTGCTGCACCTGCACCTTGTCACCCCGCACCGGTGGCAGGTCGGATGGGCACAGAACGCGGACGGCGATGGCCTTGGCCTGTACCTCGCGGCCCACCAGGGCCACGGTTTCCGCCACCAGCGCCTCTACCATCAGGGTGTCGGCCTTGGGCGGCGCCTTGCGGGCCAGGGCGCGGATGCGGGCGATGACGTCGGCGGCGCGGGTGCCGTTGGTCACCACATGCTGCAGGCAGTCCTCCACCTCATGCGCGTGTTCCGGTCCCCGCGCCAGCCAGCGGCGGCCCGTCTTGCCATAGGTGATGATGGCCGACAGCGGCTGGTTGACCTCATGCGCGATGGATGCCGCCAGCTGCCCCAGCGTGCTCATGCGCGACACATGCGCCAGTTCGGTCCTGAGCTGCGCCAGCTTGGCCTGGACCTGGTTGCGCTCCGTCACGTCCAGTGCCATGACCAGGATGCGCGACCAGTCCTCATCCTCCGGCGGGACGGTGACGCGCAGCACCACGTCCACCATGCCGCCCGACAACGTGCGGAACTGGCCTTCCGCTTCCACCATGCGCTCACCCGCCGACAGGGCTGCGAACACCTGGACCAGGGCGGCCTCGCTGCTGGGCGTGTACATGGCGACGATGCTGCCCGCCAGCAGCTGTTCAGCCCCCTCGGCCTCGAACAGGCGGACGGCGGCGGCATTGATGGCGCGGATGCGGGTTGCCTGGCCCGCCTGCCGGATCAGGTCGGGGTGCAGGGCCAGGCCGGCCTTGAGGTCGCCGCCACCCAGGTCGCGCGCCCTTTCCAGAACGCGAAAGGCGTCCGTCCAGTCCGACTCCCAGATGGCGAAGCCGGCGGCGTTGAAGATGGCGCGATAGCGTCCCTCAGACCTATGGCGCTCCGCGTCCGCCCGCCGCTGTTCCGTCAGGTCGGCGCTGGTCTCGATAATGCCGATGTTGCCGCCCTGGCCGTCGAAGCGCGCCAGCCAACGGCTGGCCAGCACGATGCGGCGGCCGTCGCGGCGCACCCGTGTCAGCTCGCCGGACCAGTGGCCGGCCTGGGCAAGGGCTTGGTGCACCTCGCCCGCCGGGTAAGCCGTCTGCAGCAGCTGCTGACAGGGTTGGCCCAGCGCCTCTTCCCGGGTCCAGCCGTACAGATGTTCCGCGCCATCGTTCCAATAGCGGATGATGCCGTCGGCGTCGTGGATGACCACGGTATCGTGCGTCAGTTCCAGGATGCGGGCCTGCTCCGCCATGGCGGTACGGGCGCTGCGATTGCTGAGCGACAGCAAGGTGGTGATCAGGATGGCCGTCAGGCTGACGGCCAGGCGCATAGCCGCCCCTTCCGACAGGTCATCCATATGGCCGACCAGGAAGGCGCCACCGGTCAGCGTGGCGCAGGCCAGGCCGGTGAGCATCACCGCCCGGCGGCCGTGGGAGATGGCGACCAGCAGCACGACGGCCGTGTGCAACACCGCCACCGCGCCTTGCAGCGGGCTGAAGGCGTCGGCGGAAAAGATCAGCAGCGCCAGCACGGCCGCGGCCAGGCATTGCGCGCGGCCATGGCTGGCCAGCGCCACCAGGGGCCGTGACCGCCGGCGCGGTGCCGCCCGGTGGGGGTGCGAAGGAGAGGGGCCCATGGTCCGCCCGTGTTTATTTATCCAGGCCGGGCCTGCGGTGTTGCGTCGTGCCCAAGATAATCAAGGGCCTAGCGGTTGGTAAATAGTATCGCATTTGTGCAACGAAATCCGTGTTCGATTGCTTATGAGCGCGCGGGGATAAACCAAGGTATGGGCAAACCTAGGTGTGTCTGTCGGGCAGGGGCGCCCGCGTCCTAGCCTTCCCGTCGTTCCGCCGGCCCCTGGGCATTCAACCCAACCGGCGTCCAACCCCAGGAAGAGCGTCCCGCCAATGTCCAAGGTCATCCTCGTTACCGGCGCATCCAGCGGCTTCGGCGCCCTGGCCGTGCGCGCCCTGGCCCTGAACGGCCACACCGTCTACGCCGGCATGCGCGACACCACCACCCGCAACGCGCGGGCGGTGGTCGAGGCGGCGGCTTGGGCGGAGGACCATCGATCCGACCTGCGGACGATAGAGATGGATGTGCAGTCGCAGGCATCGGTGGAGCGGGCCGTGGGCACCGTCGTCGCTATCCACGGCCGGGTCGATGTCCTGGTGCACAATGCCGGCCACATGTCCCTGGGCCCGGCGGAGGCGTTCACGCCGGAACAGTTCGCGGAACTGTATGACATCAACGTCATCAGTACCCAGCGGGTGAACCGCGCCGTGCTGCCGCAGATGCGGCGCCAGCGACGGGGCCTGGTGATCTGGGTGTCGTCCAGCAGCGCCCGTGGCGGTACACCCCCCTATTTGGCACCCTATTTCGCTGCCAAGGCGGCCATGGACAGTCTGGCCGTCAGCTATGCCGGGGAACTTGCGCGCTGGGGCATCGAGACCAACATCCTGGTGCCGGGTGCCTTCACCAAAGGCACCAACCATTTCGCCCACGCGGGCCGCCCGGCGGACCTGGCCACTGTGTTGGCTTATGAGCAGGGGCCCGACAAGGGCATGGCCGAGGTGGCGGAGGCCGGCCTGGCCAAGTTGGAACCGCCGGACGCCGACGCCCGCCTGGTCGCCGACGCCCTGGCTCGGGTGGTGGAGATGCCGTATGGCCAGCGTCCCTTTCGCACCCACGTCGATCCCGCCAGCGATGGCTGCGAGGTGGTGAACGGTGTCGCCGACCGGGTGCGGGCCGAACTGCTGCGCCGCATCGGACTGGAGGATATTTTGAAGCCGCACCCCTTTGGCCAGCCTGGGGCGCTTTAGTTCCCGCACTGGCAGCCGGCAACCGATACCGTTACTCTCCCACCATTTGGCATATAAGTCCGATGCTGGGAGGAAAGCGGTGAAGTCCCTAAACGTTCTGTCGGCGTTCGTTCTGTCGCTTACGGCCACCCTGGCCGCCGGCCCGGTCCTGGCCAGGGATACGGCGTCCCATGGCGGGGCACCCAAGGTGGAGCCCGTGGCCAGCCTGCCCGCCGGTGCCACGGCCCTGCCGAGGCACATCGGCGGCCGGGCGTTGGCCGAGGGCACCGACGGCGGTTTCCGCCGGCAATGGCCGGGCACCTATGTCGAGACCCGCTTCACGGGGACCTCGGCCCTGTTCCGCGTCGGCCCGGGCGACGTCAGCCTGCGCGTCAGCGTCGATGGCGGCGCGCCGGCGGCGCTGGTGAAGCCCAAGCCGGGTGTCTACCGCGTCACGGGACTGAAGCCGGGCGCGCATACCCTGCGCGTTGACACCGCCAGTGAAACCCAGGCGGGCCCCAGCGCCTTCGGCGGCTTTTACGCTCCGGTGGGCACCAAACCGCTGCCGATTCCGGCGCGGGCGCGGCAGATCGAGTTCATCGGCGACAGCCACACCGTGGGCTACGGCAACATCGCGGATCAGGCGGCGTTCCAGCAAACATGCACGACGGCCGAGGTGTGGGACACAACCGATACCTCGCAAGGCATCGCGCCGCGCCTGGCCGGCCGCTATGGGGCCGATTACCAGGTAAACGCCATCTCCGGACGGGGCATCGTCCGCAACTACAACGGCTTCGCCGCCGATACCCTGCCGCAGGCCTACCCTTACACCCTGTTCGACCATGCCGTCCGCTATGACGATCCGGCCTGGCATCCCCAGATTATCGTCATCGCCCTGGGTACCAACGACTTCACCACACCCCTGCACGCGGGTGAGAAGTGGGCCACCCGTGACGCCCTGCACACCGATTACGAGGCGACCTACGTCGACTTCGTGAAAGCCCTGCGCGCCCACAACCCCCAGGCCTATTTCCTGTTGTGGGCGACCGACATGGCCGATGGCGAGATCGCGGCGGAAGTGGCCAAGGTGGCGGACAAGCTGCACGCGGCGGGGGAGAGCCGCCTGGCCTTCCTGCCCATGCACGACATCGCCTTCAGCGGCTGTCATTCCCATCCTGGCCTGGCGGATGACGCCAAGATCGCCAAGGCGCTGGGCGATTACATGGACGCCCATCCCGAGGTGTGGCAGGCCAAGTGAGACGAGGTGCCTTGTGGGAGTTCTGATTTCAGAACTCCCACGATGGCCCAGACGCGTGGGCCTTACGCCAGGGTGTTGATCAGCCCGCCTTCCAGCCGGATGGCGGCGCCGTTGGTGGCGGCCGACAGGGGGCTGGCCAGGAAGGCCACCATGTTGGCGATCTCCTCCGGTTCGATCATGCGCTGCAGCAGCGATCCGGATCGGGCAGTGGCGAAGAATTCTGCCTCCGCCTCGGCCACCGTGGCGTCCGGCTTGCTGGACACGCTGCGCAGGAAATCCACGATGCCTTCCGATCGCGTGGGCCCGGGCATCACCGAATTGACGGTCACCCGCGTGCCCTTGGTCTGTCCGGCCAGGCCGCGCGCGATGGACAGCTGCGCCGTCTTGGTCATGGCGTAGTGGATCATGGCCGGATCCACTGCCAGCCCCGTCTCGCTGGAGACGAAGATGATCCGGCCCTCGTTGCGGGCCAGCATCTGCGGGAAATAGTGGCGCGTCAGGCGCACGCCGCTCATGACGTTGACGTCGAAATAGCGCTGCCAGTCCGCATCGCTGATGTCGGCGAAGGGCTTGCTTTCATAGATGCCCAGGTTGTTGACCAGGATGTCCACCGACGGCACCTGGCGCAGCAGGTCGGCCGCACCGTCGGCCGTGGTGATGTCGGCACGCACGCCACTCACATCGACACCGCCGGAGGCGCGGATATCTTCCACCGCTTGGTTCAGCTTCTTCTGGTCGCGGCCGGACAGGATGACGCTGGCCCCTTCCACCGCCAGCTTGCGGGCGATTTCCAGTCCGATGCCGGCCGTCGATCCGGTGACCAGGGCCGTCTTGCCCGTGATCTTCAGGTCCATGATCCATACTCCTTCCATCACGTCCCGATGACGTTTCGACGCCAAATCTAGGCAGCGACCGGCGATGGGAGTATGGAGTATGGAAGAACAATATCTATGAATTGCAGGCACAGATGGCGCGCGTACAGATGGACCGGTCCGGTGAGATGGAGGTGTTCGTCCGCGTGGTGCGGGAAGGGGGCTTTTCCGCCGCCGCCCGCACCCTGGACCTGACGCCGTCGGCCGTCAGCAAGCTGGTCGCCCGGCTGGAGGCACGGCTGGGCGCCCGCCTGCTGACCCGCACCACGCGGGCGCTGACCCTGACGGATGAGGGGCGGGGGTATTTGCAGGCGGCGGAGCGGGCGCTGCGCGCCCTGGACGACGCCGACCAGGCGGTGGGATCGGGCACTGTGCGAGGCCGGCTGGTCATCAACGCCTCCGTCCCCTTCGGCACCCATGTCCTGGCGCCTGCCCTTCCGGCCTTCCTGGCGCGCCATCCCGACCTGACCATAGACCTCAGCCTGACCGACGACGTGGTGAACCTGCTGGCGCAGAAGGCCGATCTGGCCTTCCGCGTGGGCACGCTGCCCGACAGCGCCCTGGTGGCGCGCAAGCTGGGGCAGAGCCGCCGGGTGATCTGCGCCGCGCCAGATTACCTGGCCCGCCACGGCACGCCGCGAACGCCGGCGGATTTGGCCCAGCACAACTGCCTGGGCTTCAATTTCCGCCGCAGCCGCGTAGGCTGGCCCTTCCGGGAGGATGGCCGCGAGGTGGAGGTGCAGGTGGCCGGCACCCTGCTGGTGAACAATGGCGAGACCTTGCGACAGATGGCCTTGGCGGGCATAGGGCTGGCGCGGCTGAGCCATTGGCACGTGGTTGATGCCATTGGGCGTGGCGACTTGGTGCCGGTGCTGGAGGCTTACAACCCAGGCGATCTGGAAACGGTTAACGCCGTATATGTCGGCGGTGGCCAAGTGCCCCGTCGGGTGCGCGCTTTCATCGACCATATGGTCGATGTGGTGGCGGCGGCGCCGTTGTTCGTGGGGGGCTGACGTATTCCCGCCTTCTTCGCCGGCGGATTGTCTTTGATGTTTTCTTGCCCCGATCCTGATTTGTCGCGAGGCGCAGGCTCACGGCCGCGTTGCCCTCAGGCTGGATGGAGGAGGGCACGCCCGTGCGCGGTGGCGGACCTGCTGGGCCAGCCGCCGGCCATGTCCTCACTGGTGGTGTGACGCGGTCTCGCCGATGTGGATGGCCAGCCAGACGGTGGGCTGGCCGGGGTCGGTGAAGGTCACCCGGTGGCTGGTGTTGGCCGGGATGAACAAATGGTCGCCGGGCAGCAGGGCCGTCTCCCGGCCCGCCATCTCCACCCGCGCGGCCCCGGCCAGGACCAGGACCCATTCGTCATGCGCCTGGCAATAAGGACGATCGATCGGCGTCGTCTGCCCGTGCGAGACGATTTGCTCGATGCGGCAGCCGGGGCGGCGCAGGATATCCCTGAACCGCTCCTCCTCCACGGCGGAGGGCAGGTCGGTCAGCAGGTTGCCGATAGTGTCCATCGGGGGCGATCCCATCGTGGTACGGTGGGTCCGCATTCTGTCGGCGCGCCGGACGGACGGCAACCGGCGGATATGAAAACGGCGGCGTGGGATGACCCGGGCCGCCGTTTCAGTCATAATCATTGGCATTTGATCGTGACCGCTCAAATGCCGCCCTCAGGCGCCGGGCGCCAGCATCCGCTGGCTTGGGCTTCCTCGGTTTCCAGTCCGCTGCGCTCCCCAAAAACCTGCGGCGGCCCCGGTCGGGGCCTACAACGGGTCGGGGCCTACAACGGCATGAGTCTCTGCCTCATGCCGTTGCTATTGCGCGTCAGTTGGTCGCCGGGCGCAGCGAGGTGCGGTCCACCAGGCCGGCCCAGTTGCTGACCGAGATGAAATGGGCATAGGCCAGGGCTAGCCAGCCGCGCTCGCGCCAGCGCTGGAAGTCCTCGGCCGGCAGCTGGTTGAACCGGGCTTCGTCGATGACCTTGAAACCGGCCAGGCTCAGCTTCTGGCCGTCCTTCAGGGTGACGTCGGCGCGGTTCTCCACCAGCAGGTCGGCCTTGATCAGGGCCTCCACGAACTCGGTGGTGGCGTTGTAGTGGCCTTGGTAGTCGCTGCAGAAGGCCAGGGCGTTGCGGGTGACCTCGGTGGGCTGGCCGCCCTCGAACAGCTTGTTGGGGCCGCCGTGGCTGAGGCTGGCGGCGGCCTCGTCGATGCACAGGGTGAATTCCGCCTTCTCGCGGTTCTCCAGGAAGATGAAGGGGTAACGGCGGACATAGGCTGGGATGTAGGCGCCGGATTCCCAGGCGCCGTCGGCGTCCACGAACAGGTTCTCGCCATTGCGCAAACTCAGCAGGGCCACGGCCTGGGGCGGGGCGCCGTCCAGGAACAGGATGGGGTAATGCTTGCAGGCCAGTGTGAACTCCGCCGCGATCACGGGGACGGAGTTGGAACCGGCGGCGAACTGGTAGCCGGCGGCGGGGGTCAGCGACAGGTCGCCGTCACGCTCCGCGGCCAGGGGGCGGGGGCGCTGGTAGAAGGCGGGAAGGGTCTGCGTGCTCATCTCTGTTCCAAGTCCAAGTCAGGTTGTTCATGCCGCCGAGGGGGTGGCGCTGGACCGCCCGCGCCGCCCGGATCTCAGCGGGGGGTGTTTTCCTCGGTAGTACCGGTCGTGGTCAGCGGTGTGGAGGGGGTGCTGACGCCGGCCGGGGTCGGGGTGGTGCCGGAGGTGGTCAGCACCGACGGTTGGGCGCTGGCGCCCACCACGCTGTTGCCGCCGGCCGACAGCACCTGCGGCGAGACGTAGGCGGACAGGGCGTCCGGGGTGATGCCGGTGTTGGACACCGTGCCGGTGAACAGCGCGGTGACGCCGGGGGTGCTCGGCACCGGCACCTTGGCCACCACCGTCGCCGCCACGGTGCTGACCGTATCGGTCGGGCCCCAGGGCGTGTCGTTGATGAACCACGGTGCCCCCTTCAGCGGGCTGTCGATGGCGCCGGCCGCCAGAGACTGCTGCTTGGACGCCACCGTCCCGTACATCTTGGCGGAGGCGGCGGTGGGTACCTTAAGGCTGGCGACGACAATGGTCTGCGTGGGCAGGCCGTTGGCGATGCCAATGCGCTGCGCCCCCGTGCCCGACGCCATGGTCAGGGCCGTGGCCGGGCCCTGCAGACCCACCATGGTGATGTCGCCGTTGGTGGTGATGCTGGCACTGCCGGCGGGCAGCGTCGCCACCGTGGCAAACGTGATGGGGCCGCTGGTGACCGTGATGCTAGCTGGCAGCAGGAAGCTGGCGCCGCCCGTCTGGGCGAAGCCCGCCGCCGCCGACACGTTGGCGGCACTGGCGAAGCTGATCGTTCCGTCGGCCTTGGTGTCGTTCAGCGTGATGGCGCCGCCGGTGGCCGAGACCGCCTGGTCGAAGACGAAGCCGTTGCCCGCCAGTTGCAGGCCTCCGCTGCCGTCCGCCACCAGGGTGCCGTGGAAGGTGGTGACGTCGCCCGCCGCCGTTTCGATCAGGCTGTTGACCCTTACCGCCTGGGCGAAGGTGGCCTTGCCCTTGGCCGACAGGGTCAGCGCACCCAGCGGACCGGTGCCGCCGACGGCACCCGACACCTGGATGGCGTCGCCCGCCACTAGGTTCAGGGCGGCGCGGCTGGCGCTGTCCACCGTGCCGCCGAACACCAGCGAGGCGCCGGTGCTGGTCAGGCTCTGGTCGGCGGCCACCGACACGGCGCCGGCGTAGGTCTGCGCGCCGGTGGTGACGATGCTGCCGCCGTTCAGGCTGCTGCTGCCATTGATCGACAGGCTCTTCAGCGCCTGGTTGGAACCGATGGCGCCGCTGAGGATGGCGTTGCCCGCCAGGGTCAACGCCTGGGCGCCGTCGATGCCGCCTGTCAGGGTGAGGGTGCCACCGGTCAGGACCGTGTCGGTGCCCAGGGTCAGGGCGCCGCTGTAGGCCTGATCGCCGGTGGTGGTGACGGACGCGTTGGTCAGCGCGGCCGGGCCGGTCACCGACACCTGGCGTAGGGCGGTGCCGCTGCCCAGGGCGCCGTTGGCGACCAGGGTGCCGGCCACGGTCAGGCCTTGGCCACCGGCGGTCTTGGCGTCCGCCCCTTGCGACAGGGTGACGGTGGTGCCGGTCAGCACCGTGTCCGCCCCCAGCACCGCGCGCTCGCCAAAGGTCTGCGCGCCGGTGGTGGTGACACTGCCGCCGTTGAGGAACAGCGAGCCCGGGGCGTCAGTGGTCACCGACGTGGCCCGCACGGCACCGCCGAAGGTGGTGGCGCCGCTGGTGTTGACCGCCAGGGTACCCAGCGCGCCGCCCACGCCACCGATGGCGCCGGCGAAGGTGACGTCGCCGCCGGCGGCGTTGATCACCAGTGCGCCGCCATTGTTCAGTGCGGCGAAGGTGACGGCGCCGTGGCCGGTGCTGAGGGTGCTGTCACCCGCGAGAGTGGCAGGGCCGCTGAACGTGATGTCGCCGCCGCTGGTGGTGATGGACAAGGCCTCGGTGGCGACGGTGCCTGCATGCACCCAGCCGCCGTTGCTGGTGACCGTGGTGGTGCCGGTCAGGGCCAGGGTCCCGAGGGCGATGTCGCCGCCCGAGGTGCTGACGGTCAGGTTGCCGGCACCTGCGGCACCGGTGGTCAGGGTAATGCCGGTATCGGCCGACAGCACGCTGCCGCCGGCTACGCTGACCAGGCCGGTGTAGGTCTGCTGGCCGGCGCGGACGGCGCCGCCGTTCAGCGTGGTGGCGCCGGTCACGCTCAGGCTGGAGAAGGCGGCGTTGGCGCCGATATCGCCCGACAGGCTGGCGTCACCCCGGATGGTCAGCGCGGGCGTCCCCTCCAGGTTCGCCGCCGCGTCGGCGCCGGCGGCCAGGGTGACCAGGCTGCCGCTCAGGACGGTGGTGCCGCCCATGACCGCCCGCTCGCCATAGCTCTGGATGCCGGTGGTGTCGATGCTGCCGCCGTTGATCGCCAGCGTGCCGGCGGCGTCGGTGGTGACGCTGGCCGCCGTGACCGCGCTGGTGAAGGTGGTGGCCCCGCCGGTGGTGACGCTGAGGTTGCCCAGGCGGGTGGTGCCGCCCACCGCACCGGTGAGGGTGACATCGGCGGTACCGGCGGTGATGGTCAGCGCCTGGGCGCCGTCCAGGGTGCCGGTGAAGGTGACCGCCCCGCCGCTGCCCAGGCGGGTGTCGCCCGCCAGGGTGACGGCGCCGTCGTAGGTCTGCACGCCGGCCGTGGTCACGCTGCCGTTCAGGGCAGCGGTGCCGGTGACCGACAGGGCGTTCAGGGCCGTGGTGCCGCCGAAGGTGCCGGTCAGCACGGTGTTGCCTACCAGGATCAGCGACTGGCCACCGGCAGCGATGCCATTGGCGCCGGCCGCCAGGGTGATGGTTCCGGCCGTGCTGGTCAGGGTGGTGTCGGCGCCCAGGGTGACGGCGCCGGCATAGATCTGGTCGCCGGTGGTGGTGACCGACGGGTCGCCGAACAGGGCGGTGCCGCTGACGCGGACGGTGTTCAGCGCCGTGGCGCCGCCCACCGCCTGGTCCATCACGGCGTTGCCGACGATAGCCAGGGACTGGCCGCCAGCCGTCTGGGCGTCCAGCGTGCCGGACAGGGTGACGGTGCTGCCGGTCAGGACGGTGTCCGCGCCCAGGGTGACGGTACCGCCGTAGGTCTGGGCCCCGGTGGTGTCGACGCTGCCGCCGTTGAGCACCAGGGCGGTTCCGGTTCCGGTGGTGACGCTGGCGGCGGCGACCGTGCTGGTGACGGTGGTGGTGCCGCTGCCGGTGACGGTCAGGGCGCCCAGGCGTGTGGTGCCGCCCACGGCCTTGGTGAGGAAGACGTTGCCGCTGCCGGCGTTGATGGTCAGGGCATGGGCCCCATCCAGCGTGCCGAAGCCGATGGAGCCGCCATCGGTCGTGACCAACGTGGTGTCGGCCCCCAGGACGGCGGCGACGTTGTAGCTCTGCGAACCGCTGGTGGTGATGGCGCCGCCGTTCAGGGTGGCGGTACCGATGTTGACCGACAGGCGGGACAGGGCGGTGGTGCCGCCCACGATGCCGTTGAATACGCCGTTGGCGTTGACGGCCAGGATGTAGGCCCCGTCCAGCGTGTCGCCGAAGGTGACGGTGTCGCCGGCCAGCGTGGCGGCCCCGCCCAGGACGACGGCGCCCTGGTAGTTCTGCACGCTGGTGGTGCGGACGTTGTGGCCGTTCAGCAGGGTGGTGCCGCTGATCGTCAGGGTAGTCAGCTTGGTGGTGAGGCCGACACCCGCGTTCAGCACCGCGTCACCGGTGATGGTCAGGGCATGCGCGCCGTCAACCGTGCCGTTGAGGGTGACGGTGCTGCCCTTCAGCACGGTGTCGGTGCTGAGCGGCAGGGCCTCGCCGTAGGTCTGGGCGCCAGTGGTGTCGATGCTGCCGCCGTTGATGGCCAGGGTGCCGGCGGCACTGGTGGTGACGCTGGCGGCCTGGACGGCGGCACCGAAGGTGGTGGCACCGCCGCTATTGACCGTCAGGGCGCCCAGGCGGGTGGTGCCGCCACCGGCACCGGTCAACGTGACGTTGCCGGTGCCGGTGGTCAGCGTCAGAGCGTGGGCCCCATCCAGCGTGCCGCCGAAGCTGACGGCGCCGTTGGTGGTGGCCAGGGTGGTGTCGGCGCCCAGGGTGGTGGCCCCGGTGTAGCTCTGCGCCCCCGTGGTGGTGACCGCGCCGCCATTCAACACGCTGGTGCCGCTGACGGTCAGGCTGGTCAGGG
The DNA here is from genome assembly GCF_007828035.1 of Nitrospirillum amazonense. GTDB lineage: Bacteria > Pseudomonadota > Alphaproteobacteria > Azospirillales > Azospirillaceae > Nitrospirillum > Nitrospirillum amazonense. Next base: position 149,061 of record NZ_VITV01000006.1, on the reverse strand, counting down.
CGGTGGTGCCGCCGACGGCGCCGCCGAAGACGGCGTTGCCGGTGACGGCTACGCTGGCCAGCCCGTCCAGGGTGCCGGTGACGGTGATGGTGCTGCCGGTCAAGGCGGCGTTGCCGCCCAGCAGGACGGCACCGGTATAGCCCTGGGTGCCGGTGGTCTTGATGACGCCGCCATTCACGATGGTATCGCCGCTGACCGAGACGCTGGTCAGCGCGGTGGTGGCGCCAACGGTCTCGTTGAAGGCGGCGTCGCCGGTGACGGTCAGGCTGTGCGCGCCATCGACTGCGCCGTTGAGGGTAACGCTGGTAGCCTTCAGCGTGGTGTCGGCGGCCAGGGTCACGGCCTCGCCATAGGCCTGGGCGCCCGTGGTGTCGACACTGCCGCCGGCCAGGGTCACGCCGCCGCCCAGGTCGGTGGTCAGGCTGGCGGCCTTGACGGCGGCATTGATCGCCAGGGTGCCGCTGTTGTTGACCGTCAGGTCGCCCAGGCGGGTGTTGCCGCCCACGGCCCCGGTGAAGGTGACGGTGCCGCTGCCGGCGGTGATGGTCAGGGCCTTGGCCCCATCCAGCGTGCCGGCGAAGGTGACCGCGCCGTTGGTGGTGGTCAGGGCAGTGTCGGCGCCCAGGGTGGCGGCCGCGCTGTAGGTCTGGCCGCCCGTGGTCTTGACGCCGCCGCCGTTGAGGGCGGTGGCGCCGCTGATCGACAGGCTGCCCAGGGCATGGGTGGCACCCACCGTGCCGTTCAGTACGGCGTCGCCGGTGACGGTCAGGGCGTGCGTGCCGTCGACCGTGCCGTTCAGCGTGACGGTGGTGGCCTTCAGGGTGGCGTCCACGCCCACGACGACGGCGTCGTTGTAGGTCTGGGCGCCAGTGGTGTCGACGCCGCCGAACAGGTCGGTGGCGCCACCGGCGTCGGTGGTCAGGCTGGTGGCCTTGACCGCCGCGCCGAGGGTTGCGGTGCCGCTGCCGTTGATGGTCAGGGCGCCCAGGCGGGTGGTGCCGCCCACGGCGTTGCCCAGGATGACGTTGCCCGTGCCGGTGCTGATGGTCAGGGCGTGGGCCCCGTCCACCATGCCCGTGACGATGACGGTGTTGTTGCTGGTAGCCAGCGTGGTGTCGGCGCCCAGGGTGATGTCGCCGCTGTAGGTCTGGGTGCCGGTGGTGGTGACGGTGCCGCCGTTCAGCGCGCTGGCGCCGCCGATTGACAGGCTGGCCAAGGCGTTGGTGCCGCCCACGGAACCGCCGAAGCTGGCGTCACCGGTGATGGCCAGGGTCTTGGCGCCGTCCAGGGTGCCGCCGAAGCCGGCGCTGCTGGCCGTCAGGGCGGTGTTGGCGCCCAGGGTGGTGGCCCCGGTGTAGGTCTGCGCCCCCCAGGTGCCGACGCTGCCGCCGTTGATGGTGGTCGTGCCGCTGACGGACAGGCTGCTCAGGAAACTAATGCCGCCCACGGCGGCGTTCAGCACGGCGTTGCCGGTGATGGCCAGGGCATGCGTGCCGTCGACCGTGCCGTTGAGGGTGACGGTGGTGGCCTTCAGCACGGTGTCGGTGCTGAGCGGCAGGGCCTCGCCGTAGGTCTGGGTGCCGATGGTGTCGATGCTGCCGCCATTAATGGCCAGGGTGCCGGCGGCATTGGTGGTGACGCTGGCGGCCTTGACGGCGCTGGTGACGGTGGTGGCGCCGCCGCTAGTGACCGTCAGGTCGCCCAGGCGGGTGATGCCGCCCACCACGCCGGTCAGGGTGACGTTGCCGGTGCCGGTGGTCAGGGTCAGGGCGTGGGCGCCGTCCAGCGTGCCGCCGAAGGTGACGGCGCCGTTGGTGGTGGCCAGGGTGGTGTCGGCGCCCAGGGTGGCGGCCCCGGTGTAGCTCTGCGCCCCGGTGGTGGTGACGGCGCCGCCATTCAGGGCCGAGGTGCCGGTGATCGACAGGCCGGTCAGGGCAGTGGTGCCGCCGACGGCGCCGCTGAACACGGCGTTGCCGGTGACGGCCAGGCTGGCCAGCCCGTCCAGGGTGCCGGTGAAGGTGACGGTGCTGCCGGTCAGGGCGGCGTTACCGCCCAGCAGGACGGCGCCGGTGTAGCCCTGGGTGCCGGTGGTCTTGATGACCCCGCCGTTCACGATGGTGTCGCCGCTGACCGAGAGGCTGGTCAGCGCGGCGGTGGCGCCGACGGCCTCGTTGAAGGCGGCGTCGCCGGTGATGGCCAAGGCATGCGCACCGTCGACCATGCCGTTGAGGGTGACGGTGGTGGCCTTCAGCGTGGTGTCGGCGGTTAGCGTGACCGCTTCGCCATAACCCTGGGTGCCGGTGGTGTCGATGGTGCCGCCGCCCAAGGTGACGCCGCCGGCCAGATCGGTGGTGATGCTGGCGGCCTTGACGGCGGCATTGATCGCCAGGGTGCCGCTGTTGTTGACCGTCAGGTCGCCCAGGCGGGTGTTGCCGCCCACGGCCCCGGTGAAGGTGACGGTGCCGCTGCCGGCGGTGATGGTCAGGGCCCGCGCCCCGTCCACAGTGCCGGCGAAGGTGACGGCGCTGCTTGTGGTAGTCAGGACGGTGTCCGCCCCCAGGGTGGCGGCCCCGGTGTAGGTCTGGCTGCCCGTGGTCCGGATGCCGCCGCCGTTCAGGCCGCTGGTACCGCTGACCGACAGGCTGGTCAGCGCGTTGGTCGCGCCCACGGCGCCGGCGAAGGTGGCGTTGCCGGTGATGCTCAGGCTGTGCCCACCGTTGACGGTGCCGCCGAAGGCGACGGCGCTACCGGTCAGCACATCGTCGGCGGAGAGGGTCACGGCGCCGGTGTAGGTCTGGGTACCGGTGGTGTGGACCGTGCCGCCACCCAGGCTGCCGGTGCCGCTGACCGACAGGCTGGTCAGGGCGGTGGTAGCGCCCACGGTGCCGTTCAGCACGGCGTCGCCGGTGATGGTCAGGCCGTGGGCGCCGTTGACGGCCCCGCTCAGCGTGATGGTGGTGGCCTTCAGCACCGTGTCGCTGGTCAGGTTGAAGGCCTCACCGAGCGTCAGGGTGCCCTGGGCTTCCAACGAACCGGTGCCCAGCGACAAGGTGCCAGCGCTGTCGCTGGCGACGTTAACGGCCTTGACCGCGCCGTTGAAGGCTGTGGCTCCGCTGGAATTCACGGTCAGCGTGCCCAGGGTGGTGGTGGTGCCGACGGCGCCACCGAACGTGACGTTGCCGGAACCCGCCTGGATGGTCAGGGCCTTGTTGCCGTCAAGGGTGCCGCCAAAGCCGACCGCGCCGTTGCTGGTGGTCAGGATGGCGGCGCCGGTCAAGGTGGCCGCCCCGGTGTAGGTCTGTGCGCCGGTGGTGGTGACGTTGCCCGACAGGCTGCTGGCGCCACTGACCGACAGGCTGGTCAGCGCGTTGGTGGCGCCGATGACGCCGCCGAAGCCTGCATTGCCGATGATGGACAGGGCATGCCCGCCATTGACCGTGCCGCTCAAGGTTACGGTGCTGCCCGCCAGGGTGGTATCGCCCGCCAGAGTGACGGCGCCGCTATAGGTCTGGGTGCCGGCCGTGGTGGTGGTGCCGGTCAGGCTGGCGGTGCCACTGACCGACAGGTTCTTCAGACGGGTGACGGCGCCAAAGGCCCCACTGGTGCCCAAGTTGCCGACGATGGACAGGGACTGCGCCCCGTCCGTGACGCCGTTGGCGCCGTTGGTCAGGGTGACGGTGGTGCCGGTCAGGATGGTGTCGCCGGCGATGGTGACCACGCCGGTGTAGGTCTGGGTGCCGGTGGTGGTGACGTCGCCCGACAGGCTGCTGCTGCCGCTGACCGACAGGCTGGTCAGGGTGGCGGTGCCGCCGATGACGCCGCTGAAGTCGGCATTGCCGACGACGGCCAGGGCGTGGGCGCCGTTCAGGGTGCCGCTGAAGGTGACGGTGGTGCCGGTCAGGGTGGCGTTGGCGCCCAGGGTGACGTCGCCGCTGTAGGTCTGGGTGCCGGCGGTGGTGACGTTGCCCGACAGGGTCTCGGCGCCGCTGACGGAAACGTTGTTCAGGCGGTGGTTGGCGCCCAGAGCGCCGGTCACCAGGTTGCCGGTGACGGTCAGCGACTGCTGGTCCGCGGTGGTGCCGTCGGCGCCGCCGTTCAGGGTGATGGTGGCGCCGGCCAGGGTGGTGGTGGCCGCCGACAGGGTGGCCAGGCCGGTGTAGGTCTGGTTGCCGGTGGTGGTGATGGCGCCGGGCAGGCTGCTGGTGCCACTGACGGACAGGCTCGACAGGGCAGCGGTGCCGCCCACGGCGCCGCCGAAGGTAGTGTTGCCCGTGCCGCCGTTGGCGATGGTCAGGCCGTGGGCGCCATCCACCGTACCGCCGAAGGCGACGGTGCCGTTACCGGTGCTGGTCAGGGTGGTGTCGGCGCCCAGGGTGGCCGCCCCGGTGTAGGTTTGGCCGCCCGTGGTCCGGATGCTGCCGCCGTTCAGGCCGGAGGTGCCGCTGACCGACAGGCTGGTCAGGGCGTTGGTGGCGCCGACGGTATCGGCGAAGGTGGCGTTGCCGGTGATGGCCAGGGTGTGGCCGCCGTTGACCGTGCCGCCGAAGGCGATGGTGCTGCCCGACAGCACGTCGTTAGCGCCCAGGGTGACGGCCCCGGTGTAGGTCTGGGTACCGGAGGTGGTGATGTTCTTCGACAGTGTGCCGGTGCCGCTGACCGATAGGCTGCTCAGGGCGGTGGTGCCGCCCATGATGCCGCTCACGGTGGCATTGCCGGTGATGGTCAGGCTGTGTGCGCCATCGACCGTGCTGCTCAGGATGATGTTGCTGCCCTTCAGCGTGGTGTCGGCGGTCAGGGTCAGCGCCTCGCCATAGGCCTGGGACCCGGTGGTATCGACGCTGCCGGTGTTCAACGCCAGGGTGCCGACGCTGTCGGTGTAAACCGAACCCGCCTTGATGGCGCTGCCGAAGCTGGTGGTGCCGCCGCTGTAGAACTGCAGGGTACCGGCGCGGGTGGTGGCCCCGATGGTGCTGCTGAAGGTGATGTTGCCGGTACCGGCGTTGATGGTCAGGCCGTCGCTGCCCGACACCACGTCGCCGTTGCCGTCGACCGTGCCGCTGAACAGGACGTTGCTGTTGGTGGTGTTCAGGACGGTGGCGCCGGTGCTGCGCGCCAGGGTGACGGCCCCGCCGTAGGTCTGGGTGCCGGTCGTGGTGATGGTGGCGGCGCTGAGGGTGCTGGCGCCGCTGACCGACAGGCTGGTCAGGGCGGTGCTGCCGCCGATGGTGCCCGCGATGAGTGCGTCGCCCGTGATGGTCAGGCTGTGGGCGCCGTTGACCGTGCTGTCCAGCGTGATGGTGGTGCCGGCCAGCGTGGTGTCGCCGGCCAGGGTGACGGCCCCGCCGTAGGTCTGGGTGCCGCCGGTGGTGGTGGTGCCGGTCAGGCTGGCGGTGCCGCTGATCGACAGGTTCTTCAGGTGGGTGGTGGCACCGAAGGCGCCGCTGGTGCCCAGGTTGCCGACGACGGATAGCGACTGAGTGTTGGCGGTGGTGCCGTTGGCGCCGTTGGTCAGGGTGACGGTGGTGCCAGTCAGGGTGGTGTCGTTCGCCAGGGTGACGGCGCCTGTGTAGGCCTGGGTGCCGGTGGTGGTGACGTTGCCCGGCAGGCTGCTGGTGCCGCTGACGGACAGGCTGCTCAGGCTGGTCGTGCCGCCCACGTCGCCGCCGAAGCTGGCGTTGCCGGTGATGGCCAGGGTCTTGGCGCCGTCCAGCGTGCCGCCGAAGCCGACGGTGGTGCCGGTCAGGGTGGTGTTGGCATCCAGGGTGGTGGCCCCGGTGTAGGTCTGGGTGCCGGTGGTCCTGATGATGGTGGTGTTGATGGCGGACGTGCCGCTGACCGACAGGCCGCTCAGGCGCGTGTCGGCCCCCATGGTGCCGTTGAAGACGGCATTGCCGGTGATGGTCAGGTCGTGGGCGCCCTCTACGCCGCCGCCCAGGGTGACGGTGCTGCCCTTCAGCGTGGTGTCGGCGCTGAGCGTCAGGCTGTCGCCCAGGCTGATGATGCCGGCGGCGTCTACGGTGCCGGCCGTCAGGACGAGGCTGCCGCCGGCGTTGGTGGTGACGCTGCCGGCCTTCACGGCGCTGGTGAAGGTGGTGGTGCCGGTGGAATTGACGGTCAGGGCGCCCAGGCGAGTGGTGCCACCCACGGCGCCGCTCAGTGTGACGGCACCCGTGCCGCTGCCGATGGTCAGGTCATGCGCTCCGTCGAGGGTGGAGGAGAAGCCCGCCGCCGCGTTGGTGGTGGTGATGGTGGTGTCGCCGCCCAGGGTGGCGCCCCCGGTCACGGTAAAGGTGCCGCTGCCGGTGCCGTAGGTGCCGTTCAGGGTGGTGGCGCCGGTGTAGGACTGGTTGCCCGTGCTGGACACACCTTTGGTGTTGATGGTGGCGCCGGTGGCGGACAGGGCGCCCATGCCGCTGGCGGCCCCGCCCAGGGTGATGGCGCCGGTGCCGGCCGTCAGGGTCAGGCTGTGCGTGGCGCCCGTCAGGGTGCCGGTGATGCTGATGGCGCCGTTGCCGCCGCTGGTGTCGATGGCGCGGGTGCCGGTGCCGCCCAAGGTCAGGTTGCCGGTGACGGTGACGGCGCTGGCCGTCAGGTCGCCGGTGACGGTGGTGTTGCCGGTGTAGTTTTGGGCGCCGGTGGTGGTCAGGGCGCCGACGCTGATGGTCGTCGCGGTGGCGTCCAGGCTGGCGCCGCTCATGCTGCCGCTGACGGTGATGGCGCCGCCGCTGTTGGTCAGGGTGATGGCGTGGCCGTTGCCGGCGGTGATGCCGCCGGTGGACGTGAGTGTGGTGCCCGCTCCGCCGCCGGTGATGGAGACGACGCCGTCCGCCGTGGTCAGGCCCGCCAGCGACAGGGTGCCGGGGGCGGACAGGTAGATGCCGTAGTCGCCGGCGCCATTGGCCAGGACGGTACCGGTCACCGTGGCCGACAGGGTGGCGGCGGTGGCGCTCAGCGCCTGCACGGCGCTGCCGATGGCCTTCAGGCTGGTCAGGTTCAGCGTATTGGCTGTGATGGCGCCGCCGCCGGCACCACTGATGGCGCCGGTCGTGGCGGTCAGGTTGACCGTGCCGGTGGCGCCGGCGCTGATGCCGTTCGCGCCCACGGTCAGGTCGCCGGTGCTGGCCGTCAGGCTGACGGTCGGCGTGGTGCCGGCCGCCGTCACCGACGTGGTGGTGAAGCCGACGTCGTTGGTGAAGGTGATGTTGCCCTTGGCGGTGCTGAGCGTCAGGCCCGACAGGGCGCCGGTGTTACCGACCGTCAAGTTGGCGGCGGTGGCGGTGCCGGTCAGTTCGGCGTCCAGCGCGCCCACCGTGGTGGTCAGGCTGATAGTGCCGCCGGCGGCACCGCTGATGAACTTCAGGCTGTCGGCGGTGATGGTCAGGGCGCGAGGGGTGGCGCCGGTGGCGACGATGTCGGTGACGCCCTTCAGGTACAGGTCGCCCTGGGTGCTGACGCCGGCCGAGGGCAGGGTCAGCGTGCCGCCGGCCAGCAGGGCCAGGTTGCCCGTGCCCACATTGGGCAGGCCGCTGCTGACGTTGATGTTGCCGGTGGCCTGCAGATAGACGGAGCCGTTGGTGCCCAGGGTCACATTGGTGCCGGTGCCCAGGGTCAGGTTGCCGGTCTGCTTGACGTTGATGATGGAACCGGCGTCGGTGGCCGACAGCGACGTCAGGTTGGTCACGGCGGTGACGATGGGGGCGCCGGCGCCGCTGGCGAAATCGGTCAGCGTGCCGATGCCGCTCTTGGACGACAGGCTGGCGTTGTAGCCGGTCAGGTTGGTGTCGCTGCCGGCGCGGGCGAGGATGGACCCGTTGGTCGCCGTCAGGGTGAGCGTGCCGCCGTTCAGGCTGGCGGTGTTGGTGCTGATTGCGCCGATGGTCAGGTTGCCGGTGGCGGCCGTGATGGTGATGTCGTTGCCGCCGCCGGTGGTGGAGGTGGCGGTGGCGCTGACCACCGTGGTCGGGCCCGCCGTGGTGATGACGGTGTTGCCGCCGGCGGCGGTGGAACTGGTGATGGTGACGCCGCTGGTGTTGTTGTCGTCGACATAGATGCCGGCGCCGCCGGCGTTGTCGACCAGGGTCAGGCTGTTGGCGGTGGTCTGGACGGCGCGGGTGGACGTGCCGACGCCAGTGGCGCCGCTCAGCGAGACGGTGTTGCCGACGACGCGGGTCAGGTCCAGACCGTCGTCCAGGATGGCACCGCCGCTGGAGCTGGCGACGATGGTGACATTGCCACTGCCGGCGTTGACGTTGCCGGCGTAGACGGTGGTGCCGGTATTGCCCGAGACGGTGATGTTGCCGCCGCCCGAGAGAACGTTACCCAGGTAAAGGCCGCCGTTGCCGACGATGTTGACGGCGCCGCCGCCGGAAGAGATGTAGGCCAGGGTAGTGGTGGCCTGCGGCGACAGGTAGATGGTACCACCCTGCGTCAGGGCGTTCACCCGCTGGCCCACCAGGTTCAGGCCCTTGCCCGAGCCGCCCAGGCCCGTGGTGGCGTCAGCGGTGACGGAGAAGGCGCTGACCTCGTTGCTGATGGTGGGCGCGTTGCTCGCCAGGATGCTGCCGCTGTTGGCGGTCAGGGTGATGTTGCCCTGGGTGGCCCCGGCCGTGATGGCACCGCCCAGCGTCAGGTTGCCGCTGCTGACGGTGACGGAGATGCCGTCGCCGGAGTTGTCGGTGGACGAGGTGGCGCCGTTCAGCAACAGGGACCCGGCGGAGGTGATGACGATCTGGCCATCATGGGTGGCGGTGGTGAGACCGCCCAGCATCGCGCCCTGGCTGTTGATGACGATGTCGCCGGTACCGGTGACGGTGGCATTCACCGCGTTGTTGGTGGCGGAGATTTGCAGGGGCGCGTCCACGCCGCCGATGCCGGTGCCGGCCGTCAGGTTGATGGCACCGTAGCTGCCGACGGTGCTGGGGCTGCCGCCCTGCAGCACGCCGCCGCCGCCCAGGATGGCGCCGGCGGTGGTGACGGTCAGCGCCTGGCCGTTGCCGTAGGAAACGCTGCCCAGCGTGATGTCGACCGCCGAGGTGGTGGAGACGGTCAGCGCGCCGCCCGACGTGACGTTCGACAGGTTGATGTTGGACGTGGGCGCAATGTAGATGCCGCCCTGGCCGGCCGTGGCGGTGAAGTCGGTGGCCGAGACCTTCAGCAGGGTGCCGGAGGCGCCGATGCTGCTGCCGTCGATGCTGCTCTCCGACGAGACCGCCAGCGTCAGGCTGCCGGCGGTGATGGAGGAACTGCCGCTGGTCGCCGTGATGGCGCCGTTGCCCGATGCCGGGTCGACCTCCAGGTCCAGCTTGCCGGTGCTGCCGAGGTTGATCGTGCCGACGGCGACGTTGTGGTTGGTCCGCAACGTCAGGTCCAGGCCGGACTGCGCCAGATAGGTAAGGTTCAGGGTTGTGGTGCTGTCGACCCAGGCGGCCGTGAAGCCGGGGACGCTCAGCTGGATGGTGCCGCCACCGGTGTAGTCACCGGTGCGGTCCAGCGTCAGCTTGGTCAGCGTGGTGTTGTCGTTGAGGTAAATGTCTTTGGTATTGGTCAGCGACAGGACCGGCGTGGACACAACCAGAACGCCGCCACTTCCACCGCCGATGGAATGACCGCTACCGCTGTCCGTCACCAGCATGACGCTGCCGCCGGTGATCAGGTTGCTGCCGTTGATGGCCAGGATGTCGCCGTCACCGGCCGTCAGGCTGACCGCGGCGGTGCCGGCGTTGATGGTGCCGACGGTGATGGCGCCATCGACGGCCGTGAGCGTCACGTCCCCCGGGGCCAGGATGCTGCTGGCGACCAGGTTGCCGTTGCTTTCGCTGACATTGACGCCGCCCGTCGCGCCGTTGGCGGCGTGGGCGGTCAGGTTCAGGGTGGTGGCGGCGCCGTTGGACGAGGTGGTGATGGCGCTGACGTTGCCGATGGATCCCTGGGCGATCAGCGTCACCGTGGCGGTGTCGTTCAGCGTGCCGCTGAGGATGGAGCCACCCTCGTTGTCGACGGTCAGGTTGTGGCCGTTCAACTCGATGGTGCCCAGCGCGATGTCGCCCACGCTGTTGTTCAGCATGACATCGCCGCCGGCGGTCAGGCCCTTCAGCGCGGCGGAGGCGGAGAAGCCCAGGTTGACGGCGCCGCTCTGGGCGTTCGCCGTCAGGGTGTTGACCTGGGCGTCGATCTCGTTGCCGGCGCCGGAGGTGCCGATGGCGCCGCTGTCCGACACCAGCGACAGGGTCGCGGCGGTCACACCGGTGCTGCCGTTGCCGTCGCCCTTGATGTCACCGCTGGTGGTGTGCAGCGCCAGCGTGCCGGCCGTGCCCAGGTTGACGGTGCCCACGGTCAGGGTGGCGTCGCTGGTGACGGTGAGCGCCAGGCCGGTGGTATCGACGATGTTGGTCAGGCTGGCGCCGGTGCCGCCGTCGCTCATCCCGAAGGTCAGGTCGGGTGAGGTGATGCTGTAGGTGCTGGCGTTGGCCGTGGGGTGGCGGGTGTAGAGGTCCAGCGCGTCGATGTGGGTATCGGAATTCAGGTAGACGCTGCCACTGGTGTCCATGTCCAGCAGCGGGGTGGACAGGTTCAGCGCCGTGGCGCCGCTGCCGACGGATCCGCCGCCGTTCCAGGTGGTCAGCGACGTCTCCGCCGCGGTGATCCGGTTGGTGCCGTCGATGGCCAGGATGCTCTGGTCGCTGAACAGCGTCACTAGGCCGCCGGCCAGCATGCCGGTGGCGCGCGTGTCGATGGTGCCGATCTTCAGGCTGTGTTCGGCCGTGCCGCTGAAGTTGATGCCGGTACTGTCGGTCACCAGGTCGAAGTGGGTGTAGGTGCCGTCGTCGCCGCCCGAGAAGGTCAGGGTCGGCGTGGCCGAGCCGAAGGCCCCGCCCGAGGTGATGGAGAAGACGCCGCCGGTGGCGGCGGCCTGGGTGGTTTCCACCGACAGGGCGGACAGATCCGTGGCGTTGTCGACATAGAGGTTCGCGCCGGTGCGGACGTCCAGCGTTAGCGCGGTGGTCTTGATATGCGCGCCGGCCGTGCCGATGGATCCGGTCGCGGCCAGATCGACCTCGTCACCCGTCAGCATCACGGCGCCGTTGTCGGTCAGGCTGCCGTTGGTGGAGGCGACGCTCACCGTGCGGCCGATCTGGCCGTTCACGATGCCGATCTGGATGTCCTTGTCGCCCGTGAAGCTGAAGTCCAGGCCGCTGGCGTCGACAACGTTCGCCAGGTTGAACCGGCTGCCGGTGTCGGTGACGGTGAACACCAGGTGCGGGGCTGTGATGGCCAGGGTGTTGGCCCGCGCCGTGGCGTGACGGTCGGTCACGTTCAGGGCGTACAGGTCCGACCGGGCGTCGACATAGATGTCGTTGCCGCTGTCCAGGGAAAGGGCCTGAGTATCGACGCTCAGGTGGGCGCCGCTGGTGCCGATGGATCCGCCGGTGGCCTTGATGGTCACGATGGGGGCGGACACGGTGCCGCCGCTGCTGGTGATGGCGCCGCTGGTGGTGATCTTGGCCGTGTTGCCCACGGTCAGTGCGCCCAGCGCCAGGTCGCCCGTGTTCGACAGGTTGATGCTGCCCCCGGTCGCCAGCTTGGTGTTCGGGTCTAGGGTGACGATGGTCCCCGCCAGGCTGCTGGCCGTGGTCAGGAAGGGATCGATACCGTCGTTGTAGATGCTGACACCCGTGGCGTTCAGCGTCAGAGCGCCCGTGGTGATGCGCGAGGAACTGGTGGCGGCCTGGATGGCGCCCGTGGTGGTCAGCGTGACGGCGGCGCCGCTGCCCGTGCCGGTGTTGATGGTCCCGACGGTGATCAGCTGGTTGGACGTGACGCTCAGCGCGACGTTGCCGCTGTTGGCGGTAAAGGTGCCGATCTGCAGGCCATAGGGCCCACTGTTGCTGTAAGTGATGCTGTCGGTGATGTTGCTGGCGGTGATGCCGAAGCCGGCGGACAGGGTGCCGCTCTGCGTCAGCGTGGAATTCAGCGTCAGGGACGACAGCGCGGCGCTGTCGGCGACATACATGCTGCCGGCCGAGGCGATGGACAGGTTGGCGGTGCTGACGCCGACGGCCTGGCCGGATGTGCCGACGGATGCGTCCTTGGCCAGGGCCGACAGGCTGACCGAACCGGCGGTGATGGTCTTGCCGGACGAACCGGTGATGGACCCGCCGGTGGAGGTCAGCGAGACGGAATTACCGGTGATGTTGTTCATCACCGCGATCGCCCGGTCGGTCGTGTAGCTGAAGTTCAGCGCCGGCGAGCCGTTCTTGGCGGCGAAGACGCTGCCGTTGGCCAGCGACTGGGTGGCGCCGTCGCCGACGATCAGGCCCGAGCTCTGCAGGAAATAGCCGGTGATCTTGATGTTGTTGTCGTTATCCGACGACGACACGTGCCGGCTGATGATGGACAGGTTGGCGAGACCGGCGTCGTCGACATAGATCGCGCCCACGGAATCGATGTTCAGCGTGGTGGATTCGATCGACACCGAGTTGGTGCTGGCGCCGATGTTGCCGTTGCTGGCGTTGGCGTTCTTGGTCGTCAGGTTGACGGTGCCATTGGCGGAAATCAAGCCGCCGAAGCCGCTGAGGAAGCCGATGTTGGCCGTGGTGTTGTCGGTGGTGACCGAGATGCTGTCCGTCGCCGAAACGGTGCCGACGTTCACGCTTTCGCGGGCGTAGAGGCTGAAGGTGCTCAAATCACCGGTGCCGCCGGAGGTGGCGCCCGCGCGGTTGACGCTCAGCGTGCCGCTGGCGCTGGAGATGATGTAGGTCTGGGTGGGGGCGGTCAGCTTGAAGACGCCGGCGCTGTTGTTGCCGGTGAAGCTCAACGCCAGCGCCGTCAGCGCGTGGTCATCCACCACATACATGTTGGTGGGGGCGCTGAGCGTCAGGTTGGTGGTGCCCGACAGGGCGATCCACTTGGACGTGTCGCTGTCGCTGGTCCCGGCCACGCCGATGGAACCGGTGCCGGAGGTCAGCGAGACCGTGCCGGCCGTGATCTTGGTGGTGCTGTCGCCGTCGTCCTTGATGTTGCCGGCCCTGGCGTTGATCGAGACGCTGCTGGCGGTCAGGGCGCCGACGGTGAAGTCGCCGCTGCCAACCGTGATGCCCAGCGCGCCGTTGCCCGTGTCCACGCCCGACAGGGCGGCCGTGGTGCCGGACGTCAGGGTGGCGGCGCCACCCGTGGTGGTGAGGCCGGTGATGGTCAGGGCGCCGCCCGCGGTCAACGCCGCGGCGCCACCGCCCGTGGCCAGGCTGGTGACGGTCAGAGCGCCGCCGGCGCCGCTGGTGATGGTCGCCGCCCCGCCGCCGGTCGCGATGCTGCCGATGGTGACGTTGCCGGCGGTGGACGCCAGGGTCACGGCGCCGCCGTCGGTGCTGATGCCGTAATTGGCGGTGCCGGTGTTGCCGTTCACCGGGCCCAGGACGGTGAGGGCATGGCCGCCGGTGAAGGTGAAGTTCAGCGCGGAGGTGCTGGTCAGCTGGGTCAGGGTATACAGGCTGCCGCTGTCGCTCAGCGCGAAGCCGGTCAGGTTGGCGGCGCCGACGGAGAAGCTGTTGGCGGCGCTGGTGCTGGTGCTGGCCAGGGTCAGGTTGGACAGGGCGGCGCTGTCGGCCACCTGGATGCTGCCCTGCGCGGTGACGGCCAGGTTGGCAGTGGCGACGCTGAGTGGGCTGGCCGAGGTGCCAACGCTGCCGGACGCGGCGGTCAGGATGACGGTGGTGCCAGCGACGGTGGTGGTAGCGTCGCCGTCGTCGGTCAGGCTGCCGGAGGTGGCGGTGACACCCACCGTGCCGCTGGCGCCGATGGCGCCCAGCTTCAGGGCGCCGGCGTTGGTGACGTAGACATCGCCGGTCGTGGCCGTGGCGTTCAGTGTGCCGCCCGAGGCGCTGATCAGGATGGGGGCGGCGCTGCTACCAATGGCGCCCGACGCGGTCAGGCTGACGGTGCCGCCGCTGCCCACCGTCAGCGTGCTGTAGCTGGGGGTGCCGCCGCCGCTGGTGTTGGGATTGGTGATGGAACCGGCGTCGGCCTTCAGGGTGACGGACTGGCCCGTCGTGGTGATGGTGCCCAGCGCCAGGTCGCCCTGCAGCGCCTCCACCATCATGGTGCCGCTGTTGTAGTTGCCCGTGCTCAGCTTCACCACGTTGGTGGTGGAGTTGACGGGCATGGAGATCTGGGCGTAGGTGCCGCCCGAATTGGCGGCCACCTTCAGGTCCCCGGTCGCCAACTGCAGCGGGTGGGCGGCGGTGCCCAGGCCGCCGGCCGTCCAGGTGGCGGTCAGAGTGATGCTGCCGGCCAGAGCCTGGGTCGCGGTGTTGGCGTCATCCAGGATGCTGCCGTACTGGGCCGTCAGGTTCAGCGAGCCCGACCGCGTGACGTTGATGTCGCCCAGGGTGGTCGTACGGTCGTTGACGTAGGTGGCGGACAGGCCCGTGACGTCGGTCAGGGTGTTGATGGACGTGCCGCTGGTGCTGTCCGTCATGTTGAACACCAGCGACGGCGCCGTCAGCTGATAGGTGTTCACGCTGCCGTTGGTGCGGTGATTGGTGGTCAGCGACAGGGTCGTCAGGTCGGCGATGTCGCTGGCGTAGAGGTCGCCCTCGGTCGTCAGCTCCAGGCGGGGGGCATTGATGTTCAGCGGGCTGGCGGACGTGCCCAGTTTGCCGCTGTCGGCCTGCAGGGCGACGTAATAGCCGGTGACGCGGGTCTGGCTGTTGCCGTCGTCCAGGATGTCGCCGTCGTAGGAACGCAGGCTGATGTTGCTGTCCGCGGCGCCCTGGACATGGCCCAGCACCAGCGTTTCATCGCTGGCGAAGCTCAGGCTGTCGATGGTGGTGCCGACGATGTTGGTCAGCGTGAACTTGGACCCGTCGTCGCTGATACCGAAGGTCAGGTAAGGAGCGGTGACGGCCACCGTGTTGATCACGCCGGCTGAAGTGTGCTGATCGTCGATGGACAGTTCGGTGAAGGCCACCGCGTTGTCCAGGTAGATGTCGCCGACGGCGGAGACATAGAGTTCAGTCGTGTTGGTCTTGATGTGCGAGGCGGTGGTGCCGACGTTCCGGCCGGCCTCCAGCTCCACACTGTCGGAGGTGATGGCGGTGGTGACGCCGCTGTCCGCCAGGATGGCGCCACTGGCCTGGATTTCCACCGATCCGGTGTAGGCGGTGCTGCCCAGGGACTTCACGGTGCCGGCGACGGTGACGCTGCCGTCGTCCGCCAGGATCTTGATCTTGGGGTAGGTCGGCTGGGACAGCGGGTTGCTGGTGGAACTGGGGACGTAGGTCGTGGCCAGGTCGCCCACCGTCAGGTCGCCGGTCCTCTGCTCGATGGTGATGCCGGTGCCGGACGTGCCGGACACCTTCTGCACCGCCGTGTACAGCTGGACATAGCTGTAGGACGAGGTGCTCAGCACCAGGTTCCGGCCGGTGATCAGCGACCCGCTGCCCATGGCGCCGATGCCGTCGCCATTGTTGCCGCCCAAGGTGGTGGTCAGCGTGACGTTGCCGGAGGCGCCGGCGTTGATGGTGTTCACCGCCAGGGCGCCGCCCGTCACCGTAATGGTGATGTCGTCGCCCGCGCCCCCGCCGGAGGAAACCGCGGTGGCGACCGTGTTGGTGGCGGTGGCGACCTCGACGGCGCCCGCCCCGGCGCTCACGTTTGCGAGAGTGGTGACGACGGGGTTGGTCAGGTTCAGGAAGACGCCGCCGGTATTCGTCGTGGCCTGAACGGTCGCGGCGTTGCTGGTGAGCGGGCCGCCATGCGTGCCGACGCCCGTGGAGGCGCTCAGGTTCAGGTTGTTGGCGCTGATGCTGGTGGTGGCGATGGAGTCATCCAGGATGGCGCCGCCCGTGCTGGTCAGCGTCACGGTGTTGCCGGTGACGGTGCCGACGGTCAGGGTGCCGGCGGTGGCGACGCTCACCGTGCCGCTGGCGACGGCACTCTGCAGTGCCAGCGCGCCGCCGTTGCCGACATAAATGCCGCCCGAGCCGGCGCTGACGCGCAGGGTGGCGGTGTCGGTCTGCAGGGGTGAGGCGCTGCTGCCCACGGCGCCATTGAGGCCGGTGGTCCCCTGGGCCGTCAGCTGGACTGAGCCGGCGGTGATGGGCGTGGCGCCGGTGTTGCCGGCACCGGCCAGGATGTTGCCGCCGGTGGAGGTCAGGGAGAAGGCGCCGCTGCTGGTGACGTTGACGTTGCCAACGATCGCGTCATGGTCCGTGCTGACCTGCGCGTACAGGGTCGACGACTGCTGCAGTGTGTTGAGGTTGAGGCTGCCCGTGTCGGTCGCGTCGAACGTCAGGCCGGGGGAGGTCAGCTGATAGGTGTTGATGACGCCCGGATGGGCGTGTGTGGCGCTCAGCGCCAGGACGAGCAAAGTCTGGTCGTTGGTGACGTACAGGCTGCCGCCCGTTTCCAGGCCCAGGCCCTGGGTGTGGGTGCTGATGGTCGAGGTGGGCGTGCCGATACTGCCGCCCTGGGCGGACAGGATGACGCCGCTGCCGCTGCCTGTGATCAGGTTCGTGGCGCCGACGTTGGTGATGGAACCCACCACCGACGTGATTCCCACGCCGCCGCCGGTGATGGTGTTGGCCAGCGTGATGTTGCCGTTGGCCGTGATGGTGATGACGCCGGTGTCGCTGGTCAGCTTGGCAACATTGGTGATCGTGCTGCCGATGCCCAGCGACTGCAGGGTGATGTTGCCGCCGCCGCTGGCCACGATCTCGGTGGTGGACGGGCTGGTGAAGGTGATGCCGCCGGTGGCGGTGGACTGAAGGGTCAGGCTGTGCCCGCTGCCCAGGTTGACCGTGCCCAGGTTGCCCACGGTGATCAGGCCGCTGGCCTGCAGCACGACGTCGCTGGTGGCGGTCAGGGCGACGATCTTGCCCGAGGACACGGTGTTGAGGCCCACGTCCGAGGCGGTGGAGGCCAGGGTACCGCCGCTGATGGCGCTGTCCTGGCTGCCGCTGCCGCTGGTGCCGCTGGTGATGGTCAGCGTGGTGGGGTCCAGCAGCAAGGTGCCGGTCTTGCCCTTAGGTGCCTGTAGGCTGACGTCACCCGCCAGCGCCACGCCGTTGTGGCTGGACACCTCGGCGAAGCCGCCATCGCCGCCCAGGGCCCCGCCCTTGGCGCTGATGGTGCCGGAGAACAGGGTGCTGTCCTGGGACAACAGGCTGACGCGGCCGCCGTTGCCGCTGGTCACGGCGTCGGCGTTCACGGTGGCGCCCGCCGCCAGGCTGACGCTCTGCGACAGGGACTTGGCCGTGTCCAGCGTCGTGCCGGTGCCGTCGCTGCCGATGGCGATGTGGCCGCCGCCGGCGTCGCCGCTGGCGTCAACCACGGCGCCCGTCGCCACGGCCACGTCGGTGCCCGTGGCGATGACGGTGCCACCCGTCTGGCCCGCGTCCTTGCCGCTGGCGTTCAGGGTGCCGTTGACGGCGACGGTGCCGCTGTCCCCGCCCGACAGCACGATCTTGCCGTTCTTGGCGCTGACGCTGGTGGCGACCAGCACGCCGTCGGTGTTGATGACGTGGTCGATCACGCCCTTCACGGCGCGGGCCGACAGCTCGATGGTGCCGCCCTCGGCCGCGATCTGGCCGGAATTGACCACCAGCGCCTGCGCGGGCGTGCCGTCGGCGTTGTGGGGCAGGGCGGTGACGGCGGAACTGGCGTCGAAGCTCAGCAGCCCGTCGCCCTGGAAGTCCAGGGTGAAGGTCTGGGCGCCGCCCAGGGCCACGCGGCCCAGCCTGGCGTGGATGACGCCGGAGTTTCGCACGCTGGGCGCCACCAGGGCGGCCAGGCCGCTGTCCTTGATGGTGATGTCGCCGGCGTTGACGATGGCGGCGTTGGGATTGGCCGAGGCCTGGTTGAAGGCGTACCGGCCGGCCAGGAAATCAGCGTCGCTGATGTTGGCAGTGGTGGCCACCAGGCTGCCCACGTCGACGCGGGACCCGGCACCGAAGATGACGCCGTTGGGGTTGACCAGCATGACCGTGCCGTTGGCGGTCAGCTGGCCGAAGATGCTGGACGGGTCGTTGCCGATGACCCGGTTCAGGATGACGCTGCTGCTGGACGGCTGCAGGAAGTCGACCTTTTCACCGGCGCCGATGCTGAAGGACTGCCAGTTGATGGCTGCCTTGTCGGTGCCCTGGGTGATGGTCAGGGTGTTGGGCTTGGACGCGTCGATGACGGCCTGGCCCACCGTGACCGTGCCGCCGGTGGGGTTGGCGTGCGCCGCCGACAGCAGGGACGAGACAATGTAGGCGCCCAGCGTGGTGCCGAAGAAGATGGCGGTGCGGCCGGCGCGCCGGTTGCGGCGGTTGGCCATCTTGGGCGTCGGCGCCGCCAGCCCGGCGACGGACGCCATCAACGCGCCGCGCAGGTCTGCGCGGAAGCGCTTCATGCCCGGCAGGGCCTGGGATTGCTGCGTGCCCGGACGGTTGGCGCCGGAACGGGGGCGGAAAAAGCTGCCGTGGTTCATGATTGGATTTCCCCGTTCCGATCTCAGTAGTGCGCCGTGATGCTGAAGAAGACCCGGGTCGGCTTTCCGCCCTGGGTTTGAACCTGGCGGTCCAGCGGCTGATCGACCTCGAGGGTCGTGAACAGCTCTTTGGCCATGTTGATGCGGACACCGCCGCCCACCGACGCCACGGTGACGCGACCCGTGGGGCGGTAGTTGGACAGGCTCCACACCCGGCCGCCGTCGAACACGGCGTAGAACTGCATCCCTTCGGGGAACAGCTCGGGCACGACGGGCGTGTAGCGCAGCTCCAGCGAGCCGGCCCAGCCGTTGTCGCCAGAGATCTCGCCCTCGTCATAGGCGCGGCCGAAGTTGGGGCCGCCCAGCGCCATCTCCTCGCTGGCCAGCAGGGGCGCCAGCGACATTTGCGCCGTGGCCGTGGCAAGGAGGCTGAAGTTGGCCGGCAGCTGCTGGACGCGGGTCACGTCCACCGTGAACTTGGTGAAGTCGGCGTTGCCACCCAGACGCGAGGCGTAGTCGGACTTGCGCGGTGTCGCGTTCAGGATGTCCAGGCCCTGGTGCACGGTGCCGCGCACGGCGGTGATGCCGTCCCAGGTGTCGGTCTTGTCGTAGCTGACGCCGGCGCGGAAGATGCGAAGGTGGTCCTGGTTGAACAGGTCGGCGCCCAGCGTGGTGCGGATGTCGCGGTACTCGAACTCCCCGAAGGCGCGCAGGTTTTCCAGGCGCGAGCGGATGATGGGATAGGTGACGGTGCCCGTCTCGGACGCCACGCGGCTGTGGACGTTCAACTGGTCCAGCTCCTGCCCCGGGCTGGCGCGGGAGAAGCTGGAGGTCAGGCCGGCCGTCAGCCCGTCGCTGCTGAACATGCCCTGGTAGCCGCCCTGGACGAACCATTCACGGCGGAAGGGGGTGGACACCTTGCTGGTCAGGGTCAGGCGGTCGGCATGCTCGCCGAAGCTGTTGACCGAGACGGAACCCACCCATTCAAAGGCGCCGACATAGGGCGTGTTGCGGTTGTCGAAGGCCAGCGAGGCATCGACTGCCTTGCGTTCCGACTTCACCACGATGATGGAGGCGCCCAGGATGGTGGGCGATGGCTCCAGGCTGGCGCGCACCGTCAGGCCGGGCAGGTCGTCGGCCAGCAGCAGGCGCCGCTCGATCTCGCCCACGCTGATGGGGGTGACGCCGCGCAAGGGTTCCAGCAGGCGGGCGACGGCCGCACGGGCCGGGCCGATGTCGTCGTCGAACCGGATGTCGGCGACGAAGCCCTCAATCACCTGGATGCGGAAGTGGCCGTCCTCGATGGTCTGCTCCGGCACCACGACCCGGCTGGTGATATAGCCGGCCTCGCGATAGCGTACCTCGATGTCGTTGGCGACCTTGAACATGTCGGCCACGGTGACCGTTTTGCCCACCAGGCTGGCGTAGAAGGCCGCCAGTTCATCGGCCGGGAAGGCGGTGGCGCCTTCGATTGCGACCCCCTTCAGCGCAAAGCTGTACTGCTCGGCCCCCTGCGGCGCCTGGGCCGCCGTCGCCTTGGGCACGGTGATGGCGCCGCCGGGTGCGCCAGGCGTGGGCATGACCGGCCGAGGCGCCTCGCGACCCGGTTCGGCACCGGACGGCAGCCGCGGCGGCTGGGCCTGCTGCGCCAGCGCCGGCAGGGTGATGAACAAGGCCGCCGTCGTCAGGGCCGCCATTCTCAGGGCACGTCGGCTACGCCCCGGGACCGCCCGCTTGTGGGCCATGCGCGCGTAGGGCGACAGGGGGGGTTGGGCGGTCTTGGTCATTTCCAGGGGTACCTTGGGGCTTAAGCGACGGCGGACGGGATGGCGGCGGCAAACAACGGAAAACCCGGTCCCCAGGGTGTCGAACCTGGATGGGACCGGCGGGCAAGAACGGCTCAGGCGAAAGGGGGATGGGGCTGGAGAATCAGCTACTTTCGGATATATCGCTTTTGAGGGTGGTGCGACAATGGCGCACTAGAACGGCGATAGTCAATAGCGCAGCACTTAATAAAGAGTGAATGTTGGAAGAGTGAAAATTTACGACAATATGTGATGATTTGTGATACCGCCCCTAAAACGGGAATTTTTGCCCGTAAATGTCAGAATTAGTCAGTTATAATCGCGGCAGTTACGGTCAAACATTGGCGACGTGAACAACTTAATATTTCGTGGACGAGCAATTTAATTCAAATAAGTACAATTGTATGCGTAATTGAAAAAGCAATGTGAGACACTGGGAATGTTCAAAACGACCGCGCCTATACCCAAGGCATAGGCAACCGACCGGCTGAGGCATCTGGTCCGGGCGCAATGCCCACTTGGCACCGGGTCACCGTCCTTGGCCTGCCACCGCGGCGGTCCATTGGGGCGGTGGAACCGGGGTCGGAAATTTTTGGCCCAGCCCCTGCGCCACCCCTCTTGACACGGATTCCGGACTGAATAAATTTTTGCCGCGGTCCGGCCCAGAAGGGCGGGCCGCCTTAGAAATCCATGGCATTCGCTTGTAATGAGGAGTGACCCCCATGCGATTCCGCCCCTTGCACGACCGCGTCGTCGTGCGCCGCGTTGACAGCGAGCAGAAGACCGCTGGCGGCATCATCATCCCCGATACCGTCAAGGAAAAGCCCCAGGAGGGCGTGGTGCTCGCCGTTGGTCCCGGCACCCGGGACGAGCAGGGCCATGTCATCGACCTGAACGTCCGGGTCGGCGACCGCGTGCTGTTCGGCAAATGGTCCGGCACCGAGGTCAAGATAGACGGCGAGGATCTCCTGATCATGAAGGAGAGCGACATCCTCGGCGTCATCGACACCAGCGCGGCCCGCAAAGCCGCCTGAGGCAGTACATTATCACGGGAGAAGGAAATGGCAGCCAAGGACGTGAAGTTCTCGGCCGATGCCCGCGCGCGCCTGCTGCGGGGCGTCGACATCCTGGCGGACGCTGTCAAGGTCACGCTGGGTCCCAAGGGTCGCAACGTCGTCATCGAGAAGAGCTTCGGCGCGCCCCGCATCACCAAGGACGGCGTGACCGTCGCCAAGGAAATCGAGCTGGCCGACAAGTTCGAGAACATGGGCGCACAGATGCTGCGCGAGGTGGCGTCCAAGCAGAACGACCTGGCGGGTGACGGCACCACCACCGCCACCGTGCTGGCCCAGGCGATCGTGCGCGAGGGCGCCAAGGCCGTGGCCGCCGGCATGAACCCCATGGACCTGCGGCGCGGCGTCGATTTGGCCGTGGAGGCCGTCGTGGCCGAGCTGAAGGGCAAGGCCAAGAAGATCACCACCAACGCCGAGATCGCCCAGGTTGGCACCATCTCGGCCAATGGTGAGGCCGAGATCGGCGAGATGATCGCCAAGGCTATGGGAAAGGTGGGCCATGAGGGCGTGATCACGGTGGAAGAGGCGAAGAGCTTCGACACCGAACTGGACATCGTCGAGGGTATGCAGTTCGACCGGGGCTATGTCTCGCCCTATTTCGTGACCAACGCCGACAAGATGACCGTGGAGCTGGAGGACCCTTACATCCTCATCCATGAAAAGAAGCTGTCCGGCCTGCAAGCCCTGCTGCCGGTGCTGGAGCGGGTGGTGCAGAGCGGCCGGCCGCTGCTGATCATTTCCGAGGATGTGGAGGGCGAGGCGCTGGCCACCCTGGTGGTGAACAAGTTGCGCGGCGGCCTGCGCGTGGCGGCGGTGAAGGCGCCGGGCTTCGGCGACCGCCGCAAGGCCATGCTGGAGGATATCGCCATCCTCACCAGCGGCCAGGTCATCTCCGAAGACCTGGGCATCAAGCTCGACACCGTCACCATCGACATGCTGGGCCGGGCCAAGAAAGTGGTCATCGGCAAGGACAACACCACCATCGTCGAAGGGGCGGGCGCCAAGGATGCCCTCCAGGCGCGGTGCGCCCAGATCCGGGCGCAGATCGAGGAGACCACCTCGGACTACGACCGTGAGAAGCTGCAGGAGCGTCTGGCGAAGCTGGCGGGCGGCGTTGCCGTCATCCGCGTGGGCGGCGCCACCGAGGTCGACGTGAAGGAGCGCAAGGACCGCGTCGACGACGCCATGCACGCCACCCGCGCGGCGGTGGAGGAAGGCATTCTGCCGGGCGGCGGCGTGGCGCTGGCCCGGGCGGTGAAGGCCTTGGAGGGGCTGAAGCCGGCCAACGACGACCAGCGCATGGGTGTGGACATCATCCGCAAGGCCCTGCAGGCGCCGGTGCGTCAGATCGCGGCCAACGCCGGCTACGATGGGTCGGTGGTCGTTGGCAAGGTCACCGACAACCCGGACTACAACTGGGGCTTCGACGCCCAGGCCGGGCAGTACCGCGACCTGGTGGCCGCCGGTATCATCGACCCGGCCAAGGTGGTGCGAACCGCCCTGCAGGACGCGGCCTCCATCGCCGGCCTGCTGATCACCACCGAGGCCATGGTCGCGCAGCTGCCGGAGAAGAAACCCGCCCCCCCGGCGCCGGCGGATTTCGACTGACCGCGTCATAACATAATAGCCTAATTATACTTGGCCACGGCGGGGTTCGCCGCCGTGGTT
Source organism: Nitrospirillum amazonense (assembly GCF_007828035.1). Lineage (GTDB taxonomy): Bacteria > Pseudomonadota > Alphaproteobacteria > Azospirillales > Azospirillaceae > Nitrospirillum > Nitrospirillum amazonense. Next base: position 126,046 of record NZ_VITV01000006.1, on the reverse strand, counting down.
ACTGTCATTTCGCTAAAGAGAATTATCCGAAGATCCGCCTATACCAAATTCATTATTGATGTTTTGCCAATATTCACTATATTCATAAGTGCTGGATGCCGATTGCGGATCCGGCCCGAACCGGCTCCCGGGTGGGTCCCGGGGCCGCTCGTACCTCGTTGCTCAATGGAGGACATGGCTATGAGCGCTTTTGATTTTTCGCCCCTGTTTCGTTCCGGCGTTGGCTTCGACCGTCTGGCCTCTGTGCTGGAACAGCTGTCCACCACGACACCGGCGGACAGCTATCCCCCGTACGACATCCTGAAAACCGGTGAGAACGCTTATCGCATCGTTGTCGCCCTCGCGGGCTGGTCCGCCGACGAACTGGCCCTGACCGCCCATCCCAATTTGCTCATCGTTCAGGGCCGCAAAGCCGCTGAGGAAAAGGCGCAGTATCTGCACCATGGCCTGTCGGCCCGGTCGTTCGAGCGCCGTTTCGAGCTGGCGGATTTCGTTTTCGTTGATCGCGCCTCGCTGGAAAACGGCCTGCTGACCATCGATCTGAAGCGCGAGTTGCCGGAGGCCATGAAGCCCCGGCGCATCGAAATCCTGTCCGGTGGCGCCAATCCGCGCCTGGAAGAGCATCAAGCCGGCGAAAAGCAAGCCGCCTGAGGCCGAAGATGAAGGGAGCCGCCGCCGGCGTTCGCGCCGGCGGCGCGTCACTGGCCCGATGTCACCGCTTCACCTTGACGTTGCCGGTGCCGCGACAAGGACCGGCTGTTTGAACCGGTATCGCTCGTGAGGAGGGTATCGCCATGTTTCCGGTTGTCACCACCTTGGTCCGCTCCGCCGTCGCGCTGGCGGCTGATGGCGCGGGTCGCGCCGCGGCGGCGGGGACCTGCCTGTCGGCCTTGCGCCTGCTGCGCCAGCTTGTCGTGCAGGCGGATGGCGAGGTGTCCGCCGCCACGCTGATCGATGGCAGCGTTGGCGCCTGCCTGCTGCAGCACAAGCTGACCGCCTTGAAGGAGGTGGGCGAGGTGCCGCCGGCAATCCCCTTGCCGGCCCCCAGCCTGCCGGGAACGCGGGAATACGCCTTGGCCTGCGATATGGTCGACAACCTGGTGATGGTTCATCAGCAGATGCCGGGCAACCAGGCCCTGGTGCAGGCCTGCGCCGAGGTCCTGTCTGCCCTGGTGGGCCAGATGGACGGCCTGCCGGATTCGGGCGCGCTGCTTGACCTTCTGCGTGATGGTGCCGCCGACACGGGCGATGGGATGGGCGTGTCCATCCGTACGCTTCCCCTTCATTGAGCGCGTGCACGATAGATGCGCAATCCCTATGACATCCTGGGCGTATCGCGGAGCGCCTCGGCCGAGGAAATCCGCCGGGCATACCGCAAGCTCGCCAAAGCCCATCATCCGGATCTCAACCAGAGCCGCCCCGACGCGGAGCGCGCCTTCAAGGAGATCACCGCCGCCTATGACCTGCTGTCGGATGCCATAAAACGGGCCCGCTTCGACCGCGGGGAAATCGACGCCGACGGCAATGAGCGGCCGCAGGCCCATGCACGGCGCCACTATGCCGGCGCGCCCGGCGGCGGCTTCCAGTTCACGTCCAACACCGGCGGGATGGGCGGCTTTGAGGACATTATCGCCGACATGTTCGGCGGCGGCGGTTTCCGGGCCGGCGCCGGTCCGCGCAAAGGCAAGGACATATCGGTCAACATCACCGTGGACTTCGTTGAGGCGGCGAAAGGCGGGCGCCATCGTGTGACCCTGCCCGACGGGACCCGGCTGGACGTGGACCTGCCGCCAGGGCTCGAAGAAGGGGGCAAGGTCCGGCTGCGCGGCCGGGGCGCCCCGGGGACCGCTGGCGGACCTGCTGGCGACGCGCTGGTCACGGTGTCGGTGCGGCCCCATCCATGGTTCAGGCGCGAGCGGGAAGATGTGTACCTGGACCTGCCCGTCACCCTGCACGAGGCGGTTTTCGGTGCCAAGGTGCGGGTTCCAACCATCGACGGTTCCGTCCTGATGACCATCCCCAAGGGGGCCAACGACGGCACCCGGCTGCGGTTGAAGGGACGCGGCATATCCTCAGCGGGTGCTCGGGGTAACCAATACGTGACCGTGCGCCTGGCCTTACCGCCATCGCCTGACCCGGCGCTGGAATCCTTCCTGCGGACTTGGCGGCCGGCCGAGTACAACCCCCGCAAGCCCATGGAGGGGAATTGATGGCAGCAGCCACTGCCGTCGGCTGCTAACTATCTGGAGATATTAGATAAATATTGACGCGCGGCACTCCGGTGATGCCAGAATTCCATCCTCCGCACCCTGGTTGGAAGGACGTCATGACGGACTTGGAAAAGCAACTTTTGGGCTGGCGCCTAACCACCGCTGAGATCATCTATCGCATGCCCGACCATCCCGGCTTGCTGCAAGCCTATCTGTGGCAGGAGCTGGACCAGGCGCCCCGTTTCCCGCAACTCCGCCAGTTCCTCGATTTTTGGGAGGCTCGGCTGGACGGTCGCATCCATCGGGTGACGGTGGTGTCGGCGGCCCTGGTCCGGCCTGCGGAAATCCGCCACGGGCAGGACGCGGGCTGGCTGCACTGACGGCCCGTCGCGCTGTTCCGGTCAGGGCGTCTTGGCGGCCCGCGCGGCGGCGATGGCCTTGACCAGGGCGTCGGGCGTCATGGCGCCGGAATGCACGGTGTCGCCGATGACCAGGCCGGGCGTGCCCCGGATGCCGATGGTTTGGGCCAGGGCGCGGGTGCGCTGCAGCCGGACGACGATGTCCGCCGACTGGCTGTCCCGCTCCAGCCGGGCGGTGTCCAGCCCGACGCCGGCGGCGATCTCTTTCACGCGCGCTTCGGTCAGCTGGTGTTCCGGCGTCTTGTCCGCCATCAGGGCGGCGTGCAGCGCCGGGTATTTGCCCTGCTGCTGGGCCGCAAGGGCATAGCGCGCCGCGATTTCCGAGCCGGGGCCCAGGACGGCCAGTTCCTTCAGCACCACGCGGACGCCGGGATCGGTCTTCACCACCGCCTCCAGCGTCGGTGCCATCATCTTGCAGTAGGGGCATTCGTCATCGAAGAACTCCACGATGGTGACGTCGCCCTTGGGGTTGCCCAGGATCGCGTCTCCGGCATCGGCCAGCAGGGCGTCGTGGTTGGCGGCCAGGGTGGCGCGGGTCTGGGCATCCCGCTCCGCCGCCTGTTTGGCTGCCAGGGCCTGCTGCATTTCCGTCAGCACTTCGGGGTGGGCCAAGAGATAGGCGTGAATGCGGGCGTCGAGATCATCCGGCTGCCGGGTGGCCTGTTGCCCGGCCTGGGCGGCGGTGCCGGCCAGCATCAGGCAGGATGTGATCAGGGCGGAAAGGGCGGTTCGCACGGGCTTCTGGTCCTGGAATTGGTGAAGGGATCAGCGGGGACCGGAGGGGCCGGCGCTGGGGCTGGCTGGCGGGGACGCGCCTGGGCCCAGCGGAATGGGTCGCGAGGGCAGCTGGGAATTACGGGCCGGTGCCTGGGTGAAGACCCAGTCGGCATAGCTGTTGCGGTTACGGAAGTCCTGGTAGGCCGCCGGGAAATTGTCCTGCTTGATGGGATGCCCCGGCGCGCGGCTGTAGATGCCGATGATGCCGGCGCCATCCGGGCTCATGACCAGGCCCCAGGGCTGGCCGCCGCCCAAGGGGTCGGGCGGTACCCGGCGCAGGTAACGGCGCACACCGGGATAGCGCGGGTCGCGCATCAGATCCTGCAAGGTGCGGGGCCAGCGGGGCAGGCCGGCGGGCGTGCTGTCGGCATAGCTGCGCAAGGCGGTGCGGAAGTCCGATCCGATGTCGAGCAAGCTTTCCTCAGCCAGGCGCCGTTGCATCAGGGCGCCGGCCTGCAGGCTGGCTGCGGCCACCACCCCGATGATGGCCAGGATGATCAGCAGGCCCAGGTAGGTGAAGCCCGCTTCATCGGGGCGGATGGCGTCACGGCGGTCCCGCATCACATGTCCCCGAAGGCCTTGCCGTCATGGCTGGTACCCGGCGCCCCGCTTTTGATGTCGTAGACGTTACCGGTGAACTGCTCCTCCGGCGGGACGATGATCCACGCGCTGTCGCTGTCGGCCACCGGATCGAAGGGCAACGCGCGCAGGTAGTGCTTCTGCACCAGTTCGTCCAAGGCCTCGGGGTAACGGCCGGTATCGCCGTAGAACTTGTCGATGGCGTCGCGGGTGACGCGCAGGTTTTCCGCCAGCACCCGCTCCTTTGATATGTCGATGGCGTGGTAGTAGCGGGGCAAGGCCAGGCTCAGCAGCATGCCGATGATGGCCATCACCACCAGCAGCTCCACCAGCGTGAAGCCGGCGGTCCGTTTCTTCGCCGCGCGTCGCGCCATGGTCCTCACCATTTGTTGTAGGGGACGCCGTTCAGGCCGACGCGGGGGCTGGCGGCGTAGACGTCATAGACGTCGCCGCCTTCCTGCGGGTCGTCGGGTTCGCTGGCATAGCTGCGCTTGGCCCAGGTGGCGGCATCGGCCAAGTCGGGGTCGCTGGCCAGCGGGTTGCGCGGCACCCGGCGCAGGAAATAGATCTTGTGCTTCTCTGGATCCTTCTGGTCCTCCACCCCCGCCACCAGCACGTCCAGGTCGGGGGGATAGCCGGTGGTCCCGGCCTCCTTGGCGATACGGCCGTCGTCACTGGCGCGGTGATAGGCGTCGATGGCTGCGCGGATGTCGCGCAAGGCGCGGCGCAGCTCCGTCTCCTGTGTCCGCTGGGTCGCCACCTGGGCCACCGGCAGGACCAGCGTGGCCAGCAGGCCGACGATGGCCAGGGTGACCAGCAGCTCCACCAGCGTGAACCCCGCCTCTGAGGTGCGTTGTCCCGTCATTTGGCGGCGATCTGCACGGTGTAGGGGCTGGGCGACAGCAGGGTGACGGGCACCCCATCCACCCCGATGGGGGAGGCGGAGGCCACCTGCACATTGGCCGGCCCGGTGGCCAGCGCCTTGAAGGTCACCGTGGCCAGGACGCCCTGGCTGGTGACGCCGGCCCCCCCGGTGCTGCTATCGGCGATGATGACTTGGCCGTTGCCCAGGCGGCTGGAGAAGCTGGTGCTGGCGCCGCTCTGCTTCAGGAACGGCCCTTCCGCGATGTTGGTGACCTGCAGCCTGGCGGCATCGAAGCCCAGGGTGACGGGGAAGCTGGTGACCCCCTGCGTCGCCTGCGCCAGCAGGTTCACCGTGACGGTGCCGCCCACCGTCGCCTGGTTGGTGCCCTGCAGCTGCAGCTGGGCAGTGCCGGCTCCGGGCACGGCGCCCACCGCCCCTTCCTCCGCCCCGCCGACGGTGCCGCCCACGCCATTCTGGCTGAGGCCGAGGCCCAGGTCGTTCACCGCACCCGTGCCGCCGCCGGTGGTGGACGCACCGTTGCCGCCATTGATTCCGCTGGTGGGGTTCGGGGCCGCAGGCGGCATGGGCGACACCGGGGCCACGGTGGTGGTGACGGTGGGGGTGGTGGAAACGCTGCCGCCGCCGGAACCGGGCAGGGCGGTGTGCATGCTGGTTTCCGTGCCGGCGTTGAACATGGCGTCGTTCACGTCCGGCCGTTGCAGGTTGCGCACCAGATGCGGGGTGATGGACAGGACGATTTCCGTCTTCTGGTCGTCGTCCGTCGTGGCGCCGAACAGGCGGCCCAGCACGGGCACGTCGCCCAGGCCCGGCAGCTTGTTGCCCGAGGTGCGTTCCTGGCTGTCGATCAAGCCGGCCAGCACATCGGTTTCCCCATTCTTCAGACGCAACGCCGTGCTGGCCGTGCGGGTGCCGATCTCGTAGGCGCTGGTGCCGGTCTGCGTCGTCACCTGGCGGATGATGCTGCTGACCTCCAGCGTCAGCTTGATGCCGACGTTGTCGTCCAGGTAGATCGTGGGCTCCACATTCAGGGTCAGGCCCACGTCGATGTAGTTCACCGACTGCGACAGGAATCCGGTCGAGGTGGCGGTGGAGGTGATGTTGGGCAGCCGTTGCCCGATCAGGATCTTGGCCTTCTCATGGTTGCGCACCCGGATGCGCGGGTTGGTCAGCAGCCGAGCGTCGGAGTCCTGCAGGTTGGCGTTGGCCGTGGCGCTGCCCACGCTGACGCCGATGTTGCGCGTGGTCTGGTGTGTCAGGTCATACAGCGACACGGCGGAACTGGTGCTGGCGCTGCCGCTGCTGCCGCCCGAGGAACCGCTGGAGGAGCTGTCGCCGCCCGTCGTCAGGCTGCCCAGGGGGGAGGGCTGGAAACTGGCGGAGGCCGGCCATTGGATGCCGAAGTTCTGCAGCTTGCTGCGCTGGATCTCCAGCACCTCCACATCCAGCATGACCTCGGGATCCGGCACGTCCTCCACCGCCACCAGCTTTTCCGCCATGCGGATGGCCTCGGGCGTGTCGCGCACGATGACCATGTTCAGCTTTTCGTCCACCGCGATGTCGCGCACCTTGATGATGGTCTTCAGGGTGTTGGCGATGGTCTTGGCCTCGGCGTTGGCCAGGTAGAAGGTGCGGACGCTCAGCTCCTGATAGTCTTTCTGCTTGGCCTGGGTGTTGGGGTAGATCAGGACCGTGTTGCCGTCCAGCACCTGCTGTTCAAGCTGGTTAGTCAGCAGCACCAGGCGCACCGCCGCCTCGATGGTGCTGTTCTTCAGGAAGATGGACGTGCGCTGGTCCGTCTTCACATCCTTGTCGAACAGGAAGTTCAGGCCCGAGGTATGGGCGATCACCTCGAACACCTGTTTAAGGCTGACGTCCTTGAACTCGATGGTGATGGGCTTGCGGTAGACCTGGGCCAGCCGCGCCTGGGGCGTGCTGGCCGCCAGGCGGGTGTCGATGGCCTGCTTCAGCGCCAGGGCGCGCGGATCGGCCGGCGCCTCCGTCAGCACGCGGGCCAGCTTCTGGCTGGCGGCGTCCACCTGGCCGCGCGACAGCAGGGCGTCGGCCTCGTTCATCCAGCCGGCCTGCCGGGCGCGGGCCTCCAGCGCCGCCAAGCCGTCCTGCGCGCGCTCGTAATTGGCGTTGAGGCTGAGGGCGTGGCGGTAAAGGCCGCGCGCCTCGTCGTACGAGCCGGCGGCGGCTAACTTGTCCGCCCGCTCCACATCCGTGGTCAGGGCCCGTTCCCGCGTCTGCAGATAGGCGGTGCGCACCTGCACGTCGCGCGGATCCTGGCGATAGGCCTCCTGCAGCTTGGCCAGGCCGTCGTCCATCTTGCCTTCGGCCACCAGGTCCACGCCGTCCTGATAGGCGGAATGCCCGGCACAGGCCGTCAGCGCCACGCTGAGCATCAGGGAAATCCCCTTGCGCGCGGCGGCCCGCCACCCCCTCACAACCCCCATCACTCTTCCCCGCCGATCGTCATCGTCTGCTGCTGCTTGGTTGGTAGATAGGTCATCGTCAGCACCGGCGGCCGGATCTGGTTGACCGCATATTTCTGGTCGATGACCGTGCCCTCGCGGACGAAGTAGGTCTGGTCCCCGATGGCCAGGTAGACCTCCCAAGCCGCGTTTTCATACTTCTTGCCCAGGTAGGTGAAAGGCAGTCCCGGCGTGCCGGACGCCGCCGCCACGGGCGCCTGGGCCGCTACCGCTGCCGGCGCGCGGTCCAGCGTCTGCGCCGCGAACAGGATGGACGCCGGCCTATCCTCATCGCGCGGCCCCACCAGCTCCTCACGGGGCAGCAGGGCCAGGATGGCGGGTGCGTGCTTGTGCTTGGCGGGGGAGGCGGCCGGCTTGGGGGCCGCCGCGGGCTGCGGGCGCGGCGCCGGCTCCACCGTCTCGCCGCTGCCGTTGGGTGTGCGGTCGCCGAAGATGGCGAGGCCGGCGGACGCGGCCAGGGCCGCCAGCATCAGGGCTTGGCGCGCCTTCATCGCGCACCCCCGTCCACCGCCTTGCCCGGCGCGTAGTCCGTCGGACCGTCGAGGTACAGCGCCAAGCGCAGTCGCGCCTCCACCGTCGCGTCGCCGATGGCGGCGCGCTTGACGCTGATCTCTTCCAGGGCGGCATAGGGCAGGGACAGCAGCACCTGCTGGCAGAAGGCCCGGATGGCGGCGTAGCTGCCCGCCACCGGCATCTGCATGGTGTAGACGTGGTAGAGGCCGGCCTTCTCATAGCTCAGCTTGTAGTCCGCCTGGGCGATGGTCAGGCCCTGGCGGTCGGCCTCATCCAGGACGACGGCCACATCCTGGTCGATATAGCGCACATCGCCCAGCGCGTCGTAGAAGGCCTGCAGGTTGCGTTGCGCCGGTGGCAGGGGGGCGACGGCCGTCCGGGGCTGCCGCGCGGCCCGGGCCGCGCGGGCCGTCACCTGCGCCAAGTCGGCCTGACGGGCGTCCACCCGCGCCTGGAGGGCGGGCAGGCCGATGAGGAAGGCGGCCGCCCCGGCCAGGAACAGGGCGATGGCCAGCAGGGTGGTCCAGCCGGCCCGGCCCAGGGCCAGGCGGGCACGCAGCAGCAGGGTGGGGGCGGGGGTCGATAGCAGGCTCATGGCGTTCCCCCGGCCAGCCCGGCCTCGATCTGGAAGCGCAGGGGGCGCCGCGCTTGGCTTTCCTCCGCCCGGTGCTTCACCAGCACGGCGCCGGCCAGCAGGGGTTGCTGTTTCAATTGCTTCACGTAGGCCAGCATGGCTTCACCATCCGCCGCTTCCGCCTCGATACGGACCAGGCCGCGCCGCACGTCGGGCTCCAGCGCCAGCAGGGCGATTGTCTTGGGGGTGCCGGCCTCTACCGCGTCCAGCACGCCGCGCCAGGGCAGGTTCAGCTGCCGCACGGCGGCGTTCACCGCCGTGGCCTGCGCTTCGGGGATGGGGATGTCGGCCACTGGGGCCCGGCCGCGCGCGCGCGCCGCCAGATCGCCTTCGGCTTGGGCGACGGCCCGATCCAGGGCCGCCAGGCGGTCCAGCCGGTTCCGTGCCTCCAGTGCCGCCGCCAGGCAGAGGCCCAGGCCGATGATGCCCAGCAGCTTGGCGGCGGCGGGGGTTTCCTGCTTCAGCCGCGTGTAGCTCGCAGGGGCGAAATTGATGCTCTGCCGTCTCATCCCGCGCGCGGCCCCCAACCGAAGAGATAGGAGAACGCCTGGGCCGCGGTGGGCCGTGCCGCCGGGACCTGCCAGCTGAGCATGGGTGTGCCTGCGGTGGGCGCGGCCAGCCCGGGAAGGGGCCGCCCTACCAGCTTGACGGCCACCGGGTCCGCCAGGCCATGGCGCAGCGCGACGGTGCGCAGTTGATCGCGCAGCCAGCGCGCGTCCGCCCCCGGCGGCAGGGCCAGACGATGCACCGCCATCAGGCCGGCGGCACCCCCGCCAGGCGGAACATCCACACAGCCCAGGGTGATGCCGCCCTCCTGCGCCACGCCCAGCCAGGCACCGTCCAGCCGCCGGTGTTCAGCATTCCAGGCGGTGACGAAGCGCGGGGTGATGGCGGTCAGCGCCAGCCGGTGCGTTCGGGCCAGGTCCAGCAGCTTGGCGTGTAACGCCTGCGGCATGGCGCAGGCCAGGAAGGGCCGGTCCACCGCCCCGTCGAAGGTCAGGCGCCAGGCGGACGGGTCATCGCCGTATAGGCGCTGGAAACGCAACGCCGCGACGGCGCGGATGTCGCCCAGGCCGCGCGCGTTGCCAGGCGGCGCCACCATGAACAGCCGGACCAGATCGTCACCCAGCGTGACTGACAGCGGCAGGCCGGCAAGATGGCCTGCCGCCAGGGCGGGAGCCAGCATGTCCGGGTGAAAGGTGCTGGCCAACGGCAGCTCCGCCACGGAAACGGGAGCCCCCCAAGCCGTGCGCCGCAGGGCCAGCGACAGGCTGGCACGGGTCAGCGTCAGCTCCAGCCGGCCGCCCAGGAAACGGGTGAGGGAGGGGAGGGTGGGCTTACGCATGCTGGGTCACCCGCTTGACCTCGGCCAGGGTGGTGGTGCCCTCCCGCGCCAGGGCCATGGCCACGTCGCGCAGGCTGCGCGTACCGTTGCGATAGGCCGTGTCCTTGATCAGGCGTATGGGGCTTTTCTCCACCACCATCTCGCGCAGCTCATCCGTCAGGGTTAGGATCTCGGCGATGGCGCGCCGGCCCTTGTAGCCCGTGCCCCGGCAATCGCCACAGCCCAGGCCGCGGCGGAAGCGGAAGCCGGCGATGGCTTCCCCCGTCAGGCCCAGACGCTGCAACTCCCCGTCCTCCGGCGCGTAGTCGGTGGCGCAATGGGGGCAGTTCACGCGGATCAGGCGCTGGGCCCAGATGCCGTTTAGGGCGGAGACGAAGGCGTAGGGGTCGATGCCCATGTGGGTGAAGCGGCCGAAGACGTCGAACACGCTGTTGGCGTGCACGGTGGTCAGCACCAGATGGCCGGTCAGGGCCGACTGCACCGCGATCTCCGCCGTTTCCCGGTCGCGGATCTCGCCCACCATGATCTTGTCGGGATCGTGCCGCAGGATGCTGCGCAAGCCCTTGGCGAAGGTCAGGCCCTTACGCTCGTTCACCGGAATCTGGAGGATGCCCGGCAGCTGGTATTCCACCGGATCCTCGATGGTGATGATCTTGTCGCGCCCGTTGTGGATTTCCGTCAGCGCGGCATAGAGCGTGGTGGTCTTGCCCGAGCCGGTGGGGCCGGTGACCAGCAGCATGCCGTGGGGTTCCTCCGCCAGCTCCCGCAGGATGGCCAGCGAGGCGGCGTCGAAGCCCAGCGTTTCCAGGCTCAGCGCGCCGTAGGCCGCCATCATGGCGCGCTTGTCCAGAATGCGGATGACGGCGTCCTCGCCATGGATGCTGGGCATGATGGAGACGCGCAGGTCGATCTCCCGGCCCGCCGCCTCCACCCGGAAGCTACCGTCCTGCGGCACGCGGCGTTCGGCGATGTCCAACTCTGCCAGCACCTTCAGGCGGCTGATGACCTGCTCCGCCGTTTCGGTGCCATTGATTGCCGTGCCCCGGTCCAGCACCCCGTCGACGCGGTACTTGATGGCCAGGCCGGTGGCCGTGCTTTCCATATGGATGTCCGATGCGCCGGCCTTCAGCGCGTCGTAGAGGGTGGAGTTGACCAACTTCACCGCCGGGCTGGCGGCCTCGCTGACGCTGGCGAAGGACAGGATGGCGGCGGTGCGGCCGTCGCGGCGGTCGCCGTCGCCGGCCTGGACCACGCTGTCCATAGCGCGCACGGACTCTTCCAGCTTGGACAGATAGGCATGGATGTCGGCTTGCAGGGCCAGGGCCACGCCCATCTCCACCCCCGCCTGGGTTTCCAGCCAGGTCAGCAGGTCGGCGTCGAAGGGGTCGGTGACCGCGGCCAGCAGTCCACCGCGCTCGGCGTGCAGCAGGGCGCAATGGCGCTGCATGGCGCGGGGCAGGGGCAGCAGGTCCAGAGCCGGCGTCAGAGCCAGCATGGCCGCCGTCTCCAGCACGGGCAGGCCCAACACCTGGCCCAGGCGGTGCAGGCGCTGGCGCGGTTCCCCGCCGGCCAGGGCCTCGAACTCCGCCAGCGTGCCGCGCCGGCTGGCCAGGGCGGCCCGCCGCGCCTGGCGCAGCAGGGCTTCGTCATCCAATGCTAGAAGGGGCGCGTCTTGGCTCATTGCAGGCTGTCCGCCAGGTCGAAGATGGGCATGTAGAGCAGCACGACGATGGCGCCGACGATGATGCCGATGGCGGCCATGAGCAGCGGTTCGAAGATGCGGGTGAAGCGGTCGATCCAGCGCCCGATCTCCCCGTCGTAGAACTCGGCGGAGCGGGTCAACATGGCGCCCAGTTCGCCCGAGCGTTCCCCCACGCGCAGCATGCGCAGCGAGATGGGCGTGGCCAGGCCCTGGGCCTCGAAGGCGTCGGACAGGGGCGTGCCGGCCTGCACGGCGTCGCTGGCCAGCCGCAGGCGGGCGGCCACGTCGGCCGACATCATGCCCTGGATAGACGCCATGGCCGCGACCACGGTGATGCCGCCTTCCAGCAGCATGCCCATGGTGAGATAGAGGCGCGACAGCTCATAAATCCGCACCCGCGCCGCCATGCCGGGGATGACCGCCAGCAGCCGGCCCACGCCACCGCGCCGAACGGTGTGCCGGACACCGAGGGCGAGCAGGGCGGCCAGGGCGACGATGCCCGCCGCCAGCGGTGCGGAATGCGCTCCGGCGAAGCGGCCCCAGTCCATCAGCAGGCGCGACAGGAAGGGCAGTGAACGGCCGGTGCCCTGGTAGATCTGGGCGAAGCTGGGAACGACGTAGCCCACCAGAAAGAAGGACACGGCCCCGCCCACCAGGGCCAGGATGCAGGGATAGATGGCGGCGCTGACCACCTTGCCGCGCACGCCGTCCACCCGCTGGCGATAGTCGAGATAGCGGGCGAGCGAGCGGGGCAGGTCGCTGGTCCCCTCCGCCGCGCGGACGATGCCGACATAGAGGGGGGGAAAGTGCGCCGGCTGTTCCGCCAGCACGACCGACAGGCGCTTGCCGTCGCGCAGGCCGGCCAGCAGGCGCTGCAGGATGGCGCGTGCGGTTTCGTTCGCCTCCTTCTCCAGCAGCGCCTCCAGCCCCTCGACGATGGACAGGCCGGCACGCAGCAGGGCCAGCAGCTCCTGGCTGAACAGCACCAGCGACCACTGGCGGGCGGTCGCTCCCCCAAGGGCCGCGGGCACGCGAAGGCCCTTGGCCGGCCGCACCTCGGCCACGGCCAGGCCGCGCGTCGCCGTCTGGCGGCGCGCGTCGTCCTCATCCTGGGCATCCAGGACCAGCTGGGTCATCAGGTGATCGGGCGACAGCGCCCGGACCTCATACCGCATTCGAAATGATCCCCGCCTGGCGGCCTACTCGTTGCTGATGTCGGCGTCGGGGCCGCTGCCGCCGGGCTGTCCGTCGCGCCCGTAGGAGGTGATGGCGAACTCGCCCTTCTCTCCGGGGGAGCGATAAAGGTAGGGGTGGCCCCAAGGGTCTGGGATCACGTCCTTGCGCAGGTAGGGGCCGTTCCATTTGTCGCCGTCGGTGGCCGGCCGGGTCATCAGGGCCGCCAGCCCTTCCTCCGTCGTGGGGAAGCGGCCCACGTCCAGGCGGAAATTATCGACGGCCTTGGCATAGGCCTCGATCTGCGCCTTGGCCGTCGTCACCTCGGACTTCGATACCTGCGAGAAGTACTTGGGCCCGACGTAAGAGGCCAGCAGGCCGATGATCAGCACCACGACCAGCAGTTCCAGCAGGGTGAAACCCCGCTCGCGCGCCCTGTTCTCAAATCCCCTCATCCTCGACCCCTAAATCACTGGTCCTGAAATGCGAAGAAGCGGCGACGCCTTTTCAGGCGCCGCCGTCCTTTCGGTTGCTTGACGTTGCCGCCGTCACCAGCCGATGCCGAACACCGCGTGCTCCGGCTTGTCGGTGGTGATGGTGGAGCTCTGGTCCGACACGTCGTCGTAGGCGAAGCCGTAGGCCAGGCCGCCGACGCTGTGGTCGTGCCAGAACTTGGCGTAGAAGTTGGCCGGCGCCGCGCTGTACCAGACCGACGGCGTGGCCCAGGCCCCGGCGTTGTCGGTGATGTGGCGGTTGAAGGCCGCGCACAGCTGGGCCTCCAGCGCCAGCTCGGTATCGTTGCCGGCGTGCAGGGCCCCGGCCCCGCGCAGCACGTCCTGCGTCGTCGGCTTGTTCACGATGTAGCTGCCGCCGACGTAGGCGCCGTTCTTCAGGTCGACCTCGCTGAACACCATCTGTCCGCCCTGGACTTGACCGACAAAGCGGCGGGCGCCGCCCCACATGTCGATGGTCAGGGTGTTGGTGGCGTAGAACGCCCAGATCTGGTCGATGTAGCCGTCGAAGTAGGTGGCGTTGGCCTGGCCCACGTCGAAGGTGCTGTTGTACGGCGCCATGATGCGGTAGGGCGACAGCGGGGCCGAATGGAAGGCCGCCGGCGTCTCCGCGACATAGGCGTCATACAGGGCGGAACGGCTTTGGTTGATGCCGGTCTGCTTGTGGAAGGTGTTGTTGGCACCGTACACGTCCAGCAGCAACGGCAGGCCGAATTGGTCCACCTGGGTGGTGTTGATCCACAGGCCGTCGCGGTTGTAGGTGAATTCGTACCAGTCGTAATAGACGTTGATGTTGGGGTCCGTGCCGTTCAGCGGGTTGGGCCCCGCGTAACCGACCTGGTTGTTCGCATCCATCAGGATCTTGATGTACAGCGGCTCACCCAGGGCGATAAACACGCGGCCGCTGTCCATCCTGGGCAGCTTCAGCTGCTTGGCTTGGGCCAGGGTGAAGAAGTAGTTGCTGTAGTTCTGGCCGTTCTTGGTCAGGTGGCCGGCGCCGTCATTGTCGGCGGCACTGGCAGCCGTCAGGGTGCCGTCCGGCTTCAGCCAGGCGAACTGCCCCGTGGCCGGGTCGCGGCCGATGACGGCCACGTACACCTGATCGTCGCTGTAGGCGCCGTGGGTGTTGTTCTGCAGGTCGACACCGACGAAGCCGGGGAAGACCGTGTAGGGCAGGCCGCTGGCGTTGACCGTCAGGATGGCCGGGGTGCTGGTCACCTTCGTGCCCTGCGGACCCGTCACGACGACGGCATATTGGGCGTTGTCGTCGGCGCTGGTGGTGGCCGGCGTGCTGTAGCTGGCGCTGGTGGCGCCGGCGATATCGGCCCCGTTGCGCTGCCACTGGTAGGTGAAGGGGCCCGTGCCGCTGACCGTGACCGAGAAGCTGGCGCTCTGGCCCAGGCCCACGGTCTGGTTTTGCGGCTGACTGGTGATGGTGGGCGCCTGGTCCGCCTGGTTGTTGAACACCTGGAAGCTGAACAGGCTGTAGCCGTAGGGGCTGGACCGCTGCGTGCCCAGCAGGCGGACGTAGCGGGCGGTCACGGGGGTGAAGCCCAGATCCTCCACCCCGCCCTTGCCGGCGGCCTGGGTGTAGACGGTGGTCCAGTCCTTGTCGTCGGTGCCGCCCACGTTTGACACCTGGATCAGGTAGGCGATGCCGTGCGCGTTTTCCCAGCTCAGGACCACGCGGTTGAAGGTTTGTGGGGATCCCAGGTCGATGGCGATCCACGACGGATCGACGAAGGCGGAGGACCAGCGGGTGTTGGGGTTGCCGTCCACCGCGTTGCCGGCAGGGTAGCCGTCATTCTCCACCCCGCTGGCGGTGGCCGCCTTGCCGGCCGCCAGGTCGACGCCGGCCGAGGCCGGACCGAAGGTGACGGCCAGGCTGTGCGGCCCCAGGACGTTGGTGAACGTGTAGCCGGCCTGGGGACCGATGTCCTGCCCGTCCACCGCCACCTTGGTGACGACAAAGCCGTCGGCCGCGGTGAAGGTGTAGTGCGGGTCGGCCCCCTGCAGCACCTGGGTGGCGCCGGCCGGGGTGATGGCGCCGTTGTCGCCCGCCGTCGCCGTGACGGTGAAGCGGGGCGTGCTGGCGGTGTTGTAGACCTCGAACTCAAACAGGCTGTAGCCGTAGCCGGAAGAGCGCTTCACCCCCTGCAGGCGGACATAACGGGCGTTCACGGTGGCGAAGGACAGATCCTCGTCCCCGCCCTTGCCGTTGGTCTGGGTGTAGGCGTCGTTCCAGGACTTGCCGTCCGCGGAGGTCTGGATCACGTAGCCCACGCCGTAGGCGTTTTCCCACCGCAGGACCATCCGGTTCAGCGCCCGCACCGCGCCCAGGTCGGCCTGCAGCCAAGCCTGGTCGTCGAAGTTGGAGGAGAAGCGCGAGTTGGTGCTGCCGTCGGCGGCGTTGCCGGCGGGGTAGCCGTCATTCTCCGTGCCGCTGGCCGTCATGGTGACGCCCAGGGCCAGGTTGGCGTTGGTGGAGACCGGCGGCGTGCCCCCGGTGCCCGTGTTGCCGTTACCGGTGTTTCCATTACCCGTGTCACCCGAACCGGTCCCCGTTTGGGGCGGGGCGGTCACCGTCACCGTGGCGCTGCCGCTGGTGACGGTGCCGGCCACGTTGCTGATGACGACGCTGACGGTGGTGCCGCTGTCGGCGGTGGTCAGGCTCTTGGTGGTGAACAGGGGGGCATCGGTGGTCGCCGCCAGCTGCCCGTTCACGTACCACTGGTAGGTGAAGGGGGCGGTGCCGGTGGCGGCCACGGTGAACTGCGCGGTCTGGCCGGCCATCACCGTGACGTTGGCGGGCTGGGCCGTCAGCGTCGGCGGGGTCGGCATGTCGTACACCTGGAAGGACCAGAGGCTGTAGCCGTAGGGGCCGGACCGCTGGGTCAGCTTCAGGCGCACATACTGGGCGGTCACTTCGGTGAAGGTGATGTCCTCGATCCCGCCCTTGCCGTTGGTTTCGGGATGGACCGTGGTCCAGTTCTGGTCATCAGCACCACCCACGTTGGACACCTGGACCTGATAGCCCACGGCGTAGGCGTTCTCCCAGCTCAGCACCACGCGGTTGAAGGCCTTGGGCGTGCCCAAATCCACCTGCAACCACGCGGTGGGCCCGACGGCGGACGACCAGCGGGTGTTGGGGTCGCCGTCGACCGCGTTGCCGGCGGGGTAGCCCGCGTTCTCCAGCTCGCTGGAGGTGGCCGGCTGGTGCAAGGCCAGGTCCACCGCCGCCGAAGAGACGCTGAACGTGGCGGCCACGGTGTGGGCGGCCTGGATGTTGGTGAAGGTGTAGCTGGCCACCTGCCCCACGCTCTGGCCGTCCGCCGTCACGCCGGTGGCAGCGAAGCCGTTGGCCGGCTGGAAGGTGAAGGTTTGGCTGGCGCCGGCCAGGACCGACACCGTGCCGGGCAGGATGGCGCCGTTGGCCCCGGCCGTGGCGGTCAGGGTGTACTGCGGCGTGGTGGCGGTGTTGTAGACCTCGAACTCGAACAGGCTGTAGCCGTACTGGCTGGAGCGCTTGGTGCCGCTCATCCGCACGAACTGCGCCTGGGTGGCGTCGAAGCGGATGTCATCGACCCCGCCCTTGCCCTGGGTTTCGGTGTGCACCGTCTTCCAGGACTTGTTGTCCGTCGACACCTCGATCAGATAACCCACGCCGTAAGCGGCTTCCCAGCGCAGGACCACGCGGTCCACGGTCTGGACGGCACCGAGATCGACCGTGATCGATTCCGTGTCGCTGAAGCCGGACGACCAGCGGGAGTTGAGGTCGCCGTCCACCGCGGCCGACGCGGGATAGCCGTCGCCCTGGTCGCTGGTGGCCGTGGCCTTCTTGCCGGCGGCCAGGTCCGATGCCGGGGACTTGGTGGGCGGCGCCAGCGGATCGGCGTTGCCGCCGCCGTTATTGCCCCCGCCATTGTTGTTGCCGCCCCCGGTGTTGCCGCCGGTGTTGCCGTTGCCGCCATTACCGGTGTTGCCGTTACCGTCGCCGGCGGTGCCGTTCAGGGTGAGGGTGGCCGTGGCACTGGTGGCGCTGCCGCCGCCGTTGCTGACGATGACGCTGAAGGACGCGCCGTCATCGGTCGCCTGCAAGGGTGCGGTGGTGAAGGTGGGAACCGTGGTGATGCCGATGGGCGCGCCGTTCTCCAGCCACTGGTAGCTGAAGGGGCCGGGGCCGCCGACGCCGACGGTGAAGGTGGCGGTGCCGCCCAGCGGCGCCGTCTGGTTGGCGGGCTGCGCCGTGATGGTGGGGGCGGCCAGCGGCTTGCCCACCACGCACAGGGCCCAGCCTGGCGAGTTGTCGGTGATCTGCGAGGACGACTGGCCGGCCGAGGAGACGAAGTAGGACCGGTCGGTCTCACCCGCCACGTCGGTTTCGGTCCAGGTGGTCCAGGGGTTGGGGAAGGCGCAGGCCGAATAGTTGTTGCCGGCGATGGTCAGCGCCTCGTCCTGGGTGGGGACGCGCATGCCTACGGAGGCGCAGTACTGCTCGGCCACCGGCCGGGTGAACTGGGCGCCGGCCTGGGTGAAGGTGGTCACGTACTGCTGCCAGGTCAGGCCGCTGACGTTGTCGACCACGGTGGGCACAAAAGGCCCGTTGGGGATGCCGGCGATGGGCGAGACATAGGTGCCCGACTTGGCCGGCTGCAGGGTGTAGCGCTCCGTTGCCGTGCCGCACTGGGGCACGTCGTAGACCTGGAACTCGAACAGGCTGTAGCCGTAGTCCGTGGCGCGCTTGTTGCCCAGCATGCGCACGAAGCGGGCGGTGGTGCTGGGGAAGGCCAGGGTTTCCGTGCCGCCGTGGCCCACGGCCATGCTGCCGTCCGCCGGGTACACGGTGGTCCAGGTCTTGTTGTCGCCCTCGTCGTTGGAAACCTGGATTTGGTATTCCGTGGCGTAGGCGTTCTCCCACACCAGGACAACCTCGTCGAAGGTCTGGAGGGAGCCCAGGTCCACGCCCACCCAGGACGGGTCGATCTGCGGGGCGGAGGACCAGCGGGTGGTGGCGTTGCCGTCGAAGGCGTACTTGGCGGTCAGGCCGCCGTTCTGCTCGCTGCTTTCCAGCGGCGTCTTGCCCTGGGCCAGGTTGGTGCCGTTGCTGCCGCTGACCGACAGGGTGGCGGCGGGCTTGGAGGTGATGGTGCCCGCCACGTTGGTGACGGTGACCGTGTAGGCGCCGGCGTCGCCCGTCTGCACCGACGGGATGACGAAGTTGGCCGCGTCGGGGCCGACGGCCACGCCGTCATGCGTCCACTGGTAATGCAGCGGCGCCGTGCCCGAGGCCAGGACCGACAGTACCACCGTCTGGTTCACCGGCACCGCCTGGCTGGCGGGCGGGGTCAGGATGGTGGGCGGGGTGGCGGCCCCCACGGTCAGGACGGCGGCGTCGGAGGTGACGCTGCCCGCCGTGTTGGTGACCACCACGGTGTAGCTGGCGCCGTTGTCGGCCAGCGTCAGCACGGGCGTGTTGTAGATCGACCCTGTGGCGCCATCGATGGCGGTCTTGTTCTTGAACCATTGGTACTTCAGCACGGGCGATCCGTTGGCCTGGACGCTGAAGCTGGCGTTCTGGCCGGCGATGACCGTTGCCCCCTTGGGCTGGGTCAGCACGGTGGGCACGGTGGGCGGCACCACGGTCAGCAAGGCCGCCGTGGAGGTAACGCTGGCGCCCGAAGCGTTGGAGACGATGACGCTGTAGGCGGCGCCGTTGTCGCCCAGGCTGGTGGCGGGGGTGGTGTAGCTGTAGCTGGTGGCGCCGGGGATGGCGACGCCACCCCGCTGCCATTGGTAGCTCAGGGGCGCCGCCCCCGCGCTCAGCACCGTGAAGGTCGCCGTCTGACCGACGGTGACGGTCTGGTCCTGGGGTGGGGTGACGATGGACAGCTGGCCGGCCGGCGTGGCTGGGACGGACAGGTTGCCGTTGACGCCCAGGCTGGGCCCGGTGGTGGGCACGGTCTGGAAGCTGGCGGTACCGGCGCCCAGGCCGGGTGCCGTGGCGGTGACCGTCACGGTGCCGGGGGTGAACTGGGCGCGCACGGCGATGCGGGTGACGCCGCCCTCTGCCGTCAGGTTGGGGTCGCCCGGGGCGTGATAGCTGTCGGGTTGGCCGTCGTTGACGTAATGGTCGGCGCCGCCGCGGTAGGTGCCGGGCCCGCTGACCGCGAAGGTCAGGGTGGGGGAAACGTTGGGGACGCGCACATTATTGGCATCCACCACCTCCGCCGTGATGAAGGCGGCGTCGGTGCCGTTGGCCTGCACGGCGAAGGGCTGGCCGCTGGGGCGAACCAGTTCCGGGGTGACGGTCAGGCGGATGTGGTCCGGCGTGCCGGCGGTGACCTGGGTGTCCTGGATGGGGTTGCCGGAGGCGTCCAGCACCACGCGGGCGTTGGCGTCCAGGCACTGGGCGGTCAGGGTGCCCGCGGCCCACATCACGTCCCAATGCACCTGCGTGGGCAGCAGGGTGGTGTTCTGGGTCATGTCCGGGCTGACGTCGCTGGTCAGCGGGTTGGGCGTCATGTCGCCGCCCTGGCGCTGGCCGTTCAGCAGCAGGCGCACGGACGGGCAGTTGGAGAAGGCGTTGACCCGCACCTGGCCCACGCGGTTCCAGTGATAGGCCAGCTTCACGACCGGCCGGGTGTCGTATGGGGTCCAGGCCGCCTGGTAGATGTAGTAGAGCAGGCGGGGAATGCGGTTGGCGTCCATCATCGAGGCGCCGTTGCCGCGGATGCTTTCCGGGGTGTGGCCGCTGGCGGAACCGGTGGGCGAGCCGGGGCCGTCCACCTGGGTCACGATCTCGCCGGGCGTGTCGGCCAGGTACCAGTGGGCCATGCCGAAGGACTTCATGGCCACGCTCTGCACCCACTGCTTCATGTACAGCGCGGCGAAGGGCAGTTCGAAGTCATAAAGGTCGCGGCCGACGCCGTTGTCCCAGTATTCCGAGCCCCAGGCCGGAACGTTGGGGTTGTCGCGCTTCACGCCGATATCGCAGCCATCGCCCGAGCAGCCCAGGATGTCGCCGTTGGCGGCATCGGGCGTGCGGTCGGACTGGGCGCGGGTCAGGACCGGGTCCCAGGTTTCCGACAGGGACTTCAGGGCGCGGGCGAAGCCGGTGTCCGTGACGCCGTTGTCCGCCTCCCACGCCAGCACGGACGGGTTGTTGCGGTCGTGCACGATCATGTCACGGTGCACCTCCTTCTTCATCTCGATGTCGAGGGTGGAGGCGGTGCAGTTGCCGACATAGGTGTCGCCGGGGCACAGGTGGGCGAAGCCGTTCTCACCATCGCCGCTGGGCTGGACCATCATTACGCCAAAGGCATCGGCGGCGGCCAGGAACTCCGGCCCCTGGGCGGAATGGCCCGGGCGGTACAGGCTGCCGCCGGCGTTGGCCAGCAGGGCCACGTCGCGCCACTGCTGTTCCTCCGGCACGGCGGATCCCAGGGCGGGGTAGTCGTAGCGGCCCGACGCGCCCCACAGGTAATGGGCGTGGCCGTTGATGATGGGGAAGTTCTGGTCCCAGGCGATGGTGCGGATGCCCAGCGGCGTGGTGGTGGCGTCGACCACGACGCCGTCCACGCTGACGGTGTGCACCACCGTGTACATGTAGGGGCGGCCCCACTGGCTGTTGTTCGGGTACCAGAGGGTGGGGTGGTCGACCGTCAGCGTCTGGTCGAAGGTGGCGGGTGGCGGGGCCGTTTCAGGCGCGTTCTGCGCCGGCACGGCGGGCAGCGGCGCCGAGGCCAGCGTCTTGGTGTCCTGGGCGGACGCCACCACGTTGCCCGACGCGTCCACGATCTGGGTGTTCAGCGTCACCGTCTGGGCGTTGGCGTACTCATTGGCGACGTTGGTCTGCACCCGAACGGTGGCTGATGCGTCGCTGGCGCTGAGCGTGGAGACGTAGGTGCCCCAGGTGTTCAGCACGGCGTAAGTGTTGCGCGGGATGTGCACCCGATCGGTGATGTACATCCACACCGGGCGGAACAGCCCGCTGTCGGCCTGGCCGAAGCGGAAGGCGCCGGAGAAATTGGGGTTGGTGAAGAAGGTGTCGCCGCGCGCCACCTTGACCGCCAGCACGTTGTCGGCGCCGTCGAACTTCACATAGTCCGTGATGTCGACGATGAACGGCACGAAGCCAACGACGTGGGTGGCGTTGGGATTCACCAGGCTGTTGCCCGGGATGAAATGGCCGTTGATGAAGACGCGGGCGCCCATGTGCGCGCCCTCGAACTCCACGAAGATCTTGCGGGTCTTGTAGGCGTTATCCAGCGAGAAGTGCTTGCGGTACCAGGTGATGTTGCCCGTCAGCTGACCCTGGCCGCCACCGGACTTCAGATTCAGGAAGGTGTCGTTGTCGCTGGGAGAATGGGGCACGCCGACCGAAGTCCATACCTCGTTCGGATTAGGGTTGCTGGGGGTGTCGTTATAGGCGGGATCCATGGCGTTGGCCGGGTCGCTGTCCTTCAGGAAGCGCCATGGCGTTTCTCCCAGGTTGATGGAGATGCGGTTGGACGGCGGCAATGCAGTGCCGTTATCCGCCCATGCAGCGGACATTCCTAAAATACCGCTAATAATTAACCCGACAAACAAAACCCTCAGCGCCCCTAAGGACGCGAGCAAGGCACGAGCTGTCATTTTAAGCCCCCAACTTGCGAGAGACATGCCCCGTCTTCTCTTGCAGTAGCGCCGCCTGAGCGGGCGCGTTTCTTCGGGAGGCTGTATAATCCCGCACTGTCGAGTCAAAGAAGTGGTTAATTCCTAAAATGTTATCGATGTCGTTCTCAACGTTACTGCCGCATGTTCTGATTTCATATGGCCGCAATGGTTACAAAATTCGAATGTAACTGTCCAAAAGGGGAAAGCTCTCGCTTACAACTTTAAACATGATGCAACGGTATACATTGTTACCTGGAACGCAGGAATGTGCTGCGGTCGTGCGCAAGCCATCGAAAGGATGGGTGTGTCGTCTATCCGGACAGGTAACCGGTGACATCGAACCTGTACTTAAAATTTTGAAAGATTCAAAAGTGTGGCGCCGTTTCAGCGGCGTTAACGGCTCATTTCCAGCTGCCGGTGCCGATTGGCTGTTGAAATCCCTTGCGAATCGGAGGGGTATGGCGGGCGGTCCCATGGAGTCCCGGGACGCGTTGGGAAACGGGAAAGTGGACATCATCACCCTTTGGACATTGCTGATCGCCGCCCCCTTCGTCGGCAGCTTTCTGGGGGTGGTCGTGACCCGGCTGCCGGAAGGGCGGTCCGTCGTCTGGGGGCGGTCGGCGTGCGACCGGTGCGGCCATACGCTGGGTCCGGCCTCCCTGGTGCCCGTCCTCTCCTACCTATGGTCCAGGGGACGGTGCCGGCACTGCGCGGCGCCTATCGACGCCTTCCACCCGGCGATCGAGCTGGCGGCCGTCCTGCCGCCCCTGTGCCTGGCCTTCCTGATGCCTTTGGATTCCCTGACGCTCTGCGCGGGGGCGGGCCTGGGTTGGGTCTTGCTGGCTTTGGCGTGGATCGACCTGCGCCACATGATCCTGCCCGACGTGCTGACCCTGCCGCTGGCCGCCGCCGGCATTCTGGTGGCATGGGTGCAGGACGGGCGTTTGCCCATCGACCGGCTGGCGGCGGCGGCGGCGGCCTATGCCGGCCTGGTGTTGCTGGAGGTTCTGTACCGCCGCTTCCGGGGCCGTGACGGCATCGGCCGGGGGGATGCCAAGCTGTTGGCCGCCGGCGGGGCGTGGGTCGGCCCCGCCGCCTTGCCCCAGGTGCTGCTGACCGCCGCCTTGGCCGGCCTGCTGGCGATGGCGGCGCTGCGCCTGGCCGGCCGGCGCGTGGACGCGGCCACGCCCATCCCCTTTGGGCCCTGCCTGGCCCTGGGGATCTGGGCCGCCTGGTTGTTTACTCTTTCAGGCCTGTGACGGATGAGGGGTGACATGGATGCCTTGAAGGACCGCTTATCCGGCCTGCTAGGGCGGCGCGTACTGTCTCTGCGCCGTCTGGCGGGGGGCGATCTCTCCGTTGTCTATGAGCTGACGCTGTCGGATGGCGCGTGCGTGGTCGCCAAACACGGCGACGGCGCCGGACGGGAAGGCGCCATGCTGCGGGCCATTGCCGCCACGGGCGTTCCGGCACCGGCGGTGCTGGCGGCGGATGGCGGCTGGCTGGTGATGGAAAAGCTGCCCGCTGACGGCACGCCGGCGGCGGCCTGGGACGATCTGGCCGCCTGCCTGAACCGGCTGCACGCGCCCGCCGATGAGCCCTATGGCTGGTCCCATGACCATTGCCTGGGCTCTGTGGCCATGCCCAATCGCCGCGCCGAAGACTGGCCTGGCTTCTGGGCGGAGCAGCGGCTGCGCTGCCACATCGCTCATGTCGATGCCGGTCTCGGCTCCCGTATCGAGCAATTGGCCGAACGGCTGGGCGATCACGTTCCGCGATGCCCGCCGGCGTCGCTGCTGCATGGCGACCTATGGGGCGGCAATGTGCTGGTGTCCGGGACCCGCGTCTCCGGCCTGATCGATCCGGCCTGTTACGTCGGTGACCGCGAGGTGGACGCGGCCATGCTGACCCTGTTTGACCATCCGCCGGTGTCGTTCTTTGACGCCTTGGCCTTGGAGCCCGGGTGGCGCGAGCGGCTGCCGGTCTACCGGCTCTGGCCGCTGCTGGTCCATTTGCGGCTCTTCGGCCCAGCCTACGCCGCCGCCGTCGACGCCGACCTGCGCCGTTTGGGGGTCTAAAGTGCGACCGCTTCAGATGGACACGTCCGGAGTGGATCCTACATAAAAAAAGCAGGCCCCTCGGTCAGCAAGAGCGGCCGGTTGAAGGCGAACATGCCCGTCATAGTGCGGAATTCCGTTGCCACAATACCCATGGCAGGAGAGGGCGCGGGGTGCAGCCATGTCCTGAAGAGTGTGCGTTAATGCTTGTGGTTTGGCGCTGCGAGGTAGATGCTGACAGGGTCGACTTTGCTACTGGGCTATCTACCGGCTGACGCCGGTTCTGTTCCCTGTCGTGACTTTGATGCCCGTCCGCACTCTCGCGCCGGGCAGCTCCGAACGGGAAAAATCCCAGAAGGCATCCCATGTCCACCGGTACCGTCAAGTGGTTCAACAGCACCAAGGGCTTTGGTTTCATCCAGCCCGAGGATGGCTCCGCCGACGTTTTCGTCCACATCTCCGCCGTTGAGCGCGCCGGCCTCAGCGGCCTGAACGAAGGCCAGAAGGTCAGCTTCGACTCCGTCCGCGACCCGCGCAAGGGTAAGACCGCGGCGGAGAACCTGCGCGCCATCTGACCTCCTCCTCATCTGGACGAGCGGCGGCGGCATGCCTAGGCGTGCCGCCGCCTTTTTCCTATCTGGGAGGATGCAATGGCCAAGGAAGAATTTCTCGAATTCGACGGCTATGTCGAAGAGGCGCTGCCCGATGGCCGCTTCCGCGTGAAGCTGGAAAACGGGCATGAGATCATCGCCTACACCGCCGGCAAGATGCGCAAGAGCCGAATCCGGTCGCTGGCGGGTGACCGCGTCACGGTGGAAATGACGCCCTACGACCTGACCAAGGGGCGCATCACCTACCGGCATAAGGACGAGCGGCCCGGGTCCGCCGCCCCCGCCCGCCGTCCCCCACCCCGCCGCCGCTGACGGGGGCCCGTTCCTTCAGGGGGGACGCCATCGATACCCACCCCGACCATCTCCGCTGTTCCGTCTACAGCCGTCGTGAGTACGCCGCCGATGCCGTCGTCCACCTGCTGGGCGTGACGGCCGGATGGTCGGGAGGTGCCTGGCTGGTCCTGTCGCGCTCAGAGTCCCTCGGCGCCGGCAGCTTGACGGCCGTGGCCATCTACGCCTTGGCCATGGCGGGAATGTTCACCGCGTCCGCGGCTTATAATTTGATGGGCGGCGGGTGGCTCAAGGACTATCTGCGGCGGCTGGACCATGCCTTCATCTACGCCGCCATCGCCGGTACCTACACCCCCTTGCTGACACGTCTGCCGGCGGTGACGGCCGCCGTGGCCCTTGGCATTGTCTGGGGCGTCGCCACGGCGGGCATCCTGTTGAAGCTGGGGTGGCCCCGCCGCCATGAACGGCTGGGCCTCATCCTCTATGTTTGCCTGGGCTGGATCGGCCTGCCCCTGATCCCCGCGCTGTCCGGCCGCTTGCTGGCCGACACTGGGCCATGGATTGGTGCCGGCGCGCTGACCTATACGCTAGGCGTCGGCGTCTATCTGGCGCACCGCGTGCGTTATCATAACGTCCTGTGGCATCTCATGGTGCTGGTAGCCGCTTCCTTCCAGTACGTGGCTATCGGAAACGAGTTTCCGTGATCAGAAGAAGCGGCGCAGGAAGGGCGGGGTGGCTGGCCCAGCGCCACGCTGTCGCCGCCCGTGCGTGAGGCTATCCTGCTGGCGGACCGGCACCGCATACATCCGCGCATTTATGTCAGAACGACGGGCGGGACGTACCAACCTTTCAGCTCGAGACCCCCCACGCCGGATCGGACCGGCTCGACTGGCCGGTTTCGATATGGCCGGCCAGGCGCCAGCTCAACTGCCCCCCGGGGCCCGTCAGGGTCGCCGTGGCGTCGTACCATCCGTCATGGGCGGCGCTGAGCCAGGACAGGACCTGGGATGCCCCGGCCGCGACCGTCGCCGTGACGGGTGCGGCCCCGTAGGCGCCGTCAGCGAGGTGCCATCGCACCGTCTCGCCACCATGGTTATGCACTGTCAGGGTCAGCGTCATGTCGGCCGCGTTGGGTATGGCCGACAGGGACAAGCGGCCAGCCATGTCCGGGCCGGCCGTGAGATGGCGCAGGAAGCCGTTGGGGCCCAGCACCAGCACATCGCACCCCTGTCCGGCCTTGAGCGGTACCGGGGTGGGCAGGCTGGTGCCCGGGGCCACCGTGTGCCGCGCCGGGCCGGCGCCGGGCATCAGGCGGTCGAAGACATGGAAAACGGCGGCGGCCCGGCCCCGGTTGTGGAAGACCAGAGAGGGAGGCCGCCCCAGCGCCGCGACCAGATCCACCGCCAAGTCATATGGCGTGGGCCGCAGCGGGCGCTGGCCGGGTTCCTGCGGCAATGGCGTGTCGTGACGGCGGGGTATCGGTTCCGGCCGGTGGGCCTGCGCCTCCACCTCGGCTCGGTAGCCGCGCGTATCCGGCAGGGCCGCCGGTGCCTGCGCCGCCTGCGCGAAGTCGAAGGCGCTGGTCAGGTCGCCGCACACCGCCCGGCGCCAGGGGCTGATGTTGGGCTCCGCCACCCCGAACCGTGCCTCCAGGAAGCGCAGGACCGAGGTGTGGTCGAACACTTCCGAGCAGACGGCGCCGCCCGTGGTCCACGGGGAAACGACGATCATGGGCACCCGGGCGCCCAGGCCGAAGGGCTGGCCATCGCCGGCGTTGATTTCGCCCGTCAGGTCCACGTTCGACAGGCCGCCGCTCGGCCCCGCCGGCGGGGCCGGTGGCAGGACATGGTCGAAAAAGCCGTCATTCTCATCGTACAGCACGAACAGCGCGGTGTGGCGCCACGTTTCCGGATTGGCGGTCAGCGCCTCCAGCACCGTGGCGATATAGGCGGCCCCGTCCAGCGGGGCATAGCGCGGATGTTCGGAGTGGTTGTGCGGTGGCATCAGCCAGGAGACGGCAGGCAGGCGGCCCGCCTTGGCATCGGCGGCGAAGACGCTGGGCGGCCGGCGGGTCATCGCCTTGGCGTGCAGCGGCGACCCCACCGGGGCGTGGGCGAACTGCGTGAAGAAGCGCAGGGCGTTGAAGCAGCTGACACCGTCGTTCTCATCCACCGCCGGGCGATGCCGCGGCCGGATCATGTCCTGGACGTCGATGGTGAAGGGGCCGTCCGCGTCCACCCCCTGATAGACGCACCAGGAGATGCCGGCCTGTTCCAGGCGCTCGGGATAGGTGGTCCAGGAGAAGGGCGGCCCATTCAGCGGCTGGAAGTCCGGTCCCTCCGCCGGCTGTTTCAGCACCGGGCCGCCCGCCCTGCCGAACGGGTCGGGGGTGCCCGTCATCAGATGGATGCGGTTGGGATTGGTGGCGCTGGGCGTGGAGCAGAAGAAGGCGTCGCAGATCGTGAAGGCGTCCGCCAGGGCGCAGTGAAAGGGAATGTCGGCGCGGGTATAATGCGCCATGGTCAGCGCCCCCTTGGCCGGCACCCAGTTGTCGTTGCGGCCCCCGTTCCAGGCGGCATGCCCGTCCACCCAGGAGTGGGGCAGGGAGGCAATGTTCTGGGCGGCGGTCGCGGCGCCATCCAGGGGGAAGGGGCGCACATGGCCGCCCTGGCCGTCCGCCTGCCGCCAGATATCGCCGTTGCTGCCGGGTGCGGTCGCCCGATCGTGGAAGCCGCGCACGCCGCGCAGCGTCCCGAAATAGTGATCGAAGGAGCGGTTTTCCTGCATCAGGATGACGACATGGCGGATATCGCCCAGGCCACCGCCGTTGGGGGGCGGTGACAGGGCCAGCGCCCGCCGGATAGGGGCCAGCAGGGCGGTGGCGCCGCCGGCGGAGAGGAGATGGCGTCGGGTGAACCGCACGGGGGTGATCTCGCGTCGATAAGGTGGAGAAGCGCCCCGGGGACCGTCGCCCCGGGGCTTCCGGTCCGTCACAGGTCCGGCGTGAACCGCACGCCCACCCAGAACACGGTGGGGACGGAGTAGCTGTCCTTCAGCAGGTTCTGGTTGGGGCCGACCAGGCTGGTGAGGCGGCTGTGGGTCAGGTTGCTGGCCTCGCCGAACAGGGTGACGCTGTCGCGCACCTTGTAGCTGGCCTGCAGGTCCAGCTGTTCGCGCGGGGCCCAGTACAGATCCTGCCAGGCGATGTCAGGCACGATGGAACGCAGGGCCTTGCCCTGGCGGTTATAGGCCAGGCGGACCTCGAAATCGCTGTCGCTGTAGAAGACCTGGATGTTGCGGGTCTGGTTGGGCTGGCCCACCAGTCGGCTCAAGGTGCGGCTGGCGCCGCTGGACTGCAGCACCGATAGCTCCCCCTCCATGAAGGACCAGTTGCCGCTGACGCCAAAGTCGCGCAGCCACGGATGGATCCATTCCAGCGAGTTGACGATGGCGTTCAACTCCACGCCCCGGATGGAGGCGTTGCTGGCGTTTTGCGGGGTGGAGACCACGGCGTTGCTGTAGGTGACACCCTGGTAGGTGTAGCCGATGGAACTGGCCGTGAAGATCTCGTCCTTGATGTCCTTGTTGAACAGGGCCAGCGACAGCAGGCCGCCGCCCTCGTTGGGCAGCTTGTAGTCGAAGGCCAGGTCGACGTTGGTGGACAGGCGCGGCTTGATGTTGGGGTTGCCGATGGTGACGGACACGCCGGTGGCGTTGGGATTGCCCAGGTCGGAGGCGTTGGTGAAGCTGATGGAGGTGCGCGCGGCGTAGCTGTCGTAACTCGGCCGGCCTATGGTCTGGCTGGCGCCCACGCGCACGTCCAGGTCATGGGTTATGTCGTAGCTGGCCAGGGCCGATGGCAGCAGGTAGTCGTAGCTGGAACTGGTCTTCAGGTCCGTCCACGCGCCGGAGATTTTGGCCCGGCTGACCGTGTCCTGGTCGGTGCTGTCGTTGTGCAGGCCAACCTGGGCGTGGAAGTCCTCCAGGGCGTAGGCGACGGTGGCATAGGCGCCCACGGTCTGTTCCGTGTGCTTGAAGTTGTCCTGGTTGTTGAAGGACGACTGGTCGGTCAGGTTGAACCAGGACGGGTTGGCGTTGAATACGGCCCAGGCCTTGGCCGGGTCGATGGTCAGCAAGTTCAGGCCATTGGAATATTTCATGGGCGCGCCGGCCGGCCCGGCGGCGTCCACCAGCAGCACGCGGCCGGCGGTGTTGTTCGGCTCCCAGTCATTGCGCCAGACGTTGTAGTCGGGGCGGTCGTCGGTGAAGCTGGCGCCCACGGCGAAGCCCAGACCCTGGTCCTTGGCCCCCATGTTGTAGCGGTAGTCGGCGCGGGCGTTCTTGATGTCGTCATCGGCTGACCGCTTGGCATCGCGCCAGTACAGCCCGCCATAGTTCGACAGGTTGTAGTAGGCGCTGGGCGGCATGGCGAACTGCTGGTTCAGCTGGCTGGTGTCATAGGTGAAGCCATAGGCGGGCTTGGCCGCGCTGGAGGTGATGGCGCCGGCTGAACCGGGGGCGGGATAGCTCACCCCGCTCATGTACTTTACCATGTCGAACGGCTCGCGATAGGTTGACCGCGACATGTCGCCCCGTACCGACAGCACCTGGTTGTCGGCCGGGTGCCAGTCCATGCCCGCCTGTGCCAGGTTGGTGCTGGTGATGATGTTGGAATGCTCGAACCCAACCTCCACGTCGCCACCGGGATAGCTGCCCGAAGTGGGGGTCTGGTTGTAGACCCGCGCCGTGCTGCGGGGATCCAGGATCACTTCGTTGCGCTCCATCGTGTCGACGAAGCGGTAATGGCCCAGCGTCAGGAAGCCGTAGAGGGTGTCGGTGGGCTGGGCTTCCAGCTTGGTGGTAACGCCCACGCGCTGGCGGCTGTCTTCCACATACCAATACTTGTCCTGCTGCGGCACGGCGATGCCGTTGCCCAGGTTGTTGTTGCTCTGCAGGACGCCGGCGCTGTTGTAGAAATTATAGTGGACCGTGTCCGTCGTCATGTGGGTGTCGGTGAAGCTGTCCAGCTTCTGGTAATTGGCTGAGACCACCACGCCGAACATATGGTCGGGGCCGAAGGTCATGCTGCCCGTGCCGCTGATGCGCCGGCCCAGCGGATCCTGGCTGCGGGGCTGTCCATGGTCGTTGGCCATGCCCAGCGCGCCCTCCGCCGTGAAGAAGGGACGGCCGCCGTTGTCGAAGGCGCTGCGCGTCTTCAGGTTGATGGCGCCGCCCACGGCATTGGGGTCGAGGTCAGCGGTGAAGGTCTTGGTCACCTGCAGTTCGCTGATCATGGAGGTGGGCAGGATGTCCAGCCGCACGCCGCGCCCCATCGATCCCAGGTTGCCGTTGGGCGTGCCGGGACTGGCGATGGGCACGCCGTCGATGGTCACGTTGTTGTAGGCGGGGCCCAGGCCGCGGATGACAGGCGTCGCCGCCTCATCACGCGGGTGTTCGTTGTCGGTGGCCGGCAGGACGGACAGGCCGGGCACGCGCCGCAGCGCCTCCACGATGGTGCGGTCCGGCAGGGCCTGGGCGTCGTCGGCGCTGATGACGTCGGTGACGCCGGGCGTGTTCAGCTTGGTGTCGATCGCCTTGGCATTGGACCGGCGCACGCCGGTGACGATGATCTCTTCCGGGCTGTCGGTGGTATCGACGGGTGCGGCCGTTTCCGCACCCGTGCCCGGCTGTGCCCAGACGGTCGTCGCGTGCAGGAGCCCCCAGGATAGCGCGGACCCCATCAGCACGCGCCGGCGGCGTTTATCACAGAGCATGGTCCCCAACCTCATTTCTTTCCCCTGGCCTGTTCCGGCCCTTGAACCGCGGATGGAACCGCGGGCGCCCACGGCGCGTTAAATGTATGCAGCATGCATACTATGCGAAATGTATGACGCCTTGATGACGGCGGGGGCTTATGTCTCTATGGTGCTGTCGTCACCCGTTACCGGCTGCCTGTTCCCATGCGGATGTTTCCTGAGTCAGAACCAACCCTTCCTATGGTTTCGGTGGCCCGGCCCGTCAGCGAGGGCGGACGGCGCATTCTGGATTTGCTGCTGAAAAGCGGGGGCTTGAGCCAGGCGGAACTGACCCGGTCGCTGGATCTGTCGCAGCCGACGGTGACGCGGCTGCTGCAGGGGTTCCACCAAGACGGGCTGGTACGCACGGCGGCGCGGCAGGCGGACCGGCCGGGCCATCCCAGCGTCCACGTCTCCCTCAACCCTGATTTCGCCTATGCCCTGGGCGTGTCGCTGCTGGGCGACGCCGTGTCCATGACCCTGATGGATTTCACCGGCACGGTGCGGGGGCAGCGGCGCGCCGCCATGCCCACCATGGCGCGGCCGGTGGTGCTGGAACGCCTGCGGGCCTTTCGCCGGGAATTGGAGGAGGAGACAGGGATCGATCCCCGGCGCCTGGTGGGTGTGGGCGTGGGCATTTCCGCCTTCTATGTAGGGCGGGGGCGGTTGTTCAACCCACCGGCCTACCTGGACGATTGGGCGATGGTGGAGATCGAGCCCATCCTGGAAGAGGCGTTGCGCCTGCCGGTCCGTGTGGACAACGACGGTACCGTGGCCGCCATCGGCGAAAGCTTGTTCGGCGTGGGCCGGCGCTGCCGCAACTTCGCCTACCTGCACCTGACCAATGGCTTCGGCGGCGGCATCATCGCCGATGGCAAGCCCTTCCGGGGCCAGAACGGTAACGCGGGGGAGTTCGGCGGCATCTGGACGCTGGCCGGCGTGACGTATGCCAACCTGGACCTGTTGCAGACCTGCCTGAAGAACCACGGCCACGTTTTCGCGACGGTTGAGGAAATGGTGCAGGCCATCGACGTGGGATGGGCGGGTGTGGCGGATTGGCTGGAACAGGCGCAGCCCTCCTTCGCCATGCTGTGCGGGCTTCTGGCCTACAGCATGGATCCCGGCCTCATCGTCATCGGCGGCCGGCTGCCCCCCTCCATCGCCCAGGCCTTGGCCGACCGTATCGTCGTGCCGGTCCCGACCAATCGCCGGGGCTATCCGCCGCCGCTTCCCGCGGTGGTGGTGGCCGAGGCGCTGGGCGACCCGGTGGCGCTGGGTGCCGCCGTCATGCCCCTGCGGGAGGCGTTCTTCGCCTGATATCCTGTCATAAAGCCGCAACGGCGGACGGGCTAGTGTGCCGCCCGAACAAAGCCGGGTGGGCCGGATGTCCAGCATGGATGGGAATGGCGGCCCGGAATGGGCGCGGATGCTGCGGGTGGCCGTGTGGCGCGCCTACAGCGTCGGCCATTATGGCAAGAGCCTGATCTGGTACAGCAGCGAGCTGCTGTTCGCCTATTTCCTGACCGAGGCGTGCGGCCTGCCGCCCCGCGCCATGGGGGCCGTGCTGGCGGTGTCGCTGGTGATCAATGGCGCCACCGATATGGTGATGGGGCATGTGCTGCGGCGCCGGGCGGCGACCGTTCCGGCCGCCGCCCGCCTGCACGTCCTGGGCAGCGTCCTCGCGGGGGCGTCGCTGCTGCTGTTCCTGGCCACCGGGCTGGTACCCGCCGGTTGGCGCATCCTCTATGCGCTGGGCACCGGGCTGCTGTTCCGCCTGACCTACGCCTTGTATGACGTGCCGCAGAACGCCGTGCTGGGCATGGTCGCTGGCGACAGGGCGCGCACCGCCCTGTCGGCCTTGCGCTTCGTCGGCGCCGGCCTCGCCACCCTGTCCGTCGCAGTGGCGGCGCCGCTGCTGCTGGCCCGAAGCGGGTTGGAACAGGCGCGCGCCTTTGCCGTCTTCGCCCTGGTGCTGTGGGGGCTCGGCATGGTGAGCGCCGGCTGGTTCTGGTGGGCTGCGCGTGGCGGACTGGCCCTGGAGCCGTCGGCACCGGCGATGACGCGCCCTTTCCTGTCGCAATTCCGGTTCCCCATGGCCCTGGCCGCCGTGCTGGCGGCGGAGTTCGTCCTGTCTGGGACGGCCTCGGTATTCACGCGGCTGGAGCCTTACTTCGCCGCCACCGTCCTCACCTCCTCCCTGGCGCGGGGAACCGTCATGGCCTGCGTCGCCATCGGCGGGCTGGTGGGGCAGCCGCTGTGGACGCTGGTGGTGGACCGACACAGCCCCTCGGCCGCGTTTCGCGCCTCGGCGGCGGCGGCCATCACCGGGGCGCTGACCTTCCTGGTCTCCGGCGCGCACAGCCTGCCGCTCACCGCCGCCGCTGCCGGTTTGCTGGGAACAGGCCTGGGGGGCATGAGCATGCTGTTGTGGGCGGCTGCCGGGGCCTGTGCCGCGTCACCCGCGATGTCCGGCCATCGCCTGGCGCCAACACAGGTATTCGGCTTGCTGACCCTATGCATCAAGGTGGCGTGTGCCGTCGCCATCCTGGTGGTCAGCGAGATCCTGGTCTGGCGGACCGGAGATCGCCAGACGGTCGTTTCCGCCTTGGGCCTGATCCTGCCCATGACCATCCTGCCCTCCCTGGGGGCGGTGCTCTGCCTCATGCTGACACCGCGCCTGCGGTTGTCCTGATGCTCACCTGGATGGAACGTAATTTCCAAATACTATAAATATGAAATAGTCATTGCGACACTCCGGACCGCCCAGTAGCATCGGCGCTAAATCAGCGGGGGAGGGCGCGGTGGCGGTCAGGGACGGGGGTATCAGCCGGCGGCAGATGTTGAAGGCGGGTGGCGCCATCGCCGTGGCAGTGGGCGGATGCGACCCCATCGGCGCTGTGGGCGCCTTCGCGGCATCCCCGATGGCGCCGCGACCCATCGCCAGTCCCCGCGAGGTGCTGGCGCTGGACCAGGGATGGCGCTTCTTCGAGGGCGACATCCCGTTCCCCGAGATCCTCAGCCAGGACGATTCCTACGACAACGCCAAGGCCGGCAAGGCCTGGGGGGCGGCCGCCCCCAGCTTCGATGATTCCGACTGGGCCGACGTGCGTCTGCCCCATGATTTCGTCAGTTTTCAGCCCATCGAGGCCGACGCCAACCGGGCCCAGGGCTACCGCCGGCGCGGCATCGCCTGGTACCGCACCGTCCTGCGCTTCGATCCGGCCGACCAGGGCCGCCATATCGAGCTGCAGATCGACGGCATCGCCACCCACGCCACCCTCTGGTTCAACGGCACCGTCGTGGACCGGAACTGGAGCGGCTACAACGGCATCACCATCGACCTGACGCCCTTCGCCACCTTCGGCGACGACCTGAACACCTTGGCCATCCGCGTGGACGCCCATGCCATGGAAGGCTGGTGGTATGAGGGGGGCGGCCTGTACCGCCCCGTTCGCATCGTGAAGCGCGATCCCGTCCACATCATCACCGACGGCGTCTATGCCCATCCAGTGCCGCAAGGGGACGGCTGGGTGCTGCCGGTGGAGGTCACCGCCTACAACAGCGGCAAGAACCCCGCCGCCATGATGGTGGTCAGCACGCTGGAGGATGCCGACGGCCGGGTGGTGGCCAGCGGCCAGGCGCCGGTGAGCATCACGCCCCTAGACCAGGGCGTCGCCCGGCTGGACCTGGGCGTGGCCAATCCCCGGCTGTGGAGCGTGGAGGCGCCCACCCTTTACCGCGTCCAGACCCGATTGATGGCGGGGGACCGGTGCGTGGACGCGGTCACCACCACCTGCGGCTTTCGCACCACCCGGTTTGACAAGGACAAGGGTTTCTTTCTCAACGGCCGGCCGCTCAAGATCAAGGGCGTGTGCGTGCACCAGGACCATGCCGGCGTCGGCACCGCCATACCCGACGCGCTGTGGGATTACCGCATCCGGCGGCTGAAGGAACTGGGCTGCAACGCCATCCGCTGCACCCACAACGCGCCATCGGCCGTGGTGTTGGACTTGTGCGACCGTCATGGCCTGCTGGTGATGGATGAGAACCGGCAGTTCAACCCGTCGCCCGACACCTTGGCCCAGTTGGAATGGATGGTGCGGCGCGACCGCAACCATCCCTCCGTCATCCTCTGGTCGGTGTTCAACGAGGAACCGATGCAGGGATCGGCCGCCGGGTATGAGATGGTGCGGCGCATGGCCCACGCGGTGAAGGCGCTGGACACCACCCGCCCGGTGACGGCGGCCATGAACGGCGGCCTGTTCACCCCGGTGAACGTGTCCCAGGCGGTGGACGTGGTCGGCTTCAACTACCAGCAGGACAAGTACGACGCCTTCCATGCCGCCCATCCCGACGTGCCGCTGATCTCGTCGGAAGACACCAGCGCCTTCAGCACCCGGGGCGCCTATGTGACGGACAAGGACAGCCGCACCATCGCCGGCTATGACGACCCGGTGAAGGACTGGAACACCCACCGCGCCGCCTGGAAGGCGATCGCGACGCGCGATTTCATCGCCGGCGGCTTCGTCTGGACGGGCTTCGATTATCACGGCGAGCCGTCGCCCTGGGGCTGGCCTTCCAATTCCTCCTTCTACGGCATCATGGATCTGTGCGGCTTCGCCAAGGCCGCCTTCCACATCCACCAGGCCCAATGGGTGACGGACCGCCCCGTGCTGGCCCTGGTGCCGCACTGGAACTGGGCGGGGCGGGAGGGCCGGCCCGTCAAGGTCATGGCCTGCGGCAACATGGAGGAGGTGGAGCTGTTCCTGAATGGCCGCTCCCAGGGCCGGCAGGCGGTCGACCCCTATGAGATGAACCATTGGATGGTGGCCTACGCCCCGGGACGGCTGGAGGCGGTGGGCTATGCCGGGGGCAAGGTCACGGCCCGCGCGCAGGTGGAGACGACGGGCCCGGCCGCGGCCCTGAGACTGACGCCCGACCGCGACCGCCTGCGCGGCGATGGGCTGGACGCCACGCCCGTCATGGTGGAGGCGATCGACGCCCAGGGCCGGCCGGTGCCGCTGGCCCAGGACATGGTCACCTTTACCATCGAGGGGGGCGACATCATCGGCCTGGGCAACGGCGATCCCAACAGCGCCGCCCCCGAGAAAGGCACCCGCCGGGCCCTGTTCAACGGCCTGGCTCAGGTCATCGTGCAAACGCGGGCGGGTAGCCGTGGGGCCCTCACGCTGACGGCCATCGCGCCCGGCCTGAAATCCGCCAGTGCCCGCATGGCGGTCGAGGCGGCGGCGGCCCCGACGGAGCAGGCGACCGCTCCCTCCGACCTGATCCTGGATACCTGGTACGCGGCTCCCCCTGCCGCCACGATGGAAGGGGCGCTTGCCTACCGCGACGCGGACATGACGGCGTGGGACGACTTCGGCACACGCTGGGCGCATGACCCGCAGACGGCGGACGGCTATACCCTCTGCTCAGTCCGCTTCACCCCTCAGGCCAAGGTGGGGCGCCAGGGCGGCCGCGTGGCGTTCCTTAGCCTGGTCGGGTCCTGCGACGTCTATGAGGGCGGCCGCCTGTTGGGCCGCAAGACGGCGGCACCGCCGGGGCCGCTGACCGTGGCGCTGGCCCCCGGGGCGGGCGTACGGCGCCTGGACGTGGTGTTCCGCACGCCCGCCGGGGCCGAGTTCGGCTTCAGCCGCAACGTCGCGGTGCGTCAGGCCTGACCGCTGGCCGGGCACCGCGCTGGATCCTCTCCCTCGCGGTGCCTGATCAGCGGTTGGGATCAGCAGTGGATGCAGCGGTCCAGCAGGTCGTGCAGCAGCGGGTCCGACGGCTCCCACTCCCCAATGGCGGGGTGGATCAGGAAGGCCATGCGCGCCGTCAGCCGGTCGGTGTTCATGGCCGACCGGATGGCGGCCCGCTCATAGGACTTCACCGACTGCACCAGGCCGTGGACTTCGTCGGGCAGGGGCTCCAGCGGTTCCGGAATGATGCTGTCGCGGCTGATCTGACAGGGCGTTTCGACGATGTCGTCGTCCGGCAGGTTGGGCACGGCGCCGTCGTTGCGGGTGTTGACGATGATGCGCGCGGGCTTGTCGCCGCACAGCGCCGTCATGACGTCCAGGGCGATGCGGTGGTAGCCGCTGGCTACGCGGAAGGGATCCTCGTCAAACGGCGCGTCCTTGTCGAAGGCGGAGCCGGCCGAGGCCTCCAGCTTCATGTAGGAGCCGGAGCGGCGGTTGAGATAGGCGGCGTAGGCGGCGACCGCCCCCTCGCCATCGTCGGCGCCCAGGCGATCCTTCAGGGTGGCGAACAGCTGGTGGTTCAACTGCTCCACCTCCGTGCCCCGGCTGCTGCCCTGGCGCTTCTGGTTCTCCAGCGCGCGGCGGCGGCTGTAGTAGAAGAACAGGTACTCCGTGGGGATCAGCCGCAGGGTGCGGATCATGGCGAAGTCGAACAGCGGGGCGGTGTACAGCTGCGACAGGATGCGGTCGTCGTCCAGCACACGGTCGGTCACGTCCTCGCCGCGCAGGCGAATGCGGCGCACCCAGCCCAGGTGGTTCAGGCCGACATAGTCGCACACCACCTCGTCATGCCGGGCGCCCAGCGCCAGGGTGATGCGGTGCAGCAGCTCGGTGGGGGTGTCGCAGATGCCCACCACCCGCGCCTTGGTGTGGGTGCTGACGGCTTGGGTGATCAGTCCGGCGGGATTGGTGAAGTTGACGATCCAGGCGCTGGGCGCCAGCCGCTCCACCACCCGCGCGTGGTCCAGGGCCACGGGCACGGTGCGCAGCGCCATGGCGGCGCCGGCCGGGCCGGTGGTCTCCTGCCCGGGATAGCCGTGCTTGATGGCCGCCAGCTCATCCGCCGCGCGCGAGGCGATGCCGCCGACCCGCACGCTGTTCAGGACGAAATCGGCGCCTTCCACCGCGTCCTCGATGGCAGCGGCTTCCCGAATGACCAGGCTGCCGCCCTCCTTGGCGACGACGGCGCGGCCCAGGGCGGCGATGACCTTCAGACGCTCCTGGTCCGGGTCGTACAGCACCATCTCGCGGGCGCCCAGGGCCTCCGCCGCCTCGTTGATGCCGAAGATGACCAGTGGGGTGCGCACGCCGCCGCCGCCGATCATCGCGATCTTACGATCGGTAGGATTGCTCATAAGTGCTCCATAGTTCCGTTCGGTCGGGGATGCCCCCCAAGGCGCCCGCCACCCGGGTGGACAGGGCGCCGCATATGCAGGCGCGGCGCAGGCGTTCCAGCACCGGCGCGCCGTCCAGCAGCGCGTCGATGTAGCCCGCGTCAAAGGCGTCGCCGGCGCCGGTGGTATCGATGGCGTCCACGGGGGGCGGGGCCGCGCTGAGGGTCGCGGCGCCGTCCAGGCCCAGGGCGCCGCGCCGCCCCAGCTTCAGGATGGGATTGGGCAGGGCCAGGCGGCGGGCCAGGGACAGATAGTCCTCCGTCCCGTCGCTGCCGCAGAACAGCGCCGCTTCCTTCTCATTGGGCAGCAGGTGGTCGACGGCGCGGCAGGTGGCGTGGTTTGCCGGATCGGGCAGCCATCCGGGTTGGAACCCCACGTCCAGCGAGGTGGTGCAGCCGGCGTCCCGCAGGACGGGCAGCAGGGCGTCGGCTACCGCGCGATCCAGCGGCAGGGCGAAATGCACGTGGCGGGCGCGGGTCAGGTCGGCCATCGTCGCCGGGTCGGACAGCAGGGCCGGCAGGGCGCGGTTGACGCCGATATGAGTGAAGAAGGACCGGTCCTCGCGGGTGGAGACGCTGATGCTGATCCCGGTGGCGCCGTCGCCGATGCGCAGGCCGCCGGTGTCCAGGGCATAAGGGGCCAGGCGCTGACGGAACCAGGCGGCGTCGGCCTCGCCCACGATGCCCACCAGCTGGACCGCGCGGCCCAGGCGGGCCAGGCCGCAGGCGGTGTTGGCGGCCCCGCCGCCCACCTCGCGGGTGTAGGCGTCGGTCACCACCTCCTCCCCCGGCTGCGGCCAGGTGGTGAAGCCGCTGAGCACATGGTCGATGTACAGCTCACCGACCACGGCCACGTCATGGGTCTTGGTCGCGGTCATGGCGCTCGCCAGGCCGGCACCCGGAAGGGCCAGGCCCCCTCGCGCCGCGATTGCGCCAGATAGATCGCGACACCCAGCGCCAGCATGCCGATACCGATGGCGATGTGCCGGGGCTGGCTGGTGACGACGATATACAGCCAGCCGGCGATGGTGATGATGACGGGCAGGGGGTACAGCGGCATGCGGAACTGCCCCGGGGCCGCTGCTCCTTGCCGGCGCAGCATGACCACCGCCACGCACTGGGCGGTGAACTGGAACAGGGTCTGGATGACGATCAGCACGGCGATCAGGTCGGCCAGCGAGAAGAAGCAGGCGATGGCGGACGCCACACCCATGAACAGCAGCGACACGGTGGGGAAGCGCCCCTTGGGGTGCAGCCGGGCGAAGGGCTTGAAGAAGCGCCCGTCCACCGCCGCCGCGTAGGGCACGCGGGAAAAGCCCAGCAGCACCACCAGTGCCGACCCCCAGCTGGCGATCAGGATGAGGACGGAGACGACCACCCCACCCCAGCGGCCATAGATCACCTGCATGAAATCCGCCACCACGGCGCCGGACTTCTGCGCCGTCTGCCAGGGCAGGGTGCCCAGGATGGACAGGTTCAGGCCCAGGTACAGCAAGGCGACGATGGCGATGGACAGCAGCACGGCGCGGGGGATGGTGCGGCCGGGGTTCTTGATCTCCTCGCCGATCATGCAGACGTTGTTGTACCCGCCGTAATCATAGACCGCGATCAGCGTGGCCGAGCCCATGCCCATCCAGAAGGCGCCCGTGGGCTTGAACGCGCCTTCGGGGAAGTCGAAGGCCAGCCTGGCGTCGAAATGCAGGGCGCCGCTGAACACGATCCATAGGCAGGCGGCCACCACCACCACCGTGATGGCGATGGACAGGCGCTGAATGGAACGGATGTCGCGGTACAGCAGGGCGGTGTTCACCAGGCAGACGGCCGCCGCGATGGCCATCATGTGCCAGGGCTTCATGTCCGGGGCCAGGAAGCTGGCGTACTGCGCCAGACCCACGGTGCCCGAGGCAATGGACAGCGGACCGATCAGCAGCGACTGCCACAGATAGAGAAAGCTGAACAGCCGGCCCAGGCGGGCGGGGCCGAAGGCGTGCAGCAGGTAATGGTAGGGCCCGCCGGAGCGGGGGAAGGCGGACCCCAGTTCCGCCCACACCAGGCCGTCATAGGCGCACAGCACGGCGCCCACCAGCCAACCCAGCATGGCCTGCGGCCCGCCCATGGCGGAAATGGCCAGGGGAATGGTGATGAAGGGGCCGATGCCCACCATGTTCAGGATGTTGGCGGCCAAGCCGCCGCCCAGCCCGATGCCGCGGACGGGCCTCAGGGCCGGTTGGGAAGCAGGCTCCAGGGCCGTCGTCATAGGCGCACGGCCTGGCCGGTGGCGACGGATCGGGCGGCGGCCTCCGCCAGGGCCAGGGCCGCCACGCCGTCGGCATACCCCACGCTGGGCTTGGCCGTGCCGGCCAGGATCTCGGCGAAATGGGCCACCTCTTGCCGATAGGCCTCGGCATAGCGGTCCAGGAAGAAGTTCTGGAAGGCGTCGCTGGCGGCGCCCGGGTTGCCGCCGGCACCGCCCCAGGTAGAGACGCTGCTTTCCAGGATATTGTCGGCGCGCAGCAGGCCCTTGGACCCGAAGGCCTCGATGCGCTGATCATAGCCATAGCCGGACCGGCGGCTGTTGCTGATGACGCACAGCTTGCCCGTGGCGGTGCGCAGGATGGTCTTGGCGGTGTCGACGTCCCCGGCCTCGCCGATGGCCGGATCCACCAGGCAGCTGGCGGCGGCGTACACCTCCACCACCGGTTCGCCCAGCAGCCAGCGGGCCATGTCGAAGTCGTGGATGGCCATGTCCTTGAACAGCCCGCCGGATACCTTGATGTAGCTGACGGGCGGCGGGGCCGGGTCATGGCTGGTGATCTGCAGGGTTTCCAGCGCCCCCACGGCGCCGGCCTCGAGTCGGGCCTTCAGGGTGGCGAAGTTCGGGTCGAAGCGGCGGTTGAAACCCAGCATCAGGGGAACGTCGCCGCCCAGGACCGGGGCGGCGGCTTGGGCGCGGGCCAGATCCATGTCCAGCGGCTTCTCGCACAGCACGGCCTTGCCCGCGGTGATGGCACGGG
This sequence comes from Nitrospirillum amazonense, assembly GCF_007828035.1. Lineage (GTDB taxonomy): Bacteria > Pseudomonadota > Alphaproteobacteria > Azospirillales > Azospirillaceae > Nitrospirillum > Nitrospirillum amazonense. Next base: position 85,223 of record NZ_VITV01000006.1, on the reverse strand, counting down.
CGGCCTGGTCCAGGTGCAGATCGGTGGAGCTGGCGATGATCACGCCGCGCACGCCCTCGTCCGCCAGCACCGTGTCCAGGTCGCTGACCGCGGCGCCGGTTTCGGCCGCCACGGCGTCACTGGCCGCGGCGTTGGGATCGGTGACGTACTTCAGGCGCAGGGCCGGGTGGGCCGCGACGTTGCGGGCGTGGATGCGGCCGATGCGGCCGGCCCCCAGAATGGCGATGTCGAACATGCAGGCTCCCTGTCAAGGCCTGGCCGCCCGGCTGGCCGGTTTCGGCGCCAGCGGGGCGGTCATCATCACATTATGGAATGAAAATATCATACCATGGGGTATGATGGAATATCCATAACGCCGGGTGGCGTTGCCTTCACCCGGTGAGAGTCTATTCTTGGGGCCACATAGGATTTTGGAGGGGCGATGACGGGGAGTGCCACCGTGCCGCGCACGGCCGAGGAGCTGCGGGCCGCCATATTGGAACGCTATGACACCTTCAGCAAGCGGCTGCAGCAGATCGCACGCTTTGTCCTGGATCATCCGGACGACCTCGCGCTGGAAACCCTGGCCGTGGTGGCGGAACGCTCGGGCGTCCAGCCTTCGGCCATCGTCCGCTTCGCCAAGGCGCTGGGCTATTCCGGCGCCATGCCCATGCAGCGCCTGCTGCGCGACGGCCTGTTGGCCAACCACACCGCCCTGGGCTATGGCGAGCGCGTGCGCCAGTTCAATGCCGCCCTGGACCACCAGGCGGGGGCCGGTGACGACGGCGACCTGCTGGCTGAATTCGTGGAACGCGACACGCTGGCGCTGGAAAACCTGGGCCAGACCATGACCAAGGCCGACCTCGCGCGTGCCGTGAAGCTGATCGACCAGGCGCAAACCCTGTATATCATGGGTTTTCGGCGCGCGTTCCCGGTGGCGTCCTATTTGGCATATTCATTCCAACAGGTGGGCAAGCGCACCATCTTCGTCGATGGCGTGGGCGGCCTGACCAGCCAGCAGATGGGCGCGGTCGGGGAAACCGACCTGCTGATCGCTGTCAGCTACCACCCCTATGCCGAGGAAACGGTGCACGCCGTCGAGGCGGCGGCCGGCGCCGGTGCCAAGGTCCTGACCATCACCGACAGCCTGGTGAGCCCCATGGCCAAGATGGCGGTCCATGTCCTGCAGGTGCGCGAGTCCGAGGTGCGCGGCTTCCGGTCGCTGGCGGCTTCGCTGTGCCTGGCGCAAACCCTGGTGATCAGCCTGGCGTTCGAGCGCGAACGGGCGAGCGCCAGGGGCGTATCGCGGCCCCGCCGCCGGAAAGCCTGACCCATTTGGCGATACGTTATTTACAAAAACATGAAACGTGGAATATACGTTCCATTCTATCGGGCGCCGATCCGGCGCCCCCAAGGCTGGAACCGGCATGGCGTCTTCTGCGCAATCCCCCGTCCAAACCCGTCCCAAGTCGCTGGATCTGATCGCCATCGGCCGATCCAGCGTTGACCTCTACGGCCAGCAGGTCGGCGGCCGGCTGGAGGACATGGCGTCCTTCGCCAAGTACCTGGGCGGCAGTCCCACCAACACCGCGGCCGGCGGCGCCCGCCTGGGCCTGCGCACTGGCCTTATCACCCGGGTGGGGGCGGACCATATGGGACGCTTCATCCGGGAAGAGCTGGAGCGGGAGGGGGTGGACGTCACCGGTGTCGTCTCCGACCCCGACCGGCTGACCGCCCTGGTGGTCCTGGGCATCCGCGACCGCGAAAACTTCCCCCTGATCTTCTATCGCGAGAACTGCGCCGACATGGCGCTGGACGTGGGGGATCTGGACCGTGACTGGCTGCGCCATACCGGCGCGGTGCTGATCAACGGCACCCACCTGTCCCAGCCCCAGGCCTTCGCCGCCAGCGTGGCGGCGGCACGGCTGGTGAAGGAAAACGGCGGCCGGGTGGTGTTCGACATCGACTACCGACCGGTGCTGTGGGGCCTGGCCGGCCGCGACCGGGGCGAGGATCGTTTTGTTGCACATGAGGGCGTCACCACCCGCCTGCGCGAGGTTCTGCCGCTGTGCGACCTGATCGTCGGCACGGAGGAGGAAATCCACATCCTGGGCGGTGTGACCGACACGCTGGCGGCGCTGGGCGCCATCCGCGCCCAGACCGGCGCCGTCATCGTCTGCAAACAGGGGGCGGGTGGCTGCACCGCCTTCCCCGGTGCCATTCCGGCCACCCTGGCGGAGGGCGTCGTGGTACCCGGCTTCCCGGTCGAGGTGTTCAACGTTCTGGGCGCCGGCGACGCCTTCATGGCGGGCTTCCTGCGCGGCTGGCTGCACGATGAGCCGCTGGAGCGCTGCTGCGCCTGGGGCAACGCCTGCGGCGCCATCGTCGTGTCGCGCCACGGCTGCGCCCCCGCCATGCCCACCTGGCCGGAACTGGAATGGTTCCTGGCCCAGCCCAGCCTGCCCCACCGCCTGCGCGACAGCGCCGAACTGGAACACATCCACTGGGCCACCACCCGGCGGCGGCGCTATGACGAGCTGACAGTTCTGGCCGTGGACCACCGCAGCCAGTTCGAGGATCTGGTGGCGGAGCTGGGCGCCGACCCGGCCCGCATCCCGCTGTTCAAGGCCCTGGCCCTGCGGGCGGTGGAGACGGTGGCCGGCGGCGACGACCGTTTCGGCCTGCTGCTGGATGGCCGCTATGGCTTCGCGGCCCTCGCCAGTTCCGCCGACGACCCCTATTGGATCGGGCGCCCCATCGAGGAACCCAAGTCCCGCCCGCTGGTGTTCGAAAGCTCCGCCGACGTGGCGACGGAGCTGGCGGAATGGCCGCTGCACCATGTGGTCAAGTGCCTGGTCTTCTATCACCCGGACGACGCCGCCGACCTGCGCGACCGGCAGGAGCGGCAGCTGCTGCGCCTGTTTGATGCCTGCCGTAAGACGCGGCATGAACTGCTGGTCGAGATGATCGTGCCGGCCGGCTTGCCCGTCGATGCCATGACGGTGGCCCGCGGCATCCGCCGCCTGTACGCCCTGGGCATCAAGCCGGACTGGTGGAAGCTGGAGCCGGTGACCGATCCCGAAGCGTGGCGCAATATCGAGGGGGCCGTGCTGGAAAACGACCCCTATTGCCGGGGCGTGGTCTTGCTGGGCCTCTCGGCGCCGGAGGAGGAACTGCTGGCCTCCTTCCAGGCGGCGGCCCCCTCGGGCATCGTCAAGGGCTTCGCCGTCGGGCGGACCATCTTCTATGATGTTGCGCGCGGCTGGCTTGCCAACCGGCTGGACGATGAACAGGTGGTGGCCATGATGGCGGGCAAGCTGAAGACCCTGGTGGACGCCTGGCGGCAGGCCCGTGCGGCCGTGGCCAAGAGACAGGACGCCGGGGGGCAGGGCACCGGGGGACAGGGCACCAGGGGGCAGGGCAAGTGACCACCGGGATCCTGCGCCTGACGGCGGCCCAGGCGACCGTACGCTATCTGGCGGCGCAACGGGTCGAGGGCGCGGACGGGCAAGCGGTGCCCTATTTCGCCGGCTGCTGGGCTATCTTCGGCCATGGCAACGTGGCGGGGCTGGGGGAGGCGCTGCAGGCCAGCCAGGACGCCCTGCCCACCTATCGCGCCCATAACGAGCAGGCCATGGCCCACGCCGCCATCGCCTTCGCCAAGCAGGCGCGCCGCCGGCGGGCCATGGTCTGCACCACCTCCATCGGGCCGGGCGCCACCAATATGGTGACAGCGGCCGCCCTGGCCCATGTCAACCGCCTGCCCGTGCTGTTCCTGCCGGGCGACGTCTATGCCAGCCGCCGGCCGGATCCGGTGCTGCAGCAGATCGAGGATTTCGGCGACGGCACCGTCTCGGCCAACGACTGCTTCCGGCCGGTCTCGCGGTATTTCGACCGGCTGACGCGGCCCGAGCAGATCCTGGACGCCTTGCCCAAGGCCATGGCGGTCCTGACCGATCCCGCCGCCTGCGGCCCCGTCACCCTGGCCTTCTGCCAGGATGTGCAGGCCGAAGCCTGGGAATATCCTGAGGATTTCTTTGTCCCCCGCCTATGGCGGTTCCGCCGCCCGCCGGCCGATCCCTATGACCTGGCCGACCTGGTGGTGCGCATCCGGGGTGCGCGGCGGCCCTTGATCATCGCCGGCGGCGGCGTGCTGTATGCTGGTGCCGAAGCCCTGCTGGCCGATTTGGCGGCGGCCACCGGTGTTCCGGTGGCGGAGACGCAGGCGGGCAAGGGGGCGCTGCCCTGGGATCATCCGTCCAACCTGGGCGCCGTGGGCGTCACCGGCACCGGCGTGGCCAACGCGGCGGCGGCCGAGGCGGACCTGGTCATCGGCATCGGCACGCGCCTGCAGGATTTCACCACCGGATCCCGCGCCCTGTTCCGAGGGGCGGCGCGTACGCTGGTGCAGGTTAACGTTTCGACCCATGACGCGGCCAAGCAGGGCGCCGTGGGTGTGGTGGGCGATGCCGCCGCCGTGCTGGCGGCCCTGGCGCCGCTGCTGGCCGGCTGGCGCGTGCCGGCGGACTGGACGCGGGCCCTGGCGGCCCCGGCGCTGGCCTGGGATCAGGCGTGGGAGGCGGCGATGGCCGCCCCGGGGAACCCAGGGGGCGGTAACGTCCTGCCCACGGACGCCCAGGTGCTGGGCGCCCTATGGCGCCAGGCGGCCGAGGATGCGGTGGTCGTCTGTGCCGCCGGCGGTTTGCCGGGGGAGTTGCACAAGCTGTGGCGGGTGCGGCGGCCCGGCGGCTACCATGTGGAATACGGCTATTCCTGCATGGGCTATGAGATCGCCGGCGGCCTGGGCGTGAAGATGGCGGAGCCGGAGCGCGACGTCCACGTCGTGGTGGGCGACGGCAGCTATCTCATGATGAATTCCGAGATCGCCACGGCCGTGATGCTGGGCCTGAAACTGACCATCACCGTGCTGGACAACCGCGGCTACGGCTGCATCAACCGCTTGCAGCGGGCCACGGGCGGCGTGCCCTTCAACAATTTGCTGGCCGACACGCGCCATGCGGCCCTGCCGGCCATCGACTTCGCCGCCCATGCCAGCAGCCTGGGCGCCACGGCGCGCAAGGTCGCGAACATCGCCGGGCTGGAAGCCGCCCTGGCCGAGGCGCGATCGGGCACGGGCGTGCACGTCATCGTCATCGACACCGACCCGGCTGCATCCACCGCCGCCGGCGGCGCCTGGTGGGACGTGGCCGTACCCGAGGTGTCCGACCGGGCGGCCGTCCGCCAGGCCCGCGCGGCGTATGACGAGAAGACAAAAGACCAACGTTAGGGAGATCAACCGCCATGCCCGTCCGCTCTGGGGCCATCCGCTTCGGCGTCAGTCCTATCGCCTGGATCAACGACGACATGCCCGAACTGGGCGGGGCGACGCCGGTGGAAACGGTGCTGGCCGACGCCCGCGCCATCGGGTTCAGCGGTATAGAGCTGGGCGGCAAGTTCCCCCGCGATCCGCAGGCGCTGAGGCCCCTGTTGGCCGCTCATGGCCTGGACCTGGTGGGCGGGTGGTACAGCGGCAACCTGCTGGCCCATGACGCGGCGGCTGAGATCGCCGCCTTGCAGGGGCATCTGGCCTTGCTGAAGGCCATGGGCAGCACCGTCTTCGTCCATGCCGAGACCAGTAACGCCATCCATGGAGACCGCGCCCGCCCGCTGGCGCAGACGCCCCGGCTGGACGCCGCCGAGTGGGCCGTCTTCGGCCGCCGGCTGACCGAGGTCGCCGATTATATCGTGGGGCAGGGGTTGCGCTTCGCCTATCACCATCACCTGGGCACAGTGGTGGAACGGCCGGATGATCTGGCCCAGTTCCTGGCCCATACCGGCCCGTCGGTGGGCCTGACGGTGGACACCGGCCACGCCGCCCTGGGCGGCATCGACGCCGTGGATGTCATCCGCGCCCATTCGGCCCGCGTGGCCCATGTCCATTGCAAGGACGTACGCCAGCCGGTGTTCCAGGCGCTGATGAGCCGGGGTGGCAGCTTTCTGGACGGTGTGCTGGACGGTATGTTCACCGTGCCCGGCGACGGCCGCCTGGACTATGCCGCCGTCATGCGGGCCCTGGCCGACATCGGCTATAGCGGTTGGGTCATCATCGAGGCGGAACAGGATCCCGCCAAGGCCGACCCGCGCCAGTATGGCGAGATGGGCCTGCGTCACCTGCAACAGGCGGCGGCGGGCGCCGGCCTGACGGTGGCGTTATGAGCGCGTCACCCCTGCTGGTGCGATCCGGCGCGCCCGGCGCAGACGGCCGCGTGCTGGAAGTGACGCCGGAAAGTGCTGGCTGGACCCATGTCGGTTTCCGCCTGCATCGGCTGACACCGGGCCAGATGCTCGACGGGGTGGAGCCGGGGCGTGAGACCTGCCTGGTGGTGCTGTCGGGTACGGCGCGGGTGACGGCGGGTGACCAGGACCTGGGCCTCGTCGGTGGCCGCGCCAGCGTGTTCGAGGACAAGGCGCCGGGCGCGGTCTACGTGCCGGCGGGCCAGTCCTATGGTGTGGTGGCGACGGATGCCGTCGAGCTGGCGGTCTGCACCGCGCCGGGCCGGAACGGCGCCCAGGCCCGCGTCATCGCGGCGGATGAGATGCCGCGCGAGGTGCGTGGCCAAGGCACCAACACCCGCCATGTCCGCAACATCCTGCCGGAGGGCAAGCCGGCCGACAGCCTGCTGGTCGTGGAGGTCATCACCCCCGGCGGCCATTGGTCCAGCTATCCGCCGCACAAGCACGACACGGCCGAGGCCGGGCGGGAGACGGCGCTGGAGGAAACCTACTACCACCGCCTGAACCCGCCGCAGGGCTTCGCGTTCCAGCGCGTCTACACCGACGATCGCAGCCTGGATGAGACCATCTGCGTGCAGGACGGCGACGTGGTCATGGTCCCCCGGGGCTATCATCCGGTGGGCGCACCCCACGGTTACGACCTCTATTACCTCAACGTGATGGCGGGGCCGGAGCGGCGCTGGATATTCCGCAACGACCCCGCGCACGACTGGATCATGCGGCGCTGACGTCGATTGCCCTCGCCAATTTTATCCATTTTATCTATTTTAGATAAAAGGAGCGAGGCCATGAAAGTCACATCGAGCGAATTCCAGCAGCATGTCGGGCGGTACCAGGACGCCGCGCAACAGGCTCCGGTGGCGATCACCAAGAATGGCCGTACCCATACGGTGCTGGTGTCGGCAGCGTTCTTTGAGATGGTGATGAAGGGGCGGGTTGCCCGCAAGGTCGAGGATCTGGACGCGGACACCCTCAAGGCCATCGCCGACAGCGCCGTGCCCGCGGAATTCGATCATCTCGACAAGCTTCTTGAAGACTGACCTTTATGAGCCTACCGACGCCGCGGCCGGGCCTCGTCATTTCCTACGCGTATCTATGGGAGCGGGAACACCGCCGGGGTGCGGAAGAGGGCCGGAAAGATCGGCCCTGCGCCATCGTCGCCGCCCGCCAGATCGTCGCGGGGCGGGAGATGATCACCGTTGTACCGGTGACACATACACCACCGAATGACCCTGCCGATGCCATTGAAATACCGGCTGCCCTGAAAGCCCATCTTGGGCTCGATGGCTTATCCTCCTGGATTGTCGTCACGGAGACCAACGATTTCCTATGGCCCAGTCCTGACCTGCGGCCCGTTCCCGGTACCAAGCCAGTGCGCTTCGAGTACGGAATGCTGCCGCCTAAGTTCTTCGCACGGGTTCGCGACAAGATCCTGCAGGCACATCTCCGCCGCACGCTCACGAGGGTGAAGCGGACGGAGTAGGATGACTGCAACCCAGCGCCCCCCGCCCGCTTCAATTCCATCACTGAAGATCTAAGCGGATCACCCGGTCCCAATCGTTCATGGCCTCGCCCGTCGCCGCCGGCAGGGTCAGTTCCAGCCCGTCCGGCCGGGGCTGTACCGGCACGGCGCTGCCGTCGCGCAGCAGGGTCGCCTTGCGCACGGCCTGGGTCAGGGGCAGGAACAGGGGCCCATCCTTCCAGTCCAGGACATGAACATAGACGCGCCCCGGCGCCTGGGTGGTGACGCCCCAGGGCCGCGGCGTCACGGGACCACCCCGGGTCTGGTAGACGCTTTCGCCATAGCGCTTCAGCCATTGTCCCATTTCTTTCAACGTCTGGACGTTCTCCGGCTGCAGCTCGCCGTTGGGCATGGGGCCGGTGTTCATCAGGAAGTTGGCGTTGCGGCCGGCGGCGCCCACCAGGCTGCGGATCAGGGTCGCCGTCGACTTGTACTGGTCGTCGATCATGTTGAAGCCCCAGGATCCGTTCATGGTCTCGGCCATTTCCAGGGGCAGGGCGCTGACGCCGGCCTTGTTGAAGCCCATGCTGTTCTCGCCCGGGAGGTCGCGCTCGAACATCTGGAAGTCTTCGCCAGGGAAGGGTGCCTGGTGGTGGTTGTTGCCGATCAGGGCGGCCGGCTGCAGGCTGTGGATCAGGCGGTAGGTTTCATCCAGGCGCCAGCGGTCGCGCATGGCCGTGTCCTTCTGGTCCCACCAGCCGTCGAACCAGATGCCGCCGATAGGTCCGTAATGGGTCAGCAGCTCGCGCAGCTGCGCCTGTTCGAAATCGATGTAGTGGTCCCAGTCGCCGCCGGCCGGCCGTTCCGAGGCATGGCCTGTCGTACCCTGGGGGAAATAGTCGGGATGGTGCCAGTCCAGCTGCGAATAATAGAAGAACAGCTTCAGCCCGGCCTTGCGGCAGGCGGCGGCCAGTTCGGCCAGCGGATCGCGATGGAAGGGGGTGGCGTCGACGACGTTGTAGGGGCTGGCCTTGCTGGCGAACATGGCGAAGCCCTCATGGTGCTTCGACGTGATGACGACGTAGCGGGCGCCCGCCGCCTTGAAGGTCTGCGCCCAGGTGTCGGCGTCGAAGGCGGTGGGGTTGAAGAACCGGGCCAGGCGTTCGTAATGGCGGGCGGGGATCTGGTTCTCATCCATGATCCATTCGGCGATACCCATCTTGCCGGCGCCACCCAGTTCGCTATACAGGCCCCAGTGCAGGAAGATGCCGAACCGGGCATCCTGGAACCACTGCCGCGCGGCCAGGTTCTCCGCCGTCGGCGCATAGGCCTGGGCCATGCCCGGCGGGGCGGTATCCGCCCTGGCTTGCGTCCCGAGCGCCATGAGGGTGGCGAGGGCGGTCCCGGCCAGAACGGTGGCGAGGCGGCGGCGGATGACGGCCATGGCGTCGGCTTTCCCTGTCGTGTGCGGAGCCTGCTTCGATAAATATATTCCCAAATGCCATCTAGTGGAAATTATTTTCCATTTGGCCGCCGCGGTGACGACCTTCGCGAGTCGGGAAAAGGGCGGGGTGTCCGGCGCCGCCTGAAACCGTTGCCGCATCCAAGGGTTCGTATGGTCCGGGGCTTTACATCGGCAGGTGGCGATACGCCTGCGCAAGACTAGGGAAAGCGCGCTTTCCCGCGCCTATGTGAAACATCACCTTGAGGCATGGCCACTCTATTGACCGATACGGCCGTATGGCTTGATCCGGCAATGCAAGCAATTCCAATATCTTCGCCGGCACCCCCTTCCATCTTCATGAGCCCAGGTTTCATATGAGGGGCGGCATAGAATGAAATTTTTAGATCAAAAATAAAGAAAATAGAAAAAATGAATTGACTTGGCCGCCAGCCAGGCGTTCCTGTGTAGGTAGAACGGCGCGCTGAACCACCCTTTCCCCGGGGACCGATGCCCCGGTGAAACCGGCCGCCGCTCCACTAAAATCGGGGAGCAAGATATGGGCCTGGGCAAATTCAGGGCTGGCCTTCTGGCGGGATCGACGGTGATGGCGTTCTCGCTGCCGGCTATCGCAGGTAGCATCACCGGCACGATCGTGGACCCGGGCACCGGCAAGCCGTTGGCCGCCACGGCCATCACCATTCCCGGTACCGGCTATTCCACCGCCTCGGGCGAGGACGGGACCTTCACCCTGGCTAACATTCCCGAGGGCAGCTACACGGTCACGGCCTCACGCCCCGGCCTGCACACCAGCTCGACCCGCGTGACCGTGCCCAAGGATGGTGCCGTGACGGTCAGCTTCGAGGCCTACACCGCCGCCCTGGAAGAGATCATCGTCGCCGCCAACCGCTACCAAGCCTCCAGCCTGCAGATGAACGCCAGCAACACCGTTGACGTCATGTCGGCGGCGGACCTGGAGCACACGGCGGTGCACAACGTGGCCGAGGCGCTGGGCCTGTTGCCCGGCGTGAACGTCATGAACACCGGCCAGTCCTTCGTGGGCGGCATCGACGGCGCCTCGCGCGGCGAGGGCATGTTCACCTCCATCCGCGGCCTGAACGGCGAGTACAACGTCAACCTGATCAACGGCGTCAACGTCGCCCAGGGCATGCCTTACAGCCGCGAGGTGCAGCTGAGCCTGCTGCCGCCGTCCGGCCTGAACACCATCGTCGTCAACAAGACGTCCAGGGCCGACATGGACGGCGACGCCATCGGCGGCACCGTCGATTTCCGCACGCCCACGGCCTTCGACTACAACCAGCCGCTGATGTTCAGCTTCACGGCCAGCGGCCGGCTGGAGACGCGGGCGGAGGACTATAGCAAGGACAGCCTGGGCTACGGCCTGGCGGGTGAGGCGGCGGGCAAGTTCGGCCGCGATAACCAGTTCGGCGTCTACGTCAGCGCCTATTACGACATCCGCCACTACGCCAACAGCGAAATGGGCGCGGTGATGGAGTCCACCTGCTGCGACAACGCCTGGGCCTTTGCCGTTGCCAACGCCGACGGCAGCAACCCCAGCAACCTGGACCCGTCCAAGAACCTGGAGACCACGGGTTTCAACGCCGGCGTCTCCTCCGGCTACACCGAGCGTTACGGCGGCAACGTGTCGCTGGACTGGCGCCCGGACGACACCACCAGCGCCTATTTCCGCCTGGGCTACGCCGTGGCGCAGACGGAACAGAACAGCACGCTGAGCCAGCTGGTCGGCATGAACGTGACCTACGACCAAATTGGCAGCACGGGCCTCTACCACCCCAACATCCAGTACCTGTCCACCCGCCTGTGGTACGAGACCAACCCGGAATATTCCGATCTGGCGACCGCCCAGCTGGGCGGGGAGAAGAAGTGGGGCAACTGGACCTTCAGCCCCAGCGTATTCCTGAGCTGGGGCGACAACGACCGCCCCAACCACATCGAAATCTCCACCCGGTCCACCCAGAACGACGGCAACGGCTTCGCGTACGGCAACAACGTCCTGGCGACATATGTGAACGACCTGCCGTATCCGCTGGTCGGCTCGCAGATCATCTCGCAGTTGGGTAATGTCGCCAGCCTGCCGGCCCGCGACCGGGGTGAACTGACGGAGCAGTACAGCGGCCAGGTGCGCGGCGGCGCCAAGCTGGACACCCGGTATGACGTGAACGCCGGCCCGCTGGAATACATCAAGTTCGGCGTGAAGTATCAGGACAGCGAGCGCCAGGTGACCAACCGCGATTGGTACAACGGCAACTTCACCGACGGCCGCACCTTTGGTTCTCTTGGCATCATCAACGGCAACTATTCCGCGGTCTATCCCGGCGTCTACAACTGGTCGGTGCCGGTCATCGACCAGGCCGCCCTGTTCCGCCTGTACAACACCTATTCCAGCCCCAGCAACCTGGATAGCTGCAGCAGCCTCTACGTCAACAACTGGAACTGCAACACGCAGAAGGGCACCGAGGCGGTCACGGCGGCCTATGTGATGGCCAACCTCAAGTTCAACGACCTGGAGGTCATCCCCGGCTTCCGGTTCGAACACACGGCCATCCACAACACTTTCTGGGTGACGCCGCATGATGCCGACGGCAATGAGCTGGCGGGCCACTGGGGCTATAACTCCACCCATTACAACGAGCCGCTGCCCAGCATTTTCGCCAACTACCGGCCCGACGACAATTCGGTCTATCGCGCGGCCATCTGGACCAGCTACACCCGTCCACCCTTTGTGCAGTTGGGCGGCGGCTCGCAGACCAGCATCTCCAACGGTGTCACCACCATCACCGAGGGCAACCCCAACCTGAAGGCCATCACCGCCGTCAATTATGACGTTTCCGGCCAGTGGGACAGCGGCCACGGCGGTACGTTGGTTGTGGCAGGCTATGCCAAACAACTCTCCAACTACATCTACGACAACGGCAGCACCTATTCGAACCCGGCCGTCACCAACAGCAACTCCGTGATCTTCCATCATCCCACCAACGGTGGGGATGGCCAGGTTTATGGCGTCGAACTGTCCGCCCGGCAGAAGTTCCAGGACATGCCGGCGCCGTTCGACGGTTTCGGCATCGGTGCCAACCTCACGCGGCAGTGGACCTCGGTCGATACCAAGGCCGCCGGGCTGGACCCGAACGAGCGCATCCAGAACGCCCCGGAATGGATGGCCAATATCGAGGCCTTCTATGAAAAGGACGGCTTCACCCTGGACCTGATCTACCACTACACCGGTGCCTATGTGGCCCAGTACGACTACCTGGGCCTGGGCAGCAGCTGGGATGACCTGTGGGTGCGTTCGTCACAGCGGGTGGACCTGCACGCCGGCTACGACTTCGGCTATGGCGTGCGGGCGGACCTGTCGGTGGCCAACCTGTTCGACGACGTCTCCTACTGGTCGCACATCGGCAAGGAAAGCCTGGCCATCTCCGACGTGGTGGAGACGGGCCGGACCATCCTGGTCAGCATGAAGTACAGCTACTGATCCTGCGCTGAGACGAAAGGTCCTGGTGGCGGTCACCAGGGCCTTTCCCTATTCTGCGGGGATGAGGCCGGCGGAACCGGCCCATTCCCATCACGGGCCCTGGACATGGGTTGTGGATGCCTAATCGCCGAGATGTGCTGACTATGGCCGTGGCCGGCGTGGGTATGGGCCTGTCGGGCCCGCTTCGTGCCGCCGCCGCGCCCACCCTGGCTGGCCGGCGCCCCGCACCCGCCGCCCGGGGCTGCATGAGCCCGGCGGTGGAGGCGGTGATACGGGATGCCCGCGCCGCCATCGCCGACCCGGAACTCTACTGGCTGTTCCAGAACTGCTATCCCAACACCCTGGACACCACGGTATCCTTAGGATCCCTGGACGGTGGCCCTGACGCCTTCGTCATCACCGGCGACATCCCCTGCCTGTGGCTGCGCGACAGTTCCGCCCAGGTTTGGCCCTATCTGCCGCTGGCGCGGCGGGACGCGGCCCTGCGCCACCTCTACCAGGGGCTGATCCGCCGCCAGGCGCGCTGCATCCTGATCGACCCCTACGCCAACGCCTTCAGCCGAGACGCCGATGCCACCACGCCCTTGAGCTGGGCCAAGGAGGACATGACGGAGATGAAGCCCGGGGTGGCTGAGCGGAAGTGGGAGGTGGACAGCCTGTGCCACGTCATCCGCCTGTCCCACGGCTATTGGCGGGCGACGGGTGACACCGTCCCCTTCGACGCCGCCTGGCGCCAGGCCATGGCCCAGGTGGTGCGCACCTTCCGTGAGCAGCAGCGGCTGGACGGCCCCGGGCCCTACCGCTTCCAGCGCACCAGCGAAACGCCCAGCGACACGCTGCCGCTGGACGGCTACGGCGCCCCCACGGCCAAGGTCGGGCTGATCCATTCCATGTTCCGGCCGTCGGATGACGCCTGCGTGCTGCCCTTCCTCGTCCCTGCCAACCTGTTCGCCGTGGCCAGCCTGCGCCAGCTCGCCGACATGGCGCAGGCCATCCATGGCGACATCGCCCTCGCCAACGCCTGCCACAGCCTTGCGGACACCGTGGCGGTGGCGCTGACGCGGAACGGCCGCATCGCGGATGGAGAGGGCCAGGAGGTCTGGGCCTATGAGGTCGACGGTTTCGGCAACGCCCTGTTCCTGGACGACGCCAACGTGCCCAGCCTTCTCAGCCTGCCCTATCTCGGCTGCTGTGACGCCGGGGACCCGCTGTACCGGCGTACCCGGCAACGGGTGTTGAGTGGCCGCAACCCCTATTTCTTCCGGGGCCGCGCGGCGGAGGGTGTCGGCGGGCCGCATGTAGGGTTGGGCATGATCTGGCCCATGTCCCTGATCGTGCGCGCCCTGACCAGCGACAACGACGCGGAAATCCGCCAGTGCCTGGTGTGGCTGAAGGGCACGCATGCCGGTACCGGCTTCATGCACGAAGCCTTCGGCCAGGACGATCCCAGCCATTTCACCCGACCCTGGTTTGCCTGGGCCAACAGCCTGTTCGGCGAACTGATCCTGGACCTGATGGCGCGCAAGCCGGCGCTGCTGCGCCAGCCTTTGACCTGAGCCAGCGATGATGATGGAGGGCCTTCCCATGATGACACGGCGTGACCTGCTGGGCGGTGTGGCCGCCGCGGCCCTGGTGCCGCTGGCGGGCGGTGTCGGCACCGCGGTCGCCGGCACGGGGCCGAAAGCCGGCGGGGGCTTTTGCCGCCACGTCGACCCCTTCATCGGCACTGGCGGCCATGGTCACACCTACCCCGGCGCCACCGTGCCCTTCGGCATGGTGCAGCTGAGCCCCGACACCAACACCGCCGGTTGGGACGCCTGCTCCGGCTATCATATCCAGGATCGCAGCCTTCTGGGCTTTTCCCACACCCATCTCAGCGGCACCGGCGTGGGCGACATGCTGGACGTGCTGGTGGTGCCCCGGGTCGGCCCCGTCCGCCTGGACCCCGGGACGCTGGAAAGCCCGGATGAAGGATACCGCGCCCGCTTCGACCATGCGGACGAACAGGCGGCGCCCGGTTACTACCGCGTGCGGCTGAAGGACAGCGGCATCGAAGCGGAGTTGACGGCCACGGCGCGGGCCGGCCTGCACCGTTACCACTTCCCTGACACGGCCGGCGCCCACCTGCTGATCGACCTCGCCCACGGCTTCCAGGACCCTGCCGGCTCCGTCACCCGTATTACGGGCGCCTCGCTACGCCTGGTGGGCAAGGACACGCTGGTGGGCGGCCGTCATGTCCATCAATGGGGGCAGGGGCGGGTCATCTACTTCGCGATGAAGCTGTCGCGCCCCTTCGCCGGCGCGTGGTTCTACAGCAACGACCACGCCATGCCTGAGGGCGCGCAGGATGTCGAAGGGGCGGCGCTGAAGTGCGTGCTGGACCTGCCCGACGCCCACAGCGGCCCTCTGCTGGTCAAGGTGGGGCTGTCGGCTGTGGACATCGACGGCGCCCTGCGCAACCTGGACACGGAAATTCCGGGCTGGGATTTCGACGGTGTGCGCGCGGCGGCGGCCGCGGCGTGGGAGGCGGAACTGGGCCGGCTGGCCATCACCAAGGGCGGTGACGCCGCCGACATCAAGATCTTCTACACCGCCCTCTACCACGCCCTGCTGGCGCCCACGCTGTTCAGCGACGTGGACGGCCGCTATCGCGCCATGGACAGCACGGTGCGCCAGTTGCCGGCGGGGGCCAACAACTACTCCACATATTCCCTATGGGACACCTATCGCGCCTTGCATCCGCTGTTCACCCTGGCCCAGCCGCCCGGCCGTGTGGGCGACATCGTCGGTGGGCTGGTGCGCATGGCGGAGGAAAGCCCCGCTGGTCCGCCCGTATGGCCTCTGCAGGGTACCGAGACAGGCTGCATGATCGGCTGGCATTCGGCGGTGGTGGTGGCCGAGGCGGCGGCCAAGAACATACCCGGCGTCGACTACAAGGCGGCCTGGCCCGTTTTCCGCAAGCAGGCCTTCCAGGCCCAGACCAGCGGTCTGCCGGAATACCGGCGCCTGGGCTACATCCCCAGCGACACGGTGGAAGAGGCGGTCAGCAAGACACTGGAGTATGCCTATGACGACTGGGCCATCGCCCGCCTGGGCGATGCCGTCGGGGCGGCGGACGACGCCAACGCGCTGCGCCGACGCTCCCTGAATTACCGCAACCTGTTCGACCGCGACGTGACCTTCATGCGCCCGCGCTTTACCGACGGAAGCTGGGCCCAGCCCTTCGACCCGCGCGGCATGGGCCATAGCCGCAAGTGGCGCGACTTCACGGAAAGCAATGCCTGGCAGGCCACCTTCCTGAACCAGCATGACATCTACGGCTATATGGAGATGTTCGGCGGCCCGGCGGCGTTCGAGGCCAAGCTGGATGAGCTGTTCACCACCAGTTCCGAGCTGCCGGACGACGCCCCCCCCGACATCGCCGGCCTGGTGGGCCAATACGCCCATGGCAATGAGCCCAGCCACCACATCGCCTATCTCTACGCCTACACCGGCGCCCACCATAAGGCCCAGGCGCGTGTGCGCAGCCTGCTGAAGACCATGTACCGGGCGGATCCCGACGGCCTGGCCGGAAATGAGGATTGCGGCCAGATGAGCGCCTGGTACCTGATGAGTGCCTTGGGCCTGTACGCCGTCGATCCGGTTACCCCAATCTACGTCTTCGGCTCCCCTCTGTTCGACCGGGTGGACGTGACGGTGGGGGAGGGGCGGACCCTGACCATCGAGGCCATCGGCAACGGCCCGGACAGCCCCTACATTCAGTCGGTCGCCTGGCAGGGCAAGCCCTATACCCGGACATGGATCCGGCATGCCGACTTGGTGCAGGGCGGCCGCCTGGTCTTCACCATGGGATCCAGGCCCAACCCACGCTTTGGTGCCGCGGCGGAGGATCGGCCGCCGTCCTTCACCGCCACGCGGGTTTAGGTCTTTAAACGCTTCCGCAAGCATGGCATCATTAATTTAATTCAGTTTCATTAATGATAAGCCATACCGGGGAGCCTGCCGATGTCCCGCCCGTTCCTGCCGTCGCGCCGTGCCGTCCTGGCGACCGGTGCCGCCTCCAGCGCGCTGTCCCTGGTGGGCGCCTCGGCGGGGCAGGTGCCGGCGCCGCAACCCTGGGGGGCGGTGCCGACGGCACGGCAGTTGGCCTGGCATGAAATGGCGGCCTACGCCTTCGTCCATTTCAGCATCAACACCTTCACGGATCGGGAATGGGGCTATGGCGATGAATCGCCAGCCCTGTTCAACCCCACGGACTTCAGCGCCGACCAGATCGCCGGGGCCGCCAAGGCGGCGGGCTTGACGGGCCTGATCCTGACCGCCAAGCACCACGACGGCTTCTGCCTCTGGCCCACGCGGCATACCGAGCACTGCATCCGCAACAGCCCCTACAAGAACGGGCAGGGCGACATCGTGGGGGAGATGGCGGCCGCCTGCCGCCGGGCCGGCCTGCGGTTTGGCCTCTACCTTTCCCCCTGGGATCGCAACCACGCGGAGTATGGCCGGCCCGCCTACATCACCTATTATCACAATCAGCTGCGTGAGCTGCTGACAGGCTACGGCCCCCTGTTCGAGATGTGGTTCGATGGCGCCAACGGGGGCGACGGCTATTACGGCGGGGCGCGGGAAAAGCGCTCCATCGACGCCGAAAGCTATTACGACTGGACCAACACCTGGGCCCTGGTGCGGCAATACCAGCCGGACGCCGTCATCTGGGGCAATTGGGGCCGCGACGCCCATGGGCCTTGGGGCGCCGATGCGCGCTGGGTTGGCAATGAGGAAGGGTATGCCGGCGACCCCTGCCGCGCCACGGTGGGCGATACCCCCTACACACAGGAGATTGGGGAGCATGGCGTGCGCGGCGGGACGCACTGGCGCCCGGCGGAGGTGGACGTTTCCCTGCGGCCCGGCTGGTTCTGGCATGCGCGCGAGGATGCCGACGTGAAGTCGGTGGGGCGCCTGACACGGATCTATTTCGAGTCCGTCGGCCGGGGCGCCAACCTGATCCTGAACCTGCCGCCGGACCGGCGCGGCCGCATTCCGGACCATGACGCCAGCGTGCTGAAAGGCTGGGGCGATCTGCTGCGCGCCACCTTCGGCACGGACCTGGCCCAAGGGGCCGTGGTCCAGGCGAATGCCGTACGCGGGCCCGGTTTTGACCCCGGCAACGTCCTGGATGGGCGGGCGGACAGCTATTGGGCGCCGCCGGATACCGCCCACGCCGCCGACCTGACACTGGAATGGCCCCAGGCGCGCACCTTCAACGTCGTGCGCCTGCGCGAATATTTGCCGCTGGGCCAGCGGATCGGCGCCTTCACGCTGGAAGTTTGGGACGACGGGCAGGGCAACTGGGCGGAACTCGCCCGCTACACCGCCATCGGCAGCCAGCGCCTGGTGCGCCTGCCCGCGCCGGTCAGCACCACCCGGCTGCGCCTGCGCATCCTGGACGCGGACGCTTGCCCGGCCATCCGCGAGGTGGCGCTGTTCCACCTGCCCGACCTGGTGGAGGAACCGGGCATCCGCCGCGACCGCCGGGGCCTGGTCGCGCTGTCCAGCGACATCCCGGGCGCCATCCTGCACTACACCACCGATGGCGAGGTTCCGAGCCTACGCTCCCCCCTTTACCAGGATCCCTTCCCCTTGCCGGATGGCGGTATCGTCCAGGCCATCTGCCACCTGCCGCGCACTGGTGCCAGCAGCGGCGTCGCCATGCGCCGGTTCGACGTGTCCAAGGCGGACTGGCGAGTGGTGTCGGCCACGGCGCCGGGGGCCGAGGCGATCATCGATGACGACCTCGGCAGCCTGTGGGTCACCGGCGGGCGGGGCTTGCCGCATGAGGTCGTGGTGGATTTGGGGGCCATACGCCCGCTGAAGGGTGTCACCCTGCTGCCGGCGGGCCAGCGTCCCCCGGGGGTGGGCGCGCCGGGCGACTACCGCTTCCAGGTCAGCGCCGATGGCAAGACCTGGGGGCCGGTGGTGGCGGGGGAGTTCGCCAACATCGCCGCCAACACGGGTGAGCAGCGCGTGATGTTCCCCGAGGTGCGCATCGGCCGCTTCCTGCGGTTGGAAATCACCCGGGCCGCGGGGGGCGAGGGCCAGGTGGCCTTCGCCGAGCTGGGTGTCGTGATCCGCTGACGGCCTCAGGGCCGGGGGATCAGCCAGGCCTCGGCCACCTGGTGTCCCCGTCCGCTGCCGCCCAGGCCTGGGGGCCGCGTCCATTCCAGGTCCAGCCGGCCGTTGCGGGTGGCCTGTTGGGGAATGTCGAAATCCAGGGTCGCCGGGTTCGCCGGCCTGGGCAGGGCCGCATGGATCTCGATGCCACCGTTGGCCGTCAGGCGCATGGGCAGGGCGTAATCCTCGCCCGCATAGGTGACGCGCAGGGTGTAATGGCGCTTGGGATCCAGCCGCTGGTACCGCAGGTGGATGGGGCGCTCATACAGCGTCTCGGCATAGGTGATCCAGGACAGGCGCCAGCCGTCATCCGGGGTCCGGTCGGCGATGCCGTCGATGGCGCTGTCGTACAGTTCCGGATCCTGGCCGTAGGCCTTGCCCCGCACCAGGTGCGGCTCTTGCTCCGGGTTCCCCAGGTCATCGTACAGGCTGCCCGGTACCGGGTGCCGCCAGGTGACGATCTCGGCCAGGCGCGCCTGGCGCGTCATCTCATCCGGCAGTTCGGCGATGTCCGCGAAGCGCCGTGTCAACCAGACACGGTCGTTCAGGCTGGTGTCCACCCGGTCCAGGTTGGCGCCCCGCTCGACGCCCGAGGCGCCGTAGCGGGGAACGCTCAACTGCAATCCCACATGCGCGTAAAGGCGGCCGGCCAGGTCGAACAGCTGGTCGCGCAGCCGGCCGGTTTCGGCATCGTCAGGTTGGGCGAGGGCGGCGGTCGCCGCCGCCATGGCGTCGCGGCTGTCCCGGGCGGGTGCCTGGGCCAGGGCGTCCAGGGCCTTGGCCTCGCGCCGCGCCTCCGCCCGGGCCCGCGCCTGGGCGTAAGCATCGTAGGTGGCACGGTAGAGCAGGGACTCGAAGCGCCAGTTGTCCTTCAGGCCGGAACGTTCCTTCAGGCCCTGGAAGCCCTGCAGCGTGGCGGCGATACCGCTGTTGTCCTTGATGGGGCCTGACCAGTTGCGCTCCAGCGCCAGAATCAGGGCGGCCAGTTGGTCTCCTTCCGCCCCGCCCAGGGAATAGTGGGCGTAGTCGCGCAGCGTCTCTTCCGGCGGGGTGGCGGCGTTCCAGCCCAGGCGCGTCCACAGCACCTTGTTGACATCGTCGTTCACCCCTTCCGAATAGGTCACGAACCCGGCCGTCAGGCTGGCGAAGTGGCGGAAGATGAGGGTTTCATCCCGGGGGCGGGGGTTGATGGGCTCCCGCCCCTCCAGCAGGGCGAAGGCCGAATCCCAGTGCGGCACGGGGAACTGGGCGTGCAGGGTGTGGCCGATGTCAGGATAAAACTGGATGGGATAGCGCCGGGGAATGCGGCCGCGCTGCACGGGCAACGGATCGCGCGACTGCGGGCCGAAAAACACCCCGGTCAGCCAGGCGGGGCGCCGCGCCAGCAGGCGGTAGAAGGCTTCGTAGTGCGCCTCGTCAAATCCCTGGCCCGATACCCACAGCTGGGCCCCGGGGTGATACCGCCGCAGGATCCGCGCCTGCCGCTCCAGCAGGGGGAATAGCAGGTCCGGTGGCGTATGGCCCGGGTCGCCGCCCGGGACGTAGACGGCGTGCAGGTGGGGGAAGCGCCGCACCAGATCCTCGAACGCCGCCAGCTCCGCCGCCACCGTGGCCGGATCTGCATAGTCCTGGCGCATTTCCGGGTAAAACAGGTCGCAATCCAGGCCGTACTTGTCCAGCAGACGGGCGATGCCCAGGGTGGTTTCCAGGGCCGGCGCGGGGAACAGAGGGCTGCTGGGCGCGTCGTCCGACGCCGGGGCGATCAGCTGGACGGCGTTGGCGCCGAACACCGCCAGGTCGCGGATCTGCTGCTCGAATTGCGGCAGCGTCCAGGCGTCATAGGTGTTGTTCTTGTAGCGGTAGCCGATCTGGTGGCCGCGTACCGGTTGGTTCGGGCTGGTGGACAGGTTCAGCGGTTGGTCCAGGACGATGTGGCCCGGGGTCATCGACAGGGTGCGCAGCAGGTGCCCGATGCCAAACAGCACGCCCCGGCTATCGTTGCCGGCGATCGTCAGCACGATCCGCTGTCCCTGCTGTCGGGTCGTGAGGCGATAGCCTTCCGGTTTACCAACCGCATGCGTGATGACGATGCGCGCCGGCGTGTCGGGTGCCACTGGCACCTGGGACAAGGCAATGCCGGTACGCTTGCGGACCTCATCCACCAGCATGTCGATGGCGGCGGCCTCCGGTCCCTCGACCCCAGGGGCCACGACCACAGCCGCCGACAAGTCCAGGGGAGATGCGGCCTCTGCGATGGGTGACACGGCAGCGGCCATGGCGGCCATGACCACCGCGGCCCAGAGCCGAGGGGGCAGCATTACAGCGTGCGTTCCCACAGTCGGGCGGCGCCGCGCACGCCGGAGGAATCACCCCACCGGGCCGGGACCAGTTTCGCTTCCCAGACATCGGTGAAGAGATAGGGCCGGATGGCGCCGGCCAGCCGGTCGTAGATTTCGGTGACGTTAGACAGGCCACCGCCGAAGACGAAGACGTCCGGATCGACGATGTTGCTGACCACGGCCAGGCCGCGGCCTAGCCGGTCGATGAAGCGATCAAAGGCGGCGACGGCATCCGGCTCGTTGCGGCGCATGCTCTGGATGATGGTTTCGGCATCCAACTTGCGGCCGGTGACCGCCCGGAACTCCCGGCTCAAGCCGGTGCCGGACACCCAGGTTTCCAGGCAGCCCTTGTTGCCGCACCAGCAGTCGGGCGCCGGCACCTCATCCGCCTTGGGCCAAGGCAAGGAGATATGGCCCAATTCCCCGGCCAGTCCATTGGCGCCCTCGATCAGACGGCCATCGATCACGAGGCCGCTGCCGCAGCCGGTGCCGAGGATGACGGCGAAGGCGATGCGCGCGCCGGCGGCGGCGCCGTCCACGGCCTCGGACAGGGCCAGGCAGTTGGCGTCATTGGCGACCCTGACCTCACGGCCCAGGGCGGCGGCGACATCGCTGTGAAAGACGCGACCGTTCAGCCAAACCGAATTGGCGTTGCGCATGAGGCCGGTCTGGGGGGAAATCGAGCCTGGGACGCCGATCCCCACGGTGCCCTGCGTGCCCGCCTGCGCCTCCACCTTTTGGATCAGACGGCAGATGGTGGCGATGGCGGCGTCATAGCTGCCCGGATTGGGTTCGCGCAGCCGCGACAGGAAGCGGCCGTTGAGATCCAGGGCGGCGGCCTCGATCTTCGTGCCGCCGAAATCGACCCCGATTTGAATCATGCGTAAGCCCTCTCGCAGGCCGTCTGGTAACGGATGGGGGAATGGTGCGCTGTCCGGGCCCCCTCCCTTGCTCGAGGCCTTCGGATGTCTCCCTAAACAAACCATACCCATTAAAAAGGCAAAATGAAATAATTAATACAGTCAGTCGGCTGCCGTTTTCATGAGAGTGGTCCGGGATGGCAGCAGACGGTCATTGAAGGGCAACAAGGCCGCCCCCACCGCCGGCGCGTCAACGGCCGTGGCCGCGCGGCGGACGGGAACGATGACGGGGATGGCGCCTGAGTGCGCCCACAGGCGGTCATTGATCATCTGGGCCAGGCGGTCGATCAGCGGGGCCGGCAGGCGGCCGCCGAAGAACACCGCCTCTGGGTTCACCAGGCAACTGACTGCCACAATGGGTGTGGTCAGCAACTCGGCGGCCAGGTCCAGCCAATCGTTCAGTAGCTGCTGGCCCACGGTGTCGAGATCCAGCAGCTGTTCCGGCCGCGTGACGGCGCGGCCCCGGGCGGCCAGATAGGCGCACAGGGCCGAGAGTGACACCGCCTCCTCCAACGTCCGTGCCGGCGTACGGGGGGAGGTGATGGGCAGAAAACCCAATTCGCCGCTACGGCCCTGGGCCCCCCTGAAGTACTGCCCGTCGATGACGATTCCGCCGCCCAGGCCCTGGTTGATCAGCACGTAGAAAAAACTCAGGTCGCGCAGGCCGTAGCCGAACTGCAGTTCCCCCAAGGCCGCCGCCGCCGCGTCGTTTTCGATGAACACCGGCAGGGGCAGGGTGGCGGTGAACAGGCCGGGGATGTCCGTCGTGCTCCACGCCTCAAAGCTCTTCGGCCGGTTTGGCAGGTTCACCCGGCCCAGATCATCGGGTAGCGCCACGCCAATGCCGATGAGGCGGTTGCGGGGAAAGGCCTGGCTTTCCACCAATTCCTCCACCTGCGACTTGAAAAAGGCGGCGACGGCGTCGGGCAGGGGGAAGTCCACCTCCAGCACGGCGCGGTGCCGCACCTGGCCCAGCAGGTCCAGGACCACCAGGGTCACATGGTCACGGTCGACATTGACCCCAATGGCGAAACAACCGTCCGGATTGATGGCCAGGCGCATGGCGGGCTGCCCGCGTGTGCCCTGCAATCGGCCGACCTCGAGAATGAGACTTTCGTTCAGCAGGCGTCGGGTGATATTGGCGATGGCCGGTGGCGTGAGGCCGGTGATTCGCCCCAAGTCTGCCCGGGTCAGGGGACCGCTGACGCGAATGGCCTGCAGCATGACCCGCTGGTTATGGTCGCCGGCGCGCTCCAGATTCGTGCCGGAAAGGCTGGCCCCCAGCGCAGGATGAAGCTCGGTCTGGTGGGGGAGGAGGGGCGGCTGCATGCGGCCGGGTTCCCTTTTTCAAATTAATTTCTTTATTCCACCCGATGATGAGACACCGCTGTCAGAGACACAATGACGCAATTGCGGTCGGGCGAAGAAAGTTTATTGCACATTTGTACAGTAGGATAGCATATAAAATATAATGCTCCTGTCCGGATCCCCGATCGCTCAGGCGGGAGCATTCGCGCCGTCCCGCTGGCCGGCGACCCAGGTGCCTAGGACCCGCTGCTGCGCGTCCAGCAGCACCAGGTCGGCTTGGAAACCGGCGGCCAATTGCCCCAGTCGCCCGTCCATGCCCAGGAAGCGGGCGGGGTAAAGCGACGCCATGCGCAACGCCTCCTCCAGTTCCACGCCCAGTAGGCGCACGGCGTTGCGCACCGCCTGCGCCATGTCGATGTCGGCGCCGGCCAGCACCCCGTCGTCGGTCACCAGCCGCCCATCACGCCGGTGGATGCGCTCACCATACAGCGTGAAGGTGGTTGCGTCGGTGCCGGTGGGCGGCATGGCGTCCGTGACCAGCATCATCTTGCCGCGGGGCTTGGCGGCCAGGGCAAGCGCCAGCAGGTCGGGATGCACATGCACGCCATCGACGATCAGGCCGCACCAGGCGTCCTTGGCGGTCATGGCCGCCAGGGCGATGCCCGGCGTCCGGTTGCTGATGGGCGGCATGGCGTTGAACAGGTGGGTGAAACCGCGCAGGCCGGCGCGCAAGGCTGCTTGTGTGCGTTCATGGCTGGCGGCGGAGTGCCCCCCGGCCAGCACGATCCCGGCGCGCACCAGCCGCGCGATGTCGCCGTCGTTCACCTGTTCCGGCGCCAGGGTCAGCACCACGCGGCCCAGGTCGCCGAAGTGGCGGGGCAGGGCGGACAGCCGGTCCAGGTCGATGCCGTTGGGTCGGCGGATGTGGGCCGCCTTGTGCACGCCCCGGCGTTCCGGGTTCAGGAACGGGCCTTCCAGATGAACGCCGATGATGCCGCCGCCGGGTACGGCAGCCGCCTCGGCGGCGGCTTCCGCCGCTGCCATCATGATGTTCAGGTCGTCGGTGATGACGGTGGGCAGCAGCGCCGTGGTGCCGAACCGCCGGTGGGCGGCGGCGATGGTCAGCGCGCCGGCCGCGGTGGGCGTGTCGTTGAACAGCACGCCGCCGCCGCCATTGACCTGGGTGTCGATGAAGCCCGGGGCGAGCAGGCTGCCCTCGGGCAGGGGCACCCGGGCCGCGCCCGCCACACTGGCGACGGCCGGCACGATGTCCAGGATTTCGGCCCCCGCCAGCAGCAGCGCGTGGTCATCCAGCAGCACGTCGCCCGTGAACAGCCGGGCCCCCGTCAGAAGTTGGCGCATGTCAGACCGTCTCCGTCACCTTGGCCAGGTTGGGGGGAACGTCGGGGTTCAGGCCCCGGTCGGCGGCGATGCGGTGGATGCCCATGTAAAAGCTTTGCACCGCCGTCAGCGGGGCCAGTTCCGCCGGCACGCCGGCCACCGCGGGCAGCGCCACCACGCCCGGAATGTCGCCCGCCGTGGACAGCACGGTGGCGCCCAGGCCGACCATGCGGCGGATGGCATCGCTGGTGGGCGCCAGGGTTGCGTCATCCTGCGTCAGCGCCAGGACGGGGAAGTCCGGACCCACCAGGGCCAGGGGGCCGTGGATGACCTCGGCCGCGCTGAAGGCGTCGGCATGCAGGCGGCTGGTCTCCTTGCACTTCAGGGCCATTTCCTGGGCGGCGGCGGCACCCAGCCCCCGGCCGATGATGTAGAGACCCCGGACGGTCGCCAGGTGCGATAGGCCGGGGTACCAATCCAGCGCCATGGCCTTTTCCAACCAGCCGGGGGCGTCGGCGACCGTGGCCAGCAGGGCCGGATCCGCCTTCCAATGCGCCACCATCTGCAGGAAGGCGAACAGCGAGGTCAGATAGGACTTGGTCGCCGCGACGCTCTTTTCCGGGCCAGCGCACAGCGGGATGGCCACGTCCACCATCTGGAACAGGGGCGAGGTCTCGTCATTCACGAAGGCCACGGTCAAGGCGCCGCCGGCCTTGGCCGTTTCCGTCAGGCGTAACAGGTCCGGGCTGCGACCCGATTGTGACACCGCGATGTAAAGTCCGTCCTTCAGGTGCAGCGGCGTCTGGTACAACGATACCACCGACGGACCGATGGAGGCCACGGGCAGGCCCAGCTGGGTTTCAACCAGGTACTTGCCGTAGGTCGCGGCGTGGTCGCTGCTGCCCCGGGCGCCGGTCACGACGAAGCGTGGCGCCAGGCGGCGCAGGCGCTCACCCAGATCCTGGAACAGGGGCGCGCAACGATCGATCTGCCGCCGCAGGGCATCCGGGGTTTCGGCGGCCTCGCTGGCCATAAGAGGGGCCATCAGGGTGTCAGCCATCAGGTTATCAAGGGTCATGGCAGGGCGCTCTTGGCGATGGGGGAGGGGATGTTTAGGCGGGCCATCAGCAAGGCCCCTTCCAGAGCATCGCCCTCGGGATCGGCCAGCAGCGACCGTGCCCAAGGGCTGAGCCACGGGGTCAGCGGGGCGGACAGCCCGCCCATCAGGCACAGGTGCGGGGCGCCCAGGGCGTGCAGGTGACGGATGTAGGTCTCCAACTCCTTGGCGGCCTTGGCGATGATGGTACAGGCGACCACGTCGCCCTTGGCGGCGTGCGCCAGGACATCCGGGGCCAGGCGGCCATAATCGGCGGGGCCGGCATCGTTCACCCAGGCGACGATAGCGGCGGGCGAGCCGCCCAGCCGCTGCCGGATTTGCCGGGTCAGGCCGGTTTCCGGGGCCAGGCTGTCGTGAGCACGCAGGGCGACGCGGATGGCTTCGCGGCCGATGCTGGCGCCGCTGCCTTCGTCGGAGACCTCGAAACCCCAGCCACCCACGGCGTGGCCCTGGCCGTTGATCAGGGCATAGCCGGCGCTGCCGGTGCCGGCGATCAGGATGGCGCCGTCCCGGCCGGAGAAGGCGCCGAGGCAGGCGGCGTGGGCGTCCGTTTCGGCGGAAACGCTGGCGAATCTGGGGGCTGCGGCGCGGGTGCGGACGCTGTCCGCCGCCGTGACGATGCCGGCCAGACCCAGGCCGACGTGCAGCCGAGGGAAGGCGGCGGCGTCCAGGCCGGCCTGTGCCAGGGCCGCCTGGATGGCCTCCATGATGCTGGCCCAGGCCCGGTCAAGGCCAAGGCGGATGTTGGCGGGACCCCCCAGGCCTTCACCCAGCAGCGTGCCGTCGGCGGCGCGCAGGCGGGCACGGCATTTGGTGCCGCCGCCATCGACGCCCAGATAGTAGCGATCGGATGTCATGAGCTTTTTCAGAAGAAGCGATAAGGATCAGGCGAGGGAGGGAGCCGCGATGGCGGCCTTGCGGCCGACGCGATGGCCATAGAGGGCGAAGAACAGGATGTAGAGATAGGCCGGCGCCATCAGCGCCAGGAACACGGCCTGGAAGGGAAAGTGCTGCTTCAGCTGCACGAACAGCTGGGGCAGGACGGCACCGCCGGCGATGCCCATGACCATGAAGGCGGAGCCGATCTCCGTGTGCCGGCCCAGGCCGCGGATGCCCAGCGGGAAGATGGCGGGCCACATCATGGCGTTGGCGAAGCCCAGCGCCGCCACGCAGGCGACGGAGGCGTAGCCATGGGTGGCATAGGCAGCGATGGTCAGCACCACGCCCAGGGCCGCGGACAGGGCCAGATACCGTTCCTGCGACAGCACGCGGGGAATCAGCACCAGGCCGCCCAGATAGCCCGCCAGCATGGCGGCCAGGGTGAAGGAGGTGAAGAACTTGGTCTCATCCAGCGGCAGGTCGAATCCATGGCCGTAGGTGCCGATGGCGTCGCCGGCCATGACCTCCACCCCCACGTAAAGGAACAGGCACAGCACGCCCAGCCATAGATGGGGAATGCGGCTCAGGGGTGGGGTGTCCCTGTCCCGCGACTGGCCGCCGCCGGCATTGGACTCGGCCGAGATTTCCGGCAGGGGGGAGCGAACCACCCAGACGGCCAGCAGAGCCAGCAGCGCCGCCATGGTGAGGTAAGGCAGGTGGATCTTGGCGGCGAAGGCCGACAGCAGCGCCTCCCGCGCCTCCGGCGTGGGGGCGGCCTTGACCTGCTGGTCCAGGGTGTCGATGCCGCTCAGCACCAGTGCGCCGATGGCCACCGGCGCCAGCATGCCCGCCACCTTGTTGCAGATGCCCATGACGGCGATGCGCTGGGCGGCGCTGTCGATGGGCCCCAGGATGCTGATGTAGGGATTGGCCGCCGTCTGCAGCAGCGACAGGCCGGCGCCGATGACGAACAGGCCGGCCAGCGCGCCGGGATAGACCCGAATCGTGGCGCATTCGCCGAAAAGTGCTGCGCCGATGGCCATGACGAACAGCCCAGCCCCCATCCCCTTCTTCATGCCCGTCCGCCGAAGCACCCAGGAGGAAGGCAGGGAAAGGAACAGGTAGGACAAGTAGAAGACCATGGGGATCAGGAAGGCGTTCACGTCGTCCAGCGTGAACGCCAGTTTCACGAACGTGATCAGCGGCCCGTTCAGCCAGGTGACGAAGCCGAAGATGAAGAACAGAACCCCGATGACGACCATGGATGCGCGGTTCTGATGCGGGGAAGGGGACGGTTTCACAGGGGCCATGGGCGCCATCCTTGTCCGTGATCGTGAATGGAACGGGTGGGTAGATCAGTGTCGGGGGCGTTGTCACCGCTTCCCGGACGGGATGGGCCGGCCGGCCCGCATCCTGCTGGTACTCCTCACTTCCGCCATCGCCCGTTTGTCTCATCATCAGGGCAAAAGAGGAATTATGAAAGCAAATTAAAAAAAAATTGACGAGCGCGAGGCTCTGCGGCACTTTGGTTACCGTTAACACCGACGCAGTAATGCCGATACGGATCGGATCGAAATCAAAGACATCGGCAGAACTCAGAAAAATAAAGCGCAGCAGGGGAAACCACATCATGGGAATTAAGAAGTATGCCTTGGTTACCACCATGCTGATGGGCGTGGGGGCGACATCGTTCATATCCATCCAGGCGTACGCGGCGGATGCCAATGCTGACGACGATCTGCAAGAGATCGTTGTAACAAGTATCCGCAAGAGTTTGGAGCGCTCCATCGAGGTGAAGCGCGAGGCGAATGCTATCGTCGACGTCATTTCGGCCGAGGGCGTGGGCAAGTTCCCCGACACCAACGTGGCGGAATCCCTGTCGCACCTACCCGGCATCAGTGTCGATCACCAGTTCGGCGAAGGCGAGAAGATCAGCATCCTGGGTACGGACCCGGCGCTGAACCGCATCCTGGTCGATGGCCAGAGCATCGCCTCGGCCGACTGGGGCGGCAACCCCAACGACCCGAACAGCCGCACCTTCAACTACAGCCTGCTGTCGCCGGAAATCATCGACCAGGCCGAGGTGTACAAGTCGACGGAAGCCCGCATCGACGAAGGCAGCTTGGGTGGTACCGTCATCATCCACACGCGCAAGCCGCTGGATCTGGACGCCAACACCCTGCGCGGCTCGGTCGGTTATTCGTACAACACGCGGTCTGAGCAAGGAAATCCGCGGGGGTCGCTGCTCTACAGCTGGAAGAACGCCGCCAGCAACTTCGGCGTGATGGTCGCCGGCACTTACGATAAGGAAGACTTGTCGCGCGCCGGTATCGAATTCTTCGGTTATGGCAGCGGCAAGGACATCACGGCGGCCAATCCGAATGTGGCCGTCACGGGCGGCGACATTAATTCCGCCAAGTACCCGGCTGGCATCAACGCCGCCTACTTCCAGCAGACCCGTGAACGCGAGGGCGTGCAGGCCGCCATTCAGTACCAGCCGACCGACACCCTCGATTTTGATCTGTCGGGTATCTACATTCATGGCGACTATAACAACTTCAGCCAATCTCGCTTTATCTACCCGGCTGGCAGCAAGAGTGCGTTCCAGACTGCCACGGTGAAGGACGGGTTGATCACCAACGCGACGTTGGGTAATGGCGCCTACACCGAACTGGACACGAATTATCGCCAGACCACGGTGCAGACCGCTCGCCTGAACTTGGCGGGCACCTGGACGCCGACCAAGGATTGGAAGGTCCACACCGACGTCGGCTACACCCGCGCCTTCGGTGGCAAGGACCCCGAATACCTGCTCTCGTTCTATTCGTCGGCGCCGTACAGCTTTGCGTATGACGGCACCAACACGAACGTCACCTACACCAATGGCTCCGCGTCCGGCAATGCGCTGTCGACCCGGGCTGCGGGCGGGCAAGCGGGCGGTATCGCGGCTCAGCTGAATGCCGACTCCGAGGCCTACGGCCAGATGGACGTGACCCATGATATCAACTTGGGTCCGATCACCAGCGTCCAGGCCGGTGTGAAATACACCGATCACCTGAACACGGTCCGCGCCTACGGCAGCCGGACCATGTCCAATGGCGCGGTTTCCCTGACCAGTCTGGGCGCGTCGCCGGTGCCGAGCAGCGTGTTCGACGACCTGAATGCGAGCGGCGACCTCATCCACTTCTCCACCATCAGCAAAGAAGCGGTGGTTAACTATCTGGATGGGCTGAACACCACCTACTATCGGGATTACGGTTCCGAATATAAGGTGACCGAGAAGAATGGGAATGCGTACGTGCAGGCCAACTTTGCCGGCACCAATTACCGCGGTAATTTGGGTGTGCGCTATGTGCACAGTGACGACGATATAAAGTTCTGGAACACCAGTGACAACGGCAACAGCTATCAGTCGGTGACCACGAATAACCGTTATGGCCGCTTCCTGCCGTCCTTCAACGTCGCTTATGACGCCACGGACGATGTGGTGGTTCGTTTCGGCGCCGCCAAGGTTATTGCCCGTCCGCGTTACGCCGACTACGCCGGCGCCTTCTCGAAGGATGACACCAGCTTTAACGGCAGTGGTGGCAACCCCAACCTGAAGCCGTACGAATCGAACAACTACGACGTTTCCGCGGAGTGGTACTTCAATAAGGACTCATTGGTTTCTGGCGAATTCTTCTTCCGCCAGATTTCGTCGTATATCGTGAGCGTCACGAAGGATAACGTCCCGCTTGTCAGTCAGCGCGACGGCCTGGTTCATGATTACTCGATCACAACGCCTCAGAACTTCTCTGATGCGAATGTTAAGGGCTTCTCTGCCCTTTATCAGACGAACATCGCCTATGGGTTTGGTGTCCAGACCAACTACACTTATGCGATCGCCGACACGGCCAGTGGCCTGAACATGCCGTACCTGTCGCGGCACACAGTGAACTTCATCCCCTATTATGAGCAGGGGCCGCTGCAGGCGCGTGTAAGCCTGGGGTGGCGTTCGTCCTACTTCACCAGCATCGGTCGCTTGAACTCGAACAACATGACCGACTCGTACATGCAGCTGGACTTCTCCGCCACTTACAGCATCACGGAGAACCTGCAGGCGACGGTGAATGCCACCAACCTGCTGGACGAGTTGTACTACTCGTACAGCGGCACGAAGGCCGCGCCGATCGGTTACTACCGCAACGGCAGCGTTTACTCCGTCAGCATGTCCTACAAGATGTAAGTCTCCCTCCCCTGGGCCGTCGCCTCGCGCTTTGGCGGCGGCCCATTCTTTTTTAAATTAAAGAAAAAATTTGGCAGAATGGAGCTCGGTTGACAGATCCGCCCCCTGCGGCGGGGCAGCGCCACTGCCCGCCGACCGACTCACCTGTCCGAACCGGAGGCCAAGCTATGATCCGCCGCTCTTCACGCTTGACCGGGGGGCGCCTGATCCGGGCCGGCCTGCTGGCGACGGCGCTGTCCGTTCCGGCAGGGGCGGCTCTCGCGGCCAAGCAGCCATCAGCGCCGGCGACCGCTCCCACCGCCGACACCCTGTCGCCGGCGCAAATCGATCTGCAATGGGAAAAGCGCGGCGCCAAGCATGTGTCCGACGTCGCCGCCGAGCTGAAGCAGGTGGAGCAGGGGGATGGGCAGGGCCCGTTCCGGCCGGACTGGGCCTCGCTGAAGACCTATCAGGTGCCGCAATGGTACGCGGACGCCAAGTTCGGTGTCTTCATCCACTGGGGCCTGTATTCCGTTCCCGCCTTTGGCAGCGAGTGGTACTCGCGCCTCATGTACACCAAGGGCACCAAGGAATACGACCACCACATCAAGACCTTCGGCCCCCAGGACAAGTTCGGCTACAAGGACTTCATCCCCCTGTTCAAGGCGGAGAAGTACGATCCCCGCGCCTGGGCCGCCCTGTTCCGGGCGGCCGGTGCCCAGTACGTGGTGCCGGTGGCGGAACATCATGACGGCTTCGCAATGTACGACACCAGGCTGTCGGACTGGTCGGCGGTGCGCATGGGGCCCAAGCGCGACCTGATCGGTGACTTGGCGCGGGCGGTGCGGGCCCAGGGCCTGCATCTTGGCCTGTCGTCCCACCGGGCGGAGCATGACTGGTTCTTTGACGAAGGGCGCAAGATCCCTTCAGACGTCAATGATCCACGCTACGCCGATTTCTACGGACCCGCCCAGCTGCGGGTGAAGGAGAAGGGGTCGGACGACGCCGACGTGTTCGGCGACTTCACGCCGGTATCGCAGGCCTGGCTCAGCGACTGGCTGGCCCGGTCGGCTGAGCTGGTGGATCTCTACCACCCCGACCTGATCTACTTCGACTGGTGGATCAGCCACCCGGCGTTCCGAAGCACGTTGCCCAAGTTCCTGGCCTATTATTACAACAGCCAGGCCAAGCTGGGCGGATCCGCCATCGTCAACTACAAGATCGGCGCTTTCCCCGAAGGCGCCGGCGTGCTGGACATTGAGCGTGGCCAGCTGCCGGGCATCCAGCCGCGCGTCTGGCAGACGTGCACCTCCATCAGCAACGACAGCTGGGGCTACGTCGAGAACGACACCTACAAATCGCCGCAGGCGCTGATCCACCTGCTGGCCGACGTGGTGTCCAAGAACGGCAACCTGTTGCTGAACATCGGCCCGCGCGCCGATGGCAGCATTCCTCAAGGGGCGCAGGACACGCTGATGGCCATGGGCGGCTGGCTGACGGTGAATGGCGAGGCCATCTACGGCACCCGGCCCTGGCGACAGTTCGGCGAAGGCCCGACCGAGGTGGCCAGCGGCTCCTTCCAGGAAACCAAGACCAAGCCCTACACGGCCCAGGATTTCCGTTTCACCACCAAGGGCGGGGCGCTCTACGCCATCGAGCTTGGCTGGCCGGCGGAAGGGGAGGCCGTGATCCACAGCCTGAAGGCGGAGGACAAGGTGAAGGCCGTGACCCTGCTGGGTACCGGAGGCGGCACGCTGACCTTCCGCCAGGATGCCGATGGCCTGCACCTGACCCTGCCGCAGCGGCCGGCGGGCGCCATCGCCGCCTACGTCTACCGCATCGAGATGCAGTGAGCGGCGTCAAGGCCGCCTTGAAGGAGATGTCATGAAACGACTGTTGGGAACGCTGGCCGCCGGCCTGTCTATGCTGGTGGCCGCCGGGTCCGCGTCCACCGCCTGGGCCGCCACTGGGGCCGCCACTGGGACTAAGGCGCCTACCGCCTTGTTCTATATGATGGAAACCCAGAAATCGATTAACTCGTTCGAGCAGCATATCGACAAGATCGACCTGTTGGTTCCCACCTGGTACGGCGTCGATCAGAACGGTCTGGTGTATGGGCAGCCCAACCCCTATGTGCTGAAGCTGGCCCACGAGAACAAGGTGCCGGTGATGCCCATCATCTCGCCGGTGGACAAGCAGAAGTTCCATGAGCTGATCACCAGTGAGCCGGCCAAGAAGGCCATGATCGCCTCGCTGTTGCAGCAGGCCAAGGAACACGGCCTGATCGGCTATCAGTTCGACTTCGAGAATATCGCCTGGACCGACCGCGACGCCTTTACCCTGCTGATCAAGCAGACGGCGACCGCCCTGCATGGCGCCGACCTGAAGCTATCCATCGCCGTGGTGCCCAACGCGCCGGGGCATGCCGGCCGCGGCCCCTTCTCCAAGTGGATGTGGGAATTCTGGCGCGGCGCCTTCGACTACAAGGCCATCGGCGACGCCGTCGACCTGTTCTGCCTGATGACCTATGACGAGCACACCCGCTGGACCGTGCCCGGCCCCGTCGCCGGCATGCCCTGGGTGATGGAGCACCTGAAGTACGCCCTGCAGTTCATTCCCAAGGAAAAGCTGTCGCTGGGCATCCCGCTCTATGGCTACCGCTGGTACACCGACAACCCGGTGAAGCCGGATGGGACCGAGGCGTCCAACATCGCCGGCGCCTACTTCGACGCCGACGAGTCCATCCCGCAGGCCAAGCAGTATGGCGCGCAGATCCAGTGGGATCCGGTGGAGCATGAGGCGTTCTATTACTTCTACCGCGACCAGATGCGGGAATGGGTGTTCATGCCGGAAGCCCGCAGCTTCCACGACCGCTATGCCCTGGTGAAGGAATACGGCCTGGAAGGCTTCTGCTCCTGGGTCCTGGGATCGGAAGATCCCAAGGTCTGGGACGAGCTGCCGAAGTCGCAGCGCTGACGCACGAAAGGGGACGGGTGTGAGGGGACTGGGGAAGCGGACCGCGACGGCGATCCTGGCCATGGCCTTGGGTGTCGCTGTGGGCAACCAAGGGGGCGCACCCTTGATGGCATCCGCCGCGGAGACGGCACCGCCGCCCTTGATTCCCCTCGCGGCCCAAGTCAATTCCGGGCAGGGCACCTTCACCCTGCCGGCGGGGGCGGTCATTGCCGTGCCCGCCGGCGACGCCCAGGCCCGGTTCGCCGCCGCCCAATTGGCCGATCAGGTCCGCCGTGTCCGTGGGCTGGACCTGATGGTGCGCAAGGCCCGGCAGGGGGCCGCGATCACCCTGGCCCTTCAGGCCGATGCGCCGGTCGCCCAGGCGGAAGGTTACACCCTGGAGGTGACGCCCAGCGGCGCCCATGTCACCGCCCGGGACGAGGCCGGTCTCTATTACGGGGCCATGTCCCTGGCCCAACTGCTGACGCCGGAGGGCGCACCCGGGGCGGACCAAGGGCCGGTGACCATACCGGCGCAGGAAATCCGTGACTGGCCGCGCTTTTCCTGGCGCGGCATGATGCTTGACGTGGCCAGGCACTTCCAGCCGCTGGACAGCGTCAAGGCCCTGATTGACCAGATGGCGGCGCACAAGCTGAACCGCCTGCATCTCCATCTCACCGACGACCAGGGCTGGCGGCTGGAGATCAAGCATTATCCGGAGCTGACCAAGATCGGCGCCTGGCGCACCCCGCCCAGCGTCGTATCGGGGCCCGGCGTCGTATCGGGGCCTTATGGCGGCTTCTACACCCAGGATCAGATCCGTGACCTGGTGGCCTATGCCGCCGCCCGGCATGTCACCATCGTGCCGGAGATCGACATGCCCGGCCACGGCCAGGCGGTCATGGCCTCCTATCCCAAGATCGGCGTCACCGGTGCCCGGCCCGCCGTGGCGGTGGATTGGGGCGTGAACCCCTACCTGTTCAATGTGGATGAGGCCAGCTTCACCTTCATCCAGACCGTGCTGGATGAGGTGATGGCGCTGTTCCCGTCCACCTACATCCACGTCGGGGGGGACGAGGCGCTGAAGGATGAGTGGAAGGGCTCACCCAAGGTGCAGGCACGCATGCGGGCCCTGGGCCTGAAGGATGAAAACGCGCTGCAGACCTGGTTCATCGAGCGCGTGGGCCAGTATTTGGCGGCCCATGGCCGGCGCATGATCGGCTGGGACGAGATTCTGGAAGGCGGCATCCCGCCCACGGCCACGATCATGTCCTGGCGCGGCACCAAGGGTGCCGTGGATGCCGCCCGCATGAACCACGACGTGATCCTGTCCCCGGCGCCCACCCTGTACCTGGACAGCCTGCAAAGCCGGCGGAATGATGAGCCGTCCGGCCGCCTGGCCATCGTCACCCTGGCGGACATCTATGCCTACGACGCCCTGCCGGCGGAACTGGATGCGGAGCAGGCGCGCCATGTGCTGGGCGGTCAGGGCAACCTCTGGACGGAATACATGATGACGCCGTGGCATGTGACCCATGCCATCTACCCCCGCATCGACGCCCTGGCGGAAGGGCTGTGGTCGCCTAAGGATCGGCGCGATTGGCGGGATTTCCTGGGGCGTTTGCCGGCGCAGCTGGCCCGTTACCGTCACCTGGGCGTGGACGCAGCCGACAGCGCCTTCGCCGTCGATTTCACGGTGGAGGGCGGGCCCAACGCCGCGTTGGCCGCCGGTGCCGCCACCGTGGCCCTGTCCAACCAGGCCAGCTTCGGCACCATCCGCTACACCACCGACGGCAGCGCGCCGACGCCCGCGTCCGCCCGCTACGAGGCGCCGCTGCACCTCACCCTGCCTGCCATCCTGAACGCGGCCGTGTTCAGCGACGCCGGCCAGATGCTGGCGGCCCCCCGCCGATATGATCTGACCGCCGATGCGTTGCGCACGCGGCAGAGTGGGGAGCTGTCGGCCTGTCCCGAAGGCGAAATGGGCCTGCGCATTCCCCTGACGCCGGACGCGACCACCCGCGCCCCTGTGTTCAACGTCAACCTGTTCGATGCCTGCTGGGTCTATCCCAAGGCCCGGCTGAACGGCGTCACCGCGCTGACGGTGCAGGCGGCCCGCCTGCCGCGCAACTACGGTTTGGCCCATGACGCCGTCAAGGTGCGCAGCCATCCCGCGGCCACGCCGAACGGCGAGCTGGTGGTGAGGATGGACGGGTGCGACGGGCCGGTGGCCGCCACCGTGCCCCTGCCATCGCCGGCCAAGGCGCCGGCA
This sequence comes from Nitrospirillum amazonense, assembly GCF_007828035.1. Taxonomy (GTDB): domain Bacteria; phylum Pseudomonadota; class Alphaproteobacteria; order Azospirillales; family Azospirillaceae; genus Nitrospirillum; species Nitrospirillum amazonense. The sequence goes on along the minus strand of NZ_VITV01000006.1, from coordinate 49,027 downwards.
CAGTTCCCCCTGACCACCCCGCTGCCGGTGACGACGGGGGAGCATGACCTATGCCTGACGTACACCGCGTCTATCCATGGTCCGCTATATGCCATCGGAAGTGTCAGCCTGCAGGCCGAACCATGACTAAGCTGATGCCGCACCAGAGGAAATTTCCCATGCCGCGCGCCCTGAACCGCTCCCTGTCCCTGGCGTTCGTCTTGGCGCTGATGGCGCCCGGCCTGGCCGAAGCGGCGCCGGTGACGCGGGACCTGGACCAAGGCTGGACCTTCCGCCTGGCGCCGCAGGATCCGGCCGCCAAGACGCATGGAGGAGAGACGCAATGGCGGGCGGCCACCGTGCCTGGCGCGGTGCAGACCGACCTTCTGGCCCTGGGCCGCATCGGCGATCCGTTCTACCGTGACGCCGAGGCGGGCCTGCAATGGATTGGCCTGGCCGACTGGGACTACCGCACCACCCTGGCCGTGGATGAGGCGACGCTGCGCCATGACCATGTCGACCTGGTGTTCGAGGGGCTGGACACCTTCGCCGATGTCAGCGTGAACGGCAAACCGTTGCTATCGGCCGACAACATGTTCCGCCGCTGGCGCGTGCCGGTGAAGCAGGCGCTGCGCCCCGGCGCCAACACCCTGTCGGTGGCGCTGCACTCCCCCATTGCCAAGCTGCAACCCTGGTTGCTGAAGCAGCCCTATGCCTTGCCGGGCGAGTTCGACAGTGCCTTCGGCGATGAGCCGGTGGGCAAGCAGACCTCCAACTACGTGCGCAAGGCCAACTACCAGTATGGCTGGGATTGGGGTCCCCGCTACGTCACCCTGGGCATCTGGCGGCCGGTGCGGCTTGAGGCTTGGGATGGCCCTCGCCTGGCCGATTTCCACGTCGATCAGCAGAAGGTGGGAACCGAGACGGCGGCGGTGCGGGCGGAGTTCGAGATCGCCGCCGACCGGCCGGGCACGGTGCGCGTGACCGTCATCCCCACCGCGCCGGATGGCACGGCGCTGCCCGCCGTTACCCAGGACGTGGCGCTGGACGCCGGCACCAACCAAGTCAGCCTGCCGGTGCGTATCGACCATCCCCGCCTGTGGTATCCGGTGGGCTATGGCGCGCCCGACCTCTACACCTTCAAGGCGACCATCAGCGATGGCGCGGAGGTGGTGGCGACCTCCGCGCGGCGCACCGGCCTGCGCCAGGTGGAACTGCGCCGCGCGCCGGACCAGTGGGGCAAGAGCTTCGAGTTCGTGGTGAACGGCATCCCCGTCTTCGCCAAGGGCGCCAATCTGATCCCCATGGACAGCTTCCCCAGCCGGGCGCCGGCGGAAACCGCTCGCGCCCTGCTGCAATCGGCCCGCGACGCCAACATGAACATGCTGCGCATGTGGGGCGGCGGCCACTACCAGGACGACGCCTTCTACGACCTGGCGGACGAGATGGGCATCATGGTGTGGCAGGATTTCATGTTCGGCGGCGCCATCACCCCCTATGACGTGGCCTTCCGCGAGAGCAGCCGGGCCGAGGCGGTGGACCAGGTGAAGCGCCTGCGCGACCACCCCAGCATCGTCCTCTGGTGCGGCAACAACGAGGTGCAGACCGGCTGGGAATCCTGGCCCGACCGCCAGACGTTCAAGGACAGCATCGCCCCGGTGGAGCGGGAGCGCATCGTCACCGGCATGACCGTGCTGTTTGGTGACGTGCTGCGCGGCGTGGTCGCCAAGTATGCCGGCGGCGTGCCCTATTGGGCCAGCACCCCCAGCACCGATTTCGACGGCCCCGCCGACCAGATGGACGACGGCGACAAGCACTACTGGAAGGTGTGGTCCGGCTCCGCCCCGCTGGAGGATTACCTGGACACCACGCCGCGCTTCCAGTCCGAGTACGGCCTGCAATCCTTCCCCGTGATGCGCACGGTGCGCGCCTTCGCCAATGCAGAGGATCTGGCCAGCCCGAATTCGCCGGTCATGCGGGCGCACCAGAAGTTCGCCAATGGCAGCGGCAATGACCGCCTGCTGTTTTACATCCGCAAATATTATGGCGAGCCCAAAGACTTCGCCGCCTTTGTCTACCTTAGCCAGGTGATGCAGGCGGAAGGCATACAGATGGCGGCGGAGCATCTGCGCGCCTCGCGGCCGCATAGCATGGGCTCGCTGTACTGGCAGCTGAATGACGTGTGGCCGGGTGCCTCCTGGTCCAGCATCGACTATTTCGGCCGGTGGAAGGCGCTGCAGTTCCACGCCCGACGCTTCTACGCCCCGCTGCTGGCCGCGGCCCAACGCCATAACGGCAAGACCGACATCCACTTGGTGTCGGACCTGACCGCGCCGCTGGCGGTGCAATGGCGCCTGCGGGTCATGGATCTGGACGGCACTGTGCGGCAGGAGCGGACCACGCCGGTCACCCTGGCGCCGCTGTCCAGCACGGATGTCGGTACCTTCGAGGATGCCGCCCTGTTGAAGGGGGCCGATCCGGCCCGCACCGTCGCGGTGGTGGAACTGCTGCAGGGCGGCCAGCCGGTATCGCGCGAGATCGTCTATTTCGCCGACGCCATCGACCTGGCCCTGACGGATCCGGGGCTGACCGCCGACCTGCAGCCCGCCGCCGACGGCTATACCCTGACGATCAAGGCGCAGCGCTTGGCGCGTGGCGTCTGGGTGGAATTCGGTGACAGGGACGCCAGCCTGTCGGACAACGCCTTCGACCTGCTGCCGGGCCAGACGGTGACGCTGGCCGTGCGCAGTGCCGCCGACATCGCCGCCCTGCGCCAGGCCCTGTCCGTGCGCTCCCTGGCCGGCGCCACCAAGGGGGCGCGGTCGTGAGGCGGGTTCTCGCGCTGGGGGCGGCGCTGCTGTCCCTGGTCCTGCCCACCGGGGCTTGGTCGCAGACGGATAGCGAGGTTCTGGTCAACCGCATGACCCTGGCCGAAAAGATCGGCCAGATTCAAAGCGCAGCCCCCGCCATCCCGCGCCTGGATCTGCCGGCCTACGAATGGTGGAACGAAGGGTTGCACGGCGTCGCCCGTGCCGGCTACGCCACCGTTTTCCCCCAGGCCATCGGCCTGGCCGCGACCTGGGACACCGACCTGCTGCGCCGGGTGGGCGATACCGTGTCTACCGAGGCGCGGGCGAAGTTCAACGCCGCCGGCCCCAAAGCCGATCATGACCGCTACCAGGGCCTAACCATCTGGTCGCCCAATATCAACATCTTCCGCGACCCGCGCTGGGGCCGGGGGCAGGAAACCTATGGCGAGGATCCCTACCTGACCGGCCGGCTGGCCGTGGCCTTCATCCAGGGCATCCAGGGGCCGGATCCAGCCCATCCCAAGGCCATCGCCACCGCCAAGCATTTCGTCGTGCACAGCGGGCCGGAGGCCGGGCGCCACGCCTTCGATGTCGACGTCTCGCCCCATGATCTGGAGGCGACCTACCTGCCGGCCTTCCGCGCGGCCGTCACGGAAGGGCAGGTGGGGTCCGTCATGTGCGCCTACAACGCCCTGCACGGCACCCCCGTCTGCGCCGATCCGGAACTGCTGAACGGCCGGCTGCGGCGGGATTGGGGGTTCAAGGGCTATGTCGTGTCCGACTGCGACGCCGTGGACGACATGACACGCTTCCACCACTACCGCGCCGACAATGCCGGCTCGGCCGCCGCTGCGCTGCTGGCTGGCACTGATCTGAACTGCGGCGGCGGCGGCCGCTACGCCTATGCAGACCTGAATGCCGCCGTCAGCCAGCATCTGGTGACGGAGGGTGCGGTGGACCAGGCGGCGCGGCGCGTCATGGCCGCCCGCGCCCGGCTGGGCGCCTTCACCGCCGCCGACCCTTACGCCGACATCGGGGCGGAGCGCATCGACGACGTGAACGCCCGCGCCCTGGCGCTGGAGGCGGCGCGCAAATCCATCGTGCTGCTGAAGAACCGCAACAACGCGCTGCCGCTGGCCCCCGGCTCCAACTTGGCAGTGGTTGGCCCTAACGCCGACGCGCTGGGCGTGCTGGAGGCCAATTATCACGGCACCGCCGTCCAAGCCTACACGCCCCTGGCGGCGCTGCGCATGGCCCCGGGCGTGGGCACCGTCCGCTACGCCCAAGGGTCGACCCTGGCGGAGGGCGTGCCCGTGCTGGTGCCGGAGACGGCGCTGAAGACGGGGGCGGGCAGCGGGGCGGAGGCCGGCCTGACCGGCGACTATTTCGACAGCCTGGATTTCAGCGGCGAACCGCGCCTGACCCGCACCGACCGCACCGTCGATTTCGACTGGGACAAGGTGCCGCCGGTTCCCGGCATGGACGCGCGCCGCTACGCCGCGCGCTGGACCGGCCTGCTGGTGCCGCCGGGGCCAGGCGACTACACCCTGGCGGTGCGGATGGACCGCTGCTTCGACTGTCAAGGGCATGACCCCGTGCGCCTGTACCTGGACGGTCGGCTGGTGCTGAACGACCCCGGCACCGGCAAGGACAGTGACCTCATGGTGTCCTTGCATGTCGAGGGCACCAGCCCCCACCGCCTGCGCCTGGAGCTGGTGCACAGCGGCCAGGACCAGGGTGTGCGCCTGATGTGGCTGGCCCCGGCGGAGGTCCAGCGGGCGGAGGCTTTGGCCGCCACCAAAGGCGCAGACGCCATCATCGCCTTCGTCGGCCTGTCGCCGGACGTGGAGGGGGAGGAACTGGGCATCGCCGTACCGGGCTTCGATGGCGGCGACCGCACCGATATCGGTCTGCCTCTGCCGCAACGCCAATTGCTGGAGGCCCTGGCCACGACCGGCAAGCCTTTGGTCGTGGTGCTGATGTCCGGCAGCGCCGTGGCCCTGACCTGGGCGCAGGATCATGCCGACGCCGTGCTGGCCGCCTGGTACCCGGGGGAGCGCGGCGGCCGGGCGCTCGCCGAGACGCTGACGGGCAGCAACAACCCCTCGGGCCGCCTGCCGGTGACCTTCTACCGCTCCGTCCGCGACCTGCCGCCGTTCGTTGACTATGCCATGGCCGGGCGCACCTACCGCTATTTCGAGGGCACGCCGCTGTACCCCTTCGGCTTCGGCCTCAGCTACACCCGCTACGCCTATGACGATCTGACGCTGTCCGCGACCGATCTGCCGGCCGGCCAGCCGCTGACGGCCAGCGTCACGGTCAGGAACGTAGGCGACCATCCGGGTGAGGAGGTGGCGCAGCTGTATGTCACGCCGCCGTCCGGCCCCCTGGCGCCGCGCCGCCTGCTGGCTGGGTTCCAGCGCGTGCACCTGGAACCGGGGGAGAGCAAGCGCGTGACCTTCCAGGTGCAGCCCCGGGACATCGGTGGCGTGGACGCCGCCGGTAACCGCACGGTGGAGGCGGGGCGCTATCAGGTTTTCGTGGGTGGCGGCCAGCCGGACTTCACCCCGGGCATCGAGAAGACGGTCGACATCCAGGGTCGCCAGGCCCTGCCAAAATGAACGGGGCCGAAATGAGGGACGCGGGATGATCAGCCGTCGTGACACGCTGTGGGGTCTGGCGGGTGGCGTTTTGGCAGGAGCCCTGCCGGCAAAGCGCACCCATGCCGCCCCCCTTGCCAGCCGGCGCCCGCCGCCGGCCCAACGCAAGGTGTCCAGCCCGGCGGTGGAGCGGGAGTTGGCGCGGGTGAAGGCCGCCATCGCGGATCCGGAGCTGGCCTGGCTGTTCGAGAACTGCTTCCCCAACACCCTGGACACGACGGTGGAACTGGGGCGGCTGGATGGCAAGGCCGACAGCTTCGTCATCACCGGCGACATCGAATGCCTGTGGCTGCGCGACAGCTCCGCCCAGGTGTGGCCTTACCTGCCGCTGGCCAGGAACGACGCCGTTTTGCGCCAAGTGTTCCAGGGCCTGATCCATCGCCAGGCGCGCTGCATCCTGATCGACCCCTACGCCAACGCCTTCCTGCCGGACCCCAAGGGCACCACCCCCAACAAATGGGCCGTGGGCGACCTGACGGAGATGAAGCCCGGCGTCGCGGAGCGGAAGTGGGAGATCGACAGCCTGTGCTATCCCATCCGCCTGGCCCATGGCTATTGGCGGGCCACGGGGGATGTGGCGCCCTTCGATGAGGAATGGCGGGCGGCCATGCGCCTGGTGGTGGCCACCTTCCGCCAGCAGCAACGCAAGGACGGCCCCGGCCCCTATCGCTTTCAGCGCAAGGCGGAGACGCCGACGGAAACCTTGGCGTTGGACGGCTACGGCTTCCCCACGCGCAAGGTGGGCATGATCCACGCCATGTTCCGCCCCTCGGATGACGCCTGCCTGTATGCCTTTAACATCCCCGGCAACCTGTTCGCGGTCACAGCCCTCCGCCTGCTGGTGCCCCTCTGGCGCGCCGTGGGTGGGGAGGAAGCGCTGGCCCAGGACGCGCTGGCCCTGGCGGTGGAGGTGGAGGCCGCGGTGCATGCCCATGGCCGTCTGTCCGACGCAGCCGGCCAGGACATCTGGGCCTATGAGGTCGACGGCTTCGGCAACCGCCTGTTCATGGACGACGCCAACGTGCCCAGCCTGCTGGGCCTGCCCTACCTGGGCTGCTGCGCTGCCGATGATCCCCTGTACCGCCGCACCCGGGCGCGGGTATGGAGCGGCGACAACCCCTATTTCTTCCAGGGCGCCGCCGCCGAAGGCGTCGGCGGTCCGCATGAGGGCCTGCGCATGATCTGGCCCATGGCCATCATCGTCCGCGCCCTGACCAGCGACGACGACGCGGAGATCCGCCAGTGCCTGGGCTGGCTGAAGACCACGCACGCCGGCACCGGCTTCATGCATGAAGCGTTCGACCAGGATGATCCCACCCATTTCACCCGATCCTGGTTCGCCTGGGCCAACACCCTGTTCGGCGAACTGATGATCGACCTGCTGGCCCGCAAGCCGGCGCTGCTGCGCGCGCCCCTGCGCTGAGTGGACAGGACACGCATGCCGACGCCTGACCGGCGCCTCCCCAGGACCTCTTGAACCGGATAGCCATGATCCCCCGCAGAACCTTCCTGGCCGGCGCCGCCGGTGTCACCGCTGCCGCCATGGCGCCCTTCACGGGCGCACGGGCCGGCACCAGCCGGTTCACCACCAGCGGCGACCACTTCCTGCTGGACGGCCAGCCCCTGCAGATCCTGGCCGGGGAACTGCACTACCCCCGCATCGCCCGCGCGGACTGGCGCGACCGCCTGCGCAAGCTGAAGAGCCTGGGCCTGAACACGCTTAGCGCCTACGTCTTCTGGAACGCCCATGAAAAGGCGCCGGGGCGGTATGACTTCACCGGCAACCTGGACCTGTCCGCCTGGCTGGCCCTGGCGCAGGAGGAGGGCCTGCACGTCCTGCTGCGCGTCGGGCCCTATGCCTGCGCGGAATGGGACGGCGGCGCGCTGCCCGCCTGGGTTTTCCCCGACGAAAGCGTCAAGGCCCGGTCGCTGGACCCCACCTATATGAACCTGTCCGGCCGCTGGCTGAAGCGGCTGGGGCAGGAAGTCGCCCATCTGGAGATCGACAAGGGCGGGCCGGTCCTGATGACCCAGGTGGAGAATGAATACGGCTCCTTCGGTCAGGACCGCGCCTATATGGAGGCCGTGCGCGACCAGATCCGGTCGGCGGGCTTCGATGGCGCGCTGTACACGGTGGACGGCGCGTCGGTCATTGAGAAGGGCGCCCTGCCGTCGCTGATCAACGGTGTCAACTTCGGTACCACGGACAAGGCGGAGGAGGAGTTCAAGCGCTACGCCGCGTTCAAGCCGTCCGGTCCCCGCATCTGCACCGAACTGTGGGGCGGATGGTTCGATCATTTCGGCGAGGTGCATTCCGCGATGCCGGCGCCGCCCTTGCTCGACAGCCTGACATGGATGCTGGACCGCCAAATCTCGGTCAGCTTCTACATGGCGCATGGCGGCACGTCGTTCGGGTTCGATGCCGGCGCCAACTTCGATCGCAAGACCGAAACCTATCAGCCCGACATCTCCAGCTATGACTATGACGCCCTGTTCGATGAGGCCGGGCGCCCCACGCCGAAATTCAGCGCGGTGCTGGAGGTGATGAGGCGCTACCTGCCGGCGGAGCGGTTCGCCCCCCTGCCGGCGCCGCAGAAGGCGCTGGAAATCCCCCGCTTCCGACTGACGGAGACGGCGGCGGTCACGCCCCTGTTCGGCAGGCCGGTGGCGGCGTCGGTCCCCCGCACGCTGGAATCGCTGGGCCAAAGCCATGGGCTCATGCGCTATCGCCACCGGTTCGCCAAGGCCGCCAAGGGCACCCTGCGCATCGGCGAGGTTCGCGATTATGCCGTGGTGTCGGTCAACGGCCGCCGCGTCGGCGTGCTGGATCGGCGCCTGACCGAGCGGGAAATCACTCTGTCCGTCCAGGCGGGGGACAGCCTGGAGGTCCTGGTCGATACCATGGGGCACGTCAATTATGGCGAGCGCATCGGCCGGGACCAGAAGGGCCTTATCGGCGGGGTGACGCTGGAGGGCCAACCTTTGCAGGGCTGGACCCACGAGGGGCTGCCGTTGGACGACCTGGACGGCCTGGCGTTCCGGGCTGGCATGACGGGCGACGGCCCCGCCTTCCACCGCGGCACGTTCGAGATCAAGGAGGCCGGTTACACCTTCCTCGACATGCGTGGCTGGGGCAAAGGCTACGCCTGGGTCAACGGCCATAACCTCGGCCGCCATTGGTCGGTCGGGCCGCAACGCACCCTGTTCGTGCCGGAGAGCTTTCTCAAGGTCGGGGTGAACGAGGTGGTCGTTTTCGACCTGCACCCGGTCCCGGACGCCAGCCTGGCTGGCGTCCACGCGCAGATTTGGGACCTGCCCGGACAGGTCAAGGAATAGGTGTCCACACAATGAGCCCGCCGATCCCCGTGTGGGACGGCGGCGCCGTGAGCGGCCCCGCGAGCAGGCGAGGACGCGATGGGGAAGGAGAAGATCATGCTGACACGTCGGACGTTGCTGGGGGGCACCGCCGGCCTGGCCTTGCTGGGCGGAAGCGGGCTGCCGCTAACCGCAGCCCGGGCGGAAGAAGGCCAGGATCTGACCCGCTGGGTCGATCCCTTCATCGGCACCGGCGGGCATGGCCACACCTACCCCGGCGCCACCGTGCCCTTCGGCATGGTGCAACTGAGCCCGGACACCGACAACGGCCGCTGGGACTCTTGCTCGGGCTATCACCATGATGACCGCACCCTGATGGGCTTTTCCCACACCCATCTCAGCGGCACCGGCGTGGGCGACATGCTGGACGTGCTGGTGGTGCCCAGGGTCGGCCCGGTGGTGCTGCAGCCGGGTAGCCTTGAGGCCCCCGAGGGCGGCTACCGCGCCCGCTTCGACCATGCCGACGAACAGGCATCGCCCGGCTATTACCGCGTGCGGCTGAAGGATAGCGGCATCGCGGCGGAACTGACGGCCACGGCGCGTGCCGGTCTGCACCGCTATACCTTCCCGCAGGGAAAGGACGGGGCGCACCTGCTGATCGACTTCCACCACGGCATGCAGGACAAGCACGGCGTGCCCACGCGGGTGACCGACGCCAGCCTGCGGCTGGTGGGCAACGACACCCTCGCGGGTGGTCGGCGAGTGCATCAGTGGGCCGATGGGCGCCGCATCTATTTCGCCCTGAAGCTGTCGCGGCCTTTCGCCACGGCCCAGCTGTATTCCGACGACCAGCCGGTGGCGGGCGACCAGGCGGCCGGCACCAACCTGAAGTGCGCGCTACATTATCCCGACGCCGCCCAGGCGCCCCTGCTGGTCAAGGTCGGCCTGTCCGCCGTGGACGAGGCGGGCGCGTTGCGCAACCTGCAGGGCGACATTCCCGGCTGGGATTTCGACCGCGTGCGCGGTGCCGCTCGCGACGCCTGGCAATCGGAACTGTCCCGTATCCGCATCGACGCGGACAGCGACACCGATCGCCGCATCTTCTACACCGCCCTCTACCATGCCCTGCTGGCGCCCACGCTGTTCAGCGACGTTGACGGGCGCTATCGCGGCATGGACGACGCCGTCCACCAGATGCCGGCGGGGCGCCACACCTATTCCACCTATTCGCTGTGGGACACCTATCGCGCCCTGCACCCCCTGTTCACGCTGGTGCAGCCCGATCGCGTGCCCGACCTGGTGGACGGGCTGGTGCGCATGGCGGTGGAAAGCCCGGCCGGCCCGCCCGTCTGGCCGCTGCAGGGGCGGGAAACGGGCTGCATGATCGGCTGGCATTCGGCCGTCGTGCTGGCGGAGGCGCAGGCCAAGGGCTTCAAGGGCATCGACTACAAGGCCGCCTGGCCAGTGTTCCGCAAGCGCGCGTTCGAGGACACCACCCTGGGTATGGGCGAGTACCGCCGCCTGGGCTACATCCCCAGCGACACGGTGGACGAGGCGGTCAGCAAGACCCTGGAGTACGCCTATGATGACTGGGCCCTGGCCCATCTGGCGGCGGGGGCCGGCGCCCGTGACGACGCCCGCGCCCTGGCCGACCGTTCCCGCAACTACCGCCATGTGTTCGACCCGGCGCTGACCTTCGTGCGCGCCCGCGACAGCGCCGGCAAGTGGATCGAGCCGTTCGATCCCCGCGCCATGGGCCACATGAAGAGGTGGCGGGACTTCACCGAGAGCAACGCCTGGCAGGCCACCTTCCTGAACCAGCATGACCTCTACGGCTATATGGACATGTTCGGCGGGGCCGACGCGTTCGAGCGCAAGCTGGATGAGCTGTTCACCACCAGTTCGGAGATGCCGGCGGACGCGCCGCCCGACATCGCCGGCCTTGTGGGCCAATACGCCCACGGCAATGAGCCCAGCCACCACGTGGCCTATCTCTACGCCTACGCCGGCGCCCCTCATAAGACCCAGGCGCGAGTGCGCATGCTGTTGCGCACCATGCACCAGGACCAGCCGGACGGGCTGGCGGGAAATGAGGACTGCGGCCAGATGAGCGCCTGGTACCTGATGAGCGCGCTGGGCCTCTATGCCGTCGACCCGGTGACGCCCATCTACGTCTTCGGCTCGCCGCTGTTCCGGCGGGCGGAGCTGGCCGTGGGGCAGGGCCGCCGGCTGGTGGTGGAGGCGCCGGGCAACGGGCCCGACAGTCCCTATATCCAGTCCGTCTCCTGGAACGGCGCGGCCTATACCAAGAGCTGGATCAGCCATGCCAGCCTGGCGGCGGGCGGACGGCTGACCTTCCAGATGGGGCCGAAGCCCAACCCCCGCTTCGGTGCCGACGCGGCCGACCGGCCGCCGTCCTTCGCACCGGTTAAGGTGTGAATATTACAAGAAAGACAATGATGAACCGCCATGTCCTGATACTGGATCTGAAGTCCGATCCCGCCTTGATCGAGCGTTATCGCCAGTGGCACGCGCCGGGCAAGGTACCGTCGGCCGTGGTGCGCGCCATCCGCCGGGCCGGCATCCTGGAGATGGAAATCCATCTCTGCGGCGACCGGCTGGCGATGATCGTGGAGGTGACGGATGACTACGACCCCGAGGCCAAGGCTGAAGCCGATATCGCCGATGCGGACGTCCAGGCGTGGGAGGCGCTGATGGATACCTTTCAGCGCCCCCTACCCTGGGCCAAGCTGGGGGAGAAATGGGTGCCGGCGGAGCGTATCTTCAGCCTGGCCGAGCAGTAATACCAAGGAGCGATAATTTCCATTCATCGCTCCTTGGTATCGGCGGCGACTGCCGCCGCGCGCCGTGAGGCGCGGAAGCCAAGCCGCCGGATGGCGGCGCCGGCGATTGAGGGCGATGGGCCTGGCCATAGGTCAGGATCATCGCTACTTGGTATAAGACCCAACCCTTACTTCATCGTCGGCATGACGAACTCCGCGCCGGCGCGGATGCCCGTGGGCCACCGGGTGGTGATGGTCTTCAGCCGGGTGTAGAAGCGGATGCCCTCGGGCCCATGCATGTGGTGGTCGCCGAACAGCGACTGCTTCCAGCCGCCGAAGGAATGGAAGGCCATGGGCACGGGGATGGGCACGTTGATGCCCACCATGCCCACCTGGATCTGGTGGGCGAACTCACGGGCGGCGTCGCCATCGCGGGTGAAGATGGCGGTGCCGTTGCCATAGGGGTGATCGTTGATCAACTGGGCCGCCTGGTCGTAGCTGTGCGCCCGCACCACCGACAAGACAGGGCCGAAGATCTCCTCCCGGTAAATGCTCATGTCCGGCGTCACGTGGTCGAACAGCGTGCCGCCCAGGAAATAGCCATTCTCATAGCCCTGCAGACGGATATCGCGGCCATCCACCACCAGTTTAGCGCCTTCGGCCACACCCGCCTCGATATAGCCACGTACCTTGTCCAGATGCTGGCGGGTGACCAGGGGGCCCATTTCCGACTGAGGGTCGGTGCCTGGCCCCACCTTCAGCGTGCGCAGCCGGTCGGCCAGGCGGCCGACAAGGGCGTCGGCCGTGGCCTGGCCCACCGGCACCGCGACGGAAATGGCCATGCAGCGCTCGCCCGCCGAACCGTAGGCGGCGCCCATCAGGGCGTCCACCGCCTGGTCCAGGTCGGCGTCGGGCAGGATGACCATGTGGTTCTTGGCCCCGCCCAGGGCCTGGCAGCGCTTGCCGTGGCGCGCGGCCGTCTCATAGATGTACTGGGCGATGGGGGTGGAGCCTACGAAGCTGACGGCCTGCACCTGCGGGGCGGTCAGCAGCGCGTCGACCGCGACCTTGTCCCCGTTCACCACGTTGAAGACGCCGGCGGGCAGGCCCGCTTCCTCCAGCCACCGGGCGATGACCAGGGCGGCCGACGGATCCCGTTCCGAAGGTTTCAGGATGAAGGTGTTGCCGGCGGCCAACGCCACGGGGAACATCCACATGGGCACCATGGCCGGGAAGTTGAACGGGGTGATGCCGGCGACCACGCCCAGGGGCTGGCGCAGCGAATGGCTATCCACCCGCGTGCCGACATTTTCCGTCACCTCGCCCTTCAGCAGGGTGGGGGCGGCCGTGGCGAACTCCACCACCTCCATGCCCCGCTGGATTTCGCCCAGCGCGTCGGAATGCACCTTGCCGTGTTCGGACACGATGACGGCGGCCAGTTCGTCCGCCCGGTCCTCCAGGATGCGCAGGAAGCGGTTCAGGATGCGGGCGCGGCGCAAGGGCGGCGTGGCGGCCCAGGCGGGAAAGGCGGCCGATGCCGCCGCCACGGCCGCCGCCACCTCATCGACGGAGGCGAGGTCGACGCGGGCCGTCTCCTCACCCGTGGCCGGGTTATAGACGGGCGCGGTGCGGCCGGACTGGCCAGCTTGGGGGCGGCCTGCGATGTGATGGGGGATGGATTTGGTCATGACGCTCGTTCCTCCGCCGGGTCTTATCCCCTCGCTTATCCGGCTTGCAGAACTGCGCATCAACCTGCAATGTCGCGGCTTCGTTGTGCGGATTTTATAGTCTGGACGGGCCTATGGAATGGGATCAGGTTCGCGTCTTCCTGGCCGTCGCTCGTGCTGGGCAAATCCTGGGGGCTGGCCAGCGCCTGGGCCTGAACCACGCCACGGTGGCCCGACACCTGACGGCGCTGGAAACATCCCTGGGCGTGCTGCTGGTGGAGCGGCGGCCGCAGGGTTGCACCCTGACACCGGCGGGTGAGACGCTGATGGCCGCGGCCGAGCGCATGGAGTCCGAGTTGCTGCAGGCCGGTTCCATCCTCTCCGGCAGTGCCGACCGGCTGACCGGCACGGTGCGGGTGGGCGCGCCGGACGGCATCGGCACCTATTTTCTGGCGCGGGAACTGGGCGCCCTGGCGGAACGGCATCCCGGCCTGACCATCCAGTTGGTGCCCCTGCCGCGCACCTTCTCCCTTTCCCGGCGCGAGGCGGACCTGGTCATCACCCTGGAACAGCCGGACCACGGCCGGCTGATGGTGCGCAAGCTGACCGACTATTCCTTGAGCCTTTACGCCAGCCAGAGGCACCTGGATCGCCATGGCCCGCTGCGCGCGGCGGCGGATCTGGCTGGGCGGCTGTTCGTCACCCATGTGGAGGACTTCGCCTACAGCCGGGCCCTGGACTATGCCGGGGAGGTCGGCCGCCACACCGACCGTCATTACGAATGCGGCAGCGTCGTCGCCCAGATCGAGGCGGTGCGGTCGGGCCACGGCATCGGCGTGCTGCACGATTACGCGGCCGCGGGCTTTCCGGAACTGGTGCGGGTGCTGCCGGACATCCGCTTCACCCGCACTTATTGGCTGCTCAGCCATCCCGACAGCCACCACACCCGGCGCATCGCCGCCGTGCGCGAGCATATCGCCGACCGCATTGCCGCCGCGCGCGGCATGATGCTGGCCTGAGCCGTCACCGGCAGGTGAAGTTCGCCGCCTCGTCGCTGGAGCCTTTGCCGGTCCAGTGGGCGACGGCGGGGTAGGGGCACAGGGGCCGGGTGCGCAGCACGGCGGAGGTGGGGTCCAGGTCCTTTTCGTGTTTGGCCGCCACCAGCCGGTCCGGTGCCTTGCCCTGTTCCACCCAGGCGCGCAGGGCGGTTACGGCATCGAAACGGTTGGGACCTGGCCCCCCGTAGCAGTGGCCCATGCCCGGCACCATGAACAGACGGAAGTAGCCGCCCAGCCGCGCCCGGGCCTGGGCCGGATCCGACGTGCCCGCCACGGCCTGGTAATACTGGATGGGATAGGTCTGGGCGTTCAGTTGGTCGGCCCAGCCCTGGCTCATGATCAGTTTGCCGCCCCGCGCCTTGAAGGCGGACAGGTCGGGCGACACGGCGGTGATGGTGGCGCCGACCTTTTCGTCCGTCAGCGTCACGTCCCGGTCGAAGTCGAAGTCCTTCCAGCGCCAGGACAGGTTGTCATAAACCATGTTCTGGAACAGGGGGATGACGTAGGCCTCCAGCAACTTGCCCTGCTGCAGGTCCCAGCCCCATTCACTGCCCGGCACCAGGCCGGGATATATCGCCTCACCCGTGCGCGGGTTGCGCGGGCCGGCATAGAGCGCGCGCACGGCGGCCACCTGCGGCGCCGTCAGGCAGGCCGTAGTGTCCGTGGCATCAGGCTTACATTGCAGCGCGGCGGGGTCGAACCGGCAGGCCTGCGGATTCTCGATCAGCCCGTCCTTGACGCCGTCTGCGGCGTCGCAGGCGTTCAGCACCGCCTGGTGCAGCAGGGTCAGCTTTTCCGGCGCCAGGGTGCTGGCGGGATCCAGCAGCGTCGCCCGCGAACTCCACAGGAAGCTCATCATCAGGCGGGTGTAGTTCATGCCCGGTGCGCCGGCGTGGATGCCGTCATAGTCGCCGGGAAAATACTCCGCCTCCGTCATGGCCTGGGCGCCGCCGGTGGAGCAGCCTTCGAAATAGGCCTTGGCCGCCGGCGTGCCATAGCGGGCGGCGACAATGGCCTTGGCTGCAACGGTCATGCGGTGGATGGAGTTGTGGCCCCAGTTGGCCAGTTGGGTGGGGTCGTGCATCCAGTCCAGGCGGGTACCCGGCTTGCCTTCCGCCGGGCCATGGCCCGTGTCGGTGCCGGCCACGGCATAGCCGGCGCGCAGGGCCGGCCCCATGGCGTAATAGCTGAAGTTGCCGGCGAAGCCGCCGTTGCCCACGCCCTGGAAGCGGCCGTTCCACGCCGTTTCGGGCAGCCAGACCTCCACCTTCACATCCGTCTCGGCCATGGCCGTCACGCGGCAGAAGGCGGGCAGGTTGGGGAAGGTGACGGTGCCGTCAGGCGCCTTGTAGGGGCCGGCAGCCACGGGCTCGGCCGACAGGATGCGCGCTTCGGGCAAACTTCGCCTGGCCAGGCTGGCGCAGTCTGTGGTTGGGGGGGCCGCCTGGGCCGCTTGTGTCGTTACGGCCCATGTGAGCAGGGCACCGGCCGCCGCCCCCGTCCAGGTCATCACGCGCATGCTCATCCTCCCCAGCCTGTTCCCGTGTTCTGTTCCCGGGAATGCCACGGCGGAAGGGTGGAAGGAATTAGATTAACTTTATGCGATTGATAGATTTTGATTATCGCTGCCGCCCGACCCCGGCGGGCCGGCGCGGAATTCATTAAACTTTACTATCGCAAATATAGAACAAATCTATTTCCCTTATCGGGTCCTGCTCCTTAACCCTAGGGATCCAACCATCAGGCGCCAGGGGCCACGACGTCCGGGCTGAACCGGACGCGAGAGAAGGGGGAGAGGCATGATCGCGGTACTGGGTTTCGGCACGGTCACCGTCCTGTTCCTGGCCATCCTCAGCAACCGGCTGTCGCCCCTGGTGGCCCTGATCGTCGTGCCCGTCACCGGGGCGCTGCTGGGCGGTTTCGGGCTGGAGACCAGCCGGTTCATCCTGGACGGCATCAAGGCCATCGCCCCGGTGGCCGGCATGTTCGTCTTCGCCATCCTCTATTTCGGCGTGGTCACCGACGCCGGCATGCTGGACCCCATCATCAGCCGGATCCTGCGCCTGGTGGGGCACCGGCCCTGGCGCATCACCGTGGGTGCCGCCTTTTTGGCACTGCTGATCCATCT
The DNA here is from genome assembly GCF_007828035.1 of Nitrospirillum amazonense. GTDB lineage: Bacteria > Pseudomonadota > Alphaproteobacteria > Azospirillales > Azospirillaceae > Nitrospirillum > Nitrospirillum amazonense. The sequence goes on along the minus strand of NZ_VITV01000006.1, from coordinate 32,627 downwards.
GGACGGGTCGGGGGCGGTGACCTTCCTGGTGACCATTCCCGCCATGCTGCCGCTGTTCGACCGGCTGGGTATGGACCGACGCATCCTGGCCTGCGTCACCTCGCTGGCGGCGGGGGTGAATTTCCTGCCCTGGACGGGCCCCATGATCCGCGCCGCCGCCGCCCTGCACCTGCCGGTGTCCGACATCTTTCGGCCGCTGCTGCCGGTGCAGGCGGCGGGCCTTGCCTTTGTCTTCGCCGCCGCCTGGTGGCTGGGTCGGCGGGAGGAACGCCGTCTGTCCCTGGTTGGATCGGGGGCCGGCGCCGGGCCCGTCCCGGTCGCGGAACGGCCGTTGACGGCGGAGGAGCGGGCGTTGCGCCGCCCCCGGCTGTTCTGGCTGAACCTGGCCCTGACGGTCGCCGTCATGACGGTCATGGTGGGCGGCTGGGTCGATCCGGTGGTCATGTTCATGCTGGGCACGGTGGCGGCCCTGATGCTGAACTATCCCGACGTGGCGGAACAGCGCCGGCGGGTGGACGCCCATGCCAAGGCGGCGCTGATGATGGCCGGCATCCTGCTGGCCGCCGGCGCCTTCACCGGCATCATGCAGGGCAGCGGCATGCTGAAGGCCATGGCCGGCGCGGCGGTATCCGTGATGCCGTCCGGCATGGCGGGGCACATTCCCGTCATCCTGGGCGTGCTGTCCATGCCGCTCAGCCTGCTGTTCGACCCCGACTCCTTCTACTTCGGCATCCTGCCGGTCATCGCCTCGGTTCACGGCAGCCTGGGCGGCCAGCCCGTGCATGTGGCGCAGGCCGCCGTGCTGGGCCAGATGACCACCGGCTTCCCCGTCAGCCCCCTGACGCCCGCCACCTTCCTGGTGATCGGGCTAACCGGCATCGGCCTGGGGGAGCACCAGAAATTCAGCATTCCCTACCTGTTCGGCGCCACGCTGCTGATGACGGTGGTCGCCGTCGTCATCGGCGTGCTGCCCCTGTAGGGACCCGCGACCAGGAGGCATCCGCGTTGAAACGCGTCAGACTAGGCACCGGCGCCGGCTATTCCGGCGACCGTATCGAGCCGGCGGTGGAACTGGCCGAGGCGGGGGACATCCGCTATCTGGTCTTCGAATGCCTGGCCGAACGGACCATCGCCCTGGCCCAATTGGCCAAGCGGCGGGATCCCTCCGCCGGCTTCGACCCCCTGCTGGCCGATCGCATGGCGGCTGTCCTGCCCGCCTGCCGGCGCAATGGCATCACCATCATCACCAATATGGGGGCCGCCAACCCCCATGCCGCCGGCGCTGCCGTCGCTGCCGTTGCCCGATCCCTGGGGCTGGGGCCGTTGCGCATCGCCATCGTCACCGGCGATGACGTGACGGAGATCATCCGCGCCCGCCAGGACCTGACGATTGAGGAAACCGGCGCCCCGGTGTCCAGCCTTTCGGACAACCTGGTGGCCGCCAACGCCTACCTGGGGGCGGAGCCCATCGTGCGGGCGCTGAAGGATGGGGCCGACGTGGTCGTCACCGGCCGGGTGGCCGACCCGTCGCTGTTCCTGGCGCCGCTGGTGCATGAATTCGGCTGGGCGGCGGATGATTGGACGCTCATGGGCAAGGGCACGCTGGTCGGCCACCTTATGGAATGCGCCGGCCAGGTCAGCGGCGGCTATTTCGCCGATCCCGGCTACAAGGACGTGCCCAACCTGGCGCGCCTGGGCTTTCCCATCGCCGAGGTCGCGGCCGATGGCGCCGTTACCATCACCAAGGTGGCGGGCAGCGGCGGCCTGATCACCGGCGCCACCTGCCGGGAGCAACTGCTGTATGAGGTGCACGATCCCGCGCGCTATCTGACACCGGACGTGGCGGCCGATTTCAGCGGCGTGTCCATCACCGAGGCGGGTCCCGACCAGGTGAGAGTGGATGGCGGCGGCGGGGCCGCGCGGCCCGGCAGCCTCAAGGTCTCGCTGGGTTACAGCGATGGTTACATCGGCGAGGGCCAGATCTCCTACGCCGGTCCTGGCGCCCTGTCGCGGGCGCGCCTGGCCCGCGACATCGTGGCGGAACGCCTGCGCATCATCGGCGTGCCCTTGCGTGAGCTGCGGCTGGACCTCATCGGCGTGGACGCCATCCATGGGCCTGAGCTGTCGGCCGCCGCCCCCGAACCCTATGAGGTCCGCCTGCGCGTCGCTGGCCGGACCCACACCCTGAAGGATGCCGAGCGCATCGGCAACGAGGTGGAGGGGCTGTACACCAACGGCCCGGCCGGCGGCGGCGGCGCCACCAAGATGGCCAAGGAGGTCATCGCCGTGCAGTCGACCCTGATCCCCCGCGACCTGGTCAGCCCGCAAATCCATATGTTGGAGGTTCAGCCATGAAGCTGCGTGACCTGGCCCATTCCCGCACGGGCGACAAGGGCAACACCTCCAACATTTCCGTCATCGCCTATCGGGCGGAAGATTACGCGCGGCTGGAGGCGGCGGTGACGGCGGAACGGGTGCGCCAGCACCTTGGCACCCTGGTCCAGGGTGAGGTCATGCGCTATGCCCTGCCGGGGCTGGGGGCGCTGAACTTCGTCCTGACGCGCACGCTGGGCGGCGGCGTCACACGCTCATTGGCCTTGGACGCCCATGGCAAGTGCCTCAGCTCCGCCATCCTGGACCTCGACATCTAGGCACGGGGCCGAAGGCGTGGCGCAGGAGTTGGCCGCCGCCAGCAGCACCTTGGTGAATTCCTCCACCGCGGGCAGCAGCGAGCTTCCCCGGCGCTTGATGATGACGATGCGGCGGACGAAGCCGGCATCGTCGATCGGCCGCGTGGCGATGTCGGCGAAGCCCCGGATCTCGATGGCGGAGGCCGGCAGGATGGCCAGGCCCAGGCCGGCGCGCACCATGCTGACCGCCGTGGACATGTAGGTCGCCTCGCACGCCGGGGTGGCGATGGAGCCGGCAGCGGCGAAGGCCTCGTCCACCAGGCGGCGCACGCTGGTGTCCTTGTCCATCAGCACCAGCGGGAACTGGGAAATGACGGGGACGGAGGCCAGGGGCAGTTCCCCCGCCGCGTGGCCGCGGGGATAGACCAGCACCATGCGGTCCTCGAAGACGTCGATGGTATCGAGGTCCGGCTCATCGACACCGCCGACGCCAATTCCGAAATCCACCTCCTCATTGCGGACCATGGCCAGCACACGCTTGCCCACGGCATCCTTCAGCACGAAGGAGACGCGAGGGTTGCGGGCGCGGAAGTCCGCGATCAGCGCCGGCAGGGGCCCGGCGGCGAAGCTGGGCAACACAGCCACGCGGATGGTGCCGCGCGGCTCTTCCGAAAATTCCCGGATGTCGGCCATGGCGCCGTCGAAATCCTTCATCAGGCGCTGGAACACGGGCAACAATTCCTGACCCACGCGGGTCAACTGCACCGATCGGGTGTTGCGGTCGAACAGGCGCAGGCCGATTTGGTCCTCCAGCTGGCGGATGCGGATGGTCAGGGCGGGCTGGGAAATGTTCAGCGCGCCGGCGGCACGGGTGAAGCCGCCGAGCCCGACCACCGCCAGGAAGGCGCGGATCTGCCGAAGATTGACATCCATATAAATTCCTTATCACGGCAACCACATTCATCACAATCGTTGCCATGCCGATGGCGGCGGTTTTGTGATGGTTGCATTGATAAGTGCAGTTTATTAATGCATGTAAAAAACAAATTTTACAAATCTAACGGCCCCTACAATACTCCCCATGAATAGAGAAGGCGATGCCGCCGTGGGCCGGCATAAAACGCCAATCGGGGAGGGAAAATAATGAAAATTGGAAGTGTATCCGCGCCTGGATTTGCAGCTCATCTGCGGGCGACCGCTTCGGTCGTGGGGCTCATTTCTTTGTGCGCTGGGGCCTATCCCGCCATGGCCCAGCAAAAGGATGCGGATTCGACCGACGATGGCATCGCGGAGATCGTCGTCACCGGCACCTATCTCAAGGTGAAAAGCCAGGCCGATATTCCCGACCCGACCCAGACCCTGGACCGCGACGCCATCAGCCGCTCGGGCGTCAGCAACCTCAGCCAACTGACCAACCTGACCCCGGCCAACATCGGCAGCATGGGCGGCGCGCAGGATCTGTCCAAGGGCGGGCCGGAAAACCACGGCTCCCGCTCCGCCAACCTGCGCGGCCTGGGTCCGTCCTCCACCCTGGTGCTGCTGAACGGCCATCGCACGGCGGCCACGGACACGGACAGCAACCTCAACCCCTACGTCAACCTGAACGCCCTGGTGCCGCTGATCGAGATCCAGCGGGTGGAGACGGTGCTGGACGGCGCGTCGGCCCTGTACGGCTCCGATGCCATCGCCGGCGTCATGAACTTCATCACCGATGACAAGTTCAACGGCGTGGCCGCGGGCGGGCAGTACACCTTCATCGATGGCGCGCCCAAGTATCTAGCGGAGGGCATGTTCGGCGGCGGCGGCGACCGCTTCCACGTCGTCGGATCGTTCAGCTACGAACACCAGAAGAACCTGCAGAATTCCCAGCGCCGGGTGACGAACTTCTACAGCCCCTCGGGCACGTCGCAGCCGGGCAACTTCATCCTGTCCTCGGCCCCGCACACGGCCAGCGGCGGCGACGTCGTCATCAACAACGGCGTCAACGGCGCCATTGATTATACCCAGCTGTACAACAACACCGTGGCGGCCCGCGTCGCCGCCGGGGCCAACCCCACGGTGGCGGCCACCAAGAACGTGCAGGTGGCGGACCCCAGCTGTGATGTTCCCGGCACCGGCGGCGTGTTCGTGGGCAACAGCTTCCCCCTGGGCGCCTGCCAGTTCAGCTACCAGGCCATGAACCCCATCCAACCGGCCTACAAGCAGGTGCTGTCGCATGTGCGCGGCACCTATGACCTGACGGACACCCAGCAGATCTTCTTCGAAGGCCGCTATTACTTCCAGGATTCCGACCGCTACGGGGTGGCCAGCACGCCTATCACCCGCGGCAACATCATCGTGCCCGCCAGCAACCCCGGCAATCCCTTCGGCGTCCCCGTCACCTTCCTCGGCCGTGTCATGGGCGTGAACGGTCCCCATGACGACGATAAGACGGATTTAACCGGCACCCACCTGGTGCTGGGCGCCAAGGGCAAGCTGTGGGGCGATTGGGAATATTCGCTGGACGGCGTCTATTCCCGTGAACAGCAGGTCTACGACGTCAAGGAAACCGACCTGGTGTCGCTACAATACGCCGTCAACGGCTATGGCGGCGCCGGGTGCCCGGTGTCCTTCAACGGCACCGCCAGCTTCGCCCCCGGCACCAACGGCTGTTCCTACTTCAGCCCCTTCGGCAAGGACCAGAAGGTCAACAGCCAGGCGGTCATCGACCAGTTCTTCACCTACACCACTTCGCGCACCGTGTCGGAATACATGATCGCGGAGGGGGTGGTGACCGGGAAGCTGTTCGACCTGCCGGGGGGCACCAGCGCGCTAGCCGTGGGCGGTCAGTTCCGTAACGAATATCGCTCCATCCTCTATGACGCCTTCCGCACCAGCGGCCGCACCGCCTACCTGCCGCCGGGGGTGTCGGGATCGGGCACCCGCCAGATCGGCAGCGGCTTCGCCGAGCTGGGCCTGCCCATCCTGAAAGACCTCTATGTCGACGGCGCCATCCGATATGAGGATTACGGCCCCTTCGACAGCGTCGACCCCAAGATCGGCGTCAACTGGCATGCGACGCCGGAACTGACCCTGCGGGCCGCGGCCAGCACCGCCTTCCGCGCCCCGGCCCTGGCCCAATCGGTGGGCAGTGCTGCCACCGGCGGCACGTCCAACCTGTATGACCCGCTGGTGGCCGGGGACAAGGGTACCTTCCGCAACGTCAACACGGTGCCCAACAACAAGCTGCAGCCGGAAACCTCAACCAACTACGATCTGGGCATCACCTGGAACCCGATCCGCCACGCCGAGGTGTCGGTCGATTACTGGAACTATGACTTCAAGAAGAAGATCGCGCTGCAGAACGCCCAGGCCGTGATCAACGCCGACCCGACGGGGCCGGCCGTCATCCGCGACGCCAGCGGCACGCTGGTGGGTGTCAATGTCGGCTATTTCAATGCCGGGGCGGTCACAACCGACGGCATCGACGTCTCCGCCGCCTATACCTGGGACCTGGACGGTCATGAAGTGACCCTGCGCAGCACGCTGGCCTACATCCACAGCTATGAGATCCAGAACAATCCTGGCGGCCCCATCTATGAAGTGGTGGGCCACCGCAACGCCAACAGCTTCGCCCCCGTCACGCCGCGCTGGCGCGACAACACCTATCTGACCTGGGAACACGGGCCCCACACCGCCACCCTGACCATGCGCTACACCTCCGGCGTGGTCGACGATTACGGCGTGAACCTGGGGGCGGCCAGTTCGGCCACGGTGGGGTCCTGGGTGGTGTGGGACGCGCAGTACGCCTTCCAGGCCACGGATGCCGTCCGGGTCAGCGTGGGTGCGGTCAACCTGCTGGACCGCGACCCGCCCTGGGCCAAGTTCACCGGCTATCTGCCCAGCCTGGAGGATGCGCTGGGCCGGCAGGTCTACATCCGGCTGGACACCAAGTTCTGAGGTGAGGGGCGGGCTGGCGGTCCGTCACCGGGCCGCCAGCCTTTTCCTTGGGTGTCAATCCGCCGCCGCCTGCTGCCGCAGCACATGCTTCTGCACCTTGCCGGATCCGGTGCGGGGCAGGCTGTCCACGATCAGCACCCGCTGGGGACGCTTGTAACGGGCGATGCGGCCATCCAGGTGGGCCAGCACCTGCTCCGGCGTCACGGTCTGTCCCGCGCGGACCACGACATAGGCCCAGCCGGCCTCCCCCCAGCGCTCGTCCGGCACGCCGATGACCGCGACCTCGGCCACGCAGTCCAGCTCCATGACCGCCGCCTCCACCTCCGCCGGATAGACGTTTTCCCCGCCGGAGATGAACATGTCCTTCTTGCGGTCCACCAGATAGTAGTAACCGTCGGCGTCCCGCCGGGCGGCATCGCCGGTGCGCAGCCAGCCGCCCAGGTGCGCCAGCGTGGGCAGTTCCGGCCGGCGCCAGTATCCGGCCGACAGGTTAGGGCCGCTGATCCACACCTCCCCCACCTGGCCATCGGGCACGTCCCGCCCTTCGTCGTCCACCAGGCGCAGGCGCACCGTGGGGCCGGGGATACCGGCCGACCCCGCCTTGGCGGCAATGCGGTCACGATCGCCCAGGGGCATGCCCAGCACGGTCCCCGCCTCGCTCATGCCGTAGCCATCCGCGATGGTAATGCCATCGTCGCAGAAGCGCTGGATCAGGGCGGCCGGCATGGGCGCGCCGCCGGTGCACAGGGCCACCAGCCGCCGCAGCCGCGCCGGGTCATAGTCGGGATGCTGGCGCAGCGTCTGGGCCATCTGCGGCACGCACATGTAATGGGTGACGCCCAGCGCCGGGTCGGCCAGGCGGGTCAGGGTCGCCGCCGGTTCGAACCCCCGGGACACCAGCAGCGTGCCGCCGTGGGTCAGCGGCGTGCGCGCCAGCGATACCAGGCCCACCACATGGAATAGCGGCATGTCGCACAGCACGACGGAACCGCCGCTGATCCTGTTCATCAGCCCGAAATTGATGGTGGTGAAGAACAGGTTGGTTTCCGTCAGCAGGGCACCCTTAGGCCGGCCGGACGTGCCGGAGGTGTAGAGCAGGGTGCTGGGCGCGTCGGCATGGGGCGGGCCGGCCGGGCGGACGGGGACGGCCTGGTCCCAATCGGCTTCGGCCGACGCCAGGGTCATGACCCGTGTCCCCGTGCCATCCGCCGCCCGGCGGGCGGTCTCCAGGAACTCGGCATCGGCCAGCAACAGGGCGGGTTCGGCGTCCTGCACCTGGAAGGCCAGTTCCGGCACGGTGAGGCGCCAGTTCAGCGGCGCGAAGATGGACCCCAGCCGCGCGCCGGCCAGATGCAGCACGATCATGGCCGCATCGTTGCGGCCCAGGACGGCGATGCGCTGGCCGGCGGGGGCGCCCAGCGTCGCCGCCAGCCAGGTGGCGCAGCGGTTTACCGCCTGGTCCAGCGCGGCATAGGTGTACCGCCGGCCACTGGTCAGGTCGGCCAGGGCCAGCGTGTCCGGCTGCGCCGCCGCCTGGAAGGCGACCGGATCCGGTGCGGGCAGGAAGGAGGGGGGCACGGTCATGGCGGCGGGCTTCGCGGTTGCCGAGGGGGATGGACGGGGGAAAGGGGAAGGCGCCCTCATCCCCGCCGGTAGGCGCCCAGGCCGGGCTTGTAGCTTTTCTCGTCGATGAACTGGCGGATGCCTTCCTTGCGGCCGGTGTTGTCATGGAAATTGGCCGCCTCCTGCGCGCGGACCAGATAGTCCTCGGCATTATCGTAGGTCATTTCCTTGACCCGGCGCACCGCGTCCTTCGTGGCTTTCAGCGCCGCCGGGTTCTTTTCCAGCAGCATCCTGGCCACCTGCGTCACCCGGTCCTGCAACCGGTCCAATGGCACCGCCTCGTTCACCAGTCGCCATTCGGCGGCCTTCTTGCCATCGATCAGTTCACCGGTCAGGGCATGGTACATGGCGTCGCGCAGGGGCATCAGGTCGACCACCACCTTGGTCGCGCCGCCACCGGGCAGGATGCCCCAGTTGATCTCTGACAGGGCGAACTTGGCCTCCTCGGCGGCGATGGCCAAGTCACAGGCGTAGAGCGGGCCATAGCCGCCGCCGAAGCACCAGCCGTTGACCATGGCGATGGTCGGCTTCTGGTACCAGCGCAGGGCCCGCCACCAGCCATAGCTTTCCCGCTGCGACTGGCGCACGGCGCCCAGGCCTTTGGCCTCCGTCTCGCGGAAATATTCCTTCAGGTCCATGCCGGCTGACCAGGCGCTGCCCTCACCCGACAGGACCAGCACGCCGACGTCGTCGCGAAACTCCAGCTCGTCCAGCACCTCCATCATGCGGCGGTTCAGGGCGGGGTTCATGCAGTTGCGCTTTTCAGGCCGGTTGAAACGCACCCAGGCGATGCCATCGGCGACATGGTAAGCAACGGTATCGGCAGTCATGGTCCTGTTTTCCTGTCACGGGGTCGCACGACCCCTTTTTGGTTGGTTAATTCGATAATGGGGTCAGGCGGCGAACCGGCCCGCGCGGTAGGCGCGGGGGCTGACGCCGAAATGGGCGCGGAAGCTGCGGCTGAAGTGGGAGAGGTCGTTGAAGCCGACATCGTAGGCGATGTCGCTGATGGTGCCGCCGGCGGTGTAGTGCGCCTGTCGCAGCGTGGTGGCGGCCAATTCCAGGCGGCGGCTCAGGATGTAGGCGGTCGCGGTGGTGCCCAGGCTGGCGAACGCCATCTGTACATAGCGGGATGAGATGCCCAGCGCCGTTGCGATGCGGGCGCTGTTCAGGCAGGGGTCGCGCAAATGGGCGTCCACATGCCCCCGCACCTGCCGGGTCCAGTGGGCCAGCGCGCCCTGGACCGGAACGCCGTCGCCGTCCGGGGCCGGCTCACACGCGGCGTCGCCCCGGCAGGCCAGCGCCAGTACGTCCAGCAGGATGTCGGCCACGGCGCCGGTCCAGCCCGGTTCCGTCGGCAGATCGGCCTGCGGCGCCAGGGAGCGCAGCAGCGACAGCAGCATGCGGGACTCCGGCCGGTCGGCCCCCATGCGCACCCCGACCAGGCGTTCCGGATCCGGCACCCGCCGGGTCAGCAGCGACTGCGGCAGCTTCACCACCAGCATCTGGTTGGTGTCGGCGAAGGCGATGGAATAGGGGCTGCGGCTGTCGCACAGCGTCCAGTCGCCGTCGTTCAGCCAAGCCTCGCGCCCCCCTTGACGGTTGAGGCTGCTGCCCCGGTGTTGGGCGTGGATCTTGAAATAGGGTTCCTCCGCCGCCTGCGGTCGGCCCTGCGGCAGGCGGCACACCTTGGCCGGGCTGGAATTGACATAGGCGAAGTCCAGCCGCCCGAGGGGCTGGCGGACGAGATGGGCGGTGAAGCCTTCATCCCGGGGATCGACGGCCACATTCGGAAAGGCCTGGGCGACGATGTCGTTCCAGCACGCCCGCCGCTGTTCCGGCGCTATGGTGTCCACGGAAAAGCGCTCCATGAGGCCCATGGCTCTTTTTCCTCCCTGTTTCGGACATCCGCGGAATGGGCCGCTTGCCCACCGGAATGCCGCTTGCCGTCAGCATAGCCATGATTGTTATATGACACAACAATTGTGATGACGAAAATGTCGCCGCGACGCTGGCCGGGGCTTCTTTTCGCCCCACGCCAAGTTCCTTTCGCCCGGTGCCAAGAACTCCCGCCCACGCGCATGGTTAGCTGCGTCCAGCGGCCCCTCGGGGCCCGCATGCGGTGCGTTGGCCAAGGGGACTCGAATGTTGGCGATGGATCAGGCGGACACCCTTCGGGTACGGACGGAAGGGGGTGACGTCCTCGGCATGGTCGAGGATGGGGTGCGGGCCTGGCGCGGGATCCCGTACGCGGCACCGCCGGTGGGGGAGTTGCGTTTCCGCGCGCCACGCCCCGTCGTGCCGTGGCGGGGCATCCGCGCGGCGCATGAGTTCGGCCCCATTCCCATGCAGCCGCGCGGGTTCGAACACATGGGCGGCGCTGGCGACACGACGCCCATATCCGAGGATTGCCTGACCCTCAACATCACGGCACCCTTGGCGCCCGCCAGGGCGCCCCGCCCCGTGGTGGTCTGGCTTTACGGTGGCGCCTTCGCCCTGGGCGGCTCGCGCGGCCCGCTCTATCGCGGTGACCGCATCGTCAAGGACGGCGACGTCATCTTCGTCAGCCTGAACTACCGGATCGGCGTCTTCGGCTTCAGCGACTTCAACGCGTGGTCCATGCCTGCCCGCCCCCTGGACAGCAATGTGGGCCTGCGTGACCAGGTGGCCGCCCTGGCGTGGGTGAAGCGCAACATCGCCGCCTTTGGCGGGGATCCGGCCAACGTGACCCTCGCCGGCCATTCGGCGGGCGCCATGTCGGTGCTGTGCCTCATGTGTGCACCGGTCGCCGCCGGCCTGTTCCACCGCGCCTTCGTGATGAGTCCGGCCGCCCAATGCGCCTACGGCCCGCAGCGGCATGCCGGTCTGGCGCGCGACCTGCTGACCGCGTTGCAGATCGATCATAAGGATAAGGCGGCCGTGGGGCGGGCCTTGCACGACCTGCCCGCCGATCGCCTGGTGGAGGCGTCGTTCCGCCTGTTCTTTGACAAGGGGCCGGACGCCTACCCCGGCGTCCTGGCGACCTCACCGGTCATCGACGGCGATTTCCTGCCTTGGCATCCGGTGGACGCGTTCCGCCAGGGAAGGGCTCATCCCATACCGCTGGTCATCGGCACCATGGCGCGCGAGGGGGCGATCCTCGACAAGGGCCTGCCCCTGCTGCCCAGCCGCGTGAACCGGCTGGACGCCATGTTCCAGGCCACGGACCCGGCGGTGCGGGGCCGGGTGGCCCCCGCCTATTGCGGCTACCCCTCCCGCCGGTCGGCGGTCGACATGGGGGGCGACTTCATCTTCTGGGCGCCGTCCGTCCTGATCGCCGAAGGGCACGCGGACGTCGCCGACACCTGGATGTACCGCATCGACTATGCGACGCCCTTGGCCCGCCTGATGTTCGGTGGCGCCACCCACGCGCTGGATCTACCGTTGCTGTTCGGCACGACGGGGGAGGGGGATTTGGGCCGCCTGGACCTGTTCCGCCGCCAGACGTCCAAGCGGGTCAGCCAGCGCTTCCAGGGAGCCTTCCTGAATTTCGCCGACGGCATGTCGCCCGGCTGGCCGACATACGACGCGGACACCCGGCTGACGCGCATCATCGATACGGCGGACCGGGAGGAGGGCGATCCGCGTGCGGCGCTGCGGGTCGCCTGGGGTGACTATCGCGGCCCGCAATGACCCGGTGTCTTTTCCTTCGCCCCGCGTCAAATCCCCTTCGCTCCGTTCCAAGATCCGGTGCGGCAACCCGTGTTCTTCTGTCGTCATCGATAACCGGGCCGGTTTCAAGGCCCGGACAGGAACGGGAGGTGATGAGGATGAGGATAGCCATGCATGTGCCGGGCTTGCGGCGCTGGGGCCTGCTGGCCGGCGTCTCTGCCCTGGTGGTGGCGCCGGCGGCCCTGGCGGCGGAAACGCCCCCTGTGGTCGACCAACTGCAGGACGTGATCGTGACCGCGCAGAAGCGGGCGGAAAACGTGCAGGACGTGCCCATCGCCGTCTCCAGCTTTTCCTCCGCCGCCCTGGAGGGCAAGGGCATCGACGACGTCCAGCGCATCGGCGGCCTGGCTCCCAACGTCACCTTGGACGCGGGCTCACCCTTCTCCGGCTCCACTTCCGTCCTTTCCGCCTCCATCCGTGGCATCGGCCAGGATGACTTCGCCTTCAACCTGGACCCTGGTGTGGGCGTCTATGTCGACGGCGTCTATCTGGCGCGCACCGTGGGCGCCAACAGCGACCTGATGGACGTCGACCATATCGAGGTGCTGAAGGGCCCGCAGGGCACGCTGTTCGGCCGCAACACCATCGGCGGCGCCATCAGCATCGTCACCCGCCAACCGTCGGAGCAGTATCACGCCACGGCGGCCATCACCGGCGGCAGCTTCAACCGCATCGATGTCGGCGCCTCCGCCGACATCCCGCTGACCGACACCCTGTTCAGCACCATCACCGTCTCCTCCAAGAAGCGGGACGGCTATCAGCAGGTGGTGCCTTATCCCGGAGCGGCCGGCACGGTGACGGATGCCGCCGCCTTCTCCCGCTCCGGCAACGGTACCTCGGACACCCAGGGCGGGCAGAACAGCCAGACGGTGCGGGCCAAACTTTATTGGAAGGGGTCTGGCCCCGTCACCGACACGCTGGTCGCCGACTACACGCAGGAGGACCAGTCGGCCACGGCCAACAGCCTGCTGGGCACGGTGACCGGCGGCGGCCTGTCGGCCCTCTATAACGCTTGCGTCACCTTGCCGGTGGCGACCCTGAACGCCATCAGCGGCGTGGGCGGCAACCCCAACTTCACCAACCTGTGCACCGTGCCTCGCGCAGTGGTGGGAACTGCCTTGACCACGGGTCCGCGCCTGACCTTCGGCAACCAGTTCCTGACGGGCGACATCGACAAGACCTACGGCAACGGCCTCAGCTTCTCCCGGCTGCAATCCTACGGCCTCGCCAACACCCTGGACTGGGAGCTGGGCGAGGATCTGGACCTGAAGTCCATCACCGCCTATCGCCGCCTGCTGTGGCGAACGGGCCTGGACGCCGACGGCTCGCCACTCACCATCGCCGAGCTGTCGTTCAGCATGGACCAGCACCAGACCTCGCAAGAATTCCAGCTGACGGGCAAGGCCCTGGACGGCCGGCTGCACTTCGTCAACGGCCTCTATTTCTTCAACGAAGGCGGCAACCTGCACGACTACGTCACCTTCGACGAAGGGCTGCTGCAGCTGGACGGGCCCAACAAGCTGGATACCACCTCGGTCGCCGCCTACACCCACCTGAACTATCAGCTGACCGACCGCATCGGCCTGACGCTGGGCGGCCGCTACACCTGGGAACACAAGACGTTCGAGGGCTTCCAATCCGACCTGAACGGCCTGAACTACAAGATTTCCGGCTGCTATCCGGTGTCGGAGGCCTGCCGCGCGGCCCTGGGCTTCCCCGTGTCGGGGGAGCCGTTGCGCTACTACCCCGCCGGCGTCAACACCAAGGACTTCTACATCTTCACGCCTCGGCTAGGGGCGGAGTACCACCTGACCGACGACGTCATGGCCTATACCTCCTGGTCCAAGGGCTTCAAGTCGGGCAGTTGGACCACGCGCCTGTCCAACCCGCTCGGCACCGCCCCCGGCTTCGGCCCGGAAAAGGCGGAAACGGTGGAATTGGGCGTGAAGTCGGAACTGCTGGACCGGCGCCTGCGCCTGAACGTGGCGGGTTTCCACACCGACTACACCGGCATCCAGCTGAACTTCCAGGAAGGGGTATCGCCCACCCTGCACAACGCTGGGGACGCCGAAATCTGGGGCGGCGAGGTGGAGGCGCAGGCCCTGCTGGGTGGCGGCTTCACCCTGGACGGCACGCTGGGCTACCTGCACGCCCGCTATACCAGCGTCGATCCCCGTGTGGTGGGCGTGACATTGGACAGCCGCCTGCCCAAGACGCCGGACCTGAAGTTCAGCGTCAGCCCGGCCTACACCGCCAGCCTGGCCAACGGCGCCAGCCTGCGGGTCACCGTCGACTATACCCACACCAATCCCATGTACAACGACACCGCCAACACCGCACTGCTGGAGCGGCAGTCGACCAACGTGGTCAACGCCTCCGTCACCTACACCACGGCGGACGAACGCTGGCAGGCCACGGTGGGCGGCAGCAACATCACCAACGACCGCTACCTGACCACCGGCAACGAGAACGACGCCGCCGGCGTCATCTTCGGCACCTACAGCCCGCCGGCCCAGTGGTTCGCCACCCTGAAATACAAATACTGATCCCGGGAAAGAAGAAATGACCAAGCAGTTGGTGTCCGATGCGTCTGACGCCCGCCTCGACGGCCCGTGGAACACCTCGGGGGATGCTCGAGGCGAGGGGCGGATTTTCACCGGCGCCTGGGTCGCGGCCCGGGGCGGGGTAATCGAGGTGACGGAGCCGGCGACCGGCCGGCTCCTCACCCTGGTGGGGCGGGCGAATCCGGCGGATGTCCGCGCCGCCGCCCAGGTCGCGCGGGCAGCCCAGCCGGCCTGGGCCGCCTTGCCCGCTGCGGCCCGCGCCCGGGTGGTGGAGGACGCGGCCCGGGTGATGGGCGCCATGGGCGACGCCGTGGTGCGCTGGCTGATGCGCGAGGGCGGGTCCGCCGGCGGCAAGGCGCAGGTGGAGCATGAGCACGCGCTGGGCTTCCTGCGCCACGCTGCTGCCATGGCCTTGGAGCCCTGCGGCCACATCCTGGCTTCGGCCCCGCCGCGCACCAGCGTGGCGGAGCGGGTGCCCCTGGGCGTGGTGGGCGTCATCTCCCCCTTCAACTTCCCGCTGGTCCTGTCCATCCGCGCGGTGGCGCCGGCCCTGGCCGCCGGCAATGCCGTGGTGCTGAAGCCCGATCCCCGCACACCCGTCTCCGGCGGCTTCCTCATCGCCCAGGCCTTCGCCGCCGCCGGCCTGCCGCCGGGACTGCTGCACATCCTGCCTGGCGGGGCGGAAGTGGGGCAGGCCATGTGCGCCGACCCCGACATCGCCATGATCACCTTCACCGGTTCCACCGGCGCCGGCCGCGCGGTGGGGGAGCTGGCCGGGCGCCACCTGAAGAAGGTTCAGCTGGAACTGGGCGGCAAGAACGCCCTGGTCATCCTGGACGACGCCGACATCGACCTGGCCGCCCGCAACGCCGCCTGGGGCGCCTGGCTACACCAGGGCCAGATCTGCATGAGCACGGGCCGCATCCTGGTGCACCACAGCCTGCACGACGCCCTGGTGGAGCGCCTGGTGGCCAAGGCGCGGGCCCTGCCGGTGGGCGACCCGCTGGACGGTGTCGCCGTCGGCCCGCTGATCGATCCGGGCCAGGTGGCCCGGGTGCATGCCATCGTCGAGGCCAGCGTGGCGGCCGGCGCCAAGCTGCTGGCTGGCGGCACGCATGATGGCCGCTGCTACGCCCCCACCGTGCTGGCCGGTGTCACTCCCAGCATGCCGGCGTTCGAGGAGGAAATCTTCGGCCCGGTGGCGGTGGTCACGGCCTATACCGATGATGACCAAGCGGTGGATCTGGCCAATCGGGGCACCTATGGGCTGGCGGCCGGTGTCATCGGCGCCAATGTCGATCGGGCCGCCCGCCTGGGCGCCCGCCTGCGCACGGGCCACCTGCACATCAACGACCAGACCGTGGTGGCCGAACCCCAGGCGCCCTTCGGCGGCATGGGGGCTTCCGGCAACGGCAGCCGCATCAGCGGCCCCGCCAATTGGGATGAGTTCACCACTTGGCGCTGGACCACTACCCAGCCCCAGGCCCCCGCCTATCCCTTCTGACTTGCTGAGGAAACAGCGACCCATGCAGATCACCGCCGCCGTGGCCCACGGCGTCAAGGCCCCCTTGACCCTGGAAACCGTGGAGATCGAGGACCCCCGTCCGGATGAGGTGCTGGTGCGGGTGGTGGCCACCGGCGTCTGCCACACCGACATGGCCATGCGCGACCAGGAATTGCCGGTGCCGCCGCCGGCGGTGCTGGGGCATGAGGGGGCGGGCATCGTCGTGCGGGTGGGGGCGGGCGTCACCCGCGTCGCCCCGGGCGACCGTGTGGTCATGAGCTTCAATTCCTGCGGCGCCTGTCCCTCCTGCCACGACCATATTCCAGCCTATTGCCATGATTTCTTCGGCCGCAACTTCAGCGGCCGGCGCGCCGATGGCAGCAGTGGCCTGAGCTGGCCGGGGCCGGGGGAAGGGCGGGTGCTGGGCGGCAACGTTTTCGGCCAGTCCTCCTTCGCCACCCATGCTTTGTGTCCTGAACGCAACGTGGTGAAGGTGCCGGCGACGGCGCCCCTGGAGATCCTGGGGCCGCTGGGCTGTGGCGTCCTGACTGGGGCGGGCGCGGTCATGAACGCCCTGCGGGTGGCGCGCGGCCAGTCCCTGGCCGTCTTCGGCACCGGGGCGGTCGGCCTCAGCGCCGTGATGGCGGCCCGCGTGATGGGGGCGGCCTCCATCATCGCTATCGATTTGGTGGAGGCCCGGCTGGACTTGGCGCGAGAGCTGGGCGCCACCCACGTGTTCAACCCCGGTCGCACCTCAGTGGTAGACGGGATCATGGCGCTAACCGGTGGGATGGGCGTCGACTATGCCCTGGACACCACCGCCCGCCTGGCCGTCGTGGGCGACGCCGTACGCTGCCTGGCGCCGCGCGGCGTCTGCGGCCTGGTGGGCGCCATGCCCTTTGGCCAGATCCTGCCGGTGGACGGCGGCCACTTGATGAGCGGCGGCCGCAGCGTGCGCGGCATCGTGGAAGGTGACGCCGACCCGCACCAGTTCATCCCGGCCCTGATCGACCTGTACCTCGCCGGGCAGTTCCCCTTCGACCGGCTGATCACTTTCTATCCCCTGGCGGAGATCAACCAGGCCATCCACGACGCCGAAGCCGGGCGGACGGTGAAGCCGGTGCTGCGCATGCCGGGGTGGTGATCAAGTCGCCCGTCACGATCCTCATATTCAAGGCTTACCTTATCGCCAGACGGGGAAGCCCAACACGGCGCCCAGCTCGACCGACAGGCGCACGCCGAACGCCAGGATGTCCTTGGACTGATGAACGGCGCCGGGCCGCAGGATGTTATCCGGATCCAGAACGTACTGGATGTTGGGGCTGACCTTGATGCCGCGCGCGACCTTGTAGCCGTAGTTGATTTCAAAGATGCCTTCGGCGTTGTGCACGGGATCCGTGCCGCCGGCCGCGGCACGCGAGGCGCGCAGGAAATCCACCTCACGCGGGCCCAATTGGATATAGCTGCCGACGATGCCGAAGGTGTCGTCCGGTCTGCTTTCGAATGGCCCCGTCAGCACGAACCCCAGCAACGTCTGCTTCTTGAATTGGGTATAATCCGCGGTCGACCCGATCATGCCCCCGAACAGCGTCAGGTTGCGCTGCCGGTCCCCGCTGAAGCGGGCCACGACCATGTCCCCCATGGCGTACCAGCCGGTTTGGCCTTCGTCATGGACCAGCGCCGCGCCCTTGTAGGCGATGCGTGATACGCCGCGGCTGTTGAGGAATGGGTCGGAGACGGGGGAGGTGTTGCGGAAACCGCCCAGGCGCACGTGATAGGCATGGTCTTCCAAGGGCGATGCGGACTGGAAGCCCATCTCACCCGCGGTTTGCACCCCGGTCCCGCCCTTGGTCGACCAGTCAAACCCGTTGGTGGGGATGAGGGAGGTATTGGCTTCGAACGCCCCCGCCTGGACGTAGAAGGTCTTGGACAGGTTGGCCTTCACCCGTCCGCCCCAGGTGCCGTAGGGAAAGAAAGACAGGGTCTTGTTCTGGATCGGCAGGACGGCGGGGTTGAAGCAGACGGAATTATTCTGGAAGTTGCAGTAGATGGTTGAGGCGTTAAAGAAGGTCAGCGCAGAGACGCGCCCGCCGGTGATGTTGATCTTGCCATCGAACAAGTCCTGATCCAGCGACAGGGCGGAAAGGCGCATGTTGTGGTAGGTCTTGAAACGCGTCTGAAAGCTGACGGCGTTCAAGGTGTGCTCGGCAGCCAGGGATGTGCCGATGGAGTCATTGATCGACATATGGAATGTCGCGCCCGACCAGCCGACCATCTTATCGAGGTCGAGGTCGGTGCCGAAGGGGGTGGCCAGTGAATTGGCCTTGCCCTGTCCCTGGCCGCCCGTGGTGTTGGCCGCGAACTCATCCACGACCAGGGCGCGCAGGTAAACGCCCCGGTCGGCCAAGGCTTGGCCGATGTCGCTGAAAGGTCCGTCGGGAGGAGGGGGCGTGAATCCGCTTCCGGGCGGTGGGAGGATGTGGAGTTGGGGAATGACCCGGGCACGATCGGTTTCAGTGT
The DNA here is from genome assembly GCF_007828035.1 of Nitrospirillum amazonense. Classification (GTDB taxonomy): domain Bacteria; phylum Pseudomonadota; class Alphaproteobacteria; order Azospirillales; family Azospirillaceae; genus Nitrospirillum; species Nitrospirillum amazonense. The sequence goes on along the minus strand of NZ_VITV01000006.1, from coordinate 14,136 downwards.
TCGGCGCCGCCTGACCTTCAGCGATGATAGCCGGTTTTTCTTGTACGGTTTCAGGTGTGGTTTCAGCCAGGCCGGGGGTCGTGCCCAAGACGATGCACCCCACCAGCGCCGCCAGCGTTTTCATGGATAAAGCCTCCCCTTTCGGACTTCGTCTCGCGCGAAGTTCCGTTGAAATGTCGAAGTGTGTTCGGATGCCTTTGCCCCGGCTTTAGGGCGACAGGGTCTCCAAGGACTTGCCGGTCGTCTCCGGCGCGCGCAACCACACGGCCAAGCCTGTGAAGGCTGATACGACAGCGAAGACCAGGAAGACGGGCGCCACGGAGCCTTGCGCGACGACCATGCCGATCACCCAGGGCCCCGCCATGGATCCGGCGCGCAGCCAGGCGCTGCCCAGGCCGGCCCCCAAGGAGCGCAGGCGCGTCGGATACAGCTCGCCGGAGTAAAGGTAGAGGGAATAGGTGACGGTCTGGATGGCGGCGAAGGCAGGGGTGGCGAGCAAGAGGACGGTCAGCGCGCTGCTCGCCCCCTGCAGGTAGAGCGCCGCCAGCGGGATGACGGCGAAGGCCAGGGCACCGACATACCAGCGGCGGCGACCGACCCGGTCGATGACCAGGGCGCAGATGAAGGAGGCCACCAAGGCGGCGCCGGTGGTGATGAAGCCATAACCGATGGCCTGCCCGACCGGCATGTTGAAGACCGTCTTGTAAAGGGTCGGCAGCCAGGTGACCAAGCCGTTATTGATCATATAGGCGCCGAACCACATGACCCACAGCAGCAGCGTCCGCGGACCATAGAGGGGACCGAAGAGCTCCTTCACCGAGCCCTGGGCCTTTGGAGCGATCACCGTCGTGGCAACGGCCGGTTCCGGCAGAGCCTTGCCGCTGCGGATCGCGCTCGCCTCCAGGCGGGCCACGATGGCCTCCGCTTGGGCCAGCCGCCCCTTGCCGATCAGCCAGCGTGGGCTTTCCGACAGGAAGAAGCGCAAGGGTATGACCAGGGCGACTGGCACCATGCCCACAATGAACATGGCCTTCCATCCGGCCTCCGGAACCAGCACCAGGCCGATGGCGCCGGCGGATGTGAGGCCCACCAGGAACAGCAGTTCGTACAGCAGAAAGAAACGCCCCCGTTTCTTGGCGCCTGACAACTCGTTGACATAGGCGCTGGCCACGGGAACCTCGCCGCCTGTTCCTATCCCCTGGAGGAAACGGAACAGCATGAGGGAGTGCGCGTCCCAGGCGAAGATGCAGGCGCAGCTCATGGCCGCAAAGATGGCGATGGCGATGGCCAGGACGGGCAGGCGTCCCAGGCGCTCAGCCAACCAGCCGAAGATAACCGCGCCGATCAGCTGGCCGAAATATCCGGAGGAAATGATGGCGGCCGTGGCCGCCGGCGTCAGCGCCCATTCCTTCGACAGGATGGGCATGGCATAGGCGATGGCGATGGTCGTGTACCCATCGAAGAACGTCGCCATGCCGACGCATCCCCGCGCCCACATGACGGGCTTGGTTACCGGCAGGCGTTCCAGCCGGGCGATGAGGCGGGCACCTTCGGTCATGGACGTGGCGCTCCGTCGCTTCGCGTCGTCCATCAAGATCATATCCATTTGACCCCTCCCTCTGACGCACGCCTTCCCGCCCCAGCGTACCGGGCGTGTGGCATGTCTTATTGTCTTTATATGGGTGGTCAAGGCACCCCAGCGGGCCTGGGGTGCCTCGCAGCCGGACTCAGATGATGGACGCCGCCTTCAGCGCGGCCTTGATCTCAGCCTCCGCTTCAGGGGACAGGTCCCGAAGGGGGGAGCGGATCGTCGCGTTCTTCAGGATGCCGCGGGCCACCAGTGCGATCTTCAGGGCCACCGTGCCCTCCATATGCGACCCGCGATGATAGATGGCCTTGGTGACCGGCAGCAGCTGGTCATGAATCTTCCGGGCCTTGGGATAGTCCTTGGCCTTCCCCGCGGCGATGAACTCCACCAACAGCTCAGGCGCCACGTTGCCGTATCCGACCAGCGCGCCGTCCACGTCGAACATGGTGTGCAGCAGGTACTCATCGTGGCAGGTGAGGATCTGCAGGTCGGGGAATTCGTTGCGCAGGACGGGGATTTCCGTGTCCCAGCGGCGCATGTTGCGCACGCCGTTCTTGGTGGCCACGACGCCCGGCTGGGCGGCGATCTCCAACTGGGTCTTCAGGTTGTAACTGGCCTTGGTGACGTCGGGGTACTGGAACAGGATGCACTGCAGGCCGGACTCTTCATGGATGGCCTTGTAGCGATCCTGCGGCGCCCCGTCCTGGAAGCCGAAACGCAGCCAGCCATGGGACGGGTAGACCAGTGCCCCGATGGCGCCGGCGTCGGCGGCGCGGCGCGCTTCCTTCGCCGCCACTTCAGTGCCTTCGCCGGTAATGCCGGCAATGATGGGAACCTGGCCGCCCACCGCCTCCACCAGCGTTTCAATGAGTTTCACCTGCTCATCCTGGGTCAGGAAGGTGCCTTCACCGGCGTGACCCAGGCAAACCAGGCTCTTCACCCCATTGATGGAGACCAGCCATTTCGCCAGCGCGGCGTTGGCTTCGTAATCCACCTTACCGTCCTTGGTGAAGGCCGTCACCGGGGCCGGGCTCAGGCCACGCAAATCCATGACGGGGGTGCGAAAGGCAGACTTCTCCTGTCGGGAGATGGGCGCGTTCATGGGTTTCCTCACAGTTATCGGTTTCAGGCGACATCCCATTGTTTGCTTAGGGATCGATCGCGGGAACGTTCCCACGATCGATCCAAAGCCTACTGGAGTCAAGCCCGATCTTGGGGCATACAGAAAGGAGGGCAGGGCCTGCGCGGTGGCATCAGGTCGATGGCGGGGAGAGTGTCTTGATGGAAAAGGAAGATATGGCTGGCGGCCCGGCGCGGGGGACCCCGGGGCGTGTGACCTTGCACGACGTGGCGGCGGCGGCGGGGGTGTCCAAGTCCACCGTATCGCGCATCCTGGATGAGCGGTTGCCGCAGTCGGACAGCGAAACGGCCCGGCGGGTCCGGCAAGTGGCCGCCGGTCTTGGCTATATCCGTGACGTCTCGGCCGCCAGTCTGCGGCGCGGAAAGACGATGACCATTGGCGTGATCGTGCCGCGCCTGACCGACACGGCGATGGCGATGCTCTATGAGGCGCTCACCAAGGCTTGCGTCCGGTCGGGGCGGTTCGCCATTGTCGCGACGACGGACGACAGACCCAAGGCCGACAGGGTGGCGGCGGAAACCCTGTTGCGGCGGGGGGTTGACGGCCTGGTCTTGTCCACCGCCCGGCAGGATGATGACTTCCCGGACGATCTGACGCGGCGCGGCGTGCCTCATGTCCTGGCCCTGCGCACGGATGGCCGCAGCTCGTCCTCCGTGGGGGATGACATGTTGGGCGGGTATCTCGCCACCCGGCATCTCCTGGACCTGGGGCACCGCCATATTGGCCTGATTGCCGGTCCCTCTTACGCATCCAGCGCGCGCGGTCGCGTTGAGGGATACAAGCAGGCGCTCACCGAGGCCGGGGTGTCGCAGGACCCCGCCTACATCATCGAGTCAACTTTCGGCATTGAGTCCGGCGCGGAGGCGGCCTTGGCCCTGATGCGCTTGGACCCCAAGCCCACCGCCGTTTTCGCGGTCAACGACAACACGGCCATCGGCGCCCTGTCAGCGCTTGCCAGAATGGGGTATGCGGTGCCCGGCGACGTCTCCGTCGTGGGGTACAATGACATCCCCATCGTTAGCCACCTGCCAACGCCATTGACCACATTGCGGGTGCCCTTCGACCAGATCGCATCGGTCGCGCTTGATTTGCTGACAGAGGATCCGACCGCCGTGAGCGACAGGATCAGGGTTTCCGCCCCCACGCTCATTCCCCGCCGGTCCACGGCCCGGCTTTCACCGAAGCGGGGCTAAGCGGCACGCATATGAACTGTCGTCGCCTCTAGGGCACGCTCAAGGGTTCTTTTCCATAATTATCCTTATCGGTTTTTGGTATGTAGGCGCAATGTAGGCGGTTGGATTCAATCCCGAAGCGCGACATTCCGGTCCGATGGCATCAGTCCTGGAGTGCGCACATGAAGGCCGCTACCCTTGTGCAGGAACGGCGCGGCGCGAATTGGTGACAAGGGAGAACCCTGGTGGATGACCTCAAGCCCCTGCCCGAGGCACGTCCAACCGTTTCGCGGCGCTCGATGGCGATCGCGGCATTTTCCACAGTGGTGGAATGGTATGACTTCACGCTGTACCTTTATCTCGCGCCCGTCATCGCCGGCATCTTTTTCGGCGATGGCAAGGGGTCGTTGATCACCGCGCTGGCGGGATTCGCCATCGCCTACCTGCTGCGGCCGCTGGGGGCCGTGGCGTTCGGCCACGTCGGCGACCACGTCGGGCGCCGGCGCATGATGCTGCTGTCCATGGCCATGATGAGCCTGGCGATGCTGGTCACGGCCCTCCTGCCGACCTACACGGCCATTGGTGCCCTTGCGGGGTGGCTGCTGCTGTTGCTGCGCTGTGTCATGAGTTTCTCGGTGGGTGGGGAATATACCGGCGTCGTCGCCTACCTGCTGGAGGGGGCCAAGCCGGGCCGGCGGGGCCTGGTCACCTCCTGCGCCTCGGCGGCCAGCGAGGTGGGTGGCCTGCTGGCTGTCGGCGTGTCCGCGCTGACCGTGCACCTGTTGGACGCGACGGACCTGGCATCCTGGGGCTGGCGCATCCCCTTCCTGGTGGGGGCCGCGCTGGCGGGTGGTGTCTGGATCGCGCGGTCGGCGATGGAGGAGTCGCCGGACTTCGAGCGGCAGGCGGCGGCCGGGGCGGCGCCGGCCCGGCCCCTGGTCTACGCCCTCATCCACCACCGCGCGGGCATCTTTCGGTCATTCGCCGTCTCCGCGCTGGGGTCGATCACTTATTATGTTGGCATCACCTATGTTCCGGCCTTCCTCACCGCCACAGGGTCGTTGAGCGAAGGCATGTCGCTGTGGCTGTCCACCATCGCCGCCGTGGCGGTCATCGCCGTGACGCCGGCCATCGGCGCACTGTCAGATCGCGTGGGGCGCAAGCCCGTGCTGATCGGCCTCACCTTGGGAAGCACGCTGCTGCCGGCGCCCCTGTTCTGGCTGATGGTGAGTGGGTCCACCAGCAGGGCCTTGGTCGGGGCCATCCTGCTGGCAGCCCTGGCCGGCGGCGTCAGCGCGGTGGGCGCCGTGGCGACGGCCGAGCAGTTTCCCGGGGAAGGGCGACTGACCGGTCTGGCCCTGGGTGCCACCGGGGCAACGGCCTTGTTCGGCGGGTTGACCCCTTTCGTCGCCCACGCGCTGGTGATCCGCACGGCTTGGCCCTTGATCCCCGGCGTCATGATCGCCCTGGTCGCCCTGCTGGTGCTTCCCGTCCTCACGCAGATGCGGGAAACAGCGCCCGGCAGCGGCGATTGAGTGACGAGCCGACAGCCCCGCCCTCGCCCCCTTCCCTCTGCCACACGTCACAGTTGTCGCCCCTATCCCGTCAGCCGCACGCTGCGCGGCTGGCGCAAGCGTGCGTTAAGGCTATTGGATACAACGTGGCAGGGAAATAATCCTTGTGATGTTCCGCATGCCGCACTATACCCATGCCACCCATTAGCGCGGGCATCGATATCACGTTAATGCAACTTTTATGAACTTGATCGTTAACTGAGCCTACACACCGAGGCATCCCAACCGATTTGACGCGCATGTAAAAAATCAAGGTTTGTTTATATAAATGCCTTAATACGTTCATGAATGATCAACATATTCCGGAAAATCAATACAATAGCTTAACTCATAAATTAGAATATCGGTTACGTAGCGTGTACTGGTTTTGACTTTAATGGGGCAACGCGGCCTTCGCCCGCTGTTGCGGACGGCATCTATTTATCGCGCCCATCTATTTATCCGAAATTCACCGATGGTGTTCCTATGCCCGGGTCTGTTCTAGGCGCTAAAGCCATCAGAGACGACGGCCTGTCAACGATGACGGAGCCTGCACGCGACCGTCAGCATTTCATCGCCATCGATCAGGCCTTTGACGGCCACGCTCAAAGCCACCCCCATCATCTGGCGATCCTGACCGATGGCGGCATCCAGACCGCCGCCGACGTCAACCGCAAGGCGAACGTCCTGGCCGCCGCCCTGGCCGCTCACGGCGTGGCGCCGGGCGAGGCGGTGGGGGTGTTCGTGCACCGCTCAGAACAACTCCCGTTTGTGTTCCTTGCCATCCAGCGCGCGGGCGCCGTCTATGTGCCGCTGGCCGCCGACCATCCGCCCGCCCGCCTGCTGGCCATGGTGGAGGATGCGGCCATCCGTTTCGTCGTGGCCTTGGACAGCCTGGTACCGCCGGTGGAGGTCATGAACCGGCTGGCTGGGCTGTCCGGCGGGTTGATCGATCCGGTCACGGTCCTGGCCACCGAAGCCCGCGATACGGCCCCTTTGTCGGTCCCGCGGCGGACGGCCGACGACATCGCCGCCATCCTGTTCACCTCCGGTTCCACTGGCCGGCCCAAGGGCGTGCTGATCCGCCATGGTGGCATCGACCATATGGCGCGTGGCCACGCCCAGGCGCAGGGGTTCCACCGGAACGACCGTTTCCTGCTGTCCAGCGCGCCGGGCTTCATCCTGGGCTTTCGAGAGCTGTGCCTGCCCCTGTATTTGGGTGCCGCCCAGGTGCCGGCCACCCGCGCCCTTCTGGATGATCCGACTGCCCTGCTGGCGCTGATGGAGCGTCACGCGGTCAGCGTCGCGTCCTTCACCCCTTCCTACCTGCGTTTGCTGAACGGGCGCGTGCCTGCGGGCCTGCGCTGCCTGATGACGGCGGGGGAGCGGCCCAACATCGCCGACGCCCTGCACTATGGCGACCGTATCGCCTATTGGAACATGCACGGCGCGACGGAGGTGTGCGGCACCATCTGCCTGCTGCGCGTCACGCCGGAGGGTTGGGCCGATGCCGACCGCCTGCCCAGTGGCCGTCCCTTCCCCGGCATCCGGGTGCTTATCCTGGATGGCGACGGCAACCTGGTGCCCGCGGGTGAGGTGGGCGAGGTCCATGTCCTGGGTGAGGGCCTATCGCCCGGCTATCTGAACCAGCCGGACTTGACCGCGCGCACCTTTGTCGACACCGCCTTCGGCCGGGCGTACCGCACCGGCGACATGGGCCGCTGGCGCGAGGATGGCTTGCTGGAGGCGCTGGGCCGTCGCGACGACATGGTCAAGGTCTCCGGCCAGGCCGTGGCTTTGGCGGAGATCGAGCGCGCGCTGGCCCGACATCCCGGCGTCACCCATGCCAGCGTCGTGCTGGCCGACGGCGGCCTGGTGGGGTTCGTGGCCGGAACGGTGTCGCCCGGCACCGACTGGACGGCCTATCTCGCGACCCTGCTGCCGGCGTACATGGTGCCTGCACGCGTCATCGCCCTTCCCCGTCTGCCTACCAGCAGCGCCGGCAAGATCGATCGCCAGGCCCTGCTGACACTGGCCCGCGACCAGCGTTCGGCCCGTGTCGCGACGCCCGATACCCTGCCCCAGGGTGATCTGGAGCAGGCTGTGGCCGCCGCCTGGCAGGCGGTGCTGGGGCCGGGCCTCATCCTGCGCGACGATAATTTCTTCAGCCTGGGCGGTACCAGCCTGCGCGCCATCGAGGTGGCCTTGCGCCTGCAGGCGCTGGGCCACGCGGCCACGGTCCAGGACGTGCTGTCCACCCTGACGGTGCGCAGCCTGGCGACCCATCTGGCGGCTGGCGGTACCGTCACCGACGATGGCGGCGCAGAGAACGAGGGGCCCGCCACCGCGGGCCAAGCCGATTTTTGGCTAGCCCATCGCCTTGGCTTGGCGGGGGTCGGGCACCATGTCGTCCGGGTGCTCGAAAAAGCGGGAGGGCGGGACACGGTTGAAGACTGGGGCGCCGCCTGGCACGGCTTGGTCGCCGACCATCCCGCCTTTCGCACCGCCTTCAATGAGCAGGCCGACGGTGGCGTCCATTGGCACACCGTGGCTCACCTGACGGCACCGGATCCGGTTCTCTGGGACTGTGCCGACGAGAATGAGGCATGGAGCCGGTTGGCCGCCGCCGTGGCCGAGCCTTTCGACCTGAGCCAGGCGCCGCTGGCGCGCGCCGGCCTCATCCGCCTCCCCACCGACGGGGGGCGCCTGCTGTTCTGGGTGGCGGCGCATCATGCGGTGGTGGATGGCTTGGCCATGGGCCAACTGCAGGACGACCTGGCCCGCCGGCTACGGGGCGAGGTCGCCAGCCCGGCCGCGCACGGCATCCGGGCCGCCACAACGGCCGAGGCGCGCTACCTGGCCTCCGCCGCGCGAGAGGCGGATCAGCGCTATTGGCGGGACCAGCTGGACGTAGCGGCGGCTGGCGGCGATGACATCCTGGCGGATCTCGCCACCGATTACAGCCGCCCCGCCACGCCCCAACGGGCGCCCGCCGCCCCCCGCCACGCCGTCATCCCCGCCGCCACGGCCCGGGGCCTGGCCCGGCTGGCCCGCCAGGCGGAAACCGGCCTGCACGGCCTGCTGCTGGCCCTGCTGGGGTGGGAGGCGCAACGGCGCAGCGGCCGGCCGCAGGTCATCATCGGCAGCGGCTTTTCCATCCGCCCCTCGGGGGCTGAGACCGCCATTGGCCATTATGTCAACGTGCTGCCCCTGGTGCTGAGCAAGGCGGACGACACCTTGGCCGGCCGGCTGGCGGACAGCCGCGACACGCTGCGCGCCGCATTGGCCCATGCCCGCTATCCTGGCAGCTGGATCGCGCGGGAGTTCCAGCAGCGCTGGCCCGGCCGCCGTGCGGCGGAACGCCCTGGCCTGTTCGACATCACGCTGACAGCCAACCCGCCCCCAGCCACGGAAGGTGCCCCGGACGGCGTGCGACGCCATCCCCTGCCCGGCTTGGGCCTGCCGCCGTTGGCCGGTGTGGATCTGGCCTTCAGCTATGAATGGGCCGAGGTGGCCGATGACCAGGCCGGCGATGATCTGCGCCTGGTCCTGCACTGGAATCCGGACGTCTATGCCGCCACGACGGCGCAAGCCTGGCTGGACAGCCTGGTGGCCTGGGCGGAATGGCTTGCGGCCGATCCCGACCGGCTGCGCCAGTCGCCCCCGGCCCTGCTGGCGCACGAGGCGGCAACACTGGCGGCGTGGGAAGCCGGACCCACCGTGGAGCGGCCGGCCGTCGGTGCCCAGGTCCTGTTCGAGGATTGGGCCCGGCGTCAGCCGGACGCCGCGGCCGTGGTGACCCTGGAGGAAACCCAAAGCTACGCCAACTTGGATGCTGCCGCCAACGGCGTCGCCAACCGCCTGCTGGCCCTGGACCTGGGGCCGGATCGCGTCGTCGCGGTCCTCACCGACTGCGCGCCGGCCCTGCCGGCCGTCATTCTCGGCATCTGGAAGGCGGGGGCCGTCTACCTTCCCTTGGCCGCCGACTTGCCGGCCGAGCGCCTAGCCTACATGGCGTCCGATGCGGGCGCCAAGGTTCTGATCACCGTTCCCTCCGGGGACGGACGGACACCGCCGCCGGCCCTGCTGATGGGCCGCGGCCCCGTGCTGGACGCGGGCACCCTGCCGTCCGCCACGACTGTGGACCATGCCGGCGCCGGGCCGGACGACCTAGCCTATATCATCTACACCTCGGGAACCACCGGCCGGCCCAAAGGGGTCGCCGTCACCCATCGCGGCTACGTCAACACCATCCTGTCCCATGCCGGTACGGTCGGACTGACTCCCGCCGACCGTACCAGTCTGGTGGCGACCCCGGGCTTCGACGCCAGCCCCTGGGAGCTGGGCATGGCGCTGCTGAACGGCGGCGGCCTGGTGCCTATCAGCCCGGCGCTGCGCGACGATCCCTGGGCGCTGAAGCGTCATTACACCCGCCTGGGCGTCACCTGCGCTTTCCATGCCCCCTCATACCTGCGTGTCAGCGCCGAGACGCCGTTCCAGGGCCTGCGTATCCTAAACACCGGTGGCGAAGCGCCGCGTCACAACGATGCCGCCCGGCATGGCCCCCCCATCGCCTTCTGGAACGCCTACGGGCCGACCGAGACCTCCATCATCGTCACCATCGGCCTGGTGGACGGCGATGCCGATCCACGCCGGCCCCTGTCCATCGGCCGCCCCCTCGCCAATACCCGCATCAGCCTGCGCCGGGCTGACGGTAGGCCCGTGCCGCCGGGTGAGGTAGGTGAACTGTGGTTGGCCGGCGCCGGCGTGGCCCAGGGTTACCTCAACAACCCCGAATTGACGGCGGACCGCTTCGTCATGACGGACCAGGGCCGCGCCTACCGCAGCGGCGACCTGGGCCGCTGGACGGCCGACGGCCGCCTGGAACTGCTGGGCCGCATGGATCAGCAGGTCAAGCTGCACGGCCAAAGGGTGGAACTGGGCGAGATCGAGGCCGCCCTGTTGGGCCATGCCGCGATCCGCCAGGCCACCGTTCTGGTCTCCGCCGATGCCGGGCATGTGGCCCTGCGCGCCTTCCTGGTGGCGAAGGACGACCAGGCCCTGCCTACCCGCGACGCATGGCAGGCCTGGCTGGCCCCCCGCCTGCCGGCGCACATGATCCCAGCCAGCTTCACCCCCGTAGCCGCGATCCCCACCACCGCCAGCGGCAAGGTTGACGCCCGCGCCCTGCTGGCCTTGGCGCCGGCCCTGGAAGAAGGTACGCGCACACCGCCGGCGACCGCGCTGGAGGAATCGGTTGCCGGCGTCTGGGCCACCCTGCTGGGACCAAGCCTGACCGAGCGTGAGCCCCGCGTGGCGCGGGAGGACAACTTCTTTGCCCTGGGCGGCAACAGCCTGCTGGCCGTGACCATGGCGCACCAGTTGGCGCAGGTCCTGGGCCGCCCTGTGCCGGCGCGCGACCTGTTCATCGCGCCGACCCTCGCCCAATTCGCCTCTCATCTGGCGGTGACGGAGATCGTCGCGGACAGCACCGCGATCGCCGATGTGGACCCCACCCTGGCCACGCTGGGCGAACGGGAGTTTTGGGTGGCGGAGGCTGCGGGCCTCGACACCGGTCATTTCACCATGCCGCTGACCCGCCGTGTGGAGGGAGCGCTGCCGGGCGCGGCGCGCTGGAATGCGGCCTGGCAGGCGCTGGTGGCGCGGCACGGCGCCCTGCGCACAACCTTCGCCGCCGACGCGGACGGCGTGGTGCGCCGGCATGTGGTGCCCCCTGGGGATGCCCCTGGGGACGCCGTGATCGCGGAACTGGAATTCACCACCGTTACCGACCGCGCCGCGGCCCTGGCCCATATCCGCGACCGCCAGTGCGCGCCGCTGTCCTTGCGCCAGGCACCGCTGTACCGCGCCGGCGTCGTGACGGTCGCGGAAGGGGAAACCCTTTTCTGGCTGGCCTTGCACCATGCGGTGGGCGACGGCGCTTCGCTGGAGGTGCTGCTGCGTGACCTGGGCAAACTGCTGCGCGGCGACGAGTTCCGGGGCCCCGCCGTGGATGCCGTGGCATTGGCCCGGCATGAGGTCGCCTACCTGGCCAGCCCCGGCGCCGCCCGCGATGCTCAGGCGTGGGGTGCGATCCTGCAGGCCCTGCCCGACGCGGCGTTTGCGGAGTGGTCTCTGGACCATCCCCGCCGTCTGGATGCGCCCGCCCACAGCCACCGGCTGGAGGCGGTGTTGCCCGCCCACCAGGCCGACGCCCTGCGCCGCCTGGCCCGCCGCGGCCAGGGCAGCCTGCACACCCTGATGCTGACGCTCTTGGGAGCGGAGGTGTTCCGCCGTACCGGCCGCAGCAATTTCCTGATCGGCAGCACCGTCTCCCTGCGCGAGGATGCGGCGGTGGCGGAGGCCGTGGGCTATGCCGTGACCCTGGTGCCGGTCGCTTTCCAGCTGACGGCCGGCCAGGACCTCGCCAGCCGTTTCGATACCGTAAGGAATGAGCTGGCACGCGCACTACATCGCGCCCGCTACCCCTTTGCCCGCTTGTGCCACGACCTGTGGCGGGAGCGGCCCACCCTGCGCGACCCCGCCCGTTTCCCCCTGTTCGACATCGTCGTGACCGAAACGCCGGACCTGACCGGCACGCGTGACGCCGGCCAGGCGGCCACCCGTCTGGTGCGGCTCAGCGCCGTCGAGGCCGGGGGCATTCACTATGAACTGGCGCCCCACGGGGCCGGCCAGGATATGGCGCTGTCGCATGAGGCCCTGCCCGACGGCGGTCTGGTGCTGAAGTGGCAGATGAACGCCGCCATCTATGATGTTGATACCGCATACCATTGGCTGAAAGGCCTGCTGGACTTGGCCGCCTGGCTGGCGGACCGTCCGTCCATGGACGGCGCCGTGCCCACCGCGCTGCCGTCCGAGCACGCGCTGCTGGGGCGCTGGCAGGCAGGCTCGGCCGCCTTCCGACCGGATGCCCGCCCGGTTGACCTGATCGCCGCGCAGGCGGCCGCCCGGCCTGAGCATCCCGCCCTGATCCTGGCGGACGGGGCCGTGGTTTCCTACGCCGCGCTGCTGGGCCGCGCCAACCGGCTGGCGCGCGGCCTGGTGGTCCAGGGCGCGACGCCGGGCACCGTAGTCGCCGTCGTCGCGCCGCGCGGCGCCGTCGACCTGCCGGCGGTACTCCTGGCCCTTTGGCAGGCCGGGGCGGTGTATCTGCCCCTGGCCGCCGACCTGCCGGCGGAGCGACAGGAGTTCATGGCTCGCGACGGGGGCGCGGCCCATATCCTGGACCTGACGACGGATGGGCTGGCGGCCCTGGAGCGGGCGGCCCAGGACGACATCGCCCTGCCGCAGGGGCGGTCCAACGACATCGCCTACATCCTCTACACCTCCGGTTCCACCGGCCTGCCCAAGGGTGTGCGGGTGAGCCACGCCGCCCTGCTGAACACCCTGCTGGGCGTGGGCGAGGACTATGGCCTGACCGCTGACGACCGCACGCTGATGTTTGCCTCCCCGGCGTTCGACGTGTCCCTGTCCGACATCGGCTTGCCACTGATGTTCGGCGCCACCCTGTGTCTGGCGACGGCGGAGGTCATCGAGCGGCCGGCAGCTCTGTTGGACCTTATCCGCGATCGCGGTGTCACGGTGGCCGACCTGACGCCCACCTATCTGCGCCTGCTGGATGGCGCCCTGCCTGACAGCGTGCGCATCCTGGTGACGGGCGGCGAGGCGCCGCTGGCTGGTGACGTGGCGCGCTATGGCAACCGCCAGCGCTATGTCAACGCCTACGGCCCCACGGAAAACGCCATCACCAGCACCATGGGCGACCTGCCCGTGGCTGGGCTGGACGGCGTGCTGGCCACCGGCCGCCCCCTGCCCAACACCCTGGTGGAGATCCGCGACGCCGCCGGCGCCCTGGCGGCCCCCGGAGCGGTGGGCGAAATCTGGCTGGGCGGCCTGAATCTGGCGGAGGGCTATCTCAACCGCCCCGACCTGACCGCCGCCGCCTTCATCGGTGAGGGTGAGCAGCGGCGCTACCGCACCGGCGACCTGGGCCGCTGGCGTGGCGGCCATGACGGCGGCCTGCCGGTGCTGGAGGTGCTGGGCCGGCGCGACCATCAGGTCAAGCTGAACGGCATTCGCATGGAGTTGGGGGAGATCGAGGCGGCGCTGGAAGCCCACCCCGCCGTGGCCCAGGCCGTCGTGGTGCTGGAGGCCGCCCCCGGTGGCGAACCCAGTGGCGAACCCGCTGGCGAGCCCGGCCGCAAAAGCCTGTGGGCCTTCGTTCGCCCGCAGGCCGGCGGTTCCCGCGAATGGCTGGCCCGGGGCTGGCGCGAGATCCTGGCCGATCGGTTGCCGGCCTATATGATCCCGGCCGCGTTGCTGGTGGTGGACGCCATCCCCATGACCACGTCCGGCAAGATCGACCGCGCGGCTCTGCGTGCCTTGCTGGCCCTGTCGGGCGCGCGGGCTGACGCCGGTCCGGTCGGCGGCCCGCCCCAGGGGCCAATTGAAGAGCGCATCGCGGCGGCGTGGCGGGAGGTGCTGGGCTGCGGCGCCGTGGGTCGGGAGGACGATTTCTTCCGCCTGGGTGGGCACAGCCTGCTGGCCATCGCCGTGTCGCACCAGCTGGAGAAGGCCTTCGGCCATCCGGTGCCGGCGCGCGAACTGTTCAGCGACCCCACCCTGCGCGGCTTCGCCCGCCGCGTGGCCCAGCTGGGCCAG
>NZ_VITV01000005.1 GCF_007828035.1 Nitrospirillum amazonense | reverse complement strand
ATCGTGATGCCGCGCGCCTTCTCTTCCGGCGCCTTGTCGATCTGGTCGTACGCGGTGAACGTCGCGCCACCGGTCTCAGCCAGCACCTTCGTGATCGCAGCCGTCAGCGACGTCTTGCCATGGTCGACGTGACCGATGGTGCCGATGTTGCAGTGCGGCTTGGTGCGCTCGAATTTCGCCTTCGCCATGGTTACTCTTCCTTCTCTTGACTTCTGCCAGATCAGGCCATCTTGGCGCGAACGACATCCGCGATGGCAGCCGGCACCGGCTCATAGTGGTCAAATTGCATCGAGTACTGCGCCCGGCCCTGGCTCATCGAGCGCAGGTTGTTCACATACCCAAACATGTTGGCCAGCGGGACCCTGGCAATGATGACGCGCGCATTGCCCCGCTGATCCATTCCTGTCACCTGTCCCCGGCGGCTGTTCAGGTCGCCGATGACATCACCCATGTAGTCGTCGGGGGTGACCACCTCGACCGCCATCACCGGCTCCAGGAGAACGGGCTTGGCTTTCGCCATCCCTTCCTTGAACGCGGCGCGAGCGGCCTGCTCGAACACCTCGACGGAGCTGTCGACGTCGTGGAAGCCACCGCCGACCAGCTCTACCTTCAGGTCGATCACCGGAAACCCGGCGATCACCCCACTGTCCTTGGCGGCATCGACGCCGTTCTGGACCCCGTGGGCGAATTCCTTGGGCAGTTGGCTGCCCGCCTTGTTCTCGAACCGGAACCCGCTGCCGGGCTCGGACGGCTCGAAGGACAGCGTCACCTGGGCGTATTGCCCCATGGCGCCGACCTGCCGCTTCAGCGTGTGGGCCGCCTCCGCCTTCTGGGCGATGGTCTCCCGGTACGCCACCTGCGGCGCGCCGACATCGGCTTCCACCCGGTATTCCCGGCGCATGCGATCGACGATGATCTCCAGGTGCAGCTCGCCCATGCCGCCGATGACGGTTTGCCCCGTCTCGGAGTCACGGCCGACGCGGAAGGACGGATCCTCCGACGCCAGTCGCTGCAACGCCATCGCCATCCGGTCGTGGTCCACCTGGGTCTTAGGCTCGACCACCACCTCGATCACCGGCTCCGGGAACTCCATGCGTTCCAGCACCAGCGGCGCTTCCGGATCGCACAGGGTTTCACCCGTCGTCGTGTTCCGCAGCCCCGCCAGGGCGACGATGTCGCCCGCGCATGCCGCCTCGATCTCTTCCCGGGTGTTGGCGTGCATCAGCAACATCTTGCCGACGCTCTCCTTCTCACCCTTGCTCGCGTTCAGCACGCGATCGCCGACCGCCATCCGCCCCGAATAAATCCGGACGAAGGTGAGCGCGCCGACGAAAGGATCGTTCATCACCTTGAACGCCAAGCCGGCGAAGGGCGCCGCGTCGTCCGTCCGCCGGCTGGCCGGTTCTCCGTCCAGCGTTACGCCGGCGACATCGGCGATGTCGAGCGGCGAGGGCAGAAAGTCGACAACGGCGTCCAGCATCGGCTGAACGCCCTTGTTCTTGAAGGCCGAGCCGCACAACACCGGAACCAGGCGCAGCGCGATCGTCCCCTTGCGGATCAGCGCCTTGAGCGCCGCCTCGTCGGGTTCCTCACCCTCGAGGTAGCGCTCCGTGGCGTCCTCATCCATTTCCACCGCCTGCTCGACCAGGCGAGCGCGGTATTCGCTCGCCTGCGCGGCCAGGGCGGCCGGAATTTCCGTCTCGAAGAACTCGGCGCCCAGCGTCTCTTCTTTCCAGACGATGGCCTTGTTCTTCACCAGGTCGACGACGCCGGAGAAGCCGGCTTCCGTCTTGATGGGAAGCTGCAGGACCGCCGCATTGGCGCCCAGCCGCTCCCGGATCATCTGGACGGTGCCGAAGAAGTCGGCGCCGACCCGGTCCATCTTGTTCACGAAACACATGCGCGGCACGCCGTACTTATCCGCCTGCCGCCACACGGTTTCCGACTGGGGCTCGACCCCGGCCACAGCGTCGAACAGCGCCACCGCACCATCCAGCACCCGCAAGGACCGCTCGACCTCAATGGTGAAGTCGACATGCCCGGGGGTGTCGATGATGTTCACCCGGTGGTCACGCCAGAAACAGGTCGTGGCCGCCGACGTGATGGTGATGCCGCGCTCCTGCTCCTGCTCCATCCAGTCCATCGCGGCGGTGCCCTCGTGGACCTCGCCCATGCGATAGGATTTGCCGGTGTAGTACAGGATCCGCTCGGTCGTCGTCGTCTTGCCGGCATCAATGTGGGCACAGATGCCGATGTTCCGGTAACGATCGAGAGGATGGGAGCGCGCCATGATTCCTTAAGGCCTAAGCTGGTCCCAACCTTACCACCGGTAGTGCGAGAAGGCCTTGTTGGCCTCCGCCATACGGTGGGTGTCTTCACGCTTCTTCACGGCAACGCCGCGCTGGTTGGCCGCGTCCAGCAGCTCACCCGACAGGCGCTCGGTCATCGTGTTCTCCGACCGGCCGCGGGCGGCGGCGATCAGCCAACGGATGGCCAGGGCCTGGGCGCGGTCCTGACGGACCTCAACCGGCACCTGGTAGGTCGCACCACCGACGCGGCGGGAACGCACTTCCAGGTAGGGACGGACGTTGTTCAGGGCATCGTGGAACAGCTGAATGGGATCAGCCTTCACCTTGCCCTCGATACGCTCCAAAGCGCCGTAAACGATCTGCTCGGCGACGGACTTCTTACCGTCGTACATCAGGCAGTTCATGAACTTCGTCAGCACGGTATCGCCATACTTGGCATCCGGCAGGACTTCACGCTTTTCGGCGCGACGACGACGGGACATAGACTAACTCCTTACTTCGGACGCTTGGCGCCGTACTTGGACCGACGCTGGCGACGGTCCTTCACGCCCTGGGTATCCAACGAACCGCGGATGATGTGATAGCGCACGCCGGGAAGGTCCTTCACACGGCCGCCGCGGATCATCACCACGGAGTGTTCCTGCAGGTTGTGACCCTCGCCGGGGATGTAGCTGATGACCTCGTGGCCGTTGGTCAGCCGCACGCGGGCGACCTTACGCAGCGCCGAGTTCGGCTTCTTCGGGGTGGTCGTGTAGACGCGCGTGCAGACACCGCGCTTCTGGGGGCATTCCTGCAACGCCGGGACCTTGTCCCGCTCCGGCACGCCCTCACGGGACTTGCGGATCAACTGGTTGATCGTCGGCATCTACCGCTCTCGGTTCACAGTTCCAACAACAAGGCACCCAAACACATGCCCAGAACGACGAAAGTCCCGTCACGAAGCACTGACTGGCTCCGCGCGGGCCTTGCAAACGCCGTCCGAACAAGGACTCGGGTGCGGCTATACAGATTTTCGAGGGGGTCTTTTTGAGAGACAGCGTCTAGCCCGCAAGGGCGGCCTACAGCCTGCCCCTCGAAAAATGTGGGCGGACTATATGGAGGTCGGCCCCGCCCGTCAAGCGCTCTGGACTCAAAAATCCAGGGTAAGCCGTGCGTCCAGAACAGGGGGCGGCCCCACAATTGCGGGCCCCTCCCCTGCGCGCCTGGCACGCGCTCCGGACAGCGCGGGGGATGGGCAAACGGCCCCGGTGCCGCTATATACCCGGACCAGACGGGCGGCGGCACCACCAAGGTCGGACGCTCACCTTATAGTATAGTGTAAGCGCGCTTTCGAGGGGACCTCCGCCGACCGCAGGCGGCATGGGGTTGGCCTTGTTGGCGCCCTTTTGGATTCCCGAGCGCCGCCCATGAGCAAGCCCACCCTCATCACCTCCACCACGTCCCCCGCTGGCGCCCCCAAGGTCGGCATCGTCAGCCTGGGCTGCCCCAAGGCCCTGGTCGACAGCGAGCGCATCCTGACCAAGCTGCGCTCGGAAGGGTATGAGGTGTCGCCCAGCTACGACGGCGCCGACGTGGTGCTGGTCAACACCTGCGGCTTCCTGGACAGCGCCAAGCAGGAAAGCCTGGACGCCATCGGCGAGGCCATGCGCGAGAACGGCCGTGTCATCGTCACCGGCTGCATGGGCGTGGAAGAGGGCCGCATCCGCGAGATGTACCCCAACGTGCTGGCCGTCACCGGCCCCCACCAGTATGAGCAGGTGGTGTCGGCGGTGCACGACCACCTGCCCCCGGTGCACAACCCCTACACCGACCTGGTGCCGCCCGAGGGCCTGCGCCTGACGCCCCGCCACTACGCCTATCTGAAGATTTCCGAAGGCTGCAACCACCGCTGCAGCTTCTGCATCATCCCCTCGCTGCGCGGCGACCTGGCCAGCCGGCCGGCCGGCAACGTGCTGCGCGAGGCGGAGCGCCTGGTGAACGCCGGCGTGCGCGAACTGATGGTCATCTCGCAGGACACCAGCGCCTACGGCCTGGACCTGCGCCATGCCGAAAGCGAGTTCAGGGGCCGCAAGGTCCGCGCCCACATGACCGACCTGGCCCGTGAATTGGGCGGGCTGGGCGCCTGGGTGCGCCTGCACTACGTCTACCCCTACCCGCATGTGGACGAGGTCATCCCCCTGATGGCGGAAGGCCTGGTGTTGCCCTATCTGGACATCCCCTTTCAGCACGCCAGCCCCAGTGTGCTGAAGGCCATGAAGCGGCCGGCCAACCAGGAGAAGGTGCTGGACCGGATTCGCGGCTGGCGCGACGTCTGTCCCGACCTGACCATTCGCTCCACCTTCATCGTCGGTTTCCCCGGGGAAACGGAGCAGGACTTCCAGTTCCTGTTGGATTGGCTGTCGGAGGCCAAGATCGACCGACTGGGCTGCTTCAAGTATGAGGCGGTGGAGGGCGCCCCCGCCAACGCCATCGAGGGCGCCGTGCCGGAAGAGGTGAAGGAAGAGCGCTGGAATCGCCTGATGGCCCACCAGCAGGCCATCAGCGAGGAGCGCATGCAGGCCAAGGTGGGCCGCACCATCGACGTCATCATCGACGAGGTGGACGAGGAAGGCGCCATCGGCCGCTCCGCGGCGGATGCGCCGGAAATCGACGGCAGCGTCTTCCTGAACGGCGACACCAGCGTCGCGGCGGGCGACATCGTCCAGGTGACGGTGGAGCACGCCGAGGAATACGACCTGTGGGGCACCCGCGTGGACGCCTAAGTCCCAGCCCTTCCCCCTATCCCACCAGTCCTTATTGAAGCGACGGGGCCGGCCAGGGATGGCCGACCTTTTCCGTACGGGCGTGGCGACTGGGTGATTGTCCCGCTATATCCAATATCCAACTTTCGTCAGCAGGCCCGCCCAGGGTCTTGGATTCCCGGCCGGTACCCCCGTATGCTCTCGCCCCAAGCGGCGCTATCGCGGGGTAACCGCCGGCGACACGACCAAGACAATGGGGATTCGCACTTATGGGAGCCAGACTACGCACAGGGGCCACGGCGCTCTTCGCCGCGGCCCTCGCGCTCGATGTCGGGGCCACGGCGATGGGGCAGGCCAAGGACGCCGCCCCGGTGACGCCCGAGGCCTTGTCGGCCCACGTCAAAATCCTCGCCTCCGACGATTTCCAGGGCCGCAAACCGGGAACCGTGGGCGAGGAGAAGACCATCGCCTACATCCAGGACCAGTTCAAAAAGATCGGACTGAAGCCCGCAGCCGGCGCGAAGGGCTACCTTCAGGACGTGCCCATGACCGAGGTCACCAGCAAGGCCGACGGCCCCATGGTGTTCACGGCCACGGGCAAGGACGGCCAGGCCAAGAGCCTGTCGTACGAATACTTCAGCCAGATGATCGTCTGGAACCGGCAGCGCACCACCCATGCCGAGGTGAAGGACAGCGATCTGGTCTTCGTCGGCTACGGCATCACGGCGCCGGAGTTCGGCTGGGACGACTATGCCGGCGTGGACGTGAAGGGCAAGACGGTCGTCATCCTGGTGAACGACCCGGGCTTCGCCACCGGCGACCCCGCCCTATTCGGCGGCGGCGCCATGACATGGTATGGCCGCTGGCCCTACAAGTACGAGGAAGCGGCCCGCCATGGTGCGGCCGCCGCCATCATCGTGCATGAGACGCGCGCCGCCGGTTACCCCTGGGGCGTGGTCGCCAACAGCAACAGCGTGCCCAAGCTGACCCTGATGCCCGCCGACGGCGGGCTGCAGAGCCGGTCGGCTGTGGAAGGCTGGGTGCAGCTGGACGTGGCCAAGGAGCTGTTCGCGGCGGCCGGCCTGGACTACGGCACGCTGAAGGACAGCGCCGCCCGGCGCGGCTTCAAGGCCGTGCCCATGAACGCCAAGATGTCGGTGGGCATCACCCCGGTGGTGCGCGACGTCGTCTCGCACAACGTGGTCGGCATCGTCCCCGGCGCCAAGCGTCCGGACGAGGTGGTGCTGGTGGGCGCGCACTGGGATCACCTGGGCGTGGGCCCGGCGGTCAACGGCGACACCATCTATAACGGCGCGCTGGACAACGCCACGGGCGTCGCCGGCCTGATCGAGATGGCCAAGCGCTATACCCACGGCCCCAAGCCGGACCGCACCCTGATGTTCATCGCCTACACGGCCGAGGAACAGGGCCTGCTGGGCTCGGAATACTATGCCCAGCACCCGCTGTACCCGGTGGGCAAGACGGTGGCCGGCTTCAACATGGACGGCCTGGGTGTGCTGGGTCCCGTGCATGACGTGGTCCTGGTCGGCGGCAAGAAGTCCGACCTGGAGGAACGGCTGAAGGCCTGGACCGATGCCCACGGCATGGTCGTGAATCCGGAGCCCTTCCCCGAGCGCGGCTATTACTACCGCTCCGACCACTTCAACCTGGCCAAGGTCGGCATCCCCGTCATCGACGCCGGCATGGGCATCGACAGCGTGGAGCACGGCGCGGAGTGGGGCAAGGCGAAGGAGGAGGAATACACCCGCCTGCACTACCACCAGCCCTCCGACGAATGGTCGCCGGCGATGGACCTGCGCGGCGGCGCCGTCCAGGTCAACATGTGGTACGACATCAGTCGCGACCTGGCGTCCAGCGATGCCTGGCCCAAGTGGTACGACAAGGCCGAGTTCAAGGCCGCCCGGGACAAGTCCCAGGGCAAATGAGCGTGAGGGCCGCCGGACCCCGGCAGAGGATAAGGCGGCCTTTTTCAGTCGGGTTGCGACCGCTGGGTCGCATCCCACACGCCCCCGATCTCCAGGTAAGGGTATCCAAAGTAGAGGTATCCCAGGCAGGGGACGGGGGCGGTTGAGGGGCGTCAATGGACGCGCCCCCGAGCAACGACAAGGAACGCAAACATCCATGCGAACCCACAACAAACGCGCCGGCCTGCTGAAAGGCACGGCGGCGCTGGCCCTGATGGGCGTTTTGGCGGCGGCCGTGGCCCTACCGGCGCTGGCGGCCGACAAGGTCACCAAGGATGTGGCCCCGGTGACGGCCCAGGCCCTGTCCGAGCACATCCGCATCCTGGCCTCCGATGAATTCCAAGGCCGCAAGCCCGGCACGGCGGGCGAGGACAAGGCCATCGCCTACATCCAGGACCAGTTCAAGAAGATCGGCCTGAAGCCCGCCGTGGACGGCAGCTATCTGCAGAACGTCCCCCTGACGGAGATTGTCAGCAAGGCCGACGGCCCCATGGTCATCACCGGCCCCAAGGCCGCGCCGCTGTCGCTGGAGTATTTCAGCGACATGATCGTCTGGACCCGCCAGCGCACCCCCCATGTCCAGGTCAAGGACAACGACATGGTGTTCGTGGGCTATGGCATCACGGCGCCGGAATTCGGCTGGGACGATTATGCCGGCGTCGATGTGCGCGGCAAGACGGTGGTCATCCTGGTGAACGACCCCGGCTATGCCACCGGCGATCCTGCGCTGTTCGGCGGCGGCGCCATGACCTGGTACGGCCGCTGGGTCTACAAGTTCGAGGAGGCGGCCCGCCACGGCGCCACCGCCGCCATCATCGTGCATGAGACGCGCGCCGCGGGCTATCCCTGGGGCGTCGTCGCCAACGGCGGCAGCATCCCCAAGCTGAGCCTGATGCCGGCCGACGGCGGGCTGAAGACCCGGTCCGCCGTGGAAGGCTGGATGCAGCTGGACCAGGCCAAGGCCGTGTTCCAGGCCGCCGGGCTGGACTTCAACACCCTGAAGGACAGCGCCGCCCGCCGCGGCTTCAAGGCCGTGCCCCTGCCCCTGAAGATGTCGGTCGGCATCACGCCGACGGAGCGCGACGTCATCTCCCACAACGTCATCGGCACCATCCCGGGCGCCAAGCATCCGGACGAAATGGTCCTGGTCGGCGCGCACTGGGATCACCTGGGCATCGGTCCGGCCATCAACGGCGACACCATCTACCACGGCGCCATGGACAACGCCTCCGGCGTCGCCGGCCTGATCGAGCTCGCCAAGCGCTATACCAAGGGCCCCAAGCCCGACCGCACCCTGCTGTTCATCGCCTACACGGCGGAAGAGCAGGGCCTGCTGGGCTCCGAGTACTATGCCCAGCATCCCCTGTTCGCGCCCAACAAGACGGTCGCGGGCTTCAACATGGACATGCTGAGCAGCGTGGGCCTGACCCGCGACATCGTGCTGGTGGGCGGGCGCAAGTCCGACCTGGAGGACAGGCTCAAGGCCTGGACCGACGCCCACATGATGGCGCTGAACCAGGAGCCCTTTCCCGAGCGCGGGTACTACTACCGCTCCGACCACTTCAACCTGGCCAAGATCGGCATCCCCGTGATCTACGCCCACAGCGGCATCGACAGCGTGGCCAACGGCGCCGAGTGGGGCAAGACCAAGGAGGACGAGTTCACCCGCCTCCACTACCACCAGCCCTCCGACAAATGGTCGCCGGACCTGGACCTCAGCGGCGGGGCCATGGAGGTCAACATGATCTATGACCTCAGCCGCCCGCTGGCCTTCGGCACCGACTGGCCGAAATGGTACGACAAGGCCGAGTTCAAGGCCGCCCGCGACAAGTCCATGGGCAAGTAAGACAAAAGGCCGCCCCTCGCCGGGCGGCCTTTTTCTCTACCCGCTGATCCGTGCGGGGTGCGGGCCCAAGCTTCCCCGGCTTCAATCCAGGCGCGGCGCCAGCCCGGCGACCTGGGCCGTAATCTCGAACGACCGCCGCCGGGCGGCATGGTCGTGGATGGCGGCGGTCACCATGATCTCATCCGCGCCGGTCTGTTGCAGGATGGCGCCGAGGCCATGGCGCACCGTCTCCGGCCCACCCACGACGGAGTAGCGCAGCGCCCGGTCGGCCCAGGCGCGCTCCTCCGGGCTCCACTGCACGCCCGGCTGTGGCGGGCGCAAGGGGCCGGGGTTGCCACGGGCCAAAGCCACAAACCGATCCTGCAGGGAGGTGAACAGCACCTCAGCCTCCTTATCCGTGTCGGCGGCGAAGACATTGATGCCCACCATGGCGTGGGGCTTGGGATTGGCGGCGGTGGGCTTGTAGTACTGGCGGTAGACGTGCAGCGCCTCCAGCAGTTGGTCGGGCGCGAAGTGGGAGGCGAAGGCGTAGGGCAACCCCAGCTCCGCCGCCAACCGGGCGCCGAAGGTGCTGGACCCCAGGATCCACAGAGGCACGTCCAGGCCCGCGCCGGGCACGGCCCGCACCGCCTGCCCCGGCTGGGCCGGGCGGAAATAGGCCTGCAGCTCCTGCACGTCACGGGGGAAATTGTCGCCATTGTCCGAGCGGTCGCGCCGCAGCGCCCAGGCGGTGCGCTGGTCGCTGCCCGGCGCGCGGCCCAGACCCAGGTCGATGCGGCCGGGATAGAGGGACTCCAGTGTGCCGAACTGCTCCGCGATCACCAACGGGGCATGGTTGGGCAGCATGATGCCGCCGGCGCCCACGCGGATGCTCTTGGTGCCGCCGGCGATGTAGCCGATGACCACCGAGGTGGCGGCGCTGGCGATGCCCGTCATGTTGTGATGCTCCGCCACCCAGAAGCGGCGGTAGCCCAGGGCCTCGGCATGGCGGGCGAGATCCAGCGTGTTGCGCAGGGCCTGGGCGGCGGTGCCGCCCTCGACGATGGGGGAAAGGTCCAGGACGGACAAGGGAATGGGAAGCGACACGGGGGGACCGGCCTTTCTTCGAACCGCGACGGAACTGCCAAGGGTTACCTAAGCACGCCCGCGCGGCTTTTCGAGGTGAGGCCGGTCACAGGGTTCCGGTTCCCGTTCAAGGCCGCTGCACCGCATCCACCGCCACCTTGAACGCCGCCAGTTCCAGGGCGTCCAGGTCACCGTCCCACAGCGACTGGTGCAGGCGCCCGCCGTCGTTGACCAGACGGTCGGACCCCACAACCACGCTGGCCGCCTTCAGGCCCATCAGGGTGGCCAGGGTGAAGAACGGCCCCTCCTCCATCTCCACGAAGGTGGGCTTGTCCAAACCCTTGATGGCCAGCAGGTCGCGCAGGATGCTGCCCGGCTGGAAATAGTAGATAGGCATGGTGTAGCCGATGCCCCGGGCGCTGGGCAGGCCGGAGCGGGCGGCGGCGGCGCGCACCCGGGCGGTGAAGTCCTTATCCGGGCGCGCCACCTGCTGCCGCGCGTCGGGCGCCAGCAGGAAGGCGCCACCATCGCGGTAGGAGCCGTCGGACACGATGATCTGCCCATAGGGCACGTCCGGCGACAACAGGCCCGCCGTGCCCACATGGATCACCCGGCGGGCCCCCAGGGCCTGCAACTCCGCCACCTGGGTGGTGATGCCGCCGGCGCCGGGCAGGCCGCGCGCCACGACGAAGGGGGCCGTACCGGCCTTGCGCACCACCCACAGGTCCGTGGGATCGGTGAAGCCGTAGGACAAATGGGTGTAGCTGCCCTGAAAGCCCGCCTGGTCCAGATAGGTCTCCACATCCACGCGGTGCAGCACGATGGCGTCGGCCGGGAAATCGTCCAGCTCGCCATGCATGAAGCGGTTCTTGCGCAGCCAGTCGACCTCATCGGCCGGGGTGTTCAACCGTTCCTGGTGGTCGTGGCGGGCATAGCCGTCCAGCACCCGGTAGGGGGTCTCGGCCGTGCCGGCCAGCGCCAAACCCGACATCTCTCCAGTGGCCGCACCCGCGGCGGCCATCACCAGGCCCGCCACCAACGCCGCGATCCCCTTCGCCATGCCCCGTCCCCTTCTTGGTCTTGATGGCTAAAGGGTCCGCAAAAACAAAGGGCTGCGCAATGGCCAAAACAGGCCCTGACGCAGCCCCGGTCATGAAGAACTCTTTTTACTTCGGCTTGCGGAACTTGAAGACGAACTGGTCGGTGTGGCCGCGCAGCGCGGGGTCGAAGACCTTGAGCGTGTGGTTGTCCGCCGTGTTGTGCAGGGCGTCGTCCTGGCCCTCCAGCACGAAGCCCGCGGCCTCCACCTCCTTTTTCACCGTTTCGGGGTCGATACGATGAAGGGTGTTGGTGTCGCGCACGCCGGAGCCGGCCTCGGCCACATGGTCCAGAACGATGTAGACGCCGCCGGGCTTCAGCGCGTTGAAGATGGCCTTGTTCACAGCCGCCGCCGCCTCGGCGCCCATGAAGGCGTGGACATCGTGGTAATTCTGCGAGGTCCAGACCACGTCCACCTTCTCAGGGAAGGTCAGCGCGTTCACGGGCTCGACCAGCGGCACGATGTTGCCATAGGCCTTGTCCCCCGCCAGCGCCTTCTGTCCGTCCACCGCTTTTTGCGAGCGGGTGGCGATCTCATTGGGCAGCAGGGAATAGACCCTGCCCTTGGGGCCGACCGCCTTGGCGAACAGGCGGGTGAAGTAGCCGGCGCCCGGCATGAAATCCACCACCTTGTCGCCCGCCTTCACGCCGGCGAAGGCCAGCATCTCGGCCGGCTTGCGGTCGGCGTCGCGATCCTTGTCGGCCTGCGGCCGGTTGCTGTCGGCGACGGCGGCGGTGATCGCGGGTGACGGTGCGGTGGCGGCGCTGGCGGTGAGCGCCAGGCTGGACGCGGCCAGCCCCAGGGCCAGCACGATGACGGAGACGCGAGACATTGTTCCCTTCCCTCCCTGGATGTCAGCCTTTGGCCAAGGATGGGCCCCCGATCAGGTTCCCCCGATCAAGTCCATTGCGGCCGGCTGCCGCTAGAAAGTGCGGAGCCGGCGCCATAAATCAATCCCGCGCGTCAGAAAAAGCTGTGGAATTGCAAGCAACGGGTCATCGCGCCGCAGGGCAGACGGCCGCGCCTGGTTCCGTATCCGCAATAACCCGGCGCCGCGTGGCGGCCAGCAGCGCCAGGCCCGCGGCCATGAAACCGGCGGAGGCCAGCGGCAGGGCACCCACCCCGGCCACGGGATAGACCGCGCCGGCGGTGAAGGAGCCGGCGGCCATGCCGACATAGAGGGCCGACGAATTCAGGGCCAGCACCAGGCCGCGCACCTCCGGCGCCAGTTCCACCATGCGCCGCTGCTGCGAGGGCATGAACAGGTCGTTGGCCAGCGCCCACAGCGCCAACAGGGCCAGGACGGCCCAAAGCCGGGCCGGGGCAGCGGCCATGGCCAGGAACATGGCGGTCAGGCCGCCCAGGCTGACGGCCACCAGCCGGTCGGCGGTCCACAGGTCGGCCAGCCAGCGGGCAAGATAATTGCCGGCCAGACCCGACAGCCCCAGCACCATGAGGGCCAGCGACGTCTGCGCCGTATCGGCGCCGAAGCGGTCGCGCAGCAGCGGATTGATCAGGGTTATGGTGGTGAACAGTCCCGCCATCTGGCAGACCATGAGGGCGACGCCCCCCGCCACCCCCGGGCGCCGCAGGACGGCCGCCAACTGCCCCAGACCCAGGGCATGACCCCGCCCCCGATCCTTGACGCCCAGCGCGATGGCCAGCGCCACGCCCCAGGTCCACACGCCCAGCCCGACGAACATGGGGCGCCAGCCGATCTGTTCCCCCAGCCAGGCGGACAGCGGCAGGCCGACGACCGACGCCATGGTCATGCCGCTGAAGACGATAGCCAGGGCCCGGCCCTGGCGCTGGGGCGGCACCAGGGTGCTGCCAAGGGCCGACACCACCGGCCCGACGCAGGCGGCCCCCACGCCCGAGAGGATGCGCAAGATCAGCAGCAGGGGATAGCTGCCCACCCCGGCCGACAGCAGGGTGCTGGCGCCGAGGATGCCCAGGCCGGCCAGCAACAGGGTGCGGCGCGGCAGGTGCCCCGCCACCATCTGCACCACCGGCGCGGCGACGGCGAAGGTGGCGGCGAAGGCGGACACCATCAGCGCCACCGCGCTGGGTGGCAAAGACAGTGAGGCGGCGATGGGGGGCAAGGCCCCGACCACCGCCAGGGTGCCTGTACCCATGGTGAAATAAGCCAGCGCCAGCAGGCGCAGGGGCCAGGCAGGCCAAGGGGCGGCGGGTTCCGGATGGTCGGCCGAGCGGGACATCAGAGCAGGGGACATGAGGCAGGCCTCCTCGGGATTGGCGATGCCCTGGTGAGATAGTGCTCGCCTGGCTATAATTGAAATCGATCATCAATATCGGACCCATAATCATGATCGATCTCAGGGGTGTGGACCTGAACCTGCTGGTCTCGCTGGACGCGTTGCTGGACCAGGCCAACGTCACCCGGGCGGCCGCCCGCCTGGGCATCAGCCAGCCGGCCCTGTCGGCGCAATTGGCCCGCCTGCGCGACCTGTTCCACGATCCCCTGTTCGTGCCCTCGGAAACCGGCCGGGGCATGGTGCCCACCACCCGCGCGCTGGAACTGCAGGCGCCCTTGCGCGCCGCCTTGCAGGAGCTGGAGACGGTGGTGCGCCGGCCGCCGGCCTTCGACCCCCTGACGGCCACCCGCGATTTCGCCATCGCCGCCAGTGACAACAGCACGGTGGCGGTGGGGCTGGGCTTGATGGAGCGCTTGCGCGCCGTGGCGGGCCCGGGCATCCGCCTGTCCTTCCGCGCGCCCAACGCCGAACGCGTCCTGGGCCAGATGCAGCGGGGCGAGGTCGATTTGCTGATCGGCTCGCAGAACATGGTCCAGACCGGCATGACGGTGCGCCGCCTGGCGGGGGAGCGGTATCTGGTGGCCCAGCGCAAGGGCCATCCGCGGGGTGCCGGGCCCCTGGACCTGGACGGCTATTGCGCTCAGGAGCACATCCTGGTGTCTACCAACGGCGGCGGCTTCGTCGGTTTTGTGGATGAGGATCTGGAGCGGCTGGGACGGCGGCGGCGGGTGGCCCTGTCCATCCACCAGTTCATGCTGGCCGTGCCCATCCTGCTGGCCACGGACTATCTCTGCGTCCTGCCCAGCCGTCTGGCCCGCCGCTATGCCGAGAAGCTGGACCTGTTCGACCTGCCCCTGCCCAACCGGCGCAGCTATCACTTCATGGCCGCCTGGCATCCCCGCCACCAGGCCGACCCCGGCCATGTCTGGCTGCGCCAGCAGGTGGCGGCGGTGGCGGAGGGGATGGGGTGTTGAGGGTCACCCGAACGCCGGCGGCGGGAACAGGCTGGCGATGATGCGCACCGACTGCTCCACCAGTGGCCGGTCGGGCTCAATGCTGTCGTCGTTGTAGCCGTAATAATCGTCCGGCCCCACCGCCTGGAAGACGAAGCCGTCGCGCCGGGGCACGAAGGACACGCCGTTGTAGAATAGGCCGTAGTGCACATCGTCCTGCGGTATCATGCGCGCCAGCTGGCCCCGCACCGGGATGATGGAGTTGTCGCCCATCAGGGCGCGGGCGCCGTAGCCGGTGCAGTTCACCAGCACCTTCTGAGCCACGCCGGCGAAATCCGCCGGGGTGCGGAATTCCCGCACCTCGATGCGGCCGCCGTTGGCGTGGAACTCATCCAGCAGCAGGCGGGCGTAGCTGGAAATGTTGAACACCATGTTGGTGTTGCGCCGAACAAAGCGCGCGCCGAAGGGATGCAGACCCGCCGGCACATCGACGGAATGGGGTGTCAAAGTTGGCAACAGCTCGTGCTGCAAGGCGTCGGCGAAGGGGGGCCGGCCGTCGGTCACCGGTTCGTGGCGCTCCCGGTTGGCCTGGTCGGAGACGTTGTAGTTGTCCACCCACTCGATGGGGGTGCCGGGCAGGCCCAGCAGGCTCTGGTAGGCCTGGAACGAGGTCAGGCACATGCGCGCCCACAGCGCCTTGAACGCCGGCGTGGCGTATTGTTCCAGGCAGATGCGCGAATCCGGCGACCAGACGCCGGTGGCGAAGCTGGACCGGGTGTCAGGCGGCAGGTCCTTGGCATAGATGGTGACCTTGGCGCCGGCGCGCTGAAGCTGCAGCGCCGTCGTCAGGCCGATAGCCCCGCAGCCGATGACGGCGATGTCGCGCTCGCCCAAGGCCATGGCCTTCTCTGTGGCGACCAGGCCCGTCCCCCAGGACAGGGACCAGCCGCTGCCGCCATGGCCGTAATGGTGGACCACCAGCTTCTGGCCGATGCGCTCCACCTCCAGCCGGGGGCCCTGGGCGCGGAAGGGGCGCGTGCAGACGGTGATGCGGGTGATGCGGTCCGGCGTGGCCCGGATGGGCGTTAGCATCAGGGGCGACCGCGCCGCCTCCGGCGCGCCACCATGCCGGCCCCCCTCCACGTTGACCGCACAGCCCGCCAACGCGAGGGCGGCAGCCGCGCCAACGCCGGCCAACACATCGCGCCGACCCATCCCCCTGGCCACGCCGTCCAAGCGCTCAACCGCCATGCCATCCCCCTTATTGATTGTGGGCGCTCTCCGGGACGCCACCGTCCAGAAACGATAGGATAAAAGATTATCCTGAGAAACCAGGACTTTGTCCGCGACGGTCGAAATACGGGGCCGGGGGGTGGTTCCGGCCCGTCCCCATCGGCGGCGCTTTGCCATGACACGGATTGGTGGCAATTTAGGGCAGGCGACAGGCCCCATGAGAGTGGTGGCTTTCAAGCCGGCATAAGTCAGAAATCGAAAAGCGATGGGGCCGTTCCGTGAGCACACTGGCAGGTATGGCCGTGCTGGCCGTTTCCTTAAGCGTCCCCTTGCAAGCCCTCCTGGATGAATTCACCAAGCAGGCGCCGCCTCAGCAGGCGGCCCAGGTGACGGACGCCATCACCGCCTCACCCTCATTGGCGGCGGAACTGTCGGCTTTGGCCGCCAACGGCCTGCTGAAGGGATTCGAGATCGATACGGCGGGCCGATTGAACCAGTTCGGGGCCGGTGCCCGGGACGGGAAGATCCTTTTCACCCCGACCTTCTTGGGCGATGTCGCGAACACACGGCCGTTCGACGTGGTCGAGGCGGACTCCATCCGGCCCAACAACACGACGTTCGTCCTTGGACACCTGGCGGCCCACGCCAAAACCCCGTCGCCGGAACCGCGCGCCCCGGACGGCACGGCGCGGGATCTGCCGACCTTCATCATGCTCAAGATGACGGACGAAGCGACCGCCGACCTGCAGGGCTGGAACGATGTGGTGGAGGCGGCACAAATGGCCAATGGCGGCAAAGCCCTGACGGTGCCGCAGGTTGGCTACCTCATGATGAGCCTTCGCTACCGGGCCGTCTTTTTCAACGCAATGCGGTCGCAGGAGCGGAAAATCACATTCGCGCCGGATGGCCGCATCGACCCTACGCCGGACAATATTCTGGCATTGGGCACGGCATTGGCCAAAACCAACGTCTTCGATTTCGACTGAGGGAAGGCGTGGTGGGCCCGGCAGGATTCGAACCTGCAACCAGACCGTTATGAGCGGCCGGCTCTAACCGTTGAGCTACAGGCCCACGCGGGCGGCACTTTGCCGGGTAGGAAGGCGGCTTGCAACACCCTTCATAAATTTTTTGCGACACCGCCCAAACCGTTGGAAACGCGCCGCTATCCTTTTGATTTGACGTGCGTTGCCAGGTGAATGCCATGTTGCCGCTTCAAGACTGAGGTGCTACCTTTGCAAGGCTTGGGGCGGTGACTGCATCCTTTGTCCAGGCGGCAAATGGCCGCGGTGGCACCTGGGGTAGCGGTAACACCCGGCGAACGTGGGCCCCGGCAGGGCGACCCGCATGAGGCTCCGGCCAACGGGGTCCGCCAAAGCGGTTGAGTGTCAGGCCCAGGGGCATGCGCGTCCAGGGCCGGGGGGACATATACGCGAAGGGGGGCCAGCGGCAGCAATCCGACTTAAGACGTCCAACCGGACGCCCGTTACCGGGCCCCGCGGGGCCACCAGCGGCACGGCGCCGCCACCGGGCCGGGATCGTCCCGGGCCAGGAGCGTGAACGCCAGCACCAGCCCCGCCGCCAGCCAATACCAGAACATCCATGGGAGGAAGTCACGATGGCGAACATCGCCAGCAGCAGTACCAATGGGGCCTCGACCAGCATGACGGGGGAGGAGCGCAAGGTCATCTTCGCCTCGTCCCTTGGCACCGTGTTCGAGTGGTATGATTTCTATCTGTATGGCGCCTTGGCCTCCATCATCAGCGCCCGCTTCTTCTCGGGCCTGCCGACGCAGGGCGCCAAGGACGTGTTCACGCTGCTGGGCTTCGCGGCCGGCTTCTTCGTCCGCCCCTTCGGCGCCCTGGTCTTCGGCCGGCTGGGCGACCTGGTGGGTCGCAAGTACACCTTCCTCGTCACCATCGTCATCATGGGCCTGTCGACGGCCGTCATCGGCTTCCTGCCCAGCTATGACTCGGTGGGTGTGCTGTCGCCCATCCTGCTGATCAGCTTGCGCCTGCTGCAGGGCCTGGCCCTGGGCGGCGAGTACGGCGGTGCGGCCACTTATGTGGCGGAGCACGCGCCGCACGGCAAGCGCGGCGCTTACACCGCCTGGATCCAGATCACCGCCACCGGCGGCCTGTTCCTGTCCCTGCTGGTCATCCTGGCCTGCCGCACGAGCCTGCCGAAGGCGGACTTCGAGGCCTGGGGCTGGCGCATCCCCTTCCTGGTGTCGCTGCTGCTGCTGGCCGTGTCCCTTTGGATCCGCCTGCAGCTGGACGAATCGCCGCTGTTCAAGAAGATGAAGGCCGAGGGCAAGACCTCGTCCTCACCCATCCTGGAAAGCTTCGGCAACCTCTATAACCTGAAGTTCGTGCTGCTGGCCCTGTTCGGCGTCGTCGCCGGCCAGGCCGTCGTCTGGTACTGCGGCCAGTTCTATGCCCAGATCTTCCTGAAGAATACGCTGAAGATCGACCCCAACACCGCCGACACCCTGGCGGCCGTCGCCCTGCTGTTCGCCACCCCCTTCTTCGTGGTGTTCGGCAGCCTGTCGGACCGCATCGGCCGCAAGAAGGTCATCCTGGCCGGCCTGGCCCTGGCCATCCTGACCTACTTCCCCATCTTCCGTGGCATCACCCACTTCGGCAATCCGGCGCTGGAGGCCGCCATGGCCGCCAGCCCGGCCACGGTGACGGCCGACCCGGCTGAATGCACCTGGCAGCTGAACGTGGCCGGTACGTCCAAGTTCACGTCCAGCTGCGACGTGGCCAAGGCGGCGCTGGTGGGCAAGAGCGTGCCCTACAGCGCGATCGACGGCGGCGCCGGTTCCGTGGCGCAGATCAAGATCGGCGACACGGTCATCGACAGCTACGACGCCAAGGCGCCGGACGCTAAGGAGAAGAAGGCGGCGTTTGACGCGGCGGTGGCGGACGCGGTGAAGGCCGCAGGATATCCCGCCAAGGCCGATGACGCCGCCATCAACAAGCCGGCGCTGACCTTCCTGCTGTGGGTCCTGGTCATCTACGTGACCCTGGTCTACGGCCCCATCGCCGCCATGCTGGTGGAGATGTTCCCGTCGCGCATCCGCTACACCTCCATGTCCCTGCCCTACCACATCGGCAACGGCTGGTTCGGCGGCTTCCTGCCCGCCATCTCGTTGGCCATCGTGGTCACCACCGGCCAGATGTACGCCGGCCTGTGGTACCCGATCATCGTGGCCGCCATCACCTTCGTGATCGGCCTGTTGTTCGTGCGGGAAACCAAGGACACGGAAATCAGCCACGACAAGTAAGCGCGGCTTTGCGGCGCTGAATGGCGAAGGGCCCGGACATCCCCGTCCGGGCCCTTTCTTCATGGTACGGCCGACGCGATCATCCGCCCGTCGTACACACTCATCACGCCCGCCCCATCACGCCCGCTGGCGCAGATGGCGGGAGAAGCGCAGGGGTGAGGGCACCAGGCCGCCCCAGCCTTTCAGCGACGACAGCTTCGGAAGCGACAGGGTGGCGATGCCCTTGCCGACCGCCATGACGTTCTCGATCCGGCGGTCGAGGAAGGCCCAGGTGTCGGCATGGTCGGGCGACCGGTCGCTCAGCCAATACAACACGGTGGCGGTCTGCACCGCGGCCAGCAGGGCCCGCTTGGTGTAATAGTTGAAGTCGGTCGACTGGTCACCGGCGGCGTACCACGCGGCATCCACGGTGCGGTACAGCAGGCGGGCGGCCAAGCCGGCGTGGGTGGGCAGCGCCAGGAAAGAGCTGGCGCGCTGCACCGCCTCCGCCCACGGCGCCAGCAGTTCCAGGCGCACGCGCACCGCCAGGGTGACCCGCGCCCGCACCTTCATCGTGGTCAGGTCCCGGCCCGCCAGCTGCGCCAGCATGGCGCGGTCGGCCCAGTCGCTGAACTGCGCCACCACGTCGGCCACACCGCCGGGGAACAGGGCCGCCAGCTGGGCCGCCCCCATGTCCGCGTCGGCCGCGCCCTGGCGCAGCGCCGCGGCCGACCAGCCGTCGAAGGCCACGTGCGGCAGGACGGCCAGCATCAGCCGGTCGCGCAAAACCAGGCGCTCATCCACCACGTCATCGGCGGGGCGGGAGGCGAACGGGGTGGGGGTGTCAGGGGTGACCATGGGGCTGTCCCTTGCAACGGACGGGCGGCCGGCGGCCGCGGGGTTTGCGCCAGTATAGGCGCGCACCGCCATCCGCCTCTACCCCCTCAAAGGGAAACGGTGAACCGGCTCAACCGGGCAGCTTGGGTACCGACTCGGTGCCGAAATACTTCATTTCTTCCGTGAAGCTGAGGAAGCGGAGGTCGTCCATGCGGTCCAGGTACAGCACGCCGTCCAGGTGGTCGCACTCATGCTGCACCACGCGGGCATGAAAACCCCGCGCCTCGCGTTCCACCACCGACCCGTCCAGGGCCAGGCCGCGATACCGGATGTGATTGTAGCGGGGCACGGCGCCGCGCAGGCCGGGGATGGACAAGCACCCCTCCCAGCCGAACTGCATTTCCTCCGACAAAGGCTCCACCACCGGGTTGACCAGCACCTGGACATCGACGGTCTCCCCGCCCGCCCGCTCCGCCGGGACGCGGAAGACGATGACGCGCCACCCGACATGCACCTGGGGGGCCGCCAAGCCCACGCCCGAGGAGTCGACCATGGTTTCAACCATGTCCTGGGCCAGCTGGCGGACCACCGCGGGTATCGGCTCCTCTACCGGCACGGCCGGACGGCGCAGCACCGGATGGCCCATGCGGGCGATCTTCAGGATGGCCAACGTTCCCCCTTCCCTGGATCTTCGATCAAGTGCCGCCTGGCCCCGCGCCAGCGCGCCCCTACCCCGATATAGGGGGTAGCCTGTTAGTTTCCATGGGTTGGGGCGCCCTGTCACCCCGGACGCCGCCGCCTGTCCTTTGGATAAGGCCGTCCCAGCGGAATGCCGCCCCCCTTACGCCAAGTGCGAAGGCGCCCATCCAGCAACGCATGGGGGCCCCGCGCGACCATGGCGGGATTCACTTCACAGGGCGGGGGGCCTGTGTTATACCACCGGCCTCCGATCGGGCTGCCTGCGCGACCGTGCGTCTTGGCTATTACCCGTTAACCTTTTACTCTGTTTGGAGTGGTGACGTCCCGTGCAAGTGCTGGTTCGTGACAACAACGTCGATCAGGCCCTCCGCGCTCTCAAGAAGAAGATGCAGCGCGAAGGCATTTTCCGCGAGATGAAGCTGCGTCGCAACTACGAGAAGCCCTCGGAGAAGCGCGCCCGTGAGAAGGCCGAGGCCATTCGCCGCGCCCGCAAGCTGCTGCGCAAGCGTCTGGAGCGCGAGGGCTACTAAGCCTTTCACGCGCTGTTAGACGCACGGACGGAGCCGCCCCTGAAGCTCAGTGGGCGGCTTTTGTCATGCCTGCGTTTTGACAAGGTGGCCGGCACCAGGTGCTAGGCCCAAAAGAATCGGCCCAGGATGCTCCCTGGGCCGTTTGCGTAAAAATCATCTGGATCACATCGCTGGAAGCGCCGGATCAGGCGGCACTCATCTCCGCGGTGAAGGAACTGACCGTCCGCTTCAAGGCGTCGGAGTCCCTTGCCAGCAGCGAAGCCGAGGATTGAACCTGGGCGGCCGCGGTGCCCGTGCTGGCCGCGGCATCCGAAACGCCGGCGATGTTGCTGGTCACCGCCTCGGTCCCTCGCGCCGCTTCCTGAACGTTGCGGGCGATTTCGTGGGTGGACGCCTCCTGCTCCTCCACCGCCGCGGCGATGGCCGACGCGATGCCGCTGATATCCTTGATGCGCTGGGCGATGGCCTGGATAGCCCCCACGGCATCGGTTGCGGCCTGACGGATTTCAGTAACCTGCACGCCAATCTCGTCGGTCGCCTTCGCCGTCTGGGTGGCCAGGCTCTTGACCTCGCTGGCCACGACGGCGAAGCCTTTGCCAGCCTCCCCGGCGCGCGCCGCTTCGATGGTGGCGTTCAAGGCCAGCAGGTTGGTCTGGGCGGCGATGTCGGCGATCAGGCGGACCACATCGCCAATGCGCTCCGCGCCACCGGACAGGATCTGGACGACGTGATCAGTGTTGCGCGCCTCGGTGACCGCGTCGTTGACCGTATCCATGGTGCGACCCATCTGCCGGCCGATCTCCTGGATGGAGGCTGACAGTTCCTCGGCCGCTGACGCCACTGTCTGCACATTGGCGGACGTCTGCTCCGCGGCGGACGACACGACCATGGCCTGGCGGTTGGTCTCCTCCGCGTTGTTGGACATCGCCTTGGCCGTGGCGTCCATCTCGTTGGCCGCAGTGGCCAGACTGTTGGACAACTCCGAGATCTTGGCCTCGAAACCCTGGGTGATGCGGGCCACCCGCTCCGCCCGGCGGGCTTTCTCCTCTTGCTCGGCCTTTTGGGCGGCTTCCAGCGCGCGCGCCTTGATGAGGCC
Organism: Nitrospirillum amazonense; assembly: GCF_007828035.1. Classification (GTDB taxonomy): domain Bacteria; phylum Pseudomonadota; class Alphaproteobacteria; order Azospirillales; family Azospirillaceae; genus Nitrospirillum; species Nitrospirillum amazonense. The sequence goes on along the minus strand of NZ_VITV01000005.1, from coordinate 535,399 downwards.
CGCCTTCAATTCATTGAAGGCGTGCGCCATTTGGCCGACCTCGTCCCGCCGGTCCAATCCGGCGAGATGGACGTCATAGTCCCCTTGCCCCAGGCTGGCCAGGCCGCCGGCCACCCGCTGCAACGGCCGGCCGATGCCGGTCACCGTCAGGTAAAAGGCCAGACCGCCCACGAGAGCCAGACCAGCGACCACGACGCCAAAAACCAGCCAGATCGTGCTGACCGCGCCCTCGTGGTTCCGGTTGGCGATGGAGTCGGCATCGTCGCGGATGGCATCGGCCAGCTTGGCCTGGCGATCAAGCAGGGCCAACATGGCCGGATCGCATTTCGGGCCCATCATGGTGGTGCTGATGCGGACATTCTCATCAGCGTTGGAGGATTTCGTCGCGGCATCGACGGTTTGGCCGCAAATGCCGGCCGGGGCCAGCAGAGCCCCCATCTCCTGCTGCAAGGCCGCGATATCCGGCGCCCGGGAGGGCAAGGCCGCTTTCGCCATTTCCATGAAGTCGTTATAGGCAGCGACGCCTTTGCGATAGTTCGCCTCGGCCTTGGCGTTGCCAGCGTCATCGGCCACCGTCATGGCTTCGTAGATGGAACGTTCGATAAAGACCAGGCTGCGGTTGCCTCGCGCCAGCGCCATGGCGGCCTTGGACGCACCGCTCAACAGTCGGCCGTAACTGTCATCAATGGCGGACATGCGGCTGGCGGCGAAGCCGGAGGCGGCCAAGGCGAACATGCCCAACAATCCGAGCATCGCCAATATCTTGTAGGTAATTCTGAGATTCGCAAACGCGGACATGCTTCCTCCCGACTTTGATGACACGGGGCCAAGTCTCTGGCCACCAGCCACTCTCGGGACATTTTTTCGCTTTGATTGAATAATTTTTAATTAACACATAAGCAGCCGTATTCTTTCGCATATATAGATATGTAGTCAGCCCCTTTTGGTTTTGCTGGGAAATTATTCAACAACGACCACTTGCCCGTGAGACATTCTTACAACGCTCAAGGTCGCCGGGGCGCCGTCCTCGTCACGAACTCCGGCGGCTTGTTGGCGACCCAGCGGATGAAGGCGGCGATCGCGGGATGGGCGCGCAGGGCGTCCACCGTGGCGTAAGCCCCGGCCAGGTCCCGCTCACTCAATTCGGCATGGATTTTCCGGTGGCAGACCCGGTGCAAGGGCACCGTCACCCGTCCGCCTTGGCTGCGCGGCACCAGGTGATGCTGTTCCACGGAGGGGCCGGGCACCAGGGGCCGGCCGCACAGGGCGCAGAGGCCCGGCTGAGAATCGGGTGCCGGTACCGCCGCAGCCCCGTCCAATCTTCCGAATTTCCCGCCCATACCCCAACCCCGTCCGGCTCTCCCCATCAGGGGGCCCGGGGGAGTATAGCGCCCTTAATGGCGGCGCGCGCCGTCCTCACCGAACACCACGACCGGATAGCCGTTGTAGTTTTCCGGTGCGCCGTGGTCCGGCGCCGTCACGCGCAGATAGATCAGGCCCTCGCCGATCCCCACGCCCACCACGGGGCGGCCGGCTTCCGTCAGTTCCTTGAACAGGGCGCGCCCGGCCGCGGCCAGCGCATGGGAATCGGTCATCACGAACTCTCTCGTCCACATGGGCGTCACCCGCATCCTGTAAGGCCGTTGCTGTCTGATGACGGTTCAACGCCGGACGGGGGAACACCGGGCGCAGTTTAACGGCGCGATTTGGACCAAACCACCCCAATGTCCCGCATAGGTCTTTTTCGCCCCTGGCCTCGCGGCGCGTCCTCGACCACCCTATTTCCTCCCGAGGCACCCAATTCGACGGGGGCCCGCCCCGGCGTCTCGCATGGCTGGCCCTTATGGTAACCGGTGGACAATTCCACTTTCGCCTGTACACCCTGGCAATGGAGAAGGGGATGAACGGATGGCATTAATCACTTTTGCTGCGAAGCCTTGCACATACCGTGACGGTTCCATGCGCACACCCCTCCGCTTCTTCACAAAGATTACCGGATAGGTCATGGTGGCCCAGCGTCATCACCCTTCCGCGATAGAGACCTTTTCGCGGCCAAATTGAATCAAGCTGGCCCAACCCAGCGTCACCGGGTCCAGCGATCATGGGGAGCGTAACCAATGAAAATCGGCGTACTTAAAGAACGTCGACCGGGGGAGCTGCGCGTCGCCGCCTCGCCCGAGACGGTACGGAAATTCGTCGGGCTCGGATTCGACGTCACCATCGAGACGGGCGCCGGTGTCGGCGCCGCCATCACCGATGACGCGTTCGCCGCCGCGGGCGCCACCATCGCGCCCGACGCCACCAGCGCCCTGGCCGACGCCGACGTGGTGCTGAAGGTGCAGCGGCCGGAACCGGAAGAGCTGGCGCTGATCAAGCGCGGCGCCAAGCTGGCCGCCATTCTCAGCCCCTACGGCGACGCGGAGCGGGTGAAGAGCTACGCCGACGCCGGCGTCGACGCCTTCGCCATGGAGTTCATTCCCCGCATCACCCGCGCGCAGAGCATGGACGTGCTGTCCAGCCAAGCCAACCTAGCTGGGTACCGTGCCGTGCTGGACGCGGCGTACGAGTTCGGCCGCGCCTTCCCCATGATGATGACGGCCGCCGGCACAGTGCCGCCGGCCCGCGCCTTCATCATGGGCGTGGGCGTGGCGGGCCTGCAGGCCATCGCCACCGCCCGCCGCCTGGGCGCCATCGTCTCGGCCACCGACGTGCGTCCGGCCACCAAGGAACAGGTGCAGTCGCTGGGCGCCACCTTCGTCGCGGTGGAGGATGAGGAGTTCCAGCAGGCACAGACCGCCGGCGGCTATGCCAAGGAGATGAGCGCCGAGTACCGGGCCAAGCAGGCGGCCCTGGTGGCCGAGACCATCAAGAAGCAGGACATCGTCATCACCACGGCGCTGATCCCCGGCCGCAGGGCCCCGGTGCTGGTGACCGACGCCATGCTGCGGACCATGAAGACGGGCGCCGTGGTCGTGGACCTGGCGGTGGAACAGGGTGGCAATGTCGAGGGCAGCGAGCCCGGAAAGATCGTCGAGAAGTACGGCGTGAAGATCGTGGGCCACACCAACGTGCCCAGCCGCATCGCCGTGGACAGCAGCGCGCTCTACGCCAAGAACCTGCTGAACTTCCTCACCCCCCTGGTGGACAAGGAAGCCAAGGCGCTGAAGATCGACTGGAACGACGACATCATCAAGGGCACCGCTCTGACGCGCGACGGCGCCGTCATCCACCCGACCTTCGCCCCAGCGGCACCGGCAGCGCCGCCGCCCCCGGCGCCCGAGCCTGCCCCCACCCCGGCCGCCGAACCGGCCGTCGCGCCCGAGAAAGCGGAGTAAGCCCCATGGACGCGCAAAACTACGCCAAGAACGCGGCCGACCTCGCCACCAACGCGCAGAAGCTGGCCGAGCAGGCCGCCAACGTGGCCAACCAGGCGACGCAGATCGCCACCGACCAGGCCCAGCAGGGCATGCCCTTCATCGTCACCGGCCTGACGGTCTTCGTGCTGGCGGTGTTTGTCGGCTACTACGTGGTCTGGCGGGTGACGCCGGCCCTGCACAGCCCGCTGATGAGCGTCACCAACGCCGTGTCGTCGGTCATCATCGTCGGCGCCCTGATCGCCACGGGCGCGCACCACTTCGGCTTCTCCATGGTGATGGGCTTCCTGGCCGTCATCCTGGCGTCGGTGAACATCTTCGGGGGCTTCATGGTCACCCAGCGCATGCTGGCCATGTACAAGAAAAAGGCCCCTGCCCAGGGCGCCAAGAAGTAAGGGGGCCGGACCATCATGCTGATCGCGACTTCGCTCGCCTATCTCGCGGCCGCCGTGTGTTTCATCATGGCGCTGCGCGGCCTCTCCAGTCCTGAAACGGCCCGCACCGGCAACGCCTATGGCATCGCCGGCATGGCCATCGCCATCATCACCAGCCTGTTCGTGCTGCCGCAGTTCTCCGTCCTGGCGGCCGTGCTCATCATTGCCGGCATCGCCATCGGCGGTGCGGCGGGCGCGCACATCGCCCGCACCATCAAGATGACCTCGCTGCCCCAGCTGGTGGCGGCCTTCCACAGCCTAGTGGGCCTGGCCGCCGTGTTCATCGCGGCCGCCGCCTACTACGCGCCGGAGGAATACCGCATCGGCACCGACGGCGACATCCATGTCGGCTCCCTCATCGAGATGAGCCTGGGCATCGCCATCGGCGCCATCACCTTCACCGGCTCGCTGGTCGCCTTCCTGAAGCTGGACGGCCGCATGAGCGGCAAGCCCCTGGTCTTCCCCATGCAGCACCCGCTGAACGCGGCGCTGGCGGCGGGCCTGGTGCTGCTGATCCTGCTGCTGTGCACGACGCAGAGCGCCTTCTTCTTCTGGCTGATCATCCTGGTGTCGCTGGGCCTGGGCTTCCTGCTGATCCTGCCCATCGGCGGCGCAGACATGCCCGTGGTCGTGTCCATGCTGAACAGCTATTCCGGCTGGGCGGCCTGCGGCATCGGCTTCACCCTGCAGAACCCGCTGCTGATCATCACCGGCGCGCTGGTCGGTTCCTCCGGCGCCATCCTCAGCTACATCATGTGCAAGGGGATGAACCGGTCCATCTTCAACGTCATCCTGGGCGGCTTCGGCGGTGACGCCGCCGCCGGCGCCGCGGCTGGCCCGGCGGGCGACCGCAGCTTCAAGTCCGGCTCGGCCGACGATGCCGCCTTCATCATGAAGAACGCCTCCAGCGTCATCGTCGTGCCCGGCTACGGCATGGCCGTGGCCCAGGCCCAGCACGCCGTGCGCGAAATGGCGGACATCCTGAAGAAGGAAGGCGTGGACGTGAAGTACGCCATCCACCCCGTGGCGGGCCGCATGCCCGGGCACATGAACGTGCTGCTGGCCGAGGCCAACGTGCCCTATGACGAGGTGTTCGAGCTGGAGGAGATCAACCGCGACTTCGGCCAGGCGGACGTGGCCTACGTCATCGGCGCCAACGACGTCACCAACCCCGCCGCCAAGACCGACCCCTCGAGCCCCATCTATGGCATGCCCATCCTGGACGTGGAAAAGGCCAAGACCGTGCTGTTCATCAAGCGGTCCATGGGTGCCGGCTACGCCGGCGTGGAGAACGAACTGTTCTTCCGCCCCAACACCATGATGCTGTTCGGCGACGCCAAGAAGGTGACCGAGGAGATCGTGAAGGCCATGTCGGGCGGGCATTGAGCCCTTTAGAGCCCAGAGTGTAAGACAAGGCCCGGCGGAGCGATCCGCCGGGCCTTTTTCTACGAGAAAAAGTATCGATTTCTATAGAATTCTCTCTTCCAATACGCCGATAAGTCCACGCACACGACGATAAATCTCAATATTTCTCCATCGATCTGACGATTTGACTTTTCCTATTATTTTCTCAACAAATTCTTCTCCCGCATCGTAACCTATCACGATTGAATGTATCGCCTGCGAGGGAATTTCAAATAGGAGGACCTGATTTCCAAATTTGTCAATGCTATCGGACTTCACTGCCTCACTCACCATTCTTAGCAGGCGAACCTCTTCTTCATGTTGCCAATCAATTTTCTTCCTCAATAATATTGCTAGCGGAAACCCATCAGATTTTATGGACTCTTCAATTTTCCCATCCAGAGCTTCTTCGATGCCAACTCTCTGGCCACAGATACGTAGCATTCCACCTTGATTAGATACGCGAACAGGCTCGTCACTGTATTGAACAGGATGCGAGCGGTCCCTAAAGAATAGGTGATCTTGCCAAAAGCGGACCTGCAAACCTGAATGGCTTCCACCATAATAGGCCCACATTGGCTCTGAAATAAGTTTAGACGAAAGACTAAAAATGGCAAAATTCTCGTTAGCGTAATTGTTATATAATTCGACAACTCGCTCAGATATCGCCTGATCAAATTCCGATATTTTAGAAAAAGGTTCCGCTCTTAAACGTGGCTCCGACATTGGCCACAAGCCGGGGAAGCTCTCTTCATCGTAGCGATGGGCTGGGCACGACGTTAGAAATAACGCCTCAATCGTGCTTCGAGGAGCTCCATCCAGACCAACACTAGCTGCGTCTGCGTACGCCACCGCCCAATCTTCATCAGAATATCCACTAAATAGAATCTCCGGTAGCGCTTCTCGAAAGTCATTCAGCGATTTCGGTTGCGAGAATCGAAATAAATTATTGTCTAAGAACCCGGTGTGATTTGTATATTTAGCAAGAAGTCTCATTCACTCCCCCTCCTTTTTACCCCAGCACCCCGCTCTCCAGCACCGTCAGGGTGCGGGCCGTGGCGTCGAGATGGGCTTGTACGCCCAGCGGCAGGGTCAGGGTCTCGTCGGTGTGGCCCAGGGCCAATCCTGAGAAGACGGGGATGCCCAGGTCGCCCAGCACCAGGTCGAACACCTCGTTCAGCCCGTAGGGTGAGGCGTCAGAGGGCTTGTCGCAGCCGGCGCAGGCGCCGACGACGATGCCGGACGCGGCCTGGAGCTTGCCGGCATGCCGCAGGGTCCACAGCATGCGGGCGATGGCGTAAGGCGCCTCGTCCACGTCCTCGACCATGAGGATGGCGCCGCGCGTATCGATCTCCCACGGCGTGCCCATGGCGGCCATGATCATGGACAGGTTGCCACCCACCAGCCGGCCGGCGGCCTGGCCGGGCGCAATGGTGCGCAGCGGGTAGTTGGGGCGCAGCGGATTGCCCTCCTCCGGGTTGGGGAGGATGCCCAGCGGCTCCGGCGCGCAGACGGCACGGCGCAGCGCCTCCAGCGAGAAAGGCGTGAACTTGGCCAGGCCGGGCATGCGGCCATGGAAGGTGACCAGCCCGGCCTTGCGCGTGACGGCCAGGTGCAGCAGCGTCGGATCGCTGAAGCCCAGGAAGACCTTGGGCTTGCGGCGGATGAGGTCGTAGTCCACCCGATCCACGATCTCACTGATGCCGTAACCGCCGCGCGCGCAGAAGACACCGCGGATGGCGGGGTCGTTGATGAAGCCGTGCAGGTCGGACAGCCTCTCCTGGACGGAAGCCTTGAAGGCCCGCGAGCGGTCGAAGAGATGCGGCGAGAGCACCGGCACCAGGCCCAGGCCCTGGACGACCGCCGCCACCCGGTCGGCGACGGCGGGGTCATAGACGGCGGTGCTGAGGTCCAGCACGCCCACCTTGTCGCCTGCCTGCAACATCGGGGGGCGCAGCATGGGCGGCTTGCTCAGCGATGGTGATGACGCCGCGTGGGCGCCATCGGCCGAAGACGCGATGACGGCGGCGGTACCCGCCGTCGCCAGGAATGAACGCCGATCCACTGCCGCCCCCCAATCGTGAGGACGGCAGCTTAAAGGATGCCGGCGGGCCCGCAAACCCGCCGGATTTAATCTCAGATGGGCGCTGTGGCGGTGGCCAGCCAGGCGGCGGCATCCGCCTCCAGGTGTGGCCCCACCTTTTCCGCCACGCGGGCGTGATAGGCGTTCAGCCAGGCCTTCTCCGCCTCCGTCAGCAGCGCCGGCTCGATCAGGTTGCGGTCGATGGGCGCCAGGGTCAGGGTCTCGAACGCCATCATGGGATGGTCGCCGCCGGGAATGTCCGCCGCCGGCCGCACCAGCACCAGGTTCTCGATGCGGATGCCGTACTGGCCCGTGCGGTAATAGCCGGGCTCGTTCGACAGGATCATGCCGGGCACCATGGCCACCGTGTTGGGAGCCTTGGCGATACGGGCCGATTCCTCATGCACCGACAGGAAGCTGCCCACGCCGTGGCCGGTGCCATGGTCGTAGTCCAGGCCCTGGGCCCACAGGAACTGGCGGGCCAGGATGTCGATCTGCGAGCCGGTGGTGCCCTTGGGGAAGCGCAGGGTGGCCAGCGCGATGTGCCCCTTCAGCACCAGGGTGAAGTGGCGCTTGGCGTCGGCCGGCGGGGTGCCGACGGCCACCGTGCGGGTGATGTCGGTGGTGCCGTCCAGGTACTGCCCACCGCTGTCGATCAGGTAGACACTGTCCTTCTCCAGCACGCGGTTGGTCTCGGGTGCTGCGCGATAATGGACGATGGCGCCATTGGGCCCGGCGCCGGAGATGCTGTCGAAGCTGGTGCCCCGGAACATGGGCTGTTCCTTGCGGAACTCGAACAGGCGGTCCGAGGCCTCGATTTCCGTCAGGGTGCCGGCCGCCGCCGCACCGCTCAACCAGTGCAGGAAACGGGTGACGGCGACACCGTCGCGGGCATGGGCGGCGCGGGTGCCGGCGATCTCCACGGTGTTCTTGGCGGCCTTGCGGAAGACGGTGGGATCGCGTTCCTTCACGATCCGGGCGCCGGCCTCGGTCAGGCGGTCGAACACCCAGGACGCCGTCCAGACGGGGTCGACCCGCACCTTGCCGCCGGTGGCGCCGATGGCCTCCAAAGCACCGCGCAGTTCTTCGGGCTTGCGGACGGAGACCTGGTTGCCCAGGTGGACCTCCAGCCCCGGCACCAGCTTGCGGCTGTCTATGAACAGGTCGACGTCGCCGTCGTTGGTCAGCAGGGCGTAGGACAGCGGCAGGGGCGTGTTGGGCACGTCACCGCCGCGGATGTTCAGCAGCCAGGCGATGCCGTCCGGCTGGGTCAGCACGGCCGCCAGTTCCCCATTGCGCTTCAGCTCTGCCGCGATCTCCGCCCGCTTGTCGGCGGAGGACTGGCCGGCCTGGGCCAGGGCGTGGGCCACCACCGGCCCCAGCGGGGCGGAGGGGCGGTCATGCCAGATGGCGTCCAGCGGATTGGTGTCGACCGCCACCAGTTCCGCGCCGGCGCGGCCCAGGGCCGTCTTCATGCGGTCGATCCAGCCCACGGTGTGCAGCCACGGATCATAGCCGATGCGGCCGCCCTTCTTCACGATGCCGGCGATCCAGTCGCCGTGGAAGGTCTCGGTCAGATGGTGGCGCTCATAGAGGCTGGCGGACACCTGGGCCTCGGCCTGCAGGGTGTAGCGGCCGTCGACGAAGACGGCGGCGCGGTCCCGCATCACCACGGCGATACCGGCCGAGCCGGTGAAGCCCGTGATCCAGGCCAGGCGCTCCGACCGGGCGGGCACGTACTCACCCTGGAATTCATCGGCGCGGGGAATGACGAACCCGTCCAAATCCATGCGCGACAGTTCGGCACGTAGCGCCGACACACGGGCGGCGATATCACCCACCTGCGGCGGGGGCGGCGCCTCGATCAAGGACTTCAAGGCGGCCAGCTGGGCCGCCAGTTCCTCCGGCAGGTCGCGGCCGAACAGGGACAGGAAATGGCTCGGGTCCACATCCTCCGGCGCCGCCCGCACCCCGCGCAGCAACTCCCGCACCCCGGCCACGTCACGGTCGATGCCGGCGGCCTTCAGCAGGCGCGCCAGCTCGGCATCGCCGCGGTAGGGTTCAACGGCGGGGTGCGGGGTATGATGGGTGCTATCCACGGATAAGACGCCTCTCTCAAGGCCGCGAGGATCGGCGGCCGATTGATTTGGGGGACGAAGCTAGGACGCGGCACGCACGCGCGCAAGAATATGCGCCCCGATGGCATGCCGGATGCCGCGGGCCATGCCCCGTGACCACCCTAAAGCCCCCTTGCCGCCAGTGTAGGCGAGGCTTTTGACAGCATCAAATTTTTTGGTGGAAAGCCCCCATGAGAGGGGGGGGAAAGCGTCGCGGCGGGGACCAACGCGGGGAGAAGACCCCCGCCGCGACTTACCGGCGCCGGTCGCCCGATGCCGTATCCGTTGGGCCGTCCGTCCGCACGGGGCGGCGGCGCCCAAGGCCTTCGTGATACGCTTGGCAACCCACCCCTGTCTGCCGCGTTTACATACGCGTTACATGAATTTACAGGCGTGAAAACGCGCCCGGAAATGACGAACGCCGGCCCTGGACGGGACCGGCGTTCAACCTCCTGAAATTTTGGATTTCTGGAAATTTTGGACTGGGGGGCTCAGCCCTTCATCACCAGCGTGTTCCACTCGCCGATCTGATAGCGGCGCACCAGCTTCAGACCCTGGCGGCGGTGAGCGGCGATGACCAGCTTCTCCTGCCGGGCCAACAGGCCGGACAGCACAGCGACACCGCCCGGGCGCAGGTTGCGGCGCAGTTGCGGCGCCATGCGGGCCAGGGGCCGCGCCAGGATGTTGGCAACGATCAGGTCATAGGGGCCCTTCTGCCGCACAATGGGAGTGCGGTAGCCATCGCCGCCGCGGCAGGTCACCAGCTTGTCCACCTTGTTCAGGCGGGCGTTCTCGGCGGCGATCATGATGGACAGGGCGTCGATGTCCACCGCCGCCACCGGGGCGTGCCACAGCTTGGCGATGGCGAAGGCCAGGATGCCGGAGCCGCAGCCCATGTCCAGCGCCCGGGTTACGGGCATGGACTTGTTGAGGTCGCTCAGCGCGCGCAGGCAGCCCTGGGTGGTGGCATGCTCACCGGAGCCGAAGGCCATGGCGGCCTCGATCAGCAAGCCGATGGCGCCGGCGGGCACCGGCTTTTTATGATGGCTGCCGTGGACGAAGAAGCGGCCGGCGCGGATGGGCGGAAAGCTGAGGTAGGTCTGGGTCACCCAATCGATGGGGGCCAGCGGTTCCACCTCGATCTGCGGCTGCGGCACGCCCAGGGCCATGGCCAGTACGGTGACGCGGGCCACCAGGCGGGACTGGTCGGGCTCGCCATGGCTGGTGCCCTCGATCAGCCAGTTGCCGCCCTCTTCCAGCTCGAAGGTGGAGACGGCGTCGACATGGCTCTCCAGCACCTGGGCGAAGTTCTGCACCACATCCTCATGCACCGTTAGTGCGACCCGCCACATGCCCGACATCACCACACTCCCGCAAAATCATGAAAGCCCATGGCAAAAGGTTCCGGCGGGCTGCCCCGCCGGAACCTGCTGTTTCTCTATAGACGGTGCTGATTCGCCTGTGAAGCCTCATACATATCCCGGCCGGACAGCCGGGATATGTATCGGACGCGACCGCGTCCGCGGCCCAACGGGCCGTGAGCCTGCGTGGCGTGTGAACGCAGCCTTCCGCCAGGAAGGCGCCTCAGTTGTCCTTCTGATCCAGCAACCGTTCCATCTCGGTGATAACGGCGTCCATGCGGCGCACCAGCGCCTGGTAGGGGGCCGGCGAGGCCATGTCTAGGCCGGCCTTCCTCAGCACGTTGACCGGATAGTCCGACCCGCCGGCCTTCAGCGCCGCCAGGTAGGTGTCACGCGCCGCCGGCCCACCGTCGCGGATCTTCTCCGTGAAATAGGCGGAGGCGGAAATGGATGTCGCGTACTGATAGACATAGAAGGGCCGGTAGAAATGGGGAATGAAGGCCCATTCCGCCGCGTACACCGGATCGATCTGCATCACGCCCTGGTCGGCGCCGTGGTACTTGCGCAGCAGACCCAGGTAGATTTCCGTCATGCGCTTGCCCGACATGGGCTCACCCTTCTCCACCGCGTCATGCACCTGCAGTTCGAACTCGGCGAACATGGTCTGACGGAAGAAGGTGGCGCGGATGGTCTCCAGCTCATTGCCCAGGTATAGCAGCTTCTCTTGCTTGGTCTTGGCATTGGCCAGCATGTAGTCGGACAGCAGGAATTCGTTCGCCGTGGACGCAATCTCCGCCATGAACAGGGAATAGCCCGCCAGCTCATAGGGCTGGGTGCGGTTGGCGAAGGTGGTGTGCATGGCGTGGCCCCATTCATGGGCCAGCGTGGAGACGGAGTTGTAGTTGTCCTGATAGTTCAGGAAGACAACGGGGTGCAGCCCGTAGACGCCCGTCTGGTAGGCGCCGGACTGCTTGCCCTCTTGCGGGTAGGCATGCATCCAGCGATGGGCGAAGCCGTCCGCCAGCGCCTTCTGGTAGTCGTCCCCCAGCGGCTTCACCGCCGCCAGCACCAGCTTCTCGCCCTCCTCGACGGGGAACTTGGCGTCGGACGACACCAGGGGCGGATAGATGTCGTAATAGTGCAGGTCGGGCAGGTTCAGCATGCGCTGCCGCAGCTTGAAATAGCGGTGCAGCGTGGGCAGGCCCTTGTTGGCCTCGGCCACCAGGGTGCGGTAGACGCCCTCGGGGATGTCGTTGTTGGACAGCGAGGCCGCCACCGCCGACGGGTAATGGCGCAGCTTGGACTGGATGACATCGCCCTGCACCGTGTTGCCCAGGGTGGAACCCATGGTGTTGGAGTATTGGCCGAACTTGGTCCAGAAGGCGTCGAACACGGCCTTGCGCACGGCGCGGTCCGGATCCTCGCGATACTTCTGGTAATTGGCCTGGGTCAGCTTCACCGACTGCCCATTGGGAAGGGTGATGGTGGGCCAGTCGATGTCGGCGTTGGACAGCAGGTTGTAGGTGGTGCCGCCACCGCCCAGCGCCGGGCTCAGCGCCGCCAGCACCCCCTCGGCCTCCGCCCCCAGGGTATGCGGCTTCAGGCGCAGCGCGTCATGCAGGGCGAAGCCGAACTTGGCCAGCTTGGGCTCGGCCTTCAGGTAGGCGTCGACCTTGGCGGCGCCCAGCGCCTGGATCTCCGGCGACAGCCAGGCGGTGGCGGCCGAGACCTCACCCGACAGGTCCTGGGCCAGGCCGTCCCGCTCCTGCGCCGGCGCGTCGCGCGTGTCGGTGCTGGCGATGGTGCTGGCGTAGGTGCCCACCTGCTCCAGCTCATGATAGACGCTGTAGATAGCCTCCAGCGCCGCCAGCGTGGCGGCCGGCCCCTTGGCCAGCGTGCCCTTGTACTTGGCCAGGCCCGGCAGTTCGGCCTTAATCTTAGCCCGCGCCGCATCCCAGTCCGCCGGCGACTTGTAGTAGTCGCTCAGGTCCCAGATGTATTTGGGATCGACCTTGGGATCATCCGTGGCGCGCGCCGGCAGGGTCAGCGCCAGCAGGGAAATGGTGGACGCCGCCGCCAGGACGGCGCGGCGTAGAGTGATCTTGCCCGACATTAAGCAAAGCCCCCGATGTTCATGGGCGGAAGCCGGCGACACGGGCTCCGCAGGTTGGCCCTTTATATCAGGCACTTGCGGCCAAGGCGCGGGATGGTTTGTAACACGGGCGTAACGGCGGGGTCCTGCGGCCCACCCGTCCAATTGCCTTGAATTGCCGCCGGGCAGCCGGTCTTATCATGGCACGCCACGGCAAGGACCGGCCCCAGAGATGAGCACCCCCGCAGCCCTGTTCCGAGAAGCGCTGACCGCGCACCGCGCAGGTGACATGTCCCGGGCGGCGGCGACCTATCAGCGGCTGATCGAGCTGACGGGGCCGGAGCGGCAGGAGCACCGCGACGCGCTCAGCAACCTGGGCGCCCTGCGCCTGATCCAAGGGAATGCCGCCGAGGCCGACCGCCTGTTCCAGGCAGGCCTGGCCATGGCACCCCGCGACGCCGCCCTGCTGGACAACCGGGGCATCGCGCTGAAGTCCCTGGGCCGGCTGGCCGAGGCGGCGGACCACCACCGCCAGGCCATCGCCGCCAATCCCGGCCATACCAACGCCTACAGCAATCTGGGCGTCTGCCTGACGGAGCAAGGCGACCTGCAGGGCGCCCGGCGCTGCCTGGAACGGGCGGTGGCGCTGGCCCCGGGCAGCGCCGATTCCTGGCACAATCTGGGCAAGGTGCATGAAGGGCTGGGCGACAGCCCCGCCGCCATCCAGGCCTACCGCCGTGCGGTGGCGGCGGACGCGGCCCACCGGCCCGCCTGGATCAATTTGGGCACGATCCTGGACCACACCGGCGACAGCATCGGCGCGCTCGCCGCCTATGATGCCGGCCTGGCGCTGACCCCCACCGACGCCAAGATCCGATGGAACCGGTCGCAGGTCCTGCTGAAGCTTGGCCGTCTGGCCGAGGGCTGGGCCGAAGCCGAATGGCGCTGGACGGGCAATGCGGGCTTGGCGGCGCAGCGCCGCCCCTTCGCGATACCCCTGTGGATGGGCGAGGATTTGGGCGGCGGCACCTTACTGGTCCATTCCGAACAGGGCTGGGGCGACACCTTGCAGATGCTGCGCTTCGTGGCGCCCGCGACGCGGGCCGCCAACGCGCACCTGGTGGTGGAAACGCGGGCGGAACTGATCCGGCTGATCGAGGCCAGCTGGGATTTGCTGGACCTGGCGGCGGTTCGCCCCACCCTGCTGCCCCTGGCGGCGGACTTTCCCGGCATCGGCGGCCTGCCCCCGGCCGATGCCCACCTGCCGATGATGAGCCTGCCCGGCCGCCTGGGCGTCACGCTCGACACCCTGCCCGGCGCGTCCGTCCCCTATCTGCGGGCGCCGGAAGACAGCCGCCTGCGATGGGCCCCGCGGATCGCGCAGGGCCGGAACGGCCGACGCCTGACCGCCGGGCTGGTGTGGCAGGGCAATCCCGGCCACTGGAACGACCGCCGCCGTTCCCTGCCGCCGGAAACGCTGGCACCGCTGCTGCGCCGCGCGGATATCGCCTGGCACAGCCTGCAGAAGGACGGGGCGCCGGTGACCGGGCTCATCCCCCTAGGACCGGACCTTACCGACTTCGCCGAAACGGCGGCGGCCATCAGCGCCTTGGATCTGGTCATCACCGTGGACACCGCCGTGGCCCACCTGGCGGGTGCCTTGGGGCGGCCCACTTGGCTGCTTCTGCCTTACGTGGCGGAGTGGCGGTGGATGGACGATCGCACGGACAGTCCCTGGTACCCGTCGATGCGCCTGTTCCGCCAGCCGGCACCGGGCGACTGGCCGGCCGTGATGGCGGCGGTGGGGGCGGCGCTGGATAGGCTTTAGTCGTTGGACCTGGCGTCAGTCGGTGGACTTGGCGTCGGCCTGCGCCGCCCATTCCCGATATTCGCGCTGCTGCCGCTCCCCCGCCTCATCAAACAGGAAGGGCAGATAGGCGTAGCGGCGACCCCGGGTGACCGGCAGGGCCTCATGCAGCAGGCTGCAGGAGAAGACCACGGCGCCGCCGGTGGGCGCGCGGTAGGTATGGGGGCCGAATTCGGGGAAGCGCAGTTCCCCACCCTCATAATCTTCCGTGTTCAGGTTCAGGGTGACGGCGAAGCGGCGATGGGCGGTGCCGGCGGAGGTGTTGTCGCGGTGCGGCCGGAAATAGCCGCCCTCCGCCGCGTCGTAACAGGCGACCACATGACGCTCCATGCGCGTGGCCTCGAAGGCGAAAGCCTGGCGCACCTGGGGCAACAGGCGACGGGCGATGCGCTGGGTCGCCGCCTGGCATAGCGCCTCCTCCTCCATGAAATAATCGCGGCGGCGCTTGCGGCTATAATCGTAGACCCCCACCAGCCGGCCATCGACCTCGTTCATCACGCCGGAATCCAAACCGCCGCGATCCTGATGCAGGGCGATCAGCAGCCGGCAGAAGTCGGGCTCGAACACCCGGGGCACCACCAACACGGGCGCCTGCACCGCCATGCCGGCGTGCAGATCAGGGGACGGCAGGGCCGCCACAGCTGACATCACCCGGTCCGCCTCGGCGGCGGGTGCCGCCATCAGGACCCGCAAGGTGGGGTCCAGCAGCAACCAGAAGCCCGTGTAGACCCCATCCGCCCCGACGGCGCCATAGCCCCGGCTGAGGCTGAAATCGTAATCCAGGAAATAGCGGATACCGGGCAGCTGCGGCGTGACTTGGTCGGCGGCATCGTCACCGGGGTTGGTGGTGACGCCAAAAAAGCAGACCCGGTCATCATCGAACAAGGCGCGGTTCGCGGCCACCGCGCGCAGCATGCCGGCACCCGCCGCCTCTCCGGCCGAGGCGAAGAAGCCCAGCAGCACATGGCGGCCAGCCACCGTGTCCAGCGCGAACCGGGGATGCGTATGGGTGGGACCGTTGAACCACGGCACGGGCTCGCCGCAGACAAACCGTTCCCAAGGACCTGATGCCGACATCGCTGACCTGACTTCTGACCGCGCCTCTTGATGGCCACCATAGCAGCAACCCGCCCCTCAGCCGCCAGTGGGCGTTTTAGCGGGGGGCGTTCTGCCGCTGACCCGGCGGCGTGTCAGCCTCCGGCCACCGCCGCCGCGAGATAGGCGGAGAGCACCAGCCGCATCTCCTGGAACAGGGCCGCGGCCTCCGCCTCCTCCGCCAATTCGGGAATGGTCTTCATCAGGTGCAGCACCATGACCGAGAGGAGGTCGGCCCGTTCCGCCGACAGCCCAGGCGCATGGGCGGACAGCACGCCGGCCATACGGCCACGGATGACACCGCGCAGGTACTGCCGCCGGTTGGCACCGTCCACCCGGGCATCCATCAGCACTTTCAGGGCCGTGCGCTCGCTTTTCAGCGCCATCATCAAATCCAGCAGCGCATCCGCCATCTGGGCCGCCGTCATGGCGGAGGCATGGGCGGCGATGGCGTCCAGTCCCGCTCCCGCCCGCTCGCCATAGCGGTGCAGCAGCCCCTCCGCCAGAGCCTCCTTGGACGGGAAGAAGCGATAGAGGGAGCCAATGGCCGTGCTGGACCGTGCCGCGATCTCCGTCATCGTGGCGGCGTCATAGCCTTTTTCCGCGAACACCACGGTGGCGGCGTCCAGCAAAGCGGCCACGCGCTGCCGCCCGCGCGCCCGTTTGGGCGTCCGCCCGGTCGCGTTGGGCGCAGCATCGGGGGCGGCTGTTGACTTTTGCGAGGACATCCTCAACTATCCGTTATGCGAGACCATCCTCGCATAACACGGGCCGCCGCCGCCGTCACCTCTTCACCTAGGCGCCCCTCACCACCCTGACGCGGGAGGAACCGCATGAGGACCACCCTGGACAGCGGCCTGCCCCCTTTGATTCTGGACCGCGGCCATGGCATGCGCCCCGCCGCCCCCAAACGCCGTTGGCTGGGCCGCTTCCTGCGGGGCCTGCGCGCGGGGGACGCCCACCTTGTCGTCAACCATCCCCTGGTGAAGGATGCGCCGGCCAGCCTGTGCCTCAGCAGCCCCGCCTTCGCCGAAGGCGCGGCCATTCCCCGCCGCCATGCCGGCGGCGGCGTGGGCGGGAACCTGTCCCCGACGCTCACCTGGACGGGCGTGCCTGCCGGCACGGCGGCCTTGGCCCTGGTAATGCAGGACCCGGACGCGCCCTTGCCCCGGCCCGCGACCCACCTGCTGGCCACGGCCATCGCCCCCAAGCGCAAAGGTTTCGAAGAGGGGGAGCTGTGCCCCCAGGTGGGCAACGGTGTCATCCTGGGCCGGGGCCTGTTCGGCCGTGTCGGCTATGCCGGGCCGCGTCCGATGCGCGGCCACGGCCCCCATCGCTACGTCTTCCAGCTGCTGGCCCTGGAACACCCGCTGGCCCTGCCGGACCTGCCCAGCCTGGCCGACCTGCTGGTCGCCCTGACGCCCCAGACCGTGCTGGCCTGGGGCACCCTGACCGGCACATACGAGCGAGCGTGAGGGCTTGCGCCCCCGCCCCTATTTCCCCGCCTGGTCCGCCGGCACGACGAAGCTGTCCATGACCTTCTTCGTGCCGGAATGCTCGAAATAAATTTCCAGCTTGTCGTTCTCCACCTCCTTCACCACGCCATAGCCGAACTTCTGGTGGAAGACGCGGGCGCCGGGGCGGAAGGGGGCATCGGGGCGCGCGCGCGGGGTGACGTCCAGGGCCGTGCCCTCGATCAGGCGGCTGGTGCGGTTGCCGGCGGGCGCCTGGCGTCCCATGCGGTTGAAGCTGTCGCTGAAACTGTCGCTGCGGGCACCCCAGGACGGCCCGCCCCGGCCATAGCCGCCATCACCGCCAGCCATCCCTTGCCCCCAATGGCCTGAGGTAAGTCCCGGGTCGTTCTCCACCGCGATGTGCTCATCGGGCAGTTCACCGATGAAACGCGACGGCAGGCTGGTGGACCAGGTGCCATGGATGCGGCGGTTGGCGGCGTGGCTGATGTAGACGCGCTTGCGCCCCCGGGTGATGCCGACATAGGCCAGGCGCCGTTCCTCCTCCAATCCCGCGATGCCGTTCTCATCCAGGGTGCGCTGGCTGGGGAACACACCCTCCTCCCACCCGGGCAGGAAGACAACGTCGAACTCCAGGCCCTTGGCGCCGTGCAGGGTCATGAGCGAGACCTGGGCGGAATCGACCGTCTCCGCATTCTCCATCACCAGGCTGACATGCTCTAGGAATCCCAGCAGGTTCTCGAACTCGCCCATGGCGTTGACGAGTTCCTTCAGGTTTTCCAGGCGGCCCGGCGCCTCCGGCGTCTTGTCCTCCTGCCACATGCGGGTGTAGCCGCTCTCATCCAGGATGGACTGGGCCAGGTCGGTGTGGCGCACGGTGTCCATCTGCGCCCGCCAGCGGGCGAAATCCTCTACCAGGCCGCGCAGGGTGCCACGCACCTTGGGCTTCAGCTCATCCGTCTCCGTCAGGCGCCAGGTGGCCTCCAGCAGCGGCACGCCCAGCACCCGGCTGGTCTGGTACAGCTGCTGGATGGTGGCGGGGCCGATGCCGCGCTTGGGCGTGTTGATGATGCGCTCGAACGCCAGGTCATCGGCTGGCTGGGCCACGACGCGCAGATAGGCCATGGCGTCGCGGATTTCCAGGCGCTCATAGAAGCGCTGGCCGCCCACCACGCGATAGGGCAGGCCCAGGGTGATGAAGCGCTCTTCGAACTCGCGGGTCTGGAAACCGGCGCGCACCAGCACGGCCATCTGGTCCAGGCTGGTGCCCTTGCGCTGCAGCGCTTCCACCTCGTCACCCACCCAGCGGGCCTCGCTGTCGGCGTCCCACAGGCCGCGCAGGCGCACCTTCTCCCCGCCCTCGGCCTCGGTCCATAGGGTCTTGCCCAGGCGGCCCTGGTTGTGGGCGATGACACCGGCGGCGGCGCCCAGGATATGGCCGGTGGAGCGGTAGTTCTGTTCCAGGCGAATGACCTTGGCGCCGGGGAAGTCCTGCTCGAACCGCAGGATGTTGCCCACCTCCGCCCCGCGCCAGCCGTAGATGGACTGGTCGTCATCGCCGACGCAGCAGATGTTGTGGTGCCCCTGGGCCAGCAGGCGCAGCCACAGGTACTGCGCCACGTTGGTGTCCTGGTACTCATCCACCAGGATGTAGCGGAAGCGGCGATGGTAATCCGCCAGCACGTCCGGATGCGCCTGGAACAGGGTGATGTTGTGCATCAGGAGGTCGCCGAAGTCGCAGGCGTTCAGCGTGCGCAGGCGGTCCTGGTATTGGCGGTATAGGGTCAGCACCTTGCCGCCGGCGGCCTCGCCCGCGTCTTCGGGACGCAGGCGGTCGGGCGGCAGGGCCCGGTCCTTCCACCGCTCGATGACCGACAGCAGCAAACGGGCCGGCCACTTCTTGCTGTCCACCCCCTCTGCCTCCATCAGCTGCTTCAGCAGGCGCAGCTGGTCGTCGGTGTCCAGGATGGTGAAGCTGGAGGTCAGGCCCACCAGCTCGGCATGGCGGCGCAGGATGCGGGCGGCCAGGGCGTGGAAGGTGCCCATCCACCAGCCCTCGGTATCCGTGCCCATCAACGCGCCCACGCGCTCCCGCATCTCACGCGCCGCCTTGTTGGTGAAGGTGACCGCCAGGATGTTCCAGGGGCTGACGCGTCGGGTCATGAGCAGGTGGGCCAGGCGGGTGGTCAGGGCCCGGGTTTTCCCCGTGCCGGCGCCCGCCAGCACCAGGACGGGGCCGTCCAGCGACTCCACCGCCTCGCGCTGCGCCGGGTTCAGCGCGTCGAGATAGGCGGGCGACCAGCCGGCCGGCCCATGGAAAGGCATGGGCGGCGGCGGGGCCGGCGCGGGGCGGGGCGCGGCGGTGAAGGGCACAACCTTCTCAGGCTCGTCCTTCTTGGGCGGGGCGGGCGGGTCCAGACGGGAAAACAGATCGGTCATGATGGGAACATATATAGCACAAGGTCCCCTTCCGTCTGCCCCCACGATGGCGTTTCCCCTGCCTTCTCCCCCATTCCGCCAGGATGGCCTCCCCTAAAGGCTGGGCACCTATCCCGTTGCACAAGAGGTTCATATGGTGGAAAGATGATGGTCACCATGACAAAGCCGTTCGTACGGTCCGCGCCCCTCCGGCGGCGGCCGGCGAAGCGGGGAGTGAACCGATGAACCTGCGCTTGAACGACACCAAGACGCTGCAAGCGATCGGCATCCTGGCCGACGTCCTGGACGATCTGTCGGGGCCGGAGCGGCTGGAATGCCTGATGGCGGCCAACGCCCTGCGCCAGGTTTTGGAAACCCGGTCGGAGAATGCGCTGGTCTTCGCCCGCGAGGCGTTCGAGTCGCTGGAGTCGGACGTGCGGCACCAGATCCACACCGACGCCACCGAGGCCGCCATCAAGGTGGTGGCCGCCACGCGGGCCCAGGGCACCCTGCGCGCCACCCGCGACCGCAAGTCGACCGGCAGCCCCTTCCTGGACGCCATCAACGCCGGCGGCATGAAGACCGAGCGCAAATGGTGAGAGGGCTGAGCGCCTCTCTCCCAATCGCTACTCTTTAGCCCCTAAAGCTCAACGGAGCGCCGCGACAAGGCTGCGACTGCAGCCGCCACAGATTTCCAGGGGCAGATTTCCGGGAAGCGTCAGCGGACTGGAAATCGAGGATGAGGCAAGCGGGCGGATGCCCGCGCCCGCCGTTTGAGGGACTCAAACAAAAGCCGCTTCGGTGTCCACGTGGGCGCGCACTTGGTTACGGCCTTCGTGCTTGGCCATATAAAGCGCTTCGTCCGCACGCTGGACGAAACGGCCCAGCGATTCCCCCGGCTCATACAGCGCCACGCCCACCGACAGGGTGATGTTGCCGATGGCGGCGCCCGAGGTGCGCTTGACGATGCGGCGGTTGGCGATGGTGGCCCGCGTCTTCTCCGCGAAAGCCAGCGCCTCGTCCAGGGTGCATTCCGGCATGATGATGGCGAATTCCTCGCCGCCGAAGCGGGCGGCGGTATCGCGGCCGCGCACGGAGTCCTTCAGCGTGCGCCCCACCAGCTTCAGCACCTGATCGCCCACGACATGGCCGTGATTATCGTTGAATTTCTTGAAGAAATCGATGTCGATCATCAGCAGGCACAAGGGCCGGCCGTCCTCCATGGCGGTGGCGGCGGCCTCGCGCAGGGCCTGGTCGAACTGCTTGCGGTTGGCCAGATCCGTCAGGGCGTCGGTCATGGCCTCGCGCCGCACGGTGTCCAGGTCGCGGCGCATGGTTTCCAGCTGTTGCGCGCTGTCGCTCAGCTGGGTCTGCAGGAATTGGTTGCGCACGGCCACGCGCTGGGCCTGTTCGGTCATGGCCCGGATGACGCCGCGCAACTGGTCCAGCGTTTCGGACAGATCGACCTGCCCTTGGAATACCTTCAGGGCCGCGCCGAAATTGCCCACGTCGTTCCCGGCGGACGCGACGGCGCCGGTGACGCCGGCCAGAGCCTCGGTCAATTTCACGCCGATCTCCTGGATGGCCTGGATCTCGTCATCGGCGGCGAAGAACTTGTGATAGAGGTCGGCGCAACGCGCCTCGGTGAAGGGCAGGCCGTTGCTGGCGATGATGTCCACCGCCCGGGTCAGGTCGGGATAGCGGCCGCTGCAGTAGGCATACCAGACGGTGAAGTTGTGCGGGTGCGGGGCCACCGCCTCGGCGCGCATGCGCTCCATCGCCCGTTGGGCGAGGTGGCCGGCAGCCTGTGGTCCCTCCGCGAACAGCACGTGCTCTCCCTACGCCATCTGGTCCGGGGCGCGATCCACGGCCCCTTCATGCGGGCTGGGCGGTTCTCGGTTCGCTACCCCTATGGGTAGCCTTTTTCAGGGCGGCCGCCCGCCGCCCCTACCCCGTAAGAATAAGTCACAAAACGGCGAGGATGGAAACGGCGGAAAATCGGAAAGAGTCGCCATATCCGAAATTGTTCGTTGCCCCCGAGGCCGTGCGATCAAAGGGCGCACTCAAAAAAGCGTGTGACGTGCGCAAAGAAACAGGCCCGCGCCTGAGGGTGCACCCCCCGCGCGGGCCCGCGAATACAAGGGCGACTCTTGAACAAGCCGCCGCCGCCTTATCAGGCGGAGGTGATCGCCCGTTCGACCAGCTGGCCCAGATGCTGGGTGCGCTTGGTCAAGCTCTGCAGAACGGCGGAGATTTCCGCGGTGGCGGCGGCGGTCTGGCCCGACAGGTTCTTCACTTCGCCGGCGACGACGGCGAAGCCCTTGCCAGCTTCACCCGCGCGGGCGGCTTCGATGGTGGCGTTCAGGGCCAGCAGATTGGTCTGCTTGGCGATGGCGTCAATCTGCTGGGCGACGGTGCCCACCTTTTCGATCTCGGCGCGCAGACCTTCCAGTTCCCGGCTGATTTCCTGGAGGGCGGAGGACAACTCGGTCTTCGACAGACTGGTGGGCGTGGAGCTCATCGATGGCACCTGAGGTTGATTAGGGTGTCGCTGGATCGGTGGCCGGGAATGGTGGCCGGGTGTCCCCTGCCGGGACGGCCAACCCGGTGCCTTCTAATACCACAGAAGAACAGGGGCCGGGACGCACAAAATCAACCCTTGCGCATATAGCCGGATTTATTTGGTTCGGTTTCGAAACAATCTTGACGCGAAGCCGTGGGCATAAGAAAAGGCCGCCCCAGATCCTCCCCGGGGCGGCCTTCCTGATCATGAAGCGGGTTGCGCCTCAGGCCTGGAAGCGCAGGGCCTTGGCGCGGACCACGCTGGGCAGGCCCTGGATGCGTTCCAGCAGCCCGTCCCCCACCTCCTGGTCCACCGACACCAGGGCGATGGCGTTGGCGCCGGCCTCGGTGCGGCCGAGGTGGAAGGTGGCGATGTTGACGCCGGCGTCGCCCAGGGTGGTGCCCAGCTTGCCGATGAAGCCGGGCTTGTCCTCGTTGCGGATGAACAGCATGTGCTCACTCAGCTCCGCCTCGATCGGCACTTCTTCGATCTGCACGATGCGGGGCTTCTCACCGCCGAACAGGGTGCCGGCCACGGTGCGGGTCGCCCGCTCGGTCTGCACCACCACGCGGATCAGGGTCTGATAGTCGGCGGCGTCATCCCGCTTGGTCTCCGCCACCTTGATGTCCCGCTCGCGGGCGATGACGGGGGCGTTGACCATGTTGACCGACGCCAGCAGGGGCGACAGCAGGCCCATGAGGACGATGGCGGTCAGGGGACGGGTGTTCAGGTCGGCGACCTGGCCCTCATACTCCACCGTCACCGACTTCAGGCCGGTCTCGGTGATCTGGCCGGCGAAGCCGCCCAGCTGCTCGGCCAGCTTCATGTAGGGCTTCAGCTTGGGCGCGTCCTCGGCCGAGACCGAGGGCATGTTCAGCGCGTTGACCACGGCGCCGGTGACCAGGAAGTCGGACATCTGCTCGGCCACCTGCAGGGCCACGTTCTCCTGCGCCTCGGTGGTGGAGGCACCCAGGTGCGGCGTGCAGATGATCTTCTCATTGCCGAACAGGATGCTTTCCTTGGCCGGCTCTTCCGCGAACACGTCCAGGGCGGCGCCGGCGACATGGCCGCTGTCCAGCGCCGCCTTCAGGTCGGCCTCGACAATCAGGCCGCCGCGGGCGCAGTTGATGATACGCACGCCCGGCTTGGTTTTGGCCAGGGCCTTGGCGTCCAGGACGTTGCGGGTGGCGTCGGTCAGCGGCGTGTGCAGGGTGATGAAGTCGGCGCGGCGCAGCAGTTCGTCCAGCTCCACCTTCTCCACGCCCAGGTCCTGGGCACGCTCGGCCGACAGGAAGGGGTCGAAGGCGACGACGCGCATCTTCAGGCCCACGGCGCGGTCGGCGACGATGGAGCCGATATTGCCGCAACCGATGACGCCCAGGGTCTTGCCGTACAGCTCCACACCCATGAAGCGGTTCTTTTCCCACTTGCCGGCATGGGTGGAGGTGTTGGCGGCCGGGATTTCACGGGCCAGCGCGAACATCATGGCGATGGCGTGCTCGGCGGTGGTGATGGAATTGCCGAACGGGGTGTTCATGACCACCACGCCGCTGGCCGTGGCGGCAGGCACGTCCACGTTGTCGACGCCAATGCCAGCGCGACCGACCACCTTCAGGTTGGTGGCGACGGCCAGCACTTCCTTGGTGACCTTGGTGGACGAGCGGATGGCCAGGCCATCGTATTTGCCGATGATGGCCTTCAGCTCATCGGGCTTCAGGCCGGTGATGACGTCAACCTCGACGCCGCGCTCCTTGAAAATCTCGACGGCGCGGGGGCTCAGGCTGTCCGAAATGAGAACCTTGGGCATGGCTCTGCGATCCTTCTGGAGGATGGGCCGGCGCCGCCCCCGGATGGACTCCGGGTATTCAAGGCGGCGCCAGGCCGTATGTCAGGAAAGGCGTGTAAGACGCTAAGGCGGCTCAGGCGACCAGTTCGGCCGCGACCGTGGCGTAGGCCCAATCGATCCAGGGCAGCAGCGCCTGGATGTCCGACCGCTCCACCGTGGCGCCGCCCCAAATGCGCAGGCCGGGCGGGGCGTCGCGGTAGGCGCCGGCGTCCAGCGCCACGCCTTCCTTTTCCAGCAGGGACGCCACCTTCTTCGCCACCTCAGCCTGGACTTCCGGCGTCTGGCCGGCCAGCTTCGGGTCGGCGAACTTCAGGCAGATGGAGGTGCAGGAGCGGGTGGCGGGCACCTCGGCCAGGAAGGCGGCGGTGGTGCCGGCGGCAACCCAATCGGCCACGGCGGCCAAGTTGCTTTCAGACCGCTCGACCAGGCCCTTCAAGCCGCCCACGGACTCGGCCCAGCGCAGGCCGTCCAGGG
The DNA here is from genome assembly GCF_007828035.1 of Nitrospirillum amazonense. GTDB lineage: Bacteria > Pseudomonadota > Alphaproteobacteria > Azospirillales > Azospirillaceae > Nitrospirillum > Nitrospirillum amazonense. The sequence continues at coordinate 510,799 of NZ_VITV01000005.1, read as the reverse complement.
CGTCTTCCACCGCCAGCATCGAGGGGGTGTTGATGGTCTCGCCCTTGAAGATGCCTTCGACGATCTTGCCGTCCTTGGTCATGCGGAAGATCTTGGGCAGCGGCCAAGCCGGCTTATAGCTTTCCAGGCGGGCGACGGCGCGGGGGCTCAGCACCAGCATGCCATGGGCCGCTTCACCGCCTAGCACCTTCTGCCAGGACCAGGTGACGACATCCAGCTTGTCCCAGGGCAGGTCCATGGCGAACGCGGCGGAGGTCGCGTCGCAGATGGTCAGGCCTTCGCGATCGGCGGCGATCCACTCACCGTCGGGCACACGCACACCGGAGGTGGTACCGTTCCAGGTGAAGACCACGTCGTTCTTGAAATCGACCTGCGTCAGGTCGGGCAGCTTGCCATAGCCGGCGGTGAAGGTGCGGGCGTCGGCTAGCTTCAGCTGCTTCACAACGTCGGTCACCCAATCCTTGCCGAAGCTTTCCCAGGCGACCATGTCGACGCCACGGGCGCCCAGCAGCGACCACAGAGCCATTTCCACAGCGCCGGTGTCGGAGGCCGGAACGATACCGATGCGGTAGTCGGCCGGGATGTTCAGCAGGGCGCGGCTGCGGTCGATGACCTCTTGCAGCTTGGCCTTGCCGGGCTTGGACCGGTGCGAGCGGCCCACCAGGGCGCCCTTCAAGGCTTCCAGCGTCCAACCCGGACGCTTGGCGCAAGGACCAGAGGAGAAATTCGGATTCGACGGCCGGCTCTCGGGCTTCGGCGGTACGGTCATGATGCTATTCCTTGCAGAATAGTTGCGCCTCGTTGGGGAGGCGTGTCCCGCCGCGGACATTATGGTCGCCGCGCAAGAACGTCAATCATGACGGCATGGCGGCGACACATTGCTGCCATGCCAGAACGAACCGCGAAATATCCTTTCGGATGGAGGCTGGGGGGCCGCGATCAGGCCGCCGCGTGGGGTATCAGGGCCGGGGGAACCAGGCGGCTCGCGGCCAAATTCTCACACAGCTTGAAATAGTTATCCCGCCGCTCCGTCGCGCTCTCGAATCGCTCCAGGTAGTTCAGGATGAACTCCGGCCGGCGCAGGGCCGTGGTCAGCGTCTCGCTGGCGAAGGTGCGGGCCCTGCCCTCCGGCAGGCCGCCGCAGGTGTTGATGAGGGCCAGCATGCGGTCGGCGAAGCCCATGGCCTGGTTGCCGACGATCTCCGTCCGCACCGTCTCGAACAGGGCACTGTCCAGAATGTCCAGCATCTCCCGCTTGGAGGTTTCGGGCAGGCCGGCGTTCTGAATGCGGTCGGACAGCTCGCTCAGCGGCTGGATGATGTCCATGCGCCGATTCTGGCAGCCCATGTCCCAGACGATGTCGTCCGGCACGATGAGGGAGCGCAGGTAGGGGGCCAGCTTGGCCTTGGCTTGGCGGCCCGGCGCCATGTTCACCAGGCTCAGGATCAGGTTGATCTTGGAATAGGTGCCCCGGGCCAGGGCCATGACGTCCGACATGGCTTCCGGCTGGATCAGCTTGTCGGCGCGCAGCGCGATGGCTTCCTGGATTTCCTCGTCATTCACCAGGGTGGGTGCCGTGACCTTGAGGTGGTCCTGGATGCGCACCAGGGCGCGCAACTCATCCTGGATGTTACGCTCGCCATGGAACGGCAGGCGGGCGTGCAGGTGGCGCAGCAAGCCCAGGCGCAGTTCCGCCAACGTGCGTGGCAGCACACCCTGGGCCAACAGTTCCGACAGGGTGATGACGCCCGGCAGGTGGCTGGCGGCGGCGTCCATCTCCACCTTGCCCAGCTTGCCCAGCTTGCCGACGTAGAGGTTGATGGCGTTCAGCACCAGCTCGATGCGGTCGGCCTCCTTCCCCACCAGTTCGCGCAAGGCCAGGGAAGAGCCCATGATCTCGGCGGCGATGCTGTCGATGATGCGCATCTCGCGCACCGTCAGCTCGGGGCTGAACAGGCGGAACAGCCGATCCAGCTTTTCCATCCAGCTCTTGCAGCCGGCGAGATAGGCGGCGGTGGCGCGATAGAGGCCGGGGATCGGATCCGCCCCGCCGGCGGCCAGCTTGTCCGACAACGCCTTCAGGCCACCCGGCGCCAGCGGCGGCACGGGGTTGCCCTTGGCCTTGGCCAACAGACGGCTGAGGCCGTCGTCCACCATGGCCATCAGTTCCTTCATGCGCGACACAGCACTCTGCTGGCTGCCGCGCACCTGCTGGCTGGCCAGGCGTTGCAGCGCGCCCTGGACCAGCGTGCCGGCGTTGTCCAGCGCGCGGGCCGCCGCCTCGTAATACAGCACTTCCAGCGGGGTCACGCGCACATCGTCCAGATAGCGGGCGAACAGGCCGCGGATGACCTGCCGCTGGACGTCGCCGGTGAAATCCTCCGGCTTGTCGCACCAGGAGGCGTCGCGACCGGGGTTGGCGATCTGCAGCGGGTCGGTTTCCGCCACACCGGGGCGCAAGCGCTTGCGCACGGTGATGTGGCTCTTGAAGTCGTGGTCCAGGTAATCGCGGCGGCGCACGATGCGAACGCCGTCGACCTCCTTGCGGTCGATCAGCAGGGCGGCTGCGGGCTCAATCTGCCGCAGGTCAGGCCCTTCCTTGACCAGAAGCCACTGGTCATTGTGCAGGCTGTGCAGCTCGAACGCGGTTTTCACCGTTCCGACCAGTTGCTGTTGCCTTTCCACCGGGACCCTGGCTCCAACGAATAGCTGGGCGCGGCCGTAGTGTTAATACAGCTTGAACGCCCGGTTTTATGAATGCGTCGCGCATCATCCCGCATCCACAGGGCCGGGTAAACGGCTATGTCCGCAACCACCCCTTCCGTAACCGGCATGCCGACGAAAACGGGCGGATTTCGCACCCTGTGGTCGGGGTCACCCGGAGCGGAAGGGTCAAACCATCAGTTGGGGGCAGACCAACCGACGCCATACCCCTTCCGACTCCGAAGCATTCGGGCATCCTCCCCAAAAGATGGGGGCTGGATCAATCGGCTGAACGGCATAGACCGCTCCCCCTTCCAGTGAGAAGCAGTGGGCCGACGCTCGGAACCGGCGGGCGCAGGGTCAGATATGGATATAGCCCTCCAGGAACAGGACAGCGTCGCCGCCGATGCGCACACGATCGCCCTCCAGCCGACAGGTGAGCGCCCCGCCCCGCTGCGACACCTGGCGGGCGGACAGCCGGTCGGTGTTCAGACGCTGCGCCCAATAGGGAATGAGGGTGCAGTGGGCCGACCCCGTCACCGGGTCTTCCGGCACGCCCTTGGCCGGCGCAAAGAAGCGGGAAACGAAATCCACGCCCGGCTCATCCCCCGGCGCGGTGACGATGACGGCGAAACGGTCGATACCCAGCAGCCCGGCCATGTCAGGGGTCAAGGCGCGCACGGCGGCGGCATCGTCGTAGACCACCAGGTAATCCCGGGCGGCCAGGATGGCGGCGGGCGCCGGCCCGCCCAGGGCCGCGACCAGGCCTTCATGCACCCTATCCGGTGTCTGAGGCGGGCGGGCGGGGAAGTCCAGGGTGAGCCTTCCCTCCTCCCGCACCACGGTCAGCAAGCCGGCCTTCTGGGTGCGGAACACCACGCGCTCCGTGCCTGGGTGCAGGATGGTCATCATCAGGTGGGCGGTGGCCAGGGTGGCGTGGCCGCATAAGTCGACCTCCACCGCCGGGGTGAACCAGCGCAGGCCCCAGGCGCCGTCATCCTGCGGCCCCGGCGGCACGAAGAAGGCCGTCTCCGACAGGTTGTTCTCCATGGCGATGGCCTGCAGCGTCGCATCCGGCAGCCAGGCGTCCAGCGGCACCACGGCGGCGGGGTTGCCGCCGAACGCGGCGCTGGTGAAGGCGTCGATCTGATAGATGGGCAGGCGCATGGGAAAACCTCCTCCGGTAGGGCGGTAATGACTGTGTCAGCGCATGAAGGCGGATGACAATGGGGACAATTCCGGAATAGAACAGAGATATATCTCCATCAATATCGATATTGTCGCCATGACAATGACCGAGAAACAGCCGCATTGGCTGCCCGACATCTCCCACCGCCCGGGTCCGCGCTATCGCGCCATCGCCGCCGCCCTGCAGGACGACATCGGTAGCGGCGTCCTGCCCATTGGCGCCAAGCTGCCCACCCATCGGGACCTGGCCTGGCGCCTGGGCGTCACCGTGGGCACGGTCACCCGCGCCTACGCGGAAGCCGAGCGCAGCGGTCTGATCGGGGGGGAGGTCGGGCGCGGCACCTTCGTGCGCGACCCTCGGCCGGCGGAGGCACCGGTGGACAACACCGGCGTCATTGATCTTTCGGTCAACGCCCTGGCGCAGCACCCCAACGAGGAACGGCTGCGCCAGGCGCTGCTGGGCCTGGCGTCGCGTAACGACCTGTCGGGCCTCATGCACTACCCGCCTGTGAACGGCAGCGCTCGCCACCGCCAGGCGGGGGCGGCGTGGATTGCCCAGACCACGGGCCTGACGGTTGACCCGGCCCTAGTGCTGCCCACCGCCGGGGGGCAGAACGCCATGCACCTAGCCCTGGCCGCCATCACCCGGCCCGGCGACAGCCTGCTGGTGGAGCAGCTGTCCTATCCGGCGGTGAAGCCCCTGGCCGGACTGCTGGACCTGCGGTTGGTACCGGTGGCCATGGATGACGGGGGCCTGCTGCCCGACGCGCTGGAGCAGGCGGCCCGCGCCCATGGTGCCCACGCGCTCTACTGCATGCCGCGCCTGCACAACCCCACCACGGTGACGCAAGGGGCCGACCGCCGCCAGGCGGTGATGGCCGTCTGCCGACAGGCCGGCATCCGGGTGGTGGAGGATGATGTCTACGGCTTCCTGGCCGACGACGCCGGCCCGCCGCCCCTGGCGGCGCTGGATCCGGAGCGGGTGCTGTTCCTGACCAGCCTGTCCAAGAACCTGATGCCCGGGTTGCGCACCGGCTTCCTGCTGTGCCCGCCGGCCCTGATGGACCGCGTGCGCACCCTGCTGCGCGCCACCCTGCTGGGCGTCAACCCGCTGGGGGCGGAGCTGTCGGCCGAGTTCATCCTGTCCGGCGCAGCACTGGAGAGCGCCACCCAGCGCCGCGCCCTGGTAGCGGACCGGCAGGCTCAGGCCCGCAGCCTGTTGCCTGGCGTCCCCTCCGATCCCGCCTGCCCGCACCTGTGGCTGCCCCTGCCCGAGCCCTGGCGACGCGAGGATTTCGCCCGCACGCTGCTGAGCCGGGGCGTGCGCGTCACACCGGCCGACGCCTTCGCCGTGGCCCGCGGCGACACACCGCACGCCGTGCGCGTCTGCATCGGTGGGGTGGAGCGGGTGGACGTGCTGGACCAGGGCCTGCGCATCCTGGCCAACCTGCTCTCAGAGCCCGCCGCCATGGGCGATAGTTTTGTTTAGGGAAACGGCCTGACCGTGTGCGTGTGGTTCAGCGGGCCATGGCCGCCGCCGAAGCCGGGCGCGGTGCGGATGGCCGCCTGCACGTAGGCGTGCGCCCGTTCCACCGCCTGGGGCGCGGCCAGCCCCTGGGCCAAACCGCAGGCGATGGCCGACGCCAAGGTGCAGCCGGTCCCGTGGGTGTGCACACTGTCGAAGCGGGGGGCGCTGTAACTGTGTTCCCCACCCCGGGTGACCAGCAGGTCGGTCACCACCGGGCCAGCGCGGTGGCCGCCCTTGATCAGCACGGCCTGGGTGCCGAAGTCCAGCAGGCGGTCGGCGGCGCGGCGCATGCCGTCCAGGCTATCCCCCTCGAAACTTTCGAGGGGAAGGCCGGTCAGGGCCGCCGCCTCCACCGTGTTGGGGGTCAGCAGCGTGGTGATGGGCAACAGCCGCGTGATCGCCACCGACAGGGCGCGATCCTCCAGCAGACGCTGGCCGCCCTTGGCCGCCATGACCGGATCGACCACCAGGGCGGGCACGCCCACCTCGCTCAGTACCTCGGCCACCGTCTCGATGACCTCGGCGGAGGCCAGCATGCCGGTCTTGACCGCGTCGGCGCCGATATCGGCCAGGCATAGCCGCATCTGCAGGGCGATGAACTCCGGCGGAACGGGCATCACCGCCTGGACGCCATGGGTGTCCTGCGCCGTCAGGGCCGTCACCGCCGTCATGGCGTAGCCGCCCAGCGCCGTCACCGCCTTGATGTCCGCCTGGATGCCGGCGCCGCCGCCACTGTCGGACCCGGCGACGATCAGGACACGGCCGCGCACGGCTTTATTCCGCGACCTTGGAGGCGGGCGCCGGGGCGGCGTCCTTGATGGCGGCGACGATGTCGTCCACTACCGCCGTCACCAGGCCCTGGTCGTCGCCCTCCGCCATGACCCGGATCAGCGGCTCGGTGCCCGACTTGCGGATCAGGACGCGACCGGTGCCGCCCAGCCGGGCTTCACCGGCGCGTATGGCGTCCTGAACGGCGCTGGCGGCCAGGGGCGTGGTGCCGCCCGTCGGCTCGAACCGCACGTTCTTCAGCACCTGGGGCAGGGCCTGGAAGACACGCAGGACCTCCGACGCCGGCTTGCCCGACTGCTGGATGACGGCCAGCACCTGCAGGGCCGCCACCAAGCCGTCGCCCGTGGTGCCGTGGTCGGACAGGACGATGTGGCCGGACTGCTCACCGCCAACGTTGTAGCCATGCTCACGCATATGCTCCACGACATAGCGGTCGCCCACCGGCGTGCGGGCCAGGCTCAGGCCCCGGCCCTTCAGGTGCAATTCCAGGCCCAGGTTGGACATGACCGTGGCCACCACGCCGCCACCGCGCAGGGTGCCGGCATCGGCGCAGGCGCAGCCGATCAAGGCCATGACCTGGTCGCCGTCGATCTGGGTGCCGGTCTCATCCGCCAGGATCAGCCGGTCGGCGTCGCCGTCCAGGGCGATACCCAAGTGGGCGCCATGGGCCACCACGGCGTCACGCATGGCCTTGGGCGCCGTGGCGCCGCACTCCTTGTTGATGTTGAAGCCGTCGGGCGCCACCGCCACCGGGATGACCTCGGCCCCCAGTTCCCACAGCACCTTGGGCGCCACCTTGTAGGCGGCGCCGTTGGCGCAATCGACCACGATCTTCAGCCCATCCAGGCGAAGGCCGCGCGGGAAAGTGGCCTTCGCCTGCTCGATATAGCGGCCGATGGCGTCGTCCAGGCGCTGGGCGCGGCCCAAATCCTTGGCGCCGGCCAGATCACCGGCGAAGCCCTCCACCATGCGCGCCTCGATGGCGGCCTCGACCTCGTCGGACAGCTTGTAGCCATCCGGCCCGAACAGCTTGATGCCGTTATCGTAATAGGGATTGTGCGAGGCGGAGATCATGACGCCCATGTCGGCGCGCAACGACCGCGTCAGCATGGCCACCGCGGGCGTGGGCATGGGGCCCACCAGGGTCACGTCCATGCCCATGGAGACGAAGCCGGCCACCAGCGCCGGTTCCAGCATATAGCCCGACAGGCGGGTGTCCTTGCCGATGACCACCAGGTGGCGGTGGTTGCCGCGGCGGAACTGCAGGGCGGCCGCCATGGCCACCTTCAGGGCCGTCTCCGCCGTCATGGGCTCGGTATTGGCCGTGCCCCGGATGCCGTCGGTACCAAAGAGTTTACGCGCCATCGTCTTTCACGCCATCAGAAGTCTAAATATCGAAGCCGTTCAGCGCCTGCCACAGGGCCCGCGCCTGCACCGTTTCGGCTACATCATGCACCCGCAGGATATGCGCGCCCCGGTCCAGGCAGGCAAGGCCGGCGGCCAGCGATCCGGCCACCCGGTCCTTCGGCGCCTCCCCCCGCGACAGGGCCGCCAGGAATCGCTTGCGCGACAGGCCCACCAGCAGGGCGCAGCCGGTGCCATGATAGAGCGCCGTGTGGCGCAGAATGTCCAGATTATGCTCCACCGTCTTGCCGAAGCCGATGCCGGGATCGACGGCGATGCGTGCACGGGGGATACCGGCGGCCACGCACGCCTCCACCCGCGCCAGCAGATAGTCCATGACATCCAGGGCGGCGTCGGCGTAGCGCGGTTCCAGCTGCATGGTGCGGGGGTCGCCCTGCATATGCATGAGCACGACCGGGCAGCCGCGCGCCGCCACCAGGGCCAGGCTGTCGGGATCACCCTCCAGCGCGCTGATGTCATTGATGATGCGGGCGCCGGCATCCAGTGCCGCCGCCATGACCGGGGCGTGGCGGGTGTCGACGGAGATGACCGCCCCCGCCGCCGCCAGCGCGCGGATGACGGGCACCACCCGCGCGGCCTCCTCCTCCGGCGACACCGGGGCGGCGCCCGGTCGCGTGCTTTCACCGCCAATGTCCAGGATGTCGGCGCCGGCCGCCATCAAGGCCTGACCGTGCGCGATGGCGGCATCGGCGGCGGCGAAGTCCCCTCCATCGGAGAAGCTGTCGGGCGTGACGTTGACGATGCCCATCACCAAGGGCCGGGAAAGGTCCAGGCCGGCAAAGGCCGGGCGCGGCGCTGACAAGGCGGCCAGGCGCCGGCCGACAGCCTCGCCCACCCCGGCTGTAGCGGCCCAGGCAACCAAATCGCGCGGCTCCATCACCTTGCGGGCAACCGCATCAGGGCGCCGCACTGCCACCTCCACCTGCGTGAAGGACAAGGCCGTACCCGCCAGCGGATGGCCATCGGGGGCATGCAAGCCGGACAACAGCCCCACAGGGGTCAGGTACACGCCTTCGGCGGCAACGGGTGCGCCGGAAGCCCACGGGTCCAACGAAACGGAAGGCAGGTCGGATGGCATGAAACCCTCTCACGCGTTGCCGCGATCCTAGTCCCCCGCCCGCGTCGGCGTCACCCGCCCTGGCGACAGCCCTGCCCCACGGCGGAGCGCCACCGAAAAAACAAAACCCCCGGGCGCGAGGGCGACCGGGGGTTCTGGGAAGGGGGTGCGGCCGGGTCAGGTCCCGGGCTGTGGCTCCGGCGTGAAGGGGCCGGGTTCGGCACTGGTGGTGCCGCTGGTGGTGGGCACCGAGGTGCGGCGGCCGACGCCGCGCGGCGGCACCTTGGGCGGCTCCGTCGATTCCGGACGCACGATGCTCTCGCCCCGCAGCAGGGCGCGGACCTCGTCGCCCGACAGCGTCTCGTATTCCAGCAGGGCGTTGGAGACGTTGTGCAGGTCGTCCATGTGCTCGGTCAGGATGCGGCGGGCATGGCCCTCGGCCTCCTCGATGATGCGGCGGATTTCCTCATCGATCAGCTGAGAGGTGGCCTCGGAAATGTTCTGCTGCTGGGTCACGGAATGGCCCAGGAACACTTCCTGCTCGTTGGCGTTGTAGCGCACCCGGCCCAGCCGCGCGCTCATGCCGAACTCCGTCACCATGCGGCGGGCCATGTTGGTGGCCTGCTGGATGTCGTTGCCGGCGCCGGTGGTCACCTGCTCCGCCCCGAAGATCAGCTCTTCCGCCACGCGGCCGCCGAACATCATGGCCAGCTTAGATTCCAGCTCGATCTTGGAATAGGCGTACTTGTCACGCTCCGGCAGGCTCATGGTCACGCCCAGGGCGCGGCCGCGCGGCACGATGGTGACCTTATGCAAGGGGTCGCTCTCCGGCATGAACAGGCCGACCAAGGCGTGACCGGCCTCGTGATAGGCGGTCAGCTTCTTTTCCCGGTCGGTCATGACCATGGACCGGCGCTCGGCGCCCATCATGACCTTGTCCTTGGCGGCCTCGAACTCGCCCATGCCCACCACGCGGCGGCCAGCACGCGCGGCCAGCAGGGCCGCCTCGTTCACCAGGTTGGACAGGTCGGCGCCGGAGAAGCCGGGGGTGCCGCGGGCGATGGTGCGGGCGTCCACGTCAGGGGCCAGCGGCACCTTGCGCATGTGGACCTTCAGGATCTTCTCGCGGCCCTGCACGTCGGGGTTGGGCACCACCACCTGACGGTCGAAGCGGCCGGGGCGCAGCAGGGCCGGGTCCAGCACGTCGGGGCGGTTGGTGGCGGCGATGAGGATGACGCCCTCGTTCGCCTCGAACCCGTCCATCTCGACCAGCAGCTGGTTCAGGGTCTGCTCACGCTCGTCGTTGCCGCCGCCCAAGCCGGCGCCACGGTGGCGGCCGACGGCGTCGATCTCGTCGATGAAGATGATGCAGGGGGCGTTCTTCTTGCCCTGCTCGAACATGTCGCGCACACGGGACGCGCCCACGCCAACGAACATTTCCACGAAGTCGGAGCCGGAGATGGTGAAGAACGGCACGTTGGCCTCACCCGCGACGGCGCGGGCCGTCAGCGTCTTACCCGTACCCGGCGGGCCCACCAGCAGCACGCCCTTCGGGATCTTGCCGCCCAGGCGCTGGAACTTCTGCGGGTCCTTCAGGAACTCCACGATCTCTTCCAGTTCCTGCTTGGCCTCGTCGATGCCGGCGACGTCGTCGAAGGTGACGCGCCCGACCTTCTCGGTCAGCAGGCGGGCCCGGCTCTTGCCGAAGCCCATGGCCTTGCCGCCGCCGGACTGCATCTGGCGCATGAAGAAGATCCACACGCCGATCAGGACCAGCATGGGCAGCCACGAGATGATGATGCTGAACAGGGTCGGGTTGCCGCTGTCGTCCGGCACCGCGGTGATCTTCACGTTCTTGTCGGCCAGGCGGGTCACCAGATTGCTTTCCGGCGGCACGTAGGTCGAGAAGGTGCGGTTGTCGCGGTAATGGCCGGTGACCTGCGGGCCCTTGATCGTCACGTCGGCGACGGTGCCGCGATCAACCTCTTCCAGCAGTTCGCTGAAGGGGATGCTGGCTTGCGTCGTCCGATTGGTGGAAGTCTGGAAAAGGTTGAACAGAACGAACAGCAAGACGCCGATAAAAGCCCACAGCGCCAAATTTTTACCGAAGTTGTTCACGTCTCTCAGCCTTTCCTCGACCAACCGCGCCCTGCCACCCGGCCCGCATGGCCGGTTTCAATGGCGGGGGTCGCAGCCCGCCCGGCCGATTTCGCGCATTTCATGCGGATATCCACCGGGACCGTTTCCATTAGATAATGACGCGGGCGTCTGAGACAACTGCCATCACGTCTAGGCCGGCCTCCATAGGCGGCAAAAACGGGGGAGGTGCCAGGGGCGACAGCGGGCGGAACGCCAGCCGGGGCAAGGTTAGCCCCCCCGCCGGCATCCCCTCGCCCGTCGAAAGCGGCTCCACGGCCCAGGCCAAATGTGGCACCGCCACCAACAGTCCGTCCCGGCGCAGGGCCGGCAGGGTGGGCCAAACCGCCTTGGGAATCCGGACAAGCGCCGGCAGATCCAGCGCCGCCAGCCGGCGCGCCTCCACCGAGCCCAGGGCGCCCAGCGCCAACCCAGCTTCCCCGCGGTTCCCGACCGCCTGGAAACGCCCATCCCAGCGGCAGGCCGCACCCGTCAGCGGGACCGGCGGCGCCATGCGTCCCGCCTGGCGCAACAACAACAAGCGTCGCCGGTCCCCGGTACCGCCCAGCCGCCGCGCCTGGGCGCCGGCCAGGGTCAGCGCCAAAGCCCCGGCCCCGGGCCCCCACAAGCCGGGCAAGGCCGCCAGCAGACGCTCCGCCCCTTGCGCCGGCGGCAGGTAGGGCTGGCCACCCACGGCCGCCGCCAGGCCGGCCAGCAGACGCAGGGCCACGGGCCGGGGCAGCGTCCACAGGGCATCCGCGTCCAGGACCGCATAGCCTTCGGGCGCCAGCAGCACATGGCGGGCCACGGCATCGGCCAGGCCGGACTCCAACGCCGCCCGCGCCTGGCCCGCCTGCGCCGCCTGGGCCAGCAGGTCGCCCAGCGGCACGCCCTGGCGCCGCAGCCGGCCCCGGGCATAACGCTCCATAAGGTTGGAAGGGTCGTCGATCCAGGGCTGGCCGAAGGCCTGGCAGGTCGCGCCAAGATCGGCGCGGCTGACGGTCAGCAGGGGGCGCAACAGGCGCACATCGGCCAGGGCGCGGGCGACGGCCATGCCGGCCAGCCCGTCCGCCCCGCTGCCGCCCGCCTGACGCAGCGCCACGGTTTCCGCCTGATCCTCGCGATGGTGGGCCAGGCACAGGTGCAGGATGCCGTGTGCCCGGCAGGCGGCGGCCAGCAGGTCATAGCGGGCTTGGCGCGCCGCCGCCTGCAATCCGGTGGTGGGCTTGGTGCCCGTCCAGGTGAGGATGGTGTGGGAAATGTCCCGCGCCGCCAGCCAGCGGCCGACCTGCGCCGCCTCCGCCGCCGACTCCGGCCGCAGGGCGTGGTCCACGGTGAAGGCTTCGACCCGGCCGCCCCGGGCGCGCGCCCAGCGGTCGGCCAGCAGGGTCAGCGCCAAACTGTCGCGGCCGCCTGAAACGCCGACGGCCAGGGTGGGGGCGGTCTCAAACGGGCCCAATGGGGCCAAAAGGTGCGCGAACCGGGCGTCGTCGATCACCACGCCCCGCGACTCGCCTGCCTCCATGATTGATGCGGGGGGCGCCCGGCCGTCGCCCATGGCGCCCCCCTTTCCCTCTTACTTGCAGCCCAGGCGGTTCTTCTGGTCCTCGCCCCGGCGCTTCAGCGTGGGGGCGGCGTCCTTGTCGGCGTCCAGCTGCTTCAGCACCACGCAGGCGCTGGCCTTGTCGCCCAGGCCGTCCAGGGACAGCGCCAGCTTCAGCAGGTAGTCGGCGCCCTTGTTGCTCTTCGGGTACTTCTTGTAGCCGTCACCGAAGGCCACGGCGGCGGACTTGTAGTTGCCGCGCATATAGAAGGTCTCCCCCAGCCAGTACTGGGCGTTGGAGGCCAGCGGGCTGTCGGGGTTCTGTTTCAGGAATTGGGTGAAGGCCTTTTCCGCGTTGGGGGCGTCGCCCTGGCGCAGCAGGTTGAAGGCGTAGTCGTACTGGTCCTGCGCCGGGCCGGCCGGCAGGGTGCCACCGGAGTCGGCGGGCGCCGTGGCCGGGGCGCCGCCCTTGGCCCCGCCCGGGGGCGGCACCGGGCCGGTGTCGGTGCCGGGCAGCGGCGGCTTGCCGCCGCCCTTCAGGTCGGATGACGGTGGGGTGCCGGCATCGCCGCCACCGGTGGAGGCGCCCAGGCCGATACCGGCCTTGTCCTCCAGCTTCTGCAGGCGCAGGTCGATGTCGGCCGAGAGCTTGTCCAGCCGCTCCTTGATCTGGCTGACCTGGTAGGCCAGCTCCTCATACTTGCCGGTCTGCTGCTGCGTCTGGGTTTCCATCTGCAGCTTCAGCACCTCGATCTCCGCCGCCGCGGACGAGCCGCCACCACCGGGGGTGCCGGTCATGGGGCCCGAGGGCTTGACGCCGTTGCGGTAAACGTCCCGCGACAAGGTCTGCACGTCCGTCTCCAGGCGGGACAGGCGGTTCAGCAGATCCTGCATGTCCCGGCTTTGCGCCCCGGCCGGCGCCGGCGTGAGCAGCGGGACGGCGACCAGGGCGGCCATGCTGCACAGCGCCATCCAACGGGAAGCGCCCTGCCACCAGCGGCGGCCGCCACGGTTGTGGGAAGGGGAAAGGGTCGGGGACGACAGCGACGGCGTCATGGATCGGTTCCGGGGAAGAATCAGCGGGGAACGGAAGACAAGCTTGGCAAGGGCCCGGCGGCCCGCCAAGCGCGACCTTAGCGCGGGACCCGCCCGCCCGGAAGGGGCGTCCGCGGGCCCATTTACCTCATAAGCAGTATTACTCTGGCCAAAAGTACTATTCGCCCAGTAAGCGGACAGTAAAGCGGACACCAAGAAAAAAGGCGCCGTTCGATCCCCACGGGGTCGAACGGCGCCCTTTTAACCAACCACCCGGATGGGGCAGCTTAGTTGATGACCGTCACGCCGCGACGGTTCTGCGCCCAGGCGGCCTCGTTGGAACCGAGGACGGCGGGACGCTCCTTGCCGTAGCTGATCACCTGCACGCGGGCCAGGTCGACGCCGGTGGCGGTCAGGTAGTTCTTCACGGCGTTGGCGCGACGCTCACCCAGGGCGAGGTTGTACTCGCGGGTGCCGCGCTCGTCAGCGTGGCCTTCGATCGTGATGGTGACCTGGCCATACTTCTTCAGCCAGGCGGCCTGCTTATCCAGGGTCGCGGTGGCTTCCGGGGTCAGGTCGAACTTGTCGTAGCCGAAGAACACGCGGTCACCAACGTTGACCACGAAGTCTTCCTTGGAACCCGGGACCGGGCCGGTCGGCTTGGCGGCCGGCGGCGTGGTGGTGGTGGTGGCGGTACCGCCGGTGGCGACTTCAGCCTTCTTCTCCGGGGTGGAGGAGCAAGCGGCCACCAGGGCCAGAGCAGCACACAGGCTCAGATAGTTCATGCGCATAGTTTGAGACCCCCTACGGACAACTTTAAAGTGGGATTGCTATTATCGCGACCGCGATCTCGATTGAAGTGAGGTGGCGGCGGCAGCTGTCAAGCCGCCACCGCCACTTATTCCCGTCTCTGTAGACCGACAAGTCTTACGTCGCTCTTGCGCTGCGAAAGTACTGTGGGCTTATCACGGAATCAAGGGCGACCAAGCGGGGTCGGAGGCGTCCGTGGGCGTCAGCATCTGCCGTTCGTTGCGTCCGGTGAGGTCGATGGAGTAGAGGCGGACCTGGCGCTGACGGCCGCCTTCACCCGTCGGCTTTTCCTTGAAATACATCAGGACACGGCCGTTGGGCGCCCAGGTCGGGCCCTCAACCAAGTAACCGGTGCTCAGCTCACGCTCACCGGAACCGTCGGGGCGGATCACGCCGATTGAGAACCGGCCACCGTTGATCCGTGTGAAGGCGATGAGGTCACCGCGGGGCGACCACACCGGCGTGCCATACTTGCCGGCACCGAAAGTAATGCGCTGAACATTCGTGCCATCAGCATTCATTGTATAGATCTGCTGACTTCCGCCTCTATCAGATTCGAAAGTAATTTTACTTCCGTCGGGCGAGAAAGACGGCGCGGTGTCAATGGCCGGATTGTCGGTCAGGCGGGTCTGTCGGCGGGTGCGCAGGTCCAGCAGATAGATGTCGGTGTTGCCGTTCTGGGCCAGGCTCATGATGACCTTGTTGCCGTCGGGCGAGAAACGCGGGGCGAAGGTCATGCCGGGGAAGTCACCCAAAACTTCCTGCCGGCCGGTGTCCACATTGAAGATGTACACCCTAGGCCTGTTGTTGAAGTAACTCAGGTATGTAATTTCCTGAGCCGTGGGCGAGAAACGCGGCGTTAACACCAGCACCCGGCCATCGGTCAAATACAGGTTGTTCTCGCCATCCTGGTCCATAATGGCCAGCCGCTTCTGCCGCGCCGTCGCCGGACCTGATTCGGCGATGTAGACGATGCGGGTGTCGAAGTAGCCATCCTCGCCCGTGATGCGCTTATAGATGGCGTCGGCGATGATGTGGGCGATACGGCGCCAGCCGTCGGGCTGGGTGAAGTAGGCCAGGCCGGTCAGCTGCTGCTGCGCCAGCACGTCGAACAGGCGGAATTCCACCTTCAGGCGGCCGTCGGGCTGCACGCTGGCGGTGCCGCTGACCAGGGCCTGGGCGTTGATGACCTTCCAGTCGCCATAGCGCGGTAACCCATTGGCCAGCTGGTCCGGCGTCTGGATGAAGGCGCGGTGGTCCAGCGGGCGGAACAGGCCGGAGCGTTCCAGGTCGGCCTCGACCACGTTGGCGATCTGCGCGCCCACCGCCTCACCATAGAACTGGGTGACGGCGATGGGCAGCGGCTGGACATTGCCCGTGGTGATATCGAGATGCAGCTCGGCCTTGGCCTGAACCGCGACCGCCATAATCATCACGGCAGCCAGGGCGATGGCGCGCCGTAAGGCGGTTAGCGTCTGTCGCGTGGTCATCAGAACATGTCCTTCGGGCTGAACGTGAACACGATGGACCCGGCCCCGCCGTACTTTTCCTTGGGCAGGCGCAAGGTCGAACACTGATCCTTCTGCAGCGCGCGGAGGGTGCTTTCCACGAAGCTGCGGTACGTTGGGTTGGACAGCGAGCCGTTGCCGGACACGTAGTCCACCTTGGTGACGCGCATGGAACTGTCGAAGGTGACGCGAATGTCGGCGCTCATCTTGTCCACATCCTTGCCGCCAGCCGGCACTGCCCAGCAACCCGCCAATTGCGAGCGCAGGGCATCCTGTTCTGACGCCGAAAGATGGTCGGATTGAGGCTGAGCGACCGAGGTCTGCTGTGTCTTCGGCGTGTCTTTCGCCGGGGTGTCCTTCGCCGTGTCCTTGGGCTTGTCTTCCTTCAGCTTGTCCACGTTCTTCAGGATGCTGTCCAGGGACGGCGTATCCTTCTTCGGCGGCTCAGGCTTCTTGGGTTCCGGCTTGGGCGGCTCGGGCTTCGGTTCCGGCTTCGGCACGGGCTTGGGCTGTTCCAGCTCCACCGTCTTCTGCTCTTCCACCTTGGGCACCTCCATCTTCTTGATGGGCAGGGCCTCGGGCTCCGGCGGGGGCGGCGGGGTGGGCGCGGGCTTGGGCGGTTCCGGCTTGGGCGGCTCGGGCGGGGTCGGCTGCTCCGGCACCTTTTCCGGCGGCGGCGGAGTCGGCTCAGCCTCGGCCTGCTGCTGCGGCGGGGTGGGCGGGGTCGGGTCGGGCTGCGGCTCGGGCGCCTTGGGCGCCGGCGGCTGCGGGGTTTCCGGCGGCTTGACCGAGGTGTTGGTCAGCTCGCTGATGTCCATCTCCACCGCCACAGGCTCCGACATGACCAGCGGTTCGCTTTTCAGCAAAGGCAGGCCAAGGATCGCCAGCAGCAGCAGCGCGACGTGCAGGACGACGGAAAAGATGATGGCCGGACGCATGGGATCGGTCTGGCTTCCTGCTAGCGACGGGCCGGGGTGTCAGGCAATTGCGCGATCAGCGACACCTTCTTGTAGCCGGCGCTGCTGATCGCCCCCATGACCTCGACGATGCGGCCATAGGCCAGGGACTTGTCGCCTCGCACGAAGATGCGCGCGTCGGCGTTGTTCTGGCTGATGGCTTCCAGGCGCGGCACCAGGTCGGTCAAGTCCGTCTTGGTCTCGTTGAGGTAGACGTCGCCGTTGTCGCGGATGGATACGACCAGCGGCTCGTCCTGGCCGGGGATGGCCGGGGCCTTGCTTTTGGGCAGGTCGACCGGCACGCCCACGGTCAGCAGGGGTGCCGTCACCATGAAGATGATGAGCAGCACCAGCATGACGTCCACCATGGGCGTCACGTTGATGTCGGCCATGGGCCGGGCGCGGCGCCGCCCCCGGCCGGTGGACTGCTTTCCCGATAGCGACGCGCCCATGTCAGCCCCGCTCTTCCAGGTGGCGCTGCAGGATGGCGCTGAATTCTGTCACGAATGAGTCCAGCCGGTCGCCGAAGCGGGCGATGTCGGAAGAGAACTTGTTGTAGGCGATGCTGGCCGGGATGGCCGCCACCAGGCCCAGGGCCGTGGCGAACAGCGCCTCGGCGATGGAGGGGGCCACGACCGCCAGGCTGGTGTTGCCGGCCGCCGCGATGCTGGTGAAGCTGTGCATGATGCCCCACACCGTACCCAGCAGGCCGACGAAGGGGGCGTTGGACCCGACGGTGGCCAGCACGGTGATGTAGCGTTCCGTCTGCGCCATCTCGCGGCTGACGGTCACGGACATGACGCGCTCGATGCGTTGGGCCAGGTTGGCGCGCATGGCGCCGGAGGAGGTCAGCCCGCGCTCATTGGCGTGGCGCCATTCGCGCATGCCGGCGGCGAAGGTTGCGGACAGC
The DNA here is from genome assembly GCF_007828035.1 of Nitrospirillum amazonense. GTDB lineage: Bacteria > Pseudomonadota > Alphaproteobacteria > Azospirillales > Azospirillaceae > Nitrospirillum > Nitrospirillum amazonense. The sequence goes on along the minus strand of NZ_VITV01000005.1, from coordinate 493,211 downwards.
GGATCGCCGGGGGCCTTGCCCACCTCTTCATACAGCTGGTCCAGCGAACCGCCGGACCAGAACTGCTCCTCGAAATCGGCGGCGGCGGCCTTCATGCGGCGCAGCTTGATCGACTTGTCGAAGATGATGGCCCACACCCAGACCGAGGCCGCCAGCAGCCCCAGCATGATGGCCTTGACCAGCCAATTGGCCGTCATGAACAGGCTGAGGGCCGACAGGTCCGCCGCCGGATTGGCGCCCAAGGCCACGAAATTCATGATCTGATGCTGCATCGCCACTCTCACTCTTCAGACGGGGCGTCCGCCGACGCGCCGTCACCCTTCGAATTGATCTTTTCGCCGGCGCCACGGTCTTTTTCCTCGCCGCTTCCGCGGCTGGCACCCAAACGGGCGAAGGCTTGCGCCACCGGCGTTGGGACCCGCACCGCCCTTCCTTGGGCGTTGATGCAGGCCAGTTTCAAAGTCAGCCGGACCAGGACCCGATCGTCTTCCGTGGCCTGGCCGGCTGGCACGATGCCACCACTTTGTGGCCGGTATATGGTCTGTTCCGCTAAAACCGTGGCACCGGTGACACTGGTGATGCGGCTGCGCACCAGAAGTGTGTCCTCCAGCCGGGCCGGCGCCAGAAAATCCATCATGCAGCGACGCACGGCGAAGGCGACGCCGCTCGCCGCCACCTGCTCCGCATGCGGCACGCCCAGCACCCGCAGCATCTCCGTCCGCGCCCGCTCGGCATAGCGTAGGTAGTTGGCGTGGTAGACGATGCCGCCGGCGTCCGTATCCTCGTAATAGACACGGACGGGGAAGTGGTGGACGTCGCCCACCATGTGGCCGGAGAGATGGCCCCCAAGCAGGTCAAGGGCCTCAGACATCCGGCCCCTCCTCCGCGTCCGGCCCTTCCACATCCATGGGCCCCAGCAGGTCCAGCTGGCGCGCCGGGGTGGCAGGGGCGGGCAGGCCCAGATAGCGATAGCCCATGTCGGTCAGCAGGCGGCCGCGCGGGGTGCGCTGCAGCAGGCCCTGCTGGATCAGATAGGGCTCGATCACCTCTTCCAGCACGTCGCGCTGTTCCGACAGGGCGGCCGCCAGCGTCTCCACCCCAACCGGGCCGCCACCGTAATTGTTGGCGATGCAATTGAGATAGCGCCGGTCCATGGCATCGAAGCCCAGGCGGTCAACCTCCAGCCGGGTGAGGGCGATGTCGGCCGCGCGGGCGTCGATCTCGGTGGCGCCGGCCACGGCGGCGAAATCGCGCACCCGGCGCAGCAGGCGGCCGGCCACGCGGGGCGTGCCGCGCGAGCGGCGCGCGATCTCCAGCGCCCCTTCTGGCAGCAGCGTCATGTCCAGCAGGCGAGCGGCGCGGCTGACGATCAGCTGCAATTCCTCCGGCTCATAGAACTGCATGCGCAGGGGAATGCCGAATCGCTCCCGCAAGGGGCGGGTGATGAGGCCGGAGCGGGTGGTGGCGCCAACCAGGGTGAAGGGCGGCAGGTCGATGCGGACGGAGCGGGCGGCCGGCCCCTCGCCGATGATGAGGTCCAGGTGGAAATCCTCCATGGCCGGATAGAGGATTTCCTCCACCGCCGGCGACAGGCGGTGGATCTCATCGATGAACAGCACGTCGTGCGGCTGCAGATTGGTCAGCAGGGCCGCCAGGTCGCCCGCCTTGGCGATGACCGGGCCGGAGGTGGCGCGGAACCCCGCCCCCATCTCCTTCGCCACGATCTGGGCCAGGGTGGTCTTGCCCAGGCCGGGCGGGCCGAACAGCAGCACATGGTCCAGCGACTCGCCCCGTGAGCGGGCGGCCTGGATGAAGATGGACAGGTTCTCGCGCACTTGGCGTTGGCCGGTGAAATCTGCCAGGGACAAGGGACGCAGCGACACGTCCTGCCCATCCCCCGCGGCCCGTTCGCGGCTCACCAGACGGTCCGACTCCGGGCCGCTCATGCGCTCAGTTCCTTGAGACCGGCGCGAATCAGTTCGGAAACGCCGGCCTCAGGCCCCAGGCGGGCGGCGCAGGTGGTGACGGCGGCGAAGGCCTCCAGCCGCTTGTAGCCCAGGTTGACCAGGGCGGAGACGGCATCGGCCACGGCGCCGTTGGCGGCGGGCGCGGCGGCCGCGTCCGTCTTCCCGGCCGGCGTGCCGGCCAAGGTGGGGGCCAGCGCCAGCGACGGCACCTTGTCCTTCAGTTCGCTGATCATGCGGGTGGCGAGCTTGGGCCCCACGCCGTCAGCCTGGGTCAGCGCGGTCTTGTCCTGGGCCATCAGGGCCTGGGCGATCTGTTCCGGCGACAGCACGGACAGCACGGCCAAGGCGACGCGGGCGCCCACACCCTGCACCGTGGTCAGCAGGCGGAACCAGTCCCGCTCCGCCACGTCGGCGAAGGCGAACAGCTGCATCTTGTCTTCCGACACCCACATCTCGGTCAGGACCGAGACGGCCTCCCCCACCCCGCCCAGGCGGCGCAAGGTGCGGGAGGAGGCGGAGACGAGATAGCCTACCCCGCCCACGTCGATGATGGCCCAGTCCAGGCCGGTGCTGTCCAGCAGACCTTTTAGTTTCGCGATCATCGCGCCGCCCCCGCCATGATGCCGCCTACCAGGCGCCGGGTCTGGCTGTGGTGGGCGTGGCAGATGGCGACAGCCAGGGCGTCGGCCGCGTCCGCCTTGGACAGCTGGAAGCCCGGCAGCAGCATGCGCACCATGGCCTGCACCTGCGTCTTGTCGGCGTGGCCGGCGCCCACCACCGACTTCTTCACCAGGTTGGGCGGGTACTCCGACACGGACAGTCCCTCCCGCGCCGGGGCCAGCAGGGCGATCCCCCGCGCCTGCCCCAGTTTCAGGGTTGAAACGGGGTTCTTGTTCACGAAGGTCTCTTCCACCGCCGCCTCGTCCGGCGTCCAGGTCCGGATGACGTCTTGGAGCCCCTCATAAAGGGTGACGAGACGGCGGGCCAGGTCGTCCCGGTCGTCGGAATGCACGACCCCGTCGGCGACATGCGTCAACCGGTTGCCGGAAACGTCGATGACGCCCCAGCCCATGTTGCGCAAGCCCGGATCAAGGCCCAGCACGCGGATCGACCGATCCCCCATGGCCGCCGTCCCCCTTCCCGTCCGGCTTAGCCCAGCTTCTCCAGAAGCTCCGGCGACAGCTCAAAGTTGCCGATGACGTTTTGCACGTCGTCGCTGTCGTCCAGCACGTCCAGCAGCTTCAGCAGGCTCTGCGCCGCGTCTTCCGACGGGGCCACCGTGTTCAGCGGCTGCCAGGTCAGCTTGGCGCCTTCCGGCGCGCCGAACTTGGCTTCCAGCGCGTCGCGCACCTCGCCCAGGCTGTCGACGCCGGTGATGATGGAGTGGCTCTCCTCATCGCTGCTGACATCGTCGGCGCCCGCCTCGATGGCGGCCTCCAGCACGGTGTCGGCATCCGCCACGCTGGCCGGATAGGTGATCAGGCCGATGCGGTTGAACATGAAGCTGACCGAGTTGGTCTCACCCAGCGTGCCGCCGTGCTTGGAGAAGGCCGAGCGCACTTCCGAGGCGGTGCGGTTGCGGTTGTCGGTCAGCGCCTCGACGATCAGGGCGACGCCGCCGGGGCCGTAGCCCTCGTACCGCACCTCATCGTAATTGGTGTCGTCGCCAGCGCCGGGCGTGCCCTGCTTAATGGCGCGGTCGATGCGGTCGCGCGGCATGTTCTGCACGCGGGCGGCCTGGATGGCGGCGCGCAGGCGCGGGTTATGGTTGGGATCGGGCAGGCCCGCCTTGGCGGCCACGGTGATTTCACGCGCAAGCTTGTTGAACAGCTTGGACCGCTTGACGTCCTGGGCGCCCTTGCGGTGCATGATGTTCTTGAACTGTGAATGTCCAGCCATGGGACCCTGAACTCTATATGGGGTTGAGCGGGGGTATATCCGGGCAGCTTGTACCACATGTTGTGGCAACAGGCACGCCCAGGGACAGGCCTGGGGGCGAAGCTTGCCACAGGCTTGTCACAGGACCGTGCTTTCCGTCCGAGTTACGGCCGCTTTATGGCGGAATTCCGGCGGCGGCGCCAAGGAGGTTTCTGCAATGCTAACCGGAAAGGCGGCAGGCAACAGGGCGAAAGTGCGGCCGACTCAGGCCAGCTTGGGCATCGCCTGCGACAGGCGGCCGCCCACGCGCACCGCCTCGGCCCGCAGGGCCAGGCCGGTGCGATCATCCGTTTCCACGAACACGCCGCAAACGCTGACGGTGGCATCGTTTTCCGCCGGAGTCAGGCGGTCGGTCGGCAGCTTGCGCGTCAGGCGCAGCACCGCCGCCTCCTTCTTCATGCCGATGACGCTGTCGTAGTCGCCACACATGCCGGCGTCGGTCTGATAGGCGGTGCGGCCGTTCAGGATCTGGGTGTCCGCCGTGGGCGTGTGGGTGTGGGTGCCCACCACCAAGCTGACGCGGCCGTCGCAGAAATGGCCCATGGCCATCTTCTCCGACGAGGCCTCGCCATGCACGTCGATGACGATGGCGTCGGCCGCGTTGGGGCCCAGGCGATAGGTGCGCAGCACCTTCTCCACCGCGGCGAAGGGGTCGTCCAGGGCATCCATGAACAGGCGGGCCATGACGTTGACCACCAGCACCTTGCGCCGGCCGTCACGGGTGGGCAGCAGCGAGGCGCCGCGACCGGGCGTGCCCTCCGGATAGTTCAGAGGGCGCAACACGTTGGGCAGGCGGTCGATCTGACCCACCAGTTCCTTCTGGTCCCAGACGTGGTTGCCGGTGGTCAGGCAATCGACGCCGGCGGCGAAGAACTCCTGCGCGATCTTCTCGGTGATGCCAAAGCCGCCGGCCGCGTTCTCGCCGTTCACGATGACGAAGTCCAGCGCCAGCGCCTTGCGCAAGTCCGGCAGATGCCGCAACACGCCGTCACGGCCGCTGCGGCCCACCACGTCACCCAGGAACAACAGACGCATGACTTCCTCAACCCCGAAAGCGGTCAGCGCTTGCGCCGCTGCCCGGCCCGAACGGCGTAGCGCTCGGTGACGATCCAATCCAAGCCCTGGTCATGCGCGTCGCAGGGCACCTTGTCCAGTTCCTGATCGGCGAAGGCGATGCCCACCGCCTGGATGGCATGCTCGCGCCGCAGCAGAGCCAGGGTACGATCGTAGAAACCGGCGCCATAGCCCAGGCGCCGCCCCCGGCGGTCGAAGGCCAGCAGGGGCACCAGCACCACGTCGGGCACCACGGCACCGCCACCGGGTGCCGCCTCTTCCATCGGCGCCGGCACGCCCATCACATCGGGCGACAGCAGGATGCCGGGCAGCCAGCGGCGGAACAGCAAGGGCTGGCCCTTGGCCTGGCAAACGGGCAGCGCCGCCTTCACCCCGGCCGCGACCACCCGGTGCATGAGCGGACGGGGATCGATCTCATCCCCCACGGGCCAATAGAAGGCGATGGTGAGGCCCACCGGGGCCAGGCCGTCGGTGATCTGGGGCAGCGCGCCCAAGAAATTGTCGGCCAGCGATTTGGACGCCGAGGCACGGTCCAGTTCCAGCTCCGCGCGCACCCGGCGGGCCGAAACCCGCACCGCCTTCTTGGCGGCGCGCGCCGCCTCCTCCGTCAGCAGGGCCGCCGGACCCGTGACCGATGTAGCGGTACCAGGGGCCGGGGAAACGTCGTGGGTACGGGAGGATGCGGCGGTCACGGGCGGATAAGGTCCCTCAAAGGACAGGCCCCGGCATCATGCGGGGCGGGAGGGGAGGACATGAAGGATAAGGTCTGGAAGGAGCCGCGACGGCCGATGGACAAGCGTATCCTCCACGGCCTGCCAAGGCAGGTGGGAGCCATATGTCCGACACCACGGCGTCGGCAGGGACAGCCCCCTAGAGGATTGGGTATCGGCCCTGGGGATAAAGCATCCTGTCGAACCGCGCAGCCCCGTTCCAGAAAACTAATTTAGGAGCGATCAAGCCGCGCTGCAATGTCTTCGATGCGTTTGGCCAGGCTATCGACGGCCGCGATGACGCTATCGTCCTCTGCGCGGGGCGCAGGGGTCGCCTCCTGCACCGGGGCCGGCACGGGCCGGCGCGGCCCCCCCAACTCCGCGCGCAGGTCGAAAATCTCATCGGCAAGCATGAGGGCGGTCAGCACCAGCAGCTGCGTCTCGCTGCCGCCGGAAGCGTCATGCGCCACCTCCCGCAGGCGGGCATCGACATAGGAGCCAAGCTCGCGCAGGCGCTGTTCCTGGCCATCGTCGCAGGCCAGGCCATAGGGGCGTCCATTCAGGATGATGTCCACGCGGGCCATCTTCTAATCAGTCCTCCAGCACCGCACGCAACTGGCCGATGGTCCGGTCCAGCCGCTCCGACAAGGCCGCGGTCGCGGCCTTGGCACCCTGCTCCCGCCCTTCCGCCGCCGCCAGCGCCCGTTCCAGCTGGGCGATGCGGGCCTTGGCCGCCTCATCGACGTCGCCGGCAACGGCCGCGGGCTGCGCCAGCCGTCGTTCCAGCGCCCCGTCCAGCACAAGGACGGCGGCATCCAGACGTTCCAGCGCGGTCTTCAGTCGTTCCATGGGACGAGACGGGTCCGATAGCCAATGGAAGGGAGGTCGGGTGCAAATAAGATGGATAAGCTCTGGCGTCGAATAAAGAAAGAAAGCGGTCGGGACCAGCGAAAAAACCGCGCCGACAGATGATTAGGCGCCGGCGCCGGGGCAACAGGATCATGAATGGCGAAGCGCGGCGGGAAAGGCCCGCCGGATACAGGCGTTAACGCTGGCCGCGCTTGCAGTTTTCGGAGGGCCCCGGACCTTGACGCGGCAGGCGGTGGCGGTCATGGTGCCGCCCGCCCCTCGCGCCTGGACTGTGCGCGCACGACGCCCTTAAAGAAGGCGGTGCGGCGGCGCAACTCATCGGGAGCATCGGGCCCTGGATCGTCTCCTGGGAATGCCCTTCCCGTGGCGGCTTTCCCGGCCGAATCCGCCGGAACGGAGCCCCAACGGCTGCCCCTTTCCGGCCTTCTGAGCACAGCGCATCCGCTTGATGAAAGGCCCTTTGCCCATGTCGTCCCAGCCCGCAACCGGAGATGTCGTCGGGGGCGTTCCCCACAAGGATCTCGCCACCGCCATCCGCGTCCTGGCCATGGATGCCGTGGAAGCGGCCAAGTCGGGCCACCCCGGCATGCCCATGGGCATGGCCGATGTCGCCACCGTGCTGTTCACCCAGTTCCTGAAGTTCGATCCCAAGCGCCCGGACTGGGCTGACCGCGACCGCTTCGTGCTGTCGGCCGGCCATGGCTCCATGCTGATCTACGCGTTGCTCTACCTCACGGGGTATGAGGACATCGACCTTGAGCAGATCAAGAAGTTCCGCCAGCTGGGCGCCCGCACCGCCGGTCACCCGGAATATGGCATGGCCCGCGGCATCGAGATGACCACCGGCCCGCTGGGCCAGGGCATCGCCACCGCCGTTGGCATGGCCCTGGCGGAGCGTCACCTGAACGCCCGCTTCGGCGACGCGCTGGTCGACCACCACACCTATGTCATCGCCGGCGACGGCTGCCTGCAAGAAGGGGTGAGCCATGAGGCCGCCTCGCTGGCCGGCCACCTGGGCCTGGACCGCCTGATCGTCCTGTGGGACGACAACAGCATCTCCATCGACGGCCCCACCAACCTGTCCCTGTCCGAGGACGTGAAGGCCCGCTTCGTCGCCTATGGCTGGGACGTGCAGGCCGTGGACGGCCACGACCCGGCGGCCGTGGCCGCCGCCATCGCCCAGGCCAAGACCACCAGCACCCCGTCGCTGATCGCCTGCCGCACCACCATCGGTCTGGGCGCCCCGACCAAGGCCGGCAAGAACTCCAGCCACGGCTCGCCCCTGGGTGCGGCCGAGATCGCCGGCGCCCGCGCCGCCTACGGCTGGGAGCATGGCCCCTTCGAAATCCCGGCCCCCATCCTGAACACCTGGCGCCACTACGGCGCCCGGGGTGCCGCCGCCGCCAGCGCCTGGGACCAGCGCCTGGCCGCCGCCGACAACAGCCTGGGCGCCGCCTTCAAGGCCGCCCAGTCGGGTGACGCGCCGGCCGAGCTGGACGCCGTCATCGCCGCCTTCAAGCGCGCCACCAGCGAGGCCCGCCCCAGCGTGGCCACCCGCCAGGCCTCGGGCAACGTGCTGGACGCCATCTTCGACGTCGTGCCCGAACTGATCAGCGGCTCCGCCGACCTGACCGGGTCCAACAACACCCGGACCAAGGGTGTCGTCAGCCTGCAGCGCGACAAGTACGAAGGCCGCTACATCCACTATGGCGTGCGTGAGCATGCCATGGCCGCGGCCATGAACGGCATGGCCCTGCACGGCGGCCTGATCCCGCTGAGCGGCACCTTCCTGTGCTTCGCCGACTACAGCCGCCCGGCCATTCGCCTGGGTGCCCTGATGAAGCAGCGCGTGGTGCATGTCATGACCCATGACAGCATCGGCCTGGGCGAGGACGGCCCCACCCACCAGCCGGTGGAGCATATGGCGGCACTGCGCGCCATCCCCAACCTGCTGGTCTTCCGGCCCGCCGACCAGGTGGAGACGGCCGAGTGCTGGCAGCTGGCGCTGCGGTCCAAGACCCGCCCGTCGGTCCTGGCGCTGACCCGCCAGAACCTGGCCACGCTGCGCACCGAGCACACCGACGAGAACCTGACCGCCAAGGGCGCCTACGTCCTGCGCGAGGCTGAAGGCGGGGTGGCCAAGGTGGTGCTGCTGGCCACCGGCTCGGAAGTGGAGATCGCCGTGCAGGCACGCGATGTGCTGCAGGCCGAGGGCGTGCCCACGCGCGTCGTCTCCATGCCCAGCTGGGAGCTGTTCGTGGAACAAGGCGAGGCCTACCAAGCCCGGGTGCTGGGCGGTGACGACGTGGTCCGCGTCGGCGTCGAAGCCATGGTGCGCATGGGCTGGGACCGCTGGATCGGCCCCAAGGGCGGTTTCGTCGGCATGCCCGGCTTCGGCGAGTCGGGGCCGTACAAGGAGCTGTACCAGCACTTCGGCATCACCGTCGACGGCGTGGTCGCGGCCGCCAAGGCCCGTCTCTGAGTGAGTACCCAAGGCGGGGCCCCGGGAACCAAACCAGGGTCCCCGCTTTGACACGAGCGTCCGGATGAGACGTCCCACTATGGTAGGCCTGCCATGCAAGCCCCATAGCGCCTAAAACGACGGCGTGACGTTTACCATCTTCAAGGTTTCAGCATAGCCGGCCCGGTCCCTCGGGCGGTTCAACGATGTCGGAGGAAGACACATGGCTGTTCGTGTTGCCATCAACGGGTTCGGGCGCATCGGCCGTCTGGTGCTGCGCGCCATTTACGAGAGCGGCCGCAAGGACGTCGAGGTGGTCGCCATCAACGACCTGGCCGACGCCAAGACCAACGCCCACCTGCTGAAGTACGACAGCGTGCACGGCCGCTTCCCCGGCACGGTCGAGGTGGTGGACGGCAACTTGGTGGTGAACGGCCACACGATCAAGGTCGTGCAGGAACGCGATCCGTCCAAGCTGCCCTGGGGTGACCTGGACATCGACGTGGCCATGGAATGCTCGGGCATTTTCACCTCGCGCGAAGGCGCCTCCAAGCACCTGACCGCCGGCGCCAAGAAGGTGCTTATCTCCGCCCCCGGCACGGATGAGGACATCACCGTCGTCTACGGCGTGAACCACGACAAGCTGACGCCGGAGCACAAGATCGTCTCCAACGCCAGCTGCACCACCAACTGCCTGGCCCCGGTGGCCTACGTGCTGAACAATGCCATCGGCATCGAGCACGGCTTCATGACCACCATCCACAGCTACACCGGCGACCAGAACACGGTCGATACGATGCACAAGGATCTGCATCGCGCCCGCGCCGCTGCCCTGAACATCATCCCCACCTCCACCGGCGCCGCCAAGGCCGTGGGCAAGGTGCTGCCGGAGCTGAAGGGCAAGCTGGACGGCACCTCGCTGCGCGTCCCCACCCCCAACGTCTCGGTCGTGGATTTCAAGTTCGTGGCCAAGAAGGCCACCTCGGTCGAGGAAGTCTCGGCCGCCATCAAGGCCGCCGCCGAGGGCCCGCTGAAGGGCATCCTGGGCGTCTATGCGGAGCCGCTGGTGTCCACCGACTTCAACCATGACCCGCACTCGTCCATCTTCGCGCTGAACGAGACCAAGGTCATCGACGGCACCTTCGTGCGCATCATGACCTGGTACGACAACGAGTGGGGCTTCTCCAACCGTATGAGCGACACCGCCGTCGCCCTGCACAAGGTTGGCTGATCCCATAGGGGATTGATTAGGATGAGGGGCGCTCCGGCAAGGTCGGGGCGCCCTTTTTCTTTGAGGATTTGGAACCGCCGTGAACCGCCCCATCCGCGTCCTGTGCCTGGATGACGCCCGCGCCGCCTTGGTGGCGGCCGATGGCGCGCCCGTCCGGCTGGTCAGCGCGCCGGACGCCGGCAGGGCGCTGGGCGCCGGTGGCTGGCGCGCCCTGTTGGACGCCATCACGGCGGAGTTTCCCGGGGCACCAGTGACGGCCGTCCTGGATTGCGGCGATGCCGCCGGCCACGCCCTGGCCGCGCTGGCGCTGGGCATCCCCGACATCGCCTTTTCCGGCGACGCGGCCGCCGCCGCGCGCCTGGCCGACATCGCCCGGGCCCGGGGCGCCCGAGTGCATCCGGCGGACGGGGTCGATGCCCTGGACCTGAGAGGCTGGCGCGACCCGGTGGCGGCCTGCCGAGCATGGCTGACCCAGCCCTAACATTCAGCCCTCAAAGCCAGCTGACCATTATTGTCATTCGCCAATATTGAGTGAATTCACTTTCTGTTAAGTGCCGTCCATTTAAAATTGGCAGCAGCGACCTCAGTGTCCATATCGACACGCGCCTAGTCATCAACCTGGCGATTCATCGTCAATCGACCTATCCGGAAGGCTTGGCCGCGTGTACATCTAGCGGCGTGGCGGATGTTGCCGGGATTTAGGGAACCGTTGTGCGGCAATTACGACAAATCCTGACCATTCTTGCGGTAACGCCCCTGGTCATTGCCACCACCGCCGGCGCGACATCCGCAGGGTGGGAGCGGCTGCACGCCACCCTATTCAGCAATGTCGGCCGCGAGGCCGGCCTGCCGCACCCCATCGCCATGGCCCTGGCGCAGGACAGCGACGGCTTCATCTGGGTGGGGACGCAAGGCGGCCTGTCCCGCTATGACGGCTACCGCTTCCGCACCTTCCAACACCAGGACGGCACAGCCGGCAGCCTGCCAGGCAACGTCATCACCGCCCTGGTTCCCGCCGCCGGCGGCCGGCTGTGGGTGTCCACCGCCACCGGCAGCATCGCGCGCTATGATCCCGCCACGGGGCAGTTCCAGGAGTTTCCGGAACCGGCGGGCCTGCCCGCGCGCGGCGGCGTGCTGAGCATGGTCAGTGATGGCGGCGACGGCGTGTGGGCCGGCACCAACTCGGGGTTGGAACATGTGGATGCCGCCGGCACGGTGACGCGGGAGGCGCACCGAGCCGGGGACGCCACCTCGGCCCCCGGCGATCGCGTCCGCGCCCTACTACGCACCAGTGACGGCAGCCTATGGGTCAGTACCGTCACCGGCCTGATGCGCCGGGAACCCGGCGCCGCCGCCTTCACCGCCGTCCCCCTGTTGGACGCCCATGGCCAGGCGGTGACGGACGAGGTCATCGCCCTGACACAGGACAGCGCCGGACGGGTATGGTTCGCCACCGTACGCTCCGGCCTGGGCCGGGTGCTGCCCGTCTCCGCCACCACCTGGGAGGCCGCCCGCCTGGTGCCGGAGGCCAACCCCCAGGCCCTGGGCGGTCCGCTGGTGTTCTGCCTGACCGAGGGGCGGCCGGGCGAAATCTGGGTGGGCCGGGTGGCCGGCGGCATCACCATCATCGACGCCGCCACCGGCGCGCTGCGCACCCTGCGCCATAATCCCCTGACCCCCACCAGCCTGGGGGACGACAGCGTCCACGCGTTGATGCGTGACCGCACGGGGTTGCTGTGGGCGGCCACCAACATGGGTGTCAGCCGCACAGACCTGCGCATCGACGCCGTTGACACCCTGCTGCCCGACTCAAGCGCGGGCGGCCTGCCCGACGCGAACGTCCTGGGCATCACCACCACCCCCGACGGCCGGGCCTGGATGGGCTTTAAGGATCACGGCGCCGCTCTGCTGGATCCGGTTGTCGGCGCGGTCACGCCGCTGCCCCGCGTGGCCGACCTGCCGGCGGGTGGTGTCGTCAGCATCACCGGCGCCCCGGATGGCGGGGTCTGGCTGGGGGCTGGCGCGGGGCGCGCCCTGTTCCGCCATGATCCCCGCAGCGGCCGGCTGGAACAGCATCCCTTCCCCGGCCAAGTCGTCAGCCCCATGATCTACGGCCTGGCGGAGGGCGGCGTCCTGTGGTTCGCCGCCGGCCCCCTGGTGCGCTACACCCCCGCCACGGGCGAAGCCAAGGTGTTCCGGCATAGCCCTGACGACCCGGCCTCGCTGGTCGACGACAGCGTCAACGTCATGCTGCCGGATGGCGCCGGCGGACTGTGGGTGGGCACCCGGCACGGCCTGGATCGCATGGATGGGGTCACCGGCGCCTTCAGCCATTATCTGCACGACCCGTCCGACCCCCGCTCCCTGCCGGCGGATCTGATCACCACTCTGCTGGTCGATCGCCACGGCCGGTTGTGGCTGGGAACCCTGGGTGGGGGCATCGGCGTGCTGGAGCGGCCGGCGGACACGGACCATCCCCGCGGCGTCTTCCGGCGCCTGACCATGGCCGACGGCCTGCCCAACGACAATATCGGGACCCTTCTGATGGACGGCGGCGGCCGGGTGTGGGCCAGCACGGCCGACGGCCTGGCCATCATCGATCCCGACACCTGGGCCACCCGGGCATTGGGGCGGGCCGACGGCGTCGCCATTCCCGCCTATTGGATCCATTCCGGCGCCGCCCTGCCCGACGGCAGCCTGATCTTCGGCGGCGGCGGCGGCGCGACGGTGGTGCACCCCGATGGCTACAAACCGCATGGCGCGCCTCCGCCGGTGGTCTTCACCGCCGTGCGCGTCGCCGGCCATCCCGTGCCCGTCGGGACCATGGCGGCACCGGCACCCATCCGCCTCGCCCCCGGCGACCGCAGCGTGGAGATCTCCTTCGCCGCCCTGGACTACACGGCCCCCGAGGAAATGCGATACGCCTACCAGTTGCGCGGCTTCGACGAGACTTGGACCGACGCCGACGCCACGCAGCGCATGGCGGCCTACACCAACCTGCCGCCGGGCCGTTACAGCCTGATGGTCAAGGCGGGCAACCGGGCGGGCGATTGGTCCACGCCCGTGACGCTGTCCATCGAGGTGCAGCCCGCCTGGTGGCAGACGCTGTGGGCCAAGCTGGCCGCCGTCGCGCTGGCGCTGGGCGGCGTCGTGGCCCTGGTGCAGGTCCGCACCGCCTACCTGCGCCGCCGCCGCGCCGTGCTGGAGGAGCAGGTGGCCCGCCAGACCCGGGATCTGCTGGCCGCCAACGAGCGGCTGAAGGACCTAGCCAACCGCGACCCGCTGACGGAAATCCACAACCGCCGCCATTTCATGGAATTGGCGGAGGCGGCGCTGACCCTGGCCCGGCCGATGGACACGCCCGCCGCGCTGCTGATGATGGACATCGACCACTTCAAGCAGGTGAACGACACGCTGGGTCACAGCGCGGGCGACGAGGTGCTGCTGGCCGTGGTGGCCCGCATCCGCGCCCTGCTGCGCAAGACCGACGTCTTCGCCCGGCTGGGCGGGGAGGAACTGGCGCTGTTCATGCCGGACGTGGACGAGACGACGGCCCTGGCGGTGGCGGAGCGGCTGCGCCGCGCCGTGGGCGATACGCCCTATGACATCGAGGGGGCGGGCGTCGTCGCCGTGACGGTCAGCATCGGCGTGGCCGCCGCCCCGCCCACCCTGCCGCTGAAAGAGCTGTTGGACCGGGCCGACCACGGCCTGTACGCCGCCAAGCGCGCTGGTCGCGACCGGGTGGCGGCCTATGTCGATGGCAACCGGCAATAACGCGACGCCCAGCCCCAGGAAGATCACTAGTCCCGCGTCGCTTTTGGCGGAAATCTGCCATGATCTCGCCCCGACCCTGGGGCAGATTGCCAAGCACCCGATGCTGGGATATCAACCCGGCATCACGCGTACAATAAACACAAACACTCAAAACAGACTCGGGGATACCGTAACCATGAAGCTGACCCGCCGCGTTAAGGAAATCCTTTCCTGGTACGAGAGCGACAATCCCGGCACCAAGGCCAACCTGGCCCGCATCCTGATGGAAGGCCGCCTGGGCGGCACCGGCAAGATGGTCATCCTGCCCGTCGACCAGGGCTTTGAGCATGGTCCCGCGCGCAGCTTCGCGCCAAACCCGCCGGCCTACGACCCGCACTACCATTTCCAGCTGGCCATCGACGCCGGCCTGAACGCCTACGCCGCCCCCCTGGGCATGCTGGAGCAGGGTGCTGCCACCTTCGCGGGCGCCATCCCCACCATCCTGAAGATGAACAGCTCCAACAGCCTGTCGCGCGGCGGCGACGCACCGGACCAGGCGGTGACCGCCACCGTGGCCGACGCCCTGCGCCTGGGCTGCTCCGCCATCGGCTTCACCATCTACCCCGGCTCCGACGCCATGTTCGACCAGTTCGAGGAGTTCCGCGAACTGTCGGCCGAGGCCAAGGCCTGCGGCCTGGCCACCGTGCTGTGGTCCTACCCGCGCGGCGGTGATCTGGACAAGGACGCCGAACTGGCGATCGACATCAGCACCTATGCCGCCCACATGGCGGCATTGCTGGGCGCCCACATCATCAAGGTGAAGCTGGCCACCGACCACCTGGGCAACAAGGAGTCCAAGAAGGTCTACGAGGCCAAGGGCATCGCCCGGTCGACCCAGGCCGAGCGCGTGGCCGACGTCATGCGCTCGGCCTTCAACGGCAAGCGCCTGGTGGTCTTCTCCGGCGGTGCCGCCAAGGGTGAGGACGCGGTGTTCGACGACGCCCGCGCCAT
Source organism: Nitrospirillum amazonense (assembly GCF_007828035.1). Lineage (GTDB taxonomy): Bacteria > Pseudomonadota > Alphaproteobacteria > Azospirillales > Azospirillaceae > Nitrospirillum > Nitrospirillum amazonense. The sequence goes on along the minus strand of NZ_VITV01000005.1, from coordinate 478,196 downwards.
CCGTGACGGCGGCGGCAACGGGTCCATCATCGGCCGCAACAGCTTCCAGCGCAGCCGTGAGGACGCGCTGGCCCTGCTGGACCGGATCGTTCGCATCTACCAGGGCAAGGAATAAGTTTTTGAAGGCTGATTGCCGTCTGTACCTGGTGACGCCGCCGGCCCTGGAGCCGGCGGCGTTCGCCATTCAATTGGCCGCGGCCCTGGACGCGGGCGACGTCGCCTGCGTCCAGCTGCGCCTGAAGGATGTGGACGACGACACCGTACGTCGCGCCATCGACGTGCTGCGCCCGGTAGCGCAAAGCCGCGAGGTCGCCTTCATCCTGAACGACCATCCCCGCCTGGCCCGGGAAACGGGCTGCGACGGCGTGCATGTCGGGCAGACCGACACACCCTATCGCGAGACGCGGAAGATCATGGGCGCCGACGCCATCGTCGGCGTCACCTGTCACGACAGCCGGCACTTGGCCATGGTGGCGGGCGAGGACGGGGCGGACTACGTCGCTTTCGGCGCCTTCTTCCCAACGGGCACCAAGGAAACGGAGCATCGGGCCACGCCCGACCTGCTGACCTGGTGGCAGGAGATGATGGAAATCCCCTGCGTCGCCATCGGCGGCATCACGCCGGACAACTGCGGCGACCTGGTGCGCGCCGGCGCCGACTTCCTGGCGGTGGTCTCCTCCGTCTGGCATCATCCCGAAGGGCCGGGTGCGGCGGTGCGGGCCTTCAACAAGGCCATCGCCGAGGCGTGACGAACACCCGGCGCCTACAGCGCCGGGTGTTCGTCAGTCTTGGAAAAGTCGTCGCCGACGAAGAGTAGCGGCAGGTTCATCTCCTTCGCCAGGGCATAGGCGTAACAATCGCCCATGTTCAACGAAGCGGGATGAATACCCCGCCCCCAATGATCATAAGCCTCGGCAGCCTTCCGAGCCCCGTCCGATGTCACAGGCACTTCGGTCAGCCGCCAGCCCTGCAGCAATCGATCCACACGCCCCCCGACACCCCGCCTCCGACCGACGATCAACGTTTCAACCAGTGTTCCCACACTGATGAAGACGCCATCCGCCCGATGCAAACACTCAGCGCATTCCAAGGCCAGAGGGTCGCCCAAGGCGATCTCGATAATCGCGGAGGTGTCGACGACGATGGTCGTCATGCCGGCAAGCCATCATCGCCGTAAAGAAAATCCTGGCTGCGCACGGAGTTGGGCCCGCTGACAGGGTTGGCGCGGGCCTCAGCAATAATCTCCAACGTCAGGGCATGTTGTTGCGCCTTGGTGAGCGGAGGCGTGACCGGCACCAGCCTGACGAGCGCCTGGCCTTGACGGGTAAGCACCACATCCTCCCCCGCCACAGCCTTGTTCACCAAGTCAGTAAGCTGAGCCTCGGCTTCTTTGATCGCAATATCCACAACCGCCTCCATTGCTCACGCCATTCAGTAATTTTACGCCAGCCCCGCCAACGAGTCGAATCACCTCACGGCAAGGCCACCGGCGCCCACAGCACGTCGTCGATGGCGGCCGCGTTGGTGGCCAGCATGACCAGGCGGTCGAAGCCCAGCGCGATGCCGGCGCAGTCGGGCAGGCCGAACTCCAGGGCCGCCAGGAAATCAGCGTCGACGGGGTAGCGTTCACCATACAACGCCTGCTTCAAATCCATATCGGCTTCGAAACGAGCCTTCTGTACAGCCGGGTCCGTCAGCTCGCCGAAGGCGTTGGCCAGCTCCACGCCGCAGGCGTACAGCTCAAACCGCTCCGCCACCCGGCCATCCTCCGGCTTGGGCCGCGACAGGGCGGCCATGGAGACGGGGTAGTCGGTCAGGAAGGTCGGCCGCCCCATGCCCAGATGCGGTTCGATGCGGTCCAGGCTGATGCGGAAGAACAGGTCCTCCCAGCTGTCGCCGTCATGGGCGTGGATGCCCACGGCCTCCGCCGCCTGGGCCAGCAGGGCCACGTCGGGCCGGGCGGGGTCTGGCGCCGTCGCCAGCAGGTCGATGCCGACATGGCGCCGGAACGCCTCCTGCACCGTCAGCACCTCCCACTCCGCATGCGGATCGCAGGTGAGGTCGCCCCGGCGCAGGACATCGACGCCAGCGGCGGCGCATAGCACCCGGGTCAGGCCGATGCAATCGTCCATCAGGTCGCGGTAACCGGCACCCACCCGGTACCACTCCAGCATGGTGAATTCCGGGCTGTGGGTGGGGGAGCGCTCGCCATTCCTGTAGACATGCGCCAGCTGGAAGATGCGCGGCAGGCCCGCCACCAGCAGCTTCTTCATGGTGAATTCGGGGCTTGTGTGCAGGCGCAGGGTCAACCGGTCGTCGGGATGGCTGCCCACCAGTTCGGTGGCGAAGGCCATGAGATGCGGCTCCAGCCCCGGGGACACCTGCAGGGCCGGCGTCTCCACCTCCTCAAAGCCCCCATCCTCGAACCAGCGGCGCAGGGCGCGGGTCATGGCGCCGCGCGCCTTCAGGTTGGTGGCGCGCCGGGCCATGCGATCGGGGTGCCACCAGGGCTGGGTCGGGGTCTTCATGGCTGGTGGTCCTTCCACGACAAGCGATATGCTGGGCGGCATACCGTTCCAACCTGCCGCTGTCGAGTCCCGTGGCCAAATCCACCCCTGTCAAAAAATCCAAAGTCCCGCCCCCGGTGACGCCCGCGCCCAAGCCGGAACCCAAGGCGTCGGGCGCGGCGCCCAACGTCACCCTGCGCTGGGACGGCGCCCGCATCAGCGAATGGAACGCCTTGCTGAAGCGAGTGCCGCGCAGCAGCCTGACGCAGTGCTTCGGCTACGCCACCGCCATGATGACGGTGGAGGGATGGAAGCCGCGCCTGGGCATCTTCGAGCGGGATGGCCAGCCCATCGGCCTGGTGCTGGTGTTGGAGAAGCGGCTGGCCCGGGCTGTGCGCGTCGCCAAGATCCACCGGGGTCCCCTGCTGGTGCCGGAGGCACAGGACTGGGGCATCGTGGGCGTGGCCTATCGCCTGTTGCGCCAGGCCTACCCCACGGGCCTGCTGCACTGGCCCAGTGTCATCGCCGAGGTACCGGCCGGCCCGCTGGCCGCCACGGCCCTGACATGGGCCGGCTGGCGTCATCAGCCCGGGCCCGGCTACCGCACCGTCTGGCTGGACCTGACGCCGGATGAGGCGACCTTGCGCGCACGGCTGGACCCCAAATGGCGCAACAAGCTGCGCCAGGGCGAAAAATCGGGCCTGATGGTGGAGGTGGACCGCGATGGCGCCACCCTGCCCTGGCTGCTGGAAAAGCATGAGGCGGACCGTAAGGAGCGCAAGTACCGCGCCGCCAGTACCAAGCTGCTGACCCGCCTGCGCACCGCCATGCACAAGGACGGCGACGTGCTGCTCCTGCGCGCGCTGTTGGACGGCGAGCCAGTGGCGGGCGTGCTGATCTTCGGCCACGGCGTGGCCGCGACCTACCAGGTGGGATGGAGCGGCCCGGAAGGCCGCCGCACCCGTGCCCACCACCTGCTGCTGTGGCGGGCCTGCCTGGAACTGAAGGCCCAAGGCCGTGTCGCCTTCGACCTGGGCGGCCTGACGCCGGACGTGGAAGGCATCAACACCTTCAAGCGCGGCCTGGGCGGGGAAGAGGTGGAGTTGGCGGGCGTGTGGAACTGAGCCGGCTGCCCGCCGTCACGTCGTCAGCACGATATGGAAGGGACCCTGCTTACAGCGTGAACCGGGTGGCGATACCCCGTTCCAGGGGCGTCAGGCGGGCGGCGACGCCCAAGGTGGAGAAGGTGGCTGCCAGCTGGGCAGCGCTTTCCTTGAAATGCACCCAGCCCTCGTTATGGACGGCGACCAGGGCGGAATCGGGGAAGGCCCGCGCCGCCTCCAACGCGTCGTTGCTGTCCATGGTCATGTGGAAGCGGCCTCGCGGCTCGGCGGCGCCGGTGAACAGCATCACCACCTTGGGCGTGAACCGATGCGCGACCTCAGCCGTGCCCTCATACCAAACGGTGTCGCCCGTGACGTAGAGGGCATCACCCGGCCGCTCCACCCCCAGTAGAAAGCCGGCCACATCGCCCGAAATGGGCTCGATCCCCACGGGACCGTGCCGCGCCGGCGTGGCGGTGATGAACAGGCGCCGGCCGTCATCACTCCACAGTTCGCGGGTCTCGAACGGCGCCAATCCCACCGCGTTGCCACCCAACCGATGGGCGCCGGCCGGGGTGGTGTAGGTGATGGGCACGGTGGGCAGCAGGGCGCGACCGCTGTTGTCCAGATTGTCGAAATGCTGATCGTGGCTGAGCAGCACGGCATCCAGTGGACCGATCTCGGCCGGCGACAGGGCCGGACCCGACGTCTTCTCGAAGCGCACCGGCGTTTCGCGATACAGGCCCGGCGGATCGAACGTGGGGTCGGTCAGCAGGCGGAAGCCGCCGACCTCGATCAGGGTGGTGGGGCCCCCGATCAAGGTCAGCATCAAGCCGGAAGGGGTCATCGCGAGGTCTCCTCTGCAATCGCGCGGCACGAGGCAGAGGTAGGCGGTCGCAGTCTGCGAGAAAATTCGCTAGTTTCTCACAATGGCTGATCAAATTCGCACAGCACCCGATTGGGAAGACGTCCGCGTCTTCATCGCCCTTGCCCGCCACGGCAGCCTGTCGGCGGCGGCGCGCGCCCTGTCCGTCAATCACGCCACGGTGGCGCGCCGCGTCGCGGCCCTGGAACAGGCGCTGGGCGAGCGGTTGGTGGAACGGCGGCCGGATGGCTATGCGCTGAGCCAGGCTGGCCAGCGGGCCCTGATCGCCGCCACCGATATGGAAACGGCCGCAGCCACCCTGGGCCGGGGCGATGCCGAGGCGGGCCCCCGGGGGCTGGTGCGCATCAACACCACGCCAGGCTTGGCTCAAGGCTTCCTGGTGGACCGTCTCGCCAGCCTGCCGGCGCGATACACCAGCCTGGATGTCGAGGTGGCCGCCAATATTCGTGCTGTGAGCCTGGAGCGGCGGGAGACCGACATCGCCCTGCGCCTGGCGCGCCCGCAGGATGGCGACGTCATCGCCCGGCCCATGGTGGCCGTGGCCTTCGGCTTTTATGCCACGGAAGATTGGTGTCGGCGGCTGGCTGAGGGAGCGCCCCCCACCTTCGTCGGCTTCGACGAAACCAACCGCCATCTGCCGGAGGCGCTCTGGCTGGCGCGGCACTTTCCGCGCGCCCGCGTCGCCGTGCGCGTCGGCAACCAGTTCGCGCAGGCCGCCGCCGCCCGTGCCGGCGCCGGTATCGCGCTGCTGCCGCATGTCAACGGCCGCATGGCACCCGGCCTGGTGCTCTGCCCTTTGGGCCCGCCGCCGCCGGCGCGCACCCTATGGCTGGTCACGCGCCGTCAGGACGACAAGGAACCGGCCATCCGCACGGTGACCGATTTCCTCATCAACCTGTTCAAAGAGGAACAGGCGCTGTTTGAAGATTAGCGCTAGCGCTGGTCCAGCTTCAGCTCGATGCGGCGGTTGCGGGCACGGACGTCGGGGGTGTCGCCCGGTTCCAGCGGCTGGAACTCGCCGAAGCCGGTGGAGGCTAGGCGCTCCGGCGCGACACCCTGCTGGATCAGGAACTTCACCACCGCCGTGGCGCGGGCCGATGACAGTTCCCAGTTGCTGGCGAAGGCGGGGGTGTGGATGGGCACGGCATCGGTATGGCCGTCCACGCGCAGGATCCAGTTCAGGTCCTTGGGAAATTTCTTGGAGATGTCCAGCAGTGTCTTGGCCAGGCTGGCCAGCTGCTTGCGGCCTCGGTCGCCCAGCTCAGCACTGCCGCTGTCGAACAGCACCTCGGACTGGAAGACGAAGCGGTCGCCGACGATGCGGATGTCCGGCCGGTCGCCCAGCACTTCGCGCAGCTTGCCGAAGAATTCGGAGCGGTAGCGGGCCAGTTCCGCCACCTTGCCGGCCAGAGCGGCATTCAGGCGCTTGCCCAGATCCACGATCTGGACCTGCTGTTCCTTGTCCTTCTGCTCCGACGCGGCCAGCGCGGCGTTCAGCTGCGCCAGTTGCTGGCGGAGCGCCGCCAGCTGCTGGTTCAGCAGGTCGACTTGCGCCTTGGCCTGGGCGCTGACGTTCTTCTCGTTGTCCAGTTCCGCCTGCTTGGCGCTGGCGGCATCGGTCAGGGCCTGCACTTGCGCCGCCAGGTCGTCCCTGGCCTTGCCCGCCGCGTCGAGGTCCGCCTGCAGCTGGGTGTTCTTGGCGAGCGAGGCCTGCAGCTGCTCCGTCAGGGTCGCCATGTCGGCGGCCAGCTTGGCCTTGTCCGCCTGTTCCATGGCCAGCTGGTCGGCCAGCAGCGCGATGCGGCTGTTCAGCTGGGCCAGCGCCTCATCCTTGCCGTGCAGCAGGGAGGTGAGCGCGAACTGCGACAGCACGAACACCATCAGCAGGAAGACGATGACCATGACCAGGGAGGAGAGCGCGTCCACCCAGCCGGGCCAGATGTCGAGATGGCGGCGCGAGGCCCGCCGGCCGATGCCCGCCATGGCTTAGCGCTCCGCCCCTTCGCCCAGCGCCGCGATGGTGCGGGTCAGGATCTTGATCTCGGTACGGATTTCCTGGGTGGACTGGACGCGGCCGGTGGCCACCTCCTCCACCAGGCGGGCGAGGTAGAGATCCAGGTTGCGCAGGTGGGCGCGGCTGGCATCGTCCATGCCGCCACCGCCCAGGCCCCCCGCCTGTCCCAGCTGGTCGGCCAGGCGCTGCAACACCGGCCGCATCTCCATCTGGCCTTCCGCCAGGCGCAGCATCAGCTGCTGTTCCGCCTTCATCTGGTCCGACAGGGTGGCCAGCCGTTCCGTGAGCGCCACCAAGTGGTTGTTGGCGTTGCGGCGGTTGTCCTCCCCCTGCGCCATCGTATACTGCAGCTTCTCGATATTTTCGGCGGTGGTCTCCAGCAGGGCCTGGATATAGGCCGGCACGGGCTGGTCGCCCACCTCCACCAGGCCGCCGCCGCCGATGCGGGTGGAGCCGGCCAGCCAATCCTCCAGATCCATATAGAAGCGGTTTTGCGCCTGGCCGGCCTGCAGCTCCAGGAAGCCCAGCACCAGGGACCCGGCCAGGCCGAACAGGCTGGCGCTGAAGGCCGTGCCCATGCCGGCCAGAGGAGCCGCCAAGCCCTGCTGCAATTCGGAGAAGATGGCGACCGCGTCGCCGTTGCCCATCTTGAGGCCGGAGATGACGCCGCCGATGGTGGAGACGGTCTGCAGCAGGCCCCAGAAAGTGCCCAGCAGACCCAGGAAGATCATGAGCCCGATCAGGTAGCGGCTGATTTCCCGGCTTTCATCCAGGCGGGCGCTGACGCCGTCCAGCAGGGACCGGGTGGCGATGGCCGACAGGGTCAGGCGGCTGCCGTTTATGCCCGTCGTGCCGCCCCGGCCGCGATCCCCCAGCATATGGGCCATGGGGGCCAGCAACCGCGGCTGGGTAGAGGTGGCGCCGCCGCTGCGGAAGGTCTCAAGCCATTCCACCTCCGGCCGCAACATCAGGGCCTGGCGGAAGATGTAAAGGATGCCGATGGCCAGCGCGCCCAGGATCAGGCCGTTCAAGGCCGGGTTGGCCATGAAGAACCGTTCCACCTGCGGGTAGAGCACCCCCATCACCGCGGCTATGGCCGCCAGGAACACGCACATGCGGAAGAGATAGGGGGTGGGGCGCGACACGTTTTTTCCTTTATCGCTATCGCGGCTTACCGGGCGGCTGCCACCGTCCCGGACCGCTTGGGAGTGCTTAGTGGATGAAGGTCAGCTCCACCCGATCGAAGGCTTCCGCCGGCAGGTCCGAGCCTTTGGCGGCCCCGCGCACGGCGTTCTTGTCGTCCTGGTCGCCGTTGACCGACCCCATGGCGTAGATCACCAGGCGTTCCTTGGCCACGCCCAAGGCCATGAGGCGGTCCCGCACGGCCATGGCACGGAACAGGGACAGGCGCCGGGCGGCGGCCTCCCTGTCCAGCGCCGGCAGGGGCGCGAACCCCCGGATCTCCAGCCGGCGGTTGGGGTCCTGCCCCAGGCGTCCGGCGATGGCCACCAGGGCCGCCTCCTGCTTCTTGTCCAGGGTGGAGGAACCGGCGGCGAAGGGCACCGTCTGGTGGTCGGCCTGGGTGGCGGGCGTGCCCTTCTCCACATGGGTGGTGCCGCGCGGACGGATGTCCGTGGTGACGGGCGGGGCTGCCCCCTCCGGTTCCGCCGCATGGCTGGGGATGGGGGTGGCCTCCGGCTTGGTCAGGGGCTTGGGCATGTCCGGCACGGGCACCACCTTGGGCTTGGGCGCCGCCGGCGCCCGGCCGACCGTGGGCACACCCAACTCGCCGGAGGCGGGCGGCGTGGTCGCCTTGCCCGACTGGCTTTCGGTGGACTGGCCGGGCACCGCCGGCGCCGGCGCCGGCTTGGCCGCCTTCTGCTTGGTGGCCTTGGGCTTGGCGGCCGGCTTCGGCGCGGCCTGCTGGGTCTCGGCCTGGCCCCCTGCGGACGGGGCGGCGTCGGTTTGCGGCCCGGTGGCTTGCGGCGCGGTCGTTTGGGCGTGGACTGGCATCACCAGCACTGCAACGGCCACGGCAACCACGGCGGGTAATGAATACATCTTGAAACGACGCATGCGGGTGACGACTTTCAGCAGGCTGACTAGACCTTGGAAATGTGGCCGATCCATGTTCGGCGCAACCTTTTTATCACCCCTCGGTCCCGCCTGCGCTGTTTCGCAGCCCTGCCATACCCGTTCTTTGCCACCTAAACGGGGCTTGACGGATACGCCTAGTTTAGAATAGTTCTAAATTATCGATTAACGCTGACGCCTATCCCGAAGGCCAGCCCACGCCAGACCACCGGCCAGGAGCCCACCCCATGCTGCCCCAGTCGCAGACCGCCGCCACCGCTTCCGCCCACGCCTTCTCCTTCCAGCGCCTGGGCGGCAAGGGCGCCGTTCCGCTGGCCGCCTATGCCGGGCAGCCGGTGCTGGTGGTCAACACCGCCAGCAACTGCCGCTTCACCAACCAGTATGAGGATCTGCAAGCCCTGCACGCCAAGTACGGCCCCCGGGGTCTGGTGGTGCTGGGCGTGCCGTCCAATGACTTCGGCAAGCAGGAGCCGGGTTCGGCTTCGGAAATCGGCGCCTTCTGCCAGCGCAACTACGGTGTAGAGTTCACCATGGCCGATAAGGAGGTGGTGATCGGCGCCGAGGCCCACCCCTTCTTCAACTGGCTGGTTGACGTGGCCGGCGAGGACGCCGCCCCCCGCTGGAACTTCCACAAGTACCTGCTGGGCAAGGACGGCCGCCTGGTGCGCTATTGGTCCTCGGTCTTCCGCCCGTCCAATGAGGCCATCATCCAGGCCGTGGAGGCGCAGCTGGCTTAAGCGCTGGCGCGGAGTGATGAAAACGCCCCCGGAGCCGCTGGCGCCGGGGGCGTTTCCCTTTCAGAAGCGATAACCCACCGCCGTGAAGGCGCGGGCGCTGGTGGCGTCATAGGTGACGGGGCTGTCGGCGGCGTCGCCGAGCAAGCGCTTCACCGACACATCGCCCGTCACGAACCAATGCTCGTTGAAACGGTATAGGGCGCCGACGCCGGCGCTGACATCCTTGAAGCCGGATCCGGCGGTGTAGGCCGCGAAGCGGGAGTTGGCGGCCTGCACCGGCGTAACGCCGAAGTAGGCCTGCATGTAATTGTCGTTGGCCCAGGTGGTGCCCACGTGAGGCGTCACGATCAAATGGTCGGCCAGCTTGAACGGCAGGCCCGCACCGGCCGTCAGCACCACGCCATCGTTCTGGTCGCCCGTGTACTTGGTGACGGACGCGTCCAGGCTGATTCGCCCCAGCTGATAGGCGCCGAAGAGCTTGACGCCCAGCGACGTATCGATGTTGCCCAGGCCCTTGAGGCGGTCGTCGCCGTTGCTGAAAAGACCGTTGGTGTTGCTGTCGTTCCGGCCGGGATCGAAGGTCAGGGCGGCACCGACACGCAGATTGCCCTGGTGCCAATAGGCACTGAGCCCCTCCGGCCCCAAGGCCAGCATGTCGTCATAGCGGATGGTGACCAGCGGCAGCGGTGCCACCCGGTAACGGTCGCTGCCCTCGTAGGTCGGGCGCACGGCGACGCCGCCGCCGACGGTGATGTCCCAAACCGGCGGCTGGCGTGCCTGGGAAGCGTCAGGGTCATCGGCCAGGGCCGGGCCGGCGGAAAGGGCGACGCCGGCCAGCAGCGCGGCGCCAAAAACGGAAACGGATATGCGGGAGAGCATGGGGCGCGTGGCCTCTCGGCTTTGGGGAAACGGCGCCCGGCGGCCAGGCCCCAACCCGTCGGCCGCCGGAACGAGGCTGGACCCTAAGCCCCGATTCTTGACGGCTGATGTCGGCTTTGCTGCCGGACGGGCACAATGTGTCCGGCTTGAAACAAACGCCCGGGACAACGGACACAAAGCGGGGCGCCCGCGCGTGCTAGCATGCGGACCCATGACGTCCCTGCCCGCCCCACTGCCCGCCCCTGCCCAGCAGCCAACCCTGCTGATCGTCGATGACGACGAGGACATCCTGTCCCTGCTGACCCTGTTCTTCCAACGGCACGGCTATGCCGTGCGGGTGGCCGAGGACGGCGTGGGCATGCGGGCGGCCCTGGCGGCGGGCCCCATCGACTTGGTCATCCTGGACATCATGCTGCGCGGGGAGGACGGCTTCAGCCTGTGCCGGACCTTGCGCGCGGCGTCGCGCGTGCCGGTCATCATGCTGACCGCCATGGCCGACCATACCGACCGCGTCGTGGGGCTGGAGATCGGCGCCGACGACTACCTGACCAAGCCTTTCGACGCGCGCGAGCTGCTGGCCCGGGTCAAGGCCGTGCTGCGCCGGACGGGCGAGGCCGCCGGCCGGCCGGCGGAGACCCGTCCCAGCCTCAGTTTCGCCGGCTGGCGGCTGGACGTGGCGCGGCGGGAACTTCGGTCGGAGGATGGCACCCTGGTGCTGCTGTCGGGCGGGGAGTTCGACCTGCTGCTGGCCTTCGTGGAGCATCCCCAGCGGGTGCTGACCCGCGACCAGCTGCTGGACTTGGCGCGCGGCCTGAGCCACGCGGCTTACGACCGCAGCATCGACGTGCAGGTCAGCCGCCTGCGCCACAAGCTGGAGGATGTTCCCAAGAGTCCGGCCTTGATCCGGACGGTGCGCAACGGCGGGTACATCTTCACCCCCGTGGTGAAGCGTCAATGAAATGGCCGGCCTGGCCCCTGGGCTTCCGACCGCAGGATACCATCGCCCGGCGCTTCGCGCTGACCATCATGGCGGCCGTGACCAGCACAGCGTTGCTGAGCGGCCTGGTCGTCAGCTTCGCCGGCGCCTGGCTGCAGCCGCCCGCCAATGACGCCGGGCTGGCACAGGCGGCCATCAGCATCACCCACGCCATCGATGTCGCCCCACCGGCGCTGCGGCCCGCCCTGGCCGCCGCTACGACCACACCAATCTATCGCGTCGAATGGCACCCGGTGGACGGTCCCCTGGCTGCAATGCTGCGCCAGAGAACCGGCCTGAATGACCTTCAGGAGCCGTTGGCGTGGCTGGCGGACCTGAACCCGCGGTCCTTGATGTTCGCGGCGACGGTGGACAGCCCGGCAGCAGCGTACCTGCATCACGACTTCCTGTCCGACCCCCGTCCCAGGTTCCTGGCGATACGGCTGAAAGACGAAAGCTGGCTCATCTACGCGCATACCCACCGTAGCCGCGATGCCATCATCCGCGCCTTGCGTGCCGGCATCGTCCTGGCCTTCCTGCTGCTGTCGGCCGCCGCGGTGTCGCTGGTCGCCGCCCGGCAGCTGTCCCGGCCCATCGAGCGCATCGCCGATGCCGCCCGGCACTTCGGCACCAATCCCCAGGCCCCGCCCATCGCCGAGTCGGGTCCGCGCGAACTGCGCGGCGTCATTCGCGCCTTCAACGCCATGCAGGGGCAGATCCAGAAGTTCGTGGGCTATCGCACCGCCATGCTGGCCGCCATTTCCCACGATCTGCGCACGCCGCTGACGCGCATGCGCCTGCGGGGCGAATTCGTCGAGGATGCGGAACAACAGGCGCGGCTGTTCCGCGACGTGGACGAGATGCAGGCCATGGTCGACGGCGCCCTGGCCTTTTTCCGCGACGACGCGAATGAGGAGGCGGTGACCGCCTTCGACCTGGGCGGCCTTCTGACCACCATCGCCGATGAATATGCCGACCAGGGTGTGGCCGTCGCCTACGAAGGGCCCAGCCATGCCGTCTATCGCGGCCGGCCCTTCGCGCTGAAGCGGGCCGTCACCAACCTGATCGAGAACGCGGTGAAGCACGCTACCCCGCCGGCGGTGACGCTGGAGCAGATATCGGGGGAGCAGATGCCGGGACCGGTGGCGATCGTCGTGCGAGACGATGGCCCGGGTATTCCGGAAGACGCGCTGGAGCAGGTGTTCAGCCCCTTTTTCCGCCTGGACCGGTCACGCAACCGGGTGACGGGCGGCGTTGGCCTGGGCCTGACGGCGGCGCTGGCCATCGTGCGCGGCCACGGCGGCGACATCACCTTGAGCAATCGGCCCGGCGGCGGACTCGAGGCGCGGGTGACCTTGCCCGCCCCTTGAACGACAATCGGCCCGGACGCTTACGTTCCGGGCCGACTGTGAAAACCAGACAGAACCGCAGGTGCTTAGCCGGCGGCCTTCTTCTTGCCGGCGTTGCGCAGCAGGGTGCCCAGCGGCAGGTGCAGGTGGGAATTGGCGGCCAGCACGCTGGCGCCGCTCTGCGGAACCTTGCCGCCGCCGATCTCGGTGGCGAAGCCGCCGGCCTCGGTCACCATCAGCAGACCCGCGGCCACGTCCCAAGGCTTCAGGTTGGTCTCGAAGAAGCCGTCGAAGCGGCCGGCGGCGACATAGGCCAAGTCCAAGGCGGCGGCACCCAAGCGGCGGATGCCGGCCACCTCGCCCATCACCGCCTGCAGCTGCGGCAGGTAGGCGGCATGGTCGCCATGGCCCTTGAAGGGGATGCCGGTAGCGATCAGGGCGTCGGGCAGGTTGCGGCGGGCGGAGACGCGCAGACGGGTGTGGTTGAGGAAGGCGCCGGCGCCCTTCTCCGTCCAGAACATCTCATCATGCACCGGCTCGTAAACCACGCCGGCGACGATCTCACCTTCCTTTTCCAACGCGATGGTGACGGCCCAGTGCGGCAGGCCGTGCAGGAAGTTGGTGGTACCGTCCAGCGGATCGACGATCCAGCGGTGCGACGGGTCGCTGCCGGCCACGCTGCCCGCTTCCTCCAGCAGGAAGCCGAAGCTGGGGCGGGCCTTGGACAGTTCCTCGCGGATGATGTTTTCCGACTTGCGATCGGCGGCGGACACGAAGTCCGCCGGACCCTTGCGGGAAACCTGCAGCTGCTCCACCTCACCGAAGTCGCGCACCAGGGCGCGGCCCGCCTTCTCGGCGGCTTTGGTCATGACGTTGAGGATGGCGGAACGGGCGGCCATGGAATGTCCCTTTTGATCTCATTACAGGCAGGTCCCCGGGGGACCGCCCTACCATAAAAGCCGAGAGCGAATTCCACCGGAAGGCGGAATTCGCTCTGGCAACGAACCAGCCGCCCCGAGGGCGACGGCGGAAGGAGGATTAATCCTTCGCGCGTTCCATGTATTCGCCCTCGGCGGTGCTGACCACCACGCGGGTGCCGGCTTCGATGTGCGGCGGAACCAGGATGCGCACGCCGTTCTCCAGCAGGGCCGGCTTGTACGAGGAAGAGGCCGTCTGGCCCTTCACCACCGGGTCGGCCTCGGTGATAGTCAGGGTGACGGTCTGCGGCAGCTCGACCGACAGCGGCGCGCCTTCGAAGGTCTGCACCGTCACTTCCATGCCGTCGGTCAGGAAGACCTTGCCGTCGCCGACGACATCGCCGGGAATGGAGACCTGCTCGAAGGTTTCCTTGTCCATGAAGGTGTAGCTGTCGCCTTCTTCGGCGAACAGGAAGGTCATCTCATGTTCGTCAAGGCGGGCACGCTCCACGCTTTCCTGGGTACGGAAGCGCTCGATCGTCTTGGTGCCCGTGCGCACGTCCTTCATCTCGATCTGGATGAAAGCGCCGCCCTTGCCGGGCTGCACGATCTGCGTCTTCACGACCACCCACAGCTTGCCGTTATTCTCCATAACGTGGCCGGGGCGCATGGTGTTGGCGTTAACCTTCATGGTGCTTCAACTTTAACCTGGGTGTTTGCGAGCGGCGGGGACCCTAGCAGCTTGTTGCCAGCCGGACAAGATCAGCCGGAATTCCCAAGGCGCATGCCCCTTCGGCGTTATCCCGCAAACGATGCTGTGGAATACCCCAACCGCCACGAAACCGGCGCAGAAAAAGCCCGGCAGGTCGAAACCGGCCGGGCTTGGAAGGGTATGGGACGGGAAACAGGGAATGAGAAGAACTACAGGGAAACGAACTTGCACCAGCCTCAGGGCTTGATGCCTCAGGGTTTGATTAGGGCGCCAACGGCCGCACCACCGGCCGCACCGATGGCCGCACCCGCCAGGACCGGGCCGCCGACGATGGCCGTCAGGGCGGCACCACCCGCGGCGCCGATGGCGCCACCGGACAGAGCGCGCTGCTGGCGGGCGTTAAGGCCCGAACAGCCGGCCAAGAGGGACCCGGCGACAACGACGACGACAGCTTTCTTCAACATGATGGCCTCACTGCTTCCAAGACCGGGGCGGAACAAGGCAGTGCTCCGCCCCGGGGCCGGGCTTAACGCCGGCTAAATCATTGCGGATTAAGGGGTTAGCGGATGGGAATGACCACGTTCAGGCCAGCCGACGGATAGTAGACCGGGGGCGGCGGCGGGGGCGCGTAGTACACCGGGGGCGGCACGTACACCGGACGGGGCGGGCCGTAATAGTACGGCGGGGCCACGTAGACCCGCGGGCCGCGATAGTAGTCGTGGTAGCGGTAGTAGTCACCATGGTGGTGACGCCAGTACTCATCGGCCTTGGCCTTGGTCGCGGTCAGACCGGAGGATGCGGCGACCCCGACCACGACCAGTGCGGCAACCGCGGCAAAGCGCTTCACCTTCGCCAGACGCAGGAAATCGCTCGTCATGATCTTACCTCCAAAAAGGGGATGCTCGCTTGTCGGCTCGTGCCGTCATCGGCTTCCCATGGCTCGTATCCTGGAGGCGGATGTTGACGATTTAAGGGCGATGTTTGCCTTAATGCGACCGTAATTATGAATGGGCCGGGAACTTTACGCGCCCAGCCCATTCATCAATAAAAACAAATGGTTATATTATCGGACCACTTGTCCCGCCCCGCGCCCGCGCGGATCGGAGGCGGTTTCCAGTTCCGTGCCGATCACCCGCACAGCCTCCACATCGCCCATGTTCCAACCCTGATTCACCAGCGTGTAGCCCATGGCCTTCAGCTTGTCGGCCTCCGGCCCCGTCAGCGGGGCGTAGGGGTCGTAATAGATGGTGTCCTTGGGCAGCAGCTGATGATGCACCCGCTGGGCCGCCACCGCCGCCTGCAGCGGCATGTGGAAGTCATAGACGTCGCTCATCACCTGGAAGACGCCGGTGAAGATGCGGGAGCCGCCGGGCGTACCCAGCACCAGGCTGACCTTGCCGTCGCGGGTGACGATGGTGGGGGTCATGGAGGACAGCATGCGCTTGCCCGGCTGGATGGCGTTGGCGTCCTTGCCCACCACGCCGAAGCCGTTGGGCACGCCCGGCTTGGCGCTGAAGTCATCCATCTCGTCATTCATCAGGAAGCCGGCGCCGCTGACCACCTCGCCGTTCCCGAACTCGAAATTCAGGGTGTAGGTGTTGGAGACGGCGTTGCCCCACTTGTCCACGACGGAGAAGTGCGTGGTTTCGTTGGGCTCCAGCCCCGGCTTCACGTCGGGCGTGGGGGAAATGGCGGTCGGGTTGACCTCTCCGGCCCGCTTGGCCAGGTAGTCGTCGCTGATCAGCTTTTCCACCGGCACCTTGTAGAAGTCCGGGTCGCCCAGGTATTCCGCGCGGTCGGCGAACACCCGCTTCTCGATCTCCGCCAGCAGGTGGATGTACTTGGCGGAGTTCAGCGGCACGTCCTTGAAATCCGCGGCGCGCAGCTCCTTCATCTTCAGCAACTGGGCCAGCGCCTCCCCGCCCGAGCTGGGCGGCGGGGCGGTATAGACGACGTTGCCCTGCCAGGTGAACCGGATGGGCTCCCGCCACTTGGCCTTGTAGTCCGCCAGATCCTGCGCCGTGATCAGGCCGCCGTCCTTCTTCATTTGCGTGACCAGCAGCTGCGCCGTCTTGCCGGTGTAGAACTCCTTGGGCCCGTCCTTGGCGATGCGCTTCAGCGTCTCGGCCAGTTCCGGCTGGGTGAAGATCTTGCCCGGCTCCATCTTGCCGAAGTACTGGGCGAAGTTGGTGCCGGCAAACTGCGCCATCATGTCGGTGCGGTAGGCGATGATCTTGTCGGATGGCAGGAAGCCCTTTTCCGCCAGGGTGATGGCCGGCTGGATGACCCGCTCCCACGGCAGCGTGCCGAAGCGGTGATGCGCCTCCCACAGGCCCATGACGGTGCCGGGCACGCCGGCGGCCTTGGCGCCCACCAGGCTGAGCTTGGGAATCACGTTGCCCTGGGCGTCCAGGTACATGGTGCGCGTCGCGGCCTTGGGCGCCACCTCGCGGTAGTCGATGAAATAGGGCTTGCCGTCCACGAACAAGGTCATGAAGCCGCCGCCGCCGATGTTGCCGGCCTCGGGATAGGTGACGGCCAAGGCGAAGGCGGTGGCCACGGCGGCGTCCACGGCGTTGCCGCCGGCCTTCAGGATTTCCGCCCCGGCGCCCGTGCCGAAGGTGTCGGCCGAGGCCACGGCGCCCCCCGACAGCAGGGCGGCCGGCGCGGTCGCCGTCTCCTTGGCCTGGACCAGCGCCACGCCCCCGAACAGCGCGACGCCCAATGCCACCGCGCCCATCGCATTGACCCAGCGACGCGTGATGCCCTTGCCAACCCGCCCCTTGCCACCCTGCCCCTTGCCACCCTGCCAGGACCCCATCGGTCACCCCTCTTGTTCTGGAACCATTGTCCGCCCGCCGGGCGGAAGCGATCAGCATGCCCAGGTCGCCCGCGAAAGATAAGATGATTTTGCGCTGCGGTATGATAAGCGGGGCTTGACGATTTTCTCATATATGGGAAATATTCCCGTTATGGAACAGGCCCCCGATCCCTTCGACCAACGCCTGGCTGCCCGCCTCGCTGGCTTGCGCCTGGAACGCGGCTGGACTCTGGAAACATTGGCCGAGCATAGCGGCATCAGCCGCGCCACCCTGTCCCGGCTGGAGCGGGGGGAAACCAGCCCCACCGCCGCTTTGCTGGGACGGCTATGCACCGCCTACGAACGGCCCATGTCCCGCCTGCTGGCGGAGGTGGAGGCCGATCCGCAGCAGTTCATTCCCCGCGAGTCCCAGCCCGTCTGGACCGATCCGGAAACGGGCTTCCGCCGCCGAGGCCTGTCCCCGCCCGCCAGCGGCTACATAACAGAAATGGTGGAGGGCACCCTGCCCCCCGGTGCCGTCATCGCCTATCAGGCGCCGCCGGTGGCGGGGCTGGAGCATCATTTGTGGATGCTGGCCGGGCGGCTCGACCTGGCCTTGGACGGCGTGTCCCACGCGCTGTCGGCAGGGGACACGCTGCGCTACCGCCTGGCGGGCGGCAGCCGCTTCCACTGCCCCGGCCCGGATGCCGCGCACTACGTCATCGCCATTACCCGCCCCTGAGAAAGCCCCCGAGCCACCATGACCGCCCTGGCCATCCGCGAAATTACCGCCGCCGAGTTGGACGCCCAGACCCCCGCCCTCAGCCGCATCCTGCATGCCTGCGTCCTGGGCGGGGCCAGCGTCGGCTTCATCCTGCCCTTCGCCGAGGACGAGGCCACCGCCTTCTGGCAAGGGCTGAGACCCGGCCTAGAGGCCGGCGGCCGGCGCCTGCTGGGCGCGTGGCTGGGGGACAGCCTGATGGGCACGGTGCAGTTGCTGCTGGCCGGCCCGCCCAATGGCCGCCACCGGGCGGAGGTGGCCAAGATGCTGGTCCATCCCGACGCTCGCCAACGCGGCATCGGCCGGGCGCTGATGGCCGCCGTCGAGGCGCTGGCCCGGACAGAGGGCCGCACCCTGCTGCTGCTGGACACCGGCAGCGATGAAGGCCGGGCGCTGTACCGCTCCGCCGGGTTCCAGACCGTGGGCGACATTCCGGGCTATGCCCTTCATGTCGATGGCTCAGCCCTGGCGACGACCATCCTGTACAAGCATTTAACAGGGCCAATGCCGGAGAATTACGCGCACTGACGCGTGCCAAGCCGGCCAATTACCGGTATCCGCCAGTAAAAAATGTTGCGGTGCGTGCGTTTTCACCCCCGCACCCCCCGCCCCCGCCTTGCCGCCCCTGCGCACTAGCGCTAAGGTCGCTGCCGGTCCCGGCATGGCGGACCCGCGCCAAGGCCGGCGCGGGAATCGGCCCGAAGTACGCCGGACAGCCATCGATGGGGGCGGTTAAGGCGGCAATGGGTTTCACGCTGGCAGTCGGCACATTCCTACAGCATTTGATCAACGGCCTGACCCTGGGCGCCATCTACGGACTGATCGCCATCGGCTACACCATGGTGTACGGCATCATCCGCATGATCAATTTCGCCCATGGCGAGATTTACATGATCGGCGCCTTCATCGCCGTCACCACCTTCACCCTGCTGCTGGGGGCGGGCGTGACCTCGGTGCCGCTGGCGCTGGTCATCGTGCTGGCCATCTCCTGCACCTTCACCGCCGCCTACGGCTGGACCATCGAGCGCGTGGCCTACCGGCCGCTGCGCACGGCGCCCAAGCTGGCGCCCTTCATCTCCGCCATCGGCATGTCCATCCTGCTGCAGAACTTCGTCATGTTGACCCAGGGGGCGCGGTCGAAGTCGCTGCCGCCGGTCATGACGGGGGGCGTCACCCTGTGGCACGATGGCGACTTCAGCCTGGGCCTGACCAACATCCAGATGTTCATCATCCTGCTGACCGTGGCACTGATGGCCGGGTTCACCCTGGTCATCAACCGCACGGCCCTGGGCCGCGCCCAGCGGGCGTGTGAGCAGGACCGAACCATGGCAGCATTGCTGGGCATCAACGTCGACCGGACCATTTCCCTCACCTTCGTGCTGGGGGCCGGGCTGGCGGCGGTGGCCGGCGTGATGGTCACCCTTTATTACGGCGTCATCGACTTCTACATCGGCTTCCTGGCCGGCATGAAGGCCTTCACCGCCGCCGTGCTGGGCGGCATCGGCAGTCTGCCGGGTGCCATGCTGGGCGGTTTGCTGATCGGCCTGATCGAGGCCTTCTTCTCCGGCTACGTCTCCAGCGCCTATAAGGACGTGGCGGCGTTTTCCATCCTGATCCTGGTGCTGGTGGTCCGCCCCTCGGGCCTGCTGGGCCGTCCTGACATCGAGAAGGTGTGAGGTCATGGCCGCACCCGCGAGCACTTCCATTCCCGTCGCCCATCGTCTGCGTGACGCCGGCATCGCCGGCCTGGTCGCCATGGCGCTGGCCGTGCCTTTCCTGGGCCTGCGCACCGTCAACCTGGACCAGGGCCTTGTGGTGCAGGCCAACCTGGCCTATGTGCCCCTGGCCGGTGCCGTCGTCTTCCTGGGCCGGCTGGTCCTCGGCCTGCTGGCGGCACCGCTGGCCAAGGCCGTGGCCCCCCTGGCGGCGTGGCGGCCGCCGGCGGCCGCCCAGCGCCTGCGCGCCTGGGGCGGGCCGCTGCTGGTTCTGGCCGCCGTGGCCCTGCCCTTCCTGCCCTTCGCCAACCGCTATGTCATCGACCTGGGCACCACCGCGCTGATCTACATCCTGCTGGCGACGGGGCTGAACATCACCGTGGGCTTGGCGGGCCTGTTGGATCTGGGCTTCGCCGCCTTCTACGCCATCGGCGCCTATACCTGCGCGCTCACCACCACGCAGTTGCACTGGGGCTTCTGGCCGGCGCTGGTGGCGGGCGGGCTGGCATCCAGCCTGTTCGCGGTGCTGTTGTCCCTGCCCATCCTGCGGCTGCGGGGCGATTACCTCGCCATCGTCACCCTGGGCTTTGGTGAGATCACGCGCATCGTCATCCTGAACTGGCAAGGCCTGACCGGCGGGCCCAACGGCGTGTCGGGCATCGCCCGGCCCACCCTGTTCGGCCTGACCTTCGACCGGCGCGCGCCGGCCGGCGGCCACACCTTCAGCGAGGTGACGGGCATCGCCTATGCCCCCGAACACCGGCTGATCTTCCTCTACCTGGTCATCCTGGCGCTGACCGCGCTGGCGGCCTACACCGTCGCCCGCCTGCGCCGCCTGCCCATCGGCCGCGCCTGGGAAGCGTTGCGCGAGGATGAGATCGCCTGCCGCTCCCTGGGCATCAACCCCACCATGGTGAAGGTCTCGGCCTATGCCAGCGGCGCCCTGATGGGCGGCTTGGCCGGCTGTTTCTTCGCCGCCCGCCAGGGTTTCGTCAGCCCGGAAAGCTTCGGCTTCATGGAATCGGCCACCATCCTGGCCATCGTCGTGCTGGGCGGCATGGGCAGCCAGGCGGGCGTGATCATCGCGGCCTTGTTCATCGTCGTGCTGCCGGAACTGGCGCGCGGCTTCGCCGACTACCGCATGCTGGCCTTCGGCCTGGCCATGATCCTGATCATGATCTGGAAGCCGGGCGGCCTGCTGTCCGGCCGCTTGCCGACCATCCGGCTGTCCAACGCCAAGCCCAAGTCCGTGGCGGAGGCCGCCTGAAATGACCGAACCCCTTCTTGACGTTCAGGGCCTCACCATGCGCTTCGGCGGCCTGCTGGCCGTGGACGGCGTGGACCTGACGGCGGAACGCAACCGCATCACAGCATTGATCGGACCCAACGGTGCGGGCAAGACCACCATCTTCAACTGCCTGACCGGCTTCTACAAACCCACGGCCGGCCGGCTGCTGCTGCGCCACCCGGCCCGGGGCCCCATCGAGCTGCAGAAACTGAAGGGCTACGGCGTCGCCCGCACCGGCGTGGTGCGCACCTTCCAGAACATCCGCCTGTTCCCCAGCATGACGGTGCTGGAAAACCTGCTGGTGGCCCAGCACCAGGCGCTGATGCCCAGGTCCGTCTTCTCCTTCGCCGGCCTGCTGAACCTGAAGGGCTGGCGCGCCGCGGAAGAGGCGGCGGTGGAGACGGCCCGCGACTGGCTGCGCCGGCTGGACCTGCTGGCGGTGGCGGATGAGGAGGCGGGCAACCTGTCCTACGGCATGCAGCGCCGGGTCGAGATCGCCCGCGCCATGAGCACCAACCCGCTGCTGCTGTGCCTGGATGAACCGGCGGCCGGCCTGAACCCCCGTGAAACCCGGGCGCTGGCCGAACTGCTGGTAGGCATCCGCGCCGAACACGGCATCGGCATCCTGCTGATCGAACATGACATGGGCCTGGTCATGGACATCTCCGACCACATCGTCGTCGTCGACCATGGCGCCCGCATCGCCGCCGGCACGCCGGCTGAAATCCGCAATGACGAGCGGGTGATCAAGGCCTACCTGGGCGAGCCCGACGCCGATGACGTCGCGACCGCCGGCGGGGGCGCGCACTGATGGCCGGCCCGCTGCTGCAACTGTCCGACGTCCACGCCAGCTATGGTCCCGTGCACGCCCTGCGCGGCGTCAACATCACGGTGAACGAGGGGGAGATCGTCACCCTCATCGGCGCCAATGGTGCCGGCAAGTCCACCCTGCTGATGACCATTTGCGGCAACCCGAAGCCGACTCAGGGCCAGATCCTGTTCCAGGACAAGAGCCTGGTGGGTATCCCCCCGCACCTGATCGCGACGCAAGGCATCGCCCAGGTGCCGGAGGGCCGGCGCATCTTCCCGCGCATGACGGTGCTGGAGAACCTGCAGCTGGGCGCCACCCTGGCCGACCCCGCCCATTTCGCCGAGGACCTGGCCACCTGCTACGGCCTGTTCCCCATCCTGGAGAAGCGCCAGGCCCAGCGCGCCGGCACCCTGTCGGGCGGCGAGCAGCAGATGCTGGCCATCTCCCGCGCGCTGATGAGCCGGCCGCGCATGCTGTTGCTGGACGAGCCCTCGCTGGGCCTCGCCCCCCTCATCATCCGCCAGATCTTCCAGGTCATCGAACAGCTGAACCGGGAGCGCGGCATGACCATCCTGCTGGTGGAACAGAACGCCTACCACGCCCTGAAGCTGGCCCATCGCGCCTATGTCCTGGCCTCGGGCGAGGTAGTGCTGACGGGCTCAGGGCGCGAACTGCTGGCCAACGAGCAGGTGCGCGCGGCCTACCTGGAGGGCGGGGCGCATTAACCTCAGGCGGTCCGCTTGAGCGCTTCCTGGACAACGTCTGGGTTCTTGGCGATCACCTTCAGATAGGCTTTCGCCGTGGCGTCCGGTTCCTTCCGGCCCTGTTCCCAGTCGCGCAGTGTCCCGATGGGCACATGGAACCGCGCGGCGAACTCTTCCTGCGTCAACCCCAGCGCTCGACGCATCGTCCGCACCTGCGGCACCCGGCGCATACGGGACATGTCTTCAGGCGTCAACGGTCGCGCATCCGGATCGCTCACTGCAGCCTGGTGACGCTCTTCCTCCGACATCGCATCAAAGCGCGCGAAAGGGGTGGCATCGGGGTCAAGCGTTTTCATCGTGGTATCGTCGGCGCTCATGGGGCTCAGCTCCTCTCGCGGAGATCAGACGGATATCATCACCCCGGAGGGCGTAGGCGAGGTAAAGCAACCGCCCCTCCGCCATGCCGATGAAACGTTCCTCACCGTAATCCTCACGCTCATCCGGCCACTCAATGGCGAACGGATCCCGGAAGACGGCGCAGGCATCCTCAAATCGGACGCCGTGCTTGGCCAAGTTTTCAGCAGCCTTGCGTTTGTCCCACTGGAACATGGCATCTCCGACTCTATGACGCAAGAGTACGGCTAAGCCGTATTTCCGTCAACGTGCCGAACCCGCTCACAGAGGCAGGTGAAGGTACCGCCATAGCTGGAATCAAGGTGAAGGATCAACGCTTCTGGGTGGTACCTGCGCTAGCGGGCCACTAGCGTCGACAGGTCGCCCACCGTGGCGCGGCCCTGATAAAGATCGTCCAGTGCTTGCGCGGCCAACGGTGGCAGTGCCGGTTCCCCCAAGCGCCAGAGATGAATGGTGGAGAGGATGGTGCCGGGCCAATAGTCCTGGACGGCGAAGTCGATCACACCGCCCGCCTTCAGGATCGTGCGCTCCGCACCGTCAACGGAACGAATGTCGAAGCGCAGCCCATCTTCGCTCGCCGCGAAGCCCGCAAGCTGCCCATCGTGATAGCGGAAACCCACGACCAGGCCGTCTTCCCGAACCTGCACCCCATCCAGCGTCATTTCTCCCTACTCCGCCGCCTCGCCCTCCTCCTTGGGCGCCCCATTGGCTGTCCCGCCGGCTGCATCGAACTGCAGGGCCGCCAGCCGGGCGTAGAGGCCGCCCTGGCGGATCAGTTCCTCATGCCGGCCGCTGGCGACGATCTTACCCTTGTCCAGGACGATGATGCGGTCGGCGTTCAGCACGGTGGCCAGACGGTGGGCGATGATGAGGGTGGTGCGGTCCTTCATCAGGGTTTCCAGGGCTAGTTGCACCCCGCGTTCGCTCTCCGCGTCCAGGGCGGAGGTCGCCTCGTCCAGCAGCAGAATCTTCGGATTGCGCAGGATGGCGCGGGCGATGGCGATGCGCTGGCGCTGGCCGCCGGAAAGCCGCACGCCTTTCTCGCCCAGATAGGTGCCCAAACCTTGCGGCAGCGCCTCCAGGAAGTCCAGGGCGTGGGCAGCGCGGGCGGCGGCGCGCACCTCGTCGTCCGTCGCCTCGGGGCGGCCGTAGCGGATGTTCTCCCACGCGTTGGTGGAGAAGATCACCGCCTCCTGCGGGACGATGCCTAAGCGGGCGCGCACGTCCGCCGGGGTGGCCGTGCGCACGTCCACGCCATCCACCAGCACGCGGCCGTCCTGTGGGTCATAGAAGCGCAGCAGCAGCTGGAACAGGGTGGTCTTGCCCGCCCCGCTGGGGCCAACGATGGCCACGGTCTCGCCCGGCGCCACGGTCAAGTCCAAGCCCTCCAGCGCGGCATAGTCGGAGCGGGAGGGATAGTGGAAGCGCACGCCCTCAAACGCGACGGTACCGATGGCCGGGGTGGGCAGCGCCACCGGGTTGGGCGGGGCCACGATGTCGGGCTTGGTCTCCAGCAGATCCACCAGCCGCTCCATGGCGCCGGCGGCGCGCTGCAACTCACCCGTCACTTCGGAGATGGCGCCAACGGCGCCGGCCACCAGCACGGAATAGAAGATGAAGGCGGAGAGCTGGCCGGCGGAGATGCGGCCGGCCAGCACGTCATGCCCGCCGATCCACAGGATGACACCGATGGCCCCCATGACCAGCGAGATGATGATCATTGCCATCAGAGCGCGCACGCGAATGCGGCGCACGGCGGTGGTGAAGGCATCCTCCACCCGGTCGCCGAAGCGCGCCGTCTCGATGGCCTCATGCCCGAAGGCCTGGACGATGCGTATGCCGCCCAGCGTCTCATCCACCTGGGCGCCCACGTCGGCCACACGGTCCTGGCTGGCCTTGCTGAGCTTGCGCAAGGACCGGCCCAGAATAACGATGGGCAGCACTACCAGAGGAACGACGACCAGCACCAGGCCCGTCAGCTTGGCGCTGGTGATGGCCAGCATGACCAGGCCACCCATCAGCATCAGCGTGTTGCGCAGGGCGATGGAAACGGTGGAGCCCACCACCGTCTGCAGCAGCGTGGTGTCTGTGGTCAGGCGCGACAGCACCTCACCCGTGCGGGTCGATTCGAAAAATCCGGGCGATAGCGTGACCAGATGGTCGAAAACCGCCCGGCGGATATCGGCCACCACCCGCTCCCCCACCCAGGAAACCAGGGAGAATCGCACATAGGTGGACCCGGCCAGCACCAGGATGACACCCAGCATGACCAGCAGCGCGTGGTCCAGCAGCTGCGGATTGCTGGTGACGAAGCCTTGGTCCACCACCGCCTGAAGCCCGCGGCCCATGCCGATGGTGGTGGCCGCCGCCAGCAGCAGGGCGATGCCCGCCCCCACCGAATGCCACACGTAGGGCCGCACGAAGGGCAGCAGAAAGGCCAGGGGCCGCAGGGACTTACGCCCCGGGGCGGGTGTGCCCGGGGTGGGTGTCATGGTGGCGTCGGTCACCGGCGATGTTCCCAATCTGTCTGAGCGGGGCGCGGAACCTTCCCATTATTCAAGCGTCCCCGAACAATCAGCTTGGCCCCACGCGCGTGATGGCTTAGGTAATGCGTCCAAGGCCGTGGGGCAACCATCGCCAACCCTTTCCTTCATCGCCACGTGGCGTCAGCCATGCGTGGTTGTGGTGTCGTGCGCACGGGAAGCGCACGATCGGGTGTTGATCCCGGGGACGGTTTTGGCTATAAGCCCGGCTTCGCATTTCGAGATTTTTGTTTTGGGACTTGGGCGATCATGAAAGCTGACATTCACCCGGACTACCATGAGATCACCGTCGTCATGACCGACGGCACCTCGTTCAAGACCCGGAGCACCATGGGCAAGGCCGGCGACACGCTGCGCCTGGACATCGACCCGAAGTCGCACCCCGCATGGACGGGCGTGCAGAAGCTGGTCGATACCGGCGGCCAGATCGCCAAGTTCAACCGCCGCTTCTCGGGCCTGGGCCTGAAGTAAGCCGCGGGCGGCTAACGCCGCGCGCTGTTGAGCTTTCAAGAAAGGGCGTCCCATCCGGGGCGCTCTTTTTTGCTGCTCACGCACCGCCCCCTGCCCTTAGCCGGAAGTGCCCCCTGGCCTGCGACCGCAGGCCCCCGGAGATTTCTGGGGAGCGAAGCGGACTGGAAATCAAGGATAGCCAAGCCGCCGGACGGCGGCGCCCGGCGATTGAGGGAATAGGCCTAACTAAGCCACGCTGCGGCGGTATTGCTCTTCCAGGCGCTCGGCGCGCATGTACAGGCTATGGCTGCGTTGCAGCAGGGATCGCAGGCCGGACGGCAACTCGCCATTGTCGGGGCCCGAAGGATCGCTGCAGATGGCGCCGCCGGATAGGGCGAACTGCTCGCCCAGCACCTGGTCGGCCGTCAGCTCATGGGCATGCACGGCCTTTAGGGCCAATAGCCAGGCCATCACCTGGGTCAACCGGCTGGTGACACGCAACGACTCGTAGCTGATCTGCAATCGGACCTGGGGTGGCAGCCCCCGCTGGTCCTTGGCTTCCTGGAAGGCCACATAGTTGCGCGCCTCAACCAGGAGGGCCATCGTCTCCTCGTATGTCCGGTCGAAAAAGGCATTGGACTCGAGCAACGAGGAACCTTTCTCCGGCCTGGACCTGAATGCCGCACGGGTTGGTCCCATGGGCGTAACTCAGGTGGGGGTAACCCGGGCACGGACAGCAACTGTAGGATCGAAATGCCCGGCCCCGCAATACGCGGCAGGGCGGGGTCACCTTCTGATCACAGTCGGTGACGCTTCAGGGTGCCGCCAAAGGCTTAAATCTTTGGAAATAGGACGACGGATTTCCGGGCCGCTTCGCCTTCCATTTTTCGGAGTCCGGTCCCTATTGAAATCCGCGAAGGCCGTTCACAGATGAAACTGCGTCGGCGGGAATGCCCAGGAGGGGTTCCTAGAGCCGGCATGAAACCCCACCCAACGGGACGGCCAGGATGGCGCCCAAGGGGCCGGGGTGATCGCTCTACCGGAGGATTATCATGCGCAGTTACGACCTGTCCCCGCTGTTCCGTTCCACCGTCGGTTTCGACCGCCTGACCCGCCTGATGGAGTCGGCCCTGAAGACCGAGGACCAGGGCAACGCCTACCCGCCCTACAACATCGAGAAGCGCGGGGACGACGATTACCGCATCACCATGGCGGTCGCTGGCTTCAGCCAGGAAGAGATCGACATCGTGACGCAGGAGAACGCGCTGACGGTCATCGGCAAGTCACGCAAGGATGATCAGGCCTCCCCACAGACACAGTACCTGCACCGGGGCATCGCCGGCCGTGCCTTTGAGCGGCGCTTCCAGCTGGCCGAGCATATCCGGGTGACGGGTGCGGCGCTGGAAAATGGCCTGCTGCACATCGACCTGGTGCGGGAGGTGCCGGAGACGGCCAAGCCGCGCCACATACCGATCGCTAACCTGGGCCAGAGCTCGACCGCCCTGCCCACCGGGCAGGCAGCCAACTAAGTCCTGGTCCAACTAAGTCCTGGCCACGGCTAGAAAGGGTCCGGATGGGTGACCGCCCGGGCCCTTACAGCCAGCGCGATTTCAGGACGCCAAAATGGAAAGGGCCGCAGCTATTGCGCTGCGGCCCTTTCGCATTCCCAGCGGCGCCGGTTTTCCGGCTGCCTGATTTTGCCCGCCCGTTCAACCCGTACCAAACTTCGAAACGGACGGTATGCAGGGCACGCGGACCAGTCAACCCACTTTGGCAATAAAGGCCGCAGATCAGTCAACGCACCGTCACAATTTTGCCACATGGGAGGTACGCCGTTGCGGTAAGCCAGCCCCTCTATCTCATTGATTCAAAATTGATTTCCGGCCATAGCCGGCGGCCGTCAGGGCGGCGCCAATCTCCTCCAGAATAGCCGGGTCATCAATGGTGGCGGGCATGGCCCAAGCCTCCTGGTCCGCGATCTTTTGCATGGTCGCCCGCAGGATTTTCCCTGAGCGGGTTTTGGGCAGCCGCTCCACCACCAAGGCCTGGCGGAAGGCGGCCACGGGGCCGATGACCTCCCGCACCCGCTGCACCACCTCGGCCACAATCGTCTCATGACCGCGGGTCACCCCCGCCTTCAGCACCAGGAAACCCAGCGGCAACTGCCCCTTCAGCGCATCGTGCACGCCAATGACTGCGCACTCCGCCACGTCGGGATGCCCGGCCAGGACCTCTTCCATGGCGCCGGTGGACAGGCGATGGCCGGCCACGTTGATGATGTCGTCGGTGCGGGCCATGATGAACAGGTAGCCATCCTCATCGACATAGCCGGCGTCCGATGTCTGGTAGAAACCCGGATATTCGGAGAGGTAGCTGCGGATGAAACGCTCTTCAGCGTTCCACAGCGTGGGTAGGGCACCCGGCGGCAGCGGCAGGCGCATGGTGACCGCCCCCAGCGTGCCCGCCGGCACCTCGTGCCCCTGCCCGTCCAGCACCCGCACATCCCAGCCCGGCAGCGGCCGAGTGACCGAGCCATGCTTGACCGGCATGAGGCCCAGCCCCACCGGATTGCCCGCGACCGGCCAGCCGGTTTCCGTCTGCCACCAATTGTCGATGACCGGCACCTTGAGATGGGTTTCGGCCCAGCGCAGGGTATCGCTGTCGGATCGTTCGCCGGCCAGGTACAGCTGGCGGAAATGGCTGAGGTCGAAATTCTTCAGCAACAGGCCCTCCGGATCCTCGCGCTTGATGGCGCGGAAGGCGGTTGGGGCGGTGAACAGCATGCTCACCTTGTGCTGGCTGATCACCCGCCAGTAGGCGCTGGCGTCCGGCGTCCCCACCGGCTTGCCCTCATACAGCACGGTGGTGGCGCCGTGCAGCAAAGGGCCGTAGACAATATAACTGTGCCCGACCACCCAGCCCACGTCGCTGGCGGCCCAGAACACCTCCCCCGGCTTCAGCCCATAGAAATGTTCCATGGTCCATTTCAGGGCCACGGCATGGCCGCCGTTGTCGCGGACCACGCCCTTGGGCTGGCCCGTGGTGCCGGAGGTGTACAGGATGTACAGCGGATCCGTGGCGGCCACCGGCACGCAATCGTGCGGCGTCGCCGTTTCGGCCTCTGCCCAGTCGATGTCGCGGCCCGGCTTCAGGGGCGCCTGCTCCTGCGGCCGCTGCAGGATGATGCAGCGGGTCGGCTTGTGCGCCGCCTGGTCGATGGCGCTGTCCAGCAGGGGCTTGTAGGGAATGATCCGGGCGCCCTCGATCCCGCAGGAGGCGGAGACCACCACCTTCGGCCTGGCGTCGTCCAGGCGGGTGGCCAGTTCACGCGCGGCGAATCCACCGAAGACGACGGAATGGATGGCGCCCAGCCGGGCGCAAGCCAGCATGGCGACAACTGCCTCGGCCACCATGGGCATGTAGAGGATGACGCGATCACCCTTCCCCACCCCCTGGGCTGCCAACAGGCCGGCGAAGCGCGCCGTCAGGTCCAGCAGCTCGCGATAGGTGTATGTGGCCACGGTGTTGGTGATGGGCCGGTCATGGATCAGCGCCACCTGGTCCCCCCGCCCCGCCGCCACGTGGCGGTCCAGCGCGTTCCAGCAGGTGTTCAGCTGCCCGCCGGTGAACCAGCGGAACAGGGGCGCGCGGCTATCATCCAGCACATGATCCCAGGGGCGGATCCAGTCGATGGCCTGGGCCGCCTCCCCCCAGAAGCCTTCGGGGTCTTCCAGAGACCGGTTGTACACTTCCGCATAGCGTCCGCTCATCCGCTTACCCCCCCTTTGGGGCCCCGAAGGCCCCTATTCTTGCTTGGTCCCGCCACCATCGCAGGACGCCCAGGGGGACGACCATGAGACAGATCAACGGCCTGCCTTCATCCTACCGGCTCGGGGGCGCCGGCCAACACGAAACCGCCCCGCCCACCCGAAAGGACAGGGCGGTGCGGCAGCGGGTGGCATAGGGCGGGCGTGCATGTGGGATAGGGGCGCCGGCAACGAACGACTTGAAAGGTAAGGCGATTCGGTCGGACGGCCTAGCTGGGCCTCTGCCACCCTCCATTTAAGAAGGGTATGGGCGCCACCTCGACGTCCAAGGTGGTGCCCCGTCAGACGGCACGTCAGATGATCGCCCGCCCCGCCGCGAAGCTGCTTTCGCGGCCCACCTGGTCATAGCAGCCGGTGAGCCAATCGCCGGCTGCGGCACGTCCCATATCACGCAGCTCAGTCAGGAAGCCCCAGTCGGCGTTCAGCTTGCTGGAGACGCCCAGGTCCGCCATGCCGGGCCCCGGCTCCACCAGGTGCAGATAGACCGGGCGCACGCCGGCCTCCGCCGGGTCGATGCCGTGGTCCGCACACAGGCGGTTCACCAGCTCCAGCGACTTGAGTTCGCGCAGCAGGGTGGCGTTGAAGCCGATCTCGCTCATGCGGTCGACGATGGCGCTCGGCGACGTGGGCACCGCCGGCCGCTGCAGCGGCGTCACCTGCACCACCAGAATGTCGGTCGCCGTGCAATCATGCAGCAGGGGATAAAGCGTGGGGTTACCCATATAGCCGCCATCCCAGTACGGCTCACCCTCGATCTCCACCGCCTGGAACAGGATGGGCACGCAGGCCGAGGCCAGCAGCGCCTCGATGGACAGGTCCGCGCCCTTGAACACGCGCAGCTGGCCGCGGTTGACGTTGGTGGCGCTGACGAACAGGCGCACGCTGTCGGACCGGCGTAGCACCTCGAAGTCGATGAGGCCGTCCAACACGTCGCGCATGGGGTTCAGGCCCAGCGGGTTGAACTGATAGGGCGACATCATGCGCACCATCATGTCCAGGCCGGCATAGACAGGGGAATGGTCCAGGTTGCGCCGCGCGGCCCCGCCTGTCATCCAGTCCAGCCAGGTGGGCTGCAGCGGGCCGGTGGCGGAGCTTTTGGCCATCCGCCGCCATAGACGGTGCAACAGGGCACGGGCCCCCTCCGCCCCACCGGTCAACAGGCCATAGGCCAGCAACGCGCCGTTGACGGCGCCGGCGCTGGTGCCGCTGATGCCCTCGACATCCAGCCGGCCGTCCTCCAGCAGGCGGTCCAGCACGCCCCAGGTGAACGCGCCGTGAGAACCGCCGCCCTGCAGCGCCAAATTGACGGTGCGCCGCGCCGGCACCTCAGTGACCGGAGGAGCCGCTGGCTCTGGCGACACCGGTGTCGCCCGCCGCCGCCGCTTGGCCACATCGCCCGCAGAACCGTCCATCCCGCCCTAACCCTCAAAGAAAAGTGGCCCGGTGTTGAAGGCGAAGCACAGAATTCGCCGGTCCGCCGGGGCCAACATGGTTAACAACTGCCTGGGCTTGTCGATAAAATGCCGCCCAATTCGCAAATGACTCATACCGCGATACCGGTAACGGAACAAACCCGTCTTGAACAATGCTGAACCTGGGTTAAGGTTAGGTTAGTGACTTGGGACGCAACGGCATCCGGGCTCGCCCTCAATGGACGGCGCCCGCCCGCCATCCTCAGCGATCAGGCGTTCCCGAGCATCATGACGAGGGAAAGACGGCCGTGGGCGACGTAGTCAACCTGAACCGGTTCCGTAAGCAGAAGGCCAAGGAAGAGCGGGCGGCCAAGGCGGCCGAGAACCGCGTCGTCCATGGCCGCACCAAGGCCGAGCGTACGGCCGAGCAGAAGCGCCAGGACAACCAGACGGCGGACCTGGACGGCAAGAAGCTGGAACCCGCGGACCAGGACGACTAGGACGGTAAGCCCGAACGGGTTCCACGCATCCCAGCCCAGGCGGCGATTGGCTCAGCTGTTCGCGGCAAAGGGCCGGAAGAAATTGATCGTGTTGCCGTCAGGGTCGCGGAATAGCATGGAGCGGTTGCCCCAAGGCATGTCCTTGGGCTGCTGCAGCCAATGGGTCACAAGGACGTCGATACGGTCACGCTCCCGATCGACGTCATCGACCTGAAATTCCAGGATCGCCGACTGGTTGGAACCGGCGACCCAATCCCCGCCGTGCATGAATTCACAGGCCTTGCGGCTGACCAGCGCCAGAATCGCGCCCCCGGGCCGAAACTCCACATAATCGTCGTTTCCGACCGGCGGCGTTGCCAGCAGCTTCTCATAGAAGGCCGCGAGCCGGGGCACATCCTCGCTCACAAGGCGCGTATAGGCGAACTTCATGGGGCATCCTCCGACTTGCAGGGTGAGGCCAGGGCCGTGATAGTGAACGCAATCGTTCTTATAGAACGGTACGGTGCCGTACTGTTTCGTGTCAAGAAAGGAAGGCAGCCCCATGTCGGTCCCAACACAGACCGTGGATAAGCGGGTCGAGCGCTCGAAAGCGAAGGTGCTGGCCGAGACCTACCGGCAGCTGGTGCAAAGCGGGATCGCCGGGGTGAGCGTCGACGAAGTCTCTCGCATCTCGGGGATTTCCAAGACGACAATCTATCGCCACTGGCCCTCGCGGTCGGCCTTGCTGATCGATGCCTGTTCCCGGCTGGGGGGCACGCCTGTCGCGCCCGACACCGGCAGCCTGCGGGGTGATGCCCGGGCCCTGCTCTCCCATCTCGCCCATCAGCTGCGGACGGCGAACTGGGCTTCGGTCTATCCCTCGATCATTGACGCGGCGGAACGCGATGCCGAGCTGAGCACCATGCAGGCAGCGCTGCACAAAACCTTCATGGCACCCTTTGAAGCCATCATAGAACGCGCCAAGGCCAAAGGAGAGGTCCCCAGGGACCACGTCACCAACGATGTCGTCGCCCTGCTGGTCGGGCCTTTCTTCTTCCGTCGCTGGTTCGCAAAGGAGGGAATGGACGATTGTTTCATCGACGCGGTCGTCGAAGCGGCACTTCGGTAGCCACAGCCAAGGTAACCGACCGCCCGCGTCACCGCGGGCGGTTCACGTGCCCCATCTTGCGGCCTGGCCGCGCCTCCGCCTTGCCGTAGAGGTGCAAGCGGGCGCCGGGTTCAGCCAGCAGGTCATGCCACTGGTCGGCGGCGTCGCCGATCAGGTTCTTCATCATGCAGGGCGCCATGATGTCGGTGGCGCCCAGGGGCAATCCGCAGACGGCGCGCACCAGTTGCTCGAACTGGCTGGTGGCGCAGAAATCCATGGTCCAGTGACCGGAGTTATGCGGCCGGGGCGCCACCTCGTTCACCAACACCCGACCGTCCGGCGTCACGAACATCTCCACCGCCAACAGGCCGACGACGCCCAGCGCCTCCGTCAGCGTCCGGGCGATGCGCGCGGCTTCGCCTGCGACGGCCGGAGTCACGGCCGCCGGCACCAGCGTCTCATCCAGGATGCCCTTGGCGTGGCGGTTCTCCACCACCGGGAAGGCAGCCATGACGCCATCGGCGCGGCGGGCGACGATGACCGACACCTCGCAGGCGAAGGTGACGAAACCCTCCAGCACGGCGCTGTCGGTGCGCAGCGACTGCCAGGCGGCAGCCAGGTCGCTGTCGGGCCCCAGGCGCACCTGGCCCTTGCCGTCGTACCCCATGCGGGCGGACTTGAGGATGGACGGCGTGCCCAGGTCGGCCACGGCGGCGCGCAGGGAGTCGACGCCGGTCACCGCGCGGAATGGCGCGGTGCCGATGCCGAGATTGTTGGCGAAGGTCTTCTCTTCCACGCGGTCCTGGGCCACGGCCAGAACGTGGGCGCCCGGGAAGGTCGGCACCCGGGCGGCCAGGAAATCGATGGTGGCCGTGGGGATGTTCTCCCACTCCAGCGTCACGACGTCGACGGCCTTGGCGAAGGCCTCCAGCGCCGCCCAGTCATCGAAGGCCGCCAGGGTCTCAACCGACACCACCTGGGCGCAGGGGCTGTCCCGGTCCGGCCCGTAGGCATGGGTGCGGTAACCCAGGTTGGCAGCGGCCAGCGCCGTCATGCGGCCCAGCTGGCCATTGCCCAGCATGCCGATGGTCGAACCCGGCGGGACGACGGTAAGGGGGGAAAGGGTCATTCCTCGTCCCGGGGTTCCAGGGCCACGCGATCGGTCTGGGCGGCGCGCCAGGCGTCCAGGGCGTCGGCCAGGCGCTTGTCGTTCAGCGCCAGGACGGCGGCGGCCAGCAGGGCGGCGTTGATGGCGCCGGCCTTGCCGATGGCCAGGGTGCCCACAGGGATGCCGCCCGGCATCTGCGCGATGGACAGCAGGCTGTCCATGCCCTTCAGCGCGTGGCTTTCCACCGGCACGCCGAACACGGGCAGCGGGGTCATGGCGGCCGCCATGCCCGGCAGGTGCGCGGCACCACCGGCGCCGGCGACAATAACCTTCAGGCCGCGGTCGCGGGCGGTGGTCGCGTAGTCGACCAGGCGGTGGGGGGTGCGGTGGGCGGAGACGATGCGCGTCTCGAACGGGACGCCCAATTCCTCAAGCACGGCGGCGCCGTGGCGCATGGTCGCCCAATCGGACTGGCTACCCATGATGATGCCGACCAGCGGCGCGCTTTCAGGCTTCTGGCTCACCGGTGTTGCTCCCCCCGGGCTAAAAGGAAGCGCCGGATTATAGGAGGGGGAAGCGCCCTTGCAAGTGCCCGCACCGCATGCCGGCCACGCCCGGACGGGGCCTGTCCAGGATGGGAAATGACATCAAGCGATGATGTCGGGCAGCAGTTCGCTCTCCAGGCGCGCGATCAAGTCCTTGAGCAGCAGCTTGCGCTTCTTCAGCCGCTGAATCTGCAACTGATCCACCGGGAACTGGCCCGTCAGGCGGGTGATGATGTCGTCGAGGTCACGATGCTCCACCCGAAGCGTCGCCAGCTTCTCCTTCAGGGTGTGTTGTTCAGTCATCCGTGCCTTTTAGCGTTCGCTGATCTCGATCACCGGGCGATCTATACCAGAAATCCGGCGATAGGGGTGCTGCCTTTCGGCATGCCTCTCGGCGATTGCGGGCAGGTCCGGTTTTCCTCAAACTCACGTCTCGATCATCATTTCGTCAAGGGATGGGCACGGGCATGAGCAGCGGCAAGCGCATCGGCATCCTGACCAGCGGCGGTGATTGCGCCGGCCTGAACGCCGTCATCCGCGCCGTGGTCCACCGCGCCGTCACCACCTACAGCTGGCAGGTGCTGGGCATCGAGGAGGGCACACACGGGCTGCTGGACCGGCCGGTGCGCCACCGCGTGCTGCTGCCGACGCATGTGGACGGGAACATCCTGCGCCAGGGCGGCACCGTGCTGGGCACGACCAACAAGGGCGATCCCTTCGCCTACCCCATGCCCGACGGGACGAAGAAGGACCGGTCGCAGGAAATCATCAGCGGCTGCAAGGAACTCGGCCTGGACGCGCTGATCGGCATCGGCGGCGACGGAAGCCTGGCCATCCTGCGTCGCCTGGCGCAGGAGGGCGGCCTGAACCTGGTGGGCATCCCCAAGACCATCGACAACGACCTGGGCCTGACCGAGGTCTCCGTCGGCTACGACACCGCCGTGGCCGTGGCGACGGAGGCGCTGGACCGCCTGCAGCCCACGGCCGCCAGCCACGCCCGCGTCATGGTGCTGGAGGTCATGGGACGGGACGCCGGCCACATCGCGCTGGCGGCCGGCATCGCCGGCGGTGCCGACGTCATCCTGCTGCCGGAGATCCCCTGGACAGTGGACGGCGTGGCCAACCGCATCCGCCAGATTCGCGCCCAGGGCCGCAACTTCGCCCTGGTGGTGGTGTCGGAGGCAGCCACCCTGCCGGGCGGCGGCAAGGCCCGGCAGGAATTCACCGATGGGCAGAAGCGCTATGGCGGCATCGGCAGCTACATCGGCCATCTGATCGCCGAGGCGACAGGGGCGGAAACCCGGGTCACCGTGCTGGGCCACGTGCAGCGCGGCGGGTCACCCAACCCCCGCGACCGGCTGATCGCGTCGGCCTTCGGCGTGCACGCCGTCGACCTGATCGCCAACGGCAAATACGACCGCATGGTGGCCTGGTCCAACCGCAAGGTCATCGACGTGCCCATCGCCGACGCCATCAAGGCTTATGCGGCGGTGGAGGTGGACGGCACTCTGGTACGCACGGCGCGCGGCCTGGGCATTTACGTGGGCGAGCCCCTTGCCTGACGACCGGGCGTCCGCACTCTGGCCCTACGCCCTGGCCGCCTATGCCCGGCCCGGCGTTGCCGAGGCGTGCCTGGCGGCGCAGGACGCGCACGGCGCCGACGTGCCGCTGTTGCTGTGGGGCTCCTGGGCGGCGGCGCGTGGCCACACCCTGACCGAGGCGGATCTGGCCGCCGCCGCGACAGTCGCCGCCCGCTGGCGCGCGCCCATCATCGCGCCGCTGCGCCAGGCCCGCCGTGCCTTGAAGACACTGGCGGCCGGCGCACCCGAGAACGAGGCCCTGCGCCAGGCGGTCAAGGCGGCGGAACTGGAGGCCGAGCGGCTGTACATGGCGACCTTGGAACAGCTCGCCGACGGCTGGCCGGCGCCCGCCCCGTCCTGCTCTCAAGCTTTGCGCGACAATCTGGCGCGTCTGCTGCCGCCGGAAGCGGCCCTGGTTACAGAGCGGTTACATAAGGCGCTTTCCTGACGGCGCGACGCCTATGGTACTGTCCCCGCCATCAAATCATTTCGCCTGGCATCAAATTTTCGGGCGGCCTTGATTTTGACCCCTTTGGGGTCCCTGGCCCGGTTGCCGTGGGCAGCGGCACCGGCCGGCAAGGGGACCCCGCAGGGCCCAACGACAACAACAGGTGATGGATCACATGTCCGGGGTACGCAGCCTTTCCACATCGGCCGCACTGGCCGCCCTGATCGCCGCCGCCGGCCTGGCCGGTTGCCAATCCACCGACACAAAGGTGCCGACGCCCCCAGCCGCCCTCCCGGCATCGGCCCCGCAGGGCGCCGGCATGCCGACCGCCCCTGGCTTGCCGGTGGTCGATAACGACGTCAACCCCTGCGAGAACTTCTTCCTGCACGCCTGCAGCGTGTGGAACAAGCGCAACCCCATCCCGGCGGACCAGCCGCGCTGGGGCACCTTCAACAAGCTGGCCGACGACAACCTGGCCCTGCTGCACGACGAGCTGGAGAAGCTGGCGGCCCATCCGACGCCCGAGAGCCAGCGCGTGGGCGATTTCTACGCCGCCTGCATGGACGAGAAGGGCATCGAGGCGCGGGGCCTGGCGCCGCTGCAGCCGCTGCTGGGCCGAATCAATGGCCTGAAGAGCAAGAGGGGCCTGACCAGCCTGCTGGTCGACCTGCACATCGCCGGCGTCAACGCCTTCCACCGCGTGGGCCAGCAGCAGGACTACAAGGACGCGACCCAGGTCATCGCCGGTGTCTACCAGGGCGGCCTGGGCCTGCCGGACAAGCCCTATTATTTCCGCGACGACGACAAGTCCAAGCAGCAGCGGGCCGCTTATGTCACCCACATCCAGAAGATGATGGAGCTGGCGGGCCTGCCCGACGCGGCCGCCAAGGCGCAGACGGTCATGGGCATCGAAACGCGCCTGGCCGACGCCTCGCTGGACCGCGTCGCCATGCGCGAGCCGGAGAACCGCTATCATCTCAAGACCGTCGCCGAGTTGCGGACGCTGGACCCGGCCATCGACTGGACGGCCTATATCCACGGCGCGGGCGTGAAGCCGCCGGCCACGCTGAACGTCAGCAACCCCGACTACATGAAGCGGGAAAACGAGCTGATCCACAGCCTGAGCCTGGCCGACATCAAGACCTATCTGACCTGGCGCACCCTCAGCGCCTATGCCAATTGGCTGCCCGACGCCTTCGTGCAGGAGAACTTCAACTTCTATGAGCGCACCATGCGCGGCGCCAAGGAGATGAAGCCCCGGTGGAAGCGCTGCGTCAGCGCCACCGACACCGCCCTGGGCGAGGATCTGGGCAAGTACTTCGTCGCCCGCGCCTTCGGGCCGGAGAAGAAGGCCCGCATGCTGCAGATGGTGGCGGACATCCGCAAGTCGCTGGATGAGACCTTCCCCACCCTGACCTGGATGAGCAAGGAGACCCAGGCCAAGGCGCACGCCAAGCTGGACGCCTTCACCGCCAAGATCGGCTATCCCGACAAGTGGCGGGACTACAGCGCCCTGACGGTCAGCCGCGGCGACGCCCTGGGCAACGCCCTGCGGGCCGAGTCGTTCGAGTTCCACTACGACATGGCCAAGATCGGCAAGCCGGTGGACAAGGGGGAATGGGGCATGACCCCGCCCACCGTCAACGCCTACTATTCCTCCACCCACAACGACATCAACTTCCCGGCCGGCATCCTGCAGCCGCCCTTCTTCGACAGCGCGGCCGACGATGCCGTGAACTACGGCGCCATCGGCGTGGTCATCGGCCATGAGATCAGCCACGGCTTCGACGACCAGGGCCGCAAGTTCGACGGCGACGGCAACCTGAAGGATTGGTGGACGGCCGACGACGCGGCCCAGTTCAAGACCCGCGCACAGTGCCTCGTCGACCAGTACGGCGGCTACGTCGCCGACGGCGACGTGAAGGAGAACGGCAAGCTGAAGCTGGGTGAGAACACCGCCGACAACGGCGGCATCCGTGTCGCCTACCGCGCCCTGATGGAACGGCTGGGGACGAAGAAGGATGAGAAGATCGGCGGCCTGACGGCGGCCCAGCGCTTCTTCTACGGCTTCGCCCAGGTCTGGTGCGGCGAGGCGCGGCCGGAATACCGGCGCCTGCAGGCCCAGACCGACCCGCACTCCCTGGGTGAGTACCGCGTGAACGGCACCCTCTCGAACATGAAGGAGTTCGCGGAGGCGTTTAACTGCAAACCCACCGACAAGATGGTGGCCGGCGAAAAAGCCTGCCGCGTCTGGTGACGGGCGTCTGACAGGGGCGCCGGTGCCACCCACCGGCGCCCCCCTTTCATTTCAAAAAACACAACGAAGGTGGAGCACCCCACATGAGCAAGCCTATCGCGGGGATTCTGAACCGGGCGGCGCCCATCGCCTTGGCCACCGCCCTGGTGGCGCTGCCTCTCGCGGCGCGGGCCTCCGATGCACCCAAGAAGGCGTCGGCCACCGAGGCGGCCCTGCCCCAGGTCGACGACTCGGTCGACCCCTGCCAGAACTTCTATCAGTACGCCTGCGGTCCGTGGATCAAGGCCAACCCCATTCCCAGCGACCAGTCGCGCTGGGGCAGCTTCAACTCCCTGCATGAGCGCAACCAGCAGATCCTGAAGGGCGCGCTGGAAGACATCGTCGCCCATCCCAACGCCGACAATCAGCGCGTGGGCGACTTCTACGCCGCCTGCATGGACGAGACCGGCGCGGACGCCAAGGGCGCCGCCCCCATCCAGCCGCTGCTGGACCAGGTCAAAGCGTTGTCGGGCAAGGAGCAGCTGCCGGCCCTGGTGGCGGCCCTGCACGATGTGGGTGTCGACGTGTTCTTCGGCTTCGGCTCGCAGGCGGATTTCCAGGACGCGCGCCAGGACATCGCCACCGTGCAGCAGGGCGGCTTGGGCATGTCCAACCGCGACTACTACTTCCTTGAAGGCGCCAAGTTCGACGGCATCCGCCAGGCCTATGTGCAGCACGTGTCACGCGTCTTCCAGCTGCTGGGCGACGCCCCGGCGGCGGCCGATGCCAAGGCCCAGGTGGTGATGCGCATGGAGACCGATCTGGCCAAGGTGTCGCTCACCCTGGCGGAACTCAACGATCCGCAGCAGACCAATCATAAGGAACCGGTGGCGACGCTGGCCAAGCTGGCGCCCAGCTTCAACTGGGACGCCTATTTCAAAGCGACCGGCGCGCCGGCGTTCAAGACGCTGAACGTCGCCGAGCCCGGCTTCCTGGAGAAAGGCATGGAGTCGGTCCTGGCCGGCGCCTCGGTCGACGATGTGAAGACCTACCTGTCCTGGCACGTGGCCCACGCCTACTCCAGCCGCCTGTCCAAGGCCTTCGTGGAGGAGCGCTTCAGCTTCTATTCCAAGAAGCTGCGCGGCGTGGAACAGAACCTGCCGCGTTGGAAGCGCTGCGTCATGGAGACGGACAACGCGCTGGGCGAGGATCTGGGCAAGTATTATGTGAAGACCGCGTTCGGCGCGGGCCAGAAAGCCAAGATGCTGACCATGGTGAAGAACCTGAAGGCGGCGTATTCGGTCGATATCGACCAGCTGGACTGGATGAGCGCCGAAACCAAGAAGCGCGCGCACGAAAAGCTGGACGCCATCGTCGACAAGATCGGCTACCCCGACAAGTGGCGCGACTATTCCTCCGTCGTGACCAAGAAGGACGACCTGGTGGGCAACGTGGAACGCGCCACCGTGTTCGAGACCAAGCGCCAGCTGGCCAAGATCGGCAAGCCGCATGATCGGTCGGAATGGCTGATGAGCCCGCCGACCGTGAACGCCTATTACGATCCGACCGAGAACGACATCAACTTCCCGGCCGGCATCCTGCAGCCGCCCTTCTATTTCGCGGGTGCCGACGACGCCATCAACTACGGCGCCATCGGCGCGGTCATCGGCCATGAGATGACCCACGGCTTCGACGACCAGGGCCGCCAGTACGACAAGGACGGCAACCTGAAGGATTGGTGGACGGCCGACGACGCCAAGAAGTTCGAGGCCCGCGCCCAGTGCGTGGTGGATGAGTACGACGGATTCGTCGCCATCGACGACGTCCACCTGAACGGCAAGGCCACGCTGGGCGAGAACCTGGCCGACAATGGCGGCCACGCCATCGCCCTGAAGGCCCTGATGGCCACCCTGAAGGGCAAGGCCGCCAAGAAGGACGGCCGCTTCACCACCGAGCAGAAGTTCTTCCTGGGCTACGCCCAGGTGTGGTGCAGCAACCAGCGCGACGACGCAAAGCGCGACCAGGCGATCACCGACGTCCATTCCCTGTCGGAGTACCGGGTGAACGGCGTCGTCTCCAACAATCCGGAGTTCGCCAAGGCCTTCAACTGCAAGGCCGACGCTCCCATGAACCGCGGCGCCAAGGCCTGCAAGGTCTGGTAAGCGGCCGGAATCCCCGTGGCTTCCCCGGAAGCCGCGGGGCCGAGTCTCAAAGGAAGCGCCCCGCCAGCCCTGTGCTGGCGGGGCTTTTTCCTGGCTGGGCGGCGATCACGGCCGAATCG
This sequence comes from Nitrospirillum amazonense, assembly GCF_007828035.1. GTDB lineage: Bacteria > Pseudomonadota > Alphaproteobacteria > Azospirillales > Azospirillaceae > Nitrospirillum > Nitrospirillum amazonense. Next base: position 437,492 of record NZ_VITV01000005.1, on the reverse strand, counting down.
CGCTCAAGCCGCAAGAAATCGTAAAACCGCAAAACAAAAACCGCGCCTTCATTCAGGCGCGGTTTTTGGTTCTGATGGCCGGCGAACCGGCCACAGGGCAGAAACGCTTTATTAGCCCTGGCGGGCCTTGAAGCGCGGGTTCTGCTTGTTGATGACGTACACGCGACCCTTGCGGCGGATGACGCGGCAAGCCTTGTGGCGGGTCTTCATCGACTTCAGGGAGTTCACGATCTTCATGATTTGGACTCGGGCACTTGGATTGGATCACGGTTCGAGGCCGGGAAAATAGTAAGGGCCGGCCCCGCTGTCAACCTGAGTCATATCGTAAAATCGATCAGCTGATATCCGCCGGCTTCAACACGTAAAAACGATAGAGGCGGATGCCGGCATCCAGCACCGCCACGCGGCGGGCCCACAGCTCCACCTCCTCCACCACCGCGATCTTGGTCTCGTGATCCATGCTGTGCTGTTCCAGGTGGGTCACCAGCCCCTGGATGGCGGTCAGGATGAGGCTACGGTGCAGGTCGGACAAATCCTCGGTGATGCGGATGTCCAGGTTGCGCTGCTGCAGGCCCTGGGCGTACTGGTCCACCGTCCAGGGATGAGGCTCAACCGGTTCATGGTCCAGCCAGCCCTTAAAGACGGGACCGCTGGCCTTGGCCTTGTCCAGGACGTAGTCGGTGAACAGGAAATGGCCGCGCGGCTTCAGCGCCGCCTCCACCGCATCCAGCAGGCCGTCCTTGTTGCGGACGGTGTAGAAGCCCTCTTTGGCGAACACGGCGTCCACGCGCTTGGGCCAGGAGAAGGTTTCCGGGTCGAAGGGCTGGATGGGCGCCTGGCGGGCCATGCCGGCCTTGTGCGAGCGGAACATGCCGGCCTCCGCCAGCACGGGATTGGATTCCAACCCCGTCACCCAGGCGCCGAACTGCGAGGCCATGCTGCGGGTGGACCCGCCCAGGCCAGCGGCCAGATCCAGCACGCTCATGGCCGGGTTCAGGCCTAGGGGCTTGACCAGGGTGGGGATGTGTTCGTTGCCGCCGGGGGTGGCGTAGCCGTCGCCCCAAATCTTTTCCGCCACCTGCACGCGGGTGGCCGTCCACAGGGGTTTGCCGGAGCGGTTCAGCGTGCGCCGGTCGGTGGAGGACTGGGGCGACTGCTTGGCGGAACCGCCCTGGGCGCCGCCGTCCCCCTGCTCCTCATCGGCACGCGGACGGCGGCTGAGCACCGCAGCCAAGTCGTAGCCTTCCCACCAGGCGACGAAGCGATCCTTCAGGGTCGCTTGCGGCAAGGTCGCCGGTGGCAGCGCCGCACCCTTCGAGCCCTGCTGGGCAGACATGCGTGGAACCAGCCCCGTGGAACATTAATGCGGAAACATATTGTACAGCCATTGCGTGACGGTTGAAATGGCCATGCTGAAACGCGCGCGCGGCCCGTTAACACCTGGACAGGCGGAAATTTGCCTCCCCCTATGCTCCTGTACGCCGTGCGCGCCGTGAATACGCTACGGCACCAGCGCTTTACGTTGCACACTTGTCCCCGGTCCCCGCATGCCACCCGCCACACCAGATAGGCCCATGACCGAGTCGGATCTCAACCGGGTGCTGCTCGTCGAGGACACCGCCCCCCTGGCGCGGGTCTACACCGAATACCTGCATAGCGAGGGGTACGAGGTGGAGCACCAGGAAACGGGGGCCCAGGCGCTGGAAAGCCTGCGCCTGCGGCAGCCGGGCGCCCTGGTGCTGGACCTGAAGCTGCCGGACATCGATGGGCTGGAGGTGCTGCGCACCGCGCGGGAGAGCCACCCCGACCTGCCGGTCATCGTGGTGACGGCCCACGGCTCCATCAGCGTGGCGGTGGAGGCCATGCGCGACGGCGCCTTCGATTTCCTGGTGAAGCCCTTCACCGCGGCTCGCCTGATCGTCACCGTGCGCAACGCGCTGGAGCGGCGGCGCCTGACCCGCATCGTCGCCCATTACCGACGAGAGCTGGACCGGGGCAGCTTTCATTCCTTCGTCGGCGCCTCCACCCCCATGCAGACTGTCTACCGCCTGATCGAAAGCGTGGCGCCCAGCCGGGCCAGCGTCTTCCTCACGGGCGAGAGCGGCACGGGCAAGGAGTTGGCAGCCGACGCCATCCACCGCTGCAGCCCCCGCCGCGACCATCCCTTCATCGCCATCAACTGCGCCGCCATCCCCAAGGATCTTCTGGAAAGCGAGATCTTCGGCCATGTGAAAGGCGCCTTCACGGGGGCGGTCGGCGACCGCGCGGGCGCCGCGCGCCAGGCCGACGGCGGCACCCTGTTCCTGGACGAGGTGTGCGAGATGCCGATGGAGCTGCAGGCCAAGATCCTGCGCTTCGTCCAGACCGGCACCTTCCAGCCGGTGGGCGGCACGCAGATGGAGAAGGTGGACGTCCGCTTCATTTCCGCCACCAACCGCGATCCGCTGGCCGAGGTGGCGGCCGGCCGGTTCCGCGAGGATTTGTACTACCGCCTGCACGTGGTTCCCATCCACCTGCCGCCCTTGCGCGAGCGGGAGGGCGACGTCTGCCTGATCGCCCGCCACTTCCTTGCGGACATGGCGAAGGAGGAGGGCAAGGCCTTCCAGCGCCTGGACAGCGATGCCGAATCGGCGCTGATGGCCTATGACTTCCCCGGCAACGTCCGGCAGCTGCAGAACATCCTGCGCAACGTGGTCGTCCTGAACGACGGGGCCGCCGTCACCCGCGCCATGTTGCCGGAACCGCTGCGCAGCGCCACGGCGGACGCCACAGCGCGCCGGAACCCGCCTGAGTCCGCCGCCGCACCATCCCCGGAGAGGCCGCCGGCCGGAGAGGCCGCCGCGGACCCGCTGGCCTCCTCAACCGAGGTCGTGCCCCTGTGGCAGCTGGAAAAGCAGGCGATTCAACGTGCGCTTGCGCTGACGGGCGACGATGTGCCCCGGGCCGCGGCGCTGTTGGAAATCAGCCCGTCGACCATTTATCGCAAGCTTCAGCAGTGGAAAATTAAGATCACCGGCTGATCAAAGAAGAGCCCCCATATCTGGGGCCCGGGCGCCAGAATTGCTACCCGTTATTGCGGCCTGTTCAGGTTGATGGCGCAAGTGCGCCCAGCGGGGCGCAGCTACCTCCGAAATGACTTGGGCATCTGGCATCGCATGGCTGGTGCAGTCCCGTTTTTTTCGGTATAAGCTCCCACACAGGAGAGAATCCTGCGCAGCCAGATCCGGCTTGGGAGGGGCGCGTGTTAGGGCCTTTCCTTGCGACCGGTGCCCCCGGCCAAGCACTTTATCGACTACATTCGAGTTCAAATCACATGTATGAGCGCCGTTCTCCGCAGAGCCCGCAGATCACCCGCCGGGGCGTCAACGCCACCGTCAAGTGGTACAACCCCACGAAAGGTTTTGGTTTCGTGACCCTGTCCGACGGGTCGCCGGACGCCTTCTTGCACGCTTCCGTCGTGCAGGCCTTCGGCCATGACAGCCTGGCGGACGGCACCACCATCAATTGCGACCTGTCCCAGGGCCAGAAGGGCCCGCAGGTTGCCGCCATCCACAGCGTGGATGAGTCCACTGCCACCCCCGGCGGCGGCGGCGGCATGGGCGGTGGCATGGGCGGCGGTCGCCGCGACAGCTTCGGTGGTGGCGCCCCGCGCCGCGCCGGCGGCTGGGAAGCCAGCGGCCCGACCGAGACCGTTGAAGGCACTGTGAAGTTCTACAGCGCCGACAAGGGCTTCGGTTTCGTGACCCCCGATGGCGGCGGGAAGGACGTGTTCGTCCACATCACCGCGCTGGAGCGTTCGGGCGTCCGCGCCCTGACGCCGGAGCAGCGGGTGCGCCTGACGACCAGCATGGGTCAGAAGGGTCCGCAGGCCAATCGCGTGGAAGTCCTCTAATCCATCCGATCTGGTAGAACGGGATTGACGGCGCCGGGAAACCCCGGCGCCGGATTTCCTGTTTCCTGACAGATGGATTCGTCCTCGACCCGCTGGCACCTGGCAATATCCCTTTCGGGATCAGCCGGGTGTCGGCGTTGGGGAGCTTAATTCGCGGGCCGGAGACACGGAACGCGCCGTCCAGCCGGACGGCGCGTTTTGTTTTGCCCCCATGGTAGCGGTAGCAGGGCGCGACGGCGTGTCTCCCCCCCTTGGCTGCCTCTCCCCTGTTTCCTGGCCGGCGGCGGCATGCCATTGTTGCGGCATGCATAAAAAGCCCCGGCAGCTCGCCCCCGCCTTCACCCGCCGCCCAATCAGCGCCGCCCTTCTGGCCGGCGCACTGGTCCTGGCACCGCTGGCGGCGGTCGGCCCGGCCCATGCCCAGGGTGGCGACCCGGAACTGGCCTCGCCCTTCACGCCACGACCGGTGGTGCGCACCAAGTCGGACATGGTGGTGGCGGCGAACCCGCTGGCGGCGGAGGCCGGGCACGCCATGCTGCGACAGGGCGGCAGCGCCGTGGACGCGGCCATCGCCGTGCAACTGGTGCTGGGCCTGGTCGAGCCGCAATCCTCCGGACTGGGCGGTGGCGGCTATATGCTGATCTGGGTTCCCAAGACCAAGAAGCTGGTGTCCCTGGATGGACGGGAAACGGCGCCCGCAGGGTCCGCCGCCGATCGCTTCGTCGGCCCCGACGGCCGGCCCATGCCGCTGATGCGCGCCTTCGACGGCGGCCGCGCCGTGGGCACCCCCGGCATCCCCGCCCTGCTGGCGGAGGCGCACAAGCGCTATGGCAAGCTGCCCTGGGCCACCCTGTTCCAGCCGGCCATCCAGCTGGCCCGCGACGGCTTCGTCGTCAGCCCGCGCCTGGCCCTGTTGCTGAAGGGGCTGACGCCGCAGCTGAAGGACCGGCCCGACATGCTGGCCCTGTTCTTCCATGCCGGGCCCGACGGCAGCCTGACACCGCTGCAGGCCGGGGAGACTTTCCGCAACCCGGCCATGGCCCACACGCTGGAGGTGTTGGCCGCGCAGGGCCCCGATGCCTACTACCACGGCATCCTGGGCCAGGATCTGGCCAAGCACCTGGCCGACAGCGCCCTCCCCGCTAACACACCCGGGGGGGCTCCCGCCCTGGTCACCGCCCAGGATCTGGCGGCTTACAAGGTCGAGGAACGCGATCCCCTGTGCACGCCCTACCGCCAGTGGACGGTGTGCAGCATGGGCCCCAGCAGTTCCGGCGGCATCGCCATCGTGGAGATGCTGGGCCTGCTGGAACATTTCGACATGAAGGGCCTGGGCAAGGACTCCCCCACCGCCTGGCACCTGATGGTGGAGGCCAGCCGCCTGGCCTACGCCGACCGCGACCTCTATGTCGGCGATCCCGCCTTCGTCACCGTGCCCAAGGGGCTGCTGGACAAGGGCTACCTGGCCGAGCGCGCCAAGCTGATCGACCCGGCGCACGCGGCCAAGGGCCCCGTGTCCGCCGGCGTGCCACCGCAGAAGCAGGGTGCGCTGTACGGCCCCGGATGGCAGGCGGATATTCCATCGACCTCGCACATGTCCCTGATGGACGACAGCGGCATGGCCGTGTCCTTCACCACGTCGGTGGAGTTCGCCTTCGGCTCGGGCATGGCGGTGGACGGCTATGTGCTGAACAACCAGCTGACCGACTTCTCCTTCATCCCCACCAGCCCGGGCACAGGCCTACCCGTGGCCAACGCCGTGGCGGCGGGCAAGCGTCCGCGATCGTCCATGGCGCCCACCATCGTCTTCGATCGGGCGGGCAAGCCCCTGCTGCTGGTTGGCTCGCCCGGCGGGCCGGCCATCATCGGCTATGTCGCGGAAACCATCGTGGCGGCGCTGGACTGGGGCCTGGACGCGCAGGAGGCGGTCAGCCTGCCGCGCATCGTCAACCGCAACGGCACCACCGCCTTGGAAAGCGGCCCCTGGGCCCCGTCCCTGAAGGCTGGGCTGGAAGCACTGGGCCAGACGGTGGAGCTTAAGTCCATGCCCAGCGGCCTGCACGTCATCAAGCGCACCGCCACCGGCCTGGAAGGCGGCGTAGATCCCCGCCGCGAGGGGCTGGCGGCGGGGGACTGAAGCGCCGCCGCCATTTTCATTTTTTGACTAGGCCGCGTCTGCGGCCGCCGGAGCGAGCACCGAGGGGCGCAGCGAGGACAAGGCAAGCGGGCGCATGCCCGCGCCCGCCGCTTGAGGGGACTCAGATCAAACCTCAAGCCGCCGAGCGGGCGGCTTGGGCCATGATGTCGTTGGCGGTGGGCACGCGGCCCATGCCAGACTTCGCGCGCTTGGCCGCCATGGGCAGGATGGGGGCGGTGATGGTGCCGCCCTCGGCCGCGCGGCGCACGCTGCGCGCCACCTTGCTGTAGGCGCCGGTCTCGATCTGGCGGATTCGTTCCTTGCTGACGCCGTAATGCTGGGCCAGCCGCTCCAGCGTCACCGGTTCGTCCGCCAGGTTGCGGGAAATGAAGATGTGGCGCTCGCGGTCGCCCAGCGCCTTCAACGCATCCAGCATGAGGCCCTTACGCTGGCGCAGCTCACTGCCTTCGGCCAGGCGGCTTTCCACCGATTCGGTATCGTCGGCCAGCAGGTCCATGGCCTCTTGGTCATTATCCTCGCCCATGGAGACATTCAGGGAGGCGACGGGGGTGGCGAAGCGATGCTCCATCTCCCGCACTTCCTCCACCGTGGCGTCCATCTCCACCGCGATGCGCTCCGCCTCCTCGTCCGTCATCATGCGGTCGTGGACGCCCAGCCGGCGCTGGGCTTGGCGCAGGTTGAAGAACAAGCGCTTCAGGGCGGCGGTGTTGCCCCCCTTCAGCATGGACCAATTGTGCAGGACGTAGGACTGCACCTCCGCCCGGATCCACCACAGCGCGTAGGTGGCGAGGCGGAAACCGCGCGACGGGTCGAACCGCTGCACCGCCTTCACCAAGCCGATGTTGGCCTCAGACACCAGGTCACCCACGGGCAGGCCGGACCGGGCATAACGGGAGGCGATCTTGATGGCCAGCCGCATATGACTGTGCACCAGCTCGTCGGCGGCGCGCTGGTCCTGGCTGGCGGTCCAGCGGTTGGCCAGCTCAAGCTCACGCTCGGGCGACAGCATGGGATAGCGGTTGGCCTGGGCCGTGTAGGCCCGCAGCAGGTCGACCGACTCAGAAGAGAATGAACCCATCGCCCGTCCCCTTTCAGTACCGTCCTGGCCGCACATCGGCGCCGGACTTGGCCCAGAGTGAGGTGGTGGGGGCAGCAAAACCGACGCGCCCCGTTCACCACGCTGTCATCTTTTGCTGGGACATCTAAAGATTGGGTTAACAGCCTTGAACAAGCACGCGGCATACCCAACGCCCTTTCAACCGCCGCCGCGAACGGATGGTTCCGGCGCGCTTGGCGCCTCTGCGGCGGGCCACCCGAAGTGAATGTCATCATGCAAGCCTTGCCCGCCGTGCCCGGCTGCGGCAGCATCCCGGGATAAGCAATCACTAACCGCCGGGCCGGACGCCGCAGCGCCGCCGCCGGGGACACCTTGGGAGATGAGAAGATGAGTCAAGCCGCGGTCCTGGTGGAGGACGGGAACGGGGTCCGCACCCTGGTGCTGAACCGGCCGGAGAAGCGCAACGCCCTGACCGGTGCCATGTATTCGGCCCTGGCCGAGGCCCTGACCGGCGCCGCCACGGATGACGCCGTGGGCGCGGTGCTGATCCAGGGATCGGGCGGCAGCTTCACCGCCGGCAACGACCTGGCGGACTTCCTGGCCGGACCGCCGCTGTCAGCCGACACCCCGGTGATGCGCTTCCTGCGCGCGCTGGCCACATTCCCCAAGCCCGTGGTGGCGGCGGTGGAAGGCCACGCGGTGGGCGTCGGCACCACCCTGCTGATGCATTGCGACCTGGTCTACGCCGCCCCCACCGCGCACTTCGCCATGCCCTTCGTCAGCCTGGGCCTGGTCCCGGAGGCGGGTTCCAGCGTGCTGGCCGCCCGGCTGCTGGGCCACCCCCGCGCCGCCGCCATGCTGATGGCGGGTGAGGCGCTGACGGCCGACGCGGCGGAGGCGGCGGGTCTGATCAACGCCGTCATCCCCACGGAAACGCTTTATGAGCATGCGGCGGCCAAGGCGGCGGCGCTGGCGGCCAAGCCACGCGCGGCCATGGCCAACACCAAGGCCCTGATGCGCCATGATACGCCCCAGGTGCTGGAGGCCATGGCGCGTGAGGCCACCCTCTTCGCCCAGGCACTGACCAGCCCCGAGGCCAAGGCCGCCTTCCAGGCCTTCCTGTCCAAAAGCCGCTGATGGGGCTATCCCGCCCGTGTCCCTGAGCGTCTGGGATGCGGGCGGGCCGCGCCTCGGGCATCGCCCCGTTGACACCATCGGTCCTGTCCGGACCAGAAACACAAAAGCCGCGTCCGGTTGCCCGTCGCGGCTTTAACGTACTGATCTTGCTGGGGAAGGATGGTGGGCGCGACAGGGATTGAACCTGTGACCCCTACCATGTCAAGGTAGTGCTCTCCCGCTGAGCTACGCGCCCATCCTTCGAAATCCGCCGATTTTTGCGGGGCCCCGTTGCCGGGGTCATCGGCGTGGGCGGCTGTGTAGCATCGCCCGAACCGGCTGGCAACCCTTCTGTTTCATCAAATCGAAAATTTTCTTCCCCGGGCCGCTGAAGGCCGACGACCGCCTTGAAGACATAGGGCAGACGCCGTGGGCGAACGCCGTCGTCGCGGGGAACTGAAAGGTCGCAATGGAACCGTGGGGTTCATCTCCCCCAGCCGTGGTGACGCTACCGGTGCCCCACACGCAGCTCACCGCGCGCAGTGGGCGGCCGGGGCGCCAAAACAGTCCGCGTCACTTGGGGTACAGGATGGGTCGGTCGGATCTCCCCCAGCAGACAGCGGCGGAAAAGGCCCAGGACCCCGGAAATAAAGAAGGCCGCGCCTATCGGCGCGGCCTTGAGTTTAGGGAGGAAACGCCCAAGAAGTGCGTTACGACAGAACCACAATCGCGGCCATGTCGCACTGCACAATATGCCGATCGAGGGCCGGTTGATCAAGCGGAAAATGCACCACGGGCGAAGAATCTTGATTATTCAGTCGATTGCCTGGGGCCAGTGAAAATCGGCTTACTCCGACCGTTGTGCGACGCAACACATTGATTCAAGAGAACATCATGTAATTGCGTTACATCGCAAGAGCGCCCTATGCCCCAATTTTCTTACACCAATGATATTGACAGCGCTGTCTCCGCCACGCTCTAAGTCGGGTGCGGAAAACGCGCGCGGGCGGGGTTTCCCCCCGGGCGCGTCCCCTATCTGTATAATGGGGTACGCATCCCGGCGGCCGGATATAAGGCCGGCCGGTCGGTGGAACGGGAAGGAAACGGAAAAGGAAGGCGTCACCCATGCAGGGCCTCTCGCTCTTGGCGGACATCGGCGGCACCAACGCCAGGTTTGCCCTCTCCGAATCCTCGGAAACGGCGCCGCACGATGCCCACGCCGCCAGCATCTCGGGCGTGCGCATCCTGCCCTGCGCCGACTACCCCTCGCTGGAAGCGGCAGCGGAGGCCTATCTGGCACTGGAGGCGCCGGGCGCCCGGCCCAAGCAGGCCGCCATTGCCCTGGCGGGGCCCGTAACCGGCGACCGCATCCGCATGACCAACCTGCCGTGGGAATTCTCGATCGACGGCGTGCGCCGCTCGCTGTCGCTGGACCGACTGGAGGTCGTCAACGACTTCACCGCTGTGGCCCTGTCCATTCCCGCCCTGGGCCCCGACGACCGGGCGCAGGTAGGGGACGGCGCGCCCGTGGCGGACGCACCCATCGCCGTCCTGGGCCCGGGCAGCGGCCTGGGCGTCTCATCCCTGATTCCACGCAAGCGCAGCAACGGCCAGCCCGGCTGGACCGCGCTGGCGACGGAAGGCGGCCACGTCACCATGGCCCCGGTGAATGACCGGGAGTCGGCCATCCTGGCGGTGCTGCGCAAGCAGTTCGACCATGTGTCGGCGGAACGCGTGCTGTCCGGCCCCGGCCTGGTCAACCTGTATGAGGCCGTGTGCCTGGCCGACGGCAAGGAGCCGGCGCGCCTGACCGCCGCCCAGGTCACGGCGGCGGCCACCACCCATGCCGGCGACCCGGCCTGTATCGAGGCGCTGGAAACCTTCTGCGGCATGCTGGGTACCGTGGCCGGCAACCTGGCCCTGTCCATCGGCGCGCGCGGCGGTGTCTACATCGCCGGCGGCATCGCGCCGCGCATCCTGTCCTTCTTCACCCACAGCCGCTTCCGCAAGCGCTTCGTGGAAAAGGGCCGCATGCGCGACTATCTGGGTCCCATCCCCACCTACGTGGTGACCCACCCGCTGCCTGCTTTCCTGGGCCTGACGGCCAAGCTGGACGGCTAAAAAGAAAAGAGCGCCACGGGCCCCGCGGCGCTCTTTTCTTTTTAGCTCCAGGAGCTCTCTCACCCGATCTCTGCATCCCCGGGCGGCACCTCGCCCCAGCGGCGCAGTCGACCGCTGTCGATGTCGAACAGGTCCAGGATGCGGCCGACGGTATGATCCACCAGCTCGTCCACGCTGGCCGGCCGGATGTACATGGCCGGCACCGGCGGGGCGATGATGGCCCCCATCTCGGCCAGCGCCGTCAAGGTGCGCAAATGGCCCAGGTGCAGGGGCGTTTCCCGCACCATCAGCACCAGGCGCCGCCGTTCCTTCAGCACCACGTCCGCCGCCCGGGTCAGCAGGCTGGAGGTCACGCCGGTGGCGATCTCGCTCATGGTGCGGATGGAACAGGGCGCGATGACCATGCCCAGGGTGCGGAAGCTGCCGCTGGAGATGGATGCCCCCACGTCGGCGATGGCGTGGTTGACATCCGCCAGGGCCCGCACCTCGGCGGGCTTCATATCCGTCTCATGCGCCAGCGTCATCTCCGCCGAGCGGCTCATCACCAGGTGGGTTTCGATGGGCAGGGAGCGCAGGGTTTCCAGCAGGCGCACGCCGTATCGCACGCCGGAGGCGCCGCTGATGCCGACGATGAGGCGGGAGGGGGCGTTGGTCATGATGCTGGGATGTAGCGCCGCCCCGGCGCCGCCGTCCACCGGAATTGTTTTTGGATGAAACAACGGCCGTCAGGACGGACGCGCCATTATCTCCCAATCGTGAAGGGTCATGTCGCGACGGCGGACTTAAAGGGACACCGTCGTGGACCTATGTTCATGGGCGTGCCGTTAACCATGGCCTCTCAAGCCATCCCCAGAAGGAACGGGTTCGACCATGACCACCACTCCCGATCTTTTCGCGCCCGCCCATATCGGCGCCATCCCCGTCGCCAACCGCATCGCCATGGCGCCCCTGACGCGGGCCCGCGCCGGCATGGACGGGGTGCACACCCCCCTGGCCGTGGACTACTACCGCCAGCGCGCCACCGCCGGCCTGATCATCACCGAGGCCACCAACATCTCGCGCCAGGGGCGCGGCTACGCCTATACGCCCGGCATCTACACGCCGGAGCATGTGACGGCGTGGAAGGCGGTGACGGACGCCGTGCACCAGGCTGGCGGCCACATCGTGCTGCAGCTGTGGCACGTGGGCCGCATCTCCCACACCAGCCTGCAAGAGGGCGGGGCCGCCCCGGTGGCGCCCAGCGCCCTGCAGGCAGGCGGTGAGACCTATGTCGAGAACGGCTTCGCCCAGCCCTCCCCGCCCCGTGCCCTGGAGACGGCAGAGATCGCCGGCATCATCGACGACTACCGCAACGCCGCCCGCAACGCCAAGGCCGCCGGCTTCGACGGGGTGGAGGTGCACTCCGCCAACAACTACCTGCTGGAGCAGTTCATCCGCGACAGCACCAACCACCGCACCGACCGCTATGGCGGCAGTGTGGAGAACCGCACCCGCCTGACGGTGGAGGTGGCCCAGGCCGTGGCTGAGATCTGGGGATCGGACCGGGTGGGCGTGCGCCTGTCGCCCATCACCCAGGCGGCGGGCAACACCCCCCTGGACAGCGACCCCAACGGCACCTACGGCTTCCTGGCCGAGCGTCTGGGTGAGTTGAACCTGGCCTATCTACATTGCGTGGAAGGGCAGACGCGCGGTCCCAATGGTGCCCAGAACTTCGACTTCCAGGCCCTGCGGAAAAAGTTCGGCGGCGGCTATATCGCCAACAACGGCTATGACCGCGACTTGGCGGCCCGCACCATCGCCGAGGGCCGTGCCGACATGGTGGCCTTCGGCCGTCCCTTCATCGCCAACCCCGACCTGGTGCACCGCCTGAAGACCGGCGCACCCCTGGCGCAGGCCCCGCAGGAGGCGTTCTACGGCGGCGGTGCCAAGGGCTACACGGACTGGCCCAGCGCTGCTTGACGCCGTTTGCCTCAACACCGGCATGACATCCTCATGCCGGTGGGGTGCGCGTGGAATTTCCGGAAAGGAAAAGGGCGGCCTCGCTTGGGGCCGCCCTTCTTCTATATCCGCGAGAGATCGGAGGATCAGTCCTCGATCTCCTCGTGTTCCTCATCCTCCAGGGCCGCCTGCTGTTCAGCCAGGGCGCGATCCTCGGCGGTTTCCAGCAGGGTGGTGGTCTCCAGCTCCGGCTCGGGCAGGCCACGGCGGGCACGGGACAGGGCGGCCTCCAGCTCACGCTGGCTGCACAGGCCCAGCAGCACGGGGCTGCGCGGCTTGATGTTGCTGGTGTTCCAGTGGGTCTTGTCGCGCACCGCGGCGATGGTCGGCTTCGTGGTGCCGATCAGGCGGGAAATGGCGGCGTCCGACAGTTCCGGATGATTCTTCAGCAGCCAGGCGATGCCATCGGGCTTGTCGCCGCGCTTGGTCACCGGGGTGTAGCGCGGGCCCTTGGCGCGCGCGATCGGCTGCGGCAGGTCGTGGATGCGAATCTGCAGCTTCAGGTCCGGGTTCTTTTCGCAGCGCTCGATCTCATCCTTGGTCAACTCGCCGTTGCCCACCGGATCGCGCCCGACCATGCCGATCGCCACCTCGCCATCGGCGATGGCCTGCACTTCCAGCGAGTGCATGCCGCAGAATTCGGCGATCTGCTCAAAGGACAGCGCGGTGTTCTCAACCAACCAGACCGCGGTCGCCTTCGGCATCAAGGGCAGTGCCATGCTTCCTCCTAACCCGTGGCGGAACGTTCCGCCAACACGCATCAAAACCCGTGAATAAGGTCGCGAAAAGCAATATCCGCCCGTCGCGCGGGCTGAAGGCCCCACGCAGCCGGACGGGAAACTGTGACGCGTACATGAGCTATATAGAGGCCCGCGACGGGCGAGGCCACGCCTTTTTATGGGCGCGCCTCCCCTTGCCGTAGAGTTTTTCCAGACTTAAACAGTCAGAACAATCTTCCCCACATGGCTGCTGCTTTCCATCAGCGCGTGCGCCGCCGCCGCCTCTTCCAGGGGGAAGGTCTTGAAGATGACCGGGCGGACCTCTCCCCGCGCCAGCAGCGGCCACACCTTTTCCGCCAAGCTGGCGGCGATGGCGGCCTTCTCCTCCGCCGAACGCGGGCGCAGCGTCGACCCGGTCAGGACCAGGCGCTTGGTCATCACCGGCGCCATGTTCAGCGTCACCTTGGGCCCGCGCAGGAAGGCGATGGTCACGTGGCGGCCCTGGTCGGCCAGGGCGTCGATGTTGCGCGGCACATAGTCGCCGCCCACCATGTCTAGGATAACGTCCACACCCCGGCCGCCGGTCGCCTCCTTCACCACGGCGACGAAATCCTCCGCCTTGTAGTCGATGCCGCGATCGGCGCCGATGTCCTCACAGGCCTTGGCCTTGTCCGGCCCACCGGCGGTGGCGAAGACGCGGGCGCCAAAGGCCTTGGCCAGCTGGATGGCCGTGGTGCCGATGCCGCTGGTGCCGCCATGGACCAGGAAGCTTTCCCCCGCCGCCAACCGGCCACGGTCGAAGACATTGGTCCAGACGGTGAAGAAGGTCTCCGGCAGGGCGGCCGCCTCCACCATGCTGAAGCCTTCCGGCACGGGCAGACACTGGCCGGCTGGCGCCACGGCATGGTCGGCATAGCCGCCACCGTTGACCAAGGCGCAGAGGGCATCACCCACCGTCCAACCCGTCACCCCCTCGCCCAGCGCGGCGACGGTGCCCGCCACCTCCAGCCCCGGCAGATCGGAGGCGCCGGGCGGCGGTGGGTAGCTGCCGGCGCGCTGCAGGCAATCCGGCCGGTTGACGCCGGCGGCTGCCACCCGGATCAGGATCTGGCCCGGACCGGGTTGCGGCGTCGGCCGCTCGATGGGCTTCAGAACCTCGGGACCGCCGGGTTGGGTGATGGCGATGGCACGCATGGTTGCAGGATCTCCGCGACTACGTCAGGCGGGGGATGGTCCCCTCGCCGCTTGGGGTCTTGCACCATGTAGGGCCCCGGCGGCACAGTGACAACCGACACGCCGGAGGGCCGACCCTCCACAGGAAAGGCAGCCGCCCCATGGACACCGACGACATCGCCCCGCCGCCGAGCCGCCCCAGCAGCTTCCTGGACATCGCCCGCCTGTCGGTGGGGGAACTGCGCGAATACCGCAACAGCCTGGAGGCGGAGATCGCGCGGGTGGACGACGCCATCAAGGCCAAGCAGGCCTCACTGAACGCCGCCGCCGCGTTTTTCAAAAGCTAGCGGCGGCATGAGCTTTCGCCTCACGCCGCCATGGGATGCGACCGCATCCGCCGGAGCTTTCCGGGAAGCCGAAGGCGAACTGGAAAGCGAGGAAGCCAAGCCCGCGGATGCGGGCGCCCGGCGACTGAGGACTTTCCAATAATCAAACCGGGACGGCCTCGAACGTCGCCGTATCCAGGGTGAAGGTGCCGTCGGCTTCGATGGCGAAATGCCCGGTGACGGCGTCCGCCATCCGCCCCTGCAGGGACCGGATGGCCGCCACATGGCTGTCCGGCGGGGTCATGCGCGCGATCCAACTGGCGAACTCCAGGCGCAGGCGCCGCTCCGTGACGCCCGTGACCCGGAAACCCGCCGCCGCCAGGGCCGCCCGCCATTCCGCCACCGAATAATTGCGCACATGCGATGGGTCGCGCAGCAGCTCGATGCTTTGCAGGAAGGTGTCCAGCAGCGGCTGACCCGGCGTCACCACGTCCATGAAGACGGCGATGCCGCGCGGCTTCACCACCCGCCGCGCCTCCCGCAGGCCGGCCGCCAGATCCGGCCAGTGGTGGGCGCTATAGCGGCTGATCACCGCGCAAAAGTCGGCGTCACCGGCCGGCACGGCATCGGCGCGGCCCACCCGCGTCTCGATATTGGCCAGGCCCCGCCGACCAGCCTCCGCCGCCACGGCGTCCAGCATGTCGGGCGACAGGTCGCAGGCAACCACCTGGCCCACGTACGGCGCCACGGTGAAGGCGACATGCCCGCCGCCACAGCCCAAGTCCAGGACCGTCTTATAGCCCTTGCCCGCCACTAGGCTGGCCAACTGCCGCAAATCCTCCCCCTGGGCGTGGACGGCGCTGGCAACATAGGCGGCGGCCTGTGGCCCGAATTGGCCAGCCACCAGCGATTCCTGGTCGCGGCCCGCGGATGTTTGACCGGGCGTTTGAGGCGCGTGCTGGATGGTCATTCCCTACTCCGTTTCTTGGTCAAGATTGCCCCGGTTCGGCGGGGTGGAGCGCCAAGGTGACAGAGCCTTAAACTGGTACCAGATCCAGGTTTATACTGGTATCAACTGCTACCTCCTTAAAGGCCCGCGCCCATGGACATCCTGGATACCTCGAAACGGCGCGAGCTGGGGGAGTTCGTGCGGGCGCAGCGGGAACGGCTGTCACCGGCGGCCCTGGGCCTGGCGCCCGGGCCTCGCCGCCGCACGCCCGGCCTGCGGCGGGAGGAACTGGCGCAGCTGAGCGGCGTCAGCGTCACCTGGTACACCTGGATCGAGCAGGGCCGCGACGTCTCCATCTCCCCCGGCGCCCTGGCACGCCTGGCGGTGGCCCTGCGCCTGTCAGCGGCGGAGCGCGCCTATCTGTTCGAGCTGGCAGGCAAGCGCGACCCGGACGAGGCGGCCGCCGGGGATGACGCGCCCGTGCCGGCGGCGCTGGACGCCCTGGTCCGGGGCGTCCCATACCCGGCCTATCTGCTGGACCGAACCTGGAACGCCCTGGCATGGAACGCCGCCGCGGCACGACTGTTCACCGGCTGGCTGGATCACGCCGGTGACCGTAACCAGTTGCGCTATCTGTTCCTGAACCCCGCCGCCCAGGCCCTGATCCCCGACTGGGCGGAACGGGCGCGGCGGGTGGTGGCGGAGTTCCGCGTGGACTATAGCCATCACCTGAACGATCCCGCCATGCGGGCCCTGGTGGCGGACGTCAGCCAGTGCAGCCCCCTGTTCGCCAACCTCTGGCACGCCCACGCGGTCACCGCCCGCGCTGGTGGCGAGCGCGCCTTCCAACACCCGGCCGACGGCCCCCTGCGCTATGAGCAGCTGACCTTCGCCCTGGCGGGGCATACGGATGTGAAGCTGGTGACGCTGGTGCCCATTGGGGTGCCCGCTGGGGTGCCGGCCGGTTGATCAGGCCGGGACCTTCCCCTTCACCCACAGCAGCGCCGCGACGCGAAGGGCGCTGGACAGGTTGCCGTCGCGGTTGCCGTCGACCTCTTCCACCAGGGCGTTGATCGACAGGCCGCGGGCCACGGCCATGTCCTTCAGCGTTTCCCAGAACGGCTCCTCCAGCGTCACGCTGGTGGGGTGGCCGGCGATCAGGACGGAACGCTTGCGCAGGGTCATGCGGTGGCTCGCTGATGCTCGGTCACGGCATCGACCACGGCCCGGGTGAGGAAAGCCAGGTCGTCGGTGTCCATGGTGTAGGACGGGGTGAGGTAGACGATGCGGCCGAAGGGCCGCACCCAGACCCCCCTGTCGATCAGGCGCCGCTTCAGCCTGTTCATGTCGGCAATACGCTCCAGCTCCACCACGCCGATGGCGCCTAGGGCGCGCACGTCGGTCACGCCGGGCAGGTCGCGGCAGGGCTCCAGGCCCGCCGCCAGGCCCCGGGAGAGGGCGGCCACCTGGGCCAGCCTGGGCTCGCTCTCGAACAGATCGAGGGAGGCGTTGGCGGCGGCGCAGGCGAGCGGGTTGGCCATGTAGGTGGGGCCGTGCATCAGGGCCGCCTGGGCGTTGTCCGACCAGAAGGCCTGGAAGATTCGGTCGCTGGCCACGGTGGCGGCCAGGGCCATGGTGCCGCCGGTCAAGGCCTTGGACAGGGTGATGATGTCGGGCACCACGCCGGCGGCCTCGCACGCGAACAGGGCGCCGGTGCGGCCGAAACCGGTGAAGATCTCATCGAAGATCAGCAGCAGGCCATGGCGGTCGGCAGCCGCGCGCAGGGTGCGCAGCACCTGGGAGTCATGGAACAGCATGCCGCCCGCTCCCTGCACCAGGGGCTCCACCAGAATGGCGGACAGGGTGTGGGCATGGGCGGCCAGATCACGCTCGAACCGCGCCGTCGACTCCTCATCCACCGGCAGGTCCAGGATGAGATGTTCGGGCAGCAATCCGGCGAACAGACTGTGCATCCCCTCTTCCGGGTCGCACACCGCCATCGTGGCGATGGTGTCGCCGTGATAGCCGCCGCGGAAGGCCGCCAGCTTGGTGCGGCCGGGCACCCCCCGGTTCAGCCAATACTGCGTCGCCATCTTCATGGCGATCTCGACGGAGACGGAGCCGCTGTCGCAGAAGAACACGCGGTTGAGGTCGCCCGGCAGCATGGCCGCCAGGCGGCTGGCCAAGGTATAGGCCGGCTCATGCGCCAGGCCGCCGAACATGACGTGCGGCATGCGCGCCATCTGCTCGGCCACCTTCTCGCGGATGTGGGGGTGGTTGTAGCCGTGGCAGGCTGTCCACCAGCTGGCCACCCCATCCACCAGCCGCCGGCCATCGGCCAGGGTCAGGCGCACCCCCTCCGTCGCCACCACAGGCAGGGGCGGCAGCGCCGTCTTCATCTGGGTGTAGGGCAGCCAGATGTGCCGGCCGCCCTGCTGAAACCAATTATTATTCCGGTCGGGAAACGACCCAGGTCTGCCCATGATCAGTGGCCGCACGCCCCGGAACAGGCATCCGCGGCGTGGCCGGCGTGCTCCTCGTCGGCGCAGCCTTCTTCCACAATATCCATGGTGGTCATGCCCAGGCGGGCCAGCAGCCGCTTGTCATGGTCGGCCACCGGGTTGGCGGTGGTCAGCAACTTCGGCCCGTAGAAGATGGAGTTGGCGCCGGCCAGGAAGCACAGGGCCTGGGTCTCGTCGCTCATGCCCTCGCGGCCGGCGGACAAACGCACCATGGAGGCCGGCATGGTGATGCGGGCCACGGCGATGGTGCGCACGAAATCGAGGGCGTCCAGCGCGTCCTTGCCGCCCAGGGGCGTGCCGTCCACCTTCATCAGCATGTTGATCGGCACGCTCTCGGGGTGCTGCGGCAGGGTGGCCAGCGTGTGGATCATGCCCACGCGGTCGGTCAGATCCTCGCCCATGCCGACGATGCCGCCGCAGCAGACGTTGATGCCGGCCTCACGCACGTTGGCCAGCGTGTCCAGCCGATCCTGGTAGGTGCGGGTGGTGATGACGTTGCCGTAGTACTCGGGCGAGGTATCGATGTTGTGGTTGTAATAGTCCAGGCCCGCCTCCTTCAGGCGCAGGGCCTGGCCGGCATTCAGCATGCCCAGCGTGACGCAGGATTCCATGCCCAGCGCCTTCACACCCTCGACCATGGCGCAGACCGATTCCAGATCCTGGTCCTTAGGGCTGCGCCAGGCGGCCCCCATGCAGAAGCGGGTGGCGCCGGCGTCCTTGGCGGCCTTGGCCTCGGCCAGCACCTTCTGCACCTCCATGAGCTTGGACGCCTTCAGGCCCGTCTCATGGTGCGCGCTCTGCGAGCAGTAGCCACAGTCCTCCGGGCAGCCGCCGGTCTTGATGGACAGCAGGGTGGAGATTTGGACCTGGGTGGGATCGAAGCGACGGCGATGCACGGCGGCGGCCCGGAACACCAGCTCGGTGAAGGGCAGGTCGAACAGCGCCTGGATCTCGGCGCGCGTCCAGTCGTTGCGCACGTCGTCGCTCTCCATGACAGGGGCGGAGAAGGCGGCGGGGCGGCTGATGTCGATGGCGGTCACGGGTGCGTTTCCTTGGGGGATACCGGGGCAATACCGGGGCCGGGCCGAAGCTCAAGGCCAGCCCGCACCTAACGGCAGCGGCGGGGACCGGTCAAGAAAAACCGGGGCGGCGCCGGCCGCCGGCGGATCTCGGGGAAACTTGGTGAGAGGCGACAGGTCCGGCGCGACAGATGATTGCGCGGCGCCGCTAGACCAGCGCCGTGAACACCGATTCAAGAATTGAGATCACCACTTGGCCGACAATCTCGACCAGCCAGGACCAATCGTTCAGGCGTTCAGCCCAGCGGGATTCTTCCTCAGCCAAAGGGCCCCCCCTCCACGGTCGCGCATCAAAGCAGGGCGAGCAACAGCCCAAGCGCGTCCGTAGGCTGAGATGGGGCCGGAATTTGACACCCGCAACCCAGGCGCCGCACTTTCGCACGCGTCCGGCCGGCGCTTGCCATTAAGCTCCGCCCGATCTGATCCCAACCGATGGCGCCTTCATGCAGTCCCTGACCGAATTCGCCGAGGCCAAGCTGGCCGAGATGGACGCCGCCTCGCTGCGCCGCCGGCTGGTGGACAGCGACCGCGATGGCGAGGGCGGCCTGTGGATCACCCGCCGGGGCCGGCGCCTCCTGTCCTTCTCCTGCAATGACTACCTGAACTTGGCCCACGACCCCCGGGTGAAGGCGGCGGCCGTGGCGGCGGTGGAGCGGTACGGCGTGGGGGCCGCCGCCTCGCGCCTGGTGACCGGCAACCACCCGCTCTACACCGTGCTGGAGCAGAAGCTGGCTGCCTTGAAGGGGACGGAGGCGGCCTGCGTCTTCGGCTCCGGCTATCTGGCCAACGCCGGCATCATTCCCACCTTCGTGGGGCCCAAGGATCTGGTGGTGGTGGATGAGCTGGCGCACGCCTGCATCTGGGCCGGCGCCAAGCTGTCGGGCGCCACCCTGCGTATCTTCCGCCATAACGATATGGACCATGCCGCCCAGGTGCTGGCGACATATCGGCCGCGCCATGGCCGCGCCCTGTTGGTGACGGACGGCGTCTTTTCAATGGACGGGGATCTCGCCCCCCTGCCCGCCCTCGCCAACCTGTGCGCGCAGCACGACACCTGGCTGATGACCGACGACGCCCACGGCATCGGTGTATTGGCGGAGGGCCGGGGCTCCAGCTTCGCCTTCGGCGACAAGCCGCTGGTGCCGCTGCAGATGGGCACCTTGAGCAAGGCGGTGGGCGGCTATGGCGGCTATCTCTGCGCCTCCCAGGCGGTCATCGACCTGGTGAAGACCCGGGCGCGCACCCTGATCTATTCCACCGGCCTGCCTCCCGCCACGGTGGCCGGCGCCATCGCGTCCCTGGACATCATCCAGGGTGACCCCGACCTGTGCGCCCTGCCCGTGACCAAGGCCCGGCGATTCACCGCCCTGTTGAACCTGCCTTCCGCCGAAAGCCCCATCGTGCCCATCGTGCTGGGCGGCGCCGAGGTCACCTTGCAGGCCCAGCGCCTGCTGGAGGACGAGGGCCTGCTGGTCACCGCCATCCGCCCCCCTACCGTGCCGGCCGGCACCGCCCGCCTGCGCATCACCTTTACCGCCCGCACGCCGGATGCGGAGATCGAGCGCCTGGCCGGCCTGATCCGCGATCGCGTGCTGCCGCTCAAGAGTGTCGAGAGCCCCAAATGACCGTCCCCGCCTTTTTCGTCACCGCCACCGGCACCGACATCGGCAAGACCTTCGTGACATCCGGCCTCGTGCGCCGCCTGCGGGCCAAGGGCATCGCCGCCACCGCCCTGAAACCCGTGGTCAGCGGGATCGATCTGGAGGATGCCGCCAGCCTGGCGGCCAGCGACCCCGCGCAGCTGCTGGCAGCCATGGGCCGGCCGGTCACCCCGGCGGAGGTGGCGCGCATCAGCCCGCACCGCTACGCCGCCCCCCTGTCGCCCGACATGGCGGCGGCGCGCGAGGGCCGGCCCCTGGACGTGGACGGCATGATCGAATGGTGCCGGGAAAAGACGGCCTTCGCCGCCGCCCCGCTGTTCGTGGAGGGTGTCGGCGGCGCCATGGTGCCGCTGGACGGCAGCCGCACGGTGCTGGACTGGATGGTGGCGCTGGACCTGCCCCTGTTGCTGGTCACGGGCAGCTATCTCGGCACCCTCAGCCACACCCTGACCGCCCTGGACGTCCTGGCCCGCCGGGGATTGCGGGTCGCCGCCATCGCCGTGAGCGCCACCCCCGGCGCCACCGTGCCCATGGCCGAGACGCTCACCACCCTCGCCCGCTTCGCCCCCGGCATCCCCCTGACGGCGGTGCCCAGGGTGGAACGGGTGGAAGAGGCGGACACGGCGTTCGACGCGCTGCTGGGGGCGTTGGGGCTGTAATCCCGAGGTGTTTGCGGGACTTCGCACGGAAGTGATGGCACTATCGGCAGCATGTCAGCCGACGATGATAACGCCACCCCTCTATCCCCGACGCACCTCGACCATGATGCGGTTGCGGCAGCGGTGACGCGTGTTCAGCAACTGGCCAAGCAATACGGGGCCCCTAATCGCAGCTTGACCGATGAATTGATCGCCGGGCGTCGGGTGGACACTGAGCAAGGATGAGCCTCAGCTCAGCGCCGTCTCCGCCCTGATCTCACGGATCAGGTTTTCCATGCGGCGCAGCAGGGCTTCGGCCACCTTGAGCGGCACGACCACCACATCGTCCTCGGCATCGAAACCGCCCTGGCGGCGGATGACGATCTCATCGCGGGGGTTGGCGTAGACCGCCACGGCGGTGGCCATGTCGGCCACGATGCTCGTCTGGTCCAGATGCCCCCATTGAAACGCGCCGGCCATATCGTCCTCCATCGCTGACATCGCGAAAGAACAAACTGGGAACGATCAAGGCATAAATCAGGAACTCAGGCAAGGGGAATTTAGCTCCCCTTGCCCGATCCCGGATCTCAGCTGGGGTGGATCATGTCCTCAGGCTTCACCCAGGCGTCGAACTCCGCCTCGGTCAGGAAGCCCAGGGCCAGGCCGGCGGCCTTCAGGGTGGTGCCTTCGGCGTGCGCCTTCTTGGCGATCTTGGCGGCCTTGTCATAGCCGATGTGCGGGTTGAGCGCCGTCACCAGCATCAGGCTTTCGTGCAGCGACTTGGCGATGCGGTCCTCATTCGCCGTGATGCCGATCACGCAATTGTCGGTGAAGCTGACGGCGGCGTCGGCCAGCAGGCGGATGGACTGGGCCACGTTGTAGATGATGACGGGCTTGAAGACGTTCAGTTCGAAATGCCCGGTGGCGCCGGCGATGGTGACGGTGGTGTGGTTGCCCATCACCTGAGCGCAGACCATGGTCATGGCCTCGGACTGCGTCGGATTGACCTTGCCGGGCATGATGGAACTGCCGGGCTCGTTCTCCGGCAGGCTCAGCTCCCCGATGCCGCAGCGCGGGCCGGAGCCCAGCAGGCGGATGTCGTTGGCCACCTTCATGAGCGAGGCCGCCAGGGTGTTCAGCACGCCCGACACCTCCACCAGGCTGTCGTGCGTCGCCAGCGCTTCGAACTTGTTGGGGGCGGTGACGAAGGGCAGGCCGGTCAGATCCGCCACCTCGGCCGCGAAGGCGGCATCAAATCCCTTTTTGGCGTTCAGGCCCGTGCCCACCGCCGTGCCGCCCTGGGCCAGGCGCAGCAGCGCCGGCAGCGCCGCCTTCACCCGCTCCACCCCATAGGCCAGCTGCTGGGCATAACCGGAGAATTCCTGGCCCAGGGTCAGGGGTGTCGCGTCCTGCAGATGGGTGCGGCCGATCTTGACGATGCCCTTGAACGCCTCGGCCTTGGCGGCCAGGGCGTCGCGCAGATGCTCCAGCGCCGGCACCAGGGTGCGGTGCAGTTCCACCGCCGCCGCGATGTGCATGGCGGTGGGGAAGCTGTCGTTGGACGACTGGCCCCGGTTCACATGGTCGTTGGGGTGCACCGGCTTCTTCGACCCCATCTCCCCGCCCAGCAACTCGATGGCACGGTTGGAGATGACCTCATTGGCGTTCATGTTGGTTTGGGTGCCGGAACCGGTCTGCCACACCACCAGGGGGAAGTGGTCGTCCAGCTTGCCGGCCGCCACCTCCGCCGCCGCCTGGATGATGGCGCGGCCCAGCGCCTCGTCCAGTTCCCCCAGCTTCACGTTGGCCTGGGCCGCCGCCTGCTTCTGGATGCCCAGGGCATGGACCAGGGCCGGCGGCATGCGCTCCCCCCCGATCTTGAAGTTGCCCAGGGACCGCTGGGTCTGGGCGCCCCAGTAGCGGTCGGACGGCACCTCCAACGGACCGAAGCTGTCGGTTTCGGTGCGGGTGCCCTGTTTGGCTTCAAGGACCATTTCGATGCTCTCCAGGCTGGTGAGGGGCGGAGTTTACCCGGATCCCCTCGGACCCCGCCATGTCAGCGCTTGTCGAGGATGTTGCCTATGGCGCCAAACACACCCCCCTCTTCCCGGGTTCCCACCAGGGACGAGGCCAGCATGCGGCCGGCCAGGCGGGAGAAGGGCAGGCTTTGCAGCCACACCTTGCCGGGGCCCCGCAGCCGGGCGAAGAACAGGCCCTCGCCGCCGAACAGCATGGACTTGATGCCGCCCACCTGCTCCACATCGAAATCGATGTCGGCGGTCATGGCGGCCAGGCAGCCCGTGTCCACGTGGATGACTTCCCCCGGCTGCAACGTGCGTTCCACCAGGGTGCCGCCCATGTGGATGAAGACGATGCCGTCGCCTTCCAGCTTCTGCATGATGAAACCGTCGCCGCCGAACAGGCCGGTCAGGATGCGGCGCTGGAAATAGATGCCGATGGCGACGCCACGCGCCGCCGCCAGGAAGCTGTCCTTGTGGCAGATCAGGCGGCCGCCATAGTCTGCCAGCTTGAGGGCGGAGATGGTGCCGGGATAGGGCGCGGAAAAAGCCACCGTGCCCGGACCGCTGCCACGCTGGGTAAAGACGGTGGTGAAGAGGGTGGAGCCGGAGAGCACCCGCTTGCCCGCGCCCCACAGCTGGTCCAGCACGCTGCCGCCGTCGCGGCTGGAACCGTCACCGAAGATGGTGTTCATGTCCACGCTGGCGTCCTTGTACAGCAGGGCGCCCGCCTCGGCGATGGCGCTGTCGCCGGGCGCCAGGCTCACCTCCACATACTGCATCTCATGGCCGTGGATGGTGTAGTCCAGGGCGCTGGCCGGGCCGGGCGGCGGCGGGGTGAAGGGGTTGCCACCGCCGGCGAAGGCGCCCCAGATGCCGCCACCGCCCGGCGGGGGCGGGGGCGGCGGGGATGAGGCGGTGCCGCCATACAGCTCCGCCACCTGGCCCACGGGCAGCCAGTCGGTGAAGCCTTCCCGCCAGCAGTGCGCGCCCGGATTGGCGCGGGCGAAATTGCGCGCCGCCGCGTCATCCAGGGGGCCCGCCTGCTGCTGACCGTTGTGGAAGAACCATTCCGTCATGGCAACGCACCCCTTCTCTGTTCAACCAGGCCGTTCGTGTCCCCCGCGGACCGGCCCTTGGTATCGCCCCCTTTTACCAAGATGGCGCCCCCCTCACCAGCGCTGGCCCCATTCCCGCCCGGCCATCTGGCCCCCTTTGCCGCAGGTTCGCGGCGTGACGGCGGCTTTGGGAATATTCCGCCGGCCTGTGCGTCTTTCCAATAAGGCCGGCCCGGCGCCGGTCCTTACCTGCCGAAGGACGCGCGCATCATGATCACGGTCGGTTCGGGGCATTGGCGGGAATGGATGGGGCAGCTATGGTGCGGCCCGGCCCCCCGCTTCCGGTGGGGCCGGCTGTGGCCGAGGCTGAAAGCGATGAGCATCTGGGGCAAGGTGGTGGGGGGTGTCGCGGGCTTTGCCATTGGCGGCCCCCTGGGCGCACTGCTGGGCGTGGCCGCCGGACATGCCGCCGACGCCTGGGCGTCGCAGCCGTCAGCCCCCCCGGGCCCGGACGGCCAGCCTGACCAGACCCGCAGCATGGCCTTCACCATCGGCGTCATCGTGCTGGGCGCCAAGATGGCCAAGGCCGACGGCGTGGTGGACCGGGCGGAGATCGACGCCTTCAAGCGCGTCTTCCAAATTCCGGCGGAGGAGGCGCGGAACGTCGGCCGCATCTTCGACCTGGCCAAGCGCGACAGCGCGGGCTTCGAGCCCTATGCCCGGCAGCTGGCGGGCATGTTCCGGGACCGGCCGACGGTGCTGGAGGATTTGCTGGGCTGCCTGTTCCACATCGCGTCGGCCGACGGCAGCCTGCACCCGGCGGAGCTGACCTTCCTGGCCGACGTCGCCCGCATCTTCGGCATTTCCGAGGCGACGTTCGAGGGCATCCGCCGCATCCACGGCGGCGCCGCCTGCGGGTACGAGGACCCGCTGGACGACCCTTACGCCGTGCTGGGCGTCGCCCGTACCGCCAGCGATGCGGAAATCAAGCTGGCCTGGCGCCAGGCCTTGCGCGACAACCATCCCGACACCGTCATGGCCCAAGGCCTGCCGGCGGAGTTCGTGGACGTCGCTACCCAAAAGACGGCCGCGCTGAACGCCGCCTATGACAAGATCCAGAGCCAGCGGGCCAGTGCGCCCGCCGGCCCGCACCAGTAAACCCGCATCCCTCAGTAACCCGTACCCTAGAGCTTATCGCTTCCATGGCCCCCACCCCGCCCATCGTCGCCCTGAAGAACGCCCACATCACCCTGGGCGCCACCATCCTGTTCGAGGGCGTGGACGTCACCATCGGTCGCGGGGACAAGATCGCCCTGGTCGGCCGCAACGGCAGCGGCAAATCCACCCTGCTGAAGGCCCTGGCCGGCGTGGTCGACCTGGACAAGGGCGAACGCTATATCCAGCCGGGTGCCCGCATCGGTTACCTGCATCAGGAACCGGACTTCAGCGGCCATGCCACGGTGGCGGACTTCGTCAGCGCCGGACTGGTGGAGGATGCGCCCTATCGCGTACAGGCGGTGCTGGACGAGCTGAACCTGCCCGGCGACCGCGCGGCCGCCACCCTGTCGGGCGGCGAGGCCCGCCGCGCCGCCATCGCCCAGGCCCTGGTCAGCGACCCCGACGTCCTGCTGATGGACGAGCCGACCAACCACCTGGACCTGCCCACCATCGAATATCTGGAAAAGGCGCTGCAGGCCTTCCGCGGCGGGCTGCTGCTGATCAGCCATGACCGCGCCTTTCTGAACACCCTGGCGCGCAAGACCATGTGGCTGGATCGCGGCACCATGCGCGAAACGGAACGCCCCTTCGCCGAGTTTGAAGCCTGGCGGGACGAGGTGTTCGCGGCCGAGGATCTGGCCTACGCCAAGCTGGACCGCAAGATCGCGGTGGAGATGAAATGGCTGCGCGAGGGTATCAGTGCGCGGCGCACCCGCAACATGGGCCGGGTTCGGGCCTTGCAGGGCCTGCGCAAGGAGCGGGCGGACCGCAACCGCCAGGGCCAGGTGAAGCTGGCGGTGTCGGACGCCGAGAACTCAGGCCGGCTGGTGATCGAGGCAACCAACGTCGCCAAAAGCTTCCAGGATGGGGAAGGCAACACCCGGATCATCGCCCGTGACTTCTCCACCCGCATCCTGCGCGGCGACCGGGTGGGCCTGATCGGCCCCAACGGTGCGGGCAAGACCACCATCCTGAAGATGCTGATGGGCGACCTGGCGCCGGACAGCGGCACCATCCGCCTGGGCACCAACCTGGAAACGGTGGTGTTCGACCAGCGCCGGGCGCAACTGGACCCCAACCAGACCATACGCCAAGTGCTGCTACCCTTCGGCGGCGACAGCGTTGTGGTGGGCGGCACACCGCGCCATGTCGCCTCCTACATGCGGGACTTCCTGTTCGACGGCGGCATGCTGGAACAGCCGACCCGGGCGCTGTCGGGTGGCGAGCGCAACCGTCTGCTGCTGGCCAAGCTGTTCGCCCAGCCCAGCAACCTGATGGTGCTGGACGAACCCACCAACGATCTGGACATGGACACGCTGGACCTGCTGGAAGAGGTGCTGAGCGATTATCCCGGCACCCTGCTGCTGGTCAGCCACGACCGTGACTTCCTGGACCGGCTGGTCACCTCCACCATCGCGGTGGAGGGCGACGGCGTGGTGGCGGAATACGCCGGCGGCTACAGCGACTATCTGATCCAGCGTCCGGCCCGCACGCCCGCCGCCAATGCCACCTCCAAGGCGGCCGATGCCCCCAAGGCGGCGGAAGCGCCCAAGGTCAAGCGCAAGCTGGGCTACAAGGAACAGCGTGAGCTGGACCAGCTGCCGGCCCTGATGGACAAGCTGGGCGACCAGGTGAAGAAGCTGGAGGCCAAGCTGGCCGACGCCACCCTCTACGCCCGCGACCCCGCCGCCTTCCAGAAGGCCTCGTCCGACCTGGACAAGGCCCACCAGGACCTGGCCACGGCCGAGGAACGCTGGCTGGAACTGGAGGCGCTGAAGGAGGAGCTGGAGAGGGGCGCGTGAGGTTCTTCCTTGCATGCCCGGCCATTGGCCGTACAATGCGGGAATGGAGAATATGATGGCTCATCCCGCGACAGATACCCCTCGGCGCCGTGCCCGCAGCGAACGGCTGGAAGCGCGCGTCACCGCCGAGCAGAAGGATATGATTGAGCGCGCGGCGGCACTCCAAGGTCGGTCGATCACTGACTTCGTCCTAACCAGCGTGCAAGACGCGGCCCGACGCGCGATCGATGAGCACCTGCGCCTGGAACTGTCGCTGCAGGACAGCCGGGCTTTCGTTGAGGCGCTGAGCAAGCCGCAGCCTGTGAATGACCGGCTGCGCGACACAATTCGCCGGTATCGCGACGCTACCGGCGCCTGACGGTCGGAATGACGGCTTCCGATCCTCTCCTGCGTTCCCTGCGGGTCGACGTGCTCGGCCCACAGCATGACCGACGCCACTTTGCCAGCGGTGTAGATGCGCTTGACCGCTATTTCCAAACGCAAATAGGACAGGACGCCCGCAAGAACATTGCGGCGCCATTTGTTCTCCTTCTGCCAGACGGGACAGTCGCCGGCTATTACACTTTGTCCGCCACGTCTGTGCACTTGGCGGATCTGCCGCCGGAGACGGCTCGCAAACTGCCACGCTATCCGGTGGTGCCGGCCACGCTGCTGGGCCGACTGGCGGTGGATAGGCGTTTTCATGGCCGCGGATATGGTGGATATCTGCTGGCGGATGCGTTGCGCCGTTGTTTGCGCAGCGAAATCGCGTCGTTTGCCGTGATCGTGGACGCTTATGACGACAACGCCCACCGTTTTTACGAACGCATGAGTTTTCTCGCTTTACCTGATACACCCCGGAAATTGTTTCGGCCCTTGGCCGACATCGCGCCGCTGTTCCAGGAGAGCGGCGCGTGAGGCCGCTGGACGTCCTGCGGGCGCTGGCCGTCGTGGCCATCTGGGGAATCAATTTTTCCGTCTCGAAATTCGCGCTGCGCCAGTTCCACCCCATCACCGCCATGGCCATCCGCTTCGCGCTGGTGGCGCTGGTGCTGGTGCCCTGGCGGCGGCTGCCCTGGGCCCATGTACGGCCGCTGCTGGCCTATTCCGTCGTGCTGGGCGGCCTGCATTTCCCCCTGGTGTTCAGCGGCCTGATGGGGTGCAGCGCCGCCGCGGCCTCCGTCGCCATCCAGTTGCAGGTGCCCTTCGCGTCGCTGATGGCGGCGGTGTTCTTCAAGGACAGGCTGGGCTGGCGCCGGGCGGCGGGCATGGCGGCGGCCATCGCCGGCGTCGGCATCATCGCCTACCACCCCGGCGGGACCGACGACCCCGCCCATCTGGGACTGGTGGTGCTGGCCGCTGCCGCCTTCGCCTTTTCCAGCATCCAGCTGAAATGGATGCCGCCCATGGACCCGTTCACGCTGAACGGCTACATGGCCCTGTTCGCCGTGCCGCAGCTGGTACTGATGTCCGCGGTGCTGGAGGATGGGCAATGGGCGGCCATTCAAGCGGCGCCGCCGGCGGCCTGGGCCTCCATCCTGTTCATGGCGCTGGTCTCCACCATCCTGGCCTATGTTCTGTGGTTCCCGCTGGTGCAGCGCTACGCCGTCAACCAGACCATGCCCTTCATGCTGCTGGTCCCGGTGTTCGGGGTGGCCGGCGGCGTCATCCTGCTGGGTGAGCCCTTGTCCTGGCACCTGGCGGCGGGCACGCTGGTGACCATCGCCGGCGTGGGCGTGGTGCTGCTGCGCCGCCCCCGCCTGGTGACAGCCCGGACGGCGAGCTGAGAACCCATGGCCCTGCGTGACCGCCCTTCCCCCAACCACGGCCCCCGGCCGGAAGGAACTGCCGTCGACATCCTGGTGCTGCATTACACCGGCATGCTGTCGGCCGAGGCGGCGCTGGATCGGTTGTGCGACCCAGCGGCGGAGGTCAGCGCCCATTATGTGGTGGAGGAGGACGGCACGGTCTGGCGCCTGGTGGATGAGGGCCGCCGCGCGTGGCACGCCGGCCGGGGCGCCTGGGGTGACGTCGGGGACGTCAACAACCGCTCCATCGGGGTGGAAATCGTGAACCCGGGCCACGAGTACGGCTACCGCCCCTTCCCGCAAGCCCAGATGCAGGCTGTCATCGGGCTGTGCCAGGGCATCCTGGCCCGCCACCCCATCCCGGCCGGCAACGTCATCGCCCATTCCGACATGGCGCCCGCCCGCAAGCAGGACCCGGGCGAACTGTTCGACTGGCCGGGCTTGGCCCGCGCCGGCATCGGCCTATGGCCAGCCACCGATGCCCACGGGCCGGTTTGGGACGGCGGTGACGATCAGGTAGCCGCACTGCTGGCGCGCCTGGGCTATGACCCCACCATCGCGACCTTCACTGAAACGCTGGCCGCCTTCCAGCGCCATTGGCACCCGGAAGCGCTGGGCCAACCGGCGGACGCAGAGACCGTGCGGCGGCTGCATAGCCTGCTGGCTCAATCCGGTCGCTGATCCCCGCCATCGGCGCTTGCATCCCCCGGTCGATGCGCCTAGGGTCGCCGCCTGCCAGACGGCCGGATGGCCGCCTCCCGACAATGGCGAAAGCCGTCGGGGGGAGGAAAGTCCGGGCTCCACGGAAGAACGGTGCCAGGTAACGCCTGGCGGGGGCGACCCTAGGGAAAGTGCCACAGAAAGCAAACCGCCTGCCGCCCGCCCTTTCGGGGGACCGGGGGGCCGGCAAGGGTGAAAGGGTGCGGTAAGAGCGCACCGCGCCCCTGGCAACAGGGGCGGCACGGTAAACCCCACCGGGAGCAAGATCGAATAGGGGCGGCACGGCCGGGCAACCGGCCAAAGCATCTTCCGAGCCGCCGCCCGGGTAGGTCGCGCGAGGCGCTTGGCGACAGGCGTCCCAGATGAATGGCCATCCCACGGCCGCCGCCCCTTCACGGGGGGACGGGCCGGAGGACAGAACCCGGCTTACAGGCCGTCTGGCAGATTTGAATCCAGCAAACGGGACCTCTTCCCATTCCCACCCATGCCACTCGCCAAGTGGTTTGGGCATGGGACCGCATGGGAAAACGCGCCATAAGTCCGCCACAAGTCCCATGACTCCACTCCGATGGGACGGCATGGGCTTTTCGGCGGCGTTTGGGCGCCGCATGGGAATTCATGGGAAAGGACCATAAAATGGCCCCCGGCTGCTATATATGGCGGCCTATGACTTTTTCCTCACCATATTTGGTGCCATCCCCTGAACCGACGAGTACTTGGGACTAAAACTGGCCCCCGAATAACCAAGGTGGCTTATCCAAAAGATTTGGGCGCCGTTTCACTAACGGCTGCGCGGGCGCCACCTTATCCACAGGATAGGTACCCCCTATCCGAAGGCTATTAGATTCGGCGGAAACCCACGAATATATGGGCCCGGGACCTACCCGTTCGATTTAGAGGCGCCGGCAAGAAGAACGTTTTCCACAACTGTGGAAAAACGCTGTGTGGACAAGCATTGAGCCGAGTCCTCCCATTGACGCCCATAAGTTCCCATGCTACCCCATATGGACCCAAAAACAGGGCGCGCAGGCTATCCGGTCTTACCCGGACGGGCGGCGCATTCTGAAACTGGGGCTGGTGCCGGATCGGGTGGGGCGCGGAGGCGCTGGAGACGCGGGGATCGATGGGCTTGTTCCTGTCCACATATGTGAACAAGGTCGACAAGAAGGGTCGGGTTTCAGTCCCGTCTTCCTTCCGTGGCGTCCTTGGTGGGCAGACGGAGCTGATCGTCTTCCGGTCCCTGCAGGCCAACGCCATCGATGCCTGCAGCGTCGACTATATGGATCGCCTGTCCGAGGCGCTGGACAACCCCAACATGCCCGACGACATGCGCGACCTGATCGAGACCACGGTGTTCGGCGGCTCCGTCCGCCTGGCCCTGGATCCGGAGGGCCGTATCGTCCTGCCCGAGAACTTCCTGGCCTTCGCCGGTATCACCGAAGGTGCCGCCTTCGTCGGCCGCCGCCACACCTTCCAGATTTGGGATCCCGACGCCCTGTCCGCCCATGAGGCCGCCAGCCGCGACCGCAGCCGCGCCCAGAACATCTCGCTGTCCACCATCCTGGCCCGCACCAACTCGGTCCTGGCGGCCGGGTCCAATGGCGGGGGTGCGCAATGAGCGAGACGACCACTTCCGCTGAGCCACAGGTCCACATCTCCGTCCTGCTGGCCGAGGTGCTGACGGCCCTGGCCGTGCGCGATGGCGGCGTTTATGTCGACGGTACCTTCGGCGCCGGCGGCTACACCCGCGCCATCCTGGAAGCGGCGGATTGCCAGGTCATCGGCATCGACCGCGACCCCGCCGCCATCAAGCGGGCGGAGCCCCTGCTGGCCCGCTTCCCCGGCCGCCTGCGCATCATCGAGGGCCGGTTCGGCGACATGGCCGAGCTGCTGGCCGCCCACGGCATCGGCCCGGTGGACGGCGTGGCGCTGGACATCGGCGTCTCCTCCCCCCAGATCGACGATCCGGCGCGCGGTTTCTCCTTCCGCTTCGACGGCCCGCTGGACATGCGCATGAGCCTGAGCGGCCCCACCGCCGCCGACGTGGTCAACGACTACGCCGAAGCCGATATCGCCAACATCCTGTGGCGCCTGGGCGAGGAACGCCTATCCCGCCGGGTGGCCCGTGCCATCGTGGCCGCCCGCGCCACGTCCCGAATCGAGACCACGGCGCAGCTGGCGGACATCATCCGCGGCGTCGTTCCCCGCTCCAAGAAGGATGGCATCGACCCCGCCACCCGCAGCTTCCAGGCCCTGCGCCTGCACGTGAATGACGAGCTGGGGGAGCTGGACCGTGGCCTGGCCGGGGCCGAACGGGTGCTGGCACCCGGCGGCCGTCTGGCGGTCGTCTCCTTTCATTCCCTGGAAGACCGGCGGGTCAAGGACTTCCTGCGCCAGCGCAGCGGGTCGGAGGGCGCGCCGTCGCGCCACATGCCGGCCGCCCACAGCGGCCCCGCCCCCACCTTCCGTCTTCTGGGGCGCAGCGGGGTCACCCCGGGCGAACCTGAACTTCGCCACAATCCGCGCGCCCGATCCGCTCGGTTGCGCGCCGCCGAACGCACCAACGCCCCCGCTTGGCCCATGGGAGAAGCAGCATGATAGGCAAGTCCACGCTCGTCTGGCTGTGCCTCGCCACTGTCGCCAGCGGCATCCTCTATCACACCAGCTACCGCGTGCAGGAGGAGCAGGAGCACCTGGCCTCCCTCAACCGGCAGATCGCGCAGGAGCAGCAGTCCATCCAGGTGCTGCGCGCCGAATGGGCCTACCTGAACGATCCCACCCGGCTGGAGCGCCTGGCGACCGAGCATTCCACCCTGCGCCCCACCAAGGCGGAGCAGATGGTGGCCCTGGCCGCCGTGCCGGTGAAGCCGGAGGCGCCCGCCCCGGTTCCCGGCGCGCCGGCGGACCAGGCGAAGCCCGTCCCGGCGCCGGAGTCCACCTACGTCGCCAGCGCGGCGCCGGCCGCCCCCGCCGTGCAGGTCGCCGTCGCCCAGGCCGCGCCGGCGCCCATGCCCAAGGCCCAGGTCGTGGCGCTGAAGGCGCCGGACGTGCAGGCATCCGCCCCGGTGAAGGCCGCCACCAAGCCGGCCCCCACCGTGAAGGCGGCGAAGCAGCCTGAGCGGGTGGACAGCATCGGCGCCCTGATGGCCAGCCTGGACGCCGCCGACAGGGCCGGCGGCAAGGTCACCCTCGCCTCCGCCTCCAGCAGCGCCGCCAAGCCCAAGGCCAAGCCCATCCTGATGGCGGAGCAGACCTTGAGCGCCAAGCTGGGGGCCGCCCGATGAGTGACGCGCCCTTTTCCCTGACCGGTTTCGACATCGCGGGCATGGAGCGCATCCAGGCCCCCAGGTCGGAAGGCAGGGTCCGCCTGAACAACCCCACCAGCCACGCCTTGGAGCAGGGCCGGTCGCGCCTTCTGGTGACGGCCGCCCTGTTCGCGTTGGTGCTGGGCGCCATCGGCGTGCGCCTGGCCGACACCATGGTGTTCAGCCGCGAGGCGGAGCCGCCGGTGGCGGAGAACACCACAGCCCGTCCCCTGCCCGTCACCCGGGCGGAGATCACCGACCGCAACGGCGTGCTGCTGGCGACCTCGCTGGCCACCGCGTCCGCCTACGCCGATCCCAAGCTGGTGATCGACGCGGAGGAGGCCGCCCGCAAGCTGGTGGCCACCCTGCCGGACCTCGACTATCGCCAGGTGCTGAAGGACCTGAAGGGTGACAAGCGCTTCGTCTGGATCAAGCGCAACCTGACGCCCCGCCAGGAATTCGAGGTCAACAAGCTGGGCATCCCCGGCGTCTTCTTCCAGCAGGAGGAACACCGCATCTATCCGCAGGGCAGCCTGACCGCCCACCTGATCGGCCTGACCGGCATCGACAACAACGGCCTGATGGGCATCGAGCAGTCGTTCGACAAGCGCCTGCGCGAGAATTCGGAACCGCTGCGCCTGTCCGTCGATGTGCGCCTGCAGCACATCGTGCGCAAGGAAATCACCCAGGCCATGCAGGACTTCAACGCCATCGGCGGCGCCGGCCTGATCATGGACATCAAGACCGGCGAAATCCTGTCGATGGTCAGCCTGCCGGACTTCGACCCCCAGAATCCGGGGGAGATGCACGACGAGTCGAAGTTCAACCGCGCTACCCTGGGCGTCTATGAGATGGGCTCGGTGTTCAAGATCCTGAACACCGCCATCGCCCTGGAAACCGGCACGGTTAAGCTGCACGAGACCTTCGACACCAGCCACCCGCTGAAGATCGGCCGCTTCACCATCCATGACGATGAGCCGGTGAACTACTGGATGGACGTGGTCGACATCTTCCGCAAGTCGTCCAACATCGGCTCCGCCAAGATGGCGGAGAAGTTCGGCATTGACGTGCAGCGGGAATACATGGGCCGCTTCGGCATGCTGAAGGCCCCGTCGCTGGAGATCCCCGAGGTGGGCGGCCCGCTGGTGCCCAACCCCTGGCGCCCCACCACCCTGCTGACCGTCGCCTTCGGCCACGGCATCTCCGTCAGCCCCATCCAGATGTCCTCGGCCGTGGCCGCCGTGGTCGACGGCGGCATCATGCGCCCGGCCACCCTGCTGAAGCGCGACCCCAACGCCGAAATCCCCGAGACCCGGGTGATCTCGCCCCAGACCTCCGCCATCCTGCGCAAGCTCATGCGCCTGGTGGTGACCGAGGGCACGGGCAAGACCGCCTTCGGCTCGGGGGACTTGAAGGCGGCGGACACGCTGGACTATCTGGTGGGCGGCAAGACCGGCACCGCCGAGAAGGTCAGCGGCAAGGGCTATGCCCACAAGTCGCTGCGCACCTCCTTCGCCGGCGCCTTCCCCATGACCGACCCGCGTTATGTGGTGTTCGTCATGGTGGATGAGCCGCACGGCACCAAGAAAAGCTTCGGCTTCGCCACCGCCGGCTGGGTCGCCGCCCCCGCGGTGCAGCGCATCGTCTGGCAGGCGGCACCCCTGCTGGGGGTGAAGCCGGTGGTCCGCAACGATCCCGAGATTTTGCAGGCCATGACCATCAACTAACCAGCCCCCCCTGAAACCCACACGACAGGGCACCGCAAGGTGGGGGTCGACCGATGCCGGGCAGCGCGCTATCAACCCGCCCCGGCATCACGTGTGAGAGGGACCCTTGCGTCTGACCGATCTGATGGCATCGCGCACCGAAATCGCCGTATCGGCGCTGGCCCTGGAACGGGACCCCGAGATCACCGGCCTGACCGCCGACAGCCGCGCGGTCAAGCCGGGCATGCTCTTTGCCGCCATGCCGGGCAGCGCCCGCGACGGGCGGGACTTCATTCCCCAGGCGGTGGCCGCCGGCGCCGTGGCCGTGCTGGCGCCCAAGGGCACCAAGCTGCCTGAAAACCTGCCCCATCCCGTCAGCCTGATCGAGGACGCCAATCCCCGGCGGCGCTTCGCCCTGCTGGCGGCGGCCTTCTACAAGCGCCAGCCCGCCACCATCGCCGCCGTCACCGGCACCAACGGCAAGACCTCCACCGCGCAGTTCACCCGGCAGCTGTGGTCCCTGCAGGGGCACCAGGCCGGCGCCATGGGCACCCTGGGCCTGATCGCCCCCGGCTTCCCGCGTGAGGACAGCCTGACCACGCCCGACCCGGTGGCCCTGCACAGCACGCTGTCGCGCCTGGCAGAGGGCGGCATCACCCACCTGGCCATGGAGGCCAGCAGCCACGGCCTGGACCAGTTCCGCTTGGACGGCGTGCTGGTCACCGTGGGCGGCTTCACCAACCTGACCCGCGACCATCTGGATTATCACGGCACCATGGAGGCCTACTTCAAGGCCAAGGCCATGCTGTTCGACCGGGTAATGCCGCGCGGCGCGACCGCCGTGGTCAACGCCGACATCCCCGAGTTCCAGGCCCTGGCCGACCTGACGCGCGCCCGCAAGCAGACCCTGATCAGCTTCGGCGAGCTGGCGCGCGAGCTGGCGGTGAAGTCCCTGCGGCCCCTGCCCCAGGGTCAGGCCCTGACCCTGGAGGTCATGGGCACCCGCCATGACATCGTCCTGCCGCTGGTGGGCCGCTTCCAGGTGTGGAACGCCCTGTGCGCGCTGGGCATGGTCATTGGCAGCGGTGCCGAGCCGCAGGCCGCCGCCGGTCTGCTGTCGCAGCTGGACGGCGTGCGCGGCCGGCTGGAACTGGTGGCGACGCTGGACAATGGCGCCGCCGTCTATGTCGACTACGCCCACACGCCCGATGGGCTGGAGACGGTGCTGAACAGCCTGCGGCCCCATGCGGAGGGCCGCCTGTCCGTCGTCTTCGGCTGCGGCGGCGACCGTGACCGGGGCAAGCGTCCGATGATGGGCGCCATCGCCGCCCGCCTGGCCGACCGCGTCATCGTCACCGACGACAACCCGCGCACCGAGATCCCCGGCGCCATCCGGGCCGAGGTGCTGGCCGGCTGCCCCGGCGCCACCGAGGTGGACGACCGTGCCGCCGCCATCGCGCTGGCCATCGGCGAGCTGAAGGCCGGTGACGTGCTGGTCATCGCCGGCAAGGGGCATGAGCAGGGCCAGATCGTGGGCAAGGAGGTGCGCCCCTTCGACGACGCCGCCGTCGCCCGCGGCGTCCTGGGCCTGCGGGGGGGCATGGCCCCAGGGGGTGCCGCATGACCCCGGTCCAGGCCAAAACCGTGCTATGGACAGCGGCCGATGCCGCCGCCGCCGCGAACGGGCGCGCCCAAGGCGCCGACTGGGCCGCCACCGGCGTGTCCATCAACACCCGCACCCTGAACCCCGGCGACCTGTTCGTGGCGCTGAAGGGCCCCAACTTCGACGGCCACGCCTTCGTCGGGACGGCGCTGGAGCGCGGGGCCGCCGCCTGCCTGGTAAGCCAGGTGCCGGACGGCGTCGCCGCCGACGCGCCCCTGCTGGTGGTCGACGACACGCTGGCGGCGCTGGAGGATTTGGCGCGGGTTGCCCGACTGAACACCACCGCCAAGGTCATCGCCGTCACCGGGTCCGTGGGCAAGACCAGCACCAAGGAATTCCTGCGCACGGCGCTGGGCGCCTTGGGGACCACCTTCGCCACCGAAGGCAACCTGAACAACCACCTGGGCCTGCCCCTGTCGCTGGCCAGCCTGCCGGCCGACGCGCGCTTCGGCGTGTTCGAGCTGGGCATGAACCACGCGGGTGAAATCGGCCCCCTGTCGCGCATGGCGCGGCCGGACATCGCCATCATCACCACGGTTGAGG
This sequence comes from Nitrospirillum amazonense, assembly GCF_007828035.1. GTDB lineage: Bacteria > Pseudomonadota > Alphaproteobacteria > Azospirillales > Azospirillaceae > Nitrospirillum > Nitrospirillum amazonense. The sequence goes on along the minus strand of NZ_VITV01000005.1, from coordinate 400,263 downwards.
CGGTGCACCTGGAGTTCTTCGCCTCCGTTGAGGGCATCGCCGACGCCAAGGCCGAGATTTTCGAGGGCATGTCCCGCCAGGGCACGGCCATCCTGAACCGTGACAACCCGCAATATGCCCGCCTGCTGGCCGCCGCCCGCACCCAGGGCATCGGCCACGTGCTGAGCTTCGGCGCCACCGCCGGGGCGGACGCCCGCCTGATCGACCTGGATCTGGGCCCGACCGGCAGCGATGTGACGGCCGAGATCCAGGGCCAGGTCATCCGCTACACCCTGGCCGTCCCCGGCCGCCATCAGGCGCTGAACAGCCTGGCCGTGCTGCTGGCCGTGTCGGCGGCCGGCGGCGATCTGGCCACCGCCGCCCAGGCCCTGGCCACGCTGGCGCCCGTCAAGGGCCGGGGGGTGCGCCAGACCGTGCCGCTGCCCACCCATCCCCATGGGGGCGGCAGCCTGACCCTGATCGACGAAAGCTACAACGCCAGCCCCGTGTCGGTGGCGGCCTCCGCCGATGTGCTGGGCCATACCCAACCGGAACCCGGCAGCCGCCGCGTGGCGGTGCTGGGCGACATGCTGGAACTGGGCCCGGACTCTCCCAAGCTGCATGCCGGCCTGGCCGACGTGCTGGTGGCGGCCGACGTCCATCTGGTCTTCACCTGCGGCCCGAACATGCGCCATCTGTTCGACCGCCTGCCGCCCGAGCGCCGGGGCGCCCATGCCGACACCAGCGCCGAACTGGCGCCGCTGGTGGGTGCCGCCGTACGCGCCAACGACATCGTCATGGTCAAGGGTTCCGCCGGCAGCCGCATGGCGCTGGTGGTCGATGCCCTGAAGGCCCTGGACCATCCGCCCCCCTCTTCCTCACCCGCCGTCTCCGGGAGCTAAGACCCGCCCCATGTTGTTCAATCTGCTGTTCCCGCTGGCCGACGACTTCCAGCTTTTCAACCTGTTCCGGTACATCACGTTCCGGACGGGCGGGGCCATGCTGACGGCACTGATCATCAGCTTCGTCATCGGCCCTGGCGTCATCCGCTGGCTGAAGTCCATGCAGGGGTCGGGGCAGCCCATCCGCACCGACGGGCCGGAGACGCACCTGAAGAAGAAGGGCACGCCCACCATGGGCGGCCTGATGATCATGATCTCGGTCCTGATCTCCACCGTTCTGTGGGTGGATGTGACCAACGCCTACACCTGGATCGTGCTGCTGGTGACGGTGGGCTTCGGCCTGGTCGGCTTCGGCGACGACTTCCTGAAGCTGACCAAGCGCAACACCAAAGGCCTGTCCGGCCGGGGCAAGATGGTGGCCATGATCGCGGTCTCCGGTGTCGCCACCGCCTGGTACCTGCATGTGGCGCAGAGCCCGCTGGATACCAGCCTGGCCGTGCCCTTCCTCAAGGACGTGCTGATCCCCCTGGGCTTCCTGTTCGGCCCCTGGGCGGTGTTCGTCATCGTCGGCTCCAGCCACTCCGTCAACCTGACGGACGGCCTGGATGGCCTGGCCATCGTGCCCATCATGATCGCCGCCGCCAGCTTCGGCCTGATCGCCTACCTGTCGGGCAACGCCGTCTTCGCCAACTACCTGCAGATCCATCACGTTCCCGGCACGGGTGAACTGGCGGTGTTCTGCGGCGCCCTGGTGGGTGCCGGCCTGGGTTTCCTGTGGTTCAACGCGCCGCCGGCCATGGTGTTCATGGGCGACACGGGCTCGCTGGCCATGGGCGGCGCGCTCGGCACCGTCGCCGTCATCACCAAGCATGAGCTGGTGCTGGCCATCATCGGCGGCCTGTTCGTGCTGGAAACCGTGTCGGTCATCGTGCAGGTCGCCAGCTTCAAGATGACGGGCAAGCGGGTGTTCCGCATGGCGCCGCTGCACCACCACTTCGAAAAGAAAGGCTGGTCCGAGCCGACCGTCGTCATCCGCTTCTGGATCATCGCCGTCATCCTGGCCCTGGCCGGCCTGTCCACCCTGAAGCTGCGTTAAGCCCCGCCCATGTCCCAGCCCATCCTCCTCCCTTCCTTCAAAGGCCGCCGCGTGGCGGTGATGGGCTTGGCGCGTTCCGGCCTGGCGGCGGCGCGCGTGCTGGCCGCCAGCGGAGCCGACGTGCTGGCCTGGGACGATGGGGTCGGGGGCCAGAAGGCGGCGGAGGCCGCCGGCATCCCCCTGACCAACCTGCATGAGGCGGATCTTTCGGGTGTCGCCGCCCTGGTGCTGTCGCCTGGGATCCCCCACACCTTCCCGGCACCACATCCGGTGGCGGCCCGCGCCAAGGCCGCCGGCGTGCCCATCATCGGCGATGTGGAACTGCTGCGCCTGGCCCAGCCGGATGCGGCCTACGTCGGCATCACCGGCACCAACGGCAAGTCCACCACCACCGCCCTGACCGGCCACATCCTGGCCTATGCCGGCCGCACCCTGGCCGTGGGCGGCAACCTGGGCATCCCCGTCCTGACCTTCCCGGCACTCGTTGCGGGCGACGTCTATGTGCTGGAGATGTCCAGCTATCAGCTGGAGCTGACGCCCTCCCTGGGCTTCGACGCCGCCGTGCTGCTGAACATCACGCCCGACCACCTGGACCGCCACGGCGGCATGGACGGCTACATCGCCGCCAAGCGCCTGATCTTCCAGGCGGGCGCCCGCGACCTGTCCAAGCCCCCGGCCGTCGCCATCCTCGGCGTGGATGAACCCAACACCGCCGCCATGGCCGACAGCCTAGAGGCCGAGGGCGGCCGCAAGGTCGTACGGATCTCGTCGGAACGCCCGGTCCCAGGCGGCGTTCATGCCGCCTGGGGCGTGCTGGTGGACGACACCGGGGGCCAGGCGCTGAGCGTCGTGGACCTCCGCCAGTGCGCCGCCTTGCCCGGCCGCCACAACTGGCAGAACGCCTGCGCCGCCTACGCCGCCACCCGCGCCGTGGGCGTGGCGCCGGATGTGATCGCCGAGGCGATGCGCACTTTCCCCGGCCTGGTCCACCGCCAGCAGACCATCGCCACCCTCGATGGCATCCGCTTCGTCAACGACAGCAAGGCCACCAACGCCGACGCCGCGTCCAAGGCCCTGGGCTGTTACGAGGACATGTACTGGATCGTCGGCGGCAAGGCCAAGGAGGGCGGGCTCAGCGGCCTGGAACCCTTCATGGGCCGGGTGCGCCACGCCTTCCTGATTGGTGAGGCGACCGAGGCATTCGCGCCCTGGCTGGAGGGCAAGGTCAGCTATGGCCGCTACGGCACGCTGGACCAGGCCGTGCCCGCCGCCTACGCCATGGCCAGGGAAGCCATGAAAGCGAATGGAGCCGGGGGCACGGTGCTGCTGTCGCCCGCCTGCGCCAGCTTTGACCAGTATCCCAATTTCGAGGTGCGGGGCGACGCCTTCGTCCGCATCGTGCGCCAGTTGGCAGGCCAGTTGGAAACCGGAAAGGACGGGACGCCATGATCACGCTGTCGCGTACCGACCAATCCGTCATCGGCCGCTGGTGGTGGACCGTCGACCGCTGGACCCTGGCCACCGTCTTCCTCATCGCCACCATCGGCGTGGTGCTGATCCAGGCCGCCAGCCCGCCGGTGGCGGAGCGCATCGGCCTGGATAACTTCCACTTCATCCAGCATCACGTGATGATGCTGATCCCCACCCTGATCGTCATGGTGGGCGTGTCGCTGCTGTCGCCCAAGGGTGTGCGGCGCATGGCCATGATCATGTTCCTGCTGTCGCTGGTGGGTGTGGCCCTGACCCTGGTGTCGGGCGTGCAGATCAAGGGCGCCACGCGCTGGATCCACCTGCCCGGACTGTCGGTCCAGCCCTCGGAATTCATCAAGCCCGCCTTCGCCGTGGTCGCCGCCTGGCTGTTCGCCCAGGCCCGGCACACCAACAACGTGGTCTATTTCGGCGTCTGCATCGTCTTCTACCTGATGATCGTGGCCCTGCTGCTGATGCAGCCCGACCTGGGCATGACCTTCGTGGTCAGCGCCGTGTGGTTCGGCCAGTTCTTCATCGCCGGCCTGCCCATCCTGCTGGTGGCGGTGCTGGTGGTCTGCGGCCTGTCCGGCCTGGTGGGCGCCTACTTCCTGTTCCCGCACGTGCAGAGCCGTGTGAATCGCTTCCTGGATCCCGCCGCCGGCGACAACTACCAGGTCCAGCGCGCGCTGGACGCCTTCCAGCACGGCGGCCTGTGGGGTACCGGCCCCGGACAGGGCACCGTCAAGATGACCATCCCCGACGCCCATGCCGACTTCATCTTCGCCGTGGCGGGGGAGGAACTGGGCATGCTGTGGTGCCTGTTCATCGTGCTGCTGTTCGGCGTGGTGGTGATGCGCAGCTTCGCCCGGGCCTATGGCGAGCAGAGCCTGTTCGTCATGCTGGGCTCGGCCGGCCTGGCCATGCAGTTCGGCCTGCAGGCCTGCATCAACATGGCCTCCAGCCTGCACATGATGCCGACCAAGGGCATGACCCTGCCCTTCATCAGCTATGGCGGATCCTCCCTGATCGCGCTGGGCATCGGCGTCGGCATGCTGCTGGCCCTCACCCGCAAGCGCTTCGGCCAGGGGGACCTGCCGTGACCGCTTCCCCGATGGGCCCGATCGTCCTGGCGGCCGGCGGCACCGGCGGCCACCTGTTCCCGGCGGAGGCGCTGGCCCGCACCCTGCGCGCCCGGGGCCTGCCCGTCGTGCTGGTGACCGACACGCGCGGCCATGCCTTCGGCGAGGGGCTGTCGGACATCCCGGTGCACCGGGTCAGCGCCGGCACGCCGGGCCGGGGACTGGTGTCCAAGGCGCGCACGGCCCTGTCCCTATTGGCCGGCACGATGCAGGCCCGCCGCATTCTGAAGGATTTGAAGCCCGCCGCCGTGGTGGGTTTCGGCGGCTACCCCTCCGTCCCCACCGTGTTCGCGGCCCAGCGCCTGGGCATCCCCGTCGTGCTGCATGAGCAGAACGCCGTGATGGGGCGGGCCAACAAGATGCTGGCCGGCGGCGCGCGGCTGATCGCCACCTCCTTCCCGCAGGTCAGCGGCCTGCCCCGCCACGTGGCCAGCGTGCGTACCGGCAACCCCGTACGCCCGGCCATCCTGGACCTGGCCGGCCGGCCCTACACCGCCCCTACCGGGACCCTGTCCGTCCTGGTGACGGGGGGCAGCCAGGGCGCCTCCGTCTTCAGCACCATCCTGCCCGCCGCCGTCGCCCGCCTGTCCCCGGAGCATCGCCTGCGCCTGAGCATCAAGCAGCAGGCCCGGCCGGAGACCATGGAGCAGGCGCGGGAGGGGTACGCCGGCCTGGGCGTTGACGTGGAGTTAGCCCCCTTCTTCCGCGATATGGCCGGCCGGCTGGATGCCTGCCACCTGGCCATTTGTCGTTCCGGTGCCGGAACGGTGGCGGAATTGGCCGTTGCCGGCCGTCCCGCCATCCTGGTGCCCTACCCTCAGGCCATGGACGATCACCAGACCGCCAACGCCAAGGCCTTGGTCGAGGCCGGCGGCGCCTGGCTGATGCCGCACGCCCAATTCACGGCCGAGGCGCTGGCCCAGCGCCTGGCCGCCTTCCTGGACGACCCGGCGCCCCTGGTCCTGGCGGCCGCCGGTTCCCGCTCCTTCGCCATTCCGGATGCGGCCGAGCGCCTGGCCGACGCGGTGCTGGACGTCACCCAGGGCGGGAGGGCCGCCGCATGAGCACCCCTCATATGACAGGCTTCCCCAGGGTGCCGCCCTTCGCCTATGGTCCCGCCGCCGCGGGCTGGACCCGCGCGCATTCCCCCTATCGCAGCGGAGACGGCCAATGAGGGCGATGCCCCTGTCCATCGGCACCATTCATTTCGTGGGCATCGGCGGCATCGGCATGTCCGGCATCGCCGAGGTGCTGCATAACCTGGGCTATTCCGTCCAGGGCAGCGACCTGGCCGATAACTACAACGTCAAGCGCCTGCGCGACCTGGGCATTCCCGTATCCATCGGCCAGCGGGCGGAGAATTTGGGCGACGCCGCCGTCGTCTGCATCTCCTCCGCCGTGAAGCGCGACAACCCCGAGGTCATGGCCGCCCGCGCGGCCTTGATCCCCGTGGTGCGGCGCGCCGAGATGCTGGCGGAACTGATGCGCCTGAAATGGTCGGTGGCCATCGCCGGCACGCACGGGAAGACCACCACCACCTCGCTGGTGTCGGCCCTGCTGGACGGCGCCGGCTTCGATCCCACCATCATCAACGGCGGCATCATCAACGCGCTCGGCACCAACGCCAAGCTGGGCTCCGGCGACTGGATGGTGGTCGAGGCGGATGAGAGCGACGGCACCTTCACCAAGCTGCCCTCCACCATCGCCGTCGTCACCAACATCGATCCCGAGCATCTGGATTTCTACGGCACCTTCGACAAGGCGCGTGAGGCCTTCGACCAGTTCGTGCAGAACATCCCGTTCTACGGCTTCGCGGCACTGTGCATCGACCATCCCGAGGTACAGGCCCTGATCAGCCGGGTGGATCGCCGCATCGTCACCTATGGCTTCAACCCCCAGGCCGACCTGCGCGCCACCAACCTGCAGACCACCGTGCAGGGCGCCTTCTATGACGTCGTCGTCTCCGACCGCGTAGCGGGGGAGGAGCGGACCATCACCGGCCTGCACCTGCCCATGTACGGGCTGCATAACGTGCAAAACTCGCTGGCCGCCATCGCCGTCGCCCTGAACATGGGCATCAACGACGACAGCATCCGCCAGAGCCTGGCCAAATTCAGCGGCGTGAAGCGCCGCTTCACCAAGACGGGCGAGAGCAACGGCATCGTCGTCATCGACGATTACGGCCATCACCCGGTGGAGATCGCGGCGGTGCTGAGTGCCGCCCGCACCGCCGGCAACGGCCGCACCATCGCGGTGGTCCAGCCGCACCGCTATACCCGGCTGCAGAGCCTGTTCGAGGAATTCTGCACCTGCTTCAACGACGCCGACGCCGTCATCGTCGCCGACGTCTATGCCGCCGGTGAGACGCCCATCCCCGGCGTCGCCAAGGAGGCGCTGGTCGACGGCCTGCGCACCCACGGCCACCGCCACGCCCTGCCCCTGCCCTCGCCCGAGGCGCTGCCGTCCATGATCCGCGACATGGCGCGGCCGGGCGACCTGGTGGTCTGCCTGGGCGCCGGCAGCATCACCACCTGGGCCAACGCCCTGCCGGCGGAGTTGGACCGCCTGTTCGGCACCGCCATCCCCGGTTCGCGCAACGGGGGGAGCCAGGACTGACATGATGACGGAACGGCGCACCATGGATGAAGGAGAGCTCAGCCGGGGCACCGCCCTGCTGCGCCGCCTGCCGTCCGTGCGTGGCCGCCTGACGCCCGACGCCCCGCTGGGCCCCTTGACCTGGTTCCGCGTGGGCGGCCCGGCCGACGTGCTGTTCCGCCCGGCGGACGAGGACGACCTGGCCCAATTCCTGGCCGCCTGCCCGGCCGACGTGCCGGTCACCGTCATCGGTGTCGCCAGCAACCTGCTGGTCCGCGACGGCGGCGTGCGCGGCGTGGTCATCCGCCTGGGCGGCAGCTTCGCCCAGGTCTCCGTCGAGGGTGATCTGGTCCACGCCGGCGCTGGCGCCCTGGACCTGACCGTGGCGCAGACGGCGCAGGCCGCCGGCCTGGCGGGGCTGGAGTTCCTGTCCGGCATCCCGGGCACCATCGGCGGCGCCATCCGCATGAACGGCGGCGCCTATGGCGGGGAGACGGTGGACGTGATCGAGACGGCGGTGGGCATCGACCGCCAGGGTCACCGCCACGTCTACAGCCGCGACGACCTGCACCTGACCTACCGTCACTGCGGCGTGCCCGAGGACGTGATCTTCACCGCCGCCGCCCTGCGCGGGACGGCCGGCGACAGGGCCGCCATCCAGGCCCGCATGGACGAGATCGCGGCCGCCCGGGCCGCCAGCCAGCCCGTGCGCGCCCGCACCGGCGGCTCCACCTTCGCCAACCCAGCCGGCGAGAAGGCCTGGGCCCTGGTGGACAAGGCCGGGTGCCGCGGCCTGGTGGTCGGCGGCGCCCAGATGTCGGAAAAGCACGCCAATTTCATGCTGAACCTGGGCGACGCCACCGCGGCCGATATCGAGGCCCTGGGCGAGGAAGTGCGCCGCCGCGTTCTGGAGACGTCGGGCATCACCCTGCGCTGGGAAATACGCCGCATCGGGGTGCCTTTGGACAAGGGTTGAGGCGCCCGCGAATCAGTCCTGAGCGGGTGCGGTAATCGCCGAAGGCCGAGTCGATTTTCGACCCGTCCGGAGGACATAGGGAAGGACTACGGGTAGTTATACCCCGGTTGCACCGGCCTGGACATTTCAACGCTATAGCTAGCGGTTTTCAAAAAGAGGCGCCAAGAAACTCACAAAATGTTGCGTTTCCCAGCGGTTCTGCAAAGGTGGGCTATCCTCTAGGGATTGTGTCGCCTGGCTGAACCGCCTCAGCCGATAGGGAGCCGTTTGATGAGTGGTCACCAGCCTAAGCATGTCACCGTCCTGATGGGCGGGTGGTCTGCCGAGCGCGAGGTGTCGCTTGTCAGCGGCGCGTCCATCGTCACCGCCTTGGAATCCAAGGGTTATATCGTGCGCGCCGTGGATGTGCAGCGCGACCTGGCCAGCCTGCTGGCCGCGCTGACGCCCAAGCCCGACGTCATTTTCAACGCCCTGCACGGCCGGGGCGGCGAGGACGGGATGATCCAGGGCGTGCTGGAATATCTGGGCGTGCCCTACACCCATTCCGGCGTCATGGCCTCCGCCGTTGCCATGGACAAGGCCATGACCAAGCGCGTGCTGGGCACGGTGGGCATGCCCCTCGCCCAGGACGTGATCGCCACCCGCGAGGATGTCCTGGCCGGCCATGTCATGGAACCGCCCTACGTCATCAAGCCGGTGGATGAAGGCTCCAGCGTCGGCGTGCGCATCGTGCGCGCGGGCCACAACGGCCCCGCCATCGAGGCGGAGCACTGGGTCTATGGCGACACCGTGATGGTGGAGAAGTTCATCCCCGGCCGCGAGCTGACCGTGGGCGTGGTGGGCGACCGCGCCTTGACCGTGACCGAGATCGTGGCCAGCACCGAGTTCTTCGATTACACGGCCAAATACACCGAGGGCCACGCCGTCCACGTCTGCCCGGCCCAGATCCCGGCAGAGGTGGCGGAAGAAGCCAAGCGCCTGGCCCTTCTGGCCCACCAGACCCTGGGCTGCAGCGGCGTCAGCCGCAGCGACTTCCGCTGGAACGACAGCAAGCCCGGCGTCACCGGGCTGTGCTTCCTGGAGACCAACACCCAGCCGGGCTTCACGCCCCTGTCGCTGCTGCCGGAACAGGCGGCCTACGTTGGCCTCAGCTACGCCGACCTGTGCGGCTGGATTGTGGAGCACGCGGCATGCCACGGGTGACGCATCCCTCCAGCCCCGGCTTGTTCCCCGAGGGCGACAGCCCGCGCAGCCGCATCGCATACGAGACGCGGCGGACGACGCAGAAGGCCGCCCAGGCCGCCAACCGCCGCCGCGCCGTACCGCGCTGGCAGCAGTTCCTGGGCCGCCGGGCCACCGTCATCGTGCCGCTGGCCCTGGTCGGCGGCCTTGTGCTTTGGGGATGGGCCAGCGGCAAGCTGGCCGCGGCCGGCAACGCGGTGGACGCCGCCTTCCTGGACGTGACCGCGCGCGGCGGGCTGCGCGTGCAGGAGGTGCTGGTCAAGGGCCGCAAGGAGACCGACGGCGCCCAGGTGCTGGCCGCCCTTGGGGTGGAGCGCGGATCGCCCATCCTGGGCTTCGACCCGCACGCGGCGCGCAAGCAGCTGGAGCAGATCCCCTGGATCGCCAGCGCCCGCATCGAGCGGCGCCTGCCCGACACCCTGTTCGTCGTGCTGACGGAACGCCAGCCCATGGCCATCTGGCAGCACGAGCAGAAGCTGGCCCTGGTGGATGCCGAGGGCACGGTGCTGACCGACCATAACCTGGACCACTTTCCTAACCTGCCCATCCTAGTGGGCGAGGGTGCCCCCAAGCAGGGTCGCGCCCTGCTGGCGGCGCTGGCGTCCGAGCCCACCATCCAGTCCCGCGTCGACGCCGCCGTGCTGGTGGGCGCCCGCCGCTGGGATCTGCACCTGAAGGGCGGCCTGGAAGTGCGTCTGCCGGAAGTGAACTACGAGGCGGCCCTGCACCAGCTGGCCGCGCTTGAGGCATCAGACAAGATTTTGGAGCGCGACGTGGTCGCCATCGACCTGCGCGTGCCGGACCGGCTTGTTGTCCAATCCTCGCCCGCCGCGATCGCGGCCAAAGCGGCGGCGAAGGCCGCGGACAAGAAGCGCCAGGCGGCGGCGAAAAAGAACTGAGGCGGACCAGACCATGGCATTCACCGTAACCGGCCGGTCCAAGCCCAAGCGCGTGGCGCGCGGGGGCACCATCGCCGCCCTCGACGTGGGCAGCAGCAAGGTCGTGTGCTTCATCGCCCGGGTGGAGGAGCCCGGTTCCATCCGCGTGGTCGGCATCGGCCACCAGGTGTCGCGCGGCGTGCGCGCCGGCGCCATCGTGGACATGGAGGCGGCGGAGACCGCCATCGGCACAGCCGTGCACGCGGCCGAGACCATGGCCGGCGAACAGATTCGCGAGGTGCTGGTGGGCCTGTCCGGCGGGCAGCCGGAAAGCCAGACCCTAACGGTGGAAACGGGCATCTCCGGTTCCGAGATCACCGACCACGACCTGCGCCGCGCCCTGGCCCATGCCCGCAACCTGAACGTCTCGGCGGATGCGGAGCTGATCCATTCCATCCCCGTGGGCTACACGGTGGACGGGTCCAGCGGCATCCGCGACCCGCGCGGCATGGTGGGGGAGCGGCTGGGCGTGCGCCTGCATGTGGTGACGGCCGCCGCCGGCCCGGTGCGCAACCTGAATTCCTGCGTCGGCCGCTGCCACCTGGGCGTGGAAGGCTTCGTCATGTCCCCCTTCGCCGCGGGCCTGTCCTGCCTGGTCGAGGATGAGATGGACCTGGGCGTCACCCTGATCGACATGGGCGGTGGCACCACCAGCATCTCCGTCTTCTTCGACGGCAAGATGGTGTGGACCGACAGCGTGCCCATCGGCGGCAGCCACGTCACCAGCGACATCGCCCGCGGCCTGACCACGCCGCTGGCCCATGCCGAGCGGTTGAAGACCCTGTACGGCAGCGCCCTGCCCGCCCCATCGGACGAGCGTGAGATCATCGACGTGCCGCAGATCGGGGAGGAGGACCGGGCCCAGGCCCACCACGTGCCGAAGTCCCTGCTGGTCGGCATCATCCAGCCCCGGCTGGAAGAGGTGTTCGAGTTCGTGCGCGGGCGCCTGGACGCCTCGGGCTTCGCCAAGCTGGCCGGCCGTCGCGTCGTCTTGACCGGTGGCGCCAGCCAGCTGCCCGGCATGCGCGAGCTGGCCCAGCAGGTGCTGGACAAGCAGGTGCGCCTCGGCCGCCCCTTGCGCATCGGCGGTCTGGCGGAATCCGTGGGCGGTCCCGCCTTCTCCGCCGCCGCGGGCCTGCTGGCCTACGCCGTCCAGCAACATGCCGAGGCCCCGGCCCTGGCGCCCTTGATGGAGCCCAGCGGCGGCGGCTGGCTGGGCCGCATGGGCAACTGGCTGAGGGACAATTTATGACCCCGGCAACCGCCCTCAAGAGATTCAGGCCACCGCCATTGCGAACGCGATGTCCCGGCCGAAGACCGACGAACCCGACCCAAGACCTAACCGCACCGTATTCCGGACGCTCCGCAGAGGGGACAACGCCATGACCATCAAAGTCACCATTCCGCCGGTGGAAGTGCTGACCCGCCCGCGCATCACCGTGTTCGGTGTCGGCGGCGCCGGCGGCAACGCCGTCAACAACATGATCCGCTCCAACCTGGAAGGGGTGGAGTTCGTGGTCGCCAACACCGACGCGCAGGCGTTGACCGGCAGCGAGGCCACCAAGCGCCTTCAGCTGGGCAGCACCATCACCCGCGGTCTGGGCGCCGGTTCGCGCCCCGACGTGGGCCGTGCCGCCGCCGAGGAACAGCTGGAGGAGATCCTCTCCTACCTGGAAGGCACCAACATGTGCTTCATCACCGCCGGCATGGGCGGTGGCACGGGCACGGGTGCCGCCCCGGTGATCGCGCGCGCCGCGCGGGAACAGGGCATCCTGACGGTGGGCGTGGTGACCAAGCCCTTCCATTTCGAAGGTGCGCACCGCATGCGCATCGCGGAGCAGGGCATCAACGAGCTGGCCGGCTATGTCGATACGCTGATCATCATTCCCAACCAGAACCTGTTCCGGGTGGCGAATGAGAAGACCACGTTCGCCGACGCCTTCAAAATGGCCGACGACGTGCTGCACTCCGGCGTGCGCGGCGTGACCGACCTGATGGTCATGCCTGGCCTGATCAACCTGGACTTCGCCGACATCCGCACCGTGATGACGGAGATGGGCAAGGCCATGATGGGCACGGGCGAGGCCACCGGCGAGCGCCGGGCCGTGGAGGCCGCCGAGGCCGCCATCAGCAACCCGCTGCTGGACGACGTGTCGATGAAGGGCGCCCGCGGTGTCCTGATCAACATCACCGGCGGCTATGACATGACCCTGTTCGAGGTGGACGAAGCGGCCAACCGCATCCGCGACGAGGTCGACCCCGACGCCAACATCATCTTCGGCTCCACCTTCGACGCCCAGCTGGACGGTAAGATGCGCGTCTCCGTGGTGGCGACCGGCATCGAGACCCTGGCCGGCCAGCAGCCGCGCCAGCAGCCGGCTGCCCCGCAGTTGTCGGTTGTCAGCACCAGCGCCGTGCGCCGTGCGCCGGCCCCGGCGGCCACGCCCTCGGTCAGCACGCCCGTCCGCCCGGCCGGCGCCAGCTACCACGCCGCCCTGACCCCGGCGCCGGTGGCGCCGACGGCCGCCGCTCCGGCGGTTTCGGCCGCCATGACCGCCCCGCTTGCGGCCCCGGCGGCGGCGCAGCCCGCGCCGCAGATGGCCGTTCCCGCCCCGGCGCCCTTCACCCCGGCGGCCGAGCCGGCCCCCGCCCCCGTAGCGGCGGCCCCGGCCGTCGAGGTGGCGCCGGAGCCTGTGGCCGAGCAGCCGACCCCCCGGACTGAGGTGCCGATGCGCGCCCCCGCTCCGGGCGCCCTGCGCGGCGAGCGCAGCGGTGGCGGCTTCATCCCGCCGCGTCCCGCCGACGCCGGTCCGCGCCTGGGCGCGCCCAACCCCGAGCGCTACACCCCGCCGCAGGCGGAGCCGCGCAAGAAGGGTATCTTCCAGCGCATGTTCGGTTTCGGCGGTGATGAGCCGGCCCCGGCCCCGCAGGTCCAGCACCCGCAGCCGGCGCCGCGTCAGCCCGCCCCCGCCGCGCACTACGCCCCGCAGCAGCACGCGCCGCAAGTCCAGCACCCGCAACCGGCGCAGCAGCACGCCCCGGCCCCGCAGGCGGCCCCCCGCCAGCAACCGGCCGTGCATCAGGAGCCCGGCCTGGGCCGCGCGCCGGGCGAGGACAGCTCGCTGGACATCCCGGCGTTCCTGCGCCGGCAGGCCAACTGACGGTGTCGAATTGCCGGCACGCGTGTGACTGACGTCACTGCATTGCATCATGTGAAGGGCCGCTTTCCGCAGGAAGGCGGCCCTTTTCATTTGCGGCGAAAAGAAGGCAAAATTGCATTTGTGCTCAAATAGATACGCATAGCCTCACGTAACATTCGGTAACAAAGAGTGATTTGAAGCCTGGCGCCCACGTTGTTACTTAGGCAGCGTGACGTTCGGCTTTGGATGCACCGCAACACGCGGTTAAACACCCGGAACCAGCGCCACAGCCCAAGGCGGCAAGGCGGCAGGGTCGATTAATCGACCGATAGCCGGACCGGTCGCCGGACGTGGATGGCAGGACCCGCACATCGCGATTGAGGTGGTCACGGTTGGACCGCCCCGCCCGCCGCCCCCGTCCGAACGCAAAGTCCCCGGTGGATATAACCCTGGGGCGCACGTGATGCAGGAAAGGCCCCAGCCCGACCGTATCACGGCCGAATAAGGAAGTTGGAACCGTGTACGCCGATCGTGAACCCACCACCGCCGCCCGCCAGCAGACGCTGAAGGCCCCCATCAACTGCACCGGTGTCGGTCTGCATTCCGGCCTGCCCGTTGCCATGACGATGCGCCCGGCGCCGGTGAACACCGGCATCGTCTTCCGTCGGGTGGATCTGTTGCGCGGTGGTGCCACCGAAGCCCAGGCGGCCGTGCCGGCCCGTTGGGACGCGGTGGTGGACACCCGCCTGTGCACGGTGGTCGCCAACGCCACCGGCGCCACGGTGGGCACGGTTGAGCATGTCATGTCGGCCCTGCGCGGCTGCGGCATCGACAACCTGTTCATCGACCTGGACGGGGCCGAGGTTCCCATCATGGACGGCAGCGCCGCCCCCTTCGTCTTCCTCATCGAGTGCGCCGGCATCATCCAGCAGGAGGCCGCGCGCCGCATCATCCGCGTGCTGCGCCCCGTGTCGGTGGTGGAGGGCGAGAAGGTCGCCACTCTGACCCCGGCCTCGGGCTCCAGCTTCGCGTTCGAGATCGACTTTGCCAGCGCCGCCGTCCGCCGTCAGGAAGGCTTCGTCCGCCTGGAAGCCGACAGCTTCAAGGATGAGGTGGCCGAGGCCCGCACGTTCGGCTTCCTGCAGGAGGTGGACATGCTGCGCCGCGCCGGCCTGGCCCGGGGCGGCTCCATGGACAACGCCATCGTCATCGACGGTGACCGCGTCCTGAACGAGGGCGGCCTGCGCTTCGATGACGAATTCGTACGCCACAAGATCCTGGACGCCGTGGGCGACCTGTACATGGCGGGCTACGCCATCGTCGGCCATTATTCCGGCATCCGGTCCGGCCACGCCCTGAACAACAAGCTGCTGCGCGCTCTGTTCGCCGACGCCTCCGCCTACGAGATTGTCGAGGAAATGGACGCCGCCTTCGTCCCGGCTTGGGAGCAGCCGCTGCTGGCCACCGCCTGATACTTGAATACCTGATACTCGAATAGACGAATCACGCCGCCGTCCGTCCGGCCAACAAGCACCAAAAACCAAACAAACACCAATCACTGAGCCTCAAACGAAAAGGCCTTCTTCCCCATCCGGGAAGAAGGCCTTTTCCGTTTCCGGCCGGGAATCCCGGCCGTCGGGTCTGGACAGTATTGGCGCCTCACAGCATGGCGTTGATGCACAGGGCCATGACGGCGGCGACGGACAGCATGCCGGCGGCCTCGACGAAGGCGGACAGGCGGGCGGCAAAACCGGTGGTGACGGCGGTCTCGGTGGCGGTGACGGTGGTCATGATCTTAATCCCCTTCTGAATGATGATCGCTGGTCGGGCGATGGTCGTTTGATGAGAAGCGCGTGAGGTTTGGGTTCGGTTTACAGCATGGCGTTGATGCTGGCGGCGATCAGCAGGGCCACAGCCATCATGGCCACGCCCTCGACGGCGGCGGTGTCGGGCAACACCTTGAAAAAGCGGAAGGAAGCGGTGCGGCTGGAAGCGGCGAAGGCGGTCATTTCTCTCTCCATCAGGATCGTTGGTCGGTGATGTCCCTATAAGAGCAAGGGCCGTGCCAACTCATCAAAATGGCGGAAATCCTGGGGTGCGGGCCTTCACGCACCACCGCTTCGCCATCACACCGCCAGAATTTGGCCGCAATGACGATTTAGTGTTGAAATGAGCCATTCTATACTGTGCGACGGTGAACACTGTCCGTTTGCGTACATCATCCACCTGTCCACTGACGTACGGTTTAAGGCGGGGGTGCCGAGCGCTGTCACGGGTAAGCTGTCTGATCCGAAGGCCGCGCGGGAACCGCCGTGATGAATACCAAGCGCTCCATGATCAAGCTCACCATTCCCACCGACCCGACCGACTGGCACGGCGGTGCCATGGAGCATGTCTGGGCCACGCCTTTGGGTGGCGATCTCTACGTCCTAGAGAACTCACCGGGCAGCGCCTATGGCCTGAGCTATCAGGACATCGTCGTCGCTCACCCGGAGGATGGCCTGCTGCTATTCCGGCGCGTCCATGCCCGCCAGGGCCATTCCACCTATCGCATTCGCCTGGCCAAGGAGACGACGATTCAGGACTTCCTGCGTCATTGGCAAGCCATCCAGGCGCTGGGCTGCACCTTTGAAGGCGAGTTCGGTGGGCGCGGATACATCGTCGATATTCCCCCAGCCACAGATGCGCATGCCGCCTACGCCCTGATGATGGAGAGCGAGGACCGGGGCATCTGGATTTTTGAAGAAGCTCACTACGGCGGCCCGGATAGGTAATGTCCCAAAAGCGAAAGGCCCTCTTCCCGTATGGAAAGAAGGCCTTTTCGATTGCGCCGGACCCCCGGCCGGCGCGCCCACCACGACGGGGCGCGCTCCGATCAGCGATGTCATAGCATGGCGTTGATGCACAGGGCCATGGCACCGGCGACGGCCAGCATGCCGGCGGCCTCGACCAGGCTGGTCAGGCGGGTCATCAGGCCGGCGGTGGCGGTGCGGCGAGTGGCGGGCCGGCTGGCGGTAACGGTGGTCATGATTGCTATCCCCTTCTCTTATGGACGGCCGCTGGTCAGGCGGCGGCGTTTGGATGGTGCCAGCTTAGAGCATGGCGTTGATGCTGGCGGCGATCAGCAGGGCCACAGCCGTCATGGCGACGGTCTCGATAGCATCAATGCTGGGCAAGCCCTTGAAAAAGCGGAAAGAAGCGGTGCGGCTGGCGGTGGCGTAGGCGGTCATTGTCATCTCCATCAGGATCGGCGTTTGGCGATGTCCCCATAAGAGCAAAGGGCGTGCCAACACATATGAATCCATATATTTCAATAATTTAAACTGAAACTCATCCACCATTAACAGTGGCGCCGCCATTAAGTAGCCGCATTTGCAATTTATTGCCAAAATACGCGACGCCACCCTGTGCGCCTCCGAACACTGTCCATTTCCGGACACTCATTCCGACCCTCCCCACCCGCGACCCCAAAAGCGAAAGGCCCTCTTCCCCATCCGGGAAGAAGGCCTTTTCGGTTGTGCCGGCGATCCGGCCAGCGCCGCTCCCTTTATGACGCACAGGAGCGGCGCGGATATCCCTGGGGACGTTTACAGCATGGCGTTGATGCACAGCGCGATGACGGCGGCGACGGCCAGCATGCCAGCGGTTTCGACCACGGCGGCAGCGCGCGGCAAGACGGCGCTCAGGCGGTCGGCGAAGCTGGTGACGTTGCTGTTCGGGGCGCTGACGGTCCGGGTGCTCATGATTGCGTATCCCTATCTTCGTTCAATGTGTCTGGATCAAAGCATCGTGTTCACGCTGACGCTGATCACCAGCGCCACGGCCAGCATGGCGACGGTCTCGACCATCTCGGTGCTGGGCAGATACTTGAAGAAACGGAAGGAAGCGGTGCGGGGCGCGGCATTGAAGGACGACATCTTGATCTCCATCGGAGCGTGGTGGGTTAATGCCTGCCTTATCAGCAAGGGGTGTGCCAACCGCCGAAAGCCGCGGGATTCCGTCGTTCTTGGTTAAGGGTTTATGGGTCGTTGACCAGACGGCGCCACTAATTGGCCGCATTCGCCACATTTGGCGAATATGACTACCATTTCAGCGTCCGAAATCGCCCACTGTCCGTTTGCGGACAGATGGAACCGTCCATCGCCGGACAGCGGACCACTATCGACAGCCCCGTCAGCCGCCGAACCACACCTTGGTGTCGAGGTAGCGGGACGCTAGGAAGCGGTAGAGGCGGCCGATCTCAAGCATCGCCTCGTCCTTCGCTGGGTCCAGGGCCTTCCAGCGCTGGGGAAGGTCTTCCCAGGCCAGGGTTTCGAAGTGCAGGTTGTCCCTATGCCGGCGCAGCATGGCGACCGTGCCCTCGAACTGCTTCAGCGCCGCCACGGCCTCGCCCGTGCCGGCCTCCACCTCATCGAACCAGGCGCGATACTTTTCCACCGGCACCTTCAACAACGACTGGATGCGGCGCAGCTGGTGGTCCAGCTCGCGATCGCCGCGCGCCAGCTTCTGCATCTCGCGCAGCTTGCGGCCGATGTCGAACACCGGTTTGAAATACTCCCGCAGCGCCTCCAGGAAGGCCAACTCGTTGGCCAGCACCTCCACCCTGTCCACCACCTCCTGCTTGCGTTCGACGGCCACGCCGACCAGAGCGGCGATCTCGGCCGCCTGCTCGCGCATGCGGCGCTTGGCCTCCTCGCTCTCATCCAGGGCGGCCGTGGCATCGGCGCGGGCGCCGGCGATGGCCTTCAGCAGCGACCCGCCGATCTTGATGAAAGCCAGGTCGCGGTGGCGGGACTCGATGGTCCAGGAGGCCGTTCCGTCCACGATTTCCGATGGGATGCGGTCCCCGTTATGGATGATGCGCACGAAACGCAGGCTCTGCGCGACCATGCCTAGGAGCTGGCCGTCGCCGCTTTCCGGAGAGATGGAGAACATCTGCGCCACCTGCCGCAGGGGAATGGCGCCCCGGGCGTCGCCCAGGTCGATCTGCAGCACCGGCTCGCCATGGCTGAGCGTGAAAAAGGAATTGGGCAGGCACAACGCCGGATGCGCGAAGTTGAATTCCGTGATGCTGGGCTTGGCCGTCTTGTCGGGCATGGCGGTGGAAGAGTGTCCTGGAAAGGCGACTTAATAAAGTATCTAGCGGTTGCCCTGCCGTACATCCACCCCCGAACGCGGTCGCGTGTCGATGCAAAAATGCCCTGCCGGCCTCCATCCTATACACCCGCGTAGGATGAGCGCGCTGGTGGCCGAGGTTCCCGGCGGGCCCGGTTTTTGAGAAATTTCGCTGTCAGGCCGACAATGTGCCGCTTGGCGACGGGCGGTTGACCCGTGCTATAACACGCCGTCGCGCATCCCGCCGCCTATTCCGCTCCGAGAAGATGCCCTTGTCCTTCCCTCGCATTGCCTTGTCGCCCCGTCGCCTCCGCCGCCTGGTCCCGCTCGCCGCCCCCCTGGCGCTGCTCGCGGTTGCGGCTTGCTCCAGCGATGAGAAGGAGGCCCCCTACATCGAACGCCCGGTGGAGCAGATCTACTCCGAGGCGGGCAACGCCATCGATCGCGGCGAATACCAGAAGGCGGCCCTGCTGTTCGGCGCCGTGGAACAGCAGCACCCCTATTCCACCTGGGCCATGCGCGCCGAGCTGATGGCCGCCTACGCCTATTACCAGGCCAACAAGTATGAAGAGGCCATCGGCTCGCTGGACCGCTTCATCAGCCTGCACCCCGGCAACCCCAACGTCGCCTACGCCTATTACCTGAAGGGCCTCTGCTATTATGAGCAGATCTCCGACGTGCGGCGCGACCAGACGCCGACCGTGCAGTCGCTGAAGGCCCTGGAAGAGGTCATCCGCCGCTTCCCCACCAGCCCCTATGCCCGCGACGCCAAGCTGAAGATTGACCTGACCCGTGACCATCTGGCGGGTAAGGAGATGGACATCGGCCGCTATTACCAGAGCGTGGGCCTGAACCTGGCCGCCATGAAGCGCTTCCGCCAGGTGGTGGATCAGTACCAGAGCACCAGCCATGTGCCGGAGGCCCTGCACCGCCTGGTGGAGGTCTACCTGTCGCTGGGCATGCTGGATGAGGCGCGCAAGGCCGCCGCCGTGCTGGGCTACAACTACCCGGGCAGCGACTGGTACCAGAACACCTACGACCTGGTGAAGGACCTGCCCAAGCCGCGCGTCATCCCGGTCAACCTGACGGCCCAGCCCGCCGACATGCCGGCGGCCACCCCAGCGGCCGGCCCCCGCGCCGGCGCACCGGTCGCGGCCCCCGAGGGCCAGACGGCACCGGCTGTGGACAAGCCGGATGCCAAGCCGGCCGATCTGAAGGCGCCAGACCAGAAGACGACCGACCAGAAGGCCGACGACAAGGGCGAGAAGCCCCGCCAGGAAAGCAAGGACCGTGGCTTCTTGGGTTGGCTTTTCGGCGATTAAGTCCTAGAAAAATCATATCCCGACAGCGGGGCTCCGGATCGGCGACAGACCAGTCCGGGGCCCTTGTCGTCTAAAGAGTGCCGTCTGGAAGTATCGTCCCCAAGGCTCGCAAAACCGGGTGAGTTGCCATGCTGGCGTCCCTCTCGATCCGTGACGTGGTCCTGATCGAACGGCTGAACCTGTCGTTCGGCCAAGGCTTGTGCGTGCTGACCGGTGAGACCGGCGCCGGCAAGTCCATCCTGCTGGATGCGCTGGGCCTGACCCTGGGCGGCCGGGGCGACAGCGGCCTGGTGCGCCACGGTGCCGACCAGGCGACGGTGGTGGCCGAGTTCGATCTGGCCGCGCGTGGAGCCAATGGAGGATCGGACCATCCCGCCCTGGCCCTGCTGCGCGAGCAGGACCTCGATGCCGACACCACCCTGGTCCTCCGCCGCACCGTCACCGCCGATGGCCGCTCCCGCGCCTTCATCAATGACCAGCCTGTGGGCGTGGCCCTGCTGCGCCGCGTGGGTGAGACGCTGGTGGAGGTGCACGGCCAGTTCGACACCCATGGCCTGCTCAACCCCCTGACCCACCGCGACCTGCTGGACGACTACGCCGGTCTGGCGCCCAAGCGCGCGCAGGTGTCCGGCCTTTACCGCGCCTGGCAGGCAGCGGAGGCGGCCCGCGCCGATGCGGACCGCGAGGCCGCCCGCGCGCGCGAGGAAGAGGAATACGTCCGCCACGCGCTGTCCGAACTGGATGCGCTGGATCCCAAGGACAACGAGGAAGAGGCGCTGGCGGAAAAGCGCGCCGTCATGATGCATCGGGAAAAGCTGGTTGAGGCGCTGACGGGTGCGGCCGGCGACATCTCCGGCGAGCGCGGGGCCGAGCGCGCCATCGCCAACGCCCTGCGCCACCTGACCCGCGTGGCCGACAAGGCCGCCGGCCAGCTGGACCCGCTGATCGCGGTCCTGGACCAGGCGGCGGCCGAGATCGGGGAGGCCGCGCGCACCCTTCAGGTCATGGCCGGCGACATGGACCATGACGGCGCCAGCCTGGAAAAGCTGGAAGAGCGGCTGTTCGCCCTGCGCGCCTGTGCCCGCAAGCACGGCATCGGCGTGAGCGGCCTTGCCACCCTGCGCGCCGACTTCGCCCGCCGCCTGTCGCTGATCGAGGACCAGGGCGACCTGCTGACCCGCCTGGCCAAGGACGCCGCCGAGGCGAAGCAGGCCTACGCCACCGCCGCGTCGTCCCTGACGGAGGAGCGGCGCCGGGTGGCCGGCAAGCTGGACCGGGCCGTGATGGCAGAGCTGGCCCCCCTGAAGTTGGAGAAGGCACGCTTCGTCACCGCGGTGGAGCCGGTGGGAGAGGCCGAGTGGGGCCCCGGCGGCAGCGACCGCGTGGCCTTCACCGTCGCCACCAACCCCGGCGCCCCCCCGGGCCCGCTGGCCAAGATCGCGTCGGGCGGCGAACTCGCCCGCTTCATGTTGGCGCTGAAGGTGATCCTGGCCCAGGTGGGCACCGTACCCACCCTGGTGTTCGACGAGGTCGATACCGGCATCGGTGGTGCCGTGGCCAATGCCGTGGGTGAACGCCTGGCCCGTTTGGGTGCCGGCCTGCAGGTTCTGGTGGTGACGCACAGCCCGCAGGTGGCGGCGCGCGGCCAGCAGCACCTGAACGTGCGCAAGCGCGTGGCCGCCGGCAAAACCACCACCGACGTGGTCATCCTGTCACCGGAGGAGCGGCGGGAAGAGATCGCCCGCATGCTGTCGGGTGCCGAGATCACCGCCGCCGCCCGCGCCGCCGCGTCCGAGCTGATGGCCGCCGGCTGAGCCGGCGCCGTTCCCTTCCGCCTTCATCCCGAGTACTGCCATGGCCGCCAAGCAAGCCATCGACGCCCTGACCCCAGAGGATGCCCGGGCAGAACACGCCCAGCTGGTGGCGGAGATCGGCCACCACCGCGCCCTCTATTACCAGAAGGACGCGCCGGAAATTTCCGACGCCGACTACGACACCCTGGAACGGCGACTGGCGGCCATCGAGCAGCGCTTCCCCGAACTGGCCGGCGCCCACAGCCCCACGGCCACGGTGGGGGCCGCCCCGGCCGCCGGCTTCGGCAAGGTGAAGCACAAGGTGCCCATGCTATCGCTGGGCAACGCCTTCGAGGATGAGGACGTCGCCGACTTCGTGGCCAGCATCCGCCGCTTTCTGGTGCTGGACGAAGCCGCCTCGCTGGATTTCGTGGCCGAGCCCAAGATCGACGGCCTGTCCCTGTCCATCCGCTATGAGGACGGCCAGCTGGTGCAGGCCGCCACGCGTGGCGACGGGGCGGAGGGCGAGGACGTCACCGCCAACGTCCGCACCATCGACGACATCCCCAACACGCTGACGGGGCCAGTTTCCGGAAAAGGGGTCCCGGCCGTCCTGGAAGTGCGGGGCGAGGTCTATATGCGGCGCGAAGACTTTCTGGCGCTGAACAAGACCCAGGCGGAGAAGGGTGAGAAGGTCTTCGCCAACCCGCGCAACGCCGCCGCCGGCAGCCTTCGCCAGCTGGACGCCAGCATCACGGCGGGCCGGCCCCTGCGCTTCTTCGCCTATACCTGGGGTGAGCTGTCGGAGCCGCTGGGCGCCACCCAGTCGGAAAGCCGCCAGCGCCTGGCTGACCTGGGCTTCACCATCAGCGAGCCGTCGCGCCTGTGCCGCACGGCCGACGAGCTGCTGGACTATTACCGCTGGATCGGCGGCCAGCGCGCCACCCTGCCCTTCGACATCGACGGCGTGGTCTACAAGGTGGACCGGCTGGATCTGCAGGAACGCCTGGGTTTCCGCACCCGCACGCCGCGCTGGGCCACCGCCCACAAATATCCGGCGGAGAAGGCGCAAACCCTGCTGAAGGCCATCAGCATCCAGGTGGGACGCACCGGTGCCCTGACCCCGGTGGCGGAGCTGGAGCCCATCACCGTGGGCGGCGTCGTCGTCTCGCGCGCCACCCTGCATAACGAGGATGAAATCCGCCGCAAGGACGTGCGGGTGGGCGACACCGTCATCGTCCAGCGCGCCGGCGACGTGATCCCCCAAATCGTCGGCGTCGTGCCCAACCTGCGCCCTGCCGACAGCCATCCTTTCGAATTCCCCACCCACTGCCCCGCCTGCGGCAGCCTGGCCGTGCGCTCCGCCGCCGAGAAGGCGGACGCGGCGGCGGAAGTGGTGGCGGTGGAAAGCGGCACCCCGGATGATGGTGCCGCCGTTGAGGGTGCGGAAGCGTCCGCCCCCGAGGAAACGGTGGCCGAGCCGGACGGCGTGGTGCGGCGCTGCACCGGCGGCCTGATCTGCCCCGCCCAGGCGGTGGAGCGCCTGATCCACTTCACCAGCCGCCTGGCCTTCGACATCGAGGGCCTGGGCATCGAGCGCATGCGCCTGTTCCACAGCCAGGAGCGCATCCGCGAGCCGGCCGACATCTTCACCCTGGAAAAGCGCGAAAGCGAACGGCTGGACCGCATCGTCACCATGACCGGCTTCGGCAAGAAGTCGGTGGAGAAGCTGTTCGCCGCCATCGAGGCCCGCCGGACCATCGGCCTGGACCGCCTGATCTACGCCCTGGGCATCCGCCAGGTGGGCGAGGCCACGGCCAAGCTGCTGGCCCGTCACTACCTGACGGTGGATCACTGGCGCGCCGCCATGATCAAGGCGGCGGAGGAGCGGGCCGCCCAACCCACCGAGCGCAAGCCTGAGCTGGTGGGTGAGGCCTATGCCGAGCTGTGCGCCATCGAACAGATCGGCGTGGGCGTGGCCGACGACATGATGGCTTTCTTCCGGGAGGAGCATAACCGCGCCCTGCTGGACCGCCTGCTGGCCCAGATCACCGTGGAAACCTACCAGCGGCCCACCACCACCGGGTCGCCGGTCGTGGGCAAGACCGTGGTCTTCACCGGCACGCTGGAGACCATGGGCCGCAGCGAGGCCAAGGCCAAAGCCGAGGGCCTGGGCGCCAAGGTCGCCGGCTCCGTCAGCGCCAAGACCGACTATGTCGTCGTCGGCGCCGACGCCGGCTCCAAGGCCACCAAGGCCCGCGAGCTGGGCCTGACCATCCTGACGGAACAGGAGTGGGTGGACCTGATCAGCGGCAAGACCGGCGCCCCGGAATAGTGGCGGAATCCACCACCCACCTGGCGTGAAGGACGATTAAATCGCCGTTCACGTTGGATACTCCCGGGGACGCCTCAGGATTCCTGCGGATTTTGCAATTGGCACATCCCTTGCGATGAAGGCCGTAACCGGCTCGGCACGATGGGCCGGACCGATCCGGAAGCTCCGCCCCTGACACCACCGGGGCTGACGCTTCCCGCCTTATCGTCAGGGAGACCCCGCCTCATGTTCCGCACCCCCCACCGCTTGGCCACCCTGTCCCTTGCGCCGCTGGCTGCCGCCCCCTTGGCCGCGGCACTCATCGCCTTCACCTCGGCCCCGGCCTACGCCGGCACCATCGGCCCGCAGACCCTGCACGGCCGCACGCTGGAGCTGGAAGGCCTGGTGGCCAATGTCGAGATCACGGTGTCGTCCTCCGCGAAGGAGATCACCGTCACCGCCACCGGCGACGACGACCAGGTCAACCGCCTGTCCTTCCACAGCGAGGGCGACAAGGCCAAGGTGGAGCAGGAGCACCGCCACCACGAGCATTACAGCGACCGCGACTTCATGAAGGTCAGCGTCACCATGCCCGCCGGCACCAGCCTGGCGATCGACGATTTCGTCGGTGACCTGACCGCGGGCGACCTGAACGCCGACCTGGCAATCGAAGACCTTCATTCCGGTTCCGTGACGGTCGGGCGGGTGCAGTCCGCCGCCCTGGACGTGACCGGCAGCGGCAACATCACCGTGGGCGACATCGCCAAGGCCGTCTCGGTGGAGATCAAGGGCTCCGGCAAGGTGCGCACCGGCAAGACCAATGGCGAGGTGTCGCTGGAGATCAGCGGCTCCGGCAATGTCGACATGGCCTCGGTCAACGGCGCGGTGTCGGCCGAAATCCACGGCAGCGGCAACGTCACCATCCATGCCGGCAAGGCCGACCCGCTGTCGGTGGATATCGCCGGCTCGGGCGACTTCACCATGGACGGCGTCGCCACCAACCAGTCCATCAGCCAGCACGGCTCCGGCCAGGTGCGCATCCGCAACGCCGGGCACTGAGCCTCGTCCCATCCCCGGGGTTGCGCTGCGCGGGGCAGCCCCCACCCCATCAGGAAGCCCGCCGGGAAACCGGCGGGCTTTCGTCTTTGGCGCCAAGGGCCTAAGGTCGGCTTCCGCATACATGGCCACCCGGGAACCCCGCCGATGAAATACCTGCACACCATGGTCCGCGTCACCGACCTGGACGCCTCGCTGGACTTCTACGTCAACAAGCTGGGGCTGGAACTGGTGCGCCGCCGCGACTACGAGAAGGGCCGCTTCACCCTGGTCTACCTGGCGGCCCCGGGCTCGCCGGAGTCGGAGGTGGAGCTGACCTGGAACTGGGATCCTGAGGTCTACACCGGCGGCCGCAACTTCGGCCACCTGGCCTTCGCCGTGGACGACATCTATGCCACCTGCCAGCGGCTGATGGACGCGGGCGTCACCATCAACCGCCCACCGCGTGACGGTCACATGGCCTTCGTCCGCTCCCCCGACCAGATCTCCATCGAGCTGCTGCAGGCCGGCGACGCCCTGCCCCCGCAGGAGCCCTGGGTCTCCATGTCCAACACCGGCACCTGGTAAATCACGTCACCGCGGCCCGCCCCGCAGCGCACGGTTGCGGGGCCGGCCCGTTCATTCTATCCCTACCCCATGCTGCTGCTGATCGTCCTGGCTGTGATGGGGGTGGGCCTGGCCCTGGCGCTGGTCGCCTGGCTGGCTACGCGTGGCCCGTCCGAAGCCGAAATCTTCCGCCGCTTCGACGCGCTGGAAGGGTTCACCATCACCGAACGCCACGCCCATGAGGGCACCGGCATCGCCGCCGACGAGGCGCGCGGCCGCGTGGCCGTGATCGGCAAGGGCCTGGACAAGCGCCCGCCCGTGCTGCTGGCCGCCAAGGACCTGACGGCCTGGCGCTACCAGGCCAAGGACCAGCATTTCGAAATGACGCTGAAGACGCGCCGCTTCCCGCAGCCCCTGGTCGTCAGTTTCCGCAAGCGCGCCACCGCCGACGAATGGCTGAAGATTTTCCGCAACATCGTCGAGGAGCGTTGACCTATCCCACAGCGCGGCCCGTACGGAAGTGCGAGACTCTGGGACCCCATACGTCTTAAGGTCATGATGAGGTGGTTGTACCGCCCGCTGTTTTGAACGCCCCGCGACCTAAAGGTTGGCATGACGCCCCCACCGTCCTCCGAGGCATCGTCGTCGTCCCGTACCCTGGCACAGTTCGGGAACGCATCGTCCGTCACCGGCGGAACGCCCCGCGATGGGAACGGCCAAGGAGGCGGCGCCCAGGCGCCGGGCATGGGGCCGGAGGATGGCAAGGCGGCCGCGCGCAAGAAGGTGCGGCTGCCGCTGCGCAAGCGCTTGTCCTACAAGCAGGCGCGCAACACCGCCCTGCTGACCCTGGCGCTGGGCATCATCCTGAACACCGCCCAGATCACCTACGACCTGTTCAACGTCGAGCAGCAGACCGACCAGCTGGTGCAGCAGGTGCTGAGCACGGCGCGCCAGCCGGCGGCGGAGGCGGCCTACGCCTTCGACCAGGCGCTGGCGGAACGGGTGCTGACCGGCCTGTTCGAGTACCGCCCCCTGTACCATGCCGTCATCTATGAGGATTTCGGCAACCAGCTGGCCGCCAAGGACCGGCCGGAAGCAGAGGGGGGCCTGAAGTGGCTGGCGGAAATCCTGCTGCCCCAGGAAAAAACCTTCTCCATCCAGCTGGTCATCGAACGCCACCACCAGAACGTGGGCGTGCTGAAGGTCAGCGTCGACCGCTACCTGATCGCGCTGGATTTCTTCCGCCGGTCGGCCATCGTCCTGGGCGTGGGCTTGGTGTGGACGGTGGCGCTGGCCCTGATCCTGGTCGTGGTCTTCTACATCTCGCTGTCCAAGCCCTTCCTGCGCCTCACGCGCGGCATCGCCGCCGTGGACGCCCGCCGGCCGGCCGACCTGCTGCTGACCGTGCCGCCGCAGCACGCGGATGACGAACTGGGCCTGCTGGCCAGCACCACCAACGAATTGCTGCTGGAATTCGACCGCGCCCTGGTGGAGCGCGAGCGGGTGGAGGCCCGGCTGCGCGAGCGCGAGACCCACCTGTCCGGCATCATGGACAACGTGGCCGATGGCATCATCACCCTGGACGAGGACCTGCGCGTCGCCACCATGAACCGCGCCGCCCACCAGCTGTTCGGGTATGAGCCAGGCCAGGCGGCGGGGCAGCCCTTCGTCAGCTTCATCGCCGACGAGGACTGGCCGCGGGTGTCGATGGAGCTGATGACCAGCCTGCGGCGCCAGGGCGGCAGCCATGGCGGGGAGCAGCGGTCGGAGGTGCAGGGCCGCCGGCGCGACGGCACCGTCTTCGCCATGGCCTTCGGCGTCAGCCAGATGCGCCTGGGCACCCGCCGCACCGCCATCTGCGTCATCCAGGACATCACCCAGCGCAAGCGGTCGGAACGCGCCGTGCGCGAAAGCGAGGAGCGGCTGAAACAGGCCGTCAGCGCCACCCGGTCCGGCGTGTTCGACGCCGACTTCGCCACCGGCCTGACGTGGTGGAGCCCCGAGTTCCTGGAGATGCTGGGCTATCCCGGCGGCGCTAGCCCCTGGCATGACAAGCCGCTGGAGGCCCTGCTGCACCCAGACGATGCGCCCGCCACCATGGGCACCATCGAGCGTTACCTGTCGGGCGAGAGCGGCGACTACCTCAGCGTCTTCCGCCTGCGCAAGAACGACGGCAGCTGGCTGTGGATCGAAGCGCGCGGCTTGGCCATCCGGGATGAACGGGGCCGTCCCCTGCGCTTCACCGGCACCATGACCGACGTGACCGACCGCAAGCGCTTCGAGGAGCAGCTGCTGTACGTCAGCACCCACGATCCGCTGACCGGCCTGGCCAACCGCACCCTGCTGCAGGACCGTCTGCAGCACGCCATCGCCCATGGCGCCCGCAAGGGCACCTCCGTCGCCGTGCTGGTCATGGATCTGGACCGGTTCAAGCTGGTGAACGACAGCCTGGGCAGCCAGGTGGGCGACAAGCTGCTGCGCGCCCTGGGGCAGCGCCTGGTGTCCTGCGTGCGCGCCGCCGACACCGTGGGCCGCATGGGCGCCGACGAGTTCATGGTGATCGCCGAGGATCTGCCGGAGCCGCAGGTGGCCGCCCGCATCGCCGAGGCCATCCTGGTGGGACTGACCCGGCCCTTCGCCATCGACGGCCAGCAGCTGTTCATCACCACCTCCATCGGCATCAGCCTGTTCCCGGGCGACGCGTCGGACACCGACGCCCTGCTGCGCGACGCCGCCACCGCCATGGACAACGCCAAGGCGGCGGGCGGTAACAGCTACCAGTTCTTCACCCCCCGCATGAACGAGGAGGCGGTGGCGCGGCTGTCCATGGAGCACGCGCTGCGCGAGGCCCTGGACCTGAACCAGTTCACGCTGCACTACCAGCCCAAGATCGACCTGGAGACGCTGCAGCCGGTGGGGACCGAGGCGCTGATCCGTTGGCACCATCCGGAGATGGGCTCCGTCTCCCCCGCCCGCTTCATTCCCATGGCGGAAGAGAACGGTCTGATCGTCCCCATCGGCGAATGGGTCATGCGCACCGCCCTGGCCCAGATCCGCGCCTGGCAGGAACAGGGGCTGCAGCCCCTGCCCGTGGCCGTCAACGTCTCCGTCCGCCAGGTCTCCTCCGGCCAGTTCGCGGAGCGGGTGCGCCAGCTGTTGCAGGAATACGACGTGGGGCCCGAATTCCTGGAGCTGGAGATCACCGAGACGGCGATGATGTCCAACCTGGCCTATATCGCCGACACGCTGGCGGAACTGCGCTCCCAGGGCATCTCCATCGCCATCGACGACTTCGGCACGGGCTATTCCTCGCTGTCCTACCTGCGGCGCCTGCCCATCACCACGCTGAAGATCGATCGCTCCTTCGTGTCGGAGGCGACCTCCAACACCGACACGGCCGCCATCGCCGCCACCATCATCGCCATGGGCCGGCAACTGGGCCTGACCGTGGTGGCGGAGGGAATCGAGACCGAAGAGCAGCTGGACTTCCTGCGCCGCCACCAGTGCGATCAGCTTCAAGGCTTCTTCTTCTCAAAACCCCGCCCGGCGGACGACTTCTGCAAAACTTTTTTGAAGCCGACAAAGATGCACGCGGTAGCCTCCTGAACCCGGCTTGACGCCTACTGGCAACCCGGCAAACACCCCCTCGAAACGCCCCCGAATCCGAGTTGAACGGCGTTGCAGATTTGCCCTATTCGGCGCGGAATCCCTTGATCCTGTTCATCAATGCTTGACGGCAACGCCCGGAAAACCGAGGCTTGGCGACAGAGGCTGGACGCGAGTCCCAGGCAAGAATGCCAGGGACGGTCGTGTCTTAAAAAAAACGTACAGGGAGGAAAGACGCATGGTGGCGAACGTCTTTGGGAAGTCGTGCCTGAAATCTCGTATTCTGGCGGGTGTGAGCGTCGCGGCGCTGGGCACATCGCTGTTCACCTCATCGCCGGCGCGCGCCCTGGACTTCAACAGCGGCGATCTTCAAGGCAGCTTCAACACCACCTTGACCTTCGGCGGCCTGATCCGCGTTCAGGAGCGTGACAAGAACCTGGTGGGCAAGGCCAACGGCGGCAACGCCTCCTCCATCAACCAGGACAACGGCGACCTGAACTATGGCACCGGCCTGGTGTCGACGACCGGCCGCATGACCAACGAACTGAAGCTGGACTACGATAACATCGGCTTCTTCGGCCGCGCGACCTTCTTCTACGACCCGATCAACAACGACGCCAACAGCACCTCGGCCGCCCGCACCGGCGCCTTCACGCTGAGTTCCACCGCCCGCGACCAGTCGGCAGCCTACGCCCGGTTGCTGGACGCCTATGCCTACGGCAACTTCGACCTGGGTGGCGGCACGTCACTGAGCATGCGCGTCGGCAACCAGGTGCTGAGCTGGGGCGAAAGCACCTTCATCCCCAACGGCATCAACGCCATCAACCCGGTGGACGTCTCCGCCCTGCACCAGCCGGGCACGGAACTGAAGGAAGTCTTCCTGCCGGTGCCGATGATCAGCGCCAACCTGGGCCTGACCAACAACCTCAGCGTGGAAGCCTTCTACCAGTTCAAGTGGGAGAAGACGCTGCTGGATCCGGCCGGCACCTACTTCAGCAGCGACGACGCGCTGTCGCCGGGCGCCCGCTATCTGTCTCTGCCCTTCGGCAACCCGCTGGCCCACGACATCGCCAGCCAGGGCGCCATCGAGACCAACGGCACGGTCAAGAACCCCATCCTGGGCCAGGTCACGCCCATCGCGCCCTTCGGCACCAACGTGCCGCGCCTGAACGATCACAACGCCCGCGACGACGGCCAGTTCGGCTTCGGCGTCCATTATTCCGTGCCGGAACTGGATGATACCGACTTCGGCATCTTCTTCCTGAAGTACAACAACCGGGTGCCGGACCTGTCGGTCAAGGTGGGCAGCTTCGGCGACTTCGCGTCCAATCCGGAAACGTTCAGCAACCACAGCGGCTACTTCGCCGACTACGTCAACGACATCAAGATGTACGGCGTCAGCTTCAGCACCAGTGTTGAAGGCGTCGCCATCCAGGGTGAGTACTCGTACCGTCAGGGCCAGCCCCTGCAGTATGACGCCGTGGATGTCCTGCAGGCCATGCTGGCCGCCCCCTCGGTCTTCGGCTTCATCCAGACTGGCAGCCAGCAGGGCGCGGCCCTGGGTGCCCAGCAGGGTGCCGCCGCCGGTGCCGCGCAGGGCCTGGCCGCCGCCACCGCCGCCTACCAGACGGCCGTGAACCAGGTGCTGTCGGTCGCCGCCCCGGCGCTGGTCGGCACCAACTTCACAGCACTGCCGGCTCCGGTCCAGGCCACCGTCCAGGCCGCCATCGCCGCCCGCGGCGGCCCGGCCTCGCTGGCCGCGGCCCAGGCCGCGGGCCAGGCCCAGGGTGCCGCCGCCGGCGCCAAGGCCGGTGCCACCGCTGGCGCCACCGCCGGCGCGCAGCAGGCCGCCACGGCGGCCGCCCATATCTTCAACACCAATGCGCTGATCCAGCGCCTGGGTGGCATCCAGGGCACCACCACGGCCCAGATCGAGCAGAGCGCGTCGCGCCTGTTCGGCACCACCATCCAGGGCTATGGCCGCTACGACATCAGCCAGGTCCAGATGACCTTCACCAAGGACCTGCCGCCCATGATGGGCGCCAATCAGGTCATCCTGGTGGGCGAGGTGGGTGCCGACATCGTGCACAACATGCCGGATGGCGTGCACTTCAGCGGCACAGGCACCAACGTCGGCGGCAACGCCAACTTCCTGGGCCTGGGCGGCATGGAAAGCGTGGCCACCAACGGCTTCGGCACTGAGTTCTCGTGGGGCTATCGCCTGGTCGCCCGCTTCGACTACCTGAATGCCATCGGTGGCATCAACCTGATGCCCCGCGTCGTCTGGGAACATGACGTGCACGGCACCACGCCGCTGCCGGTGGGTACCTTCATCGACGGCCGCAAGGCCGTGTCGGTGGGCCTGACCGCCACCTTCCTGGACAAATGGTCGGCCGACGTGAACTACACCAACTTCTTCGGCGGTGGTGACTTCAACCTCATCAACGATCGTGACTTCATCAGCTTCAGCCTGAAGTACTCCTTCTAATCCTGCCGCCCCGTCACGGGACCGCTGGATTTCCACCGGCGGCCCGTGACAGGGTCAGCATCCCTTTCCCGGTTTTATGGGCGCCGGCCACCGAGAGGCGGTCCGCGACTTGAATGATGAAATGCCGCCCCCTCGCCGCCCGGCTTGCCGCCGGCGCCCTGTCCCTGGTCCTGGCCTCCAGCCTCGCCCCCGGGGACAACCTAAGAGCGAGGGAGATGGCGGCCGGCGACAGCCCCTCATCATCCGACGTCCCGCCATCATCCGACGTCCCGCCATCATCCGACGTCAAGGTCACAGCACCCATCGCCGGGAAGACCCCGGCCGCCAATGCGCCCATCCCGGCGCTGCTGGCCCCCCTCGCCCCGCGCTCCCTGATCCTGGCCGGCACGCTGGCGGGCACGCGGCTGGTGGCGGTGGGGGAACGCGGGCATATCCTGCTGTCCGACGACAATGGCCACAGCTGGCGCCAAGTGCCCGCCCCGGCCAACGCCACCCTGACCGGCGTGCGCTTCATCGACGCCAAGCAGGGCTGGGCCGTGGGCCATGACGCCACCATCCTGCACACCGCCGATGGCGGTGAAAGCTGGACCCTGCAGAACTTCGCGCCCGAGTGGGAACAGCCCCTGATGGATGTGCTGTTCGATGATGCCGACCACGGTATCGCGGTGGGCGCCTACGGCCTGTTCCTGGAAACCGCCGACGGCGGCAAGACCTGGACCAAGCGCCGCATCACCGATGACGACCTGCACCTGAACGCCATCTTCACCACCGGCGGCGACACCCGCATGGTGGTAGGGGAGGCCGGCGGCGTCTACACCAGCCCGGACAAGGGCCACACCTGGACCAAGCGTCCCCTGCCCTATGAGGGCTCGCTGTTCAGCGGCGTGGCGGTGGACGACAGGACCGTGGTGGTCTTCGGCCTGCAGGGCCACGCCTTCCGCTCCACCGACGGGGGCCAGACCTGGCAGACCATCGACACCGGCACCAAGGCCGGCCTGATGGGCGGCGTCGCCACCCCCGATGGCCATGTCGTCCTGGTGGGCGCGTTGGGCACGGTGCTGAGCAGCAGTGATGGCGGCGCCAGCTTCAAGCTGACCTACCGCCCCGACCGTCTGGCCCTGGCCGATGCGGTCCGCGGCGCCGACGGCACCTTGATCCTGTTGGGCGATGAGGGCCCCAAGCTGATGGGCGCGCTGCCCTGACCGCCAGCGCTGCCCCGAACGGCGCGCCCTAGACCGCCTATTCCCGGTTCCCCCGTTTCCCCAGAGTGCCCGATGACGTCCCTGCCCCGCTTCCTCGACGCCCTGATCTTCCGCCACCGGCAGGTGGTGCTGGTGCTGTTCGCGCTGGCCACGGCCTTCTTCGCCTGGCAGGCCAGCCACCTGGCGGTGGACACGGCCTATGAGAAGCAGCTGCCGCAGGAACACCCCTATATGAAAACCTTCCTGAAGTATCAGAAGGAATTCGGCGGGGCCAACCGGGTCATGGTGGCGCTGAGCGTCAAGAAGGGCGACATCTACACGCCGGAATTCTTTACCAAACTGAAGCAGGTGACGGACGAGGTGTTCTTCATCCCGGGCGTGGACCGGGCCAGCGTCACCTCCCTGTTCACCCCCAACGTCCGCTTCATCGAGATCGTTGAGGACGGGTTCAGCGGCGGCAACGTCATCCCGGCGGAGTTCAAGGCCACGCCGGACTGGCTGAACGTGGTGCGCGGCAACGTGCTGAAGTCCGGTCAGGTGGGCCGCCTGGTGGCGGAGGACTTCACCGCAGCCTTGGTCAGCATCCAGCTGCTGGACCGCGACCCCAGCACCGGCGCCAAGCTGAACTACATGGACGTGGCCAAGAAGCTGGAGGCCATCCGGGGCAAGTACGCCGATGACGCGGTGGACATCCACATCATCGGCTTCGCCAAGGCCATGGGCGACGTGGCCGACGGCACGGTGGGCGTCATCGGCTTCTTCGGCGTCGCCTTCGTCATCACCGCCATCCTGGTCTATGTCTACGGCCGGTCGTTCCGCATGACCGCCGTGCTGCTGGCCCTGTCGGTCGTCACCGTCATCTGGCAGCTGGGGCTGCTGGTGCTGATGGGCCTGGCCATGGACCCCATGTCCATTCTGGTGCCCTTCCTGGTGTTCGCCATCGCCATCAGCCATGGCGTGCAGAACGTGGGCACCATCACGCAGGAGATCGGCAAGGGGGCCGACGCCTTCTCCGCCGCCCGCATCAGCTTCCAGCGCCTGCTGGTGCCGGGCGCCAGCGCCCTGGTGGCCGACGCCATCGCCTTCCTGACCATCCGCATCGTCAAGATCCAGATGATCCAGGAACTGGCGCTGTCGGCCTCGGTCGGCATGGTCATCATCGTCGTCACCCACCTGATGATCCTGCCGGTGGCCCTGTCCTTCCTGCCGCTGGGCGATAGCTACCGCCGCCGCGTTTCCGGCCAGGTGGACCGCTTCGATGCGGTGTGGAAGGTCTTCACCGTTTTCGCGCGGCCCAAGGGCGCCATTCCGGCCCTGATGATCGGCCTCGCCGTCTTCGCCTGGGCGCACCATGAATCGGGCCGCCGTGTCATCGGCGACGCCGAGGCCGGCGTGCCGGAACTGTGGCCGGACAGCCCCTACAACAGGGATGCGGATTTCATCGCCGCCCATTTCGCCATCGGCGTGGACATCATCCAGGTCATCGCCGAGGCGCCGGCCAACGGCTGCATCGATTACACTGTCGCGTCCCAGGTGGACGACTTCGCCTGGCAGATCCGCAATGTGGACGGCGTGCAGTCCACGCTGTCGCTGCCCCAGGTGATGAAAACCGTCAACATGGGCTGGAACGAAGGCAACCTGAACTGGCGCGTCCTGCCCCGTAACAGCCAGGTGCTGGTGCGCGCCGTCTCACCCGTCGAGACTTCCACTGGCCTGTTGAACGCCGACTGCTCCGTCATGCCCATCATGATCTTCACCAAGGACCATAGGGCAGAGACCATCGACCGCGTGGTCAAAGCGGTGGAGACCTACAACAAGGCCCATGGCACCGACGCCAAGGATAAGGGGCCCATCCACTTCCGCCTGGCGACCGGCAATGTTGGTGTCATGGCCGCCACCAATCAGGCCGTGACGGCGGCCGAGACACCCATGCTGCTGTGGGTCTACGGCACCGTGCTGGTGTTTTGCGCCCTTACCTTCCGTTCCGTCGTCGGCACCATCGCCACCGTCCTGCCCCTGGTCGTGGTCTCGGTGCTGTGCGACGCCCTGATGGCCGAGCTGAAGATCGGCCTGAAGACCAGCACCCTACCGGTCACCGCCCTGGGCGTAGGCATCGGCGTGGACTACGGCCTCTACATCTTCAACCGCCTGCAGTCCTACCTGAAGCACGGCCTGGGCTTCGCCGAAGCCTACTACAAGACCCTGCAGGAAACCGGCAGCTCCATCCTGTTCACCGCGCTGACCCTGGCGGTGGGCGTGGCCACCTGGTCCTTCTCCGCCCTGAAGTTCCAGGCCAACATGGGCGAGCTGCTGACCTTCGTCTTCATCGCCAACATGTTGGGCGCCATCATCCTGCTGCCCGCCATCGCCGCCACGCTCTACCGCCTGTTCCCCCGCCTGTTCGAGAGCGAGGTCAAGCGGGCGCAGAAGCGGACCTTCGCGGCGCACTAGATCGTTTGCCTCAGGCGAAACAAGCCCCCGTCCGGTCCGTCCGGCGGGGGTTTTTCTTTGAGGGCGGACTACTACTGCCCCTTGGGCTGCGCGGCTTCCCATTCCGGGTCCACGGTGCCACCGTCGAAAATGAAGCGCCAGGGGGCGTCCTTGGTGGCGCGGCGCCAGATGGTGACGTAACGGACAGGCGGACGCTCCACCACCGTGCCGTCGGGTTTTTTGAGGCGGGAGCGGGCCTTGCCCCAGCTGTAGCCCAGCGTGCCGTCGGCCGAGACCGAGGCATCCTCCGGAGCCCATTCCAGCTCCAGCCCCGCCGGGAACAGGGTGGCCAGCGCCGCCCGGTCCACCTTGGCCTGCGGACGGTTCAGCAGGGTGACCTCATCTGCGGCAAAGGCCTGGAAGGCGGCCCCCACGCCCATCTCCCGCGCCTTGGCGGCGAAGGCGCGGTCGGTGTCCAGGATGGCCTGAGCAGGGTTGGCGGCGGTGGGGTTGCCGGGGCTGGGCAGTGGGCCGGCCCCGATCAGCAAGGGTGCCGCCAGGACGCAAGCGGCCAGGCCCAAGGGGAACCGCAAACGGGACATGATCTTGTTCTCCCTCGCGTCATTGTTCTTGGCCGCCAGGGTAGCAATAAAAAGGGCGCGGGAATATCCCGCGCGCCCAGTCAACCTTGCACTGTTGCTTATAGCCTCAGAAGCCGACGCGGATATGGCCCATGACGGCATGGTCCGTGCGGTCACCATTATCGAACGTCCCCTGGTAGGAGACGGCGACGTTGACGCCGTTGGCCTGGATGGCGATGCCGCCCCCGCCATAGTAGGAGGTGCGCTTGCCGGCACCGGCGTCGGTCTCCGCCACCTGGCCGCCCGGCAGGGTGGCCTGGAAGATGCGGCCGGAGTTCAGGAACTCATGCTGCACGCCGGCCTGGATCTGCGGCGCCACCACCACATCGCCCATGACGAAGGGGATGGCCAGCTGGCCGCCCGCCTGGGCGCGGAAGCTTTCGGCGTCGAAGTCCGGCACGCTCAGCGCCAGGGCGCCCGCGTCCTTTTCCGTGTAGCTGTGGATGCTGGCGCGGGTGTAGCGCAGGCCCGCTGTGGGACCCAGGGCCACATTGCCCAGCGTCACATTGTAGCCGCCGGACAGGCTGGCGCCATAGGTGCTGCCGTTGGGCGTGGCGTTGCCCCAAGGCTGCGGCGCGAAGCCGGTCTGGCGCTGCATCTGGGTGAACTCGTCATAGCCGTAGCTGATCATGCCGTCGGCATAGAAGGCGCCCATGTTGGCCGTGGCATAGGCCATCAGGTTGTAGGCGTGCAGCTCGTCCTTGCCGAAGCCACCCCGGAAATGCATGCGGTTGTCGCCATAGCCCAGGGCGACACCGGTGGTGACATAGTCGGATACCCGATAGTCCACACCCAGAGCGCCGGTGTAGCTGTCGTAGGTGTAGCCCATCTGGCCGGCAATGGCGTCGCGGTCGCCGGTGCCGTAGTTGCCATAGAGGAAGATGCCGACGCGGCCGTCGCGCCCCGTCGAGGTGCCGGTCCCCATGCCGCCGCCCACGCCGGCGACAGCCGTGCCCGAGCGGATGCCGTTCAGACGGGCGCGCACGGACCCCGTCATGCCGTCATCGGCGATGAAGTTCAGCTGCGTGGCCGCCACTGCCGCCTGCGGCGCCTGAAGCACGGTGGTCAGGGTGCCCGCCACATATTCCGCCACCAGGGTATGACCGGTGGTGGTGGGATGCACGTCGTCCCAGAACAGCATGGTGTTGATGTTGGCGGGGGTGCAATAGCCCGTGGCCTTGCCGCCCAGCAGGCAGGAGTGGGTGGCATCGGTGATGCCGTAGGCCGACGGGTTGGCCTGGATCATGCTGAAGATGGTGTTCACGTCCACCAGGATGACCCGGGCGCCGCTGGTGCCG
The DNA here is from genome assembly GCF_007828035.1 of Nitrospirillum amazonense. Taxonomy (GTDB): domain Bacteria; phylum Pseudomonadota; class Alphaproteobacteria; order Azospirillales; family Azospirillaceae; genus Nitrospirillum; species Nitrospirillum amazonense. Next base: position 362,975 of record NZ_VITV01000005.1, on the reverse strand, counting down.
TTGAGGCTTTTGGTCAGGGCCAGCACATCGGCATTGTGGATGGCCGTCAGCTGGTTGGCCTGCAGCGAGGCATCCGCCCCTTCCGCCGAGATCGACGGGGTGTTGCCCAGGTTGGGCAGGTTGAAGATCAGGAAATTGCGGGCGCCGGCGGCGATCAGCTTGCTGGCGCCGGTACCGATGTTGCCCACGACGGTGGCCGCCTCCGTCGCCGCGTCCACCGATGAACCGCTGGTGGCGTACTGGAAGTAGTCGTTGGCGCCGATCCACAAGGAATACAGCTGGCTGCTGGTGATGGTGGGCTTGGCCGCCAAGAACGCGTTGATCTGGTTCAGGAAGTCGATGGGCCGTTCCGCCGTGGAGCGGGCGCCGCCATAGGCGTAGCTCTTGAACGGCACGCCACCGATCAGCGCGCCCACCTTCTCATCCCACAACGGGCCATTGGAGAAGCGGCCATTGTAATAGGGCGGCGGTGGTGCCAGACCCAGGGGCACCAGATTGCCCGGATCGCTGAGGCTGTCACCGAAGACGATACCGGCGGAATATTGCTGCGCGTGCGCGGTGAAACCGACGAAAGACGCCATCAGCGCCACCGCCATGGCGGTGGTCGTGCGTAACATCCGGCTGGTCATGGGCTCCCTCTATCCCTTCACGGCGGGCCGTTCAGGCGGCCCGCTCGTTCTTGACGCGAGGGCAGAGTCCCACGAAAGCATCCCCCGCAGTCAAGGGCCCAAAAGTCACAAGGCGGCGAATATCACCGGTTGTGTCGTGACGGCAGCAGTTGGGGAATCGCAACGATCCGGCCGCGCTGGGTGGTGGCGGGGCCGGAACTGGACGCTCTTATTTCAAGCCGGACAGGTAGGCGATGACGTCGGCGCGGTCCTGAGCGGAGGGGATGCCCGGGAACGCCATGCGGGTGCCGGGCACGAGCGCCGCCGGCTTGGTGAGATAGACGTCCAGCGTGGCGGCGTCCCAGGTCTTGTTGGCGGCCTTCATGGCGGGAGAGTAGTTGAAGCCCTCCTCGCTGGCCGACTTGCGGCCGACCACGCCCCAGAGATTGGGGCCCAGCTTGTCGGCGCCGTCCTTCTCGGCGCTGTGGCAGGCCTTGCAGCGCTGGAACACCTTTTCCCCCTTCACAGGGTCGCCGGCCGTCTGAGCGGCGGCGGTGCCGGCGACGGCGATGGCCAGGACGGTGAGGGCGGCGACAATCTTCATGGAACGACCCCTGTTGTTCTTCGTGTGACCATATTTCCCGGGCCATGCGGGGCCTGGGCTGAAGTGGCGCGACGGTAGGGGGCGGCCGATGACGCTGTCAATCGGACGGACTGTCCCGATCCGTAAAAAGGCGGGCCAGATTAGAGGGATAGCACAGCCAGGGGAGGATGGCGGCGCACCGTCCTCCACCTCAGGCTTCAGTCGCCGACATCCAGGGTGGGTTGACCGCGCAGAGCGCCGCCGTTGAAGCGCCCCCCGTTGAGGCGGCCCATATGATCGGCGGCGCGCTGAGCCGCCTGGGCGCCCCGCTGTACCAGGGTGGCCTTGGCGGGCTGAGCCAGGGGCGCCGCATGGACCCGCATGGGGCGGTTGGGCCGCAGCACCCACAGCACCGCCAGGGCCGCGACGGCGCCCACGGCCGCCGGCAGCAGGGAGACGGCCGCGGCCACCAGCCCGGACACCACGGTCAGGTCGAACAGCATCCCGGGCCGGGCAGGTGTGACCACATGGGCCAGCAGCACGCCCACGCCAATGACCAGGACCCAAACACCCCACTGGCGGGGGGCCGCGACCGACAGCAGGAAACCGGCGATGGCCAGCATCACCAGGGTGCCGTCCAGACTGGCGGACGTCAGGTCCCACAAGCCGGCGGCGGCGCCAAAGCCGGCGGCCGTCAGGGGGAGGAGGACAGTCTTGAGCAACATGGCGACACGCTGATCCCGAAGGAGGAACATCCGTCCGGTACTTTACCCCCCTTGGCAGTCACCATCGGGGGAAGGCGTCCGGCGATGGTGCTATTGAACACCGGGATTGCGGCGGAAGCCGGGCAACGCTGGGACCATGACGGGGCGATTGCCGCCAAACGCCACGCGTCACCATGTGGCGGCGGGCTCTTGGACAAGCGCCCAGGCCGCCCATGGGACGGCCATCCCGGCTCACAATTCCTCAGGATCGGAGGGGTAAGGATCGCCGCCCTTGACCACGTAGCCGCGTTCAGGGGGAAAGCGCTGCAGGGTCTTGGACACGGCCAGCTTGGTGCTGGAGGCCCACACCAGATAGCGCCGGCCCATGCGCCACGACGACACCACCGGCTCCGGCGCGCCGCGCGACACCGTCTGGAAACTGGAATGGGTGATGGTGACGGTGAAGGCGCTGTCGTTGGGCATGCGGCGCTCGTCATAGACATACAGCAGCGCCTCGTCCGCGCGGCGCGCCTCGGCCAGGCGGTCATGCTCGGTGACGCTGCTGCGCAGTTCCTCCAGCTCCGCCGTCATCTTGCGCTCCTCGCGCTTCAGATCCAGCGTCAGCTTGGCCTTGTCCCGCACCGCCTGGAACAGCTCATCCACCTGGCGGCGGCGGGCGCGGGTATCGCGGCGCATGCGGCGGATGCGGCGGGCGGTGGAGCTGGCGACCTGCCCCGCGGCGGTGAGGCCGGCGGCGATGCCGAACAGCAGGGAAAAGCTGATGGCCATGGCGCTCAGCCCCGCGGGGCGGAGGTGTCGGCCTCCGCCAAATGGATATCGCCGTCATCCATGCCCGGGCCATGGTCCCCCGGGCCGTCTTGCGAGGGCTCGCGAATCTCGATGATGTGGAAACCCATGGAGTGGGGGTAGTAGCTCTCCACCAGGGTCTTGGCGTCACCAACATTGGGCGCCCAGGCATGGACGTTCTGGGTGCGCGCCCAACTGCGCGACAGGCCCATGACCTCTTTCTGCTCCATCACCGCGCGCTGCACATGGCGGTTGATCACGGCCGCCACGAAATGGCGGGCGGGCCGGCCGGGGCGGGTAAAGGCGTCCTCCTCCCCCAGCACGCGGATCAGCTGGTCGCGCTTGGCCTCCAGGTCGGCCACGCGGCGCGTCGACATATAGTTCTGCCGCCGGGCGGATTTCAGCGCATTGTCCAGGCGGGCCACACGCGGCATGATCTTGCCGCCCCGGTCCTCGAACTTGCGGAACAGGATGTTGGCCTCCTGGAAGCGCTCATCCACCCGGTCCACGCCTTCGCTCATGTGCAGATGACGTTCCACCAGATGCGAAATGGCCAGGGCGGCGAGGTAGGACAGCCCCGCCACCATCATAAAGATCGCCACCGCCGTCAGCAGATCGCTCATAAGCCGCTTTTTAGCCGGATATGGTTGGTGAACTCCCCCACCCGCAAGGCAATCCCGGAGATCGGGCACTGTCAAGCGATGGTGGATCCAACCATTAGCATTACCCCCGCCGCTGCGATAGGTTTGCCGCCATGACTCCGCCCGCCCCCACCGCCCCCCGGCGCCTCGACGTGACCCTGGTCCCGGCGCTCAGCGACAATTACATCCACCTGCTGCGCTGCGCCGCCACGGCCAAGGTCGCTGTTGTGGACCCGGCGGAGGCCGCCCCGGTGGTGGCCGCGCTGGAGCAGCAGGGCTGGGGGCTGGACCTGATCATCAACACCCACCACCATGGCGACCATGTCGGTGGCAATCTGGAACTGAAGGCCCGTTACGGCGCCGCCATCGTCGGCCCCGCCGCCGACCGCGACCGCATTCCCGGCATCGATCGCGCCGTCGCGGACGGGGAAAGCGTCACCTTGGGCGCCTGCCCCCTCACCGGCATCGACGTGCCCGGCCACACGCGCGGCCACATCGCCTTCCACGGGGCCGAGGACGCCGTGCTGTTCTCCGGCGACACCTTGTTCTCCATAGGCTGCGGCCGCCTGTTCGAGGGCACGCCGGACCAGATGTGGAATTCCCTGACCCGCCTGCGCGCCCTGCCGGATGAGACAGCCGTCTATTGCGGGCACGAGTACACCGCCGGCAACGGCCGCTTCGCCCTGACCCTGGAACCGGACAACGCCCGTCTGGCGGCCCGCATGGCGGAGGTCACGGCCCTGCGCGCCCAGGACCGCCCCACCCTGCCGACCACCATCGGCATGGAGCGCGCCACCAACCCCTTCCTGCGGGCCGACCTGCCGGCGCTGGCCGCCGCCGTAGGCCTGGACGGTCAGGATCCGGTGGCCGTCTTCGCCGAAATTCGCCGCCGGAAAGACAATTTCCGGGGGTAAAAGACCCTATGATCCAGCCCCTCTAGAAAGCCTGACCGTCCCATGAAGCTTTTCTACAGCCAGACCTCCCCCTTCGTGCGCAAGGCGCTGATGGTCGCCCATGAGCGGGGCCTGGTTTCCCGGATCGAGCTGTCGCCCACCGACGTCTGGTCGCCGGACACGGTGGTGCCGACCCTGAACCCCCTGGGCAAGATCCCCACCCTGGTGACCGACGACGGCATGGCCCTGTTCGACAGCCCGGTCATCGCCGAGTACCTGGACAGCCAGGGCACCCAGGGCCAGCCCCTGTTTCCCGCCGCCGGGGCGGAGCGCTGGCAGGCCCTGCGCCAGCAGGCCATCGCTGACGGCATCTGCGACGCCGCCATCCTACGCCGCATGGAGGGCCTGCGGCCGGAGAACCTGCGCTCCGCCAACTGGACGGACCGCCAGCGCCAGGCCATGACCCGCGCCGTCGAGCTGCTGGAGGCGGAGGCCGACCAGCTGCAGGGCCTGACCATCGGGACGATCTCGGTCATGATCGCGCTGGCCTACCTGGACCTGCGGTGGGAGTGCGATCACTGGCGCCAGCGGGCACCCAAGCTGGCCGCCTGGTTCGCCCAGGCCAGCGACCGGGACAGCTTCCGCCTGACCGTGCCACCACGGGGGTAAGGAATGGACGCCGCTTCCCTGGACGCCGAGGGGATCATCCGCCTGCTGGGACTGCACCCACACCCTGAGGGCGGCCACTATGTGGAAACCTACCGCCATGCCCCGGCGGACGGTGGCAGGGGTGCCTCAACCGCCATCTACTTCCTGCTGAAGGCGGGGGAACGGTCGCACTGGCACCGGGTGCGCGACGCGGACGAGGTGTGGCACTGGCATGCCGGCGCGCCCTTGCGCCTGTCCCTGTCCGCCGACGGCGTCACCGCCACCCATCTGACCCTGGGTGCGGATCTCGCCGCCGGGCAGCGGCCTCAAGGCGTGGTGCCGGCCGGCCAGTGGCAGGCGGCGGAGTCCCTGGGCGACTGGACCCTGGTGGGCTGCACCGTGGCCCCGGCCTTCGAGTTCCACGCCTTCGAGATGGCGCCGTCGGACTGGGTGCCAGGGGTGGGTCATCCGGCCTGATGGCGGACCTGCGTAACGGCGGTTTGCAATCCGGCCGTCTTTGCCCGATAAACGCGGCCAAAGCGGCCCCTTAGACCTAGAGTATTCCCATGGGATTCAATTGCGGCATCGTCGGCCTGCCCAACGTCGGCAAGTCGACCCTGTTCAACGCGCTGACCAGCACGGCGGCGGCGGAAGCGGCCAACTACCCCTTCTGCACCATCGAGCCCAATGTGGGCCGCGTCGGCGTGCCCGACCCGCGCCTGGACAAGCTGGCGGCCATCGCCAAGTCGCAGAAGACCGTCCCCACCCAGCTGGAATTCGTGGACATCGCCGGGCTGGTGCGCGGCGCCTCCAAAGGTGAAGGCCTGGGCAACCAGTTCCTGGCCAACATCCGCGAGGTGGACGCCATCGTCCACGTGCTGCGCTGCTTCGAGGACGGCGACATCACCCACGTGGAAGGCTCCATCCACCCCACCCGCGACGCGGAAACGGTGGAGACCGAGCTGATGCTGGCCGACATGGACAGCTTGGAAAAGCGCCTGCCCGCCCTGCAGAAGAAGGCCAAGGGCGGCGACAAGGAATCCAAGATTTTCGCCGACCTGATCGAGCAGGCACTGGCCGTGCTGCGCGACGGCAAGCCGGCCCGCGTGGTCCAGGTGTCGGATGAGGACCGTCCCTACTGGCGCCAGCTGCAGCTGCTGACCGCCAAGCCGGTGCTGTACGTCTGCAACGTGGAGGAGGCCTCGGCCGCCACCGGCAACAGCCTGTCGGCCCAGGTGGCCGAGATGGCCAAGGCCCAGGGTGCCGTGTCCGTCGTCATCTCCGCCGCCATCGAATCGGAACTGGCCCAGCTGAGCGATGAGGACAAGACCGAGTACCTGTCCTCCCTGGGGCTGGAGGAGCCGGGCCTGAACCGCCTGATCCGCGCGGGGTACGGCCTGCTGAACCTGCTGACCTTCTTCACCGTCGGCCCGAAGGAAGCCCGCGCCTGGACCGTGCGCCGCGGCGCCAAGGCACCCGAGGCCGCCGGCGTCATCCACACCGACTTCGAACGCGGCTTCATCAAGGCCGAGACGGTGGACTTCGACAGCTACGTCGCCCTGGGCGGTGAGGCCGGCGCCAAGGATGCCGGCAGGCTGCGCATCGAAGGCAAGGAATACGTCGTCCATGACGGCGACATCTTCCATTTCCGGTTTAATGTTTGATCGCCGAGGCCCCTGCTAAGGGGCATGGTTACGTGACCGAAATGAAAAGGCGGCCAGGGTAACCCGGCCGCCTTTTGCTTTGTCAGCGCTCGCTGTCCAGCGAGGCCATGGCATGCGCGTTGTAGCGGTCACCGGCGGCGCTGTCCTTGGGCACCGCCCGTTCGATGGCGGCGAGGTCGTCGGCCGTCAGGATCACGTCCAGGGCGCCCAGAGATTCCGCCAGCCGGTCGCGGCGGCGGGCGCCGATCAGGGGAACGATGTCCTGGCCCTGGGCCAGCACCCAGGCGATGGCGATCTGGGCGACCGTGGCGCCCTTTTCCGCCGCCACCCGCCGCAGCTCCTCCACCAGCGCCAGGTTGTGGTCCAGGTTTTCGCCCTGGAAGCGGGGGCTGTGGGCGCGGAAGTCAGCGCCCTTGCCCTTGTCCTTTGTCCAATGCCCGCTGATCAAGCCGCGCGACAGCACGCCATAGGCGGTGATGCCGATGCCCAGCTCGCGGCATGTGGGCAGGATGTCCCGCTCCAGCCCGCGCGAGATCAGCGAGTATTCGATCTGCAGGTCGACGATGGGGTGCACGGCCGCCGCCCGGCGCAGGGTGTCGGACCCCACCTCGGACAGGCCGATGTGGCGGACATAGCCGGCCTTCACCATGTCGGCGATGGCGCCCACCGTGTCCTCGATGGGCACGTTGGGGTCCAGGCGGGCCGGACGGTAGATGTCGATATGGTCCACCCGCAGGCGCCGCAGGGTGTAGGACAGCGCGGTCTTCACCGCCGACGGCCGGGCGTCAAAGCCGATCCAGTTGCCGGCCGGGTCGCGCTGGGCCCCGAACTTCACGCTGATCTGCACATCGTCCCGTTTGTGGGCTCGGGTGAACCCCGCGTCGGCCAGCGCGTCGCCGATCAGCATTTCGTTATGGCCCATGCCGTAGAAGTCGCCGGTGTCCAGCAGGACCACGCCGGCATCCACCGCCGCGTGCAAGGTGGCGATGCTCTCGGCCCGGTCGCTGGGGCCGTACATGTCGGACATGCCCATGCAGCCCAGGCCCAGGGCGGAGGTGGCGGGACCTTTGGCGCCTAACATACGCTGCAGCATCGTTTTTTCCTCAAGTGGCGGGAGGCTTGGTAACGGCGTCAGGCCGTTGGTGAGGTGGACTATGCCGCCGAAGGCACCGCGTGATAATCTGGGCAATCATCAATGCGCTGTTCGATATTTCGAACAATGGTGCCTCATGCCCGCCCCCAATCTCGCCGACCTCGACCTTTTCCTGGCCGTTGCCCGCCACCGCAGTTTCCGCCGCGCCGCCAAGGAACGCGGCGTGGCGCCCAGCACCCTCAGCCTGGCCCTGAAACGGCTGGAGGAGGATCTGGGCGTGCGCCTGCTGAACCGCACCACCCGCAGCGTGACACCGACGGAAGCGGGGCAGCGCCTGGTGGCCCGGCTGGCGCCGGTGTTCAGCGAGGTGGCGGAATCGCTGGACGAGGTGAACAGCTTTCGCGACACGCCCACCGGCCTGCTGCGCCTGAACGTTCCCATCGTCGTGTCCTGGCTGATCCTGGCGCCGCTGGTGCCGCGCTTCCTGGCGGCCTACCCGGGCATCACGTTGGAGATCATTGAGAACAACGCCTTCGTCGACGTCTTCGCCCAGGGCTTCGACGCCGGCATCCGCTATGGCGAGGCCCTGGCCCAGGACGTGGTGGCCGTGCCCATCAGCCCGCCGCAGCGCTACGTGCTGGCGGCATCGCCGGAGCTGATCGCGCGCGAGGGCATGCCCGGCCATCCACGCGACCTGATCGGCCGCCCCTGCCTGCGCCACCGCTTCGCCGACAGCGCCGTCCAGCCCTGGGAGTTCGAGCGGGGGAATGAGGTGGTGCGCATCCAGCCCGACGGCCGCCTGGTGGGGAACAGCGTGCACGTCGCCATCAGCGCGGCGGAGGCGGGCCTGGGCTGGTTCTGCACCTTCGAGGGTTTCCTGGCCCCCTCGCTGGCCGCCGGGCGGCTGGTGCCGGCCCTGCAAGAGTGGCTGCCCCCCTTCCCCGGCCCCTATCTCTACTATCCCAGCCGCCGTCACGTGCCGGCGCCCTTGCGCGCCTTCATCGACTTCATGAGGGCCCACTATGAGGCGGAGATGGGCGCCCGGTAGCGCGCCGGCGTCACGCCCAGGCGGCGGCGGAAGGCGCTGACGAAGGCGCTGGTGCTGCTGTAGCCGGCCTCCAGCCCGGCTTGCGTCACCGACAGGCCGGTGCCCAGCAGGCTGGCCGCGTGCAGCAGGCGCAGTTGCTGGCGCCATTCACCGAAGCGCAGGCCCGTCTCCTCCTTGAACAGGCGCTGCAGGGTGCGGGCGCTGGCGCCCACGGCGGCGCCCAACGCCTCCAGATCCGATTCGTCCGCCGGGTCCTGGCGCAGGCGCTCAGCCAAGGCCAGGGCCCGGCGGTCGCGCGGCCAGAGAAGCGACAGGGGCAGCCGCTCCGCCGCGGCCAGGCGGTCCATCAGCACACCGGCCAGCCGCGCCTGGTCCACCTTATCGGCCCGCAGCATGCCCACCGCCACGACATGCAGGATCAGCTCGCGCAGCAGTGGCGCCACGCCGAGCACCTGGCAACCGGCGGGCATGGCGCCCGTTGCGGCGGCAAGGGCCGGCGCGATGTAGAGGGTGCGCATGGCGACCCCGCCCCGCATCTCCACCGTGTGCGCCGCGCCCGGCGGCAGCCATACCGCCTGGGCGGGCGGCACCAACCAGGCGACCCCATCCGCCACCACCCGCATGACACCGCGCGCGGCGTACAGCAGCTGGCCCCAATCGTGTTTGTGACTGTGCAGCCGGTGGCCGTCGCTGAAGGTCAGCGCCAGGCTGCGGATGAGGAAAGGGTCGGCCATCTTGACGCCTTTACGACAAAGATCGTCATCCTAGCGCAAGACGGCCACGGCCCGATACGGCATCATCCGGCCATTCCCCACCACGCCCCCACCACCACGCCCCTACCACGGAGGTCATCATGGCCAACCACCTGCGCTTCTTCGCCATCCATGCCGAGGATGTGGAGCGCGCCAAGACGTTCTACGAGGCGGTGTTCGACTGGCGCATCACCCCCTGGGGGCCGCCGGGCTTCTACCTGATCCAGACCGGGACCGAGGGCGAGAAACACGTGGGCGGCGCACTGCAGCAGCGCCACGAACCCGTGACCGGCACGGGCATGAAGGGCTTCGAATGCACCGTGGGCGTGGACGATCTGGCCGCCATCATGGCCAAGGTCACCGCCAACGGCGGCACCATCGTCATGCAGCCCTACACCATCGACGGGGTGGGCCGCCTGATCTACCTGCACGACACGGAAGGCAACCGGGTCGGCGCCATGCAGTACGACCCGGCCTATGCGGCGGCTTTCTTTTAGCCCTCAAACGGCGGACGGCCGCAGCCTGTGGACGCCTAGGGTCGCCAGATCACCAGCTGCTGTTGTCGCCGCCGGAGCTGCCGCTGTCGAAGCTGCTGGACGAAGACCCGCCGTCGGATGAGCCGCCCCAGCCGTCGTTGGACGATGAGCTGTTGCCGGAATCGTAGTCCGGATCGGGGCGGCGGTCGTTCTCGTACACCCGGTTCTCGGTGACGTTGTTGATCACCGTCTCGTGCACCACGGTGTCGCGATGGCCACCACCGGCCATCAGTTCGCCTGCCAGCACGCCGGTAAGGAAGCCGGTGCCCAGGCCCGGCTCCTGCACCACCACCGGGGCGTAGCCGGGCTGGCCATAGGCCGGCGGATAGGGCGGCGGCACCGGACCGGCGGGGGCGGGACGATAGCCGCCACCGTAAGCGGGACTGGCGCGCCGAAAGACCAGGTAGATGGCCAGGGCGGCCAACAGCAGGCCGCCCACGACCAGGATGACGGTCAGGCCGCTGTCTCCCTCCGCGCGCGGGGGCGGTGCGGCCTGCACGGCGGTGTGGGTTGGCGGCGCGGGCTGGGCCGGGGCCGCCTGGACGGCCGGCTTCAGGAAGGATTGCTCGCGCGCCAGGTGCTGCTGGAAGGTCTCCGGGCTGCGGGCGAAGTGCAGGCTGGGGTCGATCTTGCGCGCCAGCTCCAGCTCGCCCACCGCGTCCTGATGGCGGCCTTCCAGGCCCAGCACCTCACCCAGGTCGTAATGGGCGCGGGCGCTGTCGCCATGCTCCCGCACCACCTCGCGCAGCATGTGCTCGGCGGCCGGCAGGTCCCCCGCGTCCACCGCCTTCTTCACCTGTTCCGGCGACGGGGCTGCCCATGACGGGGTGACCCCGGCCAGCATGAGCCCCATGGCCAATCCCAGCAGTAAACCAGCCTTATTGGCCGCCTTGGCGTGTGTGGTCATGTCCCGCTCCCCGCGATGAATATCCAGACCGTTCAATATGGTAGCGGCGATCCATCGGCGGCGATAGCACCCTCTTCGGGGTGCGGCCATCGGCCGGGGCGACAGGCCCGCCGCCAAAAGCCCGTCGCCAGAATCCTGCCGTTAGAAGCCCGCCCCCGGCTGATCCAGGTAGTCCCGCTCCGCCGCCGTGCAGGCGCGGCCCAGGATGCCGTTGCGGTGGGGGAAGCGGCCGAAGCGGCGGATGACCTCGCGGTGGCGTTCGGCATAGTCCAGGTGTTGGCCGGCGCCGATGCGCTCCGCCACCAGGGCGACGCAGCAGTCCTGCAGCACAATCTCCTCCGCGTGCTCGAACGGCAGGTAGAAGAACAGGCGCCGGTCCACCGGCTGTTCCAGGTCCTGTGCGCGGGCCACCGCCCGGGTGGCCAATTCCTGCGCCCGCGCGTCGGTGGCGAAGGCCAGCGCGTCGCCCCGGAACAGGTTGCGCGGCACCTGGTCCAGCAGGATCAGCAGGGCCAGCGCCCCGTCCGAGGTATCGGCCCAGGCGTCCAGCGCCCCTTCGGCCGCGGCGTGATAGCTGTCGGCCAGCCGGTCGCGGATGCGCGCGTCGATGTCCGCCCCGCCGCTGAACCAATCGTCCGGCGTCAGTTCCCCGAACCAGAAGGCCAGAACCTCCGCCGCCGTCACCACGCCCATGCCGCCCACCCTTGACAGGATTGCCAAATCCGCAACATCGCATCCATTGCGTGTGTTGTTTACCAAAATTTCAGCTACAGTAATGACGCGGCCCACCGGGGAACAGGCCGCGCTATCGCATGGGGGAACAATGCCTGACTCTGTCGATGTGTCCAACGCCGCGGACAGCCCGGCGCATGGTGGTTCGCATGCCTTCCGTTTCCACGGCACGGGTCGCGAGTATTTCTCTATCTGGATCGTGAACCTGCTGCTGACCATCGTCACCCTGGGCATCTACTCGCCCTGGGCCAAGGTCCGCAGCCAGCGCTATTTCCATGAGGCGACGGAGCTGGCGGGTGCCCGATTCGGCTATCACGCCCGCCCGCTGTCCATCCTGATCGGGCGCATCATCGTCCTGGTCCTGTTCGTGCCCTACGCCATCCTGGCCAAGATCCAGTCGCCCTATGCACTGGTGTACGTCCCCGTCCTGCTGGTGGCGGGCCCTTGGATCATCGTCAAGGCGCTACGCTTTCGCCTGCGCGTCACCTCTTACCGGGGCGTTCGCTTCAGCTTCTCGCATGAGGCCGGCGTCATGAGCGGGGCCTACCTCAACTTCCTCGGCCTGCCCATCCTGGGCGGCATAACCCTGGGCCTGCTCTATCCCTACGTCCTGCACCAGCAGTACCGTTGGATGGTGGACAACAGCCGCTACGGCGCCACGCCGCTGCGCATGGCGCCTGCCGTGGGGCGCTTCTATCTGTTGTCACTGATACTGGTGGCCGCTTTACTCCTGTTCGGCGGTGGCATCGCGGCCATCTTCTTCTCCATCGTGCAGGCCGCCAAGACCGATGGGGACCTGTCATCGGCGCATTACGCCACCTTCCTGCTTATTCCCGTCCTTTACGCAGGGCTTTTCCTGGTATCGGTCACGGTCGCCCTGTGGCTGGCCAAGACAGTGGTGCAGCGCCTGTCCCTGGCGGACGTCACCCTGTCGGCCGGCTGGCAACTGGGCCCGGTGCTGTGGCTGTACGTCAGTAACGGCCTGCTGCTGGTCTTCACCCTGGGCTTCGCCTACCCCTGGGTCCGCTGCCGCACTGCCCGCTATGTGCTGGAACACCTGACGGTCCACGCCCCGACGGGCCTGGACAGCTTCGTCGCTGGCGCGCAGAGCGAGACCGGCGCGTTCGGCGACCAGGCGGCGGCCTTCTTCGACATCGACGTCGGGATCGGCTTTTGACGGCCGACGCCCCACACGCCACCGGGACGGGCCGACTGTACCGCGCCGGGCTGTCCCGGGCGGAAACGGTCACCGTGCGCGCAGGCCCCCAGGGGCTGGTCCTGTCCGGCATGGACGGGGATGAGGCGCGCACAGTCCCCCGACACACCCTGACCATCGTCCCGCCCGTCGGCGGAAACTATTGGCGGTTCGACTTCGCCAACGGCGACACGCTGGAGGTCATCGGCGGCGGCCCGCTGGCGGCGGCGCTAGGCCACAAGCCCGGCCTGCTGTCCCGGCTGGAGGGGTCGTGGCGCCTGGCGCTGGCCAGCGTGCCCGCGCTGCTGGGCCTGGGGGCCGCCACCTGGTATTGGGGCGTACCCTGGGCCGCCGACCTGGCGGCGGTACACACACCGCCCTGGGTGGAGCGCAAGCTGACCGACGCCGGGCTGAGCCTGATCTTCCGGGATGAGAAGGAGCGGACGACCGTCGACCCCGCCCGCCAGAAGCGGTTGGCCGGCATCCTGGCCAACATGGTGGGAGCGCAGGACGGCCAGGCCTACCGCCTGCATTTCCTGAACAGCCCCCTGATCGGTCCCAACGCCTTCGCCCTGCCCGGCGGCGACATCATCGTCACCGACCAGCTGCTGAAGATTCTGGACGATGAGGAGGTGGCGGCCGTGCTGGCGCATGAGGTGGGCCACGTGCGCCACCGCCACGGCCTGCGCCTGGCGCTACGCGCCAGCGGCCTGTCCGTGCTGGCCGCCGTGGCCGTGGGCGACGCCAGCACCGCCGGCCATTTCCTGGTGGGGGCGCCCGTGCTGTTGCTGAACCTGCGCTTCACCCGCGAATTCGAGGCGGAGGCCGACGCTGACGCCCTGGCGTGGCTGTCTCGCGATCCGTCGCGCAGCCCCTGCGCCTTCGCCCGCGCCCTGCGCAAGATCGTCGACAGCCCGGAGGTGAAGCAGGCAGCGGCCATCGCCGGCCACCTTCCCAGCTGGCTGGCGACCCACCCCATGACGGAGGAACGGCTGCGCCCCTTCGACGCCGCCTGCCCCGCCAAGATCTGATCGACATCACCCAAAATGGAAAGGGCGCCCCGGTCATCCCGGAGCGCCCTTTTTCAATCCCGCAAGGGATGACCCGCTTAGTGCTGGTCCGCCCACACGGCGCGCTTGGCGGCATAGAGGATGCCGGCCAGCACGATCAGGAAGATCATGACCTTAAGGCCCATCTGGTGGCGGGCTTCCAGGTTGGGCTCGGCCGCCCAGGCCAGGAAGGTCGCCACGTCCTTGGCCTGCTGCTCCACCGTGGCCTTGGTGCCGTCGGCGAAGGTCACGCCACCGTCCGACAGGGGCGGCGGCATGGCGATGACATGGCCGGGGAAGGCCTTGTTGTAGTTGCCGCCCGACGGGACGGTGAAACCGGCGGGGGCCGGTTCGAAGCCCGTCATCAGGGCGACGATGTAATCCTCACCCCCCTTGCGCGCCTTCACGATCAGCGACAGGTCTGGCGGGGCCTTGCCGCCGTTGGCGGCGGCGGCGGCCTTCTCGTTGGGGAACGGGGCCTTGAAGTGGTCGGCCGGCACGCCCTTGCGGGTGAACATCTCACCCTCGTCATTGGGCCCGTCGGTCATGTCGTAGCCGGCGGCGATGGCGGTGATCTCCGCCTCGTTGTACCCCAGCGCGCTGAGATTGCGGTACGACAGCAGGTTCATGGAATGGCAGGCGGAGCAGACTTCCTTATAGACTTGGAAGCCGCGCTGCAGCGCCTTGCGGTCGAAGGTGCCGAAGATGTTGCTGAAACCGCGGGTTACACCGCCGTGGCTCCATTCGTTCTTCGGGTACTCCATCTCTTCGCTGGCGACCGCGGGGGCGGCCGCAGCGACGGCGACGAGACCGGCGAGGATCAGGGACCGAAGACGACGCATCAGGCTTTCTCCATCGGCTTGGCGGTAGCACCGGCGGCCGAGGCCCCACCGCCCAGAACGGGTTTGGCGATGCTGGCCGGCAGCGGCAGGGGCTTCTCGATCAGGCCGACGAACGGCAGCGACAGGAAGAAGCCGAAATAAACGAGGGTGGCGAACTGGCCGACATAGACCAGCGGGATTTCCAGGCCGCCCAGGTGCCAGGCGGCGTCGGCCGTCTGGGCGCCCACGTACATCAGCAGGAAGAAGGCGACCAGGAAGGCCAGGATGCCCTTCTTGAAGATGGGACGGAAGCGGGCGCTGCGCACCGGCGAGGTGTCCAGCCAGGGCAGGATGAACAGGATGGCGATGGAGCCGAACATGGCGATGACGCCACCCAGCTTGGCCTCGATCAGCTTCAGCCCGGTGAAGGGGATGGAGATGTCGAAGGTGATGGAGCGCAGGATCGCGTAATAGGGCAGGAAGTACCACTCCGGCACGATGTGCGGCGGGGTCACCATCGGGTTCGCCTGGATGTAGTTGTCCGGCTCACCGAAGAAGTTGGGGGCGTAGAAGACGAAGGCGGCGAAGATGGCCAGGTACACCACCGTACCGAAGCTGTCCTTCACCGTGTAGTAGGGGTGGAAGGGCAGCGTGTCCTGCGGGCCCTTGGGCTCGACGCCCAGCGGGTTGTTGGAACCGGTGACATGCAGCGCGGCCACGTGCAGGAACACGACGGCGGCGATGACGAAGGGCAGCAGGTAGTGCAGGGCGAAGAAGCGGTTCAGCGTCGGGTTGTCGACGGAGAAGCCGCCCCACAGCAGGGTCACGATGTCCTGGCCCACCAGCGGCAGGGCCGAGAACAGGTTGGTGATGACGGTGGCGCCCCAGAAGCTCATCTGGCCCCACGGCAGCACGTAGCCCATGAAGGCGGTGGCCATCATCAGCAGGAAGATCACCACGCCGATCATCCACAGCAGCTCACGCGGCTTCTTGTAGGAGCCGTAGTAGAGGCCGCGGAAGATGTGGATGTAAACGGCGATGAAGAAGAACGACGCGCCGTTCATGTGGATGTAGCGGATCAACCAGCCGAAGTTCACGTCGCGCATGATGCGCTCGACGGAGTTGAAGGCCAGGTTGGTATTGGGCGTGTAGTGCATCGCCAGCACGATGCCGGAGACGATCATCGTCACCAGCATGATCATGGCGATGGCGCCGAAGTTCCAGAAGTAGTTGAAGTTGCGCGGGGTGGGAAACACCCCGTATTCCTTCTGGATCATCGTGAAGATCGGCAGGCGCTGGTCGAGCCAGTTGACCACCGGATTCTTGAAAGAGGATGAAGGGCCGTGAGCCATTTCTCGCTCCCTGGGGGTCCGGCTTAGCCGATACGGATCGAAGTGTCGGTCTTGAACGCGTAGCTGGGCACTTCCAGGTTACGCGGCGCGGGACCCTTGCGGATGCGGCCGGATGTGTCGTAGACCGAACCATGGCAGGGGCAGAACCAGCCGCCGTACTCGCCGCGGGGATCGGAATTCTTCTGGCCCAGCGGGATGCAGCCCAGGTGGGTGCAGATGCCGACGACCACCAGCCATTCGGGCTTCTTGGCGCGGTCCGCGTCCTTCTGCGGGTCGCGCAGTTCGGAGACGTTCACGTCCGTGGCGGACTTGATTTCCTCGGGCGTCCGGTGGCGGATGAACACCGGCTTGCCCCGCCAGGTCACGGTGATGGACTGACCCACCTGCACCGGCGCCAGGTCCACGTCGGTGCTGGCCAGCGCCAGGGTGTCGGCCGCGGGGTTCAGGCTGTCGATGAAGGGCCAAACGGTGACGGCGGCGCCCACGACACCGGTCGCGGCGGCAGCCAAGTATATGAAATCGCGGCGCGAGGGATCCCCGCCGCTGTGAGAGCCGCTCCCCGGCCCGTGCCCGGCCGTCTGGGTCGTGTCCGCCATACCAAGCTTCTCCTCGAAGTCAGGGGGCACCTGAAAACGCCCCGGCGCCCGCCTCACAAGGGTTTCCCAATGTTCTTATATCCTTACCCAAGCGGACCAGCCTTGCGCAGGCCCACGGCGAATAAGGTTGACGGCCGGCGTCTTGTCCGGTCGCGGTAAATCCATATACATGCCGCCTACGGCCTTGGGAAGCGTATGAATGTGCCCTCAACGCTATTCTTAGCTGCACAAGCGAAAGGTTTGGCGGCTTAAGAGCTAGTCTTTCCAATAACTTATCGGACTACTTTCCCGTGCGGATCGCCCTTTACCAACCCGACATCCCCCAGAACGCCGGAACCTTGATGCGCCTTGGCGCCTGCCTGAATGTGGGCGTCGACATCATCGAGCCGTGCGGATTCGTTCTGGACGATAAACGCCTGCGCCGGTCGGGCATGGACTACCTGGAGGGTGTGGATCTGGTGCGCCATACCTCCTGGACTGCGTTCGAGACGCGTCGGCGGGCGAACGGTCAATCCCAGGGCGACGCAGGGCAGCCCTCCCCCGGGCGGGGCGGGTCCGTGCCCCGTCTGCTGCTACTGACCACCCGCGCAGCCCTGTGCTACACCGATTTCGTCTTCCAGCCGGACGACATCCTGCTGCTGGGCCGGGAATCAGCCGGTGTGCCGGAGGAGGTGCACGCCGCCGCCGACGCCCGCCTCGCCATCCCCTTGCGCCCGGGCTTGCGCTCGCTCAACGTTGCCATGGCCGCCGCCATGGTGGTGGGCGAGGCCATCCGCCAGCTGGACGCCTGGCCCCGTTGACCTCTGGAACCTGCCTACCTGGAACCCATCGATGACCGACATTCCCCTGTCCTCGAGCCTTCTGCCCGCCGACGCGCTGGCCGGCGACGCCCCTCTGGCGGAGGAGCGCAAGGCCCGGGCATCCGCCTGGTTCCAGGATCTGCGCGACCGCATCTGCGCCGCCTTCGAGGCCATCGAGGATGAGGCCGCCGCCCTGCCCGCCTATGGCGATGGCGCACCGGGCCGGTTCGAACGCAAGGCCTGGGCCAGATCAACAGAAACGGGGCCGGATGCCGAGGGCGAGCACCACGGCGGTGGCGGCGTCATGTCGCTGATGCGCGGCCGGGTGTTCGAGAAGGTGGGCGTCAACATCTCCACCGTCCACGGCACCTTCTCCGAGGAATTCCGCGCCCAGATCCCGGGGGCGGCCACCACCGGCCGCTTCTGGGCCAGCGGCATCAGTCTGGTGGCGCACATGCGCAGCCCCCTGGTGCCCGCCGTGCACATGAACACCCGCCACCTGGTGACGGAGCAGGCCTGGTTCGGCGGCGGCGCCGACCTGACGCCCATGTTTCTGGACAGTGCCGAGACGGCGGAGGACGCCGCCACCTTCCACGCGGCGCTGAAGGCCGCCTGCGACGCGCATGGCGCCGACTACTACACCCGCTTCAAGGAGTGGTGCGACCGCTACTTCTTCCTGCCCCACCGCAACGAGCCGCGCGGCGTGGGCGGCATCTTCTACGACCGGCACGACACCGGCGACTGGGAGGCCGACTTCTCCTTCACCAAGGCCGTGGGTCAGGCCTTCCTGGATGTCTATCCCCTGATCGTGCGCCGGCGCCTGGGGATGCCCTGGACGGATGCGCAGCGCCACCACCAGCTGGTGCGCCGGGGCCGGTATGTGGAGTTCAACCTGCTGCACGACCGCGGCACCCTGTTCGGCCTGAAAACCGGCGGCAACATCGAGGCCATCCTGATGAGCCTGCCGCCGGAAGTTAAATGGCCGTAAGCGCAACCTGACCTGAGCGTACCACCCCAGCGGCAAGGCCGCTGGTAGCCCGCGACTGCGGGCGCCGAAGATTTCCGGGGAGCAAGGCGGACTGGAAATCGAGGACAAGGCAAGGACGCGGATGCGTCCGCCCGCCGTCTGAGGGCGAAAAACAAGGGCCCCGAGGACATCACCCCGGGGCCCGATAAAAAGAGCCGGTCGGCGGAAGGGGAAAGGAGGCCGCCATTCCACCCGTCGCGCCACACGACTAGCGCGCCGCCGACCGGCTGTACGGTGCCCTGTCTGAACGGGGGCGAGGGCTCCGCATCGCCCAGGCCCCAGGCACCGATAGGAATTCGAAACTCAGGGCGCCTTGCCAGCCTCGGCCGTCTTGTCGGACTGGGCCTTGTCCAGCAAGGGCTTGAAGGCGGCGGCCAGGGCCACGTCGGCCTGGTCCACCTTCTGGTCGCCGTTCTTGTCGTGGAAGCCGAACATGCGCCAGCCGGACGCCATGAACTCCTCCCGCGACATCTTCTGATCCCCATCCAGGTCGATGGCGACGAAGCGGATGTGGGTTTGCTTCAGTTGCTGGGCCTTGCGTTCCGGCGTCCCGTTCTCCTTGTTCAGCCGCGCCTCGAACTCGGCGGTGTATTCCGCCTCGCTCACCCAGCCGTCGCCGTTGGTGTCCAGCGCCGTGAACTGCCGGTCGCGCACCGCCTGGTATTCCTGGGCGGTGACCACGCCGTCGCCGTTCCGGTCATGCTCCTTGATGAAGCTGGCGATGTCGTGCGACGCGGCCCAAGCGACGCGAACAGGGGCCACACCGGTGGCCAGCAGCGCAGCGCCGACCAGCGTGGTCGCGGCGAAACGTGCGGGGCTGCGGGCAAAAGCGCGGCGGTTGGGGGCCATGATGGGGAAATCCTTGGAAATGGGTATCGATAACGGGTGTCGGCGTCCCACGCTGCCCCCACGCCGCGTCCCTCGGCGTCCGCATTATCAGTAATGATAGTCATTCTCATTTGCAAGGAGAAAATTTGCGGTGCCGTGGTGGTCATGCCGCCCCTCCGCAAAAACGGCCTGCTATTCTTAAGAGAAAATCTGAGGGCAAAGCGCTCGTGTATACACCCTATAGCAAAGCAACCTTTGGGGGAGATATCCATGACAAGCCCAACCATCACCTACAACGACATCCTGCCGCCCAACTCCTTCGTGACCGGCATCCGCCAGGATGGCGGCGACGGACAGCCGGTCGTCCTGTCCGGCAATTACCAGCCGACCGGCGGCGGCAAGCCGCAGGCGATGCTGTATCGCGGGCCGCTATATCCCACGGACAGCAACGGCATCTTCCCGTTCTTGCCCGCCTTCCCTGGGCAGACCATCGTCACCTCGACCTTCTATGGCCCCAACACCGCCCTGTTCGACCCAAGCCTGGGTCAGGGCAACGTGCGGGCGGTGGGCAGCTACCAGTACGAGGAAGGCGGCAAGGGCGACCATGGCATGATCTACCAGGGGCCGCTGGACGGGTCAGGCACCTGGACCCAGATCGACGTGCCCGCCGACGTCGCCGGCGGCACCGTGGCCAACACCCTGGCGCACAGCACCATGGGCGACCTGGTGGTGGGCAATTACGACCTGGCGGGCAAGCCCGGTTCCGGCAACGGTTTCATCTACAACGTGGTGACCGGCACCTTTCAAGTGCTGTACATCGGTGCCCTGGCCACCCTGTACGGCATCTGGCAGAACGGCCCCAAGGACCCGGCCCCCTACACGCTGGCCGGCGGCTATAAGCAGGGACACGACCTGAACACCGGCCTGCTGGCAGACTACGACCCCGCCACCGGCGAACTCAGCCGCCTCACCGCGCTGAGCTATGAGGGCAAACCCGGCGTCGTCACCCATTTCGAGGGCATCAGCGGCGTACCCGGCGGTTATGCCCTGGCGGCCACCACCGACGCCGGCGGCGCGTTCGTCCATGTCGACCGCCTGGCCGATGGCGGCTTCGGTCCGGCGCGCTGGCTGGCCGC
This sequence comes from Nitrospirillum amazonense, assembly GCF_007828035.1. Classification (GTDB taxonomy): domain Bacteria; phylum Pseudomonadota; class Alphaproteobacteria; order Azospirillales; family Azospirillaceae; genus Nitrospirillum; species Nitrospirillum amazonense. The sequence goes on along the minus strand of NZ_VITV01000005.1, from coordinate 342,555 downwards.
CGCCAACCCGGCCAGCACCAGCATCAGCACCGCCAACTCCATCCTGCGCAACAATCTGGTCGGCATCTACCACCCCGCCAGCGGCGGCGTGCAAAGCTACGTGGCCACGCTGGCGGACTGAGCCCCGGCTGAGTGGCGCCCAAGGGAGTGGCGCCCAGGGGAGTGGCGCCCATCGGATTGACAGCCCCGCCGGCCCATGCAACGCTGACTGGCCGTCGGTTGATCACGGTTTCACCGGACCGGCGGGGCATCAAACAACGGGCACTTACGTCAACAAATTCAATCATCTGGCTGTGGAATCCGAAGTGTGCCTGCGCATCGCGCGCGGGACGGAACGGGTGTCCCAATCATTTTCGGGCCAATTTTCGCAAGACCAGGGAACCGGCGCCGCCAAGGCCGCCGGAGCGATAAAACGGGGAGACTCGCCGCCCTTCAAAAATAATGGAGGCGGAACGGGCATGGGTTTTAGGGACATGAAAAGGCGCGACCTGCTGAGCCTGATCGGCACGGTGGCGGGCAGCGCCGTGATGTATCAGGCGGCCACCAGCCTGGGCCTGGCGGCGGAAACCACCTACAAGGGCCCCATCAAGCTGGACGGTGACGCGAAGGGCGCGTCCATCCTGATCCTGGGCGCCGGCGTGGCCGGCCTGGTGGCGGCGATCGAGCTGCGCAAGGCGGGGTACAAGGTCCAGGTGCTGGAGTACCGGGAGAAGGCCGGCGGCCGCAGCTGGTCCCTGCGCGGCGGCGATACCTACACCGAGCTGGGCGGCTTCAAGCAGACGGTGGGCTTCGACCCGGGGCTGTACATCAACCCCGGCCCCTGGCGCATCCCCTACCACCACCGCGCCGTGCTGGATTACTGCCACCGCTACGGCGTCGCGCTGGAGCCGTTCAACCAGGTCAACTACAACGCCTATCTCCATTCCGCCAAGGCCTACGGCGGCAAGCCGCAGCGCTTCCGGGAGATCCAGGCCGACTATCACGGCCATGTGGCGGAGCTGCTGGCCAAGCTGACCCACCAGAACGCCCTGGACGGCACGGTCACCAAGGAAGACCAGGAAAAGCTGCTGGAATCGCTGCGTGCCTGGGGCGGGCTGGACAAGAATTACGCCTATGCCGCCAGCCTGGACTCCAGCAACGTGCGCGGCTACGAGAAGGCGCCCGGCGGCGGCGTGAACGGCGCGCCGGTGCCCTCCACCCCCGCCAGCCTCAGCGACGTCATGCAGGGCGGCCTGTGGCGTTTCCTGGGCATGGGCCTGAGGGATGAGTTCCAGTCCACCATCTTCCAGCCGGTGGGCGGCATGGACCAGTTCCCCGCCGCCCTGGCGCGGCAGGTGAAGGACCTGATCCGCTTCAACACCAAGGTGACGCAAATCCACCAGGACGACCACGGCGTCACCGTCACCTATACCGACACCGTGAAGGGCGGCGCGCCGCAGACGGCCAAGGCCGACTGGTGCCTGTGCACCATCCCCCTGTCGGTGCTGAGCCAGATCAAGCTGAACGTAGGGCCCAAGATGGCGAACGCCATCAGCGCCGTGCCCTATGAGGCCGCCGCCAAGGTGGGCCTGCAGTTCAAGCGCCGCTTCTGGGAACAGGACGAGGCCATCTACGGCGGCATCAGCTTCACCGACCTGCCCATCGCCATGATCGGCTACCCCAACAGCGGCTATGGCAGCCCGGGCAAAGGCGTGCTGCTGGGCACCTACGTCTTCGGCGCCTATGCCATGGAATACACCGCCATGCCGCCGGAGGAGCGTATCAAGCGCGCCCTTGCCTATGGCGCCCAGATCCATCCGCAATACACCAAGGAATTCGACACCGGCGTGGCCGTGGGCTGGCATCGCGTGCCCTGGACCCTGGGCTGCCACGCCTCATGGACCGAGGAGACGCGGGCCGCGCATTACCAGGACCTGTGCCAGGTGGACGGGCGAATCGCCCTGGCGGGCGAGCATGCCAGCTACATCACCGGCTGGCAGGAGGGGGCGGTCCTGTCCTCCCTCGACGCCGTCACCCGCCTGCACCAGCGGGTCGTGACGGCTTGACGCCCCCTATCCCGAGAGACAATCCATGACGATCTTCAAGTCTTTCACGATCAAGGCAGCCGGCCTGACGGCGCTGCTGACCGGCCTTTATGGTGCGGCGGGGGCCCTGCCCCATCCGGCCCATGCCCAGGCGTCGGACGCCAGCTCCGCCGCTTTCGCCAGCCCCCGCCACTTCGGCCAGAAGGACGGCGCCGCGCTGTACCAGGCCATCTGCCAGGGCTGCCACATGCCGGACGCCAAAGGCGCCACTGGCGCCGGCACCTACCCCGCCCTGGCCGGCAACCCCAACCTGGAGGCGGCGGGCTATCCCGTCGCCATGGTGGTGCACGGCCAGAAGGCCATGCCCCCCATCGGGGAGTTCCTGGATGACGACCAGGTGGCGGCGGTGGTGAACTACGTCCGTACCCACTTCGGCAACCACTACACCGACGCGGTCACGGCGGCCGATGTGAAGGCGGCCAGATAGGCATCCCCTCAATCGCCAGGCGCCAGCATTCGCTGGCTTGGCTATCCTCCCTTTCCGGTCCACTTCGTTCCCCGGAAAGGTCCGGCGGCCACGGTCGCGGCCTACAGCGGCATGAGCGGTAAGGCTCATGCCGCTGCCATCAACTCCCGCTCGGCGACGATGGTGATTGAAACAGCCGCCGCTCCAGCTCCGCCAGGCAGGCGTCGCGGTCGGGCTGGAAGTCGTGGGCGATCCACCAGCGCTCCAGCTCGCCCATCAGGCGGCCAACCTCCGGCCCCGGGGCCTGACCCCTATCCAGGATGTCCTGGCCGCGCAAGGGGAAGGGGATTTCCTGCCAGGCCGACGCCTCGGCCAGGGGCTCGAACAGCTCGAAGGCCGGCGTGCCCATGGCGGCCGCCGACAGCAGCAGCACGGCGCGGTAAATCTCCGGCCCCAGGCGGTGCAGGGCGATGCGCCGCGACTTGAACGGCAGATCGGGATGCACGTCCACCGCCGGGGCGGCGATGGCCGCCAGCCGGTCGCGCTGGAAGTTGGAGAAGCGCAGCCGGTCGGCCACCGCCTCCGCCGCGCTGTGGGCCAGGGGGCCGGCCGGCAGCAGCGCCGCCAGGCGGGCCAGCGGCTCCGTCTCCCCCACCATCCATTCCAGGCGGTCCAGCGCCGCCAGGCGGTCCACCGCCACGGCCTGGGGCAGGACATGCTCCATGATCCCCTGATCGACCATGATGCGCCAGACGTCGGCGGCGCGGTCCGTGGCCAGCAGCTTCAGCAGCTCTTCCCGCACGCGCTCCCCTGACAGGCCGCCGACCAGAGGGGCCAGGCGGGTACAAGCGTCCAGCGCCGCCGCGTCCGGCGGGCCCTTGCCCAGGCGGGCGTAGAAGCGGAAGAAGCGCAGCAGGCGCAGCACGTCCTCGCGGATGCGGGTCTCGGCGTCGCCGATGAAGCGCACGCGCCCCGCCGTCAGGTCGGGCACGCCGCCGAAGGGGTCGTACAGCTCGCCATCCACGGTCAGCGACATGGCGTTGAAGGTGAAGTCACGGCGGGCGGCATCGGCCAGCCAGTCGTCGGTGAAGGCCACCCGCGCGCTCCGCCCGAACGTCTCCACATCCTGGCGCAGGGTGGTGATCTCGAACGTCTCGTTGCCGATGATGGCGGTGACGGTGCCATGCTTCAGGCCGGTGGGCACGACGCGGATGCCGTCGGCCTTGAGCCGGCGCATCACCTCCTCCGGCGGCAGGGGGGTGGCGATGTCGATGTCGGCCGCCTGGATTTCCAGCAGGCAATCCCGCACGCAGCCACCGACGAATCGCGCCTCCTGCCCGGTGCGCATCAGGGACTGCAGGACACGGCGGCTGGCCACGGAAGCCAGCGGGCCCGTGGGCACCAGGGAGCGGACGGAGGTCATGACGCCTTAAGGTTGTATTTTATCGCAATTTTATCAAGGATCCGCGCTCCCGGCAACGGCTGCGCCCAGGATACGGGCGGCCCGGCACGGGCATCAGCCGGGCAGTCCCAGCACCTCGCACAGGTTCACCAGCATCCCCGCCGTGGCGCCCCAGATGTAGCGGTCGTTGTAGGGGAAGACCCAGAAGTGCCGGAGGGCGCCCTTGAACTCGCGGGACTGCCGCTGGCGGCTGCCGGGATCCAGGATGAAGCTGAGCGGCACCTCGAACACTTCCTGCACCTCGAACGGGTCGGGCTGCAGGAAAAACGGCGGGTTGACCAGCCCCACCACCGGCACCACGCGGAAGCCGGTGCGGGTGTAGTAGGTATCCAGCCGACCGACCACCTCCACCTGGGTGGGGGCCAGCCCCACCTCCTCCTCCGTCTCGCGCAGCGCGGTGGCGATGGCGTCGGTGTCCTCAGGCTCCACCCGGCCGCCGGGGAAGCTGATCTGGCCGCCATGGGCCGCCAGGTGGGCGCTGCGCTGGGTCAGCAGCACGGTCATGCCCTCCGGCCGGTCAACCAGGGGCACCAGCACGGCCGCGTCGCGCACCGTCGGTGGCGGATCGAACACGCCGCCAACATCCACCTCGTTGCCGTCGCGGTCCCCCCGGGCGCCGATGCCCGGCCCCTCGAACGCGAAGGCCCCCTCGTGCCGGCCCCCTTGGGGGCCTTGGGCGAAAGCGCGGCGGATCGCCGCCGCCGCCGTCATGCCGGCTCCAACCGGAAGAACACGCCTTGGCTCCATACCCCGGCCGGGCCGTATCCCCCCACCGGGCCGTCGCCCCCTGCGGCCCCCTCTGCCGCCAAGGCCATGTCGGCCAGCTCATAGAACACCGGGCGGTTCAAGCGCGCCTCCAACCCGCGGCCGATGTCGCCGCGCACGTGAATGTAGGGGCTGGGCTCCCCCGTCGCCGGATCGATCGCCACCCGAATCGGATGCTCCGCCCCGGCCGTTACCCAGTGGTCCAGGTTGGTGCGGAAGGACAGGGCCTGGCCCCGCCCCTCGCCCTCGCGCCGCATCTCTACCGCCACGAAGGGCGCGTCATCCACCCGGATGCGGCCCCGCTCCGCCGGGGTGATGAGCCAATAGTCCCCCGCCTCGTCCCGCCGCAGGACGGTGGAGAACAGCTTGACCAGGGGCAGCCGGCCAATGGGGCTGCCGTGGTAAAACCAGGTGCCGTCGCGGGCGATGCGGATGTCGTAGCCTTCATCCGGCCGGGTGTCGGGCGCACCGTCGCCGGGCGCGCGCGCCGCGCGCAGGCCGGCCAGATCGGCGGGACCTTCCGAGGCGGTGGCGGGTTTGTCCGCGGCGTCCTGGCCGGTTCCAGGACCGGCATCGGGCTTGCTTTCCGTCATGACGCAATCAACCATCAAGCCAAAAGGTCCGCCCCATCAGCCTATCGGCCGATGCGGGGGGACCGGAAATTTTTCCGATTTCGGCCACAAAGCTAGCATAAAGGGGGCTGGCATAAAGGCCCGGAGCCGGCGTTCTGGCATCGCTGGTGAACAATTGCACTCTTGGGAGACCCCGCGTTGAGCATCACCGACCTGCCCCGTGACCAGGTTTACCCGGATGCGAGCCTGGCTTTGGACATCGAAAACACGGGCCTGAAGCTGGCCAGCGTGCGCGCCATGATCGGCCAGGCCATCTTCGGTCAGGAAGAGGTGATCGACCTCAGCCTCGTCACCCTGCTGGCGGGCGGTCACCTATTGCTGGTGGGCGTGCCGGGCCTGGCCAAGACCCGCCTGGTGGAAACTCTGGGCATCGTGCTGGGCCTGGACGAACGCCGGGTGCAATGCACCCCCGACCTGATGCCCGCCGACATCCTGGGCTCCGAAGTGCTGGAGGAGGGGGAGCACGGCCGCCGCGCATTCCGCTTCATTCCCGGCCCCGTCTTCGCCCAGCTGCTGATGGCGGATGAGATCAACCGCGCCAGCCCGCGCACCCAGTCGGCCCTGCTGCAGGCCATGCAGGAAGGCCGGGTTTCGGTGGCGGGGCAATATCATCCCCTGCCCCGCCCCTTCCATGTGCTGGCGACCCAGAACCCGCTGGAGCAGGAGGGCACATATCCCCTGCCGGAGGCCCAGCTGGACCGATTCCTGCTGCAGGTGGACGTCACCTATCCCGAGCGTGACGCCGAACGGCTGATGATGATCGCCACCACCGGCGCCACCGCCGCCGCCGTGCGGCCGGTGCTGACGGCGGCGGAACTGCAGGCGGCGCAGGAGCTGGTGCGCCGGGTGCCGGTGGGCGACAGCGTGGTCGACGGCATCCTGGACTTGGTGCGCAGCGGCCGGCCGGAGACCAGCGACGTGGCGGAGGTGCGCCGCCACGTGGCCTGGGGCCCCGGCCCCCGCGCCGCCCAGGCCCTGATGCTGGCCAGCCGCGCCCGCGCCCTGATGGACGGGCGCTACACCCCCTCCCTCGACGATGTGGTGGCCCTGGCCAAGCCGGTGCTGCGCCACCGCATGGCGCTGAACTTCAGCGCGCGGGCCGAGGGCGTCACGCTGGACGCCGTCATCGACCGCCTGTGCGCGCCGCTGGCCTGATGTCCCCCAAGGCTCCCCAGAATCCAACAGATCCCGCGCCGGCGGCCAGCCGCCTGCGCGACCGCGCCGACGCCCTGGCCCAGCGCCTGCCGCCGCTGCTGGTGGCGGCGGAGAGGGTGGCCGCCGCGGTGACGCCCGGCCTGCACGGCCGCCGCCGCGTGGGCACGGGCGAGGCGTTCTGGCAGTTCCGCCGCTATCAGCAGGGCGACGACACCGACCAGATCGATTGGCGCCAGTCGGCCAAGGGCGATCATGTCTATGTGCGGGAAAACGAGTGGGAGGCGGCGCAGACCGTCTGGCTGTGGCGCGACGCCGGCCCGTCCATGGACTGGCGGTCGGACCGTGAGCTGCCGCTGAAGCGGGAGCGCGCCGACCTGCTGGCCCTGGCCCTGGCCTGCCTGCTGGTGCGCGGTGGCGAGCGCGTGGGTCTGATGGGCGGTCCCCGCCCGCTGCCCGGCCGCCCGGCGCTGGAGCCCCTGGCCCTGGCGCTGACGCGGGTCCCCTCAGCACCCCCCCCGCCGGTGCCACCGGCACAGCCCCTGGCCCGCCACGCGCGGTTGGTGGTGATGGGCGACCTGCTGGCGCCGCTGGAGGACATCCAGGCGGCGGTCGCCTTCCATGCAGGGCATGGCGTGCGCGGCCACCTGCTGCAGATCCTGGATCCGGCGGAAGAGACCCTGCCTTATGAAGGCCGGGTAGAATTCCGTGCCGTCCATGGCGCGGTGGAGGGTGAGCACCGCCTGCTGGTGCCCCGGGTGGACGGTCTGCGCGGCGCCTATCAGGAGCGGCTGGCCGCCCACCGTGCCGGCCTGGCCCAGATCGCGCGGGCCAGCGGCTGGTCCTTCTCCCTGCACCACACCGACAAGCCGCCGCAGACGGCGCTGCTAGGCCTGTGGGGCGCCTTGTCGCAGGAAAGCGTTAGGACCGCGGCCGCCCATTCCGGCGTTACCCACGCGCCCGCCAATTGGACAAACGAGGGGGGCGCCTGATGGCCTTCGCCAGCCCGCTGGTGCTGTGGGCCCTGGTTCTGCTGCCAGGCCTGTGGTGGCTGTTGCGCCTGACGCCACCCGCCCCCAAGCGCGTCACCTTCCCGGCCTTGCGCCTGCTGCTGGGCCTGACCGCGAAGGAAGAGACGCCCGCGCGCACGCCCTGGTGGCTGCTGGTGCTGCGCCTGGCCCTCTGCGCGTTGCTGATCATCGGCCTGGCCCGGCCGCTGCTGCACCCCGACGCCACATCCGTCGCGGGCACGGCCCCCTTGTTGCTGGTGGTCGACAGCGGCTGGGCCGCCGGCCGGGACTGGCCGGAGCGGCAGCAGGCGCTGGACCGGCTGGTGACCCAGGCGGAACGCCAGGACCGCCCCGTGCTGCTGCTGGCCACCGCCGCCGGCGCCGGCGGCGACGCGCCACAGGTGCAGGGTCCCATGAGCGCCACGGCTGCACGCCGGCTGGTGCAGGCCCTGGCGCCGCAGCCCTGGCCCACTGACCGCGCCGCGGCCCTGGGCGCCCTGGATACCGCCCAGAAGAGCGGCCCCCTGGCCGGCGTCGCCGCCGACAGCTACTGGCTGGCCGATGGCCTGAACGACGGCAGCGTGGCAGCCCTGGCCGGCCGCCTGCGCGCCCTGGGACGCGTCACGGTGATGACGGCCGGCGCCGACCATGGCCCGCTGCTGCTGCGGGCGCCGAATAATGACGGGGGCACGCTGATGGTGCCGGTGGAACGGGCGGAAGGGGCCCAAGCCCAGCCCATCGCCGTCGAGGCGTTGGGCGAGGACGGCCGCGCCCTGGGCCGGGCGGACGGCATCTTCGCCCCCGGCCAGCGCCAGCTGACCCTGCCCCTGATCCTGCCCGGGGAGCTGCGCAACGCTGCCGTCCGCCTGCACCTGGAGGACCGCGCGGGCGTGGGCGCCAGCCTGCTGCTGGACGATCGCTGGCGCCGCCGCCCTGTGGGCCTGGCCACCGCCGGTCCCGGCGGCGACAACCAGCCCCTGCTGTCCAGCCTCTACTATCTGGACCGGGCCCTGGCCCCCTATGCCGAGGTGCGGCGCGGCACCATCTCCGCGCTGCTGGACGGCGGGGTCTCCATCCTGGTGCTGCCCGACAGCGGCGCCCTGACCGACAGCGACACCGCCCGCCTGGCCCGCTGGATAGACCAGGGCGGCGTGCTGGTGCGCTTCGGCGGCACCCGCCTGGCCCATGAGTCAGAGCCCATCGGCGCTGAGACCCTGTTGCCCGTGCGCCTGCGCGGCGGCGACCGCTCCCTGGGCGGCGCCCTGTCCTGGACCACGCCCGCCCACCTGGCGCCCTTCGACGACAAAAGCCCCTTCGCCGGCCTGGCGGTGCCGCCCGACGTGACCGTCAGCCGCCAGGTGCTGGCGGAACCCGGGCCCGACATGGGCGACAAGGTCTGGGCGCGGCTGGAGGACGGCACGCCCCTGGTGACGGGCGAGCGGCGGGGCAAGGGCTGGCTGGCGCTGGTGCACACCAGCGCCGACCCCGCCTGGTCCAACCTGGCGCTGTCGGGCCTCTACGTCGACATGCTGCGCCGCCTGGTGGCCCTCAGCGACGGCCTGCCCGGCGGTATTGGCGGCAACGCCGGCGGCGCCCTGCCGCCCCTGTCCCTGCTGGACGGCCAGGGCCGGCTGGTCGCCCCCTCCGCCGTGGCCCAACCGCTGGAGCCGGAAGGCAAGGATGAGGCCGCCGGTACCCCGGTGGGGCCGCTGCACCCGCCGGGCTATTACGGCGTGGGTGACCGGCGCCGCGCCCTGAACCTGGCTGGGTCCGTGGCGCCGCTGGTGCCCATGGAGCCGCTGGCCGGCGTCGCCTACCAGGGCTTCGGCGGCACGCGGGAAACGGACCTGCGCCCCTGGTTCCTGGGCCTCGCGGCGGCGCTGTGGGTGGCCGACCTGCTCCTGTCGCTGCTGGTACGGGGCCTGCTGCCCACCTCGCTGCGGCCCAAAGCGCGCTGGCGCCGGGGCGCCGCCGCGGCGGCACTGGCGCTGGCAACGGTGCTGGCCGCCCCGCGCGGGCATGCCGCCACGCCGGACGATGAGATCGTGAAGGCCACCACCGCCAACTGGCTGGCCTATGTCGAGACGGGCGACCGCGCCGCCGACGCCACCACCAAGGCCGGCCTGCTGGGACTGGGCGAACAGCTGAACCGCCGCACGGCGGTGGAGGTGGCGGGCGCCATGAGCGTGAACGTGGAGAAGGACGACCTGGCCCTGTTCCCCCTGCTGTACTGGGTGGTGACGCCGGGCCAAGCCGCCCCGTCCGACGCGGCGGTGGCCAAGCTGAACCAGTACCTCCACGCCGGCGGCATGATCCTGTTCGACACCCGAGACCAAGGCGCCCCGGACGCCGGCATCCAGGCGCGCCTGCGCGACCTGACCCACGGCCTGGACATCCCGCCCCTGGCCCCGGTGGGGCCGGAGCACGTGCTGGGCCGCACCTTCTTCCTGATGCAGGACTTCCCCGGCCGCCAGGCGGGGGGCCAGGTATGGGCGGAAGCCTCCGAGGGCCGTGTGAACGATGGCGTCTCACCCGTGCTGGTGGGCGGTAACGACTGGGCCGGCGCCTGGGCCATCGACGGCCGGGGCCGGCCGCTGAACGCCGTGGTGCCGGGTGGGGAGCGCCAGCGCGAGATGGCCTACCGCTTCGGCATCAACCTGGTGATGTACGCCCTGACCGGCAATTACAAGGCCGACCAGGTGCACGTGCCGGCCATCCTGGAGCGGCTGGGCCAATGATGAACCTGTTCGCCGGCCTCAGCATCAGTTTCGAACCCTTGCTGCCCGCCTGGCTGCTGATCCTGCTGGGCGCGCTGTCGCTGCTGGGCCTGGCGCTCATGGCCTGGCGCCGGGCGCGCGGCCTGACCTGGCGCGCGGTCACCCTGGCGGCGCTGGCCCTGTTGCTGCTGGACCCCGCGCTGGTGCGGGAGGACCGCCATCCGCTGAAGGACGTGGCCGTGGTGGTGGTCGACACCTCCGCCAGCCAGAACGTGGGCCACCGCAAGGAGCGCACGGACGCCGCCCTGGCCGCCCTCAAGGCCAAGCTGTCCCAGGTGCCCGACCTGGACCTGCGGGTGGTGGAGACCGGCACCTCCACCGCCGGCGGCAAGGGGGAGGAGACGCGGGCCATCGACGCCCTGACCCAGGCTGTGGCCGACGTGCCCCGCCGCCGCCTGGCCGGCGCCATCCTGCTGACCGACGGCCAGGTGCACGACGTGCCGGAAAAGCCGGAGAGCCTGGCCGACCTGGGCCCCGTGCACACCCTGCTGACGGGTGAGCATGGCGAGGGCGACCGTCGCCTGGTGCTGGTGCGCGGCCCCAGCTATGGCATCGTCGGCAAGACGGTCACCGCCACCGTGCGGGTGGAGGACCTGCCGGCGGGAAAGGGTGCGGACAGCGCCCTGCTGACCATCCGCCAGGACGGCCAGCCCGAGCGGCAGGTGCCGGTGCCGGTGGGGGAGGACGTTCCCCTGACCATTACCGTGGGCCATGGCGGGCCCAACCTGCTGGAACTGTCGGTCAACGCCGGCCCGGCCGAGCTGTCCATGGCCAACAACCGCACCGCCTTCATCGTCAACGGCGTGCGCGACCGCCTGCGCGTGCTGCTGGTGTCGGGCGAGCCGCACGCGGGTGAGCGCACCTGGCGGGACCTGCTGAAGGCAGACCCGGCGGTGGATCTGGTGCACTTCACCATCCTGCGCTCGCAGGAGAAGTCCGACAGCACGCCCATCCGCGAGCTGTCGCTGATCCAGTTCCCCATTCGCGAACTGTTCGAGGTGAAGCTGAACGACTTCGACCTCGTCATCTTCGACCGCTATCGCCAGCGCAACGTCCTGCCCATGGGCTATCTCGCCAACATCGCGGAATATGTGCGCAACGGCGGCGCCTTCCTGGAGGCCAGCGGCCCCGCCTACGCCACGCCGCTGTCGCTGTACCGCACGCCGCTGGGCGAGATCCTGCCGGGCGAGCCCACGGGCACCGTGACGGAACAGCCCTACACCCCCACCCTGACCGAGGCCGGCCGCCGCCATCCCGTCACGGCCGGCCTGGATGGTTATGGCGAGACCGCGCCGGCCCAGGGAAACCAGCAGAAAGCCCCCTGGGGACGCTGGTTCCGCCAGATCGACATCGTGCCGCGCCAGGGCACGGTGGTGATGAACGGCGCCAACAACCAGCCGCTGGTGGTGCTGGACCGCGTGGGCAAGGGACGCGTAGCCCAGATCGCGTCCGACCATATGTGGCTATGGTCGCGCGGCTTTGAGGGCGGCGGCCCGGCGGCGGAACTGCTGCGCCGCCTGGCCCACTGGCTGATGAAGGAGCCGGCGCTGGAGGAAGACGACCTCAAGGCGCACGTCGACGGCGATCGCCTGGTGGTGGAACGCCGCTCCTTGAAGCCGGATGCCGACCCGGTGGAAGTACGATCTCCCAGCGACGCCGTCACCACCCTGCCCCTGGCCGACAGCCCCGACGGCGTCGCGCGCGGCAGCCTGGAGGCGACCGAGCCCGGCCTGTGGCGGGTGAAGGATGGCGACCGCACCGCCCTGGCCGTGGTGGGCGCCCTGAACCCGCCGGAACTGGCCGACATGCGCACCACCCCCGACCGCCTGGCCCCGCTGGCCAAGGCCACCGGTGGTGGTATGTTCTGGCTGGTGGATGGGTCCGGTGCTGGCGGCCTGCCTGACCTTCGCCGGGTCAGTCCCGGCCAGAGTGCCGCCGGCGGTAGCTGGCTGGGCCTGCGCGCCAACGGCGACTACACCGTCACCGGCGTCGCCCGCGTGCCCCTGGTGCCCGCCTGGCTGGCGCTGCTGGTCCTGGCCGCCCTGCTGGTCCTGGGCTGGCGCCGCGAGGGTCGCTGAAGCGGTTGATCAGCGTAAACGCCTCACGCACCCCGCCTCACGCACCCCGTTGCCAGACCTTGGTCACCAGGAAGTGCTGGGCCAGGAACTGATAGGTCTTCTTCAGGCGCGCCTCCAACTCGGGGCCGCGTTCCAGCGGTTCGCCGTCCCAGGCATAGATCATGTCGTCCCACAGCATCAGGCGGGTGTGCAGCTCATCGCGCATGCGGCGGATGAAGGCCACCTGGCTGTCGTAGGATTTCAGCACCGCCATGATCTCGCTGGTCTGGGCATCCAGCTGGCCGAAGATGTCCTCGAAATCCAGGATGGGCTGCTTGACCAGGGCCATCATGCGCGTCATGTCGGCCTGCAACTGGCGGTCGGTCTTATAGATGCGGCCGGCCTGGGCCACGCCGGCGATGATCTGCTGCACCTGGCCGTAACGGTCGCGCAGTGCCTCGATATAAGACAGCTCGCGGGCGATCGACTCGACCTTGTCCACGATCTCCTGCTTGCGGTCATCGGGCAGGCCGAAGCGGCGGGCCAGTTCGCTGAAGGCCTGCTGGGCGCGCTGCTTGGTCTGCGGATCCTCCACCACCTGTTCCAGCTGACCGCGGTCGGTGACCAAGGTTTCCTTGCCCGTGATCCAGGACACCAGCTGCACGGTGATTCGGCCGCGCGCGATCTGCAGGTGGCTGTCTTCCACCCGCCAGGACGCGCTGCCGTCCAGCAGTTCGCGCGGGATGCTGTCGCCAGGCCGGATGGTCTTGACATATTTCAGGCCACGCTCGACCACGCCCAGCAGGGTGGCGTCGGCGCTGTTGTCGTCGATGCCGAAGGCTTCGCGCAGGGTGCGGAAGGGTATCTTGCCCCACACGTCGCCCAGCTGGACGTTGTAGACGGCCTCATTGGTGTCGCGGGTGAAGGAGAAGAAGGCGCCGGGGACAGCGAAGACCTTGTTCTCGAACATGAAATGCGTGCTGCGGCTGGCCTCTGCCTCATCCGAGGCGGCACGCGACGCACCCGCGGCACCGTCGCCAGCGCCTTCCTCGGCCGCGGCCGCCTGCACCGGATAGTCACGTCCCAACATCGTCTCCGGTCAGTTCCGCCCGACACGCCGTCCTGATATCAGCCTGCGGGAACGACCCTGCGCTCCCCGGCTGCAACCGGATGGCCCCCTGGCAGAAGGTGACACAGATGCCGGCCCGGCGATAACCTCATTTTAATGAGGCAAGCTTACCAGGTAGTTAAGTCGGCGGCGGCATTGGCTGACCGGGCTTACCCTATCAGTCGTCATTCATCACCTGCGCCGTCTTCAGCGCGTCCCGCACCAGGACGCTCTTGCGCAGGATGTTGTCGATGACGCGGCCCTGCACCAGGCTGATGCCCATCTTCTCGGCCCAGATGAGGCCGGAGACGGTGCCGCAGCGGGCCAGGATGTAGCGGCAGTTTTCCTGCTGCCGCACCTTTTCCTGCAGGGCCTCGATCTCCTCCTCCGTCATGCTTTCCATGTCGGGGGACCAGATGATCTTGGCGTAATCGCAGGCCATGTATTCCAGGTCCATGTGCGTGACCCAGAAGTCGTTCAGTCCGTCGATGCAGATCTTGTAGCCACGGGTGGCGGCGAAATCGACGACCTCCTTGTACATCGAGACGTTCTCGATCAGGTCGGTCTTGTTGATTTCCAGGACGACGTTGCCGCGCAGGTCGGTCGTCAACCGCTCATCGAACTTCACGAAGCTGGCCGACAGGATGGTGGCCAGGTTCAGGTTCAGGCCCAGGCGCTTGCCACGCAGGAAGTCCACGCCGTAGTTCAGCGCGCGCAGGACCGACAGGTCCAACTGCGAGGTGAAGTAGCTGAACAGCCAGCGGTTGGCGGTGATGTCGAACTCGGGCGACAGCCGCTCTTCCAGCGCCTTGATGGCGATGTAGAGCTCGAAATACTCGTACTCGTTCTCGGTGGGGTTCTGGATGTTCACCACCGGCTGGTTCAGCATGAAGGGCGACAGGTCGAACATCTGCACGGCGCGTTCGATCTTGCCCAATTCCTCCAGCGTAATGGGGGGCTTGGTCTGTTCGACCGGCGCGTCGCCGCCCTCGCCCTTCTGCAGGCCTTCAATGAAGCGGATGACGCTCACGAAGTTGAGCGACAGCTCCATGATCGAATAGAGGCTGTCTTCCCGGTAGGGGTTCTGCTTCGTCATCGTCGTGCGCGACAGCAGCAGCTTTTCGATCTTCGAGCAGACGTCGCTAATCAGCGAGAACTTGATGCCCTTGTACAGGACGATGACGTCGTCGTTGGACAGGTTGAAGACCTGCAGGTACGACGAATTGTCCGCCGTTTCCTGCATTGCGCGTTTGATGGACATGAGGTCCAGGTTGCTCTTGTCCTTCAGCAGGGACAGATGCAGGTGGATGAGACGCAGGCCCTGCAGTTCCCGCTTGGCGGACTGCAGCAGGGTCAACAGCTTCTGATCGTCGTATTCCGGCTTTTCAGGCAACGCCACCGGACGTTCGCCGGGCTTTACCCGGACCCAATCCCGTTTCGGCGCATTCGGACGATTCATCTCATCTCCGCAACCGGATGCTCCCAAGGCTCCGGGCAACAACTAGGACGGGCAAATTTTCCACTGTGGACCGGGCCCACGCCCTTGAGCCCCAAGCAACCCGAAACCCCGTCATCCGCAGGCGCCCGCAGGATGGGGCCACACCGCCACCGCGTCCTCCGGGCCATCCGCGTACAACCTTCCCTGACAGGATATCATGGCCGATACATTGGCCAATTCAATATCCCGCTATCCCTCAGGATGGCGCCCCCAACAGGCAAACCTATCCTTGCGGCAATAATACTTTGGAAGAGGCGGTGACGATACCTAAAATTTGACGAATCCTGACATTGCGCCCCATCGGCACCGCATTGGCCTCGAATCGTGCAGTATAGGCCAGGCCCACACTAATGGCATCGGCAGCCACGACAGTAATACACGCCCAAGTGGCGCGCCTGACCTTGGAATCGAGAAAATAGCCGGAAGGGATGGCTGGGGCGGGAGGGATCGAACCTCCGCATGGCGGAATCAAAATCCGCTGCCTTACCGCTTGGCGACGCCCCATCACCGGGCCTCCCGTCAGGGAGGGCGGCACCATAATCAGAAAGCCCGGCGGACGCAACGCCCCAAATCGCCCTGACCTTTTCCGCGAAACGCTGGCGCCGATCCCCCGCCGTGGCACTATGGCGGTACGCTCCCTCGCCCGGCCATCCCATGCCCCTTCCCTCGCCTATTCCCGCCCTGGCCATCCTGCTGCTGGCCGGCACCGCCCTGGCCGCCCCCAGCCGCTTGCCGGAGCCGCCGCCCGCTGGAGCCGACGCCGGCCTGCTGGCGCTGGACGCCCGGGCGCGCGCCGGTGATGCCCAGGCGCAGCTGGATCTGGCTGACGCCTATGGCGACGTCCCCTTCGACCGCCCCGCCGACGTGGCCCGGGCCAGCGCCTGGTACCGGCTGGCGGCCGCCACGCCGGACCCCGTCCTCCGCCGGCAGGCTTGCGCCGCCCTGGGCACGCTGGAGGCCGGCGGCATGGGCTGGCCGGAAAACATCGCGGCCGCCCTGCCCTGGTACCGCTGCGCCGCCGATCTGGGCGACGTGCAGTCGCAGTTCAATCTGGGCCTGCTGTATGACGAGGGCGTGGACGTGCCGGCGGACGCGGCCCAGGCGGAGGCCTGGTACCGCCGCGCCGCCGAGGGCGGCCTCGTGCTGGCGCTGGAGCGGCTGGGGGCCCTGGCCGAGCGCGGCCATGACCGGGACGCCGCCGCGCGCCTGTACGGTGAGGCGGCGGCCAAGGGTGACGTCGCGGCCGTCCACGCCTTGGCCCGTCTCAAGCGCGGCGGGCCGTCACCACAGGTGGTGGGCATTGGTTTGGCGGCGCAATCGCAAGACCCCGCCACCGTCAAGCCGGCGCCCAGGCCCGTCCCCGGCCAGCCGCGCACGCCGCCGGCCGCCGTCGGCGCGGACGAACTGCGCCTGATCCAGCAGCGCCTGCGCGACCTGGGGTACCTGCACGGGCCGGCGGACGGCCGCCTGGGCGCCCGCACGGCCAACGCCATCCTGGCCTATGAGGCGGCGCACCCGGCGGTTTGGGACGAAACGGCACCGCCACCGGACGGCTGGCCCGGCCGTGACCTGCTGGCGCGCCTCTCCCGGCCCTGAGACTCAGGCGTCCGCTACCACCTCGGCCGCTGGCACCTCGGGCAGCAGGGCGGTGGCCTTGACCCACCAGGTCGGGCGCACGCGGTTGATCAAGGCGGCGGCCGAGGCCGCCGCCGCGACATCGGCATAGAGGCCGATGCAGGTGGCGCCGCTGCCCGACATGCGGGCCAGCAGGCAGCCCGGCGTCGCATCCAGGGCGGCCAGCACATCGGTGATGGCGGGCGACAGGCTTTCGGCGGCGGCCCCCAGATCATTGCCCCGCGCCCGCAGCAGCAGGGCGAAGTCGGCCACGTCCACGGGATCGCGTTCCAGCCGGCCGGCGGTGGACCAGGCGCCGGTGCGGGCGGCGAAGACGTCCTTGGTCGGCATGTGCACGCCGGGGTTCACCAGCAGCAGGGCGGCCGGCGGCAGGGTGGGCCCGGCCACCACCTGCTCCCCCGCGCCGCCGAAATAGGCGGTGCGGCCGAACAGGCATACGGGCACATCGGCGCCCAGCGTGGGCGCCAGCTCCACCAGGCGGGCATCATCCTGCGCCACGCCCCACAGCTCGGCCAGCGCCTTCAGGGTGGCGGCAGCATCGGCCGAACCGCCGCCGATGCCGGACGCCACCGGCAGGTTCTTGGTCAGGCGGATGGCGACGTGCGGGTCGCGACCCAGAACGTCGGCCAGGGCGTGCGCGGCGCGGGACACCAGGTTGCGGCCCGTGCCCTCGGCCACCAGGGTGCTGCCGAAGGGGCCGTCGATGGCCAGGCTGAAACCCGGCGCCTCGGTCACGGTGATCAGGTCGTGGGCGGTGGCGAACACCACCAGGCTATCCAGCTCATGATAGCCGTCGGGCCGCTTGCCCAGCACGTGCAGGTACAGGTTCAGCTTGGCGGCGGCGGCGGCGCTTACCGTGGTCACGGGGATCGGTCCTTCAACAAATCTTGGGTATCGGAATTATTGGGGTGCTGCGGGGTCGCGCTTCAGCTTTTCATCCAGCGCGGCCTTCAGGCTGTCGTCCGGATTCTCGCGCGCGGCGCGTTGCCACTGATAGTGCGCTTCGAGCCGCCGGCCGGTGGCCCAGTAGGCGTCGCCCAGATGGTCGTTGATGGCCGGATCGCGGGACTTCAGCTCCGCCGCGCGTTCCAGCAGATCAACCGCGCCGGGGATGTCGCCCGCACGGTACTTGGCCCAGCCCAGGCTGTCGATGATGGCGCCGTCGTTGGGGCGCAGCTTCACCGCCTGCTCCAGCAGCTGGCGCGCCTGGTCCAGCTTCACGCCCTTTTCCGACCAGGCATAGCCCAGGTAATTCAGGACGCCCGGCTGATTGGGCTGCAGCTGCAGGGCGCGCAGCAGGTCGGACTCCGCCTCCGGCCAATGCCCCATCTGGTCCTGCACGGTGGCGCGGGCATAATAGAGGAACCAGTCGCCGCCATTCGGGCGGCCGCCCAGGCGTTCGATGGCCTGGTTATAGGCGGTCAAGGCCTCGGGAAGCTTATGGTCGGCGCGCAGCAGATCGCCCAGGCGCACCAGGGCGTCGCTGCGGTCCGGCCTCTCGGACGCCATGGCCCGCAGGATGCCGGCCGCCTCCTGCGTCTTGTTAAGACGGGCGAGGGCGTCAGCCTGGCGCAGACGCGCCGCCCACAGCAGGCCCGCGTCCGCCTTCTCCCCCGTCTTCATACCCAGGTCGGCGACGACGGCAGCATATTCGGCCGCCGCCTCCTGATCCCGGTTCATTTCCGTCAGCGTTTCGCCCGCCAGCATGCGGGCGGGGGCCAGCGATGGGTCCAGGTGCAAGGCCAGGCGGCTATAGAGCAAAGCCACCTCCGCCACCTTTTCCTGGTTGATGGCGGCAGCCACGTCGAACAGCGCCTCCGCCAGGCCTTCGGTGGCGTTGGCCACCATGCGGCCCGGGTGGGGACGGGACAGCAGGGCGCGGGCGGCGTCGCCCATGGGGCCCTTGGGGTCCGCCTGCAGGATGGCCGCCACCGCCGCCTGCGCCAGGTCGGCGTGCCCCATGCGCATTTCGAAATTGGCGCGCAGCATGGCGACGCGCAGCACCTGGCCACCGTCCGAGGCCTGGGCGTACCAGCTGCGGGCCGCATCCTCGTGGCCCGCCAGATCCTCGATCAGGGCGGCGTGCAGGGCCGCCATGGCGCGGAAGGACTGCTGCGCCTCCAGCGGTTCCAGCGCCGCCTTGGCGGCGGCCCAGTCACCCTTGCGCGCCTTGACCCAGGCGGTCACCAGCGGCCGCATGAAGGTGCCCAGACCGTCCTGGGGCAGGGCATCGATGGCGTGCAGCGCGCCCGGCTCGTCCCCTGCCGCCACGGCGTCGGCCGCCAGCAGGGTCAGGGCCACCGGATTGCCGTCCTTGGCCGCCACCAGGCGCTTGGCCAGGGGCAGCGCCACCTTGGTGCGGCCCAGGCCGACATTGATCAGCACGGCGCGGCGCAGCAGGGTCAGGTCGTCGGGGTCGGACTTGAGGCTGAGCGCCAGGAAGTCGGCCGCCGCCGTCCAGTCGCCCGCCCCCTGCGCCACCTTGCCGGCGACGAAGGCCGCCAGCGGGTCGGGGCCACCCCCCTGCTCCGGCGCCTTGGCCGCCCAGGCGGAATGCCCCCAAGCCCCCGTCAGGCCCGCCGTCAGCAGGCCCGCCATGACCACCGTTGATGTCCGCCGCAAAAACCGCACGAGATCGCCGCCGTCTATTCTTAAGGTCCGGGTGCCCAAGCTAATCGGGAAACGCGGCCGGAACAACCGCGCCGGTCAGACACGGGCGGAAACAAAAAAGGCGCCCGGTGCTGGGCGCCTTTTCATGAAGCGGGCTTACATGTTGGGATAATTGGGGCCCCCGCCGCCCTCCGGCACCGTCCAGTTGATGTTCTGGGTCGGGTCCTTGATGTCGCAGGTCTTACAGTGCACGCAGTTCTGCGCGTTGATGACGAAGCGCGGGTTCTGCCCGTTGTCGTCGCGCGTGACCTCATACACCCCGGCGGGGCAGTAGCGCTGCGCCGGCTCGTCATACGTGGGCAGGTTGAAGGCGATGGGGACGGTCGGGTCCTTCAGCTTCAGGTGCGACGGCTGGTCTTCCTCATGGTTGGTGTTGGAGATGAACACCGAGGACAGGCGGTCGAAGCTGATGACGCCGTCGGCCTTGGGATAGGCGATCTTCTTGGCGTTGGCCGCCGGCACCAGGCTCTCATGGTCCGGCTTGCCGTGATGCTGGGTCCAGCCCACCAGGAAGCCCAGCTTCAGGTCGTTCAGCCACATGTGCAGGCCGCCCAGGGCCGTGCCCAGCCACATGCCGTGCTTCAGGCTGGGCTTCACGTTGCGCACCTTGTACAGGTCCTGGAAGACCCAGCTCTGACGCCACTTGGTCTCAAGATCCGTCAGCGCGTCATGGCCCTCGCTGCCCGCCGCCAGGCGCTCGAACGCCGCCTCGGCCGCCAGCATGCCGGTCTTCATGGCGTTGTGGCTGCCCTTGATGCGGGGCAGGTTGACGAAGCCGGCGGCGCAGCCGATCAGCGCGCCGCCGGGGAAGGTCAGCTTCGGCACGGACTGCAACCCACCCTCGTTGATGGCGCGGGCGCCGTAGGACAGGCGCTTGCCCCCCTCCAGATAGGGACGGATCAGCGGGTGCTGCTTGAAGCGCTGGAATTCCTCGAACGGCGACAGGTAGGGGTTGGTGTAGTTCAGGTGGACGACGAAGCCGATGGCCACCTGGTTGTCCTCCAGGTGGTACATGAAGGACCCGCCCCCGGTCTTGCTGTCCAGCGGCCAGCCCTGGCTGTGCAACACCAGGCCCTGTTTATGCTTGGCGGGGTCGATCTGCCACAGCTCCTTGATGCCGATGCCGTACTTCTGGGGATCCACGCCGTCGCGCAGGTTGAAGCGGGCCATCAGCTCCTTCGACAGGTTGCCCCGCACGCCCTCGGCGAACAGCGTGTACTTGCCATGCAGCTCCATGCCGGGGGTGTAGCGGTCCGTCGGCTCCCCATCCTTGCCGATGCCCATGTCGCCGGTGGCGATGCCCTTGACCGAGCCGTCGTCGTGGTACAGCACCTCGGCCGCGGCGAAGCCGGGGTAGATTTCAACGCCCAGTTCCTCGGCCTGTTGCGCCAGCCAGCGGCAGACGTTGCCCAGGCTGACGATGTAGTTGCCGTGGTTGTTCATCAGCGGCGGCAGCAGCGCATTGGGAATGCGCATGGAGCCGACCTCGGTCAGGATGTAGAAGCGGTCGTCGGTGACGGGGGTGTTGAGCGGCGCGCCCTTCTCTTTCCAGTCGGGAATCAGCTCATTCAGGGCGATGGGATCGATGACGGCGCCCGACAGGATGTGGGCCCCGACCTCCGATCCCTTTTCGATGACGCAGACGCTGATCTCCTTGTCCGCGGCGGCGGCCAGCTGCTTCAGCCGTATCGCGGCCGACAACCCCGAGGGGCCGGCGCCAACGACGACGACGTCATACTCCATCGACTCCCGTTCCATGTCTTTCGCCTTCTTTTTCCCAGGTTACCGGTGCGGAGTTCCGTGGCTTGCGTGCGGGCCCTCGCGGACGAACCCTAAAGGGAGCGCGTCATTTTCGCGCGCGCTCGCCCCATGCGGTTGATGAAGAAACACACCAGCGATGGTAGGGTCAAATCATGATTGACACGGCAAAAGCCGTCACGGATCTGGCCTGGCTGGTCGAGATCGGTGCCGACGAAGCGATCAACGACCAGCCGACGGACTGGACCCAGGTGGCCAGCCGCAGGGCGCCTACTGCGCGCGACGCCGGCCCGGGCCGCCCGCCGGCCGGCGCCCCGTCCGCCGCCGCCCCTGGCCGTTCCGCCACACCGCCGGAAAAAAGTTTCGGTGGCCCGCCTCCCCTCGCTGCCCTGGCTGGCGGCGATGGTCCGCCCGGCAGCCCCTTGGGCATGAGCGAGGCCCGGGCCAGCGCCCGCGGTGCCGCCATGGCCGCCACCACGCTGGACGAACTGCACAAGGCCCTGCTGGCCTTTGACGGCTGCCCCCTGAAGCAAACCGCCAGCTCCACCGTCTTCGCCGACGGCAACCCCAAGGCGCGCGTCATGCTGGTGGGCGAGGCGCCGGGCGAGCAGGAGGACAGGCAGGGCAAGCCCTTCGTCGGGCCGGCCGGCGCGCTGCTGGACAAGATGCTGGCCGCCATCGGCCTGGACCGCCATGCCGAAGCGCCGGACAAGGCGGTCTATATCAGCAACATCCTGCCCTGGCGCCCGCCCGGCAACCGCAACCCCACGGACAGCGAGATCGCCGCCTGCCTGCCCTTTGTCCAGCGGCATGTGGAGATTGCCGACCCCGACATCCTGGTCTTCCTGGGCGGCATCTCGGCCAAGACCCTGCTGGCCAAGACGGAGGGCATCACCCGGCTGCGCGGCCGGTGGTTCGACTACGGCAGCCCCGGCCTGACCCGGCCCCTGCCCGCCCTGGCCCTGCTGCACCCCGCCTATCTGCTGCGCAACCCGGGCGCCAAGCGCGAAACCTGGCGGGACCTTCTGTCGCTGCGCCAACGTCTTCAGGCCTTGCCGCCCCGCCCGTAAGGCCGCATAAACGATGATCATCCCTTGCGCCGCCCGGGCGCTCGTGTTCTACATATGTTCCGTAGCCTTCTTCACTTTATTTCCCGGCCAGTGATGAACGGACGGATGGACGGCAAGCCGGCATGACCCTCCCTGTGACCTCCGCCCCCTCCCCCGCTCAGCCCGATCTGGACCCGGCGCGCGACCTGTTGGCCGTGGCCGGCAAGAAGCGTTTCGCCACCGTGCTGGCGGACCCGCCCTGGCGATTCGTGAACCGCACCGGCAAGATGGCGCCGGAGCATCACCGCCTGTCGCGCTACGGCACCCTATCGGTGGAGGAGATTTGCGCCCTGCCGGTGGCCAAGGTGCTGGCCGACACGGCGCATCTGTACCTGTGGGTGCCCAATGCCCTGCTGCCGGAGGGGTTGCAGGTCATGCAGGCCTGGGGCTTCCAGTACAAGACCAACCTGGTGTGGCATAAGCTGCGCAAGGACGGCGGCTCCGACGGGCGCGGCGTGGGCTTCTATTTCCGCAACGTCACCGAACTGATCCTGTTCGGTGTGCGCGGCAAGAATGCCCGCACGCTGGACCCCGGCCGCACCCAGGTGAACTATCTAGGCACGCGCAAGCGGGAGCATTCGCGCAAGCCCGATGAGCAGTACGACCTGATCGAGGCCTGCAGCCCCGGCCCCTATCTGGAGATGTTCGCCCGCGGCGCCCGGCCCAAATGGACCGTGTGGGGCAACCAGGCCGACGACAGCTATGAGCCCACCTGGGACACCTACGCCCACAACTCCGCCACCCAGCGCCGCGTCGCGGCGGCGGAGTAATCGGACGGCCCTATCGGCGCCATCGCCTTGGATGGCGCCGCATATGAACGCCCCCTGTGACATAGACGTTGCCGCCACTCACCTTGAAATACGGCGCATAGGGAAAACCATTGATGATCGCTCGCCGGGATACCCGCCCGGACGATGGGGAATTGGTGCGGATTGCCCTGAATACGAGCCAACACACCATCGACGGCGATCAGGAAGCGTGTTCCCAAATCCGGAAGCTGATCATCATACCACTGCCGTGCCGCCTCAATTTCCGACTGCGCGACGGGCAGGAAATAGAGATTCAGCATTTCACCAGTCAGGTCCGGTTCCGCCACAAACTTGCCCGCACCTCCGACCAAGGAACAGCATGCCGCTTGTCTTCCTCAAAAGTCGCATCGCGGCGATCGAGTTCAGCGGCCAGCGCTTCCGATATCGGTAGCGCCTCATTCTCCAAGCTGTCGCAAAGCTCCCCGATCAGATCGAGACGCTCCTCAACGGTCAGATGGCTGAAGTCTATGGCGGACATGGGCACCGGTCCTAAGCAAGTCGCCCATTAAAGATGGCAGCCGGCCTTCCTCATGTCGAGGTCCCCCGAAAATTTCACCGCCCGCGGCGCCCCCAGAAGGTGCGGCCCTTGCGGCTGGTTTGGGCTTCCAGGAAGGATTCCTCCAGTGCCGCCATCTGCTCGGCCGTCAGGCCCAAGGGCAGGTAGTCGATACCCGACAGTTCACGCAAGGCCTGGTCGTCCATTACCCCCTGAAGGGCGGTCCGCTTACCGTCAGCATCGAACAGACGCCGCATCGCCTAACCTCAAGCCAAACTGCCAAACATTCGAACGGCATCCCAATTCCGGCACCGATTCCACGGGCGCGATCGCCCAGGCAACATCGCATGGAATGCCGCTTTTTCGCGGCAAAGGCCACGTGGCAAAAGGTTAGGCTGTTACAACCGACAAGCCTAGGCGCCGGTTTAGGCCAGAGGTTTAGGCCAGGGTAGTGCTAAGGGCGGCGTCCAGGTCGGCGATCAGGTCGTCCACGTCCTCGATGCCCACCGACAGGCGCACCAGGCCGTCGTCGATGCCGGCCGCGGCCCGCAGCTCCGCCGGGATGGAGGCGTGGGTCATGATGGCGGGATGCTCGATCAGGCTTTCCACCCCGCCCAGGCTTTCCGCCAGGGAGAACAGCTCCGTCCGCTCCAGGAAGCGCCGCGCCGCCTCCAGCCCGCCTTTCAGGCTGACGGAAACCATGCCGCCGCCGCCCCTCATCTGGCGCCGGGCCAGTTCATGCTGCGGATGGCTGGCCAGGCCGGGATAGCGCACCCCCGCCACCGCCGGGTGGCGTTCCAGCCACTGGGCGATGGCGGCGGCGTTGGCGCTGTGCCGCTCCATGCGCAGGGACAGGGTCTTCAGCCCGCGCAGCGCCAGGAAGCTGTCGAAGGGACCGGCCACGGCGCCCACGGCGTTTTGCAGGAAGCCCAGGCGGTCCGCCAGTTCCCCCTCCTCCCGCACCACGGCGACGCCGCCCACCATGTCGCAATGGCCGTTCAGGTACTTGGTGGCCGAATGCACGACGATGTCGAAGCCCAGCTCCAGCGGCCGCTGGGCGTAGGGCGTGGCGAAGGTGTTGTCGCACACGGAAATCAGCCCATGCCGCCGGGCGAAGGCGGCCACGGCCTCCAGGTCCACCAGCTTCAGCAGCGGGTTGGTCGGCGTCTCCACCCACAGCAGGCGGGTGTCGGGCGTCAGCGCCGCCTCCAGCTTGGCCGGGTCGGTCATGTCGACGAAGCGGGAGGTGAGGCCCATGGAGCGCTTGCGCACCCGTTCCAGCAGGCGGTAGCTGCCGCCGTAGAGGTCGTCCATGGCGATGATGTGGCTGCCGGCGTCCAGCAGCTCCAGGATGGTGGCCTCCGCCGCCAGGCCGGAGGCGAAGGCATAGCCCCGCACCCCGCCCTCCAGATCCGCCACGCAGCGCTCATAGGCCATGCGGGTGGGGTTCTGGCTGCGGCTGTACTCATAGCCCTTATGGACGCCGGGGCTTTCCTGCACATAGGTGGAGGTGGCGTAGATGGGCACGGTGATGGCGCCGGTGCTGGGGTCCGGCTCCTGCCCCGCATGCACGGTGCGGGTGGCGAAGGCCCGTTGGTTGGACAGGGGACGGTTGTGGCTGCGGTCGGCCATGGGGATTCCTTGGGGATGAAAGCGGGGCGCGGGACAGAGGGCGGGCGTCAGCCCAGCTGCCGGCGCAAATGGTTCAGCAGGTCGACGCGGGTCAGCAATCCTAGGAAGGCGTCCCCCTCGGTGACCAGGGCCACCATGTTGCGGCTGAAGATGGCGTCCAGCGCGCTGATGGGGGCGGTCACCGGCACGGTTTCCAGGCGCGAGGTCATGGCCTCCCGCACCGCCTCGCGGAAGCGCGACGGGTCGGGCTCGACATGCAGCAGCAGGTCGGACTCGTCCAGCAGGCCCACCACGCGGCCGCCCTGCATCACCGGCAGCTGCGAGACGTCGGAGATGCGCATGCGCTTGTACGCCGTCAGCAGGGTGTCGTCGGGCGAGACGGTCACCACTTGGCCCTTGTCCACCCGCCGGGTGATAAGGTCGCGCAGATCGCCGGTGCGGGCGCTGGGCAGGAAGCCTTGGTCGGCCATCCAGCCGTCGTTGAACATCTTGGACAGGTACTTGTTGCCCGTGTCGCACACCAGCGTGACCACGCGCTTCGGAAGCGTCTGCGCCCGGCAATAGCGCAGGGCGGCGGCGAACAGGGTGCCGCTGGAGGAACCGCCCAGGATGCCCTCCCGGCGCAGCAGCTCGCGCGCCGCGTTCAGGCTCTCGGCATCGGGGATAGTGTAGGCGTCCTCCACATACTGCAGGTCGCAGTTGGGCGGCACGAAATCCTCGCCAATGCCCTCCACCACCCAGCTGCCCGGCTCGTCATGCCGGCCGGTCTTCACCAGGTCGCGCAGGATGGAGCCCTGGGGGTCGGCCAGCACCATGCGGGTGCGCGGGCTGGCGGCGCGGAAATAGCGGCCCAGGCCGGTCAGCGTGCCGCCGGAGCCCACACCCACCACCACGGCGTCCAGCCGCCCGTCCATCTGGCGCAGCAGCTCGGGCCCCGTCCAGCGCTCATGCGCCGCCGGGTTGTCGGGGTTGGCGAACTGGTTCATGTAGACGGCACCGGGGATCTCGGCGGCCAGCCGCTCGGCGATGTCCTGGTAATAGTCGGGATGGCCCTTCCCCACGTCGCTGCGCGTCACATGGATTTCGGCGCCCAAGGCCCGCAGATGGTTGATCTTCTCCGCCGCCATCTTGTCGGGGATGACCAGCACCAGGCGATAGCCCTTGGCGGCGCAGACCAGGGCCAGGCCCAGGCCGGTGTTGCCGGCCGTCGCCTCCACCACCGTGCCGCCGGGCTTCAGCCGGCCCGCCTTCTCCGCCCCCTCCACCATGGCGAGGCCGATGCGGTCCTTGATGGAGCCGCCGGGGTTCTGGTTTTCCAGCTTCAGGTACAGCTCACAGGGGCCGGTATCGACCTTGGTGACGCGGACCAGCGGCGTATTGCCGATCAGGGACAGGATGGCGGGGCCATCCGGGGCGTTCTCTGTTGAGGGAATGGGGGCGGACGACGCGTGCGCGATCGACATGGGAACCCTCTCGGTCTGTTCGTTAAGCAAAACAGTGACCGATGGGCGGGGCACTTACAATCCCCCGTCAGTATAGACCCTCGCGCCGCTTCCTGTTGGCCGGCGCCCGGCGGAAAGTCTTATTGCCCTCGCCGCAACGCACAATATTACAAGCTTGCGACGCGCCGCTTTACTTCGAAATGTTCTGGCGGAATTGGGCGGTAATTCGCATCAATCAATCCCCGCCGATGCAAATTGGCCAGATTGTCGGCCAGGTTGTCAATGCAGGCGGCGCGGTCCCAGCCTTCCAGCCAGTTCTGCTCCAGGAAGGCCATGATGGCGGGATGGCCCAGTTCCACCTCCCACAGGATGCCGATGAGGGAGGACAGGGCCTCTTCCTCGATCTGGGTTTCCTGGTCGACGCAGATGGCGGCGTTGGCTTCCTCGATGCGGCCCGTCTCCGGCCCGGCGCCCAGGCCGAAATCGACCAGGCCCCGCCGCTCCGGCGGCGCCACCAGCCAGTGGCCGATCTCATGGATCAGCACATAGGACTCGCTCTGGGTTCGGATGGCGCGACCGTCCCAGCTGTAGGCCGCCATGGGCAGTTCATCGATGGTCTCGATGCCGAAGCGGTGGGCCAGCGCGACGCCGTCCGCCCGGTGCTGGGGCGTATCCACGCCCAGGGGCACCAGGTCCAAGGTGGCGGCGATGCGCTCGAACACCTCCGCGACCAGCGGATCGGCGCCGGTCAGGCGGCCGCGCAGGTCGGCCAGGATGGCCGGCAACTCCTCCAGGGGAATGGGGGTGAGGATCATGCCCGCTCCAGCACCACGAAGCTGTGCGCCGGGGCGGGGTCGACCTCCACCTCCAGCGCCGGCACATCGCGCCGCGACACTTCCCGCCATTCAGCCCGGTCAAAGGTGGGGAAGAAGGCGTCGCCCTCCGGGCTGGCGTGCACCTCGGTCAGATACAGGCGGTGCGCGGTCTTCAGGGCGGTGGCGAACAGCAGCTCCCCGCCGATCACCATCACCTCCGGCGCGCCGTCGACCGCCGCGATCAGGCGCGCCTGCTCGATGGCGGCGTCCAGGCTGTGGCAGACCACGGCGCCGTGGGCGCGGTAGTCCTTCTTGTGCGTCACGACGATGTTGGTGCGCCCCGGCAGCGGCTTAGCCCCGATGCTCTCCCACGTCCGCCGGCCCATGACCACCGGCTTGCCCAGGGTCATCTCCTTGAAATACTTCAGATCTCCCTTCAAGCGCCACGGCAGGCGGTTCTCCACCCCGATGACGTTGTTGGTGGAGACGGCGGCGATGAGGGCCAAGGGAATGGGCGCGGAATCGGGCATGGGATCAAGGAGCCTGGCTGATGAACGCTCAAGGCCTGCGGTTTTACGGCAAACGGGGGATGGTGAGAATGCGGAAGATCAAAGGGCGGGGGTGCCTAAATGGGCAGCCTGGAGATTTAATGCGTTTCGCGCATTCGATCCTTTAGCTCAGTTTCCTTTAGATCATTAAGGAATCTTCAGATGACCTCAAAAGCCTTTAAGTTCGTTGTTGGCCATGAATCAGGGCCTCACTCGTGCTCCTGGCGCCTGTGGCCACAGCAAGATGATATCTATCTTCTGCAACTCGGAACTGCCGCTAATAGAATAAAATTCAGTTTCCATAAAAGTGGTCTCTCTCGATGGGCTCTGGTCTCACCTATGGCAGATGGCTCCGACAGAGCTTTTGCTAAATGGAAATCTGAAACTGCCCCTAAAGGAGCAGGCGCGGCAACACTTTTGCTTCGGATTACGTTTCCCACAAACCACCTCTCAACTCAATATAGAATTGAACCGGAAACCTACATGATCGAGGCCGCACCCACCAATATGGCAACCTCAGTCGATATAATGATCACAAGAGAAGAAAAAGAATCAATAATAAACACATATGCTGGAGATGCAAATATAGATCTGCACTATATTATCTCAATGAAATCGAGAGGATTTTTATTTGCTATTTCCTCCAAACACAGTTGCGAGAGAATTGATATAAACAGCCCTCATCAGAAGCATTTGTCGCCATTCCCGAATTTACGGTTTCCAGATAAAGACACGGAGATGACCGGCCGCCCTATTCGCATGGCAATTATGGGCCCAGATCTGACCTTGCCTACCGTATGGGAATTAGGGGGACATCGCCTGCCAATAAAATGAAAGATCAAAACACCCGCACGCCATCCGCCTCGATCCGTTCCCGCCGCCGGGGGTGAATGCCGTCGCGGGTCATGAGACGTCAACCTTGGCGCCCAGGATATCCTGCAGGCGCTCCTGCACCGCCGCCAGGCTGAACAAGGTGAAGCCCTGGGGCCGGTCCAGGTCGAAGAAGACATCGACGTCAGACGCCTCGGTGGCCTCATCCCGCGCGACGGAGCCGAATAGGAATAGCGCGCCGATGCCGGCGCGGCGAAATTCCGGTTCGTGTTGCCTCAGCAAGTCTATAGCGTGGGCGCGGTCATTGGCGTGGTCGTATCGGCAACGGATATCTTAAGGGTAAGTCCGCCCGCCTGCCCTGTCCACGCCCCTCACCCGCCCGCCTTCAGCGCCCCCAGCCGCCGCTCGGCGTTCTGGTTCTTCGGGTCCAGCTCCAGGGCGCGCTGGTAGGCCAGGATGGCGGCGGGCTTGTCGCCGGTGGCCGCCAGCGCCTCGGCCAGGCTGTCCTGGGCGTTGCCGCTGTCGGGGTAGAGGTCGGCGGCCAGTTTCAGGATGGCCAGGGCGCTCCGGGGCTGGCCGTTGCTGAGCAGGCGATAGCCCCAGTCGTTCAATTCCGCCTCCTGCAACGTCACGCCCGGCTCGCGGGCCTTCATCGCGGCGTAGAGCGCCGGCACCTGGTCGAAGCCGTGGCGCTGGATGTCCACGCGCAGGGCGGCCAGGCCGGCCAGCTTGGCGCCATAGAGGGCGGCTACCTGGTCGATCATGTCCTCAGGAAACGCGCCGGACAGGTTGGTCAGGATGACCACGCCCACCTCATCCTCCGGGTAGAGGAAGAAGGCGGAGCGGCCGCCGCCGGTCATGCCCACGGCGCGATGGCCGCCGCGGTCCAAAACCTCCCAGCCCAGGCCCCACTGGCCCGCGCGGCCATCGTTGAAGGCGGCGGGCGTCCACAGCAGGCGCAGGCTGTCGGCGTCCAGCAACTGACCCTGGCTGACGGCGATCATCCAGCGCGCCATATCCTCCGCCGTGCTGTCCAGGCCGGAGGAGGCGCGATGCATGGGGCGGAACAGTTCATAGACCGGGCGGGGTGTTGCCACCGGGGCGCCATCCGGCCCCCCAGCGGGATTGGGCGCATAGCTGTTGCGGTAGCCGGCGGCCTTGCCCGGCGTGACCATGCTGCTGTCGCCAAAGGCGGTGTGGGTCATGCCCGCCGCCTCGATCTCCCAGCCGATGATGGGCGTGTCGGGCGGCTGGCCGGTCAGCGTGTCCACCACCCGCTGCACCAGGGTGTAGTTGGTCTGGCAGTAATCGAAGCGCTCGCCGGGCGTGAACTTCATGGGCTGGGCCTGCACCCAGGCCCAGATGGCGTCACCCCCCACCCGCTCGTCCCGGTCGCCCGGCGCGCGGTTGATGTCGGGCAAGCCGGACATGTGGGTCAGCAGCTGGCGGATGGTGATGGGGCGCCAGGCGGCGGGCAGGTCGTCCAGGTACTGGCCGACGGGCGCGTCCAGGTCCAGCCGCCCGGCCTGCACCTGCCGCATCGCGGCCACGCCGGTGAAGGCCTTGGTGATGGAATTGACGGCGAAGATCGTCTCATTGGTCACCGGCACCGGCGTCTGCAGGTTGGCCACGCCATAGCTGCGCGACAGCACCAGGCGCCCGTGCTGGATGACCGCCACCTGCAGGCCGGGGATGCCCAGCGCCCGCATCTGGCCCTGTAGGAAAGCGTCGACCTGTGCCGCCACCGGGGTCGCCACCGTATCCACCGCGCCGGCGGCCGGCGGCGCCCGGTTGGCGGCCACCACCGCCTTGCCCGTGGCCGCCTGGCCCACCATCGGCGCCCCCGTCAGCAGCAGCAGCGCCAC
Source organism: Nitrospirillum amazonense (assembly GCF_007828035.1). Lineage (GTDB taxonomy): Bacteria > Pseudomonadota > Alphaproteobacteria > Azospirillales > Azospirillaceae > Nitrospirillum > Nitrospirillum amazonense. The sequence goes on along the minus strand of NZ_VITV01000005.1, from coordinate 311,994 downwards.
CAGTCCCCACATCCCGCGCATGATACATCCCCGCATCAACACCTGAGCGGGGGCATGCTAGCAGGCGGGCGGCGGGACGCTGAGGGCCACTCCGGTGGCCCCACCGGCGGGCCGCCTCAGGCCTCTTGCAGGGTCAGCAGAAGCTGTTTCCAGTCCTGATAGCCGGAGAGCGGATTGGTGGCGTCACCGCGCTGCTCAATGGCGCTGATGACCTTCCGGGTTTGGTCGATGTAGTTGACCGGCTGGCTGTCCAGGCTGGCGCGCTCCTGCGCCGTGAAGGCCTGGAACTGGCCATTGGGCCCCACCTTGCCCAGGCGCCCCATCATCTCCAGCTTGCCCATCTGTTCCAGGCTGATCTGTCCGGACTGATAAAGACCGCCAGCCACGCCCATCATCTGGCTGCGGGACATGCGGGTGAAATCCGGCGCGCCGCCGGATGCCGCGTTAATCGTCGTCACGTCTGTTCCCCCTCCGAACGCGCGAAACTGCGGCCGGGGCAAGCACCTGGCGTGCCAGAAGCGTTCGCCACCAAAGGCCAGGGCGGCTGCGGTGGGAAGAAGATGCGTGGTCGGAGACAACAACCGGATCAGCAAATATTGCCGAGATACACAGGCAAAAGTTGCCGCCCGCCACCTCCCTGATCACACCGCCACGTCGGCCTTGATGTGCGGGTGCGGGTCGTAGCCGGTGATCTCAAAATCCTCGAAGCGATAGTCGAACAGGCTGTCGGCTTTGCGCTTGATCACCAGCCGGGGGAAGGGCCGCGGCGCGCGCGTCAGCTGTTCTTCCGCCTGGGGGATGTGGTTGAGGTAGAGGTGCACGTCCCCGCCCTGCCACACCAGGTCACCCACGGAGAGGTCGCACTGGTGGGCCAGCATGTGGATCAGCAGCGCGCCCTCGCACAGGTTCCAGGGAAGGCCCAGCAGGGTGTCGGCGCTGCGCTGGAAGATCAGGCCGGACAGCTTCCCGTCTGCCACGAAGAACTGATAGGTCATGTGGCAGGGCGGCAGCGCCATGTCGGGCAGGTCGGCCACGTTCCAGCCGGTGAACAGCAGGCGCCGGCTGGTGGGATTGGTGCGGATGCCGTCCACCAGTTCCTGAATCTGGTCGATGACCTTACCGTCCGGCCCCTGCCAGCGCCGCCACTGCTTGCCATAGACGGGGCCCAGGTCGCCCCACTGGGCAGCGAAGGCGTCATCGGCCAACACGCGGGCCTCGAAGTCTTCCTGCGAAATCTCCTCGCCCGTCTTTCTGCGGTAATTGGCCAGCGGCCAGTCCGTCCAGATGCGCACCTTGTTGGCCAGCAGCGGGCGGATGCTGGTATCGCCCGACAGGAACCACAGCATCTCGTGGATGGCCTGGCGGTGGAAAATCTTCTTCGTGGTCAGCAGGGGGAAACCGACCGACAGGTCGAAACGCATCTGCTCGCCGAACAGCGCCTTGGTGCCCACGCCCGTACGGTCCACCCGGGCGGTCCCGTGGTCGATCAGGCGGCGCAGCAGCGATAGGTACTGGTATTCCGGATGCGCCATGGCAGCCCTCAACAAACGATCGCCGGGCGGCCCGACGCGGAAACGGTATCACTACATAATGTAGCGCCCGGGCGTGCGGAACCCCATATCTCAAGAAGCCATAGACGCCGGCGGGGCCCAGGCCATGGTCGGCGCCGAACAACCGGTTCCACGGAAAGGTCGCGGGCCTGCCATTCCCCGAAGGCCTTTCACTTTCGTGCCCGCATCCCTATATTGGAAATGTCGGGCTTGCCCGACTATGGCGATAAACGCCTTGCGGAATAAGCGTTGCGGACCCGGGGGCGGTACCCGGCGCCTCCACCATCATGGGGGCGAATCAGGATCGACGTGCGTGGTAAAGGCATGGTTTTCGCTCGGCATGGTTCCGCCGTTATCGGGCCATTTCATAGGTGCCAACGATAATTCGGCGCCTGCTCTTCGCATGGCCGCCTAATACCCTCAACGGGGTATTAGCGGAAAGCTAAGAACGGGGTTCGGGGGGCACCCGGCAACAGAAGCCCCCCACTGAACGGCCCCGATCGGCGGACGTCCAAGCCGCCGGTCGGCCCGTCCTTTGACCCACCTGCCGGCGTTTTCGCGCGCCCAAGCTTGCAAATCGCGCGCCGGGCGGGTCTATTGGTGACGTTGTACCCCGCTACCGGAGCGTTTTGCCTGCCATGTCCACCGATCTCCTTCGCTACGACCGTATGGTCGAGGCCGCCCTGCGCCGCGTCGTGCGCGATGCGCTGAAGGAAGTGCAGGAGCATGGCCTGCCCGGCGAGCATCATTTCTTCATCAGCTTCCGCACCCAGTATCCGGGCGTGCGCATGCCGGAATTCCTGCGCGCCAAGTACCCGGATGAGATCACCATCGTCCTGCAGTACCAGTTCTATGGCCTGGACGTGAATGACGAGCGGGTGGAAGTGACGCTGAGCTTCAACGGCAGTCATGAGCGCCTGGTGGTGCCCATGGCGGCCATCACCACCTTCGCCGACCCCTCGGTCAACTTCGCCCTGCAGTTCCAGCCCCCCGACGAGGAAGAGGGCGAGGACGCGGTGGACGAGGCCGCCGAGGACGAAGAGGCCGCCCCCGAGGGCGAGGACGACGACGCGCCCAAGCAGGGCGGCACCGTCGTGGCGCTGGACGCGTTTCGTAAGAAATAAGCGCGCCCGCGCGGGGGAGCAGCGACCATGCCCGTCTCCCCCGATTTCCTGGACTACATCCTGGACCTGCTGGCCCCCCTTTCAAACGAATATGGAGGATCGGTTGAAGCCCCGCGCCTGTTCGGCGGCCGGGGCCTGACTCTGCACGGCCGCAACTTCGGCCTCATCACCCGCGACGACACGCTGTACCTGAAGGCCGACGCCATCAGCCAACCCCAGTTCGAGGCCGCCGGCTGCATCCGCTTCGCCCCCTGGGCCGACAAGCCGCACCGCTCGCTGGGTTATTACACCCCACCCGAGGGCGCCATGGACGATCCCGACGAACTGCTGCGCTGGGCCCGCCTGGCCGTGGACGCCGCCCTGCGCGCCCCGGCCAAGGCGCCGAAGAAGGCGAAGGCACCGGCGGCGGCGAAAAGGAAGAACCTGGCGGACATGTTGCTGGAGTAGGGTGAGTTATGCCGTTGAACTGGTGTTCGTACAGGTCAGCACAATGATCTAGCGGCAAAGCTAGAAAGGGCTACTATTAGTAGTTAGCCCCCACTTCGTCGCGCGAGCCCTTCATGAACTCCCTGGTCCTACAGCTACAAGCTGCCGCGATGGACAGCGAGACGCTTATTGCCGACCTTCTCCGGAAAGCAAAGATAGTATCTGTGAAACTTGATCTTACAGATGTTAGAGAATGGATAGACCATGAGATGAATGGGTATCCAGATCTGAATAATTTGCCAGAATACAGAATACTTTTCGGAAAGCTAAAGGCTTGGAATCCATATCGAGGATGGATTCCAGCGATAATCAATGATCAAAGAATAGAAGACATAGTGTCAAAGTTCCAGGCAAATGACGCTATTAGCGTTATAGAAGATACTGTTAGAAGAACAGAAGACGGCGCAGGATATGTAGCCTATTCACCGAATCAGCAACAGCAAATCGTTCTGTCTGATATGTTTAATTTCCAAACCCAGTTCCAAGTTCACATTCCAATTTCTGCCGCTATCCGTCTTCTAGATGCCGTAAGAAATAGGATACTAGACTGGTCATTATCCCTGGAGAAAGCTGGGGTTCTAGGGATCGGAATGCACTTCACACTAAAAGAACGAGAGGCCGTCCGCGAAATGTCCGGAAACACATATAACATAACTGGGAATGTAGGAATCCTTGGCGACGTTTCTAAATCACAGGTCCAAACAAACCAGGGCACGAGTTACACCCCGTCAGACTTCACAGAACTAAGAGAGATTACACGCCAAATAAGAATCTGCACAAATCAACTTCCAGAGCAGATACAAACCTCTACACTTTCCGCCCTCGCCGAGATTGATGCAGAGCTTGGTTCTAGAACTCCCAGAAGTTCCCGCATTCAGCAAGGCTTAGCATCGATTCGTACCTCATGCGAAGGCGCCGTAGGGAATCTCATTGCCTCCGGCATACTAGCGCTTATTGGCAAGTTCTTGAGCTAAATACGGATCTAAACTGTATGCTGAGAATCCCTGAGCTTATTTCTCGCAGTATCTCGAAACAAAAAGGGCGGCCCCAGCGGGACCGCCCTTCTCGCTACTCAGTGCCCAACCCCTGACGGGATCAGGTGTCCAGGAAGCTGCGCAGCTTGCGCGAGCGGGAAGGGTGCTTCAGCTTGCGCAGCGCCTTCGCCTCGATCTGGCGGATACGCTCGCGGGTCACGCTGAACTGCTGGCCCACTTCTTCCAGGGTGTGGTCGGTGTTCATGCCGATGCCGAAGCGCATGCGCAGCACACGCTCCTCACGCGGGGTCAGCGAGGCCAGGACGCGGGTGGTCGTCTCGCGCAGGTTCGCCTGGATGGCGGCGTCCAGCGGCAGGACGGCGTTCTTGTCCTCGATGAAGTCGCCCAAGTGGCTGTCTTCCTCGTCGCCGATCGGCGTCTCGAGGCTGATGGGCTCCTTCGCGATCTTCAGGACCTTGCGGACCTTCTCCAGCGGCATCATCAGCCGTTCGGCCAATTCCTCCGGCGTCGGCTCGCGGCCGATCTCGTGCAGCATCTGGCGCGAGGTGCGCACCAGCTTGTTGATCGTCTCGATCATGTGCACGGGGATGCGGATGGTGCGGGCCTGGTCGGCGATGGACCGGGTGATGGCCTGGCGAATCCACCAGGTGGCGTAGGTCGAGAACTTGTAGCCGCGCCGGTATTCGAACTTATCAACGGCCTTCATCAGGCCGATGTTGCCTTCCTGGATGAGGTCCAGGAACTGCAGGCCGCGGTTGGTGTATTTCTTGGCGATGGAGATAACGAGGCGCAGGTTGGCCTCCACCATCTCCTTCTTGGCGCGGCTGGCTTCCTTCTCGCCCTTCTGCACCGTCGAGACGATGCGGCGGAATTCGCTGATGGGCAGGCGCACGCCTTCCGCGATCTCGTTGATGCCCTCGCGGACCTTCACGATCTCGGTGGCGCTGCGCTCGGCGAACTTGGCCCAGGCCTTGGAGTTGCCCTTCACCCGGTCCAGCCAGTTGGGGTCCAGCTCGCTGCCGTAGTAGTGGTGCAGGAAGTCCTCGCGCTTGACCTTGCAGTCGGTCGCCAGGCGCAGCAGCTTGCCCTCAAAGCCCATGAGGCGGCGGTTCATGCCGTACAGCTGCTCGACCAGGGCCTCGATGCGGCTGTTGTTCAGCCGCACGGAGTTGACCAGCTCGGTCAGCTCGGCCTTCAGCTTGTCGTACTTCTTGTCCTGGGCCTTGCCCAGATCCTCGCCGCGCTGGATGGCCGCCAGCCGCAGCTCCTGCATCTTGTGCAGCTTGTCGTAAGTGTCCTCGATGGTCTGGAAGGTTTCCAGCACCATGGGCTTCAGTTCGGCTTCCATGGCGGCCAGCGAAATGCCGGCCTCTTCCTCGCCGCCTTCGCCGGGCTCACCGCCCTCGCCGCCCTCGGGGCGCTCACCGCCCTCACCGTCGCCGGCGCCCTCGCCACCCTCGGCCGCCCCTTCCTCGCGCGGGGCCTCCTCGGCGCCCAGCACGGCCTCGGTCAGCTCACCCGACTCCGGATCGACGCCATAGGTCGCGTCCAGGTCGATGATGTCGCGCAGCAGCATCTTCCCTTCGTTCAGGGCCTCGTGCCACTGGATGATGGCACGGATGGTCAACGGCGATTCGCAGATCGCGCCGATCATCATCTCGCGGCCGGCCTCGATGCGCTTGGCGATGGCGATTTCGCCCTCGCGCGACAGCAGCTCCACCGAGCCCATCTCGCGCAGGTACATGCGCACCGGGTCGTCGGTGCGGCCGATGTCGTCGTCGTCCAGGTTACCGGAGACACGGCCCTCGCCGTCGCCACCGCCTTCACCGCTGGCCTCGGAATCCTGCTCTTCCGATTCGATGACGTTGATGCCCATCTCATTGAGCATGGCCATCGTGTCCTCGATCTGCTCGGAGGAGGACTGGTCGGGGGGCAGGGCCGCGTTCAGCTCGTCATAGGTGACGAACCCCCGCTCCTTGCCGCGCTGGATCATCTTCTTGACGGCCAGGCCCATGCCATCCATCAGCGGGCCGTCCACCTGTTCCTCACGCGCCTCGGAAACGTCCGCACTCTGCGCTGCTTTCGTGGCCATTCGCTCAATGTCCCCGACTAACTGAAATGCAAACCAACTGAACGCCGGTTCAACCCTGACGGCCGGCCTTCATGGGCGCCGGCCCATACCCTTCACTCACAGACACGCAATCCGGGGCCCGATCCGTCTGCACAGGGGGCCGTCGACACCGGGTGCCGGACTAAACTGGTGCTTCCGATACCCAAAGAAAGCGCCGGTTCCCACCAAAAACAGGGGCTGGGACGAAAAAAAGGCGCCGCACCGGATGAAAATCCCGGTAACGCCACCCCTCATCATCCCTAACCGTCCGTCCTGGCCGGACCCGTGTCGCCTTTTCGCGTAATCGTCGCTCCCCAGCGCAACCTCATTTCCAACCTCCTCCGGCCGGGCCGTCCGTGGAACGCGCCGCGATGGGCGTGCCGACTGGAGGAACCGTCCGCCCCCGTCCGGTGCGGGGGTACCTCGGGGTGGCGGCGTCAGACGCCCTCACCTTCCGGATCCAGGGCATGGCCCCGGCGTATCAACTCTTCCCGTTTAAGGGCCATCAGCCGGGCCAGGGTCTCCTCACTGGGATCCTCGGCCAGGCGTCTTTCCGCCTCGCGCAGCTCGGTCTGGAACACCAATTCCTGGGAATTGAGCCAAACCTCCTGCCAGCCCGCGCGGGCGGATTCGGGCGTCGCCTCCGGACGGGCGTAAGAGGGCAGGTCCGCCCCCAGCGTCTCATCCAGTTCCTCGGCGAAGCCGCAAGCTGACAAGTGGCGTCGTAAACCCTCGGCGTCAAGTCCCGAATCGTGGAACAGGCGTTCGACCAGCGCCTGGCGCAGCCGTTCCAGCCCCTCGGTGGCGAAGCTGATCATGGCCAGCGTCTCGCCCAGGGTCTCGAACAGCACGGGGTGGTTCAGCACCACGGCCAGCAGCAGGCGTTCGCGCCAGCGCGCCGACCCAGTCTCCACGCCGGCACGGAACCGCTTGTCCCATTGCCGCGCCACAGGAAAGGGCAAGGCGCCGGGCCGCTGGCCACGGTTGAAGCCACCCCCCTGCCCGCCCTGGAAGGCGGGGCGCGCGGCACGGCCCAACTGGTACAGCCGATCCTTGAAGGCGCGGTGATAGGCGTTGCGCACCCGGGCGTCCGGAATGCGTTCCAGCTGCGCCTCCAGGGCCGCCTGCATGCCGGCCTGGGCGTCAGGCTGGGTCAAGTCGCGGTCCGCCGCCTCCATGTCCCACAGCACGTCCGTCAGCGGCCGCGCGCGGTCCAGCACCGCCTGGAAGGCGGCGGCACCACCGGCGCGGATCAGGCTGTCGGGATCCTCCTTCTCCGGCATGAAGGCGACGCGCACGGAATGGTCTGGCACCAGCAGGGGCAGAACCCGCTCCACCGCGCGGAAGGCGGCGCGCCGGCCGGCGTTGTCACCGTCGAAGCACAGGATGGGCATCCGCTGCCCCTCGGGCGCCAGCTTCCACAGGGCCTGGATCTGCGTCTCCGTCAGCGCGGTGCCCAGCGGCGCCACAGCCCCCTCGAACCCGGCCATGACGCTGGCGATGACGTCCATATAGCCTTCGGTGACGATCACCGGCTTGCCGTCCGCCGCCGCCTGACGCGCGCGGCTCATGCCGTAGAGGATGTCGCCCTTGTGGAACAGGGGGTTCTCGGCCGAATTGATGTACTTCGGCCCCTCGCCCTCCAGGATGCGGCCGCCGAAGGCCACCACCCGGCCGCGCCGGTCGGTGACGGGAAACAGCACCCGGTTACGGAAGAAGGGAAAGGGCGCACGGCCGTCGTCCGGCCGCTTGAACAGCCCGGCCTCCACCATGTCGGCCTCGGTGTAGCCGGCGGTCACCAGCTCCCCGCGCAGGCCCGTGCCGTCGCTGGGGGCGTAGCCCAGGCGGAAGCGGGCCATGGCCTCGTCATCCAGGCCGCGGCCGCGCAGGTAGGCCAGGCCATGGCGGCCCGCCGGCGCGCGCAGTTGCGCCTCGAACCAGCGGGTGGCGCGCTCCACCAGGTCATACAGCGACTTCTCGCGCTCGAACCGCTCCCGCTCCTGCGGGCTGGCCTTGGGCACGGTCAAGCCGGCCTCGGGCGCCAGCGCCTCCACCGCCTCCATGAACGACAAATTGTCGTTGCGCATGATGAAGCCGATGACGTCGCCGTGCGCGCCGCAGCCGAAGCAGTGGAAGAAGCCCTTCTGGTCGTTGACGTAGAAGCTGGGCGTCTTTTCGTTGTGGAAGGGACAGGGCGCGCGGAACTCCCGCCCCGCCCGCTGCAGGCGCACGCGCCGCATCACCACGTCCGACAGGGTCAGCCGGTTCCGCAGCTCTTCCAGGAATTGGGGCGGCAGGGCCATGGGCGGTGGCGGAGTCCTAGAGGTGGTCTGTCAGGATGGGGCCGGGCGGCGTGCCCGGCCCCAGAAAGGGTGGGACCTCAGCCGTTCAGCGCGGCCTTGACCAGCGGACCGACGGTGGAGAAGTCCATCTGGCCGGTGTACTTGTCCTTCAGCACGGCCATGACCTTGCCCATGTCCTTGATGCTGGCGGCACCGGTGTCGGTCACAGCCTGGGCGATGGCGGCCTTCGTCTCCTCCTCGGTCAGCTGCTTGGGCAGGAAGGACATGATGACGGCGATCTCCGCCTCTTCCTGGGCGGCCAGCTCCTCACGGCCGCCCTGGCGGTAGAGGGCCACGGATTCGCGGCGCTGCTTCACCATGGTCTGCAGCATGCTGCCGATCTCGGCCTCGGGGATGCCGTCCATCTGGCCCTTGGGGCGCGCGTCGATATCCCGCTTCTTCAGTTCCGCCATGATCATCCGGACGGCGGACAGCGTCTGCGTGTCCTTCGCCTTCATGGCGTCCTTCATGGCCTGGGTGAAACGCTCGCGCAGCATGTGTCGGCTTCCTCAAGAGGCTTCATGGCAACCGGCAAGCCATCCGCCTGCCCCAGGTTTTGGGGGCGCATGCGGGATGGTAGCCAATCAATGGGGAAGGACGAACTTTACCCGCCCAACCCCTTGAGCGCCAGCGCCCAGATGACAGAGGCGCCCCCGCGCCCCGAGCATGGGGGCCATCGCTTGACCCGGCCGCCCGTGTTCTCTATGTGACAGAAGAATTTCCGACGACATTGGGGCGGCCCCTGCGGCATGCCCGCGTTCCAGGGGGCGGCTCCCGCCCCGTGCTCAAGCGCGCGCCCACAAGGTCGAACCGGATGAGATGAGAGGGCACCTTCAAGGCCGGCAGCCGCGAACGCCGTCCGGGGAGTGCCCCGCAGCGAATGGAATGAAGCGATGACCGCAGCCGCCCCCATCCACCCCCCGCAGCCTGAGGGCGCCACCGGCGTGCTGGTTCTGGCGGACGGCAGCATCCATTGGGGCAAGGGCATCGGCGCCGCCGGCCAGTCGGTAGGCGAGGTCTGCTTCAACACCTCCATGACCGGCTACCAGGAAATCCTGACCGACCCGTCCTACGCCGGCCAGATCATCACCTTCACCTTCCCGCACATCGGCAACGTCGGCACCAACGACGAGGACATCGAGACGGTGACCCCGGCAGCCCGGGGCCTGATCCTGCGCGTCGATATCACCGAGCCGTCGAACTGGCGCGCCACGCGCAACCTGGACGCCTGGCTGAAAAGCCACGGCCTGGTGGGTCTGGGCGGCCTGGACACCCGCGCCCTGACCCGCCGCATACGCGACGGCGGCGCCCCCAACGGCGTCATCGCCCATTCCCCCGACGGCAAGTTCGACCTGGATGCCCTGCTGGCGCAGGCCAAGGCCTGGCCTGGGCTGGAAGGCATGGACCTGGCCAAGGACGTGACCTGCGGCCAGACCTTCACCTGGGATGAAAGCGCCTGGACCATCGCCGGCGGCTATGGCCGCCAGACCGATCCCAAGCACCACGTGGTGGCCGTCGATTTCGGCGCCAAGCGCAACATCCTGCGCTGCCTGGCCAATGCCGGCTGCCGCGTGACGGTGGTGCCCGCCACCGCCACGGCCGACGAAATCCTGGCGCACAAGCCCGACGGCGTCTTCCTGTCCAACGGCCCCGGCGACCCGGCCGCCACCGGCACCTATGCGGTGCCCATGATTCAGCAGATCGTGGCCAGCGGCCTGCCCCTGTTCGGCATCTGCCTCGGCCACCAGCTGCTGGCCCTGGCCCTGGGCGGCCAGACGACCAAGATGGAAAAGGGCCACCGCGGCGCCAACCACCCGGTGAAGGATCTGGCCACCGGCCGGGTTGAGATCACCAGCCAGAACCACGGCTTCGTCGTGCTGCCGGAAAGCCTGCCGGACACGGTGGAGGTGACCCATGTGTCTCTGTTCGACGGCACCAACGAGGGCATCCGCCTGAAGGACAAGCCGGTGTTCTCCGTCCAGTATCACCCGGAGGCGAGCCCCGGCCCGGAGGACAGCCATTATCTGTTCGACCGGTTCATCGAGAACATCGCCGCGCGCTGACGCGGCAATATTGACCAAAGTATTGATGAACGTGCCTGGAGGGCCGGTGAAGAGCGCTTCACCGGCCCTCACCTTTTGAGTATCCGACACCCTCTCGAAAAAATCTTGCGCCGCTGCTATAAAAATCATTCGCGGGCGGCATGAGGCCAATAATGGGCGTGTTCGATTTCCTGAAAAAAGATGTGGTGGAAAAGGTGAAGGTGCCCGCGCTGGCTGCCAGCGTGGTCATCAATTCGAAGACCTATCCCATCAACAACATGGCAGCCAACAGCTTTACCGCCACGGGGGCCGCCGGCCTGGGCCAGGGGACGAGCTTCAAGATGAAGGTCGCCTTCAAGGACAGCAAAGAGAACATCGCCTTCATCTGCGACGGCCAAGTCGCCGCCATTATTGGCAAAGACGCCAAGATCAACTTCGTCAACCTGGACGAGGCGCGGCGCCTGAAGGTCGCGGGCTTCCTGACGCGTTACCTGCGTTCCCGCTGATCAGCCGAGCCATCTCGAATCAATACCGGTAAAATTTTAAATAATTCCCGTTAACAGCTTTTTCATCACTTGCGGCACCGACTCCCCGCCAGGGTCGATTGGTGATATTCTCAAGTGATGCGCATCTATTCTCTCCTGCTACCGGCAATCGTGGCGACGGCCTTCCTGGCTGCGGCGCCGGCGTGTGCGCAGACCGCGCCGGCCACGCCCTCGCAGTGGATGGTGCGCCCCACCCCGCCGCATGATGGGCTGAAGCTGGCGCAACCCCAGCCGGGCCACGTGGGCGCCGGCCCCCACGACCCCAGCCCACCGCCGGCCGTGGCCCTGCCCCTGCCACCGCGCTATACCCAGCCGCGCATCGTCTATGCCTTCGCCGGCCCGGCGTCGCGCATGATGACGGTGTCGCGCGAACTGTCGGACGCCTGCCGCCGCGGCCGCTTCATTCAGCGCGTCGACATGCTGTACCGCGCCTTCGGCCCCAGGGAGAACCCGCTGGGCGTGGCCTACGGCACCTGGGCCATCAACCTCGTGGACCCCGACCGCAAGCGCGAGGCCGGCACGGTCTATTTCTTCGACAAGCAGGATACGGCCCGCTGCACCGTCTACACCGCCCGGCAGGACGTGCTGCTACCCTGGTACTACGGGCCCGGCGGCGGCTACGGCAAGGACCCGGCCGCGCCGAATCCCGCCGCCAACGGCGTCACCCCGGTCTCGGCCCCGGCGCCCAAGGCCCCCTAAGCCGCTGGTTTCCATAGGATCAAGCCCTGGTTTGACCCCGCGGGTTGCGGTAGGCGCACCCCCCCACCCCATATGCAGCGCTTCCCCCCGGGGCGGGGGCCCTTTATATAAGCGGCTCAGCCGAACAATCCCCCGCGCCACCATTCCAGGGCGGGGGATTGTTTTGTGTGGCCGGAGTCTGGAGCCCCCGTCGGGTTGGGCCGGACTGACCGGACGGTAGAATTCAAAAAATGGCGGCTGACCCTCATGCCTAAACGCACAGACATCAAGTCCATCTGCATCATCGGCGCCGGCCCGATCATCATCGGCCAGGCTTGCGAATTCGACTATTCCGGTGTGCAGGCGTGCAAGGCGCTGAAGGAAGAGGGGTACCGGGTCGTCCTGGTCAATTCCAACCCCGCCACCATCATGACCGACCCGGGCCTGGCCGACGCCACGTACGTCGAGCCCATCACCCCGGCCGTCGTCGCCAAGATCCTGGAGAAGGAGCGCCCCGACGCCCTGCTGCCCACGATGGGCGGCCAGACGGCGCTGAACACGGCGCTCAAGCTGTTCCACGACGGCACGCTGGATCGGCTGGGGGTCAAGCTGATCGGCGCCAAGGCCGACGTCATCGAAAAGGCGGAGGACCGCCTGCTGTTCCGCGACGCCATGGACAAGATCGGCCTGGAAAGCCCCAAGTCGCGCATGGTGAAGTCGGAGGCCGAGGCCGCCGACGCCCTGGCCTATGTCGGCCTGCCCGCCATCATACGCCCCAGCTTCACCCTGGCCGGCACCGGCGGCGGCATCGCCTACAACAAGGCGGAATACGTCGACATCGTCCGTGGCGGCCTGCGCGCCAGCCCGGTGGGTGAGGTCCTGGTCGAGGAATCGGTCCTGGGGTGGAAGGAGTATGAGATGGAGGTTGTGCGCGACTGCCGCGACAACTGCATCATCATCTGCTCCATCGAGAACATCGACCCCATGGGCATCCACACCGGTGACAGCGTCACCGTGGCACCCGCGTTGACGCTGACCGACAAGGAATACCAGCTGATGCGCAACGCCTCGATCGCCGTGCTGCGCGAGATCGGGGTGGACACCGGCGGGTCCAACGTCCAGTTCGCCGTGAATCCGGAGAACGGCCGCGTCGTCGTCATCGAGATGAACCCGCGCGTCAGCCGCTCGTCCGCGCTGGCGTCCAAGGCCACCGGCTTCCCGATCGCCAAGATCGCCGCCAAGCTGGCCGTGGGCTACACCCTGGACGAGCTGGACAACGACATCACCGGGTCCACGCCGGCCAGCTTCGAGCCGACGATCGACTACGTCGTCACCAAGATGCCGCGCTTCGCGTTCGAGAAGTTCCCCGGCGCCGACGCCCTGCTGACCACCTCGATGAAGTCGGTGGGCGAGGCCATGTCCATCGGCCGCAGCTTCGCCGAATCGGTGCAGAAAGCCCTGCGCTCCATGGAAACCGGGCTGACCGGCTTTGACGAGGTGGACCTGACCGGCGGCACCGGCGTGGTCGATCCGCTGAAGATCCGCGCCGCCCTGTCCAAGCCCACGCACGACCGCATCCTGGTCATCGCCCAGGCCTTCCGCCACGGCCTGACGGTGGAGGAGATCCACGCCGCCTGCCGCGTCGACCCCTGGTTCCTGCGCCAGATCGAAGAGGTCGTGCAGGCCGAGGCCGGTGTGAAGGCCGCCGTCCAGAAGGGGGGCCTGGCCGCCCTGACCCAGCGCGACTTCGCCAAGCTGAAGGGCCAGGGCTTCTCCGACGCCCGCCTGGCCACCCTGACCGGCAGCACCGAGGCGGCCGTGGCCGCAGCCCGTCGCGGTTTGGGCATCCGCCCGGTGTTCAAGCGCATCGACACCTGCGCCGCCGAATTCGCCAGCAAGACGCCCTACATGTACTCCACGTACGAGGGTGACGGCAGCGTGGCCGGCGAGTGCGAGTCCGAGCCAACGGACAAGAAGAAGGTCGTCATCCTGGGCGGCGGCCCCAACCGCATCGGCCAGGGCATCGAGTTCGACTATTGCTGCGTCCACGCCGTCTACGCCCTGCGCGAGGCCGGCTATGAGACCATCATGGTCAACTGCAACCCCGAGACCGTCTCCACCGACTACGACACCGCCGACCGCCTGTACTTCGAGCCGCTGACGGCCGAGGACGTGATCGAGCTGGTGCGGACGGAGCAGGCCAACGGCGAGGTGCTGGGCGTCATCGTCCAGCTGGGCGGTCAGACGCCGCTGAAGCTGGCCCGCGACCTGGAAGAGGCCGGGATCCCCATCCTGGGCACCAGCCCGGACGCCATCGACCTGGCCGAGGACCGCGAGCGCTTCCAGCAGCTGCTGCACAAGCTGAACCTGCGCCAGCCGGCCAACGGCCTGGCCCGCTCGCTGGAAGAGGCGGAGAAGGTGGCGGAGCAGATCGGCTTCCCCGTCGTCATCCGCCCGTCCTACGTGCTGGGCGGCCGCGCCATGGAGATCGTCCATGACCAGGCCGGCCTCAAGCGCTACATGGGCAACGCCGTAAAGGTGTCGGGCAAGAACCCGGTGCTGATCGACAGCTACCTGCAGGACGCCATCGAGGTGGATGTGGACGCTGTCTGCGACGGCACCCAGGTCTATGTCGCGGGCGTGATGGAGCACATCGAGGAAGCCGGCATCCATTCCGGCGACAGCGCCTGCGCCCTGCCCCCCTACACCCTGCCCAAGCCGGTGGTGGACGAGCTGTCCCGCCAGGCCGAGGCGCTGGCCCACGGCCTGAACGTCGTCGGCCTGATGAACATCCAGTTCGCCATCAAGGCGAATCCGGACGGCAACGGCCCGGCCGGCCAGGACATCTACATCCTGGAAGTGAACCCGCGCGCCTCGCGCACCGTGCCCTTCGTCGCCAAGGCCACCGGCACCGCCATCGCCAAGATCGCCGCCCGCGTCATGGCTGGCGAAAAATTGGCCGACTTCAAGCTGGGCGGCGCCTTCCCGCCGCACACGGCGGTGAAGGAGGCGGTGTTCCCCTTCAACCGTTTCCCCGGCGTCGACATCCTGCTGGGGCCGGAGATGCGGTCCACCGGTGAGGTCATGGGTCTGGACCCGAACTTCGCCATGGCTTTCGCCAAGGCCCAGCTGGGCGCCGGCGTAACCCTGCCGACCACCGGGACGGTGTTCATTTCGGTTCGGGAACGAGACAAGCCCGCCCTGGTTCCCGTGGCCCGCCGCCTGGTCGACATGGGCTTCAGGATCGTTGCCACCTGCGGCACCGCCAAGGTGCTGTCGGCGGCCGGCATCCCGGTCAGCCAGATCAACAAGGTGCTGGAAGGCCAGCCCCACATCGTCGACGCCATGATCGATGGTGAGGTGCAGCTGGTGTTCAACACCACGGAAGGCGCCCAAGCCGTCTCCGACAGCTTCAGCTTGCGCCGCACCGCACTCGTCAATAACATTCCCTATTACACGACGGTCGCGGGGGCCCGCGCTGCCGTGGACGCCATCTCGGCGCTGCGCACCGGCAGCCTTGAGGTTGCGCCGCTTCAGTCCTATCTGAGCGGGACTTACTAACCTGCGGGTGATCGATCGACCAGGGGATGACGGCCGACCGGCCGCCATCCCGGGATCAAGATCACCCTCGGGAGGGTTTCTCGTTGTCGCGATGCGGCCCCTCGGGGCTCGCCCCAGGGCAAAATCCCCTGGGTTCTGAGTAACGGAATATCGAAGGCTATGGAAAAAATCCCGATGACGGCTGCGGGTTACACCCGCCTCCAGGAAGAACTGAAGCATTTGAAGGTCGTTGAGCGGCCAGCCGTGATCAAGGCCATCGCCGAGGCGCGTGAGCACGGCGACCTGTCGGAAAACGCGGAATACCATGCCGCCCGCGAGCGCCAGAGCTTCATCGAAGGCCGCGTCATGGAGCTGGAGGACAAGATCAGCCGGGCCGAGGTGATCGACGTCAGCAAGCTGACCGGCAACGCCGTGAAGTTCGGGGCCACCATCCGTTTGGCGGATGAGGACACGGACGAGGAGTCCACCTACCAGATCGTGGGTGCCGACGAGAGCGACATCAAGAACGGCTTCCTGTCGATCACCAGCCCGCTGGCGCGCGCGCTGATCGGCAAGCATGTCGGCGACAATGTCGAGGTGACCACGCCCGGCGGCTCCAAGAGCTACGAGATCGTGGAGATCGCCTTCCGCTGAGGCGGAACGCCCGCACTGAAAAGAAAGGCCCCCGCTGGACAATCCGGCGGGGGCCTTTCTTTATGGCTATCGGCAGGACCGAAAGACGGGGCTTATTCCTCGTCTTCCTCGTCGTCCAGGACCTCAGGGCCCACTTCAACGTCGATGGGAACGCCGGGGGTGTACTTGGACTGGCGGATGGCCAAGGCAGACTTCACGTGGCTGACGTTGGGGGCCGCAGTCAGCTTGGTCGTCAGGAAGCGCTGGTAGCTGTCCCAGTCCGCGGCCACGATCTTCAGCAGGAAGTCGGTTTCGCCGGCCAGCATGCTGCATTCCCGAACCTCGGGCCAGCTGTTGACCATGCCTTCGAACTTCTTCAGATCCGCTTCCGCCTGGGAAGACAGGCCCACCTGCGCGAACACGGTCACGCCAAAGCCCAGGGCCTCGGGGTTGATGTCCGCATGGTAGCCCCGGATGAAGCCCGCCTCTTCCAACGCGCGGACGCGCCGCAGGCAGGGGGGCGCAGAAATGCCGGCCCGCCGGGCGAGTTCCACGTTGGTCATTCGGCCGTCCGCCTGCAAGTCGCGCAGGATACGCCGATCAATTCGGTCGAGTTTGACCCGCCGCATGGTATTGTCTTGTGCTCCCGGGAGGGGTGGGGTTGAAAGGATATTACATAGATTGCCCGCCGCCCCCAGGCAAGAAAGATTGTTGCGCGCGAAACGGTCCCATCCTTTGGTGATGCGCGTTACACTGGCGCCATGAACGCCCAGAGCCCCCTGGCGGCCCCCGCCGTCCCCCTCGCCCCGCAGCCCGCAACCCCGCCCACCTGCTGGGTTTTATCCGATGGCAAGGCGGGCATGGAAAACCAGTGCCTGGGCCTGGCGGAGGCCGTGGGCGCCACCCCGGTGATCAAGCGCATCCACCTTCAGACGCCCTGGCGCCAGCTCAGCCCCTACCTGCCGCTGAGCCTCGATCACGGCCTTACCCCCGACTCCGACACCCTGGCGCCGCCCTGGCCGGATCTGCTGATCACCTCCGGCCGGCAGGCGGTGGGCGCCGCCCTGGCCATTCGCCGACAAAGCGGGGGCCGCACTTTCTGCGTCCACATCCAGAACCCAGGCGTGCCCTTCGGCTGGCTGGACCTGGTGGTCATGCCGGCCCATGACCGCAAGACCGGGCCCAACGTGATGGAAAGCCTGGGCGCCCTGCACCGGGTGACGGCGGGGCGCCTGGCGGCGGAGGCGGCCAAGTTCGCGCCCCTGCTGGATCACCTGCCCCGCCCGCGCGTGGCCGTGCTGGTGGGTGGTTCCAATGGTGTCTACCAGCTGACCCCGGCCGTGACCGCGCAGTTGGCCGACCGGCTGGCCACGCTGGCCCGCCAGGGCATGGGGCTGATGGTCACGCCCTCGCGCCGCACGGGAGCTGAAAACGAAGCGGTGCTGCGCCAGCACCTTCAAGGATTGCCGGCCGTAGTCTGGGACGGTGCCGGCGCCAACCCCTATTTCGGCTACCTGGGCCTGGCCGACGCCGTCCTGTGCACAGGCGACAGCGTATCCATGGTGTCGGAGGCGGCCAGCACCGGCAAACCCGTCTATGTCATCGCCCTGGAAGGCAAGTCGGCCAAGTTCGACCGTTTCCACCAGCTGATGGTGGAGCGCGGCGTCACCCGCCCCTTCACCGGCGTGGTGGAGAATTGGACGCCCACGCCCCTGGACGACACGCCCCGCGTTGCGGCCGAGGTGCTGCGGCGCATGGCCGCCCGGCGCTGACGCCCCGACCGCGCACGGGGACGCGGCCCGTGCTACGGTGGGCCTTTCCATTGCTGGGGTGGGCCAATCGCATGGTATCGGCATTGACCCCGATGCGCTGCCGCCCCATCTGGGGTGAGGTATTTGCGAACCAGTCTCAGCAAGAACGATTCTAACGTACGATCTAACCCCGGCGCCGATCAGGCGCCAGCCTTGGAAGAAGCAGGACCATGATCGGCACCACCGCCACCTCCTCCCCCGCGTCTGGCTCCCCCGTGTCTGGCGCCCAAGCTTCTGGTGAGACGGTGGCGACAGACCCGGGTCGCGCCATCGACCTGGACGCCTTTCGCGCCACGCCGCTGTCCCAGGACCCCTTTGCCCACCTGATCATCCCTGGCTTCGTGCGGGCGGAGGCGCGCGAGGCCATCCACCGCGATTTCCCAGAGATCGAGCAGGCCGGCAGCTTCCCCGCGCGGGAACTGAGCTTTGGCCCCGCCTTCGCGGCGCTGCTGGAGGAAATTCAGGGCCCGGCCATGACGGCGGCGTTCGAGGAGAAGTTCGGCATCGACCTGACCGGCCACCCCACCATGGTGACGGTGCGCGGCCGGGCCAAGGCCCAGGACGGCCAAATCCATGTGGATAGCAAGAGCAAGATCATCACCGTCCTTCTCTACATGAACCCGTCCTGGGAGACGTCGGACGGGCGCCTGCGCCTGCTGCGCGGCCCGGAAAGCCTGGACAACGCGGTGACCGAGATCCCGCCGGCCGAGGGCACCCTGCTGGCCTTCCTGAACGGTCCCAACGCCTGGCACGGCCACACCAGCTTCGTCGGCCCGCGCCGTGTCATCCAGCTGAACTGGGTACAGGACGATGGCGTGGTGAAGCGGGAACAATTCCGCCACGCCCTGTCGGCCAAGATGAAGCGCCTGAACCCCTTCCGCTGAATCTGTGAAAACGGCGCGTCTGCCCGTATAACGCCCTGATGCGTCACCGCCGGCCTGCTTGAGGGCCGGCGGGCCCCTCGTCATTTGGACCCGTCCATGCCCCTCAAGATCGAAACCTTCAGCAACGTCACCGGCGGCAGCAGCTACTTCAAGGCCATCGGCCATCCGCTGGCGGCGGAACCGGCGCGGGCGCTGCTGGCCGATCTGCGGGCGGCGGGCCGGGTCGCCGTCTACGATCCGCTGAACATGCTGGAGCCGTTCGACGAGATCCACCACCTCACTGGGCCCGAGGGCGCGGTGGACGTGGCGGCGGTCTACGCCCAGAACGTGGATCAGATCGGCCAGCCGTTGCTGGGCCGCCCGGCCCAGCCGGTGACCGCCCTGGCGGGCACGGCCGTCGACGCCGTGTTCGTGGCAGCCTTTGATGCTGATCGCCTGGTGGCCCACATCCGACACCTGATCCCCGCCGGCGCCAAGATCTTCTCCCTGGATCCGCTGAAGCTGCCGGCCGAGTTGCTGACTGACCGCCGCACCTATCTGGCGCCGCTGAACTTCGCCACCAACTACGCCTTCTTCCGCGATGGCGCCGGCCACCACACCCGCGTGGTCACGGCCAACTACTGGTCCAGCTATGGCGCCGCCGAGCCTTATCTCTGGCTTTGCCTGTTCGGCGAGGACGGACAGGTGCTGGCGCGCTGGACGCAGGATCTGCCCGGCGCCGACGGCACCGTGGTGATCGACAGCGCCCAGGTTCGCAAGAAGTT
This sequence comes from Nitrospirillum amazonense, assembly GCF_007828035.1. Classification (GTDB taxonomy): domain Bacteria; phylum Pseudomonadota; class Alphaproteobacteria; order Azospirillales; family Azospirillaceae; genus Nitrospirillum; species Nitrospirillum amazonense. Next base: position 292,490 of record NZ_VITV01000005.1, on the reverse strand, counting down.
CGACCTGCCCGAATTCACCGGCCAGCTGTTCATCCATGTGGTGGGCGCCGCCGGCCACGATGTGGTGAAGTACGCGCTGGACACCTATGGCGACGCCGCGGACACCCTGTCCTGCACCCATGACGCCAACGCCTGGCCGTCGGACTTCTACGCCGGCCTGCCCGCCCCGCGCGCGGACGAGCGGGTGATCCTGTGGGTGCAGAACAGCCATCCCTGCCCCATCCCCGCCGGCGCCGTCGCCCTGAACCTGATGGGCCATGACTCGGCGGTGGAACTGGACCGCGAGGTCGGGCCCTACGCCACCTACGCCCTGGACGTGGCCAGCCTGCTGCCCGACGCCCGCTGGCCGCAGCAGGTGGAAATCCGCGCCGGGAAGCACTTCGTCCGCCCGCGCTACGAGGTCATCCGCACCGACGCCGCCGGCGCCACCCGCCATCGCATCGCCCACCCGAACGTGGAACGCGTGGATCTGAAGCCGGACCCCAAGCTGGCCACCCTGACCAACCTGATGGGCAAAGGCTTCATCCTGCCCGCCCCCATCTTCCCGGCCGGCCGCTTTCGCACCATCGCCCTGCCCACGCCCATGGGCACCACGCAAAACCACCTACCGCTGACCGCCATCGTCTATGACGCCGACGGCACGGAAGTCGCCCGCCGCGACCTGGGCCGCCTGCCCCGCAACCATGAGACGGTGTTCGAGGCGGCCGACATCCTGGACGGCAAGAGCCTGCCCTCCGGCTATGGCCATCTGGAGCTGATCTACGACTTCGCCGCCGGCGAGAACGACGCCGACGGCTGGCTGCACGCCCTGTTCCGCTATGAGGACGGTGTCAGCGGCCACACGGCGGAGACCAGCTTCGGCGCCCACATGTTCAACACGGTGCTGACTTATAAGAACGAGCCGCAGTCCTATTCCGGCCGGGCGCCGGGCCTGTCCACCCGCCTGTTCCTGCGCACCGGCATGGCGGCGGACGTGGACACGCTGTGCCACCTGATCTACCCGGCCAGCACGCCGTGGAATACGCGCTCGAACACCGCCCTGATCCTGATGACCAAGGATGGGGAGGAGGTCGCCCGCCGCACGGTCGCCATCGCCTGCTCCGGCAGCTTCCACTTCCGCGTGGGCCAGACCTTCACGAGCAGCGAGGTCAAGGAAGCGGGCCGCGACGCCTACGTCCTGATCCGCGACACCACCTGCCGCCTGTTCGGCTATCACGGTTTGATCCGCGACGGCGCCCAGGGGGCCTTCGCGCTGGATCACATGTTCGGGTTCTGAGTGTCCGTTGGAGAGGTCCACGGGACCGCATGTGTGTGGATAGGCATAACGAGAACACCTACCCCACACAAAAGGCCCAGCACGCCCCAGACGTAACGCTTCTGCCGCAGGTCCAACAGGCCGCGCACCAGACAATAAAGGGCGGCAACAAAGGTCATTATTTCCACCGACCAGACGCCCACCATCGACACGCCCCTATCCTGATCACCCTCATAAGATTGTACAGGCAGGGGAAAGGACCAAAGAAAAAGGGCCGGCGGATCGCTCCGTCGGCCCTTTTTCATTGACGCACCGGGACGTTACTGCGCGCTGGCGCTCTGCTTCGGCAGGGTGCCCACAGCCTCCAGCACTTGGGCCTCGGTCAGGATCTGGGGCCAGACGTCCGGCTCGGCCTGGCCGGGGCGGTAGAACAGGTAGAGGGGCACGCCGCTGCGGCCGTGGGCCTGCAGCACGCGGGTGATCTCGGCATCACGGTTGGTCCAATCGCCCTTCAGCAGGGCCACGTTGTGACCCTTCAGCGCCTGGTGCACCGTGTCGCTGGACAGGGCCACGCGCTCGTTCACCAGGCAGGTGATGCACCAGGCGGCGGTGAAGTCCACCAGCACCGGCCGGCCGTCGGCGCGCAACTTGTCCAGCGTCGCGGGGGAGAACGCCTCGAAGCCGTCCGTCATGGCCACGGCCTTGCCACCCGCCACCGGGCCGCCCGCCGAGGCCGCGTTGCCTCCCGCCTGGGGCAACACGGCGGCGACGGCCAGCACCAGCGCCACCAGGGCGGCCAGGGCACCGCCGCGCCGGCCCCAGCCCTCGGCATAATGCGTGACGCCATAAAGCCAGGCGGCGAAGCCCACCAGCACCAGGCCGACCAGGATGCCGGTCATGCCGGGCGCCCCCACCTGCACCGCGAACACCCAGACCAGCCAGGCGGCGGAGCCGTACAGGGGGAAGGCCAGCACCTGCTTCAGCCGCTCCATCCACGCGCCGGGCTTGGGCAGGTGGCGCAGCAGCCAGGGGCTGCAGGCCAGCGCCAGGAAGGGCAAGGCCATGCCGAAGCCCAGGGCCAGGAAGACGGCCAGCGCCACATACCACGGCTGGACCAGGGCGTAGCCCACGGCCGCCCCCATGAAGGGCGCCGTGCACGGCGTGGCGACGACGGAAGCCAGCACGCCGGTGAAGAAGGAGCCGGCATAGCCGTCCCCCTGGGTCAGCCCTTGCCCCACACCCATGAACTGGTCGCCCACGGTGAAGACGCCCGACATGCTGAGGCCCAGCAGCAGCATGACATAGGCCAGCACCGCCACCACCAGGGGCGACTGCAGCTGGAAACCCCAGCCGATCTCCTGCCCGCCGGCGCGCAAGGCCATCAGTACGATGGCGATGGCGGCAAAGCAGGCCAGCACGCCTGCGGTGTAGACCAGGCCGTGCAGGCGGGCATGGGCGCCCTGGTGGCGCACCAGGGCCATGGCCTTCATCGACAGCACAGGGAAGACGCAGGGCATCAGGTTCAGGACCATGCCCCCCAGGCAGGCGAACAGCACCGCCTGCCACAGGGGCAGGACGGGCGCGCTGCCGGTATCCGCCGCCACACCACCGCCGGCCGGTGCGGCCCCCACGCCATCGGCGGGGATGGCGATGGCCAGCGCCTGGGTGGTGGGCTGGCCGTTCACCAGTTCCGTCACCTCCAGGATGCCGTTCACCGGGCCGGGCGTGGCGCGGCCGGTGGGCTTCAGGGTCAGGGTCAGGCCATCCTTGGTGACGGCCAGCTGCTGCGGCGCGCCCGCCTCCACCAGGTCGGGGTTCTCGGCGAAGAAGTAGGCGTCCTTGACCTGGTCGGCCGTCAGGCCAGGGGCAGCCAGGCGCACGGTGACGGCGGTCTTGGTGGCGCTGACGCTGGCGGTGTAGGGGCTGGGCACCGGCAGGGCCGCCCGCGCCTCCGCGAACATCGGCGCCACCGCCGGGTCAGGGGTGCCGCTGGTGGCCCCTGGGGCGGCGACCGGCACGTCCAGGGTCAGGGTGGCATCCTCGGGCACGCAGACGTCGGCGCAGATCAGCCAGTTGGCGGCGGCCGTCAGGGTGACGGTGCCGCCCGGCTTGGCATCGGCCGGCACGTCCAGGCGCGCCAGGACGCGGGTCGCCTTTTCATAGCCGTAGTTGACCAGCGGGCCGGTGGTGAAACGGTGCGGGGCCGGGAAGTTCAGCGGACCGGCCTTCCAGCCGGCCGGCAGGGTCCAGTTGACCTCTGTCGGCAGGCCCGAGTCGCCGGGATTGATCCAATAAGTATGCCAGCCGTCCTGCAGCTTCTGGTCCAGCGCCACCCACAGCGGCTGGCCGGGAACGGCGGGGCCCTCGGCCACCAGCTGGCTGACGGTGTGCTCGGTCTGCACCGGGGCGGACCATGCGGGGGAGACCGCCAAGCCGGCGAGCGCCACGAGACCCGCCGCCCATTTCCTGAAACCGCCCATAACCGCCGCCGTTCCGTAGTTCATCCGCAAACCCATCCCCCTCATGTAGTGCATGAGGGCGGCCGCCGCCATGGGGGAATGGCCGCACCCTTGGCGCCCCCAGCCCCCGCACCTTCGCAAGGCTGGATGGCCCTCTCTGTGACGTCTGGCGTTGAGCCCGGGGCCGCTTGCCGGTATCGTCCCGCGTCTGAGTGAAACATCACGCCTGCCTCACCATATCTAGAGGGCGGCGAGGGCGCGGCCCCCAATCCAGAGGGTCCCCTTCCCTGCCAGGAACAGTTCCCATGACCACCCATCGCACCAAGGTCCTGATCATCGGCGGCGGCCCCGCCGGCTACACCGCCGGCATCTATGCCGCCCGCGCCAACCTCCAGCCCATCCTGGTCCAGGGCATGCAGCCGGGCGGCCAGCTGATGATCACCACGGAGGTGGAGAACTATCCGGGCTTCGCCCAGGCGGTGCAGGGCCCCGACCTGATGGAGCAGATGCGCCAGCAGGCGGAGCATGTGGGCACCACCCTGGTCTACGACGTCATCACCTCCGTCGACTTCAGCCAGCGCCCCTTCGTTGCCAAGGCCGACAGCGGCGACGAGTTCGTGGCCGACACCGTCATCATCGCCACGGGCGCCCAGGCGCGCTGGCTGGGCGTGGCCGGGGAGCAGGAATTCCAGGGCGCCGGTGTCTCGGCCTGCGCCACCTGCGACGGCTTCTTCTTCCGGGGCAAGGAAGTCGCGGTCATTGGCGGCGGCAACACCGCCCTGGAAGAGGCGCTGTACCTGACGCACCACGCGTCCAAGGTCACCCTGATCCATCGCCGCGACGCCTTCCGCGGCGAGAAGATCCTGCACGACCGCGTCTTCGCCAACCCGAAGATCGAAGTGCTGTGGAACCACAAGGTGGACCGGGTGCTGGGCAAGGGCGGGGCGGCCGACGGCGGCTTCGATCTCAACAACCCCAAGCAGGTCACCGGCCTGGCGCTCAGCAACACCGTCACCGGCGAGGGGCGTGAGCTGCCGCTGGATGGCGTGTTCGTCGCCATCGGCCACGACCCCGCCACGGCCATCTTCAAGGGCCATGTCGAGATGGACGACGAGGGCTACGTCATCACCGCCCCGGACAGCACCCGCACCAACGTGCCCGGTGTGTTCGCCGCCGGCGACGTGAAGGACAAGGTCTTCCGCCAGGCCGTCACCGCCGCCGGCATGGGCTGCATGGCGGCCCTGGAGGCCGAGCGCTTCCTGGGCGGCCACTGAGTCACCCGCGGCACTCACCCGAGTCACCGAAGCGGGCGCCGCCGTCTTGGTACGGCGGCGCCCTTCTTTGTACTAATTCGCGGTATCCGTTCGCGAATTCGCCACCCGGGCGTTGCCAAAACGGCACGATGCGGTGCTAAAATGCCTTATCAGTCTATGGCCTAACCGTGTGGACACCCACAATCGGTAGCGTCTTGGACAAGCTGGGTATATATTCTTTGCATGGCGGCCCGCTTGAGGCCGTCATTTCCGACGGTCCCGCTCTCCGGGATCGCAACGTCTTTGACGCATAAGGACCGGGAATGGACTGGGACAAGCTTCGCGTTTTCCACGCGGTGGCGGAGGCCGGCAGCTTCACGCATGCTGGCGAGACCCTGAACCTCAGCCAATCGGCCGTCAGCCGGCAGATCAGCGCGCTGGAGGAAAGCCTCCACGTGCCGCTGTTTCATCGCCACGCCCGCGGCCTGATCCTCACCGAACAGGGCGAGCTGCTGTACCGCACCGCCCGCGAGGTGTTCGCCAAGCTGTCCATGACAGAGGCGATGCTCTCGGAAAGCAAGGAGCACCCGAAGGGCCCGCTCAAGGTGACCACCACCGTCGCCTTCGGTTCCACATGGCTGACCCCGCGCATCCGGGAATTCCTGTCGATTTACCCCGACGTGCAGCTGACCCTGCTGCTGGACGATAACGAGCTGGATCTGTCCATGCGCGAGGCGGACATCGCCATCCGCATGGTGCCGCCACGCCAGCCCGACCTGATCCAGCGCCACCTGATGACGGTGCGCACCCACCTTTACGGTCACCGCACCTATCTGGAGAAGCGCGGCACCCCGGAAACGGTGGAGGATCTGCAGAAGCACGACCTCATCGCCTATCCGTCCGACGCCAAGGCGCCGGTGCCCAACATCAACTGGCTGCTGGCCCTGGGCGATCCGCCGGGCGGCGAGCGCGACACCATCTTCCGCGTCAACAGCCTGTACGCCCTGTACAAGGCGGTGGAGAGCGGCCTGGGCATCGCGGCCATCCCCGACTACATCATTTCCGAAAGCAACCCCGACCTGGTCCGCATCCTGCCGGACGTGACGGGCCCGCGCATCGACGCCTACTTCGTCTATGCCGAAGAATTGCGCCATTCCAAGCGCATCGCGGTCTTCCGCGACTTCCTGGTGAAGAAGGTCGCCGAAACATTCCCCGCGACGCATGCGCCCACCGCATAGCTGAGACGGCTAATCACCCCTTTAAACGGGGCATCAAAAGATTAAATATTGGCCATCGGATGTTGCGACGCAGCATCCGATGTTTCCTCCAGGATGCCCGTCCTGGAGTGGGCCTTCGGGCCCAACGTCTCCCAGACGTGAAGCCTCCCTGTTCAACTCGCCGGTAAGTCATCGACTTACCGGCAGTTTTTTTACTTGGTGGTTGCGAAGTACCCCGTTGGGGCTACTCCCGGGATAACTGCGACGCGCAGGCCTGGGCTTTCTGATTTTATCTGCCTGATCCATTCCAGCCGTCGCGCATTCCATGCCGGGATGAGGACGGGTCATTGCCGTTTTGCGTCCCGTCCGGGCTCAAATGTTATAGCCCCATCGACTTGCGACGCTCATGTAGAACGTAAGGATGGGAGACGAGAATGACTGGACCTGCCACCTGGGGCGCGACCTCGATCTCCCGCTTCCCTTTACAAATCCAGAATTCGACCTTGCGCCTCCTGCATGACTATTGGGACATCCTGCGCGGCGACCGCGCCTTTCCCAACAGTTCCGAGGTCGAGGTGGTGGATCTGCCGGTCTCGCCCGGCGGCGTCATGCTGGTGGACGTGGCACCCAACCAGATGGCCTTCACCCTGCTCTGGGTGGGCACCGATTACGTTTTATGGCTGCGCCGCGAGTCCACCGGCCTGCAGCTGGAGGATCTGCCCCCCTCCCCCAACACCGTGCCCTTCGCCCAGATGTTGCGCCGGTGCGCCGACAACGGCTTGCCCCAGACCCGCAGCCTGCCGGCCATCCCCTCCATGACTGTTCCCGCCGCCGAACTGGTGGTGCTGCCCCTGGGCGGCTCGGACGGCAAAGTGGCCCGCCTGCTGGTCGGCTGCGCCTTTGACCGCAAGCGCCGAGGCCTGCAGGTCGTCGGCTGATTTTTGCGCCGCAGCTGGTAGCGCTACCTCTCGCAACGGCCGGGTCTACCGCCCAAAGAATTCCTTCAGCCGCATCACCGCGCTGTCCAGGATGGCGTCCTGCTTGCTGAAGCAGAAGCGGATGAGGTGGGTGGGCGCCCCTTCCTCATAGAAGGCGCTGACCGGAATGGCGGCAACGCCGGCATCCCTCGTCAGGCGTCGGCAGAAATCGGCGTCATCCTCGCCCCGGCGCAGGCCGCGCGCGCCGGTGATGTCGGCCACCACGAAATAGGTCCCTTCCGAGGGCAGAACGGGCAGGCCGGCGGAGACCAGGCCCGCGGCCAGACGGTCGCGCTTGGCCTCCAGCGCCGCCGCCAGCAGGCCGAAATAGGCGTCATCCTTGGCCAGGCCGTAGGCGACAGCCGCCTGCAGGTTGGGCGGGGTACTGAAGGTCAAATACTGGTGCGCCTTGGCCACTGGCTGCAACAAGTCCGGAGCGGCCGTGACGTACCCCACCTTCCATCCCGTCAGCGAGAAGGTCTTGCCGGCGGAGCCGATGCGCAGCGTGCGCCCACGCATGCCGGGAAGGGTCATAAGCGGCACGTGCCGGCGGCCGTCGAACACCAGGTGCTCATAGACCTCGTCGCACACGGCCAGGCAATCGTGGGCGATGACCTGGTCCGCCAGCAGCCGCAACTCCTCCGCTGACCAGACCTTGGCCGCCGGGTTCAGGGGGTTGTTCAGCACCACCAGCTTGGTGCGCGGGCTGAAGGCGGCGGCCAGTTCGTCAGGGTCCACGGTCCAGCCTGGCGGCTGCAGGCGCACGAAGCGGGGAATGCCGCCCGCCCGGCGGATGATGGGGACGTAACTGTCGTACAGCGGCTGGAACAGCACCACCTCGTCGCCCGGTTCGATCAGGCCGAACAGGCAGGCGGCCAGCGCCCCGGTCGCGCCGGAGGTCACCATCACCTCGCGCTCCCAATCCACCTCCAGGCCGTAGAAACGCGCCGCGTGGGCCGCCACGGCCTGGCGCAGGGCCGGCAAACCCATCATGGGCGGATACTGGTTGTTGCCCTCCAGCAGCGCGCGGGCGGCCACCTGCAGCACATCCTCCGCCCCCCGGTCGTCGGGAAAGCCCTGGCCCAGGTTGATGGCGTTGTGCGCGCCCGCCAGCCGCGACATGGCCTCGAATATGGTGGTCCCGTACCCTGACAGGACGGCGTTGCCCGATCGCACCTGGCGCTTCCTCCCAACCCCTTTCAGGACTCGTACGGCCCCGCGTACCGCATGGGATCCGACCCATGCGCGAAGCCCATGGTCCGGGTCAAATGAGGAATGGTCAAGGCGTTGAAAAGACAAAGGGCCGCGACGCGGCATCCACGCTACGGCCCTTGCCTCGAACTTTGGAACTCAGGTCCTTCAGGCGTTGCCGGCCACGGTCACCGAGGCCAGCTCGCCCTGGTCGTTGGCGGCGACGTCGTTGGCGGCGGCCAGCACCTTTGCGGGCACGCGAACCGGGGCGCGGTGGCGATGGCGCCAGGCGTCGAAGCGGCCGAACAGCGGGCGCACCAGCCGGGGGGCGTGGTCGCGGGCGCGCACGTAATGGCGGCGAGCCGAGACAGAGCTGCGCAGCACCATGAGACCACCCACCGCCAGCAGCGGCGTGGAGACCGGGCCGGGGATGGGCAGGGACAGCACACCCAGGCCCATGACCAGCCAGCCGGACGCCTGCAGCGCCGGACGGCGCAGGCGGGCGATCTCAACCCTGGGCAAGCTGGCAACGGTCAACATGGGGGATGGTCCCGGCGGAAGGTCGCGGCGTCGGATCGGCCGCGTGGTGAGTGATGACGGGAGATTTGGCCGAAATTGAGATGGAAGCTAGGCCCCCCTGAGGCAATGCCGATTTGTGTGCGCTGCAACCCGATTGGGTAAGCCAACGGCGCAGACCCTGAAATGGGCCACGCCCAGAAGGAAAAAGGGCGGAACCCAAGGATTCCGCCCTTTTCCAATGATGTCGCCGGGCCATGATGGTGGCCCGAACCCATCTTTACACCGCTGGCGGCGCCCAGCGCAGGACTGGCTTGCGCGCCGCGGCAGTCTCATCCAGACGGCGGCGGGGGGTGTAACGGGGGGCCGCCAGGAAGTGGGCGGCGTCCCCCGCCTTGGCCTTGCCCGCCAGGTGCCGCATGGCGCCGACGAACTGGTCCAGCGTGGCCTTGGACTCGGTCTCGGTCGGCTCGATCAGGAAGGCGCCGTGCACGACCAGGGGGAAATACATGGTCATGGGATGGAAGCCTTCGTCGATCATCGCCTTGGCGAAGTCGAGGGTGGTGACGCCTGTGTCCTTCAGGAAGCGGTCGTCGAACAGGGCCTCATGCATGCAGTAGCCGTCGAACGGCACGCTCATCAGGTCCTGCAACCGCGCCTTCAGGTAGTTGGCGTTCAGCACGGCGTCGCTGGAGGCCTGGCGCAGGCCGTCGGCGCCGTGGCTCATGATATAGGCCAGGGCGCGGACGAACATGCCCATCTGGCCGTGGAAGGCCTTCATGCGACCGAAGGGCTGGGCGCCCTGCTCCACCTCGCCCTCATGCTCCACCAGGCGGAAGCCATCGGCCCCGTGCACCACATAGGGCAGCGGGGCGTAGGGCGCCAGCGCGTCCGACAGGACCACCGGGCCGGAACCCGGGCCGCCACCGCCGTGCGGGGTGGAGAAGGTCTTGTGCAGATTGATGTGCATGGCGTCCACGCCCAGGTCCGCCGGGCGCACCCGGCCGACGATGGCGTTGTAGTTGGCGCCGTCACAGTAGAAATAGCCACCCGCGGCGTGCACCGCGTCCGCGATCTCCTTCACCTGGGGCTCAAACAGGCCGCAGGTGTTGGGGTTGGTCAGCATGATGCAGGCGACATCGGGGCCCAGCTTGGCCTTCACCGCCTCGACGCTCACGCGGCCGTTGGCCTCGGCCGGGATGGCGTCCACGGTGAAGCCACAGAAGGCCGCCGTGGCCGGGTTGGTGCCGTGCGCCGATTCCGGCACCAGCACGCGGGTGCGGCCGGTCTCACCCCGGGCCTGCAGCGCGGCGCGGATGGCCATGAGGCCGCACAGCTCGCCATGGGCGCCGGCGGCGGGCGACATGGCCACGGCCGGCATGCCGGTCAGGGTCTTCAACCAGTGGGCCAGCTGGTCGATCAGCTCCAAGGCGCCCTGGACGGTGGACTGCGGCTGCATCGGGTGGATGTCGCCGAAGCCGGGCAGGCGCGCCAGCTTCTCGTTCAGGCGGGGATTGTGCTTCATGGTGCACGAGCCCAGCGGGTACATCGTGCTGTCGATGCCCAGGTTCTTCTGACTGAGGCGCGTGTAATGGCGCACCACCGTCGGTTCCGACAGGCCGGGCAGGCCGATGCCCTCGCGGGCCTTCAGGCCACCCAGGCGGCTGGCGACGGCCGGGGCCGCCTCCAGGTCCACGCCGGTGACGCCGGGGTTATCCAGTTCGAAGATCAGCGGCTCTTCATGCACCAAGGCACGGTTGCCGGTATAGGTGCCCACGTCGGTGGCCGCCGCCGACTCGACGTCGGGCGTGGTCTTGCGTCCTTGGGTGTTCATCACTGCTTGCCTCCCAGGGCCTGAACGAGGGCGTCCATGTCGTCTTCGGTGGTCGTCTCCGTCACCGCCACCAGCAGCAGGTCGGCGAGGTCCGCCTGGCCGGGGTGCAGGCGGGAAACGGGCACGCCGGCCAGGATGGGTTCCGCCGCCAGCCTGTCCACCAGCGCGGCGGCATCGCCCTTCACCTGGACGGTGAACTCGTTGAAGAAGCCCTGGTTCAGCACGCTGACGCCGGCCGCCGCCAGCTTGTCTGCCAGCTGCACCGCCTTGGCGTGGTTCAGCCGCGCCAGGCCGGTAAAGCCCACCTCGCCCAGCAGCGACAGGTGCATGGTGAAGGCCAGCGCGCAGAGGCCGGAGTTGGTGCAGATGTTGGACGTGGCCTTCTCGCGGCGGATGTGCTGCTCCCGTGTGGACAGGGTCAGCACGAAGCCGCGCTTGCCGTCCGCGTCCACCGTCTCGCCGCACAGGCGGCCGGGCATCTGGCGCACGAACTTGTCGCGGGTGGCGAACAGGCCCAGGTAAGGCCCGCCGAAGTTCAGGCCGTTGCCGATGCTCTGGCCCTCGGCCACCACGATGTCGGCGCCCATGGAACCGGGCGACGGCATCATGCCCAGGCTCACCACCTCGGTCACCACCACGACCAGCAGGGCGCCCTTGGCATGGCAGGCCTCGGCCAGCGGCGTCAGGTCGGCGACATGGCCGAATAGGGTAGGGTTCTGCACCACGACGCAGGAGGTCTTGTCGTCGATGGCGGCCGCCAGGTCTTCGATCCCCTTCGGATCAGCCGGCAGGGTCACCAGGTCCACGCCCAGCACGCCGGTGGTGGTGGCGGTGACGTCGCGGTAGTGCGGGTGCAGGCCACCGGACAGCACGGCGCGGTTGCGGCGCGTGACGCGGTTGGCCATCAGCACCGCCTCGGCGCAGGCCGTGGCGCCGTCGTACATGGAGGCGTTGGCCACATCCATGCCGGTGATCAGCGCCACCTGGGTCTGGAACTCGAACAGGTACTGCAGGGTGCCCTGCGTCACCTCGGGCTGGTACGGCGTATAGCTGGTGAGGAACTCACCGCGCGTCAGCAGCTGGTCCACCGAGGCGGGGACATGATGGCGATAGGCGCCGGCGCCCAGGAAGCTGGGGCAGCTGCCGGCCGGCACGTTGCGGGCGGCCAGTCGCGACAGGGCGCGTTCCACCTGCAACTCGCCCTGGTGGTTGGGCAGGCCAGCGATGGGCTGGTCCAGGCGGGCCGCCGCCGGGACATCGCCGAACAGCGCGTCCACCGACGGGGCGCCGATGGCCGCCAGCATCTCCTGCCGGTCGGCCTCGGTCAGGGGCAGATACCGCATCAGTGCTGACCTTCCACAAAGGCGTCGTAGGCGGCTTGGTCCATCAGGCCGTCCAGCTGGGCCGGGTTGGCCAGCGTCATCTTGAAGAACCAGCCGGCACCCTGCGGATCGCTGTTGACCAGGGACGGATCGTCGACCACGGCCTGGTTGCCCTCGACCACCGTGCCGTCCACGGGAGCGAACACCTCGCTGGCGGCCTTCACCGATTCCACCACGGCGGCATCCTTGCCCTTGGTCAGGGCGCGGCCGGCCTCGGGCACCTCGACGAACACCACGTCGCCCAGCTGGCTCTGGGCGAAGGTGGTGATGCCGACGGTGGCGACGTCGCCGTCGACGCTGATCCACTCATGGTCTTCGGTGAAACGGATGGTCATGGTTCTGCTCCTCGGGGGAAGGCGTTCATCAAGGAAAAGGCGGGCATCAAGGAAGCGCGGGCCCGGCACCGGCCGGGCCGCGCGATGGGGATCAGCCGCGGTAGTAGCGCTGCGGCACGAACGGCAGGCTGGCAACCTTGGCCGGCAGGGCCTTGCCGCGCACGATCAGCGACAGGGGCGTGCCCACGGCGGCGTTGCCGGCGGTGACATAGCCCATGGCGACGGGGGCGTTGGCGCTGGGGCCGAAGCCGCCGGAGGTGATCTCGCCCACCGTCTGGCCGTTGGCGTCCTGGATTTCGGTATGCTCACGCGCCGGCGCCCGACCCTCGGGCTGGACGCCGATGCGGTAGCGCGCGGCGCCCTCGGCCAGCTGGCGGCGGACGATGGCGTCGCCGGGGTAGCCCCCCTCCTCCCGCCGACGCTTGGAGATGGCCCAGGTCAGGCCGGCTTCCACGGGCGTGGTGGTGGTGTCGATGTCGTGGCCGTAGAGACAGAGCCCGGCCTCTAGGCGCAGGCTGTCGCGGGCGCCCAGGCCGATGGCCGTCACCTCGGGCTCCGCCAGCAGCAGGCGGGCCACGTCCTCGGTACGGTCGGCGTCGATGCCGATCTCATACCCGTCCTCGCCGGTGTAGCCGGAGCGGGCGATGGTGACGGGAATACCCTTCAGGCTGGCGTTCACCATGGACATGAAGGGCATGGTGGCGACCTCGGGCAGGAAGCGCGCCAGCACCGTGGCTGCCACGGGGCCCTGCAGGGCCAGCAGGCCCCGGTCGTCGCCCAGGTACTCCACCTCGATGCCCGGCAGGCCCGCCGTCAGGTGCGCGATGTCCGCCACCTTGCAGGCCGCGTTCACCACCAGGAACAGGTGGTCGCCGCGGTTGGCGATCATCAGGTCGTCCAGGATGCCGCCCTGGTCGTTGGTGAAGAAGCTGTAGCGGATGCGCCCTTCCTTCAGGGCCTTCAGCTCGCCGGGCACCAGCTTTTCCAGGGCGTCGACCACGCCGTCGCCGCGCAGGATGACCTGGCCCATGTGCGACACGTCGAACAGGCCCGCCTGCTCCCGGGTGTGTAGATGCTCCTTCAGCACGCCCAGGGGGTACTGCACCGGCATGTCATAGCCGGCGAAGGGCACCATCTTGGCGCCCAGCTCGCGGTGCAGGGCGTTCAGGGGAGTAACAAGCAGGGGCGAATCGGTTTCACTGGACATAGGCGCTGGGACTCCCGGCGGACGAGTTCCTCCCGCGCGGACGGATTCCGTGCGGGCTCGCCCCCCTCTGTCCCGGACCCTGAGAGATTCACGGGTCCCAAATCCTGTCGCCAGGAGGGTCCCGCTTACTCCGTCGGTGGGCTTGTGGCCTCCAACACCGGAAATCCACCCCAAAGGGGGTGGTTCAGGCGTTGCTATGAGGCCGGGCCGCTTTCCAGATGCGCTTCTTCCTCGCGGTCCTTTTGCCTGAGAGTTTCCGGGGGCGGTTGCTCCTTCGGCGCCGGTCCTAGCGGGTAGCCCACAGGGGGCCGGTCTCTCCCGCGAGATGTCATCAGCTTCGCGTGCGCACCCTAATCCAACGGGCCCCAAAAAGTAAAGGCGGGCCGCTGCCCCGCGACCCGCCTTCCTGGTGGTTCCCCGGCCCTGGCGCCCCTGCCCGGCCGGCCGAACCCGTACGCTATACCTTCGTCCTTACTTCCCAGCCGCAACCGGCGGGGCCGGCGGCTTGGAATTGAAGCGGATGTTGGCCTCCAGCTGCTCCGGCGTCAGCTGGAAGCCCACCAGCACCTCGTAGTAACGGCCATCGACTTCCGGGCTCAGCGGGATGAATTGGGTCAGCCGCTCCACCGAACCGCCGCTGCCGGCGCTGACGTCCAGCGTGACGTTGTAGGTCTGCTTGGTCAGGATCTTGCGGTCGGCATCGGTCACGGCGACGAAATAGGTCAGTGGCAGCGGACCGCCGGTGTAGGCCGGCCCCGTGCTGGCGCCCACGCGCAGCTGCTCGGTCATGGTCACGCCCTTTTCGCTGTACTCGCAGCGGCCCTCGATGTTGGGCATCACGGCAGTGTAGCTCAGCTGGCCGTTGGCGCCGGGCACGCCCACCGAAGAGGCGTCGCGCACGATGGCCACGGTCGGGCAACCGGGGCGGTAGCCGACGTTCTTGTTGGCGCATGCCGCCAGCGACAGCATGAGAGGCATCCCCAAAAGCAGGGCCAGGCGGCCGCGGGTGCCTTTCCTGGTGGGCGAACCTATATTAGTGTCCGTGTGGATGTTCATTGAAGCGGGGCTCGTCTGGAGTTGGACGCCGGCCGGCGTCGGGGCCCCGCGACAATAGAGAAGCAGCCATACCGGCACAAGACATCGACTGCGCCGTCCCTATATTGAAGGGCGACGAGATTTAACGTAACGGCGCTGGCGATCCACAGACGCGCCGTTTTATGATCCGCCGCCATGATCGGCCCCGTACCCGGGGCTTACCGGAACCGAGTAGACCCAATCACCATGACCAAGCCGACGCTCAACATCCTCCTGGCTTCCCCGCGCGGTTTCTGCGCCGGTGTGGACCGCGCCATCCAGATCGTGGAGGTGGCGTTGCAGCGGTATGGCGCCCCGGTCTATGTGCGGCATGAGATCGTGCACAACCGCTTCGTGGTGCAGGGCCTGGAGGCCAAAGGCGCCATCTTCGTGGAGGAATTGGACGAGGTGCCCGACGGCCGCCCCGTCGTGTTTTCCGCCCACGGCGTGCCCAAGTCCATCCCGGCGGAGGCGGAGAGCCGGCAACTGCTGTATGTCGATGCTACCTGCCCTCTGGTGTCCAAGGTCCATCGTGAGGCGGAACGCCACTTCGCCGACGGCCGCCAGATCATCCTGATCGGCCATGCCGGCCACCCCGAGGTGGTAGGCACCATGGGGCAGCTGCCGCCGGGCGCGGTGCTGCTGGTGGAATCGGAAGAGGATGTGCGCACCGTCCAGGTGGACGACCCGCTGAACCTGGCCTTCGTCACCCAGACCACGCTGTCGGTGGATGACACGGTGCAAATCGTGGCCGCGCTGAAGGCCCGCTTCCCCGCCATCGCCGGGCCGCGCAAGGAAGACATCTGCTACGCCACCACCAACCGCCAGACGGCGGTGAAGGCCATCGCCGAGAAGGCGGATGCCATCCTGGTGCTGGGCGCGCCCAACAGCTCCAACTCCATGCGACTGGTGGAGGTCGCGGCCAAGCACGGCTGCGTCAATTCCATGCTGGTGCAGCGGGCCACCCAGATCGACTGGTCCATGATGGACAAGGTCAAGGTGCTGGGCATCACCGCCGGCGCCTCGGCCCCGGACATCCTGGTGCAGGAGGTCATCGAGGCCTGCCGTGAGCGCTACGACGTCCAGATCGAGGAAGTCGTGACGGCGGTGGAAAACATCACCTTCAAGCTGCCGCGCGGCCTGGCGGCGGAGTAATTCCGGGTCCCTCAACCCCGACTTCCCTCCTGGCTTCTCATGGCGACACGCGCCCACATCCTGTTCGACACCGCCATCGGCGTTTGCGCGCTGGTATGGGGGCCGGATGGAATCGTGGGCGCGCAATTGCCGGAGGGCGGGCCCGAGCAGGCCGGGGCCCGGCTGGCGCGGCGCTTCCCCGGCGCCATGGCGGCAGCGGAGCATGACCTGCCGCCCGTGATCGGCGAGGCCCGGGCCCGCATCCGGGCCCTGATGGCGGGGGAGGCGGTGGACATCGCCGACATCCCCCTCGACCTTGCCGGTCTCGATCCCTTCGCCCTTAAGGTTTATGCCGTGACCCGCGCCATTCCGCGCGGGGAGACACTGACCTACGGCACGGTTGCCGGCCGGATTGGCGCGCCGAAAGAGGCGGCGCGGGCAGTGGGCCAGGCGCTGGGCCACAACCCCATTCCCATCCTGATTCCCTGCCATCGCGTGCTGGCAGTGGGCGGCGGCACCGGCGGCTTTTCCGCCCGGGGCGGCATCGACACCAAGTTCCGCATCCTGGCCATCGAGCAGGCCAGGACGGAGAACGAACCGCCCAGCCTGTTCGACCAATTGCCCCTGGCCATCAAACCCCAAACGCTGAAGCCGGGGCGCTGAAAACAGGACGCTGAAAATGGAACCGGCCCCCGCCGCGCTTCCGGGCACCTCTGGCCTATTGGGCCGGATTCCCGGGTGCGGCGGGGGCCGGTCGGGACGGTCCCCCGCGAACCGTCCGATCCCTTTACCAGTGCGCGCGATAGAAGCTGCGGCTGACGTAGATGTCCTCGCGGTCGGCGTACTCGCTGTCCAGCACCAGGGCCAGGACGCCATAGACCACCAAGGTGGCGCCGAAGAAGCAGAACAGGCTCAGCACCGTCAGGATGCGGATGAAGGTGGCCGGCAGGCCGGTGTAGCGCGCCAGGCCGGCGCAGACGCCGAAGAGGACGGCGCGGCTGGGGTCCTTGGCCAGGCGATGACGGCGCATGGTGGCGGAAATACGCTGAAAGCTCCTCATAATCCCCTCTCCCGTGTTCATAAGGCGCGAGGTGCGCCGGTGTTCAGTGAAGCCCAGCGCCGGCGGGCGCTGCGGTCGTGTGCGGGTCGTCTGAAACTTGGCCTTGCGGGCGGGCTTAGCCTTGCGGGTTGGCGCGGCTGGCCACGCGGGCCTTCAGCGCCTCAAGCTCGGCGGTCACCTTGTCGTCGCCCAAGGCGTCGATCTCGGCGGCCAAGCCGCGCGGTTGGCGCCCCATCTCCATGACCTCGGCCTCGCTTTCCAGCAGGTCGATGTCGCGTTGCAGGGTGCCATAGTGGGACAACGCCTCTTCCAGACGGTTGTCGTGGATCTGGCTGCGCAGGCGCAGGCGGGCGGTGGCGCTGCGGTGCCGGGCCATCAGGCTGCCCTGGCGGGCCCGGGCGTCGGCCAGCTTGGCCTCCAGCCGCGCCACGTCGTCGGCGCCCTTGGCCAGGCTGTCGCTGATGGCCTGGATCTCGCGCCGGATGGGATCAGCGGCATCGGCCAGCCGGGCCTTGGCCACCAGGGCGCCCCGGGCCAGATCCTCGCGGCCCTTGGTCACCGCCAGTTCGGCCTTTCGGTCCCATTCCAGCAATTCGAACTCGACATCGCGGTAGCGGGCCTCCAGCTCCTTGCGGCGGGCCATGGAGCGCACGGCTTCCGCCCGCACCTCCACCAGCGTGTCCTCCATCTCCTGGATGACCAGGCCGATCAGGCGCTCCGGGTCTTCAGCCCGGTCCAGCATGGCGTTCAGGTTGGCATCGATGATGTCGCCGAGGCGGGAAAACAGTCCCATGGCAGGCGTCCTTGAGAGATGAGGCGGTGGCGGACGGAGGCGGTGACGGCAGGCGCTTAGAACAGGCTGAGGATGGCGACCGACAGCAGGGCGGTCACGGCCAGCAGCGGCAGGTGCCGGATGGCGGCGGCCAGGCCCCGGGGGGTGTGGCCGGCGTGGGCGGTGAAGGTCCGGGTGGCGGCGATCATGGTCAGGTCGGTCATTTCAGTCTCCGTGAGCGAAGCTCGGTTGTCTCGAGGGCCGGTCGCCGGTGGCGGTGTCGGCCATGTCCCCTTAAAAGCAACCGCCGTGCCAGTTTCGGAGCAGGACGATAATTCATTGTTTTTGCTATATAAAATTTTTTGGCGACTATGGCGGGCCGCAGCAGCGTGACAATTCTCGCCACTAAATCGCCGAACTCGCCACCAGCACCGTCCGTCTCCTGGCGACGGGCCGGAAAAGGCGCGGTCCGCTCCGCCGCGACCATTGACCCCGGCCGGAAATCCCGCTACCTCGCAAGGCATGGCCGTCTATACCGAAGTCACCGATGAGGAACTGCGCGCGTTCATCGCCGATTACGCGATCGGCGAGGTGATCTCGTGCAAGGGCATCGCCGAGGGGGTGGAGAACTCCAACTATCTGCTGGTGACGACGGACGGGCCCTACATCCTCACCCTCTATGAAAAGCGGGTGAACCCGGCCGACCTGCCCTTCTTCCTGGGCTTGATGCGCCATCTGGCGGCGCGCGGCATCGTCTGTCCCCAGCCGGTCCCCGGCCGTGATGGCGAGGCCTTGCGCGTGCTGGCCGGCCGGCCGGCGGTGATCGTCACCTTCCTCACCGGCATGTGGCCCCGCCGCATCCTGCCGGACCATTGCGCCGCCCTGGGCACTGCCCTGGCCCAGCTGCACCTGGCCGGGGCCGACTACGCCACGCCCCGGCCCAACAGCCTGTCGCTGGACGGCTGGCGCGCCCTGGTGGCGGCGACAGCGGATGGGGCAGACGGCGTGAAGCCCGGCCTGAAGGCGGCCCTGGCGGATGAGCTGGCCGCCCTGGCATCCTTGTGGCCCGGCCGCGACGGTCGCCCCAGCCTGCCGCAGGGCATCATCCACGCCGACCTGTTCCCGGATAACGTCTTCTTCCGCGACGGCGCCTTGTCCGGGCTGATCGATTTCTATTTCGCCTGCAGCGACATGCTGGCCTACGACCTAGCCATCTGCCTGAACGCCTGGTGTTTCGAGCCGGACGGCGCCTTCAACGTCACCAAGTCGCGCCTGCTGCTGGCCAATTACGCCAAGGTGCGGCCGCTGACGGGGGCGGAGGTGGCGTCCCTGCCCCTGCTGGCCCGGGGCAGCGCCCTGCGCTTCCTGCTGACCCGGCTGTATGACTGGGTAAACACACCCGCCGGGGCGCTGGTGAAACGCAAGGACCCGTTGGAATACCTGCACAAGCTGCGCTTCCACCAGCAGGCCCGTGGCCTGGCCGATTACGGCTTGGCGCCGGAGGAACTGACGTGACCGACACCCCCGCCCCCCAGAAGGTTCCCAGCCCGCGTGTGGAGATTTTCACCGACGGCGCCTGCAGCGGCAACCCCGGCCCCGGCGGCTGGGGCGCCATCCTGCGCTGGAACGGCACGGAGCGGGAGCTGAAGGGCGGGGAGCCCGACACCACCAACAACCGCATGGAACTGATGGCCGCCATCCAGGCGCTGGAAACGCTGAAACGGCCGGTGAAGGTGGACCTGCACACCGACAGCCAGTACCTGCGCGACGGCATCACCAAGTGGATCCACGGCTGGCGGGCCAAGGGCTGGCTGACCGCAGACAAGAAGCCGGTGAAGAACGTGGATCTGTGGCAGCGGCTGTCCGCCCAGGCCGACCGGCACGAGGTGGTGTTCCATTGGGTGCGCGGCCATGCCGGCCATCCCGAGAACGAACGCGCCGACCAGTTGGCGCGCGAGGGACTGGCGGAGGCCCGGGGACGTTAGTTCGGTCGCCTCGAGCGCCGGCCCTGGGCGGCACGGCATAAGGAAGGCCCGCGCGGGTTGGGAACCGGCGCGGGCCTTCTGGCGTTATGGTGCTGGTTTTACAAGTTCTTCAGCACCGCCTCGGCGCTGGACACCTCGAAGGCGCCGGGCTTTTCCACGTCCACCCGGGTCACGACGCCGTCGTCGATGATCAGGGCGAAGCGCTGGCTGCGGTGGCCCAGGTTGTAGGCGGTGCCATCCATGGTGAGGCCGAGTTCACGGGTCAGCGTGCCGTTGCCGTCGGGCAGCATGAACACCGTGTCGCCCACGTCGTTGGCCTTGGCCCAGGCCTGCATCACGAAGGGGTCGTTGACCGCCAGGCAGATGATGGCATCGACGCCCTTGGCCTTCAGGGCCTCGGCGTTCTGGATAAAGCCGGGCAGGTGCTTGGCGGAGCAGGTGGGGGTGAAGGCGCCGGGCACGGCGAAGAGGACGACCTTCTTGCCCTTCAGCAGGGCGTCGGTGCTGGTCTCCTGCATGCCGGCATCGGTCAGGTGTTTCACGGAGACGCTGGGGAAGGTATCGCCAACCTGGATGGTCATGGTCTGGAACTCCCGTTGATGTTTGGCCTTGAGCGTAAATGCCGGAGGTGCTGGATGGTTCAGGCCCTGTGGTTCTATGTCCCAGGGGCGGGATGGGCAAGGGAAACGGCTTTCCACCCCTTGTCACAGGCCGGCGGCGCGCAATATGACCAGAATAGGAACGGTCACGCGCGGCCCACGGGGGCGACGGACCGTTTCGGCCATGCTACGCTGAGCGGCATGGATAGGCAGTATGACAGCGCCGGCCGCGTGGGCCGGTGCTCAGCGGTCCCTTCCCCTGGAGGGGGCCGACGTGGCAAGGGAAGGCGCCGCCCATGAAGGACACCACCATCCGACGTTTCCTGACCGGGCAACTGCTGGTCGCCATGCCCGCCATGCCGGACGAGCGCTTCGCCCGCACCGTTATCTATGTCTGCGCCCATACCGATGACGGCGCCATGGGCCTGGTGATCAACCGGCTGTTCGACGGCATCGACGCCGGTGGCTTGCTGGAGCAGTTGGGCATCGACGGCGGTGATCCGGACGACCGCCTGCGCGTGCATTTCGGCGGACCGGTGGAACCGGGCCGCGGCTTCGTGCTGCACAGCACCGATTACCAGCGCGAAGGGACGCTGCGGGTGGAGGATGAGGTGGCGCTGACCGCCACGGTTGACATCCTGCGCGCCATTACGGAAGGGCGCGGCCCCCGCCAGTGCCTGCTGGCCCTGGGCTATGCCGGCTGGGCGGCAGGGCAGCTGGACCAGGAGATGCAGGCCAACGGCTGGCTCCACGTGCCGGCCGACCCCACCTTGCTGTTCGACGACGACATGGACACCAAGTGGGAACGGGCCATCGCCAAGCTGGGCGTCAGCCTGCCCATGCTGTCGGCCGAGGTTGGGCACGCCTGAGGGCCCTTCCTTTCGCCGCGCCTTGCCGCCGCCATCTTCACAACTGAGGATGGGGGCATGACCACCATCACCCTTCCCCGCGCCGTCCGCGCCGCCGTGCTGATGCTGTCGGCCCTGGCCAGCCCCCTGACGGCCCACACGGCTGAAACCCCACAGCACCTGCGCCTGGGCTACGACGTCTATGTCGGCGGGCTGAAAATGGGGCGCATGACGCTGGAGACGGAGATCAAGGGCCAGGACTACCGCGTCACCGTGGCAGCCGAGGCCGGCGACATGCTGGCCCGTTTGATCAAATGGTCCTACGCGGCCGAGGCGGACGGACGCCTCGGCGGCGTCAACGGCGTCGCCCCGCGCCACTTCCACAGCCTGCGCACCCTGCGGGACAAGAGCTGGGACGCGACGCTGAGCTATGCCGCCCCCTATGGCACACGCGACACGGCCGTGACCTTCATCCAGACGCCACCGCCCTCGCCCGACGACGCCACCGCGGTGCCGGCGGACCAGCGCCCCGGCACCGTCGACCTGCTGAGCGCCGCCGTCGCCATCAGCCGCCATGCCGAGGGCGGCGACTGCGCCAGCCGCCTGCCCGTCTATGATGGCCGGCGTCGCTATGACGTGCTGATGGAAAGCCGGCCCCGCCGCCATATCGAAAAGTCGGACTATACGGTCTTCGACGGCGACGCCATCGGCTGCCATGTCGCCATCCTGCCGGTAGCAGGCTTCCAGCCGGCGGGGCGCGGTAGCCAGAACTTCTGGACCGCAGCGCCGGACGGCAAGCCGCGCGGCTTCGATCTCTGGGTCGGCCGGCCGGTGCCGGGCGGCCCGGTGGTGCCGGTGCGGCTGGAGGCTGCGGAACTGTTCTTCACCCATGTCATCGGCCATCTGGTCCAGGTCGATGTCCTGCCGCCGTCGCCCTGAATCACCTCCGTCAAGCGCACCTGAGTCGGCCCCACCCCCTTTTCCTTCCGTAAAAGCGACCCCTTTTTCGCCCCTGACCATCTGGTCAGGATAGGCCGAATGGGCGTCCTATCGACCGCATGGGCGCGCCGGCGCACATTTTGGTCTTAGATGACTGAAAACGTTTACGGCTTGGCAACCGTTCAGGGATTATATGAAACAAGGATGCGGGTGTACGATCGTAGGGGATCGTCCCCGCCACCGCGGTTGCCTCCACCTTTTTTCGACACCACCTTTCGCGACAAGGTTCCACCCCCTGCCCCACGCCGCCCCCCTTCTCGTTTCGGATAAACCAGCCATGGGCTGCGAGGCCGCCGAACGCCAGTACGCCGCCATTCCCGTCCGGGTGCAGGACGGGCAGCTGCAGGTGATGCTGATCACCTCGCGGGAGACGCGGCGCTGGGTGGTGCCCAAGGGTTGGCCGGAGAAGAAGCTGAACGCCCGCGGCGTGGCCGCCAACGAGGCGTTCGAAGAGGCGGGACTGGTCGGCACCATCCACAAGAAGCCGCTGGGCACCTTCCACTATTACAAGGTCATGCCCACGGGCAAGCGCCTGCCCTGTGCCGTGGACGCCTACCTTTTTGAGGTGGAGCGGGAGCTGGAGGACTGGCCGGAAAAAGGCCAGCGCGAACGCCGCTGGGTCAGCCCGTCGCAGGCGGCCCTGATGGTGGCCGAGGGCGGCCTCGTCAGCATCCTGCTGTCGCTGGCCAGCGTGGCGGTTAGCGACGAGAGCTAAGGTCCGGCCGCCCGAGTCTCGACCGCCCTGCATTTCCATGCCCCGGGGCGTCCCTCTCCTCCGAATTGATGCGCTACACTTGTATTTTCACTTCCGGACGCACCGTTGACAGCCGGCGGCTCACAGCTGCACGCATTTAAATTTGCAAAAATGGATTAACAAATTATCCATTTGCTATATCGTCTCAGCCAAAATGTATAAGAGATGGGCTGTGAATCGATATGCGTGTTCCAGGTCACATTAACCTGAGCTCCGCCGCGCGCCGGCGAGCGCCAATTGCGTGCGCATACCGGACTTATTTATGCCCGGTGCCGCCGGGCTAAGCCCCGCATTCCTCCGCAATCCACCTCCCCACCAGCGCGCATCCCGCCGCTGGACCGATTCTCGACACTGTCCATGTTTTCAGGAGCATTTGCCGCCATGCGTACCGCCACCCCGACCCGTTCCAAGGCCCTGCTGCTTGGCGCCTCCGTCCTGGCGCTCGCCACCTCATGGCAACATCCGGCGCGGGCCGATATCAACGTTACGGGCAACTCCGGGCCGGTGAGCATTACATCGGGCGGGTTGGCGAACAGTGGGACGATCAGCGGCTCCTACAGCGCGGTGGTCGATGCGTCGGGTTCCCTAAGCAGCATCGCCAATAGCGGCGCCCTACTCGTATCGGGCTTCTCAGGCACTGTGCTGAGCCTGCACGGTTCGACGGACGGGTCCACGCCGGCGGCCTTGGGAACGCTGGCCAATAACGCAGGTGGCATCATCCAGGGCGGCTGGATGGGTGTTTTGTTGAACAATGCCACGATCAACACCGTATCCAACAGCGGGACTATCGCGACATCTTATGCCTATTACGGCAATGTCATTGGTGCCGTCGCCTCTGCGGTGTCCGGCACGGTACGGAATGTTGTCGTCGACACGTTGATCAACAACGCCGGCGGCACCATTGCCGGGTACGGCGGAATCGACTTCACGGGCAGCACGATCAATACCCTGATCAATTCCGGGATCATCGCCAACGGCGGGCTTAATGGCAGCGCTATCAACGTTGGCAGCTTTAGCAGCTATGTCCCGACCTACAACGGTTCGATCTTCACTTATCAGACATATGCGTCGCCTGGGTCGATCAGCACCTTCATCAATACTGCTAGCGGCAGTATTTTCGGCAACGTGATCCTCAGTGGCAGCATTGCCACCATCGACAATGCCGGTCTGATGCAGGGCACGACAACCTTCTACGGAACGAACGCGCTGACCGCGCTCACCACCACCATCGGCGCCATCACCAACCGCGCCGGCGGCACCATTTCGGGCTTCACCGATGGCTTGGCCCTCAGCGGGAGCACCATCGGCGCACTGACCAACAGCGGCACCATCTCCGCCGCCAGCGCCTTCACCTCAACGTATGGCGCCGCCGCCATCGATCTGCGCGCCAATGAGGTGTATCGTAATTCCGCTTGGACGGATGTGGCTGGCACGCTGGGAACCCTGGTCAACACGGCCGGCGGCCAAATCATCGCCAACGGCTACGCTGCCGACGGCATCGCCCTGACGGGCAGTACCATCGGCGTCATCCAGAATGACGGAACCATCAAGGCGGGCACCGGTATCAATGCCGCTTCCGCCTATCTCGGAACCACCGTCTTCGATTCGGTGACCTCGAGCTATGTTTACACGACACAACAGTTCAGGTCCCGGCTGGGCACGCTGACCAATAGCACCAGCGGTGTCATCCAAGCTCAAAACAACGGCGTCCTACTCGGCGGCGATAGCGACCTGATCGACAATGCCGGACTGATCATCGCCGGCACTGTTGGCTCTTACTACTATGGCACAGGAACGGGCATCTCCGGATCGGCCGCCGCCATCGGCACCTTGCTCAATGAGAGTACCGGTACGATCTACGGCGGGAACAACGGCATCCTCCTCAATGGTGGCAGCATCGGCACCCTGATTAACGATGGGACGATTCTGTCCGGCGCCGGCACCGCCCTGGTCTACTACGGCAGCGGCTACACCACCCTCGCCCACGGCATGGGCACCCTCATCAACGCCGCTGGCGCCACAATCAGCGGAGGGGCCGGTGGCCTCTCCCTATCCGATACCATCGGCACCCTTCAGAACAACGGCTTGATCCGAGGCACCACGGGGGCGGCGATAAACCTCGGCTACACGTCCGGCGCGTCCAGCATCCTGGCCGGGTCGATCACCAGCCTCACGAATAGCGCTTCGGGCACGATCCAGGGCAATAGCGGCCTGGGCTTGACGGGCGGCATCATCGGCACCTTGGCGAATGCCGGCACCATTGCCGGCTCGGTTTCCGCCATCGACCTCGAGATTGCGGGTGTGTCCGGCTGTTTTGGAACCTATTGCGGTTCGCTGTATCTGCCATCCACCATTCCCACCCTGACCAACGCTGCCGGCGCTGTCATTAGCGGGGGTTACACCGGCATCGCCGCCAGCGGCGGCACCATCGGCACGTTACACAACGCCGGCGTCATCCAGGGCGCGAGCTACGCCGGCGTCGCCCTGGGCCGGAGCAACTACTATTCTTACGACAGCACCTACCCGGAACCGTCGATCACCGCCATCCTCAACGATGGCGGTGCCACAATCAGAGGGGGTGCCGAAGGCGTCCAGGTCTCACGGGGCACCGTGACATCCTTGGTGAACAATGGTCTGATCTCTGGAATGCTAGCCGGCATCTCCGGCGTCGCCTCCTATGGTTATACAAACCGGCCGCTAATCGACACCATCGTCAATACCGGCACCATCTTGGCGACTGGAACAACGACGGGTGGGGCGGCTCTTGACTTCACCGATGTCAACGTCGGAACCATCAAGAACAGCGGCGTCATTTCTGGTTATTCTGCCCTGGCGGTTTACGGCTACACGACAGGCAGCGTTACAACAGGCGCGCTGGAGTTGCTCGACAATCAGGCGGGGGGTCAGCTTGTCGGCACCGGCACGATTGCGGCCATCGATGCCGAGGGGACCATCCATACCATCACCAACGCCGGCCTGATCAGCGCCATGGCCGGCACACACGCGTCGGCCATCAACGTCGATGCGTTGGTGGGAACCTTGACCAACGCCACCACCGGCACGATCACGGCTTCTGGCGCAGCCGTGGGCTTATACGACACCATCGGCGTTCTCAACAACGCCGGCACGCTTACCGGCGCTACAGCCGGCATCAACAGCCACGTCTATTCTTATGTCAGCAGCTACAGCTCATTCACATCATCGAGCAGCTTCAAGGGCAGTGTTGGAACGCTGAGCAATACCGGCCTGATCGGCGGCGGCGCCACGGGCGTCATCTCATCCGGCAGCATCGGTAGCCTGTCGAACGCCGGCACCATCATAGGCGGGACAGCCGTTGGCATTCAAAATCTCGGTACAGCGGGCCAGACGACTTACACGACCACGCCGTGGTACGCCCCGGTCGCCGTTGCCACCACGACCAGGGTCACCACCACCGTGGGCGGCGCCATCGGGACGCTGAAAAACACCGGCGTGATCAGCGGCGGTGAAACTGGCTTGATCAACGGGCTGGCCGCCGGGCCCAAAACCATCATCACTTACACCCGTGACGCCTTCTCCGCCTCCATCCTGTCCCGATCGACGGTCGTCAGCACCACCGGCCCCATTGGCGGCACCATCGGCACGCTGATGAACAGCGGCACCATCCTGGGCACCGCGACCGCCGGCATCGACAACGGCGCCGCGACGGCCGTCATCGGCACGCTGGTCAACGGCGGCCTGATCCAGGGCGGCCAGACGGGCATCATCAACGCCGGGACCATCGGCACCCTGACCAACAGCGGCACCATCACCGGCGCCGGGGCGGCCATCCGGGACAGCGGCACCCTGGGCCCGGTCACCAACACCGGCGTCATCGCCGGCGCCATCATCCACACCGCCGCCACAGACCTGTCCATCACCGGCGGCAGCGGCACGGTGTTCGGCACGTTGACGGGCGTCAGTGGCGCCCGCGGCACCTTGTCCAGCACCGCCAGCAACGTGACCCTGGCCGGTAACATCGTGCTGAACGACAGTGTCAGCGTCGCCGGCCATACCCTGGTGGAGAATGGCGGTAGCCTGGTGCTGACCGCCCCCACCACCCTCACCGGCAACTATGCCCAGGCGGGCGGCACGCTGACTGCTGTGGGGACCGGCGGCACCGTGGGCGGCCTCCAGGTCAGCGGCAGCGCCAGCATCAGCGGCGCCACCGTGGTGCTGACCTCGCAATACGCCTACGGCCTGACCAGCGGCGCCAGCTACACCATCGTGGCGGCCGGCGACGCCGCCTCCAGCTACACCAGCGTCACCGCGCTCGCCCCGGGCTACGGTTCCACCACCGTCACCAGCACGGTGGTCGGCGGCCAGACCGACCTGATCATCAGCATCGGCGCCAGCAGCCTGGCCGCCGGCGGCACGGCCACCATCGCCGGCGGCGCCGGCGTGCTGGACCAGATGACGGGCGGCACCCTGGCCATTACCGGCGGCACGCCCACGGTGGGGTCCATCGCCGGCGGCACGCTGACCCAGACCAGCGGTTCCGCCAGCCTGGGCACCGTCACGGGTGGCACCATCGCGCTGACCGGCGGCAGCGCCACCCTGGGCACTATCAGCGGCGGCACGCTGACGCAAAGCGCCGGGTCCACCATCGCCGGCACCACGGCGGTGCAGGTCCAGGGCGGCAGCTTGAACCTGGGCGGCACAGTGCAGGCGCCACTGGCGGTCAACGGCGGCCTGGTGGCGTTGAACGGCAGCGCCTCCGGCCCCGTCACCGTGGGCAGCGGCGGCACCCTGCGCGGGTCCGGCGTCATCACCGGGGCGGCCACCGTGGCCGGGGTGCTGCGTCCCGGCAATTCGCCCGGGACGCTGACCTTCACTAACGGTTTGACCCAGGCGGCCAAGTCGGTGCTGTCCATCGATATCGACGGCACGGGTACCGGAAAGGGCGCCGGCAACTACTCCCGCGTCCTGGTGACGGGCGGCAGCTACGTCATCGGTTCCGGTGCTGTGCTGCAGCCCAACCTGCGGGGCATGACCGGCAGCGCCAGCAACACCTACACCCCGGGCCTGGGCACCGATTTCACCATCGTGCAGGCCGCGGGGGGCGTCTCCGGCACCTTCGCCGGCATCACCCAGCCCAGCAGCGGGCTGCTGGCCGGCACGCAGTTCACGGCGCTGTACGGCAGCAACGCCATCGACCTGTACGTCACCCCTACCTACGGCTCCCTGGCCAGCCTGGGCGCCAGCGCCAACCAGCAGACCATGGGCCGCGTGGTGGCGGGCCTGACCGGGGCCGGTAACGCCGACCTCGGCACCGTGCTGAAGGCCCTCTACGGGCTGCCCACGGTGGGCGCATCGCTGGACGCCCTGGCCCAGATCGGCGGCAGCAGCCAGGCCAACATCGTGGCCTACAGCCTGAACCGGGGCCTTGCCGCCACCCAAGTGCTGGGCCAGCGCCTGGCCGCGGTGCGCGATGGCGTGGCGGGGGGCATGCAGGGCACGATGCAGGCCCAGCTGGTCGGCCGCACCCTCTACACCAGCATGGCCAGCGGCGACGCCCCAGTGATTGAGGACGAGCGCGGGGCGGCCGCCGGCTCGGCGCCGGAGGAGGGTTGGCACTTCTGGGCCCAGGGCCTGGGGGCGTTCACCCGGGTGGACAGCGACGGCAACGCCGCGGGCGGGCACAGCAACACCGGCGGCGGCCTGTTCGGCGGCGACCGCACAGTGGCGCCGGGCGTGACCCTGGGCCTGGCCGGCGTTCTGCTGCAGAGCACCTCGGGCGGGTCGAACGAGACCAGCAGCTACGGCCTGTCGGCCTACGGCAACGTGGATCTCGGCGACGGCCTGTTCGTCACCGGCAACGCCGGCTACACCTACGACCAGTACGATACGGCGCGGACCATGGGCTTCGGCGGTCTCAGCCGCACGGCCTTCGGCCACACCACCGGTGACGAGCTGAGCGCGGGTGTCACGGCCGGCTACCGGGTGCGGGTGTCCAACCTGACGCTGGAGCCGCAGGCCGGCATCCAGTGGCTGAAGGTGGGCCGCGATGGCTTCACTGAGACGGGCGCCGGCGCCTTGAACCTGGTGCTGCAGGACCTGGACGCCACGGCCCTGCAGAGCAGCGTGGGCGGCCGGGCCTCGGCCAGCTGGAAGACGGACGGCGGCACGGTGATAACCCCGGCGCTGCGGGCGGCCTGGCTGCACGACTTCCGCGACCGGGCCCTGACCAGCCAGGCCGCCCTGGCCGGCACCACCTTCGCCGTGACCGGCCCCGACACCGGCGCCAACGCGCTGGGCATCGGCGGCGGGCTGACCCTGCAGGAAGGCAACAACTTGAACCTCTACGCCAACTACGACGGCACGCTTCGCCGGCATGAGACCGACCACGTCTTCACCGCCGGCTTCCGCCTCAGCTGGTAAGGCGGGCTTAGACTCATGCCTCACAACGGCCCGGGTGGCATCCACCCGGGCCGTTTGTTTACGAGCGCCCCATTCGCCGAAACGATACCCGGCAAAACCCTGCGCCAAATGGCCCTGGCGCTTTAGCCATTGGTATGTGGTGACCGCCGTGCCCTCGTGTAATGCGGAATGCTCGGGGCAATAGCTCGTTGCAATGTGCACTGCAACGGGCAGCGTATGTGATGCCGTTCGCTTCGGCACGCCGCTCGCCCCTTCAAGGCTCAGCAGATAGGCCCGGCACCACGTCCCGGCCGTTGCCCAGCCCCAGATCCAGCAACCTAGCTCTGGCTAATGGGGTTACGCCACCAAGCGCAATTCTGCGCTTTCATCTCCAAGCACTTTGAGGCATGGAGATTGCATTTCTTCAATGAAATCTTCCAAATAAGCGCAAATTTCAATTTCCATCGTCTTCGGCGCGTCTCCCCAAACCATATTTCGGGAATTCCAATGCCCAAAACCTCTCCCCGCCGCTTGAACGCCCTGTTGCTTTCTGCCTCCGCATTAGCCATTGCGATGGCCTCACCCGGGGCACGGGCGGATACGACGATCACCGGGTCATCGGGACCTTTGGAACTGTCGGGCAGTAGTCTTTTCGTCAATGGGACGGTGCTCGGCACCGGCCAGGGGATTGCGGTAACCGTCAACGGCTCAGCAACCGTGCTTTCAAATACCGGTTTTATTAATAGTACAAGTCAGAATGGTGTGGAGATCTGGGGGAGGCTAAATACCCTGGCCAATAGCGGCTCTATTCTCGGAAACGGGGGATATGGCAGTGGCATTTCTAATTTCGGATATGTGGGAACAGTATATAACACAGCTACAATTACCGGCAGCCATGAAGGCATAACTAACTGGGGAACCGTCCAGGCGATCAATAATTCGGGCATTGTGACCGGTATTGACAGTGGTGGCATTGTCGATTGGGGCTCTGCGAAGGAGATCAATAATTCCGGAACAGCGTACGGTGCCCTGAAGGGTGTCGACATCCTGATTGTCACAGACACCGTAACCAACAGCGGAACGATTATCGGCGGCTATATCGGATTGGAGGTACCGGGCGGAACGCTGGGCACTTTCGTCAATACGGGGGTGGCGACGGGGGGCGACTATGGGATCCAGATCAGCCAATTTGGCAACGGGGGGACCATAGGCACCGTTCTTAACGAAGGTACCGTCCAAGGTGGATACAATGGCGTTGATCTCAGGGGTACGGGCATTGGTGGCCTCACCAACGTTGGCGCCATTCAAGGCGGTAGCATTTGGGGTGTCGGCATCGCTTTAACGGGCGACCAAACCTATGTTTACGATCCGGTGGCGCAGACGGGACATTATCAAGCTGTTGGGGCCACAATGGGCACCCTCGCCAATTCAGCCAGTGCGCTGGTTACCGGCGGCACAGGCATTCGGCTGGAGGGAGGAACCATCGGCACCCTGGTGAACGATGGCCAGATCATCGGCACGGGTTGGCAAGGTGTGGTGGTTACCGGAAAGACTGAAAGCGTCTATGACGCCGCCTCCAACACCTCCAGTACAACGGTGACCCCCGGCAGCATAGGCACCTTGGTCAACGGCGTGGGTGCGACCATCAGTGGTGCTGTCAACGGTATCCAGGTCAGTGGTGCCACCATTGAAACCATCGCCAACGCCGGACTGATCGGTGGCGGTGGCTATGGCATCTCGTTGTTGACGGGGTATGACGGTGCGACATTTGTGGGTGGTCAGGTCTTCAGCTTGGCCAATGATCTTACAGGCATTATTTCCGGAACCCACTCCGGCATCCAGGTTGCCGGGGGACATCTTGGGACGCTGTCCAATAGCGGATTGATTGCGGGGGAGGAAGCTGGCCTTCAAATCACCGCCGCGGTGGATCTTGGTACCGACATCACGCCAGGGACAATCGGGACGCTGGTCAATAATTCAACCGGCACCATCATTGGCAATGCCGCAGGCATCATTGTACGCGGCGCCACAGTAGATACCCTGATCAATGCCGGGCGGATTAATGCCGGAGGCAACGGGTTTGATATTGAGAGCGCTATATTGGGCGGCTATTCCGTCGATCCCAGTCCCGTGGTGACGGTTCTCATCGGGACTCTGGCCAATCTTCAAGGCGCCACCGTAAACGGTGATTATAACGGTCTCAACATCTATGGCGCGACGATCGGCACCCTGACCAACGCTGGCGTGATCAATGGCGGCACCCATGTTGGCCTTGATATCAACGGGGGCCTGTTTAATGGAACGACAATAGCCCCAGCCCAGATCAACAACCTGACCAATAGCGCCTCCGGCACAATTTCGGGCGTCAGTGCCGCCTTATCTATTAGTGGTGGCAACGTCGGGTCCTTGATAAACGATGGCTTAATTTCCGGCACGTACGCTGGCATCATTGCAGATATTGACTATTTCGCCTCGATGCCGAGCCCGCCGCTAATTGGCACCATGGTGAACACGGGCACCATCATGGCGGTCGGAGTCCTGACCGGGACGGTTGTCGACAGCGGACCAGCTGTCGATCTTAGCGAAGTCAATGTCGGCACCATCAGCAACAATGGCCTGATATCTGGCAAGGCAGCATTAACGGTACTCCACGGCACTATCGGCCTGCTCGACAACCTGATAAAGGGCACGCTGGTCGGCATGGGCGGATCCGGGGCGATCCAACTCGCGACCGATGTCGGCACGTTACGCAACGCGGGCTTGATCACCAACCAAGGCGCATCCACCACCGGGGCGGGGATCACCATTAGTTATGGCATCGTGGACACGCTGCTGAACCTGGCAGTGGGCACCATCGCTGGCGCAAGCTCGGGACTGGGATTACTGTCGTCCAGGATTGGCACGCTTAGCAACAGTGGCACACTGAAGGGCGGCACGACGGCAATCGACGTAAGCCACTATGCTTCTACTTCGGCGGAGGGTCTTGACGCCCAGCCGTTGGCCATCGGCACCTTCAGCAATACAGGAATCATTGCCGGCGGCGCGAACGGCATCGGGTCTAGCGACCGCATCGGTGATCTGCACAACAGCGGTGTCATCATCGGCGGCACCGGCAACGGCGTGATCAACATTGGTCACCTGTATGATTTCTCTTTTTCCGTGAGCGATGTCCCCAGCCGCCAAACCACTATCATTCGGACCTCCTCCAGCGGGGGCGGTATTATCGGCACGCTGGCCAACAGCGGCACGATCACCGGCGGTCAAAGCGGTATCGTCAATGGAATCGCTTCGGCCAGCCAGACGGTGGAAAGTAGGGTCTTCCGTTATTCTCCCTATAGCGACTCCACATCGTTAGTGATTGGTACCACTGGCCCCATCGGCGGCACCATCGGCACGCTGATGAACAGCAGGACCATCCTGGGCACGACGGTGGCGGGCATCGACAACGGCGCCGCCACGGCCGTCATCGGCACCTTGGTCAACAGCGGCCTGATCCAGGGCGGCCAGACCGGCATCATCAACGCCGGCACCATCGGCACCCTGACCAACAGCGGCACCATCACCGGCGCCGTGGCGGCCATCCGTGACAGCGGCACCCTAGGCCCGGTCACGAACACCGGCGTCATCGCCGGCGACATCGTCCACACCGCCGCCACAGACCTGTCCATCACCGGCGGCAGCGGCACAGTGTTCGGCACCCTGACGGGTGTCGGCGGCGCCCGTGGCACCTTGTCCAGCACGGCCAGCAACGTGACGCTGGCCGGCAACCTCGTGCTGAACGACAGCGTCAGCGTCGCCGGCCATACCCTGGCGGAGAATGGCGGCAGCCTTGTGCTGGCGGCCCCCACCACCATCACCGGCAACTATGCCCAGGCGGGCGGCACGCTGACGGTCCTGGAGGCCGGCGGCACCGTGGGCGGCCTGCAGGTCAGCGGCAGCGCCAGCATCAGCGGCGCCACCGTGGTGCTGACCTCGCAATACGCCTACGGCCTGACCAGCGGCGCCGCCTACACTATCGTGGCGGCCGGCGACGCCGCCTCCAGCTATGCCAGCGTGACCGCGCTGGCCCCGGGCTACGATTCCACCACCGTCACCAGCACGGTGGTCGGCGGCCAGACCGACCTGATCATCCGCGTGAGCGGCAGCAGCCTATCGGCCGGCGGCACGGCCACCATCTCCAGCGGTGCCGCATCACTGGATCAGATGACGGGTGGCAGCCTGGTCCTGACCGGCGGTACGCCCGCAGTGGGCACCGTCAGCGGCGGCACGATCGCTCTGACGGGCGGCGACGTTGCCTTGGACAGCATTAGCGGTGGCACCCTGACGCAGACGGGTGGCACGGCCAGCCTGGGCACCGTCAACGGTGGCGCGATCGCCCTGACCGGCGGCAGCGCCACCCTGGGCGCCATCAGCGGTGGCACCCTGACGCAGAGCGGTGGTACCGCCACCCTGGCAACCGTCAGCGGTGGCGCGATCGCCCTGACCGGCGGCAATGCCACCCTGGGCGCCATCAGCGGCGGCACCCTGACACAGAGCGGTGGTACCGCCACTCTGGCAACCATCAACGGTGGCGCGATCGCCCTGACCGGTGGCAGCGCCACCCTGGGCACCATCAGCGGCGGCACCCTGACGCAGAGCGGTGGTTCCGCCAGCCTGGGCACCGTCACGGGTGGCACCATCGCGCTGGCCGGCGGCAGCGCCACCCTGGGCACCATCAGCGGCGGCACTCTGACCCAGGGCGCCGGGTCCACCATCGCCGGCACGACGGCGGTGCAGGTCCAGGGCGGCAGCCTGAACCTGGGCGGCACGGTGCAGGCGCCCCTGGCCATCAACGGCGGCCTGGTGGCCTTGAACGGCACCGCCTCCGGCCCCGTCACCGTGGGCAGCGGCGGCACCCTGCGCGGGTCCGGCGTCATCACCGGGGCGGCCACCGTGGCCGGTGTGCTGCGTCCGGGCAATTCGCCCGGCACGCTGACCTTCACTAACGGTTTGACCCAGACAGCCAAGTCGGTGCTGTCCATCGATATCGATGGCACGGGCACCGGCAAGGGGGCTGGCAACTACTCCCGCGTCCTGGTGACGGGCGGCAGCTACGTCATCGGCTCCGGCGCGGTGCTGCAGCCCAACCTGCGCGGCATGACGGGCAGCGCCAGCAACACCTACACCCCCGGCCTGGGCACGGACTTCGCCATCGTGCAGGCCGCGGGCGGCGTGCAGGGCACCTTCGCCGGCATCACCCAGCCCGGCAGCGGGCTGCTGGCCGGCACGCAGTTCACGGCACTGTACGGCAGCAACGCCATCGACCTGTACGTCACCCCCACCTACGGCTCCCTGGCCAGCCTGGGCGCCAGCGCCAACCAGCAGACCATGGGCCGCGTGGTGGCGGGCCTGAGCAGCACCGGCAACGCTGACCTCGGCACCGTGCTGAAGGCGCTCTATGGTCTGCCCACGGTGGGGGCGTCGCTGGACGCCCTGGCCCAGATCGGCGGCAGCAGCCAGGCCAACATCGTCGCCTACAGCCTGAACCGGGGCCTGGCCGCCACCCAGGTGCTGGGCCAGCGCCTGGCGGCCGTGCGCGATGGCGTGGCGGGCGGCATGCAGGGCACGATGCAGGCCCAGTTGGTCGGCCGCACCCTCTACACCAGCATGGCCAGCGGCACCGACGGCGCAGTGATTGAGGACGAGCGCGGTGCGGCCGCCGGCTCGGCGCCGGAGGAAGGCTGGCACTTCTGGGCCCAGGGCCTGGGGGCGTTCACCCGGGTGGACAGCGACGGCAACGCCGCGGGCGGGCACAGCAACACCGGCGGCGGCCTGTTCGGCGGCGACCGCACAGTGGCGCCGGGCGTGACCCTGGGCCTGGCCGGCGTTCTGCTGCAGAGCACCTCGGGCGGGTCGAACGAGACCAGCAGCTACGGCCTGTCGGCCTACGGCAACGTGGATCTCGGCGACGGCCTGTTCGTCACCGGCAACGCCGGCTACACCTACGACCAGTACGATACGGCGCGGACCATGGGCTTCGGCGGCCTCAGCCGCACGGCCTTCGGCCACACCACCGGTGACGAGCTGAGCGCCGGTGTCACGGCCGGCTACCGGGTGCGCGTGTCCAACCTGACCTTGGAGCCGCAGGCCGGCATCCAGTGGCTGCGGGTGGGCCGCGACGGCTTCACCGAGACGGGTGCCGGCGCCTTGAACCTGGTGCTGCAGGACCTGGACGCCACGGCCCTGCAGAGCAGCGTGGGCGGCCGCGCCTCGGCCAGCTGGAAGACGGACGGCGGCACGGTGATCACCCCGGCGCTGCGGGCGGCCTGGCTGCACGACTTCCGCGACCGGGCCCTGACCAGCCAGGCGGCGCTGGCCGGCACCACCTTCGCCGTGACCGGCCCCGACACCGGCGCCAACGCGCTGGGCATCGGTGGTGGGCTGACCCTGCAGGAAGGCAACAACCTCAACCTCTACGCCAACTACGACGGCACGCTCCGCCGGCATGAGACCGACCACGTCTTCACCGCCGGCTTCCGCCTCAGCTGGTAAGACGGAAACAGGCCCACATGTGACAACGGCCCGGGTGGGAAACCATCCGGGCCGTTGCCATATCCTGGGGGCACAACGGCGAGGGAAACGGGCATGAGTGAGGCGTTCGTCTGCAGTGTTTGCGGCCAGCCCCATGAGGGCCTGCCCACCCAATGGGCCTGGAAGCTGCCCGACGCGATCTGGGCCATTCCCGAGGGCGACCGTGAGGGCGCCGCCGATTTCACCGAGGACGTGTGCGCCTATGACGGGCGCTTCTTCATCCGCTGCGTCCTGCCCATCCCCTTCACCCACCAGGCGGACTTCTTCGGCTGGGGCGTGTGGGCGGAGGTCGGGCGTTCGACCTTCCTGCGCTATCTGGATTTATACGAGGCGGACGGCAGTACGGAACCGCCGCTGCCCGGCACGCTGGCCAACGTCATCAGCCTCTACGACGCGCCGCTGGGACATCCGGTGCTAATCCAGTTCGGCGCCGCCAGCGCCCGGCCCACGCTGCGACTCACCCACGACGACATGTCGCCCCTGGCCCAGGAACAGCGGACGGGTATGGGCGCCGACCGCCACCATGAGATTCTGAAAGCCTTGGGCGCGCTTTGACGGGCGCGCTCTAACCGCGCCAGTCGTCACGCAGGATGCCGTACAGCACATGGTCGGCCCAGCGGCCGTCGATGCGCAGATAGCCCCGGGCATAGCCCTCGCGTACGAAGCCTACCTTTTCCAGCAGGCCCTGGCTGGGCTGGTTGGTGGGCAGGCAGGCGGCCTCCACCCGGTGCAGGCCCAGCTGGCCGAAGGCGAAGCCCAGGCTGGCCTTGGCCGCCTCGCTGGTATAGCCGCGCCGGGCGTAGGGCTTACCCACCCAATAGCCCATGGTGGCCATCTGGGCCACGCCGCGGCGCACATTGGAGAGGCCGATGCCGCCCACCAGCCGATCGCTGGAGCGTTCGAAGATCAGGAAGCTGTAGGCTTCGTCATTGCGCCATTCCGCCGTGTGCCGGCGCACCCGGCGCAGGAAGGAAGAGCGCAGCAGGGCGTCCGCCGGCCAGGTGGGTTCCCACGGGGCCAGGAAGTCCCGGCTGCGTTCGCGCAGGTCGGCCCACTCCCGCCAATCCTTGACCTGGGCCGGGCGCAGGTAGACCTGCGGCCCGTCCAGGCGGATGGCCGGTGTGCTTAGGATATCGGCATGTAACAGCCGTATCACCGCCGCAAGCCCCTCCCTACCCCCATCACCGCCGCCCCATCCTTACCGGCTTCAATGGCCCAGCCGGGCCCGGATGCGGTCATACGATTCCAAGCCGGCCAGCGGCCCCAGGGCCGTCACCACCGGCTCACTCTCCAACAGCCGGCGGGCGCACCGTTCCACGGCGTCCACGTCCACCGCGTTCACCCGGGCCAGCATCTCCGCCACCGGGATGGGGCGGCCGTGGATCAGCATCTGCTGCCCCACCTGCTCGCACCGCGCCATGCTGCTTTCCAAGGCCATGACCAGGCTGGACTTCAGCTGGGCGCGGGCGCGCGCCACCTCATCCTCGCGGATGCTGCCCACCAGGTTGGCGACCTCGCCACAGACCACGGGCACCAGTTCCGCCACCTGTTCCGGTCCCGTGCCGGCATAGATGCCGAACAGGCCCGTCTCGGCGAAATGGCTGGCGAAGCTGTAGATGCTGTAGACCAGCCCGCGCTTCTCCCGCACCTCCTGGAACAGGCGGGATGACATGCCGCCGCCCAGCAGGGTGGACAGCACCTGCGTCGCGTAGTTGTCCTCGTGATGGACGCCCACTGCCTCGAAGCCCAGCACGACGTGGGTCTGTTCCAGGTCGCGCTCGT
Source organism: Nitrospirillum amazonense (assembly GCF_007828035.1). Lineage (GTDB taxonomy): Bacteria > Pseudomonadota > Alphaproteobacteria > Azospirillales > Azospirillaceae > Nitrospirillum > Nitrospirillum amazonense. Next base: position 254,909 of record NZ_VITV01000005.1, on the reverse strand, counting down.
CCCGGAAATCGCCGCCGTGATAGCTGGCCTTTTCGTGCGTCCAGTCCCGATGCTCCGGCAGGGCGCCGAACATCTCGGCCGCCATGTCCACCATGCGGGCGTGCTCGATGCGGCCGGACGCCGCCACCACCATGGCCGGGCCGGAATAATGACCTTGGACATAGGCGTTCAGATCATCGCGGCTGAGCCTCTCCACAATCTCCGGCAGGCCCAGCACCGGGCGGCCCAGCGCCTGGCCGGGAAAGGCCGTCGCCTGGAAATGGTCGAAGATGATGTCGTCGGGCGTATCCTCGGCCTGGCCGATCTCCTGCAGGACGACCGTGCGCTCCTTGGCCAGCTCGTCGGCGTCCAGGCTGGCGTGCTGCACCATGTCGGCCACGATGTCCAGGGCCAGGCCCGCGTCTTCCTTCAGCACTTTGCCGTAGTAGGCCGTGTGCTCCCGTGTGGTGTAGGCGTTCAGGTGGCCGCCCACATCCTCGATCTGCTGGCTGATCTGGTAGGCGTCGCGCTTGGGCGTGCCCTTGAACAGCATATGCTCTACCAGGTGGGCGACGCCGTTGACCTCGGGCGCCTCATCCCGCGTGCCGACGCCGACCCAGACGCCCAGCGACACCGTCTCCACCCCAGCCATGCTGTCGGTGACGACGCGCAGGCCGTTGTCCAGCGTGGTGACCTGGATTCCGCCACCGTCGCTCATCGGGCGGCTCCCGTGACGCGGGATTTGGAGCGCACGAAGGCTTTCACGGCTTCGACATCATTGGGCAGGACGGTCACGCGCTCCTCACGCTCATAAAGGTCGGCCAAGTGGCGGGGCAGCGGCGGGTGCACGCCAGTGGCGGCCTTGACCGCGTCGGGGAACTTGGCCGGATGGGCGCAGGCCAGCGACACCAGCGGCACCTCGGCCGGGACGGTGCCGGCGGCGCGGGCCTGGGCCGCCGCGTGCACACCCACAGCCGTGTGCGGGTCCAGCAGATAACCCGTGGTCTCGAACACCCGGCGCATGGTTTCCGCCGTTTCCTGCTCATCGGCGCGGAAGCCGTCGAACAGGCCCCGCGCCTCGGCGAGCTGGCGGCCGTCCACCGTGAAGCGGCCGCTGGCGGCGAAGCCGTCCATCACGCCTGTTACGGCGGCGCCGTCACGGCCCAGCAGGTCGAACAGCAGGCGTTCGAAATTGCTGGACACCTGGATGTCCATGCTGGGGCTGATGGTGGAGACCACGCCGTTGGTGGCCATGGTGCCGGACTGGAAGAAGCGGGTCAGGATGTCGTTGCTGTTGGTGCCCACCACCAGGCGCTGGATGGGCAGGCCGATGGCCCGGGCGCCATAGGCGGCATAGACGTTGCCGAAGTTGCCGGTGGGAACGGAGAAGGCCACCGGCCGGTCCGGCGCGCCCAGGGCCACACCGGCCGCCACGTAGTACACCACCTGGGCCAGGATGCGGGCCCAGTTGATGGAGTTGACGGCGGAGATGTTCAGCTCATCCCGGTAGGCCTGGTCATTGAACAGGGCCTTCACGATGGCCTGGCAATCGTCGAAGGTGCCCTCCAGCGCCACGTTGTGCACGTTGGGCGACAGGACCGTGGTCATCTGCCGGCGCTGCACCTCGGACGTGCGGCCCTCGGGGTGCAGGATGACGATGTCCACTAGCTCACGATCCCGGCAGGCCTCGATGGCGGCGGAACCGGTATCGCCCGAGGTGGCGCCCACCACGGTGATACGACGACCGCGCTTGGCCAGCACATGGTCGAACAGGCGGCCCAGCAGTTGCAGCGCCACGTCCTTGAAGGCCAGGGTGGGGCCGTGGAAAAGCTCCAGCACCCAATCCTCCTGACCCAACTGGGTCAGGGGGGTGACGGCGGCGTGGGCGAAGCTGCCATAGGCGTCATGCACCAGGGCGCGCAGCTCATCCTCGGAAATGGCGCCGCCCATGAAGGGGGCCATCACGCGGGTGGCCAGCTCGCCATAGCTGAGGCCGCGCAGGGCGCGCAAGGCGCTGGCGTCGAAGACCGGCCAGGCCGCCGGCACATACAGTCCGCCATCACGGGCCAAGCCCGCCAGTAGCGCATCCTCAAAGCCCAAGGCCGGCGCCCGGCCCCGCGTGCTGATATAATCCACCCTAGGCATCCATCCCTTGGCTCAACTCGAACCCCTACAGTAGCCAGTGGCGCCAAGGTCCCGCAAGCCCGCCAGCCCCTCACGGAAACATGGGTGATTCGCATGGGAAGAACAGCGGCGTGTCAAGGCCCCGGCGCGATGTTCCAGGACATCCAATTTTCCCGGAAATGACACTTGGAAACCGCCTTCGGTTGCGCTGCAATAGAACCGACGGCCGGGGCTTGGCTCCGCCGTTCAATAGCAACATTCCCCGCCAGGATGGACCGGACGAGGCATCGTTCCGGAACGCCGTGGGGTCTTCGAGAAGGGGCGTTCCGCGGCACCATGGGGCTGATGCACGCGATCATGCTGGCCGGCGCCCTGGCGGTGGTGGCGGGCCTGATCATTCTGGTTCTGGGCAAGTTGGGCGAGGCGGCGGTGGAACGCCAGCCGGACTTCCGCCGTGCCCTCGACCGCCTGCCCCTGGGTGCCCAGGTCGAGAATCGGCTGGAAGGACGCGAGGCGGAGCTGCGCGCCGAGCTGACGGCCCTGCAAGGCGCCTTGGGCGAGGTGCGCCGCCGCCGCTACGCCCTGGACAAGGACCTGGAGGATGCGCGCCGTAGCGCCCAGGCCCCGGTGCGTGTGGTGGGGCGTGAGGACGCCGGCCTGAATCGCTTCGTCGCCTGGATGGTCAACCGCCTGGTGCAGCAGGCCCAAGGCGACACCAAGACCGCCGTGGCGCTAGACCCTGAATGGGCCGGCCCGCAGATGATCGAGGTGTGGTCGGAAAACCTGGCCGACGCCCGGCGCGACCTGCAGCGCTATTTTCCCGCACCCTTGGGCTATGTGCTGCTGAGCATCCAGCTGGCCAACAGCGGCAAGGCCGACGCGGCCGCGCAGAAGGAGAGCATCGCATGATCGCCTTGATGCTGACCCTGCTGGCCGTGGTGGTCACCGCAGGCCTGACCGGGGAACGCGCCTGGACCCGCGTCAGCGAGGCCAAGACCCGCCGCCGCCAGGCCCTGAACCGGCAGCGTGAACAAAGCCAGCGCATCCGCCGCCTGGCGCGCGCCACCTACAGCCTGAAGCAGCAACGCCGCCACATCCAGCTGACCATGGAGACATTGCAGGACGAATGCGCGCGGCTGGAGCAGGACATCAAGCGCATTGCCCGCCCGGAAAACCGCATCTTCGTGCTGGAGGAGCGCCGCAACCCCGCCGATGCCGCCTGGATCGCCACGGTGGAGGTGGGCGGCACCGTCGCCGACAGCGCCCTGCCCGCCGCCGTGCCGTGGCAGCGCCGCCGCTTCCTGTTGTGGGCCGGCGATGATGAGGGCGCGCGAGCCCGTCTGGAGCGCCGCTTCCCCCACGGCAGCGGCTTCCGTGTCAGCCAACTGATGCTGCGCCCCAGCCACACCGCCGCCGCCCCGCCGGCCGCCACCGGCGGCGGGCTGGAGACTCGGGCGGCGAAGGCGGCCAGGTTGACTGCCAGTTAAGCTGCGCTGAATCACGAAGCTTTTAGTCTTGATATTTCCAGGCAGCCGCATCGTTCAGGATGACAAGACTGTCATCTACGGACTGAATTCCCCGATCATTCGTAAACAATACCTCACACCCCATCCGTATCGCTGTGGCCAGATGTATGGCATCTACCAGCTTATGCCCGGTAAGTCCGACAATCGCGGATGCGTCAAAGAGGATCACGCGACTGACCTCGACAAGTTCGATGGCGCCAGGTTCAGTGAATAGGCTCATATACCTAGTCACCAGGCGCGATGCGCCTTGTTTTCGGGCGCCCGCTAGGCACTCTGCGATCGTGATTTCACTGGTGTATATGGAGGCGCCGCAGCTCTCTATCTCGTCAAATATGTGAAGACTACGCCGCTGGAAGTCCGGCGTGCCCTCAAGAAGATAAATGAAGATGTTTGCATCCAGATATACGCGTCTCTCGGCGGGCATCTGGCGCTCACAGCTTAGAATTGAAAGGCTTCCAATTGATAACGCGCTCTGGCTGCGTCAGTCTTCTCTAACTTCCCGGATACGGCGCATAATTTCATCGTCACTCTGCGAACCGACAATGGCGACGCCAGTACCAGCGAAAGAGCGAAGGCGAGCAAATGCGGCTTTACGATCGTCGCCGCCAGACGGCGGGGCGGCCACATTCAGATGCTGCCGTACGGCTTCTACAACCAAGTCAGACGGCGAAACCTGCACGCGAATCGCTTCCGCGTCCAAAGCCGCCTTTAGGTCGCTCGGCATAGATACGGTAACGGTCATTTCGTGGGTTGCTGCGCTTTTCATGGCAACTGCCCGAATAGGAATCGTGGAAGAATTATAATGCTCTCTCAGCATTGGTCAATTCACCAACCCTATCGACCTTGAAAGCCAACCAACCGGAAGAAAGCAGCCTCAGTCGCTCTCCACCCGGCTGAAACGCAAGTAGGCGATGACCGCCAGGGCAATGGCCAGGCAGTACCAAGTGATGGCGTACTGCAGATGGTCATTGGGGATGGTGACGCGGGTCTGGCCGCCCACGGGGAAGCCGCCGGGGTTGGGCGTGGCGCCGGCCTCGACCACCACGGGCTCCGGCACCTCGGTCCCCGCCTTGGCCGCCATGGCGGGCAGGTCGTACCAGAGCCAGAAATTGTCATTCACCAGATTGTCCGGCTGCATCCAGCCACGCGGCGGCGGCACGCGGGCCACGCCGTCCACCGTCACCTCGCCTTCCAGCTGGCCTTCAGGCCGGCGCGCCGGGTCCTTGCCCTGGGTGGGAACCCAGCCGCGGTCGATCAGCACCACGCCGCCGCCGTCCGCCCGCACGAAGGGCGTAACGACGTCGTAGCCGGGGGCCCCCTTCAGCGAGCGGGCGCCCAGGTACAGCTCATGATCGTTCAGGAAGTGGCCGGTGATGCGCACCCGGCGATAATCCCAGGCCTTGGGATCATCGATCTTGGCCGGCAGTTCGGCCGGGGCGGCCGCCATCTGCTGCTGGATGTGGTCCAGGATGCCCTGCTTCCAGAACAGGCGCTGCACCTGCCACGTGCCCAGGCCGGCCATGAACAGGATGGCGCCCCCAGCCACCAAGCCGGCCCAGAAGGTCGGACGGAAGCGCCGGTGTCCCTTCGCGACGGGACCAGGCGCGGCGCCGGTGGGGGAAGCGGTGGACGAAGAAGTCATGCGCCAGAATTCCTATCGCTGTCACTATCGCCATGCCCGGCGCCATGTCCGGGCGTGTCTTCGGGGGGCCCTTCGAATTCGGCCCGGCGGTAGCGGTATTGCAGGGCGAACACCACGCCCTTGGCCGGGCGCAGCAGGCCCAGCGTGCCACCCAGGATGACAACGCCCCAGACCAGGCCGGTCAGCCATAAGGGCCAATCCACCCGCATGGACACCATCAACGCGACGGGCACGATGACGAAGCCCAGGATGAAGATCAGGAAGACGGCCGGGCCATCGCCACTGTCGCCCCGGGCCAGTTCCAGGCCGCAGACGGGGCAACGCTCCGCCACGGTGAGGAAACCCACGAACAAATCGCCCCGACCACAGCGGGGACACTTGCAGCGCAAGCCCGCCAGGATCGGGGCGACGGTGGAGGCATCAGAGTCCAAGGTTCATTTCCGTCAGGAACGGAACGACGGTCCCGGCATCAGTGCGGGATCACGCCGCGCGGCGTGGAACCCCACCAGTAGATGCTGACGAACAGGAACAGCCAGACCACGTCCACGAAGTGCCAGTACCAGGCCGCGGCCTCGAAGCCGAAGTGGCTCTTGGGCGTGAAGTGGCCGGCGCGGGTGCGGAAGAAACAGACGATCAGGAAGATCGTTCCGACGATGACATGGAAGCCGTGGAAGCCGGTCGCCATGAAGAAGGCCGAGGTGTAGGCGTTCTGGGCGAAGCCGAATTCGGCGTGCATGTACTCATATGCCTGGAAGCAGGTGAACAGCAGGCCCAGCAGGATGGTGAAGCCCAAGGCCCGGGCCGCTTCCTTGTTGCGGCCCTCGACCAGCGCATGGTGCGCCCAGGTGACCGTGGTGCCGGACAGCAGCAGGATGACGGTCATCAGGATAGGCATGTCGAAGGGGTTGACCGGTTCAATCCCTTTGGGCGGCCAGACGCCGCCATTGGCGGCGACGCGGCCGATCTGCTGCGCCTCGTTGAAGTAGATGCTGGTGTCGAAGAAGGCCCAGAAGAAGGCCACGAAGAACATCACCTCGGACGCGATGAACAGGGTCATGCCGTAGCGCAGGCCGATCTTCACCACCGGGGAGTGGAGCTTGCGCACCACCGATTCGCCGATGACGTCGCGCCACCAGGCAAACATGACGCCCAGCACGCCCAGGAAACCGACGATGGCCAGGATCCAGCCATGGCCATGCATGCCCAACACAGCACCGCTGGTCAGCAGGCCCGCCGCGACGGAGGCGACCAAGGGCCAAGGGCTGGGGTCCACCAGGTGGTAGGGCTGCTTTATGCCCTCAGAATTTCCGGGAGCGGAGTTAGCCTGGACATCAGCCATGTTCTTGTTTCCCTCGGATCAAAACAACGCGGTGGTCGTCAGATATCGGCGGACATTGCCGCCCCGGTCCTTATTCGTGCCCTCCCTGGTCCCCCGCGTTCGGAGGACTGGACACTCCCTTGGTAAACGTTCCTGCCCCGCCCGTCCAGAGGTTGTACGGTGGCGAAGCCGTTGCCCGGGTACGCTTCAGCCGCCCGGACGCGCTTTGACGGCCTGGTCCTGAACGGCTGCCGCCGTCTGGTCGGCCGCCAGGAAGAAGGTGTAGGACAGGGTGATGGTGGCCACGTCCTTCATGTGCGGGTCGTCGGCCAACGAGGGATCGACGAAGAAGGTGACGGGCATGTCCAGTTCCTGCCCCGGCTCCAGCCGCTGACGGGTGAAGCAGAAGCACTGGATTTTGTTGAAATAAATGCCGGCCTTGTCGGGCGTGACGTTGAAGGTGGCGGTGCCCACCAACGCCTTGTCCGACAGGTTCTTGGCGTGGTAGCGGATCTCTCGCACCTCCCCCAGCTTAACCTGCACGGCATTCTGAAGGGGTCGGAATTGCCAAGGCAATTCGCGGTTCACTTCGGCATCGAAACGAACAGTGACGGTGCGGTCGACCACGCGGTCGACGCCCTTTTCCGCCACCTGCGTCGTGCCGCCGAAGCCGGTGGCCTTGCAGAACACCCGGTAAAGCGGCACGGCGGCGAAGCTGAGCCCCACCATGCCGGCCACGATGGTCAGCGCGCCCACCAGCATGCGCCGGTTGCGCCGGGCCAGATCAGGCCGCGCGGGCGGGGTCTGCGGGGAATCGGGACCTGGAGTGTCAGCCAACCTGTCGCCTCCCTGGCTTTGACGACGCCCCTTTGCGGTAGGCGGCCGTCCTTGCGCGCCGATGGCGGGTTCACCCGCCCAATTCTTATTGGGAAAGGGGGTTACTGGCCTTGCGCGTGCAGCCCCATGCGCACGATGGCCACGACATAGATCAATGCCACGAAGCCCAGCAGCGAGAAGAATAGCGCCAGGTTCTTGCCACGCTGGCGGCGCGCCCGCTCGGCCGCGTCGAGGACAGGCTCGGGCGCGGAGGAGGTGCCGGCGGGGGTACCAGTGGGATTGATGGTGTTGGCCATGCGGTAAGGGTTCCTATGCGGAGGGGCCCTCTCAGGCGAGGGCGTCAGGCCACCAGCTTCTCACCGATCAGGATGGCGAGCAGCAGGAAAAGGTAGAGGATGGAATAGGCGAACATCTGCTTGGCGGCGCGATGGGTCTTGTCCAGCATGACCCGCACGGCGCAGAGGATGAACAGCAGGCTGAGCACCGTGGCGCCCACCAGGTACGCCATACCGCCCACACCGAACCAGTGGGGGGCGATGGCGATGGGCAGCAGCAGCAGGGTGTAGACCAGCATCTGGCGCTTGGTGGCGGCCTCGCCCGCCACCACGGGCAGCATGGGCACGCCGGCACGGCTGTAATCACCGCTGCGGAACAGAGCCAGCGCCCAGAAGTGCGGTGGCGTCCAGAAGAAGATCAGGCAGAACAGCAGCACCGGGCCGATGCTGACGTCGCCCGTCACCGCCGCCCAGCCGATCATGGGCGGGAAGGCGCCGGCGGCCCCGCCGATGACGATGTTCTGCGGCGTGCGGCGCTTGAGCCACATGGTGTAGACGAAGACGTAGAAGGCGTTGGCCACGCCCAGGATGGCGGCGGCCACCCAGTTGACCGCCAGGCCCATCAGCAGGACGGACGCGACGGACAGCACCACGCCGAAGGCCAGCGCCTCATCCGGGTTGACCTTGCCCTGGGGGATGGGCCGGCCGCGGGTGCGCTCCATGACGGCGTCGATGTCGCGGTCGTACCACATGTTGATGGCTCCGGCGGCACCGGCGCCGACGGCGATGCACAGCAGGGCCACCACCGCCAGAACCGGGTGCAGGGTGCCGGGAGCCACCACCAAGCCGGCCAAGCCGCTGAACACCACGAGCGACATGACCCGGGGTTTCAGCAGGGCGATGTAGTCGGCCACGCTGCCCGGCAGGCTGGCGGCCTGGTCGGGGGCGGTCTGGCCTTCGAAGGCGGTATCGGTCATCTGTCTTCGCATCTCATCCGACGTCGCCGGCTCCATGCGGGGAACCGATGGCGTCTTTAATCAGGCAAAACCGCGCGGGAAGCCACCCCTCCCGCGCGGTCGTCGCCTATGCAGCCGGTGCCACCCTCAGCACCTTACTTGATGCGGGGCAGAACCTCGAACTGGTGGAACGGCGGCGGGCTGGACAGGGTCCACTCCAGCGTCGTCTCACCGGTGTTCCAGTAGTCGGCGCCGACGCGCCGGCCGAACATCAGGGTATAAAGGGCCATCACGACGAAGAACAAGGTGGAGCCGAAGGAAATGTAGGCCCCGATGGAGGAGATCTGGTTCCACATGTGGAACGCGTCCGGATAATCCGGGATGCGGCGCGGCATGCCCTGCAGGCCCAGGAAGTGCTGGGGGAAGAAGATCAGGTTCACGCCGATGAAGGTGGTCCAGAAGTGCAGGTGGGCCGCCCATTCCGGATGCTCCCGGCCCGACATCTTGCCGATCCAGTAGTAGTAGCCAGCGAAGATGGCGAACACGGCGCCCAGGCTCAGCACGTAATGGAAGTGCGCGATGACGTAGTAGGTGTCGTGCAGCATCACGTCCAGGCCGCCGTTGGCCAGCACCACGCCGGTGACGCCGCCCACGGTGAACAGGAAGATGAAGCCGATGGCCCAGACCATGGGCGGCTTGAACTCGATGGAGCCGCCCCACATGGTGGCGATCCAGGAGAAGATCTTAACGCCCGTCGGCACGGCGATGATCATGGTCGCCGCAGTGAAGTAGGCGCGGGTGTCGACGTCCAGGCCCACGGTGAACATGTGGTGCGCCCAGACGATGAAGCCGACCACGCCGATGGCGACCATGGCGTAGGCCATGCCCAAGTAGCCGAACACCGGCTTGCGTGAGAAGGTGGAGACGATCTGGCTGATGATGCCGAATGCCGGCAGGATCATGATGTACACTTCGGGATGGCCGAAGAACCAGAACAGGTGCTGGAACAGCAGCGGGTCGCCGCCGCCGGCCGGGTCGAAGAAGTGGGTGCCGAAGTTGCGGTCGGCCAGCAGCATGGTGATGGCGCCGCCCAGCACGGGCACGGCCAGCAGCAGCAGGAAGGCGGTCACCAGCATCGACCACACGAACAGCGGCATCTTGTGCAGGGTCATGCCCGGCGCCCGCATGTTGAAGATGGTGGTGATGAAGTTGGCGGCACCCAGGATGGAGGATGCGCCCGCCAGGTGCAGGGCGAAGATGCCCATGTCGACCGAGGGGCCGCTGTGTCCCACGGTGGAGGACAGCGGCGGGTAGATGGTCCAGCCGGTGCCGGCGCCCGGGCCGATCAGCGAGGACGAAACCAGCAGCAGGAAGGCCGGGACCAGCAGCCAGAAGCTGATGTTGTTCAGGCGCGGGAAGGCCATGTCCGGCGCACCGATCATCAGCGGCACGAACCAGTTGCCGAAGCCGCCGATGACGGCGGGCATGACCACGAAGAACACCATGATCAGGCCGTGGGCGGTGATCAGCACATTCCACTGCTGGCCGATGTCGGCCGACAGGTGGTTCAGGATCTGGATGCCCGGCTCCTGCAGTTCCATTCGCATGATCACCGAGATGGCGCCGCCGATAAGGCCGGCGATCACGGAGAAGATGAGGTAGAGCGTGCCGATGTCCTTGTGGTTGGTCGAGAACAACCACCGCTTCACGAACCCGGGCTTATGGTCGTGATGCGCGTCGTGAGCCGTATCGTGGGCTGCGTGCGCCATAATTCCAGTTCCCCTCGTTAATCTCTGCCGGGGTTAAATATCAGACGGGGCGGGCTCAGCGCGCGGCGCCATTGTCCGTCGCCAGGGCGGTCTTGGTGGCCCCTTTCGCCGCTTCCAGCGACGCGAGGAACGCGCGGCCCGCGTCGATGCCGGCGGTCTTGGTCTTCTCGGCCCAGGCCTTGTAGTCCTCCTTGCTGACGGCATGGACGACGATGGGCATGAAGCCGTGGTTGGTGCCGCAGATCAGCGTGCACTGGCCATAGAAGGTGCCTTCGGTGCTGGCCTGCAGCCACGTCTCGTTGATGCGGCCGGGGACGGCGTGCAACTGAACGCCCAGCGAGGGCACGTACCAGGAGTGGATGACGTCGGCGCCGGTCAGCAGCAAGCGGACGGGCGTGCCCACCGGCACCACCATCTCGTTGTCTACGGTCAGCAGGCGGGGCTGACCCGGCTTGAGATCACCGTCGGAGACGATGTTGCTGTCGAAGGAGATGTCGTTGTTGTCCGGGTATTCATAGGACCAGTACCACTGGTGGCCGGTGATCTTCACCGTCATCTCAGGATTGGGCGTGCGGTCGCCGTAGTAGAGGACGCGGAAGGACGGCACGGCCACGATCACCAGGATCAGCACCGGCACCACGGTCCACGCCACTTCCAGCAGGGTGTGGTGGCTGGTCTTGGACGGGACGGGGTTCGCGCGCTTGTTGAAGCGCACCATGACCGTCAGCAGCAGCAGCGACACGAAGGCGACGATGCCGATGATGATGTAGAGCAGCAGGTTGTGGAAGTTCTCCAGCTGCACCGCCACGGGCGAGTAGGCATGCTGCATGCCCAGCTTGCCCGCCTCCGGCATGCTCACCACCGGGTCGGCCAGCGCCACAGAAGCGCGCCCCGCCAGGGCCGTCAAAAGGGCCGCGAAGGCGGCGGCGTTCTTGCGTACGGACATCCCTTACCACTCTCTCGTTGCCGGGGACGCGTGACACGTCCCACCCGAAGATTGTCCTGGTGACCCACGCCGGCCCTGCACGCCCCCTGTTCAGGCGCCGCACCGAACGCGGGATGCCGTCCCATCCTCCCGTTTATTATGGGGGCCCGTCCTTGATCGACCTGCCCCCGCCCCCACCTCCCGTTGCGGCGGGACGAAGCGGCGACGGCGTCGGCGATCGGGGCACCTGTCCGGGAATTTAGACCCAGCATCGCAAGCGCCCCCGATGGTTAAGGGACACCTGCATCGTGGCAGACCATAACGTTCCCAATCCTTGACGTAAAGCGGACAACGCGTCCCAGCGCATACCGTTGGGCGCACTGACCCGCCCGCCGGACGCGCCAGGGTGGCGCAAAAGCGGCCCGGCGCTACAGCCTTGGCGTGCTTGAGGATTCCCGACCCCATCCACCTCCGCCTTCGAAGGGTGGCCTTTCCCCTGGCGATGGCGGCATCGACACGCCATGTTATGGATGTCACGCCCCGCCGGGTTGGCCGGCCCCGCTGCCGCCCCTGCTTTTCGGCCCGTTCCTTGGAGTTTCGCGACCATGAGCCTGCTCGCCCAGACCGACGATCTGTTTTTCACCCGGGCCGGACTGGACCGCGGGCGCACCGAATCGATCGTCGCCGACGCGCTGAAGGGCGGCGACGATGGCGAGTTGTTCCTGGAGTACGCCCAGTCTGAAGGCGTGTTCTGGGATGACGGCAAGCTTAAAAGCGCGTCCTTCGATACCACGCAGGGCTTCGGCCTGCGCTCCGTGGCCGGGGAGACCACGGGCTTTGCCCATGCCTCCACCCTGACGGAGGAGGCGCTGAAGCGCGCGGCCGCCACCGTGCGCACGGTCCAGGCCGGCCATGGCGGCACCTATGCGGAGCCGCCGGTGGGCACCAACCGCGCCCTCTACGCTGCCGACAACCCCTTGGCCATCGTGCCGTTCGAGGCCAAGGTGAAGCTGCTGGCCGACATCGACGCCTATGCCCGGGGCCGCGACCCGCGCGTGCGCCAGGTCAGCGCCAGCCTGACCGGCGAGTGGCAGGCCGTGCAGATCATCCGCGCCGACGGTCACCGCGTGGCGGACATCCGCCCGCTGGTGCGCCTGAACGTCTCCGTGGTCGTCGGCGAGGGCGACCGCATGGAGGCCGGCAGCTTCGGCGCCGGCGGCCGCCTGGCCTATGAGCGCTACATGCAGCCGGAAACCTGGCGCCACCATGTCGATGAGGCGCTGCGCCAGGCCCTGGTCAACCTAGCCGCCATCCCGGCGCCGGCGGGCGAGATGCCCGTGGTCCTCGGGCCCGGGTGGTGCGGCGTGCTGCTGCATGAGGCTATCGGCCACGGGCTGGAAGGCGACTTCAACCGCAAGGCCACCTCTGCCTTCTCCTCCCTTATCGGCCAGCGGGTGGCCGCCCCCGGCGTCACGGTGGTGGACGACGGCACGCTGGAGGGACGCCGCGGCTCCATCACCGTGGATGACGAGGGCACGCCCAGCCAGTGCAACACCCTGATCGAGGACGGCATCCTGGTCGGCTACATGCAGGACCGCATGAACGCCCGCCTGATGGGGGTGAAGCCCACGGGCAACGGCCGCCGCCAGGGTTTCAGCAGCGTGCCCATGCCGCGCATGACCAACACCATGATGCGCTCCGGCGACCGAACCAAGGAGGAGATTCTGGCCTCGGTGAAGCGCGGGCTGTACGCCGTGAACTTCGGCGGCGGCCAGGTGGACATCGTGTCCGGCAAGTTCGTCTTCTCCGCCTCGGAGGCCTATCTGATCGAGGACGGCAAGATCGGCCCGTCGGTGAAGGGCGCGACCCTGATCGGCAACGGCCCGGACGCCCTGACCAAGGTCACCATGATCGGCGACGACAGCTGCCTGGACGAGGGCATCGGCGTCTGCGGCAAGCAGGGGCAAAGCGTGCCGGTGGGCGTGGGCCAGCCCACGCTGCGCATCGACGGCCTGACCGTCGGCGGCACCGCGGCCTGACCGGGGCGGCCCGAACCGGACGAGAGGGAGGGCGGCCATGGGCAAGAGCCCGGACGAGATGATGGCCGCCATCCTGCGCAACCTGCCGGCCAAGACTGGCCGGGACGCGGATGCCTGGACCACCCTGATCAAGGCGGAGGGGCCGGCCGAGCCCAAGGCCTGCGCCCGCTGGCTGAAGCAGGCCTACGGCTTGGGCGGCGCCACGGCACAGGTGCTGGCGGCCCACGCCCTGGGCGGGGTCCACGATCTATCGCCGGAACAACGGCTGAATAAGCTGTATCAAGGGCGGGAGACCCTGCGCCCCATTGGCGACAGGTTGACCGCCCTGGCCCTGGGCCTGGGCGCGGATGTAACCAGCACCGTCCTGTCCACTATGGTCTCCTTCAGCGCGGGGCTGAAGTTCGCGGAGGCCAAGCCGGCGGGTAAGGGCCGAATCGACTTGGGCTTGGCCTTGGGCCGGGAGCCCCTGCCGCTAGGCGCCGTTTCCCTGAGCCCGGTCAAGACCGCCGATGCCAGCGATCGCATCACCTACAGGATCCCATTAGCCTCGGTGGATGACATCACCGAGGAGGTCGCGGATTGGCTGGCGCGCGCCCATGCCCGGGTTGCGACGCGCGACTGAATTTCCGCCGCCATCGCGACAGGCGCCCACCGTCGCCGAACAGCCCGGGCGCGACCTCAAGCCGGCGCGCGGGCCACTCCCCGCCAAATTCCGGAAACCCTCCCCAACCCGTCCGGAATGCCGCCGCGTTAGGGGGATCTTTGCGCGTTTTGGCCATTCCTGCGGCCTGGATGCGTCAGACGCGGGACTGGATGGAAACCGGTATCAATTTCGCAACGCTTCCGGACAAAAGACTGGTTGCCCACATCGCCGCGGTACGCATAAATCCGTTTGTTGCGTCATCCACATCAAACGGGGTTTTTATGCGTCACTATCAGTTACTGGCAGCAACTTTTGGCCTCACCTTGCTCACGGCCGGATGCCAGACCCAGCCGGATAACGCCCAGACGGCCAGTGCCGCCGCGCCCAAGGCCGCGGCCCAGCAGCGGTGCGTGAACACGGGCAGCCGCCTGGCCGGCAATTGCAACGATGTCGGCCACGCCGACCCCAAGGATCTGCTGAACCGTCCGCTGGGCACCAAGGTCCCTGGATCGTAAGCCCGCGGACCACGCGATGGGAATGACGCCACGGTTTCCGGGGGGAAGCCAGATGGCGTCGATTATAGGGAGGAATCCCCGGCCATAGCCGGGGGCACATAAACAACACGAGGCACCAAGGTCCGTTGAACGGCCGGCCTCAGTACGCGTATTCCGCGTAGACGCGATCGATATCGCCGCCCCATTCCCCGTTGAACTTGTTCAGCAGCTCCGTGGCCGGCGAAACGCCGCTGTCCACGATGGCCTGCAGCGCGTCCAGGAAGTGGCTTTCGTTGTCGCCCATGCCGGCCAGGCGCGCCCGGTTGTCCAGGCCGCTGCGCGACATGGCCACCGTCTGACGTGCGAGGTCCAGAACGGTGCCCTTGCGGAAAGGCGTGTCGAGGCCCAGGCGCGGCACGTTGTTGCGCAACTGCGCCCGCTCCTCCTCCGTCCAGTCCTTGATCATGTCCCAGGCGGCGTCCAGCGCCGTGGTGTCGTACAGCAGGCCCACCCAGAGGGCCGGCAGGGCGCACAGGCGGGCCCATGGGCCGCCGTCGGCGCCGCGCATCTCCAGGAAGCGCTTCAGCCGCACCTCGGGGAACAGGGTGGTCAGGTGGTCCACCCAGTCGGTGATCAGCGGCCGCTCACCCGGCAAGGCCGGCAGTTCCCCCCTCAGGAAGGCGCGGAAGTCCTGGCCCGAGGCGTCGATGTACTGGCCGTCGCGATAGACGAAGTACATGGGCACGCCCAGCGCGTGGTCGGCGTAGCGCTCGAAGCCGAAGCCATCCTCGAACACGAAGGGCAGGTCACCGCAGCGGTCGGGGTCGGTATCCGTCCACACATGGCTGCGCAGGCTCTGGAAACCGTTGGGCTTGCCTTCCTTGAAGGGGCTGTTGGCGAACAGGGCCGTGGCGATGGGTTGCAGCGCCAGGCTGACCCGGAACTTCTTCACCATGTCGGCCTCGGAGCTGAAGTCCAGGTTGACCTGCACCGTGGAGGTGCGGGTCATCATGTCCAGGCCCATGGTGCCCTTCTTGGGCATGTAGTCGCGCATGATGCGGTAGCGGCCCTTGGGCATCCAGGGAATATCTTCCCGCTTCCACTTGGGATTGAAGCCCAGGCCGATCATGCCGATGCCGAGGTCAGCGCCAATCGCACGCACCTGGGCCAGGTGCTCCGAAACCTCGCCGCAGGTCTGGTGGATGGTGCTCAGCGGCGCACCCGACAGCTCGAACTGGCCGCCCGGCTCCAGCGTGATGCTGGCCTGGCCCCTGGTCAGGGCGATGATGTTCTCGCCTTCCTTCACCGGGGTCCAGTCGTAGCGGGTCGCCATCTCGGACAGGATGCGGCCGATGCCCTGCTCGCCCTCATAGGGCAGCGGGCGGTTGTCGCCCAGGCGGAAGGCGAACTTCTCGTGTTCCGTGCCGATGCGCCAAGCATCCGCCGGCTTGTTGCCCTGTTCCAGATATTCGACCAGCTCGCGGCGGTCGGTGATGGGGGCACCCGGGCTCTTCGGCGGCGCAGACATCAGGTCGGTCCTTCTTTACACGGCTTGGCTTTACACGGCTTGGGTATCAAAGCGCGGCTGGGGGCCGGGAACAGGGAACGGGACTCTCAACGGAACGGCGGGCGCGCGTCCTGCCCTGGGGCGGCGGTCCAGTCGCCCGCCAGCGCCTGCCACAGGGCAAGCACAGCGAAAGCGGCCGTGTCCGCCCGCAGAATGCGTGGACCCAGTCCTACCGGGACAACAAAGGGTGTTTTGGCAAGCTGGTCAAGCTCACCGGGATGGAGGCCCCCCTCCGGTCCCACAAGGAACGCCGCCGGGCGCCCCGACGCAGTAGCCGCCGTCACAGCCGTGGCCAGGGGCTGGGCGGCCCCCGTCTCCGCCGCCACGAACAGCGTACGATCCCGGGTCAGGGGGTTAGCGGGCCAGCCGGCCAGCACGGACGAAAGGTCGGCCAGCGGGTCGACCACGGGCACGGACAGCCGCTCACACTGTTCCGCCGCCTCCACCGCGTTGGCGCGCAAGCGGTCCAGGTTCACCCGCGGCACATCGCCCCGGCGGGTCAGCACGGGGCAGAGGCGGGCCACGCCCAGTTCCGTCGCCTTTTCCACCACGTACTCGGTGCGGCCACCCTTCAGCGGCGCGAACAGCAGCCAGACGTCCGGCACCGCCACCGGCGCCCGGGTCTGTTCCAGCAGGGTGATGGTGCCTCCCGACTTGGTCAGCGCCGATATCTCCCCCAGCCATTCGCCGCCAGCCTCGTTGAAGGCCAGCAGCCGGTCGCCGGGTGCCTGGCGCAGCACGCCGCGCAAATAGTGCGCCTGGTCGCCCGACAGCGGTGCCGACTGGCCGGCGGCCAGGGGCGTGTCGATATGCAGGCGGGTGCGGGGGCGGTCGGCCATGGGGTCAGTCGCGGAGAAAGGAGACGGAACGGGAGAGGTCTAGATGCGGAACAATCATTCCTTTGTCCATTCTACCATTGAACACTCGAGCATTTTTCAAGGGTCAGCCCGTCCGCCTGAAGGGTGACCGGCCGCCCTTTCTTGACGCCCCTCTTCCCGCTAAGGTCCCTGCAAACACCCGAACAAGGCTTCCCCTATGCCCAGCGAGACCATAAGCGCCGGCCATACCGACATCCGCCAGGGCGACTGGATCGATCGGCATGTGCCCCCCCGCGCCCGCCCCTACGCCCGGCTGGCGCGGCTGGACCGGCCCATCGGCACCTGGCTGCTGCTGCTGCCGGGGCTCTGGTCCATCGCCCTGGCCGCGGAACCCGGCCACCTGCCCAGGCTGTGGCTCATGGTGCTGTTCGCCGTGGGCTCGGTGGTCATGCGTGGCGCCGGCTGCACCATCAACGACATCATCGACCGCAAGTTCGACGCCCTGGTGGAACGCACCCGCGTGCGCCCCATCCCCAGCGGCGCCGTCAGCGTGCCCCAGGCCATCGCCTTCCTGATCGCCCAGTGCCTGGTGGGCCTGGCCGTGCTGGTGCAGATGAACCGGCCCACCATCGTCATGGGCGCCGCCTCGCTGGTGCTGGTGGCCGCATATCCCTTGATGAAGCGCATCACCTGGTGGCCCCAGGCCTTCCTGGGCCTGACGTTCAACTGGGGCGCCCTGCTGGGCTGGGTGGCGGTCACGGGCGAGCTCGCCTGGCCGCCGGTGCTGCTCTACGCCGGCGGCATCCTGTGGACCCTAGGCTATGACACCATCTACGCCCACCAGGATCGCGAGGACGACGTGAAGGTGGGCGTGAAGTCCACCGCCCTGCGCTTGGGCGCCGCCTCCAAGCGCTGGATCCTGGGCTTCTACGCCGGCGCCACGGCGCTGTGGGCGCTGGCCCTGATGGCCGCCGGCGTCCACCCGCTGGCCTACCTGGGCGTGGTCCTGACCGGCGGCATGCTGCTGCGCCAGGCCTGGCAGTGGCGCCCCGAGGACCCGGCCGACAGCCTGGCCGCCTTCCGCGCCGCCCGCGTCGCCGGCTGGGTGTTGCTGGCCAGCATCATCCTGGGCATGGCGGCCGCGTCTTGAGCGACATCGATCGCGCCGCCTTCATCCGCGCCAACACCGCCCCGGAAGCCCCGGCCCTGGTGCCCGAGCTGACGCTGCTGACCGCCACCGAGATCACGCCCCTGTGGCTGGCGACGGAGGAGACGCTGGCGGCCAAGGATCTGCCACCCCCCTTCTGGGCCTTCCCCTGGGCCGGCGGGCAGGCCGTCGCCCGCCACGTGCTGGACCATCCGGAGCTGGTGCGGGGCGCCCGCGTGCTGGACTTCGCCGCCGGAAGCGGCCTGATCGCCATCGCCGCCGCCAAGGCGGGGGCGGCCGCCGTCATGGCGGTGGAGATCGACGCCTACGCCATCGCCGCCATCGGCCTCAACGCCCAGCTGAACGGCGTGGCCGTGACGGCGGTGGAGCGCGACGTGGTGGGCCAGCCCCTGACGGACATCGACGTCGTGCTGGTGGGCGACGTCTGCTACGAGAAACCGATGGCGGAGCGGGTCATGGCCTGGCTGCGCGCCTTGGCCGGCGACGGACTGGTGATCCTGATGGGGGATCCCGGCCGTACATACCTGCCGAAGGACGGTCTGGTTCCCCTGGCCACGTACCGCGTGCCGACGACGCTGGAGCTGGAGGACCGCACCCACCGCGACAGCGTCGTCTGGCGGGTGGAGGCTTGACCTGGCGGGGCCGCATCCGCTCCTTTACCGCCTGACTTCCCACCTGGATATTTCCCATGCCCTACGCCTCCTTGCGTGAGTTCATCGACCGGCTGGAACAGTCGGGCCGCCTGGTGCGGGTCAAGACCCCGGTTTCCACCGTGCTGGAGATGACCGAGATCCAGACCCGCCTGCTGGCCGAGGGCGGCCCCGCCGTGATCTTCGAGAACGTCATCAAGGCGGACGGTACCCGGTCGGAGATGCCGGTGCTGGTCAACCTGTTCGGCACGGTGGAACGGGTGGCCTGGGGCATGGACCGGGAGCCGCACGAACTGCGCGACGTGGGGGAGACGCTGGCCTTCCTGAAGCAGCCGGAGCCGCCGCGCGGCCTGCGCGACGCGTGGGAGATGCTGCCCCTGGTGAAGACGGTCATGGCGATGCGCCCGCGTACGGTGGGCAGCGCGCCCTGCCAGGAGGTGGTGCTGACCGGCGACCAGGTCGACCTTGGCCGCCTGCCCATCCAAAGCTGCTGGCCGGGTGAGCCGGCCCCCCTGATCACTTGGCCCCTGGTGGTGACGCAAGGCCCCACCGCCAACGACCGGGACGGCATGGCGGAGGATCGCTTCAACCTGGGCATCTACCGCATGCAGGTGCTGGGGCGCGACCGCACCATCATGCGCTGGCTGAAGCACCGCGGCGGGGCCCAGCACCATCATCGCTGGAAGGCGGCCGGCAAGCGCGAGCCCCTGCCCGCCGCCGTGGTGCTGGGCGCCGATCCCGGCACCATCCTGGCCGCCGTGACCCCGGTGCCAGAGACCCTGTCGGAATACCAGTTCGCCGGCATGCTGCGCGGCAAGAAGGTGGACCTGGTCGATTGCAAGACCGTGCCGCTGAAGGTGCCGGCCCAGGCGGAGATCGTCCTGGAAGGCTACGTCTCGCTGGACGAGTACGCGGACGAGGGCCCCTATGGCGACCACACCGGCTATTATAATTCGGTGGAGAAGTTCCCCGTCTTCCAGGTCACGGCCATCACCATGCGCCGCGACCCCATCTACCTCTCCACCTTCACCGGCCGGCCGCCGGACGAGCCGTCCGTGCTGGGCGAGTCCCTGAACGAGGTCTTCATCCCCCTGCTGCGCCAGCAGTTTCCGGAGATCATCGATTTCTGGCTGCCGCCGGAGGGCTGTTCCTATCGCATCGCCGTCGTCTCGATGCGCAAGGCCTACCCGGGCCACGCCAAGCGGGTGATGATGGGCGTGTGGTCCTTCCTGCGGCAGTTCATGTACACCAAGTGGGTGATCGTCGTGGACGACGACATCAATGCCCGGGACTGGAAGGACGTGATGTGGGCCGTGTCCACGCGCATGGACCCGGCACGAGACATCACCGTCATCGAGGGTACGCCCATCGACTACCTGGACTTCGCCAGCCCCGAGTCCGGATTGGGCGGCAAGGTCGGCCTGGACGCCACCAACAAGCTGCCCCCCGAAACCCACCGCGAATGGGGCGAGAAGATCGCCATGGACCAGGGCGTGGTGGAGGAGGTCAGCCGCAAATGGGCCAGCTACGGCCTGCCGGGGAGTGGCAAGCCGATCTGGCGGAAGTGAGGCATCCACTGGCGCAACGGCAGCCCACGGCATATGCTGGGGGCATGGCTGAAACCATCATCCGTACCACCGTCGACAAGCTGTCAGACGAACTCGCCCCCTTCGCCGGCAACCGCCGCGTCGAAGTGCGAATCATTGACGCGACGGAGGAAGAGGCGGAAGCCCATATTCGGGCCATACTCCAGGCCAGAGCATCAGATGGGCAAACACCTATCCCGGCGGAAAAGGTGTTCGGTGACCTGAAAGCCCGCTTGCTCGAAATGAAAAAGGCGCAGGCTCAGTGAGCCTATGCCGAGAGCCTTCTTCCATCCCTTGGCTGAGCAAGACCTGAAGGACATCACTTATTTCATCGCCCAGGACGACGTGGATCGTGCGCTCGCGTTCGCTGAAGAACTTGAGGCCATCTGCCAGAAGCGCGCTCTTTTTCCCGCCGCCGGAAAGGCTTGCGACCATCTTCTGTCTGGCGGCCGTTGTTTCCCTTACAAGAACTATATCATCTACTACCGCTCAGTCCCCAAACTGAACGCGATCGAAATTCTCCATATTCTTCATGGTGCTCGCGACCATGAACGCATCATGCGGGACGAGCATTACGGCCACTGATCGGCCTCGATGTCCCGGATCGCCGCCGCCAGCCACATGACCGTCGCCGCGTCCGTCTCCCGCGCGCCGGGCTGGACGAAGCCGAAGTGCAGCAGGTGCTGGTCCACCACCGCCGGGGCCATGCCGCAGGAGGCGTGGACCTCGGCCACCCCGGTCTGGCGGATGAGGTCGACGGCGTTGTCGGGGGTGACGCCGCTACCGGCCATGATGCTGATGCGGCCCTGGGCATGGTCCACCAGCTCGGCGATGGTTTCCGCCCCCTCGACCGCCGTGCGGGCGCAGCCGGAGGTCAGCACCCGTTCGAACCCCAGTTCGATGGCGATATCCAAGGCCTCGATGGGGTCGGGGGTCAGGTCGATGGCCCGATGCAGGGTCATGCCCAGGCCGCCGGCACGGTCCACCAGGATGGACAGGGCGGCCGCGTCCAGTTCACCGCTGGGCAGGCTGGCGCCCAGCACCACGCCGGATAGGCCCAGGGCCCGCGCCGTGTCGATATCATCCCCCATGACGTCCAGGTCGGCGGGACCATAGACGAAATCACCCGGCCGAGGACGGATCATGGCGTAGGCGGGCCGCCCGCTGGCCGCCGCCAGCGCCATCAGTCCGCGCGACGGCGTCAGGCCGCCCACCACCAAGGCAGCGCACAGCTCCAGCCGGTCGGCCCCCCCCTTGATGGCGGCGGCCACCCCCGCCGGGCTGTCCACGCACACCTCAAGCCGCACGCGATTCGTTTCCGCCCGGGTCATGCCCTCCGTCCCCCTCAAGCCTTGTTCCATTATCGGTTCCGTTCCAGCCACCGCGCGCCCAGGATGGCCGCCCCCAGCATGCCGGCCGCTCCGCCCAACCCCGTGGGCACCAACAGTGGCGTGCCCGTGCGGCGCAGGATACGGGCGCGCACGGCGGCGTCCAACGCCGAAACAAGGGCGGCGTCGGAGGACAGGCCGCCGCCCACCGGCACCAGGCCCGCACCCACGGCGTTCACCACCACCGCCAGGGGATCGGCAACCAGATCGACATAGATATCCATCGTGCGCGTGGCGTCGCGGTCGCCGGCATGCCACGCCGCCGTCAGCGCCTGGCTGTCCAGCCGCACGCCGTGCAGGGCGTGGTGCAGGCGCTCCAGCCCCCGGGCGCCGCCAATGGTGTCGACGCAGCCCGCCTGGCCACAGCCGCAGGGGAGGCGGGCCAGGGTGACGCTGGGGTCGCCCGCCACCTGCTTCACCACCGGCCCGTGGCCCCATTCCCCAGCGCCCGGCACCAGGCGGCCGTCCACCACCAGGCCGCCGCCCACGCCCGTGCCCAGGATGATGCCGAAAACGGTGTCCTGGCCGCGCGCCGCCCCCACCATCGCCTCCGCCAGGACGAAGCAGGCGGCGTCGTTGCCCACCACCACGGGACGGCCGAGCGCCGCCGTCAGGTCGGCCACCAGGGGCGTGCCCGTCAGGCAGGGGATGTTGGCGCAGCTGGCCAGTCCCGTCGCGGGGTCGATGTCACCGGCCAGCGCCAGGGCCACCGGCGCGTCCTCGGGCCCTGGCGCCTGATCGATCAGGCTGGCCAGCGCCTGGACGAAGGCGGCGCGGTCGCGGGCCGGCGTCGGCACCCGACCGACACGGGTCAGCGCCCCTGTCACCGCGACATCTGTACTGGCTGTCCCCAGGGAAATGTATGACCCGCCGATATCGAAACAGTATATCAAGATTGAAATCTTCTTTCGTTAATGTGCCCGGTTTTATAGGAAACCGCCGGCACCTTATCGGCGTTGGGAAAGAATGGGGAATGGTTGGGATGGACGGGAACGGAACCGACAAGCTGTGCGCACCCCTTCCAGCCAACCCCACCATCAGCGACGTGGCCGAACGGGCCGGCGTGTCGCGGGCGGTGGCGTCCCGGGCGCTGTCTGACGAACAACGGCCGGTGTCGGCGGAGAAAAAGGCGCGCGTGCTGCAGGCGGCGCAGGAGCTGGGATTCCGCCCCAACCTGCTGGCCCGCAGCCTGACCACCAAAAGCGTCAACTTGGTGGCCGTCGTCGTCAACCACATCCATGACCTGAGCGACCTGGATCTGTTCGATCCCCTGCTGGCCGCCGTACAGAACATGGGCAAGCAGGTGATTTTCATCCGGGTGGGCTCCAGCGACCGGGTAGAGTCCTTCCTGCGTACCGGCGTCGCCTATCACGTCGATGCCGCCATCGTCTTTTCCGATTTCGCCGATGCCGCCACCGCCCGCACGCTGTTCCGCAGCGACCAGGTGCTGATGCTGAATGGCAGGCACGATGACGACTCCCCCGCCGTCATCCCCGATGAGCGGGTGGGCATCGCCGAAGCCATGGCCCACGCGGCACGCCAGGGGGTGAAGAGCGCCGCCCTGGTGACGGGCCGCCTCACGTCCGTCCTGGAGCAGGCGCGCATCCGCTTGTACCACGCAGCCCTGGCGGCCCAGGGCATCCGGCTGACGGCCAGCCTGCAGGGCGACTATTCCTATGCCAGCGGCCACAAGGCGGGGGAGGAGCTGGCGCTCACACCCCGTCCGGACGCCATCTTCTGCACCTCCGACGCCATGGCCATGGGCGTGCTGGACCGCCTGCGGGCGGACTTCCCCCAGGGCCGCGCCACCACCACCCGCCTGTATGGCTTCGACAACCTGTCGCTGACGGATTTCGACGCCTATCCCATTTCTTCCATCGGCTATGACAAGCAGGCCTATGTGGCGGCGGTCATCGCTGTGCTGACCGGTGCGGCCACCGGCCCCTGGCCCCTGACCCTGCCCACGCGCTTCCATCCCCGGCTGACCGCTTAACCGGCCGACAGCGCCGGTACGGCCGCGTCCCGGCCCCACCATTTGCGGTAATTCGCCTCATATGCCCCGGACTTGATGTAGTCGGCGACGAAGCCGTTCAGCCAGCGTAGGAATTCCGGATCGCCCTGGGCCAGGCCAATGGCGATGGGCGCGTTGGAATAGAGGTCGGGCAGTATCTTCAAAGTGGGATAGACGCTGGCCAGATAGTCCATCATGGATGAATCCTCGATGCCAGCGTCCACCCGCCGCTGCACCAGCAGCAGCACGCCATCGGGCGCGAAGCTATCGGTGTGCACCAGCTTCGCCCCCGGCACCGCCTGGCGCAGGAAGGTCTCCCCTGTCGTGCTGCGGCCCACCACCACCCTCTTGCCCGCCAGATCCGACAGCTGGTTGATGCCGGCGCTTTTCTGGACGATGACGCGCAGGCCCGCGCGGTTGTAGGGGATGGTGAAGGCGATGGTCTTGGCGCGTTCCGCCGTGGCCGTCAGGTTGGCCACCGCCACGTCGATTTGGCCCGACACCAGCATGCTGACCCGCGCGTCGCCGGAAACGTCGGTGTATTCCACCCGCACCCCCAGCTTGTCCGCCAGGCGCTTGGCCACGTCCACGTCATAGCCGGCGGGCGCGTTGCGGTCGTCGCGGAAGCCCACCGGTTCCCCACCCAGCGACACCCCCACGCGCAGCACGCCGCGCTGGCGGATATCCTCCAGCTTGCCGGCCCAGGCGGGCGTCACGACCAGGAGGGCGGCGAGCATGAGCAGCAGCTTGCGCAGCATGAGAATTCCTTATGCGATCCTCGGACGCCGGACGCCGCCATCCGGCGACTTGGCTTCCTCCGTTTCCAGTCCACCGCGTTCCCCGAAAACCTCCGGCGGACACAGTCGTGTCCGACAGCGGCGTGAGCCGCGTCCCATGCCGCTGGGTTAAACCGTGCGGGCAGTGCGTTCCTCAGGGGCGGACAGCGACGGATCCCAATACCAATAGCGGATGGCGGGACCGCAGCGGAAGCTGACCACCTCATGGTTGCCGTGGGCGTCCAGCGCGTGGATGACCACGCCGGCCAGGAAGCCCCCGCGCAGCTCCGCCAGGTCCGCCACCGCCAGGTCCACCGCCTCACGCAGGGATTTGCCCAGTTGCAAGGCCAGCACGATGGACCGCGCCGTGCCGCAGCGCACCGTCATCTCCCCCGTGTGGGTGCAGGCGGCGGCGCCGAAGCGGCTGTCGGCGTAGAAGCCGGCACCGGCGACGGGTGAGTCACCCAGACGGCCGGGGTACTTCCACGCCCAGCCCGAGGTGCTGGTGGCCGCGTGCAGGTCGCCGCCGGCATCCCGGCCCAGGAAGACGGTGGTGTCGCGCACCCGCTCCGGATCGGTGATGGCGCGGCTGAGCGGCGCCAGCGGGATGTTGGGAAAGGCGGCGAGGTCATCGGGCGGCAGCTCCTTCTCCAGCCGCGCCCACCACACCCGGCGCGAATCCTCCAGCAGCGTCGGTTCCACGTCGAACCCGCACTCCAGGGCGAAGCGGCGGGCCCCGTCACCGGTCAGCAGGGTGTGCGGCAGGCGGCGCATGACCTGCAGGGCCACCGCGCTGGCCGGGATGACGTCGCGCAACGCTCCGACGGCCCCCACTTGGCGGGTGCCGCCGTCCATGACCCCGGCATCGAATTCCATCTCCCCCAACATGTTGGGCCACCCGCCGTAACCGACGCTGCGCACCGTCGCCTCACGCTCCACCCGCGCG
Organism: Nitrospirillum amazonense; assembly: GCF_007828035.1. Taxonomy (GTDB): domain Bacteria; phylum Pseudomonadota; class Alphaproteobacteria; order Azospirillales; family Azospirillaceae; genus Nitrospirillum; species Nitrospirillum amazonense. The sequence goes on along the minus strand of NZ_VITV01000005.1, from coordinate 229,472 downwards.
ATGCCGGCCACCAGGGGGTCGGGGCCCCGCTCCCCCGCCCTCAGGCGATCGACGGAGGTCTGGAACCCGGGCCAAGCCTCGGAATTTGCGATCAACATCATGCGGGAATCTCAGCAAGGGGGGCGGCGGGCGCCATCTTGGACAGGAATTGACGGATGCGCGGATGGGCCAGGCCCCCGTCCGCGGCGAAGAACTGGTCCGTGGGCAGGTCGACGATCAGGCGCCCCTGGTCCAGGAAGACGATGCGGGTGGAGATGCGCCGGGCGAATTCCACCTCATGCGTCACGAACAGCATGGCGGTGCCGGCCCCTCCTGGTTGACGGGTCGCCAGTTTCCCCAGGATGGCCAGCACCTCCGCCGTCATCTCGGGATCCAGCGCGCTGGTCACCTCGTCCAGCAGCAGGTAGCGCGGATTCATGGCCAGTGCCCGGCAGATGCCCACGCGCTGACGCTGCCCGCCCGACAGCTGGCCTGGATAGGAGTCGGCCTTCCCCGCCAGCCCCACGCTGGCCAGCAGGGCGCGGGCCTGACCGTCCACCTCCGCCTTCGGACGCTTCAGCACAAGTTCCGGCGCCAGGGTGATGTTCCGCAGTACGGTCATGTGGGGGTAAAGGTTGAACAGCTGGAACACGGTGGCCGACAGGCGGCGTGCCTGGGCCAGCTGGCGCGGGTCGGCCACGTCCAGCCCGTCCACGGTGATGCGGCCGCCATCCAGTGTCTCCAACCCGTTGATGCAGCGGATCAACGTGCTTTTGCCCGACCCGCTGGACCCCAGGATGGTGACCACCTCCCCCGGCGCCACCGTCAGGCTGACCCCGTCCAGCACCGTGTGGGCGCCAAAGCGCTTGACCACGCCCTCCACCGCTATCATGCCGTCATCTCCCTAAAGCCCCAGCCCCCTAAAGCCCAAGCGGGGCGGCATGGGCGCGCAGCCGCCGTTCCCATCGATTGCCCAGCAGTGTCAGCGTCTTGGCCGCCGCAAAATACAGCACGCCCACCAGGGTCCACACGGCGAAAGGACGCAGGGTGCGCAGGTTCAGGATGTCACCGGCCTTGGTCAGGTCGACCACCCCGATGACGGAAACCAGGGAGGTCACCTGCAGCTGGTTGACCGCCAGGCCCACCAGCGGCGCGACCGCGAAGGCAAGCGCCTGGGGGCCCAGGATGTGGCGCACCAGCTGGACGCGGCTGAGGCCGAAGGCGCGCGCCGCCTCCACCTGGTCGCGGCCCACGGCATCCAGGCCGGCGACGGCGATGAAATAGACGAAGGCCGCCGTGTTGGCCGACAGGGTCAGGCCCGCGGCGAAGACGGGCGTCAGCGGCTGGTGGAGCAAGGCGGGCACACCGAAGAAGACCAGGAACAACTGCACCAGCACGGGTGAGTTGCGCAGCAGTTCCAGGCCGGTATGCAGCAGGGTGCCCAGCGTCGGCACACGGAAGTGGCGCAGCACTGCCGCGGCCGATCCCAGGACCAGCCCGATGAGGAAGGTGCCGGCGAACAGACCAAGGCTGACGCCCAGCCCCTGGGCCAGCAAGGCGCCGTCATGCCAGGTGAAGCCGGCGTGCCGCATCAAGCCGTCCCCCCCATCGCCCCATGGGCCACCCCGGGGGCCGCCCCATGAATCACCCCAGGGGCCGCCCCGTTATCCGCCATGTGCCGGTTAAGGCGCCGATGCAGGGCGTCGATTCCCAGCGACACGGCATAGGTCAGGCCGGCGTAGGCGGCCAGCAGGAAGGCGTAGACCTCGAACGGGCGGTAGGTTTCCGACGCCACGCCCCGGGCCGTGCCCGTCACCTCATCCAGCGTGATCATGGACAGGATGGAGGAGCTGAGCACCAGGTTCACGAAGACGGAACCCAGGGGCCGGATGGCGGTGCGCAGGGCGATGGGCAGGACGATGCGGCGGATGATGGCGAGCCGGGATAGGCCGCCGACCTTCGCGGCCTCGACCACCCCAGGCTCGATCGCCAGGATGCCGCTGCGCACCACGTCGCTGCCATAGGCGCCGCCCACCAGGCCGAGCGCCAGCACCCCGGTCCAGAAGGCGTCGATGTACACGCCCACCTCGGGCAGGCCGTAAAACAGGAAGAAGACCTGCACCACGAAGGGCACATTGCGGAAGACGTCGACATACAGCCGCGCCAATCGCCCGGCCCAGCCGCGCCCCACCGCCAGCACCCCTAGCGCGGCGGCCAGCGAAAAAGCGGCGGCGATACCCAGTGCGCACACCTCCGCCGTCAGCCAGGCGCCCGCCAACAGCGTGTCGAGATGGGACGTCAGCACCGTAGGGTCGAAGGGCAAAGGCGATTCCTGTTGGTGAAATCGGTTTCAGTTCTAGGAGCGTATCACCCGCACCGTCCTCAGCACCATGGGGAATCCACGTCGCCGATGCCAGAAAAGAAAACAGGGCCACGGGGTTGGCGCCCGGGCCCTGTAAGGTTGATGGACTACTTCCGGGAAGAAACCCGAAAGGTTGACCGAACGAACCGGGGCGGCAGATCCCCGTAGTGGTCCATTCGACCGACCGAATGCGTCAGGCGGGGCAGCCTTCGCGCATTGGTCTGGGGAACCTAGACCCGGTCGGTAACAAACGGATGTCACTTGTTGATAGGCTAAGAAACAAATCGTTGCAATTGTGCTTTCAGTTACCTTTCAGAAACATTTCCGGCTATGGGCCGGCTTTTCCACCGCGCGAACGCCTTCACTCAAGGTCAGGCTTCCCCCGGGGCCCCGCCACCTGGCAAGCTGGCACCGAATGCCCACATGTGGCCTTGCCCCTTTGGTTTGCCCTGGGGGACCGTGACCTAAGCCTGGAGCTTGCGCACCCATGCCCCCCCTGCCCCCCGACGCCACCGCCGCCGGCATCCTGGACGACCTGCTGACCCTGGCGCGCAAGGCCGGCGCGGATGCCGCCGACGCCCTGCTGGTGGACAGCGCCGCCATGTCCATGAGCCAGCGCCTGGGCAAGCCGGAGGAGGTGCAGCGCGCCGAATCGGGCGACCTGGGCCTGCGGGTGTTCGTGGGCAAGCGCCAGGCCATCGTCTCCTCCACCGACCGCAGCCCGGCGCTGCTGAAGGAATTGGCGGAGCGGGCGGTGGCCATGGCCCGCCTGGTGCCGGAAGATGATTTCTGCGGCCTGGCCGATCCCGACAGCCTGGCCCGCGATTGGCCGGACCTGGACCTGTGCGACCCATCCGAGCCGGTGGCCGAAGATCTGCTGGCTCAGATCGCGGAGCTGGAGGAGACGGCGCTGGCCGTGCCCGGTGTCAGCAATTCCGAAGGGGCGGACGCCGGCTGGTCGCGCTCCACCGTCACGCTGGCGGCCAGCAACGGCTTTTCCGGCGGCTACAGCGTCAGCCGCCGCAGCCTGTCCGTTTCTGTCCTGGCGGGCAGCGGCACGGGCATGGAGCGGGACTACGACTATCATTCGGCCATCTATGCCGGTGATTTGGAGTCGCCCGTCACCATCGGCCGCCGCGCCGGTGAGCGGGTGGTGGCCCGCCTGAACCCGCGCAAGGTGGCGACCCAGGCCGTGCCCGTGGTGTTCGACCCGCGCGTGGCCGGGGGTCTGGTCAGCCACCTGACGGGCGCCATCTCCGGCGCCGCCATCGCGCGCGGCACCAGCTTCCTGAAGGACAAGATGGGCCAGGCGGTGTTCGCGCCCGGCATCACCATCGTGGACGACCCACACATCCGCCGCGGCCTGCGCTCCAAGCCCTTCGATGCCGAGGGACAGGCCAACGGCCGCCGCAACCTGATCGACGGCGGCGTGCTGACCACCTGGCTGCTGGACTGCCGCTCCGCCCGCCAGCTGGGCCTGGCCTCCACCGGCCACGCGTCGCGCGGCACCGGCGGCCCGCCCGGCCCCAGCGCCACCAACGTCTATCTGGCGCCGGGCGAGGAGACGCCGGAGCAGTTGCTGGCCGACATCCGCCAGGGCTTCTACGTCACCTCGCTGATGGGCAGCGGCGTCAACGGCATCACCGGCGACTACAGCCGGGGCGCCTCGGGCTTCTGGATCGAGGACGGCAAGATCGCCTTCCCGGTGGCCGAGGTCACCATCGCCGGCAACCTGAAGGACATGTACCTGACCCTGCGGCCGGCCAACGACCTGGAATTCCGCCACGGCGTGGACAGCCCCACCCTGCGTGTGGAAGGCATGACGGTGGCCGGCACCTGACGCGGGCTGGCATTCCCGCCGCCCTCTCGGCTAAGTTACCGGTAACAGAAACGGAACAGCCTTGAGGGAGGCAGCCCCCATGACCTTCACCCTGAACCGCCGCGGCCTGGCCCTGGCCGCCGTGGCCGGCGCCGTCCTGGCGCAGTCCGCGAAGGCGGATGGCACGCCCGCGACCGACCTGGTGCAGCTTTCGCGCCAGCGCCGCGACCCGGAGGTGCTGCTGCCCCTGTGGCCCGGCACGCCGCCGGGCGGCGAGGGCGTGACCGTCAAGGACATCGTCACCGACCATGGCCCCGTGGGCGGCCCTCCCGACCGCTCGGCGGATGGCGTGTCCATCCCCACCCTGGCCTTCTTCCGCAGCGCCAGCCCCGGCCCGCGCGCCACCATCCTGGTCATCCCCGGCGGCGGCTACTCCAGCGTGTGGTTCGATAAGGAGGGTTATGAGATCGCCCGCTGGCTGAACGCCACCGGCCTGCACGCCGCCGTCCTCACCTACCGCCTACCGGCGGAGGGCTGGAAGAACGGTGCGGATGTGCCGCTGCAGGACGCGCAGCGCGCCATGCGCCTGCTGCGCGCCAAGGCCAAGGCCTGGGCGGTGGATGGCGGCCGCATCGGCATCATCGGCTTCTCCGCCGGCGGCCACCTGGCTGCCAGCCTGCTCACCCGCCACGACGCCACCGTGTACACGCCGGTGGACGACGCCGACAAGCTGCCGGCCGGCCCCCAACTGGCCTGCCTGGCCTATCCCGTCATCTCGATGGATGAGTCGCTGACGCATCCGGGCTCGCGCCAGCATCTGCTGGGCAACAGCCCGTCGGCCGAACAGGTAAGGGCCTATTCGCCGGACCAGATCGTGCGGACGGGCACCTGCCCCACCTTCCTGTTCCATGCCGCCGATGACGACGCCGTCCCCGTGGGCAACAGCCTGGCCATGTTCCAGGCCCTGCGCCGCCAGAACGTGGCGACGGAAATGCACATCTTCGAATCCGGCGGCCACGGCTTCGCCATCCGCGACACGCCGGGCCGTCCCGCCGAACCCTGGCCGGATCTATACCGCCGCTGGTTGAGCCGGCATGGGTTTGTGTGAGGTTTGCAGTAACGGCGGCAGGGGGAGTCCTGCCGCCGGTTCGCTGACGGTGTTTAATTCACGATCTTCCACTGGCCGTCGGGCTGCCGGCAAGCGGTGCCGGTGACGGTCTGCTTGCGGCCGCCCACGGTGGCCACGCTCTGGTATTCGCGGCAGTAGTTGTCGGCCGATTCCTGCCAGGTCTTGACCGGGGTCATCTGATAGCGCGCACCGTTGTCGGGGTTGTTCCAGACGATCTGTTGGCCGTCCGGCGCCTTTTCCATGGCCTGGGCGAAGCAGCCCTCGTCACTCTGGTCCATGCTGTTGAAGGCGGCGTTGCCGGCCAGGGCGCCCAGCAGCACGCCGGCACCGGTCATGGCGGCCTTGCCGCCGCCGTGGCCGAACTGCGAACCGGCCAGGCCGCCCAGCAGCGCGCCTACCACCGTGCCGACGTTCAGGCCGACAGCGCCACGGTCGCAGCGGCCCTCATCGATGCCCACGTCGGCGGCGTAGAACTCCCGGTAATGCGGGGAGCGGCGGTCAACGTAACGGGGCGGCGGGCCCCGGTGGTCGTCGCGCCAATGGTCGTCCCCGCGATGCTCATCGCGCCAATGATCATCGTCCCGGCGGTCGTCCCCCCGGCGGTCATCGCCACGGTGGTCGTCATGCCAATCCCGGTCCCGGTAGCGATAGCCGGACGCCTCCGCCCAGGGCGGCGGATCGGCCCAGGCCGGCAGGGTGGCGCCCAAGGCCACGATGGCGGTCGCGGCGGCGGCGATGAGACGGGAAGAGCGCTTCATGATGGCCCTCATTTCTTCCGATGCTTGGGTGACGGCATGTCACCGATAGGGGTCGTATCAGCGACATTATGACGCCGATCGTGGCGACCATGGGGCAGCCCGAGGGGGCGCGTCATCTGTCCTTCCGGTGTAGCTGGCCGGTGTAGCTGACCGGTGTAGCTGGCCGGTGTAGCCAGAAAAGCCTGCCCTTCCAGCCGGCGGCCGGACTGTCCTAGACTGACGGACGGAGGGGCCATGATCCGCTTCGGTCCGTGGAGCACGATATTGGGCATGGCCGCCGGGTTCGGCGCGCTGGTGGCCCTGCTGTTGCTGAACGCCCCCGGCAACCGCGTGGCGAACCGCCTGCTGGCGGCCCTGCTGGGCGTGGCCGTGCTGCGGCTGATGCCCTATGTCCTGGGCTTCGCCGGCTTCTACGACGCCTATCCCTGGCTGTCGTTCGCACCCTTCAACTTCGCGCTGGCCACCGGGCCGCTGCTGTACCTCTACGTCTGCCGCCTGGTGACACCGCGCCTGTCGCGCGGATGGTTCTGGCATTTCGCGCCGGCGGCCCTGAACCTGCTCTACACCCTCTGGGCCTTCTCCCTGCCGCTGGATGACAAGACGCGGTGGAACGATGCGGTGCATGCCCGCTGGATCGACCCGGTGCAGACCTGGGCGGGCGCCCTGTCGCTGATGCTCTATTTCCTGGCGGCGGCCCGGTTCCACGCGCACTACGGCCGCTGGCTGGCGGGTGCCGTCAGCAATCCCCGGGAACGACAGCCGCCCTGGCAGCGGACGCTGCTGCTGGCGCTGGGCTTGTGGCTGGTGGTGACGGTGGCCTTCGACGCCGTCGACACCCTGGTGGCACCGCTCAGCTACTACGACCGCTTCCCCCAATACCTGGCGTTCGCCGCCATTGTCCTGACCCTGGGGCTGGAGGGCTGGCGTCATGCGGGACGCGCTTATCCGCCCATGGGACCGACGGGGCCGGAGCCGGAACCGCCTCGGCCGCGCGGGCGCGACTGGACCGAGACCGCCACCCGGTGGCAGGCCGCCATCCGCCGTGAAGGGTGGTGGCGTGAACCGGGCCTCACCCTGGCCGAGGTCGCCCAGCGCCTGGGCACCAATGAGACCTACCTGTCCCGCGCGCTCAACCAGGGCCTGGGCCACACCTTCAGCGCCCTGGTCAACGGCCTGCGGGTGGAGGCGGTGCAGGCCCGGCTACGCCAGGCGGAACCGGGGGACCTGCTGTCGGTGGCGCTGGACTGCGGCTTTGCGTCCAAGGCCAGCTTTAACCGGGTGTTCCGCGACCATACCGGCATGAGCCCCAGCGCCTGGCGCGCGGCTCAAAAGGCGGAAAACGGCGGATTTACGGGAAATGAGGCGACGGTGGGCGGCGATGGCGGCTAGCTGGGGTTCCGCGCCGGAAAGGGTCCCGGCACAACCCCAGAGGTAACCGATGCGCCCCTCCCGCCATCTCATCCCCCTGCTGCTGGCCGGTGCTTTGGCCGGTTTGTCCACGGCCCATGCCGATGAGCCGCCGCGTTCCGCCCCCCTCCCCTTCCGCTTCGCCTTGGTGGAGGGGCGGATGATGGTCTTGTCCAACGACGGGCAGCCGGATGCGCCGCCGCCCGGGTCTGAAGTCACCGCCATCAATGGCGAGCCCGTGCCCTGGGGGCTGTCCCGCCTGGACCAGGCCATCGCGCCGGCCGACCACTGGCCAGCCCCGGGCGGCGCGCCCGAGCGGTGGTCCATCCAATGGAAGCGGTTGGGCGACAGCCGGCTGACGCAATCGGATCTGGCGCCGGCCGCCACGCCATCGCCACCCATCGCGGCCGTCCCCGGGGTGAAGCGGCGACAGCCCTTCGACACGGTGATCGATCTGGCCGGCGGCGTTGACGGTGGGGACCGGACGATGGCGGCGGGCGCGGCGCGCCTTGGGGCGGCCCTGTCGGGCGCCTGGGCCGGCACGCTGGATTACCGGGACTATGGCAGCGACCGTCGCGTCATACTGCCAACGCGGCTGACGGCCTCCGCCGGCCTGGTGCCCGTGCTGGCCTTCACCTTCGATGACGGGCCGGGCAAGACCGTCCATTCCCGCGAGACATGGTCCCTGGATCCCACGACCTGGTGCATCGCGGAGACCGCCAGCCACTGCTACCGTGTGGTGGCGTTCCGGGCGGGGCCCGGGCCGGACGACATCACCCTGGTGGCGGATGGCGCGGGGGAGGAAAACGGGCGGCCGGTCAGCCTGCGCCTGGTGCTGGCCCGCCGGGGCGCCACCCTGTCCTTCAGCACGACCAGCGCCCAAGCCGGGCAGCTACCCCTGTTGCGGCATGCCTACTGGCTGACGAAGACCGGGCCCGCATGAGGCGGCCCCCTACATGAAGCTGTAGGGGTCGACGTCCACCTGCACCCGCACGGCCGCGGGGATGGGCACGGACCCCAGCCAGGTCTGCAGCAGCGGCTGCACCGCCACCCCGCGCGCCGTCTTCAGCAGCAGGCGCCGGCGGTGGCGGCCGCGCAGCAGGGCCAGGGGTGCCGGGGCGGGCCCCAGCACCTGCAGGTCGTCGCCCTGCGGCGCCGCGCGGGCCAGGTCGCGGGCCAGCTTGTCCACCTGGCGCTCATCCTCGCCGGAAATGATCAGGGCCGCCAGCCGGCCGTAAGGCGGCAGGTCCATGGCCCGGCGCTGGTCCGCCTCCGCCGCCAGGAAGGCGTCGCGGTCATGGGCGGCCAGCGCCTGCATCACCGGATGCTCCGGCATGTGGGTCTGCAGGAAGACGCGGCCCGGCCGGCTCTCGCGGCCCGCGCGGCCCGCCACCTGGTGCAGCATCTGAAAGGTGCGCTCCGCCGCGCGCAGGTCGCCGCCGCCCAGGCCCAGGTCGCCGTCCACCACCCCCACCAGGGTCAGCATGGGGAAATGGTGGCCCTTGGCCATCACCTGGGTGCCGATCAGGATGTCGACCTTGTGGGCCCGCACCTCCTCGATCACCGTCTGGATGGCGTGGGGCCCGACCAGGGTATCGCTGGTCATCAGCGCCACCCGCGCGTCGGGGAACAGTTGCGCCACCTCCTCCGCCACGCGCTCCACCCCCGGGCCGCAGGCGACGAAGGAATGCTCCGCCTCGCACGACGGGCAGGTTTCAGGCAGGCGATCGGTGTAGCCGCAGTGGTGGCATTGCAGCCGGCGGCTGAGGCGATGCTCCACCAGCCAGGCGGTGCAGTTGGGGCATTGCAGGCGGAAGCCGCAGCTGCGGCACAGGGTCAGCGGCGCGTAGCCCCGGCGGTTCAGGAACAGCATCGCCTGCTCCCCGGCCGCCAGCGTCTCGCCCATCGCCTGCGTCAGGATGGGGGACAGCCAGTGGCGGGCCGGCGGCCGGCTGTCGGGCCGGCGCAGGTCGATCAACGTGACCTCGGGCAGGCTGGCGCCGCCGTGGCGGGCCGGCAGATCGATGCGGCCATAGCGCCCCGTTTCCGCATTCGTCAGCGTCTCCAGGGACGGCGTGGCGGAGACCAGGGCCACGGGGATGCCGCCGAGGAAGGCACGCGCCACCGCCATGTCGCGGGCATGGTAGATGACGCCGTCCTCCTGCTTGAAGGCGGCCTCATGCTCCTCGTCCACCACGATCAGGCCCAGGTCGGGATAGGGCAGGAACAGGGCGGAGCGCGCGCCCACCACCACCGGCGCCTCGCCATTGGCGATGGAGCGCCAGGCGGCGCGGCGATGGGCGCCGGCGAGGTCGGAATGCCATTCCACCGGCCGCACCCCGAATCGCCGGGCGAAGCGGTCCAGCCATTGGCTGGACAGGGCGATTTCCGGCAGCAGCACCAGGGCCTGGCGGCCCTGTTTCAGGCAGGCGGCGATGGCCTCGAAATAGACCTCGGTCTTGCCCGAGCCGGTGACCCCGTCCACCAGGGTGGCGGAATAGGCGCGGGCATCCACGGCGGCGCGCAGGGCGTCGGCCGCCGCCGCCTGGTCGGGGGACAGCTCCGGCCCGGCCCTGTCGGCGTCGGGGATGGGCGGGCGCGGCTGGGCACGCAGGGCAACGGGTGTCAGCAGGCCCGATTCGGCCAGGCCCCGGATCACGCCGATGCCGCAGGCGGCGTCGCGCGCCAAGTCGGCCGGGGTGCGGGGCGGCCCGTCCTCCTCCATCAGCGCCAGCACGCGGCGGCGCGCGTCCGTCATCTTGAAGCCCGGCGGCGGCGAGTCGCCCGACGGCAGATAGGCCAGCAGCTGCTTGGGATCCTCCAGCGCCGCCGACACGCTGACCGCCATGCGCAGCACGGAACCGGGCGCCGAAAGGGTGTAGGCCGCCACCCAGTCGACGAAGCGGCGCGACACCTCGGGCATGGGCGGCAGGTCGAAACGGCGGATGACCGGCTTCAGGCGGTTGGCCGCCACGCCCGCCTCCCAATTGTCCCCTGGACCGCCCACGGCCCAGACAACACCGAAGACATGGCGGGGGCCCAGCGGCACCTCGACATAGGCGCCGGCCTCCAGCTCCATGTCGTCGGGGACGCGGTAGTCATAGGGGCTGGCCAGCGGCAGGGGCAGCAGGACGCGCACCCGCCGCACCGGTGGGGCCGCCGTCTCCATCCCGCTTGCCGTCAACAGATCCATGGCCTTGCTGTTACCACTGGGCACCCCCTGGGCGCCACCGTTCCCTATATGGTCTTATGCCAGCGGCATTTGACCGTGGCCGGTCAAATGCCGCCCTCAGGCGCCGGGCGCCCGCATCCGCGGGCTTGGCTATCCTCGGTTTCCAGTCCGCTCCGCTCCCCAGAAACCTGCGGCGGACGCGGTCGCGTCCTACACCGGCATGAGACAGGGTTTCATGCCGGTGGTCCCCTATAGTGACGGCTGCCACCAAGCGCGCATGCCCCCCATCCCCGGCCCCGCCATTTCAGCCCGTGCACCGGGGTACGGCCTCCGCTAGAGTGCCGGCCAACCCGGGGGCGGGCCCCGGTCCTGATCCAGATCCTGAGGGCATTCCCCCATGAAGTTCTTCGTCGATACCGCCGACATCAACGACATTCGCGAGCTGGCCTCCACCGGCTTGCTGGACGGCGTCACCACCAACCCGTCGCTGGTCGCCAAGTCCGGTCACAGCAGCTTCATCGACCTGATCGCCGAGATCTGCGACGTGGTGAAGGGCCCCGTCAGCGCCGAGGTCGCCTCGACCGATTTCGAGACCATGCTGAAGGAAGGCAAGCACCTGGCCAAGATCGCCCCCAACGTGGCGGTGAAGGTGCCCCTGACCCCGGCCGGCCTGAAGGTCTGCCACCATCTGTCGCAGGAAGGCACCATGGTCAACGTGACCCTGTGCTTCTCCGCCGCGCAGGCCATCCTGGCCGCCAAGGCCGGCGCCACCTTCGTGTCGCCCTTCGTCGGCCGCCTGGACGACATGGGCCAGGACGGCCTGAGCCTGATCGAAGAGATCGTCACCATCTATGACAATTATCCGGACTTCACCACCGAGGTCCTGGTCGCCTCCATCCGCAACCCCATCCACGTCACCCAGTCGGCCAAGATGGGCGCCCACGTGGCCACCATGCCGCCCTCGGTCATCCGTCAGCTGTTCAACCATGTGCTGACTGACAAGGGCCTGGCGCAGTTCGTTGCGGACTGGGCCAAGACCGGGCAGACTATTCTGGATCAGCCGCTGCCGACCCGCTGATCCCTGTCGCGTTCCAGCGGATGCCTGACCGGTCCGCCCAGCGATGGGCGGGCCGGTTTGCGTTTGAACCCATGGGACCGCCGGGCGAGCCGGCCTGAAGGGAAGAACCAGCATATGGGCGGCAAGACACCGCACAGCGCCTTGAGCGATGCCCTGACCGCGGAGGATGTGGCGACATACCTGCGCGAGACCCCGGATTTCCTGCAGCAGCATCCCGACGTGGTTCACCACCTGATCCCACCGCCGGAGAACCGGGGCAACGGGGTCGCCGACCTGCAGCACTTCATGCTGCTGAAGCTGCGGCGCGAGGTGGCCGACCTGACGGCCCAGCAGGAAGAGCTGATCGCCACCGCCCGCGCCAACATCAACAACCAGAGCCGGGTGCACGCCGCGGCCCTGTACCTGATGGACGCGCAGAGCTTCGAGCACCTCATCCAGACCATCACCACCGACCTGGCCGTCCTGCTGGACCTGGACCTGGCCTGTCTGGTGATGGAACAGCCGGAGGACAGCCGCCTGGTCCTGCATGCCGAGCGCAGCGGCCTGCAGCTGGTAGAAACCGGCGCCATCAGCCAGTGGATAGGCAAGCGCGACATCATCCTGCGCGGCAACATCCAGGGCATGGCCGAGATCTACGGCCCCGCCGCCCCCATCGTGCGGTCGGAAGCGCTGGTGCGCCTGCAGATCGCCCCCGACGCCCCGGCGGGCCTGCTGGCCTTCGCCTCGCGCGACGCCGACCTGTTCCACCCCGGCCAGGGTACCGAACTGCTGAGCTTCCTGGCCCGGGTGGTGGAGCGGTGTATCCGGAACTGGTTGACTCTTTGAGTTGCCTCAAGCGTCGGCGGGGCACCCGCCCCTTGGCTTGTCCTCGCTTTCCAGTGCGCTGACGCTCCCCGGAAAGCTCGGGCGGCCCCAGTCGGGGCCTATATTAAGGTGCGCTAGAGAGATCATCATGACCAAGCCCCCCGCCCTGGGATATTCCTGCGCGCCCGATGTGGCGGCAGCGCTGGAGGAGTGGCGGCGCTGGCTGACGTCGGAGAAGACGGCCTCGCCCCACACCTTGCGGGCCTACCAGGGCGACGTCGCCGCTTTCCTGTCCTTCCTGACGGAGCATCTGGGCCGGGCGCCCAGCCTCAACGACCTGGGCGGGGCGAAGCTGGGCGACTTCCGCGCCTGGCTGGCCGACCGCGCAAGCGAGGGCGCCATCGCCGCCAGCCGGGCCCGCGCCGTTTCCGGCGTGCGCAACCTGTTCCGCTGGCTGGACCGGTCGGGCCGGCTGCACAACCCCGCCATCGGCCTGCTGAACGCCCCCAAGGTAAAGCGGCCCATGCCCCGCCCCCTGACGGTGGATGACGCCGGCACCCTGCTGGAGGAGGCGTCAGACATCCCGCAGGCGCCCTGGGTGGGCTTGCGGGATCGCGCCCTGTTCACCCTGCTGTACGGCTGCGGCCTGCGCATGGACGAGGCCTTGCGCCTGACCCGGGCCGAAGCGCCGCTGGACAGCGACACCCTGCGGGTCACCGGCAAGGGATCGAAGCAGCGCGACGTGCCCGTCCTGCCCGCCGTGCGCCAGGCGCTGGCGGCCTATATCGAGGCCTGCCCCTACCCGCTGCCTGCCGGCGGCCCCCTGTTCCTGGGCGTACGCGGCGACCGGCTGAACGACCGGGTGGCGCGCTTGGCCATGCAGACCCTGCGGCAGTTGCTGGGCCTGCCCGACACGGCCACGCCGCACGCCCTGCGCCACAGCTTCGCCACCCACCTGCTGGGCGGCGGCGCCGACCTGCGCGCCATCCAGGACTTGCTGGGCCATGCCAGCCTGTCCACCACCCAGCGCTACACCGATGTGGACGCCGAGCAGCTGCTGTCGGTCTATGAGACGGCACACCCCCGGGCCCGACGCGGCAACCGCTCTTGAGGACACTGGCCCCATGCGGCTGATGAGATTGCTGGCCCCGCTGCTGTGCGCCGCCCTTTTGAGCGTCACCCCGCCGGCCGCCGCCACGGATGAGACCCCGATCTCGCTGGCGGACAAGGCCGTCACCCTGACCCCCAGCCCCGCCTTCCAGTACGTGGCCGGCGCCGACACCCAGGGCTTCCTCAGCCGGCACTGGCAGGGGCGCCCCTTGGCCGGCGGTGCCGGGCTGGGCCTGCTGGTGCCGGTAGGGTCAGCCCCCCAGCCCGCCTGGCTGGTGGCCCTGAGCTATGACGGCAGCGGCCACGTCAGCGACCTGGATGCCGGCCGGCTGGACGCCGACGCCCTGCTGTCGGCGTTGAAATCCGCCGACAGTGGCGGACCGCGCCTGGCGGGCTGGGCCCAGCCCCCCGTCTACGACAGCGCCAGCCACACGCTGATCTGGGCCACGCGGCGCCAAGCCGACGGCGGGGCCGTCGATGGACTCGATTACCACGCCCGCCTGCTGGGCCGGCGCGGCGTGCTGGGCCTGGACATCGCCGCCCGCATGAGCGACCTGCCGGCCATCGAGGGCCAGATGCCGGCGCTGCTGTCCATGGTGCGCTTCACCCCCGGCAACGGCTATCGCGACTATGTGCCCGTGGCCGACCAGTCCGTCACCCTGGGCCTCAGCGGCCTGGTCGCCGGCGATGCCCTGGTGAAGGGCGGCCTGCTGGACCATCTGTGGAATGGCATCCGCAGCCAGAACTTCATCTATCTGGTGGCGGTGCTGATCATGATGTTGGGCGCGCCGCGTCTGCGCCGCTATTGGGGGCCGAAGCCGCCACCGGCGCGGGACCAGGCTCCGCCCATCCCGCCCCCACCGCCCAAGCGCGAGGATTATGACGGCCCCAAGGGGCCCTGGTCGTGAACAAAGAGGGCCCTGAATGCAAAACGGCGCCGGGGGTGACCCGGCGCCGTTTCCGCATTCCCGGATGGGAAAGCTTACATGTGGATGGTGCGGCCCAGCACGCCCAGGGCCGCTTCCTTGATGGCCTCGGTCAGCGTGGGGTGGGCGTGGCTGGTGCGGGCGATGTCTTCGGACGAGGCGCCGAATTCCAGGGCCAGGGCCAGCTCCTCGATCATCTCGCCAGCCGAGGCGCCGATGATGTGCGCGCCCAGCAGCTTGTCGGAATGGGCGTCGGCCAGCAGCTTCACGAAGCCCTCGGTGGCCTGCATGGAGCGGGCGCGGCCGTTGGCGGTGAAGGGGAACTTGCCGACCTTGTAGTTGACGCCCTCGGCCTTCAGCTGTTCCTCCGTCTTGCCGACGGCGGCGATTTCCGGCCAGGTGTAGACCACGCCCGGGATGGCGTCGTAATTGATGTGGCCGGACTGGCCCGCCATCACCTCGGCGCAGACCACGCCCTCTTCCTCGGCCTTGTGGGCCAGCATGGCGCCGGCGATCACGTCGCCGATGGCCCAGATGCCGGGCACGTTGGTGCGGAAGTGGTGGTCGGTCTTGACGCGCTTGCGCTCATCCAGCTCGACGCCGACCTTGTCCAGGCCCAGGCCCTCAGTGTAGGGGCGGCGGCCGATGGCCACCAGCACCACGTCGGCCTCGATGGTCTCGGCCGTGCCGCCGGCGGCGGGCTCCACCGTCAGGGTGACGCCGGTGTCAGCAGCCACGGCCGAGGTGACCTTGGTCGACAGCTTGAAGGTCAGGCCCTGCTTGCCCAGGATGCGTTGGGACTGCTTGGAGACCTCGCCATCCATGCCGGGCAGGATGCGGTCCAGGAACTCCACCACCGTGACCTGCGCGCCCAGCCGCTGCCAGACGGAGCCCAGCTCCAGCCCGATGACGCCGCCGCCGATGACCACCAGGCGCTTCGGCACGCCGGCCAGATCCAGGGCGCCGGTGGAGGAGACGATGCGCTTCTCGTCGATGGTCACGCCCGGCAGGGGCATGACGTCAGAGCCGGTGGCGATCAGGATGTTCTTGGTGGTGACGGTCTCGGTGGCGCCGTCCTCCTTGGTCACCGTCACCTGGCCCGGGGCGGCGATGCTGCCCTTGCCGGTAAAGCGGGTGATCTTGTTCTTCTTGAACAGGAATTCCACGCCGGTGACGTTGGACTTAACCACGTCGTCCTTGTGCTTCATCATCGTCGGCAGATCGAGCTCCACGCCCGAGACCTTGACGCCGAAATTGCCCAGGGAGTGGGACGCTTCCTCGAACTTCTCGCTGGCGACCAGCAGGGCCTTGGAGGGGATGCAGCCCACGTTCAGGCAGGTGCCGCCCAGGGTCTTGCGCATCTCGACGCAGGCGACCTTCATGCCCAGCTGGGCCGCGCGGATGGCCGCGACGTAACCGCCGGGGCCGCTGCCGATAACGACGAGATCGAATTGGGTTTCGGTGGTCATGTTTGGATTCCCTCAGGCGCCGGGCGGAGGTTTCAGTTAGCCTCAAACGCCGGCGGGCCATCCGGCCCTTGGCTTATCCTCGCTGCGCCCTGCGGTGCTCGCTGCGGCGGACGCGGTCGCGTCCTAGTCGCTGCGCTCCGTAAAGTATGGCGCTGGAGGCTTTGGCGCTGATTGTGGATTAAGTGGTCAGGCGGTCAGCAAACGGGGGGCCGTGGGGCCCCCCGTCCGTCGGATCAGACATCCAGCAGGATGCGTTCCGGGTTCTCGATGCATTCCTTGACGCGCACCAGGAAGGTCACGGCCTCGCGGCCGTCGATGATGCGGTGATCGTAGGACAGGGCCAGGTACATCATCGGGCGGATGACGATCTGGCCGCCGACGACCATGGGACGCTCCTGGATCTTGTGCATGCCCAGGATGCCCGACTGCGGGGCGTTCAGGATGGGCGAGCTCATCAGCGAGCCGTACACGCCACCGTTGGAGATGGTGAAGGTGCCGCCGGTCATGTCCTCCATGGACAGCTTGCCGTCGCGGGCCTTCTTGCCCAGCTCGTTGATCGACTGCTCGATCTTGGCGAAGCCCATCTGGTCGGCGTCGCGTACCACGGGAACCACCAGACCGGACGGCGTGCCGACGGCGACGCCGATGTCGTAGTAGTTCTTGTAGATCAGATCGGTGCCCTCGATCTCGGCGTTGACGGCCGGGATCTCCTTCAGCGCGACCAGGCAGGCCTTCACGAAGAAGGACATGAAGCCCAGCTTCACGCCGTGCTTCTTCTCGAACTGGTCCTTCAGCTCGTTGCGCAGCTTCATCACGTTGGTCATGTCCACCTCGTTGTAGGTGGTCAGCATGGCCGCGGTGTTCTGGGCGTCCTTCAGGCGGGCGGCGATGGTCTGCCGCAGGCGGGTCATGCGCACCCGCTCCTCACGATCGGCGCGGGCGCGCGGGCCGGCCGGGGCCTTGGCGATCGGGGCCGGGGCGGCGACGGGGGCCGGGGCGGCCTTCGGCGCGGCCAGGTGGTCGATCACGTCACCCTTGGTGACGCGGCCGTCCTTGCCGGTGCCGGCGATGGTGGCCGGGTTCACGCCGGCGTCGGCGGCGATCTTGGCGGCGGCCGGCATCACGCCGGCGGCGCCGTTGCTGGCGGGGGCGGCAACCGGGGCGGCGGCCGGCGCCGGGGCGGCGGTCTTGGCCGGGGCCGGAGCGGCGGCGGGGGCGGCCGCGGCGGCGGCGCCCTCGGTGATCACGCCCAGGACGGCGCTCACGCCCACGTTGGCGCCCTCGGCGGCGCGGATTTCGCCCAGCGTGCCGGCGGCCGGGGCGTTGACTTCCAAGGTGACCTTGTCGGTCTCCAGCTCCACCAGCGTTTCATCCGCCTTGACGCTGTCGCCAACCTTCTTCAGCCACCGCGCGACCGTCGCTTCCGACACGGACTCGCCGAGGGTGGGCACCAGGATTTCCGTCGCCATGTTTTTGGGACCTTGGTTCGTTTCTAACAAAGGGTTTCAGAATAAAATCATTCCGGGGCCGCAACGGGCCCCGGAACGTCATTGGATCAAGCGATGGTCAGCGCCTCGTCCAGGAACTTGGCCAGTTCCTGGTTGTGGCGCTTCAGCTGGCCGGCGGCCGGCGAGGCGGCCTCGGCGCGGCCCACGTAGGACGGACGGCCGGCCTTGTGGTTCAGTTCCTTCAGCACGCCCTCGATGCGGCGGTCGACGAAGCTCCAGGCGCCCATGTTGGCGGGCTCTTCCTGGCACCACACCACATCGGCGTTGGGATACTTGGCCAGCTCCACCTTCAGGGCGTCGCCCGGGAAGGGGTACAGCTGCTCCAGGCGCAGGAAGGCCACATCCTTCACGCCCCGGTTCTCCCGCTCCTGGAACAGGTCGTAATAGACCTTGCCCGAGCAGAGAACGACGCGGCGGATCTTCGCCGGCTCGACCAGATCCACGCCGGTCTCGTACAGGACGCGGTGGAACGACTCGTTGCCGGTGAACATGGACAGCTCGCTGACGCACAGCTTGTGGCGCAGCAGCGACTTGGGGCTGAAGACCACCAGCGGCTTGCGGAACTCGCGGTTCACCTGCCGGCGCAGCACGTGGAAGTAGTTGGCCGGGGTGGTGCAGTTCACGATCTGCCAGTTGTCCTCGCCGGACAGCTGCAGGAAGCGCTCCAGACGGGCAGAGCTGTGCTCCGGACCTTGGCCCTCATAGCCGTGCGGCAGCAGCATGGTCAGGCCGGACATGCGCAGCCACTTGCTCTCGCCCGAGCTGATGAACTGGTCGATGATGGACTGGGCGCCGTTGGCGAAATCGCCGAACTGGGCTTCCCACAGGACCAGGGCGTGCGGCTCCGCCAGGGTGAAACCGTATTCGAAGCCCAGCACGGCCGCTTCGGACAGCGGGCTGTCGTGCACCTCGAACCGGGCCTGGTCGGCACGGATGTGGTCCAGAGGCACGTACTTGGCCTCGGTGGTCTGGTCGACCAGCACGCAGTGGCGCTGCGAGAAGGTGCCGCGACCCACGTCCTGGCCGGACAGGCGCACGGGCACGCCCTCGACCAGCAGGGTGCCGAAGGCCAGCGCCTCGGCCGTGGCCCAGTCCAGGTCCTTGCCGGTGGCGAACATCTCCTGCTTGGCCTTGAGCTGGCGCACCACCTTGGCGTTCACGTCCACGCCTTCCGGCACGGCGGAGATGGCCTTGCCCACTTCCTGCAGCAGATC
This sequence comes from Nitrospirillum amazonense, assembly GCF_007828035.1. Classification (GTDB taxonomy): domain Bacteria; phylum Pseudomonadota; class Alphaproteobacteria; order Azospirillales; family Azospirillaceae; genus Nitrospirillum; species Nitrospirillum amazonense. The sequence continues at coordinate 210,737 of NZ_VITV01000005.1, read as the reverse complement.
CATGGGCGCGGCGGTCTTGCCCTTGCGATCGTCGTTCTTGGCGGCGCTCAGACCCTGCCACTTGCCTTCCAGCCAGTCGGCCTTGTTCGGCTTGTAAGTGGTCGACGCCTCGAACTCCGCTTCCATGGCCTTATGGAAGTCCTTAACGAAGCCGTCGGCTTCCTCGGCGGTGATCACGCCCTCGGCGATCAGCTGCTTAGCGTACAGCTCGCGGGTGGTGGGGTGGTTGCGGATCGCCTTGTACATCAGCGGCTGGGTGAACGCCGGCTCGTCGCCTTCGTTGTGGCCCTGACGGCGATAGCAGACGATGTCCAGCACCACGTCCTTCAGGAACTTCTGACGGAACTCCACGGCGATGCGCGTCACGTGGATCACGGCCTCGGGATCGTCGCCGTTGACGTGGAAGATCGGCGCCTGGATGGCCTTGGCCACTTCCGTCGGGTACGGGCCGGAACGGGCGTACTGCGGCGCGGTGGTGAAGCCGATCTGGTTGTTGGTGATGATGTGGATGATGCCGCCGGTGCGGTAGCCCTTCAGCTCGGACAGCAGCAGCGTCTCGGGCACCAGGCCCTGGCCGGCGAAGGCGGCGTCGCCGTGCAGCAGCAGGCCGATGACCTCGGCACGGGCCTCATCCGTCGGCGGCATGGTGGAGCGCTGCACCTGCTTGGCGCGAACCTTGCCGCACACGACCGGGTTCACCACTTCCAGGTGCGACGGGTTGGCCGTCAGCGACAGATGGATGGAGTTGCCGTCGAACTCGCGGTCGGCCGAGGTGCCGAGGTGGTACTTCACGTCGCCCGAACCCTGCACGTCCTCGGGATTGGCGGCGTTGCCCTGGAATTCGGAGAAGATGGCCTTGTACGGCTTGTTCATCACGTTGGCCAGGACGTTCAGGCGGCCGCGATGCGCCATGCCGATGACCAGTTCCTTCAAGCCCAGCTGACCGCCGCGCTTCAGGATCTGCTCGATGGCCGGGACCCAGACCTCACCACCCTCCAGGCCGAAGCGCTTGGTGCCGGTGTACTTCAGCTGCAGGAAGCGCTCGAAGCCCTCGGCGGCCGTCAGACGCTGCAGGATGGCCTTCTTGCCCTGGACCGTGAAGTCGGTCTGGTTGCGGATGCCCTCGATACGCTCCTGGATCCAGGCCTTCTGCTCGGGATCCTGGATGTGCATGAACTCCACGCCGATGTGGCCGCAGTAGGTGCGCTGCACCGCGTCCACGATCTGGCGCAGGGTGGCGGTCTCCATCCCCAGCACGTTGTTGATGAAGATCGGGCGGTCCAGGTCGGCGTCGGTGAAGCCGTAGGTCTTGGGGTCCAGCTCCGGATGCTCGCTGCGCTTCTCCAGGCCCAGCGGGTCCAGCTTGGCCATCAGGTGGCCACGGACGCGGTAGGCGCGGATGAGCATCAGGGCGCGGATGCTGTCCAGCTGCGCCTGACGCAGCTGCTCGGGCGTGATGCCACCCCCAATGGCGTTACTGGCCACGGCGCCATTGGCGGCCGGGGCGGCGGCGCCATTGGCACCCTTCGCACCCTTGGCCGGAGCGGCCGGCTTGGCATCGGGATCGGGCACGCCGATGACGGCAGCCTTGTTGGGCGCCCAGCTCGCCCCCTTGATTTCGCCCAGCACGACGCGGGCATCATCATCCAGCCCGGCGAAGAAGCTGCTCCACGAAGGATCGACGGAGGCCGGATCCTGCAGGTAGCGGGCGTAAAGCTCGGCGACGAAGGTCGCGTTGCCGGCGAAAAACAGGGAGCTTTGATCGGTTACCATGGCGCTCTGCGCTTGATCTGGGAGGGATAGGGCGCCCGCGTCTACGTGGCAGGCGTCCCGATGGGACCGAAATTCGCGTTCTTTTACGCCATGATACCTGCGCCTTCAATATGCGACGGCGGTGGGGCCGTTGCCACGAAAACGCCTACCACGCATAAGAAACGCCCAGTTTCCGCAACAAAACCATCGAGCCTGAAGAGCGTCCGGCCTTTTTGTTGCGCAACGCTGGACGAGGTGATCATCATGGCGTCGGCGCGTGCCCATCAAAATTGTAAATGTGCACGCTAACAATGAGGTGGCACCAGCATCCCACGGGGTCAAGCGACGCAGGGGATGCGATGCCTCATGCCAGCCATGGAAAAACGGCGGCCCCGGGTACCAGACATGTGCTGGGCGGGTGCCGCCGTTCCTCCTCGGGCCGGCCCGGTGATCCGGGCCGGCCCGTCATTTCAACCGAAAGGCCGGTATCAGCCCTTCAGCGCCTTCAGCATGGTGGAACCCAGGCTGGCGGGGCTGTCGGCAACATGGATGCCGGCGGCGCGCAGGGCCTCGACCTTGAAGTCGGCCGTGTCGTTGCCGCCGGAGATCACGGCGCCTGCGTGGCCCATGCGGCGGCCCGGGGGGGCCGTGCGGCCGGCGATGAAGCCGACGACCGGCTTCTTCGTCTTGGACTCGCGGATGAACTCGGCACCGTCGACTTCCGCCGAACCGCCGATCTCACCGATCATGATGATGCCCTCGGTCTCCGGGTCGTCGAGGAACAGCTGCAGGCTGTCCACGAAGTTGGTGCCGTTGACCGGGTCGCCGCCGATGCCGATGCAGGTGGTCTGGCCCAGGCCGGCCGCGGTGGTCTGCGCCACGGCCTCATAGGTCAGGGTGCCGGAGCGGCTGACGATGCCGATCTTGCCCCGCTTGTGGATGTGGCCCGGCATGATGCCGATCTTGCACTCGTCCGGGGTGATGACGCCGGGGCAGTTCGGGCCGATCAGGCGGGTCTTGGACCCGGCCAGGGCGCGCTTCACCGTCACCATGTCCAGCACCGGGATGCCCTCGGTGATGCAGACCACCAGCGGGATCTGGGCGTCGATGGCTTCCAGGATGGCGTCCGCAGCGAAGGGCGGCGGCACGTAGATCACCGAGGCATTGGCGCCGGTGGTGTGCACGGCCTCGGCCACGGTGTCGAACACCGGCAGGTCGAGGTGGGTGGTGCCGCCCTTGCCGGGGGTCACGCCGCCGACCATCTTGGTGCCGTAGGCGATGGCCTGTTCGGAGTGGAAGGTGCCCTGCGCGCCGGTGAAGCCCTGGCAGATCACCTTGGTGTTCTTGTCAACCAACACGGCCATGATTACGCGGCCTCCTTCACGGCCTTGACGATCTTTTCAGCGGCGTCGGCCAAGTTGTCAGCGGACAGGATCGGCAGGCCGGATTCGGCCAGGATCTTCTTGCCCAGCTCGACGTTGGTGCCTTCCAGGCGGACGACCAGCGGAACGTGCAGGCTGACCTCACGGGCCGCCGCCACCACGCCCTCGGCGATGACGTCGCAGCGCATGATGCCGCCGAAGATGTTGACCAGAATGCCTTCGACATTCGGGTCGGACAGGATGAGCTTGAACGCGGTGGTCACGCGCTCACGGGTGGCGCCGCCGCCCACGTCCAGGAAGTTGGCCGGCTCGCCGCCGTACAGCTTGATGATGTCCATGGTGGCCATGGCCAGGCCGGCACCGTTGACCATGCAGCCGATGTTGCCATCCAGCTTCACATAGTTCAGGCCGTGCTTCGTGGCCTCGGTCTCCGACGCCTCTTCCTCGCTCTCGTCACGGAGCTCTTCGATGTCCTTGTGACGGTAGAGGGCGTTGTCGTCGAAGTTCATCTTGGCGTCGAGGGCGATGACCTCACCGGCGCCGGTCACGACCAGCGGGTTGATCTCGACCTGCGAGGCGTCCAGTTCCACGAACGCCTTGTACATGGCGGACAGGAACTTCACGGCGGCGCCGACCTGCTTGCCTTCCAGCTTCAGGCCGAAGGCGATCTGGCGGGCGTGGTAGCCCTGCAGGCCGCCGACCGGGTCGATGGCGACCTTGACAATCTTCTCGGGGTGGCTGTGGGCCACTTCCTCGATTTCCATGCCGCCCTCGGTCGAGGCGATCACGGTGACGCGGGAGGTGGCGCGGTCCAGCAGCAGGGACAGGTACAGCTCGCGCTTGATGTCGCAGCCTTCCTCGACATAGAGGCGCTTGACCTCCTTGCCTTCCGGACCGGTCTGCTTGGTCACCAGCGTGTGGCCCAGCATTTCCTTGGCGTTGGACACGACGTCGTCGATCGACTTCACGACGCGGACGCCGCCCTTGCCCTCGGGGTTCTCCTTGAACCGCCCGGCGCCACGGCCGCCGGCGTGGATCTGGGACTTCACGACCCACACGGGGCCGCCCAGTTCCGCGGCCACGGTCTCGGCCTCTTCGGGGGTGTAGGCAACGCCGCCGCGGGGAACCGCCACGCCGTATTTCTTCAGCAGGCCCTTGGCCTGGTATTCATGAATATTCATTCGGGGATCGCCCGCTTCCGGTTGGGAAACGGCCTCGCATGATTGCGGCCGATCGCGGGGCCAACCCCGCGCCGCGGGCACTGTAGAGAGCAATGCCGGGGCGATCAACCGCGTAAAGTGACGGAAGGGTGGCTACGGACGCTATTCCGGTATCTGTTTGGCAAATGGCCCCGCCGGCGGGAAGCGGGCGGGGCCATCCACTACGTCATACCGGAACCCGAACGATCAGCCGGCGACCTTGGCGGTGACTTCGACCAGCTGCTGCACGGCGGCAACGGACTTGTCGAAGTTGGCCTTTTCCTCGGCGTTCAGCTCGATCTCGATGATTTTTTCGACGCCGCCGGCGCCGATGATCACCGGCACGCCGATGTACAGGCCGTCCACGCCGTACTGGCCGGTCAGCTTGGCGGCGCAGGGCAGCACGCGCTTCTTGTCCTTCAGGAAGCTCTCGGCCATGGCGATGGCGGAGGCGGCCGGGGCGTAGAAGGCGGAACCGGTCTTCAGCAGGCCGACGATCTCCGCACCGCCGTCACGGGTGCGCTGCACGATCTGGTCCAGCTTCTCCTGCGTGGTCCAGCCCATCTTCACCAGGTCGGGCAGCGGGATGCCGGCGACGGTGGAGTAGCGGACGGAGGGAACCATGGTGTCGCCGTGGCCGCCCAGCACGAAGGCGGTGACGTCCTCGACCGAGACCTTGAACTCGTCCGCTAGGAAGTGGCGGAAGCGGGCGCTGTCCAGCACGCCGGCCATTCCGACCACCTTGGCAGGGTCGAAGCCGGTGACCTGCTGCATCAGGCCGACCATGGCGTCCAGCGGGTTGGTGATGACGATGACGAAGGCGTTCGGGGCGTGTTCCTTGATGCCCGCGCCGACGGTCTTGATGACCTTGGCGTTGATGCCCACCAGGTCGTCGCGGCTCATGCCCGGCTTGCGCGGCACACCGGCGGTGACGATCACCACGTCGGCGCCGGCGATGCCGGCATAGTCGGAGGCACCGGTCAGGGCGCTGTCGAACCCTTCCACGGGGGCGGCTTCGGCGATGTCCAGCGCCTTGCCCTTGGCGACACCCTCGAAGTCAGGGATGTCGAACAGGACGATGTCGCCAAGCTCCTTCAGGCCGGCCAACAGGGCCAGGGTGCCGCCGATCTGGCCGGCGCCGACCAGCGCGATCTTCTTGCGTGCCATGGTTGGGTTCCTTGAACTTTGGGTTGCGAATTTGGGTTCAACAATAAGGCGCTAACGAAACAGGGGACCGCGCCGCCCAAGGCTGAAGGCGTCGGGCGAAAGTCCCGGAAATTCGCCGTGCGGGGGTCCCAGGCGCCTGGGCGCCCGGCCTTCGGGGCCCGAGGAGCGAGGGAACCCGCTGGCGGGCTGATTAGCCTGAATCCGCCTGCCGGGCAAGGCGCCCCGTACACGATCAGGCGCGCGCGTCGCCCATGGCAGGCCTCCCGCAAAAGATATGGTTCAGAACCAACGAGCGGGCGCACGATCGCCAACCCCAGGTGCAGCTTGCTGCGGCGCACCGCCGGGGCGCGTCCTGACAGGCCGCCCCGGCGCAATCACTTCGGCGCGATATCGAACAGCTCCAGGTGCCAGTGCATCTCGACGTCGGTCATGGGGTAGTCCGTCCCCAGCCGCGCGTTCAGCAGCTTGCGCGGGGCGATTCCAGCACCCCGGGCCTGCAGGGTGCGGGCGCCGCGCATGGAAAAGCCCGCCCGCCAGGCCAGCGCCGTCACGGCCTTGGGGCTTTGCGTCGCCAGAATGCGGCGCACGGCGTCCACCGGCACGCGGGCCAGCAGCGCCACCGCTTCTTGGGCGAAGTCGCGGTCGCCCCAGCTGAGGGCGTCGCACACCACATCCTCGTTCAGGCCGCCGGAGACCGCCAAGCGCGCGGCCTTGTCCCCCGCGCCCTCCGGCTTGCCGTAGCCGGCCGCCCAGTCCAACCGGCGGGAAGCGGCGGCCACCACCGCCTCCACCCCCGCCTTGTCCAGCCCCTGCCCCGCCAGGCCGTCGCGCAGGGCATCCTCCACCGCGCTGGCCAGGCGCTGCGACACCTCCGCCGGACCGGCGGGCGGAGGTGGCGGCGCGTTTGGATCAGGTACCTCTTCGGGGGGCACGCCGCCGATCGGCATGTGGCCTCGCTCCGCCAGCAGGCGGCGGGCCTTGGGCGACAGGTCGGCGCCCGGGTTGCCGGCCAGGGTGGCCCAGGAGCCGTGGTCGCCCATCGCCACCACGGCGTCGCCCACCGGCCGGGACACGGTACGCCTGCCGGCCACCGCCTCCACCACCCAGGGCTCGGGCCGACGGGACAGGATATCCAGCAGTTCCTCGTCCGACAGTGCCATGCACCAGCGCAGCACCGGGCCCGCCACGTCGCGGGCCACGTCGCGGGCCAGGGTGACGGCCAGCTTGGGCGGGGCGCATTCCACGTCGGCCAGCGCGCTGGACAGCGCCGTGCGTACGCGGATGACCTGGTCGGCGGCCAGCAGTTCCAGGGCCGCGAAGGCGACATCGCGCACCGCCCCCACCTCGGGCCGCGACAGGTCGGGCAACAGGCGGGTCAGCTTGTCCGCCAGCAGGGCGCGCACCCGGTCGCTAGGGTCGCGGGCCAGGCGGCCGAAGGCGCGCACCGGCGTCATGGCGTTGGTCACGACGGCGCCACGCACCCGCTCGTCATCGTCGTCGGCCAGGTAATAGAGCAGCTCGGGCCGGGTGTCGGGACTGTTCGCCAACTCGATCCGCGCCGCCACGTCGCCCCCGGCGGCCACCGTCTTGGCGGTCTCATAGTCGATGGACGGCTTGGACGGCGACACAAGCTGCCTCCGGCTGGATCATGGGCTAACGCGCCCACATTACCATGTCGGTAGGCGAACCGTCAGTTCCAGTGGCCAGGCCTTAAGTGAGATGCCCTGCCGCCAGATAATCCTCCGACTGCATTTCCATGAGGCGGCTGACGGTGCGCTGGAATTCGAAGGCGTGTTGGCCCTCGGGGTAGAGCTGCCCGGGAGCGGCCTCGGCCGCCATGATCAGGTGCACCTTGTGCTCATAGAGGGCGTCGATGAAGGTCATCAGGCGCTTGGCCTCGTTGCGCAAGGACGGATCCAGCATGGGCACGCCATCCAGCAGCACGGTGTGGTAATGCGTGGCGATGGCCAGGTAATCGCCGGGGCCCAGGGGCTGGCGGCACAACTCGTCGAAGGTGAACCAGGCCACACCCTTGGCCTGGCGCGGCACCGGCAGCCTGCGCCCCTGCACCATCAGGTGGGTGGCGGTGGGCTGGGCGTCCGTCAACTCACCGAAGGTTCTTTCCAGCGCGGCGGTGGCGGCAGGGCCCAACGGATCGAAATAGACCTGGCGGCCGCGAATGCGGGCCAGGCGGTAGTCCCGGGCGCCTTCCAGGTGCAGGACGTCCAGCTTTTCCTTCAGCAGCGCGATGAAGGGCAGGAACAGGTCGCGCTGCAGGCCGTCCTTGTACAGGTCATCGGGCGCCCAGTTGCTGGTCGCCACCACCACCACCCCCAGGTCGAACAGGTGGGTGAACAGCCGGCCCAGGATCATGGCGTCGGCGATGTCGGTGACGTGGAATTCGTCGAAGCACAGCAGCCAAGCCTGGTCGGCGATGGTGCGCGCCAGTTCCGGCAGCGACTCATCCGCCCCGTTCCGGCGCAGGTCGGGACGCTGCCGCAGGCTGTGCAGGGACTGGTGCACCTCCTGCATGAAGGCGTGGAAGTGGACGCGGCGGCGGCGCAACACCGGCGCCGTCTCAAAGAACAGATCCATCAGCATGGACTTGCCCCGGCCGACGTCACCGTAGATGTACAGGCCCTGCGGCGCCGGATCCGGCCGCCGCGCAAGGCCGAAACGGGCGCGCCAGCCGGACTGGCCCTGCGCCGGGCGGTAATCCCGCAACGCCTGGTACAGGCTCTGCAGCTTCTCCGCCGCCAGTTCCTGGGCAGGGTCGTCCTTCAGCGTGCCGGTGCCGCGGCGGGCGCGGTAGACGGACAATGGGCCTTCAGTCATGGGGGCCTTCAGTCATGGGGCGAACACCGGGCGCGGGGAAAAAGGGGCCGTTCCTCATATCGAAACGGCCCGTTTCCAGCAACCGGCGGGGCATCAACGCACCCTTGCACCGTACCACCCTGGCGGCCGGCCAACCGGTCTCATTGTCCCGCAGACGCAATATAAGTTCGCAGAATGACCCATTGCCGTACTTCCCTTGCGTTTCGGTGGGGGCTGTCGCGCGTTAGCGCATTGTCGCGGGTGGTTGTTGGCCTCATCCGCCTTGTGGCAGAAAGGGACAGCGTCACCCGTATTGTAGTCACCGGACGAGAGCCCATGGACAAGTTCACCATCCTGACCGGCGTCGCCGCCCCCCTGCCGATCCAGAATATCGACACGGACATGATCATCCCGGCGCGGTATCTGAAGACCATCAAGCGCACCGGTCTGGGCAGCGGGCTTTTCTCCTCCCTCCGCTTCAACGAGGACGGCAGCGACCGGGCGGACTTCATCCTGAACCAGCCGGCCTACCGCAAGGCCAGCATCCTGGTGGCGGGCGACAACTTCGGCTGCGGCTCCTCCCGTGAACATGCGCCGTGGGCCCTGCTGGACTACGGCATCCGCTGCGTCATCGCCCCCAGCTTCGCCGACATCTTCTTCAACAACTGCTTCAAGAACGGCATCCTGCCCATCGCCCTGCCCCAGGACGTGGTCGACCGGCTGATGGACGAGGCGGCCAAGGGCGCCAACGCCACCTTCACCGTGGATCTGGAGAAGCAGACCATCACCACCCCGGATGGCGAGAGCGTCGGCTTCGATGTGGAGCCGTTCCGCCGCCACTGCCTGCTGAACGGCCTGGACGACATCGGCCTGACCCTGCAGCAGGTCAGCGCCATCGACGCGTTCGAGGCGCAGCAGCAGACCGGGCAGCCGTGGCGCTGGGCGCGCTGAACAGCCGCCCCCCGTGACCATCCTGTGACGGCCCGGTGACCGGCGCATCGGCGCGGTTCCCGGCCGAAACAGGGGTTGGCAGGATGCCGGCCCACCCGTATTTTCGCTAACCAATATCCAAAGGCCGCACGCCCGGCCGGCCGCGCGCCCACCCCCGAACAGGGAAGCCGGCGGCCGCGGCAACGCCGCACCATCCGACAAAAAGGGTTCATCCATGGCCGCTTACTCTCTTCTCATGCTGCCGGGCGACGGTATCGGGCCGGAAGTCATGCGCCAGGTCCGCCGCGTCATCGACTGGATGGGCCGTCGCCGCGACCTGGAGTTCACCGTGTCGGAAGGTCTGGTCGGCGGCTGCGCCATCGACGCCTACGGCGTGCCCCTGTCCGATGAAACCATGGCCCAGGCGCTGGCCGCCGACGCCGTGCTGCTGGGCGCCGTGGGCGGCCCGAAGTGGGACGGCGTCAGCTTCGACAAGCGGCCCGAGGCCGGCCTGCTGCGCCTGCGCAAGGAGATGGAGCTATTCGCCAACCTGCGTCCGGCCGTGGTGTTTGACGCCTTGGTCGATGCCTCGACGCTGAAGCCCGAGGTGGTGCGCGGCCTGGACATCATGATCGTCCGCGAGCTGACGGGCGGCGTCTATTTCGGTGAGCCCCGCGGCATCGAAGACCTGGGCAACGGCATCCGCCGGGGCGTGAACACCCAGGTTTACACCACGCCGGAGATCCAGCGCGTGGCCCGCGTCGCCTTCGAGCTGGCGCGCAAGCGCGGCAACAAGGTCTGCTCCTGCGAGAAGCGCAACGTCATGGAGTCCGGCCTGCTGTGGAACCAGGACGTCACCGCCCTGCACGCGGCGGAATACAAGGACGTGGAGCTGAGCCACATGCTGGCCGACGCCGCCGCCATGCAGCTGGTGCGCAACCCCAAGCAGTTCGACGTCATCGTCACCGACAATCTGTTCGGCGACATCCTGTCGGACGAGGCCGCCATGCTGACCGGCTCCATCGGCATGCTGCCCTCGGCCTCGTTGGGCGCCGCTGATGCCAGCGGCCGCCGCAAGGCGCTGTACGAGCCGGTGCACGGCTCCGCCCCCGACATCGCCGGCCGCGACATCGCCAACCCCATTGCCTCGCTGCTGAGCTTCGGCATGGCGCTGCGCTACTCCTTCGACCGGAGTGAGGAAGCCGACCTGCTGGACCGGGCGGTGCAGAACGTCCTGAAAGGCGGCATGCGCACCGCCGACATCATGTCCCCGGGGATGGCCCGCTGCTCCACCAGCGTGATGGGCGACAGCATCCTGCGCGAGCTGGACAAGCTGGTGGGCTAAGCCCGCTTGAAGCCAAAAAGGCCCGGCGCAGCGATGCCCGGGCCTTTTCATTTCAGAATCCTGTTCCCTCCGCCAGGCCCTTGCTTATGAGGTGCGGGCCCAAGGTGGGAGTGCGGGATCACGGCGCCCGGCAACTGGAGGGGTTATCGTGACCTCACCTGCGCGGTGTTGGCGCCGTCCAGGACGATGCCATCCACCTGGGCGTCGCGCAGATCGGCGCCGGTCAGGTCCGCCTCCCGCAGCACGGCGCCGCGCAGGTTCGCCCCCCGCAGGTTGGCGTTGCGCAGACGGGCGCGGGTCAGACGGGCCGGCCATTTGCGGTCCGGCTGCTCGGCACTTTCCAACAGGCCCAGGTTGGCGTTCTGCAGGTCGGCGCCGTTCAGGTGGGCACGCTCGAAATTGGCGCCTCGGGCGTCCACGCCCACCAATACCGCGTCCTGCAGGTCCACGCATTCCAGGTCGGCCATGACCAGGGATGACCCCGTCAGCACCAGGCGGCGCGCAACGGCATAGGCCATCTTGGCCGCGGTCAGGTTGCGCCCCGAAAGGATGAGGCCGCTCAGGTCGCGGCCCGACAGATCGGCACGGGCACCGGAGCGACCGGCCGCGGCCACCCAGACGGCATGGTCCTCCACCACCTCCGTCACGGGCCGGGCGCCTTCCCCGCCTTCACCCGGTAGGACGGCACCCTTGCCGCGCAGCCGGCCGACGAGGCCGGATTCCATGATGGCGCCACGGAAGTTGGCGTCTTCGAGAATGGCGTCGGTGAAGATGGCGTCGGTCAAGAGAGCCCCGGCGAAGGAGGTGCCGTGCAACCTGGTTTCCGACAGGTTGGCGCCCTGCATGTTGGCCCCCTTGAACACGGCGCCGCGCAGGTCGGCGCCGCGAAAATCCACCCCCGCCAGGTTGGCGTCGGTGAAATCGGCGTTCAGGGTCCAGGCGCCATTCATGCGGCTTTCGCCCATGTCGGCGCCGACTGCGATGGCGGAGGTCAGGTCAGGGATGCGGCCGTCGAAGGTTTCGGGCAGGGGCCTTCCGCCGCGGTAGACGGCCAGCACCGCCTCGCGCACGTCCGCCTCACGCATGCGGGCCTTGCTCAGGTCGGCGCCACGCATGCTGACGCCGCGCAGGTCGGATTTCGACAGGTCGGCCTGTCGCAGGCAGGCCAGGCGGAAATCGCAGGCGAAAAGGGACGCGTTGCGCAGCCGCGTGCCCACCAACTGGGCCTGGTCCAGGCGGCTGCCGGTCAGGTCCGCGTCGGTCAGGTTCAGGGTGGACAGGACGGCGCCCCGGAGGTCGTGCAGGATAAAGGCGAAACGGGCGCCACCGATGCGTCCCTCGATCAGCCGTTCATGCTTGCGGGCCGCCTCGATGACCTCGGCCGGGGTCACCCGCCGAAATTCAAATCCGTCCTGGTATTGCCGTTCAGGATGCATGCAGCCTAGCCACCCGACTTACCACCATCGCCCTGAAATCAGGCGCGCTGACTACATTGTTGCACCGGGGGCGCGCATTTTAGAAGCGGATTCACCGGCATTCAGGGAAATAAATTGTCGTTTCTAGGATACAAACTTACGGCAATTCTCAACCATTGTACCGTACAGGGCACGGATCAACTCTGACGGGCGCAGTCGGCCGAAGGGGATGTTTTCAACGGCGTACTCCACCAGTACTTCCGGGGGTTTGACCGGAACAATCTCAAAACCCGCCTTGCGCAGGCCGTCGACTACAGCTTGGGCCTGCTTGGTATAATTTTCGTTAAAGAAAGTTTTGTCCGCGCGCTTGATGGCTTGGGCGATGGTGTCGACGATCTGAGCCAAGGCGGCTTATCCTTTGGTGGCAGGCCTGAAACGGTAACGATCCGTCAGCGGCTGATCCCGTGGCGGCGCAGCTCGGCCCCCAGCCGCCCGGCCACGAACAGGAAGAACATCCGGAAATCGCTGATCAGCGACCATAACGGATAGGTGAAGGTGGCGGGCCGGTTGTGTTCCACGAAGAAGTGGCTGATCCAGGCGAAGAGGTAGCCGCACACCGGGGCGGCGGCGAAGTAGCGCCAATCCCCCGTGGCCAGGCCGGCGGCCAGCGCCAGCAGCACCAGGCCGGTGCCTACGAAGTGCCAGGCCCGCGTGGCCGGCAGGGCGTGTTCGCCCAGGTAGAAGGGCCAGAACGCGTCATAGGTGGCGATTCGCGGCTCGTGTACCGTCATGGTCTTCCCTCCCAGTCTAGAGGCCGCCGCCCGTTCGCGGGGCGGCACTGACGCCTGCGCGCTTGCAAAGCCCGCCGGCCGGCCTTAAGTCTCCGCCGGATTAGACCAGAGCGGCCCCCGCCCCCGCAAGCGGCCCTGCCCCTGGTCCCCGCCAGAGATATGAGGAGCATGACCATGGGCTATAAAGTCGCCGTCGTGGGCGCCACGGGCAATGTCGGGCGCGAGATGCTGCAGATCCTGGCGGAACGGGAATTCCCGGTGAGCGAGGTGGTGGCCCTGGCGTCCGAGCGGTCCATCGGGTCGGAGATCAGCTTCGGCGACGATGACCTGCGGGTGCAGGATCTGGCCAAGTTCGACTTCACCGGCACCGACATCGTCCTGTCCTCGGCCGGCGCCAAGGTTTCCGCCCAGTTCGCGCCCAAGGCCGCCGCCGCCGGCGCCGTGGTCATTGACAACACCAGCCACTTCCGCATGGATCCGGACGTGCCCCTGGTGGTGCCGGAGGTGAACCCCGAGGCCATCGCCGGCTACAGGAAGAAGGGGATCATCGCCAACCCCAACTGCTCCACCATCCAGATGGTGGTGGCGCTGAAGCCCCTGCACGACCTGGCCCGCATCCGCCGCGTGGTGGTGTCGACCTACCAGTCCGTGTCGGGTGCCGGCAAGGAAGCAATGGATGAGCTGTTCACCCAGACCCGCGCCATCTATGTGAACGACCCTGTCGAGAAGAAGCAGTTCACCAAGCAGATCGCCTTCAACGTCATCCCCCACATCGACGTCTTCATGGAAGACGGCACCACGAAGGAAGAGTGGAAGATGACGGTGGAGACCAAGAAGATCCTGGACCCGTCCATCAAGGTGACGGCCACCTGCGTGCGCGTGCCGGTGTTCATCGCCCATTCCGAGGCGATCAACGTGGAGTTCGAGAACCCCATCAGCGCCGACGAGGCCCGCGCCGCCCTGCGCCGGGCCAAGGGCGTGTCGCTGATCGACCATCAGGCCGACGAGGGCTATGTCACCCCCGTCGAGGCCGCCGGCGACGACCTTGTGTTCGTCAGCCGCCTGCGCGAGGACTTCACCGTGGAAAACGGCCTGAACCTGTGGGTCGTCTCCGACAACCTGCGCAAGGGCGCCGCGCTGAACGCCGTGCAGATCGCCGAACGGCTGATCAAGGATCATTTGAAGAAGTAGGCGGCGGGCTGACGGCACCCCGTTTGACCGCACCCAGGAAAAAGGGCGCCGCCTCGATCAGGCTGGCGCCCTTTTTCCTGGCATGGCATCAGATGTGGGAGCCGGGCGCCTTGGTGCCCCATTGCGTCAGGAAGGCCGCCACCTTGCCGGTATCGTAGCCTTTGCCCTGTTCCAGCAGGCCGGTGTCCTGGGAGTGCAACACCTTGCCCTCGCCATCCAGGACGAACAGGTGGGGATAGCCTGCCACCTTGGGCCACTGGCCCAGCAGCGCCTCGTTCTTGTTCTCCTTGCTCCAGTTCACCTTCACGGTGACGAAGCCCTGGTCGCGCAGCGTGCGCAGCCGCGCGTCATCGGTGAACAGGGCGTCGAAGCGATGGCACCACACGCACCACTCCCCGCCCACGTCCACCAGCACCCGCTTGCCCTGCGCCTTGGCCTGGGCCGCCGCCTCGGCCACATCATGGGCAGCGTCCCGGGCGGGATCGAACGCCTCGACCGCGGCGGGCGCGGTGTCCGCGGCATGGGCGGCCACTGGCATCATCAGGGGCGCCACCACCAGGGACAGCGCGATCAGCAGGGGGCGCATCGGGGCCGCTCCTCTCACGACTGCTTGGCCGTCACTTCCAATTCGCAGATAGGGGAGGCCATGCCGCGCGCCGATAGGCGGACGTGCATGCCCTGGGCGTCGCGCACCTTCAGCGTGGTGGCGGCGCCGGCCGCCAGGTCCATGGTGCGGCCGGCCGTGGCCACCGTGCTGTCGGTCAGGATGTATTCCAGGGTGCAGCGGCGGTTGCCGATGTTGCGGAACAGCGCCTCGCCCGGGCCGCTGATCTTGAAGCCGAAACTGCGGCCATCGTTGAAATCCATCCGGCCGGTGCAAGGGCTGCCGGTCCCCACCACGCATTCCACGTCGCGCGGGGGCGCCTTGGCGTTGCCCACTAGACGGGGATCGCGCAGCAGCGGCTGGTTGGCGGTCACGGGCTCGCCCGCACCCGGCGCGCCTTCCTGCGGCGGCGGAGCGGCCTGAGCCAGGGCGCCGCCGGCAGCCAGACACAGCAAAGCCGCCAGCAGGGCGCCTTCCAGTTGGGTGCCACGGCGCGTTGCGGAGAAGATAATCGGACGGCGGGGACGCGACGGCATCGGGGAAAGGCTCCTCGTGGCAATGGACCGGCCCCCAAAGGGACGGGGCGGACGGCCTGTCCTAGGGGTAGCCCCGCCGCAGCCTGTGGGCAAGCCGCATGACGCGGGACAAAGGGACGCGAAGACTGTTACCACGGATGGAAGACTACCGGCCGTCGCCTCCGTCACAGGCTGGCGCTATGCTGCCCCATCCCGTTTCGCCCTTCTTGTACGAGCCCGCCTCATGGCCACCACCGCCCGTCCCCGCCGCTCCGCCCTGTACATGCCGGGGTCCAACGCCCGCGCGCTGGAGAAGGCCAAGGGACTGGAGGCCGACGTGCTGATCCTGGATCTGGAGGACGCGGTGGCGCCGGACGCCAAGGACCTGGCGCGCGATCAGGTGCTGGCCGCCGTGGCCGCCGGCGGCTTCGGCCGGCGCGAGGTGCTGATTCGCGTCAACGGCCTGGACACGCCCTGGGGCCATGCCGACCTGGCGGCGGCGGCCCGGTCCGGCGCCCACGGCGTGCTGATCCCCAAGGTGGAGTCGGCGGAGGCGGTACGTCAGGCGGATCGCCTGCTGGCGGCGCATGGGGCGGCCCCCGGGACGCCCAACGGCCTTCCCTTGTGGGTCATGATGGAAACGGCCCTGGGTATGCTGAACGCCAAGGAGATCGCTTCCGCCTCCCCCAGGCTGGCCGGCCTGGTGCTGGGCACCTCGGACCTGGCCAAGGAACTGCACGCCCATCACACGCCCCTGCGCCTGCCCATGATCACGGCCCTGGGCCTCTGCCTGCTGGCGGCCCGCGCCCACGGCCTGGCCATCCTGGACGGCGTGCACCTGGACCTGGACGACGATGCCGGCCTGGAAGCCAGCTGCCGCCAAGGGGTGGAGCTAGGCTTCGACGGCAAGACCCTGATCCATCCCAGGCAGTTGGCCGCCGCCAATGCCGCCTTCGCCCCCGACGCTGCCTCCCTGGACCGCGCCCGCCGCGTCATCGCCGCCCATGCCGAGGCCATGGCCCAGGGCAAGGCTGTGGTGCTGGTGGACGGCCGCCTGGTGGAGGCCTTGCATGTGGCGGAGGCCCACCGGCTGGTGACGCTGGCGGCGGCGATCCGTGCCCCTGATCAAACCGGCCTTGACAGTATCCGCTCAGGGTTTCCCCTTTGATAACGTGGCGCTCCACGGTGACCGGCCGCTGGATGGCGTACCCGCCGAAAGCGATCAACGCCGCCTTCATAACGACCGAGCTCCAATCCTCCGCCTTGCCTTCCTTGATGCCGATGCTCCCGATGTAATTCTTGGAATAGCCCGGCGGCCGGAACCCCATTGATTCCAATTTACGCCCCACCGCCGTGGTCACGATACGACGCAGGGAAGGGTTGGCGTCTGCGGACTCGACCTCACACAGGATCACCGGGTCGCCCCGCTTCATGCATTGGATATAAAACTCGCCCCAACTGAAGATGGCGAACCGGAGGCCGGGCCCCGTCGCCTCCGCCAGCCACTTGAAGGTGTCGGCCAGGTCCTTGGCGCTTTGCCTGAGCTGGGTCCCGGCATCGTCGAGATTCATGGGGATGGATTTCAAGGGTTTGGGCAAGTGCGACTCGTCCTCGTCATCCATGCCCGCGACCTCGCAGTTTTCCTCCAGGTCCTTCTGGGAACGGTCGTTGAACGCGATTTCCCCGCCGAAGTCGCGGCCGGTGGGATTGCGCGGGGGGCAGGCCACCGCAGGGTAGGAGCCGGCTTCCGTCATGATATCAGCCAAGGCGACGTCGTAGCCACCGGCTAGCGTGGCGACCATGAAACCGGCCAGCTTGTCGTTGGGCCATTCCGACGGGTCCAGGCGCGCAACGAAATTGCCGGTCTTGCGGTCGGAGACATAGCCCAGATCCTTCAGGTTCGCCCGCCGCTTGCACGAACTGGTCGCCGTCGTGCGCCTCCACCGCGGCGCCGCGCCCATCCATCTGGTCGGCATGCGCCAGGACGGCGACCGCCTTGGAAGGTCTGCTCAGGCGCTTCCCCCGCCCAAACTTCCGACGTGGGCGCGAAAGCCATCATCAGGCCCGCCACGACGATCATCACGCCCTTCATCGACATCTCCATTAATCGGCGGGCCCTTTAACGAGCGGGTTCGGAGGTGAGGCGCTCCACCTGCAGCGGCAGGAAGGCATAGTTGCCGAAGCCCTGCTGCGCCGCCTGGGCCAGCGTCTCCGCGACGGCCTTGGCGCTGTCATCGGCGGCGCCTGCCTTGAGGGGAAAGACCTGGGCGTAGTTCAGGGAGTAGCCGGGCTCGAGGAACCCCAATTTCTTCAGCCGCCGTCCGACAGCCGGTGTCAGCACGGGCTTGAGCCGGGGATTGATGTCGGCGGACACCACCTCGCACTGCATCGAGGGATCCTCCGCCTTCAGGCACTGAATATAAAAGTCGCCCCAGGAAAAGATGGCGATGTGATGCTCCGGCCCGGTGCCGCCAGCCACCCAGTGCACCGCCTCGGCGATGGCCTTGTATTGCCGGGATCTGAGATCCGGCGCGTCGTCCGGCATGGCCGGCGGTCGCGGCAAGGGCTTCTGATCCGCTTCATCCTCCGGCTCCAGGCGGCACCCCTCCGCCAGGTTCTTGACCTTGGTGCCGAGAAGCACGACAGCCCCGCCATATGGATTCCCGGAAGTAACCCGCGCCGGGCACTCGGCCGCGGCAAACCAGCCATATTGCATTTCAGTGTCCTGCCCACTGTTGCCATAACCGACATCCAGGGCATGAACCATGAAGGCCATCAGCAGCTTGGGCCCAGGCGGCGCATCCCATCGCCGGATGAAGTTTCCCGTCTGCCGGTCGGCGGCGAAGCCCAGCTCCCTCAAGGCCGCCCTGCGTTCCTTGGTCAGGACATGGCGCATCCAGGATTGCCCGCGGGTTCCCGCCGCCTCGCAGATGATGGCCGTCTGATGCGGCATATGCCGGCACTGGACGAACTTGTAACCGTCGTGCACCTCCACCAGCCCACCGCGCCCCGCCGGATCATCGGAAAAGAGCTGGGTCTGAACGATCCTGGTCAACGATTCCATGGTCGGCTCTTCCGCCTGTGCCAGGACTGGCCCCAGCAGGACCAAACCCAAGCCCAAAACGGCGCCCCTGATCGTCACCATGCCAACACCCGGTAGGCTGCCATAGGGGCAATCTACTTTCAGGCGCGACGCGCATCAACTATGCAACTAATCTTTCTGGCGATATTGATAGCGATAAACGGTCCGGAACCCCATCCGGGCATACGTCGCCAGCGCCGGCCGGTTGGCGCCGCCCACCTGCAGATAAGCGTGGGCGACACCCGCGTCCGCCCCCGCCGCCAGCAGGCGGGTCATCAGGCGCCGCGACACGCCCCGGCCTCGCTGCTCCGGCGCCACCAGCACCTTGTAGACGCCCAGCCAGCCGCGATCGGCGACTCCAAGCGCGCTGCCAACATAGCGACCGCCATCCCACGCGCTCAGGTACAGGGTGGGCACGGCGATAGCGTCCAGCAGGCGGCGCATCGGGTCCGCCTCCCGCGCCGGCAGCGGCAGGGCCGCCGCGTAACTGGCCAGCAGGTCAGGGGCCGGTGTCGTTTCCAACCGCCAGTCCAGGCCATCCGCCGTTGGCGCCAGGCCCGGCGGGATGGTGGCCGCCTGCACCAGGTTCTCCTCCTGCCGCAGATAACCGCGCCGATCCAGTTCCGCCGTCAGGTCAGGCGGGGCCAGGGGCGTGATGCGGAAACGGGGGGGCAGGCCTTCGCGGGTGTAGGCCGCCTCCGCCCGGTCCACCTTTTCCGCCACCGGCAGCACGCCGGCCGACAGGCAGGTCACCGAGTTGGAGCGGCCCGAATGCCCTTCTGAAAACCGCAGCAGCCAGCCATCATCGTGGATGGTTTTCAGGGCGGGCCAAGCCGTCAGGCACAGCTCTTCCAGCAGGCGGCACAAGTCGTTGGCGGACAAGATGGAAACTTTCGCAAGGCGACGAGGTTGACACCGGCACTGTACCGGCCGCCCCGACGCGCGGCAATCGACCCGGCCGATGGCGAAGCCGCCGGGCAAGGACGTTTGCCGGGGCGGGTCGCCAGCCATGTCGCCAGCCATGTCGAAAGAATCACGCACCCATGCGCCCCACCCCTTGTATTCGCAAAAGTCGGCCCCAGACAGGGCGTTGACGGACAAGAGGCGGGGGCGTAATTGACTTCACATCCTATCCGCCCCCGGCGGTGCAACAATTCGGCCGGCGTCGCGACCCGCATGTCGCGGGCGCCATATGGCCGGTGCGGCACCGGCACCTGATAATCCAAAAGGACGAGGACGCGCGAATCATGAGCGAGACCAGCGTGGCCAAAAAGGCACGGCCGCTGTCGCCCCACCTCCAGGTCTATCGCCTACCCCTGCCCGCCGTGTCGTCGATCACGCACCGCTTCACCGGCATCGCCCTGACCGTTGGCACCCTGGTACTGACCTGGTGGCTGGTGGCGGCCGCCAGCGGCCCCGACGACTTCGACACGGCCCAGCACGTGCTGGGCAGCCCCATCGGCCTGCTCTGCCTGCTGGGCTGGACCTGGGCCTTCGGCTACCACCTGCTGAAGGGCATCCAGCACCTGATCTGGGACACCGGCACCGGCATCACCAATGCCAGCGCGCAGCGCAGCTCCGCCCTGGTGTTCGGCGGTTCCTTCGTTCTGACGGCGATCGTCTGGATCGCCGCTTTCGCCCTCTGACGGGAGCGCGCATTCCATGGCTTCTACGTCCGACAACGGCTTCCGCACGCGCCTCGGCCGCGTGCGCGGCCTCGGCTCCGCCAAGAGCGGCGGCGCCCATTGGCTGGCCTACCGCATGGTCGCGGTCCTGCTGGTGCCGCTGACCGTCTGGTTCCTGATCTCCATCGTCCGCCTGGCCAAGGCGGAACATGCCGACGCCATCGCCTGGGTGCACCAGCCGGTGAACGCGGTCCTGCTGCTGATCACCCTGATCGCCACCTTCCACCATGCCGCCGCCGGCATGCGCGAAGTGTACGAAGACTACATCCACGGCAAGCTGGCGCGCCTGATCGCCATCGGGCTGACCAACGGCGCCGCCATCCTGCTGGCCGCCGCGAGCGTCTTCGCCGTGCTCAAGATCGCCTTCGGGGCGTGAGGAAGGACTGTCATGGCTAACGCCTATCCCATCATCGACCATCAGTACGACGTCGTCGTCGTGGGCGCCGGCGGCGCCGGCCTGCGCGCGACCTTCGGCATGGCCGAAAAGGGCCTGAAGACGGCCTGCATCACCAAGGTGTTCCCGACCCGCAGCCACACCGTGGCGGCCCAGGGCGGCATTTCCGCCGCCCTCGGCAACATGGGCGAGGACGACTGGCGCTACCACATGTACGACACCGTGAAGGGGTCGGACTGGCTGGGCGACCAGGACGCCATCGAGTACATGGTGCGTGAGGCCGTCCCGGCCATCATCGAGCTGGAACACTACGGCGTGCCCTTCTCGCGCACCCCGGAAGGCAAGATCTACCAGCGCGCCTTCGGCGGCATGACCACCCGCTACGGCGAGGGCCAGGCCCGGCGCACCTGCGCCGCCGCCGACCGCACCGGCCACGCCATCCTGCACACCCTGTATCAGCAGAGCCTGAAGCACGAAGCCGAATTCTTCGTGGAATACTTTGCGCTGGATCTGCTGATGGAAGACGGCGAGTGCAAGGGCGTCCTGGCCTGGAACCTGGACGACGGCACCATCCACCGCTTCCGCGGCCACCAGACGGTGCTGGCCACCGGCGGCTACGGCCGCGCCTACTTCAGCTGCACCTCGGCCCACACCTCCACCGGCGACGGCGGCGGCATGGTGCTGCGCGCAGGATTGCCCCTGCAGGATATGGAGTTCGTGCAGTTCCACCCCACAGGCATCTACGGCTCCGGCTGCCTGATCACCGAGGGTGTGCGCGGTGAGGGCGGTTACCTGACCAACAGCTCGGGCGAGCGCTTCATGGAGCGCTACGCCCCATCGGCCAAGGACCTGGCCAGCCGCGACGTGGTCAGCCGCTCCATGACCGTGGAAATCCGCGAGGGCCGCGGCGTGGGTGAGCACAAGGACCACATCCACCTGCACCTGGAGCATCTGGACCCGGCCATCATCCACGAGCGCCTGCCCGGCATCGCCGAGACCGCCAAGGTCTTCGCGAACGTGGACGTGACGCGCGAGCCCATCCCCGTGCTGCCGACCGTGCACTACAACATGGGCGGCATCCCCACCAACTACCACGGCGAGGTCATCAACCCGACGGCCGAGAACCCGGACCAAGTGGTCCCGGGCCTGATGGCCATCGGCGAGGCGGCCTGCGTGTCGGTGCACGGTGCCAACCGCCTGGGCTCCAACTCGCTGCTGGACCTGGTGGTGTTCGGCCGCGCCGCCGCCAACCGCGCCGCCGAGACGGTGAAGAAGGGTGCCGCGCACAAGACCCTGTCGCAGGACGTGACGGACAAGGCGCTGGCCCACCTGGACAAGGTGCGCAACGCCAAGGGCGGCACCCGCGTCGCCCACCTGCGCCTGGAAATGCAGAAGATCATGCAGAACAACTGCGCCGTCTTCCGCACCGGCGAGGTGCTGGAGGAAGGTGTCGAGCTGATGAAGGGCGTGTGGTCCAAGCGTGACGACATCGCCGTCAGCGACCGCTCGCTGATCTGGAACTCCGACCTGGTGGAAGCGCTGGAGCTGGACAACCTGATGCGCCAGGCCGTGGTCACCATCAACTCGGCGGCCAACCGCAAGGAAAGCCGCGGGGCGCACGCCCGCGAGGACTTCCCCGAGCGCGACGACCACGAGTGGATGAAGCACACCACGTCCTGGGTGGATGAGAAGGGCACCGTCACCCTCGGTGACCGCCCCGTCCACATGTACACCCTGACCGGTGACATTGACGTCATCCCGCCCAAGAAGCGCGTCTACTGACGCCTTAGCCGAACGGACCCGATGCCATGGCCGAGTTCTCCCTTCCCGCCAATTCCAAGGTTCACGCCGGCAAGACCACGTCGGTGAAGACGTCCGCCACCAAGCGGGCCAAGACCTTCCGCATCTATCGCTACGACCCGGACAAGGGCAGCAACCCCACCGAGGACCGCTACGAGATCGACCTCGACAAGTGCGGCCCCATGGTGCTGGACGCCCTGATCCACATTAAGAACGACATCGACAGCACGCTGACCTTCCGCCGGTCGTGCCGCGAGGGCATCTGCGGCTCTTGCGCCATGAATATCGACGGACGCAACACGCTGGCCTGCCTGAAGGCCATCGAGGACGTGAAGGGCGACGTCAAGATCTACCCGCTGCCGCACATGCCGGTGGTGAAGGATCTGGTGCCGGATCTGAACACGATCTACGCCCAGTACACCTCCATTAAGCCCTGGCTGCAGAGCCAGAGCCCGGCGCCGTCGCGTGAGCGGCTGCAGAGCCCGGAGGAGCGTGAGAAGCTGGACGGCCTCTATGAGTGCATCCTGTGCTTCTGCTGCTCCACCAGCTGCCCCAGCTATTGGTGGAACGGCGACAAGTACCTGGGCCCGGCCATCCTGCTGCAGGCCTACCGCTGGATCGCCGACAGCCGTGACGAGATGACCGGTGAGCGCCTGGACAACCTGGAAGATCCCTTCCGGCTGTACCGCTGCCACACCATCATGAACTGCACCCAGACCTGCCCCAAGGGCCTGAACCCGGCGAAGGCCATCGCCGAGATCAAGAAGCTGATGGTGGCCCGCGCCGCCTGACGCCGGTCCTCAACGCGCCGATGATTGCAAACGCCGCGACGGTACGCCCGTCGCGGCGTTTTGCTTTGGGCGGCGTCACTGGCACAGGCTGGTTGCAAAAGTGTCCGGCATGGCCGATGAGAAAGGATCAACCCGCCTCTCCACCGCCGAGATGGACGCCTTGCCCAACAGCCTGATGCAACGCCTGCCGCCACAGCCCACCGGTGCGGAAATCCCAGCACCTCTGTGGCGCTCCAGCGGCTTCCGGGCCATCACCCTGCTCATCCTCGCCCCCATCCTGGCCAAGCTCGGCCTGATCCTGGGCTGGCGCCCGGCGGACCCGCGCTTCGTCGAAGGCTGGCTGGCCAGCGGCGTCACGCGCGACGGGCTGTCCACGCTGGATCCCAACATCGCCTACACCAGCCATGCCCTGGGGCATCGCGCGGCGCTGGACTGGCTGTCCGGCCATATTCCCTGGTGGAACCCCTATTCCGGCATCGGCATGCCGCTGGCCGGCGACATGCAATCCGCCGCCCTGTTTCCGCCCACCCTGTTGCTGGCCCTGCCGAATGGCCAGTTGTATCTGCACATCAGCCTGCAGATCGCATCGGGCGTCTTCACCTGGCTGCTCATGCGGCGCCTGGGGGTCACAGCGCTGGGCGCCATCGTGGCCAGCCTGCTGTTCGAATTCAACGGCACTTTCGCCTGGCTGGCCAATGCCGTCATCAACCCCATCCCCTTCCTTCCCATGGTGTTGCTGGGAGTGGAGGAGGCGCGGGCCCGCGCGCTGGCCGGCCAGCCGGGCGGATGGGGATGGATCGCCGGCGGTCTGGCGCTGTCGCTTTACGCCGGCTTTCCCGAAGTCGCCTACTTCAACGGTCTGCTGATCGCCCTCTGGACCCTGGCACGGCTGGCAGGCCTGGGGGGCCGCTCCATGGCGTACATGGCGCGTATCGCCACCGGGACGGTGGCTGGCCTGCTGCTGGCCGCCCCCATCCTCATCGCTTTCGGGGAATATCTGGGCCACGGCTATCTGGGCAACCATGCCGCCGGCGTGTTTCGTCATTCGCATCTCGACATCCAGCGCCTGCTGACCCTGTTCCTGCCCTATGCCTTGGGCGACCTGGGCCATACCCCGGACGCGCAAGCCTTCATATTCTGGGGCGCCGTCGGCGGTTATACCGGCCTGGTCCTGGTGGTGGTGGCCGCGATGGCGGTCTGGCGCCCCTGGCTGCGCGGGTTGCGGCTGACGCTGGCCGGTTGGTGCGTGGTGGTGACGGGCGCGGTCTATGGCCAGCATGCGATGGTGGCCTTGCTTACCGCCATCCCGGCGGTCGGCGACGCGATGTTCTTCCGGTACTTCAACCCCTCGATCTCGTTCGCGCTGGCCGTGCTGGCCGGCCTGGCCTGCCATGACCTGGCGGAGCGGGCGGCGGAACGACGACCCGGGCTCGTATACTGGAGCGGCTTGGCCGCGGGAGTGGCTTGCTTGGCGGCGCCGCTTTGGCTGTCCCATCGGCTGTACATGAACGCCCCCTTCGTGCCCATCCTGGCCCGGTCGCTGATTTACGCCGTAGTGGCGCTGCTGGCCGTCCGCGAACTGGGCGGCGGTACCTTCAGCAACCGCACGCGGGCTTGGGTACTGGGCACCGCGGCCGTTGCCGAGGCGGTGGTCCTGTTCGTGCTGCCCCTGCGCAACTATCCCAAAAGCGGCCGGTTACAGACAGCCGGCGTAGAGTTCCTGCAGAACAACCTGGGCCTGCAGCGCTTCTACACCCTGGGGCCCATCCAGCCCAACTACAGCGCCTATTACGGTATCGCGGGCATCAACCACAACGACCTGCCGCTGCCCGCGGCCTGGGTGGACCACGTTTTCACCCATCTGGACAACAACACCATCGAATCGGCCTTCGACGGCCATGACCGCAAGGTGGCGGGGGGCCCCACTGCCCTGGAGAACCTGCGCGCTAATCTCGACGCCTATCGGGCCCTGGGCGTGAAATACCTGGTGGCGCCCACCGGCCAAAGCCCCTTCGACTGGAAACCGCCGGGCGTGGCCGTCAGCATGACCGAGGTCTTGCGCCTGGACGACGGCGGCAGCGCCAGCCTGATCCTGCCGCCTGACCCGTCCATGGCCGCCGACCGCGAGGTGCGGTCGGTCGGCGTCCTGGTGGCCACGTATGTGGGGCAGAGCAAGGGCACGCTGGCCGTGCGCTTCTGCGCCGCCGACCGCTGCGCGGAAGGACGCCGGGACCTGGCCACGGCGGCCGACAACCAGTACCTGTCCATTCCCTTGGACACGCCGGTGCCTTGGGCGGGCCCCATGACCATCACCTTCCGCAAGGTCGGGGGCGACTTCCCTGTGGGGCTGTGGACCACGCCGGCACCGGCACGGAATCCGCAAGTGACCTTGCGTTTCGCGTCCCCCGTGGCCGGCGATGAGGTCATGGACATCGTCGAGTTGCCCGGCGCCCGTCCCTATTTCACAGCCGAGGGATGCCGGCTGACGCCCGCCAGCCGTGAGAGGATGACAGCCGACTGCCCCGCCCCGGCCGCACTGACGCGCCTGGAACTGTTCATGCCGGGCTGGACGGCGACGGTGAACGGGACGCCCCAGGCGGTCGGCCAGGACGGCCCGCTGTTCCAGAAGGTCGACCTGCCCGCCGGCCGGTCGGACGTGCGCTTCCACTATCAGCCGCCCCACATGGGCTGGGGCTATGCCGCCTTCCTTGCCGGGCTTGGTTTGGCGGCAGCCAGCGCCCTGCCCTTCGCCCGTAACCGACGTTCCGTCGCGACACCCTGACGACAACGATGACATCAAATGCCGCCAGCAGCCGAAGGTCGCTGTTCCTTGTCCTCATCGCCCCCATCCTGGCCAAGCTGCACCTGATCCTGGGCTGGCGCCTGGCCGATGCCCGCTTTCTGGAAAGCGGCATCGCCGCCCGGGTGCTGCGCCGCAGCTTGTCCACGCTTGACCCCAACATCGCCTATACCAGCCAAGCCCTGGGCCACCGCGCGGCGCTGGACTGGCTTTCAGGCACCATTCCCTGGTGGAATCCCTATTCCGGCGTCGGCATGCCTCTGGCCGGCGACATGCAGTCCGCCGCCCTGTTCCCGCTCACGATGCTGCTGGCCCTGCCCAATGGGCAGCTCTACATGCACATCAGCCTGCAGGTCCTGGCCGGCCTCTTCACCTGGATTCTGCTGCGGCGGCTGGGCCTGGCGCCCATGGCGTCCGCCGTGGCGGCCCTGCTGTTCGAGTTCAACGGCACATACGCCTGGCTGGGCAATGCCGTCGTCAATCCCATCTGCTTTCTGCCCATGACCCTGCTGGGCGTGGAAACCGTGCGGGCCCGCGTCCAGGCGGGCGGGCGCGGCGGCTGGGCCTGGATCATCCTGGGCCTGGCGTTGTCGCTCTATGCCGGCTTCCCTGAGGTCGCCTATTTCAACGGCCTGCTGGTCGGCGTCTGGACGCTGGCACGGCTGGCGGACCTTTCCCGCCGGCAGCGGGCGGATTACCTCGCACGGGTTGCGCTGGGCGCGGTGGGAGGCCTGCTGCTGGCGGGGCCCATCCTGGTCGCCTTCCTGGGCTATCTGCCGGACGCCAACCTGGGCGATCACAGTAACGGCGGCTTCCGCCACGTGCACCTGTCCGCCGCCCGCCTGATCACCCTGGTCCTGCCTTATGCCCTGGGCCGGCTGAGCGACCCCGGCACGGCCGAAAGCTTCGGCTTCTGGGGGGGAGTGGGCGGCTACGCCGGTGTGGGCCTGCTGGCCCTGGGCATGATCGGCGCGGTTGGCACCCACCTGCGTCCCCTGCGCCTGGCCTTGGCAGGGTGGGTCGCCATCGTCACCGGCGCCATGTACGGCCTGCCGGTGGCCAACACCCTGGTGACCGCCATCCCCGGCGTCGGCTGGGCCATGTTCTTCCGCTATTTCGCCCCCTCGGTGGCCTTCGCCCTGGCCGTCCTGGCGGGACTGGCCTGCCAGGATCTGACGGAAGCGGCAAAGCCAACGCGCCGGCAAAGGCTGGGTTTCCTGACGGCACTGGCGTTCATCGCGCTGGCCGTGGGCCTCGCCACCCCCCTGCTGGCGCTGAAGCCCTACCGCTCGCCCTGGCTTTGGGGCTCGCTGGCGGTGGCCGCGATGGTCCTGGGGGGCATGGCGGCTGTTCTGCGCCACCCCACCTTGGGCAGCCGTCGCCGCGCCGGCTGGCTGGGGGGGCTGGCGGTGGCCGAGGCGGTGCTGCTGCTGCTGATACCCACCATGTTCTATCCGAGTGCCGGCGACCTCCGGGAAGGCGGCATCGCTTTCCTGCGAAGCCACCTGGGCCTGCAGCGCTTCTACACCTTGGGTCCCATCCAGCCCAACTACAGCGCCTATTACGGCATTGCCGGCATCAACCACAACAACCTGCCCCTGCCCGCCGCCTGGGTGGATCATGTCGTTCAACGACTGGACGACAACACCTATCCGATCGCCTTCGACGGCCGGGATCGCCGCGCCACCACAGGGCCCACCGCAGTGGAAAATCTGCGGCGCAACCCCGACGCCTATCGCGACATGGGCGTCCGCTACGTCGTTTCCATACCAGGCAAAGGCCCCTTCGACTGGGCTCCTCCCGGGATGGTCGACCTGAGCCAACGTCCGCTCGCCCTGGCCGACGGGGATACGGCGATCCTGACCCTGCCGGCGGGCGCCAGCCGGGTGCCCTTCGATGCCAGGCGCGGCCATGTATCCGCCGTGGGCCTGCATGTCAGTTCCCTGAAGAACGGCGCCGCCGACGGCCGCCTGACACTGCGCCTCTGTGCGGGTACGACATGCGCCGACGGCGGGTACGCATTATCGGATGTCGTTGGTGGCAGCTACATTCTGGTTCCGCTGTCTGGAACCGTTCCGCTGGCGAGTGACGCGCCCCTGACGCTGGCGATCAGCCGGGTGGGCGGACGCAAGCGTTTCGGCCTGGCCATGTGGACGGCGGGGACGGATACGGGGCGAACCCTTACCCTGAACGGCGGACCGATCACGGGCGTGGAACCCCATGTCGCCTTCGCCCTGGTCGCGGCCGAGCCAGCCGATGCCGAGCCTGCCGATGAAGGCGGCGGCCCCGTCTTCCGCGACGACGTGATGCAGATCGACGCGCTGCCCGCCCCCCGGCCGTACTTCGGTGCCGACGGCTGCCACTTGGCGCCGGTCAGCCGGGAACGGCTGGCGGCCGATTGCGCCGCCCCGGCCACACTGACCCGGCTGGAGCTGTTCATGCCGGGCTGGAGGGCCACCGTGAACGGCCAGGAACAGACCATGGCGGCCGACGGCCCGCTGTTCCAGAAGGTCAATCTGCCCGCCGGCCGGTCGGATGTCGTTTTTCGCTACACTCCGCCGCACATCGGGTGGGGCTACGGCGCCTTCGCCGCCGGCTTGGCCTTGACCGTGCTTGGCATGGGCCAAGGCCGGCGGCGAAACCTCAGCGATCCTCGCTGACCGAGATCAGGGCCGTGTCCTTGACGACGCAGCGCATGACATGGCGGCCGGCGGCGGCGGTGATGTCGCGGCGGGGCATCAGGGTGAAGGGCTGGACCACCGTCTGGCGGCCATCGGCATCGGTGGCCAACATGGGCAGGTCGAAGGCGATCTTGTAATAGTCGTCGTACACATGGTCGACCTCACGCCGGCAGACGGTGGTGGCCGTGCGCGGCATGTCGTAGTGGTGGCCGCTGTCGTCGGCGTTGATGACGCAGCCGCTCAAGGATAGGCAGCCGATGGCGGCGCCCAAGATCATCCGGTTACGCATGGCCCTATTCTCCCCTTATATGGCGATGGCGCGCGAGGGCGCGCCCGCCCTCTCTACAAGGACGGTGGGGAAGGACAAGGCGGCGAAACCAGGAGGTTACCCGAATTTACCGGGCGGTAACGCGGGGCCGCCCCACCGTAACGCAAGAGATTCAAACGGGAGGGATTCAATCCAGGGCGGTAGAGCCTTGCGGGACTTGAAATCCACGGACCATTGAGGGATCCAGTCCCAACATCTCCAGCCGCAGGACCGCCAATGCCCCAGATGCCCGCAGCCGCAGGCGCACCGCCGGACCGGAACAGCCGCAACGGCTTTCGCACGGCGTTCATCCTGGCGGTGCTGATGCCTGTGCTGGCCAAGCTGCACCAAATCCTGCATCTGCGCCTGGCCAACCCGGCCCTGATGAACAGCGACCTGGTCACCGGGCTGAACGCCGACGGGGTGTCGTCGCTGGACCCCAACGTCGGCTTCACCAGCCAGACGCTGGGGCATCGCGCGGCCCTGGACCTGCTGTCAGGCCACCTGCCCTGGTGGAACCCGTATGAAGGCGTGGGCATGCCGCTGGCCGGAGAGATGCAGTCGGCGGCGCTGTTCCCCCTGACGCCGCTGCTGGCCCTGCCGGACGGCCAGCTTTACATGCACATCGCGATGCAGATCATCGCCGGCATCTTCACCGTGCTGCTGATGCGCCGCTTGGGCACGGACGCCCTGGCCGCCGGCACCGCCGCCCTGCTGTTCGAATTCAACGGCACGTACGCCTGGCTGGCCAACGCCGTCATCAACCCCATCTGCTTCCTGCCCATGATCCTGCTGGGAGTGGAGGATGTCCGTCTGACTGTGATCGCCGGCCGCGAGGGGACGCGCCGGGGGGGATGGGGCTGGATCGGGCTGGGGGTCGCGCTATCCCTGTACGCCGGCTTTCCGGAAATGGCCTACCTGGACGGGCTGCTGGCCGCCGCCTGGACCATGGCCCGCCTGCCCGGCCTGGAACGCCGCCAAGCCGCGATGTACCTGGCGCGCCTGGCGCTGGGCGTCGGGGCCGGCGTCCTGCTGGCCGCCCCCATCCTGATCGCCTTCCTGGGATATCTGCCGCACGCTTTCGTGGGCGCCCATGGCGGCGAAGGCTATCGTTATGTCCGACTGGGTCAGGAACGCCTCATCACCTTGCTGATGCCCTACCTCCATGGGCGGCTGACGGACGCTACCACCGCGGACGCCGGCGTCTTCTGGGGGCGGGCCGGGGGCTATATCGGCATGATGATGCCGGCCATGGCAGTGATGGGCCTGTGGGCGCGGCGGTGGCGCGGCCTGCGCCTGACCTTGGGCGCATGGTCGCTCTTCACCATCGCCACCCTCTACGGCGTGCCTGGCCTGACCCATCTGGTCACCGCCGTGCCCATGGTCACCAACAGCATCTTCACGCGCTACCTGCCGCCCTCTTTCGAATTCGCCCTGGCTGTCCTGGCCGGCTTGGCCTGCCACGACTTGGCCTCCCACGACTTGGCCCAGGCCGGCGATATGCGGCGATTGTGGGCCCGCCCGCTTTTTCGGAACGGGGCCGCCGCCCTGGCGCTGCTGGTGTTGGCCGCCGCCGTCCTGTCGTGGGGCCGCTTCAACGACGCCGCCGTCCTGACATGGTACCGGCTATCGATGGGCTGCGCCGCGGCCTTGGCGCTGGGTGTCTGCATCCTGGCATTCCCGCGTCTGGATGGCCGGCGCCAGGCCCTGGGCCTGGCGGCCTTCACCGTCGTGGAGGCCATCGCCCTGTTCCTGGTGCCGGCGGTGTGGACGGTCAGGGCCGGCACGCTGCAGCTGGGGGGCATCCACTTCCTGCGGCAGAATTTGGGATTGCAGCGCTTTTACACCCTGGGACCCATACAGCCCAACTATGGGTCCTTTTACGGCGTCGCCAGCCTGAACCACGATGACCTGCCCCTGCCCGCCGCCTGGACGCGCTACGTTCACGACCATCTGGACGACAACACCACCGGTGTGACCTTCGGCCCCTATGGACACCTGGATCCCAGCCGGGGCAGCCAGGCGCAAAACCTGATGCGCAACCTGGACGCCTTCCGCGAGGTGGGTGTCAAATACGTGGTCGCCCCGCCGGGCATTTCGCCCTTCGGATGGGATGCCGGCCAGGACCCGAACGACCCTGGCCACCAGCCCCTGCGCCTGGACGACGGCACGCGGGTGACGCTGGAGGTGCCGGATTATCCGGCGGGGAATGAGGTGCATGACGTCAGCGTCATGCTGGGAACCTACGGCGACAAGAGCGACGGGGCTTTGCTGGTGACGGCGTGCCGGGGCGACGTCTGCGCCACCGGGCGAACCGACCTGGCCACCGCCCGTGACGGCCGCTATGCCCGCATCTCCCTGGACCATCCCCTGCTGCCCGGCAGCGCGCCGGTCACCCTGGAATGGCGCAAGTCCGGCGGCGCGGTGCCGGTGGTCATCTGGGCCATTCAAGGCCATGCCGGCCGGCCCCGCGCCCTGGCCCTGGACGGCGTACCCAAGCCGGGATGGGAAGCCGTCATCGGCCTGGGCTCACCCGTTCCGGCCTTCGTGGATGCGCCCATCTATTCCGATGCCGTCATGGACATTTATGAGATGCGCCAGCCCCCGGCACCCTATTTCCAGGCTGACGGGTGCGCGATCGACGCCACCGTGCGCGTGCAGGCGGCCGTGGATTGTCCCGCGCCGGCAACGCTGACACGGCGGGAACTCTACCTGCCTGGATGGACAGCCACCGTCAACGGCCAGGACAGCCCCGTCCTGCGGCAGGGGGAACTGTTCCAGCGGGTCGCCCTGCCTGCGGGCCGGTCGGTGGTGGAGTTCCACTTCCGCCCGCCCTTCATGCCCCTGGGGTACGCGGCCTTCGCCGCCGGCTTGTTGCTGACGGCCCTGGGATGGCGGACATGGAGGGGGCGGGAAAAAGCGTCCCGCGCCGGCAGCTAGCAGGCGAAATCGCTGATCTTGCCATCGGCGTCCAGGTGGACCACGCACAGCCAGGTACCGCTGGCATACCGCGCCTCATAGACGTCGTGGCTGACGCGGGCGTCGGGCGCGTCCTTCTTGTTCAGCGCGCGCTCGATGCTGCCGATATAGCGCAGGCCCTGCAAGGCGCCCCGCCCCGCGGCGCGGTTCGGGCGGGCCAGCAGCTTGCTCAGGCGGGGCAGCAGGTTGGGGGTGTAGAGGCCAGGCGTCAGCTGGCCGCCATCCCAGTCGGCCAGGGCCTGGCGCAGGGCCGCCAGGCTGGGCGGGGCCGCGTCCGCCGGTGGTTCGAAATGCACGCCACGCGCCGGCACCTGCGCCGTCACCGGCAGGAAACCCACCAGCCGGCCGTTGGCCTGGCCGGTGAAGGATAATTGCTGGCCCGCCGTTCCCTCGACCTCGGCATCGACATGGAAGGCGATGCCACCCGCCAGGCTCCATGACAGGCTGAGGTGGCGCTCCTCCAGCTCCCCCTCCCCCACCGAGTCCAGCAGGGGGCAATAGGCCCGCAGGCGGCCACGCGTCTGCTCGAACCGGCAGATGTGGGTGTCGTTCTCATAGCGCTTGTAGAAAGCCGAATCGCCCAGGCCGAAGGTGGAGCGGGCGGTGATCTTCCAATAGCCGCTGACGTCCAAGGGCGTCACCACCACCTCCTGGATGCCGGTGTCCGGGGGCGGCGCGAACGGCCCGGCGGCCGTGGCCGGCGCAGGTTGGGCGGATCGTGACAGGGCGGCGGCCGGCCGCTTGCCCGTCGTCGCGGCGGATGGCGCGCCAGGGACCGGCGCCACGTCCGGCGCGACTTGGGGATCGGCCCCGTCGGCGCCGGGCTGGCGGGGGCCCTCCACCGGCGGCAGCACCACCCCATCGGCGGGGCCGCCCAGATGATGCAGGGCGGTGCCATGTTCCTGGGCGTTGTTGCTGGCGCAAGCCGCCAGGCCCAGCATCAGCGCCACCGCAAGTCCGCTGCGCCGCTTGCGCATCCTTACGCTCCGCCGCCCTGGCCGTCCGCACCGCCCCCGGCTTCCGGCACCTGATGCTTCAGGATCAGGGGCACCTGAGCCATGCTGAACAGCACGAACAGCGGAATGACGACGAAGGACTTATAGGCCACCCACTGGTCGGTGGTCAGAAAACGCCACGCCACCTCGTTGGCGCCGGCCAGCACCAGGAAAAAGGCCATCCAGCGCACGGTCAGGCGGCGCCAGCCGGCGGGATCCAGCTCCACGCCCACCAGCACCTGGGCCAGAAGGTTGCGGCGCAGGGCCACGCCCACGGCCAGGGCCAGGGCGAACAGCAGGTAGATGATGGTGGCCTTCACCTTGATGAAGGTCTCATCGTTCAGCCACAGGGTCAGGCCGCCAAACACCAGCACAAAGCCGCAGGTGACCAGCGGCATCAGCGGCCACTTGCCGTCCAGCTTGCGATAAATGGGCAGGGCCACCACCGCCGCCACCATGAAGGCGGCGGTGGCGACCATGATCCCACCCTTGGCGTTGGCCACGAAGAAGACGACCAACGGGCCCCATTCCAGAAGCAGACGGATCAGCTGGGACATTACTGGAACGCCGCCTCGACGAAGCTGCGCAGCTTGCGGCTGTGCAGGCGTTCCAGGCCGTTCTCCCGCATCAGCTCCATGGCGAGCATGCCGATGGCCAGGTGCTGGTCCACCCGGGCGCGGTAGAAGTGGTTGGCCATGCCGGGCAGCTTCAGCTCGCCATGCAGCGGCTTGTCCGACACGCACAGCAGGGTGCCATAGGGCACGCGGAAGCGGAAGCCGTTGGCGGCGATGGTGGCCGATTCCATATCCAGCGCGATGGCGCGGCTCTGGCTGAAGCGCTGCACCGGCTCGCGGTAGTCACGAAGTTCCCAGTTGCGGTTGTCGATGGTGGCCACTGTGCCGGTGCGCATGAGGCTCTTCAGCTCCCAGCCCTCCAGCCCGGTGACGTGGCCCACCGCCTTTTCCAGGGCCACCTGCACCTCGGCCAGGGGCGGCACGGGGATCCAGGTGGGCAGGTCGGCGTCCAGCACCTTGTCCTCGCGCACGTAGCCGTGGGCCAGGACGTAGTCGCCCAGGCGCTGCGTCTCACGCAGGCCGGCGCAGTGGCCCAGCATCAGCCAGACGTGGGGCCGCAGCACGGCGATATGGTCGGTGATCGTCTTGGCGTTGCTGGGGCCGACACCGATGTTGACGATGGTGATGCCGTTCCCGTCCGCCCGCTTCAGGTGATAGGCGGGCATCTGGGGCAGGCGCTTGACCCGCTCCCCCTCAGTGGCGCGGCCGGGTTCCACGGCCTGATTAAAAGTCACGTGGTCGCCGGGCTCGACGAAGGCCACGTATTGCGAGCGGTAGGCCTGCACCTCCGGATCGTCCGACGGCTGCATGGTCTCCAGCCCCCGGCGCACGAACTCGTCGATGTAGAACTGGTAGTTGGTGAACAGCACGTAGTTCTGGAAGTGGTCCGGCGCCGTGGCGGAATAGTGCTTCAGCCGGTGCAGGCTGTAGTCCACGCGCGGCCCGGTGAACAGGGCCAGCGGCTCAGGCGAGCCCGGCGGGCATTCATAGGTGCCGTTGACGATGCTGTCATCCATGACCGCCAAGTCGGGCAGGTCGAAGACCTCGCGCAGCTTGCGCAAATGTTCCGGCGGCAGGTCGCCTTCCACATGCATGCCTTCCGGGAAGGCGAACTGGATGGGGATGGGCATGTCGCTCACCCCCACCTCGATGCTGGTGGTGTGGTTGCGCAGCAGCTGCTGGAACTGGTGGCGGTAGTAGTGGGCGTAAAGGTCGGGCCGCGTCAGCGTGGTGCGGTAGGTGCCGGGACCGGAAACGAAGCCATAGGCCAGGCGGCTGTCCACCCGGGGCTCATGGTCCACCGTCACCTGCACGAACGGATAGAAGCGGCGCACCCGGCCGGTGAAACTCTCGCCCCTGGCATAATCCTGGAAGCGGGCCCGCAAATGCCCGACCGCATCATTGTACAGCGCCAGCACATGGGTGAAGGCAGCATCCGCGTCGGTGAAGGTGACGACCTTGTCAGCCTGCAGGGAAACCGGTGCGTTCAATCGGAAAACTCCTCTTTTATTCTGGGGTCCTTCCCGCCTGCGGCCGGATTGCCGTCGGCGGACCCCTTCGTCAGCAAAGTCTTTTAAAAATAGAAAAGCCGCACCGGGCTTTTCCCGTGTGCGGCTTCATCCTTCATAGTTGGTCAAGACCCAGGCCCCTGTCAAGCGCACCCTGATGACCGTTGTGCGGCGGAACACTCAGCCAGTCTCCCCCATGCGCCGGCGGAAAGAGGCGCCGTAGATGGGGGTGCGGGCATCGACCATGGGGTCGGCGGGCTCGATGCCGGCGGGCAGGCGGCCGGGCAGGAACAACAGGGTGCGCTGCTGGAAGTCCTGGTCGGACGCGACGCCAGTCAGGGTCAGCGTGCCCAGATCGACCTGCCGCCGCGTCTCCGGCCAGGCGACAGTGGCGTCATCGACCCTGTCGCCGGTCTCCGCCACCTGCAGCATCAGGCGGAAGCGCGCCGGGCCCTGGGCCAGGCGCCGCGCCATCTCCGCCGTCAGATAATCGGCCGGCCGGCCCGCCGCCTCGGCGGGAGTTAGCAGCGTCTGCCCCACCTCCGGCACCAGGCGGTAGCGGCCGAGGGTGGCCCGGCCCTGGGCGTTGGTGAAGCGGAAGGCGTTGACGGCGAAATAGCCCAGGGTGGCGTAGCTGGCGGGGATGGGCTTGGGCAACGCCTCGAAGGCACGGGCCCCCGGGTGGGACGCCAGGAAGGTCGGAAGGTCGTGCGCGGCCGCCGCCTGGACCATGGCCAGGAAATCAGCCGCCGTCGCTACCGGGAATCCGTTCACGGAATGGGCGACGATGTCGGTGTCGGTGCCGTCGGCCAGATGGAACTTCAGC
The DNA here is from genome assembly GCF_007828035.1 of Nitrospirillum amazonense. Lineage (GTDB taxonomy): Bacteria > Pseudomonadota > Alphaproteobacteria > Azospirillales > Azospirillaceae > Nitrospirillum > Nitrospirillum amazonense. The sequence continues at coordinate 175,209 of NZ_VITV01000005.1, read as the reverse complement.
GCCATTCCACGAGGGCTGGCCATGGCGTCGCCATCCGCCTGGGTGGGGATGCCGGCGAAGTTGGAGAAACGGATGGTGACGGGCGTCGGGCCCGCCTGGAAGTGCGGCGCCCGGCTGACGCCGGCGGCGGCCGGGGACGGGACGAAGGTCCCCTCCACCACCAGGCCCTTGGCGTGCACGGCGCGGGCACCTGGCTGATGGCCACCGAAGGCCTGGTCCAAAGCATCCAAGGTCGCCTTGGGATCGACGGGCTGGGCCATGGCCAGGGAAGAGATGGCGGCCATCAGGCCAGCCAGCGCCGCGCATCGCGTCAAACGCCGCATCCTTACCCCCCTCCCCCATGCCATCGTTGCGGCCGTTCAGACGCTCACCTCACCGGCCGTCTTCCAACCCCACCAGCGAGGCGGCGAAGGACTGGGCGTCGAAGGGGCGTAGGTCGTCGATGCCCTCGCCCACGCCGATGGCGTGGACCGGCAGGCCGAACTTCTGCGCCAGCGAAACCAGCACACCGCCGCGGGCGGAGCCGTCCAGCTTGGTCAGGATCAAGCCGTTGACCGACACCATCTCCTTGAACACCTCCACCTGCGAATGGGCGTTCTGGCCGGTGGTCGCGTCCAGGGTCAGCAGGGTGGTGTGGGGGGCGGTGGGATCCACCTTCTTGATGACGCGCACGATCTTGCGCAGCTCATCCATCAGGCCCTGCTTGTTCTGCAGGCGGCCGGCGGTGTCGATCAGCAGCACGTCGGCGCCGGCGGCCCGCGCCTTCTCCAGCGCCTCATAGGCCAGGCCGGCGGCGTCGGCCCCCGTCTCCTTGGCCACCACCGGGGCGCCGGTGCGCTCGCCCCAAATCTGCAGCTGGCTGACGGCGGCGGCACGGAAGGTGTCGCCGGCGGCCAGCCACACGGTCTTGCCAGCGGCGCGCAGTTCCCGCGCGTACTTGCCGATGGTGGTGGTCTTGCCCGTGCCGTTCACGCCCACCACCAGCACCACGTGGGGCTTGTGGTTGCCGTCCAGCACCAGGGGCCGGGCCACGGGGGCCAGCACCTTGCCGATCTCATCCGCCAGGAAGCGCTTCACCTCATCGGGCGAGACCTCCTTGCCGAAGCGGCTCTTGGCCAGGTCGCCGGTGACGCGCGCGGCCATGGCGGGCCCCAAGTCCGCCTGGATCAGCAGCTCCTCCAGTTCCTCCAGCGTCTCATCATCCAGCTTGCGCTTGGTGAAGATGCCGCCGATGCCGTCGGTCAGCCGGCTGGTGGATTTGGAAAGGCCGCGCCGCAGGCGCGACAGCCAGCTGCCCTGCGGGGCTTCCTCCACCGGCGCCGCCGGGGCGGCGTCCAAGACCAGGGCCGATTTGGGGGCCGCAATGGGCGCCACCACCGGCTCCTCAGCCATCTCAGGCGGCGTCGGCGATTGTTCCGGTGGCGAAACAGGCTCGACGGCGACTGGAATTTCAGGCGTGGGGGGAACGACGGCCGGGGCTTCGGCGGCGGGCTTCTTACGCTTGATCCAATCGAACATCAGCAGCAACCCATCAGCATGTCGCCATCCAGCCCGGAAATCCGGGCGTCCACGAGCGTGCCCGGCGCGAAATCGCGATCCAGCCGCACCTCGGCGAATTGTTCCGTACGGCCGATACGGCCCTTTTCCACCAGCACCGTGACGGTGCGCCCCTGCTGGCTGGCCAGGTGCCGGCGCACCGCCGCCTCGCCCGCCGCACGCAGCTGGGCCGCCCGTTCCTTGCGCACCGCCTTGTCCACTTGGGGCATGCGGGCCGCCGGCGTACCGGGGCGCGGGCTGTAGGGGAAGACGTGCAGCCAAGTCAGGCCGCAATCGGCCACGGCGTCCAGGGTGTTCCGGAACATCTCATCGGTTTCCGTGGGGAAGCCGGCGATAAGGTCGGCGCCGAACACCATGTCGGGCCGCAGGTCGCGCGCGCGCTGGCAGAAGGCGACGGCATCGGCGCGGCTGTGCCGGCGCTTCATGCGCTTCAGCACCATGTCGTCGCCGGCCTGCAGGCTGACGTGCAGGTGGGGCATCAGGCGTGGCTCCTCGGCGATCAGGCGCCAGAGGTCGTCATCGATTTCCACCGGGTCCAGCGAGGACAGGCGCAGGCGCGGCAACTCCGGCACCAGGGCCAGCAGGCGGCGGATCATCTGCCCCAGGGTCGGGGCGCCCGGCAGGTCGGGGCCGTAGCTGGTGACGTCCACGCCGGTCAGCACCACCTCACGGTAGCCCTGGTCCACCAGGGTGCGCACCTGGGTCACGATCTCGCCCATGGGGACGGAGCGGGAATTGCCCCGGCCATAGGGGATGATGCAGAAGGTGCAGCGGTGGTCGCAGCCATTCTGCACCTGGATGAAGGCGCGGGCGCGGCCTTCCATGCCCTGGATCAGGTGGCTGGCGGTCTCGCGCACCGACATGATGTCGTTGACGATCACCCGCTCCGCCTGGCCGGTGCCGAAGCTGGTCCAGCTGTCGGCCTTCAGCTTCAAATCGTTGCCCAGAACCTGGTCGACCTCGGGCATGGCGGCGAAGGTGCCGGGGTTCACCTGGGCGGCGCAGCCGGTGACGACGATGCGGGTACCCGGGTTCTCCCGCCGGGCCTTGCGGATGGCCTGGCGGGCCTGCCGCTCGGCTTCCGACGTCACGGCGCAGGTGTTGAAGATCAGCACGGGGCCCAGGCCGGCGGCGCGCGCGTGGTCGCGCATCACCTCGGATTCATAGGCGTTCAGGCGGCAGCCGAAGGTGACGACCTGCGGCCCGCCGGCCTCGCCGGAGATCTCCGGACCGGAGCCTTCCTGGCGGTGCTCGTGCCCATGATCAGTGTCAGCGTGCTCGGCACTCATCGCGCGGCGCCCGCCAGCAGACTGTCATCAAGCGTCCCGCTGAAGGCCGTGGCCACCGGCCCGGTCATCAGCACGTGCCCGTCCTCGCGCCACTCGATGGTCAGCGCGCCGCCATCCATCACGATCTCGGCCTTGCGGCCCGTCAGGCCGCGGCGGGCGGCCGCCACCAGGGTGGCGCAAGCGCCGGAGCCGCAGGCCAGGGTGATGCCGGCGCCGCGTTCCCACACCCGCATGCGCACCTGGCCGGGTGTCACCACGGTCGCCACCTCGATATTGGCGCGCTCGGGGAAGGCGGTATGGTGTTCCAGCTGGGGACCCCACTGCGCCAGGTCCACAGCCTCCGCATCGTCCACGAAGAACACGGCGTGGGGGTTGCCCATGTTGACGGCGCAAGGGGCCGACAGCGGTCCGGCGGCCACCTCCAGCGACAGGGTGTCGGCCGGTTCAGCCAGCGGGATCTGCCGCCAGTCCAGGCGAGCGGGGCCCATGTCGACCGTCACCGTGCCATCGGCATGGTGGGTGGCGGGCAACAGGCCGCTGATGGTTTCCACCGTCAGGCTGTCCCGCCCAGCCCCCTCGGCCGCCACCAGCGAGGCGACGCAGCGCGTGGCGTTGCCGCAGGCGCCGGACTCGCTGCCATCCGGGTTCAGGATGCGCATGAAGACATCGGCGCCAGCCGACTGCGGCGGTTCCAGGATGATGATCTGGTCGCAGCCGACGCCGAAGCGGCGGTCGGCCAGGACGCGCGCCTGCGCGCCCGTCAAGGACAGGGGGGTGTGGCGGGCGTCCAGAACGACGAAGTCGTTGCCAAGCCCGTGCATCTTGAGAAACCGGCGCGCCATGATGCCCGGTTATATGGCGACGATCCGCCCCCTGTCCATGGGCGTGCCCGGCAATGCCGCCCCGCCCCCACCGCAGGTTGGGGAAAGACTATTTCCGGCCGAACACCAGCATCTTGGACAGGACGAAGTTGAAGCCCATGCCGGCCAGGGAGCCTGCACCCTTGGCGCCGTAGGGCCACAAGGTGGGCAGCCAGGGCAAGACGGCGACGGCGAAGGCAGGCGCGTCCAGCCAGACGATGAGGTTGTATGTCGCCAGGTTGACGACGCCGCCCACGGCGTTGGCCGCCAGGAACTTGGCCCACTGGCGGATCGCGCCCCGCCGGCTGGCGCCGGTGAAGGTGAACTGCCGGTTCATCCACCAGGTGAAGGTGGCGGCCACGAAGTAGGAGAAGAAGCCGGCGCTGTGCTTGTCCAAACCTAAGGGGTTCAGGGCCACCCACAGCGCCCCCATGTCCACGAACAGGCCGGCCACGCCGATGAGGGCGAAGGACATGACCTCCGCCTTCACGTGTTTCGGCTTGCCATCCGGCAGATCGCCCTTTGGCAGATCAGCCACGCCCTCAGCCCCGGCCCAGCGGGGCGAAATCCGGCGCCGGGATTTCCAAATAGCGCAGGCGCTTCATCTCGCGACGCCCGCGGGTGACCGTGTCCAGGATCAGGCCGCAGGTCAGCGACAGGAAGGCCAGGGTCATGAGGCCGGTGGCCAGCACCGCCGTGGGCAGGCGCGGGACCAGGCCCGTCTCCACGAAGGTGATGAAGATGGGAATGCCCAGGATGATCGACAGCAGCGCCAGCAGGATGGCGGCGACACCGAAGAACAGCATGGGCCGCTCTTCCTTCACCAGCTTGGTGATCATCCACAGGATGCGCATGCCATCCTTGTAGGTGGACAGCTTGCTGACCGACCCGGGGGGACGGTCCTTGTAGGGGGTCTCCACCTCCGCGATCGGCATGCGCAGTTCCAGCGCGTGCACCGTCAGCTCCGTCTCCGTCTCGAAGCCACCGGCCAGCGCCGGGAATGACTTCACGAAACGGCGGGAGAAGACGCGGTAGCCCGACAGCATGTCGTTGGTGCGCTTGCCGAAAATGAAGGTCACCAGGCCAGTCAGCAGCATGTTGCCGAAGCGGTGGCCGGGGCGGTAGGCAGCCTCGATCTCCGTTACGCGAGCGCCGTTCACCATGTCCAGCTGCTCGGTCACCAGCCGGTCGATCAGGGCCGGGGCGCTGGCGGCGTGGTAGGTATCGTCGCCATCGACCATGACGTACACATCCGCCTCGATGTCGGCGAACATGCGGCGCACCACGTTGCCCTTGCCCTGCAGCGGCTCGGTCCGGACGACGGCACCGGCGGCGCGCGCCACCTCCACGGTGCGATCCTTGGAATTGTTGTCGTAGACATAGACGACGGCATCGGGCAGGGCCGCCTTGAAGTCGGCGACCACCTTGGCGATGGCGGCTTCCTCGTTATAGCAGGGCACCAGCACGGCCACGGTGGGCTTGCCGGGCTGGAGGGCGGTGGTGTCGACCATCGCATGTAGTCCTTGAAATAGGCGTTAGTTCACGGGGTTCATATCACGGTCCGCCGCAGGTTGCAGCGGGATGATGCGGCACAACATCATGGGCTCGTCCAGCGTCGAGGTGACAGGCTGGCAGGGCTCCCCGGCACCCTTGAGGCCATAGCGTGGCAAAATCTGGTCCATCGTCCAGGTCTCCCAATGCGCCAGCAGCAGGTAGAAGTCATCGCCGTTGGCGATGCCCTGGTCGATGCGCCGGCGCATCTGGCGGTTCAGCAGGATGTCGCCCTGGTCCGGATGAATGAAATAGCTCTGCACCCGCAGGAAGGGGATCTGCGGCGGGAAACCGGGGATGAGGAAGCTGGTGGGGGCGTAGCCGGTCATCAGGATGACGGTGTGGTCCGGCCGGGGAAGGACGGGTGCCTGCACCTCGGACACCTTGGCGCCGAAGGGCCGGTCGCCCCAGGGCACGCGGGCCCAGGTGCCCGACTGGCCGGTGGCGGCCAGCAGCAGCAGCAGGACGGCGGTGATGATGCCCCGCGCCCGGGCCGGCGCCGGCCACAGGGCCACGGCCGCCAGGATCAGCACGGGCGCCAGCATCTCCAGCGGGATCAGGTAGCGGTAGATGGCGAACAGCTTCAGCCACACCAGGTAGCTCAAGCTGCCGGCCAGCAGCAGGTAACGCCGGGCGCGGGCTGGGCCGGTGGTGTCCACCACGGGCGGCCCCTCGGCCGCGAACTGTCCGCGCAGCCAGCGGGCCAGGACCATCAGGCCCGTCAGCAGCAGCACGACATAGGCCGCCAGCACGCGATAATCGCGGAAGACGATCTCACCCACCAGCTTGGGATCCAGGGCCCAGGCGAAGGGGAACAGGGCGGCGGCGACGGGCCCCTTGGGGATGAACTTGTCGTCCCGGTAGGGGTCGGGCGTGCCCCAGGGGGAATGGAAGACGTTGTTGAAATAGGGGAACAGCGGATTCTGGAAATGGCTCCACAGGAACCACATCCAGTGGCCGGAGAAGATCGCCATGCCGGCCAGCACGCCCAGCCCAAAGAAGAAGGCCAGGAGCAGGCGGCGCCAGGGCGTGCCGCCTGCTGCCAGGAAGGCGGCGCAGGTGCCCACGGCGAAGACGATGGTGGGCTGTTTCAGCCCCACGCCGCTGCCCACCAGCAGGCCCGCCAGCACCACGCGGCGGAAGGCCGGGCCATTGGGCGCACTCCAGGCCGCCCCTTCCCCGCCAACGGCCACCAGGATGCCGCCAAGGACGAACAGGCTGATGACGTTGTCGTAGAAGGTGGTGCCCAGCAAGCCGACCTGGCCGCCGCCCACCATGCCGCAGACGGCGACGGCCAGAGCCACCAGAACGCGGCGGCGTTCCGGCGTCGCTGAACGCTGCACCGTCCAGGCCAGGCCGTACAGCAGCACCAGGTTCGCGCCCTGGATGCTGCCCAGCAGGAACTCCACCACGCGGGCGGGCAGCACCTGGGAAGCCATGAAGAAGGGCAGGTCCAGGGTGGGGTTGTAGAAGCTGGCCACCTGGGCCGGCGCCACATCCATGCCCCAGCGCCCGGTCAGGAAGGCGTAGGCATTGTACCAATGATAGTTGCGCAAATCCCAGTTGCCATCCTGGCCCAGCAGCACCGCCCACAGGCCGAACAGGAAGGGGCCCGCCAGCAGCAGGCTGAGCGCCAGGCGGCGAGCGGAACGGTCTTGTGTGGGCAGCAGCATGGGCGTCCGGCAGGCAGGAATTGGCGGGCGGCGGATTGGGCTACAGAATTGTCAGGAAACTAGGGCGAAACTAGGTCGGTGACAGCCGATCAGTGCACCATGTCAGTGTACCATACCGACCACGTCGGCCATGTCCGCCCCATCCAGGTCGGTATTGGCCAGGTCGACGTCGCGCAGGTCAGCCCCCGCCATCTTGGCGTCCGACAGTTCCGCATCCTTCAGCACCGCCCCCACCAGCGAGGATTGGGACAGCACCGCCCGCTTCAGCATGGCGCCGGTCAGGTTGGCGCCGTCCAGGCGGGCGCGGTGCAGGTTGGCGCTCCACAACCGCCCCGTGGAGCTTTGAATCAACACAGGCCCCAGATCGGCCCGCACCAACTGCGCGCCATTCAGGGTGGCGCGCTCCAGCGAGGCGCCGCGCAGGTCGGCGCGGCTGAGGTTGGCGTCGCGCAGGTCGGCCAGCGACAGGTCGGCCATGGGCAGTGAGGTGCCCACCAGGTTGGCCTTGCGCAGGCAGGCGCAGTGCAGCAGGGCGGCCGACAGATTAGCGCCCGCCAGATCGACGCCGCTGAGGTCCAGACTGGACAGATCGGCCCGGGCGCCCTCACGCCCCCCCGTCTCCACCCATTCGGAATGCAGGACCAGCATGGCGGACAGGTCCAGGCCGGCGTCCTCGGGCGTGGGGGCGTGAATGCCCTCCAGCACCTCTTCGGCGCGACGCGCGTTGTCGTCCAGGATGGTGCCCATCATCAGGGCGCCGGCGAATCGGGCAAGCCCCAGCTCCGCCCCCGTCAGGTCCGCGCCGTGCAGCTTGGCGCCCGTCAGGTTGGCGCCCGTCAGATCCGCGCCCTTGAGATCGCAGCCGGTCAGGTTGGTGTTGGTCAGGTTGGCGCGCGCCATCTTGGCGCCGCGCATGATGCAATCCGTCAGGTCCGACTGCACCAGGAAGGTGTTGGACAGTTTGGCCCGGCTGAGGTCGGCGCCCACCACGGTGGCGCAGGACAGTTCCGTCTGCACGGGCACGGCGTCGAATTCGTGGGCGGTGATGCTGCCGTCCTTGCGGACGTGCATGATGGTGCCTTCGCGCAGGTCGGCCTCGGCCATGGAGGCCTGGTTCAGCACGGCGCCGCGCATGCAGGCGCCACGCAGGTCGGCCCGGCGCAGGTCGGAGCGTTCCAGGTTGGCCAGGCGCAGGTCGGCGGCGTACAGCGACGCCCCTGTCAGGACGCAATCCACCATGCGGGCGCCGAACAGCTTGGCGCCCGAGAAATCGGCCTCGGCCAGGTTCAGACCGGACAGATCCATATGCGAAAGGTCACGCAGCTTAAAGCTGGCACGCACGCCCCCAGGCTGCTTCGTCAGAAACGCCCGATGCTTGCCAACAATCGCCAGCAACTCCGTCTGGCTCATCCTGGACCGTTCGGGTTCGGCATTTCTGCCGGACGACATCGACATACAAGCCTCCGCGGGGCCGGTCCCCCCCGCAATTCGAATCCGCCACGGAATGGCGCACTACCCAAAGACTACCCCGATAACCCGTTCATACCTTATCTTAAAGGCGCGCTGGAAGAGGGGGCGCGCACCCAAAATGAGCCTCTAGGCGAAATAGCGGGCCTGTCACCCCGTCTATTACAGGTGTACAGGCCGTTGACAATCGCCCGTTTTGGTTAAGGACCCGCCGCCGCCGTCCCTGATCCAGGCGCGACATCGCCGTTACCATCACCGCCTTGCCGCGGGGCGTCCTTGACTCCAGAAGCATTGACAGACGCCCTCCACAGGTCTAGATAGCCCCACCTCGGCCCTGGATCCGTCAGATCCGGGACTGAGACCGCATCCCGCGCCAAGGCGCGACGCCAGTCCACGAGTTTCGTGCACTGGCGCTTTTCGTTTGGGCAAATGGGCCTGAATGGACGCTTGGACTAGGGGCGGGATGAAGATCGGAACGGCAATGGCCAGGACGGGTTATGTTTGACGGCTTGACAGGACGGCTCGGCGATATCTTCGACCGGCTGCGTCGGCGTGGCGCCCTCACCGAAGAGGACGTTGGCGCCGCGCTGCGCGAAGTGCGCGTGGCCCTGCTCGAAGCCGACGTGGCCCTGCCCGTGGTCAAGTCCTTCATCAACGGCGTGAAGGAAAAGGCCGTCGGGCAGGAGGTGCTGCGGTCCATCACCCCCGGCCAGATGGTCATCAAGATCGTCCACGACCACCTGGTCGAGATGCTGGGCGAGCAGAACGAGGGCATCAACCTCAACGCCGAGGCGCCGGTGCCGGTGCTGATGCTGGGCCTGCAGGGCTCGGGCAAGACCACCAGCACCGCCAAGATCGCCCGCCTGCTGAAGACCCGCGAAAAGAAAAAGGTGCTGATGGCGTCGCTGGACACGCGACGCCCAGCCGCCCAGGAACAGCTGCGGGTGTTGGGTGAGCAGGTGGACGTGGCCACCCTGCCCATCGTCCCCGGCGAAGACCCGGTGACGATCGCCCAGCGCGCCATGCGCGTCGGCCGACTGGAAGGCTATGACGTCGTCATGCTGGACACCGCCGGCCGCCTCGCCATCGACGAGGAGTTGATGGACGAGGTCGTGCGCATCCGCGACGTGACCAAGCCGGTGGAAAGCCTGCTGGTGGTGGACGCCATGACCGGCCAGGACGCCGTCACCGTAGCCACCAATTTCAATGACAAGGTCGGCGTCACCGGCATCGTCATGACCCGCATCGACGGCGACGCCCGGGGCGGCGCCGCCCTGTCGATGCGCCAGATTACCGGCCGCCCCATCAAGCTGCTGGGCACCGGCGAAAAGATCGACGCGCTGGAGGCCTTCCACCCTGATCGCATCGCCGGCCGCATCCTGGGCATGGGCGACGTGCTCAGCCTGGTGGAGAAGGCCGCCGAGACCATCGACCGCGAGGAAGCCGAGAAGCTTGCCGCGAAGATGGAGAAGGGCAACTTCGACCTGGACGACATGCTGTCCCAGCTGCGCCAGATCCGGAAGATGGGCGGGATGGGCGGCATGCTGTCCATGCTGCCCGGCGTGGGCAAGATCAAGGACCAGCTGTCCAAGGCCAACATCGACGAGCGCATGCTGAAGCGTCAGGAGGCGATCATCACCTCCATGACCCAGAAAGAGCGCCGCGACATCAAGATACTGAACGCATCGCGCCGGCGCCGCATCGCGCTGGGGTCCGGGACCACGGTGGCCGACGTCAACCGGCTGCTGAAGCAGTACCAGGACATGGCCGACATGATGCGCAAGTTCAAGAAACTGGGGAAAAAGGGCCTCATGCGCCAGGGCCTGTCGGCCCTGATGCCCAAGGGCCGCTGATCCGCCAGCCAAATTTAGTATCCGCCTTTCACCATCACCTTCAGTTCAACATCAGAGTCAGGAAGTAAGAAATGTCCCTCAAGATTCGTCTGGCCCGCGGTGGCGCCAAGAAGCGTCCGTTCTACAGCATCGTCGTGTCCGACAGCCGTTCGCCCCGCGACGGCAACTTCATCGAGAAGATCGGCACCTACAACCCGATGCTGCCGCGTGACCATGCCGAGCGCATCACCCTGAAGGAAGAGCGCGCCCGCCACTGGCTGTCCGTGGGCGCCCAGCCGACCGACCGCGTCGCCCTGTTCCTGGGCCGCGCCAACATCATCGAGCTGCCGAAGGTCCGCGAGACCCCGAAGAAGTCCGCCCCGAAGGCGAAGGCCCAGGAGCGCGCCAAGCTGGCCGCTGCTGCCGCCGGCAGCGAGGGCTGATTGGCCTGAGGCCGGCTCGCCATTGGTTGGCCGGCATGAAGGTTGACGGGTTGCGACGGGGGCGGGTGACCGCCCCCGTTCAGCTTTTCCGCCGTTTACAGTCTTCCAGAGAGTATCGTTATGGAAACCGCCACGCGCATCTGCGTCGGGCAGTTCGTGGGCAGCCACGGGGTGCGCGGCCGCGTCAAGGTGAAGAGCTATACGGCCGTGCCGGAGTCGCTGTTCGCCTATGGCCAGCTGACCGACGAATCGGGCGCCCGCGCCTTCGCCCTGACCATGACCGGCATGGGCAAGGATCACTTCCTGGCGGAATTGCAGGGCGTGCGCGACCGTGACGCCGCCGACGCCCTGAAGGGCACGCGGCTGTACATCAACCGCGACCAGCTGCCGGCGACCGACGACGAGGATGAGTTCTACCACGCCGACCTGATCGGCCTGGTGGCGACCACCGCCGATGGCGAGCCCTTCGGCGAGATCAAGGCCATCTACGATTTCGGTGGCGGCGACATGCTGGAGATCGCGCACGCGGCCTCCGGCAAGATGGTCACCATCCCCTTCACCCGCGCCGCCGTTCCGGTGGTGGACGTGAAGGCGGGGATCGTCACGGTTGAGCCGCCGGCCGGCCTGTTCGAGAAGGTCAAGCCGACACCGGAGGAATTGGCCGAGATGGAAGGCGGCCCCGCCGCTGACGAGGCGGTGGCGTCGGAAGGCGGCGTGCCCGAGGCCCACGAGGCCAATGGTGACGAAGAGGCCTGATTCGATGACGGCCGGCTGGCATGTGACGGTGCTGACCCTGTTCCCGGAGATGTTTCCGGGACCGCTGGGCATGAGCCTTGCGGGGAAAGCGCTTGAAAATGGCACCTGGTCGCTGGAATCAGTGGACATCCGGTCGTTCGCGAGCGATAAGCATCGCTCCGTGGACGACACCCCGTTCGGCGGCGGACCAGGCATGGTCATGCGGCCCGACGTCCTGGATGCAGCGCTGACCGCCAGCCGGTCGCGGTTGAGCCAGGACCAGAGGGAACGGGGCCGGGCGATCTACCTCTCGCCGCGTGGACGTGTGCTGGACCAGGCGCTGGTACGGGAACTCGTATCGGTGCCCAGCCTCACCGTGTTGTGCGGGCGGTACGAGGGGGTGGATGAGCGGGTCCTGGAAGCGCAGGGCCTCGAGGAAGTGAGCCTCGGGGATTTTGTGCTTTCCGGGGGTGAGCCCGCGGCGCTGTGCCTGATCGACGCCTGCGTCCGGCTATTGCCGGGCGTCATGGGCAACGTCGAGACGGCGGGCGAAGAGAGTTTCGAGCGGGGATTGCTGGAGTATCCCCACTATACGCGGCCAGCCATCTGGCAGGACCGCGCGGTGCCTGAGGTTCTACTCTCCGGGCACCATGAGAAGGTGAAAGCCTGGCGGTTGGCCGAGGCGGAGCGCATCACCAGGGACCGGCGACCGGACCTGTGGCAGCGCTACGAGGAGAGCCGGCCCAAGGCCGAAGCCAAGAGCCGCCGCCGGCGCAAGCCGCGAAGCGGTTCGACCCTAGGGGATGGCGTTTCCCTGGTGGACCCCACCGCGGAAACGGCGCCTGTGCCAAACCTGGATTGACCGCCGTGAGGCTGGCCATTGTCATCATGTGGAGTTGAGTGCCATGAACATCATCCAGAAGCTCGAGCAAGAGCAGATTGAAAAGCTGACCGCCACCCGTGCGGTCCCGGAATTCTCCCCGGGCGACACCGTGAAGGTGAACGTGAAGGTCGTCGAAGGCTCGCGTGAGCGCGTGCAGGCCTACGAAGGCGTCGTGATCGCCCGCCGCAACGCCGGCGTGAACTCCAGCTTCACCGTCCGCAAGATCAGCTACGGCGAAGGCGTGGAGCGTGTGTTCCCGCTGTACAGCCCGCGCCTGGACAGCATCGAGGTCATCCGCAAGGGTGACGTGCGCCGCGCCAAGCTGTACTACCTGCGCGATCGCCGCGGCAAGTCGGCCCGCATCTCCGAGCGCACCACCGGCCGCGGCATGAACAACAAGGACGCCTGAGGCGCCCTGTTGTGAAGCCCAGGCGGCCGCCTTCAGGCGCCGCCCCGGTTTTCAGGCCCAGTATGGCAGCACCCGCCGGACCGCACGTCCGGCGGGTGCTTCCGTTTTGGGGCGGGCGATCACGGTTCCCAGACAGGCGGGGTTCCGATCGCCGACCGCAAGCCATCGATGAAGGCGCGCAGCTTGGCCGATGGCTCCTGCAAGGCCCGGAGCAGGAAGATGCCCTGTGGGTCCCTTGCCCAGGGCTCCCCGTCCAGCGCGAGCCGTTTGAGGTTGCCGGCGCGAACATCGGGCCCCACCACCCAGCTGGGCAGGAAAGCCACGCCCACGCCCTCAAGGGCGGCAAGCCGTAGCGCCTCGAAGTCGTCGGACCGAAAGACGACCGCGCCACAGCTCGGCTGGCCCGCCGCGTCGCCCAGCACGTCGGCCCAGCCCAGGAGGTCGGCGCCGTGCAGCTTGTCGAGCAGCCGATGGCTGCGCAAATTGTCGATACCGTTCGGCGTGCCGTGCCGGGCCAGATAACCGGGGGCGGCGACCGCCAGCCGGGATTGATCGGCGAGCTTGGTGGCAATCAAGGCGCTGTCGGCAAGGTGCCCGATGCGGATGACGGCGTCGAGGCGATCGCGCACCGGGTCGGCCAGGCGCTCCGTCAAATCCAGTTCCACCGACAGGCCGGGATGGTCCCGCATCAGGGCGCCCGCCACCGGGAGAACGTACCGCTTGCCGAAGGTGGGAAAGCAGGCGACGCGCAGGACGCCGGCGATCGCCCCGTCGAACGCGGCGATTTCGGCATGAACGTCGACAAGATCATCGATCAGGCGCTGGCCGCGCTCGAACAGTCTTTCCCCGGCGTCCGTCATCGCCAGCGCCCGGGTGGAGCGCACCAGCACCCTAACCCCCAGGTCATACTCCAACGCGTCGATCTGCCGGACGATGGCCGATGGCGTCACCCCCCGCCGGCGGGCGGCGCCTGAGAAGCTTCCCGCCCGCACGACGTCGACGAAAACGGCCACGAACTCGGCGAACCTCGGGTCCTTCATCTTTGCTCCACAGGCAAAACCATTTCGAGGAATGGCCGCGTTATCAGGCGCCGCCTCTGGCTGCATGGTTGGGCCCATCGGACGCGGCACTCCGCCCGCCCGAGCCAACCCAACCAGGAGACGCCGCCATGGCCATCGTCCTCGACCGCATCCTATCCCAGTCCGCGTATAGCCATGAAGTCGATGTTCCGATTGAAAAAATCGACATCGCCGACTGGCTGTTCACCCTGCCTGAGGCGGAATACCTGCGGTGTTGCGCCCCCGATCACATCGCCGCCGGGGTGACGACCACCGACGACGGACGGCGCATGTCCATCAATGTGGAGATGATCGGAACCGGCCTGGTGGTGCAGCATTACGTGGCCGAGGAGGCGGGCAAGACCTACTGCCGCATGAATTCAATCTCGGACGTCTTCACCGCCAACGGTCGCACCCAGGTGAACGTCGTCTGGGAACTGATGGCCGAAGCGATCGACGGCAATCGCACCCGGTACACCAACCGTGTGACCGCCCACCCCACCGACGCCTTCATGGATTTCCTGGCGCAGCATGGCATCGCCTATGAGGACGCCGCCGCGGCGCGCCAAGCCGCCGGCGGTGACCACAACCGCCGCGAAACCCCCTTGTTCGCCGAGAGCATCGCCCGCCGCGCCCTGGCCAATGCCAAGGAGGCGGTGTCGTGAGAGCCATCGCCTATGACCGCTTCGGCCCGCCGGACGTGCTTCGGCTGGTTGAGGCGCCCGCGCCGCAGGTCCGCCCCCATGACCTGCTGGTTCGGGTAGCGGCGGCGGGAATCAACCGGGCCGACCTGATGCAGCGCGCCGGCTTCTACGGCGGCCAGACCTTCGGCGACAGTCCCCTGCTGGGTCTGGAACTCGCCGGCGAGGTCATCGAGGTCGGCCCCAGCGTCACGGACATGCGGGTGGGGGATCGGGTGATGGCCATCGTTGGCGGCGGAGCCTATGCCGAGGTCGCCCGCGTCGATCGCGGCATGGCCGTGAGGGTGCCGGATGGACTGCCGCTGACGGAGGCGGCCGGGGTCATGGAGGCCTTCGTCACCGCCTGGGAGGCGGTGGCGCATCTGGCGGGGGTCCAGCCCGGGCAGCGGGTGCTGATCCACGCGGCGGCCGGCGGCATCGGTTCGGCCGCCGTGCAGGTTGCCCGCACCCTGGGCGCCACCGTCTACGCCACGGCCTCGGCCCAGCGGGCGGCGGACGTGCGGGGCCTGGGTGCCGCCGCCGTGATCGATTATCGCGCCACCGATTTCGAGACGGAGGTTTCCCGCCTCACGGAGACCGCGGGGGTGCATGCGGTGATTGACTTCATCGGCGGCGACTATCTGGTGCGGAACCTCAGGAGCCTGACGCCCGGCGGTACGCTGGTCCAGGTCGGTGTCCTCAGTGGCGATGCCGACACGCCGATCCCGCTCGACCTGGTGCTGCACCACCACCTCCGCCTCATTGGAACGGTGATGAAGTCACGGACGCCGGAGGAGAAGCGTGCCATGGTCGCCCGTTTCGCGGCGGGTGCCCTGCCCCGCTTGGCGAGTGGTGAGGTTCATCCGGTGATCGACCGCGTATTGCCGCTTGAGCAAGCGGCCGCGGCGCACCAAAAGATGGAACGCGGCGGCGGCTTCGGGAAGATCATCCTGGCGGCCGGAAAAGGGTGACCGCCCTCAAAACGCCACGCTTCCGCCCCAAGGCCGCCGCCGTCCACGCGCATCCCTCGGCATGGATGGGGACGCGCATAGGATGCGGAAGGGGGCGCCATGGCAAAGCGATGGTGGTGCGTGGGTGGGGTTCTGCTGGGGCTGTCGGCGTGCGCGACACCGGAAACGGGGCTGGTTCCGCCGGCGCCCCCACCCCTTACGGCGCAAACCTTCGCGGGGCAGACCGGGAGCGCGCGGGGCAATTATCCCGGCTTCCAAATTGATGAAACCTATATGCCCCGCCCGCCCCTCATGGGTCCCTGCACGGTGTTCGTGTGGGACCGTCCCTTACCCGGGGGTTGGGCCTTACGGGCCAAGTCCGCCTCCTGCCCCGATCCGGGCAAGCCCGGGTTCCAGCTGCCCGTAGACCTGGGGCAGAGCTTCCTTGCGCTATCCGACAGCACGCTGGCCCATGGCTGGGACATGCCGCCGGAGCCTGACCGGCCGCCCACGGCGCCCAGCGCCCGCCTTCCCAAGGTGGACAAGGGACCGTGAACGCCTCACGGCGTGAGATCCAGGAAGCGGGTGGGTGACAGGTCCAGGGGGTTGGGGACCCAGCCGGTGACGCGGGGTGACACCAGGCGCCGCATGGTCTTGTGGAACAGGGGGATGACGGGCGTGTCGTCCATCATCAGGCGCTCCGCCCGGCGCAGCAGGCCGGCGCGGCGGCCGGGATCGGGCTCGCCGTTCGCCTCCTCCATCAGCGCGTCGAACAGCGGATTGCGGTAGCTGGCATAGTTCTCCTGCCCGGCATCGCCCCGCATCAGCGCCAGGAAGCTGTTGGCGTCGGCGTAGTCACCGATCCAGGAGGCGAAGACCACGTCCTTGAAGGTCTTCGCGTTCGACTGGGCGGCCACGACGCGGAAGTCCTGGGCGTCCAAGCGCACCTCCACCCCCAGCACGTCATGCCATTGCCGGGCCACCGCCACGGCCACGGCCTGCCAGTTGGCGCCTGTGGGGAACAGGAGGGAAATGGGCGGCAGCGTCCTGCCCCCCGGACCACCCTTGGAACCGGCACCGGGACCGTAACCGGCCTCCACCAGCAAGGCACGCGCCTGCCGCTCACGCTCGGCCTGCGGCTGGTCGCGCCAGGCGGGCCAGCCCGGTTCATAGCCGGTGATGCCCGGGCCGGGCGCCAGGCGCGGCACATAGCTGTAGGCCGGCTTCTCCCCGCCCAGCACGCGGTTGGCCAGCGCCTCGCGGTCGACCGCCAGGGTCAGGGCTTCGCGCAAGGCCGGTGAGGACTTCCACGGCTCATTGCGCAGGTTGAAGCTGAGGAAATAGGTGTCGTAGGTGTCGCCGCTGACGAAAGCCTCCTTCAGCGCCGACCGCGCCCACGCCACCTGATCTATGGGCAGTTCGTAGGTGGTCTGCACCTGCCCATCGCGGAACAGCCGCATCTCCGCCGCGCGATCCTCTAGCGGCAAATCCCGCACCACGGCGATGGGAACCTTGGCTTGGTCGTAATAGACCGGGTTGCGCACCAGGGTCAGGTGGTCGCGCGGCACGTTTTCCGCCAGCACGTAGGCGCCGCTGGAGACGTAGTGGCCAGGCTCGGTGAAGGCGTCGCCTTGGGTCTGCACGCTGGCCTTCTGCACGGCGAACAGGGCCTGATGCTGCAGCATGGCCAGGAAATAGGCTGTGGGCCGCACCAGTTCCACCTGGAAGGTGGTGGCATCCAACGCCGTCACGCCCAGGCGGCTGACGTCCTTGATCGTCCCCTTGGTGATGGCCTCGCCATTCACCACGATCCACATGTAATAGGCGTAGGGTGCCGCCGTGCGCGGATCCGCCAGGCGGCGCCAGGAGAAGACGAAATCATCCGCCGTGACGGGCGTGCCATCCGACCATTTGGCATCCGCCCGCAGCTTGAAGGTGTAGATGCGCCCGTCAGGGGAAACAGTCCAGCTTTCCGCCAGGGCCGGTCGGGCCCCGCCTCGTCCGTCGGGGGCCAGCAATCCTTCCAGCAGGTCGTCAATCACCAGGCTTTCGGAGGAAAGGTCGGCGCGCTGCGGATCCAACGTCACCGGCGCGCCGCCGATGGAGCGCACCAGAATCTTGGCCGCTACCGCACCGGACGGGGCCGCACCGGACGGGGCCGCGTCGGATCGGGCCGCGCTGGACGGGGCCGCGTGGGCCGCCGCGGGCCACAAGGGGTTGTTCAGCGCGGCGAAGCCGGCCAACAGCGCCAAGCGGGCCGCCCAGACGCGGCAGCGCCCGGCCCGGCAATGCAACGATGCCCCCATATGCACGGCCCCCCAAAGCCCCATCCCCAGCCCGGGTCCGGAACCGGGCCCCCTCACGGTAGTGGCGCGTCCCCGCCGGGGCAAGCGCCGGCTGCCGTCAACGACCGGCGGACGCCGGGTCTACGGGCGCTGACGGCGGGGTCGCGGCGGGCGGCTGGGGCGCCACCTTGGGCAGGCGCAGGAAAAAGCGCGTGCCCCGGCCGGGTGCGCTGTCCACCTCGATGCGGCCGCCCAGGGTGCGGGTCACCAGGTTGAACACAATGTTGAGGCCCAGGCCCGTGCTGCCGGCCCCCCGCCGGGTGGTGAAGAAGGGATCGAAGATGCGGGGCAGGGCATCGGCCGGGATGCCCTTGCCGTCATCGGCGAACAGAATCTCCACATGCTCCACCGGCGGCCGGCCGATGGCCGACGGCGGCGACGGCAGGGGGGAGACGGTGATGGTCAGGCGTCCCGCCTGCCCCGGGGCGTAGGCATGCAGCGTGGCGTTGACGATCAGGTTGGTCAGAACCTGGCTGAGCGCCCCGGGATAGGTGTCCAGCACCAGGCCGGCTGGGCAGTCTATGGTCAGCACATGGCCCGGCCGCTTCCATTGCGGACCCAGGCTGATGGCGATTTCCTCCAGGTAAGGCTTCAGCGACAGCACCCGGCGTTCGTCGCTGGTCTGGTCGACGGCGATGTTCTTGAAGCTCTGCACCAGGCGGGAGGCGCGCCCCGCGTTGACGGTCATCAGGTTGGCCGTCTCCTCCACCAGGTCCAGGAACTCCATCAGCGCCGTCCGGCGCGGCGGGCCATTGGCGAGATCGTTACGGAATTCCCGCAGGCGGTCGGCCAGGAAGGTGGCGGCGGTATAGCTGATGCCCACCGGCGTGTTCAGCTCATGCGCCACCCCGGCCACCAGTTCGCCCAGTGAGGCCAGCTTTTCCGCCTGCACCAGGCTCTCCTGGGTGTCGCGCAATTCCTGCAGCGCCCGCGCGGTCTCCGCATGGGCCCGTGCCGTTTCCTCCTCATGGCGGTAGCGTTCGGTGACGTCGTTGTAGATCGACACCCAGCCCAGTCCCGGCATGCGGTTGCGGCGGAACTCGACGATGCGCCCATCCTCGCCGCCGATATGGATGGTGCCGCTGCCCTCCGCCCGCTCCCCATCCGGCCGGCCCTCGGCCCGATAGCGCAGCAGCTGCCACTGCACCAGCAGCTCCCGTTCCTCGTCACTGGGGGTCAGCTGCGGCGGGCGGGCGGCCTGCAGGGCCAGCAGCCGGCCCAGCCAAGGCACGGCGGCGGCAGCCTGGGCGTCGAGCTGGGTGGGGTCCAGCCGGATGGCGTCGTAATCACCCCGGCGGGACTGCCATCGGGCAAGGTCCGGCATGTTGGGATAGGCGCGGATGATCTCATCCGTGGCGCCGCCGATGGCAGGCCAGTTGCGACTCCACACCACGAAATTGAAGCGCTCGTCCATCACCATAAAGCCGCCCGGCACCGCCTCCATGGCGGCGCTGAGGATGGCGGACTTGCGCCGCAGTTCCTCCTCCACCAGGCGGCGGTCGGTGATATCGCTGTAGCTCAGCACGATGCCGCCGCCGGGGATGCGTTCCTCCACCGCGCGGTACCAGCGGTCGCCGATCAGCCCCTCGCGGGCGATGCCGCGCTGGGACAGGCGGCGGGCGATGTAGGCTTCCGGGTCCGCTTCCGCCTGGGGCACCTGGCCGGCGGCGATGGAATGGCGCAGCAAATCCTCGAACCGCCAACCCAGAATGACGCCCGGCGCCGGCGAGCGGGGGAACATTTCATGATAGCGGTCGTTGGCGAACACCACGCGGTCGTCGGGCCCGAAGACGACGATGGCTTGGGAAAAGCGCTGCAGCACGGCGTAGAGCTGGGCCGCCATGGCCGGCGACGGTTCGGGTGCCGCAGGGCCCTGGGCCTGTGGGGCTCGGGCCTGTGGGGTTTGGGCTTGCGGGGCCCCGGACGGGTCAGTGTCGCTGTGCGCTGTCATGCCGTCCCTGATGCCTCCCGCTGTGTCCCGGGTACGGGGTCAGACTATCCGCTGTGAATGGGCAATTTCAATCAGACTTACTCTTTTTGCGTGCAATGGCCGAAGGTGCGGCACGGCCTTGCATGGGGTAGCCTGCACCAGACGCGACGCGGGGGCCAGGACGACGCACACGGAACCTTGTTGCGCCCGCCTCACGCATGTTCTACCTCTCGCGCTGTCGTCCGGCCGCTATCCGGATAACGTAGGTTTCGCCAACGTTCACGGGTGCTATACCCCTGGGCGATATCAGGCTATACGTGCCCCCGTGCCGCCCCGCTGTAGGCTGCCCCGACCCGGGCGCCAGGGGAACCGGGTTTTCAAGGAGAGTGCGAGCAATGCCGTATGTCGTGACCGAGCAGTGCATCAAGTGCAAGTACACCGACTGCGTGGAAGTCTGCCCCGTGGACTGCTTCTACGAGGGTGACAACATGCTGGTCATCCACCCCGACGAATGCATCGACTGCGGCGTCTGCGAGCCGGAATGCCCGGCCGAGGCCATCCTGCCGGACACCGACGGCCGCGCCGAGGAGTGGCTGGAGATGAACCGGCAGTACGCCGCCGCCTGGCCGAACCTGAACCGTAAGAAGGCGGCGCCCGCCGACGCCGACGCCTTCAAGGGCGTGCCGGACAAGTTCAAGACCTATTTCAGCGACAAGCCGGGCAGCGGCAACTGAGATTGGCATGAGGCGCCGCCGTCCCCGGGACGCGCGGCGCTTTTTCTTACTCTTTCGGCCGGCCTGCCTAAATCTTCGGCGGCCCCTGCCCAAGACATGCGCGATTCGCATGTCCGACATCCTGGCCTATGCCGGGAACTTAAGTCGAACACGGTCTTGTCGACCTGTCATCGCACCGTCATATCGAGTATAGTCCTGGACGCGAGGATCGGCACGCCGTTCGCGAACGCTTAAGTGCGTGCCACGTTCCCCCAGCGCCTTCGTGCTGTTCGTCCCTTGTCGCGGCCCCCTGCCGGGCCGACAGCGACCTTTGCATGCCGTTCCCGGCGCCCAGGCCCGTCTTCCCCAAGGCGGGACTTTAAAAGCCGAATTGTGAGAGCCGATCCAAATGACCGATAAGCTCGATTTCGTCACTGGTGATTACGTCGTTTACCCTGCCCACGGGGTGGGACGCATCGTGGCCATCGAAAAGCACGCCATCGCCGATATGGAGGTGGTGCTGTACGCCATCACCTTCGAGAAGGAGCGGATGACGCTGAAGGTGCCGGTGATGAAGGCCAAGAACGCCGGCCTGCGCCGCCTGTCCAGCAAGGATCGGATCAAGGACGCGATGGAGACCCTGCAGGGCCCGTCCAAGATCAAGCGCATCATGTGGAGCCGCCGCGCCCAGGAGTATGAGGCCAAGATCAACTCCGGCGACCCTGTGTCCATCGCCGAGGTGGTGCGCGATCTGCACCGCGGCACCGATCAGTCCGACCAGTCCTACAGCGAACGGCAGATCTACCACGCCGCGCTGGAGCGCTTGGCCCGGGAGCTGGCCGCCGTCGAGAAGATCGATGAGCGCAAGGCGACCGAGCGGCTGGAGGCCGTGCTGGCGAAGGCGGCCTAAGCCATCCGCCGCAAGGTCCGCCGGTATCCGCCCATTGGGGGTACGGTTCGCTGGCATCACTATACTTAGTGGAAAAAGGGGTGATCGGGCTCGATCGCCCCTTTTTTCATGGGGCGGCGGCGCATACACTGGTCGGCAACTTCCTCTGCCGATCTGACCCAACGCATGAACGAACAAGAGCGCTTTGTCGTGCTGGGCCGTCCACGGCGCATCTGGGCCGTGGGGGCGATCCATGGCGACGTCGACCGGCTGGCCGCCCTGCACGACGACATCGGCGCGCGTTTCCAGCCGGGTGACCGGCTGATCTACCTGGGCAACCTGATCGGCCGCGGCCCCCGCGTGCGGGACACGATGGATGAACTGTTGTCCTTCCGCCGCGCCGTCCTGTCTGTGCGCGGCGTCATCGTCAGCGATCTGGTCTATCTGCGCGGCGGGCAGGAGGAGATGTGGCAGAAGCTGCTGCAGCTGCAGTTCGCCCCCAATCCCGCCGAAGTGCTGCAGTGGATGATGACCCAGGGCGTGGACGCCACGCTGGCGGCCTATGGCGGCAGCGCCTACCAAGGGGTGGCCGCCGCCCGCGACGGCGCCGTCTCGCTGGCCCGCTGGACCGGACAGCTGCGCGCCGCCCAGCGCGCCGCCCCCGGTCACGACACCCTGTTCGCGGCATTGCGCCGCGCCGCCTATACCGAGCGGCGGCAGGAGCGGCTGCCCGAACTGCTGTTCGTGAACGCCGGCATCGACACCTCGCGCCCGCTGGCCGCCCAGGGCGACAGCTTCTGGTGGGGGGGCGGCGCCTGGTCCCGCATCGATGGCCCCTACGCCGGCTTCGGCCGGGTGGTGCGCGGCTACGATCCCGGCCACGGCGGGCTGGCGGCCACGCCCGCCACCGTGACCCTGGACGGCGGCTGCGGCTTCAGCGGCACCTTGGCCTGCGGCTGCTTCGGCCCCGATGGCGAATTGCTGGAAGTGGTCGAGGTCTGACCATCCCACAGGTTGACGGCGGCCGCCCGCCCCCTCACTTAAGGGACGACCCGAACAGGAGCCTTCCCCTTGTCCCGCATCGATGAAACCCGCCCCTTCCTGCCGGTGCAGATCGCCGTGATGACGGTATCCGACACCCGCGACCCGGCGACCGACAAGTCCGGCGACACCCTGGTGGAGCGGCTGACCGGCGCCGGCCACGTGCTGGTTGCCCGCACCATCGTGAAGGACGACCAGGCGGCCATCACGGACCAGCTGCGGGCCTGGATATCGGACCCGGCGGTGGACGTCGTCATCTCCACCGGCGGCACCGGCCTGACCGGCCGCGACGTGACGCCGGAAGCGTTCGAGAGCGTCTATGAGAAGCGAATCGACGGCTTCGGCGAGATGTTCCGCACCCTGTCCTTTGCCAAGATCGGCACCTCGTCCCTGCAAAGCCGGGCCACCGGCGGGGTCGCGGGCGGCACCTACCTGTTCGCCCTGCCGGGCAGCCCCAGCGCCTGCCGCGACGGCTGGGACCTGATCCTGCAGTACCAGCTGGACAACCGTTTCCGCCCCTGCAACCTGGTGGAAATCATGCCCCGCCTGCAGGAGCACCGCCCCTGAAGACGGGGCGTCAGGCCGCATTCGCCTGCGATTTCGGTTAAGGGCGGCCCCCCGCAGTTGAAGCGCGGGGTGAAAACCTGTATCGATTCAAGGCCCGGCCGGACGCGCCTTTTCCATGCCGTCCAGCCCGAGGCCAGACGCGTTCCGGGGATCCTTTCCCAGGGGATATCGCTTACGGGCGACGGGGACGTGGGCGGCCAGGGATGCCGGCACCAAGAATGCGGGACCAGGAGAACGACCCCATGACGCGAACCTATATCTCGATGGCCAAGACCGGCGGCCAGGGCAAGACGCTGGTGGCCCAGATGCTGGTCCTGCAGCACGAGCAGAAGGGCGCGCCCGTGAAGCTGGCCGCCGCCGACAGCGACACGCTGAACCAGCGGTCCAAGTTCGGCCGCCTGTTCGCGGGTGTGAAGGAACTGGGTATCGGCGAGCAGCTGACCAACATCAAGACCTCGACCGATCCCAACCTGGCCATCAAGTATTGGGATGAGTTCGGCCGCACCCTGCTGGAGGGCGGCTATGTGGTGGATGTGGGTGCCAACGTGGCCGCCGACCTGTTCGCCTGGGCGGAGGCGCGCAACGCCGGCGCCCTGCTGCGCCGCCGCAACAGCAACCCCATCGACCTGATCGTCACCACGAAGGCCGAGGCCCAGGCCATCGAGGACGCCCGCGCCCTGATCCAGTACTCGTTCGACAAGAACGAATGGCTGCCCTTCGGCCGCCGCTTCGTGGTGCTGAACGAGGTCGCCGGCGGCTTCGCCCCGTACGAGAACGACCAGTCCTTCCGCCGCCTGAAAAGCTTCCAGAGCCAGGGCGTCGGCCTCATCACCATCAAGCGCTGCGAAAGCGACATCTGGAAGCTGCTGGAGAAGGAATTCATCTCCGTCCGCGATGCGCTGAAGATGACCGACGCCGACCTGGAAAAGCGCTACGGCATCGACGTGTGGACGGGCCACAGCGGCCTGACCGACCTGCGCGCCTGGGCGCAGGAGACGCTGACCGCGTTCGAGAAGGCCGGCCTGTTCCCCGCTACCGAACGCGCGGACGCCGAGGCGGCCTCAGCCGAGTAAGCGCCCTCCCTTTCCTGAATCGGGCCCGGCCCCGCCCCTTAGCGGGCGGGGCCGGGCCCTTTCCGTTTCAAGGATACCTCGCCCTTGGTCCGTTTCGAGAACGTCGGCCTGCGCTATGGCACCGGGCCCGAGGTGCTGCGCGACATCAGCTTCGAACTGGCGCCCGGGTCCTTTCATTTCCTGACCGGCCCCACCGGCGCCGGCAAATCCAGCCTGCTGAAGCTGCTGTACTTGGCGGAGCGGCCGTCGCGCGGCCTGATCACCCTGCTGGGCCATCCCCTGTCCAAGACCCCGCGCAAGGCCCTGCCGGCCATCCGACGGGAAATCGGCGTGGTGTTCCAGGACTTCCGCCTGATGAACCACCTGACGGTGTTCGACAACGTGGCCCTGCCCCTGCGCCTG
Organism: Nitrospirillum amazonense; assembly: GCF_007828035.1. Lineage (GTDB taxonomy): Bacteria > Pseudomonadota > Alphaproteobacteria > Azospirillales > Azospirillaceae > Nitrospirillum > Nitrospirillum amazonense. The sequence continues at coordinate 150,862 of NZ_VITV01000005.1, read as the reverse complement.
GCCGGCCAGGATGAGGCGCACGTGCAGGAAAGCGTGACGGAGCTGCTGTCCTGGGTGGGGCTGAAGGCTAAGCTGGACGAGCGGCCTTTGCGCCTGTCGGGCGGGCAGAAGCAGCTGGTGGCCATCGCCCGCGCCGTCGTCACCCGGCCCAAGCTGATCATCGCCGATGAGCCCACGGGCAACATCGACCGCGAGATGAGCCTGCGCATCATGCGGCTGTTCATCGAGCTGAACAAACTGGGCACCACCTGCTTGGTGGCGACACACGACATGGTGCTGGTCGATCGGCTGCAGAAGCCGGTGATGGAACTATATGAAGGCAAGCTGGCCGATTCCGGCTGGTGGATGGAGGGGGCGGCCAGCAACGCTGTCATCCCCGCCCAGCCGCTGATGCCGGACGATCTCTCGCCGGACTTTTGACCCAGCACAAATCGCCAGAACCACCGCCGGTGTTAAGCTCCCCTTTAGGGTTGCCCCTTTACCCTGGGGTCAGAGGAACAGCGCCCCAAACGCGGAGTCGGCTTTAGGACCGATTCCTGCTATCCAGACGATATAGACATCATCCCCGCCCGGCCCCTTCGCCGCCGGCCCCTGACGGAGTGCACACGCCTGTGACCACCCCTGCCCGCGAGACCCTTCCCGGGGCCGAAAGCCCGGCTGATCACTACCTGGACGATATCCAGGCCACCGGCGCCGTTCCCTTCATCCTGGTGCATCTGGCCTGCCTGGGCGCCATCTGGACGGGGGTCTATTGGCAGGACGTGGCCTTGGCCGTGGGCCTCTACGGCCTGCGCATGTTCGGCATCACCGGCGGCTACCATCGCTATTTCTCGCACCGGGCTTACAAGACCAGCCGCTGGTTCCAGTTCATCCTGGCCTTCATCGCCCAGACGTCGGCCCAGCGCGGCATCCTGTGGTGGGCGGCCAAGCACCGCCACCATCATCGTTATTCCGACACCCCGGCGGATGTGCATTCCCCGGTGCAGCGCGGCTTCTGGTACGCGCACATGGGCTGGATCTTCACCGCGCGCCATGACAAGACCGACCTGGCCGCCGTGCCGGACCTGGCCAAGTTCCCCGAGCTGCGCTTCCTGGACCGGTTCCATTACCTGCCCGCCTTCATCCTGGCCGTCGCCGTGTGGTTCGCGGCCGGCTGGTCGGGCCTGGTGGTGGGCTTCTTCTGGAGCACCATCGCCACCTACCACGGTACCTTCTGCATCAACTCCCTGGCCCATGTATACGGCCGCCGCCGCTACCTGACCGGCGATGACAGCCGCAACAACTGGTGGTTCGCCCTGCTGACCATGGGCGAGGGCTGGCACAACAATCACCACGCCTATCAGAGTGCCGCCTGCCAGGGTTTCCGCTGGTGGGAGGTGGACACCACATACTACATCCTGAAGGCGCTTTCCTGGGTGGGCATCACCTGGGACCTGCACCGCCCGCCGGCTGCCGTGGTGCGGGGCGAGCAGCGTCTGGGCAAGGCCATCATCGAGAAGGCCGCCAGCCAGCTGGTCGCCACCTTCCATGTGGAGCAGATTGCCGCCCGCCTGCAGGCCACCCTGGCCGACACCCCCTCGCTGGCCGACGTGAAGGCCGAGCTGCAGCACAAGCTGCAGAACGCCCGCGCCCAGGCCGAGGCCATGCTGGCCTCGCTGCACATGCCCGAGCTTCATATGCCCGCCATGCCCAGCCTGCCGGAACTGCACATGCCGAGCATGCCCACCCTGCCCACGCGGGAGGAGCTGAAGGAACGGGCCGCCGCCATGTTCGTGCGCACCTCCTCCATGGACGATATCGTCGACCGGGCCCGACAGATGCTGATCGAAGCCGTCTGCGCCCGGCTGGCCGTCGCCGCCGCCTGAGCCGGCCGCCGCCCCAGGGAAAGGCCGCCCCGGAACTGCTGGGGCGGCCTTTTTGCTGCCCGCCACAAGGGCTGGCGGCGCAAATGTTCATGTTGTGTTCTTATTTTGTCGGGCGTAGGCTGCCCTCCGGGTAACGGAGGACGCCATGGTCGACATCCTGGATGACCGCCCGCTGAAGGGCCGGGGCACCATCTCCAACCGGGTGGGCCGGTTCGAGGCCCATGCCCGCATGCGCACCGACGACGGATGGGCCCGGGCGGGCCATGACGGTTGGGATGAAGAGGCGGACCTTGAGATTGCCGCCGCCACGCAGGTGCGCCTGGACGCCTCGCGCAGCGTCATCAGCTACAACGACAGCCCGGACGTGAATTTCGACCGCTCCATCAACCCCTATCGGGGGTGTGAGCATGGCTGCGTCTATTGCTTCGCCCGGCCCAGCCACGCCTATCTGGGCCATTCGCCGGGCCTGGACTTCGAGACTATCCTCTACGCCAAGCGCGAGGCCCCGGCCCTGCTGGCCAAGGAACTGCGGGCCAAGGGCTACACGCCCCAGCCCATCGCCCTGGGCGCCAACACCGACGCCTACCAGCCCATCGAGCGGACGGAGCGCATCACCCGCGGCGTGCTGGAGGTGCTGCGCGATTTCCGCCATCCGGTGGGCATCATCACCAAGTCGCCCCTGGTGCTGCGCGACTTGGACATCCTGGCGCCCATGGCGGCCGACGGCCTGGCGCGTGTCTCCATCTCCATCACCACCCTGGACCGCGACCTGGCCCGCAAGCTGGAACCGCGCGCCGGCACGCCACAGCGCCGGCTGGACGCGGTGCGCCAGCTGTCGCAGGCGGGCGTGCCCGTCAGCGTCCTGGCCTCCCCCATGATCCCGGCGCTGAACGACGCGGAGCTGGAGGGTATCCTGGCCGCGGCCAAGGACGCGGGGGCCAGCCAGGGCCACTACATCCTGCTGCGCCTGCCCCGGGAACTGGGCGACCTGATGGAGGAGTGGCTCCGCCTGCACGTGCCCGACCGGGCCGACCGTGTGCTGAGCCTGATCCGCCAGTGCCGCGACGGCGGCCGCAACCATGCCGAATTCGGCACCCGCATGCGGGGCACCGGCGTCTACGCCCAGTTGCTGAACGCTCGTTACAAGCTGGCGGTCAAGCGCCTCGGCCTGGACCAGCGGCGCTGGAGCATGCGCTGCGATCTGTTCCGGCCCCCGCCCCAGGCGGGGGATCAGCTGGCGTTGTTTTGAATATGAAATGACGAAGGCCGGCCCCGTGAGGAACCGGCCTTCGCTCACACCTTGTCGCCGGCGCCGAAGCGCCGGACGGATCAGAACGGGCTGACGCCGGCCTGGATCAGGTACAGGCGGGCGATGTCGGCGGTGCCGTCGGTGCCCTTGATGCTCTTCATGGTGTCCAGCGCCTTGGGCTTCTGGCCGGCGGCCAGATAGGCCTGCACCAGGCGCAGCTTCGCCTCTTCCGGATACTTCAGCTGGTCCTTCTTGATACCGGCCTGGATGACCTCGATGGCCTTGGCGGCATTGCCCAGGGCCAGGTACTGCGTGCCAACCTTGACCAGCTGCTTGCCGTCCGGCTGAGCGGCCGCTTCCTTCTCGTCGTCCGGCAGCTTGCGCTGATCGTCCTCGACCTGCTTGCCGGCCATGTCGGCCAGGCGCTTCTCGCGGTCGCCCTGGGCCTTGCCCAGGATGCCGGCCTTGAAGCCCTTGTCCATGACGGCCTTGGCCTCGGTGCCCAGGCCGTCGCTCATGGCCAGCTGGGCGAATTCCAGGTACGGGCCCGGATCCTTCACCAGGCCGGCGCCGATCTGCAGGCGCAGCACGTCGATCTGCAGGCGGTTGGAATTGAAGCCCGGCAGCTTCTGCACGCCACGGATCACGCTTTCCCAGCTTTCCTGATCCGGGTAATTCACCAGGATCCGCTCCATCGCGTCGAGGAAGGCGGGCTTGTGGTCCATGTTGTATTCGGCGCTGGCGATGGTCTGCAGCAGCGTCTTGGACGGCTTGCCGCCCTGGGCCTGGATCATGGCACGCGCGGCCTTGGAGGCGTTGGCGTAGTCCTTCTGGTCCAGGTAAATCTGGATGGCCAGTTCCTTGAGGCGGCTTTCGGTGCCGCCATCCTTGTAGTAGCGATCGGAGGCGGCGGAGAACTTCGGATAGTTCTTCACGCTGAAGTAGGCCTCGGCGATCAGCTTATCGCGGTTCACCTTATCGGCATCAGCCAGCTGGCAGCTCGACAGGGTCGCTTCCAGCGACTTGGCGAAATTGCCCATGTCCTTCTGGCCGCTGTAGGCGGAGGCGCGCAGCGTCTCAAACGTGCAGGTCTCGAACGCCGACTTCGTCTTGCTGGCCTTCTCGGCCTCGTCGATCTTGTCCAAGGCCTCCTTGAACTTGCCCGCCTTCAGCGCGTTCTGGGCTTCCTGCAGCGGCTTGCCGACTTCCGGGCTGAACTTCTTGGCTTCGGCGGCGTGGGCCGGCGTGGTGGCGCTGATGACAACGGCGCCGCCCATGGTGAGCGCCGAGGCGAGCAGTGCGGCACGAAGGAAGTGCGTGGCGATCATTCCGAGGACTCTACCTGCTTTGTTGAAGGGCTGGACCGACGAGCGGCCCCTCATATCGGGAAATCTAAATCGGCAATTGGGGTGAAATAGGGACAGGCATCCCGAAAAAGGCCCGTGCCCCCAAAAGATCACGAGCCCCGAAAACGGTTACGGCGGCCCCGCATCCCAAGACCAGCTCGGGTAACGAGGCCGCCGTAGACACGGACTTAGTCCATGAACTGTTCCGCACCCACCAGACCCAGCTTGGTCACGCCCAGGCGCTGGGCCGAGGCCATGACCATCGCCACGGTGTTATACTTGGCCAGCTTGTTCGGCCAAAGATGAACCTCGGGCTGCGGGTTCTTGAGCGCGGCGTCCTTCAGACGCAGCTCAAGTTCATGGCGATCAACGGTGGTTCCGTTCCACTGAATCGTGTTGTCGAAATCCACCATGATGTTGACCACCTCAGGCGGCGTCGTATTGGACTGCGGCGGGGTCGCCGACGGCATGTCCAACTTCACCGCATGGGTTTGGATCGGAATGGTGATGATCAGCATGATGATCAGCACCAACATCACGTCGATAAGCGGCGTGGTGTTGATGTCCATCATGGCTTCGTCTTCACCACCTCCGCCAACGTTCATACCCATGGCTTAAACTCCTTCGGCGGAACCGTCAGTGCGCGACCGGGATCGCGCCCGCCGGCGGCTCGGTGATGAAACCGATCTTCACGATGCCGGCCCGCTGGGCCGCGACCACCACCCGGCCCACATATTCGTAGCGCGCATTCTTGTCGCCACGGATGTGGACTTCCGGCTGGGGCTGTTCCACGGCGCGCACCTTGAGCTTCTCAAGCAGCGCGCTGTAGTCCGGCACCTTGGACTCGTTCCAGAAGATGTCGCCGTCGCGGTTGACCGCGATGACGATGTTTTCCGGCTTCGTCTTGGTAGGCTGATTACGTTCCTTCGGCAGGTCCACGTTCACCGTGTGGGTGACGACGGGGACCGTAATCAGGAAGATGATCAGCAGCACCAGCATGATGTCGACGAGGGGGGTCGTATTGATCGCCGATACGACCTCGCCATCATCATCACCATCGCCGGCAGAACCGACGTTCATCCCCATGTTTACGCGCTCCGAGCGGACTTGCCGGCACCGAGACGACCACCGCTGACCAGCAGGGCGTGCAGGTCGGCGGAGAAGTTGCGGACGCGGTCCATGGCGGTCTTGTTGCGGCTCAGCAGCCAGTTGTAACCCAGCACGGCGGGCACGGCGACGGCCAGACCGATGGCGGTCATGATCAGGGCTTCACCGACGGGGCCGGCGACCTTGTCGATCGAGGCCTGACCGGCGATGCCGATGTTGGTCAGGGCGTGATAGATGCCCCACACCGTACCGAACAGACCGACGAACGGACCGGTCGAACCGACGGTGGCGAGGAAGGCCAGGCCGCCCTTCATGCGGTTGCTGATGCTATCGACCGAGCGCTGCAGCTGCATGGTCACCCAGGTGTGCAGGTCGATCTGGTCGACCAGCGTGCCTTCGTGGTGCTCGGTGGCGCGCAGGCCGTCTTCGACCAGCATGCGGAACACGCTGTTCTTGCTCAGCTTGGCGGCGCCGTCGGCCAGGGACGGGGCGGTCCAGAAGGACTTGTCGGCCTGGGCGGCGGAGCGCAGCAGCAGGGTCTGTTCGATCAGCTTGGTGACGATGATGTACCAGGTGCCGGTCATCATGATGACCATGATCATCAGCACGCCGCGGGACACGAAGTCACCGCCGTTCCACAGGGCGTTCAGGCCGTACGGGTTCTCGACGGTCGCGGTGGCGGCCGCCGGGGCGGCGACATCGCTGGCACCGGTGTCGGCCGCGGGCGCGGCGGCCGGAGCGGCCTGATCAGCAGCCGGAGCCGGAGCGGCGGCGGCCGGGGCCGAGCTGTCGGTGGACGGGGTCGTGGTCTGGGCGACCGCGACCGAGGTGAAGGTACCGACGACCAGGGCCACCATGGCGAAACGCACCATGGAACCGGCGGTCAGCTTGAAACGCTCCCTAATGCTCATGACAATTCCAACACATTTGGGTTGAGGGGATGAGGAACCCTTGCGCATCCGCGTCTAAGAGGCCCCGGTTTTCTTGAACTGTTAACGCGCGTCCTTGAGCTGGAAGCGGTATGCCATCTTGGTGGACGACCACGTCGCCAGCGCCTTGCCGTCCTGCGTCTCGGCGGTGCACTTCCACACGCCACGCTGGGCCTGCTTGACTACCGCTTCATCCAGACGCTCGTGGCCGCTGGATTCAGCAACCTTGGCATCTGTGACCCTGCCGTTGGCATCGCAGTAGACCTGGAAGACGACGCGACCCTCTTCACCCAGGCGCGAGGACGCCGACGGATATTCCGGCTGATATCGGCCGAAACTCGCCTGATCGAGCTTCACCGGGGTGGAAGGTGGAGCCGGCGGTGCAGTCGGCTGCACCGGAGCGACGGGCGGCTGCGGCGTCGGCGGCTTGGCCGTCGACACAGAGGCCACCACCGGCGGCGGCGGGGTCTCGATGTTGACTTCGACCGGCGGCACGAACGGCGGCGGCTGCACGGTCTGCGGCGGCGGCGGCGGCGGCGGCGGCGGCGGCGGGGTCTCGTCCTTGATCTCTTCGATGATCTTGGTCTCCACAGGACCCTTGACCACCTCGACGACCTTGTTCGCAAGACCGGTGACGAGAGCGTAAACGATGCCGGCCTGGATGAGGACTGTGGCGACCAGCCCGATCAACCGGCTGCTTGACGATTGTTTTGCGGTGTAAGGCATTTTCCTGCGGTCACATCACGAAGGAAGACACCGCATCGGAAAACGCCGCGGCGCATCCGAGCGGAAGTGATTCACGGGAGGCAGAACGGGGGGAATCCGTGATGCCCGGGACCTGGGGTCCGCCTGGACATCGAAACGCAATCCTGGGGTCGACCAACACCGACCTTCCCACATCTGCCTCCAATTCATTTGCGAAGCAGTATCCGGCACCCGTGGTGCACATCCGGTTATTTCATAACCTGACAAACACCAGCCCCAAGCACCACGGCCCGCTTTTCACGGACCTGAACACCGCTTGCGATCGTTGTCGACCTTCACAGTCGAGCCTTGTTGCGTTTTCGTATGCCCGATTTCTAAGACGCACGCAAGCGGCAGGTATGCAGGAAATGACTCTCTCGGTCACTGCCTGTCTTAAACCAGCCAGCCTTCGTAATTTCATGCAACTTTCGCGGGGCACGATCGCCATTTTGCTGCATTGCAGCAGGGGCTTGGGGACTCTCCTCCGTTAACCTGTGGGACTGTTTCTTTTCAGTCTTCTAAGGCACATTGTGAAAGCGGGCCGGGAACACCATGGGTTTCGCGGACGCGGCGATCCGCCCCATCTTGAAAAATTCTGAAAAAAATCTACACGGCATAGCTGTGCCGTCCCGATTCCGGATCGAAGTAAGCATCGAACAGAACCGCGACGCTGCGGACCAGGGGTCGAGCCTCCTCCCTTACCTCGACCCTAGTTTTATCACAGATTATCATATCATCGTCGGCAAGCGCGGCCAAGGCGCGGCGGGTCGCCGGGGTCAGGATCTCTTCCAAAGAACCACCGTGGCGGCGGCAGGTATCGCTTAAGTCCACCGAAAAGCGGCACATCAACTGTTCGATGATGTCGGCGCGCAGCCTGTCGTCATCGCTGAGGGCCAGGCCCTTGGCCACGGCCCATCCCGTGCCCTCACCCGCCGCATGGGCTTCCCACGCCTTAAGGTAGGCGGGCACCTCCACCTTATTTTGGATATATCCCCCGCGCGTGCGCCCGATGGCGGAGGCGCCGAAGCCCAGCAGCGCCGTGGCCGTGTCGACGGTATAGCCCTGGAAATTACGCTTCAGCCGGCCGGCGGCATAGGCCGTGGCCATGACGTCGTCCTTGCGGGCGTAATGATCCAGGCCGATGGCGACGTAACCCGCCGCCTCCAGCGTCTCGGCCATGGCGGCCGCCTGTTCGGTCCGCTGGGTGGCCCCAGGCAGCGCGGCCGTCTCGATACGGCCTTGATGGGCCTTCAGCGACGGCATGTGGGCATAGCCGAAGACGCTGAGCCGGTCCGGCGCCAATTCCAGGGCCTGGGTCACGGATTGGACACAGCTGTCCACCGTCTGGTGGGGCAGGCCGTAGATCAGGTCCAGGTTGATGCCGCCGATGCCGGCCTGCCGCAGGCGGGCCACCGCCTCCGCCGTGGCGGCGTACGGTTGGATGCGGTTGATGGCCCGCTGCACCCGGTCGTCGAAGCTTTGCACGCCCAGGCTGGCCCTGGTGACACCGCCCTGCCCCAAGGCCGCCGCCATGGCCGGGGTCAGGGTGCGGGGGTCGATCTCCACCGCGATCTCCGCCGTGGCGGCCGGCCGGCCGAAGCGCTGGGCCAGCCGGTCCATGAGCGACAGGAAGGCGTCGGGGGGCAGCAAGGTGGGCGTGCCGCCCCCGAAGTGAATATGGGTGACGGGGGGCAGGCCGCCCCCCCTCGACAGCGTAGAGTCGGGGACCAGCGCCCCCGCCACAGCGTCGATCTCCGCCTCCAGGGCCGCCTGGTAGCGGCGGATGGGCGCCTCGTGCTTCACCACGGTGGTGTGACAGCCGCAGTACCAGCACATGCTGCGGCAGAAGGGGACGTGCAGATAGAGCGACAGGGTGTCGGCCGCCGTCAGTTGCCCCAGCCAGCGGCGATAGTCGTCGGCCGTGACCGCCGCGCTGAACTGCGGTGAGGGCGGATAGCTGGTGTACCGGGGAACACGCTGGTTGCGGTACTTGGCGACGAGATCGGGGCGCATGGGGCGGACCTGGCGGGACGATGTTGGGACGGACGCATGCTGCGCCCGATGCGTCGGTGGCAAAATGATCTGCCTCAACCTCTCCTCATTCCCGAAGGTCCTCATTCCCGAAGGTCCGGCGCTTGCCCGCGAGGGGTGCGGTCGGCCATCATGGCGGCCACGCCCGTGCTTAAGCTGTGACCGATGCCTCGCCCCCGCAAGCCCACCTCCGAAATTATCATACAGTTGGGACCGCCCACCCTGCGGCCAGAACTGGATGCCGGCCACGCCCATGACAGCCTGGTCTGCGGCGTGGACGAGGCGGGGCGTGGCCCGCTGGCCGGTCCGGTGGTGGCCGCCGCCGTCATCCTGCCCGTGTGCCCGCCCGGCAGCACCGAAGCCCCGCCCTGGTGCGCCGGCATCAACGACAGCAAGAAGCTGACGGCCGCCGCGCGCGATACCCTGTTCGACGCCATCCGGGCCAACGCCCGCGTGGGCGTCGGCATCAGCACGGTGGAGGAGATCGACACCGTCAACATCCTGCAGGCGACCTTCCTGGCCATGCGGCGCGCGGTGGAGGCCCTGGGGGCGGATGGCGGCCCCGCCCCCCTGACCGCCCTGGTGGACGGCAACCAGCGTCCGCCGGGTCTGCCCTGCCCCCGCATCGCCACCCTGGTCAGCGGCGACGCGCTGAGCCTGTCCATCGCCGCCGCGTCGATCATCGCCAAGGTCACGCGTGATCGTCTGATGGCGGATCTGGCCCTGTCGCACCCCGGTTATGGGTGGGAACGCAACGCCGGTTACGGCACGGCCGAACATCGTGACGCAATCAAGATATTGGGGGTCACGCCCGCTCACCGCCGTACATTTGCTCCAATCTCAGAACAATTAGCTCTAAACCTTTGACTCTACTGACTCTTGCCTAAAAAATTACATTGACGGCGACTCGGGGCCGACTCATTGTCGGCAAAAATCAACCCCGATTCGGCGAATACTCCCCATGTTGAAGACCCCGGAAACCCGTACTGACTCCAAGACCAAGTCCAAGGTGCGGGAGGCGGCGCCCGCCAACCGGATACTTGTGGGCGACTGCGTTTCCCTGATGCAGGGTCTGCCGGCCGGCTCGGTCGACATGGTCTTCGCCGACCCGCCCTATAACCTGCAGCTGTCGGGCGACCTGATGCGCCCCAACCACACCCGCGTCGACGGCGTGGATGAGGAGTGGGACCGCTTCGCCGACTTCGCGACCTATGACCGCTTCACCCGCGACTGGCTGGCCGCCGCCCGCCACGCCCTGAAGGACGACGGCACGCTGTGGGTCATCGGCAGCTACCACAACATCTTCCGCGTGGGCGCCATCCTGCAGGACCTGGGCTACTGGATCCTGAACGACATCATCTGGCGCAAGACCAACCCCATGCCCAACTTCCGGGGCAAGCGCTTCACCAACGCCCACGAGACCATGATCTGGGCGGCCAAGTCGCAGGACGCCAAGTACTTCTTCGCCTATGAGGCGATGAAGAACCTGAATGAGGAGCTGCAGATGCGCAGCGACTGGCTGTTCCCCCTGTGCACCGGCTCGGAGCGGCTGCGCGACGCCGACGGCAACAAGGCGCACCCCACCCAGAAGCCGGAGGCGCTGCTGTACCGCGTGCTGTCCAGTTCCACCCGCGTGGGCGACACGGTGCTGGATCCGTTCTTCGGCACCGGCACCACGGGTGCCGTGGCCAAGCGCCTGCGCCGCAACTGGATCGGCATCGAGCGGGAGAAGACCTACGCCGAAGTGGCCCTGTCGCGCATCGCGGCGGTGGAGCCCGCGGCCGAGGCCGAATTGCTGGAGCCGCCGTCCAAGCGCGCCCAGCCGCGGGTCCCCTTCGGCTGGCTGGTGGAACGCGGCCTGCTGCAGCCCGGCACCACCCTCTATGACACCCGCCGCCGCCACAGCGCCCGGATCAAGGCCGACGGCACCCTGGTGGGCGCCAACCATCTGGGTGAGCACAACGGCTCCATCCACAAGGTGGGTGCGGCCATGCAGGGCCTGCCGGCCTGCAACGGCTGGACCTTCTGGCACTATGTCGAGGGCGGTCAGTTGGCCCCTATCGACATGCTGCGCCAGCGCGTCATCGCCGAGATGCACTGAGCGGCCCTTCCCGCCACCCGGCCGGGGTGGTAGAGGAGCCCTATGAATAAGCTCTTCTCCCAAGTGACCGGCGGTCCGGCCAAGGCCGTACCCGTGCAGTCCGCCTCCCCGGCTGTCACCAATCCCGCGCCGCTGGCCCGCATCTTCGTGCGCGACCTGGTGGTGATGGCCACCGTCGGCATCTATGAGCATGAGAAGCAGAAGGCCCAGCGCCTGCGCGTGAACCTGGACATGATGGTGCTGGACCGCTTGGGGGCGCGCCGCGACGACATCGCCGACGTGGTGTCGTACGAGGACGGCGTCACCATCGTCCGCGAGCTGGCGGCCCAGGGCCATCTGAACCTGGTGGAAACCTTTGCCGAGACGGTGGCCCAGCGCCTGCTGGCCGATGGCCGGGTGCACAGCGTCACGGTGCGGGTGGAAAAGCTGGACGTCTTCCCCGACGCCGCCTCCGCCGGGATCGAGATCACGCGGCAGCGGGGGTGACCCTCGGCACGCGGGATAAGAAAAAGGCGGCCGCCGGTCCTTCCACCGACGAGCCGCCTCTTTTCTTGTCAACTTCAGGCGGCGCTCACTCTCCCGCCAAGGCCTTGACTTGAAAGCCATTGCTGCGCAGCGCCTCGACCACCCGGCCGGCGTGGTTGGCGGAGCGGCATTCCACCGTGATGTCGATGTCGGTGGCCTTGACGTTGGCGGTGCTGAATAGGCGCTGGTGCACGGCCTCGATGATGTTGCCGCCGGCCTCGCCGATCAGGGTGGTGATGCGGCCCAGGGCACCCGGCCGGTCGGGGATGACCACGCGCAAGGTCACAATGCGGCCCTCACGCACCAGCTGGCGCAGGATGACGCTGGCCAGGACGCGGCTGTCGATGTTGCCGCCGGACAGCACCAGGCCCACCTTGCGCCCGGCGAAGCGCTCCGGATGCTTCAGGGCGGCGGCCAGGCCAGCGGCGCCGGCCCCTTCGGACACCGTCTTCTCGATGTTCAGGAACAGGGCCACGGCCCGCTCCACCTCCCAATCCTCCACCAGGATGATGTCGTCGACCTTCTGCCGGACGATCTCCAGCGTGGTGGCGCCCACGTTCTTGACGGCGATGCCTTCGGCGATGGTGTCGCCGCCCACGCTGACCGGCAGGTTGTGCAGGGCCTGGTACATGGGCGGATAGGCCGTGACCTCCACCCCAATGACCTCGATGTCGGGCTTGCGGGCCTTCGCGGCGATGGCCATGCCGGAGATCAGGCCGCCGCCGCCCACGGGCACCAGCAGCACGTCCAGGTCCGGGGCGGCGTTCAGCATCTCCAGCGCCACCGTGCCCTGGCCGGCGATGACCAATGGGTCGTCATAGGGGTGAACGAAGACGTAGCCGTGTTCCCGCTGCAGGCGCTCGGCTTCCGCCGCCGCTTCCGCCAGCACCGCACCCTTCAGCACCACCTTGGCGCCAAAGTTCTCCGTATGCTCCACCTTGATGAAGGGGGTGCCCTCGGGCATGACGATGGTGGCGGGGATGCCCAGGCGGCCGGCGTGGTAGGCGACACCCTGGGCATGGTTGCCGGCCGACATGGCGATGACGCCGCGCCGGCGCTCCTCCTCCGTCAGGGACAAGAGGCGGTTCAGGGCGCCACGCTCCTTGAAGCTGGCGGTGAACTGCAGGTTCTCGAACTTCACCCAGATTTCGCAGCCGGCGATGCGCGACAGGGTGCGCGACGGGATGCAGGGCGTGTCGATGACCTGGCCGCCCAGCGCCAGGGCCGCCGCCCGCACATCCTCCAGGGTGACCTTGTCCGCGCCCGTGTTGCTGTCCATGAGATCTGTCCTTGAGAACGGCATCCTTGAGGGCGCCAACCATAGACCTCAAGCGACAGCCCGCGACAGGAGATTTGTCGCGGGCTGCTTCGCTTGATCCTTACTCCGCCGCCAGGGGCGTGGACTGGCCCGGCGTGCCGGTGCGCCAGTCGCGGAGCAGCGCTTCTTCCTTGGCCTTGACCTCGGCGTAGGCCTTCTCCTTGACGTGGCCATAGCCGCGGATCTTCTGCGGCAGCTCCGCGATCTCCACCGCCAGCGCATGGTTGTCTTCGGACAGGCCGGCCAGCAGTTCCGCCACCGTGGCGCGGAAGTCGACGATCAGCTGGCGTTCCATGCGGCGTTCGGCGGTGCGGCCGAAGATGTCCAGCGCAGTGCCGCGCAGGCCCTTGCAAGCCGCCAGCAGGCGGAAGGCCGTCAGCATCCAGGGGCCGAAGGCACGCTTGCGCATCTCGCCCGTGGCCGGGTCGGCGTGGGACGCGGTGGGCGGCGCCAGATGGAAGACCAGCTTGTAATCGCCCTGGAACTGCTGGCGCACTTGGTCCAGGAAACCGGTCTGGGTGTAGAGGCGCGCCACCTCATACTCGTCCTTGTAGGCCATCAGCTTGAACAGCGAGCGGGCCACGGCCTCAGTCAGCTGGTCGGCGCCCGGCACCCTGGCCGCCTCCACCGACCGCACCTGGGCCAGGAACTGGCGATAGGCGTCGGCGTAGGCTGCGTCCTGATAATCGGTCAGGAAGGCGGCGCGGCGCTCGATCACCTCATCCAGCGTCTGCGACAGGCGGCGGTGGGGCTGGTCGGCCGCTGGACCCCTGGGCGTGGCGATCTTCTCGACCGCCGCCTGGTCCAGGGCGGCGCGGCGGCCCCAACGGAAGGCGTCGGTGTTCATCTTCACCGCCGCCCCGTTCATCTCGATGGCCTTCTCCAGCGCCTCGGCGCTGACCGGCACCAGGCCCTTCTGATAGGCGTAGCCCAGCATGAACAGGTTGGTGGCGATGCTGTCGCCCAGCAGGCCGGTGGCGATGCGGGTGGCATCCACGGCGTTGACGGCGTCGGCGCCGCAGGCCTTGGCCACCGTCGCCACCATGGACCCGCCGTTCATCTGGAAGTCGGGGTTGGTGACGAAGGCGGCGGTGATGGCCTCGTGGGTGTTCAGGATGGCGTGGGTACGGCCCTGGGCCATCTTGGTCAGGGCGTCGGCGTTGGCCGCCACCACGATGTCGCAGCCCAGCACCACGTCGGCACCACCGGCGGCGATGCGGGTGGCGTGGATGTCCTCCGGCCGTTCGGCGATGCGCAGGTGGCTGGTGACCGCCCCACCCTTCTGCGCCAGGCCCGCCATGTCCAGCACGGTGCAGCCCCGGCTTTCCAAGTGGGCAGCCATGGCGACGATGGCGCCGATGGTGACCACACCGGTGCCGCCCACGCCCGTCACCAGGATGTTCCAGGGACGGTCCAGGGTACGGCGCGCCGGCTCCGGCAGGGCCTCGAACGCGTCCGTCTTGCCGCCGGCCGGCTTGGGCTTGCGCAGGGACCCGCCTTCCACCGTCACGAAGCTGGGGCAGAAGCCCTTGAGGCAGGAGAAGTCCTTGTTGCAGCTGGACTGGTCGATCTGGCGCTTGCGGCCGAACTCCGTCTCCACCGGCACCACGGACAAGCAGGAGGACTTGGTGGAGCAGTCGCCGCAGCCCTCGCACACCAGTTCGTTCACCACCACGCGGCGGGCCGGGTCGGGAAAGGTGCCGCGCTTGCGGCGGCGGCGCTTCTCGGCGGCGCAGGTCTGTTCATAGATCAGGACGCTGACGCCCTTGATCTCGCGCATCTCGCGCTGCACCCGGTCCAGGTCGTCGCGGTGCTCGATGGTGGTGAAGGGCGGCAGGCCCTGGCCCAGGCCGTACTTTTCCGGATCGTCGCTGACCACGACGATGCGCTCCACACCCTCAGCCTCCAGCTGGCGGGCAATCTGGTGCACGGACAGGCTGCCGTCCACCTTCTGGCCGCCGGTCATGGCGACGGCGTCGTTGTAGAGAATCTTGTAGGTGATGTTGACCTTGGCGGCGACGGAGGCGCGCACCGCCAGGATGCCGGAATGGAAATAGGTGCCGTCGCCCAGATTGGCGAAGACATGCTCCTCCCCCGCGAAAGGCGCCTGGCCGATCCAGTGGACACCCTCGCCGCCCATCTGGCTGAAGACGTCGGTGTTGCGGCCCATCCACGTCACCATGTAGTGGCAGCCGATGCCGGCCAGGCCGCGGCTGCCCTCGGGCAGGTGGGTGGAAGTGTTGTGCGGGCAGCCGGAGCAGTAGAACGGCGCACGAACCACGGTGCTGGCGGAAGCGGTGGGGCGCAGCTGCGCCTCCAGGGCCCGCACCCGCTCCGCCACCCGGTCAACCATCAGGCCCAGCCTGGCCATACGGCCGGCAAGGGCCAGCGCGATGGTGGTGGGCGACAGTTCCGCCTTTTCCGACAGCAGCGGCCGCCCGTCCTCATCCGTCTTGCCCAGGATGCGGGGACGGCGGTCCCAGTTATACAGCTGTTCCTTCAGCTGCGCCTCGATCAGGGCGCGCTTTTCCTCCACCACCAGCAGCTCCTCGGCACTCTCGGCGAAGTCGCGGATGCCGTGGGGCTCCAGCGGCCAGGTCATGGCCACCTTGAAGATGGCGATGCCGAGGTCGGCCGCCATCTCGGCGGTGATGCCCAGCTCATCCAGGGCCTGGCGCACGTCCAGGTAGGATTTGCCCACGGTGACGATGCCCAGGCGCGGCTTGGCGGCGCCCAGGATGACCTTGTCCAGGTGGTTGGACCGGGCGAAGGCGCGCGCCGCGTCCAGCTTCCACTGGATCATGCGGTCTTCCTGGATCAGCGGCGTGTCGTGCAGGCGGATGTTCAGCCGGCCGGGCGGCATCTCGAAATCGGCCGGCAGGACCACGCCGCTGGTGACATCGGGCACGCGCACGATGGCGGAGGTGTCGATGGTGTCGGCCAGGGCGGTGAACCCCACCCAGCAGCCGGAATAGCGCGACATCTCCCAGCCGATCAGGCCGTAGTCCAGGAACTCCTGCACGCCGGCCGGGCTCATCACCGGCATGAAGGCGTGGATGAAGGCGTGGTCGGACTGATGCGGCAGGGTGGAGGATTTGGAGGCGTGGTCGTCGCCGGCGATGGCCAGCACGCCGCCATGACGGCTGGTGCCCGCGAAATTGGCGTGCTTCAGCGCGTCCAGCGAGCGATCAACGCCGGGGCCTTTGCCGTACCAGATGCCGAACACGCCGTCGACCTTGGCGCCCTTGAACAGGTTGACCTGCTGGCTGCCCCAGACGGCGGTGGCGCCCAGTTCCTCGTTCACGCCCGGCTGAAAATGGATGTCGTGGCGGGCCAGGTGCTTGCGCGCCTGCCACAGCGCCTGGTCGTAGGCCCCCAGGGGGGAGCCGCGATAGCCCGAGATGAAGCCGGCGGTGTTCAGGCCCGCCGCGCGGTCGCGGTCGCGCATCAGCATGGGCAGGCGCACCAGCGCCTGGGTCCCGGTCATATAGACCCGGCCGTCCCGCAGGACGTACTTGTCATCAAGGGTAACGGCGGCCAGCGTCATAACGCATCTCCCACTCGGGTGAAACTGGTCCCCTGCCTAGTCTTGGGATATCTGCGCCCGGTGCGGTCGGGTCGCGGACGTCCCAAGGAACGGTGCCTTGCTGCCTGGGGGTCAGCCAAGGTCCGGCGCCGATGTTCCCTCGGCTTACCCCGGCATCTAAGCAGGGATGCATGCGACAGGAAATAGGTCATATATGCTGACATATTTCCTGTCGGAAGCACCGCAGCAATCGCGCCGACTCGTTCCCGGCAGCCGCCATTTAGGTTCTATCCTTACGCCCGCCGCCGACACCCTGTCGCTGGCTGCCACTCAGCGCGTCGAACCGCCGTTTTTCCACACCGCGACTCGGGCGCCACGCTGGCCTGGCCCCGTTCCACCCGGTAGTCTGCCGCCAGTTTCCCCTCTGAAGAGCCCACCCCATGACGAAGCCGGTCGATCCCAGCACCCTGCCCTACCGCCCCTGTGTCGGCATCTGCCTGCTGAACGCCCAGGGCTTGGTGTTCGTCGGCCAGCGGCGCGACACCCCCGGCGCCTGGCAGATGCCCCAGGGCGGCATCGACAAGGGCGAGACGGCGGCGGAAGCCGGCCTGCGCGAGTTGATGGAGGAGATCGGCACCAACCAGGCAACGATCCTGGAGGAAACGGCCGAGTGGCTGCGCTATGACCTGCCGCCGGACCTGGTGGGCGTGGCGTGGAAGGGCAAGTACCGCGGCCAGAAGCAGAAGTGGCTGGCCTGCCGCTACACCGGCCAGGACAGCGACATCAACCTGGAAACCGACCATCCCGAGTTCGACGCCTGGCAATGGGTGCCGCTGGAGCGGACGGTGGACCTGATCGTCCCCTTCAAGCGCGAGATCTACATGCAGGTGGTCGCTGCCTTCCGGCATCTGGTGGGGTAATTTCCGGCCATGAACGACCGCATCGTCATCAGCGACGGCCGCAGCAGCGTGACCCTTAATCCACCGGAAGCAGACCCGGACGGTCATGGCTTCGATATGAAGGTGGACCTAGTTGGCGGGCCGTTCACTGGCAGCATCCTGGCCACGACCTATCTTTCCCTCCAGGCTTGGGACCGGTTCCGCAGCGACCTGAGGCGGTTGCATAAAAGCCTAAAGGGTGAGGTAAGCACGGACACCTGGTTCTCTAATTTCAGCCTCGTGCTCAAGGGTGATGGACGGGGTCATGTCCGGGTGACAGCACACGCTCAGGACGAATGGGCCGACGCCAGCACCCTTTCATTCAGCTTCACCATCGATCAAACCCACCTGCTGCCCATTATGGTCATCCTAGATCGATGGGCATGAGCACCCACAGCTCCAAAAACAAAAACGCCGCCCCGGTCACCCAGGGCGGCGTTTTTGTTCTCAGCGCGGAAGAGGCGTCAGGCGGCCAGCGGGGGCACGCCGGCCTTCTTCATCATGCGCTTGTAAGCGTAGCGCGAGGCGACGTCGTGCAGCCAGCCTTGGGGCTTCAGGCCGCTGGCCTTGAACACCATGGCGACCATGCGGTCCAGGTGGTGCGGGCGGTAATAGCTGTAGGCCCGGCGCACGTAATTGGCGAAGGCCGTCTCGCGGTGGTAGGGCGCACCTTCGTCGGCGTTGGCGGCGTGATAGGCGAAGGACAGTTCATCATCCTCCGTCTCGTTGATGCGCGAGAGGGAGATGCGCAGGCGGCCGAACTTGCCCAGGCGTTCCTGGGTCAGGTAATCGCCCAGGTAATCGTAGAACAGCTTGTAGTGCCGGAATTCGTCGGCCGCGATGTGGCGGCAGATCTGCTTCAGCACGGGCTCGTCCGTGGCCTCGGCCAGGGCGGTGTAATAGCTGCTGGTGCCGGTCTCGACGATGCAGCGCGCCACCAGTTCACCGGCGCGGGAACCGCGCACCGACTGGCTGACGTCGATGTCGATCTTGTAGCCCTCGCGGAAACGCGTCACCGCCGCCTGGAAGTTCCAGCTGGGGTCCACGCGCTCGGCCCAGGCGCCCAAGGCCTCGCCATGCTGCACTTCCTCAACCGCCCACTGGCGGGCTGTCCGGCAGAACTCCGCGTTGTCGGCGAAGACATTGCACAGGTAATCGGCGTAGCTGTCGCCGTTGTATTCCACCAGGGCGGCGGCCTTGATGAGCTTCAGGATATCGGGGTTGACCTTGGACGGGTCCAGCTTGTCCCAAGGCAGGCCCGCAACCGTCCAATGACCGTTGCGGCTTTCCGTGGCCTGAGATTCCGTGCCGTTGACGTCTGCCATGCGCGTTCCGTTCTTCGTGCCCCAGGGCCGGCGCCCTCGCTTCCGGGTACCAGCATCCGATGACCATTATACGGGCCCGATGTCGCCGCCGTGCCCCCACTGCGACGATCGAACCCCACTCAATTCGAAAAGGTCCGCCCGGAAACAGGAAAGCCGGCGGGCTTTTCGTGATGCCCCACCGGCCGGTATGCCACAAATTCGTAACATCCGCCAAGCTCGGCACGGCGCCAAGCTAGCACGATGCCGCCAATTGGCAAAATGCCCACCCGTCAAGGGTGGGAACTATTGTGCTGAATCAAGGGACTGGCTTACGTCCTAGGGGGCCTGCCTAAGGGCGAAGGGGGCTAGGCATGATGTCCTAGCCCCCTTCGGACCTTTTGCGATTCGCTCTCAACTGCCGGGGATCAGCCCTTAGTGGGCGGCCGGACCGGTGCCGAGGGCTTCCAGCTTGGCCTGGGCGACCAGCAGCTTGGCCTCCGCAGCGCGCTTCTCGACGTCGTTGGCGGCGTCGGCCACGTCCTCGGCCAGGTCCTTCACCTGCTGTTCCACCGCGGCACGGTCCAGGGCCGCAACCTCGATCGCCTCTTCCGCCAGCACGGTGCAGCGCGTCTCGGTCACCTCGGCGAAACCGCCGGCGACGAAGATGCGGTTGCTGATGGTGGTGATGCCATCGAGGTAGATGTCGATCACGCCCGGCTTCAGCGTGGTGATCAGGGGGGCGTGGCCCGGCAGGGCGCCCAGGTAGCCTTCAGTGCCCGGGACGACCACCATGTCGACCGGCTGGGAAACCAGCAGCTTCTCCGGCGACACCAGCTCGAATTCAACCTTATCGGCCATGATGGGGCTTCCGTTCAGCGTCTTACGATAAGGGACGGAAAGGGGGTTCCCCTTCCCGTCCCGGTACTACTCAGGCGATCAGGCGGCCTCGGCGGCCATCTTGCGGGCCTTCTCGACGGCTTCTTCGATGGTGCCGACCATGTAGAAGGCCGCTTCCGGCAGGTGGTCGTACTGGCCGGCCACGATGCCCTTGAACGCGCGGATGGTGTCTTCCAGGCTGACCAGCACGCCGGGCGTGCCGGTGAACACTTCGGCCACATGGAAGGGCTGGGACAGGAAGCGCTGGATCTTACGGGCGCGGGCGACCGTCAGCTTGTCCTCTTCCGACAGCTCGTCCATGCCCAGGATGGCGATGATGTCCTGCAGCGACTTGTAAGTCTGCAGCACCTTCTGCACCGAACGGGCCGTCTGGTAGTGCTCTTCACCCACGACGCGCGGATCCAGCGCGCGGGAGGTGCTGTCCAGCGGGTCCACGGCCGGGAAGATGGCCTGTTCGGCGATGGCGCGGCTCAGCACCGTCGTGGCGTCCAGGTGGGCGAACGAGGTGGCGGGGGCCGGGTCGGTCAGGTCGTCGGCGGGCACGTACACGGCCTGCACCGAGGTGATCGAGCCCTTCTTGGTCGAGGTGATGCGTTCCTGCAAGGCGCCCATGTCGGTGGCCAGCGTGGGCTGGTAACCCACCGCGGAGGGGATGCGGCCCAGCAGCGCCGACACCTCGGCACCCGCCTGGGTGAAGCGGAAGATATTGTCGATGAACAGCAGCACGTCCTGGCCTTCCTCGTCGCGGAAGTATTCCGCGATGGTCAGGCCGGACAGCGCGACGCGGGCGCGGGCCCCCGGCGGCTCGTTCATCTGGCCGTACACCAGGGCGACCTTGGAGCCCGGGCCGTCGAGCTTGATGACGCCCGACTCAATCATCTCATGGTACAGGTCGTTACCCTCGCGGGTACGCTCGCCCACACCGGCGAAGACCGACACACCACCGTGCGCCTTGGCGACGTTGTTGATCAGTTCCATGATGGTGACGGTCTTGCCCACGCCGGCGCCGCCGAACAGGCCGATCTTGCCGCCCTTCAGGTACGGGGCCAGCAGGTCGATGACCTTAATGCCCGTGACCAGGATCTGCGCGTCGGTCGCCTGCTCGGCGAACTCGGGCGCGGACCGGTGGATGGGGTAGGTCTTCTCGGAGGCAACGGCACCGCGCTCGTCGATCGGCTCGCCGATGACGTTCAGGATGCGGCCCAGGGTGGCGGGACCGACCGGCATGTTGATGGGGCCGCCGGTGTCGGCGACGGCGCCGCCGCGCACCAGGCCGTCCGTGCTGTCCATGGCGATGCAGCGGACGGTGTTCTCGCCCAGATGCTGGGCGACTTCGAGCACAAGGGTCTTGCCCTCGTTCTGCGTGTGCAGGGCGTTCAGAATGGCGGGCAGTTCGGCATCGAACTGCACGTCCACCACGGCGCCCAGCACCTGCGTGATACGGCCGACGGCGTTGGTCGCCTGGTTAGTCGTAGCCATGGGGTAAGCTCCCTCGGACCCTTGCGAATGTTGTCGTGGCGCCGTCAGACCGCTTCAGCACCGGAGATGATCTCGATCAGCTCCTTGGTGATGAAGGCCTGGCGCGTGCGGTTGTAGTTAAGCGTCAGCTTCTTGATCGTGTCGCCGGCGTTGCGCGTGGCGTTGTCCATGGCGGTCATCTGCGCGCCGAAGAACGAGGCCGAGCTTTCCAGCAGGGCGGTGTACACCTGGATGGAAAGGTTGCGCGGCAGCAGGTCGTTGAGGATGTCCTCCTCCGACGGCTCGAACTCGTAGATGGCCTTCGGCTCGGTGGAGGCCGGGGCCTCTTCCGTCGTGGCCGCCACGGCGAACGGGACGATCTGCTGAACGGTGACGATCTGCGTCATCGCCGACTTGAACTTGTTGAAGATGATGGAGGCGACGTCGAACTCGCCGGCGTCGAACAGCTCCAGCACCTTGTCCGCGACCTGGGCCGCGTCGGCGAAGCCCAGGCGCTTGCCGCCCAGGTTCTCGTAGCTGTGGACGATCATCGAGCCGAACTCGCGACGCAGCAGGTCGCGGCCCTTGCGGCCCACCGTCAGCAGCTTCACGGTCTTGCCCTCGCCCGTCAGGCGGGAAACCTGCCGCTTGGCCTCGCGGACGATGGTGGCGTTGAAGCCGCCGCACAGGCCGCGATCGCCGGTCAGGACGATCAGCAGGTGCGTCTTGTCGGAACCGGTGCCCGCCATCAGCTTCGGGCCCTGCGCGCCCGCCGGCACGTTGGCAGCGAGGGAGGAGAGCATGCGGCCCATGCGCTCGGCATAGGGACGCCCGGCTTCGGCCTGTTCCTGGGCGCGGCGCAGCTTGCTGGCCGCCACCATCTTCAGGGCCGAGGTGATCTTCTGCGTCGACTTGACGCTGTCGATCCGGATCTTGAGGTCCTTAAGGCTGGGCATGCCGTGCCTTCACTTCCTAGGGAGACTTGGGCGGGCGGCGGCCATGACGGCGCCGCCCGCCGTTTGCGGAGATCAGGCGAAGACCTTGGAGAAGCTCTCCAGGAAGGCCTTCAGCTTTTCCTCGGTGTCCTTGCTGATCTGCTTGTCGGTGCGGATCGCGGTCAGGATGTCCTGGCCCTTGCTGCGGATCTCGTCCAGGAAGCGCGCCTCGAAGCGGTTCACGTCCTCGACCTTCACCTTGTCCAGGAAGCCCTTCACGCCGGCGAAGATGGAAACCACCTGCTCTTCCACCGGCAACGGGCTGTACTGCGGCTGCTTCAGCAGCTCGGTCAGGCGGGCACCGCGGTTCAGCAGGCGCTGGGTGGCGGCGTCCAGGTCCGAGGCGAACTGGGCGAAGGCGGCCATTTCGCGGTATTGGGCCAGTTCCAGCTTAATGGTGCCGGCGACCTGCTTCATCGCCTTGATCTGGGCGGCGGAGCCGACGCGGCTGACCGACAGGCCGACGTTAATGGCCGGGCGGATACCGCGGTAGAACAGGCCGGTTTCCAGGAAGATCTGGCCGTCGGTGATGGAAATGACGTTCGTCGGGATGTAGGCCGACACGTCACCCGCCTGGGTCTCGATGATGGGCAGGGCCGTCAGCGAGCCGGCGCCGTAGCCGTCGGCCATCTTGCAGGCGCGTTCCAGCAGGCGGCTGTGCAGGTAGAACACGTCGCCGGGGTAGGCTTCGCGGCCCGGCGGACGGCGCAGCAGCAGGGACATCTGACGGTAGGCGACGGCCTGCTTGGACAGGTCGTCGTACACGATCAGGGCGTGCATGCCGTTATCGCGGAAGAACTCGCCCATGGCGCAGCCGGTATAGGGCGCCAGGTACTGCAGCGGCGCCGGCTCGGACGCGGTGGCGGCCACGACGATGGAATATTCCATCGCGCCGGCTTCCTCCAGCGTCTTCACGATCTGGGCGACCGTGGAGCGCTTCTGGCCGATGGCCACGTAGATGCAGTACAGCTTCTTGGATTCGTCGCCGCCGGCGTTGATGCCCTTCTGGTTGATGAAGGCATCGATGGCGACGGCGGTCTTGCCGGTCTGACGGTCGCCGATGATCAGCTCACGCTGGCCACGGCCGACGGGCACCAGGGCGTCCACGGCCTTCAGGCCGGTCTGCATGGGCTCGTGCACCGACTTGCGCGGGATGATGCCGGGGGCCTTCACCTCGACGCGCTTGCGCACGACGTCGACCAGCGGACCCTTGCCGTCGATGGGGTTGCCCAGGCCGTCCACGACGCGGCCCAGCAGGCCGCGGCCCACCGGAACCTCGACGATGGCGCCGGTACGCTTGACCGTGTCGCCTTCCTTGATGGCGCGGTCGTCGCCGAAGATCACGGCGCCGACGTTGTCGGCTTCCAGGTTCAGGGCCAGGCCCTGAATCCCACCCGGGAACTCGACCATCTCACCGGCCTGGACCTTGTCCAGGCCATGGATGCGGGCAACACCGTCGCCGACCGAGAGCACCTGGCCCACTTCAGCAACATCGGCCTCGGTGCCGAAATTCGCGATCTGCTGTTTCAGGATCGCGGAAATCTCTGCGGCGCGGATTTCCATCAGCCCACCCCTTTCATGGCGATTTTCAGCTTGGTCAGTTTGGTGCGCACGGAACTGTCGATCATGCGCGATCCGACCTTAACGATCATGCCGCCCAGCAGCGTCGGGTCGACGCTGGCGGCGACGGAGACTTTGGAGCCCAGGGCCTTCTTGAGCGCGTCGGTCACGGCCGACAGCTGCTCTTCCGTCAGCGGGCGGGCCGAGATGACGGTGGCCGTCTCTTCACCGCGGCGCTGGGCCAGCTCGGCGAGGAAGGCGGCGATCATGCCATCGAGGGCGAAAAGCCGGCGGTTCTGGGCGACCAGACCAATAAACTTGCGCACAAGCTCGGACGTGCCCGCCTGTGACAGCACCGCCTCCATGGCGCGGGCCTGCTCGGCACGCGACAGGACGGGGCTGCGCACAACGCGACGCAGGTCTGCGCTTTCGGCGAGAACCTGCTTGAGCGACGTCAGGTCCTGCGCGGTTTGGTCCAGCGCCTTCTGCTCGTCGGCAAGGTCGAACAGCGCCGCCGCGTAGCGGGCCGCCAGTCCGGATACGACTGTCCCTTGGGATGCCACCTGGAAACCTCGGTTAATCCGCAGACCTGAAGGATTTCAGGGCCTTAGCAATGTGGGTCCGAACCGGGTGAAAACCACCCCGGCGTCGGGCGTCGTGCACATAACACAGGGCGCCGCAGGGCGCAACTCCATCACTCCATCCAAAGCATACTATCCCACGGGTGAGCAGCCCGCTTTAAGGCGCCATTAACAGTTGGGGCCGCATAGTCCCCTCAACGCGCCAAAGCCACCCGGCGCACTGACGAAAAAGTCCGGAACCTTCCGGGCGCCTCCGATCCAGGGTGGCAGAGTGCTGGTGAGTCATGACTGTCGTCCCCTTCTCCTCTGCCCGCTTCACCCCCTTCGATCTGACCGAGTGGAACAGCGTCGCCCAGCCCAAGCTGGAGCGTGGCCTGTGGGAAACGGTCAGCCGCCACACCGCGCCCGACCATGATCAGCTGATCGTGCGCTTCCCCAACCTGGACCGCCCGGTCTTCCGGTTCGAGCGTGATCGCCGCGGCACCTATCGCCTGTACTTCAACGACCGCCGCGGCTGGTACTGCATCGGCACCGGTGAGAGCGCCGAGGAATGCCTGTCCGTGTGGCGGGGCCGCGTGCCGCGCGCCACGGCCGAGGCCGGCGCGCAGGCGGGCCGTTGAACGTCCGCTGCTATACTAAAGAACGAGGGGGCCATGGGCCCCATCGGAGCCTGAGTTGCCTGGTGAGAACCCGATTTTGAGTGGCCTGACGTTTATAGAGTCTTGGAGTCGCGTACCAGTCGAGTGGCCTAGCGTTGCCTGGAACCAGAGTTGCCTGAACACCGGCTTCAGTAGCGTTGCCTGATTTGATGCCAGGGGGCAGACCAGCGCCCCTTCAGGGCAGACGGGACACGGGGCGGAGCGGCGGCGCCAGCACACGGAAAGGCGCCGCCGTTTCCATATCCACCGGCAGCCGGGCGATGGTGTCGCCATCCCCCTGCACCGGATCGCCGACCGGCCCCTCGATCCGCACCCGCACCGCCTGCATGATCCGGTATCCCAATCCCCCCTTCGCTTCCGTCCAGCGGGCCAGCCGGCCCGTCACCAGCGCCGCGCCATAGCCCAGCGCCGCCAGCCGTCCGCCCGCCTCGAACAGGCAGACGTGGAAGCCGCCCTCGTCCAGCCGGGCATCGGGCGCGCAGACGAAGCGGCCACCATAGAAATGGCCCTTGGCCACGATGCAGGACGCGGCCTCGTGCTCGCGGACATGGCCGGCCGCGTCCGTCGTGATCACGCGATAGCGCGGGCTGGGCCACCGCGCGATCTGCGCCAGGCTTTCCAGCACATAGGCGCCCTTGCCGATACGGCGCTTCACCCCAGGATCCACCCCTTCCACCACATGGGCGTCCAGGCCCACGCCGGCCATCATCGTGAACAGGCGGCCGTTGGCGCGCCCGGCATGGATGGTGCGCGGCATCGCGCCCGCCAGGGTGCGCGCCAGCTCGGCCACGCCGAACGGCAGGTCCAGCTCCGCCGCCAGCACATTGGCCGTGCCCAGAGGGATCAGACCCAGGGCCGGCGGCGACAGGGTCGGCGCCGCCAGGAGGCCGTTCACCACCTCGTTGATGGTGCCGTCGCCGCCCGAGGCCACGACGGCGTCGGGAATGCGGCCGTCCGTCAGCGCGCCGGAGGCGGCCAGGCCGGCCAGGCGCTCGGCGTCGCGCGGGCCGGTGGTTTCCACCACCGCCACGTCGGCGCCGCCCTGGCGCAGGGCATCGACCACCCGCCCCATCAGGCCCCGCCGGCGACGGCCCGCCACAGGATTGTGAATGATCAGTAGTCGGCGCGCGGGCGCGGACACAGGTTCCGTGACAGCCAAGTGAAGGGCGGAAGACATATTTATGAATGCCCCGTGAATATATGGTGAAGTCCTTGAACTTACCTTCATCACCATTTGTCTTGCCCTACATGCTGCGGTATAGCCCTGTCAACATTACTATTGATTGTCTGCGTGGGTCATCTCGGGGGCGTAGCATGGAGACGGACATGGAGACGGAACACGAGGCCCCGCGGCGGTACCGCAGCATTTGGCTTTCCGATCTGCATCTGGGAACCCGGGGCTGCCAGGCCGACATGCTGCTGGACTTCCTGAAGCACACCGAGTCGGAATACCTGTATCTGGTCGGCGACATCGTCGATGGGTGGCGCCTGAAGAAGGGCTGGTACTGGCCGCAGGCCCACAACGACGTGGTGCAGAAGGTGCTGCGCCGGGTGCGCAAGGGCACCAAGGTCTTCCTGATCCCGGGCAACCATGACGAAGTCTTCCGCGACTTCATCGGCCTGCAGTTCGGCGGCGTCACCATCCTGGAGGACGCGGTCCACACCACCGCCGACGGCCGCCGCTTCCTGGTGCTGCACGGCGACCTGTTCGACGCGGTGGTGAAGTACGCCAAGTGGCTGGCCTATGTCGGGGACAGCGCCTACACGGTGCTGCTGACCCTGAACACCTGGCTGAACGCCGCCCGCCGCCGCTTCGGCTTCCAGTACTGGTCGCTGTCCGCCTATCTGAAGAACCGGACCAAGAAGGCGGTGGAGTTCATCGGCAATTACGAGCAGGCGCTGGCCGACGAGGCCAAGCGCCGGCAGGTCGACGGCATCATTTGTGGCCACATCCACCACGCCGAGATGCGTGACATGGGTGGCGTCCTCTACTGCAACGACGGGGACTGGGTGGAATCGTGCACCGCATTGGTCGAACACGCCGACGGCACGCTGGAGATCCTTCATTGGGCGGACGAAGTGCGCAAGCGCGCGGCAGCGCGGCAGCCTGGGCAGCCGGGCGGGACGACGCAGAAGGCTGCAGCGTGAAAATCCTGATCGTCACGGACGCCTGGCACCCCCAGGTGAACGGCGTGGTCCGCACCCTGACCACGACGCGCGATGAATTGCGCCAGCTGGGCCATGAGGTCGAGGTCATCGCCCCCGACCGCTTCCGCACCGTGCCCATGCCGACATACCCGGAAATCCGGCTGGCGCTGAAGCCCGGCGCCCGCCTGCGCCGCATGATCGACGAGATCGCGCCCGACGCCATCCATATCGCGACGGAGGGTCCGTTGGGCCTGGCCGCGCGGCGCTATTGCCTGCGCCGGCGCATTCCCTTCACCACCGCCTATCACACGCGCTTCCCGGAATACGTCCGCGACCGCTTCCCCATTCCGCTGCGCCTCAGCTACGCCCTGGTGCGCCGCTTCCACGCGCCGGCCTCCGCCGTCATGGTGGCGACGCCGTCCATCGAGAACGACCTGGTGGACCGGGGCTTCCGCAACATCAAGCGCTGGTCGCGCGGCGTCGACACCGACCTGTTCCGCCCGCGCGAGAAGGACTTCCTGCCCTTCCCCCGCCCCATCTTCATGTATGTGGGCCGGGTGGCGGTGGAAAAGAACATAGAGGCCTTCCTGTCGCTGGACCTGCCCGGCACCAAGGTGGTGGTGGGCGGCGGCCCGCAGCTGGACGAACTGAAGGCCAAGTACCCGGCCGCCCAGTTCGTCGGCCCCAAGCATGGCGAGGAACTGGCCAAGCATTACGCCGCCGGCGACGTCTTCGTCTTCCCCTCGCGCACCGACACCTTCGGCCTGGTGCTGCTGGAGGCCCTCGCCTCCGGCGTGCCGGTGGCGGCGTACCCGGTGCCCGGGCCGCTGGACGTGCTGGCCGGGTCGGACGTGGCCGTGCTGGACGAGGATTTGCGCAAGGCCGCGCTGGCCGCCCTGGAGATTCCGGGCGACAAGTGCCGCCGCCACGCCCTGACCTTCTCCTGGTCCGCGTCCGCCGCGCAGTTCCTGAACAACCTGCGCCCC
Source organism: Nitrospirillum amazonense (assembly GCF_007828035.1). Classification (GTDB taxonomy): domain Bacteria; phylum Pseudomonadota; class Alphaproteobacteria; order Azospirillales; family Azospirillaceae; genus Nitrospirillum; species Nitrospirillum amazonense. The sequence continues at coordinate 122,595 of NZ_VITV01000005.1, read as the reverse complement.
TTCCGCGGCCATCCGGCCCTGGACCCGGCCCCGGCCCTGGACACCGGCTTGGCCCCCGGAGCGGACGAGACCAAGAAGGCCAGCTGACCGTAGGGGTTCCCGCGTTCATTGAAGACGGCGCGGACCCGGTGCTAGGGTGGCGGCGACCGTGGCGGGCCGCCCCGCCGCCCCATCCGTTCCCCTGACACGATCGGCATGCTGGAAGCGCTTTATCGCGGGCTGACTGCCCTGGCCGGCCCCGCCGTCCGCCGCCTGCTGGACCGGCGGCTGGCCGCCGGCAAGGAAGACCCCCACCGCCTGCCCGAACGCCTGGGCCATGCCGGTCTGCCCCGCCCCCCTGGCCGGCTGATCTGGCTGCATGCCGCCAGCGTGGGCGAGTCCATGGCCGTGCTGCCGCTGATCGACCGGCTGCTGACCCTGTCGCCCCGGCCCACCGTCCTGGTCACCACCGGCACCGTCACTTCCGCCGCGCTCATGGCCAAGCGCCTGCCGCCGGGCGCCATCCACCAGTTCGTGCCGGTGGACCTGCCGGCGGCCGTGGCCCGTTTCATGGACCACTGGCGGCCCGACGCGGCGCTGTGGATCGAATCGGAATTCTGGCCCAACCTGCTGCGCGCCCTGCGCAAGGCCCAGGTGCCCGCCGCCCTGGTGAATGCGCGCCTGTCGGCCGGCAGCCACCGCAACTGGCGGCGCGCGCCGCGCACCGCCCGTCGCCTGCTGTCCACCTTTCGCCTGGCGCTGGCGCAAACGGCGACGGAGGCCGGGCGCCTGCGCGATTTGGGCCTGGCCGACGTGCGCTGCGTCGGCAACCTGAAATACTCCACCAGCCCGCTGCCGGCGGAGCCCCAGGCCCTGGCCGCCCTCCGGGCCGCCGTGGCCGGCCGGCCCGCCTGGGTCCTCGCCAGCACCCATCCAGGCGAGGATGACCTGGCCGTCCAGGTGCACCAGCGCCTGGCCCCCCGCATGCCGGGACTGCTGACCCTGGTGGTGCCACGCCACCCCGCGCGCGGGCCGGAGATCGCCGCCGCCTTCCAGGCCCGAGGCCTGACCGTCAGCCGTCGCGCCACCGGCGCCCTGCCGGACGCCACCGACGCCCTGCATGTAGCCGACACGCTGGGGGAGCTGGGGCTGTTCTTCCGCCTGGCACCGGTGGCCGCCATCGGTGGATCCTTCGTGCCGGTGGGCGGGCACAACCCCATCGAGCCCGCACAGCTGGGGGCCGCCGTCATCTATGGTCCGCACATGCATAACTTCGCGGAGATCGCCGCGACCCTGGAGGCGGCCGGCGGCGCCCGGCGCGTGCCGGATGTCGAAGGCCTGGCCGCGGCAGTGCAAACCCTGCTGACTGACCGGCCGGCGCGCGAGGCCCAGGCGGCCGCCGCCAAGGCTGTTGCCGACGACAACCGCGACGCCGTGGACCGGGTGCTGGCCGCCCTGGCGCCCCTGCTGGCCGAGGCCGGCCTGCACCCTGCCGGGGATGCCCGGTGAAGGCCCCCGGCTTCTGGTATCGCCCCGCCGGGCCGCTGGCGGCACTGCTGAGCCCCCTGGCGTGCCTCTACACCCTCGGCGCCCGCCGGCGCCAGGCCAAGGCCACGCCGCAGGACGTCGGCATCCCCGTCATCTGCGTCGGCAACTTGGTGGCGGGCGGCGCCGGCAAGACGCCGCTGTCGCAGGCGGTGATGCGGCACTTGCGCGCCCGGGGCGTCCAGGCCCACTACCTGTCGCGCGGCTATGGCGGCCGGCTGAAGGGCCCCCTGCGGGTCGATCCGGCCCGGCATGGTGCCGCCGACGTGGGGGATGAGCCGCTGCTGCTGTCGCGCACCGCCCCGGCCTGGATATCGGCGGACCGCCTGGCCGGCGCCCGGGCCGCGCGCGATGGCGGCGCCGAGGCCGTGGTGATGGATGACGGCTTCCAGAACCCGGCCCTGGCCAAGGACCTGTCGCTGCTGGTCGTGGACGGCGGCGCGGGCTTCGGCAACGGCCGCGTCATCCCGGCCGGCCCCCTGCGCGAGGCCCTTGGCGACGGCCTGGCCCGGGCGGACGCCGTGGTGATCGTGGGTGCCGACCGCACGGAAGCCAGGGCGAGCGTGGCGGCACTCGCCCCCGCCCTGCCCATCCTGGCCGCCCGACTGGTGCCGGACGCAGCCGTGGCCGCCGGGCTGGCCGGGCGCCCGGTCCTGGCCTTCGCCGGCATCGGCCGGCCGGGAAAGTTCTTCGACACCTGCGTTGAGCTGGGCCTGACGGTGGCGGAGACGGCGCCCTTCCCCGACCATTACCCCTATGCCGAGGCCGAAGTCACCGGCCTGCTGGAGCGCGCCACCACCCTGGGCGCCATACCGCTGACGACCGAGAAGGACTGGGTGCGACTACCCGCCGCGCACCAAACCGCCATAAAAGCCCTGCCCGTGATGCTGGCCTTCGACGACCCCGGCGCCCTGGAGCGTGTTCTGCGAACGATGTCCTAGGGATATCGGGTTCCCAGGGCGGGCGCGTGCGAGCGCGCTTGACCCCTGGCAAAAAGCGCCCGATAGCTTAGCCGCCGCCGGCGTCGGGACCCGGCGGCACCCGTTTTTGTCCGCCTTGGAGGTCACCTTTCCGGGGTCCGGATAAGGGGTCGACACCCAATTCCCCCCAGGACGGCCGGCCCATCGCCATGGGGACCGGCACGGGAGCTTCCATGGCCGAGCACGGTACCCAGCCTTCCTCCCTGCGCTACGCCATCGAGGCGGCAGGCATCCGCGCCCTGTTCAACCTGCTGGGCCTGCTGCCCGCCGACGTGGCGTCGGACTTCGGCGGCTGGGTGGGGCGCACCCTGGGGCCGCGCATCGGCGGCAACGCCAAGGTGCTCCGCAACCTGGAACGGGCCATGCCCCAGCTGGATGCGGCGGGGCGCCAGCGTGTGGCCCGCGAATCCTGGGACAACCTGTGCCGCACCCTGGCCGAATATCCGCACCTGAAGACCATCTCGCGCGAGTGGGAACAGCGGGTGGAGCTGATCGGGGCGGAGCATGTGCGCGGCCTGGTGACCGATGGCAAGCCGGGCGTCATCCTGACCGGCCACTTCGGCAATTGGGAACTGGTGGCCATGACCGTGTTCAAGTGCGGCGCCACCATGACCGCCATCTACCGCGCGCCCAACAACCCCTCGGTCGACAAGCTGCTGGCCGAGGCGCGGGGCGAGCTGGGCACCACCCTGGTACCCAAGGGCCGCGCCTCGGCCAAGGGCATCCTGGCGGCCATGCGGGCGGGCGGCATCCTGGGCATCCTGGCCGACCAGAAACTGAACGAGGGCATCGCCGTGCCCTTCCTGGGCCATGACGCCATGACCGGCACCATCGCCGGCGACGTGGTGGTGCGCCACGGCGCCGTGGTCGTGCCGGTGCGGGTGACGCGCAAGGCCAAGGGCGCCCGCTTCCGCATCGAGGCGTTCCCGCCGATGGACCTGCCGGCGCCCACCGGCGACCGCCCGGCCGACATCCGCGCCATCACCGTGGCGGTGAACCAGCTTCTGGAGCGGTGGGTGCTGGACAACCCCGGCCAATGGCTGTGGACCCACCGGAGATGGCCGAAATAGGGGCTCCCGCCCGCTGCTCAGAACAGGCTGCCCTGCCCGCCGGGCCGCGCCGCCGCGCGCGGCTTGGGCGTGGGGGCAGACTCGCGGGGCGGAGCGGGCGCCGGAACAGGCGCCCCTTCCCCGTCCAGGGTGGCACCCACGGCGCCATCGATGAATTCCACCCGCACGCGGCCGCCGGCGGGGGCATCCGCCGCCTTGGTCACGGGGTGGCCGTCGGCGGTGGTGACCAGGGCGAAGCCGCGCGCCAGAACGCCGCGGTAGGACAGCGTCTCCAGCAGCTTGGCCTGGCCTTCCAGCCGGCGGGCGCCATCGGCCACGGCGCGGCCGAAGCTGGCGTCCAGGCGGCGGCCGAGGTCCTCCAGGCGCGCCCCGCCCTCCTCCGCCCGGCGCACCAGCGGCTGGGGCGTCAGGCGCTGGGCCAGGTTCTGGGCGCGGGTGGTACGGTCGGCCAGCAGGCGGGTCAGGCCACCCGACAGGCCCCGCTGGGCGATGTCCAGGCGGGCATAGGCCAGGCCAAGCACCTGGGCGGGATGGCGCAGGCCGGCGCCCAGCTTGGCCACCTCCGTCCGGTGGCGGCGGATCAGGCCGGTCATGGACAGGGCCAGGCGCTCGCCCCGGTCGTCCAGGCGCTGGGCGCAGCCTTCCAGCAGGGCGCGGGGGTCGCCCAGGCCACGCGCCAGCCCTTCCACGCGGTTGCGGCGCTCGGCCAGCAGGCGGTTGGCGGTCCCCTCCAGCCGGCGGCCGCATTCCATGACCTGGGCCATCAGTTCGGCCCGGACCGGCACCGCCATCTCGGCGGCGGCCGTGGGCGTGGGCGCGCGGCGGTCGGAAGCGAAATCGATCAGCGTCGTATCAGTCTCATGCCCCACCGCGGAGATCAGCGGGATCTGGCTGGCCGCCGCCGCCCGCACCACGATCTCCTCATTGAAGGGCATCAGGTCTTCCAGGCTGCCACCGCCGCGCGCCACGATCAGCAGGTCGGGCCGGGGCACGGGGCCGCCCGGGGCGATGGCGTTGAAGCCCTGGATGGCGCGGGCCACCTGGGCCGCCGCCTGCTCGCCCTGCACCGCCACCGGCCACAGCAGCACATGGCGGGGGAAGCGGTCGGCCAGGCGGTGCAGAATGTCCCGGATGACGGCGCCGGTGGGGGAGGTCACCACGCCGATGACCCTGGGCAGGAAGGGCAGCGGCCGCTTGCGCTGGGCATCGAACAGGCCCTCCGCAGCCAGCCGGCGCTTGCGCTCCTCCAGCATCTTGAGCAGCGCGCCCTCGCCCGCCAGCTCCATGGTTTCGATGATCAGCTGATATTGTGAGCGGCCGGGGTATGTCGTCAGGCGGCCGGTGCACACCACCTCCATCCCGTCTTCCGGCTTCACGGCCAGGCGCATGACCGTGCCCTTCCAGCACACGGCCTCGATCACCGCCTGGTCGTCCTTCAGGCGCAGGTAGAGGTGGCCGGAGGAAACGCGCTTGGGCTGGCTGACCTCCCCACGCACGCGGACATAGCCGAACGTCTCCTCCACCGTGCGCTTCAGCGCGCGCGACAGGTCGGAAACGCTGAGCTCGGGCAGGTTGCCGCCGGCCACGGGCGCGGCGCCGGCATAGCCGAGATCGGCGGAGGAGGTCGGGGGTGAGTCGGGGAAGTCTTGAGTCATGGCGCGGGCATGATACAAGCACCCGCTCAACAGATGGAATCGTGATCGGGGGTAGAGGCGATGAAGATCCTGGTGGTCGGATCCGGCGGGCGGGAGCATGCGCTGTGCTGGGCCATCTCAGCCTCCCCCCTGTGCGGCACCTTGTGGTGCGCGCCCGGCAACGCCGGCATCCGCGACGTAGCGAGCTGCGTGGACATCAAGGCCGACGACGTGGACGGCCTGGTGGCCTTCGCCACGTCCAACGCCGTCGACCTGGTGGTGGTGGGTCCGGAGCAGCCGCTGGTGCTGGGCCTGGTGGACCGCCTGACGGCCGCCGGCATCAAGGCCTTCGGCCCCAGCCAGGCGGCCGCCGCCCTGGAAGGCTCCAAAGGCTTCATGAAGGACATCTGCGCCAAGTACGGCGTGCCCACGGCCGCCTACCGGCGCTTCACCGACGCCAGCGCCGCCAAGGCCTACGTTACCGAGCAGGGCGCGCCCATCGTGGTGAAGGCCGACGGCCTGGCCGCCGGCAAGGGTGTCGTCATCGCCATGACCCTGGAGGAGGCGCATGCCGCCATCGACGACGCCATGCTGCACGGCCGCTTCGGCAGCGCCGGCGCCGAGGTGGTGGTGGAAGAATTCATGGATGGCGAGGAGGCCAGCTTCTTCGCGCTGTGCGACGGCACCCACGCCCTGCCCCTGGTGGGCGCGCAGGACCACAAGCGGGTGCTCGACAACGACCAGGGCCCCAACACCGGCGGCATGGGCGCCTATTCCCCCGCGCCCGTGCTGACGCCCGAGCTGCAGGACCGGGTGATGCGCGAGATCGTGGAACCCACGGTGCGCGGTATGGCGGCCGAGGGCAAGCCCTTCACCGGGGTGTTGTTCGCCGGGCTGATGATCGTTGCGAGCCCGGAAGGACCGAAGCCGCGGCTGATCGAGTTCAACGCACGCTTCGGCGACCCGGAATGCCAGGTGCTGATGCGCCGCCTGAAATCCGACATCGTGCCGCTGCTGCTGGCCACCTGCGACGGGCAGCTGGACCATGTGGACGTGCGCTGGCACGACGACCCCGCCCTGTGCGTGGTGATGGCGGCCCAGGGTTATCCGGGTGATTATGTGAAGAACACCGCCATCGGGGGGCTGGAGGATGCGGGCAAGGTCGACGGGGTCACCGTCTTCCATGCCGGCACCAAAGCAGATGGCGATCATGTGCTGGCCAATGGCGGCCGGGTGCTGGGCGTGACGGCCATCGGCAAGACGGTGGCCGAGGCGCAGGCACTCGCCTACCAGGCGGTGGACCGCATCCGCTGGCCGGAGGGGTTCTGCCGCCGGGACATCGGCTGGCGCGCCCTGGAACGCGAAAAGGCCGAGCGCGAAAAGGCCTAACGGGGACAGAAGCAGGGATAAGGCCGGCGCCCCAGCACGGGGCCCCGCCGTTTTTAGGGACATGAGATCATGAATCGCCAGGACCGCCGCCGCCGCATCGCGGAAATCTCCAAGGACGCCAATGCCGGCGCGCCCTTCGTCAACGACATGCGGGTGGCCGCCGACCTGCACCGCCAGGGCCGGCTGAAGGAGGCGGAGAACGCCTACCGCGCCATCATCCGCATCTACGCCTCCGTCCCGGAGATCCGCGTCGCCTGGTCCAACCTGGGCGCGGTGCTGCAGGGCCTGGGCAAGCTGGAGGAGGCGGTGACGGCGCTGAAGAAGGCGCGGTCGCTGAATCCCAACCACCCGCCGCCCCACCAGAACCTGGGCATGGCGCTGCTGGCCCAGGGCAAGGTGGACGAGGCGCTGGAAAGCTTCCGCCGCGCGGTGGAACTGAACCCGCAGTTCACCGAGGCCTGGCACGCCTTGGGCGTGGCTTCGGGCCAGAAGAACGACCTGGCCGGGGCCGAGGACGCCTGGCGCCGCACGCTGGAGCTGGACCCCAACCGGGCCGAGACCCGCTTCAACCTGGGCCTGATCCTGCGCAACACCGGTCGGCTGGACGCGGCCGCCGCCGAGTTCCATGCCTGCGCCACCCTGGACCCGTCCCAGGGCGACGCCCGGCTGGCCCTGGCCGACACCCTGATCGCCATGGGCCGCGCCGAAGAGGCCGCCCAGATCATCTGGGTGCTGATCCAGACCACGCCGGCGCATCCGGTGCCGCAGCAGTTCTACGCCCGGGCCCTGACGGTCATGGCGCAGATGGGCAATGGCGACGCCGCCGCCGACCGCGCCGACCAGTGGGCCGCCGCCTACCCGGACAGCGAGGCCGCGCGGTCGGTGAAGATCGCCTTCGACACCTATCGCGCCGAGAAGGCGGCCGCCGAAGCCAAGGGCGGGGAAGCCCCCCAGGCTGAGGAAGCCGCCGCCGAAGAGAAGCCGGGAGCCTAAGACCCGGTCCGGTCCCGCCGCCGCTCGCGCGATGCCGCCACCCTCAGGCCGAGGATGCGGGGCGGCGGACGGCGGTGGGCCTCTTTCCAGCCCACCCAGCACTGGCGGATCAGCCAGCCGGCCAGCACGGCCAGCCCCAGAACGGCCGCCGCCACGATGCCCCAGACCCACAGGTCGGCGCCGTGCACGATGGTCCGCAGGCCCCGGAACACCCCGGCCTGACGCCAGAATACGGCGGCGGTGGCCAGGACGATCAGCAGCGGCCCCAGCAGGGGCAGCAGCGGCGCCAGCAGCAGGCTGCGCGGCTGACCGTATACGATGCGCAGGGGGTGGCGCACGATGGTCCATTCGCACGACAGCGGCAGCAGCACGGACAAGGCCAGCACCGCCAGGACGGTGGTGGGCAGGAAGGCGTTCACTGCCAGAGCGGTCTGCCAGCCGGCGGGAACGATGACCAGACCGGCGGCCAGCGCCAGGATGGCCAGCGCCTCCAGCCCCAACAGGGCGAAAGCGCCCCGCACCGTCCACAGGATGCGCCCCTCCTGCCCCGGGCGGACCCGCAGCACCCGCATGCCGGCGTCCTTGTGGAAAGGCGTGTCGCGCACCACCTCGCCCGTCACATCGCCGCGCAAGGACCAGTAGTAGGCGCCGTAGTCGTCCCGGTAGAGCGGCATGCGGTTCCCATCCCCTTGCTGTGGCGGCGGCGTCAGCGTCGTTCCTTGAAGAAATCCTGCAGCAGCGCACCCGCCCGCCGTTCCTGCAGCCCGCCATAGGTATCGGGCGCATGATGGCAGGTGGCCTGGCTGAAGAAACGGGGGCCATGCTCCACGGCCCCGCCCTTGGGGTCGTAGGCCCCGAAATAGACCCGCCTGAGACGGGCGAAGCTGATGGCGGCAGCGCACAGAGCGCAGGGTTCCAGCGTCACATAGAGGTCCAGGCCCGGCAGGCGCGGCTGGCCTACGGCGGCGCAGGCGGCACGAATGGCCAGCACCTCGGCATGGGCCGTGGGGTCGGCCAACTCCTCCGTCCGGTTGGAGGCGGCGGCCAGGACGGCACCGGAGGCGGGGTCGACGATGACGGCGCCCACCGGCACTTCCCCCCGCGCGGCGGCGGACGCGGCCTCGGCGAAGGCGCGCTCCATGGGGGACGGATCGGGCTCGGTCTCAAGCGGGGACGACAGCATGTCCCCAGCGTGGGGCAGCGCCGCGCGCGGCGTCAAGCGGGCGGGCGGCGCATCTGTCATCCGGCGAGAAAATCGACCAGCACGGCCGCCAATTCGTCGGGCGACTCCTCCGGCACATAATGGCCGCAGTCCAGCACCTGGGCCCGCACGTCGGCGGCATAGCCGCGCAAGGTATCGGCCAGCAGGGTGCCCACGCCGGCCCGGGCCCCCACGGCCAGAATGGGCAGCACCAGCCCCTTCCCCGCCCGCGCCCTCGCCCGCGCCAGTTCTGCCGGCCGGAAAACCTCGCGATAATAAGCGAAGGTGGAGCGCAGGGCGCCCGGCAGGGACAGCACCCGCACGTACTCGTCCAGGTCGGCCGGCCCGATGGCCCAGCGCCGCAGGGCCTTGGCGTTGAACAAGTGGCCGAGGTAGGCGTGTTCCCGCCCCTGGATGAGCAGTTCCGGCAGGTCATCCAGGCGGTTGAAGGCGAAGTGCCAGGTGCGGGCGTTGGCCTCGTCCGATGGGATGCCGGGCGGTGGCGGGGGCGTGATGCCCGGCAGGGCCGCATCAACCAGGGCCAGGCGGTGCACGTCCCCTGGCCAGTCGGCGGCATAGGCATGGCCGATCCAGGTGCCGACATCATGGCCCACCACGTCGATCGGGCCATCGTCCAGCAGGCCCAGGGCGGTGGCCAGGCCGTGCATGTCGGCCGCCACCGTGCCCAGGTCATAACCGTCGGCCGGCCGATCCGAGTCGCCGAAGCCGCGCGGGTCCACGGCGATGACCCGCCGCCCGGCATCGGCCAGCAAGGGCATGACATGGCGCCAGGCGTACCAGCTTTGTGGCCAGCCCGGGATCAATAGCACCGGCGGCCCCTGCTGCTCGCCCTCTGGCCCACCCTCGACGTAATGCAGGCGCACACCGTTGGCGGTCACCAGGCCGTGTCGGAAGCGTCGCCAGAAGCGATCGGCGTTGAAGGGTTGCATGGGGTTATCTCCTTTTTTGGGAATGATCGTTTCCTAATTGAGCAACCGCCACTGCGGCGGCGATGGCGGGCCGTCTTCAGTCCAGCAGTTTCATTGCGTTGTCCGCCAAGGGCGCCATTTCCGCGCGGTCCCGCCCCGTCTTGCCGATGACGCGCATCCCCTGCAGCACGCACAGCAACAACCGGGCAGTGGCCGAGGGATCAAGATGCGGGGCGACCGTGCCATCGGCCTGTCCTTCAGCGACAAGGTCGGCGAGCCGTCCCTCGTTCAGGTGCAGCGCCCCGGTCACCCGGGCCGCGATTTCCGGATCGGCGGCGGCGAGGTCCACAGCGCCGGCCACCACCAGGCACCCCCGGCGACCATCAGCCCCATGGCTGCTGTCGGCATAGAAATCCAATACCGCCTTGATCTTGGCCCGCCCGGTGGGAGCGCCCTCCAGCGCGGCGCGTAACCGCTCGGTCCGCAGGGCCACGTAGCGGTCGAAGGCGGCCAGGAACAGGCCGCGCTTGTCGGTGAAGGCCTTGTACAGGCTGCCGGCGGTCAGGCCGAGGGCCCGGGTCAGGTCGCTGATGGCAGCACCCTGATAGCCGCGCTCACTGAACACCGCGATGGCGCGATCCAACGCCAGGTCGGTGTCGAATTCGCGCGGGCGGCCGGGGCCAGGACGGCGGGGAGAGAGCGAGGCGGTCATGGCAGCATTATAGGAAACGATCATTTCCGAATCAAGCGCAGCCATGCCCCAGGCGAGGCCCCCATCGGCTTGGGCCGGCGCCGTCTGGCGCTTGGCAAGGCGGCTGGGCGCGCATACAGTCCGCCCCATGTCCGATACCAAATCCCCCGAGAAGTCCGGCGCCCCCAAAGACGGCGAGCGTATCGCCAAGCGGCTGGCGCGTGCCGGCCTGTGCTCCCGCCGCGATGCCGAGCGCTGGATCGCTGACGGTCGCGTGGCCGTGAATGGCCAGGTACTGACCTCGCCCGGCGTGAACGTGCAAGCCGGCGACCGCATCGTCGTCGACGGCCAGGTTCTGCCGGAGCAGGAGCCGACGCGCGTCTGGCGCTATCACAAGCCCGCCGGCTTGGTGACCACGGCTCGCGACGAGTTGGCCCGCGCCACGGTGTTCGACCGCCTGCCCGACGGCATGCCGCGCGTCATCAGCGTCGGCCGGCTGGATCTGAACACCGAGGGCCTGCTGCTGCTGACCAACGACGGGGAACTGGCCCGGCATCTGGAGCTGCCGTCCACCGCCTGGCCCCGCCGCTACCGGGTGCGGGTGCACGGGACGCCGGATACCGCCAAGCTGGCCAAGCTGGCGGAGGGTATCTTCGTCGACGGCATCGAGTACGGCCCCATCGAGGCGGTGCTGGACCGGGAGCAGGGCAGCAACGCCTGGCTGACCATGACTCTGCGCGAAGGCAAGAACCGCGAGATCCGCAAGGTGCTGGAGCACCTGGGCCTGACGGTGAACCGGCTGATCCGCGTCGCCTACGGCCCGTTCCAGCTGGGCAAGCTGGAAAAGGGTGAGGTGGAGGAAGTGCCGCGCCGCGTGCTGCGCGACCAGCTGCCCCAGTTCTTCCCCAAGGAAAGCGCCCAGGACCGCAAGGAGGCGCGCGGCAAGTTGGCGGCCGAGGCGCCGGCGCTGCGCTTCGATAAGGCGCCCAAGGCCGCACCCGCTGCCAAGGCGGCACCGGCAAAGACCGCCCCGGCCCGCATCCGCCGTGAGGAGGGGGTGGAGGCTCCCCGCGCCGCCCGTGCCCCGGCCCGAGCCACATCCCGATCCGCTGAACGCCCTTCAGCACCGGCCGATGCCGCCACCCGCGCCAAGCGCCCGCCTTCCACCGGCGACAGCGCGGCCGACAAGGCGCGCGCGCTGGCCCTCGCCCTGGACCGGGCGCTGGACGGCACGCCCGACGATGATGACGACACCCCCGCCCGCCGCCCGCGCAAGGCGGCGGTGACGCGCAGCGCCCCCAGCCTGGGTGAGCGCGTCGATAGCCGGGCCCCGAAGCGGGATGGCGCCAAGCGCGGCGAGCCCAAGCGGGGCGAGGCCAAGCGGGATACGGCCAAGGCGGCCCCCCCGCGCACCGGCAAGCCAACGCCTAAAGCGGCTTCCGCCAAATCCACCAGCCCCAAATCTGCCGGCTCCAAGCCCGCACGCCCAACGGGCAAGCCGGCGCCCAGGGGCAAGAAGACCTGATGCGCATCGTCGGCGGGCGGCATCGCGGGCGGACCCTGGCGGCCCCCGGCGGCCGGGACGTGCGGCCCACCAGCGACCGCACGCGCCAGGCCCTGTTCAACATCCTGGAGCATGGCGATTTCTTCGCCGACGAAGGCCCCACGGTGGAGGGCCGGGTGGTGCTGGACGCGTTCTGCGGCACCGGCGCCCTGGGCCTGGAGGCTCTGTCGCGCGGGGCGGAGGCCGCCCTGTTCCTGGATGTCAGCCGCGCTTCGCTGGACCTGGCCCGCGCCAACGCCGCCACCTTGCGGGAAGGCGGCCGCTGCCAGTTCACCCTGGGCGACGCCACCAAGCCCCCTCCCGCCCGGCAGGCGGCCGAGCTGGTCTTCCTGGACCCGCCCTACGGCCAGGAGCTGGCACCGCGCGCGTTGGAAGGCCTGGCGGTCGGCGGCTGGCTGGCGCGAGAGGCCCTGTGCGTCGTCGAGATCGGCGGCGATGACGCTTTCCAGGCGCCGCTGGGCTTCGAGCAACGGGACGACCGCCGCTATGGCGACACCCGCGTGCTGTTCCTCAAGCGGGGGTGAGCTTAACCGCCCTCACGAGGCCGTCACCCGCTCCACCAGCCCTTCCAGGTTGCGGTCGCGGATGCCCAGCTCATGCAGGTGCCGGACGGTGTTGACCAGATAGTCGACGTTGCGCCCGCTTTCCCCCACGCCCTGGCGGATCAGCCCGGCCAGTTCCTCCGGCGGCAGGCGCCCGCAATATTGCTCATGCCCGCGCAGCACGGTGAAGGCCACGGTGGGCACCTTCGTCCCGTTGTCCAGCGTGGCGGTCAGCAGGCGCGGCTCATAGACCGCGTTCTGCATCTCCCGCGCCCAGAGATAGTCCAGCACCCCCGCCGCCTCGGCCGCCTCCACACGGTACGCGATGCCCCGGCAAGCCCCGCCCCGGTCCAGTCCCAGGACGGCGCCCGGACAGGCACGGGTGCCGCGATGACGGAAGGAATAGACGCTGAACCCCCGGTGCCAGCCGCGCACCGTGGCCAACCGCCGCTCCACGAAAGGGAAACCCGGATTCCACATGAGGGAGCCATAACCGAAGACCCAGACATCGTCACCGGCGGCGACGCCGATGGCACGGTAGGGGGCGGCGATTTCAGGGGCGGATGGGGACAAGCGCGGCATGCCAGGCAGGGGAAACGACCATGATGCTCCCGACCCTGGACGGCTTCCCCGCCGCCGTCAACCGTCGGTAAGCCGATTGGCGCTGGCATTCCAGGCGGCTGATCCCGATCTAAGACTGAAGGCCGGCGCGACGGCACCGCGCTTGCCAAGCCCATCCGGGCGTGGCCTCATCGCCCCGGCGTCCATGCCCGGCCGCTGCCTTTCGGAATTTCCCATGCGTGTCCGCCCCCTGACGCTCGTCCTGTTCCTGGTGCTGGTCTTGGTGACCGGCTATGCCGTGTGGTGGCACCGCATGGCGACCCGCCTGCTGGGCCTGCTGGAGCACAATACCGAGCTGGCGCGCGCGGCGGGCGCCAGCATCACCTATCAGCCGCCCACGCTGGGCGGCTTTCCCCTGGGCATTTCCATCACCGCCACCGACGTGAAGGTCGCGAAGCCGGACGGGCTGAGCTGGTCGGCCGAGACGGTCAAGGCCTCCGCGCCCATCTGGCGCCTGGACCAGGTGGTGCTGACCCTGGCCAAGGGTGGCCACGCCACCCTGCCGCATGAGGGCGGGCGGCCGGCGCTGGAGGCCTCCGCCACCATCGCCGGCGGCCGCGTCACCCTGGACCTGGCCACCGGCGCCCCGCGCTCGGTGCAGGTGAATCTGAACCACGCCACCCTGGTCGCCGCCGCCCTGCCGACGCCGGAGGGCGCCCCGGCGGACGCGCCACCGGCAAGCCTGGTGCCGGCCGGCAGCTACCCCATCGAGAATTTGTCCGTCACGGTGGAACGGCCGCTGACGCCGCCGACGGACCACACCGGCACGGGCTTGGCCCTGCATGTGGACGTCACCAACATGACCGTGCCGCCGGTGCGCAGCCTGGGCACGACAGTGCAGCGCCTGATCCTGGCAGCGCGGGTGCAGGGACCGGTGCCGGCCGCGCCCACCGTGGACGCGGTGACGCCCTGGTCCAAGGAGGGCGGCACGGTGGAAATCGACAGCCTGAAGCTGGATTGGGGCGACCTGCACATGGGGGCCAACGCCACCCTGGCGCTGGATGCCAACCTGCAGCCCCAGGGGTCGGGCACGGCGGAACTGTCGGGCCTGGACAATCTGGTGGATGCGCTGCACGACGGCGGCAGCCTGCGCGGCAACGCCGCGACCTGGGCGCACCTGGGCGTCGCCTTGCTGGCCAAGCCCAAGGCCAACGGCGGCGCCCCCACGCTGAAGCTACCCATCACGATGCAGGACCATAAGCTGCAGGTGGGCCCGTTGACCGTGGCCCATTACCCCGATATCGCCTGGCGCTAAGCCGGCTTCAAACCTGAGCGCGGCTACCCATTAGTTGAAACGGGGCGAAGCGACAAGGACGCGACGGCGTCCGCCGCAGCGAGCACCGAAGGGCGCAGCGAGGATAGCCAAGGGGCGGATGCCCCGCCGGCGCTTGAGGCGAACGAACCGATCAGGCCTGCTTGGCGTCGATGATGGAACGGCGGATGGCGCGGGTGCGGGTGAACAGGTCGAACAGCTTGTCCCCCTCCCCCCAGCGGATGGCGCGCTGCAGGGCCGTCAGATCCTCGGTGAAGCGCTGGATCATCTCCAGCACCGCCTCGCGGTTGTTCAGAAAGATATCGCGCCACATGACGGGGTCGGACGCCGCGATGCGGGTGAAGTCGCGGAAGCCGGTGGCCGAGAAGCGGATGACCTCCGACTTCGTCGTCTCCTCCAAATCCGTGGCCGTGCCGACGATGGTGTAGGCGATCAGGTGCGGCAGGTGGCTGGTGATGGCCAGCACCTGGTCATGGTGGCTGGCGTCCATGACCTCGATCTGCGAGCCGCACGCCGCCCACAGCCGGCCCAGCCGGTCCACAGCATCCGCATCCGTGCCCGGCGGCGGGGTCAGGATCAGCCAGCGGCCGCGGAACAGCTCCTTGAAGCCGGCGTCGGGGCCGGAGTGCTCGGTCCCGGCCAGGGGATGGCCGGGCACGAAGTGCACGCCGTCCGGCACGTGGGGAGAGACGTCGCGCACCACCGCCTGCTTAACGGAGCCAACGTCGCTGAGCGTGCTGCCCGGCGCCAGGTGCGGGCCGATCAGCGCCGCCACATCGGCATAGGCGCCCACCGGCGTGCACAGGATGACCAGGTCGGCGCCGGCCACGGCCATGGTGGCGTCACTTTCCACCCGGTCGGCGATGCCCAGCTCCGCCACGCGGGCGCAGACGGTGTCAGACCGGTCGCAGGCCACCACCTCGGCCGCCAGGGAACGGTCGGCCATCAAGCAGCGCAGCAGGGAAGAGCCGATGAGGCCCAGGCCGATGACGCAGATGCGATTGTAGAGGGGCGTATCGGTCATTTGCCGGCCACCCAATCCGCGAGTCCGGCCACGACCTCCCGCATTTCATCCTCCAGCCCGATGGTGACGCGCAGGCAATGCGGCAGGCCGTAGGAGCCGACCTGGCGCACCAGGATGCCGCGCGACTTCAGCAGCAGCCGGGCGCCCTCGGCGTTGGCGCGGTCGCCCTTCTGCTCCGCGAAGGAGATCAGGACGAAATTGGCCACGGAGGGATGGACCACCAGGCCCAGCTCACGCACCTGGCCGACGAACCACTCGCGCACCTGGACGTTGTGCCGGCGGCTCTTTTCCAGGAACTCCACATCCTCCAGCGCCGCCAGGCCGGCGGCCTGGGCGCTGGACGCCACGTTGAAGGGCCCGCGCACGCGGTTCAGCACGTCGGCCACGGCGGCCGGGCAATAGGCCCAGCCCAGGCGCAGGCCGCCCAGCGCGAAAATCTTGGAGAAGGTACGGGTCATGACGACGTTGCTGAATGCGTCGACCAGGTCGGACCCATCGGTGTAGTCCGGCGCGTCGACATACTCGGCATAGGCCGCGTCGATGACCAGCAGCACGTTCTCCGGCAGCCCCGCGTGCAGGCGCCGCAGCTCGTCCCTGTTGAGATAGCTGCCGGTGGGGTTGTTGGGGTTGGCGATGAAAACCACCCGGGTGCGGGGCGTGACGCGGGCCAGCAAGGCGTCCACATCGGTCTTCAGGTTGGTCTCGGGTGCGGCCACCGGCGTGGCGCCGGCAAAGCGCGCGCTAATGGGATAGATGGCGAAGCCGTGGACGGTGTGCAGCACCTCGTCACCGGTTCCGGCATAGGCACGGGTCAGCAGCTGCAGCACGTCGTCGGAGCCGTTGCCGCAGACGATGCGCTCGGCATCCAGGCCGAAGCGGCGGCCCAGGCCGGCGCGCAACGCCTTGGATCCGCCGTCGGGATAGCGATGGATCTGCCCCGCCACCGCGGTGTAGGCCGCGATCGCCTTGGGGCTGGGACCCAGCGCCCCCTCGTTGGAGGCCAGGCGGATCAGCCGCGACGCCCCCGGCGCATGCGCCTCGCCCCCGACATAGGCATGGATATCGAGAATGCCGGGGTTGGGAACGGGAGCGGACATGATGCTGGGAAACCTTCTGGCAGGCGGTGGCGGTCTTCTTCTCGCGGGCGGCGGGTTCTTAGGTCAAACCCGCACGCAGGTAAGGATAGCTGTGAGTCTTATCAAAGCCTTATGCGAATCGGGGGCGCATGCCCTGCGCCGGTGGGGCGCGACTCGGCGGGCTTCCTGAGGCGACTCGGGGTGGCCCGTCTCAGGACTTCCTGGCTTCCAGCGTGATGGGCAGGGCATAGGCGCCCACGGGCAGCACGCGCACCAGGGCATCGCCCAGCTTTTCCGCCAGGGCGCCCAGGCGGGCGTCGTCGCCATCCACGAAATCCTCCACCTCGATCAGGTGAACGGACCCGCCGCCGCCCGGCAGGTGGAAGATGCGGAACCACCCCACGGGCAGGTTGACGGCCTCCATCATGTCCTTCAGGCGGCCGCGGCTCATGTCCTGCGCCAGTTCCACCCCCAGCAGGGTGTGATCCTGGCCCGTGGCCTCCAGCGGCACCGCCCCTAGGATCAGGGCGTCGCCGCCCTCCTTCTGGCCGGGGCGGCTGCAGAACGGCAAGCGGCCGATGATCTTGGGCGTCTTGGTGTCGTCGCTGATGAGGAAACGCCACCAGGGGTCCGTCTCCTCCTCCTCCGGCACCGGCACCACGCCGACGGTGGCGCTGCCCTCGGCCAGGGCGCGCAGCACGGCCTGGGCGGTGTTGGCCGGGGCCAGGGGGGTGACGGTGCCGTAATGGTCGCGGGCGATGTCCCACAGGCGGCGGTCGTCGTCGGGGGCGTACACGGCGACGGCGAAGGGCCCCTGGATCAGGGTCATGGCGGCGATCATCTCGCGCCAGATGCGCACGATGGCGGCCACGGGCACGCTGCCCTGGTGCCGGGCCACTAGGCGCCGCAGGATGCCTGCCTCACGCCCTGGCCGGATGAAGACCTTGGCGCCCGCCTTGGACTGGGCGATACGCTCCACCACCCGGGCGCGCCGCATGATGAGGTCATGGATGGCCGCATCGATCTCATCGATTTCACGGCGCAGGGCGTCGACGGAGGGGCTGGCAGGGGGCATGGACGGGTTCGGATTATAGGACCTGAAACGACTGAGTCTTAGAGCCTGCCCCCCGCAAAATCAAAGAAAACGTTGACTTGGGGTACCCCGCTTCCTAGTCATGCAGGCTGCATTCCAAGGCCCGCCCGACGATGATCACCCCGCCTGCCTACACGGATAGTTCCGGCGCCACGGCCGCGCCCGCCCTTGGGGTCCTGCCCGGACACCGCATGGTGCTGGGCGCCGATCGGCCCATGCCCCTGGACGGCGGCGGGCAGCTGGGTCCCTTCACCGTGGCCTACCAGACCTACGGCACCCTGAATGCCGACAAGTCCAATGCCGTCCTGGTCTGCCACGCCCTGACGGGCGACCAGTACGTGGCCGACCGCCACCCCATCACCGGCAAGCCCGGCTGGTGGGAGATGCTGGTGGGCCCGGGCAAGCCGGTGGACACCGACCGGTTCTTCGTCATCTGCAGCAACGTCATCGGCGGCTGCATGGGGTCCACCGGGCCGCACGACGTGAACCCGGCCACGGGCCAGCCCTATGCCATCGATTTCCCCGTCATCACCATCGGCGACATGGTGCGGGCGCAGACGCTGCTGATCGACGCGCTGGGCATCGACCAGCTGTTCTGCGTCATCGGCGGGTCCATGGGCGGCATGCAGGTGCTGCAGTGGGCGGTGTCCTACCCCGAGCGGGTGTTCGCCGCCGTGCCCATCGCCACCGCCGCCCGCCATTCGGCCCAGAACATCGCCTTTCACGAGGTGGGGCGCCAGGCCATCATGGCCGACCCGGAATGGCGCGACGGCGCCTATCAGCAGGCCGGCACCAACCCGGCGCGCGGCCTGGCCGTGGCCCGCATGGCCGCCCACATCACCTACCTGTCCGAAGCGGCGCTGCATCGCAAGTTCGGCCGCAACCTGCAAAGCCGCCAGGCCATCACCTTCGGCTTCGACGCCGATTTCCAGGTGGAAAGCTACCTGCGCTATCAAGGGGCCAGCTTCGTCGACCGCTTCGACGCCAACAGCTACCTCTACATCACCCGCGCCATGGACTATTTCGACTTGGCGGCGGAGCACGGCGGCCAGTTGGCCCAGGCCTTCCGCGTGGGCGGCAAGGGCACGCCCGTGCGCTTCTGCCTGGCCAGCTTCTCCAGCGATTGGCTGTTCCCCACTTCCGAATCGCGGGCGGTGGTGCACGCGCTGAATGCCGTGGCCGCCAACGTCAGCTTCGTGGAGATCGAGACGGACAAGGGTCACGACGCCTTTCTGCTGGATGAGCCGGAGTTCCACCAGGTCATGCGCGGCTTCATCAACGGGTGCGCCGATCATCGCGGCCTGAAACGGCGGGCCTGATCCCATGGACGCCACGGTCATCCCCCCCCGCACCGACATCCGCGGCGACCTGCGCCGCATCGCCGACATGGTCAGCACGGGCGCCCGCGTGCTGGACGTCGGCTGCGGCGATGGCGCCCTGCTGGATCTGCTGACCCGGGAAAAGGGCGTCGATGGGCGCGGCATGGAACTGGGCATGGATGGCGTGCGCGAATGCGTGTCGCGCGGCCTGTCCGTCATCCAGGGCGACGCCGACACCGACCTGAAGGATTATCCCAGCGACGCCTTCGACTATGTGATCCTGTCGCAGACGCTGCAGGCCACGCGCGACCCGCGCGGCGTGCTGCTGCAGATGCTGCGCATCGGCCGCCGCGTCATCGTCTCCTTCCCCAATTTCGGTTACTGGCGGGTGCGCCTGGCCCTGCTGCTGACGGGCCGCATGCCGGTGACCGACCGGCTGGGGTTCCAGTGGTGGGAAACGCCCAACATCCACTTCTGCACCATCGCCGACTTCACCGCGCTGTGCGCCGACCTGGGCGGGGTGACGGTGGAGCGCAGCGCCATCCTGGACCACGCCGGCCGCCAGCTGACCAGCGACGCCACCACCTGGCGCGCCAACTGGTCGGGCGAACAGGGGATTTTCCTGCTGCGGCGGGACTAGAGGCGGCCACGCCTAAGCGACCGGCCCAGGCATCTCATAGGCAATCGTATCCACCAGCCGGGCGAAGCTGCCGTCCGAAAGTTGAAAGCGCACCCAGCGGAAACGGCTGGCGAAGATCCTCACCTCGGCTGAGCGGTTGGCACGGGTGGTCAGTTCCAATGCCGGCGGCGACGGCTCGAACCAGCCGAGGTCCGCGAGCGTCGCCTCCGCCGCCCGGATCTCGTCGCTGGCATAGGGCCAGAGGGAGGTGCCCAGCAGGTCGGCGCGCGGTCGCCCAAAGTCCCGCTCCCGCCCCGCCGACAAAGCCAGCAGGCGATGGGTCAGGTCACAGACCAGGTGCACCGATCCGGCCGAATTGTTCACCAGGCGCGCCAGTTCGCGGTCGGCGGCACTGTCCAGGCCGGCCTGCATCAGTTGGCGGATGGCCGCCTGTTCATCGCCGTCGGGCACAAGCGTGCCGGATTCCCAGCGGGAGACCGTGGCCTGGGATACGCCCAGCAATTCGCCGGCATGGCTCTGCTTCACCCGGCGCAGGGTGCGCCACAGCCGCAGCGACTGCCCCAGATAGGGACCAGCCACGCGCGGCAGAGTGCCAACGGCGGTGCCAATGGCGGTGCCGACGGCGGCAGTGATGCTGGCCATGATGGTTCCGTCCCCGACCGCGGGAGCGGCACAGGCAAGAACGCCGCCGCTTGTCCATGCATATCTTATTCACGGCGCATCAAGGCCGGCCATGCCAAAAATATCGCCCCCGCCCTTCCGGTGGGCGTCACGCGTTCGAGGGCATCATGGACAGCCGCTGGGTCAAGATCATCTGGTTCTATTGCGTCGGCGTCATCGCCGCCGCCCAGCTGGGCAAGATGTCGGCCCTGATCCCCCTCATCTCCCGCGATTTGGGCCTCAGCCTCACCCTGGCGGCCCTGGTGATCTCGCTGCTGGAGATCGGCGGTGCCGGCTTCGGCCGCATCGCCGGCGGGCTGATCCAGCGGGTGGGCCGCCGCCCCGCCCTGCTGGCTGGCACCGCCTTCCTGGCCGTGGGCGGTATCGGCGAGAGCCTGGCGCCGGGCCCGGCGGCGCTGATCGCCTGGCGGGTGCTGGAGAGTGCCGGGTACCTGACCACCGTCATCGCCGCCCCCATGCTGATCCTGGAGACGGCGACCCCGCGCCAGCGCGGCGTGGCGCTGGCGCTGTGGAGCAGCTTCGTACCCGTGGGCCTGGCCCTGGGCGCCATCCTGTCCGGCTGGGCGGCGGAGTTGTGGTCGTGGCGCGGCGCCCTGTTCGGCGGCGGCGTGGTGGCGGCCGGCGCCCTGGTGCTGTCCCTGCCCATGACCTCGGGTGTCGGGGCGCGGGTGCGCGGGGCAGATGCGGGCGGCACCGGACCAACCCGACACGCCTGGGCCCTGGCCGTGGGCTTCGGCTGCTACACCACCTTCGAGGTTGGCCTGCTGGGGATGCTGCCCACCTTCCTGGTAGACAAGGCGGGCGCCAGCGCCGACACCGCCGGGCTCATCACCGGCGTCGCCTCCTTCGCCACCGTGGCGGGTAGCGGGGTGGCCGGCTGGTGGAACCACCGTAACCACGGGCGGGACCTGGCGCGCGGCCCCTCCTTCGCCCTGATGGCGCTCAGCATCGTCCTGCCGGCCCTGCTGCTGTTCCTGGTGTTCGGGCCGGCACCGGACCTCACCATCGCCGGCATCGTGGTCATCGCGCTCAACGCCTTGTCCGGCGTCTATCCCGGCCTGGCCTTCGCCATGCTGCCCGCCGTAGCCGGGTCGGACCGGGGCCTGCCCGCCGCCAACGGCCTGCTGACCCAGTTCGGCGCCAGCGGCTCCCTCATCGGGCCGCCGCTGTTCGCCGCCTTCGCCGGCCATTGGGGCTGGACCAGCGCCGCCGCCTGCGGCCTGGCCGCATCCCTGCTCTGCCTGGCCTTGATGCGGGCGGCGGGGGTATCGTCTTCTTCAAATGCGGAAGCGAGCGACACACCGGTCACAGACCACTGACGCGCCCCATCTTGTACTGCCGGATGATCCAGCGGCCGAGAAGGATGAAAACACTGGAGCCGGCCATCATGACGCATGGAATGCCAATGGCCACCCAAGCCGACTCAGACTGCCCCGTGGCCCGGTCGATGCCTCGGTATCCGAAGATGGCCGCCGCCACAAGAAACGAAAAGCCCGCCAGGAACACCACGGCGCCCAAGTAGAGCCAACCGTAGCCCATCCGGCGGATCCTGTAGTCGTGAGGCGTCATATCCTCTTCAGCCATCACACCCTTAACCCCATTTCAGCTTGCCGGTTTCCACACGCTTTGTAGCTGACTATAGATCCACTCTCTTTCACACAGCTGTTATTTCCAGGAAAACCATGTCGCCTGCCGCCACCAGACCGCTTCCGCCCCGCGTCATCGCCCTGGATGGCGACGACACGCTCTGGCACAACGAGGCCATGTTCTCGACCTCGTACGCCGAGTTCCGCGACCTGCTGCTGCGCCACAGCGACCTGGACCAAGCCACCATCGATGAGCGCCTGCTGCTGGTGGAGCGGCGCAACCTGGTGACCTACGGCTATGGCATCAAGGGCTTCACCCTGTCGATGATCGAGACCGCCCTGGAACTGACGGAAGGGCGCATCCCCGGCATCGCCATCGAGATGCTGGTGCAGCGCGGCCGCGCCATGCTGGCCCACCCGGTGGAACTGATCGACGGTGCCGTGGAGGTCATCGAGAC
This sequence comes from Nitrospirillum amazonense, assembly GCF_007828035.1. Lineage (GTDB taxonomy): Bacteria > Pseudomonadota > Alphaproteobacteria > Azospirillales > Azospirillaceae > Nitrospirillum > Nitrospirillum amazonense. The sequence goes on along the minus strand of NZ_VITV01000005.1, from coordinate 100,307 downwards.
CCTGCGGCAGCGGGACCATGAGGTGTGGCTGATCACCAAGGGCGACCTGTTCGACCAGGAAAGCAAGATCGCCCGCTCCGGCCTGGCCGACCTGTTCCACCGCATCGAAATCGTGTCGGAAAAGGATGACGCCACCTATCGGCGCCTGCTGGACCGCCACGGCGTGGCCCCGGCCGACTTCGCCATGGCCGGCAACTCCCTGAAGTCCGACGTCCTGCCCGTGGCGGCCCTAGGTGGCCAGGGCTTCCACGTGCCCTACCACACCACCTGGGCCCATGAGATGGTATCCGGCCCGATTCCCCACCCCTATACCGAGCTTGCATCCTTACGTGAATTGCCGAGCGCGTTAGGGTCCAGGTAAGGAATCGGAAGCGACACAGCCTATCCCCCTTCTTTTGGTTATACGACCCCCTGTTGATAAAACAGGGCAGAGTTGTAATATATGATTGAAGGAGGAACCCAATGGCTAAAATTCGAAATCCAGTCCTATTTTCCCGCTATTTTAGAGTGAGCCAAGCTATCATGAAGAAACTTGGCATTATGGATCCGACTCTGAATATGGATACGCCGCTATTTATTGATCCTATTTTACTTGACAAAAGCGCACATCCAGAAATGAGAGAAGCATCAAGAACCTATTCTTCTCATTTCGAAAAATTAATGGAGTTGTTAGAAGCTACGAAACGGCCGAATGATCCCGCATGGAAGGCAGCAGAAAGACTTATATCCTATAACGAGATTAAAGGAACCTGTCTGGGTTTTGGCGCCGATTCAATAAGTGGTCATGGTTTTGGAAAAGGCCTTAGCAGCCGGCTAATAAGTACTGCAAAGGAAATAGTCGATATCGGTATAAAAAACCCACGATTGTTTCCGTCAATGATGTTGTTTGAAGACAATGTTGGAGCAGATAGAATTAGCGACCTAACGACAAATGTTATCATTAAAGATATTTTGAAATTTAATGACAGGGTGGTGTCTGAGTTAAATTTGAGAACAACGCATTTTTCCTTCCCGCAACACAATATCCATTCCTGCAATCTAATTAAAAATCCGACCCAATCTAACGATACACCCATAATTTTAGTACCAACGGATATATTGAGAGAAATACCTGCAGCTGGTGATTGGGATGAGATTATGGCTGCAGCTCAAAGGAACATGGAAATAAGAGACGAATTCAATAAACATCTAGGCGAGATATGGAAGGAAAAAATAAGAAAAGATAAGGCCATTGTGCGTGGGAAAATTTTCTCGTCGCCAGATTCAATTCGCGTTTTTAGTGATGCCATCAACAACATCAGATCGGAGCCGTATGATCAAGATTCCGATCTGAAAGGAATTATATACTGGCACAGCGTTATAGGGAATATAGCAGATAAAAATCCCCTTAAAATCGAAAAGCCGCATAATATAGATATTGGATCCGTTTCCATCATTGTTTCCGCTATAATAGATCAGTTCCGGAATTTGATTGAGAATAAAGGACTTTGGAAAGAACTTTGGGCAGATGGCCACCCAAGACCTGAAAAATCTGTTCAGAGACTTTTTCTCGCCGTCGCAGACTCGTACTGCAAGGCTAATGACTTAGACATTACGCCTGAGGGCGACTCGGGAACTGGTCCGGTGGACTTTAAATTCTCAAATGGATACAGTAAAAGAGTCCTCGTCGAGATAAAACTGTCCACGAATAGAAAGCTGATACAGGGATACTCAAATCAGCTCGAAGCCTACAAAAAGGCAGAAGAAACAATTCATGGATTTTATCTCGTCATAGACGTTGGCGGCCTTGGGAAGAAAGGTCAAACACTTCTTGACATGAAATCAAAATGGACAACGGATAGGGGGCACGCATCCGAAGTCGAATTTATTGACGGTAATACGCAGCTATCTGCCAGCAAACAATAGCTCCATTCAAATCCATTCGAAGGTCCTCGCCAAACCTGCTCACCCCAGCGCCAGGTCGTCCCGGTGGATCATCTCGTCCCGGCCGCGCCAGCCCAGGCTGGCTTCGATCTCGGCGCTGCGGCGGCCCTGGATGCGGCGGGCGTCTTCGGCGGAATAGGCGACCAGGCCGCGGGCTATGACGCGGCCGGCCTGGGTGCGGACGGCCACCAGGTCGCCGCGCTCAAAGTCACCCTCCACCCCGCGCACACCGGCGGGCAGCAGGCTGCCGCCCCGGGCCAGGGCCTGGGCCGCGCCCTCATCCACCACCAGGGTCCCCGCTGGCTTGAGTGACCCTGCAATCCAGCGCTTGCGCGCCGTGCCGGGGCCGGCCGACGGCAGGAACCAGGTGCACAGCGCCCCACCCTGCTCCGCCGTCTTCTCCAGCGCCGCCAGGGGGTTCATGCGCTTGCCCGAGACGATGGCCATGCGGCAACCGGCGGCCACGGCGATGCGGGCGGCGGCGATCTTGGTCACCATGCCGCCGCTGCTGTAGCCGGCAGGCGGTTCCCCCGCCATGGCCTCGATCTCCGGCGTCACCTCGGTCACCACCGGCAGGTGCTTGGCGGCGGGATCCTTGCGCGGGTCGGCGGTGTAAAGGCCGTCGATGTCGGACATGAGGATCAGGGTGTCGGCGCTGATCATCTGCGCCACGCGGGCAGCCAGGCGGTCGTTGTCGCCGAAGCGGATCTCGGCGGTGGCCACGGTGTCGTTCTCGTTGATCACGGGAACGGCGCCCAGCTTCAGCAGGGTCTCGATGGTGGCGCGGCCGTTCAGGTGGCGGCGGCGGTCCTCGGTATCGTCCAGGGTCAGCAGCACCTGGGCCACGGTGATGTCGTGGCGGGCAAGCGTTTCCTGGTAGGCGTGGGCCAAGCGGATCTGGCCGGTGGCGGCGGCGGCCTGCTTTTCCTCAAGCTTCAGCGGGCGGCCCACCAGACCCAGATGTTCCCGCCCCACGGCGACGGCGCCGGAGGAAACGATGACCACGTCCACGCCCCGGCGGCGCAGGGCGGCCACGTCATCGCACACGCTGTCCAGCCAGTCGCGGCGGATGCGGTGCGTCTCGCCATCCACCAGCAGGGCGGAGCCGATCTTGACGATCAGGCGCTTGGCCTGCGTGACCGGCGGGACATCAAACAACGCCGCCGCCCCGGTTGAGGAAATTTCCGTGCGGGCGGCGGCGTCGTTCATTTTCTAACGTGTCCCTTTGTCGGCCTGGGAGATGTCGTCCAGAGGATTGTACCGCGCCTTGTATGCCTTGCTGCGCGCTTCCTCGCCATCCATCAGGCGCGCAGCCTTGATCTGCTCCAGAAGCGCATACAGCACGTCGGGCACATGCTCGCCGGTGGCGCCGGACAGCACCATGACGGGCTTCTTGGCCGAGCGGCGCAGCTTCAGCTTCTTTTCCGCCAGCTCTTCCTCGGTCAGGGCGTCGACCTTGTTCAGGGCCACGATCTCCGGCTTTTCCGCCAGGCCGCCGCCATAGGCGCGCAGCTCGCGGCGGATGGTGCGGTAGGCCCTCTGCACATCCTCCTGCGTGCCGTCCACCAGGTGCAGCAGCACGCGGGTGCGCTCCACATGGCCCAGGAAACGGTCGCCCAGGCCGTGGCCTTCATGCGCGCCCTCGATCAGGCCCGGGATGTCGGCCACCACGAACTCCTCCTCACCCGCGCGCACGACGCCCAGGTTGGGCACCAGCGTGGTGAAGGGGTAGTCGGCGATCTTGGGCCGGGCGCGTGACACGGCGGCCAGGAAGGTGGACTTGCCGGCGTTGGGCAGACCCACCAGGCCGACGTCGGCGATCAGCTTCAGCCGCAGCCACACCCAGCGCTCCTCCCCCGGCCAGCCGGGGCCGGCCTTGGTGGGCGCGCGGTTGGTGGAGGTCTTGAAATGGGCGTTGCCGAAGCCGCCATCGCCGCCCTTCAGCAGCACGATGCGCTGGCCCACCTCCATCATGTCGGCCAGCACCGTCTCCTGGTCCTCGTCCAGGACCTGGGTGCCCACCGGCACCTTCAGCACCATGGGCTCGCCGGCGGCACCGGAGCGGTCGCGGCCCATGCCGTGGCCGCCGCGCTGGGCCTTGAAGTGCTGCTTGTAGCGATAGTCGATCAACGTGTTCAGGCCGTCCACAGCCTCGATCACGATGTCGCCGCCGCGCCCGCCGTTGCCGCCGTCCGGCCCGCCGAACTCAATGAACTTCTCCCGCCGGAAGCCGACGCAGCCGGGGCCGCCGTCACCGCTCTTCAGGTAGATTTTGCACTGGTCCAGGAACTTCATGATGGGCGGGCCTTATATCAATGGCCTCTGATCCTGATGGATCAAAGGCCCCCTCAAACGCCGGGCGGCCACATCCGTGGCCTTGGCTTGTCCTCGCTCCGCCCTTCGGTGCTCGCTCCGGCGGCCCCGGTCGGGGCCTATGAAAAGAGCTGAAAGAAGCGAAAGCGCGTGGGCGACGCGCGGCAAATGCAAATCGGGGGAACGGTCACCCGTCCCCCCGATCAGAGTCAAAACACCTGGTGCCGAAGCGGCAGGTTACTCGGCGGCGACGGCCACCGGCTCCTGGGCCAGCTCGACGGACACGTAGGTGCGGCCCTGACGGCCGGTGTGGAACTTCACGGCGCCATCGGCGGTCGCGAAAATGGTGTGGTCCTTGCCCAGGCCCACGTTGGCGCCGGGGTGGAACTTCGTGCCGCGCTGGCGGACGATGATGTTGCCGGAAACGACGGCTTCACCGCCGAAGGCCTTCACGCCCAGACGACGACCGGCGCTGTCACGACCGTTGCGGGAGCTACCGCCTGCCTTTTTATGTGCCATCTCGAAAACTCCTTAAATCGAGGAGGTCGGCTGCCGATTAGGCGCCGGCCTGGATGTCGGTGATGCGCAGGATCGTCAGGTCCTGACGATGGCCGTTCTTGCGGCGGTAGTTCTGCCGGCGCTTCTTCTTGAAGATAATGATGTGCGGCGCATGGGCCTGGGCCACCACAGTGGCCGTCACGGCGGCGCCAGCCACCAGCGGGGTGCCGACGGTGGTGTTGCCGGCATCGCTGACCAGCAGGACCTCGTCCAGCTTCAGGGAGGCGCCAGCGTCACCCGCCAGCTTCTCAACCTTAATGACGTCGCCGGCCGCGACCTTGTACTGCTTACCGCCGGTGCGGATGACTGCGAACATTCTAGCCCACCACTGATCTGGCCGGGCCCAGCCGAGAGTGGCCAGCGCCCACGCAAAACGGAACGACGGGACCTAGCACAGGACCCGTTTCTAAGAGAGCGCGCACTATACAGGCGACCTCGGCCCTGTCAAGCACCCCCAATACGAGTCCGCGCGGAATCCCGACGCCCGGCACCGTTGCGGGATTCTCAGGGCTTCGTATCGGGATCCACGATCACGCCCGACGAGGCCGCAAGGCGGGGCAGCAGGCGCCGTTCCGCCGCCAAGCCGGAGAAGGCCGGCTGCGCCACGGAGGGGGCCAGGCGCCGCCGCGGCTCCACCACGCGGGTGGCGGTGGTGGCGTAGATCTGCTTGCTGGCCTCCACGATCTGGACGCCGGCGAAGGCCTTGAACCAGCGGGCGCCCAGATTTTCCACCGCCCCGGCCGATGCCATGAAGAATCGGGACTTCACCGGCGGCATGAACAGGGCCGACGTCTCCCGCTCCGGCACGAACAGGTTGGCGCGCAGCACGCGGCGCAACTGACCCGTGGAAAACGGGGAGCCGTGGCCGAAGGGGGTGCGGTCGGTGCGGGCCCAGATGCCGCGCCGGTTGGGCACGACGGCGATCAGGCGCCCGCCCCCGGCCAGCACGCGCCAAATCTCCTGCATCATGGGCTTCAGGTGCTCGGTGAACTCCAGCCCATGGACCAGCAGCACGCGGTCGACCGACATGTTGGGAAACGGCAGTTCCGATTCCTCGCCCAGGGTCACCAGGCCCGGCCCCTCGGGCGGCCAGAAGACCACGCCCTGGGCGGCCGGCATGACGGCCATCACCCGCTCCGCCTCCGTCAGGAAGGGCCGCAGGAAGGGGGTGGCGTAACCAATGCCCAGCACACGCTGGCCGCTGACGTCGGGCCACAGCTCGCGCAGGCGGCGGCGCACCAGCCGCCGGACCACCTGGCCCAGGCTGCTTTCGTAGAATTCGCGCAGGTCGACGACATCGTTATACATCGGCCGGATGCTAGCATGGCGGCCGCGGATTCGCCTATTAGGCCTGGAGCTCTAAAACCCGCCGCCCCGAACCCTGTCATTTGGGGCGAGGCCGCCCCCTGCGACGCGGCCGCCGCTTGTGGCAGGGCGAGTCGGCGCTTACCTTCCAGGGTGAACGCCTTGGGAGGCCCCCGCCATGCTCCGCTTCGCCCCCGCCTTGATCACCGCAACCGTTGCCGCCGGCCTACTGGCCGGCTGCGCCACCGATCCAGCCACCGACCCAGCCACCGACAAGGGCGCCCCCGGGACCCAGACGGCCAAGGCCGAGTCGCAGGACCGGGGCCAGATGTGCATCCCGGTCCGTACCATCCGCCGCACCCAGGTCATCGATGAAAGCACCATCCTGGTGGAGATGCAGGACCGAACCAAGTTCATCCGCATCAACCTGGCCGGCCGCTGCACCGGGCTGGGCTTCTACGGCTTCGCCTACGTTTCCCATAATGACGAGCTGTGCCGCACCGACCCGCTGACCCTGGTGGGCATGCCGGTGCCGCCGGTCTGCCTGATCGACAGCATGATCCCCATCGACAAGGCCGCCGCCGACGCCCTGAAGGCCAAGCCGAAGACCGATGGCCCGGCTGGCGCGGCCACGCCCGCCCCGGATGACCAGGGCCGCGACTGAGAGTCAGCCCTGCAGCCCCATCGCCGTGGGCAGGGCCCAGTGCTGCCAGACGCTGACCATGCGCAGGGCGAAGCACGCCCCGCCGCCGGCCAGCGCCGCGTAGCGTGGGGCGACGCCCAGGCGGATAGCGGCGGTCATGACGGCGGCGCCCAGCAGCGCCGCCGTGGCGTAGACGTCCACCCGCAGGATGGCCGGCACCTGGGCCAGCATGATGTCGCGCAGGGTGCCCCCGCCGACGCCGGTGATGGTGCCCATCAGCACGGCGCTGAAGGGCGGGATGTCGCGGTTCAGCGCCTTTTCCGTGCCCGCCACGGCGAACAGCGACAGGCCGGCCGCGTCCAGGGTGGTCATCAGCCCCACCGGCACCTGGCCCACCAGGGCATGACCGGTGAAGGTGGCCGCCCCGGCGGCGAAGGCCATGGCGGGATAGCGCCAGTCGCGCAGGGCCGTGGGCGGCGCCGCCCCGATCAGCAGGTCGCGCAGCACACCGCCGCCCAGCGCGGTGGCGAAGGACAGGACCATGACGCCGAACAGGTCCAGCCCCCCGCGCAGCGCGGCCATGGCGCCCTCGACCGCGAACAGCACGGTGCCGGCCATGTCGGCCACGGACAGCACCATATCCGTTTTCTTCCCCATTCACGCCCCCACGCAACTCTCACGGGGGCCAGCGTTACACGCTCCCGCGCGGGCTGGCGAGGGGGTCAGGCCGGGCGGCGCGCCTGCCGCCGGATCAGCAGGACCGCCAGCAGGCCGCCCACCGCCACCAGGGGCACGAGGCTGAGCAGCAAATCCGGTGCCGACAGCCCCGCCTGCACCAGGCCGCCGCCCAGCAGCGGCCCCACGACGGAGCCCAGGCGCCCGGCAGCCACCGCCCCGCCCACGCCGGTGCCCCGAATGGCGGTGGGGTAGCAGGCGGGTGCCGCGGCATAGAGAGTGGCCTGGGTGGTCAGGACCATGGCGCCGGCGCCCAATCCCACCAACAGGGCCACCGCCAGGTTGGCCGGCATCACGGCCAGCAGCACCAGGAAGACCGCAAGGCCGACGAAAACGGTGATGGCGTAGCCGAAGCGCCGGGGACCATCCAGCAGAGGCCCGGTGACGGCGCAAGCGATGGCTCCAGAAATGTTCAGCATCACCTGGATCAGCGCCGCCTGCGGCTTGGTGAATCCCCGTTCAGTCATCAGCAGGGGCAGCCAGCTCAGCAGCAGGTACAGCACCATCAGGGTGGCGAAGAAGGCCAGCCACAGCAGCACCGTCTCCACCGCGCGGCCGCCGCCGAACAGGATCGCTAGGACGCCGGGCCGGGCCTCCCCGTCCGCCGCCGCGGCTGCGCGAAAGGCCTGCGAATCGGGCAGGGCCCAGATCAGCAGGGGCAGAACCAGCAGCGGCGCGCCACCAGCGATATAGAAGATGGTGCGCCAACTGTCGAAGCCGCCGCCCATCCCGGCGAAGACGGCGATCAGGCTGACGATGGCGCCACCCAGGGGCATGCCGCCGTACATCAGGGAAACCGCCCCGCCGCTGCGGCCCGACGGGCTGTTCTCCGCCGCCAGCGCCACCAAGTTGGGCAGGGTGCCGCCCAGGCCCAGGCCGGTGGCCAGGCGCATGAGGAAGAGTGTGGTGAAGTCCGGCGACAGGGCGGTCGCGGCCGTGAACAGGCCGAACAGCGCGACCGAGACCACCAGCACCGCCTTGCGCCCGAAGCGGTCGGCCAGCCGGCCGCCGACCAGCGCCCCCAGGAACAGGCCGATGGTGCCGGCGCTGAAGAAGGCGCCCAGTTCCTGCGGCGCCAGGTGCAGGGCGGGGGCCAGCTTGGGCGCCGCCACGCCGGCGGCCTGCAGATCCACCCCCTCCAGGACGGCGACCAGCAGGCACAGCAGCGTGGTGCGGTTGATCAGGCCGCCCGCCGGGGCCTGTGGCGCCGCGATCGGGGCGTTCGCCGGGGCGGCCACCGCGTCATGGTTCAGCACGTTCCTCTCCCGTTTATTCTTATCGGTCGGGAACAAGGTGCGCGCGGGAACGGTGGATGTCCAGAAAAGTTGCTGACAATAACTAAATTCGCCGCCGACCACCCACCGGCCCCCCGCCCAGCAGGCCGCCGGCCACGAACAGGGCCACGCCCACCATCAGGCCCACATCGGCCACGTTGAAGATGCCGGTGCGCACGGATCCGATGCCGAGATTCAGGAAGTCGAACACGGTGCCGCCCTGGACCAGCCGGTCCAGCAGGTTGCCCAGGCCCCCGCCCAGGAAGCTGCCGGCGCCCAGCAGTTCCATGCGGCTGAGGGATTTCGCCCGCAGGCTCCACGCCAGCAGGGCAGCCAGGACCAGGGCCACGCCGACGGTGAAGACCAGGCCCCGGGCATGGTCGTCCAGCCCAGCGCCGATGCTCAGGAAAGCGCCCGGGTTGTTGACCGGCGTCACCAGGATGGCGCCGTTCAGCGCCGTCAGATCCACCCCCGGGGTCAGCACCTGCTTCAGCCAGGCCTTGGTCGCCTGGTCCGCCACGAACCACGCGAGCGCCGACGGCACCAGCCAGCGCAATCGATCCTGAATACTCATTCTTGACTATCCCCGCTGTCGTTCTTTCGGGCACAGGCCTCGCGATAGGCGGAGGGTGACTGGCCGATGACCTGTTTGAAATCCTGGGTGAAGTGGGCATGGTCGAAATAGCCCAGATCCTGGGCCAGCGTGGTCAAATCCACCGCCTCGCCCTGGCCCAGGCGGTGCGCCGCCTCATGCAGGCGGGCGCGGCGGATAACCCATTTGGGCGTCATACCCACCAGGTCGGCGAACAGCCGCTGCAGCGCGCGCACGCCCAGGCCGCAGCGTGCGACCAGGTCGTCCACCCGCAGGATGTCGCGGTCGGCCTCCACCAGCGCCACCAGCCGGTTGATCTCCACCACCGTCGCCGGCACATCCATCAACCTCCGGCGCACCAGCGGCTCGGCCACCGCCACCATGCCGGCGTCATCCTCGGCGGCCAGCACCGCCGCCTCCGCACCATCGGCCACGGCGCCGAACACGGCCTCCAGGGCCAGGGTGCGGTCGACCAGGGTGGTCAGGGGGGCCCCCAGCAGGGCGCGGAAACCGGCGGGGCGAAAGCGGATGCCCAACACGCGGCCGGCGCCCTGCAGCTCATAGGCGAAGATGCCGTGCATGGGGCCGTAGATGGCGGTGCGGCCCCGTTCGAACACCAGATTCACGGCGGGATAGGGCAAGGTGCGCTGGACATAGGGCGGCTGCCCGGTCAGGTCCCAGGCGACCACCCAGTAATGCTCCACCACCGCCGCCAGATCCTCGGCCGGCAAATACCGGCCCAGGCGGAAGCGCTGCGCCGCCGCCCCGGGCGCCAGCACGCCCTTGGGCGCCGCCGTCACCGGGCGCACGCGTTTTCCCCATCCTGGTCGCGTTTTTCCAAGCCCACGAAATTCCCCAAGCCTATCGTCCCGCCTGATCCCCATTCCTGTGGAGAGCCGCCATGAAACTCTATTCCCTGGCCCTGTCGCCCTTCGCCGCACGCGTCCGCGCCGCCCTCTATGCCAAGGACCTGGCCGTCGACATCCTAACCCCGCCGGAGGACTGGCGCACCTCCCCTGCCTTCCGGGCGCTGAACCCCATGGTGCGGGTGCCCGTGCTGGTGCTGGACGACGGCCGGTCCATCCCGGAATCGGCCGTGATCGTGGAGTATCTGGAGGACGCCTTCCCCGCCGTCCCCCTGCGTCCCGCCGACCCGGTGGACCATGCCCGCGTGCGCCTGCTGACGGCCGTGGCCGACAACTACGTGATGCGCGAGACCTTTCCCCTGTTCGGCCTGTTCGACAGCAAGACGCCGGATGAGGCCGCCATCCAGGCGCAGCTGGCGAAGCTGGACAGTGGCATCGGCCTGCTGAACGGCTTGCTGGCCGAGGATGCTGCGCGCGGCTCCTTCGCCTTCGGTGGCCGGGTCAGCACCGCCGACGCCTGGCTGGTGCCGGTGCGCTATACGCTGGAGGGCCTGATGCGCTTCTCCGGCCGCACGCACCTGCTGGACCGCCACGCGGCGGTCGCCGGCTACGCCCAGTCCTTGCGCGAAAGTCCGGCCCTGGCCCGGGTGTGGGATGAGATGGAGGACGGCTTGCGCCAGTTTATGAGCCAGCGTGCGGCGACCGCATAAGATATCCAAACCATCGCATCCATCGGGAAAGACGGGGAAAAGAAGGCAGCGCTGTGGTAGGAGGGATGCCAGATCGCCGGCCCCTTTTGACCGACGTCGGGAGGGCCGGCCAAAAACATCCGGGACAGCTTCACCATGGTCAGCCGCCGCTTTTTCCTCGCCGCCGCGTCCACCCTTCCTCTCTCCGCCGCTCCCCTCACGGCCCGGGCCGCCGCCCCGTCCGGCACCGACGACCTCGCCGCCCTGACGTCGCTGACCACGGGTGCCCAGCCCATCGCGGTGGAGGAACGGCGGGCCCGCATCGCCAAGCTGCAGGACCTGATGGCCCGCCAGGGCATCGGCGCCTTCCTGGTGGAATCGGGCAGCAGCCTGGACTATTTCACCGGTATCCGCTGGCACCGCTCCGAACGCACCACCGCCGCCCTGATTCCCGCCAAGGGCCAGGTCATCGTGGTGACTCCCGCGTTCGAGGAACCGTCGGTGCGCGAGACCCTGCAGGTGGGCGGCGACGTCCGCGCCTGGGATGAACATGAAAGCCCCTTCCAGCGCCTGGCCCAGGCCCTGAAGGATATCAGCGCGGCCCCGGGGGGCATGGCGGCGGGCAAGGTTGCGGTGGAACCCACCACCCGCTTCTTCATCATCGACGGCATCCGCCAGGTGACCAGGGGTTACGACCTGGTCTCCGGCGACGCCCTGGTCCGAGCCTGCCGCATGCACAAGTCGCCGGCGGAACTGGCCCTGATGCAGGTGGCCAACGAGGTGACGCTGGCCGCCTTGCGCTACGCCCACGCCCATGTGCGGCCGGGCATGCGCGCCGCCGACATCGCAGCATTGGTGGACAGCGCCACGGCCGCCCTGGGCGGCCGGCCCGAATTCTCCCTGGTGCTGCTGAACGAGGCCAGCGCCTATCCCCACGGCTCGATCCAGCCGGAGGTGGTGAAGGACGGTTCCACCGTGCTGCTGGACGTGGGCTGCGCCGTGCACGGCTATCAGTCCGACATCTCCCGCACCTGGGTCTTCGGCACCCCCAGCGCCCGCCAGCGCAAGGTGTGGGACACGGTGAAGCGCGGGCAGGAGATCGCGCTGGAAACCGCCAAGCTGGGCATTCCCGTGGGCGACATCGACAAGGCCGTGCGCCGCTATTACGAGGGCGAAGGCTGGGGCCCCGGCTATCGCCTGCCCGGCCTGTCGCACCGCACCGGCCACGGCATCGGCCTGGACGGCCACGAGTCCCCCTACCTGGTCTTAAGCGACACCACACCGCTGGAGCCCGGCATGTGCTTCTCCGACGAACCCGGGCTCTACATCCCCGGCGAATTCGGCATCCGGCTGGAGGATTGCTGGCACATGACGGAAACGGGACCGAAGCTGTTCACCCCGCTGGCGGCCTCCCTCGACCAGCCGATCTGAACCCTACTTTCCTTCTTCCAACACATGTTCCTCCAATAGGAACTTCAGCCCCCGGTCCCAGGACTCATCCGTGTTGCCGCGGATGTCGACGCTGCCGCCCTTCAGCACCTGGCCGGTGGCGGCGTCACGGATGCTGATGTTCAGGTTCAGGATCAGGTTGCTGACCTTCTGCACCCAGGCGATGACGGCCACCGTGGCCCCCGCCTGGGCTGCGATCTCCAGCGCGCAGGGCGGGCAGTCGCGCGGGGCCGGCTTCGCCGCCAGCGTGGCGGCCCACGGCGTCATGTCCACCAGGGAGTAGCGTCCCGATTTCGCCAGCGCCGCCCGCAGCGCCTGCCCCAGCCGCGCCACCCGCGCCGTCTCCTCCGCCGTGGTGTCGGCGGGGGAGCTGTTGACGAACTGCACGTCGAACACGGCGGTGGGCGGGGCTGAGCCCCAGGCCCGCCCCGCCAGCAGCGTCACCACCAACACCATCCATCCCATGACCTTGGCCATAAGCGCCTCCCAAGTTCGGGCGGCAGCATGGCGCGAGTGCGGACGGAAGGCAGGATGGACTTTGGATGGAGATAGCCATGAATCCGCAGGTGGGTATCCACGTTCCCTTTTGCGCTTAAAGCGCGAGAATCCGAATTGACTTATCGTTCCCTCTATGTTCTCATTTCGCTTCGTCAATACAGAGATGGAGAGCGGCATGAACGGGGCGTTCCACGCCACGTATGGCCACCGGCTTGCCCCGCCACAGGTGAAGCCCGGTGTCGTTTGCGATGATCAGGGCCCCCTCTGGAATTCCATCCGCCTGCTGGTGAAGACCAGCGCCGGATGGGTGCCGCGCCCCGCCGCCGAGTTGGACGCGCTGGTCACGGCGACCTCCGGACGGGCGATCGATGCGCGACGGCTGCACGCCCGCCTGTCGCCCGTGGCCCAGGCGCTGAACGAGGGCCGTCTGGCGCGCGCCGTCATCGGTGCGCAGTACCTTGACCTGCCACCCACCACCCGCGTGGCCAAGGCCAGCCCAGACGACCCTGATCATCCCGGCTGGCCGAAAGGATCCCCCGAGGGCAAGGGCGGCCAATTCCGGCCCAAGGATGGCGGACTCAGCGAAGCGGACCAGGCGGAAACCGACGCCCCCGAACCCAAAACGGAGGATACGGCCGCCTTGCGGGAAGCGGTTAAAACCACCGCCCAGCGCGCCGTGCGGCGGGCATTCCGGCAAACCGCCATTGAACTTCTCACCCGGCGCCGCCTGGGCCGTATCGCGCTGGAACTGGCCTCGAACGCCGTCCCAGTGCTTGATGTGCTGGGTGATGCGGCGCTCTTGGTGGACTTGGCCGAACTTGGGGGACGGTTGAAGTCCCTGGCGGCTGAAGTGGCCGCCGTTCATGCGTTCGCGGACGCGGGCGTGCGCACCGCGGAGGAACTGATGGTCACCAGCGAGGAGATTTCCTTCTCCTCCTACGACGCCTTCAAGAAGACCGAGGTCCCTGAGGACGGGATCGACGCGTTGGGGAAGAGGTACGGCTCCGCCGGCCCCGGCTACGACTATCACCACATCGTGGAGCAGTCGGCCATTGGCGACGGCATTCCGGCCGAACTGGTGAACTCGACGCGGAACATCGTCCTAGTGCCCAGGCTGCTGCATGAGGAAGTCACGGCCGCCTTCAATCGCCCCGCTTATAAGGGCGCGCCCATCAGCCTACGCGAATACCTGAAGACGGCCCCGTTCGAGGAACGGATGCGCAAGGGCCTGGAGGTCATGCGCTCCCTCGGCTTGGTGAAGTAGGGGACCACGCTATGACTGGAAAAGACGCCAGCGCCGCCGCGCTGATCGAGGAATTCCGCACCCAGGTCAAACGGTACTTCCATGCCGATATCATGGGCAATCGCCGGACGATGAAGGCCTGCCTGCCGAAGATGGGCAACGCCGTCCAGGCTCTGGACACGGGTGTCCCTGAGGGACGCATGGCCTTGGTGCCACTGTTGAAGGACGAGGATGACGGCGTGCGCGTTTATGCCGCCGCCTATCTCTTCGGTCGCCTGCCGGAGGAGGCACGCGCCGTGTGGGACGAGGTCCTCGCCGGCTCCAAGCATCCGAGCGCCTATCTGAACGTGGTCAGTTTCAAGGTCATCGCCGACTGGAAGCCGGACGACTTCATCAAGGCCTTCGAATAGGCAATGGCGGCGGGAGGGTCACGCGTGTCGCGCCACCCTTCCCGCGATCTCCTCCCGGAGGCAGCGCAGCGTCGCCCGGATGGGGGCGGATGCCGTCATGTCGCTGTGCACCACCAGCCACATGTCGCGCGACAGGACGGGCGGACCGGGCACGGCGGCCAGGCGAGGGTCGTCCGCCGCCATGAAGTCGGGCAGCAGCGCCACGCCCATGCCGCTGGCGGCGGCGGCCTGCTGAATCTCCACCGTGTTGCCGTGGAAGACCGTGGGCCGGCCGGCCGCCAGCCCTTCCAGCGCCTGCTGCTGCGGGGACCGGTCCAAGGGGGCGGCGCTGCCGATGAAGACCCAATCGGCGGGCGCCGTGGCCGCCAGGTAGGCGGGCGTGGCGTAAAAGTGAAAGGGCAAGGGCGCCAACTTGCGCGCCGTGAGGTCACCCTCCATCGGCCGGCTCATGCGCACGGCGATGTCGGCCTCTCGCCGCTCCAGCGAGGCGCTGCGCACCTCCCCCAGCAGGGTCAGGGTCAGAGCTGGGTGGCGCCGGCGCAAGGTGGCCAGCACGGGCGCCAGCACCAGCACGGCCAGGGCCGGCGGGGCGCTGATGGTGATGGTGCCCGCGATGTCGGACCGGGCGCCGTCGGCCAGGCGGCGCACCGCCCGGGCATCCCGGGCCATGCGGTCCGCCACGGCGGCGATGCGCTCCCCCTCCGCCGTGAGGGCCAGGCGGCGGCCGCGCCGGTCCACCAGCTTGAGACCCAGCGCCTGTTCCAGGGCCGCCACCCGCCGGGCGACGGTGGCATGCTCCACCCCCAGCGCGCGGGCTGCCGCCGACAGGCTGCCGCCCGTGGCCAAGGCCGCGAAATGGCGCAGATCCTCCCAGTCCATGGCCCGGTCCACGGCGCCGCCTTCCGTTAATTTCTGCACATATATTGGTAAAACTTCGGGAATTTTCTCACCAAAGACGGGGCGCGACAATCTCGATCATCGTCAAACCGGCTTTGAAGGAGGCCAGACATGAACCGCCCCCATACGCATTCTCTAGACCAGCACGATCTGGACATGCATTCCCCCAGCACGCATCCCTCTGGCACCAATCCCACGGACATCGTAATCACCGTGGCCGCCCCGGGCGGCGTCGACCAGTTGCGCGTAACGCCGCGCGATCCCCAGGCACCGGGGGCGGGCGAGGTGCGCCTGCGCCACCAGGCCATCGGCGTCAACTTCGTCGACACCTATCACCGCCGGGGCCTGTACCCCCTGCCCGGCAACGTGCCGGGGGTGGAGGGCGTGGGCGTGATCGAGGCGCTGGGCGCAGGGGTCACCGGCCTGACGGTGGGCCAGCGCGTGGCCTATGCCGGGACCGCCGGCGGCTATGCCAGCACCCGCCTGCTGCCGGCCGACCGCGCCCTGCCCCTGCCCGACGCCGTGTCCAGCCGGGATGCCGCCGCATCGCTGCTGCGCGGATTGACGACGCAGATGCTGCTGGCCGCGACCCATGCGGTGGGGCCTCATACCGTGCTGCTGGTCTCCGCCGCTGCCGGCGGTCTGGGCATCATGGTCACGCGCTGGGCCCGGCAGCTGGGCGCCCGGGTCATCGGCACCGCCAGCACGGCGGAGAAGGCGGCCCTGGCCCGCCACCACGGCGCCGATGCCGTCATCATCGGCCGCGACGCCGATGTGGCGGCCGAGGTCGCGTCGCTGACCGGCGGCCGGGGCGTGGATTACGCCATCGACGGCGTGGGCGGCGACGCGCTGCCGAGGTTCATCGCCGCCACACGGTCGGGCGGCACGGTGGCCAGCATCGGCCGAGCCGGCGGCCCGGTCGCGGTGGAGGCGGCGGAAGGTTTGGCCCGCGACCGTGGCGTCACCTTCACCCGGCCCAGCATCCTGGCCCGCCTGGCCGACATCGGCATCTACCACGCGGCCGCCACCGAAGTGATGGCTCAGCTGGCACGGGGCCTGACCGCCGACATCGGCGGCAGCTATCCGCTGGCCGAGGCGGCACAGGCCCACGCCGCGCTGGAGGCCGGCCGCACGACCGGGGCCTTGCTGCTGCTGCCGTGATGCCGGAGCGGTTGATCGCCCCCCTGCTGATACCCCCCGCCTGGATGGCCCGTCCCCTCGGGGGCGGGCCATCTCCCAGCCGGTTGCTAAACCATGAGTCTCTCTATAGATTTTAAAAAATAGCCGCACTGATGCCCCATTTGACCGCCGCTAAACTCATTTCTTCTTCCTGTTTTTCCGCGTCGCAAGCCCAACGGAGGGAAATCATATAATGGATCCGCAATGGATGACGCTGTCGAATACATTCAAGAAATATAATCTCGGCTGCGGCACCATGTTGTATCGGGGATTCCTTAACATAGGATATTGGCCAAATTTACAAAATGGCGGCGTGTACAAAGATCTCAACAACATTGAAGGGACATTCATGATGAACCATGACCTGAGGGAGGGAATACCCGCCCTCGATGGTTCACTGGATCTGATCTACCACAGCCATTTCCTGGAACACATCAGCTACACCGACGGCATCACCTTTCTTAAGGAATGCCATGCGAAGCTGGCCGACGGCGGAAAGATGCGCATCCTGGTCCCCGACCTGGAGAAATGGGCCAAGGCCTACATCAACAACGATCGCTTCTTCCTTGAGGAATACGTGAAGGAGGCGCTCGACCCCGCTCTATACGTGACCAATGCCGCCATCTTCATGGGCATGCTGCACAATCACGACCACAGGTGCGGCTATGACTTCGACACCCTGAAATGGGTGCTGGAGCACGTAGGCTTCACCCACGTCAAGAGAACGCTCTACGCCAGCAGCGAGTACGTGGAGAACATCTTCGAGGTCGAGCCGCAGCAGCCGGTGCGCATCATGGAAAGCCTGTGCGTCGAGTGCCGGAAATGAACCGGCCCGGCGGACTTCCCGGCAACGCCGAGAGGACAAAATCCCCG
The DNA here is from genome assembly GCF_007828035.1 of Nitrospirillum amazonense. Classification (GTDB taxonomy): domain Bacteria; phylum Pseudomonadota; class Alphaproteobacteria; order Azospirillales; family Azospirillaceae; genus Nitrospirillum; species Nitrospirillum amazonense. The sequence goes on along the minus strand of NZ_VITV01000005.1, from coordinate 82,860 downwards.
GCCCGGGCGCACAGCGTCATTTAAGATATTGAAACGCTTCAGTGAATGGCGGAGAGGGTGGGATTCGAACCCACGGTACCATCGCTGGTACAACGGTTTTCGAGACCGCCCCGTTCGACCGCTCCGGCACCTCTCCGTATCCATTCCCGTGTCCGGCCCCCGTTTTGCTGTCGAACGGGAAAGGGGCCGGCTGGCGAAGCGGCGCGGAACGTAGCGGATGCGGGTCCCGTGCGCAAGCGCTATATGTGCGAAAAGTTTCAGCGCCGGCGGGGCTTCCAGCTGGCGACGACAGCACCGGCGATGATGAGCAGGCAGGAGGCGGCGACCACGCCGCTGGGCTGGGCCCGGCCGGCCAGGATCAACAGCAGGGTGGACAGGAGCGGCGTGGCGTAACTGAGCGCGCCCAGGGTGTGGATGTCGCCCTTCTTCATGCCGATGTCCCAGACGAAGAAGGCCGCCCCCACGGGCCCCAAGCCCATCAGCGTCAGCAAGGTCCACTGCCCGGCGTCGGGCGCCACCGTCGCCTCCAATCCCCAATGGCAGAGGGCCGACAGCGCCGCCGTAGCCAGGCAGAAGAAGGCCACGGCGTCGGTGGGCACGGCGCCCAGCAGGCGCGACAGGGCGGAATAGACGCCCCAGGTGACGGCGGCCCCGGCAGCGGCCAGGAAGCCCGGCAGATAGGCGGGGTCGATGGCGATACCCCGGCCGCCGGTGATGAGCAGACCGGTGCCCGCCAGCCCGACCAGGGCGCCCAGCACCTGGCGGCGGCCCAGGCGCTCCCCCGGCAGCAGCCCGGCGAACAGCACGATCAGCAGGGGCCACAGATAGTTGATGAGGTTGGCCTCCGCCGCCGGCGCCGACTTCAGCGCCAGGAAGTACAGGAAGTGATAGCCGAACAGCCCCCCTACCCCCAGCAGCCAGGCGACGGGGGGCTGGCGCAATGCCGCCCAGGGTGACCGGCCGCGCGCCGCCATCCAGACGATGCCGACCAGGCCCGCCACGGCGAAGGCCACCGCCTCGATCTGGAACGGCGGGATGGGGCCGGTCAGCGTGGTCAGCAGCGCCAGGGTGGACCACAGCAGGATGGCGCTGGCACCGATGAGGGTGGCCCGCCGGGCGGTCATGCCGCCCACTGCCGTCGCGTCGTTCCCCACTGTGCCGACCATGCCTATTCCCCCCGCCCCGCAGCCGCCCGCGCCACCCAGCCCAGATCCACCACCGCCTTGATCGAGGGCCAGGTCACCAGCCGCTCGCAGGCCTCACGATCGGCCCACAGCGCCGCCGCCGCGTCATCGCCCGCCTGGGGCTCACCGCCCGCATACTCCGCCATGATTTCCACGATGGTGAAGTGGAAGCGCACGCGGGGCTCCACCTCCGGCCCGGCACCCTGGGGACGCGGGTCGCGGGTGATGCCGTCCACCGCCGTCAGCACGGTGTAGGGCCGGCAGGCAACGGCGGTTTCCTCCCGCACCTCGCGTGCCGCCGTCTGGAACAGGGTTTCGCCCAATTCCTGGCTGCCGCCCGGCAGGCACCATTCCCCGGCCAGGGGCGCCTTGGCCCGCCGGATCAGCAGCAGCTGGTCCCCCTTCCATACCAGCACGCCGACGCCCACGCGGGGCTGGTCAGGGTAAAGATGCGGTGAGGCGGACGGCTGGTCGGACATGGGGCATCCAAGACAAAGGGCGGGCCCGTCACCGGACCCGCCCCTGTCATACCTCAAGGCATGCACCCCAGGCTAATGCCTCGCGGCACGTCCTCTTCCCCAAATTTCCCAGGTCGCGACCGCGGCCGCCGGAGCGTTTTGGGAAGCGTAGCGGACTGAAACGCGAGGACAAGCCAAGGCGGCGGATGCCGCCGCCCGGCGCCTGAGGGAACTCTCAATACATATGCTGACCGCCGTTGATGGACAGCGTGGAGCCGGTGATGAAGCCGGCGTCGTCCGCCACCAGGAACAGCACGCCGCGGGCGATCTCCTCCGCCTTGCCCAGGCGGCCGACGGGGATCTTGGCGACGATCTTCTCCAACACGTTGGGCGGGACGGCGCGCACCATGTCGGTGTCGATGTAGCCCGGGGCGATGGCGTTGACCGTCACGCCCTTGCCCGCCCCTTCCTGCGCCATGGCCTTGGTGAAGCCATGGATGCCGGACTTGGCGGCGGCGTAGTTCACCTGGCCGTACTGGCCGGCCTGGCCGTTGATCGAGCCGATGTTGACGATGCGGCCGAAGCCGCGCGCCCGCATGCCGTCGATGGCCACGCGGCAGGTGTTGAAGCAGGAGGCGAGGTTGGTCTGGATGACCTCGTTCCACTGCTCGAAATCCATGCGGTGCAGCACGCCGTCGCGGGTGATGCCGGCGTTGTTGACGATGATCTCGATCGGGCCCAGGTCATGCTCGATCTTGGTCATGCCGTGCCGCACATCCTCGAAGCTGGCCACGTCGAAGCGATAGGCGGGGATCCCCGTCCGCTCCGTGAACTCGCGCGCCTTCTGCTCGTTGCCGCCGTAGTTGGCCGCAACCTTGTAGCCGGCGTCCCTCAGCGCCACCGAGATGGCTTCACCGATGCCGCGGGTACCACCCGTCACCAATGCAACACGCGCTGTCATCTAAACCTCCCCTTTTTCCCGAGTCAGAAAGACCATGGAGCATCACGCTTGAAGGAGGGTCGGCATACGCCCGACATCCCGGCCCCCGATCCCGGAGGGTCCGGCACGAGGTGTTACCACCAACGCGCCGCACCCAACGGGCACCTAGTTAGTTTCGCAGCCGGAAAGATCAATCCGCCGGCGGCGCCCCCGGTTTCGCAACCGGGGAACACTCAGTCGCGGGCCACGCACATGGCGATGCCCATGCCGCCGCCGATGCACAGCGTGACCAGCCCCTTCTTGGCGTCACGCTTCTGCATCTCATGCAGCAGGGTCACCAGCACGCGGGCGCCGGAGGCACCGATGGGGTGACCCAGGGCGATCGCGCCGCCGTTGACGTTCACCTTGTCGTCGGGCCAGCCCATGTCCTTGTTCACGGCACAGGCCTGCGCGGCGAAGGCCTCGTTGGCCTCAACCAGGTCCAGGTCGGCAACGGTCCAGCCGGCGCGCTGCAGCGCCAGCTTGCTGGCCGGGATGGGGCCCGTGCCCATGATGGATGGGTCGACGCCGGCGGTGGCCCAGGAAACGATGCGGGCCAGCGGCTTCACCCCGCGCTTGGCGGCGTTCTCGGCCGTCATCAGCACCAGCGCCGCGGCGCCGTCGTTGATGCCCGAGGCGTTGCCGGCGGTGACGGTGCCGTCCTTGGCGAAGGCCGGGCGCAGCTTGGCCAGCGTCTCGGCGGTGGTGCCGGCCTTGGGGTATTCGTCGGCCTCGACCACCACGTCGCCCTTGCGGCCGGGCACGGTGACGGGGACGATCTCATCCTTGAAGCGGCCGGCCTTCTGCGCGGCCTCGGCCTTCTGCTGGCTGCCGGCGGCGAAGGCGTCCTGGGCCTCGCGGGAGATTTCCCACTTCTTGGCCACGTTCTCGGCCGTCGTGCCCATATGGTAATTGTTGAAGGCGTCCCACAGGCCGTCCTTGATCATGGTGTCCACCATGCTGGCGTCACCCATCTTGGTGCCGTTGCGCAGGTGGATGGCGTGGGGGGCCTGGCTCATGCTTTCCATGCCGCCGGCCACCACCACCTCGGCCTCGCCCAGGCGGATGGCCTGGAAGCCCTGGGCCACGGCGCGCAGGCCGGACCCGCAGACCTGGTCCAGGGTGTAGGCGGTGCGCTCCACCGGCACGCCGGCGGCGACGGACACCTGGCGGGCGCTGTTCTGGCCGGTGGCGGCCTTCAGCACATGGCCCAGCACGACCTCGGACACCTCGGCGGCGTCGACATGGGCGCGGCGCAGGGCCTCGGTGACGGCCACGGTGCCAAGAGCGACAGCCGACAGGCTGCTGAGCGCACCGTTGAAGCTGCCGATGGGCGTGCGCGCGGCGCCGGCGATGACCACTTCGACCATGATGTTCCTCTCTTCCCGAACGATTTCATGCCCCGTCTATCATAGGGCGGCCCGCCCCACCGGCGCCCCTGTCAAGGTTAACGGGGCCGGCGGGAAAGGCGGTGGAAATTCCGGTGGGGGCGGCCTTTCGTCATCCCCCGCCCCTAGTCTCGGCCATTTACCAATCCGGGCGCAAGCATGCTCACCAGCCGCCGCACCACCAAAGCGCGAAACACCCTTGCGTGCGGTTGCGCCCTTACGTCGAAACTTAACTTGCGCCTGCGGGCGCCGCCCTGATTCGGATCAAACACCGCACGCGTCTCTCCTGTGACGTCGCGCACTTGGCGTTCGAAACAAGGTCGCTATATTGAGTGCTCACTCACTCTTTATTCCCCTTGGTGGTTCCCATGGCCCGGCCCAAAAGCGAAGAGAAGCGCGACGCCATCCTGGCGGCGGCTGTCCAGGTCATCGCCGACCAGGGCCTGGGCGCCCCCACCGCCCGCATCGCCAGCCTGGCCGGGGTGGCGGAGGGCACCCTGTTCACCTACTTCGCCACCAAGGATTTGCTGCTGAACCAGTTGTACCTGGCGCTGAAGGCGGAATTGCGCGACGCCATGATGGCCGCCTATCCCGCCGACGGCCCCCTGCGCGACCGGGTGCGCCACATCTGGGACCGCTATGTCGACTGGGGCGTGCGCGACCCGGCCAAACGCCGCGCCATGGCCCAGCTGATGGTGTCCGACCGCCTGACACCCGAGACCCGGGCGCTGGGCAGCGAGGGTTTCGCCCGCATCGACGGCGTGGTGCGGGAGGGCGTGGCCCAAGGCCTGATGCGGGACCAGCCCCCTGACTTCGTGGCCGCCATCCTGACCTCGCTGGCGGAAACCACCATGGATTTCATCCTGCGTCAGCCCGACAGCGCCGAGCGTTACCGCGCCGCCGGTTTCGACGCCCTCTGGAACGCCCTCAGCCGCTAAAGGCCGAGGCGTATCCACCGGGCTCATGCCCGTTCCCTGCCTGATAAATGAGTGATTGATCGCTCAATTTTTCTTCCACCTATGGAGTCTTCATCATGAGCAACGTTTCAAAAGTTTGGTTGGTTACCGGCAGCGCCGCCGGCCTGGGCCGCGATATCGCCGAGGCCGTGCTGGCCGCCGGTCACCGCCTGGTGGCCACCGCCCGCCAGCCGGAGCGGCTGGCCGACCTGCACGCTCGGTATGGCGACCAGGTGCGCCCCCTGGCGCTGGACGTGACCGACGCGGCCGCCGCCCGCGCTGCCGTGGCCCTGACGGTGGAGGCCTTCGGCCGCCTGGACGTGGTGGTGAACAACGCCGGCTATGCCGACGTCGCCCCGTTCGAACAGATGGACCTGGAGGTCTTCCGCGCCCAGATCGACACCAACCTGATGGGCGTGGTCAACGTCACCCATGCCGCCCTGCCGGTGATGCGGGCCCAGCGCGCCGGCCACATCCTGCAGGTGTCATCCGTCGGCGGGCGGCTGGGCCGGCCGGGGCTCAGCGCCTACCAGGCGGCCAAATGGGCCGTGGGTGGCCTGACGGAAGTTCTGGCGGGGGAGATCAACCCACTGGGCATCCAGATCTGCGCCCTGGAGCCCGGCGGCATGCGCACCGGCTGGGGCACCCGCTCGCTGCGCGACACGCCGGCCATCATGCCGGACTACCAGACCTCGGTGGGCGCGCTGGTGGAGATGTTCAAGCCCTATATCGGCAATGAGGCCGGCGACCCGGCCAAGATCGCCCAGCTGATCCTGCGCCTGGCCGACCACCCCACCCTGCCCCCGCACCTGCTGCTGGGCAGCGACGCCCTGCATTACTTTGGCTTGGCCGATGGCCAGCGCGCGGCCCAGCTGGCGGCGTGGGAAGCGGTCAGCCGCTCCACCGACGTGGCCTATGACGGCCCCGTCCCCGCCCTGCCGGAGACGGCGCCCCAGGCGGTTCTCACCCCGCCCGCCGCCCGTCAGTCGTGAGGACAGCCCCATGAAGGTCATCCTGTTCGGGGCGACCGGCATGGTGGGCCAGGGGGTCATGCGGGAATGCCTGCACGACCCCCGGGTCACCCAGGTCCTGGCCGTGGGCCGCACCGCGACCGGCGTGACCCACCCCAGGCTGTCGGAACTGACCCACCCGGCCATGGACCGGTGGGAAACGCTGGACGGGCTGCTGGCCGGCTATGACGCCTGCTTCTTCTGCTTGGGCGTCTCCTCATCCGGCATGACCGAGGACGCCTATACCCGCATCACCCACGGCCTGACGCTGGAGGTGGCGCGCACCCTGGCCCGCCTGAACCCGGGCATGACCTTCATCTACGTCTCCGGATCCGGCACGGACGGGACGGAGCGGGGGCGCACCATGTGGGCAAGGGTCAAGGGCCGGACGGAAAACGATTTGCGGCGCCTGCCCTTCAAGGCGGTGTACCTGTTCCGCCCCGGCCTGATCCCGCCCCTGCACGGCGCCCGGTCCAAGACGCGGGCCTACCGCCTGTTCTACACACTGACGGCGCCGCTGCTGCCCCTGGCCCGCCGCCTGTTCCCCAACCAGGTGCTGACCACGGTGGAGATCGGCCAGGCCATGCTGAACGCCGCCGAGAGAGGAGCACCCCAGGCGGTGCTGGAGACAGCAGATATTCGCAGGGTGGTCGCTTAAATCCACACGTCGTTCAGCGCCGTGCGCTCACCCGTGCCGGCGTCGCCCGTGTTGACCACGCCGCGCGGTTCGATCAGCAGCAGCTTCACCTCCGCCTCGGCCGAGGGCTTGTGCTCCACGCCCTTGGGCACCACGGCCATCTCACCAGGACCCAGGGTGATGGCGCCGTCGCGGAAGTCCAGGCGGAGCGTTCCCTCCAGCACGATGAAGGTCTCATCCGTGTCGGCATGGGCGTGCCAGAGGAAGTCGCCCTCGAGGCGCGAAAGCTTGAACTGATAGTCGTTCATTTCCGCCACCACCTTGGGCTGCCACTGCTCGGTGAACAGGGCGAACTTGTCGGCGAAGCGGATGGGGGTGGGCGGCATGACGGTCTCCGGTTTGATGTGGGCGGCACCATGCCGCCCCACCGGCACACCGGTATTGGACGTTCGTGCGCGGCGCGTCCTTAAACGAAAACCCCGCCCACCGGTGGGTGGACGGGGCTTCGAACTGATCAAACCGGAAGGGCCAGCGATCAGCCGGCTTCGGCCTGCTTCTGGGCGCGCTTGCGGTCGGTCGGGTCCAGCAGGCGCTTGCGCAGGCGGATGGACTTCGGCGTCACTTCAACCAGCTCCTCGTCCTCGATGTAGGCCAGGGCCTTTTCCAGGGACATGTCCATCGGCGTGGTCAGGCGCACGGCCTCGTCCTTGCCGGCGGCGCGGATGTTGGTCAGCTGCTTGCCCTTCAGGACGTTCACTTCCAGGTCGTTGCCACGGCTGTGCTCGCCGATGATCATGCCCTGGTACACCTTGGCGCCCGGCTCGATCATCATGGGACCGCGATCTTCCAGGTTCCACAGGGCGTAGGCCACGGCCTCACCCTCGCCGTTGGAGATCAGCACGCCGTTGCGCCGGCCCTGGATGGGGCCCTTGTACGGGGCGTAACCGTGGTACAGGCGGTTCATCAGGCCGGTGCCGCGGGTGTCGGTCAGGAACTCGCTCTGGTAACCGATCAGGCCGCGCGACGGCACGTGGAACACCAGGCGGACCTTGCCGGCGCCGGACGGACGCATCTCCAGCATGTCGCCCTTCCGCTCGGAGATTTTCTGGACGACGACGCCCGAGAATTCCTCGTCCACATCGACCACCACTTCCTCGATCGGCTCCATGCGCTGGCCGTTCTCATCCGTCTTCAGCAGCACGCGGGGACGGGAGATCGACAGCTCATAGCCTTCGCGGCGCATGTTCTCGATCAGGATGCCCAGCTGCAATTCGCCACGGCCGGCCACCTCGAACGCGTCGGCGTTCTCGGTCTCGCGCACCCGCAGCGCGACGTTGCCCTCGGCCTCGCGCATCAGGCGGTCACGGATCATGCGGCTGGTGACCTTGTCGCCTTCGCGGCCGGCCAGCGGGCTGTCGTTGACGCTGAAGGTCATGGCCAGGGTCGGCGGGTCGATGGGCTGGGCGGCCAGCGGCTCGGACACCAGCGGCTCGCAGATGGTGTCGGCCACGGTGGTCTTGGTCAGGCCGGCGATGGCGACGATGTCACCCGCCTGCGCCTCTTCCACGCCCACGCGCTCCAGCCCGCGGAAAGCCAGCAGCTTGGAGATGCGGCCCTGCTCGATCAGCTTGCCGTCAGCGGTCAGGGCCTTGATGGCCATGTTGGCGCGGGCGACACCGGTCTGGATGCGGCCCGTCAGCAGACGGCCCAGGTAGGGGTTGGCTTCCAGCGTGGTGGCCAGCATGGTGAAGGGAGCGTCGACGTCCACCTTGGGCGCCGGCACGTGGCGCAGCACCAGCTCGAACAGCGGGCGCATGTCCTCACGCGGGGCGTCCAGGCTTTCCGCCGCCCAGCCGTTGCGGCCCGAGGCGAACAGGGTCGGGAAGTCCAGCTGCTCGTCGCTGGCGTCCAGCGCCGCGAACAGGTCGAACACCTCGCTGTGCACTTCGTCCGGACGGGCGTCGGAACGGTCGACCTTGTTGATGACGACGATGGGCTTCAGGCCCAGCTTCAGCGACTTGCCCAGCACGAACTTGGTCTGCGGCAGCGGGCCCTCGGCGGCGTCGCACAGCAGGATGACGCCGTCGACCATGCTCAGGATACGCTCCACCTCGCCGCCGAAGTCGGCGTGGCCGGGGGTGTCGACGATGTTGATGCGGGTGCCTTCCCACAGGACGCTGGTGCACTTCGCCAGGATGGTGATGCCGCGCTCACGCTCCAGGTCGTTGCTGTCCATGGCGCGCTCGGCGACCTGCTGGTTGTCGCGGAAAGCGCCCGACTGGCGCAGCAGCACGTCAACCAAGGTGGTCTTGCCATGGTCGACGTGCGCGATGATGGCGATGTTACGCATATCCATTGGACGCTAATCCCGCGAAGCTTGGGGCCCGGTCCAAAAACGCGACGTGCGCCTGGCGATGGCCCAAAAACAAAAGCCCGCCCCCTGACGCATCGGCGCCGGGACCGGGTTTCACGAGGCGGAATATAGCTATTGGCAGGGTCGGGAGAAAGGCCTGCCGAAGGGGGTTGGACGCAAGAGGGGGTTACGGGTACCGCAAGGCAGACTATAAATTTGCCACGATCTTGTTGGTTAAGCTCATGTCCGCCGGCCCTTTTTCCTCACTCGGGGCACCTGGGCCGGCCCCGGTGCGTCACAAAGACTTAACGCTGCCCGCCAGCGGATGGGTCGAAAAACAAGGAGGCAAAACCCCCGCCCGGGCGCCCCGCCCCGGCCCGTCATCCGCCTGGCCCCAAAGCCCGCCCGACCACCCGCAGCCGTTGGAGCCCGCGTCGCCCTTCGCCGCCCCCCGTCTTCAGCACCGAGTGCCGGTCCGCCCGATCGCCTTGGCGCTGCTCCCCTCCCTGAGCTTGGCCCTGCCCCTGGTGTGCTGGTCCGCGCAGGGATACGCCCAAGATGCGCCCGCGGCCCAGCCGGCGCCGTCGCCCGCCACACCGCCGTCCAAGCCCGACGACGCGGCCGCTGAGGATGCGACCAAGGACGGACGCCCTCAAGGCGCGGCCCAGACCGCCGACACGCCCGCGGACTCGTCCAATGATGCGGACACGCCCGGCGCCGTGCTGGCGCGCAAGGCGGAGCAGGCGCCCGACGCCGCCCCTGCCGGCCAGCCGGACGCGGAGCCACCACCGGCGACCTACACCGTGGATTTCCACCCGGCCCCGGGGGTTGAGGCCGACGACGGCCTGATGGACGTGCTGCGCAGCGCCTCTTCCCTCATCACCCTGCAGAACGATCCGCCGTCGTCGCTGCTGGGCCTGGAGAAGCGCATCGACAACGATTACGACAAGCTGGCGGCCGCATTGCGTTCCGAAGGCTATTTCGACGGCAGCGTCATGGTGAAGGTGGACGCCGACGCCAAACCGGTGGCCGTGGTCATCGAGGTGACACCGCGCCAGCGCTACACGATCTCCAAGATCACCCTGACCCAGACCGACGGCTCCCCGCCCCCCGGCGGCCCGCTGGACCTGGGCAAGCTGCACCTGAAGCCGGGCGACCCCGCCCGGGGGCCGGCCATCCGTGACGCGGAGGCGGCCGTGACGCCCCTGATGGCGACGCGCGGCTACGCCCGTGCCAAGGTGGGACAGCGCGACCTGGCGGTGGACGTGCAGGCCCACACCATGGCTGTGGCCTTCACCCTGGACCCGGGGCCGCTGGTGCGCTTCGGCCCCACCACCTTCACCGGGCTGGGCCGCCTGGACCCCGAGGTCGCCTATGGCCGCCTGCCGTGGAAGCCGGGCGACGTGTACGACCCGGCCAAGGTCGATACCGCCCGCAACAAGCTGACGGACCTGGGCGTCTTCTCCCAGGTGCGGGTGGTTCTGGACGACGTGCCGGGCACGGTGCAGCCGGACGGGTCGCGCGAGGTTCCCATGCTGGGCCAGATGGAGGAACGGGATCGCCACTTCGTCAACACCGGCCTGACCTACGGCACCACCGACGGGGCGGCCGCCACCGCCACCTGGGGCGACCGCAACTTCCTGGGCGGGGCGGAGGCGCTGACCGTCACCGGGTCCATCGGCGGCATCGCCCGCAAGAAGTTCCGCGATTCCGACGGGCTGGACTACAGCCTGGGCAGCACGCTGAAAAAGCCCGACTTCCTGGAAACCGACACCACGCTGAACCTGTCGGCGCTGGCGGTTTCCGAACATCCCGAGGCTTATTCCCGCGACGCCATCACCCTGGGCGCCATCGTCACCCACCCGCTGACGCCCCATCTGACGGCCAGCGCCGGCGTGACGCTGGAGCAGTCCTCCATCCGGCAGGACTTGACGGGCAACGGCGTGCTGACCACCACCGACAACACCCTGGTGGGCGTGCCGGTGACGCTGAACTTCGACAACACCGACAACCTTTTGAACCCCACGCAGGGTTATCGCTGGAACACCGGCCTCATTCCCTATTTCAGCCCCTTCGGCGACAGCGGCACCTTCGTCATCGGCAAGGCCGGCGGCAGCGGCTATTGGGCGCTGGACGACGCCAAAGCCTATGTCTTCGCGGCGCGGGTGAACCTGGGCGCCGTCTTCGGCGGCTCGCTGGCCCTGGTGCCGGCCGACAAGCGGTTCTTCGCCGGCGGCGGCGGCTCGGTTCGCGGCTACGCCTATCAGAAGGTCGGCCCGCTGGACGTCAACAACGACCCCACCGGCGGCCGCTCGCTGATCGAGACCAGCGCCGAGCTGCGCATCCGCCTGACCGACACCATCGGCCTGGTGCCCTTCATCGACGGCGGCAACGTCTTCGAATCCGCCTATCCGGACCTGAGCCAGGGCATGCGCTGGGGCGCCGGCCTGGGCGTGCGCTATTTCACCTCTTTCGGTCCCCTGCGCCTGGACGTGGGCGTGCCGCTGGATCGCCGCAGCGGCGACAGCATGTGGCAGCTGTACGTCAGCATCGGCCAGTCCTTCTGACGGAACCCGGCATGTCCGACACCCTTCCACCGCCCGGTCCCGCCCCCGCCCCGCCGCCCCCTCACCGTTCCTGGGGACGGCGCCTGCTGTCGGCTGGCCATGTCGCGGCCTTCGCCATCCTGGGCATCGTCGCCGGCCTGGCCGCCGCGGCGGGCATCGGCCTGTGGTGGATGGACACGGGCTCCGGCCGTGCCTTCGCCACCCGCCAGGCGGAGGCCAATGTGCCGGGCCTGAAGGTGGAGGGCCTGTCGGGCCTGCCCTTCCACCCCCGGGTGGCGCGCGCCACCCTGGTGGATCTGATCACCGGCAAGCCCTGGCTGCTGGTGGAGGACGCGGCGCTCGACTGGCGGCTGCTGCCCCTGGCCCACCGCGAACTGGCCGTGGACGCGCTCAGCGCCCGGCGCATCTGGGTGGCCCAGCCGGCCCCCTCGCTGGAGCCGCCGCCGGACGGCACGGTCAAGGACGACGCCAATCCCCTGACCCTGCCCTTCAGCATCACCCTGGCCCGCCTGGACCTGCCGCGCATCGAGCTGGCGCCCAGCCTGGCCGGCGGCCAGGGGGCGGCGCTGTCCACCAGCGGCACGGTGCGGCTGGGGCCCAACCTGGACGGCGACAGCCGCCTGACCCTGACGCAGCTGGACGGCGGGGCCGCCCATGGCGAGCTGACCGCCCGCTTCACGGCACCCGGCTTGACCAGCCCCGGCAGCCTGACCCTGGAGCTGCGCGGGCAGGAGGAGGCGGGCGGCCTGGTGGCCCGCCTGGCCGGCCACCCTGAACTGGGGCCGCTGACCCTGGACCTGACGGGCAGCGGGCCGCTGGACCGGTTCCAGGCGCACCTGGACCTGAAGGAGACGCCGCAGGCGGCCAAGGCCGCCGATGGCGGCAGCATCACCCCGCGCGCCGTGGCCCTGGTGGCCGACGTGGGCCTAGACCGGCCCAAGGGCAAGGCCAAGCGTGTCACCCTGGACCTGAAGGCCGCCCCCGGCCGCCTGTTGCCCGACAATCTGGTGTGGATGTCGGGCGACGCCGCCACCCTGCAGACGGCCGCCACCCTGGCCGATGACGGCACCATCACCCTGGAAAGCCTGGATCTGGCCGCCGCCTTCGGTCGCGTCACAGCCAAGGGCAGCCTGAAGGACAAGGGTGGCGACCTGACCCTGCAACTGGTGCCGGCGGCGCCGGAGGCCCTGTCCCCCGCCGTGCCCGGCCTGGCGCTGGGCAAGCTGGACGCCGTGCTGCACACCACCGACCCGGCGGCGGGCAAGGCCGGCGCCAAGAAGCAGCGCATGGTGACTGCCGACCTGACGGTGGAGGAACTGGGCTACAACGACGCCCATGTGCGCCACCTGACCGCCACCACCAAGCTGCAGGAGGACGGCACCCGCCTGCTGCTGGACCTTACGTCCAAGCTGCAGGGTCTGGATGCGCCCGGGCTGCCCCCGGCCCTGACCGACCATGCCGACCTGGCCCTGACCGGCGCGCTGGACCGCGCCAGCGGCAACATCCAGGTGGACAAGCTGGACCTCACGGGCGGTATCGGCCACCTGACAGGCAGCGGCAGCGCCCAGGCCTGGGGCCGCCAGGCCAAGGGCAGCCTGAAGCTGGCCGATGGCGAGCTGGCCACGCTGATGGCCCTGGCCAATGGGGGCGGCACCGGCGGCAAGGAACCGCCCAGCGCGAAGCCGGCGCCCGAGGACATCATCACCGGCCACGTGGCGGCGACGGTGGAGGGCACGGTGGCCGACGGCGTGGCCGAGGGCACGCTGTCCGTGCAGGCGACCGACCTGCGCACCGGCCAGCCGACGGAGGACGCGCTGCTGGCCGGCCGGGCGGAGATCAGCGGCAAGGTCCGCGCCACCCTGGACGGCAAGGACGTGGCGGTCACCCCGCTGACCGTGCGCACCGGCGCCATCGACCTGGCCGGCAACGTCACGCTGAAGGACAACACCCTGACGGCCGACCTGAAGGGCAGCGGCCAGGTGGTGGGCAACCCGGCCAGCGTGGCCGCCCATGTGGTCAAGACGGGGCCCCGCCTGACCGTGCGCGACCTGGCGGCGGCATTGGGCCCGAACAAGCTGGAGGGCGGGCTGGACGCCGACCTGGACCGGCGGCTGGCCACCGGCAAGCTGGCCGCAACCTTCCCCGACCTGTCCAGCCTGGGCGCCCTGGCCGGCACGCGCCTGGCGGGCCGCGCCAAGGCCGACATCGTGCTGGGCGCCGCCGCGGCCGCCCCGGCGCCCGCGCGTGCCGTCCGGCAAGCCAAGGCCCAGCAGCCCAAGGCGAAGAAAGGCCAGCCCGCCCCGCCGCCCCCCGCGCCCGCCAGGGGCGCCACCCAGGGCGTGGACCTGAAGGTGGTGCTGGACGAGCTGGTGGTGGAGGACCAGCGCATCCATCAGGCCACCTTGAGCGGCCATGTCGACGACGTGCTGGGCAGCCCCCGCCCCAACGTCACCCTGGCGGCCGACGGCATCGAGGCCGGCCAGGTGCTGGTCAACAAGGTGACCGCCGCCTGGCGCGGCACGCTGGGCGAGGGCGACATCACCCTGGCCCTGGACGGCACCACGGGCGTGGGCAGCGTGGGCCGCCGCCGCGCCTTCCAGGTGGAAAGCGCCGGCCACCTGACCCAGGCGCCGGAGCCCCGGTCGCCGAAGGAGGCGCGAGGGCCCACCGTGGCGCGGCTGGACCAGCTGGACGGCCGCCTGGACCAGACCACCCTGAAGCTGGCCGCCCCCGCCACCATCACCGTGGCCAAGGGCAGCGTGGCGGTGAAGGGCCTGGACGTGGCGCTGGGCACCGGCCGCATCCGCGCCGACCTGGCGCTGAACGGCAAGGAGGTGACGGCGCAGGTGGAGGCGACGGCCCTGCCGCTGGCGCTGGCCGCCCTGGCCGACCCGGCGCTGACCCTGGCCGGCACCCTGGACGCCAAGGTCACGGCCAGCGGCACCGCCGCCAACCCCACGGCCGACGCCACCGTCAGCATCCGCGGCCTGTCCATGCAGCAACTGGCCGTGACCCTGGACAGCGGGGCAACCGAGGCGCCGGGCACCGCACCCGAGGCCACGCCCGACGGCAAGCCCGCCGTCAGCGCGACCGTCGCCAACAATCCGGCCAACGCCACCGGCGCCGACACCACCCCGGCCAAGAAAAAGACGCTGGAGGTCAAGAACAGCGCCGACCGGCGGCTGAACGCCGACGCCACCCTGACCGCCGCCTGGCGCGGCGGGCGGCTGCGCAGCACCCTGGCGGCCCATACCGCCGACGGTGCGGTTGACCTGAACGCCGAGGCCGACACGCCCCTGGCGCTGAATCCGGAGACGATGTCGCCGGTGATCCAGGGGCCGGTCAGCGCCAAGATCAATGGCCGGACGGAGCTGTCGCGCTACAACGACTTCCTGGCTGCCTCGGCCCAGCGCATGGGCGGCAAGGTTTCGGTCGACCTGGCGGTGGCCGGCACGGTGGCGGATCCGAAGGTCACCGGTTCGGTCGACCTGATCGACGCGAAGTATGAGAACGGCGGCACCGGCACCCAGATCTTCGGCCTCAACGCCCATCTGGTGGGCGACGCGCGCGGCCTGGCGGTGGAGAAGTTCCACGGCAACACGGCCGACGGCGGTGCCGTGGATTTAAGCGGCCGCATCAACCTGGGCGATCCCAACGCCCAGGAAAAGGCGCCCGTGCTGGACCTGCACGTCACCACAACCAACGCCCGCCTGCTGCGCACCGACCCCATCACCGCCTGGGTGGACAGCGACCTGACGCTGAAGGGCCTGATGAACAAGCCGGACCTGGCCGGCACCGTGCGCCTGCGCGAGACCTGGGTCGGCCTGCCGGACAAGCCGCCGGCCGACGTGGCCGACCTACCCGTGCGCTACGTCAACGGCCGGCCGCGCCAACCGCAGGGCCAGATGTCGGCCGCCGGCGGCGGGCTGCTGGTCCATCTGAAGGTGGACATCAAGGCGCGCAACCGCATCTACGTCCAGGGCCGGGGCCTGACGGCGGAGTTCGCCGCCGACATGCAGGCGCGCGGCACCAGCGCCGACCCGCAGCTGACCGGCCGGGTCTTCCTGGTGAAGGGTGATTTCAGCGCCCAGGGCCAGACCTTCACCCTGACCAAGAGCGACATCACCTTCACCGGCGACAGCGACCCCCTGCTGGACATCTCCGCCTCCTCCACCAAGGCGGACTTCACGGCCATCTTGAACATCACCGGCCGCCTGTCCAAGCCCACCGTGGCCCTGACCTCGGACCCACCCCGCCCGCAGGACGAGGTGCTGTCCCGCCTGCTGTTCGACCGGCCCATCAGCCAGATCAGCGCGCTGGAGGCCTTGCAGTTGGCCCAGGGCGTGGCCCAGCTGTCGGGCGTGCTGGGCAGCGGCCCGGGCATCCTGGACAACGTGAAGCGCAACCTGGGCATCGACCGCTTGGAATTCTCCAGCGCCGCCGTTGGCTCCAGCGCCTTCGGCACGGTCACCGCCGGCCGCTACATCAACAGCCGCACCTATGTCGGCGTCAGCCAATCGGTAGGCGGCACCGGCACCAACGTCACCCTGGAATACGCCCTGACCTCCCGCCTGCGCCTGAACGGCGCCGTCGGCAGCACGGACGACACCGTGGGCCTGAAGTACCAGTGGGATTATTAGTCGGTCCGTTTTCCTCGAGCGCCGGCGTGGCCATCCGGCCTCTCGGCTTCCTCGCCGCGGCGGCCGCAGTCGCGGCCGAGAGGCGCCAAACCAGCGGGCCGCCAGGCCCGTAGGACGCGACCGCGTCCGCCGGAGATTTCCGGGGAACGAAGTGGACTGGAAATCGAGGAAGCCAAGCCGCCGGATGGCGGCGCCCGGCATCTGAGGGCTATTTACTAATAAAAGCCCCGACCAGGTCCTGCAAATTCTCCGGCACCAGGGAGAAGAAGCTGAGCAGGGCCATCAGGCCCACCACACCCAGCACGACGCCGGTGCCCCGGTTGATCCACAGGACGAGGCGCGGTGTGAAGTGGTGGCGGATGAGGAAGGTGCCGCCGCACAGGATGGACCACCAGCTCAGCGAGCCCAGGAACACGCCCAGGGTCATGGTGCCGGCCTTGGCATGGTCCAGGGCGCCGCCGAAGCCCACCACGACGGTGATGATGCCCATGATGGTGATGGGGTTGGTCACCGTCAGGAACAGGCCGGTGCCGACGGAGCCGATCAGGTTGCCGGCGTCGGGCGGCCTGTTCTTGCGCTCGTGCGGTTCCTTGAGCAGCGAATGGATGGCGGCGCCCAGCAGGAAGATGCCGCCGATGAGGCGCAGTTCCTTCACGTGGCCCAGCAGGGCCTCCAGGATGGCGTTGACGCCGAAGGCCGCCACGCCACCGAAGAAGCCGTCGGCCAGGGCGGAGCCGAAGCCGGTGGCGAGCCCCGCGATGATGCCCCGCTCCACCGTCCGCCGGATGCACAGCAGCCCGATGGGGCCGACCGGCGCCGCGATGGCCAATCCCAGGACGATACCCCGGATCAACACGCCGAAATCATCGAACAATGCGGACTATCCCTGAGAAGTAAGGCAGGCGGCACCCCGGAGGGTTCCGGGCGCGGACGCCGCACTGAACATGGGGCCGCCCCCGTGATGCAACATCGGCGCACCGGGCGCAACGCCTAAGGCGATCTATAGCCCTGTCTAGTTGAAGAGTTCGCGGCGTCAGACACCGCCGAACAGGTCGCGCACGCCCAGTTCGTCGCCGCGCCGGCGCTCCAGCTCCTGCGAATAGCGGCGAAGGGCGTAGGCCTCGGTCAGGTAGCCGACGACGCGGCGGCTGCTGACCCCCTCCACCACCGGCAGGCTGTCGGCGTCCCAGTCGGCGAAGCGCTGCAGGGCCATGCGCACCGACTGGTCGGGCAGCAGGAAATGCTCACGATCGCGCGCCACCTCCGCTGCCCGCTGGTCGGCCGGCAGCTCGTGCTGGGGGTCGTGCACCGCGTTCATGTCCACCCGGCCGGCGAAGGCGCCGTTGGGATCCAGGGCGAACACCGTCTTGGCGCTGCCGGGCGGGTAGTGGCCGCGCAGGGCGCCCAGGGTGATGTCGGCCGGCACCGTCTTGGGGTCGCCGCGCATCAGCCGGCCCACGGTCATGTCCTTGACCCAGCCGATGTCGTGACCGCCCCGGATCTGCACGCCGCGCTGGTGGAAGCGCCAGGTGGCGAAGGAATAGCCGAAGGTCTCGCGCACCAGCAGGGTGGAGGCGATGACGCCCATGAGCACGCCGGCCGAAGCGCGCAGGTCGCCCGTCAGCTCCAGCACCAGCAGCACCATGGTCACGGGCGCGCCCACGACAGCGGCGGCAAAGGAGCCCATGCCCACCAGCATGACGGCGGAGCGCTGGGCCACCAGGTCCCAGGGCAGCAGGGTCCCGATGTCGGACACCATGCTGCCGAACAGGCTGCCCAGCAGCAGGGAGGCGCTGAACAGGCCACCACGGAAGCCTGCGCCCAGGCACAGCGCGGACGCCACAACCTTGGCCACCAGCATCACGAAGGCCAGGCCCAGGCCGTAGCCATGGTCGAAGCCGTACTGCAGGGCGCCCTGCCCACCCCCCAGCACCCCCGGGAGCACCAGGGCCATGGGCCCCAGCAGCAGCCCGCCCAGGACGGGGTGCAGCGCGCGGGGAATGGGCAGCTGGCGGAACAACCGTTCCGCATGCGTAACGGCCTGCATGGTGAGGATGGCCAGGGCCCCGGCGGCGAGGCCGACCAGCAGGAAGGTCGCGAAATCGCCGCCCCGGATGACCGGCGGCTCGGCCAGGATGAACAGGGCCGGGCGGTTCAGCGCCATCTGCGCCACCTGGTTCGCGACCACGGCGGCGACGCAGACCGGCGCCAGCGTCGCCATGGTATAGGTGCCGATGACCAGTTCGAACGCGTAGAAGGCGCCCGCCAAGGGGGCGGTGAAGGCGGCGGAGATGGCCGCCGCCGCCCCGCACCCCACGAGGGTGCGCAGATCATTGCGCCGCAGGTTCAGCCGCCGGCCGAAGTTGGACGCCAGACCGGCGCCGGTCTGGGTGAAGGCCGCCTCCATTCCGACCGAACCGCCGGCGCCGTGCGATACGACGATGGACAGGGTCAGGCGCAAGCTGTCGCGCAGGGACATGCGGCCGCCATACAGGGCGTTGGCTTCGATGGGGTCGACGGTGTCACGGGCGCGGCGGAACAGCAGGCCCAGGCCCGCCAGCAGGGCGCCGCCCACCACCGGCGCGGCCAGCGTCAGGCTGGACGGGATGAACAGGGCGCTGCTGATGTGATCGCCGAACGGCACCTTGAAGGCCAGGCTGTGCAGCGCCAGCACCAGGGCGTGCAGCCCCGCCACCGCCAGGCCCACGCCGATGCCCACCGGCACGCTGAGCAGGGCCAGGGACAGCTCGGAGGAGCGCAGGCCCTTGGGCGTCAGGGCATGGGTCAGCGCCCGCCAGACCACCGGCAGGCGGCGGCTGGCGCGCCGGCGCGGCCCGCCCTGCTGCGCCGCGCCCTGTTGCGGTCCATGGGTGGAGCCCACGGCCGCCGCGGCCGTTCCTTCCGCCTCCGCCTCTGGCGCGGACTCCGGGCCGGAGGGCGCGGCCGGTGTCTGCTGGGAAGGCGGGAAGGTATCCATGGTATCGGGGAAATGGGGCCGCGTCCGATCAGGACAAGGGTGATAGCAGGGGACCGGGCCGATATGGACGATAAAAGCGGCGCTTCTATGGAAAAGGGCGGCCGTCCCGGAGGACGCCGCCCTTCACGTTCACACGCGTGGCATTTGATCGTGGCCGCTCAAATGCACCTCAGGCGCCGGGCGGCTGCATCCGCAGCCTTGGCTATCCTCGCTCCGCCCTGCGGTGCTCGCTGCGGCGCCCGCAGTCGCGGGCTACAGCGGCACGAGTCAAAATCCCGTCCCGCTGGCAACACAGCGGCCGGATCAGCCGAAGCGGCCGGTGATGTACTGCTCGGTCTTCTCTTCCTTGGGGGCGGTGAAGATGGTGTCGGTGGCGCCGTATTCCACCAGCTCGCCCAGGTACATGAAGGCGGTGAAGTCGGAGACGCGGGCCGCCTGCTGCATGTTGTGCGTGACGATGGCGATGCAGTAGTCGGGCTTCAGCTCATCCACCAGCTCCTCGATCTTGGAGGTGGAGATGGGGTCCAGCGCCGAGGTCGGCTCGTCCAGCAGCAGCACGGCCGGGCGCACGGCCACGGCGCGGGCGATGCACAGGCGCTGCTGCTGGCCGCCGGACAGCGACAGGCCGCTCTGGCGCAGCTTGTCCTTGACCTCGGTCCACAGCGCGGTCTTGCGCAGCGCCTCTTCCACGCGCACGTCCATGTCGGCACGGCTCAGCTTCTCATACAGCCGGATGCCGTAGGCGACGTTGTCGTAGATCGACATGGGGAAGGGCGTCGGCTTCTGGAACACCATGCCGACGCGGGCGCGCAGCAGGTTCAGGTCCTGCTTGGGCGACAGCAGGTTCTCGCCGTCCAGCAGCACCTCGCCCTCGGCCCGCTGGTTGGGGTAGAGGTCGTAGATGCGGTTCAGGATGCGCAGCAGCGTGGACTTGCCGCAGCCGGACGGGCCGATGAAGGCCGTCACCCGCTTGTCGAACAGCGGCAGGTTGATGTTACGCAGGGCGTGGAAGCCGCCGTAATAGAAGTTCAGGTTGCGGACGCTGATCTTCTCGCGCATGTCGCCGTCGGTGGCGAGGGCCGCCTGGGACTGTTCCGCCGTCATGGAAAGCGCGGTCATGGGGATCACTGGCCTTTCTTGGTGCCGATGGAAGCGAGCATGCGGGCGCCGATGTTGAGCGCGAGGATGGCGACCGTGATGAGGAGCGAACCGCCCCACGCCAGGCGCTGCCAGTCCTCATAGGGGCTGAGCGCGAACTGGAAGATGGTGACCGGCAGGTTCGCCATGGGAGCGTTCATGTTGACGCTCCAGAACTGGTTGTTCAGGGCGGTGAACAGCAGCGGCGCCGTCTCGCCGCTGATGCGGGCCACGGCCAGCAGGACGCCGGTCATGATGCCGCTGCGGGCGGCGCGGTAGGTCACCTGCACGATGACCTTCCAGCGCGGTGCGCCCAGGGCGGCAGCGGCCTCGCGCAGGGAACCCGGGACCAGGTTCAGCATGTCCTCGGTCGTGCGCACCACCACCGGGATGACCAGCACGGCCAGCGAGATGGAGCCCGCCCAGGCGGAAAAGTGGCCCATGGGGACCACGACGATGGTGTAGATGAACAAGCCGACGATGATGGAGGGCGCGGACAGCAGGATGTCGTTGATGAAGCGCGTCACCTCGGCCAGCTTCGTGCCCTTGCCGTATTCGGCCATATAGGTGCCGGCCATGATGCCGATGGGCGTGCCGATCACCATGCCCAGCACCGTCATGACGATGCTGCCGAAGATGGCGTTCAGCAGGCCGCCGGTGCTGCCGGGCGGCGGAGTCATCTGGGTAAACAGTCCCAGATTGATGGCGCTGATGCCGTTGATCAGCAGGACCGCCAGGATCCAGACCAGCCACAGCAGGCCGAAGACGGCGGCGCCCACGGCCAGGCCCATGGTGATGGTGTTGCCAATCTTGCGGCGCTTATAGCGGCCCATCGCGAAGTTGGTGCCGGGAGGGGAGGTGTCGGTGATGGCCATGGATCAGGTCCCCGCCTTGCGGTTCATGCGCACCAGCATCAGCTTGGCCAGCGACAGCACGATGAAGGTGATCACGAAGAGCACCAGGCCCAGCGCGATCAGGGAGGAGGTGTAAGTGTCGCCCACCGCCTCGGTGAACTCGTTGGCGATGGCGGCCGAGATGGTGGTGCCCGGTGCCAGCAGCGAGGAGGCGATGCGGTGCGAATTGCCGATGACGAAGGTCACGGCCATGGTTTCACCCAGCGCGCGGCCCAGGCCCAGCATGACGCCGCCCACCAGGCCCACGCGAGTGTAGGGGATGGTGATGTCGCGCACCACCTCCCACGTCGTGGCGCCCAGGCCGTAGGCGCTTTCACGCAGCATGGCGGGCATGGTCTCGAACACGTCGCGGGTGATGGAGGTGATGAAGGGCAGGATCATGATGGCCAGGATCAGACCGGCCGTCAGCACGCCGATGCCGTAGGGCGGGCCCTTGAACCAGGCGCCGATGCCCGGGATGGTGCCCAGCGTGTTGATCAGGAAGGGTTGGACGGTCCGCTGCAGGAAGGGCGCGAACACGAACAGGCCCCAGATGCCGTAGATGATGCTGGGGATGCCGGCCAGCAACTCGACCGCGATGCCGATGGGCCGCTTGGCCCAGGCGGGACACAACTCGGTCAGGAAGATGGCGATGCCGAAACTGACGGGCACGCCCACCAGCATGGCGATGGCCGAGGTGACCAGCGTGCCGTAGATGGGCGCCAGCGCGCCGAACTTCTCCGTCACCGGGTTCCAGATCTCGGTCGTGACGAAGCCGAAGCCGAAGGCCTTCAGGGCCGGCAACGCGCCGTGAATGAGCGAGATAATTACACCGCCCAGGAGCGTCAGCACCAGGAGGGCGAAAAACAGGGTGGCGCCGCGAAACAGAAGGTCGTTGCGGCGCTGCGTGCGCGCCCGCGGACTCTCCGCGCTGATGTCCGATGCCTTTACCGCCATGTCCACCAAAGCACCCCTCCGGCCGTAGGCCCTGCGATAACCCGAAACGCGATGACCTAATAAACCCGGATGTCTATCAAGGAAGCCGACAAAGAGGGAGAGGAGCCGTAGGCGACCCCTCTCCCGATCTTCGTCCCCCGGGGCGGAAGCCCCGCGGGCGCTTCCTTTTACCCGAGCACTCTTACTTCGACCAGACGGGCTTGCCGTCGGCGGTCTTCACCGTGCCCCAGGACTTCTCGACCTGGGCGATCACGGCGGCCGGCATCGGGACGTAGTCCAGCTGCTCGGCGGCGGCCTGGCCGTTGTTGTAGGCCCAGTCGAAGAACTTCAGCGCCTCGGCGACGGCGGCGCCGTCCTGCGGCTGGCTGTAGACCAGGATGAAGCTGGCGCCGGTGATCGGCCAGCTGTCGGCACCGGGCTGATCGACCAGCACCAGGTAGAAGCCCGGGGCGTTGGCCCAGTCGGCACCGGCGGCGGCGGCCTGGAAGGCCTTGATCTCCGGGCTGACGACCTTGCCGTCCTTGTTCTTCAGCTTGGTGAAGGTCAGGCTGTTCTGCTTGGCGTAGGCGTACTCGACGTAGCCGATGGCGCCGTCGGTCAGCTTCACCATGTTGGCGACGCCTTCATTGCCCTTGGCGCCCAGGCCGGCGGCCCACTGCACCGACGTGTTGGCGCCGACGCGCTCGGCGAATTCCTTGTCTTCCTTGGACAGGTAGGTGGTCCACAGGAAGTTCGTGCCCGACCCGTCGGAACGGTACACCGGGACGATGGAGGTGTTCGGCAGGTTCAGGCCGGGGTTCTGCGCCTTGATGGCCGGGTCGTTCCACGAGGCGATCTGGCCCAGGTAGATCTTGGCGATGGTCGGGCCGTCCAGCTGGATCTGGCCGGGGGCGATGCCCTTCACGTTCACGACCGGGACGACGCCGCCCATGATCATCGGGAACTGCTGCAGGCCCGCTTCCTTCAGCTCTTCAGCCTTCAGGGGCATGTCGGAGGCGCCGAACGTGACCGTCTTCGCCTTGATCTGCTTGATGCCGCCGCCGGAACCGATGGACTGGTAGTTCAGGCCCACGCCGGTCTTGGCCTTATAGGCCTCGGCCCACTTGGCGTAGATGGGGTACGGGAAGGTGGCGCCGGCGCCGCTGATGTCGGCAGCCTGGGCGGCGCCCACCATCACCACCGCGGCCGCGGCGGCAACCATGCCCTTCAGCAGGTTCTTCGGTTGAAAGTTCACGGGATTCCCCCACGGGTTGGAACGTCTTAGTCGACCGTCTCGGGGCCTCGGCCGATCCGCCCAGGGGCAAGCCCCCGCGACCGCTTCCTGATCCCGTCTCGACGGGCGGACCCTAGATTCCGGGTCCTGAACCTTTGGTGACGAGTTTGTTACAGTTTTATGAAACCGTGGGCGTTTTGTCGCAGGGCCGCCCCTCGTTCACGCCCCGTACCGGCCGGCAGCGCTGGCGTGCCGCTGCAACACCAGCCACAACCTGGCGGCACTCTATGAGTCAACGCCGATTCTCAATTTCTTTTCAAGTGTCGGCGAAGGCGCAGCCCGCCGCCGTTTTTTCTGCGCCGCAACGGCATCCCCTTGGTGGTCATAAGCAGGCCCCGGGGTGCGCCCTATTCACAACACTATAGATGCAGTCGATCCGCCCACCCTCTTTTTTCAGCCCGCCGGGCCCGTCCGAACTCTACTGCTGTAGTCCCGGATTTGTTGCCCCGCCTTACTTTAAGCCCCCTAAAACGCCCGACTCGAAACTGTTGCAGCGGCGCCACAGCTAGCCCCTTTCATAAATCTGTCAACCTTTAGCAGTCTCGCTGTCATGCTATATTGCTACCGAGCGCTTCGTTAGGGCCGCAGCCCAAACGCTCCAAACGCGTGACGTCGGCCCCGAAACCCGGGATTGGGCGGCATGCCGTAGACCGGATGATGGGAGAATCTAGGAATGAACCTGAAGACCGTGTTGCTCGCTGGCACGGTGCTGAGCGTGGCTTTCGCCGCCGCCGGCGCCTCCGCTGCAGAGACCAAGAAGTCGAACGCCGCCTCCGCCACCGCCGCCGCTGCCGCCACCCCGCTGGCCACCCAGGCGCAGATCGACGCCCTGAACAAGCAGATCCAGGCGCTGCAGGCGCAGTTGCAGGCGATCTCGGCCCAGACCGACGCCGCCAACAAGGCCGCCGCTGAGTCCAAGGCCGCCGCCGAGAAGGCTGCCACCTCGGCCACCGCCGCCACGGCGAACCTGCCCAGCATCACCTTCCCCAACGGCGTGCCGACCTTCACGTCCGCGGACAAGGCGTTCAGCTTCCAGCCCGTCGGCCGCATCCACCTGGATTACGGTTACAACTTCCAGGATGCCAAGAACCCCGACAACCGGGCCAACAAGGACATCACCGACGGCTTCAACTTCCGTCGCGCCTACATCGGCTTCGCCGGCAAGGCCTTCAACGACTTCACCTACAACGTGACGGCCGACTTCCCGGGCCGCTTCAACCAGTCCGGCCGCCTGCAGACCGCGCAGCTGACCTACACCGGCTACAAGGGCTGGCTGATCGACGTCGGCGCCATGCAGCCGGCCATCACCTTCGAAGACAGCATTAGCTCCAACGACATCGGCCTGCTGGAGCGTCCCGGCATCACCAACGTCGTCACCGGCCTGATCGCCAGCGAAGGCCGCCTGTCGGCCGGCGT
The DNA here is from genome assembly GCF_007828035.1 of Nitrospirillum amazonense. Taxonomy (GTDB): domain Bacteria; phylum Pseudomonadota; class Alphaproteobacteria; order Azospirillales; family Azospirillaceae; genus Nitrospirillum; species Nitrospirillum amazonense. The sequence continues at coordinate 58,035 of NZ_VITV01000005.1, read as the reverse complement.
GCGCACCTTCGGCGACAACTATTTCGCCGACGTCTACCTGACCGGCGCCAACGTCAACACCAGCCCGTTCGGCAGCACCACCGTGCTGACCAGCACCGGCGGCGCGACCGCCTCGGTCACGTCCAGTGCCGTGACCGGTGTCGCCGACGACCAGAAGGCCGCCTTCGCCCGCGCCGCCTTCCGTCCGATCAACGATGAGCACACCATCGTCCATGTCGGCGCCGATGTCGGCTACATGTACGCCCCGCCGCAGACCAACGGCGTGAACGCCGCCGGTTCGCACGTGCTGGCCCTGTCCGAGCGTCCGGAAAACCGCTACGGCGGCCTGGGCGCCATCCTGAACACCGGCAACATCAACGCCAACAGCGTCGCCATCTACGGCGGTGAAGCCGCTGTCCGTTACGACAGCTTCTGGGCCCAGGGCGAAGGCTACCAGATCGACGTGACGCGTCGTAAGGTGCTGTCCACGGCCACCAACGACCCGAGCTTCTTCGGCTACTACGCCGAAGCCGGCTGGGTCCTGACCGGCCAGAAGCGCAATTACGTCGCCAACCAGGGCGCCTTCAGCGCCCCGACGGTGGACAAGCCCCTGAACCCCGGTGCCGGCCAGTGGGGCACCTGGGAAGCCGTGGCGCGCTACAGCTTCCTGAACTTGAACTCCGACACCTGGGCCACCAACACCGCCAACCGCGTGCGCGGCGGCCAGCAGGAAGTGTGGACCCTGGGCCTGAACTGGTACATGACCAGCAACGTCCGCTTCATGCTGGACTACCAGTTCATCGACCTGAAGAAGTACTCGTCGGCCACCAACAACACCCAGGTGGGCGACAACTGGCAGTCCCTGGGCGGCCGCGTCCAGTTCACGTTCTAAGGCCAGTTCACGTTCCAAGGTTTGTCCCCTTCGGGGAGATATCCTGTACAAGGGAAACCCCGCCGGTCCGCTGGCGGGGTTTTTCTTTACCTGCGACACTTGTCCACGGGGGGCCGGCGGGATGGAACACACCTTCCCCTCTGGCGATCGCGGAAAATTGTCATAGTTCGGTTATAGAAACACCTGTCAGCGTTTAGGTTGCGCCCCGGCGGATGCTGGGCCAAAACGGCCTGAGGCGTAATGCCGGATTGAGAGGACGAGTGCGATGGATGAGGGGCGTGGCGGCATGAACCCGCAGGATGAGAACGCGGCGCAGCCGGCGCGGGATGCGCAGCAGGACGCCGCCATCGCCGCCGAGCTGGCGGCCGAGGCGGAAGAGCTGGCCGACATCGACCTGGGCGACGAGGGCGGCGACGATGACGGCCTCGATGGCGTGGAGGAAGAGCCCGGACTGGACGGCGCCCCGCCGTCGGATGGCACGGCGCCCGCCAGTGGCAAGCGCGTGGCCTGCGGCGTCACCGGCAAGCTGCGCCCCAAGCGCGACCTGATCAGCCTGGACACCCTGCGCCCCAGCCTGGCCGTGCGCATCCGCCGCGACCACCCAGGCCTGCCGCCCGATGCCCTGGTCAGCCGCGGCGTCGTCGCCCGCTACCGTTCCCTGTATGTCGAGGAACTGCTGCAGCAGGAAAAGGGCGAGCTGACGGAACTGGATCGCCAGGTGGCCGAAAGCATCGCCACCCATGAGACCCTGGCGGAGAACATCGAAGAAGGCTACGCCGAGGAGCGTACCCTGGGCGAGCGCATGTCGGACCATCTGGCCAGCTTCGGCGGCAGCTGGACCTTCATCCTCACCTTCGCGGGCTTCCTGATCATCTGGATGATCATCAGCAGCTTCCAAGGGGATAAGTCTTTCGATCCCTACCCCTTCATCCTGCTTAACCTCATCCTCTCCTGCCTGGCCGCCATCCAGGCGCCCATCATCATGATGAGCCAGAAGCGGCAGGAGGCCAAGGACCGCCTGCGGTCCGAGAACGACTACCGCGTCAACCTCAAGGCGGAGCTGGAGATCAGGCACCTGCACGAAAAAATTGATTATCTTATCCAGCGGCAGTGGAAGCGGCTCACCGAAATTCAGCAGCTGCAACTGGAGATTATGCAGGAAAAGCGCTACCGCCGCTGACCCACCTATCCCTTTTGAGCGTTGTTTCGGCTATTCCTGGCTAGCTAACGCGGGTTGGATACGCGAAAGGGCTAAAGCGACCGGACACAAGTGAGGGTTGTCTTATGGTCCGAAAGAGCCAATATTAAACACTCCGATCTAGTTGCATCTGCGTCGGAGGTTTGGATCATGGCCACCCATGATGTTCTGGTGATAGACCCGAGTACCCTGTTCCGTCAGGGCTTAAGACAACTGCTGCCGCAGGATTTTCGCGTGGTTTCCGAAGCGCGCGATGTCGAGGCGGCGCGAGCGGAGCTGTCCGCCCCCACACCAAATGATATATCCGGCGCTAAGCCGTCCGGCCGTAGCGTCGCCCTGGTCCTGTTCGATGTGACGGACGCGGGGGAATTCCGGGCGGCGGCCAATCAGCTGCACAGCCTGTTCCCCGAGGCCCGCCTGGTCTACCTGACCAACGGCTTCGACGCGCCGCGTCTGCGCATGGCGCTGGAGGCCGGGATCGACGGCTACCTGACCAAGGATCGCTCCTCCAACGCGCTGATCCAGTCGCTGCACTTGGTCATGCTGGGCGAGAAGGTCTTCCCGTCCGACTTGGCCCTGCTGCTGACCCAGCAGAACCATACCGGCAGCGTCGGCGCCGGCAGCCCGCACAAGGGCCTGTCGATGCGGGAAACGCAGATCCTGCGGGCCCTGGTCAAGGGTGAGAGCAACAAGGTGATCGCCAACGGCCTGCACATCACCGAGGCGACGGTGAAAGTTCACCTGAAGAGCCTGCTGCGCAAGATCAACTGCAACAACCGCACCCAGGCCGCTATCTGGGCGCTGAACAATGGCCTTACGGAAGCGACCCCCACGGCGGGCGCTGCCTGAAAGGAACCACCGGACCAGGGGTGACACGCTCGCTGGAATCCGACCGGACCTTGGAAACTATCGGGGGCGCATCGCCAGCCCCCCTGAAGCCCACGCGATTTCAAGCGGGCCAATCGGCGGGACCAAGAAAAAGGCCGCTGTCCCAGGCAGGGGACGGCGGCCTTTTCTTTTGGCATGCTGCGGCCCCGGCTTACGCCACCGCCAGCACCCGCTGGCGCCGCAACGCGACGCCGTAGAAAACGGCCGCCGCCAGCACCAGCAGCGCCACCTGGCCGCCAAAATAGGCGAAGGGCGACAGGCGGTCATAAAGCTGGACGTACAGTCCCCCCACCATGTCGCCGGCGAAAACCGTGAAATAGAACACGGCCGTGATGGACGACTTCAGCCGGGCCGGTGCCTCCATATAGGCCCACTGCAGGCCGATCATGCTGATGCACAGCTCACCGAAGCCCAGCACGATGTTGGACACCAGCATGAACCAGATGCTGACCGGATGGTCCTTGGTGGCCAGCAACCCGGCCAGCGCCATGATGGCGATGGACAGGGCCGTGATGCCAAAGCCCACGAACACCTTAGTCCGCGCCGGGGTCAGCGTGCCCCGGCGGCGGTCCACCCACCCCCAGAAGGCGTTGAAGATGGGGGTCAGCAGGATGATCATCAGCGGGTTGACCGCCTGCAGCTGGTCCGGTGTCAGGTCGAAGCCGAAGGGCCACAGGTTCAGGTCGATGTAGTCGCGGGCGAAGAACACCCAGGTCGTGGCGGTCTGGTCATAGGCCATCCAGAACACCAGGATCATGGGGAAGCCCAGCAGCATGCGCACCAGGCGCGCGCGTTCCTCCGGCGTCATGCCGGCGGCGGTCTGGTCGGTCTTGGCACGGGCGGCGGCGCGGGCGGCGGCGCTTTCCTGCGGGTAGAAGCGCTTGCCGGCGGCGAAGACCACCAGGGCCACCGTCATCAGGGCCGCCGGCAGCATCAGCGCCACCTGATAGCCCGCCTTGTCGCGCACCCAGGGCAGCGCGTAGGAGGTGACGAAGCCGCCGATGTTGATGGCCACGTAGAAATAGCTGAAGGCCTTGTCCATCAGGGCTTCCTTGCCCTGCTCCTGGTACATGCGGGCCATCATGGGGCTGACGTTGGGTTTGATGGCGCCGGCACCCATGGCCAGCATCGCCAGGCTGGCGTACAGCATCCACGGGCTGCTGGCGAAGCCTAGGACCACCTGCCCGAAGATGTAGGGAAACGAGAAAAAGATGATGGTGGGGTACCGGCCCAGCCAACGGTCGGCGATGACGCCGCCGATGAGGGGCAAGGCGTAACAGGACGCCATGAAAATCTGGATGACCGTGGCGGCGTCGCTGTCCGAGAAGCCCAGCTGCGAGGTGATGTAGAGCGCCAGCAATGTCCGCATGCCGTAGTAGCAGGCGCGCTCGGCCAACTCACCCCAGAAGACGAACCAGAAACCCACCGGATGCCGAACGCGTGCCGTGACCTGTGCCTGCATGCCCAAATCCTTGGAAAATTGGTGCCTATCCCGCGGCCCCCTGCGGAAAGGGTACGCCCGGACATCCCGCAACCGGGATGCGGCGGCCTTGCCCATTCACGCCCGCGCTGCCCTTTCGCCGTCGGCCCCCAAAGCCGTCGCGGCGGATATGCCCACCTGTTGTCCATCATGGTCGCCGCACCCCACCGGGGACCGGCGCCGTTGTCAGCCTGCTTCGTTAGGGGAATCGCGCCCGGGACACAAGCCGGGAATCACAAAACGACAGCGCATCAAAAAATTTAAGCGGGAGGCGCCCAAGCCGGCGTACCTGCGGCAAACCCGCGCCGCCCTTGCCGTCCAAGAAGGACAGGCGACGCCACCGCGGTTCCGGGACAGTGCGGACTGAGGCAAAGTGTAGCGCCAGCATAAACGGGGGATCCCATATTCCCCTTTCGCTGGCCGTGTGCCTTTTGATTGTCTTGTGCGCTGCGGGAGCGCCCTGTTAATTGGCGGGGATGATGGTTGCCCTTGATGCCGACGCGCGCAGCAATGCCCGCCACCGTAGCTTGGACCTGCCCGTGGCGACGGTGCTGGGTCTTCTCGCCTTGGCGGTGGTCCTGGCCCCCCTGTTCTTCGTGCTGGTGCCGCCGCTGACGGACTACGCCAACCACTTGGCCCGCATGGACATCATCGCGCACCTGGGGCAGGAGCCCCTGCTGCAGCGCTTCTACGCCATCGACTGGCAGGTCATTCCCAATCTGGCCATGGACCTGGTGACGCCCCCCATGGTCAAGGTCGTGGGCGTGTTCATCGCCGGCAAGCTATTCATCGCCGCCATCATCGTCAGCATCGTCACCGGCACCTGGGCCCTGCACCGGGCCCTGCACCGGGCGGAGCATGGCCCTGGCGGCGCCAACGCGCTGCTGGCCATGGCCTTCATGTACAACGGCATCTTCCTGCTGGGCTTCACCAACTTCCTGTTCGGCATCGGCCTAGCGCTGTGGGGCACGGCCATCCGGCTGTCGCTGCGCCACCGGTCGCACCTGCAACGCCTGGCGGCCTCCACCGCCACGGTGCTGGTGCTGTTCGTTTGCCATCTGTTCGCCGTCGGCCTCTATGGCATGGCCATCTTCTGCCTGGAGGCGCCGGGCCTGCTGCGCCGGCCGTGGCGTCAGGCGTTGCGCCACCTGGGCCTGATGGGCCTGCCCTTCCTGGTGGTTCTGCCCCTGCTGGCGGCCAGCCCGACGATGGGCCTGGCCGACCAGGTGGTATGGAGCTGGGTGGGCAAGGGCGAGGGCCTGCGCTTCCTGGTCACCACCTTCCATGAGAATTGGGAGGTGCCGCTGGGCCTGGCGGGCCTGGGCGTGGTCGCCGTCCTGCTGGCCACCCGGCGCATGCACCTGCACGCCGCAGGCTGGATGCTGCTGGCCACCGGCGCCGTGACCTACATCGCCATGCCCACCATCCTGTTCGGCTCGGCCTACGCCGACGAGCGGCTGCCGGTGGCTCTGCTGTTCCTAGGCCTGGGCTTCGTGCGGTTCGACTTCCGCAGCCGCCTGGGCCGCATGACCGCCCTGGCCGCCATCCTGGCCATCATCGTGGCCCGCAGCGTGGTCATGATCGGCGACTGGCTGCCCCTGAGCCAGGTCTACAAGGATATGCGCGCGTCCATGGCGGCGGTGGAGCCCGGGTCCACCATCCTGGTGGCGGAGGCGACGGTGCCCACGGGCGACGTCAACTTCAACGCCGCCTTCAGCCATGCGCCCTGCCTGGCGATTATCGACCGCCAAAGCCTGGTCAGCACCGCCTTCAGCGTGGCCGGCAAGCAGATCCTAACCGTGAAGCCCGCCTATACCGAGCGCGTGGACCGTGAGGACGGCGACCCGCCCAGCACGGGCGAGATGGTGAAGGCCGTGACCAATCCCCTGCCCCCCGGCACCTATTTCTGGCAGGACTGGCAGCGGGACTATGACTACGTCATCGTCCTGAACACCGAGGCTGGACATCGGGAGTTGACGGGCCTGGCCGACCTGGTTCATGAGGGCAAGGGGTTCCAGCTTTATCGCGTATTGCACGACGCGATGCCGGCCCCCGCCCCCTGACGAGACCGCCCGGGAACGGGGCGGCGGCGCGGGGCGCCCGCCACCAACCGCACCGGACATCCGATGGATCCCTGGACCTGGGCCTTGCTGATCGGCGCCGCCTTCGTGGCCGGCGTCCTGAACGCCGTCGCCGGCGGCGGCAGTTTCCTGGGCTTCCCCGCCCTGGTGTTTGCCGGCCTGCCGCCGGTGACGGCAAACGCCACCAACACCGTGGCCCTTTTTCCCGGATCGTTCGCCAGCGTCTACGCCTACCGGCGGGAGTTCCAGCCCATCCAGGGCGTGGGCATGTTGCCCATGGTGGCTGTCAGCCTGGTGGGCAGTGTCGCCGGCGCCCTGCTGCTGCTGTGGACGCCCGAGAGCGTGTTCGTGGCCCTGGTGCCCTGGCTGCTGCTGATGGCCACCTTGGTCTTCGCCTTCGGCCGCCGCCTGGCCGGCCTGCTGCAGGACAGCGTGCGCCTGACGCCCACGGCCCTGCTGTGCTGCCAGTTCGTCATCGCCATTTATGGCGGCTATTACGGCGGCGGCGTCGGCATCCTGTCCATGGCGGCCATGACCCTGTTCGGCCTGCGCGACATGCACGCGATGAACGCGTGGAAGACCCTGCTGAGCGGCAGCCTGAACGCCATCGCCACGGTGACCTTCGCCCTCAGCGGCCGCGTGGTCTGGGCCCCGGCCCTGATCATGATGGTCTCCGCCATCGCTGGCGGCTATCTGGGCGCCGCCGTGGCCCGGCGGCTACCCGGCGAATACGTCCGCCGTTTCGTCATCGTCACGGGCGTGGCCATGACGCTGTATTTCTTCGGGAAGGCGTACCTTTAAGGGCCCATCACGCCTTGTAAGGCGGATCGCTCTTGCGGGGGGATCAGTGCCCGGCCTGGCCGTCGGCCAGTTGGGCGGGGACGACGGGCGTGGCCTGGGCCTCGTCCACCGCCGCATCGGGTGCCGCGCTCAGCACCACCAGGGTCAGGAAGGCGGACACCACCACCAGTACCGCCAAGTCAAGGCCCCGGTCGTTCAGACGACGCATCAGGCTGGTGACAAGGCTGGTCATGGGCGGGTCCCCGGCGATGCCGGAGAAAGTACCGGCAGTGCTGATACGGGCGGCTTGCCGCAACCCTGCGCTTTAAAAACCACGCGCCGCTGAAAAAAGACGGCCGCGCCGCCGTGGGGTGCCCAGACTGAATCCCCAAGGCCAGCGCGGCCGCCTGCCGGGGGGCTCTGGGAGAACCACCCCCTTCCCTTGGGCCCGGGACCACACCCCCATCATGGCACCCTCCGCAATCGCGGGGGCGCCTGCCACCCTGTCAGTGGCCGGATAGAAGCGTGTGGTGTCGTCCCGATGCCATAGGCGCGATCCCAATCCCTGCTTCTTTTCGCCAAAGGCAGGCGCCACGCTACAACCCCTGGTCGATTGATTAGATAATCATCGATTGAGACAACGCTGTCAAGCCTTGCGCAGCAGGCTGCAAACGGCACCGTGCCGCCGCCGCAGGACAGGTTTTGTCAGGTCAGGGAAAGGGTGCCGACCGTCTCCAGCGCCGCCGCCTTGTCCTCCAGCCCATCCTCGCGCAGGTCGACGGGAATGGCCTTGGACGTCTTGGCGCCCATATCCTTCAGCTGTTCCACCTGGCGCACCAGGTTGCCGGTGCCGGTGCTGAGCTTGGTCATGGCGCCGCTGTAGCTTTTCTGCACGCGGTCCAGCTGGGTGCCCAGGCTGCGCATGTCCTCCAGGAAGCCGACGAACTTGTCGTACAGCTTGCCGGCCCGGTCGGCGATGGCCTCGGCGTTGCGGTTGCGGCGTTCCACCTGCCAGACGTTGGCCACGGTGCGCAGCGCCACCATCAAGGTCGTGGGGGTGGCGATGGCCACGTTCATGTCCGCGGCGTAGGCCGTCAGCGCCGGGTCCTCCTGCACCGCCACCGCCAGGGCGCCCTCGATGGGCACGAACATCAGGACATAGTCCAGGCCGCTGCCCACGGCGCCGGTATAGTCCTTGGAGCCCAGGGTCTTGATGTGGGTGCGCAGGGAAACGACGTGGCGCGCCAGCGCCGCCATGCGCGCCACCTCATCCTCCGCGTTCACATGCGCCTCGAACGCGGTCAGCGACACCTTGGCGTCGATCACCACCCGCTGACCGCCCGGCAGGTTCACCACCACATCGGGGCGCAGGCGGCTGCCATCGGCGTCCGTGCGGCTTTCCTGCGTCACATACTCCTCACCCTCGCGCAGGCCGGAGCGTTCCAGGATGGTGGACAGGATCATTTCGCCCCAGGCTCCCTGGGTCTGGGCCTTGCCCTTCAGCGCCTGGGTCAGGTTGTGCGTCTCGCTGGTCATGCGGGCGCTGGTGTCGGTCAGCTGGCGGATCTGCTGCGCCAGCGCCGCGCGGTCCTTGGCGCTTTCCGTATGGGCCAGTTGCAGGCCCTGCTGGAACTCCACCATGCGGTCGCGCAAGGGCGCCAGCAGGCCGTCCAGCTGGGTGCGGTTTTGCTTGGCGAAGGTCTCGCCGTGCCGGGTCATGACCTCGTCGGCCAGGACCTTGAACTCCTTGGCCATGGTCTCGCGCGCCTGGATCAGCAGGGCCATCTTCTCTTCCGCCTGCCGCAGCTCGCGCGCCAGCGCCTCCTTGGACGCCGCCAGCGCCTGGCTGAGGCGGGCGCCCTCTTCCCGCACCGTGGCCAGGTCACGCTCCAGCAGGGGCACGCGCGAGGCCCGTTCGCCCTCCACCGCCAGGCGGCGGTCGGCCTCGGCCTTGGCCGCGCGCAGGTCGGCCAGATCGGCCTCCAGCATCGCCAGCCGCTCGGCCTGCGCCGCGCGGGCGCCCGCCCCCGCCACCCGGGCGGCGACCAAGGCCACGACCAGCGCCGCGACGAAACCAAGGGCCAATGAGGCGAGATCGAGGGACATGGGACGGCGTCCTGCTCAAGAAGATGGGGTGTGGGTTTGATACACCCACAGTCCCTAGAGCGAAAGCCCCCAAAAGGAACAAAACAAGGACAAAAGAAAAAGGGCGGACAGTCCCTCTGCCCGCCCCTGGTCACTCAGGCTTCGGCGGTTGCCTATTGCGCCGGGTAGGGGCTCTTGCCGCCCTCGGCGATGAAGCGGTCGATGCGGGCCTCCAGCACCGGCAGCGGCACGCCACCCAGCTTCAGCACCGTGTCGTGGAAGTTGCGCAGGTCGAACTTCGGACCCAACGCCTTCTCCGCCTTGGCGCGGGCCTTCAGGATGGCCATCTCACCCAGGTAGTAGGACAAGGCCTGACCAGGCCACGCGATATAGCGGTCGACCTCGGTCTCGATCTCGTGATCGGCCAGGGCGGTATTGTCGTGCAGGTACTGTTGCGCCTGCTCGCGCGTCCAGCCCTTGGCATGGATGCCGGTGTCGACCACGAGACGGGCGGCGCGCCACATCTGGTAGCTCAGCATGCCGAAGCGCTCATAGGGCGTCTCGTACATGCCCATCTCCTCGCCCAGCTTCTCGCAGTAGAGCGCCCAGCCTTCGCCGAAGGCGGAGATGTAAACCTTCTGTCGGAACTCCGGCTGGTCCTTCTGTTCCGCGGCGATGGGCATTTGGAAGGCGTGGCCGGGGGCCGATTCATGCAGCGTCAGGGCCGGCAGAGCGTACAGGCCGCGCGACGGCAGGTCGTAAGTGTTGACCAGGTACACGCCCGGTCCCCCCCGGCCGGAGGTGTAGAAGGGTGCGATGTCCGCCGGCACCGGGATGATGGCGAAGCGCGAGCGCGGCAGGTAGCCGAAGTACTGGTCTGCCTTGCCGTCGAACTTCTTGGCGATCCAGGCCGCCCGCATCAGCAACTCTTCCGGGGTCTTGGCGTAGAATTGGGGGTCGGTGCGCAGGAACTTCAGGAAGGCGGGGAAATCACCCTGGAAGTTGGCCTGCTTCATCACGTCCAGCATCTGGGCGTGGATCTTCGCCACCTCTTCCAGGCCGATCGTGTGGATCTGGTCCGCCGTCAGGTCGACGGTGGCGAACTCCTTGATCTTGGACTGGTAGTAGGCCTTGCCGTCGGGCAGGGATTCCGCCGCCAGGTCCGTGCGGGCGCCGGGGATGTATTCCTCGCGCATGAACTTCAGCAGGGTCTGGTGGGCCGGCACCACCGACTTGGTGATGGCGGCCACGGCGGCGGCGCGCAGTTCCGCCTGGGTCGCGGCCGGGATGGTGTCCGGCATCTTCTTGAACGGCGTGTAGTAGACGTTGTCTTCCGGCGTCTTGGCCTCGACCACGTTCACGATGCCGCTGTCGCGGCCGGTCAGCGTCACCTTGGGCGGGGTGAAGCCCCGCTTCAGGCCGGCGCGCATGTTCACGATCTGCTCACCGAAATAGCGCGGCATATCGTTCAACTGGCCAATGAAGGCCTTGTATTCCGCGACCGTGTGGAAGGGCTTGCGCGCGCCGCCGGCCATGTTGGACCAGAACGAGCTGTCGGCGTTCAGCGGCTTCTCATAATCCTTGAACTTCTGGCTGTTCAGCAGGACCGTCACCTGGTCGCGGTAGATGCTGAAATCCACCTGCGCCTCGGGCGACAGGTCGGTTTGGGGGATGGCCGCCAGTTCCTTCAGGACGCCTTCCCAGACCTTCTGCCGCTTTTCCTGGGTGGCGGCGTCCACCTTGGGCAGGTGGCCGGCAACGGTGTCCGTGCTGTCCTCGTCATCCTCGCCCTTGAATTCCTCCTGACGCCACTTCCATTCCTTGGTGTAGATCGCCTTGAATTGGGCGTCGGCCTTGCCGGCCGTGGCGGTCGCGGCATGGGCCATACCGACGACGGGGGTCGCGGTGATTTGGCCCAAGGTCAGGACACCGGTGAACAGGGCGGTGCCGACCAGCAGGCGGGCGGCCAGACGTTCTAAAGGCAGGCGATTCATCAAATGGGCGCTCCCTGAGAGGCTGAAGCTGCAACGACGCGGCAGCCGAAGACGGGCCCCGCGGAATAGCCGGTCTCCGGCTCGAAACGGACAACGACGCTGGACTTGCCCGCCGTCAGGTTGGCGGGGATGGGGTATTCCACGTCAAAGAACTCACCCGGCCGCTCCGCGTCCAGCTTTTGCGTGGCGATGCGGGTGCCGTCGACCAGGATGTGGAACAGGCGCTTGCGCTCATCACCCCAATATGTCGCCTGCAGCACCATGGCGCCGCCGCGAACCTTGGCCTTGAACTCAAAGAAGCCGCCGGTGCGGGCGTCGCGCCCGTTCCGGCCGCGGTAGGTCACGGGGTAGGAGATTTTGGCCTCCAGCCCATGGTCGCGTTCCGGCTGCATCTCACCCAGGTGCATGACGTCGACGGAACGCGCCTGGATGTCGCGCTGGCGGGCCGCCTCCTGCGCCAGGGCCGCCTCTGCCGTCTTCCACTGCGCCTCGGTGTAGCGCTTGAAGTAAACGGCCGTGCGCCGGGTGTACTGCTGGTAGAAGGGCTTGAACTCCATGTCGCCCGGCCGGCCGATACCGGTGGTGCGCCACACCAGGGCGTCAGGCGCCGCCCGCTGGAAGCCGTCCAGGACGGAGGCTGAGACCAGCGCCGGCGCCGGGCCCTGGAAGGCGTCGGAGACGGGCGTGGGCTGGGGCGAGCCGGTGGGCGCCTCGCTCTTGGGCGCGACGCCCAGGTCGGCGGCCAGCACCAGGGGACCGTGCAGGAAGGCCACGGTGTCGGCATCGTCGTTGGTGGATTCCAGGCGCAGGGCCATGGGTAGGCGCAGGGCGACGGCGTCGCCGGCCTTCCATTCCCGCCGCACGACGGCGTAGCCGTTCTGCAATTGCAGGTCCTGCGGCTTGCCGTTCACCGCCAGGGTGGCGCCGGTGCACCAGGCCGGGATGCGGAAGCTGACCGCGAAGGTGGCGGGACGCTTCAACGCCTTCAGCGTCAGCAGCACCGTCTCAGCTTCCGGATAGCGGGTGTCGAGGTCGATCACCGCCCCCCGCTCCGCCCAGGTGAGGGTGGAGGGAATGTAGAGGTTGACGGCCAAATCCTCCGCACCGCGCCTCCAGTAGACGCTCTCGCCATGCTTGGCGTGGCTTTCCATGCCGGTGCCCACACAGCACCAGAAATCTTCCGTGGGGGTGGAGAACTCGCGCGCCGAGCCGGACATCAGCGGCGTCATGTAGGTGAACATGCCGGTGGCCGGATTCTGCTGCGCCAGCACATGGTTCAGGTGCGCGCGCTCATAGAAATCGAAGTAGTGCGCGTCGGCCTGGCGGGCATACAGCAGGCGGGTCAGCTTCAGCATGTTGTAGCTGTTGCAGCCCTCGCAGGTCTGTTCGGTGATGTGGCGGGAGATGCTGCGCGGTTCCTGGAAATACTCCCGGTCCGCGTTGCCGCCGATGACGTAGGAATGGTTGGTGGTGACCGTCTGCCAGAAGAAGGCGGAGGCCTTGGCGTGGCGCTCCGACCCCGTCAGCTCCGCCAGGCGGGCCAGCCCGATCAGCTTGGGGATCTGCGTGTTGGCGTGGATGTTGGCCAGCTCATCCCGGCCTTCCGACAGGGGCACCAGCACCTTGGCATGGTAGAGACGCTCGGCCAGCAGCAGCCAGCGCCGGTCGCCCGTGCGGGCGTACAGCTCGGCGAAGCTCTCGTTGATGCCGCCATGCTCGCAGTCCAGCACCTTCTGGACCTGCTCGTCATTCAGGTGGCTGAACACCTCATCGATGTAGCCACCCAGCTTGACGCCCACATCCAGGGCCTGGGTGTTGCCGCACAGGGTCTGGGCGTCGAACAGGCCGGTGTAAAGCTTGTGCCAGTTGTACAGCGGCACCCAGCAGCCGTTGAGGTCGAAGCCAGCGGAGCGGATCTCCCCGCGCCGCAGCTCATCGAACACGACCTTGCCGTCCTCGACGATGTCGCCGCGCTTGCGGGTGAAGCCGGCGACATAACCGTCGCCCTGGGCCTTCTGGCAGTCCGCCAGCTCGGCCACGATGTAGTCCACCCGCTGCTTGCATTCGGCATCGCCGGTTTGGGCGTGCATCAGGGACAGGGCGCTCAAATAATGGCCCAAGGTGTGGCCGGCGATGGTGTCGCCTTCCCAGCCACCATAGGCGGCGCCCTTGGGCTGCAGGCCGGCGCCGCTGCGGAAATTATGCAGCAGGCGGTCGGCCTCCAGGCTGTGCAGATAGGCCAGGTTGGCATCCACCGCCGCCTTGAAGGGCGATGGCTTCAGGCGCACGGCCGACAGGGGGAAGGGTTCGGCGGTGCCGGTGTTGAGCGCCGGCACCAAGGGGGCGGCCACCGCCGGCACGGCCATCAGGGCCGCGGCCGAGGCCGCACCGCGCAGGATTGTGCGCCGGGACACCGTTTGCCCGGAGGGGGCGCTGAAGGTTGCCATGGGGCTGTCTCCCAGATCGCGCGCCATACCTTAAGCCCCCGTGTTCTTGATTGTTATGTCTTGGGTCCGTACGCAAACGCGCCGAATCGCTGGCGAGGACGCCAGCGGAGCAAAGGGACCCAACTGCCAAGCTATTTTGGGATACTGTATACGATACTGCATCATAGAGAACTACGCCTCCGGTCTTAGGACGGAAGTAGGCCCCGCCAAAGGGACGGCCTTCAGGAAAAGCGGTCCAGGGCCATGGCCGGATCGGGCAGCGCCCGGCCGGCGACGATGTCGGCCATGCGCCGCGCGCTCACGGCCGCAAGGGTCAGGCCCAGATGCTGGTGGCCGCAGGCGGCATAGAGGCCGGGATGGCGGCGGCTGGCGTCCAGCATGGGCAGGTAGTCGGGCAGGCTGGGGCGGCAGCCGGTCCATTCCGAACTTTCCGCCCCCGGTGCCATCAGGCCGACCTCGCGCAGATGGTGGCGCAGCAGCGCCGGGCGGCGGGGATCGGGCGCATCATCCGGCCCGCTGAAATCGGTGAAGCTGGTGGCGCGCAGGCCCATGGCCATGGGCGTCACGATGACGGTGCGGTTCTCGAACACCACCGGACGGTCCAAGATGGGCGTGTTGGGGCCCGAGTCGCCCGGCACCACCACATGGTATCCGCGCTCCGCGATCATGGGCACGCGATAGCCCAGCGGTTCCAGCAGCGATCCGGAGTCCACGCCCAGCGCCACCAGCACGGCATCGGCGCCGATGACACCACCGGCATGGCGCAGGCGCCAGCCGACATTATTATTCCCCCCTTGGCCCCCTTGGCCGCTTTCCAGCCCCTGGATGTCAGCCTTCTCGATACGCCCGCCGCGCGCGACGAAGGCGGCGGCCAAATCCTGGGTCAGGCCGAAGGGGTCGTTGACATGGCCGGTGCCGGTATAGGTCATGCCCCCTGTGACACGCTGCCGCAGGGCAAGGGGCAGGTCGGGCCAATCGCCCGGGCTGGGACCCCAGGGGGTGACGGGCACGCCCAGGCCCCGGGCGGCGGCGACGGACGCGGCGATGGCGGCCTCGGGCGCCGTGCTTTCCCAGACGCTGTGATGGCCGCGCGTCTGGAAGCGGCCCTCGGCCCCCGTTCCCACCAGCAGGGTGCGCCAGTCCTGGATGACGGTTTCGATCAGGCCGGACAAAACGGCCGTGCCGTGGGCGTGGGCCCGGGGCAGGCAGGCGCCCAGGAAATCCCTGGCCCAGCCGCGCGCCAGGATGGGCAGGGCTCCCTTTCGGATGCCCAAGGGCCCCCCAGACTTCAGCAACAGGCCCGGCACGCGCCGCAAGGTGGCGAAAGAGGCCAGGGGCAACAACTGTTCCGTGGCGATGTGGCCAGCGTTACCGTAGGAACATCCACGCCCTGGCTCATCCCGGTCGATCAGGATGACCTCATGCCCATCACGTACCAGGGCCAGCGCCGTGGCGGTGCCCACCACGCCGGCGCCCACCACCGCGATGGTGCCGGATCCTCGCCGGAACGGCATGGGTGGGTTGCTGGCATCGGCGACAGGCATGTGCAGAGTCCCTTGATTGGATACAATATCCCATTATACTATCCGTCACGGCGCTTCCCGACAAGCGCGTATGGCGGAAACGTGAAAGGTTTTAAGAGATGTCCCTGCCCAACTGGCGCGGTGTGTTCCCCGCGGTGACCACGCAGTTCAACGAAGACCTCAGCATCAACCTGGCGGAAACCCAGCGGGTGATCGACGGCCTGATCCGCGACGGCGTGCACGGCCTGATCATCATGGGCACCGTGGGCGAAAACAACTCTCTGGAACCGGAAGAGAAGCGCCAGGTGCTGGCTGCCGCCAAGGAAGTGACCGCCGGCCGCGTGCCCGTGATCACCGGCGTGTCGGAACTGACGACGCCGCGCGCCGTCGCCTACGCCAAGGACGCGGAGAAGATCGGTGCCGACGGCCTGATGCTGCTGCCGGCGATGGTGTACGTGCCCACCGAGGAAGAGCTGTTCCGCCACTTCGCCGCCGTCGCCGGCGCCTCGGCCCTGCCCATCATGCTGTACAACAACCCGCCGGCCTATCGCGTGGACATCAGCGTGCCGCTGCTGCAGCGCCTGGCGGAGATCCCGACCATCGTGGCGCTGAAGGAATCGGCCCCCGACACCCGTCGTTTCACCGATCTGGCCAATGCCATCGATGAGACGAAGATGATGCTGATGGCAGGATTGGACGACGTGGCCCTGGAAGGCCTGCTGCTGGGTGCCCGGGGCTGGATCTCCGGCCTGACCAACGCCTTCCCCAAGGAGTCGGTGGCGCTGTACGACGCCGTCGTCGCCGGCGACCTGGCCAAGGCCCGCGCCATCTACCGCTGGTTCCTGCCGCTGCTGCACCTGGACGCCCGCCACGACCTGGTGCAGAGCATCAAGTTGGCCGAGCAGGTCATGGGCCGCGGTTCCGAGCGCGTGCGCCCGCCGCGCTATATCCTGGAAGGCAAGACCCGCGCCGACGTGATCGCCATGGTCGAGAAGGCGGCGGCGACCCGTCCTGTTCTGTAAGCAGTTCCCTCAAACGCCGGCGGGGCTTGTTCGTTTTCCTCAAGCGCCGGCGCCAGCATCCGCTGGCTTGGCTTCCTCGCTGCGCCCTGCGGTGCTCGCTCCGGCGCCCGCCGTCGCGGGCTAACGAAGTTGGAACTGGGGAACCAGTTCCAACTTCGTCGGTATCCCCAGTAGTCCTCTGCCTTAAGGCCTGATGCCATGACCACCGCCCCCAGCGTTCCGACCGGCGATCCCGTTCTGCCCACGGGCCGCCAGACCTTCGCCTGCATCGACGGGCACACCTGCGGCAACCCGGTGCGCCTGGTCATGGGCGGCCACCCGCCCCTGGTGGGCGCCACCATGAGCGAGAAGCGCCAGGACTTCCTGTCGCGCTTCGATTGGATCCGTACGGCGCTGTGCTTCGAGCCGCGTGGCCACGACATGATGTCGGGCGGCTTCGTCTACCCGCCCTGCAGCCCGGAGGCCGACGCCTCCATCCTGTTCATCGAGACCTCGGGCTGCCTGCCCATGTGCGGCCACGGCACCATCGGCATGGTGACCTTCGCGCTGGAACACGGCCTGATCCGCCCGCGCACGCCAGGCAAGCTGGTGCTGGACGTGCCCGCCGGCCAGATCGGCGTCGAGTATGAGAGGACGGCCGGCAAGGTGACCTGGGTGCGGCTGTTCAACATCGACAGCTTCCTCCACAGCCGAGGCATCACCATCGAAGTGCCCGAGCTGGGCCCCCTCACCCTGGACATCAGCTACGGCGGCAACTTCTACGGCATCATCGAGCCGCAAGGGGCCTACACCGGCATCGATGACCTGGGCAGCCAGAAGATCATCCATTTCAGCGGCCTGGTGCGGCAGCTGGTGCGGGAGAAGATCACCCCCGTCCATCCGCTGGACAGCACCATCCGGGGCCTGAGCCATGTGATGTGGGTGGACAAGCCCAAGCACAAGGACGCCCACGGCCGCAACGCCGTCTTCTACGGCGACCGCGCCATCGACCGGTCCCCTTGCGGCACGGGCACCTCGGCCCGCATGGCCCATCTGGCGGCGCAGGGCAAGCTCAGCGTCGGCCAGAGCTTCGTGCACGAGAGCATCATCGGCAGCCTGTTCGAAGGCCGCGTGGAAAGCGCCGGCACGCTGGGCGATTACGCCAGCATCCGCCCGTCCATCAAGGGCTGGGCGGTGCAGACCGGGCTCAACACCATTTACGTCGACCCCACCCAGGATCCGTTCTGGCGTGGCTTCCAGGTCTAAGAGGTCAGACCTGGGTTTCCTCCCAAGGCACATCCTCAAGGGCCGGTCCTCGCGGATCGGCCCTTCTTTTATGCGCTTCAATTTTACGCCCCACCCCAGCGGCATGAGCCGATGAGGCTCATGCCGTAGGCCGCGACTGCGGTCGCCGGAGATTTTGGGACCAGGGCCCCTGAATCGAGGACAACGCAAGCTGGCGGTTGCCGGCGTCCGCCGCCTGAGGGCGCGGCCTAATGATGCAAACCGAAGGGATTGTCGACGTCTGTCGGCGGAATGGTGAACCAGCGGGGGCCGTCCTCGGTCATGTAGACGTGGTCCTCGAAGCGCACGCCGAACTTGCCGTAGAGGCACAGCATGGGCTCCACGCTGAAGCACAGGCCGGCCTCCAGCGGCTGCTTGTTGCCGCCGACGATGTAGGCGGGCTCATGCAGGTCCAGGCCCACGCCGTGGCCG
Organism: Nitrospirillum amazonense; assembly: GCF_007828035.1. Classification (GTDB taxonomy): domain Bacteria; phylum Pseudomonadota; class Alphaproteobacteria; order Azospirillales; family Azospirillaceae; genus Nitrospirillum; species Nitrospirillum amazonense. The sequence continues at coordinate 39,971 of NZ_VITV01000005.1, read as the reverse complement.
GTGCGGTGGGGGCAGCCCGGCACCTGGTAGCCGGGGCCGTAGCCGCGGGACTCCAGGAAGCTGCGAGCGGCGATGTCCACCGCCTCGCACGGGACGCCGATGTGGGCGGCGTTGAAGGCCGCCATCTGGGCGTCGCGCTCATCCTCCCACACCCGGCGGTATTCGGGGGTGGCGTGGCCGAAGGTGTAGCAGCGGGTGATGTCGGACTTGTAGCCCTCGATGGCGCAGCCGGTGTCGATCAGGACGGGATCGCCCTCCTTCAGGAACCAGTCGCCGGGGGCACCGTGGGGATAGGCCGTGGCCTCGCCGAACTGCACGGCGCAGAAGGTGTTGCCGCCGTCGGCCCCCAGCGCGCGGTGGGCCTGGCCGATGAAGGCCACCACCTCCGCCGGGGTAATGCCGGGGCGCAGGATGCCGGCGGCCAGGCGGTGGACCTCCAGCGTCAGGGCCTTGGCATGGGACAGCAGGGCGATCTCATGCGCCGACTTCACCCGGCGGCAGGCCTCCGTCAGGGGGCGGGCGTCCACCAGGGTAGCCTGAGGCAGTGTCGCCGCCAGGTCGAAGAACACGCCGGCATAGCCCAGGGCGTCCACCGCCACCGTGGCGCTGCCGCCGGACTGGCCGCGCACCAGGTCCGCCACCAGGGCGTAGGCGCTCTCATCCTCCTGCCAGGTGCGCACTTCATCACCCACGGTGATATGGCCGCGCAGCTTGGGCTCCTCGAATGCCGGACAGACGTAAACGGGGTCGCCGTCCTTCAGGATCACGGCCGCTGTCAGCCGCTCGCTGGGGTGCCAGTCCAGGCCGGTGAAGTAGAGGAGGTTGCTGGACGCCGGCAGCAGCAGGGCGTCCACCTTGCGCGCCGCCATATGGGCCCGCACCGCCTCGATGCGGGCGCGGTATTCCTCCGCCGTGATGGGCTGCACCGCCGCCCGCCGGGACTTCAAGGTCGACAGCACCGCCGGGGCCGACAGCCCCCCAATACCCTTGGTCATGGTCTCAAACCCGCTTCTCTGGGATCATACACTAATCATTCAGGCGGCGCAGCGGCACCACCAGCAACAGCAGCAGCACGGCTGCGGCGCAGGACCACAGGCCGGCCTTGAGGTACACCGCCTGGTATGAGGCCAGCTGCACCGCCGCCGGCAGGCTGCCGTCCACCACCGTGGCCTGGGCCACCAGCGCGCTCAAGCGCTGACCATAGGCCGTGGACAGGAACCACAGGCCCACCAGCAGGCTGGTGATGGCCGGCGGCGACAGGCGGGTGATGGAGGACAGGCCGATGGGGGACAGGCACAGCTCCCCCACCTCCTGCAGCAGATAGAGCGACAGCAACCAGGCCACGCCCACGCGCAGACCCGCCGGCGTCACCTCGATGCCGAAGGCCAGCGCCAGGAAGCCCAGGCCGACGAACAGCACACCCAAGCCGAACTTGGTCACCGGGCCGGGGTCGCGGCGATGGCCGTCCAGCCAGCGCCACAGGGCCGCCAGCGGCAGGGCCAGCAGGATGACGAAGGCCTTGTCCGGGAACTGCAGCACCGGGGCCGGCACCAGCACCGGGCCGATATACCTGTCCGTCCATTCGGCGGCGAAGACGTTCAGCGAGGCGGGGCCCTGGTAGAACAGGGTCCAGTACAGCACCGACACCAGCATGAGCAGCAGCAGCAGCGCCAGGTGGCGGCGCTGGCGCGCATCGCAGCGGCGGGCGAACCAGAAGACGGCGGCCAGGCCGGCCACGGCGGCGAGGTCCAGCACATGGCCCACCACCGTCGGATGATCGACGATCAGCCAGGCCCCCAGCGCCACCGCCAAGCCGCCGGCCAGGGCCAGCAGGCCACCCGGCCCACCGCTGGCGGCACGGGGACCGCCCTCGGCCGCAGGGAGTTCGGGCGGCAACAGGCGGCGGCCCAGGGAGAAGGTGGCCAGCGCCACGGCCATGCCGATGCCGGCGGCGCCGAAGCCCCATTCCCAGCCCAGCGCGGCGCCCAGCCAGCCGCAGACGATGCTGCCCATCAGGCCGCCGGCGTTGATGCCCAGGTAGAAGATCAGGAAGCCGCGGTCGCGCGCGGCGTGGCGCTGGCCGTACAGCCGGCCGACCAGGGCGGAAATGTTGGGCTTCAGCATGCCCACGCCGGCGGCGATCAGGGCCAGCGACAGATAGAAAAGCTTCAGCCCGCCGGCGTCCGGTGTCTTTTCCAGGCGTCCCCGCAGGGTGACGGCGGCGCCGTCGGGGCCGACATAGGTCAGGACCCGGGCGTCCGAGTCACCGCCCTGGACGCTGCCCAGGCTGGTGATGACCTGGGCGGTGCCGTTCACCACCACCTGGCGGGCGCCGTCCTCCCCCTCCGCGGGATAAAGGATGGGGCGTTTCAGGTCGTAGGTGGCCTCAGGCGTCACCAGCCGTTCCACCGTCTGCGCCGGCTGCCAGGCCATCAGGCCGTGGCCCAGCATCAGCAGCACGGCACCGGCCCGCACGGCGTGGCGGGCACCCACCCAGCGGTCGGCCATGAAGCCGCCGACCACCGGGCACATATAGACCAGGACGCCGAAGGCCCCCAGCTCGGCATAGGCCGACACCTTGTCCATGGACAGGTGCCACAGCAGGAAGAAGATCAGGATGGATTGCAGGCCGTAATAGGAGAACCGCTCCCAGAACTCGACCGCGAACAGCAGGTAGAGGCCGGGAGGATGGCCGCCATCATGGTGTTCAGGCGCCACCGCCGGGCCGCTTACCGGGCTGTCCGCCCCCGCCATCACCGCCATGCCCTGCCCGTCCCCGTTATCGTCGAATGGATGCGCCAGGGTATCATGCCCATGGGTCACCCTGGTGGGGCGATAGCGTATCGGATACGATATCCAAACTGTCAAGCATAGCGCCACCGGCACCCATTCTGGCATCCGGACGGACGGCGGGGAATGCTATCGCTTGAGGCTGAACGGGAACTAGACCGGGCCATGCACCAACTGCCCATGGCGCGCCACCCCCGAACCGTCTAGCGTATTTTAGAAAATCAATTGCTTTTACATCCGATATCAGGATGTTCAGAGGCAAATCACAGGGCCGCCTTTTTCAATCCGCACCCCGTCAAGAAGCCACCAAATGATCGCACGCGCCAAGATCGAACGGAAGTCCCTGTCGGCCCAGGTGGTTGACGCCCTGCGGCAGATGATCCTGTCCGGGGAATACGCGCTGGGCGCCCAGCTGCGCCAGGATGAGATTGCGCAGAAGCTGGGGGTCAGCCGCATCCCCGTGCGCGAGGCGCTGCAGCAGCTGGAGGCGGAGGGCCTGGTGGCCACGATCCCCTATAAGGGGTCGGTCGTGGCCCAGCTGTCGCCCACCCAGGTGCGCGAATACTACGAGGTGCGGCTGCTGCTGGAAATCGACCTGCTGCGCCGCGCCATTCCGCAGCTGAGCGCGAAGCAGATCAAAAAGGCCGAAGCCGTGCTGAAGGAGATGCACGCCGCCGAGGCCAGCCGCTGGGGGGCGTTGAACTGGCAGCTGCATGAGGCATTGTACGAGCCGGCCCAGCGCCCGGTGATGCTGGACATGGTGAAGCGCATCCACGACAGCCTGGACCGTTACGTCCGGCTGCACCTGTCCATGACCCCCGCCATCCACGATCGCTCCATGGATGAGCATGAGCAGTTGGTGGCCCTGTGCCGCGACGGCAAGGGGGATGAGGCGGTGGAGGTGCTGCGCGGCCACCTGACCCACGCGCTGGAGGAACTGGTGGTGTTCCTGGAAGGGCAAGAGGCGGCTTAGGTCGCTTTCCTCAGGCGCCGAGACTGATAGTCAAGGCGTCTTATAGGCCAGGCGTAGCCGCCGCCTGGCGCGGCCTAGGGCTTAGGCGCAAGGCGCGGCGCCCTTTGGCGGACTGGTAAAGACTCCGGCGGATTCGTAAAAACAGCCCACGCAACCGCTTGCCTGCGGCGGCGCAAAGCCCCTTCGTGCCAGGGTAATCCCACCCCTCCCGCGTATGCCGGAGGGGTGGCTGCAAAAAGGCTATTTGCGAATCATTCTCAATATCATTACTGTGCCCATACAGTTTCCACCGAGACGGAAGGGGACCCGCCATGCCGATGCCGGAGATCGAGGAAGCGACGCTGGACGAGTTGCTGGCCGAGCCCATCGTGCGCCTGATGATGGAACGTGATCGCGTGACGGAGGGAGAGATCCGGGCCCTGGTCCATGAGACCTGCCCCCTCCTCTTCACCTTCCTCTTCGCCGCCTAGCCTCAGCTCAGAGTGATGGCGTCGCTGGTGGTTCGGCGACCCAGGCGCGGGAAGATGGTGCTCAGCGCGAAATCCTGCATCTCGGCCGTGAAGGTGCTCATGGCGTCGGTCGGGAACACCAGGGCGTAGCCGTGTTCCCAGGCGCCGCGCGCCGTGGATTCCACGCCAATATTCGTGGCGATGCCGGCCAGCACGATGGTGGTGATACCCCGGCGGCGCAGTTGCAGATCCAGATCGGTGCCGTAGAAGGCGCCCCACTGCCGCTTGGTGACGATGATGTCACCCGCCTTCACCAAATCCTCATCCAGCGTGGCCCAATTGGCCGGGAAGCCGCCCGGCGGCACGGTCATGGCCTGGTCCGTGGGCTGACGCGGCGCGTCGCTGAAATCAGGCGCGAAAGCCACGCGCACCAGCACCACCGGCGCGCCGGCCGCGCGGAAACGGTCGGCCAGCGCCTTGGACCGGGCCAGCACCTCGGCCCCCGTGTGCGGCGCCAGGGGCAGGTTGACGATGCCGTGCTGCAGGTCGATCAGCACCAGGGCGGTGGTCTTGGGATCCAGGTTGAAGCTCATAGCAACCTCCAGAAGCGGGGGATGGACGGCGGGCGCCGGGAATGGGAATATGAGGGCATCCTCATGAAAAGATTTATGAGAATGCCCTCACAAAAGTCAACAGCCGACCGCCCCGCGCCTATTGCCGCATCCCCGGAAGGCACGCCCCCCGCCGGCCCCAAGAAACCGACTCGCGAACGGGGCCGTGCCCGCGTGGCCGCCCTGCTGGCCGCCGCCGGCGCCGTGTTCGCGGAGAAGGGCTATGACGCCGCCACGATGACGGAGATCGCGGCCAGGGCGGGGGCGCCCATCGGCTCGCTCTACCAGTTCTTCCCCACCAAGGCCGTGCTGGCCGATGCCCTGCTGGCGCAATACGCGGGGGCGCTGATGGCCCTGCTGGCGACGGTGGAGGCGCGCGCCGCCGCCCTGTCGCCGGCCGAACTGGCGGCCAACCTGCTGGCCGTGCTGCCCAGCCTGAAGGTGGAGCGCGCCGCCGCCTTCGCCCTGATCGACGCCCGGCCCGACATGGTGGCGCAGCAGGGCGCCTTGCGCGCCGGCCTGCGCCGGGGCATCGCCGCCATCCTGCGCGCCAAGTCCCCCGCCCTGCCCCCGGAACGGGCGGCCGCCATGGCCGTGACCCTGCTGCAAATGATGAAGGGCGCCGCCGCCCTGGGCGACGAGCCCGACCTGGCCCATGGGCGTGAGGCCCTGGCCGGGCTAGAGCATGCCGCGGGGTTGTTCCTGAAGGATGCGCTGGGCTAATCCGGCCAGCGCCGACTGGCGGCGGGGTGGGCGGCGGGCAGGCGCGCACGTCGGCCCGTCAGCTTTTCGCGCAGCGTGCCGGGCGCATACTCCGTCTTGTAAGCGCCACGCCCCTGCAACTCCGGCACCACCAGATCGACGAAGTCGCCGAAGCATTCCGGCGTCACCGTGCGCGCCAGGATGAAACCATCCACGTCTGCCTGTTCCACCCAGGCCGTCAGCTCATCCGCCACGGTGGCCGGGCCGCCAACGATGGGCACCTGGCGCCCGCCCAGCTTCAACCCCTCCACCAGGCCGCGCCGGGTCAGCACCTTGTCCGGCCGGCGGGCGGCCTGGTTCTCGATGTTCGAGGTCACTGCCTGGCTCTGACCAGCGTGAATGGGCTCATCCCACTCCTTGGCGGCGAAGTCGATACCCAGGGACGCGGAGGCATGGGCCAAGGCGCCCTCGACACTGGCGTAGCGCTCATAGTCCGCGCGCTTGGCCTGGGCCAGGGCATCGGTCTCGGCCACCACGACGGTGGCGCCGACGAACACCTTCAAGTCTGAAGGATCACGGCCCAGGCTGCGGGCCAGGTCGCGCAGGTCGGCCACCAGGCGGGCGACGTGCGGCTTGGGCCCGCCGTTGACGAAGACGCATTCAGCGTGGGCGGCGGCGAACTTGCGCCCCCGCTCGGACGACCCCGCCTGAAACAGCACGGGCGTGCGCTGGGGCGACGGCTCGCACAGGTGCGCGCCCTCCATCCGGAAGTGCGGGCCGTGGTGGCGGACGGCGCGGACGCGGGCCGGGTCGGCATAAGTGCCGCCCTCGCGGTCGCGGCGCACGGCGTCGTCGGCCCAGCTGCCTTCCCACAGGCGGTAGACCACGTCCATGTATTCCTCGGCCACGGCATAGCGGTCGTCATGCGCCGCCTGCCCGTCCAGGCCCAGGGCGCGGGCGGCGCTGTCGAGATATCCCGTGACGATGTTCCAGCCCACGCGCCCGCCGGTCAGGTGGTCCAGCGTGCTCATGCGCCGGGCGAAGGTATAGGGCGGCTCGTAGCTCAGGTTGGCGGTGACGCCGAAGCCCAGGTGGGTGGTCGCCGCCGCCATGGCCGGGATCAGCAGCAGGGGATCACCCACAGGTACCTGCACCGCCTCGCGCACCGCAGCGTCCGGGCCACCTTGGTAGACGTCGTAGACGCCCAGCACATCGGCCAGGAACAACCCGTCGAACAGGCCCCGCTCAAGCGTGCGCGCCAGGTCCATCCAATAGGCAAGATCGGTGTATTGCGTCGAACGGTCGCGCGGGTGCCGCCACAGGCCCTGGTGGATGTGGCCGACGCAATTCATGTCGAAGGCGTTGAGGCGGATCTGCTTCATGGCTGGGCCGTCGGTTCCACGCATTCAGGGGCGGTGCGCGCCATGATGGCAAGTTGACCACATTGCCGCCATGAAATTGCCAAGTGACACCTGGGGGCGGATCTCCTATGACACGGGGCTGTTCATACAGCCTATCCGGGGTAATCCGCGCCCCGGTCGTTTCAGGGAACGGCTCCCCCGTGTCGCGATCCATCCGGTTCGGCCTGACGGCCGCTGTCGCCCTTCTCGCCCCCATCGTCCTGGCGGGCTGCGCGGCCGACTATTCACCCAACACCTACAACGCCACCGCCGTACAGCAGGCCAACAAGGCCGAGCCGGGCGTCATCATCGGCTTCCGCCAGGTGTCGATCAGCGCCAGCGGCGCCGTGGGCGCCGTGGCCGGCGGGGCCGCCGGCGGCATCCTGGGCTCGCAGATCGGTCCCAACAGCGCCCTGGGCGCCGTGGGCGGCACCGTAGTGGGCACCATCGTCGGCACCAGCGCGGAACACATGACCGGCGACACCACCGGCTGGGAATACATCGTACGCAAGCCCAACGGCGACCTGCTGTCGGTGACCCAGCGCGAGCCCACGCCCATTCCACTGGGCCAGAAGGTGCTGGTCATCACAGGCAACCAGGCGCGTATCGTTCCCGACTATACCGTCAACATCGATCCGGAACCCAAGCCGGAGCCCAAGGCCGAGGCGAAGCCGGAGAAACCGGCCAAGCACGCGGCCCCCGCCCCTGTGGCGCCGGCGCCTGTCGCGCCCGCGACCCCGGTGCCGGAGGTGGCACCAGCGTCCCCGCCCACCGTTGTCCCGTCGGAACTCGCCCCCGCCGCCAAGGCGCCGCAGCCCGAACCGGCACCCCAACCGGCACAGACCCAACCGCAGAGCCAGCCCAGCGCGGCGCCCGCCGCCGCCCCGCAGGATACGGCCCCGGCCCAGTCCCCGGTTGCCCAGCCCCCCGCTACCCTACCCCCAGTCACCCAGCCCCCGGTCACCCAACCCGCAGTCACCCAACCCGGGGCGGACACCCCGGTGGAGACGCCCAAGGCCGACGCCAACCCGGCGCCGCCTCCCCAGACGCCCCCGCCGGACACGGCCCCCCAGACGGGCCCCAAGACTGGCTGGATCCCGGCGGAGGCCGAATCGACCCCGGCTGCCACCGCCGCCGATGGCGACGCGCCCCAATAAGGACACGGCCCCCATGCCCACCCCGACGACCGCGCTGCGCACCCTCTACCCGGCCATCGAGCCCTATGAGACCGGCATGCTGGATGTCGGCGACGGGCACGTGATTTATTACGAGCGCTGCGGCACGCGGGGGGCCAAGCCGGTGGTCTTCCTGCACGGCGGCCCTGGCGGCGGCACCAGCCCCGGCCAGCGCCGCCTGTTCGACCCGGCGCTTTACGACATTCTGCTGTTCGACCAGCGCGGCTGCGGCAAGTCAACGCCCCACGCCTGCCTGGAAGCCAACACCACCTGGCACCTGGTGGCGGATATCGAGCGCCTGCGCGAGCTGGTGGGTGTGGACAAGTGGCAGGTGTTCGGCGGCTCCTGGGGCTCCACCCTGGCGCTGGCTTATGCCGAGGCGCATTCGGAGCGGGTGAGCGAGCTGGTGCTGCGCGGCATCTACACCCTGACCAAGGGGGAGCTGCTCTGGTACTACCAGTTCGGCGCGTCGGAGCTGTTCCCCGACAAGTGGGAGCGCTTCCAGGCCCCCATCCCGGAGGCGGAGCGCCACGACATGATGGCAGCCTATCACCGGCGCCTGACGGGCGTTGACGAGGCCGCCAAGCTGGAGGCGGCCAAGGCCTGGACCATCTGGGAGGGGGAGACGGTCACCCTGCTGCCCAATCCCGAATATTCCGCCCCCTTCAAGGATGGCCACTTCGCCCTGGCCTTCGCCCGCATCGAGAACCACTACTTCATGCACGGCGCCTGGCTGGACGAGGGCCAGCTGGTGCGGGACGTGGGCCGCATCCGCCACATCCCGGCCACCATCGTCCACGGCCGCTACGACATGCCCTGCCCCGCTCGCTACGCCTATGCCCTGCACAAGGCCTGGCCGGAGGCGGACTTCCACCTGATCGAGGGTGCCGGCCACGCCCACGCCGAACCCGGCATCCTGGACCAGCTGATCCGCGCCACCGACCGCTACGCCGGGAAGGCCTGACCCCCGGCGCGGCACGGCGGCTGCGGCGACTCGGGAGTGGCCATTCCCAGCGCATGGCAAGCGTGGCGGTGAGTATGCCACGTCACGCCCCCGCATGATCGGAATCCTCCATCAATAGTGAGCCCAGTCTTGCCGCACCGGTTCAGGTAACCGGTTGCCCAATCGCTATCGGCATATGCGGCAAAGCGCCTCGCGACAATAAACCTCATTCATCTCCTTTGACGTGACTCAATCAGCACCTTTTCCATCAAAACTTCATGCGCGCCTATGAGAATCCAATTCACCCGTTGCCTGAACCGAGAGCCCCATCGACGGCAACATCTACTTTCGCTGCAATTTCCAAAAGCTGGCGCAATCAATAAAGATTGCATCAACTTACGGCTATAATTTATCAATTATGTCAAAATAAAAATTGTCCTTCCCAGATTTGATTTAATCAAAAAAAATTTTTGAAGATGGCACGCCCATCAGCTACAATTTAGAAATACCATCGTATTCTGTCTCATCGTCACTTTCCATTCATTAATATGAAAACATAAATACTATGCCTATTTGAAAATACCATTCCCAGTTTTCCTGCGATGAGGAAGTCTTCCGCCACGACCGTCCGGCCCAAGGCCAACGCCCACCCACCAGCACAAGTGGACCAACCCGCAGCTGAAGTTCCTGCACCGACCTGCGCCATACCATCCGCGACATCAACCGCGGCGCGCCTGCTCAGCTATCCAAACCTACGCAAAATGGCTTTGATCACCTCCGATTGAGTCGATCAAGGCAATTATTCGCAAGACGACAAGTAAAATTCTTACAATTTTTGCAAACGTACCTTAAAATGGCCGGGAACTAGAGAGTAAACACATTAACATAAGGTGTTTTGATGACATCGTCCTGGAGCGACGTTGAAGCGCTGAGCTATATTGCCTCGTATTCGGACCTCATTGCCGCATTTGGCGCGAACCCCCAGGCCGGACTAGCGCATTACAACAGCTCCGGGCAGGTGGAAGGACGCACCGTAACCTTCGACGCCTTGGCTTATATCGCGTCCAACCCCGACCTTATAGCCGCATATGGTGCCAACGCCGAAGCCGGCGCCATCCATTACATCACCACCGGCCATATGGAGGGACGCGCCGTCACCTTCGATGGCCTGGCCTACATTGCGTCTTACGCCGATCTCATCGCCGCTTTCGGCACCAATACCCAAGCCGGCATCACCCATTACATCACCACCGGCCACATCGAGGGACGCACCGTCACCTTCAATGGCTTGGCCTACATCGCGTCCTACGGCGACCTCATCGCCGCCTTCGGCGCCAATGCCGACGCCGGCGCCACCCATTACATCACCACCGGCCACATCGAGGGGCGCACCGTCACCTTCGATGGCCTAGCCTACATTGCGTCCTACGGCGACCTCATCGCCGCCTTCGGCGCCAATGCCGACGCCGGCGCCACCCATTACATCACCACCGGCCACATCGAGGGGCGCACCGTCACCTTCGATGGCCTAGCCTACATTGCGTCCTACGGCGACCTCATCGCCGCCTTCGGCGCCAATGCCGACGCCGGCGCCACCCATTACATCACCACCGGCCACACCGAGGGGCGCACCGTTACCTTTGATGGGGTCGCCTATCTGCTGAGCCATCCCTCTCTGGCGGGCCTAGGCGTCGAAGGCGCAATCACGCAGTGGATTCAGCATGGTTACGCCCAGGGCAATGACAACGGCAGCGCAATGTTCGGCCATGAGCAAACAAGCCATGGGTTCGGCTTGGGTCTGGCGGTCACCGGTGCCGTCGACACTGCGGGCGACCACGATTGGTACCAGTTGACGCTGACTACTGGCCAGCAGTTGGCGGTGGAATTGACGATGGCGCCTGGCACCGGCGTTCTGACCATTTATGATGCCAGTGGCCGTCAAGTCGCCACGGCCTCCCCCACCACCGGCACCGTCGTGCTGCCCTTCACCGCCTCACAGGCCGGAACTTATTACGTTGTTGTCAACGCGGGCGACTCCGCGACCACCGGCAACTACACTCTAAACGCGATAAATGCCGCCATCGGCGCGGCTGGCAATGACAACCTGACGGTTGACATGGGCTTGGACAGCATTGTGACGCTGGGAGCCGGCTCAGACACCCTGACCTTGGCCCAGGCAAACGGGCACTATGCCGGCAGGAACGCCACTGTCACCGATTTCACCGTGGGCACCGATCAGCTGAAGCTGGGCCACTTCCTGGGCCAGACGCTGAAGGGCTGGGACGGCGTATCCAACCCCTTCGCCGATGGGTTCCTGCAATTGGTGCAGTCGGGCAACGATACCCTGTTACAGATCGACGTCGACGGAGCCGCCGACAGCTGGACCACACTTGTCACCTTGCAGAACACCACCGCCAGCACCTTTACCGCTCAAGACCTAGGCTACACCCCTGCTCCTTGGATTGCCGGAACGGCCAACGCCGATACTATTTTTGGCACCAGCCAGAGCGACCTGATCATGGGTCTGAACGGCAACGATACCCTGAGCGGTGGCAGCGGCGGCAACGACACACTGGAAGGGGGTGGCGGCTCAGACAGCCTTACGGGTGGCGCGGGCAATGACGTCCTCTATGGCAACAACGCCGCCAACGCTGGCGGCGACACCGGCAACGACACCCTCGCCGACTCCGCCGGCGGTAACGACCAGCTGTATGGCCAGGACGGTAATGATTATCTGTCTGTCTCCCGGTATTCCGGCGCGGCCAGCTCCGTCCTGATGGATGGCGGCACGGGCGACGACTTCATCTACTTCAAGGGCAGCGGCGACCGCTTCCTGGATACCGTCACCATGGTAGGAGGCACCGGCAACGACACCATCAGCGTCGAAGCGGCGGCGCACGCCACCATCGACGCCGGTGCCGGCGACGATACCGTCATCATCACCCCGACGAAGTATTTCGGCACCGGGGCTGGCTCCTCCGATAACACCATCACCTTGGGATCGGGTGCCGATACCCTGGTGCTGAAATCGTCCTTCGATGGTTTCAGCGCAAGTACGTCCATTACCATCACAGACTTCCAGACCGGCACGGACCATCTGAACCTGACGGACTTCCTGTCCGGCATGCTGACGGGCTGGAACGGGACGACTAATCCCTTCGCGGGCGGCTTCCTGCGGCTGGTGCAATCGGGCAGCGACAGTCTGCTGCAGGTCGATCTCGACGGCGGCGGCGACAGCTGGTCCAACCTGATCACCTTCCAGAACACCACCGCCAGCACCTTCACCACCAGCGACCTGATGTACGACCCGACCGGCTCGGCTCCGACCAATCAGACGCTCGTTGGCACGGCGGGCAGCGATACCCTGACAGGCGGCCAGGGAAATGACCTCATCCAGGGTCTGGCTGGCAACGATATCCTGACAGGCGGCTTCGGCAACGACACGCTGGAGGGTGGCAGCGGCTATGACGTCCTAAACGGCGGCAGCGGCGACGACGTCCTTTATGGCAACAACGCGGCGAACACCGGCGGCGACACCGGCGACGACCGCCTTACCGACGACCAGGGCGGCAACGACCAGCTGTACGGCCAGGACGGCAACGACACGCTGACCGTGACCCGGTACACCAGCACTGCCACGGAAACCATCCTCATGGACGGCGGCAGTGGTAACGACACCATCAGCTTCTATGGCAGCGGTCGTCAAACCGTCACCATCTTGGGCGGGAGCGGTAACGACGCCATCAGCGCGAACGCCCTCGCCCAGGGCACGATTGATGCCGGCGATGGCGATGATACCCTCTCCTTGGAAGGGGTAGGGCAGAAGACGGTGGATGCCGGCGCCGGTAACGACACTGTTTCCATCATACTGGGCTTCGGCGTCGGCGCCACCACCCTGACGTTGGGGACGGGCTCCGACACCGTGGCTCTGACCCAGTCTGGCACCAGCGTGGACAGCGATGTTTCACTGACCGTCACCGACTTCCAACCCGGCACCGACAAGGTGGTATTGGATAATTACCTGCCCTACGTTCTTACCGGCTGGGACGGCGCGTCCAACCCCTTCGGCAACGGCTATCTGCAGTTGGTCCAGGCAGGCAACGACACGCTGCTGCAGATCGATCCCGACGGGAACGGTGCCGCCAGCGGCTGGACCACGCTCATCACCTTCCAGAACACCACTGCCAGCACCTTCACCTATCATGATTTGGAGTTCTCACCCGACGGATCGAATTCCGATCAAACCGTGACTGGCACCGCCGGCAACGACACATTGACCGGCTGGGGCGGGAGCGACCTTGTCCAGGGCTTGGGCGGAGACGACGTGCTGAGTGGCGGGATGGGCAATGACACGCTGGAAGGGGGCAGCGGCTCGGACAGCCTGGATGGCGGCGCGGGCGACGACATCCTCTACGGCAACAACGCCGCCAACACCGGCGGCGATACCGGCAACGACACCCTCGCCGACTCCGCCGGCGGTAACGACCAGCTGTATGGCCAGGACGGTAATGATTATCTGTCTGTCTCCCGGTATTCCGGCGCGGCCAGCTCCGTCCTGATGGATGGCGGCACGGGCGACGACTTCATCTACTTCAAGGGCAGCGGCGACCGCTTCCTGGATACCGTCACCATGGTGGGGGGCACGGGCAACGACACCATCAGCGTCGAGGCGGCGGCGCACGCCACCATCGACGCCGGTGCGGGCGACGATACCGTTATTATCACCCCGACGAAGTTTTTCGGCACCGGGGCTGGCACCTCCGACAACACCATCACCTTGGGATCGGGTGCCGATACCCTGGTGGTGAAATCGTCCTTCGATGGTTTCAGCGCAAGTACGTCCATTACCGTCACAGACTTCCAGACCGGCACGGACCATCTGAACCTGACGGACTTCCTGTCCGGCATGCTGACAGGCTGGAGCACCACCACCAACCCCTTCGACGGCGGCTATCTGCAACTGAAACAGTCGGGCGGCGACACCCTGCTGCAGGTCGACCTCAACGGCGGCGGCGACAGCTGGTCGACGTTGATGACGCTGCAAAACACCACCGCCACCAGCTTCACGGCCGCTGATCTGGGCTATATCCCCACCCGCATCACCTGACGGCGGCGATCCCGCACAGCACAAAGCCGGCCGGGGCGTTTCCTCGGCCGGCTTCTTTTTTTTCATGCGGACCCGCGAAAGGGCAGCGCCTACTTCAGCAACTCCTCCAACGCGCCCTTCCAAACCTTGGCCTGGGTCAGGGTCTGGTGGCCGCGCGTCTGGTCCGAGGCGGGGATCAGGATGTAGCGGCCATTGGTGATGCGTTTCATGGCCGCCTCCATCACGCCCAGTTCGGCTGGGTTCAGCAGGTCGTCAGCGAAGTTCACCGCCACCAGCTTGGCCTTGATCTTCTCCAGCTCCGGGCTGGGGTCGTAGTCATAGGACGATTCAAACCAGTAGAGATAATCGTTGGCGTCCACGATCTTGGCGTAGTCGGCCACCCACTGGTCATAGAGGGTGGTGGCCGCCGCCCGGCTGGGGGCCTGCTGCTGCAGGACCGCGGCGTTGTTGACCATGATCTGGAAAATGGGCAGTGCGCGGGTGTAGCCGGTCGGCTGGGCCGTGTAGTCGCCGCCCTTCCAGTCCGGATCGTTGCGGATGGCCTCGATGATCAGTTGGCGCCACAGCATGTTGCGGCCGGAAATGGCCACGGGCTGAGAGGCGATGGGCATCAGCGCGTCCATCAGGTCCGGATGGCGTTCCCCCCAGATCCAGGTCTGCATGCCGCCCATGGAGGTGCCGGCGACCAGTTTCAGACGCTTGATGCCCAGGCCCTGGGTCACGATGCGGTACTGGCCTTCCACCGCGTCGACATAGCCGTAGTGGGGAAAATGGCCCTTCAGCCCGTCCGACGGCTTGGAGGAGGAGCCGTGGCCGATGCCGTCGGCCAGGATGATGAAATACTTGGTGGCGTCCAGCGGCTGGCCGGGCCCGAACAGCTCCCCGCCCAGGCTGGCGTTCAGGAAGTTGCGGCCGCTGCCGGTGGTGCCGTGCAGCAGCAACACCCCGTTGGTGATGGCGCCCGACGCGTCGCGCTGCGGCGTGCCCAAGGTGGTGTAATGGAAGCGGGCGTTGGCCAGATGCTCGCCATTCGTCAGGGCGAAGTCGCGGACCACCACATCGCCTTCCATCTGGTTGGGATAGCTGGGCGGGCCA
The DNA here is from genome assembly GCF_007828035.1 of Nitrospirillum amazonense. GTDB lineage: Bacteria > Pseudomonadota > Alphaproteobacteria > Azospirillales > Azospirillaceae > Nitrospirillum > Nitrospirillum amazonense. The sequence goes on along the minus strand of NZ_VITV01000005.1, from coordinate 24,726 downwards.
TCGGCGGCACCGGCAACGCCTGCCAGGGCCAGCGCCGCGGTGAGGGCCAGGGTGGAAAGCCAGGCTTTCATTGATGTTCCTTCTGCCGCCAACCCAGTGCCATCCGAAGACGGCACGGGACCTTTATCTGTGGGCGCAACCATTCCACCCAGACCGGCCATCCCGCAAGAGACCCTTTTCGGTCAGCCCGCACCCATCAGGCGGCGCGCAGGGCCGCCAGGAAGGTGGAGACGCGGGTGCGCAGTCCATCGGCCTGGGACGACAGGTCGTCGGCGGCCATCAGGACCTCCCCCGCCACGGTGCCGGTCTCGCCCGCCACCTGCCGCACGCCGTTCATACCGGCGCTGACCTCGCTGGTGCCGCGCGCAGCCTCGGCCACGTTGCGGGCGATCTCCTGCGTGGCGGCGCCCTGTTCCTCCACCGCCGCGGCGATGGTGGTGGTGATGTGGTCGATCTCGGCGATGGTCTGGCCGATGGCGGCGATGGCGCCGGCCGCCTCCCCGGTCGCAGCCTGCATGGATTCGATCTGCTGGCGGATGTCGTTGGTGGCCCGTTCGGTCTGGTTGGCCAGGGCCTTGACCTCGCTGGCCACGACGGCGAAGCCCTTGCCCGCCTCACCCGCGCGCGCCGCCTCGATGGTGGCGTTCAGGGCCAGCAGGTTGGTTTGCCCGGCGATGTCGCTGATCAGTGCCACGACGGCGCCGATCTGCTGGGCGGCTTCCGTCAGGCTGGTCACGGCGACGTTGGTGCGCGTCGCCTCCGCCACCGCCTTGGCGGCGATGGTGGCGGAAACGGAAACCTGGCGCCCGATCTCCCCGATGCTGGCGCCCAGTTCCTCCGCCGCCACGGCCACGGTCTGGACGTTGGCGGCCGCCTGTTCGGAGGCGCCGGCCACCGCCACCGCGTCGCGGGCGCCGGTGTCGGCGATGCGGGTCAGGTTCTCCGCCGTCTCATGCAGGCCGCTGGAGGCCTGGGTGACCGATTGCAAGGTGTGGGCAACATCGGTGTCGAAGGTCTGGACCAGCGCGTCCACCCGGTTGGCCCGCTCGGTCTTGGCCGCCGCCTCCGCCGCCTGGGTAGCGGCCAGCTCATCCACCTGGCGCATGCTGGTGCGGAACACGTCGACGGCGCGCGCCATGTCGCCCACCTCGTCCCGCCGGCTGGTGGCGTCCAGGGTGAAGCCATAGTCCTTCTGCGCCAGACGGCGCATCACGCCGGCCAGGCGCGCCAGGTGCTGCACCACGTCGCGATCCAGCCACAGCACGGCCCCCACCGACACCAGCACCGCCACCAACGCGAAGATGGATATGCTCCACAGCGCGTGGGTGTAGGCGGACTGCACCACGTCGTTGGCCTTGGCGGCACCGGCGCGATCATAGGCGCTGAGCGCCTCCAGCGATTCCTGCACCTTGCGGAAGACGGTCACGATCTCGCCGTTCATGGCCTTTTCCGCCTGCTCGTGGTTCTGCTTGGCGGTTTCGAACACGGAGGCCATGCTGGCCTCGTACGGGCCGCGCAGGGCCTGGTACTTGGCGTACAGGGCCGCCATCTCGCCCGTCTGGCCCACAGCCTCGAACCGCGCCACGGCCGCGTTCAGATCGGCCGTCTGCTTGCCATACAGCTTGATGGCCTCGTCCCGCGCCTTGTCGTCGCCCGCCGCCACGACCCGGCCGGCGGAGATGCGCTGGCGGGCGGTGAAGGCCTTCATGTCGCCCACGGCGTCCACCGAGGGCAACCAGACATCGCGAATTTCCGTGGCGGCGCTGTTGATCGTGCCGATCCGCCACAACGACAGCAGGCTGATGGCGATGGTCAGCAGTAACAGGCCACCGAACGCGGCCAACAACTTGGGGCGGAGGGCGAGATTCATAAAATTCACCGTAAATGCTATCGAGCGCGCAGTAATTCAACCTTGAAGGTCGCAGCTTATAAGCGCTCTGTTACCCTTTGATGTGATGCGGCGAATCCGCCCATCGGCCATGTTTCAACCGCATTCTGAATCACGACCCCCCTTTTACTCTCGACAGCGGGGCCGCCTGGGGCCAAGGTCTGCGCCAAGGACCGACATAAGTGCAAAGGACCAGGGTCGATGAGCGGCAACAAGGCCATCCCCGGCGGCGGCACGCCCGAAGGCATCGTGCAGGACGACGTTCACCGCTATGTGACGGGCATCGCCTACCTGCGCCGCTATTATCAGGAACTGAACCCGGCCTCGATCGCCTACGCCGCCCTGCAGTGCGGCTATCAGGCGCCGCGCCTGGACCGCCCCTTCCGCTACCTTGATCTGGGCTGCGGCCATGGCTACAGCCCCACGCTGTTCGCCAGCCTGTTCCCCCAGGGGCAGTTCATGGGCGTGGATTTCAATCCCGTGCACATCACCAGTGCTGAAAACCTGCGCCGCGCCGCCGGAATCCCCAACGCCAGCTTCAGCGCCGCCAGTTTCCAGGACCTGGCAACGGAAGAGGATGGGCCCATCGCCGACTGCGACTTCATCGTCATGCACGGCATCATGAGCTGGGTCAGCGAGACGGTGCGGCGAGAGATCGGGGCCGTCATCCGCCGCCGGCTGAAGCCCGGCGGCATCGTCTACGCCAGCTATAACTGCCAGCCGGGCTGGGCCGGCAAGATGCCCATCCGCGCCCTGATGGTGGACGCCTACGCCGTCACCACCGGCACGGTGGAGGAGCGGGTGGGCAAGGTGCGCGCCTTTCTGCGACAGATGGCGGACACAGGCGCCCTGTACTTCGAATCCAACCCCGCCATTGAACAGCAGTTGCAGGCCATCGAGACGCTGGACGCCAGCTATATCGTGCACGAGTACCTGAACGAGTACTGGCGCGTCTTCTATCACAAGGAGATCGCGACCTTCATGGCCAACCACGGCGCGGGCTTCATCGGGTCCGGCACCCACGCCGACAACGTCCCCCTGCTGGCCGTGCCGGAGAAGCCGCGCGCCTTGATGGCGGCCATGCCGAACGCGCTGCTGCGCGAGGGGGTGCGCGACATGGCCCTGAACCGTCAGTTCCGCCGCGACATCTATGCCTGCGACCTGGCGCCCCTGAACATCAACGACCTGATCGCCGCCCATCGCGCCACACGCTACACCCTGGCCCGCCGGCGGGCCGACTGCCCCATGGTGGTGCCCCGGTCCTTCGGCGACGTCGCCCTGCACGAGGGCATCTTCAACCCGCTACTGGACCGGCTGGCGGCTGGCGCCACCACCTTCGACGATCTGGTGGGTGTGCCGCCGCTGAACGACTGGGCGGCGGCCGACCAGATCCAGGCGTTGCAGGTGCTGGTGGGCGCGGAATATATCCGCCCGGTGGTGGATGGCGCCCGGGTGGACGCCGACAGCGACAGCGTGCGCCGCTTCAACCAGGTAGCCCTGGCCGCCGCCCGGGCCGAGGGCCAGCAGGAGGTGGCGCTGGCCGCCCCGTCCCTGTCCGGCGCCCTGCGCGTCACCCTGACCGACACCGCCAACCTGCCCGTGGACCTGCCGGGGGCCGAGTTCTAGAGTTTTGTGGTGTGATCCACGCTCCAGCTGATCCCACCTGAAGCGACCACACTCTGTGCCGGCGCGCTGGAGGATTCCCGCACCACCAGGCGCGGGGTCACTGTGATGGGCTGGGCCTTTCCCGCATCGCCGTCGTTGATGCGGCCGATCAGGCGGTCGGCCGCCAGGCGGCCCATGTCGTGGATGGGCAGGCGCACGGTGGACAGCGCCGGGCACATACGTGAGGCCAGGGGCGTGTCATCGAAGCCCACCACGGTGAGGTCGCGCGGGATGCTGATGCCCAGGCGGTAGGCCGCCTTGTAGACGCCGGCCGCCATTTCGTCATTGCTGGCGAAGATGGCCGTGGGACGGTCGGCCGGGGACAGCAGCTCCATGCCCCGCGTCTCCCCCGTCTCAAAGGTGTAGAGCCCCTCCACGATCCAGTGATCCGGCACGGTCACGCCATGCTCGGCCAGGGCGCCGATGAAGCCCTCCCGCCGTTCGTGGGTGGAGCGGTAGCGCTGGGGCCCGGTGATCAGGGCCACCCTGGTATGACCCAGTTGGGCCAGGTGGGTACCCACCTCGGCGGCACCGGTGCGGTCGGTGTGCAGCACCATGGACGTGGGCTCGTCCAACGGCACCGACATCAGGCGCATGTAGCGGCAGCCGATGGTACGCAGCAGGGCGACCAGGGCCGCGTCCTCAGACAAAGGCGGGACCAGGATCACGCCATCCAGGTTCTGGCGCTGCACGAAGGTCTTCACCTCCGCCAGGAAACCGGGCGCCACCTGGCGGCAGGGATGGACCACCAGCTCAAAGCCCTCGCGATGGCAGGCCTCAAGGATGCCGCCCTGGACGTTCACGATGTATTGGGCGTTGGGGTTGTCGTAGATCAGGCCCAGCAGGAAGGACCGGTTGATGGCCAGGCCGCGCGCCTGGGGGCTGGGCACATAACCGATGCGGGCCACCACCGCGTCTACCACGGCGCGGGTGGCATCGTGAACGTAAGGGGACTGGTTGATGACCCGCGACACCGTCTTCTTCGACACCTTGGCCAGGCGCGCCACGTCATTGATGGTGGGGGCGCGGGCCAGAGTCCAGGCGGGGATGGCCAGGGGAGCGTCCGGCGGGGCCGCCAGCCGGCCGTCGCCGGCAAGCGCCTTGCGCCGCCGCACCTTGGGTTTTTCGATATCGGCGTCAGCCACAGTACAAATCCCTCACCGCGTGATGTGCGCCGGCGCGTAGCGCGGCGTCATCCAATGGATCAAGGCCAGGGCCACGAAATAGGCGCTGGCCGCCATCAGGAAGATGGGGCGGTAGCTGCCGGTGGTCTGCAGGATCCAGCCGGCGGCCTGGGCCATGGCCATGCTGCCGATGCCGCCCGCCGCCCCGCCCAGGCCGATGACCGATCCGGCGGCCCAGCGGGGGAACAGGTCGGATGGCAGGGCGTAGAGGTTGACGGAAAAGCCCTGGTGCCCGGCGCAGGCCAGGCCGATCAGGATGGCCGCCCCCCACAGGCTGCCTGTATCCATGGCCAGCGCCACCGGCGCCACCACCAGCGCGCAGACGAGGAAGGCGGTCTTGCGCGCCCGGTTCAGCCCGATGCCCCGCGCCAGCAGGCGGGACGAACCCCAGCCGCCCAGCACGCTGCCCATGTCGGCCAGGATGTAGACCAGCACCAAGGGCGGCCCGAAACCCTTGAGATCCAGGCCATAGCGCTTGGCGAAGAAGTCGGGCAGCCAGAACAGGAAGGTCCACCAAATCGGATCGATCACGAAACGGCCCAGGATATAGGCCCAGGTTTCGCGTGTCGCCAGCACCCGCCGCCACGGCAGGCGCACCGGCGGCGGCACGGGATCAGCCTCGATATAGGCCAGTTCCCCCGGGCTCAGGCGCGCCACCTCGCGCGGGCGGCGGTAGAGGGCCAGCCATGCCGCCAGCCACACCACGGTGAACAGGCCCGTGACCAGGAAGGCGGCGCGCCAGCCCCAGGCCAGGGTGACCGCCGGCACGATCAGCGGCGTCAGGACGGCGCCGACATTGGCCCCGGCGTTGGTGAGGCCGATGGCCAGCGCCCGTTCCCGCTGCGGGAACCATTCCGCCACCGCCGCCAGGCTGGCCGGAAAGGCGCCGGACTCGCCCAGCGCCAGGGGGATGCGGGCGATGGCGAAGCTGGCGACCGTACCGGCGGCGGCATGGGCCATGTGGGCGATGGTCCAAATGCCCACCGCCAGCGCGTAGCCGGCACGGGCGCCGATACGGTCCACCAGCCGGCCGAACACCAGGTAACCGCTGGCGTAGGCCGCCTGGAACCAGAAGACGATGGTGCCGTAGCCGACTTCCGTCCAGCCGTAGCGGTCCTGTAGCAGCGGCTTCAGCACCCCCAGCACCTGCCGATCGACGTAGCTGAGCGCCACGGCGGAGAACAGCAGGAAACAGACCAGCCAGCGATAGCGGCCCCGGGGCTGGGGGATCACCCCCGGGGTCGCCACCGCGTCCTTCACGGCCACGCTCACCGCGCCGCCACCACGTCGATGGCCGACACCACCGCCTGGCCGGTGACGGGGCGGAAGTCCAGGGCCAGGCCATCCTTGCCCTTCACCTCGACGGTCACGGTGCGCTCCAGCGCCTTGAGGGCGCTGCCCGCCTCCGCCGCCACGTCCAGGTGCTTGACCACCATCTGGTCGTTGGCGGCCACGTCGAAGACCCGGGCACCGGCCGCCAGCGCCGGCTCGGCGAAGCGCAGGGTGACCTGGTAGCGGCCGGCCGGCACCGGCACGCGGTAGGTGAAGGTGCCCTCGCGGTAGGTCTCATACAGCTTGGGATCCGGCGTGCCGGTGGCCGCGGCGATGACCTTGTCCGGCTTGCCGGTCTCGGGGCCGGGGTTGCGGTCATGCGGTTCGCCCCCGGTGACGAAGGCGTCGGAGCCGTAGCGGGCGCCGGCGGCACTGGTCAGGCCGGCCGAGGCGCCGGCGCGGATGCGGATCTCGTCCGCCTTGCCGCCGAAGCGCCAGGTGATGCTGTCGCTCACCGGTTGGCCCTTGATGTCGGCCGTGGCGGTCAGGACGTTGTCGCCGGCGTCCAAATGCACGGCCGGCCAGCGGCAGACATGGTCGGGGCAAGACACCGTGCCGAGGTCGCGGCCGTTCAGGCTCAGCCGTACGCCGGCGGCATTGCTGTAGGCCTGGATGTCGGTGACGGGATAGACACGGTCGACATAGCGGCGGCCGTTCAGGTGCAGCACCGGCTGGTCGCTCCAATCCGCCTTGTAGAAGAAGAACACGTCCTTCTTCACCGTGCGGTCGTAGGACACCAGGCCCTTGTCGTTGGTGTCGACCATGTCACCCTCCCTCCGGCTGTCGCTGGCGAAGTCGAACATGTTCCAGACGAAGGTGCCCCACAGGTAAGGCCGCGCCTTCAGCTGCGCCCACCAGATCTCGTGCAGGCGGCTTTCCAGCTCCTCCGGATGGAAATGGCCCTTGGGGTAGACCACGCCGGTCTGCACCTCATCGGTATGCTGGGTAAGGCCGCCGCCGCCGCCATACTCGCTGACCGACAGCGGCAGGCGCGGATGCAGCTTGTGCAGCCGGTCCAGCACAGGGCCCAGGTCCTCCGGCTTGTCGTAGTACCAGCCCTGGTAGCGGTTGTAGCCCAGCAGGTCGGTGATCTCCGCCACCACGTCCACGCCGGGCTTGGGCGCGTCGGGCCAGGGCTCGCAGCAGTCGGCCATGGTGGTGGGGCGGGTGTGGTCCAGCTCATACGCCGCCTTGTTCAGTTGGGTCAGCAACGGCCGGGCGTTGCTGACGCCGTGGCCGCTGGCCGCCATCAGGTTCACCTCATTGCCGATGGACCAGGTGACGACGCTGGGGTGGTTATAGTTCTGCTTGATCAGTTCATGCAGCTGGCTGTCGGCGTTGGCGGCGAAGGCGGGGGTGGTGATGCCATTGTCCCCGTCCGGCGTCTCCGGCGCGGTGCGGTTCACCAGGGGGATTTCCGCCCAGACGACCACGCCGTCCCGATCCGCCAGGTCGTAGATGGCCTGGTCGTGCTGGTAATGGGCCAGGCGCAGGGTGTTGATGCCCAGGTCCAGCATGATGTCCATGTCCTGGGCCTGGTCGGCGGGGCTGATGGCCCAGCCCTTGCCCGGCCGGTCCTGATGGCGGGACACGCCGTGCAGGGCGATATGCTTGCCGTTCAGGAAGAAGCCCTGGTCCGGATCGAAGCGGAAGGTGCGGATGCCCAGCGGCTGGGTCACCTGGTCCAGCAGCTGGCCGTCGGTCGTCTCGATGCGCGTCACCACGTGATAGAGGTAGGGGTCGGCCTTGCCGTCCCACAGGTGGGGGTTCGGTACGCTCAAGGTCTGCGCCGGTTCCTCCAGCGCGCCGGGCGCAACGGTCAGGGGATGGCTGTCGCTGGCCACCGTGGCGCCGGTCGCGTCGATGATGGTGGTCTTCACCACCACCGGCTGGGCCTTGGTGCCGTCGTTCTTCACCCGGCTGTTGACCTCGATGGACGCGGCACCGTCCAGGCCAGCGGTATGGGCATAGACGCCGGGCCCGCCCCAATCCAGCATGTCGATGTGCACCGGGTCGGTGGCGATCAGCGACACCTGGCGGTAGAGGCCGCCGAACAGGAAGAAGTCGCCCGACATGGGGATGACCTCCGCCGTGGGCGATCCCGCCACGGCCGGGCTGGAATTGTCGGTGCGAACCGCCAGCACGTTGACCTTGCCCTGCTTCAGGGCGGCGGTGGCATCGAAGCGGAAGCGGCCGAAGGCCCCCTTGTGCACGCCCAGCTTCACGCCGTTCAGCCAGACCTCGGTATTGATGCTGGCGCCGTCGAACTGCAGCCACACCTTCCGCCCGGCGTAGTCGGCCGGCGGGGTGAAGCGCAGGCGGTACCAGCCGGCGCCGCGCGTGGCGTTATAGTCGGGCCCGCGCTCCGCCGTGCCGCCCAGGTGATTCCAGGTGTGGGGCAGGGAAACGGTGGTCCAGCCCTTGTCGTTGAAGCCGGCGGCGTCGGCGCCCCCCTGCTTTCCCGATGGCACGTCGCCCTGATGGAACTGCCAGCCCGCGCTGAGCGGCAGGTCGCGCCGTTCGGCGGCATGCCCCCCACGGGCCATCGGGGCGGCCATCAGGGCGACGGCTGCCACCGCCAGGGTGGCGTGGGAGCGCTTGCGGCTCGGACGGCGCGCGGCATGGGTCGGCATGGGGTTCCTTCCTTCAAGGCATTGTTTCTTAGGCATAAGCCGGACACGGGGACTGCCACCCCGGGGCTCTCACGACCGGCCAGCGTGGTCAAGGCTACCGGCTTTCCGCCGCATGATCTGTGGAAAGGTGTGACCTGAACACGGGACAAATGAAAGAAGCCACCCGTCCGGCACCTTGGCGGAACCGCGTGGCCGGATGGGTGGGACAGGAGGGAGCGGGATAGTGGTCATACCACATGACGCCTGTCAACCGGATGACCGCGCCGTGGTCAGACCATGGCCTCCAGGATTAAATTAAGGCGGTCAGCCAAACCCGCCCTTACCAGTTGTACATAGTGCCGTCTTCCAGGCGGTTCACCGGCAGGAAGGCGCGGCTGTAGGGGTATTTGGCGGCCAAGCCCTCATCCAGGTCCACACCCAGGCCTGGGGCGTCGCCGGGGTGCAGGTAGCCGTCCTTGAAGCTGTAGGCGTGGGGGAAGACGGCGTCCGTCTCCGCCGTGTGGCGCATGTATTCCTGGACGCCGAAGTTGGGGATGGACAGGTCGAAATGCAGGGCCGCCGCCATGGTCACGGGCGACAAGTCGGTGGCGCCGTGGCAGCCGGTGCGGACCTGGTACAGGTCCGCGAGGTTGGCGATGCGGCGCAGGTGGGTGATGCCACCGGCGTGCACCACCGTGGCGCGGATATAGTCGATCAACTGGTTCTGGATCAGGTCCTTGCAGTCCCAGATGGTGTTGAACACCTCACCCACCGCCAGGGGCGTCGTGGTGTGCTGGCGGATCAGGCGGAAGGCCTCCTGATTCTCCGCCGGTGTGGCATCCTCCAGCCAGAAGGGTCGGTAGGGCTCCAGGCTCTTGCCCAGGCGCCCGGCCTCGATGGGGGTCAGGCGATGATGCACGTCGTGCAGCAGGTGGACATCGTCGCCCAGCGCCAGGCGGGCCGCCTCGAACAGCTTGGGCACCGTGCGCATGTACTTGGCCGTGGACCACACGTTCTCCGTCGGCAGGGCGCCGTCCGCCGGCTCGTAGAACATCTTGTCGCCGGAAACGCCGTAGGTGGAGGGCAGGCCCGGCACGCCGGACTGCAGGCGGATGGCCTTATAGCCTAAGGCCTGGTACTTCAACGCCTCGTCCACCGTCTCCTCGATGGTCTGGCCGTTGGCATGACCGTAGACCATGACGCCAGTGCGGCAAGCGCCACCCAGCAACTGATAGAGGGGCATGTTGGCCGCCTTGGCCTTGATGTCCCATAGGGCCATGTCAACGGCGGCGATGGCCGACATGGTGACAGGCCCACGGCGCCAATAGGCCCCCCTGTAAAGGTATTGCCAGATGTCCTCGATCTGGTGGGCGTCCCGGCCGATCAGGCAGGGGATGACGTGGTCGGCGAGATAGCTGACCACCGCCAGTTCGCGGCCGTTCAAGGTGGCATCGCCCAGCCCGTACAGGCCGTCCGCCGTCTCGATGCGCAACGTCACGAAATTGCGGCCGGGGCAGGTTACCACCACCCGGGCGTCCTTGATCTTCAACATCGGTCGAACCTTTACTCTGGATCGGACGGCCCCGGCGGGACGGCCTGGGAATGCCCGTAAATTGGTCTTACCACTTATGTCTTTCATAGGCTCAGAGGCCTGTCAAGAAGTCGATATTGGGGTGGCGGACAGGGCGTCCCCTGCCCTATTCTGGACATCCTCCGCCCCACATCTGGTCAGAGCACTCGCATGCTGCCCCTTCCCGCCAATGGCCAGCGCCTGTACCGCCAGGTGGCCGATGCCATCGCCGCCGACATCCGCCGGGGCGTCTACGCCACCGGCCAGCGCCTGCCCTCGGAACGCGATCTGGCGGAAACGTTCGATGTCAGCCGCCCCACGGTACGCGAGGCCATGATCACCCTGGAAATCCTGGGGCTGGTGGAGGCGCGCCATGGCTCCGGCATCTATGTGACGGAGCAGTTGCCCGCCGGCGAGGCGGCGGCGGAACTGGACATCGGCGCCTTTGAGCTGACCGAGGCGCGCCGCCTGGTGGAGGGCGAGGTGGCCGCCCTGGCCGCCACCACGATCACCGATGAGGAGCTGGCGGTTTTGGCCGCCCTGCTGCGCGAGATCGGGGAGGAGAACGAGCGCAACGCGGTGGGAGAACAGGCCGACCGCCGCTTCCACCTGACCATCGCACGGGCCAGTCGCAACACCGCCCTGGTCGGCGTGGTCGAGCAGCTGTGGGACATGCGCTACAAGTCGCCGCTGTGCATGGCCATGCTGGAACGCGCCCGCACCGCGGGCGACCTCCCCCGGGTGGAGGAACATCAGCGCATCGTGCAGAGCCTGGCCGCCCGCGACCCTCAGGCCGCCCGCGCCGCCATGCGCGACCATCTGGGCCGCGTCATCGAAGGCCTGCTGGAGGCGACGGAGATGGAGGCCGTGCAGCGCGCCCGCGCCGAGGTAGCGGCCAAGCGCGACGAGTTGCGCCGGCGCGCGGGCGTTTGAGGCGTCAGTTCAGTAAACGATTGCCCCGCAACGCGGCCACCGCCCTATCGACGAAGGCCCTGATCTTGGCCGGCGCCTGCCTCCCCTCGGCGTACAGCACGTGGATGGGCAGCGGCGGCTCCTCATACTCGCTAAGCACCACCTGCAAGCGCCCCTCCAGCAAGGCCGGGCCGATCTGGTAGTGCAGCACCCGCGTCAGCCCCCAGCCGGCCTGGGCGGTGGCGATCGCCGCCTCGTTGGTGTTGCAGTGCAGGGTGGGATGGATGACGACCCGCTGATCGCCGGCGAAGCGCCATTCGGGTGAGGCCCAGGCGCTGGTGGAAACGGCGATGCGGTGATCCTTCAGCTCCGCCGGGGCGGTGGGCACGCCATGCTTCTCAAAATAGGCCGGCGCGCCACAAACTACCCGGCGGACCGTTCCCACCTTGATGGCCGTGAAGCCTGAATCCGGCAGGCGACCGATGCGGACGGCCACGTCCACCCCTTCCTCGACAATGTTTACCGGGCGGTCGACGAAGAAGGTGCGCGCCGTCATGGCCGGATAGGCGTCCAAATAGTCCGTCACGATGGGCAGCACGTACATCTGCCCGAACAGCAAGGACGCGGTGACGGTCAGCATTCCCGAGGGCGTGGCGTAAGACCCGGCGGCGGCGGCCTCCGCCTCTGTGATGTCGGCCAGGATGCGCCGGCAATCGTCGAAATAGCGCCCGCCGGCCTCGGTCAGCTTGACCGAGCGTGTGGTGCGCACGAACAGGCGGGCGCCGATGGTTTCCTCCAGCGCCGCGATGGCGCGGGTAACCGCCGGCGCGCTCAGGTGCAGATGGCGCGCCGCTTCGGCGAAGCTCTCCGTCTCTGCCACCTTCACGAAGATGCGCATGGCCTGCCAGCGATCCATGAAACCCTCCCCCCGCGCCCGGCCTTCACATCAGCCGGGCCAGAAATTCCGCATAAGTACATGGATCCTGGATGATCATGTCGCGAAAATAGTCAGGCGGCGGCGGCGCCCCGTCCCAACGGGCCGGAGGCTTCTCTTCCCCGTCATCCACTTGGTCGGCGTCACACATGGCGAGGCCCTCCTCCGGTACCGGCCTGGCGCGCCAGGGCCTCGATTTCGCGACAGGCCGCTTCGGGAATGCCGGCCTTGAGCGCCCTGGCGCGGCGGTCCTGGCGCAGGTCCTCCGTCGCCAGCGCCAGCGCCAGGGCGAGGGACGTGCGCACGTCGAAGCTCCGGCCCTGGCGGGCGGCGTCGATTTCCGCGCCCGACATGCCCAGCGCGCGGGCAGCCGCGTCCTGCCGGGGATCGGGGGTGCCGGCGGTCAGGGCCAGTTCGATCGACAGGCGCGCGCGCCCATCCAGCGTGTCGGCGGTCATGGGTCCATGCCCTTTCAAAAGTCGCAGCCGTGGCCTTCGGCGATGGCCAGCGCGATACGCTCGCGCAAGGTGGCCGGCAACTCGCCCTTGGCCAGGGTCCCCCGCAGGTCGACGCCGACGGCGGCGGGGCCGCGAAGCAGGAAGCGGAGGCGGGCGAGCCGCCGGTGCAATAGCCAGAGGGTCAGCCGGGCGGCTTCGGCGGCCATGTCCATGGCCTCCGGCATCAGCAGGTAAAACATGATGTCATCTCCGGTTCGGGATCAGAGGGCCAGTTGCAGCGGGCCCGCGCCCTCGGGCTGCTCGGCCGGGACGGCGCAGCAGATCAGCGCCTCGCCCTCGGCCACCGGGGCGGTTGGCTCCTTCACGTAAGTCACGGCCCCGGCCAGGACCTTGGTCCGGCAACTGCCGCAGGTGCCCGAGCGGCAGCTGAACTCAGGACTCAGGCCCCGGGCCTCCGCCAGTTCCAGCAGCGTGCCGGACCCAGGCGTCCAGCGCGCCTCCTTCAGCGCGGTGGTGAACACCACCGGCACGGGGCCGGTGGCGGGCGGCTGACGCACCGGCGGCGCGACGGCGGCCTTGTCGGCTGTCCGCACCAGGGAAGAGGGGCCGAAAGCCTCGGCATGGATGCGCTCATCGGCGACGTTCAGGCCGCGCAAGCCATCGTAGATCGCCTGCATGAAGGGCCCCGGACCGCACAGGTAGAAGTCATAGTCGTTGAATGCCAGGAAGCGGCCCAGCAGCGCCATGTCGATGCGCCCGGCGGCCTCGTAATCGGCCCCCTCCGCCGCGCCGGTGGCGTCGCTCAGCACCCGCACGACCCGCACGGCACCCTTGGCCGCCGCCACCAGTTCCGCCACCTCGGCCTCGAAGGGCCGGTCCGTCTTGGTCCGGGCGGCATGGAACAGGGTGGTGGGGCGGATGCCGCGGGTCCGCAGGCCCTCGTAAACCACGTGGCGCAGCATGGCCAGCATGGGCGTGATGCCCACGCCGGCGCCCAGCAGCACGGCCGGCCGCTTCTGCCGGGCGTCGATGGTGAAGCCCCCGGCCGGCGCCCGCGCCTCGATGACGTCACCCACGCGGACATGGTCGTGCAGATGGCTGGAGACCAGGCCGTCGCGCTTGACGCTGATACGATAGACGGCGTCGGACGGCGCCACCGACAGGGTGTAGGTGCGGATGGCCGGCTTGTCCGTGCCGGGAAGGGCCAGGCGGATGGGCAGGTGCTGCCCCGCCTCATGCGGGATCAGGCCGGCGCCGTCGTCCGGCATCAGGTGGAAGGAACGGATAGCGGCGCTTTCATCCACGATCCGTGTCACCTTGAACGGCCGCCAGCGCGTGGCCAGGTCCGCCGCGCGCAGACGATCGGCGGCTTGCGCCCAGTCGCCCGTCATCAGGGAATTGGGGGACCATCCGTCCTCCTGGAAATCCCAGCGCAGGGCGAAGGCGCCCGGGCGCCGCACCACCCGCCGGGCGCGGAAGGTCCACAGCCGCTCCGCCCCCTGGAAGGCGGCAACCTCTGGGCTGTCCAGGATGACCTGGGCGTCGCCCGTCAGCTGCAGCATGTCGCCGGTCTCGAAATCGATGAACACCAGCCCTGCCTTGCCGTTCACCAGGATGTTGCCCAGCGTGGCGAAGAACAGGTTGCCGGCGAAGTCGGGGATGGTCAGCGTGCCGTCCGCGGCCACCCGGACGAAGCCGGCCTTGCCACCGCGGTGCGACACGTCCACCTGGCGGCGGTCGTCCCGGTCGGCGTATGACGCCACGAAGAAGGTGTCCGCCGCCGCGATCATGCGTCGCGCCTCGGCATCCAGTTCGGTGCCTTCCAGCACCGGGCCGGTGAACACCTCGGCGGGGTCGCGCGCCAGACGGTAATCGCGCAGCTGGATATACTGCGGGCAGTTGCCGAAGCTCTGATCGACCTGGAAAAGGAAGGGACCGGCGCCGGACCGCAGGATACCGTTCACCCGGTTGCGCCGGCGGGTGTGCAGCTCGATGCCCAGCAAGCCGATGGCCTGACCTTCCCCAATGCCCTGTGCCGCCGGATCGGTGGGGTCGGGCCGCGCGTCGATCGCCAGCGACCGGGGCGTGGGGGAGGTGATGAAACCCGGCCGTCCCGCCAGCAGCGTGGCCCAGGCATCGCCGGCGGGATCGACACTGCCCGCCACGATGAAGGGGATCTGGGCGTAGAAGTCGCGGTGCTGGTCGGGCATGTAGTCGCGGATCACCCGCTGCCCCACGCTTGCCATCCGCTCGGCCACACCGACCTTCTCCTGGATGGTCTTCTCGCCGGCATGCCAGACCGCCAGCTTGGCCAATGCGGTGTCGCTCATTTCCACCTCCTTCGGTCTGGCCCACCTCTTTCGGTCTGGGCCGGCGGGCGCACCTGGTGGCGCGCCCGTGCCACGGGATCACGCAGCGGTAGCGGACAGGCCCACCGGCGTCTCGACGAAGGGCACGAAGCCCGGCAGCGCCTCGATCCGGCGCAGGAAGGCGATGACGCCGGGATAGCCCGACAGGTCGACGTTTCCTTCCGGGGCGCGGGCCACGTAGCTGTAGAGCGCCACGTCGGCGATGGTCGGCGCCCCGCCCACCAGCCAGTCCCGGCCCACCAGATGGGACTCCAGGTTCTTCAGCAGGCCGTGCGCCCGGGCGATTACCTCTTGCGGGTTGTGCTTGGACCCGAAGACCGTGACCAGGCGGGCCGCCGCCGGGCCGTACGCCACCTCACCCGCCGCCACCGACAGCCAGCGCTGCACGGCGGCGGTGCCCTGCGCGTCCTCGGGCAGCCAGTCGGCGCGTCCCAGCTTGCGGGCGAGGTAGACCAGGATGGCGTTGGAGTCCGACACGACGACGCCGTCGTCGTCCAGCACCGGTACCTGGCCGAAGGGGTTCAGGGCCAGGAACTCCGGCTTCTTGTGGGCGCCGGCCGCCAGGTCGACCTCGACCAAGTCGTGCGGCACGGCCAGCAGCGAGAGAAACAGGCGCGCCCGGTGGGAGTGGCCCGACAAGGGATGGTGATAGAGCTTCATGATCCGGTTCCCGATGTTCAGGACCGGGGTCATTCCCGATCCGCGAACGCAGGGTCGCCCAATCGCCCCCTGCTGAGAATTATCGATCTCGGCACTTCATTATTACACGTGGGGTAATAATGGGGATGGCCTTCCGGGGGGCGAAATATGGCCGCCAAACCTCCAAAGCCTCGCGCATTCTCCAATACGGCACCAACCCCCGCCCCTGAAGATGTGACCACCGTCCCCCGACGGGTCCGTCTCACTCAGGAGCTGAAGCCCATGGAATCCACCCCGCCCTCCCCCAGCCCGACCGTCGTGCTTGTCCATGGCGCCTGGGCCGATGGCTCCAGCTGGCGCCAGGTCATTCCCCTGCTGATGAAGAAGGGCTTGCGCGTCGTCGCCGTCCAGAACCCCACCACCTCCCTCGCCGACGACGTGGCGGCGACCCGACGGGCGCTGAACACCATCCCCGGGCCGGTCGTGCTGGTGGGGCACAGTTGGGGCGGCACGGTCATCACCGAGGCCGGAAACGATCCGAAGGTGAAGGCGCTGGTCTATGTGGCGGCCTTTGCGCCGGGCGTGGGCCAAAGCACCGGCGACCTGGTCGGTGCGCATGCCCCGCCGCCGGCGCTGGCCAAGATCATCGACGACGGCGCCGGATTCCTAACCCTCAGCGCCGAGGGCTGGGTGCAGGACGTGGGCCAAGACCTGCCGGAGGATGAGGCCAGGCTGCTGGCGGTGCTGCAGCCGCCCCTGGCGGCCCGCACCTTCACCGACACGATCACTGAGGCCGCCTGGTCCAGCCGCCCCAGCTGGTACATCGTTTCCGGCGACGACCGGATCGTCAGCGTCGAGTTGCAGCGCAAGCTGGCCGGCCAGATGAACGCCCGCACCACCGAACTGAAGGCCAGCCATCTGTCCCTGCTGTCGATGCCGGAGGCCGTGGCCCAGGTCATCATGGAGGCGGTGGGAAGCCTGGCCGGATGACCCCGGCGGCCGTCGCGTGGGACCGGGGTGGGCCTGGGGGCGGCGGGGCCGGGTGTCAGAACCCGAATTCCAGCTGCGCCGGCGGGCCGGACGCCTCGAAACTGGAAACGGTCACCCCCAGCAGGCGCACGCCCGTGGGCAGGGGATAGACGGTGCGCACCAGTTCCACACTGACGGCGCGCAATGACTCTTGCGACACCACGGGCGCCGCCAGGGTACGGCTGCGGGTGGCCTGGCGGAAATCGCCGTACTTGATCTTCACAGTCACGGTGCGGCCGAAGGCCTGGGCCTTCTCACACCAGGCCCAGACCTCGTCCGCCATGGACAGCACGCCCTGCTCCACCGCCGCCGGCTCCGTCAAATCCTCCAGGAAGGTGGTTTCGGAGCCGGAGGATTTGCGCGGCCGGTCGGAAACCACGGGCCGGTGGTCCTCGCCATGGGCGATGGCGTGGTACCAGGGGCCGGACTTGCCGAAATGGGTCTGCAGGAAGCTGACGGTCTGGCGGCGCAGGTCGGCGCCGGTATGGATGCCCAGGCTGTTCATCTTCTCCGCCGTCACCGGGCCCACGCCGTGGAACTTGGCCACCGGCAGGTTTTCCACGAAGGCCTCGCCATGGCCGGGCGGCACGACGAACTGGCCGTTGGGCTTGCGGTGGTCGGAGGCCAGCTTGGCCAGGAACTTGTTGTAGGAGATGCCGGCCGAGGCGTTCAGCCCCGTCTCCGCCTTGATGCGGGCGCGGATTTCCGTGGCGGTGGCTGTCGCCGTGGGCAGGCCCCGGCGGTTTTCCGTCACGTCCAGATAAGCCTCGTCCAGAGACAGGGGTTCGATCAGGTCGGTGTAATCGGCGAAGATTTCCCGGATCTGGCGGGAAATGGCGCGGTAGACCTCGAACCGGGGCGGCACGAAGATCAGCGGCGGGCATTTGCGCAAGGCGGTGGTGGAGGGCATGGCGCTGCGCACGCCATATTCCCGCGCCTCATAGCTGGCCGCCGCCACCACGCCGCGCTTGGCGCCGTAGCCCACGGCCACCGGCCGCCCGCGCAGATGCGGGTTGTCGCGCTGTTCCACCGACGCATAGAACGCGTCCATGTCGACGTGGATGATCTTGCGGATACCGGGGCTGGTCATGGCCCCGGCATCCTAGCAGATCACCTATGAACGGAAAGGGAACAGATCACAGTTGATTTGTTCCCTCACGCGCCGGGCGGCCGCATCCGCGGCCTGGGCTATCCTCGCTGCGCCCTCCGGTACTCGCTCCTGAGGCCGGCGGTCGCCGGCCTCACGAGCACATGCGGAACATCAGCGTATGCCGCTTCACTTCTCGATCTTGAATACCTGGTAGGAATGCGGCTGCACCGTCACGCCGAAATCGGTGCGGGCCGCCACGTTGTCCCGCCGGAACTTGCCGTCCTTGGGCGCCACCGCCGGCGCGGCGGCGAT
Organism: Nitrospirillum amazonense; assembly: GCF_007828035.1. Lineage (GTDB taxonomy): Bacteria > Pseudomonadota > Alphaproteobacteria > Azospirillales > Azospirillaceae > Nitrospirillum > Nitrospirillum amazonense. The sequence continues at coordinate 6,732 of NZ_VITV01000005.1, read as the reverse complement.
ATCGGCGTTGGTGGACAGGTTGCGCAGGTGCACGCCTTGGCCCAGCAGCGACAGGGTCACCGACACCGGCTGGTCGCGGAAGGACTCCACCACGAAGGTGTCGTTGTCATAGGCGAACAGGCTGACATGGTCCGGGCTGTCCAGGCGCACGGGGAAGTCCTGCTGCAGGTACTTCTTGATCTCGGTCACCAGGCCCTGGGGCAGGTTGTAGAGGTCGCCCGGGTTGTCGGGCATGGTCAGGACATAGAGGACGCCCTTGGAATACCGGTTCATCAGCAGGATGGGGAAGCCCTTGGCGTTGGCCACGCCGCGGATGATGGGCCAGCTGTCGTTGGTGTAGTAGTGCACCTCGGGGAACAGCACGGGAGGGTTGTCATGCGCCGGGTCGTTCAGGCTGTCGCCGTTGCCGGCGCCGTAGCCGTTGATGAAGTCGTGGATGGCCACCTTGCGGCCCGTGTCCCACACCTCCGCGATGTCCTCGATGCCTTTCCCCTGGAGCGCGGACAGCAGGCCGGAGGTGATGACCACCGTCTTGCCCGCCACCAGGTTACCCTTGATCTCATCCACGATCTTGGGGTCCTGCGCCGCCGCCTGGGTCAGCAGGGCCACGTCGGCATTGATGGGGAACTTGGGCGACAGTTCGATCGGGATACCGATGGTGCCCAGGTAATTGTGCAGGAAATCCTCGCCGGAGGATTGGTAGGGCTTGTAGCTGGCAATGCCGATGGGCTTGCCCAGCTTGCCCAGATCCTTGTCCACCGTCTCCAGCGCATAACCGGCGGCGCGGCCCCAACCGGGGCCGGGGTCGTTGGCCTGGGGACCGGGCTTATAACCTGAGATCATCTCCTGCCAGCGGAAGCTGGTGGGCAGGCCGGCCCAGGCCTGGCGGTCACCCGGCTGCACCGCCTCCGCCTCCGACATGGGGCGCCAGTTGAACAGGGTGATCTCCGGCGCCTTGGCGAACAGCGTGTCCCACAGCTGCTCGGCATAGCGGTCGACGTAGAGGGTGGAATAGGTGTCAACCCAGCCGCCGCCGTTGCCCACCCCTCCTTTCGCGTCGGTGGGCCGGATGTTGCTGTAGTACCGGTAGATCTCATAGCTCTCGTACTGCTGCAGCAGCTGGTCGGTGATCACCGGGTCGCGCGTCTCGGTGCCGGTGTAGATGGCGTCGAAGTCCTGGGACTCCTGCTCCAGGTCGTATCCCGCCCCCTGGAAGTGCTCATACCAGTTGGGATACTTGATGATCATGCGGACCTTGGGGTTGGCCGCCTTTGCCGGCTTCAGCACCAGGTCGCGCGCCACCTGCCGCATGGTTTCCAGCCGGTACTGGGTCCAGCTGCGGTTGCCCTTGGCGGCGATGTCGGCGTCGCTCTTGCTGGCATAGAAGAAGAAATCGTCCAGGATCACGTCATCAAAGTGCTTGGCGGCCAGCGCCGCCGCCTTGGCGCATTCCTCGCGGTCGGCGGGCTTCTCATAGTCGAAGGTGCCAAACTGCCCGCCCTCGCCGCCCGCGGCCAGGGTGATGCCGCCGGACACCTGCACGCCTTTTTCCTCGAACCACTTCTTGACGCGGGTCACCTCCTCGTCGGTGGCGAAGACGTGGTTGCGGTAGACCTCAAGGTAGACCTTGTTGAAATGGGTCTGGCGCATCGCCCGCTCGAACTCGCGGTCGAAAGTGGCCTTGTCCGCCAGTTGACGGGTGCTGGTGACAGCAATGTAGATCGCTACCCGGAAGTTCTGGTAGGTCGATGGGGCCGCCTTGGCCGCCGCCGTGGGCGGCGCCAGCAGGGCGGTCAGCGGCAGGCTGAGCAAGGCGGCGCAGGCGGCAGCCTGGAACGCTCGTTTCATGGATTCACTCCCTATCGTTCATTTTTATGGTCAATCTTCCGGGTGAAAACGATTTCCAGGACTCGGAAGAAGCAATGTTAGCGGTAACGTTCCATTAATCACATTTATTCCCCCGTCGCTCAAGCCGGCAGATGCCTGCCCAGCCGAAGGGCTAGGCCCGCCGCCGTCGTCGTAGGACGAAAGACGGGCTCGCCCGCCACCAGCGGCGCGATTGACGGAGCCACCCTGTAAGACAAGGCTGTTCAGCCTAGTTTGCTGCCTGAGCAATTGCTGCCTGAGCAAAGTCCGGGCGGGCCGGATTTGCGGGTGAGGTTGGATGGCGAGGAAGGGAACGGCGGTGCGGGACGAGGTGGATGGCCGGAGCGGCATACCGTTCCCGGACGGCGACTGCGCCATCAGCGCGCGGATGCGCACCATGGACTGGTCCACCTCGCCGCTGGGTCCGGTGGCGGGCTGGTCGATCACCCTGAAGGGCGCCGTCAGCCTGATCCTGCCGGCCCAGGCCCAGATCGTCATGTTCTGGGGGCCGGAGTTCGTGGCCCTCTACAACGCCGCCTACGCCCCCACCATTGGCAACAAGCACCCCCACGCCCTGGGTCGCCCCGCCCGTGAGTATTGGACGGAGTTGTGGGACGATCTGGAGCCGCTGCTGCGACAGGCGCGCAATGGCGAAACGGTGGTGGCCAAGGACCGCCCCTTCCGCATTGAGCGCAAGGGCTATATCGAGACCGTCTATTTCGACATCTCCTACTCCCCCGCGCGCAACGAGGCGGGGGAGGTGGAGGGCGTGGTCTGCATCGTGGATGAGACGACGGACCGCGTGATGGCCCTGCAGCGCCTGCGCGACAGCGAGGCCCAGTTCCGCACCCTGGCGGAAGCCATGCCCGCGCTGGTGTGGACCGCCACACCGGAGGGAAACCTCGACTGGTTCAACCCGCATGCCTATGCCTATACCGGCGCTCCCACCGGCGCCCTGGACGGCCAGGCGTGGACATGGGTGACCCATCCGGATGACCTGGCCGGGGCCGCCGGAGGCTGGGCCGCCGCCGTAAAGGCGGGCGGGACCTACACGGCGGAGTTCCGCCTGCGCCGGGCCGACGGCATCTATCGCTGGCATCTGGCGCGCGCCGTCCCCATCCGTGACGATAGTGGCGCCATCCTGCGCTGGCTGGGCACCACCACCGATATCGAGGACCAGAAGGCCGCCGCCGAGGCACTGGCCCATATGAACGAAACCCTGGAACGCCAGGTGGCGGAGCGCACGCGGGAGCGGGACAGCGCCTGGAACAATGCCCAGGACCTGCTGCTGGTCATCAGTCCCGAGGGGATATTCCGCGCCGCCAACCCCGCCTGGCGCACCATCCTGGGCTGGGAGCCCGAGGAGCTGATCGGCAAGCACTATCTGGACCTGACGCATCCCGACGACTGCGAATTGAAGGCCAGGGCCCTGGCCCACGCCTCAAGGGAGGCGCTGAACAACGTCGAGGCCCGCTGCCGCCATCGCGATGGCAGCTATCGTTGGATCGGCTGGGTGGCGGCACCGGAGGGCGGGCTGATCTACGCCGCCGGCCGCGATGTGACGCGAGAGCGGGAACAGGCCCAAGCCCTGGAGCGGTCAGAGGCGCGGCTACGCTCCGTCTTCAACACCAGCTACCAGCATCAGGGCCTGCTGTCGCCCGAGGGCATCGTGCTCGACGCCAACCCCACCTCGCTGGCCGGCATCCGGGCGCGGCGAGAGGACGTGGTGGGCAAGCCCTTCTGGGAGACGCCGTGGTTCACCGCCACGCCGGGCATGCCCGACCTGGTGCGCACCGCCCTGCCCCTGGTGCGGGCGGGACGCACTGTGCGGCGGGAGGTCATCATCAACCTGCCCGCTGGCCGGCACATCTTCGACTTCTCATTGCGGCCGGTGCTCGACGGGGCGGGGAAAGTCATTGCCATCGTACCGGAGGCCATGGATGTGACCGCCCGTCATGCCGCCGAGGAACAGCTGCGCCAAGCGCAGAAGATGGAGGCGCTGGGTCAGCTGACGGGGGGCATCGCCCATGACTTCAACAACATGCTCATGGGCATCTCGGGTGCCGTAGAGCTGATTCGCCGGCGGGTACACGCAGGGCGCTCTGAAGGACTGGATCGCTATCTGGACGCGGCGTCAACGGCGGTGCAGCGGGCCGCAGCCCTGACCCATCGCCTGCTGGCCTTCGCCCGGCGGCAGTCGCTGGATACCCGGCCCCAGGACGTGAACGCCCTGGTCGTCAATTTCGCCGACGTGTTGCGTCGCACATTGGGGGCGGACATCACCCTGGAAACGCGGTTGGCCCCCAGCCTGTGGCCGGCCCTGACCGACGCCAACCAGTTCGAGAGCGCGCTGCTGAATTTAGCGCTGAATGCCCGTGACGCCATGCCGGGCGGGGGCCATCTGACCATCACCACCGCCAACCAGACCCTGGGCGAGAGCAGCGACGGGGCAGAGAAGCGCACCGCCGGCGATTATGTCGTGGTCCAGGTGTCGGACACGGGCACGGGCATGGTGCCCTCGGTGCGGGAAAAGGCCTTCGACCCCTTCTTCACCACCAAACCCATCGGCCAGGGCACGGGCCTGGGTCTGTCGATGATCTACGGCTATGCCCGCCAGTCCGGTGGTCATGTCCATATCGACAGCGAGGTCGGTCAGGGCACCACCGTCACCCTGACCCTGCGCCGGGCCCCGCCGGAAGAGGCGCAGGCGGCGCCGCCCGAGCCCGCCGCCCCGCCCGGGCTGGGGGAGACGGTGCTGGTGGTGGAAGATGACAGTACGGTGCGCATGCTGGTCATCGACGTGCTGGAGGACCTGGGATACCGCCATATCGAGGCGCCCGACGCGCGGGGCGCCATCCCCCACCTGGAATCCCGGCGCGCCATCGACCTGTTGGTGACCGATGTGGGCCTGCCCAACATGAACGGCCGCCAGTTGGCGGAAATCGCCCGACAGTTCCGCCCCCGGCTAAAGGTGCTGTTCATCACCGGCTATGCCGAGAACGCCACGGCCCGCGCCGGCTTCCTGCAGCCCGGCATGGACATCCTGGCCAAGCCCTTCACGCTGGAAGCCCTGGGCACCAAGGTCCGCGAGATGCTGAGGGCATAGGCCCTCGCCCCCACGACAAAAAAGCCCGTGGCCGGAGCCACGGGCTTTTGATGGATGCGAATGGGCCCACGCCGGCCGGATCACGACACCGGACGCACCAGCTCCAGCTGGTCGCCGACCCGGCGCAGGCGCAGTTCCAGGGCCTGCTGACCGGCGCCGCGCGGCACGGACACGACGGTCTCCTGGTCCGGGGCGAGGGTGGACACGAAACGGACGGTGCTGGCCGGGTCCTGAGTTCCGGCGGTCACCACCACCTGATACCCGGCCTGGGTCGGATGGTAGTAAAGGTTGACGTCGACGGCGTCGAACTTGGCCTTCAGGGCCGTGTCGGCGGACAGCGTCTCGGAGCGGGCCATGGTCGCCAGGCCCACGGCCCCGGCGACGACGGCGGAAAACAGGATGGAGTGGGCGGCGATGGAGCGGGACATGGCGGACCTCGGATGACGACGGATGGCAGCGCATGCTGCAACTGCGAACTAAAATATGGCACCTGCGAGATAATAGACAACGGTGTCAGTCGCTCGGCCGCCATGCGAGTCACGAAGACCATGCCAGGGCGCGTTGGCCCATAACGCGACAGCCGCCCGGCGGCGCCACCGGGCGGCTGTCATCATGGGAAGGGGCGGCGGCGTCAGGTGGCCGGCGGTGAAGACAGCGGAACGGCCGGCGGCTCCGTGGACAGCGCCGTCGCGTGGATGGCGCGGATAAGGTCGCTCTTCACGGCGGCCACGATGTCGTCGGCGGTGGAGAAGCCCACCACCACATCCAGCGCACGGCTGTCACCGGTGCGGTCGAATAGGACGGTGGGATTGGGCTGGATGCGCGGGTCGGCGGCCACGATACGGCGCACTGCCTCGGCCACGCTATCCAGGTCGCTGGTTTCCGGAATGCGAAAGCGCAGCTCGCCAGCGTGGGCCGGGGTGGGGTGGACGCTCATGTTGCGCAACGCCTGGCCCCACACGCTGTTGTTGGGGATGATGATCTGGATCTGGTCGTCGGAGATCAGTTCGGTCCAGAACAGCGAAAGGTCGCGCACGGTCCCGGTGGCACCACCGACCTGCACCTTGTCGCCGATCTTGAAGGGCCGGAAGATCAGCAGCATGACGCCGGCCGCCAAGCTGGACAGGGTACCCTGCAGCGCCAGGCCGATGGCCAGGCCGGCGGCACCAATGACGGCGACCAGACTGGCCGTCTGGATGCCGAATTGGGCCAGCACCGCCAGCACGGTCAGCGTCAGCACAGCGTAGCGCGCCAAGCTGGCGAAGAAACCGCGCAGCATGGCGTCGAACTGCGGGGTGCGGCCCAGGACGGCCGTGACGATGCGGCTGACCTTGCCCGACAGCCACAGGCCGATCAGCAGGATCAGGATGGCCGCCAGAAGGTTGACGCCGTTGGTCACGACCCAGGGAATGAGGGCGTTGAGGCTGACCAGGAACGCCTGGGTCTTCTGGTCCACGGTATCCAGCGCGGGGATATCCACTGCGAGCAAATTCAAGTGCATGCACGACCCTCCGGTTGGCGATGTGGGCGTGAAGAACATAGGGAAGGCGGTCGGGTTCCGCCAGCCTTGGCCATGCCAAAGGACCGAACCGGGGTCCTCCTGGCCAATCTCCCGGGGCCCAAAAAGCAAAACCCCCGCCTGCGCAATGCGGGCGGGGGTTTCGTATTTGGTTGCGGGGGCAGGATTTGAACCTGCGGCCTTCAGGTTATGAGCCTGACGAGCTACCGGGCTGCTCCACCCCGCGGGAATGGGTGCTGGG
>NZ_VITV01000004.1:15558-780171 GCF_007828035.1 Nitrospirillum amazonense | reverse complement strand
GCCACTAAGGCCGAAGCCTTCGTTCGACTTGCATGTGTTAGGCATGCCGCCAGCGTTCGTTCTGAGCCAGGATCAAACTCTCAGGTTCAATGCGGTATCCCGTTCGCCGTTGCCGGCAAACAAGAACCTCGACGGAAACCAACCTCAGTCGGCACCTCAAACCCAAGTCCGTTCCTGTTCCCCTCATCGCTGAAGGGACATTTTCAGAGCATGTTCTTAAGATGCGCTTCGATCGTTTCCATTGTGTGCCCGTACTGGACCCAGCATCGGAACCGCCGTCTGCGCATCCCTTCTCAAGACGTTCACTTGTTCAAGAACCCGTGGCCCAAACGCAAATAGCGCCGACAACCACAACCCCGTCCCTGGCCGATCCCCGTAAGGACCAACCCAAACCCGGACAGGAAGGGCAAATTCCGTATCGACCCGCGACCCCATCGCTAGGGCTTACCGCCTGGTCCGCAACCCCATCATCCACCAGCGTCACCGCCAGAACTCAGGGATCGCTTCGCCGTCGCGCCGTTCGTTGTCGCCCGCCGCGTCGGTGAACGGGGTTATAGTGACCTCACCCACGCCCTGTCTACAGGAATTTTGCAGTCACATGACGATTTTTACCGAACCAAGACCACCCCGCCGGAGGCACCACCGTTGCCGCCGTACATCCCCTATATATGCTCGTGCGCGCGCGTAGACAGGATGTCTGTCAGGCGCTTTAACCACCCCAGGCCTGCAGTGGAGACGGGGCGCCGCCACCTTGCCCCAATTTCGCCACCACCGCCGGATAGGAGGCGGCCCGTCGGCGGTACCCAGCCTGCCCCCGCAGGGACGGACTCAAACGCCATCGTCTTTCAAGTCCTATTAACGTGTCGTACGTAGGATGTTCCCGTTGACAGTGGCAATCGCGTCACGCGAGGATTGGCCTAACCGGTGGCCAGGCTTTCCGCGCCTTTTGGCAGGTGAACCTAGGCCCATCGGACGAGAAGAAGCTGGGGCGTTACGACCTGCCGGATCCCCGGGCAATGAACCGGATTTCGGCGTTTCCAGTCGTCAGTTCCTCTCCCTCGACATCGGCCCCGTCACGCAAGGGCGGGACCGGTTGATGAGGATTTTCGTGGTGCGTCGGCACCACGGCCAAGGCCGTTCAACCGGGCGGCCCGTCGACACCGTGCCCGCGCCCTGGAAGCAGGTGCCCGGGAAACAGCGCCCGATGGGGCCCATGTAGCCTTTGAGGTTGAGGGTTTTGACGATGCGGTTTGATTTGGGGGAGTGGGGGCCTTGCTGAAGCGCATCGCCGTGACATCGGCCGTCGCCCTGACCCTGGGCGGCGTCGTCTCCCTGGCGTCCCTGGACGACACGGGCAGCGTGGCCGTCGCCCCCCAGGCGCTGCCCCCCGCCCCGCCGTCTGACGTGGATCCCGACCTGGCCGCCGCCGCCGCTGCGGCGCCCAAGGACCAGCAGGTGCCGCAGCAGACTGCGGTTGCCGCCGCCGATCCGGCGCCGCAGGCTGGCAAGCCCCTGTCGGTCGACCCGGTGGAGCGTCGCCACGTCAATGTCGGCCGGGGCGACACCCTGATGCAGGTGCTGATGGACGGCGGCGTGCCGGCCGACAGCGCCCAGAACGCCGTCAGCGCGCTGAGCGGCGTCTATGACGTGCGCCGCATGAAGGCCGGCCAGGGCATCACCGTGCTGTTCGACCACAGCGAGGGTGACAAGTTCATCGGCCTGGAATTCCAGCCGGCCGCCGAGCGCGCCGTGTCGGTCGCCTTCAATGGCGGCCGCTATCAGGCCCGCCAGGTGGACAAGCCGCTGGAGAAGAAGCTGATGGCCGCCCGCGGCCGCATCACCAGCAGCCTGTCGGAGGCGGCCAGTGCCGCCGGCGTGCCCTACCCCGTGCTGGACGCCTTCATCAAGCGCTACGCCTACGATGTCGACTTCCAGCGCGACCTGCAGCCGGGCGACACCTTTGAAATCCTATTCGAGCGTTACTATACCGAGGACGGCCAGCCCGCCCGCGACGGCGACATCCAGTTCGCCTCGCTGACCCTGTCGGGCAAGGAAAAGGCCATCTACCGCTACCAGGCGTCCGGCAGCACGCCCGACTATTACAACGCCCTGGGCGAGAGCATCCGCCGCGCCATCCTGCGCACCCCCATCGACGGCGCCCGCGTCACCTCCGGCTATGGGATGCGCATGCACCCGGTGCTGGGCTACAGCAAGATGCACAAGGGCAAGGACTTCGGCGCCCCCGTGGGCACCCCCATCTATGCCGCCGGCGATGGCGTGGTGGAGCAGGCGGGTCCCTTCAGCAGCTATGGCAACTACGTCAAGCTGCGCCACGGCAACCAGATGGAAACCGCCTACGGCCACATGAGCCGTATCGCCAAGAACTTGCGCGCCGGCATGCGCGTGGCCCAGGGCGACGTCATCGGCTATGTCGGCGCCACCGGCCGGGCCACCGGCCCGCACCTGCATTTCGAAGTGCTGCGCGGCAACCAGCAGATCAATCCCGACAGCAAGGAGGCCAAGATCGAAGCCGGCCGCAAGCTGGACGGGAAGGATCTGAAGCAGTTCCAAGCCATCGTCGCCGAGGACCAGGAGGCCTTCCGCGATCTGCAGGGCGGCAACGGCAGCACCCTGGTCGCCGTCAAGCCCGGCACAGGTCACGTGGTCCAGGCCGCCGTGAAGCGGCACTGAGCATAAAAGCCCCGGCCCACAAAGTTCAGGGCCGGTCCCCCGGGGGACCGGCCCTTCGCCTGTCAGCGTTCATACGTGTGGCATTTGATCGTGACCGCCCACATGCCCCCTCAGGCGCCAGGCGCGGCCATCCGGCCGGCCGCTTGGCTTATCCTCGATTTCCAGTCCGCCTTCGGCTCCCCAGAAATCCCCGGCGCCCGCAGTCGCGGGCTACAGCGGCACAAGCCCCCGTCTCGTGCCGCTGGTATCAGAACAGTGCCGTTCAATGCACGGTGGGCGGCTGGCCCCAGAGGCTTTCGCCGGCCGGCGGCACCTTGATGGCCTCACCGTTCAGGACCAGGCCCTCCGGCCCGGCGGAGACGGTGATGGTCTCCCCGTCGTTGATGCGGCCTTCCAGGATACGGGTGGCCAAGGGGTTCTGCAGTTCCCGCTGGATCACCCGCTTCAAGGGCCGGGCGCCATAGGCCGGGTCATAGCCGGCGTCGGCCAGCCAGCGCAGGGCCGCGTCGTCCAGCTCCAGCGTCATGTTGCGCTCCGCCAGCATGCGCCGCAAGCGGCCCAGCTGGATGTTGACGATGCCGGCCATATGCGGCCGCGACAGCCGGTTGAAGATCAGGATCTCATCCAGCCGGTTCAGGAACTCCGGCCGGAAGGACCCGCGCACCACCTCCAGCACATGGGCGTGCGCCGTGGCCACCGCCGCCGCGTCCGCCCCATCGGCCAGCGAGGCCAAGGCCTCGGACCCCAGGTTGGACGTCATGATGATCAGCGTGTTGCGGAAGTCCACCGTGCGGCCCTGGCCGTCGGTCAGGCGGCCGTCGTCCAGCACCTGCAGCAGCACGTTGAACACGTCGGGGTGGGCCTTCTCCACCTCGTCGAACAGCACGACCTGGTAGGGCCGGCGGCGCACCGCCTCGGTCAGGGCCCCGCCCTCCTCATAACCGACATAGCCCGGAGGGGCGCCGATCATGCGGGCGACGGAGTGCTTCTCCATGTATTCCGACATGTCGAGGCGGACCATGGCCGTCTCGTCATCGAACAGGAATTCGGCCAAAGCCTTGGTCAGCTCCGTCTTGCCGACGCCGGTGGGGCCCAGGAACAGGAAGCTGCCGATCGGGCGGTTGGGGTCCTGCAGGCCCGCGCGGGCGCGTCGCACCGCGTTGGACACGGCCACCACCGCCTCGTCCTGGCCCACCACGCGGCTGTGCAGCTTCTCCTCCATGCGCAGCAGCTTTTCGCGCTCGCCCGTCAGCATCTTGTCGACGGGAATGCCGGTCCAGCGGCTGACCACGGCGGCGATGTCGCCGTCGCGCACCTCCTCATTCAGCATGCGGTTGCCGCCGGCCTCTTCCGCCTCGCGCAGGCGGCGCTCCGTCTCCGGGATGACGCCGTAGGTCAGCTCGCCCGCCCGCGCCCAGTTGCCGGTGCGCTGGGCGTTTTCCAACTCAGCGCGAGCCTGCTCCAGCTGTTCCTTCAGCTTCTGGGCGCTGGACAGGGTGTCCTTCTCCGCCTGCCACTGGGCGGTGAGGTTGCCCGACTGCTCCTCCAGCTCGGCCAGTTCCGTCTCCAGCTTGACCAGCCGGTCCTTGGAGCCCTGGTCGGTCTCCCGCTTCAGCGCCTCGCGCTCGATCTTCAGGCGGATGATCTGGCGGTCCAGCTCGTCAATCTGCTCGGGCTTGCTGTCCACCACCATGCGCAGCCGGCTGGCGGCCTCGTCCACCAGGTCGATGGCCTTGTCGGGCAGGAAGCGGTCGGTGATGTAGCGGTTGGACAGAGTGGCGGCGGCCACGATGGCGCCGTCGGTGATGCGCACGCCGTGGTGCAGCTCGTACTTCTCCTTCAGGCCGCGCAGGATGGAGATGGTGTCTTCCACCGTCGGCTCGGCCACGAAGACGGGCTGGAAACGCCGGGCCAGGGCCGCGTCCTTCTCGATGTACTTGCGGTATTCGTCCAGGGTCGTGGCACCGACGCAATGCAGCTCGCCGCGCGCCAGCGCCGGCTTCAGCATGTTGGAGGCGTCCATGGCGCCGTCGGCCTTGCCGGCCCCCACCAGGGTGTGCAGCTCATCGACGAAGACGATGACCTCGCCCGCCGCCGACTGGATTTCCTGCAGCACGGCCTTCAGCCGTTCCTCGAATTCACCCCGGAACTTGGCGCCCGCCACCAGGCCAGCCAGATCCAGCGCCATCAGGCGCTTGTTCTTCAGGCCTTCCGGCACGTCGCCGTTGACGATGCGCAGGGCCAAACCTTCCACGATGGCGGTCTTGCCCACGCCGGGCTCGCCGATCAGGACGGGATTGTTCTTGGTACGGCGGGCCAGCACCTGGATGGTGCGACGGATTTCCTCGTCCCGGCCGATGACGGGGTCGAGCTTGCCGTCGCGCGCCGCCTGGGTCAGGTCGCGGGCGTATTTCTTGAGCGCGTCATAGCTCTGTTCCGCCGACGCGCTGTCGGCGGTGCGGCCCTTGCGCAAGGCGTTGATGGCCTGGTTCAGGGCCTGCGGCTTGGCACCGGCCTCCGCCAGCACCTTGGCGGCCGTCGTGCCCTCGGCCATGGTCAGGGCCAACAGCAGGCGTTCCGCCGTCACGAAGCTGTCGCCCGCCTTCTGGGCCAGCTGCAGGGCGCTGTCGAACACCTTGGCCAGCTCACGGCTGAGGCTGATCTGCCCGGCGCCGGGGCCGGACACCACCGGCACCTTGGCCAGCGCCGCCTCCACACCCGACAGGGCGCGGGCGGGATCGGCGCCGGAGGAGCGCAACAGGTTGGCCGCCAAGCCTTCACTGTCGTCCAGCAGCACCTTCAGCAGGTGTTCAGGGTTCAAGGTCTGGTGGCCGCCGCGTAACGCCAGCGTCTGCGCCGCCTGCACGAAGCCACGGCTGCGCTCTGTGAACTTCTCGAAGTCCATCGCAAAAAGCTCCTAGTGTCGACCGGAGCGTCCGCCAGGCAGCCCGTTCCAGCCATGATCCACGACAATTGTGCGATCCGAAGGATGCACCAGCGATATGGGGCCTGATCCCGCAAGCCGCAAGCCCGATCCCGCCCCCATCCCTACATCTCCCCATCCCTACATCTAATTGTCGTCAACTTGTCCCCGACCGTTCGTTGACAAGCGGCGGGGGCGATCCCTTAGACTGGCCCCATGACGACGACCGTTTCCATCCTGCATTATTTCCCCGTCAAGGGGTTGTCCGCCCAGACCCTGGAGGCGGTGACGCTGACGCCCGGCCAAGGCATGCCGCAGGACCGGCGCTTCGCCATCACCCACGGCGCCACCACCTTCGACGTGGTCAGCCCCGCTTGGCGGCCCAAGAGCAACTTCCTGGCCCTGATGCGGGATGAGCGGCTGGCCACGCTGGACGCGCGCTACGACGCCGCCAGCTGCACGCTGGTGCTGCTGCGCAACGGCAGGCAGGTGGCCAAGGGGCGCATCGACACCCCCACCGGCCGCCTGCTGATTGAGCAATTCTTGGCCGCCTATATGAAAGACGCGGCCGTGCCGCCGCCCTACAAAGTGATCGAGGCGCCAGGCCACATGTTCAGCGACATCGAGGAAAAGGCGGTGTCGCTGATCAACCTCGCCAGTTGCAAAGATCTGGAGCGGGTGACCCAGGCGCCGGTGGATCCGCGCCGCTTCCGCGGCAACCTGCTGCTCTCGGACCTCGCCCCCTGGGCGGAGGCGCAGTGGGTGGGCAAGCGCCTGCGCGTGGGCGAAACCCTGTTGGAGGTGTTCAAGAACATCCGCCGCTGCGCCGCCACCGAGGTCAACCCGGTGACGGGCGAGCGCGACATGCCCGTGCTGAAATCCCTGATGAACGGCTACGGCCACGTCAATTGCGGCGTCTACGCCCGCGTCATCGAGGGCGGGACGGTACGGCCGGGCGACACCGTCACGGTGGTTGAGGCCTAGCGCGGCGCCCCGGGCTGGCGCAGCGGCGCCGCCCTGGCGAACGCGTCGATCTCCATGCAGGCGTTGAAAATCCGGTCGATGGTCGGATAGTCCACCGAGAAGACCTGGAACCCCTGGGCACCCGTCACGTGGCTCATGAGACACAGGTCCGCGATCGTGGGGCTGTCGCCATGGCAGAAGCGGCCAACGGCGGGATCACCGGCCAGACGGGCCTCCCCTTGTGCCAGCCCCTCGCGAAACCAGTGCCGCACCCAATCGGTGTGACCCACACCGAAGGCGGCGGCCAGATGGCGCCGCACCCGCGGCACGATCAAGGGGTGATGGTCGGCCGCGAAGCTGAGCGCAAGCGCCCGGACCCGGGCCCTGTCGCGCGCGCCGGCGGGCAGCAGCGGCGGGTCGGGATACAGCTCCTCCAGATATTCCAGGATCGCCAGCGATTGGGTCAACGGCGGCCCGCCATCCACGAACAGCGCGGGCACTGCCGCCGCCGGGTTGACGGCCAGGAAGGCCGGCGCGTTCTGCTCCCCGGCGTCGAGATCGATCATCGTCTCCTCGACCGCCAGGCCCTTGAGGTTCAGCGCCGCACGCACACGGAAGGCGGCGGCCGAACGCCAGAAGCCGTACATCTTGAACATGGGGCATGGGTCCCTTCAGATCAGCAGCTCAGGTCAACGGCGGGCACCATAGGCTTTCGCCGGCGCCAAGCCGGCTTGGCCTTTGGCAAGGCCCGCTTGCGCCGACGCAAATCCGGCGGCGTTGCCAGGGCCGTCACAGGCGCCTTATTTTGCACCCACGCAAAGACGCGGGGGTTTTGGCGGACAATCTTGCACAGGGACAAGCCCCATGGACTGGAACAGCTTCCGGTTGATCCTGGCGATCAGCAGGACGGGATCGCTGAAAGGCGCCGCCAAGACGCTGGGGCACGATCATTCGACCATCTTTCGCTGGCTGAACGCCCTTGAGGCAACGTTCCAGGTCCAGTTGTTCGAGCGCAACGCCGGCACCTACCGCCCGACGGACGCGGGGGAGCGCATGCTGCTGGCGGCCGAACGCATGGAGGAGGAGGCCCTGGCGCTGGACCGGGACATCACCGGGCGGGATGCCCGCCTGTCCGGAAACCTCAGGATCACCTGCTCGGAAAGCCTGGCCTACCGGCTGCTGAACGACCTGCTGGTCGAATTCCGCGCCCGGCACGATGGGATTTCGATCGAACTGTTGGTCGACAACCGGCAGCTGGACCTGCTGCGGCGGGAAGCGGACATCGCCATCCGTGCCACGCGGCCCGCCGAAGGCGATCTGTTCGGCCGGCGCCTCGCGGACACCGCCTGGGCCTTGTATGCCAGTCCGGCCTATCTGGCCGGCAAGCCCGCCCCCGTGGCGCCGGGGTTTGCGGGACACAGCTTCATCGGCTGGGACACCGCCGCCACCGCCGCCGCCGCGACCTGGCTCACCGACATGGTGCCGGGGGCCGCCATCGTCTATCGCTCCAGCAGCCTCATCAATCAAATGATGGCGGTGAAGGCCGGGATTGGGCTGGCCCTTCTGCCCTGTTACCTGGGCGATCCGGAAGCGGACCTGGTGCGCGTTGCCGGTCCCGAGGGTGCGTTGACGCGCGAGCTGTGGCTGATCACGCATCGCGATCTGCGCAACACGGCGCGCGTCCGCGCCTTCTTCGACGTCGTCGGCCAGGGTCTGGTCGCCCGCCGCGCGCTGCTGGAGGGCCAGCAGTCAGCCTGAAGCCTGGGCATCAAGCCGCGCCGCCAGCTTCTTGGGCGCCACGGCCTGGTAGCTTTCCTTGATCCAGGCCCGCAGCAGATCCAGCGGCACGTCCTCGCCCACGCCGAATGTGGCGGTGATCCAACCCACGCGCCCCAGGCCATACCCCGTGGGCGCGCAGTTGGCCATGTCCAGCGCGAAGGGGCCGGAGCGAGGCAGCTTCACCGTCACGTGGCAGCCGGCCGCCCCGTCCCGGCCCAGGAAGACGAAGATCTTCTGCCGCACCTTCACCACCGTCTCCCCCCAGGGGTAATCCTCCCACGCCTCGGGATACGTCAGGGCATGGGCCAGCAGATCGGCCAAGGGGGAGTCCGGGAGCGAAGAGGCGTCGGTCACGGCTTGGGCTCCGCCGGGGCATGACCGGGCGCGGGTTCGGCGGGTGCCGGAGCTTCCGCCGCTGGCAGGTTCTCCGCCTTCCAGCGCATGGCGCGCAGGATGCGGTTGTAGCCCGAGGGATGGTCGTAGAACACGATCTCCTCCCACGCGCCCGGCTGCAGCTTGCGATATTCGGCCAGCTTCAGCGCCACGGTGGCGAAGCCGTCCGGCTCGCGCGACAGGTTCAGGCCGAAGGCGTCGGCCTCCGCTTCCTGCGTGCGGATGATGGTGTTGAGCACGGGCGTCAGCACGAAGAAATAGGCGGTGAACAGGATGACGACCAGGGGCAGGCCCGCCACGTCGCCTAAGCCGGTGACGCCCCAGCGTCCGCCACGCGTCAGACGGCCGAAGACACGGTCCACGAACAGATAGCCGAAGCAGACCAGGAGGGAGAGGTAGAGCAGAAGGACAAAGACGTGATTCAGGACGTAATGCCCCATCTCGTGCCCCATCACCGCCTTGATCTCCGCCAGGGTGCAGCGCTGCAGCAGCGTGTCGGTCAGGGAGATGCGGGTGGTGCCGAACAGGCCGCTGACATTGGCGCTGATCTTGTTGGACTGACGTGAGGCATTGAACTCATAGACGTCGGTGGCGGGTACCTCATTGGACCGCGCCATGGACAGCAGGGCCTCGCGCACCGGGCCCGGCTTCATCGGTTCGTATTTATTGAACAGCGGCGCCACGAAGACCGGCGTCACCACGATCATGAGAACCAGCACCACCACGCCGAAGGCGCTGGCCCACACCCACCAGCTTCGGCCCAGACGACGGACGATGGCATACAACACCCAGACGACCAGGGCGCCGATCAGGCTGGAAATGGCCAGCTGGATCATCTGGTCGCCGAACCAGTCGCCAAAGGTCTGGTTCATCAGGCCGTATTGCCGTTCACGGTACCAGTCGGCATACGCGACATAGGGCAGGCTGAGGACATAGTCGATGACGGTGTAGGCGATGAAGAACACCGGCGTGGCGAAGCGGCCCAGGCCGGCCAGCCGGTCCCGCAGGCGCCGCGCCAGGCCGCCGGCCAGGAATATGGCCGCCACCGCCAGCGACACCAGGAAGCGCCACAGCTGCAGCCAATAACCGCCCTCGAAATAGGCGTTCGACTTGGCCCGCGCGTCGGCAGGCACCGTGTCCAGATAAGCCTGCGTCGCCGCCACCGGGTCGAACGCCGCGGCGTGCGCCGCCACCGGGACCAAGCAGGCCCCCAGCGCCGCGCCCAAAATACCCACGGCTAACGCCGCCCCCATGCCCTGTCCCCAAACCTTCATAACCAGCCTCGATCCTTGCGCGCCGCGCCCCCTGGGCGGCGCTTATTGACCGACAGCGTAGAAGGCGGAAGCCGATCTGGATAGAACCAGTTCACCTAAATCTTACAGGGCCTTGGGAAGGCGCGACTCCGGCGTGGGCGGCGCCAGATCCTCATAGAGCGCCTGGGCCTCCGGTGCCGGGCCGCGGCGGGTGCCCAGCGCCACCACCTTGATGACGCGGATATGGTTGCCCAGGGGAAAGGTCAACACATCGCCCGGCCGCACGGTGTGGTGCGCCTTGGTGATGGGGGTGCCGCCGCAGCGGATGGCGCCGGAACTGCACAGCTTGGCGGCCAGGCTGCGCGACTTCAGGAAACGGGCGTACCACAGCCATTTGTCCAGTCGCAGCCGGCCTTCGGCCAAGTCGGCCGCATCCTCGTCATCCGGGCCGACACCCTTGCCGTTTCCCTTAGCCATGTCGCGCCGCCGCCTTTGCCATCACCGCCACACCCCCCATCAGGGCACCTCCACCAAGGTCCGCAGAATACTGAAAGGATGGTCACCGGGCGACACGGGCTGGGGCGCGGGCGCCGCCTTCCTGCCGGGCTTGGCCGCCCCGGGAGCCGCAGCATGGGCCGCAGAGGGCGACACAGCCGGCGCCCGGCTGGGCTTGGGTCGCCGTCGCAGCCAGGGGGCCGGCTCCCCCTCCGCCTTGGGTTGCCCCATACGGTAGCCCAGCGCGGACATCAGGGACGGCACCTCCGACCGGGGCACGCCCAGGCTCAGCACCAGATCATCCACGGCGACCAGCGGCCCGGCCTTGGCCCGGCCGGCCAGGGATTTCTCCAGCCGGTCCACCATGTCGATGCGCATGGCGCGGGAACCCAGGGGAACGTAGCCGATGGCGGCCAGGAAATCCGGCGGCAGGTCGCCGACGGCCAAGGTCACACGTCCGGGTGGCGGCACGGCCACGGGCGTGGCGTGCGCCACCGACCACAGCAGCCCGCGCAGGGCCACCGCCGCCGGCCGCGTCAGCGCCGTCAGGAACACCTGGCTGAAGCCCAGGCGCAAGCCGAGGGCCGCCAGGCGCCGCCGATCCTCCTTTGTCAAGGTGGCGATCAACGGTTCCAGCGCGGCTCGGGGCAGACCACCCAGCGCCTCCGCCACCTGGAAGGCGATGCCCCGGCCGGCGCCGGACAATTCCCCGCCCCGCGCCGCCGCGGCCAGCGCCGCGAGGGGGGCCAGCACCCGGGCCACGTGCGCCTCCACCCAACGGGTCAGGCGGGCCCGCACCGGTTCGCGCTGGCCGGTCTGCAGGAAATCGTCGCCCACCAGGCGCACCAGGGGGGCCAGCGGCGTTGGCCCCGGCGCCAGCACGCCGATGACGGCGCCATCCCAGCTGAGCTCGCCACCGCCGTCCAGGGTGATGGCGGCGTCGGGAGCCGCCTCCAGCGCGCGCACCCGCTGATTGATGACGTCGCCCAGGGCGCGACGGGCGGCGGTGGTGATGGCCTTGGCATCGGCCGCCGGCACGTCGGCGTCCAACTGGAAGGCCACGCCGTGCAGCCGGCCCACCGGGTGGCCTTCCACCAGCACGCGGCCATCACGGTCCACCGCCCCCATCAGGTCGCGCCCATCGGCCAGGCGCTTCACCAGGCCGGCCGAACGCTTGTCGACGAAGCGCTGGGTCAGGCGCTCATGCAGGGCGTCGGACAGCCGGTCCTCGATGGCGCGGGTGCGCTCCTGCCAATGGACGGCATCGTCCAGCCAGCCGGGACGGTGGGAGATGTAGGTCCAGGTGCGGATATGGGCGATGCGCGACACCAGCGTATCGATGTCGCCCTCCCCCCGATCCAGGCGGGCCACCTGGGCCGCCACCCAATCCAGCGGCAGCGTGCCGGCCGGCCCGTCGCGCAGATACTTGAAGATCTGGGACAAGAGGCGGGTATGGGCGTCGGACAGCACCTTGCGGAAGTCCGGAATCTGGCAGACCTCCCACAGCAGGCGCACCGCCAGGGGATTATTGGCCAGGCGCATGAGGTCGGCGTCCTGCGCCAGGGCCTGCAAGGCCAGATGGTCGTCCGCCTCCCGCGCGCGGATCAGCACAGGCGACGGCGGCCGTTCCTCCAGCGCGCGCAGCAGGGCCTGGGGGCTGCGGAAGTCCAGGTCGACGTTGCGCCACATCAGGGTCTTCAACGTCTCGAACTTATGGTTCTCCACCGCGTCGATCAGCTCAGGATCCAGCGGCGGCGCCTCATCCGTCGTGCCGAAGGTGCCGTCGGTCAGGTGGCGGCCGGCGCGGCCGGCGATTTGCGCCACCTCCGGCGCGCGCAGGCGGCGCGGCTGCTGGCCGTCGAACTTGGACAGGCGGGCGAAGGCCACATGATCGACGTCCATGTTCAGGCCCATGCCGATGGCGTCGGTCGCCACCAGGTAATCCACCGCCCCTTCTTGATAAAGCTGCACCTGGGCGTTGCGGGTGCGGGGGCTGAGCGCCCCCAGCACCACCGCCGTGCCGCCGCGCGTGCGGCGCAGCAGCTCCGCCAGGCCATAGACGTCGGCGGCGGAGAAGGCCACCACGGCGGCGCGGGGCGGCAGCTTGGTCAGCTTCTTGTGCCCGCTGTAGGTCAGGCTGGAGAAGCGGGGCCGCGACACGAACTCCGCCTTCGGGATCAGCTTTTGCAGCAGGGGCTTGATGGTGTCGGAGCCGAGGAACATCGTCTCCTCCGTCCCGCGCGCGTGCAGCAGGCGGTCGGTGAAGATGTGTCCGCGCTCCGGATCGGCGGCCAGCTGGATCTCGTCCACCGCCAGGAATTGCGCCACATGGTCCAGCGGCATGGATTCGACGGTGCAGATCCAATAGCGGGCACCGGGGGGGATGATCTTCTCCTCCCCCGTCACCAGGGCCACCTGGCCCGCCCCCTTGGCCTTGACCACCTTGTCGTAGTTTTCCCGCGCCAGCAGGCGCAACGGGAAGCCCATCATGCCGCTGGCATGCGCCAGCATGCGTTCCATGGCCAGGTAGGTCTTGCCGGTGTTGGTGGGCCCCAGCACCGCCACGACCCGCCCGCCCGGCAAGGCGCCCACGCTGTCGGCGGCCCGCCGCGGAGCGGGCAGGGCGGAGGCTGGAGAGGGGCGGGGACGGTCGCTCATGACACTCAGTGTTGGGGTGGCGGCCCCCAAAAACAAGACGGCGTGTTTGAGGGCCTCCGCATGAACCGCGCCCGAGGAGCACGGTTCCGAGGTGGAGCCCGTCAGTGGCCCCCCGTCAGTGGACCCCCGGCTGGCCGCGGCCAAGTGGCCCTGGAAAAACCCCGCCCCCAATGCGGACATAATGTGGGGCCATCCTTATATAGGGTACCGGCCCGACAGGCACGCCGCTTGATTCCGGCCAATACTCCCGTATCACCTAGGCGCAACACCGTCCCCTTGAAGGCCCGTCCATGCCCGTCCGCCCCCGTCTCGCCGTCCTGACGCTGATCCCCCTGCTGCTGGGCACGTCCGCCCTGGCGGCGCCCGTGACGCAGGAAGGTGCCGACAAGCTGGCCCGGCTGGCCGAACAGCAGCTGACCAAGCCCGCCAACCCGCACAAGGACGGCAGCCTGCGCCTGACCCTGAACGGCCACGCCAGCGCCACGCGCGAGGGGGATCATTACCGCCTGAGCCTGCCGGGCGCGCAGCTGCACCTGGGCGACGACAGCGTGCTGGACCTGGGCACCCTGGTGCTGGCGGTCACCCCCACGGCCGACGGCCACTGGGACGCCACCGGTGCCCTGCCCAGCCCCATGGGCGTGTTCGACGGCCAGGGCATGCGCATCGGCGAAGTGCGCCTGGGCAGCCAGAGCCTGCATGCCCGCTGGACCCCCGACTTCCAGACGGTGGATCTGCTGGACGCCAAGGCGGGCGACATCCGTTTCATCCCCCGCCCCGGCCACGGCGCCGTGTCCATGGACGCCCTGACCGTGCGCTTCATGCCGGAGGACGAGGCGCGTGGGCGGTGGAGCGGCCCGCTGCGGATGGAGGTGAACAAGCTGGAGACCAGGACGCCGGAAGGTGCGGAGGAAACCCGGCTGCTGCGCGGTCTGCTGGCCATCGACGTCACGGACTTCAACATGGCCCAAGGTGCGCTGCTGCGCGTGGGCGGCGGCACGGATCCCGGCCCCGCCGGCGCCGTGCTGTCGCGCATGAAGGGCACCCTCAGCCTGGACGGCTATGCCAGCCACGACGACGAGGGCCATCCCTATTCCCTGAAGACCCTGAACGCCACCGTCACCGCCGACAACATGGACGGCGATCACGGCGTGCTGTCCCTAGACTATAGCCACCGGGGCCTGGTCAAGCCGACCGTCAACGGCCAGGCCGACCCCATCCCGGAAAAGGGCGATCTGCACCTGAAGATCAGCGATCTGCCGGCGCGCACCCTGGCGGAGGCCGACTGGACCACCCTGCCGCCCGATGCCAAGCATCGTAACCGCGCCATCAAGGACCGCACGCTGACCGCCCTGGGCCAAGCCGGCAGCCATCTGACCATCGACAAGCTGGACTTCCAGGCGCCCGACGCGGCCCTGGTGGGCAACGCCGCCCTGGTGTTCGACGCCGCCAACCCGCGCGGCCTGACCGGCACCCTGTCACTGCTGATGCGCGGCCTGGACCACCTGCCGGCCAATGGCGTGGGCAACGGCGCCATGCTGGGCTTCTTCGCCCTGCAGTCGATGGGGGCGCCCGAAAGCCAGGGCCGCCGCTTCAGCCTGGATTTCCGACCCGATGGCCATGTGAAGCTCAACGGCAGCGACGTCACCCTGCTGATGACTGGCTTGGCCAAGCTTCCCTGAGGACGCCCCCAGGTTGCGGGGCGCTCCCCGAATGACATAAAAAATACACTTCCCTTTCAAGGCACCGCTTTCATAACTCCTGTCCAGCCCGAAGGGGGACAGGCGCCGGCCCGGGCAAAGCCCCCGGAAGGGCTGGGCGGCGCCCAAAAGAAAGAAGCGAAGTGGCGGAAATCGATATTTCCATCGTCGTCGTGGCGGTGAGCTCGTTCCTGTTCGCGCTGGGCTGCGGAATTTTCTTCCATGACCATCCCGTCTGGAAGTGGATCGATATCGTCTACTATTCCCTCAGCGTCTTCGGCGTGATCCTGCTGTTCGTGTCGGAAGACCTGAACCGTGCCATGCTGCGCATCCAGGAGAAGGAGCGGGAGATCGAGCGGCACTGGGCCTCGGCCTTTCCCAGCGCCGGCACGGGCGTGCCCGCCATACCGGTGCTGCCCGCCTCCTCCCCCGACCACTGGCGGGCAAGCTATGAGGCGCTGAAGGCAGAGCAGGATTTGGGCGAACTGTGCCGCCAGGCGCCCAGCCTGGATTGCGCCCCCCACACCAGCCACGCCAGCTTCATCAAGCGCGACTTCCAGCAGTTCGACGCCGGCACCATGGCGGTTCCCGCCGACCGCGCGCGCAAGGAAGAGGACTTCTGCCAGCGGGCCTACCAGCTGGTGGACCATCTGGCGCTGAACAGCGGCGTGGGCACGGACGATTACGCCCTGGTGAAGCAGCGGCTGCTGGCGGTGGAACGCAACGAGGCCTCCGCCCTGGAAACCGCCGCCCTGGCGGAGGCGATCGGTACCAGCCATGACCGCATCCTGTCCGCCGTGCCGACGGAGAAATACGCCGCGGTGGAAAAGCTGCTAGGCTCGGAGGGGGAGTTCGCGAAGGAGCTGTTCACCCTGCTGTCCTTCTGCGCCACCCGGCCCACCGATGCCACCGCCAAGCAGCGCCACATCGACCTGCTGCAGTCGATCCAGGAAACCCGCCACCAAACCCCGCCGGAGGTGCAACAGGCCATCCGCGAGGCGGAGCAGATGGCCTCGGCCAGCCTGCCGCAGCGGGTGTCGCGCTTCATCCGCCTGAACCTGTGGCCCTTCATCCTGACGCTGGCCCTGGCGGGCAAGTTCGGCAAGGCTGTGTCCGGCTTCGGCGGCCTGCGCCGCCTGCGCGTAGCACCCTAACCCTCAACCATGGGAACGAAGGCGACCGCCAGCAGCGGCCGCTCCCGCACCTGGCCGTCCCGTCCCTTTTCCACCAGGCACAATTGCTGCGCGCCCCTTGCCGGCCCCACCGGCAGCAACAGGCGCCCACCCGGCCGCAGTTGGTTCACCAGGGCCGGCGGCACGGCAGGCGTGGCGCATGCGGCCAGGATGGCATCGAACGGCGCCGCCTCGGGCCAGCCGCCATGGCCGTCGCCGATGCGCAAGGTGACGTTCCTGATCCCCAGGGCCGCCAGCCGCCGCTCCGCCGCCTGCGCCAGATCGGCGATGACCTCCAGCCCGAAGACCGTGGCGCCCAGGTGGGCCAACAGCGCCGTCTGGTAGCCGGAACCGACGCCAACCTCCAGCACCCGGTCGCCCGGGTGGACGTCCAGCAGTTCCGTCATCAGCGCCACGAGGGAGGGCTGGGACAGGGTCTGGCCCGCCGCCAGGGGCAGCACCTGGTCATGATAGGCGTAAGGGGCCTGGTCCGCCGGGGTGAACAGTTCACGCGGCGTGCCCATCAGGGCGGCGGCCACGCGCGGGCTCAAGGCCGGCAGGCCCAGGGGCCGGTCTGCCCGCATGCGCCGGGCGATGGTTGCCACCAGGGCCTCGCGCTCATCCCGGCGGGCCACCAGATCGACCACCGCGCCGCCGCCGCTGGCGCCGGATTTTCCGAACCATGCCATCACCCTGCCCCCGTACCCCTTGCCCCTGTCGCGGTCATGCCGAATTCAGGCCCTGCCCCAACGGAGGGGCTTGCGTCCGTCGCGCCCGCCCCTCATATCGGGGCGCGACGGCCGGCCCACTAATGGGCGGCGCGTCGGAGCCAGGTTCACCACGTCGGCGGCGCCACGACAGGGCCGCCCAGAAAGAAGGACGGAACACGCCCATGAGTGAGGAAAAACTCAGCTTCCAAGCCGAAGTTTCCCGGCTGCTGGATATCGTCGCGCATTCGCTCTATTCGGAAAAGGAGGTCTTCCTGCGGGAGCTGATCTCCAACGCCTCGGACGCCTGCGACAAGCTGCGCTACGCCTCCCTGACCCAGCCGGAACTGACGGCCGGGGACGCCAACTTCCGCATCACCCTGACGCCGGACACGGCCGCCCGCACCCTGACCATCGCCGACAACGGCATCGGCATGAACCGGGACGACCTGGTGGAAAACCTGGGCACCATCGCCCGCTCCGGCACCGCCAACTTCATGGCCGCCCTGTCCCAGAAGGCCGAGGCCAAGAAGGACGGCGAGAAGGACGTGTCGCTGATCGGCCAGTTCGGCGTGGGCTTCTATTCCGCCTTCATGGTGGCGGGCGAGGTCGAGGTCTATTCGCGCAAGGCCGGTGAAACCCAGGGCTGGCGCTGGACCTCGGACGGCAAGGGCTCGTTCACCGTGGGCGAGAGCGACGATGCCCCGGCGCGCGGCAGCCGCATCGTGCTGCACCTGCGCGACGGCGAAGACGACTACCTCCAGACCTACCGCCTGCAGAGCATCGTCAAGAAGTACAGCGACCACATCAGCATCCCGGTGCTGGTGGGCGATGACGAAAAGCCGGCCAACGCCGCCTCCGCCCTGTGGACCCGGCCCAAGAGCGAGATCACGGCCGAGCAGTACAAGGAATTCTATCATCACGTCGGCCACGCCTTCGACGATCCCTGGCTGACCCTGCATTGGCGGGCGGAAGGCGTGCTGGAATACACCAACCTGCTGTTCATTCCCGAGGCCAAGCCTTTCGACCTGTTCGAGCCGGAGCGCAAGCACCGGGTGAAGCTGTACGTCCGCCGCGTCTTCATCACCGAGGGTCCGGAAGGTCTGATCCCGGCCTACCTGCGCTTCCTGCGCGGCGTGGTGGACAGCGAGGATTTGCCGCTGAACGTCAGCCGCGAGATGCTGCAGCACAACCCCATGCTGGCCAAGATGCGCACCGGCATCGCCAAGCGCGTGCTGGGCGATCTGGCCCGCAAAGCCGA
Organism: Nitrospirillum amazonense; assembly: GCF_007828035.1. Taxonomy (GTDB): domain Bacteria; phylum Pseudomonadota; class Alphaproteobacteria; order Azospirillales; family Azospirillaceae; genus Nitrospirillum; species Nitrospirillum amazonense. The sequence continues at coordinate 762,179 of NZ_VITV01000004.1, read as the reverse complement.
CGACGCCGACTCCAAGGCGGACTACGCGCGCTTCTGGGAAAACTTCGGCGCCGTGCTGAAGGAAGGCCTGTATGAGGAGCGGGAGCAGCGCGACACCCTGCTGAAGCTGCTGCGCGCATACAGTACCCATGGGAGCACCCACGGCGATGAGCTGGTGAGCCTGGAAGACTATGTCGGCCGTATGAAGCCGGGCCAGGACGCCATCTACTACATCACCGGCGAGGACAAGGCGGCATTGGCCCGCAGCCCGCACCTGGAAGGCTTCCGCGCCAAGGGGGTGGAGGTGCTGTTCCTGACCGACGCGGTGGACGAGTTCTGGCTGCAGTCCGTCACCCAGTACAAGGACCACGCCTTCAAGTCCGTCACCCGCGGCGGCGCCGACCTAGCCAATGTTACGGCTGAGGACAAGGCGGAGGAGCCCAAGGCGCCGGAGGACAGCGTGGCCGATCTGGTGGCGCTGGCCAAGCTGACCCTGGGCGACGCGGTCAAGGACGTGCGCACCTCCGAACGCCTGCGCGAAAGTGCTGTCTGCCTGGTGGCGGACGAGGGCGACATGGACATCCACCTGGAGCGTATGCTGAAGGCCCACCGGCGCCTGGATGAGACATCCAAGCGCATCCTGGAAGTCAACCCCACCCACCCTTTGATCCGCCGCCTGGCGGACCTGGCCAAGGCCAATGGCGCCAGCGGCGCCCAGGGTGAGGCCCTGGCGGATGCAGCCTGGCTGCTGCTGGACCAGGCGCGAATCCTGGAGGGCGAGCCGCTGCCGGATCCGGTGGCTTTCGGCCGCCGCCTGGCGACGTTCGTGGAGAAGGGGCTGGCCTAAAGGGTCAATCGCCTCATTTATTTACACCCTGTTCATGCCCCGCCCGGGAAACCGATGCGGGGCATGGCGTTTTTGCAACGGCCGGTGGGTGTCAAGGGCGCCCCGCGCCGCATGGAACGGTTTCGCCCTTTTCTTGCCGCTAACTGCTGGCATAGTCCGCAACCGATCGAACGATGCGGCTGTTATCGTTGGCAGGTCGGGATGCGGCTGCACAGGGGGGCACCCTTGCCGTCGTTGATATGGGTTTCCCCCGGGACGTCCCGGGGGTCCAAGGGCGTGAGCCAGGCGGGGTTTGCATGGGGTTGTCGATGGGGGCTGTCGCCCCGAATGATCGGAATGGGGCGCGGACCGGGATGCGGCGCCGCAACGCCTCCACCGCCGCGCTACTGGCCACCGTGCTGTTCCTGCTTCCTCTGGGCGTCCAGGCAGGCGGCCAGGCGCGCGACCTCGCGGACCTCATGAAGGAGCGCTTCCCGGTGGCGCAGGGTGAGGCGACGCCGGACGACAGCGACCAGACCGTGCTGGCGCGGTTCTACCGGGGCCGGGGACTGAAGCCCTTGTGGGTGGAACACGGCGAGGCCAACGCCGCCGCCCGCACCGTCCTGACCGTCCTGGGTCATGCCGATGAGGATGGGCTGAACCCCAACGACTACGCGCCCGCCAGCCTGACGGCGCAGCAGGGCCATCTGGACAGCCCCGAGGCGCAGGCCGCATTCGAAACCAACCTGACCCTGGGCCTGGTGCATTATGCCAGCGACGTGTCGGTGGGCCGCATCATCCCCACCCTGGCCGACCCGGAACTGGTCATCGACCGGCCGCCCTTCGACCGGGCGCAGTTCCTGGGCGGCGTCGCCTCCGCCACGGACCTGGGCACCCTGCTGAGCGGCCTGGCGCCGCACCGGCCGGAATACGCGGCGCTGAAGGCCGCGCTGGCCCACTATCGGCAGATGAAGGCCGCCGGTGGCTGGCCCACCATCCCGCCGGCGCCCAAGGCGCCCCCGGCCCCGCCGCCACCGCCGGCCGATCCCGCCAATCCCACGGCGCCTGCGCCCAAGCCGGAAAAGACCAGCGATGCGCTGAAGCCCGGCATGATCGACCCGCGCGTGCCGGCCCTGCGCGCCCGCCTAGTGGCCACCGGTGAGGCCAAGCCCCTGCCCGTCCCGCTGCCCAAGGGCACCAATCCGGAACTGTACGACGACGCCCTGGCCACGGCCGTGAAGGAATTCCAGCGCCGCCAGGGACAGGAACCGGACGGCGCCATCGGCAAGCGCACCCTGGTGGAACTGAACGCCACCGTGGATCAGCGCATCAACCAGATCATCGTCAACATGGAACGCTGGCGGTGGGAGCGGGAGCCGGCGGACCAGCCCTATCTGGTGGTCAACCTGGCCGACTATACCCTGTCGCTGATGCGCGGCATGGACGTGCAGATGACCATGCGCGTGGTGGTGGGCGCGCCCTTCACCCGCACGCCCGTGTTCATCGGCAACATGAGCTATATGGAGCTGAACCCCTACTGGTACGTGCCGACCAAGATCGCCAAGGAAGAGATTCTGCCCAAGCAGAAGAAGGACCACAGCTACGTCGTCAAGAACCACTACACGCTGCTGTCGGACTGGACATCCAACGCCGTGCCGGTGGACCCCAGCAGCATCAACTGGGCGACCGTGACGGAGCGCAACTTCCACTGGCGGGTGCGGCAGGACGCGGGCAACGACAATTCGCTGGGCCGCATCAAGTTCATGTTCCCCAACAAGTTCGACATCTACCTGCACGACACGCCGTCCAAGCGGCTGTTCGACCGGGCGGTGCGGTCCTTCAGCCACGGCTGCATCCGGGTGCAGGACCCGCCCAATCTGGCGTTGGCCATCCTGGCCCTCACCGACACCCCCGGCTGGCCGGAGGAGAAGCTGCGGGCGGAGATCGGGGGCGACAGCCTGAAGCACCAGACGATTCGCCTGAAGAATCGCCTGCCGGTGCATATCACCTACATCACCACCGTGACCGACCCGGACGGCGGCATCGACTTCCGCACCGACGTCTATGGCCGCGACGCCCGCGTGCTGGCCGCCCTGAACGGTCCCCGGCCGCGCAAGCCGGTGGTGCCCGCCGCCGTGCCGGCCGCCGCCCCCACGCCCGGGAGCGCGCCCAACGCCGCGCCGAACACGGTGCCGGCCGCGTCGGGCGACGCGCCGAAAGCGGCTGAGACTCCAAAGCCTTCGGTCCAGGGCGCACGCACGGGCGCTACACCGGCACCGGCCGCGGCACCGGTGCCAGCCACCACCCCCGCCCCGGCGAATGCCAACCCGGCGCGCTGACGAATGGGGGCCGCCCGCCCAATTGTGACCGTTTCGGAAGCGGTTGCAAAGGCGGATGCCCAGGCCGACGCACGGTAGCGGTCACACGTTCATCAAATTTTTGCCTCATTTGGGGCTTGCTTATTCACACCCCGTTGTCACAGACTGCAGCCCTGCCCTGCTGGTGACGCGGGGCTGTGGCAAGACAGATGGGGACATCCGGAATGGACGAACGGCACGCCGCGGCGCGTTTGCTTACTATTGCCTGCGACGCCCCCAGTGCCTCTGATGCGTCCCTGGTTGCCTCTTCCGCTCCGGCCCCGACCCGGCGCGGCCTGCTGGCCGGCTTCGCCAAGCTGGCCACCGGCGCCGCCCTGGTGGGTGGTATCGCCAGCCCCCTGCCGGCGCTGGCCAAGGCCGCCACCAAGCACCACAGCGGCGCCAGCCACGGCCACAGCGCCGCCCACGGCAACCTGATGCATGGCGACTGGTCCAACGCCCGCGCCGCCACCCGGCCGCTGTCGGACAACCGCCGCGTCCTGGCCTTCAACCACCTGCACACCGGCGAGAAGCTGAAGGTCACCTACTGGGCCGACGGCAAGTACCTGCCGACCGCCCTGCACGACGTGAATTCCATCCTGCGCGACTGGCGGACCAACCAGACCATCGCCATGGATCCCAAGCTGCTGGATCTGATGTTCCAGATGCAGCACCGCCTGCACACCAACGAGACCATCCAGGTCATCTGCGGCTATCGCTGCCCCAAGACCAATGCCATGCTGGCGGCCAACTCCGAAGGGGTGGCCAGCCACAGCATGCACATGGAAGGCAAGGCCATCGACCTGGACCTGGCCAGCAAGCCCCTGGCCCGCATCCGCCAAGTGGCGGTGGAGCTGAAGCAGGGCGGCGTCGGCTACTATCCCAAGTCCAACTTCGTCCACGTCGACACCGGCCGCGTCCGCCAGTGGGCGTAACGGCGGGCGCGTGACGCCATGGGTCTAAGGACGGGGTTGTTCCCCTATTTGCCGACATGAGACAAACACCCCTCGGAAGACCTTGAGGGGAACCCAAGCTCATGCGCGTGCGTCTGGCGATGTCAACCGCCATAATCTTCACCATCGCGTCCACGGCCGTCGCGCAACCGGCACCGGCCCCCTTCACCGGCCGCGACCTCAGCGGCACCTACGCCTGCACCGGCGTGGATGGGCATGAGGGTGCCTACACCTCCACCGTGACGCTGGAGATGGACAGGGCGCAATCCCACGGGAATCGCGCCGGCTATCATTTCAGGATGGAGGTGCCGGGCTACGGCACCTATCGCGGTGTCGCTACCGCCGATGGCGACGCCCTGGCCATCACCTTCGCGCACGAGGACCCGGCCACCCAGGACTACGGCACCGGCATCGCCAAAGTGAGCCGGACCAAGGACGGCAAGGTGCGCTTCGACAAGTTCTATTACGAAGACGCCTACAAGGGCGGGAACACCGGCACGGAAAGCTGCGTGAGGAACTGAGTCCCGAAAGCGAACAGGCCCCGGATCGGACGATCCGGGGCCTGTCGCGTTTCATGGCATGCTGTCTTGCTATCGGCCGGGCTGAAGTCGGGCCGGCTGAATTCCAAGGCTCAGGCGGCGCTCGGTCCGTTCGCCAGTTCCCGGTGCAGGACCTCGGTATCCAGTTCCTTTTCCCACTTGCTGACGGCGATGGTGGCCACGCCATTGCCCACCAGATTGGTCAGGGCGCGGCATTCGCTCATGAAGCGGTCGATGCCGATGAGCAGGGTCAGCGAAGCGATGGGAATGTCCGGCACCACGGCCAGCGTGGCCGCCAAGGTGATGAAGCCGGCGCCGGTGACGCCGCTCGCACCCTTGGACGTCAGCATGGCCACCAGCAGGATGGTGACCAAATGCCCGAAGGTCAGGTGGGTGTTGGTCGCCTGGGCCAGGAACAGGGTGGCCAGGGTCATGTAGATGTTGGTGCCGTCCAGGTTGAAGCTGTAGCCCGAGGGGATGACCAGGCCCACCACGGGGCGGGCGCAGCCCAGGCGTTCCATCTTCTCCATCATCTGGGGCAGCACCGTCTCGGAGGAGGAGGTGCCCAGGACGATCAGCAGCTCGGCCTTGATGTAGTTGATGAAGCGCAGGATGGAGAAGCCGCAGATCCAGCCGACGATGCCCAGCACCACCAGCACGAACAGCAGGCTGGTCAGGTAGAAGCTGCCGATCAGCATGCCCAGGTTGATGAGCGCGGCGATGCCGTACTTGCCGATGGTGAAGGCCATGGCGCCGAAAGCGCCGATGGGGGCCAGACGCACCACCATGTGGATGATGCGGAAGAAAATCTTCGACATGCGCTCGATGACCACCGTGGCCGGCTTGCCGTAGTCGCCCAGGTGGGCGATGGCGAACCCGGTCAGGATGGCGATCAGCAGGACCTGCAGCAGGTCGCCGCCGCCCAGCGCACCCAGATAGGTGTCGGGGATGATGCCCAGGATGTGGTCGGCCACGGTGTCCTTGGCGGCCTTGTCGACATAGGTCGACACCGCCTTGGCGTCCAGGGTGTGGGGGTCGACGTTCATGCCGTTGCCTGGCCGCACCACCTCGCCCACCAGAAGGCCGATGACCAGCGCGAAGGTGGAGATGACCTCGAAATAGATCAGGGCCTTGCCGCCCACGCGGCCGACCTTCTTCATGTCGGTCATGGCGGAGATGCCGCTGACCACGGTGCAGAAGATGACCGGCGCGATCATCATCTTGACCAGCTTGATGAACCCGTCGCCCAGCGGCTTCAGCGAGGCGCCGAAATTGGGCCAGATGCTGCCGACGATGATGCCCAGGATGATGGCGATGATGACTTGGAAGTAGAGGACCGAGTACCAGGGCTTTTTCACATGTTCCATGGGCACATCTCCCTTAGCCTCTTGTGACGAGGCGTGTTGCCGGGCCCCCATTTCCGATGCCCCAGGGACCCGCGGCCACAGCACTGCCGTTAGGTGCGACAAGAAAGCAATTGCCAGGTGAGATCAAGGCTTAAGGCGGGATTCCGTCCGCCGCTCCTCATGAAATTTTTTGACCGATGCGGCCGCGACAACAGCCGGTCGCGGCAATCGCTTCTCTTGGCCTTCCCCCTGGCGCTTTTGCTTGCCCAATAAAAGTCGTTTTAAAAGACGGTCAGTTGCGGCGGCGCCGTCTTCAGCAGGTTCTCCAGCCGCTCCACCACCTCTTCCATGTTCACGCGCACACGGTCCAGCTCGTCCGCCGTCTTGTCGTCGATACCGGCCTCGAACAGCATCATGTCGTAGTCGGCCAGCACCTTGGTGAAGGCCTCGCGCTCATGCTGCAGGATCTCATAGGCGCCCAGCGCGTGGACCAGCAGCTGCGGCGGATTGCGGAAGAAGGCCAGGCTGACGCGGGTGAAGGCCGCGATGGACCGCAGTCGCATGCGGATGAGCCAGGACTTCAGTTCACGCGGCGCGTCGTTGGGACGGCTCTCGGCCTTGTCGCCGATGGTGAAGATCATGGCCTGGATTTCGTGATAGACGGCGCGCGCCTTCTTGTAGTCCGGGAAGGACTGGGCGGGGCGGCCGGACATCTGCTCGAAAGAGGTCACCGTGGACGACAGCGATCCCGCCAGCTCACGCAGCAGGGCGCCGTGGTTGACCTCCTTCTTCATGCGCATTGGGGCGATATCCCTGTAAGGATCAGACGCTTCAGCTTAGCGCGCCAACCCCGTCGCCACCAGGGTATCCGGTGTATGGGGTCGACCCCCTGCGTCCGCCGCCCTCTCATCCCCACGGGCATCCCCGCGGGCGGTCAGGTCGTCGATCTCCAGGTCGCGGCCCCGCAGGTCGGGCAGGACCAGGGTGAAGCGGGTGCCGGCCCCGGCCTCGCTGGCCGCCGTGACCGTGCCCTTCAGGCGGTGGGTCACCAGGTTGTAGACGATGTTGAGGCCCAGACCCGTACCGCCCGCCCCGCGACGCGTGGTGAAGAAGGGGTCGAAGATGCGCGGCAGGATGGCCGCTGGGATGCCCCGGCCGTCATCCTGGTACACCACCTCCGCCCCGCCGGCGTGCCCGTCCCCCTGGGCTCCCGGGCCCTCCCCCGGCGGCAGGCGGCGGGCGGTGATGGTGATGCGCCCGCGCACGCCCGGCTCATAGGCATGGAGGATGGAGTTGGAGACGAAGTTGGTCAGCACCTGGGCCAGCAGGCCGGGATAGGTCTCCAGCTCCACCGGGCCATGGCAGACGACCTCCGCCGTGTGCCCGCTGCGGCGCAGGTTGGGGCCCAGGCTGGACAGCACCTCCTCCATGTAGGCGCACAGCTCCACCCGCCGCCGCTCCTCCGAGCTCTGGTCGGCCGACACCTGCTTGAAGCTCTGGATCAGGCTGGCGGCCCGGCCGATGTTGGACAGCATGAGGCGGGAGGATTCCGCCAGCTCGCCCATGAAGTCAGTCAAATCGCTGCGGCGCAAACGGCCGTCGCGCACCAGGTGATCGATGGCAGTGACCCGCTCGGAAACATGGGAGGCGGTGGTCAGGGTCACGCCGATGGGGGTGTTGATCTCATGCGCCACGCCGGCCACCAGCTGGCCCAACGAGGCCAGCTTTTCCGCCTGCACCAGCGCATCCTGCGACCGCTTCAGCTTTTCCAGGCTGTCGCTCAGTTCCGCCGTGCGGGTGCGCACGCGGTCCTCCAGCTCGTCATTGGCGCGGCGCAGGGCGGCCTCGCTGGCCTCCAGCGCCCGCTCGCGCTCCTCCCGCTCCTTGCCGATGCGGTAGGCGACGCCGAAGGTCAGCAGCACCAGGCCGATGGCGTTGGGGGCGTAGAGCGCCGCCTCGGTCCAGATGGCGGCCGGCAGGACGCCGCTGGCGCGTAGCGACCAAACGACCGCCACACCCACGATGGGCAGGAAGCCCAGCAGGAAGAAGCGGGCGTTGACGGAACGCCGCAGGTCGCGCACCGCCGCCGTCAGCGTCAGGGCCGAGCCCAGCAGCGCCAGCGCCTGCGCGATGCCCGAGCCCCGCGCCGGGTCCAGGTAATGCAGGGGCGTATCCAGGACCAGCAGGCCGGTGGACAGCAGCAGCAGCCGGGCGATCCAGGGCTGGCGCCGCCTCAGATCCAGGAACTGCACGGCGAAGATCTGGCCCACGGCCACGGGCAGGGTGCCAACCACCTCGCGGTAATAATGGCTGGCCAAGTCGGCCGGCAGGTGTTCCCAGGGATAGCCCAGCTGGCCGTAGATGTAGGCCAGGGTGATCAGGGCATAGAACAGCAGGGTCACCCCCACCTCCACCCCCGCCATCACCACCAGGGCGAACTGATAGGCGGCGGCGATGATGAGGACGCCGAAGGTCAGGCCGTGCAGCAGGATGTCGCGGCGGTCCACCTGGGCCTGGGCGTCGCTGCTGCGCAGATAGAGCGCGAAGGAGGCGAAGTAGTGCTCCACCCGCATGTACAGCACCGTGCGCCCCGGCGGCAGGGCCAAGGTGAAAACAGGGTAGCGGTGGGGAATGTCGGTACCCCGCGCCGCAGCCCCCTCGGCCACGTGCCGCTGCGCCACCGGGATCTGTCCATCGCCGGAAAACACGTAGAGATCCAGGCTGCGGTAATAGGGATAGGCGAAGACCAGCAGCCGGTCGATCGTGCCATCGGTCGGGTTGTCCAGAGTGATGCGCGCCCAATAGGCGGAATGGGTGCGGGCGAAACCGGGCGTATCGCGGGTGGCCGGGGTGAAGCGGGTGGCCGCTGGGCCCGACGTGACGTCGGCCAGGGTCAGGTCCCGCCCCTTGTCCTCCAGCAACTCCAGATGGCCGCCAAGGGACAAGTCCGGGCCATCCACCGTCACCGTGTTCGCCGTAACCGTGTCCGCGCGGGCCGCCACGGGTGCCAGTGGCGCGAACGCAAGGAACAGCAGGACGGCCAGCACCGCCCGTAGGCGGCAGCCCATCCCGTCACGTCCCGCGCCCTGTCTCCGTACACCCATCATCCGTCCGCTAACCCGTGGCTGGCGCAACCATGCCCTATCCAAGCTGGAAAGGCACGCCTTGCGTGTCCTGATGACGCCGGGCACGCGCGAACCGTCAACGGGGCCCACCCTGTCACGCGCGAACCGCCCCGTTCCGGTCCCCGCCCGTTCCGTTTCTGGCGCGCAGCCGGCCATCAATTGCCAGGCCCGCGCCCCCATGATAAGCGTCGCGGAAGGATGGGCCCGCCCTCTTCCGGGCAATGCCGGGACGGGCGGGGGCCCACCGGGCGGGACGAACAAGGCGGCGGGGCGCCCTTGGGCACGGCATGGCGGGACGGCGGGTTATGAGACGGCTGGCGGAGTGGATGAAATCCATCGGGCCGGGCCGCCTGATCAATATCTCGCTGGCCGCCGGCATCGTGCTGTCCCTGGTGTTCGTCCACGCCGAATTTACCCGGGGCCTGAATGCCCGCCGTGCCGAAATCCGCCAGGCCATGGATACCCAGGCCATCGCCTTGGACGGCACGCTGGCCGCCATCTCCGGCCGGGTGGAGCGCCTGCGGGAGTGGACCCGGCGGGCGCTGCTGGCCCCGCCTGCCGACACCCCGCAACTGAATGCCTTTCTGGACAGGGTGGATCAGGCCGGCGCGGATGAGGTGCCGATGCTGGATCGCGTCGGCCCGGCCGACGCCAATCCGCTGGACGGCCCCTTGCCCGCCGCCCTGCTGGCCCTGTCCAACCGGGGCCTGGCTCGGCATGAGGGCTTGTCGCGCCCCGACCGCGCCCATTGGCGGGCCGAGGTGGCAACCGCCGTGGCCCTGGCCCAGCAACTGGCGCTGGACGTGCGCACCCAGCCAGGCCTGGGGCGCGGCTATTTCATCGCCACCTCCGGCCTGGTGGCGGTGGCGCCCTGGCGGGCCGCCGACAATGCCCATGGGCTGATGACGGGTGTCTTCGAGCGCAGCGCCTATCGCCTGTCCACCCTGGCCGCCAACCCCGCCGGCCGCGTGCTGTGGACCGAGACGCCCGCCCCGCCGCCGCAGGGAGCGGCGCGGGATGAGGCGCCAGCCCAGCCGCTGCCCACCGTCGCCGCCCCCATCGATGACCAGGGGCGTTTCCTGGGCGTGGTGGCCTTCGACCTGGATCCCGCCCTGCTGGCCCTGCCCACGGCCAATACCGCCGCCGGCGGCGCCGTGTTGCTGCTGGGATCGGATGATCGCCTGCTGTCGGCTGCCGGCACCCCGCCCGCCGACCTGTTTCAGCAGGGCCGGCCCACCCCCGTCGGTCTGGCGGCGGTGATGGGCAAAACAGCGGCCACGGCCGAGCATGCGGGCTATCTCATCACCACCCGCCCCCTGGCCAACGCCCCCTGGCGCCTGGTGCACGTGGCCCCGCGCGCGGCCCTCACCTGGTCACTGGTCATGCACACCGCCGGGTCCATGGCGGGGTTTTCCAGCGTGCTGCTGGCGGTGGTGCTGCTGTTCAACATGGTGGTGCGGCGCATGGTGCGCTCTCAGGAACGCTCCGCCGCGGCGGAGCGGGAGGCGCGGGCGGCCACGGAACAGGCCCTGGCCGAGCTGCGCGCCGCCCATGATGAGCTGGACTTCCTGAACCGGGAGAAGACGCGCTTCTTCTCGCTGATCTCCCACGATCTGCGCGGTCCTTTCAACGTGCTGCTGGGCATGACCAAGGAACTGGCAGACTATGGTACCCGCATGGCACCGGCCGATGTGGCCGACTTCGCCGCGTCGGTGCACCAGAGCGCGGTCACCGCCCACACCCTGCTGGACAACCTGCTGAACTGGTCGCGGGTGCAGATGTCGGGCACGCCCTTCAGCCCGTCGGTCATGCCGCTGGGCGAGGTTGTGGCCGCCGCCATCCATGACCTGGGCCCCACGGCCGATGCCAAGGGCATCCGCATCCTCGACGCCTCGGGCGACCGCCACATCCTGGCCGACCGCACCATGGTGCTGGCCATCCTGCGCAACCTGCTGGCCAACGCCATCAAGTTCAGCCACCCCAACCAGGGTGTCCAGGTGACCTCGCGGGCGCTGGGCGACCGGCTGGAGATCGCTGTGTCCGACCGGGGCATCGGCATGGATCCCGAACAGCTGGACCAGCTGTACCGCCGCGAGGCGCAGGACAGCCGCCCCGGCACCCTGGGGGAGGTCGGCACCGGCCTGGGCCTGACCCTGGTGCGCGACCTGGTGGCCCGCCACGGCGGCGTCCTGGCCATCGACAGCCAGCCGGGCGCGGGCACCACCGTCAGCTTCACGGTGCCGCTGGCCGCCGCCCCGCGTTGAACTGGCACGCCCTCGATCGCCGGGCGGCAGCATCCGCTGGCTTGGCCATCCTGGCAGACGGGGAAATCAGAGCACCTCGGCCAGCCGTTCCACCGGGCGGCACAGCACGGCGCCCTTGGGGCTGCGCGCGATGGGGCGTTCGATCAGGATGGGGTGTTTCACCATGAGGTCCAGCAGGGCCTCGTCGCCAAAGCCACCAGCGGGCTCGCCCGCCAGCAGGTCATCATTCCCGCGGCGGCGCAGGATGTCGGCCGGGCGGGCCTTCAGGGCGGCCAGCATGTCGACCAGGGCGGCGCGGTCGGGTGGGGTCTTCAGGTATTCCACCACCTGGACCTCATGTCCGCCGGCCTGCAGATCGGCCAGCACCCGGCGCGAGGTGGAGCATTTGGGGTTGTGCCAGAGGGTCACGATCATGGGCGATGGTTCCAGGGTGGGTTGGCGGGAAGCGGGCACCATAGCCGCGCGCCCGGCAAGAGGCCATCCGCCGGAAAGGCAGGGCCGGCCCCCCAGGCCGGCTCCCCAAGTCGGACGCCCAAGTCAGGCCACGTGTAACGTTACATTTTCAGCCTTCCACCCCAGCCCCGGCCTGGACTATGACTGCGATCTTGCTTGAGTGAGGTGAACGATGTGCGGCATCGCCGGTTTCCTGGGTAATCGCAACTGGACCCGCACGGCGGACCTTTCGTGGCTGAAGGCCGTGGCCGACCGGCTGGCCCAGGCGGGCGAGCCCGCCGCCATCGATGCCGCCTTAGACGATCTGGTGGCGCATTTCACCGACCTGATGGCCTTTCCCACCCACATGGCCGCCGTGGCCGACACGGCTGCCACCGCCCTGCTGACGGCGGTGGCCGATCGCATCGACGCGCTGGAGACGATGCTCCGGTCCGGCGAGGCTGCCCGCGACGTGGCGGTGGAGCGCACGGCCGAGCGCCTGCGCGACTATTCCTGGCAGTTGCGGACCGAGGTTCTGGGCAACATCGGCCGCACCCTGGCCCTGCTGCCGGACGGTGCCGCCGCAACCCGGCCGCAGCATGCGGTGGCCTGGGCCGCCGAACAGGTGCTGGAGAATCTGGACCGGCTGGAGGTGCGCGGGCGGGACAGCGCCGGCATCGCCCTGCAGATCACCATCGACCATCGCTACACCCTGGACGACCTGCCGGCGGCCCTGCGCGCCGGCGCCGCCGAGCGGCTGGCCGTGGGCGACCGGCACGAGGGCCTGGCGCTGCACATCCTGCCCGACGGCCGCACCACCGTGCGCTTCACTTACAAGGTGGCCACCCTGATCGGCCGCCTGGGCGACAACGGCGCCTTCCTGCGCGCCCGCATGCGCGCCGACGCCGTGCTGTGGGCCGTGGCGCGGCACGCTGACGGCTTCAGCGCCATCGCCCACACCCGCTGGGCCTCGCACGGCGCCATCAGCCTGCCCAATTGCCATCCGCTGAACGCCCGGCTGCTGAATGAGACGGGCACCGGCAAGGCCGCCACGGCACTGGACGCCGATGCCGACGCCATGGTGGCCCTGAACGGCGACATCGACAATTACCGGGCCCTGACCGAAAGCGCCATCGAGGGCACCGGCCACGCCTTGCCTACCGACACCACCACCGACACCAAGGTCATTCCCGTGCTGTTCCGTCTGGAGGGCGCGACGGGTAACGGCGGCGGTAACGCCGACCGTTTCCTGGCTACCCTCCGGCGGCTGGACGGGTCCATGGCCATCATCCTGCAGCACCCGACCGATCCGGAGCGCCTGCAACTTGGCCAGAAGGGCAGCGGGCAGAGCCTGTTCGTGGCCGAGGTGAACGATGGCCTGATCGTCGCGTCTGAGAATTACGGCCTGGCGCCGCGCGCCCGGCGGTCCATTCCCCTGGCGCAGGTAGAGCGCGGCGGCCTGGCCGTCGTCCTGTCGACGGCGGCGGGCGAGCCGGCGTTGACCGCCCGCACGGTGGACGACGGCGCCCCGGCCAGCCTGAAGGCCGACGCCATCGAGATTTTCTCCCGCGACATCTTCCGCGGCCGCCACGACCACTTCTTCGAGAAGGAGGTGCATGAGGCCCCGGCCAGCGTGCGCAAGACCCTGACGGGCCGCTACCGCCGCCAGGACCGGCGCGTCAGCTTCGACCTCAGCCTCGCCGGGGGCACCGACACGGGGCCGTGGGCCGGCCTGCGCGCCCGCCTGGCCGATCCGGCCAAGCCGCCCATCCGCCGCATCCTGGTGACGGGCCAGGGTACCGCCGCCATCGCCGCCATGGGCATCGAGCACCTGATCCGCCTGGCGCTGGACAAGGCGCCGGTGACGGTGACCAGCGCCAAGGCCTCGGAACTGTCCACCAACCTGGACGGCAAGAGCCTGGACGACGCCCTGGTCATCGCCATCAGCCAGAGCGGCACCACCACCGACACCAACCGCACGGTGGACCTCGCCCGCGCCGCCGGCGCCTGGATCCACGCCATCGTCAACCGCCGCAACAGCCCCCTGGTGCGCAAGTCGGACAGCCACCTGTTCACCAGCGACGGCCGCGACATCGAGATGGCCGTCGCCTCCACCAAGGCCTTCTACAGCCAGGTGGCGGCGGGCAAGCTGACCGCCCTGTGCCTGGCCGACGCGCTGGGCACCCTGCCGGCCCAGCAGATCCATGACGAGATGGTGGCGCTGGAGGCCCTGCCCCAGCGCATCCAGGAGGTGCTGGACGACGAGGGGGCCATTGCCGCCTGCGCCCGGGCCTATGCCCCCCGCAACCGCTATTGGGCGGTGGTGGGCAACGGCGCCAACAAGGTCGCGGCCGAAGAGATCCGCATCAAGCTGTCGGAGCTTTGCTACAAGTCCATCCCGGTCGATTACACCGAGGACAAGAAGCACATCGACCTGTCGACCGAGCCGCTGACCCTGGTGGTGGCCAACGACCTGGCCCCCCTGCTGGCCCAGGACACCGCCAAGGAAGTGGCCATCTTCAAGGCGCACAACGGCAAGCCCATCGTCTTCGCCGCCAAGGGCGAGACCTGCTTCGCCCCCTACGCCGAGGCGGTGGTGCACCTGCCCTCCGCCGGCGCCGGCCTGGACTTCATCATGGCCACGGTGGCGGGCCACCTGTGGGGTTTCCACGCCGCCCTGGCCATCGACGCCGAATCCCGCCCCTTCCGCGAGGTGTCGGCGGTGCTGGACCAGGCGCTGGCCGACCCGGAGCGGCCGGTGACGCCGGTGGCCACCAGTCTGGCCGCCATCATCGACCGCATCGCCGATGGGCAGCTGGACGCCGCGTTGCCCGCCAGCTACACCGCCCGCCTGGCCAAGCTGACCTCCGCCCTGCCCATGCTGGACACGCCAGGCGGCAAGCCGGAGCGGACGGTCGTCATCACGCGAGGCCAGGACCTGCTGCGCCTGGTGTTCGAAGAGACGTCGCGCCCCATCGACACCATCCGCCACCAAGCCAAGACCGTGACCGTGGGCATCTCCCGCCCCGGCCGTGAGATCAGCCCCCTGCTGCTGGCGGCCCTGGCCGACCTGGGCGCCACCCCTGCCGACCTGGCGGAGCCTGAGCGCCAGCTGCTGATCGCCCTGTCGACCCTGGTCATCGGGGTGGAGGGTGGCGTGCGCTATCACCCAGCCGGCGGGCCTGCAGGCGAGGGCGCGGATGGCACGCCGCTGCTGCAGGCGGTGGAGCGCAGCGGGCGGGCCAAAGGCGTCGCCTCGCGCCACGACCAGCCGGCGCCGGCCACGGGCGGCAAGCGCCGCGCCCTGCGCCTGGGCCGGGGCGTGCTGTCGGGCGGGGCCAGCGGCGCCCAGACCCTGGCGCTGCTGCCCCTGATGCGCGAGCCCAACTGGACACCGAACGGCCTCGTGCTGCTGCACCTGGCGCTGGTCAGCCAGGCCTCGCTGCAGCAGAAGATTGCAATATTGAAGGATTTGCGCCTGTACGAAGACCTGTTCGATGCCTACCATGAGACGGGACAGGCGGACGCGGCCGGCGACGGGGCGGGCCCGGGGGGCGGTAATTCAGGGGGCGGGGGTAAGGACGGTGGCTTCGCCGCCTTCCTGGAGAAGCTGGCCCCCCGCGACCTCATCCTGTCCACGCCCGCGGAGCTGATCCGCCGGGCCTGAACTCGGGGTTTTGGGGAACGGCGATGCAGCGGGCGGGGCGTTTGGCGAACCGGACAGCGGTGGTGACGGGGGCGGCGTCCGGCCTGGGCCGCGCCGTCGCGGTCGCCCTGGCGCAGGAGGGGGCCAACGTCGTCCTCCACCACCTTTTGCCCGATGAACAGGCGGCGGCCACGGAAACCGCCCGCCAGGTGCAGGCCCTGGGCCGCACCGGCATCGTCGTGCAGGCCGACATCACCCAGCCGGCCGGCGCCTATACGGTGGCCGAAGCGGCCATCGCTGCCTTCGACCATGTCGACATCCTGGTCAACAACGCCGGCTTCCGCCTGAAACAGCCTTTCGACGGCATGACGCTGGAACTGTTCGAGGCCACCATGGCCGCCAACATGGGCGGCACCTTCCTGATGGTGCGCCATCTGCTGCCCCTGATGCGGGCGCGCAGCTATGGCCGCATCGTCACCACGGTGGACAGCACCGCCATGGAAGGGGCGCGCGGGATGACCGCCTACGGCGCCGCGGCCTCCGCCCTGCTGGGCTTCACCCGCAGCCTGGTGCATGAGTTCGGCGACAACGACATCACCGCCAATTGCGTGTGCCCGGGCCACCTGCCGCCCGACGCGGATGGCGAGGAGGAAGACTGGGCTGGCATCACACCCGCCTACGTCTTCCTGGCCAGCGACGACGCCTATGCCATGATCGGGCAAACGCTGCGACCCAGCCCCTAGGGCACTTGCTGGGCTAAGCCTAAGCCGCCTTGCGGCCTGCGGTAAACACGGTGTCGCCCGGCTGGATCTGGTCGGCCGGCAGATCCGGCAGGGCGGCCAGCTTGGCATAGAGCGGGGCGAAATCCTGCGCCGTGGCCTGGAACAGCTGTTCGAAGCTGTCCAAGACGAAGTAGGTTTCCTGGTAGTCGTCGATGCGATAGCGGGTGCGCATCACCCGTTCCAGATTAAAGCCCACGCGGTTGGGCTCGGGGCTTTCGATGCAGTACTGCGTCTCGCCCCGCGAGGACAGCATGCCGGCGCCATAGGCGCGCAGGCCCTGGGGCGTATTGATCAGGCCGAATTCCACCATGTACCAGTAGAGACGGGCCAGGCGCTCCAGCCCGCCGTGGGCTTCGGCCTCGGCGCCCTTCCTGCCATAGGCCTGCAGATAGTCGGCGAAGACCGGATGCATCAGCAGGGGCACATGGCCGAAGAAGTCGTGGAACACGTCCGGTTCCACCAGGTAATCCATCTCATCCGCCCGGCGGATCCAGTTGGTCACCGGAAATCGCTTTTCGGCCAGGTGGTTGAAGAAGACGTCGTTGGGCAGCAGGCCGGGCACGGCCACCAGGGTCCAGCCCGTGGCCTTGTGCAGCACCTCGCTGGCGCGATTGAAATGGGGCACCCCGTCGCGGGCGTCCAGCCGGGCCAGGCTTTCCATGAACTCAGGCGCGGCATAGCGGGGCAGCAGGGCCGACTGACGCTCATACAGCGTGCGCCAGCGGGCGTGCTCCTCCGCCGTGATCTTTTCCCAGCCCTGGGGCACGGTGTAGTCAGCCGCCATGGCGCTGTAGTCGCCGCGCAGGGGGGTGTCGGACTTGCCCGTGGTGTTGACCGGCGCGCTGCTGCTCATGGCTCCATCTCCCTGGCTGGGTTTGTGAAACCATTTTATCGCTGGATCAGCACCATTTCCTTGCGATCATGCCCCGTTAGCCCTAGCTCAAAACCACTTCCTGCCGTTTGAACGACCGGTTTAGCAATCTTGTGCCGGGAAGAAATTTCAGTCCCGCGCCAGTTCGGCGACCGACGGCAAGGGTACTGCGGTGGAGTGCTTGACCACGTCCAGCACGAAGCTGGAGCGTACGTCCTTCACGCCCGGGATCTGCAGCAGCTTTTTCATGGAGACCTCGGCGAAGGCCTCCAGGTTGCTGACCACCACCTGCACCAGATAGTCCATGGTGCCGGTCATGACGAAGCAGGACACCACCTCGGGGATTTGGCTGACCAGGCGGCGGAACACGGCGTCGCCTTCCGCGTTCTGATCGATCTTGACCTCGACGAAGGCGACGACCCCCAGGCCCAACAGGCGCCGGTCCAGCAGGGCGGCATAGCCCTGGATGTAGCCCTGGTCCTCCAGGTCCTTCACCCGACGCAGGCAGGGCGAGGGCGACAGGCCCACGGCTTCCGCCAGGTCGACGTTGGATAGGCGCCCGTTGCGCTGCAACGTATCCAGGATGCGCAGATCTGCCGCGTCCAGACTGGATTTACCCATAGTGATGCCGCCTTAAGGGTTTCTTGAGCACAACGTTGCTCAATCTTGAACAAATGCGGCAGACTTCGCAAGGAAATGCCCGGGCGCCGGGCGTATCATCAGGGGGATTGTTGCTTCTAACAGGGAGAGCGACCCGCCATGTCCACCCCGACCGCGTCCACCCCGACCACCCCCTCCTCCCCGTCCTCCTCTGGGCCCGTCGCCGAAGCCGTCGCCGGCGGCGACCTGTGGGAGAACCCGCTGGGCACCGATGGCTTCGAGTTCGTGGAATACACGGCGGAGGACACCGAGGCCCTGGGCCGCCTGTTCGAGGCCATGGGCTTCACCAAGGTGGCCCGCCACCGCTCCAAGAACGTGGTGCTGTACCGCCAGGGCGACATCAACTTCATCGTGAACGCCGAGCCGGACAGCCTAGCCCAGCGCTTCGCCCGTGAGCACGGCCCCAGCGCCTGCGCCATGGCCTTCCGCGTGAAGGACGCGGGCGAGGCCCTGAAGCACGCCGTGGCCCAGGGCGCCAAGGAGGTGAAGGGCACGGTCGGCCCCATGGAGCTGAACATCCCGGCCATCGAAGGCATCGGCGGCAGCCTGCTGTACCTGGTGGACCGGTACAACAGCCCCAGCATCTACGACATCGACTTCGTGCCCATCGAGGGTGCGGACCAGAACCCCGTGGGCGCCGGCCTGAAGCTGATCGACCACCTGACCCATAACGTCCGCAAGGGCCGCATGGACCCGATCTCGGAGTTCTACGGCAAGATCTTCGGCTTCCGCCAGATCCGCTACTTCGACATCACGGGTGAGTACACGGGCCTGACCAGCCGGGCGCTGACCGCCCCCTGCGGCAAGATCCGCATTCCGATCAACGAGTCGAAGTCCGAGCAGGGTGCCGACAAGCTGGACCAGATCCAGGAGTTCATCGAGGCCTACAAGGGCGAGGGCATCCAGCACATCGCCCTGCTGACCGATGACATCATCGCCACCTGGGACAAGCTGAAGGCCGCCGGCGTGAAGTTCATGACGCCGCCGCCCGACACCTACTACGAGATGCTGGAAGAGCGCCTGCCCGGCCACGGCCAGCCGGTCGAAGAACTGAAGAGCCGCGGCATCCTGCTGGACGGTAAGGACAACCGCTATCTGCTGCAGATCTTCACCGAGACGGCCATCGGCCCGATCTTCTTCGAGATCATCCAGCGCAAGGGCGACGAGGGCTTCGGCGAAGGCAACTTCCGCGCCCTGTTCGTCAGCATGGAGCGCGACCAGATCCGCCGCGGCGTGCTGAAGGTCGCCGAATAAGGTCTGTTTCTGTAACGAAACGAAGGGCGGCATCCGCGAGGGTGCCGCCTTTTTGTTTGGACTTTGGAGCGGCCATGGGGCGGGAGCTCTAAGGTCCCTGGAACGCCCGGTCGTGCAACAGGCTGGGCACCATGGATCGCGCCTCATCCACCTTGGATAGGTCCAGGTCCGCGACTAGCACACCGGAGGCCTCGCCACCGGCGTCAGCCACTACCTCACCCCAAGGGCTGATGATCAGGGCGTGGCCGTAGGTCTGGCGGCCGCCGTCGTGGGTGCCCACCTGGGCAGGGGCCAGGACCCAGCAGCCGGTCTCGATGGCGCGGGCGCGCAGCAGCACATGCCAGTGGGCGCGGCCGGTGGGCACGGTGAAGGCCGAGGGTACCGTGATGATGCGGGCGCCGGCCTTGGCCAGGGCGCGGTAGAGCTGGGGAAAGCGCACGTCGTAGCAGACGGTCAGGCCCAGCCCGCCCCACGGGGTATCGACCACGCGCGCGGTGTCGCCGGGGCGGAAGGTGGCGCTTTCGCGATAACGCTCGCCATTCGCCAGCTCCACATCGAACATGTGCAGCTTGTCGTAGCGGGCCAGCACCTGGCCCGATGGGTCGATGACGAAGCAGCGGTTGGCGGCGCGGCCATCCTTCGTCAGACAGGCCAGGGTGCCGGTCATGAGCCACAGCCCGGTTTCTACCGCCAGGTCGCGGAACCGGCCAAGGGCCGGATGCGCCTCTTCCTCATAAGCGCCGGCCAGCACCCGCTCGCGGCCTTGGACCATGCGGGCCACGTTTTCCGGCAGGGTGGCGAACGCCGCCCCCTGGTCCCTGGCCTGGCGCAGCAGGTCGGCCACCGCATCCATGTTGGCCGATATCTCCGGCCCGGCGGTCATCTGCAGGACTGCCGCGCGCAGGACACCTGAGGAAGGGGCCGCCGTCATGCGCGTCAGGCGGTGCCGGAGGCCAACTGGTCCAGGCCCAGCTTGGCGTTCAGCTTGCCGGCGCGGTCCAGGGCGTGGATGTCGTCGCTGCCGCCCAGGCCCTCACCATCCACGAAAATCTGGGGCACCGTGGTGCGGCCATCCGCGCGCTGGATCATCTCCGGCTTGCGCGACGGGTTGGCGATGACGTCGATCTCCTCATACTGCACGCCCTTGCTGTCCAGCAGGCGCTTGGCGCGGTGGCAATAGGGGCAGTAGGGGCTGGTGTAGATCTCAACGCGGGGCATGGGCCCAAACTCCTGAGGAAATGATTTACCTGAAATATTGGCGCATCGGCGGCGCAGCGCCAAGGGTGGGTGCGCAACCCAGCCCTGAGTTTAGAGTGTTTCTAAATATCTTCGGCCTTCAGCACCCGGGCCAGGGCCAGCACCTCCACCCCGGCGGCACCCGCCCGCAGCAGCACGCGGGCGCACTCCGCCACCGTGGCGCCGGTGGTGTAGACGTCATCCACCAGCACGACGCGCAGCCCCTTGACCGAGCGGCCGGGGCGCAGGGCGAAGGCGCCCGCCACGTTGCGCGCCCGTCCCCCCCGCGACAGACTGCCCTGGCTGGGCGTGCGGCGGCGGCGGACCAGCAGGTCGGGCGCCGCTTTCACCCCGCTGATGGTCCCCAGCCGCGCGGCCAGCAGGGCCGCCTGATTGTAGCGCCGGGCGAACAGGCGCCAGCGGTGCAGCGGCACCGGCGCCACGAGATCGGCCCCGGCCAGCAGTTCCCCCCCGGCGCGCGCCATCCAGCCGGCGAACAGGGGGACGGCCTCCGTCCGGTCGCCATGCTTGAAGCCCAGGATCAGGGGGCGGCTGGCATCGTCGTACAGCACGGCGGCGCGCAGCCGGCCGAAGGATAGGGGTGCAGCGACACAGATGGCGCACAGGGCATCGGCGCCCATGTCATGGGGAAAGGGCCGGCCGCAGGCGGCGCATTGCGGCGCCGTGATGAAGCTGACGCCCCGCCAGCAGGCGCCGCACAGCGTGCCGGCAGCGGCCACCGCCTCGCCACAGCCCAGGCAGCGCGGCGGCAGCACCAGGTCGAGCAGGCGCACGCCGGTGTCGCGCACCCTGGCCCCCATCGCCCGCCCCCAATCGCCCATACGCGCATGTCCTCCAAGAAGCACGCGCCATGATAGCGCAAAGCCGCGCGTACCCCGTAAATTCCTGTTGCTCCGGCCCAGGAAGGGCCTATACCGGCCCCATGAGCGACGCCGACAGCATGACCGTCTTCAACCGCCGCCGCGTGCGGGCCCATCGCGACCGGGCCGCCGCCGGGTGGACCGGCTTCGATTTCCTGAAGGCCGAGGTGGTCGGCCGCCTGGTGGAACGCCTGGCCGACATCAAGCGCGACTTCCGCGTGGCCCTGGACCTGGGCTGCCATGGCGGAGAGGTGGCGCGGGCCCTGGCAGCCGTGCCCAGCATCGCCCAAGTGGTGGCCACGGACCTGTCCCCCCGCTTCGCGGCCGAGGCGGCCAAGCGCATGCCCGGCCTACCGACCGTGGCGGCTGATGAGGAGTTCCTGCCCTTCGCCGAGGGCAGCTTCGACCTGGTGGTCAGCGCCCTCAGCCTGCATTGGGTCAACGACCTGCCTGGCGCCCTGATCCAGGTGCGCCGCGCGTTGAAGCCCGATGGCCTGTTCCTGGGCGCCATCCTGGGCGGCGAGACGCTGTTCGAGCTGCGCCGCAGCCTGATGGAGGCCGAGATGGACCTGTTGGGCGGCCTATCGCCCCGCATCAGCCCCATGGCCGAGGTGCGCGACGCCGGCGGCCTGCTGCAGCGCGCCGGCTTCGCCCTGCCGGTGGTGGACAGCGACATGCTGACCGTCAGCTACCCCCACGCCTTCCGCCTGATCCAGGACCTGCGCGGCATGGGCGAGACCAACGCCGTGCTGGACAGCCGCAAGGCCGTGAGCCCCAGCGACCTGTTCACCCGGGCCGCAGAGCGTTACCAGGACCTGTATCCCGATGGCGAGGGCGGCATCGAGGCCAGCTTCCAAGTGCTGTATCTGGCCGGCTGGGCCCCCGACGAAAGCCAGCAGAAACCCCTACGCCGCGGCAGCGCCAAGCTGCGCCTGGCCGACGCGCTGGGCACGGAAGAGATCAATCCGCTGAAGAACTGATTGAGGGCTCCGCGAACGGACGGGCCGCGCGCCGACCGTTGGCGCGCGGCCCGCCGTTCCTGAGTCAGACTTACGCCGCCGGAACCTCGCCTTGCGGGACCAGCGGGAAGACCTTGGCACCGTTGACCCAGGTCTCACTCACTTTGATGTCCCCGATGCGGGTCGGTTCACACGTGCAGGGGTCGCTGTCCAGGATCACCAGGTCAGCCAACTTCCCCGCCTGCAACGTCCCGACATACTGGTCGGCATGGCATTGCCAGGCGGCGTCGATGGTCTGGGCCTTCAGGGCCGATACCACGCTGATGCGTTCATCGGGGCTCAGCACCCCGTGGTCGGGGTCCATGTCCATGATGCGGGTGACCGCGGTCTGGACCCGGCGCAGCGGCTCCAGCGGGCTGACGGTGTAGTCGCTGTGCAAGGAGAAGCGCAGGCCCGCCTTTTCCACGGACGCGCATCGGTCCAGCAGGTCGGCGCGGTCGCCCAGCAGCTTTTTCAGCACGTATCCCCACTCCGCCACGTGCTGGATGAGGAAGGACGGCACCACGTCCAGGTCCTTCATGCGCTTGATCTGGTCATCCTGCAGGATGGAGCAGTGCTCCACCCGGTTGCGCAGGGCGGCGGACGCTGGATTGTCCTCCTTCGACTTCTGGTAAGCCGCCAGGATGTTGTCGATGGCCGCGTCGCCGTTGGCGTGGGTGATGACCTGCCAGCCGGCGTCATTGGCGGGGCCGACCAAGGCGGCCAACCCGCTGACGGGCAGGTTCTGGTTGCCCTTCACGTCAAAGCCCAGATAGTCCCGCTCCGTCTGCAGGATGGCCCAGGGGGTGTAGGGTTCGCGCTGCAACCCGGTGACACCCTGGTTGGAGCCATCGGCGAACAGCTTGACGGCCTGCTGCAGGAACATGGGGTCGGTCAGGTCGGGGTGCTGCCAGTGCACCTGATGGTCGCCCACCAGGTACTGGCTGACATAGCGGGCGCTGGCGAAGCGGGGACGGGCCGTGAAAAGCGACACCGCGTCGATGGCCGCCTTCTCCATATCGGCGGCGCCCATCGCGATGCCCAGCGCCGCCTCGTTCACCATGGTGTTGCCGTTGGCCAGCGCGGTGTACAGAATCTCGGCCACATTCACGCCCAGCGTGGTCGGGTCCTCGGGGAAGCCCGTGTGACCACTGCTGGAGAGCGCACCCAGGACATATTTCTGGGCGGGATATTCAATGAAGATGCCGGAGGTGCGGCCGGTATCTTTACCGTCCTCGAAGAAGGTGGCGATCTTGCCCCCTTCCAGCTTGGGCGGGTTGTATTCGGGCACGCCGGCCATCACTAGGACCCGGCGGTTGGCGTAGGTGGTGTGACCCGACCCCGACGCGATGAAAACCGGGTTCTGCTTTTCCGCGGGAGCATGATCGAACAACTCATCCAGGTCGTCGATCGTGATGTTCCGCCAACCATCCGACAGCCGCGAGGAATCGAAACCGGTGGCGACGATCCAATCCTCTGTCGACTTGGCCGACCGGATGGCCTGGCGTAGCTTCGCCTTGACGCTGTCGAAGGTGTAGTCCTCCCCCGCTACCGGCCCCAAGCCCAAGCCAGGAGCCAGCAGGGCGCTGGCCACGACGTGCATGTGGGGATCGACGAAGCCCGGCATCAGCGTCCGCCCGGCCAGATCGACCTCCCGTGCGCCTGGAGCCAGGTCCCGCATCGCCTGCAGCGTGCCCACGCCCAGGATGTCCTTGCCCCGGATGACCAGGGCCTCAACCGTGGGCAGATCGTCGCGCATGGTTCGGATGACGCCGCCGTGGAACAGCCGGGCCGGCGCGTCAACCGGCTCAGGCGCCGGGGCCGATTGCAGCACGGCATAATCCTGCCGAACCACCTCCAGGGCCGCCTTTATCGCCTTGTACAGCTGCTCAGGTGTCAGGTTGTCCGTGGAGGCCAGCACAGCCTGGGCGATATCGAAGCGAGAACACGCGCAATTGGGCAACATCCTAAACCTCTTTGGGATTTGTGGCGGATGGATTGCCCGTAGGGGTAACATCAAAATCTATATTATAATTCTTAAAGTTTTATCTGATTCGATCACATATCTTCTTAGTTGTGATTTAACCTGCGCCACCGAATGGCGGCCTTAGAGCAAATCCCGCAACATGGCCACCAGCGGCACGTCGGCGGGGGGCATGGGATAGTCGTTCAGCTGATCCACCCGCGCCCAGGCCAGGGACTGGCCTTCCAGGGGCTGGGGCGTGCCTTGCCAGACGCGGCAGACGTAAAGCGGCATCAGCAGATGGAAGGTCTCATACCGGTGGCTGGCGAAGGTGAAGGGCGCCAGGCAGCTGGTACGCGTGTCGATGCCCAGCTCCTCCCGCAGTTCCCGCACCAGGGCCACCTCCGGCGTCTCGCCGGGGTCGACCTTGCCGCCGGGAAACTCCCAGAGGCCCGCCAAGGACTTGCCCGGCGGCCGCTGCGCCAGCAGCACCCGCCCGTCGGCGTCGATCAGAGCCACGGCGGCCACCAGGACAGTGCGCACCGGTTCCGTCGACTCGACCCGCCCATCCCAGCACGCGGTCATCTCATCCGCCACAGCACTTCCTCCAAATAAATCAGCTGCATGAGATTTCCCTCATGCAGCCGTAGGCCGCGACCGCGGCCGCCGGAGATTTCTGGGGAGCCGTAGGCGGACTGGAAATCGAGGACAAGCCAAGGCGGCGGATGCCGCCGCCCGGCGCCTGAGGGAACAAAGGAAGCTACCGCAGCCTCAGCTGCGGTAGCTGCCATTAATGTCGATATAGCCGTGGGTCAGGTCGCAGGTCCACACGGTGGCCTTGCCCCGGCCCAGGCCCAGGTCGACCTGGATGTCGATCTCCTGCCCCTTCATGTGGGCGGCTACCGGCGCCTCGTCATATCCCGGGACCTCCATCCCGTTGGCGCAGATCTGCACGCCGCCGATGCTGATGACCAGCTTGTCGCGGTCGGCCTTTTCGCCGGCGCGGCCCACGGCGGCGACAATGCGGCCCCAGTTGGCATCCTCACCCGCCACGGCAGTCTTCACCAGGGGGGAGTTGGCGACGGTCAGTGCGATGCGCTTGGCCGCCTGGTTGCTGGCCGCACCGGTCACGGTCAGGGTCACGAACTTGGTGGCACCCTCGCCATCGCGCACGATCTGCTGCGCCAGGTCCAGGCAGACGGCGTCCAGCGCCTTGGCGAAGAGGCGCAGGCGCGGATCGGTCGCGTCGGTGATGGGGGCGTTCCCGGCCTGGCCGGTGGCCACCAGGATCACCGTGTCGCTGGTGGAGGTGTCGCCGTCCACCGTCACGCAGTTGAAGCTGCGGTCGGTGGCGCGCGACAGCAGCTTCTGCAGCACCGGGGCGGCGATGGCCGCGTCGGTGAACAGGAAGCCCAGCATGGTCGCCATGTCAGGGGCGATCATGCCGCTGCCCTTGGCGAAGCCGTTCAGGGTCACCGTCTTGCCGTCGATGACGCAGGTGGCCACCGCCCCCTTGGGGAAGGTGTCGGTGGTCATGATGGCCCGGGCGGCCGCGTCCCAGTTGCCGGCGTCCAGCTTGGCCCAGGCGGCGCCCAGGTGCTGGGCGATCTTGTCGGCCGGCAGGGGCTGGCCGATGACGCCGGTGGAGGCGACGAAGACCTCTTCCGGCTTGCAGCCCACCAGCTGGGCGGCCGTGGCCACCGTCTCGGACACCAGCGATTCGCCGGCGGCACCGGTGAAGGCGTTGGAGTTGCCGGAGTTCACCACCAGGGCGCGGGCGCTGCCGCCGGTCAGGCCCTTGCGGCACCAATGCACGGGCGCGCTGGCGGTCAGCGAGCGGGTCAGCACGCCGGCAACGGTGGTGCCGGGGGCCAGCTCGGCCACCATCAGGTCATCCCGGCCCTTGTAGCGGATGCCGCAGTTATACGCCGCCAGGCGGACGCCAGCCACGGGGGACAGGGTGGGGAAAGCGTCGGGCGCCAGGGGGGAGACCTTGAGGGCCATGGGGATCGCTCCGTTGAAGGCGAACGGTTCGGATGAGGGGCCGCCCGGAGGAACCGGGCAAACGGCGCAGAAAATAGGCCGAAATCCGTGACGAATAAAATCGAAAACGGGCGTTCGGCGCTTAAGCGAAAGCGAACCGCGGACAGCAAAAGGGCGCAAGACCGCCACCGGCGATGCTTGCGCCCTTCGTTAGCGTACCGGCGCGGGAAGGAACTCATCCCGCGCCTTCCCGCCCGCCTTACTGCTTGGCGGGGGCGGCCGGCTTGGCGGCGGCCGGCGGCGGGGTCAGGGAGATGGCCTGCTTGCCGGTGATGTCGAAGGCCTCGACCTTGGCGCCCTTGCGCAGCTCATCCACCACCTGGGCGGCCAGATCCTGGGCTTCGGCCTGGGCGACCTGGCCCTTGACCTGCTCGAACGGCGGGGCCTGGCGCTTGCGGCGGTCCTCAACCTTGATCACGTGCCAACCGAAGTCGGTCTTCACCGGGGTCTTGCTGACCTCGCCCGGCTTCATGGCGAAGGCGGCATCGGCGAAGGGGGCGACCATGTCGCCCTTCGTGAAGTAGCCCAGGTCGCCGGCCGAGGCGGCGGAGTTCTTGTCGATCTGCTGCTCGGACGCCAGCTTGGCGAAGTCGGCGCCGCCCTGGATCTGCTTGATCAGCGCGTCGGCCTCTTCCTTGGTCTTCACCAGGATGTGCCGGGCGCGGACCTCGTCCTCAGCCGGCATGGCCTTCACCATCTCGTCATACTTCTTCTTCAGCAGCGCCTCGTTCATGCGGGCGTCGACCTGCTTGCGGATGTAGGCCTGCTGCACGAAGCGCTCTTCAGCGTGCTTCAGCTCGGTCTTCACTTCCTTGCTGTCCTGCAGCTTGTCCTTGTAGCCGGCATCCGCCAGCAGGCGGGCGGTCACCAGGTTCTCCAGAACGCGCGGGTAGGCTTCGTTCAGGTGAATCTGCTGCTGGGTCTGGGCCGGCAGCTGGCTGTATTCGGCCAGCACTTCCGACCGGTGGATTTCCTTGCCGTTCACACGGGCCACCACCGGATCGTCCGCGGCCTGGGCCGGCGAGCCGGCGGCCGGCGCCGCGGCGGGAGCGGCAGCCTTGGCCGGGGTGTCAGCGGCCAGGGCGGTGCCGGCCAGGGACCCGAAAGCCGCGGTCAGCAGCGCGGCACGCAACATCTTCACATACATGGAGCTGAATTCCTCGAGGACTGGGGCTGCATCAAAAAACGGCGCGATGCTAGGGACCAGGGACGGCCACGCCGTAGCACTGCCGGGCCCTTCTTCGGCTGTCGCGCCATAAAACACGGGGGGCGCCCCTCTCGCAAGGTGGGACAGCGCCGGATACCCACCCCGTACGTGTCCTGATGCCGCACCCCACCCCCCGAACCGCGGGCCTCGCGCCACGCCCGGGAACGGTCGCCGGATACCGCATCCGCCGGGGCATCAAAGCGGTTGGAAAGCAGGCGGATCATGCTATGGTCCAGCCCCGCGCGTGTGGGGGATTTGACGCGGCAGGTAGGACCGGTATCGCGGTACCGGAAACGGCGGGGCTTCATTGACCGCCGGGCCCTGCCACCTTATCTCACAAGGCGCATGGGGGGCCTTATCCAAAACGGCCCCATGTCCCGCGCGGCCGGGCTGGATGATCCGGCCGGTTTCCCCGTGTTCGTTCTCTTCGAGGTTTTCATGTTCGGTTCCATCGCCCGCAAACTGTTCGGCAGCGCCAACGAGCGCGTTGTCAAAAGCTTGCGGAAGGACGTCGACGCCATCAACGCGCTGGAACCGAAGCTGGTCTCGCTGTCCGATGACGAGCTGCGCATGCGCACCGACTGGCTGCGCGACCGGCTGGCCAAGGGCGAGACGCTGGACGACATCCTGCCCGACGCCTTCGCCACCGTGCGCGAGGCGGCCAAGCGCGCCATCGGCCAGCGCCATTTCGACGTGCAGCTGATGGGCGGCATCGTCCTGCACCGCGGCCGCATCGCCGAGATGCGCACCGGCGAAGGCAAGACCCTGGTGGCGACCCTGGCGGTCTACCTGAACGCTCTGGAAGGCAAGGGCGTGCACGTCGTGACCGTGAACGACTACCTGGCCAAGCGCGACAGCGGCTGGATGAGCCGCATCTACGGTTTCCTGGGCCTGACCACCGACTGCATCGTCCACGGCCTGGATGACGACGAGCGCCGCCGCGCCTACGCCGCCGACATCACCTACGGCACCAACAACGAGTTCGGCTTCGACTACCTGCGCGACAACATGAAGTTCCGCCTGGACGACATGGTCCAGCGGCCCTTCAACTTCGCCGTGGTCGACGAGGTGGACAGCGTGCTGATCGACGAGGCGCGCACCCCGCTGATCATCTCCGGTCCCTCCACCGACGGGTCCGAGCTGTACGCCGCCGTGGACACGGTCATCCTGCGCCTGGCCGACACCGACTATGAAAAGGATGAGAAGGCCAAGTCCGTCAACCTGACGGAAGAGGGCACGGAGAAGGTCGCCCAGATCCTGACCGAGATGGACCTGCTGAAGCAGGGCGACCTGTACGACATTCACAACATCACCCTGGTCCACCACGTGAACCAGGCCCTGCGCGCCCACAAGCTGTTCACCCGCGACGTGGATTACATCGTCAAGGACGACAAGGTCGTCATCATCGACGAGTTCACGGGCCGCATGATGGACGGCCGCCGCTATTCCGAAGGCCTGCACCAGGCCCTGGAGGCGAAGGAGCATGTGACCATCCAGCGCGAGAACCAGACGCTGGCGTCCATCACCTTCCAGAACTATTTCCGCCTGTACCCCAAGCTGGCCGGCATGACCGGCACGGCCATGACCGAGGCGGCGGAATTCGCGGAGATCTATAACCTGGACGTGGTCGATATGCCGACCAACCTGCCCGTCCAGCGCATCGACTATGATGACGAGGTCTACCGCACGGCGCGCGAGAAGTACGACGCCATCGTCAAGCTGGTGAAGGAGTGCCAGGAGCGCCAGCAGCCCATCCTGGTCGGCACCATCTCCATCGAGAAGTCGGAACTGCTGTCCGACCTGCTGAAGAAGCAGGGCATCCCGCACAACGTGCTGAACGCCCGCTATCACGAGCAAGAAGCCTACATCGTCTCCCAGGCCGGCCGGCCAGGCGCCGTCACCATCGCCACCAACATGGCGGGCCGCGGCACCGACATCAAACTGGGCGGCAACGTCGAGATGCGCATCGAGTACGAGCTGGGGGATGTGACCGACCCGGCCGAGCGCGCACGCCGCATCCAGCAGATCGAGGAGGAGGTGGCGGCCGCCAAGGACGTGGCGCTGGCCGCCGGCGGCCTTTACGTCGTGGGTACGGAGCGGCACGAAAGCCGGCGCATCGACAACCAGCTGCGCGGCCGCTCGGGCCGCCAGGGCGACCCCGGCGCCTCGAAGTTCTTCCTGTCGCTGGAAGACGACCTGATGCGCATCTTCGGATCGCAGCGCATGGACACCATGCTGCAGCGCCTGGGCCTGCAGGAGGGCGAGGCCATCATCCACAGCTGGATCAACAAGGCGCTGGAAAAGGCCCAGAGCCGGGTTGAGGCCCACAACTTTGAAATCCGCAAGAACCTGCTGAAGTACGACAACGTCATGAACGACCAGCGCAAGGTCGTCTATGAGCAGCGTCGTGAGATCATGGCCGTCGACGACATCAAGGAAACCGTCGAGGACATGCGCCAGGACACCATCAACACCCTGGTGGCCAAGGCCATCCCGGCCAATTCCTATGCCGAGCAGTGGAACATGGACCAGCTGCACGAGGACGTGGTGCGCGTCCTGGCGCTGGATGTGCCGGTGCAGGAGTGGGGCAAGGAAGAAGGCATCGCCGAGCTTGAGATCGAGCAGCGCCTGATGAAGGCCGCCGACGAGGCCTACGCCGCCAAGGAGGCCAGCTACGGGCCGGAGATCATGCGCTCCATCGAGCGCAGCCTGCTGCTGCAGCTGCTGGACCAGTCGTGGAAGGACCACCTGCTGTCGCTGGACCATCTGCGCCAGGGCATCAACCTGCGCGCCTATGGCCAGCGCGACCCGCTGAACGAATACAAGCGCGAAGCCTTCAACCTGTTCGAGGAGTTGCTGGACAGCCTGCGCGAGCAGGTGACCCAGGTGCTGATGCGCGTGCAGCTGCAGGTCGCCCAGCCGCCGCTGGACCCCAACGATTTCCCGCCCCAGGAGATGCAGGAGA
This sequence comes from Nitrospirillum amazonense, assembly GCF_007828035.1. Taxonomy (GTDB): domain Bacteria; phylum Pseudomonadota; class Alphaproteobacteria; order Azospirillales; family Azospirillaceae; genus Nitrospirillum; species Nitrospirillum amazonense. The sequence continues at coordinate 731,852 of NZ_VITV01000004.1, read as the reverse complement.
CCCGCGTCGACCCGGCGTTCCCGCCCACTGGCTTGCCCGCTGGCCTGCCGCCGGCCGACGAGCCCCTGCCCCCGGGCATGGCGCGCGCCAGCGCCGGCCTGGGCTATGGCGCCGTGAACATGCCGCAGTCGACCCAGGTGGGCGGCCAGGACCCGGACACCTGGATGAACACCCCCCGCAATTCCCCCTGCCCCTGCGGCAGCGGCCTGAAGTACAAGCATTGCCATGGCCGCGCCCCGTAAGGGGCCGGTCCTGACGACCCGCCTACGCGTGAAGGAAGGGAGCCACGGGCCATGCCGGATGCCGAGGATATGACGCCGGAGGATGACAGCCACCGCCCGGCGCCACCCGTCAACGAAGACATCGTGGAGCGGCTGCGCCGCCGCGCCGAACGGGCCCGTGACCGCTATCCCGACCATGCCGGGGACCCCGGCACCCTGGTCGGCGGCCTGATCGAGGATTACGAGGCCGCCGCGCAGGAGATCGAGCGCCTGCGCGCCGCCCTGAAGGACATCGCCCGGCGGTCGCTCGCCGCGATGCGGCCTGAATTATGACGCGGGCGGCCCTCCTGCCGGCCATGGGCCTGCTGGCCGTGAGCTTGGCGGCCCTTCCGCCGGCGGCGCGGGCCGGCGGCGCCGAGCCGCCGGGATCGACACCGCAGGCCATCGTCGAGGCCCTGTACCGGCCGTATCTCGCCGATCCCCACGCCGAGAAAGACACGACCATCGATTCGGTTGCCCAGGTCCGACGCCACGCCACCCCGGCACTGGCGCGCCTGCTCGATGCCGACCGGGCCTGCGAAAAGCGCACCCAGGGGATTTGCGCCCTGGACTTCGACATCATCATCGACGGCCAGGACTGGGACCTGTCAGGCTTCGGCCTGCAGGCGGAAGCGTCGGGCGACACGGCCACGGTGACGGCGCGCTTCAACAACTTCGGGCCCCGCGTCCTGGCCTACCATTTCGCGCGGACCGGCGGACGCTGGCTGATCGACGACGTGGTCATCCTGAAGGACGATGCCGGGGCCGCCGACCATCCCTGGTCGCTGAAAGACACGCTGGTGAGCGAGTACGGCGCAACGGGCAAGAAACACCGCTGAGCCGCCCGCTCAGTCCGGGTAGCGAATGTCCAGGATCTCCACCTCTTGCGGCCCCTTGGGCGTGCGCACGGTGACGACGTCGCCCACCTTGGCCTTCATGAGCGCGCGCGCCACCGGCGACACCCAGCTGATGCGGTGGCGGTCCATGTCCACCTCGTCCCGGCCGACGATGGTGACGGTCATGCGGTCATCGTCCTCATCGGCATAGGTGACGGTGGCGCCGAAGAAGACCTGGGACCGGTTCTTCTGCAGCTGCGGATTGACCACCTCGGCGCTTTCGATGCGCTTGGTCAGGAAGCGGATGCGCCGGTCGATCTCGCGCAGGCGTTTCTTGCCGTACAGATAGTCGCCATTCTCCGACCGGTCGCCGTTGCCGGCGGCCCAGGACACCACCTCCACCACCTTGGGACGCTCCACCCGCAGCAGCTGGTGGCGCTCATCCCGCATGTGGTTGAAGCCTTCCGGCGTCATATAGTTCTTGGCGCCAGCCGGCAGGGGCGGCAGGTCGTCCTCGTCATCGTCGTCTGGATCGGGCGTGGTGTTCATGAGGTCACTTCGCTAACTTGCCCCCGCCCTCTAGCGCACCCGGAGCGCAGCGACAAGACCGCGCCCCCGTTTGCGTGAAAATTGCGGTCAACGCAGGTCTTCGGGGAACGTCGCCTGGAAGCGCGAGGTAAACGCGCGGCTCCTCACATCTCCCGCAGCGCCTTCATGAAGCCTTCCACCGCCAGGTTCAGGCGGCCGGCCTCGCGGGTCAGGCTGCCGGCGGTGTCCAGCACCTCGCCCGCCGTGCTGCCGGCCACACCGGTGGCGTCGGTCAGGGAGGACAGGGTGCGGCTGACGTGGTCGGTGCCGTCGGCGGCCTCGGCCACGTTGCGGGCGATCTCGCGGGTGGCCGCACCTTGCTCCTCCACCGCGGCGGCGATGGCGGCGGCAACCTCATTCACCTCGTGGATGGTGGCGCCGATACGTTCCATGGCGGCGACGCTGAGGTCCGTCCGCTGACCGATGTCCTGGACGTAGCGGGTGATCTCCTCCGTGGCCTTGGCCGTCTGGCCGGCCAGGGTCTTGACCTCGGAGGCCACGACAGCGAAGCCCTTGCCGGCCTCGCCCGCCCGCGCCGCCTCGATGGTGGCGTTCAGGGCCAGCAGGTTGGTCTGCCCGGCGATGTCGCTGATCATCTGCACCACGGCACCGATGCGGTCCGAGGCCTCGGCCAGGCCGCCGATGGTCTGGCCCGTGGCGGTCACCTCCGCCACCGCGCGGGCGGCGATGGCCTTGGAACGCTCGACCTGCCGGCCAACCTCATCCACCGAGGCCGCCAGCTCCTGGGCGGCGGCGGCCACCGTCTGCACGTTGCTGGAGGTCTGGCTGGCGGCGGCCTGCACGTCCTGGGCCTGCGTGCAGGCGCTGCCGGTGTTGTCGGTCAGGGTGCGGGCGTCGCCCTCCAGCGTGTGGGCGGCACTGGTGACGGCGGCGGCCACCCCATGCACGTCGGTCTCGAACGCGGCGGCCAGGCGGGCCTGACGCGTCACCACCGACCAGGTCATCATGGGGCCGACATAACGGCCATCGGTATCCCGCACGGCGGCCACGCGCAGCTCCAGCTCCTCGTTATCGCCACGGGCGTTTTCCAGGGTCAGGCGGCCCTGCCAGGGCAGCAGGGCGGGGTTCTTCACCACCTCCAGCAGCGCGGCCGGATCGGCATGGAACAGGCCGATCCCGGCGCCCACCGGCGTACCGCCGGCCAGCGGCCGCGGCAGGGGCGCACCCAGGGTCTTCAGCGTGCCCAGGCTGGCGGCGTTGGCATAGGTGATGCGGAAATCCTGATCGGCATCGGCCAGCAGGACATTCAGCGGCATGTCGTCCACCATCTGCTTCAGGCGGAAGACGTCGGCCACCACGCCGCGCAGGGCGCCAGCGGCGCGCAGCATGCGCCCGATCTCATCCCGGCGCTGGGTGGGGCGGATCTCCACCGTGGTGTCGTTGGCCGCCAGGCGTTCCAGCAGGCGGGCCACCAGCAGGGCGGGACGGCCCACCCAGCGGCTGGCCAGCCACCAGGCGGCCAGGCCCAGCACCACGGCCAGGGTGACGCTGGCCACCAGGATGCTGGTCTTCAGATGCTCCACCGCCTCGGCGAAGATGCGCTTCTGGATGCCGGTGTACAGAACGCCCACGATATGGCCACCGGCGTCCTTGATGGGGTCGTACGCGGTGTAGAAGGGCACACCCAGGATGTCGGCCTCGCCGCGATAGGCCTCGCCCCGTCCGACGACAGCGTCGTAGACGGCGTTGCGGGCCAGCGCGGTACCGACGGCACGGCTGCCATCCTGCTTCATGACGTTGGTGGCGATGCGCACCATCTCGCCATCCTTGGCGGCGAAGATGGTGGCGGTGCCGCCCACCAGGCGCTTCACCGTATCGACGGCGGCAACGTTGTTCTCCAGCGCGGTGTCGCCGGCGTACAGGTGCCCGTCCCTGAGACTGTAGCCCTTGCCGTAACCTTCCAGCACGTGCCACGCCACCTGCATGTTGGCGTCCTGCCGGTCCTTGGCCAATTCCATGGTGAAGCCCGCCAGCAACACGTGGCTGATGCCCAGGCTGACCACCGTCAGCAGGGTCACGGCCCCGACGATCAGCAGGGCGATGCGTGCCGCCACCGACACGGCGAAACCCTTGCGGACCTTGGCAGAAATGGAGGGGGCAGAAATGGAGGGGGCAGAAATGGAGGGGGCAGAAATGGAGGGGGCAGAAATGGAGGGGGTGCCGGCGGCCGACCGGGCCGTCGAGGACTGGGCTTGGAACATGGCAACACTTCCCAAATGCAGCGCCCACGAGGGCGCCGAGGGGCGCGCACGGGCGAGAACAACAGCGAAATTTGAAATGCCGGCTAGGGCGACCCCGATCGGCCCGCGAACCGCGGAGCTGTCTTTCGGAAGGCGAGTTTCAATATAGACGGCTGGAGATTTAGTCCAGGGATAAGCCCATGCGAATTTTGAAGACTAGACCATCAGGACGAATGGCACGCCGATCCGTTAGCTTTTGAAATTTCCTTCAAACGCCCCTCGGCTTCATCACCGCCCCATAATCTTTTTGCGGTTTTGCTGTCCATTTACCAGGACAGATCAGCACTGGCTGCTAAGTAATACTTCGTGAATTTGCAGAAAATAGATTCCCCAGCCTAACTAATCGGACACCGAAGTCGATGTCCGGGGAAGACGAGGTTGATAAGTCATCCAACGGCTGCCGCTAAAAGCTGTTCGAAGAGCACGGAGCCGGCGCCCAGAAGCCGTCTCAGCCGGCGACGGTTTCCAGTCAAGCCTGCGTTCTTCTGTCGCATCCCCGGGCAAATTGCCGGCACGAGGCCGCGATTTCAGCCTGGGGACAGCGCTTACCTTGAGCGCAACTGGATATAATATCCGGACGGTGCTCACCTCTCCGCCTTTGGCGAAGACGCACATATTTGTCAGGAAGTCCGCAATTGAACTGCGGGGTGGACGCAGGCACACTCAGCGCCAAAGCGTAAAGCGCCCCGCAGTGGCGCCGCGCAATACAAGCGTAGGAGCGGCTGTATGCCCCTGGCCTCGACTAATTTCAAAGGCGTGATCAAAACTGTTCTGGTGACGACTGCGACCCTATGCCTCAGCCCCACGGTTAGTCTAGCGGCCAACGGCCGACTGCCGGGCAACATTTCACCCCTGCACTATGACCTGACGGTCATCCCCAATATCGAGGCCTCGACCTTCGCCGGTGAGGTGCACATCGACATCGACGTGGCCACGGCCACGCCCACGGTGGTGCTGAACGCGGAAAGCCTGACCCTGGACCGCGCGACCATCGACGGCAACCCCGCCACCGGCGTCACCTTGGACAAGGACAGCCAGACGGCCACCCTGACGGCGGCATCCCCCCTGCCGCCCGGCCATCACACGGTGGACATCGCCTACCGTGGCCAGATCGAGAAATCGGCGCGCGGCCTGTTCCAGCTGGACTACACCGCCACGGACGCGCCCGGAAACGGCAAGGGGGGCGCCGGCGTGCCTGCCCGCATGCTGTCCACCCAGTTCGAGGCCGGCGACGCCCGCCGCTTCCTGCCCTGTTGGGACGAGCCCGCGGCCAAGGCCACCTTCACCCTGTCGGTCATGGCGCCCCAGGGCCAGATGGCCGTGTCCAACATGCCGGTGAAGGCGGACGAGGCCATGGCCGACGGCCGCCACCTGGTGCATTTCCAACCCACGCCGCGCATGTCCAGCTATCTGCTGTTCGTGGCCGTGGGCGACCTGGAGCGCGCCACCGCCAAGGCCGGCGACGTGGAGATCGGCGTGGTCGTGCGGCGCGGATCGGTGGACAAGGCGCGCTTCGCCCTGGAGACGGCCGCCGCCATCCTGGCCCGCTACAACGACTATTTCGGCACGCCCTATCCCCTGCCCAAGCTGGACTTCATCGCCACGCCCGGCGCCGGTGGCTTCGGCGCCATGGAGAACTGGGGCGCCATCATGTCGTTCGAGAAGGACATGCTGCTGGACCCGGCCCTGGCCACCGAGGAGGCCCGCCAGCGCGTGTTCCAGGTGGTGGCGCACGAAATGGCGCACCAGTGGTTCGGCGACCTGGTCACCATGGCCTGGTGGGATGACCTGTGGCTGAACGAGGGCTTCGCCTCATGGATGGAGGCCAAGGCTATGGACGCCCTGCATCCCGACTGGTCACCCTGGCTGGTGGCCATGCCGGCGATGGAGCGGGCCAAGCGCCTGGACGCCCGCGCCGCCACCCACCCGGTGGTGCAGCCCATCAACTCTGTGGCCGAGGCGGACGAGGCCTTCGACGACATCACCTATGACAAGGGCCAGGCCGTCATCCGCATGGTGGAGGCGACGGTGGGCGAGACGGTGTTCCGTGATGGCGTGCGCCGCTACATGAAGCGCCACGCCTACGGCAACGCCACCACCCGCGACCTGTTCAAGGCGGTGGAGGAGGCGGGCGCCAAGGACGCGCTGCGCATCGCCACCGATTTCATCACCAAGCCGGGCATCCCCCTGGTATCGGTCAGCGCCACCTGCGGCGCCGGCGACGGCCCCAAGCCGCATAAGGGCAAGAAAGGCGCCAAGGAGACGGCGCCGGCCATGGCCGGCAGCGGCACGCAGGTCAGCCTGCGCCAGGCGCGCTTCGCCACCGAGCCGGTGACCATCCCCGACCAGTACCATCTGAGCGACCGGCTGTGGGCCATCCCCGTTCCCCTCGCCACGGTGGGCGGGGCGACCAGTGCGCCGTCGCACACGCTGCTGACGGCCCTGACGGGCAAGGCCGCCGTGCCCGGCTGCGGCCCCCTGCTGGCCAATGCCGGCCAGACCGGCTATTTCCGCACTGCCTATACCGAGCCGGCGTTCAAGGCTCTGGTCGACCATGTCGATCGGCTGGCGCCCATCGACCAGCTGGGCCTGATGTATGACAGCGCCGCCCTGGGCGAGGCGGGGCAGATGGCCATGAGCGACAGCCTGTCCCTGATCCGCGCCCTGCGCCCGGACGCCGACCCGTCGGTGTGGGAACAGGCGGCCGATTATCTGCGCGATGTGGACGGCTATTACGCCGGCAGGCCCGGGCAGGCCGCCTTCCGCGCCTTCGCCCGCGGCGTGCTGGCGCCGGTGCTGTCCACCATCGGCTGGGACCCGCAGCCGGGCCAGGGCGACAAGGTGGGCCTGACCCGCGCCGCCCTGATCCGCGCGCTCAGCAGTTTCGATGCCCCGGATACGCTGACGGAGGCGGAACGGCGTCTGGCGGCCGACGGCACCGACCCCACGGCCCTGCCCCCCGGCATCCGCCTGGCCGTCATCACCGCCGTGGCCCAGCACGCCGATGCCGCCACCTTCGACCGGCTGCACGCCCTGGCGTCCAGCACCACCGACCCGCTGGCCCGCCGCCAGCTGTACGGGGCGCTGGGGGCGGTGCGCGACCCCGCCCTGGCGCAGAAGGTGCTGGACCTCAGCCTGACGCCGGAGGTGGGCACCACCATCGCGCCGCAGTTGATCCTGGCCGTGGCCGATGCGAATCCCGACCTGGCCTGGCGTTTCGTCACGGCCCATGTCGACGCGGTGGAGGCCACGCTGGACCAGATGCAGCGCTATGAGTTCTTCGCCGGCGTGGCGCGCCGTTCGTCCGATCCGGCGCGCATCGGCGAGCTGAACGCCTATGCCGAGGCGCACGTGCCCGCCACCGCCCGCCAGGGTGTCGCCAAGGCCGCAGGCGAGATCGCCTACCGCGTCAAGGTTGCGCAGGAGCGGCTGCCCCAGGTGGACAGCTGGCTGGCCGCCCTGCCGGCCACGCACTGACTGACAACGGCCCCCGTCCCTGGCGGGGGCCACCACCCTGACCGAACGCGCTCATGGCGCGGGATAGCGCCCGGGCGTAAGCTTTCCCCCACAGGACAGGAGTGTCGCATGCTGGTGGTGACGACGGAGGCCGTGCCGGGACACCGGGTCATGGCCGTGAAGGGCCAGGTGTTCGGTGTGGTGGTGCGCAGCCGAGGCCTGGCCGGCAACTTCATGGCCGGCTTGCGCACCCTGGTGGGCGGCGAGATCCACGAATACACCCAGATGCTGGAAGAGGGCCGCCGCCAAGCCATCGACCGCATGGTCACCAATGCCGGCGCCATGGGGGCCAATGCCGTGGTCATGATGCGCTTCGACAGCTCCGAGATCGGGGAGACCATGAGCGAGATCGTCGCCTACGGCACCGCCGTGGTGCTGGAAGCCGCCGTTTGAATTTCAGGAGCCGTTTGAGTTTCAGGAAAGGAAAGCCTGCCTAGGGAAAGCCTGCGAACCACTACCAAGCAGAGGGGCCCGACGCCCCGGACGCCCGCCACGGACCGCCGGCCCCGCCATCGATCCGGGCACGCCCGCCGCCAGGGCCCCCGAACAGGGGAAGGAGACGTCCATCATGTCCGTGCTGCATGTCCATTTCGGATCCGGTCCCGGCCACGCCCGGCAACGCCGCTCCCACCTGCGCCAGCCCGCCTGCACCTGGCTGATGATCGGCAGCGCCCTGGCCTTCGCCGCCACCCTGGCCGTCTGGTACATGGGCATGGTTACCGTCTTCCCCATCGGCCTGCTGGCCGGCACCGGCGTCCTGTGCCTGGCCGCCTGTATCGAGCGCGTCGCCTACAAGCCCTTGACGGGCCTGCCCGGCCCCGGCTGGCAGGACACGGGCGAGCGCTTCACCGACCCCGGCACCGGCGCCCCCGTCGCCGTCTACTACAACCCCACCTGCCTGGAACGCCGCTACGTCCGTCTGGACCGGGAGCCCTGAGCGGCGCGCCAGCCGGCACGCACCATAGCGTTTGCATTGCCCGGAACTTGCCTGTATGGTGCGCGCCGCGCCGCCGGAAACCCGGTGTGTCGCCCGGCATGGACCCGTAGCTCAGCTGGATAGAGCGCTGCCCTCCGAAGGCAGAGGTCGTACGTTCGAATCGTATCGGGTCCGCCACCTTTCCCTTTCATATCGTCGACAGCCCTTCCGGCCCGTGGCCTGACATCCGCCACCGCCCCTCGACAGCCCCGCCCCAAATCGGCCATGGTGCGGTCCCGGGACGCCTGCGTCGACGCGCCCGTCCCTTCCCGTCCGTTACGCCGAAGATGCCCGCCATGGCCGACACGCCCGCCGCCGCAACCGCCCCCATCCCCGTTCCGCCGGACGCGCCCACGCCCGTGACCGGTGTGCCGGCCGTGCCGGGCAAGCTGAAGGAGACGCTGTACCTGGTGGACGGCTCGGGCTTCATCTTCCGCGCCTATCACGCCCTGCCGCCGCTGAATCGGCCGGACGGCACGCCGGTGAACGCGGTGCTGGGCTTCACCAACATGCTGATGAAGCTGCTGGCCGACGTGAAGGTGCACTCCGTCGCCGTCATCTTCGACAGCAAGCGGGAGAATTTCCGCAATGCCATCTATCCGGACTACAAGGCGCACCGGCCGCCGCCGCCGGAAGATCTGATCCCGCAGTTCGACCTGATCCGCCAGGCGGTGGACGCCTTCAACCTGCCCTGCCTGCATCTGGAGGGGTATGAGGCCGACGACCTGATCGCGACATACGCCCGCCTGGCGCGGGAGGCGGGGCGCGACTGCGTCATCGTCTCGTCCGACAAGGACCTGATGCAGCTGATCACCGACGGCGTCGGCCTGCTGGACCCGATGAAGAACAAGAGCATCGGCCGGGACGAGGTGCTGGAGAAGTTCGGCGTGGTGCCGGAACTGGTGGTGGATGTGCAGTCCCTGGCCGGCGACAGCGTGGACAACGTGCCGGGCGTGCCCGGCATCGGCATCAAGACCGCCGCCCAGCTGATCACGGAGTATGGCGGGCTGGACGCCCTGCTGGAGCGCGCGCACGAGATAAAGCAGCCCAAGCGGCGCGAAGCCTTGACCGTGCATGCGGAGATGGCCCGCATCTCGCGCCAGCTGGTGAAGCTGGAGGCCAACGTGCCGGTTCCTGAGCCGCTGGAGAACCTGACGGCGCGCAAGCCCGACCATGACAAGCTGATCGGCTGGCTGCGCGAGCAGGGCTTCCGCTCCGCCATCCAGAAGGTCGAGAACGACATCCTGAAGGCCAATGGCGGCAATGGGGGTGCCACCCGCGCCGGCACCGGCGCCCCGGCCCTGACGCTGGAGGCCACGACCGGCGGCGGGGCGGAGCAACGCACCGATGCCGTGCGCGCCGCCTACAACAGCCGCTTCTACAGTACCGAGGCCGCCCCCATCGGGGAGCCCAAGATCCCCGCCCCCACCGAGATCGTGTACGAGCTGGTGCAGGACGCCGCCGTGCTGAAGCGCTGGATCGATGAGGCGACCCTGGCCGGCACGGTGGCCATCGATACCGAGACCGACGGCCTGTACCCCGACCGAGCCAAGCTGGTGGGCTTCTCCCTCTCCCACACGCCGGGCCGCGCCTGCTACGTGCCCCTTAGCCACATTAACCCAGACGCTCCTAAGGAGCAGGCCGGCGGCTTTGATTTCGGCGAGGCGCCGCCTCCGCCGCCGCAGATTCCGCTGGACGAGGCCCGCGCCCTGCTGGCGCCGCTGCTGGCCGACCCGTCGGTGCTGAAGGTGGGCCATAATCTGAAGTTCGATATCCGGGTGCTGGCCCGCCACGGCTTCGCCCCCGGCCCGGCCGCCATTGCGCCCGTGGACGACACCATGCTGCTGTCCTACGCCCTGGGCGCCGGCGCCCACGGCCATGGCATGGATGAACTGGCGCAGCGCCACCTGGGCCATACCTGCATCACCTTCGACGAGGTGACGGGCACCGGCAAGAATCGCATCACCTTCGACCGCGTGCCCCTGGACCGAGCCTGCGCCTATGCGGCGGAGGATGCGGACATCACCCTGCGCCTGCACCAGGTGCTGAAGGCCGACGTGCTGCGCCGCCACCTGATGACGGTGTACGAGACGCTGGACCGCCCCCTGACGCCCGTGGTGGCGACCATGGAGGAGGCCGGCATCCTGGTGGACCGGGCCATGCTGGCCGAGCTTTCGCGCGATTTCGCCGGCCGCCTGGCCGCACTGGAACAGGAAATCCACACCCTGGTGGGCCACCCGTTCAACGTCGCCAGCCCCAAGCAGCTGGGCGAGGTGCTGTTCGACGAGATGGGCCTGCCCGGCGGTAAGAAGGGCAAGACCGGCGCCTATTCCACCGACAGCAGCGTGCTGGAACCCCTGGCCGAACAAGGGGTGGAAGTAGCGCAGAAGGTGCTGGACCATCGCCAGCTGGCCAAGCTGAAGTCCACCTACACCGACGCCCTGCAGGAGGAGATCAACGCCGGCACGGGCCGCGTGCACACCTGCTTCGCCCTGGCCGCCACCGCCACCGGGCGCCTCAGCTCCACCGATCCCAACCTGCAGAACATCCCCATCCGCACGGAGGAGGGGCGCAAGATCCGCCGCGCCTTCGTGGCGCCGGAGGGCCATGTGCTGCTGTCCGTGGACTACAGCCAGATCGAGCTGCGCCTGGTGGCGGAGATCGCCGGCGTGCCGGCCCTGAAGCAGGCCTTCACCGAGGGCATCGACATTCACGCCATGACGGCGTCCCAGGTGTTCGGCGTGCCGCTGGACCAGATGACCAGCGAGATCCGCCGCAAGGCCAAGGCCATCAACTTCGGCATCATCTACGGCATCTCCGGCTTCGGCCTGGGCCGCCAGTTGGGCATCGGCGCCGGTGAGGCCGGCGCCTTCATCAAGCAGTACTTCGAACGCTTCCCCGAACTGGCCGGCTATTTCGAGAAGACCAAGGCCGAGGCCAAGGAAAAGGGCTACGTCACCACCCTGTTCGGCCGCCAGTGCTGGATCCAGGGCATCAAGGAAAGTAACGCCGCCCGCCGCGCCTTCGCCGAGCGCCAAGCCATCAACGCCCCCATCCAGGGCACCGCCGCCGATATCATCCGCCGCGCCATGGCCCGCGTGCCCGCCGCGATGGCGAATGCCGGCCTGACCGGCCGCATGCTGCTGCAGGTGCACGACGAACTGCTGTTCGAGGTGCCGGTGGCGGAGGTGGACGCCACCGTCCCCGTGGTGCGCCAGGTGATGGAGGGCGCCGCCAGCCTGTCCGTGCCCCTGGTGGCCGAGGCCGGCACGGGGCGGAGTTGGGGCGAGGCGCACTGAGCGCGCTTCAGGCGCCGGCGCCAGCATTCGCTGCCTCGGCTGTCCTCGCCTAGCCCCACGCCGCCAGCAGGTCCCGCACCACGGCGCCTGGGTCGGCCGCGCGCATGACAGTGCCCATGACGGCCAGGCCAGCGGCGCCAGCCGCGCGGGCCTGCGCCGCGTTGACAGCAGTGATGCCGCCGAGCGCCAGGGCACCGGGCAGGCGGGATAGCGCCTGGGGGCCCAGGGCGGGACCATAGCCGGGCTTGGATGGCGTCTCGAAAATGGGGCTGAGGGTGGCGTAGTCGGCGCCGCCCAGGCCCTCCTCCGGATGGTGGCGGGACAGGCCGACCAGGGCCTGGGCCCCCAAGCGAGCGCGGGCCGCCGCCACGTCGCCGCCCGCCCCCAGATGCACGCCGTCACACAGCATCGCCGCCGCCAGGTCGCCGTGCACCGTCAGCAGGGCGCCGTGGTGACGGGCGATGGGGACCAGCCGGCGCACCAGATCCAGCCGGTCCTGGGCGGCCAGGTTCTTTTCCCGCACGCTGGCCCAGCGGCAGCCGGCGGCGAACACGCGGTCCAGCACTTGGGGCAGCGGCAAGGACGCCTGTCGGCGGTCGGTGATGACCAGCAGGGGTGGGGCGGGCAACACCACCCCACCTATCCCCCGATCAGCCCCAGCTCAGGGCTGGAGGCTTCGGCGCGGGTGCGCTTCGGGATGCGGCCGGCCAGGCGGGCAAGGCGACCTGCGATGACGGCGTGGCCCATGGCGGCCGCCATGCGCACCGGGTCCGTGCTCTTGGACACGGCGGTGTTCAGCAGCACGGCGTCGCAGCCCAGTTCCATAGCCAGGGCGGCGTCGGAGGCCGTGCCCACGCCGGCGTCCAGGATGACCGGCACGGCGCTGCGCGCGCAGATCATTTCGATATTGTAAGGATTTAAGATGCCCAGGCCTGTACCGATGGGCGCCCCCAGGGGCATGACGGCGGCGCAGCCGACGTCGGCCAGGCGGCGGCAGACGATGGGGTCGTCGGTGCAATAGGGCAGGACGGTGAAACCGTCATCCACCAACTGGGCGGCGGCGGTCACCAACTGCTCCACATCCGGGTACAGCGTCTCGCGGTCGCCGATCAGTTCCAGCTTGATCCAGCTGGTGTCCAGCGCCTCGCGCGCCAGCTGGGCGGTCAGCACGGCGTCCTTCACCGTGGCGCAGCCGGCGGTGTTGGGCAGCAGCCAGGCCCTGTCGCGCACGAGGTCCAGGATGCCCTCGGCCCCGCCCTCCATATCCACCCGGCGGATGGAGACGGTGACCACTTCAGCGCCCGACGCCGCCAAGCTGTCCAGGAACACCTGCTGGTTGGGATAGCCCGCCGTGCCCAAGAACAGGCGGGAGGTGAACGCCTTGCCGGCGATGCGGAACAGGTCTTCAGCCACCTTGCAGCACCTTCACGATTTCGATGGCGTCGCCATCGGCGATGGCACGCTCCGCCCAGCGGGCACGCGGCACCACGGTGCCGTTGATGGCCACGGCGATGCCGCGGGAATCCGGCCCCACCCCCGCCTCGCCCAACAGGGCCGGCAGGTCCAGGCCGTCCGCATGGTCGCGGGCCTTGCCGTTCACGGTGATCATGCACGCCTCACGTCAAGCTCAGTTCGCTGGCCAAATCGCCCGATGCCGAAGGGCGCCAGCAGCGGGTCCACCCGGCCGGTCAGGATGTGGTCGGCGACCAGGTCGGCCGTGCCGGGCGTCAGCAGGATGCCGTTGCGGTGGTGGCCGGTGGCCATGACCAGGCCGGCGACCTCGGGCACGGGCCCCAGGATGGGGGCGTCGTCGCGGCTGCCGGGGCGGTGGCCCACCCACATCTCCTCGATGGGCAGTTCCTCCACCCCGGGCAGGGCCCGCCACGCGGCCTCCAGCAGGGCCAGCACGCCGCCGGCCGTCAGATGGTCGTCCCAGCCCTTGTCCTCGGTCGTGGCGCCCACGATCAGGCGCCCGTCCAGACGGGGCACCAGATAGCATTTGGGCGGCCACACCACATGGCGCAACAGCGGCTGGGCCGGGTCCATGCGCAGGGCCAGCATCTGGCCCTTCACCGGCCGCACCGGCGGCACCGCGCCTTCCGGCAGGCCTGGCAACTGGCGCGACCAGGCGCCGGCCGCCAGCGCCACCACGTCGGCGGGCTTCAGCGCGCCATCCACCACCACGCCATCGGTGCGGCCCGCCGTCAGCGACAGCGCCTCCACGGCCGCGCCCTCGTGCAGGCGGGCGCCCGCCTTCAATGCCGCGGCCTTCAGCGCCACGGCCAGCTTGCGGTTGTCCACCTGGCCGTCATCGGCGCCCAGCACGCCGGCGGCGGCGCGGGGGTTCAGCCACGGCTCACGCTCCTTCACCTGCGCGCCATTCAGCCAGGCGACATTGAGGCCCAAGGACCGCTGGAACTCGAAGCCGCTGCGCAGCACCTCCACATCGTCGCGAGTCAGGGCCACCTGCACCGTGCCGTCCGTGCGCAGGTCGACGGGCAGGCCGCTGTAAGCCTCCAGCTCGGCGGCGAAGGCGGGCCAGCGGCGCTGGCTGTCCAGGGTCAGGGGCAGCAGCGCCTGCTCCCCCGGTTCCGTCTCCACGGCGGCCGCCAGCATACCGGCGGCGGCATGGGTGGCACCCCGGCCAGCGGTCCCCCGATCATAGATGTCGACCGCGCAGCCGGCGGCGGCCAGGCGCCAGGCGATTGACAGGCCGATGCAGCCGGCACCGATGACGACCACCCGGGGGGCGACGGACGGCTTGGCAAATGAATGGCCCGAAGGCGGATGATAGGTCACGGTCTCGCGATCTCCCTTCGCCGGCATGATCCGGAGCAGGTTCCATGGGTCTGATCTCAGCCGCGGGCCCGGTGGTCAGGCGGGCGGCACCCCAGTCGATGGCGGGAACGATGGCGGACGGGGCGTCCGAATTCAAGGGTCTTGCCGTCATGGCTGGGTGACAGGGCGGCGTTCGACATCCCCCGTCCGGGCGCGCCGATGCGCCGTCGGCCTACCCCATCAGGGATTTGACAAGTAGGCCGATTGTCTGGACTCTGCGAACCTTAGGGGTCCAGCTACCAAGGTCTGCTCATGTTTGCCGCCATCGGCCTGCTCGGCGTGTTCATCTGCGTGTTCGGGTCGTTCATGATTTTCGGCGGCAAGATCGGCATCATCCTTGAGGCCCTGCCAGGCGAATTCATGACCATCGGCGGCGCCGCCATCTGCGGCTTCATGGTGGCGAACAGCACCCACACCATCAAGCAGGCGCTGGGTGCGGTGAAGCGCATCTTCCCCGGCGCGAAGTTCCACAAAAAGGAATACATGGAGCTGCTGTCGCTGCTCTATCAAATCCTGAAGACGATGAAGACCAAGGGCGTGCTGGCCATCGAGCAGCACATCGAAAAGCCCCTGGAAAGCAACATCTTCAACGCCTACCCCTCGATCATGAAGGATCCGTTCACGGTCAAGTTCATCGCGGACTACCTGCGCATGTTCTCCATCGGCGTGGACAACCCGCATGAACTTGAGGCGCTGATGGAGCAGGAGATCGACAAGGCCAAGCACGAGGACCTGCACTCCAGCCACGCCTTCCAGACCATGGCCGACGCCATGCCCGCCCTGGGCATCGTGGCCGCCGTGCTGGGCGTCATCAAGACCATGGCGTCCATCACCGAGCCGCCCGAGGTGCTGGGCAAGCTGATCGGTGGCGCCCTGGTCGGCACCTTCATGGGTATCTTCCTGTCCTACTGCATCATCGCCCCCATCGCCTCGCGGCTGAAGGGCGTGGCGGAGGAGGAGAACCAGTTCTACCACGTCATCCGGGCGGCCATCACATCCCACCTGGCGGGCTACGCGCCCCAGGTGTCCATCGAGGCGGCACGAAAAAAGGTGCCGACGGAGTACATGCCCGACTTCAACGAGTTGGAAGAGGCGCTGTCGGCGATTAATTGACGCCGGCAGGCGGCGGGCGCCCCCCATCCCAAAGTTTAGGTCAAGGCGGGCGCGAGCGTGCCAGAGCCCGGCCATGCACCCGCAACCCAGCCATGCCGCACTGCAACCCCGATTCGGTCTTAATGCGATTGACCTGGGGCGCCGGAGAGGCCAACTACGGTGCCATGCGAATAGAGCGTCATCCCATCGGCCCGGCATGCATCACGACAGCCGCCCACGCCTGACGCTTTGCCATGGCCGCCTGTTCCTGGGCGGCCATTTTCACGAGGCAGCATCCATCGCGCCTTGCCAACGGCGCCGTCCCCTGGGGAACGGCGACGGGCGGGTGTCGGGCCGCCGAAACAACATAGGAGACGTAATTTGACCGATCAGCCGCTCGCTGGAAAAGCCGTTGCCATTCTCATCGCCAACGGCTTCGAAGAAGTGGAAATGACCGAAGCCCAGCGCGCCCTGCTGCGCGCCGGCGCCGCGCCCAAGATCATCTCGCCCGAACAGGGCCTGGTGAACGGCTGGCACGGCACGTCCTGGGGCCACTACTTCCCCACGGACAAGCAGATTGGCGAGGTGCTGGCCGCCGACTTCGACCTGCTGGTCCTGCCGGGCGGTGAGCGCAGCGTGACCAAGCTGGCCGCCAACCCGCACACCCGCCGCATCATCGGCAGCTTCATGGACGCCGGCAAGGGCGTCGCCGCCATCAACCACGGCGTCCAGCTGCTGGCCGTGGCCCAGCGCCTGAAGGGGCGCACGGTGACCGGCAACGAGGCGATCCGCGAGACCGTCGAGGCCGCCGGCGCCACCTGGGTGGCCGAGGAAGGCCAGAACATGAACATCGACCGCCAGCTGCTGACCGCCCGTGGTCCGGAAGAGGTGGTGCCGGAGTTCATCGACACCATGCTGCGCGTCTTCGCCGACGCCATCGAGTACCGCCGCCAGCTGCTGGCCGAGAAGGCCGCAGCCGCCTGATCAGGCCGGCATACGGAATGAAAAAAGGGCGCGTGGCATCCAGCTTCGCGCCCTTTTTGTTTATCCAGATGAGGCGCTCACCCCCGCCGGTATTCCACCACCGTCCAGGTGAACAGGCCCAGCAGGACCAGGGCGCCGGCCTGGTGGGTAGCGGCCACGTGCACCGGCACGAACATCAGCAGGGTGCTGATGCCCAGGCTGATCTGCACCAGCACCATCGCGGCCACGGCGATGGCCAACGTCCGCACCCGGCCCTGGACGTCAGCACGCAGGGCGCGGAAGGCGTAGGACCAGACCACCAGGCCGGTCAGGATGGCCAGCCAGCGGTGGGTGAACTGCACCGCCGCCGTGTTCTCCAGGATGTTCAGCCAGATGGGGCTGAGGTTCCACATCTCCTCCGGCGCGAAGGTGCCGTTCATCAGCGGCCAGGTGTTGTAGGCCTGGCCCGCGTCCAGCCCGGCGGTGAAGGCACCCCACACCATGGTGGTGGCGACCAGGGCCATGGCAATACCGGCGTGGCGGCGCAAACTGCCGCGCGCCCGGTGCAGGCTGCCACTGGCGGCAGGGAACAGCAGCGGCAGGGCCGTGGCCAGCATGGCGACATAGATCAGCACCGCCAGCGACAGGTGGGCCGCCAGGCGGTAGTGGCTGACATCGGGGCGGTTCACCAGGCCGCTCTTGACCATGTACCAGCCCAAGGCGCCCTGCAGCCCGCCCAGAACGAACAGGCCGGCCAGGCGCGGCACCAGGCTGCGCGGCACGCGGCGAGTGGCGAGAAAGACCAGGAAGGGCAACAGGAAGACGAGGCCGATCAGGCGCCCCACCAGGCGGTGGAACCACTCCCAAAAGAAGATGCCCTTGAACTGCGCCAGGTCCATGCCGCTGTGCTTCAGCGCGAATTCCGGCGTGGCCTGGTACTTGGCGAACTCCTCCGCCCAGGCGGCGTCCGACAGGGGCGGCAGGGCACCCGTCACCGGCTTCCATTCCGTGATCGACAAGCCGCTTTCCGTCAGGCGGGTGATGGCGCCGATGACGGCCATGGCGAATACCAGGCCGGCACAGACCAGCAGCCAGATGCCGATGGCGCGATAGGGCGCGCGGGTGGCGGCACGGGCGCGGGCGGTGGGGAAAGGCGTGACGGTCACGGGATGGGGCCTTTGAAAAGTAAAGGGCTGGAGCGGACTATAAGCCCGCCCCAGCCCCCCTTACAAATGCCCGGCATTGGACGAATTGCCCTTACAGCCCCTTGCCGAAGGCCCGCAGCAGGAAGGCCTGGGTCAGGGCCACCTCCTTCAGCTTGTCGAAGCGGCCGGCGGCACCGGCGTGGCCGGCCCCCATCTCGGTGCGCGACAGCAGGACATGGTCGTCGGTCTTGAGCGTCCGCAGCTTGGCCGTCCACTTGGCCGGTTCCCAATAGGTGACGCGCGGGTCGCTGAGGCCCGCGGTGATCAGCAGGTGGGGATAGGCCTTGGCCGCCACGTTGTCGTAGGGGCTGTAGGACTTCAGCCGCTGATAGACCTCGGGCTCGTTGGGATTGCCCCACTCGTCATACTCGATGACCGTCAGGGGCAGGCTGTCGTCCAGCATGGTGTTGACCACATCGACGAAGGGCACCTGGGCTACGATGGCGCGGAACAGGCCCTCGGGCGCCATGTTGGCCACCGCACCCATCAGCAGGCCACCGGCGCTGCCGCCCTCGGCCGAGATGTTGCCGGCCTTGGCATAGCCCTGGCCCGCCAGGAACTGCGCGGCGTCGATGAAGTCGGTGAAGCTGTTGATCTTCTTCTCCAGCTTGCCGTCCTCGTACCAGCCGCGCCCCAGTTCATCACCGCCGCGGATGTGGGCGATGGCGAAGGCGAAGCCCCGATCCAGCAGGCCCAGCCGGTTGGCCGAAAAATAAGGGTCGATGCCGTTGCCGTAGGCGCCATAGGCGTAGAGGTGCAGGGCGCCGGAGCCATCCTTTGGAAAGTCGCGGCGGTGGACGATGGAGACGGGGATCAGCGTGCCGTCGCGCGCCGGCGCCATCAGGCGGGCGCTGACATACTGGTCGGCGTCGTAGCCGCTGGGAATTTCCTGGACCTTGCGGATGGCCAAAGTGCGGTCGTTCAAGTCGTAGTCGTAGACCGTGGGCGGCGTCACCAGCGACTGGTAGCGCAGGCGCAGCAGGCCGCCGTCATAGTCGAAGTTGGCGCCGGGGCCGACCTCGAACGCCGCGTCGGGGAAGGCGATGTCGTGGGCACCGCCCTTCTTATCCAGCACCCGCACTACCTGGGCGCCGTCCACCCGGGCATAGACCACCAGCCAGTCGCGGAACGCCATGTGGCCGGTGAGGTAGGTGCGGTCGGCCGGGGCGATGACCTCCACCCAGTTAGCCTCCGCCGTATCGGCCAGCGGCGCCTTCACCAGGCGGAAGTTGCGGTGGGTGTCGTTGGTGATGATCCAGGCGGTGTCGCCCTGATCCTCCACATTGTATTCGTGACCCTGGCGGCGGGGCAGGACCAGGCGGGGCTCACCCTCCGGCTGCGCGGCGTCCAGAAGCCGCACCTCGGTCGACACGTTGTTGTGGGCGACGATGCGGATGAACCGGCCGGACAGGGTCAGGTCCAGGCTGACCATCCAGGCGGGGTCGGCCTCCTCATAGACCAGCACGTCCTCGGTCAGGGCGGTGCCCAGGCGGTGGCGCCACACGGTCTTGGGCCGCTGGAACTCATCCTGGCGAACGTAGAACAGGTGCCGGCCGTCGGCCGCCCAGGCGACGCCGGGGGTGGCATCGGCCGCCCCCTCCAGCACCAGGTCACCGGTGGACAGGTCCTTCACCCGCACGCCGTAGCGTTCGGAGCCGTCGGTGTCGGCGGTGTAGGCCAGGTAGCGACCGTCGCGCGTCGTTTCGAAATCCGCCACGCGCATGAAGTCGTGCTGCGCCGCCAGGACGTTGACGTCCAGCACCACCTCCTCTTCAGAGGTGCCGGCGGCCCAGCGCACGAAGACGGGGTAGTTCTGGCCGGCAGCGAAGCGCGACTGGTAGAAATAGCCATCGCGGCGGTAGGGAACGCCGGTGTCGTCCTCCTTGATGCGGGCGCGCAGTTCGGCCACCAGGGCGGGGCGCAGGTCCCCCTCCCCGCCCAGCACCTGCTCGATATAGCCGTTCTCCGCCTCAAGGTAGGACAGGATGTCCGGGTCCTTCACCTCGGGGAAGGCCGGGTCGCGCAACCAATCGTAGGGGTCGACGCGAACCTCGCCGTGGGCCGTCTTCTCCACCGGCCAGACCCGGGCCACGGGCGGCTTGGCGAAAGCGGACTGGCGGAAGGGGACGTCGGAAGCGGACATGGATGGAGACACCAATGGTTGTGCCGCCCGCGTCGGGAATGGCAGGCGGCGGAAACGGATCGCAACGATATGGTCGGGGGTGTGGAGCCGGCAAGCGGGCCCGAGTGGGGGTGTGCCATGTCCCCGGCACGGCCAGCGGCGGGGAACCTGCCATGCCGCCCCGGCACTGGCGGCGGGGCCAAGACCGGGTTATCCCCAACATGACATCCACCGCACCATGAAGACACGGACATGCCGTTTCCCCACGCCATCCAGGCCGCGATCTTCGACATGGACGGCCTGCTGATCGACAGCGAGCGCCCCCTGCGCGGCGCCATGATGGACGCCGCCGTGACGGTGGGCCGCCCCCTGACCGAGGTGTTCTACGGCACCCTGATCGGTCGGCCCTATCCGGCGGTACGCCAGATGCTGGTGGACCATTTCGGCGGCGAGACCGTGTTCGAACGCTTCACCGAACTGTACCGCAGCGCGATCCAAGCGCATTTCGACGCCGGCATCGCCCTGATGGCCGGGGTGGTGGAACTGCTGGACCATCTGGACGCCGCCGGTATCCCCATGGCGGTGGCGACCAGCACCCAGCGGGAACGCGCGCTGCACCATTTGACCCAGGCCGGCATCGCCCAGCGCTTCCGCGCCGTCATCGGCGGCGACGACGTCAGCCAGGGCAAGCCGCATCCAGAGCCCTACCTGAAGGCCGCCGCCGCCCTGGGTATCGATCCCCGGCACTGCATCGCGCTGGAGGACAGCCACAACGGCATCCGCGCGGCGCACGCCGCCGGCATGATGGCGGTGATGGTGCCGGACCTGCTGGCCCCCACGGAAGAGATCGAGGCCCTGTGCCGCGTGGCCGCCGACCTGCACGAGGTTCGCCGCTGGGTGGCCTGACCCACCCAGCGCAGGCGCCGCGCGCACAACAAAAAGGGCCGGCAGCAGATGCTGTCGGCCCTTCCCCTGGAACACCCAAGGTGCCCAGCGATCAGCGTTTCCTCAGACCGTCAGGTTCACGAACGCGCCACGGGTGCGGCCGGTGTCGGACGCCGCCTTCACCTGGTCCTGCGTCGGGCTGAAGTTCTGCGTGAAGCTGTTGCTGCTGCTGTTGGACGCGTTGTTGTCGGTGTTGGCCTGGTCGGTGCCCTGGTCCGACGTCCCCTGGGTCTTGACCGGGGAGATGGACTGCACCTGCGAGTTGGAGACGTCGCTGGTCGAACCGACACCGGAGGTCAGGAACGTCGCGCCGTAACCAGAGCTGTAGAAGTTGATGCCGCCGATGGACATGGGAATGGCCTCCTTTAGCCACCCCGACATATACGCTCATTTTGCAAATTGGACAAGGGTGGCGGCGGCAGAAATTGCCCACCGCCACCGCCCCTTTCATTGCCGCTGGACTCTAGGCGGCCGTCGAGTCTTGCAAATAGAAAGGCTTAGGACTTGCCCTTCGCGTGATAGCTGATGCGCCAGACCGTGCCGCCGACGTCATCCGCCACCAGCAGGCTGCCGTCGTGCGCCATGGCCAGGCCCACCGGGCGGCCCCAGACCTGGGCCGGGTTAGTGCCGGGCAGCCAGAAGCCGGTGGCGAAGTTCACGTAATGGCCCGCCGGGCGGCCGTGGGTGAAGGGCACGTAGACGATCTTATAGCCCGTGGGCTTCGCCTTGTTCCACGAGCCGTGCAGGGTGACGAAGGCGCCGCCCTGGTAATCCGCCGGGAACTGGTGGCCGGTGTAGAACAGCAGGCCCAGCGGGGCGGAGTGGGCGTCAAACAGCAGGTCGGGCACGATGGCCTTGGCCACCAGGTCCGGCCGCTTGTCGGCGAAGTCCGGTTGCGGGTGGCTGCCGGTGTAGGAATAGGGCCAGCCGTAGAAGCCTTCCGGCTGCAGACGGGTGAAGTAATCGGGCACCAGGCCGTCGCCCAGGCCGTCGCGCTCGTTCACCACGGCGTAGAGGTCGTCGCTGCCGGGGTAGAACTGCAGGCCCACCGGGTTGCGGGTGCCGGAGGCGTAGACGCGCTTCACCGTGCCGTCCATGTTGAATTCGGTCACGGTGGCGTGGGGCTTGGGATCCTCGGCAATGTTGCTCATGGATCCGATGCCGACGAAGAAGCTCTTGCCGTCGGGGGCGAATTCCAGGGTGCGGGTGGGGTGGCCCTTGGGCTGACCGAGGGCGCCGTCCGGCGTCACCTGGATGCGGTCGCCCGCCGGCTTGGTGTCACCGTCCTTGTACGGGATCTTCCACACCGCCTTGATGTCGCCCACCCAGAGGTAGCCGTCGTGGAACTCGATGCCGTAAGGGCGGTCGAAACCGCCGGCGAAGGTGATGATCTGGTCGGCAGTGCCGGTGCCCTTGCTGTCGCGCAGCAGGGTGATCTCACCCGGTGTGGCCTGGCGGGCCAGGAAGACGTCGCCGTTCGGCGCCACCGCCAGGTTGCGCGCGCGGCTGAGGCCCGTGGCGAAGACGGAAACGGTGAAGCCCTTGGGCACGTTCAGGCTGGCGCCGTCGGGGCGCGGCACCTCTTCCGACGAATTGCCCACGCCCTCGGTCGCATAGGGGGCGGGAAGGTCGGCGGCGCGAATCTGGATGCGCTGGCCCACCTTCTGCTCGGGATTGCCGGCCGGGGTCGCGGCCCCGGCGGAAGACCAGGCGGGCGCCAGCGCCCCCAGGCTGAGGCTGACGGCGGACAGGACGGCAAGGCTGCTGCGGCGCATGGGTCGCTCGGATGTGCGGGGGGATGATAACGTTGTCACTGTCGGTGACTTTAACCACGTTCGCAAGGCTACAGCTTGGCATATGCCGGAATGCCGCGCCCGGCAAGTCACCGCCGTCACAGCCCCATGCCGAGGTGGCTCCCCCAACCCCGGCCGGTGTGGTCCTGGACGGCGCGGGCCCGTTGGGGAATGATCGGATCCTGGAAGCAACAAGCGGGGCCTGCGCGTCATGATCAGTCTGCTGATGAACATCCTGTGGGTGGTGCTGTTCGGGTTCACCGGGGCGCTGGCCTGGTTCATGGCCGCGATCCTTATGGTGGTCAGCATCGTCGGCATCCCCTGGGCCCGGGCGGCCTTCAACATGGGCCTGTTCGTGCTGTGGCCCTTCGGCCAGATGGCGGTGGACCGCCGCGTCCTGACCGGCCGGGAAGACCTGGGCACCAGCCCCCTGGGCTTCCTGGGCAATGTCGTCTGGTTCCTGTTCGCCGGCTGGTGGCTGGCCCTCTATCACGTCTTCGCCGGCGTGTTCTGGTTCGTGACCATCATCGGCATCCCCTTCGGCATCCAGCACTTCAAGTTCGCCATGCTGGCGCTGGCCCCCATCGGCAAGGCCATCGTGCCGGTGGAGACCATGGGGATGCCGCGTTACTAGTTCCTCAAACGCCGGCAGGGCCATCCGGCCCTTTGGCTCATCCTCGCTGCGCCCTCCTTCACACTCAATGGGCGGTACTCGCTCCGGCGGCCGCAGTCGCGGCCTAGAGCAAGATGCGATCAGTCATGATCGCATCTTGCTCTTAACCTGTTCATGATAGAGCGGATTTACACGATCAGGTGATTCCACCTGATCGCGTTCCGCTCTAGGGAAGCCGGGCGCTTAGGGGGCGCGGGGGAAAGGGCGTCAGCCCCGCAGCGGCTCCAGCAAATCCGGGATGCGGCCGCGGTCGACGGCGTCCAGGAACTCGTCGGCCAAGCGGTCGGTCTCGGCAACGGCTTGGCGCCAGTAGCGCTGGCGCTCGGCGGGCGGCAGCGCCTTGAAATCGCGGCGGTCGGGAATCTTGCCGTGCGGCAGCGACGCCAGGAAGTCCTCGGAGGGGCACAGCAGCAGGGTGCGGGCCAGCGAGGACGCCGCCGGGCGTCGCCAGGCCAGGGCCTTGTCGAACCATCCCGGCACCACCTTGGGTCCGAAATGGGGGAACAGCACCAGGTCGCTGCCCGGTGTCTCCGCCACGAAGGGGATGTCCAGGTGATAGTCCATGATACCGCCGTCCATATAGGCGCCGGGCCTGGCCCCGCCGATGTCGCGCACCAGTTCGAACAGGAAAGGGATGGCGCCCGAGGCCATCAGGGCATCGCCCAGGTTGGCCGGGGTCAGCGCCACCCGCCGTGTGGGGAAGCCGGCGGCCAGGTCGAAGGGGTCGGCCGCGCGCGGGTCGGCGAACAGCGTGCGCTGGAAGAACAGGGGCAGGCTGCGGCGGCTGACCAGGTTGGCCAGGCCCGCCGCCCCGATGCCGGCGCCCACCCAGGCCGGATGGCGGGCGCTGAGCGGCCCGCGCCCCCGCACGGCCAGGATCGACAGGCGCATGGCGGGATGGGACAGGATCTCCCGCGCGCCCTTGCGGTCACCCTCGTTGGCGCCGGAGGGGGAGCCCAGGATGATGTCCAGGAAGGCGCGGCTTTCCCGCGTCAGGGTGGGCATGGTGGCATCGGACGGGACATAGGCCAGGTAGGCCTCCTCGAACCGGCGCAGCACGCTGGCCGGATCCTGCCGCGCCATCGCGGCGAAGCGCCAGCTGCCGATGGAACTGCCCACCAGGGCCAGGGGCCGGGTGCGGCCCTGGAACCAGCGCGACAGGATGGCCCGGTCCAAGCGGGTCAGCGCCAGCCATTTCGGCCCGCCGGAGGCCCCCGCCACCGTGCCGAACAGCTCATCCGACACGCCGTCGCGGCGCAGGCGGGCCATGGCCTCGGGCCCGGCCAGGAAACGCAAGGCAGGCGCCACGTCCTTCCCCCTAAAACCGCTCAAGTTTCGGCTTGAAACACCGCTCAAACCCGCGCATGGCTTCGCGTCCGCGCCATCCGCTATGATGGATTTCGGACACCCCCGCCGGCACGGGCCCGGCGGCGGATGTCATGTCCCAAGCATCTGATTGTTATTCAAGGAGTTGCCATCATGTCCACCCCCCACAAGCGCGCCATGGAAGCTGTGCTGGAAGCCGCCGACCTGGATATCAAGGCGGCCCTGGAGGAGCGGGGCATCACCGACAAGCATTCGGAGGAGGCCGACGACACCATCCTGGACGTGGCCATCCTGCACGCCTGGCGCATCTTCGTGCGCATCAACGAGGCCCAGGGCCTGACCGTCGACCCCGGCCTGTTCGTCGACCTGGCCAGCGAACTGGCCGAGGACATGGCGGAAGAGCGGGAGCAGTGATTTAGGAAATAAGGCCCCACCCGTGGTGCCCGCTGCCGGGATCGAACCGGCACGCCCGTGAGGGCGAGGGATTTTAAGTCCCTTGCGTCTACCAATTCCGCCAAGCGGGCATCCAGGGTCGAGGCCGCTGGACACTAGCGAAGGTGGGGCCGGCAGGGCAAGGCCAGTAAAGCGTGCAAAAGCCGGTAACGCGGGCAAAACGTCACCGGCCGCTGTCAGGCCGCTCCCTCCACCACCTCCGGCTCCGCCCCCATGCCGCGCACCAGGGCCGCGACCTCCTCCGTGGCGGCGGCCAGGCGCGATCCGTCGGGGCTGCGCAGCACCAGGCTGGTGGCGAAGCGGCCCTCGCGATAGGTGGGATAGCTGCCGATGTCCACGTCGGCATAGCGGTCCTGGATGGCGCTGAGGCCGCCGGCCAGCTCTCCCTCGCCCACCAGGCAGCGCACGGTGCGGGCCAGCACCACCGGGCCGCCCACCAGGCGGTTGGTCAGGCCGGCCAGCATGGCCTGCATGATGGCCGGCACGCCCGCCATGACGAAGACGTTGCCGATCTGAAAACCGGGGGCGGCGGAGACCGGGTTGTCGATCAGGATGCCGCCTTGCGGCACGTTGGCCATGCGCAGCCGCGCCTCGTTCAGCTCCCGCCCCGTGCCCTGGTAGTGCGCCTCCAGCCGGCGCACGGCCTCGGGATCGCGCACCAGCGGCACGCCGAAGGCCTTGGCGACGCAGGCGGCGGTGATGTCGTCGTGCGTGGGGCCGATGCCGCCGGTGGTGAAGACGTAGGTGTAGCGGGCGCGGGTCTGGTTCACCGCCTCGATGATTGCGGCCTCGTCATCCGCCACCACGCGCGCCTCCCTCAGGCGCACGCCCATGCCGCCCAGCACCTTGGCCAGGTGGTTCAGGTTCACGTCCTGGGTGCGGCCGGACAGGATCTCATTGCCGATGATGATGAGGCAGCCAGTGGGCGCGGCGGTAGGGGCGGTCATTCGAGGCGGGCTCTTTCGTCGCGGGACGGGATGGGCCGCGCGATTATAGGGGGAAATGTCCCGCCGCCAACCGTCCCTGACGCGGATTCGGAGCCCTGCCCTGCCCCGGATTGCCTTGCCGTGGAACGGTGGCGCGCCTAAGTTCGGAACCGTATGCGCCGGCGCCTGTTCACCAGCCCCATGACCGCCGGACGCTGGTACTTGGCTGGGCTTGGCCGGCTGGCCGCCCGACAGATGGATTTTAGAGCATGAACAGAGGCGAAGCGGCCGCCGCCGCGGATGAAGAGTACGAACTGGAAGATCGCGGCATCGTCATCCATGGCGAGGAAGGCTTCGCCGCCATGCGCAAGGCCGGCCAGACGGCCGCGGCCCTGCTGGACTACCTGACCCCCTTCGTCGTGCCCGGCGTGGCGACGGAGGAGATCGACCGGCTGTGCGAGGAATGGACGCAGGCCCACGGTGCCAAGTCCGCCACCCTGGGCTATCGCGGCTATCCCAAGTCCTGCTGCATTTCCGTCAATCACGTGGTCTGCCACGGCATCCCCAGCGACAAGCGCCTGCAGAAGGGCGATATCGCCAACATCGACGTCACCGTCATCGTCGACGGCTGGTACGGCGACACCAGCCGCATGTTCTTCGTGGGTGACGACATCCCCCTGAAGGCGCGCAAGCTGGTGGACGTGACGTATGAGGCCATGATGCGCGGCATCCAGGCGGTGCGCCCCGGCGCCACCCTGGGCGACATCGGCCACGCCATCCAGACCTTCGCCGAGGGCAACCGCTTCTCCGTCGTGCGTGACTTCTGCGGCCACGGCGTGGGCAAGGTGTTCCACACCGCCCCGTCCGTCTTGCATTTCGGCAAGCCGGGCCAGGGCACGGAGCTGAAGGAAGGCATGATCTTCACCATCGAGCCCATGATCAACATCGGCCGTTATGACGTGAAGATTCTGTCCGATGGCTGGACCGCCGTGACCAAGGACAAGAGCCTGTCGGCGCAGTTCGAGCACACGGTGGGCGTGACCAAGGACGGCTGTGAGATCTTCACCCTGTCCCCGGCGGGTTTCCACCAGCCGCCCTACGCGGCCAAGGCCTGATCACCGGCCCTGTGCCGGAAAGGCAAACCCCGCCCAGGTCGCCCCGGGCGGGGTTTTCTTTTGGATTTCGGGATCACGCACGGGCGACCTGCGGTCCCTGCACCACCTGCAGATGATGTTCCAGCACATCGCCCACCGCTGCCTGGGTCTGGGCCAGCACCTGGCGCAAGGAGGCCAGGGCGCCAGCCTCCGCCACCCCTTGCCCGGCGCGGCGTGCCAGAAAGCGGCTGATGTGGGCCAGCCGGGGTGTCCCCATCTCCGCCGCCGTGCCGGTCAGCAGATAGGCGTAGTGGCGCACGCCGTCGACGGCACCGCGCTGCAGCGCTAGGTCCAAGGCGCCGCCGGCGTCCACCAGGCATTCCGCGTAGAGCGTCAGAATCTCGGACAGCGCGCCGTCCCCCAGCGACAGGGCGTAGCGGCGCAGCCGCTCCTCCTCCACCAGGGGAATGCCGGGCAAGGGCTCAAGGCCGCGCTCGTCCCCGCACCCATAGGACCTCTCGGCCAGTGACTTGTCGGCACGCGCCGTCTTGACGGTGGACAGGGGAATGAGATGGGGCATCGCGGCTGGACTCCTCTGGTCAGGCGAAGTAACCCCAAAGCAATAGATATGCCAGGCAATGGCTGGGCGGATAGAGCAGCGATTCCCGCGAGTCGCTGCTGGGGCCGGTCCGGGCCCACCCCGGCAAGCCCCTCCGGCCCGCCGTGCGAAGGGCAGGTTTTGCCGGGACGATTTTCCCCACCCAGGTCTCCCCACCCCATCCTGGGCGCCGCCTCTGGCAGGTGCATCGCGCCCCGCCTATACTGCCTGCGCGGGTAACGGGGGATGGGGCATGGGCCGCGAGCACGACAAGAACGCCGTACTGGAATTGGACCTGCCCACGCCGGCCGCCGAGAAGGAACCGCCGCCCCACTATCACGGCCACCGCGACCGCCTGCGCGAGCGTTTTCTGAGCCAGGGCCCGGAAGCCCTGCAGGATTATGAGCTGGTGGAGCTGCTGCTGTTCCAGGCCATCCCCCGGCGCGACGTGAAGCCCCTGGCCAAGCAGCTGCTGGACCGCTTCGGTTCCTTCTGGGGGCTGGTGTCGGCGCCGGTGGCCACCTTGCGTGACGAGTTCAAGCTGAGCGACGCCGCCATCGGCGCCATCAAGGTGGTGGCCGCCGCCGCCCTGCGCATGGCACGGCGGGAGTTGCTGGACCGCCCCGTGCTGTCGTCCTGGCAGAAGCTGCTGGATTACTGTCAGGGCGCCCTGGCGCATGAGCCGGTAGAGCAGTTCCGCGTGCTGTTCCTGGACGGCCGGCACGCGCTGCTGCGTGACGAGGTGCAGCAGCGCGGCACGGTCAACCAGACGGCGGCCTACCCGCGCGAGGTGCTGAAGCGCGCGCTGGAGCTGGGCGCAAGCGGCATCATCCTGGTGCACAACCACCCCAGCGGCGATCCCAGCCCCAGCCGGGCGGACATCCAGATGACCAAGGCCATCGCCGACGCCGCCAAGGCCCTGGAGATATCGGTGCATGACCATCTGGTCATCGGCCGGGGCCGGCACTTCAGCTTCCGCGCCCAGGGGCTGGTTTAGAGCGTTACCACGTCCAGCACCGCCTGCGCGGAGGGCCCGGGGCGCGCCTGCCGTGGCAGGGTGTTAGCCGAAGGTGAAGGCGTAGGCGCGGGCGCCGGGGTCTAGGAACTCGATCTCGAAAGTGTGATCGACCACCGGGCCGGTTTGGCGGACCAGCTGGTACAGCTTGGCGGCGCGCACCGTGCCCACGCCGTCGGCGTCCACGTCAGTGCCGTGGTCGGCGCCGGGGGCGGCACCGTCGATGCGCACCCGGAAGCGGACGGGCTGGCCATCGGCGCCTGGCGCCAGCACCAGGTGCAGGTCGCGGGCGTGGAAGCGGTAGGCGATACGAGCCCCGGCCTGGCCGGCCGTGGCGAATTCCCGGCCCACCGTCCAGTCGCCGCCCAGGGTCCAGCGGTTCAGGCGCAGGCTGCCGGCCGGGCGGTAGCGGGCGGGGGCGTCGGCCACGATGTCATCGCCACCGGAATAGCGCTGGCCCTCGCCATAGCCGACATAGGTTTCGGGGGAGCCCAGGTCGTTGAGGTCGGCGGCGGCCTGCGTGCCCTCAACCTTGACTGCGGTGGCGGGACCCGGAGCAGCGGGCGTGGCCTGGGCGTCCGCCAGCGCCTTGCGGATGACGCGTTCCGTCTTGTCGTAATCGCCCTCGCCAAAGGCCTGGTAGATGACGCGGCCATCGGCGCCCACCAGGTACAGGGCGGGCCAGGCCTGGTTGTCGAAGGCGCGCCAGATGCGATAGTCGTTGTCCACCGCCACCGGATAGGTCACGTCCAGCGTGGCGGCGGCCTTGGTGATGTTGTCGACGTCGCGTTCGAAGGCGAACTCCGGGGTGTGCACGCCCACCACCACCAGGCCCCGGTCCTTGTACTGCGCCGCCCACTGGCGGACATGCGGTAAGGTGCGCAGGCAGTTGATGCAGGAATAGGTCCAGAAGTTCACCAGCACCACATGGCCACGCAGATCCCCCGATGTCAGACCGGGGGTGTTGACCCAGGCCTTGGCCTTCAGCACGTCAGCCAGGGGTCCGGTCAGCGGGGGTTGTGGAGATGGGTTCGCCGCCGGCAGGGTGGCGGCATGGGCCACGCCGGAGTCATGGGCGCTCAACACCTTGACCAGGGCGCGCTCCACCCGGTCGGTGGGCAAGGCCGGCACCCCCAGGAACAGGCGGGTGTCCAGGCCGGCGGCGCTGATGGCCGCCGTGGCGACCACGGCACCACCCGCCACCCGGCGCACGCCCTCGGCCCAGCGCAGGGCCCCCTGCGGCAGGGCGCGCACCAGCCTGCCGCCGCCGATCATGAAGACGGCCAGCGGCGTGGCGGCGCCCAGGGCGTAGAAGAACAGCGCCACCGTGGTATCGGGGCCGGGCCCATGCAGGGCGGCGGCGCTGAGGATCAGGCCCAGAATGGGCCCGGCGCAGGGCGCCCACATCAGCCCGGTGGCCAGGCCCAGGGCCAGCGACGAAGCGACGGTCCTGTCGACCCCCGAAGCCGCGCCAGGGCTGAACCGTTCAGCCAGCCGCGCCCCCGCCGCCACCAGCGGCGCCGTCAGCCGGGCGGCCAGCGCCGGCCACATCATGGCCAGGCCAAACAGGGCCACGAAGGCCAGACCCATCGCCCGGCCGTACTGGTTGGCCGCCACCGCCCAGCCGCCCGCTGCCGCCAGGCTGGCCGTCACGGCGAAGGCCGCCGTTAGCCCCATCAGCAGGGGTAGCCCCCGGCGGCGGAAGCCGGCCCCGTCCGACAGGGCCGGGGCCAGGACGATGGGCAGCAGCGGCAGGATGCAGGGGGCGGCGATGGTCAACACACCCGCCAGATACGCCAGAAGGATCGAGGCCATGACGATGGCTCCTATTTTAATCGTGTCCGTTTAGATCGTATACGCTGTTAATAGACCTGTTCCAATGCGGCGTCAATTCCCGATTTAATCGCATCCGTGTTATATAGGGCAGGACAGGCCGGCAGGCCCCTTGACACCCTTATCGGAAGGAACGCCGATGACACCCCCTGATGCCCCGGCACCAGACAGCCCCGCGCCCTCCGCCCCCCAGCCGAAGCTGGCGGATTTCCTGTGCTTCGCCGTCTATTCCGCGAACCTAGCTTACGGCCGCGCCTACAAGGCGATCTTGGATGAACTGGGCGTGACTTATACCCAGTGGATCGCGATCGTCGCCCTGTGGGAGCAGGACGACCAGACGGTCAGCGGCTTGGGTGAGAAGCTGTTTCTGGAATCGAACACCCTGACCCCCATCCTGAAGAAGCTGGAGTCGCTGGGCTATCTGCAGCGCCGCCGCGACCCGGCGGATGAGCGCCAGGTGCGGGTCAGCCTGACCCCGGCCGGCCGCCAGCTGCGGGAAAAGGGGGGGCAGCGCAATCTGGTGAAGGCCAGCGGCCTGACACCGGAAGAGTTCAAGGTGATCCAGAAGACGGTCAGCCGCCTGCGTGACAACCTGCTGGTCCACGCCGGCGCCAGCCAGGCGGACCGGGACGAGGCGGAAAGGGTGGGACCGAAAGCCGACTGACGCGCGGGGCGAAGCGCGCGCCTCATTCCCCCGCCGGCGTGCCGGCTGGTGTCCCAGTGGGCGCCAGGGCCCGGCGGCTGGGCAGCAGCGGAACGGCGATGGCATAGGCCGCCACGCCCAGCAGCCAGACGGCACCCGGCATGCTGGCCCGGGTGGCGCCATAGACGGCGGTGAAGAGCAACGGGCCGCCGATACCCACCAGGCTACCCAGCGCCGCCAGCGTGCCCTGCAGTTCACCCTGCCGGTCCTGGCCGACGCGGAAGGACATAAGCGCCTGAAGGGCCGGCCCGACGATGCCACCCAGGGACAGCAGCGGCATGATGAGGAAGACGGCCAGGCCATGGGTGGCGAAGGCCATGACGGCATAGGCCACGCCGTCCGCCACCGCCGCCAGGATGAAGGCGCCCCGTTCACCCAGCCGGCGGGTCACCGGTTCCGTCACGAAGGTCTGGGCAATGGCGTGCAGGAAACCAAAGGCCGCCAGCGACCAGCCCACCACCGACGCGTCCCAGGCGAATCGGTCCTGGCCGTTCAGCACCCAGAGCGAGGCCGCCAGCTGGCCCGCCCCTTCCGCCAGGACATAAACCACCAGCAGCCGCGCCAGGATCGGTACGCCGACGGCCCAGCGCAGGGAGCCGAAGGCGTTCAAGGCGCCAAGCTTGATGGGCGCGCGCTCCGTTGTCGCCGGCCGCGACTCCGGCAGCACCAGCAGCGCCAGCAGGAAGTTCAGGCCGTTCAAGCCGGCCGCCAGCAGGAAGGGCGCTCGCAGCGAAACCATGCCCAGCAGGCCGCCCAAGGCCGGGCCGGCGATGAAGCCGACGCCGAAGGCGGCACTCATGCGCCCGAATTGCTTGGCCCGCCCCGCCTCTTCCGTCGTGTCGGTGATGTAGGCGGTGATGACCGCCATGTTGGCGGAGGTAATGCCGGCCAGGATGCGGCCGCCCGCCACCACCCAGATGTTGGGCGACCACGCCAGGGCCAAATAATCCAGTGCCCCGCCGATCAGCGACAGCAGCAGGATGGGCCGCCGACCGTAGCGGTCGCTGAGCGCGCCCAGCACCGGGGCGCAGAAGAACTGCATCAGGGCGAAGATCGCCAGCAGCAGGCCATAGAGCGGCGCCACATCGTCCGTGCCGGTCACTTCGCGCAACAGTCCCGGCAGGATGGGCATAATGATGCCGATGCCCACCGCATCCAGCGCCATGGCCAGGAAAACCACATACAACGCCTTGTTCATGACGCCACGCCTTCAAATCCCTATCACTGATAGAGTTGCATTTTCCCTATCGATGATAGAGAGTCAAGCGCGAATGGAGGATGGCATGCGGCCAGAGGGCAAACTGACCCGCGACACGGTGGTGCGCGCGGCCTTGGATCTGCTGAACGAGGTGGGGATGGACGGGCTCAGCACCCGCCTGCTGGCGGCGCGCCTGGGCGTGCAGTCGCCCACCCTGTATTGGCATTTCCGTAATAAGCGCGCGCTGTTGGACGCCATGGCCGTGGCCATGCTGGCGCAGCACAAGCATGTGTGGCCACCGGAGGGGGAGACGGACTGGCGGGCGTGGCTGACGCTCAACGTCCGCAGCTTCCGCCACGCCCTGCTGGCCTATCGCGACGGCGCCCGCGTGCACGCCGGCACCGGCCCGCTGGCGGAACAGATGCCGCTGGCGGAGGCGCAGGTGGGCCTGCTGTGCCGGCACGGCTTCGCCCCGGCGGACGCGCTGTGCATCATGATCGCGCTGTCGCGCTTCGTCGTGGGATGGGTGCTGGAGGAACAGGCGCGGGCCACGGACGCGCCCGACCGCGCCGGCCAGACCCTGCCGGAGGTGGGGCCCGACGCGCCGCTGATGGCGGCGGCGATGGCCGGCGTCCTGAGCGACAGCCCGGACGCCGCGTTCGACCGGGCGCTGGGCTATTTCATCGCCGGCCTGAAACCGACGGAATAAGGGGCACCGGGGCGGCCGGGCGCCGCCCCGGACCGGGACTCAGACCAGCTCGATGGCGTAGTTCTCGATGACGGTGTTGGCCAGCAGGCGTTGGCACATCGACTCCACCGCCGCCTTGGCCTTGGCGGGGTCGGTCTCTTCCAGGTCCAGCTCGATCAGCTTGCCCTGACGGACTTCGCCCACGCCGTCGAAGCCCAGGGTCTGCAGGGCGTGGCCGATGGCCTTGCCCTGGGGATCGAGGACGCCGTGCTTCAGCGTGACGGTAACCTTGGCCTTCATGATCGATGCTTCCTGGTTGGTTCTACGCAAAACGAGGGATATGAAAAGGCCCGGGGGCGAAATCGCCCCCGGGACCGGAACTTCACTGCATCAGCTTGGGCGCCTTGACGTCGCCGGGGCCGCCCTCGGGCAGGATGCCCAGGCGGCGGGCCACTTCCTGGTAGGCTTCCTCGACCTTGCCCAGGTCCTGGCGGAAGCGGTCCTTGTCCAGCTTCTCGTTGGTCTTGATGTCCCACAGGCGGCAATTGTCCGGGCTGATCTCATCGGCCAGGACGATGCGCATCTCGTCATTGTCCCACAGCCGGCCGAACTCCACCTTGAAGTCCACCAGCTTCAGGCCCGTGCCCAGGAACAGGCCGGACAGGTAGTCGTTGATGCGCAGGCTGAGCGACAGCATGTCGTCCAGGTCCTGGGGCCCCGCCCAGCCGAAGGCGGTGATGTGCTCCTCCGACACCATGGGGCAGCCCAGCTCGTCGGACTTGTAATAGAACTCGATGATGGAGCGGGGCAGCTGCGTGCCTTCGGGAATGCCGAAGCGCTTGCTGAGCGAGCCGGCGGCGACATTGCGCACCACCACCTCGACCGGGATGATCTCCACCTCGCGCACCAGCTGCTCGCGCATGTTCAGGCGGCGGACGAAATGGGTGGGCACCCCCATCTCGCCCAGGCGGGTCATCAGGTATTCGGAGATGCGGTTGTTCAGCACGCCCTTGCCGGTGATGACGCCCTTCTTGTGCTCATGGGACGTATCATCCTTGAAGTACTGAACCAGCGTGCCGGGCTCAGGCCCTTCAAACAGGTCTTTGGCCTTGCCTTCGTAGATCCGCCGGCGTCGAGACATGGGATCACTTCTTTCGAACGAACGGATGCGGGCGGCATCGGGCGGACGTGCGCATAGCGGAACGCCCGCGCCCGAGGGCCGGCCCTGATGGCGAGGATATAGCAAGCAATGGGGTCCTGTACAATGTCAGGCACCCCTCGCCCCACGCCGGGCGCCTATACGGTCGGACTTATCGGCCCAAACCCGCGTCCCAGATCCACATCAAGGAAAGGTGCCTCGTCCGGCCGGCCGGCGGCGAAGCGCCAGCGGGGAAGCACCCCGGCGCGGTCCATGGCCGGCAGGGCGATGAGGGAGCTGCTGGTGGTTTCAAACCCCTGTGGAGTCACGATGCACATCGCCTCGCGCGGATTATCGCCCGCGCCGCTGACGCGGCTGGCCAGCAGCATCTCCCATTCCGCCCAGTGATCGGTCTCAGGATCCGGCGCGGGGGCGGCGGCGAACAGGGGGCGGTAGCGCCGGGTGCGCGGGCAATCCGCGGCGTTCAAGCCGCGGGCGGTGATCATGGAGACGCCCTCGGGGATAGGCGTCACCCGCACCCGGTTGCGCCCCGCCTCCCCCGTATGTTCCAGCAGCCAGGCGTCGCGATTGTCAGCCAGCAGCAGGTTGAAGGGGCGGTAGGCGCGGGTGTCCAAATCCGACAGCGCCTCCACCGGGGCGTCGGCATGGTCCAGCGCCTCCAGCACCAGTTCCCCGCGCGACCGCTTGCCGGCCGCCGGGCCCAGCGAGCCCTCGCGGTTCAGCACGGCGGCCAGGACGCCGGTGTCGTTCAGGCCGCACCAGCTGCCGTCCGCCAGCTCATCCTTGCCGGCCACCACCTCCGGCCGGTCGGGCCAGTGGCGGGCGGGAGGCAGCCAGGGACGATTGTTCATCTCATCGCGGTTGGCGGCGACGATCAGGGGCCAGGCGTGGCCGGGACGGCGGAGAAGGATGACGCTGCACATGGGATGAAGGCACCTGACAGAGTATTGGCGCCGCTTCGGGAAATGCCCCGGGGGCGGCGTATTGCCCCGGGGGCTGTAGACCGCAAGCGACCACCCGATATATAAGGCTGCCGGGGGAAATCGAAACCACCCAGAGCTGTGCTTCGAGGAATAGCGATGACGACCTTTGACGAACGCGAACAGGCTTTCGAGGCCAAGTTCAAGCATGACGAGGAACTGCTGTTCCGCATCTACGTCCGCCGCGCCCGCCTGATGGGTGAGTGGGCCGCCCAGCACCTGGGCCTGACGGGCGACGAGGCCGCCGCCTACGCCAAGGAAATGGTCTCGGAAGACCTGCGCGAGCCCGGCCACCAGGACGTGCTGGCCCGCATCATGGCCGACTTCACCGCCAAGGGCGTCGACATCTCCGCCCACCGCGTGGAGAAGGAGATGGAGCACACGCTGGAAGTGGCCCGCGAACAGATGATGACCGCCTGATCCGCTCCAGGATCACGGGGAATAGGAAAAGGGGCGCCCCATACGGGAGCGCCCCTTTTTTCGTGTTCCCTCAGACGCCGGGCGCCGGCATCCGCCGGCTTGGCTTCCTCGCGTTTCAGTCCGCTTCGCTTCCCAAAACGCTCCGGCGGACGCGGTCGCGTCCTATACCGGCATGAGGCTGGTCTTCATGCCGGACGCCTTACTCGCCAAACACGCGCTTGAACACCGTGTCGACGTGCTTGGTGTGGTAGTCGAGGTCGAAGGCGCCGTCGATCTGCTCGGCCGTCAGGTGCTTGGCCACGTCGGCGTCCGCCTTCAGCAGGGTGCGGAAGTCCTTGCCCTCCAGCCACACCGGCATGGCGTTGCGCTGCACGGCGCGATAGGCGTCCTCGCGGCTCATGCCGGCCTGGGTCAGGGCCAGCAGGACGCGCTGGCTGTTGTGCAGGCCGCCCAGCATGTCCAGGTTGCGCTGCATGTTTTCCGGATAGACCACCAGCTTGTCGATCATGCCGGTCAGGCGGGACAGGGCGAAGTCCAGGGCGATGGTGGCGTCGGGGGCGATGACGCGCTCCACCGAGGAGTGGCTGATGTCGCGCTCATGCCACAGGGTCACGTTCTCCAGCGCCGGCACCACATGGCTGCGGATCAGGCGGGACAGGCCCGACAGGTTTTCCGACAGCACCGGGTTGCGCTTGTGCGGCATGGCCGACGAGCCCTTCTGGCCCGGGCTGAAATATTCCTCGGCCTCACGCACTTCGCTGCGCTGCAGGTGGCGGACTTCCGTGGCCAGGTTGTCGATGCTGGCGGCGATGACCGCCAGGACGGCGAAGTACATGGCGTGACGGTCGCGCGGGATCACCTGGGTGGACATCGGCTCCACCGTCAGGCCCAGCTTGGCGGCCACA
This sequence comes from Nitrospirillum amazonense, assembly GCF_007828035.1. Classification (GTDB taxonomy): domain Bacteria; phylum Pseudomonadota; class Alphaproteobacteria; order Azospirillales; family Azospirillaceae; genus Nitrospirillum; species Nitrospirillum amazonense. The sequence goes on along the minus strand of NZ_VITV01000004.1, from coordinate 695,187 downwards.
TGCTCCTCGACCCGGGGGTCGATGTTGGCGAAGGTACCGACGGCGCCGGAGATGGCGCAGGTGGCGATCTCATCCCGGGCGGCGGCCAGGCGATCACGGCCGCGCTTGAAGGCGGCGTAGTGGCCGGCCAGCTTCAGGCCGAAGGTCACCGGCTCGGCATGGATGCCGTGGCTGCGGCCGATGCTGGGGGTATACTTGTGTTCCTGCGCCCGGCGTGCCAGGGCGGCCAGCAGGGCATCCATGTCCGCCAGCAGCAGGTCGGTCGCCTCTTTCAGCTGCACCGCCAGGCAGGTGTCCAGCACGTCGCTGGAGGTCATGCCCTGGTGGACGAAGCGGGCCTCGGGGCCGACATGCTCCGCCAGGTTGGTCAGGAAGGCGATGACGTCGTGCTTGGTCTCGCGCTCGATCTCATCGATGCGGGCCACGTCCCACTTGGCGCGCTCCCATACGGCTGCCGCCGCCTCCTTGGGGATGACGCCCAGCTCGGCCTGCGCGTCGCAGGCGTGGGCCTCGATCTCGAACCAGATCCGGAACCGGTTCTCCGGTTCCCAAATCTTGACCATCTGGGGGCGGCTGTAGCGCGGAATCATGGGGCGTCGCCTCTGCTGGGGGGCTGCTGATGGCGCCGGACCATACGGGCGGCCAGACGCCTTGACCAGTGCAAGGGGCGCAGGGGCAGGGTGCTGCCAGGGTGACGGACGTCACCCACGCCGGTCAGGCCCGGTCCCGCCGCAGCCATTCATCGGCGGCATCGCCCATGGTCCGCCCCACGGCGGCCTTCATCCAGGCCATGAAGGGACGGTCGAACCTAAAATGCTCCCCGCACTCCCGGCGTAAGAAGCGCCGCACGTTCTGGGTGGCTCGATAGCCGGCGGTGATTGGGGTGGAGCGGTCGATCGGGTCGGCATGCCAGTCGAACACCGTTTCCATGCCCTTCCCTGCCCGCTCAGTGCCGCAGGCCGTCGTGCACCCAGCCGGTCACCATGGCCATGACCTCGGGCGGCAGGTCGTCCGGGCTGGGGTGGTGCCAGCGGTAGACGGTGATCGCCGCCTCCAGGCAGAACTTCTCCGGCTGGCCTTTGCCGCGCATCTCCTGGTACGCCCGCACGACGGCGGGGCGGCAACAGTCGGACGTGGCATCCTCGCGGCAAGCCATGGGATGGAACCTCAGGAGCGCTTGGCGCGGTTCAGCGGCACGCCATACAGTTCCAGGCGGTGGCCGATCAGCTCATAGCCCAGCTCCGCCGCCACCTTTTCCTTCAGACGCTCCAGCTCCTCATTGCGGAACTCGATCACCTCGCCCGACTGCAGGTCGATCAGGTGGTGGTGGTGCTCATCCCGGATTTCCTCGTACCGCGCGCGGCCGTCGCCGAAGTCCAGCCGCTCGATGACGTTGGCTTCCTCAAACAGCCGCATGGTGCGGTAGACCGTGGCGATGGAGATGTTGGGATCGATCTCCACGGCGCGGCGGTACACCTGCTCCACATCCGGATGGTCCATGGCCTCGGACAGCACGCGGCTGATCACCCGCCGCTGCTCGGTCATCTTGAGGCCCTTCTGGATGCAAAGCTGTTCAAGACGCGATGGCATGGGGACGCTCCCAAAAGACGGAAATGGTGAACCGGCCGCCGGTAAAGACGGGAAACTATAAACATTCTAAACCGAGCGCCCCGCCCGGTTCGAGTGGAATCGACTGCAGGGCTGCCCCGTTTCGCCGCGCAGCCCGTTTCGTCGCATGAAGCAGCGGCGGGAAAGAGGGCATCTGGTCAGGCCGGCCCGATCAGCGCCAGCAGCCGATCTAACGTGGCCTCGTCCATCTTGCCGATGCGCTGCGCCAAGCGGTTGGCGGCCAGGGTCGCCTTGGGGTGCAGGCCGCTGGTGTCCACCACCACCCGGGGGTCGGACATTTGCGCCAGGCGTTCCATCTCCTCCGCCTCGTCCCAGATGATGCCGAAATAACCGCAAATCTGGCGCACCAGCATGGGCGAGGGCGTGCCCTTGCGACCGTGCTCCAAGGCGGAGAGGTAGGCGGAGGAGATGTGCAGGGCGGCGGCCATGTCCTTCAGGGCCAGGCCGTGCTGCTCACGCAGCTCACGCATCCGCTGGCCGAAGGGGGTCATGGACGCTGCCGCTTCAGGAGCACGTAGAGCGCGCCGCCACCACCATGCTGCGGCTGGGCCTGGCGGATGGCCAGCACCAGGGGGCGCAAGGGCGCCTCCCCCAGCCAGCGGGGCACCGCCACGCGCAGGATGCCCTTTTCCCGGTCGGTGCCCATGTGGACGCCGCCGCCGGAGCCCTTGCCGGTGATGACCAGGAGGGTGCGCCGACCCTCGCGGTGGGCGCGGGCGACGAAGGCGTTCAGGGCGCCGTGCGCCTCGGCCTGGGTCATGCCGTGCAGGTCCAGCCGGCCATCGATGACCAGTTGGCCCCGGCGCAAGCGGTCGTCGGTGCGGCGGTCCAGACCGGCGCGGGCGCCGAAGACCAGCGGGGGATGGACCAGAGGGGCGGCGGGAACGGGCTTGGCCGCCGGCGCCGACGCCAGCGGCGGGGCGGCGGGCACGGCGGTGGCGGCCGCCACCGGCGCGGGCGGGGGCGGCGGCAGGGGAGCGCCCCGGCGCAGCGGGGCGGCGTCGCGCATGACCTCACGCCACAGGCGGATTTCCTCCGACGTCGGACTGCGGCGCTGGCGGCTCATGAAGACGGTCCGGGCCCGGCGGCAATGTTGGCCGGCGTCACCGTGCGTGGCAGCAGCAGCCAATAGCCGCCCCGGCTTTTCATCACGCCGGCGCGGCTCTCCGCCTCACGCCCGTGACCCCAGAACACGTCGCCGCGCACAGGTCCCTGGATGGCGCCGCCGGTGTCCTGCGCCACCATCAGGCGGGACAGGCGCTTGTCCCCGTCCTCCGGGTCGGTGACGTCGAGCCAGACGGGCAGGCCGTAAGGCACGTAGGTATGGTCCACCGCCAGCGAGCGGCCGGGGATCAGCGCCACGCCCTGGGCGCCCAGGGGGCCGTCCCCCTCCAGCGGCTTGAAGAAGACGTAGGACGGGTTGCCTTCCATGGTGGCCTGGGCCTGCGCCGGGTTGGCGGCCAACCAGGCGCGGATGGACTGCATGGTGACAGCGTCGCGGTCCAGCTTGCCATCCGCCGCCATCTGGCGGCCGATGGCGACATAGGGCCAGCCGTTCTGCCCGTCATAGGCCACGCGCATCTCGCCCCCCTCCTCCAGCACCACCCGGCCAGAGCCCTGGATGTGCAGGAAGAAGGCATCGACGGCGTCGTCCAGCCACACCAGCTCCAACCCCTTGCCGGTCAGGGCGCCGGCATCGATACGGCGGCGGTCCTCGTAGGGCTTCAGCTTGCCGTCCGTCACCCGGCCGGCGATGCGCTGGCCCTTCAGGCTGTCGCGGAACTCGCCCAGGTCGACCATCACCAGGTCGGGCGGACGGCGATAGAGCGGCACCGTGTAGCGGCCGTGGCGCGTGCGGCTGCCGCGCAGTTCCGCCTCATAGTACCCGGTGAACAAACCCTCGGGATTGCCGTTGTCGGTGGCGCGCCAGGGCTGGAACCAGCGTTCCAGCGCGGCGCGGGCCATGGCCTCGTTCCCCGGCGGCAGGTTCTTCAGGGCCGAGCAGGGGGCGTTCCAGTCCTGGGGCTTGCCCGCGACACCGGAGGTCTGGCGCAGCATCTTGTCACAGGAACGCAGGATGGCGGGCACGGCCTCAACCACCCTGTCAGCCTGCCACCCGGGCAGGTCGGCATAGGCGGCCGGCTGCAGCACCAGCTTGGCCCCCGGCGCCGGGGCCGGCGGCGGCGGCTCTTCGGAGGTGAACAGGGAACAGGCGGTGGTCAGCAGCAGCAGGGCGCCCGCCACGCCGCGCGCCGCGCGGGCGAAAACGGGCCGGCACGGTATGGGCAATGGTTCCTCGCTGGGCGGCTGGATCGTCAGGTCGAGCCGGACCTTAAAACGGATCGCCGCCGGAAGGAAACACCGGATGCGGCGCGCATCGCGATTTGCGCCGCCATTCGCCCGCTTAATGCGGAACGCGGGTTTCGACCAGGCGCCAGTTGGGGTCGGACGACTTGGTGTCGCGGGCGAAGGTCCAGATGTCCACCACCTCGGCCGGATGCTCGGCGTCGCCGTCCACCACCCGCCCCTGGGCATCGCGCGTGACGTTGGTCTGGTGGGTGATGAACTTCACCGTGCACAGGGCCTGGCCTTCCAGCAGGCGGGCCTGCACCAGGTCCACGGTGTCGAAGGCCTGGATGTGCGCCTCCAGCGTCTCGCCCGCCCGGGCGCGCGCCTCGATGGCCTTGGCAAAGTCGTTGTAGACGGCGTCGGCCAGCAGCGGGCGCAGGGCGCCGGTATCGCCCCGGGCGAAGGCGTCGACGATGATGCCGAAGGCGCCTTCCGCGCCCTTCAGGAAACGCCGCTCGTCAAAGCTGGGATCGGCCTGGTGGATGCGGGCGAGGCCGGCTTCCAGCGACAGCGGGCCGTCGTAGTCGGGCGGGGTGACGTCGCGCGCGGTGCCCTCGATCACCTTGGGCTGCACCCCCTGGAAGGGCGGCGGGCGCACGCCCTGCTGACCCTGGCCCTGCTGACCCTGGGTGGTCGGCCCTTGCGCGGGAGGGACGGCGGTGAAGGGGTTGGGGCGCTCACGCTCCTCCCCCGTCTTGCGGCCCAGCGCCTTGTGCAGCTGATAGGCCAGGAACACGGCGATCATCGCGAAGATGATGATTTCGAAGAAGTAGGAGTTGTCACCCATTGCAGACTTCGAACCTCCGGCGCTTGAAATAAGCCCGCGTTCCAGGCCCAATCGGCACCTGGATACGGGGCCCTCGCCCCACCATGTTAAGACCGAACACCCGGTTGTCATTACGGGCGGCCCTCTCGCTGTAGATAGGCGGCGCCCGAAGAAAGAGCAAGCTTATGCGCCTTCCCCTTTTTCTCATCGCGTATCTTCTGGCGGAAATCGCCGCCTTCGCCTGGGTGGGGGAGAAGGTGGGCGTCCTGGGCACCGTGGCCCTGGTGGTGCTGTCCACCATCGTCGGCCTGTGGCTGGTGCAGCGCCAGGGGCTGGACGCCCTGCGCAAGGCCGCCGGGCTGTCACCGGGCCAGGCCCCGGTGGTGGAGGCCTGGGATGGCCTGTGCCTGGCCACCGCCGGTGTGCTGTTCGCCGTGCCCGGCTTCATCAGCGATGTGGCCGGCGTCGCCCTGCTGGTCCCGCCGGTGCGCCGCGCCCTGCTGGGCCAGGCCCAGCGGCTGTCGGGCACCCGCTTCACCGTGCGGACAGCCGGGGGCGGAATGAATGGGGGCGGCAGCTATGGCGGCCCCGCCCGTCCCACCACCGTCATCGACGGCGACTTCGTGGACGTCACCAAGCCGGACCAGGGCCCCACGCTGCCCAAGGAATGAGGCGCCCGCCCCGCCTCAGTGGGCGCCCTGCAACAACCCCTTCAGCCGGTACAGCTCTTCCAGCGCCTGGCGCGGCGTCAGCTCATCCGGGCTAACGGACTTCAGCGCCGCCAGCGCCGGCGATTCTGGCGGCGGCGCCGCGGCGGGCTCCGGTGCGCGGCGCACGGGCGCGCTGAACAGGGGCAGATCGTCGGCCAGCCGCGTCACGGCGCTGCCTTGGTCGCCCGCCTCCAGGATGGCCAGCACCTCCTCCGCCCGGCTGATGACGGTGGCCGGCAGCCCGGCCAGGCGGGCCACGTGGATGCCATAGCTGCGGTCGGCGGCGCCGGCGGCCACCTCATGCAGGAACACCACGTCGCCCTGCCATTCCTTGATGCGCATGGTGTGGCACGCCAGCGACGGCAGCTTGGACGACAGGGTCGTCAGCTCATGGTAGTGGGTGGCGAACAGGGCGCGGCAGCGCGTGACCTCATGCAGGTGCTCCACCGCCGCCCAGGCGATGGACAGGCCGTCGAAGGTGGCGGTACCACGCCCGATCTCATCGAGGATGACAAGGCTGCGCCCCGTGGCCTGGTTCAGGATGGCCGCCGTCTCCACCATTTCCACCATGAAGGTGGAACGGCCGCGCGCCAGGTCGTCGGCGGCACCCACGCGGCTGAACAGCCGGTCGACGGCACCGATGTGGGCGGCATCGGCGGGCACGAAGCTGCCCATCTGCGCCAGCACGGCCACCAGGGCGTTCTGGCGCAGGAAGGTCGACTTGCCGGCCATGTTGGGGCCGGTCAGCAGCCACAGGCGGTTGGCGTCCGACAGGTCGCAGTCATTGGCGACGAAGGGCCCGCTGGCGGCGGCCACCAGTGCCGCCTCCACCACCGGATGCCGGCCGCGCACGATGCGGAATTCGCGGCTGTCGTCCACCACCGGGCGGCACCAGCGGCATTCCACCGCGATGTCGGCCAGCGAGGTCGCCACATCCAGCGACGCCAGCGCCTGGGCGGTGGAGGCGATGTCGTCGGCCCTGGCCAGGACCGCCTGGGTCAGTTCCTCGAACAGGGCCAGTTCCAGGGCCAGCGCCTTGTCGCCCGCCTCCGCCACGCGACGTTCCAGGTCCGACAGCTCCACCGTGGTGAAGCGCATGGCGTTGGCCAGGGTCTGGCGGTGGATGTAGGTGCCGCGCTGTTCCGCCGCCATCAGCTTGTCGCCGTGCTGGGCGGTGACCTCGATGTAATAGCCCAGCACGTTGTTGTGCCGAATCTTCAGGGTGCTGATGCCCGTATCCCCGGCATAGCGGGCCTGGAGGTTGGCGATGAGGCGGCGCGAGTCGTCGCGCAACTCCTTCAGTTCATCCAGGGGGGCCGAATAGCCCTGGGCGATGAAGCCGCCGTCGCGGGCGTTCAGCGGCAGGTCCGGGCCCAGGGCCGCCGCCAGCATGGACACCAGGTCGGCCGGCACCTTCACGCCGTGCAGGGCGTCGAGAAGGCCTGGGGGCAGCGGCGGTTCCAGGGCGCCGCGCAGCGCCTCGGCCGGGAAGGTGTCGCAGATGTCACGGGCGCGGCCCAGGCCGTCGCGCACCCCCGCCAGGTCGCGCGGGCTGCCCCGGCCCAGGCTGAGGCGGGACAGCGCGCGCCCGATATCCGGCGCCCGGCCCAGGTGCGCGCGGATGTCGGCCCGCAAACCGCCCTGCTCCACGAAATAGGCCACCGTGTCCAGGCGCCGGCCGATGGCGATGGGATCGGTGAGGGGGGAGGCCAAGTGGGCCGCCAGCAGGCGGGCGCCGGCACCGGTGACCGTACGGTCGATAGCGCCCAGGAGGCTGCCGCGCTTTTCCCCCGTCAGCGTGCGGCTGAGTTCCAGGTTGCGGCGGGAAGCCGGGTCGATCTCCATGACCGCGCCCAGCGCCAGGCGGCGCGGCCGGTCCAGGCGGGGCACCCGGCCCTTTTGCGTCAGTTCCACATAATCGACCAGGGAGCCGGCGGCCGCCACCTCCGCCCGGCTGAAGCTGCCGAAGGCGTCCAGTGTGCCCACGCCATACAGGTCCAGCAGGCGCTGGCGGCCGTTCTCGCTGTCGAATCGGGCGTTAGGCTGCACCGTCAGCTGGTCGCGCCACTCGGCCCACAGCTCGAACAGCTCCGGCTGCTGCGTCAGGCGTTCGGACACCAGCAGCTCACCCGGCGCCAGGCGGGCCAGGGCGGCCGGCAGGGCCGCGCGTTCCACCGGCTGCAGGGTCAGCTCCCCGGTCGACAGGTCCAGCCAGGCCAGGCCCAGGGCGCCGCCCACCTCGGCCAATGCCGCCAGGTAGTTGTTGGACCGGGCGTCCAGCAGGCCGTCCTCGGTGATGGTACCGGGGGTGACGACGCGCACCACCTCGCGCCGCACCACCGCCTTGCCACCGCGCTTGCGCGCCTCCGCCGGGTCCTCGGTCTGCTCGCAGATGGCGACGCGGAAGCCCAGGCGGATGAGGCGTGACAGATAGTTCTCGTGCGAATGCACCGGCACGCCGCACATGGGGATCTCTTCCCCCAGATGCAGGCCGCGCTTGGTCAGCGTGATGTCCAGCGCGCGAGCGGCGGCCACCGCGTCGTCGAAGAACATCTCGTAAAAATCACCCATGCGGTAGAACAGCAGGGCGCCCGGGTGCTGGGCCTTGATCTCCAGGTACTGCGCCATCATGGGCGTTACGCCTTGGGCGGAGGACGCCGGGGATGCGGTATCGGTGGTATCGGGCACGGCACTAAATCCGGTAGGACGGGAACGATGGGGCCCTTAGGTATAGCGCCCCCGGCCCGCCAAGCCGAGTCCGTTTCCCTAGCCCGCCTTGCGCCCCAGCCGGCGCTGGACCTCGTCCAGCAGGCCGTCGGCCGCGGCCTCGATCATGTCCAGCACGGTGTCGAACTGGTCCTCCGACCCATAATAGGGATCGGGCACGTCGTGACCCTTATGGTCGGGGGCGTAGTCCAGGAACAGCTGCACCCGGTCGCGGTGTTTGGGTGGCGCCAGGCGACGCAGGAAATCCAGATGATCGCGGTCCATGGCCAGCACCATGTCGTACCGCTCGAAATCATCCGCGTCCACGCGGCGGGCCCGCAGCGCCGACAGATCGACGCCGCGATGGCGCGCCGCCTCGACCGCCCGGATGTCCGGCGCCTCCCCCACGTGATAGCCGTGGGTGCCGGCGCTTGCCACCGTCACATCGTCGGCCAGGCCATCCATGGCCAGGCGGCGGCGCATCACGCCCTCCGCCGTGGGGGAACGGCAGATGTTGCCCGTGCAAACGAACAGGATTGAAATTTTCCGATTATTTTCCAATGCCTTACCCTTATTCCGGGAGTGCCAAGACATCTGCGGCGACTGTAGCAACCTCGGACACGGGAATCAAATGCTCACCCGGTCCCCCTCTCCAAGAAGGTAGGGCCGCGACATCCGGCCCACCCCTTCCCGCTTGCCGGACGTCGCGGCGCCGCCCAAGATGCGCCCGTCCCGCCGGTGGCAGCCGCCGGGGTTCGGCAACGCGGCAGGATACAGGTCCCATGCCCCTTATCGACGTCACCGGTCTGCGCCACGCCATCGCGGGCCGGCCGGTGCTGGATATTCCCCAGTGGTCGGTGGAGGCGGGCCGGCATTGCCTGCTGCTGGGCCCCAGCGGCAGCGGCAAGACCACCCTGATCCATGCCCTGGCCGGCCTGAAGCGGCCGGACGGGGGCCGCATCCTTCTGGACGGCCAGGCGGTGTGGGACCTGGACGCCGCCGCCCGCGACCATCTGCGGGGGCGCCTGATCGGCATCGTCTTCCAGACCCTGCACCTGGTCGCGGCGCTGGACGTGGGCCAGAACCTGCATCTGGCCCGCTGGCTGGCCGGCCTGTCGCGCGACGCGGGGGCCGTGGCCCGGGCGCTGGACCGCGTGGGCCTGGGCAACCGCCTGGCCGCCAAGCCGGAGCATCTGAGCCAGGGGGAAAAGCAGCGCGTGGCCATCGCCCGCGCCGTGGTCACCCAGCCCAAGCTGATCCTGGCGGATGAGCCGACATCGGCCCTAGATGACGAGAACTGCGCCCTGGTGCTGGACCTTTTGCTGGAACAGGCGGAGGTGTGCGGCGCCACCCTGCTGGTGGCCACCCATGACGAGCGCACCCGCGCCCGGATATCCGACCGGCTGGACCTGCCCAAGCTCAGCCCCGTGACGGAGGCGGCATGACCACCCTCGGCCTGGCCTGGGCGTACCTGAAACGCACGGCCCTTACCACCTGCCTGAACGTGGCGCTGCTGGCGCTGGGTACCGGCACCATCGTCGTGCTGATCCTGGTGGGCACGCAAGTGCAGGACCGCCTGGCCAAGGATGCCGCCGGGGTCGACCTGGTGGTGGGCGCCAAGGGCAGTCCGCTGCAGCTGATCCTGTCCGCGCTGTACCAGATCGATATTCCCACCGGGAACATCCCGCTGTCCCAGGCGCAGGCCCTGGCATCCGACCCGCTGGTGGCCCAGGCCGTCCCCCTGGCCCTGGGTGACAGCTTCCGGGGATACCGCATCGTCGGCACCGACCCGGCCTTCGTCGCCCTGCGCCATGCCCAGGTGGCGACCGGCCGGCTATGGCAGGCGCCCATGGAGGCGACGGTGGGCGCCCAGGTGGCGCGGGCCGCCGGCCTGAAGGTGGGCGATCAGTTCAATGGCAACCATGGCCTGTCGGCCGGCGGGGCGGTGCATGAGGGCATGCCCTATACCGTGGTGGGCATTCTGGCCCCCACCGGCGGCGTGGTGGACCGCCTGGTGCTGACCCCCATCGACAGCGTGTGGGCGGTGCACGACGCCCACCATCATCACCACGACGGCGATGCTGAAGAGCACGAGCAGGTGACCCAGCCGCCACCCGAACGCGAAGTGACGTCCGTCCTGCTGCGCTACCGCTCCCCCATCGCGGCCGCGCTGCTGCCCCGGCGCATCAACACCGGCAGCGCCATGCAGGCGGCCTCGCCGGCGGCGGAGATGACGCGGCTGCTGTCCCTGGTGGGCATCGGCACGGACACGGTGCGGGGTTTCGGCCTTCTGCTGGTCGCCTCGTCCGCGCTCAGCATCTTTGTCGCGCTGTACAACGCCACCCAGGCGCGGCGCTATGACCTGGCGGTCATGCGCGCCCTGGGCGCCACGCGCATGCGCGTCTCCTGCCTGCTGCTGACCGAGGCGCTGGCCATGGGGGCGGCCGGCACTGTGCTGGGCTTGGCGCTGGGCCATGGCGCGGTGGAACTGGCGGGCCGCCTGGTGCCCCAGGCCCGCGACATGGGCATCACAGGACTCCAGTTTCCGGCCACCGAACCCTATCTTCTTGTCCTGGCGGCCGGCCTGTCGGTGCTGGCCGCCCTGGTTCCGGCCGTCCAGGCCTATCGCACGGACGTGTCGGCGGTGCTGTCGCGGGGGTGACCCCGCTCCACACCCAGCCCTCAATCGGCCACGATTGGGGGCCAACAAAGCATTTGGCAGTTGAGAGAAAGGATTTCGCCATGACGGTTCAGGCCAAGCGCACATTCGCCGCCGCCCTGATGATGGCGGTCATTGCCACCAGCGCCGTCGCCGGAACGCCCGCCCTGGCGGCCGACAAGAAGGTGGCGTCGGCCACGCCCACGGCACCGGCACCGGGCACGGCGGCATCCGTGCAGGCCAACATCCCCAAGGCCACCCTGGGCTGGGACAAGCTGGCCGACGTCAAGGAAGTGCACAGCATGGACAACGGCCTGCTGCGCGTGCGCGCCGCCTTCGGGCCGGAGGTCCAGGCGCTGGAGGGCAAGCCCCTGACCATCGCCGGCTTCATCATCCCGCTGGAGCAGAAGGAGAAGTCCGGCCATTTCCTGTTGAGCGCCATGGCGCCCAGCTGCCCCTTCTGCCCGCCGCCCGGCCCTGCCGACCTGATGGAGGTGAAGACCAGCGCCCCCATCGCCATGACCAACGAGCCCATCACCCTGACCGGCACGCTGCACATGGTGGGTGATGACGACAACGGCCTGTACTACCGCCTGGCGGACGCCACGCTGCAGGCGGGCAGTTAAATCCCCAGCAGGTAGCGCACCAGGCCGATGAGGCTGCCGACCAGCAGCACCGAGGTCCCGAACAGCGCCAGGCCGAAGCCGGCGGCGCGCTTCTTGGCATCGGCGTAGTAGGCCACGGCGTACAGCACGCGGCCGATAGGCCATGCCAGGCCGATTACCGCCGCCTGGTGGTCGCCCCAGATGTTGGCGAACAGCCACAGGCTGGGAAGGAACAGCACGATCTGTTCCAGGGTGTTCACCTGAACGCGCAGCACCCGCTGGAAGGCCGGCGGGCCATCCACGGACGGCGCCTCCACCCCATGCCGGGTGCGTGCCCGACTGACCTGTCCGATGGTCCAGAAATAGACGAACAACGCCAGAAGCGTGACCAGGCCGGTCCACACGAAGGCCGCCATAACCCCATCCCCTTCTTTCGGCCGGAGGCACCAAAGCCGCCTGCCCATCGTTTCTTATATCGGTACCCCCTAAACTCAGGGGTCGTTGGCCTCGATGCCGTACATGTCGTCGTCCGTGAAGCCGAAATGGTGGCCGATCTCGTGGATCATGACGTTCAGCACCAGATCGCCCAGATCCTCCCCTGTTTCGCACCAATAGTCCAGCAGTGGCCGGCGGTAGAGGAAGATCATGTCCGGCCCGTGGCTGGCGTCGTTGGCGCCACGCTGGGGCAGGGAGACGCCACGGTAGAGGCCCAGGATGTCGAACGGGGTTTCCAACCCCATCTCCCGTTCCGTCTCCTCATCCGGGAATTCGGCGACATGGACCACCAGGTTGCCCATGTGCACCCGCAGCTCGGGCGGGATGGACGCGATGGCGTCGGTGGCCAGGCGTTCGATCTCTTCCAGCGTGGGCGGGGAGGTGAAGCGGCGGGGCAGGACGGTGACGGTGGCCATGGCTCTATACCGGGGTAGGCTGTGCTAGAATCTTGACGGGAGGGCCCCGCCGGGTCCACGTCAACGCTTGTCGGTCCCGCCGTCAAGCCCCGGCGCTCAGGCGTCATCGTCGCAGGCGACTTAACCCCATCACGGGAGGCGGCTGCGGGAAGGACCATGGCGCGGAACCCGACGCCCATGCGCATGGCCCGTTTCATGGAAGAGAACGCTGGTTGAGATGACCGACGACACCGTGCCGCCGGCGGAAGACGCCGCCCCCCAGCCCGCCGCCGCCGCCCCGGCCGCCTGTCCCCGTTGCGCCAAGCCACTGGACCTCTGCGTTTGCGAAGGTATCACGCCCATCGAGACTCGGCTGGAGGTGCTGGTGCTGCAGCATCCCCAGGAACAGGACGTGGAACTGGGCAGCGCCCGGCTGCTGACCCTGGGCCTGGCGCGCGGCCGGCTGAAGGTGGGGCTGTCCTGGCCCAATTTGGCGAAAGCCTTGGGCAGAGAGGCCGACCCGCGCCGTTGGGCCGTGCTGTACATGGGCTCGGGCGACGACGCCGTCGCCACACAGCCCGGTACCCTGCGCCTTGTGGACAGGAAGGGCCAGACGGTGGAGGACCCCACCGTGCTGGCCGACCTGGAGGGCATCATCCTGCTGGACGGGTCCTGGTCGCAGGCCAAGGCCCTATGGTGGCGCAACGCCTGGCTGCTGAAGCTGCGCCGCCTGATCGTCCATCCGGATTTCGTTTCCGCCTACGGCAACCTGCGCCGCGAGCCCCGGCGCGAAAGCGTGTCGACGCTTGAGGCCGGCGCCTTCGCCCTGGCCAAGCTGGAGGGGGACGACACACTGGTGGAGCGGCTGCGCGCACCCTTTATCGCCCTGGTGGCCCGCTACCGCGCCGTGCGCGGAAACCGCCCGCCCAAGGCCGCTGCCAACCGGCCGGCCGGCGAGGGCAGCCGCAAGCCCGACTGGCGCGGCCGCAAGCGCCGGCCCCGGTAGCGGAAAACGCTACCATCTAGTGCGTGGCGAGTGACGCACCGGCCCTTTTTTAGCCAGAATTGGCGGTCACACACGCGGAAGTTTCCCCTCCCCAAGACCTCGGACCGCCTCCCATGACCCTGCGCCTCGCCCTCGCCGCCCTTCTGTTGTGCGGCGTTGCCGCCCCCGTCATGGCTGCCGAGGTCGGGGCTGCCGAGCCGACGCCGCGGACGATGACGCAGCCGGCGGCGGCCTGTCCGGAGGGGGCGGACTGGAACATGCCGGCGGCGCCGCTGCATATCTATGCCGATACGTGGTACGTCGGCACCTGCGGCCTGTCCTCCATCCTCATCACCTCGCCACAAGGCCATGTGCTGATCGACGGCGCCACGGAGAAGGCGGCCCCGCTGATCGAGGCCAATATCCGCGCCCTGGGTTTCAAGGTGGAGGATGTGCGCATCATCCTGAACAGCCATGAGCACCTGGACCACGCCGGGGGCATCGCCCAGTTGCAGCGGGACTCGGGTGCCACGGTCATGGCCCTGTCGGCCGCGGCCGGCGCGCTGGAGCACGGCAAGGGCGACCGGGGCGACCCGCAGTACCTGAGCATCGAGGCCTTCCCCGCCATCCCGCATGTGAAGCGCCTGAAGGACGGGGAAGAGGTGACCCTGGGCCCCATCCGCCTGACGGCCCATGCCACGCCGGGCCACACGCCGGGCGCCACCACCTGGACCTGGGACAGCTGCCAGGATGGCCGCTGCCACCACATCGTCTACGCCGACAGCCTCAGCGCCTACACCGACGACGTCTACCGCTATTCGGACGAGGCAGCGCATCCGGGGGTGCTGGCCCGCTTCCGCCAAGCCATCGCCACCATGGCCGCCCTGCCCTGCGACATCCTGCTGACGCCCCATCCCGACGCCTCGCAGATGTGGAAGCGCCTGGGCCCCAACGCCACCCTGCCCCTGGTGGACGAGACCGCCTGCCATCGCTACGGCGAGGCGGTGACCGCCCGCCTGGACAAGCGTCTGGCGGATGAGGCGGCGAAAACGGAAAAGGAAAAGGCGGGCCGCTGAGAGCCGCCTGTAACCCAACACGTCAAACCAGCGGCATGAAATCATTTCATGCCGCTGCAGGATGCGACCGCATCCGCCACAGTTTTCCGGAGAGTGTCAGCGGACTGGAAAACGAGGAAGCCAAGCGGCCGGATGGCCGCGCCCGGCGCTTGAGGGCAAGCCAACTAGCGCAGCGACATCACCCGCACGTCGGCGGGCGGGGCCGCCGCCGCACCCGCGGCCCGGTCGGCGGCGGCAATGCGCTTTTCCAGATCGGCCGCGTGCAAGCGGGCCGCGTCCAGGTCGCGCTGCAGCTGGTCGCCCCGCGCCCGCTCCTTGCGCAGGGCCCGGCGGTGCTTGCCGGCCGACAGCCAGGAAATCAGGCCGCCGGCGAGGAAGCCCACCAGCAGGGACACGAACACCACCGCAAAGGACGGCGCCACCACCGCGCCGTCCAGCGGCCACAGCGTCAGGCGCACCAACTCCTCATTCACGATGGCGAAGTCGATGGCGACGAGGGCCAGGGGTATGGACACGATCCAGGAAAGGTAACGCAGCACTGGCCGCTCCACTGGCAACGGCCGCCCTGGACCGCCCCCGGATGGGGCGGCCCCTGGGGCGGCGCCGAGAAGGTCCCGACGGAACCGCCGGGACCGGGTCCCACAGATGGGGGCTATCAGTCGGTGTTCAACTGCTCACGCAGCTGCTTGCCCGTCTTGAAGAAGGGAATGAACTTCTCATCCACGTCCACCGCCTGGCCCGTGCGGGGGTTGCGGCCGGTACGGGCGTCGCGCCGTTTCACGGAGAAGGCACCGAAGCCGCGCAACTCCACCCGGTCACCCCGGGCCAGAGCCTCGGTGATCTCGTCGAAGATGGTGGTGACGATCTTTTCCACATCGCGCTGGTAGAGGTGCGGATTGAGTTCCGCCAGCCGCATGATGAGTTCCGACTTGGTCATCGGCAATTCCCCCTTGGGCAATCGGTCCCGGTCTCGCGGGAACGCTATCTTTATCGTGTCGTTGGTGCCTCCCGGCAGGCCGACGGCCTGGGCGTACATCCACCCACGCCTAGCAGGTCCTGATACCGCGCCCCGCTTCCCCTGGTGGCAGGCCTCGGCTAGGCCCCCGTGGGGTCGGGGTCACGGCCTCCGTCGCCGCCCGTCCTCCCTCAACTGTGCCGGAGCGGACCCGTCCTGGCAAGGGTAAGGTCTTCATACTCTTGCATTATCGCTGATTGAACTCAGCCTTTCGGGGGCCCTCCCCGTCGAGCTCCTCCGTCCGGCCAAGCCGGCTGGATAAGAAAAAAGCCGCCCCCGGTTGCCCGGGGACGGCCTTTTCCTACTCAAGACCCGGATGGGCCCTGAAACTCAGTCCTGACGGACCAAGTCTCAGGCCTCGTCCTTGTCCTTCTGGGCGCGCTTCAGCGCGGCGCCCAGGATATCGCCCAGCGAAGCGCCCGAGTCGGACGAACCGAACTCGGCCATCGCCTGCTTCTCTTCCTCGACTTCCTTCGCCTTGATCGACAGGCCGATCTTGCGGCTGGCGCGATCGATCTGCGTGACCTTGGCGTCGACCTTCTCGCCGACGGCGAAACGGTCCGGGCGCTGCTCGGAACGCTCACGCGACAGGTCGGACTTGCGGATGAAGCCGGTGAAGCCGTCGACGACCGACACCTCGATGCCGCCCTCGGTGATGGCGGTGACGGTGCAGGTGACGACGTCGTTCTTCTTGACGCCGGCGACGGTGGCTTCGAACGGATCGCTGGCCAGCTGCTTGATGCCCAGGCTGATGCGTTCCTTTTCCACGTCGACGTCCAGGACCTTCACGCGGACGTGATCGCCCTTCTTGTAGTCCTGGATGGCCTCTTCACCCGACTTGTTCCAGTCGAGGTCGGACATGTGGACCATGCCGTCGATGTCGCCCGGCAGACCAACGAACAGACCGAACTCGGTGATGTTCTTGACCTCGCCTTCCAGCTCGGTGCCGGCCGGGAACTTGTCGACGAACGTCTCCCACGGGTTGTCCAGGCACTGCTTGAGGCCCAGGGAGATGCGGCGCTTCTGCGGATCCACGTCCAGCACCATGACCTCGACCTCCTGGGAGGTGGAGACGATCTTGCCGGGGTGGACGTTCTTCTTGGTCCAGGACATCTCGGAGACGTGCACCAGACCCTCGATGCCGGGCTCCAGCTCCACGAAGGCGCCGTAGTCGGTGATGTTGGTGACGCGGCCCTTGAACTTGGCGCCGACCGGGTACTTGGCTTCCACGCCTTCCCACGGATCAGCCTCAAGCTGCTTCATGCCCAGGCTGATGCGCTGGGTTTCGGAGTTGAAGCGGACGACCTGGACCGTAACGGTCTGGCCGATCTGCAGGGCTTCCGAGGGGTGGTTGATGCGGCGCCAGGCGATGTCGGTGACGTGCAGCAGGCCGTCGACACCACCCAGATCCACGAACGCGCCGTAGTCGGTGATGTTCTTGACCACACCCTGCAGAACCTGGCCTTCCTTGAGGTTGGCCACCAGCTCCGAACGGGCCTCGGCGCGGCTCTCTTCCAGAACGGCGCGACGCGACACGACGATGTTGCCGCGCGAGCGGTCCATCTTCAGGATCTGGAAGGGCTGCGGGGTGCCCATCAGCGGGGAGATGTCGCGCACCGGGCGGATGTCCACCTGGCTGCCCGGCAGGAAGGCCACGGCGCCCGACAGGTCGACCGTGAAGCCGCCCTTGACGCGGCCGAAGATGATGCCGGTGACGCGCTGCTGTTCGGTGAACGCACGCTCCAGCTGGGTCCAGGCCTCTTCGCGCTTGGCCTTCTCGCGCGACAGCATGGCTTCGCCGTGCTTGTCTTCCATGCGCTCGAGGTAGACCTCGACCGTGTCGCCGATCTTCAGCTCAACCGGCTGACCGGGGACGGCGAATTCCTTCAGCGCGACCCGGCCTTCGGACTTCAGACCAACGTCGATGAGCACCATGTCGTTCTCGATGTTGAGAACGGTGCCCTTAACCACCGTGCCTTCGAGGCTCTCGCTCGTGCCGAGCGACTCTTCCAGAAGGGCGGCGAAACTTTCCTTCATCCCACGGTCTTGGGACTTGGCGGCGGAAACCTGGGCCATTTAAACTCCTTGAGTGGATCCAGCACAGGCCCGTTCCAACCCCCCGGCAGACGCCCGGCCGACAGGAGGTTAACTTGGCCCATGGCGTCGGACACCATGCCCGGCGACTTGGGTTGAGTTGGGGGCCGCGCGGCCTAACCGTCCGTTTTAAAGGAAGCCGGGAAACGCGGGTCTGGAGCGGATGAAGTCCGTGGCGGCGACGAATGCCTGTTCGGCATCCATCATGGACGTATCAAGCAAAAACGCGTCGACAGCGGGCTTCAGCGGTGCCACCGCCCGTTGACTGTCACGCGCATCACGAACTTTCATGTCCTCCAGGACGGCCTCGTATATAGCCTCAGCGCCAGTATTCCGCAACTCCGACAAACGGCGCCGGGCGCGGACCTCAACGTCGGCGGTCACATAGAGCTTGGCGGGCGCGTCGGGGCAGACCACGGTGCCGACATCGCGGCCGTCCAGCACCGCGCCTTTCGCGCCGCCGGGCGGGTGGTTGGCGAAATTGCGCTGGAAATCCAACAGGGCCGCCCGCACCTCGGGCACCACCGAGACCTTGGAGGCAGCGACCGCCACCGCGTCCTGGCGCAGCGCCGGGTCGTTCATCAGGGGCAGCACGGTGGCGGGATCGAGGCCCTGGGCGGCGGCGATGGCGGCCTGCGTGTCGTCCGGCGCATGGCCGGCCCGCAACAGCGTCAACCCCACCGCGCGGTACAGCGCGCCCGTGTCCAGGTGGGCGAAGCCCAGGGTGGCGGCCAGGCGGCGGGCCAGCGTGCCCTTGCCGCTGGCGGCCGGGCCGTCGATGGCGACGATGAAGGAAGAAGTCATGGGGATGGGGCGCCTTCGCCGAGCAAGTGGAACCGGAAGGGGGACAGGCCGGTGGCCTAACACCGCCCGCCCCGCCTGGCAAGCCGGCCCCACCCCTCACTCTTGCGTGATGGCGGCGCCAAGGGCGTTGAGCAAGGAGGCGGCCGCCGGGCCCAGGCTGGACCGCACGGCTATGGGGTGCGCAGCTGCGGTGCCCAGCGCCAGGAAGGCCGGCGCCAGGTCGGCATCGACCTCCACCGTCGCCCCGCCCTGCGGCGGCTGGCCGTCGCCGGTGACGGTCAGGACATCCGCCCCTGCCGACACCGTGACTCCGCAGGCGCCCAAGGCCGCCACCAGGGACGGCACCATTCGGGCCAGGCGAAGGGGCAGGCCGCGCAGCACCGTCGTGCCCCGGGCGCAAGACGCCGCCACCGCCACCAGCGCCAGCTCACCGGTGCTGAGGGATGCGGCCGCGACCTCAACCCCGTGCAAGGCATGCGCTGGCGGGTGCAGCCGCAGGTCGGCCACGGGTTCGCCCTCGCTGGCGGCCTGACCCGCCGCCGCCCGGATGGCGCCCATGTCGCCCACGCCCATGTCGCGCAGCACGGGAAGCAGGGCGATGCGGTGTTCATTGACGCCGACGTGGGGCAGCGCGATGCCGGGGCCGGGGCGCAGGGCGGCGGCCACCAGGGCGGCGCCCGCCAGGGAGGCGTCGCCCGGCACCGCCACCCTGGCCGGCCGCAGTTCCCGCTGGCCGTCGATACTGACGGCCCAGGCGCCGTCCGGCTGGTGGCGGGCGGTGACAGTGGCGCCGAACTGGCGCAACAGGCGTTCGGTATGGTCGGCGGTGGGCGTTTCCTCCACCACCGTGGTGCGGCCGGCGACGTTGAGCGCGGCCAGCAGCAGGGCGGACTTCACCTCGCACGCCACCGGGGCCAGCGGCCGGTGGTCCACCGGCACCGGCCGGGCCGTGCCGCGCACCAACAACGGGGGATGGAAGCCGCCCAGCCCGTCACCGGCGGGAGTGAAGGCCGCCCCCATGCGCGCCAATGGAGGCAATGCCGTCTTCAGGAAAGTGGTGGCGGCAGGATGGCCGGTGGTGAGGAAGGTCTCGCCCCCTTGCGTGGCCAAGAGGCCGGCCAGCAAGGCGAAGGCCAGGCCGTCGGGGCCGACGTCCAGCAGGCCCGGGGCCTGGCGCAGGCCGCCAACGCCCACGCCGTGGACCCGCCAGGCGCCCTCGCCCAGTGGCTCAAGATGGGCCCCCAGCGTGCACAGGGCCCGCACCAGCGGCTCCAGCCCGACGGGGGCGCCCGTCACCCGGCTCTCCCCCACGGCCAGCGCCGCCAGCACCAGGGCGCGCGCCGCGATGGCGGCGTCGCCCGGCACCACCACCGTGCCGCCCAGCGGCGGGACGGGGGATGAGATCCAGGTGGACAAGGCGGGCGCGGACATGGGGATTGGAGTCCCTGGAATGGCGGGGCGGAACAGCGTCCAGGATGGCCCTACCCCCGCCGCCGCGCAAGGCGTTGGGGCCCGGGGACTGCCCAGGGGGCCCCGATGGGCGCCGCCGCATGGGACGAAAGCGCCCCCTTGTGGGTGTCTTCGAGGATTCACGTTTGACAGGGGGCGGGCTTCATGGCAAACGCCCGCTCCTGTACCTTTTTATATGAAGCGTGGACATGGCCGGCCCGGGCCGTCGTCACGCGTGTTTTTGACGGAGGATTGCCGTGGCGAAACCGGAATGGGGCACCAAGCGGATCTGCCCGAACTGCGGCACCCGCTATTACGACATGCGGAAGAATCCGCCGACTTGCCCCTCGTGCTCGACCGTGTTCGATCCTGAGGCCCTGCTGAAGTCCCGCCGCGCCCGTCCCATCCTGGCCGACGACACCAAGAAGCCGGTCCTGGATGACGAGGACACCGGCGTGGAGGTCGAGGACGAGGAGAAGGAAGAGGCCTTGGAAGAGGCCGAAGTCGACCTGGAGGTCGATGACCTGGAGGAAGCCGAGACCGCCGACGAGGTGCCCGGCGACGATGATGAGGACGTCCTGCTGGAGGACGCCGAGGAACTGGGCGACGAGGATGACATGGGCGAGGTGGTCGACGTCGAAGGTGGCGACGAGGACCGCTAAAGTCTGAGCAATTTCAGGGCGTTGGCCGTTCCGGAAAAAAGTTTGGAAATCCCCGATTTTTCTCTTGATCCGGCCGGCGCATCTGAGCATATTCCCGCCCACACCACGCCAGCCCCCAGGCGGCGCGGACCGAGTTAAAAATGGTTTGGGGCTATAGCTCAGCTGGGAGAGCGCTACAATGGCATTGTAGAGGTCAGCGGTTCGATCCCGCTTAGCTCCACCAAATTCCGAAAGGCCGGCTGACGACTCAGCCGGCCTTTTGTGTTTCTGATCCGATTGACTGGCCCTGCCGCTACTTTTTCTTTTCCAATGCCGAGGATGGCGGTGCCACCTGTCACATGACTGAAAGACATGCCAGGGTCGCGGATGAAATTGCGCGCTTGATCTCCGCCCCGCATCTGCGCATATTCCCGGCCTCACCGCCGCCGCCCAGGTCATGGGGCCCCAGAAGCGGTGTCCGAATTCCAAGGTTCGGGGCTATAGCTCAGCTGGGAGAGCGCTACAATGGCATTGTAGAGGTCAGCGGTTCGATCCCGCTTAGCTCCACCAAATCCAAAAGCCCGGCTGGCCTGTCCAGCCGGGCTTTTGCGCTTTCGGTGTTCTGGCAAAAGCATTCTTGAAAGCCCCCGGTCCGCCGGGTGATGGTCGATTCCCATCTCTTCGCCCATCCCGAGTCCCGCCCATGCCCCACCCTCATCGCCTGGCGCTCTGCGCCATCCTGATGCTGTCCGTCGCCGCCCCCGCCTTGGCGGCCGCGCCCGGCCCCCGGACCGGGCCCCAGACCGGCCCCTGGGACACGGACTTCCTGCCGCCGCTGCCTCCCTGGCACGGCGCGTCGGAAAAGCTGGTGGTGCCGGCGACTGATCCCTGGGCCACCCCGGCGGAGCTGACGGGCCTGACCGCCACGCCCAGCTATGATGAGACCCGCGCCTTCATCGACCGGCTGGTCGCGGCATCACCCCTGCTGCGGCAGGAGGTGTTCGGTGTGTCGCCCGAGGGGCGGGAGATGGTGGCGGTGCTGGCGGCCAAGGGCCTGATCGACGGCAAGCCGGACCCGGCCAAGCCTCTGCTGCTGGTGCAGGCCGGCATCCACGCCGGCGAGATCGACGGCAAGGACGCCGGGCTGATGCTGCTGCGCGACATCACCCAGCGGGGCAAAGACGGCCTGCTGAACCGCGTGAACCTGCTGTTCGTGCCCATCTTCAACGTTGATGGACATGAGCGCGCCGGCGCCTACAACCGGCCCAACCAGCGCGGCCCCATGAACCAGGGCTGGCGCACCACGGCGCAGAACCTGAACCTCAACCGCGACTACGGCAAGCTGGACACGCCCGAGATGCGGGCCATGATCGCCTTGATCCGCCGCTACCAGCCGGACCTGTACCTGGACATCCATGTCACCGACGGCATGGACTACGCCTATGACATCACCTTCGGCAACGACGAGGGTGCCGCTGGAGACCTGTTCTCCCCCGCCATCGACCGCTGGCTGGCGGGCCCCTTCAAGACGGAGGTGGGCCAAGCCCTGGCCAAGGCCGGCCACGTCCCCGGCCCCCTGGTGACGGAGGCCGACGGCCGCAAGCCGGAGGGCGGCATCGCCGGCGGCACCACGCCCCTGCGCTATTCCATCGGCTACGGCAACCTGGCGCATATCCCCACCGTGCTGGTGGAGAACCACTCGCTGAAGCCCTATCGCCAGCGGGTGCTGGGCACCTATGTGCTGATCGAGCGGTCGCTGACCCTGCTGGCGGAACAGGGTGCTGCCCTGCGTCAGGCCGTGGCGTCCGACCGTGACCGCCGCCCCGTCACCCTGCCCGTGGCGTTCGAGGTGGAGAAGACGCCCAGCGCCAGCGTGGAGTTCCGGACCATGCGGCATGAGAGCTACATCTCCCCCGCCTCGGGCGGGGTGGAGGTGCGCTGGCTGGGGCGGCCGGGCGCCACGGTGCGCATGCCCGTCTTCCTGGATCACCCCAGCGTCACCGTCGCGCGGCCCGAGGCCTATTGGGTGCCGGCGACCAAGCCGGAGATCATCGCGCGGCTGCGCCTGCACGGCCTGGCGATGGAAACGCAGGATCAGCCGCGCGAGATCACGGTGGACGCCGTGCGCCTGACGGAGCCCAAGCTGGCCACCGAGACCAACGAGGGCCATGTCATGCTGGACACGTCCGGGTATGTGCATGAGACGCGCACGGTGTTGTACCCCAAGGGCAGCGTGCGCGTACCCACCGACCAGCCTCTGGGCGACCTGGCCGGCCAGCTGCTGGAGGCGGAGAGCACCGAGTCGTTCCTGGCCTGGGGCTTCTTCCCCGAGATCCTGCAACGCACGGAATATATCGAACCCTACGCCATCGCCCCGCTGGCCGAGCGCATGCTGGCCGCCGACCCGGCCCTGAAAGCCGCCTTCGAGGCCAAGCTGAAGGCCGACCCCGGCTTCGCCGCCAACCCGGACCAGCGCCTGGCCTGGTTCTATGACCGTACGCCCTACAGCGATGCCGCCTACCTGCGCTATCCCGTAGGGCGGGAGATGGGGCGCTGACGCGAAAAAGGCCGCCCCCGGGATGGGAGGCGGCCTTTCTTCAATTCGGCGTCCGAGCGAGCGTTTACTTGCCGGTCAGCACCCAGTCGGGGCGGACCCAGTGGCAGGTGTAGCCGCCGATGTTCTTTTCCAGATAGTCCTGGTGATAGTCCTCGGCCTCCCAGAAGGTGCCGGCCGGAACGATCTGGGTGACGACCTTACCGGGCCAGCGGCCCGACGCGTCAACCTCGGCCGTCACCTCCTCAGCCGCCGCCTTCTGCTCGGGCGAGGCGTAGAAGATGGCGCTGCGATACTGGCTGCCGATGTCGTTGCCCTGGCGGTTGGTGGTCGTCGGGTCGTGGATCTGGAAGAAGAATTCGATCAGGCGGCGGTAGGTCAGCCTGGCCGGATCGAAGGTGATCTCGATGGCTTCGGCGTGGCCGGTGGTGCCGGTCTTCACGTCCTTGTAGGTCGGGTTCCGCAGCTCACCGCCGATGTAGCCCACGCGGGTGTCCACCACGCCCGGCACCTTGCGGATCAGATCTTCCATACCCCAGAAGCAGCCACCAGCCAGCGTCGCGGTTTCGGTCGTCATTGTCGTCATCCTTGGGAAAGGCAATCAGTCAGGCACTGCAAGTAAGCGCTGGCGGGTCCCGCTTCAACAGCGATGTTGGCCCAAAGAGTGTCGGCCGGGTCGATGAGCGGCTACAGTGGCGCCCATGCGTTCCGCCTATCTCTCCCTCACCGCCGCCATGGTCTTGGTGGGCCTGTCCGTGCCCATCAGCAAGATGGCGGTCGCATCCGTGCCGCCGCTGGTGGCCGCTGATGTGCGCTTCACCCTGGTGGCCCTGGCGCTCAGCCCCTGGGCCGTGCGCCATGCGCGCCGCGTCCTGCCGGCCACGGGCGGCGACTGGGCCAGCCTGGCCCTGCTGTCGCTGTTCGGCATGGTGCTGTTCAACGTCTTCCTGATGTACGGCCTGCGGGGCACCAGCGCCACCACCGCCGGCATCCTGACCAGCACCATCCCCGCCGTGACCGCCCTGTGCGCCGCCGCCATCCTGCGCGAGCGGTTGACCCTGCGGAATGGCGCGGCCATCGCCTTGGCCATGGCCGGGATCGCCGCCCTGAACCTGGCGTCCGGCGGTCACGAGGGTGGCGGCGGCGCCGGCGACACGCTGCGCGGCAACGCCCTGGTCCTGGGGGCCGTGGTGTCGGAGGGGTTGTACAACGTCTATGCCCGCCGCCTGGGCGGCGTGTCGCCCCTGGCCGTGACCTTCCTTGCCAATCTGATGGCGGCGGTCCTGGCCCTGCCCTTCGCCGTCGTGACGGCGCGGGAAATGACGCTTCAGTCGCTGTGGGGCGCCCTGTCGCCAGGCGCCTGGACGCTGTACGCCGCAGCCTCGCTGGGCAACGGCCTGGTGGCGGTGATGTTCTGGCTGCGCGGTGCGGCCCGCATCCCCGCCAGCCGTAGCGGCCTGTTCACCGGCCTGCTGCCCGTCACCGTGCTGGTGCCGTCCCTGTTCCTGTTGGGTGAGCGGCCGACCCTGGCCCACGCCCTTGGGTTGGCGGGCGTGCTGGCCGGCATCGCCGTGGGCGTCATGCCCGGGCGAAACCGGCCAGCGACAGCGCGACCTCAGGAAGCCGAGCCGTAAACGGTCTCAAGCTCGGCATCGTCGAAGCGGTAGTGGGTGCTGCAGAACTCGCACGCGACGTCCACGGCGCCATCGACCTTCAGGTCGGCCACTTCCTCACGCGGCAGGGACTTCAGCACCGTCACCACCCGCTCCCGCGAGCAGCGGCACTGCGCCGCCAGGCCGTGCGGGTCGTAGGCCCGCACCTCTTCCTCATGGAACAGGCGGAACAGCACGTCGTTCACCGGCAGCGCCGGGTCCAGCACCTCGGCCGGGGTGACGGTGGACAACAGGGCCATGGCCCGGCGCCAATCGTCCTCCAGGTCGCTGGGCTTGGCGTCCGACGCCACGCTGCCGGCATCCTCATCCGGCAGGGCCTGCAGCATGATGGCACCGCCACCCCAAGCGCCCCCGTCAGATAGGCCGGCATGGACGACGATGCCCGTGGCCAGCTGTTCCGACTGGGTGAAGTAGTGGCGCACGCAATCGTCCATGCGATCACCCTCCAGGCCGACGATGCCCTGGTAGCGCTGGGTGTGCTCGCCCTGGTCGACGGTGAAGGCCAGATAGCCCTTGCCCAGCAGGGCGGGCACGGGCGCCTTCTCGACCTCATCCGTCAGGGCGGCCTTCAGCTTGTCCTCATCGAACTGGGCGTAGCCGCGCACGGCGCCGGCGCTGGTGACGTCGGCCACCATCAGGTTGATGGGGCCGTCACCCTTGGTCTGCAGGGTGAACACGCCCTCATACTTCAGCGCCGCCGCCAACGTGGTCGCCAGCGTGATCGTTTCCGCCAGCATCTGGGCGACGGGGCCCGGATAGGCGTGGCGGCCCAGGATCTCGTCCAGCACGGGGCCTAAGCGCACCATGCGGCCGCGCAGGTTGGACCGGTCCAGCTGGAAGGGCTGCACCACGTCGATGTCCCGGGAAGCAAGGGCGGAGGCGAGGGTGGAAACGGCGGCGGTGGTCATGATCGCTTACCCCAAAAACAAAGGCGCCCGACCGGGGTCAACCGATCGGGGCCTTATGGATAACCTCAAGGCCGGACAAGCTTGGTCCGGTACCGGAACGATCAGGCGTTCAGGCACCAGGCCAGGATGCCCTTCTGGGCGTGCAGGCGGTTTTCCGCCTCGTCCCAGACGACGGACTGCGGACCATCGATGACGGAGGAGGTCACCTCCTCCTCCCGATGGGCCGGCAGGCAATGCATGAATATGGCGTCGGGGGAGGCCAGTTTCATCAGCGCGTCATTGACCTGGAAGGGGGCCAGCAATGCCATGCGCGCAGGCGCATCCTTGTGATGCATGGACACCCAGGTGTCCGTCACCACGATGTCGGCGCCCTCGGCCGCGGCCTTGGGATCTTCCGTCACCACCAGGCGGGCGCCTTCGCGCGCCGCCCAGGCGATGGTGTCGGCCGTGGGCTGCAGGCTGGCCGGCGCCGCCACGCGCATTTCGAAGCCGAAGCGGGCGGCGGCATGGATCCAGCTCTGGCAGACGTTGTTGGCATCGCCGCTCCAGCAGACCACACGGCCCTCGATGGGTCCGCGCTTCTCCTCGAACGTCATGATGTCCGCCATGATCTGGCAGGGGTGGGAGGTGTCGGTCAGGCCGTTGATGACGGGGATGCTGGCGGCCCCCGCCATCTCATGCACCTTGGTCTCATGGTCCGTGCGGATCATGATGACGTTGACGAAGCGCGACAGCACCCGGGCCGTGTCGGCGATGGTTTCGCCATGGCCCAGCTGAATCTCGCGCCCCGTCAGGGTGATGACATCACCGCCCAGTTGGCGCATCCCCACCTCGAACGAAACGCGGGTGCGGGTGGACGGCTTCTCGAAAATGGTGGCCAGCGTCAGGCCCCGGAAGGGCTGGGGATGCTGGGCCGTGCCGTTGGTCTGCTTCAGGTCCCGGCCCCGCTTCAGGATTTCGCGCAGCGTGGCCGTATCGAAATCGCTGATGTCCAGGAAATGCCGGACCGTCTTGGTCGTCGCGGTCATGATGTGGGTACCCCTCAAGCCGCCAGGGCCGCGCAGGTGCGGTCCAGGATGGCTACGGCCTCGTTGATCTCGGCCTCGCCCACGATCAGCGGCGGCAGGATGCGGACGACGTTGTCGGCGGCGGAGACCACCAGCATGCCGTTGTCGCGCAATGCCGTGACCAGGTCGCCCACCGGCGTCACGCACTTCACGCCCAGAATCAGGCCCTTGCCGCGCACGCTGTCCAGCACGGTGGGGTGGCGCGCCACCAGCTCTTCCAGCTTGCCCTGCAGCAGGTCGCCCTTGGCGATGACGTTGTCCAGGAAGCCCGGCTGCGTCATCACGTCCAGCACGGCGTTGCCGACGGCCATGGCCAGCGGGTTGCCACCGAAGGTGCTGCCATGGGTGCCGGCGACCATGCCCTGGGCCGCCTTCTCGGTGGCCAGGCACGCGCCCAGCGGGAAGCCGCCGCCGATGCCCTTGGCGATGCACATCACGTCCGGGGTGACGCCCGCCCATTCATGGGCGAACAGCTTGCCGGAACGGCCCATGCCGCTCTGGATCTCGTCGAAGTACAGCAGCAGGCCGTACTCGTCGCAGATGGCGCGGAGGGCACGCAGGTAATCCAGGCTGGCCGGACGCATGCCGCCCTCGCCCAGGATGGGCTCCACCAGGATGGCGGCCGTCTGCGGCGTGATGGCGGCGCGCAACTCGTTCAAATTGTCGTAGGCCACCCGGTCGAAGGCGTCCAGCAGAGGGCCGAAGCCCTTCACCATCTTATCCTGGCCGCTGGCGGCGATGGCCGTCATGGTACGACCGTGGAAATTGCCGCCGGCGACGATGAAACGCGTCTTCTCCGGATGGCCGGTCTCATAGTGATACTTGCGTACCAGCTTCACACCGCATTCCCACGCCTCGACGCCGGAATTGGTGAAGAACATGGTGTCGGCGAAGGTCAGTTCCCGCAGGCGGCTGGCCAGCTTCTCCTGCCCCGCCACGCGGAACAGGTTGGAGGTGTGCCACAGCTTGTGCGCCTGCTCGGTCAGCTTCTCCACCAGGTAGGGGTGGGCGTGACCGAGGGCGTTCACCGCGATGCCGCTGGTGAAATCCAGGAATCGTCGGCCGGTGGTGTCGTAAAGGAAGCAGCCCTCACCCCGCTCGAACACAACGTCGATCCGGGAATAGGTCGGCATCACGACAGGAATCACGGCCAGACACTCCTTTATTTCTTGAGGCGCGTTACACGGAATTATCATAAAACCAGGGTCACCCCCGGCGCGCCAACCGGGGTTTGGAACCGCCGACTATTGTGTGCCGCTGGGCCTCCGTCAATCGCAACCCGCCCTATCCTGCGGGTCCCCTGCCATGCGCCCCTGGTACGGGACGCATGCGCGCCGGTGAAGCCAAGGGGGCATCCCCCGCCTCGCCGCCCCGGGAGATGTTGCGAAAAGCCTCAGAAACGCTTAAGAGTTTTGCAGTGTCCGGCCCGTTTCGGCGGGGGCGGCGGTGCATCGTGGGGAATGCGCGCCGGCCCGGACGAGGAATTTTCCGACCTCCGGCGCGCGCCGGGTGTTTTCAGCTTCCGGCCCCGCGCCGGATATTTCCAGGTTCCGGCCTGCGCCGGACTATGAGGGGGACCGATGGCCAGTGACATCCTCGATCCGCGCAGCTTTTTGCGGCCGGGCCTGAACGGCGGACCGCAGACGGAATCGACGCCCGACCTGGGCGGCGGGGTCACCACCATCTCGCCCGAAGCCCGTATCGAGGGCGCCAAGATCTCCCATTGCCACACCCTGCACGTCGCCGGCCGCCTGGTCGATGTGACGCTGAACGAGGTGAAGGTGCTGGAGGTGGCTGAGGGGGGCCACTTCGAGGGCACCGCCGTGGTGGAGAGCATGAAGGTTTCCGGCCGCGCCACCGGCACCATCGAGGTGACAGGCACCCTGTCCATCGGTGAGACCGGCCAGGTCGACGGCACCATCCGTTACGGCCGCATCAGCATTGCCGACGGCGGTTCCATCTCCGGCACCATCCAGAGCGGCAAGTCGCACTGAGTGGCCGGGACGCGCAAGTCCGGGACGCGTGAGTCTGGTGTCATCGGGGGCGGCCTTCGGGTCGCCCCTTCGTTTTTGGGAGGCGGGCATGGAAGGACGGTCGGCCAGCCACACCGTGGGCCAGGATTTGCGCCGCCTGCGCCGGCTGCGCGGCCTGAAGCAGGGCCATGTGGCCGAGCTGCTGGGCGTGACCCAGGCCACCGTGTCGCGCTGGGAACGGGGCTTGGCCTGGCCGGATGAGACGCACGCCGCCCGTATCGCCGCGTTGCTGAGCCCGGGCCGGGCGGGCCAGGACGCCGCCCTGAAGCGGCTGGTCCAGCGCTCCCGCGATCCGGTGCATCTGATCTGTGATCGCAGCCACCGCCTGCTGGCGGCATCCGCAGCGCGCGAGGCGGAATGGACGGTGTCGGCCAGCACGGTGCTGGGCCAGCCCTTGCTGTCCTATGCCACGCCGCAGATTTTGGACGCGGAAGCCGGCCTGGCCGGCGCCGGCTGGTACGACCGGCCGGACGGCGTGCTGGATCTGGAGACCGAGACCAACCACCGCCCCGACCTGCTGATCCGCCGCAGCCGCATGCGCTGGGAACGCATCCTGTTGGAGGACGGCACCGCCGGCCGGCTGGTCACCACCCTGCGCTGGGGCGGGCCCGCCCCGGCAACGACGAAAAACTAAGCACTCATCTCCTGAGCGGCCAGGATGCCCTGCAGGGTATCGCCGCCGGCGATGGGCACGCCGCTGCGCGCACCGGTCTGGTTGCTGTTGGCGGCCATCTGGCTGCCGAAACCGTTCTGGCCGCTGCCATCGGCCGCCGTCTGGGTGGCGTCTTCCAAGCCGCTCTTGCCATCCTTGCCGGAGGCGGTCATCTGCCGGACCTTCTGCTCCACCTCGCGCATGATCTGGCGTTCCAGGTCGGCGCGCTGATCGGCGGGCATGTTGGCCACGTCCTGGGAGGTCAGGCCCTTGGACTGCAGTGTGTCCTCGGCGATCTTCTGCTTCATCTGCTTGATCTGATAGGACCAATACCCCTGGAAGCCGCCAGTGGTCATGTCCTTCAGCATGGTTTGCGGATCGTCGTCACCCTTCAGCAGGTCGGCGAAGGCGCTGTCGGTCTGGCTGATGGACAGGGCGCTCTGCGAACCGGCCGGACCGACGCCCCCGCTGCCCGCGGCGCCGAAGCCGCCATAGGCATTGGCCGCGGACTGGGTGTGGTTGCTGGTGTTCAGGAACGACATGGTCTTCGGTCCCTTGGCCCCTGGGGTGGAACGACGCGGTCCCCATGGTGCCCGTGGGCAGCCATGGTTAACGCCGTATTCCCAAGCAAGGCCCGGGCCGCCGCTGTCACCGGCGAAAACCCAGGCGATGCGCCGGTTTTGCCGGCGCCAAGGCCGGCCAGGCATGCCCCTGCCCTGTGCCAACCCAGGCAAAAGATTCCGACATATCGGCAACTATTGCCAATCTGTCATTGTCGCCAGGATCCGCCGGGGTATCAGCCGAAGCGCCGCAGCCGTTCCACCAGCAGGTCGAAGAAGGCGTCGCTGTCGGCCTTCAGCATGACGGTGGCGTTGCGCGGCCGGCCGGTGGTGTTCCAACGGTCGATCACCGTCTGGCCCGTGGTCAGCGGGCTGCCGGTCTCGATCTCCACATTCACGGACTTGCCCTCGAAGATGCCCGGCCGGATCAGCCAGGCGATGACGCAGGGGTCGTGCAGCGGACCGCCGTCGGTGCCGTACTTGTGCTCGTCGTACCGCTGGTAGAAGTCCAGCATCTCGTACGTCGCCTGGGCCACGCGGTTGCCCACGGCCTGGATGCGATCCATGTGGCGACGCGCGGTCAGGACTTGGTGGGTGACGTCCAGCGGGAACATGACGATGGGCACGCCCGATTTGAAGACGATGTCGGCGGCGTGCGGGTCGACGTAGATGTTGAATTCAGCGCAGGGGGTGGAATTGCCGCCCTCCATCTGCGCGCCGCCCATCAGCACGATCTGGCGCAGGCGGGAGGATATCGCCGGTTCCTTCACCAGGGCGCGGGCGACATTGGTCAGCGGCCCCAGGGGGCACAGGGTGACGGTGCCCGGCTCCTCCCGCATCGCTGTCTCGATGATGAAATCCACGGCGTGCTGCGCCTGCAGCGGCATGGTGGGCTCTGGCAGGACCGGGCCATCCAGGCCGGTGTCGCCGTGCACCTCCGGCGCCGTGTGCAGCAGGCGAACCATGGGCCGGTCGCAACCGGCGAACACCTTCACATCCGGCCGGCCCGCCAGCTCACACACGCGGCGGGCGTTCTTCTCTGTCCATGGTAGGGGCGCGTTCCCCGCCACGGCGGTGATGCCCAGCACCTCCACATCCTCGGGACTGGCCAAGGCCAGCAGGATGGCCACGGCATCGTCCTGGCCAGGATCGGTGTCGATGATGATCTTGTAGGGCTTGGCCGCACCTGGGGTGGCGGCGGCAAGGGTGGTGGGGGTGGTGATCATGGGGCTGCCGTCGGTCTTGAGCGGAAAGGCCGACACTTAACGCGAAAACCACTTGAGAGGAAGCCGCCCACCCCGTTTTATGGCGCGGATGAACCGGGGGTTGCGCCCCATCCGCCTGTCGCAGAGCTTCATGCCGACCATGTCCCAGTCCAACGCCCCCAACACCGCCGCCCCCGTGGTGGCCGCCCGCGCGGGCGACATCCCCCAGGAAAGCGACTTGCCGGGCCTGGCTGTGTTCGACTTCGATGGCACCCTGGCGCGGGGTGACAGCTTGCTGCCCTTCCTGGCGCGGGTGGCCGGGGGCGAAACCCTGCGCCGCCACCTGGCCGGCAGCGTGGCCGGTGCCGCGTCGCGCCGGTTACCGGTTCGCCCCCTGGCCGGCCGCCACCTGCCTGGCAGGGAAACCCTGGTGAAAGGCGGTGATGCCGGCGACGCGGATGATGATTTCAAGACGGCCTTCAAGCGCCGGCTGCTGCGCCGCTGCCTGGCCGGCGTGCCGCTGGAGCGCGCACAGGAAGCGGCGGCGGAGATGGGGGCCTGGGTCCGCTGGCACACCCCGCTGCGCGACACCCTGATGCGCCATGCCGATCAAGGCCACCGCATCCTGGTGGCCACCGGCGCGCTCACCCTGTACATGCCGGCCCTGCTGGCCGACCTGCCGGTGCATGACCTGCTGGGCACCGAGATGGCGGTGGGCGAGGACGGCCTGCTGACGGGCGAGATGGTGGCCGGCAACTGCGTGCGCGCGGAAAAGGCCCGGCGCCTGGCCCTGTGGATGGAGGAGACGGGGCCCTATGGCCGCCGCTGGGGCTATGGCAACCAGCCCAGCGACCTGCCCTTCCTGGCCCTGATGGACGAGGCGACAGTGGTGCCTACGGCGCATTAGTTTCGCCCTCAACCGCCGGGCGCCGCCTTCCGGCGGCTTGGCTCATCCTCGTTTTGCAGTCCGCTTCGCTCCCCACAAAACTCCGGCGGCCCCAGTCAGGGCCTACCCGGTCGGGGCCTACCCGGTCGGGGCCTACCCGGTCGGGGCTTACCCAGTCGGGGCTTACCCAGTCGGGGCTTACCCAGTCGGGGCTTACCCAGTCGGGGCTTACGTTGGGAGCCGAAGCCCCATACCGCCTCCTATCGTTTGCCGTCTATAGCTTGATGTAAGGCGCGCGCACGCCGATGGGGGAGCCCAGGGTGAAGCCCAGTGCCGCATCGGCACGGCCCTGGTTCACCGCGATTTCCACCAGGCCGCTGGAGTTCACGTACCAGAAGGCCGTCCCCGGCGGCACG
Source organism: Nitrospirillum amazonense (assembly GCF_007828035.1). Lineage (GTDB taxonomy): Bacteria > Pseudomonadota > Alphaproteobacteria > Azospirillales > Azospirillaceae > Nitrospirillum > Nitrospirillum amazonense. Next base: position 662,855 of record NZ_VITV01000004.1, on the reverse strand, counting down.
GCGCCAAAGGTGCGGGCGGGTTCCACCGCCCGGCCGCCACCGGGACCGCCCACCCACAGTCGGGCGTCGGGCGCCACACCGCCGTCCAGCACCCCGGCGGGCCGCAGGCCGGTCCAGCCGTTGCCATAGCTGTCGATGTAAAGGATGCGGCCATTGTCGGCCGCCCCGCCATCCCCCGTTCCGTACAAGGGGGCGGCACCGACAAGGTCGGCCAGGGCCAGGGGGCGGGCCCAGTCCCCCAGCTCCTGCCCTGCGGCGGCCAGGGCCGCCACCGGCGCGAACAGGTCGCGGCCATGGAAGGAGACGGACAGGGCCTCGGGTCGCCAAGTGACCTCCCACGCCTCGGCCAGGCCACCGGTGGCGGTGGTATCGGCGATCAGCGGCTGAAACAGGCCGTTGTCCGGCCCCACCAACCAGACGGGGCACCCCTGGGGGCGGCCCTGCCCGCCGGACAGCCTCACGGCCAGGGGCCGGCGCGCCGTGCCCACACCGGGATCGACTATGGCCAGGAAAACGGCCGGCACCGTGGTGGGCGGCAGGGCGGCCAGGGTGGCCGGCAGGATGGCGGCCAGCAGGCGGCCGGCGGCCAGGGGATCGAAGGCGGGGGCGTCGTGCATCAGGTCGATGATGGGGGTACCCAACGGCGCGCGGGCCGCCAGCACCGCCTGCATCTGGCCGACATAGGGGCCGGACCAGCCGAAATCGGTGTAGAGGAAGATCATGGCGGCGAACCTCTGGGGGCGGCGCAGTGAACGGGACCTGCCCGATCATGACCGGCGGCGGCGCCAAAAGGAAAGGGCCGCCCGGTTTCCCGGACGACCCCACAACCTTCCCGCTGCCGGTGGGTTCCGCTTAGTTGCGGCGGTCGCCCATCAGCTGCATCAGGGAGATGAAGATGTTGATGAAGTCGAGATACAGGCTCAGCGCGCCCATGACGGCCAGCTTGGTGTTGGCCTCGACACCCCAGGATTCGGCATACATCTCCTTGATGCGCTGGCTGTCATAGGCGGTCAGGCCCGTGAAGATCAGCACACCCAGCACCGACACCGCGAACTGCAGCGCGCTGGAAGCCAGGAAGATGTTGACCAGGCTGGCGATGACCAGGCCGATGACGCCCATGATCAGGAACGAGCCGAACTGCGTCAGGTCGCGCTTGGCGGTGTAGCCATATAGCGAGGCGCCGGCGAAGGTGGCGGCCGAGATGAAGAACACGCGGGCGATGCTGGCGCCGGTGAACACCAGGAAAAGGCTCATGAGCGACAGGCCCATGACGGCGCAGTAGGCGAAGAAGACGGTGCGCAGCGTGCCCGACGACATGCGGTTGATGCCGGCCGACAGCGCGAACACGAAGCCGATCGGCGCCAGCATGACCACCCACTTCAGGGGCGTGCCGAAGATGGCCGCCACCAGGGCCGGGGACTGGGCCCCGAAGAAGGCGACAAGGCCGGTGACGATCAGGCCGACAGTCATGTAGTTGAAAACGCGCAGCATGTGCTGGCGCAGGCCCTCATCGAACAGGGCCCGGTCGTAAGCGCCGGTGCTCGACGCAAAACGATTGTAGGGTCCAATAGCCATGACGTTCCTCGAATGATCCCAGGTTAAACCCAGGCGACCCCCATGGGCCGCGATTTCCATATTGTCCCACTGGCCCAGCGATTCAACGGGAAAGCGACCAAGGCCCAACCGGGTTACACACTTGTAATGTGGGGAGGAACCGTGGCGGCAGTGAGGCGGCGGGCATGAAGGCCCGCGCGTCGGACGGCCGCGAAATGGTTCTGTGGGGGAAGAGCCACGCGGAAGGTAGGCAGCGGCCAAAGCCGGTCGGCCGAAACTGGAGCGGGTGAAGGGAATCGAACCCTCGTCGTAAGCTTGGGAAGCTTGCGGTTTATGGACTTATCTAATTGATTTTACGTTATTAAAAATTCGGCGCGCATCTTGTGTAAGTGCCTATGTAAGGCGAGCCGCTTGCGACTCAAACGGCCAGTTCACCCTGCGGCTCCTCTGGCGGCAAGGGCAACTCCCAACTGCTCACCGTCCGCAGGCCCGCCGTCTTGGCCAAGCGGACCAGGTCCTGATCATCCGCGTAGAGGGTGTGGGCGCGGCCCACGATGCCCACGGCCGCAATCTGCCGGTCGATCTTGACCTTCTGCCACGGGGCGGTGCTGCCGCCCTTCTTGTTCCCGGCCCCAAGGGCTGTCGCGGTCATGGCTGCCGTCTCCACCGCCGCCCGCAGATCGAACGGCAGGATGCGAAACCGGCTGCTGTCGGTCACAATGGAAAGGTAGCCGCCGCCGGCAGTGCCGGCGTGAACCAGCACCTCGGCAATCACGGGCGTCGGGATGCCGATGATCTCCTGCTGCTGGGTCAAGGTGGCGATGAGGTATTCTACACGGTCCCTGGCTCGGGCCAAGGGCATCTGGGTCGCGGGATCGGTGGGAACGTCAACATCCGGGTCGAGCAAAAGCAGCAGGAAGTTGGCGTCGAAGACCACCATCAGTGCAGCCTTTCGTCCTTGCCGCGCAGGTCGGCCAGGGTGGTTAGCGGATGTTCAACCGCCCGCCAGCCACTGCCCGGCACATCGCGCAGGCGTTTGACCACATCGACCAAGGGCGCGTCGTCCAGCACCTCAAACGCGGCGATGGTGAAGTGGGCCATCTTCCACGCGCCGTTGGGCTCCCGACGCCAACGGCCGGTGCCTTGCACCCGCAGCGGCCCACCGAAGATGTGGGGCGCCATTTCACGAACGAGATCCCGGCGGGCCTGGCAGATATGAACCTGCCCTGCCTCCCCAACCTCCTGAAGGTGAACCGGCACGATATCGGCCAAGCCGCCGATCTTCACCAGCACGCCATCGAGGCTGCCCTGTTCATTGAAGGCGCCATAGTCCACCGGCTTGGGACGGGTTCGGCCGGGGAAGTCGATGAGAACGGCACCAGCGTCCGCCAGCGTTCCCACGGCGTTGTCGTTGGCCAACATATCGTCCAAGCATCGAAAGGCCCGGACAGCATCCGTCGCCCCATCTCCCGCGCGGAGCGCTCCTAAGCGAGCCTCCACCTTGGGGCGGTCCACCGGGTCAACCCGGTGAACCATCTCCACACTGCCGGCGTCCAGGCGCACGAAATGGACGCTATCCTTGTTGCCAAGGAGCGCTGCCAGTTCCGCCATGTACTCCGCCAGACGCGCCATGGGGATGGTGTCCGGCTGGAAGGCGTCAATCTTGAACCGTAGCTCGTCCATCAGATGCCTCTCGGGTTTGAGGATTATATGGGGACGGTGGTGGCGTCTATGAGTAAAGGTTCATTCCTCCACCACGTCGGGGCATCACTCCTCCTCAAACCCGGCCCCCGGCTCAAACTTCAGCGTCCGGCAATTCTCCGTGACGGTCCGCACAAGATGATCCGAAGCGCCTTCGGGCAAAAAGGCTTGGATCTCCATCGTCACGGTGACTTCGCTGCCGACAACACCGACAAGGTGGGCGATGATCTCGTTAGTAATTTCACCAGCGTCGCGGCCAGCCCGCATGGCGTTCAGGGTAACCGTGCCATGGAAACGACGATTGAGACGAGGAACAGGGGTGCCCTGGCTATCGCCAGCGCCAATCACCCCATTCCCAACGCCGCTGTCTGAGAGCCGTCCCGCCCCCGCTTCAGCTACCCCAGATTGGACAACGGCAGCCGCCTCCGCCTGCTGCTGACTTTGGGCAACCCCAGGCTTGACCAGAAGGCCGTCCATGGTGTCGGTCGAAATGCTGAGCCGAGTACCACAGCGCAGTCCCCGATAGCGCTTCGCCGCTTCGTCATAGCTGTCAGCATAGGCGAACGATTCCCTGTCCCATAGCAGCAGCCCCAGGCCGTCCTGAATGGCGGCCGCCAGCACCGAGGAGTCTTTCAGGCGCGGCAGGTAAATGTACCGGGCAAAATCCTCGGCCAGCTGGCGGATGCTGACATGGTCGCCGCGCCACAAGGGAATCCGGTCCAGTTCCATGCGAAGCCTGGTCCCTGCCAGCGACGGGACCAGGAGTTCCTCGTTGCGCAACTTCTTGGAAGCCCGCGCGGCCAGGGCATCCTGGCCGGACAGGCGCAGCGCCTGCCATTCAACGGCGGCTTGGGGAGAGGTCTGCACCGGCACCAGCAACCACTGATAGGCCTCCGGCATCCGCGCGGCCACCGTGCTATCCGCCGACTTCATCTGGGTTTCGGCCTGGCGCACCTGATGGGGGTCCAGGTTCAGGTCCACCTTTTCCTCCAGGATGGACGCCCAGGCGACATAGCGGCGCACCGCTTCGTCCAGATCCTGCAAGCGGGCCTGATCGACGGCCAGGAAGGCCAGGCTGTTGCGGAACAGACGGGGTGAGGTGCCACGCGACTCCAGGATAGCCTTGGCGGCCGCGTCGGCCTTGTTGCCGGCTTCCTTGCTGTAGGGGAACTCGGTGGACAGCACCACCAGCCGGGCGTCCATATCATCCGGAACATCGGCCCCCGATTGCGGGAGCGGGTGGACCCGGCAGAAATCACCCTGGTTGCGAATGTCCGCCCGGATGCGCCGCTCGATCTCGGCCACCACCTTGTCGGTGTTGCGCTTCAGTTGCTCGGCGCGGTCCTCGGCCATCTTAGTGACCGTGGGTTGGGTCGAATACCAGTAGCGGGTCCCATCCTGGTAAAGATAGGTCGCCGCCGTGGCCAGCCGCCGCAGCGCATCACCGAACAGCGACGGTGCCTCACCAGGCATGACGCAGCCCAGCTTGATCCGGCGATCCTCAATGCCACGATTGGCCGCTGTCGAGGTCGGGGTGGATCCCAGGTACAGGGTGCGCGCCACCCGACGGGTGGCGGCGAACTTGCCGAGGTTGGGAACGTCGCCATCGATACGCAACGGCAAGGCACTGGGACCGTCCACGTCCTTTTCGATGATCGGCTTCCAGCTGTCCGACAGATAGCGGGTCAGTTCATCGCGGACGCGGGGATCATCGATGGGCAAATTGCCCGGCATGATCATGGGGTTACGGTCACCCCTCTCCCACAGGCTGTGGATCACCGCTGCCATCAGGCGCAGCACGCCGCGCGTGCGCTGGAACTTCGGCTGGGCGGACCAATCGGTATAGAGGCGGTCGAACACCTCGGGATGGATCGGATAGGCGGCCCGAAGACGATTCTCATAATCGGAGTCCCGACACTCCGGTGGGAACTCCTGGTGTTGCCCCTGATACAGATCGTGGAACTTGCGGGCCACGGTATCGCGGGCGACGAACTGTGATTTCTCGATCAGCGGCTCGAACAGGCGGCGGCGGACGATCTCGAACCCTTCCTCCGTGCTGGCCGGCGCCCACGACGACTCCACGCGCCCAATGACGTTGCGCAGCCGGGCCAGGGCCGCACGGCCGCGCTCACCGCCCACCTCCTCGTCATTGCCGACGGCATGGGGCGAGGTGGCTGTGTCGGACGCGGGCAGGCTGATCACCAGCAGGCAGTGCTGGGCCAGCTTGGCCGCCTCGGTCAAGGCCTGGGCAAAGGTGAAATGGGTCTCGAAGCTGCCGCCCGGCAGGTCCGGGTCATCGTGCAGCTGGCGGGCATAGGCCACCCATTCGTCGATCAGAATTAGGCTGGGGCCGAACTCGTTCATCAACTCGCGCAGGGTGTCGCCGGGGTTGGTGGCGCGCTCGTCATCGGCCTGAAGGCGGGCATAAGCCTTGGCGCCCCCCAGCTGCCAGGCCAGTTCACCCCACAGGGTCCGCACCACCGTGCCATCCGGCTTCACGCTGGGATTACCGGGCGAAATCTTGTTGCCGACCAGGACCACCCGCCGCACAGAGTCCGGCAGCTTGGTGATCTCGGCCTCGGCCAGGATGGCATCCACCCCCAGCATGTCGCCCGGCGGCGTGCCGGACACCAGATGATAGAGCGCCAGCATGGAGTGGGTCTTGCCGCCACCGAAATTGGTCTGCAACTGCACCACCGGGTCGCCCCCGCGACCGGAAAGCCGAAGCGCCGCCCCCTTCAGCAAGGTCTTCAGGCTCTCGGTCAGATAGGTGCGGCGGAAGAACTCCGCCGGGTTGCGGTATTCGTCCGACCCTTCGCCCAGGTGCACCTGCCACAAGTCGGCGGCGAACTCTGCCTGCTGATAGCGGCCGCTGGCCACGTCCCGGTGCGGGGCCACCACCTCACGCCACGGGGTCAGGCTGCCGGTGACCTGGCTTTCGATGGCGGTGCCCGCCGTTTTGCGCCGTTCGGAGCGGGACTGCTCCTCGAAGATCAGACGGCGCAGTTCCATCTTCATCTTGCCCACCTCGTCCGCCTGGGGGGCGGAAACGGCGGTCAGCAGGCGCGCGATGGAATCCAAGGCACGGTCGGCATCGTCGCCGGAAAAGGGCTTCTGGTGCGCCCAGTTGTTGCGGTGGCCGCGAATTTCGCCCACCAGGCCCCGCTCGGCCGGGCCCAGGGTATTGCGGAACACCTCATTCCAGGCCTCCCACATCAGCTTCAGCAACAGCGACGCATCCCATTCCGGGATCGGCCGGTTGCGGGCCATGGGGTCTTCGGCGAAGGCCCGCACCGCCGGAATCTGGATATTCCGCCTCAGCGCCGCATCGATCTCACGCTCGATGAACGGCCCCAGCCCGGCCTTGAGGAGGTCGAGCGCCTTGGCAACGCGCTCCTGGTTGGTGATCGCCATCTTAGGCTCAGTCCGTCGGCAAGTGGGGACGCAGGAGCGGAAGCAGGTCGGGGATGTCCTCGGTCACCGTTTTCCATGTGAAATCAAGATCGATGTCAAAATAGGCGTGAACCAGCCGATTCCGCATGGTGATAATGCTCCGCCACGGGATAGCAGGTGTTTCGGCCCTGAAGTCCAGGCTTACCTTGGACGCCGCCTCGCCGATGATTTCGATGGCGCGTACCAGGGCGAAGCGCAGCATCTCGTTGCTATCCAGGTCGCCTCGCTGGCATCCGGCGACGAAGCGCAGGGCGCTTTCCCCTGACTCGATCATGTGGCGGATGCGTACCAAATCATCGGGCTTCATACTGCACCTCGGCGATCTGGATGACCTCGTCACGGAAATAACGGCTCAGATCCTGGGGCGAGCGGAGGTCAACCTCTCGCCCGCCCAGCAGATCCGATAATTCATTGGCGATGCCCCCCAGGCGGATCAGGCCGGGCTTGGCCCCCGGCTCGAACTCCACCAGCAGATCCACGTCACTATCGGGGCGGCTGGTGCCCTTCAGCGTTGAGCCGAACAAAGCCAGCCGCCGGATGTGATGGCGGCGGCAGACGGACTCCAACGCCAGAGGGTCGGGAAACAGGGATTGCGCCATCACCGTCCTCCTTACAGCAGTGAGCCCTGGGCGGATGTCTCGGCCGGCACCTCGTGTGACAGGCGCAGGATTTCCGGCCAGCTTTGCACCAGGCCGTTATAGGACATGGCCTCCACCGCCCGCTTCTTGCGTTCGCACAGCGTATAGAGACGGTAGGCCAGTTCGCGCGCCACCTCAGCCTTGCTGCCCAATGCCGCCGCCAGCTTGGCCGCCGCCGTCTCGCCCCCGGCCTCCAGCACGCGGATCAGGTGGTGGACGCTTTCCCACACGGTCAGGCGGGTATCGGTGGCCGGGTTCCAGTCGGCGGGCAGATCGGCCGGGCGGAGCAAGCGCACCTTGCCGCCCTTGGACATGAGAATACCGGCCTCGACCAGGCCGGAAACGGCGGTGTTCTTGGCCTTGGACAGGGTTTCCGCGTCGCCATAGGCGCCATCGTTGAAACCCACCTGCTCGAACCAAGCGAGGGCCCAACGGGTTTCGGCGTCGAAATCGCCCTCCTGCTCGGCCAGGGCCTCGTCCAACACCTCATTGATCAGGGCTAGGGCCTCCCGCACGCTGACGTCCTTGCCTTCCGCATCAATGACCCTGGCATAGCGAGTGTAAACCGCCATGCCAGGACCGATGGCAGATTGCGCCAGGTCAACTGGCGCGATGTTGCCCCGCTGAAGGTGGGCCAGCGCGGCGGGAAGCTCGGCCTTCATGGCAGTTAGGAACTCGCGTCTGGTAGCTGTAGGGGCGTCATCAGGACGTGGGCGGCAGACCAGGACGATAGAGGAAGCTAGGGCGTTGGTGCCCGAGCCGATCATGCGGTTGCCCAACTCGGTGCGCATGGGCCAGGTGCCGCTGATGGCGAACCCAGCGCGGATCACCGCATCCAAGAAGGTTTCCCAGCCGGTGCTGCTGGTGCCCGTATCGCTAGCCGTTTCCGACTGTTTGAAGGCGTAATAGATGGTAACCGGAAACGCTGGATGGACCTGTTCAGCCAGACGGTGCATAGCCGCCGTCATGCCGGTCAGGAAGAAGCTCTCCGCCGCGTCCTTGCCGCCATGGCGATAGGGCGTTGCAACGAGTTCTTCAGCCTTTGGCACTGCCAAAGTGGAGAATAGGTCGGGAAACACCGAACGCAATGTCCGGCGGAGCCAAACATAAAAAAAGTCCGAAAGGTCGGCGTATCCGATATTGTCATAGTATGGTGGATCAGTTGAAACAACCCTATCGGCGCTGTTTATTTGCATTGATGCGTCAGCCTGAAACGCCTTACCTCCAGAAAGGCTAGAGACCGCTATTGCTTTGCAAGTGTAGTCAATGGAATTGCCAAGGCTGCCAGACTGTGTTGACAGGGGGTTGGCCTCGATGAAATCCCAACTCATTGGTAGCGCTTGACGCGAGAATGTATTTCTCGTTTTTGTGCCGGTGGTTGGTCCACCAACATGCCATGTGCAAATAGATGAGTTGTAATCAGCGAGTCTATCTATGATTAATCCCAAGTAAACGCTTATCGCGTCAGCGTAAGCTGTCGCACCAGTGCCGCCTTCTGCCAACGGCCTTGTATCCTCGTGCAGTCTGGATGCAACGGCGTCTACCCTGGCTTTTTCCCTCACCACCTGAACCAAATCGGCAAACGTAGTTAATGCGACGAGTTGCCGGTCCGTGAATAGGTCGCCGTATTTGCTAAGGCCGTAAGCCGGTGTCCACAAAGCACGAGGATCGGGAGCGAGGGGCGTTTCAGGCCTCCACTCCGGAACAGCCTTAGTTGCGATATCTTCCATCTCCTTTGTCGGCGGCAGATAGACGCGCCCTCGGTCACCTTCCGCTACAATGACCATTAGACGCGCGCCCATTCGACCTGCGCGCCCCTCTGCCTTAATATAGTCGGGCGTAATTGGCGAATCCGATATCAGGCACTGAAAATTAGCTCCTCGCCCAAGCTTGGTTCCGTTCTTGGTATATTCGGGATTAGCAGATTGACCGAGTCTAACGGTGAATGAGTAGGTGTCAGCTCTGATTGTTGGGTCAATATAGGCTTCATTACCCTTCATCTTTGACAGGGTGAAGGTGGAGACCAGGGGAACGTCTATGTTGCGGAAAGCCGGGTTGGGACTTTTCACTGTGCGCGCCCACAGCCAGGCGATGACGGTCAATTGACGGCCCACCAGCGGCTTCAGGTCGGGCCGCTCGGCGGCCATGGCCTCAGTGACCTCAATCTTGGGATACAAATGGCCGATGCGTTTCTCCGCCTCGTCCCGCATCCACTGCCCGTAGTAGCGCACGTCCTCCGCGAGGCCCTGCGCGCCCTTGCCGTTCCACCGCCCGCCCCGCGCCAGCTCCTGCTGCGCCTTGGGGTTGACCGGCGGCTGGCCAGCGAATTTGGGTGGGATTTCGATCATCGCCTTATTGATCAGCACCGCCACCGGGTTCAGGTCGGTGGCGTGCGATTCCAGCCCCAGGCGCTGGGCCTCCAACGGCAAGGCACCGCCGCCGGCGAAGGGATCGTGGAAGCCGGGTAGGACGTGGCGGTTGAACAGTTCCTTGGCGCGCGGGTGGTCGGCATTCTCGGCACAAGCCCGCCGCCAGCTTTGCCAGATCTCCGCCCGCGCCTGGTCCAGCACCGCCTCATTGGTGGTGTTCTCCCACTTCACCAACTGCTCGATAATGCGGAATAGACGGTCGCGCTCTACCTGAGCGGCGCAGTCTTCGAGCGTCGGCTGCTCACCCACGGGAGGGAGCGACGGATCCGCGTCCCGCAGAGCCTTCCGCTCTTCCCAAAGGGCCATCTCCCTGTCCAGAGCCCGTTTAGCCGCCCGCCTGATGGCTGGGTCGGCAAGCAGGGTGTCCACATAGGCAGACGGATCGTCCACCATCTGCGCAAAAATCACCGCCCGCGCCGCCGCCAACGGCCGCCGCGCCCACCACAAGTGCAAAGTGCTGGGATGCCCATGCCGGATGGACTTCTCCCGCGCGCTTTCCTTATTGATCGCCTCCAACGGCAGGGCGACCTCGATGAGCTTCTTGCGGGTTTTGGTCATTACAGTTCTCGGACAGGCGACAGGCATTCAAAAAAACGCTGGTTAGGCTGGTTGCAGGGAAGGCGCGATATTTGCGTCGACCTTTGTGGTGCCGCAAATCTCCTGCATGGCGGTATGGATCAGGCGGGCGCGAGCCTCCAGGAAAGCATCGTAATCGCCCTGAATCATCTCCTGATAGGGAATAAGGTGACTGGCCAATCGAGCAACCAAATCCGCTTCGCCAAGTTCTGCTGCGGCGCGGCGCTCGGCCAGATATCGCTCCGGTTCCTTGCAGGAGATGTTTCGGTTGGTTCGCCAGGTCACCAGCGCACAGTTCAGAGAGCGATAGATTTTATCATCCGGGACCTCAAGCTCCCGCAGGTGCGCATCCGGAAACAAGTGATGGTATTCCCGCTTGGGTAGGTTAGCTCGGCTCACTGTGCTTCCGTCCGCCAGGTCATAGCCACCCTGACGTAGCGCCAAGGCAAGAATGGCGCGGGCGAGGCGATCCTTTTTTTTCGGCCAACTGGCGTTAACCAGTTCCTGGATTTCTGGAAGTGGATGCTGTTTTTCGTCGAACACAGCCGGTGCCGCATCTCTGGACTTCCCGAGATAAGCTTTGATCTCAGTATAGTCGGCAAGAGACCGAGAGTTAGTGGACTTCTCATACCGGTTTGTGAAGAAGGCGCGCCAGATATATTTCCTGAGTACGCTTCTGTATCGGCCTTCAATGTCCAAGCCGTCCGGGGCCTCCGCCCAAAGCGCCGCAAGAACCGGCACGACGACATCGGTTGGGAGTCTCGCCGCATCGAAGATCCGCTCCTCTTGTAGGAATATTGTCGCGCTACTGATACCCTTCAGGAGCTTTTCCCACGTACTCACCAGCATAGTGCCAAAGTCTTTTTCCATGTACGTGGCGTTGGATGGTGGTTTATCGTGCAAGAGTGCACTGGCATAGAGCACAACGTCTTCCGCCGGATAGTAACTCTCGATGTCCGGGCAAGATTTTCTGACCTCTGACACAAGATCATGAAGTGACTGTCCCATGCCCGCCTCCACCTGGGCCACAACGATATCGTAGGTGGAAAGCGGAGCTGCAGATGTATTCATCTTGAGAAACACTTCCAGAGCAGTGTCTTTTTGCGTTGTTACAGGAAGTGAGAGATACGGAAGATTGAACGTGGCAAAGATTTGGCGGATCGCCCAGATCCGATCTTTCACTTTCTCCCGCTCGTCGGTGTCCGCAATGGCCTTTCTGGCCCACTCATTGAATTTAGTAACTGCGTTGTCTCCCGGTGCGCAGAGATCAAGTGGAATCGCACCTCGCGCCCACTGCTCACTGGGTTTATTGGCCCAAAAGGGCCTGTAGTCGCCATCGGTAGCGTTCTTCCAACGAGCTATGGAATCCACCCAGTAGGGCTGACCGGTCTCTTCGTCATCGGTCAGATAGAGGAAAAACGTGCGGTCCGGGTAGTTGTTGTGGAGACCACGCCACAATGCGGTTAAGCGTTGCTGACCGTCGAGAAGATGTTCCGTGACCCGTTCGCCAGTTTCCGGTGCGCCAACAATGGTACGGGACAGGAAGGGCTCCTGGTTACCCACCTCCAGCACGAGGACGGCCCCCACCGGAAGCCCTTGGAGCACAGTGTTGAAGAGTTGGGTTACGTTTGCGTAGGACCAAGCCTCGAACCGCTGAAAGCGTGGCAAAACAGTTTGCCGAGTTCGAATGCGGGTAAACCAATCTGGAAGCGATCTGTTCTGAGCACTGATTGACATTCGGTGTCTCGCTCTGGTCAGGTCGGAGTGATTGTTCGGCAAGATAGTTGGGTGAACGATATACTCATGCCACGGCCCCCGCCTTGGCGATCAATCCGGCAAAGCTGTAGTTGACGCTGTTGGCGCCAAAGTCCGGCTCCCGCGTGAAGGGCTGGCGGATGTAATGGACGCGGTGGTCCGGCCCGTCGAATTCCACCACCGCCAAAATGAAGTCGTCAGGCTTGTTGAGCGAGGTCAGAATCTCGTTGCGGGTCACGGTGATCGTCTCCGCCCCCGTCACCCGGCCCTTGACCTCGATAAACCGCAGACGGCCGGTGCCAGGCACCCGGCTTTCGATGTCATAGCCCAACTTCTCAAACTCGCGGTCAACCGGCTCGAAGCCCAGGCCGCGTTCAACCTGCATGATGATGTCACGTGCCCGCGCGGCGGCGGCCAGGGTGTCTATGGGCGGTGTGGGCAGGGACCGACCGGTCATGGCCGCCAGCAGGCCCACCGGCACCACCAGCAGGCCGCCCAGCACCACGGGCGGCAGGGGCGACATCTGCCGTTCCTGCTTGATCTCCTCCAGGCGCTTTTCCAGCCGGGCCTGAAGGGCGTCTGCCCGCTTGCGGGCCTCGCCGGAATTGAGGTTAGCGTTGGTCTTGCCCGCCAGTTCCTGGTGCTTCAGTTGTTCGGCACGGTGGTCCCAATAGGTGATCTCCTTGGTCAGGCGGTCCTTCACCGCCGCCTCGGTCTTTGCCAGCAGGGCGAGCTTGCGGGCCTTCACCTCGGCCAAATGCTCAGGCACCACGGTACCGATGGCATGGCCGATGGCTTGGGCCTCCAGGCCCGGGCTGATCCAGGCGCATTCTGGCCGGGCCAGAATGGCGTCCACATCGGGCTCGCCCTCCTTCAGCGGGCGGAAGTCCAGATAGGGGGCGTGGTGTAGGGGCCGGGTGGTGCCTCCCTCGTCCATCTCCACATAGAGCATGCGCTTGGAAACGACGCGCCGCTCCCCACCCCGCGTCACCGCGCCGTCCTGGATGGCGTGTTCCAAGGTGAACAGGAGGCGGGGATGAGTGCCATAGTCGCGCTCGTCCACCAGGATGGTGCCCCGGCGCAGCAGGTCGCGGTGGCGTTCCAGCGTGATATCGATGACCGAGTCCAACAAGGGGTGGCCGGGGCAGACGAAGGCAGCCAAAGGCTGACCCATGGGCGCCACCAGGGGCTTGTCGAACGCGATGCGCTCGTACCGTGACAGCACCGGCTCACCGATGCCGATCAGCCGGTCACGGTTGCGGATGGGGGCGGGGACGTGGGTGATCTCATACCGGCGCGGCTCCCGCTGCTTGGTACTGCCGCCCAGGCGGCGGAAGGCCTCCATAAAGAAAGATTCGATGTAGTGGGGTTGCAGGCGTTTGGCCTCCGCCCGCTCCATCTCTTCCCGGATGCGGTTGACCTTGCTGACGTCCATGGTGTCCTGGACCAGCGCCCCATCCTCCAGCAGGCCGCACAGATGGTCACGGTCGACGGCATCGTCGATGACCTGATCCAGGCGCGCGCGGACCTCGGGCTGTTCGCCGTAGCGGATGGCGTCGATCAGCAGCTCACGTAGCGGCTTGCCGCCGAACTGGAGTTTGCCCAGCACGTCGAAGACCTGGCCGCCCAGGGCCTGACGCGCCTGCTCCAGCTTCTCCAGCAGCTTGCGGTAGACATCGCCCTCGCGGGTTTCCTCGGCCACCAGGTTCCACAGATGGCAGACCTCGGTCTGGCCGATGCGATGGATGCGGCCGAAGCGCTGCTCCAAGCGGTTGGGGTTCCAGGGCAGATCATAGTTCACCATCAGGTGGGCGCGCTGAAGGTTGATGCCTTCCCCCGCCGCGTCGGTGGCCAGCAGCACCTTGACCTCGGGGTCGTGTTTGAAGGCCTCCTCCGCCTTCTTGCGCTCCTCCCGGCCCAAGCCGCCGTGGATGGCGACCACCGCCTCCCGGCGCCCCAGCAGGGCGGTGATGCGGCCTTCCAGGTAGTTCAAGGTGTCGCGGTGCTCGGTGAACAGCACCAGCTTCTGGCGTGGCGACGGGGCGGGCTTGGGGATGGCCGGGACGCCTGCATCATAGGGCTCCGCCTCTTCGGCCAAACGGTTGGCGATAAGCGCCGGCGTGAAAATCTCAGACAGCAGACTGGCCAGTTCGCGCCACTTCTTGTCCTCCCCGCTGCGGCGTATGGACAGCGCCAAGGCCTCCAACCGCTTCAGGGTGTCGATTTCGATCTTGAGTTCGCCGATGCTGCGGGCGGCGGTGGCTTGGTCGAGAAATTCTTCCTCAGCCGCCTGCACCTCATTGTCGGGCGCGTCATCCAGGTCCTCCACATCGTCGGCATCAAGCATACGCCCGGCGGACAGCATGGCGCCGACCTCGGCCCCGCGCTGAAGGATTTCCAGTTCCCGCATACGGCTTTCCAACCGCTCCCGCCGACGGCGCAGCGATTGGTAAATCGCCTCCGGGGAGGAGGCGAGACGCCGTTGCAGGATGGTCAGGGCAAAGCCGACCGTGCCCGCACGCTTATCGTTTTGCAGCGCGTCGGCTCGGTTGAACTCCTGACGGACGTAATCGCTGACCTCCTGGTACAGCTGTGCCTCGGGGTCGGACAGCTTGTAGGGCACCGTGTAGGCGATGCGCTCCGGGAACAGCGGCTTGCCATCAAACTTCAGCAGCTTCTCCTTGACCATGCGGCGCATCAGGTCGGACACGTCGGCGGTGTGGGTGCCGTCGCGGAAGCGACCCTCGAAGCGGTCGCCGTCCAGCAGCGCCATGAAAAGCTGGAAGTCTTCTTCCTTGCCGTTGTGGGGCGTCGCCGTCATCAGCAGGAAGTGCCGGGTCAGCGAGGAAAGCATCTGGCCCAGCCGGTAACGCTTGGTGTACTTGATCTCCCCGCCGAAGAAGGTCGCCGACAGCTTGTGGGCCTCGTCGCATACTACCAGGTCCCACCGGCAGTCGGGGGCTTGCAGCTTCTGCTGCACATCTTCATCCCGCGAGAGCTTGTCGAGGCGGGCGATGACCAGGTTGTTCTCCAGGAACCAGTTGCCGGTGCGGGCGGCCTCCAGCTTGTCGTTCGTCAAAATCTCAAAGGGCAACTGGAAGCGCCGGTAAAGCTCATCCTGCCATTGCTCCGCCAGGCTACCTGGGCAAACCACCATGCACCGCTGAAGGTCGCCACGGGCGATCAGCTCCTTCATCAACAGGCCGGCCATAATGGTCTTGCCCGCACCGGGATCGTCGGCCAGCAGGAAGCGCAGCGGCTGGCGCGGCAGCATGGACTCGTAAACAGCGGTGATCTGGTGCGGCAGCGGTTCCACAACCGAGGTGTGCACGGCCAGCACGGGGTCGAACAGATGGGCCAGGCGAATGCGCTGGGCCTCGGAAACCAACCGGAACAGGCCACCGTCGCCGTCGAAGGACCACGGCCTGCCCACCGTCGCCACCTCGATCCGCTCCTCATCATGACGGTAGAGCAATTCGTTGGCGACCTTGCCCTCTGGCGTCTTGTAGGTCAGCTCAACGGCGGCGGAACCGTGCCATTGGACATTGACCACCGTCACCAGCCCGTTGGGCAAGACGCCGCGCACGGAGGCGTTGGGCGTGAGGTCTTCCAGGCGTGCCATTACACCAGTCCTTCTTGGCGACGGGCAGCCGCATCAACCGCCGGCTGGTTGAGCAGAATGACCGTGCCACTGACAAAAATCACCCGGCCATCGGTGAAGGTACGCGGCTCATTGATGGCATGAGGTTCGTCATCCCAGCCCGCCTGCTGCAGCAACGGGACGATGAATTTGCGGCGGGTGTCCGCTTCCCCCAAGGCCATAGGCCGCCCCTTCTGACGATATCTACAAGAGGTATCTCAACTCTTTGTAGGCGCCCCTGCCCGGAGTTGGCAAGATTGTCCAAGTCGCCAATTAGGCAACCGCCAGGCTCTTAACGTTGTGGGCGAGGTGATCGCAAAGCCGATCCACCCGGTCCGCCGGCACATGATGGCCCAGGCTTGGCCGAAGGCTCTGAAGCGTGGCGTCCAAGTCGGCACGCAACTCGGCGATGATCTCCTCAACCACGCGCTCCGCCAGCCCGGCCGCCTCGGCGGTCTGGCGCCAGTGCCGCAAGGCGATGTCCCGTACCCGGTAATGGCGGTTGCGCCCCACCGCCATGGCCAGCTTGACCCGGGCGGGGTCGAACGCGCGGGAGGTGGTACCATAGGGGATGGCCGACATCACATCGTAGAGCGGCGTCAAGCGGAAGCCGCCGGGGGTCAGGAAAATGGAAAAGTTCTTGGCGTGGCCGTCGGGGGCGGACAACAGCCAGAACACCATTTGGGCCTTCAGGAAATTCCGCCGGTCCTGGTCGGGGGTGTCGCTGCGGGCCAGCAGCTTCAGGATTTGGACGATGCCGGGGCCGCCCCTGTCCTCATACTTCCGGCTGCTGGGCACGCCCAGGGCCTGGCAGAGGTCTTCCTGCGGCAGGCGATAGAGGACACCCTCCATCGGCCGACGGTCGAACCGTTCCACCACCAGCACCGTGAGATCCTCAAACCGCTCGATGGCGGCGTTGGCGACGGGCAGGCCCAGGGCGCGGCATAGGGCCAGGCACAGCCATTCGTTTTCCACGCTGTCCGACAGGTCCACCCGCCCCTCCGTCAGGCCGATGGGGGGCTTGAAGATGTGCGAGGTGGGCGTGGCCCCCCGGGGGATGGCCCAAGCACCCGAGGGCAGGCGCAGGAAGGCCGTCTTGTCCTGGGCGCCGGCGATGGAGATGCGGAAATCATCGTCCCCCTGCTCGCGCCCAAGGGGAGCGGATTTCAGGTGGCGCAGGCGGCGGGCGATCTCCGCCACCGGCACCTCGTCAGCCTCCATGCGGGTCGGGTCCCCGGGGTCGGCGCCAGGGGGCAGGAAGCGCAGGGCGCCGATGCAGTCCCGGCCGATGGCGGCCAGCAGGTCGAACGGCCGGTCGGATGCCGCCCCCTCGCGCATGGCGATGCGGGCGCGGATGGCGTCGCTGTCGGGCAAGAGGTTGTCGAAATAGGCGGCCACGGCCAGGCCGGTATGGGCCTTGGCCTGTAGGGGCAGGCTGAGCGATACCGGCAGGGCATCGGCGCGGACCTGCCAGTCGCGGTCATAGGTGAAGGAGACATCACCGCCACCGCCGCGCACCAGGGCGCCCACCAGACTGCGCCCCAGATAGACGTCCAGCCTGTCCTTAAGGCTGCGAGAAGTGCGGGGCATCAGTAGTTGCCCGGTATGAAGTCGGTGACGCGGCGGGCGTCCACCGTGATTTCGGCGCCCAGGGCCGTCAGCAGGGCGAACAGCGTTTCCGTGGTGCAGCCCCGCCCTTGCTCCACATCCGAGATGGTCCGCTGACGCAGGCTGGCCTTGTCGCCCAACTGCGCCTGGGTCAGGCCGGCGGCCTGGCGCATCTGGCGCAGGGTGTGGCCAAGATCGGTGTTGCTGCGGATGCCCATAGCCTTCCCCAAGGCGGAATTGCGCCTAAGGAGGTAATAGGCGAAAAAGCGCCTAAAGTCAAATTAGGCGGATAAACGCCTATGGATATAGCGCTGAGCCAAAGGGGACGACGCGGAGCGCCCCCAAAAGCTGGCGGAGCGGCGGCCCCTTTGGCGGCGGTGCCGCATGGTCGCATGGTCGCATGGTCGCACGCGACCGGACTATCAGCGGCCGGGGGAGAAGACCAAGAAGGCGGTCATGAGGCTGAGGCACAGGGTGGCACGCATCATCCAATCGACCTGGCGCGCCTTTACGGAAGCGTCCCGGGCGAGGTCGCACACCAATGGCGCCAAGGGGCGCTTTTCATCACATAGGGCCAATTGAAGCGCCCACGCCTCCGGCACCCGCATGGATCGCAACGCCTTGTACCGTTCCACGTCCAGCATCGCCACGGCCGCCTCCCGCGTTATCGCAACCTTCAAGCCGAGGATAACCGGCCCGCTTCCTCGCGCAAAGACGCCGTCATGCCTTACCCCCACTTCCGCGCGCGCTTCGTGGTGGATCTAGGCCCCGCCATGCCGGCCAGCGCCCACCCGAATGCAAATTGCCCACAGGCCCGCCGCGCCGAAGGGGGACTATAGGGGGATGAGCCAAAGGGGGCGGCGCTTCGCCGCGCGCGGGATGGCGCTACGCGCCGCCCCCTTTGGCATATCGTTAGAAGAGTCTCGTTAGGGTGCACGTGGTGCACCGATTCGGGGGGTGTCAGGTGCATATGGTGCACCTATCGGGGCCTTATCCACAGGGCGATAGGTGCACCATATGCACCTATTCGGCCCCATCGGACCCGACCTGGGCGGTCTGGACGCCGTCCCGGGCATTGATCTGCACGTTTATGTTCAGGTTCTTGATGACCACCGGGCGCCCCATTTCCGGCACGCGAACGCCCTCGGCCAACATGGACCGCAGCTGTTCCAGCGCCTCCATGAAGGTGTTGGGCAGATAGTCCCAAGTGGCGACCGCCGCCGGCATGCCGGCTGGATCCCGAAGTTCCACCTTCTCCTTGATCTTGTACTTGTTGCGCCGGCCCTCGGTTGTCGCCACCAGGTAGCCGGCCTCAATCAACACCTTGAGGGAGCTGCTCACCTGGCGCTTGCTCATCCCCGCCTTGCTGGCGATCGTTTCAACGCTGGGGAACGCCGTGCCGTCGCGGAAATTGGCATACGCCTTGACGACCAGATAGACCACGGTGGCGTAGGGCTTCAGCGCCGCGCACTCGCCGTTCTCGATCATGGCGTGAAGGACGTGGAACCAGGTGGTGCGCGCCTTGAATAGTTCGCCCTGGGCGCCTTCCAATGAATTGCGCCGCCGCGTCATTCCTCGTTCTCCGCCGTCGATGCCCGGATCCGGCTGTCCAGCCAGGCCCGCAGCACCGCTTCGTCGTAGCGGATACACCGCGCGGTCAGCGTCAGGTAGCGCGGCCCGCACCCCCTGTTCCGCCAATGCGCCAGGGTCTGCGCCGCGACTCCC
Organism: Nitrospirillum amazonense; assembly: GCF_007828035.1. GTDB lineage: Bacteria > Pseudomonadota > Alphaproteobacteria > Azospirillales > Azospirillaceae > Nitrospirillum > Nitrospirillum amazonense. Next base: position 643,776 of record NZ_VITV01000004.1, on the reverse strand, counting down.
ATCAACTGTCCCGCCTCCTCAGGCGTCAGCAGGCGGGAAATCGGCTCCGCCGCCTGGATGGGTTGCGGGTTCGGTTTCTTCTTGTAAGCCATCGGGGATGCCTCGTTATCGGTCGAGGCCCCCCATTGTTCACATGGATCGCGGGCTGTCCGCCCCGAAATAAATTCTGGGCGGATTCCGATGGCGCCGTTTATCGCGGCCCCCGCTTCAGGGTGCGGTCCAGCTCGTCATAGAGCCCATTCGTCCGCTGTATGGCCTCGGCAAGTTCCGGGGCCAGGCCGGCGGCCCGGTCATCGTGGGGCAGCATGTTCAAGCGGCGGGCCATCTGGTTCAGCAGGACACCATTGGATCGTATCTGCTCCCGCAACGCCGCCAGGACGTCCAACTCGTTGGCGCTGTAGACGGGGTGGCGGCGGGCCGCCGCCAAGGCCACCACACGTACCCATTCCGACAGGCCACGGGCGCCGTCAGCGGCCGCTGCTGAGATCAGTTCCGTCCTGTCCGCCTCGTCGATACGAAACTCAACGCGAGCCGACTTCCATCCCTGTGAACGCGCCATTCCCCCTCCGGTCGCTTCCGCCTCCGCCAACGCGGAGGATTGCCGGATCGCCGGCACCTTCCCCACCGGGGAAGCAGGAGAAATTTGTACGGACAAATTGCGTATCCTGCACTTCCCCTTGTTGCTTTTGCCCGCCTTTGGAACCCGCAGAAACCCTGGGGCGGCTTTCGGTGCCAAACCACGGGCGGCCATGCGAGCGCGCCTATGGTTCGGCACACGGCGGGAAACGGCCTGCACACACCCCGAAATGGCCGGCACACGGGGCAAGAGGGCGGGCACACATCCGGATTGGGGCGGCACACGGCATCAGGGGAGGGCCAACGTTCAGGAAAGCCAATCCCGGTGCCGGGTGGCGATCTCACGATAGCCGCCACCGACCAGCGCCTGTGAAACCGCCACAGCGCGCTCCAACCGCTTCTTGCCGCCCTCCCCAGGGAAGACGACGGCCGCGATTTCCGAACGGCTGACGCCCGCCGCCAGACCGTCCAACACGCGGAGATACGAGGTGTAGTTCTGGACGGACCGGCGGAATTTCCGGGTCGGCGCCTGCGCGAACTTCAGGAATTTGGGCATGCCGCCGGTGAACGGATCGGCGGGCTTGTCGAAGTCGGTATCGATCCCGTAGCGCTCACGAAGGACGTCTTCGGCGTCGAGTCGTTGTCGCCCCGCCGCCTCGTTCCCCTGCGCCCGTTCCCGGGCCCGGCTCCATATCGCCCAATCGCGCTGATAGCCCTGGTTCCGGCGCAGGAACTCCCACGCAGCGTGATAGTCGTAGGCGGGGTCGTGGGCGATCCGGGCCCTGGTCTCGGACTCCTGCCGGTCATAGCCCAGGACGTGCCGCAGCCTTTCCGGCATCCCCCCGTATTGGTCCCAATTCCGTTCAAACGCCTCCCGTCGAGCCACGGCCGCCGCGTAATGCTCATCGATGGCCTGATAGTCGCCCGCCTCCCGCCAATCCGGCCACGGCACCGTGTGAAAGAAGTGCTGGGGCAATCCCTCGGTCAGGTCAGGCAGTTGAATGAGGAAGGTCCGCTCGATCATTCGCGGCGCTCCCGCCCTACAGCTTACCGCCGCTGGTGATCGCGGCCACCCGCTCGGCGGCGCGGCGCAGGGGATCGTCCAGCAGATGGGCGTATCGGCTGGTGGTCTTGGCCTGGGTGTGGCCCAGCAGGGCGCCCACTACGGGCAGGCTCTCGCCGGACGACACCAGCAGGCTGGCGAAGGTGTGGCGCAGGTCGTGGATGCGCACGGCCTGGATGCCCGCCCGCTTGCACACCGCCGTCCAGAAGGTGCGCACGGTGGTCATGTGGTGCGCCGGGCCCTCCCGCCCCGGGAACACCCATGGGGACGTCTTGGCGGCCTGCTGTCGCTTGGCCAGCACCGCCACCGCCGCCGGCGACAGGGGCACGCGGTGGGTCTTGTTCTGCTTGGTGGTGGCGGCCGGCTTGCTCCACACCCCGGCCGCGAGGTCGGCCTGGTCCCAGCGCATGGCCAACACCTCGCCCACCCGCGCGCCGGTCAGCAGCAGCAGGCGTACCACGTCGGCCGAGTCCTGGGCCGGGCTCTGGTCCAGGGCGGTTTGCAGGCGAGCGATCTCCTCCGGCGTCAGGTAGCGCTCGCGCCCCTCCTCCGTGTTGCGCTCCACCTTGGTGGCCGGGTTCTCGGTCAGCAGGCCCCAGCGTTCCGCCGTGGCGAACAGGGCGGAGCAGAGGGAGACGGCGCGGTTGGCGGCCACGGGGAATTTCTGGGACACGCGGTGGTGCATGTCCTCGACGTCGCGCCGGCCGATGTCGGCCAGGCGCTTCTCGCCCAGGTGGGGCAGGATGTGGTTCTTCAGCAGCAAGCGGCGGTTCTTGATGGTGCCGGCCCGGTTGCGGCGGCCGGCCACCTCCTCCATCCACCGCTCGGCGAATTCCGTGAGGGTGGGGTTGGTGTCGGGTTTGACCTCGCGGGCCTCTCGGCGCTCCTGCGCCGGGTCGCGGCCCAGGTCGGCGGCGGCGATGACCTTGCGGGCCTCGATCCGGGCCTTGTCCAAGGGCACCTTGTGGCAAAAGCCGATGACCATGCGCCGCTCTTTGCCGCCGCGCACCCGCATCTGCACCACCCAGGCCTTGGCCCCGCTGGCCGTGGCGCGCACGGCGAAGCCGGGCACATCGCTATCCCAAATGAAGCTCTGCCCCTTGTCGGGCGGTTGCAGCTCATCCACGAGGGTCTTGGTGAGACGGACACGGGCCATGGGTCAGCCACCCCAATTTGCTTACACGGGGTGCTTACATGGACGGTGATCGAGGCCGAAACGCCCGTCGGCGCGATTCGCGAAAGGGGCTTCCGACCTGCTTACACCGCCGCCGTGTAAGCACTGGCGTAAGCTAGCATGGGGCAGAATCAGGCACAACGCGGCCCCACCCGGCACATCGCCGGGGCGCTAAGTGGCTGATTTTCTAGGGAAGTTGTTGGAGCGGGTGAAGGGAATCGAACCCTCGTCGTAAGCTTGGGAAGCTTCTGCTCTACCATTGAGCTACACCCGCGCCGGGAAGGAGCTTATAGGGCTTTCCGGGGCGGCGTTCAAGCGGTAGTAGGGCCGCTGCTTGGAAACGCAGGAAACTCGATCCTCAGGGGCACATCGGTCACGGGTCCCGGCCGTTGCAATTGGCCGGGGGGCCGGATGGTTCAGCGAACCGCCCTCCGGCGCGGGCGGACCAGCTTGGCCACGCCAGTCTCGGCCGTGGGGGCCTCGGCCGTGACTGCGGGAGCGGCCGTGCGGGTCGGGGCGCGGCCCAGCATGCCGTGGGCCTTGCTGAGCGAGCCGGGGATGAACTCCAGGCCCAGGAAGCGATCCAGTTCCACCGGGCCCGGCAGCTTCAGGCCCAGCACCGGCCGGCGGGTGAAGCCGAAGCGGTTATAATAGGGGGCATCGCCCACCAGCAGGACGCTGGCATAGCCCAGCGCCTCGGCCCGGGCCAGGCTGGCGCGGATCAACTGGCCGCCCAGGCCGGCGGACCGGTAATCCTCGGCCACGGCGATGGGGCCCAGCATCAGGGTCATGGTACCGTCGGCGGCCATCACCGGCCAGTAGCGGATGGAGGCCACCAGGCGCGGCTGGGCGGCGGAGTAGCCCGGCGCCTCTTCGTCCAGCGCCACCATGCACAGGTCGGCCACGGGGGCCACGCCACGACGCAGGCGGTAAACGGTCTTGGCTTTGCGCTTCGGTCCGAAGGCGGTGTCGAGCAGGCGTTCGATGGCGCCGGCGTGCGCCGGCAGCTCAGTCGTCAGGATCATACGATTGGGGTGTCCCGGTTCTCTAAAACGATGGCGCGGTGGGCGCCTAGAGACCGGAACCGAGGGGCGTCGCCAGGAGTGGGGCGACGCGTCAGCATCCGGCCGTGATACGACCCTGTCGCCCGCACAGCAGGCGACCGGAGGATCGTCGTCGAAGGAGGAGGCTGGCGTACATGTAACGCGCCGTCGGTAGTTGCACCTGAGGGCCTATATGAGGCCAAGCCCCCCTGGGCGCAAGCGGGTTTTTTAGGTCTGATCCCCGCTGGGTTGGGATCGGCCTCCCGCTCTCGGCATTGCTGGGGGCCCATCCCCCTTCGCAATGCAGGGCCCCCGCCCGCCATCCCCGCGCCCAAGACCCTGGAGATTGACCGCGAACAGGCCTAAGAAGGGTGGAACAGGAGATTTTGTCGCGGACCAACCAGGCGCTGGGGGAACCAGCCGCCGGCCGGCGACACGGGAAGAACGCCCTGAAAGACATGTCCCATGTACAGTGAAACCACCCACGCCATCCGGGTCAGCGTGCGCCCCGAATTCCTGGAGGATCAGTCGTCCCCCGGTGAAGGTCACTATGTCTGGGCCTACACCGTGCGAATCGAGAACACCGGTGGCGAGACGGTGCAGCTGCGCAGCCGCCACTGGCACATCACCGACGCCCGCGGCCGGGTGCAGGAGGTGCGGGGCGCCGGTGTGGTGGGCGAGCAGCCGGTGCTGAGCCCCGGACAATCCTTCGAATACACCAGCGGCACGCCGCTGAGCACGCCGTCGGGCATCATGGTCGGCAGCTATCAGATGGAGCGTACGGACGGTAGCCGTTTCGACGTGCGCATCCCGGCTTTCTCCCTGGATAGCCCCCATGAGCGTGGGGCGCTGAACTGACAGCCCCGCCCGCTCGTAGATAAAGACACGAGACCAAGCCGACCGCTGTCACAGACGGCCCCGCACCCGTGCTTGTACAGAACCCGACCATATGGTCCCGAATCCGGGCCTAGACGCCCCGTCACCAACCACGCCAGCCCGCCCGAGGGAGAAACACCGTGACCCACGCCAAAAACACCCCTGCCGACAAGATCGTGGCCGGGCCGGTCCACGGGCGCCGCACCGTGGTCGCCCAAGGCCGCCCCAGCCGGGAGGAAGCGGAGGAAGCGGTCCGTACCCTGCTGCGCTGGGCCGGCGACGACCCCACGCGCGAAGGCCTGCTGGGCACGCCCGACCGCGTGGTCCGCAGCTATGAAGAATTCTTCGCCGGCTATGCCTCCGACCCCATGGAGCTGCTGGCCCGCACGTTCGAGGAGACCGACGGCTACGACGAGATGGTCGTGCTGCGCGACATCCGCTTCGAAAGCTATTGCGAGCACCACATGGTGCCCATCATCGGCGTGGCCCACGTGGCCTACCTGCCCCGGTCGCGCGTGGTCGGCATCTCCAAGCTGGCGCGGGTGGTGGAGGTCTACGCCAAGCGCCTGCAGATCCAGGAGAAGATGACCTCGCAGATCGCCAATACCATCGACGAGGTGCTGCAGCCCCTGGGCGTGGCCGTGGTGATCGAGGCGTCGCACCAGTGCATGACCACCCGCGGCGTGCACAAGCCCGGCGTATCCATGGTCACCAGCCGCATGCTGGGCGCCTTCCGCAGCGACCCCAGCACCCGCCGCGAGTTCCTGGCCATGATCGGCAATCCCAGCCCGGCGGGGAGTATGTTCTAAGGCTGTAAGCGCCCCATGGAAAAGGCCGGTGGCGACAACGCCACCGGCCTTTTCCTTTGGTCACACGCCACCCATCCCTTCGTTTTCCCTAGGCCACGACCGTGGCCGCCGGAAGTTTCCGGGGAACGCAGTGGACTGGAAACTGAGGATAGCCTAGGGGCGGATGCCCCGCCGGCGCCTGAGGCAAACTAAAAACTCCCGCCGGCGCTTGAGGAACTCAGAGAATCATCGCCGCGAACAGGTTGTCGCGGATACCCTTGGCCAGCTGGGCGTCCATGTCGCGGGCCATGTCGCGCACCAGCTGCGACCAGGTCTTTTCCCGCTGGTTCAGGGTCACATCCTCGGACACCGACTGGCTGGAGGTCACCACCACCGATGTACTGCCGGCATAGCCCTTGGCCGGCATATCGACCTGGATCTCCACCTCCACCCGTCCGTCATACCGCTGCGACTGGTCCGTCGTGAACCAGCCCTTCACGCCGGTGGTGCGGGGCAGGTTCACTTCCACGATGCTGGCGTTCTTGATGACGACCCGGGCCTTGCCGCTGGAACCGGCGGCCTTCAGCCGGTCCTGCACCCACAGGCGCACCACCTCGGCCGGGGTCAGCTGCAGCTGGTATTCGATGTTGGGCGGCTTCATGGGCGACACGTAATCGTTCACCACCTCAATCTCAGCCACGTTCAGGGTGATAGGCGTCTCGTCGGCAAAGCCGAAACCGCCCGACTGGGCCCAGGCGGATCGTACGCCCACGCCGGCGGGTGCCACGACCAGCAGACCGAGAACAAGGGCCAAGAACAGACGACGCATGGGTCACCTCGAAAAAGGCGGTAAGCCTGAATGGTAGCTGGCAATGCTTGTGTCATGACCCCGGCGGCTGATCAAGCGCGACGCCGGAGATAAACCCCTACCAACGGCAGGGAAGACGCATGGCGGCGCGACTCGAATCCCCCGACGGAGGGCCTAGCCTCAAGGAATCTCCCCACTCCCCGGCGCGACCGCTGCCGTCCGGCGGTCCACAAGCCTGTCAAGGGCGAATCAGGGCCCGCCATGGACCTTCGCGATAAGGAAATACCCCAGGCGACGCAAACGTATTGCCATTAATATCTTTTAACTTCAATGGCTTGCTTTTATTGCCTATTTCTTGAGCAAAGAGCGCAGAGCCCCGGGACTCCTGGCCCCGGCACTACCCTTTCACAGACTTATCCACAGTTTCTGGGGGTATCTGAATCCCGCCCCTCCCCCTGGCCGAAAGGCATGTGCGCCCCGCCATGATGGTGATCACAGGAGGGGCGCGCCCCGGCCGTCCCCGCCACGATCTTCCGCGGCTGTTCAGCCGCCCCCGCGCGCCGGCGCTTGTCTTGAACCGTGGGAGGGGGTACCCATGTATGCCGTAGGCGGTGCCGTTCCGGGCCGCCAAGCAGCGGGCCGAAGGCACCGGGTTCGGATGGAGCCCGGCGCGGAGGCCGCCCCCGCATACTCGCTCGTTGGAGGAGGTTGCCGCCATCATGAATACCCGCGTTTCGTTCCTGAACAGCCCCTTCCTGCTGGGTTTCGACCAGTTCGAACGCACGCTCGACCGGATTTCCAAGTCCGCCGCCGAGGGCTATCCCCCTTATAATATCGAGCAGGTCGGCGAAGACGGTCTGCGCATCTCCCTGGCCGTGGCCGGCTTCACGTTCGACGACCTGCAGGTGCAGACGGAGGACAACCAGCTGATCATCCGCGGCCGCCAGCAGGACGACAAGTCGCGCATCTACCTGCACCGCGGCATCGCCGCCCGGCAGTTCCAGCGCAGCTTCGTCCTGGCCGACGGCATCGAGGTTCTGGGTGCCAGCCTGGATAATGGCCTGCTGCACATTGACCTGCGCCGGCCCATTCCGGAGCCCAAGGTGCGCACCATCAAGATCAGCGGCGCCGGCGAGGGCACGCCCGAGCCACAAACCATCGACGTTTCGCCCGATAAAAGCCCCGGTTGATCCCAGATCGGGCCATTTTCCGCCTTCACCCTGACAGGGCTTCCAAAAGCCTGTCTTTCCTCACGTTGCGAAAAGCGAGTGACATCATGACCGACAGCTTCGACACCGAATTCCAGACATTGAGCCCCGACGCCCTGCGCCACCTGTCCACCCAGGATTTCGCCGCCTTCGGCGTGAACGTCCTGGCCTATGTGAAGCCGGTGGTGACCCAGGGCATCCTGGGCTATGCCATCCACGCCGCCGACGGCACGCCGCTGGCTGTGGCCGCCTCCCCCGAAGTGGCGCTGGCCTCTGTCCGCCAGCACGACATGGAAGCCCAGCGGGTGCATTGAAGCGGATACACCGTGTATCCTCAAACGCCGGACGGGCGCATCCGCGCCCTCGGCTGCCCTCGATTCCCAGTCCGCTTCGCTCCCCGGTAATCCCCGGCGGCCGCACAATCGCGGCCCAGGGAAAGGAAAACGGGGCGTAGCAGCTAGCCCATGAAATCCAAGAGCGCGCGCAGGACATCCTGCGGGCGCTCTTCCGGCAGGAAATGGCCGCAGTCCAGGGCCTCTCCCTGGAGATCGCGGCAAACCTCCCCCCACACGGCCAGTGGATCGTAGGCGCTGCCTACCAGGCCCTTCTTCCCCCACAACACCAGCGTCGGGCAGTGGATGCGACGGCCCAGCCGCCGGTCCTCCGCCTCGTGCGCCAGGTCGATTCCGGCCCCCGCGCGGTAGTCCTCGCACATGGCGTGCAGGGTGGCCGGATCCCGGAAACAGCGCAGGTATTCCTTCATCACCGCCGGCGGGAAAGGCGACGCCTCGCCTTGGCCGGCGTGGGGCGACAGGCCACGAAGCGCGCTGGTCAGTACGAACTCCGCATCCAGGCCCAGCAGCCGCTCGGGAAACGGTGCCGGCTGGATCAGGAAGAACCAATGCCAATAGGCGGTGGCCACCCGCTGGTCCACCGTGCCGTAGACGACGGAGCCGGGCACGATGTCCATGAGGCACAACCGCTCCACCGTCTCCGGATGGTCCAGCGCCAGGCGATGCGCCACGCGGGCGCCGCGGTCGTGCGCCGCCAGGCGGAAGCGGGGATAGCCCAGGGCCGCCATCGCCGCCACCATGTCCGCCGCCATCGCCCGCTTGGAATAGAGCGCGTGGTCGGAATCGGCCGGGTCCGCCGGCTTGTCGCTGTCGCCATAGCCGCGTAGGTCGGCCGCCACCACGGTGTAGTGCCGGGCCAGATCCGGCGCCACCGTGCGCCACATGGCGTGGGTTTCGGGAAAACCGTGCAGCAGCAACAGGGGCGGTCCCTCGCCGCCCTGGGCCAGATGGACGTCCACCGTGCCGGTGGCGATGCGATGATGGGTGAAACCGTCCAGCAAGGCCATGGGCGCACCGCCTGTCGCGCGGGGGATGGGGCCTTCTGATGAAACCCTGCTGCCCCCTCCGCTGCCAAGCCCGCCGAAAGGCCAGGATGCCCCGCCGATGGTACCGCCCAGAGCGTCACGCGCGGACGGCGGCAGGGCCCCGTTCGCGCACAAGAAAAGGCCGGCCCCCTTTAGGAAGCCGGCCCTCTCATTTCCGATTCGTCTTTAGGGACGAATTAGAAGTCCATGTCACCCATGCCCGGGGCGCCGGCCGGAGGGGCCTTCTTCTCGGGCTTCTCGGCGACCATCGCCTCGGTGGTGATCAGCAGGCCGGACACGGAGGCCGCGTCCTGCAGGGCGGTGCGGACCACCTTCGTCGGGTCGATGACGCCGAAGGCGAACATGTCACCGAACTCACCGGTCTGGGCGTTGTAGCCGAAGTCGGCGCTGGACTGGTCCAGCAGCTTGCCGACGACGATGGAACCGTCGGTGCCGGCGTTGAAGGCGATCTGACGCACCGGGGCCTGCAGGGCCTTGCGGATGATGTCCACGCCCACGCGCTGGTCGTCATTGGCCGGCTTCAGGCCGTCCAGGGCCTTGGTCGCGTACAGCAGGGCGGTGCCGCCGCCGGCCACCACGCCCTCTTCCACCGCGGCGCGGGTGGCGTGCATGGCGTCGTCAACGCGGTCCTTGCGCTCCTTCACCTCGACCTCGGTGGCGCCGCCGACGCGGATGACGGCAACGCCGCCCGCCAGCTTCGCCAGACGCTCCTGCAGCTTCTCACGGTCGTAGTCCGAGGTGGTCTCCTCGATCTGCGCCTTGATCTGGCCGATGCGCGCCTCGATGTCGGCCTTGGCGCCGACGCCGTCCACGATCGTGGTCGCGTCCTTCGTGATCACCACCTTCTTGGCGGTGCCCAGCATGTCCAGCGACACGTTCTCAAGCTTGATGCCCAGGTCTTCGGAGATGACCTGGCCGCCGGTCAGGATGGCCATGTCCTCCAGCATCGCCTTGCGGCGGTCGCCGAAGCCCGGGGCCTTCACCGCGGCGATCTTCAGGCCGCCGCGCAGCTTGTTCACCACCAGGGTGGCCAGCGCCTCGCCTTCCACGTCTTCCGACACGATCAGCAGCGGACGGCCGGACTGCACGACGGCCTCCAGGACCGGCAGCAGGGGCTGCAGGCTGCCCAGCTTCTTCTCGTGCAGCAGGATGTACGGGCTTTCCAGCTCGGCCGTCATCTTGTCGGCGTTGGTCACGAAGTACGGCGACAGGTAGCCGCGGTCGAACTGCATGCCCTCGACGACTTCCAGCTCGGTGTCGAAGCTCTTGGCCTCTTCCACCGTGATGACGCCCTCGTTGCCCACCTTTTCCATGGCGCGGGCGATCATCTCGCCGATCTCGGCCTCGCCGTTGGCGGAGATGGTGCCGACCTGGGCGATCTCGGCATTGGTCGAGATCTTCTTGGAACGGCCCTTGATGTCGTTGATGACGGCGGTGACGGCCAGGTCGATGCCGCGCTTAACGTCCATCGGGTTCAGGCCGGCGGCAACCGCCTTGGCGCCTTCGCGCACGATGGCCTGTGCCAGCACGGTGGCGGTGGTGGTGCCGTCGCCGGCGATGTCGTTGGTCTTCGAGGCCACTTCGCGCACCATCTGGGCGCCCATGTTCTCGAACTTGTCGGCCAGCTCGATCTCCTTGGCGACGCTGACGCCGTCCTTGGTGATGCGCGGGGCGCCGAAGCTCTTCTCGATGACGACGTTGCGGCCCTTGGGACCCAGGGTCACCTTCACCGCATCGGCCAGGATGTCCACGCCGCGCAGCATGCGGTTGCGGGCATCGACGCCAAACTTCACTTCCTTGGCAGCCATGATCTCTCTTCCTTGAATTTCCGGGGCCTCATGAGGCCCGCGATGGCTTTGAGGGGAACACGACAGGGCGGCGACCCGTCAGGGTCGGCCTGCCCGGTCATCCAATCAGGCGACGATGCCCAGGATGTCGGATTCCTTCATGATGAGGTATTCGGCCCCATCGATCTTGACCTCGGTGCCGGACCACTTGCCGAACAGCACGCGATCACCAGCCTTCACGTCCAGGGCGATCAGCTTGCCCTGCTCGTCACGGGCGCCGGGGCCCACGGCGACGACCTCGCCCTCCTGGGGCTTTTCCTTGACGGTGTCGGGGATGATGATGCCGCCGGCGGTCTTCTGCTCACTCTCGACGCGGCGCACCACCACGCGGTCGTGCAGCGGACGGAACTTCATAGGATCTCTCCCTTAAAAGGCAAAAGCTGTGGGGTCGAGCCTGCTGTTAGCACTCAACCCCGGTGAGTGCTAGCGGAGATAATACGAGTCCGGACGGGAATCAAGACACTTGCGGCTGACCGGGCGATGGTCGCGAAAACGTCATGGCGGCACCCCTGGCTCCGTCGCCGTTTTGAAGGCATAAGCCGTAAAACTTAGCTGCCCCTGTGATGGCGGGACGCGACAGACTATCCGTCCATGCTATCGTGCCGCGTGCACCTTCCTTCCCCGACAGGCCCCGACGCCGCCCTGATGCTTTACCTGCAAGTCGCCATCCTTGTTCTGCTGATCCTGCTGAACGGCTTTTTCGCCATGTCCGAACTGGCCGTCCTGTCCGCCCGGCGCAGCCGGCTGACCGCGCTGGCGGAGAAGGGGCAACGCGGGGCCCGCACGGCCCTGGCCCTGCAGGACAGCCCCTCGCACTTCCTCTCCACGGTGCAGATCGGCATCACCATGATCGCCATCGTGGAGGGCGCCTTCGGCAGCGCCACCCTGTCGGGACCCCTGGCGGAAAGCCTGGCCACCATCCCGGCGCTGGCGCCACACGCCGACAGCATCGCCGTGGCCCTGGTGGTGGTGTGCATCACCCTGCTGTCGCTGATCGTGGGCGAGCTGGTGCCCAAGCGCCTGGCCCTGTTCGCGACCGAGCGCATCGCCGTGCTGACCGCCCCCTTCCTGCTGGGCCTCTCGCGCGTCGCGTCGCCCGTGGCCTGGTTCCTGGGTGCCGCCACCGAACTGGTGCTGAAGCTGTTCGGTGCCGCCGGCAAGCCGGAGAACGCCGTCACCGAGGAAGAGGTGAAGAGCCTGATCGCGGAGGGCACCGCCGCCGGCGTGTTCGAGCCGGAGGAGAAGCGCATGATCGAGGGCGTGCTGGGCCTGTCCGACCGGCCGGCGCGCGCCATCATGACACCGCGCCTGGACGTCATGTGGCTGGACCTGAACGACGACGTCGACCAGCTGACCAAGGAAATACAGGAAAGCCACCACAGCCGATTCCCCATCTGCCGCGGCAGCCTGGACGAGGTGGTGGGCGTGCTGCACGCCAAGGCCGTTCTGGACGCCGTCCTGGCGGGCGAAACGCCGGATCTGGGCAAGCTGGCCAACCCTGCGCTGATCGTCCACGACGGCACCCAGGTCATGCGCCTGCTGGAACTGTTCCGCTCCTCCGGCCAGCAGATGGCCCTGGTGGTGGACGAGTACGGCAGTGCGGAGGGCATCGTCACCCTGACCGACATCCTGGAATCCATCGCCGGCGACCTGCCCGAGGCCCACGACGTGGACGAGGATGAGTTCGTGCGGCGGGAGGACGGTTCCATGCTCATCGACGGCCGCATGGACATCGATGAGGCGTCGCACGTTCTGGATCTGCCGGGCCTGCGCGATGGTGGCGACTACCTGACCCTGGCCGGCTTCCTGCTGTTCAAGCTGGGCCACCTGCCCCGCGTGGGCGAAGGCATCAGCCACGCGGGATACCGGTTCGAGGTGGTGGACATGGACGGCCGCCGCATCGACAAGATCTTGGTGATCCCGCCGGCGGAATGAAGCGCAACAAGCGCCACTTCTGCTCGTTCCGCCACTTGAGGCCCAGTTCCTTTGGAACTGGGCTAGGACGCGACTGCGTCCGCCGGAGCTTTCCGGGAAACGAAGTGGACTGGAAAGCGAGGATAGCCAAGGGCCGGATGGTCCGCCGGCGCCTGAGGCAATCTTATTTGGTTCCGAACAGCCGGTCGCCCGCGTCACCCAGGCCGGGAACGATGTAGGCGTCGTCGGTCAGGTGGCTGTCCAGGGCGGCGGTGTAGACCTTCACCTCGGGGTGGGCGTCGTGGAAAACGCGCACGCCTTCCGGCGCCGACACCAAGGCCATGAAGCGGATCTGGTCGTCGGCCACGCCGTGGCGGTTCAGCACGTCGACCGCGTGCACGGCGGAGTTGCCGGTGGCCAGCATGGGGTCGACCAGGATGAAGGTGCGGCCGGCCGCGGCCGGCAGCTTCACCAGATATTCCACCGGCTGCTTGGTCTCATGGTCGCGGTACAGGCCGATGTGGCCCTCGCGCGCACCGGGCATCAGCTCCAGCAGGCCCTCGGCCATCACCAGGCCGGCGCGCAGGATGGGAACGACGGCGACCTTCTTGCCCTCAATCACGGGCGCGTCCATCTCCACCAACGGCGTCTCGATCCGTTCCGTGGTCAACGGCAGGTCGCGCGTCAGCTCATACCCCATCAGCAGCGCGATCTCGCGCAGCAGCTGGCGGAAGCCCATGGTGGACCGCCGCTTATCCCGCATATGCGACAGCTTATGCTGGATCAGCGGGTGGTCGGCGACGAACAGGTTGGGAAATTCGGGAACGGTGCGCATGGGCGGCAAGACCAGGAATTTAAACGGTGGAATTGGTTCCAAGCTAGCGGACCCGGCAGCCGAGCGCCACCACGGCGACACACGGAATCAGGTCCGACCGCCCGAATAAGGCGACCGGTTACCCCAGGCGGGTGATCCTGACCAAGCGGTCAAGCCTCATGGCAGGTGCGCGGCTCCTGTGGCGGGCCAGGGCGCGCCGGGGGCACAGATGCCCCGCCGGGCCCGGGCTCACGCCGGCAAGGTCGCGCGCACCACCTGGTTGCGGCCCTGCCGCTTGGCGGTGTAGAGGGCGGCGTCCGCCTCCGCCACCAGATCCTCCGGATCGCAATCCGGCCGCGCCTCGGCCAGGCCGAAGCTGGCGGTGAAGCGGATGGCGCGCCCGCCGCCGATGGCGACCGACAGGGTCTCCATATCCTGGCGCAGGCGTTCCACCACGGCATAGCCGTCCATGATGGTGGCGTCCTTCAGCAGAATCAGGATTTCCTCACCGCCCAGGCGGAAGGCCTCGTCGAAGCTGCGGATGCCCTGGTTCACGGCGCCGGCAGCGGCCATCAGCACACGGTCGCCGGCCTCATGCCCATAGGTGTCGTTGACCGACTTGAACTTGTCGAGGTCGCACAGCGCCACGCAGAAGGGCCGGCCGGTACGGCGGTAGCGGTTGACCTCGCGCTCCATCTCCTCGCGCAGGCCGGTGCGGTTGCGCAGGCCGGTCAGCGGGTCGATGCCGCTGCCGGCCACGCTGAACGCCCGCTCGATGCGGCGCAGCAGCAGCATGAACTCGTCGAACTTTTCGATCACCGCCTCGTACGACTGCAGGGAGGGCGGCTGGCCCTCGGCCGCGCGCATGTGCACCAGGCGGGCCATGCGGTGCATCTGGTCGTGCAGCGAGATCGCCCGGTCGATGGCCGGCTGGTCCGCCAGCTCGCTGCCGGAAGCGCCCCGCACCCAGGCAGGAAAAGCCACCGGTGTGGGCAGGGGGGCGCCGTCGCCCAAGTTGAAGAAGGCCGCGCGGTGCCACTGACCGATCCACCGGAGATGCTCATCCACCACGCCGGCCAGACCGGCGGCGGAAGGCAAGGGGGACGACTCGTTCATCGCGGAAAGGGGATCCTGAGACGGGGCCGTATGCCGCATGGATAGGGCGGCGCCAGCGAAATGGGGCAATACCCACACTTTAGGTCATTCATCCCCGGTTTGCACCGCCCTTGGCACCAACCCGAGGGATAGGATGTCACACCGGCGGCATCCCGTCCCGCACCTTTGAATTACCCCTGTAGGATCAAGCCGCTAAACGACTCAGGAACCCAGCGCCTTCAGCCGGCCCTCCAGTTCCTTGCGGTCGTCAGATCCCTCGGGCAGCAGAGGCAACAAGCGACCCCAGAGGTCCTTGGCCTCAGCCTTGCGCCCGCCCTCCGCCGCGTCCAAACCCAGGTACCACAGGGCCTGGGGATTGTTGGGGGAGGACTTCAGCACCACGCGCAGGGCGGTGAAGAAGGCCGGCGGCGGATGGCCGCCGTCGGCCGGCAGCAGCACGCGGGCATAAGCCAGGTTGATCTCGCCATCGTCGGGTGCCGCGGCCACGGCCTTGGCCCAGGCTTCCCGCGTCTTGGCCACGTCGCCCGTCGCCTCGTAGGCCTGGGCCAGGCGGGCCCAGCCCTCGGGCTTATCCGGCTCCTTCTCCGCCGCCGCCTGGAACTGAGCCAGCAGCGACTTCACCGTGGCCGACCGCTGTTCCGGCGTCATGGTGGCGGGGTCGGGCATGCCGGGCGGAACGGCACCGGCGGGCGCGCCGGCGGTGCCGCCGCCGTAGCGCTTGGCGTTGGCCTCGGCCTCCGCCGCCTTGTCGTTCTGCCCCAGCACACGATAGGCGCGGGCCAGGCGCGACCAGCCTTCGGCATCCTCGGGTTGGGTTTTCAGCCGGTCGGCCAGACGCTGGACCATGCCCTGGATCATGGCATTGCGATCGCCGCTGGACATGGTGGAGGCGGCGGCCATGTCGGCGGCTGTCGGACCCGGGGTACCAGCATTAGGTGCGGGCGTCGGGTTGGCCGGCGGCAGGGGCTGTGGCGTCACCGCCGCCGGATCCATGCCCGCCTCGGTCGCCGTCTCACCCAGCTGTCCGCGCAGGAAGGGTACCCAAGGGGCGTCGGCCGGGCTTTCAGCCAGCAGGGCGGACCAGCGGGTGATGGCGCCCTTGAGGTCGCCCGCCTGACGCGTGGCCAGGCCGTCGTAATACCGGGCGCGCGGTTCCTTGGGGTTCAGGGCCAAAGCCCGCCCCAAGGCCTGCTTCGCCTCCGGCCCCACCACACCGTCGGCCGACAGCACCAGCGCCTCGGCGCGCGAGGCCTGCAGATTGGCGTCGTCGGGCGCCAGCTCCACGGCCTTCGCCCAGGAGGCGGCGGCCTTGTCGTTCTGGCCGGTCATGCCCTGGGCGGTGGCCAGGGCCTTCCACGCCTCCAGATCCTTGGGGTTCTCGGTGACCCGGGCCTGCAGGGTCTTCAGCACCGCCTGGGCCTGGACGCCAGCGGTCTGGTCGGTGCGCCCCCCCGCCGGCTGGCCCGGCAGGTCGGGGCTGCCCAGGCGCAGGTAGATACCCATGGCCAGCAGCGGCACGGCGGCCATCAGCGTGGTGGCCAGCGTGCGGGAGGGCTTCGCCGGCGTCGCGGGCGCCACCGGCGCCGACTTCGCGCGCGCATCGGCCGCCAGCAGGCGCCGGCCGACCTCCGTCCGCGCCGCGGCGGCCTGGTCGTCGGTTAGGAGGCCGCGCCCCACGTCACGCTCGATTTCCGCCAGTTGGTCCTTGTAGATGTCGACCTCGGGCGAACCACCGGCCTCCGTCTTGCGCGCCACCATCAGCGGGCGCAGCAGGGCCAGCAGGATGCCCGCCGTCAGCAGGGCGGCGGCGATCCAGAATGCCATCATGGCCGCCCCTTCCCTTCGTCCTCATCACGCATCAGCATGGCCAGATGGGCCTTTTCCTCCGCCGTCAGGGGCGGCGCCAGCGCCTCCGCCCCCGCCGAACCGCGCCGGCCCCGCCACAGCAGGATGCCACCCCCCACGACCAGCAGGGCGAAGGGCCCGAACCACAGCAGATATGTGGCCGGCCGCACCGGCGGGCGCAGCAGGACATAGTCGCCGTAGCGGTCGGTCAGGAAGGCCACCGCCTGGGCGTCCGTATCGCCCTTCACCAGCCGCTCCCGCAGCAGCAGGCGCAGGTCGCGGGCCAGGGGCGCGTCGCTGTCGTCGATGGACTGGTTCTGGCAGACCAGGCAGCGCAGGTCCTTGGAGATGGCGCGCGCCCGCGCCTCCATGGCCGGGTCGGACAGCATCTCGTCCGGCTGCACGGCGCGCGCCAAGGGGCCGGACAGCAGTGTAGCCGCCAGGACCAGGGTAAAAAGCACCCGCCTCATTTCGACAACTCATTGATCAGCGGGAGGATGCGGTTCTGCAGATCCTGCGGGGTGATGGGCCCCACCTGGCGGTAACGGATGCGACCCTGG
Source organism: Nitrospirillum amazonense (assembly GCF_007828035.1). Classification (GTDB taxonomy): domain Bacteria; phylum Pseudomonadota; class Alphaproteobacteria; order Azospirillales; family Azospirillaceae; genus Nitrospirillum; species Nitrospirillum amazonense. Next base: position 626,745 of record NZ_VITV01000004.1, on the reverse strand, counting down.
CGGTCGATGACGTACGTCTCGGGCACGCCGTACACGCCGAAGTCGATGGCGGTGCGGCCACTCTCATCCCGGGCGACGGCGGCGTAGGGGTTGCCGTCGCGGGCCAGGATGGCCTGGCCGTCCGCCGCCTTGTCCTTGTAGTCGATGCCCCGGATGTCCACCCCCTGCCCTGCCAGGCGCATGAGGATTGAGTGTTCCGAGCGGCAGGGCGCGCACCAGCTGGCCCAGAAGTTCACGAGACGGACTTTCCCGTCGGCCAACCCGGCGGACGCCACGCCCGGCTGCCCGTCCACCAGGGGCGGCAGGTCGAACGCCGGCACCGGCTTGTCGATCATGACGGAGGGCAGGCGGTCGGGCGTGTCGCCCCGGTCGATTTGCTTCAGGCGCACGCCGAACCAGCCGGCCAGGCCCAGGAACAGCACCAGGGGGATCAGGAACATCAGGCGGCGCATGCGGGGAACCTTATTCGGCGGGGGCCGGCGGAACGGCGGCGGCGGCGCGCGGTACGGCGCGCTTCAGCGGCACGCCCACGCGCAGGCGGCGGTCGGACAGGCTGACCAAGCCGCCGGCCATCATCAGGATGGAGCCCACCCAGATCCACGGCACCAGGGGATGGCGGTAGAAGCGGGTGTTGTAGCCGGTGCCGTCGGGCGCCGGCTCGCCCACCACGGCATAGAGGTCGCTGAAGAAATTGGTGTGGATGGCGGCGCCCGTCGTCGTCATGCGGGTGACGGGGTAAAAGCGCTGCTCCGGCGCCAGGGTGGCCACGAAGTCGCCGTTACGGGTGACGGTCAGCACGGCGCGGCGGGCGGTGTAGTTGGGGCCCGGCGCCTCCGCCACGCTGTCCAGGCGGAAGCTGTAGCCGGCCACGTCCACCGACTGGCCGATGTGCAGCACCTGGATGGCCTCCGTCGTCCAGGCGGAGGTGCCGACCATGCCAGCCACGGCCACGCCCAGCCCGGCATGGGCGATGGCGGTGCCCCAGGCGCCCCGCGGCAAATGGCGGGCGCGGGAAATGCTGTCGGACAGGGGCATGCGGAACAGGCGGATGCGGTCGGCCACGTCCACCACGGCGCCCATGACGGCCCAGCCGGCCAAGCCCAGGGCCAGCACGGCCAGCACCGGCTTGGTGCCCGCCAGCCACAGGGCGGCCAAGGCGGCCACCACGCCCACAAGCGCCGCGATCTTCAGCCGGCCGAGCACACCGGCCAGGTCCGCCCGCTTCCACGACAGCAGCGGCCCCAACGCCATGACCGCCACCACCGGCACCATCAGCGGCACGAAGGTGGCGTTGAAGAAGGGCGGGCCGATGGAAATCTTGCCCCCGCCGACGGCATCCATGAACAGGGGATAGAGGGTGCCCAGGAAGACGGTAGCGCAGGCGGTGGACAGCAGCAGGTTGTTCAGCACCAGCCCGCCCTCGCGGCTGATGGGCGCGAACAGGCCGCCGGCCTTCAGCACGGGTGCCCGCAGGGCGTAGAGCAGCAGGCCGCCGCCCGTCGCCACCACCAGCAGCGCCAGGATGAAGACGCCGCGCGCCGGGTCGGAGGCGAAGGCGTGGACGGAGGTCAACACACCGGAGCGCACCAGGAAGGTGCCCATGAGCGACAGGGTGAAGGTGACGATGGCCAGCAGGATGGTCCAGCTTTTCAGCGTGTCGCGCTTTTCCACCACGATGGCGGAATGCAGCAGCGCCGTGCCGGCCAGCCAGGGCATCAGGCTGGCGTTTTCCACCGGGTCCCAGAACCACCAGCCGCCCCAGCCCAGGGTGTAATAGGACCACCATGAGCCCATGGCGATGCCCAGGGTCAGCGACGACCAGGCGATCAGGGCCCAGGGCCGCACCCAGCGGGCCCAGGCGGCGTCCACCCTTCCCTCGATCAGCGCGCCGGCGGCGAAGGAGAAGCAGAGGCTGAAACCGACATAACCCAGGTAAAGGAAGGGCGGATGGAAGGCCAGCCCTGGATCCTGCAGCAGGGGGTTGAGATCATGGCCGTTCAGCGGCGCCGGATCCACGCGGGTGAAGGGGTTGCTGGTGGCGACCATGAACCACAGGAAGCCCACCCCGATCATGCCCTGCACCGCCAGAACACGGGCCCGCAGGCTGGCCGGCAAATTGCGGCCGAAGGCGGCCACGAGGGCGCCGAACAGGGCCAGGATGAACACCCACAGAACCAGCGAGCCCTCATGGTTGCCCCAGACGCCGGCCACCTTGTACAGCATGGGCTTGTCGGTGTGGCTGTTCTCCACCACGTTCAGGACGCTGAAGTCCGACACGACATGGGCGTAGGTCAGGGCGCCAAAAGCCAGCGCCAGCGCCGCGAACTGGCAGTAGGCCGCCGTGCGTCCCACCTCCATCATCGCGGCGTCGCGCCGCGCCGCGCCCCATAGGGGAATGACCGACTGCACCAGGGCGACGACCAGCGCCAGAACCAGCGCGTAGTGTCCAAGCTCGGGGATCATGGGCCGTCGTCCGCAGTCTTGTCGTCAGGGATTGGTGCGCAGGGTGGAGGTCTGGTGCTCCTCCCCGGCCGCAACGGGCGCATCGCCGGGTTTGCCGGGATGGCCGGCACGCTTCAGGGCATCGGCCACGTCGGGCGGCATGTACTTCTCGTCATGCTTGGCCAGCAGCTCGGTCGCGGTGAAAACGCCGTCGGCGCCCAGCTTGCCCTCCGCCACCACGCCCTGCCCCTCGCGGAACAGATCCGGCAGGATGCCGGTGTAGGTGACGGGCAGCGATCTGGCGGTGTCGGTCACCTGGAAGGTGACGGTCATGCCGCCCTCGCGCTTCAGGCTGCCGGCCTCGACCAGCCCGCCGATACGCACCGTGCGCCCGCCCGGAGGCTTGGCCGCCAGATCCGACGGGCTGTAGAAGAAGACGATATTGTCGCGGAAGGCCGACAGGGTCAGCGCGGTGGCGGTGCCTAGGCCCAGCAGGGCCAGCGCCAGGATCATCAGCCGGCGGCGTTTGCGGGTCATATCGCGCCCCCGGGTGTGGTCTCGGCGGTAGGGGTGGCCGTGGGGGCTGGGGCGGCCTTGGGCTCACGCTTGCGGCGGGGTTTGGCCGCCTCCAGCGTGGCCAGGGTGCGTTCCACCCGGCGCAGGCCGGACAGGCTCAGCACCAGCAGGCCCACCAGGACCACGGCCGCGGCCCCGTAGGATGACCAGACATAGGCGGCGTATCCGCCCATCGACAGGAACCCGTCCATCACACTCTCAACCACTGCCGGACGGTCCGGAAGGACCGCGAAGTTGGCACGACCATTACATTATCACGCGCCCGGAACGACCGCCTTCGGTCTTCTTGTCCCAACCGCCGGTTCAGTTGGCCTGGCCCAGGCGCAGGGTCTGCACCCGGCGCGCGGCCAAGCCGGCGCGGATGCGCAGGATGACCACGGCGAAAAAATAGCTCTGGAAGGCCACGGCCATCAGCAGCAGGGGCCACAGCATGCTGGCGGCGATGGTGGGGCCGCCCAGGCGGAAGACGCTGGCCGGCTGATGCAGGGTGTTCCACCATTCGACCGAGAACTTGATGATGGGCACGTTCACGGCGCCCACCAGCAACAGGATGTTGCCGGCCTTGTTCCCCCGCGCCGGATCGTCGAAGGCGTCCACCAGGGCCATGTAGCCAAGATAAAGGAAGAACAGCACCAGCACGCTGGTCAGCCGCGCGTCCCACACCCACCAGGTGCCCCACATCGGCGCCCCCCACAGCGACCCGGTCAGCAGGCACAGAGCGGTGAAACCAGCGCCCAGGGGCGCGGCCGCCTTGGCGTAGACCTCGGCCAGGGGATGTTTCCACACCAGGGCGGCGGCGGCGGCCACGGCCATGGTGCTGTAGGTGAACATGCCCATCCACGCGGCGGGCACGTGGATGTACATGATGCGCACGGTATCGCCCTGCTGGTAATCCGGCGGCGACACCAACAGGCCCAGGTACAGCCCGGCCGCAAAACAGACCGCCGACAGACCCGCCGCCCACGGCAGCACGGCGTTGGCGATCCTCAGGAAGCGGGCGGGGTTGGCGAAGCGATGCATGGCCCCCGTTATGTATCACGCCCTCCGGCCTTTGCCATCGGGATACACTGTAAATTGATATGGATCAGGCCCAATGGTGTACCCGGGCAATGGATTGGTTAACGCTCGTCCCTAGACCTGGGGCCGGCTACTCATGCGCCGCCCGCAGCGCCGCCGCGATGGCCAGCGGCGCCAGCACCAGCGCGCCGCACAGCATGCCGCCCAGCAGCAGCAAGTGCGGCCGGGGGGAGAGGCCGGACAGGCCGGCGTCCAGGCCGGCGGCAGCGAAGATCAACACGGGGATGTAGAGCGGCAGCACCAGCAGGGGCAGCAGCACGCCGCTGCGCCGGGCGCCCAGGGTCAGGGCCGCCCCCACCGCACCGATGAGGCTGAGCAGCGGCGTCGTCAGGGCCAGCGTGCCCACCAGCAGGCCCAGCTGGTCTGCCGGCATGCGCAGCAACAGCGCCAGCAGGGGCGCCACGATCATCAGGGGCACGCCCGTCACCAGCCAGTGGGCCGCCACCTTGGCAATGGCCACGCCCTCCGCCGGCAAGGGCGAGAGCAGCAGCAGCTCCAGGCTGCCGTCCTCGAAATCGCCCTGGAACAGCCGCTCCATGGACAAGAGCGCCGCCAGCAGGGCCGCGATCAGCAGCACGCCGGGGGCGATGCGGGTCAGCACGTTGGGCTCCGGCCCCACGCCGAAGGGGAACAGCACCACGCACAGCACGAAGAACATCAGGGCGGCGGTGGCGTCGCTGCCCTGGCGCAGCACCAGGCGCAGGTCACGCAGAATGAGGCGGAGCATCAGGCGGCGTCCTCCGTCCCGTCCTGATCGTCCTCGACGGGCGCGAAGGTGGCCAGGTCCAGAAGCTCGCCACCCGGAGTCGCCAGGTCGATATGGGTGGATAGCACCACCCGGCCGCCACCGGCGCGATGACGGGCAATGGCCTCTTCCAGCAGGGCGACGGAAGCACGGTCCAGGCCCACGGTGGGCTCATCCAACAGCCATAGGGGCGCCGGTGCGGCCACCAGGCGGGCCAGCGACAGGCGTCGGCGCTGCCCCGCCGACAGGAAGCGTCCGGGCACGTCGGCAATCGTGTCGATGGCGAAGGCGTCCAAGGCCGCGTCCACCCCGACGCCGCCGCGCAGGCCGGCCCAGAAGGCCAGCATCTCCCGGCAGGTGAAGCTGGCCTTCACCGCGTCCAGGTGGCCGACATAATGCAGGCGGGCCCGGTGCGCCTCCGGATCCTGGCCCAAGGCCACACCGTTCCAGGCGATGGTGCCGCGCAAGGGCTTCAGCAAGCCGGCCATCAGGCGCAGCAGCGTCGACTTGCCGCTGCCGTTGGGTCCCACCAGGGTCAGGCAGCCGCCGGCCGCCAGCTGGAAGTCCAGGTCCTGGAACACCAGGCGCCCGCCGCGCAGGCACAGCAGGTCGCGGCCGGTGAAAAGCTGAGGTGACGTCATGGGCCCTGGGCGCCGGAGTCGAAGGGGTCCCGACTATAGGCCGCAGGCGGCGGCGGCACAAAGCGCTGGATCAATTGCCCAATTCAACGTGCCCGGAATCAATCGCGTGAGACGTCCACACCATTGCAGGGCAAGCCCAGCGGGCGGATGCCCGCGCCCGACATCTGAGGGAATCGATAAAAAGAAAACGGCCACCGCGGGGGGCAGGTGCGGTGGCCGTTTGGTAGACCAGCCGGGGCAGGCTGGAGAGGACACCTCCGGTAGGCCGGTCGGGGGAGACCGGGCGGGAGTGCTTCCGACCCCGGCAGGGGATCATGTCGCGTCGTCCTCTATGCGCATAAGGCCAGCGCGACATGGCCAATTTGGGCCGCAAAAGTGGCGAAAATGAGATTTGTGGCGGAGCCGGCGTCCGGGCTGGAACCCGCAAGGTGCCAAGCGGAATTAGAGGTCAAAGCCATGCGGTGCGGGAGATTCGGCCATGAAGTCGCAGGGGCGACGTTCACCAAAAAAAATCGCTGTGCAACCCCGGCTTTCCATCTTATATAGCGCTCAGTCGCAGCGCACGTGCCTATGGCCCCGGGCGGAATGGTTCCACCTCAGGGTTATGCAACGACGTAACGCGTATCCTCGTCCGTCCCTTAAGCAAGGCGGCGAATTGGAGGCTACGATGGTTGATGTTGTTGTCGGTGGGCACGCGCCCGCCTTTCCTCGATCCCCCGCCCCCACTCTGATGCAGAGTCGGATGGGCCATGATCAGGCGGTCTGCAGTCAGACCGGGCCGGTGGTTTGCGCGCTTCTGGCGCCGCCTGGGCATATCTCCAGTATCTGACCCGTTCGGGCCGGCCGCTTTATTGGCACGCCTGAACGGACCCGGGCCATTGCCCGGTTAAGCCCCCATTCCCGATCCATCCCCTGATATGCCTTTTGGCCTCGGAGTCATCGATGACCGAGAAGATCGCTCGTTTTTTCGCTGAGAACACGCCCGCCACGCCCTGCCTGGTGGTCGATCTGGACGTCGTCGCCAACAATTACGCCAACCTGCACGACGCCCTGCCCGAGGCCCGGATCTTCTATGCCGTGAAGGCCAACCCGGCGCCGGAAATCCTGAAGCTGCTGGTCGAGCGGGGGTCCTGCTTCGACACCGCCAGCATCCCGGAAATCCAGTACTGCCTGACCGCCGGCGCCACCGCCGACCGCATCAGCTTCGGCAACACCATCAAGAAGGCGTCGGACATCGCCTGCGCCCATGCCCTGGGCATCAGCCTGTTCGCCTTCGACAGCATGGAAGAGCTGGAGAAGATCGCGGAGCATGCCCCCGGCGCCCGCGTCTTCTGCCGCATCCTGACCTCGGGCGAGGGTGCCGACTGGCCCCTGTCGCGCAAGTTCGGCTGCGAGCCGGAGATGGCGACGGAGCTGCTGCTGGCCGCCTCCACCATGAACGTCGTGCCTTACGGCGTGTCCTTCCACGTCGGTTCGCAGCAGCGCGACCTGACCCAGTGGGACAAGGCCCTGGCCCAGACCGCCGAGATCTTCCATGCGTTGGAAGACAAGGGCGTGATGCTGCGCATGGTGAACCTGGGCGGCGGCTTCGCCACCCGCTACCTGAAGGACATCCCCAGCGAGGGCGAGTATGGCAACGCCATCGAGGCCTCGCTGCGCAAGCACTTCGGCAATCGCCTGCCCGAGACCATCATCGAGCCGGGCCGCAGCATGGTGGGCAACGCCGGCGTGATCCGGTCGGAAGTGGTGCTGATCTCGCGCAAGTCGCACCGGGACGAGCGCCGTTGGGTCTACCTGGACATCGGCAAGTTCGGCGGCCTGGCCGAAACCATGGACGAGGCCATCAAGTACAAGATCCAGACGCCCCATGACGGCGGCGCCGCCGAGCCCGTCATCCTGGCCGGCCCCACCTGCGACAGCGCCGACGTGCTGTACGAGAAGACGGAGTATCGCCTGCCGGTGGACCTGCGCATCGGCGACAAGGTCGACATCCTGGCGACCGGCGCCTACACCACCACCTACTCGGCGGTGAACTTCAACGGCTTCTCGCCGCTGGCGTCCTACTACATCTAAGTTTCTTCGAGACCTTGTCCGTCGCGGAAGCGGTGGGGGAAAGGCCCGGAAGCACTGCGCTTTCGGGCCTTTTCATTTGACCTTCCCTCTGTCGAGGGCGTCTGCCGCCGAGCAAGCCCTTGTCAGGCGCCCTTGTCCCCCAACGCCGCCGCCATCACGCCGGGCGACAAGCTGGGACGGCCGTCTTCGCCGGCGCCGCCTGTCAGCAGACGCTGGCTGGGCAGGATGAGGGAGACGGTGGTGCCTTGGCCCAGTTGCGAAGCGATGTCCAGCCGGCCGCCATGGAGTTCGGCCAAGCCCTTGGACAGGGACAGGCCTAGGCCGGTGCCTTGCGTCGTGCGGGCGTAGACGTTGTCGATCTGCTGGAAGGGCACGAAGACCTTGGACAGGTCCTCCGCCGCGATGCCGATGCCGGTGTCGGTGACGGCGATGACCAGCTGGGCCTCGGGATTGATGGTGGCGGTCAGCGACACGGTGCCGCCCGGGTCCGTGAACTTCACGGCGTTGGACAGAAGGTTCAGCAGGATCTGCTTGATCTTCACGTCGTCAGCCAACAGCGGGGGCAGCCCGGGCGCCATGGCCACCACCAGGTCGATGCGCTTTTCCATGGCGCGGGCGCGGGCGATGCGCTCGCACCCCGCCACCAGCGCGCCCACGTCGCATACCCGCTCGCGCAGCTCGACCTTGCCCGCCTCCATCTTCGAAACATCCAGGATGTCGTTGATGATGGCCAACAGGTGGCGACCGCTGGCCACGATGTCACCGGCATAACCGGTGTTGGTCGCCTGGTCGGGAACGCGGCGCAGGTCATTCTCCAGCACCTCGGCGAATCCGATGATGGCGTTCAGCGGCGTGCGCAGCTCATGGCTCATGTTGGCCAGGAACTCGGTCTTGGTGCGGTTGCCCAGCTCGGCGGCGGCCTTGGCCCGCTCCACCTCTTCCGCCGCCCGCTCCGCCGATATGGCGACGGCGGCCAGCCGGCTGGCCCGGCGCGCCAGGTCCAGCATCCAGCCCTCGGGCGACCGTGGGGTGCGGAAATAGACGGCGAAGGCGCCCAGGGGATGACCGTCACCAGCCAGGATGGGCAGGGACCAGCAGGCGGCAACGCCGGCCTCTGCTGCTGCCTGCCGGAACTCCCGCCACAGCGGGTCGCTGGCGATGTCGGTGACGATTACCGGCTCGCCCCGGTAGATGGCCGTGCCGCAGGACCCGACGGACGCCCCCACCTCCGTCCCGTCGACGGCGCGCACGAAGGCCGGCGGCAGGCTGGGGGCGGCGCCGGTCTGGATGTGGCGCCGCTCAGCATCCACCAGCACGATGGAGCAAAGCCCGCCCTCCAGCTCCGCCTCCATGCCGGAGCAGAGGGCCGACAGCACGGCCGACAGGGGCGCGCGCCCGGCGGTCATGCCCAGCACCTTGCGTTCAACTGTCAGCAGCCGCTCCGCCCGTTCCCGGCGCTGGGTCTCTCGTTCGATGCGGCGGGCGTGGGACCAGTAGAGGGCCAGCGCCGAATGCAGCTCCGCCACCAGGGGATCGCGCCCCAGGCGCGGCAGCAGCGCCGGCGCCTGGGCCACCTGCCCCTCCGCCAAGTCGCGCATCAGCCGGGCGGTGCGCGACACGGCAAGGAACACGCCCTGGCGCAAGGTCACCAGGATGGCCAGCGTCAACAGGGCCGCCAAGGTCAGCGGCGCCCCGGCCTTGATCGCCGCCCAGCCGGCGGCGGGGACGGGCATCGCCGCCCAGCGGTCCAACGCCCCGTCCGCCACGGCGCCGATACCGGTGAGCGCCGTCATCACCTCCTCCGGCGCGCGCCGGCCATTCAAGGCGGCGGTGAAACGAGCCAGGGCCACGGCCAAGCCATCGTCGGGCCGCGAGGACGCGGGCCAGTCCAACAGGGGGGCGGTCGTGGCGGCGGATGGCTGCATCAACGCGTCCGCCCACGCCAGGTCGGCGTCCCGGCGGGCCGCCAGCGCGTCGCCGGCCAGGACGGCGTCGGCGCTGGGCAGGCTGTGGGCGGCGGTGGCCACGACCTCGCGCGCCAAGCGGCCCTCGGCCGTGGCCAGCGCCCTTTCCCCCGCCAGCCAATTGCGTAGCAGAGGCGGATCGCGGTCGCCGCCGGCCCGATGCAGCATCTGGTCCACCGCACGGCGCGGCCCCGCCAGCTCCTGACGTATCCCGGCCAGCCGCTGGCGTGCGGTGTCCAGCGCGGCATTGGCGGGCAGCGCCTCCAGCGCCGCGTCCAACGCCTGGTCCGCCTGCCGCCGTTTTTCCGCCAGATCATCCGCGGAAGGGGCAACCGCAGGGGGGCTGGCCGCGGGGGTGGTGACGGCTGGGGACGCAGGCAACGTCCCCGCCGCCTGCAAGGCCAGGTATGAGGCCGTCCACTGCGCCGACTGGATATCCAGCGCGCCCGCCAGCCCCCGAGCGGCCAGCACCAGGGCATGGCTGTCCTGCGCGTCACGCGCCTGGATCCAAGCCGTCCGCATGTCCACGACCGCCAGCCCCAGTTGCAGGGCCGCCAAGCCGGCAAGGGCGCCCATCACCGACTGGCGCATGGCACCGACCCGGCCCATCTGTTCACAAAGCAGCTCATTGGAGAAATTATCCCAAGGCCCACACCTTGTACCTGTGGCCCACTGTATGCGAGGCCGAGGCCCCCGCGCAAATATCCAGGGGGGTGGGGTACCGCCCAAGTAAGGGTGGATGCGACACAAGGCGGGCATGTCCGGCGGCACCTAAATCCTTGCGTGGGCACCCTTGACCTCACCCCCCGTCGTCTATACCTGACGCAAGGTCGAGGCGGCCGACATAGGGCGCCGTTACCGCTATCCTGCTGCCTCCCGGATCCCGCCCCGTTGACGTCTTCTCCCGCCCCTTCCGACAGCGAGGCCACCGCCGAGGAATTCCCGCCCACGATTTCGTCGTCGGGCGATGATGGCCTGTTCGCCGATGACGACCGCGACGCGCTGCACATCCTGCCGCTGGGCATGATCCCGGTGCAGACGCCGGGCCTGAAGCGGGCGCGGCTGATCAAGAACGCGCGGCTGGAGACGGTGGTGGAGGTGTTCCAGGACCGGTCGGCCGGCAGCGGCCAGGTGAACCCGGAACACCTGGCCACCATGTACCCCTCGCACGCCAAGGAAATGCGCACCGACATGGCGCAGATCCACCGGCTGACCCAGCTGAACAGCTACGACGTCTATAGCCTGCGCATTGAGCTTCGCCGCCTGGGTATCCCGGTGGAGGACGTCAACTACCTGCGCCTGTCCGCCGGCAAGCGGCTGGAACTGACCACCTATATGCGCGACTTCACCCTGCCGCTGATCCAGCAGGTCTACGGGTCGGAACAGCGCCCCATCAACGACATCGCCGACCTGTTCCAGCTGCTGGCCAACCCCGACCGGGAAGAGGCGCTGCGCAACCTGACCCTGTTGTCGCAGAAGCTGAACGTGCAGCTGCAGGACATCCCCAACTTCCTGGAGGAATACGGCGACGTCTTCCTGTCGCTGGCCTATTTCCGCAGCTGCCTGGACGGCCTGGTGCCGGAGGTACAGCGTTTCATGGGTTGGGTGAACGAGGCCACCAAGAGCGAGATGATCACCCGCGACCGCCTGCTGATGAAGATGATCGGCGACGTCATGCGCATGCTGACGGGCATCACCACCTCCATCACCGGGCGGTTCGAGGCGTTTGACCGGCGCAGCAAGGATTTCTGGCACGACATCAACGCCGACAGCTTCCGCTCCGTCCGCGCCCAGTTGTCCGCCCACCATGTCACCATCGGCGGCGTGCTGTGCGGCCTGGCGGTCAAGATGGCCCTGTGGAAGGCCCGCTTTCCCCATGGCGGCGGCGGACCCATGAAGCGGGTGGAATTCGTGCGCTCCGAAATCCTGCCCGGCCTGGACCATATCAACCGTATCGAGAAGTCGGCCGCCGGCACGCACTGAAGCAGGCGTCGGCCCTACAGGCCCAGCGTATGCTCCAGCAGGAACAGCCCGCTTTTCAGCAGGGCCACCAGCACGCCCCAGACGACGGCCACGGACGTCACCGCCGTGCCCAGCCCCAGCAGCACCCATACCCCGTCCCGTTCCAGCACCCCCAGGGCCACCAGGCTGATGGCCACGGCCGGCAGCATGTTGCCGAGCGGTATGGGCAGGAACAGGATCAGCGCCAGCAGGAAGCAGACCAGCCCCACCGCATGTTCCACCGGCGGGCGGGCCAGCACGCCCAGGCGGGGCTTCAGCATGCGTTCCGCCTTGGCCAGCCAGGGCGCCACCTTGGCCATCATGGCGGCGAAATCCTTGCGAGCCAGCGACCGGCTGGAAATGAAGCGGGGCAGCCAGGGCTTGCGCCCCAGGGCCAGCTGCGCCGTCAGGAACACCAGCGGCAGGCCCAGCACGGCGGAGGTGCCGGGCGGCATGGGCAGGGCGTTGGGCACGGCGAAGACGAAGATCAGCGCCCCCACCGCGCGGTCGCTCAGCGCCGTCAGCAGGTCGCCGATGGCGATACGGTCCCGCCGTTCGTCGGCCGCCAGGGCTGACAGGATGTCGGAAACCTTGTGAGGCCGGGGGATCGCGGCGGCAGCGTGACTGTCAGTGGCCTCACCCGCGGTCATGCTGTCCCTCTGATCCCATCCCTATGGCCTTGCGCCCATTGAGGTGGGGTCGGCAACCTCCTGGGTCCAGCGATTTTTCCCGTCGCGGCGGATCAATAGGCGGCGAAGGTCTCGCGCATGGCCCGTTCCTCCTGCCGGATGCGGATGGTCAGGGGCACCAGATAGACGACCAGACCGGCGACCAGGGTGCAGTAGGCGTGCAGCGTCAGGGCGAAGCCCACCAGTTCCGGCAGGATGTTCAGGAAATAATTGGGGTGCCGCACCAAGCGGAACAGCGGATGGGTCACCAGCTGGTGATCGCGCGCGATCAGCAACTTCACCGTCCACAGCCGGCCCAGCAGCCGCACCACCACCAGCAGCATGATGGCGCCGAACAGGTAGATGGCGAAGCCGAAACCGCTGACGGCGTCGACGGGCGCGGCGCGCACCAGCCCCTCCACCGTCGCCGACAGGTAGAAGGCGATGTGGGCGATGGTCAGCGCCAGGGTGTTGCGCGCGCCGTGCTCCACAGCACCGGCGGCGCGCAGCGCCTTTTCATGCCGGATGGAGACGGCGAGCATGGCGAAGCGGTAGGCGAAGGCCAGGACGATGAACAGGATCAGGGTGGTCACGGCGGCACGGTGCTCCAAGGGACGAAAGCGTCGGGCGCATCCATAGCATAAGCGCCCCGGACGATGCCCCATTCCAACCGTTGCGTTCCGGCCCTATCGTGGGAGCCAACCCCACCCGCCTGCGAGAGCCTCTCCCAATGGACCGTATCGACGCGATGAGGGTGTTCGTGGCCGCCGTGGATGAGGGGAGCCTGGCCGGCGCCGCCCGCCGCATGCGCCGCTCGGCCGCCGCCGTCAGCCGGGCCATCGCCTTCCTGGAGGGGCATGTGGGCGCGGCGCTGCTGCACCGGACCACGCGCTCCCTGCATTTGAGCGAGGCCGGGGAGCGCTATGCCATCGCCTGCCGCCGCGTGCTGACGGAACTGGATGAGGCGGACATGCTGGCCGCCGGCGAACGCTCGGCGCCCCGCGGCCTGTTGACCGTGACCGCCCCGGTGGCGGCGGGGGAGAACGTGCTGGGCCCCATCGTGGCGGGCTTCATGGACGCCTATCCCGAGGTGTCCGTCCGCCTGAACATGATCGACCACCCGGTCAGCCTGATCGATGAGGGCATGGACCTGGCACTGCGCATCTCCCACCTGGCGGACTCGGCCCTGGTCGCCACCCGGGTGGGAGAGGTGCGGCGGGTGGTGGCGGCCTCGCCCCGCTACCTGGAAAGCCATCCGGCCATCGAACAGCCGTCGGACCTGGCCCGCCATGCCATCGTAGCCATGACCCATTTCGGGCTGGAGACATGGAGCTTCCCGCCGGTGCCCGGGTCGGCGGTGCCCCGCACCGTCAGCTTCACCCCCCGCCTGGTGGTCAACACCATTCGCGCGGCCGCCGCCGCGGCGGTGGAGGGGCGGGGCGTGACCCGCCTGTTTTCCTACCACATCGCGGCGGAGCTGGCGGCCGGCAGCCTGAAAGTCATCCTGGATCGGGATGAGCATGAACCGGTGCCGGTGCACCTGATCGCGCCGCCGGGGCGCCTGTCCGTGCCCAAGGTGCGCGCCTTCGCCGATTATGCCGTGCCGCGCCTAAGGGCCCATTTCGCCCAACTGTGCCCGCCTCCCCTCAAGTCCCTTTAAACACCGCACTCTTCCTCGCGGCGCAAGAATGTCTGCCGCCGGCCGGGCGTTCACCCGCAACCAGCCGGAGCGCATCTTTCGGGTCATCCACAGGGCAACGTCGTCGACAAGGACGATCGCCCGCAACCGATCCCGAAGGAGTTTCCATCATGAGCACCACTGGAAAAGTCGCCATCGTCACCGGCGCCTCGCAGGGCATCGGCGCCGCCACCGTCGCCGGCCTGATCGCCCAGGGCTATCGTGTCGTCGCCACCTCGCGCACCATCCAGCCCTCGCAGGATCCGAACGTAGCTACCGTGGCCGGCGACATCGGCAGCCGCGAAACGGCGGAGCGCGTGGTCGCCACGGCGCTGGAGCGCTTCGGCCGCATCGACAGCCTGGTCAACAACGCCGGCGTCTTCATCGCCAAGCCCTACACCGACTACACGGACGAAGACTACGCCCGCGTCCTGTCCACCAACCTGAACGGCTTCCACCACATCACCCAGCTGGTCATCGCCCAGCTGCTGAAGCAGGGCAACGGCGGCCATGTGGTGCAGGTCACCACCAGCCTGGTGGACCACGCCAATTCCGGCGTGCCCTCGGTCCTGGCCTCGCTGACCAAGGGCGGGCTGAACGCCGCCACCAAGTCGCTGGCCATCGAGTTCGCCGGCCGGGGCATTCGCGTCAACGCCGTCTCCCCCGGCATCATCAAGACCCCGATGCACGACCCGTCTACCCACGAGTGGCTGGGCAAGCAGCACCCGGTGGGCCGCATGGGGGAGATGGCCGACATCGTGAGCGCCATCCTCTACCTGGATAATGCCCCCTTCGTGACGGGTGAGATCCTGCACGTCGACGGCGGCCAGAGCGCTGGTCACTAACTCTAGGAAGGCGGGAGAGCCATCATGCCTGTCGTCACCATCCAGATCACCCGCGAAGGCACGGCGCCGGGCGCCGACGCCACCACAGCGGAACAGAAGGCAGCCCTGATCAAGGGTGCCAGCGCGCTGATGCTTGAGGTCCTGGGCAAGCCGCTGGACAGCACCTTCGTCGTCATCGAGGAGGTGCCGCTGGAAAACTGGGGCTGGGGCGGACTGCCCGTGACGGAGTACCGCCGGCGCAAGGCGGCCGTCCCCTGACCGCGCCCTGATCGCGGGAAGCCGGGGATGCCAATTAATGCATCCCCGGTATATCTTTCATCAGCTGTTCCGGATAGGAGACATCCCATGTCCACCCCCGCCGCCGCAGGCCGCCTGCTGGACCTGCTGAAGATCGACATCCCCCTCATCCAGGCCCCCATGGCCGGCGTTTCCACTCCGCCCATGGCGGCGGCGGTGTCGGGTGCCGGCGCCCTGGGCTCCCTGGGCCTGGGCGCCAGCACGCCCGACCAGGCCCGCGCCATGATCCGCGCGGTGCGGGAGCGGACCAGCCGTCCCTTCGGCGTCAACCTGTTCGTCCACCAGCCGGCCCAGCGCGACGCCGCGCGCGAGGCCGCCTGGATCGACCGTCTGCGGCCGCTGTTCGACCGCTTCGGCGCCACCCCGCCGGCCGAACTGCGGGAGATCTATCCCACCTTCCGCACCGATGACGCCATGCTGGCCATGCTGCTGGAGGAACGGCCGGCCGTGGTCAGCTTCCATTTCGGCCTGCCGGACGCCGGCCGCGTCCGCGCCCTGCGCGCCGCCGGCATCGCCCTGGTCGCCAGCGCCACCAGCCTGGATGAGGCGCGCCAGGCGGTGGCGGCGGGCATGGACGCGGTGGTGGCCCAGGGCTATGAGGCCGGCGGCCATCGCGGTGTGTTCGATCCGGACGTCCCGGACGACCGGCTGGGCACCCTGGCCCTCACCCGCCTGCTGGCCCGCGACCTGGCCGTGCCGGTCATCGCCGCCGGCGGCATCATGGACGGCGCCGGCATCGCCGCAGTCCTGGCCTTGGGTGCCGGCGCGGCGCAGTTGGGCACCGCCTTCGTCAGCGCCGACGAATCGGCGGCCGACGCCGGCTATCGCGCCGCGTTGAAGGGCCCGGCGGCTCACCACACCATCATGACCCGCGCCATTTCCGGCCGGCCGGCGCGCAGCCTGGCCAACGCCTTCACGCGCCTTGGCGAGAGCCTGCCGCCGGACGCGGTGCCCGCCTACCCGGTGGCCTACGACGCCGGCAAGGCCCTGAACGCGGCCGCCAAGGCCGCCGGCGACACCGGCTATGGCGCGCAATGGGCCGGCCAGGGCGCCCCATTGGCCCGCTTCCTGCCGGCGGCCCAGATCGTCGCCGAACTGGCGGCGGAACTGGCCTACGCCCGCCGCCACGGCTAAGGCCCCGTCCCGCCGCTCTCACGTCTCCGATCAACGCCCCCTGAGACCGGGCCAAGGCTCGCATCTGAGGGGGCATTCTTTTCCAATGAAAAGTCGTACGCGATCTAATCGGATATATTGACAATAAGCGCCATCCGGGCCACCTTCCGTTCATCCGATTATATCGGACACGATTAAAATACCCTCACCGCCCTTCACCCCACACTGAGGAATCCAGACCATGAGCCAGATCGACACCGTCCTGTACACCGGCAAGACCCACACCCAGGGCGGCCGCAACGGCCATGCCCGCAGCAGCGACGGCCAGCTGGACGTCACCCTGTCGCCCCCGGGTTCCGGCCGCCCCGGCACCAACCCGGAACAGCTGTTCGCCGCCGGCTGGTCCGCCTGCTTCATCGGCGCCATGAACCGCGCCGCCCAGGTGCTGAAGGTCAGCCTGCCGGCCGAGACCGCCGTGGATGCGGAGGTCGACCTGGGCAAGGGCGGCGACGCCTTCTTCCTGCAGGCCCGCCTGACCATCAGCCTGCCCGGCCTGGACCGCGCCGTGGCGAGCCAAGTGATCGAGCAGGCCCACCAGCTCTGCCCCTACTCCAAGGCCACCCGTGGCAACATCGACGTGGAATTGCAGTTGGCATGACGCCTGACAGCGTCAAAGAAAAGCGCCCCGGGATTCGCATCCCGGGGCGCTTTTCTTTCATTGCACAGTAAAAGGCGGATCAAACGTCCAGGTTCGCCACCTTCAGCGCGTTTTCTTGGATGAAGTCGCGGCGGGGTTCGACGATGTCGCCCATGAGGGTGGAGAACACCTCTTCCGCCTCATCCACGTGGGTGACCTTGACCTGCAACAGCGAGCGGATCTTGGGGTCCAGCGTGGTTTCCCACAGCTGGTCCGGGTTCATCTCGCCCAGGCCCTTGTAGCGCTGGATGGCCAGGCCCTGGCGGCCCTGTTCCAGCACCGCGTCCATCAGGCCGGTGGGGCCGACGATGGTGCGGGTGGTGCGGCCGCGGTAAGTCAGGGTGGCGGCGTCGGTGAAGACCGTCTTCAGGAAGTCGGCCATGGCGTCCAGGCGGCGGGCCTCCACACTCTTCAGCACGTCGGCGTCCAGGATGTGGCGGTGGGTGACGCCGCGGCTGGTGCGGAACAGCATCAGGCCGCCCTCGCGCGCGCGCTCACCCTGCCAGGCGCCCACGCCCACGGTGGCGCCCTCGCCGGCATTGCCGGCCGCCTGGGCGGCCTGGGCCTCGATGCGGTTCAGGCGGTCCGCCACCACGCGGGCCAGTTCATCGGCCCGCGCGTCGTCGGTCAGCAGGGTCATGGACAGGGCGCCGGCCACGGCCGCCTGTTCCACCACGGAGGCGTTGCCCACCTTGCGGGTCAGAGCCTGCAGCTGGTGGCGGGCGGAGCGGGCCTGCTCCACCACGTCGCGCAGCTCCCCACCCAGGCGCTCGCTGCCGTCCGCGGCCCTGAGGGTCACATCCTCCAGCCCCTGGCCGATCAGGTAATCGTCCAGCGCCCGGTCGTCCTTCAGGTAGCGTTCCTTGGCCGTGCCGCGCTTCACGCGGTACAGCGGCGGCTGGGCGATGTAGAGGTAGCCGCGCTCGATCAGCTCGGGCATCTGGCGATAGAAGAAGGTCAGCAACAGGGTGCGGATGTGCGCGCCGTCCACGTCGGCGTCGGTCATGATGATGACCTTGTGATAGCGCGCCTTTTCCGCGTTGAACTCCTCACGCCCGATACCGGTGCCCAGCGCGGCGATCAGGGTGCCGATCTCGGCCGAGGACAGCATCTTGTCGAAGCGCGCGCGCTCCACGTTCAGGATCTTGCCGCGCAGGGGCAGGATGGCCTGGAATTGGCGCGAGCGGCCCTGCTTGGCGGAGCCGCCGGCCGAGTCACCCTCGACCAGGAACAGTTCGCTGAGCGCCGGGTCGCGTTCCTGGCAATCCGCCAGCTTGCCGGGCAGCGAGGCCATGTCCAAGGCGCCCTTGCGCCGCGTCAGTTCACGCGCCTTGCGCGCGGCCTCGCGGGCGGCGGCGGCCTCGACCACCTTGCCGATGATGCGCTTGGCGTCGCCCGGATGCTCTTCCAGCCAGGTCGCCAGGGCTTCGGCCACCACCGCCTCCACCACCGGGCGGACCTCGGAGGAGACCAGCTTGTCCTTGGTCTGGCTGGAGAACTTGGGGTCGGGCACCTTCACCGACAGCACGCAGGTCAAGCCCTCGCGCATGTCGTCGCCGGAGAGGTTCACCTTCTCCTTCTTCGCGATGCCGCTCTCGTTGGCGTAGTTGTTCAGCGTGCGGGTCAGCGCCGCGCGGAAGCCGGCCAGGTGGGTGCCGCCGTCACGCTGGGGGATGTTGTTGGTGAAGCACAGCGTGCTCTCGTGATAGCTGTCGTTCCACTGCAGCGCCACTTCCACGCCGATGGTGCCGCCCAGGTCGCTCTGCCGTTCGGCGCGCAGCGCGATGCCCGGCTTGTGCAGCGGGGTCTTGGACCGGTCCAGCCACTGCACGAAGGCCTCCAGCCCGCCCTCGTAATGCAGCTCGCACGACTTGGGCTCCACCCCCCGCGCGTCGGTCAGGAACAGGGTGACGCCGGAGTTCAGGAACGCCAGTTCGCGCAGGCGGTGTTCCAGCGTCTGGTAGTCGAATTCGGTCTTGGTGAAGGTGGCCTTGGACGGCAGGAAGGTCACCTCTGTCCCGGACAGGGGGCGGCCGTCGGCCTTCAGCGGGGCGGGGCCGGTGTTGGCCAGCGGCGCCTGTGCCTCGCCATGGGCGAAGCGCATCTCCCACACCCGGCCCTGGCGCCAGATGCGCAGGTCCAGGATTTCTGACAGGGCGTTCACGACGGACACGCCCACGCCGTGCAGGCCGCCGGAGACCTTATAGCTGTTCTGGTCGAACTTACCGCCGGCGTGCAGCTGGGTCATGATGACCTCGGCCGCCGACACGCCTTCCTCCGCATGGATGTCCACGGGGATGCCGCGGCCGTCGTCGCGCACGGTGCAGGAGCCATCGGGATTCAGGATGACGTCCACCCGCGTGCAATAGCCGGCCAGCGCCTCGTCGATGGCGTTGTCCACGACCTCGTACACCATGTGGTGTAGGCCGGAACCATCGTCGGTGTCGCCGATGTACATGCCGGGACGCTTGCGCACCGCATCAAGGCCTTTCAGCACTTTGATGGAGCTGGCGCCGTAATCCTCGGCGGCGGAGTCGGGGGTCGTCAGAGCTTCTTGTGCCATGGATACACTCTACCAGATATCGCGTCGCCCAGGGGCAAAACCGTCATAACCAAGGGGGATCGCAGCCCCCCATTCCGCGGACTCTCGAAAGCGCCAGGGGCCTATCCGGCGCCCACCACCACGCCGCCGCCGGTTTCGTCCGGAACCACCCGGACGTGGCTGGCGGCGGTCCCCAGCTCGGCGAAGGTGGCGGCGTCGGTGCCCGTCATCCACGCCTGGGACCCCGTGGCCAGCACCTCCTGGAACAGGGCGGTGCGGCGCTCGGCATCCAGGTGGGCGGCCACCTCGTCCAGCAGCAGCAGGGGCGGCGCCCCGCCCTCGGCCGCCATCAGCCGGGCGTTGGCCAGCACGATGGCGATCAGCAGGGCCTTCTGCTCCCCGGTGGAGCCCAGGTCCGCCGGCATGCCCTTGGCCAGGTAGGTCACGGCCAGGTCGCTGCGGTGCGGGCCCACGGTGGTGGTGCCGGCGTGCGCGTCGATCCGCCGCGCCTCCGCCAGGGCCCGGCGCAGCGTGTCCTCCGCCTCCACCGCCGGCCGGTCGGCCAGCCAGCCGTCCAGAGTGCCGGTCAGGGCCAGGCCCGGCGCCGGGAAGGGCCCCACGCCCCGGCGGCAGGCGGCGGCCAGGCGGGCGGTCACGTCGCGGCGGGCGGCGGCCACAGCGATGCCGTTGGTCGCCATCTGATCCTCCAGCACCGTCAGCCAGGAGGGGTCGCCCCCCTCGCGCAGCAGGCGGATGCGGTCGCGCATGGCCTGTTCGAAGCGGCTGAGGTGGCCGGCATGCTCGGGATGGAAGCCGAACACCAGCCGGTCCAGGAAGCGGCGGCGGCCGGCCGCCCCCTCCACGAACAGGCGGTCCATCTGCGGCGTCAGCCAGACGCAGGAAACATATTGCGCCAGCGCCATCTGGCTTTTGGCCGGGCGGCCATCGATGTGCACCACGCGGCGCTCGCTGCCCGGGGCGCCGTTGGGGTCGCGGCCGGTGCCGATCTCCACCGCGCCCAACGGCGTCTGCACCTCGGCGGCCACGGCCCAGCCCGGCGTCTCCCAGGTTTCGCCCGGGGCCTGCAGGCGTTCCACGTCGCCCAACTTGGCGCGGCGCAGGCCGCGCCCGGGGGCCAGAAAGCTGACGGCCTCCAGCAGGTTGGTCTTGCCGGCGCCGTTGGGACCGGTCAGCGCCACCGGCCGCCGGTCCAGCGTCAGGCGGGCCTGGGCGTAGGAGCGGAAGCGGGTGACGGTCAGCCGCGTGACGGCCAGCGCCGCGAATGGCGCGGGCGCCGCCCCCCCATGCTCATGAGGGGCGCCCTCCGGCTTCCCCGTCAGGGGCGGCTCTTCTGTGGACATGGCGCCCATATTGGCCAGCAACCGCTACTGCCGCCCCGGGGACCCCAGGACCTCAAACGCGCATTGGCATGAGGACATAGAGGGCCGAACCATCGGCCACGTCGCGCACCACGGTGGGCGAGCCAGCGTCGGCCAGGGTGAAGCGAACCCCCTCGCCCTCGATCTGCTGGGTGATGTCCAGCAGGTAGCGGCTGTTGAAGCCGATCTCGAGCGCGGTGTTGTCGTAGCTGACCTCGATCTCTTCCGTCGCGGAACCCGCCTCGGGGCTGGAAGCCGACAGGGTCAGGATGCCGCGGTCCAGGCTGAGCTTCACCGCCCGGCTCTTTTCCGTGGAGATGGTGGCGACGCGGTCGACGGCGGCGGCGAACTGGCCGGCGTTGACCTCCATCACCTTGTCGTTGCCCGTGGGGATGACACGCTCATAGTCCGGGAAGGTGCCGTCGATCAGCTTGCTGGTCAGCACGATGCTGTCGAACGCGAAGCGCACCTTGGTGTCGGACAGTTGCACCTCGATGCGGTCCGCCGCCTCGTCCAGCAGCTTGCGGACCTCGATCACGGTCTTGCGCGGGACGATGACGCCGGGGATGCCGCCGGCGCCGTCCGGCAGGGCCATCTCCACCCGGGCCAGGCGATGGCCGTCGGTGGCCACGGCGCGCAGCACGGGGATTTCAGCGGCACCGGTCTTGGCCTTGGAGGCGTGCAGGTAGATGCCGTTGAGGTAGTAGCGCGTCTCCTCGGTGGAGATGGCGAACTTGGTGCGATCCACCAGCATCTTCAGGTCGCTGGCCGACAGGCTGAAGCGGTGGCCGGTGTCGCCGCCGGCCATGACGGGGAAATCCTCCACCGGCAGGGCGCCCAGGCGGAACTGCGACCGGCCGGACCGCAGGGTCAGCGTGTCGGCGGTGAAGTCCAGTTCCACCTGGCTGCCATCCGGCAGCTTGCGGGCGATGTCGTACAGGGTGTGGGCGGGGGCCGTGGCGGAACCGGGACGCGCGATGTCGGCCGGCACGGATTCCACAATCTCCAGATCCATGTCGGTGGCGGTCAGCGCCAGCTCACCGTTTTCCGCCTTCAGCAGGACGTTGGACAGGATCGGAATGGTGTTCCGACGCTCCACCACGCTCTGAACATGACCGAGAGACCGGAGCAAAGCCGCGCGTTCGATGGTGATCTTCATGCCGTTCCGCTTGTGCTGACCCGTCGCCCCTGTGAGGCGCGGCGATTGTTTGCCTTGAATCCCCCAAGGCCCCCCCACAGGGCCTGGAAAAAGGGGTGGTCACCATAGCACAAGCCCCGCGCGGCGACAGCGTTTTCGACCGATTCCAGAGCCATTCGGAAGGCCGAGTCGCCGCCTGTCCGAAAGGGGGATCATCCGCCCGCGTATCGCGCGTCCAGGCCGCCCGAAAGGTGGCGCAGGCGGCCCAGGACGACCCGCCGTTCCGCCTTGGTGAGCCGGCCCAGCGGCGCCAATTCCACCTCCCACGCCGGCTGGCCTTGGACGGCCAGGCGGCGATGGGTCCAGGTCGCCGCCACCCGCCCCTGGCGCAGCACCACGGCCGAGATCCAGCCGGCCTGGCGGTAGATGGCGGTACGGTGCCTGGCATCCACCACCTGGGCGGTGTCGGCGTGGGCCAGCAGCCAGGGATCGAACAGGGGCAGCACCGCAAGGTGGCCGGCCGGCATCTCGGCGGCGCGCGCCGCCGCCTCGTCCTGCGCCAGGATGTAAGCGGGACGGCCGTCCATCTCCACCGCCAGCAGTTCGCCCGCCAGGTCCTGGAAAGCCTGGCGGCAGGGGCCGGCGGGAATGCCGGCGAACTTGCGGAAGTCGGCCGGCGTCGCCGGACCATAGGCTGCCAGATAGCGGCGCAGGAAATTTGCCACGCCCCGCGCGCTGTCCGCCGGCGCCACCGCCTGGCCCAGCCAGGCGGGCAGGCCCACGAAGGCGGCCTCGTTATCGTCGGGACGCGGGGGACCATGGCACAGATGGCCCAGGGCGCAGGCCAGCTTCAGCACCCCACCCCAGCTGTGCTCCAACCAGGGCCGGGCCCAGTCACCCAGCTGCGGCACCAGCCGGCGGGACAGGTCCATGCGGCTGTGCGGCCCATCGGCCAGGGCCCGGACCACGGCGTCGATCAGCGTCGCCACCCGGTCGGGGGGCAGGCCCTCGCGGCTGTACCACGCGTGGTACTCCGGCTGCTTCAGGCGGCGCAGGGCCAAAAGGTCGCCCAGGTCGGCCGTAGGCACCAGATGCAAGGTGGAGCGCTGGGCCCACAGCTTGACCAAGCTGCGGCTGTCATGGAGGGCCCTGGCCACATCAGCATCGGCCAGGGCGGCCGTGCGCGCCCGCAATTGCAGGATGGCGGCGGACTGCACCTGGGCCTGGGCGCCCAGCAGCGTGCCGGCCGCCGTCAGCATGTCGGGCGCCGGGGCCAGCAGATGCTGGCGGTCCAGGCGGAAGGCCAGCGCCTGGGGCAGTGAGATCGCCAGGGGGGAGGTCAGGATGGCACCCCGATCAAGGAAGGGAGCGGACCGGGTACATTAGGGCGGGCCTTGACTGTTCCGCCAAGCCGCCCCTCAGCCTTCCAGCATGCGCCGCAGCAGTTCCACGTCCTCGGAAAAGGTCGGGTCGGTGGCGCACAACTCTTCCACCTTGCGCACGGCGTGCATCACGGTGGTGTGGTCGCGGTCGCCGAACTTGCGGCCGATCTCGGGCAGGGAGCGGGCGGTCAGCTGCTTGGACAGGTACATCGCCACCTGGCGCGGGCGGGCCACGGCGCGGGCGCGGCGGGCGGAGCTCATGTCCGCCAGGCGGATGTTGTAATGCTCCGCCACCTTCTTCTGGATTTCCTCGATGGTCACCCGGCGGTTGCTGGCGCGCAGCAGGTCGTGCAGCACTTCCTGGCTGCTTTCCAGGGTGATGGCGCGGCCCACCAGCTCAGCATGCGCCACGATGCGGTTGAGGGCGCCTTCCAGCTCACGCACGTTGGACGTGATCTTGTGGGCCAGGAACTCCAGCACCTTCTGCGGAATCTGCACCCGCATCTGCTCGCCCTTGGACTGCAGGATGCCCAGGCGCAGCTCGTACGTCGTCGGGTGGATGTCGGCCACAAGTCCCCAGCCGAGGCGGGAGCGCAGGCGCTCCTCCATGCCTTCCAGGTCGGACGGGCTCTTGTCGGCGGAGATGATGACCTGGCGGTTCTGGTCCACCAGGGCGTTGAAGGTGTGGAAGAACTCTTCCTGGGTGCTGTCCTTGCCGCTGATGAACTGCACGTCGTCGATCATCAGCACGTCGACGGAGCGGAACTGCTCCTTGAACGCCATCGTGTCCTTGTACCGAAGCGCCCGGATGAACTGGTACATGAACTTTTCCGCCGACAGGTAGATCACCCGGCGAGCGGGGTCCTTCTTGCGGATGTGCCAGGCGATGGCGTGCATCAGGTGGGTCTTGCCCAGGCCCACGCCGCCGTACAGGAACAGCGGGTTGAAGGTCACGGCGTTGGCGTCGGCCACGCGGCGGGCGGCGGCGAACGCCAGCTCGTTGGGTTTGCCCACCACGAAATTCTCGAAGGTGAAGCGCGGGTCCAGCAGGGCCGAGACATCGTCGCGCTCCTCCCCCAGGCCGTTTCCGGCGATGAAGGCGGGCAGGGCCGGCGCCTCGGCAACCCCGTTCAGGCCGCCATGCAAGCCGCCGTTGAGGGACGCGGACGCCTCGACCTCGTCATATGTGGGCAGGTGACCGATGCCGGTTTCCGCCAGCGGCCCAGCATCGGTGGTGGCGTTGGCGGCGGCGCGCGGGGCTGTGGTCAGGGCGCCGCCGAGCGAGGCGTCGTTGCGCGGGGGGGCCACGACGATTTCCACGGACTGGACGCCGGGATTCTCGCCCGACCATAGGGCGCGGATGCGATCGGCGTAATGGGTGCGGATCCAGTCGCGCATGAAGCGCGTGGGCACGACAATGCGCACCTGGCCGCCAATGAAATCCTCAACGGTCAGCGGCTTCAGCCAGCTGCGATACGCGGTTTCACCCACCTCGTCCTTCAGGCGCCCGCTGATGCGCGCCCATTGCTGATCCAGAGATGCCTGAACCGACATTCCCGCTTCGCTCCTGCCCCAACGCCTTCCGGACCCGGACAATCAAATAAGACGACACCGGCCATCGATAGCCGGCCTGACAACCGGATCAAATCGGACCGGAACCTTATGCCGGGAAAGCCCGGTTCCCCCATGAGACAGGTCATCCCGGGATGCATCACCCCGGCAGGTGCCTCATGAAGGCCGGAGGTCCGGGCGACGAGCCCGGAGCCGAACGAAGGCATGGGAGCCGGCTGGACAGCCGGCACGATGGATGATGATGGAAAAAGGCGGTGGACCACGCAAGGTTCCACCCTTTCCAACACCGCCCTAACCCCGCTTCGTCAGCCCCTATCGTCGGCCCTGTCCCGGCTGGTTCCGTGACCACCTTTCCTCCCACCGGAACGTTTACCGGCACTGGGTTTGAGGCATCGCCCCGCCCCGTCCGGCATCATTCCGCTGAAACACCAGGCAGACCAAAACCCACACACGCAAACAAAACCGCGCACCTCACGGGATTCGTTTTAAAGAATCTCCCGTAGACGCATGATCTTCTTCAAAGATTCAGAAATCTACCAACGCCAGAGTGATGTAGAGCGCCAAGCGTCAGCATCAATGTACATCTGCCATCGGTCTGCGCGGGCGTTTCCGCCGCTTGATTACTTCATCGAGGAGAACGACCCCGCACATCCGGAGATGCTAGTCGGGCCGTCCGGGACTCGCAATAGGCTCGAAAAGGGAACAAGCAAAAAAGACCGAATGATGCTCGCACCCGCCGCCCGTCACCGGCCCTTCGGACTATTCTGGAAGAATAGGTAAGGATGAACGCAGTAACGACGAGCGGACAAGGAAAAGGCCGCGCCCCCGCCTGTGTCCGGCAGGACGCGGCCTCATCCAATCCACGGTCAAGAGCTGGGACCCCGCCTCATGCGCCGGGCCCCGAGGGCCCGCGCGATCGGCGCGGCCGGCTTATCAGCCCAGAGCGTTGATGCGGAGAGACAGACGGGAAATCTTGCGCGACACCGTGTTGCGGTGCAGCACGCCCTTGGAGACGCCACGCATCATTTCCGGCTGGGCCAGCTTGAACGCCTCCGCGGCGGCGGCCTTGTCGCCGGCTTCCAGGGCCAGCTCAACCTTCTTCACGAAGGTGCGGATACGGGACACGCGGGCCCGGTTCACTTCGGTACGGACTTCCGTCTGACGGATACGCTTTTCAGCGGACTTATGATTAGCCATGACAAACCCTTTTCGAACACGACCCTTGCCGTGGAAGGCCGGGCTTATACCCCCTCCCCACGAAACCGTCAAGCGGCACAGCCCTAAAAACCGCGCCAGACTAGACCAAAATCCGGCGGACATGCCCTTGCTTTGGACATCCCGGCCCCCCGGATTCAACGAGTCTAAAACCAGATATGGGCGATTCTGTCGCCGCACCCCAAGATCATGCGTCTTTTACTTTAAACATACCCTTTCCCTTGGGGCGCACTTCGAAAGCGGGCTACTGCGGGCGCAGAATGAAATGCACCACGGTTTCCGCCCGGCTGCCCATGCCGTCGCGGGTCGCCGTGATCTCCAGCTTCTCCCCCTCGCGCGCCCAGCGGCCGTCGCCGGAGGGGTGCCAGCCCAGCTGCGGCAGGGTCTGGGCGTAGAAGGCGGTGATGGCGGCGGCGCTGACGTCGCCCTGGGCCGCCGACTCGACAATGCGGCCTTCCGGCTGGTCGAAAACCACCGCCGCGTTGGCCGGTGCCATCAGCCCCGGCATCAAGGGCAAATCCTCCACCCCCGGCACAAAGCCCGGCTCCACCGGTCCAGCGCCGCCCGGCCCAGCGGCCAAGAGCAGGGGGATGGAAACGGCGGCGGCGAGGACAAGGCGCATTCAGGGCTCACGCGGGGGGCCAGGGAAGCCGGCAAAGTTCGGCCGGCGAGGTTCGCTGGGCGATAAGGTGAAGCATGGCGGGCCGCCCATCAACGGCCAAGGCCGCATGCGTCAGCGCTGCCGCCGTGCGCAGAAGAAGCTGGACCGGCCGGCCTGCACCAACCGTTGCACGCCACCCGTGCGGGCCACGTCGCAGTCGCAACCCGGGCAGGCCTGGCCCTCCCGTCCGTAAACGGCGAAGGAGTGCTGGAAGTAGCCCAGCTCGCCATCCGACTGGACGTAATCGCGCAAGGAGCTGCCGCCGGCGGCGATGGCCTCGGTCAGCACGTCGCGGATGGCCGGCACCAGCCGCTGGGCGTCCTTGCCCGCCACGCTGGCCGCCGATCGTTCGGGGCTGATGCCGGAGCGGAACAGCGCCTCGCAGACATAGATGTTGCCCAGCCCGGCCACCACGCGCTGGTCCAGCAGCGCTGCCTTGATGGGCGTCATCTTGCCGGCCAGGCGCGCAGACAGCGTATCCGGGTCAAACGCGTTGCCCAGCGGCTCCGGCCCCAGCTTGGCCAGCAGAGGATGGCTGTCCACCTCCCCGTCCGCGATCAGGTCCATGAGGCCGAAGCGGCGAGGGTCGTTGAAGGTGACGACGGCGCCGTCGTCCGTTTCCATGACCACATGGTCGTGCGCCCCGGGCGCGCCGGCAGGCCCCCGGCTGACCACCATGCTGCCCGACATGCCCAGGTGGATCAGCAGCGTGTCATTCCCCGAACCGGAACCAGGCTCAAGGCGCACCAGCACATACTTTGCCCGGCGGCCGATGCCGGCCACGCGGCGGCCCGTCAGGCGCTGGACGAAGCCGGGTGGGAAGGGCGTGCGCAGGTTGGGGCGGTGCTGGGCCACGCGCACCAGCGTGCGGCCCTCCATCTTCAGGGCCAGGCCCCGGGCCACGGTTTCGACCTCGGGCAATTCAGGCATGGCGGAGCGCTCTCAGGCTGGGCGGATCACAGGTGGATAAGATGGGCGCCTGGCGGGGTCGCCTGCAACAGCGTCACCACCCCCGCCGTTTCCACCGTCACATCGGGACGCAGCGCCGGCTTGTCCAGCCCCAGCACGCGCCAGCCCATCTCACAGGCCATGACGCGCACCCCCAGGGGGTCCAGCGACTCGGTCAGCTCCGCCAGGGTGGCGACGTTGGTCTCCGCGAATCGCCGCTCGCGCTCGATGGCGGTGCTGCCGTCATCCGCCGGGTCCAGGCCCATCCAGCCGTCGTCCGCCAGCAACAGGCGCAGGGCGCGACCGGTGACGAACAGCAGGGCGGGGCGGCCGATGGCCGCCGCCGCCGTGGCCATGACCAGGGCGTAATGCACCCGGTCGAAGCCGCCCGAGTGCAGCACGATGGAAAGCCCCGGTTGAGTGGTCGTCATGCTGTCTCTTCCCCCGGCCCCGTTTCACCGGGCAGGGCGGTGATGCTCGGGTGGCTGCCGCACAGCGGGCAGTCGGGGTCCGGCTTCACCCGAACGGTGCGGAAGGAGGCCCCCAGGCTGTCATAGAGCATGAGGCGGCCGGACAGGCTGTCGCCGATGCCCAGAAGCTCCTTCAAGACCTCCAACGCCTGCAGGGATCCCACCGTACCGGCCAGCGCACCCAGCACCCCCGCCTCGGAACAGGAGGGCACCAGGCCCGGCGGCGGCGGTTCGGGAAAGACGCAACGGTAGCAGGGATGGGGGTGGCCTTCGTGGGCCTTAAACGTGGAAATCTGCCCATCGAAGCGCAGCATGGCGGCCGACACCAACGTGCGGTGCTCGAAATAGCAGGCGTCGTTCAGCAGGAAGCGGGTGGCGAAATTGTCCGACCCGTCGGCCACGATGTCGTAACCCCGTATCAACTGCCGGACGTTGCCGGGGGCCAGGCGCGTCCGGTGCACCTCCACCACCACGTCGGGGTTGATGGCGCGCAAGCGGGCGGCGGCGCTGTCCACCTTGGCCTGGCCCAGCGAGGCCATGTCGTGCACCACCTGTCGCTGCAGGTTGGACAGATCGACCGTGTCGTCGTCGACGATGCCGATGCGTCCCACCCCGGCCGCCGCCAGGTACAGCAACAGCGGCGCGCCCAGACCGCCAGCGCCCACCACCAGGACGGAACTGGCCAGCAGCCTGGCCTGCCCCTCCCCACCGACCTCCTTCAGGATGATGTGGCGGGAATAGCGCTCGATCTGTGAGTCATTAAAGTCCATCGCGCCCTCAAGCGCCGGGCGCGGCCATCCGGCCGCTTGGCTATCCTCGCAGCGCCCTGCGGTGCTCGCTCCGGCGACCGCAGTCGCGGCCTAGATTAAGTAAGGAATGAACCTAGCGGAAAAAAGGGGGACCGGCGCTGTGACCGGTCCCCCCTTAGCGCCGATCCAGGCCGATCAATCCAGGCCGTCGAACAGGCCGGTGGACAGGTAACGCTCGGCGAAGCTGGGCAGGATCACGACGATCTGCTTGCCCTCGTTCCCCGGGCGGGCGCCCAGTTCCAGGGCGGCGGCCAGGGCGGCGCCGGAGCTGATCCCGACGGCGACACCTTCCAGCTTGGCCACCTCGCGCGCCGTCTCGAAGGCGCGCTGGTTGGAAATGCGCAGCACCTCATCGATCAGGTGGGTGTCCAGGATGTCGGGCACGAAGCCGGCGCCGATGCCCTGGATCTTGTGCGGGCCCGGCAGGCCGCCAGACAGCACGGGGCTGTCCTCCGGTTCCACGGCCACGGCCTTGAAGCTGGGCTTGCGCTCCTTGATCACGCTGGCCACACCGGTCAGCGTGCCGCCGGTGCCCACGCCGGAAATCAGGAAGTCCACCCCGCCGGCGGTGTCGGTCCAGATCTCCTCGGCCGTAGTGCGGCGGTGGATCTCCGGGTTCGCCGGGTTCTTGAACTGCTGCAGGATGTAGGCGTCGCCGGCCTCGGCCGCCAGCTCCTCCGCCTTGGCGATGGCGCCCTTCATGCCCTGGGCCGGCGGGGTCAGCACGATCTCGGCGCCCAGCAGCTTCAGCATGCGGCGGCGTTCCACCGACATGCTTTCCGGCATGGTCAGGATCAGGCGGTAGCCCTTGGCCGCGGCCACAAAGGCCAGCGCGATGCCGGTGTTGCCCGAGGTGGGCTCGATCAGCAGGGTGCGGTCGGGAGAGATGCGGCCGTCGGCCTCGGCGGCCTCGATCATGGCCAGGCCGATGCGGTCCTTCACGCTGGACAGCGGATTGAAGAACTCGCACTTGCCGATGATGTCGGCCTTCACGCCGTGGGCGGCGGCCAGGCGCTTAAGGCGCACCAGGGGGGTGGCGCCCACGGTTTCCAGGATGCTGTCGTAAACGCGGCCGCGGAAGGCGGCGCTGGGGGCGGTGTCAGCCATGGTTCGATCCCTTCCTTAGATGCTGAAGTCCAGCTTGTGGGTCGCTTCGCTTTCGATGCCGGCACGGTGGGCGCGCAGGCACAGATCCTCAATGGTGGTCTGGTCCAGGCGGCGCATGCAGTCGTCCTGCAGTTCGGCCCACAGCGGGCGCACCACCTGCCGGCCCAGCTCGGCCCCCACCGCCTCTTCCATGGGATCGGTGGCCTGTTCCAGGGCGCGGACGATGCGTACGATCTCACCCACCGTGATGCGGCGGCGTTCACGCGCCAGACGGTAGCCGCCCCGGGGGCCGCGCACGCCGGCCAGTATGCCCGCCCGCACCAGGGCCTGCAGCACCTGTTCCAGGTAACGCTTGGGGATGCCCTGCCGCGCC
The DNA here is from genome assembly GCF_007828035.1 of Nitrospirillum amazonense. Classification (GTDB taxonomy): domain Bacteria; phylum Pseudomonadota; class Alphaproteobacteria; order Azospirillales; family Azospirillaceae; genus Nitrospirillum; species Nitrospirillum amazonense. The sequence goes on along the minus strand of NZ_VITV01000004.1, from coordinate 596,332 downwards.
GTGATCTCACCCGACTGCACGGGTTCGGAGCCGGCGTTGTAGGCGATGTCCAGCACCACCTCGATGGCGAACATCAGCTTCTTGGAAATCCGCAGCATCCCTTCCCCCATTTTTATCAGCCCGCCCGGCCGGTGGCGGTCGCGGTGACGCCGGTGGAGCCGAAGCCCCCGGCGCCCCGGGCGGTCTCATCCAGGCTGTCCACCTCTTTCCACTGAGCGCGCTCGTGGCGGGCGATCACCATCTGTGCGATGCGCATGCCGCGCTCGACAGTGAAGGGCTGGTCCCCCAGGTTCACCAGGATGACGCCCACCTCGCCCCGGTAATCGGCATCCACCGTGCCCGGGGCGTTCAGCACCGTGACGCCGTTCTTCAGCGCCAGGCCCGACCGCGGGCGCACCTGCGCCTCGAAGCCCACCGGCAGGGAAATGGCCAGGCCCGTGGGCACCAGCGCGCGGCCCAGGGGCGGGATCACCACCGGGGCCGACACGGCCGCCATCAGGTCCAGGCCGGCGGCCTGGGCGGTGGCATAGGCCGGCAGGTCCAGGTCCCGGCCATGGGGCAGACGGGTGACGGCGACGGTAACGGCTTCGGTCATCAAACGGGTTCCGGACTGTTGTTGCTTGTTGAAAGGGCGATGGGGGTCGGCAGGGTGTCGGCGATGGCCTGGGCCAGGCGCACCGCCACCTCGGTCTTGGACAGACGCGGCCAGGTTTCGATCAGAGGGGCCTCGGGTTCCGCGCCCCGGCGCAGCAGATGCACCTGGTTGTCGTCACCACCGAAGGTGCCGGTTCCGGTCGCCACGTCATTGGCGACGATCCAGTCGCAGCCCTTCTTGGCCAGCTTGGCGGCAGCGTAGGTCAGCACGTCGCGCGTCTCGGCGGCGAAGCCCACCACCAGGCGGGGTCGCGCCGGGCCGGCCTGGGACAAGGTGGCCAGGATGTCGGGGTTCTCCGCCAGGGTCAGGGTGGGTGGGCCGTCCGGGCCCTTCTTCACCTTGTCGCCCGCAGCGGCGGCCACGCGCCAATCGGCCACGGCGGCAGCGCAGACGGCGATGTCGGCAGGTCCGTCGGGTGTTTGAAGGGCCGCTTGGCTGGCGGCCAGCATCTCGGCCGCCGTCTCCACCCGCACCACGCGCACGCCCGGCGGATCGGCCAGGGTGACGGGGCCGCTGACCAGGGTCACGTCGGCGCCCAGCGCCGCCAGGGCCGCCGCCACGGCATGGCCCTGCTTGCCCGACGAGCGGTTGGCGATATAGCGCACGGGGTCGATAGGCTCGTGGGTGGGCCCGCTGGTCACCACCGCGCGACGGCCGGTCAAGGGTTTCGGCCCCTGCCGTTCCGCGAAGAAGGCGGCGATGCCGGCCACGATCTCCATCGGTTCCACCATGCGGCCGGAGCCGACCTCGCCGCAGGCCATGTCGCCGGCGGCGGGCCCCAGGCGCCGGACGCCGCGCTGCTCCAGCGTGCGGACATTGGCCTGGGTGGCGGGGTTGGTCCACATCATGACGTTCATGGCCGGTACCACCATCACCGGCTTGTCCGTGGCCAGCAGCGCCGTGGTCGCCAAGTCATTGGCCATGCCGGCGGCCATGCGCGCCAGGATATCGGCGCTGGCCGGGGCCACCACCACCAGGTCGGCCTCGCGCGACAGGCGGATGTGCCCCATCTCCGACTCATCGGTCAGGGAGAACAGGTCGGTGTAGACCTTTTCCTCCGACAGGGCAGCCACGGACAGGGGTGTTACGAATTGCTGCGCGCCCTCGGTCAGAACGGCGCGGACGCGAACGCCGCGTTCCTTCAGCCGGCGGATCAGTTCCAGGCATTTATACGCCGCGATGCCGCCGGAAATGACCAGCAGCAAGCGCTTGCCATTCAGAACGCTGTAATCCGGGGTCGCGGACAAGGGGCACCTTCGGAACCGGTTTCCCCAAGGGATATCAGGGAAACGACATCACCCACCGGACAATCTTCGCAATGCACGGGCATGTGATGTGAAATCAATAAATATGAAGTCGCCGGGCTTTGCGCAAGCGACAGTTCGACGCCATCGCCCACAGCGCAGATGGCGGAGAATCGGGGTTGAAATTCACGCAAAAACTTCCCCGGGTTTGAGGTCTTATTCCCTCGGCCGCCGGGGACGGCGCCAGCGGCATGGGGACGCGCCCCATGCCGCTGGTTCTGCCGTACAGGCCGATCAGCCGGCCGTCAGGCCGCGCAGCTGGCGGGTGGCCACGGCCAGCATGGCCACGTCCAGGTGCGCCACGCCGCGCAGTTCGGCCAGCAGGGACTGGATACGGTCCAGCGGACCGGACTTGGCGGCGAGCCAGCCGTCGATCAGGGCGGTGGCATCGTCGCCCTCGCCGGCCAGCACGCGGGCCGCAAGACGACCCTGCAGGCCGTAGAGGTCGTCGATGATGGCGCCCAGGGCCTGGCGCTGCCAGTGGGTGGTGGTCTTCACCGCCTCCGCCCGGCCACGCAGCCAGTCGAAGCCCAGCCGTTCGCCCAGCGCGAAGTGGACGGCTGCGACCGTCTCCACCCCCCGGTTGGTTTCGACCGCGATCTGGCTGATGTCGGTGGCGGCCCCCAGGGCGGACAGGGCCGCCACGTGGTGGGCCAGCTCAGCCGGCACGCCGGCCTGCTCCAGCTCCTCCTTCTTGGCGGCCAAGTCGGCGGCGGCGTCGGGCGACAGGATGTCGGCCAGCGCCTTGGACAGCACCTTCACCGCCGGGGCCAGACGGGCGATGCCGGCCGCCATGTCCAGGGGGTGGGCGTTGTTGAGCAGAGTCCAGGGCACGGCGCGGCGCAGCAGGCGGCGCGTGGCCAGGCCCATGGCCGCCTGGGTGGCCGCCGGGACCTGGTTGTCCAGGGCGTCGATGGCCTTCCACACCGCCGGCAGGCCATAGGCGTCGCGGGCGATGTGATAGGCGCGGGCGACATCCGCCTCGCCCAGGCCGGTCTGCTCCACCATCTCGGCCACGAAGCTGGGACCGACGCGGTTCACCATGCTGTTGGTGGCCACGGTGGCGATGATCTCACGGCGCAGCTGGTGGCCGGCCACAGCCTGCGGATACTGCCGCTGCAGGCTCTCCGGGAAATACTCCACCAGATCGGCGGCCATCTTGGCATCGTCCGGCAGGTCGGAATTCAGCAGCTTGTCGTACAGGTCGATCTTGGCATAGGCCAGCAGCACCGCCGTTTCCGGCCGCGTCAGACCGCGGCGGGCCTGGGCGCGCAGCGATACCTCCTCATCCGTCGGCAGGAACTCGATGGCGCGGTTCAGCTTGCCCGCCTTTTCCATGAGCCGCATGAAGCGGGCCAGGTCGTCCAGCGTGTCCGGCGCCACCGCCTCGTCAATGGAAAGGGCCTGGGTCTGCTGGTAATTATCGGCCAGCACCAGCTCCGCCACGTCGTCGGTCATGGTGGCCAGCAGCGCGTCGCGCTGGGGCAGGGTCATGCTGCCCTTGTCCATCACGTCGCGCAGCAGGATCTTGATGTTGACCTCATGGTCCGAGGTGTCGACGCCGGCGGAGTTGTCGATGGCGTCGGTGTTGAGCCGCACGCCGGCCTGCGCCGCCTCGATGCGGCCGCGCTGGGTGAAGCCCAGGTTGGCGCCCTCGCCCACCACCTTGGCGCGGACCTGGCGGCCGTCGATGCGCAGGGCGTCGTTGGCCTTGTCGCCCACCTCGGCGTTGCTCTCGCCCCCGGCCTTCACATAGGTGCCGATGCCGCCCAGCCACAGCAGATCCACATCCGCCTTCAGGATGGCCTGCATCAGCTCGGCCGGGGTCAGGCGTTCCGCCGTAATCCCCAGGGCCGCCCGGACCTCCGGCGACAGCGGGACCGACTTGGCCCCACGCTCGAAGATGCCGCCCCCCTGGGACAGCTTGGACTTGTCATAGTCCGCCCAGGAGGAGCGCGGCAGGTCGAACATGCGCTTGCGCTCTTCCCAGCTGCTGGCCGCATCCGGGTTGGGGTCCAGGAAGATGTGGCGGTGGTCGAAGGCGGCCACCAAGCGGATGTGCTTGGACAGCAGCATGCCGTTGCCGAACACGTCGCCCGACATGTCGCCCACGCCCACGACGGTGAAGTCCTGGGTCTGGCAATCCCGGCCCAGCTCACGGAAGTGGCGCTTCACCGCCTCCCACGCGCCGCGCGCGGTGATGCCCATCTTCTTGTGGTCGTACCCGGCAGAGCCGCCGGAAGCGAAGGCGTCGTCCAGCCAGAAGCCGTAGTCGCGGCTGACCCCGTTGGCGATATCGGAGAAGGTGGCCGTGCCCTTGTCGGCCGCCACCACCAAGTAGGGATCGTCACCGTCCAGGCGCACCACGTCCTGGGGCGGCACCACCTGGCCCTTCACCAGATTGTCGGTGATGTCCAGCAGGCCGCGCATCATGGTCTTGTAGCACTCGATGCCTTCGGCCAGCGCCGCCTCGCGGCCGGCGGACGCCGGCGGCGGGTTCTTCACCACGAAGCCGCCCTTGGAGCCCATGGGCACGATGACGGCGTTCTTCACCATCTGCGCCTTGATCAGGCCCAGGATCTCGGTGCGGAAATCCTCCTTGCGGTCGGACCAGCGGATGCCGCCGCGCGCCACCTTGCCGCCGCGTAGGTGCACGGCCTCGACCCGGGGGCTGTAGACCCAGATTTCCACCATGGGCCGGGGCAGCGGCAGATCGTCGATGGACCGGCTGTCCAGCTTGAACGACAGGTAGGCCTTGGGCTGGCCGTCGGCGCCCTTCTGGAAGAAGTTGGTGCGCAGCGTGGCGCGGATGAGGTTCAGCATTCGCCGCAGGATGCGGTCCTCATCCAGGTTGGTGACCTGGTCCAGGGCGTGGTCGATCTCCACCACCAGGCCCATGCGCCGGCTGTCCACCTCTTCCCGGCCCAGCTTGGCCAGGATGGCCGGGTCATGGGCCAAGTGGAACAGGCGCACCAGCAGCTTGGTGATGCCCACGTGGGCCGCCAGCGTGTCCTCGATGTAGGACTGGGAGAAGTCGAAGCGCGCCTGGCGCAGGTACTTGGCGTAAGCGCGCACCATGGTAACGTCGCGCCAGGCCAAACCGGCCCCCAGCACCAGCTTGTTGAAGCCGTCGGTCTGGGCCTCACCGGTCCAGACGCGCATGAAGGCGTCCTCGAACGCCTCCTTCACCGCATCCAGCTCGACGGCCTGGCCGTTGGCCATCTTCATCTCGAAGTCCTGGATCCAGATGGACTTCTCGCGGCCGGGCAGACGCACCTCGTGCGGGCCGCCTTCCGCGAGGATTTTCAGGCCCAGATCCTCCAGCATGGGCAGGGCCTGGGACAGCTGCACCGGCGTGTCGTCGTGGTAGACCTTGAAGAACAGCTCGTGCGGCTCGGCCTCCACAGGACGGTGCAGGTTCAGCGCGATCTGGCCGGTGGCCGCCACCGTCTCCAGCCGCTCGATGTCCATCACGGCGGCTTCGGGGCTGTAGGTCTCGCGATAACCCTCGGCCAGGGTGCCGCGGCGGTAACGGCGGGCCAGCCGCAACCCGACCTCCTCGCCCTTGGCGTCGATCAGGGCCTGCTGCAGGCGTTCGCCCCAGCCGCGCGCCGCCTCGATCAGGGTCTCCTCGACGTCGCGGACGTCGTAGTCCGGCACCTTGCCGGGGGTGGTCTGGATGATAATGTGGGCGCGGGCCAGCGCGCTTTCCGACAGCATCACATGGTATTGCGTCGTCTTGCCCTCGAACGCCGTCTCCAGGATGCCCTGCAGCTTCAGCCGCAGGTCGGTGTCGTAGCGGTCGCGCGGGACGTAGATCAAGGCGCTGACGAAGCGTTCGAACGGGTCTTTGCGCACGAACAGGGCCACGCGCTGACGGTCCTGCAGGTGCAGCACGCCCATGGCGATGTCGAACAGCTCGTCATCGCTGGTCTGGAACAGCTCATCCCGGGGATAGGTCTCCAGGATGTGCAGCAGGGCCTTGCCGTCGTGGCTGGATTTGTCGAAGCCCGCCCGCTCCAGCGCCCGGTTCACCTTCTGACGCAGGTAGGGGATCTCGCGCGCCGTGCGGTTGTAGGCGACCGAGGTGAAGAGGCCGACGAACAGCCGCTCGCCGATCTCGACACCCTGGTCGTCGAACAGCTTCACCATCACGGCGTCCAGCGGCGCCGGGCGGTGGACGGTCGAATCCTTGTTGGCCTTGGTCACCATGATGGCGCGCGGCTGGCGCACGAAGGCGCGCACGTCCGGCGGCAGCTGGGAGAAGTAGCGCAGGCCGTCGAAGACCGAGACCTCGTCATCGCGCAGGATGCCCAGGCCGGCGCCGGCCAGGATGTCCAGCGTGTCCTGGCCATCCTCCTTGCCGAAGCGGTATTCGCGGACGCCGAGGAAGATGAAGTGGTCGTCATCGATCCAGCGCAGGAAGTCCACGCCCTCCGCCACCTCGGCGGCGTCCAGGGACTGGCTGCTCTTCCGCGACTCGTCGATGGTTTCGGCCACGCGGCTGCGCATGGCCTCGAAGTCCTCCACGGCGGCGCGCACGTCCGCCAGGACATGGACCAAGCCCGCGCGGACCTTTTCCAGCAGTTCAGGAGAGGTCTGCTGATCGACCTCCACATGCATGAAGCTTTCGGCCTTGGCGTCGGCGGGGGCGGCGTGCGGCTCATACAGCTCGACCAGGCGGCCGTCGGCGTCGCGCCTCACCTTCACCACCGGGTGGATCACCAGGTGCACCGTCAGGCCGTGGCGGTTCAGTTCCGCCGAAACGCTGTCCACCAGGAAGGGCATGTCGTCGTTGACGATCTCCACCACCGTGTGGGGGGCATGCCAGCCGTCCTGCTCCACCTTGGGATTGCAGACGCGCACCTGGGCGGTGCCGGCCTTGCGCACGGCGCCAAACTGCCACATGGCGATGGCGGCGCCGTACAGCTCATCACTGCTGCTGCGCAGGATGTCGTCAGGGGGCACGTTGGCGTAGAACTGCCGGACGAAACGTTCCGCCGGGGCGGCCTTTTCCCGAGACAGGCGATCCCGCACCTTGGCGGCGATCTGCTCGGTCAGTTCGGATTTGCGCTGTTCTGCTTTGAGCGCCATGGGTCTCTCTCCCGAAGTCGGACCTTCTCTCACGACATGTGGTCGCCACACGGCGGCCGGCCCGTTAATTCGCGGGGCCTACCATAGGCAAATCATGGTGGGGAAACGAAGCGGCATCCTGCGGCTTAGGACAATAAGCAGATTGTCGTCTTTTAACAGGAGCCCGTGAACTTTCTCTTGCTGTCAAAAGCGTCTCGGACAACACATTCTGTCGCGCCCCGGGACGGGCCTCCGCCCCGGGTCCGGAAAAGGTGCCCCGAAAACAGATTTGGCGGGAGACTCGTGACCAGCGCCCAGGCCCCCCAGCCCCAGCCCGGCCAGCCCATCCCACAGCCCATGGGCGAGCGCGCCTCCATCGGTCTGACCGCCGTGATCGTGGCGGTGACGCGGGAGGTGCCGCGCGTGCTGGTGGTGCGCCGCCTCACCCATGACTTGGCGACGCCACAGCAGCAGGCCAGCGGCGACTGGGACGCCCTGCCCTTCGGCCCCTTCGCGCCGGAGCGCCACCGCACCCTGGAACAGGGGCTGCGCCGCTGGGTGACGGAGCTGACGGGCCTGCCCCTGGGCTATGTTGAGCAGCTCTACACCTTTGGCGACCGCTATCGCGATCTGCGCGAGGTGGACGGCGACGCCCGTGTCGTCTCCATCGGCTATATCGCCCTGACGCGCGAGGCGCCGCTGTCGGGATCCGGGGCCGCCGAATGGCACGACTGGTACAGCTATTTCCCGTGGGAGGATTGGCGCGACGGCCGGCCGGCCATGATCGCCCGCACCCTGCTGCCGGCGCTGGAGCGCTGGGCCGAGCATGATCCGGAATTGGCGGCCGCACGCCGCGACCGGGTGCACACCACCTTCAGCCGTGACGACGACGCCTGGGACTATGAACGGGTGCTGGAGCGGTATGAGCTGCTGTACGAGGCAGGCTTGGTGGCGGAGGCGCCGCGCGACCGCGCCGTGCTGGCCCGCCTGGCGCAGAACGGCAAGCTGCCAGCCGACGTGGCCGGCCTGTGGTCCGGCCCGGTGCAGCCCGAGGCGCTGGCCGCCACCGGCATCCCCATGGCCCAGGACAACCGCCGCATCCTGGCGGCGGCGCTGGGGCGGGTGCGGGGCAAGCTGAAATACCGGCCGGTGGTGTTCGACCTGCTGCCGCCGCAGTTCACCCTGTTCCAGCTGCAGCGCCTGGTGGAGGCGCTGTCCGGCGTACGCCTGCACAAGCAGAACTTCCGCCGCCTGCTGATCGCCGGCGGCCTGGTGGAGCCCACGGGCGCCCTGGAAGTGCGCACCGGCGGCCGCCCGGCGGAACTCTACCGCTTCCGCCGCGAAATCCTGCGGGAACGCGCCGCCGCCGGGGTTGGTCTGCCCACGATACGCATTACCGAGTAATATTTATTGGTCCGCCTCAGACGCCAGCGGGCCATCAGGCCCTTGGCTAAACCTCGCTTTGCAGTCCGCTGCCGCTCCCCGCAAAGCTCCGGCGGCCGCAGTCGCGGCCTAGCCCGGTTCCGTCACAAGCAATATGGCACGGAGCGTAGCGACAAGGCCACGACCGTGGCCGCCGCAGCGAGCACCGCAGGGCGCAGCGAGGAAGCCAAGTCCCCGGATGAGGACGCCGGCGCTTGAGGAACACTCAAGAACCGGCGTTTGAGGAACTATTCCAGATACGCATCCACCTCGGCGGCGGCGCGGTCCAGCGGCCAGTCCAGACGGTCGATGATCTGTTCGACGGCGGTGTCGGCGTCCAGCGTCCGGCGGCCCAGCCGGTCCAGGATGTCGTTCAGCACGTTTTCCTCCGCCACCGTGGCCGGGGCGTAGGACTTCAGGATCTCAAGCGCCTTGCTCATGGGACTGACGGACTCGCTTCTGGATTGCGCCAACGGGGGTGCGGTTATAGCACGTCATCGCGCCCCCCGCACAGCCGCACCGGCCTAGCCACGTCACCTTTAGCGCCACTGCGGCAGACTGGTAACGCTGCCCCCATTCCTCACGGCATCCATCACGGCCGGCGGAAACGGGCCGCGACCTCCAGATGGGGGGACCATAGGAACTGGTCCACCGGCACCAGGCGCTCCAGGACGTAGCCGCCCTCCAGCAGCAGGGCGGCGTCGCGGGCGAAGCTGACCGGGTTGCAGGAGATGGCGACCACCACCGGCACGGTGGATGCGGCCAGGGCCGCCGCCTGGGACGCGGCGCCGGCGCGCGGCGGATCGAACACCACCGCCTGGTAGGCCGACAATTCCGCCGGGGACAAGGGTTCCTTGAACAGGTCGCGGCGTTCCACCGTCACGGGATGGCCGCCGCCCGCCATGCGGGCCGCCGCCTCCAGCGCCGTGATGGCGACACCATCGCCCTCAACCGCGTGCACGGGCGCCAAGGTGGACAGGGGGAAGGTCAGGGTGCCGCTGCCGGCGAACAGGTCGGCTACCCTGGCAGCACCCTTCGCCCCGGCCAAAGCCTCCGCCACCAGCGCGGCCTCGCCCTCAGCGCTGGCCTGCAGGAAGGACCCCGCAGCGGGCGATACCGCCACCGGGCCAAAGCGCACCACGCCGGTGCGGCGGAGCGCGATGGGCTCCGCCGGCGCGCCCGGCCGCTTGGACCAGGTGAGGCGGGCCAGGTCATGAGCCTCGGCGAAGGCGCCCAGCTTTTCCAGGGCGTTCAGGTCGGGCTGCGGCAGTCCCACCAAAAGGACGTCCGGCCCGTCGTCCAGCAGGGTCAGCGCCACGTCCAGCGTATGCTCGTCCGGGAGCAGATCCAGCAGCAGGGCGCGCAGGGGAGCGACCAGCGCCATCAGGCGCGGCGCCAGCACGGTGCACTCCTCGATGTCCACCAAGCGGTGGCTGGCGCGCTCATTGAAGCCCAGCCACAGGCGGCGGCCCCGGCGGGCGGCCGCCAGCACGGCGCGCCGACGGGCATGGGGCGGCGTGCGCACCAGCGGAGCCATGGGCAAATTGGTGACGCCGGCGCGCGACAAGGCGTGGCGCAGCTGTTCCACCTTCCAGGCGCCGTAGGTCTCAGCATCCATATGCTGCAGGGTGCAGCCGCCGCAAGTGCCGAAGTGGCGGCAGGCGGGGTCGGCACGGCCCGGCCCCTCGGCCAGCAGCGACACCGGTTCCACCAGCCAGCCCTCGCCGCGCTGCTGGGCGAAGCGCACCATCAGCCGGTCGCCCACCAGGGTCTGGGGCACGAACAGGCGGTGGTTCGGCCCATACGGCTCCTGCCAGTGGGCGACACCGTCGCCCAGGGCGCCCACGCTTTCCACCGTGATTTCGATAGGGCCGCTGGTGGGCGGCTCCACCGGCGGACGGGCGGCAGGACGGCGGGACTGGTGGCGGCCGGCGGAAGGCTTGCCGCGCGCGGGGGTGGGCCCGGGGGAGGAACGACGGCTCACAGCAGGGTCTCCATGACGGGGCGCAGATCATCGGGGATGGGGGTGGGGCGATGGCTATCGACATCCACCAGAACGGAGACGGACAGGGCGGTGGCGTGGCACCGGCCGCCAACGAACAGGCCGCTGCCCGTCGTCCACGACGTGCGGCCCAGGCGCACCAGGCGGGTGCCGATGCGCACGGCGTTGGGGTAGGTGATCTCCGCCAGGTAATCGATGGTGATCTTGCGCATCACGATGGCATGACGGTCGAAACCCACCCGGCCGCGCAGGGCCTGGTGCAGCGCCACGCGGCCCGATTCGAAATAGACCCCGAAGGCGTTGTTGTTGACGTGGCCCACCGGGTCCAGGTCATTGAAACGCACGTGCTCATCCGTCCAGAAACGGTAGCTGCCGGCATCGGCCAGGTCGAAGGGCGGGTCGGCCGCGTCGCTGGAGGCAGACGGAAGCGGGGTCGGGGCGGACACTGGCGTTAAGTTCCTGTGACGGGGCGGGGTTCGCCCAGGGATTAGGGGTATGGAACCGGATTTGGCAAGCGGGGCGGCGTGACGACACCCGGCAAGGGTGCTATAGCTGCCCATCATCTGATCCATACACCCCTATTATCACAGTGAAGGTCTGCCATGAGCGACACCAACAACTCCACCGCGGAAGCCCTGTTCGAAAAGGCGCTGAGCGTCGCGGAAAAGCATCTTGAGGCGGCGCTCAAGGAGGCGGGCCCCCTGGCCGCCTATGTGGCGGTCGCCATGATCGAAGTGGCCGTCAACCAGGCGGTGGAAGAGACCACCCACCAGGACGTGGTGGACATGCTGCACGACCTGGCCAACCAGATCGAGCAGGACGCCGACGAGGAAGAGGAATAATCATCGCCTTCCTCACGGCTGATTGAGAGTTTGCTGCGGCGCCGGCGCCTGCCCCTTCCCCCCTGTCCCGGGGTGGCGATGGGGTGGCGCCGGCGTCGTTGCTTTTGGGGCACCCCATTCGGTGACATCCGGAATGAAGCCCGAAAAATAGGCAATTCCCGCATAGTTTGGCGCCAGAGGCGCCGATATTTGATGGTGTCCTACCCTAATGTCTTGATCCCACTATCAGTGCAGTGTGAATTTTGATGGGATTTCGCCTATCCTTTAAGCAGCTGGGCGCCAGCATGCGACTTCCTCCGCCGATCCCGCCCATAATTTGATCATCCGCCCCCGCCCCAAAGCCCAGACAGCTTTCGAATGTATCGCGGCACGAAGTTTGAAAGAGGGGGCCGCGCGCTTTTCAGGGTGCGGGTTCGCGGATGGCCAGCGGACCGGGCCGGTGACGGCTTTGGACCGCCAGCGGTGACTGATAACGCGGTGATTGGGATGGGGTATGGCATGAGCAGTTTGGGTAAGCGTTTCCTGGGACTGGGCGTAGGTGTGCTGGCGGCGGGCCTGCCCGCGCTGGCCATGGCGCAGGATGCCGCGGCGCCCGCCGCGGCCACGGCGGCCCCCACCATCAGCGGCGGCGACACGGCGTGGATGCTGATGTCCACGGCCCTGGTGCTGATGATGACCATTCCCGGCCTGGCGCTGTTCTACGGCGGCATGGTGCGCAAGTTCAACGTGCTGGCCATGGTGATGCAGAGCTTCACCATCACCTGCCTGGTCACGGTCATCTGGGCGCTGGTGGGCTACAGCCTGTCCTTCACCGCCGCCAGTGACGCCGCCGACGCCAAGGAATTCATCGGCGGCTTCAGCCGCGTGCTGCTGGCGGGCATGGACCCGACCGGCACCCACAGCCTGGCCCCGACGATCCCGGAGCCGGTGTTCATGATGTACCAGATGACCTTCGCGATCATCACGCCGGCGCTGATCACCGGCGCCTTCGCCGACCGCATGAAGTTCTCGGCGATGCTGATCTTCATCACGCTGTGGTCGCTGCTGGTCTACGCCCCCGTGGCCCATACCGTCTGGCATCCCAACGGTTTCATGGCCAAGCTGGGCGTGCTGGACTTCGCCGGCGGCACCGTCGTGCACATCAACGCCGGCATCGCCGGCCTGGTGGCCTGCCTGGTCATCGGCAAGCGCAAGGGTTATCCCAACGCCGACTTCAGCCCGCACAACCTGGTGCTGAGCCTCATCGGCGCCTCACTGCTGTGGGTGGGCTGGTTCGGCTTCAACGCCGGTTCGGCCCTTACCGCCGGCCCGCGCGCCGGCATGGCCATGACCGTGACCCAGGTGGCCACGGGCGCCGCGGCGCTGGCCTGGGTGTTCGTGGAATGGGCCCTGAAGGGCAAGCCCTCGGTCCTGGGCATCATCTCGGGCGCCGTCGCCGGTCTGGTGGCCATCACCCCGGCCGCCGGCTTCGTCGACACCGTCGGTGCCTTCGCCATCGGCATCGCCGCCGGCGTCATCTGCTTCTTCACCGCCACGTCCATGAAGCGCGCCCTGGGCTATGACGACAGCCTGGACGCCTTCGGCGTGCACGGCATCGGCGGCATCGTGGGCGCCATCCTGACCGGCGTGTTCGCCAAGATGTCCATCGCCAACAGCGAGGGCGCCTTCGCCGCCACGCTGAAGGACGCGCCGGACACCAAGCTGGGCCTGATCGAGGGCAATGTCGGCCAGGTGCTGACCCAGCTGGAAGGTGTGGCCTTCACCGTCGTCTGGTGCGCCGTCATCACCTTCATCCTGCTGAAGATCATCGACCTGGTGATCGGCCTGCGCGTCGATGAGGACATCGAGCGCGACGGCCTGGACATCGCGCTCCACGGCGAGTCGATCCACTAATACAAGGGCGGGTCAGCCCGAAACGGGAACCGCCGCCGGGGGCTACCTCGGCGGCGGTTTTCATTTGTGCATCCATCAGGAAGGGGTCAGCCCGCCGCCACGGCGGTGGGGCGGATTTCGCCGACGGTCTCGCCCTTACGGCTGGTGACCGGGGCGACGGCCAAGGTGGCGACGCCGTCCCACACCGTATCGGGCAGCACGCCCAGGCGCTTCAGCACCGCCGCCATTGCGGGCCCGGCGGCGCGGGGCGCCCCGTCCTCGATCTTCAGGGCGATGCCCAGCCCGTGTTCCGGCAGCACGGCGCAGCACACGCCCTCCGCCCCCGACTTCAGCAGCACGGCCGAGTTGGCGGCGCGCATGACCTCGGTGTCGAAGTTGCCGGTGCCGCCCACCAGCTCGGGATGCTTGCCCCAGGCGCGGCGCAGGCGCATCACCGCCTCCGCCCGCCGATCGGGCAGGCTGTCGGGGTCGGCCAGCCGGGCCATGCCCAGAGCCAGGGCGCCCAGGGGCAGGCCGATGGTGGGGATGGAGCAGCCGTCGACGCCCCAGGGCGCGCGGCTGAGATCATGGCCGGTCACCTGCTCGATGACGCCCAAAATGCGCTGCTGCACCGGGTGCTGGTACCGGACATAGCCCGCCAGCTTCTCTCCTTTATGCTTGGCCACGGCCAGGAAGCCGGTGTGTTTGCCGGAGCAGTTGTTGTGCAGGGCAGTCGGCTTCTGTCCCGCCGCCAGCAGGGCGGCCGCCGTCGGCTCATGCGTCGGCAAGTGGGCGCCGCATTCCAGGTCGTCCACCGACAGGCCCAGCCGGTCCAGCCAGACGGCTACGCGTTCGGTGTGCATGGCCTCCCCCTGATGGGAGGCGCAGGCGAGCGCCAGTTCCTCATCCGTTACGGCATAGGCGTCGGCCGCCCCGCTTTCGATCAAGGGGATGGCCTGCAAGGCCTTGTTGGAGGAGCGGGGATAAACCAACCCATCCACGTCGCCCCAGTGGGCCACCACGCGGGCGCCGGCATCGACCACCACCACCCGGCCACGATGGCGCGATTCCACCATGGACCCGCGCGTCACCTCCACCAGGATGGGCGCATCGGAGCGGTCGGGGATGTCCACCTGGCGCACGGTGGCCTGGCCTTGGGCGCCTTGGGCGGCGGGCTGATGGCCGTGGCCGCCGCAGCAGCCGTCGCCGTGGTGATGATCATGGTCGTCGTGGTCGTGCATGACCAGGCGCTCCGCCCTTGGGGTTCGTTGATGCCCGCGTTCTCCCCCGGCCGGGGCATGACTGCAATCCTGTTTCCCGGGGGGCTGGAACCTTGCCCAAGCGGCTTGCCTTGTGCAAGGTGCGCGGCATGCGTGGATATTTCGCCCTGGGCGCCGAGGGGATCAGCAAGTCGGGCAACATCGGGACCATCATGCGCTCCGGCCATGCGTTCGGGGCGAGCTTTGTGTTCACCGTGAACGCCGCCCTGGACCTGGACGAGATGAACCGGGTCGACACCTCGGGCGGCCAGGACCATGTCCCGCTCTACACCTACCCCAGCGTCTCGGCCATGACCCTGCCGGAAGGCTGCACCCTGGTGGGTGTGGAACTGACGGACGACGCCGTGGACCTGCCCAGCTTCCGCCATCCCCTGCGGGCGGCCTATGTCCTGGGGCCGGAGCGCGGCAGTTTGTCGCCGGCCATGCAGGCGCGCTGCGACCATGTCATCAAGATCCCCATCAAGTTCTGCGTCAACGTGGCCGTGGCCGCCGCCATCGTCATGTACGACCGCATGATCTCGCTGGGCCGTTTCGCCGAGCGGCCGGTGCGCGCCGGCGGCCCGGTCGAGCCCGCACCCACCCATGTTCACGGCCGGCAGAAGATCCGCAACGTGGACAGCAAGCGCATGCGCCCCCTGCTAGGCGGTTGGGAATAAGCGCCCTGGCCGTCTGGGAATAAGTCCCGGGCTTCCCTATATTATCGGTCTCAAGTGGCTTACCCGCCGCCGCCCTCCCGCGACCCGCCCCGGGTCCCGGGCGGCCCTTCCTTCGCGGTCGCGGATTCCTTCACCGTCCGGCCTTACGCGAGGCCGGCATCAGAGGAGACCGATGCCATGCCGACCCGCCTTGTCCACCTCCCAACCGTGACCGCTGCGCTGCTGTCCGGCGCCTTGCTTGCCGCCCCCGCCGGGGCGCAGCAGACCACCACCGCCCAGCCCACCGCCACCACCCAGACGGTGACCGTGCCGGCGCCGGGCCCGCGCCGCGCGGCCGAGACGGCGACGCGGCAGGAAGACATCATCATCACCCCGCGCGCCTACCCCAGCTATGAGGAGGACGACGCCTTCCACCGCGCGGAGTATGAGCGGCTGAATGCTATCTACGGCAAGCCCGTGCCCATCAGCACCCGCGCCGACACCCTGATGGACGTGCCGCTGGGCAAGCTGCCGCAGGACCGCTCGGCCCTGCGCGCCATCATCGCCGACCCGGACACGCCGCACCTGAGCGACGTGGTGGCGCCGGAGAGTAAGTAGCTTCCCTTGCGGGCGCGGGGTTTTTGGTTCGCTTCAGGCGCCAGCGGGCCATCCGGCACTCGGCTGTCCTCGCTGCGCCCTGCGCTGCTCCCTCCGGCGGGCGCGGTCGCGTCCTAGAAAAAGGCAAACTGGGTGGTGCACGCTTCCCTCGAAACGCGAACGGCCCCGCTGGGCGTACCCGGCGGGGCCGTTCGTCTGGCCGGAGACCACACGCGATCAGTCGTTGCGGATCTGCATGTAGGCGATGGGGTTCAGGTCCCAGGGGAAATGGATCCAGGTGTCCTGCGACACCTCGGTGATGAAGGTGTCGACCAGCGGGCGGCCGGCGGGCTTGGCGTAGATGGTGGCGAAATGCGCCTTGGGCATCATGTTGCGCACGATGGCGGCGGTCTTGCCGGTGTCGACCAGATCGTCGACGATCAGCCAGCCCTCGCCCTCACCCTCCACCGCCACCGGCGCCTTCAGGTTCTGGGCGGTGCGTTGGTTCTGGTGGTCGTAGCTGCTGATGCAGATGGTGTCGATCAGGCGGATGTTCAGCTCGCGCGCCAGGATGGCGGCCGGCACCAGGCCGCCGCGGGTGATGGCGACGATGCCCTTCCACGGCCCCTTGTCGCTGATGCGCCAGGCCAGCGCCTTGGCATGACGGTGCAGTTCTTCCCAGGTGACGGGGAAGTTCTTGGCGGTATCGGCGTGATGGGACGACATGGGGGCGGCGCTCCGCGAAACGGTCAAAAATGTTCACAAAGGTGGAGGATTGGGTAGATAGCCCATCCCCGCCGTCTGGACAATGCATCGCGACGCACCGGCGTCCCGCTCCGCTCGCGGGGTGGGGAAGCTCATCGAAAAGAAAATGCAATGGGACCCAAAAAAGCTGTTGCGTCCCCCCCGATCATCCTCTACAAGCACCCACCTCACCGGCCGACACCGGTGAGACGAAAAAGCGCCCGTAGCTCAATTGGATAGAGCACCAGACTACGAATCTGGGGGTTGGAGGTTCGAGTCCTTCCGGGCGCGCCATTCGTCTCAAGTAACGGACGAATAGCCGGATCAGGCCGTTGAGTTTTCCGGCCACTTATCCCAAACGAATTGGCTGTTGTCTCGGTTAAAGTCTTCGCGAATAGCGCGAGGCCGCCGCCTGGCCCTTACCATTTCCTAAAATCCTTTCCAGCCCCTGCCCACGCCGGTCCCGGTGAAGGGCCCACCGCATCGGCTTGATGGGCTCAGGGCTGGCCATGATCTTTTGGCCCGCCGTGGATTCCCCAAGAAAGCCGTCGTTTTGTTTCACCATCTCACCACCTTTGGGAAACCGTGCCAGGATCACCGATTAATGGCCCTACAAAGTCAAAAACAGTTGTAAAATTGCTAATATTATTACTAATTTGATATGCTCAAAGATTATATAATATCTGCTATATTTATTGCAGAGTTGTATGCCTATTACCAATTTAGTAAACGTAAAGCGCGCATTTTGTCGCACTAATTATTGCGACTCTACCACCGGGTAAATACGCTCCCCCTCGTATCAATTCAGCGGTCCGCGAACGGATCCGGCCGGGGGCTAGCCGCCTCCGGACTGACGGGCAGTTGGTCCATGGGGGAATGGGGGTTGACGCATTCTTACGGCGTCGTGTTGCGCGTTGGCCGCCTGGGCTCGCGCGTCGTGCATCACCTGCTGCGCCGCCTTCCAGCCGGCGTGCCGATCACCGTCCTGCGGGCGCCCGGCCACGCGCTGGTTATTCCGGACGAGCGGTGCCGCGTCCTGGAGGGGGACACCGTCGACGCCGCCGGTCTGGCGGCCCTGGCCCAGGACATGGCGGTACCGGCCCTGCTGCTGTGCGGTGACGATGGCCTGATCGCCCTGCCCGCCGCCCTGCCGCCGGTGTCGGCCGTGGTCGGGATCGTCCGCCTGTTGCCCGTGATCGGCCCGCTGTACCGGCTGGACCGGGCCGACCGGCTGGACCGGCCGGAGCATTATTTCGGCCCCGTGCTGCTGCCCGTGGGCGCCCTGTCCGCCTGCATCGGCAGCGCCCCCGTTCCGCTGGACCGCTGGATTGGCCACCATGCCGTGCTACGCGCCGTCACGGCCGGTCTGCCTGTCGCCAATCTGACAGCGGGCGGCTTGGTCCTGCCCTCGCTGGCCCAGGCCAGCGGCGCCGACCAGCACCGGGGCCGGACGGCCGCGCGTGATCTGCTGGCGCTGGCCGGCGACGCCCAGACGGACGCCTTCGCTGTCCTGGATGAGGCACCCGACGACGGTGAAGATCGGATGCGTGCGGCCAAGCGCGCCATCGACGCCGCCCTGTCACGCCTCACCAACCGCCTGGCTGCCGCCCTCGCCCCCTTCATCCCTCCCGACCAGCGGGCCCGTCCCCTGCCGCCGCAAGGCAGGCTGGCCATCCTGAAGCTGGACTCGATCGGCGACAGCGTCCTGCTGACATCCTTCCTGCGCACCCTGCGGCCCTGGTTCGGCGGCGAGATCGGGTTGATGGCGGGGGCCCGCGTGCGCGACCTGGTGACCCGCGACCCGCGCATCGACCGCACGCTGCTGGTGCCGGTGCGGCTGCCCTGGCTCGCCCCCGACGAAGCCACGGCCTGGCTGGAGGCCACCATCGACCAGGCCGTCGCCTTCCTGCAGGGGGTGGACGCCACCATCATCCCCCGCCTGATGCCCGACTATTACCTGGCCAACCATATCGCGGTGCTGGCCGGGGTACCGCGCCGCTATGGCCTGACCAGCCCCCGCATGCCCGACCTCACCCGTTTCAACGCCGCCTTCACCGCCATGATGACGGATGTGGTGACCATTCCCGCCCCCTGCCATGAGGTCGAGGTGATGGGCGCGCTGATGCGGGCGGTCAGCGGCGGCGGGGCGATCCCGACATCATCGGAGCCGCGCTGCGACATCCACCTGGACGAAGTTGACCGCGCCACGGCCTGGACGACGGTGCCGCCCGTGGCCGGCCGGATCCTGGTGGCGCTGGGCCTGGGCGCCTCCACCGGCCGCCGGCGCTGGCCGGTGGATCAGGTGGTCACGGCAGCGCGGACGCTGGCGGGGCGCCACGACCTGATGTTCGCGCTGCTGGGTGGCACGGACGTGGCCAGCGACGCCGCCGCCATTGCGCAGGCCCTGGGCAGCCGTGCGCACAACCTGGCGGGCCGGCTGGACCTGCGCGAATCAGCCGCTGTGCTGGAGCGCGCGGCCCTGTACATCGGCAACGATTCCGGCCTGATGCACATGGCAGCGGCCGTGGCCGTGCCGGTGGTCGAAATCTCCTGCCATCCGCTGACGGCGCCGGACAATCATGAGAACGCGCCCCGCCGCTTCGGGCCTGTGGGCGTGCCGCACCGCATCGTGCGCCCCGCCACCCCCGCCGACCCGGCCTGCGCCCAGGGCTGCGTGTCACGGCACACCGCGCATTGCATAAACGGGGTCAGCCCCGCCGAGGTGGTCGCCGCCGCCGAAATCCTACTTGCGTCCACCACGCTGTCCGCCAGCCTGGTTGAGTACAGCTAGGCGCCGTATTCCATGGCCAAGCGGCGGACGCCGACAGCCAGCCTGCGGTCATCATGGGACAGGCCCAGCGCGGCGGCGCTCACGGCACCCCTGGTGCGGAACACCAGCTCCAGATTCCCGTCGGCCGGTATCTCATTCCGCTCCAGCGCGAAGCTCAACCGCACCCCGTCCTCGCCCGCCGAATCCGACCGCAACATCGCGATCGTCCGCCCGCGGATCTCGACGGCCACCTCGGCCTCATCGGTCCCATGCCGGAAGGCGGGGGCCAGGGCCAGGTCGACCGTGCCCAGCGCCCAGGTGGCGGCGCCGGCCAGGGGATAATCGACGGTAGCCGTCGCCGTGCGCGCCCACATGACCCCTGCACCGCCTGAGATTTCCGGACGAAAGAAGCCATGCGCCACACTGCGGTTCACGCACCCCGACGGGCCGAAGTCGATGGCATAGCCGGAGGGCAAGCCGCTGGTCAGGGGGGCGTAGCCGAACCGTTCCATGAAGTCCCGGCCGGCGATCTCGACGGCCATGACCTGGTCGGCGGTCAGCTTCCTGGCGTATTTGCCCACCTGACCGTCGCCGACATGGTTGGGATGCCAGTGGGACGCCGCGTCGAACTGCAGGCGCGGGTTGTCGTCGCCCATGCGGCCTTCCTGGATGAAGCGGCCGATCCGCCGCGCCACCTCGTCCTTGGCGTGAGCCTGGAAGATCGCATCGGCATCCTGGCCGCTGATTTCCACGCCGACATGGGTGGCGATCTTGGACACGGTGGCCGGCGTCTCCATGAAGTCGTCTTCATAGCGCAGCACCCACGCCGGGCAGTCGGCCACCAGGCGCATCAGATAGCGGGCGCTGTTGCGCACCTCGTCCGCCGCCTCCTGAAAGGAATGGCCGAACCGTTCCATGAGGGAGACGACGGCATCGCGCGGATCGCGGACGGTGACGATGACCGGCGCGCCCGCGAACAGGCAGGTGGCCAGCAGGGCCGCCGACGGCTCGTGCGCCTTCACGAGGACGACGTCGGCGTCCCGAATCTGAAGGATGTTCTCGTGTGTCAGGTCGTTGGCGAAGAAGCGGGCGATGCGGACGCCCGTCGTCTCCAGCGCCGCGTGGATCACGTTGTAGACCCAGGTGGAACCGCTGCCCTGCAAGCCGAACGAGCCGATGAGACGGGGAGGACGGCTGGGCGCGGACGGGGTCATACGGGTCTTCTCGCAAGCCGTGAAATGGGACGGGGCCGGGCGACCTTATCAAGGCCGCCCGGCCCCGTCCTTCGGCCTTACAGCGTACTCATGCCGCCGTCGGAGTCATCCGCCGCAGCCGGTCGGCCAGGAAATCCACGCACAACCGCACCTTGGCCGCGGCGTGGCGGCTATGGGGATAGACGGCGTGCAGTGGGGCGGCCGGCAGCGGCAGATGGGGCAGCACCACCTCCAGCCGGCCGGCGGCGATATCCTCATGCACGTCCCAGATGGATTTCAGCACCAGGCCGGCCCCGCCCCGTGCCCAGGCATGGGCCCGTTCGCCGTCATTGCTGCTGAGAGGGCCGCGCACGCGGACGCTGCGCCCGTCGGCGAAGGTCCATTGGTCGGGTGGCGGGTCGCCGAACAGCAGGCAGTCATGGCCCAGCAGATCCTCCACCCCCTGCGGCCGGCCCCGGCGGTCGAGATAGGACGGGGCGCCACAGATGACCCGTCGGTTGGGCGCCAGCTGCCGGGCGATCAGGCTGCTGTCCGCCAGCGCGCCGAAACGGATGGCGAGGTCGAAACCGGTGTCGATGATGTTGAACAGCGTGTCGGCGGCATGCAGGTGGACCTGCAGGCGGGGGTGCAGCGCCTGGAATTCCTGCAGCAGCGGGGCCAGGTGGCGGCTAAAGGCCACGGTGGAGGTCAGGCGCAGCAGGCCGCTGGCGGTGTGGCGGCCCTTGGTCGCCTCCATCTCCGCCTCCTCCACCTCCGCCAGGATGCGGACGCAACGGGCGTGGTAGGCCGCCCCCTCCTCCGTCAGGGCCAGGGTGCGGGTGGTGCGGTTCAGCAGGCGCACGCCCAGCCGTTCCTCCAGCCCGCTGAGGCGGCGGCTGATGACGGCCAGCGACTGCCCCAGGTCGCGGGCCGCGGCGGACAGGCTGCCCGCCTCAACCACACGGACGAAGGTCGCCATATCGGAAAAGGTGTCGGCCATATTCTTGCATATAACACAACAGACCTTGGAGAGTAAGGTCAATTCTTGCGAACATTCAAAGCGCGTACCGTCAGGTCATCGAATTCACCCCCTGATGGAGCACGCAAATGTCCCCCTCCCTGGTCCGCGGCACCGTCCTGGCCCTGGCGCTGTCCGCAACCGCCCCGGTGGCCTTCGCCGCCGACACCCTGGTCCAGCCCAAGCACCTGACCGTCGACGCCAGCCTGCCCAAGGCGCAGGCCGACGCGGAGATCCTGGCGGCCCGCCGCTACGCCACCTTCTGGTCCACCGGCGACGAGGCCATGGCCCGCGCCGCCTTGGCGCCGGACTTCACCGACCGTACCCTGCCGCCGGGCCGCGCCCAGGGCGTGCCGGGGCCGCTGGCCGCCTCCGCCTTCGTGCGGGCCGCCATCCCCGACCTGACCGCCAGCGCCGAACAGCTGGTGGTGGCCGGTGACCGGGTGACCGTGCACTTCCGTTTCCAAGGCCATTTCACCGGCCATTTCGGTGAGGTGCAGGGCAAGGGCCAGACGGTGGATTTCATCGCCACCGACCTCTACCGCGTCCAGGACGGCCGTATCGCCGAGAACTGGCACATCGAAGACAACCTGACCCTGCTGCGCCAGTTGGGCGCGGTGGCCCAGTAAGAGGAGCAATCGGCCATGACCACAGACATCTTCGCCAGCCGCCGCGGCTTCCTGACCCATGCCGGCGCCGGTGCCGGCCTGCTGGCCGCCGGTATCGCGATGGGCGGCACCACCGCCGGCGCCGCCGAGACCAAGGCCCCGGCCACCAAGCCGGCGCCCCCTAAATTCCCGGGGGCCGGCTTCTGGCCCGGCGACACCCGCCTGGTCATCAGCGTCTCCATGCAGTTCGAAGCCGGCGGCCAGCCACTGAAGGGCACCGACAGCCCCTTCCCCAAGGTGGACTTCCCCGACAGCGTGCCCAGCGACCCCGTCGCCAATACCTGGTTCGCCTACGGCTATCGCGAGGGCGTGCCCCGCATGCTGGACCTGTGGGACAAGCACGGCGTCAAGGTCACCTCGCACATGATCGGCGAGGCGGTGCGCAAGAACCCGGACCTGGCACGCGAGATCGTGAAGCGCGGCCATGAGGCCGCCGGCCACGGCCCGCGCTGGAGTTCCGAATACGCCATGAGCCGGGAGGAGGAGCGGCAGTTCCTGACCGACGCCCGCACCATGGTGGCGGAGGTCACCGGCCAGACGCCCGTGGGCTACAACGCCAACTGGCTGCGCCGTGGGCCCCATACCCTGCCGCTGTTGCAGGAGCTGGGCTATCTCTATCACATCGATGACGTCAGCCGGGATGAGCCCTTCATCGAGCAGGTGAACGGCCATGACTTCGTGGTCGTGCCTTACACCCTGCGCAACAACGACATCGTCCTGATCGAGGGCCGCAACTACACCCCCGCCCAGTTCCTGGAACAGGTCACCCTGGACTTCGACCAGCTGTATGAAGAGGCGGGCCAGCGCCGCCGCATGATGTCCATCAGCGCGCACGACCGCATCAGCGGCACGCCGCAGATGGTGCGGGTGTGGGACAAGTTCCTGACCTATGCCAACAGCCACCCCGGCGTGGCCTTCCTGCGCAAGGATGAGATCGCGCGCTTCGCCGCCGGCAGCCCGTTGACCGTGCGCGAAACCGAAACGATCTGAGGCGGGGGCGGTCATGCATCTCGATCACGCCACCCTGCGCACCGCCGACCTGGAAGGCACCCGGTCCTTCCTGGAGAGGGTGCTGGATCTGAGGCCTGGCTATCGCCCGCCCTTCGACTTCCCTGGGTACTGGCTATACGCCGGGGACGCCCCCATCGTGCACCTGATCCCGGGATCGGGCGCCGCGGTAGGCCGGGCGGGGGAGATGCTGGACCACGTCGCCTTCCGCATGGACGACACCGGAGATAACCAAAATGGGGAGGCCTACTGGGCCATGCGGGCCAAGCTGGAGGGCCTGGCCATCCCCTATTCCACCATGGACCTTCCCGACCTGGGGGAACGGCGCCTGTTCATCCGCACGCCCCCCAGCGCGGGCGGCGGCGCCATCCTTCTGGAACTGGTGTTCCGCGAGGGATAGGCGAACGGCGGGCGCCCCATTCCCCCCAAGGGGCGCCCGTTTCCGCCGCGCGGGCTCAGAAAGCCAGCCCTCAAGGCTGAACGTCGATCACCACCATCAACCCGCCACCACCCCGCGATTCGGTGTTGTTGTTGGTGGTGTGGTGGGGAATATGGCAGTGGATCAGCCATTTCCCCGGCAGGCGCGCCGTCCAGATGACGTCGTAGCGCTGACCGGGCCCCACATTCACGGTGTCCGCCTCATACCGGGCTGCCGGGGGCAGGGTCTGGCCGTCGCGGCCCACCACAAGGAAGGGCCCGCCGTGGATGTGCATGGGGTGGATGAAGCCGGTGTTGGTGCCGATGAAACGCACCTTCAGCGTTTCGCCCACCTTCATATGCACCGTTTCCGTGGCGGGGTAGGATCGGCCGTTGATGGTGAAATAGTTGGGGTGGCCCCCGTCCATGGGCATGGCGGGGAAGGTCAGCCCGTCGCGTCGCAACCATTCCTGCAGCTGGATCACATAGTCATGGTCGGCCGGCACCTCGTCCTTGGGGTCGGCGGGGTCGATGATCAGCGCGCCGTACAGCCCCAGGGCCTGCGTGCGGTCGGGGTTGGCGTGCGGGTGGTAGAAGTAGGTGCCGTGCTGGCCAGCCGTGAATTCGTAGCTGAACCGCCCGCCGGGCGGGATGGGCGGCTGCGTCACCCAGGCTGGCCCATCCATGGCGTTGGGAACCGTCAGGCCGTGCCAATGGACGGTGGTGGGTTCCGGCAGGGCGTTGGTGACGTTGATGCGCACCCGGTCACCCTGCCGGATATGGATGCGCGGCCCGGGGACCTGGCCGTTATAGGCATAGGCGTCAACGGTGACGCCGGGAAGGATGGTCCAGCGGATGACGGACGCGCGCAGGTCGAAGACCTTCACCCCGTCCTCCAGCCGGTAGGGCAACTCACGGTCGCCCATGGTGTCGATACCAAAAGCCACCGTCACCCGGCGCGGATCCACGGCGGCCATGTCGCGCATCGCTTCGGCCGGCGTGTCGCGGTCCATGACCATGCCGGGCGGCATTATGGTCCCACCCACATCGCGCGCCGACACGTCGAGGTTCAGCCAGTTGGCCGGCGCCACCATGCCGATGACCAGCGCCAGCAGCGACACACCACCCAGCGCCGCCACCTGGGAAGCGGTGGCATCTGATTTCATCTCATGATGATGGTGGCTTCCTTCCCGCTGGGTCATCAGCCCATGCTTCATCCCCCGGGCCACCATCCAGACATTGGCGGGATAGGCCGTGACGAACCCCGCGCCGACGCCCAACGCCATGGTGCCCCAGAAGAGCAGTTCCGCCGGTTCCATGGCGCGCATGTCGCGCCCCATCATCAGGAAGCACATGACCGGTGCCATGCCGGCCATCATGAAGTTCATGCTGATGAATTCAGGCAGGAAGCTGCCACGCACGTTCTGCCAATAGCCGCCGCCCATGGCCGACCGCATGAACAGCGACTGGAAGATGAACAGCCCCATGGCGAAGCCGGACAGATATTCCACGATCAGGTCCAGCCACATGGGCAGGCCGAACGCCGCCGTCACCACGGCCGCCAGTACGATGCCGGTGGCGTCCCCCGCCACGCAGTGGATGGTGGAACCGGCCCCCTGTTTCCACAGGGGCCGAATAAAGTCCTCATGCGCGCCAGGCCGGGGTTCCTTGTCGACCAGCACGTACAGCAAAAGGCCGAGGGGTCCGAGATACAGGGTGATGAGGATGAAGCCCCACTTCATCACCGGCGGTTCCGGGTTGCGGCGATATTGGTCGATACCGACATACACGGCCGACGCCAGCGCCAGGACGAACCAGGCGGCCAGGAAATAATCCACCGGCTGAACCAGCATGGGTGCCCTGCTTCCTTGGGGTTATGGAGGCAGGGCCCCAACAGGCGAAGCTGGCGGCGGTTCCCTTACGCCGCCGCCGCGACCGCCGGTTCCCAGGCGAAATCAGGATAGAATTCCGCCATCAGGCGGTCGGTGTAGGCCAGCAGGTTGGGATATTTCAGCACACGGCGGCGCACCTCCGTATCGAAGTAGGGCGTCAACAGGCTGGCCAGCACGCCCAGCGCCATGGCGTCCACCGCTGTGGCCCGCTCCCCCATGAAATAAGGCTGGTCGCCCAGCAGCAGGGACAGGGCGGATAGGGAGCGGTCGCAGAGATCCGCGATCTCCGCATCCGAATGACGCCCGGGACCGGCGGCGCGCACATTGTTGGTCACCCGCTCCAGCACCTGCTGACGCAGGGTTTCCCGCACGGCTTCCGGCACGCGGTTGAAGAACTGGGCCGGGCCCTTGGCGAAGTTCTCTGGAATCAGCCAGCGGCTGTAGACCACGGTCCAGTACAGCTGGTTTTCCAGCAGACGCTCGATGGTCCAGGACAGGGCCCGCTGCTGGGGCGTGAGGCCGGCGTCCAGATCCACGCCGTAGGTCTTCTCGATATGGGCGCGGATGAAGGTGCTGTCGCCCAGCCGCCGCCCCTCATCCTCGATATACGGGATCTGCCCCTTGGGACCCTGGTCGGGCATGCCCTGGGCCTTCACATAGGGCACCCCGGCCATTTTCAGCTGCACCTCCGCCTTGATGCAGAAGGGGCTGGCGTCGGGCAGGCCGAACAGGGCGCCGCCGGTGTAGAGGGAAATCGGCTGGCGGGGGTTGCTCTGGGTGGCGGTCATGGCGGTCTTCCTCGAGGGGTGGTGGCTTGGGGCACGGTGGCTTGTGGATGGCCCCGTTCTACTGCCATCCTGCTGCCAACATGCTGTCAGCAGCGTGACACCAGGATGCCCCTATGAGACGCGCCGACCGCCTGTTCCAGATCATCCAGATCCTGCGCCGCACGCGGCGCCCCCTGACGGCCGACGCCATCGCGGCGGAACTGGAGACGTCCAAGCGCACCGTCTATCGCGACATTGCCGACCTGATGGCCCAGCGCGTGCCCATCCGGGGGGAGGCCGGCATCGGCTATGTGCTGGAGGAGGGGTACGACCTGCCGCCCCTGATGCTGACCCCGGATGAGATCGAGGCTGCCGTGCTGGGTGCGCAATGGGTCAGCACCCAGGCCGACCCCGCCCTGGCGCGGGCGGCCCAGGACCTGATCGCCAAGATCGCCGCCGCCGTGCCTGATCGCCTGCGCCCCTATGTGTTGGAGCCGGCGACGCGCATGCCGCCCCGGCGGCCGGCCAGCACGCCGGACAGCCTGGACATGGCCCGCACCCGCACGTGGATCCATGCCGGGCGTAAGATCCGCCTGAGTTACGCCGACGAGCTGGGCCGGCCCAGCGACCGCACCGTCTGGCCCGTCACCGTCGCCTATTTCCAGACCGTGCGCCTGCTGGTGGCGTGGTGCGAGCTGCGCCAAGACTTCCGCCACTTCCGCACCGACCGGGTGACGGCCGCCGACTTCCTCGACGAGCGCTATCCCGACCGCCCCGCCGCCCTGCGCGGCCGCTGGCTGGAGGATATGCGCCGACGCTGGCAGGCGAACGGCGTTGCGGAAAATTGATAAGATCATCTTTCTTTCTGTCATCATAATACCGCCGAAATCGCCCGTTGACTCCCGTTATATACTAAGACATATCTTAGTATATGAACGAGCACGACGATGTCTTTGCGGCGGCGCTGGAAACGGCGCGGCGGTTGCACCGCAGCACCACCACCCTGTCCCGCCGCCTGCTGGCCAACCGACCGGCGGAGGGTATGAGCACGACCAAGCTGGGCGTGCTGGGCCAACTGCATCGTGAAGGGCCGGCCACGGCCACGGCGCTGGCCGCCTATCTGCGCATCCAGCCGCAGTCGCTGACCCGGCTGCTGGCTGATCTGGAAGGCCAGGGCCACATCGCCCGCCGGCCAGACGCAGTGGACCGCCGCCAGGTGCGTATCGAGATCACCGATACCGGCCGCCAGGCCCTGTTCGGCGATGTGCACGGCCGGCGCACCGCCCTGGCCCGCGCCATGATCACCACCCTGACCCCGACGGAGCGCGAGCTGCTGCGCTTGGCGGCCGGCCTGATGGACAGGCTGGCCGACGCCGATCCGGGGTCCGACAACCCGATATCTGAAGAAGGGGATACCTGATGCGCCGTGCCGGATTGATCCTCGCCGCGCTAGCGGCGTCACTGCTGCCCCCTTCCGCAAAGGCCCAGACCTTCGAGCCCGGCGGCCCCGACGCCGCCGCCTATGGCCAGGCGGAAGGCTATCCCGCCGGCACCTGGGACAACTGGTATGAGAAGCCCCACATGGTCTGGGGCTTCAGCCATTACGACAGCCTGGTGAAGACCCACACCCTGCCGGCGGCGGCCAAGCCCTGGACCTTCAAGCGGGCGTCGGCGGAACCGGAACTGCACTACGTGCCCGACATCCTGCACGTGAAGGACGGGCCGGTGCTGGGCCTGGCGGACTATATGGCGCGGGTGCCGGCCACCGGCCTGCTGATCCTGAAGGACGACACCATCCTGGTGGAGCGTTACCAGTACGGCCGCACGGACAAGGACCGCTTCACCTCGCAATCCATGGCCAAGACGCTGGTCAGCCTGCTGCTGGGGGCCGCCATCGCCGACGGCCGCGTCAAGGGTATCGGCGATCCGGCCGAGGCCTACGTCCCCACCCTGAAGGGCAGCGCCTATGGCCAGACGCCGCTGAAGGCGCTGCTGCAGATGTCATCCGGCGTGGCCTTTGAGCAGGCTGATCCGCATGGCCTGTTCCAGGACATACACAGCGGGGTGGACGAAGGGACGGCGCTGGCCAAATACAGCCGTGCCACCCCTGCCGGCAGCCATTTTCAATATTCCTGCGGTGATAGTGAGGCGCTGGCCACGGTGGTGCGTCACGCCACCGGCCAGTCCCTGTCCGATTATCTGACCGCCAAGGTCTGGCAGCCCATGGGGGCGGAGGTGGATGCGCGGTGGGAGGTGGACGCCAGCGGGCAGGAGATCGGCTGTTCCGGCTTCAACGCCACCCTGCGCGATTATGGCCGCCTGGGCCGCCTGCTGGCCCACGACGGCGCCTGGGAGGGCAAGCAGTTGATCCCCAAAGACTGGCTGTTGGCCGCCACCACCCTGGACCCGGCCGATGCGCAGGTGGCGTCGGGCACGGCGGCGCACCTTTACGGCTACGGCTACCAAGTCTGGGTGCTGCCCCCCAAGGTCAGCCCCGACGGGCGCCGGCTGTTCGCGCTTTTAGGTGCCGAGGGCCAATACATCTTCGTCGATCCCAAGACCAAGCTGGTCATGGTCCAGACCTCGGTCAAAACCGACAACCTGCCCCTGACCAGCCCGCATTCGGAGACGCTGGCCCTATGGCTGGCGGTAATCCGCGAATGGGATAAGTGATCAGTCCCCGTCCTCCCGCGTATCCGCCGGCTGACGCCCTTTCAGCCGGCTGGGCAGCAGGTCGCCGGAGCGTTCCAGGACGGGATAGGCCGCCGCTTCCACCAGATGGGTGTTCACCCGTTTCAGGTCGCGCAGCAGGTCCAGATGCAGGGCGCTGGTTTCCGCGCTGTCCACCCGGCCGGCGCTGAGGCGGGCGAAGTGGGCGGTGGTGGCCTCGTTCTCGCGCCGGCGGAACGCCTCTTTCTCGCCGGCCAGCAGGCGAGCGGCGCGGGCGTCGCCGGTCATGAACAGCGAGCCCGCCGTGCGTAGATTGACGATCAGGCTGTCGACCATGGCCAGCAGGTCCCGCTGCCCCTCGGCCGAGAAGACCAGCCCGCGCTTCAGCCGCTTGCGCGCCAGACCCATCAGGTTGCGGTCCACCACGTCGCCCGCGTGTTCCATATTCATGGCGAAGGTCAGGATTTCCAGCGCCCGACGCTGATCCGCGTCCGACAGGGCGTCGCTGTCCAGGGCGGAGAGATAGGCCTTGATGGCAGTGTTCAGCCGATCCAACACGTCGTCCATGCGCTTGGTCTCGGCGATGCGGCGCCGATCACCGTCGTCCAGCGCGTCGCGCAGGCCCTGCAGCATGGCCTCCAGCACATCCACCAGGCGCAGGGCCTCTCGCGCGGCGTTGCCCAGGGCCACCACCGGCGTGTCCTGGGCCGACGGGTCGAGGTAGAGCGGACGGCCCGGGTCGGCCGCATCCATCCTGGCCGGCAGCAGGCGGGCCAGCAGCCGAGCGTAGAACGGCAGCAAGGGGAAGCACAGCAGCGCCACCGCCAGGTTGAATAGGGTGTGGAAATCGGCCACCGCCCGGGTCACGTCCGGCTCCAGCCCCACCATCAGGGGGCCGAGGTGCCCGAGCGCCGCCAGACCCAGCAGCACCGCCGCCGCCCGGTTCAGCAGGTTGCCTAAGGGCAGGCGCCGGGCGGCGGGGTCGTTGCCGGCGGCCCCCTCCAGCACCGGGTTGATGGCGGTACCCAGGTTGGCGCCCAATACCAGGGCGAAGGCGGCGTGGGGCGGCACGGCCCCCTGCGCCGCCAGCGACATGGTCAGCAGCACCACCGCCACGCTGGAATGGGCGGCCCAGGTCAGCGCCGCCGCCAGGATGACATCCACCACCGGTTCGGTGGCAATGGCGCCCAGGATCATGCGCAGGCTGGGCGCATCCTCATAGGGCGCTATGATCGCCAGCAACTGGTGCAGGGCCATGAGCATGAGGCCCAGGCCGATGAAGGCGCGGCCCATGTCGCGCGATGGGCTGACGCCCCGGCGGAACAGTAGGAAGCCCACCAGGATCAGCACCGGAGCGATGGAGGCGACGTTGAAGGACAGGGCCTGAACGATCAGGGTGGTGCCCACATTGGCGCCCAGCATGACGGCCAGGGCCGGCACCAGATCCACCAGCCCGCCGGCCACGAAGCCGGAGACCATCAGGCCGGTGGCCGTACTGCTTTGCAGCAGCGCCGTGACGCCCATGCCCACGAGGAAGGCCTGGAACCGGTTGGCCAGCGCCCGGCCCAGGACCGCGCGCAGCCGGGCGCCGAAGGCGCGCTGCACACCGGTTTGCACCATGTGCACGCCCCACAGCAGCAGGGCGACGGCGCCCGCCAGCTCGGCGATGGCGAAGGTGAAGTCCATGACGGCAGGGTCCGCCCCAAGGCGCCGCGGCGCAACACGGACCATGGGACTAGGAAGATGGGGGCACCACCTTCACCTCCACCGCCGGTGCATCCGGTTCCAGGAAGCGCAGCAGCGCCTCCCCTTCCTCGCGCAAGGCCGCCTCATCAACGGTGGCGAGGGGAACGAAGGGCTCCAGCGTCAGGGTGGCCAGCTTGGCCTTGCGCGCCGTCTTCCAGATGCCGGCGACGAAGCCGTCCACCAGGAAGGTGGCGGCGACCTGCAGGTTCTTGGACACGATGCGGGGGCGCCAGGCCTCATCCACGATACGGGTGCGGTCGGCGTGGGCCAGGATGAGGTTGTCGAAAGCGGGCACGTAGCGGACGGGCGCCGGCGTCTCCGGCGGTGGACGGGGCGCGTCGGGCAGGTCCCACAGCGCCTTGCCCTTCTCATCCCGCAGCACCACCAGTTCCGCCGCCATGGACTCCAGCACCGGCTTCAATCCCTTCAGCCCGCACCAGGCCTGCATGTCGGCGGGGGTGGCGGGGCCGAAGGCGGCGAGATAGCGGCGCACCAGCCCCTGCAGGTCGCCTTGCAAATCCACCGGTCGCTCCAGCCATTCCTCCGCCGCCACGTACAGCGGATCGTTGGCGATGCCCCAGGGGCCGCCGTCCGGCGCCGTCACCAGCGGCAGGTGGCAGCGCACCGCGTGCCCCATGGCGCGGTCGTCCGTCTCATCCGGGAAGGCCTGGGCCAGATGGGCGCGCAGGTCGTTGAAGGTGCGGGGCAGGGACATGAAGGGTCGGGCCACGGCGGCGATGGGCAGTGGGTCGATATGGCGGGTGCGGTCACCCAAGCCGAAGAAGGCGGCGGTCAGCATCGGCTGCATCAGGCCGCGCCAGGCGGCGTAGTCGGCGGCGCTGACCAGGTGCTGGGTGCCGCGCAACAGGGTGGCGCGCACCACGTGGCGTTCACGCAAGGCGGTCAGGAGGTCGTCGCGCCGGAAGCCCAGCAGGCGGGACCACAGGCCGATGAAGGGCGGGCGGGGTTCCTGCGCCTGCAGGCCCGCCGTCGCCTCCACCGCCGCGACCACGCCGGCGGCATGGCGCGACAGCAGCATCTGGCGGGCCAGCAAGGCGCGGTTCAGGTCCGCGCGGCTCATGACCTTGTTATCTACATTGGTCATTGTGGTAATCCTCCCGAACCGGACGCCCATTATTCGTCAAATGCCGGGCCGTCATGCGGCCGGTGGTGGGAATAGGTCCCTGGCGGGGCTTTCCCTGGTGCCCATATCAGGCATAATGACCTGAATTCGCGCTTGGAAAAGTGCGACTGTCCCCTTGTAGCCCAGGAGCCTGCGATGACCGTCCGCACCACCCTCTCCGCCCTGGGCGTCGCCGCCCTGCTGGCCCTGCCCCTGTTGGCCCCCACCGCGGCCACCGCCCAGGTCGCCGCCCCGCAGGTGGGCAATGTGGAACTGAAACAGCCCCTGCCCTACCCCTATGACGAGGCCATCGACAACGCCGCCGTGAACGCCCAGGTGGACGCCGCCCTAGCCAAGGCGAAGAAGGAGCACAAGCGCGTGCTGCTGGACTTCGGCGGCAACTGGTGCGGCGACTGCCGCGTGCTGGCCGGCCTGGTGGAACTGCCGCAGGTGCACAGCTTCCTGGACAAAAACTACGTCATGGTGACGGTGGACGTGGGCCGCTACACCAAGAACATGGACGTGCCCGCGCGCTTCGGCGTGCCGAAGTTCAAGGGCGTGCCCACCGTGCTGGTGGTGGAGGCCGACGGCACCCTGGTGAACGGCGACGCCAGCTTCGACCTGACCGATGCCCGCCACATGGACCCGCAGGCCGTGGTCGACTGGCTGGCCAAATGGGCCCCGCCGTCGAAGACGGCGTCCCGTTAAAGGCGGCGTCGAAGACGGCGTCCCGATAAGGCGTGGCGTCACAAGACCGTAACGCAAGGGCCCTATCACAGTCAGATGAAGGAACCGCCTTCATCCTGTCCGTGATGGGGCCTTTTGCTGTCGACGTCAAATTCCCGTTGGCCTTGGGCCTTGCTGGCATTGTACCCGCTGGCCGGGCTGCTGGACCCGCTGCTGGTCTCGGCTGTGCCCGGCTGGGCACCGTGGAACCTGCGTGCCGGCATCGGCCTGGCGCTGGTCATGCTGTGGGGTGCGCACCGCCTGCCCCTGGTGATGCTGGCGGCCGTCATCGGCCTGACCCTGCGCGCCGTCCTGATGCCGGCCAGCCACCCCCTGGCCGCCAGCATGGCCATCCCCACCCTGGCCGAACCGTTGGTCTTCGCCCTACCCGCCCTGCTGCTGGCCCGCCGCCTGCGCCAGGATGACGAGGGCTTCGTGCTGGAGGATGTGGACGGCGTCATGCGGCTGGCTGGCCTGACCATGGCCGGGGCGCTAGGGCAGAGCCTGCTGCTGCTGGCCCTGGCCTTGGTCCTGCCGGCCTGGCCCCTGGCGGGATGGACGCTGACCGGCTGGGACGGGCGCGCCATGACCGCCGACCCGCTGACCGTGGCCCTGCAGCATTGGGTGGGCGACGTGGCCGGCGTGACCGTGACCGCGACCCTGGCCCTGATGGCGCCGCGCCTGCCGTGCCACCTGCACCCCGCCCGCCTGCTGCGGGCCCAGACCCTGGGCCAGGTCGCCGGCATCTGCCTGTCGGTGGCGGTGATTTTCCCCCGGGTGGTGGGCTCGCGCTTCTACCCCGTGTTCATCCCCCTGGTCTGGGTGGCGGCCGGCAGCGGCCTGCCTGGCGCCGTGCTGGCCCTGGCGGGGCTGGAGGCCGCCCTCAGCCTGGGCATCGCCGTGTGCGACATCCAGCCCTATCAGGCGCTGAAGCTGCAAATCCTGATGCTGTCGCTGGCCATGACCGGCCTGCTGCTGGGCGCCGTCATCTCGGAACGCGAGCGGGTGCGGGCCGCCGCCGCCAGGGGCGAGGCGCGGTTGAAGACCCTGATCGAGCTGGCGCCAGACGGCATCGTCATCCTGGACGCCGACGGCCGGGTGGAGGAGGTCAACCGCCTGGTGGCCGACCTGACGGGACGGGCACCCGACACCCTGCGCGGCCGTCCCCTGGCCAATCTATTGCGCCGTGAGGAAGGCGGCGAGGAATGGCTGGTGGCCGCCGACGGCCGCCCCCTGCCGGTGGAATCGTCCCTGTCCATAGTCGAGGAGACGGGCGGGGTCATGGGCGTGCTGACCATCCGCGACATCTCCGCCCGCAAGCGCGCCGCCGCGGCCCTGGGCCAGCACCGCGCCGCCGCCGAGCAGGCCAGCCGCAGCCACCTGACGGAGGAACTGGCGGCCGCCCTGGCGCACGAGCTGAACCAACCCCTGTCGGCCATCGTCAGCTACACCGGCGCCTGCCGCCGCATCCTGGAATCCGAAAGCCAATCCAAGGCGCTGGAACTGATGGGCAAGGCCGCCGCCCAGGCGGAGCGGGCCGGCGCCATCATCCGCCACCTGCGCGAATTCTACC
This sequence comes from Nitrospirillum amazonense, assembly GCF_007828035.1. GTDB lineage: Bacteria > Pseudomonadota > Alphaproteobacteria > Azospirillales > Azospirillaceae > Nitrospirillum > Nitrospirillum amazonense. The sequence continues at coordinate 562,335 of NZ_VITV01000004.1, read as the reverse complement.
GCACCGGCCAGGTGGACAGCGCCCCGGTACCGGCTGACGAGCTGGTGGCCGGCGTCGCCCGCCTGCTGGCGGATGAGGTCGCCAACGCCGGCGCGCGGCTGGACGTGGTGGTGGGGGATGGCTTGATCCTGTCCATCGACCGGGTGCAGGTGGAACAGGTGCTGATCAACCTGGTGCGCAACGCCTTGGACGCCCTGGCCGACGGGACCACCACCGACCGCCGCATCCTGATCGACATGCGGGCGGCGGAAGACGGGACGGCCCCCCCGACCCGGGCCGACATTCGCGTGGCCGATACCGGTCCCGGCATTGCGGAGGAGGTGGCGGGCCGCCTGTTCGCGCCCTTCACCACCACCCGGCCCACGGGCATGGGCTTGGGCCTCAGCATCAGCCGCAGCATCGTCGAGGCCCATGGCGGCCGCCTGCGGGCCGGCACCGGCACGCTGGGCGGCGCCGCCTTCTCGTTTTCCCTGCCTTTGGCCCCGCTACCTTCGGTGCTGCCCGCCCAGGAGGTGCCCAATGCCGCAGCCTGAGCTGACCCTGGCCATCGTCGATGATGACGAGGCCGTGCGCGACGCATTGAGCGCCCTGTTCCAGGCCGAAGGATACCCCGTGGCGACATACCCCTCGGCCATAGGCTTTCTGGAAGCCGGGGCCGACGGCGTGCCCGGCTGCGTCATCGCCGATATCAACATGCCGGGCATGACGGGCCTGGAGCTGCAGGCGGAGTTGGCGCGGCGCGGTTGTCCCCTGCCGATGATCATCCTGACCGGCCAGGGTGACGTGCCCAAGGCGGTGACGGCCCTGAAGGCTGGGGCGGTGGATTTCATCGAGAAGCCCTTCGCCATCGACGCCCTGGTGCGGGCGGTGGAGACGGCCATGGCGCGCTTCGGCCATACCCTGCGCCACCAGGCGGAATCCCAGGCGGCGCAAAGCCGGCTGGAGACCTTGAGCACCCGTGAGCGCGAGGTCATGGACCTGCTGGTGGCCGGCCACCCCAACAAGGTCATCGCCTGGAAGCTGGGCATCAGCGCCCGCACGGTGGAAAACCATCGCGCGCGGGTCATGGAAAAGACGGGCTGCGACAACGTACCCGCCCTGATCCACCTGAGCATGGCCGCGACATGACGGCCCCGACATGACGACGCCTACATGATGGACAGCCGGTGGCGGCATCAGGCGGCGGCCCGGGTCTCCATCACGGCGGACAGCAGGCAGTAGCCAACGCCGCGCAGGGTGTGCAGCAGGCGGGGCTGGCCCGGCCCATCCAGCCGGCGGCGCAGGCGGGAGGCCAGGGCATCCACGGCATTGTCGGCCACGTCCAGGTCGCCGGCCCACAGCCGGTCGAGGATGGCGCTGCGCGGCACCACCGCCCCTTCCGCCTGCAGCAGCAGGACCAGCAGTTGGAACTCGCGCGAGGACAGCAGGATGTCACGGCCGGCGCGGCGTACCCGGCGCTGGCGGACATCCACGGCCAGATCATCCAGGACATAGGCCAGGCGCGGCCCCTGGCGCTTCAGGCGCAGCAGGGCCAACAGGCGGTCCACCACCAAGTCGCCGGGCAGGGTTGCATCCACTTGGTCATCGGCGCCCAGCGCCAGGGCGCCGGTGCGGTCCGCCTGCTCCGCCGCCAGCGTCACCACCAGGGCGTCGGCGAAAATTCGCCGTGCGCGGCTCAGGCGCTCGCGCAATTGACGGGTGTCATCGGACAGCACCACGACGTCGGTCATACGGGGCGCCGGCGGCAGGGCAGCCAGGGTGTCGACCTGCCAGCCGCGTTCCCGCAACAGCCGCGACAGCCGCGCGACGCCGGGCGAGGCCTTGCCGATGATAAGGGCGCGCATGGGAATCACCCGCCTGGTGGAACCATGCCGGCTACCCTAGGCGGCGGCCGCCAGCGCCGATATCCGGTATACTACCTAACGCTCCAGTCTACCGTTTAGGGGCCGGCGCCCCCCAGCACATAGCCCTGGTGGCCACGGGTGTGCAGCGGCACGGCCGGCCCCAGGGCGCGGCGCAGGCTGTGGATGTGCGCCGTCAGGCGGCCGGCGCTGTTGGTCGCATCGGGCCACAGCCGGGCCCGCAGTTCCGCCGCCGGCACCACCTGCCCGGGCCGTTCGGCCAGCAGCACCAACAGATCGAAATCCAGGGGCGCCAGCGCCAGCGGCCGCCCCCGGCACCAGGCCAGCCGGCGGTCGACGTGCAGGGCGAGATCGCCCACCCGCAGGGCGCGGTCGCCGGGCGCCGCCAGCCGGGCCAGCGCCGACAGGGCCGCCGCCACCGCCGTCGCCGCCGTATCCAAAGGCAGCACCATGTGCGCGCCGGCCCGCAGCAGGGCGGACTCGGCCTCCGTTCCCACAGTGGCCAGGCACAGGGTGGGCCATCCTTCCTTGAGATAACGCGGCAGCGCCCCGGCATCGGCGGCGATCAGCAGGCGGACATCGGGCGTGCCGTCCCCCGTGGTGTCCCACCCCAGCGCCGACAGCTCCTGAATCAGTCCCCCGGCGTCGTAGTTCAGCGCGGTCAAGGCAAGGCGGCCCGTCATCGTCCCGTCATGTATCGGTCAAATGAAATTCACAAGAAAATGGGCAGTGGCTAAGGCCTTATGCCGCCGTAGCGATCGGCGATACCTGAAATTTCCGTCAGGCTGCCGTCAAGATCCGCATCCCGTCCCGACTGTACCAGCGCGGCACGCGATTTTGCAAAGCGCCGTCCAAGGTGCCGCGATCAACGAAGGGGGACGATGATGACGACGAAACCGGAGACCCGCCCAAACCGGGCCAGACTGATGATGGGCGCCGCCGCCGTGGCCATGGCGCTGGGCGCCCTCGCCCCGCCTGCCCGCGCGGCGGACCCTGCCCCCTCTGGCGCAGCCGACGCCGATGCGCCCATGACCGAGATCGACGTGGTGGCCAAGGTCATGCGCGTCTCGCCCTCCAACGTGCCGCTGGAGGCAACGGAGCCCACTTCCATCGTTCCAGAAGGCTTCCTGCGCGACAACATCGTCCCGCTGTCCAGTTTCGACGACATGGTGAAGTTCCAGCCCAGCGTCTATGCCCAGAGCCCCAACGGCCCCGGCCTGGGCAAGGCGGAAACGCTGAGCCTGCGCGGCTTCCAGGACAGCCAGTTCAACATCACCTTCGATGGCATCCCCTTCGGCGACGCCACCGACCTGCACCACACCAGCTCCGCCCTGTTCGTGGCCCATGACATGGGCCAGGCGGAGGTGGACCGGGGCCCCGGCACCGCCTCCACCATCGGCAAGGCCACCTTCGGCGGCACCCTGGGCTTCCTGTCCAAAACCCCGTCGGAAGATCCGGGCGTCACCGCCTACGGCACCTATGGCAGCTGGAACACCAAGGGCATCGGCGGCGAGATCGACACCGGCCGCACCGTGCTGGGCCGCATGTTCTTCGACGTGCAGCGCACCACCTCGGACGGCTACCTGACCGGGGCGGAGGAACAGCGCACCAACTACTTCTTCAAGGACGTGCTGGACATCGGGGAGCGCACGACGGTGACGCTGGTGGCCAGCAAGAACCATTCGTTCGAGTACACGACGCAGGGCGTCACCCTGGCCGACTTGGCCAAGTACGGCGACAACTGGGGCCTGGGCGACAACCCCAAGGCCCAGTCCTATTACAAGTACCAGCCCAGCCGCTATACCTCGGACTTCGACTACATCCGGGTGCAGTCGGAACTGACGGACGCCCTCAAGCTGGACAACACCGCCTACACCAACGGCTTCGGCCACCATTACAAGGAATCGTCGGACGCCAGCGACAGCAACCCCAAGGATGTGGGCGTCACCGTCTACAACGCCGCCGGCAAGAAGGTGGCCACCTATGCCGGCGACATCCCAGGCAAGGAGGCCAACGCCAACTACCGCACCTTCGGCGACACCTTGCGGCTGACCGACAGCCTGTCCTTCGGCGACATCAAGGCCGGCGTCTGGTACGACCGCCAGCTGGACCACCGCCATTCCGAATCCTATGACTGGACCCAGAACATTCTGGTCACGGGCAAGTACGGCACGCCCTACACCTACAAGTATCGCGACCTGAACACCACCTGGCAGCCCTATGCCGAGTTCGACTGGAAGGTCACGCCGGACCTGACCCTGATCCCGGGCGTGAAGGTCACCAGCTTCACCCGCGATGTCGACGCGCTGTACAACAAGACCAAGCCGCCGGCGCCGCTGAACTACAGCGAGACCTATACCGAGGCCCAGCCCTCCATCGCCGCGCACTACACCATCCAGGAAGGGTGGACCGCCTACGCCCAGGTGGCCAAGGGCTTCCTGGCGCCGCCCATCGACGTCTTCCAGGTGGCCAAGATCGCCTCGATCAAGCCGGAAGAGACCATGAACTACCAGGTGGGCACCGCCGTGCAGCACGGCCGCTGGATGGTGGGCGCTGACGCCTACTACATCGACTTCAGCAACTACATCTCCACCAGCCAGGTGCCCGGCACGACGGAGACCACCTTCGTCAACGGGTCCGGCGCCATCTACAAGGGCCTGGAGATGGAGGCGCAGTACGCCCTGACGGACGCCCTGTCGCTGTACGCCAACGCCAGCCTGAACCACGCCCAGTACAAGGACAATTACGTCTGGGTGGCGAACACGCCGCAATGGATGGCCACCACCGGCGTCATGTATGACAGCCCCGAGGGCCTGTACTTCTCCGCCATCGGCAAGGTGGTGGGCCCGTTCTACGGCCAGGACAACACCACCGACGCCAAGACCGGCCAGCCGGACTTCGCCAACGCCTATCGCATCCACCCGGTGTTCACCGCCGATGTCTCGGTGGGCTGGCGCCTGAAGGACCTGGGCTATCACCTGGTGGATGTCACCCCCAGCCTGAAGATCGGCAACCTGTTCGACACCCACCGCATCAACGGCTTCGCCGGCACCCAGTCCGCCACCGGCGACGCGCTGTACTGGACCACGCCGGGCCGCAGCGTGTTCTTCAACCTGTCGGTGACGGGGTGGTGATGAAAAAAGGCCTGTTTCTTGGCCTAGTGGCGGCCAGCCTGATGGCTGGCCCCGTCCGGGCCGACACCACCGCCTCCGCCTCCCACGAAGTTCTGGAACGGGTTGTCATGCTGTCTCGCCACGGCGTGCGCAGCCCGACCAAAGGCCTGGCGGAGTTGCGCCGCCTATCCGACCAGGACTGGCCGGCCTGGCCCGTGGACCGGGGCATCCTGACCCCCCATGGCGCCGACGCCATCCGCCAGCTGGGTCTGTACCTGGGCGCCCAGTACCGCCGGCGCGGCCTGCTGGCTGCCGACAGCTGTCCCGCCGAGAACAGCATCTTCGTCTGGGGCGACAGCGGCGACCAGCGCACCCGCGCCAGCGCCCAGGCCCTGGCCGAGGGGCTAGCCCCCGGCTGCGGCCTGAAGGCCCATGGCCTGGCGCCGGACAGCCCCGACGTGCTGTTCGACGCCGCGTCGGGCGGGGCCTGCCCCATGGACGCGGATGAGGCCACCAAGGCGGTGATCGCGGCCAACGGCGGCGACATCGCCACCGTGCCGGCCAGCGTCGCGCCCGCCCTGGCGGCCCTGGTGCAGGTGGTGGCGCCCAAGGCCTGCGCGCCGGGCGCCACCCCCGCCAGCGCCTGCTTCGCCACCGGCCCCGCCAAGGTGGTGGACAAGGGCGGCGAGGTGAAGGTGGACGGGCCCCTGGCGCGGGGCGCCATGCTGGCCGAGAGCATCTTCCTGGAATATGTGCAGGGCATGCCCGCCGACCAGGTGGGCTGGGGCCGCGCCGGCACGCCGCAGGCGCTGGCCGCCATCCTGCCGGTGCATGACTACCAGGCCGACCTGACCCGCCGCACGCCCTACATCGCCAGCCACAACGGCGCGCTGCTGGCCCGCCAGATCGTGGCCGGGGTGACGGGCGGGGCGGTGGCCGCACCCCTGGCGCCCCCCTTGGCGCCCGTGCCGGCGGGGGCCAGGCTGATCTCCATCCTGGGGCATGACACCAACCTGTCCAACGTGGCCGGCCTGCTGGGCCTGGACTGGACCCTTCCCGGCCAGCCGGACAAGACCGCCCCCGACACCACCCTGGCGTTCGAGGTCAGCCGCGACACCGCCACGGGCAAGCGTTATGTCCGGGTGGCGCTTTACTACCAGACCCTGGAGGATCTGCGGCAAGCCGCCGCCCTGACGCCGGCCCATCCGGCGGGTAAGGTTGACCTGTCCCTGCCCGCCTGCGGCGGCGACCGCTGCACGGTGGAGGACTTCGCCACCCTGGTGCGCAAGGCGGTGCCGGCGGCCTGCTGGCGCTGAGGGGTGAAACCGACGGGCGGCCTTCCCATCATCCGCCGCCCGTGAGGGAGAGGCGGGGCGGTCTGCGGAACCGCCCCGCCTTCCGTCTTTTGGGAGCCGGCAAGATCCGAATCGCCGCTGCCGGAATGACGGGCGGGACAGCCTGGCCATCCCGCCCGCCGGTCGACGGTCAGTGATGGCCGTTGGCCCGGGCGGCGACACCGGCCTTTTCCTGGGCCTGGGCCCAGACCTCGGCGACGGCGGCCGCCACCGGCCGGTCATGCTCCGCCTCTCCATCGGCCTGGATGGCCTCACCCGTCCATAGGATGCTGGCCGCACGGGCCTGCGTGGCGGGCACCACGGTCTGCCAGATCTCATTGGCCTGGCCGTGGCCCCAGCTCCAGGTTCCCATGGCCAGCGGGCCCTTGGGGATGGGATGCGGGTTGCCGAAGACGTTCCAGTTCTGGCCCGAGTCGATCCAGGGCCGGATGGCCTGGAAGGCGCCGCCGCCGCCGTAGGTCCACAGGGAATCGACGTTCAACTGGTTGGGCGCCCGCTGCAGCAGGGACGAACCGTTGCCGTCGCCGCTGACATAGGCCAGCAGGCCCGACGCCTTGTTCACGATGGAGAACCCGCTGGTCCACTGGGTGGCAGTGAAGACGAAGGCGGCGGGCGCCTGCGTGGCGTAGTTATCATCCACCACCAGGGCGCCGGCCGTGTTCTTGGGGTCGACGCAGAGCTGCAGATAGGGCGCCATGCCCGAAATGAAGGAGAAGGTCTGGGTGGGCCGCGGCCACACGGCGCTGACGGTCTGGACCTGCCAGATCTCATTGCCGGCGCCCCCGCCCCAGGTCCACGTGCCGACGACGGTGCCCACCGCCGGGTGGCCGCCCAGGGCGTTCAGGTTTTGGGATGTCCGCAGGGCCAATCGGATGGCGGTGAAATCCTGGTTGGGGCCGGTCTTCTGCCAGACGTCGCCATGGCCGGACAGGCCGACCGGCTGGTCATCGCCGCCGAAGGCCAGATACGTGCCGGTGGCCACGTTCTTGAGATAGAAGCCGTTCAGCGCCGGCTCCTCCACCCATTGCTGGTTGGTGTCGGTGCCGTCCAACCATCGCATGATGATGCGGCCGGGGTTGGCGGGGTCGTTGGAGACGACCAGATCAGGCAGGGCACCGACTTGGATGACAAGGTTCGAGTTGACGCTCATGTCGTTTTCTCCCGTTGTCTGCGGCGGCCCATTCCTGCCTCGCGGGACAGGTGCGTCGTTCATGAGGCATGGGACGGCCGCCCAGGGGCGGACACCGGCGGCGCCTGCACCCCTTATAGTCCGGACCTGAGGGCATATGGCCGGGGGACCTTTGCGATACTCGACAGGGGCAACCGCCCCGGTCCCATCCGGCGGCCTTACAATGTCATCACCACCGTTTAAATAGTAGAGTATCTGAGTCAGTAAACCTTAAGGGGATATTTTTGTTAACGGCGTATTGATAGGATGTCGCCACTTCATTATTGCCATCTTTAATGTTTAGGATTTGTGACCTTCGTTTCCTGCCCTCCATCCCCGACCGCCGGTAAAGTCCGTGCCCCGCCCGGCCAGGGCCGGTAAAGTCCGAGTCCAGGAAAAAGCGCCACAGCAGAACAGCCCCGTTCCAAGGTCGGGGCCGGTAAAGTCCGAGTGGACCGGGCGCCCCTGGGCCTGAGCGGCGGCTCGCGGCCATGCCGCCTCCTTCCCTCAACCATCCTGCCCACCGGAAAGGCCCGGACTCCCACCGGCAAGGCCGGTAAAGTCCGAACCCAAGGGCGAGTCGGAACCGCTTTCGAGTCCACCGGAGTCGATCCCGCGCGCCCGGACGGGGTGATTCGTCACGATTCGGCTCGGACTTTACCGGCCATGGTAGAGTTATCCACAGACTCGGGGCGCGTCTCCCCCGGACTTTACCGGCCACAGGATGCGCCGGCGCCCATGGGGCGCATGGGAAGAACAGTTTTCCCCCGGACCTTGCCGGCCGGATGCCGGACTCTACCGGCCCGACTCGGGTTTATTTCCCGGACTTAACCGGCACCTCAAATAACAGACTCCAAATACCCCACAAATAGCGGGGGCCGGTAAAGTCCGACCTAGATTTAGTGATTTGGCTTTGAAACACTCCGGCCATCAACCGACATCGACCGACCGACTGGCAGGGAGCGAAGGGCGCCATGGCCGACATTCACCGTCTCATCCTGGAACATGGCGTGGACCGGGCGCGCGAGATGGCGACCAGCAAGAGCGGCCGCGCCCTGGTGGATGTGGCCGCCGCCATGCTGGCCCAGGAAGAGGACAGCATGGGCATCACCCATGCCGGCTTCGCCCTCACCAGCCTGCCCCACCGTTCCATCGACAAGGCGGCGGAGCCGGAATACCACCGCAAGGAAACGGGGCGCTGCACCCTGATCGTGCAGAGCGGCCGGCATGCCGACGGCAGCCTGGTGGGCGTGCCCTACGGTGCCAAGGCACGCATGATCCTGCTGTACCTGCAGACGGAGGCGCTGAAGACCAACTCCCGCCAGGTGGAGCTGGGCAAGAGCTGGCATTCCTGGCTGAAGGCCATGGGGGAGAGCCCCGGTGGCAAGACCTATCGCCTGGTGATGGAACAGGCGCAGCGCATCACCGCCTGCAGCCTGCAGTTCCTGTGGGAGACGGACGCCTCGGTCACCCGGCAGAACGCCGGCTTCGTCAACAATTCCATTCTGTTCAAATCCAACCCCGACCAGCGCCAAGTGGCCCTGTTCCAGGACGTGATCGAACTGAACGAAAGCTTCTACGACAGCCTGAAGCAGCACGCCGTCCCCGTCTCCGAGGCCGCCTTGCGCCACATCAGCGCCAGCAGCACCGCCATCGACGTCTACATCTGGCTGGCCTACCGCCTGCATGTGCTGAACCAGGCGACGCCGGTGCGCTGGGCGGCCCTGCGCCGCCAGTTCGGCGAGCACTACGCCAAGCTCAGCCACTTCAAGCCGGTGTTCCTGGACGCCCTGGCGCTCGCCACCGCTGTCTACCCCGAAGCCAAGGTCGAGATCGCCGACGACGGGATTGTCCTGCACCCCTCGCGCCCGCCCATCGCGCGCAGGGAAGCGGCGCTGATCGCGTGACGCCGCCCCCGCCGGCACTCCCCACCGGTGATCAGAGCCGCAACGACAGGCCCAGGCGAAGCAGGTGTTGGTGGATGGACAGGGGGCTGGTGCCGCCCAGGCCATCGGGCCCGTTGACCTGGCCGAAGTCCACGTAGCGGTACTCCACCCGTATCTTCAGCAGGGAGAGGGGAAGCGGCGCCTCCATTCCCGCGCCGGCCGTCCAGCCGGCCTTGGTGTCGCTGGTATTTTGGACGCTTGCGCCGCCGCGCGTGCTGGCACCGACATCGCCCACCGCCAAGCCGGCCGTAATATAGGGCACCACGTCCGGGCCAAGGTCATAACCCAAGCGCCCCGTGGCCGTTGCCAGCCAATCCGTATGGGTCACGTAATCGAACGCACCGCCATGGGTGGTGACATCGCCGGTGCCGCTGCCGATTTCAGCCTCCCCCCCCCCACCAGCCAGTTGTCAAAGCGCTGGGCGTATCCCAACCCGCCGCCGCCATAGACCGAGCGCCCCACGTCGTCATTGCCGTCCGATCTCCGGTAGTATCCCTGGCGCTGCTGGACCAGCGCGCCGCCGATAAAGCCCTGGAGATAGATATCCCCCGTGGACTGCGGCGGCACGAAATCCTGCGCCTGCGCGGCGCCACAGGCCAGTATGGCCCAGACGGCGGCGGCGCGACCGACGATGCTCCCCTTTCGCGGCGCCCCCCTCATGCTCATCCTGTCCCCTCCCCTCATCGGTGTTCGTCAGGAATTGTATCCGTAGCGCGAAACACGCCACAGGACGGCGGAGGGGCGGCCGGCGACAGTGATCGCCCCCACAGGCCGCCCCCTCGCCTCAGATGCGGAAGGCCAGCGCCAGCCGCACCAGGTTCTGGTGCAGGGTGCCGCTGACGGCATTGCCCTGGCTGCCGCTCCCGTCCGCCCTGTCCAGGTCGACATAGCGGTATTCCACCTTCAGGCGGAAGGCATCCAGGGGCAGCGGAACCTCCGCCCCGGCGCCCAGGGTCCAGCCCACCTGGGTGTGGCTGAAGTCGATCGACGACCCCGGGCCATCGGTGCGGTAGGTGTGCAGCCGCACGTCGCCCGCCGCCACGCCGCCCAGGGCATAGGGCAGAAAGCCCAACCCCAAATCATAGCCGGCGCGGACGACACCCGTGGCCAGCCAGCCATTGTGGGTAGTGTAATTGTAATCGGGCGTGGGGTTGTGCGCCGTGATGTCGCCGCTGCCGCTGGCGATGTCGCCCTCCACCCCCACCAGCAGGCGGCCCACCTGCAGGCCATAGCCCAGGCCGGCACCGCCGGAGACCTGGTTTTCCGAATGGTCGCCGGTCGTGCGGCCATTGGTCAGGTCCTGCCGCGCCTGGCCGGCGGCGTCGCCGATGAAGCCCTGCACATACAGGCCGCCCCACGACGCCCCCTCCTGCGCCGACGCGGCCACCGACACCATTGCCATCGCCGTCACAGCGGCCCCGGCCATCACACCCAATTTGCGCATCGACGCTTGTCCCCATTTAACCAGTAGAGACGCAAGCGTTATAGTTTTCCGTCACAAGGTTGCAGGCACCCCGATGTCGCACCCCGGGCGCCCGAATGTCGCACCCCGGTTCCCGCCATCGCTGGCGCCGGGGCCCGCGTCCGCCTACACTACCCCGGCGTGCAGAAGCGGATAGGATGGGGCCGGTGGTAGCGCGGGTTTCGACGGTGGCCTTCCAGGGGGTGGACGTCCTGGATATCGACGTCCAGGTGCAGATGTCGGGCGGGCAGGTGGCCTTCACCGTGGTGGGCCTGCCGGACAAGGCGGTGGCCGAAAGCCGGGAGCGGGTGCGGGCGGCCTTGCATGCTCTGGGCCTGGCCCTGCCGCCCAAGCGCATCACCGTGAACTTGGCGCCGGCCGATGTGCAGAAGGAGGGCAGCCACTATGACCTGCCCATCGCCATCGCCCTGCTGACCGTCATGGGCATCCTGCCGGATGAGGACATCAAGGGCTTCTGCGCCCTGGGCGAACTGGCGCTGGACGGCGCTTTGACGGCCGTGGCCGGCACCCTGCCCGCCGCCATCCACGCCGTGGCCACCGACCGGGGCCTGATCTGCCCGGCGGCCTGCGGCGGGGAGGCCGCCTGGGCCGGCGAGCTGGAGGTGCTGGCACCGCGCACCCTGCTGGAGCTGATCAACCACTTCAAGGGCACCCAGGTGCTGTCGCGGCCCCAGCCCAAGATGGAGGAGGATGAGCCGGGCGCCCTGCCGGACCTGGCCGACATCAAGGGCCAGGAGACGGCGAAGCGCGCGCTGGAGGTGGCGGCCAGCGGCGCGCACAACCTGCTGATGGTGGGACCGCCGGGGTCGGGCAAGTCCATGCTGGCCGCCCGCCTGCCCGGATTGCTGCCGCCCCTGGAACCGGCGGAGGCGCTGGACCTGTCCATGATCCATTCCGTGGCCGGCAAGCTGGAGGGCGGGCGCCTGATGCGCCGCCGCCCTTTCCGCGACCCGCACCACAGCGCCAGCCTGCCGGCCTTGGTCGGGGGTGGTGTGCGCGCCAAGCCGGGGGAAATCAGCCTGGCCCACCAGGGCGTGCTGTTCTTGGATGAGCTGCCGGAATTCGCACGGCCCACGCTGGAGGCCCTGCGCCAGCCGTTGGAGACGGGGCGGGCCACGGTGGCGCGGGCCAACGGCCATGTCACCTACCCCGCGCGGGTGCAGCTGGTGGCCGCCATGAACCCCTGCCGCTGCGGCCACCTGGACGACCCCGCCCAGGCCTGCGGCCGCGCCCCCAAATGCGCCGCCGATTACCAGTCCAAGATTTCCGGCCCGCTGTTCGACCGCATCGACCTGCATGTCGACGTGCCGGCAGTGAAGGCGTCCGACCTGTCGCTGCCGCCGCCGCGCGAGACCACTGCCGTCGTGGCCGCCCGCGTGGCCCGCGCCCGGGCCATCCAGGCGGCGCGCTACGCCGCGCTGGTGAAGCCGGGCCACCCCACCATCCGCACCAATGCCGAGGCCGATGGCGAGCTGCTGGAAAAGGTGGCCGCCCCCGAGGCCCCCGGCCGCGCCCTGCTGACCGAGGCCGCCGACCGCCTGCGCCTGTCCGCCCGCGGCTATCACCGCGTCCTGCGCGTCGCCCGCACCCTGGCCGACATGGAAGGCAGCGACACCGTGCGCCGCGTCCATATCGCCGAGGCGCTGAGTTACCGGCGCGTGGTGGTGCGGTGAACGCTCCCGCCCTTCTCCTCATCGACCTGCAGCGCGCCATCAACGATCCGCGCTGGGCGGCGGAGGGGCCGCGCAACAACCCGGAGGCCGAGGCCAATGTGGCCCGGCTGCTGGCCGCCTGGCGCGCGGCCGGGCACCCGGTCATCCATGTGCGGCATGATTCGGTGGAGCCCAATTCCACCTACCGTCCCGGCACGCCGGGCCACGCCTTCAAGGAAGAGGCGATTCCGGCTGCCGGGGAGATCGTGGTGGCCAAGCGCACCAACAGCGCCTTCATCGGCACCGGCCTAGACGATCTGCTGCGCGGGCGGGGCATCACCGCCCTGGTGGTGGCCGGCGTCGTCACCAACAACTCGGTGGAGGCCACGGTGCGCATGGCGGGCAACCTGGGCTATGCCACCACGGTCGTCAGCGACGCGACCTGCACCTACGCCAAGCGCGATGGCCGGGGCCGGGTGTGGAGTGCCGAAGACGTGCATGCCCTGTCGCTGGCCAACATGGACGGCGAGTATGCCATCGTGGCGACGACTGAAGCGGTGCTGGCCGCCCTTCTTCCTGGCTAAGCCAGGCCATAGCTGAGGACCGTCAGCCAATATGACGCCGAGGGCAGGACGCCTTAAGGACAAGGACCCTGATTGTCATAATTCCAGAAGGCGCTTCGCTACTCCGGCCGGAACGCCGCCTGGATGATGGGGCCCAGGTCCGCCATCTCCGGCGGCAGGCGCACGACCAGCTGGCGCAAGGCCATGTCGTCATCCGGGAACAGCAAGACGCTGCCGATGATGGGCAGGGGCCCTGGGGTGAGATGGCTGGCCGTGCCCAGGCCCTTTTGTCCGGCGGGCGTCACGAAATCCACCGAAGTGGGGCTGTGGCGCACGACCGTGTCCGTCGGATAGGGCCCCCAGGCGAACTCCGACTTGTCCGCCAACCCTTCGTCCATCACGCCCTGGACATAATCCTTGGCGACAGGAAATAGGCGGGCGGCGATCTTGGCCACCTCGAACCGGCCCGACGTATCACCGTCCAGCCAGGCCACTTGCAGGGCCGGACCCTGAATTTGCTGGGCCGCCTTGATCAGGTCGGGGCTGGCGAGGGGGTTGGCCGTCACCAGCAGTTGGGAACCGTTGGAGCCATAGAGGGCGAAGCAGTGCCAGCCCTTGGGCGCGAAGCTGCCAATACCACCGGCCTCGGCCGGCCCCGCGTAATAGGCCAAACGCCCCGCCGCCCTGGCGGCCAGCGCGGGGGCTAAGGACGGAACGGTCCCTTTCCTGGGCGCGGCCTGCGGCCCCATCTGGCCATCGGCGGGGCAACCGACGAAGGGGATGCCGGCGGCCGCCGCGGGTTCCAGGCTGAATGCCGCCCCCATGACCAGGGCGCAGCAAAGTATCCGGCGCAGAGCGGCGGCAGGCAGGCGGGATAACGCGGGCATGGGGGAATGGCCTGGTTGCAAAGGGTCCGGCACACGCAAGCATGGCACCGGCCGGCCAAGCCCTCAAGCTCGGTGGACAGCGCAATATGACGCAGGGGGGTGTCTTATCCCAGCAGCAGCCGCCAGCACGCCGTTCAGCCGCTGACGGCCATCCGCCGTGGCGGTCAGGCGCTGGCCAACATGGGCGGCCGGTACGCCACTGTGGCGACAACGAAGGCGGTGCTGACAGTGATCTAGTAACTAGCCAGTTCAATTGCTTTCTTTGACGTGCACACCGGAGCTGATACTTTACTAAGTATTGCCTCTCGATAGAGGACTCGTTCGCATCGTCGCTTCCGCAAGAACTGGAAAATCCCATGCCCGAGGCTTCTGAAAGAATTGCTGACATATTTAAAGCCACCGGACAACCGACTGTTACTTATGTAAAAAGAGATAGCGGTAGTCTGGAGAGAAAGCTGAAGAGCGCAATCGAGGAATCGGGACAACTTTGCTTAATTACGGGACCATCAAAGACAGGAAAAACAACTCTTTACAGAGAAGTAATTTCAAATATCGGAAAAGAACCTCTTATTGTTCGATGTGACAAGAAAACAAAATGCGATGACATATGGAAAAAAGCTTTGGAGGCCGTTGATTTCGATAGAATAGAAAGTATATCAACTCAAAAAACATCGAAAATTTCCGGCGAACTTGAAGGCAGCGGAGCCTTTGGTTGGAAATGGCTTGCGAATACAGCCATTAGAATAAAAGGAACCATAGCCCGAGATACGGGAGAGACGGATATAAAGAAGAAGATATTATCTGAGGCAGGCCCAGACCTTCTTATACCAATATTGAAAGAGACTAATTATGTTCTTGTTATTGAAGATTTCCATTATCTAAATGACGACGAGAAGATATTACTTTTTCAACAATGGAAAGGTTTTATAGATGAAGAAGTTTCCGTGCTGGTCCTTGGTACAACGCATAGAGCGGTCGATATTGCTAACAGTAATAAAGATTTAATCGGACGCATAGCTCAAATTGATGTTGGCCATTGGGAATGCCCCGATCTCGAAGCTATTTGTATCCAGGGTTTTGGACACCTGGAGCAAAGAATATCAAAATCGCTCATTAGAAAAATAGCTGAAGAAGCTGTCGGACTCCCGATAGTAGTTCAGCAAATATGCCTCTCTATTTTCCAAAGTAAAAATATCGCAACAGTACAACAAGCAAGACAGTCAAATTTTAGAATAACGGAAGATATTCTGCTATCCTGTATGCATGATACAGCAAACACAAAGTACCTACAATTTGCCAGCCACTACGCCACTTTAATTCGCGGACCAAAAGAAAAAACAAGAAAATACAACACATACGAGCTCGTCATCGCTTGCTTCACGCTAAATCCTATTAAATTCTCCCTAACTCGATCAGAAATAAATGAAAGACTGAAAAAGCTTCCTCTAGAAAATCAAAAGCCACCTCCTGCCGCCTCTCTTAACTCTACTCTTGGAGCGTTAAAGACATTTCAAGAAACACGTGGCTTTGAATTAATAGAATGGATACAAAATGAAAATAAATTATATATAATCGAGCCCTCATTTTTGTTCTATGTCAGGTGGCGCGCAAAGCACAATGCAACTCCAACGCAACTAGATCTCTTCGAAGCATTATTAATAAGGCAAGAATAATTTCACCCGAGCAGCGCCGCCAGCACGCCGTTCAGCCGCTGCCGGCCATCCGCCGTGGCGGTCAGGCGGTCGCCGTCCAGGGTCAGCAGGCCGTGGCGGGACAGGCGGTCTACCGCTGCCATATCCACCGGAACCATGCCGCCCGCCTCGGCCGTCAGGCGCGACAGGCTGACGCCCTCGGCCAGGCGCAGGCCCATCATCAGGGCCTCGCGGCCGCGCTGCTCGGGCGTCACCCCCTCATCGGCATGGGCGCCGGTGCCGCCTTCCTCCACCCGCTGCAGCCAGATTTCCGGGGCGCGGTGGGTGCGGGTGGCGATCTTCTGGCCGCCCCCCCCTGATGTGCCCAGCGTCAGGCGGCCGTGGGCGCCGGGGCCGATGCCGACATAGTCGCCATAGCGCCAATAGACCAGGTTGTGCCGGCTTTCCTGCCCCGGGCGGGCGTGGTTGGAAACCTCGTACGCCGGCATGCCGGCCTGGTTCAGCAGGACTTGCGTCGCCTCATACAGGTCGCCGGCCAGGTCCTCATCCGGCACCACCAGGTCGCCGCGCTGGTGCAGGGTGTGGAACTGGGTGCCTTCCTCGATGGTCAACTGGTACAGCGACAGGTGGCCCACCGCCATGTCCAGCGCCTGGGACAATTCATCCTGCCACACCGCCACGGTCTGGCCAGGGCGGGCGTAGATCAGATCGAAACTGAAACGATCGAAGATGCCCTTGGCCATGGCGATGGCGGCCATCGCCTCGGACGCGGAATGCTTGCGGCCCAGCACCTTGAGGTCGGCGTCGTTCAGGGCCTGGATGCCCATGGACAGGCGGTTGACGCCAGCGGCGCGGAACCCGGCGAAGCGCGCCGCCTCGGACGAGGTGGGGTTGGCCTCCAGCGTCACCTCGACGCCATCGGTGATTCCCCAATGGTGGTTGGCCCGTTCCAGGATGGCCGCCACCGTTTCCGGCGGCATGAGCGAGGGGGTGCCGCCGCCGAAGAAGACGCTGCTGAGACGGCGCCCCACTGGCACCCGCGCGGCGAAATGGTCCATCTCCCGCAGCATCGCGGCACGCCAGCGGGCCTGGTCCACGCCCTCGCGGACATGGCTATTGAAGTCGCAATAAGGGCATTTGCTGGCGCAGAACGGCCAGTGCACGTAGAGGCCGAAGCCGCCCGGTACCGTGTCGGTCAGCGGAAGCATCGCTCCACCAACTGGCGGAAGGCCTGGGCCCGGTGGCTGATGGCGTGCTTCTCGTGCGGCTCCATCTCGCCATAGGTCACGGTGTAGCCGTCCTGGACGAACATGGGGTCATAGCCGAAGCCCCGGTCGCCGCGCGGCGGGTTGACCAGCTGGCCGTGCACCTCGCCCTGCACCGTTTCCACGTGGCCGTCCGGCCAGGCGATGGTGAGGGCGCAGATGAAGCTGGCGTCGCGCGCCGCGCCGGGCGGCAGCTCCCGCTCCACCCGGGCCATGGCGGCGGCGAAGTCCTTTTCCGGCCCGGCCCAGCGGGCGGAATAGATGCCGGGGGCGCCGTCCAGCGCCACCACCGCCATGCCGCTGTCGTCCGCCAGCGCCGGCTTGCCCGCCGCCTTGGCCGCCGCCAGAGCCTTCAGCTCCGCGTTCTCGCGGAAGGTCAGGCCGGTCTCCTCCGGCTCGGGCAGGCCCAGCTCCCCCGCCGTGGGGAAGTGGGCGACGTGATCGCCCAGCAGGGCCGCGATCTCCTTCACCTTGCCCTTGTTGTGGGTGGCGATGATCAGGGTGTCGCCGGTGAATTTGCGGTTTGTCATTCGTTCGCCTCAGACGCCGGCGGGGCATCCGCCCCTTGGCTTATCCTCGTTTTCCAGTCCGCTACGCTCCCCGGAAAACTCCGGCGGCCCCGGTCGGGGCCTAGGGGCTTGACTGTGACGCCAAGCCCCTAGGGAACTCATCTGGGTTTGCTGCGGTCAGAGCCCCAGGGCCGTCTTCTGCAGGGCGGTCATCTGGGTGATGCCGTGGCGGGCCAGGCGCAGCAGCTCGTTGAACTGCGCCTCGTCGAAGGGGCGTTCCTCGGCCGTGCCCTGGATTTCCACGATGCCACCGGCGCCGGTCAGGACGAAGTTGGCGTCGGCCTGGGCGTTGCTGTCCTCGGCATAGTCCAGGTCCAGCACGGCCTGGCCGTTGTAGATGCCGCAGGAGATGGCGGCCACGCTGTCGATCAGGGGGATCTGCTTCAGCACGCCGATGCGCATCAGGTGGGTGAAGGCCTGGTGCAGGGCGACGTAGCTGCCGGTGATGGCGGCGGTGCGGGTGCCGCCGTCGGCCTGCAGCACATCGCAGTCGATCTTCACCTGGATTTCGCCCATGGCCTTGCGATCGGTGACGGCGCGCAGCGCGCGGCCGATCAGGCGCTGGATTTCCTGGGTGCGGCCGGACTGCTTGCCCTTGGCGGCCTCACGGTCGGTGCGGCTGTGGGTGGCGCGGGGCAGCATGCCGTATTCCGCCGTTACCCAGCCCAGGCCCTGGCCGCGCAGGAAGGGCGGCACCTTTTCCTCGACACTGGCCGTGCACAGCACGTGGGTGTCGCCGAAGCGCACGAGGCAGGAGCCTTCGGCGTACTTGGCGAAGCCGGTCTCAAGCGAGACGGCGCGGAGCTGGTCGGCGGCGCGGCCGGAGGGGCGGGTCATGGCGGGGCGGTCCCGTAGCTGTCATAGGGTGTTTTGAAGGCCCTACCTAGCGACGGAACCATCGCCCTGTCCACCCCGGATGTGGCGGGCGGCCCCGGCGATGATTGATAACACCGCCGTCCATCATTAGATTTAAGGGCATCCCTCCCCATCCATCAGGCCCCACCCCCAGGCATGATCACCGAGCTGAACCAGCGCTCCCGCGACATCTTCCGCCAGATCGTGGAAGCCTATGTCGAAACCGGGGAGCCTGTGGGCAGCCGCACCCTGTCGCGCCGCCTGGGCATCGCGCTGTCGCCCGCCACCATCCGCAACGTCATGGCGGACCTGGAGGAGCTGGGCCTGCTGAAGGCGCCGCATACCTCCGCCGGGCGCGTGCCGACGGACGTGGGCCTGCGCCTGTTCGTCAACGGCCTGCTGGAGGTGGGCGACCTGTCGGATGACGAGCGGGAGAGCATCGACGCCCAGTGCGCCGCCTCCGGCCGGTCCCTGCCCGAGGCGCTGGAGGAGGCGACGACCATGCTGTCGGGCCTGTCGTCCTGCGCCGGGCTGGTCATGGCGCCCAAGACCGACCGCCCGCTGAAACATATCGAGTTCGTGAACCTGCAGCCCGGCCGCGCCCTGGTGGTGCTGGTGACGGAGGACGGCCTGGTGGAGAACCGGGTGGTGGAGGTGCCCATGGGCATCCCCTCCTCCGTCCTGCAGATGGCCAGCAACTACCTGAACGCCCGCGTGGTGGGCCGCACCCTGGCCGAGGCCCGCACCCGGCTGCAGGCCGAGGCGGAAGAGCAGCGCACCCAGCTGGACGAACTGACCCGCCGGGTGGTGGACACCGGCATGGCCACCTGGGCCGGCAGCCGCAACAGCGGCGTGCTGATCGTGCGCGGCCAGGCCAAGCTGCTGGACGACGTCAGCGCCCTGTCGGACCTGGAACGCATCCGCAGCCTGTTCGAGGCGCTGGAGACGCGCGACGCCATGATGCGCCTGCTGGAGGCCACCGGCCAGGCGGAGGGCGTGCAGATCTTCATCGGCGCCGAGAACAATCTGTTCAGCCATGCCGGCTGCTCCCTGATCGTCTCGCCCTACACCAACGGCAAGGACCAGATCGTGGGCGCCATCGGCGTCATCGGGCCCACGCGCATCAACTACGCCCGCATCATCCCCATGGTGGACTACACCGCCAAGGTCATCAGCCGGATGATCGGGTAGACCGGTCGACCGTCGGCCGAACAATTCGGCCCACCCGCGCTTTATTCCTGGCCGGATCCCCGCATCGCCTCTGGCGCGGCGGGCGCGGGATGCCTATCTTCTGCCCGTTCCGGCGGTGGTGAGCCGCCGTTGTTCCGCACCCTTTTTGAGACTGCCGCTAAGATGACCGATAACAACGAGACGACCACCGCCCCCGAAACCGACGCCGCCCCCCAGCAGCAAGCGCCGGCATCCTCGGACGCCGTCGCCGCGCTGGAAGCCGAGGTCGCGTCCCTGAAGGACCAGCTGCTGCGCAGCATGGCCGAGGCGGAGAACACCCGCCGCCGCGCCCAGAAGGAGCGTGAGGACACCGCCAAGTACGCCGTGTCCGGCTTCGCCAAGGAACTGCTGGCCGTGGCCGACAACCTGCGCCGCGCCATCGAGGCCGTCCCGGCCGAGACCCGCGCCGGCAACGACCAGGTCAACACCCTGCTGACCGGCGTGGAGGCGACGGAGCGCCAGTTGATCGCCGCCTTCGACCGCGCCGGCATCGTGAAACTGGAACCCATGGGCCAGCCCTTCGACCCCAACTTCCACCAGGTGGTGGCCGAGGTCGACGGCACGGACAAGCCCGCCGGCACCGTCGTCACCATCCTGCAGCCCGGCTACACCATCCAGGGCCGCCTGCTGCGCGAGGCCATGGTCTGCGTCGCCAAGGCCGGCGCCAACCCCGGCAAGGTGGATACCAGCGCGTAATTCCGGAAATCGCGTCTTGAAGCACCACAAGCCTGGCCCTTCTGGGCCAGGCTTTAGGACGCGACCGCGTCCGCCGCAGGTTTTCGGGGAGCGGCAGCGGACTGAAAACCGAGGACAGCCAAAGGCCCGTATGGGCCTGCCGGCGCTTGAGGAACATCACTCTAAACCGCCATTACGGCATTCTGCCGTAATGGCAGATGACACTGGATCAGCGTGCCCTGGTCGCTGTCGCTGATCTCCACATGGCCGCCGTGCAGCTCGACGAAGCTTTTCACCAATGACAGGCCCAGGCCGGCGCCGGCGGGATGGTTCTGCACCTCGCCGCGCTCGAACTTGTTGAAAACGCGCTGGCGGTCGGCGGCGGGAATGCCGATGCCGGTGTCGCTGACCGACAGCACCATCTCCGGCCCCCCCTCCCCCATCTGGCGCCTGGCCGACAGGGTGACCTGGCCGCCGGGCGGCGTGAACTTCACGGCGTTGCTGACCAGGTTGTACAGCGCCTGCTTCAGCCGGCGCTCGTCGGCGTCGAGGTTGCCGATGTCGGACGGCACCTGCACCAGCAGGGTCACGTCCTGCTTGCGCGCCCAGTCCAGGGTCAAGCCCGACACCGCCTCCAGCAGCTGGCCGACATCCACGGGAGAGCGGTCCAGGGTCATGAAGCCGGCCTCAATGGTGGCCAAATCCAGAATGTCGTTGATCAGGGCCAGCAGGCGGCGGCTGGCCTCCAGCACGCCCTTGGTGTAGTCCGCCTGGCGTTCATTGAGTGCGCCGAAATACTGGTTATTGAGGATTTCGGCGAAGCCCATGATGGCGTTCAGGGGCGTGCGCAGCTGGTAGGAGACATTGGCGATGAATTCCGATTTCAGGCGGTCGGCGGTCGCCAGCGCCTCATTGCTGGCGCGCAGCGCCTCTTCCACCCGCACGCTGTCGGTGATGTCCAGCACGCTGATCAGCACGGCGCCATCGGGCAGCGGCACGTTGGACACGTCGACGATGGACCGGTCGGTGCGTTCCAGCCGGCCGGCGTAGCTGGACCGTTCCAGGAGATCGGCGATCATGGTGCGCCGGCGGGCCGGCCAGTCGCCGTCGTGGTCCAGCAGGGGTTGCAGCTTGTCGATCACCTGGGTGATGTGCGGCTCACCGTTCAGGTCCGGTCCCTTCAGCCGCCAGATGCGGGCGAAGGAGGGGTTCCACAGCTTCAGCCGGCCGTCGCCGCCGAACACGGCCACCCCTTCCGCCAAATTGTCCAGCGTCTCCTGCTGCACGGCCATCAGGGTGTTGTAGGACGATTCCAGGGCCAGCGCGTTGGTCACATCCTCCAGCACGAACATCAGGCCGCCGAAGGGGTGGGGGACGGCGATGGTGCGCAGGGTGGTGCCGTCCGGCAGGTGGGTCAGGTCCTCGCGCGGCTCCGTCAGGTTGGTGAACTGGGCCAGCTGCGCGCGCTTCCACCGGGGAAAGTCCACCTCCTCCTGCAGGCGCCGGCGGCTGCGCAAATCCTCCAGCACCTCGCCATAGCTGGGCTCGGTCTCCAGCCAGCTCTCGTCCAGGCCCCACAGCCGGGCGTAGGAGCGGTTGTGGAACTTCAGCTTGGTGTCGGCGCCGTAGATGGCGATGGCGGAGCCCAGGTGCTCCAGCACGTCGGCATGGGCAGCGATGTGGCGCTCAAGCTCCGACGACAATTCCTGCTCGCGGGTGGTATCCAGCGCGTGGCCCAGCAGCGCGACGCCCCCCTCCAGCGGCATCTCCAGGGGCGTTTCCGTCAGGCGCAGCAACTGGCGCTGGCCGGCGACGATGACATAGCGGCTTTCCCAGGCCGGCTCCCGGCCCGACAGGGCGCGGGCGGCGAGTGACTGGCCGGCGCCGGGACCGGTGACCAGCTCCACGCCCTGCGCCACCACCTCGTCCGGCGGCACGCCGACCGCCGTGCCGTAGGCCTGGTTGCACCAGGCCAGCGCCCCATCGGCACGCCGCATCCACAGGGGGAAGGGCAGCAGGTCCAGGGCGGCGCGGAACTGGGCCAAGCCCTCCTCCGCCACTTGGCGGCGCCGCTCCTGAGCCTTGGCGTCCGCCGTGGCGGCGGTGACATCGCGCAGCCACAGCACGCTGAGCGCCGCCGGTGGGTCGCCCCCGTCGCCGGGGGTGACGGGCGGCGCCACCCGGCGGCCGATCGCCAGCAGGCTGCGGCGGCCCTGATGGCAGGCCAGCTGGCGGGTGAAGGGGGTGCCACCGGTGTCCAAAGCGCGCAGCGCCTGACGCAAAGCCTCGTCATCCGGCGTGGTGAAGGCCTGCGTGATCTCATCCGGGCGGCTGCCAGGCTGCGGGTCGGGGATGCCCAGCCAGGCGCCGGCGCTGGCGCTGGCGCCGATGACGCGACCGTCCTGCCAGGCCACCCATTCGTCAGGGCAACCGGCCAGCAAGGCGTCGGCCCGCACCGCCTGGGCCTCGACCCGGGCGCGCTGGCGGGTAAGGCGCGTCAGGCAGATACCCACCACCACCAGGCTGGCGGCCGACCCCGCCAGCACCAGGGGCAGCGGCAGGTCGGGAAATCCCAGGCGCAGGCACGGGATCCCGGGCGCGGCCAGGGCGGCGACAGTCAGCGCTAGAGGCAGGGTGGTGGCGTTCTTCGGCATGACGCGCGAATCTTAGTTAATGACGGGGTAGGTGCCAAGCCAACGGAAGGCTACGTTTTCGCGGCAAACCTTTGGGAATCCAAACAGTGATGCCCGCTATCGCGTTCCGCCAAAGGAAAAGGCCGAGCGCGACGGCCCGGCCTTCCCCTGAAACCGCTGGGACCGGGGCCCCCGCGTTCTTCTCAATACCGGTAGTGATCCGGCTTGAACGGGCCCTGCGGGCTGACGGCGATGTACTCCGCCTGCTTGTCGGTCAAGGTCGTCAGATTGGCGCCGATCTTGGCCAGGTGCAGGCGGGCCACCTTCTCGTCCAGGTGCTTGGGCAGCACATAGACCTTGTTCTCGTACTTGTCGGCGTTGTTCCACAGCTCGATCTGGGCCAGCACCTGGTTGGTGAAGCTGGCGGACATGACGAAGCTGGGGTGGCCGGTGGCGCAGCCCAGGTTCACCAGGCGGCCTTTGGCCAGGACGATCAGGCGCTTGCCGTCGGGGAACACCACCTCGTCCACCTGCGGCTTCACCTCTTCCCACACGTAGTTGCGCAGGGCGTCGATCTGGATTTCGCTGTCGAAGTGGCCGATGTTGCAGACGATGGCCCGGTCCTTCATCTCACGCATGTGGTCCAGCGTGATGACGTCGACGTTGCCGGTGGCGGTGACGAAGATGTCGCCCAGGGGGGCGGCCTGTTCCATCGTGACGACCTGATAGCCTTCCATGGCGGCCTGCAGGGCGTTGATGGGGTCGATCTCGGTCACCATGACGCGGGCGCCCTGGCTGCGCAGCGAGGCGGCGGACCCCTTGCCCACATCGCCGTAGCCGCAGACCACTGCCACCTTGCCGGCCATCATGACGTCGGTGGCGCGCTTGATGCCGTCCACCAGGCTCTCGCGGCAGCCGTACAGGTTGTCGAACTTGGACTTCGTGACGCTGTCGTTCACGTTGATGGCCGGAACCTTCAGCGTGCCCTTCTTCATCATCTCATACAGGCGATGCACGCCCGTGGTGGTCTCTTCCGACAGGCCGCGGATGTCCGCCAGCATCTCGGGGTACTTGTCGTGCAGGATCTGGGTGACGTCGCCGCCGTCGTCCAGGATCATGTTGGGGGTCCAGCCGTCGGGGCCGCGCAGCGTCTGCTCGATGCACCACCAGAACTCCTCCTCCGTCTCGCCCTTCCAGGCGAAGACCGGGATGTTGGCGGCGGCGATGGCGGCGGCGGCGTGATCCTGGGTGGAAAAGATGTTGCAAGAGGACCAGCGCACGGTGGCGCCCAGGTCCACCAGCGTCTCGATCAGCACGGCGGTCTGGATGGTCATGTGCAGGCAGCCGACGATGCGGGCGCCTTCCAGCGGCTTCTTGCCCGCATATTCCGTGCGCAGGGCCATCAGGCCCGGCATCTCGGTCTCGGCGATGGTGATTTCCTTGCGACCCCAGCCGGCGAGGCCGATGTCCTGGACTTTGTAATCGGTGAAGGCGGTCATGGGGACGATGCTCCTTTGGTGCCCCGCCGGCGCACGGAGGCGAGCCTGGGCGGCCCGGGCGGGATGATGCGCCAGGGTGTACCAGCGGGCCGCCTCGCCAGCAAGCATAAAGACATCTTTATGTGTGCATTTGTTGGTGAGGCGGTAGCCTCACTAGGCCGCGCCCGCCGCCTGGGGGAACTACCTCAAGAACCGCTCCACCTCATGCACCAGCACCACGCGCCCCGCCAGGCGGCCGCCCAGGGGTCCGCGCACGGACCGCACCAGGGCCGGGTTGGCGGTGACGTAGACCAGCTGCAGGCCCTGGGCCAGGGCCAGGTACAGGCAATCCTGGGCCGGATGGGACAGCTGCGCCGCCAGGCGCACGGCATCGGCCAGCAGCGGGCGTGACGGCATCAGCTCCACCTCCGCCCCTTGCAGGGCCATGGCGGCGGTGGCCGCCTCCACCGCCGTCAGGTCGCCCAGGGCCACCTTGGCGCCCAGCACCTGGGCCAAGTCGCCCATCAGCACGTCGGGCGCCAGCAGGCGGTGGCCCAGCAGGCGGTCGGCCACCGGGCTGGTCGCCTCCGGCACCACCCATTGCAGGGCGACCGAGGCGTCGATGACGAACTGCAGGGTCATGCGCCCTCTCCCTCGCCCGGCATGTCCGACGGAATGGCTTCCGGCAGGGCCGCCCAGGTCTCGGCCCGCGTGGCGGCCATGACGTCGCCGGCGGGGCGGTGGGCGCGGTCGGCCAGGGACTGGCGCAGGGAAGAGGCGAGGGCGCGGAAGTCCTGCGGCTCGTTGGCCAGCGCCTGGCGCAGGATGTCACGGCACTCGGCTTCCATGGAACGGCCGTGACGGGCGGCGCGCAGCTTCAGGCGGCGCACCAGGTCCTCATCCAGGCCACGGACGGTTAGGGCGGTGGGCATCGGGATCCTCCCAGGCAATGCCAGCAATGCTGGCACGCCTGAAGGTGAATCAGAGACCCGAACCCCGTCAAGCGGCTGATTCTCGCCCCCCTCAGCGGCATGAAAACTTAATTCATGCCGCTGTAGGACCCGACCGGGTCCGCCGGAGCCTTTTGGGGAGCCGAAGGCGGACTGAAAGGCGAGGAAGCCAAGCCCGCGGACGCGGGCGCCCGGCGCCTGAGGGAACTTCACGCGGCGGCGTCGTTGAAGTCGTCCAGCAGGGCCGCGATGCGGCCCCGGTCGGTCTGGTCCATGATGGTGCGGGCGCGGCGGGTGGCCTCGATCAGATCCAGCCCGCGCAGGCGGCGCTTCACCAGGGGCAGGTTGTTGGGCGCCATGGACAGCTCGCGAATGCCCAGGCCCAGCAGCAGAGCGGTGTAACGCGGGTCGCCCGCCATCTCACCGCAGATGGACACGGGGATGCGGGCGCGCAGCGCCGCCTCGGTGGTGAACTGCACCAGGCGCAGCACGGCAGGGTGCAGGGGGTCGTACAGGTCAGCCACCTGCTCGTCGCCCCGGTCGATGGCCAGGGTGTACTGGATCAGGTCGTTGGTGCCGATGGCGAAGAAGTCGCAGAAGGGCGCCAGGCCGTCGGCCGACAGGGCGGCGCCCGGTATCTCGATCATGATTCCCAGCTTGGGCAGGGGGTGGGCGATCTTCACCCCCCGGCGGCGCAGACGGCGCACCACCGTGGCCATGATCTCGCGCACCCGCCGCACCTCGGCCACCGAGCTGATCATGGGCAGCAGGATGCGCAGGTTGCCATGGGCCCCGGCGCGCAGCATGGCGGCCAGCTGGGTTTCCAGCAGCTTGGGTTCCTTCAGCGACAGGCGGATGGCGCGCAAGCCCAGGGCGGGGTTCGTGGGCTCGCTGAAATACCCCCGCAGGGCGGTCGCGATCTTCTCCCCGCCGATGTCCAGGGTGCGGGCCGTCACCGGCTTGCCGTCCATGCTGGTGACGATGCGGGTCAGGATCTCCGTCTGCTCATCCTCGTCGGGCAGGTCCTCGCGGTTCATGAACAGGAACTCGGTGCGCAGCAGCCCCACGCCCGACGCCCCCACCTCGATGGCGCCGTCCAGCTCACGCGGCAGTTCCAGGTTGGCGTTCAGGGTGACGGAGGTGCCGTCGCGGGTGATGGCCGGCAGCTTGCGCAGGCTTTTCAGCTGCGCCCGTTCGGCCAGCAGCTCAGCCCGGCGGCGGCGATAGCCGTCCAGCACGTCCGGGCTGGGGTTGACGCAGACCTGGCCGGCGATGCCGTCCACCACCACCGTGTCGCCATTCTGCACGCCCTGCAGCAGGCCCAGGGTGCCCAGCACGGCCGGTAGGCTGAGGGATCGCGCCATGATGGCGGTATGGCCTTCCGGCCCGCCCAGCATGGTGGCGAAGCCGGCGATGCGGCGCGGGTCCATCAGGGCGGTGTCGGCGGGGCTCAAATCCTCCGCCAGGACGATGCAGCCCTCCGGCAGGAAGGAGAAGGCCTGGTACTTGTGCTGCATCAGGTTGCGCAGCAGCCGCTGGCCCACCTCGCGCACATCGGCGATGCGGGCCGCCAGGTAGGCGTCCTCCATATCGGCGAAGCTCTGCGCGATGCTGGTGATTTCCGCCTGGACCGCGGCCTCGGCGTTCACCTTTTCCTGACGGATGCGTTTTTCCACGCCGCGCATGAGGCGGGAGCCCGACAGCATGGCGAAATGGGCGTCCAGCAGGAAGCCGATCTCCTCCGCGGCGCTGTCCGGCAGGCCGGAGGCCTTGGTCTTCAGCTTGCGCACCTGGCGGCGCGCCTTGTCGGCGGCGGTGGCGAAGCGCTGGACCTCTGCCTCCAGCTCGGCCTCGGGAATGGCGTATTCCGGCGCCAGCAGGGCGCTGGCGTCCACCACATGCGCCGGCCCGATGGCGATACCGGAGGAAACCCCCACGCCCCGCAGCAGACGATCGGCCGCCGCCTTCGTCGTGCGGCCCCGGCCAGATGCGCGATCGGCCATTTGCCGTTCAGTCCTCATCGAACTTGCGATCGACCAGGGCGACCAGGGCGTCCAGCGCCTGTTCCCCCTGTGGCCCCCGCGCCCGTAACGTGATGGAGGTGCCGATGGCGGCCGCCAGCATCATCAGGCCCATGATGGACTGCCCGTTGACCTGGGTGTCGCCCCGCTCCACCTCCACCTCGGCATCGAACTCCGCCGCCAGCTTCACGAACTTGGCCGCCGCCCGGGCGTGCAGGCCGCGCCGGTTCTGGATCAGCGCCGTGCGCGACGGGCCGAATTCGCCCGCGTTTCCTTCCCCCCCGCCCGTCATGGCTCAGTTATCCGCCAGCAGGGAGGAGGCGACGTTGATGTACTTACGGCCCGCCTCGCGCGCGGCCTGCACCGCGCTTTCCAGCGACTCGGTCTTGCGCACCGAGGCCAGCTTGATCAGCAGGGGCAGGTTCACGCCGGCGATGACCTCGACCTTGGCGCGGTCCATGGTGCTGATGGCCAGGTTGGACGGCGTGCCGCCGAACATGTCGGTCAGGACCACCACACCGTCGCCGGTGTCGCACTCCGCGACCTTGGCCAGAATATCTTCCCGCCGCTGTTCCATGTCATCTTCCGGCCCGATGCAGACCGCGCGCACTTGTGCCTGTTCCCCCACCACGTGCTGGAGGGCCAGTATGAACTCCTCGGCCAGGCGGCCGTGGGTCACGAGGACCATACCGATCATCGGGTCTCCCTATTGACGACATGCGCGGGCTCCGGGGACACGCCGGACCGGTCCAATTCCCGGTGGGCGACGCCCACCCGGGAGCCCTGGGTTTGCAACCATGCCGCCAGCCGGTTGGCGACAAAGACGGAACGATGGCGGCCCCCGGTGCACCCCACGGCGATGGTGAGGTAGCGCTTGCCCTCGTTCAGGTAGCGGGGCAGCAGGGGGGCCAGCAAGCGGGTGAGGTTGTCGAAGAAGGCGGGGAAGTCGCCATCCTTCTCGATGAAGGCACCCACGGGCGGATCGTTGCCGGTCAGCGGCCGGAGATCGGGAACCCAGTGGGGATTGTCGAGGAAACGGACGTCGAACACCAGGTCGGCCTCACGCGGGACGCCGTGGCGGAACGAGAAGCTGGTCACGAAGACATGCAACGACGGCGCCGTGTCCAACCGGAAATGCCCGCCCAGCAAACGGCGGACATCGTGGATGGAAAGCTGGGTCGTGTCGACCACCACGTCGGCGTTGTCACGCAAGGACCACAGCAGGCCGCGTTCCCGGGCGATGCCGTCGGGCACGGGCCGGTCGGTGGCCAAGGGATGGGGCCGGCGGGTCTCCGTGTAGCGCCGCTGCAGCACCTCGTCGGACGCCTCCATGAACAGCAGGCTGACGGTTCGGCCCGCGGCCTTGCGCAACCGGTCCAGTTCCGCGCCCACGGCATCGGCGGAGAAATCGCGGGTGCGGCTGTCGATGCCGATGGCCAGCGGCCTGTCGCTGGCCTGCTCCACCAGATGGGTCAGCAGCGACAGGCGCAGGTTATCCACCGCCTCGTAGCCCAAATCCTCCAGCGCCTTCAGCGCCGTGGAAAGACCGGCGCCGGACAGGCCGGTGACCACCACCACGGGCGGGCGGGTCATGGGAAGCTCACTCATGCGGCCACCTCGTCGAAGGCGGCGGGGATCAAGGGCGCCCCCGCGGTCAAGGCCGCCAGAGCCAGGCGCAGGGCGGCGGGGGCGGATGCTGCGAAGGGCCACAGGGCCGCGCGGGGCACGTCCACGCCGGCCAGGGTTACGGCGGCGGGGACGGGCAGGCGGGGAACGGCGTCGCGGTCGACCAGATCGACCACCAGGCGCAGAAAGGCCGACGGGGTGGCGGGGGCGGGCAGGATGCCCAGTCCACGCACCTCGATCAAACCAGCCAGACGCTCGGGCGCGGTGGCGGTCAGCAGGGTGCGCGTGGGGTCGGCGGCAAGATCCACCTGGTCGTCGGCCACCAGCAGACCGCCCGCATCCACCAGGCGCAGGGCCAAATCGGATTTGCCCGACCCCGACGGCCCCCGCAGGAGGACGCCGGCACCGCCAACACTGACGCAAGTGGCATGGACGCGGATCATGGTCGAGGGAAGGTGCGACCGATGGCCCCCCCTGTCAATGGCATGACGCGTATGCGCGGCCCCCCCGGACCCGCCTGCCCTAACCATCGCCCCCCGCCTTCCCTTCCAGACCCCGTTGCGATCCCAGCCGTCGCGGCCCCTTCGCCAACCCCCGAAGGCGGATATGGGATACCGATCGCGCGTCGGTTTTAGCAGAAGCGGCCGGTGGGCGCAAAGTCGGGGCGGCACATCGGTTTGGCGGCGCAACATTTCGAGGGGAGATTTGTAACGACGCGTGGCGGCGGACCGCGATAGAGTGCCAAGGTCGGGCCGGCCTTCCGCGCAAACGGCCCGCGCAAACGGCCGGGCGCGGCGCGAATTGCCGCTCTTGGACCTGCGGGGCGCGGCCCCATATCATTGACGCCCCGGGGGCGCCGCAAGGCCGGCCGCCCAGGGGTATCTTCGCGTTCCGGCCGCCGTTCGGTTGCGCCGCATCATGGATCAACCCAGCGACAAGGTCCCCCGATGCCCGACAGCACGCCTCCCCAAAATCCGCCCGGTTCCAACGAGGCCGCCGCCCCCAAGGCGAAGGGGCGCAACGGCCAGCCGCACAAGCGGGTTAACCTGGGCCTGCAGGGCGGTGGGTCGCACGGCGCCTTCACCTGGGGCGTGCTGGATCGTCTGCTGGAGGATGGCCGGCTGGAAGTAGAGGCCATCTCCGGCACCAGCGCCGGCGCCATGAACGCGGTGGTCATGGCCGACGGCTATGGCAAGGACGGGCGCGAAGGAGCCCGCCAGGCGCTGCGCACCTTCTGGACCAAGGTGGGCGAGGCCGGGCGTGGGTCGCCGCTGCAGCGCAGCCTGCTGTCACGCCTGCGCGGCAGCTGGCGGGTGGACGACAGCCCTGGCTATGCCTGGTTCAACATCATGAACATGCTGGTCTCGCCCTATCAGAGCAATCCGCTGGGCATCAACCCGCTGCGCCGCATCCTGGAAGACCTGATCGATTTCGACCAGGTGCGCTTCGCCGCCGGCATCGACCTCTACCTGTCCGCCACCAATGTGGAGACGGGCAAGGTCAAGATCTTCCGCAATCGCGACATCACCGTGGACGCCGTGCTGGCCTCGGCCTGCCTGCCCCAGATGTTCCAGGCGGTGGAGATCAAAGGGGAGTATTATTGGGACGGCGGCTTCATGGGCAACCCGTCGCTGTGGCCCATCGCGTACGAGAACGAGAGCCACGACATCATCGTCGTGCAGATCAACCCGCTGGTGCGCAAGGGCGTGCCCAAGACGCCGTTCGAGATCGCCGACAGGGTGAACGAGATCACCTTCAACGCCTCGCTGATGCGTGAGATGCGGTCCATCCGCTTCGTCTCCCGCCTCATCGACTCCGGCGACCTCACCTCCGACCAGTACAAGGCCCTGCGCATGCACGTCATCGAGAATGACGAGGCCCTGGCCGACATGCACGCCAGCAGCAAGCTGAACGCCGAGCCGGAATTCCTGCAGTACCTGTTCACCAAGGGGCGGGAGACGGCCGACTGTTGGCTGGCCGCCAATTTCGACAAGGTGGGCGTGGAGACCAGCGTCGACATCGTGCAGGATTATTTATGAGGTTTGGGAGGCTGCCCATAAGGCCCCTTGGCCTTCGGCCCAGGCCGGCTATATGATCCCCCCATGGTCGAGACCCGCCCCACCACCTCCCGCCTCGGCGGGCTGATCCCCGACGGTTCGGACCGGCACTCCATCCTGGTGCCGCCGCCGGCGCCCACGCGCGCCGTGCAGAAGGCCAAGCCCGGTAACCGCTGGCCCTCGGCCCGTGAGTTGGCCAGCCTGATGGTCAACGGCATCCTGACCCTGCCCGCGCGCTATCGCCGGGGCATGTTTCTGGACGTGCTTCTCTGAGGTCCCTCAGGCGCCGGGCGCGGCCATCCGGCCGCCTGGCTTATTCCCGATTTCCAGCCCGCTGATGATCCCCGGAAATTTTCGGTCGCCCTCTTCTATGTAAAGGGGCGCGTCCCAGGGATCTTGTGTGGATCTGTCCCGGTGCCACACACTTCGATTGGTTTTGTAATTAGAATAATTCCAATCATGGCGCTTTGGGGTTAAGATGGCGTAGCCACCGTCCCCTTGAAGACGCCACCAATGACTCTGCCCAGCCTCAAGCAACTCCGCTATCTCGTGCACCTGCATGAGCACCGGAATTTCAGCCGGGCGGCCGCGGCGTGCAACGTCACCCAGGCCGCCCTGTCCTCCGGCATCCAAGAGCTGGAGTCCCTGCTGCGCCTGCACCTCGTGGAACGCACGCGGCGCATGGTGGCCTTCACCGCCGTGGGCGAGCAGGTGGTGGAAAAGGCGCGGGAATTGCTGCGGGTGGCGCAGGACCTGGGCAATATCGGCCATGGCGAGGGGCCGCTGGCCGGCATGCTGCGGCTGGGCATCATCCCCACGGTGGGTCCCTATCTGCTGCCCCGCCTGCTGCCCAGGTTCGCCAGCAGCTATCCCCTGCTGGAACTGCATGTGCGGGAGGAGTTCAGCGCCAACCTGTGCGCGGCACTGGGCCATGGGGAACTGGACTGCGCCATCCTGGCCCTGCCCTATCCCTGCACGGCGCTGGACTACGATTTCCTGTTCGATGACCCGCTGATGCTGGCCTTCCATATGGAGGACCCGGTGGGCGGCCTTGCCACGCCGCAGGAGGCCGACTGGACGGAGCGCCTGCTGCTGCTGCCGGACGGGCACTGCCTGCGCGACCATGCCCTGGCGCTCTGCGGCCGCGCCGACCTGCAACGCCAGGCCATGTCCGCCGCCACGCTGCAGACTCTGGTGCATCTGGTGGACAACCGGCTGGGCGTCACCTTGCTGCCGGAAATGGCGGTGCAGGCCGGCCTGCTGCATGGCCTGCACGTGACCACCCGCACCCTGCCGGATCCGGAGGCCAAGCGCCGCATCGTGCTGGCCTGGCGTAGCGGTGCCGCGCTCAGCACCACCTACCAGCGCCTGGCGCAGGCGATCCGCGAGGCACGACACTAGGCAGGCATGTCCAATGCCGAAGAATTGCCGCGCCGCACAAATTATTAACGCCAACGGTCCGCCTTATGTTAATAATTATGCCGCTTATCCATTAGCGGCGTTTTCATTTTTATTTCCTTTATAGATTTTCCCTATAAGAATTATAGAATCAATTAGTTTGTTCCGTGTTTTCCAGCATGTTAGCTGCAGATGCATCCGAGTTCTGACTTTCCCACAAGGGAGACTTCGATGCACACGCGCGCCCTTTCCTTCGCCCTGCTGCTGTCGGCGGCGGTATCGCCGCTGGCTTTGGCCAGCGCCGCCCATGCCCAGGACAAGCCCCAAATGGACAGGCCCCAGCAGGACAAGCCGATGTCCAATCAGGACTGGTGGCCCAACCGCCTGGATCTCAGCCCGCTGCGCCAGAACGAGGCCGCGTCCAACCCCTATGGCGACAAGTTCGACTACGCGGCCGAGTTCAAGAGCCTGGATCTGCAGGCGGTGAAGAAGGACATCGACAAGGTCCTGACCACGCCCCAGGCATGGTGGCCGGCGGACTACGGCAACTATG
The DNA here is from genome assembly GCF_007828035.1 of Nitrospirillum amazonense. Lineage (GTDB taxonomy): Bacteria > Pseudomonadota > Alphaproteobacteria > Azospirillales > Azospirillaceae > Nitrospirillum > Nitrospirillum amazonense. Next base: position 529,344 of record NZ_VITV01000004.1, on the reverse strand, counting down.
GCCCCTTCTTCATCCGCATGGCCTGGCACAGCGCCGGCACCTATCGCGTGGGTGACGGGCGCGGCGGCTCCGGCGGCGGGGAGCAGCGGTTCGAGCCGCTGAACAGCTGGCCGGACAACGTCAACCTGGACAAGGCGCGCCGCCTGCTATGGCCCATCAAGCAGAAGTACGGACGCAAGCTGTCCTGGGGTGACCTGATGGTGCTGGCCGGCAACGTCGCGCTGGAGAACATGGGCTTCAAGACCCTGGGCTTCGCCGGCGGCCGCGTCGATGAATGGGAACCCGACCTGGTGTTCTGGGGACCGGAGAAGAAGTGGCTGGACGACCAGCGCTTCGACGGCCAGCACCAGCTGAAGGGCCCCCTGGCCGCCACCCAGATGGGCCTGATCTACGTGAATCCGGAGGGGCCCAACGGCAACCCAGACCCCATCGCCGCCGCCAAGGACATCCGCCAGGCCTTCGGCCGCATGGCCATGGATGACGAGGAGACGGTGGCCCTGATCGCCGGCGGCCACACCTTCGGCAAGGCCCACGGCGCGCATGAGGCCAAGTGCCTGGGCAGCGATCCGGCGGGCGCCGGCATCGAGAAGCAAGGCCTGGGCTGGGAGAACAAGTGCGGCACCGGCAACGGCGCCGACACCGTCAGCAGCGGGCTGGAGGGCGCCTGGTCCGCCAACCCCATCGCCTTCACCACCCAGTACCTGGACAATCTGTTCGGCTTCGACTGGGTGCAGACCAAGAGCCCGGCGGGCGCCATCCAGTGGGAGCCCAAGGACAAGGGCGCCGGCGAGCTGGTGCCGGACGCGCATGATCCGAACAAGCGCCACCCGCCCATGATGTTCACGACGGACCTGTCGCTGAAGATGGATCCGGGCTTCCGTGCCATCGCCCTGCGCTTCCAGAAGAACCCGGATGAATTCGCCGCCGCCTTCGCCCGCGCCTGGTTCAAGCTGACCCACCGCGACATGGGCCCGCGCGCCCGCTACCTGGGCAATGAGGTGCCGAAGGAGGTGTTCAGCTGGCAGGACCCCATCCCGGCCGCCGACTACGCCATGATCGACGCCCAAGACGTGGCGCAGCTGAAGGGTAAGATCCAGGGATCGGGCCTGACCGTGCCGGAACTGGTGCGCACCGCCTGGGCTTCGGCCGCCAGCTTCCGCGGCACCGACATGCGCGGTGGCGCGAACGGCGCCCGCATCCGCCTGGCCCCGGAAAAGGACTGGGCCGTCAACGACCCGGCGGAGCTGAAGAAGGTGCTGGCCAAGCTGGAGGGCATCCAGGCCGACTTCAACCGCGCCGCGAAGGGCGGCAAGAAGGTGTCGCTGGCCGACCTGATCGTGCTGGGCGGCGGCGTGGGCATCGAGCAGGCGGCCAAGCAGGCGGGCTACACCGTCGAGGTGCCGTTCAAGCCCGGCCGCACCGACGCCACCCAGGCGCAGACCGATGTCGCCTCCTTCGCCTACCTGGAACCGGCGGCCGACGGCTTCCGCAACTACTACGGCCCCCACAACCGGCTGTCCCCAGCCGAGGCGCTGGTGGACAAGGCCAACACCCTGACCCTGACGGTGCCGGAGATGACGGTGCTGGTGGGCGGCCTGCGCGCCCTGAACGCCAATGAGGGGCAGTCCAAGACCGGCGTGTTGACCACCCATCCGGGCACGCTGAACAACGAGTTCTTCGTGAACCTGCTGGACATGGGCACCAAATGGACGCCGTCCACCAAGACCCAGGGCGTCTACGAGGGCTATGACCGGGCCAGCGGCGCCCTGAAGTGGACCGCCAGCCCCGTCGACCTGATCTTCGGATCGAACGCGGAGCTGCGCGCGGTGGCGGAGGTCTACGCCAGCGACGACGCGAAGGAGAAGTTCGTGAAGGACTTCGTGGCGGCCTGGAGCAAGACCATGGAACTGGATCGGTTCTGAGGTTTTGGGCCAGTCGATATTGACCCGCCATTCGGGGGCCAGGCATCGCGCCTGGCCCCTTTTTCTCATTCAGGCGCCGCGCACGGCGTCCAGGAAGGCGCGGATGAGGGCGGGGTCCTTGTGGCCCGGCCTGTCCTCCACGCCCGAGGACACGTCCACCGCCTCGGCCCCGCTGACGCGGATGGCCTCGGCCACCGTGTCAGGGGTCAAGCCGCCGGAGAGCATCCAGGGCTTGGACCAGCGCCGGCCGGTCAGCAGGGTCCAATCGAAGGCGACGCCGTTGCCGCCGGGCAGCACCGCGCCTTTCGGCGGCTTGGCGTCGAACAGCAGGATATCGGCCACCGGCTCATAGGCCGAGGCCGCGTCCAGGTCGGCAGCGGTCTCCACCTTCAGCGCCTTCATCACCGGCAGGCGGGTGGCGGCACGGATGGCGGCCACCCGTTCCGGCGTCTCCTCCCCATGCAACTGGATCAGGTCCAGCGGCACCTGGGCCAGGGCCTGGTCCAGGAACTCATCCGTGGGATCGACGAACAGGCCCACGGTGCGCACGCCGGTGGGCACCATGCGCGCCAGCTCCGCCGCCAGGGGCAGCGAGACGTTGCGTGGCGACTTGGCGAAGAACACCAGGCCGATGTAGCGGGCGCCACCGTCAACCGCCGCCCTCAAGGCCTCGGGATGATTGATCCCGCAGATCTTCACCTTGACGGGCATGGTGCGTGCTCCTCAAACGCCGGCGCGGCCCTGCGGCCGCTTGGCTAGTCCTCAGTTTCCAGTCCGCTACGCTCCCCGGAAACTTCCGGCGGCCCCGGTCGGGGCCCAAGAGCAATGCGCTAAATTCTCAGGCCGCCAGCTCGGTGACGATGCGCTGCGCGGCTTGGACGGGGTCCTGGGCGTCGGTGATGGGGCGGCCGATGACCAGGTAGGTGGCGCCGGCCGTCACGGCGGCAGCCGGGGTCATGATGCGCTTCTGGTCGTTGGCCGAGGCCCACACGGGGCGGATGCCCGGCACCATCAGGGTGAAGTCGGGGCCCAGCTGCCGGCGCAGCACGGCGCATTCATTGGGCGAGCAGACGACGCCGTCCATGCCGGCGACATGGGCCAGATCCGCCAGCAGGGCCACTTGGTCCGCCACCGGCCGGTCCACGCCCACCGAGGCCAGGTCTAACAGGCTCATGCTGGTCAGCACGGTGACGCCCAGCAGCTTGGGCCGGGGCACGCCCATCTGGGCCGCCGCGTCGGCGGCGGCGTCCACCGCCGCCCGCATCATGGCGGCCCCGCCCAGGGTGTGCAGGGTGATGAAGGCCGGGGCCAGGGGCATGACGGAGCGGATGGCGCCCGCCACCGTGTTGGGGATGTCGTGCAGCTTCAGGTCCAGGAACAGCGGCATGTCCAGGCCCTCGGTCACGGTGCGGATGCCGTCGGGGCCGGCGGCGCAGAAGAATTCCAGCCCCAGCTTGACGCCGCCGACATGCCCGGCCAGCCGTTGGGCCAGGGCGCGGGCCGCCTTGGGCTCAGGCATATCCAGGGCGACGAAGGTGCGGCGGGCAGGCTGGATCATGGCGGGGCTCGACTCCGGCTATCGAGGGGATTCCAGAGGAAATACGGCATCCGCACCCCGGGCGCATGCGCAATTATGCGCGAGGGGGCCTGCGCGTCAGGGCGCCCCTTCCCCCGGCCGCCAGCCGCCCAGCGGATAATCCCGCACCGCATGGTAGGTGCTGCCCTGCCGGCCCAGCACGCTTTCATAAAGGATGAAGCGGTCGATCGGGAACGGCCCCGCCTGGAACAGGCCGTGTTCCTCCATCAGCCGCCCGACGCGGGCCGCCGGCGTCTCGCGCCCCAGGGTGGCTAAGGTGACGTGCGGGCTGAACTTGCGCGTCTCGGCCCCCAGCCCGGCCCGCACCACCGCGCTCTCTACCTTGGCCTGCAGATGGTCCAGCGCCGGTTCGGGGCGCACGCCGGCCCAGAGCACGCGCGACTTCTCCCCCTTGCCGAACTGGCCCAGCCCATCGAGCGTCAGGGTGAAGGCAGGGGCCACCACCAGGTCCAGGGCCTCATCGATGTCCTGGGCCACGCCTTCATCCACCTCGCCGATGAAGCGGAGGGTGAGATGATAGTTTTCCGGTGGGACCCAGCGGGCCCCCGGCAGGCCGCCGGTGAGGCGGGACAGGGCGTCCCGCACCGCTTCCGGCATTTCCAGGCCCACGAACAGGCGGATCATGACGCTATACCTCGGGACCCCGTCCTTACGGGCAGGGTGACGGGTTGGACTGGTGCACGGCCTCGATCTCGTCGATCACCGCGTCGCTCAACGTAACGTCGGCCGCGGCGATGTTGCTTTCAAGGTTGGCCATGCTGGTGGCGCCGATGATGACGGCGGTCATGAAGGGCTGGCGCAGGGCGAAGGATATCGCCATCTGGGTCGGGTTCAGGCCGTGGCGGCGCGCGATGTCCAGGTAGCGCGCCACGATGGGGTCGACCACCGGCCCGCCGTAGCGGGACCCGCGGGTGTCGATGGCGCGGCGCGAGCCCGCCGGCATGGCGCCGTTCAGATACTTGCCGCTCAAGGTGCCGCCGGCCAGGGGCGAATAGCCCAGCAGGCCCACCTGCTCGCGCACCGCCACCTCAGCCAGGTCGGTGTCGAAGACGCGGGACAGCAGGTTGTAGACATTCTGGATGCTGGCGATGCGGGGCAGCCCCTGCCGTTCCGCCGCGCGCAGATAGGCCATGACGCCCCAGGCCGTCTCGTTCGACACGCCGATGTGCCGGACCTTGCCGGCCGTCACCAGCTCACCCAGCGCCGCCAGCGTCTCCTCGATGGGCACGCCGCCGTCGCTGTACAGTCCTTCCGGCGTGCCCCGGCCGAACAGGGCCAGGGGCCGCTGCGGCCAGTGCACCTGATAGAGGTCGATGTAGTCGGTGCGCAGGCGCCGCAGGCTGGCGTCCACGTCGGCGTGGATGTTGGTGCGGTCCAGCCGGTGCTGGCCGCCGCGCACCCAGGGCATGGGACCAGGGCCGCTGACCTTGCTGGCCAGGAAGACCTGGGTACGCCGGCCGGTAGCCTGGAACCAGGTGCCGATGATCTCCTCGGTCTTGCCGTAGGTGTCGGCCGTGGGAGGGACGGCGTACATCTCCGCCGTGTCGAAGAAGGTGACGCCCCGGTCGAAGGCGTAGTCCATCTGCGCATGGCCTTCCGCCTCGGTATTCTGGCGGCCCCAGGTCATCGTGCCCAGGCAGATGGCGCTGACGGTGACGTCGGTGCGGCCGAGACGGCGGTATTCCATGGGCACGGGTCCTTCTAAACGGGAGAGGTTGATGCCTGTCATACGCCAGGCCTGGGAGCTGGTGTAACCGTTATTTGCCGGCCGCGGCGTTACCGTTCAGCGTCGTCAGCGCCTTGGCCACCAGCGGCTTCAGCCCCCGGACCATGATGGCCACGCCGTCGCCGTTGGGATGCATGCGGTCGGCGATGGTCAGCTTCGGGTCCAGCGCCACACCGTCCAGGATGAAGGGGTAGAAGGGCAGCGCGTACTGCTTGGCCAGATCCGGATAGATCGCATCGAAGGCGGCGACGTAGTCGGCGCCCAGGTTGGGCTGGGCCTTCATGCCGGCCAGGATGGCGGGGACGTGCCGGTCCTTCAGGGTGGACAGAATCTTGTCCAGGTTGGCGCGGGTGGATTTGGGATCGATGCCGCGCAGCATGTCGTTGGCGCCCAGTTCCACCACCACCAGGTCCGGCTTGTCGCCCAGCATCCAGTCCAAGCCGGCCAGGCCGCCGGCCGAGGTCTGGCCGGAGACGGCGGTGTCGCCCACCGTGACATCGAAGCCGTCCTGGCGCAGCGCCGCCTCCAGCTGGCGCGTCAGGCCCTGGCCCGGCGGCAGGTTGTAGCCGGCCGACAGGCTGTCGCCCAGCACCGCCACCTTCAGCGGCCGGGCCTGGGCGGTGCCCGTCGCCAGGCCCAGGGCCAACAGCGGGGCGAGCAACAGCGAGGCGAGTAGAAAGGAAAGTCGCATTGCCGGTATTCCTGTTGAAATAAAAGGGGCCCGGGCCATATCGGCTGGAGACCTTCAGCCCGAAAGCCACGCGCCTATGCCCCCTGTCCAGCCCGCCCTGGAATTGAACGGCCTGACCCTGACATTGGAAAGCGCCGCCGGGCGCGTCAACATCCTGAAAGGCATCGACCTTTCGATCCAGGCGGGGGAACGGATCAGCATCGTCGGGCCCAGCGGGTCGGGGAAATCGTCGCTGATGATGGTCATCGGCGGGTTGGAACGGCCCACCGGCGGCACGGTCGCCGTGGCGGGCCAGACGCTGAACCGCCTGTCGGAAGATGCGCTGGCCCGCTTCCGCCGCGATCATGTGGGGATCGTTTTCCAATCCTTCCACCTCATGGCGGCGATGACGGCGCTGGAAAACGTGGCCTTGCCCATGGAACTGGCGGGCGAGGCCGACGCCTTCGATCGCGCCCGCGACGGTTTGGCGGCCGTGGGCCTGTCCCACCGGCTGGACCATTATCCCGGCCAGCTGTCGGGCGGCGAGCAGCAGCGCGTGGCGCTGGCCCGCGCCTTCGCCCCCCGGCCGCGCCTGATCCTGGCGGATGAACCCACCGGCAACCTGGACCAGGAGACGGGGGAGCAGATCATCCGCCTGATGTTCGACCAGGCGCGCCGCCACGGCACCACCCTGATCCTGGTGACCCACGACCCCGGCCTGGCCGCCCGCTGCGATCGCACCATCCGCCTGGCCGACGGCCGGGTGGTGGAGGATACCGCCGTGGCGCGCGCAGCACTCGCCGACTGAGGCCGCCATGATCAGCCTCATCGAACTCAAGCTGGCGGCACGGCTGGCGCGGCGCGAACTGCGCGGCGGCATCCGGGGCTTCCGCATCTTCCTCTTGTGCCTGGCCCTGGGCGTGGGCGCCATCGCCGCCGTGCAGTCGGTGGCAGGCGGCATCCAGCGGTCCCTGACCCAGGACGGCCGGGCCATCCTGGGCGGCGACGCGTCGGTCCGCGTCCTCTACCGCGAAGCGACGGCGGAGCAGCGCCAGTGGCTGGAGGGCCAGGGCACCGTGGCCGTCACCGCCGACATGCGGGCCATGGCGCGCAAGGCGGCGGACACAGCCGGCGGAGAAACCGACCTAGGCGCCAGCGGCCTGGTGGAGCTGAAGGCGGTGGACGGCCGCTATCCCCTCTATGGCCGGCTGACGCTGACGGATGGGGGCAGCGACGTGCAGGGCCGCCTAGCGGCGCGCGATGGCGTCTTCGGCGCCTTCGTCGACGATACCCTGGCCACCCGCCTGTCGCTGAAGACCGGCGACAGGCTGACCGTCGGCGACACGACGGTGGAGGTGCGCGGCATCATCGATCATGAGCCGGACAAGGCAGGGTCGGGTAGCATCGCGCTGGGGCCCCGCCTGATGATCGCGATGGACGCCCTGCCGGCCACCGGGCTGATCCGGCCGGGCAGCCTGGTCAACTGGTCCTACCAGCTGCGCCTGCCGGAGGGGACGGACGCCGCCGCCTGGGCCAAGACCGTGGACCAGACCTTCCCCGATGCCGGCTGGCGGGTGCGCGACTTCCACAACGCCGCCCCGCAGTTGACCCGCTTCATCGACCGGCTGGCCCAGTTCCTGACCCTGGTGGGCCTGACGGCCCTGCTGGTGGGCGGGGTAGGCGTGGGCAACGCCGTGCGCAGCCACATGGACGCCAGCGTCCATTCCATCGCCACCCTGAAATGCCTGGGCGCGCCCGCCCGCCTGATCTTCCAGGTCTACCTGATGCAGATCCTGGCGCTGGCCGGGCTGGGCATCGCCGCCGGCCTGGTGCTGGGCGCCGTGCTGCCGCTGGCGGCGGGGCGCGCGCTGGCGGGCCTGCTGCCCATCACGGCGGAGATTGGCGTCTATCCCGGCCGTCTGGCCCTGGCCGCGCTGTTCGGCCTCACCACCGCGCTGGTCTTCTCCCTCTGGCCGCTGGGGCAGGCGCAGGGCGTGCCGGCGGCGCGGCTGTTCCGCGAGGGGTCGGCGGGGCGCAGGGGCCGGCCGCCGGCCCTGGTGCTGGCGGCGCTGGCCTGGCTGGCGGCGGCCCTAGGCAGCCTGGCCGTGCTGACCTCCGTCGACCAAAAGCTGGCGGCCTTCTTCGTCGTCGGGGCGGCGGCGACCCTGCTGCTGTTCTTAGGCGCGGGCACCGGCATCACCCGCCTGGCCCGCCTGCTGCCGCGCCCCCGGCGGCCGGCCCTGCGCCTGGCCCTGACCAATCTGCACCGGCCGGGCAATTTGTCGGGCATGGTGGTGCTGTCGCTGGGCCTGGGGTTGACCGTGCTGGTGGCCGTGGCCCTGATCGAGGGCAACTTCCGCCGCGAGGTGGGGGAGAGCCTGCCAGCCAACGCCCCCAGCTTCTTCTTCGTCGACATCCAGCCCGACCAGTTGGACCAGTTCCGCCGGACGGTCCTGGCCGTGCCCGGCGCGCACGATCTGGAAACCACGCCCAGCTTGCGCGGCACCATCGTGCGGGTGGAGGGCAAGCCAGCGCAGGAGCAGGTGCACGACCCCGACAAGAAGTGGGTGGTGAACGGCGATCGCGGCGTGACCTACCAGGCCGCCGCCCCCGCCGGCGACAAGGTGGTGGCCGGCGCCTGGTGGCCGGCGGACTACAGCGGGCCGCCCAAGCTGGCCATCTCCAAGGACGTGGCGCAGGCCTTCGGCATCGGCCCCGGCGCCCACATGACCCTGTCCGTCCTGGGCCGCGAGATCGAGGCGGAGGTGGCGGTGGTGCGCGACCTGGACTTCACCACCCTAGGCATCAACTTCACCCTGGTGATGAGCCCCGGCGTGCTGGAGCACGCGCCGCAGACGCACCTGGCCACCGTGCGCGCTCCGGCGGAGGCCGAGGCCGCCATCCAGCGCGCCGTCATCCAGGCCTTCCCCAACATCACCGCCATTCGGGTGAAGGAGGCGCTGGCCACCGTGTCCACCATCATCGTCAACATCGGCATGGCGGTGCGGGTGGTGGCGGCCGTGACCCTGGTAGCCGGCACCCTGGTGCTGGCCGGCGCCATCGCCGCCGGCCACCGCCGCCGCGTCTACGACGCCGTGGTGCTGAAGGTGCTGGGGGCGGTCCGAGCCACCATTCTGCGCACCTTCCTCATTGAATACGGCGCCCTGGGCCTGGTAACGGCCGTGATCTCCGGCGCGCTGGGCACCCTGACCGCTTGGGCCGTGCTTACAAAGGTCATGAACATGAAGTGGGTGTTCCTGCCCCAGACCCTGGTGCTGACCGCCCTGCTGAGCACCGCCATCACCCTGGCCCTAGGCCTGGTCGCCACCTGGCGGGCGCTCAGCCAACCGGCGGCCCCGCTGCTGCGGGAGGAGTGAGGTGCCTTTCCGTCGTCCGGATCATTTCAGCGCGAAGAGCCACGCGGATGGAAAGACACCAATATGAGCACGAAGATCGTTAGGATGCGAATGGCCGATCTTCCTCCGTTGACCGAGGAGGAAAAAGCCCAATTGCGGGCCCTGGCCGAACGGCCGGACAGCGAGATCGACACCAGTGACATCCCCGAGCTGCCGGATGAGTTCTGGAAGGACGCCGTGCGCGGCCGCTTCTACAAGCCGACCAAGACGTCAACCACCGTGCGGATTGACAGCGACGTGCTGGCTTGGCTGCGGTCCCAGGGCAAGGGCTACCAATCCCGTATCAATGCCATTCTGCGACGGGAGATGTTAGCTTCCCTCAAGAACGGCTGAAGAGGCGGCGATGAACCAGGAACAGGCGGTCAGCAAGCTGCGGGCCCATGAGGCCGAACTGCACCGGGCCGGTGTCGCGCATCTGTTCCTGGTGGGTGGCCTGGCGGCGCCGGAGCGCGAAGGCGGTGTGGACCTGTTCCTGGACAGCGACAACCCCCGTTTCAGCCTGATCGAACTGGCGGACATCCAGGACAAGGTGCGCGCCATCCTGGGCCGGCAATCCGAAGTCACCACCCGCGACGGCCTGCACCCCCAGTTGCGCCCGGGGATCGAGGCCGACGCCTTGCGCGTGTTCTGACGATGCGGCGGAGCGTCATTCTGCGCCTGGGCGACCTGCGTGAAATGCTGGATGGGATCAGCGGCATCACCGCCGGCATCGCCTATCCGGAGTTCGCCGAAAGCTGGGGCCTGCAGCGGGCGGTGGAACGTTCGCTGGAGATGGTGTCGGCCGCCGTCCGGCAATTGCCGCCCGACGTGACGGCGGCGGAGCCGGACATTCCCTGGCGCCAAATCGCGGCCATGGGCCAGCTGCTGCATCCCCCCGACCGCCGGGTGGCTACCCGCGTGCTGTGGAACAGTGTGCTGGAACACCTGCCCCCGCTGTCCGACGCCATCGACCGCTTGATCGTGCGGGAGGAAGGCCGGTAGGGCAGGAGCACTTCCCCAGTCCCCTTTCTTCCCTCTAGAACGCGACCGCGTCCACGGGAAGTTTCCGGGAAACGCGGTGGATTGGAAACTGAGGATGAGCCCAGCGGGTGGATGCCCGCGCCCGGCACTTGAGGGAACACTTAACTGCCGGGAACACCCCGGCTGGTGGAGTACTCGAAGTGCAGCGCCTCGCCCGGGTGGACCAGGGGGTGGATGGCGTGCACGGCCATGGCGGCCTCGGCGAAGCCGCACAGGATCAGCTTCACCTTGCCGGGGTATGTCGCGATGTCGCCGATGGCGTAGACGCCCGGCACGTTGGTGGCCATGGTGGCCGGGTTCACCGCCACATGGTGGTGTTCCACGTTCAGGCCCCAGCTGGCGATGGGGCCCAGGTCCATGGCCAGGCCGAAGAACGCCAGCAGGGCGTCGGCGGGCAGGGTCTTCTCCTCCCCCTCCAGCGTCGCGACCTTCACGCCGCTCAGCCGGCCGCCTTCCCCCTCAAGGCCGGCCAACTGGTAGGGCACCACCATGTCGATGACGCCGTCCTTGGCCAGCTGGTCCAGGCGGGCCGCACTTTCGGGTGCCGCGCGGAACTTGGCCCGGCGGTGCACCACCATCACCCGCTCCGCCACCTCCGACAGGGAAATGGCCCAATCCACGGCGCTGTCGCCGCCGCCGGCGATGACCACGCGCTTGCCCGCGAAATCCTGGCGGCGGCGCACCAGATAGTGCACCGACTTGCCCTCATACTCGCCCAGGCCGTCGAGCGGCGGCTTGTTGGGGCCGAAGGCGCCGCAGCCGGCGGCGACCAGCACGGCGCGGCAGTCGATGGTGGTGCCCTTATCGGTGCCCACCAGCCAACGGCCATCCTGGCCCGGGGTCAGGGTCGTGACCTGCTGGCCCAGATGGTAGTTGGGCTTGAAGGGCGCGGCCTGTTCGGCCAGCCGGTCGATCAGGGTGGCCGCCTCCACCTGCGGATAGCCGGGAATGTCATAGATGGGCTTTTCGGGGTAGAGCGCGGTGCACTGGCCGCCCACCATGTCCAGCGCGTCGACCACGTGGCAGTCCAGCTTCAGCATGCCGCATTCGAAGATGGCGAACAGGCCCACGGGGCCGGCGCCGATGATGCAGACGTCGGTGCGGTGGACGCCGCCGGGGGCGATGGTCTCAAGCTGGCTGGACATGGGTCTGGTCTACTCCTGAAACGGCACTTGGGCATACGGCACGCGGGGACCGGCGGCGCAGGGTGCGCCCAAAGGGGTACGCACGGCCGGTCGGCGGTTCGGGTTGCTTTCATCACGCGAATTGATGCGCTAATCAACTGCCCAGTTTGCGGGGCCCAGTTTGCGGGATGCGTCCCGCCTGGATGCTTGCTCCGGTAACGTACGCCGCCGCAGTATCCGCCGGCGGCCCCCCGCCATTCCACCCCGCCATCCCACCCTCAGGAGCCCCATGCCCCACGCGCTGACATTGGATCTGGCTGATGAGCAGGCGACGGCCGACCTGGCGGCGCGGCTGGGCCGGCTGTTGCGGCCGGGCGACGTGGTGGCCCTGTCGGGTGACCTGGGGGCCGGCAAGTCCGCCTTCGCCCGCCACCTGATCCGCAGCCTGGGTGATGCCGAGGAAGAGGTGCCCAGCCCCACCTTCACCCTGGTGCAGACCTATGACCTGCCCGGCTTCCCCCTGTGGCATTTCGACCTCTACCGCCTGACGGAACCGGATGAGGTGCTGGAACTGGGGTGGGAGGAAGTTATTCATGAGGGCGTGGCGCTGGTGGAATGGCCGGTGCGCTTGGGCGCGCTGCTGCCTGCCAACCGGCTTGACCTGCACCTTGCCATCACCGGACCTGAAAGCCGGCGCGCCACCCTGACGGGTCAAGGCACCTGGGCCAGCCGCCTGGATACTCCTGATTGGACCCCCGAGACTGGCCCCCCCGAGACTGGCCCCCCCGAGACTGGGGCCCCTGAGACTGGGAAAGCTGCCGAGCCATGAGACGCGACACCCCGCCCCGCGAGACGGTCATCCGCCGCTTCCTGGACCAGGCTGGCTGGGGTACGGCCCGGCGCCAGCCCATGGGCGCCGACTGGTCGGCCCGCCGGTATGAGCGCCTGACGCGGCCGGGAGGCGAAGGACGCGACGCCACCGCCATCCTGATGGATTGCCGCGACGAGGTGGCCGCCAGCCAAGTGCCGCCCTTCGTCCAGATCGCGGGCCTGCTGCGCGACTGTGCCCTGTCGGCCCCCGTCATCCTGGCCGGCGACGAGCCGCAGGGCCTGTTGCTGATCGAGGATTTGGGCGGCGACGACTACGCCCGCCTGCTGGACAGCGGGGAAGAGCCGTGGCAGCCGCTGTATGAGGTGGCGACCGACGTGCTGGTCACCCTGCACCAGCGTTTCGTGCCGGCCTCCGCCCCCGATCTGTCGCGCTATGACGTCGGCCTGTTCCGCGACCAGGTCATGCTGTTCGCCGACGCCTTCGCGCCCGTGGTGCGCGGCCGCGCCCTGCCGGCCGGCGCCTGGGACGAGCTGGCCGAGGCGTGGGAGGGGGTGCTGCCCGCGGCCCTGTCGCTACCCCCCACCCTGCTGCTGCGCGACTACCACCCCGGCAACCTGATGCGGCTGAAAGGCCGGGCCGGCGTGGCCGCCTGCGGCCTGCTGGATTTCCAGGATGGCGGCATCGGCCCCCGCGCCTACGATCTGGTGTCGTTGCTGGAGGATGCGCGGCGCGACGTGCCGGAGGCGTTGCGCCAGGCCATGACCCTGCGCTATCTGGCCGCCTTCCCCGACATCGACCAGGGGACCTTCAGGGCGTCCGCCGCCATACTGGGCGCTGTGCGCCACGCCCGCATCCTGGGTCGGGTGGCGCAACTGATCCAGGCCACCACCGGCGCGCCGCAGCTGTCCTTCCTGCCCCGGGTGTGGGGCCAGTTCACCGGCGCCATCCGCCACCCCGCCTTGTCGCCGATTGCCCACTGGGTGGAACGCCATCTGCCCGCTAACCTTGATGCCGATACCATCGTCCGGAGTTTCTGACGCGATGTCCGCCTCTATCGCCGCCGCTGCCAACCCCGCCCCCGCCGCCTCCGTCCCCCACACCGCCATGGTACTGGCCGCCGGCCTGGGCCTGCGCATGCGACCGCTGACCCTGACGCGGCCCAAGCCGCTGGTGGAGGTGGGCGGCGCCCCGCTGCTGGACCACGCCCTGGACCGGCTGGCTGAAAGCGGCGTGGAACGCGCGGTGGTGAACACCCATCACCTGGGCGCCATGATCGAAAGCCATCTGGCGGGCCGGTCCAGCCCCGCCATCACCCTGTCGCCCGAGGCAGACCTGCTGGAGACGGGCGGCGGCGTACGCCACGCCCTGCCCCACCTGGGCGCCGATCCCATCTTCGTCGTCAACGCCGACATCCTGTGGCTGGACGGGCCCATTCCGGCGCTGAAGCGGCTGGCCGCCACCTGGGACCCGGCGGTCATGGACGTGCTGCTGATGATGATGCCAACCGTGGCCGCCGTCGGCTATGACGGCCCCGGCGATTACCACATGGAAGCCGACGGCCGCCTGCGCTATCGCGCCGAGGGCGAACTGGCGCCCTTCGTCTTCGCCGGCGTGCACATCGTGAAGCCGGAGCTGTACCACGCCATCACCGAAAACCGTTTCTCCAACCTCAGGCTCTGGCAACAGGCGGAGGAGGCGGGGCGCCTGTACGGCATGCGCCACGACGGCGTCTGGTTCCATGTCGGCACGCCCGACGCGGTGGAGGAGGTGAACACCCTGCTGGGCCACCCCATCCTGCACGACGCCAAGCTGAGCCAGCCGCGCAAGGCCGAGCCCTGACCCTATGACGTGGCCTGCCGCATCGGGGGAAGAGACCGGCACATCCCTGTTCACCATCGCGCCGGGGCTGCCGTTCGTGGACGCGCTGGCGGCCGGCATCCTGGCGCGGGTGGGCGATGACCCGCTGGCCCTGTCGCGGCTGACCGTCCTGCTGCCCACGGTGCGCGCCGTACGCTCCCTGCGGGAAGCCTTCCTGCGCCTGTCGGGCGGCAAGCCCATCCTGCTGCCCCGCCTGTCGCCCCTGGGCGACGTGGATACGGACGAGGTGGTGTTCACCCAGGGTGGCACAGAGCTGCCCCAGGCCGTGCCCGCCCTGCGCCGGCAGCTGCTGCTGGCCCGCCTGGTCATGCGCGCCCCCGACCTAGCCGCCACCCCCGCCCAGGCCGTGAGCCTGGCGGGTGAATTGGCGCGCCTGCTGGACGAGGTGCAGACCGAGGGCTGCAAATTCGAGGATCTGGCCCGCCTGGTGCCGGACGACTACGCCCAGCACTGGCAGGTGACCCTGCGCTTCCTGGAAATCATCACCCAGCATTGGCCGGCGCTATTGGCGGACGAGGGGGGTGTCGATCCTGCCAAGGAACGCGAACTGCGGCTGAAGGCCCTGGCCGAAACCTGGCGCGCCCAGCCGCCGCCCGGCCCCGTCATCGCCGCCGGCTCCACCGGCAGCATCCCCGCCACCGCCGACCTGCTGGCGGTGGTCGCGGCCTTGCCCCAGGGCGCCGTCGTCCTGCCCGGCCTGGACCTCGATTGCGATGAGGCCACCTGGCAGGATTTGGACGAGGCCCACCCGCAATACGGGCTGAAGCGCCTGCTGGAACGGCTGGAGATCCGCCGGGGCGCGGTGCGGCCCTGGCCTCTGCCCGACCCGCTGCCGGAGGTCATGACCCACCGCCGCAGCGCCCCCGCCCGCGCCCGCCTGGTGGCGGAGGCCCTGCGCCCCGCCGGCACGACGGAGGCCTGGCAGGACCTGTCCGCCAGCGCCCTGGCGGCGGTGACCGACCAGGCCCTGGCCGGCCTGTCGCGCCTGGATGCCGCCACCCCGCAGGAAGAGGCGGGCGCCATCGCCCTGATGATGCGCGAGGTGCTGGAGACGCCGGGCCGTACGGCGGCCCTGGTGACGCCCGACCGCGACCTGGCCCGCCGCGTGGCCCTGGCGCTGAAGCGCTGGGACATCGCCGTCAACGACAGCGCCGGCCTGCCACTGACGCAAAGTGCCGTGGGCAGCTATCTGCGCCTGCTGGCCGACTGGGCGGCGGAGCCGGCCCCCCTGGCACTGTTGTCCCTGCTGAAGCATCCCCTGGCGGCGGGCGGGCAGAACCCATCCTTCTTCCGCGCCCAGGTGCGCGACCTGGAACGGGCCGTGCTGCGCGGCCCCCGGCCGGCCGATGGCTTCGAGGGCCTGCGCCTGGCCCTGGCCCAGGCGGAGCCCCGGCGCTTCGACAGCCACGGCGACCCGGACGCCCATCGCGCCCGCCTGTCGGCCTTCATCGACGGGCTGGAGGAAATCCTGCGGCCCCTGCTGGCGGCCATGAGCGGCACGGGCAAGGCCCTGGCCGGCTGGCTGGACCTGCATGCCCGCACGGCGGAGGCCCTGGCCGCCAGCGACACGCAATCGGGCGCCGAGCGCCTGTGGCGCCTGGATGATGGCGAGGCCGCCGCGGCCTTCGTGGACGAGTTGCAGGACGCCGGGCACGATTTCCCCGAGCTGGGCGGGCCGGACTATGCCGCCGTCATCAGCGCCCTGATGGTGGGCCGGGCGGTGCGCCCCCGCTATGGCCTGCACCCGCGCCTCTACATCCTTGGCCTGCTGGAGGCGCGGCTGCAGCAGTTCGACGTCATGATCCTGGGCGGCCTGAACGAGGGCACCTGGCCGCCGCAGCCCAAGGCCGACCCCTGGCTGTCGCGCCCCATGCGCCAGCGCTTCGGCCTGCCCACGCCGGAACGGCACCTGGGCCAGACGGCGCACGACTTCGCCCAGGCCTGCGGCGCCGCCACCGTGGTGCTGACCCGGTCGGAACGGGTGGAGGGCACGCCCACCGTGCCCTCGCGCTGGCTGTTGCGGCTGGACACGGTGCTGAAGGCGCTGGGCCGCCCCCGCGCTTTAAGCATCACCATGGGCCGCTGGACCGCCTGGGCGGAGGCCATGGACACGCCGGCGGCCGTGCGCCCCTGCGCCCCGCCGGAACCGCGCCCGCCCGTGGCCGCCCGGCCGCGCCGCCTGTCGGTCACCCAGATCGAGACCTGGATGCGCGACCCCTACGCCCTTTACGCCCGCCACGTCCTGCGCCTGGAGGCGCTGGACCCGCTGGATGCCGATCCGGGGGCGGCCGACCGCGGCACGATGATCCACAAGGCGCTGGACGACTTCATCAAGGCCAACCCCGGCACCCTGCTGCCCGAGGACGCGCGCGAGCAGCTGCTGCGCTTCGGCCGCCTGGCCTTCGCCCCCTACAGCGGTCAGCCCAGCCTGGAGACCTTCTGGTGGCCCAGGTTCGAGCGCATCGCCGACTGGTTCCTGGCGCTGGAGCGGGAGCGGCGGGCCGGCGGTGTCCAGCCCCTGGCGACCGAGGCCAAGGGCATCCTCACCCTGGAGACGGCGTACAAGCCGTTCGAGATCATCGCCAAGGCCGACCGCATCGACCGCCACCCCGACGGGTCCGTCGCCATCATCGACTACAAGACCGGCACCCCGCCCCGGGCCAAGGACGTGGAGCTGGGCTTCGCCCCGCAGCTGCCGCTGGAAGCCGCCATCGCCCTGTCCGGCGGTTTCGGCCTGCGGGCGCCGGTGGTGGAGCAGTTGGCCTTCTGGCGCCTGACGGGGGGTGAGCCCGCCGGGCAGGTGGTGGCCCTGAAACTGGACCCCGCCCGCCTGGCGGCGGAGGCGGTGGAAGGCCTGCGCCAGCTGATCGACCTGTTCGACCAGGAATCCACCCCCTACCGCTCCCAGCCCCGGCCCGGCATGGCGCCGCGCTATTCCGACTATCTGCACCTGGCGCGCGTGGCCGAGTGGTCGGTGGGCGACGGGGGTGAAGCATGAGCGAGGCGCGCCCCCAGGATCGCCCGATCGACCCCACGGTCAAGCAGCGCCAGGCCTCGGACCCCGATACGTCGGTCTGGGTGGGGGCTTCGGCGGGTACCGGCAAGACCAAGGTGCTGACCGACCGGGTGGTGCGGTTGATGCTGGCCGGCACCGAGCCCGGCCGCATCCTGTGCTTGACCTTCACCAAGGCGGCTGCGGCGGAAATGGCCAACCGCATTGCAGAACGCCTTGCAAGTTGGGCGGTCATGGCGGATGGCGACCTGACGCAGGCCCTGGCCGACCTGAACGGCCGCCCGCCCACGCGGGATGAGGTGCTGATCGCCCGCCGCCTGTTCGCCCGCGTGCTGGACACCGCGGGCGGCATGAAGATCCAGACCATCCACGCCTTCTGCCAGTCCTTGCTGCGCCGCTTCCCGCTGGAGGCGCGGCTGCCCCCCAATTTCCAGGTCATGGATGATCGCACGGCGGCGGAAGCACTGGCCGAGGCGCAGGCCCACATGCTGGCGTCCGCCCAGGACCGGCCGGACACGCCCCTGGGCCGGGCCCTGAAGCGCCTGGCCGGCGCCCTGAACGAGGAAAGCTTCGCCGAGTTGCTGGCCGACCTGGTGGCCCAGCGCGGCCGCATCCGCCGCATCCTGGAAGGACATGGCGGGCTGGACGGCACCGTCGCCGCCCTGTTCCGCCATTTGGAGGTCGATCCGGGCGAGACGGAGGGAAGCGTGCTGGCCGCCGGTTGCCGGGACGAGGTGCTGGACCTCCCCGGCCTGCGCGCCGCCTGCTCCGCCTTGGCCATGGGCACCGCGACAGATGTGGAGCGCGGCCAGGGCATCCAGCTGTGGCTGGACCAGATCGAGCGCCGCCTGACCGACATCGCGGCCTATCGCCAGTTGTTCCTGACGGCCGACGGCATGGTGCGCTCCCGCCTGGCCACCAAGGGCGCGCTGGCGGCCAACCCGCGCACGGCCGACATCCTGGCCCAGGAAGGCCAGCGCCTGGTGGCGCTGCAGGAGCGCCTGCGCGCCGTGACGGTCGCCCATTCCACCGCCAGCCTGCTGACGCTGGCCGGCAGCATGCTGGAAGGCTATCAGCGCTGGAAGGACAGCCGGGCGCAACTGGACTTCGACGATTTGATCCTGGCGGCCAGCGCCCTGCTGACCGGCGACGCCCAGGCCTGCGCCTGGGTGCTGTACAAGCTGGACGGCGGCCTGGACCACATCCTGATCGATGAGGCGCAGGACACCAACCCGGAGCAATGGCGCGTGGTGAGCGCCCTGGCGGAGGAGTTCTTCGCCGGCGAGGGCCAGTCGCAGGCCCGGCGCACCCTGTTCGTGGTGGGCGACGAGAAGCAATCCATCTTCAGCTTCCAGGGGGCCGACCCGGCGGAGTTCGCCCGGATGCGCCGCACCTTCCAGGCGCGGGTGCAGCAGGCGGAACGCCCCTGGGCCATCGTTGACCTGGAAACCAGCTTCCGGTCCGTCGGCGCCGTGCTGCAAGCGGTGGATACGGTGTTCGCGCAGCAGGAGGCCCGGGACGGCGTATCGGCCCAGGCCATCCGTCACCGTCCCTTCCGCCAGGGCATGGCGGGCACGGTGGAGCTGTGGCCCCTCGTGCGGCCCGGCGACGGGGCGGACACGCCGGCCTGGTCCCCGCCCCTGCACCATGAGCCGGAGGACAGGCCCCAGGCCCGCCTGGCCACCGTTATCGCCGACCAGATTGCGCATTGGATCGCCAAAGGGGAGGTGCTGGAGGCGCGCGGCCGGCCCCTGACCGCCGGCGACATCCTGGTGCTGGTCCGCCGCCGCAACGCCTTCGTCCAGCAGCTGGTGCGCGCGCTGAAGGAACGGCGGGTGCCGGTGGCGGGCGTGGACCGCATGGTGCTGACCGAGCAGCTGGCCGTCATGGACCTGATGGCGGTGGGCCAATTCTTGCTGATGCCGGAAGACGACCTGACCCTGGCCACCGTGCTGAAAAGCCCCTTCATCGGCCTGGATGAGGAAGCGCTGTTCACCCTGGCGCACGGGCGCGGCGGCCGCCTGTGGCCGGCCCTGGTGAAGCGGGCGGAAACGGACCCGCGCTTCCAGCCCGCCTATGCCTGGCTGCGCCGCCTGCTGGGCGAGGTCGACTACACCGCCCCCTATGAGCTGTTCGCAGGATTGCTGACCCGTCCCTGCCCGGCCGATCCGGTCAGCGGCCGGCGCGCCCTGCTGGGCCGCCTGGGGGCGGAGGCCATCGACCCGGTGGATGAGTTCCTGAGCCTGTGCCTGGGATTTGACCGTGCCCATCCGCCGTCCCTGCAGACCTTCCTGCACTGGCTGGCCGCCGGAAAGACGGAAGTGAAGCGCGAGCTGGACACGGGCGCCAAGGACCGCGGCCCGGAGGGCGGGCAGGTGCGCATCATGACCGTCCACGGTTCCAAGGGCCTGCAGGCGCCGGTGGTTATCCTGCCCGATACGACGCGCAAGCCGGTGACCAGCCCCCGCATCCTGTGGCCCCACGGAAACGAAGAAGGCGACGCCGGGAGCGGCTCCGCCCCCGGCGTTCCCCTGTACGCCCCCCGGCGGGAGCAGGAGGACGCCAAAGCTCGGGCCGCCCGGGCCGCCGCCGATCGCCGGCGCGACCAGGAATATCGCCGCCTACTGTACGTGGCCCTGACTCGGGCGGAGGACCGGCTGCATATCTGCGGCTATGAGGGCAAGACGGCCACCAGCGACGACACCTGGTTCCGGCTGACGGAACGGGCGCTGGCCGCCGTAGCGCCCAGCCGGGCCTTCGACCTGACCGCCGTGTCACGCCAGGGATGGGCCGGCGACGGCCGGGTGCTGTCGGAGCCGCAGACTCGTCCCCCGCCCCCCCAACGCGCCGCGCGCGACGGTGCCGAGGCGGTGCCCCCCGCCCCCGCCTGGCTGCTGGCCCCGCCGGCGGCCGAGCCCGCACCGTCGCGTCCGCTGGCCCCCTCCCGCCCGGATGGGGAGGAACCGGCGGTGCGGTCGCCCCTGGGCGATGGCGAGGCGAAAGAGGCCCGCCGCTTCAAGCGCGGCACCTTGATCCACAAGCTGCTGCAGCTGTTGCCGGAAATGCCGGTGGCGTCCCGGCCCGGGGCCGCCCGCCGCTGGCTGGACCGTCCGGCCCATGGCCTGGACGAAGCCGCGCGGGAGGAAATCTGGTCGGAAACCCTGCGCGTGCTGGACCATCCGGAATTCGCCGACCTGTTCGGTCCCGACAGCCGGTCGGAAGTCCCCCTGGTGGGCACGGTGGGCACGCGCCCCCTGGCGGCCCAGATCGACCGGCTGGTGGTGACGGAGACGGAAGTCAAGATCGTCGACTTCAAGACCAACCGCCCGCCGCCCCGCACGGCGGAGGATATTCCCGGCCTGTACGTCTCGCAGATGGCGGCTTACCGGGATGCCCTGAGGCGCATCTATCCGGACTTGGCCATCCGCTGTCTGCTGCTGTGGACCGACGGCCCCTTCATCACCGAGGTCGATCCCGCCCGCATGGACGCCGTCATTTTGGGCTGAACCTTATCGCGCGCCGGGAGTTACCCAAGAGGGGGGATAACTGGGTCATTGGCCCGCCAGCCTACCGGAGGAGCCCTGACGATGTCTGACTATACCCTGTACTACTGGCCCGTCCCCTTTCGGGGGGAGTTCATCCGCGCCATCCTGGCCCATGCGGGCAAGACCTGGGACGAACCCGAGGTAAGCACTCTGGTGGCGGTGATGGAAGACGCCGCGGGTGAACAACCGGCGCCCTTCATGGGTCCGCCCGTGCTGGTGGACGCTGCTGCGGATTTCACCGTGTCGCAGATGCCGGCCATCGCCCTTTACCTGGGCGATACCTTGGGTCTGCTGCCGCCCTCGCCGCAGGGCCGGGCCATGACCCTCAAGATCGTGGCCGACGCCAACGACGTGATCGACGAGATCACCCTGAACGGCGGGCGGGAGATGTGGACACCCGCGACATGGGCGGATTTCGTCCCCCGGCTGCGGCGCTGGATGTCGATCTTCGAGGCGACCGGCCAGCGCCACGGCCTGCAACGCGACCATGGCCTGATGCTGGGCGGGGACGCCATTGGCGTCGCCGACATTGTCACCGCCACCCTGTGGTCCACCCTGCGCCGGGTCCTCCCCCGCATCGGCGCGATCCTGGACGAGACGGCCCCGGGGATAGCGGCCCTGAGCCGCCGGGTCTGGCAGACGCCGGCCCTGGCCGCCTGGGACAAGGAGTCGGTCAGGCGCTACGGCGACAGCTATTGCGGCGGCCAGATCGAGAAATCGTTGAAGAGGGCGGTCAACGGCTGAGGCGGCCGGCGGGCCCCAGTCAGATCAACTGGCGTCAGATCAACTGGCGTCAGATCAACTGGCGTCAGGTCAACCGGCGGTTCCACTCGCGGTACATCCGCTCCGCCTCGTCCGAGCCGGCCAGGATTTCGACCAGGCGCAGGTTGTTGAACATCTGGCGGCGAACCTCGGGATCGCCCCGGGCGCCGGGCGCGGCCATCATGCGGTCAGCCTGGCGTTCGATCTCCCGCCGGATTTCCGTGATCTTGGCGGCGACCTCGCGCTGGATGCCTAGGTGCCCCGCCAGCTTGGCGGAGCGCTTGAGCGCTAGAACCGTGGCCTCCGCCTTCTTCATCTCGTCGGGCGGGGTGGAGACGCCGCCCGCGGAATACATCAGGCCGGCCAGGGTCTTTTCCACGTTGCCCAGCACAGTGGTCAGCACGAATTCGCCGATCTCACTGCGGGCGGCGGCCACGCGATCGACGATCTTCTTGTCGCGCAGGATGGCGACACTGTCGTTGACCGAGGTGAGGCCATCGGTCAGCCGCTCCGCCACCGCGGCCAGGGAGCCCAGTTGCTGCACCGGATCCTTGGAAGGCGGGGCGGCGCCCGGCGTCGGCTCCGGCGCTTTGGCCATGGTGCCGGTCTGGCGCAGCAGGTTGCCCACGACCACGCCCGACAGGTCGCGCGTCAGGGCGTCGCGCTGCGCCTGGCTGTTGCCGGTCACGCGCATGTCGGTCAGCATCTTCAGGACCACGCCGGGGCGCAGCATGCGCGCGGTCAGCACCAGCAACACGGGCGCCGCGGCCTGCGGGCTTTCCGCCCCGCCCAGTTGCGCCATGACGCCCTTGATGGCCTCGACATGGCTTTCCGCCAGGTCGCCGATGGGGCGTTCCGGCAGGCGTTGCTTCAAATCCTCGATGACGCCGCCCAGCAGCAGCACGTCGCGCAGTGTCTGGATCTGCCGCAGCACGTCGTCGTCGCGGCCGAAATTGTCGACCATGAAGCGCAGGTTGTTTTCCGCCTCGTCGGCGATGGCCGCCAGCGCCTGGGCGCCCGCTTCCCAGAGGGGGGCCGCGACGCGGGCCATCACACGCGGATCGCGCGGATCGGCCTTCAGGATGCCCTGGGCGACGCCATCCACCATGCCGCCGTCCAGCCGTGCCCGCACCAGCTTCCACGCGGTGGGCAAGGTGCCGCGCGATACCCGCTGCAGCCGGCGGGTATAGACGCCGGGGTCGTCGAACAGATCCTCCGCCGGTCGAAAGAACAGGCGCGAGACGGTGGGCCGGCGGGGCGGGCGCAGCTGGGTCAGGCGCGGGCGCATGGCGTCGAACGCGCCGGCGATGCCGGGCTTGTCCCCCAGCTGTTCCAGCAGGGCGTAGATTTGCA
Source organism: Nitrospirillum amazonense (assembly GCF_007828035.1). Lineage (GTDB taxonomy): Bacteria > Pseudomonadota > Alphaproteobacteria > Azospirillales > Azospirillaceae > Nitrospirillum > Nitrospirillum amazonense. Next base: position 506,486 of record NZ_VITV01000004.1, on the reverse strand, counting down.
GGAACTTGGCGTCGCTGAGCCGCGTGGCATCACGCGCCAGGGTCTGCCACTGGGCGATGGCCGCGTCGGTCATGACAGCGTCGCCTTCAAGGCTTCGATCCGCATCACCGCCGTCATGTCGAGGGCGCCGGTGCGCCAGTCCTCGCCCATCCGCAGCCAGCGCGTCTGTATCTTCCCCAGCACCTCAAGGTCGTAGGCCGACGGCTCCTTGCCACCCTCGCCCACCGGGATCAGGGGGGCCAGGCGGAACAGCTCACCCATGGTGGACTGCTGCGTCTCCAGCGGGCTGTCGGACACGCTGTCCCACAGGCGGATGAGGAAGGGCCAGCCGTCCATGAGCCAGCCAAGCCGCGTCACATCCTCCGCCACCGCGGTGCGCAGTGCACGAAAATCGCCGGCGATGGCGCCCAGGTCGCGGCAGCGGGCGTCCAGCCGAGCCAGCCGGTCGCGCGACATGTCCAGCGCCGCCTTGGCCGTCTCGGCCACGAAATCGGCCAGCTGCGAGACCTCGGAAAAGTCGGTGGCGCCCCAGCGCTGCAGGCTGGCGCGGGTGCGCTCCAGTTCGCCCACCGCCATGCGCAGGCGTCCCAGCTGCTGGCACTGCGGCAGGCCCACGGGGGCAATCAGCGTGGCCAGAGCCTCCACCCGCGATACCATCTCTTCCACGGGCAGGCTGGCCCGCTGGCCCAACTGCCCCAGGGCGGCGCGCATCAGGCGCCGGCTTTCGGAACCGGTCATGCCGGTGGCCAGCAGCTCGCCCGGGTCCATGCGCGCCAGCTTCAGCAATTCGATAACCAGGGTGAACTGGGTCAGCGCCTGATAACCCGCATCCAGCGCCAGGGTCTTTTCCGCCGCCAGCGAGGCGTCGCCGCCGGCCACGCCCGTCGCCTGCACGGCCAATACCGCCTGGCGCACGGTGTCGGGCGAATACTGCTTCAGTTCCAGCAGGGCGTCGTACAACAGCCTGTCATGCAGGGTGACGGTCATGACCGCCGGCAGGGAGCGCCAGGGCATGATGTACATGCCCTTGCCGCCGTTGAAGCTGGGCAGCAGGAATTCCGGTTCGCCCTGGCGGGTGGGCCGCATGCGGGCCTGACTCAGCATCGGGGTGGTGAAGGGAATGGAAATTCCCCGCTCACCAAACGTACCCGGCGAAATATCCAGACTTTTCGCTTGGCTCATCCCAGAAACCGCCGCCCCCCGCTGTCCCCCGGGCCCCGCCCGCTCCCCCATTTTGGGGGGGCGAACCCCAGCCTCTCCTATCCAAAGGAAATATGCCAGACAAATGATTAATTGTGACGGGACGTGATGAAACCCAATTCCACCCAGTCTGCCACGACCTGGCCCTGGACAATTCTGTAAGCAAATCCCGGGCCAGCGCCACGTCCCCCATGATGGACGTGCGTCCCGCGTGCCTCCAGGGAAAGAAGCCTATAGATGTCGCGTTAAAATAGTTCAAACGACTCGGAAAAGAGACCGAGCAAGGATGGCATAACAACCGGGCCATGGCCCAACGTCCCCGTCTTCAAGGATGGCCCGCCGCCGTTGGCGGCCCGGCGTACGCGGGCCCGATACCATGACCTTGAGCCCGCACCGTCTTCGACTGGGCATTTTCTGCGTTTTAGGACCGAGAGGGGAAGGTATTGCCGCTTTTCAAGGGGCCCCCGCCACCGCCCTGACCCCCATCCGGGCCCGCCTTGACCATACCCGCCCAGGGCACCTACATTTATCGGTGAAACTGGGCGCGGAATCGCCGCGCACCTACCCGCACTAGGTAGGGCCACCATAGGAACCCCCAAGCCCTGGGGCCCTAGCAGCCAAGGATAGCGTTATGAGCGAGAATACGGTGAAGGTGACGGACAGCAGCTTCGAGACCGACGTGCTGAAGGCCGGCGGCCCGGTGCTGGTCGATTTCTGGGCCACCTGGTGCGGTCCCTGCAAGATGATCGCCCCGTCCCTGGAGTCCATCGCCGAAGAGCTGAACGGCCAGTTGACGGTGGCCAAGCTGGACATCGACGACAACCCCAACGTCCCGGGCAAATATGGCGTGCGCGGCGTGCCGACCCTGATGCTGTTCAAGGACGGCGAAGTGGTCGCCACCAAGGTCGGCGCCCTGCCCAAGCAGGCCCTGACCGACTGGGTCAAGTCCAACCTGTGATCTGAACCGGCCCGCCGGGGTCGGGATGTGCCGGGTAGAGAGAGGCGGGCGTCCCCGGGGCGCCCGCCTTCTTCTTTGCGCTTCGCACGGGGCCACATCTTGAGGCCCGCCTTCCCGGGAAGCGCATCAACCCACGTCTAAAAATCTTGTTAATAATGATATTGATTCTTAGTTTCATAGCATTTACGGTCCCGACAAAAGACGGGGACGAAAATGCGAGCGAAAACAACCTACTCCTTCCTGCTATTGGCCATGATCGCGTTGTCCTGGCCGCCTTCAGGGGCCGCGCTGGCCGCTGAGGCCACGCCTGCCGCCGCCCCAGGGGATGCCCTCGCGGAGGGCGAGGCGCTGGACGACATCATCATCACGGGTGAAAAGGCCAACCGCACGCTGAAGGAGACGACGACCAGCGTGGCCGTCACCACGCCGGCGCGCATCGCCCAGGAAAACATCCAGACCATCCAGGACATCTACGACCGCACGGCCAACGTCGCGCAGACCTACGGCGCCGCCGGCTTCACCATCCGCGGCATCGGCAACACCGGCGTGTCCAATGCCGGCAACGCCGACGCGGCCACCGTCTATGTCGACGGGGCCCCCATACCCGGCGCCGCCCTGTTCGGCGGGCCGACGGACATGTGGGACGTGGCGCAGGTGGAAATCCTGCGCGGGCCGCAGTCCACCATCCAGGGTCTGAACGCCATGGCCGGCGCCGTGGTCATCACCACCCGCGACCCTGCCGCCGACTATTGGGCCGGCGACGCCCGCGTGCAATGGACCGACCAGCAGGAGCGCACCTTCTCCGCCGCGGCCGGCGGACCGCTGGTAGCGGATGAACTGGGCCTGCGGGTGGCGGCGGAGCGGCGCGTCAACGACGGCATCATTGAGAACAAGGTGCTGGGCGACCGCGAGGACGCGCTACGGTCCCTGAACCTGCGCGGCAAGCTGAAATGGACGCCCAAGGCCCTGCCCGACCTGACGGCGGTGCTGAGCTATGACCGCACGCGGCGCGACGGCGGCTATCTCTACCAATATGTCCGCACCGATGTGCCGGACTATTACGACCACCGCACCTCATTCTCCAACCGCCCCAACATCGGCAAGGTGGATACCGACATCGCCACCCTGAACCTGTCCTATAAGCTGAGCGACGCGCTGACCATCACCAACGTCGCCTCCTGGAACCGGTTGCGTCAGGACGCCAGCCAGGACAGCGACGGCACCCCGGCGGACATTGAGGTGGTCGACAACAAGACCAAGGCCACCACCTACACCGAGGAACTGCGCCTGAACTATGCGGGCGACCGGTTCAGCGGCCTGCTGGGCGGGTGGTACTACAACCGCGACCTGGCCGTCGACGCCGACAGCCACGTCACCGTCACCACGCCGCTGACGACCATCACCAACCTGCTGCGGGGCGCCGGCTTCCCAGCCGCCACCGCCAGCGCCATCAGCGCCGCCTATGGCAAGGTCCTGCCCGTGATCCCGGTGTACTACCAGGCCCACCAACCGCAACAGGTGGAGACGGCGGCCCTGTTCGGCGACGGGCGCTATCGCCTGACCGACCGGCTGTCGCTGCTGGCCGGATTCCGCTACGACCATGAGCAGAACCGGTATGGCGCCGGCACGGCCACGCAGTTCACCGGCACCTATCCCGACCCCGCCGCCTTCGGCGCCGCCGGGACGCCGCTGAACCTGGCCGTCCAGGCCATCAACCGGGGGGTGGCCGGCATCGTCGCCCAGGCGGCCTCGGCCACCGCGTCGAACCAGCGCACCTTCGACGCCTTCCTGCCCAAGGCGGGTGTTTCCATGGATTGGACGCCGGACCTGGTGACGGCCTTCACGGTGCAGCGGGGCTATCGTTCCGGCGGATCCAGCCAGAACGCCGCCCACGCGGCATTGGTGCCCTATGATCCGGAATACAGCTGGAACTATGAGGGCTCCGTCCGCTCCACCTGGCTGGACGGGTCGCTGGCCGTGAACGCCAACGCCTTCTACACGGACTGGAGCGACCAGCAGGTCACCGCCCGCTTCAGCGACAACGTCTACGACTACAACACCGTCAACGCCGGCAAATCCCACCTCTACGGCGTTGAGCTTGAAACCACGCACAAGATCAGCCCGGTGGTGGACTGGTACGCCTCCGTCGGCTATCTGCGCACCAAGTTCGATGAGCTGCACATACCCAATGGCGGCAGCGCCACCGTGGACCTGACGGGGTCCGAGTTTCCCTATGCCCCGCACTGGACGGTGGCGGGCGGCGTGAACCTGCATTTCGGCGGCGGCTTCGTCGCCAACCTCAACGCCAACTGGCGCGATGCGGTCTTCACCGCCGTGGGCGCGACGCAGGGCCAATACCGTGTGGGTGCCCGCACCATCGCCAACACCCGCGTGGGCTACGACACGGGGCTTTGGGGCGCCTACCTGTTCGTGAACAACCTCACGGACGAGCATTACGCCCAGTACGTCCTGACGTCCCAGAACCGCGCCATCCTGGGCGCGCCGCGCACCATCGGCGGCACGCTGGAGGTGCATTGGTGACGGCGGCGCGTCAGCCGTTGTCGGCCAGGATGGAACCCGCGAGGTAGAGCGACCCGCAGATCAAGGTGCGCGGGGCCGCCCCCCGGGACGCCAGCCCGGCGATGGCCTCGGCGGCGCTGCCGGCCTCGGTCACGTCGGTGATGCCGACCGCGCGGGCGGCGGCGGCGATGTCGGCGGCGGGACGGGTCGCGTCCTCGCCCGGGATGGATATCGCCGCCAGGCGCCGGACGTAGGGGGCGATGGGCCGCAGGAAGTCCGCCGGCACCTTGCTGGTGATCATACCCACCACCAGATCCAGCACCTCCCCGGTGCCGGTCCAGCGCCCCGCCTGCACACCCAGCACCTCGCCCGCCGAGTCGTTGTGGCCGCCGTCCAGCCACAGCTCCGTGCCGGGCAGCAGCTGGGCCAAGGGCCCGCGCGTCAGGCGCTGCAGGCGGCCGGGCCACTCCACCGTGGCCAGGCCCGTGACGATGTCGGCGTCCTGCACCGTCAGGGGCAGGTGCTGCAAGGCGGCGATGGCGGTGCCGGCGTTGCCGATCTGATGGGCGCCCAGCAAGCCCGGCATGGGCAGGTCCAGCGTGCGGCCAAAGCCTTCGAAGCGGAAACCGACGGCGGTGGGTAGGGCCGACCAGTCCGCACCGGCGACGGCCAGCGGCGCGCCCAGCGCGGCGGCGCGGTCACGGAAGACGGACAGGGGCACGTCCGGCGCCTGCGGGCCCACCACGGCGGGGCAGCCGGCCTTGAAGATGCCGGCCTTCTCGCCCGCGATGGCCGCCAGCGTGTCGCCCAGGAACTGGGTGTGGTCGAAAGAGATTCGGGTGACGACGGCCGCCGCCGGCCGGTCCACCACGTTGGTGGCGTCTAGCCGTCCGCCCAGCCCCGTCTCCAGCAGCAGCACGTCGGCCGGCACCTCGGAATACCCTAAGAAGGCGGCGCAGGTGATGATTTCGAAGATGGTGATGGGGTCGCCCTGGTTGGCGGCTTCGCACCGTTCCAGCAGGGTGACCAGGGCCGCGTCATCCACCAGGCGGCCGGCCAGGCGCACCCGCTCGTTGAAGCGGACCAGATGGGGGCTGGTGTAGACATGTACCCGGTGGCCCGCCGCCTCCAGCATGGCACGCAGGAAGGCGATGGTGCTGCCCTTGCCGTTGGTGCCGGCGACGTGGACGACGGGGGGCAGGCGGTCCTGCGGCCGGCCCAGCCGGTCCAGCAGGCGCTTCACGCGGTCCAGCGACAGGTCGATGACCTTGGGATGCAGCTGGCCCAGCCGGGCCAGCACCTGGTCCAGATCCGACACGGGATGCCCCCCTCCGTTCAAGCCGCAGCCTTAGCGGCTGGTCACCGGCACCGGGCGCGGGCGCGACGGCTCGGTGGGGATGCGCACCACGTCGGCACCGGGGCCGGGGCTGCGCAGCAGGTCGATCAGGCGGGACAGCATGCCCTTCATCTCGCGCCGGTGCACCACCATGTCGACCATGCCGTGTTCCAGCAGGTATTCCGACCGCTGGAAGCCTTCCGGCAGGGTCTCGCGGATGGTGCTTTCGATGACGCGGGCGCCGGCGAAGCCGATCTGCGCGCCGGGCTCGGCGATGTGGATGTCGCCCAGCATGGCAAAGCTGGCCGTGACGCCGCCGGTGGTCGGGTCGGTCAGGATGACCAGATAGGGCAGCCCCGCCTCCTTCACCATCTCGGCCGCGATGATGGTGCGCGGCATCTGCATCAGCGACAGGATGCCTTCCTGCATGCGGGCGCCGCCGGAAGCCGGCACCACGATCAGGGGCGCCTGCTGCAGCACGGCCAGCTTGGCCGCGGCCAGCAGGCCTTCGCCCACCGCCATGCCCATGGAGCCGCCCATGAAGGTGAAGTCGAAGGCGGCGACCACCGCCGGGCGGCCGTCGATGCGGCCGTGGGCCACGACGATGGCGTCGGGGCGGCCGGTCTTGGACTGCGCGTCCTTCAGGCGGTCGGTGTAGCGCTTCTGGTCACGGAACTTCAGCGGGTCCACCACCGGCTTGGGCAGCTCGATGGTCTGGAAGCCGGCGTCCAGCGTCATCTTCAGGCGCTGCATGGGGTCCAGGCGCATGTGGAAGCCGCAGTGCTGGCAGACGTGCAGGTTCTCTTCCAAGTCGCGGTGGAAGATCATCGCGCCGCAGGATGGGCACTTGTGCCAGAGGTTATCCGGCACCTCTTTCTTGGACACCAGGGCCTGAAGCTTGGGGCGGACGAAATTAGTGAGCCAGTTCATGTGCTTAACCTTAAAGACATTCGCCTGGCCAGGGCCGGCGCTGACAAACACCAGCGGGGGCGGCGCCTGATGGCGCGCCCCCGGGACAGGTGAAAGCCGATCTTGTAGCCTATTTCCGCGCGCCGCGCACCCCGGCCGCCAACTCCCCCACGAAACCCAGCACGTCGGGCACCAGGCCGGGCTTGGCCTTGCCGTCCGCGTCCAGGTTGGCCTCAAGCCGGCGGACGATGGCGCTGCCCACCACGGCGGCGTCCGCCACCCGGGCCACGTCGGCCGCCCCGTCCGGGGTGGTGATGCCGAAACCCACCGCCACGGGCAGGTCGGTCCCCGTCCTCAGATGGGCCACGGCGGCGGCGATGGCGTCGCTGGTGGCCGAACCGGCACCGGTAATGCCGGCGATGGAAACGTAGTAGATGAAGCCCGAGGTGTTGGCCAACACAGCCGGTAGGCGGGCCTTGTCCGTGGTCGGCGTCGCCAGGCGGATGAAGTTGACGCCCGCGGCCTGGGCCGGCAGGCACAGCTCGCCATCCTCCTCCGGCGGCAGGTCGACGACGATCAGGCCATCCACCCCGGCCGCCTTGGCGTCGGCCAGGAAGCGGTCCACGCCATAGGCGTAGACGGGATTGTAATAGCCCATGAGGATGATGGGGGTGTCGGCATCACCCTCACGGAAGGCCTTCACCAGGTCCAGCGTGCGCGTCATGCGGGCGCCGGCGGCCAGCGCCCGCAGGGTGGAGGCCTGGATGGCCGGGCCGTCCGCCATGGGATCGGTGAAGGGCATGCCCAGCTCGATCAGGTCGGCGCCGGCGCCCGGCAGACCCTTCAGCAGGCCCAGGCAGGTATCGTGGTCGGGATCGCCGGCAGTGATGAAAGCGACCAGGCCGGCGCGGCCCTCCGCCTTCAGGGCAGCGAAACGGCGATCGATGCGGGAATTCGTGTTGCTCACAGGCTGACCCCCAGTTCGCGGGCGACGGTGAAGATGTCCTTGTCGCCCCGGCCGCTGAGGTTCACGACCATCAGGTGGTCCTTGGGCAGGGTGGGCGCGCGGCGGATGACCTCGGCCAGGGCGTGGGCGGATTCCAACGCCGGGATGATGCCCTCCACCTTCGACAGGCGCTGGAAGGCGCCCAGCGCCTCCGTGTCCGTGGCGCTGACATAGGTGACGCGGCCGACATCGTGCAGCCAGGAATGCTCCGGCCCGATGCCCGGATAGTCCAGGCCGGCGGAGATGGAATGCCCCTCCAGGATCTGCCCATCCCCGTCCTGCAGCAGGTAGGTGCGGTTGCCGTGCAGCACGCCGGGCCGCCCACCGGTGAGGGAAGCCGCGTGCGCGCCCGTCTCGATGCCGTGGCCGGCGGCCTCGACCGCCACCATGGCGACCTCGGCATCGTCCAGGAAGGGATGGAACAGGCCCAGGGCGTTGGACCCGCCGCCGATGCAGGCGACCAGCGTGTCGGGCAGGCGGCCCTCCATGGCCATCATCTGCTCACGCACCTCATGGCCGATGATGGACTGGAAGTCGCGCACCAGGGCCGGATAGGGGTGCGGGCCGGCGGTGGTGCCGATGATGTAGAAGGTGTCGCCGACATTGGTGACCCAGTCGCGCAGCGCCTCGTTCATCGCATCCTTCAGCGTGCGCGAGCCGGAGGTGACGGGCTTCACCTCCGCGCCCAGCAGCTTCATGCGGAAGACGTTGGGCTGCTGGCGGGCGATGTCGACCTCGCCCATGTAGATGGTGCAGGGCAGGCCGAACAGGGCGCAGACGGTGGCCGTGGCGACACCGTGCTGGCCGGCGCCGGTCTCGGCGATGATGCGGGTCTTGCCCATGCGCTTGGCCAGCAGGATCTGGCCGATGCAGTTGTTGATCTTGTGCGCGCCGGTGTGGTTCAGCTCTTCGCGCTTCAGATAGATCTTGGCGCCGCCCAGTTCATTGGTCAGCCGTTCGGCGAAGTACAGCTTGCTGGGCCGGCCGACATACTGGTTCAGGTAATAGCCCATCTCGGCCTTGAAGGCCGGGTCGTCCTTGGCGGCGGTGTACGCCTTTTCCAGGTCGAGGATCAGGGGCATCAGGGTTTCGGCGACGAAGCGCCCCCCGTAGATACCGAAATGGCCGTGCTCGTCTGGACCGGCGCGGTAGGTGTTCAAGCTCATGGGGCGGCGCTCTCATGTCAGCTGGGCTCACCCCGGTTGGACCCAAGGGCGAGTAGGCCGCCGACGATACCGGCCCTGGCGGCGATTTCAAGACCGGCCGCGCCGCCGCGCCCTGATGCCCGCCATGCGCAATGGCCCGTGATCCAGCAACTTAATTGCGCGTACGAGAGATTTCAGCCCCGCGGCAGCTGCACCGTGAACACCGCACCCAACACCTTGCCGGTCGCGTCCGTGCGGTTGGTGGCGAAGATGCGGCCGTTGTGGGCCTCGACGATTTGCTTGGAGATGGAGAGGCCCAGGCCCGAATGGGTGCCGAACTTCTCGCCCGCCGGCCGCTCGGTATAGAAGCGGTCGAAGATGGCCTCGGTCTTGCCGGCCGGGATGCCGGGACCGTCGTCGGTACAGGTGATCTCCACCCTGTCGCCCACCACCTTGGCCGCCAGCACCACCTTGCCCCCGGGCGGGGAGAAGGACAGGGCGTTGGAGATCAGGTTCTGGAACACCTGGGTCAGGCGGCCCTCGATGCCCGGGACCACCAGGTTGCGGCTGGCCGGCGGCAGCTCCACGTCCACCGTCACCGGCGGCGGTCCATCCTCCTCCCCCCCGTCTGGGGCGGCGCCCAGCGTGTTCTCATGGATATCCTTGAACATGGTCAGCATGCGGCGCAGGTCGACGGAGTTGGCCTCCGCGCGGCTCAGCTCCGCATCCAGGCGGCTGGCGTTGGAGATGTCGCTGATCAGGCGGTCCAGGCGGCCTACGTCGTCGGCGATGATGCCCAGCAGCTTGCGCAGCCGCGTCTCATCCTTCACCAGCTGCACCGTCTCCACAGCACTGCGCATGGAGGTCAGGGGGTTCTTGATCTCATGCGCCACGTCGGCGGCGAAGCGCTCGATGGCGTCCATGCGGTCCCACAGGGCCGATGTCATGGCGCGCAGCGATTGCGACAGGTCGCCGATTTCATCATGCCGGCCGGAGAAGTCGGGCAGTACCGCCTGGCGGCCATGGCCGTAGCGCACGTCGTCGGCCGCCGCCGCCAGCCGGCGGATGGGACGCACGATGGTGCTGGCGAGATAAATGGACATCAGGACCGTCAGCACGATGACGCCGCCGAACACCTTCAGGATGTTCACGCGGAATTCGCGCACCTCGGTATCGATCTCAGACCCGCTGCGGCTGATCAGCACGGCGCCCAGCACCTGCTTATAGCGCTGGATGGGCACGGCCACGGTCAGCACCATGTCCTGCTTGCCGGCATCGCCGGCCACGCGCCAGACGTGGGTGGCCGCCTCGCCGTTCAGGGCCTTCTGCACGTCGGGGAAATGGCTGCCGTCGGCCGCCCGGTTCTCCGCGTAGACCGGCAAATGATCACGGGTGGGCAGGGCCCGCACGATGGCGTTGTAGAGGTCTATGCCCAGCTGGGTCAGCTGATTGCCGTCCGGCAGGGGCGGCAGTTCCTCGATCTGCACGCGGGTGCCCTTGGCGAGGCTCAGCACCCGGCTGTCGGCCTGCAGCTTGCCCTTGGGATCGTACAGGCGGAAGCGGGTGTCGGTGGTGTCGCCCAGGCGGCGCACCATCTGGGCCGCCAGCGTCCAGGAGATCGTGCCCGCAGGCTCGTTGAACTCATCGCTGCTGGGCTCCATGGCGCCTTCGCCCAGGGCGCCGGAGAAGATGCGCGCCTCGGTCGTCAGGATGTCCAGCTGGCGTTGCACCAGCCAGTCCTGATAGCGCTCCAGATACAGCAGGCCTGACAGCAGCAAGGCCAGCGCCAGCAGGTTGACGGTCAGGATGTGGCGCGTCAGAGGGGAAATGACGCCATAGGACCGGCGCCGGCGGGCGCGCACCACCGGCTTGGCGTCACCGTCCGCCTCCGCCTGGGCGCCGCGCCGCAGGGGCGCGGCCGCCATCTCCTGCGCCACCGCGGTCCCCCCGGCGGGGGCCGCACGTCGTCCCAGCATATCCTTGAGCATCTACCTTGCCTCAGGCGTCGCGGTATTTGTAGCCCACGCCGTACAGGGTTTCGATCTGGGCGAAGTCCGCGTCGGCCACCTTGAACTTCTTGCGCAGGCGTTTCACGTGGCTGTCGATGGTGCGGTCGTCGACGTAGATGTGCTCGCCATAGGCGGCGTCCATCAGCTGGTCGCGGCTTTTCACATGGCCCGGACGCTGGGCCAGCGCCTTCACCAGCAGGAATTCCGTCACCGTCAGGTCGATCTCCTGCCCCTTCCAGGTGCAGGAATGGCGGGCGTTGTCCAGCACCAGCTCGCCCCGCACCATGACGGAGCCCGGCTCCACCGTCCCCTTGCCGCCGCCGGCGTTCAACACCTCGCGCCGCAGCAGGGCCTTGATGCGTTCGATCAGCAGACGTTGGGAAAAGGGCTTCTTGATGTAGTCGTCGGCGCCCATGCGCAGGCCCTGCAACTCATCGATCTCATCATCCTTGGAGGTGAGGAAGATGACGGGCATGGCCGAGTTCTGGCGGATGCGCTGCAGCAGCTCCATCCCGTCCATGCGCGGCATCTTGATGTCCAGCACGGCCAAGTCCACCGGCCGCGAGCTGAGCGCGCGGTGGGCCTCATCCCCGTCGGTGTAGGTGCGCACCTCGTACCCTTCGGCCTCCAACGCGATAGAGACGGAGGTCAGGATGTTGCGGTCATCGTCAACCAGCGCGATGGTCTGAACCACGGAGTTTTCCCCTCTTCCCACTTTGCCCCGGCCGTCCCATCCCGACTAAAGTCGGGGGACAGCCCCAGTTCACCAGATTGCCTGGCACTATGGCATGATTACGGCGAAGTATGCAGCCGCCCCTGCCACTTGAGGAATAGTCCGCAAGGGGCGGGGCGGTTCCAAAGAAATGGGTGGAGTGACGCCGGTGACAATGCCTCCCGACATACCCCCGCAAGCGGGCCCCGCCGGCGCCCCGGCCGAGGCGCGGCAAACCGCCCTGGACCTGTTGGCCACCCGGCCGCAGGCCACGCTGACCACCCTGGTCGCGGGCTCGGCCGATGACGCCGCGGCCATGGCCGGCTGGCCCTACCCGTCCCTGGTGCTGGTGGCGCTGGATGGCGGCGGCCGGCCCCTGCTGTTGCTGTCGGAACTGGCGCTGCACACCCGCAACCTGCGCCAGGACGGCCGCGCCGCCCTGCTGTTCGAGGACACCGCCGGCCGGGAAAACCCGCTGACCGGCCCGCGCCTGTCCGTCATGGGGCGGGCGGAAGCCCTGGCCGGGGAGGCGGCGGAGGCCGCGCGCGCGGTCTACCTGGACCGCCATCCCAGCGCCGCGCTCTATGCCGACTTCCCCGATTTCCGCTTCTGGCGGCTGGAGATAGCCCAGGTCCACCTGGTGGCGGGCTTCGGCCGCATCCATTGGCTGAGTGCCGCTGATCTGATGGCCTAAGTCACATCCCCGCCAGGGAGCGGATGGCACTGTATTCATGAGTGCGCACGCCGCCGATGGCCGGCTGGCTGGCGGTGGTGACCAGGGCCGCCGCCACCACCTTGGCCGGGATGGGCCGGTACTTTTCCAGGCGCCCGCTGAGGAAAGGGCCGACCACGGGCGCCAGCAGCTGGAAGAACCGTTCCAGCGGCCGGTCCTGCCTGCGCTTGCCCAGCAGCAGCGAGGGGCGCAGGAAGTGGCGGGAGGTGAAGCCCAGGGTGGCCACGTAATCCTCCATCATGCCCTTGGTCTTCAAATACAGGCGATGGGAGGTCGAGTCGGCATCGACGGAGGAGACGCCGCCGAAAAAGGTGGCACCGGCACGGCGCGCCGCCTTGGCCACCGTCACCACATACTTCAGGTCCACATCCTGGAAAGCGGCGTCGCTGCCGGCATCCTTGCGGGTGGTGCCGAGGGCGCACAGCAGGGCATCCACCTGCACGTCGGGCGGCAGGTCGGTCAGGGTGGCGAAGTCCACCACCAGCTCGCGCAGCTTGGCATGCCGCAGGCCGGTGGGCGTACGCACCAGGCTGACCACCTGGGCCACCTTGGGCGACTCCAGCAGCATGGTCAGGGCATGGGCGCCCACCAGGCCCGTCCCCCCGACCAGCAAAACCCGCAAACCACCCGCCTGATCCATGCCCGCCCATCCTTGAAAGCCGAACGACCCAAACCGCGAAATCGCGGGACCTTAACACGGGATCTGGGCGTTAAGGAAAGAGGTGCCGGTTTGAACCAGGTTTATTTCGCAATTGCGAAAGACTGGGACTGTCTTTTTCAGACGTCCAAATGGGTAGTGGCGGAATCGAAAAAGTGAGCGCATCATTCCTGTAATAAATAGGGAGGCTGCTATGAAAAAGGACGCTCAGATCCTTCAGGATGTGCCTGCTTTCAACGCGATCGGCCTTGGCCTGGTTTTCGGCATGTCCGAACTGGCCGTGTACGGCGCCGCCCAGCTCTTGCTGCCCGGTCTGGGCCTGAAGATGGACATCGCCATCCTGGCCTGGGGGGCCAGCCTGATGATCCTGGGGCCCACCCTGGGCCTGGCCGCCATCTACGGCCTGCACCAGGTGGTGGCGAAGAGTGGCCCGGGCAAACCCTCCGGCCACAGCCTGGCGCCTGTGCCGCCGGGAACGCCGGGGTCGGACGACAAGCCCACCAACTGGTTCCCCTACGATCCTGACAGCATCGACATGTTCGACACCGAAAGCCCCTATCCACCTGTGGGCGCGAAAGCGCCGGTGAGGCCGCTGGAAACCGTCAGGTAGGCAACGCAATCCCATCAGGACAAAAGGCCGGCCCCCGCCAGGGCGCCGGCCTTTTTCATGCCCGTCAATCGAAGTCGCCGACCAGGGCGGCGCGCACAGCCTCGGGCATCACCGTCATGTGCGGGTACTGGTCATGGTCGACGCCCACCACCACCCGCGTGCTCGGCTGGCGGAACAGGGCCACCTGGGCGTCGGTGAAGGGGAAGTGGACGAACTGCACGCTGGAGGCCTTGCCGGCGGCGGAGGTGCGGTCCAAGTCAGCCTCGGGCCGGCCGCGCACCTTTTCGCCGGCGAACTCCAGCCACAGGGTGTTCTCCACCCCGCCCAGCCGCCCAAGCAGCGCCTTGCGCCGCAGGGGGTCGTCGATCTCGAACATGATGGTGGCCACCAGCTCCCGCCCCTTGGGGATCAGCGGGTTGTAGGCGCGCAGTTCATCCTCGATCTGGGCCTCGCCGCCACGCTCGATGAACAGCATCTCATGCACCTGGGACCACATGGTCTCATAGCTTTCGAAATGGAAGGTGGCGTAGGGCCCCACCGCCAGGCGGCGGTTACGCTTCACAGCCACCAGGGCGCGGCGGCGCTCCGCCCGTATCCGGCCGTACTCGTCCATGGGCATGATGTCGTCCCGGCCGATGGCGTGCCGCCGGCTGGAAACGGGAGAGGGGGCCTGGGTCATGATGGGGTCTCCTGAACGCGCCCGGACTATGCCCCAAAGGTCTTACAGCCCATAGGCCCGGGCAAAGATTTCGACGGGGTGCAATTGCTCCAGGGATGCCGCCCGCGCCGGATCCAGCCGCTCCACCCCTTGGCGAATGTGTTCGCCCGCCAGCGGGCATTCGGATGCCAGGTAATGCTTGGCGTTCTTGACGGCCTGGCTGGCCACCGGCTTGCCCACCTTCAGCGCCGTTTCGAAATTGCCTTTCATGACGCCCCAGCTGCCGCCATGGCCGGAGCAGCGTTCCACCACTTTCAGCTCGGCCGGGCCCATCCGCCCGCCCTCGGCGTCCCTGGGGATCAGGCGCAGCATCTCCGCCGCCTTCTGCCCCATGTTCTGCGCCCGGGCGTGGCAGGCGATGTGCAGGGTCACACCGCCCTCCAGCGGGCGCAGGCCAGGGGCCAGCCCTTCCTTCTGGGCGATGTCGACGATGTATTCCGCGATGTCGAAGGTGGCCTTGGACAACCGCTCCACCGCCGCGCGGTCGGGATGGTCCGCCGGCACCAGGTGCAGCCATTCAAATTTCAGCATCAGGGCGCAGGACGGCACCAGGGCGATGACGTCATAGCCCTGGTCGATCCAGCGGCTGAAGTGACGGGCGACCAGGCCGGCGTTTTCCACCACCTGTTCGATACGCCCCTGTTCCAGCTGGGGCATGCCGCAGCAGGCGGGATAGGCCACGTCCGTCGCCACCCCGTTGTGCGCCAGGACGGACTGCGCCGCCTGGCCGATGCCGGGGTTGCTGAAGTTGACGAAGCAGGTGGCGTAGAACACCGCCTTGCGCCCTGCGGCCGGACCCATCGGGTTGACCGCCGGCGGGTCGTCGGCCGCACGTGCGACGAAGCTGCGGCCCTGGAACTTGGGCAGGCTGGCCGCGGCATCGATGTCCGCCACCTTTTCCATCACGCGGCGCGTCAACCGGTTGCCGGTGGCTGTGGCCCAATTCACCAGGGATGCCACCTTGCCCGCGACACGGCCGTTGCGGTCGGTGCGGGTCATCTGGTCCACCGCGAAGGGGACGCCGTGTTTGCGCGCCTGCACCGCGCGATAGCGCAGCATCAGATGGGGGATATCCAGGTTGAAGGGGTGCGGCGGCACATAGGGGCACTTGGTCAGGAAACACATGTCGCACAGGGTGCAGGCGTCCACGACCTTGGCGAAATCCTTGCTTTCCACCGTATCCAGTTCTTCCGACGGGGAATGGTCCACCAGGTCGAACAGGCGGGGGAAGCTGTCACACAGGTTGAAGCAGCGGCGGCAGCCATGGCAGACGTCGAAGACGCGCCGCATCTCCGCATCCAGCAGCGCCTCGTCATAAAAGTCCGGGTTCTGCCAATCCACCGGGTGGCGGACGGGGGCCTCCAGGCTGCCTTCGCGCATGGGCGCACCTCCGCCGACGCCGGCCTGCATCCAAGAAACGGCGTCGGGATAGGGCTGGGGAAGATCAGGCTTTACCGGGGGCCGTGGTCAGCTGTTCAGCTGGTCCAGCGCCTTCTGGAAGCGGCCGGCGTGGCTTTTCTCCGCCTTGGCCAGCGTCTCGAACCAGTCGGCGATCTCATCAAAACCTTCATCGCGGGCGGTGCGGGCCATACCGGGATACATGTCGGTGTATTCGTGCGTCTCACCGGCGATGGCGGCCTTCAGGTTCAGGTCGGTGGAGCCGATGGGCTCACCCGTCGCCGGGTCGCCGACCTCTTCCAGGAATTCCAGGTGGCCATGGGCATGGCCGGTTTCGCCTTCAGCGGTGGAGCGGAACACGGCCGCGACGTCGTTGTAGCCTTCGACGTCGGCCTTTTGCGCGAAATAGAGATAGCGGCGATTGGCCTGGCTTTCGCCCGAGAACGCTTCCTTCAGGTTGCTTTCGGTCTTGGTACCCTTGAGCGACATGGCAACAGTCCTCCACGACAGGGTTCACGCAAACCTTCAGCGGCCATCTGCGGTGGCCTTTCATGCGGGCGATGATCATGCCACGCCCAAGCCGGCGGGGCAATTCGTCTAGAGAAATTCTAAACTATCGCTTCGCCCGGAAGGGAACCGTTTGAAGGATGGGGAGGATGCCGTCCGCCGTTCAGTTTCCGTCGCTGAGGCGGATGATGACGTCCACGCGGGCGACCCGGGTGCCGGCGGGCGCGTCGGGCAGGCCGCTGACAGCCAGGGCGTCGCCCGGGATGTCGATCAGGTGGCCGTTGCCCTCGAAGAAGAAGTGGTGATGGTCCGACACGTTGGTGTCGAAGTAGGACCGCCCGGCCTCCACCACCACCTCGCGCAGCAGGCCCGCCTCGGTGAACTGGTGCAGGGTGTTGTAGACGGTGGCCAGGGACACCCGCATATCGGCGGTCGACGCCTCGCCATGCAGCTGTTCCGCCGTCACGTGGCGGTCATGGCCGTCGAACAGCAGCTTGGCCAGGGCCACCCGCTGGCGGGTCGGGCGCAGGCCCGCACGCGCCAGGCGATCCGTCGCCTGGATGGCCATCGCTTCGCTGCCGAAGTCTTCAGCGGTGAGGGGGGCGGGGGTGAGGTCGGTCATGATCTGCATATGGGCAAGAACGGGGACCGGAAAAGACCCGATCCTCAAGGATTTCCGCTATTCAGCCATGAAATTTGGAATGAATCCAGATTTAAAGGCGCTGGCCTGGACTGCGCCCGGGGAAAAGGTTGATGGCGGCCATCATTCAGTCGACCAAACAAAAAGGGGCAGCCGGCCAAACGAAAAGAGGGCCGAAACCGGCCCCCTTCCCCTGCGATGATCCCGCGTCGTGCACCCGGTCGCGATCCGCGCTCAGTACCCGGTCGCGATCCGCTCCACCAGCTGCTTCACCGTCGGCACGAAGCCGTTCTGGTACCAGGGGTCGCTGGCGAAGCGATAGGCGTTGTGGCCGGCGAACATCAGCTGGTGCTCCACATCCTCGGAATGGCTGATGTTCTGCAGGGTCTTCTGGATGCAGAAGGACCGCGGATCCGCCTTGCGGCCCGTGGTCCCTTCCTCGTTCTGCGCCCAGTTGGAGAAATTGCAGGCCGACAGGCAGCCCATGCAATCGATCTGGTCCTGGCGGATGACCTCCGCCTGGGCGGGATCGACGAAGATCAGGGTGGTGTCCGGGGTCCTCAGGGCCACGCTGTTGCCGCCGGCCACCCAGCCCTGCGCCCGCTCGCGATCATGTTCGGTGAGGTACACCGGGCGGCCGCGCGGGCCCACCATGAACTCGGCGGTCAGGTCGCCGACCGGCTCCACCGAATAGGCCACCTGCCGCTCGGCCCGGCCCTTCAGCTCTTCCAGGAAGGGGTTGCTGACGGCCGAGGAATAGAAGCCGGTGGGGGAGAAGTGGTTCAGGTAGACGTCACCCTTCTTCAGGGTCAACAGCCGCTGCTTCCATGCGTCGGAAATGGGGCTTTCCTTGGTCAGCAGCGGACGGGTGCCGAACTGGAAGCCGACGGGCCCGATCTCCGGATTGTCCAGCCAGTGGTCCCATTCCGACAGCCACCACACGCCGCCCGCCATGATGATGGGCGTCTCGTTCAGGCCGAAGCTGTTCATCATCTCGCGCAGGGCCTTCACGCGGGGATAGGGATCCTCGGGCTTCAGCGGGTCCTCGCTGTTGGACAGGCCGTTATGGCCGCCCGCCAGCCACGGATCCTCGTAAACCACGCCGCCCAGGAAATCCCGGAACTTGTTGTAGGCGCGCAGCCACAGGGCGCGGAAGGCGCGGGCGGACGAGACGATGGGGTAGTAGTACACGCCGTGCTTCACCGCGATCTCGGCCACGCGGTAGGGCATGCCGGCACCGCAGGTGATGCCGTGGATCAGGCCCTGGGCCCCTTCCAGTACGCCGTGCAGGATCTGCTCGGCCGCCGCCATTTCCCACAGCACGTTCATGTGGATGCGGCCTTCGCCGCCCGCCGTCTCGTGCGCAACGCGGGCCTGGTAGATGCCGCCGCGGATGGAATGCTTGATCAGTTCCTCATGCCGCTCACGGCGAGTCTTGCCATGATAGACTTGGGGGATCAGCTGGCCTTTATCGTCGTAGGCGTCGGCGTTGACGCCGGAGAAGGTGCCAACGCCGCCGGCCGACGCCCACGCGCCGGAGCTTTCGCCGTTGGAAACGGAGATGCCTTTGCCACCCTCGACGACGGGCAGCACTTCCTTACCGGACATCACCAATGGCCGCAGCGCCTTCAACTCACGTCTCCTGAAAACCGGACCTTGCGTCAACCCGTGCCCCCATGCGGGGTTACCGGAATGGTTCGGGTCCCCAATACATATAGGGTGGCGGCGGGCGGCCGCTAACATATCGCAGGCTGGATATAGGAAAACCGGGGCGCGCGAAAGGCCCCTCGTCCGCTTGACGTGGACTGCGCCCAATGTTTTTGCCCGCCCGGCCCGCCTTTTCAGCCCGCGATTTCCATGAGCCCGCTGGGCGTGTCGGTGAATACCGATGAAACGCCCCAGCCCAACACCTCCCGCGCCATGGGCACCGTGTTGACCGTGTAGGCCAGCACCGGCCGCCCGGTGGACTTATACTCCCGAATGCTGGCCGCGTCCTCCCTGCGGGCGTTGACGTTGATGGTGCTGACGTTCAACTGCTCCACCCGCTGGCGCCAGTTGGCCGGCCGCCGGTCGATGAGGTAGCCCAGGGGCCAGCGCGGCACCACCTGGCGCGCCATGTCCAGGGACGCGTCGGCGAAGGAGGAGACCAGGGGCGGCGGCCGGTCGTCCGGCCACAGAGAATAGGCCAGGGTCAGCGCGACGCCGGCCGTTTCCTCCTCCCGACCCGGGCAAGGCTTGATCTCCAGGTTCAGCCCCAGGTTCAGGGCCAGCACCAGTTGGATGACCTCCACCAAGGTCGGCACCTTCTCGCCCCGGAAGGCGGGGGAGAACCAGGACCCGGCGTCGAGCTGGCGCAGGGCGTCCAGCGTCAGGTTCTTGGCCGGCCCCTTGCCGTCGGTGGTGCGGTCCAGATCGTCGTCATGCATCAGCACCGGCACCAGATCGGCCGTCAGCTTGACGTCCACCTCCACCCATTTGGCGCCTTGCGTCGCCGCCATCCGGATACTGGACAGAGTGTTCTCCGGCGCGTGCCGGGCGGCACCCCGGTGGCCAATCAGGCGGGGCAAAGGGCCCAACGGCAGGATGTTGCTCATGGCATCGGTCCTTGATCAGGAACACACAGCCGGTCCCCCGGCTGGCAATGGGACAGCAGGCGGCGCAAATCGTCCAGGTCCAGGGCGGTGCAGCCGGCCGTGGCGGTGCGGTCGGGCCGCGTCAGGTGCATGAAGATGGCACTGCCCAGGCCGGGCACCGGCGGGTCATCGTTATGCCCCAGCACCACGACGATGTCGTAGACGTGGTCTTCCCGCCACATCACCTCATGGCTGGCGGGAAACGGCAGGGTCACCGGGCGGTTGTAGTCGGGGTGGGTGGGGTCGTCGCACCAGCCCTCATCCGGTGCCAGGGCCGCCACCGGCAGGGCGGTCTCCGGCGCCGGCAGGCGATCCGGGCGGTAGAGCACGCGGCGGAGGGGAAAGCGGCCCACGGGGGTACCCCCGTCCCCTTCCCGCTTGTCGGCGATGATCCCGCCCCGGCCGATAATGCAGGCGGCCTCATGGGCCCGGCCCTGGCCGTCCTGCCAGCGCAGCCGGTAGCCGGCACCGGAACCGGGCGTCGCTGGAAGGGTGGCATCTGGGATCAGGTGGATGTCCATCCCCCCTCTATACCCCAACCGGCGTCCCGATCAATTGGGCCGCGTCAAAGCGGCGGCCCAGTGAGGCGGCGATTTAATGAGGCGCGCCCTGGGCGTCCTTCATGGCCTGATATTTGGCCAGGTTGGCCATCATGATGTCGGCGATGAACTGCTTGGGCAGCGGGGGCGGGCCGCCGGTGGCATTGCTGATGACCGCGGCCCCGGTTTGGACGGCGCCACCCCGGGATGCGGCCTGGCTGTCGGTCGCACCGGCCGGCGGCATGGCGCTGGCGGACAGGGTGCCGCCGCTGGCGGGCTGCTGCGGCATCGCGGGCTGGGCGCCGGCAGGCGCCTGGCTACCGTTGACGCTGGCCGACGCGGCGGTGGCCTGGGCCAACAGGGTGGCCGTGTCCTGGCCCATGGCATTGGTGTAGGCCTGGATGGCCTGGGGCACTGGGGTGCGCTGCGGCTGCGCGGTAGTGGCCGTGCCGCCGTCCATCACCTGGATCATGGCCGGGTGGGAGGCGGCGGCCATCACTGCTTGGGACTGGGCGGCCTGGGACTGGGCGGCGTTGGCCTGGACCGCACCGGTCTGGAGCACCGTGGGGCCGGCGGTAGCGGACTTGATGTTCTGGACGTAGCTGGGGGCCACCAGGGTGCGGCCGGTGGGGGCGCCCGCGCCGGCGCCCGCCATGGCGCGGTAGTTGGCCAGGGTCAGGCCGTGTGCCTGCTTCTGCCCCAGGTGGGCGCCCGCCTCATTGCTGGCGGTGTTGGCCATGGCGGCGGCCTGGGCCGGCATCAGCTGCGGTCCGGCGGCCATGGGCATGGACTGGGTGCCGACACCGATGTTGGCGGCGGCGTTCGCGGCCTGGGCCATCGCCTGCGTGGCATTGGTGATCTGGCTGGCCTGCTGCGCCAGGGCCTGGGTGGGGTTGGCGCCGGGCACGGCCCCCGGGGACGCCATGGCGGGAGCGTTCACGGCCATGGGGGGCACGGCCATGGCGGGTACGGCCGCCAGGTTGGGGAAGGCCTGGCCCTGGGACCTGACCGTGGTGGCCGGCGTGGCCAGGCCGGGCACGGCGCCGGCGGGAACCGAGCTGGTGCGCACCATCTGGCCCGGAACCGGCGCCGCCTGCGCCACCGCCGGGGCCGCACCTTCCGTCTGGGGCGCCAGCACCAGGGACTCGACCTTGGCCACGGGCGCGCGGCCAGCGGTGGGGGCGTGGTCCGGCTGCTCCTGGCCGTCTCCCTGGCCGCGCCCGTGGCCGCCTTGGCGTCCCTTGCCGCCGCCCTGATCCTCGTCGGGGTCCAGTGTGACCGTGCCGGTCTTGTGGTGCCCCAGGCCCAGGGCGTCCATGACGTGGGCGCCCACGTCCTCGCCCGTTTCCTCCTCGATGATGGCGTCGCCGGTGGCCAGCGCCATGCCGATGGGGCCGCCATAGAGCAGGCCGCCCAGGATCTTGGCCGGGGCCTTGATGGTGTCGCCCGTGATCTCCCGATAGATCGTGCTGATGACAGGGATGTGCTGCAGGGGATTGATGATGTCGACCACGTCCCAGAAGGACATGTGGCTGTCCTTATGGGCAGCCGCCTGGGCCTGGACCGCAGCCGCAGTACCCACCGGGGCGGCACCTACCTGACCCGGCGACGCGCCCGCCTGTTGCGTCGCGTCCTGCGCCACCTGCTGGCCCAGCTGGTCCTGGAAGTCACCCGTCACCCCCGCCTGGCCGGCGGTCGCGGCCGTGGCGTTGCCACCCACCAGCGCGGGATCGGGGTAGGACGGCGACAGGGCAGACTGGACGCTGGGGGTCATGGGGCTTTCTCCTGCACCCACAATCCAAAGCAAGCGATATGCCAGTCTGAATATTTAATATTTTCAGTGTATTAGCCGGCATCCGCGGTCATGCGAAACCGCCCATCGGCAGATTCAACCGGGCGGCGCCAGCCGGACTTGCCGGCCTTGGCCAGCCCTGCCCATCACAGCAGGTGGCCGGCCTTTTCCGCCTTGGTGCGCAGGTAGGCGATGTTGTGGCCGTTGGCGGGGAAGATGTGGGGGACGCGGTCCACCACCTGCACGCCCCAGCGGGCCAGCTGGGACAGCTTGTCCGGGTTGTTGGTCATCAGCCGCACGGCGGTGAAGCCCAGGGCCTTCAGCATGGTGGCCGCCGGCAGGTAGGTGCGCTCGTCCGCCTCGAAGCCCACCATCAGGTTGGCGTCCACCGTGTCGACGCCGGCGTCCTGAAGGCGGTAGGCGCGCAGCTTGTTCATCAGGCCGATGTTGCGGCCCTCCTGCGCCAGGTACAGGACCACGCCGCTGCCCTGGGCCGCGATCTCGCGGATGGCGCCGCGCAGCTGGGCGCCGCAGTCGCAGCGCAAGGAGCCCAGCAGGTCGCCGGTGAAGCATTCGGAATGCAGGCGGGCCAGCACCGGCTGCGCCGGATCGGGATTGCCGATCAGGATGGCCAGATGCTCCACCCCGCCGTCGGGCGCGCGGAAGGCAATCAGGCGCGTGTCCTCCGCATCCAGCAGGGGGACGGAAGCCTCCACCACCTGGCGCAGAGTGGACTCGCCGGCGGCCTGGTAGGCCTGGACGTCGGCGCCCCGCACCGTCAGCAGGTCATTGCGCGCCGCCACCTCGGCGGCGCGGGCGGCCGGCACCTCGGCCACCACGACGGCCGGAAGCAGGCGCGCCAGCTTGACCAGCAGCAGGGCCTCGCCCTCGGCGGAGGGGAAGGGGCGGACGATGGGCGTGATGCCGGGGGTGGCGTGGCCCGGGCGGGTGGGGTCGGCCAGCAGGCGCACCAGGTCGGGCGTCAGGCCTTGACCCGACGTGCCTTGGCTCGACGGGCCCGGAGCCGGAGCGATGACCACGGTGCCGGCCCCCATGGGGTCGGCCTGCGCCGGCTCCACCGCCCGGGTCAGCAGGCCCGCGGCGATGGCGCGCTTGTCGGTCACCACCAGGGCGGGCTCGCCCCCGCCGCCTTGGGCCGCCGCCTGCCGCACCAGGGCCAGGGCCGGGGCGTCCGCCATCTCTGCCGCGCGCACCAGCAGGACACGGTCGTCACCGCCCTGCAGCATCACCAGATCGCCGCGGCGCAGCTCGGACACCGCGCGCTGGACGGAGCGGCTGGCGGTCCGCAGCAGGGGCGAGATGGGTTCGGCGGCGAGCGACATGCGGGTATATCCAGGCGACACGGGAGAACGGCACGGGGCCTTGGGACTTAGGCTGAGGGACGGCACGAAAAATGGGCACCGGCGCATGGGCAGCAAATGGTCATTTGGCCCGCCCGGCACAACCACTTCCGCCCAAATCACACGGTATCGGTCCCCGGTGCGCGGGCGAAGCGCTAGCGTTGCATGGGTCCCCAGCCCGGCGGTGGGACGGCGTGCGGAATAAATCCCACGCCGCGTCGCTCGCCCCGCCAGCCCCGCGCCGGGCGGCCAGCCGATATGACCGATCGCGCCATGGCTTTTCCGGGCGGGAAACACCAGAGTAAGTGGCGCATCCGACCATCGGGCGGTGGGCCGACGGTGTGGCGGACACCCCGGTAACCCGCTGATGCAACGGTGTTTCCCGCCCCGTTTCCGTTTGTTTCCGGCCCCTGCGCCGACCCCGTCACGTCAGGACCCTAACGGGATGTTCCGTGCCTTCGCCCCGGCCTCAGCCCCCTCTTCCGGCCCGCCCCCCGGCGGTGGTCGCGGAGGCGACGCATGATCCAGCCGCAGATCATCGACAGCGACTGGCAGGCCCTGCGCGAGCCGCTGGACGATAAGGCGCGGGCCATCGAGCTGGCCTGGGAATTCGCCCGCATGGTGCCGTCGCGCCCCCATGTCCTGGATCTGGGCGCCGGCCTGGGCGCCAACGTCCGCCATCTGCTGCCCCGCCTGGGGCGCATGATCCAGGATTGGACCCTGATGGACACCGACGCCACGGTCCTGGGCGGCGTGGCGGAGCGGATGCAGCGCTGGGCGCATGAATTGGGCTGGGGCATGGCCCGCAACCCGCCGGAAGCCGGGACACCGGGTGCGGTGGGCGAGCTGATCCTGTTCGGCGACGACATGCGCAGCCGCCTGACCCTGATCCAACAGGACATGTCGTCCGACCTGCACGACCTGGGCATCCAGCGCCATGACGGCGTTACCGGCAATGCCTTCTTCGATCGCGTATCGGCGGAATGGCTGGACCATTTCGTTGTCGAACTGGCGGCCAGCGGCCTGCCGCCCGTATTGGCCACTGGGGTGCAGGATGGCCGGCTGCTCTGGCGGCCAGAGGATCCGGACGATGGGATGGTGGTGGAACTGGCGACGGCCGCGGCCCAGCGCGACTATGGCTTCGGCCCGCCGCTGGGCGATCAGGCCTCCCCGGTTCTGGTGGAAAGGCTGGAGGCCGCGGGCTATCGCCTGGACGGCGCCCGGTCGGACTGGCGGCTGTCTGGCCTGCGCGCCCGACAGGCACACCTGGACCTGGTGGACATTCTGGCCGCCCAGGCGGAAGCACGCGATCCCGCCATGGCCGACCGCATCGGCGCCTGGCGCGAGCGCCGCCGCGCCGCCGTCATGCGGGTGGAGCTGATCGTGGGCCACGCCGACATCCTGGCCAGGCGATAGAGAGGAAGCTCAACCCATGGGGCATGCGCCCATGGACTCCCGTGCGAACGATCCGCACCCATGGTAAGAAGACGACAAGACTGTCCGTCCGCCTCCGTCCCCGTTGCCCTAGTCCAGGCCTATGACGACCCCAGGCTCCAAGAAACTGTTGCTGGTTGAGGATGACGAAACCCTGCGTCACCTGTTGGCCGAACAGCTGACGGCTTTGGAGGAATTCGACGTGCGGCAGGCCGCCCATGGCGCCACGGCGCTGGCCGCCGCGCAGGAGGTTTCGTTCGAGGCCATTCTGCTGGCCAGCCGCCTGCCCGACATGGACGGGGCCGCCGTCTGCGCCGCCTTGCGCCAGGCCGGTGTGGACTGCCCCATCCTGCTGATGGCGGCGGAGGGGGAACCCGACGTGGCGGGCTGCAGCGACCGGCTGGTGAAGCCGTTCCGCATCGGCACGCTGCTGACCAAGCTGCGCCAGCATGCCCGGCCCACGGGCGACGACCCCGCCCTGCGCATCGGCCCCTATGAGTTCCGCGCGGTCGCCCGCACCCTGCGGGAGGACGGCACCGGCGCCGAAACCCGGCTGACCGACAAGGAAGCGCAAATCCTGGCCTATCTGCACCGCGCCGAGGGCGCGGTCATCAGCAGGGAGCAGTTGCTGGACCAGGTGTGGAACTATAACGAAGGCGTCACCACCCACACCCTGGAAACCCATATCTATCGCTTGCGACAGAAGATAGAGCGGGACCCGGCCAACGCCGTCCTGCTGGTGACCGAACCCGGCGGATATCGGCTGGCCCCATGACAAAACCCCCTTTCCGGTTCGCCCGGGCGGCATCCCTTTCCCTGATGCTGGCCGTGGTCGCGGCGTGCGGCGGCGGCGCGCCCAAGCCCTTCCCCGTGCCCCCGGCGGAGGCCGACTTGCCGCCGGCAAATACCGCCGCCATCCGCCGCGTCGTGCTGGTGCATCCGCCTAGCAAGGAGAAGGTGGACGTCATCTACTGGCATGACGGCGCCTATGACGCCCACGCCATGGCCGAGGTGGCGCACATCATGCGCGATCGCCATACCGGCGAGACCCATGACATCGACCCGGCGCTGATGGACTTCATCAGCGGCGTCATCCTGCGATCCAGCCTGCCGCCGACCACGCAGGTGGACATCCTGTCGGGCTACCGCTCACCCGAGACCAATGCCGCCCTGGTCAAGGTCAACCGCAACGCCGCCCGCGAAAGCTTCCACATGCAGGGCCGCGCCGCCGACATCCGCATCCCGGCGCTGAAGGGCGACGCCATCACCGAGATCGCAAAGACCATGCAGCGCGGCGGCGCCGCCTTCTACGATGGCAGCGGCCACACCCATGTGGACACGGGGCCCGTGCGCACCTGGGCGACGTATTCCACGCGATGACTGGTTTGCGTAAGGCGGTCGCATCCTGAGAAAAGGGCGTTCGAACATGAAAAAGGCCCGGGGATGAGCCCGGGCCTTTTCCTCAAGAGGCGCGCTTTTATCAGAAGCGGATGCCGACGCCGACGCGGACCTGGCTTTCGTCCGGGGTCGTGCGCAGCTGGCCGCCGGCCAGATCCCGCGTGGAGTGCGAGTAGTCGGTGTAGTCGTACTCGATGCGGGTGAACAGGTGCTCATCGATGGCGTAATCGGCGCCGACGCCGTACTTCACACCGTCATAGTCCTGAGCGTATTGGCGGGAGGCGCCACCCGTCAGGGCGTTGGTCGTATCGATGGAGGTGTGCTGATAGCCCACACGGCCGAACAGCAGCAGGTCGGGCTGGACCACGTAGCCCAGGCGGGCGCTGACGCCGGCGCTGTAGTTGGGCTGCACGCGGTAGCTGCCCAGGGCGTCGCTGTAGGTCCGGTCGCCGGTATAGAAATTGGCTTCGCCTTCGGCGCCGACATAGATGTTGTCATAAACGGTCTGGCCGTAGCCGGCGAAGAGGCCGCCGTTGAAACCCTGGGTCTCATGGCTGGGCGTGCTCTGCTGGCCGCCGACGGTGGCCCGCTGATGGGCGTTGAACCAGTCATAGCCGGCGTTGGCACCAACATAGCCGCCATCGAACGTGCTCTGCGCCAGGGCCGGCGTCGCGGCAACCGCGACCAGAGCCGAAGCGGCCAAGACAATAGTCCGTAAATGCGACATGGTAACTCTCCTTCAAGGTCCCTAATTCGCCACAATTTCATTGCTGCAAGCAATAAATCTTGGGCGTGTTCCGGCGATGTTTCGTCACCACCTTCAAGTCCATCGCGCTACTATTGCGGGTAACTACTGATGGATGACCGATTCATTACGCCCTCGAGACGGTCATAACCTGTGAGGATCGTCACACTTTCCATGCCCTCAGCGCACGGCTGGAAATCAATACTAAGCCCTTATTTCATGGCTAGACCGAATTAGTGCCCAGACTTCGCCACAAATGGATCGTTGTCGGCACGCGGCGGACATAGAAAAAGCCGCCCAAGCTACCCTGGGCGGCTTAATCCTTAACCAAAGGCATCGGCTGCGGCCGGATGCCTCGGGCTTATTATAGGTCCCCCTCAAGCGGCGGGCGCGGGCATCCGCCCGCTGGCCTTCCTCGTTTTGCAGTCCGCTGACGCTGCCCGCGAAACTCCGGCGCCCGCCCTTGCGGGCTACCAGCGGCAAGGAGCCCCCTGCCGCTGGGGCAAAAGTCCGGCCCTGGGGCTTACGCCTCCTCGGCCTTGTCCTTCTTGCTCAGGTCCTCGCCGGTGGCCTGGTCGACGACCTTCATCGACAGCTTCACCTTGCCGCGATCGTCGAAGCCCAGGACCTTCACCTTCACCTCGTCGCCCTGGTTGACCACGTCGGTCACCTTGGCCACGCGCTGCGGCGCCAGTTCGGAGATGTGGACCAGGCCGTCACGGGCGCCCAGGAAGTTCACGAAGGCGCCGAAGTCCATGACCTTCACGACCTTGCCGACGTAAATCTCACCCACCTCGGGTTCGGCGACGATGCCCTTGATCCACTTGATGGCGGCGTCGGACGCCTTGCTGTCCACGGCCGCCACCTTCACGGTGCCGTCGTCCTCGATGTCGATCTTGGCGCCGGTCTGCTCCACGATCTCACGGATCACCTTGCCGCCGGAGCCGATCACGTCGCGGATCTTCTCCTTCGGGATGTTGATCACGGTGATGCGCGGGGCATTCTGGTTCACGGCGTCACGGGCGCCACCGATGGCCTTGGCCATCTCGCCCAGGATGTGCAGACGGCCGTCCTTGGCCTGCGCCAGGGCGACCTTCATGATGTCCTCGGTGATCGAGGTGATCTTGATGTCCATCTGCAGGGCGGTCACGCCCGCCTCGGTGCCGGCCACCTTGAAGTCCATGTCGCCCAGATGATCCTCATCACCCAGGATGTCGGACAGCACGGCGACGCCGGTATCTTCCTTGATCAGACCCATGGCGATGCCGGCCACAGGACGCGGCAGCGGCACGCCGGCGTCCATCAGCGACAGCGAGGTGCCGCAGACGGTGGCCATGGAGGACGAGCCGTTGGACTCGGTGATCTCGGAGACCAGGCGCAGGGTGTAGGGGAAGGCTTCCTTGGACGGCAGCAGCGGGTGCACGGCGCGCCAGGCCAGCTTGCCGTGGCCGATCTCGCGGCGGCCCGGGCTGCCCATGCGGCCGGCTTCACCCACGGAGTACGGGGGGAAGTTGTAGTGCAGCATGAAGTTTTCGCGGTATTCGCCTTCCAGCGCGTCCACGATCTGCTCGTCCTGGGCGGTGCCCAGGGTGGCGACCACCAGGGCCTGGGTCTCGCCGCGGGTGAACAGGGACGAACCGTGGGCCCGGGGCAGCACGCCCACTTCCGCCACGATGGGACGGATATCGACGGTGCTGCGGCCGTCAATGCGCTTGCCGGTCTCCAGGACCGTGCCGCGCAGCACGTCGGCCTCCAGATCCTTGAAGGTGCTGCCGACGGCTTCCGCCGTGTAGGCCGCGTCCACCGTCAGAGCCTCGACCGCCTTCTTCTTGGCGGTGGAGATGGCCTCATACCGTTCCTGCTTCACGGTCAGGGTGTAGGCGGCGCGGATGTCGGCGCCCACCAGTTCGTTCAGCTTGGCCTTCAGCGCGGCCTTGTCATAGGCCGGCGGCGGCAAATCCCACGGATCCTTGGCGGCCTGCTCGGCCAGGTCGATGATCATGTTGATCACCGGCTGGAAGGCGGTGTGGCCGAACATGACGGCCTTCAGCATGATCTCCTCGGACAGCTCCTTGGCTTCCGATTCGACCATCAGCACGCCTTCCTGCGTGCCGGCAACCACCAGGTCCAGGTCGGTGGTCTCGATCTGCTCCAGCGTCGGGTTCAGGATGAACTCGCCATCCTTGTAGCCGACGCGGGCGCCGCCGATGGGGCCCAGGAAGGGCAGGCCGGACAGCGTCAGAGCGGCGGAGGCGCCGATCATGGAGACGATGTCGGGATCGTTTTCCAGGTCATGGCTCAGCACGGTGCAGACGACCTGCACCTCGTTGCGGAAGCCATCGACGAACAGCGGGCGGATGGGGCGGTCGATGAGGCGGGAGGTCAGCACCTCCTTCTCGGTCGGACGGCCCTCGCGCTTAAAGAAGCCGCCCGGGATCTTGCCGGCGGCGAACGCCTTTTCCTGGTAGTTGACGGTCAGGGGGAAAAAGTCCTGGCCCGGCTTCACGGACTTGGCGCCGACGGCGGTGCAGAGCACGACCGTGTCGCCGTAGGTGGCGATG
This sequence comes from Nitrospirillum amazonense, assembly GCF_007828035.1. Classification (GTDB taxonomy): domain Bacteria; phylum Pseudomonadota; class Alphaproteobacteria; order Azospirillales; family Azospirillaceae; genus Nitrospirillum; species Nitrospirillum amazonense. Next base: position 476,964 of record NZ_VITV01000004.1, on the reverse strand, counting down.
ACAGCGCCATCAGCCTGGCGGGCGACCTTGCCCGTCTCGAGGACCAGCTTGCGGCCGCCCCATTCCATCTCTTTACGGAAAACCTTGAACATATCTTTCTTCCTTCCATCCGATACTCGGATCACGTCCCGGATTGGACGGCCGAGCCGGGGCCCTATCGGCAGCACCCGCATTAGAAACCTTTAAATGACAGATGGCCAGCCGGGTCCACCCCGGCTGGCCATCTGCACTACTCAATAACCGCACTCATCCGCTTTTGGATCATCCGGACCGCGTTCTGCGCGCGGAACGGCAGCGTCGGGGCGCCGGTCCCGCTGGAAGGCGGGTGGCCGGTACCACCGGTCACTGCGGTCGCTTGCGCCGGCGGCGCCGTCCGGACCATACCCTTAGCGACGCAGGCCCAGGCGCTGAATCAGCGACGTGTAGCGGGCGGCGTCCTTGCGCTTCAGGTAGTCCAGCAGGCTGCGGCGCTGGCTCACCATGACCAGCAGGCCACGGCGGGAGTGGAAGTCCTTGTTGTGGGACTTCATGTGGTCGGTCAGGTTGGTGATGCGTTCCGTCAGGATCGCGACCTGCACCTCGGGCGAACCGGTGTCGCCTTCGGCGGTCTTGTACTCGGCAATGAGCGCCTGCTTGCGCTCGGCAGTGATCGACATCGTCGTCTCCATCACTTAGAGGTTCAAAACGCGCACCGGACGGACCTCCGCCCCCTCGACATGGACCAACGCCACCGGCTTGCCACCTGAAATGGCAAGCGCGATGGGCTCCCCGCCCGCCAACTGATCGTGAATGGCGTCCAGCCGTTCCAGATCATGACGGCGCAGCAGCGCCACCGTTTGTCCGTGTCTCAGTCGGTGCGCTTCCGCTTCCGCCAGGGCCAGCGCCGGGATGTCGTCCAGCGCGGTCTCGATCGGTTGCAGAAGTCCTTCGACCGTGGGTGTCTGCGCCACCCGTTCCAATTCGTCAAGCGAAATCGCCTGGTCCATGGTGAACCGCCCGACCCGCAAACGCCGCAGGACGGACACATGCCCCACCGTACCCAAGGCCAGCGCCAAGTCCCGTGCCAGGGAGCGCATATAGGTGCCCTTGCCGCACTCCACCTCGAACTCGGCGTGGTCGGCATCCGGGCGGCCGGTCAGCAGGAAGCTGTCCACGCGCACGATGCGCGGCGCCAGGTCCACCCGCTCGCCTTCCCGCGCCAGATCATAGGCGCGCTCGCCCGCCACCTTGATGGCGGAGAACTGCGGCGGCACCTGGCTGATCTCGCCCTGGAAACTCTCCAGCGCCGCCTCGATGGCCTCGTCGCTGGGACGGTGGTCGTGGGTGGCCGTCACCTCCCCCGCCAAATCGTCGGTGGTGCGGGACTCACCGAAGCGCAGGGTGAAGCGGTAGGTCTTGCCGCAGTCCATGGCGTAGGACACGGTCTTTGTGGCCTCGCCGAAGGCGATGGGCAGGATGCCGGTGGCGATGGGGTCCAGCGTGCCGGCGTGGCCCGCCTTTTCCGCCTGCATCAGCCAGCGCACCTTGGCCATGGCCTGGGTGCTGGTCATGCCCGGCGGCTTGTCCAGCACCAGCCAGCCGTGCAGCGGCCGGCCCTTGCGCTTACGGGCCATCGTGGCGCTCCGTGCCTTCCTCCGCGCCCTCGTCAGCGCCGTCGTCGGCGTCCTCATGACCGTCATGGTCATGATCGAGGTCGCGCTGCACGTCGGGGCGGTGCAGCAGTTGGTCGATGCGCTGGGCGTAGTCGAAGGACACGTCGACCTGGAAGCTGAGGCGTGGCACGTGCTGCAGCCGCATGGCCTTGGCCACCTGGCTGCGCAGGTAGGCCGAAACGCGGTTCAGCGCCTTGATCTGCTCCGGATGGCCGCCACCCAGCGGCATGACGAAGGCCGTGGCGTTCTTCAGGTCGGGGCTGATGCGCACCTCGCTGACCGTCACGTTGAGGTCATGCAGGTCGGGGTCGCGGAAGTCGGCCCGGCGCAGGATGTCGGCGAGAGCGTGGCGCAATTCCTCGCCCACGCGCAGCTGACGTTGAGAGGGGGCCTTGCCGGCGCGCAGGTCGGCGTCACCATGTCGGCTCATGGGTCGTTATCCTAATAAATGGGCTCCGCCCCCATCTTCGGGGGTGGGGCCGGCCCGCCCGTCCCATCACGGGAACGGCGCCGGGCCCAAAGGGCTCGGGTAAGAGCCAAAACGGCCGTCCGGGGTTGGACCGGACGGCCGGGTTGTCAGGCAGAAACTCTGATCCAGCCGAGACGGCCGGGTGGCACGCGCCTTACAGGGCGCGGGCCACCTCTTCCATCTCGTAGGCTTCGATGACGTCGCCCGCCTGGATATTGTCGTAGTTCTCGAAGGCCATGCCGCACTCGTAACCTTCGCGCACTTCCTTGACTTCGTCCTTGAAGCGCTTGAGCGTCTTGAGCGTGCCCTCATGGATGACGACGTTGTCGCGCAGCAGGCGCACGCCGGCGCCGCGCTTCACGATGCCTTCCGTCACGCGGCAGCCGCCGACCTTGCCGACCTTGGTGATGTTGAACACCTCCAGGATCTGCGCGTTGCCCAGGAAGCGTTCGCGCAGGACGGGCTTCAGCATACCGGTCAGCAGGGCACGGACATCGTCGATGATGTCGTAGATGACCGAGTAGTAGCGGATCTCCGCGTTGTCCCGCTTGGCCATTTCACGGGCCTGCGGGTTGGCGCGGACGTTGAAGCCGATGATGATGCCGCGCGAGGCGTTGGCCAGCGTGACGTCGCTCTCGTTGATGGCGCCCACGCCGGAGTGCAGGACGCGCACCTTGACCTCGGCATTGTCGCCGGCCAGCTTTTCCAGCGTGCCGGAGATCGCCTCGATGGAACCCTGCACGTCGCCCTTGATGACCAGCGGCAGTTCCTTCACCTCACCCGCCTGGATCTGCTTGAACATCTGTTCCAGCGAACCACGCGCCGACTGGGCGACCTGGGCCTCCCGCTTCTTGCGCTGACGGAATTCGGTGATTTCGCGGGCGCGGGCCTCGCTCTCGACGACCGAGAACTCGTCACCGGCCAGCGGCGTGGCGTTCAGGCCCAGCACCTCCACCGGGGTGGCGGGACCGGCGTTCTCGACATTCTGGCCACGGTCGTTGACCAGGGCGCGCACGCGGCCCCACTCGCTGCCGGCGACGACGATGTCGCCCACCTTCAGCGTGCCGCGCTGCACCAGCATGGTGGCCACGGAACCACGGCCGCGCTCCAGCTTGGCTTCCACGACGACGCCTTCGGCCGTGCGGTCGGGGTTGGCCTTCAGCTCCAGGATTTCGGCCTGCAGGAGGATGTTTTCCTCCAGCTTGTCCAGGCCCTTGCCCGTCTTGGCCGACACTTCCACGTCCAGGACGTCGCCGCCCATGGCCTCGACCACCAGGCCGTGCTGCAGCAGTTCCTGCCGCACCCGGTCCGGTTTGGCGCCGGGCAGGTCGCACTTGTTGATGGCGATGATGATCGGAACCTCGGCCGCCTTGGCGTGCTGGATGGCCTCGACCGTCTGCGGCATGACGCCGTCATCGGCGGCCACCACCAGCACCACCACGTCCGTGACGTTGGCGCCGCGGGCGCGCATCTCGGTGAAGGCGGCGTGGCCGGGGGTGTCGATGAAGGTGATGCGCGAACCCGCCGCCAACTGCACCTGGTAGGCGCCGATGTGCTGCGTGATGCCGCCGGCCTCGCGGCTGGCGACGTCGGTGTGGCGCAGGGCGTCCAGCAGCGAGGTCTTGCCGTGGTCGACGTGGCCCATGACGGTGACGACCGGCGGACGCGGCAGCAGGTCCTCGCTGCGGTCCAGGTCGCCCTTCACACCCACCTCGACGTCGGCTTCCGACACGCGGTGCGCGCGGTGGCCGAATTCCGTCACGATCAGCTCGGCGGTGTCGGTGTCGATGTTCTGGGTGATGGTGGCCATCACGCCCATGCGCATCAGCGCCTTGATCACGTCGGCACCGCGCTCGGCCATACGGTTGGCCAGTTCCTGCACGGTGATGACTTCGGGGATGATGACGTCGCGGGTCACTTTTTGCGTATCCTGACGCCCGCTCAGGCGCTGCTTTTCACGTTCACGGGCGCGGCGCAGCGCGGCCATGCTGCGGCCACGCGGGGCGCCACCGCCCTCGTCGCTCAGCGCCTGCGAAATGGTGAGCTTGCCGGCGTTCCGGCGACGCTCGCCACCCTTGGCGGCCTTGGCCGGGGCCGGGGCCGCCACCTTGCTGGCGGTCTTCGCCGCACCACCGGGGCCGGCGCGGCGGCGCCCACCCTCGTCATCCTCGTCATCGACGGCGCGCGGGGCCAGGGGGCCACGCGGGGCCGCGGCGTCCGTGGCGGCGGTCGTGGTCGACGCGGTGTTGCCGGCGGCGGGGCGGGCGGCGCGCGGGGCCTCTTCGGCCTTGCGGGCGGCCTCGGCCTCCTTGCGCTTGGCCTCTTCCTCCTGGCGGCGCTTCTCCGCCTCGGCGGCGACGCGCTTTTCCTCTTCCTGGATCATCCGCAGCTCTTCCAGCTCGCGGCGACGCAGGGTTTCGTCGTCCAGGGGACCGTCGTTGACCGGCTCCTCGACCACGGGCTCAGGCGCGGGCGCGGCCTCGGCCGGGGCCTCGTCGGCCATCGGCAGGTCGTCGGCGTCCACCTCGTCCAGCAGCTCGTCGGCCACGTCCTCCTGGGCAGGGTTCTCGCCCATGGCGCGCAAGGCGCGCAAACGGGCTTCACGCTCGCTGTCGGTCAGCTGGCGCGGGGCGCCGCCACGCGGCGGCTGGCCACGGCCACCGCCCTGCGCGGGACGGCCCTCGGCGGCGGCGCGGGCGGCGGCGCCGCCATCGGCCACGCCGGGACGGGCGCCCTGTTCAAAGGTTCGCTTGCGCTTGACCTCAACCGCAACGGTCTTGGTGCGGCCGTGCGAGAAGCTCTGGCGCACGGATCCCGCGTCCACCGTCTTCTTCAGCTCCAGCTTGCCTCGACCGGTAAGGCTCAACTTCTTGCGGTCCTGGTCGCTCGTGTCAGTCATACGATTTCCGACTGTTTCATCGTTGTCGCCCCGGGGCCGATGCCCCAAGGCCATCCCTTACCCAGCGCTGGGCCTAACGCCCCTTGGAGAGGGCGCGTAGCCTGTCCGCCTCCCGCTGCAGGCGCTGGACCAGCGGTCCGGCACCCACCACGGCATGCACCGCGTCATCGCGGCCCAGCGCCATGCCCAGCTCCCCCCGGTCGAAGATATCGACCACCGGGATGCCGGGGGACAGCGCGTCCAGCTTGGACCGGCCGTCGGCAGCCCCATCGGACGCCTCCAGCCTGAGCCCAATGCCTGACCGCGTACCGATGGCCTTGGCGCGCAGCGCCGCAGCCACCTTCTCAAACCCCGCCACCGCCTGGCCGCCCCGCCGGGCGAGCCCGACCAGGTCCAGACAACGGCGACGCAGAAGGCCCGACACCTGGGCCCCCAAGTCCGCCGGGGTGCGCACCGACCGGCGCGCCGCCTTGGCGAACAAACCTTTGGCGACCGCCTTTTCAACCAAGGCGGGGTCCGCCGTCAACCACAGCCCGCGTCCGGGCAGGGTTTCCTCCACATCGGGGACGACCGTGCCGTCGGGTCCGACGACAAAACGGATCATCCCGTCCTTCTCTCCCACCACCCCGCTGGCGATGCACCGGCGCAGTGGGCTTTTGGCCCCCCCGACCGCCTCCGCCTCGCCTTCCGGCAGCAGCGGCGCGTCGGGGTCCGGTGTCATCGCCGGTCCCGAGACCTGCGGGGAGACCATGAACCAGGCCCCCCTCAGGCGTCCGCGCCGGACTCTTCGTCCGCGAACCAGTGGGCGCGGGCCGCCATGATCAGCTCATTGGCTTCGTCCTCGCTCATCGAGTCCTTGCCCAGGATTTCGATGAGCTCGTCGCCCGCCAGGTCGGCGAAGTCGTCCAGCGTCTTGACGCCCTTCTCGCCCAGCTTGACCAGCATGGGGGCCGTCAGCGCCTCGATTGCCGCCACCTCGTCGGTGACACCCAGTTCCTTGCGGCGGTTTTCCAGGCGGCTGTTCTGCTCTTCCAGGAAATTGCGGGCGCGTTCCCGCAGTTCCTCGGCCACGTCCTCGTCGAAGGCATCGATCGAGGTCAGTTCCTCGGTATCGACGTAGGCGATTTCCTCCACCGAGCTGAAGCCCTCGGCCACCAGCAGATGGGCGATCACGTCGTCAACGTCCAGGGCCTCGATGAACATCTGCGACCGGGTCTTGAACTCCTCGGTGCGACGGTCGGATTCCTCCTGCTCCGTCATGATGTCGATGTCCCAGCCGGTCAGCATGGACGCCAGGCGGACATTCTGGCCGCGGCGGCCGATGGCCAGCGACAGCTGGTCGTCGGGCACCACCACCTCGATGCGCTTGGTCTCCTCGTCCAGCACCACCTTGGCGACCTCGGCCGGGGCCAGCGCGTTCACCACGAAGGTGGCGGCATCGCGGTTCCAGGGGATGATGTCGATCTTCTCGCCCTGCAGCTCGCCGACCACGGCCTGGACGCGGCTGCCGCGCATGCCGACGCAGGCGCCCACGGGGTCGATGGCGCTGTCATTGCTGATGACGGCGATCTTGGCGCGGCTGCCCGGGTCGCGGGCCACGGCCTTGATCTCGATGATGCCGTCGTAGATTTCCGGCACTTCCTGCTTGAACAGGCCGGCCATGAAGGCCGGATGGGTGCGCGAAAGAAAGATTTGCGGGCCGCGCGGCTCGCGCCGCACGTCGTAGATGTAGGCGCGCACGCGGTCGCCGTTCTTGAAGTGCTCACGCGGCAGGCATTCGTCGCGGCGCAGCACCGCCTCGGCGCGGCCCAGGTCCACGGTCACGTTGCCGTATTCCACGCGCTTGACCAGACCGTTGACGATGTCGCCCATGCGGTCCTTGTACTCGTCATACTGACGGTCGCGCTCGGCCTCGCGCACCTTCTGCACGATCACCTGCTTGGCGGTCTGCGCGGCGATACGGCCGAAGTCGATGGGCGGCAGCGGGTCGATCAGGAAGTCGCCGACCTTGGCATCCGGGCGCTTGCGCTTGGCCTGGGCCACGGAGACCTGGGTCGCCTCGTCCTCGACCGTCTCGACCACTTCCAGATAGCGCATCAGGTGGATGTCGCCGGTCTTGCGGTCGATGCGGGCGCGGATGTCGTGCTCGTGGCCGTACTTGGACCGGCCAGCCTTCTTGATGGCCTCTTCCATCGCCTCGAGCACATGCTCTTTCTCGATGTTCTTTTCGCGGGCGACGGCGTCAGCGACTTGAAGAAGTTCCATCGAAGCGAACCTTGCCTTCTGTTACGTCAGTAAGAACGACTGTTGGTATGATGCGGAGCGACTTGGGGGAAACGGGGTCAGTGCTGGTGTTTGCCCTCGGCGGCCGCCTTCAGCAGCGCGTCGTTCATCACCAACTTGGCCCGCAGGATCAGGTCGAACGGCACGGCGGCCGGACCGGTGGGCATTTCCACCAGCACCTTGCCGTCCTCGATCCCCTTCAGCATGCCGATGAAGCGGCGCCGGTCATCCACCGGCTGCGACGTCTCCACCCGCACCTCGAAACCCGCGAAGCGCTCGAAATCCTTGGGCCGGGTCAGCGGCCGGTCGATGCCGGGGCTGCTGACCTCCAGCGTGTAGGCGACATCGATGGGGTCTTCCACGTCCAGCAGGGCCGACACGGCGCGGCTGATCTCCGCGCAGTCATCCACCGTCATGGCGGCGCCGTCCACACGCTCCGCCATGATCTGCAGCGTCGGGCGGGCGTTGCCCGTCAGCGACACGCGCACCAGGTCGTAGCCCATGGCCTCAACCGAGGGGGCGATGATACCGGCGATGCGTTCCTGTACGTCCATCGATCTCTATCCAGGGAACGGCCGATCGGGCCGTCCCCGCCTTCGCTTGGGGACGGTTATGGGGCGAAACTTGCCCGCCTGACATCGCCGACCCCAGATAATAAAAAAAGTGGGCCAATGGCCCACCCGCAAAGCGTTCCAGCCAGCCACCAGATTGTCGATGGCCGGATCGTTATGAGGATTGCTGCGGCGGATCATAGTCGCCACGGCGTTTTGCGCAAAGGGTTTTCATGCGCCATCCGCCATGTGCCGGAAGGGATGCAGGCCAGCGTCGCCGCCGGTTGTCACAGCCCCCACCATTCCTGGTGCCATAAAACGCCAGTCAACCCCATATGGTGTGAAAAAGAGCCCCCGTCAAGATGTCCAGCGCCCCTGATCAAGGCCGCCGGAACATCTTTTCGCGAGCGTCAGAACATGGATTCGATAACCCGGTCGGGCGGCTTGTGGCCGTCGACGAAGGTCTTGATGTTGACGATGACCTTCTCGCCCATGTCCTGGCGCCCCTCGATGGTGGCGGAGCCCATGTGCGGCAGCAGCACCACGTTGGAAAGGGCCAGCAGCTTGGGGTTGATGGCCGGTTCCTGCTCGAACACGTCCAGGCCGGCGGCGCCGATCTCGCCCTTGGCCAGCTTGCGCGTCAGCTCGTTCTCGTCGATCACCTCGCCGCGCGCGGTATTGACGATGATGCTGTTGGGACGCAGCAGGTTCAGCCGGCGGGCGGACAGCAGATGGTAGGTCGCCGGCGTGTGCGGGCAGTTGATGGAGATGATGTCCATCCGCGCCAGCATCTGGTCCAGGCTTTCCCAATAGGTCGCCTCCAGCTCCTGCTCGATCTCGGGATGGACGCGGTGCCGGTTGTGGTAGTGCACCGACAGGCCGAAGCCCCGGGCGCGACGGGCCAGCGCCTGGCCGATGCGTCCCATGCCGACGATGCCCAGGCGCTTACCCCAGATGCGCGTGCCCAGCATCAGGGTGGGGCCCCAGCCCGTCCACTGGCCGGCGCGGATCAGCCGCTCGCCCTCGCCCACGCGCCGGGCGGTCGCCAGGATCAGGGCCATGGTCATGTCGGCCGTGTCCTCGGTCAGGACGCCCGGCGTGTTGGTGACCATGATGCCGCGCTCACGCGCCGCTTTCAGGTCGATGTGGTCGACGCCGTTGCCGAAGTTGGCGATCAGCTTCAGCTGCGGGCCGGCGTGGGCCAGGACGGTGGCGTCCAGGCGGTCGGTCACGGTGGGGACGACGACGGTGGCGACCTTGACCGCCTCCGCCAGTTCGGCGGGCGTCATGGCATGGTCGTCGGTGGAGAGCCGTGTATCGAACAGCTCCATCATCCGTGTCTCGATGACATCGGGCAGCTTGCGCGTCACGATGACGAGGGGCTTTTTCCGCTCGGACATGGTTCCTCCCGAGATAGCGTTCTTGCCATAGCAGCGAGGGGCGCCGCTGTCCAGCCACCCAGGGGCGCATGCCCACCCCCCGGCGCGATGATAACCGTAACAGGGCCGACGCTTGACCCCGGCGGATGGGCGATTTCTATTGGGGACCGAAACGTCGCCCCATCCTTCTTTCCCATCAACGGGGACAGCCTTTGAAACGGTCGCCCATGGTCCGCTTTTTCCGGCAGGTGCTGCCCTGCGCCGCGATCGTCCTCGCCTTCGCCACCGCCACCGCCCTGGCCGCCCCACCCACCCACACCGGCACCGACGGCACCGGTGCCGCCAGCGACCAGCAGGAGGGGGAGCCGCAAAGCGACGCCGCCCACCCCGACGCGGTGGTGCGCAGCGGCCTGCCCGTGCCGCGCTTCGTCACCTTGCGGTCCAACGAGGTCAATGTCCGCACCGGCCCCGGCGTGCGCTATCCCGTGGAGTGGGTGTTCGTGAAGGCCGGCATGCCGGTGGAGATCACGGCGGAGTTCGACACGTGGCGCCGCATCCGGGATGTGGAGGGTACGCAAGGCTGGGTGCATCAGAGCACCCTGTCCGGTCGGCGCGGCATCATCGTCATCGGCCAGCAATCGCGCACCCTGCGGCGCGACGCCGCGTCCGCCTCAGAAGCCGTGGCCCAGCTGGATCCCGGCGTCATCGCCAAGCTGCGCAAGTGCAAGGGTCCGTGGTGCCAGGTGGATGTGGGCGGCTTCCGCGGCTGGCTGCAGCGCGACGAGGTCTGGGGCGTCTACCCCAAGGAAGAGGTGGGCGAGTGATGGGCACGACCTTGCCGCCGGAGGATGACCAGGCGCTGCGCCAGGCGGTGATCGCCACCGCCCAGGCCATGAACACGCTGGGCATCAATCAGGGCAAGAGCGGCAACGTCAGCGCCCGCTGCGACGGCGGCTTCCTGGTGACGCCCTCGGGCGTGCCTTATGAGGCCCTGACGCCGGACGCTATTGTCTTCATGGACCTCCAGGGCCGTTATCGCGGTACCATGGTACCGTCTAGCGAATGGCGCATGCATCTGGCCATCTATCAGGAACGGCCCCAGGCCGGTGCGGTGGTGCACACCCATTCCACCTTTTGCACGGCCCTGGCCTGCCTGCGTGAGCCCATCCCGGCCTTCCACTACATGGTGGCCGTGGCCGGCGGCACCCGCATCGAGGTGGCGGACTACGCCACCTTCGGCACGGCGGCCCTGTCGGATGCCATGATGGCGGCACTGGGATCCCGCCGCGCCTGCCTGCTGGCCAACCACGGCATGATCGCCTTCGGCGCCGACCTGCGCCGCGCCCTGGACCTGGCGGTAGAGGTGGAAAGCCTGGCCCGCCAGTATTGGCACGCGCGCATGATGGGCACGCCGGTCATCCTGGACGACGAAGAGATGGCCGAGGTGCTGCGCCGCTTCGCGACCTATGGCCGCCAGCCCAAGGACCTGCCGCCCGGCACGCCGCAGGCGCTGGAGTTTCCCGAAAAGCTCCCCTGATGCGCGCCTGGACGGATGCTTCCGTTCGGGCTCACACTACCTCCCAGCGCCGCCCGATGAGGCGGCGGTGAAACGACTGGGAGTGCGCCACTCATGACCCTGGAGACGCCGCCGGGCTATGCCCCGCTGAGCGATGCGACCCTGCCCGATTTCCTGGCCGCCGTGCCGGCCCTGGCCACGCGCCTGGGCGGTTCCCCCGCCGACTGGCGGGTGACCGAGGTGGGCGACGGCAACCTGAACCTGGTCTTCCTGGTGGAAGGGCCGGGCCACGACGGCAAACCCGCCGGCCTGTGCGTCAAGCAGTCCCTGCCCTATCTGCGCCTGGTCGGCGAAGGCTGGCCCCTGGATCTCAACCGCGCCTGGTTCGAGCAGCGCGCCATGGCCCTGCATGCCGCCGGCGCCGCCGGCCGGGCGCCCGCCCTGCTGCACTACGACCCCACGCTGTACGCCATCGTGATGGAGCGGCTGTCCCCCCACATCATCCTGCGGCGTGGCCTGGTGCAGGGTATCCGCTATCCCCGCCTGGCGGAGCATGTCAGCGACTATCTGGCGGGCACGCTCTACGCCACCAGCGACCTGGCCTTGCCGGCCTCCAAGAAGCGGCCTCTGGTGGCGGCCTTCACCGCCAACGACGCCCTCTGCCGCCTGACGGAGGATGTGATCTTCACCCAGCCCTACATGACCCATCCGCACAACCGCTGGACCAGCCCGCAGCTGGACGCGACGGCCAAGGCGGTGCAGGCGGATACGGCATGGAAGCTGGCGGCCAGCCGGCTGAAGCTGAAGTTCATGGCCAGCCCCGAGGCGCTGATCCACGGCGACCTGCACACCGGATCCATCATGGTGACGGAGACGGATACGCGGGTCATTGATCCGGAGTTCGCCTTCTTCGGCCCCATGGGCTTCGACGTCGGCGCCATCATCGGCAACCTGCTGCTGAACTACCTGTCCCAGGATGGGCATGCCACGGAGGAGCACCCCCGCGACGCCTACCAGGACTGGGTGCTGCAAACGGTGGAGGAGTTGTGGACCCTGTTCCGCGCCAAGTTCCTGCACCTGTGGCGCACCAGCGGCGAGGGCGACGCCTACCCCGCCGCGCTGTTCGCCGGCCCCGAGGGCACCGCCTGCCTGGAGACGGAACGCCGCGCCTATCTGGATCGGCTGTTCACCGACGCCCTGGGCTATGCCGGCGCCAAGATCACCCGCCGCATCCTGGGCCTGGCCCACAACATCGACCTGGAGAAGATCGCCGACCCCGACATGCGCGCCCTGTGCGAGACCCGCTGCCTGGCCTTGGCCCGGTCGCTGATGGTGGAAACCGGCCGCTATCCCACCATCAAGTCCGTGACCGAAGCCGCCCGCCACGTGCGCCGGACCGTCACGGCGGTGGGCCCGATCGACAAGCGCGGACTGGGGTTGGACGCGCTGTAATATCATACCAGCGGCACGAGATGGTGACTCGTGCCGCTGTAGGCCCCGACCGGGGCCGCCGGAGCGAGCACCGCAGGGCGTAGCGAGGACAAGCCTAGGCGGATGGATGCCCGCCGCCCGGCGCCTGAGGGAGCATTTGAACGGTCACGTTCAAATGCCGCGCGTATCAGATGTCCCCCGGCGGCGGGCATGCCTGCCGCCGGGGCCGCAAGCGCCCCTACTCATCATTCACCGCCACCTGGGCCATCCGTTCCGGCGGCTGGTGGTCGGGGAAGAGCTGGGCAAGGTCTTGCGGACTGCACACGCCGCGTTCGGTGATGAGGCCGGTGATGAGGCGGGCGGGGGTGACGTCGAAAGCGTAGTTCACCACCGGGCTGCCTTCCGGCACCAGGCGCACGGTTTCCAGGTCGCCATGGCTGGCCAGCCCGGTGATGCACGCCACCTCGTACCCTGAGCGTTCCTCGATGGGGATGCCGGCGACGCCATCCTCCAGCGTCCAGTCTATGGTGCTGGACGGCAGGGCCACGTAAAAGGGCACGTCGTTGTCCTTGGCCGCCAGGGCCTTCAGATAGGTGCCGATCTTGTTGGCCACGTCGCCCTTGGCGGTGGTGCGGTCGGTGCCGACGATGACCAGGTCCACCAGACCATGCTGCATCAGATGCCCGCCGGTGTTGTCGGGAATGACGGCGTGGGGCACCCCGTGCTGCCCCAGTTCCCAGGCGGTGAGGAAGGCGCCCTGGTTGCGCGGCCGCGTCTCATCCACCCAGACGTGCAGGGGGATGCCGGCCTCATGCGCCAGGTAGATGGGGGCGGTGGCGGTACCCCAGTCCACCGTGGCCAGCCAACCGGCGTTGCAGTGGGTCAGGATGCGCACCGGCCGGTCCGGATTGCGCTGGTGGGCGGCGCGGATCAGGTGCAGGCCGTGGCGGCCGATGGCGCGGCAGATCTCCACATCCTCGTCCGCGATGGCGGCGGCCTCGGCATAGGCGCGATCCAGCCTGTCACCCGGCGGGGTCAGCAGCAGCACCTCGCGCATGCGGTCCAGGGCCCAGCGCAGGTTGACGGCCGTGGGCCGCGTGGCCATGAGGAGGGCATGCACCCGTTCCACATCGCCATCCTCCAGACCCACCCTCATCGCCAGCGCCATGCCGTAGGCGGCGGCGGCCCCGATCAAGGGGGCGCCCCGCACCTGCATGGTGGTGATGGCCGTGGCCATGGCCGCCGCGTCGGACAGCGCCACGGTCTCGAACCGGAAGGGCAGCCGCGTCTGGTCGATGATGCCGACGGTGCGTCCGTCCGGCTCCACCCAGATGGTCCGCATCACCTCGCCCGCCACCTTCATGAGGCTCCCCCTCTCTCATCCCGTTTCGCCCCTTATACCAGTCGCATGGGGCTTTGGCCCGTGCCGTAGGCTGGGCGCCTGAGGACATGCAAAAACAACAAAGCCCCCGGAACCGGTGGTTCCGAGGGCCTATGGTGTCCGTTGCGGTCGCCGCAATCAGAAGATCGATCTTAGCGCTCAGCGGGGCGCCAGGATCATGATCATCTGCTTGCCTTCCAGCTTCGGCATCTGCTCGACCTTGGCCAGGTCTTCCAGGAAGTCCTTCACGCGGACCAGCACGTTCATGCCCAGATCCTGGTGGGCCATCTCACGACCACGGAAGCGCATGGTGACCTTCACCTTGTCGCCTTCCTCCAGGAAGCGGCGCGCGCTGCGCATCTTCACGTCGTAGTCGTTGTCGTCGATGTTGGGACGCAGCTTGATCTCTTTGACTTCGATGATCTTCTGCTTCTTGCGCGCTTCCGCGGCCTTCTTCTGCGCCTCGTACTTGAACTTGCCGTAGTCGAGGATCTTGCAGACGGGGGGCTCGGCGTTGGGCGAGACCTCGACCAAGTCGAGGCCGGCCTCTTCGGCGGCGATCAGTGCATCGCGCAGACTAACGACGCCAACCATCTCGCCAGCGGCGTCGATGAGGCGGACGGAACGAGCGTTGATCTCCCGGTTAACGCGCGGCCCCTCACGGGTGGGGGCCGACTCTTGGCTGGGCCTGGCTATGGAACCTTCTCCCTGGTTTCGGTGGCCGCGAGGTGGGTGGGTGCCCCGGGACGGGGCGGGCGGCATCACCGGATAAAAAGACGTGGATGTGTACTTGTAAGAAAAGCCAGCGCCGCGCAACTGCGGATTTCTCTCCACAGCCCCGTTGGGCGCTGGTCAGACCATAATTATCCTCAGAACGCGGCCTCCGTCACTCCCTCCGAAGGGACAGGGGCCTGTGCCTCAAGCTTAAGCGCCGCCACCGCGTCGTCAAGCGACAGCAGCTCCTGGTCCTTGCCGCCCAGGCGGCGCAGGGCCACGGTGCGGTTCTCCGCCTCGCGGCCGCCGACCACCACCAGGACCGGCACCTTGGCCAGCGAATGCTCGCGAACCTTGAAGTTGATCTTCTCGTTGCGGGTGTCGACCTCCACCCGCAGGCCAGCCTTGGCCATCACCTTGGCCACGTCCTCGGCGTAGGCGTCAGCCTCGGACGTGATGGTGCAGACCGTGGCCTGGACGGGCGACAACCACAGCGGGAACTTGCCGGCGTAATGCTCGATCATCATGCCGATGAAGCGTTCGAACGAACCCAGGATGGCCCGGTGCAGCATCACCGGCCGGTGGCGCGCGCCGTCGGCGCCGATGTAGCTGGCGTCCAGGCGTTCCGGCAGCACGAAGTCCAGCTGCAGGGTGCCGCACTGCCAGGTGCGGCCGATGGCGTCGGTCAGGTGGAATTCCACCTTGGGGCCGTAGAAGGCGCCCTCGCCGGGCAGTTCCTCGAACTCCAGGCCGTTGGCGGTCAGGGCGTCGCGCAGCCCCTGCTCGGCCTTGTCCCACACCTCGTCGCTGCCGGCGCGCACGTCGGGGCGCAGCGCCAGCTTCACGGCGATCTTGTCGAAGCCCAGATCCTTGTACACGCCCAGCTGCAGCTTGAAGTAGTCCGCCGCCTCCGACGGCACCTGGTCCTCGGTGCAGAAGATGTGGGCATCATCCTGGGTGAAGGCGCGGACGCGCAGGATGCCGTGCAGCGCGCCCGAGGGCTCGTTGCGGTGGCAGGCGCCGAACTCCGCCAGGCGCATGGGCAGGTCGCGGTAGCTCTTCAGGCCCTGGCGGAAGATCTGGACGTGGGCCGGGCAGTTCATGGGCTTGAGGCCCAGGAACTTCTCACGTCCCTGGTCGTCCACCGACTCCCGGATCTTGAACATGTTGTCGCCATACATGTCCCAGTGGCCGGACGCCTTGAACAGGCTGCTGTCGTAGAGCTGCGGCGTGCGCACCTCCAGGTATCCCGCTTCCTTCAGCTTGGCGCGGATGTAGCGTTCCAGCGCCTGCCACAGGGTCCAGCCCTTGGGGTGCCAGAAGACGCTGCCCGCCGCCTCTTCCTGCAGATGGAACAGGTCCATCTCGCGGCCCAGCTTGCGATGGTCGCGCTTCTCCGCTTCCTCGATCTGGTGCAGGTGCTCCGCCAGCTCCTTCTCCGTGCGCCAGGCGGTGCCGTAGATGCGCTGGAGCATGGGGTTGCGACTGTCGCCGCGCCAGTAGGCGCCCGCCACCTTCATCAGCTTGAAGGCGTGGCCGATCTTGGAGGTGGACGGCAGATGCGGGCCGCGGCAGAGGTCGTACCAGCCACCCTGGCGGTAGATGGTGATCTTCTCACCCGCCGGGATGTCGCCGATGATCTCGGCCTTGTAATGCTCGCCGATGGATTTGAAGTGGGCGATGGCCTCGTCCCGGTCCCAAACCTCACGCGTGAAGGGGTTGTCCGCATCCACGATCTCGTGCATGCGCTTCTCGATCTTCACCAGATCGTCGGGCGTGAACGGCTCATCCCGGGCGAAGTCGTAATAGAAGCCCGTGGCGATGGCCGGGCCGATGGTGACCTGCGTGCCGGGGTACAGCTGCTGCACCGCCTCCGCCAGGATGTGGGCGCAGTCGTGGCGGATCAGCTCCAGCGCGTACGGCGCGTCGCGCGTCAGGATGGCGACCTTGGCGTCATGCTCGATGGCGCGCGACAGGTCGCGCTCCTCCCCGTCCACCGTAACGGCCAGCGCCGCCTTGGCCAGGCTCTTGGAGATCGACTGCGCGATCTCCAAGCCCGTGACGCCCGCCGCGTAAGTTCGCACGTTGCCGTCGGGCAACGTGATCGCGATCTGGGGCTGGTCAAGGTTTTCAGCGGTCGTCATGGCGTTCAGGGTTTGTCCAAATTGAAGAAAGGCGACTTTGGGTAGCGGGGGCGGAACTGTCAAGCGTTGGGCCCGGTGGTAAGCCGGCTGGCGGGGCATAAGCGCCGCATGGCTGTGTCCCCCCGGGCACAGGCGCGCGCAACAAGTGGAACAATCGGCCTAAACCGGGGTGTTTGCCCCGTCCCTCTCCCCATCCGGCTCCCCCTCTGGGGCCACATCGGGCTTGGGCCGCAGGCGCAGCGCGGTCTCAACCGCGTCCACCCCCAGGTCGGCCAGGTCCAGCACCTTGATCCAGGCGGCGTCCGGCCCCCAGGGGGCGGAGCGGCCGGGATCGGTATGGTGCGACATGATCATCAGCGTCGGGCAGCCCAGGGCCGCCGTCAGGAAGATGGGGCCCGTATCGTTGCCCACCGCCCCCTCGGCCCGCCGCGCCAGGCTGGCCAGCTGGCCCAGGCTGGTGCGGCCCACCAGATCGACGGCCCAGGGGCAGTCGCGCACGATGGCCCGTGCCGCGTCGCGGTCGGCCTCGGTGCCCACCACCACCGGGGTCAGGCCCCGGTCGGCCAGGCGCCGGCCCAGCATGGCATAGCGCTCGGCAGGCCAGCGCTTGTGCGGCAGGTGCGGTGAGCAACCCGGCACCAGCAGGACGAAAGGCCCCTCCGGCGCCAGCCCCTCCACATCACCAGCCAGCCAGCCCAGGTCGGCGGGGCCGGTGTCGGGGATGCCGGCGGCCTCCAGCTGGACGCGGTAGCGGTCGTGGTTGTGCAGGCCCTTGAGGTCGGGCAGCGGAAAGGCGGCCCCGGGGGCGGCGCCCGACCACAGCGGCCGGCGCCCCGGCCCCATCAGCCAGTAGTAGCGGGCGGTGCGCGGCTTGTTCTGCAGGTCATAGATGGTGTCGAAGCGGCCGGCGCGCAACTGGCGGCGCAAGCGCCAATAGGCCAGCGGGCTACGGCCGCGCGGATCGGCCCAGACGTCGTCGAACCAGGGCATGGCCCGGCCGAAGCCGACGAAGGCCGGCCCGGTCAGCAGGGTGACATGGGCCTGGGGGTGACGGCGGCGGATGGCCTGAAAGGCATCGAAGCATTGCACCAGGTCACCCAGCGCGCCCAGGCGGATGACCAGGACGCGCTGGGCGTCTGGGGCCGCCGCGACGGTCACGAACCCGCCTTGCGATAGGCCGCCATGCCGACGGTGGCGCGCAGGTGCAGGAGCTCGGCATAAACGGCCAGCGTGGCGTCGCACATGCGTTCGCGGGTGTAGTTCTGCAGCACGAAGCGGCGGGCGTCGGCCGCCAGCGCCCGGCGCTGCAGGCTGTCCAGGGCCAGGGCCTCGGCGATGGCGGCGGCCATGGTGGCGGGGTCGCCCGGCGGGACCACCAGCCCGGTTTCGCCATCGATCACCGTTTCCGCCACGGCGCCGTGGTTGGTGACGATGACCGGCTTGCCCATGGCCTGGGCTTCCACGATCACGCGGCCGAAAGCCTCCGGCCTGGATGAGGCGCTGACCACCACGTCGGACAGCAGATAGGCCGCGGCCATGTCGTTGCAGTGGTCGGCGATGGTGACTTGGCCTTCCAGGCCCAGTTCGCGGATGCGCGCCACCAGTTCCGCCCGGTACTCGGTGCGGCCCTGGTCGGACCCCACCAGCACGGCGCGCACGTCGTCGCGCTTAAGCCGGGCGATGGCCTCGATCAGGTCCAGCTGACCCTTCCAGCGCGTCAGGCGCCCGGGCAGCAGGACGATGCGCTGGTCCTCGGGCAGGCGCCAGTCGCGCGCCAGCTTGATCAGCCGCTCCTGGCTGACCCGCTCGGGGTCCAGGTTCACGGTGTCGACGCCGCGCGGGATGGTGCGCAGCCGCTCCGGCCCCACGCCATACTGGCTGGCCACATGCTCCGCCACGAAACGGGAGACGGCGATGACCCGGTCGCCCCTGCCCATGACCGCGTTGTAGCGGCGCTTCATCTCACCCTTGAAGTTGTAGGGCGCGTGGAAGGTGGTGACGAAGGGAATGCCGGTGCGCCGTGCGGCGATCCACGCGCTCCACGCCGGGGCGCGGGACCGGGCGTGGATGATGTCCACCCCGCGCTCGCGGATCAGGGCTTCCAGCCGGCTGGCGTTGCGCCAGATGGTGAAGGGGTTCTTGGAGGCCAGCGGCAGGGTGATGTGTTCCGCCTTGTACCGTTCCAGCTCCCGCGCCATGGGGCCGCCGCCGGACGCCACCAGGGCGGTGCCGCCGGCGCGCATCAGGGCCGCCGCCATGTCGACGCAGCCCCGCTCCGCCCCGCCCGTGACCAGGTTGGGGATGACCTGCAGTACCACGGGCCGACCGCCGCCGAACCAGCCGGCGACGGTGGTTCCATCGGCGGCCCCATCGGAACTGGCCCCATCGGGGGCCGGCGCGGGATTGCCGGTATCGGTCGAGGCCGTTACGGTGCCGGGGGTGTGAATCAGGGTCATCTGGGGAAGGCAAGCATGGCGGGGACGTCGATACATAGCGTACAGCGGGGGCCCGCCACCATAGCCTATCGACGGAGCCCCGGCCGCAGCCCCGGAATTGTCTTTCTGGGCGGGCTCAAGTCCGACATGACGGGCAGCAAGGCCACCGCGCTGGAAGCCTACGCCCAGGAGCGCGGTCACGCCTTCGTCCGGTTCGACTACCAGGGTCACGGCGTCTCAAGCGGCGATTTCCGCGACGGCACCATCGGCACCTGGGCGGAGGATGCCGTCGCGGTGCTGGACGCGGTGACGGAGGGTCCGCAGATCCTGGTGGGGTCCAGCATGGGCGGCTGGATCATGCTGCTGGCGGCCCTGGCCCGGCCGGACCGGTTGCGCGCGCTGGTGGGTATCGCCCCGGCGCCGGACTTCACCGAACGGCTGATGTGGGCGCGGATGGACGCCGAGGCCCGCGCCACGCTGGAGCGTGACGGCGAATGGCGCCAGCCCTCACTCTATGACGACGCGGGATATCCCATCACCAAAGCCCTGATCGAGGATGGCCGGCGGCACCTGCTGCTGGACCAGCCCCTGGCGCTGCCGCCCGTGCCCGTGCGCCTGATCCACGGCCAGCGCGACCCCGACGTGCCCTGGCAGACCAGCCTGGATTTGGCGGCAGCCATCACCCATGACGATGTGCGCATCACCCTGGTGAAGGACGGCGACCACCGCCTGTCCCGGCCGCAGGATCTGGACCTGATCACCCACCAGGTGGGTGAGTTGCTGCCATGCTGAACCGCCGCGCCGTGCTGCGGGCCGGGGCCGGCCTGCCGCTGCTGTCCACGTCCGCTTTCGCCGCCCATCATCCGGACACGGTGGTCGATGCCTTCGTCCGTGATGCCGGATTCCAGGGCGTGGTCATGCTGGGCCGTGCGGGCAAGGCCGATTACGTCCGCACCGTGGGCTATGCCGATATCGAGGCCAAGGTGCCGGCCAAGGCCGACACCCCCTACGCCATTGCCTCCATCAGCAAATGGCTGACCGCGGTGACCGTGCTGAAGCTGATGGAGCGCGGCCTGCTGGACCTGGACGCGCCGCTGACCCGAGCCCTGCCCGATTATCGCGCCGACACCGGCGCCAGGCTGACGTTGCGGCGCCTGCTGTGCAACGCCAGCGGCCTGCCCAACCTGTTCATCGCCGAGGCCAAGGCCGACCCCACCCTGCTGCAGACCGACCTGACCACCGCCCAGGCCCTGACCCGCTTCAGCCAGGGCGACCTGGCGTTCGAACCGGGCGCCCGGTTCGACTACCACCCGGTGAACTGGATCGTGGTGATCGCGGCGGTGGAGCGGGTGACCGGCATGCCCTTCCAGGCGGCGGTACGCTCCATCACCTTGGACCCGCTGGGCCTGAAGGCGACGGGGGCCACCGACGCGATGCTGGCGGCGGCGGCGCCCTCGTACCGCGCCACCAACCCGCCCGACCGCTGGCGCAATGATCGCCGGCCCTATCTGGCCGCCTCCGGCGGCTATGCCAGCACGGCCCCCGACCTGATGCGCGCCGCCCACCTGGTGTTCGACACGGATTTCCTCACGGGGGAGTCCCGCCGCCAGTTGACGCATGTGGAGGTGCCCGCCGAGGACTACGCCCTGGGCGGCCGGGTGCGCCGCCTGACCATCGAGGGTCGGACTGTGCCGGCGGGTTGGGAAACGGGCCGCACGGCGGGCTATCGCCTGGTGCTGGGCCATCGGCTGGACGGCCGGCGCACCGTGGTACTGATGAACAACACCGCCCTGTCGCAGAAAACCATGGACCAGTTCGCCGACGCACTGCTGGGCGCGACCCCTCGCGCCTGACTCGATCAACGCGCCAAAGACGGCATGAGGCACCACCTCATGCCGCAGGCCCCGACGGGGCCGCCGGAAGTTTCCGGCGAGCGCAAGCGGACTGGAAACTGAGGACAGCCGAGTGGCCGGATGGCCACGCCGGCGCTTGAGGAACTAACGATCCCGCCTGCGGAAGCGCAGGTACACCGGCACCCGTCCCGCCTCCAGCGCCTTCTGCTCGTAGCGGGTCTGGACCCAGTCGGCCGGCGGCACGCGCCAGTCCGACGCCCTGTCGGCCAGCCATTCGAAATCGGGATGGCGCCAGGTATGCTCCAGCATCCAGCGGCACAGCTGTTGGTCGTCGGTGGCCAGGCGCAGTTCGGCGCCGTCGCGCAGCACGCGGGCCAGGCGGGATAGGTTGGCGGGGCCGATGAAACGGCGTTCGGCGTGGCGCAGCTTGGGCCAGGGATCGGCGAACAGCACGAAGACGCGGCCCACGCTGGCCTCGGGCAGGGCGTCCAGGATGGGCCGGGCGTCATCCGGGCAGACGCGGATATTGCCGGACAGGTTCTGCGCCTCGACATGCTGCAGCAGGTTGGCGACGCCGTTGATGAAGGGCTCGCACCCGATGAAGCCGATCTCGGGGTTGGCGGCCGCCTGTTGGGCCAGATGCTCCCCCCCGCCGAAGCCGACCTCGAACCACAGGTCGCGCTTGGGAGTGGGGAACAGGGTCGCGGGATCGATGATCCCCCCCGCCGCCGGCGGATCCAGCTGCAGGCGCGGCAACAGCCCCTCGATCAGGCTGGTGCGGTGCTGGCGCAGCGGCCGGCCGCGACGACGCCCGTAAAGCAGGGCGCGGTGCTGGGCGGGAGTATCGTCCGTCATGGTGCGATCAGAAACAGCTAGGGCAGAAAAGCCAAGGGCCCTGGCCAATCCGTCGATCGGCCAGGGCCCCGGGCGTCAGGACGGTGGAACCTTAGAACGCGCGCTTCAGCTCGTCCACCAGGTCCAGCTTTTCCCACGAGAAGCCGCCGTCGGCGTCCGGCGTGCGGCCGAAGTGGCCGTAGGCCGCCGTGCGGGCATAGATGGGGCGGTTCAGCTTCAGGTGCTCACGGATGCCGCGGGGGCTGAGGTTCATCAGCTGGCGCAGCACGTCGGACAGCTTCTCCTCATCCACCCGGCCGGTGCCGGCGGTGTCGATGTACACCGACAGCGGGTGCGACACGCCGATGGCGTAGCTGAGCTGGATGGTGCAGCGGTCGGCCAGGCCGGCGCCCACCACGTTCTTGGCCAGGTAGCGCGCGGCGTAGGCGGCCGAGCGGTCCACCTTCGTCGGGTCCTTGCCGGAGAAGGCACCGCCGCCGTGCGGGGCGGCACCGCCGTAGGTGTCGACGATGATCTTGCGGCCGGTCAGGCCGGCGTCGCCGTCCGGGCCGCCGATGACGAAGCGGCCGGTCGGGTTCACGTAAAAGTGTGCCTCATCGCACATCCAGCCTTCCGGCAGGACCTTCAGCACATGCGGGCGCACGATCTCGCGCACGGCTTCCTGGTCCAGGCCATCGGCATGCTGGGTGGACACGACGACCGACGTCGCACGGACGGGCTTGCCGTCCACGTACTGCAGGCTGACCTGGCTCTTGGCGTCGGGGCCCAACGCCGATACGCCGCCGTGGCGCGCATCGGCCAGCGACTTCAGGATGCGGTGGGCGTAATGGATGGGTGCCGGCATCAGATCGTCGGTTTCGCGGCAGGCGTAGCCGAACATGATGCCCTGGTCGCCCGCACCCTCGTCCTTGTTGCCGGCAGCGTCGACGCCGACCGCGATGTCGGCGGACTGGGCGTGCAGGTAGCACTGCACTTCGGCCGTCTGCCAGTGGAAGCCTTCCTGCTCGTAGCCGATGGCCTTCACCGTGTCGCGGGCGACGCCCTCGATCTCCTTCAGCAGGCCTTCGGGCCCGCGCACCTCACCGGCGATGACGATGCGGTTGGTCGTGGCCAGCGTCTCGCACGCCACGCGGGCGTAGGGGTCCTGGGCCAGAAAGAGATCGACCACGCCATCGGAGATTTGATCGCAGACCTTATCCGGGTGACCTTCGGAAACGGACTCGCTGGTGAAGATGTAATTGGACTGGGCCACGGGACGCCTCGGCTAAATTAACGACGGCTATTTACGGCGGAGTGATGTGATATCGACAAAAAACGCCGCCCGGGCTTTCGCAGCCAGGCGGCGTTTTTTCGCAGGCTTCTACAGAACGGTCAAGGGGCAGACCCTATCACGCCACGTCAGACACAGATTCCACACCGGAATTGGCGACGGCCTTGGTCAGTTCGAACAGGCGCTTGCGCACGGCGGGATCGGAGATGCGATAGTAGGCGCGGACCAGTTCCAGGGTCTCACGCTTGGCCATCGGGTCGGCGTCGAAGCCCATATCGGGCGACAGCGCCTCATCCACGACGTCGTTCGGCGTGTCGCCGGCCATGTCGTCGAAGAAGAAGGATACCGGCACGTCCAGCACGCGCGACAGGTCGAACAGCCGCGAGGCGCCGATGCGGTTGGCGCCGCGCTCGTACTTCTGCACCTGCTGGAAGGTCAGGCCAATGGCCTCGCCCAGCTTCTCCTGGCTCATGCCCAGCAGGGTGCGGCGCAGGCGCACGCGGCTGCCGACGTGAACGTCGATCGGGTTGGGCTTTCCGATCCGAGGCCGCCCACCGGTGGAACGGCGGGCCCCAATTACACTCTCCATGATCCAAATCCTCACGTTACGGATCGATTACGACCCTAAGCCAAGCGTTCAGGGGTGGTCAAGGCACGCCGCCCGCATCCCACCGTCCCGCTCCCCGGCCCTTGTTCGGTCCGCCAACCTCATATGGGGGCGTGATCCATACGACCACAAGCCGGCGCCTGGTCCTGGTGACAATCGCGGGGTCATTGACCCCGACGGCTCCGCCACGGGTCCCTTCGGCGCCCGGTTACGGACATCCGGTCATGGACATCTCAAGGGCACTGCCTACCCTGATACATCCGAAGCGTGAAAAAATAGATAACGCCCAATACAGCCAAGAGTAAAGCGGCCAAGGGGCCATCACCCCATCGGGCATAAGGTGTAGGCCAGGGCGTAGACTGCGGGAGCGGAAGGTCCAGAACTCCCCGGGAGCCCAATGCCAAATGACCCAGTTCGCGCCCATAGGGATCTACCACCGCGGAGATACCGGTATTGGCGGCGCGCACCAGGGGCAAACCTTCCTCGATGGCGCGCATGGTGGCGATGGCCAGGTGCTGATGCGGCCCGGCCGTGCGGCCGAACCAGGCGTCGTTGGTGACATTGAGCAACCACCTTGGACGTTCCGGTGAGGGGCGATCCTTTGTCGCATCCCCCTTTCCGTTCTGGTTTTCTCCGGGGCCGGTCCCCGCCTCCTGCGCCGTCACCATGCCGGGGAAGATGACCTCGTAGCAGATCAGCGGGCTGGCCGGCGGCAGGCCGGGCAGGTCCAGGGTACGGGGCCCCGGCCCCGACCCCAGGATGGAGTTGCCCGGCGACACCAGCGCCACCGCGCGCAGGGGCAGCCAGCGGCGGAAGGGGGTGTATTCGCCGAACGGCACCAGGTGGGCCTTGTCGTAATGGCCCAGCGCCTGGCCCTCATCGTTCACCACCACCAGGCTGTTCCAGTAGGTGTCGGTGCCGTCCTGCGCGCCGGGTGTGCCGGCTGGCGTCAGGCGCAGGCTGCCCGTCAGGGTCAGGCCCCCGCGCGGCGTCACTTGGCCCACGGCCTTCAGCAGCTCCGGCTCGTCCTCCAGCAGATAGGGCACGGCCGTCTCCGGCCAGACCAGGGTGGTGACGGGCGCCTGGCCCGGCGGCTGCGGCTGGCGTGACAGCGCCAGCAGCAGGCGGACATGATCCAGTTCCGCATCCGCGTTCCACTTATCTGTCTGGGCGATGTTGGGCTGCACCAGGCGCAGCATGACACCCGGCACCAGCGGCGCCTCACCCGCCGGCACGCGCACAACGCCGTAGATGGTCATGAGGATGATTAGACCCAGGCCCATCACCGGCGCCGTCCAGGGCCGCCGCCCGCCATCGGCCAGGACCGCCGGCAGGCTGGCGGGCAGCACCGTCAGCAGCGACAGGCCGTAGACGCCGATGAGCGAGCCCACCTGCGCCGGCCCCGGCAGCCCCACCCAGACATAGCCCATGAGGTTCCAGGGAAAACCGGTGAAGGCGTGGCCGCGCACATACTCCACCACCGTCCACAGCACCGCAAACAGCAGGCAGCGGGCGACACCCCCGATCCGAAAGCGACGCACCAGCGCCCACCACACCAGCGTGCCCGTACCCACGAACAAGCCCAGCAGGAAGGGCAGGCCGGCCACGGCGAAGGGCAGCAAGGCCCAGAAGCGTGGGAAGACCAGCAGCGCCTCGCCCACCCAGTAGAGGCTCAGCACGAAATGGCCGAAGGCGAACGCCAGGCCCGTCCAGAAGGCGGCGGCCGGGCGCTCCACCCCGTCCAACAGCCAGATCAGCCCGGGGAAGGCCAGCCACAGCACGGGCACGGCGTTGACGGGCGGCATGGCCAGGGTGGCGAGGCCACCCAGCAGGGCGGCCAAACCCAGGCGGCGCCAGCGTCCGCTCCCGCGCATGCGGGTGGCGAGGCGGGCCAGACGGTCAGGCAGGCTCACGATAGAGATGGTCTCCGATTACGGGCAGCGTCGGGACGTTCAGGAGCCGGTCGCCACCGGCATGTCCTGGCCGGCCGCCTGGGGCAGATTGCGGACGCGCAGCCGCTTGATGCGGCGGGGGTCGGCGTCCACCACCTCGAACTCGATGCCCGAGGGATGGACCAACGTTTCGCCCCGGCGCGGGATGCGGCCGGCCAGCGAGAACACCAGGCCGCCCAGGGTATCGACCTCCTCCCGCTCCTCGTCATCCAGGACGGCGCCGACGCGCGCCTCGAAATCCTCCAGCGGCAGGCGAGCGTCGGCGATCAGGGTGCCGTCGGGCCGTTCCATGATGCGCGGCTGCACCGCGTCGTCATGTTCGTCCTCAATCTCGCCGACAATCTCCTCCACCAGATCCTCGATGGTCACCAGACCGTCGATGCCGCCGAACTCATCCACCACCAGGGCCATGTGCTGGTGCGCCTGGCGCATGTGCAGCAGCAGGTCCAGCACCGGCATGCTGGGTGCCACGATCTGCACCTCGCGCACGATGGATTCCAGGTCGAAGGGCCGCTGGTCCGCCACCACCGCCAGAATGTCCTTGATGTGGACCATGCCGATCACGTCGTCCAAGGTCTCGCGGTAGACCGGCATGCGCGAGTGCGCGTCCTCGGAAAAGCGGCGGATGAGGTCGGGCAGGCTGATCGACGCCTCGATGCCCAGGATATCGGCGCGCGGCACCATGATGTCGACCACGGTGCGCCCCCGGAGCTTCAGGATGTTGGCCAGCAGCGTGCGCTCATTGCCGCCCACGGACGTCTCGTCCGCGCTGCTCTCCTCGATCAGCTCTTCAATGGTGTCGCGCAGCGTGGGATCCACGCGCCCGCCCAGGGCGGCCCGCAGCCAGCCCCGGAATTGCTGGGTCAGTGACCCGTGATCTTCGGCCCCGTCTTCACGGGGCGTTCGACTGTCGGAAAGATCGGCCATCGGTTAGTGCGTGGTCTCTTCGCTCTGAGGGTCTTCGCGGGTGGGGCCGGCACCGTCCCGGTAGGGATCGGCGATGCCCATGTCCGCCAGGATCGCCGTCTCCAGCCGTTCCATGGTCTCGGCCTCGGCGTCCTCAATGTGATCATAGCCCAATAAGTGCAGCACGCCATGGATCACAAGGTGGGTCAAGTGGTTGGCGACGGGTTTGTTCTGTTCCGCCGCCTCCGTCATCAAGGTTTCATACGCCAGGATGATGTCGCCCAGCAGGTAGGGCGGGCGTTCCATCCCTTCCGGCAGCTCAAACCCGTCCTCGTCGTCGTCCTGGTCCAGCATGGGGAAGGACAGGACATTGGTGGGCTTGTCCTTCCCCCGGTACTGGTGGTTCAGCACCCGCACGGCGGCGTTGTCGGACAGCAGGATGGAGACCTCGCCCTCACCTTCCGGCAGGGCGTCGGCATCCACCGCCAGCGCCCGGGCCAGGGCCTTGCGCGCGGCGGCGGTCACGAGATGCTCCACGCCGGGAATGCTGGCTTCCCAGCCGCCAGCCTCGATCTCGACGATGATCTCCAGGGTGTCGGCCCGAGCCATGCCCATGATCATTCTCCGGCTTCCACCGGTGCCTTGGCCTTGTCGGCGAGGCGCTTCCTGCGGGCGTCGGCGCGGTCATAGGCGTCGACGATGCGGCCGACCAGGGGGTGCCGCACCACATCGGCGGCGGAGAAGTGGACGAAGGCCGCCCCCTCCACACCCTCCAGCACCTCCACCGCCTCGCGCAGGCCGGACTTCACGCCGCTGGGCAGGTCCACCTGGCTGAGGTCGCCGGTGATGGCCATGCGGCTGCCTTCGCCCAGGCGGGTCAGGAACATCTTCATCTGCATGGGCGTGGTGTTCTGCGCCTCGTCCAGCACGACGAAGGCGTTGGCCAGGGTGCGGCCACGCATGAAGGCCAAGGGCGCCACCTCGATCTCGCCCGACACCAGGCGCTTAGCCACCTGCTCCGCCGGCAGCATATCGTGCAGGGCGTCGTAGAGCGGCCGCAGATAGGGATCGACCTTCTCGCGCATGTCGCCAGGCAGGAAGCCCAGCTTTTCCCCCGCCTCAACCGCCGGGCGGGACAGGACGATACGGTCCACCCGGCCGGTGATCAGCAGCGACACGGCCTGCGCCATAGCGAGATAGGTCTTGCCCGTGCCCGCAGGGCCCAGGCCGAACACCAGTTCGTTCTCCGCCAGCGCCTTCAGATAGGCCGCCTGGGTGGGGGAGCGCGGGGTGATGTCGCGGCGGCGGGTCTTCAGCACCGCCTCCGGCCGGGTGATCGAGGCCAAGGCCCGGCCCCGGCTTTCGGCGTCTACGCCAGTGGCGATGCGCATGGCGGCATCGACCTCGGCCGGGCCAACGGGCATGCCGCGCTTGAGCCGTTCCCACAGGGCGTCCAGGGCGGCGCGGGCGGCGCCGGTGGCATCCTCGGGTCCGGTGATCGTCAGGCAGTTGCCGCGGCTGATCAGGTTGACGCCCAGCTGGCGCTCGACCCG
Source organism: Nitrospirillum amazonense (assembly GCF_007828035.1). Classification (GTDB taxonomy): domain Bacteria; phylum Pseudomonadota; class Alphaproteobacteria; order Azospirillales; family Azospirillaceae; genus Nitrospirillum; species Nitrospirillum amazonense. The sequence continues at coordinate 449,114 of NZ_VITV01000004.1, read as the reverse complement.
GCTAAGATACTGCTCATGTTCCCCGAACAGCAGGGGCAGCAGGCGATTGTCATCGAACTGCAGATCGATACGCTGGTCCGTTCCGGACACTTGGGTCACGCCGTCATCTCCTGATGATTGGCCTTGATATCGGGGCTGATGAAGGGCGGGCGGGCGGCCGCGCCCTGCTGGGCCGCGCCATGCACGCTTTCGGTGGTCACGACCTCGCCGCCCAAGCTGCTGGCCGACACCGCGGTGACGCGCACGGGCACCACCTGGCCCAGCAGGCGGTCGGGTGCCGTGGCGTGGACGGCCTGCATATAGGGACTGCGGCCCAGCAATTGGCCGGCATGCTTGCCCCGGCGGTCGAACAGCACCTCCTGCACCGTGCCCAGCAGGCCGGCGTTGAAAGCGCGTTGCTGTTCGGCCAGCAGGTTTTGCACCGCCTCAAGCCGCGCCGACTTGTCGTCCTCGGTCAGGCGGCCCTCGGCCATGGCGGCGGCGGGGGTACCGGGGCGGGCGCTGTACTTGAACGAATAGGCGCTGGCGTAGGTCACGTCGGTGATCAGCCGCAGGGTGGCGGCGAAATCCTCCGCCGTCTCACCAGGAAAGCCGACGATGAAGTCGCTGCTGAGTGCCAGACCCGGCCGGGCGTCGCGCAGCTTGTCGACGATGCGGCGGTAGTCGTCGGCCGTGTGTTTGCGGTTCATGGCCGCCAGGATACGGTCCGACCCGCTTTGCACCGGCAGATGGACGAAGGGCATCAGCTGTGGCACCTGGCCGTGGGCGCTGATCAGGTCGTCGTCCATGTCGCGGGGGTGGGAGGTGGTGTAGCGGATCCGCCGCAGCCCATCGATCTCCGCCAGTTCGCGGATGAGCCGGCCCAGGCCCCAGGTCCGGCCGTCCGGCCCTTCGCCGTGGTAGGCGTTGACGTTCTGGCCCAGCAGGGTGATCTCCACCGTGCCGTTGGCCACCATGCGGCGCGTCTCTTCCAGGATCTGCGCGGCGGAGCGGGAATATTCCGCGCCCCGCGTGTAGGGCACGACGCAGAAGGTGCAGAACTTGTCGCAGCCTTCCTGGACGGAGACGAAGGCCGACGGGCCCTGGGGCGTGGCGCCCTCGCCAGGCAGCAGGTCGAATTTGCTCTCCACCGGGAAATCGGTGTTGATGACGCCGCCGGCGCCGCGCACGGCGCGGGTCACCATCTCCGGCAGCTGGTGATAGGTCTGCGGCCCGAACACCATGTCGACATGGGGGGCGCGGGCCATGATCTCGGCGCCCTCCGCCTGGGCGACGCAGCCGGCCACGGCGATGATCATACGCTCGCCCGCCGCCGCCTTCTCCTGCTGCTGCAGGCGCAGCCGGCCCAGTTCGGAATAAACCTTCTCCGACGCCTTTTCCCGGATGTGGCAGGTGTTGAGGATGACCATGTCGGCCCCCTCCGCCTCCTCCGCCGGTTCATAGCCCAGCGGCGCCAGAACGTCGGCCATGCGGCCGCTGTCATAGACGTTCATCTGGCAGCCGTAGGTCTTGATGAACAGCTTCTTACGCGACGTCGCCACACCGAACTCCTCGCCGCGCCGGATCACCGGCCGCGGGCACCGCACGAACAGGAAAAGGCGCGCCGGCCCCGGGCTGGCGCGCTGGCCGTAACATTAGGCGGCCGAGGGCAGTAGTCAAGGCGGGGTTCGGCCTGGGCAGGCCTGGGCGGCAAGCGGGGCGGATTCCGTCATGTCGGTGGTCAGGCCGCCCCGGTCGCCGCTTCCGGCGTGATGCCCGCCGGTGCGGATGATGCGGGGCGGGCGGGCGCCAGGGCCCGGGACCAGCGCCCGGACACGGCGCGGTCCACACCGGCGGCCACCACCTGCCAGCAATGATCGGCCAGGGCCTTGCGGGAGGAGAAGTCCTCCAGCGACACCACGGGGTGGAACTCCACCCGGATGCGCAGGCGGCCGGCACCGATCATCTGCCACAGGTGGGGCGGCAGCTCCATGTCGCCATACCAGGCGTACAAGGGGCGCAGCTCATGACCCAGCGGCAGGTCGTCCAGGTGGGTGCAGGTCACGCTGACTGGCTGCACCGCCACCGGATGGCCGTCCACCTGGGTGTTGGCCACGGCGAATAGGGCGGTCTTAAACGGCAGGACGCGGTTGCCGTCGCTGCTGGTGCCCTCGGGGAACAACACCAGGCTATCCCCCCCGATCAGGCGGCCCGCCATGTCGTCGCGCTGCTTCCCGGCCTCGCGCTTGTTGGCGCGGTTGACGAAGACGGTACGCTGCAGCTTGGCCAGCAAACCGAACAGGGGCCACAAGCCCACCTCGGACTTGGCCACGAAGGAGCAGTCGATCAGGGACCCCAGGACCGGAATGTCCAGGTAGGAGGAATGATTGGAGACGAACAGCGTCGGCCGGCCGACGGAGGGTTCACCCACCACATCCACGTCCAGCGCCAGCATCAGCCGGCAACAGACCCGGTGGTAGAACCGGGGGAAGCGCGCCTGCCCCGGCAGGTTCAGCGACACCAGGGCCGCCTGCACCGGAATGCACAGGAAGGTCCACGCCATGTAGAGGGCCAAGCGCAGGAAACCGGCACGGGTGGAGCCGATCGCCATGGTATGCCCTCCTCCGAACGAGGTTGCGGATGCTGGGGAAGCGGACAGGATCAGATCAGGGACGAGCCGCGCCGCTCGTAATGGCGCAGGTACTTGTCGGTGATCATGTCAGTCTTCACCACGATGGAGACGTCGGTGGTATTGAACTGATGGTCAACCACGGCGCCATCGCCCACGAAACCGCCCAGACGCAGGTAGCCCTTGATCAGCGGCGGCACCATGGCCAAGCCGCGGCGCGGGTCCACATCATGCTCTTCCATCAGCCGCATGTCGACGTAGCGGTGCGGCAGGGCCACCGGGCGCAGGGCCGGCGGGGCCAGGTGATGATAGTGCAGGTAGGACAGCGGCAGGGCCAGCGCCTTGGGGTCGGTGCCGGGCAGGCTGGCGCAACCGAACAGCAGGTGTATGTCGTGCACGGCGACATAAGCCGCGATGCCGCGCCACAGCAGCTGCATCGCGTGCCGGCTGCGGTAGGCGGCGTCCACGCACGAGCGGCCCAGTTCCAGGATCTCGCCCCGGTATTCCTCCAGGCGCGCGATATCGTATTCATCGCTGGAGTAGAAGGAGCCGGCGCGGGCGGCGGCGGCGCGGCGGATCAGGCGGTAAGTCCCCACCACCCCGGCGGCCCCGGCCCCACGGGCGTGGTCGATGACCAGCAAGTGGTCGCACAGCGGGTCGAAATCATCGAAGTCGCGGCGCAGGCGCAGCATCTCCGGCGTCGGGTGCGCTTCCATCTCTTCGTAGAAGACCTGGTAGCGGATGGCCTGGGCGGCCTCGACCTCAGCCTTGGTTTCGGCGAGGCGGACCTCCAGGCTCCCCATGCGAAGATCGCCAGAGGTCAGAGCGTCGATCGTGATGTCAGCCATGCTCTCGTTCGCGGTCCTTGAGCGGCGCCAGAGGCGGTCGCGATTTGCGTGACGCGTTCCCGTTCGAAGTCCTGGCCTGTTCGAAGCCGGGCTTACGACCCCCCGGGAGGACGCTTCCGACATTGGCATACCACAAAGCGGCGCGGGGCGGTCAACCGACTCATGCGGGTGAACCCCACCGGGTCACGAAAGATTCACGCGTCTGTTAGGTCGAAGAAACAATTCCCACGGTTTCGCCAAAGCTGCGGAAACGCCCGGCACTCGGGTCGCGGCGGGGCCTGTCCGGCACGCCAGAAATCGATGGTGGAGGGGGCCGCGACTGGCGGCATCGCTTGGAAAACGGGTCGGGGGCGGTCGATCCCCAATCCTCGCGGGTCCCAGTTCGCGCCCATGGCCGAGAGGTGGCCAGCATGATCATTCTGGAAGCCGCAGGAACGCGGGGCGGTCGCGGCGCAGCCCTGCCCTGCGGCCGGCCCGATCCGGCGCTTCGGCTCGGCCAGTAGGCCAAGCCGACCGCGCCGAGGCCCGCGCGGGGGTGTCAGGCGTCGCCGCGCGCCCGGGTGCCCAGGCCGATTTCCTTGGCCAGGCGCGAGCGCTGCTTGGCGTAGTTCGGGGCCACCATGGGGTAATCCGTCGGCAGTGACCACTTCTCGCGGTATTCCTCGGGCGTCATGTTGTAGGCCGTCTTCAGATGGCGCTTCAGCATTTTCAGCTTTTTTCCATCCTCAAGGCACACAATGTATTCAGGCGTGACCGACCGCTTGATCGGAACGGCGGGCTGGGGCTTCTCCACCGCCACCGGCTGATCCTGCCCGATGTTGGTCAGGGTCTTGTAGACCTGTTCGATCAGCGCCGTCAGGTCGGCCGGGGGCACTGTATTATTGGAGACGTGGGCGGAAACAATTTCCGTGGTCAGGGATAACAACTCACTCGCCGCGGACGGACCGGTCATTTTCCTTACTCCAAGGATTCAGTACCTGACTTGTATAAGTCTAAACCATAGGCATGGCAATAACGTTCAAGTCCATCGCGTGAGGACAGATTGATAACCGAGACGCCTATACCCAGTCTTTTGGATATAACGACGCAGGTTTGCCCTATTACCTTTGTGAGAGCCAAGCTTGCGGTGGAAAAGCTGAAGCCAGGTGAAACGCTGGAAATTCGGCTTAACAGCGGTGAGCCGCTTCAGAACGTTCCAAGGTCATTGACCGAGCACGGCTATACAGTGGAGATGCGCGGACCGGAGCGGATTGACCAGCCGGAAGGCATACATCGTATACGTGTAACAAAGTAAAATACACCCGCTTATTTTGTTTCCTTGGCGGGACGCGCGGCTTTACCGCTCAGCATCGGCAACCACTGCGCGGCGCAGCAGCAGCGCCGCCACCGGCTGGCCGCCCAGGTGGTAGTAATTCGCCCGGCGGCCCACAGGTTCAAAGCCTGTGGCGGCGTAAAGACGGCGAGCCGGCGCGTTGGTCTCCGCCACTTCCAAATAAAGTGCGGCGGCGCCAGCGGTGGCGGCCGCATCGACGCAGGCCCGGGTCAGGGCGGCGCCAAGGCCCCGGCCCCGAGCCTGAGGGGTAACCCCGATGGTCAGGATTTCGGCCTCGTCGACCACGGTGCGGATCAGGGCCATGCCCAGCGGTTCCTGCTCATCCTGGGCGATCAGGGCGGCGACGCCGGGCAGGCCCATGAGATCGGCAATGGCCTGGGCGGACCAGGCCGATCCGGCCACGTCGGGATCGGCGAAGCACAGGGCGTGCACCGTCGCCAACACCTCGGCCTCGACCGCCAGCGCGGGGCGGATCCGCCAGGCGGCCGCCATCAGGCCGGTTTCCCCGGGGCCACCGTGACATCGGGCGCCCGGATGTAGAGGGGGTTGGCCGGATGAGCGGCCAACACGGCCGGGATGGCCAGCGCCGTCATGCGCGCCACCGCCAGCGCCGGCCCCTCGGCGGAGAGTGTGGCCACCAAATGGTCACAGCCGGCATTGCTCAACACCGTCGCCACCGACGGCGCCGCGTCGCCCAGCAGCAGTGGCATATCCCCCAGGCGGGCGGCGAAGGCCGGCACATCGGCCGGTAGCACCGCTTCCGGTTCGGACAGGGGCATGCCGGCAGCGCTGAACGCCTGCAGGTAGACGTCATCGCGCCGGCTGTCGATGGCGACCAGCAGGGGCCGGCGGTCGGGCACGGCGCCCCCCAGGCCATGAACAGCGGCGTGGGCGAAGGCCTGCAGGCCGGTGACGCCCATCAGCGGACGGCCGGCGGCCAGCGCCAGGCCGCGCGCCGCCGCCAAGCCCACGCGCAGGCCGGTGAAGGCGCCAGGGCCAATGGTGACGCCGTAGCGGTCTACGGCGGCGTAATCCAGTCCGGCCTCGGCCAGCACCTCTTCGACCAGGGGCAGCAGGCGCTCGGCCTGGCCCCGGGCCAGCGCCTCCGCCTTGGCCACCAGGGCGCGGGACTGCCCTGTGGCGGGATCCACCCGCCACAGGGCCACGGCGCAGACGCTGGTGGCGGTATCGATGCCCAATGCTATCGTGGGCCCCGGCAGGAAGGCGTCGGCCGATGAGCTGGCGCTGGTTTGGCCCATATGGCGGTTTCCCTAGAACGTTCCCGAACCCAAGACATACCAAGACGAGGCAGCACGCGACCATGGCGCCCAACGGCCAGCCGCATTTCATGACCATCGCCCCAGGGACGGGATTCGACGTCGACCTGGATCTTCGCTATGCCACGGCCGACAACCTGACGGGAAGCCCTCTGTATCGCCGGCCCACCTGCCTGCTGCATCCGGCCGCCGCCGCCTGCCTGGCCCGGGCCGTCATCCGCGCCGGCGCGCTGGGCCTGCGGCTACGCATCTTTGATGCCTATCGCCCGCCGCAGGCGCAGTGGGCGCTGTGGGGGGCCCTGCCGGATCCGATATTCATCGCCGACCCACGCGAGGGCTCGAACCACACGCGCGGCGTGGCGGTGGATCTCACCCTGGCTCAAGGCGACGGCACGCCGCTGGACATGGGTACGGGCTTCGACGACATGAGCCCGCGCGCCTACCACACCGACGACACGGTGCCGGCGGAGGTCCAGCGCAACCGCGCCCTGCTGCTGGGCATAATGGCCGTGGCAGGGTGGACGCACTACATGTCGGAGTGGTGGCACTACCAGCTACCCGACGCCCAACGCTATCCGCTGGTGGACGACGGCGCGCTGGGACCCCGCCTTTCAGCCCGGGGGTGACGGCCCGAGCCAGCCGCCCAGGCCATCCGGTCAAACCTCAAACGATGTTGCACGCTTCTTCGAACTCCAGCCGCGGCAGGCGGGGGAAGACCTTGGACGGATCACCGTAGCCGATGTTGCACAGAAAGTTGGACTTCACCGTGCTGTCGGGAAAGAACTCGGCATCGACCTTCGCGTTGTCGAAGCCGGACATGGGGCCGCAGTCCAATCCCAGGGAACGGGCGGCCAGCATCAGGTAGGCGCCCTGCAGGGTGCCGTTGCGGAAGGCCGTGGTGCGGGCCAGCTCCTCGCTGCTGGTGAACCAGGACCGGGCGTCGGCATGGGGGAACAGCCGGGGCAGCTGGTCATAGAAGGCCAGGTCGTGGCCGATGATGGCGGTGACCGGCGCCTTCATGGTCTTTTCGGTGTTGTTGCCGGACAGGGCGGGCTTCAGCCGTTCCTTGCCCTCGGCCGAGGTCACGAAGACGATGCGGCCCGGGCTGCAGTTGGCACTGGTGGGGCCGAATTTGAACAGGTCATAGAGTTCGCGCAGCAGCGCCTCGGGCACCGGCTTGTCGATCCAGCCGTTCTGGGTGCGCGCGGTACGGAACAGCAGGTCCTTGCCTGCCTCGGTCAAGGGTTCGCTCATGGGATCCGGTTTCCTGCCTGTGATTGTCCGGGTGGGCACCCCGAAGCATGCCGGGGGGTCCGGGGCGCCGCAAGACTGCCGGCTTCGCGGCGCCCGGAAAATCAAGAAACCGTCAAGAGAGCGGGCGGGCCCGTGCAAGTGGGCGCGTCAGCTGGCCCGCTTCACCTGCACCACGATCTGTTGCGGCTCGTTGTGCAGAACCGCCTGGTCGAAATCGCGCAGGTTGTTGGTGCGGATGAGGGAGCGCACCGCCTTCACATAGACCGGGCCCAGTTCGGAATACTTATCCAGCGTGTTCAGCAGCAGCATGGTGTCCAGCGGCTTGCCCTGCCGGCGCAGGCTGGCGCGGGTGGCGCGGAACTGGGCGTAGGCGTCGTGCGTGTTCAGGTTCTGCATGTAGACGCGCACGCACTCCAGCAGATCCTCGAACTTGCGGAAGCGCGAGGTATCGCCGGGGTGGCGGTTGCGGGGGGTGATGCCCTCCTTCTCCTCTTCCGACCAGGTCAGCTGGCCGAACAGGGCGTTGCCGTGCTGGGCGAAGCGGGAGGTGCCCCAGCCGCTTTCCTCGGCCGCCTGGGCCAGCGCCATGGACACCGGCACCACATCCACCCGGCGCAGCAGGGCGTCCAGGTCGATCTTGCGGGCCGGATCCATGCCGTAGCGGGCCGCCAGCCGCGCCACCCACACCTGGTCCAGCGGCGACATGGCGGCGCCGGGGGTCGGCGTCGCGGCGGTTTGGGCCGGGTCGCCGGCATCGTGGGGCGTCACACCCGCGGCCGGGGTATGAACGGCGGCGGTCACCACCGTGCCGCCGACGGGGGCATTGGCCGGAGTCGGGCCGGGGGTCGGGCCGGGGGTCGGAGCGGCGGGCGCGGCCGCCTTGGCGGCGGCATCGGCGGGCAGGCCTTTCATGCTGTCGCGCAGCGCCATCAGGCGGGCGCGGTCCCGCTCGATCTCCTCATTCACCAGCAGCAGCAGGGGCAGCATGGTGTTCACGAAGATTTGCTTGCGGTCATCCACGCTGTCCATCTTGCCCAGGTCGCGGGGCAGGCCCGCCAGCACGATGCGGGGCACGGGACGCTCGCCGGTGCGCACCTCGTCCAGCGTGAAATTCTTTTCCTTGAACAGCGCCAGCAGATTCTGCGCGTCCAGCTTGGGCTGGACGGTCACGGGCTGCTGCACCTGGGCCACGGCCGGGGCGGCCGGGCGGGTCACGGGAATGATAAAACCGGTGGGTGCCAGAAGCGGACCGCTTCCGGACGCCAGCTCAGCGAGGGTTAACGGGAACACCGCGAAAACCATCACGAGCACGGAACCAATAGCCAGCCAGCGCTGCGCGGGAATCCCCGCAGTGTCGACCTTCGCCATTAATGAATGCTCCGAACAGTTACCGAGGAACGTCCAGACGCCCGCCCCATCGATCGCGTCCACAGCTCAGGGACATAGGGCGATCGGGGTACGCGTCCATGGGACGTTTGTGCTGCCGGAAATCAAATCCGGGATAATCCGTTCAGCCATACCCAATGGGCCCGCCACTATGTGGGCCATTCTCCAGGCCGGCATGGCTGCACGGCAACTTACACCGTCGGGGGGACGCGTCTCTGTCGGTCCCAAATCCCATCAGGTGCCGCCCACCAAACATCCTCCCCGTTCCGATCCGGGGGGTGGGCGGCGCGCATACTAGCGGGCAGCGCGCACTTCGACAACCTCAGGAATGTAGTAACGCAGCATGTTTTCGATGCCGGCCTTCAATGTCGCGGTCGAGCTGGGGCAACCCGCGCACGAACCCTTCATGGTCAGGTAGACCACGCCCTTGTCGAAACCGTGGAAAGTGATGTCGCCACCATCCTGCGCCACGGCCGGACGCACGCGGGTGTCCAGCAATTCCTTGATCTGGGTGATGATCTCGGAATCTTCTTCTTCGCCTTCGCTGTGGCCGTCTTCCGCTTCGTCCAGCAGGACGGGGCGTTCGGCGGCGAAATGTTCCATGATCCGGCCCAGGATCTGGGGCTTCAGCGTGAACCAATCCTGGCTCCCACCCTTGGTGACGGTGACGAAATCACCGCCCAGGAAGACCCGTTCCACGCCGTCGACATCGAACAGCGCTTGCGCCAGCGGAGAGCGGTCGGCGGCCGTCCGGTCGGCGAAATCGGCCGTTCCCCGCGCCAACACCTCCCGGCCCGGAATGAACTTCAGGGTGGCCGGATTGGGGGTGTCCTCGGTCTGGATGAACATTCGGAAAACCTTGAAAGACAACACGGAAATGCGGATTTAAAATACGGCAGCGCGCCGTATGTGCACCAGCATTTTAGCCAAAATGGGGCGACTGTCCGCCAATATCAAGGCGTCCCGTCACAGACCCGGTCTGCGCGACCCCGCGCCGGGACTGGCACGGCCGCAAAACAAGCCGCGAAAACCCTCGGAAATGGCCGGAATTAGTGCCCCTGGCGACGCGAGGCCGCGCCCGCGATTGCGAGCGCCGGCGGATTTTAAAAGATCGGATTTTCAAAAGCGGAATGACCGCCATCACCGCTTTTAAAAATCCTGGTCACAGTTTTAAAACAGGCCGCCCGCCCATATCGCAAACGCAAGAATATCGGCCGCGCCTCAGGTGATCAAATCCAGCTGCAGGTCATTCAGCGAGCCGGGAACGATGGTGATGGGGATGCGCAGCGTGCCGGACATCTTGCCCACGATATAGGTGATGAGGGGGCCGGGCCCGGCGGTGCCGGTGCCGGCAGCCAGCACCAGGATGGAGATGGTGGGTTCCTCCGCGATCAGGGCCAGCAGCTCGTCGCGGGTGTCGCCCTCGCGCAGATAGATCGCCGGGGGGGAGCCGCAGATGTCCACCACGTCGCGGGCCAAGCGCTGCAGCAGCTGCTCCGCCTCCTCCCGCCGTTCCTGGCGCATCAGGTCCTCCACCGCGGCCCAGTGCTGGAAGTCGCCCGGCTCGATGCAGTGCATCAGGGCCACGCGGCCGCCAGTGCTGCGGGCCCGCCGGGCGGCGTAGTGCAGGGCGACGGTCATTTCTTCCGTTTCGTCCACCACCACCAGGAAGATGCGGGTCTGGCAGGCGGCGGGAGCGGCGCTAGGCGCGGAGGTGGGATCTTCGGTGGACATGGGACGCGGCACCCCTCTGCTCAACGGTTGAAAGAATGGGCCTCAGCCCTTGCGGAAGACGCTGCCGGCCAGCCAGCCGGCGCCCACCGCCAACAGCACGCCCAGCAGGCCATAGGCCAGGCCGTTGTGCTGAGCGAAGTCGAAGATGTCGGCGGAGAAGCCGATCTTGCTGACGGCCAGCGGCGTGGTCTGAGCCCCCACCACGTCCTGGTTGCGGATGAGGTAGACGCTGACGGTGTACAACCCGATCGGCACGTTGGCCGGAAAGCTGATCGAGGTGCGGAACAGGCGCTGGCCCAGGAAGACCACCTCCCCCACCTCGGTGCCGTACAGCCCCTCGCGCTGCTTGTTGCGGATCAGGGCGGCGCGGAATTCCGCCACCGTGGCCGCGTCGACATCGGCGCGCGGCAGCATGCGCACATGATCAAGCCCGATTTCGTGGCGCTGGGCAACCGCCGGCGGCAGCAACGCATCCAGCGGCTTGTTGCTGGCGACGCCGTAGAAGCCGGGGACATGGGAGAATTTCAGGGTCTCATTATTGATCCAGATGCCGGCCATGCGGTCCTTGCGCCGCACGGTCTGCGAGGTTTCCGGCCCCTCGATCACCACGGCGACATCGCCCGGCTGGTCGATGGCGCCGAACAGCACAACGTCGGTGCCGGTGAAGCCGGTGGTGATGGCGATCAAGTGGCTGGACAGGTCGGCCACCAGGGTCTGGGCCCGCACCGGGGTCCAAATTGCCAGCAACGCCAGCACGGCCATCGCCCCGCCCCAGCGCCGCGCCCTCATTTCGGGCCCGCCGTGGTGGTGATGGAATAGAGGTCGTCCGGCGTCAGCACCAGGTCCACCGCCAGCTTGACGGCCACCCCCAGCACGGTCAGGGCCAGCAGGGCGCGGGCCTGTTCACCCTTGAGATAGCCGCTGGCGCGCGAGCCCAGCTGGGCCCCCAGCACGCCGCCGATCAGCAGCATCATGGCCAGCAGGATGTCGACCGTGTGGTTGGTGGCGGCCTGCAGCACGGCCGCCACGCCCGTGGTCAGGATGATCTGCAATAGCGAGGTACCGGCCACCAGGGTGGTGGGCATGCCCAGGATGTAGATCATGGCAGGCACCAGCAGGAAGCCGCCGCCGATGCCCATGATGGCCACCAGCACGCCCCCGATGAAGCCGATGCCCACCGGCAGCAGCACGCTGATGTACAGGCGCGAGCGGGGGAAGCGCATCTTGAACGGCAGGCCGTGCAGCCAGGTATGGTGGTGCAGCTTGCCCCGCGTCGCCCCCTTGCGCCGGCCACGGAACAGGGCGCGCACGCTTTCCATCAGCATCAGCCCGCTGATGCCGCCCAGGAAGATGACGTAGGACAGGGAGATGACGAGGTCGATATGGCCCAGCCGCTGCAGCATGCCGAACAGCATGACGCCCAGCACGGTGCCGACGATGCCGCCGGCCTGCATCACCAGGCCCAGCTTCACATCCACGTTGCGCTTGCGCCAATGGTACATGACGCCGGAGACGCCGGCCCCCACCAGCTGGTTGGCCTGGGTGCCCACCGCCACCGCCGGCGGCACGCCGATGAAGATCAAGAGCGGCGTCATGAGGAAGCCGCCGCCCACGCCGAACAGGCCCGACAGGAAGCCGACCATGGCCCCCAAGCCCAGGACCCAGAAGACGTTGACCGACATCTCGGCGATCGGCAGATAGATTTGCATGGGACCCTTAAGGCGTGCCGGCCACGGGTCCAACTCTACCCGAGCGGCGGCACGCGGGCCATGGGCCTTGCCGCCGCGCCCAAAGAAAAACGGCACGGGGGAACGGGCCCCATGCCGTTGATCTCAAAGCACCGGAACCTCTGCGCGGCTTAGGGCCGCAGCAATCCCACGATGTCCTTCACTTCTGCCATGGTCCGGGCCGCGATCTCGTTGGCCTTGTCGGCCCCCTTGCGCAGGATCCGATCCAGCTCGGCCGGGTCGGCCAGCAGCTCGTTCATCTTGGTCGTGATGGGTGACAGCTTGGCCACCGCCAGGTCGCACAGATCGGCCTTGAAGGCGGAGAAGGTGGCACCGGCGTGGCGGGACAGGGCGTCCTGCTTGGAGATGTTCTCCAGCGCCGCGTAGATGGTGACCAGGTTGTCGGCCTCGGCCCGCTTGGCCAATTCCTCCAGCGTGGCCGGCAGCGGCTCCGGATCGGTCTTGGCCTTGCGGATCTTCAGGGCGATGGCGTCGGCGTCGTCCGTCAGGTTGATGCGGCTGTAATCGGACTCGTCCGACTTGCTCATCTTCTTGGTGCCGTCGCGCAGGCTCATCACCCGGGTCGCCTCACCCAGGATTTGCGGTTCCGGCAGGGGGAACACGTCCTTCTCATAGAAGCGGTTGAAAGCGCCGGCGATGTCGCGGGCCAGTTCCAGGTGCTGCTTCTGGTCCTCGCCCACCGGCACGTGGGTCGCCTTGTACAGCAGGATGTCGGCGGCCATCAGCACGGGATAGGCGTAAAGGCCCAGGGCCGCCATGTCCTTCTGCTTGCCCGCCTTCTCCTTGAACTGGGTCATGCGGTTCAGCCAGCCCATGGGGGTGTGGCAGGAGAAGATCCAGGCCAATTCGGAATGGCCCGACACGGCCGATTGGTTGTAGATCAGATTACGGTCGGGATCGATGCCGGCGGCGATGTAGGCGGCGGCCACGGCGCGGATGTTCTTCGTCAGCGTCGGCGCGTCCTGCGGCAGCGTCAGGGCGTGCAAATCCACGACACAGAAGATGCATTCATACTGGTCCTGCAAGGCCACCCAGTTCCGCAGCGCGCCCAGGTAATTGCCGAGATGGAGCAGGCGGGTCGGCTGCATGCCGGAGAAGATGCGGTTCATGGATATGGCCTTGGCAGGAAGATAAAACCGGATGGCGAAAGTAGGGCCCCGGCCCCCTGGCGGTCAAGCCGGGCCGGGCGGACCCCTCACTTCCGCTCCCTCACTTCCGCCCCCTTACTTCCGTCTACGCCGCAGGCGCGCCAGGAAGTCGGAAATGACGACGCCGCGCAGGGCCACCACGGCGATGCCGTAGACCACGAGGCCCGCCGTCACCAGCGCCGCCAGCGCCGGCACGCGCACCCAGACGCTGTCCACGAAATACGGATCCAGCACCGTCGCCAGGGGGATCAGGCAGCCCGCCATGACCAGGCTGGCCGCCAGGATGCGCGGCGCCCGGGTCAGCAGCTGGCGGTCCAGCCGCAGCCAGCCACGCCGGGCCAGCGACAGGGCCAGCAGGCTGATGTTGCCCCAGGCAGTAATGGTGCTGGCGAGCGCGATGCCGACATGGGCCAGTGGCGTGTACAGCGCCAGCACCGTGGCCAGGACCATGTTGCCCACCAGGGTGGCGATGGCGATGCGCATGGGGGTGCGCGTGTCCTGGTGGGCGAAATAAATGGCCGTCAGCACCTTGGACGCGACATAGGCCGGGATGCCGGGGGCGTAGACGGCCAGCGCCAGAGCGGTCTGGTGCGCCTCCGCCAGGCCGAAGCGGCCGCCATGGAACAGCGCCTTATAGATGGGCTCCGGCACCAGACCCAGGGCGAAGGCCGCCGGCAGGGCCAGTAACAGGCCGAACTCGATGCCCCGGCTGACATGGTGGTCGATGGCGTCCCGCTCCCCGCCCTGGACATGCCGGGACAGGGTGGGCAACAGGGCGGTGCCGATGGCGATGCCGATGACGCCCAGCGGCAGCTGGTTCAGGCGGTCGGCATAATAAAGGTAGGAGATCGAACCCGAGGGCAGCAGCGAGGCGACGTGCGTGCCGATGATCAGGTTGATCTGGATGACGCTGGCGCTGATGGCGCCCGGCACCATCTGGCGGAACAGGCGCTTCAGGTCCGGCGTCAGGCGCGGCCAGGTGATGCGCAGCGCCACCCCCGCCCGATGGCAGGACACCGCCAGCCAGATCATCTGCACCATGCCGGAAATGGTGAGGCCCCAGGCCTGGCCCAGGTTGGCCTCCAGATGCAGCCAGACGGTGCAGCCCAGGGCCGCGATCATGCAGATGTTGAAGGCGATAGGCGCCGCCGCCCCTGGCGCGAACCGGCCCAGGGCGTTCAGCACGCCGGTCTGCAGGGCGGTGATGGAGATGAACATCAGGTAGGGGAAGGTGATGCGCCCCAGCTCCACCAAGCGAGAAAAGTGCTGCGGCTGGTCGGCGTAGCCACTGGCCAAGCCCAGCATCACCCAGGGCATGGCCATCATCACCAATGCTGTGATGGGCAGCAGCACCAGCACCATGAAGGACAGCGCCTGGTCGGCGAACCGGTCCGCCGGCCCCCGCCCCCGCGCCTTGAGGTCGGCCGAGTACATGGGCACGAAGGACACCGTGAAGGCCCCCTCCGCGAACATGGAACGGAAGTAGTTGGGCAGGCGCTGCGCCACGATGAAGATGTCGGCCGACACCCCCGCGCCGAGCACCCAGGCGGTCAGCAGGTCACGGATGAACCCGCCGACGCGGGAGATGAGGGTGAGGCCGCCGACGGTGGCGGTAGCGCGCGCGAAGCTCATGGTGCTGGCGCATTATCCGAAAACAGGCGCAGGCGCCAGTTTTCATGTTCCCTCAGGCACTGGGCGGCGGCACCCGCCGGCTTTGCTTCCTCGCCTTTCAGTCCGCTGACGCTCCCCGAAAAGCTCCGGCGGCCCCGGTCGGGGCCTATTGGAAAAAGAGACACCGCCTGGAGGGCCTTACTCAGCCGCCGCCGCGGTGCGGCGCCGGGCAGCCGGCTTGGCCTTGGGCTGTTCCGCCGCCGGATCGGGGTCGTCCAGCACGGCCAGCAGTTCCTTACGGATCTGGGTCAGCTTGGCCTCGTGCGCCACCTTCAGGCCGAAGATGTCCTTCACATAGAAGACGTCGACGGCCGCGTTGCCGTAGGTCGAGATCTTGGCCGAGGCGATCTGCAGGTTCAGCGCTGTCAGGGCCCGGGTCAAGTCATACAGCAGGCCCGGCCGGTCACGGCCGTTGACCTCGATGACGGTGTAGCCGGCGCTGGCCTTGTTATCGACCAGCACGCGTGGCGGCACCCGGAACACGCGGGTGCGCGACGGCAGGGGCGAGGCGCGCTTGGCCAATTCCGGCGCCAGCTTGATGTCGCCGGCCAGCGCCTTTTCCACCGAAGACTTCAGCCGTGTGCGCTTTTCCCCGCTGTCGAAGCGGGCGCCGCTGGGCCCGGCCCCCTGCAGGGAGAAGACATCCAGCGCCATGCCGTTGGTCATGGTGGTGATGCGGGCGTCGACGATGTCGCCGCCGGCCAGCGCCATGGCCCCCGCCAGGCGGGAGAACAGGCCGGCATGGTCGGCGGTGTAGATCGTCACCTCGGTCACCGAGCGGCCGGGGTCGTAACGGGTCTCGATGGTCAGCGGCGCCTGCCTGGTTTCCGCGTCGTGGATCAGGCGGGCGTGCTGGGCCAGGGTGGGCGGGTCGAAGGCCAGCCAGTAGTTGGGATAGCCCAGGGCCAGGTGATGGTCGATGTCGGCCGGGGTCCAGTCGGGCAGCTGCGCGCGCAGAGCCGCTTGCGCGTTCGCGATGCGCGCCTCGCGGCCATCGGCGCCAACGACGCCGCCGGACATCATTTCCTCCGCCCGCCAGTACAGCTGACGCAGCAGCGTGGCCTTCCAGTTGTTCCAGCGGCCGGGACCCACGGCGCGGATGTCGGCCACGGTCAGGACCAACAGCAGCTTCAGGCGTTCCGGCGACTTCACGATGTCGACGAAATCGCGGATGGTCTTCTCGTCATCCAGGTCGCGCTTGAAGGCGACGATGGACATGGTCAGGTGCTGGCGCACCAGCCAGGCCACCGTCTCCGTCTCCTCCTCCGTCATGCCCAGGCGCGGGCACAGCTTTTCCGCCACCTTGGCGCCCAGTATGGAATGGTCGCCGCCCCGGCCCTTGGCCACGTCGTGCAGCAGCAGGGCCACCGACAGGGCACGCTTGGAACTGAGGGTATGGATGACCTCGCAGGCCAGCGGCACCTCGTCCTTCAGGTTGCCTTTGTCGATGTCGTGCAGGATGCCCATGGCAAACAGCGTGTGCTCGTCCACGGTGAACATGTGGTACATGTCGTATTGCATCTGCGCCACGACCCGGCCGAAATCCGGCAGGAAACGGCCCAGCACCCCGGCCTCGTTCATGCGGCGCAGCGTGACCTCGGGGTCCTTGCGCGAGCCCAGGATTTCCAGGAACAGCCGGTTGGCCTCCGGATCGTTGCGCACCTTGGGGCCCAGGGTGGAGATGGAGCGCGCGAGCGCCCGCAACGCCTTGGGATGGATGTCCAGGTTGTGCCACTGCGCCACGCGGAACAGGCGCACCATGTCCACCGGCTTGTCGCGGAAATGTCGCTCGTCGCGGATGCTGAGGCGACCGTTGTCGATGACGAAGCCTTCCAGCTCGCTGGGCTTCAGACGCCGCAGGAAGGCGAAGCGGGGCGGCCGCTGGCTTTCCTGTTCCAGTGTGGCGCAGAGGATGCGGGTGAGATCCCCCACGTCCTTGGCCATCAGGAAATAGTGCTTCATGAAGCGTTCGACGTCGCTGGTGCCGGCGTGGTCGGTGTAGCCCAGCCGCCGCGCCATCTCACCCTGCACGTCGAAGGTCAGGCGATCCTCGCCCCGGCCGGTCAGGTAGTGCAGGTGACAGCGGCAGGTCCACAGGAAGTTCTGCGCCTTGGCGAAGCGCTGCGCCTCCTCGGCCAGCAGCACGCCGTTGGCCACCAGATCCTTCACCTTGTCGACCTGATAGACGTACTTGGCGATCCAGAACAGGGTCTGCAGGTCGCGCAGGCCGCCCTTGCCCTCTTTCACGTTCGGTTCCAGCACATAGCGGCTGTCGCAGAACTTCAGGTGGCGGCTGTCGCGCTCGGCCAGCTTGGCCTCGATGAAGGCGGGACCGGTGTTGGCCACCACCTCTTTGGTGAAGCGCTTGCGAAACTCCGCGTACAGCTTGTCGTCACCGTAGAGGAAGCGGGCCTCCAGCAGGCTGGTGCGGATGGTGATGTCGGCCAGGGCCTGGCGCACGCATTCATCCACCGAACGCACCGCGTGGCCGACCTTCAGCCCCATGTCCCACAGCAGGTAGAGGACGTATTCCACCACTTGCTCGATGCGCGGCGTGCGTTTGTAGGGCAGCAGGAACAACAGGTCGACGTCGGAGAAGGGCGCCATCTCCTTGCGGCCGTAGCCGCCGGTGGCCACCACGGCGAACTGCTCACCGCGCGTCGGGCCGGCGGTGGGGAAGACGCGGTGCAGGGCAAAGTCGGCCAGCGACACGACGATGGCGTCGGTCAGGGCCGTGGCCTCGCGCAGGCAAACCTCCCCCCGGCCGCCATTTTCCAGCCGGCGGCGGATGAGGGCACGGCCCTGGTCCAGCGTCTGGCGCATCAGGGCCAGGATGCCGGCGCGCAGGGCGTCCGGCCGCAGGTTGCCATCCGCCAGGTTGGCCATACGAGTGGTCAGCACCTCGGCCGTGGGCAGTGCCTCCGGCAAGGCGGCGTCATCCAGCGGGGTCGGGGCGGTTTTGGCGACAGGGGACATGGCGCGGCGAATCTCTGACAAAGCCCGGCGGTTCGGGCCGGCCGGGCGGGCACCATCCAGGGTCGGGGTACCAGCACCGCGGCTCCCGGGACGGACCGGGAGTATGGCACAAACTTTTTCCCACGCATCACCCCATGCGCGGCCCGATGCCTTCGCTAGCCGTTTGCCCCCGGACTCCTTTCCGGGCCCAGCCTTTTTCTCGTCGATCACCGCGGCGTCATCGGTTCCCGATGTGCCCCCACCCCTGCCCATATGTCCCATGGCGGCCTCCCGGATATTGTTGTTCCGTTTTCAGGCTTCAGGCTGACTTGGTCCTGACGCGCGCCCCTCCCTGTCTTCGGGCGCACGCTTTACGCCGGTTTATCCTGCCCCCTCCATGCCCCGGCGCGGCAGCAGTCGCGGCACCAGCGACAAACGGCGGGCGTTGGCCGAGGCGGCGCGGTGGATGGGCGCGAGGCCCAGACCGCCCAGGCGACTGGTGGCATGGCTGAAACGGGTGAAGGCGCCGGTGGCGGCGCGCAGGGTGGAGGTGACCAGGCGGCGCTCCGCCGTCACCCAGTCCCCGGGATGCCAGGATGACCAGGCGGCGCGGGCGAATTCACCCAGCGCGTCGACCTGATGGTCGCGCCAGCGCCACCATGCGTCGTGGAAGGCGCGCATGCCCCCCACCAGGGCCAAGGCGGAGTCCGTGAAGGCCTCGACCTTTTCGCGGCCCATGCGTTCGAATTCGGGATTGGTGCCCAGCGCCACCGGGTCGCCACCGGTCTGGGCCAGCAGGCCCAGCCGCGCGGTGATGGTGTGGGCGGAGGCGAAGGCGGTCTCATGCACCCGGGTCGCCACCCGGTCCAGTTCCACCTGGGCCCGTTTCAAATGCATGGCCTCCGGCGTGCCGGGAATGACCATGCCGATGCGCCCCTTGCCCGCCCTTTTGGCCGGACGCGGGGCGGTGGGGTAAGGGATATGCCGATCCGGCATGGTGAGCGCTCCCTTATGTTGCGCCGCGATAGTGCGCTGCAACATTATGGGAAACGCTTCGCCGCGTCCATAAAGTAAGTGGGAACCGGCCCTCGATCCAAAGTCTAAGGACCGCTACGGGGTAGAGTATCGGCCGCCCGGTGTAAGGGCGGCACGGGGCAAAACCCGCACCGCCGCCCACTTGGGCAGTACCTCAGCCGACAGCGGCGGCCAGACCGGCGGCCAGATCGTCGCGCAGGTCGTCCGCGTCCTCCAGTCCCACGGAGAAACGCAGGGTGCCGGGGCTGATGCCCACCTTGGCCTTTTCCTCATCGGTCAGGCGCTGGTGGGTGGTGGTGGCGTTGTGGGTGATCAGGCTCTTGGCGTCGCCCAGGTTGTTGGAGATCTTGATGATCTTCAGCGCGTTCAGCAGGCGGAACGCAGCCGCCTTCCCGCCCCTGACGTCGAAGGTGACCAGGGTGCCGCCGGCCTTCATCTGGCGCATGGCCAGTTCATGCTGCGGGTGGCTGGGCAAGCCGGGGTACAGCACCGTCTCCACCGCCGGGTGGCTTTCCAGGAAGTGGGCCAGCGCCAGGGCGGACGCCGCCTGGGCATTGACGCGCAGTTCCAGCGTTTCCAGGCCCTTCAGCAGCACCCAGGCGTTGAAGGGGCTCATGGATGGACCGGTGTGGCGCAGGACGGGGGAGATCAGGGCCGCCACCTCGTCATCGCACAGCACGGCACCACCCAGGCAGCGGCCCTGGCCGTCGATATGCTTGGTGGCGGAGTAGACGACCACGTCGGCGCCCATGTCCTTGGGGCGCTGCAGCACCGGAGTGGCGAAGACGTTGTCGACTACCACGCGGGCGCCGGCCTTGTGCGCCAGTTCGGCCACGGCCGCCACGTCCACCACCTGCATGGTGGGGTTGCTGGGGCTTTCCAGGAAGACGACGGTAGCCGGGGTCGACAGCGCCTCTTCCCACTGCGTCAGGTCGGTGCCCTCCACCAGGGTGCACTGGATGCCGTAGCGCGGCGCCAGATCCTTGATGATGTAGAGACAGGAGCCGAACAGCGCGTGCGGCGCCACCACCCGGTCACCGGCCTTCAGCAGGCCCATGACCGCCAGGTTGACGGCCGCCATGCCGCTGGCCGTGGCGATACAGCGGGCAAACCCCTCATAGCCGGCTAGCCGTTCCTCCAGCATGGCCACGGTGGGGTTGCGGAAGCGGGAATAGACGAAGCGCGAGCCGTCGTTGACGAAGGCGGCCTCGGCCTCCTCGGCACTGCCGTAGATGAAACCCGAGGTGAGGAACAGGGCTTCGGAGGTTTCCTCGAAGCCGCTGCGGCGGGTGCCGCCGTGCACCAACTGGGTACGGGGGCGCAAGGTGGCCGGGGAACTGGGATTGTCAGGCGTCTGGCCCATGGCCGTCACTCCGATAAGGCAACCGCGACCGGCAAAGGGCGGCAGCGTGGTCGGTGTACCTTATGTACGGCCCGACCTTTTAGCAGCTTATTTAGCGTGGCCTGCAAGCCGGTCAGCAAATCACCACGTGGATCGGTTTTAGGCCCGCCTCTGGGCAAGCGTCAACGGCCACCTTGTCATCGCGACAATGCGCCGGGCGGCTTGGCGCACGGTCCAGGGAACGGCCGGGGCGGCGGCCGATTACACCAGCAGGACGCGGTTTGCCTGGGGCGTCTGGAAGCGCCCCGGGGGCACTGGGGCCATAATGCCCGGTTGCCGGCCGGCCGCTTCCGTGCTAGTCCCGCGCGCGTCAGTCCGCGTCGGCGGAATAGCTGATTTGCTTTTACCGGGAGTCCCAGACCTATGTCCGATGAGACCAGCCTGAACGGCGCCGCCCCCAATGGGAGCACCGACGGCGGCAATGGCGCCACCGCCACTGAAGGCGCCGGCATGCTGCCGCTGGTGGTCAATGCCCAGTACGTCCGGGATCTGTCGTTCGAGAACCCGAACGCCCCCGCCAGCCTGATGAACGCCCAGCAGCCCAAGGTCGACCTGCAGGTCGATGTGCAGGCCCGCAACGTGGCGGAGAACGTGCACGAGGTGGCGCTGAACATCCGTGCCGAGGCCAGCCACGAAGGCCGCACCGCCTTCATCGTCGAGCTGTCGTACGCCGGCATCTTCTCCATGCCGCCCATGCCGCTGGACCAGACCCGCGCCGTGCTGCTGATCGAGGCGCCGCGCCTGCTGTTCCCCTTCGCCCGTTCCATCGTGTCGGATGCCGTTCGCGATGGCGGCTTCCCGCCGCTGATGCTGCAGCCCCTGGACTTCGTGGATCTCTATCGCCGCCAGGTGCTGGCGTCGGAGAAGCCGGAAGACATGGCCCAGGCCTGATCCCAAGGCCAGTCACTGACCAGGAGAGCCGCCCGGCGCCCCACGGCCCGGGCGGTTTTCTTTTGGGCTTTCAGCCGCGCGCGGCGCGAATAAGCGCGTCCACCGTCACGGCGTCGGCGCCGGCGGGTACGGCCGCCAGGGGCAGGCCGTAAGCGCCCAGGCTGGACAGGGTTTCGGCCGTGCCGGCCACCACATCCCAATCGCTGGTGCTGGCCTTCAGCGCGCCGTGCGCCTCGCGCGCCGTGGCGGCCAGCGTCACCTCCAGCCCCAGGGTTTCCAAGGCGCCGGCCAGACGGGCCAGCGCGCCACCAACCAGCAGAACCCGGAGCGTGGAGACGGGGCGCTTGCGCGGCACCCTGGCCACCAGTTGCCGCGCCTCTTCCGCCGCGGCCAGGATACGGGCGGCGAAGTCCTGTTCCTGTCCGCCGGCGGGCAGGTCCGCCGCCAGCAGGGTGGAATAGCCGTGGATGGCCGTCAGCAGGTTGTTGAGGTCATGCAGGAAGGTGGCGGGAACCACCCGGCCATCGGCATCCCCCTTGCCGTCAGCTGGCAATACCCATCTCCACCGCGCGCATCACCGCCTGGGTGCGGTTCTTGGCGCCCAGCTTGCGGCAGATGCCCCGCACGTGCAGCTTCACCGTCACTTCTTCCAGTTCCAGCGAACGCGCGATCTCCTTATTGGAGCGGCCTTGCAGAAGGTAGTCCAGCACCTCGCGCTCACGCCGGGTGAAGCTGGCGCCGTCGGCCGTGTCGGCGGTGTTGACGTCGGCCGGGATGAAGCGCTCTCCCGCCAGCATGGTCTGGATGGCGGACAGCAATTCCGTGGCACTCAGGGTCTTGGGCAGGAAACCGACGGCACCCCGGGTAAAGGCGCCCCGGATCTCATCCGGCCGGGCCAGGCCCGACATCAGCGCCACCTTCAGCAGGGGGAATTCGGTGCGCACGCGCTGCAGGCCGTCCAGTCCGTTCATCCCCGGCATGCGCAGGTCCAGGATCAGCAGGTCGATGGCCTTGTCCTGCCGCAGGGCGGCGACGGCCTCGTCCACGCTGGCGGCCCCTACGACGACCGCGCCCGGCGCCTGTCTTTCGATGTGAGAAGACAACGCGTCGCGCACCAGACCATGGTCATCGGCAATCAATAAGCGCATGTGAGACGACCCCCGCGGTTGCTCTATCCAAAAGGATAGACCAATAACCCCTGCTATTTGAACCTTTTTTCAGCGTCGGCAAGGGTTGCGCAAGCAGAAATTTCTTATCGAACGTAATGGAATGTGACCAGTTCTCAATTAAGCCGATGAAACCACGGAAAACCGTGGATCTTGGTTAATGCGCAGTTCATTTCCAAAACAGTGTTTTTACTGATAATAAAAAATGGTGCCATCGCACAGCAATGGCACCCTTGATATCAATACTGGAATTCTTCTTACTGGTTCATGCTCTCGAAGAATTCAGAATTCTGCTTGCTCTGCTTGAGCTTGTCGATCAGGAATTCCACCGCATCGGTGGCACCCATCGGGTTCAAGATACGGCGTAGGATCCACATCTTGGCCATGGTGCCCTTTTCCACCAGCAGCTCTTCCTTGCGGGTGCCCGACTTCTGGATGTCGATGGCCGGGAAGACGCGCTTGTCCGACAGCTTGCGGTCAAGGACGATTTCCGAGTTACCGGTGCCCTTGAACTCTTCGAAGATGACCTCGTCCATGCGCGAGCCGGTGTCGATCAACGCGGTGGCGATGATGGTCAGGCTGCCACCTTCCTCGATGTTGCGGGCGGCGCCGAAGAAGCGCTTGGGCCGCTGCAAGGCGTTTGCGTCCACACCGCCGGTCAGCACCTTGCCGGAAGACGGTACCACGGTGTTGTAGGCGCGGGCCAGGCGGGTGATGCTGTCCAGCAGGATGACGACGTCGCGCTTATGCTCGACCAGGCGCTTGGCCTTCTCCAGCACCATTTCCGTCACCTGGACGTGGCGGGTCGCCGGCTCGTCAAAGGTGGAGCTGATGACCTCGCCCCGGACGGAGCGGGCCATGTCGGTCACTTCTTCCGGACGCTCATCGATCAGCAGGACGATGAGGTAGACCTCGGGGTGGTTGGTGGCGATGGAGTGGGCGATGTTCTGCAACATCACCGTCTTGCCGGTGCGGGGCGGCGCCACGATCAGGGCGCGCTGGCCCTTGCCCAGCGGGGCCACCAGGTCGATGACCCGGGTGGTCATGTCCTTCTTGTTGCGGACCGGATCCTCGATTTCCAGTTTCAGCCGCTCTTCCGGATAGAGCGGGGTCAGGTTGTCGAAGTTGATGCGGTGACGCACCTTGTCGGGGTGGTCGAAGTTGATCGAGCCGACCTTCAGCAGGGCGAAGTAGCGCTCACCGTCCTTGGGCGAGCGGATCTGGCCTTCCACCGTGTCGCCCGTGCGCAGGCCGAAGCGGCGCACCTGGCTGGGACTGACGTAGATGTCGTCGGGGCCCGGCAGATAGTTGCTCTCGGGCGAGCGCAGGAAACCGAAGCCGTCCTGCAGAACCTCCAGCACGCCTTCGCCGAAGATCGGGACGTCGTTTTCGGCCAGCTGCTTCAGGATGGCGAACATCATGTCCTGCTTGCGCAGGGTGCCCGCGTTCTCGATCTGCAGCTCTTCCGCGAACGCCAGCAGCTCGGCGGGCGACTTGGCCTTTAACTCTTGGAGATTCATCTTCGTCCTGTCGAGAGCCCTGGGAATGATGACGACGGCTTGGCCGCCGGTCCCGGACTCATGGAATAGGGTGTGTAGGGTGGAAGGATGGCATCACCGGGGAAAAAGGACGGCGACACCGGGAGGGGAAGTTCGGGGAAATTGGCCTCACTGCGCCCATCCCGGGGAGGGGGGCGGGGATGCCTCACGAGTCAGGCGCCCGGATGACGGGGCGACTCGAAATCATCCCGACGTTACGGGCCTTGACCTGTTTCAGGATTAGTACAGGACCCGAGCCCAAGTCAAAGCAAAAAGACCCGAATCCCCAGGGCGCATTCGACCTAGGGCTAAATATCCCAGGTATACGCTGGAACTTAAACGCGCCGCTAACGGGCCGCACCCGTCATGGCCGGTCAGAACGGCCTGACGATGACCAGGATGACGATCAGGATCATCAGCAGGGTCGGCACCTCATTGGCCACGCGGAAGAAGCGCGGGGATTTGGTGTTGCGATCCTCCGCGAATGCGCGGCGCCAGCGGGCCATGGCCATGTGCATGACGGTCATCAGCACCACCAGCGACAGCTTCGCGTGCAACCAGCCAGCCCCCTTCAGCAACCCTGGATCCAGGGTGATCATGGCCAAGCCGCAAGCCCAGGTCAGAATCATGGCCGGGTTCATGATGACGCGCAGCAGACGCCGCTCCATGACCTTGAAGGTCTCGGACTGGGCGGATCCGGCGGGCGCGTCGCAGTGGTAGACGAAAAGCCGCGGCAGGTAGAAAAGCCCCGCCATCCAGGAAATGACGGCGATGACGTGGATGGCCTTGATCCAGAGGTACATGGGGATGCGCCCTGCCCTGTCTTTGAGGTCTTGGCGCCCCTTATGCCCCCGAGGCGGGCTGGGGGCAACCGGCTTTGCCCGCCGGACAGAGGCGCAGGCCGGTGCCGCACATCACCGGCCCGCCGGCGGTGCGGATCAGCGCCTGACGCACCAAGCCGGCCAAACCCAGGATAAAGGACGGTTCCACGCCCACCGCCGGTACGCGCACGAAGTGGGGAACGCCCACCTCCTTCGCCAGGTGGCGATACTCGTGCTCGATCTCCACCAAGGTTTCGGAGTGTTCGGAGACGAAGGCAATGGGCACCACCACCACCGGCACCCTGTCCTGGCCAGCGCGGCGGATCTCCTCATCCGTGGAGGGGCCGATCCACTTCATGGGGCCGACCCGGCTCTGGTAGCAGGAGACCCAATCGAGGTTCTCGACGCGCAGGGACTTCACCACCGCCTGGGCCGTGCGCTCGCACTGAAACTGATAAGGGTCGCCACCCTTCACCACCTTCTCCGGCAGGCCATGGGCGGAGAACAGGACGCGCGGCTTGCCATGGGGGGCGGCCTCTTCCAGGCCGGCACGGATCAGCTTGGCCACGGCGGCGACGAAGCCCGGCTCATCCGGGTAGCAGCAGATGGAGCGCGAGGGCGCCGTCAGTCCCGCCGCCTTGGCGGCCCGCTGCCAATCCTTGAGGCTGGAGGCGGTGGTGGTGGTGGAAAACTGGGGGTAGAGGGGCAGCAGTACCACCTCATCCGGTTCCCAATCCTTCACGTCATGCGCCACGGCGTCGCTGAAGGGGTGCCAATAGCGCATGCTGACGAACACCCGCACCGTGCCCGCGTCCCACAGCTGCTGCTCCAGCGCCTGGGCCTGAGCCAGGGTGTTGGGCAGCAGGGGCGAACCGCCACCTAGGGTCTGGTAGATGCCCTGGGCAACCTTGTCCCGCCGGCTGGAGATCAGGTGCGCCACCAGCTGGCGGAAAGGGGCGGGCAGACCAATGATGGCCGGATCGCGGAACAGGTTGTAGAGGAAGGGCCGCACCGCCTCCAGCCTGTCCGGCCCGCCGAGATTGAACAGGACGACGGCGATGCGGCGGGCGCGGGCGGCCTTGGGCGCCGCCGGGGTGTCGGGCGTGATCTCAGGAAGGGGCAGCGGGCTCATGGGGGCTCGGTAGCGGTCGGCGGGTCGTGTCGGCGCGGGCGGATACGGTCGCCCGCGCGCCTCGGATCATCGTACGAAACAGATCATCCCTGATTTAAGGACGGCCATTCCTGGATCAAGCGAGCCAGTTCCGCGACATGCTCGGGTGGGGTCTGCTGCACAATGCCGTGGCCCAGGTTGAAGATGAAGGGTCCCTTGCCCAGTGTCGACAGGATGTCCGTGGCGGCATGGTGCAGCGCGTCGCCGCCGGCCACCAGGGCCAGGGGATCCAGGTTGCCCTGGACGGGCACGCGGCTCTGCAGGGCGCTGGCGGCCCAGTCCGGCGGAACACTGGTGTCGAGGCTGACGGCGTCCACCCCCGTCTGCTCCACATACGCCTGGATACCGATCCCCGCCCCCCGCGGAAAGCCGATGACGGGCACCCCTGGATGCCTGTCCTTCAGAGCCTGCACGATGGTCCGGGTGGGGGCGATGGACCAGCGGGCGAATTCCGCCGGCGCCAGCGCACCGGCCCAGCTGTCGAACAGCTGCACCACCTCCGCACCCGCCCGGATCTGGGCAGACAGGTGGGTGACGGTGGTCTCGACCAGCAAATCGATCAGGCGCTGAAATCCCGCCGGATCCCGGTAAGCCCAGCCCTTGGCGTGCAGGAACTCCTTGGAGCCGGCCCCCTCAACCATATAGGTCGCGACGGTCCAGGGGCTGCCCGCGAAACCGATGAGCGTCACCGGATCCGGCAACGCCGCCCGGATACGCCGGACAGCCTCATAGACCGGTTCCGCCCGCTCTTCCAGGCGGGCGACGTCCAGGCGATCCAGCCCGGCCTGGTCGCGGATGGGATCCAGGCGCGGCCCCTCCCCTTCGGCGAACCACACCTTCTGCCCCAGGGCGTGCGGCAGGATCAGGATGTCGGAAAACAGGATGGCGGCATCCATGCCATAGCGCCGGATGGGCTGCAGCGTCACTTCGGTCGCCAGATCCGGCTTCAGGCACAGGTCCAGGAAGCCGCCGGCCTGGGCCCGCACCTCACGGTATTCGGGCAGGTAGCGGCCGGCCTGGCGCATCAGCCAGAAGGGCGGACGGGGGGCGGTCTCACCCTTCAGGGTACGCAGCAGCAGGCGGTCCGGCCGGCTTTGGGGCTGGATCTGGGACAAGGCGGTCTCCATAGGGGCGCCGGCGCGATGGCGGCCGGGCCCGACGTTTTCCCACAGGCCCCTTTTTCTACTCTGATCTAATTTGAAAAAGGAATGGGGTGGTAGTTGGCCCTGTGGATAACGGGAATTCAAGATCATCCGTATTTCATCCACAGCGTTCACGGGATCCCGCGCCGGCTCTTCAGGATGTGGATGATGCTGCGGGGTTTCTGGCCAGACCTTTGGAATGTTATAGATTCCATCAGGTCTGGGAATCCTGGGGATAAGTGGGCGGCGCCGGTCATCGCCCCCCGTTGTTCCAAGAGGTGACGGACCTTTATCCCGATGCGGGATTCCCTCTGCGTGGGATCCCAGGAAGCCTGTATGGAAAGGAAATGGGATCCCGGAACGACGGATTTTTCCCGGATTGTCCGCCGGTTGTCCCCAGATTCAGTTCACAGGCATTCAGTCCATAGGCATCCAGTCCGCATCTTCCCAGACCATCCCCATGTCCGTTGCCGGAGCGACGCCCTTGCCCCAGACGCCCCAAACCAAGGAATTCCACCTGCACCTGGTGTCCGACGCCACCGGCGAGACGATCAATTCCGTGGCGCGCGCCTGCGTCTCGCAGTTCGACCATGTCGAACCCATCGAGCATTTCTGGAACCTGGTCCGTACCGATCGGCAGCTGGAGATGGTGATCGACGGCATCCGCGATAATCCGGGGCTGGTCATGTTCACCCTGGTGAACGAGCGCCTGCGCCGACGCCTGCAGGACACCTGCCGCGAGATCGGCATTCCCTGCGTGCCGGTACTGGACCATCTGATCAATTCGCTGGCCGCCTACCTTGGCTTGGAAAGCCAGAGCCAGCCGGGCCGTCAGCATGCCCTGGATGCGGAGTATTTCAGCCGCATCGACGCCATGGATTTCGCCCTGGGCCATGACGACGGTCAGACGGCGTGGGAGTTGCACCAGGCTGACGTCATTCTGGTGGGCGTTTCACGCACCTCAAAGACGCCGACCTGCATCTATCTGGCGAACCGCGGCATCAAGGCGGCCAACATTCCCTTCGTCCCCGGTTGCCCCCTGCCCCCTGAACTGGACCAGGTGTCGCGCCCCCTGGTGGTGGGCCTGACCAAGGACCCCGAGCGGCTGATCCAGATCCGCCGCAACCGCCTGCGCTTGTTGAACCAGGGGGAGGAAACCAGCTACGTCGATCCCGAGCAGGTCCGGTCGGAACTGTCGGAAGCGCGGCGGCTGTACAGCCGCAAGGGCTGGCCCGTCATCGATGTCACCCGCCGGTCGATCGAGGAGACGGCGGCCGAGATCCTCATGCTGCTGGCGCGCCGGCGTCCAGCGGGGGCCGAGCCCATCAACCCCGTGGGGGAGCCCGCGGAAGGTCCGCGCCTGTCCCCCCGCCCGCCCCATTCCGGAATGTGAGTTTCCTGCATGTCGTCTGAAGATTTTCCACCGGCCTTGTCCACACAACCGGTGGTGCTGGCGTCCGGCAGCCGGACGCGCCTATCCCTGCTGCGCGGTGCAGGGCTGGAGGTCGTGGCCCACCGGCCCGGCGTGGATGAGGAAGAGGTCAAGCTGTCGTGCAAGGCGGGCGGCCTGACGGTGGAAGAAACGGCGGAGGCCTTGGCGGAGCTGAAGGCATCGCGCGTGGCCGCCAAGGTGCCGGGCGCCTATGTCATCGGCGCCGACCAGATGCTGGAGTGCGAAGGCCGCTGGTTCGACAAGCCGGAGGATCGCGCCGGTGCCGCCGAACAGCTGCGCGCCCTGTCCGGCCGTACCCATCGCCTGGTGACCACCGCCGTGCTGTTCCACAACAACAGCCGTGTTTGGCACCAGACCGACCAGGCCAAGTTGACCATGCGATCCCTGAGCGAAGACTTCATCGAGCGCTATCTGGATGCCGCCGGCGACGCCGTGATGACCTCCGTCGGCGGTTATCAGCTGGAGGCCCTGGGTGCCCAGCTGTTCACCCGGGTGGCAGGCGACCATTTCACCATTCTGGGCCTGCCGCTGCTGCCCCTGCTGGGCTTCCTGCGCGTGCGGGGTGTGTTGCCATCATGAGCATCACCGGTAAGGCGCGTGTGGCTGGTGTCATGGGCTGGCCGGTGGGGCACAGCCGCAGCCCGCGCCTGCACGGGCACTGGCTGGCAGAGTACGCCATCGACGGCGCGTACGTGCCGTTGGCGGTGCCGCCGGACCGTATCGAGCAGGCCTTGCGCGCCCTGCCCGCCCTGGGCCTGGTGGGTTGCAACGTCACGGTTCCGCATAAGGAGGCGGCGTTCCGCATCATGGACCGGGTGGACCAGACCGCCCGCCGCATGGGGGCTGTCAACACCGTCATCGTCCATGACGACGGCACGCTGGAGGGCCGCAACACCGATGGCTTTGGCTTTCTGGAGAACCTGAAGGCCGGCGCGCCGGCCTGGACGACAGGACAGGGCCCGGCGGTCATCGTTGGCGCCGGCGGGGCTGCACGGTCGCTGGTAGTGGCGCTGGCCGACGCCGGCGTGCCGGAAATCCGCCTGGTGAATCGTACGTTTGCCCGGGCGCAAGAACTGGTGGCGGATCTGGGCCCGGGTGTCGCCTGCCCGGTGAGGGCGGTGGCATGGGAGGAGCGGGGGGAGGCCCTGGCCGGTGCCCAGCTGCTGGCCAACGCCACCACCCAGGGCATGATGGGGCACCCGCCTCTGGACCTGGCGCTGGACGCCCTGCCGCGCGAGGCGGTGGTGACCGACATCGTCTATACGCCCGTGGAAACCCCCCTGTTGGCGGCGGCCAAGGCCCGGGGCCATGTCGCGGTGGACGGCCGGGGCATGCTGCTGCACCAGGGCCGGCCGGGGTTCGAGGCCTGGTTCGGCCGGGTGCCGCAGGTGACCGGCACCCTCTATGCCGCCGTCTTCGGGGACTGAACAGCGCATGGCGGTGTCCCGATGATCGTGCTGGGCCTCACCGGGTCAATCGGCATGGGCAAGTCCACGGCGGCGGCGATGCTGCGCCGGCTGGGCTGTCCGGTGCACGACAGCGATGCCACGGTGCATCGCCTGTATGCCAAGGGTGGCGCGGCGGTGGGCCCCATCGGCCGGGCGTTCCCGGGCGTGGTGCGTGATGGTGCGGTGGACCGGCAGCTGCTGTCGGCGGAAGTCATGGGCAACACCCCGGCCTTGAAGCGGCTGGAGGCCATCGTCCATCCCTTGGTGGGCCAGGCGCGCGACCGTTTCCTGCGCCGTGCCGCCGCCAGCGGCGCCAAGGTGGCCGTGCTGGACGTGCCCCTGCTGTTCGAAACCGGCGGGCAGGCCCATTGCGACCGTGTCGCCGTCGTCTCCGCCCCCCGCAGCCTGCAGCGCGCCCGGGTGCTGGCCCGGCCGGGCATGAGCCCAGGCAAGCTGGACGCCATTCTGCGCCGGCAGATGCCGGATGCCGAAAAGCGGCGGCGGGCGGATTTCGTCGTGCCTACGGGCCTGGGCCGCGCGCTGACCTTGCGGCGGCTGGCCGCCATCGTCACACTGCTGTCCGGGCAGCGCGGCCGGGTGTGGCCGCCCCGCCCTCGCCCGTCATCGATCCGTAGAGCCAGGTAACCCGTTCCCATGCGTGAAATCGTTCTCGATACCGAAACCACCGGCGTGAATGCCTTGGGCGGTGACCGCGTGGTGGAAATCGGCTGCGTGGAACTGCTGAACCACGTGGCCACCGGCAACAGCTGGCACGCCTACATCAACCCGGAACGGGACATGCCGGCGGAAGCGGAGGCGGTGCACGGCCTGTCGGCCGCCTTCCTATCGGATAAGCCGGTGTTCGCCGCCGTGGCCGGCGACTTCCTGGATTTCATTCAGGACAGTCCGCTGATCATCCACAACGCCAGCTTCGACATGGGCTTCCTGAACGCGGAGTTCACGCGCCTGGGCCTGAAGACCATGCCCATGGCACGCTCGGTCGATACCGTGGCCATGGCGCGCAAGCGCTTCCCCGGCGCGCCGGCCAGCCTGGACGCCCTGTGCCGCCGCTTCGGCATCGACAATTCCGGCCGTACCTACCACGGCGCTCTTCTCGACGCCCAACTGCTGGCTGAAGTCTATCTGGAGCTGATGGGCGGCCGGCAGCCCGATCTGGTGCTGGGCGCCACCGTCGTCAAGACGGCGGACGTGGGCCTGGTGGTGGTCGAGGAGACCCGAACCTTCCGCGCTCCCCGCCCCCACGCCGCCTCGCCTGAAGAACTGGAGGCCCATGCCGCCTTCCTCAAGGCCATCAAGTCGCCGCTGTGGCTGGCGGGTGAGGAAACGGCGGCGGCGACCGCCGGCTGAATCACCCAGTGACCACCCTTATTCGGTTTCCGATTGCGGCCAAAAATCCTCAGCCATGAACTGGCTGAACGTCCAGGGACATGACTCGGGGAAACGGTTCTCCGGATACCCTGTCTCCACCGATGCCTGACGGTGCGCCCGGCGGTAAGCCGAGGTGATCGACGCATCCAGCTGAGACTTGAGGCTGGGGTTGTCTGCCAAATGGTCCGTCAGGTCATCGCGGGCGTCGGCGATAGAAAGTCGCCAGGACGGACCTCGGTGGGTAGGCTGGAACTGCCATTTCAGGAGATGCAGCAGCAGGACCGTCAGGCGACTGACCAGCTCACGCCTTTCGGTCCGGCCCATGCTCTCGATCTCCTCCGCGATGTGCGCGATGTCGGCGTCCGCCACCTTGCCGGCCCGCAGCAGCGCAGCCTGTTCCGTCGCCCAGGCGTAGAAGTCTTGGTCATAGAGGGAGTTTCGGGAATCAGGCATGGCGGATGCCTCCAATCATCTCAAGGCCACCCGCATCATAGCTGATCTTACGGCAGCAGCACCGTGGAACCGGTGGTGCGGCGGGCTTCTAGCGCGATGTGGGCCTGGGCGGCATCCTTCAGCGCATAGGTTTGGCGCACGTCGATCTTCACCTTGCCGGACAGCACGGCGGTGAACAGGGCGTTGGCGCTGTCGCGCAGTTCCTTGGTGGTGGCGACGTAACCGCCCAGGGAGGGCCGGGTCAGGAACAGTGAGCCCTTGGTGTTCAGGATGCTGATATCGACGGCACCCACGGGGCCGGAGGCGTTGCCAAAGCTGACCATGGTGCCCAGGCGGCTGAGGCAATCCAGGCTTTGGTAGAAGGTGTCCTTGCCGATGCTGTCGTAGACGACGGGCACGCCCTGGCCGTCGGTGATCTGCTTCACCCGCTCCACGAAGTTCTCGCGGGTGTAGACGATGGTGTGGTCGCAGCCGTGGGCACGGGCCAATTCGGCCTTCTCGTCCGAACCGACGGTGCCGATGACGGTGGCGCCCAGGGCCTTGGCCCACTGGCAGGCGATCAGCCCCACCCCGCCGGCGGCGGCGTGAAGCAGGATGGTCTGCCCAGGCTTCACCGGGAAGGTGCGATGCAGCAGGTAGTGCGCGGTCAGGCCCTGCAGCAGCATGGCCGCACCCGTCTGGTCGTCGATGCCGTCCGGCAGGTGGATCAGGCGCTCCGCCGGGTACAGCCGCGCCTCGGCATAGCCGCCAGTGCCCCCGGTGCAATAGCCGACACGGTCGCCGACCTTGAAGTCATAAACATCCGGCCCCACGGCCTCGACCACGCCGGCGGCCTCCATGCCCGGGATTAGGGGCAGCGGGTTCTTGTAGAGACCGGTGCGGACATAGACGTCGATGTAGTTCAGGCCCACGGCCGTCTGGCGCAGCCGAACTTGGCCGGGGCCCGGCTCCCCCACCGCCACCTCCTCCCACTTCATCACCTCCGGACCGCCGGTCTGATGGATGCGGATGGCGTGGACCATGGTTGGCTCCTGATGAGGGGACGGAACGCGGTGGACTGGAAAGCGAGGATAGCCAAGGCGGCGGATGCCGCCGCCCGGCGCCTGAGGGGTAACGAAGGAACCGCTTAGGACAGCGTTTCCTTCAGGAAGGTCGCCGTGCGCTGGTTGGCCAGGTCGGCCGCCTTGGCGTCGTAGTGTTCGCCACCCACGCGGGCGAAGGCGTGATCCTGCTCCGGGTAGACGTACTGGATGATCAGGTGGTTGCCCTCGATGGCGGCGTTCACCTTGGCCCGGGTCTCGTCGGAGGAGAATTTGTCCTTGCCGGCGGTGTGCAGCATCAGCGGCTTGGTGATGGCGCTGATTTCACCCAGGGCGCCGTCCAGGCCCACGCCGTAATAGCTGACGTTCGCGTCGGCGTCGGACCGGGTGGCCATCAGGAAGGCCAGCTTGCCGCCCAGGCAGTAGCCAAGGGTGCCCACCTTGCCGCCCGTCGCCTCATGCCCGCGCAGGAAGTCCACGGTGGCGATCAGGTCCTCCACCCCACTGGCTTCGCTGAAGCCGTTGTACAGCTGGAAGGCCCGCTGCCATTCGGCCTCGGTCTGGTCAGTCAGCTGCACGCCAGGTTCCTGGCGCCAAAACAGATCGGGACAGATGGCGGTATAGCCCAGGGCGGCGTAGTGGTCGCACAGCGCACGCATGTTGGCGTTGACGCCAAAGATCTCCTGGATCAGCACCAGGCCCGGGCCCTTGCCGCCGGCCGGGATCGCCAGGTACGCGTCGAAACTGCCGCCATCGGTGGCGTTGATCGTCACGGTGGTCATGCTGCGCTACCCCTTTGATTTAGTTGTCGAATGCTTATGGTTAAAACACGCGTCGTTTCTTAATCGACCCATAGTAACGATTGGGCGGGGGCCTGTCACCGTGACGTCCGTCACTAGGACGCTATGGCACCTCACTGGCTGGAAGCGCTAGCGGCCAGCAGATCGGCTAGCGCTTCCGGCGTGGTCACGGGCAAGGAACACCGCATGTCCTGACAGACATAGGCCGTGGCCCGGCCATCCACCATGGCCTTGCCCGCCGCCGGATGCGGTTCCGGCAGATTTTGTCCCGGCGCCAGGCGGCTGACCACCAGTGTTGGGCGCGACTGGGCGTGCAGGACGGCGTTGAAAGGTTCCAGGTCGTCGCCCTCGCCCACCAGGACGACATGTACGCCGTTCAGCAGCGTCTCGGCCATGTTGAGGAAGGTGGAGAGCGGGAAGAAGTTGCGGCCCAGTTCTCCGCTGAAGGCGGACATCAGAGTGTCGGCCCGGACACGGTAGCGATCCTGGCCGGTCAGCAGCCACAGGCGCGTGAGATTGCCCAGCTGGGTGCCGTTGCCGGCGGGCACGGCGTTGTCATGGGCGTTGCGCGGGCGGATCAGCAGGTCGCCCACGTCGTCGGCGGTGGTGTAATAGCCGCCGTCCGCCTCATCCCAGAAATGACGGTCCAGGGTGTCCGTCCAGCGCGCGGCCTGATCCAGGAAGGCGACGTCACCGGTGATCTCATGCAGGGTCAGGGCGGCCTTCCCCATGTTGGCGTAGTCTTCCAGCAGGCCGGCGTGGCGGGCCCTGCCGCCGCGACCGCTGTGGTACAGGCGATCCAGCCCGTCCGGGTCAGTATGGCCCAGGCTTGTTACAACATGGCGGTAGGCGTCGATGGCGGCCTCGATCCAGCCCGGCTGCTCGAAGACGAAGCCGGCACGGGCCAAGGCCGCGATCATCAGGCCGTTCCAGTCGGCCAGCACCTTGTCATCCCAGCCGGGGCGGATACGCAACGCCCGGGCCTTCAGCAGGCGGGCGCGAGCATGGGCCAGGCGGTTTTCCTCGGCACTGCCCGGTGTCAGGGGTGTGCGCCGGTTCAGGATGGTATGGCCTTCCCAGTTGCCCAGCTCGGTCACGTCATAGTGGGCACAGAACAGCTCTGCATCCTCACCCAGCAGGCGGTCGATTTCCGCCTTGGTCCAGACGTAGAAGCGGCCCTCCTCCCCCTCGCTGTCGGCGTCCAGGGTGGCGCCGAAGGCACCGCCGGGCACCTTCATCTCGTTCAGCACCCAGCCCACGGTCTCGCGTACGCGGACCTCCAGCAGGGGATCCCGTGTGCCCTGCCACACCTGGGTCATCAGCGCCACCAGCTGGGCGTTGTCGTAGAGCATCTTCTCAAAATGCGGGACCAGCCATTGCTCGTCCGTGGAATAGCGGGCGAAGCCACCGGCAAGATGGTCGTAGATGCCGCCGTTGGCCATGTGGGTCAGGGTGGTGGTGACGGCGTCGCGCAGGTCGGTCCGCCCGGTGCGCAGATGCGCCCGCCACAGCAGGTCGAAGATGCTGGGCTGCGGGAACTTGGGCGCACCGTTGATGCCGCCCAGGAAGGGGTCGACCTCACGCACCAGGCGGTCGGCCACGGCATTCAGGGCGCCCACGGTGACCGCCTCACCCGGGTTGCCGCGCGACAGCCGGGCGAGTGCATCACCTAGGGCCTTCACGTTGCGGCTGACCTTGCCGGGGTCTTGGGCGTAGGTCTCGGCCACGCCCTGCAGCACATCAGGGAATCCGGGACGGCCATAGCGGCCACTGGGGGGGAAATAGGTGCCGCCCCAGAACGGCTCCCCCTTGGGTGTCAGGAACATGGTCAGTGGCCAGCCGCCTTGCTGGCCCAGCAGGGACAGCGCCTGCTGGTAGACCTGGTCCACGTCCGGCCGTTCTTCCCGATCCACCTTGATGTTGATGAACAGCTCGTTCATCAGGCCGGCGATGGCCTCATTCTCGAAGCTTTCATGGGCCATGACGTGGCACCAATGGCAGGCGGCATAGCCGATGGACAGCAGGATGGGCTTGCCCGCCGCCTGGGCCTCGGCGAAGGCCTCCGGCCCCCAGGCGCGCCAGTGCACGGGGTTGTCCTTGTGCTGCAGCAGGTAGGGACTGGTCTCGTGAACCAACAGGTTCGCTGCCGCTTGTGTCGTATCGGATGCCGCCATGGGGGGTCACGCTCTTTTGGCTGAATGATGCGGTCGTTGACTGTCCAGTGCCGCTTTGCCCCCACTGTAGCCTCCGCTACAGTGAAGGTCAGAAAAAAGAGGCGTTATTTCGGGCGTATACCCCTGTTAGCCCCTCCACCATGCGCCTTTAGAGTCCAACCGAACAGGAAGGTCTGCCCCCATGAAAATCACCGTCGACGTTGATTGCACCCCGGAAGAGGCCCGTGCTTTCCTGGGCCTGCCGGACGTGAAGCCCATGCAGGACGCCCTGATGCGGCAGATGCAGGACCGCATGAGCGCCAACCTGGCCGCCATGGACCCGGATGCCCTGCTGAAGACCTGGCTGCCCGTGGGCATCCAGGGGTTCGAGCAGATGCAGAAAATGATGTGGAACCAGATGACCTCCGCCATGGGCGGGGGCAAGGACGCGAAGTGACCGATCCCGCACCCTATTTCGACCGTCACGTTTTCTTTTGCACCAATGAGCGCGCGCCGGGCCATCCCCGGGGATGCTGCAAGGAGAAGGGTTCCGAGGCCCTGCGCGACCACATGAAGGCCGCCGCCAAGGAGGCGGGCCTGGGTAAGAAGGTCAGGGTCAACGCCGCCGGCTGCCTGGACCGGTGCGAACTGGGGCCGACGCTGGTCATCTATCCGGAGGGGGTCTGGTACACCTGTGCCACCACCAGCGACGTCGATGAAATTGTGAAGACTCACCTGGTGGAGGGCGGCCGGGTGGACCGCTTGATGCTATATCCGGATGAGAAAGTGCCGGCGCATCGCGCCCGCAAAGCCGCTGCCGCAGACTGACTCCGCACCCCATGTCCCTTTACAGCACCGATACCATCTTCGCCCTGGCCTCCGCCCCCGGACGGGGCGGCGTCCAGGTCATCCGCCTGTCCGGGCCGATGGCGGGGCCGGCGCTGTCCGCGCTGACCGGGCGGCCCCTGCCCCCGGCCCGTCGCGCCACCCTGGCCCGATTGAGGGGCAAGGATGGCGAGGTCTTCGACCAGGCGCTGGTGCTGTGGTTTCCGGCGCCGGACAGCTTCACCGGTGAGGATGTGGCGGAGCTGCATCTGCATGGCGGCCGCGCCGTGCTGGCCGCCGCCAGCGAGGCCCTGACCGGCCAGGGCCTGCGCGTGGCGGAACCGGGGGAATTCAGCCGCCGTGCCTTTGAGGCCGGTAAACTGGACCTGACCGAGGCGGAAGCCATCGCCGACCTGGTCGATGCCGAGACGGCGGCCCAGAGGCGCCAGGCCTTGCGCCAGATGGAAGGCGCGCTGGGTGCCCTATATGAGGGCTGGCGGCATCGCCTGGTGCGGGCGCTGGCCCACCTGGAGGCGGACATTGATTTCCCGGATGAGGATTTGCCTCATGGCCTGGCGCCGGCGGTGGTCCCGGTCCTGACCGGCCTATACCAGGAAATCGGCGCCCACCTGGCCGATGGTCATCGGGGGGAGCGGCTGCGCGACGGCTTTTCCATCGCCATCCTGGGCGCGCCCAATGCCGGCAAGTCCAGCCTGCTGAATGGCCTGGCGCGGCGGGACGCGGCCATCGTCTCCTCCACTGCGGGCACGACGCGCGATGTCATCGAGGTCAACCTGGACTTGGGCGGCTTTCCCGTCATTCTGGCCGATACCGCCGGCCTGCGCGACGCCGCCGATGAGATCGAGCGTGAGGGCATCCGTCGCGCGCTGGCGCGTGCGGAAAAGGCGGACCTGAAGCTGCTGGTGCTGGATTGTTCCACGTGGAACATCGGCGACATGGCGGAGGCGACGCTGGCCCTGGCCGACGGCGACGCGCTGGTGGTGCTGAACAAGCGCGACCTGTGCACCTACGTGCCCTCCATGGTCGCCGGCCGCACCGCCATCGCCGTGTCGGCCGCCACTGGCGAAGGTCTGGCGGATTTGTTGGCGGCCCTGGAGCGCATCGTTGGCGATCGCCTGACGCCGGGTGCCGCTCCGTCCCTCACCCGTGCCCGCCATCGCCAGGCCCTGGAGGATTGCCGCGCCGCCCTGGCCCGTGCGCTGAGGGCCGACCTGCCGGAATTAGCGGCGGAGGATGTTCGCCTGGCCGCCCGGGCCCTGGGCCGTATCACCGGCAGGGTGGACGTGGAGGACCTGCTGGACGTCATCTTCCGGGACTTCTGCATCGGGAAGTGAACGCCACCGGTGCGATGTTTCACGTGAAACATCGACCAGACATGGATTCATGGCGGTTATCCGCTGGTGCCCTTTGACTCGCCCGGCCCCCGCCCCTAAAGTCCGGCGCCATGCACACTTATGACGTCATCGTGGTTGGCGCCGGCCATGCCGGCTGCGAGGCGGCTGCCGCCGCCGCGCGGCTGGGCGCCCGCACCGCCCTGTACACCCATCGCCTCGACACGGTCGGGGAGATGAGCTGCAACCCGGCCATCGGCGGTTTGGGCAAGGGCCACCTTGTCCGTGAGATCGATGCCATGGACGGCGTCATGGGCCGGGTGACCGACCGTGCCGGCATCCAGTTCCGCGTGCTGAACAAATCCAAGGGTCCGGCCGTCCGCGGTCCGCGGGCCCAGGCGGACCGCAAGCTGTACCGCCAGGCCATACAAGCCATCCTGGCCGAGCAAGAAAACCTGACGCTGGTGGCCGCCGCCGTCGAGGACCTGGTGATTGACGCCCATGGCCGCGTGGCCGGCATCGTCACTGCCACTGGTGAGACGGTCATGGCCGGGGCCGTGGTCCTGACCACCGGCACCTTCCTGCGCGGCCTGATTCACATCGGTGAGGAGAAGATCCCCGCCGGCCGCGTGGGTGAAGCACCGGCCCTGGGCCTGTCCGATACGCTGATGCGCGTGGGCTTTCCCCTCGGTCGACTCAAGACCGGCACGCCGCCGCGTCTTGATGGCCGTACCATCGATTGGGCCAGCCTAGAGGTGCAGCCGGGCGATGATCCGCCCCCGCCCTTCTCCTACCTCACGGATAAGATCACCACGCCGCAGGTGCCCTGCCACATCACCTGGACCAGCGCCCGCGTGCACGAGGTCATCCGCGCCAACCTGCACCGCGCGCCCATGTATTCCGGGCAGATCGAGGGCATTGGCCCGCGCTACTGCCCGTCGGTGGAGGACAAGATCGTCCGCTTCGCCGACAAGGAACGGCACCAGATTTTCCTGGAGCCGGAGGGCCTGGACGACGATACCGTCTATCCCAACGGCATCTCCACCTCCCTGCCCCGTGATGTGCAGCTGGAGATCCTGAAGGCAATCCCAGGGCTGGAGCATGTCACCATGCTGCGGCCGGGGTATGCCATTGAATACGATTACGTCGACCCGCGGGAGTTGGGCCCGACGCTGGAGACGCGCCGCCTGCCCCGCCTGTTCCTGGCGGGCCAGATCAACGGCACCACGGGGTATGAGGAGGCGGCGGCCCAAGGCCTGGTGGCCGGCCTGAATGCCGCTCTGACCGTATCAGGGTCGGCGCCTTTCGTGCTGGACCGTGCCGAATCCTACATCGGCGTGATGATCGACGACCTGATCACGCGCGGTACGTCGGAGCCCTACCGCATGTTCACCAGCCGGGCGGAATACCGCCTGCTGCTGCGGGCCGATAATGCCGATCAGCGCCTGACGCCGCGCGGCTTGTCCCTGGGCTGCGTGGGTGAGGTGCGCGCTGCTGCCTTTGGTGCCAAGCTGGCAGCCCTGGACCATGCCCGTGACCTGGCCGGCACCCTGTCCGCGACGCCCAATGAACTGGCCAAGCACGGTCTGACCATCAACCAGGACGGCGTCCGCCGTAGCGTGGCCGACCTGCTGCGCTATCCCGACATCGACTTGCCCCGCCTGGGTGCCATCTGGCCGGAACTGAACGACTTTTCGCCGGAGATCGCCGAGCAGGTGGAGATCGATGGGCGCTACGCCGGCTATCTCGATCGGCAGGAGGCTGACATCCGCGCCTTCCGCCGGGATGAGGCCCTAGCCCTGCCGGCGGACCTTGACGTGGACGCTATCGCCTCGCTGTCCGCGGAAATCCGCACCAAGCTGCGCCAGGTGCGTCCCACCACCTTGGGGGCCGCCGCCCGTATACCCGGCATGACGCCCGCGGCGCTGACCGCCTTGCTGCGCCACGTAAAGAAGCGCCCTGCCCGCTTGGCCCCTGGCACCGCCAACACCACGAGTGCCGCATGACCCCAGCCGATTTCGCTGCCCGGTTCCGTGTTTCACGTGAAACATTGGACCGGCTCATCGTTTATGCCCAGTTACTGGCCAAGTGGAACCCCGCCATCAACCTGGTGGCCAAATCCACCGTGGCGGATGTCTGGGAACGCCACATGGCGGACAGCGCCCAGCTGTACGCCCTGCTGCCCCCGGGCACGCGTACGCAGGTGGACATGGGCAGCGGCGCCGGGTTCCCCGGCCTGGTCATGGCCATCCTGGGCGTGCCCGATATCCACCTGATAGAGAGCGATACGCGCAAGGCCACCTTCCTGCGTGAGGTCGCCCGGGCGACGGGAACGCCGGTGACCGTGCATGCCCAGCGCATCGAACAGGCGCCGGAGATCGCGGCCGACGTGGTCACGGCTCGCGCCCTAGCCGCGCTGCCGGAACTTCTGGACTGGGGCTACCGCTTCCTGAAGCCGGGGGCCAAGTGCCTCTTCCTGAAGGGCAGGACGGCCCCCGAGGAATTGACCCTCGCCGCCCAATCCTGGACAATGACCGTCTCCCAAGTCCCCAGCATGACCGATCCGTCGGGGACCATCCTTATCCTTGGTGAGATTGCCCGTGCCCGCTGACGCCCCTACCCCCGCGCCCAAGCGTGCGCGCATCCTGGCCCTTGCCAACCAGAAGGGCGGCGTGGGCAAGACCACGACCACCATCAACCTGGGCACGGCCCTGGCGGCCACCGGCAAGCGCGTGCTGATCGTGGACAACGATCCCCAGGGCAACGCTTCCACCGGCCTGGGCATCGGGCGTACCGAACGCGGCACAGGGACCTATGAGCTGCTGTTCGGCGAGACGACGGTGGAGGCTTCGGTGCGCGGCACCAGCATCCCCAAGCTGTTCGTGGTCACCGCCTCCGCCGACCTGTCGGGCGCGGAGCTGGAATTGGTGGAGTTGGAGCGGCGGGAGTTCCGCCTGCGCGACGCCCTGGTCGGCGCCACCGCCGACTATGACTACATCTTGATCGACTGCCCACCAGCCCTGGGGTTGCTGACCCTGAACGCCCTGGCGGCGGCCGATTCGGTACTAGTGCCGCTGCAATGTGAGTTCTACGCGCTGGAGGGCCTGTCGCAGCTGATCCGCACCATAGAGCGGGTGAAGCGCACCTTCAACCCCGCCCTGGAAATCCAGGGCGTGGTGCTGACCATGTTCGACCGGCGCAACAACCTGTCCGACATGGTGGCCGCCGACGTGCGCGGCTTCTTCGGCGAGAAGGTGTATGAGACGGTCATTCCCCGCAATGTCCGCGTCTCCGAGGCGCCCAGCCACGGCAAGCCCGTGCTGCTCTACGACCTGAAGTCGGCGGGTGCCCAGGCCTATATTCATTTGGCGGGAGAGGTTTTGAAGCGTGAGCGTAACCGGCAGTCAGTCCATGGATGAGATGAAGAAGCGCAGCAACCTGGGGCGCGGCCTGTCCGCGCTGTTTGCCGAGGTGGCGGACGAGCAGGAGCCGGTGGAAAAGGGACGTCCGCCCCGGACTTTGCCCATCGAACTGCTGCACCCCGGCCGCTATCAGCCGCGCCGCCACTTCGATGAAGAGGCCATCCGCAGCCTGGTGGACAGCATCCGCGAGCGCGGCGTGCTGCAGCCCATCCTGGTGCGCAAAGTCGAGGAAGCGGCACCCGGCGGCAACGCCCGCTACGAGATTATCGCGGGTGAGCGCCGCTGGCGCGCCGCCCAGTTGGCCGGCCTGCACGAGGTGCCGGTGGTGGTGCGGTCGCTGACCGACCGCGAGGCCCTGGAAATCGCGCTGGTGGAAAACATCCAGCGCCAGGACCTGACGCCCCTGGAAGAGGCCGAGGGCTTCCAACGCCTGATGGACGAGTTCCAGCATACGCAGGAGGATCTGGCCCGCGCCGTGGGCAAGAGCCGCAGCCACGTGGCCAATATGCTGCGCCTGCTGGCCCTGCCCGATGGTGTGAAGGCGCTGGTGCAGGACGGCAGCCTGACCATGGGCCATGCCCGCGCCCTGTTGACGGCCGCTGATCCCCTCGCCCTGGCGCGGGAAGTGGTGAAACGCGGCCTGAACGTCCGCCAGACGGAACAGCTGGTGAAGGACGCCGCCAATCCGGCTGCCCGTCCCGCCCCCACCCCCAAGACGGCCGACACCCTGGCCCTGGAAAAGGAACTGGCGGCCGAGCTGGGCCTGAAAGTGGCGTTGAAGGCCAAGGGGCAAGCCGGTAGCCTTACCGTGCACTATAGCAACCTCGACCAACTGGACGGCCTGCTAGCGCGGCTGAAGCACCAGCACTGACATCCACGCGGGCGGTCCCAGGAACAAAAAGCGCCAGCAGTGCTATCACTGCCGGCGCTTTTTCTTTGGCATCGCAATCAGCCGCCCGACCTGCGGGCGAGCTGCGCCACCTGGAAGAAGGCGCGGGCGCACAGGGTCTCATCCGGCATGTTGGTGCGCTTGCAGTCGGCCTCCGCATCCATCAGGCGGTCCAGGGCCAGGGCCAGGTTGGGCAGATTCCAGCGCCGGACCTGATTGGTCATCTGGTTTTCCATCTTGAAGAACACCGGCGGCCGCAGGGCCTTCACCGCCTGCTGCGCCGTCTGGCCCCGGGTGGTGTGGTAGACGGCCATCTGCAGGCGCTGAAAGTGGCGCTGGGCGCTGCGAAGGATGGGGACTGGGCTGGTCCCCTCCGCGAACAAACGGCCCAGGGCCCGGTCGATGCTGGCGATGTCGCCGTCGGCGGCGGCCAGGGCCGGCTCATCCATGTCCAGGGCGGCGCTGTCGCCGATGACGGTGCGCACGTCCTCCAGCGTCACGCGGCTGGCGCCCATCATGTAGATGGCCAGCTTGTCCACCTCCCCCCGGGCCACGGCGCGGTCGCCCACCAGGTTGGCGGCCAGCCAGTCGCGGGCATCGGTGTCGATGGTTAGCTTATGCTCCCCCAGGATGCGGCCGATGGTGACCGCCAGCTCTCCCTCCTCCTCCACATAGCAGGCGATGGCGGCGGCTTTATCGTCCGACTCGAACAGCGCGCGCAGCTTGCTGGATTTGCCGAGGTCGCCCGCCTCCACCACGCACAGGGTGTCGCCGCTGGGTGGCTGCTTCAGCAGGGACTGGAAGGCCACGGTGACCGACTCGTCGGCGTCGCGCACCCGCACCAGCCGGCGGCCGCCGGTCAGGGCCATGGCGGCCATCTCGTCGTTCAGGCGGGCGCCGTCGCCGCTGATCTGGTCGGCCTTCAGCTCGCTGACGCGGAAGGGGTCCTGAAGGTCGCTGACGATGGCGCGCGACAGGGCTTGGCCGCGTTCGCGCACCAGGCCGGTGTCGGGGCCGTACACCAGCACGGCGATGATGCCGGCCGTGGGGTTTTTGCAGAAGCCATCGGCGTTGCGGGGCTGAACCTTCACGGGCGCCTCCCGGGAGTGAAAAAGGCCGCCCCTGCCGGGGGCGGCCCATAAGCGCGAGCGAGACTGATGGGCTTACTGGTCCTTGGCCGATTGGACCACCGACCCGCGGTCGAAGTACAGCGCCAGGCGGGTGGTGATCTCCTCCGCCACCTCGGTCAGGGCGCGGTCATAGGCGTCCTGCTCGGTGACCATGGTGGAGTATTGCGCCTCGGAAATGTCGTAGCTGACGATGGACCGGCTGGAGGTGCGGTACAGCGTCTTGCCCGTCTTGTTGTCGATCAGCTGGTAATCGGCCAGGACGTGCAGGCGGGCGCGGGTGGCGGTGGCGTCGCGCTGGATGCCCAGATCTTCCTTATAGGAGTTCAGGCGCACGTTCAGGCGGTAGTCGGGTTTCGCCGGCCGACCGGCGTCCTGGTAGAACCGGTCGATCAGGTTGTTGCGCAGGACCTGGCCGATGCGGTCGGGGATGATGTCGATAGACACCGACTCCATCTGCGCGCGCGTCGAGGGCTTGCCCGACAGGCTGTGGTCGCCATAGACGGTGTGGAAGCCGCAGGCGGACAGGGCCAGGGGCCCCGTCACCAGGATCGCACCCAGCACCGCCTTGCGGACGGCGGTCTTGAGGACGCCGTCAGACAACAACATTGATCACCCGGTTGGGCACGACGATGACCTTGCGCACGGGCTTTCCCTCCAGGGCGCGCTGCACGTTGGGCTCCGCCAGGGCCAGCGCCTCGGCCTCTTCCTTGGCGATGTCCTTGGGCAGGTGCAGGGTGGCGCGCAGCTTGCCGTTGACCTGCACCGCCACGGTGGCGGTGTCCTCGGTGGCCAGGGCCTCATCCGCCACCGGCCAGACCGAATCGACCAGCAGGGTGTCATGACCCAGCACGGACCACAACTCCTCAGCCAGGTGCGGCATCATCGGACCGATCAGGCGCACCAGCACCTCCAGCCCCTCACGCAGCACGGCGGCGTCGCTCTCGTCGGCGCCCGCCTTGGCATCCAGCTTCTCCAGGGCGTTGGACAGCTCGCGGATGCGGGCCACGGCCTTGTTGAAGCGGAAGCGTTCCAGATCCTCACCGATGGCGGCCACGGTCTTGTGCACCATGCGGCGCGCATCGGTGGCCAGCGGCGACAGCTCGGCCGGGATGGGCGTGCCGGCGGCCGGCAGGGCCACGGACGGCTCCGTCACCAGGCGCCACAGGCGGTTGATGAAGCGCCAGGCGCCGTCGATGCCGGCTTCGGTCCATTCCAGGTCGCGGTCCGGCGGGCTGTCGGACAGCATGAACAGGCGGGCGGCGTCGGCACCGTAGGTGTCGATGATGTGCGCCGGGTCCACCACGTTCTTCTTGGACTTCGACATCTTGATGATGGGGCCGACGGTCACCGGGCCGCCGCCCTCGCGCTGGACCGACTTGCCGTCGACCACGTCCACGTCGGACGGCAGCAGCCACTTGCCCTCGGCGTCCTGATAGGTGGCATGGGTCACCATGCCCTGGGTGAACAGGCCCTCGAATGGTTCCTTCAG
The DNA here is from genome assembly GCF_007828035.1 of Nitrospirillum amazonense. Classification (GTDB taxonomy): domain Bacteria; phylum Pseudomonadota; class Alphaproteobacteria; order Azospirillales; family Azospirillaceae; genus Nitrospirillum; species Nitrospirillum amazonense. The sequence goes on along the minus strand of NZ_VITV01000004.1, from coordinate 404,143 downwards.
GTCGGTGTAGCCGACATGCGCCAGGGCGCGCGTCCAGAAGCGGGCGTACAGCAGGTGCAGCACCGCATGCTCGATGCCGCCGATGTACTGGTCGACCGGCAGCCAGTAGGCGGCCTCCTCCCGGTTGAAGGCCTGGTTCTCGACGCGCGGGCTGGCGAAGCGCAGGAAATACCAGCTCGACTCGATGAAGGTGTCGAAGGTGTCGGTCTCGCGCACCGCCGCCGTGCCGCAGGTGGGGCAGGCCACATGCTTCCACGTCGGGTGGCGATCCAGCGGGTTGCCCGGCTGGTCGAAGGTCACATCGTCCGGCAGGGTGACGGGCAGCTGGTCCTCCGGCACGTGCACCAGGCCGCAGCTGGGGCAATGGATGACCGGGATGGGGCAGCCCCAGTAGCGCTGGCGCGACACGCCCCAGTCGCGCAGGCGAAAGATGGTGGTGCGCTGGCCACGGCCCATGGCCTCCATGCGCTCGCCGGCCGCCTGCTTGGCAGCCTCCACGTCCATGCCGTCCAGGAACTGCGAGTTGCGCAGCAGGCCCGGGCCGGTATAGGCCTCGGTGCCCACGTCGAAGGTCGCCGGGTCCTCACCCTCGGGCACCACCACGGGGGTGACCTTCAGGCCGTACTTGCGGGCGAAGTCCAGGTCGCGCTGGTCATGGGCCGGGCAGCCGAAGATGGCGCCGGTGCCGTATTCCATCAGCACGAAGTTGGCGATGTAGACTGGCAGTTTCCACCCGGGCACGAAGGGGTGCTCGGCGGTGATGCCGGTGTCATAGCCCTTCTTCTCCGCCGTCTCGATGGCCTCTTCCGAGGTGCCAACGCGGTTGCAGTCGGCAATGAACTCGGCCACGGCCTGGTTCTTCTCCGCCAACGCCAAGGCGATGGGATGGTTGGGGGAGATGCCGACGAAGCTGGCGCCGAACAGCGTGTCGGGCCGGGTGGTGAACACCTCGACCTCAGGCTCGCCCTGAAACACGTTGGGGGTCACGCCTTCGGGGGCGGTCAGCTGGAAGCGGAAACGCAGGCCGGTGGACTTGCCGATCCAGTTCTCCTGCATGATCCGCACTTTTTCCGGCCAGCGGTCCAGCGTGGCCAGGGCCGACAGCAGATCGTCGGCGAAGTGGGTGATCTTCAGGAACCACTGTGACAGCTTGCGCTTTTCCACCAGCGCGCCGGTGCGCCAGCCACGACCGTCCACCACCTGCTCGTTGGCCAGAACGGTGTTATCGACCGGGTCCCAGTTGACCCAGCTTTCCTTGCGGTAGGCCAGGCCAGCCTTCAGGAAGTCCAGGAACATCTTCTGCTCGTGCCGGTAATATTCCGGACGGCAGGTGGCGATTTCGCGGTTCCAGTCGATGGCCAGACCCATGGACTGCAGCTGGCCGCGCATGGTGGCGATATTCTCATACGTCCACTTGCCGGGGTGGACGTTGCGCTCCAGCGCCGCGTTCTCCGCCGGCAGGCCGAAGGCGTCCCAGCCCATGGGGTGCAGGACGTTGAAGCCCTTGGCCCGCTTGTAGCGGGCGATCACGTCGCCGATGGTGTAGTTGCGGACGTGGCCCATGTGGATGCGCCCCGAGGGATAGGGGAACATCTCCAGGACGAAATACTTCGGCCGGGCAGGGTCCGCGGAAACGGCGAAGCTGTTCCGGTCGGCCCAGGCCGACTGCCACTTCGCCTCGTTTTCCCTGACATTGTACCGGGACATGGAAAAACCGCCTTCTCTCGGGTGTCGCGCCGGCCATCAGCCCGAAGGGGCCGGGGCGTCACCCCCTCCCGGCGGGCGCCGGGGCGTTGCGAGAGGAGACAGTCGCCCGCCGGCGATGAATCAGCTTACTTGGAGGGGCCCTGCTGGATGCGCAGCTGCCGCGCCCGGGTGAGGACGGTGTCCTCAAGCTGGCTGTTGGTTTCGGCGGCCACGGTGGCGTCGCGCCACTGGCCGTTCTGGTCGACCTGGCGGAACACGGTCACGCGCACGCCGTCCGCGCGCAGCGTGCTGTCCAGGACGTACAGGTTGATCTTGAACCGCTCGCCCGGGGTGCTGGGTGGGCTGTACCAGTCGGTGATGATCACGCCGGTGTAGGGGTCGGCCGAAATCAGCGGCAGGAAGCCGATGGTGTCCAGCGACGCGCGCCACAGGAAGGCGTTGACCGTCGGGCCCACCGCCTGCACGGCGGTGTTGGACGTGCCGACCGGGCCAGAAGTGTTCTGGCGCATCAGGATCGAGACGGGCTTGGGCGCGGCCTTCGCGTCGTCGTCATCGCCCCAGCCCAGCCAGGAGCAAGCGGACGTGGAAAGCAGAAGTCCGGCAACCAGGAGGGAGCGGCCAATGAGAAAAGCGGAGCGCGACGGCATGTGATTGTCACCCAGGGTCACGAGAACGGTTCCTTAGATCAAAAAAGCCGCTGGGACGCAAGGCCGGCCAAACGGGGCGGCCAAGTGTAACATCGGCGCGCGGCAGGACTGGCGGCGGTGGACGAAAAACCTAGAAACGGAATTCTACCACGGCGGTGGCCACGTTACCTGTCGGGCGGGGGCTGGACTGGCCCGACATCGCGCTCTGGTTGCCGCTTTCCAGGTCGGCCGTCCAGTGAATGAGGTCCAGGCCCAGGGTGGTGTCGCCCCGCACCTTCCATGACAGGCCCAGGCCATAGGCGCGATAGGTGGTCCAATTCTCGGTTTCGCTGCCGTGCCAGAACAGGGTCAGGCCATAGGGGCCATTCTCATAGGTGCCCTGCAGGGTGGCGCCCCGGGTCTCGCCGGGCGCGTTGGCCGCGCGGTCGTGCGGCAGGCCGCTGTCACCGTCGTCAAACAGCACGGCGCCGACGGTGAAGCCGCCATAGGTCAGGCCGCCGGCCAGGGTGACGGTCGATGTGTCCGTGAGCCAGCTGTGGGCGGCGTTGGCGTGGTTGTAGGCCACGCCCACCTCATACTGGGTGGGTCCCCAATCGCCACGGTAGTTGACCGCCCCTTCCCAGAAGTTCGTCTCCGCCGGGACGGCGCTGGCGGCCACGATGTCCTGGCCGAAGGCCCGGCGCTCGGGGGCGTAGGAAAAGCCGGCCTTCACCCCGAACAGGCGGGGCGTCTCGTAATCCACCTTGGCGGCATCGTCGCTGTCGCGGGCGGCATAGGCGCGGCCCAGGGCCATGCCTGGCGGCCGCACCCGGGCGCTTTGCGTCCAGAAGCCATCCATCTCCCCGCCCACCAGCAGGGGCAACAGGTCGGTCGCCCGCTCCGATGCGCCCCAGCTCTGGCCCAGGCGCACCTTGCCCCAGCCGCCGGAGGCGTAGACGTAGGCCTGGTCGATACCGATCCCCTGGCGGTCGGCATTGCCCGGCCGGTCCGTGCTGCGCCCGGTGTTGCCGGAGCCGACGCGCAGCAGGGCGCCATAAGTGACGCCGCTATCAGTCACCGTTTCCACGCTGCCGGTGACGGCATAGGCGCCGACCGCATCCCAATGGCCGTCGCCCGCCGCCGGCCTGTCCGTGCCGACCACGCCGCCCTGGGCCACGCCCGACAGGTGGTAGTCGACTTCGGCCCGGGCCGCGTGCAAGGGCGCCAGCAGGGCGACGGCGGCGCAGAGGGGGACGCCGAGAGAGATGCCAAGGGCGACGGGGATGCAGCGGGTCATCGATGGCTTCCGTGTCCTGAATGCGGCGGGGACAAGTGATATAGGCGGCGTTTGCCGACACGGGAGCCTTGCCTTGGCCGGCGCGGCGCAGGAAAGTCGCGCGTGCCCGGGCCCGACCGGTCCCTGGATCATGCCTGGGCACGCTTTACCGTTGATCCCGTCCGCGCACAACCGCCCATACACAACCTTGGCCCCATCATGACCCGCGCCAGCAAGCCCCCCGCCCCGCCCGCCCCGCCCGTGGATGCCGACGTCGCCACCCGCCTCGCCACCGTGCGCGGCGTCATCGACGGTGCCGCCCGCGGCGTGGGCCGCGATCCGGCCGCCGTCAGCCTCGTGGCTGTGTCCAAGGTGCAGCCGGTGGAGAAGATCCGGGCGGCGCTTGAGGCCGGCCAGCGGGTATTCGGCGAGAACCGGGTGCAGGAGGCCAAGGCCAAGTGGACCGACCTCAAGGCCGAGTACCCCGACGTGGAACTGCACCTGATCGGCCCGCTGCAGACCAACAAGGTGAAGGATGCCGTGGCCCTGTTCGACGTCATCCAGACCGTGGACCGCGAGCGCCTGGCCGAGGCGCTGGCCGCCGAGGGCAAGCGCCAGGGCCGACTACCGCGCCTGCTGGTGGAGGTGAACACGGGTGAGGAACCGCAGAAGGCCGGCATCGCCCCCGCCGACGTGCCCGCCTTCCTGGCCACGTGCCGCGATGCCCACGGGCTTGAGATCGCCGGCCTGATGGCTATCCCGCCGGCGGAGGAAGAGCCGGCCATGCACTTTGCGCTCCTGGTCGACCTGGCGCGCAAGGCGGGCCTGTCCGAGATTTCCATGGGCATGAGCGGCGATTACGACCTGGCGGTGCGCATGGGCGCCACCCAGGTGCGCGTCGGCACCGCCCTGTTCGGGGAGCGGGTGAAGCCGGTCCAGGAAGGGGCCGAAGCGGCGGAAGGCTGAGCCATCCCGGGAAAATCAGCCTTGCGCGGGATGGTATGAAAAGGCACTTGCCGAGGGGCGCGTGTCTCTATATGGTCCCGCCCCATTCCGGACGGAGGGGTGGCCGAGTGGTTGAAGGCGCTCGCCTGGAAAGCGGGTATACGGCCAAAACCGTATCGTGGGTTCGAATCCCATCCCCTCCGCCATTTTCCCTGTAAAATTCGACCATGACCATGCAAACCGCCGCCGATGCCGGCGGCGTGGTTATGGCCACTTCTCGGCCGACTTGACGTGGTCGATGAAGGCGCGCAAGGGCGCCGGCACCAGGCGGCGCCCGGGGTAATACAGAAACGGCCCGGGAAAGCTCAGCCACCAAGGCTCCAGCACCGCTTCCAGGGCGCCGCTGTCCAGATGCGGGCGCAGCCAATCCTCGAACAGCATGATGACGCCGGCCCCGGCAACGGCGGCGTCAACGGCCAAATCCGTGGCGGTGCCCATGCTGACCAGCAGGGGGCCTTTGGGATCGACGTGCACGGTCTCCCCCTCCCGCTCGAACTCCCACAGCGGCGCGGGCCCGTGGGTGAAGCGGCCACGCAGGCAGGCGTGGTTCAACAAGTCGCGGGGATGGTCCGGCCGCCCATGGCAGTCGAGGTAGGCGGGGGACGCGGCGGTGGCGAAGCGCTGCACGCGAGGCCCTATGGGCACGGCGATCATGTCCTGCTCCAACCGCTCGCCATAGCGGATGCCGGCGTCGCAGCCCGCCGCCAGCACATCGACGAAGGTCTCCTCCGCGATCACTTCCAGCTCGATGTCGGGATAGGCGGCGAGGAAGCCCGGGACGATGGCAGGCAGCACCAGCCGCACGGCGCTGATGGGCACGTTCAGGCGCAGGGTGCCGGCCGGCCGGTCGCGGAAGCTGTTCACCACGTCCAGCGCCGTTTCCACCTCGGTCAGGGCGGGACCCAGCCGTTCCAGCAGGCGCTGTCCTGCTTCGGTGGGTGCCACACTGCGCGTCGTGCGGTTCAGCAGCCGCACGCCCAGCTGCGTCTCCAATCGGCTAACGGCCTCGCTAAGGCCGGAGGCACTGGCGCCGCTGGCCCGCGCACCGTCGCGGAAGCCGCGGGCGCGCGCCACCGTGACGAAGGCGTTCAGGTCCCCAAGGTCGATTTTCATTGTTCGCTTTCCCGAACAACCTGTTCCGACTATGCTGGATTATCGTACAGGCAAGCGGCGCCTATCTCTACGGCATCTTCACCTCAATCAGGATGCCGATCGTGAGCAACAGCACCTATACCCTCGGTACCCGCGCCGTGAACCGCCTGGGCTACGGCACCATGCAGTTGGCTGGGCCCGGCGTGTTCGGCCCGCCCAAGGACCGTGATGCGGCGCTGGCCGTGCTGCGCGCCGCCGTGGGCGCCGGCGTCAACCATATCGACACCAGCGACTTCTACGGCCCCCATGTCACCAACCAGCTGATCCGCGAGGCGTTACACCCTTATGCCGACGATCTGGTGATCGTCACCAAGGTCGGCGCCCTACGGGGGGCCGACGCCTCCTGGAATCCCGCCTTCTCACGCGAGCAGCTGATCCAGGCGGTGCACGACAATCTGCGCAACCTGGGGCTGGACGTGCTGGAGGTGGTGAACTTCCGCGCCATGTTCGACGTGCACGGTCCCGCCGAGGGTTCCATCGAGGCGCCCCTGACGGTGCTGGCCGAGTTGCAGGCCCAGGGCTTGATCCGCCACATCGGGCTCAGCAACGTGACGGCGGCCCAGGTCGCGGAGGGCCGGCGCATCTGCCGCATCGCCTGTGTGCAGAACCTTTACAACCTGGTCCACCGCGCCGACGACGCCCTGATCGACGACCTGGCCCGCGACGGCACCGCCTATGTGCCGTTCTTCCCGCTGGGTGGCTTCAGCCCGCTGCAGTCTTCCGCCCTGTCCAACGTGGCGACCCGTCTGGGCGCCACGCCGATGCAGGTGGCCCTGGCCTGGCTGCTGCGCCGCTCGCCCAACATCCTGCTGATCCCCGGCACCTCATCGGTGGCCCATCTGCGGGAGAATCTGGCCGCGGCGGAACTGCAGCTGACGGATGAGGTGATGGCCGAGTTGGACGCCATCGCCGGCTGATGCCTCAGGCGGTCGGCACCGTGCCGCCGTCGATGACGTGTTCCGTGCCGCTGATTGCGGCGGCACGGAATGAGACGAGGAAGGCAATCAGGTCGGCCACCTCCTGCGGCGTGCTCGGACGCCCCAGGGGGATGCCTCCAAGAGCCTTCATGATGATGGCCTTGCCGCCCTCGTAATCCGTGCCTGCGTCGTGGGCCAGGCGCTCGGCCAGGGCCACGGCGGCCTCCGTCTCCACCCAGCCGGGGGAGACGCGGACCACGCGCACGCCTTTGGGCGTCACCTCCTTCGACAGGCTCTTGCTGTAGGTCGACAGCGCGGCCTTGGCGGCGGCGTAGGCTGTGGTCGATTCCGGCAGGGGCAGGACGCGTTGGATGGAGGTGACGTGGATGATGACGCCATCGCCGCGCGCGATCATGCCGGGCAGCAGCGCCCGGTCCAGGCGCACGGCGGCCATGAGGTTCAGGTTCAGCTCCCGCATCCAGATGTCGTCGTCCAGGGCGGCGAAGCCGCCGCCCGGTGCCGTCGACCCGCCCACGACATTGACCAGGATGTCCACGCCGCCCAGCCGGTCGAGCGCGCCCTGGGCCACCGTGGCGCAACCCGCCGCCGTGGTGATGTCGGCCGCGACGTACAGCACGCCCCCCTCCGGTGTCTCGGGCACGGTCCGGGCGGTGGTCAATACTTGGGCGCCGTTGTCCCGCAGGGTGGCGACGACGGCGGCGCCCACGCCCTTGGTGCCCCCGGTGACCAGCGCGCGGCGCCCGGTCAAGTTCAGATCGAAGCTCATGGCCTGATCTCCAGCCCGCTGATCTTGTCGCCCTCCAGGGCGAAGGCATAGCGCAGGGTTATGGGGCTGCCGGGGAAATTGCCGGCGACGTGGCTGGTGACGACCACCCGCCCATCGGCCTGGTCCACGGCGACGGGCGTGCTGGTATAGGTGTATTTGGCCGAGATGGCCGTCTTCCATGCGGCGATGGCGGCGCGGCCCCGATGGGTGTGGCCCTCGTCCTTCACCACCGCGGTGTCGGTGAAGCAGGCCGCCACGGCGTCGCCGCCGGCCTTGTCCGCCGCGAAATAGGCGGCAATGGGGGATGGCAGGGTCAGGGACATGGCGTTCCCCTCCTTCAGCTTGGTTGCGCTGAAAGGAAGGTGTCCATAGACTGATAAAAGGACAAGAACCGACAAAAAAGTAAGGTACTCACCTTTTGGTAAGTCATCGTCTCAGCAGCCCCGACCATACCGCCGCCACGGCGGCCGAGGGCGTGGAACAGGCCTTCCGCATGCTGGAGGGGCGGTGGAAGCTGCTGATCCTGTTCCACCTGTTCGGCGGCCAATTGCGGCGCTTCTCGGACCTGGAGCGCGCGCTTCCGGACATCTCGCAGAAAATGCTGATCCAGCAGCTGCGCCAGATGGAGGGGGACGGCATCGTGCGCCGCATCGTCCATCACCAGGTGCCGCCCAAGGTGGAATACGGCCTGACGGACTGGGGCCAGGCCCTGTGCCCGGCGTTGGACTCCCTGCTCGCCTGGGCGGAACAGCGTCCGCCGCTGGCCGATTGATCCCGCCCGCCTATAGTCTCTGCGGATAGATCACAAGGGGGGAGGGCGCGATGCCCATCGGGCGTATCCGCAAGCTTGGCCGACTGTTGGGCCTGGCCCTGCTGGTGGCATCCCTGCCGGCCGCGGCCCGGGTGCGTATAGGCTATACCACCCAAGGCCAATGCGATGGCTTCCCGGCGGTGAACCTGAAGACGGCGCCGGGCCTGTGCGTGGGTCTGGTGGCCAGCCAGCTGGGCTTCGCCCGGGGCGTGGCGGTGCTGGGCACCGATGTCTATGTCGTCGACCTGGGCGGCGGCTGGCGCCACGACCATGGCCGGCTGCTGCGCCTGAAGGATGGCGGCCGGGCGGCGCCCGAGGTGCTGTTGACCGGCCTGGATGAGCCGCACGCATTGGCGCCGGCCCCGGATGGGCGCCTGTACATGAGCGTGCTGGGCCGCATCGTCAGCCTGGATCCCAATGCCGCCGACGTGGCGGCCAGCGTGCGCGACGTGATCACGGGCCTGCCCAAGGAAGGGCTGCACCCCCTGGCGGCGCTGGCGGTGGTGCCGGACGGGTCGCTGTTCATCAACGTGGGCTCCGGCACCGACCATTGCGAAACCCCGGGCGGCAAGAAGGGCGATGACACGCCACCCCGCGCCGACGTCCCCTGCCCTGAAACCGTGGGCGCTACGCCCCGGGGCGTCATCCTGCATGTGACGCCCGGTGCGACACCCGTGAACGTCGCCGGTCTGCAGCCTTATGCCCGGGGCCTGCGCAACGCCGTGGCGCTGGCGGTGCTGGCGGGCAACCAGGTGGTGACCGCCACCAACGCCCGCGACAACATCTCCGACGCCGACCCGGCCCTGGCGGACGAGGATGCGCCGCACGACCTGTACCTGATCCTCAAGCAGGGCGCCGATTACGGTTGGCCTTATTGCTATGACCAGGGCGTGCCCAGCCCGGAATATCGCAGCCGTTACAAGGATGCGGACTGCAAGGCCAAGCAGGCGCCCACCCTGCTGCTGCCGCCCCATGCGGCACCCTTGAGCCTGTTGCCTTATACCGACGGCCCGCTGCCCGGCCTAGCCGGCACCCTGCTGATGACCCTGCACGGCTATCGCGATACCGGCCATCGCGTGGTGGCCCTGCCCGTCGATGCCCAGGGCCGTCCCACGGGCGCGCCCACGGACGTAATTTGGGGATGGGACGCCGTCACCGGCGACCACCCCCAGGGGACGCCCGTGTCCCTGGCCCGCCTGCCCGACGGCAGCGTGCTGGTGACGGAGGATCACAACGGGACCCTCCTGCGCCTGGCGAAGGGAAGCAAGACGCCGTGATGACCTTCACGGGTGGAGGTGCCCGGCTATGGCCCGTGGAGCGTGAAGGACGGCTTGATCCATGTGGCACCGCCGGCTGAGCTGCTGGCCGGCATGGTTACCCTGCGCATCCATCTCGACCCTGTGGACGCGCATAACGCGCCCCTGCTGGTAGCGCCGGGATCCCATCGCCTGGGCCGGGTGGCGGCGGGCGACGTCGAGGGGGTCGTGCGCCGCTGCGGCGAGGTGGCCTGCCTGGCGGAGGCCGGCGATGTCTGGCTTTACGCTACCTTGATCCTGCACGCCTCCGCCGCCGCCGTCCGGCCCCGCCACCGCAGGGTGCTGCAGGTCGACTACGCCGCGGATGATTTACCGGGCGGGCTCCGTTGGCTTGGGGTCTAATAGACGGCTAAAGTGGCGCATTCAGCCTGCCAGGACGATACCCATGGCCGCGTACAGCTATCGTGATGATCCCTCGGTGCCGGCGTTTCCGGATGACAGGCCCATCATCATTTTCGACGGCCATTGCGTCCTCTGCTCCGGCTTCGCCCAGTTCGTCATGCGCCATGACCGTGACGGGCGCCTTCGCCTGATGGCGGCGCAGACGCCACTGGGCGCGGCCCTGTACCGGCACTACGGCCTGGATCCGGTGGATTATCAGACCAACCTGGTGCTTGAGGACGGCCTGGTGCGGGTGAAGTCCGACAGCTCCATCCGTGTGTTCGAACTCCTGGGATTTCCCTGGTCGCTGATGGCGGCCGCCCGGCTGCTGCCCCGGCCGCTGCGGGACGCGCTGTATGCGATCGTCGCCCGCAACCGCTTGCGCTGGTTCGGCAAACGGGAGGTCTGCTACCTTCCGGCCCCGGAACAGCGGGACCGGTTCATCCTCTGACAGGGGACGGGCCTCTAGGGACAGGATCGTCGGGGGGATGGGGATGCGCGTCCTGGTCATCGGGGCTTATGGGCTGATCGGCGGTTATGTGGTGGCGCGGCTGCTGGCCGAGGGGCACGCCGTCACCGGCGTTGGCCGTGATGTCGCGGCGGCGGCGCGATCGCTGCCTCAGGTGCGCTGGGCCCGTCTCGACATGGCCACGGCGGCGGTGGAGGACTGGCGCCCCCTGCTATCGGATGTCCAGGCGGTGGTGAACTGCGCCGGCGCCTTGCAGGACGGCCCGCGCGACGACTTGGCGGCGGTACACCGCGATGGGGTTGGCCGCCTTGTGGCGGCATGCGTACAGGCCGGCGTACGGCGCCTGGTCCACGTTTCCGCAGCGGGGGTGGCCGCCGATCGTGGCCTGGGCGCCCAGGGCGACCGCTTCAACGACACCAAGCTGGCGACCGAGACGCTGCTGCGCGCCAGCGGTCTGGATTGGATCATCCTGCGGCCCGGCCTGGTCCTGGCGCCGGCGGCCTATGGCGGCAGCGCCCTGCTGCGCGGCCTGGCCGCCCTTCCCGGCGTGCTGCCTGTGGTCCATGCCGATGCCACCGTGCAGGTGGTGGCCGCGACCGACGTGGCCTTGGCAGTGGCCAGGGCGGTGCTGCCCGGCACGGCGGCGGGCCGCTCCATCGATCTGGTGCATGATGAGCCCGTGACCCTGGCCGGTGTGGTGCTTTCCTTGCGCCGCTGGCTGGGCCTGCCGCCTGTCCCCCTGTGGCATGTGCCTGCGGGCGTCGCCCGGCTGGCCGCCAAGGGGGCCGACGCCCTGGCCTGGGCCGGCTGGCGCAGCCCCTTGCGCACTGCAACCCTGGACCAGCTGCGCGGCGGCATTGCTGGCGACGGCCGGGCGATGGAACGCGAATTGGCGATCAGGCCCCTGTCGCTGGCGGACATGCTGGTGGCCTATCCGGCCGGCGTGCAGGAGCGCTGGTTCGCCAAAAGTTATTTCCTGAAGCCAGCGATGCTGGCAATGCTGGCGTTCTTTTGGGCTCTCTCAGGCGTGGTCGGCTTCTGCCGCGTGCCGGAGGCCACCGCCGTTCTGACAAGGGCGGGTATGGCGCAGACGCCCGCCACCTTGTTCGTGCTGCTGGGATCGGCCATCGACTTGGCCCTGGGCGTGGGCGTCGTCTTCCGTCGGCGGACCAAGGCGGCCCTTCTGGGCATGGTCGCGGTGTCGGGCGCGTACATGCTGGGGGGCACGCTATGGCGGCCGGATCTGTGGCTGGATCCCATGGGGCCCTTCCTCAAGACCCTGCCGGCGGCGATGCTGGCGCTGGCCGCCCTGGCCCTGCTGGACGAGCGCTGATGGATCTCTACACCCTGGTGAAGGTGGCCCACATCATCGGCGCCGCCGTACTGTTCGGCACCGGCGCCGGCATCGCCTTCTTCATGCTGATGGCCCACCGGACGCGTGACCCCGCCCTGGTCGCCCACACCGCCCAGATCGTGGTGGTGGCCGACACGATCTTCACCGCATCCGCCGTGGTGGCGCAGCCGCTGACCGGCGGCACGCTGGCCCATCTGGCCGGATTCCCGATATTCAGCGGCTGGATCGGCCTCAGCCTGATCCTGTACGGCGTCACCGGCGCCTTCTGGCTGCCGGTGGTGTGGATACAGATCTGCCTGCGCGATCTGGCGCGGGTGGCGGCGCGCGCGGGCCAGCCCCTGCCGCCTGCGTACTTCCGCCTGTTCCGGGTCTGGTTCGTCTTCGGCTTTCCTGCCTTCTTCGCCATGCTGGGCATCATCTGGCTGATGGTCACCAAGCCCACTTTCTGATCCCGCTCAAAGGACCCCGTTATGATCGCCCAGCTGATCCGCCTGGAAATCGCCCCCGAACTGCGGGCGCAGGCGCTTGCCCTGCAGCAGGTCAATGTCGAGCAGACGCGGCTGGAGCCGGGCTGCCGCCGCTTCGACTTCGCGGCGGCCAAGGACGAACCCGGCGTCTATTACGTGTGGGAGGTGTTCGAGGATCAGGCCGCCCTGGACGCCCATTACGCCGGCGCCTATTTCCAGGCGTGGCGCACCTGGATGCTGGCCCAGCCGGAAGGCAAGGTCGTCCGCACCCGTTTCCCCATCGATCCGCTTTGGCTGTGAGGCTCTACTCCCCCGTCCAGCCGCAGCGTTTCAGCGCCGCGCGCAGATGGGCCGGCACGGGGGCCTCGGCACCCACCGGGTCGCGGCTGGGGTAAAGCGGCAGTGTGATTCCGCGGGAATGCAGATGCAGCGGCTGGCCGGCGGGCCCGCCATAGGCCGGGTCGCCCAGCAGGGGACAGCCGACATGGGCCATGTGCACGCGGATCTGGTGGGTGCGGCCGGTGCGGGGGTACAGCTCCACCCACGTGATGGGGCCGTCCGGCGTCTCCGCGCGGCCGCGCACCCGATAATCGGTGACGCTGGCCTGGCTGTCTGGTGTGCCGTCGGGCACCACCTCCATCTTCCAGCCGTTCTTGTTGGTGCGTTTGAACAGGCTGGCCTCGATATGGCCCTCCTCCGCCGGGGGCGACCCCGCCACCACCGCCCAATAGGTCTTGGATACGCGCCCCTCCTGGAACAGCTTGCCCAGCTTGCGCAGCGCCTTGGGATGCCGGCCCAGGATCAGGCAGCCGCTGGTGTCGCGGTCCAGGCGATGGGCCAGGGTGGGTGCGCGCGGCAAGCCGAAGCGCAGGGCGTCGAAATGGCGTTCCAGGTTGTCGCCGCCACCGGGGCCGGCGTGTACGGGCAGGCCGGCCGGCTTGTCGATGATCAGCATCAGCGCGTCGCGGTACAGCACGCGGGCCTGGATGTCTTCTGGCTTCATGGCGATAGGGTCCTTCAGGGCGCGCGCGGCGCTCGCCCCAGGCCTTACCCCGTCAGGACCCGCCGATCAAGGTCAGGGGTCGCGCGCCGGGCCCGCAGCCACCTGCTGCACCATGGCGCGGCCGGCGCCCAGGGGGGCCTGACCCAGCGGGGAAACCGTGGCGCCCAGCATGCTGCCGAGAACAGGGGCGGCGGCCGGCTGGCGGTTCAGACCGTGGTGCAGGGCGATGTCCAGCACCCAGCTGAGATAGGTGTCGATCATGCCGCCGACATGGAAGGCCGGGCAGCCGGTGAACAGCCGGTCGTGGCCGGTGGTCATGGGCGTGATGCCGTCCAGCCGCAGGTCCAGGCGGCGGTCCGCGCCCTCGCCCACCAGGCGGAAGGGCGACCCCTCATGCGTGGTGGGGTTCACGGCGGAGTCGCCATGGGGATGCAGGTGGGCCGCTTCCAGGAAGGTGACGATCATGCCCAGGCTGCCGGAGGCCAGGGTGGCGATTTCCTTGCGCGAGCGCCACAGCATGGCGCGCCACTCCGCCGGCGGCAGGTCCACGCCCAGGTAATAGGCGGCCTCCACCAGGCTCCAGCACACGTGCAGGGCGGTGTTGCTGCCGGTCTTGGCGATGCTCAGCACCGAATGGTCGGCGCGTTTGTACAGAGCGGATCCGGCGAAGAAGCGGCGGGCGGCGCGGGCCATGCGGCCGAAGGGGCAGGCGATGGGGGCCTCGGGTGCGCCGCGCGCCTCCAAATCGGCGATCCAGTCGTCCAGTTCCTTGTTCAGGCCCAGGCAGCCGGCGGTGCGCAGCAGGCCGAAACGATGATGCGCGCTCATCCACGTGGGCAGCGCGGCGAAGGGGCCGGAGCCGGTGTCCTTCATCCGCTCCATGGCGCGGGCCAGGGGGCGGCGGAAGTCACGGAACAGGAAAACCAGGTGCATGTTGCCCTTCAGCCGGTCGACATTGTCGCTGCTGAGGGGCAGGTCGGCATGGGCGCGGGCCAGGTAGGCGTCCAGTGCATCCGGGTCGCCCGCCATGTCCATCATCTCCAGCACCGGCGTCACCGCCAGGCGCTGGATGCCGGCGGCGGCGTGCGCCTCCTGGTACGCCCGGGCGAAGGAGCCGGTGTGCGCCTCCGTCTCCAGCCCAAGGCCGCTGGACATGGGGTCGGTCGAGTTCAGGCCGGAAACAACGCCACCATCCATGATGCAGGCACCCCGCAAATGAAGCCGGGGTTGACTAAGCACAAGGCGGGCCAGGCATTGATCACAGAAGAATCAATGCATTAGTGCGTCAACGGCAAATTTGAAAAGAGCCAACGCTGGAAAACCCTGCCGACTTCCTTGCAAAATGCAGGCAGGAATTGCCGATTGCATGACAGCACTGACAGCAGCGACGTCATGCATTTTACATCAGGGCGCTGGTGCCCCCTTGGCTGGCTCGAGCGTCATGCGCCAGCGGGTCGGGCCCGGCAGCAGCGGCGTCGCGCGGCCCTCCACCCAGTCCTCATGCCCCTTGTTGTAATAGGGGGAACGGGGGTGGCCGCTCTGGCCCGTGGGCATGTGGAACAGGCCCGTGTCCTCATGCCCCGGCGACACCACCAGGCGTTCAGAGGCGCCGAAGCTGGGGGCGGTCACGCGCGGCTGGTACAGGTCGCCGGCCACCGGTTCCCCTGGCGGGTCGAGATAGGGGCTGAGCAGCGGCTGGATGTTCGAAATGGGGTGGCGGATGGCAAGGCGGTTGCGGTCGCCCCAGGTGAAATGGGCGATGTCGCCGCCATTCTGCGCGATACGCTCGCGCACGTCCTTCAGCGCGGCGTCGATCAGGGCGTCCCAGCTCTTGTAGCCCGGGGGCACCAGGCCGGTGGGCCGGGCGGTCAGCAGGCGGCGCGCCGGCCCTTCGGCCTGATGGCTGACCAGGTCATTGGCGTGATCGCCGGCGGGCCCCGCCATCGGGGCGGTGTAGGCCTGATACAGCCGATCGACCAGAGCGCTGCGGAAGGTGCGCACCAGGCGATAGCCCACGGAGGGAATGGCGGCGCGGCCGCCCCAGCTTTCAACCGGCGCCACCAGGTTGGCCAGCGCCTGGTCGCTCGCCCGTTCACCCAGGGCTTGCAACATCAGGCGCTGCCAGAAATCCAGCATGGGTGCGCGGTCATCCAGCTGGATGCCCAGCAGGTCCTTTTCAGTGAAGGCGTCCTTGGCCAGCAGATCATCGCGGATCTGGCCGGCTCGGCCGCCCAGGGCATAGTCGCCGAAGCCCAGCTTGGCCAGCGCGTCGCCGCCCACCACCCGGGTGTTGGCGGTCCACAGGCGGCCATTCTGGGGATTGACGATGACCGGCACCTCCGCCGGGGACAGATAACCGTTCCAGCCCGCCTTGCCGTCGGCCCAGCTGGTCGGCAGGGTGCCGTCGTGGCCGAAGCGGCGGGGCACCAGGCCCACCACGGTCCAGGCCAGGTTGCCCTTGGTGTCGACCACCATCATGTTCTCGTTGGGAATGGGCAGGCGGTGGGCGATAGACACCGCCTCCTCCACCGACCCCGCCTGCTCCAGGGCGGCGCCCGCCGTCATCACCTCCGCCCCCACGTCATGGGCCACCCAGCGATAGGCCAGCTTGCGACCCTGCGCGTCGGTGCCGATCACCGGGCCCCAGTCGCTGTCCTCGATGGTGATGCTGGGGCAGGTCGGCGCGGGACACAGTACCTGCCGGTGCTTTTCCAGGGTCTTCGGCCCGTCCGGTGTCTTGTAGCGGTCGGGGTCGCCGTCCACCGGTTCCAGGATGACCACGTCGCCGGTGTCGACATAGGCGTCGGTGTAGCCCCAGGCCACGTGCCTGTTGCTGCCCACCACCAGCAGCGGGTTGCCGGGCAGGGTGACGCCGACCAGGTCCAGGGTGGGCGTGTCCGACCCAGCGGGCTTCACCACCAGCCGGGCGCGGTACCAGGTGTTGGGTGTGCGCAGGCCCAGGTGCATGTCGTTGGCCATCATGGCGGCGCCGGTGCCGGTCAGGGCCCCGCTGACCGCCCAGTTGTTGCTGCCGGGGATCGCCTCGCTGTCAGGGGCCTCGCTGCCAGGGGCCTCGCTGTCGGAGGCCCCGTCCTGCCGCGGCGCCGCCTGGCCCATCTTGATGGCGGGGGTGTAGCTGGCCGGCATCGGCGGCTCGGGCAGGGTGCTGCCGTCCAGCGGCGCGTCCAGTTCCGTTCCCCTGGGATACAGGAAGTTGGCCATGAGGGGGCCCAGCTGGTCCATGGCCAGCTCCAGGCGGCGCTCATCCCATCCGTCGGAAGACTGCAGGTCGAAATACATGGCGTCCACCACCAGCAGCGTGTCCTCCAGGCTCCAAGGCTGGGGGTGCTGGCGCAGCAGCGCGTACTCGAAGGGGGCGAACTTCAGGCCGTCCAGCCCGGCGTTCACGCCGGCGGTGTAGGCCGCCAGCATGGCATGCTGCTCGGGGCTGGAGCGTTCCACGGCGGCGTGGGCACGGTCGCGGAACCGGTGCAGGCGGCGCGGCGTGTCGAACTTGGCGGCCAGCGGGCCGAACAGGCTGGACAATTCGCCGGCGGCGCTGCGGCGCATCAGGTCCATCTGGAAATAGCGTTCCTGAGCGTGCAGGAAGCCAAGGCCGTACATCAGGCTGACGCGGTCGGGGCCCGTCAGGGTGGGCACGCCGTTCTCATCCCGCTCCACCGTCACCGGGCCGGAGAGGCCGGGGATGGCGGCGGTGCCCTCCAGCTGGGGCAGGCTGGCGTTCAGGCTCCATGCCACCCAGCCGACCAGCCCCGCGACCCCGACCACCACCACGCCGGCGATCCCGCCCAGCCATGCCAGAACCCGGCGCCCGGTGCGGCGGTCGGTCTTCGCTTCCATTCCTGTCCCCATGCCTCAGGCCCTGTTCTTGATGCAGGGCCGCTGGGGCCCGCCGCCCTGGCGGCGGCGCATTCTCGTCCAATGTGTCCGCCGATGGCAACAAGTCCAACGGCGTCACGGGTTTACAGCGGTTCCCCCCGCACCAGGCGCGGCAGCTCGCCGACGATGCCCATGGCGTGGCGCATGAACAGCTTCTTCAGCGGCATCAGCGGGGCGGAGTTGACGGCCGCCAAGCCCAGGCCGCGCGCCACCTTCAAGGGGGCGATGTCGTTGGAGAACAGGCGGGTCAGGCCGTCGGTCACGCCCAGCAGGCTGACGTTGTCGAAGCGGCGCCAGCGCTGGTAGCGCTCCAGCGTCGCCGTACCGCCGACGTCCAGGCCCAGGCGCCAGGCGTCGACGATCACCTCCGCCAGGGCCGCCAGATCCCGCAGGCCCATGTTCAGGCCCTGCCCGGCGATGGGGTGCATGGCGTGGATGGTCTCGCTGATCAGCGCCAGGCGGCGGTCGATATAGCGCTGGGCATGCTGCCAAGACAGGGGGAAGATGTAGCGCCCGCCGATGGGCCGCACCGCCCCCAGCCAGTCGCCGATGCGGGCTTGCAACTCGGCGGTGAAGGCCACCTCGTCCAGGCCCATGTAGTGGGGCACGGCGGCACTCTTGTCCGACCAGACGATGGAGGTGCGGTTGCCGGTCAGGGGCAGCATGGCGAACGGCCCGCTAGGCAGGAACATTTCCACTGCCACACCGTGGTGGGGGAACTCATGCTCCACCGTCACGGCGATGGCCGTCTGGTCATAGCTGCCGCCGACCAGGGCGATGCCGGCGTCCTTGCGGCACAGGCTGCCCCGCCCGTCGGCGCCGACCACCAGGCGGGCGCGTACGCGCCGGCCGTCCGCCAGGGTGATGGTGGCCATGGTGGGGCCGCGATCGAGGGCCGTCACCTCCACCGGCGCCAGGTGGGTGACGGACGGCAGCTCCGCCAGGCGGGCGAACTGCGCCCGGCGCAGCACGATGTTCTCGACGATGTAGCCGAAGGGCTGGTCGCCCACCTCCCGGTGGTCGTAATGCAAGAAGGTCGGGCGGTTCTGGTCGGTGACGCGGATGTCCAGGATGGGGCCGGCGTCGCCGTTCAGGTGGGCCCACACCCCGGCCCCCTCCAGGATCTTCTTGCTGCCGTGGGAAATGGCGGTGGTGCGGCCGTCGAAGGTGGCGCCCAGTTGGTGGGCCGGGCTGTCGCGGTCGATGCACAGCGTGCGCACGCCGGCCGTGCCCAGCGCCGCCGCCAGCGACAGGCCGGCCAGGCCGCCGCCTACGATGGCGACGTCAGCGATAAGATCGGTGTCGGTGGTGGGCGCTGGCGCTTCGGTGGACATCGGCGATGCCTCGGGGCAGGGGGTATAGGCAAGGGACAGGGGAACACGCGGGAACCAAGGGCGCAGCATCGCGAGCCCACTGGCGCTTGTCCAGTGCCACGCTCATGCCCTTTAACCAGGCCTGGATTGCCTATAATTTATGCAATTGCCCCCGCTTCGTGGGCGGTGAACCGCATTTGGCATCATCCTTTGGCAGGCTGTGCGCCAAAAAGTGGCGGCGGCACGGCGGATTACCGCCCCGCCGCCTTCCATGCGCGCGCTCCTTTGGGGTTAGGCGCGACAATCTTGTGAATACGGCACGCTTCTTGAAGAACCGGGCGCCCAACAGGGCCCGCCGACCGGCGCCGCCTACCCTACACGGGGGTTCTCCGGAGCCCCGGCCTTCGAGGACTGCCGATGAAGCTCGTGGTGGCGGTGTTGAAACCGTTCAAGCTGGATGAAGTGCGTGAGGCCTTGGCGGACATGGGGCATCTGGGCGTGACGGTCAGCGAGGTGCGGGGCTGTGGCCGGCAGCAGGGCCGGACGGAGATTTACCGGGGGGCGGAATACGCCATGAACTTCCTGCCCAAGGTGAAGATCGAGGTGGCGGTGCCCGACGACCAGATGGAAAGCGTGGTCGAGGCGATACAGGCCACGGCCAACACCGGCCGCATCGGCGACGGCAAGATCTTCGTCATGACCATCGCCGACGCGGTGCGCATCCGTACGGGCGAGCGGGGCCAGCCCGCCTTATGAATATGCCGTGACGCCCCCGGGGCGCCTTGGTCCGCTTTTCATCGGGTTTCTAAGCATTTAGGGGCAAATCCACGGATTCTAAGGCGCTTTCCGGGCCGGGGCTGGGGGTGATGAAACGCTGTGGGCCTTGTGGGGGCGGGGTCCGGCGGCTAATATCGGGCCGTCTTCCCGATATGTCCGGACACGATTTTTCCCATGGAACTGGCGGCCGACTCCCGGCTTTCCGTCACGACGCACCCGGTTGTTGGGGGCCCGACCGTGGGGCCGTCCCTGAACGGCCGCCTGGGCGGGCTGTCGGACTATCCCTTCACCCGGCTGGGCGCGCTGCTGGCGGACGTGACGCCGCGCAGCAACACCACCCCGCTCATGCTGTCCATCGGCGAGCCGCAGCACGAACCGCCCGCCCTGCTGGCGCAGGCGCTGGCCGCGGCCCCCCTGGCCGACTGGGGCAAATATCCGCCCACCATCGGCACGGCCCCCTTCCGTGCCGCCGTGTACGGCTGGCTCTGCCGCCGCTACGGTCTGCCTGCGGGCTTCGTGGACGTGGACAAGGGCATCCTGCCCGCCACGGGCACGCGTGAGGCGTTGTTCCAGGTGGCGCTGCTGGCAACGCCGCAGCGGAAAGACGGTCGCCAGCCCGCGGTGCTGATCCCCAACCCCTTCTACGCCGTGTACGAGGGGGCCGCCGCGCTGGCGGGGGCCGAGCCGGTATTCATGCCGGCCACCCGTGAAACCGGCTTCCTGCCCGACCTGGACGCGCTGTCGCCCGACCTGCTGGCCCGCACGGCGCTGATGTATCTGTGCACGCCCAGCAACCCGCAAGGGGCGGTGGCGGACTTGGCGTACCTGAAGAAGGCCATTGGCCTCGCCCGCGCCTACGGCTTCGTCCTGGCGCTGGACGAATGCTATGCCGAGATCTGGGACAAGGCCCCACCCCCCGGCGGGTTCGAGGCGGCATTGGCCCTGGAAAACGATGGGGCCGGCCAGGGGAAAGCGGGCCAGGGAACTGCCAACCTGCTGGTGTTCAACTCCCTGTCCAAGCGGTCCAGCGCCGCCGGCCTGCGGTCCGGCTTCATCGCCGGCGATCCCGCCCTGATCCAGGCGTTCACCCGCCTGCGCAGCTACGCCCTGGCCGGCAACGCCCTGCCGGCGCTGGCCGCGGCCGCCGCGCTGTGGAGTGACGACGCGCATGTGGAGGAGAACCGGCGCCTCTACCGCCAGAAGATCGATGCGGCGGAGGCGGCGCTGAAGGGCCGCTACGGTTTCTACCGCCCGGCCGGCGGCTTCTTCCTCTGGCTGGAGGTGGGCGACGGCGAAGCCGCCACCCGCCGGCTGTGGGGCGAGGCGGGCCTGCGCGTGCTGCCCGGCGCGTACTTCACGCGATCGGAACCGGACGGCAGCAACGCCGGCCACCCCTATATCCGCGTGGCCCTGGTGCACGACACCGAAACGGTGGCCTGCGCCTGTGAGACGATAGCCCGGGTGTTGGGATGACCACCACCCCGGCACACCCGGTTTTCGGCCTGACATAAAGTTGCCTGATACCGTGTTTACTTCCTGGAATCGGCCCGCCGCCCGAACGGGTAACGGCACCGATTCCGACATTTGACCCACGCCCGTAAGTTTTCAGGAACGAGCGACGGCCCATGACGACCCGCCTTGCCTCCACCCCCGGTTCCCGGGGCAACCGCGATCCCCTGTCCTCTGGCCCCGCGCCCACCGGCCCGGGCAAGCGCCGGCGGGGCAGCCTTTTGCCTGAGGGCGCGTCGCAGTTCCTGATGCGCCGGGCCACCGAGGTGGGCGGCCTGTGTGTCGTGCTGCTGGCCCTGGCGCTGGCCGCCATCCTGTTCAGCTACGACCCCAACGACCCCTCCTGGAACACGGCCGGCCCGCACACGGTCGTGCACAACGTGGCGGGGGCCTTCGGCTCCTACACCGCCGACGTGCTGGTGCAGTCCTTCGGCTTGGCGGCCTATCTGCTGGCGGTCATCATCGCCGGCTGGGGCGTGCGCATCCTGCGCCACGACCCGCCCAGCTTCTGGGCCGGACGCATCGCCGCCGGCCTGTTCGCCATCACCCTGGCCGGCGTGTCGCTGGGCGGCATCTCTGCCCCCTTCGGCGGTGGCGCCGGCGGCAACGCCGGCCGCGTCATCGTCACCCTGGTCGATCGCTTCATCGCCAGCCATGTGGGGTGGAGCAGCCCGGTGGTGCTGGGCCTGGTCATGGCCTTCGCCACCGTGGCGCTGATCGTCGTGGCCCTGGGCGTGCCCTTCTACCAGGCCTTCGCCGCCGTGGGCGCCACCTATGGCCTCATTCGCCGGGCCGGCCAGTGGCGCCCCGTCCTGAAGCCCAAGCCCGCCTCCGTCCGCCGCGCGCCCGAACCGACCTATGAGCCGGAGGACGAGGCGTATGAGGAGTACGTGGAGGAAACGGCCGTCCCCGCCGCTGGCTTGGCAGGGCGCCTCCGCGCCGCCGCCGGTTCCGCGCTGGGGGGCGGCATCGGTGGCCTCAGCGGCATCGCCGGCGGTCTCAAGGGTGGCTTGGCCGATACGCTGAGGGGCCTGTCGGCGCCCAAGCGGGCCGCGCCGGTGCCCCGCCGGGAACCCGGCTTCGGCGACGGCACGCGCCGTGAACCCAGTCTGTCCATCCCGCCGCTAGATCGCCCCGCCGACCGTGAGCCGCCGCGTGACGGAGAGCTGGCGGTCGAAGGCGAGGCCGCCCCCCGCCGGCCCTTGGCGACCGTCGTGCCGCCCAAGGCCAAGCCGGTGGAGATCGCGCGCAAGGCGCCGGCACCGGTGCAGTCCAGCCTGGACCTGGAACCCGATGGGCCCAGCGAATACGAACTGCCGCCGGTGGACCTGCTGCAGTTGCCCGACCTGTCGGTGCGCAGCCCGGGCGTGAACGAGGAAGGCCTGCGCCAGAACGCCCAGCTGCTGGAAGGCGTGCTGGACGACTTCGGCGTGAAGGGTGAGATCGGCAAGGTCCACCCCGGCCCCGTCGTCACCCTCTATGAATTGGAACCGGCGCCGGGCACCAAGTCGTCCCGCGTCATCGGCCTGGCCGACGACATCGCCCGGTCCATGAGCGCCGTGTCCGTCCGCGTGGCGGTGGTGCCTGGCCGCAACGTCATCGGCGTGGAGCTGCCCAACGCCAAGCGGGAAACCGTCTACCTGCGCGAACTGCTGGAGGCGGATACCTACGACCGCAGCCAGCACAAGCTGGCCCTGGTGCTGGGCAAGGACATCGGCGGCCAGCCGGTGATCGCCGATCTCGCCCGCATGCCCCACCTGCTGGTCGCCGGCACCACCGGTTCGGGCAAGTCGGTGGCCATCAACACCATGATCCTGTCGCTGCTCTACCGGCTGCCGCCGGAGAAATGCCGCTTCATCATGGTCGATCCCAAGATGCTGGAACTGTCCATCTACGAGGGCATCCCCCACCTGCTGGCGCCGGTGGTGACCGACCCGAAGAAGGCGGTGGTGGCCCTGAAGTGGACGGTGCGTGAGATGGAGGACCGCTACCGCGCCATGTCTAAACTGGGCGTGCGCAACATCGACGGCTACAACATGCGCCTGCGCGAGGCGCGCCAGAACGGCGAGACGCTGACCCGCCGCATCCAGACGGGCTTCGACCCCGACACCGGCAAGCCGGTGTTCGAGGACCAGCCCATCGACCTGACGGAACTGCCCTATATCGTCGTCATCGTCGATGAGATGGCCGACCTTATGCTGGTGGCCGGCAAGGACATCGAGGCCGCCATCCAGCGCCTGGCCCAGATGGCCCGCGCCGCCGGCATCCACATCATCATGGCGACGCAGCGCCCCTCGGTGGACGTCATCACCGGCACCATCAAGGCCAACTTCCCCACCCGCATCAGCTTCCAGGTCACCTCGAAGATCGACAGCCGCACCATCCTGGGCGAACAGGGTGCCGAACAGCTGCTGGGCCAGGGCGACATGCTCTACATGGCCGGCGGCGGCCGCATCACCCGCGTCCACGGTCCCTTCGTCCGCGACCAGGAGGTGGAGGACGTGGTGAAGTTCCTGAAGGCCCAGGGTGAGCCCAACTACGTCGACGCGGTGACGGAGGAAGACGACGCCAGCCCCTTCGACGACGATGGCGGGTCGGGCGGTGGCGGCGCCGGTGGCAACGGCAGCTCGGGCGACGACCTCTATGACCAGGCGGTGGCCGTGGTCTGCCGCGAGGGCAAGGCCAGCACCAGCTTCATCCAGCGTCACCTGCGCATCGGCTACAACAGCGCCGCCCGCCTGATCGAGCGCATGGAACAGGAAGGCGTGGTCAGCCGCGCCAATCATGTCGGCAAGCGCGAGGTGCTGGCGCGCAACATCGATGATCATGAGCGCGTGAACTGAGGCCAGGGAAGGTGCAAGGGGGCAGGTGTACGCGCGACGTACGCCCCCTCCCCTTCCGGGCCGATTTTTCAACACATTGTTATCGCCACCAAAATTCCGCCTTAAAGCGCGGTCTATCCTGAAGGCACCATGATCCGCCGCACCGCCCTCGCCGCCCTCATCGCGCTCGCTTCCGTCGCTCCCCTGGCCCTTCCCGGGATCGCCGCCGCCAAGCCGCCCACCCAGTTCACCGATGAGGACAAGGCCAAGCTGACGCAGGTGGAGACCTACCTCAACGGCATCCAGACGCTGAAGTCGCAGTTTCAGCAGGTGAACCCCGACGGCAGCCTGGTGCGCGGCACCTTCCAGCTGAAGCGGCCGGGCAAGATGCGGATCGACTATGATCCGCCCAACAAGAACTTCATCGTGGCCGACGGCCATTTCGTCTATTTCTGGGACGCCGAGTCCAAGGAACAGTCGAACGCCCCCATCGGCAGCACCATGGCCGACTTCATTCTGCGGCCCGATCTGCACCTGTCCGGTGACGTCACCGTCACCTCCATGGACGACAGCGCCGGCGTGCTGGAGGTGACGCTGGTCCAGACCAAGGATCCCGGCCTGGGCCGCCTGACCCTGATGTTCCAGGAACAGCCCTTCGGCCTGAAGAAGTGGCGGGTGCTGGACGCCCAGGGGACCACCACCGAGGTGGCGCTGCTAGATACGCAGACGGGCGTCAGCCTGGACGACAACCAGTTCTATTTCCGCGATCCCAGCCGCCGCAAGGAACGCGACTGACATCAGCGGCACGGGATGTTGGTTCGTGCCACTGTAGCCCGCGACTGCGGGCGCCGGAGATTTCCGGGAAGCCGAAGGCGGACTGGAAATCGAGGATGAGGCAAGGACGCGGATGCGTCCGCCCGCCGCGTGAGGGGGCATTTGATTGGTCACGATCAAATGCCATTCGCATAAGGCCGCGCCGGCGGCCCTGAAGCAAAGGAGGGTTCAGCGATGACCAGCCTTCCCCGTACTGGATTACCCATTGTCGGCGTATCCGCCGACTACCGCACTTTGGGGCGCCACCCTTTCCATGTCGTGGGCGACAAGTATGTGCGCGCCGTGTCGGACGGCGTCCACGCCCTGGCCGTGCTGCTGCCGGCCCTGGGTGACCGGTATGACGCGGCGGAGGTGGTGTCCCGCCTGGATGGCCTGCTGTTCACCGGCAGCCCCAGCAACGTCCATCCCGACCGCTACCAGGGCCCGCTGTCGGAACCCGGTACCCTGCACGACCTGGCGCGCGACGCCACCACCCTGCCCCTGTACCGCGCCGCGCTGGACGCCGACCTGCCGATGTTCGCCATCTGCCGCGGTTTGCAGGAACTGAACGTGGCCCTGGGCGGCACCCTGCACCAGAAGGTGCAGGACGTGCGCGGCCTGATGGACCATCGCGATGACGAAAGCCAGCCGCTGGAGGTGCAGTACGGCGGCGCCCACGCCGTGGACCTGGCCCCTGATGGCCTGATGGCCCGCGTCACCGGGCGCGAGCGCATGACCGTCAACTCCCTGCACCAGCAGGGCATAGACCGCCTGGCCCCTGGCCTGGTGGTGGAGGCGACGGCCCCAGACGGCCTGATCGAGGCCGTGCGGGTCGAGGGCGCCACCTTCGCCCTGGCCGTGCAGTGGCACCCCGAGTGGCGCTTCTGGGAAGACCCGGCCTCGGTCGCGCTGTTCAAGGCTTTCGGCGACGCGGTGCGGGCGCGGGTTGCCGCGAGGATGGCACGACGTTAGGGAGTCGTCTTGAGGCCATATTTTTGAAAAATGCCTTGTTTCATATTCAGAATTTCGCTCGACTTAAACACATATCCTAAGTTAATCATCGTATCTATCAACGGTACTGGCGTTAACGCTGTGGGGATTTCCCTCATCGTTATTTCGCCAGATGACTTCATTACAGGACCGGATGCCAAAATGCCTAAAAAGAATAAGCGATCCTGTCCTGCTGTAGTGTTACGATTTTTGTCTGTATAGAAACCTCTATTATAGATGAATATGGGAGATCCTGAAGATCCTGGAAAACATGCCATATCGACAACCACTATAGGTTTTCCATTAAACCTAACAGCTGGATGTGATGCGGTGATTCCTCTACGGATAATTGGATAATTATTTAATTCGTCGGACAAACCTATCGGATATCCCATCATTATGACGTCTTCTAATAAATCAAGAGATTCTAGCTGAGTTTGAGTTGGAATATTTTCTTCTTTTATCATTCTGTAAAATGCATTCACTTTATCACTACCTAATACTTGACCTATTATAATAGCGCATATATCAACGTTGGGATCTGGATGAAAATACCACTGACCAGACCCACCTCCGGGTATAAGCGCATTTACACTTCCACTTGGCTTCTTTTCGCCTTTCTTGGCTGTGTGCAACCTTATGGCTATTTCCTTCGTCCCTTCAACGACATGCTTATTTGTAATTAACACCGGGACTGAGCCGTTACTTCCAGAATCATATCCGAATATGAAACCTGTTCCCGTATTAATGGGTTTTCTTCCTTCTCCAACACCTATTATCTTTGTAGTGCAATAAGCTACGTTCTCCATCAAAGATATGGCTCGAACATTTCGACATCTGCTCCTTTTGCTAGATTAAATGTTGCGGAAATATATAATGTCAGTGAGTGAATTAATGTTCGCCTATTCATGGAGAGGGGCATATTTAATTCCTCAAAATGGTAAGCTAAACTTTAGCTTATTTCTTTAGGCTTATCTACTAAAAATAGAAGAAGGTTATTGTGCGCATCGTTACCTGGAACATCAACTCGGTACGGCTGCGCCTGGACATGGTCTTGCGCCTGGTCGACGACTACGGCCCCGATGTCCTCTGCCTGCAGGAAACCAAGGTCATCGACGACGCCTTCCCGCTGAAGGCGCTGGCGGATCGGGGCTATGTCCACACCCATGTGCGGGGGATGAAAAGCTATAACGGCGTCGCCATCCTCTCCCGCCTGCCGCTGTCCGGCACGGGCGGTGCACTGTGGTGTGAACGGCAGGACTGCCGCCATGTGCAGGCGGAACTGCCGGGCGGCATCGAGTTGCACAATTTCTACATTCCCGCCGGCGGCGACATCCCCGACCCCGACCTGAACGACAAGTTCCGGCACAAGCTGCGCTTCCTGGATGAGCTGACCGCCTGGGGTGAGGGGCTGGAAGACCGGCACAAGCCCCGCATCCTGGTGGGGGACCTGAACATCGCGCCCTTGGAAAACGACGTCTGGTCCCACCGCGCCCTGCTGAACGTCATTTCCCACACCCCCATCGAGGTGGAGAAGATGGACGCCATGATGCGGGCGGGGGAGTGGGTGGACGCCGTGCGCCATTTCCTGCCGGCCACGGAGAGGCTGTACACCTGGTGGTCCTACCGCTCCGCCGACTGGGGCCTGTCCGATCGCGGCCGCCGCCTGGACCACATCTGGGTCACGCCAGCCCTGGTGCCCAGGCTGCTGGGCTACACCGTGCTGCGCGAGGCGCGCGGCTGGGGCCCCAAGCCATCGGACCATGTGCCGGTGATGATTGATCTGTCTGAGGCGGCATAAAACGGCCGTAGGCCGCGACTGCGGCCGCCGGAGCTTTCTGGGGAGCCGCAGGCGGACTGGAAAGCGAGGATAGTCAAGCGGCCGGATGGCCGCGCCGGCGCCTGAGGGAACACGGAAAACTAAAAACTAAACAGTCACGTCCAGCATCTGGCCGCGCCAGGGGTGGGCGCTGCTGCGGGCGCGGACGGCGTTGGCACCGGTGTCGGTCGCCTGGCCGGTGTCGGTGCCACTGCGGTTGTCTTTGCCGGCTTCCGACTTGCCGGTGGGCTGGGCCGCGTTGGCCGTCTGCGTCGCCACCGGCTTGGCCGCCCCTTGCGCGCCCGCGACAGCCGCCAGGAACGACGGGTTCTGCGTCGGCGACTGCTGCTGCGGCGTCAGTACCGGGGTCGGCACGGCCTGGGCGGTGATGGGCGGGACAATCATGCGAACGACTCAACGCTTTCCTCAAGGATGAGTCAATACGCACCGACGGCGTAAATAACCGGGCAGTCATGCAGCAGCGCGCCGAGTCCTATGGTGGCGACGACTTGGACTACAGACAATTTTACTTAATTTGATGTCTGTTCCTTGTCTTCGGGCGGTCACGCTTCAGCCAAATGTGTAATGCACCTCGACAATGCCGGGGTCGTCCGGATAGTCGGTCTGCTTGAAGCCCAGGTCGCGGCACATCTGCAGCATGGTGACGTTCTCGCGCAGCACCTCGCCGAACACCTCGCGGATGCCCCGGGTACGGGCATAGTCCAGGATGCGGGTCATCAGCAGATAGCCCAGGCCCTTGCCCTTCATGTCGCTGCGCACCAGCACGGCGTACTCTGCCTTCTCGTTGTCCGGGTCGGCGGTGATGCGCACGGTGCCGAAGATGGCCTCGTCGCCCGGGCGCAGGTCCGACCCCTCGGCCACCGGCGGCGCCGGGTCGGGGGCGATGGCCACCAGGGCCATCTCGCGGTCATAGTCGATCTGGGTCAGGCGGGCGGCCATGGCGCGCGACAGGCGGCGCATGGGCGCGAAGAAGCGCAGGCGGATGTCCTCGATGGCGGTGCGGGCGATCATGTCGTGGATCAGCGGCTCATCCTCCGGCCGGATGGGCCGGATCAGGAATTCACGCCCGTCATGGATTTGGACATGCTGCTCCAGCCGCTTCGGATAGGCGCGGATGGCCAGGCGCACCGCCCCTGGCTCCGGCGGGGGCGCCACGCGGATGCGGGCGTCCAGGGCCATGACGCCGTCCGCCCCAGCGTACAGCGGGTTGATGTCCAGTTCCTGGATTTCGGGGAAGTCGATGACCAGCTGCGACACCTTGTTCAGAGTCAGGGCGATGGCCGTCAGATCGGCCGGCGGGCGGTGGCGATAGCCCTGCAGCAGCTTGTGCACGCGGGTGCGGGCCATCATGTCGCGCGCCAGGTTCATGTTCAGCGGCGGCAGGGCCAGCGCCTTGTCCTGCACTACCTCCACCTCCGTGCCGCCCTGGCCGAAGACCAGCACGGGTCCGAACAGCCGGTCGTCGGTCATGCCCACGATCAGCTCCACCGCCCCCGGCATGTGGGCCATCTGCTGCACGGTGAAGCCCTCGATGCGGGTGCCGGGGGCCGCCGCGCGGATGCGGGCTAGCATGGCCTCCGCCTCCAGCCGCACCTCGTCGGGCGCCAGGTTCAGGGCCACGCCGCCCAGGTCCGACTTATGGGTGATGTCGGGCGACAGGATCTTCAGGGCCAGCCGGCTGTTCCGGCCCGGCATGGCCAGCCGGCGGGCGGCCGCCTCCGCCTCCTCGGGGTCGGCGGCGGTCACCGTCTCCACCACCGGGATGCCATAGGCGCGCAAGACCTGCTTGGCCTCGTACTCCGACAGCCAGGCGCGTCCCTCGGCCAGGGCCTGCTCGATGGGGACGCGGGCCGCCACACCGTCATACACGAACTGGTCCGGCACGGTGGACGGCACCTCCATCAGCTCATCCTGGTTCCGGCGGTAGCGCACCAGGTGCATGAAGGCGCGGATGGCCTCGTCCGGGGTCTGGTAGCTGGGGATGCGGTTGGCGGCGAACAGGCGCCGCGCCTCCACCGCCGCCCCCTCGCCCAGCCAGTTTGCCAGCACGGGGAAGCGCTTCCCGCGCAGGGTCTCGATGACGGCGCGTGCCGTCTCCCCGCTGTCGGCGACGGCGGTGGGGCAGTTCATCACCAGGATGGCGTCGCAGCCCTTCTCCTCCAGCAGCACCGCCAGGGCGTCGGCATAGCGCTTGCCGTTGGCGTCGCCCAACAGGTTGATGGGGTTGCCATGGCTCCAGGTCGGAGGCAGCAGGTTGTCCAGCTTGGCGATGGCCTCGGGCGACAGCTGGGCCAGGCGGCCGCCCTGCTCGATCAGGCTGTCGGCGGCCAGCACGCCCATGCCGCCACCGTTGGTCAGGATGGCCAGGCGGTCGCCCTTGATCTGCACGCCGGTGGCCAGCGTCTCCACCGCGTCGAACAGTTCGCTCAATTCCCCCACGCGCAACATGCCGGCGCGGCGGAAGGCGGCGTCGTAGATGGCGTCGGCCCCGGCCAGCGAGCCGGTGTGGGAACTGGCGGCGCGCGCCGCCTCGTCCGACCGGCCGGCCTTGATGACGATGACCGGCTTGGATCGCGACGCCGCGCGGGCGGCCGACATGAACTTGCGGGCATGCGCGATGGCCTCGACATACAGCAGGATGGCGCGCGTATGCCCGTCCTGGGCCATGAAGTCCAACAGGTCGCCGAAATCGACGTCGGCCATGCCGCCCAGCGACACCAGGTGGGAAAAGCCGATGCCGCGCGGCGTGGCCCAGTCGACGACCGAGGTGACGACGGCGCCGCTCTGCGCCAGCAGGGCGATGTCGCCCCGCAGCGGCGGCACGTGGACGAAGCTGGCGTTCAGGCCGTTGCCCGGCGCCATCACGCCCAGGCA
Organism: Nitrospirillum amazonense; assembly: GCF_007828035.1. Lineage (GTDB taxonomy): Bacteria > Pseudomonadota > Alphaproteobacteria > Azospirillales > Azospirillaceae > Nitrospirillum > Nitrospirillum amazonense. The sequence goes on along the minus strand of NZ_VITV01000004.1, from coordinate 374,034 downwards.
GTTGGGTCCAACAACGCGCAACAGGTGCGGCTTGGCGGCGTCCAGCACCTGTTGCTGCAGGGCCTTGCCCGCCTCCCCCAGCTCGGCGAAGCCGGCGGTGATGACCACGGCGGCCTTGGTGCCGCGCTCCCCCAGCTGGCGGATCAGTTCCGGCACGGTGGAGGGCGGGGTGCAGATGACGGCCAGATCCGGCACCACGGGCAGCGACGCCACGTCGGGATATGTGAGCACCCCCTCGATGGAGCGTTCCTGCGGGTTCACCGGCATGATGGGGCCGTCGAAACCGCCGGCGAACAGGTTGCGGGCCACCACTGCGCCCACGGTATGGGGGCGGCGGCTGGCGCCGATCAGGGCGATGGACGACGGCTTGAACAGGTGGTGCAGGTTGCGGATGGTCATATGGCCTTCCTTCTGTCCTCTGCCGTTCCCCGATGCCGGTTGGGCTTGGGGGCCGACCATAGCAGCGCCCGGTGGCACGGCCATGACATGTCTCAAGCTTTCCGCCAGCCTAGCCGCAACGGCGCCCCCGACCAAGGCTGGTGCGGCACTCCTTGGCGATAGGTCAGGTGGCTTCCCGATTTTGGAAGGGACCGAAAACACGCAGGATCCAAACGTTGCCGGCCGTCTGATTGTTGTCCGTATCAGGTTCGACCCGATACATCACCAAATAGCCCTCCACCGGACGCTCGCGGATGCCAGCGTGATCGCCCACAGGCCATCGGCAGGGAGCGGTCTTCAGTTCCTTGATGGCGGCGCTGATTCGGATAAGCTGGTTCTCGGCTGCGACACCGGCTCCCGGCTGCTGTAGCCAATCGCGGGCAGCCGCCAAATCCCGATTTGCGGCGTAAGTCATGATAAGTTTTCTTCGGGAAGAAGGCACCACGGTGAGGCTGCGGCCTTAGCGGCGTTTCAGCGGCTTTTGTGGTGGTTGAATATCCAGGTCTTCACCTTGGACGAGACGGTCAAGCCAAGCATCCACTTCATCATCCTCGATAAAGCGACCGGTGGCCATATCCTCGAGACCTTCGCGCAGCAGCTCAGCCTCATGCGCGAACTGGCGCTGCGTCGCGCCAGCTTGTGATGTCCGCGATGCCGCTGCCTTGCTGCCAGCCATGGTCATCTCCTTACCGGACTCATATGGCATGTCTTTCCTTGGATACTACCCCAATGCATATCCTCGTGACGAGGTTGCGAATGAGCGCACCAGAAACAGCTGAGCCGTCGGAATTGCTTCCGGCGGCTCAGCAAAAACACGATCGAAGATCGACGTGGAACGCTTACTTCTGGGCGTTGTAGCGCTCCATGGCGTCGCTGATCATCTTGGCGGCCTCGTCGGCGTCGCCCCAGCGGACGATGCGCACCCACTTGCCCTTCTCCAGGTCCTTGTAGTGCTCGAAGAAGTGGGCGATCTGCTCCACCAGGATCTCCGGCAGGTCCTTGTAGCTGCTGACGTTGGTGTAGAAGCTGTGCAGCTTGTCCACCGGCACGGCCAGGATCTTCTCATCCATGCCGGCCTCGTCCTCCATCAGCAGCACGCCGATGGGGCGCGAGCGCAGCACCACGCCCGGAACCACCGGGGTGTTGCTGACCACCAGCACGTCGGCCGGGTCGCCGTCGCCCGACAGGGTGTGGGGCACGAAGCCGTAGTTGGCCGGATAATACATGGCGGTGTGCAGGAAGCGGTCGACGTAGATGGCGCCCGAGTCCTTGTCCACCTCGTACTTCACCGGCTGACCGCCCTGCGGGATCTCGATGACGACGTTGATGTCCCACGGGGCGTTCTTGCCGACCGGGATCTTGCTCATGTCCATGGAAGTTGCCTTTGCGTCACGACAAACGGTTGAACCGTGATGATGGGTTCGGGGCCCGAAGGGGTGCCCGGCGCGGCGCAGTCTATGCGAGTGCACCTGCGAAAAAAAGCGGGCAAAGGATAGCGGCGCCGGATGGGCGCCCATGCGGGAACGCCCATCCGGCGCCGCCATTCCCTTGGAAAGTGGGGGCGCCTAGATGCCAGCCACCAGCTGGCGCAGGTCGGCCTGCGAGCGCGCGCCGTAGTGGCTGATGATCTCGGCCGCGCAAATGGCGCCCATGGCGCCACAGGCGGCCATGTCGCGGCCCCGGGTGTAGCCGTAGAGGAAGCCCGAGGCGAACAGGTCGCCCGCGCCGGTGGTATCCACCACCTTGGCCACCGGGGCGGCCGGCACGGTGACGATCTCATCCGGCGTGACGATGACGGCACCCTTCTCGCTGCGGGTCAGCGCCGCCACGGCCACCTGGCCGCGCACCGCCTGTACCGCCTGATCGAAGTCGGTGCCGTAAAGCGCGGTGATCTCCGCCTCATTGGCGAACAGCACGTCGACATGGCCGGCCACCAGGTCGCGGAAGCTGTCCAGGTGGCGGTTCACGCAGAAGGCGTCGGACAGGGACAGCGACACCTTGCGGCCGGCGCCATGGGCGGCCGACGCCGCCTTCAGGAAGGCTTCCTTGGCGGCCGGCGGATCCCAGAGGTAGCCTTCCATGTAGGTGACCTGGGCCGAGGCGATCAGCGCCTCGTCGATGTCGGCCGGGGTCAGGCGAACGGCGGCGCCCAGATAGGTGTTCATGGTGCGCGCGGCGTCCGGCGTCACCAGGATCAGGCAGCGGCCGGTGGGCGTGCCGTCGTCCAGGTCGGTGGTGACGAAGCGCGAGCCCACCGCCTCGATGTCATGGCGGTAGACCTGGCCCAGCTGGTCGCCCGCCACCTTGCCGATGAAGGCGCCCTTGCCGCCCAGCATGGCGATGCCGGCCATGGTGTTGCCGGCGGAACCGCCCGACATCTCCATGCCCTGGCCCATCTTGGCGTACAGCGCCTCGGCCTCGGCCGTGTCGATCAGGCGCATGCTGTTCTTGTCCAGGCGGTTGTCCGCCAGGAAAACGTCGGTCGTCTGCGTGATCACGTCGACGATCGCGTTGCCGATCCCAACCACATCCAATTCAGCCGTCACTTAAAATCCTCCGGATCGGCAAAAACTTGGGGCCGCAGTATAGAGATAGGGCCGCTTGCGGCAAGCGCGGGGGCATACTACCTAGGATGCTGAGATGATCCGCGCCCTGTTCCGCACCCTTGCCCAGGCCTTCGATCCCGCCCTGCTGCGGGTGATGGCGCGTTCTTTTATCCTGACGCTGCTGTCCTTCATCGTGCTGGGGGTCGCCGTCTCTTGGGGGCTGGACCGCCTGCATCCCACGGGCAAGGCCTGGCTGGATCCCCTGATCACGGTGGCGGGCGCCCTCGGTGTCGTGGCGCTGGCCTGGTACTTCTTCCTGGTTGTGGTGGCGGCCATCGCCGGCATGCTGCTGGAACCCGTGGCCCGCGCTGTAGAGCGTCGGTGGTACCCCACCCTGCCGCCGCCGCGCGACGCCGGTGTGGTGGAAGAGGCCGCCATCGCGCTGCGGTTCACAGCCCTGCTGATCATCGTCAACGTCGCCGTGCTGCCCCTGTGGCTTTTGCCGCCGGTGGGTGCCGTGGCCTATCCGTTGGCCAACGGTTTCTTGCTGGGACGCCAGTATTTCGACCAAGTGGCGGTGCGCCGCATGCCCTCCGACCAGGTGCGCCTACTCCGTCTGCGCTATAGGGGGCGAATTTTTTGCGCGGGCCTCATTATTGCCTTTATTTCCTTGCTGCCTGTTGTGAATCTGTTCGCGCCGGTTCTGGCGACGGCCTTCATGCTCCACCTGTTCGGCGGGTTCCTGCCCACAGGCGGAACGCGAAGTCCGCTGCCGGTCGCACCCCGGGCGAACTCATAAAAAGAACGACCTTCAACGACCGGTCCAGGCCCCGAACGGGCCAGGCTGGCCGCGCGACACGAAGATTTGGGGACAACGCCGATGTTCCGACGTAACCGACCGAACCTGGGCCCCGTTGGCGGCGACCCGGCCAAGCCGGCCGACCTTCGCACGCCTGTTCCGGTGGCTGAGCCCACGCCCCCGGCCTCCCCGGCCGTGGAACCCGTTTCCGAACCGGAGCCCTCGTCCAATCTGGCCGCGGCCAGCAGGGGGCCCTCAGACAAGGGGATCGATATGCAGTTCAAGACGCCGACGCCCGGCCCCACACCGACGCCGGGTCAGCCTTCGCTTGGCCTGGGGAACAGCGGCCTTGGGGGTGGCGGCGGTCTGGGCGCCGGCGCCACGCCGGTGCCGGCCACGCCCGCGACCCCGGCACCGGCCGGCGCGGCCACCGGTGGTTTTCGTAGTGACATTCCCCGTCGTGTCGTGGAAATTCCCGGCACGCCGCCCCGGCGCGTCGCCCCCACCGGTACTGAAGGAAATGCCCCCTTGCCTACCAACGACATGCGCAAACTGATCGTCGGCCGTGAGATTTCCCTGTCCGGTGAAATCGCCGCCTGCGACATCCTGGTGGTGGAAGGCACGGTGGAGGCCAAGCTGCGCGAGGGCCGCGCCATCGAGGTGACCGACAGCGGCCTGTTCAAGGGCTCGGTCGAGATCGACGAGGCCGACATCGGCGGTCGTTTCGAAGGCGATATCTCCGTGCGCGGCACCCTGCGCGTCCGCTCCACCGGCCGCATCCAGGGCAACATCCGCTACGGCGTGCTGGAAGTGGAACAGGGTGGCCTGCTGATCGGCACCATCGAGACGCTGACCGGCGAATCCCGCGCCCGACCGGTAAAGGAAGTCGAGGCCGTGGTGGCTACGGGCACTGAAGAGTAAGCCTCGCCGCCACCTGGTTTTTTACGGGCCAGTCCTTTACGGGACTGGCCCATTTCATTTCCGGAACGACTTAGGCTGTCAGCGCCGTCTTGGCCTCATAGGCGCACAGATCGATGACGCTGCACACGGCGCAATCCGGCTTGCGCGCCTTGCAGATATAGCGGCCGTGCAGGATCAGCCAGTGGTGGGCATGCAGGCGGTAGGCCTTGGGCACCACCTTCACCAGCTTCTCCTCCACCGCCTCCACCGTCTTGCCCGGCGCCAGGCCGGTGCGGTTGGACACGCGGAAGATATGGGTGTCGACGGCGATGGTCGGCTCCCCGAAGGCCACGTTCAGCACCACGTTGGCCGTCTTGCGGCCCACGCCCGGCAGTTCCTCCAGATCCTCACGCTTGCGCGGCACCAGGCCGCCGTGTTTCTCCAGCAGGATTTCCGACAGGCGGATGACGTTGGCGGCCTTGGTCTTGTACAGGCCGATGGTCTTCACATGGTCCCGCACCGTGGCCTCCCCCAGCGCCACCATGGCCGCCGGGTTGTCGGCGATCTTGAACAGCGCCTTGGTCGCCTTGTTCACGCCGACGTCCGTGGCCTGGGCCGAGAGCACCACCGCCACCAGCAGGGTGTAGGGGTTCACATACTCCAGTTCTGTCTTCGGCTCCGGATCCCGCTCCGCCAGCCTGCGGAAAAATTCCTGGATGTTCGCGCGTTTCATGTTCGGGGCCTCAAGCGCCGGCGGGGCATGCGCCCCTTGGCTTATCCTCAGTTTCCAGTCCGCTGACGCTCCCCGGAAACTTCCGGCGGCCGCGGTCGCGGCCTGGGGTAGAGGGGTGCACTACGGGGCATGTGGCCGGCAAATCTACGGGTGGCAAGGCGGGCGGATCAAGGGGCGCACTCCCAAGCCGGGGTGCCGTGGAAGGCGTCGGCCAGGAAGTCGATCAAGGCGCGGACCTTGGCGCTGACATGGCGGCGGCTGGGATAGACGGCCAGGATGTCGATGTCGGGGATGCGATGCTCCGGCAGCACCGGCACCAGGCGGCCGGCGCGCAGGTCGTCGCCAATCAGGAAGGTGGGCTGCCAGATGATGCCCTGTCCCGCCAGGGCGGCCGCGCGGGCGGTATCGCCGTTGTTGGTCACCAGGCGGATGGGAATGCGCACGGTGACGGGCTTGCCCTCCGGGTCCAGCAGCACCCAGTCCTCCGGCACGCCGGTGTAGCTGTAGGCGATGCGCACATGGCTGGCCAGGCAGTCCGGCGTCTTTGGCACGCCGTGGCGGGCCAGGTAGTCGGGCGCCGCGCACAGCACGTTGCGTGAGGTGGCCAGCTTGCGCGCGGCGTAAGTGGGCGACCCGCCGCGCGAGATGCGGATGCCCAGGTCGAAGCCCTCCTCCACCATGTCCACCACCCGGTCGGTCAGGGCGATGTCCAGCAGCACGTCGGGATACTGCGCCATGAAGCGGGGCCACAGCGGCGCCAGATGCCGGATGCCGAAGCTCAGCGGCGCGTTCACCCGCAGCCGCCCCCGGGGCTTCAACGTGGTGGCGGATGCCAGCGCCTCCGCCTCCGCCACCTCTTCCAGGATGGTCTGCGCGCGCTCATACAGCGCCTCGCCCGCCTCGGTCAGCGACAACCGGCGCGAGGTGCGGTTCAGCAGCCGGCTGCCCAGGTAGGTCTCCAGCTCGCTGACATAGCGGGTGACGTTGGCGGGGGAGGTGTTCAGCGCGTCCGCCGCCTTGGCGAAGCCGCCCCGGGCCACCACGGTGGAAAACACCTCGAATGCGCGCAGCCTGTCCATGGGGCAGCCTTGCCATTATTCAGGAAAGATGAATCATAAGCTCACTTTCGCCCCATCGATGCAAGTGCTGCTGAAAGGTAAATCTTTGTCTGTCAGCGGCGCGGTCGTCGCGCCGACCCAGCATCGGAGAGAGAAAATGGCTCGTTTGCAGAACAAGGTCGCCCTCGTTACCGGCGCCAGCTCAGGCATCGGTCGCGCCACCGCCAAGCTGTTCGCGGCGGAGGGCGCGAAGGTCGTGGTCGGTGCCCGCCGCCAGGCGGAACTGGACAGCCTGGTGGCTGAGATCACCGCCGCCGGCGGCCAGGCCGTGGCGCTGGCCGGCGACGTCCAGCATGAGGATTATAACCAGGCCCTGGTGGCCCTGGCGGTGGAACACTTCGGCCGCCTGGACATCGCCTTCAACAACGCCGGTACCCTGGGTGAGGCTGGCCCCAGCACCGGCGTGAGCGAGGCCGGCTGGGCCAACACCCTGGCCGTGAACCTGACCGGCCCCTTCCTGGGTGCCAAGCACCAGATCGGCCAGATGGTGAAGAACGGCGGCGGTTCGGTGGTCTTCACCTCCACTTTCGTTGGCCACACTTTCGCCTTCCCCGGCCTGGCCGCCTACGCCGCCAGCAAGTCCGGCCTGATCGGCCTGACCCAGGCGCTGGCCGCCGAGTTCGGCCCACAGGGCGTGCGTGTCAACGCCGTGCTCCCGGGTGCGGTGGAGACCGAGATGTACCACGCCGCCAACGACACGGCGGAGAAGCGTGACTGGGTGAACAACGCCCACGCCCTGCGCCGCGCGGGCCAGCCGGAAGAACTGGCCCGCGCCGTCCTCTACCTGGCGTCGGACGACTCGTCCTTCGTCACCGGCACGGCCCAGCTGGTGGACGGCGGTATCTCCATCACCCGTAGCTAAGGCGCGCGCACCCCAGCGCGGACAGCATGACCGGGGCCTGACGCCCCGCACGGGGCGGCCTTTACCAGGTGGTGAGGCCGCCCTACTGTTTTGTCCATGATCCATGACGAAACCACCCTGAGGCAGACCTGGCTCAGCGTCATCCTGCGGCCCCACCGCAGCCTGTCGCCGAAGGGGTTCCGCATCCTCATGGGGCTGGTGGCGGCGGTCAGCTTCGGCGTGGGCCTGGTCTTCTTTCTGCGCGGCGCCTGGCCGGTCATCGGTTTCTGCGGCGTGGATGTGCTGGTGATCTACCTGGCCTTCCGCGCCAGCTACCGCTCCGCCCGGCTGTATGAGCGGGTGGAACTGACCGACCAGGCCCTGACGGTGGAGCGGGTGGAACCCCGCCGCCCCAGCCGCAGCTGGTCCTTCATCCCCTATTGGCTGCGCGTCCACATGGACGATCCCGCCCAACACGACAGCCAGGTGGTGCTGACCAGCCACGGCAGGCGTCTGGTGGTGGGCAGTTTCCTCCCCATGGAGGAACGGGTGCAGGTGGCCAGCGTCCTCAACCAAGCCCTGGCGAAACATCGCCAAGGCTTGGTTTAGCGTCCCTCAGGCGCCGGGCGCCAGCATCCGCTGGCTTGGGCTTATCCTCAGTTTCCAGTCCGCTCCGCTGCCCGGAAACCTCCGGCGGCCGCGGTCGCGGCCTTGTCGCTTCGCTCCTTCGCGGTGGGTGGCCTCACCCTTCCGCCAGCATGGTCTCCAGCCAGCGCAACGCCGGTGACTTGTCACCCAGGCGCTGGCGCTCCGTCCGGGCGATGGCGGCGAACAGGCGGCGCTTCAGGCCGGGACCATCCACGCCCGGCGGGCGGCCGGCGGCGTCCAGGACCAGATCCACCAGCCGGTCGGCGGCATGCAGGCGGCCCATCAGATAATCGCTCTCGCGGTGCACGCGGCTGAAGAAGGCGCCGAAGTGGTTGATCTCCCGCCCTTTCAGGGGAATGGCGCCCCCCATGGCCTGGCAGAAGCGGGCGTCGTCCGGGCTGATGCGGTCCACCCGCACCTCCTCCAAATCGTCCAGCTCGCGCCAGCCGCTGATGGAAAAGGTCAGCACGTCCCAAAAGGCGAAGCCGACATAGGCCACGAACAGCTCCCGCCGTGCCGCCACGCCCAGCATGTTCAGACCCATCAGGGCGAAGATCTCGTCCACCTGCTGGTTGATGGCGTTCAGGTCGATGCGCCGTGCCAGATCCCACATCACCTGGTCCACCGCCGCCACGTCCGGCTGGCGGCCCATGGCCAGGGGCTCGACGAAGGGCACGGCCAAGGCCTCGCGCTCGTCCGCGCTAAGGAAGGCGCCGGACTCGTAGACGCGCAGCCGCTCCAGGCAGTCGTAGAGATTGGCCTTGATCTCATCCAGGTCGCGGGCGGCGACGTCGGTGAACTCGTCTTCCTCCAGCCGGGCATACAGTTCGTTCAGGGCGCGGATGACGAAGCGCAGGCGCCGGCCGCGGAAGCCCACGTCGAAGGCCAGCAGGAAGCGCACCCAGGGTGGCGCGTCGCCACCCGGCAGGCCGTCCTCCCGCCGCTCCAGGCTCCAGGTCGTCACCTGGTCGGGGGTGATGCCGGTGGCCCGCGCCCAGGCGTGCAGCGCCTCGGTGGCCTGGCGGGCGGCGGCCGTGCCCGGCTGGTAGCCGCAGCCCACCGCCACCAGCCGGCCCATGGCGTCCAGGACCGAGGTCAGCTTGAGGCGGACGTAGGCCTCATAGGCGAAGCCCGCCTCCTGGGCCGCGCGGCCGTTGGCGATTTCCCGCCAGTCATGGATTTGGGCATAGGTCAGTTCGGCCGGGGGCTCACCCCCCACCACCTCATGCACCAGCTGGGTGATGCCGGGGCGGGCGGCATCGATGACGGAGCGCAGCTGGCGCACCCGGGCGTTGTTACGGTCGATGGACACCAGCTCGTCGCGCACCGGCTCGTTGCGCGGAATGTCCGACAATGCCCCCTTGAGCGTGCGGAAAAAGCCCGGCGTTTCCGCCTTGGCCACCCGTTTCAGGTGGGCGGGGTCGGGGTCGATGTAGATCAGCCGGCGGTCGACCTCGCGATAGGCCGGGCGGCCGGAGATGGCGCGCAGGGCCTCGGCGAAGGGCTTGTTGTTCAGCACGCTGCCGTCGATGAAGCTGATGCGCCCCGGGTCAACGCCGGCGGCGGTGTAGCGGCGGAAGTTGCGCTTCAGGAAGCGTTCCCGCTCCGGCCAGCCCTGCCCCCGCCGGGCCAGCAGCCCGTCCAGCGCCCGCAGGTGCGCCGGCGTGAAGGCGCCGGGGAAGGAGGAGGTGGCGCGGGCGGCGAACACCAGGCCGGGGATGGCGCCCTCGCCGAAATCCGTGTCCACCCGGCCGCCGGGCCAGCGGCGGTAGTGGAACTTCAAAACGTGGCGATGCTCCCGCTCCTCCACCGAAGGCGGGTCGTGCGCGGGGATGCGCTGCAGGAAGCCGTGGAAGTCGGTGACGGTGACGAACAGGGACAGGGACTGCCCCGCCGGCAGCAGCGAGGCATAGGGGCTGACCGGCCGGCCCATGGCGGCGGCCGCGTCCAGCAGCATCTCCATCAGCCGCATGCCGTCGAAGGGAGGCTTGAACCAGCGCGAGCGCACGAACATGGACAGCTTCCAGCGCATCTCGTCATCCGGCGCCAGCCGCATCAGCCGGCCCAGGCCGTAGGCCAGGAAGGGCTTCAGGAACCACTTGCTCCATTTCGTCGCCCGGCCGTCCTCCACCATCAGGTTGGTGACGTCGGCGCCGTCCAGCCACAGCTCGGTCAGGGCGTCCAGGTCCAGGTCGTGGGCCAGGGCGCGGGCCAGCAGCACGCCGTTGATGCCGCCGGCGGACGATCCGGCGATGACGTCGATGACGATGCGCAGGTCGATATGGGCGCCCACCTCCTGCAGCAGGGCGACGTAGACCTCCTCCGTGTCCGGGGTCTGGGCGCCGCCGTCCAGGCTGGCGCCGCTGCTGTAGCCGATGCGGCGGGCCAGGTCGTCCTGCAATGCCTGGTAGCTGCCGGTGTTGCGCAGCCGGGGATCGTGGGTGCCGTGGAAAACGCGCGAGGCGCGGGCCAGCTTCAGCAGTTCCTTGGTGACGCCGTGCATGTACACGGCCAGCGACACCCCGCCGTAGCAGACGAGGGCCATGCGCAATTCTTTTTCCTTCACGGCATGGCATCCGAGGCGGTGGTTTCTCCCGCCCCGACTGTCGCGCCGCGATCCGGGGCGGTCAATTAAGTCTTTGAGACTTTAAGTTTTTGAGGGTGGTGGACGGCGATTGCGCGCCAGCGTTGTGACCAGCACGCCGCCGCCGATCAGCAGGGTGGCGGCCGTCTCCGCCAGGCTGGGCGCCTCGCCCAGCATCAGGGCGCCCAGGCCCAGCGTGACCACGGGGATCAGGGCCGGCAGGGCGGCGGCCCCGGTGGCGCCCAGCAGGACCACGGCGCGGTTGAAGGCCGCCAGGCCCACCAGGGTGGTGAAGCAGCCCTGGTAGATGGCCTGCAACGCGATGTCGGGCATCGCCGCCTGGCCCACGCCCTTGGGCAACACCAGCAGATAGAGCGGCAGGTACAGCAGGGCCGACCCGGTGGCGACGATGGCGGTGGCATGCAGCGGGCCCACGCCGCTGCGCCTGAGGACGATGACGTAGATGGCCCACACCAGCGCCCCGCCCAGGAACAGGGCATGGCCCAGGGCCGCCCCTTCACCCGACCCGCTGAACAGGCTGGGCCCGCCGATCAAGGCGCTGCCGCCCAGGATCAGGCCCACGCCGGCCCAGCCGATGACCGGCAGGCGCTCGCGCAGGAACAGGGCGCCCAGCAGGGCGGTCATGGCCGCCATGGGGCCGGGGGTCAGGGCCGCCGCGTGCGAGGCCGGGGCGTAGCGGGCGCCGGCCGCCAGCATCAGGGCATAGGGCGCCCCCGACCCCGCCACCAGTAGGACCAGGCCGCCCAGGCCCAGCCGGTCGAAGGCCAGGCCCCGGCGGCGCAGGATGGGGACCATCAGGGCGCCGGCGGTGGCGAAGCGCAGGGCCACTAGGTCGAAGGCGTTCAGGCCGGCCTTCACGCCCATGCGGGTGATGACGAAGGACCCCGCCCACACCGCCACCGCCAGCAGCCCCCAGAACGCTCCCCTCAGGCCGGGGTGGGCCCAGCGGCTGGATGGGGCGGAAAGCTCGGCGGCGGCGTCGGTCATTACAGGCCCAGCACGTCGCGCATGGTGTACAGGCCGGGGGCCTTGCCGCCGGCCCAGATCGCGGCCCGCACGGCACCCCGCGCGAAGATGGCGCGGCTGCCGGCCTTGTGCGTCAGCTCGATACGTTCGCCCTCGGCCGCGAAGATGACGGTGTGGTCGCCCACCACATCGCCGCCGCGCAGGGTGGCGAAGCCGATGTGCCCGGCCTCGCGCGCGCCGGTGTGGCCGTCGCGCACCCGGTCGGACACGGCCGCCAGGTCGACGCCGCGACCGGCCGCCGCCGCGCGGCCCAGGCCCAGCGCGGTGCCGGAGGGGGCGTCCACCTTATGGCGGTGGTGCATCTCCACGATCTCGATATCCCAGACATCGGGCCCCAGGGTGCGCGCCACGTCCTCCACCAGGGCCAGCAGCAGGTTCACGCCCAGGCTCATGTTGGGCGCCTGCACCAGGGCGGCCGTCTTGGACGCGGCGTCGATGGCGGCCTGCTGGTCGGGCGCCAGGCCAGTGGTGCCCACCACCAGGGCGGTGCCGTGGCGGCCGGCCAGCGCGGCGTGGACGGCCGTGCCGGCGGGGGTGGTGAAGTCGATGACCGCGTCGCTGGCGGCGAACAGGGCGTCCACATCGCTGGTGGAGACGATGCCGGCGGGGTCCAGCCCCGACAGGGTGCCCAGGTCGCGGCCCAGGTCGGGGTTGCCGGGGCGCATGGTGCCCCCGGACAGCGTGGCGCCGGGGGTGCCCAGCACCTCCCGCATCAGCATGCGGCCCATCCGGCCGCCGCAGCCCACGATCCCGATCCGCATGATGTCATCCCCACCCGCCAGAAATTCCGTGGGGCGGTCTTAACACAGCTTACCCGCCCAGGCACCCCGCCAGGGCATGGGCGTTGGCGCGCATCAGGGTGGCGTAGAGGTCCGGCCCGGCGGGCAGCAGGGCGCCTTCGGGGTCCAGCACGCCGCGCTTGGCCTGGGTTCCGTCGATCAGGGCGCCGATCAGCGCCGTCTCGAACTGTGGCTCGGCGAAGACGCAGGTGGCGCCGGAGGCCTGGATGCGGGCGCGCAGCTGGCTCAGGCGGGCGGCACCCGGCCGCACCTCTGGGTTCAAGGTGATGGCGCCCACGCCGTCCAGACGGTAGCGGGCCTCCAGGTAATGGAAGGCGTCGTGGAAGACGACGAAGGGCTTGGCGCTCACGGGCGCCAGGATGGCGCCGATCTCCGCATCCAAGGCATCCAGGCTGCGCAGCAGGGCGGCCAGGTTGTCGCGATAGCGGGCGGCGTCGGCCGGGTCGCGCTGGATCAGGGCGTCGGCCATGGCGCGGGCCATCGCCTTGGCGTTGGCGGGATCCAGCCAGGCGTGGCCATCGATCTGGTTGTCGGCGGCCCCACCCACGGCGGCGGGCACCAAGTGGGGGTGGCCATCCTGGTGGGACTCGCCATCCGCCCAGGCGCCGGCGCTGCGCAGGGCCAGGGGGCGCAGGCCCGGCGCCTCGATCAGGGTGACGATGTGGGCGCCCCGGGCCAGGCTGGCCAGCGGCTTCACCAGGAAGGGCTCCAAGGTCGGTCCCATCCAGAACACGATGTCGGCCTGGGACAGGGCGCCGGCGTCCGAGGGCTTTAGGCTGAAGCTGTGCGGGCTGGCTGTGCCGTCGACCAACAGCTTGGGTTGGCCGACCCCCTGCATCAACGCCGCCGCCAGGGAATGCACCGGCTTCACGCTCGCCACCACCTTGGGCGCCGTGGGCGCGTCCGCCCGCGACGGGACGGTGAACGCCAGCCACAGCAGGGCGACCAGGGACAGGATGCGGAAGGGGAACATGGAATACCAACCGGGTGATAGGCGCCGGGGACACGAGCGCCCCAACATGCAATGTTATACTATAACATTTGTCAAGTCGGTCCGGATGCCGTAAAGCCGGGGGGCACGCATACCCGTGTCGCAGGCGTCTTGGAACCTGGGACCGGTTCCCCCGCCAGGAAGGGCCCATGCCGTCCGACGCAGAGTTTCCAGAGATGTCGCCCGAGGCGGCGCTTATCAAGACCACCAGCCTGACGGTGCAGTTCGGCCGGCGCACGGTGCTGCAGTCGGTGGACCTGGCGGTGTCGGCTGGCGAGGTCGTGACCCTGGTGGGGCCCAATGGCGCCGGCAAGTCCACCCTGCTGCGCGCTGTGCTGGGGCTGCAGCGGCCCAGCGGCGGCACGGTGTGGCGCAAGCCTGGCCTGCGCATCGGTTATATGCCCCAGCGCCTGGCCGTGGACGCCACCCTGCCCCTGACCGTGCGGCGGCTGCTGGCTCTCTGGGGCCCGGTGACCGACGCGGCGGTGGATGAGACGTTGAGCGAGGTGGGCGCCGCCAGCCTGGCCGACAGCCCGGTGCAGGCCCTGTCGGGCGGGGAGACGCAGCGGGTTATGCTGGCCCGCGCCCTGCTGCGCCGGCCCGACCTGCTGGTGCTGGACGAACCGGCGCAGGCTGTGGACGTGGCCGGCCAGGCCACCCTGTACGCCTTGATCGACGCCATCCGCCGCCGCCACGGCTGTGGCGTGCTGATGGTCAGCCATGATCTAAGCTACGCCATTTCCGGCACCGACCGCCTGATCTGCCTGAACGGCCACGTCTGCTGCGCCGGCCGGCCGGAGGATGTGCGCCGCCATCCCGATTTCCAGGCCCTGTTCGGTATCGATCCGCTGGCCATGCCGGCCTGGCTGTCCGCCGCCGGGCCGCACAGCCATGGCGCCGCCACGCCCGGCTGCCAGCACACGCACGAGCCCGGACCCAAGGACAGGTCCCCCCCCAAGGACCAGCACCCCCATGGATGATTTCCTGTTGCGCGCCCTGGCCGGCGGCGTCGGCGTCGCTTTGGTGGCGGGACCGCTGGGCTGCTTCGTCGTCTGGCGGCGCATGGCCTATTTCGGCGACACCCTGTCCCATGCCGCCCTGCTGGGCATCGCGCTGGGCTTCGTCGCCGGCATCAACCTAATGCTGGCGGTGGCGCTGGTGGGACTGGCGCTGGCCGGCGTGCTGGTGCTGATGCAGCGCCAGCGCAAGCTGGCCACCGATACGCTGCTGGGCCTGCTCAGCCACACCACGCTCAGCCTGGGCCTCATCGCCGTGGCCCTGCTGCAGACGGTGCGGGTGGACCTCATGTCCTATCTGTTCGGCGACATCCTGGCCGTCAGCGGTGGCGACCTGGCCTGGATCTGGGGTGGCGGGGCCGTGGTGCTGGCCCTGCTGGCCTGGCTGTGGCGCCCCTTGCTGGCCATGACGGTGAACGAGGATCTGGCGCGGGTGGAGGGCGTGCCCGTGCTGGCCACGCAGCTGGGCTTCATGATGCTGATGGCCGCCACCATCGCGCTGGCCATGAAGGTGGTGGGCGTGCTGCTGATCACCGCCTTGCTGATCATCCCAGCCGCCTGCGCCCGCCGATTCGCCCGTACGCCGGAAATCATGGCCGGTCTGGCCGCTGCCATCGGCGCGTTGTCGGTCTGCGGCGGCCTGGGCGCCTCCTTCCGCGCCGACCTGCCGGCGGGACCGGCGGTGGTGGTTGCTGCGGCCGCGTTGTTCCTCCTGTCCCAGCTTTTCCCAAGGGGCGGGACCCGTTGAGAAAGTCGCCGGCCACCGCAGGTGGTGCCGTGTTCGCGGTCGCACACCGTTTTAACTAATTTTTAAGCATAATTTTTCTACCCGCGCCGCGTCATTTCGGTCACTATCTAATTAACAGCACGTGAACCGACGCCCACCTGGTGTGTGGCAGACATGACGATGGAGCATGGTTTGGATCGGTTCTCCCCCGCCGGCATGAAGGCCGGTTATGCGCAGGCGTCCGCCGGCTCAATGAGCCAAGGCTTCATCGCCGGGGAACTGCGCCGCGACACCGACCACTCGGCCGCCAGCCGCGTGGCCCGCCTCGCCTGGTTCGAACTGGCCGCCGCCGCCACCCGACGATCCCTGGCCCAGGACTTGGCCGCCGACCTCGGTCTTCCCGATCTGGACAGCGCCGACCTGGACGGCTTTTACCTGGATATGGACGCGCCGCGCACTGCATCCCGGTAAAGGCGTCCCGGTAAGCGATTTATGACCCGGTGTTCGGGCTGGGCGCCGGGGCCGCCGCCGGCGTGAAGCTGGTGGGTGCCGGATCCACGACGGTCACGCCGGTCTTGGTCACCTCCAGTACGGACAGGCCCCGCTCCACCTGGCCGGTGGGCAGCAGGCGGAACACCCCGTCGATGCCGGCGAACCCGTTGGGGTCGGTCAGGTTTTCCCGCACATAGGCCTTGTGGCCCTTGGCCAGCACGGCGGCCAGGGCGGTCGCGTCATAGGCCAGGGTGGCCAGACGCGGCGGGCGCTGGCCGTACACGTCGTTGAACCGCTTCTCGAAACCCTGGCGCGCGTCGGGGGCGGCGCTCGCGTACCAGCCGCCCACCAGGGCCGGCTCGCGTCCAATGCCGGGCTCATCCCACTGGCCGGTGCCCAGGAAGCGCACGGGGCCGGGGTCGATGTCGAAGAAGGGCAACAGGGGCGCCACCTCCTTCAGTCGTTGGCCGCCCTCGGCGATCAGGATGGCCTGGAAGGAAAGATCCTCCACCGCGGGGCCGGGTTTTCCGTCCTTGCTGGCGGTGGCCTCGCGCGCCGCCGCCATCTGGGCGTGGCGCTGATCGAAGTTGGACAGCCGCTTGATGGTGTCGCTGACGTCCTTCTGCGTGGGCTGATAGCGCGCGGCGCGGGTGACGTCGGCGCCCGCCTTGGCGGCGGCGTCGCGCATGGCCTGCTCCACCATGTCGCCGTTGCTGCCCACCGGGGCCAGCAGCGCCAGGCGGGTCAGGCCGCGGCTGGCGGCGTAGCTGACCACGCGGGCCACCTGGTCCTGCGGCTGGAAGCCCAGCACCCAGGTGCCGCCCGCCGGGGCGCGCGTGTCGGCCACCGTCGCGTCGTTGGAAAAGCTCAGCACCGGCACCGTGCCCACCGCCGGCGTCACCGCCTTGGCGTCCACGCCGTAGACCGGGCCGATCAGCAGGGTGGCGCCGGCGGCCAGCGCGTCCTGCGCCGCGGCCACCGATCCCTCTGGCGTGCTCTTGGTGTCGCGGATCAGCAGTTGGAAATGGCTGTCGGCCGTGTCGAACAGCGCCATCTGCGCCGCCTGCTGCATGGCCTCGCCCAGGCTGGCGGCCTTGCCCGACAGGGGCAGCAACAGGGCCACGCGCACCGTCTCATCCGCGGGCACCGTGGCCGGGGCGGGGGCCGCTTCCGTCTGGGCCGGGGCCGCCTCGGGCTGGGGCTGGGCTGCCTGCGGCTGGGGCGCCTGCTGCGGCGCTTGCGCGGCGCGCGGCGGGGCCGTTACCGTGGGCTGGCTGGCGCAGCCCGCCAGCAAGGCCAGCGTCAGCAGCGTCGCTGCGGTCCTGGCCGCCGCCGTCGTGGCGGACATCCCGGCATACTTCATCGCAAACCCACCCGTTGATCCCATGAAACCGCAGCAACCGCCTGTCGACGATATCGTTGCCGGCCCCGTCGACGATGTCGACGCCGGCCCTGTCGATGATGTCGACGTCGGCAACGATCCATACGATGACGTTCCGTCGGACGGGGACATCCCGCCGGACGGGGACGGGGCAGAGCCTAGCGGCAGCGCCCTCGCGCGTAAACCGCCGCCTGGCCTGCATGTCGTCGCCACCCCCATCGGCAACGCCGGCGACATCACCCTGCGCGCGCTGGAAACGCTGAAGGGCGTCGATGCCATCGCCTGCGAGGACACCCGTGTGACGGCCAAGCTGATGGCCCGGTACCAGGTGCGCAAGCCCCTGCTGCCCTATCACGAGCACAACGCCGCCCGCATGCGGCCCCAGCTGCTGGCCCGCATCGCGGCGGGCGAGGCCATCGCCCTGGTGTCCGACGCCGGCACGCCGCTGATCTCCGACCCCGGCTACAAGCTGGTGCGCGAGGCGCGCGACCAGGGCCTTTACGTCACCCATCTGCCGGGTGCCAGCGCCACCCTGACCGCCCTGGTGCTGGCGGGGCTGCCCTCCGACCGCTTCCTGTTCGCGGGCTTCCTGCCCAACAAGACCGGCGCCCGCCGGGCCGCGCTGGAGGAACTGGCGCCGGTGCGCGTCACCCTGGTGCTGTTCGAGTCGGCCCAGCGCCTGGCCGATCTGCTGGCCGACGCCGCCCAGGTGCTGGGCGGGCGCGAGGTGGCGGTGGCGCGCGAACTGACCAAGCTGTTCGAGGAGGTGCGGCGCGGCACCCTGCCTGGGCTCGCCGCCCACTATGCCGAGAACGGCCCGCCCAAGGGCGAGGTGGTGGTGGTCATTGGCCCGCCGCTTGACGCCGCCGGCGAAGAGGTCGATATCGACGGCCTGCTGCGCGCCGCCCTGCGCACCCTCAGCGTCCGCGACGCCGCCGCCACGGTGGCGGAGGCCAGCGGCGCCCCCCGCAAGCAGGTCTACCAACGGGCGCTCGAGATTTCGAAAGATGACGCGGGCTGAGCGGCTGGCAAGAAAGACGCTGAAGGGCCGCTCCGGCGAGCGCCTGGGCCGCTGGGCGGAGGCGTGGTGCCGCCTGGCCCTGCGGCTGAAGGGCTACCGCGTGCTGGCCAGCCGCTGCCGCACCCCGGCGGGGGAGATCGACATCGTGGCGGCCAGGGGCGAGCTGCTGGCCATCGTCGAGGTCAAGGCGCGTCCGACGGAGGACTTGGGCCACCTGGCCGTCAGCCTGGCGCAATGGCGCCGGCTGGAACGGGCCGCCGGCCTCTACGTCGCCGCCCGGCCCCGGCTGGCGCGCCACGCCATCCGCTTCGACCTCATGATCGTCCGGCCCCGGCGCTGGCCGCTGCATCAGCCGGATGCCTGGCGGCCCTCCTGACGGCGCGTTCCATACCGGGTCATTGAAGGGTCCGGCGGCATTGGTGGTCGACACCGGCCCCGGCGATGCGCTATCTCCCCAAAAGCCTGGCTCCCCAAAGCCCGGCGCCGCAGGGCCGATGCCGGAGGGAGCATCCAATCCGTGACCAGCCAGGGGTCCCAGAATCGCAGCACCCGCGCCGGCAAGGGCCAGGCGCACGCCCGCGCGCTGCTGCGCGCCGTGGGCCAGATGCGTGATGAGGATATCGACCTGGCGGAAACTGCCCTGGCGCTGGCGACCCTGTCCAGCGGCGACACCGCCCTGGCGCCTTACCGCCGGCATCTCACCGCTCTCTCGGCCGCCGTGGCCAGGCTGACGGCCGGCCGCGCGCCGGAGGCGCTGACCCTGGACGAGTGCCTGGACGCGCTGCGCGGCGCCCTGGTGGACCGCATGGGTTATGAGGGCGACAGCGCCACCTATGAGGATTTGCAGAACGCCAACCTGGCGCGGGTCATCGATCGGCGCCGGGGCCTGCCGGTGGCGTTGGGCATCCTTTACATGCATGCCGCCCGCGCCCAGGGCTGGCACATGGTGGGCCTGAATTTCCCCGGCCATTTCCTCATCCGCCTCGATCACGGTGGCGACCGCGCCATCATCGATCCCTTCGGCGGCGGCCGGGTGTTGAGCGTGGTGGACCTGCGCGACCTGATCAAGCAGACCTCGGGCGCCGCGGCGGAACTGGAACCGGACCACTACGCCCCCGTGGGCAACCGTGATGTCCTCCTGCGCCTGCATAACAATGTGAAGCTGCTGCACATGCGCGGCGAACGGCCCGATTTGGCGGCCGAGGCGGTGGAGGCCATGCTGTTGATGGCCCCGGGCCAAGTGGCCCTGTGGCGCGAATCTGGCCTGTTGCAGGCCCAGCTGGGCCATATCACCACCGCCATCTCGGCGTTCGAGACCTTCCTGGACTTGGGAACCCGCGCCGGCACCTCCGCCCAGTTGCTGGACCAGGCGGCCACCTTGGTGCAGCATTTGCGCAATCGCCTGAATTGAGCCGACCTTTATTCACCCCCCGTGTGATTGGCGCCGCAGCCGGGCCGATCCATGCGGGAGACAATCCTATCCTTTGCCAGCCAAGCACCGCCGGACCGCCGGGGTGGGGGAGATGAGAATGAGCCTGTCCGTTGCCATTCAGATGGACCCGATGCACTCCATCAACATCGATACCGACAGCACCTTCATGATGGCGCTGGAGGCGCAGCGGCGGGGGCACACCCTCTATCACTACCTGCCCCAGGATCTGGCCTTCCGCCACAGCCGCCTGGTGGCCACCGCCCGGCCCCTGCAGGTGCGGCGGGAACGGGGCAACCACCACACCTTCGGCCCGGCCGAGACGCTGGATCTGGCCAGCGTCGACGTGGTGCTGATGCGCCAGGACCCGCCCTTCGACATGGCCTACATCACGGCCACCCACCTGCTGGAACACGTCCATCCCAAGACCCTGGTGGTGAACGACCCAGCCTCCGTCCGCAACGCGCCGGAAAAGCTGTTCGTCACCCACTTCCCGGACCTGATGCCGCCCACGCTGATCACCAGCGCCAAGGACGAGGTCCTGGCCTTCCGTCGCGAATACAGGGACATCATCGTGAAGCCGTTGTTCGGCAACGGCGGGTCGGGCGTCTTCCATGTGAAGCCGGATGACGAGAACCTGGGCGCCCTGCTGGAGACCTTCACCCAGCTCTATCGCGAGCCCGTCATCGTGCAGAAGTACCTGCCGGAAATCCGCCAGGGCGACAAACGCATCCTGCTGGTGGATGGCGAGCCGGTGGGCGCCGTCAGCCGCCTGCCGCAGGAGGGCGAGGCGCGCGCCAACTTCCACGCCGGCGGCAGCGCCGCCAAGACCGACCTGACCCAGCGCGAACGCGAAATCTGCGCCACCATCGGCGGGGTGCTGCGCGACAAGGGCCTGGTGTTCGTGGGCATCGACGTCATCGGCGACTACCTGACCGAGATCAACGTGACCAGCCCCACCGGCATCCAGGAGATCAACCGTCTGAACGGCGGCGCCATCGAGTCCACTCTGTGGGACGCCATCGAGCGGCGGTACGCCGCGTCACGGTGAAGCCATGGGGCCCAGGGTGGCTCGGGCGGCGGGTGGCTCGGCGGCGTTGGTGTGACATTTCCGCCGCTGGAAACGCCAGGTGCAGCCCACTGCGGAAATAGGGGTCGGGGGACCGTTGAAATCAGGTCACACCGTCTACTTATTATCACCCTGTCCGAACGATTTGGCGGGCTTTCCGGGATGCGGGTCGCCCAGGGCCATGATACGCTTCGTGATACTTGCATGAACCAGAGGGCGCCGGTGGCACGGCATCGGCGTCCGGTCGATGAGGCGGTCGATGGCTGGCGCGGACGATCTCGGCGGGGAGGATAGCCCCAAGCGGGCACCCAGGGCTTCCAGGGGCTCGGGCCCCGATGGGGCGCCGGGCGGCAATGTCGTCAATGCCGAACGGTTGCGTCGCCAGGGCGACCGTATCCGTGAGATCGAACGCCTCATGTGGGGCGCCCGCGCTTTCGCCGAAGGCGACGATCCGGATAACCGGACGGACTGACCCGTCCCTTACGTTTACGTCCCCGGCTGGCTGCCGTGGCGCCAGCGGACCATGGTGCGCCTGGCCTTGCGTCGCTCCGGCAGGGTGGCCAGCACCGCGCGCCGCTGGTCCGGCGTCATCCCGCCCCACAAGGTGATCTCTTCCAAGGTGCGCTGGCAACCGGCGCACAAGCCGTTGCGCGCGTCGATGCGGCAGACCCGGGTGCAGGGGCTGGCCACGTAATCGTCCGGATCGGGAACCCTGGGATCGGGGCCGGTGGAGGGGATGGGGCTATCGGTCACGGTGTCGGCGCCGGTCGGTTGCGGGAATGTCAGATATAGCGGCGGCGGACGTATCGTGTCGCCCTTTCCCATGGCCGCCTTTCCTACGCCATCCTACACTTTCTGACAGGATGTTAACCCGCCGTTGTATCTTTGGGGTTAGGAATAGGGTTATCCTGCGCGCTTGCGAAGCCGCCGGGGGCGCCCAGGGGACGCAGGGGATGTGGCCCCAAGGGGAAGCGGAGAGGTATTGCCAGGATGTCGGTGTTGGAGACCGCGCGGCGTCGCCGCCCGGCCGTCTTTTTTCTGACCCGCGGCCCGATTTTGGCCGCCCTCTCCGGTATTGTCCTGACCGTCCTGGCCGCATTCTACGTCCATTCCATGCTGTCGGGCGTGGCCCAGGCCCGGCTGGCGGATGAGGCCGACGCCCGCAGCCGCCACGTGCAGCAACGCCTGGACCGCATCGCCGCCACCCTAGGCGCGGAGGGCGACTTCCTGACCGCCAACCCCTCCCCGGCGGAATTCGACCGCCAGGTGGCCCTGCTGATCGACCTCCGGCCCGAGATCCGGGCCGTGTCCTGGGTGGGGCCGGGCGGTCGCATACTGCGCACTGGTCCCATAGGGGCCGAAATCGCGCCGGCCGACATGGCCGACCTCCCGCTTTCGCCCGAGGGCGTCACCGTGCGCCTGAGCGCCGATGGCGCCAACCTGTTGCTGGCGCGGTCCACATCCGGGGTGGCGCCCAGCGGCGCGTCTAGTGGCGCGCCCAGTGGTGGGATGGCGCTGGTGGCCCGCATCGACCTGCGCGACCTGCTGACCCTGCGCATGGAGGGGCAGGCCGATCCTGCCCTATGGACCCGGCTCAGCCTGCGGTCGCGCGGGGGCGAGGCCGCCTTCGTCCAGACGGGGCATACCGCCACCGCCACCTCCGAATTCAGCCGCGCCCTCTCCATCGGCGACGGGGTATGGTGGCTGGACATGACGGGCGACCTGGTGGCCGGCCTGGCCCGCCAGTCGTGGGAGGTGGAGGCCGTGCTGGTCTTCGGCTTCGCGTTGACCTTCGGCGTCAGCCTGGTGCTGATGGTCAGCCGCCGCCGCGCCCATGACCGCACCGTGCTGATGGGCAGCCTGGAACAGGCCAACGCCGTGCTGCATGCCAGCGAGCGGAAGTACCGCGACATCTATGAGAACGCGGTTGAGGGCATGTTCACCATCACCGTCGGGGGCGCCATCCTGTCGGCCAACCCCGCCCTGGTGCGCATGCTGGGCTATGCCTCGGAAGAGGATCTGGCGACCACCTTGACCGACGCCTGGACGCAGCTGTTCGTCGATCCGCGCCCCCGGGTGGAATTTCCCCGGGAGGTCATGGACCGTGGCGCCATCCAGGATTTCGCGGCCGAGATCCGCCGCCGGGATGGCAGCACCCTCTGGGCATCCCTGTCCGCCCGGGTGCTGCTGGATGGGGCGGGCCGCGCCTACGCCATACAGGGCACGGCCGACGACATCACCGACCGCCGCCGGGCAGAGGTGGCGCTGCGTCTGGCCAAGGAGCAATCGGAATTCGCCAGCCGCTCCAAGACCGAATTCCTGGCCAACATGAGCCATGAGCTGCGCACGCCCCTGAACGCCATCATCGGTTTTTCCGAGATCATCGGCAGCCAGTCGCTGGGCCCCATCGACAACCCCGCCTACGCCGAATACGCCAAGGACATCCACGACAGCGGTCGCATGCTGCTGGACCTGATCAACGACATCCTGGACCTGTCCAAGATCGAGGCCGGAAAGCGTGAGCTGAACGAGCACATGGTGGATCTGCCGCGCGTCTTCGCCTCCTGCCTGCGGGTGGTGAAGGAACGGGCCATCCGCGGCGGCATCCATCTGCAGACCGACTATGCCGACTTCCTGCCCCGCCTGCGCGCGGACGAGGTGGCGCTGAAGCAGTTGCTGTCCAACCTGCTGGCCAACGCTGTGAAATTCACACTGAAGGGCGGCACCGTCACCCTGGGCGCCGTGGTCGACGGCGACGGCCGCCTGGTCATCACCGTGGCCGATACGGGTATCGGCATGCGGGCGGAAGACATCGGCCGCGCCCTGGAACCCTTCCGCCAGATCGAGAACCCGCTGACCCGCACCGCCGGCGGCGCCGGCCTGGGCCTGCCCCTGGTGCGTGCCCTGGTGGAACTGCACGACGGCAAGCTGGAGATCGAGAGCGAGCCCGGTACCGGCACCATCGCCCGTGTCATCATGCCCGCCGACCGGGTGTGGCCGGACATCGGGCTGGTGGCCGCGGCGAACTGACCGTCACCGGTCCCGTCACCGGGGACCCGCACCGGCGGGGGCCGTAGCGCTCAGAGCCCGGCTTTGTTCAGCAGACCGAGAATGCTTTCCAGCACCACGTCGGCCATGGGGCGCACGGGGGATGGCCAGATTTCCGCCAGCCGCCCGTCGGGCGTGATCAGATGCTTCTGAAAGTTCCAGCGCGGCCGGCCCGCTGCTTCCCCCACGCTGCTGACCACCCACTGGAAAAAGGGGTGGGCGTTGGGGCCGATCACGGTCTGCTTGGCCGTCAGGGGGAAATCCACGCCGTAGGTAGTGGCGCAGAACTGCGCGATCTCCGCCGGGCTGCCAGGCTCCTGCCCGCCGAAATCGTTGGACGGCACGCCCACCACCACCAGGCCCCGGCCGCGCAGGCGGGTCCACAGCGTCTGCAGCTCGGCATATTGCGGGGTGTAGCCGCAGGCCGACGCCGTGTTCACCACCAGCACCGGTCGGCCCTTGAAGGCGCCCAGCGGTATGGTTCCATCCCCGGTCAGGCTGGGAAAGGTGAAGCTGTGGGCGTTCAGCCGTTCCCGCGTCTTCGTTTGCTCCATGGGCCTGACCTGGGAATTGGAAGGGGCGCGCGGGGGCGGCGCGAAAGAGGCTGTGCGATCGGCCGCGCGGGGGGCCATGCGGGGAAAACTGTTCTGGCTCATCTACAGGTCTCAACCGTACCGCTGTTCGGTCCAGGGATCGCCCTCGTTATGGTACCCCCGCACTTCCCAGAACCCTGGCGTGTCGTCGTTGACGAACTGGATGCGGCGCAGCCACTTGGCCGACTTCCAGAAATAGGCCTGGGGCACCACCAGCCGTACCGGCCCGCCATGTTCCCGCGTCAGGGGCTGGCCCTGCCAGGTGGTGGCCAGCAGCACATCGGGCGCGCTGAACGCCGCCAGGTTGAGGTTGGTGGTGTAGCCGTCATAGCTGTGCAGCAGGACATGGGCCGCGTCCGCCTGGGGCCGGGCCAGCGCCACGATGTGGTCGGCGGAAACGCCCCGCCACTGGTTGTCATAACGCGACCAGGACGTGACGCAGTGGATGTCGGACGTGTCGCTGAACGCCGGCTGATCCTGGAAATCCGCCCACCGCCAGGTGAGGGGATGGTCCACCAGCCCGTCCACCGTCAGGGTCCAGTCGTCGGTGCCCACGTCCGGCAGGATGCCCAGGTCCAGCACCGGCCAGTTGGTCACCAGGCGCTGTCCCGGTGGCAGGCGCGGGCGGGCCGCCGCAGGGTCGGTCCGGTCCCGGTCGGCCTGGGCGCCGGTCAGCAGCCGGCCGTCGCGCGCCCAGGCGCGCTTGGTCGCCACCAACTTGCTCTCAGGGGTCTTGTGGTCATCGGCGCCCAGGGCGGCATCCGGTATGGTGTCGTCGGGACTGTCCGTGGCCATGCGCCGGGTTACTCACATAATCAGCCGGGGGCGGCCGGGAATTGGCCGGGTGCCCGCGGGAATCACGGGGAAACGTTGTGTCAAATCGTGGGCGCCGGGTCCACATGCCGCGCCGCCGCCACAATCTTAAGGATAGTGCGCCCCGCCCCGCCTGCCTACCATGCAGCGGCAATTTTGGCGGGAACTGTGCTTCGGGACCTATGCTTTACGGCAACATCCCTCGTCCGGCCGTTGGCAGTCCTACCCTTTAAGGTTAACGTTCGGCCCCTTCCTTGATCCTTGGACCCCTGGTCCCCGGCCCTTGATACACCCACCCGATTGTTGCGGATGATGCGGAAAGCCCTTTTTGCCGTTTCCCTGGCGCTTCTGGCGTCCCTGCTGCTGTCGCCCGCGATGCCGCCCGCCCGGGCGGCGCAGGGCGCGCCCGCGGCCGCGCCCGCCGACCCATCTTCGCCCGACCCATCCTCCACCGACTTGGCCCAGGCCCACCAGCCGCCGACCGATCAGCGGCCACCGGATGCGGGTGGGGACGCGGATGGGAAAGCGCGGGATGACGCGCAGACCCCGCACGGGGAAGCGGCCAAGGAGCCGGTGGCCGTTCCCGTGCCGGTGCCCGTTTCGCCCCCCGCCAGCCATGCCGTTTCGGCTGCCGCTTCTTCCCAGGCGGCTGCCCTGCTCCAGACCCTGCAAGACCCCCAGCGCCGCGATGCCCTGATCGCCCAGCTGAAGCTGTTGGCCGACGCGAACCCCGGTGCCACCTCCGCCCCAGCTTCCACCCCAGCCCCTTCTCCCGTCACGGCCCCCGTCACGGCTCCTGCCGCGGCAGCCACTCCTGCTGCGCCGGCGCAGGAGTCGGAGGTGGAAGCGCTGGGTGCCCGCATGCTGGACGCCCTGTCAGACCGCATCGAGGAATTCAGCGAGGAGATCGCGGCCGCCGGCCAGGCCTTGCTGGATCTGCCCAAGGCCTACCGCTGGCTGGACCGTCAGATGTCCGATCCCCGCCTGCGTGTGCAGTGGGGCATCCTGCTGGGTGAGGTGTTGCTGGTGGTCATCGCCGGCTATGTCGCCCGTCTGGCGACATTCTGGCTGCTGGCGCGCCCGCGCCGGGGTCTGGAACATCGCCAGCCCCGGAACTGGGGCGTGCGCCTGGGCCTGCTGCTGACCCGCACCCTGCTGGACATCGTGCCCATGGTGGCCTTCGCCCTGGCGGCCTATGGCGTGCAGACCCTGACCCATCCGCCCAAGCCCGCCTCCACGGCGGCGCTGGGCATCATCGTGTCCAGCTTGCTGGTGCAGGGCGCGACGCTGGCGGCCCGCTTCCTGCTGTCGCCGGGCGCCCCTTCCCTACGCTTGCTCCCCGTGGGGGATGAGACGGCGCACTACATCTACATCTGGGTGCGCCGCATCGCCCTGACCGCCGTCTATGGCTACTTCGTGGCGCAGGTGGCCTATCAGCTGGGCCTGCCCTATCGCCCCTACATGGCCTTGCTGAAGGTGGTGGGCCTGATCGTCGGCATCATGCTGGTAATCCTGGTGCTGCAGAACCGGCAGAGCGTGGCGGACTGGATCCGGGGCCGGGACCCCCTGCTGCCGCAAGACCCGCATGATGACGGCGCGCTTGAGGCGCAACTGGCGGCCGAAATCTCCGGCGACAGCCCCATGGTCGCCACCCCCCCGCCCGCGCCGACCGCCTGGGGGCTGGTCCGGCGCCGCCTGGCGGAAGTCTGGCACATCCTGGCCATCGTCTATCTGGTGGCCATCTACGGCATCTGGGCGCTGGAGGTGAAGGGCGGCTTCGGCTTCGTTTCCCGCGCCACCCTGATCAGCGTCGTCACCCTGATCGTGGCCCGCCTCCTGATGGAGGGGATAGACCGCCTGATCCGGCGCGGCTTCGCCATCCCGGATGATCTGAAGCGCCAGTATCCGCTGCTGGAATCCCGCGCCAACCGCTATCTGCCCATCCTGCACCGGGGCGCCAAGGTGGTGGTGTGGCTGGCGGGATTGCTGACCGTGCTGCAGGCCTGGGGCGTGGACAGTTTCGGCTGGCTCAGCACCCCCTTCGGCCAGCGGGCCAGCGCCTCCCTTCTCACCATCGTCCTCATGGTCATCTTCGCGCTGATCGTGTGGGAACTGGTCAGCGGCGGCATTGAACGCTACCTCAACACCACCGACCGCCACGGCCGCCTGGTGGAGCGCAGCGCCCGCATCCGCACCCTGCTGCCCCTGGTGCGCAACGCCGTGCTGGTGATGCTGCTGGTCATGGTGGGGCTGACCGTGCTGGCGGAGATCGGGGTCAACATCGCCCCGCTGCTGGCCGGTGCCGGCGTCATCGGCGTCGCCATCGGCTTCGGCTCGCAGTCCCTGGTGAAGGACGTCATCACCGGCCTGTTCATCCTGTTCGAGGATACGATCTCCGTCGGCGATTCCGTGACGCTGGCCGGCTACACCGGCACGGTGGAAGGACTGACCATCCGCACCATCCGCCTGCGCGACGACAGCGGTGCGGTCCATACCGTGCCGTTCAGCGCCGTCACCGGCATCTCCAACCTGACCAAGGACTACAGCTACTTCACCGCCGATTTCGGCATCGCCTACGCCACCGACCTGAACCGGGCCACCCAGATCATGACCGAGATCGGCGAGGAACTGCAAAGCGACAGCCTGTTCGGCCCCGCCATCCTGGCGCCCCTGGAAATCCTGGGCGTCAGCGAATTCGCCGAGAAGGCGGTGAAGATCAAGTTCCGCATCAAGACCCGCCCCCGCCGCCAGCTGGCCGTGGGCCGCGAGTTCAACCGCCGCCTGAAGCTGCGCTTCGACGCCGAGGGCATCCCCTTCCCGGTCTGAGGCCCTTCCCGGTTAGAGGGGCGGCGTCACCCGAGGATTTCGTCCGGATCGGCCGCGTCCACGATACGCGCGGCGGTGTCGAAATCGAAGCCGGCGCGGGCCAGGGTGGCCAGGTCCTTGTCGCGCCTGGCCTCCCGCTCCGCCTCAGGTCGGAAGGGGCCCAGCCGGCGGCGGCGGGCGTAGGCGTGGGCGGCACGCAGGTCTGTCGAGCCTTCCTCGGCATCACCCAGATCGCGGGCGAGTTCGCCCAAGGCGGCATCGACCAGATCGGCGTCCACGCCCTTGGCCGCCATCTTCTGACGGATGGTGCGGGTGGATCCACCCCGGCGGTGCAGGCTGGCCACGCGGCCCTCGGCGTAGACGCGGTCGTTCAGCAGGCCGCTCTGCTGGTAACGGGAAATCAGCGCCTCCACCCACTCCGCCCCTTGCGCCCGGTCTGTGCCGTGGGCGGCTGCCGACATGTCCACCTTGCGCATCAGCACGCGGCGCAGCGCGGCGGTGGAGGCGGCGAAGCGCTCCAGGTAATGCAGGGCGGCGCGCTCCAGATAGGCGGCGCTGACCCGCCTCGGGCCCCGGCGCTGGGCGGGCTGGCGAGGGGCAGGGCGGGCGGGCGGGTCGAAAAGATCGTCGGTCATGCCGGCCATGGTAGCCCCGAGGAACGCCGCCACGCCATCGTTGTGCCGGCCCCTGTGATGCCGCTCATATTGCCGGATGGGGGGCGCGGCGTTAAGGTCGGGCCCAGCCTTGCCGGGGCACATCCCCGGACCCTTCCGCACGGGCGCCTTAAATCCATGACCATGCTGCAGCAGTCCCCCTTGTCCGGCATCGCCGCCGCGACGCCCGTCCCGGCTCCCCGGGCCCTGGGCGCCATCAACTGGGTGGGCTTCACCACCCTGACGAAGCGGGAGATACGGCGCTTCCTGAAGGTCTGGGTGCAAACCATCGCCGCGCCGGTGGTGACGACGCTGCTGTTCTATTCCGTGTTCGCCTTGGCATTGGGCGGCGTGGTGCGCATGGTGGGCGACGTGCCCTTCCTGCGCTTCCTGGGCCCGGGCCTGATCATGATGGGCATGGCGCAGAACGCCTTCGCCAACACCTCGTCCTCCGTGCTCGTGTCCAAGGTTCAGGGCAACATCGTCGATGTGTTGATGCCGCCCCTGTCGCCGTTCGAGTTCGTGTCCGCCTTCGTCACCGGCGGCATCGTGCGTGGGCTGATGGTGGGTCTCGTTACTTGGATCGTCATCCAGCTGGTGGTGCCGCTGGGCCTGCACGCGCCCTTCTACGTCCTGTTCCATGCCGTGATGGCCTCCATGCTGCTGTCGCTGCTGGGCCTCATCGGCGGCATCTGGGCGGATAAGTTCGACCACATGGCGGCCATCACCAACTTCGTGATCACGCCCCTGTCCTTCCTGTCGGGCACCTTCTACACGCTGGACAGCGCGCCGCGCTTCTTCCACACCGTGGCCCATGTGAACCCCTTCTTCTATTTCATCGACGGGTTCCGCTACGGCTTCATCGGCCGCACCGACGGCACGCTGGGCACCGGCATCGCCGTGATGCTGGGCATCAACCTCGTCCTCTGGCTGGTGGCCCTGCGCATGGTTTCCACCGGCTACAAGCTGAAGGCCTGACGCCATGGACATGCCGGTGGACGGGGTGGGTGCCGAAACGCCGTTGCCGGCCGGGGCCTACCGGCCCGACCGCCGCCGTCACCATGGCCGTTTCAACACCCTGGGCTTCCTGACCCTGCTGGGGCGGGAGATCAAGCGCCTGCGCAAGCTGGCCATGCTGTTCCTGGTGGCGCCCGGCCTGTCCGCCGCCCTCTACTTCACCGTCTTCGCCTTCGGCCTGGGCGACAAGCGCGGCACGCCCGAGGGCGATGCCATCTTGGCTTTCCTGGTGCCCGGCCTGGTGACCCTGTCCCTGCTGACACAGTCGGTGCAGATCCCCTCCTTCTCCATCCTTTACGCGAAGATGGAGGGCGCCATCCTGGACCAGCTGATGGCGCCGGTGGGCGCGGCCGAGATGCTGGCCGCCTATGTCCTCTCCGCCATGGCCGCCGGTGTGGCCAGCGGGGCCGCCGTGTGGGTGGGGTTCCTCGTCTTCTGGCAGGCGCCCATGGCCGATCCCGCGTTGGTGCTGCTGTTCGTGGTGCTGGGCTCGTCCATGATGGCCACCTTCGGCGTGCTGACCGGCCTCATCAGTGTGAAGTGGGACCATCTGTCGGCGGCCATGACCTTCGTCTTCACGCCCTTGATCTTCCTGTCCGGCCTGTTCGCTCCGGTGGCGGGCATGCCGGGGGTGCTGCGCGCCATCGTCCAGGCCAATCCCATCTACTACGCCATCGATGGCGTGCGTATCGGCTTCCTGGGGCAGGGGCAGGACCAGGCGGCGCTGGCCGTCCTGGTGCTGGTGGCCGTGAACGTCGCGCTGCTGGCCATCGCCGGTACCCTGCTGCACCGCGGCTACCGCCTGCGGAATTGATATTCCCCGAAAGAACACGGGCCTGGGACCATAAGTCCTTGGCGCGGCGGGGATTTTAGCGGAATGACCGCTCCAGCCATGTGCTAGGGGCGCAACTGTACTGGCTGGCCTGCTGGCGGAGGGTTTGCAACCACGGGCCGGCTTGCCTAGAGTGCCGCGCCATGGGACAGCGGACTTTGGACATAGACCTCGCCAGCGGCGACTGGCAGTGGATGGCCGTGCATGGCGGGGCCGTGCGCATCTGCCTGCCCGCGACGTGGACCCGCGTCTACCGTGACGACGGCGGCCTGGCCCTGCAGTCGCCGGTGCTGTGGGCGGCCACCGACGGACGGCCCGTGGGCGGTCACCCGCTGGACCTGCTGGTTTCCGTCACCACCTACGCCAATGAATACGGCGTGGATGCCGAAGACGCGTTGCAGTACCTGGATCGCGACCATCTGCTGCCGCCGGGCGTGACCGCCATGGCGTCGGGCGACCGCCGCTGGATCGCCTACTGCGCCGCCCTGCCGGCGCCGCCGCAGCCGGGCCAGACACTGGAGCAGGCCGCCGCCGCCCGCGTTCCCGAGGCGCAGATCTTCGTGTGGAAGATGGCGGACTTCCGTCCGCCCGACCGGGTGCGCGTCGCCACCCTGCAACTGTACGTGCCGGGCGAGGAATTCTGGGTGCCCGGCCTCGGCGCCCTGCTGGACCGCCTCGGCGACGAGATTGGCCGCATGGAGTTCGGACCCGCCGACCAGGGCCCCGTCAGTGCCGTCACCATGCGCAACATCGTGCATGCCGATGTCCTGCGCTTCCGCCTTCCCTGGGATTGGCGGACCAGCGACGAGGATGAGGACGACCTGGGCGGGCCCGAGACCAGCCACTTCCGCCGCCCGGACGACGCCGAGGCTGACGAGACCCTGCGGGTCGTGGTGCACGACTATCCGCCGCCTGACGACATGGAACCGGAGTCCGCCCTGGAATCGGCGCTCGCCGCCGGCCTGGACTGGGAAGCCATCACGTCGGAGGAAGGTGACGGCCTGCCCCCGGCCGTGCTGCTGCGGCGTATCGCCGCCCAGTTCGCCGACGGGCCGGACGGCCAGGTGGGCATGGGCAGCGTCGATACCTTGGCGGATGACGAGGTGCTGGCCCGCTTCACCCATACAGCGGTGGAGGATGGGCGCCGCCGGCGCTGCCACCTGTGGCTGCGCGGCGCCGTGGTGGGCGGACGGGCGACCCTGGCCGTCTTCTCCTACGGCCTGCCTGAGGGGCTGCAGGGCTCACCCCTGGCGGCGGATGCGGTCGCCATGCTGGAACGGGAAATCCGCCGCGCCCAGATTGGCGGCTATGAATCGCTACCCGTCGGCGACGCCTCCGGCAACGGTGACGACGGCCTGCCGCCCGGCATGGCGCCGGATTGGCCCGCCGGCGGTTGGAACGCCGGCAGCTGGGATGAGGGCGACGCCCTGCTGGATGACGAGGATGACTTCGACGAGGACGGGGATGGTCCCCTCGACTCGGACGAAGAGGATGACGGCTATCGCCGCCGCAAGGGCGACGACCCCGCCAAGAACTGACGCGGCGCGTCGGCGGCCATTCTTTCAAAACTCCGCCAAAAAAAAACGGATGAACCCGAAAGGCGGCCCGCACGGCCGTCGTTCCGGTCATCCGTTCCATGCGTGATCCATCCGCCCCGCCCCGTTCACAGAGGGGGCTTATGACCCTGTCAGCAGCGTTCTGTCAGCAGCGCCCCTGGGGGGTGCGGTCGAGCAGCGATTGCAGGCCCACGGTGCGGCTGTCCGCGGCCTTGGCGGCGTCTTCCGCGGCCAGGGAGGCCAGGCCCAGGAGGTGGACCAGTTCCCCCATGTTATTGCGGCGGGCGTCCAGCGCCAGATTGTCGAGGCAATGCTTGATGGCAATGGCGGTAGTGCGGCGCGTGTCGGTCATGACTTTGTGCCCCAAGGATGCGGGCGACCCCTCGCCCGGGGGTCCAAGCGACCCCTGAAGTAATTACAGCACAGATCTGGGGCGCCAAGTCAACAGGAAGAATAAAATCTCAACTAGCGATACACCATCCTACCTCGCGCCCTGCCAATCTGGTTGTACAAGGCAATAAGTTATAATTTTGCAGCAATAACCGGCTGTAAATCGGCTCGTTAATCCCATGTTAATTCCATATCCGGCGGATTACGCCGGTATTCACACGACATTCACTTGGCGCCGGCAATTTCTGACAAATTGTAACTTGATGGATGGAAAATCGGGTAGCCGCCAGCCGACCTTCCCGCGCCAAGCGGTGGTGGGGGGGAGCCAACACCACCCCCAGGGCTGGCGAGGCGGCGGATGATGCCGCTTACGCGCTATGGGATAGCGGGACATATGCCAGGGGTGGAATGGGCGCTTTTAGCGGGGCTTGGCGCCGCAAAGCCGGTTGCAGCCGGGCGCCGCCCTGCCTATATCTGCGTGGCGATGCGGTCGCTCCCGTTTCAGGATGGGGAGGGCCGTGCCATGACGGGCGCCACCGGGTGCCGCGCCATGATCGTGTTGAACGTGTCCCGTTTTAACAGGGGGACCGCTCCGGTGCCGGAAGGGCCGTCGCGCGTCTGCCACATTGGAAGGGTTAGAATTATGAGCAAAGTCATCGGTATCGATCTCGGCACCACCAATTCCTGCGTGGCCGTCATGGAAGGCACGTCGGCCAAGGTGATCGAGAACGTCGAGGGCGCGCGCACCACGCCGTCCATGACCGCTTTCACCCAGGGCGGGGAACGCCTGGTCGGCCAGCCGGCGAAGCGCCAGGCGGTGACCAACCCCGAGAACACGCTGTTCGCGATCAAGCGCCTGATCGGCCGCCGTTACGACGACCCGCTGACCCAGAAGGACAAGGGCCTGGTGCCCTACAAGATCATTTCGGGCGACAACGGTGACGCCTGGGTCGAGGCCCATGGCGAAAAGTACAGCCCCAGCCAGGTGTCCGCCTTCATCCTGCAGAAGATGAAGGAAACGGCCGAGAACTACCTCGGCGAAAAGGTGACCCAGGCCGTCATCACCGTGCCCGCCTACTTCAACGACAGCCAGCGCCAGGCGACCAAGGACGCCGGCCGCATCGCCGGTCTTGAAGTGCTGCGCATCATCAACGAGCCCACGGCCGCGGCGCTGGCCTACGGCATGGAGAAGAAGGGTTCCGGCATCGTCGCGGTCTACGACCTGGGCGGCGGCACCTTCGACGTTTCCGTGCTGGAAATCGGCGACGGCGTGTTCGAGGTGAAGTCCACCAATGGCGACACCTTCCTGGGTGGCGAGGACTTCGATGCCCGCATCATCGACTATCTGGCCGACGAGTTTAAGAAGGAGAACGGCATCGATCTCCGCAAGGACCGTCTGGCCCTGCAGCGCCTGAAGGAAGCGGCCGAGAAGGCCAAGATCGAGCTGTCTTCCGCCATGCAGACGGAAGTCAACCTGCCGTTCATCACCGCGGACCAGACCGGTCCGAAGCACCTGAACGTCAAGCTGACCCGCGCCAAGCTGGAAGCCCTGGTCGAGGATCTGGTGGCCCGCACGGTCGAGCCCTGCAAGGCGGCCCTGAAGGACGCCGGCCTGAAGGCCAGCGAGATCGACGAGGTGATCCTGGTCGGCGGCATGACCCGCATGCCCAAGATCATCGAGACGGTGAAGCAGTTCTTCGGCCGCGAGCCGCACCGTGGCGTGAACCCGGACGAGGTGGTGGCCGTCGGCGCCGCCATCCAGGGTGCCGTGCTGAAAGGTGAGGTGAAGGACGTCCTGCTGCTGGACGTGACCCCGCTGTCCCTGGGCATCGAAACCCTGGGCGGCGTGTTCACCCGCCTGATCGACCGCAACACCACGATCCCGACCAAGAAGAGCCAGACCTTCTCCACGGCCGAGGACAACCAGACGGCCGTCACCATCCGCGTCTTCCAGGGTGAGCGCGAGATGGCGGCGGACAACAAGATGCTGGGCCAGTTCGACCTGGTCGGCATCCCGTCGGCCCCGCGCGGCGTGCCGCAGATCGAGGTCACCTTCGACATCGACGCCAACGGCATCGTCAACGTCCAGGCCAAGGACAAGGCGACCGGCAAGGAGCAGGTGATCCGCATCCAGGCCTCCGGCGGCCTGTCGGACGCCGACATCCAGCGCATGGTCAAGGAAGCCGAGAGCCACGCCGCCGAGGACAAGAAGCGTAAGGAATTGGTGGAAGCCCGCAACCAGGCCGACGGCTTGATGCACTCCACCGAGCGTACGCTGAAGGAGAATGCGGAGAAGCTGCCGGCCGCCGAGAAGGCTGCCGCGGAGAAGGCCATCGCCGAGCTGAAGACGGCGCTGGAGGGTGAGGACGCGGCCGACATCAAGGCCAAGACCGAAGCCCTGGCCCAGGTCTCCATGAAACTGGGTGAAGAGCTGTACAAGTCCGGCCAGGACGCCTCGGCCGCCGGCGGTGAAGACCACGGCGCCGCCCATGGCGAAGGGTCGGAAAAGGTCGTCGACGCCGACTTCGAGGAAGTCGACGAAGACAAAAAGAAGTCCGCCTAAGTCTTTCTTAAGACGATCCGGGCAATGACTGACTAGGTATCGGGCCCGTTCTCCGGTGAAATCCGGGGGGCGGGCCTGAGCCCCATCAGGGGCCTGTCCGTCAGGCCGCAGGCCCCTCGGGGCCTGGTGGGGCCCGGGTTCCGGCAATTCCCTGAAAGGGCTTAGGGCCAAACATGGCGAAGCAGGATTATTACGAACTTCTGGGCGTGGCGAAGACCGCCTCGGCCGACGACCTGAAAAAGGCGTATCGCAAGCTGGCCATGCAATATCACCCCGATCGCAATCAGGGTGACAAGGCGGCCGAGCAGAAATTCAAGGAAGTCAGCGAAGCGTACGAGGTCCTGAAGGACGAGCAGAAGCGGGCGGCCTACGACCGCTTCGGCCATGCCGCCTTCGAGAACGGCGGCGGCCGGGCCGGTGGCGGCGCCGGCGGCTTCGATTTCGGCAGCGGCTTCGCAGACATCTTCGAAGAGATGTTCGGCGACTTCATGGGCGGCCGCCGGGGTGGCGGGCAGGGCCCAGGCCGTGGCAGCGACCTGCGATACAACCTGGAAATCTCGCTGGAAGACGCCTTCAAGGGCACCTCCACGAACGTGCGCGTGCCGACCTCCGTCGCCTGCGACGTCTGCAACGGCACCGGCGCCGAGTCGGGCACTCAGCCGGTCACCTGCCCCACCTGCAACGGTGCTGGCAAGGTACGGGCGCAGCAGGGCTTCTTCACCATCGAGCGCACCTGCCCGGCGTGCTCCGGCGCCGGCCGCGTCATCAAGGATCCTTGCCGCAACTGCGGCGGCCACGGCCGCGTGCGCAAGGAAAAGACCCTGCAGGTCAACATCCCGGCCGGTGTCGAGGACGGCACCCGCATCCGCCTGACGGGCGAGGGCGAGGCCGGGGCCCGTGGGGCTCCCCCGGGCGACCTGTACATCTTCCTGGCCATCGCCCCGCACGCGCTGTTCATCCGCGACGGCGCCAACATCCAGTGCCGGGTGCCCATTCCCATGACCACGGCGGCCTTGGGCGGCACGGTCGAGGTGCCGACTATCGATGGCAGCCGCGCCCGCGTCTCCATCCCGCCGGGCACGCAGAGCGGGCACCAGTTCCGCTTGAAGGGCAAGGGCATGAGCGTCCTGCGCAGCACCCAGCGCGGCGACATGTATGTGACGGCCCTGGTCGAAACCCCGGTTAACCTGACCAAGCGCCAGCAGGAGCTGATGCGCGAGTTCGAGAAGGCGGGGGAAGAGAAGGGCGGCACCCACCCCGAATCGGAAGGCTTCTTCGCCAAGGTGAAGGAGCTGTGGGCCGACCTGAAGGAATAAGGGTTGTTGAATCGCGTCGGCGCGCCGCCTCCGTCCCAGGTTTTTGGGGGTGACGCGCCGGCGTTTTCTTTTGGGGAAAATCATGCAGCGTCTGTGCGTCTTCTGCGGCTCCAGCCCCGGCTTCGACCCTCGCCATCTTGAGGCCGCGCGCGGCCTGGGCCGGGCTTTGGCCGGCGCCGGCATCGGGCTGGTCTACGGCGGCGCCTCTGTCGGCCTCATGGGGGCTGTGGCCGATGCCGTCCTGGAGGCGGGCGGCCAGGTCATCGGCGTCATCCCGGAATCGCTGAAGAAGAAGGAAATCGCCCACGCCGGCCTGACCGACCTGCGCGTCGTCGCCTCCATGCACGAGCGCAAGGCCCTGATGGCGGAGCTGTCGGACGGCTTCGTCGCCCTGCCCGGCGGCATCGGCACCTTCGAGGAACTGTTCGAGGTCTGGACCTGGGCCCAGCTGGGCCATCACCAGAAGCCTTGCGCCATCTATAACGTCGCCGGCTTCTACGATGGCCTGACCACCTTCCTGGATGGCGTGGTGGCCTCCGGCTTCATGAAGCAGAACCACCGCGACATGCTGGTAACGGCCGACACGGCGGAGGATCTCCTGGACAAGCTGCGCGCCTATGAGCCGCCGGCCGTGACCAAATGGATCAAGGCGGACGAGCGCTGATAGGACACGGGAAAGAATAAGGCCGCCACGAAATGATCCCGGCGGCCTTTTCCTTTTGCCCGCGACGTCAGGCGGCGATCAGGTCATCGGCCGGGCCGAAGAATTCGTAATGGACGCGGTCGGCGGCGACGCCGGCCAGGGCCAGGCCGCTGAGATACGTACGCAGGAAGGGCTTGGGCCCGCACAGGTAGATGTCCGCCTGGTGCAGGGGCGTGTTCTCCCGCAGCCAGTCGATGCTGATGAAGCCTTCGCCATCGTGGCTGACGCCCAGCCGGTCCTGCGGGTGCGGATCGCTGTAGAAGGTGGCGACCTTGATGGTGGGGTGGCGGGCGGCGAGTGCCCGGACATGGGCGTCCATGGCGTGGGTGGTGCCGTTCAGTGCGCCGTGGATGTAGTGGGTTTCCAGGCCCGGGTGCCTGGCCGCGATCTCCTCCACCATGCTGACCATGGGGGTCAGGCCCACACCGCCCGACAGCAGGATGACGGGCCGCGCTGGCGCCTCATCGAGGAAGAAGTCGCCGGCGGGCGGCGTCGCCTCGATGATGTCGCCCACCTGGACATGGTCGTGCAGGTGGCGTGAGCCGCCGTTGCCGTTGGCCTCCCGCTTCACGGAGATGCGGTACTGCCGATCCTGCGGCGCGCAGGAGATGGAGTAGTTGCGCCTCACCTCGGTCCCGTCCGCCAGAGGGAAGCGGAAGGTCAGGTACTGCCCCGGCTTGTGGCGCGGCACGACGCCGCCATCCGCCGGCCGCAGGATGAAGGAGGTGATGACCGCGCTTTCCCGCACCTTGCCGGCCACCGTGAACTTGCGCCACCCGGTCCAGCCGCCCTGCTGCGACTCGATCCCGTCGCGCAGCACGGCCTCGCGGGCCTTCAGCACCTCCGCCAGGAACCAGTAGGCCTCCCCCCAGGCGTTCAGCACCGCGTCCGTCGCGGCGTCGCCCAGCACCTCCTTGATGGCGCCCAGCAGGGCCGTCGCCACATAGGGATAATGTTCCGGCAGGATGTGATAGCCGACATGCTTGTGGGCGATGCGCTCCACCACCGGGGTCAGCGCGCCCAGGTTCTCGATATTGCGGGCGTAGGCCAGGATGGCGGCGGCCAGGGCATGCACCTGGGCGCCGCCCTCGCCCTGGTTGGCATGGTTGAACAGGGCGCGGATGTGGTCGTCCTGGAACAGGCGGCGATACATGGCCTTGGTGATGGCGGGGCCGTGTTCGGCCAGCAGCGGCACCGTGGCCTTGACCAACGCGATGGTTTCCGAGCTCAGCGGCGTGGGCATTTCAAGCTCCTGTGGCAGCGGGATATAACATTCACTTCTGATGAATGTATTTGTGCTTGGCCGAACGTCGCATGTCAAATACATCTTTAAAGGGTGCATCGACGCCTGGGACATGAAATTCGCGCATGAAAAAGGCCGCCGGAAACCCCTCGGCGGCCTTTTTCGCGTCTGTCGTGACGACGGTTAAAGCGGTGTCACTAGCCGACCCAGCGGGCGGCCGCCCAGGATGTGGACGTGGTAGTGCGGCACTTCCTGGTGGCTGTCGGGCCCGTGGTTGGAGATCAGGCGATAGCCCGAGCCCTCAACCCCCGCCTCGGCGGCGATACGGCTGACGGCGCGGGTGAAGGCGGCGATCTCGGCATCGCTGGCCTTGGCGCCGAAATCGGCGGCGCTGACGTAAGCCCCTTTCGGAATCACCAGGATGTGGGTGGGCGCCTGCGGGTGGATGTCGTGGAAGGCCAGGACATGGTCGTCTTCATAGGCCTTCTTGCACGGGATTTCGCCGCGAAGGATGCGGGCGAAGATGTTGTTCGTGTCATAGGACATTTTTGATTTCTCCCTCAAGCGCCGGGCGGCCACGTCCGTGGCCTTGGCTTATCCTCGCTCCGTCCTTCGGTGCTCACTGTGGGGCTGGCGGTCGCCAGCCTGATATAGCCCAGTTTTATGGTGTGTTACGCTTTGCGGTTCTTCTTTTCCTCGATGCCGCTGATGCCCTGGCGGGCGGCCAGCACGGCATAGATGTCATCCGGTGTCAGCCCCGCATCGGCCCACAACACCAGCAGATGATAGAGCAGGTCGGCGGATTCCGAGGCCAGCTTGTCGCGGTCGCCGCGCATGGCCTCGATCACCGCCTCCACCGCCTCTTCCCCCACCTTCTGGGCGATCTTGGCGGTGCCGCGGCTGAACAGCCGGGCGGTGTGCGAGGTTTCGGGATCGGCGCCCTTGCGGGCCAGGATGGTGGCGTACAGATCCTTCAGGTGGTTGGCCAGGTGGCTGGCCGGCGGATCGCTCTTGGTCTTGTCCGCCATGGCATCACACCCCGCGCATCGGAATGCCGGCGGCGGCCATGTGGGCCTTGGCCTGGGCGATGGAATAGGTGCCGAAGTGGAAGATGCTGGCGGCCAGAACGGCCGAGGCATGGCCCTGGGTGACGCCGTCCACCAGATGGTCGAGTGTGCCGACCCCGCCAGAGGCGATCACCGGCACGGGCACGGCATCGGCCACGGCGCGCGTCAGCTCCAGGTCGAACCCGCTCTTGGTGCCGTCCCGGTCCATGGAGGTCAGCAGGATTTCGCCGGCGCCGTATTCCGCCATGCGCCGGGCCCAGTCCACCGCGTCCAGCCCCGTTTCCTTGCGGCCGCCGTGAGTGTACACGCCCCAGCGGCCGTTGGCGTCGCGCTTGGCGTCGATGCCCACCACCACGCATTGGGCGCCGAACTTCTGCGCCGCCTCGCGCACGAATTCGGGCCGGCTGACGGCGGCGCTGTTGATCGACACCTTGTCGGCACCGGCCAGCAGCAGCTTGCGGATATCCTCCACCGTGCGCACGCCGCCGCCCACCGTCAGGGGCATGAACACCTGTTCGGCCGTGCGGCGCACGACGTCGAAGATGGTGTCGCGGCCTTCATGGCTGGCGGTGATATCCAGGAAGGTCAGCTCGTCGGCCCCGGCGGCGTCATACAGACGCGCCTGCTCGACGGGATCGCCGGCGTCCACCAGGTCGACGAAGTTGACGCCCTTGACCACGCGTCCGTCCTTCACGTCCAGGCAGGGGATGATGCGGCGTTTCAGCATTACAGCATCTCCCTGGGTCGGTTCAGCAGGCTCAGCGCCGCCACGGGGTCGATACGCCCGTCATACAGGGCGCGGCCGCAGATGACGCCGGTGATGCCCGTGTCCTCCTGCCGCTTCAGCGCGGCCAAGTCGGCGATGCTGGACACCCCGCCCGAAGCGATCACCGGCGTGGTGAGGTGGGAGGCCAGGTCGGCCGTCGCCTCCACGTTCACCCCGCCCAGGGCGCCGTCCCGGTCGATGTCGGTATAGATGATGGCGGCCACGCCGGCGTCTTCGAACTTCAGCGCCAGGTCCAGGGCCGTGATGTCGGACGCCTCGGCCCAGCCCTCCACTGCCACGCGGCCGTCGCGGGCGTCGATGCCTACGGCCACACGGCCGGGGAACAGGCGGCAGGCCTGCTTCACCAGCTCGGGGTCGCGCACGGCGATGGTGCCCAGGATCACCCGCTCCACCCCGCGCTTCAGCCAATCCTCGATGGTGGCGATGTCGCGGATGCCGCCGCCCAGCTGCACCGGCAGCTTCACCCGGTTCAGGATGGCGGCCACGGCGTCGCCATTGACCGGCCGGCCGGCGAAGGCGCCGTTCAGGTCGACCAGATGCAGCCACTCGAAGCCCTGCGCCGCGAAGCGCGCCGCCTGGTCGGCCGGGTCGGTGTTGAACACCGTGGCCTGGTCCATGTCGCCGCGCACCAGGCGCACGCAGGCGCCGTCCTTAAGGTCGATGGCCGGATAAATGATCATGGTTCGCCCTAATCCCGCTTGCTGTCTTGAGGCCGGTCTTCCTGCCGGCTGGGTTCCGTCAGATCCTTGTAGAAGAACAGGCCCGGGATATCCCGCCCGTCCACCCGCGCATAATGGGGATGGTGGCCCCATTCGATGTAGCCCAAGGCGCGGTACAGCGCGATGGCGGCACCCTGGGTGGCGCGCACGTCCAGGTTCAGGATACGGAAGCCGGCCTTGCGCGCCTCCTCCTCCACCGCCAGGGTCAGCGCCCGGGCCAGGCCATGGCCGCGCCCCCACGGAGCGACGAAGCTGGTGGTCAGGGTGCAGGCGAAGCTCTGCGCCTCATTGTTGCGGGTGGGGCGCACCAGCTGGGCCGATCCGGCGATGACCCCGTCCAGGCGGCCCACCAGCAGGGTGCGCTCCGGCACCACCATCACGCCCTTCCAATAACGCTCCATGGCCTCCCGCACGGGGGGCGCCACCCAGCCGAAGCCGCCGCCGTCGCGGATGGCCAGGTCGGCGGCGTCGCACAGGTCGTCCATGTCGCCGGGGCGGATGCGTTCCACCACCTCCACGGTGATCTGGGCGCTGGGGGCGGCCGGCTGATGCGCACCGGACATGGGGAACCTCGAAGCGTGGCGGCGGGAACGATAACGCGTAGGACAGGGGGTGATCAGGGTGTCCAGGCCAGGAAATTGGCGATCAGCTTCAGGCCCGTGGCCTGGCTTTTCTCCGGATGGAACTGGGTGCCCGCCAGGTTGTCGCGGCCCACCAGCGCGGGAATGGATCCGGCGTAGTCGGCATGGGCCTTCAGCAGGGCGGGGTCGCCCACCTTCAGGCCGTAAGAATGGACGAAATAGACATGGGATCCGGCCTCGATGCCGGCCAGCAGCGGATGGTCCGCCTGGTCCAGCACCAGCTCGTTCCAGCCCATGTGCGGAATCTTCAGGGCGGGATCGGCCGGGGTCAATCGTTCCACTACCGCATCGATCCAGCCCAGGCCTGGGTGCACGCCATGTTCGCGACCCTCGCGCGCCATCAGCTGCATGCCGACGCAAATGCCCAGGAAGGGCTGGCCGCGGCGGATGACCGCCTCTTCCAGCGCGTCCTTGAGCCCATCCACGGCCAGCAGGCCGCCCATGCAGTCGGCGAAGGCGCCCACGCCCGGCAGGATGACGCGGTCCGCCCGGGCAATGGCGTCCGGGTCGGCCGTGACGGTGACCGCCAGCCCAAGACGCCCCGCCTCCTGCGCCGCCCGTTCCACCGCCTTGGCGGCGGAGCGCAGGTTGCCGGAGCCGTAGTCGATGAGCGCCACGGAGGCGGAAGAGGTCGCGGTCATGGCAGGCGGACCCTGTGACGGAAAGAAAGGATCAGAGCGTACCGCCCAGCACACCCTTGGTGGAGGGCACGGCGTCGGCCTTGCGCGGGTCGATCTCGATGGCGGCGCGCAGGGCCCGGGCCAGGGCCTTGTAACAACTCTCCACGATGTGGTGGTTGTTCTCCCCGTACAGGTTTTCCATGTGCAGGGTAGCGCCGGCGGCGAAGGCGAAGGCCTGGAACCATTCCTTGAACAGTTCCGTGTCCATCTCGCCCAGCTTGTCGCGGGTGAAATGAACCTTCCAGATCAGATAGGGCCGGTTGGACAGGTCGATGGCCGCGCGGGTCAGCGTCTCATCCATGGGGATGTAGGCGTGACCATAGCGGTTGATGCCGCGCCGGTCGCCCAGGGCCTTGGCCACCGCCTCGCCGATGGCGATGCCCGTATCCTCGGTCGTATGGTGGAAATCGATGTGCAGGTCGCCCACCGCGCGCACCGTCAGGTCGATGAGCGAATGGCGCGACAGCTGCTCCAGCATATGGTCAAGGAAGCCGATGCCGGTCGACACGTCGTAACGGCCGGTACCGTCGAGATCCACGGTCACGCTGATCTGCGTTTCCTTGGTCTTGCGCTCCACAGTGCTGCTGCGGGCGCCTGCTGGTTCATTCCTGTCCATAAGCACTACTTAGCAGCAAGGCTGTTACCGTGAAAGGGGCGGAGCACCGACTTTGGCGCATGGCTTGACCCGCATCATCGCCATCCCACATACCGTGGGCCCTCATCCGATTTCCCGTTTCCAACCGGAACCGCTTCCCATGTCCGACTACGGCAAGACCCACGACCCCATCCAGTGGCACGGCACCACCATCCTTTCCATCCGCAAGAACGGGCAGGTGGTGGTGGCCGGCGACGGCCAGGTGTCGGTGGGCAACACGGTGATGAAGTCCAACGCCCGCAAGGTCCGTCCCCTGGCCGGCGGGTCCGTCATGGCCGGCTTCGCCGGCGCCACGGCGGATGCCATGACCCTGTTCGAGCGGCTGGAGGCCAAGCTGGAACAGTATCCGGGCCAGTTGACCCGCGCGGCCGTGGAACTGGCCAAGGACTGGCGCACCGACCGCTACCTGCGCCGGCTGGAGGCCATGATGGCGGTGGCCGACAAGACCGCCAGCCTGATCCTGACCGGCAACGGCGACGTGCTGGAGCCGGAGGACGGCATCATCGGCATCGGCTCCGGCGGCGCCTATGCCCTGGCCGCCGCCCGGGCCCTGATCGACCTGCCGGACCTGGACGCGGAGGCCATCGCTCGCAAGGCGCTGGGCATCGCCGCCGACATCTGCGTCTACACCAACCGCAACATCACCCTGGAAAAGCTGTGAGCCCGGCGATGACCTCGTTCTCCCCCCGCGAAATCGTCTCGGAACTGGACCGCTACATCGTCGGCCAGAAGGACGCCAAGCGCGCCGTGGCCATCGCGCTCCGCAACCGCTGGCGCCGCCAGCAATTGCCGGACGGCTTGAAGGAGGAGGTTCTGCCCAAGAACATCCTCATGATCGGCCCGACCGGCGTGGGCAAGACCGAGATCGCGCGCCGCTTGGCCAAGCTGGCCCAGGCCCCCTTCCTGAAGGTGGAGGCGACCAAGTTCACCGAGGTCGGCTATGTCGGTCGCGACGTGGAACAGATCGTCCGCGACCTGGTGGAGATCGCCATCACCCTGACCCGCCAGCGCCTGCGCAAGGAGGTCGCGGCCAAGGCGGAACTGCGCGCCGAGGAGCGGGTGCTGGACGCCCTGGTGGGCGAGGGGGCGTCATCCGAGACGCGGCAGAAATTCCGCAAAATGCTGCGCGAGGGCCAGCTGAACGACAAGGAGATCGAAATCCAGGTGCAGGACAACGCCGCGTCCGCCCCGGCCTTCGACATCCCTGGCATGCCCGGCGGCAGCATGAGCATGATCAACCTGGGCGACATCTTCGGCAAAGCCTTCGCCGGCCGTACCAAGGCCCGCCGCATGACGGTGGCCGAAAGCCACACCGTGCTGATGGCCGAGGAATCCGACAAGCTGCTGGACAACGAGACGGTGGTGGCCGAAGCCATCCACGCCGTGGAGCAGAACGGCATCGTCTTCCTGGATGAGATCGACAAGATCACCGCCCGTTCCGAAAACCGGGGCGGCGGCGATGTCAGCCGCGAAGGCGTGCAGCGCGATCTGCTGCCCCTGATCGAGGGCACGACGGTCAACACCAAGCATGGCGCGGTGAAGACCGATCATATCCTGTTCATCGCGTCCGGCGCCTTCCACGTGGCCAAGCCGTCCGATCTGCTGCCCGAGCTGCAGGGCCGCCTGCCCATCCGCGTGGAACTGAAGCCCCTGACCGAGGAAGACTTCCGCCGCATCCTGACGGAGCCTGAGGCCAGCCTGATCAAGCAGTACGTGGCGCTGCTGAAGACCGAGGAGGTGGCTCTCAGCTTCACCGACGACGCCATCGACGAGCTGGCGCGCCTGGCGGTGCAGATCAACAGCACGGTGGAGAACATCGGCGCCCGCCGCCTGCACACGGTGCTGGAACGCCTGCTGGAGGAGATCAGCTTCACCGCCGCCGACCAGGCCGGCAGCGCCGTGGCCATCGACGCCGCCTATGTGCGGGAAAAGGTGTCGGACCTGGCCAAGAACGCCGACCTCAGCAAATTCATCCTGTAAGTGCCAACCGTGATGACCAGGGAAGGGCGGCCCCCTGCGGGTCGCCCTTTTTGCTGCGCCGGCGGCGCAGCGACTACTAATTTAGTGCTAGGCGGGTGCATGCCGCCTTTTTTTCGGCCTGGCCGCCGCCCATGCCGCGCCCGGATCGCCGGGGCCATGGCATCGC
Organism: Nitrospirillum amazonense; assembly: GCF_007828035.1. Lineage (GTDB taxonomy): Bacteria > Pseudomonadota > Alphaproteobacteria > Azospirillales > Azospirillaceae > Nitrospirillum > Nitrospirillum amazonense. The sequence continues at coordinate 329,206 of NZ_VITV01000004.1, read as the reverse complement.
CATCCTGGCATCAGACAGCGGTGTCTTGTCCTTTTAATCCATTAACAGATAATTCGACTTAAATTTCCCTTGGGATCGAAGTGTGTGATCTATGACACAGAGAATCCCTTTAATGAAAAGATAGACTATTTATACCTTAAGAGGGGTTTCATGGCCCCTGCGGGTAACTTTATTGTTCCCGTACAGGATCAACCCAGGAACTCGACATCCGGGGGCAAGATGAACGGCGATGCAATGGAAACGGTGGCGGACCTGCCACTGCCGGAGGCCAAGACCAGGGACAAGACCGCTGGCGACAAGAGCGCCGGCCGCTGGCTGCTGCTGGCGTTGACCGCCGTGGGCATGATCCTGCTGGCGGCTTGGTCGTCCTCAGGCGAAAGCAACGCCGCCCCGGCCAAGGTACCGGCCCAGATGTCAGGGGCCCCGGTCGAACAATAACGCCTGAAACAGGGTTGGTTGTTCACCGGGCGGCCTTGCGGCCGCCTTTTTCATTTGTGGGCTTATCTTATTCATGGACTTGGGGACAGGCGGCGCCTGCCAATTCCATCTATTTCCGCTGGCCGCACCCCGGCATCTTCTCCCCGGGGGCGGCAATCGTCAGATCAACCATGTAAAAGGCCGATCGGCAGGGTTGATTTCACGCGTGGCCGGCCAGGGCCGGTTCCGCTGCGGAAACCTTGGGTGCGGCCGCCTTCACGGCGGGCTTGGTGGCTTTGCGGGCCACGCTGGCCATCAGTTTCAGGACATCATCGCGGTAGACGCCGTCGCGCTCCATCACCAGGCGGACCACCGGGTCCTCCAGCATGTCGGTCAGGCGGGGTTCGTGGTGCACCATCATCGTGTCTCACCCTCCCTTCTTGGGCTTTGTCCAAGCCTGCTCCAGGCTTCGAGGTTCCAGGCCCCGTCCCCACTTCAGAAGGGGCGGGGCATGAGCCATCCGTCGCCATGGGGCATATATGAGCATGGCAGACGGCTATGACAGGGGCATGTCGGGTTTGTGGCCGCCGATGTCAGCGGCCATCCGGCATACCCTTGCCGTACAGTGGGTTGTACGATGCCGGAAGCTGGGAATCGTCGCCCGCCGATGGGGGTAGGGCGCCCTGCCGCAGGGGCCAAGGAAAGGGCAGGCGTGCCAGGCGCTTAGCCGCACAGCCCCGTGGTACCTCAAACGCGAACGGCGGACCCGGGGGCCCGCCGTTGGTGGGGGTGCGGCCTTCCGCCACCCCATAATTTCCGGGGCCGATGATGTCCGGAGCCCGATGGCTCGGAGATGGCGGCGGCGTCAGATGTCCTCTTCCCCATCGGCCAAATGACCGGGGCCCAGCAGGCCCTCCCACTTGGCGATGACGGCGGCGGCGACCGACACGCCCACCACGTTGGTGGCGCTGCGGCCCATGTCCAGCAGGTGATCGACGGCCAGCACCAGCACCATGCCCTCCGACGGGATGTGGAAGAAGGGCAGGGCCGCGGCGATGACCACCAGCGAGGCGCGCGGCACGCCGGCGATGCCCTTGCTGGTCAGCAGCAGCAGGCCCAGCATCTCCACCTGCTGGCCGATGCTGATGTGGATGCCGTAGGCCTGGGCGATAAACATGGTGGCGAAGGTGCAGTAGATCATCGATCCGTCGAGGTTGAACGAATACCCCAGCGGCAGGACGAAGCTGACGATCTTGCGGGCGGCGCCGAAGGCCTGCATGCGCTCCAGCGTGCGCGGGTACGCGGCTTCGGAGCTGGCGGTGGAAAAGGCCAGCAGCACGGGCTGGCGGATGGCGCTGACCAGCTCGCGAACCCGGCCGCCGATGAAGGGCACCGCCGCCGCCAGCAGCACGACCCACAGCAGCGCCATGGCCAGGTAGAAGCCGCCCACGAACTTCACGTAGCTGCCCAGCACCTGCAGACCCTGCGTCGTCACCGTGGCCGCCAGGGCCGCGAAGATGGCGACGGGCGCGAACATCATGACATAGCTGGTCACCTTCAGCATGACGGTGGCGATCTGTTCCACCAGGTGCACCACCACCGGCACCTTCTCCTTCACCGAGGCGATGGCGATGCCCGCGAAGATGGAGAAGACGACGATCTGTAGGATCTCGTTGTTGGCCATGGCCTCGATCACCGAGCGCGGCACCGTGTGCTCGATGAAGTTCTTCAGGGTGAAGACGGCGGCGTCGGGCGCCTTGCCGCCGGACGTGGGGTCCGGCAGGGCCATGCCCACGCCAGGTTCCAGGATCTGCACCATGACTAGGCCCAGGATCAGCGAGACGATGCCGGCCAGCAGGAACCAGCCCAGGGTCTTCACACCCACGCGGCCGATGGCGGCCACATCCTCCATATGCGCGATGCCCACCACCAAGGTGGAGAAAACCAGGGGCGCGATGATCATCTTGATCAGGCGCAGGAAAATGTCCGTCAGGATGGACAGCGTGCTGGCCAGCGAGGCCCCGTCGGCCGCGGGCAGGTTGTGCCCCACGGCGCCCACCGCGATGCCGGCGACCATCGCGCCCAGGACGAACAGCGTGAAGCGCTTTTGCTGCATTGAAACCTATCCCCCGATGGCCGGTGCCGCCGCCCCGACGTACCCGGGGCGATTTTGGCGCGGTCAAATTTTCTGTTGCTGTCTACTTGCCTTGAAACCGGCGCCGATACAACGGCGGCTTTCGCCGGGAAGGGCGGTCCCTACCGGAATCGCTATGTTTCCCATCACCGTATGGGCATGGCGTACATCAGGCCGCCCTGGTTCCACAGGGCGTTCAGCCCGCGGTCCAGGCGCAGCACGGAATTGCGGCCGACATTGCGCTCGAACACTTCGCCATAGTTGCCCACCTGGGAAACGATACGCACGGCCCATTCATCGTCCAGGCCCAGCGACTTGCCCAGGCCGGCCCCTGTCTGCACGCCCAGCAGGCGTTGCACACCTGGCGCGGCGGACCCCAGGTTGTCGCGCACGTTGGCCTTGGTGACGCCCCGCTCCTCCGCTTCGATCAAGGCGAAGACGGTCCATCTCACGATGTCGAACCATTGCTCGTCGCCCTTGCGCACGGCGGGTGCCAGCGGCTCCTTCGAGATCAGCTCCGGCAGGATCAGATAATCGTCGGCGCTGACCGTCTGCGCGGCGCGGGTGGCGGCCAGGGCTGAGGCGTCGGTGGTATAGGCGTCGCAGCGGCCGCTGAAGAAGGCGGCCACCAACTCACTCAAGTCCTCGATGGCCAGCGGCCTGTAGCTCATGCCCGTGGATTGGAAGTAATCCGCCAGGTTCAGTTCGGTGGTGGTGCCTTGCTGCACGCAGATGGTAGCGCCGTTCAGCTCGCGCACGCTGCGCGCCCGGAAGGACCGCCGCACCATGAAGGCCTGGCCGTCGTAATAGACGGGCGGGGCGAAGTCCATGCCCTGCACATCGCGGCTCAGGGTCCAGGTGGTGTTGCGCGACAGCAGGTCGATATCCCCCGACAGCAGGCTGCTGAAGCGCTGGCGGCCGCTCAGGGGGATGAACTGCACCTTACGGGCGTCGCCCAGCACGGCGGCGGCCACGGCGCGGCAGATATCCACGTCCAGGCCCGTCCATTCCCCCTGGCTGTCCGGTGCCCCGAATCCCGGCAGGCCGGTGTTGACGCCGCAGCGCAGCGTGCCGCGCTGGCGCACCTGCTCCAGCGTGCCGCCGCTTTTGGCGGGACCGGGGGTGGCCGCCTGGGCGGGCGTTGTCAGGACGCCGGCCGCCAGGGCCAGGCCCAGCGCCACGCCCAGCACCACAGTCTTCGCCGGGCGCATCCAGCCGCGCCGCATCCTGTGCCCCATGACCCGCCCCACGTCACCCCGAAGTCTCGCTCCCGCGCGACCGGCCTTGGGCGTTAACCGTTTGGTGGCCAAGGGGTCGTCACGGGTTATCACAAGATACAAAAGCCCCGCGCGGGCGCCTAGTGCTCCCACGATGGATTCCGCCGGCCATAACAATGGGGTTGATCATTCGTCGCGTCGAAACAGACGCTATATTTGACTGGAAATAACGGAGGGACACAAGTAATGAACACGGTCTCGCGTCGCGTCAGCCCACCATATGGGAAGAAACCGACGATTTCGCAAGTCCACCATTTGGCCAAGTTGGCCATTTCTACACGATCGTGGTACATCCATGACTTCCGGCGGGCATGGGGTTGCCCGCCGTTCCGCGTCCGTATTCCGTAAGGCGTGTCTTGCCGCCTGTCCGCCCGCATCGGATAGACCGGGACTGTGCCGGGTGCCGCCTGGTGCAGCCATCCGGAATGGGGATGCCCTACACGACGAACCCCCGGGATTGAGATCCATGCCGCCCATCAAACTCACCCTCAACGGAAAGCCCTGGTCGGTTGACGCCGATCCCGACATGCCGCTCCTCTGGGCGGTGCGCGAGATCGCGGGCAAGACGGGCTCCAAGTTCGGCTGTGGCGCCGCCCAGTGCGGCGCCTGCACCATGCATGTCGACGGCCAGCCCGTGCGCGCCTGCTCCACCCCCATCGGTTCCATCGCCGGGTCCAAGGTGACCACGATCGAGGGCATCGAGGGCAAGGTGGCCAAGGCCGTGCAGGACGCCTGGGTCAAGCTGGACGTGGTCCAGTGCGGCTACTGCCAGTCGGGTCAGATCATGTCGGCCGTCGCCCTGCTGACCGATAATGCCAAGCCCACCGACCAGGACATCGACAGCGCCATGAGCGGCAACCTCTGCCGCTGCTCCACCTATGTCCGCATCCGCGCCGCCATCCACGAGGCGGCCAAGGCGTTGGAGATCTGATCATGCCGGATGGACACATGAGCGATACCAGCCGCCGTCGTTTCCTGCAGGTCACCGGCGGCGCCGGCGTGGGCCTGATGGTGGGCTTCACCTGGACCGGCACCAGCCGCCGGGCAGAGGCGGCCGCCGCCGTCGCCGGCAAGGCTTTCGAGCCCAATGCTTTCGTCAAGGTCGCGCCGGATGGCACCGTCACCGTGCTGATCAAGCATCTGGAGATGGGCCAGGGCGTCTTTACCGGCCTGACCGCCATCGTGGCGGAGGAGATGGACGCCGACTGGGCGCAGATGCGGGCGGAACACGCCCCTGCCAACGCCAAGCTGTACAACAACACCGCCTTCGGCCCCATCCAGGGCACGGGCGGGTCCACCTCCGTCTATAACTCCTGGACCCAGCTGCGCCAAGCCGGCGCCACGGCGCGCGCTCTGCTGGTGGCCGCCGCCGCCCAGACCTGGGGCGTACCCGCGTCGGACATCACCGTTTCCAAGGGCGTGGTTTCCTCCGGTACGCATAAGGCCGGCTTCGGTGAACTGGCGGCCAAGGCGGCCACCCTGCCCGTGCCCGCCGACGTGCCGCTGAAGGATCCGAAGAACTTTACCCTGGTGGGCACGAAGCTGCCGCGCAAGGACAGCGCTGAGAAGACCACGGGCAAGGCCATCTTCGCCATCGACGTCGTCCAGCCGGGCATGCTGGTGGCGGTGGTGCAGCGCCCGACCCGTTTCGGTGCCAAGGCCCAGGCCATCGACGCCAAGGCGGCGAAGGCGGTGAAGGGCGTGGTCGAGGTGGTGGAGATCCCGCGCGGCGTGGCCGTGCTGGCCACCTCCTACTGGGCGGCGCACCAGGGGCGTGAGGCGCTGAAGGTCACCTGGGACGAAACCAACGCCGAGAAGCGCGGCACCGACGCCATCATCGCCGATTACAAGGCCTTGCTGCCCAAGCCCGGTCAACTGGTGACCAAGGAAGGCGATGTCGACGCGGTGAAGGGTGCCAAGACCCTGAAGGCGGAATTCACCTTCCCCTACCTGGCCCACGCGCCCATGGAGCCGCTGACCTGCGTGGTCAAGCTGGGCAAGGAAGGCTGCGAGATCTGGGCGGGCGACCAGTTCCAGACCATCGACCAGATGAACGCCGCCAAGACGGCCGGCCTGAAGCCCGAGCAGGTGACCATCCACACCGTCTACGCCGGCGGCAGCTTCGGCCGCCGCGCCAACATCGAGTCCGACTACATTGTCGAGGGCGTGGCCATCGCCAAGGCGCTGTCGGACACCAAGGTGCAGGGCGGCAAGCTGGCCGGACGGCCGGTGAAGCTGATCTGGTCGCGGGAAGATGACATCCGCGGCGGCCGCTACCGCCCCCTGTATGTCCACGGCATGGAGGCCAAGCTGGGTGCCGACGGCAGCGTACTGGCCTGGCAGCACCGCATCGTTGGTCAGAGCATCATGGCCGGCGGCCCGTTCGAGCAGCCGGGCAAGCCCGACGCCACCTCGGTCGAGGGGGCGGCGGAGATCCCCTACACCATCCCCAACCGCCTGGTCGACCTGCACACCACCACCTCGCCCGTGCCGGTGCTGTGGTGGCGGTCGGTGGGGTCCACCCACACCGCCTTCGCCGTGGAAACCTTCCTGGACGAACTGGCGGCGGAGGCCAAGCAGGATCCGGTGGCCTTCCGGCGCAAGCTGATGGAAAAGCATCCGCGCCACCTGGCGGTGCTGAACCTGGCGGTGGAAAAGGCCGAGTGGACCAAGCCCCTGCCCAAGGGTTGGGCGCGGGGCGTGGCGGTGGCGGAAAGCTTCCGTTCCGTCGTCGCCCACGTGGCCGAGGTGTCGCAGGATGACAAGGGCCGCATCAAGGTGGAGCGCGTGGTCTGCGCCGTCGATTGCGGCATTGCCGTCACCCCGGACGTGGTCAAGGCCCAGATGGAGGGCGGCATCGGCTATGGCCTGGGCGCCATCATGTACGGCGCCATCACCATGAAGGACGGCGTGGTCGACCAGTCCAACTTCGACACCTACCGCTGCCTGCGCATCGATGAGATGCCCAAGGTGGAGGTGCATATCGTCCCCAGCGCCAACCCGCCCACCGGTGTCGGCGAACCGGGTGTGCCGCCCTTGGGGCCGGCGGTGGCCAACGCCATTGCCGCCCTGACCGGCAAGCGCATCCGCGACCTGCCCTTCGCCGGGTCGGTTAGCGTCTAAGTACTATTCTCAAACACTTAAGTGCCAAGCGGTGACGTGGGACTAGTCCCACGTCACTGTAGGATGCGACTGCATCCGCCGGAAGTTTCCGGGGAACGCAGTGGACTGGAAACTGAGGACAGCCAAAGGCCCGGATGGGCCTGCCGGCGCCTGAGGACACAAAAAACTAATCCAAACTATCCGACAGCGGCACCGACTCCGGGATCTCCTGCGCCACGCGCTGTTCCAGCTTTTCCATCAGTGCCCACAGCTGGGCGCGCTCGGCGTCGGTCAGGACCGACAGCAGCTGGCCCTCCCAGGCCAGAGCCTCTGGCGCCACCTGTGCGTAAAGGTCGCGGCCCTTGTGGCTGAACGACAGGCGCAGCAGGCGCTGGTCGCGGGGGTGGGGCTGGCGGTCCAGCAGGCCGGCGGCGACCAGGCGGTTCACCGCCCGGCTGACCTTGGCCTTGTCCATGGCCGTGCGCTCCACGATGTCGTTGGACGACAGCGGCTGTTCCTGGCCCAGGGTGGCGAACACCCGCCATTCCGGAATGCTGAGGCCGAAGCGTTCCTGGTACCGCGTGGCCAGCGCCAGGCTGACCTTCTTCGACAGGATGTTCAGCCGGTAGGGCAGGAAGCGGTTCAGCTGCAGATCGGGGGGCATGGGGGGCTCACCCTGTGACAGGTTGGTGGCGGTGGCGGGGCGGCTTGACAGGGAAACCCGCGCGGCCTACTGTACTTATAACGTTTCATTTGAAACGATAAAACCGACCGCTGTCCATCCTGTCATTGGGGTTGTCCTTAACGGGCAGCGCCCCCGGGGGTGGAAGACGGGTTGGGAGGAAACAGCCCCGTTTTTCGTGGTCTCAAGGCGCCGCCGTCCCCTGGAATGGCCGGCCGCCTTGAGGGCGCCCCTTTTCCTGCCGACCCCGTAAGGGCGAAAGGATCGATAGGAAAGGCCCCCCATGAAGCTGGCTACCCTGAAATCGCTGGACCGCACGCTGGACGCCGCCTTGCAGGCCAAGGTGGGCCGCGACGGTATCCTGGTCGTCGTGTCGGCCGACTTGGCGCGCTGCCGCGCCGTGCCGGGCATCGCCGCCACGCTGCAGCAGGCGCTGGACGACTGGGCCGAGGTGGCGCCGCGCCTGGCCGAGGTGGCGGCCGAATTGGATGAGGGCATCGCCCCGTTCGAGGCCTTCGACGAGGCCGCCTGCATGGCGCCGCTGCCCCGCGCCTATCAGTGGGCGGACGGCTCGGCCTACGTCAACCATGTGGAACTGGTGCGCAAGGCGCGCGGCGCCGACATGCCGCCCAGCTTCTGGACCGATCCCCTGATGTACCAGGGCGGGTCCGACAGTTTCCTCGGGCCCCGCGATCCCATCCTCATGGCCAACGAGGCCTGGGGCATCGATCTGGAGGGGGAGGTGGCGGTGGTCACCGGCGACGTGCCAATGGGCGTGTCGGCGGCGGAGGCGCGCGGCCTGATCCGCCTGGTCATGCTGGTCAACGACGTGTCCCTGCGCGGCCTGATACCGGCGGAATTGGGCAAGGGCTTCGGCTTTTTCCAATCCAAACCGTCCAGCGCCTTCGCCCCCGTGGCGGTGACGCCGGACGCCCTGGGCGACGCCTGGCGCGACGGCAAGCTGCACCTGGACCTGCTGTCCTTCATCAACGGGCAGCCGTTCGGCCGGCCCAACGCCGGGGTCGACATGACCTTCGACTTCGGCCAGCTGATCGCGCACGCCGCCCGCACCCGGCCGATGGTCGCCGGCACCATCATCGGCTCCGGCACCGTGTCCAACCGGGGGCCGGACGGCGGCCCGGGCAAGCCCATCACGGAAGGCGGCGTGGGTTATTCCTGCCTGGCCGAGGTGCGCACGGTGGAAACCCTGCTGCAGGGGCAGCCCAAGACGCCCTTCCTGCGCTTCGGCGACAGCGTGCGCATCGAGATGCGGGACGCGGCCGGCGCCAGCATCTTCGGCGCCATCGAGCAGACGGTGGCGGAATACCGGCCCCAGCCGGTGGCGCCCGAGCCCGTTCCGGCCCCCGTCCTCTGACCATCCCCCTTCCAGGACCCGCCTGTCCCATGGCCTCGCTCGCCCTTTATACTTACTTCCGCTCCTCCGCCGCCTACCGTGTGCGCATCGCGCTGAACCTGAAGGGCTTGACGGCCGAGCAGGTGCCCGTGCACCTGCTGCGCGACGGCGGGGAACAGCTGAAGCCGGAGTACCTGGCCCTGAACCCGCAGGGCCAGCTGCCCACCCTGGCGGTGGACGACGCGACCGGCCGCCACCTGCTGACCCAGTCGCTGGCCATCGTGGAATACCTGGACGAGGTTCACCCTACTCCCGCCCTGCTGCCGGCCAACCCCATCGTCCGGGCCCAGGCGCGCGCCGTGGCCCTGGCCATCGCCTGCGACATCCACCCCATCAACAACCTGCGGGTCCAAAAGTACCTGAAGGGTGAGATGGGCGTGGATGAGGAGCGGGCAGGCCGCTGGGTGCGCCACTGGATGGAAACCGGCCTGGCGGCGGTGGAGGCGATGGTGAGGCCCCACGCCGGGCGCTTCTGCTTCGGCGACACACCAGGCATGGCCGACCTGACCCTGGTGCCGCAGATGTTCAACGCCCGGCGCTTCAACGCCGACCTGTCGGCCTGTCCCACCCTGGTGGCCATCGACCAGGCCTGCCTGGCCCTGCCGGCCTTCGCCGACGCCGCACCCGACCGCCAGGCCGACGCGCCGCCCGCGGCCTGACGGCGCGAGGGCCTCAAGCTTCCGCTCGCCTGGCGGGCGGGCTCAAGGCATGATGCGGGGCCTTCCATCCCTCTCTGATCGCAGCCCCGCCCATGCCCTTTGACCTGGCGCCGCTGGACCTTCTGGCCGTCACCACCTTCTTCGTGTTGTGGGGCGGCTATAATGTCATCTTCCGCCTGCCGGGGGCGCCGGCCAGCCTGAACCTGCACATGCGCACGGTCCGCGAGGTGTGGATGCGCAACATGCAGGCGCGCGACACCCGCCTGCTGGACGGCCAGCTGCTGGGCCATCTGATCCAGAGCGTTTCCTTCTTCGCCTCCACCACCGTGCTGCTGATCGCCGGCGACCTCAGCGCCCTGGTGAACGCCGACCGGCTGGCGGCCCTGGTGGACAAGATGCACGTGGCCAGCACTGCATCCGGCGCCCTGATCGAGGTGAAGCTGTTCCTGCTGCTGGGCGTGCTGGTCTACGCCTTCTTCCAGTTCACCTGGGCGGTGCGGCAGTACAACTATACCTGCGCCCTGATCGGCGCCATGCCTGACGCCACCAACCATCCGCCCAGTGTGGACGTGGAAGAGGCGGCGGACGCGGCGGCGGCCCTGCTGTCCCTGGCGGTGCAGAGCTTCAACGCCGGGGTGCGGGCCTATTACTTCGGCTTCGCTGCCCTGGGCTGGTTCGTCCACCCCTTGGCCTTCATGGCCTCCACGACCCTGGTGATCGTGGTGCTGGTCCGCCGCCACTTCCATTCCCGCGCCTTCCACGCCGTGCGCCGCTTCGGCACGGCGGTGCGCATGGTGCTGCCGGAACGCCGCCAGCCGCAGCCGCCGGAAGGGGGCTGAGGATGATGAAAGACGATTTCCTGACCCTGACCCAAATGGACAGCGGGGTTCATTACCTGGATGACAGCGACGAACGGGTGTTCTTTCACTGGCTGGCCAGCATCACCTGTGTGGGGAAGTTCTTCGGTGACGGCGCGCGCGGCCTTGTCGTCCAACTCAAGCACGCACCCAACGACGATGAACTGATGCAGCTGCTCGCTTTATGCCATCGCTACGGTGTCAAGGCACGGCAGTTGGCCAAGTTCGAGACGGATGCCAACCGTGAATGGCTCCGCCGGCCCACAGCTTGGTGGTATGCGGGGCTATTCGGGGATGCCGGTTAGCGCCAGACCCTACTCACCCTCTTCGCTATAGGCGTGCCGGCCGCCGCGCGGGTCGGTGACGGTCCAGCCGCCTTCACCATCCGGCACCAGATAGTCGGCGGTCAGGGGCACCTTGCCGTGGCCGCCGGGGATGTCCAGCACATAGGTGGGCTGGCACAGGCCGGAGACATCGCCGCGTAACTCGCGCATCAGGGCGCGGCCGCGCTGGATCGTCGTGCGGAAATGGCCCGTCCCCTTGGCCAGGTCCCCCTGGTGCAGGTAGTGCGGCTTCACCCGCGCCTGGACCAGGGCGCGGAAGGTGCGGGTCAGGGTCTCGGCGTCATCGTTGAGGCCCTTCAGCAGCACGGTCTGCGACAGCAGCGGGATGCCGGCGTCGACCAGGCGGGCGATGGCGCCGCGCGCGGTGTCGTCCAGCTCGCGCCAATGGTTGGCGTGCAGCATCAGCCAGCTGGCGATGCGCTTGCCCTTCAGGGCGGCGACCAGCTCCGGCGTCACGCGGTCGGGGTCCACCACGGGCACGCGGGTGTGAAAGCGGACGATGCCGACATGGGGGATGGCATCCAGACGGGTGACGATCTCGGCCAGGCGGCGGGGCGACAGGATCAGCGGGTCGCCCCCGGTCAGGATGACCTCCCACACTTCCTTGTGTTCGGCGATATAGGCGAGGGCGGCGTCCAGTTCCGCGCCGTCCAGGGTCTCACTGCCCGGGCCCACCATCTCCCGCCGGAAGCAGAAGCGGCAATAGACCGGGCAGACGTTGACGGCCTTCAGCAACACCCGGTCGCGATAGCGGTGGACGATGCCCTTCACCGGGCTGTGCGGCCCGTCGCCGATTGGGTCGGCCAGTTCACCCGGGGTGGTTTCCAGTTCGTGCCCGCTGGGAATGAACTGGCGTCCCACCGGGTCGTTCGGGTCGGTGGGGTCGATCAGGCCGGCCACCTGGTCGGTGACGGAGACGGCGAAGCTGGCCGCCACCTGTTCCAGCACAGGCAGGGCCGACGCCTCGGCCAGTCCGGCCTGGACCAGACCATCCGCCGTGCGGATGGGGGCCTTGCGCGGGGCGAGCTGGCGAACGGCGATGCCCATGGGGCCTCTCCCTGGCGGTGCGTGGAATGATGGAACAGGGGCTTAGATCGACCTTGGGCGCCTCGTCGTCAAGCGGCCCGCCCGCATGGGCCCCCCGCATCGGCGTTGGCGCGGGCGCCGCGCTTGGGGCACACTGCCCGGCGATGCGGGGGCATCCCTTTGATAACCAGGCAGATGGGGCCAGGGCGAATGAAAATAAGGGGCATGGGGCTGAAACGGGCCGCGGTGGCGGCGATGCTGATGGGATTGGTGACTGGCATGACGGACGCGACCGCCGCCGAGAAGAAGACCGCCGCTTACGGCACCTGGGCCTCGCCCATCACCGCCGCCCGCCTGGCCGGCAGCGAGATCCGCCTGGGTGACCTGATGGTGGACGGCGGTGTGCCCTACTGGCTGGAAAGCCGCCCCGCGGAAAAGGGCCGCTACGCCATCGTGACCCCCGACGGCCAAGGCGGCATTCGCGAGCTGACGGGGCCGGAGGTCAACGCCCGCACCCGCGTCCATGAATATGGCGGCGGCGCCCTGCTGGCCGTTGGCGGTGGTCTGGCCGGCGGCCGCTTGTACTTCAGCAACTTCGCCGACCAGCGCCTGTACACCGTGCCCGAGGCGGGCGGCGCGCCGCAGCCGCTGACGCCGGAGGGCTACCGCTATGCCGATTGCGTGGCGGGCGCGCCCGGCCACCTCTATTGCGTCCGCGAGGACCACAGCGCCCCGGGGGAGGCCAAGAACGCCATCGTCAGCCTGGCGGTGGACCGGCCGGGTGATGCCGGTACCGTGCTGTTCGGCGGCACCGACTTCGTGGCGTATCCGCGCCCCAGCCCCGATGGCAAGCGCCTGGCCTGGATCGCCTGGTCCCACCCCAACATGCCTTGGGACACCACCACGCTCTACGTTGCCGACGTCACGCCCCAGGGTCTGGGCAACCCGACGGCGGTGGCCGGCGGCCATGACGAATCGGTGCTGGAACCGCAGTGGGATGCCGACGGCACCCTCTACTTCATCTCCGACCGCAGCGACTGGTGGAACCTGTACGCCTGGCACGACGGCGCCACCCGCCCCGTCTTGGCCAAGACGGCGGAGTTCGGTGGTCCCCTGTGGAACCTGGGCCTGACCACCTATGCCCTGACGGGCCGGGGCCAGGCGGTGGCGCGCTACAGCAGCCAGGGCCTGGACAGGCTGGCCGTCATCGAGCTGAAGACGGGCAAGGCGCATGATCTGGACCTGCCTTTCGTCGGCATCACCGGCGTGCGGCTGCTGGGACCCGACCAGGCGGTCATGATCGCCAGCTTCGCCGATGCCACCCCGGCGGTGGTGACCGTCAACCTGTCGACCGGCACCCACGCCGTGCTGCGCCGCCCGGCGCCGGAAGGCCTGGAGGCCGGCTTGGTGTCGCGCGCCCGGCCCATCGAATTCCCCACCGCGCCCGGTCCGGACGGCCAGGCGCGGACGGCCCACGCCTTCTACTACGCCCCCACCAACCCCGCCTTCCAGGCCCCGGCGGGGGAGAAGCCGCCCCTGCTGGTCAAGGTGCATGGCGGCCCCACCAGCGCGGCCAAGCCCTCAATGGACATGAGCGTGCAGTACTGGACCAGCCGCGGCTTCGCCGTGGTGGATGTGAACTACGGCGGCAGCACCGGCTACGGCCGCGCCTACCGCAACCGCCTGCGCGGCAACTGGGGCATCACCGACGTGCAGGACGCCACTGCCGTGGTGGCCTACCTGGACAAGGCCGGCCTGGCCGACGCCAACCGCGCCGCCATCCGGGGTGGCAGCGCCGGCGGCTACACCACCCTGGCGGCCCTGGCCTTCACCAAGGTGTTCAAGGCCGGCGCCAACTATTACGGCGTGTCGGACATGGAATCCCTGGCCAAGGACACCCACAAGTTCGAAAGCCGCTACCTGGACAGCCTGGTGGCCCCCTACCCAGCAGGCAAGGCCGTCTACGACGCCCGCAGCCCCCTGCAGCACCTAGACGGCTTCTCCGCCCCGCTCATCACCTTCCAGGGGTCGGAGGACGCGGTGGTGCCCCCGGCGCAGTCGCGCAGCATCGTCAATGCCTTGAAGGCCAAGGGCGTGCCCGTCTCCTACATCGAGTTCGAGGGCGAGCAGCACGGCTTCCGCAAGGCCGACAGCATCATCCGCGCGCAGGAGGCGGAGCTGTACTTCTACGGCCGCATCTTCGGCTTCACGCCGGCGGACACCCTGCCGGGGGTGACGATCGACAATTTGAAGTGAGGGCGAGCGCTTGAAGAGCCGAAGGGGCGGGGAGAAGTCTCTGCCCCTTTTTGTAGGCGGGGGAGGATGGATGGCGACGACGGACTTTTTAGCGCTGTGGGAAATCCTGGAGGAACACCTGGGTTCCTTGGTGATGTCGATCGCCGGTCTACCTGACATTAAGCGAGAATCCATGCGGGACTATATCGACCACAACGAATTCGGTATCGCCTTCGAAGAGTTGATAGAAACGATCTCGGATATGGAACTGCTGTTAAACCAAGAACAGCGTCAGGAAATGGCGCATCTCGCATCACTGATGGCGCTGCCACCTTCGGTGCTTGCTCCCCTCAAGTAATGACAAGGGCGAGCACTGGGTGCGCCATCACGGTGGCGGGCATTCGCCTGGGCACAGATTTATGAGGGCGGGGGAATGGTGTCCCCGGCGGGATTCGAACCCACGGCCCCAGGATTAGGAATCCTGTGCTCTATCCTGCTGAGCTACGGAGACGCCGGGGCGGGTTATAGCAGGTTTGGGCGGCTTGCACAGCCCCGGGGCGCGCAAGGCTCGGGCGTCCGGAATTCAATCAGCCGACCAGCAGGCTGACGATCAGGACCTCGTCCACCAGGGGCTTGCCCACGGCCTCGTTGGCCACTTCCATGATGCGGCCCTTCAGGGCCTGGACGTCGGCGGTGTTCAGGCGGTTATGGGTCAGGTGGTCGACGGTCAGGGCCTCGGTCAGCTCGCCATTGATGCGGGGCTTGAGGTTGGTGACCAGGTCGACGTCCTCATTCAGATGCTTGCTCATGCGCACGACCAGCATCACCTGCAGCCGGACGTAGGAGAAGCGGTCCTTCCCCGGCAGCAGCATGGGGCTCATCTTGATCTTGCGCAGGACCTCCGGATCTTCCGACTTCTGACCGCCGCCTTCGCCGGCCCAGGCCGCCTGCGGCAGCGCCGTGGCGGCCGCCAGCGCCAGGAAGGCGCCGGCCAGCACGCCACGCAGCATGGCGCCGCGGCGGCGGTCACGGGGCAGGCGTTCATCGTCGCGGGTCATTCCGGGGCGAGTTCCTGTGGCCAGCGCTAGTGCTGGGATCAAAGTGAATACTGGGACGGCAACGGTTCACGGTTCAAAACCGGGCGGGTTATTTAGTCTAGCACGGCCGTCCTAAGGGAAGGCCTGAGTCTTGTCCCACCTGGTATGCGGGATATTAAGGCGGTTTCCTTAAGGCTTTCTTATCGGGCGACCCTATCCGAAAGGCGGGGATGCGCACCCCTATGCCGGATGTGCCGGGGCGCGACTCGGGGGAAGGCGCGTAGTAGATTCTGAGGAGTCAAAAGTCAGGTTGACCTGACATAAAAATGGAGTCATGTTTACCTGACAAAACGTCAGGAGATCATGACATCATGTCCGTCGCCGTTCTCTTCCCTCCCGCCTCGCGGCGCTACATTTTCACCTCGATCGCCACCGCGGTCCTCTACGTCCTGTCCATCAAGGCCATCAGCTGGGGCCAATCGCAGCTGGACGGGCCCTTGCTGTGGGCGGCGATCCTGGTGCCGGTGGGCTGCATCGCGGTGCAGCTGTGGGCGACGCTAAGGCTCATGACCCAGGTGGATGAGTTCATGCGGGCACTGCTGGCCCGGCGCTTCATCATCGCCGCCTGCCTGGCCTTCATCGTCGCCAGCGCCTGGGGCTTCCTGGAAACCTTCGCGCGGGTGGACCACCTGCCGGGCTACATGGTCTACGCCATCTTCTGGGTGGCCTTCTGCATCGTCTCGCCCTTCATCCGGAGTACGCGCTGATGCGGAACACGTTGAAGGTCCTGCGGGCCGAGCGCGGCTGGACGCAGAGCGATCTGGGCGAGCGGCTGGGCGTGTCCCGCCAGGCGGTCAACGCCCTGGAGACGGAGAAGCACGACCCGTCGCTGGACCTGGCTTATCGCATCGCTGCGCTGTTCGGCCTGCCGGTGGAGGCGATCTTCACCAATCCCCACCGCCCGGCGGCATGAGTCCCACGCCGCCATAGGCCCCGACCGGGGCCGCCGCCTGAGGGATTACTCGAACAATCCCGCCTGGTAATCGCGGATGGCGGCGATGATCTCTTCCCGGGTGTTCATGACGAAGGGGCCATGGGCCACCACCGGTTCGGCGATGGGCTCGCCATGGCCGAACAGCAGCACCGCGTCTTCCTGCGCCGTGATCTCCACCGCGTCGCCTTCCAGGCTCAGTTCCACCAGCTGGTGGGCGGGAGCGGTGCCGCCGCCCACGCTGATCGCGCCGCGCACGACGTAAAGGAAGACATTGCGGCCGGCGGCGCCGTCAAAGCGCACGGTACCGCCGGCGCTCAAGGTCACCGTGCTCATGAACACGCCGGTCAGTGAGGTGACGGGGCCGCTCATCCCGCCCCAGTTCCCGGAGATGAGGTTTACGGTGCCGCGCCCGTCGGGGGTGGGCAGGGCCGGGATGGCGTCGCGCTGCAGGCCGGTATAGCCGGGGTCCGAGAACTTCAGCCGGGCCGGCAGGTTCACCCACAGCTGCAATATCTCCAGCGGCCCGCCCTTGCGGCGGAATTCGGCCGGCGACAGCTCCGAATGCACCACGCCGCGCCCGGCCGTCATCCACTGCACGCCGCCAGCCCTGATAACGCTTTCATGGCCGGCGCTGTCGGCGTGCGTCAGCTCCCCCTCCAGGATGAAGGTCACCGTCTCGAAACCCCGGTGGGGGTGAGGGCCGAAGGGCAGGCCGCCGTTATTGGGCGGATAGACCTGCGGCCCATGGTGGTTCAGGAGCAGGAAGGGGCTCAGCTGCGGCAGGGCGGGCCCGGGCAGGGGGCGGCGCGTCGTCAGGTCCGCGATGTCGTCGCGATAGGCCGCGTGCAGGCGTTTCAGAGTCTTCAGCGGGCTCATCGGCCGGTCCCTCCGGGCAAATCTCACCGGGGCGCGGCATCGGCGCACCCGTCATCGTCCTACATCTAAGCGGTGGCGGGCCCGCGCGATAGGGCATAACGGCGGCACGGACTGTTGCTGTGCCGGAACGATGGACCACGGCGGGACCGGGAGCTGGGACGGGGAGTTTCGGGTTGACCCCGGCCTGGGCATGGCCGATGGTACCGCTATCATATGATTTATAAGAATCCTCCAGGGGGAATCCGGACCATGAAGACGCAGGGGCAGCCCACGCGCGGCGCCACACCGAAATCCATGTTGATTTACCGGGGCTTGGCACTGGCCATGGGCCTGGGCGCCGCCGCCTCGGCCCTGACCGCGCCCGCGCTCGCGGCCGACAGGGATGTTACCGCCGCCGTGGTGGTGGACCAGTCGACCAAGACCCAGGAACAGACCCTGGTGCTGGAGCCCTACGGCCCCAACATCATCCGCGTCACCCTCAGCCTGAAGAAGGACGCGGCCCTGGCCGGCCCCGGCTACGGCATCATCCCCGGCACCAACACCGCCGGCTGGACGCAAGGCCAGGATGAGCGCGGGGACACCGTGCTGAAGTCCGGCCAGATGTCGGCCACCATCGTCGGCTGGCACCCGCCGCCGCACGCCGTGGCGCCGCAGCAGACCGCCGTGGACATCAGCCGTTATTTCGGCGGCACCACCAATGGCGCCCACATCCTGTTCAAGGACGCGGCGGGCAAGACCATCCTGGACTTCACCGGCTGGTCCATGGGCGTGCCCAACTTCAAGGATGGCAACAGCCAGCTGCTGCACGACCGCCGGCCCACGGATGAGCAATTTTACACCGTGAACGGCACCTTCGCCTCGCCGGCGGATGAGCACTATTACGGCCTGGGCCAGAACCAGGAGGGCTTCCTGGACCATCGCGGCCATGTGGTGCGCTGCTGGAACGACTACAACGCCTCGGGCGGGCAGAGCACCTGCGTGCCCTTCATGATCACCAACTACGGCTACGGCCTGCTGTGGGACAACCCGTCCAAGACGACCATCGAGCCGGGCTTCAATGAGGTCACCCGCTGGACGTCCGAGGTGGGCGACCGCGTCTCCTTCTTCGTCATCTCCGGCAAGACGCCGGACGAGATCTACGCCGGCTACCGCCAGCTGACCGGCGCCACCCCCATGCTGCCCAAGTCGGCCTACGGCTACATCCAGTCCAAGCAGCGCTACCGTTCGCAGCAGGAGGTGCTGGACGTCGCCAAGGGCTATCGTGAGCGCCACATCCCGGCCGACGTGCTGGTGGTGGACTGGTTTTACTACACCATCATGGGCCAGTTCGATTTCGTGCCGGAGCTGTGGCCGAACCCCAAGGCGATGAACAAGCAACTGCACGACATGGGGTTCGAGACCATGATCAGCGTGTGGCCGCGCTTCACATCCGACGGTCGCTATTACGATCTGTTGAAGAAGAACGGCTGGTTCCTGTCCCAGGCCGACGGCACTCCCACCAACGGCCTGCCCTATGACAAGGCCGGGTCGGACATCGACACCACCAACCCCGACGCCGCCAAGTGGTACTGGAACACCATCCGCGACAACATCCTGAGCCAGGGGTTCGACAGCCTGTGGTCGGACGAGACGGAGCCGGACCTGCCGCCCAACGGCAGCTACTACCACATCGGGCCGGGCACGAAGTACTTCAACGTCTACCCGCTGTTCCACACCAGCGCGCTGTATGACGGCTTCCGCCGCGACTTCAAGGACAAGCGCACCGTCATCCTGTCGCGCGACGCCTATCTGGGCGTGCAGCGCAACGGCGCCATCGTCTGGTCCTCCGACATCACCCCCACCTGGGACGCGTTCAAGCGCCAGGTGCCCACGGGCCTGGACTTCGCCGCCAGCGGCATCACCTACTGGAGCAACGACACCGGCGGCTGGCAGTACCTGCCGGAAGAGCATAAGCCCGCCAAGGCGCCGCTGCTTGACCCGACGCCGGCGCGCGGCGTCGTCGGCGGCTATGACGATTATCCCGAGCTGTACACCCGCTGGTTCCAGTACGCGACCTTCCTGCCGGTGCTGCGCACCCACGGCAGCCGCCCGGCCAACGAGATCTGGTCCTATGGGCCCGACGCCCAGGCCATCTTGGAAAAGTACGTCAAGCTGCGCTACCAGCTGATCCCGTACATCTATTCTCTGGGCTACAAGACCTATAAGACGGGCGCGCCCTTCCTGCGGGCCCTGCCGCTGGACTTCCCCAACGACCCGGCCGTCACCGACATGCGGGACGAATACATGTTCGGCCCCGCCCTGCTGGTGGCCCCGGTGACGGAGCAGGGGGCGACGACCAAGCAGGTGTACTTGCCGGCAGGCGGCGACTGGTACGACTTCTGGACGGACAAGCGCTACACCGGCGGCCAGACGGTGACGGTGGCGGCGCCCATCGACCGCATCCCGGTGTTCGTGAAGGCCGGGTCCATCCTGCCCTTGGGCTCCCCCATCGAGAACACGCACCAGAAGCAGACCATCGCCAAGGTGAAGGTCTATCCGGGGGCCGATGGCCGCTTCACCCTGTTCCAGGACGACGGCTTCACCTACGCCTATGAGCAGGGCGGCGGCAACGTCACCGAACTCAGCTGGTCTGAGGCCAGCCACAGCCTGGGCCATACCGGCGCCAAGGGCTGGAGCGAGCCCGACGCCAAGGTGGTGGACGTGGTCCAGGCCAAGTAAGGCCGGCATCCAAGGTCATGGGAAAGGGCGGTCGCGGGTGGCCGCCCTTTTCTTTCGCGTTGTGACCGCGGCCGTTGAAGCGAGGGCGTTGAAGCGGGGGCGTTGAAGCGGGGGCCGATTGGCGGTTCAATGCCGCATCCTGAGCCGACTGATGAGAAGCCCCGATGACTGACCTGTCCGCCTTCCCCATCACCCGCCGCTGGCCGGCCCAGCATCCCGACCGCATCCAGCTTTATGGGCTGCCCACGCCCAACGGCGTGAAGGTCTCCATCATGCTGGAGGAGACCGGGCTGCCCTACGAGCCGCATCTCGTCAACATCATGCAGAACGAGAGCTGGACGCCGGAATTCCTGTCGCTGAACCCCAACGGCAAGATCCCGGCCATCATCGACCCCAACGGGCCGGAGGGCACGCCCATCGCCCTGTTCGAGTCCGGTGCCATCCTGGTCTATCTGGCGGAAAAGACGGGCAAGTTCCTGCCCGCCGGCGCGACCGCCCGCTATGAGACCCTGCAATGGGTGTTTTTCCAGATGGCGGCCATCGGTCCCATGTTCGGCCAGGTGGGCTTCTTCCACAAATTCGCCGGCAAGGACTATGAGGACAAGCGCCCCCTGAAGCGCTACGCCGACGAATCCAAGCGCCTGCTGGGCGTGCTGGAGGGCCGCTTGGCCGACCGCCCCTGGATCATGGGCGAGGAGTACACCATCGCCGACATCGCCTGCCTGGGCTGGGTGCGCAACCTGGTGGGCTTCTACGGCGCGGGTGAGCTGGTCGACTACGACAGCCTCAAGAACGTTCCGGCTTGGCTGGAACGCGGCTTGGCGCGTCCGGCGGTGCAGCGGGGCCTCGATATCCCGAAGCGGCCAGGGTGAGGCGGAAGCTGACGGCATGAGCTTCCGCTCATGCCGTAGGCCGCGACTGCGGCCGCCGGAGCCTTTTGGGAAGCGTTAGCGGACTGAAAGGCGAGGATAAGCCAAGCCGATGGATATCGGCGCCCGGCGTTTGAAGGGCATTTGATCGGTTGAGATCAAATGCGGCGTGGATCAAATCCCTTCCGCCTTCAGCGCCGCCCGCCAGTGGGCGGCGCGGTCCTTCAGTTGGGCGCGGGCGAGATAGGGGCTTTCCTCCGGCTCCAGCCGTTCCAGCACCTCGAAGGTGAAGGCGTCGGCCCCGTGGGTGTTCCAGGCGGCTTGCAGGCCCCGGTGGGTGTGGCCGCCGTGGCGCAGGCTGAACCACAGCCGGTTCCGGATGGTGTCCAGGGTCGGCGTCGGCCCCACCCACACGGTGTCCGGCAGGGCGGCGCAGCGCAGGGCGTAGATGCCGGGCTCATCCTCTCGCTTCTTGTAGTCGGCGATGGCCGTCTTCCTGTCCTGGCTCTGCATGGCGCGATCCTGTTTCACCCGGGTGATATCCTGGCGGGAGATATAATACCCGGGTAAAATGAGGTCAAGCCTGGTGGCTATGACGACGGGTCAGCCGCCTGATGACTCATCGTCAATCGCGCGCGTCGGGCGCGCTGCGGCATGCTTATTCCCAGGCCCCCGGAGACTTTCGCCCCCTGACTTTCGCCGGGGCCGCCCCATATCAGGCGTCTCCTCTTCCTCATGGCCCGATCCCGGCGTGCACCGGGGCGGCCGGCGCCCCTAGCAGAAAGGGTCCCCTCCCATGTCCGCTTCCCCCACCGCCTTCATCGTTGGCGCCTCCCGTGGCCTGGGCCTGGCCTTGGCCCAGGAGTATCTGACCCGCGGCTGGCAGGTTATCGCCACCGTCCGTCCCGGTGCCGAGCCGGGGCCCCTGCATGAACTGGCCGGCGAGGCGCAGGGCCGCCTGACGGTGGAAACGGTGGACATCGTCCATGCCGACCAGATCGCAGCCCTGCGCCGGCGCCTCGAAGGCAGCCGGGTCGACGTGCTGTTCGTCAACGCCGGTGTCACCAACAACCCGGAAGAGACCATCGGCGGGGTGTCGACCGAGGAATTCGTCCGCATCCAGGTGACCAACGCCCTGGCGCCCATGCGCTGTGTCGAGGTGCTGGGCCAGCTGGTGACGCCCAAGGGCACCATCGCCGTCATGTCCTCCGGCCTGGGCAGCGTGGCCAACAACCTCAGCGGCGGGTGGGAGGTCTATCGCGCCAGCAAGGCGGCGCTGAACACCCTCATGCGCTCCTACGCCGCCCGGCAGCCGGCGCACGGCCGTACCCTGCTGGTCATCGCCCCCGGGTGGGTGCGCACCGACATGGGCGGGCCGGCCGCCAGCCTGGATGTGTCGGAAAGCATTCCCCGCGTGGTCGATGTGGTGACCGCCCAGGCTGGAAAGCCTGGCCTGCAGTATCTGGATTACACGGGCGCGACGGTTCCCTGGTGAGCCGCCCTTCAAGGAGCATTGAAAACATGAGCAAGGTCGCATTCCTGGGCCTGGGCGCCATGGGCGCCCGCATGGCCGCGAACCTGGTCAGGGCGGGTCACGCCGTCACGGTGTGGAACCGCTCGCCCGCCGCGACGGCGGACCTGACAGCGCTCGGCGCCACCGCTGCCGCCAATCCGCGCGCAGCCGCGGCGGGGGCGGACTTCGTCATCACCATGGTGGCCGATGACACGGCGTCCCGGGCTGTGTGGCTGGATGACACGACCGGCGCCCTGGGGGGCCTAGGCAAGGACGCTGTCGCCATCGAGTGCAGCACCGTCTCCCCCGCCTGGGCCACCCAGCTGGCGGCGGCGGTGACCGCCACCGGGGCGGGCTTCCTGGAGGCGCCGGTGGTGGGCAGCCTGCCCCAGGCGCAGGATGGCAAGCTGATCGTCCTGGCTGGGGGCGGGCGTGAGGCCTTCGACCGGGCGCAGCCGGTGCTGGCGCCCCTTGCGGCGGCCGTCCGCCACGTCGGCCCGGTGGGCCGGGGGGCGGCGATGAAGCTGGCGGTGAACGGCCTGCTGGGTATCCAGCTGGCCGCCTGGGCGGAGATGATGGGTTTCCTCGCCAAGGCCGGCTTCGACGGTGCCGCCGCCCTGGATGTCCTGACCACCCTGCCGGTGGCCAGCCCGGCCGCCGCTGGCTATGCCCGCCTGATGCAGGCCGGGGACTTCGCCGTGCGTTTCCCCGTGGATCTGATGGCCAAGGACTTCCGCTATGCCACGCAGGCAGCGGATGCGCTGAAGGCCGACACCCCCGTCGCTGACGTTGCACTGGGGGTGCTGGAACGCGCGCGGGAGGCCGGCCATGGCGCCGAGAACGTCTCCGCCCTCATCCGCCTCTACACGGGGGGATGAGGCCGTTCAGGGCTGAGTGGCGGCCGGTCGCGGGCGGGTGGGGCGTTGCGCCAGCACGATGCCCAACACCACCAGGCCGCCGCCCACCAGATGATAGGGGTGCAGCACCTCGCCCAGCAGCAGGGCCGCCAGCACGGCGGTGGTGATGGGCAGCAGGTTCATGAAGATGGCGGTGCGGCCCGGTCCCAGGTGCTTCACCCCCTGCATCCAGAACACCGGCGCCACGATGGAGGCCGGAATGCCGGCGTACAGGACCAGCGCCGCGTTGGCCGCCGTGACCGGTGCCGGCGGCGCCAGCAGGTAACCCGGCAGCAGGAAGACCAGCGCCGCCGCCACCTGGACGTACAGCGCCGTCCATACCGGCAGCGGCAGGGGCCAGCGCTTCAGGCAGACACCATAGCCGGCATAGGCGACGCAGGCACCCAGCATGAAGGCGTCGCCCCGGCCCACGCCATGCGACAGCAGGCGGCCGTAATCGCCCTGGCCCAGCACGAACAGGATGCCGGCGAGCGACACCACCCCGCCCACCAGGGCCAGGGGCCCGTGCTTCTGCCGCAGCCAGACACTGCTGAGGCCAAGCGTCAGCAGCGGCACCAGGGCCACGAAGATGCCGATGTTGGTGGCGCTGGTACTGGCCGCGGCGTAGTAGGCCAACCCCTGATACAAGGCCATGCCCAGCAGACCCAGGATGGCGATCTGGGGAAGGTGCTGGCGGATGACGGACCGCCGCGCCCAGGCCCCGCGCAGGCAGAACGGCGTCAGCAGCGCGAAGGCCAGCAGCCAGCGGTCGAAAGCGATGACGCTGGGCGGGATGGCCCCGGCCGACGCCTTGGTCACCAGATTGTTGCCGGTCCAGATCAGCACGGCCAGCAAGGGAAAGGTCAGGTACAGGCGGGGCGACATGAAACGTGCCGGGTCATCATCCTTGGGAGGGCGACCCTAATGCCGGACGCGCCCCGGCTGTAGAGCGACTTTGCGACGGCAGGTATCAGTCCAACAGTTCAGGCCGGAACTGGTCGCGGCGGCTGACGGTCCCGCCTGCCACCATGAACACGCCGTCGCCGGTGTAGTGCAGGGTCTCATGGTGTTCCGGCTGCGGCACCGCGTGGGCCTTCATCACCTGGAAAATGAAGAAGTTGTAGCGCTCCACCAGGCTGGCGTCGGCCAGCCGGCACTCCAGGTTGACGGGACAGTCGCGAATCAGCGGGGCGTCCACATTCACCCCCCGGGCTGCCGTCAGGCCGAAATGCTCGAACTTGTCGACCTCCGTCCCGCTGGTGTTGCCGATGCCCACCACGGTGTCGATCATGGCGGCGGTGGGCAGGTTCAGCACGCATTCGCCACTGCTCCGCACCAGCTCGAAGCTGTGGTTGCCGGCGGCGATGACGCAGCCCACCAATGCCGGCGTGAACTCCATCATCGTATGCCAGCCCAACGCCATGATGTCCCGCTGCCCCCGATGGGCGCTGGACAGCAGCACGATGGGGCCCGGTTCCAGATAGCGGCGCACCTTGGACACTGGAAACTCCGCTTTCTCGGTCATGTCTCGTCTCCCGCGGTTGCCGCTGTAAACCCCGGGTGTGAACCCCGGGCAGTGGCTTGGGTTCCTCTCGCGGCTGGCGCCACGCGGGGGTTCCTTTCGCGGCTGGCGGCAGGCGGGGATTCCTATCGCGGCTGGCGCCACGCGGGGCGGGCCATGTGCTTGATGAAAAAATCCGCCAGCGCCTCCACCTTGGCGGGGCGGGCGCGGGTAGTGGGGGTCACCAGGTACAGCCCGCCCAGGGGCATCGACCAGCCGTCCAACAGATCCACCAGCCGGCCGTCGGCCAGGTATTCAGCCGCCAGGAACTCCGGCAACTCGGCGATGGCCAGGCCGTCCAGCACGGTGGGCAGCAGCGCTTCCCCATTGGTGACGCGCAAGGGGCCGGTGGGCGTCACGGCCACCTCCTCCCCATCGGTGTTGATCAAGCGCCAGACGTCCTGGCGGGCGCGGTAGGCGTAGCCTAGGCAGTGATGGGCCGCCAGTTCGCCCGGATGCCGGGGGCGGCCGTAGCGGGCGATGTAGGCCGGGGCGGCCACGATGTGCCGGGCGATGGGGCAAAGCTGGCGCGCCACCAGAGAACTGTCGGTCAGCACGGCGATGCGCAGGGCGGCGTCGAAGCCCTCGCCGATCAGGTCCACCGTGGCGTCGCTCAGGTGCAAATCGACGGTGATCTCGGGATAGGCGCGCAGGAAGGCCGGCAACAGCGGCGCCACCCAGCGCACGCCGAAGGACATGGGCACGGCCAGGCGGATGGTGCCGCGCGGCCGGCTGGACAGCTCCCGCGCCGCGTCCTCCACCGCCTCGGCCTCGGCATACAGCTGGGACGCCCGGGCGGCCAGGGCGGCGCCCACGTCGGTCAGGGCCAGGCGGCGCGAGGTGCGGTTGAACAGGCGGGCACCCAGCCTGTCCTCCAGTCGGCTGACGCCGCGCGACACGGTGGCGACCGACACGCCCATGGCCCGGGCGGCGGCGGCGTAGGACCGTTCCTCCGCCACCTTGGCGAACATGGCGAGGCCTTCAAAATCCGGCACCTTGGTCATCGCATCAAACCTGCAACGATAATTTTCAATCCTTTCTATTTTAGAAATTCGGGTTTGGCGACATCTTTTGTCCATCAGCCGCCGCCCACCACGGACAGAGACGGGCGGCACAAACCAAGGCACTGAAAGGAAAGATAAAATGGCTCGCAAACTCGAAGGCAAGGTCGCGGTCGTCACCGGTGGCACCAGCGGCATCGGCCTCGCCACCGCCAAGGCCTTCGCCGCCGAAGGCGCCCGGGTGTTCATCACCGGCCGCCGCGCCCCGGAACTGCAGGCGGCGGTGGCGGCCATCGGCCCCAACGCCACCGGCGTCCAGGCCGACAGCGCTAAGGCGGAAGACCTGAACCGCCTCTATGAACAGGTGAAGGCCCAGGCCGGCCGCATCGACGTGCTGTTCGCCAACGCCGGTGGCGGCACCATGCTGCCCCTGGGCCAGATCACCGAGGAACACTACGACGACATCTTCGGCCGCAACGTGAAGGCCGTGGTGTTCACGGTGCAGAAGGCCCTGCCCCTGCTGGTGGACGGCGCCTCGGTCATCCTGACCGGTTCCACCGCCGGCAGCACCGGCACGCCGGCCTTCAGCGTCTACAGCGCCAGCAAGGCGGCGGTGCGCAACTTGGCCCGCAGCTGGACCCTGGACCTGAAGGAACGCGGCATCCGCGTCAACGTGCTGAGCCCCGGCCCCATCCGCACGCCGGGCCTGGTGGAACTGGCCGGCCCGGACGCCGCCCAGCAGCAGGGCCTGCTGGATTACATGGCCAGCCAGGTGCCCCTGGGCCGCGTGGGCGAGGTGGAGGAGATCGCCAAGGCCGCCCTGTTCCTGGCCTCCAGCGACAGCAGCTTTGTCGCCGGCGCCGAACTGTTCGCCGACGGCGGCCTGGCCCAGGTTTAAGACGTCGCAAGATGATGCGGTTGGCGGCCCCGGAGCGATCCGGGGCCGTTCCGCTTGGTCAAATTGGCCCCATCCGGCAGGCTGGCGGCTGGTGTATCAAGGGGGCGGACTTAAGATCGGGAACCCGGACCCATGCCCTACCTCTGGCTGGAATCGCTGCACGCCGCCGCGGCCGTCACCTTCGTGGCGGGCCTGCTGGCGGCGGCCCTGCTGCTGGCCTTCGTGCCCAGCGCCGATGCCCTGTCGCCCGCCTTCTGGCGCGCGGCGCGGGCCTGGCATCGTTGGGTGACGGGACCGGCCATCCTGCTGGTTTGGGGCCTGGGCCTGACCCTGGCGGTCCAGGGCGGCTGGCTGCCCTCCGCCGGCTGGCTGTGGGCCAAGCTGGCGCTGGTCACGGCGCTGTCGGGCCTGCACGGCGCCCAGGCCGGCGCCCTGCGCCGCCTGGCGGCCGGGGAGGGGCGCCGCCGCACCGCCCTGGGCCGTTTCATGCCCGCCCTGATCGTGCTGGCGGTGGTGGGCATCCTGGTCCTGGTGATCGGCAAGCCCTTCTGATCGTCGCGCTTTCTTGCGGCAAAGCGACGCACGCCATCGCGTCGCAGGGCCTGGGGCGGTCCTGTCACAAAGTCGTAAGATTCCAAGGCATTGACGTTGGCCGTTTCCGCCCGGCATCACAGGGAAGGGGCGGCGGCGTTGGGGCCGCCCCGATAGGCGGAGGGGCCATGGGCACGCGCGCGGCGTCGGACATCAGCGAGGAACACGGACTGATCTGCGGATTCCTGATCCGCAACGGAACGGTGGCGCCAGTCCCCTGGCCCGGCATCAACGACGCCATGGCGGAACCCGGCGGCCTGCTCTGGCTGCATTTCAACCTGGTGGACGTGCGGGCGCGGCAGTGGATCGAGGCCATGCCCACCCTGCCGCGGGGCGCCCGCCAGGCGCTGCTGGGCCAGGACAGTCATTTCCGCCTGGAACCGGTGGGCGACGGCCTCACCGGCGTTCTGGCCGACCTGCACCACCGCTTCGATGACCCTGCCGGCGGCCTGGGCCAGTTGCGCCTGTATATGGATTCCCACCTGGTCATCACCGCCCGGCGCCAGCCGCTGATGGCGGTGGACCAGCTGCGCCGCGCCATCAGCCAAGGCCTGGCGCCCACCAGCGCCGTCGACCTGATCGCCCACCTCATGTTCCACCTAACCGACACGGTGGCGGCGGAGGTCAGTGAGCTGGCCAACGATGTCGATGATGTGGAGGACGCCCTGCTGGCCGACCGGCTGGAGGATGAGGGGGAGAAGCTGGGGCGCATCCGCCGCACCTCCGCCCGCTTGCGCCGCCACATCGGCCCGCAGCGCACGGCGCTGAACGTGGCGCTGGGCCGCCTGCCCGGCTGGTGCGGGGGGGAGGATCAGGCCCGCCTGCGCCAGGGCATCGACCGGCTGGACGGCGTCGGCCAGGATCTCGATCTGGTGCAGGAACGCGCCCGCCTGCTGCAGGACGAGCTGTCCAACCGCTTCAGCGAGGCCACCAACCGCAACCTCTATATCCTGTCCATCGTCACCACCATCCTGCTGCCTGTGAACCTGATCACCGGCATCTTCGGCATGAACGTGGGCGGCCTGCCGTGGAGCGGCCACGACGCCGGCTTCATGTGGGTCTGCGGCGTCATGGTCTTCACCATCCTGGTGTCCCTGGTGGTGCTGCACTGGCGCCGGCTGTTCTAGGCGATCCTAGGCCGTGGACGGCACCTGCCGGTCCAACAGGGCGAACGTGGCCTTCAGGTGCTCGGCCAGGGGGCGGGCTGTGTCTGGATGGGCCGCGTGGTCCAGACGCCACTCCTCCTGCGCCAGGCGCAGGGCGCCGATCGCCAGCATGGCCGCAACCCGCAGTTCCTCCGCCGCGCGGTCGGGCCATCGTTCCGCCATCACCTGGGCCAGGTCGCGTTCCATATCCACCATCTTGGCCAGCTTACGGGCGCGCAGCGTCTCGGTAGAGCGCAGCAGGGTGTCGGCGGCGATGGACGCCTTGGTTTCGAAGCGGGCGGTCAAGGTCAGCAGGCAGTGCCGCGCCGCGGCCAAGGGAGACTGGTCCGTTGGTTCCTGCAGCAGGGCCGGGCCGATGGCCTCCACGAAACCGCTGCCTTGCCAGGCCAGCAGTACGTCCTCCTTGGACTTGAAATAATAGAAGAAGGTGCGCCGGGCGATGCCGGCGGCGGCGGCGATGGCGTCCAGGGTCGTCGCCTCGAACCCATTTTCCATGAACAGCCTCAGGCCGGTCTCGGCGATGCGCTGCATCGTCTCCCGGCGCTTGCGGTCGCGCAGGCCTTCGGTCTTGCCCGGCGTCGCGGGTGATGGGGGGGCGGTATCCATGGGCCCCTTATCGCATGAATGGCCTTCTCTTGAAATATCGCACCCGGTGCGATATTTGATATCGCACTCAGTGCGAATTCGCGCACGGTGTAAATTTATTGGAGAGGCAGATGACGAAGACCTGGTTCATCACCGGTGCCAACCGCGGCTTCGGCCGTATCTGGGCGGAGGCGGCGCTGCGGCGGGGCGACCGGGTGGCCGCCACCGCGCGCGACATCGCGGCCTTGGCCGACCTGGCCACCGAGCATGGCGACCGGCTGGCACCCCTGGCCCTGGATGTCACCGACCGCGACGGCGTGTTCCGGGCGGTGGCGCGGGCGCACGCGCATTTCGGCGGGCTGGACGTGGTGCTCAGCAACGCCGGCTATGGCTGCATGGGTGCTGTGGAGGAGATGACGGCGGAGGCGGCGCGCGCCAATTTCGACACCAACGTCTTCGGCACGCTGTCCGTCATCCAGGCGGCCGTGCCGTTGCTGCGGGCCCAGGGGCATGGCCATATCCTGACGGTGTCCAGCATCGGCGGCGTGGTCAGCTTCCCCACCGCCGGCGTCTACACCGCCACCAAGCATGCGGTGGAGGCGTTGAGCGAGGCCCTGGCCGGAGAGGTCGCGGGCTTCGGCATCAAGGTGACCATCATCGAGCCCGGCAGCTTCGCCACCGATTTCCGCGCCTCCATCGCCTTCGCGCCGGCGATGCCCGATTATGACGGCGTGCGCGCGGCCGTGATGGCCAATTTCAAGCCGGAGATGTCCGGAAATCCCCAGGCCACCGCGGATGCCATCCTGAAGGTGGTGGATGCCGAGACCCCGCCCCTGCGCCTGCTGCTGGGCACGGGGCCGTTGCCCCTGATCCGCCAAGTCTATGCCCGCCGCCTGGCGGCGTGGGAGGAATGGGCGGAGGTCTCGGCCGCGGCCCAAGGTCAGCGCTGACCTGCCCCCAGACCGGCCCCGGCCGCCAACGACCCGAGCGCTAGGGCGGCCAGGGCGCTGGCGCCCGCGGGCAGGAAGGCGGCGCCGTCCAGCGCCATGCCCACCAGCGCCGCGGCCGCCGCCAGCAGCAGGGCCAGGGCCGCCAGCAACAGGCCGGCCCCCCTCAGCCGCTGGCGGGTGGCCGCCAGCCCGGCCAGGGCGGCGATGGCACAGGCGGCCATTTCCACACCGCCCGCGCCGTGCGGATTATGGCGCAAGGCCACCAGGGCCAGGCCGCCGGCGATGGACGACAGGGGCGGGACCAGCGGCCCCAGGCGGGCGAAGGGGGAATTGGCCAGGGGGCTGCGGGCATAGGCCTCGCGGGCCAGGCTGTCATGGGCGAGGGCGTTCATGATGGTTCTCCTGCATGTAAGGGTTCAGGTGGGGTTGACGTAAGAGGCGAGGCCGTTGCCGAAGGACCAGTCGTCCCGCTGGTTGGGCGCCAGCACCACCATCACGTCCTCCGGTCGCAGACCGGGGGCGCGGGTCAGATTTTCGGCGATGGCGCGGTACAGAGCCTGCTTCTGCGCGGTGTCGCGCCGGTTGCTGGCCAGGATGGTGATGATCACCAGGTCGTCGGTGCGGCGCACGCCCAGGTAATCGGCGTCGTAGAGGAAGGTGTCCCGCTCATGCTGGTCGATCAGCTGGAAGCGGTCGTCGGCTGGCACGCCGAAGGTCTCGGTCAAGGCCTGGTGGACGCCGTCAGCGATCGCGCGGATATGGGCGGCCGGTTTGCCCTTGATCAGGGAGATGCGGACGAGGGGCATGATACGCTCCGTTCTTCGAAAAGGGCGGGCGGACCCGCTTGACGACCTTGAAGGTAAGAGCGCAGAATAATTCCGAAAATTTGAAACTTATGAACCGATACATCCACAGAATCGAACTATCGGAGCTCGGCGTTGATGGCGCGCGTCAACCTCGACATGGATGTGCTGCGGACCTTCGTGACTGGCTTCGAGCTGGGCAGCTTCGCCCGCGCGGCGGAACGGCTGGGCCGGTCGCAATCCGCCATCAGCACCCAGTTGCGCAAGCTGGAGGATCAGATCGGCCGGCCCCTGGTGCAGAAATCCGGGCGCGGCCTGGCGCTGACCCCCGCCGGCGAAAGCCTGCTGAGCTACGCCAAGCGCCTTCTGGACTTGAACGACGAGGCGGTGGACGGCATCCGGGGGGCCGAGGTCGCGGGCTGGGTGCGCCTGGGCCTACCGCAGGACTTCGCCGAGACCTGGCTGCCCGGTGTGCTGAACCGTTTCAACCGGGCGCATCCCAAGGTGCGGGTGGAGGTGCAGGTGGACCGCAGCACCCCCCTGACGGAAAAAACGGTGAAGGGCGAACTTGACCTGGCGCTCATCTGGGGTGACGGCCGGGGCACGCCCTATGCCCGGCAGGTGGCCGACCTGCCCATCGCCTGGATCGGGCGGCCTGACTGGCCCGGCATGGCGGCCTTGGCGGGGGAGCCTCTGCCGCTGGCCGTGCTGCCGGCCCCTTGCGCCTTCCGTTCCGCCGCGGTGGCGGCGCTGGATGGTGCCGGCCTGCCCTGGCGCCTGGCCTTCACCAGCCCCAGCCTGTCCGGGCTGTGGGCGGCGGCGGAGGGGGGGCTGGGCCTGACGGTGCGCACCACTGTCACTATGCCCCGCACCTTGTCGGTGCTGGACCCCGCCGCCACCGGCTTGCCGCCCCTGCCGCGCGTGCCCCTGGCCCTCCACCGGACGGAGGCGGATCCGTCCCCCGCCGCCGCCCGTCTGGCCGGTATCCTGCTGGACACCATCCGGGATGAACTGGGGCTGCCGGCGGACGGCTGACCGCCGTCCCCGCCACGGGGTCAGGACGGCAGGCCTGGGGCCAGGCTGGCGGCCGGTCGCATCTGGCGCCAGGGCAGCAGGATGGGTGTCGCCAGCATGAGGATGCCGGCGATGGCTATGGCGATGCGGGGGCTGGTCATGTCGGCCAGCAGGCCCCACAGGGCGATCAGCGCCGCTGTGGTCAGGCTGTTGGTGACCGACCAGGCGGACAGGGTGCGGGCGACGCGGTCGGCGGCCAGCTGTTCCAGGCGGAACGAGGCCATGACCGGGTTGAAGGCGCCGCAGCACAGCACCAGCCCGAACTGTACGGCGATGACCAGGACCAGGCCGGGCGTACCGGGGCCGATGAAGGCCAGGCCCAGCGACCACCCGGCCCGCAGGGTCCCCGTCACCAGAATGGTGGTGCGCTGGCCCAGGCGCGCCGCCAGCGGCCGCGCCAGGCGCGACCCGATCAGGCCGCCGACGCAGGGCAGGCCGAAGGCCAGGCCATACTGCCAGGGCGTGTAGGCCAGCGGCCCCAGCATCAGGAAGGCCATCAGCGGCGCACTGACCATGATCATGGCGTTCACCAACACGGTGTTGAGGAACAGCCGCCACAGCGTTGGGTGCGCCAGGATGAAACGCCAGCCGTCCAGCAATTCAGCCAGCCGCCGGCTGGGACCGGCGGGCCGCGTCGGCGGCTGCTCCCGCCCCTCGATCATGCCGATGCCCAGGGCCGAGAGCAGATAGCTGACAGCGTCGACCAGGATGGTCGCCACGGGACCCATCAGCCCGATGGCCATCCCGCCCAGGGGAGGCCCGGCGATGGTCGCGACCCAGCTGGTGGATTCCAGCACGGCGTTGGCGGTGATCAGGTCCTCGCGGGGGACCAGCGCCTTGATGTAGGCGCCGCTGGCCGCCGTGAAGGTGATGTTGGCGGTGGCGACGATGATGGAGACGACCAGCAACTGGGCATAACTCAGCCAGCCCAGCGGATAGGCGATGGGAACGGTGATCATGGCGGCGAAGCGGACCAGGTCCATGGTGATCAGCACGCCCCGCTTGGCTCGGAACTCGGCCCAGGGCCCCATGGGAATGGCGGCGACCGCCCCCGCGGCCAGGCCCCCCGCCATCATCAGGGACACGGCGGCGGGGCCGCAGTGCAACACCGTGACCGCGATCAGGGGAAAGCCGCCCCAGGCCAGCCAGGTGCCCGCGACGCTGACGGCGTAGGCCGTCCATAGCCAATTGAACTGAGGGCCCAGCGATCTGCCGCCCATTGACCATCCCACCCGTGACCGCCCCCACGCCGCCATCGCTCCCCCAGGCCCCCAAAGCCCCGCCAATGCCCAGGCCTCAGGAAAGCAGGAGAGGGCCCCGCCTGCCAGCGGCTTTCGCCGGCGCCGGCACATCGATGCAGAGAGGGGGAGGAAAGGTGACGCCGGAAACGCAAAAGGCGCCCGGGGGGGCGCCTTTGATGCTTTTGCGGTCTTTGCCGTGTTCTGGAGAGACTGGAGCGGGCGAAGGGATTCGAACCCTCGACCCCAACCTTGGCAAGGTTGTGCTCTACCCCTGAGCTACGCCCGCATACCCGACTCTCCGCCTTCACGTCGAAGGCTCACCTAAAAGCGAAAGGCCGAACCAGCCGGCCCGGCCTTTTCTCGCTTGTTCTTCCCTGAGGAAGACTGGAGCGGGCGAAGGGATTCGAACCCTCGACCCCAACCTTGGCAAGGTTGTGCTCTACCCCTGAGCTACGCCCGCACTCCATCCCGACGTCTGGCGCCGACCCTGCGATCGGTGCCCCCCGGCGGTGAGCGCGGATAATATGCAGGTGCGGATCGAATGCAAGCGCTTTTTTCAGGGAAAAATCGGGTGTCTTTTTTCCCCGCGCGGGGGCGGCTATAAGGGACCGGTCACCCGCCCCGACGGCGCGTGGGGCGCGCGTGCCCCTTGCGGCGGCGGCCCGGCGGGCTCATTTCAGGGACCTATGCGCGGGGCCCCCCATGCCGTGCCCAGGTGGGCGGCGGCTGGTGGAAGCCGGCTCCTGCGGCTGAGAAGGGATATACGAGGCCATGCAGTTTCCGACCAACGCCGCCCCCGGTGGCAACGCCCCGGTGGACAAGTCCGACCTGATCAAGGACGGCAGCGACCGCACCTTCATGGCCGACGTCATCGAAGCCTCACGCGAGGTGCCGGTGATCGTGGACTTCTGGGCGCCGTGGTGCGGCCCCTGCAAGACCCTGGGCCCCATCATCGAAAAGGCTGTGCTGGCCGCCAAGGGGGCGGTGAAGCTGGTCAAGATCGACACCGACCAGAACCCGGCCATTGCCGGCCAGCTGCGCATCCAGTCCATTCCGGCCGTCTATGCCTTCTTCCAGGGCCGGCCGGTGGACGGCTTCACCGGCGCCCTGCCTGAAAGCCAGGTGAAGCAGTTCATCGACCGCCTGGTGCAGGCCGCGGGCGGCGTGCCCGGCGCCGCCGACATCGCCGCCGTGCTGGAGGAGGCGGGCCAGCTGCTGGAGTCGGGCGACGCCCAGACGGCGGCCGCCCTCTATAATGAGGTGCTGGGTGAGGAGCCGGAGAACGCCGCGGCCTACGCCGGCCTGATCCGCTGCCTGCTGGCCGCCGACCAGGCGGACACCGCGCAGGAGATGCTGGACCAGGCGCCGGCGGCCCTGGCCAAGGCGCCGGAGATCGTGGCCCTGCGCACCCAGATGGACCTGGCCCGCCAGGCGGCGGACATGGGCCCGGTGGGCGATCTGGAGCGCGCGGTGGCGGCCGACGCCGACAACCACCAGGCCCGCTATGACTTGGCCCTGGCCCTCTATGCCGGCGGCCAGCAGGAGGCGGCGGTGGACCACCTGCTGGACATCGTGAAGCGCGACCGCGAATGGAACGAGCAGGCGGCCCGCAAGCAGTTGGTGAAGTTCTTCGAAGCCCTGGGCTTCAAGCACCCGCTGGCCATCGCGGGGCGGCGCAAGCTCTCTTCCGTCCTGTTCGCCTAAGTGATTTCGCTATCGTAACGGTGTGATGAGCCCCTTCACCCCCACCTTCGAGCAGCTGCCGGCCAGCATCCCCGTCTTTCCCCTGACGGGGGTGCTGCTGCTGCCCCGGGCCCGCCTGCCGCTCAATGTGTTCGAGCCGCGCTACCTGGCCATGGTCCAGGACAGCCTGGCCGGTGACCGGCTGATCGGCATGATCCAGCCGGTGGAACCGGGAACGGAAACGGACAGCAGCATTGATCCGCCGCTGGCCGGCGTAGGCTGTTGCGGCCGGCTGACAGCCTTCGCCGAGACCGACGACGGCCGCTATCTCATCACCCTGTCCGGCCTTTGCCGCTTTCGCATCCGGGAAGAGGTGTCGACCATGCGAGGCTACCGCCGCGTCATGGCCGACTGGTCGCCCTTCGCCGGCGACTTCGTCGCCCCGGCCGATGGCGGCTTCGACCGGGCCGGCCTGATGGCGGCGCTGAGGCCCTATTTCACCCGGCGGTCGCTGACGGTGAACTGGCAGGCGCTTGAGACGGCGTCGGATGAACAGCTGGTCGCCACCATCGCCATGCTGTGCCCTTTCACACCGGCCGAGAAGCAGGCCCTGCTGGAGGCACCGGATTTCATCGGTCGCGCGTCGATGCTGCTGGCGTTGGTGCAGATGGCGGTGCATGAATCGGCGGACGGCGATGCCGCGCGGCATTGATACTACGGGCATGTGATCGTAACCGCTCAAATGCCCCCTCAAGCGCCGGCGCCGGCATCCGCCGGCTTGGCTTCCTCGCTCCGCGCCCCCTTTTCTGTATAAGAGAGGGTGCTCGCTACGGCGGATGCGGTCGCATCCGATAGCGGGATGAGGCAAAATCTCATGCCGCTGCTATGACTTCCTTTTTCGCAAGGTTTTGCCGCCATGTCCGATACCGCCAAGGTCGATCCCAAGCTGTTGGAGATCCTGGTCTGCCCCCTGACCAAGGGGCCGCTCAGCTACGACGCCCAGCGCCAGGAACTGGTGAGCCAGCAGGCGCGCCTGGCCTATCCCATCCGCGACGGCATCCCCATCATGCTGGTGGACGAGGCCCGGTCTCTCGACGACTGAGGCTGACAGTCATGACCCAGGAAAACTTCGCGACCGACGCCCACGGCACCCAGCATTGGCCGACCGAGATCCGCTACAAGCGGGCGGAGCGTGAACTGGTCATCACCTTCGACAACGGTGCCCGCGCCACCCTGCCGGCCGAGTACCTGCGGGTGGAAAGCCCGTCGGCCGAGGTGCAGGGCCACAGCCCGGATCAGAAGCAGACGGTGCCGGGCAAGCGCACCGTCGCGGTGGCGGAGCTGGAGCCCATCGGCAACTACGCCGTCCGCCTGATCTTCGACGACGGCCACGACACCGGCATCTTCTCCTGGAAATACCTGTACGAGCTGGGCATGGAGTACGACGAGCGCTGGGCCCGCTATCTATCCGAGCTGGAGGCCCAGGGCCTCAACCGCGACACCGCCCCCCACCGCCACGGCCCCAGCTGCGGCTCCGGTGGGGGCTGCGGCTGAAGCAGGCGGCCTACCTCCGCCCAAACACACCCTTGGAGCGCCACGGAGCGCAGCGACAAGGCCGCGACCGCGGCCGCCGCAGCATTTTGGGGAGCGCAGCGGACCGAAATGTGAGGAAGCCGAGCCGCCGGATGGCGGCGCTGGCGCCTGAAGCTAACTCGTATGAATCAAGCCGCTCGCCAAAATTCCGTCGATCACGAATTGGCAGGCCAGGGCGGATAGCAGGATGCCCAGCACGCGGTTCAGCACGGTGATGCCGGTACGGCCCAGGATGCGGCTGACCTTGGTGGCGAAAATCAGCACGAACAGGGTCAGGGCCAGGATGCCGGCCAGGACGCCCAGCACCACGGCCTGCTTGGCCAAGTCGCCGTGGGCGCGGCCCATGAACAGCACGATGGTGGTCATGGTGCCGGGGCCGCTGATCAATGGGATGGCCAGGGGGAAGACGGAGATGTCGGCGCGGTGGCGCGCCTCTTCCCGCTCATCCGCCGTGGCGGTGCGCACGCCGCTTTCGCGGGCGAAGACCATGTCGATGGCCACCAGCATCAGCAGCACGCCGCCGGCGATGCGGAAGGCGGCGAAGCCGATGCCCAGAGCCCGCAGCAGCAGGTCGCCGGCGAAGGCGAAGAAGAACAGGATCAGGGCCGCGATCACCGTGCCCTTGATGGCCATGCGCCGGCGGTAGCGCTGGTCCATGCCGGCCGTCAGGCCCACGAACATGGGGCCCAGCCCGACGGGATCGATGGTGACGAACAGGGCGACGGCGGTGGTGAGGATGAGGTCCAGCACGGGAGGACGGGCCTGAGGAAAAGGAGTAGGCCGTGGGAGGCAGGACCCAGGGGTCGCGGGCGTCCCGGCAGACCCCTCAGGGTCTAGCGCGTTGGGGCGCCTGCTGCAAGCGGCGGCTGGCAAGGGGCAGGGCTGCCGAAGTTGAAGGGTCGTTCAAGTTGACTTAACCCCCATCGGGGCCGTAAGCAATGCTGCGGTGCATAGTGCCCGGGAGAGGGGCAGGCACCGGAAATCCAAACATCCTAGGGGGCCGTCCGGAGACACGATGAGCAAGAAGGTCTACCCCGACGCCGTAACCGCCCTGGCCGGGCTGTTGCGCAACGACATCACCGTCATGGCCGGCGGCTTCGGCCTGTGCGGCATCCCGGAAAACCTGATCGAGGCCATCCGCCTCTCGGGCGTGACCGGGCTCACGGTCGTCTCCAACAACGCCGGTGTTGATGGCTTCGGCCTGGGCGTGCTGTTGGAAACCAAGCAGATCAAGAAGATGATCAGCAGCTACGTGGGTGAGAACAAGCTGTTCGCCCAGCAGTACCTGTCCGGTGAGCTTGAGCTGGAATTCAACCCGCAGGGCACCCTGGCCGAGCGCATCCGCGCCGGCGGCGCCGGCATCCCCGCCTTCTTCACCAAGACGGGCGTGGGCACGCTGGTGGCCGAGGGCAAGGAGCTGCGCGAGTTCGACGGCGAGACCTATGTGATGGAGCGCGGCATCGTCGCCGACCTGTCCATCGTCAAGGCCTGGAAGGGCGATACCGAGGGCAACCTCGTCTATCGCAAGACGGCGCGGAACTTCAACCCGATGATGGCCACGGCCGGCAAGGTGACGGTGGTCGAGGTCGAGGAGCTGGTGGAACCGGGCAGCTTCGACCCCGACCACATCCACACCCCCGGCATCTTCGTCCAGCGCATCATCAAGGGCGCCAAGTTCGAAAAGCGCATCGAGCAGCGCACCACCCGTCCGCGCGCGTGAAGGAGCTGACCTATGGCATGGACCCGTGAGGACATCGCCGCCCGCGCTGCGAAAGAGCTGCGCGACGGTTTCTACGTCAACCTGGGCATCGGCATCCCGACGCTGGTGGCCAACTACATCCCCGACGGCGTGCACGTCACGCTGCAGAGCGAGAACGGCATGCTGGGCATGGGCCCCTTTCCCTATGAGGGGGAGGAGGATCCGGACCTGATCAACGCCGGCAAGCAGACCATCACCGAACTGCCCTACAGCAGCTTCTTCAGCTCCGCCGACAGCTTCGCCATGATCCGTGGCGGCCATATCGACCTGTCCGTGCTGGGCGCCATGCAGGTGGCGGCCAATGGCGATCTCGCCAACTGGATGATCCCGGGCAAGATGGTCAAAGGCATGGGTGGCGCCATGGACCTGGTGGCCGGCGTCAAGAAGGTGGTCGTGGTGATGGAACACTGCGCCGTCGACAAGAAGACCGGCGCGTTGGAGCCCAAGATCCTCAAGGCCTGCACCCTGCCGCTGACCGGCACCAAGGTGGTGGACATGATCATCACCGACCTGGGCGTCTTCCAGGTCGACAAGGAAGGCGGCAGCGGCCTGACCCTGGCCGAGGTCGCCCCCGGCGTGACGGTGGACGAGATCCGCCAGAAGACTGAGGCGGAGTTCAAGGTGGGGCCGGGCCTCTAAGACGTCGACTTGTCGCTTGATGGGCAGCGGGCCGTCCCCTCGGGGGCGGCCCGTTTGTTATTCTATAGGCCCCGCTGGAGGCCCCGCTGGGGCCGCCGGAGCTCTCCAGGGAGCGCAAGCGGACCGGAAAGCGAGGATCAGCCCAGCCAGCGGATGCCGGCGCCCGGCGCTTGAGGGCTGGAAAGACTCAGCTCGCCGCCCGCCCGGTGGCGGCCAGGCGCAGGCGGGTTAGCGTGCCGTCGGCCCGCATGGCCTCGATGGCTGCGTCCAGCGTTTCCATGGCCAAGGGCGACCGGGGGGCGTTGGCGCAGCGTTCCTCATGATCGCCCACCGTCTGGGGCAGGACGGTCAGCGCCCGGGCCCAGGTCTTGTCCACCGTCTGACGGTAGTCGGCCTCCAGGTCGGTGGTCAGGATGGCGTCCACCCGCTGGTTGCGCAGCTTCAGGAAATTGCTTTCTGCGGACGGCGCGTCCTCCCGCTGCCAGGTGCCGTCGATGAAGGCCGCCTCCACCTCGCGCGGGTAGCGGAAACCCAGGATGGCACCGATGGGCCGCCCGGCCAGGTCGCCCAGGGTGCGCAAGCGCTCGCTGTCGGCCCGGCGGACGACCAGCACGCTGTGGCTGACCAGGATGGGGGGTGAGAAGCGGGTGATGGCCACCTTGGGCAGCCAATCGGGGCTGTAGCCGCAGGCCAGGTCGATCAGGCCGTCGGCCAGGTCGGCCTCCAGGCGGTTGCGGGGGACCAGGCGATAGAGGGGCTTGAAGCCCGTGCGCCGGGCGATCTCGTCGCCAATGGCCTTGATCAGGCCGCCGGCCACTTCGCCGTTCCGCAGGTCCACCAGGGGCGGCTGTTCCGTTTCCAGGATGCCGAAGACCAGGGCGGCGGGCAGGCCGGTGGGGGATTGGCCAGTGAGGGATTGGCCGGTGGGGGATTGGGCGCCGGCGTCATCGGAAAACAACGCCGCCAAGCCGGCCACAGCGGCCGTGATCAGCAAGACAGCCCCGGCAAGGGTGGGTCGCGGCACGGGGGCTGGGTGTCCTATCGCGGGGAAGATGACGATCTTCCCATCTAAGGCCCCGCCGCGGTGCCGTTCAAGCGCGCCGTGGCGGGGCGAAGGGATAGGAGAAAGGGTCAGGCGCGGGCGCGCCAGCCGGGGGATTCGGCGTCCAGCAGGCGTTCCAGCTGTTGCACCCGCTGCTCCAGCCGATCAGCGCGGGCCAGCAGGTCGCCGGCGGCATGATCCGACAGGCCCTGGGCCTGCAGCTCGCGCGCGCGGATCATGTAACGGGTCACCAGGGCCACGATGGGGATCATCAGGGCGGCGAGGGGGATCAGCAGGGGGGACATGGGGCTTCGTCCTATCAGCGCTGGGCCAGCTGGCTCAGCTTGCGGTTGAGGTCGAATTCGGGGCTGGTGACGTGCCGCTCCATCTGGGTCACGCGGCGCTCCAGATCATCATAGCAGCGGAAGCGCTGGTCCTGCTGGCCGCGGCGCGCCTGGGCCATGGCCTCGATATCCTGCAGCTTCTGCATCGCCCGCAAGACGATGGCCACGATGGGGATGCACAGCGCCAAGAGGGGGACGAGTATCGGCGACATGGGGAAGGCCACCTGCTAAGGGTCGTGTGACGGGTAAACCTGGGGCGTCGACGGGACCGGGCCGGTCCCGTCAGGCCACGCAATCTTAGATTATTTTGTGCCTGGTGACAGGCCCTGGCAACCATTGGGATGGGCTGCCGCAATAAACGGCCGGGGTGGCCGCCGCCGGGGAAGGGGACCGAAGGGGCCTTCCCCGCATTCCCCCGTGCACACCTGGAGACCTACTTCTCCAGGTCCTTGAACTGCCGCCGCAGGTCGAACTCGCGAGAGGCGACGGCGGTCTCCATGGCGCCGATCTCGCGATCCAGGTCGCGGAACTTGGCGCGCAGGCCGGCCAGGGTCTGGTCGGGGCGGGTGGTGACTGACCGCCAGAACACCTCTTCCTCGTTGCTGCCGTACAGCCCCTGGGGCTGCGGCTTCAGCACGACGGCCAGCACGATGTAGGCGATGATCGTGGCCGGGAAGAAGAACACCAAGCCCAGAACCATGCCCAGCCGCACCAGCCAGGCGTCAACGCTGAAGTAGTCGGCGACGCCGGCGCAGACACCAGCCACCTTGCCGGCGCGGGGGTTGCGATACAGGCGGTGGGGGTTGGGGCTGCCGAAGGTGCCGCCGCCCCCGTAGGTGCCGCCTTGGGCACCGGCGGCGGGGTTGGTCCAGCGGCTGCCGCCGCCATACCCGCCCGAACCGCCACCGGAGGTTCCGCCGGGGGGCCGCCGCCCGGGGAAGGGCGGCGGGTTAGAGCCTCTACCAGTCATTGCCGTGCCCTCCAGCCCGGGGCCTCCGCATCCAGGATCTTCTCCAGCTGCTGGATGCGGCTGTCCATTTCAGTGGCGCTGTGCCACAGGTCCGACAGCATGCGCTCGTCATCGACCGACAGTGTCTTGGCGACCCGCCATTTGGTCACATAGTGGGCGATGATCCACACCGGCGCCACGATGACCATGAAGATGATGGGTACGGCGACAAGTGCGTCCAGGTCCATGGACAGATTACCCCTGGTTCTTGGTCGCCAGCTTGGCCTTCAGGGCCTGCAGCTCGGATTCGACCTTGTCGTTGTTCTCCAGCTCGGCGATCTCGTCCGCCAGGCTGCGTTTGCGTCCCATGTCCAGGACTTCCGCCTTGCCTTCCAGGACATCCAGGTTGCGCTCGATCTGGTCGAAACGCGAGAAGGCGTCCGTGATGCGGTCGTCATGAAGCTGGGTCTTGACCTTCAGACGCGCCGTGGCGGTCTTCTGGCGGGCGACGATGGCGCGTTCCCGCGTCTTGGCGTCCTGCAGCTTGGCCTGCAACTGGCCGATATCGTCGTTGGTCTTCGCCAGGGCCTCATCCAGGCGGCCCAGGTCGGTCGTCAGGCCGTCGGCGGCTTCGGCGATCTTGGCGCGGGCCATCAGGGCGCCCTTGGCCAGGTCCTCACGGTCCTTGGACAGGGCCAGCTCGGCCTTACGCTGCCATTCCTCGGCCTCGCGGCGGAGTTCGACCAGGCGGCGCTCGATCTCCTTCTTCTCCGCCACGGTCTTCACCGCGGAGGAACGAACCTCGACCAGCGTGTCTTCCATTTCCTGGATGACCAGACGGATGATCTTCTCCGGGTCCTCGGCGCGATCCAGGATGGCGTTCAGGTTGGAATTGATGATGTCGCTGAGGCGCGAAAAGATGCCCATGAGTCAGGTCTCCTTCAGGCAAGGGCGATGAAAAGGTTGCTCAACACGGTGGCGACCGCAAGGATGATCCAAGCTTCAGCCGGCACGGCGCGGAAATCGTCCGCCAACATGGCCAGTTGGCTCTGGGCCCGGCTGGCGAAGAAGCCGGCATCGCCGGCCTTGTCGTGGATCGTGTGGTCGGTCATCGCTGCATTCCCCTTCGATGAGTTCCTTGCATTCGATCGTGTGTCCCTACATCAGCAAGGGGCGTGCCAATTGTATCTGGCGAGTGTAAGATATTGAAAATAAACAAAACACACCAGACGGCGCTCTGGGCGGAGCCGGGCGACTTATCCAAATCCACGATTATGTGGCGAATTTCGCCAACCGGTGCCATGATCGGCCAGAACGCCCCCCTTACGCGGTAGTTTCCGCCCCGCGAGCGAATCACCCATGGCCTCCTCCGCTACCCCGCCGTCCCTGGTCGGCCAGGCCGCGTCCTTCCTGCAGCTGATGGAGCATGTGTCGCGGGCGGCGCCGCTGAACCGCCCGACGCTGGTGATCGGTGAACGCGGCACGGGCAAGGAACTGGTGGCCGCCCGCCTGCACTACCTGTCGTCCCGATGGGACAAGCCCTTCATCAAGCTGAACTGCGCCGCCTTGTCCGAGACGCTGCTGGAGACGGAGCTGTTCGGGCATGAGCAGGGGGCCTTCACCGGGGCGGCCAAGCGCCATGTCGGCCGCTTCGAACTGGCCGACGGCGGCACGCTGTTCCTGGACGAGATCGCCACCAGTTCCGCCTCGGTGCAGGAGAAGATCCTGCGGGTCATCGAGTATGGCGAGTTCGAGCGCGTGGGCGGCACCCAGACGGTGTCGGTGGACGTGCGCGTGGTGGGCGCCACCAACGCCGACCTGCCCAGGATGGCCATGGCCGGGAAGTTCCGCGCCGACCTGCTGGACCGCCTGTCCTTCGACGTGGTGACCATCCCCCCCTTGCGGGCGCGGGCCGACGACATCCCCATGCTGGTCGACCATTTCGGCATCGCCATGGCGCGCGAACTGGGGCGGCCTTTCTTTCCCGGCTTCGCGCCCAAGGCCATGAGCCAACTGCTGGCCTATCCCTGGCCGGGCAACATCCGCGAACTGAAGAACGTGGTGGAGCGGGCGGTCTATCGCGCGCAGGGGGCGGAGCGGCCCATCGACGAGGTCATCTTCGATCCCTTCGATTCCCCCTTCCGCCCCGTGGCCATGCCTGGCGATCGGCGCGCCGGCCCGGCACCGGCGGAAGCGGAGGCCGAGGCGGCGCCCGCCTCCTCCACCACGCCGGGCCCCACCGCGCCCGGCCCCGCAACGACGGCGTCGAGTGGTCCCTGCAACTTCCTGGAGCAGGTGGCGGATTTCGAGAAGGCGCTGTTGCGCGCGGCGCTGGAGCGCAACCAGTTCCACCAGAAACGCGCCGCCGCCGACCTGGGCCTGAACTACCACCAGTTCCGCGGCTACCTGCGCAAATATGAATTGCTGGACCGCCGCAGCGCCGCGGAGTGATCTGGATTTTTGATTTGGGACGCAACTGCGGCCGCCCGGCGCCTGAGGGAGCCCGTAAGACATGCGACCAAACGCCGCCCTGAAAACGCCCTTTTTGCCCTCTACCGCTGGATCAGGGCCGATGGGGCCGCCCGCACCACCGGGCGGACGCAGCGCCTGGGGATGGCGAAGGGATAAGAGGTCAGGGTTGACCAGCCGGCGCTTTCCGCAGGGTCACCCATCCCCTAGATAGGGCCTGTCACCGCCTGCCTTTTCCCCGATGACCGGCGCTCCCAAAGGGACGCCTTAGTTGAGTCGCCGCCTTGAGCCCTGACGACACCGACACCTCGCTGCGTGCCTTCCGCCCCGTGGGCAGCCAGCCGGCGCCGCGCCGCAAGCCCACCGCCCCGGCCAAGGCCGCCACCCCCCGTGTGGCGCCACGTCCGCGCCCCGATGAGGGGGACGGTGGTGCCGGTGGCGGCAATGGTGGTGGCGGACAGCCGCCGCGCCGTCGTCCGCCGCCCGGCCGGCGCCCGGCGCCCAAACGCCGCTCCGGCGGTCCGCGCATGCCGTGGTGGCTGAAGACGCTGGTGGTGCTGGGCATCTGGGGCGTCATGGTCCTGGCCGGCGTCGTGGCCTATTTCGCCTACGACCTGCCGGAAATCAGCCAGGTTGCGCAGTTCCAGCGCCGCCCGGCGGTCACCGTGCTGGCGGCCGACGGCAGCAAGCTGGCCCGCTTCGGCGACATGCGCGGCGAGACGCTGGAGGTGTCGGAGATCTCGCCGGACCTGGTCCACGCCGTCCTGGCGGTGGAGGATCGGCGCTTCTACAGTCATTTCGGTGTCGATCCAATCGGCATCGCCCGTGCCGCCTGGACCGATTACCGTACCGGCCACATGCGCCAGGGCGCCTCCACCATCACCCAGCAGCTGGCGCGCAACCTGTTCCTGTCGCCGGCCAAGACCATGCGCCGCAAGGTGCAGGAGGCCATGCTGGCCCTGATGCTGGAGCACCGCTACACCAAGGACCAGATCCTGGGCGCCTACCTGAACCGGGTCTATCTTGGCTCCGGCACCTACGGCGTGGACGCGGCGGCGCGCACTTATTTCGACAAGTCGGCGACCGAGGTGAACCTGCGGGAGGCGGCGATCATCGCCGGCCTGCTGAAGGCGCCCTCCAAATACTCGCCCAGCGCCAACAACGAACGGGCCGAGCAGCGCATGGCCGTGGTGCTGGCCACCATGGTGGACGCCGGCTACATCACGGTGGAACAGGCCAAGGCGGTGGTGAACCAGCCGGCCCAGCCGCGCGCCAACCCCTCGGTGGAAGGCGACGGCCGCTACTTCGCCGCCTGGGTGGCGGACCAGGTCAACGCCTTCATCGGTCCCAACCATGGCGACCTGGTGGTGCACACCACTTATGACGCCAAGATGCAGCGCGCCGCCACGGCGCATGTGGCGGAGATCCTGAACGGCCCTGGCGCCGCCGCCAACGTCCACCAGGCCGCCGTGGTCATCATGGCGCCCGATGGGGCGGTGAAGGCCATGGTGGGTGGGCGCGATTACGACGAAAGCCAGTTCAACCGCGCCACCCAGGCCCTGCGCC
This sequence comes from Nitrospirillum amazonense, assembly GCF_007828035.1. Taxonomy (GTDB): domain Bacteria; phylum Pseudomonadota; class Alphaproteobacteria; order Azospirillales; family Azospirillaceae; genus Nitrospirillum; species Nitrospirillum amazonense. The sequence continues at coordinate 284,242 of NZ_VITV01000004.1, read as the reverse complement.
AGCCCGGTTCCTCCTTCAAGCCCTTCGTCTATCTGGCGGCGCTGGAGGCGGGCCGCACGCCGGACGATTTGATCCTGGACGCCCCCTACAAGCGCGGCAAGTGGGAGCCCAAGAACTACGAGCCCGGTTACATGGGTGAGATTCCGCTGCGCACGGCGCTGGCCCACTCGGTCAACACGGCCACCATCCGCCTGCTGGAGAGCGTGGGCATCGACCGGGCCATCGCCGTCGCCCGCCGCCTGGGCATCACGGCACCGCTGCGGCGCGACCTGTCGCTGGCCCTGGGCACCAGCGAGGTGACGCCCCTGGAGCTGACGGGCGCCTACACCGCCATCGCCAATGGCGGCCGCGCCGTCTTCCCCTACGGCATCACCGAGATCCGCGACGCCGACGACAGCGTGCTGTACCAGCGCAAGGGCAGCGGCGCCGGCTATGCCATCGCCGCGGCGGAGGATGCCAACCTGGTGCGCATGATGATGGGCGTGGTGCAGGTGGGCACGGGCAAATCGGCCCAGCTGGCCGACCGCCCCATCGCCGGCAAGACCGGCACCACCCAGGACTATCGCGACGCCTGGTTCATGGGCTTCACCGCCGATTACGTGACCGGCGTGTGGCTGGGCAACGACGATGGCGACGAGATGAAGCGCATCACCGGCGGCACCCTGCCGGCCAAGCTGTGGAAGGCCATCATGACCGACCTGGAGCAGGGCCTGCCCGTGCGCGACCTGATTCCGCTGCAGCCCGCCGCCGTTCAGGACCAGGCCCCCGACGGCCCGGCCGTGCCGCCCCTGCCCACGGTGGAAACCGTGCCCCTGGACGGGGCCCCCACCGCCGCCGCCACGCCAGCCCCCGGTGTCCCAACGGTCGACACCACCGGTCAGGTCAAGCCTGAGGCGGTGCAGAAGGAAGAGGACCAGGACGACGACAAGGACGTCCCCGACCAGACCCCGTCCAACAAGCCCGACCCCATCGGCGACTTGCTGAACAAGCTGAAGAAAGAGCAGTAGTTTTGGGGTTCCTCAGGCGCCGGCGGCGCATCCGCGCCTTGGCGGGCGCTTCTCACCCCACCGGCTGATACAGGATCACATCCTCGAACGCCGCCAGGGCCGGCTCCATCTCCGTGGCGATGGGGTTGTGGTGGGCCAGGACGCGGTTGGCGAAGCGGTTGGCCACCAGCATCTTGCGGCTGTCGCCCAGCTTCAGGTCGGCCACTGCCTCCTCGCACAGCAGGGCCGTGGCCAGGGTGTCGGACAACAGGTCCAGCAGGCGCCGGCCGTGGCGGGGCGCCTGGTCCGGGTTGCGGCGCAGGTGGGACAGGGCGGCCCGGCATTCCTCCAGGGCGCCTTCCAGCAACCCGGCGGTATCGCCCGCCTGCGGGGGCAGGTCGGATAGGGCGGCCCCCACGCGGCCGAGGAAGATCTGGTCGCCGGGCCGCTTGCCCGCCACCAGGCGCAGCAGCTCCAGCGCCTGGATGTTGGCCGGCCCCTCCCACACGGCGGTCACCAGGCAATCGCGGTACAGCCGGGCAGTGGGGAATTCCTCGGTGTAGCCGTTGCCACCCACCATCTCGACAGCATTGCGGCAGGCCTTCACCGCCTGGTCGGCGGTACGGTACTTGGCCAGCGCCGTCACCAGGCGCAGCCAATCGCCGCCCTGTTCCGGATCGCTGTCCCCCGTCGCCAGGGCGTCGAAGGCGAACACCGACTCGAAGGACAGCGCCACCGCCGCCTCCAATTCCATCTGCATGTCCAGCAGCTGGTCCTGCACCATGGGGTAATGGATGACGGTCTGGCCGAAGGCGGCGCGGTGCGCCGACCATCCCAGCGATTCGACGAAGGCGCGGCGCAGCAGGCCGGCAGAGGCGACGGCGTTGTGGATGCGGCTGTACTCCAGGGCGGCCATCATGACCTTCAGCCCCTCGCCCGGTCCCGCCACCTCGAAAGCGGTGGCGCCATTGAGGTCCAACTCCGCCGTGGCCAGGCCGCGTGTGCCCACCTTTTCCTTCAGGCGGCGGACGCTGTAGGCGTTGGGGCGTCCCTCCTCCAGGTGGCTGGGCACCAGATAGCAGCCCAGGCCCCTGCCTCCTCTCAATAGGCTCCCCGCAGGCGCGCCATCGGGACGGGCGGTGGCCAGGGCCAGGCCGGAGCCCGCGTTGCTGGTGAACCATTTCAGCCCGTGCAGGGCCCAGCCTTCGTCCGTCTTCACGGCGCGCGTGGTGGTGGCGCCCACATCCGATCCGCCGTGCAACTCCGTCGCCCAGGTACCGCCGGACAGCGCCTGGCCGTCCATCCGGGTCAGTTGCGGCAGGAAGCGCTTCCGCAGGTCCTCGGGCGCCACGGTGTTCAGCACATGCGCCACCGCGCCCGTCATGGTGACAGGGCAATGGATGGACACGTCCGCCTGGCTCAGCAGATAGCCCATGGTGAAGCAGGCCAAGTGCCGGCCCGATGCGCCCTTCTGATAGGGCAGGCCGACGGCACCCCGGGCATAGGCCTCGGCATGGCAGGCCACGTAGCGGGGGTTGAAGACGATATGGCCGGGTTGAGGGCCATTGGGACCGTAGGGCTGGGGCACGTGCTGTGGGTTGGCGTAGCGGTCGGTGTATTCCGCCTGCTCATCCAGCGGGCCGCCGGCCCAGGCGCCGAAATCGGCCAACCGATCCTCATGCCGCTGCAATTCCTCCGACGCGCGCCGTTCCAGCAGGCGCTGCAGGTTGATGTCGGCGATGTACAGGTTGGTGCCCCGGGCGGTGGGGGGAACCTCATCCGGCTCGATCATGGAGTTTTCCCTTGTTCCCTCAGGCGCCGGGCGGCCACGTCCGTGGCCTTGGCTATCCTCGCATTTCAGTCCACTGCGTTCCCCGAAATGCTCCGGCGGACGCGGTCGCGTCCTAGGCCCGAGACGTGGCCTCGGGCCGTGGCGCCAGTCAGGCAGTGTGCGCCATGGCGGCGATGAGGGGAAGTCAGCCGCCGCCGGCCAGGCCGGGAAACAGGTTGCGTAGGCCGGTGGCGATGGTTTCCACCGCGACCGAGGCCAGCAGCAGGCCGAACAGGCGGCTCATGATGTTCAGGCCGATCTGGCCCAGGCGGTTGCCAATGGGGCCGGCCAGACGCAGGGACCCCCACAGCAACAGGCAGACAAAGACGATGCAGCCGATGATCAGGCCCCCGTGGATGGGGCCGTGGCCCTTCTGCATCTGGATGATGACGGCGGTGATGGCGCCGGGGCCGGCCAGCAGGGGCAGGCCCAAGGGCACCACGCCGATGGCGCTGCGTCCCTCCGCCTCGCTGGCCTCACCCTCCGTCTGCTTCATGGCGGAAACGTTGGCGTTCAGCATGGACAGGGCGATGAGCAGCAGCACCAGGCCGCCGCCCACGCGGAAGCTGTCCAGGCTGGTGCCCAGCAGGCGCAACACCAGGTCGCCCACCAGGGCCGAGACGATCAGGACGGTGGCCACGGTCAGCACCGCCTGCTGGGCGATCAGGTTACGCTCCCGCTGGCTGCGGCCCTCGGTCAATCCCAGGAAGATGGGGATGGCGGCGAAAGGGGTCAGAATGGCGAACAGCGCGATGACGAACTTGCTGTATTCCTGCCACGACGCCACGAACGATGATAAATCCAAGGCCACCCCCGCACCATGCCCGCGCCCAGTCGCGGCTTGGGGGCAGAGTAGCGTTGGCGGTGGCGGCGCTTCAACCGCTCAGCGTGCGGTTCCTCAACGGAAAAACGCCGCCACGGTCTCCAGCGCCGCGTCCACGGCGGCACCATCCACGTCCAGGTGGGTCACCCAGCGCTGCATGCCGTAGGTGCTGGTGACGGCGACGCCGTGGGCCTTCAGGTGGGCATTGAAGGCGTCGGCCACGTCGGCCGCCACGGCCACGAACAGGATGTTGGTGTCGGGCGGGGTGACAGTCAGGGCGGGGAAGGCCGAGAGACCCCCGGCCAGGCGGCGGGCGTTGGCGTGGTCATCGGCCAGCCGGCCGACGTTGTGCTCCAGGGCATAGAGGCCGGCGGCGGCCAGGATGCCCACCTGGCGCAGGCCGCCGCCCAGCATCTTACGGATGCGCCGGGCGCGCGTGATGAGGTCGTCCTCGCCCACCAGCACGCTGCCCACCGGCGCACCCAGGCCCTTGGACAGGCAGACGGATACGGTGTCGAAGCCGGCCGCCACCTCGGCCGCCGGCACGCCCAGGGCCGTGGCGGCGTTGAACACGCGGGCACCATCCAGGTGGGCGGCCAAGCCGTGGCGGCGGGCCAGGGCGACGGCGTCCTTCATGTAGGACAGCGGCAGGGCGCGGCCGCCCAGCGTGTTCTCCAGCGCCAGCAATCGGGTGCGGGCGAAGTGCGGGTCGTCCGGCTTGATGGCGGCCTGGATGTCGGCCAGGGCCAGGGTGCCGTCGGCCTGGTGGGCGATGGGCTGGGGCTGGATGCTGCCCAGCACCGCAGCCCCGCCCGCTTCCCAGCGATAGCAATGGGCCATCTGGCCCACGATGTACTCATCGCCCCGGCCGCAATGGGCCATCAGCGCCGCCAGGTTGGACTGGGTGCCCGACGGCAGGTACAGGCCCGCCGCCTTGCCCAGCATCGCCGCCGCCGTCTCCTCCAGCCGCTTCACCGTCGGATCGTCGCCGAACACGTCGTCGCCCACCTCGGCATCCGCCATGGCCTGCCGCATGGCGGGCGAGGGACGGGTGACGGTGTCGCTGCGGAAATCGTAGCGGATCATGGGAAAGGTCCTTTCAGGCGAAGTCAGCCAACGGCGCGGCGATCTTTACCACAGAAGGACGGAGACGGGATCGGAGAGGCGGCGCGTCAAATGGCCGTCAGCCGTTATCGCGTCGGCGGGCCCGGGCGATGCCCTCGGCAATAATCTCTTCCACGTTGCGGGTAGAAAAGAGGCCGGCATCCGCCTCATCCGCACCAAGCTTGATGGCGGCACGGAGCGCTTCCAGTTCCGACTGCTCCGACGGGGCGGGAGCATCTTGCGTGTCGATGCGCTGGGTCATGCCGAATTATAGGCGGGCGGGAACGGCTTTTGTCCATTCCCGCCCGTGACAAGCTGCTTACTTGATGCCGTCGCCCAGAGCCTGGTCGATCAGGGCCTTGGTCTCGGCGACACCGTAGAGGGCGATGAAGCTGCCCATGCGGGGGCCGGTGCTCTGGCCCAGCAGCACCTCGTACAGGGTCAGGAACCAGGCGCGCAGCTCGGGGAAGGGATGGCGCTTGCCGATCTCATAGACCTCGTTCTGCAGGGACTCGGCATTGGTGAGATCATCGGCCGGCCACCGGGCCAGGGCCGCCCGCAGTTCCTCCAGGGCCGCCCGCTCCACATCGGTGGGGGCGCGGTAGACCTTGGTGGGCTTCACGCGGTCCTGGTAATAGGCGACGGCGTAGCCCACCAGCCGGTCCAGGAAGGGGCTGTTGGCGGGGGTGGCGGCCGGGGCGTAGCGGCTGATGAAGCCCCACATCACGTCCGCGTTCTCGGCGTTCGCGGCACCCGCCAGATTCAACAGGATGCCGAAGGACAGGTTGGTCTTCAGCTGGTCCGCAGCGGTGGCCCACGCCGGCACCTGGCCGTTGTGGATGTGCCAAGCCGGGTTCTCCAGTGCCTTGGCCGGCTCCTCGCTCTTCAGCTTTTCGACGAAGGTCAGATAGTCGTCGACGGCGCGCGGGATGACGTCGAAGAACAGCTTCTTGGCGGCCCGCGGCTTCTGGAACATGTAGAGGGCCAGGCTTTCCGGCGGGGCGTAGCGCAGCCACTCCTCCATCGTCAGGCCATTGCCCTTGGACTTGCTGATCTTCTGGCCCTTGTCGTCCAGGAACAGCTCGTAATTGAAGCCCTCGGGCGGCTGGGCGCCCAGGATGCGGCAGATCTTGCTGGCCAGCTCGACGGAGGGGATCAGGTCCTTGCCCGCCATCTCATAATCGACGCCCAGCGCGAACCAGCGCATGCCCCAGTCGGGCTTCCACTGCAGCTTCACATGGCCGCCGGTGACGGGGGTCTCGACCTTCTTGCCGTCCTCATCCTCGAACACCACGGTGCCGGCATCCGGGTTGATCTCCAGCATCGGCACCTGCAGCACGCGGCCGGTGCTGGGGCTGATGGGCAGGAAGGGGCTGTAGGTCGCCCGGCGTTCCTCGCCCAGGGTCGGCAGCATCACGCCCATGATCTCGTCATAGTGGCGCAGCACGGCCAGCAGGGCGTGATCGAAGCGGCCCGAGGTGTACCAGTCGGTGCTGCTCTGGAATTCGTACTCGAAGCCGTAGCTGTCCAGGAAGGCGCGCAGGCGGGCGTTGTTGTGGTGGCCGAAGCTCTCATGCGTGCCGAAGGGATCCGGCACCTTGGTCAGCGGCTTGCCCAAATGCTCAGCCACCATCTCCCGGTTGGGGATGTTGTCCGGGACCTTGCGCAGGCCATCCATGTCGTCGGAGAAGGCGAACAGGCGGGTGGGCACGCCCGGCGCCAGCCGCTGGAAGGCCTGGCGCACCATGGTGGTGCGGGCCACCTCGCCGAAGGTGCCGATGTGGGGCAAGCCCGAGGGGCCGTAGCCGGTCTCGAACAGGACGTAGCCTTTGGGCGGGGCCTTGTCGCCGTAGCGCGCGACCAGCTTGCGCGCCTCCTCAAACGGCCAAGCCTTCGCCTCGCGTGCCAGTTCCTGTTCCGTCGCCATCGCGGTCACTCACGTCAATTCGGATGTGGAAAACGCCCGGCTCCACACCAGTGCCGAGTCGGGCTCGGCACCCTAGGCGCTGCCAGGAATACGGTCAATCCGGGGTCTAGGCGGCCCCGCCCTGCGCTGCCGGTTCCCCCTCGCCATTTTCTTGCTCCTGGGGATCGTACACCCAGCGCTGGCGCGCCTCGGGCAGGGTGCCGGTGGCGATGGCCTCGCGCACGTCGCGCAGCAGGCGGTTCATGGTGGCGACGTTGTGGATGGACAGCAGCTGCATGGCCAGCAACTCACCCGCCTTCAGCAGGTGGTGGATGTAGGCGCGGCTGAAATTGCTGCAGGCGTAGCAGTCGCAGGCCGGATCGATGGGCAGCGGATCCTCGCGGAAGCGGGAATTGCGCATGTTCAGCCGCTCTCCCTTCGCCTTGGGCGCCAGGGCCCAGCCGTGACGGGCGATGCGGGTGGGGCTGACGCAGTCGAAGGTGTCGATGCCCTGGACCACGCCGGCGAAGATGTCGCGGATGCCACCGATGCCCAGCAGATGCACCGGCCGGTCGGGATGGGTGTGGGGCATGGTCATGGCCACCACCTCATCCATCTGCGCGGTGTTGGCGCCCAGGCTGCCGCCCACGGCGGTGCCGAAGAAGGGGCGGTCCTTGGTGTATGTCGCGCTTTCCTTGCGCAGGTCCTCATACACCCCGCCCTGGATGATGCCGTACAGGGCCTGGGGCAGGCCGTTGTAGCTCATGCCCCCGCCCTTGGCGAATTCCTTCAAGGACCGATCGCCCCAGCGGTGGCTCAGCGCCATGGACTTGGCGGTATAGGCGCGGTCGACATGGAAGGGCGTGCATTCGTCGAACTGCACGATCAGGTCGGCGCCCAGCTTGCGCTGGATGTCGATGGACAGCTCAGGCGACAGGAACAGCTTCTCGCCGTTCATGTAGCTGCGGAAGGTGGCGCCCTTCTCGCTGATCTTCAGCAGGGTGGTGTCGCGCGTCTGGGTGCGGCGGCCCTTGATCTCGTCCGCCACCGAGCCGTGGCCCATGGAGAAAATCTGGAAGCCACCCGAATCGGTCAGCATGGGGCCGTCCCAGCCCATGAAGCGGTGCAGGCCGCCCATCTTGGCGACGATGTCCGCACCGGGCTGGATCATCAGGTGATAGGTGTTGGACAGGATGATGTCTGTCTTCTCCGCCCGCATCTGCTGCGGCGTGACACCTTTGATGGACGCCTTGGTGCCGCAGAAGATGAAGTTTGGGGTGGAGATGGTGCCGTGCGGCGTCGTCAGCCGGCCCAGGCGCGCCCGGCTGTCGGGGGCCTTGTGGGTGATCTCGAACGAGAACCCGGGGTATGAGGTCGGCAGGTCGGACATGGGGACGGACTCTGAAACAAAAGGGATGAGGGGAAACAAAAGGGATGTAGGGCCGGTCAGGCGGTCGCCTTGGCTGGCAGGTGCGGTTTCAGCGCGCGGCGCGACAGGTACATGAACGGCGTGTCCAGCAGGCTGGCGGCCACCCGCATCAGATAGGTGCCCAGGATGTAGGTGAACACCAGCGCGTGCCAGTCCACCGGCGTCTCGGCGAAGACGCGCCAGGCCAGCAGGCTGAAGACGGTGTTGTCGATCAGCGCCGATACCATGGTGGAACCGTTGTTGCGCAGCCACAGGTGCCGCTGCCCCGTGGCGCCCCGGATCTTCTGATAGATCCAGACGTCGCACAGCTGGCTGGCCAGGTATGAGGCCATGCCGGACAGGAACAGCGCCGGGGCCGGCAGGAACAATGCGGCCAGATGGTCTTGCGTCGACAGCGCCCAGGCCATGTCATCGCCCGCCTGTTCCGCCGTCATGGGGCGGAAACCCAGGGTGATCAGCATCATCAGCGTGAACAGCAAATAGCCCGCGAAGCTGAGATAGATGCCGCGCCGCGCAGCATTCCGACCGTAATGCTCGGTCAGGATGTCGGTGGCGAGATAGGTGGAGCTGAACAGGATCGTGCCCATGGCCACGGGGTGTTCATAGAAGGGGAATTGAACCGCCTTCAACACCTCGACGTTGGCGCCGATGATGGCGACGATGATGTAGATGTAGAGGCCGGACTGTCCGAACAGCCGGGCGAGCGCCAGGATGGCGCTGAAACAGAACAGCATCTGGCCCACCAGCAGTGCGGCTGGCGGCAGGCCGTTCAGGAAATCGACGAGAGCGGCGGGCGAGAGCGTCATGGATGTGAGGCCCCAGCCCGCAGGCAAGGCGATCGTCACGCAGGGAATGCTGATAGGCCGCGGGCGGACCCGTCTAACCGCATTCCCTCACAAGGATCGGGGCGGCACCCATGGAGCCGCCCCATTCCCGGAAGGCGTGCGATGCTTAGGCGGCGGCCTTGGCGGCCAGGACCTTGGCGATGCGGCGCTTCACGCGGCGCGCATCCAGCGACAGCTCGCTGTCCTTCATGTCCAGCAGGGCGCTGTCCAGGCCGCCCTTGTGCTCGATCGTGCGGATGCCCTTGGTGGACAGGCGCAGACGGACCATGGTGCCCAGCGCGTCGCTCAGCAGCGAGGTCTCCTGGAGGTTGGGCAGGAAACGCCGGCGGGTCTTGTTGTTGGCATGGCTAACGTTGTTGCCGAACTGCAGACCTTTGCCGGTCACATCGCACTTGCGGGCCATTGGAGCACCTTCACGGAATAACTAGAATGACAACCCCGGGCGCACACCGCTCCGGAGGGAAGCGGCGATATAACCGAAGGGGCGGCGGAGAGTCAAGGGCGCCCCTGGAGAATTCAGGGGCCAGTCGTCGGCATCCCTGCCATGGCCTGATGGAGAATCAGGCGTAGAACAGGGGCCGGCGACCATGGGCGCCACTGATGACCAGTCGGCATGCGGGAGTCAATGCTCGGCCGCTTTTTCTTGGGGTTATTCGCTGGACTCAATCTCCCGTCCGGGACATCTCCAGATCGACGCGGTGCGGCTTGCCCTTGTGGATGAACTCACCGACGAAGCTCAGCCTGTCCTTGGTGCGGGCATAGGTGATGCGCTCGCCAGCGTGGCCGCCCACGCCCTCGAACACCACGTCGCCGGGGCCGCACCGGGTGGCGGTGAAGGTGACCGGTGTCATCTTGTCCTCCCACGCCCGGGCCAGCGTGCCGTCGAAGTGGCGCATGCGCAGCGTCACCTTGCCATCGGTCAGCGACAGGCTCAGCGCTTCCACGAAATGGGGCGTGCCGTCCTTGGCCGTCTCCCACGCGCTGCCGGCCAAGGCGCCGCCGGGCAGCAGCACCCAGCGCTCCTCCCCCGCCGTGTCAACGGCGGTGTTGCCCCAGGCGCCCTGCAGCCAATGCAGGCCTTCCAGGCTGCAATCCTCCGCCCAGGCGGGGGTGGACACCAATAGGGACAGCAGGGCGATGGCGGGGCGGCGCATACTCATTCCTCACGGCGGAATTGGGCAAGCAGGCTGCGGGCGGCCATGGCGGGCGTCCGGGTTCCGGCCGTCACCGCCGATTCGGCGTCCCGCAGCTGGTCGCGCACGGCCGGGTCATGGGTGAAGGCCGACAGCAGGTTTTCACGGATCTCGTTCCACATCCAGGCGCGTGCCTGATCCGCCCGGCGCCCCTCCAGCCGACCGCTGGCGGCCTGCGCGTCGCGGAACCGCCCTATGGTGTCCCACACTCCGTCCACGCCCGTTCCGGTGATGGCGGAACAGCTCAGCACCGGCACGGTCCAGTCCGGCGTGGCTGGCCGCAGCAACGCCAGGGCATGGCGGTACTCGGCCACCGCATGACGGGCCTGGGCCACCAGGTCGCCGTCCGCCTTGTTCACCACCACCAGGTCGGCCAGTTCCACGATGCCCTTCTTCAAGCCCTGCAACTCATCGCCGCCGGCCGGCAGCAGCAGCAGCAGGAACAGGTCGACCATGTCGGCCACCGCCGTTTCCGATTGGCCTACCCCCACCGTCTCCACCACGATGACGTCAAAGCCGGCGGCCTCACACAGCAGCATGGCCTCGCGCGTGCGCCGGGCGACGCCGCCCAGGGTGCTGCCGGCGGGTGAGGGGCGGATGAAGGCCGCCGGATCGCGCGACAGCCGCTCCATGCGGGTCTTGTCGCCCAGGATGGAGCCGCCGGTGCGCTGGCTGGACGGGTCGATGGCCAGCACCGCCACCTTGTGGCCCCGACCGATGACGTGCAGGCCGAAGGCCTCGATGAAGGTGGACTTGCCCACGCCCGGCACGCCGGTGATGCCCACCCGCACCGACCGTCCGGCATGGGGCAGCAGCCGGGCCAGCAGGGCGTCGGCCTGGGCGCGATGGTCGGCGCGGGTCGATTCGATCAGGGTGATGGCCCGCGCCAGGGCCCGCCGGTCCCCCGCCAGCAGCGGTTCCGCCAAGCCAGTCGGATCAGCAGGCGACTCGGGGTGCAGGGGAGTATCGGCGATCATGACGCAGCCGGCCTCAGGCAAAGGGTCCTTCGACGGTCCATACCCCAGAACTTTGGTCCGGGCGATTGCCGATGTCAAAAAGCTGCGAGTTGGGGGCTATCGCCTAGGTGGCCATTGGCGGGCAGCATGCAGCAGGCGGAGTATCCGCACGGTGCCGCCAATCACCTCATAGATCATGATGTAATTGGGGTGGATGACCAGCTCACGCGTTCCGGCGACGCGGCCTGGCCGCCCCACCCCATAATGCTTTACCAGGAGAACGGCCCGTTTAGAGAAAAGCTCATCCAAAGCTAAAGCTGCGACCAAGTCCTCTTGGGCAATATACTCTCGAATGCGATTGCGATTGATGGTCGCGGAACGCGTCCAAACCAGCCTCACGAGGCGAAGCCGGCCAATTTGCGTCGTGCTTCTGCCCGCCACGCTTCCGCTTCCGCCTCCACTTCTTCCGCTGATACCGTGTCACCGGCATTGGCTTCATCGATCCCGGCCTGGACTTCGGCCCGGAACCAAGCATCGTAATCGGCGGCCTCCTGCCGCTGTCGCACAAAATCACGCATGTAGTCGCGCAACAGCTGGGCGCCCGTACGGTCATGGGACTTGGCCGCCTCGGCGAAGGCGGTTTTCAGCGTCTCATCCACCCTGAAGGTGAAGGTCGTCTCGGTCATGGGACCGCCTCATGTGTTACACGGTATGTGCAGTGTAGCACGCGCCCATCACCCTGGAACGGTCTCAGTTGAGACGGTATGTGGTGCAGCCACACCCCCCTCCTTCACCGGATCCGCCGTTTGCTGCCGCGCCCACAGGTCGGCATAGGCGCCGCCCAGGGCCAGCAGGTCGGCGTGGCGGCCGCGCTCCCGCACGCGGCCTTCCTCCAGCACGATGATCTCGTCGGCGTCCACCACGGTGGACAGGCGATGGGCGATGACCAGGGTGGTGCGCCCGCGGCTCACTTCGCGCAGGTTGCGCTGGATTTCCCGCTCGGTATGGGTGTCCAGGGCGCTGGTGGCCTCGTCGAACATCAGGATGGGCGGGTTCTTCAGGATGGTGCGGGCGATGGCCACGCGCTGCTTCTCGCCGCCGGACAGCTTCAGGCCGCGCTCGCCCACCGTGGTGTCCCAGCCGTCGGGCAATCCCGCGATAAAACCGTCGATGTGGGCCAGCGCCGCCGCATGCTCCACCTGGCTTTGCGTCGCCTCAGTGCGGCCATAGGCGACGTTGTAGCGGATGGTGTCGTTGAACAGCACCGTGTCTTGCGGAACGATGCCGATGGCGGCGCGTAGGCTGGCCTGGGTGATCTGGCTGATGTCCTGCCCGTCGATCAGGATGCGGCCGCCGTTGGCGTCGTAGAAGCGGAACAACAGCCGCGACAGGGTGGACTTGCCGGCGCCGCTGGGCCCGACGATGGCCACGGTGCGGCCGGCGGGCACGGTGAAGCTGATGCCCTTCAGGATGGGCCGGCGCGGATCATAGCCGAAGGACACGTCCTCGAACCGCACCTCCCCGCCGCCGATGGCCAGGGGCTTGGCCCCCGGCGCGTCGGCCACCTCGCGGTCCACGGCCAGCAGCACGAACATCTTCTCCATGTCGATCAGGGCTTCCTTCACCCCGCGATAGACGAAGCCGAAGATGTTCAGCGGCTGGTACAGCTGCAGCATATAGGTGTTCACCAGGACGAAATCGCCCAGGGTCAGGGTACCGGCCTCGATACCGCTGGCCGCCATCCACATGACGATCACCAGGCCCACGGCGATGATGAAGCTCTGGCCCACGTTCAGGATGGACAGCGAGGTCTGGGTGCGCACCGCCGCCTGCTCATAGACCTTCAGCGCGCGGTCATAACGCTGGGCCTCGTGCTCCTCATTGCCGAAGTACTTCACCGTCTCATAGTTCAGCAGGGTATCGATGGCGCGGGCGCTGGCCTTGGTGTCGCTTTCCACCATCTGGCGGCGGATGCGGGTGCGCCAGTTGCTGATGACGACGGTGAAGGCGATGTAGCCGCCCACGGCCACGAAGGTGACCAGGGCGAACCAGATGTTGAACAGGCGCCACAGGATGCCGGTGACCAGCAGGATCTCCAGCACCGTGGGCAGGATGTTGAACAGGGCCGTGGACAGCAGGGTCTCGATGGCCTTGGTACCCCGCTCGATAGAGCGGGATAGGCCGCCGGTCTGCCGTTCCAGATGAAAGCGCAGCGACAGGCCGTGCAGGTGGCGGAAGACGCTCAGCGCCGCCTTGCGCATGGCGCGCTGGGCCACCCGCTCGAACACGCTGTCGCGCAGTTCGCCGAAGGCCAGCGACAGCACGCGCGCCAGGCCATAGGACAGGATGGCCAGCACCGGCACCACGGCGGCGTTGGCCTTGATGCCCTCGCCCAGCTGGTCCACCGCATGCTTATAGAAGACGGGGATGGTGACGCTGGCCGCCTTGGCACCCAGCAACAGCAGCATGGAGAGGATGACCCGCCCCCGCGTGCCCCACTCGCCCTTGGGCCAGACATAGGGCAGCAGCATGGCCAACGCCTTGCCCTCCCCCATCTGCGGACGGGTGGGCCGGGGTTCCGGCGCGGCGGGTGACGGATGGGTGGGGATGGCGGTCTGGGTCATCAGCACTAGATGGGGCGGCGGGGCGGATGGGGTAGGGCGGGGCGGCTATGTGATTGCGGGCGGTCCGGCCGTGGCGCAGCGACGGCCGTCACCTGTCAGCGCCTGTCGTTCAGCAATTGGCGGATGGCTTCGGCCAGCAGGCGGTAGGCGCGGTCGTCGCCCTTGTCGGCGGCGGCCGCCGCCTTGTCCGCCTGGGCGCGGAAGCGGGCGTAACCCCGGTCGCGGCGCAGGCCGTCCCGGGCGCCGGCGGCCAGGACGTCGTCCAGGGTGGACGGCACCTCGGCCGTCCCAGCCGAAGTGGGCGCCGAGGTGGGGGCAGCACCTTTGGATTTGGTCGACAACGGCTTGGACGGCCGTTTGAACGGGGACATGGGGGGCGCCCTCGGGATACGGGGACCGGAACGGCCCCATCATGCCCCGGTCACGGCAACATCGCCAGCGCCGGGCCGGGCGGCACCTGGCGGTCGGGCGGGAAAATGACGGTGACGTGGGTGCCGCCGCCGGGCGGGCATTCCACCATCAGGGTGCCGCCGTGCAGGTCCATCAGGCGGCGGACGATGAACAGGCCCAGGCCGCTGCCGCCGTGGCGCCGGCGCAGCGAGGGCTCCGCCTGCAGGAAGGGCTGAGTGCCCAGGTTCTCCAGCACGTAGCGGGAGATGCCGGGGCCTGTGTCGATGACCGACAGGGCCAGCCCCTCGCGCCGGATGTCGGCCGACACCGTCACCCGGCCGCCGTCGGGCGTGAACTTCACGGCGTTGCCCAGCAGATTCAACAGCACCTGGCGCAGGGCCGTGGGGTCCAGCATGGCGTGCAGGCCGGCGGCGCCGACCACGGTGATCTCGATCTTGCGCTGCAGGTTGCCGGCCTGGATCTGGCGCACCGCCACCGCGACCTCGGCCGCGATGTCCACCACCTTGTCCTCCAGCTCGAACCGGCCCGCCTCCATGCGTGCCACGTCCAGGATGTCGTTCACCAGCTCCAGCAGATGCAGGCCGCTGACACGGATGTCCTCGGCATAGTCGGCGTAGCGCGCGTCTCCCACCGGGCCGTAGGTCTGTTGGGTGATCAATTCGCTGAAGCCGATGATGGCGTTCAGCGGCGTGCGCAACTCGTGGCTCATGCTGGCCAGGAAGGCGCTCTTGCTGCGGCTGGCCATTTCGGCGTCGTGGCGGGCGCGGGCCAACTGGCCATCCGTCTCCTTGCGCACGGTAATGTCCATGAGCGAGCCCAGCAGGCGGGCCGGTCGAGGGGGCGCGTCCCCGGTGTCCGTCGCCGGCCAGACGCCCTGGCCGCGCACGTGGAACCAGCGGGTGACCCCGTCGGCGCAGACCATGGGCAGTTCCAGGTCGAAGGGCTGGCGCAGGCGCAGGTGGTTGCGCACGTGGGAAAAGGCCCGCGCCCGCTCCGCCTTGGGGATCATGCCCAGCACGCGGCGGGGGCCCTGGCTGCCCGCCGGCAGGCGCAGCAGGGTCTGGGCTTGGCCGGACAAGTGCAGACTGCCGTCGCCCAGATGCCAGTCCCAGATGCCGACGGCGGAGCCGCCGGTCGCCAGCTCGTACCGTTCCTTTTCCTGGCGCATGGTCTCGGCTGCCTGATGCTGGGCCGTCAGATCGATGGCCATGCCGACATAGCCCAGACGCTCGCCCTCGCGCGCCGTCACGGGCAAGGCCTCGCACAGCACCCACACGATGCGGCCGTCGGGGCGGCAGATGCGGAACTCCTCGGCATAGCGTTCCCCCTGCTGGGTGGCCGCCAGCCAGCGGGATTGTGCGCGCTTGTGATCCTCGGGATGGATCAGCCACCATTCCCAGCTACCGCCCGGCTCCAACTCCGCCGGCATGCCGGTGATCTCGCGCAGGCGCGGATTGCGGTAGGTGATCTGGCCCGTCGAATCGACATGGAAAATGCCCACGGGCGCCATGTCGGCCAACGCGTTGTAGCGTGCCTGGCTGAGGGCCAGCTCCCGGGTCTTGCGCGCGTCAGCGGCCAGGGCCCGCACCAACACGCGGTGCAGCAACAGCGCCGTGACCACGACGAATCCCACGCCCTTGACCGGCCCCACCCATGCCGCGTGGACAGGACCCAGCATCATGTCCAGCGCGATGTCGGAACCCAGGACCCACGACCCGCCCAGCAAGGCGTAGCCCAGGCAAATCCGTGTTGCCGCCCCCAACCGCACCCTGGGTCCCGTCCTTTTTACCGGCGCGGGCCGCTGCCCCGAAAGGTCAGGTGCTTGGCCGGCTGGGTTTTACCAATGGACATACTGTAGGCACGGGCAACGGTCCGGCGCAATCAGCGGAAGGCCAGGATAGGGAAGAGGGGCGCTTATTCGCCGCCCAGCACGACCTCGCCGCTGCCCGACTTGCCGATGCGCGGCGTGCCGGTGTGCTTGGCCACCGTGATGGTGCCGCTGCCGCCCATGAACAGGTTGGGATCCTTGGCGGTGCCGTCGAAGGTGAAGTCGCCCTGCCCCAGGACGGCCACCTTCAGGGCGCTGGCATTGCCGTCGTTGATGTGCACGTCGCCCTTGCCGTTGATGACGGCCTCGATGACGCCATCCACCCGGTCGGCGGAGATGTCGCCGTTCCCATAGACGGCCAGGCGCAGCGCCTTGTCGATGGTGCCCAGCGACAGGTCGGCCTGGCCCATGACGCGCACTTCGGCCTCCGACGCGCGGCCCACATGCAGGTCGCCATGGCCGGCGATCACGAACTTCAGCGACTCCGCCACCTCGTCCACGCTGATCTCAGCGCTCTCGACGATGTTGGCCTGCAGCGACTTAACCTTTTTCAGCGACACCTGGGCCTTGCGCAGGTCCAGCACCACGTCGCCGTCCAGTTCGCCATCCACGGTCAGCTCGCCGGACAGGCCGGCAGCCACCAGCTTGGTCTTGGCCGGCACGGTGATGGTCAGCTCGGTCGACCGTCCGCTGCCCGACACCTGCAGGGCGCCGTCCTCCGCCGCCGCGCGCACCGCCCCGCCGCTGGCGGAAATGCCGATGGTGGTGGCGCTGCTGGACGGGCGGATGATGGTGTTGCCGGACAGGTTGGACAGGTTCACCACCTGCTGCGCCGGGAATTCCTGGGTGCTGTCGCTCAGGGCCCGGGCATCCCGGGCGGCGGCCCGTGCGGCCATCGCCGCGGCCTTGGCCTCCTGCTTGATGGACTCGACGTCCAGCCCGCGCATCGCCTCTTCCACATCGCGGCGGATCTGGTCGGCGTCGGCCCGGCTGATGGGGGCGGTGGGCGACGCGGGGGACGCAGGCGCTATCGGCGGAATCGGCGGGATGGGGGGAATGGGCGGAATGACGCCATCCATCTTCACCACCTTGACCGAATGCGACGAGCCGTGGCCATGGCTGCCCAGCAGCATGAAGCCCAGCGAGCCGACAGCGACCAGGGCGGCGATGACGCCGCCGGCGGGTATGCCGGGCGTGAGGCGGGGACGGGGGGAGGCGACACTGGTTTCCATGGGGCGCACCCTGCGCGACATCGTAGAATTCCCCCGACTATTGGCCACTTGGTCCCGCCTGTCCGCAGTGTTTGCCTAACCGTTACACTTTTAACCCGCCTGTTACACGACCGCCAGGGGCGGTGAGGCGCGCAGGCGGTTTACCTCCGGGGCAGGTGCGCGCCCCCGCGCCTTACCAACCCAGGCGGTTCATGACGGCGCTGATGCGCAGGCCGGCCTGGGCCGCGATTTCCGCCAGCCGGTCCAAATCGGGCAGGTCGGTCAGCGGATCGGCCACGCCCAGTTCCTCGCGGTGGATGCCGCCGGCGATCAGCAGGCCGTCGATGCCGGCGGCGTTGGCGCCGGCCATGTCGGTGCGCAGGCTGTCGCCCACCGCCAGGATGCGGTCCGGCGCCATGCCGCCCAGCAGGTCGAAGCAACGGGCGTAGACGCTGGGATAAGGCTTGCCGTGCTGGCGCACATCGCCACCCAGCTCCTCATACCGCCGCGCCAGTTCCCCGGCACAGATCACCAGCTGCGGCCCGACATGCACCACCAGGTCCGGGTTGGCGCAGACCATGGGCAGCTTCAGCGCGGCGCAGGCGGCCAGGGTGGGCTCGTAATCCGCCAGCGATTCGCTGAAATCGACGATGCCGGTGTTCAGGACGAAGTCGGCCTCCTCCGGCCGGTCAACCTTCAAGCGGCCCCCCAGATCCAGGTAGACGCCGGCGTCGCGGTCGGGGCCGATGTGCAGCAGCTTGGGCCCCAGGGCCCGGTGCCAGGCGTCCGGCGGATCGCGCAGGGCGTCGTGCGTCGCCTCGCCCGAGGTCAGCAGCGCGTCGTAATGGTCGGGGGTCAGCCCCATCTCCGTCAGCCGGGCGGCGGCGGCATCCACGCGGCGGGGGGCGTTGGACAGCAGACAGACGCGCTTGCCTCGGGCGCGCAGCGTCTTCAGGCATTCGGGCACGCCGGGATAGGGGGCGATGCCGTCATGCACGACCCCCCACAAATCCAGGACGAATCCGTCGTAGCGGTCCGCCAGCTGCGACAGGCCGGTAAATAAGGGAATGGCAGGGCTCATGAGGGGAACAATCTACTCTCAGGAAGGCAGGCGGCGGGCCATACGCGGCTCACCGAACAGGTAGCCTTGGCCGAAGTCGATGAACAGATCCAAAAGGTCCAGCAGCTGCTGGTCGGTTTCGATCTTTTCCACGATCAGGTCGATGTTGTTGCGGTCCAGCTGGCGCTTCAGCAGCGTCACCTTGTCCGGGTTGGCGAAGCGGCCGTCGGGGTCCAGCAGGCGGGCAGCGTCCAGCTTCACGAAGCGGATTTCGTGCGCTGCAAGCTGGTCCCAGTCGACGTCGAAGCGATCGACTTGGTCCATGGAAAAGCGGAAGCCCAGGCTGCGCAGCCCGTCCAGGAAGCCGGTGGCGAAGATGTCGCCCTGCATCAGGTCGGCCTGGCTGAGCTCGAAGATGATCTTCTGCACCAGGTTGGGATGCTGGCCCATGAACTGGACGAATTCCCGCATGAAGGTGCCGTCGTTCAGCGTGGCGGCGGAGATGTTGCAGAAGAAGCCCACGTTCTGGTGCCGCTTCTCCGTCTCACGCAGCAACTGGACGCAGCGGAACAGCAGCAGGTTGTCGATGGGTGCCATCAGGTTGTGGCGGGCCGCCACGCCCAGATAGCGGTCGGGCGTGAGATAGCTGCCATCCTCCAGCCGGATGCGGGAGAACACCTCGTAAAAGCGGTGCTTACGCTGCGGCAGGCTGACGATGGGCTGCAGGAAGATGTCCACCCGGTCCGACCGCAGCGCCTCGCGAATGCCGTTCATCACCGGGCCGTCGTCCTCCGCCGCCGGCGCCTCGCCAGGCAGGGGACCATAGGCGGAGCCCAGGCTGGGCACGCTGGTGGCGCGGGCGGCGTGGGCCGCCGCCGGGGCGACTTGGGGCGGCGGCGCCTGCGGGGCGGGTTCGATGGCGGTGGCGGGCCCCGCGGGCATCTGGTCGGCCAGGGTGCGCAGCATGCGGGCGTCGCTGACCACGGCGGCGACCGCGCCGCCGGCCTCGGTGCCGGGCCGCATCAGCCGGTCCAGGGCGGCCAGCACGTCGCGCTGGCGGTCCAGCAGGCGGTCCAGCCGGTGCTCCATCCGTTCCGCCTGCTCCATGCGGGCATAGAACTCATGCAGCAGGCCGCCGAAGACGAAAACCACCAGGCCCAGCAGCAGGCCATAGGACCGATCGACGCCCACGCCGGCCAGCGGCAGGGCCAAGGCCACGGCCACCGCCACGGCGACATAGCAGGCGGCGAAGATGATGTGACGTAGCACGTGCATGTTCAGGTCCTTCGTTCCGCCCTTCGGTACACACTCCGGGGCCCGCGCTTGCGGGCCTGGCAGTTGCTGGAACCTTGTACGTTACTTGTGACCCGCCCCTACCGCCTGGGCCACGTTGGTGAAACCGTCGCGGCGCAGCAGGTCGGCCAGGTCGCGCTTGATGACGGCGACCAGGCCGGGGCCTTGGTAGACCAAGGCGGAATAGACCTGCACCAGGCTGGCCCCGGCGCGAATCTTGGCGTAGGCCTGCGCACCGGACCCGATACCACCCACGCCCACCAGGGGAATCTTGCCGCCCGTCAGGCGGTAGAAATCGCGCAACACGGAGGTCGACTTGTCGAACAGCGGCTGTCCGCTGAGGCCGCCGGCCTCTGCGCGGTGGGCGGGGGTCAGGCCGTCCGGCCGATCCAGCGTGGTGTTGGACACGATCAGGCCGTCGATGCCGCTGGCCAGCGCCACCTCCGCCACGTCTACCTTGTCATCCTCGGTCAGGTCCGGCGCCACCTTCAGCAACAGGGGCGTGCGATGGCTTCCCCGCGCCGCCAGGCAGGCGGCCAGCAGGTCGGTCAGCGCCTGGCGCCCCTGCAGCGAGCGCAGGCCCGGCGTGTTGGGGGAGGAGACGTTGACCACCAGGTAATCCGCCAGGGGCGCCAGGCGGCGGATGCCGATGATGTAGTCGGACGCCGCGTCCGCCGTGTCCTTGTTCTTGCCGACGTTGGCGCCGACGATCCCGGTGCGGCCCAGGCCGCGCCGGTCCTCCAGCCGCCGGGCGAAGGTTTCCAGCCCCTCGTTGTTGAAGCCGAAGCGGTTGATGACGCCCTCGACCTCCACGGCGCGGAACAGCCGGGGCTTGGGGTTGCCGGGCTGCGGCCGGGGGGTGACGGTGCCGGCTTCCACCAAGCCGAAGCCCAGGGCCAGCATGGCGTCCGGCACCCGGGCGTTCTTGTCGAAGCCGGCGCCCAGGCCCACCGGGTTGGGGAAGGTCAGGCCGAACACGGTCTGGCTCAGCGCCGGGTCATCCGGGCCGCCGGCACCGAACAGGGCGGGGGGCAGGGCGCCGACCTTCAGCAGGTTGATGGTCAGGTCGTGCGCCCGCTCCGCATCCATGGCGAACAGGATGGGACGGGCGAGGCGATAGGCCAGGCTCATCAGACCGTTCCCTCAAGGACATGCGGCGGGAACTCATGGCGGCCATCATCGCCCAGCGGCAGCGGGTCGGCGCGCAGGACGGCGCTCACCGGAAGGCCGCCATACAGGTGGGGAAACAGCTGTCCGCCGCGTGACGGCTCATACTTCAGGGCCTCGCCCAAGGGGGCCGTGTCCACCGTCAGGATCAGCAGGCCGGTTTGGCCGGCGCGGTGCTTGGCGGCACTTTCCACCACCTGGCTGGCGGTGGAGAAATGGATGAAGCCATCCGCCTGGTCCTGCGAGGATCCCGGATAGACGCCGGCCGCCAGGGCCGCCAGCCATTCGTCCGCGCGGCACATATGGAAAATCACATCGCTCATGCTGTCGCCCCCATCTTGGCGCCGACCCTAGTGCATTTCGCTGTGCAGCAGGATGGGAAAATGTGGGAGTCGCAAATTGAGACGAATGCCGCAGGTCTCGTCGCAAAATGACAACGCGCCGACGTTGAAATTTTGTGACCGGTACCCGGACGCAAACGGAAAGCGGCCTGTTCCTTAGGGCAGCGCCGGATCTACCCGTCGGAAATAGGCGACGGCTGCGATGGCATCAGTCTTGCGTCGAACCGCCTCCACACCTGCAATCGAGGGGAATGGAACGATGAGCCTGCTGGACGCGCCGCACCGTGATGACCAAACCCTGAGCGCCGGTTTCCTGACGGTGGGCGGCGGCCGCACCGCGCTGGCGGATCCGGTGATGACTCACACCCCCGTGCCGCTGAAGCCCACGACCGAGATGCTGGCTGCCGGTGCCCGCGCCGGCGGCGTCAGCGTCGCCACCGCCTGGGCCATCTACACGTCTATGCTGAAGTCGGCTTAACGCCGACAGGGATGCTCAAGCCAGCCTGAGGCTGGTGGAGGTCATTCCAGGTCGAAGCCCTGCAGATGAAAGGGCTCGTCCCCCCACGGATCCTCGTGCGGTGATGACAGCCTTGACGGCGCGGGTCTCGTCAGGGGCGGCAGGGTGAGATCCGGCCCCTGGCCCGGCGCATGCAGGAAGTCGCGCGTGATGCGCACCGCCTCGGCCAGGCCCACGCGCTGCGGCTCCACCCCGCCCGGGAAGGCGCCCTTCAGCCGGCTGGGCATCATGGGGTCCAGTAACACGAACACGCCGGTGTCGTCGGCCCGTCGCACCAGCCGGCCGAAGGCCTGGCGCAGCCGCAGCCGGGTGATCATGTCGTCGTAATGCCGCCGCCGGGCGGTGCGGTCGAAATAATCGCGCCGCGCCTTGTGCAGGATGTCCGGCCGCGGCCAGGGCACGCGGTCGAAGACGATCAGGCGCAGGGACCGGCCGGGCACGTCCACGCCGTCGCGCACCGCGTCGGTGCCCAGCAGGCAGGCGTTGTCCTCCCCCCGGAAGATGTCGACCAGCGTCGCCACGTCCAGCCCGTCCAGGTGCTGAGACAGCAGCGGCAGGCCGGCGGCCTCCAGCGGCGCGCCGATGCGCTCATGCACGGCGCGCAGGCGCTGCACCGCCGTGAACAGGCCGATGGCGCCGCCGCCTGAGGCCAGGAACAGCTCGCGATAGGCGGCGGCCACCTGGGCCAAATCGTCCTTGCGCACGTCGTTGACGATCAGCACCCGCGTCTGGCTGGCGTAGTCGAAGGGGGACGGCACCTGGGCGCGCAGGGCGGGGCGGGGCAGGTGGATGGCGCCGGTGCGGGCGTGGGCCGCCTGCCAGTCCGCCTCCACATCGCCGGTGCCGTCCGTCAGGGTGGCGGAGGTCATGACCAGGCCATGGGCCTGCGCGCCCAGGATCTGGGCCAGCGGCCAGGTAGGGTCCACCCAGTGGCGGTACATGCCCACGTCCAGGTCGCGGCCGTCCTGGCGCTCCACCCCGAACCAATCGACGTAGCGGCTGGGCGTCTCCTCGGCCAGGGCCGCCAGCATCTGGCGCCAGCCGCCGATCTCGTTGGCGGAGCGGCGCTTCAGGCTGCGGGCGATGGCGTCGATGCGCCGGCGGGTGTCGCTCTCCAGCTCATCCGACTCGTCGTCCAGCCGCTCACGCAGCCGGTCGGCCAGGGCTTCCAGCGGGGCGGACAGCTCTCCCAGGGCGGATGACAGTGCCTGCGCCGCCTCCAGCACCCCGTCCACCAGGGGCTGCACCTCCACCTCCAGGCTGTAGGGGTTGTCCGGTCCATGGGCGCGGGCATAGACCTGGGCGCGCACCCGGGCCAGGAAGGCCTCCGTCGGGCCCACCGGCTCGCCGCCGCCCACGCGCTGCGGCCAGGCCTCGCCCGGCAGGGTGCGGGCGGCGCGGGCGATCTCGTCCAGCAGGCGGCTGGCGTGGTCGTCGCCGCCGATCAGATCCTCCACCCGGCGGCGCAGGCCGCGCGCCCGGCTGCGCCCGCCGCTTTCGGCGCCCAGCAGCCAGCGGCGCAGCTCCGCCGTCTCGAACCCCGTCAGGTGGCCGGCGAAGGCGTTGTCGGCGGCGTCGAAGACGTGGTGGCCCTCATCGAAGACATAGCGGGTGGGGATGTAGGCATCGTCCCCGCCGCCCAGGGCCGCCTGGATCATGACCAGGGCATGGTTGGCGATGACGATGTCGGCCCGCCGCGCCCGGCGCACGCTCTTCTCGATGAAGCATTTGGTGTAGTGGCTGCAGGCGCTGTAGACGCATTCGCCCCGCCGGTCGGCCAGCGCCAAGGTGCGGCCCTTGCCCAGCAGGTCGACCAGCCATCCGGGGAAGTCGCCGCCCTGCATGTCGCCGTCGCGGGTGGCGGCGGCCCAGCGCGCCATCAGGCCGATGGCCACGGCGTACTGAGGGTTGGCGGTGGCCACACCGGCCGCCTCCTCCAGGTTCAGCAGGCACAGGTAATTCTCCCGCCCCTTGCGGATCACCACCTTGCGCGCCTTGGTGGCGGGGTCGCGGTGCAGGCGGTCCATCTCCTTGTCGATCTGGTGCTGCAGCTGGCGGGTGTAGGTGGAAATCCAGACGGGGCCCTTGTTCTTCTCCGCCCACACGGTGGCCGGCGCCAGGTAGCCCAGGGTCTTGCCCACGCCCGTGCCGGCCTCCGCCAGCACCAGGTTGGGTTCGCCCTCCACGTCGCGGGGGGTGAAGGCGGTGGAGACGGCGCTGGCGTAGTCCGACTGCTGCGGCCGGGGTTCGGCCTGGCTGCCGTTCATCACCAGGTCGGCCAGGCGGCGGCGGGCCTCGGCCGGCTCCACCGGCAAATGGCCGGGCGGCGGCTCCGGCGCGTCCGCCTGCCATTCCTTCATGCCGGCCCACACCTGGTAGGCGCGGATGGCGCCGCCGCGCCAACGCGACTTCTCCGGCCCCGCGGGCGCGCCCAAGGCGGCCAGCACCAGGGGCGACCACAGCCAGCCGCCACCCCCTTGGACGCCCCCATGGCCGTCCCCTTGGCCCTCGGCGCCCATGGCCCAGGCCAGGCCGACGGGATCGGAGCGCTGGTCGTCGACCGGGCCCATCAGTTCGCGCAGCAGGGCCTCGGCCGCGCGCACCAGGGTCAGGGCCTCGGCCTCCGCATCCGCCGGTCGGGGCAGGTCCAGCGCCTGCGCCAGGCCCCGCGGCGTGGGCAGGCAGAAGGTGGCGGGCCGCACGAAGGCGTACAGCTCCAGCAGGTCATATCCCTGGATCAGCTTGTCGGTGCCCAGGCGCCGCGCGGTGGCGCGGGCATGGCACAGCAGGTGCGGCTGACGGGTGGCGCGGCGCACCGCCTCCGCCTTGTCGATGATCTCCACCTCGCCATCGGGGCTCAGCCACACCGCCTGGCGGGCACCCGGCACCAGGGCTGGCGCGTCCGGCACCAGCAGGCGCCGCGGCCCGGTGGGGGCGGACACCAGGCTGGGCGGCGGCTTCGGGGCGGCGGGTGGTTGAAACGGATCGGTCATCGGGGCTTCAGCGTTGGACGGGCCGGAGTATAGACGGCGACTCGCGGCATTTCATGAACAAAAGCGGTACGGCTGCGTCGGTCCTTTTCGGGGACAGCGGCCGAGGCCTGGCCTGTCTGGATATGCCCCTTTCCCGTGCAAGGGATCGTCTTACTTCACCCCCTGGGCCGCGCGGCGGCCTGGATTGAACGCAGGGGAAGGGACGGTGCCTGACAGTTTCATCAGCGGCGGCGGCGCGGCCGGC
Organism: Nitrospirillum amazonense; assembly: GCF_007828035.1. GTDB lineage: Bacteria > Pseudomonadota > Alphaproteobacteria > Azospirillales > Azospirillaceae > Nitrospirillum > Nitrospirillum amazonense. The sequence goes on along the minus strand of NZ_VITV01000004.1, from coordinate 259,480 downwards.
CTGTCCATGGCCGACTGGATGGACGCCGAGATTCCCGAGGGCCGCCTGCTGATCGGCCCCACGCGCGCCATTCCCGCCGGCATGCGGCGCTATGCCCTGGGCGGGCCGACCTGCAGCCCCATTTGGCGGGACGCCCGCGTCATCAAATACCTGCATGGCCTGGACACCATCGGCCGCCTGCGCCTGCGCCGGGTGGTGCAGGGGGTGGACTTCCGCGTCAGCGACACGCAACTCATCGACCAGGCGATGCGCGACCTGGCCATGGGCAGCCTCAGCGCCTTCCTCATCCCCCGCGCCGTCGCCCCGCTCTCGCCCCCACCCGTGGACCCGCCCCGGCCCGACCAGGGGGATGAGGACCCGCCCGGCCAGCCCGCGCAATGGTCGGTGACCGACCGTGTCGTCGCCACCCTGCGCCGCTGCGTGCCCCTGCTGCCGCGCGAGATGCAGCAGGCGGCCAAAAGCCTGTTCACCCGCGAGACGCTGTACTGGCTGGCCGGCTTCCTGGTGGTATGGGCCGGCGGCCACCTGGCGGGCTATGGCGAGGCCATCGACGTCATCCTGCTGGGCGTGGGCTACGCCATGGTGGGCTGGTCGGTGTTCCAGGGCCTGAACGACCTGGGCCACGGCATCGCCCTGGCCACCACCGCCAAGACCCAGCACGATTTGGACGAAGCTGCCAAACGCACCGCCGCCGGCCTCACCATCCTGACCATCAACGCAATCATCGCCTTGATCGCCAAGGTGAAGCCGGTGTCGGGCGGCAAGCGCCCGGTGGTCGAGGAACCGCCCCCGCCGCCGGCCGACCCGCCGTTACCGCCGAAGGAACTATCGCCTCCGCTTAAGGAAGTGCCTAAACCACCAAAATTATCGGCCCAAGATCGACTGGCGATTGATGAAGCCAAAGCTGACCAGGTTAAATGGGGATACGCAGCCGACGAGTGGGAGATGAAGGATCTTAAGGCAGGTGACAAGGTATATGGTGGTCTGCCAGGCCAGTCTGCTTATTACACAGATATACAGACTTTGGAAAATGCCGGAGGAAGTAGAACAGATCTATTCCAGAGTCTGCAAGTCAAAGAGCACCCAGAATTTGGATACCGGCCTAAGGTTGGCGAATACGAGGTAATTAACGATGCGCGAGTGCCGTTCGGTACAGTGAAGGCAAATCCTGGTCTAGGTGACGGTGGTGGAAGCCAATATTTTATCAGCGACTACGCCGACAATCTACGCTTGGTGCGTGAAATACAGTTGGGAGAATAAAATGACCTACTCAACCATAATCGATGATGTGATTGAATTGGCCAAAAATGATGGAAATGCGGTAGCTGACATTACCACGGGATGGAGTAAGGTAAGGGAGGTTGTTTACATGCGTGGCCCGATAACGGCAGGACTGTATGCAAAACTTACTCAAGATAGTCGACTTCGTGTTTGGAAGACGGAAGCAACACCTCATAATAATGCGGAAATAGGATTCACTGATGATGATAAAAAGGTCGCAATTTCTTTTCCTGTCCCCAAGCTGGAATAACTCATAGCGCAAATAATTGAATTGCGTGAGGGCTGTTGTCCAATCCCGTAGAAATGGCTCGATGGAAAATTGGAGGCATGATGGGGCATTACGCCGTCCGTGAGTTCGCTGAGAGCGATCCGGAATTGGCGGCGGCGCTGATGGCCGCGCAGGCCATTGCCACGCGGATGGGCAAGGGGCTTAAGCCATGACGCGGATGGGATGCCGGTGCGCTTGAGTGACGATAATGACGTTTCGTGAAGGGGCGATCATCCCGGACCTGATACGGGACGCCCTTGCCCGCTGCCGGCGGCTGCGGGGGCAGTGGCCGGACATCGCCACCTTCGCCTCGGTCCACCGCCAGCTCGACTATCTTCTGGAGGTCGCGACCGATCCGGCGGCCGACCGGTCGCGGCTCACCGACATCGTCATTGGCGTCCAAGCGGCCCGCGAGGTCGAGACCATCGACCCCGATCTGGCGGACCTGCTGCACACCATCAATGCCTGGGCCAATGCTTGGGCCAATGCTTGGGCGGAACGGCTGCCCCCGCCTAAATGAACGGCGCCGCCAGCCCCTCCTGCGCGAAGGCGCGTTGCACCGACGGGCGGGCCAGAAGCTCGGCGCACAGGCGGCCCACCTGGGGCAGGTCGCGGGGCGGATGGGTGAAATTACGACCCCAGCGCACCAGCATGAGCAGCAGGAAGTCGGCCACGGTGATGTGATCGGCGGCGATGTAGGGGCGGGCGGCCAGTTCGCGGTCGACCAGGGCGAACATTTGGCACAGGCGCCGCTCCGCCGTAGCCTTGGCGTCGGCGATGTGGGCGGGGTCGGTCACATGCTGCTCGGGATAATAGAAGACGCGGTATTCCGGCTGAATGGTGTTGGTCAGGTGGAACAGCCAGGTGAGGAAGCGGCCCCGGCCGGCCGCGCCGGGGGCGGGCGCCAGCTTGGCCTCGGGGTGCCTGTCCGCCAGGTGCAGCAGGATGGCGGCCGTCTCGAACACTGTCTCCTCGGTGCCGTCCGGCTGCTGGGCCAGCAGGGTGGGGATGCGGCCGGTGGGGTTGCGGGCCAGGTAGGGGGCCGCCTTATGCTCGGCATTGGCGCGGTCCAGCAGCGCCAGCTCGTAGGGGACGCCGATTTCCTCCAGCGCCATGTGCGGCGCCAGGTTGGCATTTCCCGGGAAATAGAACAGCGTGTAGGCCATGGACGGATCCCCCCAAGAGAAAGCCAACTCGATAAAGGCCGGCGCGGGCCGGCGGCCTGAACGGCGCGCGATGCTACGGCGGGCCTTCCGCTGGGCGCAAGTCGTGCTGCTGGCGGGGGTGGTGCTCACCCTGGGCTGGGTCTGCCTCTATGCTGTGATGGACCCGCCGGGCACGCCCCTGATGCTCATCCGCCGGATGCAGGGCGTGCCCACCCAGGGCTGGACGCCCGTGCCGCTGGACCGCATTGCGCCTGCCCTTCAGCGCGCCGTCATCGGGGCGGAGGACAGCCGCTTCTGCAGCCATCACGGCGTGGACTGGCAGGCGGTGGACGCCGCCATGGACGAGGATGAGGAAGGCCACAAGCTGCGCGGCGCCAGCACCATCAGCCAGCAGACGGCCAAGAACGCCTTCCTGTGGCCCGGCCGCACCTGGCTGCGCAAGGGTGTGGAGTTCGGCTTCACCGAGCTGATCGAGCTGATCTGGGGCAAGCGCCGTATCATGGAGATGTATCTGAACATCGTGGAATGGGGCGACGGCCTTTATGGAGCGGAGGCGGCGGCGCGCTCCTACTTCGGTGTGACGGCGTCGGCCCTGTCGCCTGCGCAGGCGGCGGCGCTGGCCGCCGTGCTGCCCAGCCCGCGCAAGTGGAACGCGCGGCATCCCGGCCCTTACGTCGCCCGGCGCATCGGCGTGCTGGAACAGCGCGCCGCCATCGTCGGCCGCGATGGGCTGGACGGGTGCCTGAGGCGCTAGCCCCCGCCGCATGCGGCGGCTTGGCGCGCGTCCCTTGTACAGAGGCGTGAGAATAACTATTAATTTCCGGGACGCCCCGGGCCGGTTCCCGGGACAGCCCTCTTTCGACGGGCTCCGGCGACGGGGCCTGAGGCGTATTCGGATGCATCTCTCCTCCCGCCCCGCCGTTTCGGACGCGCCCGCCCCCGGTCCGGACGCCCTTCCCGCCGACGCCCGCCCCCTGAGCCGGGCCGCGAAGGGGGAGGTGGGCCGGGTGATCCGCGTGGGCCTGGACGGTGCCCTGCACGACAGCCTGGACCCGGATGAGCTGGAGCGCCGGCTGCTGGAGATCGGCTTCGTCGAGGGGGCCAGGGTGGAAATCCTGCATGAGGGCCTGTTCGGCCGCGATCCCATCGCTGTGAAGGTGGACGACATGCGCGTGGCCCTGCGCCGCCGCGAGGCCGAGGCCATCCTGATTACCGCCTGGCAACAGCCGGCCGCGTCGGGCGCCGCCCCACGCGCCATCGCCGCAGATGCCCTCGCCGCAGATGCCATCGCCAAAGACCGCCGGTCATGAACGCCATCGCCCCCGTCCTGCAGACGGCCCCCCGCATCGCCCTGGTGGGCAACCCCAATTGCGGCAAGACCGCGCTGTTCAACGCCCTGACCGGCAGCCGGCAGAAGGTGGCGAACTACGCCGGCGTGACGGTGGAGCGCAAGGAAGGCAGCTTCACCACGCCCGAGGGCCGGCGCATCCAGGTCCTGGACCTGCCCGGCACCTATTCCTTGCGCGCCCGCAGCCCGGATGAGGAGGTGACGCGCGACGTTGTGCTGGGCCGCTTCAAGGGCGAGGCGGAGCCCGACCTGCTGGTCTGCGTGGCCGACGCCACCAACCTGCGTCTGGTGCTGCGCCTGGTGCTGGAGCTGAAGCAGGTGGGGCGGCCGCTGCTGCTGGCCCTCAACATGTTCGACATCGCCCGGCATCGCGGCATCGAGATCGACATCGCCCGCCTGTCGGCCGAACTGGGGGTGCCGGTGGTGCCCACCGTCGCGGTACGCAAGGCCGGCACGGTCGACCTGCTGAAGCACATCGACACCGCGGCGGTGGAGCTGGCGGATGCCGCCACCGCCGGCGCCAACACCTGGCACGAGCCTTCGGCGGAAGAGGTGCGCGCCACCCACCGCGAGGCCGACCGCATCATCAAGCTGGCGGTGCGTCCGCCCACGAAGCCCGACACCTGGACCACCCGGCTGGACACCGTGCTGCTGAACCCGGTGGCGGGGCTGCTGATCCTGCTGACCGTGCTGTTCTTCATGTTCCAGGCGGTATTCACCTGGGCGCAGCCGGCGATGGACGGCATCAAGGCCGGGTTCGACGCCCTGGCCGCCTGGATCAACGGCGCCATGCCCGATGGCATCCTGCGCAGCCTGATCACCGACGGCGTCATCGCCGGCGTGGGCAGCATCGTCGTCTTCCTGCCGCAGATCGTCATCCTGTTCACCTTCATCATCCTGCTGGAAGATTTCGGCTACATGCCGCGGGCGGCCTTCCTGATGGACAAGATCATGGGCGGGGCGGGCCTGCACGGCCGCGCCTTCATCCCACTGCTGTCCAGCTTCGCCTGCGCCATTCCCGGCATCATGGCAACCCGCGTCATCGACAACCGGCGCGACCGGCTGGCGACCATCATGGTGGCGCCACTGATGACCTGTTCCGCCCGCATCCCGGTCTACACCCTGATCATCTCCGCCTTTGTGCCGGACCGCACGGTGGGCGGTGTGTTTGCCCTGCAGGGGCTGGTGATGTTCGGGCTTTATGCTGCCGGCATCCTGAGTGCCTTGCTGGTCGCCTTCGTCATGCGGCGCCTGGTGTGGCGCGGCACGGTGGAACCCTTCCTGATGGAACTGCCGGCCTACAAGGTGCCGGACGCGAAGAACCTGGTGATGGGCGTCTGGACGCGGGCCAAGGCCTTCCTGCAGCGGGCCGGCACCACCATCCTCAGCATCATGATCCTGATCTGGTTCCTCAGCTCCTTCCCTGGTGCGCCGGCGGGGGCGACCGATCCCGCCATCGACTATTCCATCGCCGGCATGGTCGGGCATTGGCTGCAGCCGCTGGTGGCCCCCATCGGCTTCAACTGGCAGATCACCGTGGCGCTCATTCCCGGCATGGCCGCGCGCGAGGTGGCGGTGGCGGCCCTGGGTACCGTCTACGCCGTGGGTGGGGGCGAGGAGAACGTGACGGCGCTGATGGATACGCTGGGCCATAGCTGGTCGCTGGCCACGGCCTTGTCGCTGCTGGCCTGGTATGTCTTCGCGCCCCAGTGCGCCTCCACCCTAGGCGTGGTACGGCGCGAGACCAACTCCCTGAAATGGCCGCTCATCATGTTCGGCTACATGCTGACCCTGGCCTACCTGGCCTCGTTCGCGACCTACCACATCGCCGCCAGCCTGGGGTGGGCGTAAGGAGGACACCATGATTCAGCAAGCGATCGTGGGGGTAATCGTGGTGGCCGCGCTGGCCTGGGTCCTGCGACCCACCATCCGCCGCGTCCTCCGCCGCCGCCAGCTGGCGGCCGGCAAGGCGCCGGGCCCCTGCGGCTCCGACAGCTGCAACTGCGGCGGCTGACCCCTTACAAACCGGGAAGACAGGGGCTGGCAACGCCAGCCTAGAGCAAGATGCGATCAGTCATGATCGCATCTTGCTCTTAACCTGTTCCGCTCTAGGCCCCGACCGGGGCCGCCGGAGCGTTTTGGGGAGCGCAGCGGACTGAAACGCGAGGACAAGCCAAGCCGGCGGATGCCGGCGGCCGGCGTCTGAGGGGGCCTTACTTAGGCGCGGGCCGCGTCGCCAAGCGCCACTGGGTGGCCTGGCTGTAACGCTTGGCCAGGAAGTGGTAGGTCCGCTTCATGAGGGCCTCCAGTTCCGGGCTTTTCTCCACCGTCACGGTCAGCCAGCCATCCAGCACCTCGTCCCAGGGCAGCAGCGACTGGTGCAAATCGTCGCGCATCTCCCGGATGTAACTGATGTTCTGGTCGAACTTGCGCAGCATGGCCAGGATCTCACCCGTCTGGGCGTCCACCTGGGCGAATCGGGATTCCAGGTCGGCGATAGGCGGCAGCGACAAGGTCTGCATGCGCACGATCTCTTCCTTGACCATGCGCTCGGCCTTGTAGATGCGGTGGGCCGTCTCCAGCCCCTGGCGGACCTTGTGCAGGGCCAGGGACCGCTCGCGCAGTGCCTCGATATAGGACAGCTCCTTGGCCAGCATGTCGATGTGCAGGCCGATCTCCTCCTCCGGATCGCCGGCCAGCGACAGCCGGTTGGCGATCATGCGGAAGGCCTCGTGGACGCGGGCCTTGGTCCCGGGGTCTTCCACCACTTGTTCCAGCTGCTCGGGACTGGACACCACGGTCTCGCCGCCCGTCAGCCAGGTGACCAGCTGCACCGTCAGGCGGCCCTTGGCCACATTGTAATGCCGCTCGTCCACCCGCCAGCTGGCGGTGCCGTCGATCAGCTCGTTGGGAATGGTGTCACCGGGGCGGATTTCGCGCACATAGCGCAGGCCCTTGGCCGCCATGGTCAGCAGCTGGCCGTCGAAGGATTTGGGCTGGATGCCGAACTCGGTGCAGATCTTCTCGATGGGCACCTCGACGTCCAGCTTGCCCAGCTTCATGCACATCACCGGCTCATCGTTCGTCTTGGACAGGATGAAGCGGCAACCGTCGACCGTGAAGACCTTGTGGTCGAACAGGAAGTGCGTGCTGCGGTTGGCCGCGGGCTGGATGCCTGTGCTCATGGGCGCTGGACGGTTCCGGATGATGAACGACGGCGCCCCATCGCCGCCGGGCGTCGGGGTGCCAGGCCACACTACCACGTTTGGCGGGGGCTGCATCGGCCCTGGGTGCCGTCAAGGCCTGCAGTCCCCGCTTTGGGCCGTGACAGGAAACCTCTTTCCGTCCCGGGCGGCGCACGGTAGTTTTGCCGGCTTCGGGGTTTTCTTCCAAGGAAACGTCCCACGGTCATTCACGGTCACCGGCTGGCGCGCGGCCCCCATCGCCGCGCCGGCCGGGTGCGCTTTCTGGTCCGGATGGGTCCGGACGAATTTCGGGGTCCTATGACGCAATCGCCGGCTGTCGCCGTGGCCGACCAAGCCAACACCGCCATTCTTGTGCGGGACTTGCACAAGCGCTTCGGCGAGACGGAGGTGCTGAAGGGCGTCTCCCTGACGGCGCGGGACGGCGACGTCATCTCCCTCATCGGGTCCTCCGGCTCGGGCAAGAGCACGCTGCTGCGCTGCATCAACCTGCTGGAGACCCCGGATGAGGGCCAGGTCTGGGTGAATGGCGAGCTGATCCGCATGGGGCGCGACCGCCGCGGCGCGGCGGTGCCGGCTGACCGCAAACAGGTGGACCGCATCCGCCAGCGCCTCGGCATGGTGTTCCAGGGCTTTAACCTGTGGACCCACATGACGGTGCTGGAGAACGTGATCGAGGCGCCGGTGCATGTCCTGGGCGTGCCCCGGGCCGAGGCGATGGACCGGGCCAAGGCCCTGCTGGACAAGGTGGGCCTGGGCCAGCGGCAGGATTATTATCCCAGCCAGTTGTCAGGCGGGCAGCAGCAGCGCGCCGCCATCGCCCGCATGCTGGCGATGCAGCCCCGCGTCATGCTGTTCGATGAGCCGACCTCGGCGCTGGATCCGGAGCTGGTGGGCGAGGTGCTGCGCGTCATCCGCCAATTGGCGGACGAGGGCGCCACCATGCTGATCGTGACGCATGAGATGGCCTTCGCCCGCGACGTCTCCTCCCACGTGCTGTTTCTGCACCAGGGCCGGGTGGAGGAAGAGGGGACGCCCGACGAGGTGTTCGGCAACCCCCGCAGCGACCGCTGCCGGCAATTCCTGGCCCGGCCCGCTTAAGGCATACTGGACAACAAAGAGCGGCGGCCGATCGGACACCGGGTGTTGATGCGGACCGTCCCGTCATTGGTTTCGTAGGGGGTTTCATGAAGAAGCTGGTCTTGGGCCTGATCGCGGTGGCGGTGGTCGCCGGGGCTGCGTACCTGGCGACGCACCGCACGCCGTCCGGCACCGGCGCGCCCACCGTGACCGACCAGGGGGTGCCCAATCCCCTGCGCGTGGCGACGGAGGGGGCCTACCCGCCCTTCAACGTGGCGGAGCCCGACGGCACGCTGAAGGGGTTCGAGATCGACCTGGCCAAGGATTTGTGCCGGCGCCTGGGCGTGAAGTGCGAGATCGCCGCCCAGGCGTGGGACGGCATCATCCCCGGCCTGCAGGCTGGCAAGTATGACGTCATCCTGGCCGGCATGTCCGTGACGGAAGACCGCCGGCAGGCCGTGGACTTCACCGTTCCCTACGTGGTGACCCCGGCCTATTTCGTGGCCCCCAAGGACAGCCCCCTGACCAAGATCGACTTCGGCCTGCAGCGGCTGGACATCTCCAACATGGACGAGGCCTCCACCCAGGCCATGGACAAGTTGAAGGCGGCGCTGAAGGGCAAGACCGTGGGCGTGCAGGTGGCCACCATCCATGCCAACTTCCTGGACACCTACCTGGGCGACACCGTCACCGTCCGCCGCTACGACACGCTGCAGAACCTGTCGCTGGACCTGGCGACCGGCCGTGTCGACGCCGGCCTGGCCGACATGACCGGCTGGCAGCCTTTCCTCGAGGGCACCGACGGCCAGAACGCCGCCACCTTCGGCCCCGGCATCACCGGCGGCCTGCTCGGCCCCGGCATCGCCGCCGCCCTGCGCAAGGGCGACGGCCGCCTGCTGGACGCCCTGAACAACGCCATCACCGCCGCCAAGGAAGACGGCACCATGAAGAAGCTGGCAGAACAGTGGTTCCACTTCGACGCATCGGCGAAGTGATTTTTCCCTCAAGCGCCGAGTCTTGGGTTGCCTCAGGCGCCGGCGGGGCATCCGCCCCTTGGCTATCCTCGCTGCGCCCTTCGGTACTCGCTCCGGCGGCCGCGGTCGCGGCCTAGGGCCTTAGCGGGCCGCTGGTAGCGACTAGGCCCCGACCGGGGCCGCCGGGATTTCCGGGGAACGCAGTGGACTGGAAATCGAGGACAAGCCAAGGGGCGGATGCCCCGCCGGCGTCTGAGGCATGAGAGGCAAGCGTAGCGACTAGGCCCCGACCGGGGCCGCCGGAGATTTCCGGGGAACGCAGTGGACTGGAAATCGAGGACAAGCCAAGGGGCGGATGCCCCCCGCCGGCGTCTGAGGCATGAGATACAAGCGTAGCGACTAGGCCCCGACCGGGGCCGCCGGAGATTTCCGGGGAACGCAGTGGACTGGAAATCGAGGACAAGCCAAGGGGCGGATGCCCCGCCGGCGTCTGAGGAATTGGCACGGTAATGATAGACCTATTGGGCTTTGGGGGCCGGGGCTGGGGCTTGCAGCTGCTGCAGGGCATGGGGATGACCCTGCTGGTGGCGGTGTCGGCCTATCTGTGGGGCCTGGCCCTGGGCGGCGCGGCGGCGGCCTTGAAGCTGTCCGGCCATCGGGGCGGCCGGGTCGCGGCGGATGTCTACACCACCATTGTGCGCGGTGTGCCCTCATTGCTGGTCATCTACCTGCTGTTCTTCGGCGGCAACAGCGCGGCCACTTGGGTCGTCAGCCTGCTGGGCTTCAACGGGCCGGTGGAACTGTCGGCCCTGCCCGTGGGCATCCTGGCGGTGGGGACGGTGTCCGGCGCCTATTCCGCCGAGGTGCTGCGCGGTGGCGCCCTGGCGGTGCCCCATGGCCAGGTCGAGGCCGCCAAGGCCTTGGGCATGAACCGCTGGCTCACCTTCCGCCACGTCATGCTGCCCCAGACCTTGCGCTATGCCTTGCCTGGCCTGGGCAACGTCTGGCAGCTGACCCTGAAGGACACCTCGCTGGTTTCCGTGGTGGCGCTGGTGGAGCTGATGCGCGTGGCCTATCTGGCCCAGGGCGCCACCCGCCAGCCCTTCCTGTTCTTCACCACCGCCGGCTTGCTGTATCTGGCCTTGGCCGGCTTGTCCGGCCGCCTGTTCGCCCGGGCGGAGGGCTGGGCCGGGCGTGGCGTGCGGAGGGCCGCCCGATGAACTCCCCCCTCGTCACCGCCCTGATGGCGGCCCTGCCTCAGTTCGTCACCGGCACCTGGCTGACGGTGCAGCTGGTGGCCCTGTCGCTGCTGGTGGGGCTAGTGCTGGCCACGCTGGTCGCCGTGATGCGGCTGTCGCACCTGGCGCCGCTGTCGTGGGTGGCGCGCGGCTACATCTACGTCTTCCGCTCCACGCCCCTGCTGGTGCAGATCTTCCTGATCTATTACGGCCTGGGCCAGTTCGACGCCGTGCGCCAGAGCGTGCTGTGGCCCCTGCTGCGGGAACCGTACTGGTGCGCCATCATCGCCTTCGTGCTGAACACCGGCGCCTACACGGCGGAGATCATGCGCGGCGGCATCGAGGCCGTGCCCCATGGCCAGGTGGAGGCGGCGCGCGCCTGCGGCATGGGCGGCGGCCTGCTGTTCCGCCGCATCATCCTGCCCCAGGCCTTCCGCCTGGCGCTGCCAGCCTATGGCAATGAGATCATCCTGATGCTGCAGGGCAGCGCGCTTGCCAGCACCATCACCCTGATGGAACTGACCGGCGTGGCCAAGGCTGTCGCGGCCCGCACCTTCCAGCCCATTGAGGTCTTCTGCCTGGCCGGCGCCGTATATCTGGGGATGAGCTTCCTCATCACCCGGGGCGTCCAGCTGGCGGAGCGGCGGCTGACCCCGGTAAAAAGGTAATAGGAACGCGGGGCGTCAGGTCTATGCCGTCGCACCTTGGACAATGTTGTCCATTTCCCCTTGAGTTGGCGCGGGATTGCTCTGCATAAAGGCGGAAACCCCTCCGCCTTTACTCTCCCAAGCAGGATCATGACGAAGACCCATCGCAAGGCCCTGCGCGGCCGTGGTTTGCGCGCCGCCACTTCCCTGTTGGCAACGTCCTTGTTGACCGGCGCCTTGGCGGGCATCGCCGCCCCGGCCCTGGCCGCCGACCGGGATCCCGACCTGCTGGCCCTGGGCGTCGGCATCTATGACCAGTCGTGGATCGATCCGCCCGCCTTTTTCCAGGTGGACGCGGATACCCCCCACGACCGCACCCAGTTCGTCACCGCCGAATACCGCTTCGGCTGGTCGCTGGTGAAGGTGGACGACTGGTTCGCCATCAAGCCTCTGGTGGGCGTGATTCAGACCTTCAAGGGCAGCTTCTACGGCTATGGCGGCCTGCAGGCCGACTTCACCTGGGGGCCCTTCTTCATCACGCCCAGCGCCGCCGCCGGCTATTACGCCCATGGCGATGGCAAGGACATGGGCTACCCCTTGGAATTCCGCACCCAGATCGAGACCGGCTACCGCTTCACCAACGGCGACCGCTTCTCCATCGCCCTCAGCCACATCTCCAACGCAGAGCTGGGCAAGACCGTCACCATCCCCGGCACCCCGCGCACCCGTACGGTCAACCCGGGCGCCAACAACCTGGTGGCCTACTACAGCTTCGCCCTCTGATCCTGATCAATGGGTGGTGAGGGGCGCGGCGCGGAAGGGGCACTTCCGCGCCGCTTCCCTTTGGGATGCTTCAAGGCGCGGCAAATGGCCGGTACCAACCGGTCCGTCCCATATCGCGTCATCATTGTCTTGGAAGGGAGGATTTGGTGGAGCCGAGGAGGATCGAACTCCCGACCTACGCATTGCGAACGCGTCGCTCTCCCAGCTGAGCTACGGCCCCACACTCAAATCCGGCGGCGGGCATAGTCCCGGGCGCCTGAAGTGGGCGGGATAATGCTCAGGGCGACCGGGCATGTCAAGCGGCCATTCCGCGAAAAGAACGGAATGCGGGGCATGCGGGGGCCGGGGTGCTTCCGGTGGTGGGGCCGCTTCGGCGTTGGCGCCCCTGTCCAGTGCGGGCCCGCGCTGGACAAGGGGGCGCCCCGCCCGTAGGGTGGCGCCCATGCCGTTGAAACCATTGGGGACGGACCTGCTATGGATCCTTTGATCCGCACCATCCTGGAACTGCTGCTCGTGGTTCTGAACCTGGCTTGGTGGGTGCTGATGATCAGCGCCATCCTGAGCTGGCTGGTGTTCTTCGGGGTGATCAACACCCGCAACCGCTTCGTCGCCACCCTGATGGACATCACCTACCGCCTGACGGAACCGCTGCTGCGTCCGATCCGCAACGTCGTGCCCAACCTGGGTGGCGTGGACATCTCCTTCATCGTGCTGATGCTGATCATCTGGGCGCTGGAACGGCTGATCCAGAACTACATGTTCAGTTCCCTGATGTTCCGCTGAAGCGGTGGCCGAGGGAAAACCGGCCGCCGAGGTGATCCCCGGCGGGGTGCGCGTGTACTTGCGCGTCACCCCCCGCGCCTCCCGCACCGCCATCCAGGGCCTCATGGAGGGGCCGGAGGGCCGCCAGCTGCTGAAGGTGGCCGTCACGACCGTGCCTGAGGACGGCAAGGCCAACGAGGCCGTGCTGAAGCTGCTGTCCAAGACCTGGCGCGTCCCCAAATCCAGCCTCACCATCGTCGCCGGCCTGACCGACCGCAACAAGGTGGTGGAGGTGGCGGGGGAGGCGGAGGCACTGCTGGCGGTGGTGCGCGCGTCGGCCAGGGATTAGAGGCCAATCGCGGCCCTTAGCTATTATTCAGCAGTGCGTCCAGTACCACGCTGATGCCGAAACCAAGCCACCAGATCCAGAATATCCGGCGCGACTGGTTCAGGCAGGTAGTTCGCTGCCACAGATAGGCGGGTATGAAAAGCACCCAGAAGAAAGAGAAGTCCCGGCCCAACCGGTTTAACGCTGGACGGATGGCTCCCCTGTCCAGTCCAGCCATTACCAAATACGCGATGCCCGCAATAACGCTGCCGACCATCTCGGCATCATGGCGCGGTGCGCTGTGAATCTGGAGAAGGGCGTACTCGATCAGTGCGGCAATCGGAGGAAGGGCCGCCATGGCATAAGCGTAGGCGTTTCGGACAGGGGCGTCCGTTGGCTGGTCATCCGCGCTGTGCGGCCCGGGTGGGGACACCGGGGTTATGTCCGATGGCGACAGGGTCCGATCCGTCATGACGGAAAGCCTCTTATGTCTGGCTCAGGGGATGAGAAGGATATGCTGATGCCAGACGCTCGGACAGCGCCCAACAAAAAAGCCCCGCCCGGTTTCCCGAACGGGGCTTCCTTGGAGCGGTAGGGCTTACTGCTTGCCGGCCATGGCGCCCAGGCGCAGGCGCAGGGCGTTCAGCTTGATGAAGCCTTCGGCGTCCTTCTGGTTGTAGACGCTGTCGGCTTCGAAGGTGACGTAGTCCAGGCGGTACAGCGAGTTCGGGCTCTGGCGGCCGACCACGCGGGCGGAGCCCTTGTACAGCTTCAGGCGCACGACGCCGGTGACGCGCTTCTGCGTCTGGTCGATCAGGGCCTGCAGGGCCTCGCGCTCCGGGCTGAACCAGAAGCCGTTGTAGATCAGCTCGGCATAGCGCGGCATGATCTCGTCCTTCAGGTGCATGGCGCCGCGGTCCAGCGTCAGGCTCTCGATGGCGCGGTGGGCCACCGACAGCAGGGTGCCGCCGGGGGTCTCGTACACGCCGCGGCTCTTCATGCCGACATAGCGGTTCTCCACCAGGTCCAGGCGGCCGATGCCGTTGGCGCCGGCCAGCTCGTTCAGGCGGGTCAGCAGGGCCGCCGGGCCCAGCTTCTGGCCGTCCACGGCCACCGGGTCGCCGCCCTCGAACTCGATCTCAACGTACGTCGGGGTGTCCGGCGCCTTTTCCGGGGCGACGGTGCGGGTGTACATGTCCTCGTCAGGCTCTTCCCACGGGTTCTCCAGCGCCTTGCCCTCGTAGGAGATGTGCAGCAGGTTGGCGTCCGTGCTGTACGGCGCCTCGCCGCGCTTGTCCTTGGCGATGGGGATCTGGTGCTTCTCGGCGAACTCCAGCAGGGCGGTGCGGCTGTTCAGGGTCCATTCGCGCCAGGGGGCGATGACCTTGATGTCCGGCTTCAGGGCGTAATAGCCCAGCTCGAACCGCACCTGGTCGTTGCCCTTGCCGGTGGCGCCGTGGGCCACGGCGTCGGCGCCGACGGCCTTGGCGATCTCGATCTGGCGCTTGGCGATCAGCGGGCGGGCGATGGAAGTGCCCAGCAGGTAGACGCCCTCATACAGCGTGTTGGCCCGGAACATGGGGAACACGAAGTCGCGCACGAACTCGTCACGCAGGTCGTCGATGTAGATATTCTCGGGCTTCACGCCCAGCAGCTCGGCCTTCTTGCGGGCGGGCTCCAGCTCTTCACCCTGGCCCAGGTCGGCGGTGAAGGTCACGATCTCGCACTTATACGTCTCCTGCAGGTATTTCAGGATGACGGAGGTGTCGAGGCCGCCGGAGTAGGCGAGGACAACTTTCTTGACGCTCATGACTGTACGCCCGCTAAAGGTCAGGGTGGAATGCGTCCGGACGTTATCCCCCGGCCGCCCGCCTGGCAAGATTAGTGCGCCTGCCGCGACCGCATCCCCAGCCTTCATGGGCGTGGGGGCTTAGCCGTTTCCCCTCTGCCGGGGCCAGCGGGTATAGGCCAGGTACCACAGGGCGGGGATGCCCAGGACGGGGAAGTACAGCAGCAGCGCCCAATAGGGGTTGCGGCCCACCTTGGCCAGCACCAGGCCGGCGGCGCAGACGGCGACGGTGGCCAGGATGACGACAATCAGCAGGGCGGCCCAGTTGGGCAGCAGCAGGCCGAGGGCGGGGGCGTAGGCCAGGGGCAGCATGGGCGCTTACTCCGACGCGGCGGCCTGGGCGGCCGCCCGCTCGCGCTTCAGGCGTTCGCGCGGGTGCATCTTGGGTTGGCGGGCAGGCAGGACGGGCCAGGGTGTCCTGGCCAGCAGCACCAGGAAGATGACGGGGCCCAGCAGCGGCAGGGCCAGCCACAGGGGCCAGCGGCGGGGCAGGCCGGCGCGCACCACCAGCCGATGGGCCGGCCACAGCAGCAGGGCCGTGACGCCGAGGTGGATTATCAGGCTGTTGACGAGATCGGTACCGAGATCCAAAGCGCGCGTCCCTTTGTCCTTGTCCGACGGATGATAGCCAAAGCGCCGCAGGGATTACAGGGTGGGGTTTCCCCCGCCTTGAGATGGCTCAGGGGCTGGGATGGAAAGCGCACCAGCGGCATGAGTCCTCATGCCGCTGTAGACCGCGACTGCGGTCGCCGGACCTTTTCGGGAAGCGGCAGCGGACTGAAAAGGGAGGATGAGCCCAGCGGCCGGATGGCCGCGCCCGGCGTTTGAGGGAACCTTTAAAGAGTCCCCGTGGCCGCCAAACCTGCTTCCTTTTCCGCCACCTGGGCGGCGTACTCGGCCTGCAGGGCCTTGTGCGCCTCCAGGGCCGCGATGCGGGCCTGGGCGGTGGGCTTGGTGCTCTCGCTCTTCAGCTGGCCGCAGGCGGCCAGAATGTCGCGGCCGCGCGGGGTGCGCACGGGCGAGGCATAGCCGGCGTTGTTTACGAAGTCCGCGAACTTGGTGATCTGCTCATCGGTCGAGCACTCGAAGGGCGCGCCCGGCCAATAGTTGAAGGGGATCAGGTTGATCTTGGCCGGGATGCCGCGCAGCAGGCGCACCAGCTCGCGCGCGTCGGCCAGGCTGTCGTTCACGCCCTTCAGCATGACGTATTCGAAGGTGATGCGGCGCGCGTTGCTCAGGCCCGGATAGTCCCGGCAGGCCTGCATCAGTTCCTTGATGGGGTACTTGCGGTTCAGCGGCACGATGCGGTCGCGCAGCTCATCATTCACGGCGTGCAGGCTGACGGCCAGGTTCACGCCCAGCTCATCACCGCACTGGCGCATCATGGGCACGACGCCGGAGGTGGACAGCGTGATGCGCCGCTTGGAAATGGCGATGCCCTCGCCATCCATGACGATCTTCAGCGCCTTGGCGACGTTGGCGTAATTGAACAGCGGCTCGCCCATGCCCATCATGACGATGTTGCTCAGCATGCGCCCGTCGGGCGGGGCCGGCCATTCGTCCAGGTGGTCGCGCGCCAGCATGACCTGGCCCACGATCTCGGTGGCGTCCAGGTTGCGCACCAGGCGCTGGGTGCCGGTGTGGCAGAAGCGGCAGGTCAGGGTGCAGCCCACCTGGGAGGAGACGCAGAGCGTGCCGCGGTCTTCCTCGGGGATGTGGACGGTCTCGATCTCCTGGCCGTCGGGCATGCGGGCCAGCCACTTGCGCGTGCCGTCCTCGCTCTTCAGGTCCTTCACGGCCGTGGGCCGGTCGATGACGTAAAGGTCGGCCAGTTTCTCGCGCACCGGCTTGGCCAGCGTGCTCATCACCGCGAAATCGGTGGCGCCGCGATGGTAGATCCAGTGCCACAGCTGGCGCGCGCGGAAGCGCTCCAGCCCGGCCTTCGCGACCTCAGCCTCCAGATCGTCCCGCGAGAGGCCGACCAGGTTCACCCGCCCGTCCGCCCGAGGAGGCGGCGGGGCGAATTCCTTCATGTGATTTTCCACGCCCATGGCGGCGATAGATGGGGCAGATCGGCCCCCGAGTCAAAGGGGGGACTCGGGAAAAATGCGCGGGGCGGGGTTGCGTGCGGGGTCAGACGCCGCTATCGCGGGTGGGGAACATAAGATCTGGGAGGCAAGGGCCATGATCCTGCATCAGGTGACGGCGGCGGACGGGACCCTTCTGGCGGTGGCGGAGGGCGGCGTGCCCTGGGGCAGGCCCATCCTGTTCCTGCATGGTTTCGGCCAGAGCCATCGCGCCTTCCGCGCCCAGTTCGACGGTCCCCTGGCGGCGGAGTTCCGCCTCCTGGCGCTGGACCTGCGGGGGCATGGCCGGTCCGGCCGGCCGCAGGATCCGGCCGCCTACGGCGACGGCCCCCACTGGGGCGGCGATGTCATGGCTGTACGCCACGCCCTGGGCTTGACGGATGTGATCCTGGTGGGCTGGTCCTACGGCGGTGCCGTGCTGGCCGACCATGTGGCGGCGTATGGGACGGAGGGGATCGCCGGCGCGGTTTTCGCCGGGGCCTGCCCGCGCTTGGGCAAGGCGGCCGCCCCTCATCTGGGGCCCGCCGCCAAGGCCCATTTCCCGCCCATCCTCTCCGACGACCTGGTAGCACAAGAGGCCGGTGCCCGCGCGCTGGCTGAGGCGCTGGGTGAGCGGAATGAGGCGGATGCGGCGGTGGCCGATACCCTGTCGGTACCGCTGGCGGCGCGGCGGGCGATGATGCGCCGCCAGATGAACGGCGCCGCCCTGGCGGCGTTCGACCGTCCCGCCTTGGTGGTCCATGGCCGGGCGGACCCGGTGATCCTGCCCACCATGGCCGGCTGGCTGGCGGAAACCCTGCCACAGGCGCAGGTGCATCTGTACGACGGCGTCGGGCACGCCCCGTTCCTTGAGGCGGCCCGCCGTTTCGACGCCGACATGGGGGCGTTCGCCCGCCGGGCCTGATGCCTTTACGCCGCGCGCACCCTGGAGATGAAGGCGTCAACCTGCGCGCGCAGCGCGTCGGACTGCCGCGACAGGTCCGCCGCCGCCGTCAGGACTTGGCTGGAGGCGGCCCCCGTCTCCCCCGCCGCCTGCGTGACGGCGGTGATGTTGGTTGCGACCTCCGCCGTGCCGGAGGAGGCCTGATGGACGCTGCGGGCGATTTCCTGGGTGGCGGCCCCCTGTTCCTCCACCGCCGAGGCCACCGTGGTCGCGATCTCGTTGATCCGCGTGATCGTGCCGGTGATACCGTCGATGGCATGCACCGAATCGGCGGTGGCCTGCTGGATGGCCTTGACCTGGGCCGAAATGTCCTCGGTCGCTTTGGCGGTTTGGGTGGCGAGAAGCTTGACCTCGGAGGCGACGACGGCGAAGCCCTTGCCCGCCTCGCCGGCGCGCGCCGCCTCGATGGTCGCGTTCAGGGCCAGCAGGTTGGTCTGCCCGGCGATGTCGTTGATCAGCTTTACCACCTCGTCGATCTTCTGCGCGGCGGATGCCAGGGCCTGCACCTGCGTGTTCGTCCGGGCGGTATCGGTCACCGCCTGGCTGGCGATGCGGGTCGACTCCGCCACATGCCGGCTGATCTCCCCGATGGAGGAGGACAGCTCGGCCGCCGCCGCCGCGACCGTCTGCACATTGGCCGACGCCTGCTCGGCCGCCGCCGCCACGGTGGTGGAACGCAGGCTGGTCTGGGCGGCCGTGGACGACATGGACTGCGCGGTGGACTGCAGCTGCGCCGATGCGGAGGACACGGTGGCCACGACGCCCCTGACGCTGGCCTCGAACTCATCGGCCAGCTTGGTCATCGCCGCGCGCTTCTCCTCCTCGGCCCGACGCTTCATCGACTCCTGCTCGGCGCGCAGCCGTTCCGCCTCGGTCATCTTGTGTTTGAACACCTGGACCGCCGCCGCCATGTCACCAATCTCGTCCCCGCGGCCGACACCGGGCACCTCGACGGACTGGTCGCCGCCCGCCAGGCGGTTCATGGCGGCGGTCATGCCAGCCACCGGCCGGGTGATGTCGCGCACGATAACGGTGCTGAGCACGCCCGTTATGCCGAACAGCGCCAGCGTGGCCGCCAGCGCCGTCCATAGCACGCCCTTGGCATCATCCCGGACACGCTCCCCTTGTGCCAGCAAAGCGTGGGACAGGTGGTCCTCGACCGTCTTCATCATGTCGATGCGCGCGGTCGCCATTTTGAACCAATAGGCGCCGTCAATTCCGCCCAGCGTGTCGCCGGGTGCGGTTTCCACGGCGACCTTGCGCATCCGCTCGACCTCGCTGACCGCCTCGCCGGTCACCGTGCGTTCCAGGAAGGCTTGGTCGTCGGGGGAGGCGCTGGCGGCGAACAGCCGGAAATACGTGGCCTCTTCCGCGACCGTGCTCAGGAAGCGCCGGTATTGGACCACGTCGAACTTGCCGGCGGCGAAGGCCGGGGCGCCGTTCGCCCGCTCTTCTCCCGCGCGCTCCTTCGCCTGGGTGAAGTTGACATAGGTCGACAGCGCCTGCGCCACGTCCGGGTTCGTGACCGACTTGGAAACTTCGATATCGACGTCCAGCTGACGCAGGATCGTCGCGGTGAAATAGGCGCTCGACTCGGCGGCAGGGATTTGCAGGCCATCGATCTTGCGCCGCATCTCGTCCAGTTGCGCCAGCCGCCGGGTGGCGTCCGCCAGGATCTGGTTCAGCGCGCTGCCGGCCGAGGCGCTGACATCGCTTTTCAGAGCCGCCTCCAGTGCCCGCCGACGCTGGTCGGTGCGGGCCCGCTGCTCCGGCAACTCGCGCTGTAGTTGGGCCCCCTTGCTGCCCAGGAACACGGCCGACGCGCCCCGCTCGCGCTGCATTTCATGCACCAGGTCGCCCACCGTCGTGGCGAGCTGCGTCAACCGTGACAGCGTCCGCATCTGGGACACCGTCGCCTGTTTTTCAGCGAGGATGAGGGCGGCGGCCAGCAGCAGGCCCAGCGACGGCACCAGCAACGCCAGCACCACACGATGCAGGATTCTGAATCGATTCATCGGCCCCATCTTCCGCTTTTCTCAAAAAACCACGCTAATGCAAGCGGATAGGGCGGAAAATTCAAAAGATAGGCTAATTATAAGTTTAATTGATTAAGTAACGGTGGGCGTTTGTTTATTGCGATTCCGTCGGTCGGAACGACATAATTCTAACCCCGAGAAACAACGAACTTCCATGGGTTCTTCGAGAAAAGAGGATCGAAGCCTAAATCGCCCGCTTAGGGCTGTTTCCCCTTTTGACTCAGGCGCCCTCGGCCAGATCCAGCAGGTCGTCCATGTCCTGGATCTGCACCTTGTTGCCTTCCAGCAGGCTGATGACCCGGCTGGTCTTCAACTGGGTGAAGGTGCGGCTGACGGTTTCGGTGGTCAGGCCCAGATAGTCGGCGATATCGGCGCGGCTCATGGGCACGTGCACCGGGTTGGTCTTGTGGCCGCGCCGGCTGGCCCGCTGTGACAGCAGCAGCAGGAACGAGCATATCTTCTCCTTGGCCGTCTTGCGGCCCAGCAGCAGCATCTGGTCCTGCGCCGCCGCCAGCTCGTTCGACGCCATGGAGAACAGGCGGCGCTGCATCTTGGGGAATTCATCCAGCAGCGCCTCCATGCGGCGCCGGGGGAACCGGCAGAGCGACACGGGCGTCACCGTCTCGGCGGTGTAGGCGTAGCTGTCGTTGACCGACAGGCCGAAGAAGTCGCCCGGCAGCAGGAAGCCGGTGATCTGCCGCCGTCCGTCGGGCAGCAGCTTGTAGACCTTCACCGTGCCGGAAGTGACGTTGTACAGCGTTTCCGCCGGGTCGCCCTCCCCGAACACGGTATGGCCGGCGTCGAAGCGGGTGGTCTGCAGGATCTCGGCCAAGCGGCGCAGTTCCTCCGCCTCCAGGGCGGCGCAGACGGTCAGGGTACGGACGGTACAGGCGCTGCAGGGGTGGATTTCGCCCGCCGGGTCGGTCTTCCCGTTGGTTTGGGTGTTTGAATCCCTGGGATAGGCAAAATCGATGTGGGTCATCGCCGCACTCCGCTGTCAGCCGTCACCCCCGGAGCCCGCGCGGATCGCGGTCGGAGGGATGCGGCCGGTCTTTCGTTCCCCAATCAGTGCCGCGAGATCAGCATATAGCCAGGAAACGACTGAGGAAAAGCCTAGACATGGCGATGACTGGCTTACTCCATCCCCGCGTTTATTCTTTGATCCATGTCATGGCGGCGGTTCGGCACCTAGCATCAGGATGGCTATCCCTCAGTCTCGGATTTGCGCCTTCATGCCCACCTTCGTGACCCGTCCGCTGGACGCCCGACAGATCGATCAGGCCTACGCGCTGATGCGCCCGTTCTATCCGGACTTGACGGTGGAGCGCTGGCGCGACCATGCCCAGGCCCTGCTGGCGCCCGGCAGCCGCGGCGGTATCGTCACGGTGCAGCTGGACCACCGCTACATGCACGGCCTGTTCTCCTACCTGCTGGTGCCGGACCTCGACCATCGCCTGGGGTTGCAGGTGGACGTGTTCGTGGCGCTGGACCTTTTCGATCCGGAAGGGGCGGGGGACGCCCTGCTGGCGGAAATGGACCGGATCGCCCGGCGGCATGGCTGCGACGCCATCCACATCACCCTGCCGGACAGCCAGGTGAAGGCCCATCCGTCGCTGGCGCGCTTCCGCGCCCTGGGCCATTTGCCCGAGGGGCGGCGCCTGTGCAAGCACCTGCAGGCTGAACCCATGGCCGCGCCGGCCTGAGGGCGAGATGCGTTTCCGGCGACGGGATCCCTTGCGCCCTTTGCCGTTGTGCCTTCGGGGCCGCGCGCTATGCTCCGGCCCATGACTGAAAAGCTTCCCACCCTGCTGTTCCAGGCGGGCCGGCACAAGCGCGTGGCCGGTGGCCACCCGTGGGCCTATTCCAACGAGATCCAGATGGACGCCGCCGCCAAGGCCCTGCCCAAGGGCGGGCTGGTGCGGTTGGCCGACGCCGGTGGCGGCGTGCTGGGCATCGCCACCTTCAACCCCCACACCCTGATCGCGGCGCGCGTGCTGACCCGCGACCTGTCGGTGACCATCGACGCCGGTTTCTTCGCCGAGCGTTTCCGCACGGCGGCGGCGCTGCGCGACCGGATGATCGGGCGGCCCTACTATCGGCTGGTGCATGCGGAGGCGGACGGCCTGCCGGCGCTGATCGTCGACCGCTATGGCGACGTGCTGGTGGTGCAGGCCAACTCCGCCGGCATGGACCGCCTGCTGCCCCAGATCCTGGACGGCCTTGCCTCGGTGTTCCCCGGCGCTTCCATCATCCTGCGCAACGACAGCGCCGCCCGCGGCCTGGAGGGTGTGGAAGAAGAGGTGCGCGTGGCCGTGGGCGCGGTCGATGGCCCCATCAAGGTGGAAGAAAATGGCGCCACCTTCTTCGCCGATCCGGCGGGCGGTCAGAAGACGGGCTGGTTCTATGACCAGCGCGACCACCGCGCCTTCGTCGCCAGCTTGGCGCAAGGCCGCTCGGTCATCGACTTCTACAGCTATTGCGGCGGGTTCGGGGTGCTGGCCGCCACGCGCGGCGCCGCGCGCACCGTGCTGGTCGACCGCTCGGCCGGCGCCCTGGAGCTGGCGGGCAAGGCGGCGGCGGCCAACGGCGTCGCCGACACGGTGGAACTGCGCAAGGCCGACGCCTTCGCCGAACTGGAACGCCTGGCCGAGGCCGGTGAAACCTTCGAGGTGGTGATCTGCGATCCGCCGGCCTTCGTGAAGTCCAAGAAGGACCTGGCCAACGGCAGCCGCGCCTATCGCAAGCTGGCCAAGCTGGGCGCCCAGATCACCGCCCCCGGGGGCATTCTGCTGGTGGCCAGCTGCAGCCACAACATGCCGCCCGAGCTGTTTGCCGAACTGGTGGCCAAGGGCCTGGGCGATGCCCGCCGCCAGGGGCGCATCCTGCGCTTCTCCGGCGCCGGCCCGGACCACCCGGTGCATCCCCTGCTGCCGGAAAGCGCCTACCTCAAGGCGGAAGTGTTCGCCCTGGATTAAGTCAGCGCTTCGTTTTGGCGGGCGCCCGGCGTGTGGGCGCGGCAGGAATGTTGATGGATAAGCGGCTGGTTTCAGCCGCTTTTTCCATTTTTGGGGCCTTGTTCCTCGCAGGTGCAGCGATGCGGTGGACCCGGGGCACCCCTGTGACAGTTACATGAATAGGTCCTTAAAGCGGGCTTGACACCCCTTATGCTCCGAGCGAGCATTAGTCACCCTAATGCTCAAATAGAGCATAAGGGTGAGGTTACAGGGAAGACGCCCCCGCTTGTCGCGCCGCGGGGGCCGGCCATGCCGGCCGATGTCGTTCGTGGGCGCGTTCGCTTGCCAGGTGTCCCGATGTCCGTTGCCGAGCTCGATCTCGAATACACCCCCGCCGTCGCCGCCGCGACCCGTCCCCTGTATGAGCGGGTGGCCAAGGTGATCCCGGAGGTGGAGTGGCCCTTCCATGCGCCACTGGTGCACGCCATCAACACGCTGAAGAAGGAACGCAACGCCGTCATCCTGGCGCACAACTATCAGACGCCGGAAATCTTCCACTGCGTTTCCGACATCGTGGGCGACAGCCTGGCGCTGGCGCGCAAGGCGGCGCAGACGGACGCCGACGTCATCGTCATGGCCGGCGTGCACTTCATGGCCGAGACGGCCAAGATCCTGAACCCGTCCAAGACGGTGCTGATGCCCGACATGCGCGCCGGCTGCTCGCTGGCCGACAGCATCACCGCTGCCGACATCCGCCTGCTGCGCGAGGCGCACCCCGGTGTGCCGGTGGTGACCTACGTCAACACCTCGGCCGAGGTGAAGGCGGAAAGCGACATCTGCTGCACCTCGGGCAACGCGGTGGAGATTGTGGAATCGCTGGACAGCGACAGCGTTCTGTTCCTGCCCGACGAATACCTGGCCAGCTGGGTCGCCACCCAGACCAAGAAAAAGATCATCAAGTGGAAGGGCCACTGCGAGGTGCATGAGCGCTTCACGGGGGCGGAACTGCGTGACTACCGCACCCGCTTCAAGGATCTGACCATCATCGCCCATCCCGAATGTCCGCCCGAGGTGCTAGCCGAGGCCGACTTCGTCGGCAGCACCGCCCGCATGGTGGAGTATGTGGGCGAGGCGCGGCCGAACCGGGTGCTGATGGTCACCGAATGCTCCATGAGCGACAACGTCGCGACCGAGTATCCGGACGTGGAATTCATCCGCCCCTGCAACCTGTGCCCCCATATGAAGCGGGTCAGCCTCTCCAACATCCTGGAGTCGCTGCGGACCATGGAGCCCAAGGTGGAGATCGACCCCACCGTGGCCGCCCGCGCCCGCCTCGCGGTGGAGCGCATGCTGGCCGTGGGCCGCTGATCGCCCGCGGCTTTTCCTGCTAGGCCGGCATCGGGCCGGCCTTCCTTCCCGTTCCCCTGGTGACGGAGCCTGATGCCATGGATGGCGCGTCTTATCCGGTATCGCCTGTGCAGGTTGTCCACAGCGACGTGGTGGTGGTCGGGTCCGGCACCGCCGGCATGGCGGCCGCCCTGGCCCTCGCCCAGGCCGGGCGAAAGATCCGCCTGCTGACCAAGACGGATGACCTGCCCGGCGGGTCCAGCCTGTGGGCCCAGGGCGGCGTGGCCGTGGCGCTGGGCGCCGGCGACAGCGCCGCCGACCATGCCGCCGACACGGTGGCCGCCGGGGCGGGATTGACGGATCCCGGCATGGCCCGCCTGCTGGCCGAGGCGGGCATCGTCGAGATGTCGGCCCTGCTGGAGGCCGGCCTGCCCGCCGACCGGGGGGCGGATGGCAAGCCCCTGCTGGGGCGCGAGGCCGCGCACGGCCGCCATCGCATCCTGCATGCCGGGGGCGACGCCACCGGCCGCACCCTGGTGACCTTCCTGGCCGACCGCGTGCGCGCCACCCCGGGCATCAGCATCCACACCCGCGCTGCCGCCGCCGACCTGGTCGTGCGTGAGACTGGGCGCGGGCGGCGGGCGCAGGGCGTTCTGGCCTATGAGGACGGTGTCGGCTGGGTGCTGCACGTCGCCCCGCACGTGGTGCTGGCCACCGGCGGCACCGGCCAGTTGTGGGCCGTGACCACCAACCCGCCGGAGGCCACGGGCGACGGATTGGCCCTGGCCGCCCGCGCCGGCGCCCATTTGGCCGACCTGGAATTCGTGCAGTTCCATCCCACCGCCCTGGCCGTCGCCGGCCCGCCCGGCCGTCGGCCCCTGCTGACCGAGGCGTTGCGTGGCGCCGGGGCCAAGGTGCTGGACGCCGGCGGCCACGCCTTCATGGCCGATGAGCATCCCGATGCCGAACTGGCGCCCCGCGACGTGGTGGCCCGTGCCATCGGCCGCCGCGTGGCGCGGGGCGAGAAGGTGTTCCTGGACCTGCGGCCCTTGTGGGCGGCTGGAAAGTCGGAAAAATTCCCCACCGTGGCCGGCATCTGTGCCGAGGCTGGCCTGGACCCTGCCGCCGCCCCCGTGCCCGTGGCGCCTGCCGCGCACTATCACATGGGCGGCGTGCTGACGGATGCCGATGGTCGCACCTCCATCCCGGGATTGTGGGCGGCGGGTGAGGTCGCCTGCACCCATGTCCACGGCGCCAACCGCCTGGCCAGCAACTCGCTGTTGGAGGCGGTGGTGTTCGCCGGCCGCGTGGCGGCGGCGCTGATGGCCGAACCGGCCGCCCCCCAGCCGGTGGCGGTACCCGACGCTCCCTTGGTGCCCGGCGGGACCGCCGCCGCCAATCTGGCGGCCGAGGCCCAGCTGCTGATGGCGGAGAAGGTGGGTCTGGTGCGCGACGGCCTGGGCCTGGCCGAGGCCGCGGAGCGCCTGCAGGGCCTGACCCTGGCGGCGGAGCGCCTGGTGCCGGCCCGCGACTACGCCGGCATCCGTGCCGGCCTGGAACTGCGCAATCGCCTTCTGCTGTCCCGCCTGGTGGTAGAGGCTGCCAAGCGCCGGGAGGAAAGCCGGGGTGCCCATACCCGGGCGGATCATCCGGAAACCCGCGACGCCTGGCGCCATCACCAGATCCTGACCTATTCCGACCTTGGCCGCGTGGCTGAGGTTGAGCCCGCCACCACCCGGGAAACCCGTCCATGAGCACGCCTGTCGCCCCGCTTTATCCCGTGATGTACGAAGGCCTGGTCCGTGCCGCGTTGCTGGAGGACCTGGGTCGGGCGGGCGACGTCACGGCCGACGCCTGCATCCCGGTGGAAACCCAGGCCCGCGCCCTGTTCCAGGCCCGCCATGCCGGGGTGATCGCCGGCTTGGCCCCGGCGCTGTCCGCCTTCTCCCTGCTGGACCCCACCCTGTCGGTGCGCACCCTGGTGGCCGACGGCGCCCGCGTGGCCCCGGGCCAGGCGGTGGCGGTGGTGGAAGGGGCGGCCCGCCCCATCCTGTCGGGGGAGCGCACGGCCCTGAACCTGCTGGGCCGCCTGTGCGGCATCGCCTCCAAGACGGCGGAACTGGTCCAGGCCATCGAGGGCACCGGCGCCCACATCGTCTGCACCCGCAAGACTACGCCCGGCCTGCGCGCACTGGAGAAATACGCCGTGCGCGTGGGCGGTGGCAGCAACCACCGCTTCGGCCTGGATGACGCCGTCCTGATCAAGGACAACCACCTGGTGGCGGCCGGCGGCCTGCGCGCCGCCGTGGAGCGCGCCCGCGCCCACGTCGGCCACATGGTGAAGATCGAGGTGGAGGTCGACACCCTGGCCCAGCTGGAAGAGCTGCTGACCCTGCCGGTGGACGCCGTGCTGCTGGACAACATGGACCCGCCCACCCTGCGCCAGGCCGTGGACATGGTGGCCGGCCGCCTGATCACCGAGGCCTCCGGCGGCATCACGCCGGAGACGGTGCGGGCGGTGGCGGAGACGGGCGTGACCCTGATCTCCCTGGGCTGGCTCACCCATTCCGTCACCAACTTCGACATCGGGCTGGATTTCGAGAGTTTGTGAGGGGGGCGCCTTCAGCCCCTCAGGCTCTCAGGGATGGGATCCGGGCCCACGCTGTGGAACCGCGCCTCACCGCCGAAAAAGCGGCTGGCCAGGCGGGTGATGGGTTCCGCCGGGCCGGTGGTGTGGAAGGCCTCGACCCCGCCCTGCTCCCGCGCCCGGCTGGGCAGCTCATATTCCGGGTGCCGTTCCAGATAGGCGCGCAGGCTGCTGACCGTCAGGTCGGGCTGGTCCAGGATTTCCACGCCGGGGGGCAGGGCCTGGGCGAACAGGTCCGCCACCAGGGGATAGTGGGTGCAGCCCAGCACGACCGCATCCGGCGGCACGCCATCCAATTGGGCCATCAACTGCCCGGCATAGCCCTCGATGGCGGCGCGAATGGTCTCAACCGGGGCGTCGGCCTCGATCAGGCGCACCAGGTCGGGGCAGGCCTGCTGCACCACCCGCACCTCCGGCGCGCGCTTGGCAATCTCGGTGGGGTAGGCCCCGCTGCTGACCGTGTGCTGGGTGGCGAAGATGGCGACGGTGCGCGGTTCGCCCGCGCGCGACCCGGCGGCCACGTCGGCCATCCACGGCACGCCGGTGATGGCCTCCACCATCGGCACCAGCACGCCCAGGACCCGGCGCTCGGGATAGGCGGCGGGCAGCCAAGTCTGCTGCAGGCGGCGCAGCGCCTGGGCTGAGGCGGTGTTGCAGGCCAGGATGACCAGGGGGCAGCCCAGGCCGAACAGCCGTTCCACCCCCGCCACGGTGTAGCGGTAGATTTCCTCCGGCGTGCGGTTGCCATAAGGGGCGTTGGCGTGGTCGCCCAGGTAGACGAAACGGCGGTCAGGCATCTGGTCGGCCAGGGCGCGCAACACCGTCAATCCGCCGTGGCCTGAATCGAAAACGCCGATCATCGTCGCAACCGCACCGTTCGCTTAGGGGGCGTAGGCGCACCCGTCATCACCGGTTTAGCACGATCCGCCGGGGCGGCGGCAACCGCGTTGCGGCCGGTTGCCGCCCCTGCTTGCCATTGCATGTCGGCTATGCCTTAGTGCGCCCGTCCTTTATGCTGACGCCGTTACCCCTTCGTCTTTGAGGAACTTTGCCCGTGAGCCTGCGTGTCGCCGTCCGCCGGTCCTTGATGATCCTGCCCGTCCTCGCCTCGGCGACAGCCCTCGCGGTCGTCGGCGCTGCGCCCGCCTGGGCCCAGGCGGCCAATCCGGCGCCCGGTTCCACACCCATCATGCCATCGGCGGCCAAACCGTCGGCTCCCGCTGCCGCTGCTCCGGCCGCTGGCGCCAAAGCCGGTGCGAAGGCCGATGACGACGACGGCTGGACCTGTCCTTTCCCCAAGAAGGTGCCGACCATTCCCGACGGCAAGACCGCGCCCGAGGCCGACATGCGCAAGGCGCATGAGGAGATGCAGTCCTACGTCAACAGCGGCCAGGGCTTTATTTCCTGCGTGGACCAACTGGTGGCCCAGCACCCGGACAAGGTGACGGTGGCGAAGTTCCTGCAGCTGACCAGCGTGCAGGACGCGGTGGTGACCAACATGCAAATCCTAGCCGCCCGCTTTAACGAACAGCTGCATGTGTTCAAGGCCCGCACCGGTGGCGCACCGGCCCCTGCGGCGCCGGCGCCGGCGGCCAAGCCCGCCGGCAAGTAAGCCTTTCCAAAAAGATTTGGGCCGCCCGGCGTCCGCCTGGCGGCCCTTATCGCGTCTGCGCGAGCCAGGTCTAACGGCGGCCGCCCCGCGCCTGGCGCCGGGCGGACCCGGGGCGGCGGTCGTCCTCGTCGAACAGTTCGGCCAGCTTCTCCATGACCGTGCCGCCCAATTGCTCCACATCCACGATGGTGACGGCGCGCCGGTAATAGCGCGTGACGTCGTGGCCGATGCCGATGGCGATCAGCTCCACCGGGCTGCGGGTCTCGATGTACTCGATGACGCTGCGCAGATGCTTTTCCAGATAGCTGCCGCTGTTGACCGACAGGGTGCTGTCGTCCACCGGCGCGCCGTCGGAAATGACCATCAGGATGCGCCGCTGCTCTGGCCGGGCGATCAGGCGGGTGTGGGCCCACAGCAGGGCCTCGCCGTCGATATTCTCCTTCAGGATGCCTTCGCGCAGCATCAGGCCCAGGTTGCGCCGGGCCCGGCGCCAGGGGGCGTCGGCCTCCTTGTAGACGATGTGGCGCAGGTCGTTCAGGCGGCCGGGGGCGGCGGGCTTGCCGCTGGCCAGCCAGCGCTCGCGGCTCTGCCCGCCCTTCCACGCCCGGGTGGTAAAGCCCAGGATCTCCACCTTCACACCGCAGCGTTCCAGGGTGCGCGCCAGGATGTCGGCGCTCATGGCGGCGATGGTGATGGGTCGGCCGCGCATGGACCCGGAATTGTCGATCAGCAGGGTGACGACGGTGTCGCGGAAATTGGTGTCGTTCTCCTGCTTGAACGACAGGGGCAACACCGGGTTGGCCACCACGCGGGCCAGACGGGCCGCGTCCAGAATGCCTTCCTCCAGGTCGAACACCCAGGCGCGCGTCTGCTTGGCCATCAGCCGGCGCTGCAGGCGGTTGGCCAGCTTGGCGATGACACCCTGCAGATGCTGCAACTGCTGGTCCAGCATCATGCGCAGGCGGGCCAGTTCGTCCGCGTCGCACAGGTCGGCGGCCCCCACCACCTCGTCGAATTCGGTGGTGAAGGCGCGGTAATTGCCGCTGTCCAGGCTGTTGCGGCCGAAATCGGGGCGGGACGGCTCGCCGGGCTCGCCCGACTGCTCGGCCCCGGCGCCCTCCATCTCCTGCTGCTCGCCCTCGCTGCTTTCGGCGGCGCCGGCGGTTTCTTCCGTCTGGCCGCCGGCCTGCTGCTGCTCCCCCGTCGCCTCCGGCTCGGCATCGTCGGACTGGCCGCCGCCGGCTTCGTCATTGTCGGCGCCCTCGGGGCTTTGGGCGTCGCCGGTCTCGGCGGTCTCCTCCTCTTCCGACGTCTCAGGCTCGCCGCCCACCTCCAGGTCCAGGTCGGCCAGGATGCGGCGGGCCTCGCGGGCGTAGGCCTGCTGGTCGGCCATGGCGGCCTTCAGCTGGGCCAGGTCGGCGCCCGCCTTTTCCTCGATGAAGGGGCGCCACAAATCCAGCGCCGCCTGGGTGGCGGGGGCGGCGGGGGCGCCGGTCAGGGCCTCGCGGGCGATCAGGCGCAGGGCGTCGGCCAGCGATACTTGGTCCCGCGCCGTGGCCCGGTCCAGGCCCTGGCGGCGGAACCGTTCCTCCAGCGCCGCCGTCAGATTGTCGGCCACGCCGGCCATGGCGTTGGCGCCCAGGGCTTCGCACCGCGCCTGTTCCAGCGCGTCGAAGGCCAGGCGGGCGGTGTCGCCGGTGGGCAACAGGCGGGCGTGGGCGGACGCGTCGTGATGGCGCAGGCGCAGGGCCGCGGCATCGGCGGCCCCCCGCACCGGCGCCACGTCACGCACGTTCAGGTCTCGCGTAGGCAGGGGTACCCGCACCCGCGTGCCGGAGTAGCCCGGCGGCTCGGCGGAAAACCCCACCGTTAGGTCACCGCGCTCCGCGATGGCCCGGACGGCTGCGCCGGTGGCCCGCTTGAACGCCTCCAGCGGCGATTCCCGGTCGGAAGACATGGGCTCGTTCCCCCGCGTCAGGCGAGGGTGGCGCGCACGCCGCTCTCAGGCAGTTCGGTGCCGAAGCAGCGCTGGTAGTACTCGGCCACCGCCGCGCGCTCAACCTCGTCGCACTTGTTCAGGAAGGTGACGCGGAAGGCGAAGCCGACATCGCCGAAGATGTCGGCGTTCTGCGCCCATGTGATGACCGTGCGCGGGCTCATGACGGTGGAGATGTCGCCGGCGATGAAGCCGGCGCGGGTCAGGTCCGCCAGGCGCACCATGGCGTTGACCAGCACGCGGCGGTCATCGGTGTCGTAGCTCGGCACCTTGGCCAGGACGATCTTCACTTCGGCGTCATGGGGCAGGTAGTTCAGGGTGGAGACGATGTTCCACCGGTCCATCTGGCCCTGGTTGATCTGCTGCGTGCCGTGATAGAGGCCGGTGGTGTCGCCCAGGCCGATGGTGTTGGCCGTGGCGAACAGGCGGAAGGCCGGGTGGGGGCGGATGACCTTGTTCTGGTCCAGCAGGGTCAGCTTGCCCTCGACCTCCAGCACGCGCTGGATGACGAACATCACGTCCGGGCGGCCGGCGTCGTACTCGTCGAAGACAATGGCGCAGGGATGCTGCAGGGCCCAGGGCAGGATGCCCTCGCGATACTCCGTCACCTGCACGCCCTCGCGCAGGACGATGGCGTCCTTGCCGATCAGGTCGATGCGGCTGATGTGGCTGTCCAGGTTGACGCGCAAGCAGGGCCAGTTCAGGCGCGCGGCCACCTGTTCGATGTGGGTGGACTTGCCGGTGCCGTGATAGCCCTGGACCATGACGCGGCGGTTGTAGGCGAAGCCGGCAAGGATGGCCATGGTCGTTTCACGGTCGAAACGATAGGTGCTGTCGATCTCCGGCACATGTTCCGTGGGGGAGCTGAACGCCGGCACCTGCATATCGCTGTCGATCCCGAAGGTCTGGCGGACGGAGATCTTGATGTCGGGCAGCGAGGCGGCGTTCATCGGTGTCGGTTCCTGGGACATGGGACGGTCGGCTTTCCTGCGAGATCGAACAGAACGGTTGGTCTTGGTTATTGTTTCAATGGCTTGGCGTTAACGGTGCGGCCTCAGCCGTGGTCGGCATAGGCGGCTTTCAGCACGTTGTAGGCTTGGTTGATGCGCTTCAGACGCTCCTCCGCGTCCTTGTCGCCGCCGTGGGTGTCGGGGTGGTTCTGCTTGGCCAGCTCGCGATAGCGCTGCTTGACCTCGGCGAATCCGATGGGCGCCTTCAGGCCCAGCACGTCCAGCGCCTCATCCTCCGGCGTGCGGGGGGAGGGCGGAGGCGGACGATGCGACGTGCCGGCTTCCCAGTCGGCGCCGAAGCTATGGCCCCGGCTCATGCTGTCGCGTAGATTCCGTTCCCGGGTGCGCCAGTCGCCCATGGGCCAGGTGGGGCGCTGCCAGGTGGTGTCGTAGCGCATGGCGCGCTCGATCTCTTCCGTGCTCATGCCCTGGTAATAGTCCCAGGCCTTGTTGTAGGCCCGCACATGGTCCAGGCAGAACCAGTAATAATCGTTCAGCTGGCTGCGATTCTTGGGCGCGCGGTACTCCCCCACCTCGGCGCAGCCGGGATGGTCGCAGGCCCTGACCTGGACCTGCGGCGGATCGTCGAACGAGAAAGAGAATCCGGGGCGCTGTTTCTGCATCGCGAAAGTATGGGGTCAGGCCCCGGCCGTGACAAGCGCGGCGGGTCGCCCGCGCCACCATTGCGGCGGCAAAGCTGGGCTGCTGTCCCGGGTGCTGGAAATCACCTTCCAGCCATTGACAGCGCCGCCCCGGCATCGCACCTCAGGGGGATAGGACGTTCCCTCCATTCCGGGCATTTTCCATGCGCTACGCCGACCGCATCCACACCAAGCTGACCCAGGCGCTGGCGCCCGTGACGCTGATCGTCGACGACCAGTCCGCCGCCCATGCCGGACATGGCGGCGCCGCCCCGGGTGGCGAGACCCATTTCGAGGTCACGGTGGTCTCGGCCGCCTTCGCCGGCAAGTCACGGGTCGCCCGCCAGCGCCTGGTCTACGACATCCTGAAGGATGAGTTGGCCGAGCGCGTCCACGCCCTGTCGGTCAAGACCCTAACGCCGGAAGAGGCGGCTTAGACGCCTTCGGGTTCCGCCGACCCGGTCTCGGGCGCCCCGGTGTAATGCTCCGGGAACCAGCGCTTCACCACCGGGCCGTCGCTGGCCATGACGTGGCAGGTGTTCAGCACGGGCGGCGGGCCGCCTTTGCCGCCGTTGCGCCGCGCGCTCAGCACCGGCGCCAGGGTTTGGAAAGCGGTGGTGGCCACGGGGCCCAGCAGCTCCACCAGGTGGGTGCAGCCCTCCGTCCGGCCCAGGCGCTGCTTGACCGCGTTGGTCCAGCCGGACGCGATGCTGAGGCCCACCAGGCGCTGGAAATTGGGCAGGATGGCGGGGCAATGCGGGAAGGGGGAGTTGTCGGTCGACACCTCCACCGCGCGCACGGTCAGCGTGTCGTCCACCGTCAGGCGCACCCACATCTCATGCAGGAATTGGCCGGGCTGGATGATGCCGCGCCATTCGTTGTCGAAGGCGTAGTGCTTCTCGTCCGTGATGTGGCCTTCGATATCCCAAAGGCCGTCGGTGCGTTCGTATCCCTGGCACGTGACGCGGCGGGTGTGCAGCGGCGTGCGCTCGGCGGCGGGGGGTAGGGGCATGGGGCAAGGGTACTTTTAAAGCGAGGTCACGGACGCGGAGCGCATCATGGGCGCCGGCCCTCACCCCGGTCAAGAAACCCGCGTCTCACGCCGCCAGCGCCGCCGCCACCACGGCACGCACCGGCTCGGGATCGATGTCCCGGGCGGTGAAGGCCTGGCCGATGCCGCGCGCCAGGATGAAGGTGATGCCGCCGTCCTTCACCTTCTTGTCCTTGGCCATGTGGGCCATCAGCGCGTCCACGGTCCAGCGGCCCTTGCTGAGGTACGCGGCACCCGTCGGCAGGCCCACGGCCACCAGGTGGCGGCGCATGCGGGCCAAGTCGTCCGGCGGGCACAGGCCCAGGCGTACCGACAGGTCGAACGCCATGACCATGCCGATGCCCACGGCCTCGCCATGCAGCAACTCACCACTATAGCCCATCTCCGCCTCCAGGGCATGGCCGAAGGTATGGCCCAGGTTCAGCAGGGCGCGCACACCGCCCTCGCGCTCATCCTGGGCGACGATGGCGGCCTTGGCGGCCACGCTCTCCTTCACGGCGGCGGTGCGGAGGGCGGCGTCGCCGGCCACCAGGGCCGGGCCGTTTTCCTCCAGCCAGGTGAAGAAATCCGGACGGTCGATGAGGCCGTACTTCACCACCTCGGCATAACCCGCCAGCACCTCGCGCCGGGGCAGGCTGTCCAGCGCGCCGATGTCGGCCAGCACCAGGCGCGGCTGGTGAAAGGCACCGATGAGGTTCTTACCCTGGCGGCTGTTGATGCCCGTCTTGCCGCCCACGCTGCTGTCCACCTGCGACAGCAGCGTGGTGGGCACCTGGATGAAGTCCAGTCCGCGCAGGGCGATGGCGGCCGCGAAGCCGCCCAGGTCGCCGATGACGCCGCCGCCCAGGGCCACCAGCATGGCGCCCCGCTCGATGCCGCGCGAGAGCAGGATTTCAAGGACGGCTTCCAGATGGTGGAAGCTTTTGGTGGCCTCGCCCGCCGGCACGACGATGGGGTCCAGCACGCGGGCGCCGGCGGCCTCCAGCGAGCGGGTCAGGGTGCCCAGGTACAGGGGCGCCACGGTCTCGTCGCTGAGGATGATCAGCGGCCGCTTGCCGGCGATGGGCGCCACCAGTGATCCAGCCCCCTCAATCAGGCCGGACCCGACCAGCACGTCGTAGGACCGATCGGCCAGGTTCACGCGGACGGGGCTGGCGGACAGGGTCTTGCTCATGATTGCACCGCGGCCGGCTGGGCCCGCGTCTCCGGGATTTGGGTATCCGCTTGGTTGTCCAGATAGGCCTGCAGGGACTCCACCACCCGGTCCACGGTGTCCTCCGCCGGGCGGTCGCCGCTGTCCACGGTGATGTCGGCCTGGGCATAGTAGGGGTGGCGCAATTCCATCAGCTTGCGCAGGGTTTCGCGCGGGTCGCTGTCCTTCAGCAGGGGGCGGTTGCCGCGCCGCGCCGTCCGCTGCACCAGCAGGTCCAACTCCGCCCGCAGCCAGATGGAATGGGCGCGCTGGCGCACCAGGGCGCGGGTGTCGGCGTCCATGAAGGCGCCGCCGCCGGTGGACAGTACCTGCAGCGGCTGGTCCAGAAGGCGGGCGATCACCCGGCGTTCCCCCTCGCGGAAGGCGGGCTCGCCATAGCGCTCGAAGAATTCGGGTATGCTGCAGCCGGCGGCGCGCTCGATCTCCTGGTCCGCATCGACGAAGGGCAGGCCCAGGCGGGCGGCCAGGCGGCGGCCGATGCTGGTCTTCCCGGCCCCCATCAGGCCCACCAGGACCAGGGTGCGGGGCGGGCGCTGGCGCAGCATGGGACGCATCACCGGTCCCCCCGCAGCGCGGGGGCGGGCACCCGGCGGGTCGGGGTGGCGTTGCGCGCCGGGGGGGCGGACGCTACAGTGCCGAGCGCTAACACCATGTTTGCCGTGTCATCCATTCCAGCCGAGACCTGAAAGCCGTGCCCCGTTCCGGGGGTTGTTCTTCATCCCTAGACCCGGCCGTCCCCCTGGCCCTGCGGCTTCAGGCGGACTGTCAGGCCCCGTTTTCCCGTGCCAGTCTGGTGGGCGCCACCACAGGGGGAAACGGTTCGGGGGGACTGCATAACACAGTCGACCCCGCCTGTCCCTTAACTCCACCGGGGGCTCGCGCACTGCGGCCTTGCTTGAGCCGACATGGTCTCGCAACTTTCTTTCTGAATTCGCCCTTCCCTATCAGCGATTGATGCCGATCCCACGATGAAAAAGCTCCTCCTGATCCTGATCGCCCTGGTTGTCCTCGGCGGTGCCGGCGCCGCCCTGGTCGTGGCCGCCACCACCTCCCCGGCGCCGTCCGCGCCCACCGAACGGGTGATCTCCAATGACCGCTTCCCGCAGTAAGGCGTTTTGGGGCCTGGCGCTGATCACCGGCCTGATGACGGCGCCGGTGGCGTTCGCGCAAACCTCCAGCGGGCCGACGCCGCTTTGGCCACAGGGACCGGCGACCTCCCCTACGGTCGCGCCCCCAGCCGGAACCGACACGGCCGCGCCCGGTCCTACTCCCGGCCCTACGCCCCTGGGGGGGGCCTACACGCCGCCCCCGCCACGCGCCTCCTCCTTTGAGGTCAAGACCCTGGCGGCGGTCACGCCGGACGGGGGCGGACTGCTGGACGCGGGGCAGGGAGGCCTGGGCCAGGCGCTGTGGGCGGACAGTCCGCGCGGCCTGCTTGACCGGGCGCTGGCCTCGCTGCCGCAGTCCAGCCCCTCGCCGGCCGTGCGCGCCCTGCTGGGCCGGGTGCTGATGTCTTCCGGCACCGCGCCTCAGGCGGGCAAGGACGCGCGCAATTTCCTGGGCCTCCGGCTGGAACGGCTGGCCCTGCTAGGGGATGGCAAGCACGCCGATGCCATGGCCACCCTGCCCACGGCGCTGGACGATGCCGGCGGGGCGGAAGCCTGGGCCCGCCTGTCGCTGTTGACCGGCGACGGGGCGGCCTGCGACCAGATGGCCGACCTGCAGAAGCGCTTCAACGACGGCGAGATCCAGATGCTGGGCGTCGTCTGCCAGGTGCGCGGCGGGTCCACCGACAACATCATGTTCTCGCTGGACATCATGCGGGAACAGGGTGTGAAGGACGACGGCTTCTCCCGCCTTGCCGAAGTGGCGGCCGGTGGACAGAAGGGCGCCCTCAAGGGCTTCACCGCCGTGTCGGCCGAGGCGGTGGCGCTGGCCCGCGCCATGAACCGGGGCCTGCCGGCGGAGGTGCCGGCGGCGCAGATCCTGGCGCTGAACCCGGCGGCGGCAGCGGCCGTGGCCGACTTGCCCGACACGGCGGCGGCGCTGAAGCTGGCGGCGGGCGACCGCGCCGCCAGCTATGGTACCCTGCCGTCGGCGGCGCTGGCCCCCCTCTACAAGGCGGCCAAGGTCAGCCCGAACGACCTGAAGAACGCCGTGGGCGTGGCGGACAAGCGCCAGGGCGCCGACCAGCGCGCCATCCTCTACCAGGCCCTGACGGGGGAGACGATCCCGTCGCTGAAGGGCGCCATCCTGGCCAAGGCGGTGGACGTCAGCGATCCGGCCCTGCTGGCCGGCGCCTGGGGCGATCTGCTGGCCCAGGAACTGGAAGGGCTGGCCCCCGGGCCGGCGCTGAAGGATTTGGCCCCGGCCGCCACCCGTCTGCTGCTGCTGCAGAACCGGCGCGACTTGGCCCAGCCATGGTTCGAGCTGGCCCGCCAGGCGGCGCAGGATGCCCCTAAAGATGGAAAGGTTGAGGGCAAGCCCCTTCAGGCCTACCTGCGCCTGGTGCCCTTGGCCGTGCTGGGCGGCCTGCTGCCCAGCGATGGCGCCAACTGGGCCCAGTGGCTGGACGCGGTGAAGGCGGATGCCGACGCCCCGTCCCGCCTGCGTGCCGCCTCCATCCTGGCCTTGCTGACCGCAGCGGGGGAAAAGGTGGATCCGCTGCTGCTGGCCCGCACGGCACCGGTGGTCGAGGCGCCCGGGGTGATTCCCGACGCCGCGTCCTGGCTGCGCCTGGACCAGTCGATCGCCGTGCCCCGGCGGGGCGAGGTGGCGGTGCTGGCCCTGGCGGAACTGGCGGATGCCGGTCCCGCCGCCACCGCGCCGACAGTCACGGCCCATGCCCTGTCGGCCTTGACCGCCGTTGGTCTGAAGGACGACGCCCGGCGCCTGGCGCTGGAGGCGGTGGCCGTCCTGGCTGGGCCGTAACGGTCATGGCGCCGCGCGTCCCGAAGGATCAGGCCACGACCGGGGGTGCCGCTCCCAAGAAGCGCTCCCCTGGCCGGCCGCGCGGCGCCACCCTGGCGCTGCCCCCGGGGGTGGATGCCTTCCTGGACATGCTGGTGGCGGAACGGGGGGCGGCGGCCAACACCCGCGACGCCTACCGTCGCGACCTGGTGGATGCCGCCCGCTTCATCGCCGGCCAGAAGGGCGGCAAGGGTCCCGCCCTGGACCGGGCGGGCACCGACGACCTGCGCGCCTACCTGGACCATCTGGGCCGCGACGGCACCCAGGCGGCGGTGCGCACCGTGGCCCGCCGCCTGTCGGCCCTGCGCCAGTACTACAAGTTTCTGGTGTCGGAAGGCCGGCGCGACATCGACCCGGCCGCCGTGCTGGACGGCCCGCGCCTGGGCCGCCCCTTGCCCAAGATTTTGTCCGAGGACGACGTCGGCCGCATGCTGGACACGGCGGCGGCCCAGGGCGGGGCGGAGGGGCTGCGCCTGGCGGCCCTGCTGGAACTGCTCTACGCCACGGGCTTGCGCGTTTCCGAACTGGTGGGACTGCCGCTGTCGGCTTTCAGCCGCGACGGCCGGGTGCTGGTGGTCAAGGGCAAGGGCGGGAAGGAACGCATGGTGCCCCTGTCCCCCCCGGCCCGGGACGCGCTGGCGGCCTACCTGCCCCACCGCGCCGCCTTCTTCTCGCCGGGGCGCGAGGCCAGGCAGGCCAGCCTGCTGTTCCCCTCGCGTAGTTCGGGCGGCACGCTGACCCGGCAGCGCTTCGGCCAGCTGCTGAAGGATCTGGCGCTGGCCGCCGGCCTGGACCCGGCCAAGGTCAGCCCCCACGTGCTGCGCCATGCCTTCGCCACCCATCTGCTGGACCACGGCGCCGATTTGCGCTCCGTCCAGAAGATGCTGGGCCATGCCGACATCGGCACCACCCAGATCTACACCCATGTGGTGGGTGAACGCCTGCGCCGCACGGTGGAGGACCACCACCCGCTGGCCAAAGAAAATCCGGGGGCCAAGGGAAACCCTGGCGTTCGTGGCCCACGCAAGGGGTAGCCGCAAGATGCGGGTTTCGATAGCGCTGGCCCCTGGCCCGCGCTCATGGTAATCAGCCGCCTTCGACCTTTGTGCGACCCGCTCCTCGGTGCCGCACCCCTTACAAGCAGTTGTAAGCCGAACCCATGCATTTCCTTGAATTTGAAAAGCCGATCGCCGAACTCGAAGGCAAGATCGATGAACTCCGCCACCTGTCCGATGGCGGCGGTCTCAACATCGCCGACGAGGTCCGCAAGCTTGAGGACAAGGTCGACAAGCTGCTGCGCTCGACCTACGCCAAGCTGACGCCGGCCCAGAAGGTCCAGGTAGCGCGCCATCCCAACCGGCCGCACTGCCTGGATTACATCAACGCCCTGATCACCGATTTCACGCCGCTGGCGGGGGACCGGGTGTTCGGCGAGGATCGCGCCATCGTCGGCGGCCTGGGCCGTTTCCGCGGCCGGTCGGTGGTGGTCATCGGCCAGGAAAAGGGCCACGACACCGACACGCGCATCCGCCACAACTTCGGTTCGGCCAAGCCGGAAGGCTACCGCAAGTCGCAGCGCCTGCTGGAACTGGCCAGCCGCTTCAACCTGCCGGTCATCACCCTGGTGGACACGGCCGGCGCCTATCCGGGCGTGGGTGCGGAAGAGCGCGGCCAGGCGGAAGCCATCGCCAAGTCCATCGAGACCTGCCTGCGCGCCCGCGTTCCCATCGTCTCCGCCATCATCGGTGAAGGCGGCTCGGGCGGTGCCATCGCCATCGCCACGGCCGACCGGGTGCTGATGCTGGAGCACTCGATCTACTCCGTCATCTCGCCGGAAGGCTGCTCGGGCATCCTGTGGCGCAGCAACACCAACGCCGCCGACGCGGCCGCGGCCCTGCGCCTGACCGCCCAGGACCTGAAGGAACTGGGCGTCATCGACCGCATCGTCATGGAGCCCATCGGCGGCGCGCACCGCCGGCGCGAGGAAACCATCCTGGCGCTGGGCAACGCCATCGACGACAGCCTGGACTCCATGCGTGGCCAGGACGGCGGCACCCTGATCGCCCGTCGCCGCGAGAAGTATCTGAGCATGGGCCAGAAGGGCCTGGGGTAAGACTGCCAGAAGGGCCTGGGGTAAGCTCTGCCCCCGATCCAAATGAAAAGGCGCCTTCCGGTGGGAGGGCGCCTTTATTCTTTGTCCGATCTCGCTGCCGGTGGGGAAAAGTATTCCCCGTTCCCCGACCCGGTGGACGGGGAAGCGGAACAGCGCCGATCCGGAAGCGGCCTTAGCTAGCTGCGCAGCACCAGGCGGGAGCAGCCGCCGCCGGCCGGCTGCACGTCGCTGGCCAGGCCCGCCAGGGTCAGCATGGCCTGCACGTCCAGGATGGTGTCCGTGGACCGGGTCAGGGTCAGGCTGACGTTGCGGCACCCCATCTTCCGGAAGCGCGTGACCGCGTCCAGGATTTGGCGGGCGGGGGCGGCGGAGGAACGGGGCTGGGGCGGCGGGGTATCAAGGGTGCTGGGGGTGGCTGCCATTACGGCGGCGGCCATGCCGGGTTCCGGATTGGGGGCTCCGGTCGCCTCATGCGGATGCATGCGAGGTCCCTGGTTGGGGTTCGCCCGGGAACGACCCCGGACAACCAGGATATTGCGACCAATTGAGGCTTTTCCGCGACCGTAAAGTTGGGCCTGCGGCCGATTTTTCCCATCGGGATGGGGGAGGGGGCCGGCCGGCCCATCTGGGCATAATTCAAAAGGAATAAGATGGCGGGTTGTAATCCGCTTCGTGGGAACTGATATTTTGCAATGGTGTCAATTACCTGCGGTGCACCATTGCTGTGATCGACATCAATTCACCTTCCGCGCAGAACGCCATGACCGGGGTCGCGGTCGCCATTGCCGTGGCGATGGCTGTCTGGATGGCGGTGGCCCAATACGGATGGCTTGAAGGGGTTGTCCGCCACCCCGCCCTATTCTGGGGGACGGTCTTGGGTTGGGCCATATCGGTGATCAATGTCATCCGCTGGCGACGGCGCTGGTGGTTACTGGCGACCGCGCCGATCGTTCTTTTCCCCGTTATTGGCACCGTGATGCTGGCGATCGAATGTGGACGGGGCAACTGTCTCTGACGTTTGGACTTTCCCCATGAAGAAGACCCGCGAAGCTCGTCGCCTCGCGGGTCCTGGAATGGTCTAGGCAGGTTCTTCTTACAGCAGCTCGGCGATCTGTACGGCGTTCAGCGCCGCGCCCTTCAGCAACTGGTCGCCGGCGACGAACAGCTGGATGGAGCGGCCGCTGGGGTCGCTGATGTCCTGGCGGATGCGGCCCACCAGGATGTCGCCCTGACCCGACGCGTCAACCGGCATGGGGAAGTAGTTCTTCTCCACGTCATCGACGATGCGCACGCCCGGGGCCGTGGCCAGGATGTCCTTGACCTCGGCCGGGGTGATGGGCCGCTCGAACTCCACGGTCAGCGCCTCGGAATGGGCGCGCAGCACGGGTACCCGCACGCAGGTGGCGGAGATGCGGATGTCGGCGTCGCCGAAAATCTTCCACGTCTCCTTCACCATCTTCATCTCCTCCTCATTATAGCCGTTGGCCGGGTCGACCTTGGCGTTGTGGCTGAAGAGGTTGAAGGCGTAGGGGTGGGGCAGCACGGTGGGGGTGAAGGGCTTGCCCTCCAGATAGGCGCGCGTGCCTTCGCGCAGCTCTTCCATGGCGGCGGCACCGGCACCCGACGCCGCCTGGTAGGTGGCGGCGATGAAGCGGGTGATGCGGTTCTTCACGTGCAGGGGCCACAGCGGCACCAGCGCGATGATAGTGGAGCAGTTGGGGTTGGCGATGATGCCCTGATGCTGCTTCACCGCCTCGGGGTTCACCTCCGGCACCACCAGGGGGACATTGGGGTCCTGGCGGAAGGCGCTGGAATTGTCGACGACGACGGCACCGGCCTTGACGGCGATGGGGCCGTAGACCTTGGAGATGGAACCGCCGGCGGAGAACAGGGCGATGTCGACACCGTCGAAGCTGTTCTCATCCAGGGCCTGGACGGTGATCTCTTTGCCTTTGAAGGTCATGGTCTTGCCGGCCGACCGGGCCGACGCCAGCAGGCGCAGCTCGGACAGGGGGAAATCACGCTGCTCCAGGCACTCAAGCAGCTCGACGCCAACGGCACCGGTGGCGCCGACGATGGCAACGACGGGCAAGGCCATGACCTAATTCCTCAAAGACGAAGGGTGAAATATGTGGAACGAGAGGCGCCATCCTCTTGTTCGTTTCGTACCCGCGTCAAGCGGACGACTCGCAGGGCTGCCTTGTGGCCAAGGCCGCGCCGCGCAAGTTTTGGTTAGGGTTTGCGTATGTCGTCCCTCCGTTGCCGGGCTCGTTTAGGCCGGTAGGACGCGACAGCGTCCGCCGGAATTTTTTGGGGAGCCGAAGGCGAACTAAAAGGTGAGGA
This sequence comes from Nitrospirillum amazonense, assembly GCF_007828035.1. Lineage (GTDB taxonomy): Bacteria > Pseudomonadota > Alphaproteobacteria > Azospirillales > Azospirillaceae > Nitrospirillum > Nitrospirillum amazonense. Next base: position 217,590 of record NZ_VITV01000004.1, on the reverse strand, counting down.
AGCCAAGCCGCCGGATGGCGGCGCCCGGCGCTTGAGGGACGCGTTAACGCAGCGCCAGCACCGTGACGGCGATCGTCAGCGCGAGGATGGCGGCCCATTGCCAGCCGCCCCGCCCGCTTTTGAGGCGGGTGGCCAGGTCGTCGATGCTGCGCGGATCTATGGGCACGCCGCCGTTATCCAGATGCTCCGCCAGGCGGTCGGCATGGCGCAGCAGCAGGGGCAGCTTGTGGGCGGTGGCGCTCAGGTTGCGCACGGCCTCGGCCAGGCGCGCCTCCGGCCCCCGGTTCTCCCGCATCCACTCCTCGATCAGCGGGCGTGCTACTTCCCACATGTTCAGCTTGGGATTCAGGGCGCGGCCCACCCCTTCCGCCGTCAGCATGCTTTTCTGCAGCAGCAGCAGCTGGGGCTGGGTCTCCATCTCGAACTGCTCGGTCACGGCGAACAGCTGGGCCAGCAGCCGGCCGACGGAGATGTCGTGCAGCGGCTTGTTGTGCACCTGTTCGCCGATGGCGCGGGCGGCCTGCATGAACAGTTCGCGCGACTGGTGGGCGGGGACGTAGCCGGCATCGAAATGCACGTCGGCCACCAGGCGATAGTCGCGGTTCAGGAAGCCCAGCAGCATGTCGGCCAGATACAGCCGCGTCTGCCGGTCCAGCCGGCCCATGATGCCGAAATCCACCGGCGCCAGGTGGCCGGACATGTTGACGAACATGTTCCCCGGGTGCAGGTCGGCATGGAAGAAACCGTCGCGGAACACCTGGTTGAAAAAGGAATTGGCCGCCTGGCGCAGCACGTCGTCGGGGTCGAAGCCCGCGGCGCGGATGGCGTCCACCTGATCCACGGGGATGCCGTGGATGCGGTCGATGGTCAGCACCCGCTGGCTGGTGCGGTCCCAATCCACCTTGGGGATGTTGAAGGTGACGTCGCCCTTGAAATTGTCGGCCAGTTCCGAGGCGGCGCTGGCCTCCATGCGCAGGTCCATTTCCATGCGCACGGTTTCGGCGAAGGTTTCCACCACCTCCACCGGCTTCAACCGCTTCAGGCGGGGCAGGACACGCACGGCCAGGCCGGCCAGCCAGAACATCAGGTCGATGTCGCGGCGGAAGGCCAGTTCCACGCCGGGGCGGAGCACCTTCACCGCCACCTCCTTGCCCTCCGCCGTCACGGCGAAGTGCACCTGGGCGATGCTGGCGGCGGCCACCGACTCGGGCTCGAAGCTCTGGAAAATCTCACCCAGCGGGCGGCCCAGCTGCTCCTCGATGATGGCCACGGCCTGGGGCGTGGGAAAGGGGGGCAGCCGGTCGCGCAGCAGGGCCAGGTCTTCGGCCACGGCGTCGCCCACCAGGTCGGACCGGGTGGACAGGGCCTGGCCCAGCTTGATGAAACTGGGGCCCAGCTCCTGGATGGCGGCGGCCAGGCGCTGGCCCTTGCGGCCGGGCGCCCGGTTGTTGTTCATCAGGCGCAACACCAGGGCCACGCCCGGCGCCACGTCGCGGAATTCCTCCGGGAACAGGGCGCCATGCCGGCCCAGCGTACGCCCGATGATGTACAGGCGGCGCAGGTTGCGCAGGATGCGGAGCATGGTCAGACGCGCCAGGCGGAATGGATGGCGGCCACGCCACCCGTCAGCGGCCGGGCCTTGGCCTGGCTGAAGCCCACGGCCTCCAGCCGGCGGCACAGCGCCTCCCGCTCAGGGAAGCGGCGGATGCTTTCCACCAGGTACTGATAGCTGTCGCGGTCGCCCGCCACCACCTGGCCGATGCGGGGCAGCACCTCGAAGGAGTAGCGGTCGTACAGCTCCCGCAGGATGGGCAGGTTCACCTGGCTGAATTCCAGGCAGTAGAAGCGCCCACCGGGCTTCAGCACCCGATAGGCCTCGGCCAGGGCCTTGTCGATATGGGTGACGTTGCGCAGGCCAAAGGCGATGGTGTAGGCGTCGACCGAGCGGTTGGGCAGGGGCAGCGACTCGGCATTGCCCACGGTCCACTGTAACCCTCCAGTGGGTAGGCCGCCGCGCGTTTCCGGTGCCTGGTCCCAGCCTGGCATGGACCCCTTGTCGATGCCGCGGTCGCGGCCCACCCGCACCATGGCTTCCGTCAGGTCGCAGACCATGATCCGGGCGGCGGGCGCCTTGGCCGCCATGCGGAAGGCGATGTCGCCCGTGCCACCGGCCACGTCCAGGATGGTCTCGCCCGCGCGGGGGTTCACCAGGCTGACGAAATCCGCCTTCCACAGCCGGTGGATGCCCACCGACATGAGGTCGTTCATGATGTCGTAGCGGCTGGCGACGCTGGAGAACACGCCCTGCACCAGCGGCGCCTTCTCCGCCGGGTTGATGGCGCGGAAACCGAAGGATCGCGCTTCCCGCTCCTGCGCCGTCAGGGCGTCGGTGGCGGTGGTGTCTGCGGTGAAGGGCGGGGGCGTAGGATGGTCGACCATGGCGGCACCATAGCGTCGGCAGGGACGCTTGGGTAGCGGGCTTGGTGGGCAGCCCTGCCCTGAAAAGGTGGCAGGATAAACGGCTTATCCATTCGGCGGGGGACCAGAAGCCGGCCAAGCCTCAACGCGGCCGCACCCGCCAGAATCGTTCGGCCGGTCTTCCGTCCCCGGTTTCCTCGGCGAAGCGCCGCACGGCGGCGCGCCAGTCGTCGGTGAAACGGAAAATGATGGGGACCTGCGATGTGTAGCAGGCGATGGCCGCCAACCGCCGCTCGAAAGCCTCGTCTGCGACCGGCACGGTCACTGGGCTGCCCAGGCGATCGCCAACCTCCGCCAGCCGGGCGGGTACGCCCGACGGCGTGTGGATGGCGTAGGGGCAATCGACATAGGCGAAGACCGTCACGCCGCGATCCGCCAGGGCGGCGCCCGTGGCGAAGGCGATACGGTGGTCGACATGGCCGCCGACGCCCAGCGGAACGAAGACCGTATCTCCCTCCCGCCATTCCGGTAGGCCGACCAGTTCTTCCGCCATGTGGTCCACCATCTCCAATTCTTCGGCATGGATGGGTCCGAAAAGATCGGCGTCGCTGGTGTAGCGCTCGCCCCGGTAGATCGCGTCGGGAATGCCGAGCCAGCGCAAGTCACACCCAAGCGCGTCGGCGGAGGCCTGGTCCTCCGCCCGCCTGATCCGGACCACTTCGTCCGGATCGCTTATGCGCCACCGCTCATGCTTCCAGGCGGCGAAGTCATCCACCATGGTCGCCACGATGTCGCTGGCGCAGACCGTGATTATGGTGACCGGCTTCCCGCCCGTCGCCAGTAATGCCGCCGTCCCGCCACAGGACAGGGCGACGTCGTCGTAGTGAGGCTGCAGGAACAGGGCCGACGCGGCGTCGAGCGGGTTCATCGGAATCGCCATATGCCCGGGGTCGCTGCCTGGTCCGCCCACAGCATGCTGCAGGTACGGGCCGGCGGACAAGTCAGACATACCGGAAAGGCCAAGGGCGGCTGGGGTCGCCGCCGTTGCGTTCGCATCCCGCGACCCGCAACTCACGCTGACGCCATGCCCGGGGCGTCGCCGGCCGACCGCACGGTGGGATCATGTCCGGTTCGGTCGGTAGCGGGCTTGATGGGCAGCCCTGGGCGGAGGGTCAGGCTGCGGCTCCCCTTCGGGCGAAATAGCGGGCGGGCGGCTCGCCGAAGGCCCGGCGGAACATGGCGATGAAGTTGCTGGGCGTGGCATAGCCCAGGGCGTCCGCCACCTCCGCCACCGCCTCCCCCTTCGCCAGGCGTTCCAGGGCCAGGGTCAGCCGGGCCTGCTGGCGCCACTGGGTCACGCTCAGGCCGGTTTCCGCCGCGAATAGGCGGCGGGCGGTGCGTTCCGACAGGCCAGCGTCGCGCGTCAGCACGTCCAGTGTGCGGTCGTCGTCCGGCGTCTCCAGCAGGCGCAGGGCCAAGCGCAACAGCCGGGGGTCGGTGGGCATGGGCAGGTGCAGCGGTTCATCCGGGGCCAGGCGGACTTCGTCCAGCAGCACGGCCAGCAGCCGCTCCTGCTCCGGCGTCAGCGTCGCCTCCAGCGGCCATTCCGCCACCCGCCGCACCAGGGACTGCAACAGGTCGCTGATGCCCATGACGCAGGGACGATCGGGTAGGCCGGCGCTGGCCTCCGGCGTCAGCAATATACCCCAGCCGAACAGCGCGCCGCTGATGGTCAACTTGTGCATCATGCCGGGCGGTATCCACCCGGCCCGCAACGGTGGCAGCATCCAGGACCCATGGGCGGTGCGGATATGGATCAGGCCGTTGGCGATGCAGAACAACTGCCCCCGCCGATGGGCGTGCCAGTCGATCTCCCGCGTGCCCATGTGGGTCCGGTCCTCCGCCGAATGGCTGCCCCAGAAGGTCACGACGGGCGGGCCGTCTGTCCGCTCGCACATCTCCAGGAAGGCTTCCTTGGTCATGGGGGCGGTGTCGTGGGTGTGGCGCATGGGCGTTCCAAAGGGCGGATGGCTGGGCGGGCGGCTGGCGATCGGTTTGGCCGTTTCGCATTATTTTTCGTCCGACTGTCGTTATCAAGCTTGTCCTGTTTCACGGTACCGAATCCCCAGTGCGGAGTTTTGGCGGACGGTGACGAGATGGACGGGACGCAGGTGGCGATCATCGGCGCGGGCCTGGGTGGCCTTTGCCTGGCGCAGGCGCTGACGCGCGCTGGAATCGACTGCGTGGTGTATGAACGGGATGCGGGCGTGGACAGCCGCTCCCAGGGCTATCGCCTGCGCATCGACGCGGACGGTGCCGATGCCTTGGCCCGCTGCCTTTCCCCGGCCCTATATGACCTGTTCCGGCGCACCTGCGCCGTGCCCGCTCCCCGCACCCGTTTCCTGGACGGTCGGCTGGTGCCGGTGACCGGCCGGGCGCCGGCGGTATGGAGCGCGGCTGATGACGTTGCCCCCAACCGGGAGGTGGCGGACGACCTTTGCGCCCATCGCCAGACCCTGCGGGAGATCCTGTTGACCGGCGTGGCGGACCGGGTGCGGTTCGGCGCAGCCTTCCAGGCCGTGGCCGTGGGCGAGGACGGTCGGGCTCACGTCGCCTTCGCCGACGGCACGTCGGTGCGGGCCGACCTGGTGGTGGCGGCCGATGGCATCAATTCCGCCGTTCGCCGGCAGTTGATGCCTCAGGCGGAACCGCTGGACGTGGGCGCGGTCTGCCTTTACGGCCGCACCACCCTGACATCCCAAGTGCGGGCGGCGGTGGGGGACGACCTCTGCGCCGGTACCAGCGTGGTCTTCGCCGACGGCTATGCCGGCATCGTCGAGCCCATGCTGTTCGACCCCACGGAGGGCGAGCGGGGCGGGCTCAGTCCCGTGGACGACTATCTGTACTGGGCGCTGATTGGCCCCAAGACCCGGTTGATGGGGCGCTTCCCCGATGCCGCGCCGGCGGTGGTGGCGGATCATCTGGCGCGCGACTGGCATCCCCAATTGCGCGGCCTGTTCCGGCATGCCGATCCCAGGGGCATGGCACTGCTGCCGGTGCGCAGCGCGCGGCTGGCCCGCACGTGGCCCTGCTGGGCGCCGCCCCCCGTCACCTTCCTGGGCGACTCCATCCATGCCATGAGTCCCGCCGGCGGCTTGGGCGGCAACGTCACGCTGCGCGACGCCGCCGTGCTGGCGGCCAGCCTGTCTCGCATTCCATCGGCCACGGCGGCGGCGCGGGAGTATGAGGCGGAGATGCGCACCCGTGCCGCCCGCGCCATCCACCTCTCGGAAGTGGGCGCCGCAACATTATTCGCGGATGTGTTTTAAGGAGATTGAGGATGAGCCTGTTCGAGATACACGATCTCAGCCGCTTTCCCGTGGTGACGACCCGCCCCGGTACCACCCGGCCTGGCTACGCGCCGCAGTGGGAACGGGAGATGGACGCCCTGCTGGAACGGGGCCTGCCCTTCGTCATCATCATGCGCGATCCCCCGGAGGGGGAGGCGCATGAAGACCGGCGCCTGCGCGGCCTATGGCTGAAGCGCAACCGCGACACCTTGGCGGGATTATGCCGCGCGGTGATCACGGTGGAGCCGAATGCGGTGCGTCGTGCCGCCTTCAAAGCCCAGGCCGTCATGGCGGTCAAGGCCTTCGGCGTGGCGATGGAGGTGGCCGCCACGGCGGATGAGGCGGCGAATCTGGCGACGGCCGCCCTCGCCGCCTGATGCGGGTACCAAGCAGCGGCACGTGGTTTCCCCTCGCGCAGCCGATATGGAAATATCAAGCCGACTTCATGTCCAGGGCGTAGCCGGCCGAGCGCACGGTGCGGATCATGTCCAGCTCGGTGTCCTCGTTCAGGGCCTTGCGCAGGCGGCGGATGTGCACGTCGACGGTGCGCGGTTCGACATAGACGTCGTGGCCCCAGACGATGTCCAGCAACTGCTCCCGCGAGAACACGCGGCCCGGGTGCTGCATGAAGTGGCGCAGCAGGCGGAACTCGGTCGGGCCCAGGTGGATGTCGCGGCTGTTGCGGCGCACCCGATGGGCCGCCAGGTCCATGCTGATGTCGCCATAGCGCAGCAATTCCTCGGCCAGCGAGGGCACGGCCCGGCGCAGCACGGCGCGGATGCGGGCCACCAGCTCGGTCGGGCTGAAGGGCTTGGAGATGTAGTCGTCGGCGCCGGAGTTCAGGCCGCGCACCTTGTCCGCCTCCTCACCCCGGGCGGTCAGCATGATGATGGGGATTTCGCGTGTCTTGGGGTTGCGGCGCATCTGGCGGCAGACCTCCAGCCCGCTCATCAGCGGCAGCATCCAGTCCAGCAGCACCAGGTGCGGCGCCTGCTCGTCGGCCAGCAGCAGCGCTTCCTCGCCGTCGCCGGCGGTCAGCACCCGGAAGCCTTCTTTCTCCAGGTTGTAGCTCAGCAGCGTGACGAGGTCGGCTTCGTCCTCGACGATCAGAACCAAGGGCTTCAACGAGGCGTTCATGGGGTGTCCCTAAAACTGGCTGTCCGGGGTCGGGTAAGCGGTGGCAAGTCTAAGTCGTCTATAGGCTCGGGCGTGAGGAACGGCCCGGGGGGAAGGGCTCACAGATCGTCCACGGCGTCGGCGCCGTGCAGGCCGCTGCCGTGCAGGTCGACATCGGCCGTGGGGCCGACGACGAAGCTGGACTGGTCATGCTTGGGCCGGTCGGAGGTCAGCGTCTGGCCCAGCACCAGGAAGTGGATGGTCTCCGCGATGTTGGTCGCGTGGTCGCCCGCCCGCTCCAGATTCTTGGCGATGAACAGCAGGTGGGTGCAAGGGGTGATGTTGCGCGGGTCTTCCATCATATAGGTCAGGACCTCGCGGAACAGGCTGGTGTACAGGTCGTCCAGCTCCTCATCCCGGTTCCAGGCGTCGATGGCCTTGCCCACGTCGCGGTCGATATAGGCGTCCAGCACGTCCTTCAGCATGCTTTCCACCAGCTTGCCCATGCGCGGGATGGCGCTGACGGGCCGCACGGCGGGAAGCTTGGCCAGCGCCATGCTGCGCTTGGCGATGTTGGCGGCATAGTCGCCAGTGCGTTCCAGGTCGGCGGAAATCTTCAGGGCGGCCAGGATTTCGCGCAGGTCGCTGCCCACGGGCTGGCGCAGGGCCAGCATGCGCACGGCCTCCTGCTCGATGCCGCGTTCATAGTCGTCCAGCTGGTGGTCGGCCTGCATCACCCGGGCGGCCAGGTCCACGTCGCGGCGCACCACCGCCTGGACGGCGCCGTCCACCTGGGCCTCGGCCACGCCACCCATCTGGGTGATCAGGTTGGACAGGCGCTGCAGCTGCTGCTCGAACGACTTAACCGTATGCTCGGCCGGCATCTTCTTACCACCCCACCCCCGGCGGTCCTGGCCGGGGCATGAAAAACGGCGGCCGGCGGGACACATCGCCGGTCGGGCAGGGTGGACCATAGCGGCAGGTCGCTATGGAATTGCTACAGATAAGCGACAGTTTTATGACGGCGCATCCGGGCGAGCTGTGCCCTGAAAGCTATGCTACCTCAGTGGCTTATCTCATACGGGGGTAGCGCTACCACGGGTATGCCCGGCGCCGGCCCACCCTCAAGCGGCACCCCGGCCGCCTTCCTGTGACAGATTCGGGGCAGATTGGGGTACGGGCTTTTCCGCCTTCTCCGCCGCCTTTTCCACGCCGGGCAGGTGCACGGTGAAGGTGCTGCCCTTGCCCACCTCGCTGTCGATGGTCAACCGGCCGCGGTGGCGGTTTACGATGTGCTTCACGATGGCCAGGCCCAAGCCGGTGCCGCCCAAGGCGCGGCTGCGGGCGGCGTCCACGCGGTAGAAGCGTTCGGTCAGGCGGGGCAGATGGGTGCGGGCGATACCCTCGCCCTTGTCGGTCACCGACACCTTGATGCCGGCCACCTTTTGCGGCGCCTGGCGGGCGCGGATGCCGGTGGCGCCCGGTGCCGGCGGCGCCTCGGCCCGTTCCAGCGACACCACCACGTCGGTCTGCTCGCGCCCGTACTTGATGGCATTGTCGATCAGGTTCTGGAACACCTGGGTCAGCTGGTCCTCGTCCCCCTGCACGCGCGGCAGGTCTTCGCCGCCCTGAACGCGGATGGTGATCTTGCGCGCCGCCGCCTTCAACTCCAGCATGGCGACCACGCTGTGCACCAGCTGGGCGACATTGGTCTCGCCGGTCGGGTGGGTGTGTTCATCCAGCTCGATGCGCGACAGGGACAGGAGGTCCATCACCAGGCGCGACATACGGCCGGCCTGCTCCTGCATGATGGCCAGGAAGCGGTCGCGGGCGTCGGCGTCGTCGCGGGCGGGCCCGCGCAGCGTCTCGATGAAGCCCACCAGGGTGGATAGGGGCGTGCGCAGCTCATGGCTGGCGTTGGCCACGAAGTCGGCCCGCATCTGTTCCGACCGCTTGATGGCGGTGATGTCGTGCAGGGTGACGATGGCGGTGATCTCATGCTCCGGCGCGCCGTCCTCCGCCGCGGGGCGGAAGGGCGTTACCCGTACCTCCAGCACGCGCTCCACCGGCAGGGGCAGGGTGAATTCAACCCGCCGGCTGTCGCCGCCGGCCAGCACGGCGTCCACCGCCGCCAGGACGTCGGGGTTGCGCACGCTGACCGCCAGGTCACGGTTCAGCATGCGGTCGCCGAACAGGGCGCGGGCGGCGCTGTTGGCGCGGCCCACCTTGCGCTTGTCGTCCACCAGCATCAGGGGATCGTGCAGGGCCTCCACCACCGCCTCGTCGGCGGCCAGGCGATGCTCGATCTCCTCCCGGTGGCGCAGCCAGTTCTGGTGCAGCTGGGCGATGTCCTCCAGCAGGGCGGCGCCGGTCAGGGTGCGGGCCTGGGGCGGGGGCAGGGGTGTGCGGCGGTCCCGCACCTGGTCCAGGTAGGCGGCGATCAGCCGGCTGTCGCGCAGCACCAGGTGGCGCGCGACGGCGGTCACGGCGGCTACCAGGGCGAAGGCCGCCAGTGCCAGCAGGATGTTGAGCCGCCCGGCGATCACCAGCGCGCCCAGCAGCGCCGCCGTCGGCGCCAGCATCAGCACGGCGATGGCGACAAAACGATCGGGGCGCGTTTCCAAACGACTCATCTCCCAAACCCACCCATGCTGATTCCCGTGACACGGCCAAAACAGGCCAGGTCAAAAGTGCGCCTTCCCGTTCATTGCACCGAACATAGCGCAGGAATGGCGCCAGGAACCCACGTCATGGAAGTTTAATCCCGGGACCGGCCGTGGAGCTATCCCGCTTCATAAGAAAAGGCCACGGCCATCGGGAACTCCCCCGCCAGCCATGGCCCTTTTTTACTTAAGCACCGCCGCCGGCCATGGCCGGCGGCGTATGTATACTGGATACGCTTTTTTCCGTCCCGCCAGCCGCAATCAGCCTGCCCCCGGTCAGCCTGCCCCCGATCAGCCTGCGGTGTGCAGGCTGTCGTGGGCCGCCATGACGGCGGCGGTCAGCAGTTCGTTGGACGTGGCGCCCATCTGCACGATCTGCGCCGGCTTCTCCAGGTTGATCAGCAGCGGGCCGATCAGCGTGCCGCCGCCCATCTTCTGCAGCAGCTTGGCGCCGATGTTGGCGGTGTGCAGCGCCGGCATGATCAGCACGTTGGCCGGGCCGGACAGGCGGCTGAACGGGTACAGGCGCTTCATCAGGTCGTGGTCCAGGGCCACGTCCACCGACATCTCGCCCTCATACTCGAAGTCGGCGCCCCGCTGGTCCATCAGGGCCACGGCGTCGCGCACATGCTGCGCCCGCTCCCGCATCGGCTGGCCGAAGTTGGAGAAGGACAGGAAGGCCACGCGGGGCTCGTGCCCCATCTGGCGGGCCATGCGGGCCGCCCCCTCGGCGATGTGGACCAGCTGCTGGGCGGTCGGGCGCTCATGCACCGTGGTGTCGGCGATGAACACCGTCTGCTTGCGCAGCGCCAGCACCGACAGGCCGAAGGCGGGCGCGCCCTCGCGCGGATCGATGACGTGGCCGATCTCCTCGTACGAGGTGAAGAAGTCGCGGGTCAGGCCGGTGACCACGGCGTCGGCGTCGCCCAGCGCCACCATGCAGGCGGCGAAGACGTTGCGGTGCTGGTTCACCAGGCGCTGGCAGTCCCGGTGCAGCATGCCTTTGCGCTGCAGGCGCGCGTACAGGAAATCGGTGTAGCGCTGGTTTTCCGAGGACTGGTACAGGCGGGCGTTGCGCACCTCCAGCGGCGCGCTGCCCTGGGGCAGGCCCAGGGCGGCCATCTGGTCCGCCACCACCTTCTCACGGCCGATCAGGATGGGCGTGCCATAGCCGGCGGAGCGGAAGGCCAAGGCGGCGCGGATCGTCCGCTCCTCCTCACCCTCGGCGAAGACGACGCGGCGGGGGTTGGCCTTCACCTTGTCGAAGATCTGCTGCAGGCTGTCGGCGGTGGGGTCCAGGCGCAGGCGCAGGGCCCGGCCATAAGCCTCCATGTCCGTGATGGGACGCTTGGCGACGCCGGTGTCCATGGCCGCCTGGGCCACGGCCGCCGGCACCTTCACGATCAGGCGCGGGTCGAAGGGCACGGGGATGATGTATTCCGGGCCATAGCGCAGGCGCCGGCCGGAATAGGCGGCGTCGACCTCATCCGGCACGTCCTCGCGCGCCAGCTCGGCCAGCGCGTTGACGGCGGCAATCTTCATGGCGTCGTTGATGGTGCTGGCCCGCACGTCCAGGGCGCCGCGGAAGATGTAGGGGAAGCCTAGGACGTTGTTCACCTGGTTGGGATAGTCCGACCGCCCGGTGGCGACGATGGCGTCGTCACGCACCGACTTCACCTCTTCCGGCGTGATTTCCGGATCGGGGTTGGCCATGGCGAAGATGATGGGCTTGGCCGCCATGGTGGCCACCATCTCGGCCGTCAGGGCCCCCTTGACCGACAAGCCCAGGAACACGTCGGCGCCCTTGACCGCCTCGGCCAGGGTGCGGGCGTCGGTGGTGATGGCGTGGGCCGACTTCCACTGGTTCATGCCGTTGGTGCGCCCCTGGTAGACGACGCCCTTGGTGTCGCACAGGGTCACGTTCTCATGCGGCACGCCCATGGACTTGATCAATTCCACGCAGGCGATGGCGGCCGCACCGGCGCCGTTCACCACCAGGCGGGCGTCGGTCATGCTGCGGCCGGTCAGATGCAGGGCGTTGATCAGGCCGGCGGCGGCAATGATGGCGGTGCCGTGCTGGTCGTCGTGGAAGACGGGAATGTCCATCAGTTCGCGCAGGCGCTGCTCGATGATGAAGCAATCGGGCGCCTTGATGTCTTCCAGGTTGATGCCGCCGAAGCTGGGCCCCAGGTAGCGCACGGAATTGATGAACTCATCCACGTCGCGGGTGTCGACCTCCAGGTCGATGCCGTCGACATCGGCGAAGCGTTTGAACAGGACGGCCTTGCCTTCCATGACCGGCTTGGAGGCCAGCGCCCCCAGGTCGCCCAATCCCAGCACGGCGGTGCCGTTGGAAATGACGGCCACCAGGTTGCCCTTGGCGGTGTAGTCGTAGGCCGTGGCCGGATCCTCATGGATGCGCAGGCACGGCACCGCCACGCCGGGCGAATAGGCCAGCGACAGGTCGCGCTGGGTCGTCAGGGGCTTGGTCGGCGTGACCTCCAGCTTGCCCGGACGGCCGCTGGCGTGCAGATGCAGGGCCTCGGCGTCGGTGACGCGCTTCTCGGTATCAGCCATACGTTCTCTCTCCACCGCGTTTGCGGGCTGGTCTTCGCCGGCCCTTTGATTGCCGGGCCGGTCGGTGCCGGCCCTTGTGATTATTGCGCGCGATGGTAGCTGAGCGATCCGGGCGGGGTCACGGGCAAATCCGCCCCCGACCTCTGTTCCGCGGGCGGGGCTGCAATCGCGGTAGGTCGGGGGCGGCGCCGGGATGCGTGCGGGGGCGCGCATCCGCATGGTCCCGCCCAATCGGGGCTGGCGGGACCGGCGTCACGGGGGCGGCGGTTTGGGGCAGGACCGCCCCCGTGACATACCTTTTACGGACGCCAACCTTGGATCCAGTCTGCGGCCCGCCTAGATTTTATTCGGCATCCTCGCCGACAGGGCATTGCCCATGGCCCGTATAAGGGGTCATGTATGCTCTTCGCGACATAGACGTCCCGGGTCACTCTTCAGGGGAACTGATGGACGAATCTGTCCAGCCGCAGCCGCGCGTGGGCACGGCTTCGGCTTCCGCCGCCGCCCCATATGCGGGCAACCCGGCCGGCACCTTGATGGGGCTGGGGCCGGAGCCGGGCGATGACGCCCTGCTGGCCCGCATCGCCCAGGGGGACCGGCAGGCCTTCGCCCTGCTGGCCGCCCGCCACGCGCCCAAGGCCATGAAACTGGCTCAGCGCGTCCTGGGCAACGCGGCCGACGCCGACGAGGTGGTGCAGGAGGCGATGCTGCGGGTGTGGACGGGGGCCAAGAACTGGATCCCCGACGGCCGCGCCCGCTTCTCCACCTGGCTGCACCGGGTGGTGGTGAACTTATGTGTGGACCGGCGCCGGCGTCCCGCCTTCGCCGGCTTGGACGGAATACCGGAGCCGCCCGACCCGACGCCATCCGCGGTGAATGTGATGGCGCGGCAACAGACGGCCAAATTGGTGTCGCAGGCCTTGGCGGAGCTGCCGGAACGGCAGCGGTTGGCCGTCACGCTCTGCTATTACGAGGAGCGCAGCGCCGCCGACGCCGCGCAAATCCTGTCCCTGTCTGTTTCGGCGGTTGAGTCGCTGTTGGCCCGGGCCCGGCGCGCGTTGCGGGCGCGCCTGTCCGGTGTGGTTCAGGATACGGGTGAGGTCTAGGGGGTTGGTCATGGCTGACAGGGAATGGTCCACGGTGGACGTGGAGGATATCGCGGCATTGACGGCCGTGTACGGCGGCAACCCCGCCCGTTGGCCGGCGGATCGCCGGGCTGCGGCGGTGCGCGCGCTGGCCATGGACGGTGCCGCGCATGAGCTGGTGGTGAACGAGGCGCGGCTGGACGCCCTGCTGTCCATGGTGGCGGAGCCGGAGATTTCCGCCGCCCGGGTGGACAGCGTGGTGGCCGGCGCCCTGGCTCGGCTGGACGCGGTGACCGCGCCGGCGGCGGCCAAGGCCGCGCCGCACAAGCTGGACACCTTCCTGCCCTCACCCTTCGACCTGGTGCGCACGGCCCTGTCGTGGCTCAGCGTGCGGGCGCCGCAGGCCGGGTGGCTGGCGGGCGCCACGGTGGCGGGCATCCTGGTGGGGGTCATGACCATGCCGTCCGCCACGCTGTCCGGCGCGGAGACCACGACGGCCCAGGCCGGAACGGCGGTGGAGACGGCGCAGGCCGACGTCACGGACATGCCCAGCCTGCTGTTCACTTCCTACACCGTGGAGACCCACGCCCGATGAGTGTGTTTTCCAGCCGGTGGCGTGGGCCCCTGCTCATCGCGTCGGTCGGTGTGAACCTGTTCCTGGCCGGCACCTTCGTCCCCCATCTTCTGCGGCACCACGAGGTGGGGCCGGAGCGTGGGCCGGCGCCCGGCCTGAACTACCGGCCGCGTCCGCTGTCCGACATCCTGCCGCCGGCGGACGCCGAGCTGCTGCAGAAGGCCATGGCGCCCGACCGTGCCGACTTCCAGGCGCTGGAGAAGCAGGCCCGGGAAAGCTGGGCCGAAATCCAGCCCTTGCTGGCGGCCGAGCCCTTCGACGCCCAGGCCTTTGCCGCTGCCCTGCGCAAGGTGGCGGACAGCCGCCGCGCCTTCGAGGCGTCGCGCCAGTCGGCCCTGGTCGACGCCCTATCCCGGATGTCGCCCGAAGGCCGCAAGAAGCTGTCGGAGATGAAGGCCCCCTTCATCCTGGGCGGTATGCATGGCCCCCGTCCGGACGGGCGCGGGCCTGACGGGCGCGGTCCGGGCGGGCCGGGATGGCCGGAGGGTCGCTTCGATCATCCGCCCTTCCCCGATGGCCCGCCCCCGCCGCCCGATGAGGGCCCGGACGGGCCGGGCCCCGCCGGCAGCCCGGCGGCGAATCCGGCGGCCACGCCGCACAATGACGGCGGCATTCCCCTCACGCCGCGGGCCCCCACCGCGACCCCGGTGACCCCGCACTGACAGGCGCGGCCTTTGATCGCGACCGGTCAAAGGCCGCTTTCGTCAGGCGACGGCGCTGTGCGAGGCGGTCGGCTGGCCGCCCAGCCATTCGCCAAGCCAGCGGTCCAGCATCTCCGCCGCCTCTTCCGCGTTGTCCCGCAGGCGGATGGCCAGGGCGCGCTGGATTTCGGGGTGGTCGTCGCGCAGGGCCTGCTGCGCCCGGCGGGCGTCGGCCGACAGCCCCGACAGGCCCACGTTGGCGGCCACGCCATAAAGGGTGTGGGCGGCCTGGCCCGCGCCTGGCAGGTCGCCACCCGACACCTTTTCCAGGAAGCGTTCCGCCGTCTCCACCAGGGTGCGGGCGGTGATGGCGATGAATTCCGGCATGTCATGAGGCCCGATGGCCTGGGCGACGGTGTCCATCTGGCGCATGTCCAGCTGGGCCGCGCCTTCCGTCGCCGGCTCCTCCGGCCAGACCCGCGCGCCGCGCGCCACCCACGCCTGGTGCATGGCCTCGACCAGCGCCTCCGGCCGCAGGGGCTTGGTGACGAAGCCGTCCATGCCCGCCGCCAGGCAGCGGCCACCGTCGGCGGCGTCGGTGTTGGCTGTGGTGGCCACCACCGGCACCTGGGCGCGCGTGGCGTCGGGCAGGGCGCGGATGCGGCGCGCCGCCTCCAGCCCATCGATGCCCGGCAGCTGCATGTCCATCAGCACCAGGTCGAAACGGCCGCGGGCCACCAGCCGGACGGCGGCGGCGCCGTCGGCGGCCACGGTGACCTTGTGTCCCCGCGCCCGCAGCAGGGCGTCCAGCACCACCTGGTTGGCGGTCACATCCTCCACCACCAGCACCGCCAGCGGCGGCAGGGCGATGGCGGTGGCCTGGGGGTCCATCGCGCCGGTGGCGGTGCCCGCCTCCGGTTCCGCCGTGGGGATGGTGAACCAGAAATGGCTGCCATCCCCCGGCCGGCTGTGGAAGCCGATCTCCCCGCCCATGGCCTGGACCAGCTGTTTGGCGATGGCCAGGCCCAGGCCGCTGCCGCCGTAGCGGCGGGTGACCTCGGCGCTGGCCTGGCCGAAGGTCTCGAACAGTCGGCCCTGCGCCGCCTCCGGCACGCCGACGCCGGTGTCGGACACGATGATGCCGAACTGAAGCCGGCCGTCGGCCAGGCGGTCGGCCGACGCGCTGATGCGCACCCAACCCCGCTCGGTGAACTTGATAGCGTTGCCCACCAGGTTCAGCAGCACTTGGCGCAGGCGCAAGGGGTCGCCCATCAGGCGTTCGGGGAAACCGGGGCCCTTGCGGATTTGCAGGTCCAGCCCCTTTTCTGCGGCGCGGCCGGCCATCAGGTTGCGCACCCCGTCCAGCAGCGGGCCGGTGTCGAAGGCCGTCCGCTCGATCTCCAGCTTGCCGGCCTCGACCTTCGACAGATCCAGCACGTCGTTCAGGATGGCCAGCAGGGATTCGCCGGACTCGTGCACGGTGCGGACATAGTCGCGCTGGCGCATCGACAGGCCTGTTTCCAGCAGCAGCTGGGTCAGGCCCAGGATGCCGGTCATGGGAGTGCGGATTTCATGGCTCAGCGTCGCCAGGAAGCTGGACTTGGCGCCGTTGGCCTGGTCGGCGGCGCGTTTGGCCGCCGTCAGGTCCAGCTGCAGTTCCAGCATGTGGCGCATGCGCAGGCAGGTCTGCCGCCCCATGCGGTAGAGGAACACGGGATAGAGCAGGCTGCTCAGGACCAGGGCCAGGCCCGGCGCGTCCGCACTGACGCTGGCGCGGGGGCCTGCCAGGGCGGTGCCCGTCAGGACCAGCAGCGCCAGGGCGGGCGGCACCAGTTGCAGCCGCAGCACCAGGGGATGGGGGGCGGTGCCGCTGGTGCGCAGGGCCATGGCTGCACCCAGCACCAGGATCAGGAAAAAGCGGCCGGCCATGTGGTCGCCCGGCCAGGCGAACAGGGGCAGCAGGCTCCACACCACCGAGGGCAGCAGGCGGGCGGTCGCCAGCAGCCGCAGCCAGGGGCGGGAATCGGTCACGTGGTCGGCCTGGGTCAGGAAACGATGAAGGGCCAGCTGTGACACGCCTACCGTCGCGACCGACAGCAGGGCCCAGGCGGCGACGGCGGGCCAGGGCGCCCAGGTGGCGGCACCGCCAGCCACCACCACCGTCAGCACCGGCACCAGCCACGCGTCCTCGCGATGGTTCAGGGCCATCAGGATCAGTTGGCCCAGTTCGATCAGCTGCCCACGCGGCACGGATTCGGCGCGGCGGCCCAGGGCTTCCAAGGGGTCGGCACGGCGGCCGCCAGAGGGGGGACGCCCCACCAGCGGGCGGTCCCTTCGCCGCAATCCCCGTTTCAAGCGCCGCACGTCCGGTTACCCCGTAGTCCGATCCGGATCGATCCGCCGGCTTTGGCGCCGGCGATTCAACAGCCAAGTGGGCCACTGCCAACTGGTCCACCGCCACATGGGGCGCGGGAGCCGACCTGATCCCTGATTAGGTAGCAGCCAGGACCCATTCCCCGCGCGGACTGTACGACGGCGGTGGGAATCGGCCAATCATATTTGCGAATGGACCGCGTAATTATCGGACAGACAAAATCCCTAAAATTTTATAATTCGGTCCGGCGCCGCTCCGCCCGCGCCCCCGGGGATAAGTGGAATCCGGGTGTTGGATGGATCAATCCACGATTGCTGTCCCCCACTTGTCACGCCAGCGCGGAGAAATGGGATGAAGCTCGGCAGAAGACGCCTTTTTTCTTGCATTACAGGGCTCAAGAGCCCGAAGAATTCGCTGGGGATGGAAAATTGAATCGGCCTGACAGGCCGTGGTAACCATTAGTCCGTCGAGAACTTACGGCCGGTGCAAACCGTTTGCCGTGCCGGGACCCGCGGGGTCATAATCCGGTCTCTTGCAGGGGGCAGGGTGGCATGTTTCGGAAGGTGATGGGCTGGATCGCCGGCAAGGGGGATGATGCGTCCGCCTCGCCGGATGCTCTCCTTCCCACCAACGGGCCTGACGGCAACGGGCCCCAGGGGGAAACGTCCGGGCGGGATGCATCGCATGGACCCGGGGCGTCCGGCCAAGCGGGCGCCGGGGCGGAGCCTGCGCGCATGGACATTGGCCGATCCGATGGGGGCGGCCGATCCGATGGGGGCCGCAGCCCCGTCTTCTCTTCCCGCGCCGTGCGCGACGCCGCTGTCGTCACTTCCACCATTGAGACCATCCGCCGCTATGTCGCGGGTGAGGAACAGGCCGAGGGCCTAACCCGCAAGCTCCAGTCGCTGTCGAGCGAACAATTCGGCTTCCTGCAGATCAGTATCGATCCGGCCCTCACCGCCAAGGCGCTTGACCGGGTGGGGGAACCGCGCTCCGCCGCCGCCACGGTGCTGCGCCGCCTGCTGACCGACGTCAGCGATGGCGTCAGGGGGCCGAATGAAACCCCGACCGCCTCCCCGGCGCCCGCACCGGCCCCCGCCGTCCGGACGGAGGCGGAGATGTCTCCGGCCCCAGCGCCCATCGCCCCGCCGGCGCCGCCCAGCGCCGCCGTGGGCACCGCCCCCCTGTCGGTCCCCGTCCAGCCGGCCCCGGCCCCCGCGGCCCAGCCCGTGCCCGGGCCGCAGCCGTCACGCGCCGGGCCGCTGTTCACCAGCCTGGCGTCCAAGGGCCGCGACGCTTCGGCCGGCCAGGCGGAGATGCGGGCCGTACCCACGCCCACCCCCCGCGTGCCGGGGGCCATGTCGCTCCGCGCCGCTCCGCCAACGCCCGTGCGCCCGTCGGCCGTCGCCGCCCCCCTGCCGGCCCGTCCCCTGTCCACGCCCAGCCAGCCGGTGCCGCCGCGTGTTCCTGCCGCTGCCGTCACCGTGCCCGGGGCGATCCGCATGGCCTCCGCCCCCGCTACCGCGGCCCGGGTGACGCTGCATTCGTTCAAGTCGACGCCGGCCCAGCCCGCGCCGGTGGCACCCGTCCCGCCCGCGCCCCCGCCTCCTTCCCCGGTGGCGGAGACGGCCGAGGCGCCGTCGCTGGTGACACCGGTGGTGGTGCAGACTCCGCCCCAGGCCTCCTCCGACGCGCCGGTGCCGCCGCCCCAGCCGCCAGTGTCGCGGCGCCCGGCCACAGCCGTACCGCGTCTACCACGCGAACAGGCGGACAAGCGCCGTGCCCGTCTGCTAGAAGCCATTGCCGGCGATCTCTAGACGCCAGTCCCTTTTCCCCGATCCTCGTGAGCGATGCCATGACCGACGAGCACCGTGACGCCCCAGGCCCCGATGGCGACGCCGGTCCGGGTACCCATAGCCCGTCCCCCGGTGCGCCCGCCGCTGATGCGCCGGCCGGCGATGCGCCTATCATGGACGCCGAGGTCGTGACGCCGGCTGTGCAGGAAGGGGGCGCACGGGAGGGTGAAATCGAAGAGGGCGTCGATCCCTTCGATTACGCCGAATCCATCGTCCGCGATCTGGCGCTGCATGTCGGCAGCCGGTTGCGCGACCTGCGTAACGATCTAACGGCCATGCACTCCGCCGTCGTTTCGCTACCGGAAACGATGCGCATCAATGCTCTGGGCCAGTCCATCCAGGAACTGCGTGAACGCGTGGCCCATCTGACGGGGGTGGTCAGCCATCATGCCGGCCGGCCGGCGGAAGAGGCGGAGCGCCTGTCCCGGGGCATGGGCGAGCTGAAGCATACTCTGGAAGATGTGACCCAGCGCGTGGGCGTCCTGGAAAACTGGCTCAGCCACGCCAAGGCGGTGAACGGCGTGCGCCTGCCCGACCTGCCCCCCGGCCCCCTGCCGGAACAGCTCAGTGGCCTGGTCGACCATCTGCATGAATCGCTGCTGCGCGTGGTCAACGCCGTGCGCACCACCCAGTTGGACCTGCGCGACCTGCGCGACCAGGTGAAGGGCGGCCTCCCCGCCCTGCCGCCACCCACCGGCGGTGAGGCCAAGGCCCCGGACACCGCCAGGGCGGCCGGCGACGCCGGCACCGTCCAGGCTCTGGCCGGCCGGCTGGACGCCGTGGAGGAAAAGCTGCGCCGTGCGCCCGCGTCCGCCCCGGGGGACCGGGCCGACGGCGGCACCGCCGGCCTCGCCTCCCTGGTGTTTGGCGCCTGGCCCAGCCTGATGCGGCCCACGGGGGCGGAGGCGCTGGCCCAGGCCGTGGCCTCGGTGCTGGACAGCGTGAAGCACATCCTGGGGGGCACCGTGCAGCTGCCGCAGACGCCGCAGGACGGCGGCCTGGTGGCCGTGGCCACGGGCCGGCACCGGGGCATGCCCTTGGCCATCCTGGTGGGCGTGGAGGACCTGGTGGGCCGCCACTGGGTGCTGGATGAGGCGGGCGACACCCTCAGCGACAGCGGCTTCCCCCGCGTCTCCACCCTGCGCGGCCTGATGAACGCGGCGGCCCTGGTGGAAAAGAGCCGGCCGGGCACCCTGGCCGTATCCATCCTCATCTACGGCAACGGCGTCATCAGCCAGGCGCCGACCCGCGAGGCCCTGGCCAGCCTGGCCCAGGCCGCCGGCATCCCCGGCGCCGCCGGCCGCACCCTGCTGGTGGCGGCGGGCGACCTGACGGCGGCCGGCCTGTTGCCGGTCTCCGAGGTGGGCGGTGCCGTCAGCGACCTGCAGTTTGATTGATCCATTTCCGTTCGTGCGGTCATGAAAAAAGGGGCGCAGCCCGGCCGGGTTGCGCCCCTTTCCTTTTGGCCCCGGCGATCCGAAGACCGCCGGGAACCAATACGTCTGCTTACTCGGCCGCCTGCGGCTGGTTCAGCATGTTGCGCAGCACGTACTGCAGAATGCCGCCGTGCTTGAAGTAGTCGACCTCGTCCAGGGTGTCGATGCGGCACAGCACCGGCACGGTGTCGACCTTGCCATCCGCACGGGTGATGGTCAGGGTCAGGTCCATGCGGGGCTTCAGGCCGGCCTCGACGCCGGTGATGTCGATGACCTCGGTGCCGTCCAGGCCCAGGGTCTTGCGGCTGGCGCCGTCCTTGAACTGCAGGGGCAGCACGCCCATGCCCACCAGGTTGGACCGGTGGATGCGCTCAAAGCTCTCGGCCACCACGGCGCGGACGCCCAGCAGGCGGGTGCCCTTGGCCGCCCAGTCACGGGATGAGCCGGTGCCGTACTCCTGGCCGGCGAACACCACCAGCGGGGTGCCATCGGCCTGGTACTTCATGGCGGCGTCGTAGATCGACATGACGTCGCCGGTGGGGATGTACTTGGTCACGCCGCCTTCGACGCCCGGCACCATTTCGTTCTTGATGCGGATGTTGGCGAAGGTGCCGCGCATCATGACTTCGTGGTTGCCGCGGCGGGCGCCATAGCCGTTGAAGTCCACCGGCTCCACGCCGTGGCCGATCAGGTAGGTGCCAGCGGGGCTGGTCTTCTTGATCGAACCGGCGGGGGAGATGTGGTCGGTGGTGATGCTGTCGCCCAGGATGGCCAGCGGACGGGCCTTCTTCACGTCATGCACCGCACCCGGGGTGGTGGTCATGCCTTCGAAGATCGGCGGCAGCTTCACATAGGTGCTGTCGTCTTCCCACTTGTAGGTCAGGCCGGTGGCGGTCTCGATGGACTGCCACTGCTGCGGGCCCAGGAACACATTGGCGTAGCGCGAGCGGTACATCTCCGGCGTCAGGGACTTGGAGATGGCGTCCTCGATCTCGGCGCTGCTCGGCCAGATGTCCTTCAGGAAGACGTCCTTGCCGTCCTTGCCCTTGCCCAGCGGCTCGGTGGTCAGGTCCTTGCGCAAGGTGCCAGCCAGGGCGTAGGCCACGACCAGCGGCGGGGAGGCCAGGTAGTTGGCCTTCACCTGCGGGTTCACGCGGCCTTCGAAGTTGCGGTTGCCCGACAGGACGGAGCAGGCCAGCAGGTCGTTGGCGTCCACCGCGGCGCCGATGGCCTCGGGCAGCGGGCCGGAGTTGCCGATGCAGGTGGTGCAGCCGTAGCCGACCAGGTTGAAGCCCAGCTTGTCCAGGTATGGGGTCAGGCCGGCGGCGTTCAGGTAGTCGGTCACGACCTGGCTGCCAGGGGCCAGCGAGGTCTTCACCCACGGCTTCGTGGCCAGGCCGGCCTCGACCGCCTTCTTGGCTAGCAGGCCGGCGGCGACCAGCACGTTGGGGTTGGAGGTGTTGGTGCAGCTGGTGATGGCCGCGATCACCACGTCACCGTGGTCGACCGTGAAGTCCTCACCGGCGACCTTGGCCGGGTTGCTGGCGGGCTTGCCGGCATAGTCCTTGGCGAACACGCCCTCGAACTCGGTCTTGGCGTTGGACAGCAGCACGCGGTCCTGCGGGCGCTTCGGGCCGGCCAGCGAGGACTCGACGCTGTTCAGGTCCAGTTCCAGCGTGTCGGTGAACACCGGCTCCGGGCTGTTGGCGTCGCGCCACATGCCCTGGGCCTTGGCATAGGCCTCCACCAGGGCGACGCGGTCGGCGTCACGGCCGGTGAAGTTCAGGAAGCGGATGGTCTCGGCGTCGATCGGGAAGATGCCGCAGGTGGCGCCGTATTCCGGGGCCATGTTGGCGATCGTCGCGCGGTCGGCCAGGGTCAGGGCGTCCAGGCCGGGGCCGAAGAACTCCACGAACTTGCCCACCACGCCCTTCTTGCGCAGCATCTGGGTGACGGTCAGCACCAGGTCGGTCGCCGTGGCGCCTTCCTTCAGCTTGCCCGTCAGGCGGAAGCCGATGACTTCCGGGATCAGCATGGAGATGGGCTGGCCCAGCATGGCCGCCTCAGCCTCGATGCCGCCCACGCCCCAGCCCAGCACGCCCAGGCCGTTCACCATGGTGGTGTGGCTGTCGGTGCCGACCAGGGTGTCGGGGTAGGCGACGGTGGCGCCGGTCTGGTCGCCGTCGGTCCACACGGTCTGGGCCAGGTACTCAACGTTCACCTGGTGGCAGATGCCGGTGCCGGGCGGCACGACGCGGAAGTTGTTGAAGGCCTTTTGGCCCCAGCGCAGGAAGGCGTAGCGCTCGCCGTTGCGCTGGAATTCGACGTCGACGTTCTTCTGGAAGGCGTCGGGGCCGCCGAAGTAGTCCACCATCACCGAGTGGTCGATGACCAGGTCGACGGCGGTCAGCGGGTTGATGCGCTCCGGCTTGCCACCCAGGCCCACCATGGCCTCGCGCATCGCGGCCAGGTCGCACACGGCGGGAACGCCGGTGAAGTCCTGCATCAGCACGCGGGCGGGGCGGTAGGCGATCTCACGGTCGCTGCGGCGGTCGACCAGCCACTGGGCGGCGGCCTTCACGTCGTCGACGCTGACGGTGCGGCCGTCCTCGAAGCGCAGCAGGTTCTCCAGCAGCACCTTCAGGCTGTAGGGCAGGCGGGACAGGTCGCCCAGGCCGGCTTCCTCAGCCGCCTTGAGGCTGAAGTAGTCATAGCTCTTGCTGCCGACGCTCAGGCTGCGGCGGGTTTTCAGCGTGTCGTGACCGGTGATCGTGGACACAGGAGTGGCCTCCTAGGGGAAGGGGATGGTACCGCGTCGCTGGCACCCTTCAGCGGGTGTCATGGCCAACGATGCGGACGGCCATTCCGACACCCTTCGTGACGCCCCTTATGAAGCCCTTATGAAATAGGAATACCGGGCTGGTGACGTGCGTGATCGAAGGCTTGCGCGGAAAGGCGCGCGCGCGAGGTTTACCGCTTTTTGCGCCTGCGATCAAATGCCCGGACGGTTGCGGCGGGGGCGACATCGCATGCCTCCCCTGCCGAGATTCCCCGGCGCGTTGACGGAACAACCTGGGAGCCCGGCGCCGCCGTCAGGCGACGCCCACTGTCGGGCGTCAAATGCGGCGGATCATGTCGATCAAGGGCTGGGCGAAGGGCGCCACCTCCGTGCCGCCGTCCCAGATCATGTGGCAGGCGACATAGGCGATGATGGCCAGGCCGATATAGGAGATCCAGAAATAGCGGGCCAGCAGGCGGGCGATCAGGGTGGCGGCCGCACCCATCAGGGCGACGGACAGCACCAGGCCCAGCACCATGACCCAGGTGTGGTCCTCGGCGGCGCCCGCCACGGCCAGCACATTGTCCAGCGACATGGAGACATCGGCCAGCGCGATCTGCCGGATGGCCGTGCCCACGCTCTTCCCCGCCAGCGACGGGATGTGGGGTTCCCCCTCGGTCGCTTCCGCCTGTTCCTTGCCGTGCTGGCGCAGTTCGCGCCACAGTTTCCAGCACACCCACAGCAGCAGGATGCCGCCGGCCAGGGTCAGGCCGATAATGTCCAGCAGGCGGGTCGCCAGCAGGGCGAAGCCGATGCGCATCAGCACGGCCACCCCGATGCCCCAGAAGATGACCTTGCGGCGCTTTTCAAGCGGCACGCCGCTGGCCGCCATGCCCACCACCAGGGCGTTGTCCCCTGCCAGGACGAGGTCGATCAGCAACACCTGGATCAGGGCGGTCAATTCAGCAAGCAGCATGGGGAAGGCAGCCGTTCCGGTCATGGATCGACCCTTCATAACACGGCTGCGGCATAAGCGCGCGCTGGATCACATCCGGTCTTGGCCGAACCGGAGGCGCAACGGCCCAAGTCACCGTGTGCTTTACCTGACGTGGTTGCGGCGCCGTTCAGAAACGACCGGGGGTGGTGAAGTGTATTTTGGATAAAATACGGCCCGCACACTTCAAGAAGTGGCGGGCCGAGAGTTTTGGCAGTTGGGTCCTGCTCTGTGATACAGGACACATTACCTAAAGCTCATGGCGTAAAAGATGTCAAGCAATGAACCGGTAGCAAAAGGATATGTATTCTTTTACGCGACGCCGCGTTTTCAAATCCTTTCCTAAGATCGTAGCTCATCACCCAAATGATGAACGGGTTAATTCATATAATCCGAACCTGTGGTTGGGGTTGATTTGGCAACCGTGACAGGTCTCGGCGTCGCGAAATTCGGCTAAGCGCCTCGCGGGAAAAGAAAAAGCAGATGTGGGCAAGTTGTGGGGACACACGCCTCCCGGGAACCTGAAACTAGGCGATAGGGGTAGTCCCCCTACAGCCGGCCAGCCGCGTCCTGGGCCGCCATCGGGCGTTGGTGGATCAAGGGCGCGCGCCGTCTGGCGCCGGCTCGCGCGGGACGGCCGTGCAAAAACGCCGGGCCGCCAGACTCGGGAACGGGGAGCGGCGGCCCGGGAGGCCGTCAACCGGGAACCGGAACCGTCTGGCCCCGGCCGGTACAAGCGGTCAGTTGATCAGTGCGCCTCGCCGCCGCGCGGACGGCCGGGGTCCACCAGCGTGCCGGTGGCGTCGAACTGCACCATCTCGGCGATGTTGGTGGCCAGATCCCCCACGCGCTCCAGGTTCTTGGCGATGAACTGCAGGCTGGTGCAGGCTTCGATCAGGCTGGCATCCTTGGCGACGAAGGCGAAAATCTCCTGCGTCACGCCGGCGTGCATGTCATCCAACTCCGCATCACGGCGCCAGACTTCGGCGGCCAAGGCGGTATCGCGGCGGGTGAAGGCCTCGATGGCGCCGGCCAGCTGCTTGCGGGCCAGGTCCGACAGGCGCCCGACCGAGGCCGTGGCGCTGATGGCGGGGACGCTGTTCAGCACCAGGGCGCGCTTGGCCATGTTCTTCGCATAGTCGCCGACGCGTTCCAGCGCGTTGGCGGCCTTCAGGGCGGCCAGGGTGTGCCGCAAGTCGATGGCCATGGGATGCCGCAGGGCCAGCAGGCGGATGATCAGGCTTTCGACCTCATGCTCCAGCGCGTCCAGCACCTGGTCCTGCGCCACGGTCTCACGCGCCAGCGCGTCGTCGCGCTCCAGCACGGCGCGGGTCGCCTGTTGAAGCTGTTGTTCGGCCCGGCCGCCCATTTCCGCCAGCAGCGCGTCCAGGCGCTGCAGCTCGTTTTCGTAGGAGGTGACGATGTGACGGGGCAACTGCTCGGACATGGGCGGTGCATCCAGCGATGGGTGGAAACCAGGGTGGCGCCACCATACCGTCATCATATTGCAATCGTGCGACCGTGCGTCGCAGGGGATGGCAATTCCGCGCCCAGCTGGACGTTCGTCAGACCGATGATGCGGGGATGATGGGAAGGATGGTGCCCCAAGTCGGATTTGAACCAACGGCCTACCGCTTACGAAGCGGTTGCTCTACCACTGAGCTATTGGGGCGCCCCTTGGAATGGAGGGGGGTATTAGCAGACCGAAACGCGGATGGCAACAGCGCGGTGAGGTTTTGAGTCTATTTAGTTTGCCTCAGGCGCCGGCGGGGCATCCGCCCCTTGGCTGTCCTCGATTTCCAGTCCGCTACGCTCCCCGGAAATCTCCGGCGGACGCGGTCGCGTCCTTGTCGCTACGCTCCAGGTGCGCCCGCTCGGCCAGGGTGCATGAGGCCCAGTTCTCATGGAACTGGGCTAGGCCGCGACCGCGGCCGCCGCAGCGAGCACCGCAGGGGGCAGCGAGGAAGCCAAGCCGCCGGATGGCGGCGCCCGGCGTTTGAGGGAGCGCTAGTCAGCCTCGGAGAGGATGGCGTCCAAGAAAGTCGCGCCATAGCGCTCCAGCTTGCGCACGCCCACGCCGGGCAGCAGGCCCAGGCCGGTCAGGTCGCGCGGGCGGCTGATCACCATTTCCATCAACGTGCTGTCGTGGAAGATGACGTAGGGCGGCACGCCCTGGGCCTTGGCCAGTTCCAGGCGCACGGCCTTCAGCTTGTGCCACAGCTTGTCATCCGGCGGGGCCAGCGAGGGGCCCGCGCGTCCGCCGCCGGCACGGCCGCCGCCGCGGCGCCCGTCGCCTGACAGCACGGCGCGATCGCGGCGCAGGCGCACCGTCTCCTGCCCTTTCAGCACCGATGCCGCCTGGTCGGTCAGCATCAGGCCACCGTGTCCCTCCGGGTCGGCGGTCAGGTGGCCCAGCGCCACCAGTTGGCGGAACACCGTCTGCCAGTCGCCCTTGGAAATTTCAGCACCACAGCCGAAGGTCTTCAGCTGGTCATGGCCGAAACGCACCACCTTCTCCGTGGCGCCGCCGCGCAGCACGTCGATCAGGTGGCCCACGCCGAACTTCTGGCCGGTGCGATAGACGGCCGACAGCGCCTTCTGCGCCGCCACCGTGCCGTCCCAGGTCTCCACCGGCTCGAAACAGGTGTCGCAGTTGCCGCAGTTGCCGGGATGCTCCTCGCCAAAATAGGTCAGCAGCACCTGGCGGCGGCAATGGGCGGTCTCGCAGAAGCCCAGCAAGGCGTCCAGCTTGCGCCGCTCCGTCCGCTTGTGCTGGGCGCTGCTGTCCGAGGCGTCCATCATCTGGCGCAGCATGACCACGTCCTGCAGGCCGTACAGCATCAGGGCGTTGGCGGGCAGGCCATCGCGGCCGGCGCGGCCGGTTTCCTGATAATAAGCCTCCAGGCTCTTGGGCGCGTCCATATGCACCACGAATCGGACGTTGGGCTTGTCGATGCCCATGCCGAAGGCGATGGTCGCCACCACCACCACGCCCTCGCCCTTGATGAAGCGGTCCTGGTTGGCCTGGCGCACGGACGCATCCAGCCCGGCGTGGTAGGGCAGGGCGTCCAGGCCCTGTTCCTTCAGCCAGTCGGCCAGCGCTTCCACCCGGGCGCGCGACAGGCAATAGACGATGCCCGCGTCCTCCGCATGGTGGCGGCGAATGAAGTCCAGCAGCTGCCGGCGCTCATTATCCTTGGGCGCCACGCGATAGGTGATGTTGGGCCGGTCGAAGCTGGAGACGAACTGCCGCGCCTCGCCCAGGGCCAGGCGTTCCACGATGTCGGCCTGGGTCTGCGCGTCCGCCGTGGCCGTCAGCGCGATGCGCGGCACGGTGGGGAAACGCTCGTGCAGCACCGACAGCTGCAGGTATTCCGGCCTGAAGTCGTGGCCCCATTGGCTGACGCAGTGCGCCTCGTCCAGGGCGAACAGGCTGATGCGGGACCTATCCAGCAGTTCCAGGAAGCGCGGGGTGACCAGCCGCTCCGGCGCCACGTACAACAGGTCCAAATCGCCCCGCTCGCACGCCCGCTCCACGTCCAGCGCCTCGCGCCAGTCCAGGGTGGAGTTCAGGTAGGCGGCGCGCACGCCGGCCTGGCGCAGCGTGTCCACCTGGTCGCGCATCAGGGCGATCAGGGGGCTGACGACGATGGCCACGCCCGGCCGCGCCAGGGCCGGGATCTGGAAGCACAGCGACTTGCCGCCGCCGGTGGGCATCAGCACCAGGGCGTCGCCGCCCTGGATGACGTGGGTGATGATGTCTTCCTGGTTGCCGCGGAAGGCGGAATAGCCGTAGACGCGCTTCAGGATGTCCCGCGCCGTCGCCACCGGGTCCCGCGTGCCCTGCGGCGCATCATCCTCCGGCCAGTCGCCGTGGATGATGCTGGGCTCCGGCGCGTCGCCGTAATGGTCGGGCACGAAGTCACCGGCCTCCGGATGCCCGGAGTCATGGAAGCCGGCATCCGGATAACCGGTGTCCGGAAAATCAGGCTCCTGATCGAACAGGCTGACGGAAAGGGGCCGGGCGTGGGACATGACGGCTCTGGGGCATGGCCCGCCGTAAGGCGCAGGCAGGGCCAGGGATAGCGGTGCGGAGCTAGGATAAGCCCATATCTAGGGGCCCCGCAGGGTCGCTGTCCACTGCTTCCTGTGGCTTTCGCCATCATGGCCGGAACATCGCGGGAACGCCGGCGGTTTAAGGATGGACCACCCGGCGCGGGACCGCCGTCCTTCTTTTTGAGGAGAGGCCAGGATCACGAGACGGCTTGAAGAAATCGGTCTTTCATTGCGAGAATGTGACCGGTATCGTTCGCCCCCTTCATTAAGGGCCTTTTCATCCTTACCTACGTAGGATAAGGGACGAGGCGTAGTTGAATGGCCGCCTACCCCCTCGGATATAGGTCCGGGGCCGGCAGTTGGGTAAGCGGCGCGCCTGGGGCCGCCATCGCGGCAAGCCTTCGTGTCCCCGAGACGCCGCCCAACCCACCGCAAGGGATGTCCGGCGCCGCCACGTCCAATGACGAGGATGATCCGCGTGCTGTACCAGCTGTTTGACATGCACCATGCCGCCCTGACCCCGCTCCGCCTCGTGGCGGAGGCGACGCAGGCGACCTTCCGCAATCCCTTCGTCCCGGCCTCCTACACCGGCATGGGCCGCGCCATGGCCGCCGCCGGTGAGTTGATCGAGCGCACGACGCGCCGCTGGGGCAAGCCGGAATTCGGCCTGAACATCACCCACATCGACGGCCGCGAGGTCGCGGTGACGGAAGAGGCGGCGCTGCGCAAGCCCTTCTGCGTCCTGCGTCATTTCCAGCGCGCCACGCCGCACAGTGATCCCAAGGTGCTGGTGGTGGCGCCGATGTCGGGCCACTACGCCACTCTGCTGCGCGGCACGGTGGAGGCGCTGCTGCCCTCCCACGACGTCTATATCACCGACTGGGTGGATGCGAAGCTGGTGCCCCTGTCACGCGGTCGCTTCGACTTCGACGACTACGTCGAATACGTCATGGATTTCATCCGCTTCCTGGGTCCGGACACCCATGTAATCGCCGTTTGCCAGCCGGCCGTGCCGGTCCTGGTGGCCGCGGCCGTCATGGCGCAGATGGAAGATACCTGCCAGCCGCGCAGCATGACCCTGATGGGCGGCCCTATCGACACCCGCGTATCGCCCACCCAGGTGACCCAGCTGGCCGAAACCCGTGACATCGGCTGGTTCGAACGCACGGTGACCACCTCGGTCCCGGTCTACTATCCGGGCGCCATGCGCCACGTCTACCCGGGCTTCATCCAGCTGACCGGCTTCATGTCCATGAACCTGGACCGGCACGTCGGCGCCCACGTCGACCTGTTCAAGCACCTGGTGCGCGGCGATGGCGAGAGTGCGGAGGCCCACCGCCGCTTCTACGATGAATACCTCTCGGTCATGGACCTGACGGCGGAGTTCTACCTGCAGACGGTCAAGATCGTGTTCCAGGATCACGACCTGCCCAAGGGCACCCTGGAATACCGCGGAATGCGCGTCGACCCGTCGGCCATCAAGAAGACGGCGCTGTTCACGGTCGAGGGTGAACTGGACGACATCTCCGCCCCCGGCCAGACGGTGGCGGCCCACGCGCTGTGCAGCGGTCTGGAGGATGGTATGAAGCGGCACCACCTGCAGACCGGTGTCGGCCACTACGGCATCTTCAACGGCCGCCGCTGGCGCGAGCACATCATGCCGCGCGTGCGCGACTTCATCCGCAGCCATGACCGCGTGGCCGTGGCCAAGCCGCGCCGGGGGACCGCCGTCTGATCGACCGATGATGCGCTGAGATGGAAGGGCGGTCCCGGTGGGCCGCCCTTTTATCTGCCGGCTTCCGGACGGATCACAGATTGGGCTTAGGCGTCACGCAGGCGGCGCCGACCAGGCCATCCTTTTGCATGCGGCTGGTGATGGCGTAGGACAGTTCCTCCGCCGCCTTCAGGTGCTGATTGAGTTCAATGGTGGCTTTCCAGACGATGGCCTTGCCGTGCCTGTCGTACAGGGACACCAGATAATCGACGGTGTTGTCGTAACCCTGTTGCGTCTGTTTGGTCCAGGCGATGTCCAGGACGGCGTCGGGAGCGGCGTCATCGATGGCTTTGGGGGTGGCCAGGGCCTGTACGGCATAGCCCGTGGCGGTGATGCCACATCCCTCGAACCCGGCCTTCAGCAGGGCGAGGACGTGCCCGGTCTCGTTGCCGTCAACAGTGATCAGCGTCTTTCCCAGGTTGGGCAGGATGAACAGCTTCTTGATGTTGGGGGTATAGTCGGCCGCCCGGTTCGATTCGACCTTGGTGCTGGAAACGCACCCGCAGACGGACAGTAGGGCCGCTACGGCGGCGGCCGTCAGGATTTTCCTGGAAGTCATGATCCCCATCCCACACGTGTTGATTGTCTGGCCGCCCGTCACGACGCCTTGGGCGCCTGGCAGGAGGCGCCCAGCAGCGCATCCTTTTTCATCTGGCCGATCAGGGTACCCGCCATTTCCGCCCCGGCCTTGTAGTGCTGGTTCAGGGTGATGGTTGCCGTCCACACCACCGACCGGCTCTTCGGGTCGTAGAGGTTGGCGGTGTAGTCGATGACGTGCGTGGTCCGGCCCGAGACATCCTTGCTCCAGGACAGCTCCAAGACGGCGTCGGGGCCGAACTGGGCCACCTGCTGGGGCAGGGTGTCCTTCAGCGCCAGTGGGTCCCTGGTATGGAATTCCGCTTTGACGCCGCAGCTGTCCAGGCTGGCCTTGGTCAGCGTGATGAAATCGTCGGTTTCATCGCCGAACGTCGTGCGCAGGCCGTTGCCCATATTGGTGATCACGAACAGTTTCGTGAGGGCGGCCGTGTATTGTGGCGATTTACTGGACTGGCTCGTGCTGCTGGAGGTGCAGCCACAGATGCCAAGCAGCGCGGCCATGGTGATGGCCGTCTTCATTTTTCCAGGAAGCATTTCCCCGTCCCATCTATGCATAAATCAACTTGCCCGCTGTGGCGAACCAATGACTTGGCCCCAATATCAGGAGGATTGAGGGGTGATCGGTGGCATTTCTGTCAGTAAAACACCGGTCGTGGCTCGGGATGCGCCCCGCGTCGGATTGACGCATGCGCTACAGCCGGATGACGTAGCGCACGAAGCCGTCCGCGCCGTCGGTCACGCTGTCGTACAGGCGGCGGGCGGTGGCGTTGGTCTCGTGCGTGTGCCAGTAGACGCGGCCCCAGCCATGTTCGCGGCCCAGTTCGGCCAAGCGCCCGATCAGGGCCCGGCCCACGCCCTGGCCGCGCGACGCCGGGTCGGTGAACAGATCCTCCAGATAGCAGATCAGGCTGGTGCCCCAGGTGTTGGGGTGCAGGACGTAGTGGCAGAAGCCCAGGACGCGCCCCTCCGCGTCGCGAGCCACCAGCGCCTTCAGGGCCGAATTTGGATCGTGCAAGCGCGCCCATAACGTGGTTGTCACGCCCGGATCCACGCTGACCTGGTAAAAAGCGCAGTATTGATCCCATAGGGGGCGCCATGCGGCCTCGTCATTGGCGCCAATGGGCTCTATCTTAATTTCTGGGCGGGGTGACTCGGGCATGGCCATAGGGTGATCTCCGCTTAAGGCCTTTAGGCTCTATTGAAATCCACGCGCTTACGTTAGATTGCCGGCCCACATGCGTACACTTGTCCACCATCCCTTGTCCCCCTTCGCGCGCAAGGTCCGCGTCGTGCTGGCGGAAAAGCGCCTCGAGGTCGAACTCGAGGTCGAAAAGCCCTGGGAACGCCGTGAGGAGTTCCTGGCGCTGAATCCGGCTGGCGAATTGCCGGTGCTGGTCGAGGATGACGGGGCGACGGTGGTGGAACATGCCGCCATCTGCAATTACCTGGAAGAGGCCTACCCCCACGCCCCCACGCTGCTGGGCCGCGAGGTCCTGCTGCGGGCGGAGGTGCGGCGCCTTGCCGCCTGGTTCGACGTCAAGTTCAACCAGGAGGTGACGGAAAACCTGGTGGGGGAGAAGCTGATCAAGCGCTTCTCCGGTTCCGGCACGCCGCATGCCCAGGCCATCCGCGCCGGCCTCGCCAACATCCACTACCACCTGGACTACATCGCCTATCTGGCGGACCGGCGGAAATGGCTGGCCGGGGACGACTTCTCGCTGGCCGACATCGCCGCGGCGGCGCACCTGTCGACCATCGACTATCTGGGCGACGTGCCCTGGGACCAGCATCCTGAGGCCAAGGACTGGTACATGCGCATCAAGTGCCGTCCCAGCTTCCGCCCCCTGCTGGGTGACCACCTGCCGGGCGCCCCACCGCCCAAGCATTACGCGGATTTGGATTTCTGACTTCCCTCAGACGGCGGGCGCGGGCATTCGCCCTTTCTAGTCCGCTACGCTCCCCGGAAAGCTCCGGCGGCCCCGGTCGGGGCCTACAGTGGCATGAGATGCCGCTGGGGGGGGAGCGTTCGGGGCGTCGTTCCCGCCATAAATCCGCCGCGACCCTTTGCCACAAGCGGGGGGACCGCCGGGGCATTCCGCTTCGGCCGAGGAACGATGGGTGGACCCCGATGCGTAGCCTGATTGCCGCCTCCCTGATCGCGACCGCCAGCTTGGCCTTACCCCTGGCCGCCGCCCCCGCCACGGCGCAGGTCATGGCGGCGCAGCCGGTGCAGGACCAGGTGACCCTGACCCTGACGGCGGAAGACTGGGTGAAGACCGACACGGCGCGCGTGTCGCTGACGGTGGATGCCGGCGGCGGCAACGCCGGTTCCGCCCGCGCCGACGTGCTGAAGGCGGCGCAGGCCGTGTCGGACAAGGGCGAGTGGCGCGTGGTTTCTTTCGACCGCCAGCAGGACGCCGCCGGCCTGGACCATTGGCGGGCGGCGCTTGAGGCCCGCCTGCCGGAAGCGCAGTTGGGCGGCCTGGCCGACCGCGCCCGCCAGGCCAGCCGCGCCGGCCTGCAGATCCGGGTGGAAGGCGTGGACTTCACCCCCACCCTGGCGGAGCAGGAGGCCGTGCGCACCCGCCTGCGCGAGACGCTGTACCGCCGTGTGACCGAGGAGATGAAGGGCCTGAACGCCGCCTTCCCCGGCCGCGAGTTCCGCGTCGGCCGCGTGGACTTCAACGCCCCGGTGATGAGCGGCGGCATGCGGCGCGCGCCGGTGATGGCCATGGCCAAGATGGCCGATGCCGCCCCGGCTGAGGACGGCGGGCTGGACGTGGCGCAGAAGGCGACGCAGACGGCCCACGTCACCTTCTCGGCCTACGCGCCGGCGGCCCCTGCCGGGCGCTAAACCTGGCGCTCAGCCGCCAACTGGTCCGCCAGCCCTTCGCGGTAGCTGGGATAGCGCAAGGTCACCCCCAGTTCCGCCTTGATGCGGGCGTTGGAGATGCGCTTGTTCTCGCCATAGAAGCTGGTGGCCATGGGCGACAGCTCGGCCTGCTCGAACGGCACCAGCGGCGGCGGCTCCATCCCCAGCAGCTCAGCGGCGTAGGTCACCACGTCGGGCGAGGGGCAGGGGTGATCGTCGGCCACGTTGTAGATGGCGCCGGGGTTGGGCCGCCCCATGCTGGCGATGATCGCGCTGCCCAAATCGTGGATGTGGATGCGGCTGAACACCTGGCCCTTCTTGTCCACCCGCCGGGCGGTGCCCGCCCGCATCTGGTCCAGGGCGCTGCGTCCGGGGCCGTAGATGCCCGGCAGGCGGAAGCGATGGACGGGCAGGCCGTGGGCGTCGTGCAGGGCCATCCACTGCGCCTCCGCCACCGCGCGGGCCTTGCCCCGTTCCGTGCTGGGCTGCACCGGCGCCGACTCGTCCACCCAGCCGCCGTCCTTGTTGCCGTAGACGCCGGTGGTGGAGAGGTAGCCCACCCAGCGCAGGTTGGGCAGGGCCAGAATATCGGGCGTGAGGGCCGCCAGCACCCTGTCGCCTTCCGCCGTGGGCGGCACCGAGTCCAGCAGATGGGTGGTGCCGGCGAGGGCGCCCCGCTCCAGCGGTTGGTCGGGACTGAACACATGGGCCTCGATGCCCTGGGCGCGCAGGGCCGCTGCCTTCTCCGCCGTGCGGCAGGTGCCGGCCACCTGCCAGCCGGCGTCCAGCAGGCGGTGGGCCAGGGCCGTGGCGCTGAAGCCCAGGCCGAAGCAGAACATGCGGCCGGGAGTGGGGGATTGCGGCATGCGAACCAGGCTCCATTTAACCAGTGGGGCGCGGATGTGCGACCCCCGCACCATCGGGATGGCAGGGACCCGCGCCTGCCGGGGCGGGGCCCGCCCGTGCTATCCTGCAACCCGAGGCCGCGCCTGCAAAGGGATGGCCCGGGATGAAAGCACTTGCGATCCATCCGCCATTCGGGACTCTAGGCGCCATGATGATTACCCTCAAGCTTCCCCACCTTTCCAGCCGTGTTCTGGCCGCCACCACAATCCTCGGCGGCACCATCCTCTGCGGTATCGCCACCGGCGCCGGCGCCGTGCCCGTGGCGCTGAACCGTGACACCTGCCTGCAGCGGGCCAAGGAATTGCCCGACTTCGCCTATGCCGAGGCCCAGCTGTGGGAGAAGAAGGGTGGCGGCAACGACGCCCGCCTGTGCCAGGCCATGGCCCAGCTGTTCCGGGGGGAATACAAGGAATCGGCGGTGGCGCTGGAGGCGGTGATCCCCGTCCTGGGCCTGCCGCCCAAGGTGACGGCCGGTTTGTGGGGCAAGGCCGGCTGGGCCTGGTTCAACGCCAAGGAACACGCCAAGGCCGACACCGATTACACCAAGGCCATCGGCCTGCAGCCCGAGGACCCCGACCTGCTGATCGATCGCGCCACGGAACGGGCGGGGGCGGAGCGCTGGTGGGATGTGTTGCGCGACCTCGACCGGGCGCTCAGCCTGGATGGCGGCCGCGTCGATGCCATGGTCATGCGGGCGGAGACCAAGCACCGCTTGGGTCGTGACGTGGAGGCCGGGCGTGATCTGCGCATGGCCCTCTCGCTGGATCCGGATAACGCCCAGGGCCTGCTGCTCAGCGGCAACATCAAGGCCGACCGGGGGGATAAGCCGGGTGCCAAGGCCGACTGGACCCACGCCGTGCAGGTCGCGGGCGACAGTGCCGCCGGCGCTGCGGCCCAGGACAACCTGGCCCGGTTGGACGGCAAGGATCCGATGAAGGATGACGCGCCGGGCAAGGCGCCGAAGGCGGATGCCAAGACCGAGGACAAGCCCAAGGGTCAATGACCGGCCTTGTCTGAAGGGCCTTAACCCGGGACGCGGCGAACCGCGACTTCGGTGGCTTGACCCAGCCGCCGCCGCTCGACGTAGCCCACGGTCGTGCCCTGCTCGGTCCGGGCGCGCACCTTGACCCAGCCGCCGGGCACACCGCCAGCCGGCACGTCTTCCGCCAGCACCTCCAACTCCGTGGTCGGCGGCAGCAGGGCTACGGCCGCCTGCTGGTTGGTGGGGGCCGGGTAGAGGAAGGCGCTGCGCCCCGCTACGGTGACATGCGCCTTGGCTGGGGTGAGCAGCAGGGCGGCACGCGCCAGCAGGGCTTGGCCGGTGTCGGTGCCCGTGGCGCCGGCGGGTGGTATATAGGCGCGCGTCGCCACGGTCGCGGCGACACCCACCAGGGCCGCCAAGACGTAGCCGCGCCAGCGGCCGCGCGGCTTCATCTTGGGCGAGCGGGCCGGTTTGGCGGCGGCACCGGCCTGGTGGCGGGCCGCTACCAGCTCGCTGACCAGTTGGCCTGCCTGGTCCTCCGCCTCGTCGGCGCGGGCCTGGGCCACGCGCAGGGCACGCAAGGCTTCCTCCCGCTGGCGCTCCAAGGCCAGGATGCGGTCCTCCAGCGACCGGGTGTCAGGCTGCGGCGGGGGCGGGGCCGTGCGATAGACCACCTTGGCCGGGGACTGGATCCACTGGCCCACATCGTTGAAGCCCAGGCCCCGCTTGGGCAGCAGGCGGCGCAGCTTGGCCAGCGCCGTCACCGCCTCGCCCTCGAAATCCGAACCCAGCAGGCGGACCAGCTTCGCCACCTGCTCGCGATTGGCTTGTTCGTTGTCGGTCGTCATGCCGGCGCCTCAAGAGATGATGCGCTGGGTTAACGGCGGCGGTTTTGGCGGGTTCCGTGGAAAATGGGCGGCGGCCGGAAGGCTTAAGCGGACCTCCGCCGTCCGGCGAAGGGGCCGTTTTCCCGTCCGTCGGGACGCGTGCACGGCCGCGCCAGGCTGGGGGAAGGGCGGAGGAAAGTCTTAACCTTCCAGCAAGAAGTTCGGCGGAAAGGCCGCGATCATATCCCGCCTTCGCCACAATCCGGTCGAACGGCGGCCCCCTTCCCTTGGGACTATGACCCTGCGCCCCGATGGTGGGACGCCCGATCAAATTAAGGATCACGACCATGAGCATGTTCGCCCACCGCCGTCCCCTGCTGGCCCTCGCTACCGCCGCGGCCGTGATGGTGCCAGTGGCGTTCTCCGCCGGGGCGTTCGCGGCGGATACCCCCGCCGCCCCGGTCCCTGCCGCCCAGGCCGCCGCGACCCAGGTCAGCGCGACCACGGCCGCCCCGGTGCAGAAGGCTCCCGAGGCCGCCGCCACGGCCGCCAAGGCCGACGTCGCCAAGACCACGGAAGCCGCCAAGCCGGCGGTGGAAGCCAAGGGTGCGGCGGTGAAGACCGAGGTGAAGGCCACGGAAGCCAAGACCGAAGCCAAGGCTGAGGGCGCGAAGACCGAGACCAAGACGGTCGCCCACCATCATGTGAAGAAGGCCAAGGCCGAGGTGGCCAAGACCACCGAGGCGGCCGCGCCCAAGAATTAAGCGCGCCCGACCTTCCCCATCCGTCTACCAGGACGGCCCCGGCCTCAGCGGTCGGGGCCGTTCCTGTTTCAGGCCAGCGGCAGCGGCCGCGGCTCCGGGTCGCCGCCCAGGTCGGACGCCGCCAGGGGCCGCACCGCCGCCAAGCGTTGCACCACGGCGGCGCGGGGCAGGGCGATCTCCCCCTGCTCGAAGGCCACAACGTGCAAGCCGGTGTCGTGGGCCAGGGCCAGCAGCTCGCCCGCGCGCAGCAGATAGGCCGGGCTGGACGGGCGGCCATGGCGCTGGTTGCCCTGGGCGAAGGTCTCATACAGCAGGACCCCGCCAGGGGCCAGCAGACCGGGCAGGCGAGGCAGCAGCGGCCGGTGCAGATAGTTGGTGACGACGATACCGGCGTAGGGGCCGCCCAGGTCCACTCCGCCCGGATCTAGCGACACGCCCCCCTCCAGGTCCGCCTGCAGGACGGTGACGCCGGCTCGGCCTTCCAGATCGGCCACGCCGCGCGTGTCGATGTCCACCGCCGTCACCGGATGGCCTGCCCCGTGGAACAGCCGGGCGTGGCGCCCCCCGCCGCAGGCAAGATCCAGCACGGCGCCACCCCGGGCCACCAGCGGCGCGAAACGGGTCACCCACGCGCTGGCCTGGCCTCGGGGGTCGTGATGGGGCGTGGGGATCATGGCGTGGCCTTATGCGTTCCCAGAGGTGGGTGTGCGGATACGGGGCATGCGGGGCATGCTCATTGCCGGGGTGGCTTTCCCCACCCACATCCAGACTGTATATGACATTTTCCTGGCCGAACTGGACGGGCCGTTATCCATCGTCGCCGCATCCCCCATGATCCTTTACGAAATGAAATGTGGCCAAGGCCACACCTTCGACGTCTGGTTCCGCAACGCGGACGCCTGCGACCAGCAGGTCGCGGCGGGTGAGGTCGCTTGCGCGGTCTGCGGCGACCACAAGGTGGGCAAGGCCCCCATGGCGCCCCGCATCGCCAAGGGCCGGGGCGCGCGCGTGGAA
The DNA here is from genome assembly GCF_007828035.1 of Nitrospirillum amazonense. Taxonomy (GTDB): domain Bacteria; phylum Pseudomonadota; class Alphaproteobacteria; order Azospirillales; family Azospirillaceae; genus Nitrospirillum; species Nitrospirillum amazonense. The sequence goes on along the minus strand of NZ_VITV01000004.1, from coordinate 179,875 downwards.
GAGACGCCGGCACCCGTCCCGGTCCCGCCGCAGCCGGCACCAGAGGTGACGCCCGCGGCGGTGGCGGAGGCCGCGGCCCAGGGTCCGGCGGCGGTGATGTCCCTGCTGCGCGAGATGCGCCGCCAGGTCGAGGCCAACGCCACCCATGTGGGCGACCGCTTCGCCGAAGAGGCGCGCAAGATCCACTATGGCGAGGCCGAGGCCAAGGCCATCTACGGCGAGACCACCGACGAGGAAGCGGCGGAGCTGGAGGATGAGGGCGTGACCTTCGCCCGCATCCCCTGGGTGCCCAAGCATGATGGTTGAGGGGCGTTCGCCACCTTGAAGCGTCCGCAAGCCAAGGGGCGTCGGGGCGGCTATAGTGGCGGCAAAGCAGCGAGGGAGAGCGCCGATGTCCGACCCCGTGCCGACGTTCGGTCCCCGCGTGGTGACGGTGCCGCCGGGGGAGGATAGGGAGCGGCTGGTCTGCCCGGACTGCGGCTACATCGCCTACGACAACCCCAAGATCGTGGTGGGCTCGGTCGCCCTGTGGCAGGACCGCATCCTGCTGTGCCGCCGCGCCATCCAGCCACGAATCGGCTACTGGACCCTGCCGGCCGGCTATATGGAATTGGGGGAAACCTCCCAGGACGGCGCCGCCCGCGAGGCGTGGGAGGAGGCGGGGGCGCGACTGGCCATCGGCCCGCTGCTGGCCGTCTACAACATTCCCCGCATCAGCCAGGTGCAGCTGATCTACCTGGCGCGGCTGACCAGCCCGGACATCGCCGCCGGCCCGGAAAGCCAGGAGGTGGCGCTGTTCGCCTGGGATGACATTCCCTGGACCGATTTGGCCTTTCCCAGTGTGGACTGGGCGCTGCGCGAATACGAGGCCCGGCGGGACCTCATCCATGCCGGCCAGCCCTTCGCCCCGGCGACCAATCCGGTGGATGGGCTGTAGGGCGCCTCCCTCCCTCCACGATCAGAAATATACCTGGTGGCTGACCATGTCGCGCAGGCGGTCGCTCTTGGGGTCGGTGTATTCCTCCGGCAGGCCGTCCTGTACGTGCAGCCAGGACAGCCGGCTTTCCACGCCGCAGTGCACCTCCGGCACCACCGCCTCGGGGTCGTCCAGACTGCCGATGGTGACGCTCATCCAGTCGCTGTCGGGGTAGGCGAAGGTCAACGGCGTACCGCACTGGGCGCAGAAGCCCCGCTCCGCCACCGAGGAGGAGGCGTAGAAGGTGGGCCGCCCCGTCCCGCTCCAGGTCACCGTGTCCTTGCGCACCCCCGCCAGCGCGGCGAAGACGTTGCCCACGGCCCGCTGGCACATGCGGCAGTGGCAGAAATGCACGCCCTCCGGCGCCATGGTGCTGTGATAGCGCACGGCGCCGCATTGGCAGCCCCCGGTGACGCCGTCCACTTTGCCGTCGCTCATTCCGCTGCCTCCTTGGCCGCCGTTTCCTTGATGTCGGTCAGCTTGATCTCCGCCAGCACCCGGCGGGTGTTGGCGGCGCAGCCCAGGTCCTGGGGGCCGTTCTCCAGGCTGTCGATGATGGCCAGCAGGCGGGCTCTGCTGGTTTCCAGCCGCTGTTGCAGCGCCTCGATCTCCCCCACCTTGCGGCGCAGGGCCTCGGCGATCTGGGGGCCGTGGCCGATGGCGTCATTATCGCAGCCGGGCAGCAGGCCACGGATTTCATCCAATGTGAAGCCGGCCCTCTGCGCCCCGGTGATCAGTTCCAGCCGCGTCAGCGTTTCCGCCGGGAAGGCGCGATAGCCGTTTGTTCCCCGGTCGGCCGGGCCGATCAGGCCGGCGGACTCATAGAATCGCAGGCGGGAGGGGGAGAGGCCGCTGCGTTGCGCCAGTTCACCGATGCGCATGATGGCCTCGAAACAGCTATTGACCTTAAAGTTCACTTTAAGCTTAGGGTCGGGGGACCGTCAACCGAATGACCGTCGCAGCCATGCCCGTCCCCACCCTTTTCCAGCCCCTGGTCCTGCCCAACCGCGCCATCATCCCCAACCGCCTGGCCAAGGCGGCGATGGAGGAGAACATGGCGACAGCGGACCATCGCCCGTCGCCCACCCTCATCCGCCTCTACCGCACCTGGGCGGAGGGCGGGGCCGGCCTGCTGATCACCGGCAACGTCATGATCGACCGCCGCGCCATGACCGGCCCCGCCGGCGTGGTGCTGGAGCAGGGGGCCGACCTGGGCCCCTTCCGACAGTGGGCGGAGGCCGGGCGAGCCGGCGGCGGGCAGTTGTGGATGCAGATCAACCATCCCGGCCGGCAGATGCGCGCCAGCCTGGGCCAGGAAACGGTGGCGCCATCCGCCGTGGCCCTGGACCTCGGTTCCTACTCCAAGCTGTTCGCGGTGCCCCGCGCCATGTCCGAGGCGGACATCGCTGACGTCACCCGCCGCTTCGCCCAGACCGCAGCACTGGCGGAACAGGCGGGCTTCACCGGCGTGCAGATCCATGCCGCCCACGGCTATCTGCTGAGCCAGTTCCTGTCGCCCTTGACCAACCGGCGTGACGATTGCTGGGGCGGGCCGTTGGAGAATCGGGCGCGGCTGCTGCTGGACGTGGTGCGGGCGGTGCGCGCCGCCATCAGCCCCGGCTTCTGCGTGGCGGTGAAGCTGAACTCCGCCGATTTCCAGCGTGGCGGCTTCGCGCCGGAGGAGGCGCGCCAAGTGGTCGCCTGGCTGAACGACCTGGCCGTCGATCTGGTGGAACTGTCGGGCGGTTCCTACGAGGCGCCGGCCATGCAGGGGCCAGGGACATCGGAAAAGACCCGCGACGGCCGGACGCTGGCGCGCGAGGCTTATTTCCTGGAATTCGCCGCCGACATCAATCAGGTGGCGCGGATGCCGCTCATGGTGACGGGCGGCATCCGCCGGGTGGAGGTGGCGGCCCGGGTGGTGGACAGCGGCGTGGCCATGGCTGGCATGGCCACCGCCCTGGCGCTGAACCCTGGCCTACCCCGCGCCTGGCAGCGCGGGCAGGGGGTGGAGGCGGCGTTGCCGCCCATCCGCTGGGAACGCAAGACCCTGGCGGCCATGGGCACCATGGCGGTGGTGAAGGCCCAGTTGCGCCGCCTGGGCCGTGGGCAGCCGGCCAAGCCGGACATCTCGCCTGCGCTGGCCCTGCTGACCGACCAGCTGCGGCTGGGCTGGCGCAGCTACCGTTATCGCAGCCGAACGACGCCAGCGACATGAGCATGCCGCTGTGGGATGCGACCGCATCCGCCGGAGCTTTCCGGGGAGCATGGCGGACTGGAAATCGAGGAAGCCAACGCGACGGATGTGGCCGCCGGGTGACTGAGGGAACCTTTACGTAAGCGAACGGCGCGGACCCTCTGGAGCTCCGCGCCGTCGCTCACATCGCACCGATGCGTTCGCTCAGTTCAGCGTGCGCACATCCGTCAGCTTGCCGGTCAATGCCGCGGCGGCTGCCATCTCGGGGCTCACCAGATGGGTGCGGCCGCCGGGGCCCTGGCGGCCCTCGAAGTTGCGGTTGGAGGTGCTGGCGCAGCGCTCACCCGGCTTCAGCTTGTCGTCGTTCATGGCCAGGCACATGGAACAGCCGGGCTCCCGCCAGTCGAAGCCGGCGGCGGTGAACACCTTGTCCAGGCCCTCGGACTCGGCCTGTTCCTTCACCAGGCCGGACCCCGGGACCACCATGGCGTAGATGCCATCCTTCACATGGCGGCCTTCCACCACCTTGGCGGCGGCGCGCAGGTCCTCGATGCGGCTGTTGGTGCAGCTGCCGATGAAGACCTTGTCCACGGGGATGGCGTCCAGCGGGGTGCCGGCTTCCAGCCCCATGTACTTCAGCGCGCGTTCCATGGCGGCGCGGCGGTGCTCATCCGCCTCGTCGGCGGGGTTGGGCACGGCGGCGGTGATGGGCAGCACGTCCTGCGGGCTGGTGCCCCAGGTCACCATGGGGGCGATGTCCTCGGCCTTCAGCACGACCTCGCGGTCGTACACCGCACCCTCGTCCGAGGGCAGGCTCTTCCACCAGTTGACGGCCTGCTCCCAGGTTGCGGCCTTGGGCGCCTGCGGACGGCCCTTCAGGTACGCGAACGTGGTCTCGTCCGGGGCGATCAGGCCGGCGCGGGCCCCTGCCTCGATGGCCATGTTGCAGACCGTCATGCGGCCTTCCATGGACAGGCCCCGGATGACGGAGCCGGCGAACTCGATGACGTGGCCGGTGCCGCCGGCGGTGCCGATCTTGCCGATGATAGCCAGCACCACGTCCTTGGCGGTCACGCCCACGGGCAGCTCGCCATCCACGCTGATGCGCATGTTCTTGGACGGCTTCAGCAGCAGGGTCTGCGTGGCCAGCACGTGTTCCACGTCCGACGTGCCGATGCCGAAGGCCAGGGCGCCGAACGCACCGTGGGTGGCGGTGTGGCTGTCGCCGCAGACGATGGTCATGCCCGGCTGGGTCAGTCCCTGCTCCGGCCCCACGACGTGGACGATGCCCTGGCGGATGTCGGACATGTCGTAGTAGTCGACGCCGAATTCCTTGGTGTTGATGGCCAGCTGCTCCACCTGGATGCGGCTTTCCTCGTTCTTGATGCCGGCCAGGCGGTCGTGGCTGGTGGGAACGTTGTGGTCGGCAACGGCCAGGGTGGCGGATGGGCGGCGCACCTTGCGGCCGGCCATGCGCAGACCTTCGAAGGCCTGCGGGCTGGTCACCTCATGCACGAGGTGGAGATCGATGTAGAGCACGCAGGTGCCGTCTTCCTGGCGGTGGACGACGTGGCTGTCCCAGATCTTGTCATAGAGGGTGCGCGGCTTGCCCATGGATCTTCACTCTGATGCGGACCGACATTTCCGAAACACCAAAACCCGTGCGGCGGGTCTTTTTGTTTCACGGAGGCGCAGAATAACGACCGGTCCTGTCGCGGACAAGGGGCGGCTCGCGCTGTGGCCGCATAGGGCCTATGTCCCGTCCCTTCCAGGGCCCCTCCTTTTTCGGAGCGAAGCGACAAGGACGCGACCGCGTCCGCCGGAGTTTTGCGCGGAACGCAGTGGACTGCAAAACGAGGACAAGCCAAGGCGCGGATGCGCCGCCGGCGCCTGAGACAACAAAAAAGCCCCGCTGTCAGGCGGGGCTTTTTAAGATCAAGCGCTCAGCGGCTCGCGCTCGTCTTCGGCCTGGGCATCGCCCTCGCCGTCGTCGGCCGTATCGCCGCCCTCGGCGTCGTCGTAGCCCGGCTGGGGCTGGTAGCCCCTGGGCTCGCCGCCGCGCTGGCGCTGTTCGGACTCGTTGATCTGCGTGATGATGCGGAAATAGTGCTCCGCATGCTGCAGATAGTTTTCCGCCGCCACCCGGTCGCCGGACGACTGGGCGTCACGGGCCAGGGCCAAGTACTTCTCATGCACCTGGAAGGCGTTGCCGCGGATGCGCACATCCGGGCCGTTGCTGTCAAAGGTCTGATGGCGCAGGGGCACGTTCTGGCGGCGGTTATTGCCGCCACCGTTGTTGCCACCGCCATTGCCGCCGCCGTTGCCGCCGGCATTGCCACCGTTGTTACCGCCGCGTCCACGCGAACGCCTGGAGTTCGGTCCCTGTCTCATCCGACTGCTGCTCTAGCCCCGTTGGAGTTCGATGCATGCCGTGCCAAGGGGGCGGACATCATCATCCGCGCCACCGCATCCGATCCCGGAATCCACACCGTAACCCGGAAGGAAACCGGATCGACCATGCTGGGCAAACTGGCATGCCGTGGTGATCATCATCGGCCCATGAACGCTAGCCCGGCCCCTATAACGGTGTCCCCCGTTTCGAACCTGGCGCGTCGCCCCTTCGGCCTCCACCACGCAAAATGACCCTAAACGCTGAATCCCGCTAATCCAACATTTTTTTTGGCGATGCCGCCCTGCGCGGTTGGCGCAAGTGGTCAGAGCCTTGGTCTTTTGGGGAATCAGCCAAGCCGCCGGGCGGCGACCACCCGGTCGTGCCCGGCCAAATCGTCCACCCGTTCCAGCACCTCGAGGCCCGCGGCGGCGAACAGGGCCGCCACGTCGGCCCCCTGGCCGGCGCCATGTTCCACCGCCAGCAGACCGCTGGGCAGCAGCAGGTCGCCGGCCACAGCGGCCAGGTGACGGTACGGGTCCAGCCCATCGGCGCCGCCGTCCAGCGCGCGCATGGGATCGAAGGTCCGCACCTCCGGCTCCAGGCCGGCGATGTCGGCGGCCGGGATGTAGGGCGGGTTGGACACGATGGCGTCGAAGCGCGCTCCCGCACCCAGCGCGTCTGTCCAGCTGCCGACCAGGAAGGCGCTGCGGCTGGCGAATCCCAGGGCCTTTGCGTTGGCCGCGGCGGCACGGGCGGCGCCGGGGGCGATGTCCACGCCCAGGCCCCAGGCGCCTGGCAGCTCGGACAGGAGCGCCAGCAGGATGCAGCCGCTGCCCGTGCCCAGGTCCAGCAGGCGCCGGGGGCGCTGGCCGTCGGGCAGGTGGCGCAACGCGGTTTCCACCAGGGTCTCGGTATCGGGCCGGGGGTCCAGCGTGTCCGGCGCCAGGCGGAACTCCAGGCTCCAGAACTCCCGCTTGCCCAGAATGCGCGACACCGGTTCCCGTGCGGCGCGACGATCGACCAGGGTGGCCAGGGCGGCCTGGGCTTCGGCCGATACCGGTCGATCACCGTCCAGCAGCAGGGCGGTGCGCGACCAGCCCAGCGCCTCCTCCGCCAGCAGGCGCACGTCCAGCCGGGGGCTGGCGCAGCCGGCCGCGGCGAGGCGTTCCTCGGCCGTTTTTAAGACATCACGGAGGAGAAGGGGACCGCTCACTGAAGTTCGGCCAGGCGCTCCGCCTCGTCCTGGGCGATCAGCGCCTCCACCACCTCATCCAGGGCCTCGCCCGCCATGACCTTGTCGATCTTGTAGAGCGTCAGGTTGATGCGGTGGTCGGTCACCCGGCCTTGGGGGAAGTTGTAGGTGCGGATGCGTTCGGAACGGTCGCCGCTGCCCACCTGGCTCTTGCGGTTGGCCGCGCGTTCCGCGTCCAGGGCGCTGCGCTGCAGGTCATACAGGCGGGACCGCAGCACACGCAGGGCCTTGGCCTTGTTCTTGTGCTGTGACTTTTCGTCCTGCTGGCTGACCACCAGGCCGGTGGGCAGGTGGGTGATGCGCACGGCGCTGTCGGTGGTGTTGACCGACTGGCCGCCGGGACCGGACGAGCGGAACACGTCGATGCGCAGGTCCTTCTCGTCGATCTGGATGTCCACCTCCTCCGCCTCGGGCAACACGGCCACGGTGGCGGCGGAGGTGTGGATGCGGCCCTGAGTCTCGGTCGCCGGCACGCGCTGCACCCGGTGCACGCCCGATTCGAACTTCAGCCGGCGGAACACGCCCCGCCCGGAAATGCTGGCGATGGCTTCCTTGTAGCCGCCCAGGCCGGTCTCCGAGATCTCAATGACCTCGAAACGCCAGCCCTGGATGGCGGCGTAGCGGCGGTACATGTCGAACAGGTTGGCGGCGAACAGGGCCGCCTCGTCGCCACCGGTGCCGGCGCGCACCTCCAACATGGCGTTCTTGTCGTCGGCGGCATCCTTGGGCAGCAGGGCCAGCATGACCTGGCGCTCCAGCCCAGGCAGGGCCTTCTCCGCTTGGATCAGTTCCTCCTGCGCCAGCTCCCGCATCTCTGGATCGGACTCCGCTTCCGCCATGCGGGCCAACTCGGCCAGGTCGGACCGGGCGCGGCGCAGCTCGGCGATAGACTCGGCCACCGGCGTCAGCTCCGCGAATTCCTTGCTCATGCGGGTGTAGGCGTCGGCCGCCAGCGTGCCCGTTGCCAGGGCGTCGCGCAGCTCGTCATGCCGGGCCGACAGCTTGGCCAGCGTGTCCCCGAACCGTTCTTCCAATGTGGTGGTCATGGTTGTTCCGTCATCCCGTGTCCGGGCTGACTAAAGCCCTCAAGCGCCGGGCGCGGCCATCCGGCCGCTTGGCTTCCTCGCTTTTCAGTCCGCTTCGCTTCCCAAAAAGCTCCGGCGGCCCCACTTGGGGCCTAGCGGCATGAGCAAAAGCCCATGCCGCACACTTCCATGTTACTCGGCGGCAGCGGCGGCTTCGGCGGCCTGGGCGGCCTTGATCTCCTCGGCCTTCTTTTCCACCAGCGACACCAGGTGGTCGACGATGCTCTCGTCCTTCAGGCGGTGGGCTGGCTGGCCCGCCAGGAACACCTGGTGCACGCCCTTGCCGCCGCCGGTGAAGCCGATATCGGTCATGGTGGCCTCGCCCGGGCCGTTCACCACGCAGCCGATGACCGACACGGTCATGGGGGTGGTGATGTGGGCCAGCCGCTCCTCCAGCACCTCGACCGTCTTGATGACGTCGAACTGCTGGCGGGCGCAGGACGGGCAGGAGATGACGGTGACGCCGCGCCGGCGCAGGCCCAGCGACTTCAGCATCTCGAAGCCGACCTTGACCTCCTCCTCCGGGGGGGCGGACAGCGACACGCGGATGGTGTCGCCGATGCCCGACCACAGCAGCATGCCCAGGCCGATCGAGGACTTCACGGTGCCGGCGCGCAGGCCGCCGGCCTCGGTGATGCCGATGTGCAGGGGATAGTCGCAGGCCTCGGCTAAACCCTGGTAGGCGGCCACGGCCAGGAATACGTCCGAGGCCTTCACGGAAATCTTGAACTCCCGGAAGTCATGGTCTTCCAGGATCTTGGCGTGGGTCAGGGCGCTTTCCACCAGGGCTTCGGGGCAGGGCTCGCCATAGCGCTCCAGCAGCTCGCGCTCCAGCGAGCCGGCGTTGACGCCGATGCGCATGGCGCAGCCATGGTCCTTGGCGGCCTGCACCACCTCTCGCACCCGGTCGGCGGAACCGATGTTGCCGGGGTTGATGCGCAGGCAGGCGGCACCGGCCTCGGCGGCCTCGATGGCGCGCTTATAGTGGAAGTGGATGTCGGCCACGATGGGCACGTGCACCGCCTTCACGATCTCTTTCAGCGCCGCCGTCGATTCCTCGTCGGGGCAGGAGACGCGGACCATGTCGGCGCCGGCCTCTTCTGCCCGCAACACCTGCTCGATCGTCGCCTTGGCGTCGGCGGTCAGGGTGTTGGTCATGGTCTGGACGGAGATCGGCGCGTCGCCACCGACCAGGACGTTGCCGACACGAATCTGACGGGAGGTCCGGCGCAGGATCTGGCGATACGCACGATGGGAGGTGGACATGGGAACTGGCCTCATGGGGGAATTTGATCGGTAAAGTGCTGCCGGAAGGCCCCGGGATCAAGAGGCCATCGCACAAGGCTTCACCGCGCCGTGTGCGGGACGGCGCGGTGCATAATGGTTAAGCGGCCGACGCGGTTGACCTATTTGCCGCCGGCGGCCTGGTCCCCGGCGGGCCTGTCCAGCGTGACCAGCATGATGTCGTTGCTGTGCATGGGCAGGGTGGTGGCGAAGCGGCCGTCGGCCCCCACGGTCACGGTCTTGTCCGCCTCCGGCAGGTCGCGCGTCAGGTCGGTCAACTTGGCCAGCTGTTCCGGTGACAGGGACTTGGGCGCGCCCATGTCAATGTAGGCGGAATAGGCGTCGTTGGCGCGGAAGCCGGTGCGGTGCACCGCCAGGCGGTACCTGCCGGGCTTCAGGCCCCGGAACGAGACCTTGACCGACGGGGCGGCCTTGTTTGGGACGATCTTGCTGTAGAAGGACCGGTTGCTGACGGGCTGGTGCGGTTGCTGGAAATCCCACACCAGGGCGGCGGCCTTGCCCTCCGTCGTGGACGCCATCGCCTGGCCGTCCGTCACCGGCACCGCCTGGCCTTGCAGGGCGTGCAGGTACTTGTAAGCGAAGTAGGCCGGCTTGCGGATGCCCTCGCGGTTCATCAGGCCGAAGCCGCCCTCGAACGGGGCGGTGGGCGGGCCGGGTTCCTCGAACAGATCGCTGTAGGTCCAGTAGCTCATGCCCTGGACCATGCCCCGGCTGGCCTTCAGCTTGGCCAGGATGTAGGGCGCGCTGACGTAGCTGTCATGCACCAGGTCACGCGGGGTGTAGCTGGTGCTCCACTCCGTGAAATAGAGCGGCAGGGTGGGGAAGCGCGAGGCGGCGATCTGCTCGCGCACCTTGCGCACGTCGCCCACGATGGCGTCGGGGGAAGGTGACAGCTTGGTGTCGGCCTTGCCCGCCTCATCCAGGAAGCCGCCGTCCACGCCATAGGTGTGGGTGGTGACGAAGTCCACGGGCGCGCCGCTCTTGGCCACATGGTCCAGGAATTCCGGGACCCAGGCGGCGCCGGCCGTGGCGGGGCCGCCCACGCGCAATTCCGGGTCGATGGCCTTCATGGTGTTGGCCGTCAGGTCGTACAGGGCGAAATACGCCTGCTGGTCGCCGCCTTCCCAGAAGCCGGACAGGTTGGGCTCGTTCCACACCTCGAAGAACCAGCTGCGCACCTCGGCTTGGCCATAGCGGGCTTCGATGTGCTGGACGAAGGCGGTGATCAGGTCGCGCCAGGCGTTGGGCCGGGGGTGGGAGGTGTTGCCCTCCCAATAGAAGATCTTGTTCTCCGACGTCGCCATGGCCTTGGGCGTGAAGCCCAGCTCGACGAAAGGCTTCAGCCCGCGCGCCTTCAGGTCGTCGTACAGCTGGTCGATCTTGCTCCAATCATAGGTGATGGTGCCGTTCTCGGCCTTCACCGTGCCCAGCACGTCGTGGAAGATGGCGTGGAAGCGGATGTAGCGGAAGCCCAGCTCGTCCTGGGTGGTCTTCAGCTGCGCCATGCTGTCCGGCCGCATCAGGGTGCCCGGGTAGTCGGACCCGACGGACAGGTCGTAGAAGCGGTCCAGTGGCTGGGTCGCCTTGGCCACGTCCACCTCGACCTGGCGGGTGCGGCCTTCGGCCTGGGCCAACTGGGGTGCCAGGCCCACGCCCACGGCCAGGGCCACGCAGGCGGAAAGACAGGCGGCGACGGCCGCCTTGCTGCGAAACAGGGAAGCCATCAGTGAGTCACCCGAGCCTGTAGATCATCCGGTTGCAGGGGATAGCTGCGCACCACCTGGCCCTTGGCGCCCAGGGCGGCCAGGTCCTTGCCGTCCAGGCTGACGACCACGCCGCCGGCGTTGCCGGTTTCCAGGGTCAGGCCAGGCACGTCGGGGGCGCGGAAGCTGTCGCCCGGGTGCAGCACGCGGGACGCCCACAGCGTGCCCTTGGCGTCGCGCACTTGGATCCAGCTTTCGTCCGTGGCGCGCACCACCACGCGGGCGGGACCGGTCTGGCCGAAGACGCGGCCCTTGGCGGGGGCCGGCGCCGTCCCGGGGGCGGTGGTGTCGGGGCGCATGCTGGCGTCGGCCGGGGCGGTATCCGGATCGGCGGCGGCGGTCTTGGGCTGGCCCAGGTCGGGCATCTGCGGCGCCTCGTCATCCGGCGCCTCGGACGCCACCGGTGCCGAGGTTGTTTGCTGGGGCGCGGCCGGCTGCGGCGCCGTCGCGATCTTGCCCGGCGCGGCGGTCGGCGCGGCGGTCCCCTGGCCTGCGGGGGCATTGGTCGCCGGCGCCTGCGGGGCGACCTGGGCATTGGCGGGGGCCGCGGGCACGGGGCCGGGCATCGCGTCGGGCAGCGGCGCGGTGGCGTCGGGGGCGGCCCCCACCTCCGGCGCCGTGGGCTGCGCCTGGTTCAGCAGGGCTTGCACTGCGGGGGCCGGCAGCACGTTGGCCGGCGGCGGGGAGGAGGCGTCGCTGTTGCCCGTCAGGTGGGCCAGCCGCTCCGGCAGCTTGGGCACCAGGTCCAGGGCGCTGCGGTCGGCGGAGGAATAGAGGTACCATCCGCCATAGAGGGCCGCGGCCAGCACGACGGCGCCCACGATCAGCGCGCCGCTGGGCACCCGGTTCTCGCTGACTGGGATGGGCAGGTACAGTTCCGCCGGCCGGACGTGGCCCGCCGTCTCATCCTTGAAGCGGTTCAGCAGGTCACCCGAATCGATGCCCAGCAGGTCGGCGTAGCTGCGCAGGAAGCCCAGGATGTAGGCCTGGCCCGGCAGGTCGCCATAACGGCCGTCCTCGATGGCTTCCAGATAGGGGCGGCGGATGCGCAGGACGTTGGCCACGCCCGTCAGGTCATAGCCCAGTTCCTCGCGCCGCATGCGCAGGATGTCGCCCACGGTTTCGCGCGGCGCCTGTGGTTCGGCGGCGCGGCCAGCGTCGATCATGTCCCGATAACGGTCGCGGCGTTCAGTCATGACGGCGGTCCCAGCACAGAAGGCCCCAGAGGGCACCCGGAATTCGTATTTGAATTGTCCCAACCGCCGGTTCGAATATTACCCAACCGTCGTTGACGGGGGAGTCTTATCAAGGGCGCCGCGGTACCGCAACCATCGTGCCGTCAGAATTAATTAGATTGGCTAGAGCCGCACGCCGTGGTCGCGGGCGAAGGCCAGCAGGTGCTGGCGCAACGACCGGTCGGGGCGCCCCAGCAGGCTGTCCAGGAAGCGCTGCAGCACGCCCACGTCGACCGAGCGGATCATGGTCTTGATCTCGCCGAAGGCGCCAGGGCTCATCGACAGGGTGCGGAAGCCGCAGCCCAGCAGGGCCATGGCGTCCAGGGGGCGGCTGGCCATCTCGCCGCACAGCGACAGCTGCACCCCGGCCGCGTCGCACCGCCACACCAGCATCCGCAGCACCGACAGCATGGCCGGTGACAACAGGTCGTAACGGTTGTTCAGCATGGGGTTGCCGCGGTCGCTGGCGAACAGGTACTGCAGCAGGTCGTTGGAGCCCACGGACATGAAGTCGATGTGGGGCAGCAGGGCGTCCAGCTGGAACAGCAGGGCCGGCACCTCCATCATCACGCCCACCTTCAGGTCCCGGGGGCGGGCCACGCCGCCCTGCTCCAGCCGGCGCAGTTCCAGGTCCAGCACGTGACGGGCGCGGATGAACTCCGACACCTCGGCCACCATGGGGAACATCAGGCGCAGGTCGCGGCCCGAGGCCGCCCACAGCAGGGCCCGCAGCTGCTTGCGCAGCATGGCCGGACGGTCCAGGCCGATGCGGATGGCGCGCCAGCCCAGGGCCGGGTTCTCTTCGCCCAGATCGGGGAAGTAGGGCAGGGTCTTGTCGCCGCCCACATCCAGGGTGCGGAAGGTGACGGGCCTGTCCCCCGCCTCGTCCAGCACCTTGGCGTAGGTTTCCTTCTGCACGGCGGTGTCGGGATAGGTGTGCCGCACCATGAAGGGGATTTCGGTGCGGTAGAGGCCGATGCCGTCGGCGCCGGTGGCGTGCAGGTGGGGCAGGTCGATCAGCAGGCCGGCGTTCAGCATCAGGCGCACGGGCACCCCGTCGCGCGTCACCGACTCCAGCTTGCGGGCGGCGGCGAATTCGCGCTTGCGCTCCTCGCCCACCTCGATGCTTTTCAGGAAGGCCTCGGTGATGTCTTCCGCCGGGCGCACGAAGACCTGGCCGTGGTCGCCGTCGACGATGACGAAGTCCAGCGGGTCGATGCGGTTCAGCACGCCGGTGCACTGGCCCACCACCGGGATGTCCAGGGCGCGGGCGACGATGGCCACATGGCTGTAGGCCGCCCCCTCCTCCAGCACCAGGCCGCGCAGGCGGGTGCTGTCATAGTCCAGCAGCTCGGCGGGCCCCAGGTTGCGGGCCACCAGCACGAACTCGTCCGGCAGGGTGCCGCCGTCGGCCTTGTCCTGGCGGCCGGCCAGATGCTGCAGCAGGCGGTTGGTGATGTCGTCCAGGTCCAGCTGGCGTTCGCGGATATAGCTGTCGGTCACCGACGCCATGCGGGCGCGGTTGTCGTTCTGCACCTGCTGCACCGCCGCCTCCGCCGTCAGGCCGGTGCGGATGGCCTCGCGGATGCGCGACAGCCAGCCCCGGTCGGTGGCGAACATGCGGTAGGTTTCGATGATCTCGTGATGCTCGCCGCCGGCCTCGCCCGACAGGATCAGCAGCCGGTCGATGGCGGAGTGCATGCTGTCCACCGCCTCGCGCAGGCGGCGCAGCTCCAGCTCCGGATCGTCGGCCACCATCTGGCGGATGGTCAGCTGCGGCCGGTGCAGCACGGCCACGGCCATGGCGATGCCCCGGTTCAGGCTGACGCCGTCCAGGCGGGACGGCAGCAGCACCAGGTCGTTGGCCACCTGCAGTTCGCGATTGTCGACCAGCTCGCCCGTGGCCACCAGCTCGGCGACCACCATGGCGATGGTCTCCAGCGTCTCCACGTCCTGCTCGTCATAGGCGCGGCGCGCGATGTGCTGGATGGCCAGCACGCCGCGCACGCGGCCGCCGCGCAGGATGGGCACGCCCATGAAGCTGTCGAACGGGTCTTCGCCCGTTTCCGGACGGTAGGCGAAATTGGGATGGCTGGGCGCGTTGGCCAGGGCCACCGGCCGGGCGTGGGCGGCGATGTCGCCCACCAGGCCCTCACCCACCCTCAGCCTCGTCTTGTGCACGGCGTCCAGGTTCAGGCCGATGGTGGCGAACAGCTCCAACACCTCGCCCGCCCGCATGACATAGCAGGAACAGACGTCCGCCCCCATTTCGGCGGCGATCAGCATGACGATCTTGTCCAGCCGCGACTGGGCGGTGCCGCCGGCGGCCATGACATCGCGCAGCCGGGCCAGCAGGCGCCGGGCGCCACCCGCCGCGTCGGCGGACCGGCGGCGTTCGGTAGCGGTATCAGTGGTGATGGAACCGGTTTCCGGAACCTCAAGCCCCGGGTCGATGAGAATGGGGGGAGTTCCGGAATGCGGTGCCACTAGCCTGCCGCTCCCGCCAGCGCCAGCGCCGGTCCCGCTTCCCCTGTGTCCTTGGCATGGCCGTACCGGCCGGCCAGGGCGTCCTCCGCCTGGGCCACCAGCTCGGCCAGGATCTCGGCCGTCGGCTGCTCCCGCGTCACCATGCCCACCGACTGCCCGGCCATCAGGCTGCCGTTCTCCACGTCGCCGTCGATGACGGCGCGGCGCAGGGCGCCGGCCCAGAAATGCTCGATCTCCAGCTGGGCGTCCTTCTGCTCCACCTCGCCGCGGTTGAAACGCTCCACCACCTCGCGCTGGAAATCCATGAAGCGGCGGGTGCCCTCGTTCTGCAGGGCGCGGACCGGGATGACCGGGAAGCGGCTGTCCAGCTGGGCGGACGGCATGGCGTCGCGGGCACTGGCACGGATGAAGGCGCGCTTGAAATTGGGGTGGGCGCGGGACTCCGTGGCGCAGACGAAGCGGGTGCCCAGCTGTACACCGGCGGCCCCCAGCTCCAGGTAGGCCACGATGGCCTCGCCCCGGCCGATGCCGCCCGCCACGAACACGGGCACGTCCCGGATCTCCGGCAGGATCTCCTGCGCCAGGACCGAGGTGGCGACGGGCCCGATATGGCCGCCGGCCTCCATGCCCTCGATCACCAGGGCGTCCACGCCCATGCGCACCAGCTTCTTGGCCAGGATCAGGGCCGGCGCGAAGCACACGACCTTGGCGCCGCCGTCCTTCAGCTGCTTGATCACCGGTGCCGGGGGCAGGCCGCCGGCCAGGACGACATGGTGCACGCCGTGGTCCAGGCAAACGGCGGCCAGCGTGTCCAGCTGCGGGTGCATGGTGATGAGGTTGACGCCGAAGGGCTTCGCCGTCAGCGCCCGGGTGGCGTCGATCTCCTGGGCCAGCATCTCGGGCGTCATGGCGCCGCAGGCCAGCACGCCGAAGCCGCCGCCGTTGGAAATGGCGGCCACCAGGCCGGCGTCCGACACCCAGGTCATCGCGCCGCCCATGACGGCCAGCTCCGTGCCCAGGAAATCGCGCCCACGGGCCCACAGCGCGTCCAGCTTGTCGCGAGCGGTTCCAATCGTGGTGGTGGTCGACATCAAAAACGCTTCCTTTTGGCGGAAAAAATGTATCACCCGCGCCCGTGATGCGGCGGCCGGTGCCCCGCGGCGGGGAACGACGCC
Source organism: Nitrospirillum amazonense (assembly GCF_007828035.1). Lineage (GTDB taxonomy): Bacteria > Pseudomonadota > Alphaproteobacteria > Azospirillales > Azospirillaceae > Nitrospirillum > Nitrospirillum amazonense. The sequence goes on along the minus strand of NZ_VITV01000004.1, from coordinate 164,008 downwards.
GATCCCTAACCTAAACAACCCCTGAAAACAACAATGCCCCGGGGGACGCTCTCCAGTCCCCCGGGGCAGAGTGTCGCTCAGATGCTTATGCCTGGTCCAGGCCGTAAGCGGTGTGCAGCGCGCGCAACGCCAGTTCGGTGTACTCCTCGGCGATCAGGACGCTGACCTTGATCTCGCTGGTGGAGATGACCTGGATGTTGATGCCGCGGTCGGCCAGGGCCTTGAACATGCGCTGGGCCACGCCAGCGTGGCTGCGCATGCCGACGCCGATGACCGAGACCTTGACCACGTTGCTGTCGGCGATCAGGCGGCGGAACTTCAAATCGTCCTTGGCGCCCTCCAGCACCTGCACGGTGCGGTCCAGATCGGCCTTGGTGACGGTGAAGGTCATGTCGGTGGTGGTGCCGTCTTCCGACACGTTCTGCACGATCATGTCGACGTTGATGGCGGCGTCGGTGAGCGGGCCGAAAATGGCCGCGGCCACGCCCGGCCGGTCTTCCACCCCCACCAGGGTCACCTTCGCCTCATCCCGGCTGTAGGCGATGCCGCTGACCAGTTCCTGTTCCACGATTTCGTCCTCATCAACGACAAGAGTTCCCGGCAACGCGCTGCCGGCCGCTTCCTCGAAGGTCGACAGCACCTGGACACGCACCCGGTGCTTCATCGCCATTTCCACCGACCGGGTCTGCAGGACCTTGGCGCCCAGGGACGCCATCTCCAGCATTTCCTCGTACGTGATGCGGCCCAGCTTGCGGGCCTTGGTCACGATGCGCGGGTCGGTGGTGTAGACGCCATCCACGTCGGTGTAAATATCGCAGCGCTCGGCCTGGACCGCCGCCGCCAGGGCCACGGCCGAGGTGTCCGAGCCGCCGCGGCCCAGGGTGGCGATGCGCCCATCCTTGGACACGCCTTGGAAGCCCGCCACCACGGCCACCTCGCCGGTGGCCATGCGGGCCACCAGGTCGCCGGACTCGATGCGCTCGATGCGGGCCTTGCCGTGCACATCGTCGGTGATCAGGGGGATCTGCCAGCCCTGCCACGACCGGGCCGGGATGCCGATCTCCTGCAAGGCGATGGCAAGCAGGCCACTGGTCACCTGCTCGCCCGAGGCGACCACGGCGTCGTACTCGCGCTCGTCCGCCAGGCGGCTGACCTGTTTCACATAGTCCACCAGCTGGTTGGTCACGCCCGACATGGCGGAGACGACCACCGCCACCTCATGGCCGGCGTCGACCTCCTGTTTCACTTTGCGGGCGACATTCTTGATCCGGTCGATGGTGCCGACCGATGTCCCGCCGAACTTCAAAACGAGGCGTGCCATAACCCGTGTCTGCCTTGTGAGAGGCCGGCAGGCGCCAGCCGGTGGATGCAAGGGGGCTCCCGGGCGCGAGGCTTTCCGGAAAGCGCGCTATCCTTACCCTGTCGGGCGCGTCCAGGCAATAAATGGGCAATAAAAGGTCAGGGTTGCGTAAACCGGGCGACAGAGCATTTCTATTTCGTGGTCATGGCCCCCCTTGAACGCCGGGCGCCGGCATCCGCCGGGCAGGGTTTATCCTCCCGTTTCAGCCCGCCGACGCCCCCTGAAACGTTCCCGCGGACGCGGTCGCGTCCCCCGCCTTTCTGCGAGCCCGGCCGGGTGCAGCCATTCAGCCGGCGCGGTTGAGTTGACCGCGAGGGCGGCACATACTCCGCCGCGCTCCCCATTGGGGTGCGTTCCGTTCAAGGGTGCCTACGATGAGCCAGACCGCCACGACCACCGTCGATCCCGGGGAAATCCAGCGCTTTTCCGCCATCGCCGCCGAATGGTGGGACGAGGCGGGCAAGTTCCGGCCGCTGCACAAGCTGAACCCGGTGCGCCTGGAATATTTGCGCGACCGCATCTGCGCCCATTTCGGCCGCGATCCACTGGCACCCCAGCCGCTGCAGGGCCTGCGCCTGGTCGATATCGGCTGCGGCGGCGGCCTGCTGTCGGAACCGCTGGCCCGGATGGGGGCCGACGTGGTGGGCATCGACGCCGCCGAGCGCAACGTGAAGACCGCCGCCACCCACGCGATGGAGACGGGTACTACCGTCGATTACCGCCACACCACGGCGGAGGATCTGGTGGCCGCCGGCGAGACGTTCGACGCGGTGCTGTCGCTGGAGGTGGTGGAACACGTGGCCGACGTGCCGCTGTTCCTGGACAGCCTGGCCGCCCTGATGAAGCCCGAGGGCCTGCTGGTCATGGCGACGCTGAACCGCACGCCCAAATCCTATCTGATGGCCATCATCGGCGCGGAATACGTCCTGCGCTGGCTGCCGCGCGGCACCCACGACTGGCGCAAATTCCTGAAGCCGTCGGAACTGGCCGCCGGCCTGCGCGCCACCGGCCTGACGGTGCGCGAGGTCATGGGCCTGGTCTACAGCCCCTTCAACGACACCTTCCGCCTGGACGCCCGCGACCTGGACGTCAACTACCTGCTCTGGGCCAGCCGCTGAGGCAACCAGCGGCCAATAGGCAACACGGCCCAGGCAGTCAATACCGCCCAAGCGGGGGCATGATCAGATGCCGCCGTAGGCCGCGACTGCGGCCGCCGGAGATTTCCGGGGAGCGGCAGCGGACTGGAAATCGAGGATAGCCAAAGGCCCGGACGGGCCTGCCGGCGCTTGAGGAAAACGACCTACGCCGCGTTGCTGGCTTCCGTATGCGTCAGCAGGGCGTAGATGGCGTCGGCGGTGTCGGCGCCGCGTAGCTTCTCGCAGAATAGCGGGTTGCGCAGCATGCGCGAGACCAGGGCCAGGGCCTTCAGGTGATCGGCGCCGGCCGATTCCGGTGCCAGCAGCAGGCAGATCAGGTCCACCGGCTGTTCATCGATGGAATCGAAATCCACCGGCCGTTCCAGGCGGGCGAACAGGGCGCAGACCTTGGGCAAGGTGGGCAGCTTGCCATGGGGGATGGCGATGCCCCGGCCCACGCCGGTGGTGCCCAGGCGCTCCCGCTCCAGCAGCACGTCGAAGATGGCCCGCTCATGCTGACCCGTCAGGTCGGCGGCCCGTTTGGCGAGTTCCTGCAGTACCTGCTTTTTGGAGGAGGCCTTGAGATTGGCGACAATGCCGTCCGGCTTCAGAAGCTCGACCATCGGCGTCAACAAAAACTGGGACGGCATTGCCACCACACTCGCTTACACGGGCATTTCGCTTGAAGTTTTATAGGGCGGAAAGGTTTATCAAACTTTTCCGCCCAACCCCCGGTTCCAAGCTTCGGCTATCCCCGCCCCGAGGTCAATGGGGCCAAGGTCGGCGGGGATAGCTCTGGAAGCCGTATCCTGATCAGCAGGTTCCGATCAGTGGGTGGCCGTGGGCTTGCCGTCGGAGGGATCGACCCAGCCGACGTTCCCGTCGGGCCGACGATAGACCATGTTCAGATGGCCATGCGCGCGGTTGCGGAACAGCAGGGCCGGCAGATCCGCCAGGTCCATGCGCATCACCGCCTCGCTGACCGTCAGCATGTCGATGTTGGTCTGCATCTCGGCGATGATCATGGGGTGGTGGTCGGCACCGTTGCCGTTCACCGCGTGCCCGTTGTGGCTGCCGGCCCCTTGACCGCCTTCATCGGCCTCGTCGTCGTGGGCGTCGGCGTTGATGATGTACTTTCGGGCCGGCACGGCGGCCTCGGCCTCGCCATGCACGCGCTGGTGATGGTCGCGCAACCGGCGCTTATAGCGTCGCAGGCGCTTGGCGACGCGCTCCGCCGCCTCATCGAAGGCGGGATAGGGTTCCGTGGCTTCGGCATAGGCTTGCAGAAGGATGCCGCGGCCGACGTGGGCCTGGATGTCCGCCTTGTACAGATGCGCCTCGCGCGACAGCACGACGGTCGCCTCAAGTGGACTGCTGAAATATTTCTCCACCAACCCTGTCAGTGTGGTCTCGACATGGGTGCGCAGGGACTCGCCAACGTCTAGCTGCTTGCCTTTGACGATTATATGCATGGCCTGTCCGTCTCGCTTGGTTGGAAGCCAGGAGTGGCGGCGGCGTTGTGCCTTGCCGTCGGCCTTTACAATAGCCCGCGGCCGGCCTTTTGCTGCTGGGAAGGCCAGCCGTCATGCGCCATCCATCGGGCGCATGGTTCAGATCCCAAGGGCCTTCTCCCGGCGACGCTGGACTGAGGAAGGGATCTTCATGGCTTCACGATACTTGGCGACCGTCCGCCGTGCAATGTCGATCCCCTCATCCCGAAGGATCTCGACCAGGCGATCATCCGAAAGGATCTCGTCCGGCTTTTCCGCGTCGATCAGCACCTTGATGCGGTAACGCACCGCCTCGGCCGAGTGCGCGGCCTGGCCATCCGCCCCGGAAATGGCTGATGTGAAAAAGTATTTCAGTTCGAACAGGCCACGGGGCGTGGCCATGAACTTGTTGGTCGTCACGCGGCTGACGGTGGATTCGTGCATGCCGATCGCCTCCGCTATATCCCGAAGGATAAGGGGGCGCAGGAACTGCAGGCCGTGCAGGAAAAACGCGTCCTGCTGGCGCACGATCTCGGTCGCCACCTTCAGGATGGTGTTGGCGCGCTGGTGCAGCGACTTCACCAGCCAGCTGGCCGACTGGAACTGCTCGGTCAGATACTCCTTGTCCTGCTTGTTCCGGGCGGCCCCCTGGATGCGGGCGTAGTAGCGCTGGTTGACCAGCACACGGGGCAGGGTGTCGCTGTTCAGCTCCACCAGCCAGCCGCCGCCGGGCTGGGCGCGCATGACGATGTCAGGCACCACCGTCTGCACCGGCTCATGATCGAAGGCCAGGGCCGGCTTGGGGTTCAGCGCCTTGATCTCGCCGACCATGTCGGCCAGATCCTCGGCATCCACCTGGCAGACCTTCAGCAGCGCCGGAACGTTGCGCGCGGCCAGCAGGGGCAGGTTGTCCAGCAGGGCCTGCATGCAGGGGTCCAGCCGGTCCAGCTCCCGCAGCTGCAGCGCCAGGCATTCCTTCAGCGACCGGGCGAAAATGCCCACGGGGTCCAGGCGCTGTAACCGTTCCAGAACCGAAACGACCTGGGATTCGGTGCATCCCAGCTGATCCCCCACGAGGGCGACATCGCCGGTGAAATAGCCGGCTTCGTCCAGGTAGTCCATCAGGGCGAAGGCCACCATCCGATCCAGGGGATCGGCGATGTCCATGGTGATCTGTTCGGTCAGATGGTCGCGCAACGAGACGCTGCCGGACAGCGTCTGCTCGAACGAGTTTTCGTCATCCTCGAAGCTGCCGCCGCGTCCCGACCAGTTGCCGAAGGCCTCGCCGCCCTCGCCCATGCCGTCGGCCGCCATGTCGACCGCGCTGGAATTGGTCCAGACGTTCTCGAAGTCCGTGTCCAGCGGCGCGTCGCTGGAGGAGCCCATGTGGTCGGAAGACGTGAGGTCGGCCGTGTCGCGCATGGGCAGGTCGTCGCCACGCGCGACCACCTCCTCCCGATCCACCCCATCGGGGGCGGGATCGCGGTTACGGTCGCCATCATCGCGTTCCAGGAGCGGGTTCTGCTCCATCTCGCGATCGACGTAGTCGGCCAACTCCAGGTTAGACAGCTGCAACAGCTTGATCGCCTGTTGCAGCTGGGGAGTCATCACCAGCGCCTGGGTCTGCCGAAGATCAAGGCGTTGTTGAAGCGCCATCACCCGCCCGAATAAGAACAGTGGCCCGAAATGGAATTGCGCAGAACGCGCTTATACTTAGTTACAGACTGAACCGTTCGCCAAGGTATACGCGGCGCACATCCTTGTGGGCCACGATCTCGGACGGTTCACCCTCCATCAATACCATACCATCGTGAAGAATGTATGCGCGATCAACGATGTCCAGGGTTTCGCGGACGTTGTGGTCGGTGATCAGGACGCCGATGCCGCGCTCGCGCAGATGACTGACCAGTTCGCGGATGTCGTTGACGGCGATGGGGTCGATGCCGGCGAACGGCTCGTCCAGCAGGATGAAGTTGGGCTGGGACGCCAGGGCCCGGGCGATTTCCACGCGGCGGCGTTCACCGCCCGACAGGGCCAGGGCCGAGGTGCGGCGCAGATGGCTGATGGAGAACTCGGCCAGCAACTCATCCAGCGTGGCTTCACGCTTGTCGCGGTCCTGCTCCACCACCTCCAGCACGGCGCGGATATTGTTTTCCACCGTCAGGCCGCGGAAGATCGAGGCCTCCTGAGGCAGGTAGCCTATCCCTAAGCGCGCGCGGCGGTACATGGGCAGTTCGGTGACCTCCAGCCCGTCCAGGGTGATGGTGCCGTAATCGGGCATGATCAGCCCGGTCATGATGTAGAAACTGGTGGTCTTGCCGGCGCCGTTGGGGCCCAGCAGGCCAACGACCTCGCCCCGGCGTACGCTGACGCTGACATCGCGCAGCACCGGGCGGCCCTTATAGCTCTTGCCCAGCTTGGTGGCCGTCAGGCCGCTGTTGGGGTTGTCTGACACCAGGCGCGGGCCTCCCGCTTTGGGTTCCCTGGGCGCCGCCGGCGCCTTCGCGGGTTCGGATGTCTTGCTCATGGCTGCGCTCCGCCGCCGGGGGTTTTGGCGCCGCCAGCGGGCGGCGCGGCAGGGGCGGCCGGCTGATCGGACTTCTTGGGTATCAGCACGCTATGCACGCGCCCCCCCTTGACGGTCTCGTCGGGCAGCATGCGGCTGACCCCCGTGGCGTTGTTGACCTCGGCCCGGTGGCCGTTCACCTGGTTCTGACCCTGGGTCAGCTTCACATCGCCCGTCAGGATGGCGATGCGCGTCTTCACGTTATAGGTGCCCTCGGTGCCGCGCGCGATATCTTTGGGGGTGACGATCAGCACGTTGCCCTTGGCATCCATGCGCGTCATCTCCAACTGCTTAGTCGCATTCTCTTCCATGATGCCCACCAGCACGTCGGCGCGGATGCGGTCGCCCTTGTCATTGATGGCAATGGCGTTGCCGCGCGCGACCAGCAACTGCTGCTGGCGCCAGTATTCCAGGGTGTCGCGGGCGTAAACCGTGTCGCTGCGCGTGACCAGGTGCAGATGGTCGCCGGTCAGCACGGTCACGTCCTGGTCCACATCGTAGACGCTGTGGTCGCCATAGGCCTGCTGGCTGGGCGAGGTCATGACCACCTGGCCGTCGGCGGCCATGCGGTACATCTCGGTCGAGCCGTCATTGGCCTTGCGGTAGTACACCACCAGGGTGTCGCAGTGCAGGGTGTCCTCCCCCCGCGTCACGATGACGTGGCCCCGGGCCACGGCGGCCAGCTGGTCGTTGTGCCACTCCATTGTCTCGTCCGAGGTGATGTCGATGGCGCCCGGGGGGGAGGCCGTGACCTCGGCGGGGGTGAAAGGCAGCAGGCCAGGCTCGCCGGGGACGGCGGTATTCTGCGCCGGCTGAGCGGCGGGCTTCTTGGCCTTGGCGACTTTTTCGCCAGCGGGCTTTCCGGCGACGGGCTTGGCCCCCGCCGCTTCCTCCGCGCGGGAGGATGGGGCCAAGGCGACCAGGGCCGTGGCCGCAACCGCCAGGCCGCTCAGCATCAGGGTCCGCACCGCCGGGACCGTCTTTGTGAACCGGATACTCAAGGTTTCTTGCCTCCGGTCCGCGACGGTGCCGTGATGGGGGGTGCCATGATGGGGGGTGCAGGGATGGGACCGGCGGGCGTGGCGCCGTCGGCGTGGTGCTCCTTCTCCACCAGGCGCAGGCGCGCCTTGCCGGTGAAGACGATGGTGCTGCCCTTGTCGGTCATGCGGAAGCCGCCGGCGTCAATGTCGCCGAACGGGCCCTGGCCGGCCACGCGCGCGTTGCCCCAGGCGATGTTCTTGCTGGTGTCCACTTCCGCCTTGTCGGTGGTGAACTCATAGCCGTGATCGTGAAACAGCGTGACCCTCCCCTCCAGCGTCAGGTGGCCAGACTGCTTGTCGTACCGCCCGGTGTCCCCGTTCAGGGTCACCCACTGCCCATTCTTTAGCGTGATCTCCGCCTCGGGCGAAACAAGATCGATCAGGTTGTCCTGATTGCTTTCCTGCATGGCCCGGTCGGCACGTACTTCCACGGGCCGGTCGGTCTTGTCCGTTCCCAGAAAATGGGCGTCCAGCATTTCCAACTGGCCGGTGCCGGGGTCGGCGGGGCGGGGATTGGTGGTTTCCTTGATCAGAGGCCAAAGCGCGATGGCCGCGATGGTCAGGCCGGCCAGGGTGGGCAACACCACCTTGGCTTGGTTGACGCGGCGGGTGTGCCGGGCGCTGGCGCCCCGGCCCCGTTGCTCCTCGCCGCGCGGGTCCTGACCGCGCGGGTCCGGGGCACGCTGATCCGAAAGGTGGCCGGAAGGGGGCGCGGAACCGGCCGGGGGTGCCGGCTGCCGAATCCCGCCCGCGTCGCCGGTGCCGGCGCCGGGGTTTTCTGAAGGGGGGGGCAGGGTCATGGTTCCACGGGGTTTGGCCGCCAATTGTGGCGCAGGCATGTCCGGCGGCTGCCGCCACCGGTTGAGGCCCAATCTAACTGAGCAGTGATTCCACGGTCAAATCGTCATGCGCCGTCCCTTTTTCCAGGGGGACGGCGCGCTACCCACCCATGCGGCGCGCCCGCGCGGGACCCGGGGGAAGGGGGGCGACCCCTTCCCCGAAAGGCGCCTCAGTGGGCGAAAATATCCGGTTCGTCCCAGCCGCTCAGGTCCAGCAGGGCGCGGTGCGGCAGGAAGCGGAAGCAGGCCTCGGCCAGCTCGGTGCGGCCTTCGCGGGCCAGCACGGCGTCGAACTTCGCCTTGATGTCATGCAGGTACAGCACGTCGGAGGCGGCGTACTTCAGCTGCTCTGCCGTCAGCTCCTCCGCACCCCAGTCGGACGACTGCTGCTGCTTGGACAGCTCCACGCCCAGCAGATCGCGGCACAGATCCTTCAGGCCATGGCGGTCGGTATAGGTGCGCACCAGCTTGGACGCGATCTTGGTGCAGTAGACCGGGGCGGTCACGATGCCCAGATACTGGTTCAGCACGGCGATATCGAAGCGGGCGAAGTGGAACAGCTTCAGCTGTTCCGGATTGGTCAGCAGGCGCTTCAGGTTGGGGGCGTCGTACTGGCCCTGGTGCAGCTGCACCAGGTGGCAGCGCCCGTCGCCGGACGACAGCTGGATCAGGCATAGGCGGTCGCGGTGCGGGTTCAGCCCCATGGTTTCGGTGTCGATGGCCACCACCGGGCCCAGGTCCAGGCCGTCGGGCAAATCGCCGTCATAGAGATCGATGGGCATCAAACCGGTCCTTCATGCTGGAGGGGCTGCCGAGGAAGGCCCGCCGGCGCCGGGGCATCCCGCGAAAGCGAACCCCAGAAACGCCGCGGGCCGCCGGCGTTCCATCGGAACATCGGCGGCCCTGCGACCTTAAACCCGCGCTGAATTGGTGCCCAGGAGAAGACTCGAACTTCCACGACATCTCTGCCACAGGTACCTGAAACCTGCGCGTCTACCAATTCCGCCACCTGGGCAGCGCGGGCCGCCTAAGTACGATTATGGCCGGGGCCTGTCAACACCCTTCTTTTGGCGCCTTTGAATTTTTTTGACGGTGGCGCCAGGCGCTGGGATGGTCCCATGCACGGCGCCGATCCCGCCCGTCCAGGTCGAGGGGGGGGACGGGGCGACCAGTCAGGTATTCGATGGGAAGGATGGCGCTGTTCGACGCGTCAGCGGACCCCAGAAACGCCGCGGGCCGCCGGTTCCATTTGGAACACGGCGGCCCTGCGTTGAACCCGCGCTGTAATTGGTGCCCAGGAGAAGACTCGAACTTCCACGACATCTCTGCCACAGGTACCTGAAACCTGCGCGTCTACCAATTCCGCCACCTGGGCAGCGCGGGCCGCCTAATTACGATCATGGCCGGGGCCTGTCAATACTCTTCTTTCGGCCCTTTTCGTTTTTTGTGAAGGGGCGTCCGCCGCCCTGCTGCGCGCGCCCACGCATGTGCATGGGCGCGTCCTTCTCCTTGCATTTCAGGCCTTGGCCAAGCGCCTAGCCCTCGCCCGCGGGCTTCGCTATAAGCTTGGGTCTCCGGCCGCCGCCGGCCCCGGTCACCCCCCGCATGCGGGTATGGTCGGAACCAACAGGTCCGGCGGGTCATTCGTTTAGTGGGCAGAGGGTCTAAGAGGATGGGCACTAGCATTCGTATCGCCACCGTGTTCGGCGGGGCCGGCTTCATCGGCCGCCATGTCATCCGGCGCCTGGCCAAGACGGGCTGCGTCATCCGCGTGCCCGCCCGCCACCCGGGCGAGGCCGCCTTCCTCAAGATGAACGGCGCCGTGGGCCAGATCGTCCCCATGGCCGTGGACATCGCCGACGACGCCTCCGTCGCCCGCGCCATCCAGGGCGCCGACATCGTCATCAACCTGATGGGCATCCTGGCCGAAAGCGGGCGCCAGCGCTTCGACCTGGTGCATGCCGAGGCCGCCGGCCGCATCGCCCGCCTGGCCAAGGGGGCCGATGTCGCCCGCCTGGTGCACGTCTCCGCCCTGGGCGCCGACGCCAATTCCCGCTCCGCCTACGCCCGCAGCAAGGCGGCGGGGGAGCAGGCGGTCCGCGCCGTGTTCCCCGAGGCGACCATCCTGCGTCCCAGCGTCGTCTTCGGGCCTGAGGACAATTTCTTCAACCGCTTCGCCGGGATGGCCAAGACGCTGCCCTTCGTGCCGCTGATCGGCGGCGGCGCCACCCGCTTCCAGCCCGTCTATGTCGGTGACGTGGCCGATGCCATCATTAACGCCGTGACCCGCGCCGGCGCCGAGGGCAAGACCTTCGAGCTGGGCGGCCCCCGCGCCTACAGCTTCCGCGAACTGATCCAGCTGGTCCTGGACCTGACCGGCCGTAAGACCCGCTTGGTGTCCCTGCCCTGGGGCCTGGCCAGCCTGCAGGCCACCTTTCTGGAGATGGTGCCCGGCAAGCCGCTGACCCGCGACCAGGTGACCCTGCTGAAGAGCGACAATGTCCTGTCCGGTAAGCTGCCGGGCTTGGCCGACTTGGGTGTCACGCCCACCGCCGCCGAGGTGATCCTGCCGACCTACCTGGATCGCTTCCAGTTGGCCGGCCGTTACGACAGCCATCGCCAGGGGCCGTCCCTGCCGGCGCTGACCAAGATCGACGCCCACGGCACGCATTATTGATTGCGTCCCTCAGGTGCCGGGCGCCCGCATCCGCGGGCTTGGCTTCCTCCCTTTGCGGTCCGCTTCGCTCTCCGCAAAGGTCCGGCGGACGCAGTCGCGTCCTACAACGGCATAAGACAGTCCTCAAGCCGTTGACCTGAGCCATTTGTGGCTGATGCCGAATAAGAATAAGGGCGCCTCCCGGCCGGGAGGCGCCCTTTTCGTTGCCGATTCGGCGACGCCCGGAAGGCGCTCCTTATCCGATATAAATCATCCCCAGCACCACTGCGCCCAGGGCCCAGCAGTAGAAGGCGAAGGGGCGCATCGCGTCGATCTCGTTGCGCTTGAACCAGCGCATCAGCGCCCAGACGGCGACCAGGGCGCAAACGCCAGAGACCGCGCCACCCACCAGCGCGCTCTGGATCACATCGCCCTCCGCCTGGCGCAGCATCTTGGGCACCACCAGCAGGCTGGCGCCGGCGATGATGGGGGTGGCCAACAGCATGGAGAAGCGCGCGGCCTCCTCATGCTTCAGGCCGGCCCAAAAGCCCGCCACCATGCTGGCGCCGGAGCGGGAGAAGCCGGGGATCAGGGCCAGCGACTGCGCCAGGCCGATCAGCAGGGCCTGGACGAAGCTCAATTCCGCCAGGGTGCGTTCACCCCGGCCGCGCAGCCGCTCGCCGAAAAACAGCAGGAAGCCGTTCACGATCAGGAAGATGGCGGCGTTGAACGGATCGCTGAAAGCGGCGCGCAGCACCTTCTCGAAGGCCAGGCCCAGGATGGCGGCGGGAATGGTGCCGACAACCAGCAGGGCCAGCACACGGCGGTCCGGCCCCCCCTTGACCACACCCGCCAGCAGGTTGACCCAATCGCGCCAGAAGAACACCAGCAGGGCCGCCGCCGTGCCCAGGTGCAGCATCACCAGATAGGGCAGGAAGTGTTCCTTAAGAAAGGCCTGGTCCAGGCCCCACCCCAGCAGGAAGGGCGTCAGCACCCCGTGGGCGACGCTGCTGATGGGGAAAAGCTCGGTGATGCCCTGGATGATCGCGAAGATCAGGGTCTGCAAAAAAGACATGGCGCCTCAACGTCTAGGGGCGATTGGCGGCCGGACGGGACCCGACCGCTGGATGGCAGCCTGCTTATAGCAGCGGTCGCGCCGGGCGGCGACAGCGGCTTGGGAAAGCGGATGCTGTCGCGTGACAGGAATTCTCATTCCGCGTTTGTAGCAAAATCAACGATATGAGTGCATATAGTAAACAAATTGGTACTATTTACCGCGGGTGCGAATGGACCGGTCACCGCTTTTCCACACGCGAGTCACGTGCTTGATGTGCAATAGGACAGTTAAGCTGACATAACGTGAAAAAAGTGCTGGAGCGGTGGGGCATAACGACTTATATGAACTCGGCGCACCCGCTTGTGCGCAAGCCCGTGACCCGGCGCCTTGCCGCGGCGCGGGCGAGACGGGGAACATCTCCGCCGGCCACCGCACGGGTCGTCGGGGCAGAGCACGAAGGATCAAGGCCATGGCGCAGAAGCAGCAGATGCTCCAGTTCGTCCACACGGACCAGCAAATGCCTGACAAACGCGAGCCCGCGCTGCGCCGGCAGGATTTCGACGAGATTTACGCCCGTTTCGCGGACGATCAGGCAGCCACCCAGGCCTCGCGCTGTTCCCAATGCGGTGTGCCCTTCTGCCAGGTGCACTGCCCCGTCTCCAACAACATCCCCGACTGGCTGAAGCTGACGGCCGAGGGCCGCCTGGAAGAGGCCTATGAGGTCTCGCAGGCCACCAACAATTTCCCCGAGATCTGCGGGCGCATCTGCCCGCAGGACCGTTTGTGCGAGGGCAACTGCACCATCGAGCAGTCGACCCACGGCACCGTCACCATCGGCGCCGTCGAGAAGTACATCACCGACACGGCCTGGGAACGCGGCTGGGTGAAGCCGGCCGCCCCAGTGCGCGAGCGGCCGCAGAGCGTCGGCATCATCGGCGCCGGCCCCGCCGGCCTGGCCGCGGCCGACCAGCTGCGCCGCAAGGGCTATCAGGTGCATGTCTACGACCGCTACGACCGCGTCGGCGGCCTGCTGATCTACGGCATCCCCGGCTTCAAGCTGGAGAAGGAGGTGGTGGAGCGCCGGGCCAAGCTGTTGGCCGACGCCGGCGTCGTCTTCCATTTGGGCTTCGAGGTCGGCCGCCACGCCACGCTGGGCCAGCTGCGGGTACAGCACGACGCCATCCTGATCGCCACCGGCGTCTACAAGGCGCGTGAACTGGAAGGCCCGGGCAGCGGCGTGGACGGCATCGTCCCGGCGCTGGACTACCTGACCGCCAGCAACCGCACCGGCCTGGGCGACACGGTGGTGGATTTCGAGAACGGCCGCCTGAACGCCAAGGGCAAGAACGTCGTCGTCATCGGCGGCGGCGACACCGCCATGGACTGCGTGCGCACCGCCATCCGCCAGGGGGCGAAGTCGGTGAAGTGCCTGTACCGCCGCAACCGCGCCAACATGCCGGGCAGCCAGCGCGAGGTGGCCCATGCCGAGGAAGAGGGCGTGGAGTTCGTGTGGCAGGCCGCCCCGGACGCCTTCCTGGGCGACCGCCAGGTGACGGGCGTGCGCGCCCACCGCATGCACATGGGTGTGGCAGACGCCTCAGGCCGACAGACGCCGCAGCCCATCGAGGGCTCCGCCTTCACGCTGGAGGCCGATCTGGTGATCAAGGCCCTGGGCTTCGATCCCGAGCCGCTGCCCACCCTGTTCGGTGAGCCGGGCCTGAAGGTCAGCCGCTGGGGCACCGTCATGGCCGACCCGCGCACCCTGATGACCAACCTGGAAGGCGTGTTCGCCGCCGGCGACATCGTGCGCGGCGCCTCCCTGGTCGTCTGGGGCATCCGCGACGGCCGCGACGCCGCCGCCGGCATCCATAACTATATCACCGCCCGCGCCGCCGCCGCGCTGGCCGCCGAGTAAGGGGGATTTGAGATGAGCGAGATGATCGAAAACGGCAGCCCCCTTTCCGTTTCCAATGGAACCGGGACCGGCGCCGAGTTCGTCGAGCGCTACCGCGCCAGCGCCGCCCGCCTGGAAGCGGCGCACGTCTGGTCCCCGGAGATGGAGCATGACGCCTGCGGCGTTGGCTTCGTCGCAGCCATCGACGGCAAGCCCCGCCGCTCCGTCGTGGAGAAGGCGGTGGAGGCGCTCAGCGCCCTGTGGCATCGCGGCGCCGTCGACGCCGATGGCAAGACCGGCGACGGCGCCGGCATCCACCTGCAGATCCCGCAGAGCTTCTTCCGCGAGCATGTGGCCCGCAGCGGCCACCTGCCGCCGGACGGCCTGATCTCCGTCGGCCAGGTCTTCCTGCCCCGCACCGACATGGAGGCGCAGGAGCGCTGCCGCTGCATCGTCGAGACGGAAATCCTGAAGTTCGGCTACACCATCTATGGCTGGCGCCAGGTTCCCATCAACATCGAGATCATCGGCGAGAAGGCCAACGCCACCCGCCCCGAGATCGAGCAGATCATGGTGGGCAACCCGCGCAACATCCCGGAAGACCAGCTGGAGCGTGACCTCTACGTCATCCGCCGCCGTATCGAGAAGGCGGTGAAGGCGGAGAGCATCAGCGACTTCTACATCTGCACGCTGTCGTGCCGCTCCATCATCTACAAGGGCATGTTCCTGGCCGAGCAGCTGACGTCCTTCTATCCGGACCTGCTGGACGAGCGCTTCGAGTCCAACTTCGCCATCTACCACCAGCGCTACTCCACCAACACCTTCCCCACCTGGTGGCTGGCCCAGCCCTTCCGCATGCTGGCGCACAACGGCGAGGTCAACACGCTGCGCGGCAACGTCAACTGGATGAAGGCGCACGAGACCCGCATGGGTCACGAGATCTTCGGCAACCTGATCGAAGACGTGAAGCCCATCATCCCCGCCGGTGGGTCGGACAGCGCCTGCCTGGACGCCGTGTTCGAGGTGCTGGTGCGCTCCGGCCGCTCCGCCCCTATGGTCAAGACCATGCTGGTGCCGGAGGCTTGGTCCGATCGCGAGACCATGCCGCAGAACCACCGCGACCTGTACAGCTACGCCAACGCGGTCATGGAGCCGTGGGACGGCCCGGCGGCGCTGGCCATGTATGACGGCCGCTGGGTCGTGGGCGGCATGGACCGCAACGGCCTGCGCCCCATGCGCTACGTCGTCACCGGCGACGGCCTGCTGATCGCCGGTTCCGAGACGGGCATGACCAAGGTCGAGGAGTATTCGGTGCAGGAAAAGGGCCGCCTCGGGCCCGGGCAGATGATCGCCTTGGACCTGGCCGAAGGCCGCCTCTACAAGGACCGCGAGATCAAGGACACCCTGGCCGCCAGCAAGCCCTACGGCAGCTGGGTGCGCCACATCACGGCGCTGGACGACCTGGTGAAGGGGGCGCCCGCCGCCACGGCCGAGCTCAGCCGCGACCAGCTGCGCCGCCGCCAGGTGGCCTACGGCATCTCCATGGAGGATGTGGAGACCATCCTGCACCCCATGGTGGAGGACGCGAAGGAGGCCGTGGGCTCCATGGGCGACGACAGCCCGCTGGCCGTGCTGTCCGACCGCTACCGGGGCCTGCACCACTATTTCCGTCAGAACTTCAGCCAGGTCACCAACCCGCCCATCGACAGCCTGCGCGAGCAGCGGGTGATGAGCCTGAAGACCCGCCTGGGCAACCTGGGCAACATCCTGGACGAGGATGACAGCCAGACCCGCCTGCTGCAGTTGGAGACTCCCGTCCTGACGACGGCGGAATTCATCGCCATGCGCCGCTACATGGGCGACACGGCGGCGGAGATCGACTGCACCTTCGATCCCGACGGTGGTGAGTTCGCCATGACCGACGCCTTGCGCCGCGTGCGGCAGGAGGCGGAGGACGCGGTGCGCGGCGGCGCCACCCACCTGATCCTGACGGACGAGGCCATGGGCCCCGGCCGCGCCGCCCTGCCCATGATCCTGGTGACGGGCGCCGTCCATACCCACCTGATCCGCCAGCAGCTGCGCACCTTCACCTCGGTGAACGTGCGGGCGGGCGAGTGCCTGGACGTGCACTACGTCGCCGTGCTGATCGGCGTGGGCGCCACCACGGTCAACGCCTACCTGGCGCAGGAGGCCATCGCCGACCGCCAGCGGCGCGGCCTGTTCGGCGACATGCCCCTGGAAAAGTGCCTGGAGCGGTACAAGAAGGCCATCAATGAAGGCCTGCTGAAGATCATGTCCAAGATGGGCATCTCCATCGTCTCCAGCTATCGCGGCGGCCTGAACTTCGAGGCGGTGGGCCTGTCCCGCTCGCTGGTGGCCGAGCACTTCCCCGGCATGATCAGCCGCATCTCGGGACTGGGTCTGGTCGGCATCCAAAAGGACGTGCTGGAACAGCATGCGCTGGCCTGGAACGAGGAGGTCGTGGCCCTTCCCATCGGCGGCTTCTACAAGTTCCGCAAGGGCGGCGATCGCCACGCCTGGGAAGGCGGCCTGATCCACCTGCTGCAGCAGGCGGTGTCCAACGACAGCTATTCCACCTTCAAGCGCTACTCCGAAGGTGTGCACAAGCGCCCGCCGCTGCAGTTGCGCGACCTGCTGGACTTCCGCCCCTCAAAGGGCAAGGTCGCGGTGGACGAGGTGGAGAGCATCACCGCCATCCGCAAGCGCTTCATCACCCCGGCCATGTCGCTGGGCGCCCTCAGCCCCGAGGCGCACGGCACGCTGAACGTCGCCATGAACCGCATCGGCGCCAAGTCCGACAGCGGCGAGGGGGGGGAGGATCCGGCACGCTTCAAGCCGGACGCCAACGGCGACAACTGGAACTCCGCCATCAAGCAGGTGGCGTCGGGCCGCTTCGGCGTCACCGCCGAGTACCTGAACCAGTGCCGCGAGATCGAGATCAAGGTGGCCCAGGGCGCCAAGCCCGGCGAGGGCGGGCAGCTGCCCGGCTTCAAGGTGACGGACCTGATCGCCCGACTGCGGCACAGCACGCCCGGCGTCATGCTGATCAGCCCGCCGCCGCACCACGACATCTACTCGATCGAGGATCTGGCGCAGCTGATCTATGACCTGAAGCAGATCAACCCGGACGCCAAGGTCTGCGTGAAGCTGGTCAGCCGCTCGGGCATCGGCACCATCGCCGCCGGCGTGGCCAAGGCCGGCGCCGACGTCATCCTGGTGTCGGGCAATGTCGGCGGCACCGGCGCCTCGCCCCAGACCAGCGTGAAGTTCGCCGGCCTGCCGTGGGAAATGGGCCTCAGCGAGGTGCAGCAGGTGCTGACGCTGAACCGCCTGCGCCATCGCGTCACCCTGCGCACCGACGGCGGCCTGAAGACCGGCCGCGACATCGTCATGGCGGCAATGCTGGGGGCCGAGGAGTTCGGCGTGGGCACCGCCAGCCTGATCGCCATGGGCTGCATCATGGTGCGCCAGTGCCACAGCAACACCTGCCCGGTGGGCGTGTGCGTGCAGGATGAAAGCCTGCGGCAGAAGTTCGTGGGCACCCCGGAAAAGGTCGTGAACCTGTTCAGCTTCATGGCGGAAGAGGTGCGCGAGATCCTGGCCAGCCTGGGCTTCCGCTCGCTGCAGGAGGTCATCGGCCGCACCGACCTGCTGCACCAGGTCAGCCGCGGTGCTGTTCACCTGGACGACCTGGACCTGAACCCGCTGCTGGCCCAGGCCGACCCCGCCGGCGACAGCGCCCGGTACTGCACCCAGGTCGGCCGCAACGAGGTGCCGGACACGCTGGACGCCCAGATGATCCGCGACGCCCGTCAGCTGTTCGATGATGGCGAGAAGATGCAGCTGGCCTACAACGTTCAGAACACGCACCGCGCCATCGGCACCCGGATGTCGGCCATGATCACCCGCAAGTTCGGGATGAGCGGCCTGCAGCCCGGCCACTGCACGGTGCGGCTGCGCGGCTCCGCCGGCCAGTCCTTGGGCGCCTTCGCCGTCCAGGGCCTGACGCTGGAGGTGTTCGGCGACGCCAACGACTATGTCGGCAAGGGCCTGTCGGGCGGGACCATCATTGTGCGGCCCATGACGGCCACGCCGCTGAAGTCGAACGAGAACACCATCATCGGCAACACGGTGCTGTACGGGGCTACGGCGGGCAAGCTGTTCGCCGCCGGCCAGGCGGGCGAGCGCTTCGCCGTCCGCAACTCCGGCGCCACGGTGGTGGTGGAGGGCTGCGGCTCCAACGGCTGCGAGTACATGACCGGCGGCATGGTGGTCATCCTGGGCGGCGTGGGCGACAACTTCGCGGCCGGCATGACCGGCGGCATGGCCTTCGTCTATGACCAGACGGGTACCCTGCCGCTGCACATCAACCCCGACAGCGTCATCTTCCAGCGCATCGAGGTCCAGCATTACGAGGACATGCTGGTGTCCCTGATCGAGGAACACGTGGCGCGGACGCAGAGCCGCTGGGCCATGACCCTGCTGAACGACTGGCCGCTGGTGCGCGGCCACTTCTGGCAGGTCGTGCCGAAGGAAATGCTGCACCGCCTGGCGGTGCCCGTTGTCCCGCCCCAGGCCCTCAGCGCGGAGTAGAGGCCAGCACCGAGTAACCTTTTCCACTCGGGCGCCCCGGTTTCGATCGGGGCGTCTTCCCTGAAGGGAGCCCCACGAAGAGGGACGAAGGAGAGGGGGCGAGGGGGTGCCGACCGGC
This sequence comes from Nitrospirillum amazonense, assembly GCF_007828035.1. Lineage (GTDB taxonomy): Bacteria > Pseudomonadota > Alphaproteobacteria > Azospirillales > Azospirillaceae > Nitrospirillum > Nitrospirillum amazonense. The sequence continues at coordinate 145,238 of NZ_VITV01000004.1, read as the reverse complement.
ATCCGTCACCGCCCCCCGGAAAACGCGACCGCCACCGGGAGGCATTCCGGTGGCGGTTTTTGTTTGTGGGTCAGTTGGCGCCGTCGCCGCCCGCCGCGCGCTTCAGGGCGGGGCCCGTTACCTGGAACACCGGGCCGCCGTTGTAGGTGAAGTACAGCCTGTTCTGGCTGTGGGCGATCAGCACGTGGTGGGCTTTCAGGAAGTCCGCACCCAGCAGCATGTCCGTGCTGGCCTGGGTGGTTCGGGCGATGCGCGACCCGCTGTCGGTGTAGGTTCCGCTGCCGAACAAGTCGCCGAAGCGCAGCTTGGCGTGATTGATGGTCTCATCGCCCAGGGTGAAGCCATCGAAGACCCCGACCCATTCCTGCACCGTCTTGGCACCCAGGCCCTGGGCGGCGTTGGCCATGACCACGCCCGGCGTCTCTGGCGTCACGCCGATGCGGGCCGCCGCCTGCGACGATAGGACGGAATGCGTAGCGCCGCTATCCAGCATGGCCTGCACCGCCTGGCCGCCCAGGGTCACGTCCATGATGATATGAGGGTTCTGCGGGTTCACCGTGTGGATGTCAGCGGTCATGGCGTTGTCAGCCCAGAAACCCAGGAAGGCGTTCTCGCAGCCGCGCGGCTGGTACAGGTTGATGATCTCATGGGCCAGGTCCAGTTCCACGTCGAACTTGCGGAACACATCCTCGCCCAGCAGGCCCACCACATCCTCGCGGCCGAGCGCCCGCTCCCCCGCCAGGTTCAGGGCCATGTCGGTGACCGTCTGCCTGCCCAGGGTGAAGGTCTTGATGCGCGTGGTCTGGATGTCGCTGCGCCCGCCCACGCCACTCAGCGTGCCGTTGCGGCCGCTGAAGCCTGGCAACTCCAACTCCTCCGCCTTGCTGCGTAGAATCATGCTGAGGGCAGCGCCGGTATCGACCAGGAAATAGACGGGGTGGCCGTTGACCTCCACCTTCACCAGCGGCTGGTTGCCATCCATGACCACCGGCAGGGTATCCGACTTGATCATCTGGCAGGTGTCGGCGGCCCAGGCCGTCGTTCCGGCGACCATGGACAGGGCCAACAAGGCTACCCCAGCAAGCAAAGCCCGCGATCGCACGCGCATCCGCTTCCCCATCTCCTGCCCGACATCGTTGTTCGCATTTATGCACATAGAGGAGTGCACGCAAACGGTGTAGGGATCAAGCGCCGCGACGGGAAACGGGCCCCGCCGCTATTGCCCTTGGGCTTTCGTCGGGGCGGCGGCGGACGGCTCCGTCTCCTCGTCCGCTTTGGCGCCGCGGGACGCGGAGGTCAGCGCCGGGCCCACCACCTGGAACACCGGGCCGCCTTGATAGGTGAAATAAACCTTGCGCTGGCTGGACGCGATGTAGACGCGGTGGCTGCGCAGGAAATCCGCCCCCAGGTACATGTCGGTGTCGCCGTACGAAGTGCTCAGGCGGCTGCCGACATAGGTCGTGCCCACGCGGTTGTAGAGGTCGGTCACGCGCAGCTTGGCATGACGGATGGTCTCATCGCCGATGCTGAAGCTGTCGAAGGTGCCGATATGGGTCTCGACGGCATAGCCGTTGGCGCCTTGCAGGGTCCCGGCTTTCGCGCCCTCACCGGCGACGACATCGACGCCCACGCGACGGGCCACGCCCTCATCCAGCACGGTGATGCTGGCGCCGCTGTCCAGTTCGGCGTGCACGGTCTGGCCGTTGACCAGCACGGGAACGCGGATGCGGGAGCGGTTGCCGCGCACATCATCCATGTCTGTGACGTTGTAGCTGTTCGACCAATAGGCCAGGACATCGTTGTCGCACTTCTCCGGCTTGAACAGGTTCAGCAGGTTGTGGGCGAGGTCGAATTCCATGTCGTAGCGTTCCAGCAGGTCCATGCCCAGGGCGCCGACGGCATTGTCCCCCAAGGACCCATAGCCGCCGACATAGACGCGGACATCGCGGCCATGCCAGGTACCCAGTTCCAGGCTGTCCATGGTGGTCTGCAGCAGGCGGCTGGTTCCGTCGATGCCGATCATCTCACCTTGCGCGTCCACCGCCTTCAGGCCTAAGGGGGCCAGCGACGACCGGGTCAGGATCGACATCCAGGCGCCGGTGTCGACCAGCATGCGCGCGGGCTTGCCGTTGATGGCGACGCGGGCCAGTAGGATGTTGCCGTCCATCTCCAGGGGAATGGCCGCGACCTGGGCCAGTTTGCAGGAGGAGGCCGCCTGGGCGGACACCGAAGGAAGGAGCGCCAGCGCCATCAGGGCGAGCGCCGACACGCCCGCGCGAATTTTCGTCTTCATCATCCCCATGAGGCCCCCGTCTTCATCTTTTTTTTCGCGTTGCCGTGACTATGCGCGCGCCTGTCCGGCGCCGGCCAGCGTTCTATTCGCTTTGATGCTCGGCCGCCGGGGCGACGGGTGCCGCCACGGCGGGGGGCGGCGCATCAGTCTGAAACACCGGGCCGCCCACATAGCTGAAGTAGAGCTTATGCTGGCTATGGGCGATCAGCACATGGTGGCTGCGCAGGAAGTCCGCCCCCAGCAGCATTTGCATTCCGGCCACCGTGGTCGCATCCCGGGCATTGAAAGATTCGAAACCACTGCGCAGAAGGCCGAAGCGCATCTTCGGATGCCGGATAGTTTCGTCCCCCAGGGTGAAGCTGTCGAAAGTTCCAACCCAGGTGGAAACGGCCCTGCCGTTGACGCCGCCACTGGGTGCCACCGGTCTAGCGTCGGGCGAGGCCGGTGTCATTCCCAGCCGTTGCGCAGCATCCAGTGTAAGCACCGAGAAATAAGCACCGGTGTCCAGCAAGGCCTGTATAGGAGTGCCATTGATCTGCAAGTCGATGATGACCTGCGGCAGGAAGGACGTCATGGGGCGGAAACTCGCCACGGAGTAGCTGCCCTGCCAAGTCATCAAGTCGGCGTCGCCGCAATTATGGGGCGTATACAGCACCACCCGGCTATGGGCGAAATCCAGCTCGACATCATAGTGGCTGAAGAAGCGCTCTCCCAATACGCCGACGACATCGGGGTGACCCAAATTGTCGCCTTGGCCGGCGATGGTAATGGGGACATCGCTGGCGCTGCTGCCGTTCAGGGTCAGTGTCTTGATGATGGTGTCGTTGATGTCGCTTTTGCCGTCCACGCCATAGGCATAGCCCTTCAGCCGACCTTTCGGCAGGTTCAATCGCTTGGCCGCACCTTGCAGGATAAAGCTGTCGTTGGCGCCGGTGTCGATCAGGAATTTGACGGGCGTTCCATTAATCTCGCCGGGGATAAGGGGCTGGTTGCCTTCCATGACGACGGGGACGATCCACCGGTCCAGGGTGCATTGCGCGTCCGCGGCTTGGGCGGTGACGCCTTCCGGGGGCAGCGCCAGACCCAGTGCCCCCGCCATGGCCACTCCTGTAAAGGTCGCCATGCGCATCAACAAACGACTCAAAACCCGCCCCCACCTTGTTGAGGATGGCCGGGCCCCCGCCCATGCCGGCTTCGCCCCAGGGCTGGCGCGGCGCCATCGAATGCTATGATTGTGTAAGAATCTCCTCGAAAATTTGCACGCATAGCGATAATCCGCGACGAAACGCCGCATGCAATCAGCCGCTCCGCACCCGCCCGACCGCCCGCTTCCAGCCGTCATACAGGCGCTCCCGCGCGGCCGGATCGGCGGCGGGTTCGAAGCGCCGTTCTTCCCGCCACAGGGTGGATATCGCGTCCAGCCCGGGGAACAGGCCCGCCGCCAGGCCGGCCAGGAAGGCGGCACCCAGGGCCGTCGTTTCCGTCACCGCCGGCCGTTCGACCGTCAGGTCCAGCTGGTCGGCCAGGAACTGCATCAGCCAGTCATTGGCGACCATGCCGCCATCCACGCGCAGGGCGGTCAGGGCGCAGCCGCTGTCGGCCGCCATGGCGTCCATAAGGTCGCGGGTCTGGTAGCAGACGGACTCCAGGGCCGCACGCACGATGTGGCTGATGCCGCTGTCGCGCGTCAGGCCCAGGATGGCGCCGCGCGCGTCGGGGTCCCAATAGGGGGCGCCCAGGCCGGTGAAGGCCGGCACCAGATAGACGCCGCCGGTGTCGGCCAGCGCCTCGGCATGGCCCTGGCTGGACGCCGCGTCCGGGATCAGCTTCAGCCCGTCGCGCAGCCACTGCACCGCCGCCCCGGCCACGAAGATCGACCCCTCCAGCGCATAGCTGGCGCGGCCGTCCAGGCGGTAGGCCAGGGTGGTCAGCAGGCGGTGGTTGGACGGGCGCGGGGTGTCGCCGATGTTGATCAGGGCGAAACAGCCGGTGCCGTAGGTGCTCTTGATCATGCCGGGTGTAAGGCAGGCCTGGCCGATGGCGGCGGCCTGCTGGTCGCCCGCCATGCCCAGCACGGGGATGGGCCGGCCCAGCAGGTCGGCGGTGGCGACGCCGAAGGCGCCGGCGTTGTCCAGCACCCGGGGCAGGACGGCCGCCGGGATGCCGAACAGGCGCAGCAGCTCCGGATCCCAGTCCAGGGTTTCCAGGTTGAACAGCAGGGTGCGGGCGGCGTTGGTGGCGTCGGTCGCGTGCACCTGGCCGCCCGTCAGGCGCCACAGCAGGAAGCAGTCGATGGTGCCGAACGCCAGCTCCCCCGCCTCGGCCCGCGCACGGGCACCGGGGACGGTGTCCAGGATCCAGGCCAGCTTGGTGGCGGAAAAATAGGGGTCCAGCAGCAGGCCGGTGCGCTGGCGCACCATGGCCTCCGCCCCCTCGCGGCGCAGGGCCTGGCACAGGCCGGCGGTGCGGCGGTCCTGCCAGACGATGGCCGGGTGCAGCGCCTCCCCCGTCCGCCGGTCCCACACCAGCGTGGTCTCGCGCTGGTTGGTGATGCCCATGGCGGCCACGCGGGCGGCAGCCACCCCGGCCTGGTCCACCACGTCCCGGCAGACCGCCACCGTGTCGCGCCAAATGTCCTCCGGCTCATGCTCCACCTGGCCATCCGCCGGGTAATGCTGCGGCAGCTCGCGCTGGGCCGTGGCCAGGGGGCGGCCGTTGGCGTCGAACAGGATGGCGCGGGTGGAGGTGGTACCCTGGTCGATGGCCAGGATCAGGTCGGCGGGCATCGGGGCCCCTCCCTCAGGGTCTTGTTATCACGGCGCTGGTTGCCCCGTGCGCTGTACGCCGACGGTGCGTCGCGGGGGCCGACCTGTCAACGGCGGGGTCGGAAAAAGCTATCCAGAAGGGGGGCGAAAAGGCGTGCGTAATGGGGTTGACGCCGAACTGTAACAGGCGCACCATCTGTCTTACCGAAGCACTCAGGAGGCATCAGAAACCAGATTAGCCCACCAGATCAGGTAAATCGTCGAATGCATGCAGTATTCGATGTGTTGCCCGTAACCAGGAGGGTGTGTCAAACCATGACTCCACCGATGCGTACTGTATGAGCTGTGTGACAGCTCCACACATATAGCGATTGCTGATGCCGGTTACTGACCGGTGTATCGCTCGATGGACTATCTGAGCTTCACTGAAGCCAACAGAACCCCCGTTGCCCTGACCGGCACGGGGGTTCGCTTTTGTGGGGGCGGCCCCGCCGCGCCGATGCCCCATCCTACCCGGACATCTACCCATCATTATCCACCGCCCGTCCCGTTCACACCGGCGGGCGGCGCATATGGGGGTGCGCCTCGTGCCGGGACCCCTTATATAGAGGTGAGTGGCGGGCCATGGTTTGGCCGCCGGAGGATGTCGAGGGGCCGGGACCAATGGGGTTGATGGGCCTGTTGCGCGGCATGGGGCTGACGGCCCCGACAAGGCCAGCGCCGAAAACCAGGACGAAGGCGCGGGTGGCGCCGACCACGGTGTCGCAATTGCGCGTGGCCGGCATAACCCAGCCGGTGGAGGTGCGGCGCAGCCCGCGCGCCCGGCGCCTCTCGCTCAAGGTCGACGGCGCCACCGACACCGTGCGCGTCACCGTTCCACCGCGCGTGGGCGATGCCGAGGTCGCGGGCTTCGTCGGCCGCCACCTGGATTGGGTGAACGCCCGCCTGGCAGCCTTGCCGCCGCGCCAGCCCTTCATCGATGGCATGGCGGTGCCCCTGCTGGGCCGGTCGGCCGTCATCCGCCACGACCCCGGCCGTAGGGGCGGCGCCCGCCTGGTCGAGGGACCGGCCAGCCTGGACCTGTGCGTGGGCGGGGAGGCGGAATTTCTGAACCGCCGCGTCACCGATTTCCTGAAGGCGGAGGCGCGGCGCCACCTGTCGGCCCTGACGGCCGAGACGGCTGCCCGCGCCAAACTGCGTGCCAGCGGCGTCTCCGTGCGCGACACCCGCAGCCGCTGGGGCAGCTGCTCCGCCACCGGCCGCATCAGCTATTCCTGGCGCCTGATCCTGGCCCCGCCGCAGATCGTTGAGTACGTCGTGGCGCACGAGGTGGCGCACCTCAAGGAGATGAACCACGGGCCCAAGTTCTGGGCCCTGTGCGCGGACTTGGCCGGTGACGTCGACAAACCGCGCGCCTGGCTTAAGGCGCACGGCGCCAAGCTGCACCGGTTTGGTTAATTTTATAGGGGAGGGGTGTTCAACCCGCCAGCGGCATGAGATCGCCTCATGCCGCTGTAGGACGCGACCGCGTCCGCCGGAGCTTTTTGGGGAGCGTCAGCGGACTGAAAAGCGAGGAAGCCAAGGCGGCGGATGCCGCCGCCCGGCGATTGAGGGTTACTCTTCCAGCGCCTTTACGCCCGGCAACTCCTTGCCTTCCAGCCATTCCAGGAAGGCGCCACCGGCGGTGGAGATGTAGCTGAAGGCGTCGGCCACGCCGGCATGCTCCAGGGCCGCGACCGTGTCGCCGCCGCCGGCCACGGACAGGACGGTGCCGGCCTTGGTCAGGTCGGCCACGATCTTGGCCACGGCGTTGGTGGCGGCGTCGAAGGGCTCGATCTCGAAGGCGCCCATGGGGCCGTTCCACACCACCGTCTTGGCGGTGGCCAGCTTCTCGCCGTAATAGGCGACCGTGGCCGGGCCGGCATCCAGGATCATCTCATCGGCCGCGATATCGCCGGGGGCGGCGATGCGCGAGGGGGCGTGGGCCTTGAACTGCTTGGCCACCGCGCCGTCCTTGGGCAGCAGGATCTGGCAGCCGCCGGCTTCGGCCTTGGCCAGGATGGCGCGGGCCTGGTCGGCCATGTCCTTCTCCGCCAGCGAGGCGCCGACGTCCACGCCCTGGGCGTAGAGGAAGGTGTTGGCCATGCCGCCGCCCAGCGCCAGGATGTCGACCTTGCCCACCAGGTTCAGCAGCAGGTCCAGCTTGGTGCTGATCTTGGCGCCGCCGACCACGGCGGCCACCGGCCGCTGCGGCTGGCCCAGCGCCTTGGACAGGGCCACCAGTTCCGCCTGCATCAGGCGGCCGGCGGCGGCCGGCAACAGGCGGGCCAGCGCCTCGGTCGAGGCATGGGCGCGATGGGCGGCGGAGAAGGCGTCGTTGACGTAGATATCGCCCAGCTTGGCCAGCTCGGCGGCGAAGGCGGGGTCGTTCTTCTCCTCACCGGCGTGGAAGCGCAGGTTCTCCAGCACCAGCACCTGGCCCTTTTCCAGGGCGCGGATGGCGTCCTGCGCCGGCTTGCCGATGCAATCGCCGGCGAAGGCCACCGGGGCGCCCAGGGCGTCCGACAGGGCCGGCACCACCTGGCGCAGGGAGTTCTTCTCGTCCGGGCCGTTCTTGGGCCGGCCGAAATGCGACAGCACCACGACCTTGGCGCCCTTGGACGCCAGTTCCTTCAAGGTGGGGACCAGACGGACCAGGCGGGTGGCGTCCGTCACCTGGCCATCCTGCACGGGGACGTTGAGGTCGGCGCGGACCAGCACGGTGCGGCTGGCGGGGGCGATATCGTCTAGGGTCTTGAAAGTCATGGCTTCGGTTCCCGGCCCGTATCAAGGTGGAATGGCGTGAGACGGGGGCCAAGGAAGCATAGGCGGGACCCTGTTGCAACCGCACAAGCCGCCCCGCTACACCACTCTGGCCGAAAGGCGGAGCCCGCTTTACCTCATTGGCGCTCGAACAAATGGGAACGCCCGCGTGATCTATTACATCCTCTTCCTGGTCATCCTGGCCCTGGTGACCCTGGTGCTGGCCCGCCGGGGCGTGCTGGAGGGGCGGGTGCTGGCCGCCGGCTTGCTGGTCCTGCCCGGGGTCACCGCCATGGAGGATTGGTTCGCCCACGACCTGGGCGCCCTGGGCCTGTCCGGCGGCCATGTCGGGCCCGTGACCCTGCTGTTGATCCTGGGGGCCTGCGTGGAGGAGGCGGGGCGCTACCTGCTGCTGTCGCTCAGCAACCGTGACACCCGGGCGGCGGTCAGCGCCGGCTATGCCTGGGCGGCGTGGGAGCTGGGCGTGGCCGTCTGGGCGCTGGCGCGCGGCATGCTGCCGCTGTGCGCGGCCGGCAATGTCCATTGTCTCAGCCTGGGATTCCCGCCCTTGCTGGCCCTGGGCACGGTGCTGGTGGCGCGGTCGGTGCCCAGCCTGCTGCACGTGGCGCTGTCCTTCGGCCAGCTGTGGGCGGTGCGGGCGACGTATCCGGCGGCGCGGACCTTGTGGTTCGTGCTGACGGTGGTGGTGCACCTGGCCATCAACCTGGCCATCGTGCGGCATGGTCACTTGTAATGGGCGCACCGGTGAGCGCTTAAAGTTTAACCATTCACCATATTGTCGCCGCCCGGGGCGTCCTATAGCGTTGGGGGACAAGGGCGCGCCCCCAAGCGGCCGCCGCCCCTGGCAATGCCGGACCCCGCCTAGATGCCCGAATCCCCGTCGACGTCATCCGTTCCCCCCGCCAATCCGGCGGAGGGTGCGCCCGTTTCCGTGCCTGCGGCCGCCCCGCAGGAGATCGAGCTCAAGCTCGCGGTCGATCCCCGGCACCTCGGCCGGCTGAAGACGGCGCCGGTTCTGGCCGGCCCGCGCGCCGTCACCAAGACGCTGCGCAACACCTATTTCGACACGCCGGAGGGCGACCTTGCCGCCCGGGGCGTCAGCCTGCGCCTGCGCCACTCGGGTGCTAAGGTGCTGCAGACCCTGAAGGGGCCGGCGGCCGGTGGGGGCATGGCCCTGGCCCGGTCGGAATGGGAAATCCCGGCGCCGGATGGGCATCTGGTGCCCCAGGCCTTCACCGACGCCGCCGCCCAGGCCCTGCTGGGCGGTGTCGATCTGCGCCGCCTGGGACCCGTCTTCAGCAACGAGGTCAAGCGCTGGACCCGCACCCTCCCGCTCGTCGCCGGCCTGGCGGTGGACGTGGCGGTGGACCAGGGCGTCACCCGCGCGGCCGACGGCCGGGAAGAGCCGATCGCGGAGCTGGAGCTTGAACTGGCCGAGGGCCAGGACCGCCGCGTGCTCTATGACCTGGCGCTGGCCCTGCACCGCGCCGTGCCCCTGCGCCTGGAACTGCGCACCAAGGCGGAGCGTGGCTACGCCCTGGCGCGGGGGGATGCGGCGGCGCCCAAGGCGGTGAAGGCCGGCCCCCTGAACTTCCATCCCGATGATACGGTGGAGGCGGCGCTGGCCGGCGTGGCCCGCGCCTGCCTGCACCACATGGCGGCGAACGAGGGCGCGGTGCTGGCCGGCGATCCCTCGGGCGTGCACCAGCTGCGGGTGGCGGTGCGGCGCCTGCGCTCCGCCCTCACCCTGTTCAAGGCCATCCTGCCCGAGGCGCAGGCCACCACCCTGAAGACGGCGCTGAAGGGCCTTGCCGATGCCGTGGGCCCCGCCCGGTCCTGGGACGTGTTCCTGGAGGAATTGCTGACGCCGGTGGCGGCGGCCATGCCGGAGCAGGAAAGCCTGCAGGCGCTGGCTGTGGCGGCGCAAGGGGCGCGGGGCCGGGGCCATACGGCGGCGCGGGCCGCCGTGTCGGGCCCGGGCTATACCGAGCTGTTGCTGACCCTGGGCCGCTGGGTGGATGGGCGCTGCTGGCGCGATGATGCCCCGGCCGATCGCCTGGCCTGGCTTGGCCAGCCGCTGCTGCCCTTCGCCGACGCCGTGCTGACCCGGCAGCGCCACCGCGCCGCCAAGCGCAGCCGCCATTTCGAACGGCTGGACGCGCCCGCCCGCCACGGCCTGCGCATCGCCATGAAGAAGCTGCGCTACGCCGTGGACTTTTTCCGCGAGATCTACCCGCAGAAGGCGGTGCGCAAGTATCTGGAACGGCTGTCCGGCCTGCAGGACGGGCTGGGCCACCTGAACGACGTCGCCACCATGGACGCGCTGATCCGGGAGCTGCGGGCCGACCTGGCCGCCGCCAAGGACGTGAGCCCCGCCGGCTGGGACATGGGCGCCGGCCTGGTGCTGGGCTGGCACGCCGCCCACATGGCGGTGGGGGAGGAGGCACTCTGCCGCGCGGTGGACGACTTCCTGGACGCTGACCCCTTCTGGACGCCGGTGGACCACTGGCCGCACCCGCCCTCCTGACCCTCCTCACTGCTGCATTTCAAGGAACCGGCACCCTATGCTTTCCATCCTCGTGGCCAACATCAAGGGCGGCGTCGGCAAGACCACGGTCGCCACCCACTTGGCCGCCGCCTTCGCCGCCGACGGCCGGCAAACCGTCCTGGCCGATGTGGACCGGCAGAAGTCGTCCCTGGGCTGGCTGGCCCGCCGGCCGGTCACCGCCCCGGTCATCGCCGCCCTGGACTGGACCAAGGAGATCGGCGGCGTGCCTAAGGGGGCCGAGGTGCTGGTCATCGACGCGCCCGCCGCCCTGAAGCCCAAGGAGGTGGAACAGCTGGTGGCCGAGGCCGACGTGATCGTGCTGCCCCTGCTGCCCGGCGCGTTTGACGAGCAGGCGACGGAACGCTTCCTGAAGAAGCTGGACGAGTTGAAGCCCATCCGCAAAAGCCGCAAGGCCGTGGCGGTGGTGGGCAACCGCGTGCGCGCCCGCACCCGCGCCGCCGACCGGCTGGACACTTTCCTGGGCACGGTGGGCCATCGCGTGGTGACCCGCCTGCGCGACAGCCAGGCCTACCCCGACGCGGCCGCCGCCGGCCTCAGCCTGTTCGACCAGAAGGCCAAGCGCCTGGCCGACCTGCGCCAGGACTGGGCCCCGCTGATCGCCTTTATCGAGGACCCGAGCTGAGGGGCGGGGGCGTCACGCCCCCGCTGGCAAACCCGTGCCGCCGTCCAGCTTGGTGATTCGCCACCGGTCCAGATCATCCCAATCGAACCGGATGTCGTATTGAGCGCCGGTATCCACCGTCAGTAGGAAGACACCCGTTTCCTTCCCCAGGGCGCGGAGCAGCGCAGATCCCGTTTCGTTCATCGCCGCGTAAAGCGGGCTGGCCTTCACCGCGCCGATGAGCTGGACGTCCGAAGCGGTGGTGTAGGAGGCGTTGGCGCCATGCCGGGCCTCCTCCGCCCGAAACCGGTAATAGCCTTTGATCCAGCCGGGGCTGTGGCTGTTCAGGAAGGTGATGAATTCCTGTACGAGGTCGATGACCAGCGCCGATGCTGCGTCGTTCATTTCGGGGCCTGGGCGATCCGCTGGCGATAGTTTTCAAAGACGGTCCGAATGAATTTCCCCGTCCGCCGGTCGGTGGACGCCGTCACCAGGGTCAGCGGGCAAGACGCCGTCCGCTGTTCTTGCATGCCCGACAACTGAGGAAGGCCGTAGAACGCATTCTTCTTGTCGGAAAAATCGATGATCCATTTCCCGCCGAAGTGCTTGCGAAATACTTGGCCGACATAGCGCGCCATGCCGTCGATGATCTTGGCTTCGCTCTGCTTTTTGATGTCGTCGATCGTGGAGTATCTGTCCAGAATGTACTTTTCGATCACGTTCAGCGATTCGGCCGAGTAGTCCAGCCGCGTAGCGACCTGCGTGGGGACGGACTGAAGGAAGCGCTCGATCGCATCACTCATATCCATCAGCCAGACTTGGAATTGATCACCCTCTGTCGTCATTCGGGGGCGCCGTTTCAGCGGGGTGATTGATCAGAGTTGAAGTTCTGATCGACTAGGGAGATTACGAACTCCTCCGGATGTACGGAGGCGTGGTTGGCCCTCGCATGGTTTAGATATCCGTTCCAGAACGTGCGAACTTGTGCGTTGAATGACTCGGTAAACGCCATTTGAGCGGCGACGATTTCCTGCCACGTTCCTTGCGCGCTGTAGGTCTTTTGCAGGTTGGGCTCCATCGCCTTCAACGTCGCCCGCTGCTTGTCTTCAAGCTGGTCGATAAGATCCAGAATGTAGCACTCGATCAGGCGTAGGAACGGCTTGCCGGTGTACCTGTCCATCGTCTTCCTCTAGATGAAGTCCGGATTTTCCTGCAGAAGGTCAATAAAGGCTTCAAAATCATTGGCTATCTTAAGTCTATGATTTTCTTCGTCGTGCAGAAAAATCCAGACCGATTGGCCGCCATTCGTCAGATCGATGTAAATTTGATTGCCGCCCCCGTCCCGCCCAATGGGAAGAGCGTTCTGACCAAGGATACTGCCCCAACGAGCGAGAGCGGCTTTGATGTTCATCCCCGGGCTATCGCCGAATGAATAGAACAGGTCGATGTCGAACAGATTGCCGGCATCACCGCCCACTGGCGCGAAGCTTCCGATTTCCGGATGGCCACCATCCGCTTCTTTTATAAAATCGATGTAGCTGGAGGGCAGCGCGCTATGAACCAGCGCCGCCACGTCATTGAAAGCGGCGTCGCCCCCCTGATAGCCAGGGGAGGGGGTGCCACCAAAGTTGACGTTCAGGCGTTTGATATCCATGACCTATCCTTAGTTCTTTGGCGCACCATTGGGAATCGCCCACTCGGAATAGCCACCGGAGGCGCCAGGGTCAGGATGCAGGACGCGCCACCAAGGTGACCCAGGGGTGTGTTGGAAATCAGGCACCAGTCTCATGACCCCCTGTTGTCCCGAGGCGGTAGATGTCGATGCGTGTTCCCAAACCCAATCCTTCGGGGTCGCCCTACCACCTACGGAAGAGACGCTCTTTTGCACGCCGGGGATCAATTCCTCCATCTGCCCCGCGAATTCAGGATCGCTCTTAAGGGCGTTGTCCAGCGCCGCATTGGCTCGGTTGAACTGCACTGAGCGGCTTTTGCCAAAGTCGCTAGGGTCCAGCTTCATTTCATAAGCCACGCTATAGGCTGTGGGCTTTTCAGGGTAAACTGGGGCCTTGGGCGCCGGCTCAACCGGCTTCACTGGCGGGTCCGGCGGCGGCGGCGGCGGAGGAGGTGGCGGTTCTTCCTCGACCACCGGCGGGCGCTTGCCGCCGGAGGCCGGCTTCACCTTGGCGATGAGGGCGATCAGGGCGTTGATGGTCAGCACGGTCAGGCCGGCGGCGGTGCGTTTCGCGGCCTCGTCCAGGTCATGCTCGGTCTTGGCGGTGGTGGCCATGGCCACGCCGTGGCCCAGGTCGTTCAGGCCGCCGAACACCGACCAGCCCACCATGGCATAGCCCACGCCCAGCAGGATGACGTCGATGGCCTCGCCATAGCCGGCGGCGTGGCCCACCGCCCAGGCGGCCAGGAAACCCGCCAGCCAGTACAGCGTCTCCAGTGTGAACAGGCTTCTCGCCGCCTGCTGCATGTCGCGCGGCAGGTAGGGGATGCTGCGGCGGAGCATGCCCACCACGCGTTCGATCATCGACCATTGCGCCGGCTGGCCCGGTGGGTCGCCGTCCTGCTGTCCATACGCGCCGGAGTGGGGCGGAGGCGTGGTGGGCGGGGATATGGGCGGCGTGGCGTGGGGGATGAGATAGGCGCTGAGGCTGCCGTTGGCGAAGTCGGCCATGACCCGGCCCATCAGCTGCCCGGTGCTGCAGCGATGGTCCACGCCGTCCACCACCAGGCGCAGCCGCTGGCGCCCGAATTCATCCAGGTTGTTCAGGGCGTGGATGACGCGGTTGTCCTGCCAGGGGCGGAAGGGCTGGGTGATGGCATAGCGGCGCATGCCGGCGGGCACGGCCAGGGTGGGGCCGATCAGCAGCCGGCCTTCGGGGATGGCGGCCTCGACCCAGCCGCGCATCGCTTGGCCGGGCGCCGCCGCGAAGGGCGCGTGACTGGAGAAACTGTCAGGCACCGCCCCTCCCGCCTCTGGTTCAGCCGCTTACGGCGGATGAACTAAGGCGGCGACGGGGGACGGAAAGGGGCCGGAGGAGGGGCTTTTCCTCAGGGGTAAGCCGCCCGGCATAGGGCCCGACGGCGCACCCTTATCCTCAGTATACGCTGGTCCAGAGCTGATCCTTGGTGGTCAGCATCTTCAGGAACTCCAGGACTGCCCACAGCTGGTCATCCGTCAGTTGGCTGCCGTCGGCGCGGCGATAATCGTCGTGGCCCTGGTTGCAGTTGCCGGGCAGGCGGGTATCAAAGACCCAGGTGCCCGGCGTGCCCACCGCACTGACGTAGCCCACCTGCACGGGGTCGAACTCCCTGCTGCCCACGGCGAAGGCGTCGGGCCGGGCCGAGGATTTCAGCACCCCCCACAGGGTAGGGACCGACCCGTTGTGCAGGTAGGGGGCGGTGGCCCAGATGCCGAACAGGGGCCGCGCCTCATAGACCGGTGGCGTCTGGTCGCCCGCCGCGCCGTCACTGGTGACGCAGGACGTCTTGTGCGCCGGCGGGCCAGCGGGCGGCACGGCCTTGAAGGCCGGGCCCATGGCCTGCTCGACGTCGTTGACCGAGCCGGTCTTCTGGTCGATGGCCAGCTTGATCAGGCTCAGCGGCGTCAGGCCCAGGTTGGCGTAGTCGTCATGGTTGAGTTTGCCGCCCTTCTGGTTCAGCAGGCCGTCCACCACGCTGCCGATGACGCCGTTGGTCAGGACGCTGACGGCCTGGGCGTCGGCCGGCATGTCGCCCACGCTGACCGATCCGCCGTCGCCGAACAGCAGGGCGCGGGTGCCCTGCAGCGGCCCGGTCTTCGCCCAGCGCAGGGCGTTGCGGTACGTGGTGGGGTCGGTGTCGGTGGGGCGCTGGTCCATCACGGGCCAGACGTCCTGGCTCAGGGCCGCCCGGGTCATGTGGTGGCAATCGGCGCAGACCTCGTTGAACAGCTGGCGCCCCTGTTCCGCCTTGCCGGCGTCGATGGCGCCGAAGACGGTGGACGGCCAGGCGGGCGGCGCCAGCTGGGTGATGGCCCATTCCAGCTTCATCAGGCCCGGAACGCTGACCGAGCTGTCGTAGAAGGGGATGTGGGGGAACAGCCTAGAGGCGAAGCGCCGCCGGTCGCCCGGGCAGCTTTGCCCCGCGATGTCCTTGCCGGCGACGCAGACGTTCAGCGCCCCGAACACGCCCAGCACCTCACCCGCGTTGCGGGCCAGCGCCTTGATGTAGTTGCCGTTGGGGGCGGATAGGTTCCACTGCACCGCGTCCTGCTGGTGGGCGTTCCACAGGAAGGGGTAGCTGACCGGGGCATGGGCCGGCAGCACGTTGGACGGCACGCGGAAATCCAGGCCGGTCAGCCGATTGAAGATCATGCTGAAGGCGTCCAGCCGCGCCGGGCCCCACGCCTGACCGTCCAGGGCGGCGCTGAAGAACCCGCCCCAGGCGGTGGAGAAGGCGGCCAGGCTGGCCTTCAACGCGGCCTTGTCGCCGCCGACGCGGGTGGCGAAGCGGTTGAACTTGGCCGGGTCCGACACCGTATCGGCCAGGGCGGCCGACAGCTCCACCAGGAAGCCCTGGAAGTCGGCGTCGGCCGGGCCGCCGTCCACGCGCAGGGCCGTGCCTTTGTAGGTGATCTGCCCGGTGTGGCAGGCGGCGCAGGTCATGCCGATATAGGTGGGGCCGGTGCCCCGGTCCAGGGCGAAGCCCACGGGCAGCCCCTCCGGGTTCTGCGCCGAGACGTCGTTGGGCAGATAGTTGAAGCGTGCCAGCCGGTCGGCGAAGAACAGCTCGGTCGAGGCCGGCCGCTCCAGCGCCTTGAACCAGCTATACGGCATCAGCTGCGAGCCTTGGCTGGTGGTGTAGAAGCCTTGGCGCACCGACTGCGGCCAGTTCTGGTCCAGCAGGCGCACCACCTCGGGCGTCTGCGCCGCGGGGAAGGGGGCGGGCGTGGCCGCCCGTGCCGTGGCCGCCAGCAAGCCCAGGCCGGCCAAGGCCGCCGCCATGCGTCGCCGCATGCTGAAAACCCGCATGGCACCTTCCCCATCGCCGTCGTCGCGCTTTGATTCCCCATCGGTGCCTTTGCGCCGTGCCGTACGGAATGGCAAGGGGTTTCTTCAACCGTGCGTACGCATGGGCCATGTCGCATGCGGTCCCGCGCACAGCCGGCGTGCCGGATGCCCGCTGGACGCGGGGGCCCATCCTTGCCAGAAAGGCGGGTAAAAGCCGGGAGAGACTGGTCACCCGCCTAACCATTGGGAGAGAAGCATGCAGGTTCAAGGTGTTGCCGCCATCATCACCGGCGGTGGTTCGGGCCTGGGCGCCGCCACGGCGCGCCGGCTGGCGGCCGAGGGTGCCAAGGTCGCCCTGCTGGACGTGAACCTGGCCGCGGCGGAAGCGGTGGCCGCCGAGATCGGCGGCCTGGCGCTCAGCTGCGACGTCACCAGCGCCGACAGCGCCGCCGCCGCCATCGCCGCCGCGCGCGAGGCCCATGGCGCGGCCCGCATCGCCGTCAACTGCGCTGGCGTCGCCACCGCTGGCCGCGTGCTGGGCCGAGAGGGCCCGCTGGCCCTGGACGCCTTCCGCAAGGTCATCGAGATCAACCTGATCGGCAGCTTTAACATCCTGCGCCTGGCGGCTGCCGACATGAGCACGCTGGACCCGCTGGAGGACGGCGAGCGCGGGGTGATCATCAACACCGCGTCCGTCGCCGCCTTCGACGGCCAGGTGGGTCAGGCCGCCTACAGCGCGTCCAAGGGCGGCGTGCACGCCATGGCCCTGCCCATCGCCCGCGAACTGGCCCGCGTGGGCGTACGCATCATGACCATCGCCCCCGGCATCTTCTGGACCCCCATGGTGGCGGGCTTCACACAGGAGGTGCAGGACAGCCTGGCGGCCTCCATCCCCTTCCCCAAGCGCCTGGGCAAGCCGGAGGAATACGCGGAACTGGCCCTGACCATCGTCCGCAACGTCATGCTGAACGGCGAGACCATTCGCCTGGATGGCGCCGTGCGCATGAATGCGAAGTAACGCTCTCCAATGGCGGTCGGGGCGTCAGCCCCGCCGCTGGCGGAACGCCTCCAGCGCGTCCTCCATGTCCCGCGCGATGGGGGTGACCAGGGGGTGGGCGGCATAGGCGGTCCATAGGGCCGCCAGCGCCGGCCGCTTTTCCAGCATGTCCTGCGGCGTATAACGGGGCAGGAATCGCGCCAGGAAGATCAGCGTGGGGGCCAGCGCGCAATCGGCCAAGCTCAGCGTGTCCGGCGAGGGGGCCGGCAGGGGCCCCCGATCCACCACCACCTCCAGCGCGTCCAGCCCCCGCGTCAGCTCCGCCACCCGGTTGGCGCCGCCGGCGGCGTCGCCGCTTTGGGGCGTCGCCCGTTGGGCCATCAGCGACAGCAGCGGCGGCAGGACGTACAGGTCCAGCAGGCGCGCCACCGTGCGCTGGGTTGCCCGCGCCACCGGATCGGCCGGCAGTAGCGCTGGCTTGGGGAACGCATCCTCCAAAAATTCACAAATGACGGCGGACTCCAGGATGTGGGCGCCATCGGCATCCAGCACCGGGGTCTTTCCCAGCGGGTTGATGGCCTGGAAGGCGGCCGATTTCTGGCCACCCGGAGGCTCCACCAGGGGAATTTCCAGGCCCTTGGCGCGGATGGCCAGCACGACGCGGGCGGTGTAGGGGGACAGGGCGGCGCCATAAAGTTTCAAGGGCTGTCTCCTCTAACCGTAAAGGTGGACCAGGCATGATGGTCTTGCGGCTGGCGGTCAGCGGGGCTGGACGGTATGGTCGTTCCATTATGCCACTGAATGCCTGCCAACCCTTGCCGGATATCGCGGGTTTCATCGGTGCCGATGAATTGCCCGACGGTCCCATCGCCCATGCCTACGCGTGGTGGCGGGGGCTGGGGGGCGGGGCCGTGCCGCCGCCCTCGGCGGCGCTAGATCTGGCGGCGGTGCCGGACAGCTTCCTGCCCCACCTGGCGGTGACCACGGCCTTCCGCGCCGATGGCCGGGTGCGGGTGGTGTTCTGCGGCTCCCTCTCCGCGTTGGCCGCCGGCAGCGACCCCACGGGCCGGTACTTTGACGAATTCTATCCGCCCGACATGCTGGAGGCGGCGCTGGGCTTTCAGGCGGCCATCGTGCGCGACGCCCAGCCCATCTTCGGCCAGGACCAGGTGGGCACGGATGAGGGCGTGATGTACCACGTGCCCCGCATCGGCCTGCCCTTCCAGGGCGCCGACGGCAGCCTGGACCGGCTGGCCATCGTCATGCACTACCAGCCGACGCCGGAGAACTTCAAGGTACGGTTGCGGGTGTTCCAGGATCGCGCCCGCCTGCTGCGGCGCGAGCTGCGGCTGGTGGCGCTTTAAGGCCACAGTGGCCGAAGGAAGCGTGCGGTCGCGGCATTCGAACGTTGCGCGGGACCTGCCTCGGGCGCGATAATAATTACCCGAGCGTGCCCCGTTTCCCGGTGCCGCCGCGCCATCCGCCAAAGGATGTTTTCCCGTGTCCGAGGTCCCCGACAGCCGGCATCCCGTCCCGTCATCAGGGGAGGGCCCAGGGGTGGGGCGCGTGGGGGCTGTTCCACCCTCCGGCGCCCCCTCGCGGCGGCGTCTGCTGGTGGGGGGACTGGGCGCCCTGGCGGCGGTTGGGCTGGGCTGGGGCGGCGGCGGCCGCGGTGGCCACGCCGAATCCATCCGCTTCCTGACCATCGGCACCGGCACCACCGGCGGCACCTACTTCCCCATCGGCGGCATCCTGGCCAACGCCATCAGCAACCCGCCGGGCAGCCCGGGCTGTGACCGGGGCGGCAGCTGCGGCATTCCCGGCGTCATCGCCGTGGCGCAGACCACTTCCGGCGCGGTGGAGAATATCGAGGCCCTGCGCACCGCCCGGTATGAGACGGGGCTGGTGCAGGCCGACATCGGCTTCCTGGCCTATAAGGGCAAGGGCCCCTATGCCGGCAAGCCGCCCTTCACCGAGCTGCGCGCGCTCGCCAACCTGTACAGCGAGACGGTGCACCTGGTGGTGCGGGGCGACAGTCCCATCAAGACGGTGAACGACCTCAAGGGCCGGCGTGTGGCCCTGGGCGAGAAGGGCTCCGGCACCCTGCCTACCGCGCTGTTGATCCTGCAGGCGCACGACCTGTCGGAAAAGACGGTGCAGCCCTTCTACCTCAACCCCGGCACGGCGGGGGACCGCCTGGCCTCCGGCCAGTTGGACGCCTTCTTCATCATTGGCGGCTACCCCCTGCCGGCGGTGGCCGACGTGGCGGCGCGCCTGCCCGTGCGCCTCATCTCCATCATCGACGCCCGCCTGCCGCGTCTCAGCCCCGGCCTGCCCCTGTTCACCGAGACCACCATCGGCGGCGACGGCGCCTATGTCGGCGTGCCGGAGACCAAGACCCTGGGCGTGGGCGCCCAATGGCTGGCCACCACCGCCCTGCCGGATGAGTTGGCTTACGGCATCGTCAAGGCGCTGTGGCATCCCAATACCCACCGCCTGCTGGTGGCGGGCCACCCCCGGGGCGACAGCATCCGCAAGGAAGCGGCGCTGACCGGCCTGGCCGTGCCCCTGCACCCGGGGGCCGCACGCTATTACCGGGAGCAGGGTTTCGACGTGACCCTGGCCACGTCGGGCTGACCCACGTCGGGTTGACCCCTTAATCCAGCAGCATGTCCAGGACGACGGTTTCCTTCGCGGCGTCCGCACGCCAATCCTTCATGGAGGGCAGGGCCTCGATGGCGTCGACATAGGCCTGGGACGCTTCGCTCAGCGGTACCTTCCAGGTCTGGAAGCGGGTGACGACTGGGGCGTACATGGCATCCGCGATGGTGAAGGCGCCGAACAGGAAAGGGCCGCCATAGCGGTCCAGGCAGTCGGCCCAGATGGCCTGGACGCGGGTGATGTCGCCGGCGGCCTTGGCCAGGCGCTCCGGACGGTCGATGGTGCGGCCCAGATCCATGAACAGGTTGCGGCGCACGTCCATGAAGCCGGAGTGCATCTCGGCACTGATGGAGCGCGCATGGGCGCGGGCGGCGGCGTCTTGCGGCCACAGCCGGGCCTCAGGCGCCAGCTCGGCGGCGTATTCGCAGATGGCCAGGCTATCCCACACCGTGATGTCGCCGCCGGCGGCGCGGTGGGGCCCCGTGTGGTGGACCAGGGCCGGCACCTTGCCCGCCGGGCTGTGGGCCAGCATGCGCGCCTTGCTGTCCGCCTGCCGCAGGGGGATCACCACCTCCTCGAAGGCCAGGCCGGCATGGCGCAGCGCCAGATAGGGGCGCAGCGACCAGGAGGAATAGGTCTTGCTGCCCAGGATCAGGGTGAGGTCGGCGGACATGGGGCTGGTCCCTCGGGAACGGTAGCGACGGGCGGGTGAGGGTAGCGGGGGTTGCCCCTTCGCGCCAGCGGTGTCACCGCCGGTGTGACGCCGCCGCGTTTGAAACCGGGACCCGGATGTGGAACCCTGCGCGCCTGACTTTCCGAAGCCGAAAGGTTCCGCCCGTGCTGTCCTGCTTCCTGGCCCAGAAGGCCGCCGACACCGTCACCCTGATCCCCATGCGTAAAGACGGGCTGGACGCCTGGCTGGAAAGGGCCCCGGCCGCCACCGCCGCCTGGGTGCGCAGCGTCGGCTTCACGGCCGAGCCTGGCGCCACCGCGCTGCTGCCCTCGGCTGACGGCCAATTGGACCGGGTGCTTGTGGGTGTGGGCGAGACGCTGGATCTGTGGAGCTTCGCCGGCCTGCCCACGACGCTGCCCGCCGGGGCAAAAGGGGCTGGCGCCAGCTACGCCCTGGACGACAGCCTGACGCCCCAGCAGGCGACGGCCGCCGCCACCGGCTGGGCGCTGGCCAGCTACCGCTTCACCCGCTATCGCAAGGCGACGAAGGATCTGCCTCGCCTGGTGCTGCCCGCCGGCGCGGACGCGGCGGCTGTGGACAGCATGGCCCGTGCCGTCTACCTGGTGCGCGACCTGATCAACACCCCGGCGGAGGACATGGGGCCGGCCGACCTGGCCGCCACCGCGAAGGAACTGGGGGCGGAGTTCGGCGCCGAGGTTTCGGTCATCGTCGGCGACGACCTGCTGACCCACAACTACCCCACCGTCCATGCCGTGGGCCGGGCGGCGGACAAGAAGCCCCATTTCATCGACCTCACCTGGGGCGACGCCGCCAACCCGCTGGTCTGCCTGGTGGGCAAGGGCGTGTGCTTCGACAGCGGCGGCCTGGACATCAAGGCGGCGGGCGGCATGCTGCTGATGAAGAAGGACATGGGCGGTGCCGCCCATGTGCTGGGCCTGGCGCGCCTGGTCATGGCGGCCAAGCTGCCGGTGCGCCTGCGCGTGCTGGTGCCGGCGGTGGAGAACGCCATCTCCGGCAACGCCTTCCGTCCCATGGACATCATCACCACCCGCAAGGGCCTGACGGTGGAGATCGGCAACACGGATGCCGAGGGCCGGCTGATCCTATGCGACGCCCTGGCGGAAGCCGACAGTGCCAAGCCCGCCCTGATCCTGGACTTCGCCACCCTGACGGGTGCCGCCCGCATCGCGCTGGGCACCGAGCTGCCGGCCCTGTTCGCCAACGACGACCAGCTGGCCGACGACATCCTGGCCGCCGCCAAGGAAACGGGTGATCCGCTGTGGCGCATGCCGCTGTGGCAGGGCTACGCCAAGCAGCTGGACAGCAAGATCGCCGACCTGAACAACGCGCCCGGCGGCGGCTATGGCGGCGCCATCACGGCGGCCCTGTACCTGGAGCGCTTCGTCACCAAGGGCACGCCCTGGGCCCACATCGACCTGATGGCCTGGAATGCCAGCGCCAAGCCCGGCCGGCCGGAGGGGGGCGAGGCCATGGGCCTGCGCGCCGCCTTCGCCATGTTGAGCCGCCGGTACCCGGCCAAGGACTGAAATCACCGACGCCTCCCGGGAAACGACCGGGAGGCACCGGCTTGGATAAAAAATAATTATGTAGCGTTCCGCTACCCCTTCGGGGGTGGCAAGCCCTTGCCGCTGGGCGGGACTTTCGGCACACTCCCGACAGTTGCGGCTGGCCGATACGCTGTCGGAATGACGGCGGGGCCGGAACAACGGGCGGGCCGGATGAACGTTTCCGGGTGCGGGGGGCATCATGTCGCGTAATCTCGAAGCCCTGGAACTCTGGCGCGGCGCGCTGGTGGCCAGCGTGCGGGCCGCCAGCCCGGACCTCTCGGCCCGCCAGCTGGCCTTGCTGCTGACCGTCTACATGACCCCGCCGCCCCACACGGTGCGCGGCCTGGCGGCGACGCTGAACGTGTCCAAGCCCGCCATCACCCGCGCCCTGGACCGGCTGGGCCGCCTGGGCTTCACCAAGCGCAAGCGTGACGCGGAGGATCGGCGCAACGTCCTGGTCCAGCGCACGGTCAAGGGCTCCGTCTTCCTGCATGAGTTCGGGCAGATGGTGATTGACGCGGGCGCCGTGCAGGGCGCATTGGACGGGTCACGTGTCGCGGCACCCCGGCCGGCCGCCGCGACCCCCGTCGCCCCCCCGTCAGCTTCGGAGCCGGTTTCCGCACCGGTATGATGTGAGATGTCCAGCAAGCCCAAGACCACGCCGGTTCTCGACCCGCGCGTGAACCCTTATCGTTCCGACCTCGCCTCCGCCCACCTTTACGGCAAGGTCACGGCCGAGCGCTATGTCGACGGCGTGCCCTGCCAGGTGCGCGCCGGCTACGTCAGCCTGAAGGAAGAACCCACCTTCACCGCCCGCCAGTCCAGCCAGCTGCTGTTCGGCGAGGTCTTCACGGTGTTCGAGGAGAAGGACGGCTGGGTCTGGGGCCAGAACGCCACCGACGGCTATGTCGGCTACCTGCAGCTGGAGGCCCTGGATGACGAGCTGGCGGAGCCGACGCACAAGCTGACGGCCCTGCGCAGCTTCTTCCATCCCGAGCCGGACCTGAAGACCCCGCCGCTGGACATGATCAGCCTGGGCGCGCCGCTGTGCGTGGTGGAAGAGGCCAACGGCTTCGCCGGCGTGGCGGGCGGTGGCTGGGTCCCCCTGGTGCATGTGGCGGAGATCGGGACCGTGAAGGCCGACCCGGTGGACACCGCCCTGCGCCTGCTGGGCACGCCGTATCTGTGGGGCGGGCGCACCAGCGTGGGCATCGACTGCTCCGGCCTGATCCAGTTGGCGCTGGACGCCGCGGGCCTGCCGTGCCCGCGCGACAGCGACCAGCAGCAGGCGGCCCTGGGTACCGTGGTTTCGGCCGATGGCGCCGGCCACACCTACCAGCGCGGCGACCTGGTGTTCTTCCCCGGCCATGTCGGCATCATGGCGGATGAGACCCACCTGGTGCACGCCAATGCCCATCACATGGCCACGGTGCGCGAACCCCTGGCCGATGTCCTGGCGCGGATGGCGGCGGGCAAGGGCGTCAGCGCGGTCAAGCGGCTGGGGTGAGGGCATCGGACGGTCAGGCGCCTCGTGTTTCTCGGGTGGGCAGTCGGAAAAGATCAACCTGACGTAGGGCTTGATTAGTTTGGTATGGGAAACGTTTGTGCCACGACATATGGTGGAACGGACGGGAGACCCCCATGCTTTCACCCCATTTCCGCGCGCTGATGGATACCGTGCCCGATGGCGTGATCGTCATCGATGGCCAGGGCACGATTCAGTCTTTCAACCCCGCCTGCGAACGCCTGTTCGGCTGGACGGCGGCGGAGGTGGTGGGCCGTAACGTCAAGATGCTGATGCCCGCCCCCTACCAGGAAGAGCACGACCAGTATCTGGCCCGCTACCGCGCCACCGGGGAAAAGCGGATCATCGGCATCGGCCGCGAGGTCACAGGCCTGCGCCGGGACGGCACCACCTTCCCCATGGAACTGTCGGTGGGCGAGGCGCTGCAGGACGGGCCCCCCGCCTATATCGGCATCATCCGCGACATCAGCGACCGGCGGGCGGCGGAACAGGCCCTGCGCAACCGCGAGGCGCGCCTGGCTTCCATCATTGAGACCATCCCGGACGCCCTTATCGTTATCGACGGCCAGGGGCTGATCCGCTCGTTCAGCCCGGCCGCCCAGCGCCTGTTCGGCTATGCCGAGGCCGAGGTGCAGGGGCGGAACGTCAGCATGCTCATGCCCTCGCCCTACCGGGAGCAGCACGACCAGTACATCGCCCGCTATCTCGCCACAGGGGAGAAGCGGATCATCGGCGTGGGCCGCATCGTCTCCGGCCAGCGCCGCGACGGAACCGTGTTCCCCATGGAACTGGCGGTCGGTGCCGTGGACCTGGAGGGCGAGCGTCTGTTCACCGGCTTCATCCACGACCTGACGGAACACCAGGCGGTGGAGCGGCGGCTGCAGCAGCTGCAGGCGGAACTGCTGCACGTCAGCCGGGTCAGCGTCATGGGGCAGCTGGCGTCGGCCCTGGCGCATGAGCTGAACCAGCCGCTGACGGCGGTGGTCAACTACATCAAGGCGTCCCTGCGGCTGCTGGAGCGGCCGGAAGCCATCGACATGCCCCTGGCGCGGGAGGCCATGGAAAAGGCGTCGGCGCAGGCCCTGCGGACCGGGCAGATCATCCGGCGCCTGCGCGACTTCATCGCCAAGGGCGGTACCGACCGGCGTGCGGAAAGCCTGGATGGCCTGATCGAGGAGGCGGCCGCCCTGGCCCTGGTCGGCGCGCGCGAAAGCGGTGTGCGCATGGAATTGCGCCTGCAGCGGCAGGACCTGCGCGCCGTCATCGACAAAATCCAGATCCAGCAGGTGCTGCTCAACCTCATCCGCAACGCGGTCGAGGCGATGGAGGGGCGGCCGGAACGCATCCTGTCCATCACGGCGATGCCGGATGGCGCGGGGTTCATGGAGATCGCGGTGGCCGACACCGGCCATGGGCTGGATGAGGCCGCCATGGCCCGCCTGTTCCAGCCCTTCGTTTCCGGCAAGGAACGGGGCATGGGGGTTGGGCTGTCGATCAGCCGGTCCATCGTCGAGGCCCATGGCGGGCGGCTATGGCCCGAACGTAACGAACACGGCGGCGCGACCTTCCGTTTCACGCTACCCCTGCTGCCTGAGACCGAGAGAAACCATGACGCCTGAGCCGATCATCGCCGTGCTGGATGACGATGCCGCCGTGCGGGATTCGCTGCGGCTGTTGCTGATGGCGTCGGGCTACCAGGTCGCGGTCTTTTCCTCACCCCTGGAGTTCCTGGACTCCGACGCGCCCGCACGCTGCGCCTGCCTGGTGGTGGACGTGCGCATGCCCGGCCTGACGGGGCTGGAGGTCCAGGAACGGCTGGTCGCGGGTGGGTCCACCCTTCCGGTCATCGTCATGACCGGCCATGGCGACGTCCCCCTGGCGGTGGCGGCGATGAAGGCCGGCGCCCTGGACTTCATCGAAAAGCCGTTCGAGGAGGAGACGCTGCTCACGTCCCTCCAGGCGGCGCTGTCCCGGCCCCGTGCCGTGGCCGACGCGTCTCCCCCTTCCACCGGGACGGAGACGCCGTCGCCGGAGGCGCTGGCCTGCCTGGATGCGCTGACGCCGCGGGAATTGGATGTGTTGCAGGGGCTGGTCGATGGCAAGCCCAACAAGATTATCGCCTTCGACCTGTCCATCAGCCCGCGCACCGTTGAAATCCACCGCGCCCGGGTGATGGAAAAGATGCGCGCCAGCAGCCTGTCCCACCTGGTGCGGCTGGCGCTGGCGGCAGGTATTCGCCCGAACGCGGGTTGATCCGCGTCAAACCCGCCCGGAATACGGGGAAACCCTTATTACTCCTGTAGGCGTCGACACCTTAACCTCAATGGGTCGGCGGGGTTGGCATCACCGCCGCCGGTGTAACGCCTCTAGGAGATTTGATGTGGCCGAGATCGCGGCGGGACGGATCCATGTCGTTGATGACGACGAGTCCGTCCGCGACTCCCTAAAGTTCCTGCTGCGGCTGTACGGCTTTGAGGTCGATCTTTACGCCTCCTGCCAGGACTTCGCCGCCGATTTCGATGGCGGTCCGGGGTGCCTGCTGCTTGACCAGCATATGCCCGGCATGACGGGCGTCGAGTTCGTCGAGGGGCATCGCGCCCTGCTGCGCGACGTGCCTGTCCTGATGATGTCCGCGAACATGGAGGCGGAGACGCGCGACCGGGCCCTTCGGGCGGGGGTGGCCGGCTTCCTGGACAAGCCCGTCGATACCGGCCGGCTGCTGGATGAATTGCGGCGGCTGCTGGGCGGCCCTGCCTGACGGACCCTGGTTTTGCGTCCATAGGGGCTTTGCGCCCATAAGGGGTTTTACGTAGGTAGAAGACCGAACTCATCAGGTGGAACGCTGGGCGCTAGGGTTCTCTCACGGAACGACGACGGGCTGGTTCAGGCCCGACATGAACGGGAGCCCCCAGATGACGCCATCGCTCGCCACCGCCCCGACCGCCCCCCGCCAGCCCAGCCCGGCCGTCTTCACCGTCCTGCCGGCGCCGTCCGCCAGCCGGGCCGCATCGGCCGGCCCATTCGCCCCCTGGGCGGACGAGGCTTCCGCCTACAGCCGGGACCAGGTGATCTTCTCGGAAGGCGATACGGCCAGCAGCGTGCGCATCATCACCTCCGGCATGGTCCGCATCCTGCGTATGATGGCCGACGGCCGGCGGCAGATCGTGGGCTTCCTGCAGCCCGGCGACATGCTGGGGCTGGCCCCAGGCGGCACCTATCTCTATTCCGCCGAGGCCGTCACGCCCGTGACCCTGCGGCGCCTGTCCCGCACGCAGTTCGACACGCTGCTGGACCGGGATCCGGAATTGCGCCTGCGCCTGCTGGCGGCCACCGCCACCGAACTGCAGGTGGCACAGGAGCAGATGTTGCTGTTGGGGCGCAAGACCGCGCCGGAGCGGCTGGCCAGCTTCCTGTTGCGCCAGGCCCGGCGGGTGACGCCCGAGCCTCAGGACCATTGCCGCATCCCGCTGCCCATGACCCGCACCGACATCGCGGATTTCCTGGGGCTGACCATGGAAACGGTCTCTCGCGCCTTCACCAAGCTCAAGACCACCCACCTCATCCGGCTGTTGCCCGATCAGATGGTGGAACTGGTGGATATCGAGGCCTTGGTCGACTTGTCCGAAGGCGGCGGCCAGTCCGGCCTCGTTCAATAGCCGAGACGCCGATCCACCAGGTTGATCAGCGGCTGGCCGGCGGCCAGCCGCTTCAGCCCGCCCACCACCTGTTCCACCGCCGTGCGCGCCTGGGTGATGGCGGCGACGTGGGGGGTGACGGTCACCTTGGGGTGGGTCCAGAAGGGATGGTCAGTCGGCAACGGTTCCGTACGGAACACGTCCAGGGTGGCACCCGCCAGGTGGCCGCTGTCCAGCGCCGCCAGCAGATCTTCCTCCACCAGATGGCGCCCCCGGGCCGCGTTGATGACCACGGCACCCCGGGGCAGCTGGGCGAACAGGCCCGCGTCCAGGATGTTCTCCGTGTCCGGCGTCAGGGGCAACAGGCAGACCAGGATGTCCGTGCGCGCCAGGAAGGGCGCCAAGCCCCCGGCCCCATGATAGGTCGCGATGCCGTCCAGGTGCTTGGCTGAGCGGCTCCAGCCGGCCACGTCGAAGCGCAGGGCCCTCAGGGCCTGCGCCGCGTCGCTGCCCAGGGCGCCTAGGCCCAGGATGCCCACCCTGCGTTCCCGCGCCAGGTGCTGGTGGGTCAGCTGCT
Source organism: Nitrospirillum amazonense (assembly GCF_007828035.1). Classification (GTDB taxonomy): domain Bacteria; phylum Pseudomonadota; class Alphaproteobacteria; order Azospirillales; family Azospirillaceae; genus Nitrospirillum; species Nitrospirillum amazonense. The sequence continues at coordinate 117,530 of NZ_VITV01000004.1, read as the reverse complement.
TCCACTGCGCCGCCCGCTGCTGCGCCTCGAACAGGGGGGCGTCGCGATGCCAGCGCAGCACATGCAGGCAGACATATTCGGTCATGCCCTCGGTCAGGCCCGGCTCCACCATGCGCACCAGCGGCAGGTCGGGCAGGGTGGGGTCGGCCAGCAGGGCATCGACCCCGGCGCCCAGCGAGAAGATGACCTTCAGCTTGGGCAGGCTGGCCAGCAGGCCCGCCGGCGGCTTCCAGACCAGGGCGTAGTCGATCTCCGCCGGGTCGCCCATGCCCTCCGGCCATACCCGCACGTCCAGCTCAGGCAATTGGGCGTTCAGCTCGTTCACCCAGTCGGCGGCGTGGTCGTGGGCGGAGACGAACAGCAGGGCCATCGGGAAGACTCCTTAATCCTGCCCGTCGTCGCGCTGGCTGCTTTCGGAACGGAAGGGATGGGCGGGGTAGACGCCCAGGATTTTCAGTTCGCGGGCGAAGAAGTCCAGCTCCTCCAGCGCCAGGCGCAGGGGGCGGTCCTCGGGGTGGCCTTCCACGTCGGCGTAGAACTGGGTGGAGGTGAAGCGGCCGCCCACCATATAGCTTTCCAGCTTGGTCATGTTGACGCCGTTGGTGGCGAAGCCGCCCATGGCCTTGTACAGGGCCGCCGGCACGCTGCGCACGCGGAAGACGAAGCTGGTGATGACGGGGCCTGCCCCGCGCGTCGCCGGCTTGGGCTCCCGCGACAGGATCAGGAAACGGGTGGTGTTGTGCTCCGCATCCTCGATGCCGCGCGCCAGCACCTCCAGCCCGTAAATCTGGGCCGCCAGTTCCGAGGCGATGGCGCCCTGGGTCAGGTCGCCCCACTTGGCCACGTCGGCGGCGGCACCGGCCGTGTCGGCGTGGGTGACAGGCGCCATGCCATGGGTGCGCAGGTATCCTCGGCATTGCGACAGCGCCTGGATGTGGGAATGAACCTGCTTCAGGCCCTCGATCGTGGCCCCTTTAGGCGCCACCAGGCAATGGACCACCCGCTGGAAATGCTCCCCGATGATGTGCAGGCCGCCCTGGGGCAGCAGGTGGTGCATGTCGGCCACGCGGCCGGCCACCGAATTCTCGATGGGGATCATGGCCAGGCGGGCGCGGCCCTCCGTCACGGCGGCGAAGGCGTCCTCGAATGAATGGCAGGGCAGGGGGACCATGTCCGGAAACACCTGCCGGCACGCCATGTCGGAATTGGCGCCCGGCGCCCCCTGGTAGGCGATGCTGTTCTCGGCGGCGTCGGACATATTCTTTTCCCCCTCAAGCGCCGGGCGGCCACGTGCGTAGCCTTGGCTTCCTTGCTTTCCAGTCCGCTTCGCTTCCCGGAAAGCTCCGGCGGCCCTTTCCCGTATATCGGGGTCGCAGCCTACAACGGCATGACCCATGGCTCATGCCGCTTGTTTTACGGGGCCGTCATGCTGCCGATCAGGGCCCGCGCCCGTTCCAGATCCTCCGGCGTGTCCACGCCCAGGGGCACCGCGTCCACCACCGCCACGTCGATGCGCATGCCGTTGGCCAACGCCCGCAGCTGCTCCAGCTTTTCCCGCTGCTCCAGGGCGGCGGGGGGCAGGGCGACGAAGCGGGCCAGGGCCTCGCGGCGATAGGCGTAAAGGCCGATGTGGTGATAATGCGGGCCGGCACCCCAGGGGGTGGTGGTGCGGGTGAAGTACAGGGCGCGGCCCACGCGGGCGCCCGGCGCCAGCTCGATCACCGCCTTGACCACGTTGGGATTGTGCCGCTCCTCCTCCACGGTGATCTCCACCGCCAGGGTGGCGATGTCCACTTGCCCATTGGCCAGCGGGCCGAAGGCGGCGCGCACCGTGGCCGGCTCCACCGTCGGCAAGTCGCCCTGGACGTTGACCACGGCGTCGTGCCGCCCCTCCGGGTCCACCAGGCGCAGCGCCTCGTGGATGCGGTCGGAGCCGGAGGGGTGGTCGGGGTTGGTCAGCACCGCCTGGCCGCCGGCGTCCCGCACCGCCTCGACGATTTCCTTTTCCGCCGCCGCCACCAGCACCGGGCCGATGTCGGCCTCCGCCGCGCGCCGCCACACCTGCACGATCATGGGCGCGCCGCCGATGTCGGCCAGCGGCTTGTTCGGCAGCCGGGTGGAGGCCATCCGCGCCGGAATGATCACGATGGGGGCTTTGGGCGCGCCCAACGGCGAGGCGGCGGGGCTTGAAGACATGGGGCTTCGGCCTACGATTTGATTTGGCTCATGGCTGGGGCAGGCGTGCGACATTTACCTCCCATGGTCAAGCCGGTTTGCAGGCAGGGCGCCGAACTATCTTGCCCTGGTTGAACAGGCCGCTTATCGTCGCCCGGAATTTGGGAGAATGATGGCCGGACCATAACGGCCCCGGGCATCGACAAGCGTCACCACCTGGCGTTAACCTGGACGCGCAGGAACCATAACCAGCACGCGAACGGCAAACAGCGTGGGACATGAGGGCTTGATCTGATGGCGGGTAGCTTCTTCAACAAGATTTCCATGGCCATTCTGTTGGGCGCGCTGATCGCCCTGTTGGCGGGGTTCATCGCCAAGAAGGCCGTGCACCCGACGATGTTGACCGAGAACGTGTACAAGATCGAAGGCGTGGAGGCGGCCCCGGCCGCGGGTGGCGAACCGGCGGCGCCGGCCAAGCCGGACCCGGTCAGCCCGCTGCTGGCCGCTGCCAGCGCCGATAACGGCGCCAAGCTGACCAAGGTCTGCCAGGCCTGCCACACCTTCGACAAAGGCGGCCCGGCCAAGGTGGGCCCCAACCTGTGGGGCATCATCGGCAACAAGCAGGGCCATATGGAGGGCTTCGCCTACTCCGACGCCATCAAGAAGCTGGGTGGCACCTGGGATTACGAAAAGCTGAACGAGTTCCTGGCCAGCCCCAAGACCTACGCCCCGGGCACCAAGATGACCTTCGCCGGCTTCAAGTCCGTCAAGGACCGCGCCGACGTCATCGCCTACTTGCGGGCCCAGGCCGACAGCCCGGCCCCGCTGCCGTGACAAGCGGGTGCGCTTAAGGAATAGCCGGCCGCCTTGGGTTTGAGGCGGCGGTCTCTCCGGTATAAAAGCAGGGGCGGTCCCGGCCGGGGCCGCCCCTCTTTGCATGTCCCGCAGCCCAGGAAGAACCCATGACGACGCCCGTTCCAGAAGAGTTCATCGCCCTGGTCCATCGCATGGCCGAGTCGGCGGGCGCCGTCATCCGCCGCTATTTCCGGGCGGATGTGGAGATCGACGCCAAGTCCAACCTGACGCCGGTCACCATCGCCGACCGCCAGGCGGAAGAGGCGCTGCGCGCCCTGCTGGCGGCCGAGCGCCCCGACGACGGCATCCTGGGCGAGGAGCTGGGTACCCACGGCCTGGACCGGGAGTATGTCTGGGTACTGGACCCCATCGACGGCACCAAGAGCTTCATGACCGGCCGGCCCATCTTCGGCACCCTGATCGGCCTGCTGCGCCACGGCCGTCCGGTGCTGGGCGTCATCGACCAGCCCATCCTGGGGGAACGCTGGATCGGCGGCGTGGGCCGTCCCACCCGCTTCAACGGCACGCCCGTTCGCACCCGCGCCTGCGCCACCCTGGCGGAGGCGACGGTAACCACCACCAGCCCGGACATGTTCAAGGGCGTGGAGGCGGAACGCTTCGCCCAGTTGAAAGCCGCCTCGCGCTACGTCGTCTACGGCAGCGACTGCTACGGCTACGCCCAGGTGGCCAACGGCTGGCTGGACATCTCGGTGGAGCGCGACCTGGCGCCCTGGGACTGGGCGGCCCTGGTGCCGGTGGTCGAGGGCGCCGGTGGCCGCATGACCGACTGGCAGGGCCGCGACCTAGTGCTGGGGGCGGTGGGTGAGGTGGTGGCGTCCGGCGACGCCCGCGCGCATGCCCAGGCGCTGGCCATCATGGGCGGCTGACACTTTTTGGGTTAGCATCCCACCCGTCAATCGCGATGGTGGTGTGCCCATGAAGGTGTGGTGTCCGGCCGTGCTGCTGGTTTCTCTGTCCCTTGCTGCCGTGTCAGCGCTGGCGGCTGATGCCTGCGTGCCTGACCGGGCCGCGCTGCTGGCCTTGGACGGGCAGGCGTTCGACCAGGATCTCACCGGGGGATGGCGCCCCATCGCGGAGAAGCCGGGCTGTCTGATGGCGGCGGCCGACCTGCTGCGCGATTACCGGGCCGCCCATCCGCAGGAGCCGGCACGTATCCTGTACTGGCACGAGGGACAGGTGCGGGCCCTCGCCGGCGACACCGCCGCCCTCACGTTGATGGAACAGTCTCACGATTCGCGCGACACATCCCGGGCCCAGGCGTGGAATGCGTACGTCGACGCGACCTTGGCCTTCCTGCGCCACGACCGGCCAGCGTTGCAGGCGGCGCGGGATCGCCTGAGCCATGTTCCACGGCCGCCACTGGAATCGGACACCACAGGCGATTCCATGATGATGCTGAGCTGGCCCATGAACATGGGAATCGTCGATGGCCTGTTGGCCTGCTTTGGCAAGCCCTATGCCGACGCTTATGGGGGTTCTTGCACCACGCCTTAAGGTGCTGTGATCACCAGGGTTTCGAAGGCGACCTCCAGCGACTCCACGGCCACCTCGTTGCCTTCGGACTTCAGGTCCGCGCCGGTGATCTTGGTGGGGAAGGCGTTGTTCAAGGTCCAGCCCATCGCCACTGCGCCGGCCTCGTCCCGCAGGTTGATCACCACTGTCTGGTGGGCGATCGTGTTTAGCTTGATCTGGTTGAACCAGTCCCACAGGGCGCTGCCGTTGGTGACGGCGCCCTTACGCAGGGTCACGTTCCCGAGCGGGCCTGATGCCGGGGTGGGCTGGGCATCGGTATCCAGTCCCGCTGCTTCCTGGAACGTGGCGGCGACGCCGTTGCCCAGCTGGACCGAGAAATAGAACTTGGGCAGCGGCCAGGTGCTGGTCTGCGTTTCCCCCGACATGGTTCCTCCCCCGATTTGGTCGATAGCCTAAACCTCGCCCTCCAGCCAATCCTCGATCAGGCGGCGGGCGATGCTGTCGGCCGGGGGCAGGCGCAAGGATCCGTCCAGGGGGCCGCGGCGCAGGCTGGCCTCGCGCACCTCCTCCCGGGTGAACCAGCGCGCGTCCTCCAGCTCCTCCAAATCCACCTTCAGCTCCGTGGTCACGGCGCGGGCGTGGAAGCCCAGCATGAGGGAGGAGGGGAAGGGCCAGGGCTGGGAGGACTGGTAGCGCACGTCCGTCACCTGGATGCCGGCCTCCTCCATCACCTCGCGCGCCACCGCTTCCTCCAGGCTTTCGCCCGGTTCCACGAAGCCGGCCAGGGTGGAATACATGCCTTGGCCGAATCGGGCCTGCCGGCCCATGACGCAGCGGTCGCCATCGTGCACCAGCATGATCACGGCCGGGTCGGTGCGGGGGAAGTGCAGCGTCTTGCAGTCGGGGTTGGTGCAGCGGCGGACATGCCCGCCCTCGATCACCTCTGTCACCGTGCCGCAGACGCCGCAGAAGCGGTGACGCTGATGCCAGCCCAGCAGACCGCGCACATAGGCCAGCAGGCTGGCCGTGGACCGGTCCACCTGATGAGCCAAGGTGCGCAGCTCCGTCGGTGTGCCCAGGCCCAGCAGGTCCGGATGGCCTTCCTCCAGCCCCGACAAGTCGACGGCGAAGTGGGCGACGTCCCCCTCCACGCCCAGGAAGGCGGGGGCCAGGGTCGCGGCCTCGCGCCACCACGGGCTGGCTGGGTCCAGATAGACGGGCTGAACCGACGCTTCCTCTGGCGTCCCTTGCGGCGGTGATGCCACCAGGAACAGGCCGCGCCAGACGGCCAGGAAACGGCTTTCGGGGGCCGCCAGGCGCTGGGCCAGCCAGTCGGCCTGCTTGCGGGCGATGGTGGCGCGGTCCAGGCCGGCGCCGGTGTAGAAGTTTTTCTGGGACCGGTTCGTCATGATCACCATTCGTCTCATGATGGGGCCGGAGCGGGCAAGGCCACCCCTCGTCATGCGGCGCATCGGAAGGGGCGGGTCGGCCCTGCCGCCTTTTCACTTGCTATGGGGCGGGTCGATGCCGATATATGGCGGCGGGAGGTTGGCGGCGGACGTGTCCCTCGCCAACCCGGTCAGGTCCGGAAGGAAGCAGCCGTAACGAGTTTCGGCGCGGGTCGCATGTCCAGCCTCCCACCTCATAAAATGAGAAGCCCCTAGGCGGGCACCCGGCGCTAGCCGCCGGCGCGCCCTGTCCCTGCCAGCGCCGGAAGGGTTGAGCGATCCCGTGACCGATCAAAGCCCGCTTTCCTCCGCTTCCGACACCGCCGCCGGTAATGCCGTTTACCGGGTTCTGGCCCGCAAGTACCGCCCCCGCAATTTCGATGAGCTGATCGGTCAGGACGCGCTGGTGCGCACCCTGCGCAATGCCATCCAGTCGGGGCGCATCCACCAAGCCTACATGCTGACCGGCGTGCGCGGCGTGGGCAAGACCACCACCGCCCGCATCATCGCCCGGGCCCTGAACTGCATCGGCCCGGATGGCCAGGGCGGCCCCACCGTCAGCCCCTGCGGCGTGTGTGAGCAGTGCGTGTCCATCTCACAGGACCGCAACGTCGATGTCATCGAGATGGACGCGGCCAGCAACACCTCGGTCGACAACATCCGCGAGATCATCGAGGGCGTGCGCTACGCCCCCGCTGGTGCCCGCTACAAGGTCTACGTCATCGACGAGGTCCACATGCTGTCGCGCAGCGCGTTCAACGCGCTGCTGAAGACGCTGGAGGAGCCGCCGCCCCATGTGAAGTTCGTCTTTGCCACCACCGAGATCCGCAAGGTGCCGGTGACGGTGCTGTCGCGCTGCCAGCGCTTCGACCTGCGCCGGGTGGACCAGGGTACGCTGCAGGCCCATTTCGGTCGTATCGCGGCGCAGGAGTCGGTGCCGGTGGAGGCGGAGGCGCTGAGCCTCATCGCCCGCGCTGCCGATGGCTCGGTGCGTGATGGCCTGTCGCTGCTGGACCAGGCCATAGCGCTGGGCGGCGGCACGGTCACCGGCCTGCAGGTCCGCGACATGCTGGGCCTGGCCGACCGCACCCTGGTGGTGGATCTGTTCGAGTCGACCCTGTCGGGCAGGCCGGCCGACGCGCTGGCCGTGCTGGACGATCTGCACAAGCGCGGCGCCGACCCGGTGGTCATCGCCCAGGACCTGTTGGACTTCACCCATTTCCTCACCCGCGCCCGCGTGGTTCCCGGCACGGCCCAGGACCAGGGCATCCCGGAGATGGAGCGGGTGCGCGGCGGCGACCTGGCGGCCAAGCTGGGCATGCCGGCCCTGGCCCGTGCTTGGCAGATCCTGCTGAAGGGCCTGGGCGAGGTGCAGCAGGCGCCGGTACCCATGCAGGCCCTGGAAATGGTGCTGATCCGCCTGGCCTACGCCGCCGACCTGCCCAGCCCGGGTGATTTGGTGCGCAAGGTGATGGAGGGCGGTGTGCCCACCACGGGCGGGAATGGCGGCGGCGCGCCGATGGGCGGCGGCACCATGGGGGGCGGCGGCGCCACGGCGCGCGGTATGGCCATGGCCGGCGGCGGCGGCCCGAATGGCGCCCCCATGGCCGTCCTGCGCGGCGGCCTGGCCGGTGCGGTGAAGGCGGCTCCCGTGGTCGCCCCCACCCCTGTGATGGAGCCCGTTCCGGATCTACCCCCGGCCGATCCCAAATCCTTCCGCGAGGTGGCGGAGCTGTTCGGCGCCCGGCGCGAGGGCATGCTACAGGGTAACCTCTTGAGCATGGTCCACCTGGTGAAGTTCGAGCCGGGGCTGATCGAGCTGCGGCCCACCGCCATGGCCGTGCCCAACCTGGCCGGCCGCGTGGGGCAGCTGCTGACGGAATGGACCGGCCGGCGCTGGATCGTCACGGTCTCCAGCGCGCCTGGCGAACCCACGCTCAGCGACCAGGACCGCGCGGCGGAGAACCGCACCCGCGAACAGGCCGCGGCCAACCCCTTGGTGCAGGCCCTGATGGCCGCGTTCCCCGGCGCCAGGATGGCGGCGGTGCGCGACCTGGACCAGCTGGCCGCGGCGGCCGCCAAGGCCGCCGCCGAAGAGGCCGCCCTCACCCCCGCCTTCCCTTCTTACGAGGATGGCGGTATGGATGCCCCCGACAACCCGTATTTCGACGCCCCGCCCGACATGAGCGACGGCGACTGGGAAGGAGATTTTTAGGCCATGAAGAACATCGGCCAGATGATGAAGCAGGCCCAGCAGATGCAGGCCAAGATGCAGGAAATGCAGGGCAAGCTGGGCGAGATCGAGGCCGACGGCCAGTCCGGCGCCGGCATGGTCCGCGTCGTGGTCAACGGCAAGGGCGAGCTGAAGAAGGTGAAGCTCGACAAGTCCGTCGTCGACCCCGAGGACATCGAGGTGCTGGAGGACCTGCTGGTCGCCGCCTTCAACGACGCCAAGGGCAAGGTCGAGGCGCACATCGCCGAAGAGACCAACAAGCTCATGGGCGGCCTGAAGCTGCCGCCGGGCATGAAGCTGCCGTTCTGATCGGCGCCGCCCTTCAGGGTGTGGTTTTGAACGCCGGGCCTGGCGACGGGCCCGGCGTTTTCATTTTCCCGCTGGAACAAAGCCGGGCTGGAACAAAGCCGGCACAGCCCCTATCTTGGGGCCATGATCGGCCCTGAAATCGACCGCCTGATACAGCTGTTGTCGCGCCTGCCGGGCCTGGGCCCGCGCTCGGCCCGCCGCGCCGCCTTGCACCTGATCAAGAAGCGCGAGCAGTTGATGGATCCCTTGGCCGAGGCGCTGGCCGGGGCCGCCGCCCGCATCCGCACCTGCCCCGTCTGCGGCAACCTGGACACGATCGACCCCTGCGGCGTCTGCCGCGACGCCTCCCGCGACCGCACCATCCTGTGCGTGGTGGAGGAAGTGGGCGACCTCTGGGCGCTGGAGCGCACGGGCGCCTATCGCGGCCTCTACCACGTGCTGGGCGGCACCCTGTCGGCGCTGGACGGCATCGGCCCCGACGACTTGGCCGTCCCCGGCCTGCTGGCCCGCGTGGCCCAAGGCACGGACGGCGTGGCCGTGCGCGAGGTCATCCTGGCGCTGAACGCCACCGCCGGCGGCCAGACCACCGCCCACTACCTGACCGACCGCCTCTCCGGCCTGAACGTCGCCATCAGCCGCCTGGCCCACGGCGTGCCCGTGGGCGGCGAGCTGGACTACCTGGACGACGGCACGCTGACCGCGGCGTTACGGGCGCGGCGGACGCTGGGGTGAGGGGGTGCGGACGGCGGCCGCCTGGTGTGCGCGGGCTTTCCCAACGTCGCTGAGACGGAAGCGGAAACTCGCTTTCGCCCATGAGGTTTCAGGCAGTCCATTTACGAGAGCTGGTTTGCAGCGCCACTGGCCGGATTGGGCAGCCGCCAGTACGGCATCGTCCAATTCAGGATGTGTGCTGCTCCGCGGGATCTCGGCGGAGGTGACAACACCCTTCGCATCACAGAGCGCGATGAAGTTAACCCGGCCCTGGTTCTTCAGTCTCACCGCCTCCAAGGGATAAACCGGAGGGAAGCGGCGGAAAGACGGGACATCGAGTGCGGCACCCTGGGGGATGGCGGCAAAGCCGAAGTAGAACGATTCATCATGCGCGAAAGGAAAGTCGGATATTATTGACGACCATGCCGGCCTGAAGACCCTCTCCGGTGGTTCAGCCAACGATGACATTTGAGTTAACGGCCAACAAGCTACCGCAACCAGGATGCCGCTAATGACCGCCTGGCTTCCGCTAGTCCGCATGAAGTCCCCCTTCTCATCCCCAAGAGATAAACGTTGCAGAAGTGAAAGAGGGTTGTCGCAGCTCAAGGTTTCGGCAGTGGCTTGTCACGAACGCGCGGGCCGCCCTTTTGCCGCGCGGGTAGTCGGAACAGATACTCGGCCTCGACGAGGGAGGTGAGCGGCGGCTTGGCCGATTTGGGATTCGCGCATCGCCAGCGATGAGAGTCCACGGCGGCCAGCAGCGCATCGTCCAACCTTTTATAGCCGCTGGACGACTGGATGTGCGCGGACGTGAACATCCCAGCGTCGTTGCAAAAGGCTGTGAAGCGAACCCGGCCCTCTTCTTTCAGTCTTACGGACTCAGGGGGATACGGCACTGGAAGGCGCGGTAGGGCAGCGCTGCTGATCTCAACCGGCAACTGCGGCAAGAATTGTCGTTCCCAGAACGGCATCGGCTTTGACGGCGGTGGCGGAGGGGGCGGGATTGGCTGCGGCGGCACCGGGGAGAGGCGGAACGTGTGGCTGTATGACCCCACCGTGGCCTCTCGGCTATCCGCCGGCAGCTGGCAACGCCATTTCCCGCTCTGCGCCGCGGCCAGGGTCGCTTGGTCCAAATCCGCGTGTGAGGAGGAATGGTCGATCGTGATGTCACTCAGCCGGCCGTCGGGTTGGCAGAGGAAGCGCAGGTCGACCCGGCCTTGCTCCCCGGCGGCGCGTGCGGCAGCCGGATAGACCGGCGGCGTCACCGTTTCCAGCTGTACCGCTGCTTCCGGAGGTGGTGGCCGGTTTGGCGTGGGGCGGCTTCCATCGCTCATCTGCAGCTGGAAGCGATACGCTATCTTGGTGCTGCCCCAAATGGCCCGCCGAATGCCGTCTGGCGGGTCGCCGTTGGCGTCATGGATGGCACACCCCCACCGGTGGGCACGGGCGGCGGTCAGCAAGGATTGGTCCAACCGCTCGTGGCCGCTGCTTTCCATGATCACGGCGTCGCTGACGGTGCCGTCGACGTCGCACAATACGATGAAGACGAGGCGTCCTTCCTCCTGCGCGGCAATGGAGTCCGGAGGATAGATGGGTTGCGCGTCGAAGAAGGACTTCGCGTCCAGCTTGACCGGGGAGCCAGCTGGTGATGGCGAGTCCGCAGGGATGGCGTGGGCCTCCATGGTCCAGGCGTCATACATCATGCTGAGAAACAATAGCCTGCCGATGTGGGCATACCACCTTGCCATGTCTCTCTCCGGGTTGTTGCCAAGACGATGGTTACGGAATTGATGGCGGTCGGCACCATGGTCCTTAGAAAGGCTGGGTGCCCGCTGGCGGGGGTCCCACTGGCGCCTCGGGCGGCACGAAGGCGTGGGCGACGAAGCCCCAGGAGGCCACCGGCGTATGGTCTGCGCCGGTGGTGGTGGGCTGACAGGCGGTGCCCGGAGGCACGGCGTCGGATAGGGCCGCGTCCAGGCGGGGGCTGCCAGCGCTGTTGATGACGCGGGTGGCGGTGACGTGGCTGTCCGCGCCGCAGAGAAAGGCGATGGCCACCGTGCCGGCCTCGCGCTGCGCCAGGGCCGCCGCCGGATAGGCGGGGCGCCTGAAGGCGCCGGGGGCCAGCTTGGCGTCCAGCGCCAGGTTCCACATGACCTGCTGGCTCTTGCTGTCCGTGGGCTCGGGAATGGTCACGCCGGGGTTGGCGGCGCGGGCGGCCGCCACCAGGTCGCGGATGTCCTCGGACGTCAGGTGCAGGCTGGCGGGGGGCGGTGGCGTGCGCAGCTTGAAGTTATAGCGGAACTTGGCCGGGCCGGTGACGACCTCGCCGGTTTGGGCATCGTGGCCGGGGAAGCAGCGCAGGCCAGGCACGACCGACAGCACGGCATTGTCCAGCCGGGCGTAGCCGCTGGGCTCCACCACCTGGGGATCGGTGACGCTTCCGTCCGCCTGGCACTGGACGCTGACGCCCACACGGCCTTCCTCGCCCGCGTGCGCCGACTCTGGCGGATAGTCCGGCTGCTTGAACGAGGCGAGGTCCAGGCGCGGCTTGGCCGGGTCGGGTTGGGCGGTTTGGTCGGCCGCTCCGGCGGCGGCCGGCATCAGAACCAGGCACAAGACGGCGAGCAGGTGTCCGCAACGGCGGTGTTGGATGGTCAAGCGCGTCTCCCCCGTTCACGCATGGCCTTAGCGTTAGAATAAACAGGATCGTGAAGCAACCGGTGGGATGCATGCGCCGCGCCCATGAACGCCCCCTGCACATCCACCCGCATACCCCCCGCTACGCAACCGGGCCTTGCCCTGGCGGCCGGCTTCCCCTATCTCGCAGATGGGCGAGCGTTTATACTCACCGCCCTCATTCACCAGCCGCCTGATCCGGACACGACACCCATGGCCCTCCTGCCCATCCTGACCGTTCCCGACGCCCGCCTGAAGAAGAAGTGCGCGCCCATCGCCAATGTCGACGGCCGCGTGGTGAAGCTGATGGATGACATGCTGGAGACCATGTACAAGGCGCCCGGCATCGGCCTGGCCGCCCCGCAGATCGGCTTGCTGGAGCGCATTATCGTCGTCGACGTGTCCGAGCATAAGGAAGGCGCCAAGGAACCCATCGCCATGGCCAATCCGGAGCTGCTGTGGCTGTCGGATGAGACCTGCGTGCACAACGAGGGCTGCCTTTCCATCCCCGAGATCTACGCCGACGTGGTGCGGCCCAAGCAGATCCGCGTGCGCTACGTCGACCGCGACGGCAGCGTGCAGGAACGCGATTGCGACGACCTGCTGGCCCGCTGCATCCAGCACGAGGTTGATCACCTGAACGGCGTGCTGTTCATCGACCACCTGTCCTCGCTGAAGCGCAACATGATCATGCGCAAGGTGACCAAGGCGGCTCGCTGACGCTGTTCCCTCAGGCGCCGGGCGCGGCCGTCCGGCCGCTTGGCTATCCTCGATTTCCAGTCCGCTACGCTCCCCGGAAATCTCCGGGGCCCGCGGTCGCAGGCCTGGTTCACTTGTTTGGTTGGAGGCAGCCATGACCCGCCTGCGCCTTGCCTTCATGGGCACGCCCGACTTTTCCGTTCCGGTGCTGGACGCCCTGGTCGCGGCCGGGCATCAGGTCGCCTGCGTCTACAGCCAACCGCCCCGCCCCGCCGGGCGCGGGCACAAGGAGCAGCTGACGCCGGTGCACGCGCGGGCCCAGGCGCTGGGCATCCCGGTGCGCACGCCGCGCACCCTGCGCAACGAGGAGGCTCAGGCGGAGTTCCGGGAGCTGAACCTGGATGTCGCGGTGGTGGTCGCCTATGGCCTGATCCTGCCGCAGGCGGTGCTGGACGCGCCGCGCCTGGGCTGCCTCAACATCCACGCCTCGCTGCTGCCCCGCTGGCGCGGCGCCGCGCCCATCCAGCGCGCCATCCTGGCCGGTGACGCCGAGAGCGGCGTCACCATCATGCAGATGGAGGCCGGGCTGGACACCGGCCCCATGCTGCTGGAGGAGCGCATCGCCCTTACCCCGCGCATGACCGCCAGCCAGCTGCACGACGGCCTCTCCGTCCTGGGCGCCCGCCTGATCGTCACGGCGCTGGACCGCCTGGCGGCCGGCGACCTGCCCGCCACGGTGCAGCCGGAGGAAGGCGTGACCTACGCCGCCAAGCTGACCAAGGAGGAAGGGCTGCTGGACTTCACCAAGCCGGCGGCGGATCTGGATCGCCAGGTGCGGGCGCTGACCCCCTGGCCCGGCACCTGGTTCGAGGCGGCCCTTGAGGGTGGTGCGATTGAGAAGATCAAGGTGCTGGCGGCCGAGCCCGTGGCCGGCACCGGCGCCCCCGGCACCCTGCTGGATGCCAACCTGACCGTGGCCTGCGGCGAGGGCGCCTTGCGCCTCACCACCGTGCAGCGCCCGGGCAAGGGCCCGGTCGAGGGGGCGGCCTTCCTGCGCGGCTTCCCACACGCGGTGGGCAAGCCCATCGCCGCCGTCTGACCCCATGCCGCGCTGGAAGCTCACCGTCGAATATGACGGCCGGCCCTACCAGGGCTGGCAGTTGCAGCCGCACGGCCCCTCCGTCCAGGCCTGCCTGGAGGAGGCCATCCGCCGGTTTTCGGGTGAGGCGGTGCGGGTGCATGCCGCCGGCCGCACCGATGCCGGCGTTCACGCCCTGGGCCAGGTCTGCCATTTCGACCTGGAAAAGCCGACCAAGGCCGACACGGTGCGCGACGCCCTGAACTTCCACCTGCGGCCGGAGCCCGTGGCCGTGGTGAGGGCGGAGGCGGTGGCGGACGACTTCCACGCCCGCCTGTCCTGCAAGGGCCGCGCCTATCTCTACCGCATCGTCAACCGCCGGGCGCCGCTGGCGCTGGACGTCGGCCGCGCCTGGCACGTGCCCATGGCCCTGGATGCCGACGCCATGAACGAAGGCGCCCAGCGCCTGGTGGGCAACCACGACTTCACCAGCTTCCGCGCCAGCATCTGCCAGGCCAAGAGCCCGGTGAAGACGCTGAGCCTGCTGACGGTGAGCCGGGTTGGGGAAGAGATCCACATGGTGGCCCGCGCCCGGTCCTTCCTGCACCACCAGATCCGCAACATGATCGGCACCCTGCGCCTGGTGGGCGAGGGCAAGTGGACGCCCGATGACGTGACCCGGGCGCTGGAGGCCCGCGACCGCGCCGCCGCCGGCCAGACCGCCCCGCCGGACGGGCTGTATTTCACCGAAGCCTGGTACGAGTAGAGCCCACCCGTAACTGAAGCGCGTCTAGCCCACCGCCGCCATGAGAGGCCCGCGCACCAAGTTGGAGGCCAACTCCGTGGTGACAACGTCCAGGAAGACGAAGCCGGTGGCGGTAATCCAACCCGTACCCAGGACGGCGCGGGCGACATAAGCCTCGTAAAACAGGTTCCAGAAATAGCTCACCCACACGATGGACAGCGCCATGGGGGTGGACAGCCAACCGGTATGGGCCAGGGCGGCAAGCGGCAAGACGACAATCAGCGCGACGACCCCGCTCCAGTTGAAGCCAGCGACGAGGCGGGGGAACAAGGCGCCGTTGCCCTGTAGATGCAGAATGCGCTCGACCATCAGGAAATAGGCCAGGGTGCTGATGGTATAGGTCAGGAGCAGGGACGGGATGGCCCGCGCCAGGGGAGCCATGGGTGCGGTTGGCGGCGCTTCTCCGACGAGGACCAAGGGGTGGCCCATCCAACGCTCCACCGTGTCCAGCGCCACCAGGCCCGGCAGCAGGGCCAGGAATACCCAGAAGCTGCGCAGCGCCCCGGCGCGGTCGGCCGGGAAGCGGGCGGCGGCCGTCTTGTCCAGGAAGACCAGACGAAGGGCGCCGGCCAGGCTGCGGCCCAATTCCCCCATCACGCGGCGGCGCCGTGGGCCGCGAACCAGTCGGCCAGAACGCGGGCGTAGATGTCGGTCAGGCGGGTCAGGTCGTCCACGGCGATGTGCTCATCCACCTTGTGCATGCTGGCGCCCACGCCGCCGAACTCCACCACCGGGCAGTGGTTCTTGATGAAGCGGGCGTCGGAGGTGCCGCCACTGGTGCTCAGCTCCGGCTCCAGCCCTGTGACGGATTGGACCGCTTGCGAAACGATACCGCTCAGCTGCCCCGGCGGCGTCAGGAAGGCGTCGCCGCTGACCGTCACCTTCACGTCCCACGCCCCGCCCACGTCGGCCAGGACGCCGCGCACGTGGGCCTCCAGGCTGGCCGGGCTGTGCAGGTCGTTGAAGCGGATGTTGAACACCGCCGTGCCCTTGGCCGGGATGATGTTGGTGGTGGGGTTGCCCACGTCGATGGTGGTGATCTGCAGGCTGCTGGGTTGGAAGTGCGGCGTGCCCTGGTCCAGCGGCTCCCCCGACAGGCGGGCCAGGGCCTGGGCCAGGCGGGGCAGGGGATTGTCGGCCAGGTGGGGATAGGCCACATGGCCCTGAGCGCCCAGGCTGGTGATGGTGAAGGTGATGCTGCCCCGCCGGCCGATCTTCATCATCTGGCCCAGGCGCTGCGGGTTGGTGGGTTCGCCCACCAGGCAGGCGTCCAGGCCCTCGCCCCGCTCCGCCAGCCAGCCCAGCACCTTGCGGGTGCCATTGATGGACGGGCCTTCCTCATCCCCGGTGATCAGCAGGCTGAGGCTGCCCACCATGGGCAGTCCGGCGGCCTTGTGCCGGGCCACGGCGGCGACGAAGGCGGCGATGGCCCCCTTCATGTCCGATGCCCCCCGGCCGAACAGCCGGCCGTCGATGATGTCCCCGGCAAAGGGCGCCACCGTCCACGCCGCCTCATCCCCCACCGGCACCACGTCGGTGTGGCCGGCGAAGCAGAAGTTGGGGCCGGCGTCGCCCAGCCGGGCGTACAGGTTCTCCACCGGCGCTGTCCCTTCTTCCGTGAAGGGCAGGCGGTGGCAGGTGAAGCCCAGGGCGCCCAGCACCCCTTCCAGCACGCCCAGGGCGCCGGCGTCGGCCGGCGTGACGCTGGCGCAACGGATCAGCGCCTGGGTCAGCGCCACCGGGTCGGTGGCGTCCAGCGGCGTGGAAAGGGGTCTGGCGGCCATGGGGATCAGTCCCGCAGCAGGTCGTTGATCGAGGTCTTGGCCCGGGTCTGCTCGTCCACGCGCTTGACGATGACGGCGCAGTACAGGCTGGGGCCCGGGGTGCCGTCGGGCAGGGGCTTGCCAGGCATGCTGCCGGGCACGACGACGGAGTAGGCGGGCACGCGGCCGATGAAGACCTCACCGGTGGCGCGGTCGATGATCTTGGTGCTGGCGCCGATGTAGACGCCCATGGACAGGACGGCGCCCTCCTCGACCACCACGCCCTCGACCACCTCGGACCGGGCGCCGATGAAGCAGTTGTCCTCGATGATCACCGGGCCGGCCTGCAACGGCTCCAGCACGCCGCCGATGCCCACACCGCCCGACAGGTGGACGTTGGCGCCGATCTGGGCGCAGGAGCCGACCGTGGCCCAGGTATCGACCATGGTGCCCTTGCCCACGCGGGCGCCGATGTTGACGAAGCTGGGCATCAGCACCACGCCGGGGGCGATGTAGGCGCTGCGGCGCACGATGGCGCCGGGCACGGCGCGGAAGCCGGCGGCGCGGAAGCGGGCGTCGTCCCAGCCTTCAAACTTGGTGGGCACCTTGTCGAACCAGGTGCTGCCCCCCGGCGCGCCGGGCATCGGCGCGCTGTCCGTCAGGCGGAAGGACAGCAGAACGGCCTTCTTCAGCCACTGGTTCACCACCCAGGCGCCATCCACCTTTTCCGCCACCCGCAGGTCACCCCGGTCCAGGGCCGACAGCGCCTCGTTCACTGCGTCGCGGGTGGCGCCGGTGGTGCTGGCGTTCAGGGTGTCGCGGGTTTCCCACGCTTGCTCGATATGGCTCTGCAGGTCGGTGAAAGCGGTCATGGGGCGTCGTCCGGATGGCGCCTGGTCGGCGGCTTTGGGGGCGGAGGTGTCCGATTAAGCGGGGGGACAATGGCGGGGGGCTTCGACCCCTGTCAACGCCCCCGGCGGCAGGCCAGACCCTACTTTAGCAGCCTCTCCCGGACATATTCTTGCGTGGGCGGGCCTACTTGGGACCGGCCAGGTCAGCCACCACCTGGGCCAGCCAGGCGGGCACGTCGGTGATGCGGTGCTGCACATAGGGCAACGCCGCGGGCGGCGCGTCGGGGTTGGGCAGGGAAAAGGGCGAGTCCGTCTCCACCAGCACGGTGGCCATCCCCAGTGCCCGGGCCGGTTCCAGGTTGCGGGCGATGTCCTCCACCATCACGGCGCGGGTGGGGTCGATGCCGTGGCGCTGGATCAGCGTGGCGTAGGGGGCGGGGGTCGGTTTGGGGGTGAAGTCGGCGGCCACGATATCGAACACGGCGTGGAACTGGTCGGCCACGCCCAGGCGCCGCATCACGTTCTCCGCATGGCCGGCCGAGCCGTTGGTGTAGATGATCTTGCGCCCCGGCAAGGCCGCCAGGCTTTCCGCCATGGCCGGCTGCGGCAGAATGGCGCTGACGTCGATGTCGTGGACATAGTCCAGAAAGGGTTCGGGCTGCACCCCATGGTTCAGCATCAGGCCGCGCAGGCTGGTGCCGTACTGGCGGAAATAGTCTTTCTGCAGGCGCTTGGCCGCGTCGGCGTCCAGGCCCAGGGCCTCGGCGATATAGGCGCCGATGCGCACATCGACCTGGGCGAACAGGTTGCACGCCGCCGGATACAGCGTGTTGTCCAGGTCGAAGATCCAGGTGTCGACATGGGCGAAGGGGCTGCCCATGGGCGCATGGTCGGCGGGGGTGACGGTCAGGGGCGCGGCGGTGTCGGTCATCATGGCCCCCACCATGGGCCCGCCGGCCGTTCCGGGCAAGCCGCGACTGACCACCGGCGGGGCCCGCACCCTATCCTGACGCGGCACGGGGTGCCCGTCCGGGCCAGTTGCCGCCATCCGGGGAGTAAGCTACTCCTTTGGGGAGGCGGGCTTGCCGGTCCAGGTATTTGAGCCCAAGGACTTGGCGGGCGCGGGCGGCTGTTGGGCGCGCGAGGCGGGGGCATGGGTTCCGATTTGATCGATGGCCAGGCGTTGCTGACGGGGTGGGCCGGTCCCGGGCTGGCGGTCGATGCCGAGGGCCGGGTCACCGCCGCCAATCCGATGGGCGCCCAGTTGCTGCTGCGTGACGACGGCTGGCTGGATCTGCTGTCGCGCTGGGTGGCGGATGGCGGCGTGCTGCAGCCCGGCACCCACTCCAGCCCCCTGCCGGACCAGGAGGTGGTGGAATGGACGCCGCTGTCGCTGCCCCCTGACGGGGCGGGCCGCGCGCAGTACCTGCTGCTGGGGCGCATGGCCACCCTGGAACGCCGCCTGCGCCAGGCGCTGACGGAGTCGCGCCAGCGCTATAAGGACCTGGTGGAAATCTCCAGCGACTTCGCCTGGGAAACCGGGCCGGACGGGCGTTTCGCCTTCGTCTCACCCGCCGGGGCCATCGGCTATCGGCCGGACGACCTGGTGGGGCGCCACCCCAACGACTTCCTGTTGCCGGAGTTCGACGACGGCCTGTCGCCGTTCGAGGCGCGGGACGCCATCGAGCGGGTGGAGGTCTGGCTGCGCGCGGCGGATGGCCGCCCCGCCTGCCTCATCTCCTCCGCCCTGCCGCTGACGGGGCCGGACGGGCAATGGGTCGGGGCCCGCGGCGCTTGCCGCGACATCACCGACGCCCGGCTGCGCGCCATGGAACTGGCCCAGGTGCGCCTGCGCGAGCGCTACCTGGGCTACATCGTCTCCTCCACCCGTGACGACGTCGACCCCGCCCGCACGCTGGAGATCGCGGCCGGCGTGGCGGTGAACGCCACCGGCGCCGCCGGCTCCGCCCTGCGCGCCCGGGTCGAAGGGGCGGACAACTACGTCCCCGTGGGCGTGGCGGAAAACATTCCGGCGGAGCTGGAGGCGACGCTGGCCGAGTTGCCCCACCGGGCGGCGGAAAGCGAGGGGCCGGTGACGGTCACCGCCGCCGGTTATGACGTGCTGGCCGCCCGCACCCTGTTCCGCCATGAGGTCAACGGCGCCGTCCTGGTATGGCGGCCCACACCCGAAACGGTTCCCGACAATGGGCCTGGGGTGGGCGCGAAAGAGGGTGGCTGGTCGGCCGACGATTTGTCCATGGCCCGCACCATCGCCGACCATGTCGGCGCCGCCATCGCCCAGGCCCGCTACCAGGAACGGCTGAAAACCCTGTCGGAGCGCGACGGCCTGACCGGCCTGTACAACCGCCGCACGGTCATGGAACTGCTGGGCCAGCGCCTGGGCGCCAAGACCGGTGGCGCCTCGGCCCTGCTGTATTTCGACCTGGACAACTTCAAGGCGGTGAATGACCTGCGGGGGCACACCGCCGGGGACGACGTGCTGCGCGCCGTGGGCGATTTGCTGCGCCGCATGGCGCGGCCGGGCGACCTGGCGGGGCGCCTGGGCGGCGATGAATTCGTGCTGTGGGTCGACCGCGTGGACGAGGCCCAGGCCCTGTCGGTGGCCGACCGCCTGCTGCGCGAGGCTGCGGAATTCCTGCGCCCCCTGTCGGCCGGCCCGGAGAAGCCGCTGGGCGTCTCCATCGGCGTGGCCGTCCACCTGGGCGGGGGAGGCGAGCCGGTGCAAAGCCTGGTGGACCGCGGCGACCAGGGCATGTACGCCGCCAAACGTCTGGGCAAGGGCCATCGCTGCCTGTCGCCCGCCTATAGTGACGACACCGGGAAAGAGGGTCCCGGGGAAAAGGACGAGTGATGGGCGGACTGGACTACGATACCGCCAAGAAGCTGGCCACCGGCGACGCGGCCGACCGGCGTTTCGTCGCCTCGCGCGCCGAGACCCAGCCGGAAATCCTGTACCTGCTGGCGACCGACAAAAGCGCCGAGGTGCGGCGGGAGATCGCGCTGAACAGTTCCACGCCCCGCCAGGCGGACATGATGCTGTCCACCGACGTGGACGAGGGCGTGCGCAGCGGCCTGGCCTCCAAGATCGCGGCCCTGGTGCCCACGCTGTCCGCCGACCGGGTTGGGCAGATCGAGCGCATGACCCTGCAGATCCTGGAGACGCTGGCCCGCGACCGGGCGGTGGCGGTGCGCGGCGTCATGGTGGCGGCGCTGAAGGACATGCCCAACGCCCCGCCCACGGTCATCCAGCAGCTGGCCCGCGACCTGGATGCCTCCATCTCCGGTCCCGTCCTGCGCCACTCCCCCATCCTGACCGACGACGACCTGCTGGAGATCATCGCCGGGGCGCCGGAGGATGAGCGCCTGTGCGCCATCGCCGAGCGTGCCGACGTCAGCGTCGCCGTGTCCGACGCCATCGTGCAGACGGAGCGCGAGGCGGCGGTGGCCAGCCTCTTGGGCAACGCCAGCGCCCAGATCCGGGAAGAGACACTGGACCGCATCCTGGATCTCGCACCCAAGCATGAGCCCTGGCACGCCCCCCTGGTGCGCCGCCCCCACCTGCCGCCGGCGGCGGCCGCGCGCATCGCCGGCTTCGTCACCGACAGCCTGGTCAAGGTGCTGGAAAGCCGCAGCGACCTGCCGGCGGAAACCCGCCAGGCGATCACCCAGGCCGTGCGCCAGCGCCTGCCCGCCGCCAAGGCGGGCAACGCGACCGGCAACGGGCTGGTGGATGAGGAGGAAGCCCCCAAGGAGCGCCCGGCCGACCGGGCCCGGCGCCTGCACAAGGAAAAGAAGCTGACGGAGGATACGGTGACGATGGCCCTGGGCCAAGGCGACCGCGGCTTCGTCATGGCCTCGCTGGCGCTGCTGTCCGGCCTGCCCCTGCCCATCGTGGAAAAGATCATCGCCGGCCAGAGCCCGCGCGGCGTCACCGCCCTGTGCTGGAAGGCAAAGCTGACCATGCGCGCCGCCCGCCAGGTGCAGATGCGCCTGGCCCAGATCCCCCCGTCCAATGTGCTGAACGCCCGCGAGGGTACCAAATACCCCATGACGGACGACGAGATGAAGTGGCAGCTGGAATTTTTTGGGGTTGAGTGATCGGCTAGCTGCGCTGACTGCGAGCGTTGGCGGTTTCGACCAAGAATAACGCCATGCTGCCAGCAAGGTTTACAGCGAGCGCAGCATGTCGAGGAGCTACCTTGAATCGCTTCCTACCTGGATCATGCGCATCACCGATCTTATTACGTAGTGCGCCGAGTCCTTCAACGACGCTCGAGACGCTTCCTAAGATACGCCGGAACACTTCTTCTGAGTGTTGAGATGGCGCGATATTCAGCCGTTCTGATGCGAACTTGTAAAGCTTAGGCAGATCGTCATTCGGGCTGTACAGAGCGGCACCCGTGTCATCCTCCAGTATGTGCTTGCATACACTTTCTAGAAGCGTCCTCGCGGAGGTAACTGCTCCACTAGGGTCAGTTTCGCGCCTCGATAGTGCCTTCTGCCATGCGTCAGTAACGCCTTGAGCGTCAAAACTGATGAGCGTGTCTGAAATTAGGAAATCCGCAGGAGACGCACCGGATTCCAAATAGTTGATTAGGCTTACGAACTGATCGCGGACGAATTGGCGGCGTGGCGCCCACTGGCCGGAATGAGATTTCAGGAATGCCCACATAGATCCCGTGTCGTGGGCTGACCGTACGAATTGAGGAACTAAAGTTTTTGTTGTTGGGTCATTCATAAATTCTAGACGAAGGACCCGATAAACCTCGTCGACCATTTTCCCCTGCCCTTCGCATAGAGAGATGAGGCCATTGCGCAAGGCCATGGCCCTCTCAAGCCTTTCCAAAGGCAGCTCCGCGACAGGGTTGCGGCGAGGAGAGTCAAAGATGTCAGAGCTCATCCGTTGATTGTATGCAACGGCAGAGCTTTATCCACAGGCGAGGGGGCGGAATTCTGAGCCGCTGCCTATTCAAAATGCAAAACGCCGGGCGGATCACTCCACCCGGCGTTTCACGCTTCAAGGACCGTGGGGGCGCTTACTTGTGGCCGATGAGTGTGCCGGCGCCGCCCTCGGTGAAGATTTCCATGAGGATGGCGTGGGGCACGCGGCCGTCCAGGATGACGGCGGCATCGACGCCCTTTTCCACCGCCTGCACGCAGGTCTCGATCTTGGGGATCATGCCGCCGCTGGCGGTGCCGTCGGCGATCAGGGTCTTGGCCTGTTCCACCGACAGCTCGGGGATCAGGGCCTTGTCCTTGTTCAGCACGCCGGCCACGTCGGTCAGCAGCAGCAGGCGCTTGGCGTTCATGGCGGCGGCCACGGCACCGGCGGCGGTGTCGGCGTTGATGTTGAAGGTCTCACCATGCGGGCCGAAGCCGATGGGGGCGATGACCGGGATCAGGCCGGCGTCCTGGATGCGGCGGATCATGCCCGGGTTGACGTTGAAGGGGTCACCCACGAAGCCCAGGTCCAGCACCCGCTCGATGTTGCTGTCGGGGTCGCGCTTGGTGCGCATGACCTTGCGGGCCTCGATCAGGTTGCCGTCCTTGCCCGACAGGCCAATGGCCTGGCCGCCCTGGTCGTTGATCAGCTGCACCAGCTGCTTGTTGATGGAGCCGGACAGCACCATCTCGACGATCTCGACCGTCTCCTTGTCGGTGACGCGCAGGCCGTCGATGAATTCCGATTTGATCTTCAGCCGGTCCAGCATCTGGCCGATCTGCGGCCCGCCGCCGTGCACCACGATGGGGTTGATGCCCACCTGCTTCAGCAGGACGATGTCACGGGCGAACATCTCGCCCAGGCGCTCGTCGCCCATGGCGTGGCCGCCATACTTCACGACGAAGGTCTGGCCGGCGTAGCGGCGCATGTAGGGCAGCGCTTCCGACAGGGTCAGGGCCTTGCCCAGCCACTCCTCACGGGAGGCGGCCAGGGAGGAGGAAGCGGCGGTGGCAGCGGTCATCGGCTCGGGATCCGTGTCACGGGAATGGAAGGGCGGTTCGTATCTATACCCGACCCGGCCCTGGGGCAATCCCCCGTTACGGCCGGTGCGGCGATGGGGACCAGCATAGCGGTGCCGGCCGTCCGTGCGTGTTACGGATTGGCTAAAGCCGCCAGGCTGGCCCGCAGTTCCGGCACGCCCTGGCCCGTCTCGCTGCTGGTGAACAGCACCTCGGGATGGGCGGCGGGGTGCTTCTTGATCGCGGCCTGGGTGGCGGCGTGCACGTGGTTCAATGCCTGGCGCGTCAGCTTGTCGGTCTTGGTCAGAACCACCTGGTAGACGACGGCGGCATTGTCCAGCATGCCCATGACCTCCATGTCGATGGGCTTGAAGCCGTGGCGGCTGTCGATCAGCAGGCAGCAGCGACGCAGGGTCACCCGCCCCTTCAGATAGGCGCGCACGAACTCGTTCCACGCCTCCACCTTGTCCTTGCTTTCCTTGGCGTAGCCGTAGCCCGGCATGTCCACCAGCGACAGCCGGTCGCCCAGGTCGAAGAAGTTCAGCTGCTGGGTCCGGCCCGGCGTGTGAGAGGTGCGGGCCAGGGTCTTGCGGCCGGTCAGGGCGTTCACCAGGCTGGACTTGCCCACGTTGGACCGGCCGGCGAAGGCCACTTCCGGCAAGCCCTGCGGCGGCAGGTTGTCCTTGGCCGAAGCACCCCACTTGAACTCGCACTCCTTGGCGAACAGCAGGCGTCCCTGCTCCAGCGCCTCGGGCGAGATGGGGGTCAGGGCGGGCAGGGGGGGCAGCTGGATGGCCATGGGCCGTACTCTCTCACGATCTGGAAATGGCGCGGGGGCATGGAACCTTGTCCCATGCCCCCGGCCGTATGAAAACAGGTCTTACATCAACGGTGTGCGGCCACGCCGCATGCCGTTGTAGGACGCAAGTGCGTCCGCCGGAGCGAGTACCGCAGGGCGGAGCGAGGAAGCCAAGGCCGCGGATGCGGCCGCCCGGCGCTTGAGGGCGCCTTTAAGTCGGCTTCACACCCATGCGGCGCATCAGCACGTACTGCTGCGTCACGCTGAACAGGTTGGACCACACATAGTAGATCACCAGGCCGGCGGGCAGGGAGCCCATCATCCAGGTGAAGACCAGGGGCATGGTCATCATCACCTTCTGCTGCGTCGGATCCATGCCCGGGGTGGGCGTCATCTTCTGCAGCAGGAACATGGTGCCGCCCAGCAGGATGGGCCAGACGCCCAGGTGCAGGAAGGCGGGCGGGGCGAAGGGCAGCAGGCCGAACAGGTTGAACAGGCTGGTCGGATCAGGCGCCGACAGGTCATGGATCCAGCCGAAGAAGGGCGCGTGCCGCATCTCGATGGTGACCGACAGCACCTTATACAGCGACCAGAAGATGGGCATCTGGATCAGGACGGGCAGGCAGCCCGTCATGGGGTTGGCGCCCTCTTTCTTGTACAGCGCCATCATCTCGATGGACGCCTTCTGCTTGTCGTCGCCGGCGCGCTTGCGGATGGCCTCCACCTGCGGCTGCAGCTTCTTCATCTTGGCCGCACTGCGGAACTGCTTCTGCGCCAGCGGGAACATCAGCGTGCGCAGGCAGATGGTGAACAGCATGATGCCCAGGCCGAAGTTGCCCAGCAGGCGGCCGAAGAAGTCCAGCGCCAGCGAGAACGGCATGGTCAGGAACCACAGGTGGCCGAAGTCGATGGCCCGGTTGAACAGCGGGATGTGCTGGTCATCCTGGTAGCTGTCCAGCAGCTTCATCTCCTTGGCGCCGGCGAACAGGCGTTCGCTGCTCTCCGTGCTCTGCCCGGCCTCCAGCGTCACCGACGGCTCGGCATAGTCGGTCTGGTACAGGTCGCCCTTTTCCTGATGGGTGACGTGGGCCGTCAGGCTCTTGGCCTGGTCCGGCACCAGGCTGACCAGCCAGTACTTGTCGGTGATGCCCAGCCAGCCGCCCTTGGTGTCGAAGGACTTGGAGGTTTCGCCCGCCACATCCTTGTAGCTGATCTCCTTCAGCGTGCCGTCCATCAGGCCGATGGGGCCCTCGTGCAGCATGTAGGAACCGACCAGCGTCGGGTGGCTGGCCCGCGCGATGCGGGCGTAGGGGTAAAGGGTGACGGCGGCGGCGCCGTTGTTCGTCACCTTCTGGGTGATGCTGAACATGTAATTGGCGTCGACGGCCACCGTGCGCTCGAACGTCAGGCCCTGGCCGTTGTCCCAACGCAGGGTGATGGGATGCTCGGGCGTCAGATCACCCTGGTCGGCGGCCTGCCACTCGGTGGTGGGGCCCGGGACGGCGGCGCCGTTGGCGGTCCAGCCGTATTCGGCGAAGAAGGCGCCGGGGGCGCCGCTGGGCGACAGCAGGGTGACGGCCGGGCTGCTCTTGTCCACCGTCTCGCGGTAGTCCTGCAGGCTGAGGTCGTCGAAGCGGCCGCCGCGCAGGTTCAGGCTGCCGGCCAGGCGGGGGGTGCGGATGGTGATGCGCTGCCCTTCGCCCAGCACCGTGGCGCGGTCGCGCAGGGCGTCGGCCACACCGCCGGAGGCGACGGCGCCGGGCGCGCCCGTGGGGGCGGCCCCGGGGGCTGGTGGGGCGGCCAGGGCTTGCGCCGCTTCCTGCCTGGCTTTCGCCTCCTGCAGGGCGCGCTGGCGCGGCGCCTCATAGAAGAAGTGGAAGCCCAGCAGGATGGCGGCCGACAGGCCGATGGTGATGAACAGGTTCTTCTGATCGCTCATGTATTCACTTCCCACACGACCCGGGCCGGCCACGGCGGCAACTCTGGAAACAAACGGCGGCAGGACCCTAACGGGCCGCGCGTCCCCCGTCCATATGGCAGCATTGAATGTCAGGCGAATGACGCCGGAAATGCGATGATTTGGGCGGCATATGGTCCGCTGGCGGCACCGGATCCAGTCCCCCGTCACTCCAGGGATGGCAGCGGGCGATGCGCCGCACCGCCAGCCAGCCGCCCTTCAGCCCGCCGTGCACCGCCAACGCCTCCAGCGCGTAGGCCGAACAGCTGGGCTCGAACCGGCAGCGTGGGCCCAGCAGGGGCGCCAGCAACAGCCGGTAGAGATGGATGGGCAAGCGCAGGAGCCGGGCCAGGGGGCTCATGACGCCGCCGGGCCGGCGTCCGGCGAGGCTGGCTGGCCTGCGGACACGGCGAAAGCCCGGGCGCCCTCGGTCCAGGCGCCCAGCTTTTTCAAGGCCAGGGTCAGGTCAGCCAACAGGTCGGCGTAGCGCCGGGTCACGGTTTCGCTGCGCGCGATGACGACGAAATCGGTGTTGGGCTTGCCATGAAGGGCCAGCACGGCACGGACGGCGGCGCGGAGGCGTCGCCGGGCGCGGTTGCGCTTGACGGCGTTGCCGACCTTCTTGCTGGCGGTGAAGCCCACGCGCACCAAAACGTCGCCGGCGGCTGGCCGCTGGCGATCGTCGTGGGCACGGGCTTGCAAAATCAGGCCGGGGGTTGCCCATTTACGGCGCGCCCCGGCAACGGCCAGAAACTCCGACCGTTTCAAGAGGCGCCCCACCACGGCTATGCGCCGGGGCGCCATCTCCCTGCCTTAGGCGGAGAGACGCTTGCGGCCCTGGGCGCGACGGCGGGCCAGCACCTTGCGACCGCCGGGGGTCGCCATGCGGGCGCGGAAGCCATGGCGGCGGGCACGCACGAGCTTGCTCGGCTGGAACGTACGCTTCACGACTGATACTCCGGATATAAAACTGGAAAATGGAAGGGCGTTGTATAGTGGCGGCCCGGCGCAGAGTCAATGCGCCTGTTCCACGTCGAAAGGATGGCCGCATTGCCTGTGGAGAGGGCGTCCGAGGATTATGAAAGCTCTGGCGCCGACCGTCCAGCCCGCCCGCTGGTGTCTTGGACAGGGCGGCTGGCGCCCCTTGGCCTTTTGCTGGTGGGGCTTATTGTGGTGTTGGCGGCCGGCGGGCACCACTGGTTGACGGTGGAGGCTCTGACCGGGCGCTTGGGCGATCTCTCCGCCCTGGTCGCCGGCCATCCCGCCTGGGCCGCGGCGGCGGTGTTCGGCGTGGCGTTGGGGGTGGCGGCCTTGTCCCTGCCGGCGGCCACGGTGGTGAGCCTGGCGGCGGGCTACGCCTTCGGCGCCGGCCTGGGTGCGCTGCTCTCCGTGGCGGGCGGCACCCTTGGCGGCACCTTGGTCTTCCTGGCCCTGCGCCGGGCCGGCGTGGGTGGGGTGGCGGGGCGGCTTCCTGGCTGGCTGCGGCCGGTTGCGGACCGGCCCTGGGCCGTCATCCTGGTGCTGCGCCTGCTGCCGATCATGCCGTTTTCCGCCATCAACGTGCTGGCGGCGGCGATTCGCATGCCAGTCCCCATCTTCATCATCGGCACCGGCCTGGGCGCCTACCCCCCGCAATTCCTCTATGCCTTGCTGGGCGCGCGGCTGCCGGCGCTGCTGGCGGCGGGGGAGCGGCCGGGCCTGGGGCTGGTGCTGCGGCCCGACGTGGGCGGCCCCCTGGTCCTGCTGGTGCTGCTGGCCCTGGTGCCGGTGGCGATTCGCCATTGGCGGCGGGGGGCTGAGTCGTGATCCGGTGAGTCGCGTTTCGGCGATTAAGCCCCACTTATAAGAGAGGCACCAAGAAGAAGGAGGAACCGCCGATGGCCTGGGATCCCGCGCAATATGGATTGTTCGAGGCGGCGCGTGCCCGCCCGGGGCATGACCTCATCGCGGCCTTGCCGCCGTGCAAGCCCGCCACCGTGGTGGATTTGGGCTGCGGTGCGGGCAAGCTGACCATGGCGCTGGCCAACCGCTGGTCGGCGGCGGAGGTGGCGGGCATCGACAGCTCATCCGCCATGCTGGGCCGCGCCGCGCTGCTGGACGCCCGTGTCGCCTGGGAACTGGGCGACATCCGCCACTGGAACCCCAAGGCGCCGGTGGATGTGCTGTTTTCCAACGCCGCCCTGCAGTGGGTGGAGGGGCACGGGACCCTGTTTCCCCGGCTGCTCAGGGGTGTCGCGCCCGGCGGGGTGATGGCGGTGCAGATGCCGCGCAACTTCGCCTCCCCCTCCCACACCCTGCTGCGCCAGGTGGCGGAGGATGGGCCTTGGGCGGCGGCGCTGGCGGGCAAGCTGCGCGAGGCGCCGGTGCACGACCCCGCCCAGTATTACGACTGGCTGGCCCCCATCGCCGCCCACGTGGATGTGTGGGAGACAGAGTACCTGCACGTTCTCGATGGCCCCGACCCCGTCCTGGAATGGACCAAGGCCACCGCCATGCTGCCGGTGCTGGAAACGCTGCAGGGGGCGGAACTGGCGGATTTCACGGAGCGCTACCGCGCCGCCCTGGCCGCCGCCTACCCGCGCCGCGCCGACGGCCGCACCCTGTTCCCCTTCCGCCGGCTGTTCATCGTGGCCACCCGGGCTTCCTGAATTTAACGGGCTGAAATTGACGGGAAACGGCGATGGGCGGAAAATAGCGCATCCATTTCCTTTCTTCCCGCAAGAGGCCCCATGACCGTCCTTGAGGTCGCCGTCTACGCCCTGGTTCTGACCGGCGGCAAGACCCAATTCTTCTGCGAGCAGAAGGGTGCGGCGGCGGCCCCGGTGGCGGCCTCGGTGGTGGTGGAATGCACCAACGGCCTGTCGGCGACGGAGGAAAAGGGCCTCATCCACTACGACAACGGCGTGGTGGTCTCCCGCCAGCCCGATGGCAACCTGTCCTTCTCCAACGGCATCACCGCCCATTGGGGGGCCGGCAGCTGGGTGCAGTTCAGCAACGGCGTCAGCATGCGGCGCGTGGCCGGCGGCAACTTCCGATCCTCCACCGGTATGCTGTGCGAGGCTGGCGGCACGACCAAGGCGTCGTGCCATAAGAATGAGGATTAGTTTTTCCGTTGCCTCAGGCGTCGGCGGGCCGTCCTGCCCTTGGCTGTCCTCGGTTTCCGGTCCGCTTCGCTTCCCGGAAGCCTGCGGCGGACGCAGTCGCGTCCTGGGTCGTTGCGCTGCCGCTTACACCACGCTGTCCGGGGCCAGCGCGCAGGGTTCGCCGTGGCCGGTTTCCACCTGGACGGTGGCGTGGTTGATGCGGAAACGGGTTTTCAGCTCGCGGCAGACTTGCGCCAGCAACTGGTCGCCGTCGCGATTGTCGGGGCGCACCAGGTGGGCGGTCAGGGCCGTGTCGGTGGTGCTGAGCGCCCAGACGTGCAGGTCGTGCACCTCCGCCACGCCGGGCAGGGCCGTCAGGTAGGCGCGCACGGCGGCAAGGTCCACCCCTGCCGGCACGGCGTCAAGGGCCAGGTTCAGCGATTCGCGCAGCAGCGACCAGGTACCCAGCACGATGACCACGCTGATGACCAGGCTGATGACCGGGTCCAGCCAATTCCATCCCGTCCACAGGATCAGGGCGCCGGCGATGACCACGCCCAGCGTGACCAGGGCGTCCGACGCCAGGTGCAGGAAGGCGCCGCGCAGGTTCAGGTCATGCTCCGACCCGCGCATGAACAGCAGGGCCGTGCCGCCGTTGACCAGGATGCCGCCGGCCGCGACCCACATCATGATGGTGGGGGCGGCGGGCTCGGGTTCGGTGAAACGGCGCACGGCTTCCCAGGCGATGCCCCCGGTGACCAGCAGCAGGGCCACCGCGTTGGCCAGCGCCGCCAGGATGGAGCTGCCGCCCAGCCCATAGGTGTAGCGGCTGGACGGCCGGCGCCGCGCCAGGATCACCGCCACCCAGCTGGCGGCCAGCCCCAGCACGTCGGACAGATTGTGGCCGGCGTCGGCCAGCAGGGCCAGCGAGTTGCTGACGAAGCCATAGAATGCCTCCGCCCCGACATAGGCCAGGTTCAGGGCGATGCCGATGGCGAAGGCCGTGCCGGCATCGGCCGGGGCGGCGTGGTGGTGGCCGCCCAGCCCATGGCTGTGGCCATGGTGGTCGTGACCGTGGCCGTCGTGGTCATGACCATGGTCATGACCGTCATGGTTGTCATGGTCATGGCCGTGATGATCATGCCCGCCGGGGCCGTGGTCGTGGTGGTCGTGCCCATGGTCATGCCCCGTGCAGCCGTGGTCATGCCCGTGTTCATGTCCGCCATGTTCATGGTCATGGCCTTGCGCCGGGGCGGACTTGGGATGGTCGTGGTCGTGCGGGGCCATGGGTTCGGGGACGGCTCGGGGATGGGGGCGGGCGGCAACCATAGCGTGGGTGGGCCCAGGGGCGCCACCGGCTTGGGTCCCGGCGGGCTTATGCCGCAGGGGTTCCGGGGGCCGCAGGGCGGCTACGCGCCGGCGCCACCGACGGAGGCCGCCGCCTCGGTGGTCTTGGCCAGGGTCAGCTGGTCCAGCCGGGTGCGATAACCGACGACGGCGGCCAGCACCTCGTTCATGCGCTTTTCCGGATCGTCCACCCGGCTGGTCAGCCCCATCAGGGCGTGGGCCTCGCGGCGCAGCGCCTCCACCTCGTCGGCGGGCAGGGCGCCGCGCGTCTTCAGGATGCCCAGCAGGTTTTCCATGCGGCGGATGTGGGTGGTGGCCTCCAGGCGCAGATCCCCCGGGGGCAGGCGCCGCTCCAGGTCTTCCAGCACATGGGCCGCCCGCAGGGCGTGGTCCACGCCGCGCTTTTCCGGCGGGTGTACCGACAGGCCGGGCAGGGCGAATTCCACCAGGAAGGCCACCTGGAAGCCGTGGCGGATGACCTTTTCCGAATCGATGACCTGGGCGGCGTGGGCCGTCAGCTCATGGATGTTCACGCGGTCGAACTCCCCCGTGCACTTCAGGCGCAGGGGGTTGGGCACGTCGATCAGCTGCACCACCTGTCCCTCGCGGGGGCTGCGGCGGCGGTCCGGCCCGATATAGTCGCTGGTGACGACGAACTTCTTGCGGTTCTCGATCAGGTTGACCAGCCGATCCTGCACCTGCTTGGGCGAATAGGGCTTCACCAGGATGTCGTCCGCGCCGGAACCGGCGAAGCGGATCATCATCTGCTGGGTGGGGTTCCAGGTCATGACGATGGCGCCCACGAAGGGATTCAGCGTCGTCAGGCCGTGGCGGATGGCGTGGATCCAGCGCAGGGCGGCTCCCTCAGCCTGGTCGGCATCCAGGATGACCAGGTCTATGGTGGCCGGGCTGCCGGCGGCGTCGGTCAGGTTGGCGTGTTCCGTCACCTTGTCCATGCCCATGCGGGCCAGCATGGCGCGCAGGATGCGCCGGGTGTTCAGGTCGGCATCAACCAGCAGGGTCTGGATCTTGCTGAGATCGGTGGCCATGGGAGCGGCGGACTTCAAGGCGGCGAGGGCCGGCGGGCCGGCGTCTCAGGGGACCAGGGGGCGAGTCGCGGGTGGCCATTCCGACAGCCCAACGACGCGGGCGAATCATGGCCGTTTACCGTCAAGAATGCAATAAATGCGAGAACAGGCGGCCGGATCCGAAAGGATGCCCCCGATAGTGGCGTCAAGCCGCCAAGACCCGCTGGTATTCCTCGTCGGCGAGTTCTGAAATCAGGGGACGGTCACGCCCCCTGATACATGGGTGCCACGGGGCGGCGGCCGCTTTAGCCAATGATGGCCGGGGCATCGGTCAGGCGATCAGCCGGGGATGCGTTCCGTCACCGTGGGGCCGCGCGTGGCCGGTCCGGCGCCCAGGGTGAAGGCCTGGCGCAAAGCCGCGACGGCGGCATCGGCGTCCGCCTCGGTGGCGGCGTGCACGCGCGCCAGCGGACGGCCGGCGGGATCGACCTGATCGCCCAGGCCGGCGATGCCCGTGAAGCCGACGCGATGGTCCACGCCGTCCTGCGGCCGGGTGCGGCCGCCGCCCAGGGCCACCACGGCGATGCCGACGGCGCGGGTGTCCACGGCGGTGACGATGCCCGCTTCCGCCGCATGGATGTCGCGCACCACCGGTGCCGCCGCCAGGTAGGTGTCCGACCGTTCCAGGAAATCGGACGGGCCTCCAAGGGCGGTCACCATGCGGCTGAAGCGGTCGGCGGCGCTGCCGTCGACCAGGGCCCGGTCCACCTTGGCCCGCGCCTCCGGCAGGTCGGCGGCCAGACCGCCCAGCAGCACCAGCTCGGCCGTCAGCTCCCGCGTCACGTCCCACAGGCGGGCCTCCGGCGCTTCACCCTTCAGGATGGCCACGCACTCCGCCACCTCCACCGCATTGCCGGCGGTGGTGCCCAGCACCTCATTCATGTCGGTCAGCAGCGACACGGTGGGCAGGCCGGCGCCGCGCGCCACGGTGGCGATGCTGCGGGCCAGGGCCTGGGCGTCATCGTACTGGGCCATGAAGGCGCCGCTGCCGAACTTCACGTCCATGACCAGGCCGTCCAGCCCGGCGGCCAGCTTCTTGGACAGGATGCTGGCGGTGATGAGGTCAATGCTTTCCACCGTCGCGGTCACGTCGCGGATGGAATAGAGGCGGCGGTCGGCCGGCGCCAAGTCGGACGTGGCGCCGATGACGGCGCAGCCGACCTCGCGCACCACCTGGCGCAGCCTCTCCAGGTCCGGCTGCACGACATAGCCGGGGATGCTTTCCATCTTGTCGAAGGTGCCGCCGGTGTGGCCCAGGCCCCGGCCGGACAGCATGGGCACGAAGCCGCCGCAAGCCGCCACCAGCGGCGCCAGCAGCAGGCTGACCTTGTCGCCCACGCCGCCGGTGGAATGCTTGTCCAGGATGGGGCCCGGCAGGTTCTGCGACCGCCATTCCATCACCGTGCCGGACTGGGTCATGGCGCGGGTCAGGGCCACGCGCTCCTCCATTTCCAGCCCCTGGAAATAGACGGCCATGGCGAAGGCGGCGGCCTGGCCCTCGGTGACGCGGCCGTCGGTCAGGCCGCGTACGAAGTCGGTGATGTCCGCAGCGGCCAGGCGGCCGCCGTCACGCTTCTGGCGGATGATTTCTTGGGGAAGCATGGAATGGTCCGTTCGCATATGGGGGCGTCCGCCGGAGGGGCGGCGCGGGAAGGGTCGATGAAAGGGGTTCAATACCCGCTGGTGGTCGCCGACCGGCCGTCGCCCTGGCCCAGGGCTGCCAGCAGGGCGTCCAGCAGGCCCGAGGCGCCGAAGCGGAAGGTGGCGGGGCTGACCCAGCCGGGGCCGCAGATCTTGTCGGCCAGCGCCAGATAGTCCCGCGCCCCATCCAGGTCGCGGATGCCGCCGGAGGCCTTGAAGCCCACGGGCCGGCGAGGATTGCCGTCGTCGTCCGGCTTCAGGCTGTCGCGGCAGGCCTCCAGCATGATGCGGGCGGCCCCCAGGGTGGCGCCGATCTGCACCTTGCCGGTGGAGGTCTTCAGGAAATCGGCGCCGTTGCGCACGGCGATCTCCACCGCCCTTTCGATGAAGACGGGCTTGGCCAGGCTGCCGGTTTCCAGGATGACTTTCATGACGGCATCGCCCGCCGCCTCGCGCGTGGCGGCCAGCACCTCATCCGGCTGGGTGCTGTTGGGGTAGTGCATGATGCTGTGATAGGGGATGACCACGTCGATCTCGTCGGCGCCGTCGGCCAAGGCGGCCAGCGTCTGCTCCGCCACCTTTTCCGGTGACAGGCTGCCGCCGGGGAAGTTCACCACCGTGGCGATGCGCACGCCGGTGCCGGCCAGCCGCGCGCGCGCCTGGGGGACGAAGCTGGGCCACAGGCAGACGGCGGCTACGCGGCCCGCCGGGCTGACGGCCCGGGCGCACAGCGCGTCGGTCGTGGCCTCGTCCTCTTCCTCGTTCAGGCTCGTCAGGTCCAGCAGCGGCAGGGCGCGGCGGGCCAGGGCCTGTCCTTCTGGCGACTGGGGATCGGTCATGGCGCTACCAGATTAGAAACTGAGGTTGTCCGGCCCGAAGGAGAAGGGCAGCAGCTGGTCCATGGTGAAGGTGGCGCGCACCCCCTCCGGCCCGGCCACATGGATCAGGGTGTCGGGGGTGGAGAATTCGCGCAGGCGCTGGCGGCAGCCGCCGCAGGGCGTGCACAGGCCCGACGTGTCGGCGGACGGGTCGGCCGGCGCGCCGATGACCACGATTTCGGCAATGCGCTTCTTTCCACCCGCCACCATGGCGCCGATGGCGCTGGCCTCCGCGCACTGGCCCTGGGGATAGGCCGCGTTTTCCACGTTGCCGCCGGCGAAGACGGCGCCGTCCGGCGTGCGCAGTGCCGCCCCCACCAGGAAACGGGAATAGGGGGCGTGGGCATGGCCGCGCGCGGCAGCGGCGGCGGCGAACAGCTCGGGCACGGCAGCAGTGGGGGCCGGGGTGGGGGCCGGGGCGGGCGGGGTGGCGGTCATGGCCGTCGGCGTCTCCTGATCCGGGGGCGGAAGGCGGGATAGGGCGGTACCAGCAGAGTGGCATGGGGACACCGCCATAACCTGACCAAATGGTCAAGTCGCAGGGTGTGCCCGAGGCGATGAAATCGCAAGGCCCGAAAATGCGAAAGCGGCCTTTGAAGGACCGCTTTCACCACTTTCAGGCGCTGGCGTGCCGCCCGGCGGCGACAGGCTCAATCGAACAGGGCGTCGATGTCCGATTGGCTGCTGGGACCGGCGGGCTTGGCCGGCTTGGGCGCCTCGCCACCGGCGGCGTTGAACAGGGCGTCGATGTTGTCCTGGCTGACGTCCGTCAGGGCCGGGCCATTCAGCAGGTGGGCGTCCGGGCGGGTGTCGCCGGGCTTGGTGGACATCATCGGGTCGCCGTTGCCTTCCACCCCCCAGATGCCGATCATCGCCGCCACGCGATGCTCGATATAGCGCAGCGTGTTCACCACCTTGGTGGTGCGCTGGCCAGTGATGTCCTGGAAGCTGCAGGCCAGCAGGATGGACATGACGTGGTTTTCGATATCGGTGGCGATTTCGATCACGTCGATGTGGCCGGTGCGGGCCAGACGTTCGGTGGTGGCCTGGATGGCCTCCGCGGCGGACAGGATGTCGCTGGTCGCCCGTTCCGTGGCGGTGACGATGGCGTCCAGTTCCGAGGTGGCGGCCAGGATGCGGCTGTTGGCCGAATCCTTGGGCACCATCTGGGCGATTTCCTGCTTGGTCTGCTCGATATGCGAGGACAGCTGCCGCAATTCCTGCCGCATCATGTGCATATGCGGATGCTGGCCGGCGATGGCGATGCTGCCGTCGCTCAGCTGATGGCTCATGGACTGCAGCTTGCCGACCTCGGCCCGCAGCATGCCCAGCAAATCCCCGCTGGTGGACGCGCCCACGTTCCGCATGTGGGCGTCGCGCTTTTCCAGAAAGGCGCGGGTCCGCGGATCGTTCAGCAGCTCGGCCTCAATGGCCGTGTAATCGGCGGCCGTGATGGCCGCCGTTTCAACCACACCCGTCTTCTGGCCCATGCGGGTTACTCCAGCGTGCCGAGGACGCTCTCGATCTTCTTTTTCAGCGTTTCGGCGTTGAACGGCTTCACGATGTAGTTGTTGACGCCGGCTTCCTTGGCGGCAACGACGTTCTCGGTCTTCGATTCGGCGGTGACCATGATGAAGGGCGTGCTCTTCAGGCGGACGTCCGCGCGCACTTCCTTCAGAAGCTGCAGGCCGGTCATGGGCTCCATGTTCCAGTCGGAAATGACCAGGCCGACGTTGGAACCGCGCAGCTTGCCCAGGGCCTCCGCGCCATCGGCGGCCTCTTCGATCTGGGTGAAGCCGATCTGGGTCAGCAGGTTGCGCACGATGCGGCGCATGGTGGCGTAGTCGTCGACAACGAGGACGGGGGTGGCAGAGGCCTTGGCCATAGGAACATGTCTCCGGAGGGTACTTGGCGATGCGGTGGGCGAACCCACCGGGGTGTTTACGAGCGTGATATCCCGCGGGACCCTAGCACGAGTCTTGGTTCTCGCCCATCACCCACCCGTATGGGGAGCGTCGAAAGAAGAAGTGCCGCCATCGGCGGGCGAGGCTCAGGCGGGCGATATAGGGGTTGTTGCGTAATGCAATGCACAAATAAAAGACCCTATCCCAAGGGTGCGATGCGGTAAGCAACTGATGGCGGCGGAAAGGGCCTATGCAAAAAGGCCTATGACCGTCATTGGTCAGGTATTTTCCAATAATACATTGAATTCATTGAGTTTTAGTGACGGTGCGGTGTCGGCCCCGTTCCGCTGGCACGGCGGGTGCTTATAACCAGGCATGAACCAACCGGGCCGCTGAAGCCCCCACCGAACCGATAGGAACCTCATCATGATCCGCATCGCCGCCGCCGCCGCTGTTGTCGCCCTGTTCGCCGCCGCCCCCGCTTTCGCCGCCGCCGGCGCGTCGGGCACCATCCAGCTGAACAGCTCCGTCGCCCAGACCTGCACCGTGGCCGTCACCGATGCCGGTGCCACCCTGAACATCCTGTCGGGCTCCAGCAACGTCGCCGTCGGCAGCGTGGTCGAGAACTGCAACGACGGCGCCGGCTACACCATCACGGTTGCCTCTTCCAACAACGGCACGCTGAAGTCGTCCGCCACCGGTGCCAGCGCCATCAGCTACACCACCACCTACGACGGCACCAACGGCTCCGGCGCCAGCTTCGCCGTCACCCGCTCCAGCGCCCAGTTCAACAAGACCTCCAACGTCTCCGTGACCGTGCCCGCCAATGCCCAGGCCATCGCCGGCAGCTATGCCGACACCCTGACCATCACCATCGCCGGCAAGTAAGCCGCCAGCGACGGTCACCTCAGACCAAGGTTCGGAAGAGGGCGCCCCACGCCGGGGCGCCCTTTCGCGTGTCCGCCATCTGGCGGACTGCAAATCCTAATGCATTGATTCAGCTGAATTCCTAACCTTTCGCATGGTGCATGGCGCAACGGTGTACCGGTGTGCCCTGGCCCGCCTTCGTGGCGATAAGTCAGATAAATCAATGCTGTCAATTGGTTAACGGATTAATGCCGTCCCGGCCCCGGTTCTGGCACCGCGATTGCTGTTACATCTCACATCAAAGCAATCGGGCAACAAGCCCAGCCGAACCGATAGGACCCTTCGTCATGATCCGCTTCGCCGCCTCCCTGATCGCCGCCACCACCGTCGCCGCGGTCTCCCTGGCCGCCGCCCCCGCCCTCGCCGCCACGGCCGCCGCCTCCGGCACCATCCAGCTGAACAGCACCGTCGCCCAGACCTGCTCCGTCGCCGTCACCGACGCCGGCACCCAGCTGAATATCCTCACCGGCTCCAACGCCGTCACCGTCGGCAGCGTCGTCGAGACCTGCAACGACGGCGCCGGCTACCAGATCAGCGTCTCCTCCGCCAACGGCGGCACCCTGAAGTCCTCCGCCACCGGCGCCCAGCCCATCAGCTACACCCCCATCTACGACGGCCAGTCCAGCGGCAGCAGCGTCAACGTCGTCCGCTCCTCCGCCCAGTTCAACAAGACCGCCACCGTCGCCGTCACCGTCCCCGCCAACGCCCAGGCCATCGCCGGCAGCTACACCGACACCCTCACTATCACCATCCAGGGCCGCTGATCCCGCCCCAACAACCACACCGGTTCGGCTGACCATACGGCCCCGCCTGGATCTCCCGGGCGGGGCCGTTGCCGTTTTGCCGCCTAAATCCTTGATCTTCTGAGCGGGGTGTTTTCGCCGGAGCCACTCGGTTAATGTGTGGCTAGCACCGCCGGGGCAGGCGGCACCTATACCGTTGTTATTAGGGGCAAGGGCGTGACTGTGAATGAACGCGGCGCGCGCCCGGTGCGCAGCGCACCGGCCGCCAGGCCCGGGTCTGGCAATCGCGGGCCCGGCAATCGGGGACCCGCCAAGGGGGGCGTCACCTCCCGCTTCATCGGCACGACGCTGGCGGGTGTGCTGGCCACTGTCGCCCTGCTGGGGTTCGTCGTCTCCGCCGGCGGCAACTGGCATTTCTACTACAATCCCGAGGGCCTGCTGATCGTGCTGGGCGGCGTCGTCTGCGTGGCGCTGCTGGCCTTCCGCGGGGATGAGATCCGCGCCGCCCTGGGCGCCCTGGTCGGCATCGTGCGCGACCGCGACAGCATCCGCGCCGATGTTGCCGAACTGATGGAGGTCGCCCGCCACCTGCATGAGAAGCGCATCCAGGCGGCCGACGAACGGGCCCAGCGCGTGGCCCACCCCTTCCTGCGGCTGGGCCTGCAGATGGTGGTGGACGCCCAGCCTTTGGAAGACCTGCTGCAGGTCATGAACTGGCGCATCCAGAAACAGATGGAGTTGGAGGCCGGGCAGTCGCGATTCTTCCGCACCCTGGCCACCTTCTCCCCCGCCTTCGGCCTGCTGGGCACGCTGGCCGGCATGGTCGGCATGCTGAAGCACCTGGGCGAGGGCGATATCGGCCTGATCGGGGGCAGCATGGCGGTGGCCATGCTGGCCACCCTCTATGGTCTGGTGCTGGCCAACCTGGTGTTCAAGCCCATCGCCATCAAGCTGGAACAGCGCACCGGCCGCCGGGTCGCCCTGATGAACGTGCTGCTGGAGGGAGTGGTGCTGACCCACCTCGGCCGCTCCCCCACCATCATCCAGGACAGCCTGGACCATTACCTGCGCGACGCGCGGGAGGAGGACTGGGGTGGCGCCTAGTGACCAGTCCGGTGGCGGGGCCGGCGGTGGCGGCGATCCCCCTCCGCCGCCCAAGCCCCGGCACACCGCCCGCGTCTATGCCTCCGGCCTTCCCGTACCGCCGCCGGTGATGCCGGGCACCGCCACCGTGCCGCCGCCGGTTCCGGCCAAGCCCGCCGGCCGCCCGGGCGGGCATGTCCGAGGCCATGCCCGCGGCGGCCGCCCAACCCAGCACCGCACCGTCCCTGGCCGCATGCCCGGCGAACCGGCGGAGGAGTCGGAGGAGTGGGTCATCAGCTACATGGACATGGTCACGCTGCTGATGATCGTGTTCCTGGGCATGGTGGCCATCCTGGGCATCAACGGCCGGCTGAAGCTGAAGTCCGACAACAATCAGCCGGGCGCCGGCCGCGTGGCCGTCTCGGCCAATCCGGTGGGCGCCCCCGCCCGCGACATGGCGAAGAACCCGACGGCGGCGTCCATGTCCAGCCCCACCTTACCGCAGGTACCTCCCTACCCGCCGCAGCGCCCGCCCCAGGATGCCCTGCCCCCCGATACGTTACCTGGGGCTGGCCCGGCGGAGGAACCGACGGAGGAGGCCAAGCGCCTGGCCCAGGATCTGGAGGCGCAGGACCTGCCGCCCGATGTGCAGGTCACGCCCCGGGGCAAGGGCCTGTCCATCGAGATCAAGGACCGGGTGCTGTTCGCCTCCGGCCGCGCCGACCTGGGTGACGAGGGGCAGCAGATCCTGTCGCGCCTGGTGCCGGTTCTGCAATCGCTGAAGGGTATGGTGACGGTGGAAGGCCACACCGACAGCAACGCCATCAGTACCGCCCGTTTCCCCAGCAACTGGGAACTGTCGGCCGCCCGCGCCGCCGCGGTGGTGCGCATGCTGATCAGCGACGGCGTGCCGGCCAACCGCCTGCGAGCGGTGGGCTATGCCGACACCCGGCCGCATGTGTCGCCCCCGGGGGCCAATACCGACCCGAACGCGCCGGACCATGACCGCGCCGCCGACCGGCGCGTCACCTTGATCGTCGAGACGCCCTGACCGGCGCGGCCTTCGGTG
The DNA here is from genome assembly GCF_007828035.1 of Nitrospirillum amazonense. Taxonomy (GTDB): domain Bacteria; phylum Pseudomonadota; class Alphaproteobacteria; order Azospirillales; family Azospirillaceae; genus Nitrospirillum; species Nitrospirillum amazonense. Next base: position 77,932 of record NZ_VITV01000004.1, on the reverse strand, counting down.
CCGCCGGGAATGGCGCGTCGCGCCACGCGCCGGGCGCCAGGTCGTCCAGCGTCCAATCGCCCACGGACCAGCGCACCAGGCGCAAGGTGGGGAAACCCACCGCGGCCGTCATGCGCCGGACCTGGCGGTTGCGCCCCTCCCTCAAGGTCAGTTCGATCCAGCTGGTGGGAATGGCGGCGCGGTAGCGGATGGGCGGGTCGCGGGGCCACAGGGCGGCCGGTTCCTCCATTAGCCGCGCGCCTGCGGGCAGGGTGGGGCCATCCTTCAGCATGACGCCCCGACGCAGGGCCGCCAGCGCCGCCTCGTCCGGCACGCCCTCGACCTGCGCCCAATAGGTCTTGGCCAGCTTGTGCTTGGGGTCGGCGATGCGGTGGATGAAGGGGCCGTCGTCGCTCAGGACCAGCAGGCCCTCGCTGTCCCGGTCCAGCCGACCTGCCGGATAGACGCCCGGTACGTCGACGTAGTCCTTCACCGTTGCCCGGCCGCTGTCATCGCTGAACTGCGACAGCACGTCATAGGGTTTGTTGAACAGGATCAGCCGGGGCATATCAGCCCCGCCGGGTCCCGGGGGGCGCCGCCCCAGGGGTCGCCAGGGCGTGCACCAGGATGGCGGCGGTGGCCGAGACGTTCAGCGACTGCACCTGGCCGCTGCCCCGCAGGGTCACCAGCTGGTGGCAGGCCTGCAGCGTGGTGGCGGGCAGGCCCACCTCCTCGTTGCCCAGGATCAGGGCGGCGGGCTTGGCGTTCGGCGCCGACAGTGCGGCGGCCGGGTCGGGATGGTCGCCCAGCGCGGTGCCGACGATGCGGTAATGGGCGCGCAGGTGGCGCAGGCTCTGGGCGAAGCGCGGCAGCTGGTGGAGCGTCACATACTCGAACCCGCCCTCGGCCACGCGGTAAGCGGCCTCGGAGGGTAGGGCCTGCTCGGCGTGGTCGGACAGCACCAGGCGGTTGATGCCGAAGAAGGCACAGGTGCGGACGATGGCGCCCAGGTTGTGCGGGTTGCCCACGCCGTCCAGGATCATCAGCGGCTCGCCCGCCGCCGCCCATCGCGCCGCCTCGTCGATATCCAGGGGCAGGACGGGGCGGGGAGCGGCCACGGCCACCACGCCGCCATGCAGGGGCGTGCCCGCCACCTTCTCCATCTCCTCCGCCGGCAGCAGGCGATAGACCTTGCGCGCCTGCGCCAGGCCGGCGCAGTAGGCGCCCACCTTTTCCTTCATGCGGTCATCGAAGAACAGCCGCTCCACCCGGCCGGGGTCGCGCGCGAACAGGGCGGCCACCGCCGGCAGGCCCAGGATGCGGAAGGTCTTGCGCCGGGTGTTCTCGCCCACCGCGCCTTCGGCGGGGACGGGCTTGCTGGGGGCGGCCTTGGACGGCCCTTTGGCGCTGCGGGGGTCCGGCATCCCTGGTCCTCGATCGCGAATGGCTGTGATGGGGCCGCATGAAGCGCGCGGGGCTTTGTGGGGTCAACCCGTTTTGTGTCAACCCAGCAGGCGGCCCAGCCGCACACCGGTCCGGTCCAGCAGCGCTGCGAAGGCGTCGCCCGACAGATAGGCCTGTTCCACTTGCCGGCTGGCCACCACCGGGTCCAGCCCGGCCAGCACCTCATCCGGCAGGGCCGGGTGCACCATGACCAGGGCCCGGTCTTGGGCGGGTGCGAGGAACCTGGCCATCAGCCCCGGGAAATCGCGGCCGGGGCCGAAGTCATAGACGCCGCGAAAGCCCCTGTTGGTGGGGATGCCGCGCCTGGCGGCGGCGGCGCGCAGGCCCCGCGCCAGGCTGGCGATGATCAGGGCCTTCACGCTGTCCACCCCGCGCGCCAGCACGGCGGCCACCGGTTCGGAACAATCGCGGACATAGACGCCGCCGCGGGGGTAGCGGCGGGCCACGGCGTCCAGCACCAGGCCGCGCACGCCCGGCAGCAGGTGCACATGCTGGTGCCCATCGACATGCGAGGGCGGGCGGCCGGCATGGGCCTCGAACAGGTCCAGCTGGCGCCCGATCTCCGCCTTCAGGTCGGCTTGGGATGCAGCGTCCATCAGCCGGCCGGTCAGGGACCGCATCATCAGGTCGCCCACGCTGCCGAAGCGACCACTGGGTGCCAGGGCCGGGCAGGGGCCGGCCGGTTCCTGGTCCGTCAGGGTCAGGTGCAGGCCGATGTCCGCCCGGTCCGCCACCTCCGCCAGCCAGGGCGCGTGCTGCGGCCAAAAGGGCGTGGCGGTCATGCAGCTGGTGCCCGACAGGCGCCCCTGGCGGATCAGGGCCAGGATGCCCTGTGAAACACCGGGGGACAAACCGTAGTCGTCGGCGTTCAGAACAATGGTCGCGGTCATGGCGTGCGCCCCTCGGCCAGCAGCGTGGGGATTTCCGGGTTGGTGTCCATGCCGCTGGGCAGGGGGGCGGCCGGGTCGGTGACCCAGGCCAGGATGTCCTGCCAGACGATCTGGGCGTGCAGGTCGCGCAGCATCATATGCCAGGCCGTGGGGTAGAAGGCGATGCGCGGGCCGCCCTGGCTGGTGTCCGGCAGCCGGGCCAGGGCCTTGCACATGGGCTCGCGCGGGATCAGCTCCTCATGCTGGCCGTACATCACCAGCGACGTCACCTTGAAGCGCGGGGCGGCATCCATGGCGGCATCCATCAGGTCGGTCAGGCCCTCCAGCGCGTCCACGCGGGTGGCCTTCACCACCAGGGGGTCGCGGCCCAGGGCGATCAGCATGGGGATGTTGTCCGACGCCTGCACATGGATCAGGCCGCGCGGCGGCGTCAGGCTCAGCCAGGGCACGGTCCAGTTGGCGATGGCCAGGGCCCAGCGCTGGTAAAAGGGCATGGTGCCGCGCGACCACACGGCCGGCGCGGTCAGGATGACGCCCTTGAAGCCCGCCGGCAGGGCGTGCCCCGCCAGGCCTGTCATCAGCACGGCCCCGCCCATGCTTTCCCCCGTCAGGAACAGCGGCGTGTCGGGATAGCGGTCGTGCAGGGCGGCGGCGGCGTCCCACATGTCGCGCACCATGACGTCGCTGCCAGCCCATACGCCGGGGTGGGGGTTGCGGCCGAAGCCCCGCTGGTCATAGGCGTAGGTCGCCACGCCATGCTCCGCCCACCAGCGGCCGGGGGCGTCATAAGAGTTGGCGTAGTCATTGAAGCCGTGCAGGGCCAGGATGACGGCGCGCGGCGGACCCTCCGCGGGCAGCCAGGACTGCGTGGGCAGGACGGCGCCGTCGCGCGCGGTGATCCCCGCCGTCGTCAGCTGAGGGGTGACGACCACCGGCGGCCCGGCCACCCGGGCGGTGGGGGCGCAGGCCGTGACGGACAGGCCAAGTGCTACCGCCGCCAGCCAGCGGGGGCGCCAGCGCGGTGCGGTGGGGGAAAGGGCGTTTTCCTCAGCCTGCGCCATTGCCGGCGGCGGGCGCGCGGGTCAGCTGCAGGAAGATGTCCTCCAGGTCCGATTCCTTGGTGCTGAGGTCCACGATGGTCAGGCCGGCGGCGGCGATGGCGTTCAGCACCTCCCCCACCTTCACGCGGCTGGGCGGGTACTGCACCGTCAGCTGGCGGCCTTTCAATGTGACCTCAAAGCCGGCCAGCGTGCCGGGCACCTCGGTCAGATCCTGGTCCACCACCGCCACCAGATCCTTGCGGTCCAGGGTGCGCAGCAGGCGGTCGGTGCTGTCGCACGCCACCACTTGGCCGTGGTTGACGATGGCGATGCTGTCGCACAGCTCCTGCGCCTCTTCCAGGTAATGGGTGGTCAGCACCACGGTGGTGCCGGCGCGGTTCAGCTCGCGCACATGGGCCCACAGCGACTGGCGCAGTTCCACGTCCACACCGGCCGTCGGCTCGTCCAGCACCAGCACCGGCGGGGTGTGCACCATGGCCTTGGCCACCATCAGGCGGCGGCGCATGCCGCCCGACAGGGTGCGGGCGTAGGCGTTGGCCTTGTCCTTTAGGCCCACCGCTTCCAGCAGGCGGTCGGTCTGCCGCTCGCGCTTGGGCACGCCGTACAGGCCAGCCTGCAGGTCCAGCAGCTCACGCGGGGTGAAGAAGGGGTCCATGTTCAGTTCCTGGGGCACCACGCCGATGGCGGCGCGGGCGGCCCGCGGATCCTGGTCGATGTCGATGCCCCAGATCTTGGCGGTGCCGCCACTCTTGGTCACCAGGCCCGCCAGGATGTTGATCATGGTGGACTTGCCGGCGCCATTAGGGCCCAGCAGGCCATAGACCGAGCCGCGAGGGATGGCCAGGTCGATTCCTTTCAGCGCCAGCTTGGCCGGGGCCTTGCCGGAGGCCTTGTAGGTCTTGGTGAGCCCCCGCAGCTCGATCGCCAGCTCGGGCGGGCTGCCGCCGGAGGCGGACGGGGCGGGATGGGTGTCGGGCGCGCGCGTGTCGGGCATGGGGGTCGGGACGGTCCATGATGACGGGGCCGGGAAACATGCGGGCCCGAAAAAGGGGAAAGCCCGGGAAAGCCGGGGCCAAAAAGGCGTACACCCCCGCCTTGACCACGGTCAACCACGGCCGTCACACCCCCACCAAGGAGGTCCGCCCAAGGGGGAACCGGGCGCCGCGCCTCACGCTTGATCCGGCGGCGCGCTTGGCTATGATCCGGCGTCGGCGGGACGTTCGTCCCGCCCTGGACCTTTATTATGGAGCGCCGCAGGCCATGCAGCCGATTGAGACGATCTATGTCGACACCCCGTCCGTCGGGTGCGATGGCGGGGGCGGCGCCCTGGGCCATCCGCTAGTTTATCTGACCATGGAAAAGGAAGGCAAGATCGACTGCCCCTATTGCGGCCGCCATTTCGTCCTGTCCGAGGCCGGCAAGGCCCACGCCGGCCACGGCCACTAAGCCGGCCGCCACCGGTCGGGCCGCCACCCGGTCAGGCCGACCGGCCCGGTTTCCACGCGCCAGGGCGCCGGCCCTGTCCGGCCGCCTGGCGCGGGGACCTATTCTTCCGCATCGATAGCGGGCCACGACTCGCCACGTTATACCAGGGCAAGTAGGTTCTCTGGCTCCGCACCTCAATTCTTGGGGCCTGAACCATTCCTTGTCATGGCAAGCGATGGCCCCCGTCCCACCCCCGTCCAAAGCCGCCCCCCCTTCTGGCACCCCGGCCCGGCTGCCACTGGCCAAGCTGCCCTTCGTTGGGCTGCGCCGCGACGGCGCCCTGGGCTATTGGGTCATGCCGACGGACAGTGACGTCGCCGTCGGCCCGGCCGCCGTGGGCCTGGGCCGCACCTATGCCGCCTGGTTCCTGCTGTATGCCGAGATCAACGGCCGTGACGCGGCGCGCACACTGCTTGATACGATCGAGCGGGAGATGCCCTCACGCTATCCCGCCGTGGACCGCGCCTTCCTGAGGGAGATCGCGGGGCGGGGATTCTCACAAAGCGCTGCGTGAGGTAATACTATAATCTCCCGCCTAGGTTGCTTTTGGCCTAGTCGACCTGTATCGTTACCGATGATAACCATTTGTGAACGGCCGGCCTCTTATGCTCGGCGGATCGGCTTGGCGGTGCCATCGACAATTTGTGGAAAATTGTCGGCAATGCTAGGCTCTATGGGAACGCCGAAAGGATCGCCGCGGTCGTGCTTGAGGAATTCAGCATCAGCCTGTTCGTGATCGCGCTGCTCGGCGCGGTCGGCATGGTGGCCATGGTGCTGTTCCGCCAGACCCTGCTCTACGCTACCCGCAACGCGGTGGCGGAACTTGAGGGCAAGGTGGCCAGGACGCGCACCGCCTTGGATCAGGCGGTGAAGGCGCACGACCAGAACCTGGCCCGGGGCCGCGACCTGGCGGAGGAGCGGCGCATGATCCAGAACCAGTTGGCGGAAGCGCAGCGCCGGCTGATCGCCGCCCAGGCCGATAATTTCGAACTGATCCATGAGGTGGGTGAGCCGGGCACCGGCCGCCGTCTGTACGCCGGCAGCCTGGCCCTGGGCCCGACGCTGACCATCAATCAGACGGCCACCACCCACAGCCATCTGCGCGGCTGTCCCCACGTGGTGGAGGTGTGGGCCGAGAACCAGGCGGAGGCCATGCGCCTGGCCCGCCAAGCCTTTCCCGAGTTGGCGGGCTTCATCCTGTCCAGCATGCTGCCGGCGCCGGATGGTGCCGCCCAGCAGGCGGTGGCCTCCTGATGTCGGCAGCCCTTCTCGCCAATATCGGCCTCATCATCCTGCTGCTCTATTCCCTGATCCAGTTCGCGTTGACGGCGCGCAACATCGAGGATGATCGCCGCGTGCGGGAACGCCGCTTGGGTCGGCTTGAGGAGGAGTTGGGCCACGCCACCGCCGCCGCCAACGAGGCCAAGGCCACGGCCGAGGGCAGCGCCCGCGAGGTCGCCGGCTTGGAGGAGGCGGTCGCCGCCCTGCGCGCCACCCGCGCCGAGGCGGATGCCAAGCTGCGGGAACTGCAGTCCGCCCCCCGCCGCCGCTTGATCGTGCCGGACAAGGCGGTGCTGGTCCACGGCCGGCTGTGGGAGGTGACGGTGGTTCCGGCCGCGAACAGCGTCGCGGCCAATACCGATGGCGTGGACGCCGCCGGCATGATCGAGGGGGCGCAGGTCTATTTGTTCGGCGCCACCACCGATCGTGACGCCCGCTTCCGCGCCGAGCAGCGCTTTCCCACCAGCCTGGGCTATCGTGTCCAGAAGGTGGAGCGTTTCAAGCGGGGCTGAATCCCATGTCCGTGCCGTCCGACCCCTCGTCGCCCGGCGATGAAGGCGACTTCGTCATTCCCGCCACCGTGCCGCCCTTCTTCGGCCGGCCGGGCATGGAACGCGCCCTGCTGTTGGCGCGCGGCGTGCGCCGCATGCTGGTCCACCACGGTATGCGCTCGATGCTGGAGGTGCCGCTGGCCAACAACCGCCGCGCCGACATCCTGGCCTTGGCCGGTGATGGCACGGTCACCATCATCGAGATCAAAAGCTCCGTCGCCGATTTTCGCGCCGACCATAAATGGGGCGACTATCTGGAATTCTGCGACCGGTTCTACTTCGCCGTGGGCGAGGACTTCCCCCAGGAGCTGATCCCCGAGGAATGCGGGCTGATCGTGGCCGATGGCTACGGCGCCGAAATCCTGCGCCAGGGGCCCGAGGTCAAGCTGAACGCCGCCCGGCGCAAGACCTTGCTGCTACGCGTCGCCATGCAGGCCTTCCAGCGCCTGCACCAGGTGGAAGACCCCCGGCCGACGGCGCTTTGATGCCGTCCCTCAGACGCCGGGCGCCCGCATCCGCGGGCTGGGCTCGTCCTCGAATTTCAGCTCGAATTTCAGTCCGCTGACGCTCCTCGAAATCTCCGGCGGCCGCAGTCGCGGCCGACAGCGGCATGAGGCAAGGCCTCACGCCGCTGCAAGGGGTGGCTTTCCAAGCGTAAAAAAGCCGGCCAGGTCGCCCCGGCCGGCCTTTCCCTCATCATGATTCCGCGCTTCAGCCCCGGTTCATGCGGCTATCCACCAGGTCGGTGACCACGGTGGGGTCGGCCAGGGTGGAGGTGTCGCCCAGCGCCTCGTGCTCGTTGGCGGCGATCTTGCGCAGGATGCGGCGCATGATCTTGCCGGAGCGGGTCTTGGGCAGGCCCGGCGCCCACTGGATCAGGTCGGGCGTGGCGATGGGCCCGATCTCTTTGCGCACCCAGGCCACCAGTTCCTTGCGCAACTCCTCCGACGGGCTTTCCCCGGCGTTCAGGGTGACGTAGGCGTAGATGCCCTGGCCTTTGATGTCGTGCGGATAGCCCACCACGGCGGCCTCGGCCACCTTGGGATGGGCGACCAGGGCGCTTTCCACCTCGGCCGTGCCCAGGCGGTGGCCGGAAACGTTGATGACGTCGTCCACGCGGCCGGTGATCCAGTAATAGCCATCCTCGTCCCGGCGGCAGCCGTCGCCGGTGAAATACTTGCCGGCGAAGGTGGAGAAGTAGGTCTGCTTGAAGCGCTCGTGGTCGCCGAACACGGTGCGCATCTGGCCGGGCCAGCTGTCGGCGATGCAGAGGTTGCCCTCGGTCGCCCCTTCCAGCAGGTGGCCCTCGTTATCGACGATGACCGGCTTCACCCCGAAGAAGGGCAGGGTGGCCGAGCCCGGCTTCGTGGCGGTGGCACCGGGCAGCGGGGTGATCAGGATGCCGCCGGTTTCCGTCTGCCACCAGGTGTCGACGATGGGGCAGCGCTCATCACCCACCACGGAGTGGTACCACAGCCAGGCCTCGGGGTTGATGGGTTCACCCACCGAGCCCAGCAGGCGCAGGCTCTTGCGGCTGTGGCGCTTCACCGGCCCTTCGCCCTCGCGCATCAATGCCCGGATGGCGGTGGGGGCGGTGTAGAAGATGTTGACCTTGTGCTTGTCGATGACCTGCCAGAACCGGCCGCTGTCCGGGTAATTGGGCACGCCTTCGAACATCAGGGTGACGGCGCCGTTGGCCAGGGGCCCGTACAGGATGTAGCTGTGACCCGTGACCCAGCCCACGTCCGCCGTGCACCAGTAGACGTCGCCCTCGTGGTAATCGAAGACGTACTGGTGCGTCATGCTGGCGTAGACCAGGTAGCCGCCGGTGGTGTGCAGCACGCCCTTGGGCTTGCCGGTGGAACCGGAGGTGTAAAGGATGAACAGCGGGTCTTCCGCGTTCATCGGCTCCGGCGGGCAATCGGGAGAGGCGGCTGCGAGGGCCTCGTGGTACCAGATGTCCCGGCCCTCGACCCAGTTCACCGCGCCGCCGGTGCGGCGCACGACGATGACGGTGTCCACGCCGGGGCAAGCCTTCAGCGCCTGGTCGGCGTTGACTTTCAGGCCCACCTTGCGGCCACCGCGCAGGCCCTCGTCCGCGGTGATGACCACGGTGCTGCCGCAGTCCTGCACCCGGTCTTTCAAGCTGTCGGGGGAGAAGCCGCCGAACACCACGGAATGAACGGCGCCGATGCGGGCGCAGGCCAGCATGGCGTAGGCCGCCTCCGGGATCATGGGCAGGTAGATGGTGACCCGGTCGCCCTTCTTGACGCCGCGCGCCTTCAGCACGTTGGCCAGGCGGGTGACGTTGTCGTACAGCTCGGAATAGGTGATGTGCTTGTGCTCGGACGGGCTGTCGCCTTCCCACAGGATGGCGGTCTGGTCGGCGCGCGCGGGCAGGTGGCGATCCACGCAGTTCGCGCAGGCGTTCAGCACCCCGTCCTCATACCAGCGGATGGAGATGTCGCCGGTGAAGCTGGTGTTCTTCACCTTGGTGTAGGGCTTGATCCAGTCCAGCCGGCGGCCATGCTCGCCCCAGAATCCGTCCGGATCGCTGATCGAGCGGTCGTACATCTGCTGATACTTGGTCGCGTCGACCCAGGCGTCTGCCGCCACCGCGTCGGGAACGGGGAACAGGGTGTTGTTGCTCATGGGACCTTGGTTTCCTTCCCTGATGTGTTGTCGCCGGCCGGGGCCTGCTGAGGCCGCCACCCGTGTCCGGCCTGGCCCCTCCCTACCGGGGGACCCTGGCCGGCCCTGTCTGTCGGGCCTGGTGCGGCGATCGCCATCGCTTGCCGGGCCGAGTATCCCTCTTGCCCCCGCATTCCACAAGCATGGGGCCGTTGCGGCCGCCGGCAAATTCACGGCAATTCACGGGTTTGCCGACTTTTCCGGGGCTGGGAATCATGAAAAACCAGGGCGGGACGGTGGGTCCATGACATGGATCACCCCGCCAACCATTCAGGGTGACGCGAAAGGATGGTTTTCCCCAATGTCCTTTCCCCTTCGGTGCGGCTCCCGCCCGTGTTCATCTTGTGTTATTCATAATGCCGCTATTGTCATTCGGGGCGGGCCACCTTCCGGCCCGGACTTTGCGCGGATAGGGATGCCCATGACCACGGGTGTTGGGGACAACGGTACGGGACATGATACGACGGATCTGATCGGCCGGCTGAGCCAGATCAGCAGCCGTACCAGCCTCATGGCCATCGACAGCGTGCTGCGCGCGCTGTCCCATCCGGCCGTGACCCGTACCACCTCGGGTCTGGCCACGGCGGAGAGGGGCTCGTCCTCGGCGGCGGTCGCCAATGACGCCGCCGATACGCTGTCCGCCCCCACCGTCGCCGACGTGGCGCGCGAGGTGGGTGTGATCGCCCGCCGCATGGTCACCACGACCGAGGACTTCGCCGCCACCATGAAGACCCGATCGGCTTAACGGCACCGGCGCGCCGTCACCACGTGATCAGCGGGGCACGGCGCCGCCAGGTGTCGTCGCGCACCTGCTTCAGGACGAAGCCCGCGACATCCGCCCGCGATATGGTTCCACCGTGGACGCCGGTCAGGTCGGTCAGCGCGCGGACGCCGCCGCGGCTGGGCTTGTTGTTCAGGATGGTCGGACGGACGAGAACCCAGTCCAGCCCGCTGTCCCTGACGATGGCCTCCTGCCGGTTCTTGTCGGCGTAGACCTTGCGCAGCAGCAGCGGGAAGATCAGCCTGTCGAACAGGAAGCCGCCGTGCCCGGCGCTGTCGCCGGCGCCTATCCCCGTGATGCAGACTAGGCGGTTGACACCCTCGGCCTTCATCGCGTCCACCAGGGCCCGCGTCGCGGTCGAAAGGGATGTCACCTCACGGAACGGGCTGGCCGGCGTGCCCAGCGCGCTGATGACGGCGTCCCGCCCCTTGAGGGCCTGGCGCAGGACGGTCTCATTGCGGGCGTCCCCGAGGACGGGCGTCGCCCCGTCGAGCCCTCGCGCCTTTTCGGCGGAACGCGCCAGCACGGTGACGTCATACCCCTGCGCGATCGCCTGGCGAACAATCAGACGGCCGGTGGGACCGGTGGCACCCAGGACCAGGATCTTGGGCGGGGTGCTGTCCATTACGGAATTTTGCATGATGCTGCCTCGGAAAAGGGGACGCCGGCTGGGCGGCGCCCCGCGTGGATGGTAGGGGCGTCGATCAGAGCCGGCCTTCCGCCAGCAGATCGCGGGTCCGCTTCAGCGTCGACAGCAGGGCGGCCTTGTAGCCCCGGTCGCTGTCGAACTGCGCCTGCTCGGCCTGTTCCTCGGCCCCGTTCGGTTCCTTGCCGCGCAGGCCGAGATAGCAATAGAAGCGGAGCTGAAGCGCGCCGTCGGCATCCTCGACCAGCTCGTTGACGATGGCGCCCTCGCGCGGGCCGGTGGCCTGGAAGAAGGTGACCTTGGCCTCAGGCTCGAAGGCGATGATCTCCCGCAGGTCGGCACCGCCGATCGTGGCCTCCCGCACGATGTGCGTGGCGCTCTCCTCCACCACGTCGCAGCGGGTGCAGAGGTTGGGCGGCAGGAACAGGCGGGCGTCACGGGCCTTCAGCACCAGGCCCTTCCAGACCTGGGCGCGGGTCAGCGGGGCCTCGCCCTGCGGATTCACGGGAACGGTGGCGGTCGAATAGATCATGATGGCGCTCCTCGCTCGGAATGGATTTGCCAGGGTGCCCGGCTGGGCCGTGGCTGGCGTTTGAAGACACCCCAAATTTAATGATCCATATCCGGGCCGATAGACGGTAGATTTGGACATATCGTCTCTATGGTGGAACAGATGGACCTGCTCGCCCTCGCCGATTTCAATCTTGTCGCCCGCCATGGCGGGTTCGGGCGGGCCGCCCGCGCCTCGGGCCGGCCCAAGGCGACCCTGTCCCGCCGCGTGGCCGAGCTGGAGGCCGCCCTGAACCTGCGCCTGTTCGAGCGTGGCGGCCGGCTTCTGAAGCTGACGGAGGAGGGGCGGGCCCTGTTCCAGCGGACGGGCGCGCTGCTGACCGAACTGGACGAGACGGCGGCGGCGATCGCGTCGGGTGGGGATCGGCCGCGGGGGCGGCTGCGGGTGAGTGCGCCGCTGCTGTTCTCGCAGACCGCCATGGGCAGGATCGCCGCCGGCTTCGCGCTGAAATACCCCGACGTCCGGTTGGAGGTCACGACGGAGGACCGGCCCGTCGATATGGTGGAGGAAGGCTACGACCTAGTGATCCGGGTGAACCCTGATCCGGACGAAAGCCTGGTCGGGCGCAGCTTCCTGCGCGACCGCCTGGTCGTCGTCGCCAGCCCGCATCTGGCCCGGCCCCACCTCGACGGGCAGGCGGACGACCGCACGGTACCGGCCGTGGTGCGGGGGCCGGCGGGCGGGGGCGGGACCTGGGATGTCGTGGGGCCGGCGGGACGGGCGCGCATCGCGGTGGACACGGTGCTGCACCTGTCGTCGCTGGTCATGGTCCGCGATGCCGTCCGGGCGGGCGTCGGCGCCGCGCGGCTGCCCATTTCCCTGGTGAGCCATGACCTGGCCGCCGGCACACTGGTGCATTGGGGGGATGTGGAGGGGCCGGAGATCGCCCTGTGGGCGCTCTATCCCTCACGACGCCTGCTCAGCGCGCGGGTCTCAGCCTTCCTGGATTACTTGAAGGAGGCGTTTCCCGCCGGCACGCCGGAGGAACTGGCGGCCTATGTCGGGGGCGCCTGATCAGCCGTCCAGGTGGACGGCGCCGTCCTCGACGCGCACCCGCACCGGCGTCAGGCTGCGGCCGGCGCAGGGGCCGTGAATGCACAGGCCATCCTCCACCCGGAACAGGGCGCCATGGGTGGCGCACTGCAGGTGGCGGCCGTCGGCGCTCATGAACTGGTCGGGCGTCCAGTCCAGGGTGGTGCCGACATGGGGACAGCGGTTGTGGTAGGCGAAGGCCCGGTCGCCCCGGCGGGCCACCAGGATTTCCTCGCGCGCGCTGCCGCTGCCCCAGGTGATCCCCTTGGCCTGGCCATCCGCGATGTCCGCCAGGTGACATAGTGGCGTCGGTATCATGATGGACGCTCCAATCGGATGCGACTGCGGCCCCAGCGGAGTACTGCGCCGAGCGCTACACCGCTTAAGGCTCCGGCGCCGCCCAACACCATGGACATGGGCAGGGCCGCCTCCACCACATATTCGGCCAAGTTGAAGTGGGTGAAAGTCTGAAACGGCAACGCCCCGAGGGGCGGTAGCAGGAGGGCAACACTAATGACCAGCCCCCATCCCCTCCGGCCCCTCGCTGCGACTACGATCGCGCAGACCACCGCCGTCAGGCTCCAAAGGCCGAGGCTAAGGTGGTGGCTAAAGGCAAGGCTTGCTGGGTTAATGACGTAGATGGCGTCGGTGGTGCCGTCCTGCATCTTTCGCCTCAGGCATCAACGCCCATGCGTTGGCAGGCGCCCTTCCACTCCGCATCCGTGATGGGGCAGACGGACAGGCGCGACTGGCGCACCAGGGCCATGCTGGACAGCTCGGGGTCGGCCTTGATCTCCTTCAGCGTCAGGGGCGTCTTCACCGGCATCACCGGCTTCAGATCCACCATGACGAAGCGGCCGCTTTCATCCGACGGGTCGGGGTAGGCCTCGCGCACCACCTCGGCGATGCCCACGATCTCCAGCCCCTCGTTGGAGTGATAGAAGAAGGCGCGGTCGCCCACCTTCATGGCCTTCAGGTTGTTGGCGGCCTGGTAATTGCGCACGCCATCCCAATGGGTGCGGCCGTCGGCCACGAACTTGTCCCACGCATATTTGAAGGGTTCCGACTTCACCAGCCAGTAGGGCATCTCTTGTTTCCTTGTTCCCTCAGGCGCCGGACGCGGCCACCTGACCGCTTGGCTTATCCTCGACTTCCAGTCCGCCTGCGGCTCCCCGTAAATCTCCGGCGGCCCCCTTGTATTTAAACGGGGGCGCGGCCTAGGGAAAAACTGGGATGGCGGTGGCGGTGCTGCCGATCAGGCCTTCGGATAAACGACGCGGAAGGGTTGGATCATTACGGATTCGAAAACACCGGCTTGGGCATAAGGGTCGGCGGCGGCGAAGGCCTGGGCGGCAGCTTCGTCGGGGAAATCCACGACCAACAGGCTGCCCACGGGGTTCTTGCCCTCGGCGTCCAGCAGGGGACCGGCCACGACGATATGGGCCACCTGGCTATCCAGATATTCCAGGTGCTTCGGGCGGGTGGCCAGGCGCAGGTCCAGGTTGCCGGGCTTGTCGGTGCAGGTGATGGCGAAGTGCATGGGAACGGCTCTCCGGTAAGGCTTATGCGCCCTCGGGCTTGAGGGGGCGGGACAACAGGGATTGGATGGTGGCGTTGACGTCGGCGCCATGGTTCAGGATGGCATCCACCGCCTGGCAGATGGGCATGTCCACGCCCCGGCGGGCCGCCAGGCGCACCACGGCTTCCGCTGTGTAGACGCCCTCCGCCACGGAATTGCGGCCGGCCAGGATGGTGGCCAGGGGCTGCCCCTGGCCCAGGGCATGGCCCAGCGACATGTTGCGGGATTGCAGGCTGCCGCAGGTCAGCGTCAGGTCACCCAGGCCGGACAGGCCCATGAAGGTTTCCGGCCTGGCGCCCAGCGACTGGCCCAGGCGGGCGATCTCCGCCAGTCCGCGGGTGATCAGGGCGGCGCGGGCGTTGTCGCCCAGGGCGCGCCCGGCGACGATGCCGCAGGCGATGGCCAGCACGTTCTTCACCGCCCCACCGATCTCCGCCCCCACCAGGTCGTCGCTGGCATAGGGGCGGAACGTCAGGCTTCCCAGGGCCTGGGCCAGGCCCTGGCTCAGGGCCGCGTCACGGCAGGCCAGGGTCACGGCGGTGGGCAGGCCCCGCGCCACCTCGGCGGCGAAAGTAGGGCCGGACAGCACGGCCAGCGGCGTGCCGGGCAACTCGCCGGCCGTCACCTCGGTCATCAGGCTGCCGGTGGCGATCTCGATGCCCTTGGCGCACAGCACCACCGGTGTGCCGCTGGCCAGCAGGGGCTTCAGCTTCGCCGTCGTGGTGCGGATGTGCTGCGCCGGCGTCACCAGCAGCACAGCGTCGGCCCGCACGGCCTCCGCCAGGTCGCCAGTGGCGCGGATGGCGGGGTCCAGCGCCACGCCGGCCAGGAAGGGGGTGTTCTCGTGGCTGCCATTGATGGCGGCCACCACTTCGGGCTCGCGCGCCCACAGCACCACGTCACGCCCGGCCCGGCGGGCGGCCATGGCCAGCGCCGTGCCCCAGGCGCCCGCCCCGATGACACCGATCCGCTGCATCTCCATCCCCTCCGGACGTCATAAGCGATTGCTGGCCTTGGCTTACCCCGGATGGGCCGGCTTCCGCAATGGGCCGGTGGCGGCGGTGCCGAGGCGATGATACCGTGGCGCCCAGCCGACCGGGCGGTGAACCGGCGGGTGAAACAGGGACATGGCTTCTGAATAAGGGGATGCCGAAATGGCTGTTGGTACGATGACAACGGCGGGCCGCGCCCGCCGCGCCGCCTATTCCTTTGCCCTGCTGGCCGGTTGCGCGCTGGCCCCACTGGGCGCGCACGCCCAGGACGCCGCCCCGGCGCCCAAGCCGGTGGTGCTGCACTGCCCGGCGTTGCTTGACTCGGTGGCCGGCAAGATGCTGGGCCAGAGCAGCGTGGTCATCCAAGGCGACCGCGTCACCGAGGTGGTCTCCGGCTATATCACCCGGCCTGAGGCCGAGGTGGTTGAACTGGCGGGGGAGACCTGCCTGCCGGGCCTGATCGACGCCCATGTCCATCTCAGCAACGAATTCACCCCCACCGTCTACAGCGACATGCTGCACTTCAACCTGGCCGACTGGGTGGTGCGCAGCACGGTGTGGGCCAAGCGCACCCTGCTGGGCGGCTTCACCACCGTGCGCAACCTGGGCGACAGCCATTATGAGACGGTGGCCCTGCGCGACCAGATCAACAAGGGCTGGGTGGCCGGCCCGCGCATCCTCACGGCCGGTCCCGCCATCGGCTCCACCGGCGGCCATGCCGACGACGGCGATGGCCTGCGTATGGACCTGCAGCCCGACGTCGGCGCGCACGACAGCATCATCAACGGCACGGCCGACGCCTGGAAGGCGGTGCGTGAGCATTACAAGCAGAACGTCGACACCATCAAGATCATGACCACGGGCGGCGTGCTGGACCTGTCGGGCAGCGTCGACAACAGCCAACTGACGGAGGAGGAGACCAAGGCCCTGGTCGCCGCGGCGCATGAGTACGGCTACATCGTCGGCGTCCACGCCCACGGGGCGGAGGGCATCCGCCGCGCCGTCGTCGCCGGCGCCGACAGCATCGAGCACGGCACCTTCATGGACGCCCAGGACATGAAGCTGATGAAGGAGCACGGCACCTACTACGTGCCCACCATCTACACGGGCACCTATGTGACGGAGAAGGCCAAGGGCAACCCCCACGCCTATCCGCCGGCGGTGCAGGCCAAGGCGCTGCTGGTTGGCCCGCAGCTGATGAAGACGGTGGGCGACGCCTACAAGGCGGGGGTGAAGTTCGCCTATGGCACCGACGCTGGTGTCTACCCGCACGGTGAGAACTGGAAGGACTTCCCCCTGCTGGTCCAGGTGGGCATGCCGGCGATGTACGCCCTGCAGATGGCCACCATCAACGCCGCCACCCTGCTGAAGAAGGACAAGGACATCGGCAGCGTCGCCGCCGGCAAGTACGCCGACATCGTCGCCGTCCCCGGCGACCCGACCAAGGACATCACGCTGATGGGCAAGGTCGACTTCGTGATGAAGGGCGGCGTCGTCTTCAAGAAGGCCGGTGCGGAACAGGTGTTCACCAGCACCGCGCATTGAGGTGGGGCGGCCATCGCCGCCCGGCCCACCGTCACGGCCTGACTTTCACGCCGGGGGCCTTAAGCCTTCACCCCCGCAAACTTCATCGGCTTCGCGGTCGGGTCCAGCGGCCAGCGGGGGCGGGGGGCGAAGTCCAGGCCGTCGGTCCGGCCCAGGCGGAAGCGTTCCAGCCCCGCCCAGGCGATCATGGCGGCGTTGTCGGTGCAGAGGTTCAGAGGCGGGGCGGTGAAGATCAGGCCGCGCTTGGCCGCCAGCTTGGCCAACTGCTCCCGCAAGTATTTGTTGGCGGCGACACCGCCGGCCACCACCAGGTGCCGGCCCCCTCCTTGTTCATTGGCCGGATGCCGACCCTTGAAGGCCTTGATGGCGCGGTCGCAGCGATCCAGCAGCGACTGGCCCACGGCATGGTGGAAGGCGGCGGCGAGGTCCGCCACGTCGGCGTCGGTCGGCGTGCCCAGCTGTTCCACATGCCGGCGCACGGCGGTCTTGAGGCCCGAGAAGGAGAAGTCGCAGTCCGGCCGCCCCTTCATCGGGGCCGGTAGCTCGAACCGGCCGGGGTTGGTGGCGCGAGCCGCCGCCTTTTCCAGCAGCGGACCGCCGGGATAGCCTAGGCCCAGCAGCTTGGCGGTCTTGTCGAAGGCCTCGCCCACCGCGTCGTCGATGGTGGTGCCCAGGCGGCGGTATTGGCCCACCCCCTCCACCTCCAGCAACTGGCAGTGCCCGCCCGAGACCAGCAGCAGCAGGTAGGGAAAGGGCACGTCATCGGTCAGGCGCGCCGTCAGGGCGTGGCCCTCCAGATGGTTCACGGCGACGAAGGGCAGGCCGCGCGCCGCCGCCATGGCCTTGGCTGTCATGACGCCCACGATCACCCCGCCGATCAGGCCGGGCCCGCCGGTGGCGGCGATGGCGTCCACTTGGCCCAGATCCAGGTGCGCCTCATCCAGCGCCTGGCGGATCAGGCCGTCCAGGTAATGCAGGTGGGCGCGGGCCGCCACCTCCGGCACGACGCCGCCATAAGGGCGATGCTCGTCCAGCTGCGACAGCACGACGTTGGCGCGGATGCCCCGCGCGTCATCGACGATGGCGCAGGCGGTCTCATCACAACTGGTCTCGATACCCAGGACGATCATCACTCAAAACCTTCGGCACCCAGCCGGCGTTTGCCGGGCCTAAGCCATATCAAATCGGCACGATTTGCGCCGTTGTCACCGACCGGGGCCTTTCCCGCAACCGCAAAGGGGGATAGACAGACAAGCATGACGACCGCGACGCCCCATCATACTTCCATTGCTCCCCTGCGTATCGGAACAAGGGGCAGCCCCTTGGCCCTGGCCCAAGCGCACGAGACGCGCGACCGGCTGGGGGCAGCCCATCCCCACCTTGCC
This sequence comes from Nitrospirillum amazonense, assembly GCF_007828035.1. Taxonomy (GTDB): domain Bacteria; phylum Pseudomonadota; class Alphaproteobacteria; order Azospirillales; family Azospirillaceae; genus Nitrospirillum; species Nitrospirillum amazonense. Next base: position 59,999 of record NZ_VITV01000004.1, on the reverse strand, counting down.
CTGCCGGGCGCCATCGAGATCGTCGTCATCAAGACGACGGGCGACCGCATCCTGGACCGCACGCTGGCGGAGGCGGGCGGCAAGGGCCTGTTCACCAAGGAGATCGAAGACGCCCTGCTGGCGGGGGAGATCGACCTGGCCGTCCATTCCATGAAGGACGTGCCCACGGTGCTGCCGGCGGGGCTGGACATCACCTGCCTGCTGCCGCGCGAGGATCCGCGCGATGCCTGGTTCAGCCGCGACGGCGCCACGCTGATGGAATTGCCGGCCGGCGCCGTTGTCGGCACCGCCAGCCTGCGGCGCCAGGCGCAGGTGCTGGCCCGCCGCCCGGACCTGACCGTGGTGCCCCTGCGCGGTAATGTGCAGACCCGCCTGCGCAAGCTGGCGGAGGGCGAGGTGGATGCCACCCTGCTGGCCATGGCCGGCCTGCGCCGCCTGAACCTGGACGGTCACGCGACGGCGGTGCTGGAGGCGGACATCATGCTGCCGGCCGTGGCCCAAGGCGCCATCGGCATCGAGACGCGCGTGGCCGACGCCGTGACCAACGGCCTGCTGGCGCCGCTGAACTGCGCCGAGACCGCCCTGCGGGTGACGGCGGAGCGGGGCGTGCTGACGGCCCTGGACGGGTCCTGCCGCACCCCCATCGCCGCGCTGGCGCGGGTGCTGGCCGACGGCAGCATGGACATGGAGGCCATGGCGCTCAGCCCCGACGGCCGCACCATCGTCACCACCAGCCGCCGCTTCGCCGCCGCCGAGGCGCTGGCCGCCGGCCTGGACGCGGGTGCCGAGCTGAAGGGCCGCCTGCCGCCCGGCATCTTCACCGTCTCCTGACCACGGCAGCGGACGGCACCCATGGCCACCGTCCTCATCACCCGCCCCCAGCCGGAAGCCGACCGCACGGCGGCCGCCGTGGCGGCCCTGGGCCATGATGTGCTGATCGATCCGCTGATGACGGTGGAGGATGTGGCGGCCACCCTGCCGCCGCTGGACATGGTGCAGGCCGTGCTGATCACCAGCGTCAATGGCGTACGGGCCCTGGCCCGGCAGGGCGCCCCCCGTACGTGGCCCCTGTACGCGGTGGGCGACCGCACCGCCGCCGCGGCGCGCGACCTGGGCTTCACCACCGTGCGGTCTGCCGCCGGTGACGCGGATGACCTGGTTGGCCTGGTGGCAGCTGAAACCCGGCCCGACGCGGGCCTGCTGCTGCACGCCGCGGGTGTCGATATGGCGGGCGATCCCGCCGGTGCCTTGGCGGCCCAGGGTTTCACCGCCCAGCGCCTGGTCCTGTACCGCGCGGTGGCGGCGGATGCCCTGCTACCCGGTATCCGTGACGCGTTGGTGGCCGGCGCAGTTGACCATGTGCTGCTTTTTTCTGCCCGGTCGGCGCGTACGTTTGTTAACCTTGCGGTACAGGGCCGTGCCGATCTCGGCGCCGTTTCAGCCCTGTGCCTCAGCCCGGCGGTGGCGGGCGCCCTGGGGGATGCCTCCCTGTTCCGCCACGTGACCGTGGCCGCCCATCCCAACCAGGCCGCCCTGCTGGACCTGCTGGCCCTGGTGCCCGACGGGCCCGGACGCGTTTTTTAGGATGAAAGGATCGCCGTATGAGCGGTGAAGGTTCGGACGCCCCGTCCCCCACCTCCGGCATGGGCCCCACCCCCGGCATGGGCCCCACCCCCGGCATGGGCCCCGCCCCTGGTACGGGACAAGGCGGTTTGGTCCAGTCGGGCGCCAATCCGCAGGTGGACGCCATCGTCGAACGGTTCGGCGGCATCCGGCCCATGGCGGCCAAGCTGGGCATTCCCGTGACCACGGTCCAGGGCTGGAAAAAGCGCGGTCATATTCCACCCAACCGCCGTGCCGACCTGGAGGCGGCGGCATCGCGCCTGGGGCTGGTCCTGACAGCCACCGAACTGGATGCCGTGATGGGTGCGCCGGAAGCATCCGCCAGCCCACCTCCTTCTGCGGTCATCGCCCTGCCGGGGCCGGACGATCGACCCCTATCGCCCGGCCCCGTAACCTTCGCCGGCCAGCCCTCCCTGGACGGGGAGCCGTCGGCCCCCGCCAGCAGCTATCGTCTGGGCGCCCGGCCGGACGATGCCGTGCCACCACCCCCGCCGCCGCCCCCCGCGCCACCGGGCGAGACCTTCCGCGCGGATCGCCCCCGCATGGAATTGCCGAAAACGGACGCCCCCATGGCGGAGCCGCCCCGGGCGGACGCACCGCGTGTGGAGGCACCCAAGCCCGACGCCATCCGCCGCGATGCGCCTCGGCCAGCCGCCCCGCCGCCGCGCCGGGGTGGGGGGGCTGTGTCGGCCCTCGCTCTGTTGATCTCCCTGGCGGCGCTGGGCGCCGGTGGCTGGTCGCTGTATCGCGCCGGCGTCTTGGACCCGTGGCTGAGCCGCGCCGGCCTGCCCGCCGCCCTCCCGGCTGCCCAATCAGGGACCGCCCAGCCGGCGCAATCGGCGGAGCAGGCGGGGACGGAGGCGACCTTGGCCGAGATGGTCCGCCGTCTGAACGCCGCCGGCCAGCGCCAGCAGGCGCTGGAGCAGGAGGTGGCCGACCTGAAGGCCAGGCTGGCCGCCGCCCCGGCGGTGAACGCCGACGGTGCCCCGGCACCGGCCGCCCCCGACCCGGCCCTGACCGCCCGGCTGGAGCAGATGACGGACCAGTTCAACCGCCTGACCGACCGGCAGCGGGCGCTGGAGCAGGCGCTGGCCCAGTCGGCACAGCAGCGGGAGGAACTGTCCGGCCGGCTGGCGGCGCAGACCGCCGCCGCCGGCCGCGGCCAGGCCCTGCTGGTGGCGACCAACCAGCTGCAGGCGGCCTTATTGTCCGGCCGGCCCTATGGGGTGGAGCTGTCGGCGGTGCGCAGCCTGGCGCCGGAAGACGACGCCCTGCGCCAAGCGCTGGATCGGCTGGCGCAAAGCCAGGCCACCGGACTGGCCGGCCCTGTGGCCCTGCGCGAAGGCTTCGACCGCGCCGCCACCGCCGCCCAGCAGGCGGCCCAGGTGCCGGAGGGGGCCGACTGGCTGCAACAGCTGTGGGGCCACATCAAGGCCCTGGTCACCATCCGCCGCAAGGACGGGCGCGTCGAGGGCAACGCACCGGACGCCGTAGTGTCGCGCGCCGGCGCTGCCTTGGACCGGGGCGACATCGGCACGGCGGTGGCGGAAATGTCGGCCCTGTCCGGCCCGTCGGCGGCGGCACCCGAGGTGCAGGCCTGGCTGCGCGATGCCCAGGCGCGGCTGAGCGCCGATGACGCCATGAACCGGCTCTCGCGCCGTGCCGTCAGCGATGTGCAGGCCGGCCTGCCTCCGCCTAAGGAACGGCCAGCCGAAAGCGTGCCCGCTCCGTCGCCCGACACCGGCAAGGCTGACATGGCGAAGCCCGAGGAGGCCAAGCCGGGCGAGCCGGTGCCGGCCGAGGGTGGCGGCCCGTCGCAATCCCAGCCGGCGGACGGGGGTCACCCATGAGGCGGACGCTGTGGTTCCTGCTGCGCCTGGGCCTGGTCATCGCGTTGGCGGTCTGGGTGGCGCAGCGGCCGGGCACCCTGCGGCTGGATTGGCAGGGTTACATCATCCAGACCCAGGTGGGCGTGGTGGCCGTGGCCCTGCTGCTGCTGGCGGTCGTGGCCTACGTCCTGGTGCGCCTGTTCGTGCTGGTATGGCGCAGCCCCGGGCGCCTCGGCGCGGGGCGCCGCACCAGCCGGCGCACGCGGGGATACCAGGCCCTAGGCCGGGGCTTTCTGGCAGTGGCCAGCGGGGACGGCGCGGGCGCCGGCCGCCTGGCCGCCAAGGCCGACGGCCTGCTGAACGAACCGTCGCTGACCCTGTTGCTGTCCGCCCAGGCGGCGCAACTGGCGGGGGACGAGGCGGCGGCGGCCGGCCATTTCACAGCCATGCGCGAGCGTGGCGCGGCGCTGAAGCAGCCGGACATGGCCTTCGTCGGCGTGCGCGGCCTGGCCCTGCAGGCGCTGGCCGCCGGCCAGACCCAGCGGGCGCTGGGCCTGGTGCAGGAGGCGGCGGCCCTGAAGCCCAAGGCACGCTGGCCCCTGCTGACCCAGTTCGACCTGCAGGCGCGCGCCGGCGACTGGACCGCCGCGGCGGCCACGCTGGACGCCTTGACGGCGGCCAAGGCCCTGCCGGCGGAAACCCTGCGCCGCCACCGCGCCGCCTTGCTGGTGGAACGCAGCCGCGCGGCGGAGGCCGACGGCAACCAGGACCAGGCGCTGGCGTTGGCGCGCAAGGCCCACGATCTGGAGCCCGCGTCCGTGCCGGCGGCGGTGCAGGCCGCGCGCCTGCTGGCGGCCACCGGGTCCGCCCGTGCCGCCACCCGCGCCCTGGAACAATCCTGGCGGCTGGCGCCCCATCCCGAGCTGGCCGCCGCCTGGGGTGTCGCCGGAGAGAAGGCTGGTGCCGCCGCCGACCCGCTGGCCCGGGTGAAGCGGCTGGAGGCTCTGGTGGCCTTGGACGCCAACGTGCCGGAGGCCCACGTCGCCCTGGCCGACGCGGCGACCGAGGCGCGCCTGTGGGGCTTGGCCCGCGGTCACCTGACCCGCGCCTTGGCCCTGCGGCCCACCGCCCGCGTCTACCGCCGCCTGGCCGCACTGGCGACGGCCGAGCATGGCCAGGGTGCGGAGGAGCGCGGCCACCTGGCCCAGGCGGCCAGGGCCGTCCCCGATGCCGCCTGGGTGTGCCAGGCCTGCGGCGGCGTCAACCCCACCTGGGGGGCGCTGTGCAGCCATTGCGGCGGCTTTGACACCCTGGCCTGGCGTGTACCAGGGGCCTCGCGCGTGCCGGGCGGTGGCGCGCAGGGTGCTGCGGCCGAGACGCTGGGCTTCCTGCCGCCGCCGGAACCGCCGGCGGGCGGGGCGGAGGGCGGTGGCTTGCGCCGCCTGTCGGACCGGCTGCCGACGTTCACCCTGGCCAGCCTCAGGCCCGGTAGACGGACATGATCCCCCTACCGTTCGCCCCGCCCCGGGCGGAATCGCTGCTGCTGCTGGCGCTGGCCCTGGTGCTGAACGCCTTCATCGCCGGCTTTCCCGCCGTGGACCGCTGGCTGGCGACGCCGCAGAGCCAGCTGGCCGGCGCCGTGCGCTGGGCCGACAAGCGCCTGAACCGGATTGAGCGGCTGGATAGCGTGCGCCTGGCGCGCGGCGCCCTGCTGGTCCTGGTCCTAGCGGGTGGGGTGGGGCTGGCGGCCCTGGTGCTGACCATCGCCGCCGTGCATTTGCGCGTGGCTTGGCTGCTGTCGCTGCTGCTGGTGACGCGGGCGCTGCTTTTCGGCCGCCTGCTGGTCACCATGCGCGGCCTGCTGGCCGCAGCCACGGCGGCGGATGAGGAGGCGCTGCGTCAGGCGGTGGCGCCGCTGACCCACAAGCCGGTGTGGACCATGGATCGTCACGCCGTGCTGCGGGCGGGGATGGAGTCACTGGTGGGGCAGGTCAGCCGCGGCCTGGTGGCGCCGCTGTTCTGGTTCGCGCTGTTCGACCTGCCGGGCCTGATGATCTGGGTGACGGTGGAGACTGTGGCGGCGACGGTGGGCCACACCTCACCCCGCTATGCCGCCTTTGGCCGGCCGGCGCGCCGCGCCCTGCTGGTCATGGATTGGGTGCCGGCGCGCCTGACCGTGCTGTTCCTGGCGGCGGGCTGCCTGATGGTGCCCGGCAGCCGTCCGGGCACGGCCTTGGCCGCCCTGCGCACCCAGCACGTCCAGGGCACGGCCGCCTTGCCCGTGGCCGCCGTGGCCCGCGCCCTGAACCTGGCCCTGGCCGGCCCGCGCAAGGAGGGCGAGATGGTGGTCTACGAGGACTGGCTGGGCACCGGCCGCGCCCGCGTCGACGCCAGCGACATGCGCGCCGTCGTGGCCCTGACCGCCGCCGCCGGCCTGCTGGCCGTGTGTATCGCGCTGCTGGCGCTGGTGTGGGCGTGAGAGGTCCCCAGGCGCCGGTGGGTGCCCGAGGTGACCCCGGTATCCCTCAACTACCGCTCAGCACGCTCGCCAAAGCCTGGGCTTCCGGCCGGTAGAAGGCGCGGTCCAGCAGGATTTGCTCAGGGGTGGTCTGCTGGCCGTAGAAAATGTCGTTCCATTCCTTGCGCGGGGTGATGACCGAGCCATCGACGGCCAAGCCGCCGAACAGGCCGCTAGTCTTGGCGTAGACGTACATGTCCGCGTCCACGCCCACGCCATAGCCGGCGCCGACCTGGGTGCCCAGCTCACCCACCGCCACCTTGGCGTCGGCGCCCAGCTTCACGCTGCGGTCCATGACGGCGTTCAGGCCCTTGTCGGTCATGATCACCAGCATCATCTGCGCCTGCTGGCCGCCGAACTGCAGGCCGAAGCTGGCCTCGGCCATGGTGTAGAAGGCGGGGCCGCTCCACGACCCGTCGGTGCCGCGCGCCACCAGCACGCCGGTGCCGCCGCCGCCGCCCAGGAAGAAACCGGCCTGGATGACGTTGGGCAGGATCAGCACGCCCTTGGCCCGGCCCAGCAGGTTCTTCAGCGGGGCGTATTGCGGATCGCCCAGCAGGGTCATGGCGGTCAGCCGCGCGCGCTCCACCATCAGCTGCGCCTCAGTCACCTCCGCCCGCGCCGGCATCGCGGTTCCCAGCGCGAGCGCCACGCCCGCCGCCGCACCCGCCAACACCTGCCGCCGATCGATCATCTTCCTCATCCTCATTAGTCGGGGTTCAGCGTGGCTGAACCATCTTTTGACGTTGTTGGCAGAATTCCTACCATATCTGGGTGCCGCCGCCCATGGCCCAGTCGGGCGCCCCCAGACGGGCACGCCTCATTAGGCCCCAAGCCGCCGACACCGTAGGGGTGACCCTAAAGGCGAAGTAAGGCGGCCGTGCGGCAAGGTTGGGTCAGGGGATGCGGTTGATCCAGCGCACGGCCCAGACGGGGCCATCGGCGGTGGCGATGCGGTCCAGGCGGGTCAGCGACAGGGGCGCCACGTCCAGCGACAGGGCTGTGGCGGGGGGCAGGGCCAGGGCCTGGGCGATGGCGGCGCGCACCGGGCCGGCGTGGCTGACGCAGATGATGTCGCGGTCGCCGGTTTGCCGGCCGCTCCATTCCTCCACCGCCTCGGCCACGCGGCGGCACACCTCGGCGAAGCTTTCCCCGCCGGGCGGGGCGACGCCGGCCGGATCGGCCCAGAAGGGGGCCAGGTGCGGGTCGCCCGCATCCTCCAGTTCGGCGTAGCTGTGGCCCTGCCAGGCGCCGAAATGCTGTTCCATCAGCCGGGGGTCGGTGGCCGGCTGGGGTGGGGCGGCGGGGACCAGGGCCGCCAGGCGCGCGGCCGTCTCCCGCGTGCGGCCCAGGGGGCTGGCCAGCCACACGGCGCTGGTGGGCAGACGGGCCGCCGTCAGCTGGGCGCTGGAGCCCGGCCACAGGGCCAGTTCCACATCGGCCTGTCCGGCGATCTGATGCGGCTGCGCCAGGGGGGCGTGGCGCACCCACCACCACCGCACCGTCTTCGCCAAGGGGGGCGTCGCCAAGGGCGGAGGTGCCGAGGGGGGGAAGGACGTGGTCATGGCATGGCGACGGAGCCGCCCAGGGCGCCGGTCACGGCCACCAGGAACAGGATCTCCACCACCTGTTCCGTCGCCCCCAGCACGTCGCCGGTGATACCGCCCACCTGGCGCCGGGCCAGCTGGGCCACGACCAGGACGCCGCCGGCCGCCACCGCCAGGATGGCCAGGCGGGTCATGCCGCCGTCCAGTGGCAGCTTGCTCAGGGTGGTGGCCGCCAGGACGAAGCCGGCCAGCAGCGCCGCCAGGGCGCGGGCGCTGTTGGGCTTGCCCACATTGGCGCTGTTGCCCACCAGCCGCGCCTCCGGCAACAACAGCTTCATGCCCGGCAGGAAGGCGCGGGAATAGGCGTGCGCGCCCATCAGGGCCACGGCCACGTGGTGGGGGCTGGCGATGGCCGCCAGGGCCAGGGTGCGGGCGGCGACGCTCAGCACCAGGGCGGCGGCGCCATAGGTGCCCACCCGGCTGTCCTTCATGATGGTCAGCTTGGCATCGCGGTCTCGCCCGCCGCCGAAACCGTCGGCCACGTCGGCCAGGCCGTCCTCATGCAGGGCCCCGGTCAGGCCCATCAGGGCGCCTACCGTCAGCAGGGCCGCAAGCAGGGGCGGGACGTTGACGCTGCTGAGCCCCCAATAGACCAGGCCACCCACGGCGCCGATCAGGGTGCCGACGATGGGAAACCAGGTCAGGGCCCGGGAATCCAGGTCCTGGGGCCAGGCCCCGCGCCAACGGATGGGCAGCCGCGTCAAAAAGATCACGGCGGCTATGAATTCGGCGAAGACACCGCCCAGGCGCGGCCCCGTTGCATCAGTCATGGTTCCGGTATACGGGAAGTCCCGTTCGCCCGCCAGCGCCACTCCGGCGCCTGATCGCGGGTCCCATTATCGGGCCGGAGCATCATGAGCGACATCCCCTCCTTCGACGAATTCCGCCGCGTCCTGGCCGACCTGCCGGGCCCGGATCTGGAGGCCACCACCACCGTCATGCAGCGCGAGGTGCAGCTGACCAAGCCGCGCGGCGCCCTGGGCCGGCTGGAGAGCCTGACCGAATGGCTGGCCACCTGGCAGGGCCGCACGCCCCCCCGGGTGCAGCATCCGCGCGTCGCGGTGTTCGCCGGCAACCATGGCGTGGCGGCGTTGGGCGTCTCGGCCTATCCGTCGGCGGTGACGGCGCAGATGGTGCACAACTTCACCCAGGGCGGTGCCGCCGTGAACCAGCTGTGCGGCCAGGCCGACGCCGACCTGCGCGTCTATGAGCTGGACCTGGACAATCCCACGGCTGACTTCACCCACGGCCCCGCCATGAGCGAGGAGGCCTGCGCCCGGGCCATGGCCTACGGCATGATGGCGGTGGAAACCGGCATCGACGTGCTGTGCCTGGGGGAGATGGGCATCGGCAATTCCACCTCCGCCGCTGCCCTGTGCCTGGCCCTGTTCGGCGGCACGGCGGAGGACTGGGTGGGGCCCGGCACCGGCCTGGATGCCGAGGGCATGGCGCGCAAGGCCGCCGTGGTCGCGGCGGGCGTGGCGGCCAACGCCGACCTGCTGGCCGATCCCTTCCACGTGCTGCGCGCCCTGGGCGGCTATGAGCTGGCGGCCATCGTCGGCGCCGTCATGGCGGCCCGCATGGCCCGCACGCCGGTGGTGCTGGACGGCTACGCCTGCACCGCCGCCGCCGCCGTGCTGTACAAGCTGGACCCCCGCGCCCTGGACCATTGCATCGTCGGCCATCTGTCGGCCGAGCCGGCCCACCGCCGCCTGCTGGACGCCATCGGCCAGGAACCGCTGCTGACCCTGGGCATGCGCCTGGGCGAAGGCTCTGGCGCCGCCCTGGCCCTGCCCATCCTGCAGGCCGCCGTCGCCTGCCACACCGGAATGGCGACGTTCGCGGAGGCCGGCGTGTCCACGCGCGGCGGCGAGGGCCGGGCGACGCATTAAGGCACTCCTACGTTCGTCCTCGAAGCGCCAAGGCCCAGTTCCAGCCGGAACTGGGCTAGGCCGCGACTGCGGCCGCAGGCGCCTGGGGCGAACCAACCGGCCCTCACGGCTGGTGATACGTCAGCACCCACATGACGCCGACGGCCACCGCCACCAGGCAGGCCAGCATCCAGGTGCGGATGGGGACGGCCACTTTTTCGCTGGGGCCCTTGCCCTTCTTGGGCTTGGCCGCGCGTTCGGATCCCGCCACCACCGTGGGCTTGGGCCGGCCCGTGCCCTTGTAGGGGTCGTGCAGCTCCACCAGGCGCCAGTCGTAGTTGGACAGCGCCTCCTCGCTCTCGAAATCCACCTGGATCAGCCGGACATAGCCCCGGCCGTGGCTGCGCACCGCTTCGCTAAACTCCCGCTTGCCGGCCGACAGATTATCGACCAGGGCCAGGGTTTCCCATTTCTTGCCCTGGGGTTTCTGCACCGCGAATTTGCGCTGGCTGTCCAAGGAACCTTCTCCACCGGCAGGGGCGATGAGCCGCCATCCTCCCGCAATTATCAACGCCGCGCGGCCGGGGGCAAGGGGCAGCAAGACGCTGTTACAGCCGACAGGTGCGACGCCATGGCCCGTGCGCTATAGCTTGACGCCCGGCATGGTTGCCGTTGGCCTATCCAGGCTAATCTTCACCCAGGACGATCAGGTCGATGACGCGGCAGGCGTGGGCAGGAACGGTGGATGACGGTGCGGCCGACGCGCGGCCGGAGGGGGGACGCTGGGCCGCCGCCCGCATCAACCTGCGCACCCTCAACACCATCCGCTGGATCGCCATCGCGGGCCAGACCGTCACCCTGCTGACGGTGGAAGACCTGGTGGGCATCGACATCCCGCTGCTGCCGGCCCTGGCGGTGACGGCGGTGTCGCTGCTGATCAACCTCTACGCCGTCGCCCGGCGCCGGCGCAGCCCCTTCCTGACCGAACGGGGTGCTGTGCTGTTCCTGGGCTATGACACGGTGCAGTTGACCGTGCTGCTGATGCTGACCGGCGGGTTGGAAAATCCCTTCGCCGTGCTGGTGCTGGCGCCCTTGATGGTGGGGGCCAGCATGCTGGGCCGGCGCTTGGTCACGGGGCTGACCACGCTGACCACCGCCTGCCTGACCTTGGTCTGGGTCCTGGCCATGCCCCTGTCGTGGCCGACCAGCAACGGTGTCACCCTGTCGCCCATCTATCTGGGCGGCATCTGGGCGGCCCTGACCCTGTCTGCCATCTTCATCGCCACCTACGTCTACAAGGTGGCGCAGTCCGGCCGCGACCTGTCGCAGGCCCTGATCGCCAGCCAGGTGTCGTTGGCCCGGGCGCAGAAGGCCTCCGCCCTGGGCGCGCTGGCGGCGGCGGCGGCGCATGAGCTGGGCAGCCCGCTGGGCACCATCGCCGTGGTGGCCAAGGAACTGGCCCGCGACATGCCGCCCGACAGCCCCTGGGTGGAGGATATCCAGCTTCTGCAGAGCCAGTCGGACCGCTGCCGCGTCATCCTGGCCGACCTGGCCCGCCGCCCGGACGCGGAGGGGGAGATGGAGCCCTACGCCCCCCTGGGCCCCGTGCAGGTGATCGAGGCGGTGGCTGCCCCCCACCGCCGGGCGGACGTGGCGCTGGAAATCACCGTGACCGGGGCGGAGGAGGGCGCGGCCTCCCCCCTGCCGCTGTCGCCCGAACTGCAGCACGGCCTGGGCAACATCCTTCAGAACGCCATGCAGTTCGCCACCACCCGGGTGGACGTGACCCTGCATTGCGATCCCTCCGCCCTGGTGCTGACCGTGGCCGACGACGGCCCCGGCTTCCCCGTCAGCCTGCTGGAACGCCTGGGCGAACCCTATGTTTCCGACCGGGATGAGCGGCTGGAGCAGGTGCCGGTGCGCGCCGGTGGCGGCGGCACCATGGGGCTGGGCTTGTTCATCGCCCAGATCCTGCTGGAACGCACCGGCGCCGTCGTCTCCTACGCCAACGGTCGGCCGGGCAGCACGCCGGTGGGGGCCGGCGCCCATGTCACCGTGAACTGGAGCGGCCCGCTGCCGGCGGCCCAGTGACGGGGCCGCGCAAGACGAGGCAGCGCGCCGGCGGACCTGCGCAAAAGAATGGGAAACCTTCGTATGGTGGACAATCGCGTATTGCCGCCCTTGGATGGACATAATCCCGTGTCCATCTCTCCGGCCATCGCGGGGCGTCCTTTTGCCGCGTGTCGGAATCGCACGGAAGCGTCCAAACACGGCGTAGTAAGGTCGTTGGTAAGTTTGCAACCGTCCTGCAGCATGGCCGGAAAATAAGGGGTTTTCGAGAATGAACGTTGAGACCGGTGACGTGATCGATCCCATGCGCCTCGGCTTCACCGGGGACGCGTCGCGCAGCCTGCTGGTGGTGGACGACGACGCCCCTTTCCGCATCCGCCTGGCCCGCGCGCTGGAAAAGCGCGGCTTCGACGTGGTGGCGGTGGACAGCGTGGCCCTGGGCGTGGACGTGGCGCAGGAAGCGGCCCCCCGCTACGCCGTGGTGGACCTGCGCCTGGCGGACGGCAGCGGCCTGGACGTGGTCAAGGCCCTGCGCGACGCCCGGCCCGAGGCGCGCATCGTCATGCTGACCGGCTACGGCAACATCGCCACGGCCGTGGCGGCCGTGAAGGCCGGCGCCGTGGACTACCTGCCCAAGCCCGCGGACGCTGATGCGGTCGAGGCCGCCTTGCTGACCGACGGCCCCCTGCCGCCGCCGCCGGAACACCCCATGTCGGCCGACCGCGTCCGCTGGGAACACATCCAGCGGGTGTTCGAGCAGTGCGACCGCAACGTCTCGGAAACCGCGCGCCGCCTGAAGATGCACCGCCGCACCCTGCAGCGCATCCTGAACAAGCACGCGCCCAGAACCTGATCGCGGTTAGCTCCAAAGGGGCCGGTCCGGGCCTCGGTTGAAAGGGCATCAGGCGCTGCGCCTGAGCCCTTTCAGGCCCTGGCGCAGGCGCGTCCAGGGGCGTTCATTGGGCGTCAGGTCGATGCCCACCTCGGTTACCCGGGTCTCGTCCATCGACGCCACGATCAGCGCGACCTCGCCCACCTTCAGGCGCACGCCGACCGAGGCGCGGCGGCCCAGGCGGCGGGCCAGGTGCTCGCCGATGGCGATGTCGCCGTCGACGCCCGGCGCCTCGAAACCGTAGAGGCCGGCCACGGTGGCGAGCGGCGTGTCGCCCTTGACCTGGAAATCGCCCAGCCCGGCGGCGCGGCGGCCGTGGTCGCGACGGCCGAACAGGCGCTCCATGGCGGTCAGGGCCGCCGGTTCGCCCAGCACCAGCACGGCGTCGCCGGGGTAGAGCACGCGCACCTCCTCCGGCGCCACGGGATGGCCCTCGCGGATCATGGCCAGCACGCGCACGGATTCCGGCACCACCAGCCGGCCCAGGCCGCGCACCGCCGCCTCGCTCTCCGGCGCCACGGTCAGCATGGCCAGCTGCTGCGGTCCGTCCACCGGCAGGTCGATGTCGGCGCGGCCGGGCGGTTCGGGATCGGCCGGGATTTCCACGTCCAGCAGGCGTGCCGCCGGGCCGATGGTCCAGCCCTGGGCCAGCAGGGACAGCAGCACCACGGCGAAGGCGATGCCGAAATAGGTTTCGGCCCCCGGCAATCCGGACAGCACCGGCAGCAGGCCTAGGAAGATGGGCACCGCCCCGCGCAGGCCGACCCAGGAGATGAACAGCCTCTCATTCCAGGCGAAGCCGAAGAAGGACAGGCACAGGGTGACGGCCAGGGGCCGCGCCACCAGGATCAGGGCCACGGCCACCACCAGAGCCGGCAGCGCCACGCGGACCAGCGTGTCGGGCGAGACCAGCACGCCCAGCATGAGGAACAGGGAAATCTGGCTCAGCCAAGCCAGCCCGTCGTGGAAACGCTCGATGATCTGCCGCGCCTTGACCCGGCGGTTGCCCATGATGAAGCCGGCCAGATAGACGGCCAGGAAGCCGGAGGCGCCGATGGTCTGGGTGGCGCCGAAGATGAACAGCGTGCCGGCCAGCGCCAGGATGGGGTAGAGGCCGGCCGACAGTTCCAGCCGGTTGATGATGGCCGACAGGGCGAAGCCGCCGGCGACACCGATGATGCCGCCGCCACCCATCTCCAGCGCGAACTGGCCCAGTTGCGCCCAGCCGAAGCCGGCCCCCTGCACCGCATGAATGGACAGGAGGGTCAGGAACACGGCCATGGGGTCGTTCAGGCCCGACTCCACCTCCAGCAGGGCCGAGACGCGGGGGCGCAGGCGCAGGCCCCGCTGGTGCAGCAGCAGGAACACGGCCGCCGCGTCGGTGGAGGCGACGATGCTGCCGATCAGGAAGCCCTGGGCCCAGCCCACACCCAACAGCCAGCGCGCCACCACGCAGGTGACGCCGGCCGTGACCAGCACGCCGGCGGTGGACAGCACCAGGGCCGGCCAGCGCGCCACCTTGAACACCGCCTTGGGCGTACGCAGGCCGCCGTCGAACAGGATGACGGCGATGGCGATGGACCCGACCAACGAGGCCAGGCGGTAGTCGTTGAACTGGAAGTTGGCCAGCTTGTCGACGGCGATGCCCAGCGCCAGGAACACCAGCAGCAGGGGCGCGCCGATGCGGGAGGAGGCGCGGCCGGCCAGGATGGCCAGCATCAGCAGCGACCCGAGCGCGAAGATGATGGTGTCGACGTGATGCACTGGCCGACTTGCTCCCCCCGGGCGGCCGCTTCCGGCGCCCCGTTGACCCGAACCGCCTGAGGCTTACCCCAGCCCCAAGCCCTTGGACTAGCTGTCCGTTGGGCCAGCGTCCCCTTCAGGGGTCCCATCCGCCGGCCACCTGGTTCTTCTCGCCGTCCATTGTGTCCGCCGTGCGGCGCCGGCTGGCAAATTTGGGGGCGGCGGATCCTTAACGGGCTAAAAGGCGGCGTCCACCGACAGGTGATGGACGTCGAAGCCCCAGCCCGCGGCCATGTCGGCCGCGACGCGGGAGCGATGGCAGATGTGCGGATCATCCTCCAGGCACAACAGGCAGGCCGGCCCCTGGTTCAGCGCCGTGGCGGCCGCCACGCCCAGTTCGTATTGCGCTTCGGGCCGCGCCAGGGCCTGGTCCACGATGGACCAGAACAGCGGCTGGTTGCCGGCGCGGCCGGCCAAGCGCCCCTCCTTGGGCGTGCCCAGCGCCTTCAGGTGCACATACTCGATGCCGGCCTGGCGCAGGGCGGCCGACAGCGGGCCCTTAGAAAAGCCGGCGCGGCGCGACAATGGCAGTTCCCGCACGTCGATCAGCGTGCGCACGCCGGCCCGCGCCAGGCGCTCCACCAGCGCCGGCTGGCCCGCCTTTTCATACCCTATGGTGTAAAGCTCGGGCATGGGCGGGCGCCTCCTAGGCAGGGAAGTCGATGATTGGCGTTAGGGGTTGTCCAGAAGTGGGCCCCAGCCCTGTGTCCGGCAAGGGGCGGATGTGCCTGGAAATGAGTCATTCTGCCGCGCTCAGCCCTTGCCATATGCCCTGCCCCCGTGTACAAACCGCGCTTCATTTTGGCGGCGAGGCCGGACCGAAAGGTCCAGGGCATGCCCACCCGCTCAAATGAATCCACCGCCGTCCTTCGGGGCGGTTATTCTTTCGTGAGGAACCAAAATGCCCAAGCTGAAGAATCACAGCGGGACGAAGAAGCGGTTCAAGCTGACCGCCTCCGGTCTCGTTCGCGCCCAGGCCGCCGGCAAGCGCCACGGCATGCGCAAGCGTCCGCAGAAGATGAAGCGGAACGCCCGCGGCATGATGACCCTGTCCAAGCAGGACGGTATCATCATCACCAAGAATTTCATCCGGGTACCGTAAGGAGGGCTGAACCATGGCTCGCGTTAAGCGGGGCGTGACCACCCACGCCCGTCACAAGAAGATCCTGAAGCTGGCCAAGGGCTACCGGGGTCGTTCCAACAACTGCTTCCGTATCGCGATCGAGAAGGTCGAGAAGGCGCTGCGTTACGCCTACCGCGACCGTCGCGCCAAGAAGCGTAACTTCCGCGCCCTGTGGATCCAGCGCATCAACGCCGGTGCCCGCATCCACGGCCTGACCTACAGCCAGTTCATGCACGGCCTGAAGCGCGCCGCCATCGACGTTGACCGCAAGGTCCTCGCCGACATCGCCGCGCGCGAGCCGGAGGCGTTTAAGGTCCTGGTCGATCAAGCCCAGGCCGCTCTCAAGGCCGCTTGATCCTACCCGGATCAACGGTGCTGATAAGAAGGGGAGCAGGCCCGGCGGGCCCGCTCCCCTTTTTTGTTTTGTGCTCCCTCAAGCGCCGGGCGCCGGCATCCGCCGGCTTGGCTTCCTCACTGCGCCCTGCGGTACTCGCTGCGGGGCCGGCGGTCGCCGGCCACAACGGCACGGGCCAAAGCTCCGCGCCGTTGGTAGTATCCGCCCCCAAGATTGCCCTATTGCCCACCGAGAAGACGGATCGTTGCGATGAACATCCTCGACAGCCTCAAGGCCGACCTGCTGGCCGCCGCTGCCGCCGCCCCCGACCTGGCCGCCCTGGAAGAGGTGCGGGTGGACGCCCTGGGCAAGAAGGGCCGCATCACCGGCCTGATGAAGGACATGGGATCGCTGACGCCGGATGAGCGGCGGGAACGCGGCCAGGCCCTGAACGCCGTGAAGGAAGAGATCAGCCAGGCGCTGGACGCCCGCCGCCAGGTGCTGAAGGCGGAAGCTTTGGCGCAAAAGCTGGAGGCGGAGCGCATCGACGTCAGCCTGCCGGCCCGGCCCGAGGTCGAAGGCCGCGTCCACCCCATCAGCCAGACGGTGGAGGAGATGATCGCCATCTTCGCCGACATGGGCTTCACCGTGGCGGAGGGGCCGGACATCGAGACCGACTTCAACAACTTCACCGCCCTGAACATCCCGCCGGAGCATCCGGCGCGCCAGATGCACGACACCTTCTACCTGCCCAACGGGCCGGACGGGGGCACCCGCGTGCTGCGCACCCATACCAGCCCGGTGCAGATCCGCACCATGCTGGCGGGGGAACCGCCCATCCGCATCATCGCGCCCGGCCGCACCTACCGGTCCGACTACGACCAGACCCACACGCCCATGTTCCACCAGATCGAAGGCCTGGTGATCGGCGAGAACATTCACATGGGCCATCTGAAGGGCACGCTGCTGGAGTTCTGTCGCGCCTTCTTCCAGGTGGACGACCTGCCGCTGCGCTTCCGCCCCAGCTTCTTCCCCTTCACCGAACCGTCGGCGGAGGTGGACATCGGCTGCTCGCGCAAGGGCGGTGAGCTGAAGCTGGGCAACTACGGCGACTGGCTGGAGATTCTGGGCTGCGGCATGGTCCACCCCAAGGTGCTGGAGAATTGCGGTATCGACAGCACCCGCTGGCAGGGCTTCGCCTTCGGCATGGGCATCGAGCGCGTGGCCATGCTGAAGTACGGCATCCCCGACCTGCGCACCTTCTTCGAGGCCGACCTGCGCTGGCTGAAGCACTACGGCTTCGTGCCGCTGGATGTGCCCAGCCTGGCCCAAGGCCTCACGCGGTAATTCACCCTCACAAGACGTAAGAGCGGCAGCCGGCCTCAAGACGCCAGGCGCCCCACCCGAAGAACGGCAGGTAGCGATGAAGTTCACCCTTTCCTGGCTGAAGCAGCACCTTGAAACCGACGCCCCGCTGGACGTCATCACCGACAAGCTGACCGCCTTGGGCCTGGAGGTCGAGGGCGTGGAGGACACCGGCAAGGCGCTGGCGCCCTTCGTCATCGCCAAGGTGCTGTCGGCGGAGAAGCATCCCAACGCCGACAAGCTGCGCGTCGCCATGGTCGACACCGGCGCGGGCGAGCCCATCCAGGTGGTGTGCGGTGCCCCCAACTGCCGCACCGGCATCACCGTGGTGTTCGCCAGCCCCGGCGCCGTCATCCCGGCCACGGGCGACACGCTGAAGGTGGGCGCCATCCGCGGCGTGGAAAGCCGGGGCATGCTGTGCTCCGAGCGCGAGCTGAACCTGTCGGATGAGCACAACGGCATCATCGAGCTGCCGGAGGAGGCACCGGTGGGCGCCAGCTTCGCCGCCTGGCGCAAGCTGGACGACGCTGTCATCGAGATCTCGCTGACCCCCGATCGCGTTGACTGCGCCGGTGTCTATGGCATTGCCCGCGATCTCGCCGCCGCCGGCGTCGGCACGTTGAAGCCCCTGAACACCGCGCCCGTGCCCGGCGTCTTCCCCGCGCCGGTGAAGGTGACGCTGGAAACGGCGGCCTGCCCGCAGTTCGCCGCCCGCGTGGTGCGCGGCGTGCGCAACGGCCCCAGCCCGCAGTGGCTGCAGGACAAGCTGACCGCCGTCGGCCTGCGCCCCATCTCGGCCCTGGTGGACATCACCAACCTGATGACGCTGGACCAGGTGCGCCCCCTGCACGTCTTCGACGCCGCCAAGGTCCAGGGCGACCTGACCGTGCGCGAGAGCAAGGCGGGCGAGACCCTGCTGGCCCTGAATGGCAAGGAATACACCCTGCCCGCCGGCCTTACCGTCATCGCGGATGCCAGCGGCGCCGTCCTTTCCTTGGGTGGCGTCATGGGCGGCGAGAGCACCGGTGTGTCGGAGACGACCACGGACGTCATCATCGAGGCGGCGCTGTTCGAGCCCGCCAAGGTGGCGGAGACCGGACGCGCCCTGCAGATCGACAGCGACGCCCGCTATCGCTTCGAGCGCGGCGTGGACCCGGCCAGCGTCGTCAGCGGCATCGAACAGGCCACCCGCCTGGTGCTGGAACTCTGTGGCGGTGAGGCCGGCGAGGTCTTCGTGGCCGGTGCCGAGCCCGCCTGGCGCCGCCCTTTGACCCTGCGGCCGGCCCGCGTGGCCCATCTGGGCGGCGTGGACGTTCCGGAAGCCGACCAGGTGCGCATCCTGACCGCCCTGGGCTTCGAGACCAGCCGGAAGGACGGCCTGATCCAGGCAGTGCCGCCGTCCTGGCGCGCCGACGTGCATGGCGAGGCCGACCTGGTGGAAGAGGTGCTGCGCATCCACGGCTTCGACGCCATCCCCACCACCAGCCTGCCGCGTGACGAGGGCCTGCCCAAGGTCGCCGTCACGCCCAAGCAGCGCCGCACCGCCACCGTGCGCCGCCTGCTGGCCAGCCGGGGCATGCTGGAGGCCATCACCTGGTCCTTCCTGGCGCCCGAGGTGGCCAAGCTGTTCGGCGGGGCGCCGGACGAGCTGGCCCTGCTGAACCCCATCAGCGCCGACCTGGCCGTCATGCGCCCCTCCGTGCTGGCCAATCTGGCGGCCGCCGCCGGCCGCAACGCCGCGCGCGGCTATGCCGACCTGGCGCTGTTCGAGGTGGGCCCCGCCTTCCGCGACGGCAGCGAGAAGGGCCAGGACCTGATCGCCGCCGGTGTGCGCGCCGGCCTGGCCGTGGCCCGCCACTGGGCCAAGGGCACCCGCCCCGTGGACGCCTATGACGCCAAGGCCGACGCCATCGCGGCGCTGGAGGCCGCCGGCGCCCCCACCGCCAACCTGGTCGTCTCCACCGACGCGCCCGGCTGGTACCACCCGGGCCGCTCCGGCTGCCTGCGGCTGGGCCCCACCGTGCTGGCCCGCTTCGGCGAGCTGCACCCGGCGGTGCTGGAGGCCCTGGACCTGACCGGCCCGCTGGTGGCGTTCGAGGTGTTCCTGGAGCTGATCCCGCAACAGAAGAAGAAGGGCGGGACGGAGAAACCGAAGCTGGAGCTGTCGGCCTTCCAGCCCATCAGCCGTGACTTCGCCTTTGTGGTGGAGGCCGGCGTGGAAGCCGACCGTCTGATCCGGGCCGCCAAGGGGGCCGACAAGGCCCTGATCACCGGCGTGCAGCTGTTCGACGTCTATCAGGGGCCCGGAGTCGAAACCGGCTTCAAGTCCATCGCCCTGTCGGTCACTTTGCAACCGGTGGACAAGACCCTGACGGATGCGGAAATCGAGGCCGTGGCCGCCAAAGTCGTCGCCGCCGTCACCAAAGCGACGGGTGCCGTGTTGCGCGGCTGACACAGAGGTCGCACGCTTGCAGTAGGCGCCCCTTGGCTTTCAGGGGGCGCCTTTCCTTTTAACCAACTTATTGTGAATTTTAGACTACTTTAACCTCT
Source organism: Nitrospirillum amazonense (assembly GCF_007828035.1). Taxonomy (GTDB): domain Bacteria; phylum Pseudomonadota; class Alphaproteobacteria; order Azospirillales; family Azospirillaceae; genus Nitrospirillum; species Nitrospirillum amazonense. The sequence continues at coordinate 40,414 of NZ_VITV01000004.1, read as the reverse complement.
TGCACCGCCCGTACCCCCGTCCCTTACTATCTTTCGAAAGATAAAAAGCGGAAACTGACGCCTGCGCTTATGGGTGTCACCCGTTGGGGGAGGACAGACGGCATGAAGTTTTTCCGGGATCTGCCCATCATCCAGAAGCTGCTGCTGCCCCTGATCCTGATGGGGCTGGTGACGCTCGGCACCTCCCTCTACACCCTGTCGCAGATGAACACGGGTGCGGCCCAGTACCAGCACCTGCTGCGCGGCGAGGCGGAGGCCCTGAAGGCCATCGACCGGGCCAATGGCGCCGCCGCCAACATCGGCCGCATCAGCTACATGATGCTGGCGGAGACTGACAAGTTCATCATCGACAGCATGAAGGATGAGATCGGGCAGCAGGCCAGCGACCTCGCCAAATACCTGGACAGTGTCGCCCGCCTGAACCCAGGCTCCAAGGACGACCTGGCCATGGCCCGGGACGAGTTCAAGGCCATGATGAAGTTCGCGGAAGAGGCGCGCGAACAGATGCTGGCCGGCAACACCAAGGCCGGCGCGTCCACCCTGACCGATGAGTTCGACATCCGCCTGTCCAAGCTGCTGGACCGGCTGACCGTCATCACCAAGGCGGTGGACGAGAATTTGAGCAAGGGCGAGGCCGCCGCCAAGGCCCGCAACGAACGCACCTACTGGGTGACGCTGGCGGCCGGCCTGTCGGGCGCCGTGCTGATCATGGCGCTGGCGCTGTGGATCGCCTGGGCCAGCGTGTCCCGCCCGCTGAAGCGCATCGTCGACACCATGACGGCCCTGGCCGACGGCGACCAGACCGTGGAGGTGCGGGCGACCGACCGGCGGGATGAGATCGGCGCCACCGTGCGGGCGCTGCGCATCTTCCAGCGCACCATGGTGGAGGCCGATACCCTGCGCCATGAGCAGGAGACGATGAAGGCCCAGGCGCAGGCCGAACGCCTTGCCGCGCTGGCCCAACTGGCCGACGAGTTCGAGGCCAGCATGAACCAGGTGGTGGAAGGGGTGGCCGGTGCCGCCGACCGCATGCAGGGCAACGCCAAGGGCCTGTCGGCCATTGCCGAGCAGACCAACCACCAGACGCTGGCGGTCGCCGGCGCGGCGGAGGCCGCGGCCGGCAACGTCAACACCGTGGCGGCGGCGGCGGAGCAGCTGTCCGCCAGCATCCAGGAGATCGGCCGGCGGGTGGAGGAGTCCTCCCAGATCGCCCAGAACGCCGTGGTGGAGGCGGAGCGCAGCAACCACACCGTGAGCGGCCTGGTGGAGGCGGCGCGCAAGATCGGCGACGTGGTGCGCCTGATCAGCGATATCGCCAGCCAGACCAACCTGCTGGCCCTGAACGCCACCATCGAGGCGGCGCGGGCGGGTGAGGCCGGGAAAGGTTTTGCTGTCGTGGCGTCCGAGGTGAAGACCCTGGCGACGCAGACTGCCAAGGCGACGGAAGAGATCAGCGCCCAGATCGGCGAGATCCAGGCCGTCGCCGGCAGTGCCGCCGGCGCCATCCACGGTGTCAGCGGCACCATCGGCCGCATCAGCGACATCGTCACCACCATCGCCGCGGCGGTGGAGCAGCAGGGTGCCGCCACCAACGAGATCGCCAGCAGCGTGGCCCAGGCCGCCGCCGGCACCTCCGACGTGTCCAGCACCATCGGCCAGGTGACCCGCGCCGCCAGTGAGACCGGCACAATGGCCGTGGATGTGCTGCACGCCGCCCAAGATCTGGTCAGCCAGTCCGATCATCTGCGCCACCAGGTGGCGGGCTTCCTGACCAAGGTGCGCGCGGGCTGAGCCCCGCTCACCCCGGCGTCCGATCCCCTGGCGCTTGGTTCAGGATGACGGCGGACAGGATGCGGCCATCCGGTGCCTGCAGCAGGACCGCGACACGTTCCCCCGCCGGCAAAGGCTGGCGGACCTCCACCGCGTCTCCCCGCCATTGCCCGGCTGGGGTGAGCGACCGGACGATATTGGATTCCAGCAGGGTGCGGCCGCTGTTCTCGCCCCGCCCGATGGGGGTGCGGTGTTGCGGGTCATACCCCACCACCAGGATGTCACCCTGCTGTCCCTTGCCCGCGCCAACGGAAATGACCAGGCCGTCTTCCCCGCGCGCGACCTGCAAGCCGACCGGCGCCGCTTCCCGCCGCGTGGCGTCGGCGATTTCGGCCAAGCCCCGCGCACGGTCGGAACCGACGAAGGCGCGTTCGCCATTCACCACCATCTCCGGCGTGTAGACCTGGCCGCCGCCCAGGCTACGCGCATACCACCGCTGTCGCGCCGTGGCGGCCTCGAATGAATAGGGATCCCGCCAGCCCAGGCCATTCCAATAAGTCACGTGGAAAGCCAGGGGCAGCACGTCCCGGCGGTCCTGCGCCAGGTCGGTGAGGAAGGCATCGGCGGGCGGGCAGGAGGAGCAACCCTGCGACGTGAACAATTCCACCACCACCGGTCCCGCCGCCAGCGCGGGCGTCGAGATCGGGAGGCCCAGGCTGAATGCCAGGAAAAGCAAGCCGGTACGACGCATTCTTTCGTCCCCTCCCTTGTCCACGCCGCGAGCGTGACATCCCCCAATGTGGGAAGCGTCCGGTGGCCCCGCCAGGGCGGCGCGGCGAACGGCCGCCGCTTCCGGCCTGGACCATGCGTTCCAGTCGGGACACAGTCTGCACCAATGCCGAATGGGGGAGGGACCGATGGCGGTGACGCTGGCCTTTGATGTCTACGGCACGCTGATCGACACCCATGGGCTGGTGGCCATGCTGAAGGGCATGGTGGGCGACCGCGCGGCGGAGTTCTCCCGCACATGGCGTGAGCGGCAGCTGGAATACGCCTTCCGCCGCGCCCTGATGCAGAACTACGTGCCCTTCAGCGTCTGCACAGCCCAGGCCCTGGACCACACCTGCACCCTATATAAAACGCCGCTGAGACCGGACCAGCGGACGGCCCTGCTGGACGCCTACCGCACCTTGCCGGCCTTCCCCGATGTGGCGGATGGGCTGGCCCGCTTGCGTGCGGCCGGCTTCCGCCTCTACGCCTTCTCCAACGGCACCAAAGCCGCGGTGCGCACCCTGCTGGACGCTGCCGGGATCGCCGATCTGTTCCTGGGGGTCATCAGCACGGACGACGTGCGGTCGTTCAAGCCCGACCCGGCCGTGTACAGCCACTTCCTGGGGGCGGCCGGCGCCACGGACGCGGAGACCTGGCTGGTTTCCAGCAACCCTTTCGACGTCATCGGCGCCCTTTCAGCCGGCTGGCGCGCCGCCTGGGTGCGGCGATCACCTGAGGCCCTGTTCGACCCCTGGGGCATTCCGCCGACGGTGACCGTTCCGGACTTGCGAGACCTGGCGGCGGCGATCGTGCCCTAAATCACCCGCCCGCACATGAACGCCCCGCCAACCCCGCGGTTGCGCCGAAACGCGGGGCATCCTATGGTCGCGGGAATTTTTCCAGACCGGCCCGTCATGACCGACCTTTCGCACATCCGCAATTTTTCCATCATCGCCCACATCGACCACGGCAAGTCGACCCTGGCCGATCGTCTGATCCAGTATTGCGGCGGCCTGGACGCCCGCGAGATGCGCGAGCAGGTGCTCGACAGCATGGATATCGAGCGCGAGCGCGGCATCACCATCAAGGCGCAGACCGTGCGCCTGAACTACAAGGCCGATGACGGGCGGACCTATCAGCTGAACCTGATGGACACGCCCGGCCACGTGGACTTCGCCTATGAGGTCTCGCGCTCGCTGGCCGCGTGCGAAGGATCGCTGCTGGTGGTCGACGCCTCGCAAGGGGTGGAGGCGCAGACGCTGGCCAACGTCTACCAGGCCATCGACCACAACCATGAGATCGTCCCGGTCCTGAACAAGATCGACCTGCCGGCGGCCGAACCCGACCGCATCAAGCAGCAGATCGAGGATGTGATCGGCCTGGACGCCAGCAACGCCGTCATGATCTCGGCCAAGACCGGCCTGAACATCAAGGACGTGCTGGAGGCCATCGTCACCCGCCTGCCGCCGCCCAAGGGCGACCTGGAGGCGCCGCTGAAGGCCCTGGTGGTCGACAGCTGGTACGACCCCTACCTGGGCGTGGTCATCCTGGTGCGCGTGGTCGATGGCGAGCTTAAGGTGGGCCAGAAGATCCGCATGATGGCCACCGGGGCCACGAAGGAAGCCGACCGCGTCGGCCACTTCACGCCCAAGGCCGTGCAGTCCGGCCGCCTGGGGCCGGGCGAGATGGGCTTCATCACCGCCGGCATCAAGGACATCCGCGAAACCAAGGTTGGCGACACCATCACCGAAGAGCGCCGCCCGGCCGCCGAGCCGCTGGAAGGCTTCAAGCCCAGCGTGCCGGTGGTGTTCTGCGGCCTGTTCCCGACCGACGCGGCGGAGTTCGAGCATTTGCGCGAAAGCCTGGGCAAGCTGGCCCTGAACGACGCCAGCTTCCAGTTCGAGGCGGAGACGTCGGCCGCCCTGGGCTTCGGCTTCCGCTGCGGCTTCCTGGGGTTGCTGCATCTGGAAATCATCCAGGAGCGGCTGGAGCGCGAGTTCAACCTGGACCTGATCACGACGGCACCCAGCGTCATCTACAAGGTCCACATGACCGACAAGTCGGTCATCGACATGCACAACCCGGCCGACATGCCGGATCCCATTCGCATCGACCACATCGATGAGCCGTGGATTCGCGCCACCATCATGCTGCCCGACGAATATCTGGGCGGCATCCTGGCGCTGTGCACCGAGCGGCGCGGCCAGCAGATCGACCTGACCTATGTCGGCGGTCGCGCCATGCTGGTCTACAAGCTGCCGCTGAACGAGGTGGTGTTCGACTTCTATGACAGGCTGAAGTCCATCAGCCGCGGCTATGCCAGCTTCGACTACCAGATGGACGGGTACGAGACCGGCGACCTGGTCAAGATGTCCATCCTGGTGAACGCGGAACCGGTGGACGCCCTGTCCACCATCGTCCACCGCAGCCAGGCCGAGCATCGCGGGCGCCTGCTGTGTGAGCGGCTGAAGGAGCTGATTCCGCGTCAGCTGTTCAAGATCGCCGTGCAGGCCGCCATTGGCAGCCGCGTCATCGCCCGCGAGACCATCAGCGCCATGCGCAAGGACGTGCTGGCCAAGTGCTATGGCGGCGACATCAGCCGCAAGCGCAAGCTGCTGGACAAGCAGAAGGAAGGCAAGAAGCGCATGCGGCAATTCGGCGAAGTCGAAATCCCGCAGAGCGCCTTCATTGCCGCCCTCAAGATGGGTGACGGCTGATCCGCCCCTCAAAACACCGGGTATTGCGCCGGCCGTCCATCGGGGCGGCCGGTTCTGGTTTCAGGGGCTGTCGTCCCATGGAACATGCTGTTCCACGTCCATGGCATCGTGAAGAACACGCACAATTCCAACCACGCCAGGTTCCAGCCGGTAGAGCAGCATGCCGTCAGTGCCCGCCAGCGGCTTCTCTGCCAAGCACAGCTATGTATTCTTCCAAGTCACCGTCCGTAACCTCATCGAACCGCCCTTCATCCAGCTCGCGGTGGCCGGCTTCCGCCGCCTCCCGCAACGCCTTCAGCTTGGCCTCATGTTGTGCTTCCTCTCGTTCGATGAGTCTCAGGCCGGCACGAAGGACCTCGCTGGCGTTCTGGTAACGGCCAGATCGCACCAAGTGCTCGATGACTTGTTCATGGTGATCGGTCAGCACCACGTTGCGCGTTGGCATCGGCATCCCCTGGCGAAGAATTCAAGATCCAAAGCCTAACGCCGATTGGCATACTATGCCAATCTCGGATTCACCCCAGCGGGAACCGCAGGGTGAACCGTGTGCCCGGCGTGGTCGCCTCGTAAAGGAAACGGCCGCGCAGCTGGCGGGTGAAGGCGTCGATCAGCAGCAGGCCCAGGCTCTTGCGGCCGGTGCCGGCGGCGGTGTCCGGCATGCCCACGCCATCGTCGGCGACGGTCAGCACACCCTCATCTCCTTCGCGCCGCAGGGTCACGGCCAGGGTGCCGGCGCGGCCTTCGGGGTAGGCGTGCTTGAAGGCGTTGGACAGAACCTCGTTCAGCACCAGGGTCACGGGCACGGACGCCGTCAGGTCACTTTCCAGTGGCGTGAGGTCCAGCACCACGGACACGCGGCGCAGCCCGCCCGCTGCGTGCCCCTCGCCCTGGTGGATGTTGTCGATCTCGCGCGCCAGGGCGGTGATCACCCGGTCCAGTTGGACCACGTCGACATCCGACGCGCGGTGCAGCTGCTCATGCAGGATGCCCATGGCGTGGATGCGGCGCAGGGCGTCGCCCAGGGCGGGGCGCAGCGCCGGATTCATGCCGGCCTGAAGCTGCAGCAGGCTGGAGACGACCTGCAGATTGTTCTTCACCCGGTGGTGGGTGTCGCGCAGCAGCATCTCGCGCTCCGCCAGCGCGCGGTGCAGGTGCCGGGTGCGGTCGGCCACCCGCGCTTCCAGCAGGGTGTTGGCATGGCGCAGGATCCGGTCGGCGCGGGCCAGGTCGCGGGAGCGGCGGATGGCTATCCAGGCCACCAGCATCAGCGCCAGCGAGGCCGGAACGGCCACGGCGGCGTAGACCAGGGCCCTGTCTTCCCATTCCTTGGCGATGCTGGCCGTGTCGATGCCATAGAGGACGAACAGCGGCAGGTTGGGAACCTTGCGCCGGGCGTACAGCCGCCGCACCCCATCGATGGGGGAGGTCAGGATGAAGGTGCCGGTGGCGTCCTCCGGCGTCTTGAGCAGCTCTGGATAAAAGCCCTGCTGCAGGTCGTCGGCGGGGGCGGGCTCGCGCAGCAGTACCGCACCATCCTCGCGCACCAGCATCATGGTCTTGGGATCGGCCGAGAACAGCGACCGGTAGAAGGCGATGAAATAGTCCGGCTTCAGCGACAGTTGGGCCACGCCGTTGAAACGGCCGTCCCGCGTTTCCATACGCTGGCTGATTGGGAGGAAGGCCGCGCCGGAGATGCGGCCGCGCAACTGCTGCCCGATGAAGATCCCGGCGCCCGGCTTCAGCTGGGCGCGGAAATACTCCCGGTCGCTGACGTCCAGCGCCGGTGTGGGCCACTGCACCGTGTTCACGCGGATGATGCCGCTGGTATCCACCACCCACACGCTCTCCAGCTCGGGAGAGGCCTGCCAGATTTCCCGCAGGCGGTCGTAAAAGCGGCTGTCGCCGGCGATATTCTTCCAGCCAGCGTCCTCCACCAGCCGCTCGACGTAGCGCAGGCTGGTGGCGTGGATGCTGAAGATCTTGCCCGCATGCTCTTCCAGCACATGGGTCACGTCCACCACCTGCTCACGGGCATCGTCCCAGACGCGGCGGTGGTGGTCCCAGGCGGCCCAGGCGAAGACCAGCAGGGTCAGCACCAGGCTCATGACCAACAGGGCCGCCACGGGGCGACCGGCGGACGGGATCAAGGGAACGATGGCCGCGTCGGAATGAACGGTGCCATCCGGGGCCGGGACGCCGCCAGCCAGAAGATCAGGGAGAGAGGCGCCGGCCGAAGCAGCGTGGTCTGGCGCGGAGGCGTTCATATGGGCTGCCCTGGTCCTACTTGGCCCAGGTTACCGCATGCTTCGCGGGCCTGGGCTTCCCCCATCGGTCATCGCCATCCCTGAACACCCGCCCTTCAAGGATGGGGCGGGGTGGAAAGGGGGATGGTCTCCTGATACGGAACTATCCCCCCTGTCCCTGCCGCCGTCAGTGACGGAAATGACGCATGCCGGTAAATACCATGGCCAGACCACGCTCGTCCGCAGCGTCGATCACTTCCTGGTCACGCATGGAGCCGCCGGGCTGGATGACGGCCGTGACGCCGGCTTCCGCCGCCGCGATCAGGCCGTCGGCGAAGGGGAAGAAGGCGTCGGACGCCACCACGCTGCCCTTGGTGCCCGGCTCGGCCAGGCCGGCGGCCTCCGCCGCCTCCCGGCTTTTGATGGCCGCGATGCGGCTGCTGTCGACTCGGCTCATCTGGCCAGCGCCGATACCCACCGTGGCCAGGTCCTTGGCATAGACGATGGCGTTGGACTTCACATGCTTGCCCACGCGGAAGGCGAACAGCAGGTCGGCCAGCTCCTTCGGGGTGGGGCCGCGCTTGGTCACCACCTTCAGGTTGGCCGGCAGGATGCGGCCGTCATCCCGGCTCTGCGCCAGGAAGCCGCCGGCGACGGTCTTGATCAGGGTGCCGGCCTGAGCCGGATTGGGTAGGTCGCCGGTCAGCAGCACGCGCAGGTTCTTCTTGCCTGCCAGCACGGCGCGGGCGGCCTCATCCGCGTCGGGGGCAATCACCACTTCGGCAAACAGGCGGGATATGGCCTCGGCGGTCACGGCGTCCAGGGTGCGGTTGGCGGCGATGATGCCGCCGAAGGCGGACACGGGGTCGCAGGCCAGGGCACGGGCGTAGGCGGTGGGTAGGTCATCACCCTCGGCCACACCGCAGGGGTTGGCGTGCTTGATGATGGCGATGGCCGGGCGGTCGAACTCGGCCACCAGCTCGAAGGCCGCGTCGGTGTCGTTCAGGTTGTTGTACGACAGCTCCTTGCCCTGCAGCTGGGTGGCGGTGGCAATGCCGGGGCGGCGCTCCCCCGTCACATAGAAGGCGGCCGTCTGGTGCGGGTTCTCGCCATAGCGCAGGGTCTGGCGCAGGGTGCCGGACACGGTCACGCTCTCCGGCCAGGTCTGGCCCAGGCGGTTGGCGAACCAGGCGCCGATGGCGGCGTCATAGGCGCCGGTGCGGGCATAGGCCTTGGCGGCCAGGCGGCGGCGCAGGTCCAGGGTGGTCTGTCCATCATGGGCCGCCAGCTCGGCCAGCAGCGGGGCGTAGTCGGACGGGTCGGTCACCACCGCCACGAAGTCGTGGTTCTTGGCCGCACCCCGGATCAGGCTGGGGCCGCCGATGTCGATGTTCTCGATGCAGGTTTCGAAGTCGGCGCCCTTCGCCACCGTGGCCTCGAAGGGATAGAGGTTCACCACCACCAGGTCGATGCCGGGGATATCGTGGGTGTTCATGGCGGCCACGTGCCCCTCGTCATCGCGGCGGGCCAGGATGCCGCCGTGGATGCGCGGGTGCAGGGTCTTCACCCGGCCGTCCATCATCTCGGGGAAGCCGGTGTGGTCGCCCACCTCGGTCACGGGCACGCCGGCCTCGGCCAGGCGCTGGGCGGAACCGCCGGTGGACAGGATGTGCACGCCGCGCGCGGCCAGGGCCTGGCCCAGCTCGATCAGGCCGGTCTTGTCGGACACGGAGATGAGGGCGCGGCGCAGGGGAACGAGATCGGGGCTGGTCATGATGGCAATCCGGCTTCGGTGGGATTTGGGAATGAGAAAGCCCGGCAAACGCCGGGCTTCAAGGGAAACTTGGGGTCATGGTGGCTCAGGGGTCGGCGCCCTCGGCCTTCTTCTCGCGGCGCAGGGCCCACTTCACGGTGGCGCCGCCGGGGGCGGTCGTGCCGCGCACGGTCACCTGCAGGGTGCCGCGCGGCTCGGGCCCGTCGCCCAGATAGACGCTTTCCTCCAGCCCCACCGTGCCGCCCGACAGGCGCAGGCGCCAGCCGGCGCCCGACGGCAGGCGCAGCAGCACGCCGTCGCCGCCCTGGGACAGGCTGGCGTGCACGCCGGGGTGCAGGTGGAAGCGCAGGGTGTAGGACTGCCCGCCGGAACCGCCTTCCAGCTTGTCCTCGCCGCGCAGATCCTCGCCATTCTCGGCCAGGTACAGGCGCCGGTGGTGGATCAGGCCGAAGCCATCGCGATAGCCGTCGTGCGCCGCCTCAACCAGGACGGCGCCGCCCGTCTCGCGCCGCTTGGCCTCCACCGGATGCGGGCGGCGACCCAGGCCGCCATCCTCGCGCACGGAGGCGGAGTTGGTGTCGGCCACCACCAGGGTGGAATGGGCGGCGGTGGAGGCCAAGGCCCCACGCCAGGCGCCGGTTTCGGACGGGTGGCTGCCGCAGTTCACGATCAGGCGCTCGCGCCCCACGCTCATCTCGAACGACAGGCTGCCGGCGTGGGCCCGGGCGTCTAGGCCGGACGGCGGTGGTGCGCCGGCGTCGAACAGCACGCAGGCGCGGCCCGCCGCCAGCCGCTCGAACCCCACATGGGGGGCGGAGCGCAGGGGCCGGCCGCGGGCGTCGGCCTGGCTCAGCACCGTGTCGATGAAGGTGGGGTCTTCCGCCCAGCCGCCATTGAACAGGGCCAGGCCGCCGTCGCCATGGCGGAAGAAGCGCAGGGTGGGCGTCAGGCGGTCGATGGCGTGCTGCACGGCGTCGGGCATGTCGGCCCGCGCGGCGCGCAAAACGCCCCGGATGTCGATCAGGTGGCGCAGCACCTGCAACTGCAGCGAGGGGCTGCGCTGCACATGGCCGCCGTCGGGCATGACCTGGCGTGTCAGCTCGCGGTTCAGCAGCCATAGGGCGCGCTGGGCGGTACGGCCCCGGCCCGGCAGGCAGAAGCCGCCATAGACCAGGCCCTTGATGCCCAGGATCAGGTCCACGCCGCGCAGGCGGCCGGGCACCAGCCGGGCCAGGTGGCGGATCTGGCGGGCCAGGCTGTCGAAGACGCGGGCGCGCAGGCCGTCGTCGGCGCTGGCCAGGAAGAAGTCGTGGGCACCGATCCAGGCGACGATGCGCTGGGCCGTTACCTCCGGCGCCCAGGCCACGGCATGCCAGGAGGAGAAGCCGTCCAGCCAGCTGGTGACCAGCACGCGGGCCTGGCGGCGCGCGGCGTCGCCCCCGGCGGCTTTCAGGTGGCGCAGCCAGTCGAAGCCGTGCAGGGCTGTCAGCCAAGCTGATCCGGCGGAGAGGTCCAGCCAGGGCGGCAGGTCGGCCTGGCGTTCCTCCCCCGCGAAGGCGAAACGGCCGGCCAGCAGCGCCTCACCCTGGCGGGGGTCGCCCGGCCATGGGTCGGCCGGCACCACGCCCAGCGCCTGGGGGGCGCGGCTTTTCAGCAGCACCCCATACAGCGGCGTCCGGTAGACCAGCGCGCCGGGGCCTGCGCGGAACCGTCTCATGCCGGAAGTGACACGGGCCATGCGCCGTTCGATCCCTTAGACCAGCGGGCCGCGCAGGCGGCGGATGTTGTCGGCATAGGCCTCGGGGCCGCCCTGGAAGGTGGCGGTGCCGGCTACCAGCACGTCCGCGCCGGCGGAAATCGCCACGGGCGCCATCTCGGCGTTGATGCCGCCGTCGACCTCCAGGTCGATAACACGGGACGTGCCGGCGGTCACGGCGTCGATGCGCTGGCGGATGGCCCTGATCTTGTCCTTCTGGCTGTTGATGAAGGACTGGCCGCCAAAGCCGGGGTTGACCGACATGACCAGGATCATGTCGACGTCATCCATGATGTAATCCAGGACCGAGATGGGCGTCGCCGGGTTCAGCGCCACGCCGGCCTTCTTGCCCAGGCTGCGGATCAGCTGCAGCGTGCGGTGGGTGTGGGCGCCGGCCTCGGGGTGCACGGTGATGATGTCGGCGCCGGCCTTGGCGAAGGCGGCGACGAAATTATCCACCGGCGAAATCATCAGGTGCACGTCGAACACCTTGGCCGAATGCGGGCGCAGGGCCTGCACCACCATCGGGCCGATGGTCAGGTTGGGCACGAAATGCCCGTCCATGACGTCAATGTGGATATAGTCGGCACCGGCAGCGTCCACGGCCCGCACCTCCGCGCCCAGGTTGGCGAAGTCGGCCGACAGGATGGAGGGGGCGATGCGTACCGGCTGCTGCATGGTGACTATGGTTCCTATCAACTAAGGGCTGCTTTGCCAACCGCTAGGCGGTGCGGCGCAGGCGGGTCATGAAAAATCCGTCGAGGCCGCCCAACCCCGCCCAGTGGCCGGGCGTGGTGCGCACGTCGCCGCTGTCGGTTACCAGGGGGGCCAGTGCCTCCACATCGGCCTCCGCGCCATAAGCCAGATCCACCGGGATGATGGGTTCCACCATCACGTCCAGGCGGCGCGACAGCAGCTTGGACAACTGCTCCTCGCCTTCCTCCGGCTGTAGGGAGCAGGTGCAGTAGACCACCAGGCCGCCCGGCTTCACCATGTCGATGGCGCGGTCCAACAGGCGGCGCTGCACGCCCGACAGGCGGCCCACGTCTTCCGGCGTCTTCAGCCGCGCCACGTCGGGGTGGCGGCGGATGGTGCCGGTGGCGCTGCACGGCGCGTCCAACAGCACGGCATCGACCGGTGCGTCCGGCTGCCACTTGGTGGCGTCGGCCACCGCCGTGGCGACCGACAGGCCCAGGCGTTCCATATTGCGCGACAGGCGGTCCAGCCGGGGGGCGGAGCGGTCGACCGCCGTCACCTTGGCGCCGGCGGCGGCCAGCTGGGCCGTCTTGCCGCCCGGGGCGGCGCACAGGTCGATGACGGTCAGGCCGGCGACGTCGCCCAGCAGGCGGGCGGGCAGGGCGGCGGCGGCGTCCTGCACCCACCAGGCGCCCTCATTGAAGCCCGGGAGCTCGGTGACCGACCCGCCGGCGGCGCGGCGCAGGGTGCCGTTGGGCAGCACCGTCGCCTCCAGCCTTTCCGCCCAGGCGTGCGGGTCGCCCTTCACCGTGATGTCCAGCGGCGCCTCCACCAGGTGGGCATCGACGATGGCGCGGGTGTGGCCGGTGCCGTAGTGCTGGCGCCAGGCCAGCCACAGCCAGTCGGGCGTGTTCAGGCGGCCGGCGTCCTGGGCGGCCAGCAGGTCGGCGCCCTCGCGCGCCAGGCGGCGCAGCACGGCGTTGATCAGACCCTTCATGCCGGCCAGGCCCTTGGCCACGGCCAGTTCCACGCCCGTGTCCACGGCGGCGTGGGCGGGGGTGCCCAGGAACAGCAGCTGGGCGGCGGAAACGCGCAGGATGTCCAGCACGCCGGCCTTGGGCAGATCCGGCCGGGCCAGCAGCGACAGGACCACGGCGTCGATCTGGCCCAGGCGGCGGATGACGGTGGCGGTCAGCAGGCGGACGAAGGCGCGGTCGCGCGGCTCCAGGCCGGGCAGGCCCCGGTGCTGGTCCAGCGCGTCATCCAGCGGCACGCGGCGGCGCAGCACGCTTTCCAAGAGATCCAGGACCACCCGGCGGGCGGCCAGCGTTTCGGTATTCATGGGGGCGGGGTGTACCCCGGAACGGGCCCGCTGTCACCGGCCCCTTTCGGCCACCCGCCCCCCGTTTCCGGCATGGATTCGGACGGGAAGGTCTGGCCCCCGGCAAAAGCCCTTGGCGGTGGCGCGCGCCGGGGCCAATTATAGTGCCATGAGCAAGCTGCCCCCCCTGCCAGAGCCCCCTTTGCCCGAGCCCAAGGCACCCATCTTCAAAGCGCACGTGGTCCCCCACGGGGCCCCCGCGGCATCGGCGCCCGAACCCGCCCCCGAAACCGTTAAGGCCGAAGCCATCAAGGCCGAGGCCGCGAAACCCGAACCCGTGCGCGAGATCGGTGGCCCCACCGGCCCCGAACCCACCCGCTACGGCGACTGGGAACGCAAGGGCCGGTGCAGCGATTTCTAAACCGGTGGCGCCCCCGCCGGTACGCCCCTGGGGTTTCAGAGGGTCTTGAACCGCTCCGTCGCCTGCACCAAGGCGGAGCGGATGCCCGGCTCCATGGCGCTGTGGCCCGCGTCCGGCACGACGATGTAGTCGGCCTCGGGCCAGGCGCGGTGCAGCTCATCCGCCGTGCGGATGGGGCAGACCACGTCGTAGCGGCCCTGGACGATGATGGCCGGGATGTGCCGGATGCGGTCGATGTTCTCCAGCAACGCCGCTTCCGGCGACAGCTTGTTGTTGCGGAAGTAGTGCGCCTCCATGCGCGCCAGGCCCAGGGCGTGGTTGTCCTCGCCCGACGCCGACACCAGTTCCGGGCTGGGCAGCAGGGTGGAGCAGGCGCCCTCGTACACGCTCCACACCCGGGCGGCGGCCATGCGGGTCTGTGGATCGGCGGAGGTCAGGCGGCGGTAGTACGCCTCCAGCAGGTCGCCCCGCTCATTCACCGGGATGTGGGCCACGAAGGTGGACCAGGCCTCGGGGAAGAAGGTGCGCATGTCGTAAAGGAACCAGTCGATCTCCTGCTGGCGCATCAGGAAGATGCCGCGCAGCACCAGGCCCTTCACCCGTTCCGGATGGGCCTGGGCGTAAGCCAGCGCCAGGGTTGACCCCCAGGAGCCGCCGAACACCAGCCAGCGGTCGATCTCCAGCGCCGCCCGCAATTGTTCCAGATCCGAAATGAGATCTGGAATACCATTCTCGCGGATTTCACCCAGCGGGGTGGACCGGCCGGCGCCGCGCTGGTCCAGGATGACGATGCGGTAACGCCGGGGGTCGAAGAAGCGGCGGTGCGTGGGCGAGGCGCCGGCACCGGGGCCGCCATGCAGGAAGACCACGGGCGCGCCATCGGGGTTGCCGGCTTCCTCCCAGTAGATGGTGTGCAGGCCGCTGACGGCCAGCGTGCCCGTCCGGTAGGGTTCCAGGGGTGGGAAGAGGTCGCCGCGCGCCATGGGTCTGTACACCAGATTGCTCGAATTAAGGCCGAAGTGTAGGCCAAGGCCGGCCCCCAGCGCAAACCCAACCAAGCCCGGCCGGTTCCGCCCAGCCTGTTTCGCGGGAGTTTTTACAGCGATGTCACAACCATTTGCCGCCTTCACGGAAGAGTCGCTGGCCGTCCTGGTGCGGGCCTTCTACGACCGGGCGCGCCAGGATGCGCTGCTGGGTCCGGTCTTCGAGGGCGCCGTCGGCACCACCGAGGAGGCGTGGGACCGCCACCGCATGCGCATTGTGGATTTCTGGTCCTCCGTCCTGCTGTCCACCGGCCGTTACGAGGGCCGGCCCATGGTGGTGCACGCGGGTCTGCCCCTGATCGGGCCGGATCACTTCCGCCGCTGGCTGGCCCTTTTCCAGGAGACGGCTCGGGGCCTGTTCACGGCGGAGGCGGCGGACCGCCTGGCGGAGGTCAGCGCCCGCATCGGCCGCAGTCTGCAGATGGGCCTGGCGGTAGCCCGGGGCGATGACGCCGGCGCCTATCTGCCCTAGGGGCTGGCGTTGGCCATGACGAGGGCGTCGCGGGCATCCTCCGTCGCTTAGGGATCCGATGCGGCCGGCGCCGCGTCGCTCCCGTCCTTGTCTTCCTTCTGGCCCCGGACCGGGCGGCGATGGGGCCAACGGCCGTCGGTGGTGATGATCTGGTCGGGGTTGGTGACGCGGATCATGGGGCCGTTGTGCTCCTCCACCCAGCCGCGCACCTCCACCAGTCGGTCCTTCAGGTCCAGCGGGCTCAGGTGGCGGGCCCGGAAGGCGGCCATGTCACGGCGGTCGATCTCCACCGTGAAGTCGGTGCGCCGGTCGGCGCCGAAGTTGAGGTAGACGCGCTCGCGGGCGTCGGCCGCGTCCAGCACGCGGCCGGTGACGACGGCGTAGCGGCCCTGGGCCCGGAAGGCCGTGTCGGGGTCGCGCACGGCGTAGAAGCCGTCGGCCCACAGGCCCAGCTTGCCTTCGCGGGCGTGGTCCTCCGCCCGGCGCAGGGCGGCCAGGCCCTTGGGCGCGTCGGGGTGGGGCGCCAGTTCCGCCCACCCCTGGCGCAGCAGGGCATCCTGCACCCACACCAGGCGGCGCCCGTCGCGTACCATCAGGTGGGCCAGGATGCGGCCGTAGCGGTCATGGTCCACCCCGCCCAGCATCAGCTTGACCGTGCGGTTCAGCACCAGTTCCTCCAGCGCATGCCGCGACTCCTCCGCCAGGGGCCAGGGGGGGCGGCCGGCATTCTCGTCCTGCGAACTGCCGGCCTGGGCGGTGCGCGCGGCTTTGGGTGACCCCACCTTGGGTGCCAGGATGCCGGCCAGGCGAACGACCCGGCCATCGCGCAGGGTGACGGTGTCGCCGCTGAGCACGCCGATGACCACGCCGTTGCCGGCGGGGATAAGGCCGTGGGTGCCCTTCGCCGTGCGTTCCTTGTGTGGCCTATGGTGGGCCCGATGCGTCCGGGCCTCGGCCGGCTGGAGGGCCGCCGTCAGGATCAGCAGTGGCAACAGGGCGAGTCGCCAAGCGTGCATCGCGGTGGGCTTCCGGCAACCAGGGCGCGATGACGATACGGCACGGGGGATGCGAAGAAAAGAGACGGCGCGGACCACCTGGATCCGCGCCGTTGGATAGTTTACGCGTTCTGCCAGAACCGATTGATGGCACGGCCGCGTATGCCGGTGATGGGGCGTCAGGTGTTCCTGCCTCTCCAGGGTCGCCTCGACCCTGGGCTGTCAGGGACGCGAAGCCGAAAACGCTGAGTAGGCAAATTCCGTCGGTTCCACCGTCTGCGGTCCCTTATCGGGGTTGTTCTGCGAGACATGCCAACCTTAGCAAAGTGTGGGCCAGGGTGCGGCGCGGCGTCGCGTTAACTGTTTATTGGCCTTTTCCGGCCATTTTGGCCGAGGGCGTGCCCTGGTGCGGGATCCACTCTTGGCGCAGGGCTCCAGCAAATCGATGCATTATGTATTGCTTAATGCAATATGCGCCCCATCACAGCGCCCTGTTTGCACTATGCAATATGCTAAGTAGGAATTAGGCCCATACCGGTGGCAGGGGGCCTGCACGCTTGCCGCAGTTGCCGTCGGCCCGCCCGACGGCTACCGTGCGGCCATGAGCGAAACGACACAGGCCCTGGAAAGCCCGGCGGGGGGATGTCCCATCCGACGGTCCGCCGTGCGAGTCTCCATCGCTACCGCGCTGCTGCTGGGTTTCGGCACGCTGGTCCTGGTGGCGGTGGCCAGCGTTCTGATCCTGGGCTTCAGCACCTCCACCCGCAACACTGCGGCGCTTCTGACCGACAAGGTCATCCTGGCCATGGACGGGATGACGGTGCGGGTGCGCGCCCAGTTGGACCCGGCGCAATATCAGGCGGAATTCCTGGTGGCGTCTATCCAGCGGGGGGAGATCGACACCAGCGATGAGACGCGGCTGGGCCAGAACCTGCGCTCGGCCCTGGCGGCCTCGCCCCAGATCACCGCGGTCAGCTTCCTGTCGGCCGACAGCCACTGGACCGTGGCGCGCCGCACGGGCCCCAACGACGCCGAAGTCATCACCATGCCGCCGCCGCCCAACAGCGATCTCCTGATGCAGGAGATGAAGGCGGCGCCCGTCGCCCGCTGGGTGGACCCCGTATGGTCGGAGGAGGAGGGCACCAGCTTCCTCACCGTGCGCGCGCCGGTGCGATCCAAGAGCGGCAAGTTCCTGGGCGCCGTCCTGGTGGGCGTCAGCTTCGCCGACCTGTCGGGCTTCCTGGGCGAACTGGACAGCAGCCAGGGCGTTACCGCCTTCATCCTGTTCGATGCCGACCACGTGCTGGCCCATCCGGCCCTGATTGGCCGCACCTTCAACCTGGCCGGTCGCAACCCGCCCCTGCCCACGCTGTCCGACCTGGGCGATCCCGTGGCCGCCGGCATCTGGCAGCGCCAGCCCCCCGGCCGCGTGGTGGCCCGCGACGGCATGGGCGGCAAGCTGCGCGACCTGGACTTCCGCCAGGCCAGCGTCGGCGACGTCGACTACGTCTACCTGCTGCGCGACCTCAGCGGCTACGGCGCCCAGAACTGGACCCTGGTCATGGCGCTGCCGCAGCGCGAGGTGGACCAGGAAATCCGCCGCGTGCGCTGGTTCGGCCTGGGCGGCGTCGCCATCCTGCTGGTCTCGGTCGCCCTCAGCCTGATCCTGGGCAAGACCATCAGCCGGCAGATCCGGGGCCTGTCGCACGCGGCGTCCTCGCTGCGCGACCTGGACTTCCACGCCGTGCCCTACCTGCCGGACAGCCGCCTGCGCGAACTATCGGACGCGGCCGCCGCCTTCAACACCATGCTGACCGGCCTGCGCTGGTTCGAGTCCTACGTGCCCAAGGCCTTGGTGCTGCGCCTCATCCGCCGGGGCGATCACGCCGGCTCGATCTTGTCCGAGGAGCGTGACGTCACCGTCATGTTCACCGACATCAAGGGCTTCAGCACCCTGGCCCAGAACATGACCCCGGCGCAGACCGCCTCGCTGCTGAACGAGCATTTCACCCTGTTGTCCGCCTGCATCGAGGCCGAGGGCGGCACGGTGGACAAGTTCATCGGTGACGCCGTCATGGCCTTCTGGGGCGCGCCGGACGAGCAGGCGGACCATGCGGCGCGCGCCCTGCGCGCCGCCGCCGCCATCAACCGCTGCATCCGCCAGAGCTATGACGAGGCGGTGACCCAGGGCCGGCCCGCCATCCGCCTGCGCGTCGGCATCCATTCCGGCCCGGTGGTCGTGGGCAACATCGGCACCAGCAGCCGCATCAACTACACCATCGTGGGCGATACGGTGAACGCCGCCGCCCGGCTGGAGGCGCTGGGCGCCGACCTGGCCGACCCGGCCGCCGCCTGCATCGTGCTGGCCAGCGCCGACACGGTGGATGCCGCTGCCGACTGCGGCGTGCCCATGACCGACGTGGGCGAGTTCAGCCTGCGCGGGCGCACCGGCCAGGTACGGGTTTGGCAGCTGGCCGACGGCGTACACGGTCCCCGCGACCCCGTTGGGCCCACGGGCCAGACCATCGGCGAACCGGGCTTGGAGCCGGTCTGCCCCCAACTGCCTGCCACCACCCCGTCTTAAATTTTTATGACGGGTGGGGGAAAGTCCCCCGCCGGCGCATCCACCCCCTAGTATCCCGGCGCCGCCCCACCCCGAGGCGGCCGTTGAGGGATGCACCTCCAGTGGATGACGCCCCCGTGCAGGATCGACACGACGCGATCACCCGGCCGCAGGACGGGCCGCAACGCGCGCCCTACAGCGACGTGCCCCATAGCGACGCCCCCTTCAGCGATGAGAGGGCGCGGTGGCTGGCCACCCACATCCTGCCGCATGAGCACGGGCTCAGGGCTTGGCTGCGGTCGAAGTCCTTCCTGGGCTTCGATGCCGATGACGTGGTGCAGGAAACCTATGCCATCCTGGTGGCCAAGGCCTGTGTCGCCGGGATCGAGAACCCGCGCGCCTACGCCTTCCAGACCGCCTATTCCGTGGTGCTGCGCCTGGTGCGTCAGTCGCGCGTGGTGCCCATCGCCGCCGTGGCCGACCTGTCGACGCTGGAGGCGGTGGTGGATGCCCCCTCGCCGGAAGAGGTGACATCGGCCCGCCAGGAACTGCGCCTGATCCAGGACGCCATCGCCGATCTGCCGCGCCAGACCCGCCGCGCCTTCGTCATGCGCCGGGTGGAAGGCCTGCCGCAGCAGGAGATCGCGCGGCGGATGCGCCTGTCGGAAAACACCGTGGAAAAGCACATCACCCGGGGCCTGAAGTTGCTGTCGGAGCGCTTCGGCCGGGGCGAACGGTGATCGGTTGGCAAGGGACCTGATGAGCGTGAGCGTAAGACAAACCGCCGGGGCGATCGACCTGGCCGCCGCCGCCTGGGTGGCCCGGATGGACGCACGCGTCCTGACCGCCGATGAACGGGGGGAGCTTGACGCCTGGCTGGCCGCCGACCCCCGCCATCTTGGCGCGCTGGCCCGCGCCCGCGCCCTGCTGCTGAGCCGGCGGGACCTGGCGCCCGCCCTGGTCGGAGAGGCCGCAGTCCCCCGCGACCGCGCACCCCTCCACAGCCGCCGCCGCCTGCTGGCGGGCGCCGCCAGCGTGGCCGGCCTGGCGGCGCTGGGGGCAGGGATACGCCAGCCGGCGGCCCGGCAGACCTACAGCTCCGCCGTGGGCGAGGTGCGGCACATTCCGCTGGATGACGGCTCCACCCTGACGCTGAACACCAACTCGTCCGTCACTCTGGCCTATACCGCCGGCCGGCGGTTGCTGTACCTGGAGCGGGGCGAGGCGTTCTTCGATGTTGCCCCCGTTTCCGACCGTCCCTTTGTCGTCCGCAGCCCGCTGGCCCAGCTGGCCACCACCGGCGGCGCCTGCTGCGCCCGCCTGAACAGCGACGGTGTCATGACCGTGGCCGTGCTGTCGGGGAAGCTGGCGGTTGAAGGCGCGCCCTCGCCCCTGGCGGAAACGCTGGACCGTGTCACCGGCCGCGACTGGACCCTGCACCTGGGGTCGCGGGACGCCGTGCTGGTGAGCGGTGGGCAGGAGGTCAGCGTGCGCCCCGGCGGTGCCGGGCGCGGCAGCCTGGTCAGTTTCGAGGCGGTGCCGCCGGGTGCCCTCGACCGGGCCCTGATGTGGCGGGAAGGGCGCCTGGCCTTTGAGGGCGAGACGCTGGCTCAGGCGGTGGCGCAGTTCGCCCGCTATTCCCGCCGGCGCATCGTGCTGGCCAGCGACCGGCTGGCGCAGCGCCATATCTCCGGCCTGTTCCAGGCCACCGACCTGGACGGCTTCGCCCGAGCCGTGGCCGTCGGCTTCAGCGCCAAGTATCGGGAAGAGGGCGATTCCATAGTTCTCTATGATTGAGTCGGCCGTGGCCAATTCGTAGCGCCTCAAGTTTGCCTGTTAAACTTAAATGACGCAGTGGCGGAAAGATAATCCTGCCGATCTCTCCCTAGTATGAATGCGGAAATGAGTGCGATAGGCGGCAACGACCAGTCAAATCGCCCATCATTGTTGGGGAATGATCGTCATGATTAAGAAATATGGCAGTTTCTTTGCTCTGTGCAGTACGGCGTTGATGGGGTGGGCGGTTCCGGCCTGGGCGCAGAGCGCGCACTTTGACCTGGCGGCCCAGCCGGCCGTCCGCTCCATCCCGCTGTTCGCCCAGCAGGCGGGCATCCAGATTCTGGCGCCCACCGACCAGCTGGACGGTATCTCCACGGCCGCGCTGCAGGGCGACCTGGACCGGCAGCAGGCCCTGGCGCGCCTGCTGAAGGGCACGCCCCTGGTGGTGGCGTCGGACGATGGCCACACCGTGGTGCTGAAGCTGGCGCCCGCGCCGGTTTCCACCGGCACCCCCGCGCGCAAGGCCCAGGCGGCGCCCGCCCCGGCGGAGGTGCAGGTGGCAGACGCTGCCGGCGGCAGCCTGGACGAGGTGGTGGTGACCGGCACCCGCGACCGCGGCCGCACCCGGTTCACCACCATGACCCCGGTCGACGTGCTGTCGGCCAAGGATCTGCAGGACGGTGCCTCCAACCAGCTGCTGGAGAACCTGACCCAGGTCATTCCCGGTTTCAACGTCCAGAAGCTGCCCAGCTCCGACGGCGGGCAGTTCATCCGCCCGGCCCATTTGCGCGGCCTGTCGCCCGACCAGACCCTGGTGCTGATCAACGGCAAGCGCTTCCACCGCACCGCCTACCTGGGCACGCGCGGCGCCCAGGGCCCGGACCTGGCGCAGATCCCGGACTTCGCCATCGGTCGCGTGGAAGTGCTGCGTGATGGCGCCTCGGCCCAGTACGGGTCCGACGCCATCGCCGGCGTCATCAACATCCAGCTGGACGACCGGCCCGGCGTCTACGGCTACATGCAGGGCTCGCAGTACTACGCCGGCGACGGCACCACCTGGAATGGCGGCCTGCGGGGCGCGACCGAGATCGGTGACGGCGGCCACCTCATGGCCACGGCCGAGTGGTCAGACGGCACGCTGACCTCGCGCACCCACCAGCGCGACGATGCCAAGGCCTTCCAGGCCGCCAACCCGCAGCTGACCATCGCCAACCCGGTGCAGCGTTGGGGCCGACCGGACGAGAGCAGCTACCACTATGCCGTGGACGGCCTGCTGCCCGTGGGCGCCGTGGAGCTCTATGGCTTCATGACCATCGCTACCGGCGAGGGCATGAACGACATCAACTGGCGCATCCCCGACCCCAAGAGCAACGCCAGCGTCTACGGCCTGGCGCCCAAGGTCTTTCCCGGCTGGGACCTGCGCAGCGTCTATCCCGATGGCTTCACGCCCAAGGAAGGCATCAAGTACACCGACTACCAGGCCGCCTGGGGCGCGCGGGGTCATGTCGGCACCGACCTGGACTGGGATTTGAGCGGCACCTACGGCGAGAATGAGAGCCGGTTTTTCCTGAACAATTCCATCAACGCCTCGCTTGGGCCCAGCAGCCCCTACAACTTCAACCTGGGCACCCAGCGGCAGGATGAGTTCAACCTGAACGCCGACGGCGTCTATCGCCTGGACGCCGGCCTGGATGAGCCGCTGAACATCGCCTTCGGCGCCGAGCGCCGGCTGGAGATCTACACGGTGGAGGCGGGCGACACGGCCTCTTACCAGGTGGGGCCGGGTGCCACCGCCGGCCTGGCCTCGGGTGCCAACGGCTTCCCCGGTTTCAGCAATCTGCAGGCCGGGTCCTGGTACCAGACCAGCTACGCCGGTTACCTGGACATGGAGGCCAAGCTGACGCCGGACTGGACCGTGGGCGCCGCCGGCCGGTACGAGACCTATTCCGGCTTCGGCGACAAGATGACCTACAAGGCCTCCACCCGGTATGAGATCACGCCGGACCTGGCCCTGCGCGCCTCCTACTCCACCGGGTTCCGCGCGCCCACGCCGGGCCAGATCAACTCCCTCAGCACCTCGCAGGGGTTGGACACCAAGACCCTGCAGCTGTTCACCAGCGGGCGCCTGTCACCCGACAACCCGCTGGCGGTGGCCCTGGGCGCCAAGCCGCTGAGCCCTGAAACGTCTCGAAACTACAGCCTGGGGGCGGTGTGGCGCACGGATGTGGGCCTCTCGGGCTCGGTCGACGCCTACCAGGTGGACGTGGACCACCGTTTCTCCAGCTCGCCCACCATCAACCTGACGGCGGCGCAGAAGGCGCAGCTGTTGGCCCAGGGCGTGCCGGGGGCGGACAACTTCACCTCGGTCTATTGGTTCACCAACGATTTCAACACGCGCACCCAGGGCCTGGACGTGGTGCTCGATTACACCCAGCCGGTGTTCGACACGGCCCGCATCGACATGAAGCTGGCCTACAACCACAACCTGACCATGGTGACGGGCGGCAGCCTGAACGCCAACCCCACGCAGAAGGTGCTGTATGAACAGGGCCTGCCCAAGAACAACATCACCGGCAGCCTGACCTACAGCGACAACCCCGTCGATTACCAGGTGCGCGTCCGCTACTACGGCGGCTGGACGGACAGCAGCGGCAATTCCACCGGCGATATCTTCCAGACCTTCGACGGTATCACCTTCGTCGACCTGTCGGTGACCTACCACATCACCGACAACTTGGCGGTCAAGGTGGCGGGCGAGAACATCTTCGACACCTATCCGGCCAAGGCGATCTACCAGGCCAGCCGCGGCATCGAATATTCGCGCAACGCCCCGTACGACACCTACGGCGGCCGCTACTATGTCCGCTTCAACGCCGCCTTCTGAGTAGTATCTGTCGAGTCTGTTCGGGGTGCCGTCCCGACCTCCCATCCGGGGCGGCACCCAGGGAGTGATTTTGATGCGTCGACGCACCTTGCTCCAAGCCGCCCTGGCCGGCGGCGCCGGTGGCTTGCTCAGCGGGCCCGCCGTGCCGGTGTCCGCCCAGCAGACAGGCCCCATGACGGGCCCCTTGCCCAGCCCGCTGATCCCCGGCGCTGCCCCGCCCGCGGCGGATGACGAGGCCGGCTGGGCCGCCGTAGCGGCCGCCTACCCCGCCCGGCTCCAAACCGGCGTCATCAACCTGGAATACGGTGCCTTCGGCCAGATGCCGCTGGCTATCCAGGCGGCGTATGAGCGCTACACCGCCAAGGTGAACCAGGAAGGCGCCACCTTCGTGCGCCGGGATTTCGTCGGCTATTACCAGACGCTGCGCCAGCGCATCGCCGCCATGGTGCATGCCGACGCGGGCGAGATCGTCATCACCCGCAACGCTACCGAATCGCTGCAGGCGGTCATCGGCGGCTATGCCCGGCTGAAGCCCGGCGACGCCGTCTTGATGAGCGACCATGACTATGACAGCGCCCGCATGGCGGCGTCCTGGCTGGAACGGCGGCGGGGCGTCACGGTCATCAGCATCGACCTGCCCCACCCGCCGACGTACCAGACCCTGATCGACGCCTACGACCAGGCGCTGGCCGCTCACCCCACCGTACGGCTGATGCTGCTGACCCATCTCAGCCACCGCGACGGCCTGCGACAGCCGGTGCGCGAGATCGTGGCCATGGCCCGCCGGCGGGGCGTGGACGTGGTGGTGGACAGCGCCCAGGCCTGGGGCCAGGGCCCCGTGGACGTGCACGGCGACGGCGTCGATTTCGCCGTGTTCAACCTGCACAAATGGATCGGCGCTCCCCTAGGCGTGGGCGCCCTCTATATCCGCAAGGACCGCATCGCCGACATCGAGCCCTTCATGGGCGAGGAACCATCGGAGCGCGACCCGATCCTGGGCCGGGTGCACACCGGCATGGCCAACTTCGCGGCCCAGATGGCCGCCATCGACGCGCTGGACTTCCACCAGGCCCTGGGCACGCCCATCATCGGCGCCCGCCTGCGCCATCTGCGTGACCTGTGGGCCCTGCCGGCGCGCAACCTGCCGAAGATCGAGGTGCTCACCCCCGACGACCCGCGCCTGTGCGCTGGCATGACCAGCTTCCGGGTGAAGGGCCAGACCACGCCGGCGGCCAACACCGCCCTGGCCGCGCACTTGCTGGAAAAGCACGGCCTGTTCACCGTGGTGCGTACCGGCCTGGCCGGCGGCGCCTGCCTGCGCGTAACCCCAGGCTTCAGCACCACGCCGGCCGATATGGCCAGGCTGGTGGAGGCGCTGAAGGAAATCTGAGGGGCTCAAAGGAAACCCCGGGCCACCGCTGCCGCGTGTGGCCAGCACTGGAGCGTAGCGACTAGGCCGCGACTGCGGCCGCCGGAGCCTTTCGGGGAACGCAGTGGACTGAAAGGCGAGGATGAGCCAAGGGGCGGATGCCCCGCCGGCGTTTGAGGCCAGCATTGGAGCGTAGCGACTAGGCCGCGACTGCGGCCGCCGGAGCCTTTCGGGGAACGCAGTGGACTGAAAGGCGAGGATGAGCCAAGGGGCGGATGCCCC
>NZ_VITV01000004.1:0-15461 GCF_007828035.1 Nitrospirillum amazonense | reverse complement strand
CCCGCCGGTGTTTGAGGCAACCGAAATCAAGCCTCCACGAACAGCTCTTCCGGCCGGCCCACATGGCGCATGATGCTCTGGCGCAGCTTGCCCATGGCGCGGTGCTCCAGCTGGCGCACGCGTTCCTTGCTGACGCCCAGGGTGTGGCCCAGCTCCTCCAATGTCGCCCCATCCTCGCGCAGACGGCGGGCGGCGATGATGGTGCGCTCACGGGGCGACAGGGTATCCATGGCCTCGCTCAGCCAGGCGGTGCGGCTGCGGCTGTCCTTCAGGCCGATGACGATCTGCTCGGGCGAGGGGCCGTCGTCGGCCAGGAAGTCCTGCCACTCGCCGCCATCCTCGCTCAGCGGGTGGTTCAGCGACTGGTCGGTGGCGGTCAGGCGGATTTCCATGGTTTCCACCTCATGCTCGCTCACGTCCAGTTCCTCGGCCACGCTGCGGCGGCCTTCGGCGGTCAGCGAGGTGGCGGAGGGGTTGTTGTCGATGCGGGCGCGCAGGCGGCGCAGGTTGAAGAACAGCGACTTCTGCCCCGCCGTGGTGCCGGTGCGCACGATGGACCAGTTGCGCAGCACGAATTCCTGAATGGTGGAGCGGATCCACCAGGCGGCGTAGGTGGAGAAGCGCACCTCCCGCTCCGGCTCGAAGCGGCTGGCGGCCTGCATCAGGCCCAGGTTGCCCTCCTGCACCAGGTCGCCCAGAGGCAGGCCGTAGTTGCGGAAGCGGCTGGCCACGGCCACCACCAGGCGGGTGTGGGACGACACCAGGGCGTGCAGCGCCTTCTCGTCCCGCTTCTGCTGCCAGCGGCGGGCCAGCTCGAACTCATGGTCCCGGCTCAGCAGCGGCGCCTTCATGGACGCCTTGATGAAGGACAGGTTCGCCTTTTGGGTCTGAGGATCGTCAATGTGCGCCATGCTCCCCTCCATCTTGGCAGTCCCGGCATCGACCTCTGTTGGGCGGCCCTGGTATTGCGCCAAGGCTTCCGTCAGCGTCGGTCCCGGATGGGGCGCCCCGGTGGCCTATTCCTCCGGGTCAACACCCCACGTGGATTTGCGGGATCGGTGAGACAGTAATGACCGATTGGGGCACTGAAATATCGCGGGAAAAAGTCGATCACCCACAGGGCATAACCCAAGCTTGCCTTAGGCTGGTCCGGGTCCTAGGCGGCTATTACCACCACCAAAGGGTCTAATTTCTCTAATTTGATATAATCGGGCGCCATCGACCGGGCTTATTCGGGGGATAGCCGGCCCTGCCAATAGGCCCTTCGTCACCCTGGCGGAGGGCGTAGGCGCACGGCCTAGCTTCCGCTTCTGTTAACATTGGACCCCTGGTATTGGAATGGTCTTGGCCGTGCCATGTTAACAGGCGGCGGGAAGGCGGTTGGCCGCGCCAAAACCTTGCCCAGGCTGGCGGAAACCCTGGGGGCGGGCGATGTGTCGCACGCCCTTTGGTTGAGGAGTTCGCGCCGCCGCAGCGGGGCGTGGTGGCCCGGCGCTGTCCCGCCCCAGGTGCGGCCTATGCCTTCCGGCAAAGGCCGGGGCAGGGGCGCGATGCGCCGACGGCACGGGAGAACCGGCCCCCTATCTCTTTCGATCAATGGCCGGCCCGCGTCAGGGACCAGGGGGATCAGCCGCAGCGGGAATAGCCGCAGGACAGGCAGGTGTCGCATCCCTCCTGATGCACCAGGCTGGCCTGGCCGCAGCGGGGGCATTGGGCAGGCGGTTGCCGGTTTTCAGCGCGTGTTTCCGCTGCGGCGGACATGCCGGCCGTATCCTCGTGCACCGCGGGCAGGCCGCTGGCGCGCATCAGGAATCCGGTCTCCAGCATGTGGCGCTCGATGACCTCGCCGATGGCGGCCAGCAGGGAGGGGACGTAGCGGCCCTTCATCCATTGCCCGCCGCGCGGATCGAACACGGCCTTCAACTCCTCCACCACGAAGGCGACGTCGCCGCCCCGCCGGAACACGGCGGAGATCATGCGGGTCAGCGCCACCGTCCAGGCGTAGTGCTCCATGTTCTTGGAGTTGATGAAGACCTCGAACGGCCGGCGCCGCTCCTCGATCACGATGTCGTTGATGGTGATGTAGAGGGCGTGATCGCTGCCCGGCCAGCGCACCTTGTAGGTCGCCCCCACCAGCGTCTCCGGCCGGTCCAGGGGTACCGCGCCGCTGGCGGCGGGCACCGGGGCCGGTGTGGGGGCAACAGGCGTGGGAGGGGCAGGCGGCGGTGAGGTGTCGGCGGCGGGTGCTGACAGCACCGACCCGGTGATGGCGTTGGGGCGGTAGGTGGTGCAGCCCTTGCAGCCCAGGTCATAGGCCTGCAGGTAGACGTCCTTGAACGTCTCGAAATCCAAATCCGCCGGGCAGTTGATGGTCTTGGAGATGGAACTGTCGACCTCGCCTTGCGCCGCCGCCTGCATCACCAGATGGGCGGCGGGGGGCAGGCTGCCGGCATCGACGAAGCTGTCGGGCAGGGGGGCGCCGGGGCCGAAGGTCTGGCGGAAGCGGTGGTAGGCATAGTCCGCCACCCGCTCGACCTTGCGGCTGCCGTCGGGCTGCAGGACGGCGCGGTCGTATTCCCAGGTGAACACCGGTTCGATGCCTGAGGACACGTTGCCCGCCAGCAGAGAGATGGTGCCCGTGGGTGCGATGGAGGTCAGCAGGGCGTTGCGCACGCCGTGCCGCTCCACGGCCGCGCGGGTCACATCGTCCAGGCCCCGGATCATGGGACGGGCCAGGTATTGCTCCCGGTCATAAAGCGGGAAGGCGCCCTTCTCCGCCGCCAGGCCGGCGCTGGCGCGGTAGGCGTGCCGGCGCACCGCCCCCAGCCACTGCCGCGTCAGATCCACGGCCTTTTGCGTGCCATAGCGCACGCCGCACAGAATCAGGGCGTCGGCCAGCCCGGTCACGCCCAGGCCGACGCGGCGCTTGGCCTGCGCCTCCTGCCGTTGCGCGGGCAGGGGGAAGCGCGAAACGTCGATGGCGTTGTCCAGCATGCGCACCGCCACCGGCACCAGGCGCGCCAGCCGGTCCAGGTCCAGCCGCGCGTCGGGGGTGAAGCCGCCCACCACCAGGGCCGCCAGGTTGACGGAGCCCAGCAGGCAGGCGCCATAGGGGGGCAGCGGCTGCTCCCCACAGGGGTTGGTGGCGCTGATGACCTCCACCCCGCCCAAATTGTTCTGGGCGTTGATGCGGTCGATGAAGATGACGCCGGGCTCGGCATAGTCGTAGGTGGCCCGCATGATGCGGTCCCACAGATCGCGCGCCCGCACGGTGCGCCAGACCCTGCCCTCGAACACCAGGTCCCAGGGGCCGTCCTCACGCACCGCGGTGATGAAGGGGTCGGTCACCAGGACCGACAGGTTGAACATGCGCAGGCGGCCGGGGTCGCGCTTGGCGTCGATGAACGACTCGATGTCCGGGTGGTCGCAGCGCAGGGTGGCCATCATGGCGCCCCGGCGGTTGCCGGCGCTCATGATGGTGCGGCACATGGCGTCCCACACGTCCATGAAGGAAATGGGGCCGGAGGCGTCCGCCCCCACGCCGGCCACCGGCGCCCCCCGGGGCCTGAGGGTGGAGAAGTCGTAGCCGATGCCGCCGCCCTGCTGCAGGGTCAGCGCCGCCTCGCGCAGGCCGGCGAAGATGCCGCCCATGTCGTCGGGCACCGTGCCCATGACGAAGCAGTTAAACAGGGTGACGCTGCGCCCGGTGCCGGCCCCCGCCAGGATGCGGCCGGCCGGCAGGAAGGCGAAGTCCCTGAGGGCCTCGTAAAACTGGGGTTCCCACAGGGCGGGGTCGCGCTCCGCCTCCGCCAGGGCCTTGGCCACGCGGCGCCAGCTGTCATCCACGGTCTGGTCGATGGGGGCGCCGTCCGGTTGCTTGAACCGGTACTTCATGTCCCAGACCTGGGCCGAGATGGCCGGCCAGTCGGCCAGCGTCCCGGATTCGGCCAGCGTCTCGGAATCGGCAAGCGTCTCGGAGGGAGAGTCCGCCCCGTGCACTGTCGTCGCCTGACCTTCACGCCCGACCATGCGCACCCTCCGGTCCCGGATGATTGCTCCGGTGAAGGGTAGGCCGGGGACCGGGGGCGGTCAATCGCGCCCCAAGCTTATGCTGAAAGGCCCGTTCAGCCGGCGGCAGGCACCTCGACCAGGGGCGGGGCGTTGGGCGGACGCTCTGTCGCCGGACCGCCGGCGGCCATGACCAGGCGGTCGGTCGCGGGCTCCAGCACTGCCTCCAGGCGGGCCAGCGCCTGGTCCTTGGACAGGCCGGGGGGGATGGGGGGCAGGAACTCGATGACGATGGTGCCGGGGCGGCGCAGGAACTTATGGCGGGGCCAGAACAGGCCGGAGTTCAGCGCCATGGGCACAAGCGGGATGTCCAGCGCCTCATACAGCAGGGCGATGCCGATCTTGTAGGGCCGCCAGGCGCCCACGGCGGTGCGGGTGCCCTGGGGGAAGATGACGATGGGCCTGCCCTCGGCCACACGCTCCCTGGCGCCGCGCAGCAGCGACTGGATGGCGGCGCCGCGCTTGCCGCGGTCCACGGCGATCATGCGCGCCTTGGCGGCGTACCAGCCCCAGATGGGGATGTAGGTCAGTTCCTTCTTCAGGACGATGGCGGGATCGTCCATCAGCAGGTGCAGCTTCATCGTTTCCCACATCGACTGGTGCTTGGCCCCCACCAGGAACGCGCCGGTCTTAGGCAGGTGCTCCAGCCCGCGCACCTCGTACTTCAGGCCGATGATGGTGCGTTCCCAGAAGTTCAGGGTGCGCATGTAGCCGCGGATGGCCCAGATCATGGTGCGGTGGGGCACCACCAGGGTCCACAGCAGGCCGAAGCACCAGAGCATCGTCCAGATGTAGAAGACGATGTTGAAGACCAGGGATCGCAAAACCAGCATCGCCCGTAACCGTCATGACCAGGGTTGATGGGTGCAGGGATAGTGCCTGCGGGCCGGCCTGTCCACTCTCCCCCAAGCTTTGAGGGCCCAGGCTTCGAAAGGGGGTCAGAGGCCCAGGGCGTGGCGCAGGAAGGCCACCAGGTACTTGTCGTATTCGCTGACGATCAGGCCGGCGGTGCCGCGCCAGTGCCACCAGCCATCCAGGCGCACGTTGGGCGGCTGCACCGCGTGGGGCACGATGCGGGCGTCGGGCAGGGCGTGACGGAACTCCACCAGGCTGCGCGGCATGTGATAGTTGGCCGTGACCAGGCGCAGGGAATGGAAGCCTTCCGCCTGCATCCACCGTGCCGTCTCCGCCGCGTTGCCCACCGTGTCGTCGGCGCTGTAGCCCAGCACCACGCAGCATTCCAGGGCCGAGGGCGTCGCCTGCGACATGCGCAGCAGGGCCCGTACGTCCACCCCCCGATAGACGCCGGAGATGAACAGTTTCCGCGCCCGGCCGGCGGCCAGCAGGTCGAACCCCGCCTCCAGCCGCTCGCTGCCCCCCGTCAGCACGACGATGGCGTCGGTGGCCGCGGTCTCTTCCTCCGGGGCGCGGGGGATGTGGGCGGCGAAGGTGAGCAGCCCCGCCAGCCACAGTGCGCCCAAGGCGGCCCCCAGGCCCGTCAGGCGGCGCATGCGCGCCCACAGCAGGGCGCCAGGTCCCGCCAGGGCGGACGGTTCAGCCTGTGGCAGGGGCGCCCCCGGCAAGCTCACGGTAGCCGCTCCAGCGCGCGCAGCACCGTCAGCCGCGCGCTGATGGCAGCCAAGGCGCCGGCCGCCACCGGCACGGCGGCCAGCACCAGCCATTGCAGGGGGGCGAGCGTCAGGGGCGGCAGCAACGTGCCTTCCACGGTACGGGACAGCAGCGACAGCACGGCCAGGGTGACCAGTGCCACGGCCGTGCCGCCCACGCCGCCGGTCAGCGACAGGCGCAGGATGTGGCGCTGGAACTGGCCGGCCACATGGCTGTCGGTGGCGCCCATGACATGCAGCAGGTCGACCTCGTCCTGGTGCATCGCCAGGCCGGCCTTGGCGGCGAACACCACCACGGCCACGGCGGCCCCGCCGATCAGGGCCACGATGACCAGGGCCACGGCCTCCACCAGGCGGGCCAGACGGCGCAGGTCGCGCAGCCACACGCCCGGCTCCTCCACCGATGTGCCGGGCACGGCGGCGGCCAGGCGCTGGCGCAGGGCGGTGACGTCGACGGCCGGGCCGGCGGTGACGTCGATCAGGGCGGGCAGGGGCAGGTCCTGCAGCAGGGCACCGTCGCCCAGCCAGGGCTCCACCAGGCGGGCGGCGTCGGCCATGGGCACGGGGCGGGCGTTGATGATGCCGGGCACGCCACCCAGCGCGTGCAGCACCATCTGCACCCGCTCATCCAGCGGGGCGGGGGTGCCGTCGCCCTTTTTCACATCCCCCACCGGGCTGACCTGGATGGTCAGGCTGCCGTCCAGGCCGCTGTCCCAGCGCTGCGCCCATCCGGACAGCAGTTGCGCCGCCGCCACCGCCAGGGTGGACAGGAAGACCATCAGGGCGATCAGCCAGGGCAGGAAACGGCCCGTGGCATCGCGGCGTAGGGACAGGACGGCGGGGCCGCGCCGGCTCATGGGGACTGCCTCTCCAAGGGAATGGACCAGGGGATGGTATCGGTCCTAGTGATGGCACGGCGGGGTGGCGGGCGTCCAGCGCGTCGGCCGGGCGGCGCCGGGGCTGCGGCATCAGCGCGCCTGCCAGAACGGGATAGGCCGTTTCGCCGTCGGGGCCAGGGCCGGGGCCCACCTTGCGCATCCCCGACCTTTTCGTTTAAGTCTAAGGCGCCTCTTAAGGATTTCGGCCTGGCCCTGCCTCCCATGATAACAACCTGCCCGTCCTGCGCCACGCGCTTCCGGGTCGACGACGCCTTGCTGGGGCGGGGTCGCCGCGTGCGCTGCAGCGCCTGCGGTTCCGTCTGGCACCAGGTGCCGGAAACGGCCGGCCGCCCGGCGGTGGCCGCGGCGCCGGCGGATGACGATGACGACTGGATGTCGTCCGCCCCGTCGTCCTCCTCCTTCGCCGACCTGGCCGCAGCCATGGAGCGGGAGACGGCATACGACACCCTGACAATGGCGGAGGACGAGGCGCCGGCCCCGGCACCGCTGTCGCTGGGCCGCCTGCGCCAGCCCTCATCCACGATGGCGATTCCGGAACCGGAGGAGAAGCCGCGGCGCCTGTTCGCTGCCGTGCGCTGGGGCGTCCTGGCCGTGGTCATCGCCGGCGGCATCACCGGCCTGGCGGTCGAACGCGACGCCGTGGTCGACGCCTGGCCCGCCGCCGCCCGCCTGTACGACGCCTTCGGCTTCGGCGTCGAACCGCCCGGCACAGGGCTGGAGATGGTGGACAGCAAGACGGAATTCCGCGACGTGGAGGGCACGTCCATGCTGTTCGTCGACATCACCGTGCAGAACAAGTCCGACCGCCAGCGCGACGTGCCCGACCTCATGGCCTCCGCCCTCGGCGCCGACGGCAAGCCTTTCCAGCGCTGGCGCATGCAGCCCAAGGCCCGCCGCCTGTTCCCCGGCGAGAAGACCGTCTACCACGGCAACATCGTGGAAAAGGGCGGCCAGGCCGCGCAGATTCGCCCGGAATTCGTGCTGCCGAACTGAGGTGATTTCTCAGAACCGCTTCAGCAGGCGGTCGATGTAATCCAATTCTTCCTTGGGGCGGCCGGCCTCGCTAGCACGGCGGCGCAGCTCTTCCAGGATCTCGCGGGCGCGCTGCAGGTCGCCGTGGTCGGGGATCTTGACGCTGTCGGTGCTGGTGGCGCCCTGGCCCGTCATCTGGCGGCCAAGGGGGTCGGTGTTCTGGCCGCGGCCGTTGGTGGCATTGCGGGGGGCCACGCGGGTGCCCCGGCCCATCTGGCGGGCCATCTGCTGCGCCATGCCTTTCAGCCCGTCCTGCAGGGCCTCCAGCGCCCGGCCCTGGGCCTCCACCGCGTCCTCCGGTGATCCTTCCGACAGGGCGCGGCCGGCCTGGCCCATGGCGCGATCGGCCTTGTCCAGGGGGGAAGGCGCCTGGCCGGGGCCGTTGCCGCCACCGTTGCCGTTCTGCTGCCCGCCAGGCTGGTCCTGGCCCTGTTGGCCATCCGGCTGTCCCTCATCCGACTGCTGGCCGGCCTGCTGCCCCTGCTGTTGCATCAGGGCCTGCAGCTCGCGGCGCAGGGCGTCCTGCTGCTTGGCCAGGTCGCGGGCCGTTGCCTCGGCCGAGGGGTCGCGCTGGGGCTGGCGGGGGGCGGCGCCCTGGCGGTTGGGGGCGGAGCGGTTGGGACCGTCGCCCCGGGTGCTGGGTTGCGGCGGGCTGTCTTCCGGTTCACCCCGGTCGCCCTGGCGGAAGGTCTGGTCCATCAGCTCGCGCTGGCGCTTGGCCAGGTCCTGCAGCTTTTCCAGCATCTGCAGGTTCTGGCGCATCTGCTGCTGCTCGGCCTCCGTCGGTGGCTTCCGCGGGCCGGTCTGGACGCTCTCCATCAGATCCTGCATCTGGTCCAGCATCTTGCGCGCGGCGTCGCGGGCGCCGGTCTGGGCCATCTGCTCCAGCTGTTCCATCATCTGGCCCATGTCGATGGTCTGGGCGTTCTGGTCATCCGGCGGCGGGGCGCCGTTCTGGCCCTGCTGCTGGTCGCTCTTTTCCGCCAGCGCCTGCATGTAGCGGTTCAGCGCCGACTTCAGCGCGTCCAGGTCACGGCGGATTTCCGCTTCCGGCGCGTTGCGGTCCAGGGCGTCGGCTAGGCGCTGGCGGGCGTCGCGCAGTTCCGTCTCCGCCGAGGCCAGGCTGCCGTCCTCGATCTTCAGCGCCGTGTCCCACAGCAGATCGGCCACGTCGGTCAGCGACCGCCCGTCATCGTTCAGGCCCAAGTGCCGGGCGGCGGCGTACAGCGCCATGAACACGGTGGGATCGCCGGCATAGCCGTCCAGCTCGCCCGCCAGGCCCAGCAGGGCGTTGGCGGCGGGCTTGCGCGCCTCCTCCCCCTGGTCCAGCAGGGCGCGGCGCTGGGCGATGACGGCCTTGGCCGTGGGGTTGTTGAACACCCGTTCCGGCAGGGTGATGGTCTGGGTGTCGCTGGTCGCCCTCTGGCCGGCGGTGTCGGTGGCCGTCAGCTGGATGGTTACGGGCTGCCCCGCCCAGGGGCTGGCCGTCAGGTCGAAATAGCCGCTGGCGTTGGCGACGACGGGCGTGCCGGCGGCGGACGCCTCGCGGCTGGGCCGGGCGGGCACGGGCAGGGTCAGGACCAGGGGTTCCACCGTCGTGCCTTCCGCGCGCGTGGTGGGGGTCACGGTGGCGGTGACGCTGGCGATGCCGTAGTCGTCGGCGGCGGTATAGTCCAGGCGCAGGGCATAGCGCTCGGTGGCGCTGGGCTTTTCGCGGAAGGCGATGGCCGGCGGGTCGTCGGCGACGATGCGGATGGGCCAGCTGCCCAGGGTGCGGCCCCGGTCGGTGACGGTGATGCGTCGCCCCTTGGTGACGGTGCGGCTGGCCTGGAAGCCGCCGGTGGCGGCCGGGTCCAGGGCCAGCGCGTCCTCATCCAGCGACAGCTCGGGCGCGCGGTGGTGGGGACCCAGGCGGACGGTGACGGTGGCGCCCGCCGGCACGGAAACCGCGCCCCCGCCCTCCGCCGGGCCGGCCTTGCCCCGGCGGGTCAGGAACTGCGGCGGCAGGCCGGTCGATTCCGGCGGGGTGATCCAGACGTCCAGGTCGGCCTGGGCGCCGGCGGGCGGCGCCTCGAACCCCGGATCCAGCGCCTCGATCAGCCTGGGGCGCCAATCGCCCCAGGCCATGACGGCGGCGATGGCCAGCAGCAGTACGGCGACGTGCCGCAAGGCCCAGGGATCGCGGTTGGGCAGATCCAGGGCGGGCCAGCCGGCGCGCACCCCCGCCAGGGCGCGGCGCGCGCGATCCTGCGCGGCGGCCCACAGGGTGGCGGCGGGGCTGGTCTGGTCCACCCCCCCCTGGGCTCCCCCTCCCTGGTTCACGGGCGTGTCGATCAGCAGGTCGAAAGGGCGGTGGCGCAGGTTGTTGTCCCGCTCCAGCCGGCGGAACACCGCGTCGCGGTCAGGCAGGCGCAAACCACGCAGGCGGCGGACCAGCAGGGCGATGAATGCTGCGGCGAAGGCGGCCAGCGCCAGGCCGTGGGCCCAGGGCGGCAGGTGGGGCAGGGCGCCGGACCAGGCCAGCGCCAGGCCCAGCATCAGCAGGCCGGGCAGGGGCCAGAGCCGCAGGCCCACCCGCTCCGCCGCCAGCGACAGCCAGGCGGCGCGCAAGGGGCGGCGCCAGGGCTTCAGCGGCGGCGGGACCAGAGGAAGGCGCGCGCGGTTGGGCAGGGGCACGACAATGCCCGTGGGCGTGGGCGTGGGCACGGCTGCGGCGGATGCCCGTCGCCCGTCCTTGCGGGAGGTGA
Organism: Nitrospirillum amazonense; assembly: GCF_007828035.1. Lineage (GTDB taxonomy): Bacteria > Pseudomonadota > Alphaproteobacteria > Azospirillales > Azospirillaceae > Nitrospirillum > Nitrospirillum amazonense. Next base: position 5,087 of record NZ_VITV01000004.1, on the reverse strand, counting down.
GTGCCCTCTCAGCCATGCCGTCGGTGCCCTCTCGGCTGCCGTGTGCCCTTGGGTGGGCCCTATGCCCTGCGCCTTAAACGTGGCGCCATTGCGGCGCCACGTCCAGGGCCAGCATTTCCTCGAACGTCTGGCGGCGGCGGATAACCGCCCACTGCCCTTCATCCACCAGCACCTCCGCCACCAGGGGGCGGGAGTTGTAGGTGGACGACATGGCGGCGCCGTAGGCCCCGGCGGTCATGAAGGCCACCAGTTCGCCCTGGGCCACCGGCGGCAGCTCCCGCTGGCGGGCGAAGGTGTCGCCCGTCTCGCAGATCGGCCCCACCACGTCCATGGGGGAAAGCGGGGCGCCGGCGGCTGGTTCCAGTACCGGGCGGATGCCGTGATAGGCGTCGTACAGCGTGGGGCGCATGAGGTCGTTCATGGCCGCGTCCACGATCAGGAAGCGGCGGTGCAGCCCTTCCTTCACGTAGATGACCCGGGCCAGCAGCACGCCGGCATCGCCCACCAGGGACCGGCCGGGCTCCAGCGTCAGGCGGCATCCCAGATTGCCCAGGCGCTTGCGCACGATGCCGGCATAGGCATCGTGGTCCGGCGCCGCCTCGCCCTTGTAGGGCACGCCCAGGCCGCCGCCCAGGTCCAGCCTTTCGATCTTCAGGCCGGCTTCGCGGGTGGCGATCACCAGGTCCGACAGGTGGCCGTAGGCGTCGTCGTAGGGGCTGATGTTCAGCAGCTGCGACCCGATGTGGACGGCATAACCCTTGGGCGCCAGGCCGGGCAGGCTGCTGGCCTTGGCATAGGCCGCCACGGCGTGGCCCAGGTCGATGCCGAACTTATCCTCCTTGCGGCCCGTGGCGATCTTGCCATGGGTGCCGGCGTCCACGTCCGGATTGATGCGCAGGGCCACGGGGGCGGTGCGGCCCAGTTCCGTCGCCACGGCCGACAGGGCCTCCAGCTCCGGCAGGCTTTCCACATTGATCTGGTGGATGCCGGCCACCAGCGCCGCCGCCAACTCGTCCCGCGTCTTGCCCACGCCGGAGAACACCACCTTTTCCGGCGGCACGCCAGCGGCCAGCGCGCGGCGCATCTCCCCTTCCGACACCACGTCGGCGCCGGCGCCGAGGCGGGCGAACAGGCTGATGATGGATTGGTTGGAATTGGCCTTCAGGGCGAAGCAGACGTCCACCGGATCACGGGCGAAGGCCCGGGCGTAGGCCTGGTAATTGGCCCGCAGGCGGCTGGCGGCATAGACATAGACGGGGGTGCCGACGGCCTCGGCCAACCGGTCCAGGGGAACGCCGTCGGCGGTCAGCACGCCGGAAACATAGGAGAAGGCCATCGAAATCCAAACCGTCGCGTCTGCTGGGGCCCTTTACTGGGGCGTTGAGGAACCGGAGGTGGAGGGGGTGGTGGTGCCGCCCATCATCGGCCCGCTGTTGGTGATGACGGGGCTGTCCGGCATGACCCCATAGGGCGTGCCGGGCTGAATGGTGGCGGGCGACCCGGCCGGCTGGTCGGCCGAGCTGGGCAGCGCCTCTTTCACGTTGGGCTGCGGGTCCAGCTTGGGGCTGGGGTAGAAGTTCAGGGGATGATCCTCGCCATCCGGCGTGTCCAGGGTGTGGGCGATCTTGCCGCAGCCCGACAGCGCCAGGGCGGTGGCGGTCAGACCGGCGATCAGCAGAACCTTTTTCATATGGCTTACCCTCACAGGAACCGTTCCCGCGCGGCGGCCACGGCCGCGCGCACGCGTTCTGGGGCCGTCCCGCCGAAGCTGGTGCGGCTGGCGACGGAGGCTTCCAGGCTCAGCACGGCATAGACCTCCTCGGTGATGCGGGCGTCCACGCCGCGCATGACATCCAGTGGCACGTCTGACAGGCCGCAGGCCCGTTCCTCGGCCAGCCGGACGATGCGGCCGGTGACATGGTGCGCCTCGCGGAAAGGCAGGCCCAGGCGGCGCACCAGCCAGTCGGCCAGGTCGGTGGCGGTGGGGAAGCCCGCTTCCACCGCGCGGCGCATGGCCGCCGGGTCGGGCGTCATGTCCTGGATCATGCCGGTGGTGGCGGCCAAACAGAGGGCCAGCGTGTCGTCGGCCTCGAACACCGGCTCCTTGTCTTCCTGCATGTCCTTGGAATAGGCCAGCGGCAGGCCCTTCATGACCACCAGCAGGCCCGACAGGGCGCCGATGACCCGGCCGCACTTGGCGCGCACCAGCTCGGCCGCATCCGGGTTCTTCTTCTGCGGCATGATGGAGCTGCCGCTGGTGAAGGCGTCCGACAGGCGGATGAAGCGGAACTGGGTCGTGCACCACAGCACGATCTCCTCCGCCAGGCGCGACAGGTGCATGGCGCAGATGCTGGCGGTGGCCAGATAGTCCAGGGCGAAATCGCGATCGGACACGGCGTCCAGCGAATTGGCCGTGGGCCGGTCGAAGCCCAGGGCGGCGGCGGTGGCGGCCCGGTCGATGGGATAGGGGGTGCCGGCCAGGGCGGCACTGCCCAGCGGGCATTCGTTCAGGCGGGCGATGGCGTCGCGCACCCGGGCGCGGTCGCGGCCCAGCATCTCCACATAGGCCAGCAGATGGTGGCCGAAGGTCACCGGCTGGGCCGTCTGCAGGTGGGTGAAGCCCGGCATGATGGTGTCGACGTTGCGCTCGGCCTGATCGATCAGGGCGGCCTGCAGGGCCTTCATGTCGCCGTCCAGGCGCTGCAGGGCGCCGCGCACCCACAGCTTGAAGTCGGTGGCCACCTGGTCGTTGCGGGAGCGTGCGGTGTGCAGGCGGCCGGCGGGCTCACCGATCAGTTCCTTCAGGCGGGACTCCACGTTCATATGGATGTCCTCATGCTCCGTCTTGAAGACGAAGCGACCGTCGCGGATCTCCTCGGCCACCTGATCCAGGCCCTTTAGGATGGCGTCGGCGTCGTCCTGGGTGATGATGCCCTGGGCCGCCAGCATGGTGGCGTGCGCCTTGGACCCGGCGATGTCCTGCGCCCACAGCTTCTTGTCGAAGCCGATGGACACGTTGATGCGCTCCATGATCTCCGACGGGCCACGGCTGAAGCGGCCGCCCCACAGCTCGTTTACAGCGCCGCCTGCTGCGGCATTCTGGTCGGGCGTGGCGTTTTCCGGGGTCGCGGGAGTTGACGTCATCGGGGGTCGGGGACCAATTGTAGCGGGGCCGGCGTAGGGGCCCGGTGAACGAGGGTGATGGCAAGAATGGCGATTTTGCGGTTTCTCGCAAGGATTGGCGTGGTCGCGTCGGTCGTTTTCTGCGCTGGTGCGGCATGCGCGGCCGGTAATGCGGCCCCCGCGCTGAAGGGCGGCATCACCCCCTTCACCGAAACGCCGGACCATCCCCAGGTTCCCGATCTGGCACTGACCCGCCCCGACGGCAGCGGCATCCACCTGTCGGACCTCAAGGGCCACCTGGTCCTGCTGAACCTGTGGGCCACCTGGTGCGCCCCCTGCGTCCAGGAACTGCCGTCGCTGGACAAGCTCCAGGGCGCCCTGGGCGACACCTCCGGCGGCAAGGGGGGCTTCGAGGTGGTGGCCCTGTCGCTGGACCGGGGCGGCGCCCGGGTGGTGACGCCCTTCATCCAGAACCACGGCATCACCCACCTGGCGACCTGGCTGGACCCCAAGAGCACGGCCATGTCGGTGCTGAAGCCGCGCGGCTTGCCCACCACCCTGCTGATCGATGCCGAGGGACGCGAGATCGGCCGCCTGGAAGGCGACGCTGATTGGAATTCCCCCGAGGCGCAGGCCCTGATCAAGTTTTATAAGAAATAAAAAAACCCGCCTCCCTTGCGAAGGGGGCGGCGGGTTTTTTGTTGAAGTGGACTCGGTGCGTCGGGCCCCTTAACGGGTAGGCCGGGGCGTGTCGCCGGAATAGTCGTAGAAGCCGCGGCCCACCTTGCGGCCCAGCCAGCCCGCCTCGACATACTTCACCAGCAGCGGGCAGGGCCGGTACTTGCTGTCGGCCAGGCCCTCGTACAGCACCTGCATCACCGACAGGCAGGTGTCCAGGCCGATGAAGTCCGCCAGTTCCAGCGGGCCCATGGGGTGGTTGGCGCCCAGCTTCATGGCAGTATCGATGGCCTCGACCGAGCCCACGCCCTCATACAGGGTGTAGACCGCCTCGTTGATCATGGGCTGCAGCACGCGGTTGACGATGAAGGCGGGGAAGTCCTCCGACACGGCGGGGGTCTTGCCCAGCTTGAACGTCAGTTCGCGGATGGCCTGATAGGTCTCCTCGTCCGTGGCAATGCCCCGGATGATCTCCACCAGCTGCATCACCGGCACCGGGTTCATGAAGTGCATGCCGATGAACTTGTGCGGCCGGTCGGTGCAGGCCGCGAGGCGCGTGATGGAGATGGACGAGGTGTTGGTGGCCACCAGCGCGTCGGCCTTCAGGTGCGGCACCAGGTCCTTGAAGATGCCGCGCTTGATGTCCTCGTTCTCGGTGGCGGCCTCAATCACCAGATCGCAGTCGACCAGCGTCGACATCTCCGTGCCGGTGGAGATGCGGGCCAGGGCCTCATCCTTTTCCAGCTCGGTGATCTTGCCCTTTGAGACTTGACGGTCGAGGTTCTTCTCAAGGGCTTGCATGGCTCGAGAGAGCGACTCCGGGCTGGTGTCCATCAGCCGGACCGTATGGCCGGACAGCGATGTCACGTGGGCGATGCCCGTGCCCATCTGCCCCGAACCGATGATGCCGATCGTGCGTATCATGGTGTCTGTCCTTGCAAGGCCACCCTGGCGGGGTCCCCCGATACTGCCGGGGGACCCTTAACAAGAGATAGAGTAGGGTGTTGAACGGGCTTGGGTCAGCCCGCCTTGCCCAGTTCCTCGGTCAATTCCGGCACGGCCTTGAACAGGTCGGCGACCAGGCCGTAGTCGGCGATCTGGAAGATCGGCGCCTCTTCGTCCTTGTTGATGGCGACGATGACCTTGCTGTCCTTCATGCCGGCCAGGTGCTGGATGGCGCCCGAGATGCCCACGGCGATGTACAGCTCCGGCGCCACGATCTTGCCCGTCTGCCCGACTTGGTAGTCGTTGGGCACGAAACCGGCGTCCACCGCCGCGCGCGACGC
>NZ_VITV01000003.1 GCF_007828035.1 Nitrospirillum amazonense | reverse complement strand
GGCATCACCGGCCTCAGTGCCAATGCCGTGACCAGCGGCAGCACCCTGTTGGCGGCGGCGGGCAACGACTACATCGGCGCCAGCCTGGATACGCTGAACAATACCGGCACGGTGGCCAGCCCGACCGCGCTGTACATCGCGGCCACCGGCGCCCTGGGCACCTTGGCCAACAGCGGCACCATCAGCGGCAACGTCGTGAACCTGTCGGCCAATGACCTGGTGGTCGCGGGCGGTACGGACGCCGCACCGGGCGCCCTGACGGGTGGCACCATCACCAATACCCGGTCCGATCTACGCTTCGTGCGCGGCGTCATGATGCTGAACGACCGCATCACCGTCGGCAGCCACAGCGTGGTCAACAGCGGGGCCACCTTGCTGGTGAACAGCGCGGTCAACATCACGGGCAGCTACAGCCAGACGGCGGGCAATCTGGTCATCGGTGTCAGTTCCACCACCAGCTACGGCGCCCTGGTGATCAGCGGCAGCGCCAGCCTGACGGGCGGGTCGGTGACCCTGGCGGCGGTCAATGGCGGCCAGCTGTCGGCGGGCAGCTACACCATCGCGTCGGCCGGCTCCACGCTGACGACCAGCAACCTGACCCTGACGGCCGCCGGCTACACGGTCACCAGTTCCACCATCACCGCCAACGGCGCCACGGACCTGGTCCTGACGCTCAGCAGCGGCAGCGGCGGGACCACCGGCCCCACGGGTCCGACCAACCCGGCCACGCCCAGCACCCGGTATACGGCGGTGGGCCTGGCGGCGGGCGGCCCGGGGGTGGGCACCGGCCGGGCGCTGGACGTCATCGCCAACAGCGGCAGTGCGGCGGCCCAGGCCTTCCAGACGGCGGTGCTGACCCGCCTGTCCAAGCTGTCGGGCGAGGCGCAGCAGCTGGCCGTGACCCAGCTATCGCCCAGCCAGCTGACGCCACAGATCAACACCTTCTCCGTCACCCCCTCCACCAACGCCATCAGCCAGCATCAGCAGCATGCGGCGGCGTACATGGATGGCCCAATGGGGGATGTAAACGGCAAGGGGGCGGCCGCCGGCTCCGATGGCCAGCAGGGGGCAGTGTGGGGCGAGATCCTGGGCGGCGGCGTGCTGCGCGGCAACAATGCCGACGCTGCGGGCTATAGCGGGACCACGGCCGGCTTGGTCATCGGCGCCGACTGGTACGCCAATGACACGGTTATGGCGGGCCTGGCCTTCAGCTGGCTGAACGGCTCGGTCAACGGCGAGGGCACCGCCGCCGGCGGCCAGACCAAGGCGGCCAGCTACCAGCTGACGGCCTACAGCGTCTGGCGCCCGGATTGGGCGGACCAGCGCCTGTCGGTCGAGGGCCAGGCCAGCTTCGGCTACAACCATTATGATCAGCGCCGCTGGATCGGCTTCCTGGGCGCCCGCGCCAACGCCAATTATGGCGGGGAGCAGTACCTGGGCAAGGTGACGGTGGGCTACGACCTGCCGGTCTCCGCCAGCTTCACCCTGACGCCGCAGGCCAGCCTGCGGGCCGTGCGCCTGACCAACCACGCCTATGACGAGCATGACGCCGGCGTGGCCAACATGGCGGTGGGCGCCCTGAAGGTGGACAACCTGACGCAGGAGCTGGGCGCCAAGCTGTCGGGTAAGATGGACACCGGGCTGGGCCGGCTGCTGCCGGACCTGCGCCTGGTCTGGGTGCACGACTATCTGAACAGCCCCATCGCCACCACGAGCGTCCTGGCCGGCACCAGCTTCGTCAGCAGCACCGGCCGCACCGCCGCCGACGGCCTGGGCATCGGCGTGGGTGCCACCCTGGACCAGGGTGATGGCTTCAAGCTGCGGCTGGAGTATTCCGGCGAGCTGCGCCGCGATTACCAGAGCCATGCTGGTGTGTTGCACGCCACCTTCGACTTCTGAGTGGAGGCGAGCGGCGGTCGCCATCCCCCTCCGTCATCGGCCATCAACCAGATAGGGGTGGGATGGTGGCACGGACTTTGGACTGAACTGATGGCGGGGCGACGCGATGGGAATTGATCCTTTTAAACTGCCGCTGCGCATCGTAGTGGAAGACCCCCTGCCAGGTCTCGCGATGGCGTTGCAGCAAGGCAAAGCGGAGAAACTCAGGCTCACTTCGCCGACCCGTTGATCGACCGAAGAAGCCGTTTTCGATTTGGAGGTGACAGTGGCAGGCTGCTTGGCAGACGGGAGGCCGCGATTGCTGGGACCTTTCGTCCAGGGCTCGCCCAATACGCGATTCATTTACCTGTCGGTAGGCCAATACGCCGGCCAGGCCGATTCTCCGTGGGCGGGTCGGGTCAAGATTCCGCTGACAGAGATCAGTTGGGCGATGATCGAGGTTCTGGGGCAGGGCCGTTAACGGCACGGATTGCGGGCCGTTCTGATAAGGGCGGGCCGGCCCTCGCCTCGGTTCGCCTGCTGCAGCCGGGCTGGGTTGAGCAAGAACCGCTGTAGCGTCCCCCGTGGAGAATGGTCCTGGCCGGCTCAGTTGGCGCTGATCAGGGCCATTCTGTTTTGGGTCTGGAGCGCCTGGAAGATGACACGCCAAAGGCTTTGAGCCATCTGGACTGTTAACCGGGGTGACCCGACGACTCCATTAAAGTCAGTAAAATCAAATTGGTATCGTGCCCATCGGCGCCCAGGCCGGGCAACGAACAACAGTCAACATGGCGGCGTGTTCACCCTCTATCCTGCGGGAGAGTTGACTATTCTATAATTGTCGAAATATGGTATAGCCATGATCGACCTACCCAACATTGACGCTCTCCGGTTCGACGCCCCCGACCTGGACAAGCTTACGCCCAAGCGGATTTCCACCCATCCGCCGCGCATCCTGCTGCTCTACGGTTCGCTGCGGGAGCGGTCCTACAGCCGCTTCCTGACGCAGGAGGCGGCCCGCCTGTTGGAGCGGTTTGGATGCGAGACCCGCATCTTCGACCCCGCTGGCCTGCCGCTGCCCGACAGTGTGCCGCCCACCCATCCCAAGGTCGCGGAACTGCGCGAGCTGTCCATCTGGTCCGAGGGCCAGGTGTGGTGCTCGCCCGAGCGCCACGGCACCTTGACCGGCGTGTTCAAGAGCCAGATAGACTGGCTGCCGCTGGAGACGGGCAGCGTCCGGCCCACCCAGGGCCGCACCCTGGCGGTCATGCAGGTGTCGGGCGGCAGCCAGTCCTTCAACGCCGTGAACGCCATGCGGGTGCTGGGCCGCTGGATGCGGATGGTGACCATCCCCAACCAGTCGTCGGTGGCGAAGGCCTATCAGGAGTTCGACGACGACGGCCGCATGAAGCCGTCCGCCTACTACGACCGCGTGGTGGACGTGATGGAGGAACTGGTGAAGTTCACCCTGCTGGTGCGCGACCGCTCCGACTACATGGTCGACCGCTACAGCGAGCGGAAGGAGGCCGCCGCCAAGCTGCCGAAGCCGGACCTGAGTGCCCCCGACTTGGGGGCGATTGCCATGAGCCATGAGAAGCCGGTGCCCGCCTCGGAATGACGCCGCGGTTGGTACCGTCGCACCGCCCGTGAACCATCCCCGGCTTGACCGTGTAATTTCTACGATTGTCGCGATATGGAACCGAAAGCCGCCATCGACGCCTTTGCCGCCCTTGCCCAGGAAACCCGCCTGAGCGTCTTCCGCCTGTTGGTGCAGGCGGGGCCCAACGGCCTGACCGCCGGGGACGTCGCCGCCCGCGTGGCAGTGCCGTCCTCGACCCTGTCGCACCACCTGGGCCTATTGGAACGGGCGGGCCTGCTGCGCTCCTGGCGGGTGCAGCGGCAGATCTTCTACGCCACCGACTACGAGGGCACCCGCCGCCTGCTGGCCTTCCTCATGGAAGATTGCTGCCAGGGCCTGCCCGAACTGTGCGGCACCGGGATCCCCGAGATGATCGACTGCTGCCCGAAACCCACCATCGACGCCTGACGGCCGCCATTCAGCCCGGGGTTTCCATGACCGACCGCGTTTTCAACGTCCTGTTCCTCTGCACCCACAACAGCGCCCGCAGCATGATGGCGGAGAGCATCCTGAGCCGTATCGGCGGCGGCCGCTTCCGCGCGTTCAGCGCCGGCAGCCAGCCGTCGGGCCGCATCAACCCGGTGGTGAAGGCGCTGCTGGAGCGGCTGGGCTATGACGTCACTGGCCTGCGCTCCAAGACTTGGGACGAATTCGCTGGCCCGGGCGCGCCGGAGATGGATTTCGTGTTCACCGTCTGCGACAACGCCGCCGGCGAGGTCTGCCCGGTGTGGCCCGGCCACCCGGTGAGCGCCCATTGGGGCTTCGCCGACCCGTCGTCGTTCGAGGGCTCCGACGCAGAGAAGGCGGCCTTCACCGCGGGCATCTACGGCCAGATCGAGCGGCGCCTGCAGGCCTTCACCAGCCTGCCCCTGGTCTCGCTGGACCGCATGGCCATCAAGCGCCACCTGGATGACTTGGCCACCCATCGGGAGTTGGCGGCATGAGCACGGTCACCCTCTACCACAACCCCGCCTGCGGCACGTCGCGCAACGTCCTGGCCATGATCCGCCACGCCGGTGCCGAGCCGGAGGTGATCGAGTACCTGAAGGATCCGCCCAGCCGGGAGGTGTTGGCCAACCTGATCCGGCGCGCGGGCCTGACGGTGCGCCAGGTGCTGCGCCGCAAGGGCACGCCCTATGCGGAGCTTGGCCTGGACGATCCCAAGTGGACCGACGCCGAGTTGCTGGATTTCATGATGGCCCACCCCATCCTGATCAACCGGCCCATCGTGGTCACGCCCCGGGGCGTGACGCTGTGCCGGCCATCCGACGTCGTCCTGGACCTGCTGCCCGACCTGCCAGACGCGGATTTCGACAAGGAAGAGGGGGCGCCCTTCCTGAAGGATGAGCCGATCCCGGCCACCGATCCAAGCCTGGTGGCCGCGCTCACGGCCGCCAGCCTGCCGGTGGCGGACCTGGCCGATGGCGAGGGGCGGTTCTTCGCCTACCGAACCCTTGGCGGCACACGGGCGGGCTATGGCGGCTACCTGCCGCTGGACGCCGACATCCTGGTTCGCTCCGTGATGGTACCGGAGGCGGTGCAAGGCAAAGGCATCGGCCGCAACCTGGTGGCCCTGCTGCTGCGCCGCGCCTGGGAGGAGGGGCACCAGCGGGCCTGGCTGTTGACCACCTCCGCCGGCGGTTTCTTCGAAAAGGCCGGCTTCAAGCCCGTGACCCGCGACCAGGCCCCCGCCGCCGTCCTGGCCACCCCCCAGGCCCAGGGCCTGTGCCCCTCCACCGCGACGCTGCTGTCGCGCACCATCACCGTCTGAGGACCGCCCTCATGTCCGGCGCCATGTCCCGCTTCGAACGCTACCTCAGCCTGTGGGTGGCGCTGTGCATCGTGGCCGGCATCGCCCTGGGCCATTTGCTGCCGGGCCTGTTCAGCACCGTGGCGGCGGCCGAAGTGGCCAAGGTCAACCTGCCGGTGGCGGCGCTGATCTGGCTGATGATCATCCCCATGTTGCTGAAGATCGACTTCGGCGCCCTGGCGCAGGTGAAGGAGCATTGGCGGGGCGTGGCCGTCACCCTGGCCATCAACTGGGCGGTCAAGCCGTTTTCCATGGCGCTGTTAGGCAGCCTGTTCATCGGCACCCTGTTCGCCGACCTGCTGCCGGCGGGCCAGGGCCCGTCCTACATCGCCGGCCTGATCCTGTTGGCGGCGGCGCCCTGCACCGCCATGGTGTTCGTCTGGTCCAACCTCTGCGAGGGCGAGCCGCATTTCACCCTCAGCCAGGTGGCGCTGAACGACCTGATCATGGTGTTCGCCTTCGCGCCCCTGGTGGGCCTGCTGCTGGGCGTGGCCTCCATCACCGTGCCCTGGGCCACCCTGGCGCTGTCCGTCGCGCTCTACATCGTCGTGCCGGTGGTGGTGGCGCAGGCTTGGCGCCGAGCCCTGCTGGCGGGTGGGGAGGCGCGGCTGAAGCGGGTCCTGTCCATGCTGCAGCCCCTGTCCCTGGTGGCGCTGCTGACCACCCTGGTGCTGCTGTTCGGCTTCCAGGGGCCGCAGATCCTGGCCCAGCCCCTGGTGATCGCCCTGCTGGCGGTGCCCATTCTGATCCAGGTCTATCTGAACGCCGGCTTGGCCTATCTGCTGAGCCGCCAGTTCGGCGTGGCCTGGTGCGTGGCGGCCCCGGCGGCCCTGATCGGCGCCAGCAACTTCTTCGAGCTGGCCGTGGCCGCCGCCATCAGCCTGTTCGGCCTGAACTCCGGCGCCGCCCTGGCCACGGTCGTGGGCGTGCTGGTGGAGGTGCCGGTCATGCTGTCGGTGGTGCACCTGGTGAAAGCCAGCCGGCCCTGGTACGAGCGCGGCGCCGTGTGATGGGGGCGCCGGCCGGAGACGGCCCCAAGCCGTCGGGCCGACTGTACGGCTGACCGGCAGTATCGCCGCACCCTCTAAACATCCAAGCGGTCGCTTGCCGTGGTGCGCATGCTGTCGTGGGGAGAAGCTATCGCAAGGCACGCACAGTCACCCGGCCCTTGCGGCGGGGATGGGGCGCTGCAAATAATGGATGCCTTGCGGTATGCGACATCGGCCCGGCCACGTCGCCATAAGAACGAATACGGGATGGAAGAAGAACCCACGGGAAAAACGGGGTTGGATGGCGAGGCGGTCCGGCAACTGCTGCAAGGCGCCGTGCTCAAAGGGTTCGACCCCCATGCGCTTTTACGGGACGCGGCGATCGATCCGGCGGTTTACGGGAACGCGCGCGCCGCGATCGATGGCCAAGCCCTGGTCCGACTGATCCGTCGGATTCAGTTCGCACTTGATGACGTCTATCTCGGCTTCTTCGCCCAAGGCTGTCGCCTCGCGCTTGAGGCCGAGCGTCTCCTGTCCTTCCTGCATTGCGCCACCCTGGGCGAGGCGCTGCGGGTCAGCATCCGCTTCACCGACGCGATGTCCGCCGATGTGGGGCCGGGCATCACCGAGGAGCACGGATCCGGCCTTCAGCACATCTGCAAGTACCAGACTATCCCGGGTGTAAACCGGGACATCCTGGTCTGGATCAGGTTCGTCTGGATCTACCAGTTCTTCAGTTGGCTGATCGGCCGTCCGCTGGTGCTTCGCGGTCTTTCCATCCGGGGGCCGCGCCCCATCCAGGAAAACGGCTTCGACCGGTTCGCGCTGTTCCGCTGTCCCGTGCAATTCGACGCGCCGGTGGATGCCTTGTCTTATGACTGGGACGATCTGGCGGTGCGCCTGGTGCACAGTTCCATCAAGGAATATGACGATTACTACGCGAGTGAGCCCGACTGGTTCGACATTCCCGACCGTGGCCCGACCTGGCGGGAGCGGACGCAGCAGGTGCTGATCGATTTCCAGCGCGCCGGCCTCTGGTCGGCGCCGGTCGAGGTCGTCGCCGCGCGCCTGCGGACTCGACCCAGGCGGCTTCGCCAGGATCTGTCGCTGGAAGGGGAATGCTTCCAGGACATGAGGACGCGCCTGCGCGGGGAACTGGCCGCCGCCTACCTGCTCGCGAGCGACCTGCCGATCACGGAGATCGGCCTTACCGTGGGGTTCAGCGAACCCGGCAGCTTTTCGCGCCATTTCTGCGCCTGGGCCGGAATGACGCCATCGGCCTATCGCACCGAATACATGGCCGACGCGGCAAAGGTCGGCGCCGCGACCGTCCTTCTCAAGGATCGGCGGATCGCATAGGGCGGGATGGGGCCGCGCGGCCCCCCCATGTCACTTCCGCCAAATCATGGCGTCAGCCGTGTCATTGCCTCTCGTCCGGCAAATGCGAAGATCCGCCTCGACCGGGGGCGTGAGATCCCCGGCGTCAATCGCATCAAAAGGGAGGGGGAGGACATGAGCAGCTTGAGGCTGATCCGTCGCGCGCGCGCGCTGGGGTTGGGGGCGACGGCGCTGGTCGGTGGATGCCTGGCCACTGGCCAGGTGTGGGCGCAGGCCCAGACCCAGGGCGCCACCCAAGGGGCCGCCGTTCAGCCGCAGAATGGCGCTTCCGCCGCCCCGGCCGACACCTCGCGCGACCTCGGCTTGGAGGAAATTCTCGTGACGGCCGAAAAGCGCGCCGAAGGGCTGCAGAACATCCCGATAGCGATCACCGCCGTCTCGGGCGAAACGCTGGAGAAGGCCGGCGTGAAGGAGGTGGGCGACCTTGTCCAACTCGCGCCCAGCCTCCAGTTCGGCACGCGCTCCACCAACGTGTTCATCGCCATGCGCGGCATCGGCCAGGCCGGGCAGGACATCGGCAGCCAGTCGGGCGTGACCGTGTCGCTCGACGGCGTTCCCTTGCTCAACCATTTCATGATGAACCCGTCCTTCCTCGATGTCGAACGGGTGGAGGTCCTCCGCGGGCCGCAAGGCACCATCCAGGGCCGCAATGCGACGGGTGGCGCCATCAATGTCAACAGCAAGGCCCCGACCGATCAGACCGATGCCGAACTGGCGCTTACCGGTGGCAACTACGCGCGTTTCGGGGCTAAGGGGTTCGTGAACGTGCCGCTGTCCGACAAGGTTCTGACCCGCGTCTCCTTTCAGCGGGACCGTGCGGACGGCTGGACGGACAACGCGTATCTCGGCCGACACAACGACAACGCCGACCTCACCGAGGTGCGCGGCCAGCTGTTGGTGAAGCCATCCGAAATCTTCAGCATCAGCGCGCTGGTCGATTACACGCGCGACCGCAGCGACCCATCATTCAATCTTCTGCTGGGCCGCGCCGATCCGGCCAGGCCCACGCCGGCCGAAGTGCCGGGTTATGCGTATCCCCGCAACAACATTGACGACCTGACCTTCTATTTCAACGAACCCAATCAACGGGACGTGGAGGACGTCAGGGCCACCCTGACCGCGCACCTGGACCTGGGGCCGGACACGTCGATTACCTCGACCACAGGCTTCATCAAGCACGATATCGACCTGACCAACCTTGATGTCGACCTGACGCCGGTGGCCAGCGCGCGGTTCGATCTCATCGGCCTGTACGCGAAGCAGGTGACGCAGGAACTTACCGCGACCACGGACGTGGGCAGCCGGGCGGATCTGGTCGCCGGCCTGTTCTACATGCACGGGGATTCGAGTGAGCCGCTGTACCTCAGCACCGCGGCGGTCAAGAATCTGCTGGTCTATCTTCCCGCCGAGACGCTGGACTCGTATGCGGCCTATGCGCAGTTCCGCTACAACCTGACCGACAATCTTCGTGCGACGGCCGGCGGGCGCTATACCCTCGACTCCAAGTCTTACGCGATGGATGCTACGTCGGGCGGGCTCCACTATCTTCTGGCCGACAAGGATATCTGGAAGGCTTTCACGCCCCGCTTCGTGCTTGACTACGCACCCCAGGACAACACGTTGGTCTATGCCAGCGTGTCCCGTGGCTTCAAGTCGGGTGGCTTCAACACCCTGGGCGACATCACGCAGCCGGTTAATTTCTTCAATCCGGAATATGTCTGGAACTACGAAATCGGCACCAAGGCCAAGTTGTTCGACAACAAATTGCGCATGGGCCTTACCGCGTTCTATGCCGACTACACCAACCTGCAGCAGACCGTCTTCCGCACGAACGTGCAGACGGGGGTGCAGTTCCCGAAGGTCGAGAACTCGTCCGCCGCCACGATCAAGGGCGTCGAGTTCGAAGTCGAGGCCATTCTGGCCGAAGGGCTGAAGGTGGCCGGGGCGGCCACGCGCCTCGATACGGCATTTGGGAAGTTCTGCAACAACGACCCGCTGTATCCGGCCCTGCCGACCGCCGCCGCGTGCGTGGGGGTGACCAGCGATGGCCAGGCTTTGCCGCCCGGTGCCAAGAACTTGGAAGGCAATACGCTTACCCAGGCGCCGAAATGGCAGTTCAATGTGTCCGGCGAGTACGTCTTCCCGGTTTCCAGCGCGCTGGAGGTCACCGCGCGCGCCGATTACAAATGGCAAAGCAGGGTCTATTTCGACATCTACAACAACCCGCTCGTCTCCCAGGACGGGTACGGGCTGTTCAACGCGTCGATCGGCCTGGGCACCTTCGACAAGGCCTGGTCGCTGACCGGCTGGGTCCGCAACGCCTTCGACGTCCGTTATATCAGCCAGGCGAACACCAGCCCCGGTGCGACGGCGTACACCGCCGGGTCCATCGGCATGCCGCGCATGTACGGGGCGACGCTTTATCACCGGTTTTGAGCGAGCGGCGAGGCCTGGGTTACCGCGCGGTCCGGATGGGCTGACGACGCCCGGCATCCGGGTCTCGATCGCGGCCCCATACCGGGCCTGGCGCCGCGATCCGGAGCGGCGCTGGCCATCGATTCACGAGGAAAGTCCGACATGATAAATCGCGGGGCGGGCGACAGCGTCCCCCAGATAAGACTGTATCGGGAATGGCTGCATCGGGAACGCGGCCTGACATTTCCTGATTACGCGGCGATGTGGGAATGGTCGCGATCCGATCTCGCCGCGTTCTGGCTGAGCGTCTGGGATTATCACGCGCTGGAATCCCCGACGCCGCCGACCGCCATCGTGGACGGGGCGATGCCCGGCGCCCGCTGGTTCGCGGGCGCGCAGGTGAATTATGCGCGCCAGGTGTTTCGCCACGCCGACTTGGCCGATGCCGCCGGGCAGCCGGCGATCATCGCGGAAGGGGAAAGCGGACAGGCCATCGAATGGACCTGGGGCCAGTTGCGGCGGCGCACGGCGTCGCTGGCCCTGGCCTTGCGCCGCCGGGGCATAGGGCGCGGCGACGTGGTCGCGGCCTACCTGCCCAATATCCCTGAGGCGGTCGTTTCCATGCTCGCCTGTGCCAGCCTGGGCGCGGTGTGGACGATGTGCTCGCCCGATATGGGCACGCCGGCGGTGCTGGATCGGTTGCGGCAGGCGGCACCCAAGGCGCTCATCGCCGTCGACGGGGTCTTTTATGGCGGCCGGCGGATGGATCGCTCCGCCACCGTCGAGGCGATCCGGCGCGGGCTGCCCGCCGTCGCGGCCCTGTTCGCGATCCGGACGGGGTATGGCGCGGCGCGCATACAGGACTCGATCGACTTCGACGGTGCCCAGTGCGCGGATGACGCGGAAGTCGCGGCATTCGAGCCCGAATGGCTGCCTTTCGATCATCCGCTGTGGATCCTCTATTCCAGCGGAACCACAGGCCTGCCCAAGGCGATCGTGCACGGGCATGGCGGCATCGTCGTTTCGGCCTGCGTCGGCAACATGCATCTGGACCTGGGGCCCAGTTATTCGCTCAACACGGTCGGCGAAAGGTTCCACTGGTACAGCGCCACGGGCTGGGTGATGTGGAACATCCAGGTCGGTGGACTTCTCACCGGAACGACGATCTGTCTCTATGACGGTTCGCCGAAAGGTGCCGCGGGGCAATCGGAATGGCAGCCTTTATGGGCGTTCGCCGCGCGCCATCGCGTGACCTGGTTCGGTGCCGGGGCGGCGTTTTTCTCCAGTTGCCGCAAAGCGGGCCTGGCCTTGAACGGGATCGGTGACCTGAAGGCCATCCGCGCGTTGGGCAGCACCGGCTCCCCATTGACGGCCGATGTCCAGGACTGGGGCACGGCGCAGTTTGACGCCGTAGGCACCCCCGACATCTGGTGGTGCAACATCTCCGGCGGGACCGACATCGCCGCCGCGTTCCTGTCGGGGAACCGGGAATTGCCTCCGACGCCCGGCCGTCTTCAATGCCGCCACCTGGGCGCCTCGATCGAGGCCTGGGATGAGGATGGACATGCGCTGCGGGGCCGCGTCGGCGAACTTGTCTGTACGCGGCCCTTCCCCAGCATGCCGCTGTTCTTCTGGGGTGACCAGGACGGCAGCCGCTATCGCTCGACCTACTTCGACGCGTGGGACGGCATCTGGCGGCATGGCGATTGGCTGACGGTGGAGGCTGATGGAAGCTGCGTCATCGCCGGACGGAGCGACGCCACGATCAACCGGCACGGCTTGCGGATGGGCACCGCCGACATCTATGCCGCCGTGGAACGCCTGGGGTCCATTGCGGACAGCCTGGTGATCGACCTCGAGGATGGCGCCGGCGACAGCAAGCTGCTCATGTTTGTCGTCCCTGGTGATGGGCGCGCCTGGGGTCCGGAGCTGGAGGCGGCCGTGGTCGCGGCCATCCGGGACACGCTCTCACCCCGGTTCATCCCCGACGCGTTCATTCCGGCACCGGCGATTCCGCGTACCCTGTCCGGCAAGAAGCAGGAACTGCCGATCAAGCGCCTGTTCCAGGGTTGGCCCGTGGCAAAGGTCATTGATCCCAATCTGACCGAGAATCCCGGCGTCATTCCCTGGTACATCGCGAAGGCTGAGGCTTGGCGGGAACGATCGGGCGCTGCGGAAACGAAAGCCGGGGGGGATATTGGATGAACGCGCGGCAGGTGGATAAAGCGTTGCGTCAACCGTCTGCCGCGCAGCCCGTGGCTGACGGGCGGGCGCCGGCCCGGAAAGAAAAAATGATGGGTTCATCAGCGGTGAACAAAGGGTCCTCGCTCTTCAAGGTCGCGTTGACGGCCGGTGCCGGCGCCACCATCGAATGGTACGATTTCTTCGTCTACGGGACGGCGGCCGCCCTGGTCTTTCCGAAGATCTTCTTCGCGGCGGACTTGCCTCCGCTGGTGGCCCAGCTGGCGGCGTTCAGCACCTTTGCCGTGGGCTTCATCGCCCGGCCGTTCGGCGGCATCGTATTCGGCCATTTCGGGGACCTGTTCGGCCGCAAGAAGGCGCTGCTGGTCGCGCTGCTGACCATGGGCCTCGCCACCACCGCGATCGGATTCCTGCCGACCTATGCGGGTGTCGGCGCCCTCAGCCCGCTGCTGCTCCTGGCCTTGCGCTTCGTCCAGGGCATCGCCGTCGGCGGGCAATGGGGCGGTGCCGCGCTCATGGCGATAGAAAGCGCTCCCCCGGGCCGGGGCGGCTTTTACGGCAGCTTCGTCCAGATCGGCGTTCCGTTGGGCGTGGTCCTGTCCAACATCGTTTTCTTCTTCATGGTGGCGGCCTTTCCGCAAAACGCGTTCGAAACCTGGGCTTGGCGCGTGCCGTTCATCCTGAGCATCGCGCTGGTTTTCGTCGGCCTCTATATCCAGACGAGGCTGGAGGAGTCGGTGGCATTCGAACAGACCGCCCGAACGCAGGATTTGACCCAGAAGGAAAAGCGCAAGTCGCCGGTCCTTCAGGTTCTGGCGCGCCACCCCAAGAAGATCGTGCTGGCGGGTGGGGCCTTCATAGCCTCGAACACATGCTTCTACGCGGCGATCACCTATGCCGTTTCTTATGGTGACTCGGTCCTGCACCTGTCGCGAAGCGCGATGCTTGCGTCCGTGGTGGCGGCGAGCGTCGTCATGGTACCCGGCCTGCTGTTTTTCGGGGCGCTGTCGGACCGGTGGGGACGATCAACCCTTTTCATGGCCGGGGCGGCACTGACCGGGCTGTGGTCCTTCGCCTTCTTCCCGTTGCTGGAGACGCTGTCCTATCCGGCCGTCCTGGTGGCGCTCATCGTGGAACTGCTGTGCCTGAGCGTGATGTATGGCCCGCAGGCGGCGCTTTTTGCCGAATTGTTCCCCGTGGAGGTGCGCTATTCCGGCGCCTCGCTTGGTTACCAATTGGGCGCCGTCATCGGTGGCGGGTTCGCCCCGATCATCGCGACGGCCTTGTTCGCGAAGTACGCGTCGACCCTGCCGATCTCCATCTTCCTGTTCGGCGTGTGCTTCATATCGCTGACATGCACCTATTTCTTGACCCGGGACGCCAAGTCATCTTCCGCCAGGCGAGGTTCATGACCATGAAGGTTTCGACCCTTAACTTTTCAAGATTCTTCGCCCCGCTCGCCATGGCCATGGCGGCTGTCGCGCTCGCCACGCCGTCACCGGCGGCCGAGACGGCGCCAGCGGCCGATGCCGCCCGCTGCGAGGCGCTTACCCAATTGCGCCTCAAGGACACCACCATCGACAGCGCGGTGATGGTTGAAAAAGGTGCGGGGGCCACTCCGGGGCTCCGCGACGCGTCGCCCCTGCCGGCCTTCTGCCGTGTTGTCGCCCATGTGCGATCGGCCCCCGATTCCGATATCGGGGTCGAGGTCTGGCTGCCGGCCGGCACCTGGGCCGGCGTCTTTCACGGCAACGGCAACGGGGGGTTCGCCGGCGTGCTTCAGGGCGGGTACGGCAGCATGGTCGGCGGGTTGCGGCGCGGGTACGCCGTGGCGACGACCGATACGGGAACGGCACCCGCGACGCCGCTGGACGGCGATGCGCTTATCGGTCATCCCCGCAAGTGGAAGGACTGGGGCCGTCTGTCCACCCACGTCATGACGGTGACCGGCAAGGCCATCACCCAGGCCTATTACGGCCGGGGTGCCACGCGCTCCTACTACACCGGCTGTTCGACCGGGGGACAGCAGGGGCTGATCGAGGCGCTCTATTACCCGGCGGACTATGATGGCATCCTGGTCGGCGCGCCCGTCATCAATCGGACCTGGGGCCACGCCGCTGTCCTGTGGGACTTCATCGCCGCCAATCGCACACCCGGCAGCCGCCTGTCGGATGCCAAGCTTCGGGTGCTGAACGACGCCGCGGTCGCAAGCTGCAACCGTCGCGGCTACGGCCTGCAGGGGGATGCCTTCATCACCGATCCCCTCAGCTGCCGCTTCGATCCTGCGGAACTGGGCTGCCAGGGGGCGGAGACCGACCAATGCCTGACGCCGGCCGAGGTCGCGACCGCCCGCGCGTTCTATAATGGCCCTACCACCACAGACGGGCGCGCTGTCTTTTTCGGCTGGCCGCCGGGCAGCGAGGTTCAGGGCCGGTTCGGCTGGGCGTTCCTGCAGAGCGCCGCCAACGGCCAGCCGCAATTCGGCAGCCTGTTCAAATGGGTGTTCGGCGCCGATTGGGATTGGCGGGGCTTCGACCTTGATCGTGACATGCCCGCGGTCGACCGCGCCTTGGGCGGCGACGTCAACGATGCCACCCGGGGAAGCCTGCGTGCGTTCAAGGCGCGCGGCGGCAAGCTGATCATCTATCATGGCCTGGCTGACACGCTGGTGCCGCCGGGCCAGTCGGTCGCGTTCTATGACCGCCAGGTGCGGGAACTGGGGGGCATGGACCAGGCCCGGGATGTTGCCAGGCTCTTTTTGGCGCCTGGGCTGATGCACTGCGGTGGCGGCCCCGGCCCCGATGCGTTCAACTCGGCGCTTGGCGGCACGCCGCAACCTCCCATCGGCGGTCCGGGGGACGACCTCTTCGCCTCATTGGTCGACTGGGCCAGCGGGGGACGCGCGCCCGACCGCGTGATCGCCACGAAGTTCGCGATGGGGGACCCGAAGACGATCCAGCTTCAACGGCCGCTGTGCGCCTATCCGCAAAAGGCGTCGTATGACGGACGCGGTTCGACCAGCGCCGCGGAAAGTTTCGTTTGCTCATCCACGCCCAACCGCTCGGAGGAGGGCGGGCAACATTGACGCGATGGGCATCTGGCTAACTGGGCCGCACGGCCTTCGACTGTCGGGGCGGTGCGCGTGAAGTCGTCGACCAGGGGTGGACATCGCCTGCCTTGAAAGCCCCTGAATGGAAGGTGGTGACCGTATCAGCCGGGGGGATCCACGGCCGATACGGCATTCAGGCGATGGCCGCCATCTTCACGACCCACGCCCCTGCAAAGAACCCTCCAATAATTCCGCCAATTCACTCCAGGGGCGCTGGGGTCCTCGTGCGTCCTCGAACCAGCGGGAAACGCGCAGTACCCCCAGGTCATCGAAGCGCCGCCCCACGATCTGCAGGCCGATGGGCAGGCCCGTCGCCGTGTAGCCGCAGTTGATCGAGCTGGCGGGTTGCTCGGTCATGTTGAAGGGCATGGTGAAGCCGATGTGGTCGAAGGGCCGCGCGGGGTCGTTGTTGGGGCTGGGCAGCTCGGCCGCGAAGGCCGGCATGGGCGCCACGGGCGAGAGGATGTAGTCATAGGCTTGGCTGGCCCGTACGCCCTGTTCGCGGATGGCCATCAGGCCGCTGAAGCCGCTGTAGACGGTCATCGCGTCATAGGCCGCGGCCGGTTCCACCCAGGCCCGGATATAAGGCAGGATCTTCCGGTAGCGGTCCTGGGGCAGATCCTTGGTTTCGGCCCAGAAGCGCATGCGGAAGAAATGGTCGAAGCCGTCGAACATCTCCGGCGTGACGAAGGGCGCCATCGGCTCCACCACCGCCCCTGCCTGCTCGAACAGGCGGGCCGCCGCCGTCACGGCTTCGGCCACTTCCGGCTCGGTGGGGGAACCGCACCCCGCGTCCAGCATCAGGCCGAAGCGCAGGCCCCGGACGTCGCCCGCCAGGTTCCGCCATGGCAGATCGGCGGGTGGCAGGCTCATGAAGTCGCGCGCGTCGGGGCGGGAGATCACCGTCATCAGCAGTGCCGCGTCGTCCACCGTGCGCGTCATGGGGCCGGCGGAGCGCCCCATGTAAGGCGGGTCGATGGGAATGCGGCCGTTGTTGGGCTTGAATCCGAAGACGCCGCACCAGCCCGCCGGCAGCCGGACCGAGCCGCCGATGTCCGTGCCGACATGCAGCGGGCCATAACCCGCCGCCGCTGCGGCCCCCGCCCCGGCGCTGGACCCGCCGGGGTTGCGCGACAGGTCCCAGGGGTTGCGGGTCAGCGGGTGAAAGCTGGAAAGCCCGGAGGAAAGCATGCCGTAATCGGGCACGGTGGTCTTGGTGAAGGCGATCGCCCCGGCCTCACGCAGGCGGGCCGTGATGGGCGCGTCCTCCGGTTGGGGGGTGAGCTCCACAGCCGCCGTCCCCATGGGCTTGGGCACCCCGCGCGTGGCGATCAACTCCTTGAGTGTCACCGGCAGCCCGTCCAGCGGGCCCAGCGCCGCCCCTTTTCGCCACCGCTCCTCCGAAAGCCGCGCGGCCGCCAGCGCACCGTCGCCGTCCAGCGCGTAGGTCGCGTGCAGCAGCGGCTCCAGCCTGTCCACCCGATCGAGAACGGCCTCCATCACCTCCACCGGGGAAAGCGCGCCCGCGGCGAAGGCGTCGGACAGGGCGGTCGCGGTCAGGTCGGCGAGGTTGGTCATCAGGCTGTCTCTTTCAGTTGGCCGGGAGAAGGTGGGGACGGGGAAGGGCCTCAACGCCAAGGTGGGGATGACGAAGCTCTGGTGGATCACCGCTGCGCCCGAGGGCCAGCGGCGGCTTTCGACTTGAGGATAGGATAAAGACCGGGCATATGTGGAAAAATGCGCATTATCGAGAAACTGTTGGGCGAATATGCCTATGCCGGACTGGGACGACGTGCACTTATTTCTGGCTGTTGCCCGCAGCGGGCGCCTGGTCGCGGCCGGCAAGGCGGTCGGCGTGGACCATACGACCATCGCCCGCCGGCTCGGCGCGCTGGAGGCGGCGCTAGACGTGCGGCTGTTCGACCGTTCGCCCCGCGGCGTGACATTGACGGAGGCGGGGCGCCTGCTGCTGCCCCATGCCGAGCGCATGGAAAGCGAGATGGAGGCGGCGGTGGCGCGTCTGGGCCCCCGGGGGGCGGCACCGTCAGGCGTGGTGCGCATTGCCACCCCGGAGGCGTTCGGCATGGCCATCGTGGCCCCGCATGTTGCGGAGTTCCACCGGCGTTATCCGGACCTGCGGCTGGACCTTACGCCCGAGCCGCGGCAGGTCAGCCTGGCCAATCATGAGGCCGACATCGCCATCGTGCTCAACCGCCCGCCCAAGGGGCGCGTTTTTGCGCGGCGTCTGGTGGATTTCCGCCTGTGCCTCTATTCGTCGGCGGATTACTTGGCGGAGCACGGCCCCGTCGCCAGCCGGGCGGAGCTGCGCCGGCATCCCTTCGTCTGGTACATGGACGAGAAGATCGACGATCCCGAGTTGCTCTACCTCAACGAGGTGATTCCCGATGCCCGGCCGGTGTTCCGGTCCACGTCCATTTCCGCGCAGCAGGGGGCGGTGGCCGCGGGGCTGGGGCTGGGGCTGCTGCACGCCTTCGCGGCCGAGGCCGATGCGCGCCTGGTGCGGGTGCTGCCGGAGGTGGAGGTGAAGCGCAGCTACTGGCTGGTGTTCCACGTCGACCACCAGCACCAGCCGCGGGTGCGTGCGGTGGTGGAGTTCCTGGACGAGCTGATCGAACGCTATCGCCCGCAGTTCTGAAACGCCCGTGGTTCTGAATCGCCCGTGGTTCTGAATCAATGGTCCCGGCGGCGCTCTGCCGTCGGGACCAGCGGGGCTCTACGATGTCAGGCGAGGTCGGCCAGGACCTTGCCGATCTGTTCGAAAATGCGGGCGATCTGCGTCGGCGTGACGATCAGCGGCGGCGACAGCGCGATGATGTCGCCCGTCACACGCACCAGTACCCCCTCATCGAAGCAGCGGTGGAACACCTCCATCGCCCGCGTGCCGGGGGCACCGGGGCGGGGGGCCAGTTCGATGCCGGCCATGAGGCCGAAATTGCGCACGTCGATCACATGGGGCGCCCCCCGCAGGGAATGGGCGGCCGTTTCCCAATGGTCCTCCAGCGCCCGGGCGTGAGCGAACAGCCCGTCACGCTCATAGATCTCCAGCGTGGCCAGCGCCGCGGCCGTGGCCACGGGATGGGCCGAGTAGGTATAGCCGTGGAAAAGCTCGATGCCCGGCTCGGCACTGTTCACGATGGTGTCGTGGACGTCGCGCGAGACGGCGACCGCGCCCATCGGCACGGTGCCGTTGGTGATGCCCTTGGCCATGTTGAGCAGATCCGGTGTGACCCCGAACCGCTCGGACGCCGTGGCTGCGCCCACCCGGCCGAAGCCGGTGATGACCTCGTCGAAGATCAGCAGGATGCCGTGGGCGCGCGTGATCTCGCGCAGGCGTTCCAGATAGCCGGCCGGCGGCACCAGCACGCCGGTGGAACCGGCCACCGGCTCGACGATGACCGCCGCGATGGTGTGCGCCCCGTGCAGGGCGATCAGCGCCTCCAGCTCATCGGCCATCGCGGCGCCGCCGGCCGGCTGGCCGCGGGTGAAGGCGTCCGCCGGCCGATACGTGTGGGAAAGATGGTCCACCCCCGGCAGCTGCGTCTGGAACCCCTTGCGGTTGCCACCGATGCCGCCCACCGCCATGCCGCCGAAATTGGTGCCGTGGTAGCCGCGCGCCCGGCCGATAAGCCGGTTGCGGCCGCCTTGGCCCCGGGCCAGGTGATAGGCCAGTGCGATCTTGAGCGAGGTGTCGGCGGACTCCGAACCGGAATTGGTGAAGAAGATGCGGTCCAGCCCGGCCGGCATGACGGCCGACAGCCGGCTGGCCAGCTCGAAGGCCTGTGGGTGGGCCAGCTGGAACGTGGGGGCGAAGTCGAGCGTGGCGGCCTGCCGGGCGATGGCGTCCACGATCTCCGCCCGGGCGTGGCCGGCATTGACGCACCACAGGCCCGCCGTGCCGTCCAGGATTTCCGCCCCATCGGGCGTGCGGTAGGTCATGCCGCTGGCGCTGGCCAGCAGGCGCGGGTTCTTCTTGAAAAAGCGGTTGTTGGTGAACGGCATCCAGAAGGACGACAGGTCGGCCTCGTTGCTCCGTAGCGGCGGGCTGCCGGCGACATCTTCAAACATTTTCAAGATCCTAGCCATGTGAAGGAAGGGAAGGGGCCGCGCGCAAGCGCGTCAGCAGGGTGGCGGCCTCCCGACGCGGGTGCAGGGCCGCGGCGGTGAGCATGACGGCGCTATTGAGCACCAGCCCCACCAGTCCGGCGTTGAGGCCGCCCACATCGATGGCGGCCAGGTAAACCCAGAAGGCGGTGGCGTAGCCCGCCCCCATGCCCAGGATCACCGCCCTGGCGCCGACGCGCGGCAGGAACAGCGCGGCGAAGAAGGCGGGCAGCGACTGGGCGATGCCGAAATAGAAGATGTTGTTGAGGGTCACGATGAACTTGCCCGACACCTCCGTGCCGATGATGGACAGCAGGATGTAGAGCGCGGTGACGACCTTGGCCCAGCGCCGCTGCCCGGCCTCGTTCAGGCCCGAGACGATGTTGCGGGTAACCAGGGGGCTGATGGCCAGGCACACGCTGCTGAGCAGCACCAGGCCCGAAAGCGTGATCGTGGCCAGCACCACGCCCACCATCCATTCCGGCAGCAGCGCCTGGGCGGTGGTGATGAACACGAAGTCTGGCTGCGGCGGCTGCAGGCCGTGGAACCGGGCGAAGTAGGCCACGCACATCAGCAGGGGAAAAAGCAGCAGGTATAGCGGCGACACCACCTGCGCCCTGCGGATGGCACCAGGGTCGCGGGCGGAGAAAAGGAAGGCCCAGGTCTGCGGGATCATGGCAAAGCCCGCCGCCTGCAGCACCATGGTCGACAGGGCGAAGACGAGGCCCTTATGGTCGCTGCCGGCCGGGGCGGATGCTGCCAATGCCGCCGCGCCGCCGACCTGCCCACCACCGGCCTGCCCGCCATCGATGTGCCAGTGGGCGATGGCCACGCCGCTGACCAGCAGGATCGCCGACAGCATCAGCACGTCCTTCAGGATGGCGACGAAGGCGGAGGCGCGCAGCCCGGCGATGACCACGTAGAGGAAGGCCATGCCCCCCGCCAGCGCCAGCAGCACCACCGGCGCCACCGGCAGGTCCAGCGAGGCCAGCACGATCTTCAGCCCCATGAACTGCGTGGTTCCCACCGGCACCAGCAGCAGGATGGCGGAGCCGGCCATCACCAGTTCCAGGGCGCGGCTGTCGAAATGGCTGCGGAAGAAATCGGGGATGGTGGCGGCGCCGTAGAGCACACCGGCCCGCCAGATGACCGGCCCCACGCAATACAGCACCGGGGCCGCCAGCAGGATGTAGCCGAAGAACCAGGTGATGAAGTCGCCGCCCTTGGCATAGACCCCGCCGGGGAAGCCCAGCATGCTGGTCACGCTGTACGTTTCCCCCACCGACAGGAAAAAGAACAGGACGGCGCCGAACTGGCCGGAGGCGGTGAAGAACTCCTTCGCACCCTGATGGGCGTGCCCGCGCTTGGAAAACAGCGCCAGCAGCAGGGAGGCGGCGATGATCGTGACGAAGGCCGGGATCATGGTGTTCCCTTTCCCCGGCCCTTCCCCTGGGTGCCGAAAAGACGGTTGCAGGCCAGAAGGCACAGGCTGGTGGCCGGCGCGCAGGCGAACAGGCACCAGATCGAACCCCGGATGCCCAGGAACGTGACCGAGGCGAAGGGCGCCCAAAGCGTCAACCCAAAGAGCAGGGTGACCGGCAGGCCCAGCGCCAACAACGCCAAACCCGACCGCGGCATGTCACTGCCCAGCCCGTCCTCTGTCCGTTTTTCTGCCATGCGGGGCTCCTTCCGGCTTGGTTTGGGGGCGACCTCCACGCGGGCACCCGCGAAAGGGGGCCGGCCCATGCTCGAAGGATGCCGTGCCCGCCCGCTGCCGCCTAGCACCACCTGCGGGACAGGGTGTCGCGCAAATCGGCCGTCATTGCAGGGGGTTACCGGCAGAGGACGTGCCCCGGAAAATGCGACAGGGTGACCGCCTCAAAGTGCTTTCGCCCGATTGTGCGTTGCAGCAGCATGAATGCGAACAGGCAGGTACGGCGCATAAACCGCCAGAAAACAGCGGAGCGCCCGGGTTGAGAGAGGGGGAGCCCCCCTATGACCATTCATGTTTGGGGATGACAGATGAACAGCCTTGTCCTTGATAAGGGCGCCCATCCGGGGCGCGATGACTTCGGTGGCGGCGTGCCCGGCAAAGGAAGAAGCGCGGGATTGAACCGGGCGGCGCTACGCACCGGCACGGCGCTGGCGCTGCTGCTGGCCCTGGCGGGCAATGCCGCCCGGGCGGCCGACCAGGCGCCGGCGGCGGAGCAGGCCGCCGACAAGGGGGCCGGGCTGGAGGAAATCGATGTCCAGACCATCCTGGTGACGGCCAACCGCCGTCTGGAGAACGCCCAGCGGGTGGGCACCTCGATCGACGTCGTGACGGGCAGCGACCTGGTCGACCGCAACGTCCAGAACGTTTATGACCTGCAATACCTGACGCCGTCGCTGCAGGTGACGCCCCAGTTCGGCAGCGGCCAGCCCGCCTACCAGATCCGCGGCGTGGGCTTCAACGACTACGCCAGCAACAATGCGCCGGCCGTGGGCATCTATATCGACGAGGTGGCCTACCCCGTCCCCTTCGCCAGCAGCGGCGCCATGTTCGACGTGTCGCGCGTCGAGGTGTTGCGTGGGCCCCAGGGCACGCTCTATGGCCGCAACACCACGGGTGGCGCCATCAACTACATCATGAATAAGCCGACCAAGGAGATGACGGCCGGCGTCGCGGTCCAATACGGCAGCTTCGACGCCGTCACGTCGGATGCCTTCGTCTCCGGCCCGTTGAACAACAAGCTCGCCTTCCGCGTGGCGGGGCAGGTGCAGGAAGGGGGCGCCTGGCAGCATAACCGCGACACCGGCGAGGCGCTGGGCGACGCGGACAGGCAGGCGTTGCGCGCGTTGCTGGATTACGACAGCGGTTCCAACCTGCGTGTGGGCCTGAACTTCCACTGGAGCCGCGATCGCTCCGACGCGGCGGGCACCTATCTCCTCAGCCCGCTGACAGCGCTCAACGCCA
Organism: Nitrospirillum amazonense; assembly: GCF_007828035.1. Taxonomy (GTDB): domain Bacteria; phylum Pseudomonadota; class Alphaproteobacteria; order Azospirillales; family Azospirillaceae; genus Nitrospirillum; species Nitrospirillum amazonense. The sequence continues at coordinate 787,575 of NZ_VITV01000003.1, read as the reverse complement.
AATATCCCAGCCAGTATCCGGTCTATCCTGCCGATATCGCGCGGGACGCCACGGGATGGGGCACGACGCCGCAGTTCGCCTCGGAAATCGGCATCTCGCCCACCACCAAGCCCTTCTCCCACATCGACACGGTCGGCACCAGCGTGCGGGCAGACTGGGACTTCGAGTTCGCCACCCTGACCGACCTGGCCAGCTTCGATCACGCCACGCGGCAGGAGTACGACAATTTCGACGGCTCGCCCCGCAGCACGGGCGATGTCTATTTCGATACGCGCGCCAACGTGGCCGCCAATGAGTTGCGCCTCACCTCGACCGGGGACCAGGACTGGCACTGGGTGACGGGCCTGTATTACGCCAACCAGGTCCTGCACGATCGCTACGCCACCGGCTATTACGAACTGAACGGCTTCGACCGCAACGTCACCTACGGGCAGACGGTGAACACGGGCAGCGCCTTCGGCCAGGTGACCTACGACCTGACCGACAAGCTCAGCCTGACCGGCGGCCTGCGCCTGGAATACGAGAAGCGCGAACTGCGCGACTTCGGCGCCTTTTACGTCAACAACGGCGTCGTCACCAACCCCGGCAACGTCGTGCCCTATCGCGATACCGATTTCCTGGAACCGTCGGGCAAGGCGGAACTCCAGTACCGCTTCACCGACGACGACATGGCCTACGTCTCGTTCAGCCGGGGTATCAAATCGGGCGGCTTCACCGCCTACAACTCGAACGTCGCCCAGACCTCCACCACGCCCTTCAAGCCGGAAACGATCTTTGCCTATGAGATCGGCAACAAGCTGGCGGTGCCGGAATATCACCTGCGCTTCAATATTTCGGCCTTCTATTATGATTACCGCGACCAGCAGGTGCAGTCGGCGGTGGTCAACCCGCTGACGGGCCTGGTCGGTTCCATCATCAACGCGCCGAAATCCCACCTGTACGGTGGCGAGGCCGACTTCATCTGGGAGCCGATCAAGAATCTGCGCATCAATGAATCGCTGGCCCTGGCCAAGGGTTCGTTCGACGAGTTCTCCACCATCGGCACCGCGGTGAAGGTGGGCGGGATCTATGTCGGCGTGCCGACCAACCGGGTCGGCGAGACCGAGTTCGCGCCCAAGTTCACCTCGAACGGGTCGGTTTCCTATCTCTGGAACCTGGGTGATTACGGGCTGACGACGGACATGTCCTATTCAAGCCGCAGCACCTACAACTCCATCTTCGGTTCGCTCTACAATGTGGCCGGCTACACGCTGGTCGATGCCAGCGTGACCCTGGCGCCCAAGGACGACCGCTGGAGCCTGAAGCTTTTCGGGAAGAACATCTTCGACAAGCGTTATGACGTGACCCGCAACTTCTTCGTCGCGGGCAACAACATCGCGCTGGCCGGCAAGCCCGCCACCTGGGGCGTGCGCTTCTCGGTCACCTACTGACCGGGGCCGGGGGACGAAGAACGGGGGCCGGCGTTTCCACCCCCCCGTCCTTCGTCTCCGGGCTGCCCGCGTCAGGCGCCCTCCAGCGCGTGACCGATGGCGGCCGACAGCTTGCGCGCGGCGAAGGACAGGCGCCGGCCGCGGGCACAGCAAAGGTCCACCGTGGTGATCATCGCGTCGCGCTCCTCAAAGGGCAGCGCGATCAATTGTCCCGTCTCAATTTCGCGCTGGCAGCACATCACGGGCAGCACCAGGGCCGCCACCTTGCGCAAAGCCAGTTCCTTGTGGACCTCGACGGAGCTGCTCTCGAAAACCGGTTCCAGCATCACGTGGGCTTCGCGCGCCATCTGGTTCAACCGCATGCGCGACCCATGGCTGGCCCCCGCTAGCACCAGCGGCACGCTGGCCAGCTGGCGCAGCGACACCCGTTCCTCCCCGGCCAGCGGGTGGCCGGGCGCTACGATGATCTTGTGCTCGACATAGCTGCTCAGGCGGATTTCGACCTTGCTGGTCTCGGGCGAGAACATGGTCAGGCCCAGGTCGGCCTTGCCGCTTTCCACCGCGTCGAACACGTTGCTGGCGCTCGCCGTCTCGATGTGGAAAAGCAGGCCGGGGTACTGGACGTGCAGATCCGCCACCACGCGGGCCAGGATGCCGGCCGCCGGGGCCCCGGCGGCATAGATGGTCACGCTGCCGCGCTCCAGCCCCCGCAGTTCGTCCGTTGCCGCGCGCGCCTCGCGCACGTTGGCCAAGATGGTGCGCGCATACCCCAGCAGCAGCCGACCGGACTCGGTCAGCGTGATCCCTTCAGCGTTGCGGTCGAAAAGCTCCGTGCGGAAATAGTATTCGAGCGCCTCGATCTGGCGGCTGATGGCGCTGGCCTTCACCCCGTGTGCACGGGCCAGCTGGCGGAAGGATTCCGCCTCACCCAACTCGACAAAAACCTCCAGCGCCTTCAAACGCATGTCGCCGCCCAGCCTTGCCGCACCTGCCTTCACCAGGGCACCCGCGCGTCCAGCTGGGAAACACACGTGCACCTGTTCTATATTTTTCCCTGTGGATTCAGGCGTCAAGCCGGCCCCCGGGGTCGCCGCCGCCCCCACAGGGATTAACCCTGACGATGTCGGCTTTGGCCCGGGGAAGTCAAGCGGCATTGGGCGGTATGACCTCGGTGGCGGCGGTCCAGCCCACCCGCGGCCGGCCCCTGGCCGCTAAAGGAAGGGGCAAAAGAGCATGCTCCTGACCAGCGCCGGTCGGGACCCTGCCCCAATACAATTCTGCCGATTTGTCAGGCTGTTGAACGCGAGGAAGCTCGGGGCTGCCTTTCGGCGCCGATTCACCACCGGGGCGCTAGCGTCCCCGGAGCAGCGCCGCGAGGTCCAGGTCGAACCGTAAGCCGATGACGAAAGCGTCCGGGGCGTTGTGCAGGCGGGCGGGGTCGCTGAACTGGTCTGGATGGATGACATATTGCAGGTTGGGCTGGACGCGAACGGCGCGGGCCAGTTGCACGCCATAGCTCAACTCCATCATGATCTGGTCATCCGCCGGTGTGCCGCGGCCGCCAGCCGCCGCGCGGGCCAGGCGCAACGCTTCCAGGGCGTCGTGGCTGTACTTCTGCTGGTTGACGACGAAGCCGATGGTATCGTCGTCGCGCCCCGCGAAGGTGCCGCGTTGGACCAAGCCCAATTCCAGGAAATGGTCTTCGATCAGCCGGCCACTCACGCCCGTCATTGCCACGCCGAACAAGGTCAAGCCCCGCTGCGACGTGTCGTCGGGGCGCAGCACCATCTGTTCGAAACGGAAGAACACGCCTGATCGGCCGTTCAGGGTGGCGTTGGGCTGGCCGCTGACCACGGCGGCGCGTCCGCTCGCGTCGCGGAGCGGGTCGGTATAATCGGCGCCATCGTACCAGCCGCCGACTTCGTACTTGCGGGGCAAGCGGTCGTTGTCAAACGTCGTCTGATACCCCAGCGCCATCGGCGCGATGGCGCCTGTGGCGGTGGCCGTGCCCCAATCGAAGCCATGCTCGGTGCTGGACTGGTGGCTGGGGTTCACTTCGTAGGCGCCGACATGCAGATAGACCGTCGGCGTCAGCCAGGCGGTGGCGTGGGCACCCCAGCTGGATACCGGCCACCAGGTGAAGCTGCTGGTTTTGAAGACGAAGGTGGGGTTGCCGCAGGCGGAGTTGATCTGGAAATTGGCGCACAGCGCTGACCCGAGGAAGCTGATGTTGGCCACCGTGCGCCCACCCTCCACCACCAGACGACCGTCCAGCAGGGACTGTTCCACCGTGAAGCGGGCCAGGCGCGTGTTCTGCGCGCCATAAATCTCCTGCAGCGAGGTCGTGCTGCCCAGATACTGGGCCGCCAGGTTGCTGCCGTGGCGGTTCACCGCGGCGACATGCAAGGTGCCCCCGCCCCAGTCCATGGCGTTGTTCAGGTTCACGTCCGCGCCCAGCAGGATTTGGCCGGCATAGGCCGCCCCCTGGCGCATGCCGCCGCTGGGATTGGCTGCCGCCTCGCCCGTGTAGCTGGCCAGCCAGTCAATGGTCTCGCCCGTGCCTGGTTCGGCGGCCAGGGCGGTACCGGACAGCATCATGGCCAGGACGGCGACTGGAAACGTTTCCACAACAGGGCGCAAAAATGGGGTCGGCACCGAAGGTGCGATGTGACGCATGGATCATCCCTCCCTGGGTTCTTCTGGGCACGGCCTTGAGGCGGCCGTGTTGATTGGGTGGTCCCGGCCTTCAGACCGGGCGCTTCAGGACGCGCAGGGCGACGGCCGTGATCCCGGCGCCGATGGCCAGCGCCGCGACATAGCCGCCGACATGACTGACGGCGTTGGGGATAGGCAGCACGAACACGCCACCGTGGGGCACCCGCAGTTCCGCGCCGATGGCCATGGAAATGGCGCCCGCCACGGCGGACCCCGCCACCAGGGCCGGGATGACCCGCAGCGGATCGCGGGCGGCGAAGGGGATGGCCCCCTCGGTCACAAAGGCCAGGCCCAGCACCGCCGCGGCGCCGCGCGTCTCCCGCTCCTCCGCCGTGAAGTGGTTGGCGAACACTTGGGCGGCCAAGGCCAGGCCCAAGGGCGGGGTCATGCCGGCGACCATGGCCGCCGCCATCGGGGTGTAGACCTGGCTGGCGATCAGGCCCGTGGAAAAGGCGTAGGCCGCCTTATTGATAGGGCCGCCCATGTCGAAGGCCATCATGCCGCCGATCAGGACGCCCAGCAGGATGGCGCTGCTGCCCTGCATGCCCTTCAGCCAGGTGGTCAGGGCGGCCAGCGCGCCGGCCGTCGGCCCGCCCACGACGTAGATCATCAGCAGGCCCGTCAGCAAGGTGCCCAGCAAGGGCAGGATCAGCACCGGCTTCAGGCCCTCCAGGGTCCGGGGCAAGCGGATATGGCGGTTCAGGAAGGCGGTGCCGTAGCCGGCGATGAACCCGGCCAGGATGCCCCCCAGAAAGCCCGCCTGAAGATTGGCCGCCATCATGCCGCCGATCATGCCGGGCGCGATGCCCGGCCGGTCGGCGATGGAATGGGCGATGTAGCCCGCCAGCACGGGCACGATCAGCACGAACGCCCCCTTGGCCCCAACCTGGAACAGGGCGTAGGCCAGCGTGCCCTTGTGGGCGTCGTCATAGGCGTAGATGCCGCCCAGCGCGAAGGCCAGCGCGATCAACAGGCCCCCCGCCACCACGAACGGCAGCATGAAGGAAACACCGGTCATGAGATGCTTATAGGGTCCCGTGCGCCCGCCGCGCCCGGCCTTCGCTCCGGCGACGGCCGGCGGCGAAGCGCCTGCGCCCCGCCCCTCGTCCGGCGCGCCGTCTTCCGCCCCGGCCAAGGGCGTCGCCTCGGCGAGAGCCCGCTGGATAAGGCCGGCGCCATCGGAGATCGCGGGTTTGGTCGCCGACTGGAACACCCGCTTGCCGGCGAAGCGGCCCAGATCCACTTGGCGGTCTGCGGCGATGATGACGATGTCGGCGGCGGCGATCTCGTCGTCCGTCAGACCGTCGCGGGCTCCGACCGATCCTTGCGTCTCCACGCGGATGATGTGCCCCAGTGTCTTGGCACCCTGCTGCAGGCCCTCGGCCGCCATGAAGGTGTGGGCGATGCCCGTCGGGCAGGAGGTGATGGCCACGATGTGTCGTGGACCCTCGGCTTTCGACAGTGCGGCGGCCTGGGCCCGCCTGTCCCGATGCGGCTTGGCTGATTCCGGTTCAGCCAGGACCAGCGCGTCCAAGGCCGCGGCGGGGTCGGCCAGGACGGCCTCGATGCTGGTGCTGTGATGGGGCAGTGCCCCAAAGCGGTCAGCGTCCAGGATGCCCGATCCCACCAGCAGGACGGCGTGCGCGTCCTGAATCTGCGCCGGTTCCAAGGCGCCAAGGACGCCCTGCCCGGTACGCACCTCCACGGCGATGGTATGGCCCCCGTTGCTGGCGGCCTTGCGCAGGGCCTCCGCCGCCAGCAGGGCGTGAATGGTCATTTCGCCGGCGCCGATTACAGCCAACAGTGTGGACATGGTTCCTCCCCGGGCCGGGTCTTCGGCCCGCCCTTCATCCTTCAGTGCGGCGCATGCGTCGCGGTGGTTGATGCCCAATCATCGGCGGGTGTCATCGTGACCTGGTCGGCCAGGGCCTGGACGATCTCCACCCCGGGGAGGTTGGGGCCGGCGCGGCCCAACTTGGCCACGGCGAACCCGGTCGCCAGGCGGGCGATCGCCTCCAATCCCAAGCCGGCATGCAGCCCGGCCGCCAGCCCGGCCACCATCGCGTCGCCAGCGCCCACGGTGCTGCTGCCCCGCACCTCGGGGGCTTGGGCGTGCAGGGCGGTGTCGCCGTCCACGAACAGGGCGCCGCCGGTGCCCAAGGACACGACCACCAGGGGGATGCCATGCCCTTGCAGGTGCCGCGCCGCTGCCAGCAAGTCAGGCGGAGCCAAGGGCCGGCCGGTCCAGCCCTCCAACTCATGTCGGTTGGGCTTCACGCAATAGGGCAGGACGTCGGCGGCCAAGGCCCGCGCCAGCGGCTCCCCGCTGCTGTCCAAGACAACGCGGGCGCCGGTATGGGCCAGGCCGGCCACCATGCTGGCATAGGTGTCGGGGGGCAACCCGTCAGGCAGGCTGCCGGCCAGCACCACCACGGTGCCGGGGCCGACGGATTCCTCGAGATAGGTCTGGATCCGCTCCACCGTTTCCGGGGCTACCGCCAAGCCTGGCAGGTTGATGTCCGTGGTGCGGCCGTCGTGGCGATCCAGCAGCTTGATGTTGGTGCGGGTTTCGCCGGGCACGCGCAAGAAGCGGTCGAGGATGCCCTTGGCGGCGAACAGCGCCTCGAACGGGGCGGTGTTGTCGATGCCCAGCAGCCCGGTGGCAGCCACATGCAGGCCCCAGTCGGCCAGGCAGGAGGCCACGTTCACGCCCTTGCCCCCGGCATTGTGGCGCACGGCCACGGCCCGGTGCACCTGGCCTGGCCGCAAGTCGTCCAGGGTGACGGTCTCGTCGATGGCCGGGTTCAGGGTGACGGTGTGCAGATCAATGCTCATGCCATGCCTCCTTCCAGCGCCCGCACGTCCTCGGCCGCCTCGCAAGCCAAGGCCTGGGCCGCCAGCGCGCGCAGCGCCGTCAAATCGCTATCGCGCAGGCGCGCCTTCACCGCCGGCACCTCCCGCGGGGTCATCGACAGTTCCTGCACGCCCAGGCCGGTCAGCAGGGCGGCGCCGAAGGGGTCGCCGGCGATGCCGCCGCAGACGCCAACCCAGCGGTCATGCTTGGCCGCGCCCGCCACGGTGGCCTGAATCAGACGCAGCACGGCGGGATGCAGGCTGTCCGCCTGCGCGGCCAACTGCGGGTTTTGGCGATCGATGGCCAGGGTGTACTGGGTCAGATCGTTGGTGCCGATGGAGAAGAAGTCGGCATGGCGGGCCAGGCTTTCGGCCTGCAGGGCCGCGGCGGGTACCTCGATCATGATGCCCAGCGGCACCGCCGGCGCCTCGACCTCGGCCTGGATGCGCTCGCTGACCGTGCGCAGGGCGATGATCTCGGCCGCCGTGGTGATCATGGGGAACATGATGGACAGGCTGGCGCCCGCGCGCGCCGCGCGATACAGGGCGCGCAACTGCGGCTCCAGCAGGTCGGGCCGGCGCAGCAGCAGCCGGGCCCCGCGCACCCCCAGGAAGGGGTTTTCTTCATGCGGCAGGTTCAGATGGACCACCTGCTTGTCGCCGCCGATATCCAGGGCGCGGACGATCAGCGGCCGGTTGCCCAGGGCCACGGCCATGGCGCGATAGATGTCGAACTGTTCGTCCTCGCTGGGGCTTTCGCCCCTTTCCAGGAACAGGAACTCGGTGCGCATCAGGCCGACGCCCTCTGCCCCCTGCGACAGGGCGAAGGCCGCCTGGTCGGGCAGGTTGATGTTCGCCCCGATGGACACGGTGTGGCCGTCGCGGGTGCGCGCGGGCAGGGCGCGGGCCTCCGCTTCGCGGGCGCGGGCCTCCGCCTTGACCGCCAGCCATTGCCGGGCGGATGCCAGGTCGGCGCCGCCCGGTTCCAGGTACAATTGTCCCGACTGGCCATCCAGGATGGCGCTGGTGCCATCCGCCAGTTCCAGCAGGGCGGCGCCACCCCCCACCAGGGCCGGCAGGCCCAATGTGCGGGCCAGGATGGCGGTGTGTGAGGTGGGGCCGCCCGACGCCGTGGCCAAGCCCACCACGCGGGCCGGGTCCAGGCCGGCAGTGTCCGATGGGGACAGGTCCGGTGCCACCAGGATGCAGGGTGTGTCGGGCAGGTCGAGCAGCGAGTTGGCGCGCAGGGAAGGGTCGATATGGCCCAGGACCCGGCGGCCCACATCGCGCAGATCGGCGGCGCGGGCGGCCAGGACGGGATTGCCCAGCGCGGCCAACCGGCTGGCCATGCGATCCACCGTCTGATTCCAGGCCCAGGCCACGCCATGACCGTCCACCATCAACTGGCAGGCCAGGGTGATCAGGTCGGTGTCGTTCAACAACTCCGCCTGGGCCTTGAAGATGCCGGCATCGGCCGCACCCAGCCGGCGGGCGGTGTCGTCGGCCAGCGCCTTGAGTTGTTGGCGCGTGCGGCTCAACGCCTCCTGCAGCAGGCTGCCCCCCTCCGCCAGGGCGGCGGGATTGTCCGGCACCACCGGGTCCGCCGCCTTCAGCACATGCAGCGGGCCGATGGCCAGTCCCGGCGCCGCCGGCACGCCGCCGATGGCGGTCAGCGGCGCCGGGGGCGTCCAGCCGGTGCGGGGCGCTTGGCGGGCGCGGCTGGCCGCCAGGGCCGCGTCCATCTTTTCCTGGGCGCTCAGGCCGGTCATGGCTTGGCGCATGGCCGCCATCGCCCCCGCGGCGTCACCGCCGGCGGCCGACACCACCACCGTGTCACCGGCACGCAGGCCCAGTTGCAGCAGTGCGATCAGGTTCTTGGCGTCCGCCGCTTGGTCGCCGTGGCGGACCCGGACCTGGGCGGCGAAGCGGCGGGCGGTGTCCACCCAGTGGGCGGCCGGCCGGGCGTGCAGGCCGCTGGGATAATCCACCGTCCAGTCGAAACCGGGCGCGAGGTCACCCACCGCCGCGCCGGCCGCGTTTTGGTCCGCCCGCTCGCCCGGGGGCGTTTCGCGGCCCAGGGCGGCCGCGATCTCGCCGGCGTCGGTGGTCACCAACAGACGATCCAACCGGTCGCCGTCCTGGATCAGGCGGGTCAGGCGGCGCAGGATGGTGATGTGTGCGTCGGACTGGGCGGCAATGGCGACCACGAGGCGCGCGCGTTGCCCGGCGTTCCACTCCACGCCGTCAGGTACCTGCAGGATGGCCAGGCCGTTGCGGCGGACCAGGTGGCGATCCTCCCCCAGGCCGTGGGGGATGGCGACGCCCTGGCCCAGGAAGGTGTTGGCCACCTCTTCCCGCCGGACCATGCTTTGTTCGTAGGCGGGGTCGACGCACCCGGCGGCGACCAGCAGCTGTGCCGCCTCGCCAATGGCGTCACGCTTTCCAGCCGGACGCGCGCCGAGGCGGATCAGCTCGCGGGGCAGCAGGTCGCTCTCAACGGCGAAGGGCATTCTCGGAACCTCCCGATTTCATTCTTGTGCTTAGTGGTAACGTTTCCACAAAAATTGTCAAAGGGAATCCCCAGGCGGTGTCTGGGCGTATGCGCCATATTCCCTTTGAACGCACGCTGGAAGGCTTTAGACTAGGGCAAAATAACTGGAAACGATTGCGAACATGACGGTCAACATCAAGGACGTCGCCCGGGTTGCCGGTGTATCGGTTTCCACCGTGTCCCGCGCCCTGGGGGAGGGACCGGTCAGCGCTGAGGTGCGGGAACAGGTGCAGGCGGCGGTACGCGCGACCGGTTACAAGCCCAACCTGTCGGCGCGGCGGCTGCGCTCGCAACGCACCCAGACCATCGGCTTGATCGTCGCCGACATCCGCAACCCCTTCTTCACCGCCGTCGGCCGGGCGGTGGAGGACGCGGCCTACCGCGCCGGCATGCGGGTTATCCTGTGCAACACCGATGAGGACCCCGCGCGCGAGGCGCTTTACCTGACCCTGATGCAGGAGGAACGGGTGACAGGGCTGATTTTCGCCCCGACCCGCGCCACCCTAGACCGGTTGCAGGCCGATGCCCTGGATTTTCCCATGGTGCTGATCGACCGCGCCGGTCCGGGCGGTCAATTTGACACCGTGTTGCTGGACAATCGTGAGGCCAGCGCCACCCTGGTCGATCATCTGGTGTCCCGGGGATACACCCGCATCGGCGGCCTGTTCGGTGCCACCAGCACCACCGGCGTCGAACGGCGCGACGGCTATCTGGCTGCCATGGCGGCCCGGGGCTTGACGGGGGAGGCGCGCTTCGTGCCGCCGTCGGCGGAGGCCGCCGAGAACGCCGCTGCCGCCTGGCTGCGCCAGCCCGACCGGCCTCAGGCCCTGCTGGTCAGCAATGGGCTGTTCCTAACCGGCGTGGTGAAGGCGGCCCGCACCCTGGGGCTGCGCATCCCCCACGACATCGCCGTCGCGGGCTTCGACAACGAACCTTGGACGGAATTGGTTGAACCGGGCCTGACCGTCATTGAGCAGCCGGTCGAAACCATAGGCCGCGAGGCTATGGCCCTGTTGTTCCAGCGCCTGAGGACCCCCGACGCTCCGACGCGCAAAGTGGTGCTGTCCGGCCGTTGCGTTGCCCGGGGCTCGACGGCTGCCCTGCCGCGCACGTGATGGAGGCCGCAGGCCCGCACCTGGTCGCGCGCCTGCGCCCGATCGCATACAAGCCGTTATACTTGCTGAAAAAGGAGCGGGCATCCAAATCAATGTGGCACCCTCAATCGAGGACTGCTTTGCCCCGAATGCCCTATACCACGCAGCGGCGCCCACCCCGCCTGCTGAAGTATAAAATCGGCGTATTCACATGACTCCGCGGATTTTAAAATAATCAGACAGTTGATGTGCTGATCGGCCCCCGAACCGCATCTGATTCACTTAAGGCAGGGGGCTTCACGCAGGCCGTGGGGCCTCAGGCCCGCTTGCGCCCCGTGACCATGGCGCGGACCAGGTTTTCCCGGTGCAGCATGCTGGACAGGATCACTCCGCCGATGTGCAGGGCCACCAGGATGAGGGTCACCGTGGCCGCCGCGCCGTGGATGTCCTCCATCGCGTCCTCTCCCAGAACGCCGCCACCCGTATCCAGAACGATGCCGGTGGCCACGGTCAGGAGCAGGCTGGCCAGAAGCGCCACGATCATGGCGCCGCCCGCCGGGTTATGGCCCACATACCGGCCCGCCCGCCCCTTCACCAGGGCTCCCATGTAGGAGAGGAAGCCCTTTGGGCTGGGTACGAACTCGGCGAACCGGGCATGTGGGGTGCCGACGAGGCCCCACAGGGACCGCACCCCAACCGCCACCAGGATCACGAAGCCGGCGGCCTCATGCACCGGCATGATCTCCTCGGCCGACAGCCAGGCGATGGCGAAGGAGGCGGCGATGGTCCAGTGCAGAATGCGGATGGCCGGATCCCACACTCTCACCGTGCCGGTGGAAACCGCGGCGTCGGGGGAAACGGCGCCCTTGGGTACGCTGTGGGTAGAGGCGCCATCGGAGGTGATGGGCATGGTCATCAGTCCTCATCCTTTTCCGTTTTCAGGATATCGCCCGTGCGGGCATCGACGGCCAGTTCGACGCGCTTGCCCTGCGGATCACGGGCTTCGACCTTGTAATTCTTGTCGCGGTGCCGCTTGATTTCGGTGATGTCGGAATAGCCCTGGGCGGCCAGGCGCTCGACCAACTGCGGGACGGTCAGGGCGCTTGCGTCCCCCGTTTTCCCTGGCTGAGCCTGACCGGCGGGCGCGGTCTCGACGGCCAGCGCGTAGCCACCGATGGCCAGGGAACCCGCCAGCAGCGCCGCCGCAGCAATTTTGCCATACATCATGGTGTCCTCCGTATTGGGATTGGATGGTGGCATCATCCTGGCGGGGTTCCGTTGAACGGGACCTGAACGGCGCGTTCAGGCTGCGTTCAGGAAAGGAACGGTCAACTGTGCCGATGAGATGGATCGTTGCTCTTCTGCTGCCCCTGCTGGCCGTGCCCGCCGCCCTGGCGGACGCGGATCAGGACCAGGACCGCGCGCGCGCCGCCGTGGAACAGGGGCGCGCGCTACCCCTGCGCACCATTCTGGACCGCGCGGCGGCCCGCTTCCCCGGCCAGCTTCTGGAAGCGGAATTGGAGGAGGAGCACGGCCGATTGGTCTATGAGATCAAACTGCTGATGGACGGCGGGCGTGTCGTGAAACTGCATTACGACGCCCGCACCGGTGACCTCTTCGCGGTCAAGGAACGGGGGGCGGAGAAGGACCGCAGGCCATGAGGATACTGCTTGCCGAGGATGATGCGGCGCTGCGCCGTCAGCTTGCAGAGGCGCTGGCGGATGCCGGCTACGCCGTCGATAGGGCACCTGACGGCGAAGAGACCGCCTTCCTCGGGGAGAGCGAGCCCTATGACGCCGTGGTGCTGGATCTGGGATTGCCGGTGCGCGACGGCCTGTCCGTCCTGCGCGCATGGCGGGCGGCGGGCATCACGGTGCCGGTGCTGATCCTCACGGCCCGTGGAACCTGGCAGGAGAAGGTGGCGGGCATCGACGCCGGCGCCGACGACTACCTGGCCAAGCCGTTCCGGATGGAAGAACTGCTGGCCCGTGTGCGCGCCCTGATCCGCCGGGCCGGCGGGCTGGCGGCGGCGGAACTGCGCTGCGGCCCCGTGGCGCTGGACACCCGCACCGGCCGGGTGACGTTGGACGGTCGGCCCATCGCACTGACGGCGCATGAGTTCAAGGTGCTGTCCTATCTCATGCACCATCCCGGCAAGGTCGTGTCCCGCACCGAGTTGACCGAGCATGTCTATGCGCAGGATTTCGACCGCGACAGCAACACCATCGAGGTGTTCATCGGCCGGCTGCGCCGCAAGCTGGGCGGCGACCTCATCCGGACGGAACGGGGCTTGGGGTACCGTCTGGAGGCGGTGCGGTGACACCTTCTTCGCTGACGACCTCGTCACTGACCCGGCGCCTTTTCCTGCTGTCGGTCCTCTGGATCGCTCCGGCGCTGGTCATCACCGGCATCATCCTGACCGACCTGTTCCGCACCCATGCCGAGGCCGAGTTGAGCCGGCGCATGGCCCAGCACCTGGATGAGTTGGCGGCAGTGCTGGAAGTGACGCCGGACGGCGCGGTGGCGCTGGCCCGGGACCTGAGCGACCCCCGGTTCCGCCGCCCGCTGTCAGGGTTGTATTGGCGGGTCGATGGCCCTGGGGACCGGGTGCTGCGGTCGCGGTCGCTCTGGGACCAGGCCCTGGACCTGCCGGCGGATACCCCCAAGGATGGTGAGGTTCATCGCCACAGCCTGACGGGACCGAACCGGGCCCCGCTTGTGGCATGGGAGCGCAGCCTGCGCCTGCCGGGAGCGGCAACACCGGTGCGCGCGGCCGTGATCGTCGACGCCAGCGACGTGCAGGCCGCGACGGCCGGCTTTTCCCGGGTGTTGGGCGTGTCGCTGGCGCTGTTGGCCGCCGGTCTGCTGGCGGCGGCGGCGGTCCAGGTGCGCCTGGGGCTGGGCCCGCTGCGGCGGATGCGAGCGGCCCTGGCCGATCTGCGCGCCGGGCGGTCGAACCGTCTGGAAGGCGCCTTCCCTGGCGAGGTCCAGCCCGTCGTGGACGACCTCAATCTGCTGATGGAGGAGAACCGGACGATGGTGGAGCGGGCGCGGGCGCAGGCGGCTGATCTGGCGCATGCGCTGAAAACCCCACTGGCCGTCATCGCCAACGCCGCCGCCGCGCCGGGCGGCATGGACCCGGCGGTGGTGGCGGCCGAGGCGGAGCGCATGCGGGGTCAGATCGAACGGCACCTGGCCCGGGCACGGGCCGCGCCGACGCTGCTTCATTCCTCAGGCGGAACGGTTGTCCTGCCGGTACTGCGGCAAATAGCCCGCACCGTGGCTCGCCTGCATACCGAGCGCGGGGTGGACATCCAGATCGACGGCGATGCGCGGGCCCGGGTGCGCGCCGACCCGGTGGACCTGCAGGAAATGGCCGGCAACCTCATCGACAACGCCGCCAAATGGTGCACGGCGGTGGTCCGGGTGACGGCCGTAGCGGCCGGCGGCGGGATTGTCATCACCGTCCAGGATGATGGACCCGGCATTCCGGCGGACAGGCGGTCGGACGTTCTGGCCCGGGGTGCCCGCCTGGATGAGGCGGTGCCGGGTAGCGGCCTGGGGCTGACGATAACGGAGGAGTTGGCGCGCCTCCATGGCGGAAGCCTCAGCCTGGAAACCTCGCCGACCGGTGGGCTCAGCGTCTCGCTCCATCTGCCACAGGCGGCCCGCTAATCCCCAAATGGCCCGGTTGACCCCACGGGACCGGCCGGTGGCGGCGTGACGCTGTGGGACGCGACTGCTACCCTGCCCAACCGCCGGGGCACCCGCCCCTTTCCCGCCCGTCTGATATGGCAGCGCCCGTGACTCTCCAAGGTATCATCCAGGACATCGTCGACGAGATGCGGGCCGCGCCCGATCGTGGCAAGGTCGCGACCTACATCCCCAGCCTGGCCAAGGTCGACCCCGCCAGGTTCGGCATGGCGGTCTATACCGTCGATGGGGAATGCCATGCCGGCGGGGATGATGAGGTCGGCTTTTCCATCCAGTCGATATCCAAGGTCTTTTCCCTGACGCTGGCCCTGGGCAAGGCGGGGGACCAGCTGTGGGAGCGGGTGGGGCGCGAGCCCTCCGGCACGGCATTCAATTCCATCGTCCAGCTTGAGGCGGAGCGGGGCATTCCGCGGAACCCCTTCATCAATGCCGGCGCCATCGTCGTGACGGATGTGAATCTGGCGGGGCATCCGCCCCGTGAGGCCATCGGCGAACTGGTCCAGTTCGTCCGCTATCTGGCGGAGGATGAATCCATCGCCATCAATGAGGAGGTCGCCCGGTCGGAGGAGCGTACGGGCGAACGCAACCGGGCCCTGGCCCATTTCATGAAATCCTATGGCGTGCTGCGGCATGCGCCCGACCTCGTATTGGGCACCTATTTTCATGCCTGCGCCATCGAGATGACCTGCCGCCAGCTTGCCGCCGCCGGACGCTACCTGATGCTGGATGGCCGCCATCCCGGGGGCGGACGCACCATTTCATCCATACGGGCCCGCCGCATCCTGTCCCTGATGCTGACCTGTGGCCACTATGACGCCAGCGGCGACATCGCGTTCCGCGTCGGGATCCCGGCCAAGTCCGGCGTCGGCGGCGGCATATTGGCCATCGTTCCCGGCCGGGCCTCCATCGCCGTCTGGTCCCCCGGCCTGAACGCCAACGGCAACTCCCAGCTGGGCAGCCTCGCCCTGGAGCGCCTGGCCGAGGCCACGGGGTGGAGCCTGTTTAATCCAGGCCGCCTGTCAGATCGATGACGCGGCGTGGTGCCGGCCTGGACGGAAGAGTCGCGACCGCACCGGGGGTTGCAATCGCATTTTGCGAAGGCGGTCGTTGGTCTCATGCCGTTGGCATTACTTCCGGTCATCCTCGCGCACCTTGCCTTTTCGGATGAACTTCCGCACCAATGACGTTTGTTTCCCGTCATAGCGGTCGCCTTTATGAGTTCTTCCGCCCCCGCCTTCCGGCCTGCGAACCCGGACCAGCTCGACCGCATGGTGCGGGTGTCGTTCCCGCTGGGCTGGCTGGTGTTCGGCATCTTCCTGGCGGCCGTGCTGGGCGGACTGGCCTGGTCCCTGGTCGCCACCGCGCCGGTCAAGGTGGCGGGCAACGGCGTGCTGCAGGGCAGCGGCGGCGTGGCCCTGGTGACGGCGCCCAGCAGTGCTGCCATCACGGCGCTGAAGGCCAGTGTCGGCGGCGCCGTTCATGAGGGGGAGATCGTCGCCGTGCTGGCGGACCCGGTACTGGACGCCCGGCTGGAGACGGTCCAGGCCCGCCTGGCCCGGCTGGAGGCGGAGGAGGGGCGGCTGAAGGACTTCCAGGCCCGCGCCCGGGCGGCCCGCACCCGCGATGACGAGCAGCGGCGCCAGGGGTGGGAGCAGGCCTTGCAGCAGGCCCGCCAGCGGGAGGCGGCGCTGGGCCAGGTGTTGGCCAGCCAGCATGAGCTGATGGGGCGCGGCTATGCCACGCGTGAGCGCATCCTGATGACGGAGAACGACCGCGCCCAGGCCCAGCGCGACATCACCGCCGCCCTGAACGCGCTGAACACCCTGGGCGTGGAGGCGGACGAGCGCGCCATCGAGGATGAGCGCGAGCTGCTGGAGCTGGAGAGCAAGATCGGCCAGGGTCGGCAGGATCTGGCCGAGGCTATGGCCGAACGCGCGGCGCGGACCGAGGTTCGCGCGCCCATCACCGGCCGGGTGATCGAGCTGTCGGCCGCCACCGGCGACCGGGTGGCCGTAGGTTCGGCCCTGATGCGCCTGGTGCCGGAAGGTCGGGTGGTGGCGGGCGACGGGCTGGTGGCTATCCTCTACGTCGCCCCAGCCGATGGTAAGAAGATACGCCCCGGCATGGCGGTGCAGATCATTCCCTCCACCGTTAAGGTGGAGCGTGACGGCTTCATCCATGGCGAGGTCATCCGCGTGTCCGAGACGGCGGCGACGCGGGAGGCGGTGCAGCAGACGCTGAAGAACGACGCTTTCGTCACCAGTCTGATGGCCAACGGTCCGCCGTTCGAGGTGCGGGTGGCCCTGCGGCGCGATCCGGCGACCGTCAGCGGTTTCGCCTGGTCATCATCCCGGGGCGCCGCGCGGCCGGTGGAAAGCGGTACCGTCATCAAGGGCGGGGTGGTGGTGGAGCGCACGCGCATCATCGCCCTGGCCTTCCCCGCCATCGAACCGGTGCTGGACGCCCTGGGGCTTGATCCGTGACGGCAGCGGCGGCGGTATCGGGCGCGATCCGGAAGGTGATGGCGGCACGTCCACGCCCCATTCCAACGGTTTTCCAGATGGAGGCGGCGGAGTGCGGCGCCGCCTGCCTTGCCATGGTGCTGGCCCACCACGGCAAATGGGTGCCCCTGCCGGAGTTGCGCGAGGCCTGCGGCGTTTCCCGCGACGGCAGCCGCGCCTCCAACATCGTGCGGGCGGCCCGGGCCTATGGGCTGGAGGCTAAGGGCTTCCGCTGTGAGCCGCACCACTTGGCCGACATCGCCATGCCCTGCATCGTCTTCGTCGGCCTCAGCCATTATGTGGTGCTGGAGGGCATGGCGGGCGGCAGGGTGCAGCTGAACGACCCCGCTGCCGGGCGCCGCGTCCTGACAGCGGCGGAGTTCGACGCCCTGTTTTCCGGCATCGTGCTGACCTTCCAGACGGGGGCGGATTTCCGTCGATCCGGCGCCGTGCCCAGCACCTGGCGCGACATCGCGGCCCTGGTGGCGGGAACGAACGCCCCCCTGGCGCTGGCGGTGCTGGCGGGCGTCGCCCTGATCCTGCCTGGGCTGGTGGTGCCGGCGGCGACGCAGGTGTTCGTCGACTATTACCTTGTGCAGGGCCAGGCGGACTGGGGCATGCCCCTGTTGGGGGTGTTGCTGGCCACGGCGGTGGTGCAGTGGGGACTGACGGGCCTGCAGAATGGCCTGCTGGTGCGCCTGCACACCCGCATCGCCATCCTGGCGGCCGGCCGCATGGTCTGGCGCATGCTGCGCCTGCCCGTGCGCTTCTTCGGCCAGCGCCACGCCGGCGCCCTGGCTGGCCGCGTGGACTTGGCCCGTCCCCTGGGCCTGCAGGCGGCGGAACAGCCGGTGAAGGCGGCGCTGGCCCTGGCGTCCAGCGTCTTCTTCACCCTGGCCATGCTGCTCTACAGCCCCATCCTGACCCTGGTCACCCTGCTGGCCGCCGCCATTCCCATCGCCGCCCTGGCGCTGACGCAACGCCGGCTGGAGGAGCGGGTCCGCAAGGCCGGCATGGCGGCCATCAAGGTGCATGGCCGGGCCATCCAGGGCATCGGCATGGTGGAAACCCTGAAGGCCAGCGGTACCGACGACGTGTTCTTCGGCCAGTGGGCCGGCCTGCTGGCCGCCCTGGTGCGCGACCGTCAGGCGGCCGGCCGTATCGAGGCGCTGCTGGGCGCCGTGCCCGACGGTGTCATGCTGCTGAACCGGGGCCTGGTGCTGGCCCTGTCCGCCGGCTTCGTCATCGCGGGCAACATGACGGTGGGCGAACTGGCCGCTTTCCAGACCCTGATCACCGCCTTCGCCGCTGCCTTGTCCACCCTGATGCGTCAGGTCACCAGCCTGAAGCAGGTGCGCGGCCCGCTGGATCAGCTGGCCGACGTCGCCACCACGCCCCTGGCCTGGGAATTCGCGGGCGACCGGCCGGACGCGCCGGCGGCACCCGCCATCCGCGATGGCGCCAAGCTGAGCGGCGCCCTGGCCGTCCGCGACCTCACCTTCGGCTACACCCCTCAAGGGGCGATGGTGGTCAACGGCGTGGATCTGGACATCGCTCCCGGCGCCCGGGTGGCCCTGGTCGGGGCGTCGGGCAGCGGCAAGTCCACCGTCGGCCGTCTGGTGGCTGGGCTGTTCGACCCGCTGGGCGGCCACATCCTGTTGGATGGCCATCCCTTGCGCGCCGTGCCGCGCGACCGGCTGCGCGCGTCGCTGGCCATGGTGGACCAGGATATCCTGCTGTTCGAGGGCACGGTGCGCGACAACCTGACCCTGTGGGACGAGGCCGTGCCCGAAGCCCGGATCATCCGCGCGGCCAAGGACGCCATGATCCACGACGACATCGTCGCCCGCGTCGGCGGCTACGGTGGCCGGGTGGAGGAGGCCGGCCGCAACTGGAGCGGCGGCCAGCGCCAGCGGCTGGAGATCGCCCGCGCCCTGGTGATGGAGCCCAGCTTGCTGATCCTGGACGAGGCCACCAGCGCCCTGGACCCGACCATTGAACAAGCGTTGATGGACAATGTCCGCCGTCGCGGCTGCGCCTGCCTGATCATCGCCCACCGCCTCAGCGCCATTCGCGACTGTGACGAGATCATCGTCCTGAAGGATGGCAGGGTGCTGGAACGCGGCGGCCATGAGGCGTTGATGGCGGCGGGCGGCGCCTATCGCCAGTTGGTGGAGTCGTGAGCATGGAGGATGCCGACCGGCTGGAGGGGGAGGAGCGGGCAGCCCGCGATCGCCATGCCGGCCTGCTGGCCCTGCAGGCGCTGAGCGGGGTATTGGGGGGCGGGGTATTGGGACCGGACCGCGGCGCCACTCACGCGTCCCTCTTGGCTCCCCTGTCGGAACAGCCCCTGGTATTGGCCTTCGCGCATCTGGGCGCGGTGCTGGGCTTTGAGGTGCGCCTGCCGCCCCGCCAGCAGGAGGGGGCGCCGATGCCGGCGCTGGAGGCGCTGGCCCGGGCCAGCCGCGTGCGCCTTCGGGGCGTCCAACTGGATCCCGGCTGGTGGCGGCAGGACAGCGGCGCCTTCCTGCTGCTACGGCCGGCGCCGCTGTCGCCCCTGGCGCTCAGCCCCGGCGGGCGGGGCCGCTACACCGTTTATGACCCCGACACACGCGTGGCGCGGCCGCTGCCGGCGGCCGAGGCGGTACTGCTGGCCGGCCAGGCCTACGCCCTGTACCCGCCGCTGCCGGACCAGGCACTGACGCCGGGCAGCCTGGCCAAGGGGTTGCTGCGCGCCCGGATGGGCGACATCGCCACCCTGGCCGGCGGCACCCTGCTGGCCGGCGTGTTCACCATGGGTGTGCCGCTGGCCATGGGCTATCTGCTGGAAGGCGCCATCCCCGACAGCAATCTGGGCCGGGTGGTGCAGGTGGCCGTCGCCCTGGCCTTACTGGCGGTCATGACCCTGCTGCTGCGCCTGGCCACCCAACTGACCATGCTGCGCATCGAGGGGCTGGAGGGCAGCCGGGTGCAGGCGGCGGTGATGGACCGCCTGCTGCGCCTGCCCACGGGCTTTTTCCGGGGCTACTCCACCGGTGACATGGCAACCCGGGTCATGGCCGTGGCCCGCCTGGAAAAGACGCTGACCGCCTCCACCATCAACGCCGTGATGACGGGGATGGTGGCCTTGGTTTCCTACGCCGTCATGCTGGGCTATTCCTGGCGCCTGGGCCTGGTGGCTATCGCGCTGACCTTGATGTTGGCCGTCGTGACCGTGGTGCTGGGCCTGCGCCGCGTCCGGCACGAGGCGGCGGCCATCCGGGGTGACGCCCGCATGTCCGGCTTGACGCTGGAACTGGCCAGCGGCATCGCCAAACTGCGCCTGGCGGCGGCGGAGGACCGGGCCTTCCTGCGCTGGGCGCGCCTGTACGCCGAGGCCAGCCGCGCCCAGTTCGGCGCCGACCGGGCGGCCGGCCTGCTGGACACGGTGGGCGTGGGCTACCAGGCCTTCGCCACGGCGGCGCTGCTGGCGGCCTGCGTCATGGGCGGCTGGACCGACACCGTCGCCCTGGGCCTGCTGGCCGCCTTCGTCACCGCCTTCACCGCCGCCCTGGAGGGCCTGCGGGGCCTGGCGGCGGCCGCCGTGGAAATGGTGGGCCTGGCGCCCATCGTGCAGCACGCCCGCCCCATCCTCCAGGCCCTGCCGGAGGCGGCGGACAAGGCCGACCCGGGCACGCTGACCGGCGCCATCGAGCTGTCGCGCGTCACCTTTCAGTATAAGCCGGACACTCCCCGCATCCTGGACACCCTGTCGGTCAGCGTCCGGCCAGGGGAGTTCGTGGCCTTCGTCGGCCCGTCCGGAACGGGCAAGTCGACGCTGTTCCGCCTGCTGTTGGGCTTCGAGCGGCCGGATGCCGGCCTGGTGCTCTATGATGGCGTCGATCTGGCGGGCCTGGATCTGCGGGCCGTGCGCCGACAGTGCGGCGTGGTCCTGCAGCACGGCCGCCTGATGCCCGGGACCTTGATGGACAATGTGCTGGGTGCCGCCACTCACCTGGGGCAGGAGGCCGCCTGGGACGCGCTGGCCCAGGTGGCGCTGGCCGACGAGGTGCGGCGCATGCCGATGGGCCTTCACACCCTGATCACCGACGGCGGCACGGGCCTGTCGGGCGGGCAGGTCCAGCGCCTGCTGCTGGCCCGTGCCCTGGTGGCACGGCCTCGGATCATGATGCTGGATGAGGCGACCAGTGCGCTGGACAACCATACCCAGGCAGCGGTGACCGCCAGCCTGGACAAGATCGCCGGCACCCGCCTGGTCATCGCCCACCGCCTCAGCACCGTGCGGCGGGCCGATCGTATCATTGTGCTGAACCAGGGCCGGGTGGAGGAAGAGGGCGCCTTCGATACCCTCATGGCCCGCGACGGCTTCTTCGCCGCCTTCGCCCGGCGTCAACTGACGCGAGACACCTGACGGGGCAGCAGCACGTCGCAGGCGAAGTCCGGTGCCAGACGTCGGACCAGCAGGTGGCCCAGGCCGGCATGGCCTCGGAACAGGGCGGCATCGTCGGGTGCGCCCGCCACGTCCGCCGCCATCAGTCGGCCCCGTCCGGCCGCCCAGTCGGCCAGCCGGGTGTTCAGGGCGGTGTCGATTTCATCCTCCACGCCCGGCAACCGGGCGGCCAGCGTGGCCAGGATCTCCAGCCGTCCGGCCTCGCCACAGCACAGGTCGTCCACTTGGCCCAGGGAGGATGCCCGCAAGGTCGCCAGTGCGGTGTGCAGGTCGCCGGCCAGCCAGCCGTCCTTGTCCCCCATCAGGTCCATCAAGAGCGCGCGGGCCAGGGCAATGCCGGGCGCGCCATGGCACCATGTGGACGAGCTCTGCTGACGGCCTGCCCGCCAATCGCCGGCGGCCGGATTGAACAGCGTGTTCTCATAGGCCACGGCCTCCCATGCGGCGGCGTGGCACCGGGCATCGCCGGTGGCCGCATGGATGTGGGCCAGGGCGGTGGCGATACCGGCGGCGCCGTGGGACAGACCGGCCAATCCCGCCCGCCGGCGCCCGGGCCAATGCCGCCCGCCCACGCCATCGGTTTGGGAGGCGGCCAGCAGCGCCGCTCCGCAGGCGGTCATGGCCTGGGCAACGATCGGCCCGGGATTCAGGACGGCCAAGCCCCAGGCCAGGCCGGCGGCACCGTCCATCACATCGGACGCATCGCCCACCGGCCCATTCTCGATCGCCAGGGCCTGGGGCGTCGCGACCGCCAGCGCCAGGGCGTCGTGGGCCAGGGCCGGGTCGTCCAGCAGCCTCGCGCACCAGGCCAAGCCGGCGATCATCCCCCCCAGACCGCGCCCATAGCCGGGCCCGAAGCGGCGGGCCAGGCGTGGTGCTTCCCCCCGGTGGATGGCGGCCCGCAAGGGCTGCTGCGCCTGCCGCGCCAGGTCCAGCAGGCGCTGGTCGTCCAAGGCGCGCCCGGTCTCCGCCAGGAAGACGGCAATGCCACCGGCGCCGTAGCATAGGCCGGGCCCCGCCGGGGCGGTCAGGGCCGGCATCTGCTCCCATAGCCGCACCCAGCACTGCGTTCCGGGTTCCTGAGCCACGGCCAGACCGGCCACCCGGTCGGCCAGCGCGCGCAGGGTGGTGCGGACGTCGGGGCTTGGGATGGCTTCCGCCACGAAGCCCACGCCCTGGGGAGGCAGGGCGGGGGGGCGCAGGGCGGCGCGCAGCAGGGCCGTTGTCCGGTTGATCGCACCGTCATCCAATGCGGCGAAGGCCGCCGTCACCTGGTCGTACGGGGGGATGGCGAATACCGGGCCCAAGGGGCTGGCGGCCGTGCCGGCGGGTTCAACGCTCCAGGCCACGCGGTCGCCGGGACGGAAGGTGAAGGCCGGGATGTCCAGACGGTCCAGGGCCCGCGCTTCCGCCGCCAGCGCCCGCCGCCAGGCGGCCGGATCGCCCAGCAGTGGCGCGCGGCCTGCGGCCCGCGCCAAATGTCGGGTAAAGGCGGCCTCATCCTTGGCCCCCTCGCCGATCAGCGCGGGTGCCAGGACCAGCCCATAGAGGTTGGTGGCGGCCAGCAGCAGGCGGCAGCGGCTATTACGAAACCGAGCCAGCGCGCCCTCCGGCGCCATCAGCGCCGTCTTGTGTGCGACCAGGGTGCGCAGGGTGGCCTGGAAACCGTTCAGGACCGCCGCGCTGAAATCCCGTACGTCCAGGGGGACGCCGCCCAAGCTGGGACCGGGGGTGAAGCTGGGCACCGGCTGTTCGCCCAGGTGTAGCCAATCCGTGCCGGCGTGACGCACCACGGTTTGCGGCCTAAGTGCCAGGGGGCCGGAGCCGGCGGCGGCCAGGGGCGCCAATGTCGCCCCACCGTCGAAGGAGGTGTAGACCGGCAGGATGCCGTTGGTGAACAGGTGTGGGTCGTCAAAGGGATCGGCCACGCCCAGATCCGCCGGGCCGGGCTGAAACAGGCATTCCAGGTCGACAATGACGGGAAAGAGGCCCGCCGGGATCAAGTTGTCGGGATGGATGTCGCTGCCGCGCAGCAGGAACATGAGGGCCAGAAGGCCGCCGCACCGTTCCATATAGGCGTGCGCCCCGGCCGCATCGGGCAGGGGGGCAGGGTTCACCCATTCCATCCACCCATGGTCGCCGCCGTCCATCACCCACGGGACGCGGTGGGCCGGGGCGGTGCCGGCGACGTTCAGCCAGTCCAGCAGGTGCCCGAACGCCACCTCCGCCGCCAGGGCGCGGGGCTTGTAGGCGATGCGCGTGCCGTCGGCCAAGGTGACGCGAATGACCGTGCAGCCGCCGCCATGGGGGTCGGACAGGCCGGGGGTGAGGTCGATCACCGCCGGCACGGCGCCCCGCCACGCGGGATGTCGGACGGCCAGGGCGGGGGCGTCCTGGTGGAAATGGCGGGCGAAGGCCGTGATGGCGTCCACCCAATCGGTGCACATCCGGTCCAGGCGGTGGCGCAGCACGGGCCAGTCGGCCAGCAGAGCAGCGGCTTGCGGTCCCTGCGCGGCCTCGGCGAAGGCGCGATAGCGGTCGCGGGGCACCCAGGCCGGTGGCTCATCATAAAGGCGGGCGATGGCAGGCACTGCTTCCGCCGCCTGGAACGCCGCCGTCAGGGCCGGGCCGGCAATCTCGCCCAGGCGGGCCGCCAGCGCCCGTGTCGCGCCCCGCCTGGCCGGCAGCGGCAACACGATGCCGCCGGCCAGAGACCGGTCAAGATGCTCCGCCGCCCGGTCGACCAGCGGCGCCAGGATGTCCAGGAACGGGATGTCCAGGAGCGGGGTGTCCACGGGCGACGCCGTCACCGCGGGCGACTTGCCCGGTCTTACTTGGTGAAGATGCAGTAGCAGCCTTTGGTGTATATGCAGTAGGGGGAGCCGCCGCCGGAAACGTGATCCAGCGCATCGTCGTCCAGCGGTTCCATCTGCGTGGGCGCGCTGCCGGCCCGGGCGGCGAAGACGCCCTCGATCTCATCGGCGGTCAGCTGGATGCCGCGCGTGGCCGCGAAGTCCGCCAGCGCCTTGGCCGCCGCCTTCACATCACCCCCGCCGGCTATGCCCTTCAGTATTTCCGCGTCCGAGGCGATCAGGGCCTTCAGCTTTTCCAGTTCCGACTGCGACATGACATCATCCCCCACCAGTGTCCGGTCCCGGATACACGGTAAAGAGCAAGGCATCAATACGCCGGTAAGTTGCTATCGCTTTAGTGCGGGGTAGCGGGGGCGGACTTTCAAAGGCCACCTGGCCTTCAGAAGTTGGCGGCCAGCAAAGCCATAGGTCCGTCTTCAAAGAACCCCTGGGCGCGGAGAGTCCAAGCCTCGCAGGCTGTTCGCCCCCACTTCCGCGTGGGAGCCGGCACGGCATCAGAAAGATGTCTGATACCTGCGAAACCCAGTTGCGTCAGGCCAATGCCATGTGCCATATGTTCACCCCGCTTGCGGCGCCCTGATTTTTTCAAGGGGTGGCGTATCCTCCGCAAGCGAATACAGTATCTTGTACCCCTGCGGCACAGTCTGCCGTAGAATGCCATCCCCGAGGGTGGCCGCACATAGGGTGGATCACCCTCCATCCGCCTCATGTCCCCTTCGTCTAGAGGCCTAGGACACCGCCCTTTCACGGCGGCGACACGGGTTCGAATCCCGTAGGGGACGCCACGCTTCCAGCGTTTCGGCTGGATTTTGCGGGACAATCTGGGACAGAGGGATCCGCGGGACGCCAGCGGAAGTACATTCCCATAGCGACGATCACCCTCGGAAGAGCCGGGACGGCTCGCCGCGGCCGCGGGTGCCGATGAGGCAAAGGGCGGCTGCGGGAACGGCGCCTCCGCGATCATGGGCTCATCCATCCGCTGGTCAGGCGCCGTGGCTTCCGCATGCGCGGTTACCTTACAATTGGAAAGGTGCTTTCCACCCCTGAGGGGAAGCGCCGATACCATTAAGCCTTTCGCGCCCTCAATTTTTTGCCTGGCACGCTTTTTGCCCAAATGTCACCGATGCGGAGCGAGACAGCCCCGCCGGGGACGTTGGAGGAAATGCCGGAATGGCGAGCGAGACGTTTTACGAGGTGATGCGCCGGCAGGGCATCACCCGGCGAAGCTTCACCAAATTTTGCAGCCTGACGGCCGCAGCGCTGGGCCTGGGTCCCTCCTACGCCCGGGCCATCGAAACCGCCATGGAGACCAAGCCGCGCATCCCGGTGCTGTGGCTGCACGGCCTGGAGTGCACCTGCTGTTCGGAAAGCTTCATCCGGTCGGCCCATCCCCTGGCCAAGGACGTCATCCTGTCGATGATCAGCCTCGACTATGACGATACCATCATGGCGGCGGCGGGCTTCCAGGCCGAATCCATCATCGACGAGACCATCGAGAAGTATAAAGGCAACTTCATCCTGGCGTGCGAGGGCAACCCCCCGCTGAACCAGGAGGGCATGAGCTGCATCATCGGCGGCAAGCCGT
Source organism: Nitrospirillum amazonense (assembly GCF_007828035.1). Taxonomy (GTDB): domain Bacteria; phylum Pseudomonadota; class Alphaproteobacteria; order Azospirillales; family Azospirillaceae; genus Nitrospirillum; species Nitrospirillum amazonense. Next base: position 761,809 of record NZ_VITV01000003.1, on the reverse strand, counting down.
ACCTGGAACAGTTGAAGAAGGCGGCCGACCACTGCAAGGCCATCATCAGCTGGGGCAGCTGCGCCAGCTGGGGCTGCGTTCAGGCCGCCCGGCCCAACCCCACCCAGGCGACACCCATCCACAAGGTGCCCGGCTTGCCGGCGAAGCCCATCATCAAGGTGCCGGGCTGCCCGCCCATCGCCGAGGTCATGACGGCGGTCATCGCCTATATCCTGACCTTCGACCGGTTCCCGGAACTGGACATGCAGGGCCGGCCGAAGATGTTCTATTCCCAGCGCATCCATGACAAATGCTATCGCCGCCCGCACTTCGATGCCGGCCAGTTCGTGGAAAGCTTCGATGATGAGGGCGCGCGCCGCGGCTACTGCCTGTATAAGGTCGGCTGCAAGGGCCCGACCACCTACAACGCCTGCTCCACCGTGCGCTGGAACGGGGGCCTCAGCTTCCCCATCCAGGCCGGTCATCCCTGCATCGGCTGTTCCGAGGACGGCTTCTGGGACAAGGGCGGCTTCTATGAACGCCTGAGCGATGTCCATGGCTTCGGCATCGAGGCCAACGCCGACAAGATCGGCGGCACGGCGGCCGGCATCGTCGGCGCCGCCGCCGCGGTGCATGCCGCGGCCAGCGCGGTCAAGCGCGCCCGCTCCAACAGCGGTGCCAACGATAAGAGAGAGGGACGGGACTGATGCCCACGCTTGCGACACCCAACGGCTACCAGCTCGACACCAGCGGCAAGCGCGTCGTGGTCGATCCGGTCACCCGCATCGAGGGCCACATGCGCTGTGAGGTCAACCTCGACGGCGACAACGTCATCCGCAACGCCGTCTCCACCGGCACCATGTGGCGCGGGCTGGAGGTCATCCTGAAGGGACGCGATCCGCGCGACGCCTGGGCCTTCACCCAGCGCATCTGCGGCGTCTGCACCGGCACCCACGCGCTCACCTCCGTCCGCGCGGTGGAAAATGCCCTGAACATCCAGATTCCGGAAAACGCCAACAGCATCCGCAACATCATGCAGCTGTCGCTGCAGGTACATGACCATCTGGTCCATTTCTACCACCTCCACGCCCTGGACTGGGTGAACCCGGTCAACGCCCTGAAGGCTGACCCCAAGGCCACGTCGGAACTGCAGCAGGCCGTCTCGCCCCACCATCCCAACAGTTCCCCGGGCTATTTCCGGGACATCCAGACCCGCCTGCGCAAGTTCGTGGAATCCGGGCAGCTGGGGCCCTTCAAGAACGGCTACTGGACCAACCCGGCCTACAAGCTGCCGCCCGAGGCCGACCTGATGGCGGTGACCCATTATCTGGAGGCGCTGGATTTCCAGAAGGAGATCATGCGCGTCCGCACCATTTTCGGCGGCAAGGACATCCATCCCAACTGGCTGGTGGGCGGGGTTCCCTGCGCCATCAACCTGGATGGCGACATGGCAGCGGGCGCGCCGGTGAACATGGCGTCGCTGAACTACGTCTCTTCCATCACCGATCGCTGCATCGAGTTCGTGGAGAACGTCTACATCCCCGACATCATCGCCATCGGCGGGTTCTACAAGGACTGGCTGTACGGCGGCGGTTTGTCGAACAAGTCGGTGCTGGCCTACGGCGACATCCCCGACCGGGCCAACGACTACAGCCCCCGCAACCTGCTGATGCCCCACGGCGCCATCATCGACGGCAAGCTGTCGGAGGTGCACCCCGTCGACCTGACCGATCCCGAGCAGGTGCAGGAGTTCGTGCCCCACAGCTGGTACAAGTACCCGGATGAAAGCAAGGGCCTGCATCCCTGGGACGGCGTGACCGAACCCCATTACCAGCTGGGCCCCAACGCCAAGGGCACCAGCACCAACATCGTCCAGCTGGACGAAGGGGCGAAGTACAGCTGGATCAAGGCGCCGCGCTGGCGCGGCCATGCCATGGAGGTGGGGCCGCTGGCCCGCTACCTGGTCGGCTACATGCAGGGCAATGCCGAGATCAAGGATCAGGTTGACCGCACCCTGGTGGCGCTGAACGTGCCGCTGGACGCGCTGTTCTCCACCCTGGGGCGGACAGCGGCGCGTGCGCTGGAGGCCCAGTGGGCGGCGCGCAAGCAACGCTATTTCCTGGACAAGCTGATCGCCACCATCAAGGCGGGCGACACCTCGACCGCCAACACGGCGAAGTTCGATCCCAAGACCTGGCCGTCCGAGGTCAAGGGCGTGGGCTTCACCGAGGCGCCGCGCGGCGCGCTGGCCCACTGGATCCGCATCAAGGACGGCAAGATCGATAATTACCAGTGCGTGGTACCCACCACCTGGAACGGCAGCCCGCGCGACAACAAGGGCAATATCGGCGCCTTCGAAGCGTCGCTCATGAACACCAAGGTGGCCCGTGCGGAAGAGCCGGTGGAAATCCTGCGCACGCTGCACAGCTTCGATCCCTGCCTGGCCTGCTCCACCCATGTCATGGGGCCGGACGGGCAGGAATTGGCCGAAGTCAAAGTCCGCTGAACCAAGGAGACTGATCCTATGAAGAGCTTCATCACGAAATCGGTCCCCCGCGTCTCGGCGGCTGTCCTGGCGGCGGGTTTCACCGCCACCCCGGCCGTGGCCCATCCGGGGCATGACGGGGGCTTCGCCGCCGGCATCATCCACCCGCTGACAGGCCTGGACCATCTGGCGGCCATGCTGGCGGTTGGCCTGTGGGCGGCCACCCGGCCGGCGGCACGCGCCTGGCAGGCGCCGGCGCTGTTCGTGGCCATGCTGGCGGTCGGCGCGCTGGCCGGCCTGGCCGGCGGCGCCTTCACCCCGGTGGACACGCTGGCGGCGCTGTCGGTGACCTTGCTGGGCCTGATGCTGATCGTGGCCCCCCTACTGCCCGACGCCGCGGGCCTGGGCCTTATCGCCCTGTTCGCCACGGTGCATGGCTATGCCCATGGCATGGAGGCGGGAGGCCACCTGCCGGGCTATTTTGCCGGCTTCATGGTGGCGTCGGCCCTGCTGCACGCCGCCGGCTGGCGCCTGGGCAGCGGCCTGCTGGCCACCCGCTGGGGGCGTTGGGCTTCCGGCCTGACCCTGGGCGTCGCGGGCCTCGCGCTCGCCGCACTGTAAGGGGGGACGCGCCATGAGCGAGGCCTCCCTGGGAACTCATAAGGCGGGAACACATAAGGAAGAGGCGGTTTACGTCTATGAGGCGCCGGTGCGCTTGTGGCACTGGGCCAATGCCGCCGCCATCCTGGTACTGTGCGTTACGGGCTATCTGATCGGCTCACCCCCGCCGTCCATCCATGGTGAGCCCAGCGCCCATTTCCTGTTCGGCTGGATCCGCTTCCTGCATTTCTCGGCGGGGCAGATCCTGGTCGTCGGCTTCGTCTTCCGCTTCTACTGGTCCTTCGTGGGCAACGACCACGCCCGCGAAATCTTCCGGCCGCCGGTGTGGCGCAAAAGCTTCTGGCTGGGCGTGATCCATGAGATCCGCTGGTATGCCATGCTGGAGCGCGAGCCCAAGAAGTACAGCGGGCACAACCCGCTGGCCATCTTGTCCATGCACGTCCTGTTCGTGTGGGGCACGCTATTCATGATCGTCACCGGCTTGGCCCTGTATGGCGAGGGCCAGGGGCCGGGCTGGATCCACCGGCTGTTCACCAGCTGGGTCATTCCCCTGTTCGGGCAGAGCCAGACGGTTCACACCTGGCACCACATGGCCATGTGGGTGATCGTGATCTTCGCCATCGTCCACATCTATGCCGCCGTGCGGGAGGACATCATGTCCCGGCAGTCCATCATCTCCTCGATGTTCTCGGGCTGGCGCACCTTCCGCGATGGCGGGCCCACCGACGAACCCTGAGGTCCAGGCAAGTTTCCAATCGGAAAGGGGGGCTTCGCGGCCCCCTTTTTCATTTGGAAAATGAACTTCCAGTTCCCCTTCCAACTGGAAGGATTCTATCCGGTAAGGCGCTGAGGATGGCCCGCCATCCCCCAAAGCTTCAGCCGTTTCGGCGCTGAACGGTGCGCTGGCATGTCCCTTGCTGAACCACCCCCAACATCCGGCCCGTCGGATGACAGGGGAGTGAAAGGCGTGGAAGTGATGACGGCAAGCGGACCCCGCGTGCTGGTGCTGGGCATCGGCAACCTGCTGTGGGCCGACGAAGGGTTCGGCGTGCGGGCTGTGGAGCACATGCACCGCCATTATGCCTTTCCTGCCAACGTCCGCCTGATCGACGGCGGCACGCAGGGCATCTACCTGGTTCAGGAAATCCGCGAGGCCGACATCCTTGTCGTCTTCGATGCTGTCGATTACGCCCTGCCGCCCGGCACCCTGAAGCGGGTGGAGGGGGCGGAGGTGCCGAAGTTTCTGGGTGCCAAGAAGATTTCCCTGCACCAGACCGGCTTCCAGGAGGTACTGGCCATGGCGGAGATGATGGGCGACAGCCCCGCCCACCAGCTGCTGATCGGCGTGCAACCGGTTGAGCTGGAGGATTTTGGTGGCAGCCTGCGGCCGGAGGTCAAAGCCCAGGTGGAGCCGGCCATCGCGCTGGCGCTGGAGTATCTGGCGGGCTTTGGCGTCGCCGCCACCCCGCGCCCGGTGCCGCTGCCGGCGGAGCAGGGGATTGGGTCGCTGGAAATGATGCTGGACCGTTATGAGGCGGAACGTCCGGACGAGGCGACGGCCTTCCGCGGCGGCGACGCGCGGGTACTGGGCGCCGGCGGCTGGACGGGGCCCGCGGATTTCGAGGTGGAGATGCAGGCCCTGGTGGCCCACCCCCTTGTAGCCCACCCCATGGCGGGCGCGCCCGGGATGGACGCCTGATGTGCATCGGCATTCCCATGCAGGTGGTGGAGATCGGCGCCGGCCATGCCCGCTGCCGGTCCGGCGCGGAGATACTATCCATCGACACCAGCCTGGTGGGCGACGTCGCCCCGGGCGTTTGGCTCATGACCTTTCTGGGCGCCGCGCGGGAGGTGATGAGCCCTGAGGCCGCCCAGCGGTCCCTGGCGGCGCTGAGCGCCCTAGAGGCGGTCATGCGGGGGCAACCGGCCGACCTGGACGCCGCCTTCGCCGACCTGATCGGCCGTGAACCTCAACTACCCAGCCATTTGCGTCCCACTCCGGAGCCTGAAGCATGAGCGATGCGCGCGACGACTTTTCCCCCCTGCTGCAGTCCGTCATGGCCCGGTGCGACTACCGGGTGGTGGGGGAGGCGGAGCTGGCGGATATCTGCGCCGGGGAGCCGCTGGCGATGCTGTTCCTGTCCGGCGACCACTGGCGGGTGGCGGAGAGCGACGATGTCGCCGCCATCCTGCCGGAGCTGGACGGTGCCATGGGCGGCCATGTCGTGCCCCTGATCGCCGCACGGGCGGATGAGCGCGCGCTACAGCGGCGCTTCCGCTTCGCTCGCTATCCCGCCCTGGTCTTCCTGCGCCTGGGCGGCTATCTGGGCGCCATCGAAGGCATCCGCGACTGGGCGGACTATATGCGTGAGATTCCCGAAATCCTCGGGCGCGAACCCAGCGTTCCCCCTGCCTTCCGCCTGCCCGCCGGCTGCGGCACCGACGCTGTGCATTGAGGAGAGACTGATGAACGACGCCCATGGCGGTGCCCTGGTCGGGCCCGGCAGCCAGCCCGAAGATTTCGACGGCGGCCGGCTGGACTACATGGTGATGCCCGACGGCATGGCCATCTTCTCCGCCGCCAACGTGCCGGAGGCGGATGCCGCCCAGGCGGTGCCGCAGGGTGTGGCGGCGGGTCACGCCATCCTGGCGGCCTTGATCCGCGCGGTGGACGGCGCGGGACCGCAGCGGGTGGACCTGACGCGACTGGATGCCGCCAACCTGGCGTTCGTGGACCAGTTGCTGGGCGAGGGCGAGGTATCGGTGGTGTTCGGGACCGACGTCCAGGCCCAGGAATCCGTCTTCGCCGGGGTATGGCGGGTGCGCGAAAGCGACGCCGCCGGCCGGCGCCTGCGCGACTATGTCGATTGTGCCCCTTTCCCGACAGGGCTGGTCGAGCGCGCCTTCAACGGCGCGAGGGGCGCGGCCGTCCTGCCGGAAACGGCACGCCCCAACATCTTCAACGCGCCGCCGCTGATCGCCGAAATCAATGAGCATATTCCCCGCGTCGGGGAGGCCGGCGGCGCGGGCCATGTCATCAACCTGTCCCTGCTGCCCCATACCGAGGAGGACCTGGCCTTCCTGGATGAGGCGCTGGGGCGCGGCGGCCTTGTCATCCTGTCGCGCGGCTACGGCAACTGCCGCATCCGGTCGACGGGGACGCGAGGCTGCTGGTGGACGCAGTACTTCAATTCCCAGGACACGCTGATTCTCAACAGCATCGAGATTTGCCCCATCCCGCAGGTCGCCCTGGCGGCGGAGGAGGACTTGGCGGATTCCGCCGAACGACTGCGCGAGATCATGGAGATTTACCGGTGACGGATCATTTCTTCGCCGGATCGTTCGGGGGCGATGTCAGCAAGATCAGCCCCGGGACGAAGCTGGAGTGCAAGATCTGCTGGCATGTCTACGACCCGGCGGTGGGCGACACCTACTGGCAGGTGCCGCCCGGCACGGCCTTCGCGGACCTGCCGGAGCATTGGACCTGCCCCGAGTGCGACAGCGCCAAGGCCGGCTTTATGGTGATTGCTGACGAATGACCGACGCGCCCGCCCTTTCCACCCGCATCGAGACCGTCTTCGCCCGTATCGCGGCGACGCGCATGGCCGGCGTTCCGGTGATGAACCCGGCGCTGTCGGTGGCGATGCGGGGGCTGCACCGCCATGGCGGGCATTGGGTGGGCGTGCTGGTGACCCCGTGGTTCATGAACCTGCTGTTGCTGCCCGTGGCGGAGGAAGGGCCCCGGCAGGTGGGGGCGAAGGCGGCCCTGGCGTTGCCGTCCGGCAGGTACGAAGGCATCTGGGGGCATGAGGAGGAGTTGGGCGGGTATTGGAGCTGCTCCTTGTTCTCCCCCATGTTCGACTTCGCGGATCAGGAGACGGCAGTGGCGACGGCGGACGCCGCCCTTGCGGAAATCATGGCGGCGCCTGAGCCGGACGCCGATGACGATGGCATGGCCACGATCTGGGCGGGGAATCCTGCTGTCCCTGCGCCCGCCAAGCCGGAACCAACGGCGCCGCCCAGCCGGCGTGCGCTGTTCGGCCTGGGCCAGACGGGACCATCGCAGGCGGGATCATGACCCGCCCGGCCATCATCCTGCGGCTTCCGGCCGATGCCGGGGGCACGGCCGCGCTAAGCTACGCGCCACGTGGTGATGTCACGGGCCTGCTGGCGGCCGCGCCGGTGGAACGGGTGCCATCCCTGGTCCGGGCGCTGTTCGCCATCTGCGCCAATGCGCAGGGGCATGCGGCGGAGCTGGCGATGGAAGCGGCGCTGGGCCTGGAAGCCACCACCGGTGAACTGATGGCGCGTGAAATCCGGACATGGACGGAGGTGGTGCGGGAGCACGCCCTGCGCATCAGCCTGGACTGGGCCCGCCTGCTGGGGGAGGCGCCGGATCTGGCCGCCGCGCGCGCCTTTATGGCGCTCTCCGCCGCCGATGACCCCGCAGTCCTGATCGGGGAGGCGGTGGCCGGCCTGTCGCCCGAACGGTGGCTGGCGATGACCTCGACGGTCGAATTGGCCCGCTGGGCCGGGGCTGGCCGTACGGTGGCCGCGCGCTTCATCGCCACCCTGTTCGACGCGTCGATGCTGACGCCGACGGGCGAGGTGGATCCGGGGTCGCTGGCGGCGCGTCATGCCGACCACCCCCTCCTGTCCCGCGCCCTGCCTGCCGGTTCGCTCATCGCCTGCCATGTCGCCCGGCTGATCGATCTTTGCCGCGTGCCGGCACGCCTGAACGTGTTGCGCGCCGGTGATGCCGCCCCCTTGCGTGGCACGACGGCCGGGCCGGGCTGGGGGATGGCGTCGGTGCCCTGCGCCCGGGGCACCCTGGTCCATGAGGTGGGCGTGGTGGCCGGGCGGGTGGAGCGCTATCGTATCCTGTCACCCACGGATCGCGCTTTCGCGCCGGGTGGGTGGGCGGAGCGGCAGATCCAGGGGCTACGCGCGTGGCCGTCCGCCGATCGCGCACGATGGGCCGAGGTGATGATGCTGGCGCTGGACCCGTGTGTGGACTACGCGGTGGAGTTGGCCTGATGCATGAGATGGCCATCTGCGAGAACATCCGCGTCCTGATCGAGGAACAGGCCCGGACCCGGCATTTCAGCCGGGTGGAACGGGTGTGCCTGGAAATCGGCGCCCTGTCCGGCGTGGAGGTGGAGGCGCTGCGCTTCGGCTTCGACGTCGTCATGCGCGGCAGCGTGGCCGCCGCCGCCCGGCTGGAGATCGTCGAGACGGCCGGCACCGCCTGGTGCCTGCCCTGTGCCGTGACCGTGACAATCGGCCGGCGCTATGACCCATGCCCCCGCTGCGGCTCGCACCAGATCCAAGTGACGGGCGGGGAAGAGATGAAGATACGCGAACTGGAGGTGACGTGATGTGTACGGTCTGCGGATGCGGCGAGGGCCAGGTCAAGATCGAGGTCGACACCCATGGACATGATCACCACCATGATCATGACCACGATTACCACCATCACCATCATGACCATGATCATCACCACCACGGCGCGGACGGGACGCTGGATTACGGCGGCGGGCCTGCGGGCACTGCCGTCCCGGGCATGAGCCAGGCGCGCCTGATTCAGATCGAGGCCGACATCCTGGGCAAGAACAACGGCTATGCCGCCGCCAACCGCGCGCGGTTCGCCGAGGCGGGCATCCTGGCGCTGAACCTGGTGTCCAGCCCGGGGTCCGGCAAGACGACGCTGCTGTGCCGCACGCTGGGCATGTTGGCGGGTGAGTTCCCCTGCGCGGTCATCGAGGGCGACCAGCAGACCAGCGCCGACGCCGACCGCATCCGCGCCACGGGCGCCCCGGCCATCCAGATCAACACCGGCAAGGGCTGCCACCTGGACGGCCACATGGTGGGCCACGCCGTCGACCACCTGAATCCTGCCGACGGTTCCGTCCTGTTCATCGAGAATGTCGGCAACCTGGTATGCCCGGCGGCTTTCGATTTGGGGGAGGCGCACAAGGTGGCGATCCTGTCGGTGACGGAGGGGGAGGACAAGCCCCTGAAATACCCGGACATGTTCGCCGCCGCCGACCTGGTGCTGATCAACAAGACCGACCTGCTGCCCCATCTCGACTTCGACGTCGACCTGGCCATGGCCAATGCGCGCAAGGTCAATCACCGGGTGCGCCTGCTGAAGGTTTCGGCCCGCACGGGCGAAGGCATGCAGGCCTGGCTGGATTGGGTCCGCGGCGCCCGCCTCATGGCGCTGTCCGGCCGGCCCTCCCAGGCAGCGGAATAGGGGGAACCATGTGCCTGGCCATACCCGCGCTGGTGACGGCGCTGCATGACGGCGCGATGGCGAGCGTCTCGGTCGGCGGCATCGCCAAGCAGGTCTCCGTGGCCCTGCTGGAGCAGGTTGCGGTGGGCGACTACGTGCTGCTGCACGTCGGCTACGCCCTGCACCGTGTCAGTGAGGAGGAGGCGCGGCGCACCTTGGCCATGATGGCCGAGGCGGGACTGCTGCAGGCCGAGGTGGCGGATATGGGCGCGACAGCGAAGAGCGCGGGGGTGGTGCATGAAATACGTTGATGAATTCCGCGACCGGGATTTGGCGCGCACCCTGGCCGCCGCCATCGCCGCGGCGGCGGACCCGGCGCGCGACTATAATTTCATGGAGTTCTGCGGCGGGCACACCCACGCCATCTTCCGCTATGGCGTGCAGGACTTGGTACCGGCCAATGTGCGCTTCGTGCACGGCCCCGGCTGTCCCGTCTGCATCCTGCCCGCCCGCCGCCTGGACGACGCCATCGAATTGGCGGAACGGCACGGCGTCATCCTGTGCAGCTATGGCGACATGCTGCGCGTGCCGGGCACGGGACGGCGGTCGCTGCTGAAGGCCAAGGCAGATGGCGCCGACATCCGCATGGTCTATTCGACGCTGGACGCGCTGGACATCGCCCGCGCCAATCCGGGGCGCGAGGTGGTTTTCCTGGGCATCGGGTTCGAGACAACCACCCCGCCCAGCGCGGCCGCCATCGTCCAGGCCCAGGCGGAGGGCATCGCCAATTTCTCCGTCTTCTGCAACCATGTGCTGACCCCGCCTGCCATCCGCCATATCCTGGAGGCGCCGGAGATCGATCCCAGTCAGGCCGCCCGCCTGGACGGCTTCCTCGGCCCCTCGCACGTCAGCACCATTATCGGTTCCCGGCCCTATGAGTTCCTGGCCGCCCGCTATGCCAAGCCGGTGGTCATCGCCGGGTTCGAGCCGCTGGACGTGATGCAGTCGGTCCTCATGCTGATACATCAGGTGAACGAGGGGCGAGTGGAGGTCGAGAACCAATACACCCGGGTGGTGACGCGGGACGGCAACGCCAAGGCGCAGGAACTGGTGGATGGCATCTTTGAGCTGCGGCCCAGCTTCGAATGGCGTGGGCTGGGCAGCGTGCCGGACAGCGCACTGGCCATCCGGGCGGAGTATGCTGCCTTCGACGCAGAGAAACGCTTCACCCTCAGCGAGAAGCGGAGCCGCGAGACCAAGTCCTGCGAATGTCCCGCCATCCTGCGCGGCGTGAAGAAGCCGAAGGACTGCAAGCTGTTCGGCAAGGCCTGCACGCCGGAAACGCCCATGGGCGCCTGCATGGTTTCCTCCGAAGGGGCGTGCGCCGCCTATTGGACCTACCGGCGAATGGAAACCCTGGCGGAGATGGCGGCCGAATGACCACCCCGTCCCCCGATCTTTCCGGTGCCGTGGACATGAGCCACGGTGGCGGCGGCCGGGCCATGGCCCGGCTGATCCGCGACATCTTCCTGCGCCACCTGGCGAACCCGCTGCTGGACCAGGGGCACGACGCGACGCGCATCGACGCCGGTTCTGGCCGCATCGCCGTGACGACGGATGCCCATGTCATCTCGCCCTTGTTCTTTCCCGGTGGCGACATCGGTTCCCTGGCCGCGCACGGCACGCTCAACGACTTGGCCATGGCCGGTGCCCGCCCGGTGGCGCTGACCGCCGCCTTCATCATCGAGGAAGGCTTTCCCCTGGCGGACCTGGACCGCATCGCCGCCAGCATGGGGCAAGCTTGCCGGGCGGCCGGCGTGCCGGTGGCGACGGGTGACACCAAGGTGGTGGAGCGCGGCAAGGGCGACGGCGTTTTCATCACCACCAGCGGCATCGGCGTGGTGCCGGCGGGCGTGGACATCGGCCCACGCCGGCTGCGCCCTGGGCAGGCCGTCTTGCTGTCCGGCCCCATCGGCGACCATGGCATCGCCATCCTGTCCAAGCGCCAGGGCCTGGAATTCGGCACGGAAATCCGGTCCGACAGTGCCGCCCTGCACCGCATGGTGGCCGACATGGTCGCTGTCGTCCCGGGCATCGCGGTCCTGCGCGACCCTACCAGGGGCGGCCTGTCCGCCACGCTGAACGAACTGACCAACGCCGCCGGCGTGGGCATGCTGCTGGATGAGCGGGCCATCCCGGTCCGGCCGGAGGTAGCGGCGGCCTGCGAGCTGTTGGGCCTGGATCCACTCAACATCGCCAATGAAGGCAAGCTGGTCTGTGTTTGCGAGCCGGAGGACGCGGAGACGCTGCTGGCAGTGATGCGGGACCATGCGGAAGGCCGTGACGCGGCGCTGATCGGTCATGTTACCGTGGGCCAGCCCGGCTTCGTCCGCATGACGACGGCCATCGGCGGCCAGCGCGTGGTTGACTGGCTGTCGGGCGAACAGCTTCCGCGCATCTGCTAGCGGAGAGGAGCGATGGCCGACCTTCCCACCGTCCTGATCGTCGATGACGAACTGCGCTCCCTGGAATCGCTGCGGCGTATCCTGGAGGAGGACTTCGACGTGCTGACCGCCGCCAGCACCATCGAGGCCGAGCGGCGGCTGGCCGACAATCCGGTGCAGGTGGTGCTGTGCGACCAGCGCATGCCGGAACGCAGCGGCGTGGAATTCCTGACGGAGGTCAAGGAGCGCTGGCCGGAGGTCGTGCGCATGATCATCTCCGGCTATACCGACGCCCATGACATCATTGACGGCATCAACCAGGCCGGCATCTTTCAGTACGTCACGAAGCCCTGGCACCCGGAAAACCTGCTGCTGACATTAAAGGGCGCCTGCCGCCTCTATGCCTTGCAGCGGCAGAACGAACTGCTGGCGGTGGAGATGAAGATGCTGCCGGCCGCCGCGTCCCGCGTGGTGGGGGAGCGGAAGGAGAAGCTGCGCCGCGCCTACAATTTCGACGACGGCATCGTGCGCGCGAAGGGCAGCCCCATGGAGGCCGTGTGCGGCAGCCTGGCCCAAGTGGCGCCCTTCGACGTGCCGGTCCTGCTGTTCGGTTCCTCCGGCACGGGCAAGGAGTTGGCGGCGCGCGCCCTGCACTATGGCTCGCTGCGCTGGAACCAGCCCTTCGTGGTGGAGAATTGCGGCGCCCTGCCCGACGAACTGCTGGAGAGCGAGCTGTTCGGGCACAAGAAGGGCGCCTTCACCGGCGCCATCGAGGACCATGTCGGCCTGTTCGAGCGGGCGGACGGCGGCACCGTCTTCTTGGATGAAATCGGCGAGGTTTCCCCCGCCTTCCAGGTCAAGCTGCTGCGTGTGCTGCAGGAGGGGGAGATACGGCCCCTGGGGGGAACCCGCACGCGCAAGGTGGAGGTGCGGGTGATCGCCGCCACCAACAAGGATCTGGAGGAGGAGGTTCGGGCCAAGCGCTTCCGCGCCGACCTGTTCTATCGCCTGGCCGGCATGATCATCCGCCTGCCCGACCTGAAGGACCGCAAGGGCGACCTGCCCCTGCTGGTGGAGGTGCTGCTGGACCGCGCCATGGCGCAGATGGGCAAGCGCGTGCCCGGAATTTCGCCGGAAGCGCTGGAGTGCCTGGCCCGCTATGACTGGCCGGGCAATGTCCGCGAGCTGCAGAATGAGGTGCAGCGCCTGATGGTGCGGGCCACGGAAGGCCGGCGGCTGGAGGCGGATCTGCTGTCCCCCCACATCCTGCGGGCGGAACCGCACGGGGTCGGCGCGCGCGAGGACGATTTCGCCGACATCGCCGGCCTGGCCGGCGACCTGCGCGAGCGGGTCAGCGCCATGGAGGCGCGCATCATCCGGGAAACCCTGATCCGCCACCGCTGGAACAAAAGCCAAGCGGCGCGGGAACTGGGGCTGTCCCGCGTTGGGTTACGGGCCAAGCTGGAACGCTACGGGCTGGAGAACGTCCACCCTCTGGCACCCCCTGCGGCGCCCCCTGGGGCGCCCAAGCGCGTGACGGGGGGCTGAGCCATGGGCAGCCACGAGCCGGCGCTGCCCTTCGGGGACCGGCCGCCAGAGGCGGAAGGCGAGGGTGAACAGCTGTGGATCGACGTCATCCGCCGCATGGACGTGGTCTACAGCGACCTCGTGGCCTCGCAGGTGGCGCTGGAGGAACAGAACCAGCGCCTGCAGCAGGCGCGCGACTTCATGCACTCCGTCCTCGGGGCCATGAATGACGTGCTGATCGTTTGCGACGCGGCCGGCGCCGTGTTGCGGGTCAACGCCGCGCTGACGGCGGCGCTGGGGCGGGAGGAGGGTGATTTACTGGCGGTCCCCTTGCTGGATCTGTTCGATCCCGCCGACCATGCCGACATCCGGGCCTGCCTGGCCGAGGGGCGCGCCATCGAGGACAAGGGCTGGCACCTGCTGGCGGCGGACGGCCAGCGGGCGGCGGTATCCGTGAATGGGGCGCCCCGTCGCGATGCGCGCGGCCGGTTCGCGGGCATGGTCCTGGCCGGCCGGCCCGTGGGCGAACTGCTGCGCGCTTACCGGGATCTGGACAAGGCGCACCAGCGCCTGCGGCAGACCCAGCAGCAGCTGCTGACGTCGGAAAAGATGGCGGCGCTGGGCCGGCTGGTGGCCGGGGTGGCGCACGAACTCAACAACCCCATCAGCTTCGTGTTCGGCAACATGTACGCGCTGAAGCGGTATGGCGCCGCCATCACCGGCTATCTCGCGGCCATCGATGCCGGCAAGCCGCGGGCGGAGCTGGCAGCCCTGCGCGACAGCCTGCGCATCGACAAGGTGCTGGCCGACATAGGCCCCCTGGTCGACGGCACGCTGGAAGGGGCGGAGCGGGTGCGTGACATCGTGCAGGATCTGCGGCGCTTCTCCTCCAACCAGCGTGAGGAGCCCGAGGCGTTCAATCTGGTCCGCCTGATCCACACGGCCACCGACTGGGTGATCAAGACGCAGCGCACCAAGCCGGAGGTGCGGCTGGAGTTGCCGGCCGCGTTGGATGTGGTGGGCCTCAAGGGCCAGCTGCACCAGATCCTGGTCAATCTGGTGCAGAACGCGGTGGACGCCGTGAACGGCCGCGACGGCGCCCTTATCCGCATCACAGCGGGGGAACAGGACGGGTGGATCGTCCTGACGGTCGCCGACAACGGCCCTGGCATCCCGCCGGAGAACCAGGGCAAGATTTTCGAGCCCTTCTTCACCACCAAGCCCATCGGCAGCGGTACCGGCCTGGGGCTGTACGTCAGCTACAACATGGCAGAAAAACTGGGCGGCAGCCTGAGCCACGCCGAAGCGGAAGGCGGTGGCGCCGCCTTTACCCTGAAGGTGCCGGTCGATGACCGCAGTATCTGAACCGCCCCGCCCGCTGCGGCTCTTATGGCTGCAATCCGGCGGCTGCGGCGGCTGCACCCTGTCCCTGCTGGGGGCGGAGAAGCCGGATCTGCTGACGGCCCTGGCGGCGGCCAACGTCGAACTGCTGTGGCACCCGTCCCTCAGCGAGGCGACGGGCGGGGAAGCGCGGGCCATCCTGGAGGCCGCAGCCGCGGGCGACCAGCCGGTGGACATCCTGTGCCTGGAGGGGTCGGTCATCAACGGGCCCGGCGGCACCGGCCGCTTCCACCTGATGGCCGGGACGGGCAAGCCCATGCGCGACTGGATCGCCGCCATCGCCCGCCGGGCCGGCTATGTCGTGGCCGTGGGCAGCTGCGCCGCCTTCGGCGGTATCACCGCCGCCGGCGGCAACGAGGTGGAGGCGTGCGGCCTGGCCTATGACGGCACCCGCGTCGGCGGCCTGCTGGGGGCGGGATTCCGCTCCGCCAAGGGTCTGCCCGTCATCAATATCGCCGGCTGCCCCATCCACCCCGGCTGGTTCACCGACACGTTGCTGCAGATCGGCGCCGGCACCTTGAGCGCGGCTGACCTGGATGAGTGGGAGCGCCCCCTGGCCTATACCGCCCACCTGGTCCACCACGGCTGCGCCCGCAACGAATTCTATGAGTTCAAGGCCAGTGCGGAACAGCCGGGCGACCTGGGCTGCATGATGGAGAATCTGGGCTGCAAGGGCACACAGGCACGGGCCGACTGCAACATCCGGCCGTGGAACGGCGGCGGCTCCTGCCTGGACGGCAACTACGCGTGCATCAATTGCACGGCCCCGGGGTTTGAGGAGCCGGGCCACGCCTTCGCTGTCACACCCAAGGTGGCCGGCATACCCATCGGCCTGCCGACGGACATGCCCAAGGCGTGGTTCGTGGCGCTGGCATCCCTGTCCAAGGCGGCGACGCCCAAGCGGTTGCGCGACAACGCCGCACGGCCAGCACCGGTCCTTCTTCCCCATGACAAGCGCAAGGACAGCGCATGAGCCGCCTGATCGTCGGTCCTTTCAACCGTGTCGAGGGCGATCTTGAGGTGCGCCTCGACATCAGCGCCGGCATGGTGGCCGATGCCCGCGTCGTCTCCCCGCTCTATCGCGGGTTCGAGGCCATGCTGGTGGGCAAGCCGGCGCTGGACGCGCTGGTCTACGCGCCGCGCATCTGCGGCATCTGTTCCGTGTCGCAATCCGTGGCCGCGGCGCGCGCGCTGGCGGCGACGGGTTCCGGGCCCTTGCCGGCCAATGGCGGCCTGGCCATGAATCTGATCCACGCGGTGGAGAACGTCGCCGACCACCTGACGCACTTCTATCTGTTCTTCATGCCCGACTTCGCCCGCGCCGTTTACGCGGGGGAGCCTTGGTATGCGGGCACGGCCGCGCGGTTCACCGCGGTGAAGGGCGGCGCTGCGCAGGAGTTCCTGCCCGCCCGGGCGGAGCTGATGAACCTGCTGGGCATCCTGGCCGGCAAATGGCCCCATACCCTGGCGGTTCAGCCCGGCGGATCGACGCGCGCCGTATCGCGGGCCGAACTGGCGCGGCTGGGCGCCCTGCTGGCCGCCTTCCGCCGCTTCCTGGAGCGCACCCTGTTCGCCGATGCGCTTGAGGCGGTGGCGGCCCTGTCGACCCGCGACGCTTTGCTGGCCTGGATGGAGGCGCGGGTGGATCGGGGTGACTTCGCCCGCTTCGTCGCCGTGTCCCAGGCGGTTGGCCTGAACCGCCTGGGCCGTACCGACCTGCGGCATATGAGCTTCGGCGCCTATCCCTCCGCGGAAGGGCCGCTGTTCCCGCGCGGTATGTTCAGGCAGGGCGTCGGCAGCATCCTGCCGGTCGACCGCATCACGGAGGATGTCAGCCACGCCTGGTACCGGTCCGACCCGGACGCGGCACCGCGCCCCCCGCGCGAGCCGGGGATGCCGCCGGATGCCGCGCGGGACGACGCTTACTCCTGGTGCAAGGCGCCGCGCCTGGACGGGGAGGTGGCGGAGGTGGGCGCCCTGTCGCGGCAGCTGGTCGCGGGGCACCCGCTGCCGCGCGACCTCGTGGCACGGGACGGCGCGACGGTCGAGGCGCGGGTGGTGGCGCGGCTGCTGGAGGTCGCCCTGGTCACCATGGCCATGGAACGCTGGGTGCGCGCCGTCGACCCGGCGGCTCCCTTCATCGACCATACACCCCTGCCGATGGTGGGCGAGGGGGCTGGCCTGACGGAGGCCGCCCGGGGCTCCCTGGGTCATTGGGTGACCATCCAGGGTGGGCGCATCGCCAATTACCAGATCATCGCCCCCACCACCTGGAACTTCTCCCCCCGCGACGCCGCCGGCACGCCCGGCCCGCTGGAGCAGGCGTTGCGCGGCGCCCCCGTCCGCGAGGGGGAGGGCGATCCGGTGGCCGTGCAGCACATCGTCCGTTCCTTCGACCCCTGCATGGTCTGCACGGTGCATTGATGGAGGCCGCCGGCGCCATGGCGGGCCGTTGCATCCGGGTGCGGGGCCTGGTCCAGGGGGTAGGCTTCCGGCCCCACGTATGGCGCCTGGCCCGCGTGCTGGATATTGCCGGTGATGTCGCCAATGACGGGGAAGGCGTGATCATCCACGCCTGGGGTGATCCTGCGGCGCTGGACGGCTTTCAGGACCGGCTACGCCGCGAGGCACCGCCCCTGGCGCGCATCGACGCCATCGAGGTCGTCCCCCACCGTGGTCCGGCGCCCCATGGCTTCACCATCGCCGCCAGTGCCGCCGGATTAACGCGGACAGGCATCGTGCCCGACGCGGCCACCTGCCCCGCCTGCCGGGCGGAACTGTTCGACTCCGCCGACCGGCGCCAGGGCTATGCCTTCGGCAACTGCACCCATTGCGGTCCCCGGCTGTCCATCGTCAGCGCCATCCCCTATGACCGCGCCAACACGGCCATGGCAGCCTTCACCATGTGCCCGGACTGTGCCGCCGAATACGCCGACCCCGCCGACCGCCGCTTCCATGCCCAGCCGACGGCCTGCCCCGCCTGCGGTCCCCGGCTGTGGCTGGAGCCCGCCCCGGAGGAGGGGGCGGACCCGCTGGACGCGGCGGCCGCGCTGCTGTGCGCCGGCGGCATCATCGCCGTGAAGGGTATCGGTGGCTTCCACCTGGCCTGTGATGCCGCCAACACCAAGGCAGTCGCGGAATTGCGGCGGCGCAAGGCGCGCGATGCCAAGCCCTTCGCGGTGATGGCCCGATCGGTGGATGAGGTCGGCCGGTATTGCCGGCTGGACGACGCGGCCTGCGCCCTGTTGCAATCGCCTGCGGCGCCCATCGTGCTGCTGCCCAGGCGGCCCGATGGCGCGCCGCTGCCGGACGGGCTGGCGCCGGACCAGGACCATCTGGGTTTCATGCTGCCCTACACGCCGCTGCATCACCTGCTGATGGCCCGGGTGGACGGCCCCCTGGTGATGACGTCGGGCAACCGGTCGGATGAACCGCAAGTCATCACCAACGAGGACGCGCGGGCCCGCCTGGCCGGATTGGCCGATGCCTGGTTGATGCACGACCGCGCCATCCTCAACCGCCTGGACGACAGCGTGGTCGCTGCCACCGGCGGTGCGCCCGCCATCCTGCGCCGGGCCCGGGGTTACGCTCCGGCGCCGTTGCCTCTACCACCGGGCTTCGGCGATCTGCCGTCCACCCTGGCCATGGGCGGCGAGCTGAAGGCGACCTTCTGCCTGCTGCGGGAGGGGCAAGCCATCCTGTCCCAGCATGTCGGCGACCTGGAAAACGCGGCCGCCCTCGATGACTACCGGGTCCTGCTGCGTCTCTACCGCGACCTGTTCGATTTCACGCCGGCGGTGATCGCCGTTGACGCCCATCCGGATTATCTCTCGACCACGCTGGGCGCCGCGATGGCGCGGGAATGCGGCGCCCGGCTGGTGTCCGTGGGGCATCATCATGCCCATATGGCCGCCTGCCTGGCGGATGCCGGTATCGGATTGACGGAGGGGGGGGACGCCACCTTCGGCATTATCCTGGACGGTCTGGGCCTGGGCGCGGATGGAACGCTATGGGGCGGCGAGATCCTGCGCGGGGGATACCGTGGCGTGACCCGCGCCGCCCATATCGCCCCCGTGGCCCTCGCCGGCGGGGCCGCCGCGATGCGTCAGCCGTGGCGCAACTTGGTAACCCAGCTACGCCAAGCCTTCGGTGAAACGTGGCGGAACCAGGCCGCGCCCGTGCTGAAGCACCTGCCGCCTGAGGCGCATGTGGCCGTGCTGGAGCGCATGCTGGAAACCGGCACCAACGCGCCACCCTGCTCCTCGGCGGGTCGGCTGTTCGACGCGGTCGCGGCGGCGCTGGGTATCCATCCCGCGCGCATTGGGCATGAGGCGCAGGCCGCGATGGCGCTTGAGGCGCTGGCGCGTCCTCATATCGCCACCGCGCGTCCTTATCCGGCGGCATTTGGGGCCGACCATCCCGTGGTGATCGACTGGGCCCCGATGTGGCAGGCGCTGTTGGGCGACTTGACCGCCGGAGAGGCGCCGGGGCTGATCGCAGCCCGCTTCCACCTTGGCCTGTCCGAGGCGCTGGTGCAGGCGACGGGGCGGGCGGGGGCGGGGCCCGGCGCCCTGGTCGCGCTGTCGGGCGGTGTCCTGCAGAACCGCATCATCCTGCACGAACTCCAAGCCCGCCTGCGGGCCGCGGGCTGGCGGCCTGTGATACACGGCCAAGTACCGGCCAACGATGGTGGCTTGGCGCTGGGCCAGGCCGTGCTGGCCGCCCTCATCGCTGACGGCCGCGGACTTGATCGATGTTTTACACGACATCAGAAATAGGTTTCCTCTCGGCCCCAGGCATTCGGATGGCGCGGCCGGCGGGCGGCGGTCATCCCGCCGCTTGCAGCATGGGATAGGTGAACAGGAAGAAGTGGGTGGCGTTCAGGCCCACGTGGGCCAGGATGGCCGCCGGCAACCCGCCCCGGCGGTAGACCAGGCCATAGCCGACGCCGGCGACGGTGCCCAGCACCACCCAGCGCGGGCCGCCGCCCAAGTGGGCCAGCCCGAAGAGGGCCGAGGCTGCCAGCAGGGCGGCCGTCCGTCCCCCTCGCCAGCGCTCCAATAGGCGCGTCAGTCCGCCCTGGATGTAGCCGCGGAACAGCGCCTCCTCCGCCACGGTCACGAAGGCCAGGTTGTCGACCAGCCAGAGGCCGGCATCGGCCGGGCATTTCGGTGCCCAGGTGACGGCCCCCAGCGCCAGGGCTGCCGTCAGGCAGGCGGCTGAGGCGCCCAGCCAGCCTGCCGCGGCCGCAGTCAGCGTGGCGCGCGGCGGCCGCAGATCGCGGATCGCCGGCATCACCATCAGCAGCCACAGGCCCACCAGCGGCTTGTCCAGGTTCAGGTAGAGGCTGAAGGGCACGGCATCCGGCGTGATGCGCACCGGCCCCAGGGCGCGCGGGTTGTGAAAACCCGGCCATAGATGGGCGGACAAGGCGGCGGCCAGCGCCAGGAACAGGCCGTTACCCAGGGACCGGACCAGGGGTTGGCGGCGCGATCCCACCGCCCAGGCCGCGAGGCCCAGCAAGGCCAAGGCCCCGCCCGCCGGCCAGCCCAGCTGTCCATTCACGGCCGCCGCCGCGTAGCCCACGGCCAGGGCCCCCAAGGCCCAGAGACGGAAACGATCCGTCCAGGCGGCGGCCGTGGCCAGCACCAGGGCGATCCAGGGAAGGGTGGTCATCGGCGTCCGGTTTGGGGTGGGGGCGGCTCGGCCTTCCCTAACCCAAGCGCAGGAAGGGCCGCAAGTGGGGCGCCGTGCGGCTGTCGGGCGATGCCGCCACCACCGCCGGCACTCCGGCCGCCACCACGCGCCCGCCCTCGTCGCCGGCGCCGGGGCCGATGTCGATCACCCAGTCGCTGGCCGCCGCCACGCCCATGTCGTGGTCCACCACCACCACCGTGTTGCCGGCCGCGACCAGGGCATCCAACTGGGCCACCAGCCGCTCCACATCCGTGGGATGGAGGCCCGTAGTAGGCTCATCCAGCACATAAAGGGCGCCGCCCCGCTGGGCCCGCTGCAGTTCCGTCGCCAGCTTGATACGCTGCGCCTCCCCGCCGGAGAACTCGGTGGCCGGCTGCCCCAGCCGCAGATAATCCAGCCCCACGTCACGCAGCACCGTCAGCGACCGTTGGATGGCCGGCACGTCATGGAAGAAGTCGGATGCCGCCGCCACCGTCAGGCCCAGGACGTCGGCGATGGTCTTGCCGCGATAGGTGATCTCCAGCGTCTGGGCGTTGTAGCGGGTGCCGTGGCAGACGGGGCAGGGGGCGTAGACGCTGGGCAGGAACAGCAGCTCCACCATGACGGAGCCCTCGCCCTCGCAGCGGGGGCAGCGCCCCTTGGCCACGTTGAAGGAGAAGCGGCCGGCATCGTAACGGCGCCGCTTGGCCTCGGGCGTCTCAGCGAACAGGGTGCGCACATGGTCCAGCAGGCCGGTGTATGTCGCCAGGTTGGACCGGGGTGTGCGGCCGATGGGCTTCTGGTCCACCCGGATCAGGCGCTTGATGCCGCCCAGCGCATCCTTGGGCCCGCCCTCGATGCGGCCCTCGGTCTCGGCCACTGGCTCCTGTTCCAGCATGGCCTCGGCATCGGCCGGCGGCTCTTCCACCGCCACCGGCGCGCCCAGGGCCTTGCCCACCAGGTCGACCAGCGCCTGGCTGACCAGACTGGACTTGCCGGAGCCGGAGATGCCGGTGACGGTGGTCATGACGCCCAGCGGGAAGGCGCAGTCCAGGTTGTTCAGGTTGTTGCGGGTGACGCCGGCCAGGCGCAGCCAACTCTGGGGCGCGCGCGGCGTCCGCCGCGGTCCGCCCTCCGCCGCGAACAGATGGCGGGCGGTCTCGGAGGCCGCCACGCGCCGCAGCCCTCTGGGCGGCCCGCTGTACAGGATGCGCCCGCCGCCCTCACCGGCCGCGGGACCGACATCGACGATCCAGTCGGCATGGCGCACCACGTCCAGGTCGTGCTCCACCACGAACAGGGAATTGCCCATGGCCTTCAGCCCGTCCAGTGCCCGCAGCAGCGCCTGGGTGTCGGCCGGGTGCAGGCCCGCCGACGGCTCGTCCATCACATAGACCACGCCGAACAGGGTGGAGACGACCTGGGTCGCCAGGCGCAGGCGCTGCAGCTCCCCGGGTGACAGGGTGGGCGTGCTGCGCTCCAGCGTCAGGTAGCCCAGGCCCAGGTCCAGCAGCACGGCCAGGCGCCGGCATAGGTCGGCGGCGATGCGGGCGATGACGATGGCCGTTTCCGGCCGCGTCCGGCGCAATTCCCCCAGCCGTTCCGAGCCTTCGCCGGCATAGGCGGCGAACAGGGACGCTATGCGCTTCAGCGGCAGCTGGCCCATGGCCGCGATATCCAGGCCTTCGAAGGTCACCGCGAGCGATTCCGGCCGCAGGCGGCGGCCGGCGCAGGTGGGGCAAGGGCTGCTGACCATGAAGCTGGCCGCGCGCTTTTTCATCATGGCGCTGTGGGTGGTGGCGAAGCTGTGCATGACGTGGCGGCGCGCGCTGGAGAAGGTGCCCATGTAGTTGGGGGGCAGCTTGCGGCGGATGGCCTCCTTCACCTCGGCGGCGGTGAAACCCGGGTAGACCGGCACCTCCGGCTGTTCCTCGGTGAACAGGATCCAGTCGCGCGTCTCCCGGGGCAGGTCGCGCCAGGGCATGTCGACGTCGATGCCCAGGGTGATCAGGATGTCGCGCAGGTTCTGCCCGCCCCAGGCCGTGGGCCAGGCCGCCACCGCCCGTTCCCGGATGGTCAGCGACGGGTCCGGCACCATGCTGGCCTCCGTCACCTCATGCACCCGGCCCAGGCCATGGCAGGTGGGGCAGGCCCCCTCCGGCGTGTTGGCGGAAAAGGCCTCCGCCTCCAGCAGGGGCTGGCCCGGCGGATAGTCGCCGGCGCGGGAGTACAACATGCGCAGGAGGTTGGACAGGGTGGTAACGCTGCCGACGGAGGAGCGCGCGGTGGGCGATCCGCGCTGCTGCTGCAGGGCCACGGCCGGCGGCAACCCCTCGATGGTGTCCACATCCGGCACGCTCATCTGGTGGAACAGCCGGCGGGCGTAAGGCGACACCGATTCCAGGTAACGGCGCTGCGCCTCGGCGTAGAGGGTGCTGAAGGCCAGGGAGGATTTGCCGGAGCCGGAGACGCCGGTGAACACCACCAAGGCATCGCGCGGAATGTCCACGTCGACATTCTTCAGATTATGCTCCCGCGCGCCCCGTACCCGGACGAAGCCGGCCTTGGCCGTGTCTGTATCGGCGGCGTCTTCGGGATCATGACGGTCGTGCATCCATGCCTCCTCGCGCCGGGCAAGGTCCCGGGCCAGGGTCAAGGTGCCATAGCCGGCCGGCCCGTGGCATTCAACCTTGGTCGGGCGCTGCCGTTCGTGCCCGCTCGATGGCGGCCAGCACTAGGGGCACGTCACCCACGGCGTTGGCCAGCAGCAGGACCAGGCGGGCGTTCAGGGCGGCGCTGGCCTCGAACGCCAAGCCCTCATGCGCGGCCAGCAGGGCGGCGTAGATGTCGTCACCCTGCCCCCCTAAATGGTCTTGGGCCAAGCGGTCCTCGGCCAGGGGATCGATGTCAGTCATGGGCGGGTCCTCCCAGGGCGCGCTGATGGGCGCGGCGGA
Source organism: Nitrospirillum amazonense (assembly GCF_007828035.1). Classification (GTDB taxonomy): domain Bacteria; phylum Pseudomonadota; class Alphaproteobacteria; order Azospirillales; family Azospirillaceae; genus Nitrospirillum; species Nitrospirillum amazonense. The sequence continues at coordinate 738,487 of NZ_VITV01000003.1, read as the reverse complement.
TGGTGGTGGCGTCGACCCCGACGGGGAAGCGGGCGGCGACATGCTGGTCGGGCCTGATGAGATAAAGCGCGCCGGCGCCGTAGCGCTGGGCGGCCAGGCCGCCGGCCGGCAGCCGCAGCAAGGGCAGGCCCGTTTCCGCCGGGACCACGATGTCGCCCACCGCCAGCAGGATGAACCCCCGCCCCAGATGGTCCAGCAGGAAACCATCATCCAGTGGCGCGTCGGGGCAGGGCGTGCCGGGGGCCAGCAGACCGGGGGCGCCAGGCTCGGCCGGGGTCTGCAGCGACAGGCCGGCCAGGGAACAGGGCAGGGACAGGCGGCCGGAATTGACCAGGCGGCGGGCGAAGGCGTGGTCGGCCGCCAGGTCCAGCACCGCCTGGCGGAACAGGCGCTCCATGGCGCTCTTGGGCGTCATGAATGTGGTGGCGCGGGCGGAGTTCAGGATGTTCTCGTCCGCCCCCCGGCCGCGCTCCTCATCGTAACTGTCCAGCACGGCGGCCGGCGCCCGGCCTTGGACCACCAGGGCCAGCTTCCAGGCCAGGTTGTCCGCGTCCTGGATGCCGCCATTGCCGCCCCGGGCGCCGAAGGGGGAGACGACGTGGGCGCTGTCGCCGGCGAAGATCACCCGCCCGTGCCTGAAGCGCGCCAGCCGCCGGCACTGGAAGGTGTAGACGGAGGTCCAGACCAGGCGGAAGGGCCGGTCACCCACCATGGCGCGAATGCGGGGGATGATGCGCTCCGGCCGCATTTCCTCCGCCGGATCGGCATCGGGGCCCAGTTGCAGGTCGATGCGGTAGATGTCGTCGGGCTGCTTGTGCAGCAGGGCGGACGGGCCGTTGTGGAAGGGCGGTTCGAACCAGAACCAGCGCTCCGCCGGGAAATCGGCTTTCATCTCCACATCGGCGATGAGGAAGCGCTCCTCGAAGGCTTGGCCGGCGAAATCCAGGCCCAGCAGGCCGCGCACCGGCGACCTGCCGCCATCGCAGGCAACCAAATAGTCCACCGTCAGGTCATGGGCGCCGTCGGGCGCTTCCACCCGCACGGCCACACCCGCGTCCTCCGGCGTGACGCCCACCACCCGGTGGCGCCAGCGCAGGTCGATCAGGTCGGGAAAGTCGGCGCAGCGCGCCACCAGCAGGCGCTCCACCTCATGCTGGGGCAGGTTGATGAAGGCCGGCATGCGGTGCCCGTCCTCCGGCAGCAGGTCGAAGGCGTAGACCTGGCGGGGACCATGGAACAGGCGTCCCACCTTCCAGGTGACACCCCGGTCCACCATGGGCCTGGCGACGCCCAGCCGGTCGAAGATCTCCAGCGTGCGCTTGGCCCAGCAGATGGCGCGGGAGCCCACGGGCAGCCGGTCATTGTCGTCCAGCACCACGGTCGCCACGCCGCGCAGCGCCAGGTCGATGGCGGTCGCCAAGCCCACCGGTCCGGCGCCCACGACGACGACCCGCGGGCGCCTCTCGTTCCGATCCATTCCCCGATCCCCCCGGGCGCACTGTAGACGCCCGGGGGAAGGCGGGCAAAGGCCTTACCGCCAGAGGTTGGTCCTGGCCAGGTCCACCAGTTCGTCGCCCCGGCCGTTCATCACCGCCTTCAGCATGTACAGGGTGAAGCCCTTGGCCATTTCGACGTTGATGGCTGGCGGAATGGGCAGCTCGGTGCGCGCCACCACGGCGTCCACCAGCACGGGGCCGTCATGGGCGAAGGCCTCGCGCAGGCCGGGTTCCACCTCATATGGGCGTTCGAGGCGGATGCCCTTGATGCCCACCGCCTCCGCCAGCGCGGCGAAGTTGGGGTTGTCCAGGCCGGTGCCGAAAGGCAGGAAGCCGGTGGACTTCTGCTCTACCTCGATGAAGCCCAGGGCGCCGTTGTTGAAGACGATGATCTTGGCCGGCAGGCCCCGCTGCTTGAAGGTCAGCAAGTCACCCATCAGCATGGTGAAGCCGCCGTCGCCGGACAGGGACACCACCTGCCGACCGGGGAAAGCAGCCTGCGCGCCCAGCGCCATGGGCATGGCGTTGGCCATGGATCCATGCCAAAGGGAACCGATCAGGCGTCGCCGGCCGTTCATGGCCAGATAGCGCGCGGCCCACACCGTGGGCAGGCCGACGTCGAAGGTGAAGACGGCGTCCTCGGCCGCCAGGTCGCTGACGGCCTTGGCCACCTGTTGCGGATGGATGACGCCGTGGCCGGTGCCGGGGGTGGCCAGGGCGTCCAGGTCCGCCCGTGCGCTACGGTAATGGCGCACGGCCTTGTCCAGGTGGGCGGTGTCCGTCCTCAATGCCAGGCGGGGCAGCAGGGCGCGCACGGTGGCGCCGACATCGCCCACCACGCCCAGGTCCAGCGACGCCCGTCGGCCCAATTGCCCGGGGCGGATATCGACCTGCGCCACCGCGACGCCGGCCCCCTTGGGATAGAACTGGCGGTAGGGGAAGTCCGTGCCCAGCATCAGCAGCATGTCGGTATCCAGCATGGCGTAATAGCCGGAGGAAAAACCGATCAGGCCGGTCATGCCCACGTCATAGGGATTATCGTATTCCACATGCTCCTTGCCTTTCAGGGCATGGACGATCGGGGCCTTCAGTGCTTCCGCCAGCGCCACCACGGCGTCATGGGCGCCGGCGCAGCCCGAGCCGCACAGCAGGGTGACGCGGCCGCTGCGGTTCAGCAGGTCGGCCAGGGCGTCCAGCTCCGCGTCCGCCGGCACCACCACGGGCGGCTTGGGCACCAGGCCGGCGGGATTGGGCCGCACCTCCGTCACCGCCTCCTTCAAGGCGACGTCGCCGGGGATGACGACGACCGAAACGCCCTGCTCGCCGATGGCGGTGCGGATGGCGATTTCCAGGCTGCGCGGCATCTGGGCGGGATCGGACACCAGCTCGCAATAATGGCTGCATTCCCGGAACAGGTCCTGGGGATGGGTTTCCTGGAAATAGCCGGATCCGATCTCGGGCGAGGGGATATGGGCGGCGATGGCCAGCACAGGCACGCGGGACCGGTGGCAGTCGAACAGCCCATTGATCAGGTGCAGGTTGCCCGGCCCGCAGCTGCCGGCGCAGACGGCGATGGTGCCCGTCAGGTGGGCGTCGGCGCTGGCGGCGAAGGCCGCCACCTCCTCATGCCGTACGGGGATCCATGTGATGTCGCCCCGCCGGCGCAGGGCGTCGGTCAGGCCGTTCAGGCTGTCGCCCACGACCCCATAGATGCGTTTGACGCCGGCGGCGGCCAGCGTGGCGGCGAATTGGTCGGCAACGGTCATGGACATGGGCGGTCACCTCGCGGCATTGGGGGTGTGGATAAAGCCGGCCCCGGGACGGGGAGTTCCCCCGGGACCTTGCGGGTCACGACGTGCGACGGCGCCTGGCCCCATCGCCGTCGGTGGTGCGGATGCCCCCCATCTTTCCCTCGCGGATGGGTGCCGGTCTTGTTGGAGGTGGCGGTACTTTGAAGGTTAGGCGGGCAAGGGCGGGCCGTTGCCCGCAACGCTGCGACCGGCGCCGAAAACCGGAACGGACGCCTTCAATTGTCCCGGCTGTGTGTGGGCCGCCCCCAGGTGCGCCGCCAGCGCAACGGCGTTTCCCCCACGAACTGGCGGAACAGCCGGGTCAGGTGCGCCTGGTCGGCCATGCCGCAGCCATAGGCGATCTCGCTCAACGGCTGGTCGGTGGTCAGCATCAGGATCTGGGCCTGGCGCACGCGGCGCTTCACCACATAGGTATGCGGCGTTTCGCCGACACTGGCGCGAAAGGCGCGGGTGAAGTGGTTGGTGCTGAGGTTGGCCAGGGCGGCCAGCTGATCCACCGGCAGCGGCCGGGCCAGGTTGGCCTGGATATGGCCCATGACGCAGCGCAACTGCCAGGGGGCCAGGCCGCCCTTGTTGGCCCCGGTCTCGGCCGTGGGCGCCGCCGGCAGCAGGATGGCCTCATCCACCGGTGCCTTTTCCGTGCCGTCCAGCAGGGCCGCCAGCTGGTCCAGGCAACCGCGCGCCCGTTCCAGGTCGTGGTCCAGCGCCGCCTGGGCGGCGGTGACGAGCGTGACGATGCGCCGGTCGTCCCACGGCGCCGCATGAGGCAGCGGAGCCGGTGGGGGCGAGAGGAAGGAAACGGGCCGCGTCGGGGTCTGGAGGTGCGCTTGCATGGGACAGGCTCCTGGGCAGGGCGTGTTGACGTCGCCACGGTGCCCTTTCGCCCGCCCCGGAACATCCCATACCTAGGTTTGCTACCCCCCTACGCTGGTTTGTGGGGCTTCTGACAGAAACGGGGCGGGAGACAATCCTGCCCCGCCCCGTGCCCCGGCATCCGCTTGGGCCTCAGCTTCGCAGGAAGGCCAGCAGGTCGGCGTTCACCTGGTCCTTGTGGGTGGTGCAGGTGGCATGGGGCGCGCCGGGATAGATCTTCAGCTCCGCCCCGGGGACCAGGCGCGCCGTGGCCATCGCGGTCGGCCCCATGGGCGCCGTCTGGTCGTCATCGCCATGGATGATCAAGGTGGGTAGGCGGATCTCCGCCATCTCCCGCCGGAAGTCGGTTTCGGAGAAGGCGGTGACGCAGTCGATGGTGGCCTTGATGGATGCCTGTGCCGCCATCTGCAGCGTCTGGTCCAGGATCCCCTTGGACACTGCGGCCTCCGGCCGGTTGGTGCCGAAATAGAGGACGCTGAAATCCGCGACGAACTGGGGCCGGTCCTGGGCGATGGCGGCGCGGATGCCCGCGAAGCCTTCGGCCGGCATGCCCTCGGGATTATCGTCGGTCTTCAGGAAGAAGGGTGTCACCGCGCTGACCAGCGCCAGCTTGGCGACGCGGCCGGCACCGTGGCGGGTGAGATAGCGCACCATGTCGCCCCCGCCCATGGAAAAGCCCACCAGCACCACATCCCTCAGGTCCAGATGCTCGATCAGTTGCGCGACGTCGTCGGCCAGGGTGTCGTAGTCATAGCCGTCCCAGGGCTGGCTGGAGCGGCCGAAACCCCGGCGGTCGAAGGCCACGGCGCGGTAGCCGTTTCGCGCCAGGTGCAGCATCTGGTATTCCCACATGTCCGCGCTCAGCGGCCAGCCGTGGCTGAACAGGACGGGTTGGCCGTGGCCCCAGTCCTTGAAATAGAGATCGGTGCCGTCGCGCAGGGTCAGGGTGCTCATGGGACTACCTCGGTTTCATGGGGGGAAGGGCGGACGGTACCGGCCATCAGCGGGGCGGGCTTGAAGGAAAGGCGGGCGTCTGTCCGAAATCTCCGCCCGTTATAAGCGGCATCCCGTCTTTCTTCCGCCCGCCCTGTCCATTGCCCGACGCCCAGGTCCGCAGGCGGGGCATCAGCCAGTCGACCTGGGCCAGCAGCAGGGCACCGCCGCCGGGACCGGTGCAACAAGTGCCGGCCAGGGCCAGCAGAACACGCAAGGCGGGGGCGTTGGGTGCCATGGAGCGCTCCGTCGAAAGTGGTTTGGGTGGCTTAGCGGCCGAAGGCGTCGGTCAGCGCGCGTTGCGCCACGGCCAGGGCCGACAGGGTGGGGGCGGTGTCCGCCAGCCCATCCAGCCAGAAGAAGTCGTGGATGGTGCCCATCAGTCGCAGGGCGCTGGCGTCCACCTCCGCCCGCATCAGGCGGCGGGCCAGCGCTTCGCCGCCCTCCCGGGCCAGGTCCGCCTCCGCCGTCAGGATCAGCGTGGGCGGCAGGCGGCGCAGGCGATCGGGGGCAAGGTCCAGGGGCGACAGCCCCGTCCAGGCCGGCTGGCCGGGGAAGGCCTGGGCCATCAGCGCCGGCAGGTCGCAATGGTCCAGCCAGGGGGAGGACGGGGTGTCCGGCGCTGCCGGGCCCAGCAGGGGATGGAACAGCAGCAGCAGGCGAAAGCCCTCGCTGGGCGGCAGGCTTGCGGCCAGCAACGCCGCCATGGCCCCGCCGCTGCCGTCGCCGGCCGCGGCCATCCGCGCGGTGTCCAGCCCGTGGTCCCGTCCTTGAGCGCGCGTCCAGTCCAGGGCGGCGCGCGCCTGCCTCAGGGACTGGGCGGCTGGCATCCCGCCATGGTCGACGAAGACCAGGGCGGCGCCGCAGGACCGGGCCAGCGCGGCGGCCGCGCCGCCATGGGTGTCCCAGCCGCCCAGCGCCCACAGGCCGCCGTGCAGGTAGAACACCACCGGTACCGGGCGCGCCGTCCCATGGTTGGGACGGCAAAGGTACAGTGATATCGCTTCGGCGCCCGGCACGGTGAGGTGGACGACGGGTTCTTCCACCGGTGGCGCGTCCGCCTGCAGGCGCGTGGCGATGGCCCGCCGCGCGGCCGGGTCCAGGCCGGGGGCGTAGGGCAGCAATTCCGCCTCAACCACGCGGTCAAGAAAGCCTTGCACGCCCGCATCCAGGGTCAGGCAGTGCGCGGCAGGGTCCAGCCGGGGGCTCTTGGCGGTCAGGTCGTGGATCATGGGGCTATGGTCCGGCACGGGTCAGGCGATCAGGGAAACGTCGACGGCGTTGGCGCGGCGCCAGCTGGCGGGGCTGCTGCCCGTGGCCTGGCGGAACAGGCGGCTCAGGTGCGCCTGGTCGGCGAAGCCGCAGGCGTCGGCGATCCCCGCCAGGGCGTCATCGGTGTCCAGCATCAGGGCCTTGGCCCGTTCCACCCGTCGGCTGACGATGAAGGCGTGCGGCGACATGCCGAAGGTCTGGCGGAAGGCGGTGCAGAAATGGCTGGTGCTGAGCTTGGCCTCGGCGGCCAAGTCCTCGTTGCACAGGGCGCCGCCCAACCGCCGCTCCACCAGGGCCGCCACACGGCGGGCCTGCCAGGGCGCCAGGCCGCCACGCGCCGCCTCTTCCTGCGGGCGGTGCAGCAGCAAGTCGCGCACCTTGACGATGCGGTCGCGCGCCTGGGCCACGTCATGCTCCACGGCATGCATGGCCTCCTCCAGCAGGCGGGCGATGGTGGCCAGGTGGCCGGCGGCCGGCAAGCCGGCGGGGGGCAGGCCGGCCAGGGTGTGAAAGGCGTCCAGGGCGGCGGCAGGGGCGGTCATGTCTTCCTCCATCCGGTGGGCGTCCCCTTCCGCGGCGTGTCGGGCGGGGGACCGTGATGAAGGCAGTGTCGGTCAGGCGACCACCAGGCTGGGAGTTAAGCGATGTGAAGCGTTGTGTACCGGTTCCTATGCCGTTAAGCCGGGGGTGTTAAAGCAGGGGGCCGTGCCAGCCGGCGTGAGGCTCCGGCCGTGCCAGGACCATGGCCCGCGCCTCGGCATTGCCGGCCACGGCGAACATCTCAACCTGCATGGCGCTGGCGGCGGCGATGGTGTGGCCCCCCAATCGGCCCAGGGCGGCGCCATAGCCATGGACGAAGATGTTCCAGTGGTCCAGGGCGTGGCGGGTGGTGCGTTGGGCCAACCGGTCGATCCAGCCGGTGGCGAGATCCCTCTCCCCGGCGGCAATGGCCACCGGGATGGCGCCGATGGCCAGGCAGTAGCACAATGACAGGGCGTGATCGATGGATGTGGCGTCCTCCGTCGCCGCGCGCGCCAAGTCCAGGGCGTCGCGGACATCCCCCATGGCCCAGCGCAGGCGCATCAGCAGGGTCAGGGCGGCCAGCTTGGCGTCCACCTGGGCATGGTTGGCCAGGTTGACACGCACCGGATCGGCATCGGCCGCCATGACCGTTTCCAGCAATGCCAGGCCTGCCGCATGTTCCCCCCGGAAATGGTGGGACATGGCGCGCATGCGCATGCCCGTCAGCCGCTCTGTCAGGCCACCCTCGGGCCCCACGCGGGCGGCGAACGCCTCGGCCGCCGCCAGACTGTCCGCGTAGGCGCCGGCCAGGGTGTGGTGGGCCCAGATGCCCCATTGGGCACGGCGCGCCAGTCCCTCGTTGCCAATGCCTTCCGCGATCTCCAGCGCCTGGCGGAAGGCTTGGCCCATGGCCGGCACAGGCCCCCGGGTGTGCCACAGGGCGTGGCCATAGGCGGCCAGCAGTTCCACCCGCCGTGCCGGGTCGGCGGCGCCCTGTTCATCCAGGATGGCCAGGATGCGCTCCGCCCGCCCCAGGAACTCATGCGGCAGCGACAGATGGAACCACAGCGAGGCGCTGGCGACGATCAGTGTGAGGCCCAGGCCGATGTCTCCGTCCTCGCCCACCGCCCAGTCCAGGGCGCCGCGCACGTCATCGATACGGCGGCTGTGGGTGGCCAGCCAGTCGCGCGGTGCCTTGCCCTCCCACGAGGCCTGGGCGTCGCTGAACAGCGAGATCATGTGGCGGGCGTGGGCGGCGCGGACGCGGCCATCCAGGCCGGTGTCGACCAGGCGCTCATGCCCGTAATAACGGGTGGTGTCCAGCAGGCGGTAGCGGGTGGTGGCGCCGTCGCGGCTGCTGACCACCAGGGACTTGGCAACCAGGTCGGCCAGGCCGTCCAGCACCTCCATCTCCCCGCCGCTGGTCAGCCCCCGGGCATCCGCCGCGTCGAAGCCGGCGCGGAACACCGACAGGCTGATCAGCAGCACCTTTTCCTCCGGCGCCAGCAGCTCATAACTCCAGTCCAGGGCGGCGCGCAGGGTGCGGTGGCGGGGCAGGGCGGTGCGCCGGCCGCGGGTCAGCAGGTTCAGCCGGTCATGCAGGCGGCTGGCCAGTTCCGGCAGCGCCATCAGGTCGACCCGGGCGGCGGCCAGCTCGATGGCCAGGGGGATGCCATCCAGGCGGCGGCAGATCTCGGCCAGCGCGGGGGCGGTCGCGTCGTCCACGGTGAAGTCGGACCGCACAGCCCGCGCCCGCTCGAAGAACAGGGCGGCGGCGGGATAGGACAGCACGGTGGCCGCATCCTGGGCCTGGCCGTCGGGGATGGGCAGGGCGGGCAGGCGGTGCACCCATTCGCCGGCGGCGCGCAGCGGCTCTCGGCTGGTGGCCAGGATCAGCAGGCCGGGCACGGCGAGCAACAGCCGTTCGGCCAGGCCGGCCACGGCATCCACCAAATGCTCGCAATTGTCCAGCAGCAGCAGGCTGGGGCTGGCGGATAGGGCGGCCACAATGGCGGCGAAGCAATCCGTGCCTGAGGCGGGCAAGCCCAGCGCGGTGGCCAGGGTGCCCTCCACCCACGCCGCGTCGGACACGGGCGCCAAGTCGACGAAGCGCACGGTGGCCGTCTGGGCCAGCGCTGCCGCCGTGGCCAGGGCGACGGAGGTCTTGCCGATGCCACCCGGGCCGGCCAGCGTCAGGAAGCGCCGCTCCGGCAGTTCCGTCGCCAGCGTGGCCACCACCTCCGACCTTCCCAGCAGGCGCACCAGGGGCCGGGGGGCAGCGGGCTCAGCGGCCGGGCGGGTGGCGACCTCCACCGCTGGTGTCTGGGTCTGGGTGTTGCGGGTGACAGGCAGGGTGAGGCGATAGCCGCGCCCCGCCTCGTTCACCACCAGGCCGTCATCGCCCAGGGCCTTGCGCAGGCCGGACAGGTGCACGCGGACCGCGCTGTCGTCGATGGCCTGGCCGGGCCAGACCTCGGCCAGCAGGCGGTCGCGGGTCACCAGCCCGCCTCCGGCGGCGGCCAGCACAGCCAGCAGGTTGGCGGCGCGGCCGCCCAGCTTCACCGGCTGCCCCGCCTTGGCCAGCGTCATCTGCGGCACGTCGAAGGTGAAGCTGCCGAAGGTGTAGCGTACGCCCTGCTCGTTCATCATCCGAACCGCCAACCCCCAAACGGCATGTCGCAATCATCCTTTTATTTCCGCGTTTTACGCGCAAGCCCGTTCTGCCTTCAAGCCTTGGCCGGCGGTGGGCGCAGCCAGGCGGCCAGCGCGATGCAGGCAAAGGCGCCAGCCGCGGCCGCCGCGAAGCCGTCGATATAAGCGAGGACCGAGGCCTGCTGCGCCACCGCGCTGGCCAGCAGCCGGGTGGCTCCGGAAACGGGGTCCACGCCGTGGGCGGACAGCACGGCCTGGGACCGGGCCAGGCGGTCGGCGGTGGCGCCGGCCAGCGGGTCGATATGCAGGCCCAGCAGGTTGGAATGCAGCTGTTCCCGCATGCGCACGAAAGTCTGCATGAAGGCGACGCCAATCTCGCCGCCGAACAGGCGGGCGGCCTGCAACAGGGCGCCGATGGAGATGGCATCGGCCGGCGTGAGGTTCCGCACCACCAGCACCACCAGGGCCGTCAGCGCCAGGCACTGCCCCACCGCCTGCAAGGCCTGGGACGGCAGGAAGTCCAGGGTGGCCCAATGGCTGGTCAGGCTGGTGGCCTGCAGGCAGGCGATGGCGATCAGCAGGGCGCCGATGGCCAGCACCCAGCGACCATCCACCCGCGCCAGCAGCCAGCCCAGCGGCAAGATCAGGGCGAACTGGGGCAGGGCGATGAACAGCAGCACCGGACCCACCTGCAGCTCGCGGAAGTTCTGCACCACCTGCAGATAGACGGGGATGATGTAGGCGGTGGACAGGATGATGAAGCGGAAACCGGCCAGCAGCAGCATGAGCAGGAACAGGTTGCCGCGCAGCATCAGGCGCAGGTTCAGGAAGGGGCGGCGGCTGATGACCAGTTCGCGCATCGCAAACAGGGCGGTGATCAGGCCGCCCGCCACCAGCAGGCCCACCACCAGGCCATTACCCGTCCAGTCCAGCCGGTTGCCTTGGTCCAATCCCGCGTACAGCAGGCCGAAGCCCACGGCGGCGTAGGCGACACCGGGCCAGTCGTGCTGTTTCAGCAGGTCGGTGTTCAGCGGTTCCCGCGGGACGCCGATCCACACGCACAGGAACATGAGGGGCAGGACCAGGCAGTACTGCCAGTTCAGCCAGGCGATGGACCAGTTCTCGGCGTACCAGCCCTCCAGCGCCGCGCCGATGTTCTGGGAAAACTCCGAATTCATGGCGTAGGCGGCCAGGCCGTACAGCGTCAGCCGCGCCGGCAGGTTCAGGACGATGAAGCGGATGGTCAGGGGGATGAAGGTGCCGGCCCCCAGGCCCGACAGGAACTGCATGGCCAGGTAGGCCGCCAGGTTGGGCGACAGCGGCGCCAGCAGGCTGGACACGAAGAACAGGCCGATGCCCGCGAACAGCACCCGGCGGGCGCCGAAGACAATGCCCAGATAGGGGCAGGCCACCCCCACCACCATCTGCCCCACGCCATAGGCGGTGGTGATCCAGGCGCCCTCGTCGAAGCCGGCGTGCAGGCCGCCGCGCAAATCGGTCAGGCCGAAGGTGGTGACGCGGGAGCCCAGGGTGGAGAGCAGCGCGCCCAGCAGGACCCCCAGGATGCCGATATAGGCCCGCATGCCGTCCAGCGTCGGCCGGAGTTGCGGTTCGGCGGGCGCGGCGGCGGTCATTTACGGTCGTCCACATCGATGGTGGAGACGACCGACATGCCGGGCCGCACCAGGGTGCCCAGGGCGGGCACCGGGTCGAGGACGATCTTCACCGGCACGCGCTGCACCACCTTGGTGAAGTTGCCGGTGGCGTTGTCCGGCGGCAGCAGGGTGAAGACGCTGCCGGTGCCGGGGGACCAGCTATCAACATGGCCGTGCAGCTTCAGGTCGGGGAAGGCATCCACCGTCACCGTGGCGGGGTCGCCCACCCGCACGTGGGTCATCTGGGTTTCCTTGTAGTTGGCCACCACCCACACCTTGGGCAGGGCCATGACCCCGATGATCTGCGTGCCGACGTTCAGGAACTGCCCCGGGCGCACCTGGCGCTGGCCCACCATGCCGTCTGCAGGGGCGGTGATGCGGGTATAGGCCAGGTTGTTCCGCGCCAGGGCCAGTTGCGCCTCGCCCTCCCGCACCTGTGCCGTCAGCTGCTGTTCCTGCACGTCCAGGCTGGCCAGCTGGGCCTTCTGCTGGGCCAGCTGGGCGGTGGCCAGTTGCGACTGGGCCACGGCCTTGGCCGCGTCGGCGTCAGCCTGCTCCACCTTCTGCTCCGTCCCTGCGATCTTGGTGCGCAGCAGGTCGCGCTGGCGTTCCGCTTCCAGCCGGGTGCGGGTCATGTCGGCGGCGGCGCTGGCGATGCCGGCTTCCGCCTGGCGGACCAGGGCGCGCTGCACGTCCTTCTGGTTGGCCAGGTTGGCCAGCGCCGCTTGGGCCGCGGCCAGGCTGGCCTGTGCCAGATCCAGCTGGGCCTGGTAGTCCGACGGTTCGATCTGGGCGATCAGATCCCCCTTGCGTACTGTCTGGAAATCGTCCACCGCCACCGTTTGAACATATCCGGAAATCTTGGCCGACAGGGGCGTCAGGTCGCCGGTGACGTAAGCGTCGGATGAGGACTGGTGGCGGGCGGCGCCCAGCCAGCGGTCCCAGTGTCCGGCCACCACCCACACCAGCACGGCGGCGCCGGCCAGGACCAGGGTGCGCAGAACGGAAGGCATCCAGCGGTGGCCGGCGGAGGCGTCTCCAGGGGGCATCACGGTGGTATCCATGGGGGTCACTCCAATGCCGCGCCCAGGCGGCGACCATAGGCGGTGATGGCGGAACCGGCGGCGCAGCGCTCATGACTGTACAGCGCCAGGGCGTCGGTGACGCTGGGCGCCTCGGCCAGATGGCGGCGCAGCGCCAGGGCGTCGCCGGCGGCCTTGGCGACGCCCATGGCGGTGTGCGGACGCGCCACGAAGGCGGCGTCGCCCAGCAGGGCGACCTGGCCCGTGGCCATCACCGGCGCCTCGTAGTCGAAAATGGCCTGGATGAAGGGTTCCGGCTCCGCCATCACCACGGCGGCGAAGGGCGGCGGCAACAGCCGTGCAGCGTCCGCCCTCAGGGCCGCCGCCGCCTGCGCCCGCACTTGGCCCGGGGCCAGGGAATGGGGATGGGGCCGGCCCTCCGTATCGGTCAGCGTCGCCTCCAGGGCCGCCGCCGGCACCGGCCGGTACCAGACCCAGTTGTACCGCCGCTGGCCCGGCGTCGTCTCGCCGCCCGGTCCCGGCACCAGGTACCCCAGGGCATGGGACCGGGGCATCGTGTAGAAGGCGAACCGGTCGCGCAGCATGGCGGCCTCCGCCGGCAGCCGGTCTTCCGGGACCAGGCCGCGCCAGGCGACATAGCCGGCATAGCTGTTGGGCGCGGGGCCACCGGTCACGACCGGGCGCACGACCGACCCCAGGCCGTCGGCGCCGATGACCAGGTCGGCCTCTTCCTCCCCACCGTCGCTGAACAGCAGGCGGGCGCCCTGGGGGCCTTGCGTCACGGTGCGCACAGCCCGGCCCAGGACGTAGCCGTCGTCGGGCACCTTGGCCCGCAGGGTACGGTACAGATGGTCCCAGGAGATCTGAGTTTGGGGGGTGGCGTGGCGCTCGGCGATGCCGCCGTCGCGGTCGAAGTAGATGCGCTCGAACGCGACCACGCCGATGCGGGCCACATGCTCGCACCCCACGGCGCGCAGCAGGGCGAACAGCTCCCGCTGGCTGACCAGGCCGGCGCCCCGGCCGGCCAGGCCGCCGGCCGACCGCTCGTAAATGCGGATGTCGTGCCCGTCCTGCCGCAACAGAGCGGCCGCCGCCAGTCCGCCGATGGAGCCGCCGACGATGCGGATGCGCAAGGAAGCCATGACTTAGTCCCCCTTACGGCCGGCGCGGCGGCGCAGGGTCAGCATGGCCTGGATGGTGAAGGCCGGCGCGCCGGTCGGGGCGGGTGCCGCGGCGACTGGCGGCGGGGCCGCCGGCGACAGGTCCGGGGTGGGGGTTTGGGTCATCGGGAGGCTCTTGAACGGGAAGGGGCGGATGGCAGTACGATGCCTGAACTACGCCCGTGCGGCTTGGACGCCCCACGCCGGATTTGAACATGCCTCGGATGGCGATGAAGGTATGCCGGGCGCGGCTGGCGCCGTCGCGGGTCAGTGCGCCTGCGTCAATCCTACGGTCGTATAATTGGCCGGCAGCCAGCGGTAGGTGCCGTCCTGCCGGGTGATGTGGCCCAGGCCAGGGAAGGCGATATGGGCGGCGGCGACCCAGCTGCCGTCCCGCGCCGCCTGCGCCATCAGCCGGTCGCGGGCTTGGGCTGCGGCCGCCTGGTCGCTGTCATATTTCACGGTGGCGGCGGGGTCGGCGACCTGCACGGCGGCGACATGGATGATGTCGCCCCACGCCAACAGCGTCTGGCCATCCCGGCTGCGCACGCGATAGGCGGTATGGCCCGGTGTATGGCCGGGACTGGGCAGGGCCTGGATGGCAGGGTCCAGCTGGGCCTCGCCGTCGAAGGGCCGCACCCGGCCGGCATCGACATAGGCTCGCAGGCTGTCGATGGCGCCGTCGAACATGGGCCCCAGGAAGGGGGGCGTCTTGGCCTTGTTGGCCGGGTTCAGCCAGAAGTCGGCATCGCGCCGGTTGACCCGCACAATGGCGTTGGGGAAGGCCATGCGCCCGCCCTGGTCTACCCCGCCGACATGGTCGCGGTGCAGGTGCGTCAGGTAGATCTCATCCACCTCGTCCGGCGTGTAGCCCGAGGCGCGCAGGTTGGCCATCAGGTGGCCGCCGTCGGCGCCGTACAGCACGCCGGCACCGGCATCGATCAGGATCAGCCTGGTTCCGGTGTTGACCAGGAAGGCGTTGATCGACCCTTCCACCGGCGCCGCCAGGTCGGCGGCCACCAGTAGTTTGTCGGTCTCGGCCGTGGTGATGCCGGCCATGACCTCATGCACCGGGAAGGGATGGGTGCCGTCCAACAGGGCCGTCACCTCGATATCGCCCAGCATCATACGGTAGAAGCCCGGCGCCTGGGTGCGGGCCTGGGCCGCTGCCGCCCGCGCCGCCGGGGCCGGAACCGTCAGCGCCAGGACGGCGGTGAGCGCCAGGGAAAGCAGGGGCGCCAGCGGGTGCGCGGGATGGCCGGCCATGATCTGAACTCATCGGACTGGAGGGATCGGCGGAAGATGACGGGAGGCGCGTCGTCCCGTCTTGGCGCTTTCGTCGCCCTTTTGTCGCTCAGTGGGGTATCACGGGACCGACCACGATTTGTTGCGGCGACAATATGTCGCGCGCCCAAACTATGAATTGACAGGGCTATCCGGTCCGGCTCATTGCTCCTGCGACTTATTCGCACTTTTAAGGAGCCTCGGCCGAATGTCGCGCAAGACGACCCGCCCCCTGTCCCACCCCCGCCTGTGCGGTGTTACGCTGGCCTGCGCCCTTGCCGGTGCAGTCCTGGGCACGGCGCCGCGGGCGACGGCGGGGGAGCCGCTGTTCGGCTACATCTACACCACCGACCTGTTGCCCGCCGGCAAGGTGGAGGCGGAGCAGTGGCTGACCGGCCGCCTGGGCAAGGCCGGGGGCGACTTCAGCCTGTGGCAGGGCCGTACGGAGGTTGAGTACGGCCTGACCGACAATCTGCAGATCGCGGCCTACGCCAACTACGCCTGGACCCATGCCCGCCAGGACGGCGTGGACGGCAACACCGCCGTGCCCGAGACCTTCGCCGAATATACCCCCGCCAGCGACACCGCCAGCTTCCATGGGACGAAGTACGAGGGCACCTCGGTTGAGCTGATCTGGCGCCTGCTCAGCCCCTACACCGATCCCATCGGCCTGGCGCTGTATGTGGAGCCCCTGGTGGGCCCCAAGACGCGCGAACTGGAATCCCGCCTGATCGTGCAGAAGAACTTCCTGGACGATCAGCTGGTTGTGGCGGCCAACGTGACGGTTGAACAGGAATTGCGCCGCCTGAACGGCGATCCGGACGCCGATCCGCTGTCCAACGACGCGTCGGAACACTGGGACCACGAGACCGACGTCAATTTCGGCCTCGCCGCCTCCTACCGCTTCGCGCCGAACTGGTACGCCGGCGTCGAGTTTCAGAATGAGCGCGAGTTCTCCAACTTCCATTTCTGGACATCGGGTTCGGCCACCAACGTCGCCTATTACGCCGGCCCCACCATCCATTATGGCGGCGAGCGCTTCTTCGTGAACCTGACGTATCTGGAACAGCTGCCCTTCGCGCAAGACTTGGCCAACCCGTCGCCGGGCTTTGTGAAGAGCGGCCGGACCTATGCCGATGACTTTGAAAAGCGCCGCCTGCGGCTGAAGGTCGGCGTGACCTTCTGACGGCGGCGTTCCATTATCCACCGGCCCTGGGGATGGCGGCATCCCCGGGGCCGGCCTTGTTTCCTTGCGGGAGTGTCCTTGCCCATGCGTGCCCCCTTCCTGGTCCTGGCGGCGCCAGCCCTGGTGCTGACCCAGCCGGCGGCCGCCACCGTCTACCTCACCACCGAACAGGCACAGGCGGCCCTGTTCCCCGGCCAGGCGCTGACGCCGCTGCCCGTTACGCTGACCAGCGCCCAGGCCGACGCCATCGAAAGCCAGAGCGGCGTGGATGTGCGCAACAAGACGGTGCAGGCCTGGCGGGCCGCCGACGGCGGCACCTTCATCGTCGATGAGGTGCTGGGCAAGCACGAGTACATCACCATCGCGCTGGCCATCACCAAGGCGGGCGCGGTGCAGGGGCTGGAGATCCTGGAATACAAGGAAAGTTATGGCCATGAGGTGCGCGGCGAGGACTGGCGGGCGCAGTTCACCGGCAAGACGGCCGCCAGCCCGCTGAAGCTGGACCGGGACATCACCAACATCTCCGGCGCCACCCTGTCGTCCAAGCATGTGACGGATGGCGTCCGCCGCCTCCTGGCCACCTGGAATGTCGCCCTCAAGCCCTGAGGCGCGCCGCGCCCGCCCCCTGCTGGGCACCCTGGTCGAAGTGCGCATCGACGCCTGTGAGGGGGACGCCGAGGCGGCGGTGGCGGCCGCCTTCGCCGCGGTCGCCCAGGTGCAGGCGCTGATGAGCTTCCATGACCTGGACAGCGAACTGTCGCGCCTGAACCGGCTGGGCCATCGCCTGCCCGTCAGCCTGCATCCCTGGACGGTGGACGTGCTGCGCCGGGCCCAGGCCCTGCACCGGGCGACGGGCGGCCTGTTCGATCCGGCGGTGGCGCCCGCGCTGGCGGCCCTGGATTTCCTGCCGGCCCCCCTGGCGGCGGCCCCCCGGGGCGGCAGCATCGCCGACCTGGTGGTGGGCGACGGCGTGGCCTGCGGCGTCCGGCCGCTGTGGCTGGATCTGGGGGGAATCGCCAAGGGCTATGCCGTCGATCGGGCGGTGGACGCCTTGCGGATGCGGGGCGTGCGCGCCGGGGCGGTGAACGCCGGCGGCGACCTGCGCCTGTTCGGCGACACGCCCCAGCCGGTGGTGGTGCGCGACCCGGCCGATCCCTGCCGGCACTGGTCCCTGGGGGAGTTTCGCGACATCGCCATCGCCACAAGCGCCGGTTATTACGCCGCGCGATCGACGGCGGACGGGCTGGTCATGCCCATCATCGACCCGCGCAGTGATCGCGCCGTGGCGGTGGGTCCCAGCGTCACCGTGCTGGCCGATGAATGCGCGACGGCGGACGCGCTGACCAAGGCCGTGATGCTGTCCGGCACGGACGCGCCGCCCGCCTGGCTCAGGGATTTCGGTGCCCAGGCTGTGCGCCTGGAGGGAAGGATGGCGGCATGAGTGTGCAATTGGGGGCGGCGACTTCGCCCGCGCCGGCCCACACCGTGCGGGGGGCCGCCTTCGGCCTCAGCCGGGGGCATCGGCGGTGGCTGCACCGCGCCATGCTGGCCGTGGCCCTGACCGGCGTGGTGTGGATGGTCCTGCACTATGGCCATGGCCTGATCGGGGTGGACGGTCACGCCGCGCGGTTGGTGGAGGCGTGGTGCATGAAGCTGCATGGCGCCGCCGTCATGGCGGCCCTGGTCGCCTTCGGCTCCGTCCTGCCGCACCACGTGCGCCTGGCCTGGCGGGCGCGGCGTCATCGCCTGTCGGGAGGCAGCCTCATCGCCGCCGTGCTGACCTTGGTACTGACCGGCTACGGCCTCTACTACCTGGGGGATGAGGACTGGCACGACTATGCCAGCTGGGGCCACCAGGTGCTGGCGGCGGCGGCCGTGGCCGCTTGCCTCATCCATTTGCGCTCCGGCCGGAAAAGCCGCGCGCCCTAATACCGCGCCGGCCCGGTGCTGCCGCGCACCGCCAGGTGATGAGGAAGGGTGACGGAGCGGGGCGTGGTCTGCCGGCCGGCAAGGATATCCAGCAGCAGGGCCACCGCCGTCCGGCCCAGATCTTCCATGGGCTGGCTGACGGTGGTCAGCGCCGGGTCCAGGTAGCGGGCGAAGCGGATGTCGTCGAAGCCGACCAGCGAAAGGTCGTCCGGGCAGCGACGTCCCGCCCGGCGCGCGGCGGCCAGGGCGCCCATGGCCATCTCATCGCTGAAGCAGAACAGGGCGGTCGGGGTGTCGCCGCCTGTCAGCAGGCCCTGCGCCTCCCGCTCCCCCGATTCCACGGAGAAGTCGCCGGTGGCGATGCGCAGGGCCGTCTCGGCGCGATGGCGGGCGGCAGATGCCCGCACGCCGTCCAGGCGATCGCGGCTGATGGGGCTGGCCAGGGGCCCGGTGATGACGCCGATGGCGCGATGGCCCAGGCCGTACAACAGGTCCATGGCCTCCGCCGCGGCGGCCGCGTTGTCGATATGGGCGCTGGACACGCCCAGGTCGGGGCTGAACTCGCAGCCGTTGACCACCGGCGCCTTGGCGCCCTGGCGGCCGATCAGTTCGGCCAAGGTGTCGGGCAGGCGGTGGCCCAGGAAGATCAGGCCGTCGGCCTCTTTCCGGCGCAGCATGCCGGCGTACTGCTCCTCCCGCTCCGTGCTATGGCGGGTGTCGCCCAGCAGCACGGAATATCCCGCCGCCTGTGCCGCCTCCTCCGCGCCGCGGATGACGCTGGAGAAGAAGGGGTTGGAGATGTCGGGCACGGTCACGACGATTTTGGCCGTGCGCAGGGTGCGCAGGCTTTTGGCCGCGTGATTGGGCTCATAGCCCAGGGCGTCGACGGCGGCCATGACCCGTTCGCGCGTCGCCTCGCTGACCACCCCAGGGGTGCTCAGGACACGGGAAACGGTGGCGGTGGAAACCCGGGCCCGGCGGGCCACGTCTTGGATGGTCGGCATGGGGTGGAGGGTGCTTTCGATCCGCCCTGCCTGCAAGAGTTGCGAGGGCATGGCTTCACTGCTAGGATCATGTAATCGATTTCATCATTTTCGCCATGCTTGGATGGGGCGGTCGGGGGGTTGGGTGATGTCTGACGGTGTGATCCGCATGGCGATGGTGGGCGGTGGTCCCGGTTCCTTCATCGGGCCGGTGCACCGCATGGCGGCCGAACTGGACGGCCGCATCCGCCTGGTGGCCGGCGCCTTCAGCCGGGATGAGGGCAAGTCCAAGGCCGCCGCCAGGGGCTACGGCATAGACCCGGCCCGTGCCTATGGCGACTATCGCCAGATGCTGGCGGCCGAGGCGGCGCGGCCCGACGGTGCGCAATTCGTGGCCATCGTCACCCCCAACCATGTGCATTTCCCGGTCGCCAAGGCGGCGCTGGAGGCGGGCTTTTCCGTGCTGAGCGACAAGCCGGCGACCGCGACCCTGGACGAGGCAGAGGATTTGGCCCGCGTGGTGGCGGATACCCGCCGCCTCTATGGCCTGACCTACACCTACACCGGCTATCCCCTAGTGCGCGAGGCGCGGGCCATCGTGCAGCGGGGTGACCTGGGCGCCATCCGCAAGGTGGTGGTGGAATATTCCCAAGGCTGGCTGGCGGAGGCGGTTGAGAAGACGGACAACGCCCAAGCCGCCTGGCGGGCGGACCCGGCGCGTTCCGGCCTGGGCGGCTGTATCGGCGACATCGGCGTGCACGCCTTCAACCTCGCGGAATTCGTCAGCGGCCTAGCCGTCACCCGCCTGAACGCCGACCTCAACAGCGTGGTGCCCGGCCGCCGGCTGGACGACGACTGCAACATCCTTCTGAGGTTCGGCGAAGACGTGCCGGGTGTGCTGGTTGCCAGCCAGGTGGCGGCGGGGGACCGCAACAGCTTGCGCCTGCGCGTCTATGGCGCCCAGGGCGGGCTGGACTGGTGCCATGAACGGCCGGACGTGCTGACCATCAACTGGCTGGACCGCCCCACCCAGACGCTGCACGCGGCGGCGCCCTATCTGGGTCCGGCGGGGCGGGGACCGGCCCGTCTGCCCACCGGCCATCCCGAAGGCTTCATCGAGGCCTTCGCCAACATCTATCGCGACTTCGCCACCGCCATCGCCTCGGGCGGCGGCCTTGGCGGCACACCGGTGCCCACCATCCAGGACGGCCTGCGCGGCATGGCCTTCGTCGCCCGCGCCGTGGCCGCCAACGGCGCCGGCTGGGTTGATCTGTAAACGGACCCGAGCAGGGATACCCACCATGAGAACGATCAAAGGCCCCGGCATATTCCTGGCGCAGTTCGCGGGCGACACCCCGCCCTTCGACACCTTGGCCGGCTTGGCGGGGTGGGCGGCCGCCCACGGGTATCAGGGGGTGCAGGTGCCCACCGGGCCGACCAGCCTGCTGGATTTGGAGAAGGCGGCGGACAGCGTCGACTACGCGCAGGAATTCACCGGCACGCTGGCGGAAAACGGTGTGGCGGTGACGGAGCTGTCGACCCACCTGCAAGGCCAGTTGGTGGCGGTACACCCGGCCTATGACGCCCTGTTCGATGGCTTCGCCCCGCCGCAGGTGCGGGGGAATCCGAAGGCCCGTCAGGAATGGGCGGTGAACCAGCTGATGCTGGCGGCGCGTGTCAGTCGCAACCTGGGCCTGACGGCCCACGCCACCTTCTCCGGCGCGCTGGCCTGGCCCTACATGTACCCGTGGCCGCAGCGGCCAGCCGGCCTGGTGGAAGAGGCGTTCGCCGAGTTGGGCCGCCGCTGGCGCCCCATCCTGGACGCTTTCGACGCCGCTGACGTCGACCTCTGCTTCGAGCTGCATCCCGGGGAGGATCTGTTCGACGGCGCCACCTTCGAACGCTTCCTGGAGGAGGTGGATCACCATCCTCGCGCCACCATCCTGTACGACCCCAGCCATTTCGTCCTGCAGCAGCTGGACTACCTGGCCTTCATCGACCGCTATCATGCCCGCATTCGCGCCTTCCATGTGAAGGATGCGGAGTTCCGGCCCGATGGCCGCGCCGGGGTGTATGGCGGCTATCTGCCCTGGGTGGAGCGGCCGGGCCGCTTCCGTTCCCTGGGCGACGGCCAGGTGGATTTCGGCGCCATCTTCGCCAAGCTGGCGCAGTACGACTACCCCGGCTGGGCCGTGCTGGAATGGGAATGCGCGCTGAAGCATGCGGAGGATGGGGCCCGGGAAGGGGCGCCCTTCATCCGCGACCACATCATCCGGGTGACGGAACGCGCCTTCGACGACTTCGCCGCCAGCGGCGTGGACACGGCCCGCAACCGCGCCCTGCTGGGCCTATAATAAAACAAGCCGAGGAACACCCATGATCACCCCAATGATCACGACACGAACCAGCCGCCGTGCCTTCCTCGGCGGTGCCGCCGCCCTGGCCGGCCTGAGCCTGGCGCGGCTGTCTACCGCCGCCTCCACGCCCTTCTTCAAGGGCAACGGCCTGCCCATCGGCCTGCAGCTCTACACCCTGGGCGACCTGGTGGAGAAGGATTTGCCCGGCACGCTGAAGGCGGTGGCGGACATGGGCTATCGCGCGGTGGAGCTGCCGGGCTTTTACGGCCATACCGCGGGCGACTTGGCGGCGGCGCTGAAGGCCGCCGGCCTGGTGTGCGAAAGCGCCCATATCAATGCGCAGGGCAGGGGCCCGGCGCCCAGCTTGTCCGGCGACCTGGACGCGCTGGTGCGCGATGCCCACACCATCGGGCTGAAGTTCATCGTCATGCCCATGTTCACCGTCCCGGCGCGCCTGGGCGGGCTGCAAGCGGGCGAAGGCTTCGGTGATTTCCTGGCCCGGGTCGCGTCGCAGTTCACCGCCGACGACTGGAAGTCCCAGGCCGCCTTCCTCAACGAAAAGGGGGCGGCCCTGAAGAAGGCTGGGCTGCAGCTGGCCTACCACAACCACAATCCGGAATTCGCCGTTGCGGGCGGCCCGGGGGCCGGCGGCACCGCCACCGGCTACGACATCCTGCTGGCCGAGACCGATCCAGATCTGGTGAAGATGGAGATGGATGCCGGCTGGGTGGCCGCCGCCGGGCTGGATCCCGTGGCGCTGTTGCAGACCCATCCCGGCCGCTTCCGCCTGATGCATGTGAAGGATCTGAAGGCCGGCACGGTCCCCAACACCGGGCTGAAGATGGACCCGACGGAGGTCGGCGGCGGGACCTTGGACTGGCACCGCATTCTGCCCGCCGCCCACGCCGCCGGCATCAACCATTTCTATGTCGAGCAGGAACCGCCCTTCGCCCGGCCCCGGCTGGAGGCGGCGCGCCTCAGCGCCGACTACCTGGGCAAGCTGGCGGTATAGCTCCGCCAAGGCGGCGTCGGCCATCTTTGGCCGGGTCCGGTTTAGACTCTATTGTTCCCACGACACGGCCCTGGGCTGGGCGGATGAGATCCAGTACCAGGACGCGCTCCAGACTGGCGTGCCGGCCCTCGCAGAGGACAGCCGGATTTTGACATGCCCCTGCACAGGCATGCCTGTGATACCATGAACATCCAGAACCAGAAGGATCGTTCTATTGTTGCCTGGATCTGGTCGCAGCAACCAAGGCCGTCAGTGGAAGAAAGCGTCGGCTTGCGAGCGGAAACGGGATGATGGATCCGGGTGGTTGCATCCAGGTGCGTTTGTCGGGGGAAGAGTGATGGAAACGTTGGCGCGCATGCCCAAGCAGAACCGCAGCCATGCGTCGTTCGAACGCGTGCTGGAGGCGGCCATGGCGCTGCTGCAGGAGCGGGGATATGAAGATTTCACCCTGAATGAGGTCAGCCGCCGCTCCGGTGTTTCCATAGGGTCCATCTACGGCCGGGTGGACAGCAAGGATGCACTGATCCGCACGGTGCAGACCCGGGCCCTGGTGGATATCGAGGATAAGGAGCGCCGGGTGACCGATTCCGCCCGTTGGCAGGGTTACGGGTTGGACCGGCTGGTGCCGGGCGTCCTGTCGGAGCTTGGGGAATTCCTCAAGGAGAACAGTGCCCTGCTGCGCGCCTTCATGGTGCGTGCGCCCATCGACCCGGTGATCGCCCAGACGGGCAAGCGCTCGCACGAGGCCATGGCGGTGCGCTTCGAAACCCTGCTGCTGTCCCGCCGGAACGAGATCAGCCATCCCGAGCCGGAGCGGGCGGTGCACGCCTGCTTCGCCATGGCCTACGCCTCCTACGCCCGTTACCTGGGCTTGGGCTCCGCCATGGATGCGGCGGGGGAGGGTGACTGGACGGCGCTGAAGGGCGACATAAGCCTGATGGCCCTATGCTTCCTGAAGTATCGGCCGGCGTCCTGACGGCCTGCCGGCGCTGACCATCGCGTGATGCGGCCTTCCGGGCAAGACTGGGTGGCACGCCCGCTTTCCCGGAGAACGCCGCCATGTCCGATAAGCTTATGCCCCATAAGCCCACGATCATCGGCCGCGCCACGTCCATCAACGTGCGCAAGGTGCTATGGACTTGCGCCGAAATCGGCCTGGACCATACCTTCGACGGCGACTGGGTGGGGGACGCCGCCGTGCGCCGGCGGGATGAGCTGCTGGCCCTCAACCCCAACGGCCAATTCCCGGTGCTGCTGGACCAAGCCGGACCGCTGTGGCAGTCCAACACCATTTGCCGCCACTTGGCCGTGATGGCGGGCCGCGACGATCTGCTGCCCACGGCGCCGCGTGCCCGGGCATTGGTGGAGCAGTGGATGGACTGGCAGCTGGGCGACCTCAACCCCGCCTGGCGCTACGTCTTCATGGCCCGGGTAAGGCGGGCGCCGGGCTACACCAATGCCGAAGAGATCGCAGCCGGCGTGGCCGCCTGGAACCTGGCCATGGGCTTGCTGGACCGGCAGCTGCAAACCACCGGCGCCCATGTCACCGGCCCCACCTTCACCCTGGCGGATATCGTGTTGGCGCTGTCCGCCAACCGCTGGCGCCTGACCCCCATGGATCATGCCGATTGCCCGGCGGTGGATGCCTGGCTGGACAGGCTGGCGGTGCGGCCGGGCTTCACCGTCCACGTGGGACCTGGCGTGCCGTGAGGCTTGCGCGCCACGCCGCCGCCACCCATCATTCCCCGCAGTGAAAGCAGGGGGTGGGAATGCGGTCCTGGCGATTGGCGTTGGTGGGGCTGGTCGCCCTGGGCGGCACGGCGTCGGCGGCCGCACCGGAAATCCACATCCAGGACGTCATCGACTTCTACCGCGTGTATGACGCCGGCCAAGGCGCCCCCACGGCGGCGGCCTTGCAGGGCTATCTCGACCATGGCAGCGACGGGCTGCACCAGTTTACGAGCTTGCGCCATCTGACGGGCGAATCCATGGCGGCGGCCATGGAAAGGCACCCCCGGATGTTCGCCGACGCCAAGACCTGCCTGGACGTGCTGCCGGCGGTGAAGCGGCGCCTGGCGCAAGCCTTGCCCCGCCTGGGCCAGATCTATCCCCAGGCCAAATTTCCGCCCATCACCATCCTGGTGGGCCAGGGCAACACCGGCGGCACCACCAGTGCGTCCGGCGTGCTGGTGGGGTTGGAGGCGCTGTGCGGCGCCAGCTGGATGGACCCGAACGCCGAGGACCGCTTCGTCCATCTGGTGGCGCATGAATACATCCATGTGCAGCAGCCGGCGGCCCAGACGGAACCGGAACACCCGATCCTGCTGTTTCCGTCCCTGATCGAGGGCGGGGCGGAATTCCTGGCGGAACTGATCTCCGGCAACGTCGGCTATGTCCGCCTCAAGGCCTGGGCCAAGGGCCGGGAGACGGAGGTGGAGACCCAGTTCGCCGCCGACATGGACACAACCAACATGAAGCCGTGGCTGTACAACGGCGTCGGCACGGAGGAACGGCCGGGCGATCTCGCCTACTGGGTCGGCTACCGCATCACCAAGGCCTATTACGTCCACGCCAAGGACAAGCGCGCGGCCATCGCCCGCATTCTGACCATCGACGCCGACACGGCCAAAGCCTTCCTGGCCGACAGCGGGTGGACGCCGGGCATGACCCTGCCAGACAAGGTGGCGCCACCGTCGCCCTAATCCCTTACGCCGTTGCAATCCCTTGCGGTTTATCCCCCTGCACCGTGGTGCGGTAGAGGGTGCGGCGCACGTCCGGCGGGACGCCGGTGGCGAGGTGTATGCCCTGGCGGTTGTCCCAGATGACCAGATCGTCGGGCCGCCAGCGATGACGATAGATGAAGCGGTCCTGGATGCTGTGGGCGAACAGTTCCGCCAGCAGGGCCCGGCTCTCCTCCTCCGGCAATTCCACGATGCGGCTGGTGAAGCCTTCGCTGATGAACAGGGACGGGCGGCCGGTTTCGGGATGCACCCGCACCACCGGGTGGATGACGGGTGGCACTTTGGCTTCCTGCTCCGCCGTCAGGCCGGGGCGCAGTTGCCCAGTCACGGCCTGCTGGGCGCGGTTGCGGGCGGCGTAGCCATGCTCCGCCGTCAGGGTCTGCAGGCGGCGCTGCGTCTCTTCCGGCAGGGCCTCGTAGGCGGCGGCCAGGCTGGCGAACAGGGTGTCGCCCGCCCCTTCCGGAATCTCGCGGGCGTGCAGCAGGGACCCCAGGCTGGGCAAGGCCATATAGGAAAGATCGGAATGCCAATAGCGCCCGGCGTCGGCCAGGCCGATGGGCTTGCCGTTCTCGATGACGTTCGACACCACCAGGATCTCGGGGTGGCCCGCCAGGTGGAAATGGTGCTGGATGTGGATTTCCAGGGGTCCGAAGCGGCGGCTGAAGGCAATGTGCTGTTCCGGCGTCAGGTCGCCCTGGCCGCGTACCACCACCACTTGGCGCTCCGCCAAGGTGCGGCGGATGCGCAGGAAGTCGGACTCCGGCAAGGGCTGGCTCAGATCCAGGCCGATGACCTCCGCCCCCAGCACCCCGGGTATCTCGCGGATTTCGAAGGCATCGGAAGACGTGTCAGGCGTGCGCACGGCGGCGGTCATTGTTCCTGTCCCCAGCGTTGGACGGTGGCCCGGGCGGCGCTGCGGAACAGCAGCGTTTCCACGATCAGGCCCACCAGGATGATGGTCAGCAGCCCGGCGAAGACGTTGGCCGTCTCCAGCTGGGCGCGGTTGGTGTAGATGAACCAGCCGATACCGCCGGACCGGGCGCTGACACCGAACACCAGTTCGGCGGCGATCAGCGTGCGCCAGGCGAAGGCCCAGCCCAGGCGCAACCCGGCCAGGATTTGCGGCAGGGCGGCCGGTATCAGAATCTCGGCGACGAAGCGCAGCGGCGACAGACCCAGGTTGCGTCCGGCCATGCGCAGGGTGCGCGGCATGGCCCGGAAGCCGGCGTAGGAGGCCAGGGCCACCGGCCACAGCACGGCATGGGTGATGACGAAGACCAGACTGGGCGCGCCGATGCCGAACCACAACAGCGCGATGGGCAACAGGGCCACCGCCGGCAGCGGGTTCAGCATGGCGGTCAGCAACTCCAGCAGCTCCGCCCCCCAGCGGCTTAGGGCGGCGAAGGCGGTCAGCGCGGCGGCCGCGACCAGGCCACAGGCGTAGCCGGTGACCAGCAACTGCAGGGAGGTGGCGGTGCGGGCCACCAGCTCTCCCGAGGCGAAGCCCTGCACCAGGGCGGCGACCGTGGCGCTGAAGGTGGGCAGTAGCAGGGCATTGTCCAGGTGGCGGGCATAGCCTTCCCACACCGCCGCCAGGATCAACAGCAGCACCCCCTTGCGCCAGCCGGCCAGGTGCAGCCGGCGCGGCGTGGCGGGCAGGGTGATGGTCGCGTCAGCCATGGCGGCGCTCCTCCGCAGCGGAATTGTCCTCACCCAGCAAGCCGGCCTGCAGGGCCGCCTCCAGCTGGGCGAAGGCGGCGGTGCCGCGCTGGCGGGCGGCGGGCGGGATGGCGGCCAGGCCCTTCATGCGCCCAGGGTGAGGCGACAGGGTCAGGACATGGGTGCCCACGCGCACGGCCTCGTCTATGGCGTGGGTGACGAACAGCACGGTGGCGCCGGTCTGTTCGCACAAGGACAGCAGCTCATCCTGCATCTGCCGGCGGGTCAGGGCGTCCAGTGCGGCGAAGGGTTCGTCCATCAGCAACAGGTCGGGTTCAAGGGCGAAGGCGCGGGCGATGGCCACGCGCTGCTTCATGCCGCCGGACAGTGTGTGGGGATGGGCGTCCATGACCCGGGCGAGACCCACTCGACCGATCCAGTCGCGCGCCCGCGCGTCCGCCGTGGCCCGGTCCAGCCCCCGGCCGCGCTGCAGGGCGTAACGCACGTTGCCCAGCACGGTGCGCCAGGGCAGCAGCTGGTCGAATTCCTGGAAGACGGCCATGCGGTCCGGCCCAGGCTTGCCCACTGGCGATCCGCGTAGGCGGATGGTGCCGGCATCCACCGGCTGGAAGCCGCCCACGGCGCGCAGCAGGCTGGATTTGCCGCAGCCTGAGGGACCCAGCAGCACCAGCCGGTCGCCGGCGGTGAGGTGCACGCTGACACCCTCCACCGCCGTCACGGCGGTGGGGCCCTGGCCGTAGCGCAGCGTCACGTTCTCCAGGCTCAGCAGCGGTTCGGTGTCCGTGATGCGGAGTGCTACAGCACCGGTGGTAGTATTCATGGGTGTCAGCTCCCCGCCTTGGTGGCCAAACCCGGCTGGAACAACTCGGTCCAGCTGGTCGGGTTCCGCTTGATCAGGCCGATCTTGAACAGGAAGGCGGAGAAGACGGTGCTTCGCTCCGGCGCGGTGGTGAAGCGCACCTGCGGGTCGCGGATGATGGCCTCGACGAAGGCGGGCTCAAGCTTGGACTTCTCCGCCGCGATGTACAGCTTGGCCGCCTCCGCCGGGTTGGCGGCGATCCAGGCGTTGGCCTCGTCCAGCGCCGCCACCAGGGCGGCAATGGTCTTGGGATTGGCCTCCACGAATTTCTTCGTGGAATAGGCGGCGTTGAAGGTGTGCGGCCCCCCCAGCACGTCGTAGCTGTTCAGCACGGCGTGCGCCTTGCCGCTGGCCAGCTGCTGCTGCACGAAGGGCGGTGAGGTGAAATGGGCGGTGATTTCCGACTGGCCGGACAGCAGCTGGGCGGTGGCGTCGGGGTGGGGCAGGCTGACCGTCAGGTGGTCCAGCTTGTCGTACTGGCCGAAGGTCTGGTCGGCCGCCATCTGCAGCACGATGGGCTGGAAGCCCACCTTCACCGAGGGCAGGGCGATGCGGTCCTTGTCGGTGAAGTCGCGCAGGCTTTTGACCGCCGGGTTGTTGCTGGTCAGTACATTGGGCATGGAGCCCAGGGCCACCACGCCGATGATGTCGGCGGTCCCCCGCGTCTTGTCCCAGGTCAGGATCATGGGGGCGATGCCGGCGCTGGCGATATCCAGGCCGCCGGCGATCAGCGCCTCGTTCATTGCGGCGGCGCCCGACAACTGGATCCACTCCACCTGTGGCGCCGGGATACCGGCCTTCACCGCCTGGCCCTCGATCAGGCGGCGCTCCTTCGCGACGATGAAGGGCAGGTAGCCGATCCCGAACTGCTGGGCGATGTGCAGATCTTTCGTTTCCGCCCGCGCCTGCTGTGCCAGCGGCAGCAAGGCGGCCACGGCCAGGGCGATCAGCAGGCGGCGGGTGGGGTGGGGCATGGCGGTGATCTGCCTTTAGTCCGGTGGCCGGGTTGGGCGTCGCTATTTCACAGAGGCGACATCCGATATTGGGAAATGTGGAGTGAACCGTTAACGAACGTCAAGTGTAAATAATATGAAATAACAGTATAAATACGTAAAAATGAAAATGGCAGTTTTGTCTATGATCCGGGCGGGGCTTCGACGCGCCGCCCGGACCGGGGTTAAACCTAGGTAGAAGATGGGTAAACCTAGGTAGGGGATGAGGATGGGCCAGATTAAGCGGAGTTAATAAATCGCCCACGCTGGCTAAACCCCGCCGGCGTTAGCGTCCCGCCCATGGTGCCCCCACCCTTGGCTTCCTGCGACTTGGACGATGCCGCCGATGTTTCCCCCTTTTCCTCTTCGCGCCTTCCAGCTTAGCGCCCTCAGGGGATGCTGTTTGGCCGGCGTGGCCACGCTGGCGTTGGCCGGCTGTTCCGTGGGGCCGGATTACCAGCGCCCCGACACTCCGCCCCCGGCGGTGTGGAAAGAACAGGCGGGCACGTCCCAGCCCTCTGCGGTTCCCGCCACCGCTTGGCCGGCGGCCGACTGGTGGAAGGGTTTCGGCTCCGCCCAGCTGGACGCCTACATCGCCCAGGCGCAGACGGCCAACGACGATCTGGCCGCGGCCATGGCCCGGGTGCGCGAGGCCGACGCCCAGGCCCAGGTGGCAGGCGCCGCCCTGCTGCCGTCGGTGGGCGCCAGCGCCGATGTCGATCATCAGCGGACCAAAAGCGCCGGCGCGGCCCAGACCGCCACCGCCCACAGCGTGGGCCTGAACGCCAGTTATGAACTGGACTTCTGGGGCAAGAACCGGGCGACGGCCAACGCCGCCCTCGCCACGGCGGACGCCAGCCGCTACGACCTGGAAACGGTGCGCCTGTCGGTGCTGAGCAGCGTTGCCACCAGCTATTTCCAGTCCCTGGAACTGCGGGAGCAGGTGCGGGTGGCGGAGGACAACCTGGCCAACGGCCAGGCCACGCTGGACGGTCTGCGCCGCCAAGCCGACGCGGGCATCGCCACGGCGCTGGACGTGGCGCAGCAGGAAAGCACCGTTTCCACCCTGAACGCCAAGCTGCCGCCCCTACGCCAGCAGTACCGCCAGTCGGTGCACGCCCTGGCCATCCTGCTGGGCCAGATGCCGGAGGCCGTGGAGCTGTCGGAAGACGATACCCTGGCCCGGCTGTCGCTGCCCCAGGTGACGCCGGGCCTGCCTTCCGAATTGCTGGCCCGCCGGCCCGACGTGGCCCAGGCGGAGGCGCTGCTGAAGGCGGCCAACGCCAACATCACCGTGGCCCGCGCCGCCTTCTTCCCCAGCATCGACCTGACGGCCTCCGGCGGTTATGCCAGCAACGCGCTGTCCCATCTGTTCGATCCGGGCAGCGCCCTGTTCTCCCTGGCCGCCGGGCTGACCCAGCCCATCTTCGAGGGCGGGGCGCTGGAAGGGCAGTACGCCAACGCCCAGGCCCGGTATGACGAGCTGGTGGCGACATACCGCAAGTCCGTCCGCGCCGCCTTCGGGAATGTGGAGGACGCGCTGACCGCGGTGCGCGAGACGACGGAGCAGCTGGCGCGGCAGGAGCAGGCGACCGCCACGGCGCGCCATGCCTATGAGCTGGCGCAGGCCCAAATGGCCGCCGGGACCATCACCGTCCTGACGGTGCTGAACACCGAAACCGCCTTGTTCACCGCCAACGATGCCTTGGTCCAGGCCCGCTTCGCCCGCCTGCAGGCCTTGGTCAGTTTGTACAACGCCCTGGGCGGCGGCTGGAAGCAGAGCTGATATCATGAGCGAGAACCCCATCTTGAAGCCTATCCGCATCAGCCGCACCCGCGCCGTTATGGCCGGCCTGGGCGGCGTCTTCATCCTCGCCGCCGCCGGTGCCGAGTTGCTGCCCAGCACCGCCGGCAAGGCCGCCCCCCCGACAGCCAAGGGGGGCGGCGCCGTCGCTGTGGACACGGCCGTGGCCACGCCGGCCGACGCGCCCGTCTACCTGGCGGGGCTGGGCTCCGTGCAATCGCTGAACACGGTGACGGTCACCACTCGCGTGGATGGCGCCCTCGACAAGGTCGCCTTCACCGAAGGCCAGACGGTGAAGCCGGGCGACCTGCTGGCGCAAATCGACCCGCGCCTGTACCAGGCAGCGTACGACCAGGCGCTGGCTACCAAGGCCAAGGATGAGGCGCAGTTGGCCAACGCCCGCGCCGATTTGGAGCGCTACACCCGCCTGGCACCGCAGAACCTGGCCAGCAAGCAGACGGTGGACACGGCCAAAGCCCAGGTCGACCAGTTGCAGGCCCAGATCAAAAGCGACCAGGCCGCCATCGACAACGCCAAGACCCAGCTGGACTATACCCGCATCACCTCCCCCATCCAGGGGCGGACGGGCATCCGTCAGGTCGACCCTGGCAACAACCTGCATGCGGCCAGCGGCACCGGCATCGTGGTGGTGACGCAGATGCAGCCCATCTCCGTCATCTTCACCCTGCCGGAAGAGGACCGCCTGGCCGTCAGCCAGGCTATGGCCCAGGGTCCGCTGACCGTCACCGCCGTGTCGCGCGACGGCAAGACGGATCTGGCCACCGGCACCGTCATGCTGGTGGACAACCAGATCGACCCCACCACCGGCACCGTGCGGCTGAAGGCCCAGTTCCCCAACACGGATGAGCATCTGTGGCCGGGCCAGTTCGTGAACGTGAAGCTGCTGAAGCAGACGCGCCGCGGCGCGCTGACCATCCCCAGCGCCGCTTTGCAGCGCGGGCCCAACGGCCTCTACGCCTATGTCGTGAAGCCGGACTCCACGGTGGAAATGCGGCCCATCGAAACGGCGGAGACCACCGGCGACACGGTCGTCGTGGCCAAGGGCCTGCAGGCTGGTGAGCGCGTCACCACCAGCAACGCCTACCGCCTGCAACCGGGCGTCAAGGTGACGGTGGCCGGCGAGGCCAAGACGGCCGACGCCAGCTCCACCAATACGGAAGGCAAGCAGCCATGAGCCTCTCCAGCCCCTTCATCACCCGGCCCATCGCCACCTCGCTCCTCATGCTGGGTGTGCTGCTGGTGGGCATGGTGGCCTATCCGCTGCTGCCGGTGGCGCCGCTGCCGCAGGTGGATTTCCCCACCATCCAGGTCTCGGCCAACCTGCCGGGCGCCAGTCCGGAAACCATGGCGTCCAGCGTGGCGCAGCCGCTGGAAACCCAGTTCGCCGCCATCCCTGGTGTTGCCCAGATGACGTCGACCAGCACGCTGGGCAGCACCCAGGTGACGCTTCAGTTCGACCTCAACCGCAACATCGACGCGGCGGCGCAGGACGTGCAGACCGCCATCGACGCTGCCGGCGGCCAGCTGCCCAAGAACCTGCCGTCGCCGCCCACCTATCGCAAGATCAACCCGGCCGACAGCTCCATCCTGGTGTACTCGGTCCATTCCGACAACCTGCCCCTGACCACGGTCGACGACTTCGCGGAGAACGTCATCGCCCAGCGCCTGTCCCAGATCCCGGGCGTGGGCCAGGTCTCCGTCGGCGGTCAGCAGAAGCCGGCCGTGCGCGTGCAGGTGGACCCGGCCAAGATCGCGGCCCTGGGCATCCAGCTTGAGGACATCGCGGCGGTCATCCCCACGGCCACGGTCAACGCGCCCAAGGGTTCCATCAACGGCATCGCCCACAACTTCGTCATCTACAACAACGACCAGCTGTTGAAGGCGGAGCCGTGGAACGACGTCATCGTCGCCTACAAGAACGGGGCGCCCGTGCGCATCCGCGACATCGGCGTGGCGGTGGACGGGCCGGAGAACAACCAGCTGCTGGCCTGGCAGAACAACGGCCCCGGCATCATCCTGCAGGTGTTCAAGCAGCCCGGCGCCAACATCATCGACATCGTGTCGAAGGTGGAAAATATGCTGCCCCAGGTCATGGCGGCGGTGCCCCCGGGCGTGAAGATGGACAAGGTCATCGACCGCACCACCACCATCAAGGCCTCGGTGGAGGATGTCCAGTTCACCCTGCTGCTGACCATCTTCCTGGTGGTCATGGTCATCTTCCTGTTCCTGCGCAACCTGTGGGCCACGCTGATCCCCGGCGTGACCGTGCCGCTGGCCCTGTTCGGCACCGCGGCGCTGATGTACCTGCTGGGCTTCAGCCTGGACAACCTGTCGCTCATGGGCCTGACCATCGCCGTGGGCTTCGTCGTCGACGACGCCATCGTGATGGTGGAGAACATCTACCGCCACATCGAGGAGGGCATGTCGCCCAAGGAGGCGGCGCTGAAGGGGGCCGGCGAGATCGGCTTCACCATCATGTCCATCAGCGTGTCGCTGGTGGCCGTGTTCATCCCCCTGCTGCTGATGGGCGGCATCGTCGGCCGGCTGATGCGCGAATTCGCCATCACCGTCACCATGACCATCGCCGTCTCCGCCTTCGTCTCGCTGACCCTGTCGCCGATGATGAGCGCGCTGTTCCTGAAGGATGAGAAACACGCCCGCCACGGCAGGGCCTACCTGTTCATCGAGGGCTGCTTCGACTGGCTGGTGGCCAAGTACGGCCGCGGCCTGGACTTCGTGCTGCGGCACCAGCGCCTGACCCTGATGGTGTTCTTCGCCACGGTGGCGGCCACCGGCGTGCTGTACGTCGCCATCCCTAAGGGCTTCTTCCCCCAGCAGGACACCGGCATCATCGCCGGCCTGGCCGACGCCTCGCAGGACGTGTCCTTCAATGAGATGGTGCGGTTGCAGCACCAGCTGACCGACATCGTCGCCCAGGATCCGGACGTGGCCGCCTGGGCCACCTCGGTCGGCGGCGGCGGGCGGCCCATCAACAACGGCTTCATCGTCATCGGCCTGAAGCCGCGCGGCCAGCGCACCGCCACCGCCGACCAGATCATCGCGCGCCTGCGGCCCAAGCTGGCCAAGGTCAAGGGCGCCACCCTGTTCCTGCAGGCCAGCCAGGATTTGAACGTGGGCGGCCGCCTGGCCCGCACGCAGTACCAGTACACCCTGCAGGACGCCGACCTGGGCGAACTGAACGACTGGGCGCCCAAGCTGCTGGACAAGCTTAAGGGCCTGCCCCAGTTGCGCGACGTCGCCACCGACCAGCAGACCAACGGCACCACCCTGAACCTGGTGATCGACCGCGACCAGGCCGCCCGCTTCGGCATCCAGCCCTCGCTGATCGACAGCACCCTCTATGATGCCTTCGGCCAGCGGCAGGTGACCCAGTACTTCACCCAGCTGAACAGCTATCACGTGGTGCTGGAAATCACGCCGGAGCTGCAGTCCAGCCCCGACACCCTGAACAAGCTGTACATCAAGTCACCCGTGACCGGTCAGCAGGTGCCGCTGTCCACCTTCGTGAAGTACGACACCAACCATGTGAACTTCCTGTCCATCAACCACCTGGGTCAGTTCCCGGCGGTGACCCTGTCGTTCAACCTGGCGCCCGGCGTGTCCCTGGGCGAGGCGGTGCAGGTCATCCAGCATGCCCAGGCGGAGATGGGCATGCCGTCCTCGGTCAACGGTACGTTCCAGGGTACGGCCCAGGCCTTTCAGGCCTCGCTGGCGACCCAGCCCTATCTGATCGCCGCGGCGCTGGTGGCCGTCTACATCATCCTGGGCATGCTGTATGAAAGTTACATCCACCCGCTGACCATCCTATCCACGCTGCCGTCGGCGGGCGTGGGGGCCCTGCTGATGCTCATGATCTTCCACTACGACCTGTCGGTCATCGCGCTCATCGGCATCATCCTGCTGATCGGCATCGTGAAGAAGAACGGCATCATGATGGTGGACTTCGCCATCCAGGCGGAACGGGAGCAGCACATGGCCCCCATCGAGTCCATCCGCCAGGCCTGCCTGCTGCGTTTCCGCCCCATCATGATGACCACCATGGCGGCCTTGCTGGGCGCCCTGCCGCTGATGCTGGAGAACGGCACGGGCTCCGAACTGCGCAAGCCGTTGGGCATCACCATGGTGGGCGGCCTGATCCTGAGCCAGATCCTGACCCTGTTCACCACGCCGGTGGTCTATCTCTACCTGGACCGGGTGAACGACTGGCTGAACCGCCGGGGCAAGGCCAAGGCGGCGCATGAAGGTCACGCCCGGCCGCGCGCGGCCCTGGGCACGGGCGATTGAGGGGGGACGCGCCATGAAGGTGCTGCCATGAAGGTGCTACTGGTCGAGGATAACGAACGGGTGTCGCGCTTCGTCGTGAAGGGATTGCGCGAGGCGGGACACACCGTGGAGCATGTCGACAACGGGCGGGACGGCATGTTCCTGGCGACGGGCGAACCCTTCGACGTCATCGTCATGGACCGCATGCTGCCGGGCGACATCGACGGGCTGACCATCATCGAGACCCTGCGCAAGATGGGCACGCAGACGCCGGTCCTGATCCTCAGCGCGCTCAGCAGCGTGGATGAGCGCATCAAGGGCCTGCGCAGCGGCGGCGACGATTACCTGACCAAGCCTTTCGCCTTCGGCGAGCTGCTGGCGCGCCTGGACGCCCTGATGCGCCGGTCGCCCACCGGCGCCGTGCCGGAAACCAACCTGGCGGTAGGGGACCTGCGCATGAACCTGCTGTCGCGCAAGGTGACCCGGGGCGAGCGGGTCATCACCCTGCAGAACCAGGAGTTCAAGCTGCTGGAATACCTGATGCGCCATGTCGACCAGGTGGTAACCCGCACCATGCTGCTGGAAGGCGTCTGGGGCTATCACTTCGACCCCCAGACCAACGTGGTCGACGTGCACATCAGCAAGCTGCGCCAGAAGATCGAGGGGGAGGGGGAGCCGCCGCTGCTGCGCACGGTGCGCAACGCCGGCTACATGATGACGGCGGGCGGCTGACATGGCGCCGGCCCCCGCCTCGCCCTTGCGCTCATCCGCCTATACCCTGGCCTTCAGCTATGTGCTGCTGGGCCTGGTGACCCTGGTGCTGTTCGCCGCCCCCCTGGGCTATGCCTGGCGGGTCACCATCGACGACGGCCGCACCGAGATCCTGCAGGAGGACGCGCAGCGCTTCACCGAGGTGTTCCGCCAGCGCGGGCCCGATGGGCTGGTGGCCTTCCTCAATGAGCGCATGAGCATGCAGATCGCGGCGGAGCGCCTCCTGCTGCTGACGGATGCGGCGCACACCGTGCTGGCGGGCAACCTCCCGGCCTGGCCCGGCGACTTTCCCGAACGGCAGGGCGTCTACAACGCCCCGATCAAGCTGAACGGCCGGACGGTGCAGGCGCGCCTGGTGCATGTGGTGCTGCCCGGCGGCTATCACCTGGTGGTGGCGCGCGACATGGCCCACTTTCGTCCGCTGGAGCAGCGCTTCTGGTACAGCCTGCTGGCGGCGATGTGCGTTCTGCTGCTGCTGGGCATGCTGGGCGGCTTCCTCATCCGCCGGGCGGTGCTGCGCCGCATCGACGATCTCAGCCGCACCGCCACCGGCATCGTCCAGGGCGACCTGTCGCGCCGCCTGCCCACCACCCGGGGGCAGGACGAGTTCAACACCCTGTCGCGCACCATCAACGGCATGCTGGACCAGATCGAGCAGCTGGTGCACGGCGTGCGCAACGTCTCCAACGCCATCGCCCACGATTTACGCACCCCCTTGGCGGAGCTGCGGTCGCGGCTGGAGGAGGTCAGCGTCACCCGGCCGCCCCTGGCCGAGACCTATGCCGAGGTGGACGGGGCCGTGGCCGACGTCGACCGGGTCATCGGCATCTTCAACGCCCTTCTGCGCCTGGCGGAGATCGATACCGGCGCCCGCCGTTCCGGCTTTGCCGAGGTCAACGTGGCGGAGGTGGCGGCGGGCGCCGTGGAATTCTACCTGCCGGCGGCGGAACTGAAGGGCGTCTCCCTGACCTTCCAGGGCGATGAGGGTATGATGACCATCCTGGGCGACCCCATCCTGCTGGCCCAGGCCGTGGGCAACCTGATCGACAACGCCCTGAAGTTCACGCCCGAGGGTGGCGCCATCACGGTGGAGGTCGGCAGCGGCGCGGATGGCAAGGTCGAGATGTCGGTCAGCGACAATGGCCCCGGCATCCCGGACGATGAAAAGCCAAGGGTGACGGAACGCTTCTACCGGGGCGACGCCGGCCGCGGCACCCCCGGCGTCGGCCTGGGCCTCAGCCTGGTCAGCGCCGTCGCCAAGTTGCACGGCGGCGCCTTCGACCTGGCGGATAATCATCCGGGGCTCAAGGCGCGGATGCGCTTGGCTTAGGGCGACATGCGGCGGGCGAACTCCTCCACCTCCGCCATGCGCTTGGGCAGGATGGCGCCGTAGATCTCATCCACCCGCTGCCTTACCTCCGGCCGCGCCAGTTCCGGGCGGCCGCCGGCGAAGGGTGGCTCGGGCGCATATTCCAGCATCAGCAGCAGGGCCTCCGCCGCGTCGGGGCCCACGATCTCGGCGGCCACGGTGAAGGCGAAGTCCAGGCCGGCGGTGACGCCGCCGCCGGTGATGATGTCGCCGTCGCGCACCACGCGGCCAGCGTCGGGAATGGCGCCGAACCGGGCCAGCTGGCCGCGCCAGGCCCAATGGCAGGCCGCCCGCTTGCCCTTCAGCAAGCCGGCCCCGGCCAGGACCAGCGACCCGGTGCAGACCGAGGTCAGGTAGCGGGCGCCCCCGGCCAGGCGGCGCACCTGGGCCATGGTCTCGGCGTCGTTCAGCACGGCGGCAATGCCCATGCCGCCGGGAATGAACAGCAGGTCGCAGGCCTGGATGTCGGCCAGCCGCTCCGTCCCCTCAAACCGCAGGCCCTCGTGCGAGGCGATGGTGCCGCCGGTGGCGGACGCCACGCGGGTGGTGATGCCGGGCAGGCGGCTGAACACCTGGTGCGGGGCGGTGAAGTCCAGTTGGGTCATCAGGGGGAAGACGACTTCAACGATGGTGAAGGCGGGCTGGCTCATGGGAAAGCTCCGGGCTGGCGGCATGGGATGGCCCAACCGTGCCCTCGACAGGTGTTGGCAGCAATGCCATAAATCCCACCTTTCCTGCCAATGATGGTACAACACCCATGGCCCGCACCATCGCCTTCCTGGCTTATCCCGGGTTCCAGATCCTGGACGTCACGGGACCCCTGGCGGCGTTCGAGATCGCGGGCCGCTACGCCCGCCAACCCTATGACATCCGCGTCATGGCGCTGGCGGCGGGGCCGGTCGCCAGTTCTTCCGGCGCCCTGCTGATGGCGGGGCCGCTGGTGGACCCGGCACAGGTGGACACGCTGGTGGTGGCGGGTGGCGAGGGGGTGAACGCCGCCAGCGCCGTGCTCGCCTTGCTGGACTATGCCCGTGCCGTGGCGGGGCATGCTCGGCGGGTCACCAGCGTCTGTTCCGGCACCTTTCTGCTGGCCGCTGCTGGGCTTTTAGACGGGCGACGGGTCACGACCCACTGGTACCGCACCAGCTCTTTCGCCCGGCGCTTCCCCCAGGTGCGGCTGGAGGCCGACCGCATCTTCATCCGCGACGGCGTCTTCTGGACGTCGGCCGGCATCACCGCCGGCATCGACCTGGCGCTGGCCCTGGTGGCGGAGGACCAGGGCGAGGCCATCGCCCGGCGCACCGCCCGCCAACTTGTCGTGCCCTACCGCCGCCAGGGCGGACAGTCGCAATTCTCCACCCTGCTGGAGATGCAAGGCACCAGCAGCCGCTTCGGCGACCTGCTGGCCTGGGTGCGCGACAATCTGGCGCGTCCCCTGACGGTGGAGGAACTGGCGGCGCAGGCGGCCATGAGCCCGCGCAACTTCGCCCGCGCCTTCGCCGCCGAGCAGGGACTGACGCCGGCCAAGGCGGTGGAGCAGCTGCGGCTGGAGGTGGCGCGGGATTTGGTGGAGGAAAGTCCGGCTTCGCTGGACCGTATCGCTATCGAAACGGGATTCGGCGACACCGAGCGCATGCGGCGGGCCTTTATCCGCACCTTCGGCGCGCCGCCCCAGTCCCTCCGCCGGTCGGCCTAGTGCCGCTTCAGCCGGGCAAGCGCGGAAATCTGGGGCGGTTCCGCCGGGTGGCAAGGTTCGCGGCAATGGCGAATTTTATGGGCGCCCACTGCCTTGGTCGAAGGCGGTTGCCCTTTAAAGGTGCAGATGCGGAAAACTTCTCGCACATGCAAAAATTTGGCGTTTAACCTCTTTGAAAACTGATCTAGTCTGTTGCTCAACGGGGCTGGCCTTGACCGTCCCTATAAACAGACATGACAGTGCGAGGGGGCAATGAACTCCAGACCGTATGCTGGCATGCGCTCGATTGAGCAGACGGGCAAACGAACCAAATTTGTCTACAGGATTGTGGCTTTCACCGCAGTATTTGTGGCGCTGGCTTTCAGCATCTTGGGATATGTCATTTATTCCGTCTCAAGTGATACTCTGACCACTCAAATCAATACTCAGATCAAATCGACCGGCGAGTCGGCCGCCGATGGCATCCAGAAATGGCTGATGGGCCGCGTTTCGCTGGTGCGGAACCTGGCCGATGACGTGGCGGCCGGCGACGGCACCCATGTCATGGGCCTGCTGCAGGGACCGACGCTGAGCGGCACCTTCAGCCCTGTCTATTACGGCGACACCGCCGGCGTCTTCACCATGGTCCCGGCGCTTGATTTGCCACCCGGCTACGACCCGCGCCAGCGCGGCTGGTACAAGGCGGCCGATGCCGCGCGGCAGACCATCATGACGCAGCCGTATGTCAGCGCGTCGGGCGGCAACCTGGTGCTGACCATCGCCAGCCCCGTCATGAAGAATGGTGCGCTGGCGGGCGTGGCCGCCGGAGACCTGGACCTGGAGATGGTCAAGACCTTCCTCAAGTCCTTCGACCTGGGCGGCAACGGCCAGGTGTTCCTGATCGACGGCGACGGCACGGTGCTGGTCCATGCCGACAAGGACCGGGTGATGAAGAAGCTGGCCGATGGATTCGACATCCAGCAGCATCTGGGCCGCACGCCGGAGCAAGCGGGCGACACCCTGACCTCTTTCTACCCCATCAA
Source organism: Nitrospirillum amazonense (assembly GCF_007828035.1). GTDB lineage: Bacteria > Pseudomonadota > Alphaproteobacteria > Azospirillales > Azospirillaceae > Nitrospirillum > Nitrospirillum amazonense. The sequence continues at coordinate 699,020 of NZ_VITV01000003.1, read as the reverse complement.
GGACCTGCCCTCGGCCCACTGGTACGTGGGCGTGACCATGGACGCGACCAAGGCCTTCGGGCCGCTGCGCTCCCTGGGCATGCTGATCATGGTGGCCACGGGCGTCACGGTGGCGGTGCTGGTGCTGCTGCTGGGGGCGGTGACCTACCGCCTGGTGGCGCGGCCCATCGATGAGATCACCGGCACCATGATCGCGCTCAGCGAGGGCGCCGTCGACGTGCCCACGCCGGCCCTGGACCGCCGGGATGAGATCGGCGCCATGGCCCGCGCGCTGGAGGTGTTCAAGCGCAACGCGGCCGAGGTGGGCAAGCTGCACCAGGAACGCACCCAGCTGCAGGAGGCGGCGGAGCGGGAACGCCGCGCCACGGCGGAACGGCTGGCCAACGACTTCGAGGCCAACGTCTCCTCCGTCCTGAAGCTGGTGGCCCAGGCCAGCGGCCAGGTGGACGCGCAGAGCAATCATCTGGCGGCCGGCCTGGCCGACGCGCGGCGCAGCAGCGACGCGGTGCGCGTGGCGACGGATGAGACGTCCAGCAGCGTGGAGACGGTGGCGGTGGCGGCGGAACAGCTGTCCGCCTCCATCGGCGAGATCGCGACCCGCGTGACGCAGAGCGCCGAGATCGCCACCGACACCGCCTCCCGGGCGGAGACGGCGCGCCAGACCATCGAGCACCTGGCCGGCCAGATGGAAAAGATCACGGAGATCGTGAACCTGATCACCCAGATCGCCAGCCAGACCAACCTGCTGGCCCTCAACGCCACCATCGAGGCGGCGCGGGCGGGGGAGGCGGGCAAGGGCTTCGCCGTCGTGGCGTCGGAGGTGAAGAACCTGGCCAACCAGACCGCCAAGGCGACGGAGGACATCACCGCCCAGATCGAGGCCACGCAGCAGGCCAGCGGCCGGGCGGTGGCGGAGGTGCGCACCATCGCCGAGGTATCGGCCCGGGCGCAGGAGGTGGCGGCCAACATCGCCTCGGCCGTGGAGCAGCAAGGGGCGGCGACGCGGGAAATCTCGCAGAACGCCAGCATCGTCGCCCGCGGCACCCGTGCCGTCACCACCAACATCCACGCCGTCAGCGACGTGGTGGTGGACAGCGCCGACCGCGCCAGCCACGTGCTGGGCACGGCCGGGGAATTGGCGCAGCAGCTGAAGACCCTGGACGAGCAGGTCAGCCGCTTTGTCACCGCGGTGCGGGCGGCCTGACGGAACGCATCCAATCGGCCGGTCGGGGGTTGTGGTCCGAACGCGACCCAACCCCCACCGGACGGAGGATGCCATGGCACCGGAACCCAAGGACCAGCCCACGAACGGACGCCCCGACGCCAACCCCGACGCCGTGCGGCCCGGCACGCCCGGTGCCGGTGAGAACATCTGCCGCCGCTGTGGCGGCACCGGCAGGGTGGATGGCGCGCCCTGTCCGGATTGCGGCGGTACGGGCCGGGTGGTGACACCGGTTGGCGGCGGCTGAGGCGGGAACATAGGTCCCATCTGGCGGCGGCCCCGCAAACATGACAGGCTGTGCGCCTGTACCGGGAGCGGGGCCCGGGCCGACAGAAGAACACTGCAGATGGGACCCACATGACTTCACGTTTGCACCGGGCGGCGTTCGCGCTGGCCCTCACGCTGGGCGTCGCACCCTGCGCGCTGGCGGCTTCCCCAGCCCCCACCGGCACCACGCCCGAGGCGGTCACCCCCGCCCACACCCTGACGGCGCGCGACGCCTTCGCGCTGGCGCAGGCCAAGGACGTGCAGATCAGCCCGGACGGCAAGCGCATCGCCTATACCCGCTCCAGCGAAGACATCATGACAGACAACGCGCGTAGCGAGGTCTGGCTGGTGGACGTCGCCAGCGGGCAGCAGACCCCGCTGGGCGTGCCGGGCAGCAGCCGGGCGCGCTGGTCGCCGGACGGCACCCGCCTGGCCTATGTGGCCAAAGGCCCGGGCGACAAGCCGCAGATCTGGGTGCGCTGGTTGAGTGGTGCGGGCAGCGGGAACAGCGCCGCCATCACCGCCCTGCCGGAAGGCCCGTCCGACATCGCCTGGTCGCCGGACGGCAAGCAGATCGGCTTCACCATGTTCGTGCCGGAGGAGGGCAGCAGCCTGGGTTCTCCCCTCGCGGCGCCCGAGGGTGCCAAGTGGGCCGATCCCATCAAGGTCATCACCACCATCAACTACCGTGAGGATGGCGAGGGCTATGTCCGCCCCGGCTTCAACCACATCTTCGTGGTGCCGGCCGATGGCGGCGCCCCGCGTCAGCTGACCACTGGCCAGTTTGACGACGGCGGCGCCCTGTCGTGGATGCCCGATGGCCGCCATATCATCTTCAGCACCAACCACGGCAAGGACTGGGAACGCGATCCCCTGAACTCCGACGTCTTCTCCGTCGACACCACCACCGGCGGCCTGACCCAGCTGACCACGCGCCGCGGTCCCGACCAGGAACCGGTGGCGTCGCCGGATGGCAAGCACATCGCCTTCGTCGGCTTCGACGACAAGGAGCTGGGCTACCAGAACAGCGTGCTGTCGGTCATGAACGCCGACGGCAGCGAGGTGCGGGCCCTGACGGCCGGCTTCGACCGCGACCTGGGCAGCCCGCGCTGGGCGGCGGACGGCCGGTCCATCTACGCCACCTACACCGACCACGGCGTGACCAAGGTCGCCCGCGTCACCCTGGACGGCAAGATCACCACCGTGGCCGAGGGCCTGGCGGGCAGTGAGCTGGACCGTCCCTATTCCGGCGGCGGCTTCAGCGTGTCCAAGGATGGCGCGGTGGCCTTCCCATGGGGCGATCCCACCCACCCGGCCGACGTCGGCCTCAGCACCGGCCCGGGGGAGCAGAAGCGCCTGACCACCCTCAACGCCAGCCTGTTCGCCGGCAAGACGCTGGCCAAGGTGCAGCCGCTGCCCACCACCTCCACCGCCGGCGGCCTGCCCATCGACGCCTGGATGGTGACGCCGCCGGACTTCAACCCGGCCAAGAAGTACCCGCTGGTCCTGGAAATCCATGGCGGGCCCTTCGCCAGCTACGGCCCCGTTTGGTCGACGCAGGACCAGCTGTATGCCGCCGCCGGCTACATCGTCGTCTACGCCAACCCGCGCGGGTCGACGTCCTACGGCGAAAGCTTCGCCAACCAGATCCACCACAACTACCCCAGCCAGGATTTCGACGACCTGATGAGCGTGGTGGACGCGGCCATCGCCAAGGGCTCGGTCGATCCCAACAACCTGTTCGTCACCGGCGGCTCCGGCGGCGGCGTGCTGACGGCCTGGATCGTGGGCAAGACCGACCGCTTCAAGGCGGCGGTGACGCAGAAGCCGGTCATCAACTGGACCAGCGAGGTGCTGACCGTCGACGGCTATACCTTCATGGCCAAGTACTGGTTCGGCAAGATGCCGTGGGAGGACCAGGAGCAGTACTGGCGCCGGTCGCCGCTGAGCCTGGTGGGCAACGTCAAGACCCCGACCGCCGTCATGGTGGGCGAGGAAGACCACCGCACACCCCCCAGCGAGGCGGAGCAGTACTACGCCGCCCTGCAACTGCGCAGCATCCCCACGGCCCTGATCCGCGTGCCCGGCGCCAGCCACGGCGGCCTGGCCGAACGCCCGTCGCAGCTGGTGGGCGAGACCAACGCCATCCTGGCCTGGTTCAAGAAGTACCGCACGGATACCGAGGCCAAGTAAGCGGTCTCTGTGCCAAGGAAAAGCCCCGGCCGGGTTGCCCTGGCCGGGGTTTTTTGTCAGCCGGCCTGGCTGTCGAGGAAGTTTTCGATCATCTGGGCGAACCGGGGTGGGCACTCCTGCATGGGGTAATGGCCGCAGTTGGGCATCACCATCAGGGTCGCGTTGGGATGCCAGGCGAGGAAGGTGCGTTCCATCGCCGCGGCGTCCAGGCCGGGATCCCTGTCCCCGACCATGACTAAGAAGGGTGTCGCCAGCCCGCGCACCTCATCCACGAAATGGGCCGTCCGCATCATGTGCAGGTAGTGCGGACGGCACTGGGGCGCCACGCGGCTCCGGTTCTGGCGCAGCTTCACCTCCGCCCACTGGTCCGACAGGCCGGTCACGTGTTTGATCAAGCGGCGGAAGGCGTCGTCATCCTCGCAGACGCTGGCGAAGAAGGCGGCGGTCTCGTCCGGCAAGGGGTTGCCGGCGGCGGAGAGGGGGCAGACAGCGACCGCGCTCTTGATGCGCGACGGCACGTCGGCCGCCAGGCGCTGCGTCGCCATGCCGGTCATGGAATGGCCCACGACATGGAAGCGGGACCAGCCGAGACGGTCGGCCACGGCCAGGCAATCGGCGGCGATCTCTTCAATGGTATAGTCGCCCGCCAGGTGCATGGACCGGCCGTAACCGCGCAAATCCACCAGGGCGTAGGTGAAGCGGTGAATGTCCAGATAGGGCCACATGGGTGCGTATGTGCTGGCGTCGCCCAGCCAGTCATGCAGGACCAGCACGGGTTCCGGCCCCGTGCCGTGCAGCGTGACGCCCAATATGTTTCCGGTCATTTCGAACTTTCCTTTTCAAGGCTGCGGGAAAGCCAAAAAGGAAACGCCCTTCCGGCGGACCGGAAGGGCGTTCGAAACTGGGACCAGTCCTATCATACCTCGGCGCGAAGTCAACTCACTCCGCCGGCACCGCCCGGGGATAATGGGGCGCTTCCTCGTGCGCCGCCGCCCCGTCCGCCTTCACCCGGAACCACAGGGCGTAGAGGGCGGGCAGGAAGACCAGGATCAGCACCGTTCCCACGGCCGTGCCGCCGATCAGCACAAAGGCCATGGACCCCCAGAACACCGACTGGGTCAGGGGGATGAAGGCCAGCACGGCGGCCAGGGCCGTCAGGATGACGGGGCGGGCGCGCTGCACCGTGGCCTCGATCACCGCGTGATAGGGCGACAGCCCTTCCTCCTGGTTGGTGTGGATCTGGCCGATCAGGATCAGGGTGTTGCGCATCAGGATGCCCGACAGGCCGATCAAGCCCAGGATGGCGTTGAAGCCGAAGGGCTGGTGGAAGATCAGCAGGACGGGCACCGCGCCCACCAGGCCCAGGGGCCCCGTCAGGAACACCATGGCCATGGCCGACAGCGACCGGGTCTGCAGCACCAGCACCAGCAGGATCAGGGCCGCCATGATGGGGAACATGGGGGCCAGCGCGGCGTTGGCCTTGCCCGCTTCCTCGATGTTGCCGCCCATGTCGATGCGGTAGCCGGCGGGCAGCTTGGCGACGATGGGGGCCAGGGCCTTCTCGATGGCCATGGACACCTGGGGCGGCTGCAGGGCTTCGTCGATGTCGGCCTGGACGGTGATGGTGGGCACGCGGTCGCGGCGGCGCAGGATGGGCTCCTCCGCCCGCACTTCCACATGGCCGATCTGGCTCAGGGGCACCAGGCGGCCGTCGGCGCTGGTCAGGGTCATGTCGCCCAGGCGGGCGGGGTCCAGCCGGTCGGGGCCGGCGCTGCGCGCCGTCACCTGCACCACGCGAATGTCCTCACGCACCTGGGTCACCGGGGCGCCGGTCAGCAGGAACTGCAGCTGCTGTGCGGCGTCGGTGGGGTTCAGGCCGATCAGGCGCAAGCGGTCCTGGTCCAGCACGAAGTGCAGGGTGGGCGCCCGCTCGCCCCAGTCCTGGTTCACCAGGCGGGTGTCGGGGTTGGCCCGCATGACGGCCTGCACCTCATCGGCGATGCCGCGCAGCACCGCCACATCGGGCCCGCTGACGCGGAACATGACGGGGAAGCGCGAGGGCGGACCGAACACCAGCTGCGACACGCGCACCCGGGCCTCCGGCGCCAAACCATCGGATATCGCCTGGCGCAGATTGTCCTTCAGCCGGTCGCGCGCCTTGTCGTCCGGGGTCAGGACGATCATCTTGGCGAAGGACGGGTCGGGCAGCTCGGGATTGTAGGACAGGAAGAAGCGCGGGGCGCCCTGGCCGACATAGGTGGAGACGATCTTCGCCTCCGGCTGCCGGCGCAACCAGTCCTCCACCTTCTTGGCCGCGGCGCTCGTGGCCTCGATGCTGGTGCCCTCGGGCATCTGCACCTCCGCCATGATCTCCGGCCGGTCGGAGGTGGGGAAGAACTGCTGCTTGACGAAGCCCATGCCCACGCCGGCCAGCAGGAAGGTGCCGACCACGGCCAGGGCCACCCGGCCGCGATGGTCCACGGCCCAGGTGATCAGGCGGCGCAGGCGCTGGTAGCGCGGGGTGGCGTAGATGGCGGCATGCCCCCCCGGGATGGGGCGGATGTTGGGCAGCAACTGGACGCCCAGGTAGGGCGTGAACACCACCGCCACCACCCATGAGGTGATCAGGGCGAAGCCCACGATCCAGAAGATGTTGCCGGCATACTCGCCCGCGGTGGACTTGGCGAAGCCCACGGGCGTGAAGCCGATGATGGTGACCAGGGTACCGGACAGCATGGGGGCGGCCGTGTGGCTCCAGGCGTAGGCGGCGGCCTTGATGCGGTCGTACCCTTCCTCCAGCTTCACCACCATGATCTCGATGGCGATGATGGCGTCGTCCACCAGCAGGCCCAGCGAGATGATCAGGGCGCCCAGGGTGATGCGGTCGAAGGCGCGGCCGGTGATCTGCATGATGACGAAGACGGCGGCCAGGGTCAGCGGCACGGCGGCGGCCACGACGATGCCCACGCGCCATCCCAGGCTGGCCAGGCTCACGAACATCACCACGCCCAGGGCGACGAAGAACTTCAGCATGAATTCACCCACCGCCTCGTGGATGTTCACCGCCTGGTCGCTGACCTTGCTCAGCGTCAGGCCCACCGGCAGTTCGGCGGCGATCTTCTTTTCTTCGGCATCCAGGGCCTTGCCCAGTTCCAGACCGTTCCAGCCGTCCTGCATGACCACGCCCAGGGCCAGGGCCGGGTCGCCATCGTGGCGGATCAGGTAGGTGGGCGGGTCCTCATAGCCGCGCTTCACCTCGGCCACGTCCGACAGCTTGAAGGTGCGGCCGCCGGCGACGATGGGGGTGTTGCGGATCTTCTCCAGGTCATCGTAGGCGCCATCCAGGCGGATGAAGACCTGCGGGCCGTCGGTGTCGATGGACCCGGCCGGCGTGACCGTGTTCTGGCGGGCCAGGGCGTCGAAGATGTCGCGGGCGCCGATGCCCAGGGTGGCCAGGCGGGCGTAGGTGAAATCGACGAAGATGCGCTCGGGCCGTTCGCCCAGGATGTCGATCTTCTTCACGCCCGGCACGTGCAGCAGGCGCTGGCGCAGGGTTTCCGCCTCGCGCGTCAGCTGGCGGGCGGGCATGCCCGGTGCCTTGACCGCGTAGACGGCGAAGTCGGTGTCGGAATACTCGTCGTTGACGAAGGGGCCCAGGGCGCCGGACGGCAGGGTGCGGGCCTCGTCCCCCAACTTCTTGCGCGCCTGGTAGAATTGTTCGGGCACGGCCGAGGGCGGTGTCTTGTCCTGCAGCGACAGGGTCATCAGCACCATGCCCGGCCGGGTGAAGGTTTCCACCTTGTCGTACCAGCGCAGTTCCTGCAGGCGCTTCTCCAGGGGTTCGGCCACCAGGTCCTGCATCTCCTGCGCCGTGGCGCCGGGCCAGACGGCGCTGACGGTCAGCACCTTGATGGTGAAGGCGGGGTCCTCGGCGCGGCCCAGCTTGAGGAAGGCGAGGACGCCTGACAGGGTGATGGCGATCAGCAGAAACAGGGTGATGGCGCGTTCGCGGACCGCCAGGGCCGACAGGTTGAAGCCGCTCATTTGAGCACCGCCTGGGCCGAAGCCCCGCTAGTCGGGGCCACACGCACCTTTTCGCCTTCATGCAGGAAGTGGCCGCCCAGGGCCACCACCCGCTCGCCGGCCTTGACACCGCCCAGCAGGGTGGCTTCCTCGGCGCCCAGTTGACCCACGGTCACCGGGCGGAAGGCGATGGTCGCCCGATCACCGCCGGCTTCGGGCGTCAGCACCCAGACGCCGGGGCCCTTGCCCTCGTCGTTCAGGGCGCCCAGGGGGACGGAGACGGGCGGGGTGTCGTCGCCGCTCAGGGACAGGTGCACCGTCACCGTAGCGCCCAGGGGGGCCTGGGCGGCGGCGCCATCCAGGACGTAGCGGGCCTCATAGGTGCGGGTCTGGGTGTCGGCGGCGTCCGACAGCTGGCGCAGGGTGGCGGGGGCGCGCACGGCGCTGCCGTACAGGGTGGCGGCGGCGTGGGAGCCCACGGCCGGCCGCACCGTTTCCGGCAGGTTCACCGCCGCCTCGCGCGGGCCGGCATGGGCCAGGCGCACCACGATCTGGCCGGCGGTGACCACCTGGCCCGGTTCGGCCAGCGTATCCATCACCGTGCCGTCAGCGTCCGCCACCAGAGTGGTGTAGGCGCTGTCGTCCTGCGCCACCCTCAGTTGGGCCAGCGCCGCGTCCAGTTGGGCCTGGGCGCCGTCGGCCGCGGCCTTCTTCTGGTCGTAGGCGGAGGGGGAGACGGCGCCGTTGCCCACCAGGGCGCGATAGCGCGCCTCATCCGCCCGGGCCTGGGTCAGGGTGGCCTTGATCATGGCCACCTGGCCCTGCTGGGTGGTGATGGCGTGGGCGTAGTCGGTGTTGTCCATGCGCATCAGCGGCTGGCCGGCCTTCACGGTCTGGCCGGGGTCCACCAGGCGCTGGATGACCTTGCCTGCGACGCGGAAGCCCAGGCCGCTCTGCACCTTGGCGGTGACGACGCCGACATAGGCGCGCTCGTCGTGCGCCGCCGGCTGGGCCGTGGCCACGCGCACCAGGCGCTCGGCCGTGCGCGGGTCGGGGGCAGGCTTGTCACAGGCGGAAAGCGAGGTGCCCGCCAGGGCCAGGACGGCCAGGGTCAGCAGGCGGGAAGATACGGGGTGCCGCATGGCGAAGCTCCATCCCTGAAGGAGCCTCGACCATACAGACGAGTGACGATTTCGTCAATCCGTCACTCGTTATGCTTCATGCGTCACTTATCACATGTCAGGGCCGCAGGCTGCGCAACACCAACCCGGCCACCGCCGCCGTGGTGGTGTCCAACATGTCCAGCTTCTCTTCCAGCATCAGGGGGTGGGCGAACGGCCACAACGTCTCCTCGATCGCCAGGCACACCTCGTCCAGCGGGGTCTCGCGCTCGAATTCCCCCGCCTCACGTCCGGCGACGACCAGGGTGCGCACCATGTCCCGCAGTTCTTCCTCGTACGTCGTGCCGGCGTGCCAGTTCTCGGTGACGGCGGTGACGACGATGTCGTGCAGCCGGCGTTCCTCGAAGAACAGGGCGGCGCCGGCCCGCGCCAGGGTGGGATAGACGCGGCGCAGGCGTTCCGCCGCGGACGCGGGCTCACTCATGATCACCCGCAACTGCGCGGTGATCTCGCTCAGGCAGCGGGCGCAGATGGCCTCGCCGATGGCCTGCTTGCTGCTGAAGAATTTGTAGATGTAGGCCGTGGACAGGCCGATGGCCTTGGCTAGGTCCGCCACCGTGGTCTTGTGATAGCCGTAATAACGGAAATGCTGGTCGGCGGCTTCGACGATCTGGGCGCGGCGCTCATGGTCGAGGGGGCCGCGCTGGCCGGTGGAGGCCGGGCTGGCGGGGGTGGGGCGCGCTGCGGTGGTCATGGGCGTGCGACCTTCAAAAAAAGGGACCTGGCGCGAACCGATCCGCTTGCCGCCCTATGGCCGTGCCGGGCCGCAAGCCCCGCGGATGATGGGTCCGAAAGTCCCTATGTATGTGACAACTGACACATTGACAATATCGTCACTCAGATAGTGTATAGAATAATTATTAGGATGCAACCATTATCGGGCCGTCGCCATGCCCACCGGAAGCGTGGGTTGGCCGGCGAGGGCGACAAGTCCGCCCACCTTTGATCCCGCGACTGGAAGGATTAGGCCAAAAAGTCCAGGAAGGCGGCCAGCACCTCGTCCGGCCGCTCCTCCTGCAGGGTGTGGCCGCAGTCCAGCGCCCGGCCGCGCACATCGTCGGCCTTCTCCCGCCAGGTGGCCAGCACGTCGTACAGCTGACCCACCGTACCGTGGGCGCCCCACAGGGCCAGCAGCGGCGCCGTGACCCGCTGGTGCCCGTCGGCCGCGTCGTGCGCCAGGTCGATGGTGGCGGCGGCGCGATAGTCCTCGCAGATGGCGTGGCGGGTGGCGGGGTCCTGGTAGCAGCGCAGATACTCGGCGAAGGCCGCCGGTTCGGTGGCGCCGGCGATCTTGTTCTGCCGGTCGATGTGGCTGCGCAGGAAGAATTCCGGGTCCGCGGCGATCAGGCGTTCCGGCAAGGGCGCCGGCTGGATCAGGAAGAACCACCAGAAATACCGGGTGGCGAATTCCTGGTTGGTCAGGGCGTACATGGTGGCGGTGGGTGCCACGTCCAGAAGGGCCAGGCGGCTGACGGCGGCCGCATGGTCCAGCGCCATGCGGTGCGCCACCCGGCCGCCCCGGTCGTGCCCGGCCACGGCGAAGCGTTCGTGCCCCAGCGCCCGCATCAGCAGCACCATGTCCAGCGCCATGGCGCGCTTGGCATAGGGCGCGTGGTCGGCATCGCTTTCCGGCTTGGCGCTGTCGCCATAGCCGCGCAGGTCGGCCGCCACCACGGTGAAGCGCCGCGCCAGGGCCGGGGCGATCTTGCGCCAGGTGACATGGGTCTGTGGATGGCCGTGCAGCAGCAGCAGGGGCGGGCCGTCACCGCCGACGGCCGCCCGCAGGGTGACGCCGGTGTCGACGGTGACGTCCGCCAGGCGGAAGCCGGCCAGGAAGGGGCTGGGGCCCCGCTCAACGAGGGTCGCGTTCATGCCGCCAGCATGCCCCCAGCCGGTTGCCGGCGGTGATGCAAGCTTTGCATAAGCCGATGCTCAGCTTTCGGCCAGTTCCAGTTCATCCGGCAAGGCCGCCGCCAGCTCGGCCCAGTCCAGCTCCTGCTCCAGGGTGTGGAACACGTCGTCGTCGATACGACCGCTGCGCCGCAGGTTGGCCAGGGCGCGGCGCTTGGCGGCGATGGTTTCGCGGCGCAGCTGGGCGGTTTCGCTGGCCTCGCGCGGGTGCCGGCCGCTGGATAGGACGGCGCGGTCGCGCTCATAGATTTCGCGCATCAGGCGCGCGCCGTCGCCGTCCTTGTCCTTCAGGCTGGCCAGGGCCGCATCCAGCAGGGCGCCGCGGGCGAACGTCAGGTCCTGGCTCAGGCTGTCGTCCGCCGGAAAGCGCAGCAGGCGGATCAGCGGCCCCAGCGTCAGGCCCTGCGCCACCAGGGTGCCCAGCACCACGGCCAGGGCGCACAGCACGATCAGGTCGCGCTCGGGGAAGCCCTCCGGCAGGGCCAGTGCCGTGGCCAGCGTCACCAGCCCGCGCATGCCGCACCAGGATACGACCAGCCCCTGGGCCAGGCTGGGCGGCTGGTCGTACCAGCCCCAGCGGGCGATCAGGTTGACCAGGCGGTTGTACAGCATGACCCAGGCTAGCCGCACGCCCACCACCACCGCCAGCACGGTGCCGGCGAATTCCAGGGCGCGGTCCAGCTGCCCGTCGCCCAGGTGGCTCAGAATGCTGCGCGCCTGCAAGCCGGTCAGCAGGAAGGCCAGGACGTTCAGCAGGAAAACCACCGTGCCCCACACGGCGTAGGTGTTGACGCGGTCGCGGGCCCGCTGGCGATAGGGCACGTGGTGGGCCAGGGTCATGGCGTTGGCCACCACGGCCAGGATGGCGGACAGGTGCAGCCGGTCGGCGATGACCCAGACGGTGAAGGTGCCGGCGAAGCTGGCGATGGTCCCGCCCAGCGTGCCTTCCAGCGGCCGCGACAGCACGATGTAGGCGCGCGCCGTCAGGTACCCTACCAGCAGGCCGCCGGGCACAGCCAGTGCCACCTCCGGCGCCAGCTTCTCCAGGCTGCCGTCCCGCGCCCAACCCACCGCCGTGGCGAAGATCAGCAGGGCCACGGCGTCGTTCAGCAGGCTTTCGCCCTTCAGCACGGTGACGGTGCGGCGGGGCAGGCTGAAGCGGCCCAGCATGGTGGTGGCCGCCGCCGCGTCCGGCGGGGCGACGATGGCACCCAGGGCCACGGCCGCCACCAGGGGCATGCCCGCCAGGGCCACGCCGGCCCAGGCGACGGCGGCCGTGGTCAGCACCACGGCCAGGCCGGCCAGCGCCACCAGTGGAATCCATAAGGGCCGCAGGGATCGCGGTGGCAGATCATAGGCGGCGTCCAGCAGGGTGGGGGCGATGAACAGGGTCAACGCCAGGCGCGGGTCCATGCTGATCTGGGGCGACCAGGGCAGGGCCGCCACCAGCCCGCCGGCCAGGGCCAGCAGGGCTGGATAGGGCACGGCCAGGCGGCGCGACACCTGCAGCAGCAGGATGGCGACCACCACCAGCGTCAACATGCTTTCAAACAGCGCCACGTCGGTCCCCGCCTTCCCCCAGCCGGGGCAACCTAGCATTTCGCCGGCGTAAGGGCAGCCGTCAGGCGGGGCGTTCGGCGGTTTCTTCCGCCAGGGTGATCAGGTCACCCTGCAGGTTGCTGTCGTCGCTGGAACAGACGCCCAGCACCAGGGCGCGCTCGCAATCCTTGGCCAGGTAGGCATGGCCCATCATGCTGTCGATGTAGATGCCCTGGCCCTGGCGCAGGGTGACGGGGGCGTAGAACTCCAGGTGCACCTCGATGGTGCCCTCGACCACATAGATGAACTCCTCCCCCTGGTGGCGGACCAGGTCGCCAAACTCCGCCAGGGTGTGGGCCAGCACCTGGGTCAGGATGGGCACCATGCGCTTCCGCCGCAGGTCGGTGCACAGGTATTCGTAGTCGTAGGCGCCGGTGTGGATGCGCACGGAATTGCTGTCGCCGGTCAGGCTGCGCCGGCCGGTGATGACGGGCGGGGCGCCCTTGGCGGTGGCGCCGGGGCCCCGGTCCTGGGCCAGGAATTCGGCCATGCTCAGGCCCAGCCGGCCGGTGAATTGCTCCAGTTTGTCGTAGCTCAGCGACAGCTTGTCGCCTTCCACCTTGGCCAGGGTGGACAAGGGGATGCCCACCTTCTCGCTCATCTGTTTCAGGGTCCAGCCGTTGCGCTGGCGCAGCGCGCCGATCAACTGGCCCAGGGTGGCGTTCTTCTTCATCCGGCTGTCCATGGGGGGCGTGACCCGCCTTTATTCCAGTGGTACGGCCGGTTCGCAAGCGGCACCGGCCAGGCGGGACGGCAGCACGTTGGCCAGCACCAGCCCCTCGGCCAGGATGTCGTCGGGCACTGGGCGGTCCAGCACCAGGCTGGCGGCCAGCCGCGCCAGGGCCGGCGCCATCTGGATGCCGTAGCCGCCCTGGCCGGCGCACCAGTAGAGGCCAGGCACGGCGGCGTCGGGGCCCACCACCGGCTGGCGGTCGGACGCGAAGGTGCGCAGGCCGGCCCAGCTGTGGGTGACGCGGCGCACCGGCAGGTCCAGCGCCTGCTGCACCCGGTCGACGGCGATGGCCACGTCCAGCTCGTCCGGCTGGGCGTCGCAGGGCTCGGTGGGGGTTTCGTCCGCCGGGGACAGCAGCAGCTTGCCCGCGTCGGGCTTCATATAGAATTGTTCATCGGTGTCGAAGACACCGGGCCAGCGGTCGGTGTCGTGGCCCGGCGGCGGATCAACCAGCAGGGCGGTACGCTTCAGCGGCCTCAGCCCCAGGGGGGCGGCGCCGAAGGCCAATCCCACCTGCTCCGCCCAGGCGCCGGCGGCGTTCACCACCTTGGGGGCCGCCACATGGCGATCACCCACGCGCAACACCCACAGATCGTCCTCGCGGCGAGGCTGGTCGGCCAGCGCGTCGGTCAGCAGGGTGGCGCCCCGGCGCTTGGCCAGGCGCAGATAGCCCTGGTGCAGGGCGTCGACGTCGATGTCCATGGCGCTGCCTGTTTGCGCCAGGGCGGCCATGGCCACGTACGCCGGTCGCAGCAGGGGCATTTGGGCCATGGCGTCGGCCACGGGTATCGTCCGCACGCTGTCGCCGATTTCCTCCAGGAAATCCATCAGGCGGGGCACCTGCGCCGCCGTCGCGACGTACAGCAGGCCGCGCGGCGACAGCAGCGGGTGGTCGGCGAAGCCCTCGGGCGGCGCATCGAAAAAGGCCCGGCTGGCCCGGGTCAGGGCCCGCACGTCCGGCCCGCCGTAGGCGGCGGCGTAGAGGGCGGCCGACCGTCCGGTGGCATGCACGCCCGGCCGCGCCTCCGCCTCCAGCACCAGCACCCGCGCGTGGGGGCTCAGCTCTGCCGCCAGGGCGGCCCCGCCCATGCCGGCACCGATGACGATGACGTCATACCTTTCCAATTCCATCTCCCAGCCGGCGATATTCTCCAATCAGAGAAATATTTGGCACGTGGGCGCTCGTCTGTCCAGCCGCAATCTCGCGATCTGCCGGTGACGTTTCAGGTATGTTCATAAAATGAAACACAATAAATACGTTATATAACAATGATCTATATGACAGTTCCTGCACCAGCCAGGCGGAGTTGTTCTCAATTTGGAGAATAATCTCTTGACAGGAAATGAAGCCATCGCGAACTATCCCATCAACGGCGGGAGGGCGGCGATGGGCAAGGGAACGGGCTTGGTCCCGGCTGCGGTGGAGGAGGCGAGGGCGGCGGTGGATGGGGCCGCCCTGGACGCGATCTTCGCGGCCCTGGACACGACCCATCTGCCGGGCGTGGCGGTGGGGGTGGCGCTGGATGGCGTGCCGCTCTATCGCAAGGGCTTCGGCCTGGCCAGCCTGGAGCTGCCGGTCACCCTGTCGCCCACCATCCGCATGCGCATCGGCTCCACCACCAAGCATTTCGGCGCCCTGGCCTACATGCTGCTGGTGGAGGCGGGGTTGGCTGGGCTGGACGACCCGGTGGCCCGGCATGTGCCGGAGATGGCGCGCGCGGCGGCCGGTGTCACCATGCGCCAGCTGATGACCCACCTCAGCGGCCTGCGCTGCAGCCTGGAACTGGCGCTGCAGCTCAGCGGCCCCGGCCACCATCTGTCCACCGCCGACTGCATGCGGCTGATGGCGGATGATGACGACGTGAATTTCCCGGCGGGGGAGGAGTGGTGCTACAACAACGGGGGCTACGTCCTGCTCTCGCTGGCCATCGAGCGGCTGTCGGGGATGAGGCTGGGCGACTTCTTCCGCGACCGCCTGTTCCGCCCCCTGGGTATGAACGACACCCTGCTGCGCCTGGTCGACACCGACTATGTGCCCAACAGCGCGTCCCTGCACATGGCGGATGGCAAGGGTGGCTATTACCGCCAGCCCATCGGGGCGGAGATCGCGGCCGAGGGCGGCATCGTCTCCACCGTCGATGACATGCTGCGCTGGCTGGTCCACCTGCGCGCCGCCCTGGCGGGCCGGCCGACGGTGGGCAGCGCCGAGACCTGGCGCCGCATGGTGGAACCGGCGGTGCTGGCCAACGGCTATGTCACCGGCTATGGGCTGGGCCTGATGGACACGCCCTATCGCGGGGTGCGCACGGTGCATCACGCCGGCGGGGTCATGGGCGGGTCCAGCCAGATGATCACCCTGCCCGACCATGGGCTGGACATCATCGTCATGGCCAACCGCGCCGGCCTGGACCCCATCGATCTGGCTGCCCGCGTCATCGACGCCTGCGTGCCGGCCCTGGGCCTGAAGCTGGAGCCGTATGAGGGCGTCATTCCCACCGGCACCTATTACAACCCGCACAACGGCGGCACCTTCGGCCTGGCGCGGCAGGGGGGCAAGGCCATCATCAGCATGGGCGGCATGGGCCTGCCCTTGGTGCGGGCGGATGACGGCCTGCTGCGCCCCAACGTCGCCATCTTCCACATGGGCCTGGATGTGCCGGAAACGGAAGAGGCGCCCAAGACCCTGCGCGCGATGGAGTTCGGGGTGGAGCGGGAGCTGGTGCTGCTGGAACCGGACCCCGCGGCCGATCTGCGTCCCCAGGCTGGCCGCTATGTCGCCGCCGCCTCTGGCACGACGGCGGTGGTGGAGCCTGACGGGGATGGCCGGACGGGTCGCCTGGTCCTCACCGGCCGCCATGGCGCCCTGCGCCACCGTTTGGCGAACCTGGCGCCCGGCCTGTGGGACGCCAAGCCCCTGGATCTGCCCGTGCCCATCGTCGGCGGCCTGATCGCCTTCGACAGTCAGGGCTTTACCTTCAACAGCGGCCGCACCCGCCGGCTGCGCTTCCGCAAGGTGTCCTGATGCGTACCGGTCCCCTCACGGTTTTCGTCGCCGGCCTGGTGCATGAGACCAACAGCTTCTCCCCCCTTCCCACGTCCATGCGGTCCTTCACCAACGACCTGCGGCACTTCGGCGGTGATCCGGCCACCCTGGCGCGGGCGCGGGTGCTGCCGGCCTATGGCGATCTGTTCACGGTGGCGGAACGGCACGGCGACCGGGTGATCGACGGCCCGACCGCGGGGGCCCAGCCCTCCGGTCCTGCGCCGCGGGGCGTCTATGAGGGCCTGCGCGACGCCCTGCTGGCCGACCTGAAGGCGGCCATGGCGGCGGAGCGGGTGGACATGGTGGTGCTGACCCTGCACGGCGCCATGGTGGCGCAGGACTATCCTGACTGTGAAGGTGACCTGCTGACCCACGTGCGGGCCCTGGTCAGCCCGGACATGCCGGTGGGCGTAACCCTGGATCTGCACGGCAACGCCACCCGGGCCATGGTGGATAGCGGCGCTGTCATCATCGCCTGTAAGGAATATCCCCACATCGATTTCCTGGCCCGCATGGAGGAGCTATACACCATCCTCTCCGCCATGGCGCGCGGTGGCCCGAAGGCCCGGACCCACATCCGCAAGGTGCCGGTCATGGGCCTGTTCGGCACGACGGAGCAGCCGATGCGGGGTTTTGTCGACCGGCTGGCCAGCTATGAGGGGCGGGATGGCGTGCTGTCCGTTTCCATGATGCACGGCTTCATCTGGTCCGACACCGAACATACCGGCGCCGCCGTCCTGGCGGTATCGGACGGCAGCGACCTCGCCGCCGTCGATCGCGTGCTGGCCGCCGTCGCCGCCGACTTTCAGGCCATCGTCACGGCAGCCCCCCTGCAGGAGCGCCTGCCCCTGGACCAGGCGGTGGACAAGGCCGTGGGCCTGATGGGGTCCGGCAAGCCGGTGGTCCTGGCCGACAGTTCCGACAATCCCGGCGGCGGGGCGGCGTGCGACAGCACCTTCGTCCTGCGCGCGCTGCTGGACCGGGGCGTCCAGGACGTGGCGCTGGGCATGATCTGGGACCCGCAGGCGGCCTTGATCGCGGCCGATGCCGGCGTGGGCGCCAAGCTGCCGCTGCGCATCGGCGGCAAGGTCGGGCCCCTGTCCGGCGACCCGGTGGATCTGGAGGTCACGGTGACGGCGGTGCGCGACGACATCCGCCAGCGCGGCCTGGCCACGGATGGCGACGACCCTATCGGCCTGGCCGTGGCCCTGCGTGCCGGCACCTGGGACATCGTGCTGAACAGCACGCGGCAGCAGACCTTCTCCCCCGGCTGTTTCACCGAATTGGGCATCGACCTCTCGGCCAAGGCCCTGGTGGTGGTGAAGTCCACCCAGCATTTCCGCGCCACCTTCGATGCCATTTCGTCGGCCACCGTCTACTGCGACGCGCCGGGGTCCCTGAACATGAACCTGGGGGCACTGCCTTACCGCCATCTGCGCCGGCCCATCTGGCCCTTGGACCCCGTGTCGTGACCAACGCGGCGGTGCCCATGCCGGCGGCATCATGGGGGCGCCTCCGCGCCCTGATGGTCCTGGCGCTGGCCATGCTGGCGGGGATGGTGGCCCGCACGCTGCTGTCGCCGGTGCAGGAACTAGCCAAGGCCGACATGGGCCTGTCCGACAATCAGATGGGCCTGATCCAGGGCATGGCGCTGGCCCTGCCCGTGGCGGCGCTGGCGGTGCCCATCGGCCGGCTGGTGGACCGTACCCGGCGGGTGACCCTGCTGCTGGCCCTGTCCGCGCTGTGGATCGCGGGCACGGTCCTGTCGGCCCTGGCCTGGGATTTCGCCAGCCTGTTCGTGGGCCGCATGCTGGTGGGGCTGGGGGCCGCCGGCGCCGTCCCGGCCATCCTGTCCCTGACCGCCGACCTGTCCACGCCACAACGCCGGGGCCGGGCCGTCATGGTTATGGTGATCGGTCAGGCGGCGGGCATGGCGGCGGCCTTTGCCGGGGGTGGGGCCCTGGTGGGGATGCTGACGCCAGCGGCGGGGCTGCCTGTGGGGTTGACCGCCTGGCGCGCCACGATGCTGCTGGTGGCGCTGATGATGCTGGCGGCCACGGCTTTGCTGATCTGGTTGGCCGAGCCCGCCAGGCAGGGAGGCGCGGCCGACGCGGCGCCGGACGTATCGCTACGGCTGGGGCCTGCCCTGGCCGAACTGTGGCGCCTGCGCCGCCTGGTGGCGCCCCTGATGGCCGGCATGATCACCGTCAACATGGGCGACGCCGCCGCCACCGTCTGGGCGGTGCCGGTGCTGACGCGATCCTTCGGCCTGCAGCCGGCGGACTTTGGCGGCTGGATGGGCGTGCTGCTGGGGTTGTCGGGGGCGGGCGGCACCGTCCTGGGCGGCCTGGTCGCCGATTGGGGGCACAAGCGGAATGCCGGGGGCGGCATTTTGTGGGGGGCCTTGGGCGGTGCGGCGCTGTCGGTGCCGGCCGCCCTGTTCGCCCTGGCGCCCGGCGTGCCGCTGTTTGCCCTGCTGCTGGCGCTGCTGATGGTGGCGGGCGCCATCGTGGCCGTGGGCGTGGCCTCGGCCATCACCCTGCTGGTGCCCAACCATCTGCGCGGCCTGTGCCTGGGCCTCATGAGCGCCCTGGGTGTCTTCATCAGCCTGGGCCTGGCGCCCAGCATCGTCAGCCTGCTGGCGCAGGCGCTGGGGGGCGAGGAGCACCTGCCCCTGGCCCTGGCGCTGGAGGGGGCGGTGGCCAGCCTGGTGGGGGTGCTGACCTTCCGGCGGGCGCTGCGCGCGGCTCGTTCTTAAGGACAAGGGACAATAAACCCTTGAATTGTTTTTCAAGGGAAAAAGTCAATCCTCATATGGCAGCATTGTTGAGTTTTCCCGCCTGTCTATAGTCATCCCACCCATTCCGCGAAGAATTGAGGGGAGGAAGACTATGGCGATCTACACCCACGTTTCCGTCGGCACCAACGACCTGGCCAAGGCCCGGGGCTTCTATGACGACGTGCTGGGCAAACTGGGCCTGAAGCGGGTGGCCGACCTGGGCGACAACGGTTCCATCTGGGGTGAGGACAAGCCGTCCTTCTTCGTGCTGAAGCCGGCCAACGGCCAGCCCGCCACCGTCGGCAACGGCGTCACGGTAAGTTTCGAGGCGCCCAATCGCGCCATGGTCGACGCCTTCCATGCGGAGGCCCTGGCAAAAGGCGGTGTGTGCGAAGGCAAGCCGGGCCCCCGTGGCTGGGCGCCCAACGCCTATGCCGCCTACGCCCGCGACCTGGACGGCAACAAGCTGGCCGCCTATTGCTTCAAGCCCGAGTGACCGGTTCCACGATCTCATGAAAACGGCGCCGCAGCGATGCGGCGCCGTTTGCTTTTGAACACAAGTAGCCGGACGCGATTGCGCCCGGTGCCCATGGGTGTCCTTACCCGCCGATCTGCAGCATGCGCAGGTTGTTGGTGGTGCCGGCCTGGGCGAAGGGGATGCCGGCCACGACGATGATCTGGTCGTGCAGCTTGGCGAACTCGGCGCTCTGCGACATGGTGGTGGCGACATCCACCATCTGCTCGTAGGAGTGGATGTCCTCCGACAGGGCGCTGTGCGTGCCCCACAGCAGGCACAGGCGGCGCGACACGGCCTGGTCGGCGGTGATGGCCAGGATGGCCACTTCCGGCCGCTTGCGGGCGATACGGGCGGCGGTGGTGCCGCTGGAGGTGAAGGCGACGATGACCGGCGCCCGCACGGCTTCCGCCAGGTCGGCGGCGGCGGCGGCCACGGCATGCGGCGGCGTCTGCTCTTCCGCCGGCTCCGACGCGCGGATGAGGGAGTGGTACAGCTTGTGCCGCTCGGTCGTGGCGATGATGCGGTCCATCATGGACACTGCTTCCAGCGGATAGGCGCCGCTGGCGGATTCCGCCGACAGCATGACGGCGTCGGCGCCGTCATAGATGGCGGTGGCCACGTCCGATGCCTCGGCGCGGGTGGGGGTCGGGGCGGCCACCATGCTGTCCAGCATCTGGGTGGCGACGATGACCGGCTTCACCGCCAGGCGGCAGGCGCGCACCAGTTCCTTCTGGCGGCCGGGCACCTCCTCCTGCGGGATTTCCACGCCCAGGTCGCCGCGGGCCACCATGATGGCGTCCGACAGGCGGATGATGTCGTCGATCTGGTCCAGGGCCTGCGGCTTCTCGATCTTGGCCATCAGGCCGGCGCGGTCGCCGATCAGGCCGCGCGCCTCGATCATGTCGCTGGGCTTCTGCACGAAGGACAGGGCCACCCAGTCCACGCCCAGGTTGAGGCCGAATTCCAGGTCGGCGCGATCCTTGGCGGTCAGGGGCGACAGGTTCAGCAGGGTGCCGGGCAGGTTCACGCCCTTGCGGTTGGAGATGATGCCGCCCACCACGACCTCTGCCGTCATGCTGTCGTCGCCCAGGCTGGTCACCTTCACCCGCACGCGGCCGTCGTCGATCAGCAGGTGATGGCCCGGCAGGACGGCGGCGAAAATCTCGGGGTGCGGCAGGGGGATGGCGTCGCGGTCGCCGTCCTGGCCCTTCAGCACGAAACGGATGGTGTCACCCTTGGCCACCGCGATCTTGCCGTCCTTGATGGTGCCGACGCGGATCTTGGGGCCCTGCAGGTCCTGCAGGATGCCGATGGGCCGGCCCACTTCCTTTTCCAGCGCCCGGATGTGGGCGTGGACCTTGGCATGGTCCTCATGGGTGCCATGGCTGAAGTTCAGGCGGAAGGTGTCCACCCCCGCCAGGAACAGCGCCTTCAGCATCTCGGGTGAGTTGCTGGCGGGTCCGACGGTGGCGACGATCTTGGCACGGCGGTGGCGACGCATTGTTGTTTTCGGCCCTGGCGGGCCGCCCCAGAAGTGAAGGCCGGTTGGAAACGGTGCCCGGGCGCATCGTCGGCATGGCCAACGGTTGCCCGGTCCGGTTGGCGGCGATGGTAACCGCTTCGCCCGCCGACAACAACACGGGGATATGCGAAATTCCGGTTAAAGGCGGTAATTTTACTACATGGCAGATGGGCCCTCTGGGCGGGTCATGCCACGATGTTGGCACCCCCATCGATATAAAGGGTGCTGCCCGTCAGGCGCCGGGCGAAGGGGCTGGCCAGGTAGGCGCAGGTGTAGCCGACGTCCATGATATCGACCAATTCCCCAACCGGCGCGCGGCTTATGGCGTCGTTCAGGAGGCGATCGAAGTCCTTGAGACCGGATGCCGCACGGGTCATCAGCGGACCGGGCGACAGGGCGTGCACGCGAATGCGCTGTGGTCCCAGCTCATGCGCCAGGTAGCGGCACGACGCCTCCAGCGCTGCCTTGACGGGCCCCATGACGTTGTAATTGGGCACCACGCGGTCGGCACCCAGATAGCTCATGGCGAACATGGCGCCGCCGTCAGCCATCAGGGGAGCCGCCAGCTTGGCCATGCGGATGAAGGAATGGCAGGAGATGTCCATGGCACGGGCGAAGCCCTCGGCTGAGCAGTCCAGCAGGCCGCCCTTCAGATCCTCCTTGGGGGCATAGGCGATGGAATGCACCAGGATGTCCAGCCCGCCCCAGGTTTCGCGCACCGCGTCGAATACCGCCTCCAGCTGTCCCGGCGCCGTCACGTCCAGGGGCAGGAACAGGCGGGCGCCCAGTTCCCGCGCCAGGGGTTCCACATGCGGCTTGGCCTTGTCGTTCAGGTAGGTCAGGGCCAGGTCCGCCCCCACCTCGTGGAAGGCCTTGGCGCAGCCATAGGCGATGGACTGGTCGTTGGCGATGCCCACCACCAGGGCGCGCTTGCCGGCCAGGATGCGGTGGGGGGTGGGCAGATTGGATGTCTCGGTGCTCATCAGTTCGCTCCCGTCAGCAGGCGCCGCGTGTGGCGGGCGATCATCTGTTCCTCATCCGTGGGCACGATCCAGACGGCCGTGCGGCTGTCAGGCGTGCTGATGCGCGCGGCACCCTCACCGGGGTGCGCATTGGCCCCGCTGTCCAGCTCCACCCCCAGCCAGGCGGTGTGGCGGCAGACCGCCTCGCGCACGCCGGCGCTGTGTTCCCCGATGCCGGCGGTGAAGACCAGGGCGTCCAGCCCGCCCAGCGCCGCCGCCAGCGACCCGATCTCCCGCCCGATGCGATAGGTGAACAGGTCCACCGCCAGCTTGGCCCGGGGTTCGGGCGAGGTTTCCAGCGTGCGCATGTCGCTGGAAATGCCGGAGACGCCCAGCAGGCCGGACCGCTGGTAGAGCAGCTTTTCCAGGTCGCGCGGCCCCATGTGCATCTCATCCATCAGGTACAACAGCACGCCGGGGTCCAGGGTGCCGCTGCGGGTTCCCATGGGCAGGCCCTCCACGGCGGTGAAGCCCATGGTGCTGGCGACACTGCGCCCGGCATCGATGGCGCACAGGCTGGCGCCGTTGCCCAGGTGGGCGACGATGACCTTGGCGTCGCCCAGCCCCAGGGCCGGCAGCTGGCCAGCGATGTACTCGTAGGACAGGCCGTGGAAGCCATAGCGGCGCACGCCCCGGTCGGTGATGTCCGCCGGCAGGGCGAAGGCCTGGGCCAGGACCGGCTGGGTGGCGTGGAAGGCGGTATCGAAGCAGCCGACCTGGAACAGGCCGGGCGTGCTGGCCAGGATGCTGCGCGCTGGTGCCAGGTTGTGCCGCTGGTGCAGGGGCGCCAGGGGCACGAAGGCGGCCAGCCGGTCCAGCACGGCGGCGTTCAGCGCCGCCGGGGCGGTGAAGTCGCCGCCGCCGTGGACGATGCGATGGCCCACCGCCTCCACCGTGTGGCCTTCCAGATGGGTGTTGATGAACGCCATCAGGAAGCGCGTGGCGGCGTCATGGTCGAAGGCACCGGCCTCGGCACCGGTCCAGCGCCGCTCCCCCACCACGTCGCCGGCGGGATGGCGGGCGATGAAGTGGGCGTTGTCGGTGCGCAGCCCCTCGATCTGGCCCTTCAGGAACAGTTCCAGCTGCCGGGTCTCATCCGCGAACAGCGAGAACTTGATGCTGGAGGAGCCGGCGTTGATGACGATGATGGCGTTGCTGATCTTTCTCCGGCGCATGGGCTTACCCCACCGCCTTGGCCGAGAGGGTGCGGCGGTGGCGGGCGATCAGGGCCGCCACCGCGCAAGAAGCCAGGCGTGCCGGCACACTGTCGGCCCGGCTGGTCAGGATGATGGGGACCCGGGCGCCCAGCACGATGCCGGCGGCGTCCGCACCGGCCAGGAAGGTCAGGCTCTTGGCCAGCATGTTCCCCGCCTCCAGATCCGGCACCAGGATGACGTTGGCATGGCCGGCGACGGGGGAGGTCAGGTGCTTGATGGTGGCGGCCTGGGGGCTGATGGCGTTGTCCAGCGCCAGGGGGCCGTCCAGGATGGCGCCGGTGATCTGCCCGCGCTCCGCCATCTTGCACAGGGCGGCGGCCTCGATGGTGGAGGGGATCTTGGGGTTCACCGTTTCCACCGCCGACAGGATGGCGACGCGCACCTCGCCGAAGCCCAGGATCAAGGCCAAGTCGATGGCGTTCTGAACGATGTCCACCTTCTCCGCCAGCGTGGGCGCGATGTTGACGGCGGCGTCGGTGATGATCAGCGGATCGTCATGCCCCGGAATGTCCATGACGAAGCAATGGCTGAGGCGGCGGGCGGTGCGCAGGCCGGTGTCCGTCTTGACCACGGCGCCCATCAGCTCATCCGTGTGCAGGCTGCCTTTCATCAGGGCCTCGGCCTTGCCCTCCCGCACCAGTTCCACCGCCCGCTGGGCGGAGGCGACGCTGTGCGGCGTGTCGACGATGGGCAGGGTGCCGATGTCCAGGCCCGCCTGCTCCGCCACGGCGCGGATGCGCGCCTCGGGTCCCACCAGGATGGGGGCGATCAGGCCGAGGCGGGCGCCGTCCACCGCCCCCTCCAGCGCGCTCAGGTCGCACGGGTGGGCCACCGCCGTTGGCGGCGGGCCGGCTTGGTGGGCGGCGGCGATCAGGCGCTGGTACTTCTTGTGCCGGGCGATGTCGGCCTGCACCGTGGGGGTGGTCGCGGCGGTCGGGCTGTCCATGGCGGTCTCCATAGCGGGGCGGTTTCAGGCGATGGCGGAGGTGCGGCGGCGGGGCTTGGGCGCCGCCGGCGGGGGTACGGCCTGGAACAGCGCCGTCACCTTGTCCAGGCGTGCCGTCACGTCGGGGCCTGGCGCCTCCCCCGCCTCGACCACCTGGCGCAAGGCGTCGGCGGCGCGGGCGCGCGCCTCCGGGTCCGCCGGCAGCAAGTCGGAAAGGGCCGCCATGGCCGCCGCCGTGTCCCGGTGCAGCAGGGCCGACTGCTCCCGCACCAGGGCCTTGAACTGGGCCAGGGTCAGGCGCGCCTGCGCCGGGGCCTGGTCGCGCAGGGCTCGCAGCACGGCGAAGCGCCGCTCGTCGGCGCCGGCATGGGCATCCGCCTGCAGGACGTACAGCAGGCCGCGGACGACGGCTGCGGGGATGCCGCCCTGGCGCAGCCGGTTGGCGCCGACCTCTGCATCCTCAAGGTCGGCCAGCACCGGCCGGTCCCGCGTCGAGGCGTTCACGCCGACGGCGGCTTGGAGCAGGGCGGAGCCGTAGAAGGTCAGGAAGAAGGTCTCCGTCGCTAGATCGCGCAGGTCACGCCACGTGTCCAGCATCTCCACGATGCCGTCCGACATCGTCTCCTGCGCCTTCAGGAAGGGGTTGTCGTCCGCCACGGGCCGGCGGTGGGCGCGGACGACGTTCGCCAAGCCGGCGACGGGCAGCATCATCGGGTTCTTGTCGGAGAAGATCTCGAAGCGCAGGCGGTTGGGGTGCATCCGCCGCAGCCACTCCGCGCCCTGGTCCGTCGCCATGCGCTTAACAACCGGGCGCAGGGTGCGGCCATACAGGTCGCGGTTCAGGGCGGAGACGCGGGCCACGGTGGCGAAGCGGCGGTCGTCGCGCGCGTCGTTGCCGCCCAGCGCGCGGATGTCGTCCAGGCAGCGCCGCTCGAAACGGGTCAGGTAATGGCCGGACACCAGCTCGGCATGGGCCACGCCCGTTTTTTCCGTGAACACCGCCTCATATAGGCCCGGCGGCAGGACGTCGATCAGATCCATGGTCCGGGTGAACTCGTCATGCTCCTTGGCCGCGACCTTGGCGGAGACGAAGATGCCCAGGTGGCCGATGCTGGGGTGCAGGGAATAGACGATGGTCTGGCCGCCGGCCGCCAATTCCGCGTCGCTGTCGTAGAGATCCAGGATCCAGTCCAGCGCCTGCTGTGGCGGGGTGATGTCGTCCCCCCAGGAGCAGAAGACGACGATGGGTGACTTGATGGCCCGCAAATCGACCTTGGTGCCGTCCGACAGGGCGATGCCGCCCCGGGTCAGGCGGTTGCCCAGGAACAGCTCATCGGCGATGTATTGCATCTCCCCCGCGTTCAGCAGGATGGGGCTGCCCCACCAGCGTTCGAACTCCAGGAAGCGCGGGCCTTCCGTGTCCACTCTGGAATAGACGGCGTAGTTCTTTTTCCACAGGGTGTTGGCGGGGTTCATGCTCTCGAAATTGGCGATCAGGGCGGCGCCGTCGAAGATGCCGTTGCCCAAATCGCCGCTCAGCGTCGTCAGCCAGGTGCCGCCCAGCAGTCCGCCCAGATAGCGCAGCGGGTTCTTGGCATGCACCCCCGCCCAGTACGACAGCGGCGACCCCGCCAGCACGATGGGGCCCGTCAGGTCCGGCCGGGTGGCGGCCATCATCATCACCTGCCAGCCGGCCTGGCAATTGCCGATCAGGCTGGGCTTGCCGTCCGCCTCCGGATGCAGGCCGGCCACCGTTTCCACGAAAGTGGCCTCCGCCCGGCAGACATCCTCCACCGTCTGGCCCGGCACCGGCTGGGGCAGGAAGCCCACGAAATAGCAGGGATGCCCTTCCGCCAGGGCTACGCCGATTTCGCTGTCATGCTTCATGCCGCCGATGCCGGGGCCGTGGCCGGCGCGGGGATCGAAGACGACGAAGGGACGCAGGCGGGGATTGGTGGGCCGTCCGTCTGGCGGCAGGATGCGTACCAGGCAGTAGTTGACCGGCCGCGCCAGCGTCCGTCCGTCCGTCACCAGCTCGTAGGGGAAGCTCAGGACGTTGGGCCAAGCCTCGTCCATATAGCGGAAATGGTCGTTGCCGCGCTGGCGCAGCACATCCAGGAACAGCAGGGAGCGCTGGCCCGCGTCCACCCAGTAATCCACGGCCTGCCGGGCCAGGGTGGCCCAGGGGGCGAGGGGCGGCGATTCCGTCCGCGTGGGGGTCGTCGCGATGGCCGCCGATGCCGTATCCATGAAGTTTCCTCATTTCAGGAAGAATGCTGCATAGCGGTAATAGTAGAGGAGAAATATGAAAGATAGGCGAAATTCTCCAGTCAAGCCTGTTAGTTCGGCGACGAAACCAATTGAAGGCGGACTGGTGTCTATTTATGTAGTTCGAGGCTTTGTTGAATATAGAACGCTTTGCTTATTATTTGATCGCAAAACGCTGAATTCTTGAAGCTGGGGCCATGCTCCCCGGCTTCACCCTGGACGGAATGGATTTGCGAACCATATCAGCGACCTACCAAAAAATATGCGTCACGGAGGATATAGATCGCCTTCCGGTGATATCCGCGCGCTACCGCAGCCGCACATACAGCCGAGGATTGTGGCGCCTCACGGTGAGGTGGGGCGCCAGCCGCCGCCCAGCGCCTGGGCGAGGGTAATGGCGGCGGCCAACCGGTCGGCGCGTGACTGCACCAGGGCCAATTCCGCCGACAGCAGGCCGCGCTCTGCGTCCAGCTGCTCCAGATAGGGGGAATAGCCGGCGCGGTAGCGGCTGGTGGCGATGGCCAGGGTGCGGGCCAGGGCATCGCGCTGGCGTAACAGCACCGTCTCCTGCTCCCCGCTGCGCTGCACGCCGGCCAGCCCGTCCTCCACCTCGCGGAAGGCGGTCAGGGCCGCCTTGCGGTAGCCGAAGGCTGCCGCGTCCCGCCGGGCCGCCGCGCCGTCGGCCTGGGCCCGCAGGCGGCCGCTGTCGAACAGGGGTGCCAGGATGCTGCCGCCCAGGGTGAAGACGTTGACCGGGTCGATCAGGCTGCTGACCACGGTACCGCCGGCGGCGCTCAGCTGCACGTCAGGCAGGAAGGCCGCGCGTGCCGCGTCCAGGCCGTGGTCGGCCGCCACCAGTTGCTGTTCCGCCTGCGCGATGTCCGGCCGGCGGCGCAGCAGGTCGGCCGGCAGGCCCGCCGGCACCGGCGGTGGCGTCAGGCCGGCCAGGTCCAGTCCGCGCTCGATGGCGCGCGGGTTTTCACCCAGCAGCAGGCTCAGGCCATCCTCCTGCCGGGTGATCGCCAGTTCGGTGGCGGGGATGAGCTGGGCCGTGGCCTCATATTCGGCTTGCGCCTGTGCCAGGTCCAACTGGGCGGCGTAACCCGTCTCCGCCCGCCGCCGGGCCAGGTGCAAGGAGGCTTCGCGCGCCGCCAGGGTGCGTTTCAGCACATCCAGCCGGGCGTCCAATGCCCGCAGCCCGACATAGCCGGCGGCGGCCGAGGCGGCGACGGCCAGGCGCACGCTGTCATGCGCCGCCTCCGTCGCCAGCAGCGTGGCGCGGGCGGCTTCGCTGGCATCTTCCAGGCGGCTGAACAGATCGAGGTCATAGGCGGCGGTGGCCTGCCACTGCCCGGCCGTCTGCTGGCGCGGCTGACCAAAGGGGCTGACGTCGCGCTGCCGGCCGCCGCCGGCGGCGAAGGCCACGTTGGGCAGGCGCTGGGCCTCCGCCAGGCGGTATTGCGCCCGCGCCTCCGCCACATGGGCGGCCCCCGCCATCACGTCGGTGTTGTTAGCCAGGGCCTGGTCGACGATGCGGGTCAGCACCGGGTCGCCGAAGGCCCGCCACCACGCGGCCTCCACGGCGCCATCGGCGGTATCGCGACCACGCCAGGCGGGCGGCGGCTCCACGGCGGCGGTCAGCGGCGCCTCCGGCCTGGGGCCGGTGCAGGCGCACAGGAGAAGAAGCGCCAGGGGATGGGCCAACCGCCTCATCGTGCGGTCCCCGGCGCGGTCCCGTCGGGCTTGGCCCCGCCGGCGGTATCCACCCGCGTCTCCACCGACATGCCGGGGCGCAGGCGGTCGGCCAGGGGCTGGCCGGGGGTGATGGCGATGCGCACGCCGATGCGCTGCGGCACCTTGATGAAGTTACCGGTGGCGTTGTCGGGCTTCAGCACCGCGAATTCGGAACCGGCGGCCGGCGACAGCATCTCCACCGTGCCGGTCAGTTCGGCCCCGTCCAGCGCGTCGACGGTGAAGCGCGCCGGCTGCCCCACGGCCATGTGCGCGGTCTGCGCCTCCTTGTAATTGGCGATGATCCAGCGGTCGTCCGGCACCAGCGACAGGAACTGGGTGCCATTTGTGACGTACTGGCCCAGGCGTACGCCGACCTCGCCCACCTGGCCGTCCTCGGGGGCGTAGATCACCGTATGGTCCAAATCGATCTCCGCCAGGGCCAGCTGGGCCTGCGCCGCCTCCACCTGGGCCTGCAGCCCGTCGCGGCCCACGTCCACCGTGCGCACGTCCTGGCGGGCGATCTCGCCCCCTGCCTCGGCCTGGCGTACCTGCGCTTCCGCCTGGGCCAGGGCGGCCTGGGTCTGGTCGCGCTCCCGGATGGAGACGGAGCCGTCGCGCACCAGGTCGGTCACACGCGCCATGTCGGCGCGCGCCCGGGCCAGCTGGGCGCGGGCGTTGGCCAGGTTGGCGGTCTGGCCCGCCAGGCTGGCGGTGCGCGCGGCATGGGCCTGCGCGCTGTTGGCCAGGGCCGCGCGCTGTGCCGCCAGGTTGGCCCGGGCCTGGTCCACCCGGGCGCGGTAGATGCGGTCGTCGATGCGGGCCAGCACCTGCCCGGCCTTGACGTGGGCGTAGTCGCCGACCAGCACCGCCACGACATAGCCGCTGACCTGCGGGGCGATCACCGTGGTGCGCCCCCGGATGTAGGCGTTTTCCGTCGCCTCCACCGCGCCGGCGAAGGGCGGCAGGCGCCAGGCGGCCAGCAGGGCCAGGATGGCGCCGACGGCGACGCCCAGGATGGCCAGGGCGGTCAGCCGGCCGCGCCGGGGCGGATGCCAATAATGGTGGGTATCGGGGGCGCTCATGATCCGCGTCTCCGGCGCAGGGTGTTGAACAGGACGAGATAGCCGACATAAAGCGCGTTCAGCAGCGCCAGGCCGGCCACGAACAGGAAGACGTCGTTGAAGGCCAGCACGGCGGCCTCGCGCCCCAGGGCCTGGCCCAGCGCGCCGCCGCCCCCCATCGCCAGGCGGGCCACCACCTGCGGGTCGGACGCCACCAGATGTTCCGACAGGGTTTGGGCATGCCAGTGGGATGAGGCCACCTGCAGGCTGCCCAGCAGGGCCGACCCCGCCAACCCACCCACATTCTGGGTGATGCTGAACAGCACCATGAAGGTGACCAGGTAGTCCGGTCCCTTGGCCACCATGCGCAGGAAGCCCAGCACCAGGGCCGGCCCGATGAACAGGGTGGTGCCGAAGGCGATCAGCGCCTGGCTGAGGTACAGCTGCGGCGGGCGCACCAGGCTGGTGGCGTCGCTGTCGAGCCAGGCGCCGGCTGCGATCAGCAGCGAGGCCGCGATGATCTGGTAGGGCAGGCGCCGTTCCGACAGGGTCAAGGCGGCCGTCAGCGTGCCGCCCAGCATGGCCAGGACCACGATGGCGAACAGGGGGTGCAACTGGTCGTTGATCAGGCCGCCCGCCGTCAACAGGCCGACCGCGCCATAGGTCTGCTCCGCCAATGACACCCGCATCAGCAACGCGGCGGCGGCGAAGCGCGCCATGTCCAGCGTGGTCAGCCAGTGGACGCGGATCAGCGGCCGGTTCCGCCGCCGCTCGATCAGCCAGGCCAGGGTGAACAGGGGCACGGCCGCCGCCAGCGCCCAGCCCAGCCAGGGCGTGTCCACCCACCACAGCAGGCGGCCTTGGCCCAATACACCGCAGACCAGCACCAGGCAGGGCAGCATCAGGCCGATGACGGCGAAGTCCAGCGGCTGGAAGGCGGGCGCGCGGTCGCTGGGCGGCAGGGGCAGGGCGGTGATCGCCGCCAGCACCGCCAGCGCGATGCCGATCTCCATCAGATGCAGGCCCTGCCACTGGTGTAGGGCCATCATCTCCACCGGCACCAGGCGGGCCAGCGGCGTGCCCAGCTGGGTCAGGCCGATGCCGATGACCAGGGCCAGGGGCCGTAGGCGGCCAGGAAACACCTGCAGCAGGTTGTAAATGGTCATGGTGGTCAAGCCGGCCGCCGTCATGCCGCTGACGGCGCGGATGATGGCGGCGGCGGCGAAGCCGGGAATGACGAATTGCAATAGGCCGGCCAGGGCGTAGGCCACCAGCAGTGTGCCGGTCACCGCCGGAATGCCGAATTGCACCCGCGCCTTCACCAGCATCAGGTTGGCGCCGGCGTTGAAGGCGACATAGAGGGCGGGAAGCCAGCTGGCTTGGTCGATGTAGACGCCCAGTGCGCCGGACAGGCTGGCCAGGTTCACGTTCACCAGCGCGTTGCCCAGGGTGGCCGCCACCCCCACCAGCACGGCGACGGCGGCATAGCCCAGCCGGCGGCCCAGCGGGTGCGCCGGCGCGGCGGGCGAGCCGACGAAGGTCGGCCGCTCCTCCGGCCGGAACGCATAGTCGTCGCCGATGACCGTCATGGGGCCGCCGCCGGGTCGCGCAGCTGATGCAGCATCAGCGAGGTGTCCAGGTGGACGCGGTAGTCGACGATCCAGCCCCGCTCCCACCGGCAGATGGCCAGGCGCGGCACGTCGAAGGCCCGTTTGAGCGGTGCGGCGTCCGGACCGTCCAGCAAATCGGCGGGCAGGGTCAAGCCGCCGCTGGCGGTGCCGGTCAGCCGCGCCACGGCGCAGCTGTGGTGGCCGTCGTGGCTGCTGAACAAGTCCAGGTAGGACTCCACATGGATGCGGGCATCGGGGAAGGCGGCGCAGAAGCGGATGGCCTGATCAATGTGCGCGCGCTTGTGCAGGGGTGGTGCCGCACCATCGCCGTGCGCCACCAAATCCTCCCCCAGGAACTCGGCATAGTCGTGCCAGCGCCGGTCGTTCCAGGCGCGGTCCAGGGCGCGCATCCGGTCGAGCGTGCGGCGTACCGCCATGTCAGGCCCGCGGCGGGCGCTGTGACATTCCAAGTGTCAACCCCATCAGCACCACTCCCCATTTCCCCGGAAGCCGTCCTCCGGTTGCCTCTCGGGGGCCAATGCTAGGGGCGGGGGCCGACGGGGATGGAGTGAGCCATCCGGCGCTTACGGTTAGCCTGCCTGGACCGCCGCCTTGGGCGGCAGCAGCCGGTCCATCACCGCCTGAAATCCCGGGCGGTCGCGCCAGGCGTCGAAGCGGCTGTCGGTGCGCAGCCAGACGGTCGACAGCTCCCGCCGGTCGATGGCGTGATTGAGGGCCGCCAGGCCGCGCGCCTCATCGTTCAGGGCGGCGGCCAAGGTGGCGCGGGCGAAGGCGGTGGCGGGGACGGTGTCGGACGTGGCCAGCAGGCGCCAGCCCCGCTCCGGCTCGCCCAGCCAGCCCTCGATCTCCGCGCGGGCGTAAACCAGGTCGGGATGCTTGGCGGTGGTGCGTTCAATGGGGCCGACCAGGGCCCGGGCCCCGTTGGGGTCGCCGCCGAAGACATGGGCCAGGGCGCGGCAGACCAGCACCTCCGCCGATAGGCCCGCCGCCTGTCCGTCCGCTTGGGGCCCGGCGGCGATCAGTTGGGCATGGCGGCGGCCCTGATAATGGCTGATGGCCTCCGCGATGTCTTGTTGCACGGAAAAGGGCTCGATGGCGCGGGCCTCGCGGAACAAGTGCTCCGCCTCCTCCTGCCGGTCGAGGATGGTGAGAAGGACGCCGTAGAGGCGGACGGCGCGGGCGTGATCGCCCAGGCGCAGGGCGCGGGCGAAGTCCGCTTCCGCCGCCGGGGCGTCGCGGTCCAGCCAGGCGGCCACGGTGGCGCGCGCCGTCAGCGCCTCCACCGACTGGGCATCAATTTCCAGGGCACGCCGCACGGCGGCGTCGGCCGTCGCCTTGGCCTCGGCATGGCTGAGCAGGCCCAGGCGGAACAGGTCGCACTGGCAGTCGGCCACGCCCGAATGGCCCCGGGCGAAGTCGGCCGCCCCCTCCGCCACCCGCTGGAATATCTCCAGCGCCTCATAAAGGGCGGTCGGCGTCTGCTGGTCCTGCAGCTGCCGGGCGCGATAGATGCGGGCGTGCGCCTCCAGCGCCACCGGGCCGGGAGAGATGCGCGAGGCGCGCATGGCGCTGCTGTCCAGGCGCACCCGGCTCAGCACCGTGGCGGCGATGCGTTCCTGCAGGCGCAGATGCTCATGGTCGGGGGCGTCGAAGCGGTCGGACCAGATGACGAAACCCTTGGGGTTCGACACCTCCACCGTCACGCGCAGCATGCCGTCCTGGCGGCGCACCGTGCCTTGCAGCACGGCATCCACCCCCAGCTCGCGCGCCAGGGCGGGCACGGTCCAGCCCTGGCCGTGCGCCTGGAAGGCGACCGCGCGCGAGGTGACGCGCAGGCCCTGTGCCCGGCCCAGGGCATAGATCAGTTCGTCCGTCAGGCCGTCGGCGAAGCTTTCATCCTCGGGCGCGCGGCTCAGCGCCCGCAACGGCATGACGGCCACGGCGGCGCCGAAACCGGGGGTGTAGGTCGGGCCTTCCGCCAGGGGTGCCGGCGCGTCCATCTCTACGGCCGCCGGCGTGGTGTTCAGGGTGAAGTGCGGGACGTAGCCGCCGGTCGGCAGGCTGACGACCACCGGATCGGCCCGGCCGGGGCCGGCGTAGTGATCCTCCAGCTTGCGGCGCAGGCGCCGCGCCTCTACCCGCACGGTGCTGTCGATACGGGGGTCGTAGGGCGGTTCGCGGCCATAGACGGCGTTGCCGATCACCGCCTCCCTCAAGGTGGCGCCGCCGTCCTTCAGCGTCTCCTCGACGATGAAGTGCAGGAAGGCCAGCAGCCGTTCCGACCCGGCGAACTGGGGGCTGGCCCGCAGCCGATCGACCTGTTCGCGCACGGCCCAGGGCGACGGCGTCTTGGTGGGATCCACGGGGGCCCTGTCCTTCTGAAAATTGGGGCTGAAAATTGGGCTGAAAATTTGACTATTGCGCAATTTATGACGGGCACCGCCAGCGCCGGTCAAGGCGGGCGCCCCGTCTCACAGGTTGGTATAACGGTTAGCGGGCACGGACTAACGGTGCTTGGACCTTGTGAACCATTATTGTCCGGTGGGGCGGGCGCAAAGGGGGATGGGATGGTGGAGTTTCCGTGGTTGCAGATATCGGGCGCCGTCGCCGGTGGGGTGGTCGGTGGCTTCTCGGGCTTCGTGGCCAATACCTTTCATGAACGGCGCGTGCGCCTGCGGGCCAAGCGCAACATCGCCTGTGCCCTGATTGGCGAGATCGGCGCCCTGTCGCAGCATATCGAGGAGAATTACCTGTCGATGCTGCGCGCCGACCTGCAGGCCTGCGGCGACGCGCCATCGGTCGTGCATCACGCCTTCCGCGGTGACCGCGACTACATGCCTGTATTCCGTGCCCTGGGCAGCACGGTGGGCTACCTGCCCACGCCGCTGCCGCGCGACCTCGTCTCCTGGTACACCAGCCTGGCGGCGGGGCTGGAGCGGGCGCGGGCCCTGCATGAGCTGTCCGGCCAACGCGACCCGGAGGCCGTGGCCTTCGCCGTGCGGCTGGCCAAAATCCAGGATGCGGCGTTCATCGACCTGCTGGCCCGGTCGCGCAAGCTGCTGGAAAGCTTAGATCGTATTTAGGATACGATCTTATAAAATTCGTTCTGAAATGCGTTCATTTCAAGGGTGGTCTTCCCATAGGAAGGATCAGCAACGTTTTATTGTGGGCTTTGACTGGCAGCGCGCCTAAACGGACGTGTCTATAAATTAGGCGCTTAAGAAAATCCGAAATGATTCAAATACCTATCGACGGATTTTTGTAAATGTGCCGCCAGCGTTAAATCTAAAATTTTATGAATATTGTCTTTGTTGTTAAGCAAGATACCTTGCCGAGGCCTGGGCCGTGCCTAGATGAAAGGCATAGGCGGGGGCCGAAACACCAACTTATCCCATCTGTTCACGGGCTGTTATCGCCTGATTTATATAGAATTTCCAAGATGATGAGGGAATCGCCGTCGATTCATGGGTCGGACATACCCCCTAAGAGCTAGACGTTGAGACCTAGGCCCTTCGCGATATATTAACCTTTACGACCTAGAACTATTCCCTAGCAAAGCACCCGGTATATTCCGCATCCAGTTTTAAAAGGTATACTACGTGACCGCCCATCAACACTCAGCTGTCCGTGCTGTTACCGATACCATGCAGCGGCACGACCACCAGGACGACCCCTTGACCCGCGTCCTGTCCGCGTTGGCGGCACAGGGCCAGCTGGCCAACGGCGCGGTGGCGCGTGCGCAGGCGGCGGGTGGCCGGGTGGACCGTCGGCTGGTGGACCTGGGCCTGGTGTCGGAAGAGCATATGGCGGGGGCGTACGCCCAGGCCCTGGGCCTGGCGCTG
This sequence comes from Nitrospirillum amazonense, assembly GCF_007828035.1. GTDB lineage: Bacteria > Pseudomonadota > Alphaproteobacteria > Azospirillales > Azospirillaceae > Nitrospirillum > Nitrospirillum amazonense. The sequence goes on along the minus strand of NZ_VITV01000003.1, from coordinate 664,309 downwards.
TGGCCGGCCGACCATTTGCCCGAGGCGCCGGTGATGGTGGAAACGGCCAACCTGTCCTTCCTGAAGACCAAGCTGATGCTGCCCCTGACCGCGGGCGGCACCCCTGGCGACGGCACCCAGGCCGTGTTCGCCGTGGCCGACCCGCTGGATACCCAGGCGTTGAAGGCCGCGGCCTTCCTGGCCGGCCGCCCGGTGCGGCCCGTGGTCATGACCGGCACCGCCATCGCCGCGGCGCTGGACCGCCTGTATGAGGCCGCACCGGCCGCCGCCAACCAGGACGAGATACCGGACCTGCTGGAGGGCGATGCCGAGCGCCTGCGGGACCTTGCCAGCGAGGGCCCGGTGGTGCGCCTGGTGGGCAACGCCATCCAGGCGGCGCTGGCCGCCGGCGCCACCGACATCCATGTCGAGCCCATGGCTGACCGCCTGGTCGTCCGCCACCGCGTCGATGGCATCCTGCGCGAGGCCGAGGTGCTGCCCCGCCGCGTGGCCGCCGGCTTCATCACCCGCGTCAAGGTCATGGCCGGCCTGGACATCGGCGAGCGGCGCCTGCCCCAGGACGGCCGCATCCGCCAGACCCTGCAGGGCCGCGAGATCGACTTCCGCGTCTCCACCACCCCGACCGTGCATGGCGAGGACGTGGTGATGCGCATCCTGGACCAGCAGACCGCCGGCGGCCGGCTGGACAGCCTGGGCCTGCCCGCCTGGGTGGCGGACCCGCTGGCGGCCGAGCTGGACCGCCCCCACGGCATCGTGCTGGTGACGGGACCTACCGGCAGCGGCAAGACCACCACCCTCTACGCCGGCCTGCGCGGCATGGACGCCGCCCGCCGCAAGATCCTGACCGTCGAGGACCCGGTGGAATATCTGCTGGACGGCATCAACCAGACCCAGGTGAAGCCGGGCATCGGCCTGACCTTCGCCCATGCCCTGCGCAGCTTCCTGCGCCAGGACCCCGACGTCATCCTGGTGGGCGAAATGCGCGATGGCGAGACCACCAAGGTGGCGGTGCAGGCGGCCCTGACCGGCCACCTGGTGCTGTCCACCCTGCACACCAACGACGCTGCCGGCGCTGTGCCGCGCCTGATGGACATGGGGGTGGACCTCTACCTGCTGGCCTCCACCCTGAACGGCGTGCTGGCCCAGCGCCTGGTGCGCACCCTGTGCCCCCACTGCCGCCAGCCCCACGCCCTGTCGGCCGAGGCGGCGGCGGCCCTAGGCCTGCCGGCGCGCCTGACCACCGTCTACCGCGCGGTGGGCTGCCCCGCCTGCAACGGCACGGGCTACCGCGGCCGCTGCGCCATCGCCGAGTGGCTGCCCATCAACGACCAGGTCCGCGCGCTGATCCGCCAGGGAGCGTCGTCCGCGGAGATCGAGGCGGCGGCGGTGGCGACCGGCGGCATGGTGCCCCTGTATCAGGACGGCCTGCAGCGGGTGTTGGATGGTGTGACCACGCCTGAAGAAATTTTGCGCGTGACCAAGGCGGATTAAGAAAAATGACGACGATGGCCATGACCAACTTCACCTACCGATCCGTCGATGCCAATGGCCGCGCGAGCCGGGGCACCATCGAGGCCGCCGACCGCCGCGCGGCCGTCGATCAGCTGATGCAGCGCGGCCTGACGCCGCTGTCGATCAAGGCGGAAGGGGCCAGGAGCACCTTCGGCGGAAGTGGTGCCAAGGGCCTCAAGCGGGCGGAACGGCTGTCCCTGGTGCGGGACCTGGCCAACCTGGTCTCCGCCGGCTTCGCGCTGGAACCGGCTCTGGGTCTGGTCGCCGACCAGATGCAACGTCCGGCCGCCGGTGCCCTGGTGGGTGAGATTCGCGCCCGGGTGCGCGCCGGCGACAGCCTGGCGGCCGCCCTGGCGGCGCAGGGCGGGGTCTTTCCGCCGGAGTTCGTCGGCCTGGTTGCGGCGGGGGAGCAGGGCGGGTCCCTGGCCGCCGCCCTGGGCCACCTGGCGAGCTTGGAGGAGGATCGCGCCCAGTTCCGTCAGCGCCTGATCAGCGCCATGACCTATCCCGCCCTGATCGGCCTTCTGACCCTGGCGGCCCTGGCCCTGATGGCCGGCTATGTCCTGCCGCAGTTCCAGGACCTGTTCGCCGGCAGCAAGGCCAAGCTGCCCGCCGCCACCGCCGCTGTCCTGGCCATCGGTGACCTGCTGGGCCGCTTCGGCCCCGGCCTGCTGGCGGGCGGCGCCCTGGCCGTGCTGGCGACCCTGCGCGCCTACCGCCAGCCCGAGTTGCGCCTGCGCATGGACCGCATGCTGCTGGTGGCCACGGGCCCCCTGGGCCGGCTGATCGGGGACGCCCAGCTGGCGCTCTACACCCGCACGCTGGCCAGCCTACTCAGCGGCGGCGTGCCCTTGGCCTCCGCCCTGTCCACCGCCGGCGGCTGCGTCGCCAACCGCGCGTTGGCCGGCGCCGCCGACCGGGTGCGCGTCGCTGTGCGCGGCGGGTCCGACCTCAGCCGCGCCGTGCAGGCCGAACCGCTGTTCCCCCGCCGGCTGTCGCGCATGCTGGCCATGGCGGAACAGACCGCCAGCCTGCCCCAGGGCCTGCTGGATCTGTCGAAAGTGTTGGAGCGCGAAAGGGGCTTAGCGCTGGATAGGGCCTTGTCTTTGGTGACGCCCGTCCTAACCCTTGTTCTCGGCGGCATGGTCGGCGGCATCTTCGCCGCCCTCATCGCGGGGATCCTCAGCCTGAATGACATCGCCCTCTGACATCCTGGACCTGAACCCCATCTTCCGTCGTGACCGCGGGAGGCAGTGGGGGTTCACCCTGGTCGAGGTGCTGGTGGTGCTGGTGATCATCGGCCTGTTGGGCCTGCTGGTCGCCCCCAACCTGGTCGCCCGCTTGGGAAAAGCGAAGGGGGAGGCGGCGCAGGCCCAGATCAACACCCTGGTGGCGGCTGTTGACCTGTTCTACGTCGATGTCGGCCGCTATCCCACGATGCAAGAGGGGCTGGAGGCGCTGGTGACCGCGCCCGCCGGCGACGCCAGCTGGCGCGGGCCCTACCTGCGCAAGCGCCAGGCCCTGATCGACCCCTGGGGCAACGCCTACCGCTACAAGGTGCCGGGCGACCACGGCGCCTATGACATCTTCACGTACGGCAGCGACAACGCCCCGGGTGGCGAGGGTGACGCCCGCGACGTCACCAGCTGGTAGGTCATGATGATGGCCGAGGTCCCACCGCGGCATGCGGCCGGCTTCACGCTGGTCGAGGTGCTGGTGGTGCTGGTGATTCTGGGCATCCTGGGGGCGGCCCTGGCCCTGGGCATCCAGGACCGCCTGCCCGGTCTGCGCTTCAGCGCCGCCGTCGCCGCGCTTGAGGATGAGCTGCGCAACCGCCAGGTGGAGGCCATGGTGACCGGCCAGCCGGTGGCTTTTTCCCTGGATGACCTGAAGCATCCCGCCGGGGGTGCCGCCGGCCGGCGGCTCCGCCGTATCGCTGCCGTGACCCTGGCCATCGACAGCGCCGATGCCGGCCGGCCCGGCGCCGTGGTGTTCCTGCCCGGCGGCTGGTCCCCCGGCGCCGAAATCCGCCTCAGCGAAGGCGACCGCGCCGCCACCGTGCGGGTGGACTGGCCGCTGGGCACGGTTCACCGCGAATAGGAAGGGGCCAGATTGACGGGAATACCCATGCGCCGCGCGGCCGGCTTCACCCTGCTGGAAATGCTCATCGCCCTGGCCATCTTCGGCCTGGGCACGGCGCTGCTGATGCAGTCCGCCTGGTCCGGCGCCTGGGCGGCGCGGCAGGCGTGGGGAGAGACGGCGGCCTTGCGCCTGGCCCAGTCGGTGGCGGCGGAGGCGGGCGTTGCCATCCCCCTGGCCGACCGGCCCACGGACGTGTCGCTGGAGGGGACGGGAGGGGGGGTGCTTTACCGTGTCAAAATTGTGCCGGTGGCCGTTTCCCCGACCGGCGACCGGGACTATCGGGTAGAAGTCCGCGACATGGCCCCGCCGCCCCAGACAATCACAGGCACAATCGCAGGCGCGCCTGGGACGGCGCGGGGAACGGAGGGGCCCGTATTGGCGGTCGTCACCAGCCGGGCCATGGTGGACGACACGCGATGACGGCGATGGCCCGCGCGATCCTGAATACCCCCAGCGGGCGCTTTAATGGCCGCTCCGACAGCCGCTCCGATGGCCGCCAGGGCATGACCCTGGTGGAGGCGCTGGTTGCCCTGGCCCTGCTGGGCATGCTGGCTGTGGCGGCCGTTGGCCTCCTGCCCCTGATGAACCGCATGGCCGACCGCAGCGGCGCCCTGCAGCGCGCCGCCGCCGACCTGGGCCGGGTGCATGACTTCACCCGCTTCCTGGTGACCAACGCCATGACGCCCGCCGACCTGGGCGCGGCCGGGGTTGATATGCCACCGTTGGAACGCGACGCCCGCCATTTCGACGTGCTGGCGCCCCTGCCCACCGGCTTGGGCCGGGGCGGACTCTACCGCATCGCCCTGACGGTGGAGGGGCCGGCCGGCCATCTGGCCCTGCGCCTGCGGGTGGCGCCCCTGCGCCCGGACGGCCCGCCGCCGGGCGACGGCGTGCTGGTCGGCGGCGCGACGCGCATCGCCTGGTCCTATTTCGATGCGCAGGCCCACGCCTGGACCGACCGGTGGACGGATCCCGCCCGCGCCCCGGCCCTGGTGCGGCTGGACGTGGCGCTGGCGGGTGGGGACGGTCCCTGGCCGCCCATGATCGCCGCCCCCCTGGTGCGGGGCGGGGTGCTGTGCGCCTACGATCCCGTGCAGGGCGGCTGCCGCCCGGGAGGGTCCTAGATGCCCACCCTGGCCCGCCGCCTGACACGCGTGGCCGTGCTGGCCATGGACGGATTGGCCGACGGTGTCGTCGCGGCCTTGCCGCGCCGCTGGCGCCAGCCCCTGGGGCTGGAGGTGCCGGTCGTGTTGGTGCCGCCCGGCGGCGCCGGCGTGACCGCGCCGGTGGGGCGCGCGCCCGTGCGCCTGGTTCTGGATCCGTCGGACGTGCACACGGTGGATGTGCCCCTGCCCAAAGGCGGGCTGGGCGGTGCCATCGTCGACGCGCGCGGCTTCGTCGAGATGCAGGCCCATCGCTTCATGCCCCTGCGTCCCGACCTGCTGGCCTGGGACGTGGTGATGGCGCCGCGGGGCGACGGGGGCGGCACCGCATCCGCCTATGTCGCCCGCGTCTACATGGTACGGCGGACGGTGCTGTCGGCGGCGCTGGGCTCGGCGGTGGCGGCGGGCCTGACCTTGGCCGGCGTCACCGCGTTGGTGGCGGGCGGACGGGCGCCGGAATTCCTCCGCTTCAACACCCTGCGTGTGCGCCGGCGGGCCTTGGGGATGGCCATGGTCGCCGGTCTGTTCTGGCTGGCGCTGCCCATTCCCTTCGCGGTCGCCATCTGGATCCTGGACCAGCAGACCGCCAACGTGGAACAGAAGCTGGCGGCGGTGGCCAAGGAGGCGCGGGCCGTGCAGGACCTGCGCGACCGCATCCTGTTCCTCAGCCCCGACGCCCCGGCGACCGCCGTGCTGCTGGCCCAGCCGGGCCGGGGCCAGGTGCTGGACGAACTGGCGCTGGCCTTGCCCGACAGCGTCTGGCTGAAGGACATGACGCTGTCGCCTCAGGCCGTGACCCTGCAGGGCCGGGCATCCGACCTGGCCGATGTGCTGGCCCGCGTCCGGGCGGCAGGCCCCTTCACTGATCCGCATTTCACTGACCCCGCCGACGCCGCGGCCGCCCCGCCGGCCGCGCCCGTGGCCGGCCAGTCCGGCGGCCCGGTGCGCGACTTCACGCTGGTGACCAGCCTCGCCGTGGGGAGGCCTTGAGATGGCCGCCGCCCCCCGCCCCGTGTTTGTGCTGGCCATCGCCCTGTGCCTGCTGGCGCTGCCCCCCTACCTCTACCTGGCGCCCCTGGTGGATGGGGTGCAGGAGGCGGCCAGCCGCCGCGTCGCCCGTCTGGACCAGTTGGAAAGCGCCCGCGTCCTGCTGACCCAGAGCGATGATCTCAGCCGCCGGGCGGCCCTGTTCGACCAGGCGTTGGGGACACACACCCTGCTGCGCAGGGGCGCGGACGTGGCGGCGGTGCAGGCCGATGCCGAAGGTGACATTCGCGGCGCCCTGCGGCAGGCCGGCGTCACCGTCCGCACCCTGACGGCGCGATCGGACGCGGGCCGCGGCGCCTACCGCCGCATCCACCTGTCCGTGGCGGCGGAGGGGGACGCCGTGGCCGTGACCAACGCCGTGGCGGCGCTGGACGGCGTGCGCCCCCGCCTGCTGCTGCGATCCGTGCATGTGCATGCCGACGCGGCGGAACCGGCGGCGGCCGGGCCCAGTTTCGGCCGGGCCGCGCATGGCCCCGCGCCGGGCCCCGTGCCGGGCGAAGACCGCCCCGTGACCCTGGAGCTGGAGATCGACGTCTATGCCGACCTGGCCGCCTCTTGACCGGCCCGCGGTGATGCTGGCGACGGCCGGCCTGGCGATTGGTGCCGGCCTGGCACTGGCGGTGGCCGTCGATGCGTCGGACCAGCCGTTGCGTGTGCGCGCACCGCTGCCGGCGGTTCCGGCACTGGCCGGCCCGACCGCCATGGGCCTCTCCGCCGAGCCGGGGGAGGCGGCGCGCCGCCCCCTGTTCACGCCCGACCGGCGCCCCCCCCTGAAGGGAGGGGGGGCGGTGGCGCCGGATGGGCCGGACCTGCAGGTGACGGGCGTCGTTACCGGCGCGGCGGGCGGGGCCGCCACCGGCCTGGACCGCAAGACGCAAAAGCCATTCAGCGTGCGCCTGGGTGATGACCTTCAGGGCTGGACGGTGGAGGCGATCGGCCGCGCCACCCTGCGCCTGCGCCGGGGGGCGGCCGTGCGCGACTATCCCCTGGTTCTGCCGCCGCCGCCCACGGCGGGCGTTCCCATCGTGCCCGCGGCGACGCCTGCGCCCGCACCGTCTCCTGTTACGAGTGCTCCCGGTGGAGGAGCGCGTCCGCCGAGCGCATCTCTGCCCGCTGCGCCCTCCGCCCCCGGTGCAACCTCGGCCACCGGCACGCCGCCGCCATCCGGTGTGGTGCCGGGGCCGACGGCGCCCTCTGCCAAGCCTTCCGGGGCGCCGCCGCCGGCGACCGGCCCCACCGCCAATCCGCCGCCGCCCGATCCCCAGCAGCTGGATGCCCAGCCCAGCCATCCGCCCTCCCGGCCCCCTTCTGACAGTACGCCCAGGCAGCAGCCATGAACCCAGTCCGACCCAGTGCTCCGCCCCGCCTGCTGCTCGCCGCGTGCCTGGCCTTGTTCGGCTGTTCGGAAACCACCGTGACGCGCGGGCCAGGCACGCCCTTGCCGTCCTCGCCGCCCGCGGCCACCGCCCCGGTCAGCAGCGTCATCGGCCCCAATGCCCCGCCGCCGCGCGTGCCGGCGCAGACCGTGACCGGCACCGGGCAGCTGGTGCGCCAGACCCGGCCGGTTTCGGGCGTGACCCCGGCCGGCGCGGACGCGGGTGAGCCGGTGGAGATGAACTTCGTCAACGCCGATGTCCGTTCCGTGCTCGACGCCGTCCTGGGCGGCATGCTGGGCTTGAATTACACCATCGATCCCAAGGTGCAGGGCCAGGTGACCATCCGCACCACCCGGCCGCTGGTGCGGGGGCAGGCGCTGGCGGCGGTGGACGCGGCCCTGCGCACCCAGGGCTTCGCCATCATCGGCGGCGACGGTTTCTACCAGGTAGTGCCGGCGGCCGACGCCGCCGGCCAGGCGCCGGTGCAGACCACCTCGGCGGCGGAGCGCACGGCGGGCTTCAGCACCGCCATCGTGCCTATCCGCCATGTCTCGGTGGCGGAACTGGACAAGATCGTCCACCCCCTGACCCGCCAGGGCTTCATCCAGCTGGCGGACGCCGGCCGTAACATCTTCATCGTCAACGGCACGGCGCATGAGATCGAGTCCTTCACCCAGCTTGTGGCCAGCTTCGATGTCGACTGGCTGGCCGGCCTGTCCTTCTCCCTCCACACCCTGCAGTCGGTGGAGCCGGCCCGGCTGGAGGCGGAGTTGCGCCGCGTGCTGCAACTGGACGGGGGGCCCTTGCAGGGCATGATCGACTTCGTGCCCATCAACCGGCTGAACGCCCTGCTGGTGGTGGCCAAGCGGCCAGAGTTGCTGCCCACCGTGGGCACCTGGATCGACCGGCTGGACCGGCCCGGCCCCGACGGCGGCAAGGTGGTGCACTTCTATGAGGTGCAGAACGGATCCGCCGTGGAGTTGGCCAACGCCCTGAACCGGTTGGTGGGCCGTGCCGGCGCCGAGCAGCAGCAGGCGGAGCAGCAGGGCCGGGGCCGTGCCGGCGGCCGGTCCACGACGACGACCACGGCGATGACCGCCAGCCGGGGCGGGCTGTCCACCGGCGCCAGCACCAGCCCGCCCAGCGGCAGTGCCGCCACCGGCGCCTCCGGTTCCGCCGCCAGCGCGCCGGCCAGCCCCGTGGCCAGCGGGGCCACCCTGCCGGCCAGCGGTGGCGGCGAGGGTGGGGGGGAAGAGGACGGGCTGTCGGAACTGAAGGGTGTGCGCGTCGTGGCGGATGAGCGGCGCAACGCCCTGCTGATCTTCGGCTCCGGCGCGCAGTACGCCCTGCTGGAACAGGTGCTGACCCGCCTGGATGCGCCGCGCGAGCAGGTGCTGATCGAGGCGACGATCGCCGAGGTGACGCTGAACGACCAGCTGAACTTCGGCGTCCAGTGGTTCCTGGACCGGGGCAGCAGCACGGCGGGCTTTTCCAACACCAACGGCGCCACCGTGGGGGCCAGCTACCCCAACTTCAACTACACCTTCCTGACCCCCAATACCCGGGTGGTGCTGAACGCCCTGTCCAGCGTCACCGACGTGCAGGTGCTGTCGGCCCCCCGCCTGATGGTGCTGAACAACGAGACGGCGCGCCTGCAGGTGGGGGACGAGGTACCGGTGGTGGTGCAGTCGGCCACCAGCACGCTGACCAGCGACAGCGCCGTGGTGAACTCCGTCGAATATCACGACACCGGCGTGATCCTGGAAGTGACGCCGCGCATCAACCGCAGCGGCGCCGTGGTGCTGGACGTGAACCAGGAGGTCAGCACCGTCACCAACACCACCACGTCCGGCATCGACAGCCCCACCATTCAGCAGCGCAAGATCACCAGCGTGGTGAACGTGCAGGATGGGGAGACGGTGGCCCTGGGCGGCCTGATCAGCGACACCTCCAGCCGCAACGGCGCCGGCATCCCCTACCTTCGCGACATCCCGGTGCTGGGCAAGCTGTTCGGCACCGACGGCCATACCAAGGGCCGGACCGAGCTGCTGGTCTTCCTGCGCCCGGTCATCGTGCGCGACGCCACCCGGGCGCGCGAGGTGACGGACGCCCTGCGCGCCAGCATGAGCCGCCTGGAAATCTTCGCCGGCGCCACCGTTGGCACGCCGGTACCGCCGCCGGCCGTGGTGCCGCCGCCGGTACAGACCATGCCCTTGCCGGCCACGCCGCCGTCCTACGAGCCGGCGGCGCCCATGGGGCGATGATGGCCGGGGGCGGGCCTAGGGGAGTGGGCTCCAGCAGGGACGGCTATGCCCTGCTGCTGGTCCTGTTCCTGCTGGCCATGGCCACGGCGGTGGGCCTGGTCGTCATGGGCAATGGCCTGTCGGCGCGCAAGCTGGCGCGCGTCGCCTCCATCGCGGCGGGGCAGGACCAGCGGGCGGCGGCCGCAACCTGGGTGGCGCTGGACGCCCTGCTGGCGCGGGGGGATGCCGACATCCCGCCGCCCCGGCGGCTGGTGCTGGACGGCCAGGCGCTGACCGTCATCGTGGCGCCGGAAACCGGCCGCATCGACCTCAACGGCCTGTCGCGCAAGGCGCTGGCCCAGGCCATCCACACCCTGGGCTTTTCGGAAGGCCAGGCGCTGAAGGCGGCCGATGCCATCGCCGCCTGGCGCGGCATGGATCCCCCGGGCGCCAGCGGCCTGGACCTGACCATCGATCCCGTGCGCGCCCTCTGGTCGCTTGAGGACCTGGATGCCATCCCGGGCCTGGATCCGGACGTCGCCGCCTGCCTTCGCCGCTGGGGCACGGTTTATGCCCGGGGCCCGTTCCGTGGCTTGGCGCCGCTGGTGCGCCGCCCTGGCGCGAAGCCGGCGGCGGGGGAGGGGCGGGGCGAGGGGCCGCTGGGCCTGGTCGCCGGCGGCATGGTGCGGGTGACGGTGGCGGAGGAGGGGCGGCCGCAGGTACGGCGCAGCGTGCTGCTGTATCGCGGCGTGGGCCGGCAGTCGGCCGGTTCCGGCACGGAGGCCGAGTCTCCCTGGCTTACGCTGGAATGGCAGCGCCCCGTCCTGGCCGGCCGCGACGCCTGCGCCGTGACGGATCGTCTGGGGACCGACCGGGGCGGGGTTCCCTGATGGGCGCGGCGGACGACAGCCTGTGGACGGCGCTCTCCCTCATGGCAGCCGCCCTGCTGGGCCTGGTGGCCGGCAGCTTCGCCATGGCGCTGGCCTGGCGCCTGCCGCGCGACGAGCCTTGGGTGACGGGACGGTCGCGCTGTCCCGCCTGCGGCACGCCGCTGGCGCCCTCGGCCCTGGTGCCGGTCTTCTCCTGGCTGGCGCTGGGGGGGCGGGCGCGCTGCTGCGGCGCCCCCATCCCGGTGGCCTATCCGGTGGGGGAGGCGTTGGTCGCGCTGGCCTTCATGGTGGCGGTGGCGCGCCTGGATTGGGGGCCGGAGACGGCGGCCCTGTGCCTGCTGGCCACCCTGCTGTTGGCCAGCGCCGTCATCGACCTGCGCCACCGCATCCTGCCCGATGGCCTGACCCTGGCGGCGGCCCTGTTGGGCCTGGGGTGCAGCCTGGCGGGTTGGACCGTGGCGCCGTTGCCGGGCCTGGCGGCGGCCGTCCTCGTCGCCCTGCCATTGCTGGCGGTGCGCTGGGCTCTCAGCCGGCGCTTGCGTCGGGTGGCGCTGGGCCTGGGGGATGTGAAGCTGTTCGCGGCCGCCGCCTGGTGGGTCGGCCCGGCCGGCATGCCCTGGCTGGTGCTTCTTTCCGCCGGCCTAGGCCTGGCGTTCTATCCGATCTGGTGGCTGGCCCGGCGGCATCAGGGGCGGGAGTGGACCGAAATGCCCTTCGGTCCCGCCATCGCGCTGGCCTTCTACGCGCTGGCCTGCTTCAGCCTGTGATCGTCACTTGTCGCCGGTATAGGCGGCTCGGCATTCGCCCACGTTGGCGCAATTCAGGGACTGGGCGCCCGCAACGGTGCCGGTGTTCGCGGTGTTGTTGCGGGTCAGGCGGTCGCCCCGGCTGACCGGCGGCGGCTCAGGGGCGTAGATGCCTTTCAGCCGGCCGTATTCCTCATCATGGAAGGCCTTCACCTCTTCCGGCGAGGGCAGGAAGCTGGGGGTGACGATGATATCCTCGCCCATGGTCGCGTCTTGGCCCGGGTTCGTCGCCGGCCCGGCGGCCACCGGGGCGCCGCTCTGCGCCCGGGCCGCGCCCGGCGACAGGGCGGCCGCGAGCACAAGCGCGAGCCAGCCCGCGCTTGTGATCGATCGCAATGTCATGATCAGCCCCCTTGGGTCAGCTAGGTATCTCAGCTTCGTATCAAGGCGTCGTCGTCACCGCCGCACTCCGCCACCGCCTTCTGCCAGAAATGCCAGGCGATGTAGGGCGCCAGGGTCAGCAGCAGGTTGATGGCGATGTGGCGCAGGCAGTCGTTCAGGCCGGGCCAGGGCGTGGCCAAGGCGAAGCGGATTTCCAGTTCCATGATGCCGTGCGGATCGGCGGGCCGGATGAAGTCCAGGGTGCCGCTGCCGCCGATGATGCCCACGATCAGCATGGCGACGCTGGGCCACAGCGCCGCCATGCGCTGGCGGGTGGCCATCCAGGCGAAGACGGCCGCCAGGGCCAGGGGCAGGACCAGGCCGTGAACATAGGTGATGGTGGCGAAGGCGCTGTCGAACCAGTCGGGCAGCACGGGCCGGGCGTCCGGCGTGGGGCGATGCGTTTCCACGATGGCGGCGACGGCGGCGATGGCCAGCCCGTATGTCATCGCCACGCCCAGCATCGACCCCAGGCCGTAGACCGCCCAGGGTGCCCGGGCGCCCCAGGACCGGAAATCGCCGCGCGCCACCATCGCGCGGACTAGGTCGTCGGCCGTGCCCAGGCGGGCCAGGGCGCGGCTGTGCGCCTCCTCCGGCGCCAGGCCGGCGGCCAGTTCCTCGTCCGCCAGGTCGGCGGCGTGGTCGCGCAGTTCCGCGACATAGCGGCGGGCATGGCGGGGGGCGATGCCGGCGGTCAGCAGCCGGTGGCGCAGGGGGCCGAACATCTCAGGCATGTTGCACCCCGACCAAAATGGACTGGATGGCGCCGGTCAGGCGCGACCAGTTGCCGGCCAGGTCGTCCAGGCGCTGGGCGCCGGCGGCGGTCAGGGCGTAATAGACGCGGCTGCGGCCATTGACCGTCTTGCGGCTTGAGGACAGGGCGCCGTCGCGTTCCAGCGCATGCAGCACCGGATAGATCACGCCCTCGCCCAGGGCGATGGCGTCGCGGCTGCGCTCCCGGATGGCCTGGACCAATTCATAGCCGTACATCTCCTTCTCCCGCACCAGGCGCAGGATCAGCAGCTCGGGCACGCCGCTCATGAAGTTGGAATTGTTCTCTGCCATGGGACGTCTCTTGTCTCAGGTCTCGATCAGGTGGCCATGCTCCGGGCCGCCGGGGCTTTGGGGGACGGCCTTGCGCCAGATGTGCCAGGCCAGGTAGGGCGCCAGGGTCAGCAGCAGGATCGCGGCGATGTGCCCCAGTGCTGTGTTCAAGTTCACGTAGGGGCAGATGAAGGACCAGCCGATCACCAGCTCGACATAACCATCCGGCACCTTAGGCAACTGCACCTCCGCCACACCGGCGCCGCCGACGATCCCGACGATCAGCAGCGCCACGCTGGGCCACAGGGCCGGCATGCGCTGGCGGGTGGCCATGACGGCGAGGGCGCCGCCGACCAGCAGCGGCAGCACTAGGTTGTGCAGATAGCCCAGGGTCATGGTCGCGGCACCGAACCAAGGGGGCAGTATCGGATGGGCGCCGGGGGCGGGGCGATGCGCCACTAGGATGCCGACGATGGCGCCCAAGGCTAGACCATAGGTGGCCAGGACGCCCAGCAACGGGGCGACGCCATATACCGCCCACGGCGCGCGGGCGCTCCAGGATCGGAATTCACCGCTCTGCAGCAGGGCCTGGGCCAAGACCTCTTGCCCGCCCAGGCGCTTGAGCGCCAGCGCCTGCGCCTCCCGCAAGGGCAGGCCCGCGGCCATCTCCTCCGCCGTCAGGTCGGCCGCATGCTCCCGCAGTTCCATGACGTAGCGGTGCGCATGGCGGGGGGCGACACCGGCCGTCAGCAGGCGTTCACGCAGGGCGTGGAACAGGTCGGACATGCGCGTCTCCGGGGGCGAGGAGCGACGGCGCACCCAGGCGCCGGTCAATACCTTGCAGCGCGAGGTATAATGCCTTGCGCCACAAGGTATGGCAAGAGCCATCCGCCATGGCTGCCCCGCCATTGCATGTTACCGGTATCAGGCCTACATTCCCGATCGTGACCGTTGATGCCGCACGCCCTCGAATGGCCCAGCTAAAAGGCACGTCCACCGGGGAAGTGTGGATTTATCGTACAAATTTGGCTAACAAGGGGCGGCGCCCCGGCAACAGGCCACCCGTCGGGGGGCCACCAGAGGGATAGGAACACCAGATGTCTTTGCACGGTAAGCTGCTGATCGGCAGTGCCCGCGTCGCCACCGACGCCACCTTCACCGCCATCGATCCCGCCACCAACGGGGCTCTGGACACCGCCTTCGCTCAGGGTGGCCCCGACCATGTGGCCCAGGCCTGCGCGCTGGCTTGGGAGGCCTTCGACACCTTCCGTGAAACCAGCCTGGAAGTGCGGGCCAGCCTGCTGGAAAAGATCGCCGACAACATCCTGGCCCTGGGCGACGCCCTGCTGGAGCGTGTCGGCCAGGAAAGCGGCCTGCCGCGCGCCCGCCTGGAAGGCGAGCGGGGCCGCACCATGGGTCAGCTGCGCCTGTTCGCCAGCGTGGTGCGCCAGGGTGATTGGCTGGGCGTGCGCGTGGACCCGGCCATGCCGGAGCGCAAGCCGCTGCCCCGCGCCGACCTGCGCCTGCGCCACATCCCGGTGGGCCCGGTCGCCGTGTTCGGCGCCAGCAACTTCCCCTTGGCCTTCTCCGTGGCCGGTGGCGACACCGCCTCGGCCCTGGCCGCCGGCTGCCCGGTGGTGGTGAAGGGCCATCCCGCCCACCCCGGCGCCAGCGAGATGGTGGGTGAGGCCATCGCCGCCGCCGTCAAGGAACTGGGCCTGCCCGAGGGCGTGTTCAGCCTGCTGAGCGGCACCACCAACGAGTTGGGCGGCGCCCTGGTCGCCGACCCGCGCATCAAGGCCGTGGGTTTCACCGGCTCCCGCGCCGGCGGTCTGGCCCTGGTGCGCATTGCCCAGAGCCGTCCGGAGCCCATCCCCGTTTATGCGGAGATGAGCAGCATCAACCCGGTGCTGCTGATGCCCGCCGCCCTGAAGGCGCGTGCCGAGGCCCTGGGCCAGGCTTTCGTCGGTTCCCTGACCATGGGTGCCGGCCAGTTCTGCACCAACCCCGGCCTCATCATCGCCGTCGAGAGCCCCGACCTGGAGCGTTTCATCGCCGCCGCCACCGAGGCGATCGGCAAGACCACGCCCTTGGTCATGCTGACCCCCGGCATCGCCAAAGCCTACAAGCAGGGCGTGAAGGCCCTGGCCGACAGCCCCAGCACCACCATCCTGGCCCAGGCGGCCGAGGGCGAGGGCAACACCTGCTCCGGCGTGCTGTTCAGCGTGACGGCGGCCGACTTCCTGGCCGACCCGGCCCTGGCGCACGAGGTCTTCGGCTCGTCCTCCGTCATCGTCCGCTGCCCGGACATCGACGCGGTGAAGGCGGTGCTAGAAGGCCTGGAAGGCCAGCTGACCGCCACGCTGCACCTGGATGAGGCGGACTATGACGCCGCCGCCACCCTGCTGCCCACGCTGGAACGCCGTGTGGGCCGCATCCTGGCCAACGCCTGGCCGACGGGTGTCGAGGTTTGCCATTCCATGGTGCACGGCGGCCCGTACCCGGCCACCTCCGACTCCCGCACCACCTCGGTGGGCACGCTGGCCATCGACCGCTTCCTGCGCCCGGTCTGCTACCAGGACCTGCCGGATGCGCTGCTGCCGGCGGCGGTGAAGCATGGTAATCCGCTGGGCCTGAACCGCCGCGTCGACGGCGTGGTGCAGCCCGGCAAGTAAGTCGCCACGGGGGGCGGGCCGGAAACGCGGCCCGCCCCTTTTTTATAAAAATCAGGGGAGCTCAAGAGCGCATGTCACCGATCAAGATCGGCCTGGTGGGCGTGGGCAAGATCGCCCGCGACCAGCACCTGCCCGTCATCGCCGCCAATTCGGATTATGACCTGGTGGCGGTGGCCAGCCGCAATGCCACGCTGGACGGCGTGGACAGCTACGGCAGCCTGGACGCCCTGCTGGACGCCCGGCCGGAGATCGAGGCCGTCGCCCTCTGCACCCCGCCGCAGGGCCGCCATGCCCTGGCCCGCCACGCGCTGGAGCGTGGCGTCCATGTGCTGCTGGAAAAGCCGCCGGGGGCCACCCTGGCCGAGGTGCACGACCTGGTTGGCCTGGCCAAGGAAAAGGGTCTGGCCCTGCTGGCCACCTGGCATTCCCGGTACGCCCCGGCGGTGGAACCTGCCCGCGCCTGGCTGGCGGGCCGCACGCTGAAATCGGTGTCGGTGTCGTGGAAGGAAGACGTGCGCCATTGGCACCCGGGCCAGGAGTGGATCTGGCAGCCGGGTGGCCTGGGCGTGTTTGATCCCGGCATCAACGCCCTGTCCATCATCACCCACATACTGCCGCGTGCCCTGGTGCTGAAGGCCGCCACGCTGGAATTCCCGGCCAACCGCCAGGCCCCCATCGCGGCCCAGCTGGACTTCCAGGACCTGTCCGGCGTGCCGGTGCGGGCGGAGTTCGACTGGCGCCAGACCGGCCCCCAGAGCTGGGACATCGTGGTGGAGACCACGGATGGTACCCTGGCGCTGAACCGTGGCGGTGCCGCCATGAGCATCGACGGCGTCGCCCATCTGGAAGAACCGGAGGCGGAATACGCCAACCTCTACGCCCTGTTCAGCCGCCTGGTGCGCGACCGCCAGGTGGATGTGGACCTGGCCCCGCTCAGCCATGTGGCCGATGCCTTCCTGTGCGGTCACCGCGTGCTGGTGGAAGAGTTCCACGACTAAGCCCGACTGCTGCGGTTCCAGGGTCCGAGAAAGCCGGCAGCGCCCCCGCCGGCTTTTCATTGGTGTGAAAGCGCTTGGAGGGAACGGTGGAGCCATCCACGACTTCTGGAAGGTGTCGGGAATATCCATGACATCTACGATCCAGATGAATGCGAGAACCGTCGTGCTGTCGGTAGCTATGGCACGGTCTTTCCGACCTATGACGCTGATCTTTTTCAGCCGTCTTCGCTCAAGGTCGTAATGATCGCCAGCGCTCATACTTCGGACGATAAGCTCCCGCCGGCGATGTGGGGGTTCCACACTTTGCCCAGAACTGGTGACAGGCCGGCAGCAACGGCGTAGCCTCATGCATGGCGGGTAGGGCGTCCCTCCAGCGGCTAGCCGCTAGGATCAAGTGCGGTGCCATGAAGAGCGGGGCCTCATGAGCAATCAGCCAGCACAGTTGTCAAATCTAGTTTGCGGGTTCGCGAAACGAATCGTGGTAATATGCGGATTATTGACTCTAAATTCCGCCGCAATGGCTGAAGAGAACTGTGCAGGTGCTAATATATTGAGCGCTGACTGGGCATCAGATTGGAGCGATAAAAATCTGGAAAGTGTGTTGGCGTTGTATTCGTCAGATGCGATATTCCTGCCGAGTTCGCATGAGCGCTGGGCCGGTCTTACGGAAATTCGCCAAAATTTCGCGGCCCTACAGGAAAAATTTGCACCTGACATTCATCTGAAGAGCCTTGTCTGCGAAGCCTCCGGTGATCTCGCTTACGATAGTGGGCAATACGAAGAAGTATTACTGCCAATAAAAGGTGGGCCGGTGATGCACTTCAGTGGTGATTACCTTTTCATCTTTCGGCGCGAAGCATCTGTGTGGAAAATTCTAGAGCAAACTTTCACGGTCTACGATCCGAAGAATCTGTAATTTCATGAGCGGCTCCTGGCTTTAACAAAAAAGGTGATCGCCTCTTTTGATAAAGGGATTGCGCTCGCTGAACAGAACGGCAGTGCCAATCCGGAAACATTGCGCAAGCATCTCGCACGGCTGTCGTCGCAGGAGGTTCAAAGACAGTTAGGGCAATCGCGTCGCCATCAGCCTGCTGCTAGACCTGTCCTTCAATCCGAGGCTCGCGGCGGAATACAACCGCATCCGCGGACTTCGTCATCCCCATTGGGGAAAAGGAAAAGGCGGCGGCGCTTCCTTGGGCGCCGCCGCCTTTTCCTGTCCGCGCCTCAATGGTTGTCGCGCGGGATGCCGTTGGTCTGGGCCACGCGCTGGTACTTCACCGCCGGCTCCAGCACGGCACCGTCGCCCAGTTGGCCGACCATGCCGCGCTGGATTTCCTGCCACGGCGTCTGGCTGGCCGGGTACTGGTAGCCGCCGGCTGCCTCCAGCGCCTGGCGGCGGGCGGCCAGTTCGGCGTCGCTGATCAGGATGTTGGCAGTGCCGGCCTTGAGGTCGATGCGCACCCGGTCGCCCGTGCGCAGCAGGGCGATGGTGCCGCCGGCCGCCGCCTCCGGCGAGGCGTTCAGGATGGAGGGGGAGCCGGAGGTGCCGGACTGCCGGCCGTCGCCGATGCAGGGCAGGGCGGTGATGCCCTGCTTGATCAGGTAGGCGGGCGGCCGCATGTTCACCACCTCGGCGGCACCCGGGTAACCCACCGGGCCGGCGCCGCGCATGAACAGCAGGGTGTGGGCGTCGATGCCCAGGGCCGGGTCGTCGATGCGGTGGTGGTAATCCTCCGGCCCGTCGAACACCACGGCCCGGCCCTCGAAGGCGTCGGGGTCGTCGGGGTTGGACAGGTAGCGGTCGCGGAACTCATCCGAGATCACGCTGGTCTTCATGATGGCGTTGTCGAACAGGTTGCCGCGCAGCACCAGGAACCCGGCATCCTTCTTCAAGGGCTGATCGAAGGGACGGATGACGTCGGGCAGCTTGATCTCGGCATCGCGGCAATTGTCGCCGATGGTCTTGCCGTTGGCGGTCAGCGCGCCTTCGTGGATCAGGCCCTGTTTCATCAGTTCCGCCACCACGGCCGGCACGCCGCCGGCGTGATGATAATCCTCACCCAGGTATTCGCCCGCCGGCTGCAGGTTCACCAGCAGCGGCACCTTGTGGCCATGGGTCTGCCAATCCTGAAGTTCCAGGTCCACGCCGATGTGCCGGGCGATGGCCGCCAGATGGATGGGGGCGTTGGTGGAACCGCCGATGGCGGAGTTCACCACGATGGCGTTCAGGAAGGCCTCGCGCGTCATGATATCCGACGGCTTCAGGTCCTCGTTCACCATCTCCACGATGCGCTTGCCCGTCTCATAGGCGATCTGCTGGCGCTCGCGGTAGGGGGCGGGGATGGCGGCCGACCCCGGCAGTTGCATGCCCAGCACCTCGGCCAGGCTGTTCATGGTCGTGGCCGTGCCCATGGTGTTGCAATAACCGGTGGAGGGGGCGGAGCTGGCCACCAGCTCGATGAACTTGCGCTGGTCGATCTCGCCAGCCGCCAGCATCTGGCGGGCCTTCCACACGATGGTGCCGGAACCGGTGCGCTCGCCATTGTGCCAGCCGTTCAGCATGGGGCCGACGGACAGGGCGATGGCCGGGATGTTGACCGTGGCGGCGGCCATCAGGCAGGCGGGCGTGGTCTTGTCACAGCCGATGGTCAGCACGACGCCGTCCAGCGGGTAGCCGTGCAGCAGTTCCACCAGGCCCAGGTAGGCCAGGTTGCGATCCAGGCCGGCCGTGGGACGCTTGCCGGTTTCCTGGATGGGATGGACGGGGAATTCGATGGCGATGCCGCCGGCTTGGCGGATGCCCTCGCGCAGGCGCTGGGCCAGCACCAGGTGGTGACGGTTGCAGGGGCTGAGGTCCGACCCCGTCTGGGCGATGCCGATGATGGGCATGCCCGACTGCAGCTCATCCAGGGTCAGGCCGTAGTTCAGGTAGCGCTCGAGATACAGCGCCGTCATGTCCGGGTTGTCGGGGTTGTCGAACCAGGCGCGGGACCGCAGTTTGGGCTTGCCGTTGGAAGGATCGGACGACGTCATTGCAGGGCTTTCTTCAGGAATGCGGTCAAGGCGTTGAATGGGAAGGCGGGGGAACTTCAGGCGGCGTCGGGGTCGGGCAGGTCCAGCCGGCCGAACCCGGAATCGATGACGGCCAGCATGGCGTGCGCGGCGGCCGCGCTGTCGCCCGCCTCGATGGCGTCGGCGATGGCGGCGTGGCTGTCGACCACCTCCTGCTGCAGGACGGTTTCATCCACGGGGGACGAGAGCGAGAACGAGGCCAGCAGCGCCGCCTCGATCACCGCCGCCAGCGACCGCATCATGGGGTTGCCTGAGGCGGCGCTGACCGCGACGTGGAAGGCCAGGTCCGCTTCCGCGAAGCTGCGGCGGTTGTGTCCGGGCTCCGCCATGCGGGCGACGGCGCGGCGCATGTCGGCCAGCTGTTCGGGTGTGCGGCGCTTGGCCGCCAGGGCGGCGGCCCGCGGCTCCACCGCGCTGCGCATCTCATAAAGGTGGCGGCGCATGGCGTCGTCCAGGCCCAAGCTCACGCGCCAGGACAAGAGGTCGGCATCGAAGAAGTTCCAATGCGTCGGGTCCTGCACCTTGGTGCCCACCCGCGTCTTGGAGACGACCAGCCCCTTGGCCGCCAGGGTTTTCATCACCTCCCGCAACACCGTGCGCGAGATCTGGAAGCGGACCAGCAGGTCCGGCTCCGGCGGCAGGTTCACGCCCACGGGCAGGGCGCCGCTCAGGATCTCCATGCCCAGGGTACGCACGATCTGTTCATGGTGCGACAGGGGGCGTTCAGGCGATGACCAGGTCGAGAGGGTCATGGGCGCGGCTCAGCTGGCGGACGGCGCGGCGGCGCCGGAGGAGGGACGGGAGGCGGGGGCCGACGTGGCCTGATTGGGTGTGTTGGGCGCGGCGGGACCTGCCCCCGACCGGCCATACCGGGCAGAGGCCACCAAAATCAAGCGTTGTACGGCGATGAACAGGAAGAGCAGCGCCCCGATGGCGATTTTGGTCCACCAGCTGGACAGCGTGCCGTCGAAGGTGATCCAGGTCAGGATCAGCCCCTGGATCAGCACGCCGATGAAAGAGCCGGCCACGCCACCCACGCCGCCGGTCAGCAGCGTGCCGCCGATGACCACCGCCGCGATGGCGTCCAGCTCCACCCCGGTGCCCGTCAGGGCATAGCCGGACCGGGTGTAGAGGGAGAAGACGATGCCGGCCAGCGCCGCCATCAGACTGCAGAAGGCATGCACCAGGATCGTGGTGCGCCCGGTGTTGATGCCCATCAACTGGGCGAAATGGCCGTTGCCGCCCAGCGCGAACACCCGCGCGCCGAAGCGTGTGCCGTGCAGCAGGATACCCCCGGCCAGGAAGGTCAGCAGCATGATGCCGGCCACCAGCGTCAGCCGGCCGCCCCCGGGCAGGGTCAGGGCTGCGGCTGCGAGGGTGTCGTAGGCGGCGTTGTGGATGGGGATGGAATCGGTGCTGATCAGCAGGGCGCAGCCCCGGGCGAGGAACATGGCCGTCAGGGTGACGATGAAGGCCGGCGCCTTCAGGTAATGGATGGCGGCACCCACGCCGGTGCCGAACAGGCCACCCAGCGCCAGCACCAGGGCGAAGGCCAGCGCCGGGGGCAGGCCGGCGCCCTCGATCAGGCGGGCTAGCGCCACCGTGGTCAAGCCCATGACGGCGCCCACCGACAGGTCGATGCCGCCGGCCACCACCACCACGGTCATGCCGACCGCCAGGATGCCCAGAAAGGCGTTGTCTGTCAGCAGGTTGCCCATGACGCGCAGGCCCAGCATGGCCGGATATTGGGCGGCGCAGACGGCATAGATCAGGACGAAGACCACCACCGTCGCCAGCAGCGGCAGGGTGCGGGTGTTCATGAAACGGCCCATCACGCCTGGGCCTCCTTATTCTTGAAGCGCGCCAGCAGGGACTGGGCCAACGGCCGGAAGGCGGGCGATTGCTGGGTCAGCACGGCGGCGACCACCAGCGCCATCAGCACCAGGTTCAACTCCGGCGGCAGGCCCGCCCGCAGGATGGCGGTACGCATGGCCTGCAAGACCAGGGCGCCCAGGACGGAGCGGCCAATGCTGAACCGCCCGCCATACAGGCTGGTGCCACCGATGACGACGGCCAGGATGGCGTCCAGCTCCAGCCACAGGCCGGCGTTGTTGGCGTCGGCCCCCTTGATGTCGGCCGTGGCGATCAGGCCGGCCAGCGCCGCCATCAGACCGGACCAGACATAGACGGCGCCCAGCACCAGGCTGGTATGGACGCCGGCCAGGCGGCTTGAGCGCGGATTGGTGCCCACCGCCTCAACGAACAGCCCCAGCGCGGTCGTCCGCACCAGCAGGCCGGTAAGGCCCGCGGCGGCCAGGGCCAGCACCACCGGCAGGGGCAGCGCCGCCAGCGTCGCGCCGGCCACGGCGATCAGGTGCGGCTCGGTGAAGGTCAGGATGCGGCCCTCGGTGATCAGCTGGGCGATGCCGCGTCCGGCCACCATCAGGATCAGCGTGGCGACGATGGGCTGCAGGCGGAACACCGCGACCAGCAGCCCGTTCCACAGGCCGCAGACCAGGCCGGTGGCCAGCGCCGCCAGGATGGCCAGTGGCCAAGCGAGGCCGGCGTTCACGCCCGCCGCCGCGACGGCGCCGGATATCGCCATGATGACGCCCACCGACAGATCGATACCGCGCGTGGCGATGACCGGGGCCATGCCCACGGCCAGCAGCATGACGGGCGCCCCCCGGTTCAGGATGTCGATCAGGCCGCCGAACAGCCGCCCGTCCTGCAGGCGCAAGTCCAGGAAGCCCGGTGCCACGAAGACATTGACCAGCAGCGCCAGCACCAGCAGCGCCAGCTGTGGCCGCGCGGCTTTCAGGCGGATCAGAATAAAGGCGCTCATGCCGCACCTTGGGTGTGATGGTCCGCCGCGATGGCGTTGACGATGGCGGCGGGGGTGATGGAGTCCCCCTCCAGCAGGCCGGCGGGGGCGCGATCGCGCATGACCAGCACCCGGTCGGAGTAGGCGGCCACTTCCTCGATCTCGGACGAGATGACGTAGAGGGCCATGCCCCTGTCCCGCAGGTCCTCCAGCAGGCGCACGATTTCGGCATGGGCGCCCACGTCGATGCCGCGCGTGGGCTCATCCAGGATCAGCAGGCGGGGTTCGGTGGCCAGCCAGCGGGCCAGCAATGCCTTCTGCTGGTTGCCGCCCGACAGCAGCTGGATGGGCTTTTCCGCATCCGGCGTGCGGATGTCCAGCAGCTTGATGTAGCGGTCGGCCAACTCATGCTGTTGCGCCGTGGACAGCCGTCGCCACCAGCCGCGCTTGGCCTGCAGGGCCAGCACGATGTTCTCGCGGATGCTGAGGCCGGCGACGATGCCGTCCAGCTTGCGATCCTCCGGGCAAAAGCCGAAACCCAGGCGGATGGCGTCGCGCGGGCTGCGCAGGGTGACGGCCTTGCCGTCGACCAGCAGCTGGCCCTGGTCGGCCGTCTCCACCCCGAACAGCAACAGGGCGGTTTCCGTGCGGCCGGAGCCCAGCAGCCCGGCGGCCCCCAGCACGGCGCCAGCGTGCAGCGCCGCGTCGAAAGCCCCCACCAAGCGGCGCCGGCCCAGGCCTTCCGCCCGCACCAGCGGGGCGCCGGCGGGGATGGCCGCGGCCGGGCGGCGGCTCAGGTGGCTTTCCGCCGTGGGTGTCTTGCCCAGCATCATGGCCACCAGGTCCAGGCGGGGCAGGTCGGCGGTCCGCCGCTCCCCCACCAACCGGCCGTTGCGCAGCACGGTGATGCGGTCGGTCAAGGCATAGACCTGATCCAGGAAATGGGTGACGAAGACGATGGCCAGGCCCTGGTCGCGCAAGACGCGCAGCAGGGTGAACAGGGTCTGCACCTCCGCCGTGTCCAGGCTGGCGGTGGGCTCGTCCAGGATCAGCACCTTGGCCGACAGGTCGACGGCGCGGGCGATGGCGATCAGCTGTTGCACGGCGGTGGAGAAATCCGACAGCGGCCGGCTGGCGTCGATGGCCAGGCCGAAGCGGCGCAGCAAGGCGCCGCCTTCCCGATTCATGCGCGACCGGTGCACCAGGCCCCAGCGCGTGGGCTCCCGTCCCAGGTACAGGTTCTGCGCCACCGACAGGTTGGGCAGCAGCGTGATCTCCTGATAGACGGCGGCGATGCCGGCCTTCACCGCACCGCCGGGCCCGTCCGGGTCGATCGCCACGCCGTCCACGGTGATGGTGCCGCCGTCACGCGGCTGGGCCCCCGTCAGCAGGTTGATCAGGGTGGACTTGCCGGCGCCGTTCTCCCCCAGCAGGGCATGGATTTCCCCCGCGCGCAGGGTCAGGTCCACGCCGTCCAGGGCGCGCACGCCGGGGTATTGCCGGGTCAGGCCCCGGGCCGCCAGCACCACCGGGGGTGGGGTGACCGCCATCAGTACAGATCCTTGCGACGGGCGTATTCGGCGGCGGCGGTGTCGGGCTCATACAGCTTGGACGGCGTCTGCACCCACTTGGGCGGCGGGGCGTGGTCCTTGCGGTAGGCCAGCAGGATGTCGTAGGCGCGCGGCGCCATGTCCGGGGCCAGTTCCACCGTGGCGTTGGCATCGCCGTCGGCCATGGCCTTGAAGATATCGGGCACACCGTCGATGGACACGGTCAGGATGTCGGTACCCGGCTTCAGGCCCGCCTCCTTGATGGCCTGGATGGCGCCGATCATCATGTCGTCGTTGTGGGCATAGACGGCGCAGATGCTGCCCGGCGCCTCGGCCTTCAGGAAGCCCTCCATGACCTCCTTGCCCTTGGCGCGGGTGAACTCGCCCGACTGGGTGCGCACCAGGTGCAGGTTGGGGGCGGTCGCGATGGCCTCCTCGAAGCCCTTCTTGCGGTTGGCCACCAGGCTGGCGCCCACCGTGCCCTGGATTTCCACGATGCGGCAATCGCGGCCCTGCACCTTGCCCGCCAGCCAGCGGCCGGCCACGCGCCCCTCCTCGATGGTGTCGGAGGTGACGGCCGTCAGGTAGAGGTCGACGTTGGGTGTGTCGATCTGCCGGTCCAGCAGGATGACGGGGATGTTGGCGGCCTTGGCCTCGCCCAGCACCTCATCCCAACCGCTGGAGACCACGGGGGCCAGCAGGATGGCGTCCACGCCCTGCGCGATGAAGGAACGCACGGCCTTGATCTGGTTTTCCTGGCGCTGCTGCGCGTCGGAGAATTTCAGGGTGATGCCCCGCTGCTCCGCCCCCTGGCGGGCCAGCTTGGTCTCCGCGGCGCGCCAGCCGGATTCCGACCCGATCTGGGAAAAGCCCACCGTCAGGCCCTTCTTGTCGCCGCTGTCGCATCCGGCCGCCAGGCTGCCCAGCAGCACCGCCGTTCCGATACCCAGCATCCGACGCGCCAGACCCTGGCGAGAGATTTTCCGGCTTCCCAGCAGCGTTTTCATATCCATCCCTGTCTCATGTTCACCCCGTCGGGGCCGTCCGCCGACTATCCTTTCCAGGAGATGGCGGGCGTTTGTTATGGGTCATATGATATTATTTATGGGGGCTACTCAAGCCCCTTTGCATTCCCGGACGTCGCCCCTCTTGTGACGAAGTCGCTTGCCCCCGAAAAGGCTTGGACTAGACAGAAATAGTATTATTAAATGAGCACGTCCAGCCCTCTGGTGCCGTCATCCCGGCAGGGTGGACCACAGTCACGCAAAACAATCGTCAGGGAAACACCCATGGTCCTGCGTCTCCTCCAATATATCGACGCCACGGGCGCCCGTGCCGTCGCCGCCCGCCACGATGATGGCCCGGCGCACACGGTGCCGGGCGTCGCCAGCGTCTATGAGCTGGCGCAGCGGGCCATCGCCGCAGGCGTGGCCTTGGCGGCGGCGGTCGAGGCGGCGGGCGTGGGCGGTTCCGTGGACTTGGCCGCCCTGGTGGCCGAGGGCCGCCTGCTGGCGCCGCTGGACCATCCCGATACCGCCCACCTGCTGGTCACCGGCACGGGCCTGACCCACCTTGGGTCGGCGGAGGGCCGGGACAAGATGCACAAGGATCTGGCCGATCCCGCCAAGCAGACCGATTCGATGCGCATGTTCCGCCTGGGGCTGGAGGGTGGCAAGCCGGCCGCCGGGCAGGTGGGGGCACAGCCGGAATGGTTCTTCAAGGGGGACGGCAGCATCGTCACGGCGCCCGAGGCGCCGCTGGCTTCCCCCGCCTTCGCCCTGGACGGCGGGGAGGAGCCGGAGATCGTGGGCCTCTACGTCATCGGGCCGGACGGCACGCCCTTCCGCCTGGGCTACGCCCTGGGCAACGAGTTTTCCGACCATGTGACGGAGCGGCAGAACTATCTCTATCTGGCGCATTCCAAGCTGCGGCCCTGCTCCTTCGGGCCGGAACTGCTGGTGGGGCCGCTGCCGGCCGACATCCGGGGGGCGACGCGTATCGTCCGCGACGGCCAGGTGGCGTGGGAGAAGCCCTTTCTGTCGGGTGAGGCCAACATGTGCCACAGCCTGGCCAACCTGGAACACCACCACTTCAAATACGCCGGCTTCCGCCGCCCCGGCGATGCCCATGTCCACTATTTCGGCACCGCCACCCTGTCGTTCAGCGACGGCTTCACCACTCGGCCGGGCGACCGGTTCGAGGTGGAGGCTGTACCCTTCGGCCTGCCGCTGCGCAACCCGCTGACGGTGAAGGAAGCGGAAGCGGTGACCGTGACGGCGCTGTAGCCCGCGACTGCGGGTGCCGGAGATTTCTGGGGAGCCGAAGGCGGACTGGAAATCGAGCCAAGGCCACGGATGTGGCCGCCCGGCGCCTGAGGGGGCATTTGAGCGGTCACGATCAAATGCCGCACGTATAAGCGCCACGCCCGCGCACCGGTGCCCATCCTAAGCCGGATGGGTGATTTTTACGGCGACACCTTTGCAACCGCCCTCCCCACCGGGGAGGGCGGCTTTTGGCGTCTGTCTGTCGCGACGCGAGTTAACTATTTGAAGTAGCCCAAAGTTTGGTCGCCGCTGATGCGTCGGCGACACACTTTCGAATAAATCATACGATATACGATATAAGATATTTGACAGGTCCGTGGCATTTGCGGGACGGTTGTTCAGCGCGCACTAACGGGGGTGCGCGGTCTGGGAGATAAGAATGCAAAAGATTCATGCGAAGTCCGCCCCCGGGTCGGTGCTCCGCTCGGGCCGCGCGTCGGTCCTGGCGGCGGGGGCCGCCATGGTGGCATTGATGGCGGGTGGCCAGGCGCTGGCCCAGTCCGTCGATGACCTGCAGGAAATCGTCATCACCGGTTCGCGCATCAAGCAGGCGAACCTGACGACGGCCAGCCCCCTGACCACGGTGGGGTCGCAGGACCTGCAGTATCAGGGCACGACCAATATGGTGGACGCCCTGAACCGTCTGCCGCAGGTGACGGCGGACGCCAACGATAACGTGTCCAACGGCGCCGACGGCACGTCGCGCGTCAACCTGCGCAACCTGGGTTCCAACCGTAACCTGGTGCTGATCGACGGCCAGCGCATGCTGCCGCCGGAAACCGCCGACATCAACTTCATCCCCACCGCGATGGTGGACCGGGTGGATGTGGTCTCGGGTGGCGCCTCGGCGGTGTACGGTTCCGACGCCGTGTCGGGTGTCGTGAACTTCATCCTGCGCAAGAACCTGGATGGCGTGCGCGCCGACGTGCAGTACAGCATCGCGCAGCACGACAACGGCAACACCGCCCTGCGGTCCCTCAGCCAGGCCAAGAACTTCACCACCGCGCCCAGCGAGGTGTGGGACGGCATCAAGAAGGACATCAGCGTCGCCGCCGGCACCAACTTCGACGGCAAGAAGGGCAACGTCACGCTGTTCGCCGGCTATCACTATTCCATGCCGGTGACGCAGAATAAGCGTGACTATTCCAACTGCGACCTGAACCTGAAGGACGCCAACACCTTCATCTGCGGCGGCTCCAGCAACAACGCCTATGGCCTGTTCTATCCGCTATCGGGCCCCAACGCGAACACCACCCTGGTGAACGCCAAGGACGGCAGCAAGACCTGGGTGCCGTACAACAGCAGCTTCGCCTACAACTACACGCCTACCAACTACATCCAGCGCACCGACAAGCGCGAGACCGGCGGCCTGGCCGCCCACTATGAATTTGCCAAGGAAATCGAAGCCTACGGCAACTTCATGTACATGAACGACCACAGCTTCTCGCAGGCGGCACCGTCCGCGCTGTTCCAGGGCACGACGTTCAACATCAACTGCAACAACCCGCTGATGTCGTCGGCCCAGGCGTCCACGCTGTGCGGCGCCGACGCCGGCACCAACACCGATGCGCAGACCTTTATCGGTTACCGTCTGACCGGCCCCGGCAGCCAGCCGCGCCGTGACGACCTGCGCCATATCGATTACCGCTTCACCGGCGGCTTCCGCGGCGAGGTGTGGGACGGCTGGAGCTACGACGCCAACTTCCTGTGGTCCAAGGCCATCCTGAACGAGACCTACATGAACAACGTCGACAACACCAAGGCGCAGCGCGCCCTGGAGGTCGTCAACGTGAACGGCGTGCCCACCTGCAAGTCGGTGATCGACGGCACCGATCCGACCTGCGTGCCCATCAACGTCTTCCAGTACAACGGTATCAGCCAGGCCGGTTACAACTACCTCTATTCCCCCAGCCATACCCATGGCGCCCAGACGGAAAAGGTGGGCAGCCTGGCCATCAACGGCGACCTGGAGCAGTACGGGATCAAGAGCCCGTGGGCCAAGAAGGGGGCGGCCATCGCCCTGGGCTTCGAACACCGCGAGGAAACGCTGCTGTTCGAGGCGGATCAGGTGGCCCAGGCCAACGGTACCCTGCCGTCCCACGGCAGCATCAGCGTGGATGAAGGCTACGGCGAACTGCAGTTCCCCATCATCCAGGACAAGCCCCTGGTCGAGGAACTGCTGTTCAACACCGGCTACCGCTACTCCAAGTACGACTACCTGGACGGCGGCGTCAGCACCTACAAGTTCGAGCTGCAGTACGCCCCGGTCAGCGACGTCCGCTTCCGGGGCAGCTACAACCGCGCCGTCCGTGCCGCCAGCATCTCCGAACTGTTCGCGCCGACCACGCTGGGCAACGTCGCGGCGGTGGATCCCTGCTCCGGCTCCAGCCCGACGGCCTCGGCGGCCCAGTGCGCCCTGACCGGCGTCACCTCGGCCCAGTACGGCCACATCGCCGACTGCCCCTCGGCCGTCTGCGTCACCCAGGGCGGCGGCAACAGCGCGCTGAAGCCGGAAACGGCGGACACCTTCACCGCCGGCGTGGTGCTGACCCCGACCTTCATTCCCAACTTCTCCGCCACGCTGGACTACTACACCATCAAGGTTGACGGCTACATCTCGGCGCTGGACGCCCAGACGGTCATCAACCAGTGCGTCCAGACCGCCAATCCGTACTTCTGCGGCCTGTTCCACCGCGCCAAGGGCTCGGGCGTGCTGTTCGGCACCGACGGCTACATCATCGCCGGCAACCAGAACACCGGTCACCTGCAGACCTCGGGTGTCGACATCGACGTGTCCTACAAGCTGGCCTTGGAAGACGTCGTCAACCGTAACTGGGGCGACCTGGACTTCAACCTGACGGGCAGCGTGTTGCTGACCCGTGAGACCCAGCCGCTGCCCAGCCTGGGCACCTATGACTGCACCGGCCTGTTCGGGCCGACCTGCGGCCAGCCCAACCCGCGGTGGCGCCACCAGTTGCGCACCACCTGGTCCAGCCCGTGGGTCCCGGCCACGGTGTCCGTGAACTGGCGCTTCATCGGCCCGACGTCGCTGTCCAGCAACACGGCCAACGACTTCCTGGCCTCCGACTTTGTCGGCATCAACGCCAAGCTGCCGTCGTACAGCTACTTCGACCTGGCGATGACCTACAAGATGACCGACTACCTGTCGCTGCGCGCGGGTGTGAACAACATCCTCGATCGCGACCCGCCGGCCATTGCCTCCAGCCTGCTCAGCAGCTTCGGCAACGGCAACACCTATCCGGGTGTCTACGACCCGCTGGGCCGCACCATCTTCGTCGGTGCGACGGTGGAGTTCTAAGGCCTGGGCCTGGAACGCATATATCCCCGCCCGGGTGGTCCCGGGCGGGGTTTTTTGTTGGAAAGCGGGCCTTCCGCGCCACAAAATGTCGTTTGAAACGGCTAGGGCAGTTAAGGTGTTGACGCCCGCGCTGATCGGTGTCCAAACAGCTTTCAGCCGACATGCGTCGCCCCAGGGCAAGGGGGCGGGGCCCCTCAGGGAAAAGGTCGGCGGCGGGGGCTAAAACACGTTCTAGATGGGGACTGCTTTATGACGTTCTGGACGCGCCGTAAGGCGTTGGACGCTTTGGCGCACGTGGACCAAAGCCGGCAGTTGCGCAAGACCTTGAGCTGGCCGCACCTGGTGGCCCTGGGCATCGGCGGCATCATCGGCACGGGCATCTATACCCTGACCGGCATCGGTGCCGAGCGCGCCGGCCCCGCCGTCATCCTGGCCTTCGCCGCCTGCGGCATCCTCTGCGCCTTCGCGGCCCTTACCTACGCCGAAATGGCCACCATGATGCCGGCGGCCGGCAGCGCCTACACCTACACCTACTCGGTACTGGGCGAGGGGTTGGCCTGGATCATCGGCTGGTCCCTGGTGCTGGAGTATGCCGTCACCTGCAGCGCCGTGGCGGTGGGCTGGTCCGGCTATATGGTCGGTCTGCTGGAAAGCATGGGCATCCATTTGCCCAAGGAACTCATCGCGGGACCTTATGCCGGCGGTATCGTCAACCTGCCGGCCATCGTCATCACCGCGCTGGTCACGGCGCTGCTGGCAAAGGGTGCGAAGGAAAGCGCCACGGTCAACATCGCCCTGGTCGCCATCAAGATCATCGCCCTGGCGGTGTTCGTCGGCCTGACGGTGTTCAGCCTGGTGCCGGAGAACTTCACCCCGTTCATGCCCTATGGCTTCGTCTCCCACATGGACGACGCCGGCCACGTGCGTGGCGTGATGGCGGCGGCGGCCATCGTTTTCTTCGCCTTCTTCGGCTTCGACGCCGTGTCGACCTCGGCGGAAGAGGTGAAGAACCCTGGTCGTGACCTGACCATCGGCATCCTGGGGTCCATGGTCATCTCCACCATCATCTATATGATCGTGGCCGCCTGCGCCGTGGGCGCCTGGCCCTTCGCCGAATTCGCCGCCAGTGGCGAGCCGCTGGCCTTCATCCTGCGCAGCCTGGGCCATCCGGGTGCGGCCTGGGCCATCGGGGCCGCCGCCATCGTGGCCCTGCCCAGCGTCATCCTGGTGATGATGTTCGGCCAGACCCGCGTGTTCTTCGTGATGTCGCGTGACGGCCTGCTGCCGCGCGGCCTCAGCGACCTGGGCGCCGACCGCCGCTCGCCCGTCAAGGTGACCCTGCTGGTCGGTCTGTTCGTGGCCCTGTTCGGCGGCTTCCTGCCGCTCGCTACCATCGCGGAGCTGTCGAATGCCGGAACGCTGGCGGCCTTCATCTCCGTCTCGGTCTGCGTCATGGTCCTGCGCGTGACCAAGCCGGACATGCCGCGCCTGTTCCGCTGCCCCGCCGTCTGGGTGGTGGCCCCGCTGGCGGTCATCGGCTGCCTCTACTTCCTCTACTCCCTGCCCGGCACCACGCTGCGCAACTTCGCCATCTGGCACGTGATCGGCCTGGTGATCTACCTGGGCTACAGCCGCCGGGCCAGCCTGCTGAACAAGACTGTGTAAGGCGCTGACCCGTAAACGAAAAGGCCGCCAACCCCCCGGGCGGCGGCCTTTTCTTTTGTCGACTGGCGCCCTTATTTCCGCCGCGCCTCGCCCCAGGCCTTGGCCTGTTTGATGTAGTCCGCCATGGCGGCGCGTTCCTTGGTGAAGGTGTCGTCGACCACGGTGATGGTGGGGATGGCGCGCTGGTGGGGCGGGATCTCGGGCTTGTAGGTGCCGAAGCCCGCCTCGTGCACGCCGGTGCTGCCCCGGCCGGGGGCCGGGCGGCTCAGATGCTGATAGCTGCGGACATAGCCGTCATAAGCCGCCGGGGCCAGGGCGTAGCGCGTGACATGGCTCATGGGGATGAAGGCCATCTGCGCGTCGTACAGCATCTCCCCCACCGGCGGGATGCCGGGGTGGCGCTGGGCCAGATCCTGCACCAGCAGGCGCGTGCCCTCATGCATGTCGGCCTTGGTGTTGTTGATGGCCGCCCCGGCGATGTCCAGGAAATAGCCGTCGACGCCGAACTGCCGGATGGTGGCGGAGATGCGCTCCCCCAACCAGCGGCGCCAGGACTCCACGCCCAGGTTCATGAAGGGCATCCAACCCTCCCCCGAGCGATCGTTGTCCCAGTCCACCCAGTTCAGGTCAAAGGAATCGCCGTCCACCCGCTCCGTCGTGGCGTCGGCGAACAGTTTGAACTCCTCCCACACCTTGTTGGCGCTGTTGGTGCCGAACATAGGGACGATGCGGAAGCCCAGCTTCTGCGCCTGGCTGACCAGGCGCTTGAAGCCCTCCGCCCCGCCCATGCGCGGGTCGGGCTGGTACAGGGGGTAATTCCAGTAATAGCGCCCGTCCCAGGCCGGCAGGAAGACCATGACGCGCTTCGGGTCGATCTGCGTGGCGGCCCAGCGCAGGATCTCCAGGATGCGGGCATAGTCGTTGAAGATGTAGCCGGTCCAGTGCGCGCCGTGGATGCTCAGCACCAGGTCGACCTCCCGCATCCACGCCGGCATATCCGGCCGGGTCGCCAGCGACGGGATGCCGTAGGTCTTTTCCACATGGGCGAAGTGCGGGGCGGCGGCGGCCGCGTAATCCGCCGCGGGTCCCACCCGCCACGGCGGGGTCGCCAGGCTGTTGGCTTTGGCCCAACCCTCGCCCTCATGGATCAGCTCGATGCGATAGCCATCCGGCCCCGGCTGGAAGAAGAAGCGGCAGGTCCGTACCGCCGTCTGCCGCGCCGACAGGGCGAAGTGACGGCCATCGGCGGCCTTCAGCACGGCCAGGGGTGTCGCCACCCCATGGAAGAAGTTGGGATATTCGAAGACCTTCTCGTCATCCTTCAAATCGGTGAAATCCTGGCCGGAGACGGAGATTTCACCGCGCGGCAGGCCGCGTACCACGGTGGTGATGGACTTTACCGGGAGTTGGGCCTCGGCCTTGGCCGTCCATTGCACCGTGCCGTCCGCCTCCACCATGAATTCGGCCACCAGCGTGCCCGGCGCCTTCTCCTGACCGCCGGCCCACAGCAGGCCGTCGCAGGTCAGCGAGGTGCGGTTACCGTCGCGCACCACACGCGTCACCGTGGGGTCGATGGCGTAGGCGTTCTCATACGTCTGCACCCGGAAGCCCATCAGCAAAGGGCCCACCTGCACCGACGCCTCGGGGAAATCGAAGCTGAACTGCAGCACCGCCTCGCCCCTGGCCGGGGTGTAGACGCCGCTGCGCGAGGTCAGCAGCTGCAGGTCCGGGCTGGGCGCGCCGGACGCCGCTGCCGCCGGGGCGGTGGCGGCCAGCGCCGCGGCGGTGCCGGCGC
Source organism: Nitrospirillum amazonense (assembly GCF_007828035.1). Taxonomy (GTDB): domain Bacteria; phylum Pseudomonadota; class Alphaproteobacteria; order Azospirillales; family Azospirillaceae; genus Nitrospirillum; species Nitrospirillum amazonense. Next base: position 631,483 of record NZ_VITV01000003.1, on the reverse strand, counting down.
CGCTGGCCAGGAAGGCGCGGCGGGTTACGGGATGGGGCACGGATGACGTCTCCTGTTCCTGCTTGTTCTTTTCCGGCGGTGGTCGGTCCGCGAATGGTTTACAACCTCGCTGGCGCCGGATAGTACTATTATACGACTTAAAAACACCACAGGGAGTGCCTCCAGGAATGATCCGTGCTCTTCGCCCCGCCGGGCGCCTCGCCGCCGCCGTTCTGCTGGCGGGCACCGCCCTGGGCGGTACGATGGCCTTCGCCGCCGCCCCCTCGGCCACGGTGACCGTTCAGGCCGACCATCCCGGCCCGGTCATCGCCAAGGAGATCTATGGCCAGTTCGCGGAGCATCTGGGCACGCAGATCTACGGCGGCATCTGGGTGGGGCCCGACAGCCCCATCCCTAACATCCACGGTTACCGCAAGGACGTGGTGGAGGCGCTGAAGGCCTTGCATGTGCCGGTGGTGCGCTGGCCCGGCGGCTGCTTCGCCGATGAATACCATTGGCGCGACGGCATCGGCCCCAAGGAGCGCCGCCCCGTCATCGTGAACACCAACTGGGGCGGAGTGGAAGAGAACAACGCCTTCGGTACCCATGAGTTCATGGACTTCTCGGAACTGATCGGCGCCGGAACCTACGTCAACGGCAACCTGGGCAGCGGCAGCGTGCGCGAGATGGCCGACTGGGTCGCCTACATGACGGCGGACAACCACGGCAGCCTGGTGCAGGAGCGGCGGGCCAACGGCCGGGACAAGCCCTGGACGCTGAACTGGTTCGCCGTGGGCAACGAGGTCTGGGGTTGCGGCGGCAACATGACGGCGGATTACTATGCCGACCTGCTGCGCCAGACCCGCACCTTCCTGAAGCCGGGCGCCGGCCAGCCGACGAAGTTCATCGCCGTGGGTCCCAGCGATGACGACACCGCCTGGACCGAGACCATCATGGCGCGGGCGGCCAAGGAAATCGACGCGCTGTCCATGCACTATTACGACGTGGCCTCACTGAACAGCGTGCCCAAGGGCACCTGGAAGGTGAAGGGCTCCGCCACCGACTTCAATGAGACCGAATGGTTCGCCAGCATCTTCGGCGCCTACCAGATCGGCACCTACATCAGCCACCACAGCGCCATCATGGACAAGTACGACCCGGAGAAGCGGGTCGCCCTGGTGGTGGACGAATGGGGCACCTGGCACGACCCGACGCCGGGCAGCAACCCCGGCTTCCTGCAGCAGCAGAACACCGTGCGCGACGCGGTGGTGGCGGCGATCAGCCTGAACATCTTCCATGCCCATGCCGACCGCGTGCGCATGGCCAACATCGCCCAGATGGTGAACGTGCTGCAGGCCATGATCCTGACCGACGGGCCGCGCATGGTGCTGACGCCCACCTACCATGTCTTCGATATGTACAAGGGCTTCCAAGGCGCCACCAGCCTGCCCGTTGCGGTGACGGGGCCGGACTACAGCCAGGGCGGTCGCACCGTCCCCGCCGTCAGCGCCTCGGCCGGTCGCGGCACGGACGGCGTCACCCGCCTGGCCCTGACCAACGTCGATCCCAACAAGGCGGCCCCCGTGCAGGTGCGCCTGGCGGGCCTGAAGGCGGGCAAGGTGACGGGCCGTATCCTGACGGGCCCGGCCATGAACAGCGACAACACCTTCGACCATCCGCAAACGGTGGTGCCGACAGACTTCAGTGACGCCAAGCTGTCAAGCGACACCGTCAGTGTGACCCTGCCGGCCAAGTCTGTGGTCGTTTTGGAACTGAAATGACCAAGTGTGTCCTTGGCGTCCTGGCCGGTGTTCTTCTCACCAGCCAGGCGTGGGGCGCTGATCTGACGGGCGACTGGGTCTTCCAGGCCGCCCCGTCCTTCCCCCGTTTCACCAAGATGGTCATCCGCCAGGACGCGGGTGGCCTGCACGGCACCATCACGTCCGAATGGTATGGCGACCTGCCCATGCTGGACCTGAAGGCGACGGGGGAGGGCCCGGCGGGGGAAAGGTTGGTCTTCCATATCGACAACGGCAATCCCAAGCTGAAGCCCCTGGACCTGACCCTGGCGCCGGATGAGTCGGGCATTCGGTTGACCGGCCAGGTCTGGTACGAGAAGCAGGACGCCACCGCCCATCGCGCCACGGCGGCGGAGATGGCGGCCCTGGACTTTCCCACGTATCCGCTGCCCGCCCCGGCCCATGTGCCCAGCAACGGCCTGGCCCGCACCCCGCCCATGGGGTGGAGCAGCTGGAACAAGTTCGCCGAGGCCATCGACGACAAGACGGTGCGGGAGATCGCCGACGCCCTGGTGCGCAGCGGCCTGCGCGACGCCGGCTATGTCTATGTCAACATCGATGACGGCTGGCAGGGGGAGCGCGGCCCCGATGGCGTGCTGCATCCCAACGCCAAGTTCCCGGATATGAAGGCCCTGGCCGACTATGTCCATGCGCGGGGGCTGAAGCTGGGCATCTACAGTTCCCCCGGCCCCAAGAGCTGCGCCGGCTATGCCGGCAGCTACGGCCATGTGGAGCAGGATGCCCGCACCTGGGCGGAATGGGGCATCGACTACCTGAAGTACGACCTGTGCTCGGGCGAGGGCTTCTACCACACCGCCGATACGGTCCAGGCGGTGTATCAGCAGATGGGGGCGGCGCTGAACGCGACCGGCCGCCCCATCGTCTACAGCCTGTGCGAATACGGCCGCTTCGACGTGGGCGCCTGGGGCCGTGACGTGGGCGGCAACCTGTGGCGCACCACCGGGGACATCGAGGACAGCTACGCCAGCATGGCGACCATCGGCTTCGACAAGAACGGCGTGCCGCGTCACACCGGCCCCGGCGGCTGGAACGATCCGGACATGCTGGAGGTCGGCAACGGCGGCATGACGACCGAGGAGTATCGCACCCACATCAGCCTGTGGGCCATGATGGCGGCCCCCTTGCTGATGGGCAATGACGCCCGGTCCATGCCCCGGGACACGCTGGCCCTGCTGGGCAATGCCGAGGTCATCGCTATCGACCAGGATCCGCTGGGCCGCCAAGGCTTGCCGGTGCGCAAGCAGGACGGGACGGAGGTTTGGACCCGGCCCTTGGCCGACGGCTCGGTCGCCGTGGGCCTGTTCAACCGCACGGACAAGCCGATGGCCATGACCGCCGATTGGCCCGCCCTGGGCCTGGGGGATCATCCCAGCGTGCGCGACCTGTGGGCCCACCGCGGCGTGGCGCCGGGTGCCGCTCATACGGTGCCGGCGCACGGCGTGGTGCTGTTGCGCGCCACCCGGTAGGTGTTAGCGCTAACAGTGCCAGCGGATTTTCATTCGGGAAATGCTATGATGGGGCACGGCAGTTCGCCGCGACCCTCTCCCGACTGAATCCGCCGCATGAGCATTATCGTTCGCAGCCTGCCTGACCAGGCCTATGAAATCGTGCGGGAGCACATCCTGCTGGGCACCATGGCGCCGGGCACGGCGGTGCAGCAGGCGGCGGTGGCCAGCCAGCTGGGCATCAGCAAGATCCCCCTGCGCGAGGCCTTGGGCCGGCTGGAGCAGGATGGCCTGGTCACCTCCTTTCCCAACCGGGGCTATGTGGTGAACACGCTGACGGCGGAAGAGGCGACGGAGGTGTTCGCCCTGCGCCTGAAGCTGGAACCCGGGGCGACGGCGGATGGCGCCCGGCGCGCCACCCCGGCCGACCGCGAGCACGCCCGGGCCGAGCTGCTGGCGCTGGAGCGGGAGCAGGGGACCGCCGGCACCGGCCACGTCACCCACAACCGCGCGTTCCACATGGCGCTGATCCGCCCGGCGGGCGGCATCACCAGCCAACTGATGGAACGCCTGCACATCCTGTCGGAACGCTATGTCCGGGCGCACCTGGAACCCCAGGGCCGTGACGACAGGGCGCGGGACGAGCATCGCGCCCTGTTCGATGCCTGGATGGCCGGCGACGCCGCGGTGGTGGAGACGCTGACCGCCCGGCACATCCAGGGCACGCTGGAGGATTTGCAGCGTGAGCTCGCCGGCTGACCGGAACGCGGCGGGTGTGACCCCGCCGCGCTTGACGCCTCACGCTGCCACGGCCGTCACCTTCGGTGCCGCCTTCACCCAGGCGGGCTGTTCCCGCATGTGGTCCAGATAGCGGTTGATGTTGGGGAAGGGCGTCCAGTCAAAGGGCGTTACGCTGCGATAGCCCTCCAGGCAGACCAGGCCGTAGTCGGCCAGGGTGACGCCGTTGCCCACCAGGTAGGTGCGGCCGGCCAGGTGGCTTTCCAGCACGGGGGCGAAGCGGGCCAGATCCTGCTGGAAAAATGCCATGACCTCGGCCGCCGGCTCGCCCAGGCCATTGCGGGGCTTGATGATGCTTTCGAAGATCAGGGTGCCCCAGGCCTTGTTGAAATGCGCCTGCTCCCAGAACTGCCAGCGGGTGATGTCGGCGCGCACGGCGGGATCGTCCGGAAACAGGGATGAGCCGCCGGCCTTGGCCACCAGGTACTGGTTGATGGCGCAGCTCTCCCACAGCGTCAGGCCGCCGTCCACCAGCACCGGCACCATGCCGTTCGGGTTGAGGGCCAGGAAGCCGGGCTGCCGCGTTTCCTGCTTTGTGAAGTCCAGGGTGCGGACCTCGACCGTCAGGCCCAGGTGGTGGACGACGGCCAGGACCTTGCGGACGCTGGGGGAGCCGGGAAGGGTGTAGAGTTCCATGATGCGTATGCTCCTTGGGTTTGGGGAACACCGCTAAGACGCTGGCGGCGCTGCAAAAGATACGGACCCGGACCGGCAAATATTTTTCGCACCCCCTGTAACCTTCCGCCGCCCTGGATCGTCCTTGGGGGATGCACCCCAGCGGAAGGCGTCATTCCCATGCTTCAGATCCACCCCCGGCCCCAGACGGATTTCGACCGCCTGGTGCGCAACCTGCGCCCCCGGCTCTACACCTTCTGCGCCCGCATGGTGGGCTCGGTGGTGGAGGGGGAGGACGTGGTGCAGGAAACGCTGTTGAAGGCATTGCAGGCCTGGCCGGGGATCGAGCGGCTGGACAGCCCTGAGGCCTGGATGTTCCGCATCGCCCGCAACGCCGCCCTGGACGTGCTGAAGCGCGGCGGCCGGACGGAGCCGCTGGAGGATCATGAGCATCTGGCGGTGGAGACGACGGACCCGCTCAGCCAGCGTGAGCTGGCGGAGTTCGGCCTGCGCCCCTTCATGAAGCTGTCGCCGGCCCAGCGCGCCTGCCTCATCCTGATGGACGTGCTGGGCTACACCCTGGCGGAGATCGCGGCCATGCTGGACATGAGCGTGCCGGCGGTGAAGGCCGCCCTGCACCGGGGCCGGGCCAAGCTGCGCGCCCTGGCCGCCACGCTGGAGGAACCGGCACCCCTGGTGCTGTCGGCGGAGGAGCGGGCGCACCTTGCCCGCTATGTCGCCCTGTTCAACGCCCGCGATTTCGACGCCGTGCGCGCCTTGCTGGCCGACGATGTACGCCTGGATTTGATGGGGGAGTTCACGCGCCACGGCCGCGCGGGCGTAGAGCCCTACTTTGGCAACTACAGTCGCCTTCTGGGCTGGCATCTGGTGCCTGGCAGCATCGACGGCCAGCCCGGCCTGCTGTCCTACCGCGACGGCACCATCGCCAACTTCATCTTCATCAGCTGGCGGGACGGGCGCATCACCCGCATCCGGGATTTCTTCCACTGCCCGGTGGCGCGCGGCATGGCCGACGCCCGTCCCCTCGACGCGGCTTCACTCCCGGAGGGTGGGGCCATCCATATCTGATTCCCGGCTGAGATGCCCCGTCAGGCTTTCGGGAGCAATGGGGACGGAGGTGTGCTCCTGCGCGATGAGCCACGCCGTCTTTCCCTGGGGGCCTTCACGCTTCACCAACTGCCAGCTCAAGCGGTTCTGCATGGACCGCAGCTTGGCCCCCTCCGGCGTCAGGGCGGTGTAGGTCAGGAAGGCGCTGAGGCCCGCGGCCTCACCACCGCCCACCACCCGCACCGCCTCCGCCGCGACCTGCACGCGCTCATCATTGAGCCCGCCCAGCCAGGCCTCCACCGACTGCCGCCAGGCCGCTCGGTCGGGATAGGACCAGGTGTCCCAGGTGTCGAACACCACCACATCCTCGGCATAAAGCGCCAGCAGCGCCTCGGGCTTCCGGTCCCACACCGCCTGGCGGTAGGCCTCCAGAACCGACTTCACCTCTTCTTCCATATCGCTTCTCCTGTGGGCGTTTGAGCCTGGAAGACGAATGACAGGAGTTGAAGGATACAGGGGCGATTGGGTTTTTTTAGGATCAAGCGGGGGAGGCCCGCCGGCCCGCCCAAATCTCCGCCGCCACCCGGTCGGCCTCGGCCGGCTCATTCGCCAACCCCAGCGCCAGCACCCCCAGGGCAATGGTGGCGATGACCGTCGCCGTTTCCGCGTCCCGCCCCGGTTCGCCGCGCCACACGGGCAGCAGGCCCGGCACCTCCGCCTTGCTGGCGGTCAGCGCGGGGAGGGGGAGTTCCCAGCGCTCGGCGTCGGCTTGCAGATAGGCGGTGGTGGGCTTGGCGGGATTGCGTTCCACCTCGCCGCCGCCGCCCTTGACCACCACCAGGCGGGGGCGGTTCAGGCGCTGGGCGACTCCTAAGTGCAGATCGATGTAGGGCGGGTGGAAGACGCCGTCGACGGCGGCCTGGGTGTGGAACGGGTCCAGCAGGCGGCAGACGGTGTTGATGGGGCTGCGCAGGCCCAGCAGGTGGCGCAGGTTCAGCAGATGGTCCAGCGCCGGGCTGAGCGCCGACAGGGGCAGATAGGCGAAGCCGGTCTCGGCCACCAGGCGCTTGGCATCCTCGTGGCTGGTGGCCGGGCGCAGGCCCAGCTCCCCCAGGGCGTCGGGCACGTCGCGGCCCTGGGTGAAGGCGTTGGACCCGTGCATGATGACGCGGTGCCCGGCCTGGGCCAGCGCCAGGGCGGACAGCAGGAACCAGGGCTCATCGCGGGTGCGGCCGGCGCCGTAGGATGGCCAGTCCAGGTCGGCGGCGCCGGTGCAGGCGCCGTCGCTGATGCCGGCGGCGTCGCGCGCGGCCTCCACCAGGCCCGCCACCTCATCCGGGTCCTCCCCGCGATAGCGCAGCAGCATGAGGAAGGCGCCCACCTGGTGGGGGTCGGCCTCCCCCTTCAGCACCATGCCCAGGGCCGTGCGCGCCTCTTCCCGTGTCAGGGAGCGGGAGCGGCCGGGGCCGCGCCCCAGGGTGCGGACGTACTGGGCGAAGACATGTTCATCCGTCATGGCGCAGGCAAACTCAAGTTTCAGGCGGCGCGGGACCGCACCTCGTTCATCGCGGACTCTACCGCGTCCTGCCGCCGCAACGCCACCACCCGTCCCACCAGCACCAGGGTGGGGCCGCTCACCGCCGCCGCTGCCACCAGGGCGGCGATGTCGGCCACCGTGCCGGGCAGGCGCCGCTCGGTCGCCAGGGTCGCGTTCTCGATGGCGATGGCTGGGGTGCTGGGGTCCAGGCCGGCGGCCAGCAGGCGCTGGGTCACCTGGCCCAAGGTGCGGCCGCCCATATAGATGGCGATGGTGCCGTCGCAGGCGGCCAGCGCGTTCCAGTCGTGGGTGGGTACCCTGTCGTCGGCGCCGTGCCCCGTGATCAGGTGCAGGCTGCGGCTGTAGCCGCGCTGGGTCAGCGGCATGGCCATGGATGCCGCCGCGGCGCAGGCCACGGTGATGCCGGGCACCACCTCCGCCACCACGCCGGCGGCGGCCAGGGCCGCCAGCTCCTCGCCTGCGCGGCCGAAGACCATGGGGTCGCCGCCCTTCAGGCGCACGACATGGGCGCCCGCCTGGGCATGGGCGACGATCAGGCGGTTGATGGCGGCCTGGCTCAGGGTATGCCGGCCGCAGCGCTTGCCCACGTCGATGCGCCGGGCATGGGCGGGGGCTAGGTCCAGGATGCGCGGGTCGACCAGCTTGTCGTACAGCAGCACGTCGGCGCTCTCGATGCGGCGCAGGGCCTTCACCGTCAGCAGCTCGGGATCGCCGGGGCCGGCGCCGACCAGGCTGGCGCGGCCGGTGACGTTAGGCTGAGGCATGGACATCGCGCAGGATCTCCTTCAGTTCGGGGATGCAGGACCCGCAGTTGGTGCCGGCCTTGAGGCAGGCGCCGATCTCCTCCGCCGAGGTCAGGCGGTTGGCGACGATGGCCTCCCGGATAGTGACCAGGCCGACGGAGAAGCAGGCGCAGACGGTGCGGCCGGCTGACTTCACGCCCGTGGCCCCTGACCCGCCGGGGGCGCGGCCGGACAGCAGGCTGGGCCGCGCCGCGTCCGTCACCTTGTCGCCCAGCAGGGCCGCCAGCACGTCGCGGGGCGGCAGTTGGGCGCCGTCGCCGGCGGCCAGGAACAGGCAGGCCTCCAGCCGGCCGTCCACCAGGATGGCGACGCGCAGCAGGCCGCGCCCGGCATCGGTCAGCTGCAGCCACTCCGCACCCGCTGGCGGATGCAGCAGGCCCTCGACGAAGCGCGTCAGGGCCGCCCCCGCTAGCAGGGCGTCCGACCCCACGATCTCAAAGGCGTGGCCGTTGCTGAGCGGCACGCGGGACCAATAGGCCACACCCTGGGGTCGCACGGCGGCGCGGTGCAGCAGCAGGCCGCGCCAGGCCACGGGCACCGCCTCCGCCCGCACCGGCGTCAGCTTCAGTTCCGGCTGGCCGGAGATGGGGTCCAGCGCCGCATTGACCAGGCGGCCGGCGGGCCCGGCGGAGCAGAACTCATCCGTCCAGTGCATGGGCAGGAACATCTCTCCCACCCGCTGGCCGGCATCGACGGTAGCGCGCACCACCGTGCCGGCGTGGACGCTTTCGATGCGCACCAGGTCGCCGTCCTTGAGGCCCAGGCGCGCGGCGTCGGTGGGGGACAGGGCGGCGCGTGGTTCCCCCGAGTGCGCCAGCAGGCGGGGCACGCGGCCGGTGCGGGTCATGGTGTGCCACTGGTCGCGGATGCGGCCGGTGTTCAGCACCAGGGGGTAGGTGTCATCGGTGCGGCTGGTTGGCGGGCGCCAGGGGGTGGGCACCAGGCGGCCCCGGCCGCTGGGCGTGGCGAAGCCGCCCTGGCCGAACAGCCGCCCGCCCTCATCCCCCGCCCAGCGCACGGGCCAGCGCACCGGCGCCAGGGCGTCGTACTGCCCATCGGTCAGCATGGCCAGGCCGCTGATGTCGAAGGGGCGGCTGCCGGCGTTCTCGAAACCCGACAGGGCGGCGTGCTCCCGGAACACCGCCGCCGGGCTGGTCCAGGAAAAGGCGTCCTTCCAGCCCATGCGCTGCCCCACGGCGGCCAGTACGCGCCAGTCTGCCCGCGCCTCGCCCGGGGCGGGGCGGAAGGGGCGCTGGCGGCTGATGACGCGTTCGGAGTTGGTGACGGTGCCGTCCCGCTCCCCCCATCCCGCCGCCGGCAGCACCACGTCGGCCAGGGCCGTGGTGTCGTTGGGCCAGCAGTCGGACACGACGACGAAGGGGCAGCGTGCCAACGCCTCGCGCACCCTATCGGCCCGGGGCAGGCTGTCGGCGGGGTTGGTGGCGATGATCCACAGGGCCTTGATGCGGCCGTCCAGCACGGCGTCGAACATCTCCACGGCTTTCAGTCCCGGCTTGGTCGCCAGGTTGGGCGCCCGCCAGAAGCGGCGGACGCGGTCGAGGGACTCTGGCTGGTCGAAGCGCATGTGGGCGGCCAGCTGGTTGGCCAAGCCGCCCACCTCGCGCCCGCCCATGGCGTTGGGTTGCCCGGTGATGGAGAAGGGGCCGCAGCCGGGCTTGCCGATGCGCCCCGTCGCCAAATGGCAATTGATGATGGCGTTGACCTTGTCGGTGCCCACGGAGGACTGGTTCACCCCCTGGGAATAGACGGTGACGACCCGTGGGGTGGACGCGAACCAGTGGTAGAAGCGGGCCAGGTCCACCGGGTCCAGGCCGGTGAGGGCCGCGGTCTGGCCGGCCGTCTGCCGGGCGGCGGCAAGGGCGGGCTCGAACCCCTCCGCATGCGCCGCCATCCAGGTGTGGTCCAGCACATCCTGGTCGGCCAGATGGGCCAGCAGGCCATTGAACAGGGCGACGTCGGCGCCGGGGCGCACGGCCAGATGCAGGTCGGCATCCTCACACGTCGCCGTGCGGCGCGGGTCGATCGCCACGATGCGCAGCGGCCGCTTGGCCTTGGCGGCCAGCAGTCGCTGGTGCAGCACCGGGTGGCACCAGGCGGAATTGCTGCCCACCAGCACCACCAGGTCCGCCAGTTCCAGATCCTCGTACGTTCCGGGCACCACGTCGGCGCCGAAGGCGCGGGTGTGGCCGGCGACGGAGGAGGCCATGCACAGCCGGGAATTGGTGTCGATGTTGCCGCTGCCGATGAAGCCCTTCATCAGCTTGTTGGCGACGTAATAATCCTCCGTCAGGCATTGGCCGCTGACGTAGAAGGCGACGCTGTCTGGCCCATGCTCGGCGATCGTAGCCCTGAAACGGTTCGCCACCAGGTCCAGGGCCTGGGTCCAGTCCGCCGCCCGCCCGTCGATCAGGGGGCGGGTCAGCCGCTCCCCATCCCTCAGCGTTTCCGCCAGCGCGGACCCCTTGGAGCAGAGGCGGCCCCGGTTGGCCGGGTGGTCGGTGTCCCCCACAACCTGGCCGTCGGCCTGGGCGACGACGCCGCAGCCCACGCCACAATAGGGGCAGGTGGAGCGGACGGTGCCGGTGAGGGCACCGGCTTCAGCGTCCCGTGCCATCCCCTCCGGCATCACGCCACCATGGCCAGCAGGATACGGCCGTCCTGCACCCGCACGGGGATGCGGGTGACGCAGCCCTCATCCGGGGCGCAGGCCTCGCCCGTCTCCAGGTCGATCACCCAGTTGTGCAGGGGGCAGGTGACGGCATGGCCGTGCACGGTGCCTTGCGACAGGGGGCCGCCCTTGTGCGGGCAGCGGTCATCCACGGCGAAGACGGTGTTGTCCAGGGTGCGGAAGACGGCGACGTCGCCCCGGGGGGTGGCGACCACACGGGCACCCTGGCGGGGGATGTCGTCCACCGCACCCACCTCGACCCAGCGGCTTTCGATACCAACGCTGTCCATGGTCATCACTCCACCGTCGCCAGGGTGCGGAAGGGGGCGGCCGCCGCCTTGCCCGGCGTGCGCTCGGCCCAGGGGTCGTCCTGGCTGAATTTCTGGGCGTACAGGAACTTGGCGTAGAGCGCCTTGCGGCCCGCCGCGTCGTCCACGATGCGCTGCTTCACATGGGCCAGGCCCACCCGCTCGATCCAGGGCGCCGTGCGCTCCAGATAGCGGGACTCCTCGCGGTAGAGCTGCAGGTAGGCGCCGCAGTACTCCAGCACTTCTTCCTCCGTCGTGACCTTGCACAACAGGTCGGTGGCGCGGACATGGATGCCGCCGTTGCCGCCGACATGCAGTTCCCAGCCGCTGTCCACCGCCACGACGCCGAAGTCCTTGATGGTGGCCTCGGCGCAGTTGCGCGGGCAGCCGGATACGGCCAGCTTCACCTTGTGGGCGTGCCAGGACCCCCAGGTCATGCGCTCCAGCTTCACGCCCATGCCGGTGCTGTCCTGCGTGCCGAAGCGGCACCATTCAGAGCCCACGCAGGTCTTCACCGTGCGCAGCGCCTTGCCATAGGCGTGGCCGGAGACCATGCCGGCGTCGTTCAGATCCTTCCACACATGGGGCAGCTGCTCGCGCGTCACGCCCAAGAGGTCGATGCGCTGGCCGCCCGTCACCTTCACCGTGGGGATGGCGTATTTGTCCACCACGTCGGCGATGGCGCGCAGCTCATCGGCCGTGGTCAGGCCGCCCCACATGCGCGGCACCACGGAATAGGTGCCGTCCTTCTGGATGTTGGCGTGGTTGCGCTCGTTCACGAAGCGGGACTGCTGGTCGTCCTGGTACTCACCGGGCCAGGCCACCAGCAGGTAGAAGTTCAGCGCCGGGCGGCAGACATGGCAGCCGTCGGGCGTGGACCAGCCCAGGGTGGACATGACCGCCGGCATGGTGCGCAGCTCCTGGTCCACGATGGCGCGGCGCACCTGGTCGTGGCTGTGGGCCGTGCATTTGCACAGCGGCTTCTCACCCGTGGGTTTGGCGTAGCCGTCGCCCAGCGACAGGGCCAGCAACTGTTCCACCTGGGGTGTGCAGCTGCCGCAGGAGGCGGACGCCTTGGTGCGGGCGCGCACCCCCTCCAGCGTGGTCAGGCCATGCTCCGCGATGGCACCCATGATCTTGCCCTTGCACACGCCGTTGCAGCCGCAGATCTCGGCATCAAGGGGCAGGGCCGCCACGGTGGCGGTGGGGTCGGCGGCGGGGGCGCCGGCCGCCAGGCTGGCGAAGGCCTGGCCGAAGATCAGGGTGTCGCGCAGATCGCCCAGCGGCTTGTCCTCGCGCAGCAGCTGGAAGTACCAGCCGCCGTCCTGGGCGTCGCCATACAGCACGGCGCCCACAAGGCGGTCGTCGCGCAGCACTAGGCGCTTGTAGGTGTTGCGGGCGGCGTCGCGGAAGACCACCTCCTCCGTCGTCTCGTCACCGATGAAATCGCCGGCGGAGAAGACGTCGATGCCCGTGACCTTCAGCCGGGTGGCCATGGCGGCGGGAACGTAGTCGCTGGTGGCGTCCTCGCGCGCCAGATGGTCGGCGCAGACCTTGGCCATGTCCCACAGCGGAGCCACCAGGCCATAGGTCTTGCCGCGATGCTCCACGCATTCGCCCACGGCGAAGATGTCGGGGACGGAGGTGCGCATGTCGTCGCCCACCTCGATGCCGCGGTTGATGGCCAGGCCGGCGGCCCGGGCCAGGTCGATGTTGGGGCGGATACCGATGGCCAGCACCACCAGGTCGCCCGGGATTTCCCGCCCGTCGGCCAGGCGCACGCCCTGTACCCGGCCCTCGCCGAAGATCTCCTCGGTCTGGCCGTTGGTGAAGAAGTTCATGCCGCGCTCGTCCAGCTCACGCTGCAGCAGTTCGGCCGCCGCCTTGTCCAGCTGGCGTTCCATCAGCGTGCCCATCAGGTGGACGACGGCCACCTGCATGCCCCGGCGCAGCAAGCCGTTGGCGGCCTCCAGCCCCAGCAGGCCGCCGCCGATGACGATGGCGCGCTTATGCTTTTCCGACGCCTCGATCATGGTGTTGACGTCGGCGATGTCGCGGAAGGCGCAGACGCCGGGCAGGTCCAGGCCCGGCACCGGCGGGGCGATGGGGCGGGACCCCGTGGCCAGCAGGACCTTGTCATAGGCCACCACCCGGCCGCTGGCCGACGTCACGGTGCGGGCCTGGGTGTCGATGGCCGTCACCGCGTCACCGGTGACGAGATTGATCCCATTCTCCTCATACCAGGAGCGGGGGTTGATGACGATCTGCTCCAGGTCCTTTTCGCCGGCCAGCACGGATGACAGCATGATGCGGTCGTAGTTCACGTGTGGTTCGGCGCCGAAGACCGTGATGTCGTACTTCAGCGGGTTGCGCTTCAGCAGTTCGTCCACCGTTCGCATGCCGGCCATACCGTTGCCGACAACCACCAGCTTCTGGCGCGGGGGCATATGCGTGTCCATGGGGGAACCCTTCCCTTGAAATCGCTAAGTCTGGAGTGCTGTCAGTCAGACGCGGGCCGCGCCCAGGGCGGCGGCGCCCCAGGTGGTGCGCCACCGGCGCTTCACGCCGGTCAGGCCGACCAGGGCCGCCAGGGCCAGCAGGGCGAACAGCAGGAAGCCCGCCTGGTAACCGCCGGTCAGCTGCTTGGAGTAGCCGAGGCTGGAGGCCAGGTAGAAGCCGCCCACGCCGCCCATCATGCCGACCAGGCCGGTCATGACGCCGATCTCGCGGCGGAAGCGCTGCGGCACCAGCTGGAACACGGCGCCGTTGCCCATGCCCAGGGCCAGCATGGCGACGACGAAGACGGCCAGGGCCATCCAGGCCTGCGGCAGGGCGAAGCTGACGACCACCAGGGCGCCGGCGGCGACCGTGTACATGACGGTCAGCGAGCGGACGCCGCCGATACGGTCGGCCACCGCACCGCCGATGGGCCGCACCAGGGACCCGGCGAAGACGCAGGCCGCGGTGAAATAGCCGGCGGTGATGGGGCTGAGGCCGTACTGGTCGTTGAAGTAGATGGTGAGGGAGGAGGCGAGGCCGACGAAGCCGCCGAAGGTGACACTGTAGAAGAACATGAACCACCAGGCGTCGCCGATCTTCAGCACCGCCAGGTATTCGGCCAGCGACTTGGCCGGCGGGCATTCCGGGCTGTCTTTGGCCAGCACGGTGTAGACGCACAGCGTCAGGGCGAGCGGGATGGCCAACAGGCCCAGCACGTTGTTCCAGCCATAGGCGACGGCCAGGGCCGGCGCGAAGAGGGAGGCGAACACGGTGCCGGAGTTGCCGGCGCCCGCCAAGCCCAGGGCCGTTCCCTGGTGTTCCGGCGGATACCAGCGCGAGGCCAGCGGCAGGGCCACGGCGAAGCTGGCGCCGGCCACGCCGAGGATGGCGCCGGTCAGCAGCGTGGCGTTGAAGCTGTGCACCCCGAAGTACCAGACGGCGACAAGGCCGGTGATCACCACCACCTGCGCCAGGATGCCGGTGCGCTTGGGCTTCAGGTGGTCCACCAGGATGCCGTTGATGACGCGGAAGAAGGCGCCGGCCAGGACGGGAACCGCCACCATCAGGCCCTTCTGCGCCGGCGACAGGCCTAGGTCCTTGGCGATCAGCACGCCCAGCGGGCCCAGGATGACCCAGGCCATGAAGCTCATGTCGAAATAGAGAAACGCCGCGAACAGGGTCGGCAGATGTCCAGCCTTCAGAAAACTCTTGTTCATCGGGTGCGCCTCCGGGCAGGGCCGTGGGCCTTTGGCGATGGGGGCTGCCATGGGTCAGGCGCCGCCTATCACCAGAAGGGGTGGTGGATCGGGATCAGGCCGCAAGGGGCCTTGGGGTGGGGTAGGGCCCGGTGGAACCGGACGCTGACAGGCCGCCGTTGACCCGCCGATCAGACCACAGGGGACGCGCGCCGTTGCGCCATCCCGGAGGCGGGACCGCCCCGCCGTTGGGGCCGTCCCGATGCAGAAAAGAACCTTTCGGCCCCCTGCTCGTGTAATGTTCTTCGCAACCGCCGTGCCAATTTCGCTGTCGCGGAAAACCTGGGGTTTTGGAAAAAGGCCGACGGCCTAAATGCCTAATTATTGCGCAATCGCCAAGCTGGCCGCGCAAATGATCAAATTATAGGCAATACTGGGGTGGGAATGGGGGTACGGCAGATCGAACTGCGCGTCGGCTGGTGCAGTGAAACCGGCCGCCGCCCGCGCAATGAGGACTACGTGGGCGTGTGCCTGGGTACCGCCACCCAGCGGGCCCGTCAGGGGGCGGTGGCCGCCATCGCCGATGGCGTCTCTGGGGCGCCGGGCGGCCGCGTGGCGGCGGAACTGGCGGTGCGCGGCTTCATCGATTTCTATCTGGGCGAACGCCAGACCCTGGGCATCCGGCGGGCGGCGGCGCACGCGGCGGAGGCCATCAACCGCTGGATCCACGCCCAGGGACGGGCGGACCCGGAGCGCGCGGGCATGGCCACCACCCTGACCGCCGTCATCCTGCGCGACCGCCGCGCCCATATCCTGCACGTGGGCGATACCCGCCTTTACCGCCTGCGCGACGGTCGGCTGACCCAGCTGACCGAGGACCATGTGCACAGCGGTCCGGACCAGCGCCACATCCTGCGCCGCGCCATCGGGCTGGAGGATGCGCTGCGCGCCGACTACGCGGCCGAACCCTTGCGCGAAGGCGACCGCCTGGTGTTGCTGACCGATGGCGTGCACGGGGTCTTGTCATCCCGCGACCTGGCCCGCCTCACCTCCGGTGAACCGACGCCGGAGGCGGCCAGCCAGGAGATGGTGGCGGCCGCCCTGTCCGCCGGCAGCCACGACAACGCCACCGCCCTGGTCATCGACGTGGTGGCCCTGCCGCCGGCCGACCAGGGAGAACTGGCCGACCTGACGGCGGAGTTGCCCATCCTGCCCGTGCCCAAGCCGGGCGATGTGGTCGACGGCTATCGCGTGGGCCGCCAACTGTCCGATGGCCGCTACAGCGCCCTATTTCTGACCGAGCCGGCGGGGAAGGAGGCACCGCTGGTGCTGAAGTTCCCCAAGCCGGCGGTGGCGGACGATGCCGTCTATCGCCTGGCCTTCGTGCGCGAAGGCTGGGTGGCCGCCCGGGTGCGCAGCCCCTGGCTGGGGGAGGTGGTGGAGGTGCCGCCCGGCCGGCAGACGCGGCTATACACTGTCATGCCCTATTACCCAGGGCAAACCCTGACGCAGCGCCTGGCGGCGGCGCCGCGCGTGGGCGTGGCGGAGGGCGTGCCCCTGGCGGTGAAGCTGGCCAAGGCGGTGGCGGCGCTGCACCGCGCCGGCATCATCCACCGCGACATCAAGCCGGACAACGTCATCATCGATGGCGCCGGCGGACTGCGCCTCATCGACCTGGGCGTGGTGCGCTTGGCCGGATTGGAGGATTTCCCCGCCGAGCAGATCCCCGGCACGCCCAGCTACATGGCGCCGGAACTGCTGGCGGGGGAGCCGGGCGATGAGCGCACCGATCTCTACGCCTTGGGTGTCACCGTCTATCATCTGTTCACCGGCGCCTATCCCTACGGCGAGGTCGAACCCTTCCAGCGCCCCCGCTTCGGCGCTCCGGTGCCCTTGCAGCAGCGCCGCCCGGACCTGCCCACCTGGCTGGACCTGTCGGTCATGAAGGCCGTGGCCGCCAACCCGGGCAACCGGCATGGCGACGTGCTGGAATTCGCGCTGGAACTGGAGGCCGGTGCCGCCCACCCCGCGCCCCGCCCCACCCGCCGCCGCTCCTTCTACGACCGCGACCCGGTGCGCTTCTGGAAGCTGACGGCCCTGGTGCTGCTGATCCTGCTGATCCTGTCGCTGGTGCGGGACTAGGCCGCGCATCGGCATGCAACTCCATGGTGTTAATCTATGAGATATGCAACCTACATGATTTAGCGCAACTCATTTGAAACCTTCTGTGATGTATATCTATGGTTGTGTTCTATCGCGGCGATAAACGCCGCGGCAGGCACCCATCAACAACCTGAAACGCCTTTCAGAAGGAAACGAACCATGAGCAAGGCTGAAACCAAGTACGCGCTGTTTCCGCTGCATCTCCAATCCAGTGGCGGCCCCGGCGCCCCGACGGACGATCTGCGCCTGCTGCTCGATCCGTTCAAGAACGAGGTGACCGGTTCCTCCGTGGTGACCCAGGCCACCAATCCTGTGGTGCGGGTGGCCTCGCACGTCACGGGTGATCTAATCCACCAGACCGTGACGGGTCCGGGCTCCACGATCCGCATCGACCTGACCGGCTGGCCGGAGATCAACTGGCCGCCACATGCCGGCATCGGCCCGGTCATTCCGGAAAACTACAGGGCCATCCTGGTGGTGGACACCAACTATACGGCAGGCGTTATTCGCTACGAATACCGGACCGACCTGACCGGCCCGTGGCACGTGGTGGAACAGCCGGTGCACATCGTGAAGGCCGCTGCGGCCTAAGTCACCGTTCCCGATTTCGAAAAATCAGCGCCGCAATTCTTGCCGGGCGCAACCCTTTCCTGAAGGAATCCGATCATGAGCACCACTGCACTTCCGACCCCCATCCCGGCCGGCCTGTTCCCACTGGACGTCGTCACCGTGACGCCGCCCGGTGCGCCGACGAATACCCTGCACCTGGTGGTGTACACCCCCAAGGGCGAGGTGACCGGTCATTCGCAGGTGACCCAGACCACCAACCCTTCGGTGAACGTGACGTCCCACGTCACCGGCACCTGGCGCTATGAACTCACCGGCGGCGGCTTTCCCGGAACGGTCAGCGTCGTCCTGCAGGGTTGGCCGGAGATCAAGTGGCCGCCGCGAGGTGGCATCGGCCCCGTCATTCCGGAAAACTACCGGGCAACCTTGCACCTGTCCCCCAAGGGCAGCGTCATCAGCTACGACTACCGCGACGCCGCTGGCGAGTGGGTGTCGGTGGGTGAACAGCCCGTGAAGGTCAGCTTCGGGGCGCATGCCGCCGCCGCCGCCTGACCCCTGCCTCCATCCCCGTTACTGAAGGCCGCGTCCAGCCTGGGCGCGGCCTTTTTGTCAGGCGACCGTTCGCGCCGCCGCCGCATACAAATCCGGCCGATAGATGCGTGCGGCCAATGCTTCCGCCTCCGCGCCGCTGACCGGCAGGTCGCGCCAGCGGGTCATCTGGTCCAGGAACCAGCGGGCCTGATCCAGGGTGGGGCGGGTGGCGCTGCCGAAGACGCAGATGTCGGTGTCCTGACCAGCACCGTCACGGGCGCCACCGGGCAAGGAGGCGGCGATGACCTTGGGCGCCAGGTTCAGGAAGGCGGGCTGGGCCAGGGTGGCGGCGATGGCGAAGATGTTGGTCGGGTCGGCGCAATCGGCGGCGGCACGCAGCAGGGCGCGCAGCAGGCCTTGCAGGGCCTCGGGCTGTTCATCGGCCCAGGCTTCGCGCACCGCCAGGCACTTCTCTGGATGGCCGGGCATGATGTCGGATGACAGGGCGACGGTGCGGCCCACGCCGGCGGCCGCGGCCACCGCGCCCCAGGGGGCACCGGCGCAGAAGCCGTCGATGCGGCCGGACTCGATGGCGGCCACGCTGTCGGCCGGGGGCACGATGGCCCAGTCGACATCCGCCTGCGGGTCGATGCCGGCGGCGTGAAGCCAGCTTTTGAACAGCAGGGCGTGGGTGGACCATGCATGGACCACCGCCAGGGTGACGCGGGGCCGGCCACGCAACAACTCGGCCAAGCGCTGGCCGGCCTCGGCGGCGTTGGGGCGCCCCCCTGCCAGGATGGGCCCGGCCAGTTCGTTGGACAGGGTCACGGCGTCGCCGTGCTGGCTGAGGCTCATGGGGATGATCAGGCGGGCCGCCGCCGGCCGCAGGCCCAGCGCCATGGCCAGCACCAGGGGCGGCAGCATCACGGCGGCATCCAGCAGGCCATAGGACAGCTTGTCCGCAAGGTTGGCCCAGCTGGGCTCCACCGACAGGGTGACGTCCAGCCCCTCCGCCGTGAACAGGCCGGCGGTCTGGGCGTGGATGACCGGGGCGCTGTCGGTCAGGCGCAGCAGGCCGATGCGGACGGGGCGCGAAACGGTCATGAGCCGCCTCCCTTCTTCTCTTCAGTGGCGGCCACGATGTCGGCGGCCACGGCGGCCAGCTTGCGGCTCTGCTCCATGGCCTGGCGGCGCAGCCAGCGATAGGCCTCCGGCTCCGCCATGCCGCGCTGGCGCATCAGCAGGGCCTTGGCCTGGTCCACCACCTCACGCTCACGCAAGGACGTCTCGGCCTTGTGCAGGCTGGTTTCCACCTGGCGATAGCGGCGGAACATGGCCACGGCCGCCTGCACCACCGGCTTGATGGCAGGCAGCGAGGCCCCGACCACGTTGTAGGAACTGACGCCGGCCTCGATCGCCGCCTCCATGAAGGCCGGGTCGTCCTGGTCGACGAACATGACGATGGGGCGCGGGTCGTGGCGCGAGATGGCGCGGATGTCCTCCAGCCCGTCGCGGTCGGGGCGGGCCATGTCCACGATCACCAGGTCGGGGGCGGTGCGCAGCACGGCATCCGCCAGCAGCTCGCCAGCGGCCAGGCGCACGATTTCCGTGGCGCCCGCGGCGGCCAAGTCGGTCTCCACGATGCGCCCGGGGTCGTTCAAATGGACTGTGTCGGCGATCAGAACCTTCACCGGCGGCCCATGAAGCTGGTTGGCGGGGAAACACCCTTAATCGCCAACCGGGCTGTCATGCAAGCGCGGTGATGCCGATTGTGTCCGTCAGGTTAGAGGACGGGCAACAATCGGTCGATGGCCTGGGCCATGTCCACGTCGCGCTGTGACAGGCCGCCGGCGTCGTGGGTGGTCAGCCGGATGTCCACGCGGTTGTAGACGTTGAACCATTCCGGATGGTGGTCCGCCTTCTCCGCCAGCAGGGCCACCTGGGTCATGAAACCGAAGGCGGCGCGGAAGTCGGTGAAGACGCAGCGGCGGGTGATGGCGTCGCCCTCCGGCGTCACGGTCCAACCGGGCAGGGGGGGAAGGTCGGCGGCGTTCAGGCGCTTGACCATGATGGGCCTCTTCAGTCGGCGGTGGGGGCGGTGACGGGGACCAGGGCGCCATTGATGGCGCGGGCGGCGCGGCTGGCCAGGAAAACAATGGCATCGGCCACCGCCGCCGTGGCCGTCCAGCTCTTGGGATCGACGTTCGGCATGTCCGCCCGGTTCTGCGGCGTGTCCATGACCAGCGGCAGCACGGCATTGACACGGATGCGCCCGCCCAGCTCTGCCGCCAGGCTTTCCGTCAGGCGGGCCACGGCGGCCTTGGAGGCGGCATAGGCGCCCATGCCGGCGCCGGCCTTCTCCGCCGCCGCGGCACCCACGTTGACGATGGCGCCGCCGTCGGACAGGCCGCCATCCGCCTCGGGCACGATGGCGGCCCGGCACATGTTCAGGCAGGTGCGGGCGTTGATAGCGAACAGCGTCTCCCATGCGGCGGGATCGCCGTCCGCCACCGTCTGCCAGCGGAAGCCGCCGGCGACGTTGACCAGCACGTCGGCCCCGCCCATGGCGACCTTGGCCTGGCCAAAGGCGGTGCGGGCGGCGGCCTCATCCGTCAGATCCACGCCGCCCAGGTGCAGCACGCCCTCCGCCACGGCGACGGGTGCCGGCGCATGGTCGATCACGGCGACGTGATGGCCGGCCGCCCGGAAGGCCTGGGCCACGGCGGCACCCAGGACCCCAGCGCCGCCGGTGATGATGACCTTCTGCTGGGTCATGATAATCCCCTTTTCGTTTCTCAGACGTTCAGCGCGGGCGTCACCTGGCCCCGGCAGTCGCCGAAGCCGATGGAGACATAGCCGTCGGCCACGGCGCGGCCGGCCAGGATCAGCTCATCGCCGTCGGCCAGGAAGGTGCGCGTCTCGCCGTTGGGCAGGGTGATGGGCGCCTTGCCGCCCCGCGTCAACTCCAGCAGGCTGCCCACGCCGCTGTCGTCGGGGGTGGAGATGGTGCCGGTGCCCAGCAGATCGCCGGGGTTCAGGTCGCAGCCGTTGCAGGTGTGGTGCGCCACCAGCTGCGCCGCCGTCCAATAGAGGTTGGTGGCGGGGCCAATACCCAGGCGGTGCGGGGCCTGTCTGTCCTCGCGCATCTTGGGCGTGCGGATCAGCACCGACAGCTCGATGCCATAGGCGCCGCGCTCCTGATCCGTCTCATCCCACAGATAGGGCAGCGGCTTGGGATCATCGGCGGCCCGGGCCGGCTGCCGGGTGCGGAAGGGGGCCAGCGCCTCCGCCGTGATGATCCAGGGCGACACGGTGGTCAGGAAGTTCTTGGCCAGGAAGGGGCCCAGCGGCTGGTATTCCCATGCCTGCAGGTCGCGGGCCGACCAGTCGTTCAGCAGGCTTAAGCCGGCGATGTGGCTGTCGGCCTCACCGATGGCGATGGGCGTGCCCAGTTCATTGCCCGGGCCGATCCAGATGCCCAGCTCCAGCTCCAGGTCTAGGCGCTGGCTGGGGCCGAAGGTCGGCGCCTCCGCATCCGGGGCCTTGCGCTGCCCGTTGGGACGGCGCACCTCCGTCCCCGTGACCCGCACGGAGGAGGCGCGGCCGTGGTAGCCGATGGGCACATGCTTGTAGTTGGGAAGCAGCGGGTTGTCCGGGCGGAACTGCCGGCCGACGTTCAGGGCGTGGTGGATGCCGGCATAGAAGTCGGTGTAGCCGCCGATGGCCGTGGGCAGGTGCAGGGTGCAGTCCACCGCGTGGTAGAGTAGGCCTTCCACAATGCCCTGATCATCGCTGCCGGTGGCCAGCAGCTGCGACAGCCGCCGGCGTAGGGCTCGGCGCGGGCCTGCCCCCAGGGCCAGCAGCGGGTTCAGTGTCGGGCCACTGGCGGCGATGGCGGCGTCCAGCGCGTCGCCCGTCAGCAGGCCGGACCGGCCGGCCTTGGCCAAATCCAGCACCCAGTCGCCGATGGCGACACCGCCGCGCGGCGCCTCGTTCCGGGTGCTGAACACGCCCAGGGGCAGGTTCTGGATGGGGAAGTCGGCGTGGCCGTTGGCGCTGCTGACCCAGCTGGTCAGGGCCGGGTTGTGCGTTTCATCGATCAGGGGAATGTTCATCGCGGCAGCTCGGCCTTGGTGAAGCCCGCCCAACAGTCATCATAGTCCAACTGCATCAGCGGGGTTTCGGTGGCGAAACGGGTGGGTCGGATGACCCAGCGGCTTTCGAACATGAAGGCCATGGTGTTCTCGATCTTATGCGGCTTCAGGTCCGCCGCCACCGCGCGCTCGTAACTGGTGCGGTCGGGGCCGTGGCCGCTCATGCAATTGTGCAGCGAAGCGCCTCCGGGCGCAAAGCCGCCGGCCTTGGCGTCATACTGGCCATGGATCAGGCCCATGAATTCATTCATGACGTTGCGGTGGAACCAGGGCGGCCGGAACGTGTCCTCCGCCACCATCCAGCGCGGCGGAAAGATGACGAAGTCGCAGTTGGCCGTGCCGGCGATTTCGGATGGCGCCGTCAGCACCGTAAAGATGGACGGATCCGGATGGTCGTAGGACACGGTGTTGATGGTGTTGAACCGCGCCAGGTCGTACTTGTAGGGCGCCAGGTTGCCATGCCAGGCCACCACGTCCAGGGGACTGTGGTCCAGGGCGGTGGTCCACAGGCGGCCCTGGAACTTCTGCACCACCTCGGTCGCCTCATCCACGTTTTCGAACCAGGCGACGGGGGTCAGGAAGTCGCGCGGGTTGGCCAGGCCGTTGGCGCCGATGGGGCCCAGGTCGGGCAGCTTGAACGGCGCGCCGTAGTTCTCGCAGACATAACCCCGGGCGGTGCCGTCCGGCAGCAGGACGCGGAAACGCACGCCGCGCGGCACCACGGCGATTTCGCCCGGCGCCACCTCCAGCCGGCCCAGCTCCGTCTCCAGGCGCAGGCGGCCCAGCTGCGGCACCAGCAGCAGCTCGCCATCCGCGTTGTAAAACACCCTTGCCGTCATGGGCTGGTTGGCGGCGTAGAGGTGGATGGCAATGCCGGTGTTGGTGCCCACGTCGCCGTTGCCGCCATAGCTCACCAGCCCGTCGACGAAGTCGGTCGGCGCGTCGGGCAGGGGCAGCGGATCCCAGCGCAGGCGGTTGGGCGTGGGCGGCACCTCGTCAAACGGGCCGGACCGTAGCAAGCTGGCCCGCCCATATGCCGTGAAGGGCGCATGGCTGGCGGTGGGGCGCAGGCGGTACAGCCAGGAGCGGCGATTCTCCGTGCGCGGGGCGGTGAAGGCGCTGCCCGACAGCTGCTCGGCATAGAGGCCGAAGGGCACCTTCTGCGGCGAGTTGCGGCCCACGGGCAGGGCGCCGGGCACGGCCTCGGTCGCGAAGCTGTTACCGAAGCCGCTCATCATGTCAAAGGGCGGGTTGTCTCGGATGCTGTCCTGGGTCATGGCCGCTGCCTCCACCAGATCGTTTCATTTGAAACGATATAAGGGGCGATGTCCGCCGCTTGTCAAATGGATAAACGCCGCCGGACTTTGGCTCCCGGCCCGGGTGGCCGGCGGCCTCCGCGAAAACCTTTCAATCGCGCTGGCGGAACCCGGTGGGCCTGAAAAGGTTTCGCGGGCTAAACACCATCGGTGAAAGGGACTCACCGAAAATGGAAAAGATCAGATCGGCAGGGCGGTAGTGTATTTCACCTGGCTGAGCGCGAAGTGCGAGGCGGCGGCGGCCACGGCCGGGTGGGCCAGCAGTTCGCGCATCAGGAAGCGTTCGTAGCTGGCGACGTCGGCCACCACCACCCGCATCAGATAATCCCACTCGCCCGACATGCTGTGGCAGTCCATGATCTCGCCACGCGTCTGGATAAAGGCCTCGAATTCCTGCCTGTCCTTGGTGGCGTGGCTTTTCATGCGCAGCTGGCACATGACGCTGACGCCCCGGCCGACCTTGGCGGCGTCCACCAGGCGAACGGTGGCGCCCAGGATGCCGGCCCCCTCCAGCGCCTTGATACGCCGCCAGCAGGAGGCTGGGGAGGCGCCCACCTCTTCCGCCAGGGCGGCATGGCTCAGGCTGGCATCGCGTTGCAGGGCGCGCAGGATGCGGTGGTCGATTTCATCGAACTGATCAATCTCTTTCATTTTTTCCAATCCGGTGAAATGCGCTTCCCATATTGGGTTCCCATAGCGCGTCAATGAAAAGACATTGTCACAGGTTTCGCATAAAATCATTCAGCAACGATAGGGGTGCCGCCGCTGGGGGCGGATCCAGCCCCGCCCATAAGGGAGTCTCCACGATGTCCGCCCCGACGCCTTTCGACGCGCTGACGCCGCAGCCTGCCGATGTCCTGCTGTCCCTGATCGCCCTGTACCGCGACGATCCGCGGCCCAAGAAGCTGGACCTGGGCGTGGGCGTCTATCGCGATGACAGCGGCGCCACGCCGGTGATGCGCGCCGTCAAGGCGGCCGAGGGCCGGTTGCTGGAGACGCAGGGCAGCAAGAGCTACCTGGGGCCCGAGGGTGACATCCGCTATACCGAGCTGCTGCAGCCCATCGTCTTCGGAAAGGCCATGCCGGCCGACACGATGGTGGGGGTGCAGACGCCCGGCGGGACCGGTGCCCTGCGCCTGGCGGCGGAACTGGTGAACGCCGCCCAGAAGAACGCCAAGAGGCCGGGCGCCAAGGTCTGGCTGGGCACGCCAACGTGGCCCAATCACGCGCCCATCATGACCTCCGCCGGGCTGACCGTGGCCACCTACCGCTATTACGACCAGGCGACGCAGACCGTCCTGTTCGATGAGATGATGTCGGCCCTGAAGGGCGCTGACGCCGGTGACGTGGTGCTGCTGCATGGCTGCTGCCACAACCCCGTCGGTGCCGACCTGGATCAGGCCCAGTGGCGGGCGGTGGCGGAGGTAGTGGCCGAGCGCGGCCTGATCCCCCTCATCGACCTCGCCTACCAGGGCCTGGGCGACGGGCTGGAAGAGGACGCCGCCGGCGCCCGGCTGGTGTTCGACGCCGCGCCGGACGCCCTGGTGGCCTATTCCTGCGACAAGAATTTCGGGCTCTACCGGGAACGCGTGGGCGCCCTCTATGCCAAGGGCGGCACGCCCGCGCGCACCGCGCTGATGCGTTCCAACATCCTGCTGCTGGCCCGCGTCAACTGGTCCATGCCGCCCGACCACGGTGGTGCCCTGGTGCGCGTCATCCTGGATGACGCCGGCCTGACCGCCGACTGGCGGGCGGAGCTGAACGCCATGCGCACCCGCATCAACCAGGTGCGCCAGGCCTTGGCCGCCGGTGACGCCTGGCTAGCCCCGTTGGGGCGCCAGCGGGGCATGTTCTCGCTGCTGCCCCTGTCGCCGGAGCAGGTGGGCCTGCTGCGCCGCGACCATGCCGTCTACATGGTGGGCAACGGTCGCGCCAACCTGGCCGGCCTGACGCTGGCCACCGTGCCGCAGTTCATCGACGCCCTGCGGGCCGTCCGTTGAGCGACGCGCCCGTGCCGGGCGGCATCCGCCCGCGGCTGACCCGAACGCCGGCCGGGGTGCGCTTGTGCGCGATGGCGGAGCTGGCGCCGCTCGGCGCCCGCAACTTTGTGCTGGAGATCCAGGGGGACCGCTTCCACGGCTTCGTGGTGCGGCGGGGGGAGGCGGTCACCGGCTATGTCGACCGCTGCCCCCATGCCGGCGTGCCCCTGGCCTTCACCCTGGACGACTACCTCGCCCAGGACCTGACCGGTCGCGACGTCATCCGCTGCAGCTGGCACAGCGCCCTGTTCGACATCGACACCGGGCGCTGTGTCGCGGGCCCGTGCCCCGGCCAGGGGCTGCTGCCCTGGCCGGTGACGGTGCGCGACGGGGTCATCGAGACGGCCTAGTGGCCTGCCGTCAGGCGGTCTTGCGGGCTGGCGAGCCTTCGCCGACGGCCATGCCTATGTCCCTGGGGGCTTGCAGTTCGCGCAGGCGCCGGCGCCAGGCGTCGGCGATCTGCACGTCCAGCCCGCTGCGCTCCGGCGTCCAGCCCAGGATGCGGCGCGCCTGGGTGGCATCGCCGACCAGGGCCGGCGGATCGCCCGGCCGGCGGGGGCCGACGTGCCAGGGGATGGGCAGCCCGGTCACCCGCTCCGCCGCCTCCATGACCTCGCGCACGGAATAGCCGTTGCCGTTTCCCAGGTTCAGGGCCATGGACGTCCCGTCGTTCAGCAGATGCTTCAGCGCCAGGATGTGGGCATCGGCCAGGTCGCTGACGTGGATGTAGTCGCGGATGCAGGTGCCGTCCGGCGTGGGGTAGTCGGCGCCGTTGACCGTCAGCCCATCCTTTCGCCCCAGGGCCGCATCCAGCACGTTGGGGATCAGGTGCGGCTCGGGGTCGTGGTTCTCCCCCAAATCGCCGTCCGGATCGGCACCGGCGGCATTGAAATACCGAAGGATGACGGCGCGCAGCCCCCAGGCGGGTTCGCAGTCGGCGATGATGCGCTCCATCATCTGTTTGCTGGCGCCGTAGGGGTTGATGGGCGCCTGGGGGTGGCCCTCGGTGATGGGCACCCGTTGCGGCACGCCATAGACGGCGCAGGTGCTGGAGAACACGAGGTTGGTGACGCCGGCGTCGCGCATGGCCTCCAACAGGCCGACGGAGCCGGAGACGTTGTTGCGGTAATACAGCAGCGGGTCGCTGACGGACTCGCCCACATGGGCATAAGCCGCGAAATGCATGACGGCGCAGGGATTGTAGTCGCGCAGCACGGCGGTCAGCCGGTCCACATCGCCGATGTCCCCCACCTCCAGCGGGCCGTACAGCACGGCCTCCCGCGGGCCGCGGCTGAGATTGTCATAAGTGACGGGGCTGAACCCCGCCTGGGCCAGCGCCTTGCAGGCGTGGCTGCCGATGAAACCGGCGCCGCCGGTCACCACAACGGTGTCGCTCATAGCCTATTCCCTTCACAGTCTTCTCCCCGACAACTCGGGGGGCTTTTGATGGGTCCGCGATAAATCGGGGGGGCGGATCAGGAGGCGGGATGCGGTTGCATCCCTTCCTCAACCGGCGGCTTTTCCATCGGGGTCGCGGCCCGCCGGGCGAAAAAACGGCACAGGGCCCGGATCTCCTCACCGGCGACGAAGGTCTCGTCGGGCAGGGCCAGCAGGCGCTGCCGCTTGCGTTCGTACTCCTCGACCGTCAGATCCTGAAAGAAGCGGACCATGGTCTCTTCCAGCGGCTGCCCGAAACCCCAGCCCACATCGTGGCGGCGCACCAGGCGGTCGACCTCGAACCCTTGGACGCTGAGGCAGGGCACACCGAAATAGCCCGCCTCGTAGAAGCGGTTGGGCAGCAGCCAGCGTGAATTGTGCTCGGTGTTTTCCAGGTCCAGCGCCCAGGCGAAGTCCACGCCGGCATACATGTCGGCCAATTCGCCCGGGTGGTCGTAGCGGCCGCCGTAGACGATGTTGGGGCAGGACTCCAGCGTCTTGAAAAAGCGCTTCTCATCCACCGTGGTCAGCACGCCGCGAAAACGGATCTGCAGCCGGTCGGGCAGGCGCTGGGCCAGGCGGTGCATCAGGTCCACCGTTTGCTCCCCCCGGATCAGGCCGAAATAGCCGATGACCCAGGGGCGGTGCGGCGGCATCAGAGGCTTGGTCCCAGCGGGCTGGGCTTCGGGCTGGGCTTCGGCCGCCACCGTGGCGGCGGGCTTCGGCCGCTCCGGCAGGCCGACACGGGGCAGCTTGTTCTCCACCAGCAGCCAGGGCCCCCGGAACTTCTGTGTGGGAGCGTAATAATGCCGGTGGAAGCCGGGGGAGGACAACACCAGCAGCTTCACCTGGGTCAGGCACAGGCGTTCCACCAGGCGCAGCATGAAGGAGCGCAGGCCGTGGGCCACGAACATGGGCTGGATATCCAGCACCTCGTATGCCACTTCCGCCCGCCGGCTGATGAACAGCTTCATGACCAGGGCCAGCAGCAACTGGTCGATGTTGCGGGCGTACAGGATGGTGGCATCGGTCAGGCGGGGGCGGTGGCGGAAGATGACGCGCAGGGCGCCCGCCAGCGCCTGCAGCCGATGGGCGTACTTGCCGTCCACGGTCCGCCCCAGCAGCACGTGGGGCCAGGGTGGCCGATAGCCGCTGTTGTACCGCTCGCGCTCAAACCCCAGGACCAGGACGGGCAGGCCGTTGTCCAGGAATTCCCGCACCCGTTTGATGGTGCTGACGTCGGTGACGTCCTGGGTCAGGAACACCACGCCGGCCTTGTCCGCCGGAGGGCCGCCGGGGCCGACGCGCTGGGCCATCCAATCGCCCAGGACGTCGCCGCCGGGCATGCCGCCCTGCGGCGCGGCGGCGGCGTCGGTGGGTGAAACGGCGGCGGTGGCAGCCTGACTATTGTCCATCAATGCTGCACTGGGAATTCTTGACGGCACGGAGCGTCCCCATTAGCGGCCAATGCGAAGTAATTCATCATGGACCTGGGCGGATTTTCCGTGCTGTGACAAAACAGGGCCGCCTTATCATTAAATGGCATACGCCTTTTTTCCGTTGGGGTAGCCCCTGTGACTGAAATGGGGCAGATAAAGCACCCCCGGTCACAGGTTGGTCACTGGCGGGTTTGACGCCGGGCTTGTTTGATTTCAACCACGACATCAGCGGGTTCATGTGCCCGAACCACCTGTCCACAACGCCGCGGCGCCGGACGGGGGTTCCAGGCGCCCCGATCCCGACCGCCGATCAACCGACCGGAGTGACCAAGGCCGTGGCCGTGCACACCCCCCAGTCCCAATCGCATCCGTCCGGGCGCCCCGTGCAGCCGCCGCCGGTTTTCGGTGGGTTTTCCGGGGAAGAGGCGCCCGCTCGTCCGATCCTTACGGAGGGTGAGGCGGGCGAGCGCCGTTTCGACCATGTGGCCATCACCTCGGTCTTCGGCGATCCCACCCATCCCCGCACCTGGTCGGGTGCCCCCCGCAACCTGGGCGTGGCCCTGGAAAAGTTGGGCGTGACGGTGGAGGGCTTCCACCCCCACCTGTCCAAGACTTTCAAGATGGGCTTGGCTGCGCGCCATGTTATGGGCGGCTACGGCAGGCTGATGACATCGGAGCAGCTGTACCGCGCGGCCCCCGCCCGGCGCCATCTGGCCCGCCAGCTGGCAGCCAAGGCGGCGGAGCGCGGCACCCGCCACATCATCCACACCGGCGCCCTCGACCTGCCGGCTGTGGAGGCGCAGGCCACGGCCGATCCCATGGCCGACCGGGCGCATCGTGTCCACCACTACCTTTATTGCGATCACACCTGGGCGCTGGCGGCGGAGCATCGCCCCGACATCGCCGGCTACAGCGCCCGCGCGCTGGAAGCCTATGAGGAGCTGGAGCGGCGGTCGCTGCACTGCGTCGACCACATCTTCACCTTCGGCCGCTATGCGCGCGACCACATCATCAGCCATTACGGCGTGCCGGCGGCGCGGGTGACGGCGGTGGGCTCGGGCATGGGCGACATCAAGCCCTACATCGGGCCGAAGGATTACGCCAAGCCCAAGCTGCTGTTCGTCTGCAAGCACCTGTTCCGGGAAAAGGGCGGCGAACTGGTCATCGAGGCCTTCCAACAGGCGGTGCTGCGCCGGCCGGACCTGACCCTGACCATCGTGGCCGACCCATCGGTGCGGGACCGGGTGCCGGAGCATCCGGCCATCGACTTCCGGTCCGCCTTGCCATGGGCGGAGCTGCAGGAGCTGTATCGCCGTTCCTCCCTGCTGGTGCAGCCCATGCTGAACGACCCCTGGGGCCAGGTGTATCTGGAGGCGCTGATCTCCCGCACCCCGGTCCTGGGCTTGCACCGCAACGGCCTGCCCGAGATCACCGGTGATGGCCGCTACGGCTTCCTGGCGTCGCGCGCCGACCCCCAGGTGCTGGCCGACCTCATCATCCACGCCGTGTCCGATCCGCAGCGCCTGGCCGTCATGGGCGCCCGCGGCCAGAACCACGTGCTGGAAACCTACACCTGGGACCGTGTCGCCCGCGCCGTTCTGTTCCCGTGAGGGCACGGGCACGCCGGCCGGCCGCCAGGATAAGGGGCGCCTAGAACAAGGGAAAGAAGCGCCCCCGCGAACAACAACCCTGAAAGAACAGAACTCCCAAGATTTTGCTGAAAACAGCGATCAACCCTTTGATGAACGGAGCAGCGTATGTCGAATAGAACCGCGTTGATCACCGGTATCACCGGCCAGGACGGGTCTTACCTGGCCTCGTTCCTGTTGGCCCGTGGTTATGTGGTCCACGGCCTCAAGCGCCGTTCGTCGTCCATCAACACCGACCGGCTGGACCACATCTACCGCGATCGCCATGAGGGCGGCTTCGAGTTCTCGCTGCACTACGGCGACATGACGGACAGCATGGTGCTGACCCGTCTGATCGCGGAGACGCGGCCGACCGAAATCTACAACCTGGCAGCCATGAGCCACGTGGCCGTCAGCTTCGAGATGCCGGAATACACCGCCAATGTGGACGCCACCGGCACCCTGCGTCTGCTGGAGGCGGTGCGGTCGCTGAAGATGCAGGACGATGTCCGCTTCTACCAGGCGTCCACCTCCGAACTCTACGGCGGCATCAGCAGCGAGCCGTTGTCGGAGACGACGCCCTTCCATCCGCGCAGCCCCTACGCGGTGGCCAAGATGTACGGCTACTGGATCACGGTGAACTACCGTGAGGCGTACAACATGCACGCCTCCAACGGCATCCTGTTCAACCATGAATCGCCGGAGCGGGGCGAGACCTTCGTCACCCGCAAGATCAGCCGCGCCGTGGCCGCCATCGAGCGCGGCCTGCAGAACTGCTTGTACCTGGGCAACCTTGAGGCCCGCCGTGACTGGGGCCACGCCCGCGACTATGTCGAGGGCATGTGGCTGATGCTGCAGCAGGACAAGCCCGACGACTATGTGCTGGCCACCGGTGAGGCCCATTCGGTGCGCGAGTTCGTGGAACTGGCCTTCCATTGCATCGGCCGCCCGCTGGTGTGGCGTGGCGAAGGCGTCAACGAGCGCGGCTACTGCCGCCGCACCGGCAAGGTGCTGGTGGCGGTCGACCCGGCCTACTACCGCCCGGCCGAGGTGGACTTCCTGCTGGGCAACCCGACCAAGGCCAAGACGGTCCTGGGCTGGGAGCACAAGATCGCCTTCGAGGAACTGGTCTACGAGATGGTGAACGCCGACCGCGCCCTTCTGGATCGCACCCCCGTCAAGCAGTGGGAAGGACAGCACGATGCACAAGCCCCCTTACGAGCTGCGCAATAAGCGCGTCTGGGTCGCGGGTCACCGCGGCCTGGTGGGCTCCGCCCTGGTGCGGCGGCTGGAGCGGGAGGGGTGTGATGTCCTGACCGTCGGCCGCCACCACTGCGACCTGCGCAACAGCGGCCAGGTGGACAAGTGGATGAAGGACTTGCGTCCGGATGCCGTCTTCCTGGCGGCGGCCCATGTCGGTGGCATCCATGCCAACGACACCCGGCCTGCGGAGTTCATCTACGACAACCTGATGATCGAGGCGAACATCATCGACAGCGCCCACCGCTCGGGCGTGGAGAAGCTGTTGTTCCTGGGGTCCTCCTGCATCTATCCGCGGATGGCGCCCCAGCCCATCCCGGAAGAGGCGCTGCTGACCGGCCCGCTGGAGCCGACCAACCAGTGGTACGCCATCGCCAAGATCGCGGGCATCAAGCTATGCCAGGCCTACCGCCGCCAGTACGGCTGCGACTTCACCTCGGTCATGCCGACCAACCTGTATGGTCCCGGCGACAACTTCGACCTTATGGCCAGCCATGTGGTGCCGGCCCTGATGGTCAAGGCGCACAAGGCCAAGCAGGAAGGCGCCAAGACCTTGGAAATCTGGGGCAGCGGCACGCCCTTGCGCGAACTGCTGTTCGTCGATGACGCCGCCGACGGCATGGTCTTCGTCATGAAGCACTATTCCGAGGAGGAGCCGCTGAACCTGGGCAGCAGCCAGGAGGTTTCCATCGCCGAGCTGGCGGAACGGATCTGCCGGGTGGTGGGTTTCCAGGGCCAGATCGTCCACGACCGCAGCAAGCCCGATGGCACGCCCCGAAAGATCATGGACAACAGCCGCCTGGAGGCCTTGGGCTGGCGCGCGCCGACGTCGATCGACGACGGCCTTGCCCAGACCTACCGCTGGTATGTGGAAAATATCGGCTCCGTCCGGGGCGCGCCGGTGGTCCATGCCTGATAGCGACGATTCCCGGGCGCGGGCTCTCCCCGTCGCCTGGGTCGTCGCCGCCAATGCCCGGTTCGGCGATTGCCCTCGCCGGGCCGGGCATTGGTTCCACCCCAACAACGGCGGTCCGTGCTTCAGGGCCGCCGGTGAGAGGTGTTAATGCGTGATCGGAACGGCGATCTGAATACCGCCCACCTGATCGGTGACATCGGCCGCCGGGCGACCCGCGGGGGCACGGTCATGCTGGGGGCCCAGGTGGTGAAGCTGGTGGCCCAGTTCGGATCCGTCATCGTGCTGGCGCGCGTGCTGGCACCGGCGGAATTCGGCCTCATCGCCATGGTCGGCGCCATGACCGCCCTGTTCGAGATCGTGAAGGAACTGGGCCTGTCCGCTGCCACCATGCAGAAGACGGATATTACCCACGAACAGGTCAGTGCCCTGTTCTGGATCAACACCGGCGCCGGCTGCCTCATCGCCGCCTGTCTGGCCCTGGGTGCGCCCGTCATCGCCCGCTTCTACGGGCAACCCGACCTGGAAGCCGTCACGCGCTGGCTGGCCCTGGGCTTCGTCATGAGCGGCGCCACCGTCCAGCATTGGGCCCTGCTGCGCCGGCAGATGCGCTTCTCCGCCATCGCCATCGCCGAGACGGGCAGTGAGCTGATGGCCTTCGTCGTCGCTGTGGTCCTGGCCTTCCAGGGCTGGGGCCACTGGGCGCTGGTGGCCCAGCGCCTGGCCGCCCCGCTGCTGGTCATGACCGGCTGCTGGATCTTGTGCCGATGGCGGCCATCGCTGCCCCGGAGAACGCCGGGAATACCGGAACTGCTGGGCTTCGGCCTGTCGGTCTCGGGGTGCGGTATCCTGGCCACCCTGGCCCGCAGCGTCGATCAGATCCTGGTGGGCCGATTGTTCGGCGCCGCGACCCTGGGTCTGTACGAACGTGCGGCGCGTCTGGTGCTGGTCCCCATGAACAGCATCAATGCGCCGCTCTATTCCGTGGCTATGCCGGCCCTCAGCCGCCTGGTGGATGAGCCACAGCGCTTCCGCCGGGCGTTCGGTGTCCTGATCGAGCGGGTGGCCATGGTCACCATGCCGGCCGCCGCCGGTGCCGCCGTGGCCTCCGACTGGGTGACCAACCTGCTGTTCGGCCCGAAGTGGGAGGCGATGTCCCCCCTTATCACCTGTTTCGCCCTGGTGGCCGCGGTGCAGCCGACGCTGATGACGGCCGGCCTGATCTACCTGCCTCAGGGGCGGTCCCGCGACCTGCTGCGTTCCACCGCTATTGACGTGGCCCTGGCCATTGCCTCCTTCGTCGCGGGCATCCCTTATGGCGCCGTGGGCGTGGCGGGGGCCTATGCCGCCATTGGCCTGGTCATACGTCTGCCGGTTTGCTTCTACCTGGCGGCGGGGCAGGGGCCGGTGACCCAGCGTGATCTATACCTGCGCATCACGCCCTCGGTGGTGGCGTCGCTGGCCGTGGCCGCCGTCGTCTGGATCCTCAGGAACGGCGTGATGCCTGAGAGCCTGCTGGCGGCGCCCCTGGTGGCCCTGGCGGTGGCCGCGGTGGTGGGCATGCTCACCGCCGGGGTCGCCTTCCTGCTGATGCGGCCAAGCCGGGACGCCATGACCGGCGTGGTCCGGTCTCTATTCTCCCGGCACCCGCCGCAGCCGGTATCGACGACCTTCGCCGAGGAGGTGGCTGAATGATCCCCGGTGCGCTGAGGCGCGGTGCGAAGCAACTGGTTCGCACCGTCTGTCCCACGCCGATGATGCTGTGGCTTGAACACAAGTATTTCGAGCATTTCGGTGAACCCGAAACCCGCCTGGTACGCCATCTTTGCGAGCCCGGGCGCGACGCCATCGACGTGGGCGCCAACGAAGGCTGCTACATCCACTTCATGCGCCCCCATGCCCGGCGCGTGTACGCCTTCGAGCCGGTGCCCTGGCTGGCGGAGCGCCTTGCGGCCAAGTTCGGTGACGAGGTGGTGGTTTACCCCACGGCCCTGTCGCGAACCTCGGGCATGGCGCAGCTGCACATCCCCGTGGTAGCGGGATTGCCGGAAACCGGCTTGTCCACCCTGTCGCCTACAGCGCTGGCCGACCAGCCGGCGCAACGCGAACTGAACGTGACCTCCTCCCCCCTCGACGCCGTCTATTCCGGCGACGTCGCCTTCATCAAGATCGACGTGGAGGGGCATGAGGAGGCGGTGCTGGAAGGCAGCCGGGAAACCATCGCCCGTTCCCGCCCCCGCATCCTGGTGGAGATCGAGGAGCGGCACGCCCGCGGTTCCATCGACCGCATTGCGCGCTTCTTCGACGCCATCGATTACCAGGGCTATTTCCTCTACCACAACAAGCTGCGCCCCCTGGACGACTTCGACGTGGCCACCATGCAGCGGCCGGAAGACATCCAGGACTACCGCCCCGGTCTGGCCCGCAGCCAGTTCGCCGACTATGTGAACAACTTCCTGTTCCTGCCCCGCCAGGAATCCCCCGGCACCCTGGCCAACATCGCGGCCGAACTGGCGCAGGAATAGAGTGGCCTGCGCCCGCCAGCGCTCGCGCACAGGTTGACAAGAACAAACAAAGAACATACGGTGCTCTTCCGGCAACAGGGAGAGCGAACATGGATGGTTGGCAGCGTCGATACCGCCTGAGCAACGGCCCTGGCGGCCTGGGCCTCAGCTGCACGGCCGAAGGCGTGGGGCTGGCTGGTGTTCCCCTCCTGGTCAAGGGTGCCGGCGGCTTCCAGGCCCGCCCGGCGGCCGAGGTGGCGGTGTTGCTGAGGCGCGCCTATGCCGGCGTGGAGCCGGGTGCTGCCGTGCTGCCCGGCCTCACCAAGATCGCCGACGCGCTGAACCGGGGCGACCTGGCCCAGGCCATGATCCGCGCCGTGCACCTGCGCCTGCCCGACCTGGACTGGGACGCCGCCGTCCGTCTGGCGCGGGCCAACGACAACCTGGTGAAGTACAGCCCGGATCAGCCTCGGGATTGGCATGGACGCTGGGCAAGTGGGGGCGGCGGGGAAACGCAGGCGAAGTCCCCTCGCGACGGGTTGGCTGTAAGCGTCAGTTATCAGCCGCAGGCGCAAGGCGCGAAGAAAAAAGGGGGAGTTATCCCTGTAATGGCGTCAACGATACCGAGCCCAAAAGAAGCGGAGAGGATCTTCAATGAGCAAATAAGGGATTTGCGTGAGAAAGGTATTTTACCAACTCAGAATAAAATTATGGGTAATTTATTTCCAGACTTTGTGTTTCAGCCGGTCTATGCAGTTTTGTATCTAGATGACAGTGTGCACAAATTTGCGACATTAAAAGAAGCGCAAAGAGATGCAGCCAAATATCCTGAAGAAAGAAGAATTGTTGGTGGTAATACAAACGGGAACCGTAGTGAAATCTATATGACGGCAGCAGGGGAATCAGAAATTCCTGGACTAGGATCGACGTCACGCGAACAGACAATGAGATTTGTAATTATGCATGAATGGGGGCACCACAGCCAAGGAGGAGGGTGCACGTCTCCGGATGCTAATGAAAGGGAGATCTGCGCAGATGATTTCTCACTCCATCATCAGGGGACTGAAAATGGGCATCGGTAGGCTGGTTAAGAGTGGATGGATATGCCGCACCCTGTCCGTTCTTTCATGTTCTGCGCTGTTATGCCTTTTCCTCATGTTGAAGTTCGCTCCGATGTCATTTTATGGAGAAGATACGGAGCGTTCCGCGCTGGCGGCTCTCATGAATTACCTCGCAACGGGCAGGGAAATGACGGGGGAATATTATTTCTCCATCAATAGATCGGATCCAAGTGATGAGATTTTCGATGAAATGAGAAATAAATACCCCAGGGCAATTATTCATAAATTCAGCGAAAGCGAAGGGTATGAATTTTGTTTCGGGATGTATATTGACGATGGCCATGAACCAAATTGCGCGCCACACCCATTGATGCATGCCGACTTCATAGCGATGCCATTGTGGCATATCGCGCTGGTTTCGGCTGGCGTGACGGGCTGTGGCGGCCAGTTCTGGGTTCTCAACGCGTTCGGCCGATGGATCGTGCTCACCGGATGGGTCGGATGTGTGTAAGGGGCCCAAGCTCTATATGACCAGCGACAGCCCGGTTTCCTGCGTCATGGCGAGGCGCCGGTCGCCTACCTGGGCCGACAGGGCATAGGCTGCCCGCATCATGGCGGCCGCAGCCCGCCGTTCCGATGGGCTGGGGGCCAAGTCTATGGCGCCGCCGGCAATCTCGAACGGCGACAGGGCTGCGGCAGCCACGCTGGTGGGCACGTCGCTGGGAGAGTCGGGGTCGGTGGGGGAGGGGGCGTCGGGCCAGAGGTCCATGGTCGGTGCTCCCTCTTTCGGGTCGAATCAGTGCAGGGCCGCCAGGGGCGGGATGGTGGGCGGGGCGGGCGGCAGGGCCGCAGCCGGCAGGATCACGGGCGGCTCCAGCGGGGCGGGGACGGGAGCCTCCGCCGCGCGCTTGGCCCGGGCGTGCAGCACGCTGCAGGCGCCGATCAGGAACAGCACGGTCCAGGTCTTGGGGCTGACATAGGCGCCGGACGCCTGGCCGAGCACCGCCCAGGACAGCCAGCACATCAGCACGGCGCGCACGCCCAGGGCGCGCAGCCAGCCGCTGATGGCCAGGATCATGACGATGCCGCCGCACAGGCCCAGATAGACCCAGTGCAGGAAGAAGTAGTTGATCAGCACCTCGTTGGGCTCTGGGATGTTCCACAGCGGGCTGAAGGCGCCGGAGCGCAGGAAGACGTCGGCGATGTTGTCGCTGACCAGCTGCTCCCCCGTCAGGCCAACGCCCAGGATGGGGTGGTGCTTCACCACGTCCACCGCCACCAGGAAGGGCCCAATGACGCGGTAGAAAAAGCTCTCGTCGTTGCCAGAGGCGATCTCGTGCAGGCGGTTGGCGTAGACCGTGCTGCCCACGATGGCGAAGGCGGCTATGGCCAGGATGCCCACCGCCGC
Organism: Nitrospirillum amazonense; assembly: GCF_007828035.1. Taxonomy (GTDB): domain Bacteria; phylum Pseudomonadota; class Alphaproteobacteria; order Azospirillales; family Azospirillaceae; genus Nitrospirillum; species Nitrospirillum amazonense. Next base: position 594,285 of record NZ_VITV01000003.1, on the reverse strand, counting down.
CAGCTTCAGGATGCGGGTGGTGGTGGACTGGCTGGCGTCGTCGCTGGGGCCCAGCTCGTGCAGCGCCAGCAGCAGCACCAGCAGCAGCAGCGTGGGGCCTGGCATGGCCACCATGGCCGCGGCCGTCATGGCCAGATAGCCCAGGCGCTTGTACTTCCAGTCACTGGTCAGCAGCCAGGAAAAGGCGAACAGGGTGTAGGCGAAGGTGACGGCCGATGGCTCTGTCGTGAACAGCTTGGGTCGCACGCGGCCGTACAGCATCTCGTCCCGGATGTCGGACTCGTAGATGCCCTGGTGATAGATCGCCAGGCGGACCGCGTCGCTGATGCGGTTCAGGCCGGCATAGCTTTCCAGCAGGGTGCCGATGACGATGGTGATGATGAATACCAGCATCAGGCGCGAGAACGCCGCCGCCCCCGCCTCGACCACCGTCAGGAACAGGGCGTAGGAGATGACCAGGGAATACATCATCTGCAGCAGGCCCGTGGTGCGCTTGGACAGCAAATCCAGGCCCGGCGCGTAAAGGATGGAGGCCAGCAGCAGCAAGGTCACGCCCAGGAAGGCCGCCAGCCCGGTGGGGGAGATGCGATGCCGCCGGCGCCACAACAGGACGACACCGGCCATGCCGGCGATGGCGGCGGGGAAGGGCACGTTGGGCGTGATCTGGATGGAAAAGCCGGTGTAGATGCCCAGCAGGAACACCACCAGCAGGACCCAGTCGGTGCGGGCCATGCCCGGTCCGGGCGCGTCCACCCCCCCGTCCAGGCTCCAGGATCGCTGCGGCGCCCATGCGCCGATATCAGGGGCCGTCCACTGGGTCACAAGGGTCATCACTCTGCCTCAGGGCTTGGTGGCTATGGTGTAAGGGCCGATCTTTTCCAGATGCGCCGGCTAGGGACGATGTCGGGGCCGGCCGTTGCCGCCGATGGCGACCAGCGTGCCCGGCGGATAGGGCCGGGGCGGCGGGGGCGGGGCCGGGATGGGCGCGGATGGCGCCGTCTTACGCTTGTGGGCCTCGGCGTGCAGGATGCTGCAGGCCGCGATCAGCATCAGCACGGTCCAGGTCTTGGGGCTGACATAGGCGCCGGACGCCTGGCCCAGGATGGCCCAGCCCAGCCAGCACAGGGCCAGGGCGTGAACGCCCAGGCTGCGCAGCCAGCCGGTGATGGCCAGTATCAGCACCACGCCGCCGCAGATGCCCAGGTATACCCAGTGCAGCCAGAAGTAATTGGTCATCACCTCCTGCGGATCCGGGATGGCCCACAGCGGGGAGAAGGATCCCGAACGCAGGAAGACCGTGGCGATGCTGTCGGCGATCATCTGCTCGCCCGTCAGGCCGATGCCCAGAATGGGGTGGTTCTTCAACACCTCCACCGTCACCAGGAAGGGGCCGATGACGCGGTAGAAGAAGCTTTCGTCATCGCCGTTGGCGATATTATCCAGACGGGCGGAATAGACGGAGCTGGCGATGACGGCGAAGGCGATCAGGGCCAGGGCGGCGATGGCGCCGATCTTGATGAGGCGCACGCTCAGCAGGGTGGGCGCGTGCTCCTCCCCCTTGGGCACCATCTCATGCAGGCCCAGCAGCAGCAGCATCAGCAGCAAGGTGGGTCCAGGCATGGCGACCATGGCCGCCGCCATCATGGCGAGATAGCCGAAGCGCTTGTATTTCCAGGTGCTGGTCAGCAGCCAGCAGAACGAGAACAAGGTATAGGAGAAGGTGACGGCCGATGGTTCCGAGGTGAACAGCTTGGGCCGCACCTTGCCGTACAGCAGCTCGTCCCGGATGTCGGCGTCATAGACGCCGGAGGTGTAGATTTTCTGTCGCACGGCGTCGCTGATGGCGGCCAGGCCGGCATAGGTCTCCAGCAGGGTGCCGACGATGATGGTCAGGATGAAGACCAGCATCAGCCGGCAAAAGGCGGCCGGCCCCGCTTCCACCACCGTCAGGAACAGGGCGTAGGAGATGGACAGCGAATAGATCATCTGCAGCAGGCCGGTGGTGCGCTTGGACAAGAGGTCCAGCCCCGGCGCGTACAGGATGGATGCCAGCAGCAGCAAGGTCACGCCCAAGAAGGCGGCCAGGCCGGCGGGCGAGATGCGGTGCCGCCGGCGCCACAGCAGGATGACCCCGGTGATGCCGGAAATGGCGGCGGGAAAGGGGACGTTGGGGGTGATCTGGATGGCGAAGCCGGTGTAGATGCCCAGCAGGAATCCCACCAGCAGCACCCAATCCACCACCCCCAGCGGCTGGCGTTGCGCGGCGCTGTCTTGGGGAACGGCGCCATATCCCGCCCATTCTGTCCAGGTCGTCATGCCGCGTTGATGGCCGTCAGCAACTGCGGCCCCCTGCTGGTCCAGTGGAAGCTGTCACGGCAGGCGCGATAGGCCGCGTCCTGCAGATTGTTCAGGCGGTCCAGATCGTCGATGGACTGGACCACGCCCATGGCCAGGTCCTCATGCCCCGGGTACAGCAGGATGCTTTCCTCCTGCTCCAGCGGCACGCCGGCCACCGAGCCCTTCAGGGCCAGGATGGGCAGGCGGTTGAAAACATAGTCCAGCACCTTCAGCTTGAATCCGCCGCCGTTGCGCTCCGGAACCAGAGCGATGCGGGCCGCGTCCATATGGCGGCGCACGTCGTCCACCGTGCCGGTGAAGCGGGTGGCCAGGACGCGCTTGCGCATGCTGGCCAGGAAGGTGGCATCGCCGCTGCCCACCACCTCCAGCTCCACGCCGTTGGCGGCGAAGATGGCGTCGGCCACGCTGATGAACTCTTCTAGGTTCATGCGCTTGGCGATCCAGTCGAAGCTGCCGACGATGACGGCGCGGCGGGGCAGGTCGCGGCTGATGGGCTTCTTCTCACGCTCCGTCGCGCGATAACCCGGGGTCACCACGGCCATGGCCTTGTCGGGCCAGCGCTCGCGATAAAGGTCGGCGTCGTCGGGGGTGATGGCGGTGATCAGGTCCGCCTCTTTCACGATGGCGCGTTCCAGATGCGTCACCTTGGCGGCGTCGAAGCGCATCGCCTGGTGCTTCAGCAGGTTGGATTGGTTTTGCGCCAGCTGGGCGCGCAACGATTCCTCGTGGTTGTGCGACACGTAAACCAGCTTGGGCCGGTTGTGGCGGTCGGGGTAGCGGCGCAGGAAGTCCGCCAGCGCCCACCCCGACCCCACGCCGTCCAGCACCACACTGTCCCACGATTCCGTCGCCAGCAGGCGGCGCAGCCGGGCATGCATGTCCGGCGTGCCGCAGCGGTGGGCGATGTTGGGCAGGGGGGACCGCAGGCTGCTCCAGCGCGAGCGGGGCTTATGCTCTGCCAGGTGCCAGGCGATGGCGCCGGCGCCGGGCGTCTCGCGCGCGCCATCGGCGCGCTTGCCGTCCGGCCGGCTCAGCCCCAGCACCGCCATGTCGGCGCCCGCTTGTGCCAGGCTGCCGATCAGCCCCCCGGAATAGATGAACTGTCCGTTGTGGGGCGGGTCGGGGTCGGCCAGCGTGATCCAGAGGCAGCGCATGGGCTACGGTCCCTTCTGTGGTGGTCTGCCGCCGGCACCCTCAGGCGCCGGGCGCCGCCATCCGGCGGCTTGGCTTGTCCTCAGTTTCCAGTCCACCGCGTTCCCCGGAAACTTCCGGCGGCCGCAGTCGCGTCCTACAACGGCAAGAGGCACAGCCTCTTGCCGTTGGCGTCAGTAGGCGTTCTTGGTGAAGATGCTGCTGGTGATGGTGCGGGCGATGATTTTCAGGTCGCCCAGCACGGTCCAGGTCTCGATGTAGCGGAGGTCGTGCTCCACCCGCTTCACGATGTGTTCCACGGTGCTGGTCTCGCCCCGCCAGCCGCTGACCTGGGCCAGGCCGGTGATGCCGGGCTTCATGCGGTGGCGGCTGTCGTAATGGGCGACGGCGTCGCGGTACAGCAGGCCGCCCGCCTTGGCCGACTGGGCGTGGGGGCGGGGGCCGACGATGGACATCTCGCCCCGCAGCACGTTGATGAACTGCGGCAGCTCATCCAGGCTGGTGCGGCGCAGGATGCGGCCCAGGCGGGTGATGCGGGGGTCGTTGCGCTGCGCCAGCTTCTCGGCGTTCGCATCCGCCATGTGGTGGTACATGGAGCGGAACTTGTACACCTCGATCAGCTGGTTGTTGTAGCCGTGGCGCTTCTGCTTGAAGAGGATGGGGCCCTTGCTCTCCAGTTTGATGGCCACGGCGATGGCCAGCATGATGGGCGAGATCATGACCAGGATGATGGCGGCCAGCACCCGGTCCTCGACCGTCTTGGCAATGGCCCGCCAACCGGTCAGCGGGTGGCTCAGCAGGTCCAGCACCGGCGGCTCATCGCCGGCACCTTCGCGCCATCCGCCCGCTTGGCGGTGGATTTCCACCTGATCCAGGCTGATGCCCACGTCCACCGGCGCCAGGCTCAGCTTGGCCAGGGCCGCGCCCAGGGCGTGATTGTCGTCCGACAGCGGCATGGCCAGGATCACCCGGTCCACCCGGCCCTCGCGGATTTCGGTCAGCAGGTCGTCCAAACCGCCGCGGATGGGGTAGCCGACGCAGAAGCGCGCGTGGCCGGCGCGGTTGTCGTCATAGACGCCCACCACGTGGCGGTCGTCACGCGGGTTGGCGCGATACCGGCGCAGCAGGCGCTGGCCCTCCGGCCCCGTGCCGACGATGGCCACGGCCTGGGTCAGGCGCCCGGCGCGCTGGCAGGTACCCACGGTCAGGCAGGTCGCCAGGCGCCCCGCCACCAGGGCCCCCAGCGCCAGCAGCGACCAGATGGCCAGCCAGCTGGTCATGGGTGGGTCGAAGGCGCCCAGCAGGTACAGCAGCGCGACCAAGCTGCCGGCCGTGGCAGCCCAGGCCAGGGCCAGGGGCAGCAGTCCATCGGCCGGCTTGTACAGGCGGTTCAGCTGCCGCGCGCCGGTCCAGCGCAGGGCATACATGCCCAGCGCCAGGCCGATGATCAGCACCAGGCCGAACAGGGGGCGGGCCACGGTGCCGTCCGCGAGGGCGGAGGCGGCTAGGCCGGTAGCAAGGATGGCCAGGGCGTCGATGGCGGCGACGGTGCCGGTGATTACCTGCGGCGCCAGGGGGCGGCCATTGCGCAGGCGGTGGGTCTCGGCCGCGGGAACGGCTACCGCCTGGGTCTCCCGCAGCGTGACGAGGGGGGTGGAAAGGGCTTCGGACAGGGCTGGGGGCATGGGTTGGGTTCCTGAATGCGGCGACCGGTGGCCACGGCCGCCCACGCAGGTGCGACGGTCTGGCCAAGGGTGGCTGATCAACAGCCGAGTTCGCCTAAATCAGGCCACGCCTGAATCAAGAAGTCCTGTGACCAAGCTGGGACCTGTTCGCACTTGCGGCAAATGATCCCGGATATACTCCGATCAGGGAGTGCCCATGAGGCTGGAAAATATTTCGGAAGCGAAGTTCTGCGGACTCTGATGGCGGATATAGTTGGCTGCCGCTTCTTGATCGAAATAGCTACGGGTGTCGCTTTCCGATATATATTCTATTCCTTTGGAGAGAACTTCGCTATCGGTCGTATCCAGCGCGAGACCTAACCTATGGGTTCGGGCCAGGCAGCCCAGCAGGCCCAAATCCTGCGTCAGCACCGGCTTGCCCGCCTGCGCCGCCCACAGCAACACGCCGCTGGACCCCACGAAGCGCTGGTAGGGGGCCAGCACGACCGACGCCTCCTTGATCAGGGCGTTGATCTCACCGCTGGTCAGGCGGCGGTCCTCCAGGTGAATCCACAGCTCGGGCTGTTCCTGGATCACCTTTTTCAGGGCGGCATACACCCGGTCGCGCAAGGCGGGATCCACCTTGCCGGCGATCATGACGCCCACCTTGGCCGCCGCTTCCGCCGGTAGCTGGCACAGCGCGTCAAGCAGGGACAGCACGCCCTTGCGCTCGCTTAAGAATCCGAACAGCAGCAAGGTGACGCGATCGGTGGGCATGCTGTCGGCCAGCGTCCGTTCCTCTGCCGTCTCGTTCACGAAGGGATGGACGGGGTCGACCACGGTGCGCACCTTCCCCCCCTGGCCGTAGTGGTCGTGGGCGTAGGTCGGGAAGTACGGGTCCAGCGTCAGGACGCGGTGGACTGCGGAATTGCGCAGCATGAGGGGGTAGAGCAGGGCCTTGCGCGCGTCGCGCAGCCACTCCTTCAGGCTGGGCTCATAGCTGCCCAGGGCGCGGTAGTGGACGGACGGGCGGAACAGGATGCCGCACAGGCGGCGGCCCCGCGCGCCCAGCGACAGCGCCAGGGGCAGGGTCAAATGGTCCAGCGACAGGAAGTGCCCGGCTTCGGACCCCGTGCGCTCCAGATAGCGGCGCATGACCCACCAGCGGGCGAAGCCGCGCACCGGCAGCAGGGGGTGGCGGCACAGCGCCTGCTCCGACGGTTCCAGCGCCAGGACCTGCACGCGGTCGTGGCGACTGGCGGCGCCATCGGCCGCCAGCTCGTCATACAGTTCGCGCGCCACGACGAAGGTGACGCGGTAGTCCCGCTTGTCCGCGGCGGCGAAGTGCATCAGGTGCTTCAGCCATTCGCAGGGGTGGCCCTCCGCGTCCGGCTCGAAGATGACGAAGGAGCGGGGGCCGTCGGCCAGGGGTTTGGCCTGGGCCCCCGCTGGTGACTTACTTGGCATAGAGCGCATCCAGTCGCCGGACCAATCCCCCCAGGACGTGGGACCGGGAATAATGCTGTTCCACGAAACGCCGGCCCCGGGCCCCCAGTTCCCGGCGCAGGCCCGCATCCCGCACCAGGCGCAGCACGGCCTCGGTGAAGGCCGCGGTGTCATGGGGTGGCACGCAGATGAAGGCGCCGCTGCGTTCCCGCAGGTGCCACAAGGGGCTGTGCGGGTTGGCCGTGGTGACGAAGGGGCGGCCCACCGCCATGATGTTGAAGATCTTGGATGGGATGGCGAAGGCGGCGGCCTCCGGCTCCTGCGGTACCAGGTGGATGTCGCCCTCGGTCAGGCCCTGGCGCAGCTGGTCGGGGGGAAGCAGGCCGGTGACGCGGACCCGGCGCAGCGCGCGGGCGGCGATCTCCTCCTCCAGGGTGGCGCGCATGGCGCCGCTGCCCCGCAGGATGATCTCCACGTCGTCGGTCTGGCGCTGCAACTCCTCCGCCATGGACAGGACCTGGCCCAGGCCCTGCTTCAGGCCGAAGTTGCCGCTGTACAGCAGCCGCGCGGCGATCTTGGGCGCCGGGATGATGGCCGGTCCATCGTTGGCCGGCACCTTGGGCGTGTCGGGATATAGGCGGTCGGTGTCGACCCAGATGGGCACGACCTCGATGTCCTGCGTCACGCCTAGGTCCCGCAGTTGCTCGGCCATGTGGTCTGTCAGCACGACGATCAGGTCCACCCGGTTCAGCACGGTGCGCTCGCACCAGCGCATCGCCTTCACCAGGCCGCCGCTGGACACCATGTTCAACCCCTGGGCCATGCCGGACTGGATGTCATGGATGATGGCAACGTGCCGGCCGTCGCGCTGGCGGACCAGGCAGCCCAGCGCGACGGTAAGGATGGAAGGACAGAGGCTGATGACCAGGGGCTTGGGCTTGAGCCGGCCCGAGGCCCGGGCCCACAGCCCCGCCAGCAGGAAGCTGGCCTCGGCCAGGATGCGCGCCTTGGCTGACCCCTTGCGGGGGATCATGGCCCGCAGGCGTTCGACCCGCACCCCGTTCAGCACCTCGTGACCGCCCTTGAAGTCCTTGTACTGGGTGAAGACTTCGTTGCCCGGATAATAGGGTAGGCCCGTGAACACCGTGGTCTCGCAGCCCAGCCGGGTCAGCCATTCCGCCAGATCGGCGCACTGCGGGGCAGAGCCGATAAGTTCCGGCGAATAGGCGCGGGTCAAAAGGGCCGCCTGGGGGGAGGGGACGGAGGAAGGAGGAAGATCTATCCCCTTCACCCCCTCTGGCGGCAAGTCACGCAGGGCCTCTCGCTCCATGGCGCTGTCCTCAAGTGTGGATCAGCCGAAGTGATCGGCCAGGGGGCGGGCGTAGTCATAGTTCAGCGGGCCGTAGCCGTACTGGCGGTAGCGGCGCGGATCGACCCGGGACATGATCACGCCGGTCAGGTCGCACTGCACCTCCACCAGCTGGCGCAGGGCCTGCAGAGCGGCGTTGCGGCGCGTATGGTCCCAGCGCACGGTGAACAGCACCTTGTCCACCATCCGCGACATGGCCAGCACCTCGGCCCCCACCAGCACCGGCGCCGTGTCGATCAGCACCAGGTCATAGTTCTTGGCGAAGGTCTGCAGCAGAACCCGCATCCGGTCGGACGTCAGCATGCGGGTGTCCTTGGACGTCCAGTGGCCGGCGGTGATCAGCTCCAGCCCCGACAGGGTGTCGTGATGGATGCAGTCGTCCAGCACCACACTGTCATCGGTCAGCAGCGAAGCCAGGCCGTGCTTGTTCGACACGTTGAACAGCTTGTGCTGCGAGGGTGAGCGCCAGTCGCAATCCACGATCAGGATGCGCCGGCCGTGGCTGGCCAGCAGGCGGCCCAGGGCGGCGATGATGACGCTCTTGCCTTCGCCGGGCGCGGCGGAGGACAGCAGCACCGTGCGGGGGCTGTACTCCATCTCCGACAATTCCAGCGCGATGTGGATTTTGCGCAGGGTTTCGGCGAAGGGGGACACCGGCTCGCGCAGCACCTGGGCGGTGGGCGACTTGCCCTTCACCTCCGGCACCAGGGCCACGACCGGGATGCCCGTGGCGCTTTCGATCTGGCTGCTCTGGCGGAAGGTCTGGTCGGCCTCCTCCATCAGCAGCGCGATCAGCATGCCGGCCACGGCGCCAACCAGGGTGCCCAGCAGCAGGATCAGGGCCTTGGGCGGATAGCTGGCGGACACCGGCGGGGTGGCGCGGGAGATGACGCGGGCGTCGGGCGCCTCCAGCTGCTGGCGGCCGATCAGGCGCTTCTCCTCCGTCAGCATGGTTTCCAGCAGGTGCCGGTTGACGGCGGCGTCGCGCTCCATCGCCTCCAGGTGGATGGCGTTCTGGTTGTCTGAGCCCAGGGAGCCCTTGGCCTCGTTGAAGTCGCGCAGCACGGCCTGGTAGCGGGCGTTGGCCGTGCGGGCCACGTTCTGCAGGCCGTTGATGATGCCCTGCATCTCCGCCTTGATCTTGCGCTGGGCGTCGGCGATCTGCGCCTTGGCGTCGGTGACCTGCGGATGCTTGTCGCCGTAGGTGGCGGACAGCTGCGCCAGGCGCTGCTCGGCGGCGGCCTGCTGCTGCTTCAGCGACTGGATCAGCGGGTTGTTCAACACTTCCGGCACGCTGTCGCCGGTGATGCCCTGGCGCATCAGGTTCTGGGCGTCGCTCAGGTGCGCCTCGGCGTCGGCCTTGGCGGTCTGGGCGGTGATCAGCTGGGTGTTCAGCTCCGTCAGGCGCTGGCCCATGATGCCGGTGCCGTTCTGCTGATCATACAGGCCGTATTGCTTGCGGTAGTCCTCGATCGCCTTCTCGCTGTCCTCGACCTGTTTGCGCAGGTCGGCAATGCGGCCCTCCATGTACTCCTCGACCCGGCTGGCAGTGCCGACCTTCACGTCGCGCTGTTCCGCCAGATAGGCGTCGGCGACGGCGTTGGCGACCAGCGAGGCGGTTTCCGGATCGCGGGTGGTGGCGGATATCTTCAGGACGTCCGAACGGCCGACCGTGGCGATGTCCAGCTTGGACAACAGGATGTCGACCGTGCGGTTGTTGATTATAGCGGCCGTGCGGGCCTGCTGTTCCGGCGTTTCCGGCGGCTTGGCCTTCGGCTTGGTCAGCCATTCCGCCACGCTGGTGGGCACCAGCCGGGCCCAGGCGGGGATCTGCGGCGCCGCTGTCTTGGCGTCCGGATTGAACTCCGGATCGTCGTTCAGGTGCAGCCGGTCGACCACCTTCTGGGCCAGTTCGCGCGACTGGGCCACCAGCCCCTCGCTCTGCACCCGCTCGGCGTTGAAGGTCATGGACGCCATGGTGGGGCCGATGCCTTCCAGCGAGGGCTGGGGCACGCCCACCAGCACCCGGGATTCCGAGGTGTAGCGCGATGGCATGCTCCAGCCGACGATGCCGGCCAGCAGGGCCGTGCCGACGGTGCAGGCCAGCACCAGGCGCCGGTGCGCCCAGATCTTGCGGTAGGTGTCCAGCACGTCCCGCTGCTGTTGCTGCGGCGGGGGCATGTAGACGGGGCGGGGGGCCGGCGGGGCGGCGGTGAGGCGCCGGGGGAGGATGGGACCACCACCCAGGGCGCGGGGCTGCTCGGGCAAAGTCATCAGAAATAGCGCTCCCGGACTGTGATGACGTCGCCGGGTTGGACCGGCGTCGTCGGTTCGGCGTCGACCTGGGTTTTGCTGCCGTCCTTGGCGGTGCGCTGCAGACGGAAGTCGTCGTCACGGGCGCGGTAGGTGAACCCGCCGGCCAGCGCGACGGCGTTCAGGACCGTCATGCCGGAGACGTAGGCGTAGCTGCCGGGGGTCTTGACCTCGCCCAGGATGTAGAAGGGCCGGTAGCTCAGCACTTCCACGCTCACGTGGGGGTTCTTGATGTAGTTGGGCGACAGGCTGCCTTCCAGCGCCTTGCCCAACTGGCCCGCCGTCAGCGAGCCGGCGTGCACCTGGCCCACCAGGGGGAAGGACAGGGTGCCGGTGCCATCGACGGCGTATTCGCCGGACAGATCCTGCTGGCCGAACACGGTGATGCGCACCCGGTCGCCCGGGCCCAGCTGATAGTCGGCGGCGGCGACGCCACCCCCCACGCTGGGGCCGGCGGGCGCGCCGGGCTGGGATGCCGGGTCGTTGCTGGCGACGGCACCCCCAGCGGTGGCGTTGGGCGCCGGCGGCTGACCGGCGTTCTGGGCGTAAGCCGCGTAGGGAAGCGCTAGGGCCCCGGCCACGACGGCCAGGACGGCCAGCCGGGACGAGGATTTGCGGGGGAGGCGGGAAGGCAGCATTCCGGCACCTTCTGCTTGATCGGAGGCAGCCCGGCCGCCTAGGCGCCGGGGTCTCGTTTGTGGGTCTGGTGGTGACGGCCCGTTTTTCGTGGGGCTCACACGATAGTTTTATCAAAAGTGGGGGGCGGCGGTTGTGATCAAACGGGGGCCGCCCCCGCCTGCGCTGTGATCACGATGGATACAGCCAGTATTCCCTTACAGATGAAGGGTTAAGCCAACCAAAATGTTGTGGTCGGCGTACCCGATTCCGGTGCCATTAGACGACCGGATTTGGTAATTGTAGCGGACGTTGATGGCGGTCATTTGGTTCATCATGTATTTCGCGCCAAGACCAACGCCATAGACATCATCTGTTCGGCCTATATTTTGAAAATCGTCAGCCTCATGGCTTAGCTGCAGGTGAAGGATGAGGTTACGCAGCAATTCATGATCGGCGGCCACGGTTTCCTTGGTGGCGAAATAGCCGGCCGCCCCGACGACGATGGTTTCATCGATGTCGCGGGTGATCTCGCCGGTCACGGTCGTCAGCGGCGTCACGTTCCAGGTGACCTTGGCGCCGCCGGTGGGGGCGGAGAAGGTGCCCAGGCGGACATCGTCATAATCCTGTGACCGATATCCGGCGAACAGGTCGATGGAGGTGATGCCCGTCAGGTTGTACTTGCCGCCGACCAGGACGGTGTAGCCGTTGGAATTGCGGTTGAACCCGCTCATGTCCGATGTGCTGTCGTAGCTGCGGGTATTGTAGGCGCCCTTCACATACAGCTCATACAGGCCTTGGATGGTGTAGCCGGTGCGGACGCTGACCTCGTTCTCATCATGGTTCTGGCGTTCCCACAGGATGGTGCGGCCGTCGAAGGTCTGGGCGTTGGCGAAGTCGTAGCGGTTGTAGCTGTCGCCCAGCTCGACGAACAGGTTGCCGAATTCCTTGTGCCCGACCACGTTGGCCGAGGCCTGGTTGTATTCGGTCGGGTCGGCCTGGCCGACGATGTTATTGGGCGAGGTGCGGGGAAGGTGCCACAGGCTGTAGTCGGCGCCGCCGGCGATCCATGCATCGTGGTAGACCTCTAGCCGGCCGTCCGCCCCGATGTCATAGTTGGCGTAGTTCTCGCGGCTGTGCTGGGCGTACCAGTCGATGTCGCCGCTGGCATGCAGGTTCAGCTGGTGCACGTTCCAGTTGGACTTCAACTCCAGCTTGGGCTGCAGCACCGTGATCAGGTCGCTGGTGTCATGCCCCTGCGTCGCATAGATGTTGCTGTCGAAGACCTCGTCCAGCGTGACGCTGGGATAGAGGATGAAGCCACCCATCCGGATGCCCGGCGGATCGAATTCGGGGTGCTGCCGGGTGGCCACCGTGTCGTCCGGCGACGTTTCCGTCTGGGCGTTGGCCGGGACGGCGGCCAGACCGCCGGTCAGCGCCAGCCCGGCGGCGGCCAGCAACAAGCGCCGTTTCAGGCCGCCGGCTTCCGTCGTCTCCGCGGCCGGGTGAAGCCGGGCGAGAGGGCGATCGTACATCACCCTCCCGAACGACGGGATGGCATGGCGTCGATGGTATTCAGGCATCGGATTTGACCTCGGGCTTGGCGCGTTGCCCTTGCGGGACCGCGTCTTGGTTTAAAACGGGTTGCCCCCCGTTCCCCGCCCGTTTCCGCGTCAATTGGCTCCCTCTCCCGGGTTGGGTCCCGGAAAATGGGGCCGCGCTCACGCGCGGCCGTAGGTATCGGACAGACGCACGATGTCGTCTTCGCCCAGATAGGCGCCAGATTGCACTTCAATCAGGTGCAGGGGCAGTTTGCCGGGGTTCTCCAGGCGGTGCTCCATGCCGATGGGGATGTGAACGGACTCGTTCTCCCGCACCAGCCGGTTTTCGCCGTCGCGCTGCACCAGCGCGGTGCCCTGGACGACGATCCAATGTTCCGCGCGGTGGTGGTGCTTCTGCAGGCTGAGGCGTGCACCCGGCTTCACCATGATGCGCTTGACCTGGAAGCGGTAGCCGATGTCCACGGCGCGGTAATAGCCCCACGGCCGGTAGACCGTGGTGTGGTGGGTTTCCTCCGACCGGTTGCGGCGGCGCAGCTGCTCCACCACCTTGCCCACGTTCTTGGCGTGGGCGGCGTCGGCCACCAGCACGGCGTCGTCCGTGGCGACAATCACCAGATCCTCCACGCCGATGGCGGCCACCAGGCGGCCGTCGGAGTGGACGTAGCTGTTCTTCACGTCCTGCAGGATGACGTCGCCCTGCTCGACATTGCCGGCATCGTCCTTGTGGCTGACATCCCACAGGGATCGCCAGGACCCGACGTCGCACCAGGCCATTTCCACCGGGATGACGGCGGCCTTGTCGGTGTGCTCCATGACCGCGTGGTCGATGGACAGGGACGCGGCGGCAGTGAAGCAGGCCTCATCCAGGCGGAAGAAGCCATTGTCCTCCTTGCCGGCGGCAATGGCCTCGCGCACGGCGGTCACCATGTCCGGCTGCAGGCGCTCCAGCTCGGCGATGTACTGGCGGGCCGACATCAGGAAGATGCCGCTGTTCCACAGGTAGTTGCCGCTGGCGAGATAGCGCTCCGCCGTCTCCGCGTTGGGCTTCTCGGCGAAATGCTCGACGGCGCGCACGCCATCCACGCCCGCCAGCGGGGCGCCGGTGCGGATGTAGCCGTAGCCCGTCTCCGGCTTGTCGGGCACGACACCGAAGGTGACCAGGTGGCCGGCCTGCGCCGCCGGCACGCCCTTGGCCACAGCCAGGTAGAAGTCGGGTAGCGAGCCGATCAGATGGTCACAGGGCTGAGCCAGCATCAGGGCGTCGGGATCGCGGTCCATCAGCCATAGGGCGACGGCGGCGATGGCGGGCGCCGTGTTGCGGGCGGCGCTCTCCAGGATGATGGTCTGCGGTTCGATCCCCATGCCGTGCAGCTGCTCGTGGATCATGAACCGGTGTTCCTCGTTGCAGATGACAACGGGGTCGGCGAAGCCGGCGTCACCCAGGCTGCGCGCCGCCGTCTCCTGCAACAGGGTCCGGTCCGAGGTCAGGGCCAGGAATTGCTTGGGATGGATCGCCCGGGAGAGGGGCCACAGCCGGGTGCCGGCGCCGCCGGACAGAAGAACCGGATGGATTTGCGTGGTCCGCAGGGCTCGGGTGGACACGCGCTCCGTCACGTCATGCATTTTATGACCGCTCCGCTTCAGGGTGGGAACCTTTGCAGATGACGCTACGGGGCAGGCTGAACTGGGGCCAGTGACCAAGCCGTGGCCGGGGGATTCTCAAGGAGAACCAGGACCACCAGGCGCATCCGGATACCGCCTTTACGCCTAGGAAGGGTAGGACGGTGGTGCTCGCTTTCAAGGGCGGGTGCGTCACGCTGGCACAGATGCGGCAACGCCGCCCGTTTGGGGGCGGCGTTGCACGTTATGGGCGATGTTGTGGGGGATCAGGGCGCCAGGGGCGGCAGGTCCCGCGCCTCCAGCCGGGCGAGCAGCTCGGCCAGGCTGTCGGCCTCCGCCTGCACGGCGGCGCGGGTGGTCCAGCCGGGCAGGTCATGGCGTGCGGTGGGCGGCGACGCCCTCACCTGCACCAGGTTGACGCTCTCGTTCGGGTCGTGCCGCAGGTCGTACATTTCCCATTCCTGGGGCATGCGCCCGTCCGGATCGTGATAGCGGGACAGCTTGAAGTCCGGGGTGCGCACGCAGCGGACATGATTGGGCTGCCGCACCGGCCCCGGTGTCAGGCCCGGCACGGGACCTTTGCCGTGAGACCCTTCGCGCACGGCGGCCACCGTGGCGTCGAACACGGCGAACTGGGCGTAGGAGGCCGTCTCGTGCGGATCGCCGATGGGCGGCAGCGGCTTGGTGATCTCATCGTCGGTGATGAACAGCACGCCCCGGCGCGGCAGGCCGTTGGGTTCCGTCACCACATCGGTTTCCCCGCGGATCAAGGGGGCGAGGTCGGCGCCGGGCAGGGGTGGGACAGGCCCGCGGACCGCCGCCAGCTGCCGGGCGGCCTCATCCTGGTCCGCCCCGGCCAGGCCCAGGATGGTGGGCAGGATGTCGATATGGCTGGTCACCTGGTCCAACTGCCGCAGGCCACCCGGCACGCGATATGTGGACGGCGGAAACTGCACCACGACGGGAACGTGCAACGCCTCCTGATAGGCGGTGTGCCATTTCTCGATCATCATGCCGTGGGCGGCGGCATATTCGCCGTGGTCGGCCAGGAAGACGACGATGGTGTTTTCCGCCAGGCCCGATTCCTCCAGCGTGCGCAGCACGCGGTCGATCTGCGCATCCACCACGGCGTGCAGATAGGCATACAGCTGGATGAAATCCCGGGCCGAGGTCGTGGGGTTGTCGGCCAGCTGGAAGGGGATGCAGCTTTTCAGCGTGACCGCCACGGCCGCGTCCATCTTGTCCGTCGGCACGGCGCCGCCCGCGCCCGTGCCCACCTTGGCCGAGAGGGCCAGGCCCATCTTGTAAGCATAGTCATACTGGCAGGACGGCTTGGCCGACAAATCCTCATCCAGCGTGGGCGGATTGTGGGCGCAGGCTTGTGGGAAGCCCAGGGGGTTCAGGGCGACCTTCAGGGTGCCGCCGGTGGGCGGGGGCGTGCGGTCGCCCTGCAGGGGCACAGTCAAGGGGCCGAAGACAGACTGGGTGGCACCCACCGTCAGGCCATTGGGCAGGGTGACGGGCGTGCCGGTGTCGGACGGTAGGGCCTGGGCGATCACCGCCGGGTATGTCGCGATGTCATGGGGGTTGGCGAAGGACGCGACGGCGAACCAGGGGCGCGCCTTGGACAGGTCCGGTGGCGTCGCGTCGGGCGCCTTGTCGCTCTTGACGGCGGCGGCGCGGTCATAGTTCAGCCCCAGGGCCTTGCGCCGCAGGAAGGTGCAGACACTGTCGGCGAAGCCGATGTCGCGGTACAGGCCCAGGTTGTTGGGCGAGGCGCCGTGCGGCTCGGGGTAGGATTCTTCCCAATCATCGAAGCCATAGGCCTGCAGGCTGTGGTCCGGCGGGTTGCTGACGTGCCACTTGCCGAAATAATGGGTGCTGTAGCCGGCGGCCCGCATCCAGCTGCCCAGGGTGGGAATACCATCCGGCGCCAGCCACGGGAAGTTGGCGGCGTCACCGTTCTTGAACAAGCCGTCGGTTTGCGTCACGCCGGTGCGGGTGCCGTACTGGCCGGTATAGATCGTGGCGCGGCTGGGGGTGCAGGCGCTGGCGGCGATGGTGTGGTTGCGCAGCACGACGGCGTTATGGCGGAGGCGCAACAGGCCGGGGAAGAAGGGGGCATAGGGATTGTGGGCATCCACGGTGCCCTGGAATCCAAGGATCTGCTTCAGCGCTTCAGCGAAGCCGCCTTCAGGTCCGTAAGAGAAGCGCGGAAAGCGATACTGGTCGGTGGTGACCAGCAGGATGTTGGGGTTCGTGCTCATGGCGATACGTCCCTCCCGTGTCGGACGCCGCCCGGAGCGTGGTTGTCACGCAAATGCAACTAAAGAGAGACAAGGCGGCGCTCGACACTATAATAGAGAGTGGCAACCACCCCAAGAATTTTTCCCTTGAAAGTTGTGCTGAAGGGCTTCACGTCACGGACGGCAGGACGATGTGGACCTTCAGGCCGCCACCGATGCGGTTAGTGGCGGTGACCGTGCCGCCCAGCGCCTCGACATTGCGCTTCACGATCCACAGGCCCAGGCCGGCGTGGCCGGGCGATCCCGCCTTGGCGTCGCGGCGGGCATGGTCGGGCGGGCGCAGGGAGAAATAGCGGTCGAAGATGTTGTCGATCTTGTCCGGGTCGATGCCGGGGCCGCTGTCCTCAATGGTGAGGTTGATGACGCCGTCCTCCTCCTGCAGGCGCACGGCGATGGCGCCCGCGTCGGGGGTGAAGCTTACGGCGTTGTCCAGGATGTTCTCCACCACCACGGCCAGGGCGACCTTGCCGGCGCGGACCAGCACGTCGGGGGGCAGCTGGCGGCTGAGGCGGATTTGCCGCGCCACCAGCACCTCGCGATAGCTTTTCAGGATGTCGGCGACGATCTGGGTCAGGTCCACCGCCTCGCGCGGGGATTCGATCATGTCCGCCATGGTGTTATCCAGGCATTGCGAGGCGGAGATCAGCGCCTTCAGCCGGTCCAGCGACAGCTCGATCAATTCGGCGGCGCGCTTGCCCCGGGCGTGCTCCGCCGGGATCAGGCGCTTCAGCGGCTCCAGGCAGGCCTGAATGGTGGCGACCGGGCCCTTGAAGGAATGGGCGTTGTCCTCCGCCGTCTGGCGGATAACGCCGGCCACATGGTGCAGGTCGTGCACCAAGCCGTCGAAGTCGCGGGCCACGCTGTCCAGCTCGGGGATGGCGTTGCGGCTGGCGAAGGTGTTGCCCGCCACCCGGCCCTGCCGGATTTCGCGGGCGACGTGGCGGAAATGGCGGATGTGGCGGCGCACGGACAGGGCGGTCAGCAGGGCGATGACGGCCACGGCCAGGTACAGCATCAACGACAGCCGCACCTGTGGCGTCTGCCAGTAGGGGCGGCCGATGGCGGTCGCCAGCAGTTCCGATGTGACGTGGGAAGAAACCAGGACCCAGCAGCCCCAGCGGCTCTGGATGGGCACGACGGAGGTCAGTATTTCCTCATGCCCCGTGGGCTGGGTGTAGCGGATGTCGACCGGCTTGTCCCAGGTGCAGCTTTCCGCCACCTGCGAGACGATGCCATGGCGTTGAAGGTTGTCCAGGATGGCGCCCAGGTCGGCCGCGCCGACCTTGGGGGCCGAAGCCAAAAAGTAGAAGCCGCCGTCCTGGCCGGCGGCTCCACCCTTGGGCTGGAACATCAGTTTCAGGTTGGTGCCGTCGCCGCCATATTTCGCCAGCTCCTCGTTCAAGGACGCGGTGGGCGGACCGCTTTCGCGGTTCAGCAGCGGCTTCAACGCCTGGGCGATGAGCCAGCTGCTGTACCGCAGGTTCTTGGTGACAATCTCCCTTTCCTTGCGGTCCGCCGTTTCGAATTGGCCATAAAGGATGAAGGGAAGGGCGGCGAAGATGACGAGCAGGAAGCCCAGTCTAACCGTGAGTGATCCGGATATCCTGCGGGCGGCCCACCTCAGACGCCGCGGCATCGACGGTTGCCGGGTCACGCCATCGGTAGCCGAAGGCCGCGAAATTCTCAATTTCCGCAAAGCCACGATCGATAGCATTGAACTTGCTCCGGATCCGCTTGATCGACGAGCGCACGTTGGTCCGGAAGCCATCCTCGCCGCTGCCGGCGACGAACCCGCTCCAATGCACGCGGTCGTAAATGGCCCGGTAGGTGACGTGCTCGCCCAAATTGGCCACCATGAACTCGACGATACTAAATTCGGTAACCGTAAGCATCACGTCGCGACCCTGCCAAAAGGCTCGGTTGACCTTAGGCTTAAGGGTAAGCTTGCCGCAGACGATCTCATCCCCCGACTTAGCCGCAGGGGTAGGAACGGCCGCCGCGGGCGGCTGCAAAATCAGGCGGATGCGGCGGGCCAGAACAGACATGCCGCGGGTCTTGTCGATGAAATCAACGGCGCCGCGGTCCAGGGCCAGCGTCTCGTTGGCGGGCATGGACATGCCGGTCAGGAAGATGACCGGGATGCGGCAGCCGCGTCGCCGCAGGTCGGGCAGCAGGTCAATGCCCAGCGTGCGCTCCAGGCACCAGTCGATGACCAGAATGTCGGCGGCGCCGTCATCCAGGCCCGAACCGTCGGGGCTGGTCAGGTAGTTGATCAGCGACTTCGCGTCGGCGAAGCCGGTGACGGTGAAGCCCAGGTCCTCCAGTTCGCCCGTGGCCGCCTCGCGAAACGCCTCGTCATCGTCGACAAGGACCACGCGGGCCGGCACGGCCGGCAGGACGTCATTTGGCTTGAGCCACGGACCGGAGGTCGGCCAGGCAGTAGCGTTTGCGGTCGACGGTGTCATTGTCACTTGTCACCTCATAGCTTAGGACGCGGTAAGCCTGCGTCTTGATGTCGGGGTACAGTGTCAGGTCGACGGTGCAAGTCCCGTGGCGGTAAAGCCATTCCTTCCCCGGGGACAAGTCCTGCTGCGAGGAGGGGGGACCCATCAGGGCCTGTAACTGGGATTCGTCCATACCCACCAGGTCGATATCGGACGACGCCATGGCGCCGGCGCTGGCCGCCGCCGGTGTCGTCTGGGACGGGGTGGGGGAGGAGGGGGTGCGGCGGGCGGCCGCCACGCGGGCGGTGTCACCCGTCCCGGTGGCGGGGGCCGCCGGGGCCTTGGCACGGGTTGGGGCCGGTCGGGTGACCGCGATCTTCTGGGGGGCGGGCTTGGCCTGCTCCCACGGCGGCAACCAGGCGGTGCAGCCCGACAGCAGCATCAGCCCTACCAGGCCTGCCCGATGCCAAAGTTTTGCGTACACCACAAAAAACCTCCATAAGGGACGACCTCCGTCAGCCCGCCCTTCGGCTGAAGCCAAGGGGCCGGTCACGCGCATCTATGGGGTGGTCCCTCCCGGGGAGCCTGCCTTCGAAGGCGGGTGGTCCCCGGTAGTGGGGCCGCCGCCTTTTTTATGGTTAAGAAGTCATCCGTCCCCGTTACTGGCACGGGATCATGGCATCACCGTGGCGTGGGGCCGGTCGCTTGCTTCACTACCGAAAGGCACTGGTTGGACAGAGCTGCTTGGTTAGGTCGATACCGATTGAGCAAGTGGTGATTACATACAATTTAACATAAAGGCAATCTATCAAACGGATTGGTGCCGTTTGCAAGCAGGGGAACAATGCCCTGCAGTGGCGCGTGGCTGCTATTGGGCATTCGGCGAACACAGTTTCGTCACATGGCGCGGGTGGCATATGTCTATTGCAGTGCGGCATATGACGAAAACCTGCCTATGTCTCCAGTGGTGGATGAAGTCGGTATAAAATGGCGGGAAATTTGCTGTCGGAGGTATACCGAATGCTACCTCTATTTGCGCGGTTTTGGTCTTGCGAGACTGTACGTGTCGGTGAATTCTGATACGGCACCGCCGAAAGAGAGCTGCCACCCTCTTCCCCCATAGGTCTAGCGCTCCTTAAGCTGGAACTTCCTAAACGGCCAGGAAATTCAGGCTTCAACAGGGACAGTGGCGGAACACATTGTTCTTCAGCGAGGTAAATCATGGATCGCCGACATTTGATCGCGGCCGGTGCCGCGCTGCCCTTCGGCTTGTCTGCGGTGGCCGCCGCGCGCGCGGGCGCACCGGCCCCTGATGAGGCCGAGGGGGCCGTCCAGGTGGCGCAGACCACCACGGCCAAGGCCACCCCAACCATTTATGACTATGGCGCGGTTGGCGACGGCGTCACGGACGACAGCGCCGCCTTTTCCAAGGCCTTGGCGGCGGCGGCCACCAAGGGGCTGATGGTCATCGTGCCGGCCGGCACCTACGCCATCGCCAAGACCATCTCCTTCGTATCCACCCAGGACGCGGGCAAGCCCTGGGGATTGCAGGCGCAGGGCGCCACCCTGGTGTCGACCATCACCAACGGCACCGACATCATGAGCCTGCAGGCGGTCAACACCGTCCGCTACTTCCGCATCCTGGGCGCCATGAAGATTCTGGGCAGCGGCAAGGACGGCAACGGGCTGCGTATCATCGCCTACGGCAGTTCCTATTTCTTCTACAACGTCACCTTGGATGGCTTGTGCATCGAGGGCGCGGGCCTGAACGGCCTGCTGTTCGAGGGCAACGTCTTCGAATCCCTGCTGGTCGGCTGCTTCTTCCAGGACTGCAAGCAGAACGGCGCTGTCTTCGCCCAGTCCAAGGGCGGCGTTTGCTCCGCCATCACCGTGGTGGGCTGCTTCTTCGCCCAGAACACCAAGTGCGGGATGATGGCCACCAATTTTGATTCGACATACGGCGGCACCACCGATGTCCGCATCTTCGGCGGGTATTGCCGCGACAACGGCAGCTACGGCTTCTATTACAACAACGGCACCTCCAGCGGTGCGGCCATCGAGCAGGTGGGCTTCGAGAACAACTGCCGCTCGCTATCACCGGGCGACCCCAATGGCGCCCATGTCTACGGCTTGGTGCAGATGCGGTTGCGCAACTGCACCGGCTATAATGAGGGCGGCGGGGCCACCTACATGGTGCGCGGCTGGTTCAGCAACCTGACGGTGCTGGACAATTGCGACCAGTCGTCCGGCGGGGCCATGGCAACTACCGGCAAATCGCGGCTGGCGCAGGTGAACGGCAACGCCGCCGGCCACGTGCTGATGCGGCAGTCGGGCGGCGGCTTCGACATGGTCAACGGCGCCGGCTGCACCTGGGCGGCGGAGAATTGCTACGGCACGTCCCCTGTCGGCGCGCTGAATTTGAAGACCACGATGACCTCCGGCTGATCCACGTAGCCGGATTCCGGTTAAGCCGCATGGACCGGCGGGATCATCGCCCGCCAGTCCATTAGCATGTTACCCTGTCACCACGGCAGGGCGCCTTCGTCGTTGAAAAAGCCGCCGGTCGGCCCGTCGTCCGGCAGCAGCGCCAGGCGGATGGGCGTCGCCGCCCCTTGCGCGGGCGTCCGCGGCCCACTGTGACGGTTGAGGTCGGTGGCGCAGTGGCCGGGGCAGGCGCTGTTCACCTTGATGGGCGTGTCCTTCAGCGCCTTGGCCAGCTGCGCTGTGACGCCGTTCAGCGCCGCCTTGGACGACGCGTAGGCCGGGACGGCCAGCCCGGCGTAGGGATGCCGGGGGTCGCTCATATTGGTTAGCGAGCCCAGGCCGCTGGAAACGTTGACGATGCGGCCGGCAGGCGCTTGGCGCAGCAGCGGCAGCAGTGCCTGGGTAACGGCGACGGGGCCGAAGACGTTGGTTTCATAAACGCGGCGCATCACTTCCACGTCCACCAGGGGCTTGCCTTCGCGCGCGGCATCAGCCTCTTCCCGCGCGGCGATGCCCGCGTTGTTCACCAGGATGTCCAGCCGGCCGAAGCGCTGCTGGATGCGCGCCGCTGCATCCAGGATAGAGGCCGGATCGGTCACGTCCAGGGTCAGGGCGTGGGCGTGCAGGCCTTCCTGGGTCAACTGGCCGGCGGCATCGCGGCCCAGCGCCTCGTTCCGACAGCCCAGCAACACGGTAATTCCGTGCCGCCCCAAGCCCCGCGCGATCTCCAGCCCGATGCCTTTGTTGGCGCCGGTAATGAGGGCCACACGCGAATCGATGGGGAGGGGATTTGTCATGATCATTCTCCGGTCAGGAAACGGCCCACGGCGCCTGTGCGTGGCCGGTCTGGACCAAAGAATGACCAGCGCTGTATCCTATAAGAAGAATCCAGTTATCCTACTATTGGGACTATCAGGCTATGGACAGCCCCCTACCCGCAGGTGTTTCCGTAGACGGCGGTAACCGGGCGTTCGCCGCGTTTCTGCGTGACCGGCGTCGGCATCTCGACCCGGCCTCGGTCGGCCTGCCTGTGGGCCGGCGGCGGCGCACTCCCGGCCTGCGGCGGGAGGAGGTGGCGCAGCTGGCTGACATAGGCACCGCCTGGTATACGGCGCTGGAGCAGGGGCGAGACGTCCGTCCGTCCGACCAGGTATTGGCCAACCTGGCGCGCGCCCTGCGCCTGACGGCGGTGGAACGGGACCATTTGTTCACCCTGGCCGGCCGCCGGCCCCCGGCGCGGCTGGAGGGCACGGGCGACGGGGTGGACGCGCAGTCATTGGTGTTGTTACGCCGTCTCGAACCGGATCCGGCCTACATCGTGGATGCGCGTTGGGACGTGCTGGCCTGGAACCAGGGAGCGGCGGACCTGTTCCGTTTCGACGCCGAGGCGCCAGCCTATGCGCGCAACATGCTGTGGCGCTACTTCACGCGCTCCCCCTCTCCGGAGGAACGGTCGGATTGGAACGCCACCGCCCGCGCGCTGGCCTCCATCTTTCGGGGACAAAGCGCCGCCCATGCCAATGATCCGCGATTCCGAACCCTGATCGACGATCTGCTGGCGGCCAGCGACACCTTCCGCCGGGTGTGGCCGGGGCAGGAGGTGCGCGCCCTGTGCGCGGGGCGCAAATGGCTAGACCATCCGCTACGGGGCCGGCAGGAGTACGACTTCGTGCCTCTGTCGCTGCCATCCATGCCGGGGGCGTCGCTGATGGTCTATCTGGCGCGCCCGGCGGCGGCGGACAGCGACACGGGTATAGGGGAGCACGCCATGGAGCGCACCCCCCTTCCCAGGCCGTTCACAAAGCCGCTCAGCCCTTAACGAACGCCAGCAGGTCGGCGTTGATGGTGTCGGCGTGGGTCGTGGCCATGCCGTGCGGCAGGCCCTTGTAGACCTTCAGGGTGCCGTTCTTCACCAGCTTGATGGCCAGGTGCGCGGAGTCCGCGATCGGCACGATCTGGTCGTCGTCACCGTGCATGATCAGCACGGGCACGTCGATCTTCTTCAGATCCTCGGTGAAGTCGGTTTCCGAGAAGGCCTTGATGCAGTCGTAATGGGCCTTGATGCCGCCCATCATGCCCTGGCGCCACCAATTGTCGATCACGCCTTCCGACACCTTGGCGCCGGCGCGATTGAAGCCGTAGAAGGGGCCCGCCGGGATGTCGCGGTAGAACTGGGCGCGGTTGGCCACCAGCTGGGTGCGGAAGCCGTCGAACACCTCCAGCGGCAGGCCGCCCGGATTCTTGTCGGACTTCACCATGATGGGCGGCACCGCGCCGACCAGCACGGCCTTGGCCACGCGGCCCTTTTCGGCGCGGGCGACATAGTGCGCCACCTCGCCGCCGCCGGTCGAATGGCCGACGTGGATGGCGTTCTTCAGATCCAGTGCCGCGGCCAGGGCGATGACGTCGGCCGCGTAGGTGTCCATCTCGTTGCCGGTGTCGGTCTGGGTGGACCGGCCGTGGCCGCGGCGGTCATGGGCGATGACCCGGTAGCCATGCGCCAGGAAGAACATCATCTGGTTGTCCCAGTCATCGGCGCTCAGCGGCCAGCCGTGATGGAAGACGATCGGCTGCGCCGTCTTGGGGCCCCAGTCCTTGTAGAAGATCTGGACGCCGTCCTTGGTGGTGATGAAGCTCATGGCATGGGTTCCTTTGTCGGCCATATGCGGGCCGGTGGCGGGGGAAACGGTTTCGGTGGGGGCGGCAAGGGCCGTTGCGGCGCCAGTGGGCAGCATGGCGAGGGCGGCGATGGCGCCGCCGCCCATCAACACGGCGCGGCGACCCGTGCCCGGCCCGCCCCCGGTGACGCCCAGGCTAGAGGCGGCCGGCTGGTCGTCGCCGGCTGGGGATGGGTGGATGTCGTTGTTCAGAGTCATGACCCTGCTGTTCCTGGTATGTCCGGGGTGTGTCCGGAACCGGGACCCGGCCCCCGACGGCGCCCAAGGTAGGGGCGACCGGGGGCCGGTGACTTGCAGGGTTGAACGCGATTTGGCGGTTTGTGCGCTGAAATGATGAACCGGCCGAAAGAAAAGCGGGCCGGAACAAGGGGATCAGTCCTTGGCGATGGTCTGGTTCAGGAACCAGGCGCGTTCTTCCGCCTCGTCGATCCAGTTCTCCAGCAGGCTGGCGGAGGCGACGTCGCCCGCCTCGTCGCAGACCTCGTGCGCTTCGCGCAGCATGCCGGCCAGGGTGACGTTGTCCTCGTGCAGCTCGCGCAGCATGTCCAGGGCGCCCACCTTATCGGCATCGTTGTCCTTGATGCGCTGCAGCTTGGCGATTTGCCCGATGGACTTCAGGGTGGTGCCGCCCACCTTGCGCACGCGCTCGGCAATGGCGTCGGTGGTGGCGAAAATCTCCGCCGCCTGCGCGTCCAACAGCAGATGGTATTCGCGAAAATGCGGGCCGGAGATGTGCCAGTGGAAATTCTTGGTCTTCAGGTACAGGGCGAACATGTCGGCCAGCAGCGGCGTCAGCGCGCCCGGGACGCCTTGGAAATTCGGCTTGGTGCTCATGGGTCGGAACTCCCGTCGTGGATCGTAAGGATGCGTGGGGCGTAACAGCCCGTTTCGCTCCTGTCTTGTAGGGTTGCCCCCGTCTTGAACGGTTGCGCGACGATCGCCAGGAACCGCCGGTATTGGCGGCCAGCATCAAGCATTTAGGTCCTTGCCGCGCCATTCCAAGCCCATGGGCCGGTACTCGGCCGGTGATATAGGGCCGAAGGGCGGGGCGCCGCCGCGGCGGCGCCCCGGTATTCGTCAGGCGGCGTCAACCAGCACCACCTCGGCGTCTTCGACAGCCACCACCTCGACCGTGGCCTGGTCGGTGATGGCGGCGCCATCACGGGCCTCGATACGGACGCCGTCGATTTCCACCACGCCCGTGGCCGGAACCAGGTAGACATGGCGGCTGGGGTCGACGGTCAGGGTCACCCGCTCGCCCGCCTTCACCGTGGCGCCCATGACCCGGGCCTTGGCGCGGATCGGCAGGGCGCCCTCATCGCCGGTGAAGCCGCTGGCCAGGGTGACGAATTTGCCGGACCGGTCGGCCTTGGGGAAGGGCTTGGCGCCCCAGGAGGGCGTGCCGCCCCGCGTTTCCGGCTGGATCCAGATCTGGAAGATGCGGGTGGTTTCGTTCTCCAGGTTGTACTCGGCGTGGCGGATACCGGAACCGGCCGACATCACCTGCACGTCGCCGGCCTCGGTGCGGCCTTCGTTGCCCTGGCTGTCCTGGTGGGTGATGGCGCCGTCGCGGACATAGGTGATGATCTCCATGTCGGCATGCGGGTGCGGCGGGAAGCCGGACTTGGGCGCGATCTCGTCATCGTTCCAGACCCGCAGGCTGCCCCAGCCCATGTTGGACGGGTCGTAGTAGCTGGCGAACGAGAAATGGTGCTTGGCCTTCAGCCAACCATGGTTGGCGCCACCCAGCTTGGCGAACGGACGACGTTCAATCATGACAAAGCTCCTTGCTTTCATCCTTGGCGCGGCGTCGGTGGGCGCCGCTGACAGGACCTAAGATGGCCCTGGTTGACGCTGGCGAAAATAGAAACTATGGAACTTCATCATTTCCATTTTTGACGCCATGACACCGGAGAGTCCCCATGCCCATCCCCGACCTTGAGGCCTGGGCCATTTTCGCCAAGGTGGCGGAAACCGGGTCCTTCGCTGCCGCCGCCAGTGATTTCGGCGTCTCCAACGCCACGGTCTCCAAGGTCATGAAGCGGCTGGAGGAACGGCTGGGCGAACGGCTGATCCACCGCACCTCCCGCCGGTTCTCGCTGACCGAAACGGGGCGGGTGCTGGCAGTGCGCGCGGCGCAGATCCTGGCGGAGGGGGAGGCCGTGGAGGCGGAGGCCCAGGCCAAGTCCAGCCAGCCGCATGGCCGCGTGCGCCTGGCCGCCCCCATGTCCTTCGGCGTGCGCCATGTGGCCCCGGCCCTGCCGGATTTCCTGACGGCCTACCCCGACGTCACGGTAGACTTGCAGCTGGATGATCGGCTGGTCGATCTGGTGGCCGGAGGGGTGGACGTGGCGCTGCGTATCGCCGAGCTGACCGACTCCAGCCTCATGACCCGGCGTCTTTGCCCCGTGCGACGATGGGTGGTCGGGGCGCCCAGCTATTTCGCCCGCCGCGGCATGCCCGTCCGGCCACGCGACCTGAAGGATCACGCCTGCCTGGTCTACAGCTATCTGGCGACGGGGGAGACGTGGCGCTTCGTCCATGTGGATGGCACGGAGGAATTGGTGCGGGTCAAGGGGCCATTGAGCGCGACCAACGCCGACGCGCTGCAGGACGCGCTGCTGGCTGGGCTGGGGGTGGCCATGCAGCCGGATTTTCTGGCGTGGGAGGCGGTGCGCGATGGCCGCCTGGTGGTTGCGTGCCGCGACTGGGCACCGCCACCCCTGGCCATCAACCTGGTGACGCCGGCGGGCGGTCCGCGCGCCGCCCGGGTGGCGGTGCTGCTGGATTTCCTGGCGCACCGCTTCACCGCCGGTTCGGCACCCTGGACACGGGAGCTGGCATAGCGCCGCCCCATAAGGCAGGCGTATAGGTTGGCGGCGGAATGGTTGCCTTTATTAACCACTTTTGTTCGGATGCAGAAAGCGGTCTACCCCGGGGCCTGACCCATGCCTGAACAAGCAACAACAAAGCCATCGGCCGAAGCCGTCTATCGGTTTGGCCCGTACAGCCTTTATCCGGCCCGCCGGCTGCTGACGGCGGGTCAGCCCATCGACCTGCGCGGCCGGGCCCTGGACCTGCTGCTGGCGCTGGTGGAACGGGCGGGTGAGGTGCTGGACCGGGCGGAGTTGGAAAGCCGCGTCTGGCCCGGGCTACACGTCGGGGAAAACAACTTGCGCGTCCAGATGGGCAAGTTGCGTCGGGCGCTGGGGCAGGATGGCGACGACGGCCCCTATGTCGGCACGGTGCCAGGCCAAGGCTACCGCTTTGTCGCCCAGGTCCTGAAAGAGGGGGCGGGGCCCGCCCCCCCGACATCCCCCGCCATGGCCGCCTTCGCCCTGTCGCGGCAGATGGCCCCGCCACTGGGCCGGGATGAAACCATCGCGACGCTGGCGGCAAGCCTGGGTCGGCAGCGCCTGATTACCATCGTCGGGGCTGGCGGCATGGGCAAGACGACGGTGGCCCTCGCCGTGGCGGCCGCCGTGGCTGGGCGCTATCCGGACGGCGTGGCGTTGATCGACCTTTCCGCCGTGGGGGAGGGCGGGCTGGTAGAGACCGCGGTGGCCGCCCGCCTGGCGCCCCATATCCATGCCGCCAATCCCATGCCGGCCCTACTGGCCTTCCTGAAACCCCGGCGCATGCTGCTGGTGCTGGACAGTTGCGAGCCGGTGATCGCGGCGGCGGCGGCGCTGGCCGACGCCTTGTTGGCCGGCGCGCCCGGTCTCGACATCCTGGCGACCAGCCGGGAGCCGCTGGGGCTGGAGCGGGAGCACGTCCACCGCCTGGCGCCGTTGGTGGTGCCTATGCGGTCGGAAGGTCTGAGCGCCAGCCAAGCCTTGGCGCATTCCGCGGTGCAGTTGTTCATGGCGCGGGCGGCGGCGGGGGCTGGCGGCGGCGCGCTGACGGACGCGGAGGCACCCGCGGCGGCGGAGATCTGCCAGCGTCTGGACGGCATTCCCCTGGGTTTGGAACTCGCGGCCGGCCAGGTGGCCGCTTACGGCATCACCGGTGTGGCATGCCGGCTGGACGACCGCCTGGGCTTGCTGGTGCGCGGGCGGCGTACCGCGCCGCCGCGTCACCAGACGCTGCGGGCGGCTTTTGATTGGAGCTACGCCCTGTTGTCCGGCGCGCAGCGGGCGGTGCTGAACCGGCTGTCGGTGTTCGTCGGCGGCTTTGATGCCGCCGCCGCGATGGCGGTCGTATCTCCGGCCGACCTGGATGGCGAGGGCACCAGCGGGCATATCGTCGACGAACTGGTGGCCAAATCCCTGGTGGTGGCCGACCGGCGGGGGACGGAGGCGCGCTACCGCCTGTTGGACACGGTACGGACTTACGCGGGGGAGTGGCTGGAGGCCAGTGGTGGCGGTGCGGAAACCCGGGTGGCCCACGCCGCCCACTATCTGCGCCTGTTCCAGTCCATCCTGCCGGAGTGGGCCACCCGCCCGGCGGGCGAGATGGCGCACCGCTACGCGGTGGAGATCGATAACGTCCGCCAGGCGCTGGACTGGTGTTTTAACCATGCCGGTGATGAGGGAGTACGCGTGGGGCGGGCACTGGTGCTGGCCGTGGCCCCCCTTTGGCAGTGTCTGTCCCTTGGTATGGAATGCCACCGCTGGGCGGCGCTGGCGCTGGGCAGCCCCCTGCCCCACGCCGATGATCGGCAGAGCCTGGACTTGCAAATGTTATGGGTCATGGCCGTCACCGTGATGAGCATCGCACCGCCCGATCAGGTGGCCGCGTTGTGGGAGGGAGTCCTGGCCACCGCCGGCCGTCTGGGTGATGGGGACGGCCGGCTGCAGGCGCAACAGGGCCTCTATTTCTGCCATCTTCAGCAGGGCCGGGTGCGCCAGGCGCTGGAACTGGTCCGGGGCATGCGGAAGGATGTGGCCGAGGGGGGCGATCCGTCGGCTCTTGCGCTGGCTGAGCGTATGGTTGGCGGGGCGCTGTACATATTGGGCGACCCGGCAGAGGCCCGCCATCACACGGAGATGGCGTTAAGCCTGGCGGAGAGCGGGCCGGCCACGGGGCGCCGCATCCGGTTTCAAATGGACCAGCAGATCGTGGCGCGCGGCGCGCTGGCGGGCATGCTTTGGCTGCAGGGGAATATCGACCAGGGAATGGAACAGTTGCGCCGTTGCCTGGAGCAGGCAATGGCGCTGGATCACGCCTACACCACCTGCGTCGTGCTGGGGCAGTCGGCCTGTCCTCTGGCCATGATGACGGGGGATTGGGCCGCGGCGCAGCGACACAATGATCTGCTGACGCTGCTGGCGGAGCGGCACGGTTCGCTGACTTGGCAGCCGTGGGCACGCGGCTTCGGCCTGATCCTGCGCCAGAGAGCCGGCGGGACGGCGGAGGGGTTGGAAGAACTGCGTCGCCAGATGGCGAATATCGGCGACCTGTCCCATGCGCGCTATGGCATCCTGGTGCGCGAGACAGCGTTGGCCCTGGCGCGCGCGGGCGATTTGGAGGGCGGCTTGGCGATGGTCGGGGCGGCATTGGCCCGCGCCGAGGCCAATGAAGAAGGCTGGGCTCAACCGGAACTGATGCGCCTGAATGGCGAACTGCTGTTTCAGCGGGGCGACAAGGCGGCGGCCGAGATGCTGTATCGCCAGGCGTTGGCGGTGGCCGAACGTCAAGGGGCATTGTCCTGGCATCTGCGGGCGGCGATCAGCCTGGCCCGGTCGCAGGCCCGCCAGGGGCGCGTCACCGACGCGCCGGATCTGCTGGTCCGGGCGGTCGGCCGCGTCAATGGTGGACGACCAACGGCGGAGGTGGACGTCGCCCGGGTGCTGCTGGGTCACTTCCAGGGTGTTCCAGCGCCGGACCACGTGCTGGACGGCCCGGCGGGACCCGCTGGCGGCCTGCTGGCGGCTTGATGATCCCGACGCCGATCAATCCGTGATCAGCGTCCCGCCGTCCACCACAAGGTTATGACCGGTGACGAAGGCGCCGGCGGCGGAGGCCAGGTAGACGGCGGTGCCCGCGATCTCGCGCGGCGTGCCCATGCGCCGCAGGGGCGTCTGGGCCATACGCTTCTCGAAACGGGCCGGGTCGGCCTTGAACACCGCCGATAGGTCGGTGTCGATCAGGCCGGGGGAGATGGCGTTGACCCGCACATTGCCGGGGCCGTACTCCACCGCCATGTTGCGCGCCATCTGCGCCAGGGCCGCCTTGGTCATGGAATAGACGCCCAGCCCGCGGTTGCCGCGCAAGCCGGACAGGCTGGACATCAGGATGATGGCACCGTCCCCCCGTGCCGCCATGGACGGAGCGATACGGTTGCATAGGCGGAAGGCGCTGCGCAGATTGATGGCCATGACACGGTCATAGGCCTCATCCGGTGTGGTGGCGCTGGGGCCGTTGTGCAGGTTCAGGCCGGCGTTGCAGACCAGGATGTCCATACCGCCCAGCCGACTTTCCGCGGCGGCCGCCAGGTCGTCCAGGGCGTTGTCATCACTGACGTCGCAGGGAATGGCCAGGGCGCTCAACCCCTGGGCCGCGAACGCCGCCGACACCTGGGCGCAGTCGTCCGGCACTTCGCTGGAGATGATGACTGTCGCGCCGGCGCGGGCCATTTCCAGGGCGATGGCGTGCCCAAGGCCCCGTGTCGATCCGGTGATGAGCGCCCGCTTTCCTTCCAGGCTGAACAGATCCATGACCCCTCCCGTTTTCTGGTGGGGCCCATTTCCAGCCAGCCAAGGTTGTGCCGTCAACCGGAATTAACTGACGCGCTGCTTGGCCAATTTGCGGGCCAGGGTCCGGCGGTGCATGCCCAGGCGGCGGGCGGCTTCCGAGACGTTAAAGCCGGTATCGGCCAGGGTCTCGTGGATGCGTTCCCACTCCAGCGTCTTGATGGAGGTGGCGCGGGTGGTCAGGCCGACGCCGCTGTCGCCCTCGGTGCGGCCGAAGGCGGCCTCGATGTCGTCGGTGTTGGACGGCTTGGCCAGGTAGTGGCAGGCCCCCAGCTTGATGGCTTCCACCGCCGTGGCGATGCTGGCGAAGCCGGTCAGCACCACGATCTTCATCTCCGGATCATGGGCGTGCAGCATCTTCACGCATTCCAGGCCGGAGGCCCCGGCCAGCTTCAGGTCCACCACGGCGAAGTCGGGCGCCTCTTTGGTCAGCAGGTCGGGCACGGCTTCCGCCCGGTCGCAGCTCACCACATGATATCCCCGCCGCTCGAACGACCGTTTCAGCGCCCGGCCGAAGGACGGGTCGTCTTCCACGATCAGCAGGACGGGGGCGTCCTCGTCGGCAATGGGATTATCGTCCATCATCGGCATCCTCGATCACCCCATCCGCGATTATTAGCGATTCGATGGGCAGGCGCAGTTCCACGGTGGCGCCACCGGCTGGGTTGTTGTCGGCGGTTACCCGGCCACCCAGTTTGCGCGCCACATTGACCGTAAGGAAGAGGCCAAGGCCACGGCCTGGTTTGTTCTTGGTGGACTGGTAAGGCTTGCCGAAACGGGCCAGGATGTCGGGCGCGAAGCCCGGCCCGCGGTCCTGCACCGTGACGGTCAGCAGGCCGTCATGGCAGGCGACGTCGATACCGACCCAGGCGGGGCTGGCCTCCAACGCGTTGTCGAAGACGTTGAACAGGCTCTGCTTGATGGCGGTGTCGGACACGATGGCCACATCGTCGGTGATGTGGTTGGTGTAGTCGATGGCGCGGTCGGCGTGAGCCCGGCGCCAGTCCGCCACCACGGCGTCCAGGAACCGCACCAGGGTCGTGCGCTCCGCCCCTTCGCCCCGCGCCTCGCCCGCCGTCAGCAGGATGCGCGACACGATCTCCTTGCAGCGGGCCAATGCCGCCTGCATCTCCGCCACGTCGTCCAGCAGTTCGGCGTCGCGCTCGTTGGCCGGCATGTGCTGCCAGTCGTTCAGGATGACGGACAGGGTGGCCAGGGGCGTTCCCAGCTCATGCGCGGCACCCGAGGCCAGCAGCCCCATGCGCACGATGTGGTCCTCCTCCACCGACTTCTGCCGCAGATCGGACAGGCGGGCATCGCGCTGGCGCAGGTTGCCGTTGATGCGGGTGACGAAGCTGACCGCCAGCACGGAAGCCAGCAGGAAGCAGATGAAGGTGCCGGCCAGGTACAGGTCGAACACCCGGGGCCAGGCCCCTCCGGCCGAGGCCAGCCCCTGGGAGAACAGGGCGATGTCCCGGTGATAGGCCGTCAGGCCGACGAA
Organism: Nitrospirillum amazonense; assembly: GCF_007828035.1. GTDB lineage: Bacteria > Pseudomonadota > Alphaproteobacteria > Azospirillales > Azospirillaceae > Nitrospirillum > Nitrospirillum amazonense. The sequence goes on along the minus strand of NZ_VITV01000003.1, from coordinate 562,078 downwards.
GCAGGCGCTGGTGAGGCCCACCAGGGTCCAGGTTAGGGCCGGCTGCAACAGCACGGCGCCTAAGATGACCTGCAGCAGGAACAACGAGACGAAGGGGTTGGTGGCGCCGCCACTGAGGTACAGCTGCACCGTCAGGGCGGCCACGTCCAGCAGCAGGCCCAGGAACAGTTCGCCATTGGCGATGTGCGGGCTGGTGCGGCTGCGGTACAGGCTGACCAGATTCAGCAGCACCAGGAACAGAACCACCCCGGCCATGGGAATGAGGGGCAGTTCGATATCGAACCAGGCCTGGGCCATGGCGATGGTCGCCACCTGGCCGCCGACCGCCAGCCATCGCAGGGTCACAAGAAGAAGCAGGTTCTTCTTGTTGGTGGTGTCCTGGATCGAAATCTCTTCCATCCTGTCCCTAGTCCCTCCCGGTGACGGATGTCTTTTCCGGTAGGACTAACGGTTCAACGGGGGGCCGGCAATGACGAAGGCGACCACGGGGCCATCCCGCCGCAGGGGGCCGGGTGGTCTCGTGGTCGCCCTGACGGTGCCCAACGGCACGGTGGTCAACAGCGCGGGTTTGGTGGGAAAGCGCCCGGGGGGAGGGGAGGATGCTGATCCAGCCCTGCCCCCGGGAAGACGCCTTACTCCATGGGCATGGCGCCCGGCATCATGTTGGCGTTCAGGTGCAGCATGACCCACCAGGAACCAACCACCAGGATGGCGACGATCAGCAGTGTGAACAGGAAGGCGGCCATGTTCCAGGACCGGGCCGACGAGCTGTTCATGTGCAGGAAGTAGACCAGGTGCACGATGATCTGGACGATGCCCAGGCCGAAGCACACCGGGATGGCGGTCCCGGCCGGCAGGGCGCCGGACATGACCAGGCCGAAGGGGATGGCGGTCAGGATGACCGACAGGACGAAGCCGACGATGTAGGACTTCACGCTGCCGTGAGCGCCCTCGCCATGGTGGCCATGATCATGGCCGTGAGCAGTGGTGTGTGCGGTAGCCATCACGCGGCCACTCCCGACAGGTAGACGATGGTGAACACGCCGATCCAGACGATGTCCAGGAAGTGCCAGAACAGGCTGAGGCAGGTCAGGCGGACGATGTTGGCGTGGGTCAGGCCGCGGCGCAGCACATGGGCGATCAGCGTCACCATCCAGACCATGCCGGACAGGACGTGCAGGCCGTGGGTGCCGACCAGGGTGAAGAACGACGACAGGAAGGCCGACCGGTCGGGGCCCGCACCCTCGCCGATCAGCTCGGCGAACTCATGCAGTTCCATGAACATGAAGCCCAGGCCCAGCAGCAGGGTGACACCCAGCCACCGCAGGGTGGCCGACTGCTTCTGCTTCTCGGCGGCGATCATGGCCATGCCGTAGGTGAAGCTGGACACCAGCAGGAAGGCGGTTTCACCGGCCACGTAGGGCAGGCTGAACAGCTCCTTGGCGTCCGGCCCGCCGGCCGTCTGTCCGCGCAGCACCGCGAACGCCGCGAACACGGCGGCGAACAGGATGCAGTCGCTCATCAGGTAGATCCAAAACCCCAGCGTGGTCTTGGAACCATCGTCGTGGTGGTGCTCGTCATGAGCCTCCACGGCATTAAGCAGGGCCGCGTCGGCGGCCGCGACGGAATGTGCGTTGCTCATCGTCTTAGACCTGCGACGTCAGTTGCTTGAAGTACTTGCCCTCGGTCTCGGCCACCGTCTCGGAGGGGACGTAGTAGTCCCGGTTCTCGTTGAAGGTGTGGCCGATGCCCACCGCCACGGCGGCGGCGAACGCGGCGACCGCCAGCCACCAGATGTGCCAGATCAGCGCGAAGCCCAGGACGGCGATGAAGCCGCCGAGGATGACGCCCGTGCCCGTGTTGTGGGGCATGTGGATCTTGCCGTAGGCCGGCAGGGGCTGGAGGCCGGCACCGGTAGTCTGCTTCTGCTCCCAGAAGGCGTCGCGGCTGGTGACGACCGGGTCGACGGCGAAGTTGTAGAACGCCGGCGGGGACGAGGTCGCCCACTCCAGCGTGCGGCCGTTCCACGGGTCGCCGGTCAGGTCGCGCAGGGCCTTGCGGTTCAGCACGCTGACCAGGATCTGCAGGACGAAGGCGCCGATGCCGCAGGCGATGACCGCCGCACCCAGGGCCGCGACCAGCAGGTAGTTGTGCCAGACGACGTTGTCGACATGGTTCATGCGGCGGGTCATGCCCATCAGGCCCAGGGCGTACAGGGGCATGAAGGCCAGGTAGAAGCCGACCAGCCAGCACCAGAACGACACCTTGCCCAAGGTTTCGTTCAGCTTGAAGCCGAAGGCCTTGGGGAACCAGTAGGTGAAGCCGGCCAGGTAGCCGAACAGCACGCCGCCGATGATGACGTTGTGGAAGTGGGCGATCAGGAACAGGCTGTTGTGCAGGACGAAGTCGGCGGCGGGCACCGCCATCAGCACGCCGGTCATGCCGCCGATGACGAAAGTGACCATGAAGCCCAGGGTCCACAGCACCGGAACGGTGAACTGCACCCGGCCGCGATACATGGTGAACAGCCAGTTGAAGATCTTGGCGCCGGTGGGGATGGAGATGATCATCGTGGAAATGCCGAAGAAGGCATTCACGTTGGCGCCGGCGCCCATGGTGAAGAAGTGGTGCAGCCACACGATGAACGACAGCACGGTGATGCAGACCGTGGCGTAGACCATCGAGGTGTAGCCGAACAGCTTCTTGGACGAGAAGGTGGAGATGACTTCGGAGAAGATGCCGAAAGCCGGCAGGACCAGGATGTACACCTCAGGATGGCCCCAGGCCCAGATGAGGTTCACGTACATCATGGCGTTGCCGCCACCGTCGTTGGTGAAGAAGTGCATACCCAGGTAACGGTCCAGCGACAGCATCGCCAGCGTGGCCGTCAGGATGGGGAAGGCCGCCACGATCAGCATGTTGGAGCAGAGCGTGGTCCAGGTGAAAATCGGCATGCGCATCAGCGTCATGCCCGGGGCCCGCATCTTCAGGATGGTCGTGATCATGTTCACGCCCGCCAGCAGGGTGCCGACGCCCGAAATCTGCAGGGCCCACAGGTAATAGTCGACACCGACGCCGGGGCTGTACTGCAGCTCCGACAGGGGCGGATAGGCCAGCCAGCCGGTGCGGGCGAATTCACCCACCGCCAGCGAGATGTTGATCAGCAGCGCGCCCGCGGCCGTCAGCCAGAAGCTGAGGTTGTTCAGGTAGGGGAACGCCACGTCGCGCGCGCCGATCTGCAGCGGCACGACGATGTTCATCAGGCCGACCATGAAGGGCATCGCCATGAAGAAGATCATGATGACGCCGTGGGCGGTGAAGATCTGGTCGAAGTGCTCGGGCGGCAGCGGGCCGGCGGCGCCGGTGGAGGCCATCGCCTGCTGGGTGCGCATCATCACGGCGTCGGCGAAGCCACGCAGCAGCATGACCAGCGCCAGGATAATGTACATGATGCCGATGTTCTTGTGGTCGACCGAGGTCAACCACTTGGACCACAGGGGGCCCCACAGGCGGAAGAAGGTGATGCCCGCGAACAGGGCCGCACCACCCAGGACCATCATCGCCACGGCGCCCATGATGATGGGCTCGTGGTAGGGAATGGCCTCGAGAGTCAGTTTACCGAACATGGATTAACCCCTCGGCTTGGCGGGATTGCACAGCTGGAGGTCGCCGCCGGCCACTTCCTTGGCCATCGCCAGGCTGACCGCCGCGTCCATGCAGGTGGAACCGTCCGAGCACTTGTTGAGAATGTCGTGGTAGAGCGTGGGCTCGACCTCGGCGTAGTAGGAGACCGGGTCCTTCTCGCTGGGCTTGGCGAGATCACGGTACTTGGCCATCGTCAGCTTGCCCTCGCCGGCGCGCGCCTTCTCCACCCACTGGGCGAAGGCGTCGTCGGTCATGGCGTGCGCCACGAAATGCATGTCGGAGAAGCCGCCGCCGCTGTAGTTGGCGGACAGGCCGTCGAAGTCGCCGGCGGCGTCGGCCAGCAGGCTCAGCTTCGTCTCCATGCCGGGCATGGTGTAGATCTGGCTGCCCAGGCGCGGGATGAAGAAGGAGTTCATCACCGTGGCCGAGGTCAGCTTGAAGTGGACCGGGGTGCCGGCGGGGAAGGCCAGCTCGTTCACCGAGGCGATGTTCAGCTCGGGGTAGATGAACAGCCACTTCCAGTCCATCGAGACGACTTCGACCTCGACGGCCTTCTTGTCGGCGACCAGCTCACGGCTGGGCTCCAGGGTGTGCGAAGACACCCAGGTGACATAGGCCAGCACGGCGATGATGACGCAGGGGATGCCCCACACCGCCAGCTCGATCTTGGAAGAGTGGTCCCAGTCCGGCTTGAAGGTCGCCGCCTTGTTCGAGGCGCGGTAGCGCCAGGCGAACAGGAAGATCATGGCGATGACGGGGATCACGACGATGAGCATCAGGCACGTGGCCAGGATGATGATCGACTTTTCCTCGGCACCGATGGGGCCCGCCGGATCCAGCAGGGCCATGTCGCAGCCGCTGAGGAAAGGCGCAGCGGCCATGAGTGCCGCCAGGGATTTTGTGCGGCCGCGAAGGCTCCGCAAAATTCTAAGGGTCGCAGTCATTCTGTCCACGTAAAGCCGTGATTGATCGTCAACTCATGATTCTAATTTTTGGGCGCTTAGCCATTGGCGCGCTTGGGTTGTGGTGTTGACCCCTCAATGCTGACCCTTGCCGGCCCGCACGCAAGGCACGCCACCCCGCCGCGTCGCGTGAGGTTTCGCACTGCAAAAGAACTAGACCTCCGCCGCGTCATTTATCGAGTTCATTGTGTAGGGGGGATTGGACAATTGGTCCAAGGGCGGGCACCCCACCGGTCCGCGTACGCGCGGGTGCGTCGTGGCATAAATGGATATAGTGGCTTGATATCGCTGCAGTATTTCCAATGCGGCCGGCAAATTGTCCGGACGGGCACACGATTGCCATCCTATGACATGCGTATGGCGTAGGCCAGCCGTGCCCGAGGTTCAACCGCCATTCACGGTTAAAAGGGCATGTGCGCATCCGTTCCATCCGAAACGGTCGCCCGATTCGGAATCTGTCAGCACCACCAACGGTTTATGGTTACCGACCTGTTAAGGGCCGGAGCCAGGGTTGTGACCGCAATTGCTGCGTGCGCGAAACAGGAAAATGTCTCGCGCCACGGTGGTGGTTCACCGCCGTGGCGGGGGGGCGGCGGGCGGCGCCGCGGTGGGATCCAAGGCCTCGTCCAGGTCCAGCCCGGCGGTGTCGTAGCCCCGGCGGAAATCCACCATGTGCTTGCGCATCCATTCCCGCGCCACCTCGGCGTCGCCGTCGGCCAGGGCCTCGACGATGCGCCGGTGGGCTTCCACCAGGCGGCGGGGGCCCACCGCCGACGTCTTTGGATGGCGGAACAGCCGTTCCAGGGCGGGATAGAACAGCTGGGTCACCGGCTCGCGCGCCAGCAGCAGGGCGCGGTTGCCCGCCGCCTCCGCCACCAGGATGTGGAAGGCGACGTCCAGCGGGATGATGGAGGCACCGGCGGTGATGGCCTCCTCCGTCGCCTCCACATTGGCACGCAGCTGCGCCAGGCGGCTGGCGTCGATGCGGCCGGCGGCGTGGGCGGCGGCGCTGGGCTCCAGATCCATCGACACCTCCCACAACTCGCGGAAGGTGACGCGCTGCATCACCATGGCGCGGGACAGGCGGGGCGCCAGGTCGCCGTAGTGGGGTTCGGCGACATAAAGGCGCCGCCCGGCCTCCCGCCGTACTAGGCCGCTCTGCTCCAGGATGCGGATGCCCTCGCGCACGGTGTGGCGGGTGACGCCGAACTGGTCAGCCAGTTCCGTCTCCGTCGGCAGGATATCCCCGGCGTTCAACCTGCCGGCCAGTATCTCCCGCTCTATGGTGTCGCTGACCACCTTATAGGTGGGCAGGATGGCCAGCCGTGCGAACGCCATGCGCCGAATGCCCCTTTGCCCGCCGTGCCGAATAGGCCCGACACTGGTCCCGTGCGGATGATGAAACCCCAGGCGGCAGTTCACTGCGGCCCGTCCTTATGAAAGCCCCTCTAGCACAAGCCGCCGCGTGCCGGAATTGATCTTGTGTTTTCAGGGCGATATTTCAATTGTCCAACAAACGAACAATGGCATACAGTGCCCCCGCCCGGCAACCGCCCCGAAGGGGACCGGGCCACGGGTAAATACCGGCCCCGGCAACGCATCCGGGATGCCGAACGACAGGAGGAAACGCCCATCATGTCTTCGCTCGCCGCCCCCAAGACGGATGCTTTGCATCGCCTGTTCGACCTGTCCGGCCAGGTGGCTTTGATCACCGGCGGATCGCGCGGGCTGGGCCTGCAGATCGCGGAGGCGCTGGGTGAGTTCGGTGCCCATCCCGTACTGGTGGCCCGCAAGGCGGAGGAGCTGGAGGCCGCCGTGGCCCACCTGGCCGGCCAGGGCATCACCGCCACCGCCATTCCCGCCGACCTCAGCCGCCAAGAGGCCATGGCCCCGCTGGTGGAGAAGGTGATGGCGGACCTGGGCCGCATCGACGTGCTGGTGAACAACGCCGGCACCACCTGGGGTGCCCCGGCGCAGGACCACACGCCGGAACAGTGGGCCAAGGTGGTGGACCTGAACCTCAACGCCGTGTTCTTCCTGACCCAGGCCGTGGCGCGGGCCGCCATGCTGCCCCTGAAGCGGGGGCGCATCGTCAACGTCGCCTCCATCGCCGGACTGCAAGGACACCACCCGCGTATGGTGGGCACCGTCGCCTATGGCACCACCAAGGGCGCCCTGGTCAACATGACCCGCGTGCTGGCGGCGGAATGGGGCCCCTATGGCATCACCGTCAACGCCCTGGCGCCGGGCTTCTTCCCGTCCAAGATGACGCGCGGCACCCTGGCCAAGCATGAGGCCGACCTGGTGGCGGGCACCCCCCTGGGCAAGCTGGGCAACGACCAGGATCTGAAGGGTGCCGCCCTGCTGCTGGCCACGGCCGCCGGCGGCCACATCACCGGCCAGATCCTGGCCGTGGACGGCGGCGTCAGCGTCATCTGAAGCCAGCAGGAAGGAGCCACCCATGACCACGCCCCCGGTGCGCGCCCGCGACCTCGGCTTCCTGCTGCATGACTGGCTGGACCTGAAGGGCCTGCTGGCCTACCCACATTTCCAGGATCACAGCGTGGAAACCGTGGACGCCATGCTGGATATCGCCGGACGGGTGGCGGCGGACACCTTCCTGACCCATTACAAGGCAGCCGACAGCCAGGAGCCGCACCTGGTGGAGGGGCAGGTGCGCATCCTGCCCGCCATCCATCAGGCGCTGGCCGCCTTCGCGGAGGTCGGCATGTTCGCCGCCCCCTTCGATGCCGAGGTCGGCGGTTTGCAACTGCCGCAACTGGCCTACAGCGCCGCCATGGCGCACTTCATGGCCGCGAATGTGGCGACGTCGGCCTATCCCATGCTGACCACCGGCAACGCCAAGCTGCTGGTGCGCTACGCCAACGAGGCGTTGGTCAAAGCCTGCGCCCTGCCGGAGATCGAGGGCCGCTACTTCGGCACCATGTGCCTGTCAGAGCCCCAGGCCGGGTCCTCGCTGGCCGACATCGCCACCCGCGCGGTGCCCGATGGCGATGACGGGCTGGGTGCCCGCTATCGCCTGTTCGGCAACAAGATGTGGATCTCCGGCGGCGACCAGGACGCCAGCGAGAACATCATCCACCTGGTGCTGGCCAAGGTGCCGGGTCCGGACGGCAAGCTGATCCCCGGCACCCAGGGCATCAGCCTGTTCGTCGTGCCCAAGGTTCTGGTCTCGGGCTCGGACTACGCCGGCCAGCGCAACGACGTGGTGGTGGCGGGCCTGAACCACAAGATGGGCTATCGCGGCACCGCCAATTGCCTGCTGAACTTCGGTGAGGGCGCGCACCACCGGCCGGGCGGCATCGCCGGGGCCGTGGGCTACCGCGTGGGCGGGGTAGGGCAGGGCCTGCCCATCATGTTCCAGATGATGAACAGCGCCCGCATTTCCGTTGGCCTCGGGGCCGCCATGCTGGGCTACCGCGGCTACCGCCTGGCGGTGGATTACGCCCGCGACCGCCGCCAAGGGCGGCCGATTGGCGGCAGAGGGGGCGCGCCCATCGCGATCATCGACCACCCCGACGTGCGCCGCCTGCTGCTGGCGCAGAAGGCCTACGCCGAGGGCGCGCTGGCCCTGGTGCTGTATTGCGCCCGGCTGGTGGATGAGGAACTGCACGGGCCGGCCGAGGGACGGGATGAGGCGGCCGGCCTTCTGAGCCTGCTGACCCCCATCGCCAAGACCTGGCCCTCGGAATGGGGCTTGGCCGCCAACGACCTGGCCATCCAGGTGCATGGCGGTTACGGCTACACCCGCGATTTCGATGTGGAGCAGCTGTACCGCGACAACCGCCTGAACCCCATCCATGAGGGCACCACGGGCGTGCAGGGCCTGGACTTGATGGGGCGCAAGACCCTGAAGGATGACGGTGCCTCCCTGGCCACGCTGCGGCACCGGGTGACCGCGACGGTGGAGCGGGCGCGCCATCTGCCGGCCTTGGCCGACTTCGCCCATGTGCTGGACGTTACCTGGGCCCGCATCGGCGCCCTGGTGGGCCACCTGAAGGCTGCCGGCGACGATGTCGCCAGCCTGGCCCAGGCGACCTCCTTCCTGTCGGCCTTCGGCCATGCCGTGGTGGCCTGGCAGTGGCTGGACCAGGCGGTGGTGGCGGGCAGCCTGGCCGCCACCGATGACCCGGACGAGACGGCCTTCCGTGCCGGCAAGCTGGCCGCCTGCCGCTTCTTCTTTGAGACTGAGGTGCCGCGCGTCGATGTCTGGCTGGGCATCGTCGGCCGGCGCAGCGACCTGACCCAGACCTTCGATCCCGCCGGCTTCTGACGCTGGCCCCAGATAGGAAAAAGCACCATGACCGAGGTGTTCATCGTTTCCGGCGTCCGCACGGCCATCGGCGATTTCGGTGGCGCGCTGAAGGACATCGCCCCCGGCGAACTGGCGACCAAGGTGACCCGTGCCGCGCTGGACCGCGCCGGCGTGGCCAACGACGCCGTGGGCCATGTCGTCTTCGGCCAGGTCATCCCGACGGAGCCGCGCGACGCCTATCTCGCCCGCGTGGCCGGCATCGGCGCCGGGCTGCCGGTGGAGGTCCCGGCCCTGACCGTCAACCGCCTGTGCGGTTCCGGCCTGCAGGCGGTGGTGTCGGCGGCCCAAAGCATCCTGCTCGGCGACTGCGACGTGGCGGTGGCCGGCGGGGCGGAGAACATGAGCCGCGCGCCCTATCTGCTGCCCGATGCCCGCTGGGGCAGCAAGATGGGCGATGCCCGCGTGGTAGACTATCTCAACGGCGCCCTGTCCGACCCCTTCGACCGCAACCTGATGGGGGTGACGGCGGAGAGGGTCGCGCAGCGCTATGGCATCAGCCGCGATGACCAGGACGCGCTGGCCCTGGAAAGCCACCGCCGTGCCGCCCGCGCCCAGGCCGAGGGCCGCTTCACCGAGCAGATCCTGCCGGTGGAGGTGACGGTGAAGCGCCAAACGGTGCAGTTCGCCACGGACGAGCATGTGCGCCCGGACCTGGCGCCGGGGGATTTGGCCAAGCTGCGTACCGTGTTTCAGAAAGACGGCACCGTCACCGCCGGCAACGCCTCGGGCATCAACGATGGCGCTGCCGCCGTGGTGCTGGCCTCGGGCGAGGCGGTGAAGCGCCTGGGCCTGACGCCGCTGGCCCGCCTGGTGGGCTATGCCCACGCCGGGGTGGACCCGGCCTACATGGGCATCGGACCCATCCCGGCGACGCGCAAGCTGCTGGCCCGCACCGGCCTGACGGTGCAGGACCTGACCGTCATCGAATCCAATGAGGCCTTCGCGGCGCAAGCCTGCGCCGTGGCGCGTGAGCTGGACTTCGACCCCGATCGGGTGAACCCTAATGGCAGCGGCATTTCCCTGGGCCACCCGGTGGGCGCCACCGGCGCCATCAACCTGGTGAAGGCGGTCTATGAGCTGCGTCGGGTGAGCGGCAGGCGTGCGCTGGTCACCATGTGCATTGGTGGCGGGCAGGGTATCGCCGCCGTCATCGAAGCCGTTTGAGCCCAACCCTCACCAGGAAGGAAGCCGCCCCATGCCGGTGCACATCGATATCCGCGACGGCGTCGCCGTCCTGACTCTGGACCGCCCGCCGGTCAACAGCTTCGACCTGGCGCTGCGCCGCGACCTGCGCGCCGCCCTGGCGATGGTCATGACCAAGCCGGGGGTCGAGGCCGTGGTGCTGACCGGCGGCACGCGCCACTTCTCGGCCGGGGCGGACATCGAGGAGTTCGCCGCCGGCACCCGGGGTGGGGCCACGGCCGTGCCCACGCTGCCCGATGTGATCATCGATCTGGACCAGGCGGCCAAGCCGGTGGTGGCCGCCATCGCCGGCACCTGCCTGGGCGGCGGGCTGGAGGTGGCGCTGGGCTGTCACCACCGCGTGGTCGCCGCCAATGCCACCCTGGGCCTGCCGGAGGTGAAGCTGGGTATCCTGCCCGGTGCCGGCGGCACCCAGCGCTTGCCCCGCGCCATCGGTGTCAAGGCGGCCTTGGACATGATCCTGTCCGGCGCACCGGTGAACGCCGCCACGGCGGCCAAGCTGGGCCTGGCCACCCTTTCGACCGGTGATCTGATTGAGGACGCGGTGGCCGTGGCCAGGCAAGCGGCCCGCGACGGCGCCAAGCCGCGCCTGTCCCTGCAGCGGGCGGAGATGCCGGCCGATGCCGGTGCCGACTGGTTCCAGCGTCAGATCGATGGGCTGAAGCGACCGCTGCCGGCGCCGCTGGCCTGCATCGAGGCGGTGCGGGCGGCGGTGGAGCTGCCCTTCAGCCAGGGACTGCAGCGGGAATTCAACCTGTTCCGCGAGCTGGTGGTGACGCCGGAATCTAAGGCGCTGCAATACGCCTTCTTCGCCGAGCGCCGCGCCGCCCGGATCGAGGGGCTGAGCCCCGACGTGCAGCCCCGGGCCATCGAACGCGTGGCGGTCATCGGCGCCGGCACCATGGGGGCCGGCATCGCCACCGTGGCCGTCAACGCCGGGCTGGAGGTCATCCTGCTGGACCGGGATGAGGCCGGGGTGCAGAAGGGTGTCGCCGGCATCACCAAGGGCTATGACGCCGCCGTGGCCAAGGGCCGCATGGATGGGGCCGAGCGGGACCGCCGCCTCGGCCGCCTGCACACCGCCACTGATCTGGCGGCCTGCGCCGCTGTCGATTTGGTGATCGAGGCCGCGTTCGAGGATATGGGCGTGAAGCAGGATATCTTCCGCACCCTGGACAAGGTCTGCGGGCCGGACGCCATCCTGGCCAGCAACACCTCCACCCTGGATCTGGACGCCATCGCCGCCATCACCAGCCGTCCGCAAAGCGTGGTGGGCCTGCACTTCTTCAGCCCGGCGCCGGTGATGCGCCTGCTAGAGGTGGTGCGGGGGGCCGAGACCGCGCCCGAGGTGCTGGCCACGGCCATGGCGCTGTCGCGCAAGCTGGGCAAGGTCGGTGTCGTCGCCGGCGTCTGCAACGGCTTCATCGGCAACCGCATGGTCGAGGAATACCTGCGCCAGGCCTATTTCCTGGTGGATGAAGGCGTGCTGCCCTGGCAGGTGGACGGCGCCCTGGAACGCTGGGGCATGGCCATGGGGCCTTTCGCCATGATGGACCTGGCGGGCAACGACATTGGCCGCGCCATCCGCGCCGGCCGCAAGGCGTTGGGCGATGAACGCCCCTACTCCACCTTCCCCGACAAGATTTGCGCGCTGGGCCGGTTCGGACAGAAGACCGGCAAGGGCTATTACCAGTACGACCCAGCCACCCGGGCGCGGGAAACGGATCCGGAGGTCGATGCCCTGGCCCAAGCCCACGCCAAGGAGATCGCCCAGGAATTCGGCCTCAGCCCCCGCGTCATCGGGGATGAGGAGATCGTGGCCCGCTGCCTGCTGGCGTTGGCCAACGAAGGGGCGGCCCTGCTGGGCGAGGGCATCGCCCAGCGCGCATCGGACATCGACGTCGTTTATCTCAACGGCTACGGCTTTCCCGCTCACAAGGGTGGGCCGATGTTCCACGCCGACAGCCTGGGGCTGGAAAACGTGCTGCGCTTGATGGAAGGCTTCCTGGAGGGCTATCAGGGCCAGTTCTGGAAGCCGGCCCCCCTGTTGTGGGAAAAGGCCAGCGCCGGCGGTCGCCTGACCGCCTGAAGGGGGTCAAGAGGGCGTGCCGGGCAGCCCGCCGTCGGCGGGTGTTCCGTCCTCGGCTTCATCCTGGGCCAGGTGCCTGTCCAGGGTCTGCTTCAGGGCCAGCAGCATGGACCAGCCCAGTTGGCCTTGGGACAGGTTGTAGGCGCTCATTATTCCGGACAGGCTGCCCAATATTACAGTGCTTTCCATGGTGCCGGGCACCTCGCGTTGATCAGGTCGTGGACCGGTTCTCGCTGGGTGATACGGCGGGAAAAAGACGACCCGTCGCGGCCCGAAGGCCTGGCCGCACCGACAGGCAGGGCCTGAGCATTCGTCAACTATCTATATATTTCAAATAATTAACATGATCTTCGGCGTATTGGCCCACGGGTCATGCATCTTTCGGGTGCGCGGTTTTGGCGCGGGGCGTGCCGTGGACACGCCGCCGCCGCGCCCCATTTCGGCTCCAATCCGCCGCGACCGTGGGCGGACGAAAGGACGGACGGGCCCGGTTGGGGGTAACCGCCGCCTGGAAGGAAGGAGCAAACCATCATGAAGCATATCAAAGTCTTGGGCGCCGCCCTGGTTCTGATGGCCGCGTCGGCCTGCGCCACCGCGCCCGGTCCGGCGCACGCCCAGCCGGCCCACCCCGCCTATCTGCACGCCCTGTCTGATCTGCGCATGGCCCGCGCCCTGCTGGATCGCCCGGCGGAATACAACGTGGTGCGTGACCAGTTCGCCGCCATCGACCATGTGAACGGCGCCATCGGCGAAATCCGCCACGCCAGCTATGACGATGGCAAGGACCCTAACTGGAACCCGCCCATCGACGCCAACATCAACCATCGGGGCCGTCTCACCAAGGCGCTGGACCTGATCGCCACCGCCGAGCGCGACCTGCGGTCCGAGGAAGACAATCCCCGCGCCGCGGGTTGGCGCAACGCCGCCTTCCATCACCTGGAAGAGGCGCGGCACGCGGTGGAGCACGCCATCATGGACAAGCGCATCGATGAGGATCGGTACTGATGATGCGGCGTGCGGGCGGCGGCGGCCGCCGCCCGCTTCGCTATGGGGCAAGTTCTAGAAGTTGAACCGGACACCCGTGGTGGGAGAGATGTTGTCGGTATGCAGGTAACCCGCCGCCAAGCCGCCCGCGACCTCGGAGTACATGACGCCCAGATAGGCGTCGAAGCGGCGGGCGAAGCGGTAGTCGGCCACCAGGGAATAGGCGTTCAGCGTGCCGGAGCAGGTGGCGGTGCTGGCGTCGGAGCAGCTCTTGGCCCCGAAGCTGTTCTGGTCGTAGTGGTAGAAGCCCGCCGACAAATCCACCTTGGGCGTGACGGCATAGCGGGCGCCGGCCCAGGTGACCTGGATGATCTTGTCGTGGACGAAGGCGCTATTGTTCACGAAGGCCAGGGTATAGCCGCCGATGTCGATCGAACCGGCGCGCAGGGGGACGGAAGGATTGGCGAAGTCGATGTGCTCGTAACCGGCATAAAGCTTCCACTGCGGGTCCAGGACATAGGACCCCATCAGCGCGTAGGACGTGTTGTCGGAAATGGTGGCCGCCAGTGAGTTGCTGGGGCTGTATCCCAGCGCGGTGGCTTGGGTCACCTGGGCCGCGGTCAGACTGCCCGCCGACACCATGTCCTGCTTCTGCGCATACGTGGCGTCCACGGACAGCCCGCTGACCTCGGCACCGGCGTTCAACTGCAGGGCGTTGCCGTGCATGCCGCCGTTATCCTCACCGAATTGGTACATGGCGCCCAGGTGCAGCGGCCCGAACTTGTTCATGTACTTGACGGAATTATCGAGACGGAAGTCCTCCGTGCTGCCGCCGCCGCCCGTCAGGCCCGAGAAGCCGATGACGGAGAAGGCGTAGGAGCTTTGCTGCGGGTCGTAGGTGATGATGTTGTCGGCCAGGATGGTGTTCTGGCGGCCGAAGGTGACGGTGCCCCAGTCCTTGGAACTGACGCCGACATAGGCGGCGCGGTTGAACGCCTGGCCGGCATGGCTGGAATCGCCGTTGGCGGTCTGCTTGGTCAGGGCCACGCCGTTATTGGCCGCCATGGAATGCGGACCGTCGGCCAGCTGGCCGGACTGCGGGTTGAAGCCTGTCTCCACCTTGAACAGGGCCGACCAGCCGTCGGCGAACTCCTCCGACCCGCGCAGGCCGACCTTGGACTGGCTGAGGCCGTTGCCGGCTAATGAGGCGATGCCCTTGTTGCCGTTCTTGCTGACCAGGAAGTCCAGCCCTGGCGGGTAATAGGGGCTGAGCGCCGCGCCGTGCGACTGGTAGGAGAAGCCCATGTCGACGGTGCCGTAGAGGGTGATGCCGTAGAAGGTCAGGCTGCCGTCCTTGGGCAACTGAGGATGGGCGGCCGCGTCCGCCACCTTCTGCGCCGCTTGCGCCGCGGACTGGGCGGCCTGGGCCTGTTGCGCCGCCTGTGCCGCCGTCTGGGTGCTGGCGGCCGTCTGGCCCGCCGTCTGGGTCTGCTGCGCCTCCAGCGTGTTCAGCCGATCTTGCATCGCCTGCATGGCCTTGGCCTGGGCCGCCATCTGGGCCTGGGCCTCCTGCATCTGCTGGCGCAGCTTGCGCAGTTCATCGGCGTCGCTGGCGCGGGCCGTGGCCGGCGCCAAGGCCAGCAGGGCGCACACGGCGGTCATGGCCCAGAGACCCCCGGTCACGGGCGCCATGCGCCCGCGGGCCGCCCGGCATGCCGGTGCCAAGGCATGATTCATCGTCAAGGTCACGAGAGACCCTCCCACATTTGATGGTTTTTCTTGTTCGCGGCATGGAAATGCCGCCTCCGGTGGCCGATTTCGGGCCGACGGAATACATTTCCCAAAGACTGAAGCTTGAGAATCTGGCCTCGTTTCTCTAGCGTCCGTCAGGCCGGCCTTTTTCAATGCCGATTCCATCAGTATCGCTGATCATTTGATTAGAGGGCGTGATGGCTTTTTAAGAAATTAAATACGCTTTTATGAGTCTAAATTTATTTTTAATATCCGCCGATGCGCCAAGATCTGAGGGATTTCGTGGGTGATTATTGGTTAACAGATGGTTGCCGGACTAATGTTCGTGGTCGCCGTCACTTTAGCCTCCTTTTCTTCTCTCTCCTGGATCTCCCCGCCGAGGAGCCCCCGATCGGCGCGACTGGTATGGGGGCTTCACCCTTGGTGGTGCTTTCCCGGGGCCGCCAACCGTGACACGATGGGTTGACCTCTCAACCCCCGTTGGCCGCATCTGCGCCCGCAACCCATGACCGCCTCTTCCGCCGACAGCCACCTCAGCTTCCGCCGGTATCGTTCGGTTGGGTTTTGCCACACCCATGACCATGCCCAGATCGTGCTGCCTTGCCAGGGAACCCTGGAGATGGAGGTGGGCGGACGTGGGGGACGGGTGGATGCCGCCGTCGCCGCCTTCGTCCTGCCGGGGGAAGTGCATTGCCAGCGGGCCGAGGGCGATAATCGCTTCCTGATCGTGGACTGCGCCGGCGGTGAGGGAGCCGGTGCGCCGGACGGGCGCGTGCTGGAACGGTTGGGCCGCCGTACTTTCCTGCCCATGACGCCGGCCGTGCGTCGCCTACTGGATTTCATTACCCTGACGGCCGGCAATGCCGATGGCGGCGGCATGCACCTGGACGGCCTCGCCCGGCACTGGACGCCCCTGCTGCTGGATACGCTGATGGCGGAACCGGCCCGCCCCGTCTCACGCCTGCATGCGCTACTCGCCCGTGTGGAGGCGGCGCCCGAGCGGCCCTGGACGGTGGAGATCATGGCGCGTACGGCGGGCCTAAGCGCCAGCCGGCTGCACGCCCTGTTCCGGGAGGAATTGGACCAGACGCCCCAGGCCTACGTGGCGTCGTTGCGCCTGGCCCGTGTCATGGACCAGCTGGCCGGCACCACCCTGTCCATCGCCCAGATCGCCTATCAGTCCGGCTATGCCGACCAGAGCGCGCTGACCCGCGCGCTGCGCCGCGCCGTGGGCCTGACCCCCGCCGCCTATCGCCGCCAGCATGGGCGGGGGTGATAGCCTCGGTCCAAACAATTGGAGGATCCGTCTATCGCAGCGGCCGCCCTCTCGCCATTTTCAGGGCGATGAAAGGGGAAGGGGCATGAGGACGGACAGGACCATATTGGCCGGGATCGGCTGTGGCGTGATGGCGGGGGCGTTCTGGGGCGTGGTGTTCCTGGGCCCCCGCGTGCTTCAAGCCTTTTCCCCGCTGCAGCTGGCGGCATCGCGCTATCTGCTGTACGGCTTGGTCTCGGGGGTGCTGATCCTGCCGCGCTGGCGGCTGCTCAAGGCCCAGGTGGGGCATGGGGAATGGCTGGCGCTGCTGCGCCTCAGCCTGCTGGGCAACATCGTCTATTACATTTTCCTGGCCAGCGCCGTGCACTTGGCCGGCGTCGCCGCCACCTCCCTGGTCATTGGCCTGCTGCCCATGGCCGTCACCCTGGTGGGCAGCCGGGAGCAAGGGGCGGTTCCCCTGCGGGCATTGATCCTGCCCTTGTCCCTGGGGGTGGCCGGTGTATCGCTCATCGGCGCCGACCTGATGGGGCGTCCAGGTGTCGGCGAAATTTCGGTAGCGGAACGATTTCTGGGCCTGGCGTGTGCCGGCGGGGCGCTGGCCTGCTGGACCCTCTACGCCGTGCTGAACAGCCGCTGGCTGGCCCGCCTGCCCGCCGTGTCGGCGCACGACTGGTCGCTGCTGACCGGTGTCGCCACCGGTGCCCTGGCCCTGCTGCTGGCCCTGCCCGCCTTCCTCTGGCACACCACGCCGAATGCCGCTGGACCGCATGCCGTTGGCGATTGGGCGCTGTTCTGGGGCGTCAGCGCCGGCGTGGCCATCGGCGCCAGCGTGGTCGGCAACGCCCTTTGGAACCGGGCCAGCCGTTTGCTGCCCCTGACCTTGGTGGGGCAGATGATCCTGTTCGAAACGCTGTTCGCCCTGCTGTACGGATTTCTTTGGGACACGCGGTGGCCCACCCTGCTGGAGGGCCTGGCCATCCTGGCCCTGGTCGCCAGCGTTGGCCTGTGCGTCGGCCGGCATCAACGTCGACCGGAAGACGCCGCCCCCGAGGCCGTGTGCCCGGAGGCGGCCTCGGAGGCGACGTAAGGCCTCACAACGCGCAGTCGAAGCTGTCGGCGCTGTTGAGGTCACCCGTGCCTTTATAGCGCGCCACCTTGGGGTAGGGGCACAGGGGCCGGGTACGGCCGGGCCAGGGGGTGTCCGGCCCGGCGCTGGCCAGGATGCGGTCCGGCGCCTGGCCTTGCTCCACCCAGCGCACCAGGGCGCCGAAGGCGTCGTAATGGGTGGTGGCGGGGCCACCGGCGCAATGGTTCATGCCCGGCACGGGGAAGACCCGGACGAAGGCGGCGGCCTTGCCCCCCTGGCGGCTGTCCACCTCCCGCCACCAGGCCAAGGTGTCGTTGATGGAGAACACGGGGTCGGAGGCGCCGTGGGGCACCATCAGCTTGGCGCCCCGCGCCTTGAGGCCGGACAGGTCGGGGGAGCGTGCCGACACGTCCTGCCAGGCTGACCGGGGGAACGTGGCGCTGGTCGCCGTCAGCTGAGCCGCCACCTGGTCGATGTCCAGGCCCATCTGCCAGCGCAGCAGCGCCTGCGGATCCGGCGGCAGGGGCGTGGGCGGTGTGGTGAAGACCGAGGCCAGCGAGGCGCCGCCCAAGGCGACGTTCAGGCTGGGCACCTTGTCGGCCAAGCCCAGCTTCCAGATGCGCCAGCCGGGGGCGGCCACACCGGCATCCCAGGGCCAGTCGCTGTAGATCGCCTGGCCGGCCTTGGTGCGGGGGCCTCCGTAGGACTGGGTGATGGCGGTGACCTGGTTGGGGCTGAGGCAGCCGTCCACCTTGGCGCCGGCGCAGGTGCGGGTCTTCAGCGCCGGCGCCACCTTGGCGGCGGTGCACTGGGCGAAGGTACCGACGATGCCGTCCTTGGCGCCATCGTCGGCGTCGCACGCTTCCAGCACCGCGTCGCGGACAAGGCCCAGGTCGGCGTCGCTGAAGGCGGCGGACAGCAGGGGGAACGACGGTTGGCCGTCCGGTCCCTTGGCCAACGCGGCAAAGGCCTGCACGTCCCACGCCTGGGCCAGCGCGGCGCGGGGCAAGGCGAAGCCGGGGGCGCTGGCCAGGATGCCGTCGAACTCTTCCGGATGTTGCTGGGCGAAGACCATGCCTTCCTCCCCACCCTTGGAACAGCCGACAAAGTAGGAACGGTGGGGGGTGCTGCCGTAGAAGGCCGCGACCAAGGCCTTGGCCGCGTCGGCCACCGGCTTCAGCGAGGCATTGCCGTAGTCGGCCCGCGCTTGCGGGTCGAAGCCGAAGGCGGCGGTGCCGCCGTGTGTCGGATCAGTATTGCGGGCGTTGTCATGGCCGGAGTCCTGGCTGACCACGGCGTAACCCTGCAGCAGGGCCGGTGGCGTGTCCGACCCCGTTGGGCCGATGGCGTTGCCGACCTCGCCGTTGGTGCCGCCGCCGCCCTGGAAGAAGAAGCCCTGGTTCCAGGTAGTGGGCAGGCGGACATGGAAGCGGATGGCGTAGGCCTGGCCGTCCACGCCGGTTCGCTCATGCATCACGCCGTAGACTTCGCAATGTTCCGGCAGCTGCACCGGGGTGCCTGGGGCGCCCGGCATCATGGGTGGCAGGGTGATGGGGCCGGCGGCCTGCGGCGTGGACGAGACGATGCGGGTGTCGGCGTCCGGCCAATGGCCGGCCATGGTCTTTTCAAGCGCCAGGCAGCGACCTTTCAGGTCCGGTTCCGCCGCGTGCGCGGTCGCGGTTAGGGCCAGCAGGCTGGCGCTGGCGGCCAGGCCCAATGCTGCGCGGGAACGGGATGGCATGGGATGTTTCCCTCTCTTGGGCGGGTCAGAACTCGACATGCAGGCGCAGGCCGTATTCACGCGGCGCGCCATAGAATTCGTTGTTGCCGGACTGGCCGGTGACGTACTTCCGGTCGGTCAGATTGGTGCCGTAGGCCTCCACCGTCCAGTCGCCGGCGCGCAGCGTGACCAGGGCGGACAGTAGGGTGCGGCCGGCCAGGTAATCGGTCACGCGGGAATAGAGGATGTCGGTATAGCTGGGCCCGACATAGGCGATGTTCAGACGGGGCGTCAGGGTCATGCCGCCGGGCAGATCGACGGTGTAGTCGACGCCGGCATTGCCGGTCCATTTGGGCGAGAACAGGTTGGGCCCGCCGCCGCCCGTGCGCAGATAGCTGGTGTAGTCGAAACAGGTGGGCGGGTTGCTGGCCGTGCCAGCGGGGCATTGCGGCCCCAGGGTGCCGGAGGGGAGCTGGCGCAAATTGACCACGGTGACGGAACCCAGCTGGCTGTCGACATAGGCGAAGCCGGCATCCACGCCAAAGCCGCCATATTTGGCCTGCACCTGGCCCTCGATGCCTTTGATGGTCGCGTCCGACAGGTTGGTCACGCCGTTCTGGCCATTGGTCAGGTCGATACGGCCAAACTGGAAGCCCTTGTAGTCGTTATAGAAGGCACCCAACTGCGTGCGCAGGTGGCCGTTCAGCAGCGTGGTCTTCCAGCCCACCTCATAATCCCATACCGTTTCCGGGGCGAATTGGGAGGTGGAGGAGTTGAAGCCGCCCGGTTTGTAGCCGCGCGCGGCGAAGGCATAGAACAGGGTGTCGGCGTCGGGTTTCCAGTTCAGCGCCACCTTGCCCGTGGGCATGCTGTCGTCATGCCGGCCGGCTGTGTCGGCCACCTTCAGGCCGTTGCCGGGGAAGCCCGGAATCCCGCGGCCGATGTAGACGCCGCCGTCGCCGGTGACATGGAACCAGCTTTCCCGCGCACCGACCTGCAGTTCCAGGTCCGGCGTGATCTTGTAGCCGCCCTGGGCGAAGACGCCGGTGGTCAGCTTGTTGTTCTTGGTGCCGATGTTGGTGGGGAATCCCGCGTTCTCGTTCAGGATGTCGACATCGATCTTGTTGCGCTGGTAATAGCCGCCGACGATCCAGTTGAAGGCGCCGTCGGTGGGGGAGAGGATGTTGACCTCCTCCGTCCATTCCCGTTCGCGCACATATTGTTGTTCGGTCTGGGTCGCGGCGGTGGTGGCGTCGCTGTCGTACAGGTTGTTGATGCGCTTGTTCTGGAAGCCGCTCAACGACCGCACGGTGATGCCATCCTCGAACTCATAGCGCAGTTCCAGGCTGTTGATGATGGCGCGTTCGGAATTCTGCGTGGGCGCGTTGTAGTCCAGGTTGCGGATGCCGGGCACGGCGTCATCGGCATACTGGGTGCCTGGGATGGGGCGGTAGGCGTAACCCCCGGTGTTCTTGTTCGCCGCCTCCACCTTCAGCAACGCCTGGAAGGCGCCGGGGTGCCACAGCACGCCCAGTCGCCCGTCCGTCTCGTTCAGCCCGCCGGGCTGGTTGTGATAGGGGCCGACGTCGTCATAATAGCTGTCGTGCTCGCGATGGTTGGCCGCCAGGCGGATCGCCAGCGTATCGGTCAGGGGGATGTTGATGGCGCCCTGCGTCGCCACAGTGGCGTAGTTGCCGTAGGCGACCTCGCCATAGCCCTCCACCCGATCCAGCTCGGGGCTTTTGCTGGTGATGAACATGGCGCCGCCGGTGGAGTTCGACCCCACCAGCGTACCCTGGGGGCCGCGCAGCACCTCGACATTGGCGATGTCGTAGAAGCTGTTGGTGGTGACGATGGGCGGCTGGAACAGGCCGTCGATATAGGTGGCCACGCCGTTGGCCACTTGGGGCGATCCGCTGGCCAGGCCGATGCCGCGGATGTTGACCGATTGGGTCAAGCCGGCATCCGTCACCGTCAGGGCGGGCGAGGCGAACTGCAGGTCCGACAGGCGCGTCACGGCCTTGTCGGCCAGCTTGTCGCCACTGATCGCCATGGCGGCGATGGCCACGTTCTGCAGGTTCTCGGTGCGCCGTTCGGCCGTCACCACGATCTCCTGCAGCGTGTCGCTTGCGGGTTGAGGGGCCGATTGCGCCAGGGCCGATGCGGACAGGCATAAAGCCATGGCCGTCGCCATCGCCGCGGAAGTGGCCTGTAAAGTAGCCTTTACCATTTTGTAATGCCTCCCTCGGATTTTATTGGGCGGCCTCCGGATTGCCCGGGGCGCCGACGTTTGGTGCTTGGGTACAGGCGGTGCTTAAGGCTGCGCGGGGCCGATACGGTGTCGGCCGGCATAACGTGCGGCGGGCCCGTCGGCGATGCGAACGCGGTGTGGTGCTGGAGCCATGCTTTTAATCCTCCCCGCCGGTCTTCTACGAACCGTGCTTGGCCAACACTGTTATATTTCATAACTTCTGTCAATGGCTCCGTATGCAGGAGGATCTCGGGACTTGGCCTTGACCTCATGGCATCCGCCCGCCATACCCCAAGGAACGGATAAGGACGGTTGAAAATCGGGGTTGAAATAAAATGTCAAACGCAGCGGGCGGTACCCCGTCTTCGGCGCGCATCCTTGTCGCCAGCCTGGTGGGCACGGCGGTGGAGTTCTATGACTTCTACATCTACGCCACCGCCGCCTCGCTAGTCTTCGGGCCGCTGTTCTTCCCCGTTGCGTCGCCTTCCGCCCAATTGATGGCCGCCTATGGCAGTTTCGGCATCGCCTTCCTGGCGCGGCCGCTGGGCTCCATCGTCTTTGGCCACTTCGGCGACCGCATCGGGCGCAAGTCCACGCTGGTGGCCTCGTTGCTGTTGATGGGCGGATCGACGGTGCTGATCGGCCTGCTGCCCACCTATGACAGCATCGGCTGGCTCGCCCCCTTCCTGCTGTGCGTCCTGCGCTTCGGCCAGGGCTTCGGCCTGGGTGGGGAGTGGGGCGGCGCCGTCCTGCTGGCGGTGGAGAACGCGCCGCCCAGCCACCGCGCCCGGTATGGCATGTTTCCGCAGATCGGCGCGCCGGTGGGGTTCATCGCCGCCAACGGGCTGTTCCTGCTGCTGGGGGAATTCCTGACGCCGGCCCAGTTCCATGACTGGGGCTGGCGCCTGCCGTTCCTGGGCAGCGCCGTCCTGGTGCTGCTGGGCCTGTGGGTGCGCCTGAAGCTGACGGAGACGCCGGCCTTCGCCAAGGCGCTGGAGGAGGGGCCGCCGCCCGCCGTGCCGCTGGCCGAGGTGGCGCGTGACTTCCCCCGCCAGACCTTGGGCGGCACCTTCGCCGCCATCGCCTGCTTCGCCCTGTTCTACCTCGCCACGGCCTTCGCCCTGGGCTACGGCACCACCACCCTGGGCTACAGCCGCACGGCCTTCCTCGGGGTGCAGTTGGGCGCCATCCTGTTCCTGGCCGTGGGCATCATCGCGGCCGGCTGGTGGGCGGATCTGACCTCGCCCCGCCGGGTGTTGATGGCCGGCTGCGTCATGACGGTGCTGGTGGGCCTGGCCCTGGCCCCGATGATGGCCAGCGGCTCGCTGACGGTGGTGGCTTTGTTCCTGTGCCTGGCCTTGCTGGTCATGGGCTTCGTCTACGGTCCCCTGGGCGCCTGGCTGCCCAGCCTGTTCCCGGCGCGGGTGCGCTATACCGGCACGTCCATGACCTTCAACCTGGGCGGCATCCTGGGTGGCGGCATCGCGCCCGTGCTGGCGCAGTCGCTGGCCCAATCGGGTGGGCTGCCCTATGTCGGCGCCTATTTGGCTGGTGCCGCCCTCATCAGCCTGGCGGCATTGTATCCGCTGCGGGGCCGGACGGCCGGCGTGGCGGTGGAGACGCCGGGCCCGTAAGGGGGAGCATCCCAAGGTGACCGGTGTCAACTCGTGCCCAGCAGGGCCGGGTTCAGGGAATAGCCGCCCACGATGCTGGCCCGGTCCAACACATGCCCCGCCATGGCCAGCAGGGTGGAGGTGCCGTTGATGGGACCCACCACCGGCAGACGCGGAATGTCCAGGGCATGGATGGTGAAGATGTACCGGTGGAAGATGCTGTCGTTCCACGGCGGGCAGGGACCATCATAGCCGTAATAGTCGCCCGTCCGCGCCCTGTCCTCCAGGAACAGGATGGTGAAGTCGTTCAGGCCGTGCCGGGCGCCCGCCGGTTCCGGTGCCGAGGGGCCTTGCTTGCCGCGGTTGGTGATACCGGCGCTGTGCCGGCCCTCTTTCACCTCCCGCGTCCGGGCGGGCAGGTCGATCAGAATCCAGTGATAGAAGGGCACGCGGGGCAGGTCGGGTGACAGGGTCCTACCTTCCCGATTGGCGTCGTTCCAGCGGTGCGGGGCGTCGGGGCTGTGCATGGTCAGCACGAAGGACCGCGTCCCCGCCGGCGGGTCGCTCCACGCCACATGCGGATTGCGGTTGGGGCCCGGCCGGACGCGGCCGATGCCGGAAGTGACGGCGTAGGCGCAGGCATCGGGGAGGCGGCCGCCATCACGAAAGCTGTTGCTGGTGATCTGCATAGGGTCCTTTCTCACCCCAGCAATATGCCCTGATTTGACGTGCAAAACTCAAGTTGTTTTCAATCCTTTGGTCAATTGGGTGGGGCGGCGGAAGATAACGTCACTGCCGCATACCCGCGCATCCCAAGCGCTGCGCGGCCGCCCGCCCCCCGTGGGGAAAGCTATCCGTGACACGATGGTGGCGCCGTTTCGGGACGGTTGTGCAGTGAAATGTTGTAAACGGCGTGCGAATCAAGGCCTCGCCCACCACTGACGGCAGGTGCTCGGGGCGGTGGCGTTGCGCCAGGCGTTGCCGGTTTCATGCCTGTCCGGTTCTGGCAGTAATTGCATCGATACGTCGTTTACTGCCAAAGTTAGGGTCTCTTCACCAAGATCCCAGCCATTGAACCAGAAGTCGGGGGTCGTTCCGTGCGTACCGTCGCCATCGCCATCTTTCCCGGCGTCCAGGCCCTGGACGTGGCGGGTCCGCTGGACGTCTTCGCGGAGGCCAACGGCTTCCTGCCTCCGCAGGATCGCTACGCCCTGACCGTGCTGGGCACGGCGGCCGGACCGATGCGCGCCTCCAACGGCCTGTACCTTGCGGCCGACCGGGTCATCGACCCGGTGGCCGATCGTTTCGACACCCTGCTGGTGGCGGGCGGGCCGGACCTGCCCAGGGGTCCGATGGACCCCGGGCTGGTGGAATGGTTGCGCGTGGCGGCGCCGCGTTGCCGGCGCTACGGCTCCATCTGCACCGGCGCTTTCGCGGTGGGGGCAGCCGGCCTGCTGGACGGCCGCGCCGCCACCACCCATTGGCAGAACGCACCGGCGTTGGCGGAGCGCTTTCCCGCCGCGCGGGTTGAGCTGGACCGTATCTACTTGCGCGACGGTCCGCTGGTGACCTCGGCCGGCGTCACCGCCGGCATCGACTTGTGCCTGGCCCTGGTGGCGGAGGATCATGGGGCCGCCATTTCGCTTGCCACGGCCAAGCGCCTGGTGGTCGTGGCGCAGCGCCAGGGCGGCCAGTCGCAGTTCAGCCCCTATCTCACGCTTCCTGCGGATGACGGTTCCCCCATCGCCCGCGTGCAGACCCATGTCATGCAGCATGTGGCGCAGGAGCATACGGTGGCCAGCATGGCGGAGGTGGCGGGCATGAGCGCGCGCAACTTCGCCCGTGTTTTCGTGCAGCAGGCGAAGGTGACGCCGGCCGAATTCGTGGAGCGGGCGCGGGTGGACGCCGCCCGTAACCTGCTGGAGGGCGGCGACCTTCCCCTGAAGACGGTCGCCTTCCATAGCGGATTCGGCAGTGCCAACCGCATGCGCCTGGTGTTCGTCAAGAACATGGGCATGACGCCCAGCCAGTACCGCGCCAGCTTCCAGCCCGTCCCCCTGTAGCGACGGGAATCAGGCCGCTTCGGTCTGGAAAACCGGTTCCAACGGGGCGTCGCGCCACTGCCGCCGCCAGGTGCTGGGGCTGAGGCCCACGACGCGTCGGAACAGCTTGGAGAAATGGGCTTGGTCGCACAGGCCGCAGGCCAGCGCGATCTGACACAGCGGTTCCTGGGTGGTCAGCATCAGGTGCTGCGCCTGCTGTATGCGGCGCTGCACCACATAGGTATGCGGTGGCACGCCGAAGCTGCTCTTGAACGCGCGCGAGAAATAGCGGGTGCTGAGCCGCGTGACGGTGGCGCAGTCGTCCATGCGGATGGCGCCAGCCAGATTGGCGTCGATATGGCTGATCACGCGGCGTATCTGCCAGGGGGCCAAACCGCCGCGCAAGGGCTCGGTGGTCGCCGGTCGCGCCGGGACGGCGGGCGGGAAACCCTTGGCCTCTCGCCGGGCCCCATCCGTCCGGCCGGCGGCGGGGGCGGCCTCTCCCCGCAGGAAGGCGGCGGCACGGGCGATGCAGACGCGCGCCGCGTCGCGGTCGCTGTCCAGGATGTCGCCGGCGTCGTCCAGCAGCTTCACCACCACCGCGGCGATCCACTGTGTGTCAGTGGCGGCCGGTGTTTCGATGTTCCCTTGGCCTGCGTCCATCATGGCTGCCCCCCGTCATGGGTGCCCCCGCACCCCGCGGAAGGCTGTCCTTGCGATGGGGGAAGTCTGCCGTCAGCCCGCCGTGATGGCGAATTAAGTGCTGTAATTTGTTGTAAGTTGCCGTCAACCGGCGCTCCACTAGTAACGAAATGGACATGGAGACGACGCGGATAGGCGAAAACTGCGGGATTTTTTAAAATCTGGCTGTCTCGATGGGGTATTGCCTCTTGGAGGATTGCCCGCCGCGACCTCATGCGCCAGCATCATTTCGTTCGCTGGCGGCGGGGCGGCCGGCATTCCTCTCGCCGCGTCTGAAGGAATACGGCCGTATGTTCCAACGGTTCCGCCTGGTGTTCCGGTTCCCCTGGGCATCTCCGCCCATGGCCAGATTGCTGGGCAGGTTTCATTGGGATTGAGGCGTTGTGGTCCGGGTAGCGGCGGATATCGCCATTTTATTGGGGACCTGACGACGGGTCCCCGCCGCAAAGGGGGTGGGACCGTGGGGGGCGTGGCATGACCGATACGACGGTTGGTTCAGGCTCCGAACGGCTGCTCACGTTCGGCCCTTTCCGTCTTTCGCCGGGGCGCAAGATCCTGTTGGACGGTGACGTGCCGCTGCGCCTTGGCAGCAGGGCCTTGGACATCCTGATCGTCCTGGCGGAACGCGCTGGCCAGGTGGTGGCCAAGGACGACCTGGTGGCCAATGTCTGGCCCGACACCTATGTCGATGACGCCAACCTGCGGGTCAATATCGCCGCCCTGCGCAAGGCCCTGGGCGAGGGCCGCGATGGCGCCCGCTACATCGCCAATGTTCCCGGACGGGGCTATTGCTTCGTGGCGCCGGTGATGCGCTTGGACGGGATGCCGGAACCGGTCTCGGCGCCGCCGCCCCCGCCCGGCGGCACCGGGGGGGACTTGGCGGGGCATAACCTGCCCGTTCGGCTGACCCGCGTCGTGGGGCGGGAAGCCCTTGTCCGCGCCCTGTCCGAACAGTTGCCCGCCCGTCGCTTCGTCACCCTTGTCGGGCCGGGCGGCATCGGCAAGACGACGGTGGCGCTGGCCCTGGCCGAAGCGGTTGCGGCCGGCTATGCCGATGGCGCGCGCTTTGTGGATTTCGCGCCGGTGACGGACGCGACCCTGGGCGACGCCACGCTGGCGGCCAGCGTGCTGGCCGGGGCTCTCGGCATCTCGGTCGATCGCATCGCCGACCTGGGCGCCATCCTGCAGGACAAGAAACTGCTGCTGATCCTGGATAATTGCGAGCATGTGGTGGGAACGGCGGCGGTGCTGGCCGAGACCGTGCTGCGGGGCGCCCCGGGCGTCCATATCCTGGCCACCAGCCGCGAGCCACTGCGGGCGGAGGGGGAGTGGGTGCAGCGCCTGGCCTCGCTCGAAACCCCGCCGGTGACCGCCTCCGTCGACGCTGCCCAGGCCCTAGGCTACTCGGCCGTGGCCCTGTTCGCGGAGCGGGCCGCGGCCTGTGTCGACACCTTCACCTTCACTGATGCCGACGTGCCGCTGGTGTCCGAGATTTGCCGTGGCCTGGACGGCATCCCGCTGGCCATCGAACTGGCGGCCGCCCGCCTGGACTTGTTCGGGCTGCGTGGCTTGGCCACCCGTTTGAACGACCGCTTCGCCCTGTTGGTGCGGGGCCGTCGCACCGCCTTGCCCCGGCACCAGACGCTGCGCGCCATGCTGGACTGGAGCTATGAACTGCTGCCTGTGGCGGAGCGGACGGTGCTGCATCGTCTGGCGATTTTCGCCGGTGGTTTCACCATGGAATCCGCCGCGACCGTGGCTGGCGACACGCTGCTCAGCCAGACCGACATTCTGGTGGCGTTGTCGAACCTCGTGGCCAAGTCGCTTTTGATTGCGGATGTTAGCGGTAACTATGTCCACTATAAGTTGCTGGAGATGACTCGGGCCTATGCCCTGGAAAAGCTGATGGAAAGCGGGGAGCTGCCTCGTCTGTTGCGTCGGCATGCCGAATGCCACCGCGACCTGCTGGTGCGGGCGGAACAGGAATGGGATCACCGGCCCACGGCGGAATGGCTGGAGGTCTACGGCCGGCAGATCGACAATTTGCGCGCCGCCCTCATCTGGGCTTTCGGGCCGGAAGGGGACGCCAGCCTGGGCCTTTCTCTCACCGCCGCGGCCGTGCCGCTGTGGATGCAACTGTCGCTGATGAACGAATGCCGCGAGGCAGTACGTCGCGCATTGGACATTGTGCCGCCATCGTCGCCGGCGGAGCTGGCGCCGGGCCCGGATGCGGAACGGATGCTGCGCCTGCTGGCGGCCCTGGGCCTGTCGCTGATCTACACCAAGGGGCCGGGGCCGGAAATCCGGGCGGTGCTGGGCCAGGCGCTGACCCTGGCGCGCCATCTGGACAACATCGACTATCAGCTGCGCGCCCTGTGGGGCCTGTACGTCGAGACTTTCAATGAGGGCCGCTACAGCCAGGCGCTGGAGATTTCTGAGCAGTTCCGCGCCGTGGCGGTGCGGTCGGCCGATCCGGTGGATCTGATTGCGGCGGATCGCATACGGGGCTTCGCCCTGCATCTGATTGGTGATCATGCCGCCGGCCGGCAGCACATCGAGGATGGGCTGCGCCGCTATGTCCGACCCAATCATCGCGGTCACCTGGTGCGTTACCAGTACGACCAGCGGGTTGCGGCGTGCGTGCCGCTTTCCTTCATCCTGTGGATCCAGGGCTTTCCCGACCAGGCAGCGGCCATGGTGGCCATGGCGGTGGAGGAGGCGCAACAGCTGGACCATGCCCTGACGCTGGGGTACGTCCTGTCCACCGCTGCCTGCCAGGTGTCCCTGCTGGTAGGGGATTTGGCCGCGGCCGATCGCTATGTCGGGCTGCTGCAGGACCAGGCCACCCGTCATGGCCTGGGACCGTGGGCGGTGATGGGCCGCTATTTCAAACATCGGCTGCAGACACTGCGGGATGAGCGCGCGGCCGGCCTGGCCGGGATGCGCGCCGCCATGGCAGACCTGGAAGCGATAAACTTCGCCCTGCGTTACATCGGCTATCTGGGCGAATGGGCGGATGCCTTGGGTCAGGCCGGCCAGGCGCGCGAGGGACTGCAGGTCATCGATCAGGCGCTGGGCCGGTCGGAGACGCGCGGTATCCATTGGGCCATGCCCGAATTGCTGCGCATCAAGGGTGAGCTGCTCTTGCGGCAGGACAGTTCCAGCGCCGTGCGCCTGGGTGCCGCGCAGGCGGCGGAGGCCCTTTTCCACGACGCGATAGCCTGGGCGCGGCAGCAGGAAGCCCTGTCGTGGGAGTTGCGCGCGACCCTCAGCCTGGCGCGGCTTTGGCGCAGCCAGGGCCGATCCGCCGACGCCCATGCGCTGGTGCACGGCGTCCATGGCCGCTTCACCGAGGGATTCCTGACCGCCGATTTGATGGCCGCCCGCGACCTCATGGTGGCCCTGGTGCAGGACATGGCCTGCCCGCTGGCGTTCGGCTTGTTGAATGGCGCCGTCGGCCCCGCACGGCCCTGGCCAGTGCGCGAGGGGCGGGATGGGGAGGTCATTCCCTTCCCGGGCGTGGCCTGCTAGGCGGGCGGCCTTTATAACCGGGGTGTTGGGAACATCCAGGATCGCCAGGGCACTTTACTGGCGTCCGAGGACGCGAAAGCGGCGTCAGGCCCCGTAACCGCCATCTATGGTCAGGACCGAGCCCGTGACGAAGGAGGCATCCGGGCTCGCCAGGAAAAGGATGCCGGCCGCCACCTCTTCCGGCCGGCCATAGCGCCCGAAGGCGTTCATCGCGGCCTGCACGGGCGCGAAGGGTCCGTTGGCGGGATTGAGGTCGGTGTCGATGGACCCGGGCTGCACCACGTTCACGGTGATGCCGCGGGGGGCCAGGTCGCGGGCGGCACCCTTGCAATAGCCGGCCACGGCCGCCTTGGCGGCGGTATAGTCGGCCAGGCTGGGGAAGCCGACGCGGGCCGCCACGCAGGCGCCCACCGTAATGATCCGGCCGTTGTCCGCCAACACCCGCGACGCCGCCCGGATGGCGGTGACGACGCCGGCCAGGTTCACGGCGTACTGCCGGGTCAGCGCCTCGATGTCGCAGTCGAGATCATCCACGTCACCGGTGGCGAACATGCCGGCGTTGTTCACCAGGATGTCCAGACGGCCGAACTGGGCCACGACACTGCGAACCAGGCCCTCGACCTCGCGTGGGTTGGCCTGATCGACCTTGAACGCCGCCGCACGGGGGCCCGCCGCCCGCATGTCCCGCACCACGGTGTCGGCCAAGGTGGATGAGGCCAGGTAGCTGATCGCCACGTCCGCCCCTGCGCCGGCCAAGGCTTTCGCGGTCGCGGCCCCGATGCCGCGCGAGCCA
The DNA here is from genome assembly GCF_007828035.1 of Nitrospirillum amazonense. Classification (GTDB taxonomy): domain Bacteria; phylum Pseudomonadota; class Alphaproteobacteria; order Azospirillales; family Azospirillaceae; genus Nitrospirillum; species Nitrospirillum amazonense. The sequence continues at coordinate 532,092 of NZ_VITV01000003.1, read as the reverse complement.
CCAGTGACCAGGGCCACCTTGCCCGCCAATTTCTTCGTCATGCCTGCCATTTCCGGGATTGAGGAAGTGTCGCGGAAGGTGCGCGAGCCGGGCCTTCCGGAATGTTCCTGTTTTCAGGATTGGGCCGTAAAGGCGGGATAACGGGGATATATTCCCATGATGGAAATCGCTATCCATGAACGCTGCGGCTCCCGTCAGTCAGGTCCCCGCCCGGGGGCCGTTTTACGGCGCAGGGTGCCGCTGTTCCGTCGCCGCCGATTGTACGATTCACCCTCTAATTTGAAACTGCATGCGACATCGTGTCCGACGGCGGCTGGTTTTTTCCGCCCGCCTGGCGCTAAGGTTCCCGCCGGATATCTAGGGACTACCGGGGGATGCATGCGTGTCGCGATGATTGGTTTGGGGGATATCGCCCGCAAGGCCTACCTGCCGGTCCTGGCGGCGCGCGGTGACGTCACGCTGTCGCTGATGTCCCGCGACGCGGACAAGGTGCATGCCATCGCCGCCGACTGGCGCGTGGCCCACGCCCACAGCGATCTGGATGCCTTGCTGCGCGATGGACTGGACGCCGCCTTCGTCCATGCCGCGACGGCGGCGCATGAGGAACTGGTGACCCGGCTGTTGACGGCCGGCATCCCCACCTATGTCGACAAACCGCTGGCCGATACCGCCGCCGCCGCTGAGCGGCTGGTGGATTTGGCGGAGGCGCGCGGCGTCAGCCTCATGGTCGGGTTCAACCGCCGCCACGCCCCGGCCTACGCCGCCCTGGCGGCGGCCCCCCGGGACCTGGTGCTGATGCAGAAGCATCGCGTCGATTTGGCCGACACGCCGCGCATGGTGGTGTTCGATGATTTCATCCATGTCGTGGACACGCTGCGCTTCCTCATGCCGGCGCCGGTGCGTGACCTGCGGGTGGACGCCCGCGTGCGGGACGGCCTGCTGCACCATGTGGTGCTGACCCTTGCTGGGGGCGACGGCGCCACGGCCTGCACCGCCATCGGGACCATGAACCGGGTGGCCGGCGTGAATGAAGAGGTGCTGGAAGTGTCGGGCATGGGGCGTGACGGCCAAGCCCTGCGCCACCGTGTCGTTGACATGGCCGACATCCACATCGCCGAGGCCGGCACCCACACCAGCACCCGGCGGGGCGACTGGACGCCCGTGTCGGATCAGCGCGGCATTCGCCAGGCGGTGGACCATTTCCTGGGCGCCCTGCGCGCCGGCCGCGTCTTGAGCGCCCGCGATGCATTGGAAACCCACCGCCTGTGCGAGACGGTGGTCCAGCAGGTTCAGGCCGCGGCCTGAGGCTTCACTGTCAGGCGCAGGAAGCTGGCGACGCTGGCGGCCCCGGCGGCGAAGGCGCCCAGCCACAGGGCCAGCGTGGCGCCATAGGTCAGGTCATGGTTGGCCAGCAGGCCGAAGCAGGCGGCGGTCAGCGCGGCACCGGTCGATTGGCCCAGCAAGCGCGCGGTGGCGACGATACCACTGGCCCCGCCGCTGCGGTGCAGGGGGGCGCTGCTCATGATCGCCTTCAGGTTGGGCGACTGGAAAAAGCCGAAACCGGCGCCGCAGACGCCCAGGCGCCAGGCGATGTCCAAGCCGGATGGCTGGGCCGGCATCAGCGCCACCAGCGCCATGCCCAGGCACAGCATGGCCAGACCTAAGCCGCCCAGGACGCCGGCGGGATAGCGATCGGACAGCTTGCCCGCGATGGGGGCCATGACCGCCACCACCACCGACCAGGGCGTGATCAGCAGGCCCGTCTCCACCGCTGTCCGGCCCATGACCGACTGGAACAGGAAGGGCAGGGCGACGAAGGCCAGGCCCTGGGCGATGAAGGTGCAGACCGAGGTCAGGGCCGACAGGGCGAAAACCCGGTTGCGGAACAGGTCGATGGCCAGCATGGGGGCGGGATGACCGCGCTGCCGGCGCAGCAGTAGGAAACCGCACAGGGCGGCCCCCGCCAGCTCCACCGCTAGCTGTGGCCAGGACGCCGCGTGCGCCGCCTCGCCCATCCCAAGCACCAGCAGGGCGAAAAGGCCTGCGGTCAGCAGTGCGGCCACGCCGTCGAAGCGATGGCCCAGGGGCGGAATGGCGGGCAGGGTGACGGTAGCCAAGCCCAAAGCCAGCAGGCAGAACGGTACGTTCACCAGGAACAGCCAATGCCAGGTTGCCACCGACAGGATGGTTGAGGTGACGGTGGGTCCAATGGCGAAGGAGATGGCGACGGCCAGGGCGTTGCGGCCGAAGCCCCGGCCCATGATGCGGGCGGGATAGATGTGGCGGATCAGCGCGATGTTGACGCTCATGATGGCGGCGGCGCCCAGGCCCTGCACCACGCGCGCCACTTCCAGCAGGAACAGGGTGGGCGCCATGCCGCAGGCCAGCGACGACAGGGCGAACAGGGCCAGGCCCGCCAGGTAGACGCGCTTTTGTCCCAGAAGGTCGCCCAGCGAGGCCAGCGGCAGCACGGCGGCGGCCACCGCCAGCTGATAGGCGTTCACCACCCAGACGGAATCGGCGGCCGTGGCGTGGAAATCGCCGGCGATGGTGGGCAGGGCGGTGTTGGCGATGGCCGTGTCCAGCGTGGCCATGCCCACCGCCGTCAGGATGGCGGCCATGGCCCAGAACCGGGGGCGGTCGGGCAGGCCGTCGGTCTGCGTCGGCTTGGGGGTGTCCATCACGTCTGCGGTCATCGGCCTTTCCCAGGCGTCCGGTCATCGATCCGCTTCCGGGATAGTCGAAGTCGGCCCTGTCCAGGCGCGCCGAAAGCGCTGGCGTGCCATGCCGCCGCCCCGGCCAAGCCAGGGCGGCGGGCTTGAATGATCAGACCTCGTAGGGGGATTCGGCGCCGATCAGCATGACCTCCACGGCGGCCACGGCGGCCACGGCATGACCCACCAGGCGGGGCTGAATCTGGGTGGGGAAGACCTCAGGGCCGATGATGCCGATGCCGATCGGCTTCATGAATTCCAGCTGCATGTTGACCAGGGCGTCGCTGACCGACTGGCCCATGACGCGGCCGTGCGCCGTCTCGCCATGCTCGATGATGCCCAGCACCACCACGGCGTCGACGTCGTCGCGCTGCAGCAGGCGCTTGGTGGCCAGCGGCTTTTCATAGGAGCCCGGCACGCGCACCACGGCGCGCAGCGTCATGCCGCGTTCCTTGATGGCCCCGGCGGCGGCGGCCAGCATGGTCTCGCATTCATTTTTGTGGAAGGAGCCGACTACGATGGCGACTCCGCTTTTCTTGGGCACGGGATGCTACTCCTGGAGAGGGCGCGGACGCTGTCAGGCGTCCGCCCAATTGGAAGGCGGCCACTATGGCGAAAAGAAGGGGCGGCGGAAAGACGTCGCCGCTCCCCCTCTCAGCCTTCCGAAGGGCGGCGGAACACCACCACTCGGGTTGTCATCAGCTGCACCACCTCGCCCCGCTGGTTCCGCGTTTCGGTCCGCATGGTGATCATTCCCCGGTCGGGTCGGGAGCGGGACGGCTTTACCTCCAGGATCTCGCAGTGCGCCTGCAGGATGTCGCCGGGCCGGGTGGGCGCAGGCCAAGTGATGTCCGCACCCGCGCCGATGACGCCGCCGGCGATGGGCAGGCCATCGACCATCAGCCGCATGGTGACGGCGGCCGTGTGCCAGCCACTGGCCGCCAACCCGCCGAAGAAGCTGCGGTCGGCTGCCTCCTCATCCAGATGGAAGGGCTGGGGGTCGAACTGGGCCGCGAAGGCCTTGATCCCCGGGGCGTCCAGCGTGTGCGTGCCGGTCACGTGGCGCTGACCGGCTTGAAGGTCGTCCAGGTACAGCTTTGGGCCGGTGGAAGGGGGTGTCGCCGTTTCAGACATAGGTGGTTTGCTCCCATCGCGGGGTGCCGAGCCGGGTGGGTCGGCTTTGTCACTTGCATAATGAAAGCCACTGAGGCTAGATGGCGTCCTGTGGCTTTCATTATGAAAGTAACACAAGGACGGCCATCATGCACAATAGCAGCCTGATCAATCCGCAGTGCCCCATCGCCCGCAGCCTGGAACGGGTGGGGGAGTGGTGGAGCATGTTGATTTTGCGCGAGGCGTTCCTGGGCGCCAGCCGTTTCGACCAGTTCCAGAAGAATCTGGGCATCGCGCCCAACATGCTGACCCGCCGGTTGCAGACGCTGGTAGCCGACGGCCTGTTGGAAAAGCGGCCCTACAGCACGCGGCCGCTGCGCCATGAATATGTGTTGACGGCCGCCGGTCAGGACTTCCGCCCCGTGCTGTGGACCATCATGGCCTGGGGCAACCAGCATTTCGCACCCGAAGGCCCGGCCATTCAGCTGGTGGACAGCGCCACCGGCGCGCCCGCCGAGCCGATGCTGGTCGATCGCCATACCGGCCGGCCGCTGACCTATCCCGCCTTCCGTGTCGTGGCCGGCCCCGCCGCCGACGCCCGCACCAAGTCGCGCTATCCCACCTGGCCCGCCACCACGCCCACGCCGAACCCCACCGAATCCGCCGACGCCCCAACCGGCGCCGCCGCTTGAAGGATGCGATCCCATGTCCAGCCAGACCTATGAACAGCAGCAGGACGGCCGGCTTGCCGGCAGCCCGGTGAAGTCGCGGCGCCTGGGCCGCACGCTCCTCCTCTCCGTCCTGGGCCTCGGTCTGGGCGTGGCCGCCGCAGCCTACGGCTATGATTGGTGGACCAGCGGCCGCTTCATCGAAAGCACCGACGATGCCTATGTCGGCGGCGACGTCACGGTGATCGCGCCCAAGGTGTCCGGCTTCATCGCGCAGGTGGCGGTGACCGACAATCAGGCGGTACACGCCGGCGACCTGCTGCTGAAACTGGACGACCGCGACTATCGCGCCGCCCTGGCCCGTGCCGTGGCGGCGGTGGAGGCGCAGGAGGCCACGCTGGCCAACCTGGAGGCGCAGCGCCGCCTGCAGCAGGCCGTCATCAACCAGGCCGCGGCCGGCGTCGGCGCCGCCAAGGCCGAGACCGACCGCGCCAAGTACGACCAGGACCGCTACCGCGCGCTGTCGGCCACGGCCGCCGCCTCGATCCAGGCTTTCGAGAAGGCGGACGCCGCCTACAAACAGGCGGTGGCGAATGGCGAGAAGGCCACGGCCACCCTGCAGGCGGCCCAGCGCCAGATCGATGTCATCGACACCCAGAAGCGCCAGGCGGAGGCAGCACTTGCCGGCGCCATCGCCGACCGCGACACCGCGCAACTGAACCTCAGCTATACCGAGCTGCGGGCGCCCATCGACGGCACCGTCGGCAATCGCAGCGCCCGGCCGGGCGCCTATGCCACCATCGGCGCGCAGCTGATCGCCATCGTGCCGGCGCAAGGGCTGTGGGTGGACGCCAACTTCAAGGAAAGCCAGATCGCGGACCTGAAGGCGGGCCAGCCGGTGTCGGTCGAGGCCGACGTGCTGCCGGGCCGCCAGTTCCACGGCCGGGTGGTCAGCATGGCGCCGGCGACGGGCGCGCAGTTCAGCGTGCTGCCGCCGGAGAACGCCACCGGCAACTTCACCAAAATCGTGCAGCGCGTGCCCGTGCGCATCCTGCTGGATGGTGAAGGCAGCCTGCTGGGCAGCCTGCGCCCTGGCCTGTCGGTCACCGCCGCGATTAACACCAAGGACGGCGCCGCTACCTCGGGCAAGGCGGTCGCCGTCGCCGGAAAGACGGCGCCATGACCGCCGCCACGGCCGCTGGGGGTCCAGGGGTGGCGATAGCCGCCCCGCGGAGGAAGGAACTCTCCCCCCGGGGCAAGATCGTCGCCTTCGCCATCATGTGCGTGGGCATGTTCATAGCACTGCTGGACATCCAGATCGTCTCCGCCTCGCTGCGCGACATCGGCGGCGGCCTGTCGGCCGGCACGGATGAGACGGCCTGGGTCCAGACCAGCTATCTGATCGCCGAGATCATCGTCATCCCCCTGTCCGGCTGGCTGGCGCGGGTCATGTCCACCCGCTGGCTGTTCGCCGTCTCCGCCGCCGGCTTCACCCTGACCAGCCTGCTGTGCGGCTGGGCCTGGGACATCCAGAGCATGATCGCCTTCCGGGCGCTGCAGGGCTTTCTGGGTGGGTCCATGATCCCCATGGTCTTCACCTCCGCCTTCGCCTTCTTCGCCGGTCCCCGCGTGGTGGTGGCCGCTGCCACGGTGGGGGCCTTGTCGTCGCTGGCGCCCACCTTGGGCCCGACGGTGGGCGGTTGGATCACAGACCATTATTCCTGGCACTGGCTGTTCTTCATCAACCTGGTGCCCGGCCTGTTCGTCACCATCGCCGTGCCCCTGATGGTGCGCATCGACGAACCCGACTGGTCGTTGCTGAAGGGTGCCGACTATCCCGGCATGCTGCTGATGGCCATCTTTCTCGGCTGCCTGGAATACACGCTGGAGGAAGGGCCGCGCTGGGACTGGCTGGACGACGACACCATCCGCCTGACGGCCTGGATCTCGGCCGTCGCCGGTGTCGCCTTCATCGTCCGCAGCCTGACCTATGCCAACCCGGTGGTGGATCTGCGGGCGCTGAAAAGCCGCAACTTCGCCCTGGGTTGCCTGTTCTCCTTCATCACCGGCATTGGCATCTTCGCCACCATCTACCTGACGCCGCTGTTCCTGGGCCGGGTGCGGGGGTTCAGCGCGCTGGACATCGGTCTCACCGTGTTCTCCACCGGCCTGTTCCAGGTCAGCGCCATCCCCCTCTACACCATCCTGGCCAAGCGGGTGGACCTGCGCTGGCTGATGATGGTGGGGTTGACCGGCTTCGCCCTCAGCATGTGGAACTTCACCCCCATCACCCATGACTGGGGCTGGCGCGAACTGCTGCTGCCCCAGGCTTTCCGGGGCTTCTCCCAGCAATTCGCGGTGGCGCCCATCGTCACCCTGACCCTGGGCGGCCTGCCGCCGGCCCGGCTGAAGCAGGCGTCGGGCCTGTTCAACCTGATGCGCAACCTGGGCGGCGCCATCGGCATCGCCGTCTGCGGCACCATCCTGAACGACCGCACCAACCTGCACTTCGAACGTCTGGCCGAACATCTGACGCCCGCGAGCGACCCCATGCGCGCGCTGGTGGCCAAGGTGGGGGCGTCCGACGTCGCGACCCTGGGCGGGGATGCGCTGCGGGGGCAGGAGGCGGCCCTGAAGCAGCTGTGGAACCTGGCCTATCGCGAGGCCCAGACCATGGCCTATGCGGACGCCTTCCTGGTCATCCTGGTGTGCTTCGTCATCGCCACGCTGCTGGTGCCGGCCATGCGCAAGGTGGGGCCGCCCAAGGGGCCCTCCGCCGACGCGCATTGAGCGTTCCGGCCGGGAAATTCCAGGCCGGAGACCTTCCGGTCACCCGGCCTGGTTACCGGCATCCACCAGGGTGGGAAGTGATATGCCCAGGCGGGCGGCGACGCCGGCGCCGTAGGCCGGGTCGGTACGGCCGAAATGGGCCAGTTGCCGCTGTTGCAGGGCGACGGGCATGCCCCGCATACTGGCGGCGACATCGTCCATCAGGATGGCGCGCTGGGCTGGGCTCAACAGCCGGAACAGGGCGTTCATGCTGGCCATGATGCGTGCTCCTTCATTGAGCGTTGGGCTGCTGGGCGTTGGGACCATCATCGCGTCCGCCCGGTTGGCGTCGGCCCGGTCGTTGGCGGCGGGTTGATGGCTGACGTCGGCCAGACCGGGTACGGATTCGACGCGGCCGCAGGTCATGCAGAACAGGGCGGGATAGCGGGCCATTCACGTCATCTCCTACGGGCTGGGCACGCGTTGGCTTGGGGGGGACCAGGCGGCCGGTTGATCCAACGGTGCACAGCATGATCGTCGCCGGCGCCCTTGGATTGTACGGGGCAGCGGCCTTTTGTTCGTCTGTGTGGCGACATTGGGCCGCGCCGGGCCGGCCTGGAAAGATCCGCTTACAGCGACAAGGTCAGGGCCGGCTGAGCCTGCTGGGCAAAGGCGATCAAGTCGGGCGCCGGCATGGGCCGGGCGTAGACGTAGCCCTGGATGTGGCGCACGCCCATCTGGCCCAGGCGGTCGCGTGTTTCCCAATCCTCCACCCCTTCCGCCACCAGCGACAGCCCCAGATCGCGGGCGATGGCCACGCTGGCCCGCACGATGGCGTCGGCGCGGGGGTCGTCGCGCAAGGTGCGGATGAAGCTCTGGTCCAGCTTGATGCCGGTGAAGGGGATGCGGTGCAGCACGCTGAGCGAGGCGTAGCCGGTGCCGAAGTCGTCAAGGTACACGGCCATGCCGGCCTGGCGCAGGGTGGTCACCGCCTTGTTGACCACATCGAAATGCACGATCGACTGGGTTTCCGTCAGTTCCACCCGAATGGCGCCATGGGGCACGCCGTACTGGTCGCACAGGGCGATCAGGTGGTCCACCAGGTCACTGGCCTCCAGATCCTCCACCGACAGGTTGATGGAGATGGGGATGTCCAGGTCATGCAGCTCGCGCCAGGTGGCGGCGGTGCGCACCGCGTGTTCCACGATGGCCTTGGTCAGCAGGCGGATCAGGCCGCCGCGCTCCGCCAGGCCGATGAATTGGCCGGGGGACAGCATGGTGCCGTCGGCCTTGACCCAGCGGGCCAGCGCCTCGACCGCCACCACCTTGCCGCTGTCGGCGTCCACCACGGGCTGGAAGTGCGGCTGAATCTCGCCACGCACCAGCGCCTGGGGCAGGCTGCGCAGGATGCGCCGCTCCTCCGGCGAGAAGCGGGTGTGGGGGATCAGGTCCCAGATGCGGCGGGCCAGATAGACGACCAGGCCAGCGATGGCTGCCAGTGCCAGCAGGCTCAGCATTTCTCCCCGCGCCATGCTGAGGCCCGTGGCCTCCGCCACCACGTCGCGCAGGCCGTCCCAGGTCAGGACGGCCAGCAGGACAGCCAGCAGGGCGCCGCCGGCCAGCAGGTTCAGCAACCCGCTGTCGTGCCGGGTGGGGGAAAGCAGGGGCAGGAACATGGCATGCTCGTGGATCATGCGGGCATCCCCCGCAGGGTGCCTCATAGGATGCAATTTTACTGTGATGGCCATCGCCGGTTGCCCCCGTCATCCCCGTCATCGACGGGGCTGATCATGGCGGCGCCACCCCAGTCTCGTAATCCCTACCTAGGTGTTAGCCGCCGGTCGCCCAAGTGCGGCCAACTGTCATCATCCTGAGATGCGCCTGGACTATGGTCCGGCGGTTTTCGGGGCCGGCCAGCTATCCGTCAGGGTGCCCAGAAAGGCGATGATGTCGTGAATGTCCCGATCGTTCAGCGCCGGCGGATCGCCCGGCCGCCGGCCGAAGGGCGCCTCCATGTTGATGGCCGCCGGCACCGTGCCATGCGCGGCCACCGGCAGGTCGTCAAACTTCATGACGCTGCCGCCGGTCCGGCGCGGGTACCATTTGCCGGGGTCGCTGTCGCGCTCCGCATAGAACTCCATCACCTGCCGCAGGGTGTGGAAGACGCCGTTGTGCATGAACACCTGGCGCAGCGCCACATTGCGCAGGGTGGGGGTGCGGAAGCGGCCGCAGTAATTGGCGACGCCGGTGAAATCCGTGCGCAGCGGCCCGCACAGGCCCTGGTCGAAATAGCGGGGGTCGGCGTTGGCCGGGATGTCGCGGTTGCGCGGCACCCCGATGGCGATCAAGCCATAGTCGGTGAAGTGCGGCGGCGTGCCGTCGTTGCCGCGCCGGCTGACGTGGCAGCTGGCGCAGTTGCCGCGCGCCGGATCCTCGAACGCCTCCAACCCGCGCCGTTCTTCGTCCGTCAGCGTCGCCTTGCCCGCCAGAAAGGCGTCGTACTTGCTGGTATAGGGATGGAACAGGGCCCCGTCTTGCTGGAACACATCCAGCGCCCGCAGCGCCAGGTCCACCACGTCCGCCCGTTCCCCCGCTGTCCCGCCCATCGCGGCGCGCAGCTGGGCGCCATAGCCCGCCCGCTCCAGCCGGACACGCAGATCGGCAGGATCGGTGTTGCCCATCTCGAACGGGCTGAACAGGGGGACGCGGGCCTGTTCCCGCTGGCCGTCCACCCGGCCGTCCCAGGTCAGGCCGCCGGTGGGGCCGTTGTCGATGCTCTCATCCCCTTCATCCTCCGGCGTGCGGTAGTGTTCGGCGAAGGGGGGCACGTCCTGCAAGTACATGAGGGACGGCACGGCGCGCAGGCCCGGCGTTCTGCCGTTCGCGCCGCCCAGGCGCACGGCCGCCCCGTCGGGCGGGCCGAAGGCGTGCGCCGGGTCGTGGCAGCTGGCGCAGGCGAGGGTGCCGCTGGCCGACAGGCTGGGGTCGAAGAACAGCCGCCGCCCCACCTCCGCCAGGGCTGCCGCCTGGCGGCGCACCTCTTCCCGGCTCAGGCCCTGGGCCTTGGCGGGGGGCGGGACCATCAACCAGCCGGCCCCCAGGCCCAGGAAAATCGCCGCACCCAGCGCCACGCGGCCGCGCCGGGGGATGTGTTTTTTCGTGTCTGCGTATAAGACCTTCAGCAAAAGCGAAACGACGAAGAAGGGGAACATCATGGCAGTGGGCATGGGGCGGAGCGGAAGCTTGCGTCAGGGTGTGGCCGCGGTGGCGCTGGCCGCCGGCATCATGGCAGGGTTCGGTGACCAGGCGATGGCGGCCAAGCCGGCCGATGGCCTGGACAAGATAAAGACCGTGGTGGTGATTTACGCGGAAAACCGCGGCTTCGACAACCTGTACGGCACCTTCCCCGGCGCCAACGGCATCGCCAACGCCCCGCCGGACAGCCTGGCGCAGCGCGACCGCGACGGGTCGGTCCTCAAGGAACTGCCCCCCATCTGGAAGGGCCTGACCGCCCGCGGCGTGACGCCGGAGGTGACGCAGGCCCAGACGGAGCATCTGCCCAACCAGCCCTTCGCCATCGACGACCCCAAGGGTTTCAACCTGGGCCAGGGCGTTGTGACCCGCGACCTGGTGCACCGGTTCTACGAGAACCAGATGCAGATCGACGGCGGCAAGAACGACAGGTTCGTGGCCTACGCCGACAGCGGCGCCCTGGTCATGGGCCATTACGACGGTGCCAAGCAGGCGATGTGGACGCTGGCGCAGCAGTACACGCTGGCCGACAACTTCTTCATGGGCGGATTCGGCGGTTCCTTCTTCAACCACTTCGTCCTGATCTGCTCGTGCGCGCCCTATTATCCGCATGCCGACCAGGGCCCGGCCAAGGGGTCGATCTCGGTGGTGGAACCCGACCGTGTCAGCCTGACGCTGGCGCCCAACTCGCCCAAGTCAGCCCTCGAGGGTGTGCCGAAATTCGTGAACAGCGGCAACCTGACGCCCGACTTCTATGCCGTGAACACCATGCAGCCGCCCTATCAACCCAGCGCCAACAAACCGGTGCAGGGCGGCGATCCCGCGCTGGCCGATCCGGCCAACCCCACGACGCTGCCGCCGCAGACCATGACCAACATCGGCGACCTGCTGAGCCAGAAGAAGGTCAGCTGGGCCTGGTACAGCGGTGCCTGGCAGGCCACGCTGGACCACGGCAACGCCGAGCCCGTGCCTAACTTCCAGTACCACCACCAGCCCTTCAACTACTTCGCCAGCACCGCCCCGGGCACGAAGGCGCGCAAGGAGCACCTGCGCGACGGCGGGCTGGAGGGCAAGGCCTTCATCAAGGACATCGACGCCGGCACGCTGCCCGCCGTCACCTTCTACAAGCCCCAGGGAAACCTGACCCAGCACTCCGGCTATGCCGACGTGGCCTCGGGCGACGCCCACATCGCCGACATCGTGAAGCACCTGCAGGCCTCGCCGCAGTGGAAGAACATGCTGGTGGTGGTGACCTATGACGAGAACGGCGGCTACTGGGACCACGTGGCCCCGCCCAAGGCCGACCGCTGGGGCCCCGGCACCCGCATCCCTGCCATCATCATCTCGCCCTACGCCAAGAGGGGCTATATCGACCACACCTTCTACGACACCACCTCCATCCTGCGCTTCATCACCCGCCGCTTCGACCTGCCCAAGCTGGAAGGCATCAAGCAGCGCGACGCCGCCCTGGCCGCCAACGGCAGCCCGGCCCTGGGCGACCTGACCGGGGCGCTGGATCTCGCCCAGAAATAGGTGGCCGAGGGGTTCAGATTTAAGCGGAGCGGGCGCCGGCGACGGCGCCCGTCTTCGTTTCAGCCCGTTTCACTTCAGAACACGTACTTCACCGTCAGGCTCAACACCGGGTACCAGCTGTAGTCCTTCACATCATCGCGCAGTTCCTGGCGCTCGGCTTCTAGGCGGCTTTCGAAGTCGGGGGTGGTGGTGACGGGGCCGCTGGCGTCGAGGGAGACCTTGGGCGTGCCGTGGTACATGGCGCCGAGGTCGAAGCCGAAGCGCCAGTGGTCGGCCACCGCGCCCTCGTAGCCCACGCCGACGTAAGGGGCGAAGCGGTTGAAGGCGATCTTGCCGTTCAGGCTGCCGACCTCGCTGGCGGTGTAGGTCATGCCGTGGATGGTGTAGGTGGCGTTCCGCGGCGTGCCCTTCAGGTCGACCTCGTTCAGGTTCAGGCGCGCGCCGGCGGTTACGCGCCAGCCGTCGCCGAAGGGATGCAGGTCGGCCAGCAGGCCGAAGGACTCCAGCGTGGCGTCGCCGTCATAGCGGACGTCGCGCACCGTGTGGTTGGCGGAAAAGCTGAAGCCGTTGGCGTTGAGGCGCAGGCCGAAACGGTCATCGAAGCGGGCACCGACCTCCGCCCCCAGGCCCAGGGTGCTGACCACCGGCCCGACGCTCAGCAAGGGACCCCAGCCCGCCGGATCGGCCGTCTGCGCCTGGGCGGTGAGCGCGGCGGACACGGTCGCCAGCGCCACTGTGGCGGCCAGGATGCGGCGGGCGTTGCGGCGGTTGGGCATAGTCGTCGGGGCTCCGGTCACGGTCATGCTGCGCTTCAACAGGCTGGCCGCACGCCGTGTTCCTTGGGGATTCGGGGGATCATTTTCCGGATAGGGCGGCAATACCTTCGGCGATGGGGATATCCCCAGCCGTAGCGGGGCAATATATGGATTACCGCGTCGGTTGGGGGCCGGGGGACCGGGCCCTTGACAGGGGGCGGCCGGGCGCCTGTTCTGGCCGGGCTTTCTGATCCCCTGTCGCCTGAACGGATGACCATGCCGCTGCTGCGGACCCTGCCCCTGAGCACGCTGGATGACGCGGCCTATGACCGCCTGTGGCCCCTGCTGGATGAGGGGGAACGGGCGCGGGCCCGTCGCTTTGTGTTCGAGGTCAACCGGCGGGAATATGTGGCGGCCCACGGCCTGGCCCGGCTGTGGCTGGGCCGCCTGCTGGGCCGGCCGCCGGCGGCGCTGGCCTTCGCCCCCCTCACACCGCAGGGCAAGCCTGGTCTGGTGGACGCGCCGGTGGGGCTGGATTTCAACCTGTCGCACACCGACGGCCTGGTGGCCTGTGCCGTGACCCTGGAGGTTGGCACACGGATAGGCGTGGATGTGGAGCGCGGCGAACGCCGCATCGGGGCGGAGTTGGCGGCGGCCATGTTCGCGGCGGAGGAACTGGCTTGGCTGGATGCCCGCCCCGCCGGGCGCAGCGGGCGGGATCTGGTGACCTTCTGGACCCTGAAGGAGGCCTACATCAAGGCCCTGGGCCTGGGCCTGTCGTTGCCCACCGACAGCTTCGCGATCGCGCCGGATGGCCCGACCTTGGTCCGCGGCGGCGGCTCCCTGCCGGCGGGCCAGGCTTGCCGGCTGTGGGTGCGCGACCTGTCCAGCGGTCACGCGGCCGCCGTGGCCTGGATGGGACCGGCCTGGATGGAAGGGAAGGGCCAGCCCCCCACCGATCTGGTGATGGAGGAGGGGCTGGCCGACCTGTGGTGATCAGAAACTTTGGGCCACGGTAAACCGGACGGAGCGGGGCTCCAGCGGGTGGGCGTGCAGATCGCCGACACCTTCCGCCGGTTCGCCCTTCAGGCGGTCGGTGTAATAATAGTCGGCGGCGTCATCCTTGCTGTCGAAGACGTTGTAGAGGCCGATGCCGAAGCGCAGGCCGCTTTGCAGCGTGTAGTTGGCCGTCAGGTTCCATTCCTGGCTGCCCGCCGAGTGCACGCTGTTGTCCTCGACCAGCGGGTGGGCGCCGAAATAGCGGTACTCCACGCCACCTGACCAGGGGCCGAGATCGCGCAGATAGATCCCCAGCGAGCCGATCAGCTTGGGCGCGTCGGGGATGAAGCTGCCGGCTGGATCGCTATCGGTATAGCGGGCGTGGCTGAAGGCGACGCTGCCGTAGAATTCCAGCCAGCCGAATGGGTTGTAGGTGGTATTCAGCTCCACCCCGCGCCGGCGGCTGGGGCGCCCCGCCTCCGTCTGGCCGACGTCGGCGTCGTAGGTCAGCTCCGACGCGAAATCCATCTGGAAGGCCGTCAGCGTGGCGGTCAGGTTGGGCAGGATGGTGCTGCGGATGCCCACCTCCTCGCCATCGGCCTTGGCCAGCAAGGGGGCGTTCCCCTGCGACGCTCCCCGCACGTCGTCGCTGTGGAAGCCGCGGCCGGCGCTGAGGTAGACCTCAGTTCCCTGCCACAGGGTGGCGATGGCGCTGCCCTTCGGCTGGAACAGGCGGGCCGCCACCACGCCGGCGTTGCTGCCGTGGTCGGTGGCGGCCAGGTAGTCCTCCCGCATGCCCACCACGGTCCGCAGCCAAGGCGTCCAATGGCTGGTCGCCTGGACATAGGCGCCGCCGCCGGTCTCCTGAACGTTGTCGTTGCTCAGCTGGGCATAGGCCACGCGGGCTCGGGTCGCCCGCAGGTCGACATGCACATCGTCGAAGCGGGTGTCCAGGCCGGCGACCACCTCATGGTCCAGGCCCAGCAGGTTCAAGGGACGGCTGTAGCTGATGGCGCCGCCGGCAACCATGCGGTTCTCATCCTGGGCGTGCTGGTCGCCCTGGACGGGATTGTCCAGGAAATGGGTGAAGTTGTTCCACAGCGTCAGCTGGTTGTTGATAACATAGGCGTTGGCCGTCACCTCGCCGCCAGCCAGCCAGCCGGCATCCACCGGCATGGCAAAGGTGCCCGACAGGCTCATGCGCCGCGCCTGGCCGCCATCCGTGGGGTCCAGGGTGCCATAGCGGCCGATCAGGCCTTGCGCGATGGCGCGTTCCGGCTGGTCGGTGGTGGCGTTCCACAGGCCACGGTAATACATGGCCGTGACGCTGAAGCCGTCGGCCCGCGCGCCCTGGCTGTAGCGCAGCACGGCATTGCCCTTGCGCAAATTGTCCGGATGGTCCCAGGGCCCGTCATAATGCACCAGCTCACCGCCCGCCATCAGCTGGCCGGCGCCCAACGCCGTAGCGCCGGCGGCGAAGGCACGCTGATAGCCCAGCGTGCCCGCCGTCAGCGCCACCTGGGCCGGAAGCTGGTCCAGGTAAGCCATCTGGATGGAACCGACGGCGGAGAAGTCGCCCTGCGCCGCGAAGTAGGGGCCCTTGGTGTAGCCGATGCCGCGGGCCAGTTCGGGAATCACGAAATTCAGGTCGGTGTAGCCCTGGCCATGCGCATGGGTGCGCATGTTCACCGGCATGCCGTCCACGCTGGTGGCCATGTCGGTGCCGTGGTCCAGGTTGAAGCCACGCAGCAGATACTGGTTGGCCTTGCCCTCGCCACTGTGGCTGGTGACCACCAGGCCCGGCACGGTCTCCAGCATCTGGCCCACACGGTAGGCCGGCAGCAACTCCAGTTCCTCCTTCACCACCACCCCTTGGCTGGAGGTGGCGGCGGCGCCGATGAGATCGCGGCGGGCGGCGGTAACCAGCACGTCGTCGACGGTGTTGGACGCGGTGTCGGCGGCATCGTCGGTGGCGGCGAAGGCCGCCGGGCTGGTCAAGACCAGCAGCGCGGTTGTTATTCCGGGAACGAAACGACCCATGTTTGTTGGCCTCTGGCAACGTGACACGTCACCACGGGCCAAAGACCGGATCGCCCATCCACCGGCCTGGATATCCCCCAAGCGGCCGGGACGGCGGGCGCCCTTTCCCCACTGGTGCACCCCGCCCAATGTGCCCGTGCGTGACCACGGCGTGACGGCAGGTCTCCTGGCTCACGGGTCATCACCCTGGCACCGCCTTCCCGGTTTCCCAGTGGCTTCGATCCCCGCCGCGATAGCATGCGCGGGGATGGTGTCGGGCTCGCCGTTCACAGTTGCGGGGGCAGCCGCGGCGTCGGGGAGGGGATTCCCCACCGCGTTCCCTTTTCATCCCGCCCGGTCAGGGCGGGAACCGTCAGGGCTTTTCTACGGGGAATTGTAGGCGCATGCAAACGCGATGTCGCTGCGTTGGGGGGTGAGCACCCTGGCGAACAAGCTTGGCGGTTGTGTGACAACGGCCACCCACGCCGGGGCATGGCAGCAATTCGGGGGGCTTCGAGCGATTTCCCTTGTACCTGGGACCGGTCACAGCCACTTATGCGGTCTTAGGGAATGGATGGCATCATCCGTTCCCATGCCGGGCCGCTGGGCCTGGCGGTATCCCCCGGGTGGCGCGTAGCGGTGGCGGCCAAATCGCCCCTGTAGCACCCAGGGCATACTCGACCTTCTGACACATGCCTGCCGGCACGCGCCCGGGCAAGGGCTTGACCGCGATCCGCGGCCGCGAGAAACGAACGCGGCCGGCGCGTCGCCCTGGGATTCCAAGACATTGACCGCTTTCGACACCCTTTCCCTGCGGCCTGAGATTCAGGCCGCCCTGGCCCAGCTGGGCCATCACACCGCCACCCCCATCCAGGCGCGGGCCATTCCCCATGCGCTGGAGGGCCGCGACATCCTGGGCATCGCCCAGACGGGCACCGGCAAGACCGCCGCCTTCACCCTGCCCATCCTGCAGCGCCTGGGGGCCGCCCCGTCGGCCCTGCCGCTGCGCATGCCCCGCGCCCTAATCCTGACCCCGACGCGTGAGCTGGCGGTGCAGATCGGCGAGAGCATCACCAACTACGGCGTGGGCCTGAAGCTCAGCCACACCGTCATCCTGGGCGGCGTCGGCCAGGGCAGCCAGGTGAAGGCGCTGGCCAACGGCATCGATATCCTGGTGGCCACCCCCGGCCGCTTGCTGGACCTGATGACCCAGGGCCACGTGCGCCTGGACAAGGTCGAGGTGCTGGTGCTGGACGAAGCCGACCGCATGCTGGACATGGGCTTCATCCACAGCCTGCGGAAGATCATGGCCAAGCTGCCGGTCAACCGGCAGACGCTGTTCTTCTCCGCCACCATGCCGGCCGACGTGTCGGAACTGGCGGGCAAGATGCTGCGCGACCCGCTGCGGGTCGAGGTCACGCCCGTTTCCACCACGGCGGAGCGCATCGAGCAGAAGGTCATCTTCGTGCCGGCGGCGGAAAAGCGCCACGTGCTGGTCGACCTGATCCGCGGCGATGCCGGCATGCAGCGCAGCATCGTCTTCACCCGCACCAAGCATGGCGCCAACCGCGTGTCGGCCCAGCTGGAGCAGGCGGGCATCGAGGCCGCCGCCATTCACGGCAACAAGTCGCAGAACGCCCGGCAGAAGGCGCTGGACGGTTTCCGCGCCGGTACCGTCCGGGTGCTGGTGGCGACCGACATCGCGGCGCGCGGCATCGACGTGGACGGCGTCACCCACGTGGTGAACTTTGAGCTGCCCAACGAGCCGGAGACCTATGTCCACCGCATCGGCCGCACCGCCCGCGCCGGCGCCTCCGGCGTTGCCGTGTCGCTGTGCACGGCCGACGGGGATGAGCGCATCTACCTGCGCGATATCGAGAAGCTGATCCGCAAGTCCATCCCGGTGGGTGAGCGGCCCGAGGCCACGCCCCAGGCCGCCGCCGCCCCGGTGAGCCGTCCGCCCCTGCCGGCCCGCCAGCCGCGCAACGGCGGCGGCAATGGCGGTCGCGGGCAGCCCCGCGGCCAGCGCAGCGCCGAGGGCCAGGCGGAGGCTCGGCCCCAGGGCCAGCGGCCCGCCCGTAACGACGGCCAGCGGCCCGCCCGTGCCGACGGTCAGCGTCCTCGCGCCGAGGGCAACCGCCCGCAGGGCCAGGGTCCGCGCCCCGAGGGCGCACGGCCTGAAGGTGGCCGCCAGCAGCAGCAAGCCCGTCCCCAGGGCCAGCGTCCGGCCCAGCCGCAGGGGCAGCGTCCGAACGCCCCCCGTCCGGCCGCGCCACGCCCCGTCCAGGATGGTCGTGGCACCCAGTTCTCCAGTTTCGTGGCGGCCTTGAACGCCAACGAAGACCAGCAGCAGCCGGCGCGCGAGGATCGCAACCGCCCGCGTCGCCGCCGCTGAGCCGTACCACGCCTGAGTTGTGATGGTTCTTTAGGAAGAGGAGGTCCCCATGGGCCGCAGCAGCAAGCCGAAATCCAAGTCCGTCAGCGAATTCGTCCTGTTCGACGTCCTGTATGACGATGGTTCGCGGTCGTCCAACCGCCGCGTCCCCTCGTCCGAACTGGGCGGCCTGGACGGTGACGAGCCCGCCCGCGCCATCATCGAGGCGCAGGACCGCGAAATCGCCGCCATGTCCGGCAACCCGCGTGGCCGCATCAAGTCGCTGACCCGCTCGCCGGTCCGGTGAGCGCCGGGCTGATCCATCCGCATCGCCGACGCGTATTGAGAAACGTCCCGTGCCCAGGCGCGGGGCGTTTTTCTTTTTGGCTTTGCGGGGAGGAAAAGGCCTTGGGACCAGTGCTGCGCCAGGCCGCGATCTACGCGGCGACCCTTATCGCCTTCCTGGCCCTGGATGCCGTCTGGCTGACCCGCATGGTTGGGTTTTACCGCCAGGTGATGGGCGACATGGTGGCACCCCAGCCGCGCCTGGGGCCGGCTGCCGTGTTCTACCTGCTCATGGCGGGCGGCATCATCTTCTTTTGTGTGGAACCGGCGACGCGATCGGAGGCACCGCTGATGCAGGCGCTGATGCGCGGCGCGGTGTTCGGTCTTCTCACCTATGGCACGTACGACCTTACCAACCACGCCACCTTGCGCCTATGGTCCGCCCGGCTGAGCGCGCTGGATATGGCGTGGGGCACGATTCTGACCGCCGTGGCGGCGGCGGCCGGCTGCGCCGCTGCCCTTTATTTCAGCAAGAATCCATAATGGTTGCCGCCGGCTGTGCGGTTCACGATTTGGCCGGGGGTGTAGTCGAAGGTATCGTCCAGGGTCAGGCGCACGAAGATGGGCTTTCCCATCATGTCCAGATGCGCCAGATCCGCGATCTCATAGTGAACATGCACCTTGCCGCCCGCCAATGACACCAGGGTGACGTCGCCGCCGATGCAGACCTGGCCGTTGAACTTGGCGCGCACGTAATAGGTGTCGCGCCCATCGGCCAGGACGGTGGATTCGACACGGCGTACGTCCACCGGCGTCAGCGGCAATTCGATGCGGTACATGGTCAGCACGTCGGTGCCGGTGGGGCGCGTGGTGTGCAGTTCCAAGGCGCAGGCGGCCTGCAACATCTTCTGGTCGGGGCCGGGGCCCATCGGCTCCTCGCTGGAACAGCCGCCCAGCGCCAGACCGGCGCCCAGGGCCAAGGCGACCCCCAACTTCTTCCCGTCGCGCATGCCGTCCCCCGATGTGGTGTCCCCAGGGCGGTCGACCCCCGTCGATCCCCAGGGTCAGCTAATCGCCCGAGGCGCGGCGGATGGTCAAGGATCTATTCCGTGTCCGGCCGTGGCGGCCAAGGGAAGAAGGCGCTGGTGCGCCGGCGATAATCAGCGAACGCGGCCCCCCGCGACCGCGCCATGTGCGCCTCCAACGGCGGCAGTCCAGAGACATGGACCAGCAGCACGTACATCAGGACGGGGCCGATCAGCGCCAGCCAACCCCACGGCCAAACCCCTTCCGGCCCCGGCGTCAGGGCGAAGCAGGGGTAGGCCAGCCACACCAGCCATTCGAAGAAATAGTTGGGATGGCGCGACCAGCGCCATAGTCCGGCGTCGCACACGCGCCCGTGGGCATTGGGCCGCCGGCGGAAGCGGGCCAATTGGGCGTCGGCCACCCCTTCGCCGGCGATCCCCGCCAGCAGCACCACCGCGCCCAGAACGTCCCCGCCGCCAAGGCCGGGCGCTGGGTTACGGGCGGCGGCGTAAACGGTGATCGTCAACAGCGCCGCGGCCAGCGCCTGGCTTTGCAGGAACCAGAACAGGCGCATGGCGGCTTTCGGACCCCAGACCCGCATCAACTCGGCATATCGCGGATCGTCACCGCCACCCCGGGTGCGGACGGCGATATGGGCGGCCAGCCGCGCCGACCAGAGTCCCACCAGCGTCGCCACCAATATCTGCCGGGGGCTGGCAGGCGCCCCGTCCACCGGCGCCAGCACGGCGGCCAGGGCGCCCGCGCCCACGGTTATGGACCAGCAGGCGTCCACCCAGCCGGACTGGCGGGTCCGCCGCTGGATGGCCCAGGCCAGCGCCATGGCGGCGCACTGCCCGAGTGCCACCGCCGCCAGCAGGATGGCCGGCGCCAAGGGTCAGAGCCCGACCAGCGGCTGGACCAGGCGGCCCAGCAGGCTGTGGATGCGCAGCCGACCGCGCACGGCGATCAGGCACAGGCAATCGCCATCCGGCTCTGCCAGCGGCTGGTGATCCACGCTGGCATCCACCGCCGCCATGTCGCCGGAGGCGAAGCGGCCGAAGACGTCGCTGAAGGCGCCGTCGACGACACAGGTGTATTCCTGGCCCCGATGGCCGTGCATGGGTATGGCCATGCCCGCCGCCACACGGAACAGCATGACCTTGTAGCCCTGGGCGGGGTCGACCCGCACCGCGCGTCCCCGGATGCCGGGTGCGACGAAGCGCCAGGGGCCCAGGCGCTGGCGACGCAGGGCGGGGGGCAGCACCGGATCGGCGTCGAGGACGGGCATGTCCGCAGGCGGCCATTTACCTTCCAGCCGGCCGCCATCGAGCCGGGCAAGCGTACGCTCCAGCGCGTCATCGGCCAGCGCCACGGGACGCTGGCTGTTCAGCAGGGCGCCGCCCAGCGCTTCCCACACCCGCACCTGGTGGCGGCAGACGGGGCAGAAGTCCAGATGGGTGGCCACAACCAGCGCGGGGCCATCGGCCAGCGTGCCGGCCGCGTGGCGCGACAGCAGCTCGGCGTCGGGATGGTGGGTGGGGCAGGGCAGGGAGGGGGGTGGGCGCATGGCAGCGATCATCGTTCAGTCCCCCCGGGATCGATCACGCCGCGCAGGCGGGCCATGGCCAGGCGCAGGCGCGACTTGACCGTCCCCAGTGGAATACCCAGGCGGCGGGCGATGTCCGGGTGCGGCGCGTCTTCAAAAAAAGAAAGCCGCACGACCGCCAATTGATCCGGGGGCAGGGTGTCGAGGGTGGCGCGCAGGCGGTCCGCCGCCTCCGCCGCGGACAACAGGTCGTCCGCCGGCTCAGGCTCGGACGGCGTCAGGCTTTCCTGCGCCACGGCGGCCTCCGCCGCGCGGCTGCGACGCGCCGCGTCGATGCGCAGGTTGCGGGCGATGGTGAAGATCCAGGTGGCGGCCCGCGCGCGGGATGGGTCGAAGATGGCCGCCTTGCGCCAGACGGTCAGCATAACCTCCTGCGCCAGCTCCTCCGCCTCCATGGACGGCAGGCCGGTGGTCAGGAGATAGCTTTTTATACGGGGGGCATAATGCCGGAACAGGGCCGAGAACGCGGCGCGGTCGCCCTGTGTGGCGATGGCCCGCAGGTGGCGGGCGTGCACATCCTCCAACACGACCGTGCCAGCCGTGGCGCCGGCCGCGGCGCGGCCTTCCGGCAGGATACCATCTCCACCGCCGGTCAAGCGGCCGTCCCCCGGCCGGGGCCAGGACATGCCGAGCCGGCCGGTCGATGGCCGGCGGCGGGGGGATGCGGTTCGAAGGGTGCGAGCGTCATGCATGCCACTCTATACGAACCACGGCGGATTTGGATCAGCCGCTGTAGCGACTGATCCAGCATTCACCCTGGCGCGTATAGGGGGCACAAGCTTTTACTGCCGGGCGTGGGAGGCATGGGGCCGATGTCGGACATGGATGCGGACTTGGCGGATGCAGAGAACCCCGGCGTCCCAATGTCCGGCCACAGCGGCCTCTACCGGGGCTGGGTGGCCCACCGCCGCACCTGGCCGCGCCGCCACCATTTGCGTTATCGCGTCTGGTCCATGCTTCTGGACCTGGATGAGCTGCCGGCCCTGCACCTGCGGCTTCGGCTTTTCTCCCACAACAGTTTCAATCTGCTGTCCTTTCATGACGCGGATCATGGGGACGGTTCCGGCAGGCCCCTAGCGGACCAGGTGGCGGGCCTGCTGGCCGAGGCCGGAGCGGGGTACGACGGCGGCGCGATCCGGCTATGGTGCATGCCCCGCGTCCTGGGCTACGTCTTCAACCCCATCAGCATTTATTTCTGCCATCGCCGCGACGGCACGCTCTGCGCCCTGGTGCATGAGGTGAACAACACCTTTGGATTGCGGCACAGCTACGTCATCCCGGTGGATGCCCAGGCCACCGCCGATGGCGTGGTGCGCCAGCACTGCACCAAACACCTTCATGTCTCTCCCTTCCTGGACATGGACGCGCGGTATGAGTTCCGTGTGTCCCCGCCCGCAGAGCGCTTGACCGTTGCCATTCAGGTGCGCCCTGGCGAGGACCGGGACGGTCGGTCCGCGCCCATTCTGTCGGCCTGCTTCAGCGGGCGGCGCCTGGCGCTGACTGATGTCGGCGTCCTGGTTGCTTGGGTGGCGCAGCCGCTGCTGACCTGGAAGGTCGTGGCCGCGATCCACTGGCAGGCCCTGAAGCTGTGGCTGAAGGGGGTCGGCTTCCGGTCCAGCCCGCCGCCGCCGCCCCGCTCCGTCACCATCGTCACCTCCGCCGACCCTGGCCTCTAGGACTTCACCACCCATGTCATTGGACGTCTCTCCCACCCCCGTGGCCTCATCCCCATCCCTGCAACGGCTGCCTGCCGCCCTGGTGTCGCGCCTGATGGCGCGGCTGGCGGTGGGGCAGGTCACGGTGCGGTTGCCGGACGGCACTCGGCTGACGCGGCGGGCGGCGCAGCCTGGGCCCGAGGGCGTGTTGGAACTCCATCGCTGGCGCGCCGTGCGGCGGTTGGCGCTGGGCGGCGACATCGCCTTCGCCGAGGCCTATGCCGATGGCGATTGGTCCAGCCCCGACCTGCCGGCCTTGCTGGAACTGGCGGCGCGCAACATTTCGCGGCTGGACGGCGCCATGGCCGGTACGCCGCTGGCCCGCATGATGAACCGGCTGCTGCATCGCGGCCGCGCCAACACCCGGGCCGGCAGCCGCCGCAACATCATCGCCCATTATGATTTGGGGAATGACTTCTATGCCCGCTGGCTGGACCAGGGCATGGCCTATTCCTCCGCTCTCTATACGTCTCCCAATCAATCGCTGGAGGCGGCGCAGGCGGTCAAGCTGGACCGCATCGTCCAGCTGCTGGGCATCAGCGGCGGGGAGCGGGTGCTGGAGATCGGCTGCGGCTGGGGTGGCTTGGCGGAACGGATCGCGCGCGAAGGCTGCCATGTCACCGGCTTGACCTTGTCGCCCGCCCAGCTGGCGGCGGCGCAGGACCGGTTGATCGAGGCCGATCTGGGCTGCCGCGCGGATCTGCGCCTGCAGGACTATCGCGACGTCACCGGCACCTACGACCGCATCGTTTCCATCGAAATGCTGGAGGCGGTGGGGGAACGCTACTGGCCACTGTATTTCCGGACGCTGCGCCAGCGCCTGTCCGATGACGGGGTGGCGGTGCTGCAGGTCATCACCATCGACGATGCCCGCTTCGAGCATTACCGCAGCAATGTCGACTTCATCCAGCGCCACGTTTTCCCGGGCGGCATGCTGCCGCCCCCCGGCCGCCTTGCGCGGGAGGCGGCGGCGGCCGGGCTGCGACTGGACGGGGCGGAAACCTTTGGCGACAGCTACGCCCGCACCCTGGCGGAATGGCGTCGCCGCTTCCATGCCGCCTGGGCCGACATCCAGGCCCAGGGCTTCCCGCCCCGCTTCCGCCGGCTATGGGATTATTATCTGGCGTATTGCGAGGCGGGATTCCGCGCCGGCCTGATCGATGTGGGGCTCTATCGCCTGGTGCCGGCGTCCGGTGCTTGAGGCCTATCAGGCCACCCTGCGCAGGGGCTCGCGTACCGACAGGCGCACCTTCATGCCGGCGCGGGGGGCGCCCAGGGTGATGCCGCCCTCCGGCACCTGGGCGGCCAGCGGCCCGGATAGCGCTTCGATGTCGAAGGTGGTGACCAGCATGGCGGCCAGGGCCGTCAGCTCCGCCGTCGCCAGCTGTGCCCCGATACAGGTGCGCGGGCCGGCGCCGAAGGGCACATAGGCGAACTTGTCCGGCTGCGGGCCTTCCAGGAAGCGGGCGGGCTTGAGGTCCAGCGGGTCCGCCCACTGGTCCGGCTGGCGGTGCAGGGCCCAGGGGCACAGCAGGATCGAGGCGCCCTTGGGAATGGCCACGCCCGACACCACGTCGTCGGCCAGGGCCGTGCGGGCGAACCACCAGGCACTGGGGTAGAGGCGCAGCACCTCCTGCACCAGGGCGCGGGTGCGGGGCAGCTCGCGCAGTAGGCCGGGGCGCAGCTCCCCGTCGGCGGGCAGCCTCTCCTCCACCTCCTGCCGCAGCCAGGCGGCCAGATCCGGTCGCCGGGCCAGGGCGTAGGCCAGCCAGCAGCCGGCGGTGGCCGTGGTTTCGAATCCCGCCACCAGGGCGGTGATAGCCTCGTCCCGCATGACCGCCGGGCCGTACTCCGCGACCAGGGGGTGCAAGGCCGCCAAGAAGCCCTTGGGGGCCTGGGCGAAGCCGGCGATCTGGCGCTCCATTTCCGCGATGGCGCCGCGGAAGGCCCGGCCTTCCCGCGTGGGCAGGTACATATCCAGATCCACCAGCCGCCACATGGACAGGCTGAGATGGCGATGGGCGACGCAGCCCGCCCGGTAGATGGCATCCGCGGCCGCCGCGTCCTCCAGCCGTTCATGGAACAGGGCCGCGATCACCATGCGCATGGTCAGCCGGCCCATCAGGCCATGCAAGTCGATCTCGGACCCGCTGGTCCGTGCCAGGCCCGCCGCCTCCCGCGCCAGCACGCACAGGGCCAGCTCCAGCCCGTGGTTCAGGCGGCTTTGCGAAAAGGCGGCCTTGGCGGCCTGGCGCGCGGCTTCCCAGCGCGGGCCGCTGGCGGTCACCATGCCCTCGCCGAACAGGGGGCGCAGGCGCGCCTGTTCCGCCCCCTTGCCATAGGCGTCACGGTTTTCCACGAGCACGCGCTGGAAGCCCGCCGGATGGCTGATCAGGAAGGCGGGCTTGGGGCCCAGGCGCAGGGCCACAGGGGCATCGGCACCGATGCCGTGGCGCTCGACGAAGCCGATGGGATCGGCGGCGAAATCGGGCAGATCGCCCAGCAGGGCGCGCCGCAGGGTGGTGATGAAGCTCATGGATTGGTCTCCGTCAGGCGGCGCGCGGATCGGCGCCGGCGGTGATCCTGGATGAGGGGCTGCCAGCGTAGGCCGGCACATCCAGGGCGATGATCACGGCATGGATATCGCCCTTGTGGCCTTGGCCGACATGGATGGGGGCGGTCTCCTCCGTCACCGGCAGGCCGCACAGGCGCACAAAGCGGCCGAAGGCTGGTTCCACCACCGCGATCAGGCGGGTGGCAGCGCGCGCCACGCCGAAGGCGCCGATGGCCTGCACCAGCACCTTGCCGACGTCACGCCGATGGGCCACGTCGGGGCAAATGACGAAGCGGCTGATTTCCCACACGTCCGGGGCGTGGGGGGCCGGTCTATCCCCCAGCAACATGGGAAAGTCGCGTTCCAGCAGATAGGGTTCGGTGGTGGGCAGCGCCCGCCAATAGCCCACCATGCGGCCCCCCTGCAGGGCCGCGCAGTGCCAGGCCTTCCGGTCGAATCCGTCGAACTCCAGCAGGTCGACCGAGGCCACGTCCCAGCCTAAGCCTTCACGAAAAACCCGGTGCCGCAGCCGCCAGGCTTGGGCCAGCAGCTCCGGCGAGTCCGGTCCTGAAAAACTCACGACGCGCAACGATGACATGGTCCAACTCCGCCCGTTTTTCCGGGGTCAGTACGACATCGTTAGGGGCTTCGAAAAAGCTGGGCAAATGCCGGGGTATTCCCCTCGCGCCGGCCGTGTCGAGGCATCCACCCGCGATGAAGAGATGGCCATGCAAAAGATTGAGGAGATGTTGTCGGCCTTCACGTCCGCCGGAACCTTGGACGCTTTGAAGACCGCCCTGGACAGGCAGGTCGCCAATTTGGGCTTCGATGCCGCCAGCTACGTTGATGTGCGGCGCCTGCCGATTGCCGAGGAACCCGTTCCGTTCTACCAGACGTCGTTACGACCGGATTTTCTAGAGACCTATTTGGCAGAGGATCTTCTGGGGTACGACCCGGTGGTGAACCGGGCGGCCACCACCAACGCGCCCTTCACCTGGGCCGATGTCCCGGAATTCCGGCCGGCCAAGGGCGGCGGCCGGGGGGCGCGCAACCGGGCGCGGCAGGTCATGGATATCGCCCGCGACTTCGGTTACCGCCAGGGTTTCGTGCTGCCGCTGCATGCGGTGGATGGCCACGGCTTCCCCGCCTCCGCCCTGATCAGCCTGTTCTGGCGCCAGGAACCGGAGCTGCTGGACCGGCCGGAACACCGGCCCGCCTGGCTGCGGCTGGCCGGCTCCTTCTATCATGAGCGGGCGCTGAACCTGCGCCGCGAAACGGCGTTGCCGCCCTTGGTCCCGCCCTCGCTGACGGACCGTGAGAGGGAATGTCTGGTGTGGGCCTGCCGCGGCAAGACACGGGCAGAAACGGCCGACATCATGGGTGTTTCCGACCGTACCGTGGAATTCCACCTGACCAACACCATGCGCAAGCTGGGGGTGCACAGCAAGTACCACGCCATCGCGGTGGCGGTGCAACTGCGGCTGATCGCGCCATAAAAAGGCGGCACGACTGATCCGGATCAAGTGATGCGGCCGGCGCATGGTTTATGGCTGGAGGCAGATCCTGATCCGGACATCGCCCGATGCACGACCATCTGTCCCTGCTGCAATCTGCCCCCCTCAGCCTGCCCGCGCTGATGGCCGCCGTGTTCATGGCGGGCCTGACCGGTGGCTTCGGCCATTGCGTGGGCATGTGCGGCCCCTTCGTGCTGGCCCAGGTGGGGGCGGCGGGTGAGGCGTCCGGTCCGGCGCTGGCCCGCGCCGGAGGCGCCTTGCTGTTGCCATATCATCTGGGGCGCTTGACCACCTACGCCGCCCTGGGCGCGGTGGCGGGCGGCCTGTCCGGCCTGGTGGTGCAGGCGACGGAGTATCGCTGGCTGCTGGCCCTGTTCCTGGGCATCGCGGCGCTGCTGTTCCTGCGCCAGGGACTGGCGGGCCTGGGCCGGGTGGCGCCGCGCCTGTTGCGCCTGGTTCCGGCGGGGCGATTCAGCCTGGGGACGGCAGGGGCCGCCCGCCTGACGGCCTTGCTGGCGCGGCCCCTGCGGGGCCTTTTCGCCGACCCGCGCGGCCTCAACGGCTATTTCCTGGGCGTGCTGCTGGGCTTCATTCCGTGCGGCATGGTCTATGCCGCCCTGGCGGTGGCGGTCAGCAGCGGCTCCGCCGCAGGTGGCGCCCTGGTGCTGGCGGCCTTTGCCGTCGGCACTGTGCCTAGCCTGGTGACTGTGGCGGTGGCGGGGCGCGCCGTGGGGCGGCAGTTCGCCGGCCTGGCCGCCTGGATCACCCCGCCGCTCATGCTCCTGAACGCGGCCCTGCTGTTCAGCCTGGCTTTCGGCGTGCTGGACCGGGCGCCCTTCTGATCACGCCGCGCACAGCGCCCGTGCCCGCTCGATGGCGGCCAGCACGTCCCGGCGCCGGGTCCAGGGCAGGAAGTGGCCGGCCCCCTCCAGCGTGCGCACCTCCACCATGGCATGGGTCAGGTGGCGCTGCAGATAGGCGACGTTGCCATAGGGCGATTCCCGGTCGGCGGTGCCGTGCAGGATGACGACGGGGCAGCGCAACTGGCCCAGATCGCGCGCCAGGGCGCGCAGTTCCGGCACGATGGTCAACAATTCCCGGTTGGCATTGCGCAGGGGGCGGGGCAGCAGGCGGCGCCACGGCTCCCGGTCCGCCCAGGGCTGCAGCGGGTGCTGGTGTTCCAGGTCCGGATCGAAGGAGGTCGCGACCAGCACCAGTGCCGCCACGCGGTGCGGCTGCTCCAGGGCCAGGCGGGCCACGACCGGACCGCCCATGGAATGGCCTACCAGGATGGCCGGCGGATTGGCCGGGTTCAGCGACAGCAGCGGCGTCAGGCGCCCGGCCTGCGCCTTCAGCCCTATCAGCGCCTGTTTCGGCTCGCTGCGGCCGAAGCCGGGCCGGTCGGGCGCCAGCAGCGACACCCCCTGGGGCCCGTGCCCCAGGAACCAGCGCCAGCCGCCAGCGCTGCCCGGCGTGCCGTGCACCATGATGATGGGCCTGGCGGCCTGCTCCACCGGATCGGGCCCGGCGGCCAGCACGCTCAGGCCGTGGGCGCCCACGGATAGCCGGTGGACCTGATTCATTCGGATCCGCCGTCGCCCTGGCGGTAGGGGCTTTCGGCCATCAGCGTCTCGATGTCGGCGGCCACGCCCTCCCGTTCCCGCTCCACGAAATCGGCCACGGCGCGGCGCAGGGCGGGATCGACGATATAGTGGGCGCTGTGGGTGGTGACGGGCAGATAGCCGCGCTGCACCTTATGCTCCCCCTGCGCGCCGGCCTCCACCCGTTTCAGCCCGCGCGCGATGGCGAACTCGATGGCGCGATAGTAGCAGGCCTCGAAATGCAGAAAGGGGTAGTCCCCGGCCGAGCCCCAGTTGCGGCCGTACAGGGTGTCATGGCCCATCAGGTTCAGGGCACCCCCCACCCAGCTGGGGCGGCCTTTCGCATCCGGTCGGGCGGGATCGCGGGCCATGACCAGAACGACGCTGTCCGCCATCTCCGCTCCCAGCCGGTGAAAAAAGTCCTCCGTCAGGTAGGCCCAGCCCCACTTGCGGTCGCTGGTGGCGTTGTACAGGCGGA
Source organism: Nitrospirillum amazonense (assembly GCF_007828035.1). GTDB lineage: Bacteria > Pseudomonadota > Alphaproteobacteria > Azospirillales > Azospirillaceae > Nitrospirillum > Nitrospirillum amazonense. Next base: position 503,117 of record NZ_VITV01000003.1, on the reverse strand, counting down.
AGAAGGCGTCCCAGTGCTCCTCCCGCAGCTCGGCGCCGGTCAGGGTCAGCACCTCCACACCGCTGTCGGCCACGGCCTGGCGTTCCTTGCGCACTGCCTTGCGCTTGCGGCTGCTGAAGGCGCCGAGGAAGTCGGCGAAGTCGCGGTAGCCGCGGTTCTCCCAATGGTACTGGATGCCGTGGCGGTCCAGCCAGCCGGCGCCCGTCAGCGCGGTCCTGTCTTCCGGGGTGGGGAAGGTTACGTGGACGGACGACAGCTTGTTGTCGACCGCCGCGGCGCGCAGTGCCGCCACCATCAAGCGGCGCACGCCGTCGGGATCGGGGCAGGCGGGATCCGCCATCAGGCGAGGCCCGGTCACGGGCGTGAAGGGGACCGAGACCTGGAGCTTGGGGTAATATTCCCCGCCGGCGCGCTCATAGGCGTTGGCCCAGCCCTGGTCGAACACGTATTCGCCGTAGGAATGGGACTTCAGGTACAGGGGCGCCGCGCCCACCAGCCGGCCCTGGGCGTCGCGCACCGTCAGATGCTGCGGCAGCCAGCCGGTCTTGCGCCCGACGGAGCCGCTGTCCTCCAGGATGCGCAGGAAGGTATGGCGGGTGAAGGGATGGCCGGGATAGGCGTCATTGGCCGCGAGCCGGTCCCAATCCGCCGCGTCCAGCGCGCCGATGCGCGGCGCCACGGCCACCTTGAGACCTGTCGTCCAGTCGCTGCTTCCATCCGCCATCACGCTATCCCGCTCTACCGGCACCCGACGTAAATAGTCGGGTGCCGACGGGCATTTAACAAGGGCGGGCGAACAGGTATGCGGCTTCAGGCCACTTCCAGGATCGCTTCCACTTCCACGGCCACGCCCAGGGGCAGCGAGGCGGCGCTGACGGCGGAGCGGGCATGGCGGCCGGCGTCGCCGAAGACCTGCACAAAGGTTTCCGAGGCGCCGTTGATGACCTTGGGCTGGTCGGTGAAGTCGGCGGTGGAGTTGACGAAACCCACCAGCTTCACCACGCGCACCACGCGGTCCAGGTCGCCGTCCAGGGCGGCCTTGGCCTGGGCGATCAGGTTCAACGCGCACAGGCGGGCGGCTTCCTGCCCCTGCTCGACGGTGAAATTGTCGCCCAGCTTGCCAACGCAGCGCAGCTCCCCATTCCAGAAGGTCACCTGGCCGGACAGGAACAGGGTGTTGCCGGTGCGTACGGCCGGCACATAGGCCGCCACCGGGATGGCCGGGGTCGGCAGTTCGATGGCGAGTTCTTTCAGACGGGCGTCGATACGGCCGGCCATGGTGTCCTCCAGTGGATCGTTACGATTGAAACGGTTCTTGCGGCCGGACCATAGCGCCATCCGGCGCCGGCAGCCAGCCGCGGCGTGTGAAGCTATCGCGTAAAAGCCGGGTGGTCAGCACTGCCATGGCCGCACCCCCCAGCACGTCGGACGGATAGTGCGCGCCCACCCACAGCCGGGTGGTGGCCAGCGCCAAGGCCAGCGCCAACAGCCCCAGGCGCCCGCGCGGCCAGAGGATGCCGACCGACAGGGCCAGCGCCACCAGCGTGTCGGCGTGGCCCGAAGGGAAGGAATAGTAGCGGAAGCCCATGTGGAAGGGCTGGGGCCAGATGGCGCCTTCGGTCAGGAACACCACCGGCCGGGGGCGGCCCACCACGGCCTTGACGGCGTCCACCGCCAAGCCGGAGAGGGCGACCGCCAGGAACACGAAGGCCACGGCCCCCAGCCAGCGGCCCAGCCGTTCGCGTTGCGCCCCCTCCGCCTGGGCGCGGGCGGTCACCAGGGCGATGGCCGCCAGGCCCAGGGGCACCAGGCTGTAGAGGCTGTCGCCCGTCCGCGTCAGGTGATGGCTGAGAGCCCTGGTCCAGGGCGGCAGATCGGCCGCCCACCGGGTGAAGGGCCGGTCGACCCACAGTACCAGGCCGGCCTCCAGCACCAGGAAGCCGGCCCAAGCCATCAACGTCCTGCGGTTCACGGCTGCGGCGTCGCCTGTGCTGGCTGGTCCGCCGCCGGCGGCTGGGGCGCAGGTTCGGTCGCCGCTGGCGCGTTCTGGGGGGCGCCGGCGCGGTACAGGGCCAGGTTGGCCCAATTGCCCCGGGAATAGTTGAAGCCCCGGAAGTGCTTGACCAGCTCCGGCGACAGGCCGCGCGCGGCCAGCTGGGCGGCGAAGGCCGGCTCTTCCTTGTCGCGCACCAGCGCCAGGGCGCAACCGGGATCGTCGGCCAGGTGGTTGGCCACCATGTCGGGCTCACCCAGCTTGGTCTTGGTGCCAGCCAGGAAAACCAGGCTGGGCTCGGTGTAGCCGGCGGCGGCAAGCGTGGTGGTGGGACACAGGCGGTGGTCGGCCACGGCCTGGGCGATGGTGGGGCTCAGCCACATGGCCTTCAGGCTGGGCATGACCAGCCCCAGGATGGAGATCATGCTGAGGGCGCCGCCCGCGGCGACGCCCAGGGTCAGCCGCTTCAGGCAACCGATGCGCTCCAGCACCACGAAGGCGATGCCGGTGGCCAGCGCCAGGCCGCCGGCGACGAAGCCGGCCGGTAGGTTGGTGCCCTCCAGCCGCAGCGGCGCGCCGGCACCCAGCACGGCCAGGGCGGCGGTGATGATCAGATAAAGGATGACGACCGCCCAGCGGCCGATGCGGCCGGCCAGCGGGGGCCGGACACGCTCTTCCCGGGGGACGTTGCGGTTGGCGGCCTTCTCGGCCGCCGCCTTGGCGTCGATGCGCGACAGCAGCGCCGCCATCCCCAGCAAGGCCAGGGCGGGGAAGGTGGGCAGGACGTAGTGGGGCAGCTTGGTCGCCACCGCCTCGAAGATCAGCCAGGTGGGCACGATCCAGGCGAGGCAGAAGCGCACGGCGTCGTCATGGCGGCGGCGCCAGGCCCAGGCGGCGCCCAGGCCCACCAGCAGGCTGCCCGGCCAGAAACTGAGCCAGAAGGTGATGAGATAGTAGCCGGGCGGGCCGGCGTGCTTCTCCTGGCCCGAATTCACCTTTCCCAGGAACTCGTGCCCGATGGCGTCGGCGAAGAACTGCCCCTTGGTGGCGATGGCGATCAGGATGGCCCAAGGTAACACCATGGCCAGCACGATGGCCAGGCCGGGCAAGGGGCGCAGGCTTTTCAGCCAGGACCAGTCGCGGTCGGCGAAGCCCAGGGTGATGATGCTGCCCAGCACGGGCAGCAGGATGACCGGCCCCTTGATCAGGATGCCCACGCCCAGGGCGATCCAGAAGGTCAGCGTCAGGCCCCAGGTGGGGGGCATGGGCTTGCGCCGGTCCAGATAGATGCGGCCCAGCGCGCCCATGGCGGCCACCACGGTGGCGAGCAGCACGGCGTCGGTCTTGGCCATGCGCGCCTCGACGCTCAGCAGGACGCAGACGGACATCAGCAGGGCGGCGCCGAAGCCGGCGGTGGCGCCGAACAGCAGCTGACCCGCCCAGGCGGTCAGCAGCACGGCGGCGACGGCGCCGATTAGCGAGGGCAGGCGGTAGGCCCAGATGGGCGTGGTCTCGGGGTCATGCTCGCCGGTGACGGCCTGCACCGCCGTGACCGTGGCGCTCTGCAGCCAGTGAATGCCCACCGGCTTCTTGTTGCGCGCCTCATCCTGGAAGCGGATGGAGACGAAGTCGCGGGTTTCCAGCATCTGCCGCGTCGCCTGGGCGAAGCGGCTCTCATCCCGGTCGAAGGGGGGGATGGTGGTGAAGCCCGGCAGGAAGGTCGCCAGCGCCAGCAGCGCCAGGATGACATAGTGCACGGGCCGCAGGACGGCGGGGCGGAAGGTGTCGTTCATCGATCGGGCGTCCCGTCAGGTCGCGGCGGCGGCTTCGGCGCGCTTGTGCTTATGGATCAGGTGCAGGTTGCGGGCATAGACCACCAGGCCGGGCAGCTGGCCGATGATGATGACCAGATCGGGCTTCAGCAGGCCGTACAGCAGCACGAGGGCGCCGCCCGCCAGGCTGAAATACCAGAAGGTCACGGGCACGACGCTGCGGCCGGCGCGCTCGCTGGAGATCCACTGCACGATGAAGCGCGACATGAACATGGCCTGGCCGAACAGGCCGAAGGCCGCGATCCAGCCGTTCTTGCCCAGCGCTTCCTGCCACCAGTGCATCAGGAACTGGGCGATGTGGTCCCACACCATGGGTCAGACCTCCCGAACCGTGCCGGGCATGGTGTTCCGCCGCAGCATCCACAGCATGCCCAAGAGGTCGAAGAAGCCGACGAAGGCGCGGCCGATGTTGGTGTACTTGGACCGGCCGGCATGGCGCTTGCGGTCATTGATGGGCACGTTGGCCATCTTCCAGCCGCTGTAGGTCGCGACCGTGGGGATGAAGCGGTGCACGGCGTCGAACTGCGGCAGTTCCAGCATGGCCGCGCGGTGGACCAGCTTGAAGCCGCAGCCCGTGTCGGGGCATCCGTCGCGCAGCAGGGCGCGGCGGATGCCGTTGCCCAGGCGCGAGGTGATCTTCTTGGCCAGGGTGTCGTCGCGGCGGCGGCGGATGCCGCACACCACCTTCACCTCCGCGTCCCGTTCCACCGCCGCCAGCATGGGCGCGATATCGCGAGGATCGTTCTGCATGTCGCCGTCGACCATCATGATCCAGTCGGTCTTGGCGGCATGGCAGCCCGTGCGGATGGCGCGGCTTTTGCCCGCCCGCTTGCCGTGGCGCACGACGCGCACGAAAGGATACTTGGCCTTGGCCTGCTGCAGCTCATCCGGCGTGCCGTCCGTGCTGCCATCGTCAACGAACAGAACCTCATAGTCCCCGGGGTAGGGAGCGACGGCTTGCAGTTCTTCCAGCAGCGGCAGGATGTTCCCCTGCTCGTTCAGGACGGAAATCAGGATGGTGTAGCGCAAACCCATCACCTCGGGGCACGAAGGGCATAAAAATGGACCGGGCCGCCGCCTGGCGAAGGCGGTCCGGATCATTTGGGCCAGAAAGCTACAGATTGCCGCCAGCGTCAACAAGGGCGGCCTTGTCCCGCCGGCCGCATAGGGCAGGGGTGCCCTGCGGCGGGGCGCCTTGAACGGCGCCGCCCCCGGGGTCTCGCGGCGTGTGAGGGATGGGTTGGTCAGGCCACCGAGGCCAGAGGGGGAGCCAGCGGGGTACCCAGGGCCAGGACGTCGGCGACGCTGACGCTGCGCACGCCGGCCGCCATCCAGTCACGGCGGGCGGCGGTGAGCGAGCCGTGCAGGTCGATGGCGCGGCAGGCGTCCTCCACGATCAAGGCCTCGAAGCCCAGGCGGGCGGCGTCGGTGGCGGAGTAGGCCACGCAATAATCCGTGGCCAGCCCGGCCAGGTAGACGCGGTGGATGCCGCGTTCCCGCAAGGCGCCGGCCAAGCCCGTCGGCGTCACCCTGTCGTTCTCAAAAAAGGCGGAATAGCTGTCGATGTGGGGGCGGAAGCCCTTGCGCACCACCAGCTGCGCCTTCTCCACCGCCGGCGCCAGCCCGGGGTGGAACGCAGCACCGGCGGAGCCCTGGACGCAATGGTCGGGCCAGAGCATCTGCGGGCCGTAGGGCATTTGCACCATGTCATAGGGCCGATGCCCGGGATGGGCGCTGGCGAAGGAGCGATGGCCGGCCGGATGCCAGTCCTGGGTCAGGATCACGGTGTTGAAATGGGCCGCCAAGTCGTTGGCCGGCCCCACCACTGCGTCGCCGTCCTTAACCGCCAGGGCGCCCCCGGGACAGAAGTCATTCTGAATATCAATCAGGATCAAGGCATCGGTGTCAGTGTGCATGAGGACGACCTAGCGTTAAAAAGGGCGATTTCCGCGAGAAGGGCGTGTCGCGGGATGGCGTTCAGTGAACATCGTGCCCAAAGGCGCCGTCGCCTTCACACGGGAGAGCCATTCACTGAAACACATCGTACATGAAAAAACCCTCCCGAACCGCAGTTCGGGAGGGCTGATTCTTTTAGGATTATGGCACTAGGCCCTCTGTCCAGCAGGGGCTTACTTCAGGATACGGTTCCACCAGCCCTTCTTGGGCTGTTCCACCACCGGGTTCAGCTCCACCGAGGGGTGGATTGCCGGGGTGGCGGTCTCGGCGGGCGTGGCCTCGGCCGCGGGCTCCACCACCACCGGCTCGGCCACCGCCGTGTCGGCTATGGGCGCGTCAGCTACAGGCGCTTCGACCGGGGCTGCCTCAGCGACCAGAGCATCCGCCGGGGCGTCCACGGGGGCGGCCTTTTTGCGGCTGCGGGTGGCGCGCTTGGGCTTGGCCGGAGCCTCCTCCGCGACCGGCTCGGCGGCCGGGACCGCTTCGACCGGGGCAGCCTCAGCCACCGGAACCTCGGCGGCGGGAGCCTCCTCCGCCACCGGTGCGGCCTTTTTGCGGCTGCGGGTGGCGCGCTTGGGCTTGGCCGGAACCTCCTCCGCGACCGGCTCGGCGGCGGGGGCCGCTTCGACCGGGGCGGCCTCGGCCACCGGAGCTTCGACGGCCGGCGCGTTCACCGGGATGGCGTCGGCGGGGATCGTCTCCACCGGCTCGGTGGCGGGCACAGGCACGGCCTCGCCTTCGGGCGATATGGTCACGCCCTCGGCATCGACAGAGTCCTCGCCCTCGGCACCAGCCTCTTGATCCTCACCCTCGGCGGCGCCCTCGACACCGTGACGGCCGCGACGGCGGCCGCCGCGCTTGCCGCGCCGGCGCTTCTTGCGCTCGCCATTGGCGTCATCGCCCTCGGCCGTTTCCACAGATTCGGCACCTTCGCCATCGGCATCCTCGCCAACGGCCAGGTCGGCCTCCTCGGCGACGGGCTCACCCTCCTCGGCCGCGTCCACGGCCTGCGGCGCGCCCTCGTACCGGTCCTGACCACCGCCACGGCGGCGGCGGCGGCGGCGGCGGCGGTCATGGCCATTGCCTTCGCCGTTGGCGGCTTCGGCCGTGGTCTCTTCGACCTCGTCTTCAGTGACCTCGTCCTCCACCTCGTCCACGTGCTCCAGCGCACGATCGGTCTCGGCGTAGATGCGCTCGGCGCTCACGGCGGCGGCGGGCTGGTCGTCAGCGGCCGTGCGGGCGCGGATGCGTTCCAGACGATGGTCCGGCGGTACCAGGCTGTCGTCGGTCGAGAGGAAGACGCGCAGGCCATAGCGGCGCTCGATGGCCGTCAAGGCGTCGCGCTTCTGGTTCAGGATGTACAGCGTGACCGAGCTGGCGGCCGTCACCGTGATTTCGGTGGAACGGCGGCGGATGCCCTCATCCTCAATGGCGCGCAGGACGGCCAGGGCGGCACTTTCCAGCGACCGCACCATGCCGGTGCCTTCGCAGTGGGGGCAGCGCTCGAAGTTGATTTCCTGCAGCGACGGGCGCAGTCGCTGGCGCGACAGCTCCATCAGGCCGAAGGGCGAGATGCGGCCCAGCTGGATGCGCGCCCGGTCGGCCTTCATCGCCTCCTTCAGGCGCTTCTCGACGGCGGCGTTGTTGCGGCCGTCCTCCATGTCGATGAAGTCGATGACGATCAGGCCGGCCAGGTCACGCAGGCGCAGCTGGCGGGCCACCTCCTCGGCGGCCTCCAGGTTGGTGCGCAGCGCCGTCTCCTCGATGTTCCGCTCCTTGGTGGCGCGGCCGGAGTTGACGTCGATGGCGACCAGGGCTTCCGTCTGGTTGATGACGATGTACCCACCGGAGCGCAGCTGCACCACCGGGTTGAACATGGCGTCGATCTGGTTTTCCACCTGGAAGCGGTGGAACAGCGGAATGTCATCCGTGTACGGCTGGATCTTCTTGGCGTGGCTGGGCATCAGCATGCGCATGAAGTCCTTGGCGGTGCGGTAGCCCGCAGCGCCCTCCACATGCACCTCGTCGATGTCGCTGGCGTACAGGTCGCGGATGGACCGCTTGATGAGGTTCGCTTCCTCGTAGATTAGCGCCGGAGCCACCGCTTGCATGGTCTGCTCGCGGATGTTGTCCCACAGGCGCATCAGGTACTCGAGGTCGCGCTTGATCTCCTGCTTGGACCGTTCCATGCCTGCGGTGCGCAGGATGACGGCCATGCCTTTCGGGATGTCCAGCTCCTCCAGCAACTCCTTCAGGCGCTTGCGATCCTGGGGGTTGGTGATCTTGCGGCTGATGCCGCCGCCCCGGGGAGTGTTGGGCATCAGGACGCAGTAGCGGCCGGGCAGGGAAAGGTAGGTGGTCAGGGCCGCACCCTTGGTGCCGCGCTCTTCCTTCGTCACCTGCACCAGCAGGATCTGCCGGCGGCGGATGACTTCCTGAATCTTGTAGGAGCGCAGCGAGCGCGGACGGCGGCGTTCCTCGCCCTCCTCGTCGGCGTGCGCGGCCTCGCCATGGTGGCCGTTCTCCTGCGGGGCGCGATCCCCGCCGCGATCGTTACGGCCGCGACGGCCCCGGCGGCCGCGGTGACGGCGGCGATCGCCGCCCTGGCGGGCGTTCTCGCCTTCGGTCGCCTCACCGTCGGCGGCCTCGCCCTCTTCACCCTCGTCACCGTCTTCGGCGTCTTCCTCGGTGTCGCCTTCGGTGAATTCGGCGCCCTCGGTGAACTCGGCCGTCTCGCCATCGGCGTCGCCGGTGGCGGCGTGCTCCGCCGGCAGCTCCTCGGTGATGTAGGGCTGCTCGATGGTCAGGGGCTGGGCCGGGGGCACATAGGCGTCTTCCGGATGACCCTCCGGCACCACCAGGTCGGTGGCCACGGTCTCATGCGCGCCGACCTCGTCGGCCACCGCTTCATAAGCGGCGGCGGGGGCGGTCTCGCCTTCCTCATAGCTCACGGCGGAGGCGCCGGCTTCCAGCAGGGGCGGATGCTCGGCCGCGTGCAGGGCCTCCTCCTCCTCGTGCTCCATCGCCTCGCGCTCGCGCTCCAGCTCCTCCTGCTCACGCAGCAGGGCTTCGCGGTCGGCGACCGGGATGCGGTAGTAGTCGGGATGGATTTCAGAGAAGGCGAGGAAGCCGTGGCGGTTGCCGCCGTATTCCACGAAAGCCGCCTGCAGCGACGGCTCCACCCGGATCACCTTGGCAAGATAGATATTGCCCTTCAGCTGCTTCCGGCTGGCGATTTCGAAATCAAGCTCGTCCAGCTTGTTACCATTGACCACGACGACCCGGGTCTGCTCCGGATGCGTGGCGTCGACAAGCATACGCTTGGCCATTTTTTATCCTCATGGCACAGAGACGGCCGGCCCGCGCGACGAACGGGCTGACCGGTGTGCCACCGTTTAGTGCCGAAGCATCGGGTCCCCATCGCCGCCAAGGAAAGAACACCCCGAAACGGCGCTTCCAGGAAGCGGCCAGCGGGGGGGCGGGCGACAGGGACCTGGCGCCGGCCCAGACTTTCAAAGGGGCCAGCGCCGGCTTCGTGGTTTCACAGGACCGAGCATCCTTCCAGGCGTCACACCCACGGATCGCATCACAGCGGACTTGGCTGGCTGCGGCACGAAACCCGGGGGCGACGCCCCCGCCCCGGGGAGGGGCGGGCCAGGATACTGGTTGTCGCGAATTCAAGATAAACACGGGGTGGCCCATACTACAATGAAAGAATCACAGCCCGTGGAGTGTGCCCCTCGGGGTGGAAACGGGGCAGGTCATGACGCGTGTGCCGCTTGCAGCAGGCGCCGGGCCGGTGCCGGCGCCCCTCCGGCGCCACCTATCCGTCGTTTCTTAGACAAGATCTCATGATCATGCTTGAAGCGGTTGATTCAAGGGCGGTATAAGGCCGGGTGCTGAGCCCGTCTCGTTCTGTTTCGGGGGGATGTGTCTTGTCCGCCTTTGGGCGTCGACACCGTTTGTTCTGGGGGCACCGGGGGACGCGGCGCGCGGCCCTGGCCGGGACCCTGGCGGGCACCCTCAGCCTGATATCCGCAGTCATTCCCATGACGGTCTCCGCCGGCAGCCTGGGCACCATCGACATGGCCCAGGCCCAGGTGGCGCAGGCGCAGGTGCTGCGCGTGCCATCCGCGCCCAAGCGCAGCGCGGTGCTGGCCGTGCGCCTGGGTCTGCAGGGCGATGAGACCCGCTTCGTCCTGGAGATGAGCGAGCGCACCGATTACCGCGTGGCCACCTCGGTCAGCCCGACGCAGGTGGTCATCGACCTGCCGTCGGTCAATTGGCAGGCGGCGCTGCCCGGGGCCGGCCGGGGCTTGGTCAAGGCCGTTCGCATGACCAGCAGCCTGACCGGGTCGGCCCAGGTGGTGCTGGAGACGGACGGCCCGGTGCGCGTGGCCAACGCCGATTTCCTGCCGGCGCGTGACGGTCATCCGCCGCGCCTGGTGCTGGACCTGGCCCACGGCGACCTGGGCAGCCTGATGGCGGCCGTCGCCGGCCCGTCCGTGCCGCCAGCGCCCCGCACCGAGGAGAAGGCCGTCGCCGTCCTGCCGGAGGCGCCGCCTGCTGGCGTACCGTCCGTGGGGGCGGCCGTGGTGCCCGCCGCCAGCCGGGTAGGCGCCTTGCCAGCCCTGCCGACCGATCCGCCGCCCCTGCCCAAGGCGGGGCCGGTGGTGATGGTGCCGCCGGCGCCGGGTGCCAAGCCCACCCTGCGCGACCGCACGCCCCTGATCGTGCTGGATCCCGGTCACGGCGGCGATGATCCGGGGGCGACATCCGTCACCGGCGCCTATGAGAAGGACATCACGCTGGCCATGGCCCGGGCGGTGGCCCGCGCGCTGGAGGCCACCGGCCGCTATCGCGTGGCGCTGACCCGGGACAGCGACGTCTTCATCCCCCTGCGCGAGCGGCCCGGGAAGGCGCGGGCGCTGGGTGCCGACCTGTTCATCTCCCTGCATGCCGACATCGTGGTGGGACGGCCGGTGCGTGGCCTGTCGGTCTACACTCTGTCGGACAAGGCCACCGATCGCGAGGCCGACATGCTGGCCCAGCGCGAAAACCGGTCCGACGCCATCGTCGGCATGGACCTGGCGGACCAGAGCGCGCAGGTGGCCAGCATCCTGATCGACCTGGCGCAGCGCGACACCCGCAACCAGTCCCGGCGCCTGGCCAATCTTGTGGTGGAATCGGTGGGGCGCGACATCGCGCTGTTGAACTCGCCCCTGCGTTCCGCCGGTTTCGCCGTGCTGACCGCGCCCGACGTACCGGCCATTCTGGTGGAGATGGGGTACCTCTCCCATCCCACCGATGCCCGCCTGCTGGCCTCGGACAGCCACCGCCGCCGCTTCGCCGCCGACCTGGTGCGTGCCATAGACGGCTATTTTGGGCCGCGCCGGGCCGCCTCCCGCAAATAGGGCCCGCAAATAAGCCACACTCGGCGCGACAGGCTGTCGCCGCCAGTCGTGCGCCTGGGGCATGCGCGCCGCCGCCGCCCGGACGGCGACAGGGCGGGCGCTTCCTGCTAGGGTGCCGCCGTCTTTCGGTCTTATCGCCTGCGGGTGTCGGTCGGTTCCATGCGCATTCTCGTCAAGCTGTTGGTCGTGTTGTTGATTCTGGCGGGCGCCGGCTGCGTCGGCCTCTACCTGGGCTATCGCCATTACGCGGCCGACCTGCCGGACTATCACCAGCTGGTGGACTACCAGCCGCCCACCGCCACGCGGGTGCAGGCCGGCGACGGCCGCCTGATCGCGGAGTTCGCGGCCGAGCGGCGCGTGTTCGTGCCCATCAGCCTGATCCCCAAGCGCGTGCGCCAGGCCTTCGTCTCGGCCGAGGACCAGAACTTTTACCAGCATGGCGGCGTGGACTGGCTGGCTATCGCCCGCGCCATGGCCACCAACGTGGAGCGCGTGGGGCAGGATCGGCGGCCCATCGGCGCCAGCACCATCACCCAGCAGGTGACGCGCCTGTTCCTGCTGAACAACGAGGTCAGCTATGTCCGCAAGATCAAGGAGGCCATCCTCTCCTACCGGATCGAGGACGCCCTGTCCAAGGACCGCATCCTTGAGCTGTACCTGAACGAGATTTTCCTGGGCAACCGCGCCTTCGGCGTGGCGGCCGCGGCCCTGAACTACTTCAACAAGTCGCTGGATGAGCTGACGGTGGATGAGGCGGCCTTCCTGGCCAGCCTGCCCAAGGCGCCGGATCGCTATTACCGCGACCGCTTCCATGACGCCGCCATCGCCCGCCGCAACTACGTGCTGGGCCGCATGGCGGAGGATGGCTACATCACCGCGGCCGAGGCCAAGGAGGCGCAAGGCCGTCCCCTGACCTTCCGCGACCGCCATTCCGAGGGCCAGGTCGATGCCGACTACTTCGTGGAGGAGGTTCGGCGCGAGCTGTTGTCGGTCTACGGCGAGTCCAAGCTGTATGAGGGCGGCCTGTCCATCCGCACCACCCTGGATCCCAAGCTGCAGCAGGCGGCGGTGGAGGCCCTGCGCCATGGGCTGGAGGCGTTCGATCGCCGCAAGGGCTGGCGCGGCCCGGTGGCCCATCTGGACGGCCCGGCCAACTGGCAGGACCAGCTGGCCAAGGCGACCCTTCCGGCCGGTGGCGAACGCTGGCAGCTGGCCGTGGTGCTGAAGGCCGATGGGGAAGAGGCCGCCATTGGCCTGAAGGACGGCAGCCAGGGCAAGCTGCTGCCGGCCGACGTGCGCTGGGCCAAGCGGGCCAACGCGCTGACGCCCGGCGACCTGATCATGGTCGATGCCGCGATGTCGGAGGCCAAGCCGGCGGCGAAGGGCCAGAAGGCGGAGGAGCCGGCGCCCATTCCCGGCGTCTACGCCCTGCGCCAGATTCCCGAGCTGCAAGGCGCCGTGGTGGCCATGGACCCGCGCACCGGCCGCGTCCTGGCCATGAGCGGCGGCTTCAGCGCCCGCATCAGCGCCTTCAACCGTGCCACGCAGGCCAACCGCCAGCCGGGCTCCGCCTTCAAGCCCTTCGTCTACCTGGCGGCGCTGGACCGGGGCTTCACTCCCTCCAGCCTGGTGCTGGACGCGCCCTTCTCGCTGGAACAGGGGGCGGGGCAGGAGAAGTGGCGGCCCAGCAACTACACCGACCAGTTCTACGGCCCTACGCCGCTGCGGGTGGGCATCGAGAAGTCGCGCAACGTCATGACGGTGCGCCTGGCGCAGAACATCGGCATGCCGGCGGTGGTGAACGAGGCCAAGCTGTTCGGCATCAGCGACCACCTGGCGCCGGAACTGTCCATGGCCCTGGGTGCTGGCGAGACCACGGTGCTGAAGCTGACCACCGCCTACGCCATGCTGGACAACGGCGGCAAGCGCATCACCCCCACCTTCGTCGACCGGGTGCAGGACGCCGCCGGCAAGACCATCTACCGCCACGACCAGCGCGCCTGCGACGGCTGCCAGCTGACGCCGGGCTCCATCGCCCCCACCGCTGATGTCGGCGCGGTGCCGGACGTGCCCGACACGCGCGAGCAGATCGAGGATCCCCGCACCGTCTACCAGATCGTCAACATCCTGCAGGGCGTGGTTGATCGCGGCACGGCGGCGGCGCTGCGCGTGCTGGGCAAGACCCTGGCGGGCAAGACCGGCACCACCAACGACAGCCAGGACGCCTGGTTCGTTGGCTTCTCCCCCGATCTGGTGTTCGGCGTTTTCACCGGCTATGACCAGCCGCGCTCCCTGGGCGACCATGAGACGGGCGCCTCGGTGGCCGTTCCCATCTTCAAGGAGTTCATGGAGACGGCGCTGGCCGACAAGCCCTCGCTGCCCTTCCGCGTGCCGCCCGGCGTGCGCCTGGTGCGCGTGAACCCCGAGACCGGCCGCCTGGCCGAGCCCGGCGACCGCAAGGCCATCTGGGAAGCCTTCATCCCCGGCACGGAACCCAAGGGCGGCGAAGGCGTGCTGGACGGTGGCGACGGCGGCAGCGTCTGGGTGCAGGCCACCCCGGCGGCGCAACAGCAGAGCACGCAGATGGGGACGGGAACGGGGACCGTTTATTGAGTATGCCTCAGGTGTGAACAAACGGGCCGCCCCGGCGATGGAGCGGCCCGTTTCATTTCGTACGCTAAACTTACGCGGCCGGCTTCAGGCGGGCGGCGGCGCTGGAGTGGGACAGGTTGGGCCTCAGCTTCTGGCGGGCGTCTTCATAGGCCTGCCAGTCGGCCGGGTCAGGCAGGGCCGGGATGGTGATCAGCTCGCCCTGGTCCAGGCCGACGAGGGACGCATCCACCATCTCCTCCGCCGACATCACCCATTCCTGCGGGAGGTTGTCGGCCGGCACGCCGGCCACGTCCCAGAATTCCGTCCGCGTGGCCCCGGGCAGCACGGCCTGGACACGGAGGCCCTTGCCCGCCAGCTCATGATGCAGAGATTGAGTGAATGCCACGACGAAGGCCTTGGTGCCGCCGTAGGTGCCGTTCATCAGCTCCGGCACGATGCCAACGACGGAGGCGATGTTGATGACCAGGCCGCCACCCCGCGCCACCAGACCGGGGACCGCGGCGTAGGTCAGGCGGGTCAGGGCCGTGACGTTCAACTGGATCATCGCCTCCATGGCGTCCACGTTGCCCTCCAGCAGCGGGGCGGTTGCCCCCACGCCGGCATTATTGACGAGGGCGGTGATGCTGCGGTCTTCCCGCAGGCGGGCTTCGACGGCGCGCAGGTCGGCCGGCTTGGTCAGGTCGGCCGCCAGCACCTCCACTTTGCGCCCGGTCTCGGCCGCCAGGCGCTGGGCGTGGCTCTCCAGCCGGGCGGCGTTGCGCGCCACCAGGATGAGGTCATAGCCGCGGCGGGCCAGGCGGTCGGCGTAGATGGCGCCGATGCCGGAGGAGGCGCCGGTGACGACGGCGGTGCCCTTGGAGGAAGAAATGGTGCTCATGATCCGGTTCCCTTGTGTATGGGCCGGCGGGGCGCCGGCGTTGACAAGGGGAGAATACGAGCGCACGGTCGTGGCCTGAATGTCATTGATGCCACCTTTTAGGACATCATATTCGGCAGGGTGTTGCCGGCAGTGTGTTGGAGGTCGCCATGCGGCGCGTTGGTCTCGTTGTCTTCCCCGGTTTCCAGATTCTGGACCTGGTAGTGGTCACCGTATTCGAGGTGGCGAACGTCATCGCCGGGCGCGCCATCTATGATGTGCACCTGGTGTCGGAGACGGGCGGCCTGGTCGTCAGCTCCGCCGGGGTGGCCGTCGACAGCCGCGCCCCGGACGAGTTGGCCTATGATACGCTGATGGTGGCCGGGCAGATGGAGGTCACGCCGACGTCGCCTGGGCTGGTGGACCTGGTCCGGGACGCTGCCCGTGTTTCCCGCCGCACGGCCAGTGTTTGTACCGGCGCCTTTATCCTGGCTGAGGCCGGCCTGTTGGAGGGCCGGCGGGCCACCACCCACTGGGTCTATGCTCGCACGCTGCAGCGGGATTTTCCCGCGGTGCGTATGGATGAGGACTGCATCTTCATCCAGGACGGACCCATCTGGACCTCCGCCGGCATGACCGCCGCGATCGACCTGTCGCTGGCCCTGGTGGAGGCTGACCTGGGCGTGGAGATATCGCGGGCCGTGGCGCGCAAGATGGTGGTCTATCACCGCCGTCCGGGCGGGCAGTCCCAGTTCTCCGCCCTGCTGGAACTGGAGCCCCGGTCGGACCGCATCCAGAAGGCGCTGCGCTATGCGCGGGAGAACCTGACGGCGGATCTGTCGGTGGAGCGGCTGGCGGAGGTGGCGAACCTCAGCCCCCGGCAGTTCAGCCGCGCCTTCCATGCCGAAACCGGCCAGTCGCCGGCCAAAGCGGTGGAGAACTTGCGGCTGGAGGCCGCGCGCGTGCTGATGGAGGAGGGGCGCCACCCCATCGAGATCATCGTGCGCGAGACCGGCTTTGGCGATCGTGAGCGCATGCGCCGCGCTTTCCTGCGCGCCTTTGGCCAGCCGCCCCAGGCCTTCCAGAGGATGGCGCGGCTCAGCGCCTGATTAAAAAGTATTTTAATCGGTCATCGGCTGAGGGCGATGTATACGGGGAAATATAACGAAAATCCCGTAGGAAGTCCTCATCATGATCCGTCACACCGCCGTCGGCGCTGTGGTGTCAAGTTTGCTTGTCTTAGGCGCGCTGGCTGGCTCGGCGCATGCAGCAGGCACCGATGCCATCAGCGATTACTTCGACAATTGGTACACCCGCGTGGACCAAGCCCAGTCGACCCAGCCCAGCTGGGTGACACCCCTGGTCACGGTGACCCCGCGGCTGGAGCAGGAATTCCGCTTCGACCAGACCAACCAGTACCAGGGCACCGGCGCCATGGTTCGCAACTATGGCGGCGGCAAAGGTCTGGAATTGATCCCCTCCGCCACCACCGAGGTGGTGCTGAACATCCCGCCCTATCAGGTGCGCAGCAACGTCAAGCCGGTGCAGGGCTTCGGGGATGACCCCGTGCTGCTGGTGAAGCAGCGCCTGCTGTCCGCCAATGCGGCGCAAGGCGACTACATCGTCACGGCCTTCCTGGGCTTCCAGGCGCCCACCGGCATCAAGGCCTTCACCAACGACGCCTGGCTGGTGACGCCGACGCTGGCCGCCGGCAAGGGCTTCGGCCGCTTCGACGTGCAGGGCACCCTGGGCGTGGCCATCCCCATGGCGCATGAGAACACCATCGGCACGGCGGTGGCCACCAACGTCACCTTCCAGTACCACCTGGACGACTATTTCTGGCCGGAGCTGGAGGTGAACGATACCTACTGGTCCGGCGGCCTGCGCGACGGCAAGAACCAGGTGCTGCTGACCCCTGGTATCATCTTCGGCCGCTTCCCGCTGGGCGGCCATTCCAAGGCCAACTTCGGCTTCGGTTACCAGTTCGCCGTTTCGCCCAGCCTGCAGCGGGAGCCGGCGCTGACCCCGACCCTGGACCACGCCTGGGTCTTCACCGGCCGCGTCTCGTTCTAGGCGGGCCGGTCAGATTGGGATGCTCAGGCCGCCCAGTGTTTGGCGCAGGGCGGCCGTCTCGTCCTCGCCATTGGCCGCCTCGAATTCCCGCTGGGCTTCCCGCCATAGGGGGGTGCCGGCGCGCAGGGCCTCGCGGCCCTTGTCGGTCAGGGTAATCTCATGGCTGCGCCGGTCGGTGGGGCAGGGGGTGGTCTGGATCAGGCCCTCCCGCTCCAGCGGGCGCAAATTCTTGCCGGTGGTGGTGCGGTCCAGATCCAGACGCGCCGCCATCTCGTTCACCGACAGCGTGCCGGCCTCGTACACCATCGCCAGCATCGAGAACTGCGTTATGCGCAGACCGGCAGGCGCCAGCTTGGCGTCATAGAAATTGGTCATCCGCCGCGCCGCCCGTCGTAGGGCGCCGCAGTTGCAATGGGCGACGCCGTCGCGCTGCTGGTCGAAACTCATTCCGCTCTCCTTCCGCCGCTGTTTTATCAGGCGCTGGCGCACCGCGCCAGATAGGAGTATATGCTTCTATTTAAGAGCATATCCGCCTATTTCATCCAGACGGGGACGAGAATCATGACCACCGACATCGGCACGGCGCCGGCGGAGACCTTATCCGGGGCCGGGGAAGGCGCCCGGGTGGAGGCCAAGCCGGTGCCCCCCGCCCGCCACGCCCTGCTGCACGAGCCGATCGTGCCGACCATGCTGCGTCTGGCCCTGCCCACCATCGTGGTGCTGGTCATCCAGACGGCCGTCGGCGTGGCGGAGACGTATTATGTCAGCGCGCTGGGCACGGACGCCCTGGTGGGGGCGGCCCTGGTGTTGCCGGTGTCCATGCTGATGACCATGGTGGCGGCCGGCGGTATCGGCGGCGGCGTGGCGGCGGCGGTATCACGTGCCATGGGGGCGGGACGGGTGCGCGATGCCAACGCCCTGGTGTTCCACGCCCTGGTCCTGGCCATCGCCTTCGGCCTGGTCTTCACCCTGGCCCTGCGGCTGGGCGGGCCGGCGCTGTATCGAACGCTGGGCGGCACCGGCGGGGCGCTGGACGCGGCGCTGTCCTATTCCGGCTGGCTGTTCGCCGGCGCCATTCCGGTCTGGATCATCAACCTCATGTCGGCCGTGCTGCGCGGCATCGGCAATGTGCGGGTGCCGGCGCTGGTCACCCTGGTGGGGGCGGCGGTCATGATCCCGCTGTCGCCCTTCCTGATCTTCGGCATCGGGCCCATTCACGGCTTCGGTGTCGCCGGCGCCGGTATGGCGGTCAGCGGCTATTACACCGTGGCGGCGCTGGTGCTGCTGGCCTATATGGTGCGCGGCCGGTCGGGCCTGGTCCTGCGCCGGGTGCCGCTGGAGGGGCGGCTGTTCCGGGACATCCTGGGCGTGGGCATCGTCTCGGCCCTCAGCGCCTTGCAACTGAACCTGATCACCCTCCTGGTGACCGGCGCCGTCGGCCGCTTCGGGACGGAGGCGCTGGCCGGCTTCGGCATGGGCTCTCGCCTCGACTACCTGCTGATCCCGCTGCTGTTCGGCCTGGGTACGGCGGTGCTGACCTTGGTGGGCACAGCCATGGGAGCGGGCAACCAGGCCCGAGCGCGCCGTGTCGCCTGGATCGGCGCCCTGATGGGGGCCGCGGTGACGGAGATGATTGGCTTGGCCGTGGCGCTGTGGCCGTCCGCCTGGGTTGACCTGTTCAGCCACGACCCCGCCGTGTTGGCCCATGGCGCCCATTACCTGCGCACGGTGGGGCCGGTTTATGGCGCTGTGGGCCTGACCTTCATCCTTGGCTTCGCCTCTCAGGGCGGTGGCCGACCCCTGTGGGCTTTCCTGGCGGGTACGCTGCGCCTGATTGTCGCGGCGGGGTTGGGGTGGCTGGCGGTGGGTTTGGGCGCCGGCCTCGACATTTTGTTCAGCCTGGTGGCCGCGGCATCCCTGGCCTCCGCCGCGCTGTGTGTTGCCGCCACCCTCAGCGGCGCCATCTGGCGGCCGGGGCGGGAGTGATTCCATAAAGTTGTATTAACTGCATATTGCAATCATTTAAGTTGACTCCCGGGCGGCCTCGGGCCAGAAAAGTTCGGCCAAGACAACGAAGCCGTGGCCTGACCATCCTGCCGCTCGGGAGGCGGCGCCCAGACGCTGGACCCGCCCCCCGGTCCGCAGGGACCGTGCTGTTTTTGACCATTCGATGATGTCAGGTCCCCGCCCCCGGGCGGGGCGGTCGCACCCGCGCGCCTTCCGCGACCCTTCGAAAACAGTGGCCCTTTCAAAACAGTGGGGAAAACAATGACGATCATCCAGCCCTATGGCGTTGCCATCACCCAGGCCATCGCGAGCGGCGACCTGGAGGAAATGAAGCGGGCCAAGGCCCTGGCCGAGGACCATGTCCAGCGCTACGGCGATATCCCGACGCTGCTGACGCACCTGAAGGCGGCCATCGCCAAGCTCGAGGCCGGCAAGACGCCCTGATCCCGCCAGCCGGGACGGGGCCTTTTCATATCCGAAACCACAACTTATGAGGGAAATATCATGAGCCACATTCCCCTTTACGCCGTCGCCGCCACCCAGGCCATCGCCAAGGGCGACCTGGCGCACCTGAAGAGCCTGCACGCCGAGGCCGAGAAGCACCTGCAGGAATACGGCGACGTCGCCACCGTGCTGCAGCTGCTGAAGGTGGAAATCGCCAAGGCCGAGGCCGGCAAGCACTAATCCCAAGCGCCAAACCCGGGAGGAAAACCATGTCATCCCTTCACGTCCTTTACGGCGTTGCCATCACCGACGCCATCGCCAAGGGCGACCTGGCGGAGCTGAAGAAGCTGGCCGCCGAGGCCGAGGCGCATGTGCGGCAGTACGGCGACGTCCCCACCCTGCTGACGCACCTGAAGCTGGAGATCGCCAAGGCCGAGGCACGCAAGCCCTGAGCCCGGTGCCGTCTTGAGGCCGGCCGGCGCTTTCGGGTGCCGGCCGCTTTCCCGCCTATTTTTCAAGGAACCCGCCCCATGGACACCAGCGCGTCCGCCCTGCCACCATCCCAGGAGGCGCCCGTCCGCTTCCGCCGAATGGAGGACCACCACAACCTGGTGCCGGTGCATGTGGTGTGGGAAATCACGCTGGCCTGCAACCTGAAGTGCCAGCACTGCGGCTCCCGCGCCGGCCGGCCGCGCGCCGATGAGCTGACGACGGCGGAGGCGCTGGACCTGGTGGACCAGCTGGCGGCCCTCGGCACGCGGGAGATGACCCTAATCGGGGGGGAGGCGTATCTGCGCCGCGACTGGATCGACATCGTGCGACGCTGCCGCGAGCATGGTATGCGCACCGCCATCCAGACCGGCGCCCGCAACCTGACAGACGCCCGCCTGGACCAGGCGGTGGAGGCGGGCCTGCAGGGATTGGGCGTCTCCATCGACGGCCTGCCGGAGTTGCACGACCGGGTGCGCGGTGTCCCCGGCTCCTACGACCAGGCCATCAGCGCGCTGCGCCGGGCCAAGGTGCTGGGCCTGGACGTGTCGGTCAACACCCAGATCGGGCCGGAGACGCCGGCCCATCTGCCGGACCTGATGGACCGCATCATCGAAGCGGGTGCCACCCATTGGCAGATCCAGCTGACCGTGGCCATGGGCAACGCCGTCGACAACCCCGACCTGCTGTTGCAGCCCTATCAGCTGATCGACGTCATGCCGCTGCTGGCCCGCCTGTACCAGGAGGGGGTGGAGCGCGGGCTGCTGATGATCGTGGGCAACAACATCGGCTATTTCGGCCCCTATGAGCGCATGTGGCGCGGCTATGGCGACGAGACCATGCACTGGACCGGCTGCGCGGCCGGCCAGACCACCATCGGCATCGAGGCCGACGGCACCATCAAGGGCTGCCCCTCGCTGGCCACCTCGCTCTATTCCGCCGGCCATGTGCGCGACATGACGGTAGAGGACATCTGGCGCCATACGGAGCGCATCAGCTTCGGCCGCCTGCGCTCGGTGGAGGAGATGTGGGGCTATTGCCGCACCTGCTACTACGCCGACGCCTGCCGCGCCGGTTGCACCTGGACATCCGAATCGCTGCTGGGCCGCCGGGGCAACAACCCCTATTGCCACCACCGGGTGCTGGACCTGGCCAAGCACGGCCTGCGCGAGCGGGTGGTGAAGGTGAAGGAGGCGCCGCCGGAAAGCTTCGCCATCGGTGAATTCGCCCTGATCACCGAGGCCATCCCGGGCGTGACGGACGCCCCACCCCTGCCGGCGCACAACCCGGCCCAGGTACACATCCACCCCCGCGAACGCGCGGCGGGCGGCGGCACCACCCCGCCGAAGCTGGACGTCTGCCGGGGCTGCGACCAGTACATCTGGCCGCATGAAGAGACCTGCCCCCATTGCGGCTCAGACGTGGCCGCCGAGGCCGCCCGCCACGCGGAGGACACCGCCCGGCGCCGCGCCCTGATCGATCAGGCCAAACGCTTCCTGGCGGGGGTGCGGGCGGCGAGCGTGGCGGAGTAAGGGCTCACACCCCCGCCTGCAGGCCCTTCACGAACTCCGACAGGCCCACCTGGCGGCGGCGCACCAGGCGTTCGGCGGTCAGGATGGCGTGGGCCTTGGCGACGGAGCTGTCCACGTCGTTGTTGATGATGACGTAGTCGTACTCGGCCCAGTGGCTCATCTCGTTGGCCGCCTTGCTCATGCGCTTGGCGATCTCGGCCTGGCTGTCCTGGGCGCGGCTAGTCAGGCGGCGTTCCAGTTCGCGGGCCGACGGCGGCAGGATGAAGATGCTGACCAGATCGTCGCGGGCCTTTTCCTTCAGCTGCTGCGTGCCCTGCCAGTCGATGTCGAACAGCACGTCGCGGCCGCCGGCCAGCGCCTGCTCCACCGGCTCGCGCGGGGTGCCGTAGTAGTTGTCGAAGACCTTGGCGTATTCCAGCAGCTTGCCCTGGTTCACCATCAGGTCGAACTCGGTGAGGCTGGTGAAGTGGTAGTCCACGCCGGCCACCTCGCCCGGCCGCTTGGCGCGGGTGGTGGCGGAGACCGACATGGTCAGCTCATCGTCCTGCTCCAGCAGACGGCGGGCGATGGTGGTCTTGCCGGCGCCGGACGGCGACGACAGCACCAGCATCAGGCCGCGGCGGTGCATGTAGGGGGGCAGGGCGGGGGACGGGGCGTCGGCGGTCATGGGCGTACTCACTAGGGGGGGCGTGCTCATTCGATATTCTGGACCTGTTCGCGGAACTGCTCGATCGTGGCCTTCAAGGACAGACCGATGCGGGTCAATTCCACGTCGGCGGACTTGGAACAGAGGGTGTTGGCCTCACGGTTGAATTCCTGGCACAGGAAGTCCAGGCGCCGGCCCACGGCGGCCCCCTCGGCCAGCATGTCGCGGGCCTGGGCGATATGGGCGCGCAGCCGGTCCAGTTCCTCCTGCACGTCGGCCTTGGCGATCAGCAGGGCCGCCTCCTGGGCCAGTCGTTCCTCCGGCAGGGCCGGCACGGCGTCCAGCAGGGCCTGCACCTGGGTCTTCAGCTTGTCCCGGAGTGTCGCGGGCTGCAGCGCGGCGGTGCTGGCGGCGGCCTCGGTCAGCGACGCGATCTCATCCAGGTGGCCGGTCAGTACCGCGTGCAGGCGGGCACCCTCGGCGGCGCGGGCGCTGGCCAGGGCCAGGATGGCCTGCGTCACGGTCTTACCGATGGCAGCCTCAAGTTCCGCCCGTTCTTCCGGCTGTTCCGTCTCCTCGCCCGTGTCGATGACGCCGCGTACGGACAGCAGGGCGTCGATGCGGGGCGGGGCGGCGCCCGCCCCCTCGATCTCCCGCGCCAGTTCCAGCACCTGGGCCAGGAACTCGCGGTTCAGGCGCAGCGGCGCGGCGGCGGCAGTGCGGTTGACGGTCAGGTTCAGGGTGACGTTGCCGCGGCGGATCAGGCGGTTCACCTCCGCGCGGGCCAGGGCCTCGATGGCGTCGAAGCCGGAGGGCTGGCGGGTGCGCAGGTCCAGCGCGCGGCCGTTGACGCTCTTCACCTCGACGATCCACGAGGTGCCGCCGGCGGCACCTTCCGCGCGGGCGAAGCCGGTCATGCTGGCGAGGGGGGAAGTCTTGCTCAAAGGGCGGGTCCAAGGGAAGGAGGAGGGCGACAGGGACGCAATCTCCGCCGCGCTGCCGGCTGGACCGGCGGCGAGACATGCTGCATCGTCTTGAGGCTAGGGTTATAGCCCGTGGCGGCGGCGACAAACAAGCAAGGCCCGGGGGTGGGCCGGTTGCGGTAAGTGCGTGGCCCCATTGATGATGCGGGCTCCACCACGAGGACAATAGAGGGGGACGGGCGGTGCAGTCGCCGAACAGCATTCTGATCACCGGCGCGTCAAGCGGCATTGGCGAGGCCCTGGCCTTGGCCTATGCGGTACGTGGGCGTCAGCTGTGGCTGACCGGCCGTGATTCGGCGCGGCTGGACGCGGTGGCCGACGCCGCGCGCGCCAAGGGCGCCCGGGTGACGGCGGCCACGCTGGACGTGCTGGACCGCCAGGCGCTGGCCGACTGGATCATTGCCGCCGACAACGGCGTGCCCATCGACCTCGCCATCGCCAACGCCGGCATCTCCGGCGGCACCGGCGGCGGCGGCGCCGCCACCTCGGGTGAGACGGAGGAGCAGGCGCGCCGCATCCTGGCCGTGAACATCGAGGGCGTGCTGAACACCGTCCACCCCCTGATCCCCCGCATGGTCGCGCGCAAGCGCGGGCAACTGGCGCTGATGTCCTCGCTGGCCGCCTTCCGCGGCATGCCGGGGGCGCCCGCCTACTGTGCTTCCAAGGCGGCGGTGCGGTCATATGGCGAGGGCCTGCGGGGGGAACTGATGGGCAAGGGGGTGCAGGTCAACGTCATCTGCCCCGGCTTCGTGCGCAGCCGCATGACGGCGGTGAACAGCTTCCCCATGCCCTTCCTGATGGACGCGGACAAGGCCGCGCGCATCGTCGTGCGGGGCTTGGCCGCCAACCGGGCGCGCATCGCCTTCCCCTGGCCCACCTATGCTGTATCCTGGCTGCTGGGTGTTCTGCCCCCGGGCCTAACCGACGCCCTGCTGGCCCAGGCCCCGCGCAAGGTTTAGGGCGCCAGTCTGGCGATGGCGTCGGCCAGGCGGTCCAACTCAGCCTCCGTCGTCAGATAGCTCAGGGACGCGCGGGCGATTTCCGTCAGGCCCCGCGCTGTCATGTCCAGCGGCGTGTAGGGCACGCCGTTGGCGCCCAGGGTCAGGCCCTGGTCCATCAGCCGGGCGCGCACCGCCGAGCCGGCCAGGCCTTCCACCGTGAAGGACACCAGGCCGCTGCGCGTTTCCGGATCGCCGATGTCGCGCACAGTGACGCCGGGGATGGCGTCCAGTCGTCCGCGCAGGCCTTGCGCCAGATGGTGGATGCGGGCGCGGATGTGGTCGATGCCAAGAGCCAGAGCTTGCTCCAAGGCGTTGCCCAGGCCCAGCAGCAGGGCCACCGAGGCCTCCGACGATTCCAGGCGGCGGGCGTCATCGCGGGGCGACACCGGGCCATGGTCTGCCCCCCAATGCGTGGCCCAGGGCGAGGACTGCACGTCCAGCCAGGCCGGCGTGACCTTGTCCAGGAAATCGCGGCGGACATACAGCAGGGCGGTGCCGCGTGGCCCCCGCAGGTGCTTGCGCCCCGGTGCCTTCAGCATGTCGCAGCCCAGCACCCGCACGTCCACGGGGATTTGCCCCACCACCTGGGCGGCGTCGATGACATAGGGGATGCCGGCGGCGCGGGTCACCCGGCCCACCGCCGCCGCGTCATTGACCAGGCCGCCATTGGCCGCCCCCCAGGTCAGGCTGACCAGCCGCACGCGGTCGTCGATCAGGCCGGCCAGGGCCTCGGCGTCCACCCGGCCGTCCTCCAGGCTGGGAATCACCTCCACTCCGGCGCCGGCGCGGGCGGCTTTGTCGCGCAGGGTGGTCAGGTTGCCGCCCCATTCCTGGCGGCCAACCAGAACGCGGTCACCGGGGCGCAAGGGCGGCAGGCTGGCGATGGCGGTGCCCCAGGCGGCGGATCCGCCGGTGGCGAAGGCGATTTCCTCCGGGGTGGCGTTCAGCAGGGTGGCCGCCGCCGCGCGCGTCCGCGCCACGCCGTCCGCCGCCATCACCGCCGCCTCCATGGGGCCGACCTCGGCCTCCAGGGCCAGATGATCGGTGATGGCCGCCAGGGTGCGGCGGGAGGACAGGCTGGCGCCGGCGTGGTTGAAGTGCACGCGGGGGCCAGCGCAGCCGGGCGTATCGGCGCGCAGCGCTTCGATCAGGGTGTCGCTCAGGACAGGCATGGGGATCACTCCGCCAATTCGATGATGGCCTCGACCTCCACCGCCGCGCCGCGCGGCAGGGCGGCGGTGCCGACGGCGGATCGGGCGTGGCGCCCGGCTTCGCCGAACACGGCCACCATCAGGTCCGACGCGCCGTTGGCCACCAGCGGCTGTTGGGTGAAGTCCGATGCGCTGGCGACGAAGACGGTCAGCTTGACCACCTGGCGCACCTTGGCCAGGTCGTCGCCCGCCGCCTTGGCGATATGGGCGATGACGTTCAGGGCTGCGGCCTGGGCCGCCCGCACGCCATCCTCCACCGCGACCTGGTCCCCCAGCTGGCCCTGGGCGCCCGCCGGATCGATCTGCCCCGCCACGAACAGCAAGGGCCCCACCCGGGTGGTGGAGACATAGTTGGCGGCGGGGCTGGAGGGCTGCGGCAGGGTCAGGCCCAGGGACTGGACCTTTCCGGCGATCGAGACGGGCATGGCGCGGCATTCCTTGACGGCGGAATTCAATAATGTGGCGCCAGGATGCCCGCCGACAACGCTCGCCGCCAATTCAAAGGGGCACGGGGGAGTGATCGATCTGGCTCATGGGTCGGTCGCAGGTTACAGTCCGGTCCATGCGCCTGTCCCCCATCCTGCCGCCCCTGCCGGCCCTGCGCGCCTTCGAGGCGGCCGGCCGGCTGCTCAGCTTTCGCCAGGCGGGGGAGGAACTGCTGATCACCCAGAGCGCCGTCAGCCACCACATCCGCCAACTGGAGGACAGCCTGGGCGTGCCCCTGTTCCTCCGCCACGCCCGGGGCGTGACCTTGACGGAGGCCGGCGCCCAATATCTGGCGGCGGTGCGCCAGGCCTTCGGCCTGATCGCGGAGGCCACGCGCGACGTGCGGGCCCATGCAACGCGCCAGACGCTGCGGGTCAGCATGGTCCCGTCCTTCGCCGCCAACTGGCTGGTGCCGCGCCTGGACCGCTTTGCCGCCGCCCACCCGGACATCGACCTGGTCCTGGACCCCACGCTGCGCAAGGTGGACGTGCCGAATGGCGAGGCCGACATCGGCATCCGCTATGGCGCGGGGCCGGAGGCCGGTGACGGCTTGGCGGGCCGGTTGCTGCACATGGACCGCCTGGCACCCGTGGCCGCACCCGCCCTTCTGCGGCGCGGGCCGCCGCTCCGGGCGCCACGTGACCTTCTTGCCCATCCGCTGCTGTTTACCATCCGCCCGCTGGAGTGGCGGGTGTGGGCGGCGGCGGCGGGCGTGGAGTTGCAGGCGGCCCGCACCGTGCAGCTCACCGACTACAACATCGTGCTGCAGGCGGCGGTGGAGGCGCAGGGCATCGCCATGGGCCGGGCTCTGTTGGTCCAGGATCGCGTGCGGGCCGGCACGTTGGTGTCGTTGTTCCCGGAGGTGGTGGTGGAGACGCCCCAGGTGGCCCACTGGCTGGTCTGGGCATCGGCGCGGGCGCCGACGCCGGCCATGACGGCCTTCACCGACTGGGTCGTGGCGGCGGTGGCTGATGCCGCCCCGGCCGCCTCCGGCGGCATGCTTGATGTCGCCCTGGCCGCCTCTGGCGGCATGCTTGATGTCGGGGGAAACGGTCTCTAGACTGCAAACATAAGTCGTGGTGGTCCTGCGACGATCTTGGGGTGCTCTGTCCACTGCCTGGGCGTCTTGGGGTTGGTTGGGGAACAGGCTCCTTGGCATCACATGCAGATGGTCGACCGGATCGGGACACGGGCGTGGGTGCAGCCAAGCTGCGTACGCTGGAACTTGGCCGTTTCCTTGCCGCGACCATCATCGTCCTGACTCACCTCCTCCTGTGGGTGAACAAGCTGGTGGCCCCGGGCACGGATCCGCTCTTGGGCGGATGGCGGCCTCCCGGGGCGTTCGGCGTGACTTATTTCTTCGTGCTGTCCGGCTTTGTCATGATGACGGCGCATCACCGGGATTGGGGCGACGCCGCCGCCGCGCCGCGCTTCTGGTGGCGGCGGCTGTGCCGCATCTATCCCACTTATTGGTTGGCCTTGCTGATCCCGGTTTACTACCTGCACAGCACCGTGGCGCCGGCGTCGCTGGCGCAGATGTATCTGCTCTCGCCCTGGCACGATAAGGATTTCATTCCCGCCGCCTGGTCGTTGCGCCATGAGCTGGTGTTCTATTTCTTCTTTGGCTTGGCGCTGATGCCGCGCGTTGGCCGTCCCATCCTGGCCCTCTGGATCGGCGCCACCCTTTGGCGGTGGGTGCCGTGGCCGGCGCTGGACATGCTGCGCCTGCCGCATCCCACCTGGCTCAATCACGTGGTGGAAACCTATTTGGGCGAGCGGCTTTTCAGTTACTTCAATTTTTATTTCATCGCGGGGCTGGCCGCCGGCTGGATCTTCCTCAAACGCCGCCCGGGTCCCCGGGCCAGCTTGGCCCTGGTGGCGCTGGGCGTGGTGACCATCCTGGCGACGTTGCCGGAGATCGATTGGGGCAGGGACTATGGGACGCCGGCCATGATGATGCGGATGTCCGTCCTGTTCGCCGTCACGCTGCTGGGCCTGGCGGGGCTGGAACGTCATGGCATGCTGCGACTGGGCCGCTTCGCCGATCGGGCGGGCGCCTTGTCCTATCCCCTCTATATTCTTCACATGCCGCTGCTACTGGCGCTGGAATTGAACCTGCCGGCGTTCACTGCGGGCGGATGGGCCCTGCGCGGGCTTTTCCTCGCCGGCCTCTTGCTGCTCTATGCCGCTTCCCTGCTGGTCAGCCTCACGTTTGACCAGCCGATGCAGCGCGCGTTGCGTGCCCTTGGGCGGTATGTGGGGGGACTGAGGGCGCGGCCAGCGGCCGATTCCCTTCCCGGGGAGGCGGTGGCGCCGCAGCGCCCCAACTTCTGACGCGTCGCGCCTCAGTCCCGCGTATAGCCCCATACCGCCGCCGGCGGAATGTTGGAGACGGCCCAGCCCAGGCGCTTGCCCGACAGGTGCAGGGCCTGGCGGCGCAGGGGGGAGCGCAGGGAATAGGTGAAGGACAGGAATTGCCGGCCCTTAGGCATGACGGCATAGGCCTCATCCATGATAAGGCGCTGCGCTTCCGCCGGGATCAGGATCATGGGGATGCCGCAGACGATGGTGCCGACCTTGCCCACCCATTGCGGCGGCAGCAGGCTGCGCACGTCCTTCACATCGCCCAGCAGCACGGTGACGCCGGGGAACTTGGCCGTCATGTAGGCGTGCAGTTCCTTGTCCCGCTCGATGACGAACAGGCGCGAGGCGGGGATGCCGGAGTCCAGCAGGGCCTTGGTGATGGCGCCCGTGCCGCCACCATACTCCACCACGATCTCATCCGCCTCGCGCCGCACATGGCGGGCCATCAGGCGACCCAGCGACGGTGCCGAGGGGGTGATGGAGGCGATGGAGACGGGGTTGGCGGCCCAGCGGCGGAAGAACAGCCAGGCGGGATTCTCATTGGCCGGGCTCTGCGCCCGGGGGGAATGGCCGCGCGGATGGCAGCTCTGGGCGGAACCCCGGGCGGCGAACTTCTTGCCGTTCAAGGTCGTCTCGGCGCGGTCGGTCGGCATGATTCAGGCGTTCCTCAGCATCGGCATTCCAGCGGCGGTGCGCCCAAACCGGGGCGTCAAGGCTCTGTTCAGGTCGGTACTCGGGGGGCCCAGGCCCCCGAAACGGTCGCGTGCACGGAACATAGGGGCAGAGATGGCATGCACCGCCCCGATTTGCAATGACGGGTGTGTTACACCCCCGTTTCCGTTACGCAATTCCGGATTAGACTTTAGGGGCGGGGTGCGGCGGTGGGGCGCAGGGCACGGGCGCTGGGCGGCATCGTGTGTTGGCTCATGCCCCTGCCGCCATCGCTTCCTCCAGCTGTTCCGACAGGGTCAGCCAGGCTTCTTCGGCGGCGTCCAGGTCCTTCTGCACCTGGCCCAGCTCGATCTGCAGCTTGGTCACAGCCTCCTTCGGACCCTGGTACAGGGCGGGGTCGGCCAGCTTCTCGTCCAGCTTGGCCTTCTTGGTGCCCAGCTGGCCCATGCGCTTTTCCGCGTCCTCCACCTTGCGGCGCAGGGGGGCCAATTGCTGGCGCAGCTCGGCGGCGGCCCGCCGCTCTTCCTTGCGGTCACGGCCGGCGGCGGGGGTGACGTCGCGTGAGGCGCTGTCGCTGCGCCGCTGGTCCAGCAGCCAGGCGCGGTATTCGTCCAGGTCGCCGTCATAGGGCTTGCACGTGCCGTCGGCCACCAGCCACAGCCGGTCGGCCGTCAGTTCCACCAGGTGGGGGTCGTGGCTGATGAGGATGACGGCGCCCTGATAGCCGTTGATGGCCTCCACCAGGGCCTCGCGGCTGTCGATGTCCAGGTGGTTGGTCGGCTCGTCCAGCAGCAGGATGCCCGGCGCCTCGCGGCTCATCAGCGCGAACAGCAGCCGCGCCTTTTCCCCGCCCGACAGGTCGCGGATCAGGGTGTCGGCCTTCACCTGGGGGAAGCCGAAGCGGCCCAGGTGGTTGCGCACCTGCTGCTCGGTGGTCCCCTTCATGGCGGCCTGGGTCTGCTGCACCGGCGTCCAGGCCAGGTTCAGCTCTTCCGCTTGGTGCTGGGCGAAGTAGCCGACCTTCAGCTTGGAGGAGCGTCGGACCTCGCCGCCCATGGGGGCCAGCCGCCCGGCCAGCATCTTCACCAGCGTGGACTTGCCGTTGCCGTTGGCGCCCAGCAGGGCGATGCGGTCCTCGGGATCGATGCGCAGGTTCAGGTTGCGCAGGATGGCCTTGTCGCCATAGCCGACGACGGCGCCGTCCATGTTGATCAGCGGTGGCGACAACTCCTCGGGTGAGGGGAAGTCGAACCGGGTGCGGTGCTCCTCCAGCACGGTGATGGCCGGGCCCAGCTTCTCCAGCGCCTTCAGGCGGCTTTGCGCCTGCTTGGCCTTGGTGGCCTTGGCGCGGAAGCGGTCCACAAAGTCCTGCATATGTTTGCGCTGGGCTTCCTGCTTGGCCGACTGGGCCTTCAGGTTCTCCAGTTTGGCGGCGCGCACGGTGACGAACTGGTCATAGCCGCCGCTGTAGGCGGTCAGCTTCTGCTGATCCAGGTGGATGGTCGTGGTCGGGACCTTGTTCAGCAGCTCCCGGTCATGGCTGATCAGCAGGATGGTGTGGGGGTAGTTCTTGAGATAGCTCTCCAGCCACACCGTGGCTTCCAGGTCCAGATGGTTGGTCGGCTCGTCCAGCAGCAGCAGGTCGGGCTGGGTGAACAGCACGCCGGCCAGCGCCACGCGCATGCGCCATCCGCCGGAGAAGTCGGCGCACGGCCGTTGCTGCGCTGCCGCGTCGAAACCCAGGCCGGACAGGATCTGCGCCGCCCGTGCTTCCGCCGAATGGGCACCGATGTCGGCCAGGCGGGTATGCACCTCCGCGATGCGTGTGGGATCGGTGGCGGTCTCGGCCTCCGCCAGCAGGGCGGTGCGTTCGGTGTCCGCCGCCATGACCGTGTCCAGCAGGCTGGTGGCGCCGGCAGGCACCTCCTGCCGCACCATGCCCATGCGCACGCCGCCGGGTAGGGTGATCTCCCCACCGTCGGGGTGCAGCTCTCCCGCAATCAGCTTGAACAGGGTGGACTTGCCTGTGCCGTTGCGCCCCACCAGCGCCACTTTGTGGCCCTTGGGCACGACGACGGAGGCCTGATCCAGAAGGGTGCGGCCGGCGATGCGGTAGGTGAGGTCGGTGATGGTCAGCATGCCGGCCCTCTTAGCATGAGGCGCGCATGGATGGCAGGGGCGAATGGACAAGACGACGCGACTGAGGCGGTTGCAGATTCAGCCTGCCTTGCCGGTCGTTGTGCTAGGATACCGCCGGGTCCCTCAGGACAGAAGGTCGTTTTCATGGCGCTGACAGACGATCCCGTTCTCTACCGTTTCCGTTCCGCCATTGATGAGATGTATGGCGACCGGCTTGACCGTGTGGTGCTTTTCGGTTCCCGCGCCCGGGGTGACGCGCGGGCTGATTCCGACTACGATGTGGCTATATTCCTGAAATCCCTCACCGATCGCTGGAAGGAACTGGATCGGCTGGCGGCCTTGCGGGTGCGCATGATTGATGCAACCGGCGCGTTCTTTGACGCCAAGCCCTATCTCGCGTCGGCTTATAATGAACGCACGCCGTTGATGCATGAAATCCGGCAGGATGGCGTCTTCTTATGACGCCAGAGGCTGAGCAGTTTCTGGCCAAGGCGCGTCATCTGCTGGATGAGACGGCTACCATGCTGCGCGGCGGCCTGAACGATGCCGCCGGCCGCAACGCGTATCTTGCGGCTTACCATGCGGCACGTGCCTTCATTCGAGCACACCGGTAAGATCGCGAAGACCCATAACGGGGTTCAGACGGAATTCCTGCGTTTGACCAAAGATGACCAGCGGTTGGCCCCGGAAATGCGTATCTTCCTGTCACAAGCCTACAATCTCAAGGCGATCGCGGATTATGAAACCGGACCCGACGCTGAGGTCGGGTCTCAGCGAGCCGCGCAGGCGGTGGAGGGTGCCAAATTGTTCGTCGTTCAAGTGATTAGCTTGATTGAGACCTTTTGAACCCCGACACTCTCGCCCCGCGCACATGCCCCCGTTGCCGGTGTGGCACATGAACCTTGGGTTACGGCAGTTGCAGCCCCGCGTGCGCCCGTATATAACGCCGCCACTTTCGAGATTCCTCGTATCAAATCCCAGGAGATCCGGCCATGGCCGTCGAACAGACCTTCTCGATCATTAAGCCCGACGCCACCCGTCGCAACCTGACCGGCAAGATCAACGCCAAGTTCGAGGAAGCCGGTCTGCGCATCGTCGCGCAGAAGCGCATCCAGATGACCAAGCAGCAGGCCGAGAAGTTCTATGAGGTGCACGCCGCCCGCCCGTTCTACGGCGACCTGGTGTCCTTCATGACCTCCGGCCCGGTGGTCGTGCAGGTCCTGGAAGGTGAGAACGCCGTGGCCCGCAACCGCGAGATCATGGGCGCCACCAACCCGGCCAACGCCGACGCCGGCACCATCCGCAAGGAATTCGCGGAATCGATCGAAGCCAACTCCGTCCACGGCTCCGACAGCCTGGAGAACGCGAAGATCGAGATCGCCTACTTCTTCGCCGGCACCGAGATCGTCGGCTGACCGCCGGCGTCACGGATGACGATCTAAGGAAAGCGGCCCTGGGGATGCCTCAGGGCCGCTTTTCTTTTGTCCGCGCCGGCCCCTCTTGGGCGTAAAGGGGGGGGCAACCATGGGTTTAGGGGATTGGAAACGGCGGGATTTTGCCACTAAATTAGGCGGCGGCGGGCGCTGGCGCGGTTTTGCGCATTTTTCTGGCCGCGCGGTCAAAAAAAACCTGACCAAATGGTCAAATTCATGTCACTCTCCATTCCATAAATTACGGGCTATAGAATACGGGTCCGCCTGGCCGACAGGGGCCGGGCGCCTGCTGGGAGAGTGGCTTTGGCACAGCGTCAAGACGGCTTCGGCATCCATCCCTCCATCCCCTACGCGGCCCCCGACGGCCGTGGGGCCGGCCCGGGCTTGAGCGGCAGCGTTCCGAACAACATGGACGCCTTCTGGATGCCGTTTACGGCCAACCGCCAGTTCAAGAAGGCGCCGCGGCTGTTCGTGGGTGCCAAGGACATGCACTACACCACCGACGACGGGCGCCAGGTGCTGGACGGCACCGCCGGCCTGTGGTGCGTGAACGCCGGCCATTGCCGGCCTGAGATCGTTCAGGCGGTACAGGCTCAGGTGGCGGCCATGGACTACGCCCCCGCCTTCCAGATGGGCCATCCGGGCGCCTTCGAGCTGGCGGCGCAACTGGCGGCCCTGCTGCCCACCGGCATGGACAAGGTGTTCTTCACCAATTCCGGTTCCGAATCCGTGGACACCGCGCTGAAGGTGGCGCTCGCCTACCATCGCGCCCGGGGGGAGGGGACGCGCACCCGCTTCATTGGGCGCGAGCGCGGCTACCACGGCGTGGGCTTCGGCGGTATCTCCGTCGGCGGCATCGTCACCAACCGCAAGTTTTTCGGGCCCATGCTGGCCGGCGTCGACCATCTGCCGCACACCCATGACAAGGCACACCAGGCCTTCACCAAAGGCCAGCCGGAATGGGGCGCGCACTTGGCGGATGAGCTGGAGCGCATCGTCACCCTGCACGACGCCTCCACCATCGCCGCCGTGATCGTGGAGCCGGTGGCGGGGTCCACCGGCGTGCTGCTGCCGCCCAAGGGCTATCTGGAAAAGCTGCGGGCCATCTGCGACCGCCACGGCATCCTGCTGATCTTCGATGAGGTCATCACCGGCTTTGGCCGCCTGGGCGCGCCCTTCGCCACCGACTATTTCGGCGTGGTGCCGGACATCATCACGGCGGCCAAGGGGCTGACCAACGCCACGGTTCCCATGGGCGCGGTATTCTTCAAGAACCACATCTACGACGCCTTCATGACCGGGCCGGAGAACGCCATCGAGCTGTTCCACGGCTACACCTATTCCGGCCACCCGCTGGCCACCGCCGCCGGGCTGGCGACCCTGAAGATCTACAAGGAAGAGGGGCTGCTGACCCGGGGGGCGGAACTGGCGTCCTATTGGCAGGAGGCGGCGCACAGCCTGCGCGGCCTGCCCCATGTCATCGACGTGCGCAACCTGGGCCTGATCGCCGGCATCGAGCTGGAGCCCATCGCCGGCAAGCCCACGGCGCGCGCCTTCGACGCCTTCCTGCGCGCCTTCGAGAAGGGTCTGCTGATCCGCACCACCGGCGACATCATCGCCCTGTCGCCGCCGCTGATTATCGAGAAAAGCCACATCGACCAAATCTTCGGCACGCTGGCCGAGGTGTTGCGGGAACTGCCGTGAGGATTGACGACCCAAAGGCGACGAATGGCTCGGCAGAAAATAAAGATCGAAAAATAAAACGAACAAAGGCATACGCCTGCGACACGCGTACCTCTGAACAGGATCGCCGGAAACGCACGACCGTTCCGGCGGTGGCCCAGTAAAGGGCGGGAAAAGACGGGAGCAGTAGATGAGTGGCGTAAACGGGGCCGCCCACAGTAACCAGCTTAGCCTGGACCGGGACTTGGTCTCCCCCTTCACCGCCCTGCAAGCCATGGCGGAGAGCAGCCGGTGTCTCTATTGTTACGAGGCGGCCTGTGTTACGGCCTGCCCCACCGCGATCGACATTCCGGGCTTCATCCGCAAGATCGGCACCGGCAATGTGAAGGGGGCCGCCCGCACCATCCTGGACGCCAACATCATGGGCGGCACCTGCGCCCGCGCCTGCCCGACGGAGGTGCTGTGCGAGCAGGCCTGCGTGCGCAACAAGGCGGAGGCGGAACCGGTGCTGATCGGCAGGCTGCAACGCTATGCCACCGATGTGCTGTTCAAGGCGGGCGTGCAGCCCTTCACGCGACAGGCGCCGACCGGCAAGCATGTCGCGGTGGTGGGCGGCGGCCCGGCCGGCCTCGCCTGCGCCCACCGGCTGGCCCTGCTGGGGCACGAGGTCACGGTGTTCGAGGCCCGGGCCAAGGCCGGCGGCCTGAACGAATATGGCCTGGCCGCCTACAAGATGGTCGACGATTTCGCCCAGCGCGAGGTGGACTTCATCCTGTCCCTGGGCGGCATCACGGTGAAGACGGGCGTGGCCCTGGGCCGCGACGTCACGCTGGCCCAACTGCGCCAGGACCATGACGCCGTGTTCCTGGGCCTTGGTTTGGCGGGCATCAACACCTTGGGCGTGGCCGGCGAGAATTTGGCCGGTGTGGCCGACGCGGTGGACGTCATCGCCGCGCTGCGTCAGCGGGCCGCCCCGCCGGTGGCCCTGGCCGGCCCCCTGGCTGGGCGCCGGGTGGTGGTCATTGGTGGCGGCAACACGGCGGTGGACGCCGCCATCCAGTCGCTATGCGCGGGGGCGGCGGAGGTCACCATGGCTTACCGCCGGGGCACGGCCGAGATGGGCGCCACCGGGCATGAGCAGGATCTGGCCCGCACCCAGGGGGTGGTCCTGCGCACCTGGCTGGCGCCGCGCGAGATCCTGGGGGCCGGCGGCGCTGTCAGCGGCGTCGTGCTGGAACGCATGGCGATGGATGCCGGCCGCCTGGTTGGGACCGGCGAGACGGTGACCATCCCTTGCGACGTGGTGCTGAAGGCTGTGGGGCAGAAGCTGACGCCCGGCGGGCTGGACGGCCTGGCCCTGGCGGGTGGCCGCATCCAGGTGGACGAGACCCTGGCCACCAGCCTGCCCGGCGTCTATGCCGGCGGCGATTGCATCAAAAGCGGCGAGGACCTGACCGTGCAGTCTGTGGCGGACGGCAAGGCAGCGGCATTCGCCATCGACGCTTATCTTAAGGCTTGAGCAGGGAGGGACGACCCATGGCCGATCTTCGCGGCACCATCGCCGGCATCAAATCGCCCAACCCGTTCTGGCTGGCATCCGCCCCGCCCACGGACAAGGAATACAACATCGTCCGGGCCTTCAAGGCCGGTTGGGGGGGGGTGGTGTGGAAGACCCTGGGCGAGGACCCGCCCGTGGTCAACGTCAGCAGCCGCTATGGCGCCCTGCTGGACAGCAACCGCACCATGATCGGCTTCAACAACATCGAGCTGATCACCGACCGCCCGCTGGAGGTCAACCTGCGGGAGATCGCGGCGGTCAAGAAGGCCTGGCCCGACCGCGCCGTCGTTGTCTCCCTCATGGCGGTGATGACGGAGGAGGCATGGGCCGGCCTGGCCCGGCGGATCGAGCCCACCGGCGCCGACGGGCTGGAGCTGAACTTCGGCTGCCCCCACGGCATGTGTGAGCGCGGCATGGGCTCCGCCATCGGCCAGGTGCCGGAAATGGTGGAGCAGGTGACCCGCTGGGTGAAGAACGCCACCCGCTTGCCGGTGATCGTGAAGCTGACGCCCAACATCACCAACGTGCTGTGGTCGGCGGAAGCGGCGAAGCGCGGTGGGGCCGACGCCGTGTCGCTGATCAACACCATCAACTCTATCGCCTCCATCGACCTGGACGCCATGGCGCCTACCCCCACCGTGGGCGGCAAGGGTACCCACGGCGGATACTGCGGCCCGGCGGTGAAGCCCATTGCGCTGAACATGGTGGCGGAGATCGCGCGAAATCCGGACACGCGGGGCCTGCCCATCTCCGGCATCGGCGGCATCGGCACCTGGCGCGACGCGGCGGAGTTCCTGGCCCTGGGCTGCGGTTCCGTCCAGGTCTGCACCGCCGCCATGACCTACGGCTTCCGCATCGTGGAAGACATGATCGACGGGCTGTCGGCCTGGATGGATGAGAAGGGCTATCGCACCCTGGCCGATTTCCAGGGCCGCGCCGTGCCCAACGTCGTCAACTGGAACGACCTGAACATGAACTTCGTCACCAAGGCGAAGATCGACCAGGATTTGTGCATAGACTGCGGCCGCTGCCACATCGCCTGCGAGGACACCTCGCACCAGGCCATCCGCATCCTGCCCGGCGACGGCAAGCGCCTGTTCGAGGTGGTGGATGAGGAATGCGTGGGCTGCAACCTGTGTGCCCATGTCTGCCCCGTGCCGGACTGCATCACCATGCATGAGCAGGAGACGGGCCGTCCCTACCTGACCTGGCCGGAGCATCCGCAGAACCCCGCCCGCGTCCTGCCGCCAAAAGCCGCCGAATAAGCTGGAGCGTTTGCGATATGAGCACGGAAGCAAAATTCGGAACGAACGTCGCCATCAATGGCAGCCGGCTGTGGGACAGCCTGATGGAGATGGCCAAGATCGGCGCCACGCCCAAGGGCGGCGTCTGCCGCCTGGCCCTGACGGACCTGGACAAGCAGAGCCGCGACCTGTTCGTGCGCTGGTGTGAGGATGCCGGCTGCACCATCACGGTGGACGCCATCGGCAACATCTTCGCCCGCCGCCCCGGCCGCAATAACGCGCTGCCGCCCATCCTGATGGGCAGCCACCTGGATAGCCAGCCCACGGGCGGCAAGTTCGACGGCGTTTATGGCGTCCTGGCCGGGCTGGAGGTGGTGCGCACCCTGAACGACCTGAACTACCAGACCGAGGCGCCCATCGAGGTCGTGGCCTGGACCAATGAGGAAGGGTCTCGTTTCGCACCGGCCATGGTGGCCTCGGGCGTTTTCGCCGGCACCTTCGACCTCGAGTACGGCCTGTCGCGCAAGGATCTGGACGGCAAGACCATGGGAGAGGAGCTGGCGCGCATCGGCTACGCCGGCGACACGCCCATCCGCGGCCGAGACCTGGGCGCCTACTTCGAGGCGCATATCGAGCAGGGGCCCATCCTGGAGGCGGAGGACAAGACCATCGGCGTGGTCACCGACTGCCAGGGCCAGCGCTGGTATGAGGTCACCTTCACCGGGCAGGAGGCCCACGCCGGCCCTACGCCCATGAGCCGCCGGCGCGATGCCCTGCTGGGCGCCGCGCGCGTGGTGGACGCGGTCAACCGTATCGGCCTGGAACACGCCCCCTTGGCCTGCGCCACCGTGGGCCTGATGCAGATCCACCCCAATTCCCGCAACGTCATCCCTGGCCGGGTGTTCTTCACCGTCGACTTCCGCCACCCCGACGACGCCGTGCTGGCGGAGATGGACGCCAAGTTGCGTAACGCGGTTACACGAGTCGCCCAGGAAATCGGCCTGGAAACGGAATTCGAGCAGATTTGGTACTATGCCCCGGTGAAGTTCGACGCGGGTTGCGTCGATGCCGTGCGCGGCGCCGTGGCGGAATTGGGCTACAGCAACCGCGACATGGTGTCCGGGGCGGGGCACGACGCCTGCTACCTCGCCCGTGTAACCCCGACATCGATGATCTTCATTCCTTGTGTGGACGGCATCAGCCATAACGAGATTGAACACGCGCATCCGGAATGGTGTGAGGCTGGGTGCAATGTTCTGTTGCGGGCCGTGGTGGCCAAGGCCGACGCCACCTGACCCGCTTTCCAGGCAATGGGTCGAGGGGTTGGGAGTACAGATGGCGCAGGGTGTTGGGGGAGCGTCCAAGAAGGACCAGAAGACGGTACGGGCGGACGCGTCGGCCGCGGCGCCCGAGGGCGGGATTCGGCGGGAGAACCTGCGGCGCATCCTGACGGCGGCGGAACAGGTGTTCGCCGAGCAAGGTTACGGTGGCGCCACCACGGCGGCCATCGCGCTGCGCGCCGGCCTGCCCAAGGCCAACGTGCATTATTATTTCAGCACGAAGCACGACCTGTACCGCGCCGTGCTGGCCGATATCCTGAAGCAATGGCTGGACCCCCTGGCCCACGTCACGCCGGACAGTGACCCGGCCCAGGCGCTGGCGGGTTACATCCGCGCTAAGATGCGGGCCACGCGCGACCGCCCGGTGGTGTCCAAGGTCTTCGCCAGCGAGATCATCCACGGTGCCGCCGAGATCGAAGGTTTCCTGACGTCCGACCTGAAGAAACTGGTTGATGAGAAGTCGGCCGTGCTGGACGGCTGGATCGCCGAGGGCCGCATGGCGCCGGTGGATACCCGGCACTTCTTTTTCTTCATCTGGGCGGTGACCCAGCACTACGCCGACTTCGACGCCCAGGTGCGGGCCGTGCTGGGCCGCAAGAAGCTGACCCGTCGCGACTTCGACGCCATCACGGTGGAGGTCGTGCGCTTCATCCTGCGGGGTGCCGGGCTGTCGCTGCCCGCCGCTTAGTCCATTGAGAAGGGAGTTACCCATGACCACCACCCCCTCCGCCCGCACCCTGATCCGGGGCGGCACCGTGGTCACCGCCGACCAGACCTTCCGCGCCGATGTCTACGCCGAGGATGGGGTGATCAAGGCGGTAGGACCGGACCTGGACGCGCCGGCGGGCGTGACGGTGGTGGATGCTGGCGGCTGCTACGTCATGCCAGGCGGCATCGACCCGCACACGCACATGCAGTTGCCCTTCATGGGCACGGTGGCCAGCGATGATTTCTATACCGGCACGGCGGCGGGCCTGGCCGGCGGCACCACCATGATCATCGACTTCGTCATCCCCAACCCCAAGCAGAACGTGATGGAGGCCTACCGCACCTGGCGCGGCTGGGCGGAGAAGGCGGCGGCCGATTATTCCTTCCACGTCGCCATCACCTGGTGGGACGACAGCGTGCACGCCGACATGGGCACCCTGGTGCGTGAGCACGGCGTGAACAGCTTCAAGCACTTCATGGCCTACAAGAACGCCATCATGTGCGATGACGAGGTGCTGGTGAACAGCTTCACCCGTGCCCTGGAACTGGGGGCCATGCCCACCGTCCATGCCGAGAACGGCGAGCTGGTGTTCCAACTGCAGAAGCAGCTGCTGGCCCAGGGCCTGACCGGCCCCGAGGCCCACCCCCTGTCCCGCCCCACGGCGGTGGAGGGGGAGGCGGCCAACCGCGCCATCCAGATCGCCAAGGTGCTGGGTGTGCCGCTGTACATCGTGCATGTCAGCTGCCGCGAGGCGCTGGAGGCCATCGCGCGCGGCCGCATGGACGGCCACCGCGTCTATGGCGAGGTGCTGGCCGGCCACCTGCTGGTGGACGACAGCGTCTACCGCCATCCCGATTTCGAGGTGGCGGCCGCCTATGTCATGAGCCCGCCCTTCCGTCCCAAGGAGCATCAGGCGGCCCTGTGGCATGGCCTGCAATCGGGCACCCTGCACACCACCGCCACCGACCATTGCTGCTTCTGCGCGCCGCAGAAAGCCGCCGGCCGCCATGATTTCACCCGCATCCCCAACGGGACGGGCGGGGTGGAGGACCGCATGGCCGTGCTGTGGCATCACGGGGTGAACAGCGGCCGGCTGACCATGAACGAATTCGTCAAGGTCACCTCGGCCAACGCCGCGCAGATCTTCAACATCTACCCGCGCAAGGGTTCGGTCGCCGTCGGTGCCGACGCTGACCTCGTGGTGTGGGACCCGGCGGCCACCAAGACCATCTCCGCCAAGACCCATCACCAGAACGTGGACTACAACATTTTCGAGGGCATGGAGGTGAAGGGCCTGCCGCGCGTGACCCTGACCGCCGGCCGCGTCGCCTGGCAGGACGGCGACCTGCGGGCTGTGCGCGGCGCCGGCCGCCACGTCAACCGCCCGGCCTTCGCCCCCGGCTTCGACGCCGCCGCCAAGCGCAAGGAGGCCCTGAAGCCCACGGGGGTAGACCGGGGCTGAGTGGCCCTAATTTTTCTCAAAAAATAAGAAAATGAGAACGGGATTGGGATTGCCGCAGGTATAAGCAACCATAAGGTTG
This sequence comes from Nitrospirillum amazonense, assembly GCF_007828035.1. Lineage (GTDB taxonomy): Bacteria > Pseudomonadota > Alphaproteobacteria > Azospirillales > Azospirillaceae > Nitrospirillum > Nitrospirillum amazonense. Next base: position 462,898 of record NZ_VITV01000003.1, on the reverse strand, counting down.
GGCTGGGGGCACATATGGGCACAGGGCACGGGGTCGATACGACCTCCGAAATCTGGAATGCGGATCTGGCGCCGGTGGATGCGGCTCACCGCACCTGGCGATGGATACACTTCGCGGCGCTGTGGGTGGGCATGGTCATGTGCATCCCCTCCTACATGCTGGCGTCGGGCCTGATCGAACAAGGCATGTCGGCGTGGCAGGCCGTCGGCACGGTGCTGCTGGGCAACCTGATCGTGCTGGTGCCCATGCTGCTGGTGGGCCATTCCGGCGCCAAGTACGGCGTGCCCTTCGCCGTCATCGTCCGCTCTGCCTTCGGGGTGCGCGGCAACAAGCTGCCCGCCCTGCTGCGCGCGCTGATCGCCTGTGGCTGGTTCGGTATCCAGTGCTGGGTGGGCGGCAGCGCCATCTACGCCATCGGCAACATCCTGACCGCGGGCGCGCTGGACGGGGCCAAGCTGGGCTGGGTCGGCATCAACGCCGGCCAGCTGGTGTGCTTCTTCCTGTTCTGGGCCCTGCACCTCTATTTCATTGCCAAGGGGCCCGAATCCATCCGCTGGGTCGAGACGGTGACGGCGCCCCTGAAGATCCTGATCATCCTGGCGCTGCTGTGGTGGGCCTATGACAAGGCCGGCGGTTTCGGCAGCCTGCTGTCCGCTCCGTCGCAGTTCGGCTCCGGCGGCGCCAAGGAGGGCGGGTTCTGGGCGGCCTTCCTGCCGGGCCTGACGGCCATGGTGGGGTACTGGTCCACCCTGGCCATCAACATCCCGGACTTCACCCGCTTCGCCCGCAGTCAGAAGGACCAGTACCAGGGCCAGGCGCTGGGTCTGCCGCTGCCCATGGCGGGCCTGGCCTTCATCAGTGTGGCCGTGACGTCGGCGACCATCACCGTCTATGGCAAGGCCATCTGGGATCCGGTGGACCTGGCCGGCCGGATGGAGGGCTTTGCCGTCGCCATCGGCCTCGCCATCATCGTCATCGACACGCTGTGCGTGAACCTGGCGGCCAACACCGTGGGGCCGGCCTACGACTTCGCCGCCATTTTCCCCCGGGCGGTGAACTTCAGCCGCGGCGGCTACATCACCGCCGCCATCGGCGTCATCATGATGCCGTGGAAGCTGATCGAGAGCACCGAGGGTTACATCTTCACCTGGCTGCTGGGCTATGGCGCTCTGCTGGGGCCGCTGCTGGGCATCATGCTGGCCGACTATTGGCTGGTGCGCCGCGCGCGCCTGAGCCTGGAAGGCCTGTTCGACCTTGACGGACCCTACGCCTACAGCGGCGGCTGGAACCTGACGGCCCTGGCGGCCTTCGTCCTCGCCGTGCTGCCCAATATCCCGGGCTTCCTGCACGCCGCCTTCCCGGCGGCCTTCGCCGGCGTGCCGGCCTTCTTCCAGGCCATCTACAGCTACGCCTGGTTCACTGGCCTGTTCATTTCCACCATCCTGTACGCCGCGCTCATGCGCCGGCCGGCGGCATGATGACTTGTGACGAAGTGGAGGCCAGGCCCAGGAAACCGTAGCCTGGGCCAAGACGGCGCCTCCGCCGCCTGCCATAGTCCCAGGCATCGAGGCATGGGAGGACGACGATGGCGGTGGCACCCCTGAAGCCGCAGGCGGAGGTGGCGAATTTCCTGAACCTGGACATCCGCGTGGGCCGGGTGGCGGAGGTCCAGCCTTTCCCCAAAGCGCGCAACCCGTCCTACAAGGTGGCGGTGGATCTGGGCGACCTAGGCATCAAATGGTCCAGTGCCCAGATCACGCACTACGCCCCCGATGACCTGGTGGGCGCCCAGGTGGTCTGCGTCTGTAATTTCCCGCCGCGCAACATCGCCGGCTTCCTGTCTGAGGTTCTGATCCTGGGCGCCCGCAACGCCGAGGGCAACGTCATCGTGCTGACCCCGTGGTCGGCCGTGCCGCCGGGCGAGACGGTCTACTGAGGGTTCAGGCCCCCCGCATCAGCCGGATGAAGTCATCGGCGAAGGTGTCGGCGTCGCAGAGGGGGGAGGCCGCCATGGCCGGGCGCAGCCGCTGGCGCAGGTCGGCGACCTCGTCCAGGTTGGTGGCCAGCCGAACGGCGATGTCGACATACTCCTGCACGGTTGTCGCCATGAGCGACCTCAGCCCCAGCACGCTGAGGAAGCAGGTGGAGTGGCGGCCCGAAAAGGTCTGCCCCGTCAGCGTCACCACGGGCAGGCCCATCCATAGCGATTCAAGGGTGGTCGTGCTGCCGGCATAGGGGAACGGGTCCAGCGCGATGTCGACGCGTTCCTTGCAGGCGACATGCTCCGCCGGCGAGGTGGCACCAATGAAATCGATGCGGGCGGCATCGATGCCGTCCTCGCGGAACTGGGCAAGGATGCGGGTCTGCAGCGGCAATTCGTCCATGCCCCGCGTCTTCATCAGCAGCCGGGACCCCGGCACCCGGTTCAGGATGCGCGACCAGCACGCGATGACGCCGGCGTTGATCTTGGCGGCGATGTTGAAGCAGCCGAAGGTGACGTGGCCGTTGCGCAGCGCCGGCAATGGCGTCACCGCGGGGAAGAAGGCCGGCGGGTCATAGCAGAGGAAGCTGTGCGGCATGCGCACGACCCTTTCGGTATAAAACCCCTCGGCCCCCGCCGGGATATGGTGGGGATCGACGATGATCATGTCCATCTGCGGCAGCCCTGTCGTCGCCATATAGCCGGCCCATGTCGCCTGCCGGGTGGCGGGCCGCAGGGCGAACACGTCCAGCCTGTTGCCGGCGATATGGCCGGTCAGGTCGATCAGCAGGTCGATGTCGTCGTCGCGCACCTGCTGCGCCACCGTTTGGGCGTCCGCGCCCTGGATGGGCCGCCAGACGCAGACGGCCTGTACACGGCGCGTCAGCGCGTCCTCCACCCGCTGGTTGGCATAGGCGATCAGCGTCACTCCCCGGGCGGCCAGGGCTTCCAGCGCCCGTATGGTGAAATAGCCGACCGGATGGTTGCGGAAATCGCCGGAGACCAACCCGACACGCCAGGTTTGGCCGGGGTGCCGACGCGCCGGGGGCGGCGGCACCGGCCGCGCGTGCCGGTCCGCCCAGGCCACATGATCGGCCCGGACCTGGGCCAGGGTGACGTCGGGATGGAAAAGGCGCGTGAAAACCAGGTTGGAATGGATGTCCGCCCGCGCTGGCGCGACGGTCACGGCCTGGGTCAATGCCGCCAGCGCCTCATCGATTTCCCCAAGGTCGCGCAGGGCGTTGCCCAGCGTCAGAAGGATGCCGGCGTCGTTCGGCGCCAAGGTTTGCGCGCGGCGGACATGGGTCAGGGCGGCGGCGGGCCGGCCCATGGCCAGCAGCAGGTCGCCATACGCCGCCTGTGCCAGGGCGGAATCCGGCAGATCGCGGGCGCACCGTTCCAGTAGGGTGCGCGCCTCCTCGGCCCGATCAAGGCGACGCATCAGCAAGCCCAGCCCCAGCGTGGCCTGGCCGCTGCCCGCGTCCAGCGCGATGGCGCGCCGGAAAAGCTGTTCCGCCAGGGCATCGTCGCCCAGTTCCATGAAAGCGTCGGCCAGCGTGGTCAGGGCCTGCGGCGGGGTGTCGTCGCCCCGGCCCAACCAATCGCTCAAGGCGCGACGGGCGTCGGACTTTCGGCTCTGGGCGGTCAGGACATTGGCCAGCATGACGATCGGCTCGACGGCCGCGGGGGCGAGCGCGAGGGTCTGCCGCGCCAATTCCTCGGCGGCGGCCATCTCACCCATCGCCAGCCGGTGCGCCGTCAACTTAAGGCGCAAGGGCACGTCCGCCGGGCGATGGGCCACCGCCGATGCCAAAGCTGGCCCCAGGTCGGCGGATTGGGCCTGTTCCAGCGCCGTGATCAGGCCGGTCCAGCAGTCGGCATGGTGTGGGCTCAGCGCGATGCCGTCTCGGAAGCTGGTGGCCGCCTCGGCCGGCTGGCCGGTTCGCAGCAGGGCCAGGCCCAGGTTGCGGTGCGTTTCCACACGCCCGGGGTTCGCCTTGATGGCGCGGCGGAGCGGGGCGACGGCGTCCTGGGCTTGGTCCAGGCGCAGCAGGGCGGCGCCCAGGTTGGTCAGGGCATCGGCCATGGTGGGATTCAATTGCAGGGCCCGCCGGCAGGCGGCCACCGCCCCCGCCGCATCCCCGGCCTCCAGCAGCACCATTCCCAGGTTGGAATGAAATTCCGGCACCCGCTTGTTCAGCGCGATGGCTTGGCCAATGAGGGCGACGCCGTCGGCGGCCCGGCCGGTTTGGGCATACAGCACCCCCAACAGGTTGCGGGCATGCCCGGCGTCGCCTGTTTCGATGGCGCGACGATAGTGTTGCTCCGCCTCGGCGAATTGACCCGCCTGATGAAACCGGATCGCCGCATGCAGGTGGTTCGACATTGTTTAGGGCCCTGAAGTCATTTGATGAACTGATATGTCGCGGTGCCGTGCGGCGCAATGCCCACGCGGACCTTTGGGATAAGGCCCCTATACCCAGATATGATGGCGCCTGGCCGTTCCCAAAACCACACTGCCCTTCATCAACGGCGCCTTATTCACAACGAGGGCCGAGACCACGCGTCAAGGAGGCGGTCAGATGGATTGGGACAGGGTTCGGGTGTTCCACACGGTGGCGGAGGCCGGCAGCTTCACCCATGCCGGCGCGATTCTGGCCCTCAGCCAGTCGGCCATCAGCCGGCAGATCAGCAGCCTGGAACAGCAATTGAAGGCCCGCCTGTTCCACCGCCATGCCCGTGGCCTGGTGCTGACCGAGCAGGGAGAGGTGCTGTACCAGACCGCCCGCGACGTCATCGACCGCCTGGCGATGGCGGAGGCGAGGGTGAGCGACAGCCTGGAACAGGCGGGCGGCACCCTGCGGATCAGCACCACGGCGGCCTTCGCCCAATGGCTGGCGCCCCGGCTGAAGGCCTTCCAGGACCGGCATGCGGACGTACGCGTGGTGCTGCAGTTGGATGAGGGCAACGCCAACCTGGCGCTGCGCCAGGCCGACGTCGCCATCCGCATGGGCGCGCCCAGCCAGCTGGACTTGATCCAGCGGCCGCTGTTCGCCACCCACATCCAGGCGTACGCCACGGCGGACTACGTCCGGGCCCACGGTCTGCCGCAGCGGCCGGAGGATTTGGACGGGCACCGCCTGATCGCCTACCGCGACAGCCTGACGGCCCCCGGCTCCGCCCTGGCGGCGGAGGGAAACTGGCTGCTGCGCGCGGGGGCGGGGGAGGAGGGTGGGCGCCAGCCGGCCCTGGCGGTCGATGACGCGCAGGCAGTGCATCTCGCCATCCGCAGTGGCCTCGGCATCGGCACGCTGCCCTGTTTCTTCGCCGAGGATGCCAAGGCCCAGGACCAGGGCCTGATCCGGATTCTGCCGGCGGTGCCGGCGCCGCGCCTGGATGCCTATCTGGTCTACGCCGTGGCGCTGCGAGGCTCAAAACGCATCGGCGCCTTCCGCGACTTCGTGATGCACGAACTGCGGAAGGCGCCGATGGGTAAGGCGGCCTGATGGCCCAACCTGATGGCCCAGGGGGAAAGGCTAGACCTTGCCCAACAGCAGGGCCAGGACCAGGATGATGTCGCCGACGATCATCAGGAACATGGAGAAGCCCCAGCCCAGGGCGAAGTGCGCCAGGAACATCAGCAGCAGCAGAACGACGGAGATGATGCCCGCCTTCACGAAGCGGGTGAACGAATGCCAGCCGTCGGCATGTTCCTTGACCACCGCGTCGCTGACCGCGACCGCACCGCTGTGAGCACCGGCCATATCTTGCCCTCCCTTATCCCGAGACGAAACCCGTTTCCCAAGGTTTATGCGCAAACGCGGGCCCCTGGCAAGGGGCCGCGTTGTTCGCCGAACGGTTCAGGTCACGCCTTGGTTGTGGCCTGCAGCCACCCGCGGATGGCGCCGGCGTTCCGGGCGGTGGCGGCGATGTGGCCGTCCGGCCGCACCAGCACCCAGGTGCCCGGGGTGAGGTCATAGGCCTGGGCGACGTGGCCGGCGTCGTCCATCAGGTCGGCCGCCTGGTCGCTGCCCTGAGGGGCCACGGTGACAGCCTTGACGCTTTCCGGCCAATTGCCGCCCAGAGCCTCCCGGTCGATGCCGTAACCCAGCAGGGTGAGATGCGGACCTTGGAAGATGTCGAACAGGCGGATGGCGCTACCCTCCGCCGTCTGGCAAGGAGCGTCGGGGGCGCGGTCTCCCGCCCTCACCCGCCCGTGATCGGCCCGGGCTTCGGTGCCCAGCGGGCCGTCGCGGTAGCTCAGGTCCAACTCGCGCGTCTCCCGGCCCCGGCGCATCCCCTCTGCCGTGCCCATCTGGCCCAGCAGCCGGCCGCTGAGGCCCAGCACGTGGGCGGCGATGGGCCGGCGCTCCGCCTCATAGCTGTCCAACAGGCCGTCAGGCGCCCCCCGCAGCACGGCGGCCAGCTTCCAGCCCAGGTTATAGGCGTCCTGCACGCTGGTGTTGAGGCCCTGGCCGCCCGTCGGCGGGTGCACATGGGCGGCGTCGCCGGCGATGAACACGCGGCCCACGCGGTAGCGGTCGGCCAGACGCAGGTTGACGCGCAGGGTGGACAGCCAGGTGGGTTCCCCCACCGTCAGGTCGTCGCGGCCGGTGCGTTCCCGCACGATGGCGCTGATCAGGTCCCGAGTGGGGGTCACCTCATCCGGCACCTGGGCCACCACCTGGAACAGGTCGGTGCCGGCCAGGGGGCACAGCGCCAACTGGGCGCCGGGGGTGTGCCAGCGATGCCAGGCGTCGAAGCCCAGGCCGGCGATGGGCATGTCGCCGATGACGGCGCGGAAGGGCAGCGTCTCCCCCGGGAAGCCGATGGCCAGCGCGTGGCGGACGAAGCTGCGGCCGCCATCGGTGCCCACCAGGTAGCGGGCGCGCAAGCTGACCTCCCCCTCAGCGGTGCTTAGTCGGGCGGTGACGCCCTCGGCGTCCTGGTCGAAGCCCGTCACCTCCATGGCGAAGGCGGGGGCGTGACCGAAGTCCGCCAAATGGCGGCGCAAGACCGCCTCCGTCTGGAATTGCGGTACCATCAGCGGGTTGCCATAGGGCTCCGCCGGGGTAGGCGGCTGCACGTCGTGCAACTGGGTGCGCACAACCTGGCCGCCTTCGTAGGTCAGGACGGTGGGGTAGGGGCCGCCCACGGCCTGCAGGTCGGCCAGCACGCCCAGATCCTCGAACACCTCCAAACTGCGGGGCTGCAGGCCTTTGCCGCGCGAGCCGGGGAAAGGCCCGGCGTTCTTCTCCACCAGGCGGAAATCCACGCCCCGGCGGGCCAGATCCAGCGCCAGGGTCAGGCCGGCGGCGCCCGCGCCCACGATCAGGATATCGGTATCGAAACGAGTCATGAGACTCTCCAGTTATGTGCGTGATGCACGGATATGGGCGCGATCAGCCGCGACATCCGTGTATAATGCACATATATCGATACCCTGGACGCTTGCCAAGGAAAATGTGCATAATGCACACATGAGGAACGAGCTGCATGAAGCGCTGATGGATCTGGTGGGGGTGGTGAACCGCCCCCAGCCGGACCAATACCTGTTGAACCTGGCCGGTGTGTCGCTGGACCGGGCGCTGTTCCCCCTGCTGGTACGCATCGGCCTGCGCGGGCCCCTCGGCGTGGTGGAACTGGCCGAACTGGCGGGCCGCGACCATTCCACCGTCAGCCGGCAGGTGGCGAAGCTGGAAAGCCTGGGCTTGGTTGAGCGGCGGGCCGGTGCCACCGACGCGCGGGTGCGCGAGGCCGTGGTGACACCCGCCGGCCAGGCCATGGTCGAGGCGATAGGCCGGGCGCGCAGTCGCATGTACGCGGCGGTGCTGGCCGACTGGACGGAAGAGGACAAGGCCACCCTGGCCCGGCTGCTGCGCCGCTTGGCTGACCAGGCCAAGGCATGGGTGGAGGACGGCAGCCCTCCCCCTGGTGGGGAGCAGGGCGCGGACAGGCCTTAAACAGTGGGGTTGAGGGCGATGGCCGGAAGGGGCAAGGGACCGCTCAGCACGGCGCGATTGCCTTCCACACTCACCCGGCCCTCGGCGATGAGGCGCACGGCCAGAGGATAGAGCTCATGCTCCGCCGTCAGGACGCGGGCCGACAGGGTGTCGGCGGTGTCGTCCGCCTGCACTGGCACGGCGGCCTGGGCCACGATGGGGCCGCTGTCCACCTCGCTGCGCACATAGTGCACGGTGCAGCCGTGGAAGCGCACGCCGGCGTCCAGCGCCCGCTGGTGAGTATCGATGCCGGGGAAGGCGGGCAGCAGCGACGGATGGATGTTGATCAGCCGGTCGCGCCAATGGTCCACGAACCAGGGCGACAGCAGGCGCATGAAGCCGGCCAGGCAGACCAGTTGCACGCCGGCATCCTCCAGCGCATGGGTCATGGCCTGCTCGAACGCCGGCTTGTCGGCGTAGTCCTTGTGCGGCAGGGCCAGGGCCGGGATGCCGGCGCCCCGCGCCCGCTCCAGACCCGCCGCATCCGCCTTGTTGGACAGGACCAACGCCACCGTGGCCGGGAAATCCGGCGCGGTGGTGGCGTTCAGCAGGGCCTGCAGGTTGCTGCCCCGGCCGGAAATGAGAACGCCCAGCTTGAGCCTGCCGGGCGTTCCGCTGTTTAGGAGTGCCATGCCTTGTCCGTGCCGGTCACCGTGACGCGATGGGCGGCATCGCCTGCCACCGGCACGACCTGGCCGATGCGGGTGACGGTCTCGCCGCCCTGGGTCAGGACGGAGATCGCCTCATCCGCCTTGTCGGCGGGCACCACCACGGCCATGCCGATGCCGCAGTTGAAGGTGCGGGCCAGTTCCAGGTCGGCGATGTTGCCGACACCGGCCATCCAACGGAACACCGGCGGCAAGGTCCAGGACGTGGCATCCAGGGTGACGCCCAGGCCGTCGGGCAGCACGCGCGGAATGTTCTCGATCAAGCCGCCGCCGGTGATGTGGGCCATGGCCTTCACCAGGCCGGCGCGCACCGCCGCCAGCGTGCTCTTCACATAAATCCGGGTGGGGGTCAGCAGCGCCTCGCCCAGGGTCTTGCCTGGGGCGAAGGGGGCCTGGTCCTCATAAGTCAGGCCGGAGACGGAGACCAGCTTGCGCACCAGGGAATAGCCGTTGGAATGCACGCCGCTGGACGCCAGGCCCAGCACCACGTCGCCGGCGGCGACGCCGGCGCCGGTCAGCACCTGGCTGCGTTCCACGGCACCCACGGAGAAGCCGGCCAGGTCATAGTCGCCATCGGCGTACATGCCCGGCATCTCGGCCGTCTCACCGCCCACCAGGGCGCAGCCCGCCTGGCGGCAACCCTCGGCGATGCCGGCAACGATGGCGCGGCCGGCGGCCACGTCCAACTTTCCGGTCGCGAAATAATCCAGGAACAGCAGGGGCTCGGCTCCCTGCACCACCAGATCGTTCACGCACATGGCAACCAGGTCGATGCCGACCGTGTCATGGCGCTTGGCGTCGATGGCGACCTTCAGCTTGGTGCCGACGCCGTCGGTGGTGGAGACCAGCAGCGGATCGGTGAAGCCGGCGGCGCGCAGGTCGAACAGGGCGCCGAAGCCGCCCAGGCCGGCGTCGGAACCGGTGCGCGCGGTGGACTTGGCCAGGGGCTTGATGGCCTCGACCAGGGCGTTGCCCGCGTCGATGTCGACACCGGCGTCCTTGTACGAATAGGTGCTTATGGCGTCCTCGCAGGGCCTGGGCTAAGAAGGGGCGTCCGTCAGGGCCGGCTGCGCTCAAGGCCGCCGCCCGCGACCGTCCGTTTAAGACGGTTCCATGACCCGCCCGGGTTTCGGGGCCGAACATAGCAATATCGGAAGGCTTTGCAATGCCGCACCGCTGCATCCCCCTCTTGCGCCAGACCGGGTTTCGGGGCGCCCTTTTCCTGGCCCTGGCCGCCGGCGCCCTCGCCGGCACCGCCCGTGCCGAGGCGGGCAGGAGCGTCGCCGCGGAACAGGCCTTTGTCGAGCAGGGCGTGGATGTGGACGTCACCGCCGGCAACGCCAACCAAGCCCGCGACCAGGCCATCCTGCAAGCCCAGCGCGAGGCCTTGGCCCGCCTGTTCCGCAAGCTGACCCCGGCCGCCGACGGCCGCCAACCCCCGACCGTCAGCCAAGGCGAGCTGGAGGCCCTGGTGGCCGGCTTCGAGCTGGAGCAGGAGCGTGCGTCCTCCGTCCGCTATGTCGGCCGCTTCACTGTCCGGTTCCGGCCCACCGCCGTGCGCCAGCTGCTGCAGCAGAACGGCGTGCGCTATGCCGAGATGGTCGGCAAGCCCGCCCTGGTGCTGCCCGTGGATGCCACGGGTGCCGAACCCGCGCTGTGGACCGATGGGCCTTGGCGCCAGGCTTGGTCGCAGATCGGCCTGGTGGACGGGCTGGTGCCCGTGGCCCTGGTGCCGCCGGACCCCGCTGATCAGAACGAGCTGCCGGCCAAGGCGGCGCTGACACCGGACGCGACCGTTTTGGCCCACATCGCTGCCCGCCACGGTGCCGGCCAGGTCGTCGTCGCCCGGTTGGAGGGCGACGCCGCCAAAGGCTATCAGCTGACGCTCAGCACCTTTGTGCCGGGCGAAGGCCTGTCGCCGGCTGAGACGGTGCCGCAGTCGGCCTTCGTCCCCCGCCCGCTGCCCACCGCCGCCGACACCCAGGCGCCCGCCGCCGGTGCCGCCGCCCCGCCCCCGCTGCCGGCCGCCTTGGGCCTGGCCGTGGCCACCGTGGTGGACCGGGTGGAGGAGGGGTGGAAGCGCCGCGTGGTGGTGGACGCCCACCAGTCCGGCCAAGTGGCCGTGCGCGTCCCCCTGACCGACCTCACCACCCTGGTGGAGGTGCGGCGGCGCCTGGCCGGCGTGCCCATGGTCACGCAGGTGGACACCAGCGCGCTCAAGACCACCGAGGCCCTGCTCACCCTGACGGTGCTGGGCGACGTGGGCCACCTGAAGACGGCCCTGGCCCAGCGCGACCTGGTGCTGGTCGAGGTGGACGCCGCCCCGGCGGCCGCTCCCACCCCCACCCCCGCGCCGGCGACGCCGGCTGAGGTGCGTTACCAGATCAGCCTGGCCGGCGCTCCGTCATAAGGGTGCCTGATTCCAGGGCCTTATCTGTTACTGTCTGGGCTTGTGCCTGATTCGGTGTTGGTGGGGGGACGATGGCGGAAACGCATGCGGGGCGACAGATACGGTTCTGGCTGATCGGTCTGGTTGTGGGCGTCGCCCTGATTTGGCTGCTGCGCGGCATGCTGCTGCCCTTCGTTGCCGGCATGGCCATCGCCTATCTGCTGGACCCCGTCGCCGACCGGCTGGAGGGGTTCGGGCTGCCGCGCCTGGCCGCCACCTGCGTGGTGCTGCTGGTCTTCGTCGTCGTCGTGGTGCTTTGCATCCTGCTGCTGGTGCCCTTGATCCAGCAGCAGGTCACCCAACTGATCGAAAGCCTGCCGGCCATCATCACCTGGGCCAGGGATGAAACCATGCAGCGCGTCCGCAGCCTGATGGCCGCCTTGCCCCCTGATGACATCGAGCGGCTGCGCAGTGCCGCCAGCGAATATGTCGGCACCCTGGTGGGCTGGGGGGCGGACTTCATCAAGAACCTGTTCACCGGTGGCGCCGCCCTGTTCGGCCTCGTGTCCCTGCTGTTCATCACGCCGGTGGTGGCCTTCTACTTGCTGCGCGACTGGGACCGCATGGTGGCGACCCTGGATGGCTGGCTGCCGCGCGAGCACGCCGAGGTGGTGCGCGAGCAGTTGCGCGCCGTGGACCGCACGCTGGCCGGATTCGTGCGCGGCCAGGCCACCGTCTGCCTGGCGCTGGGCGCCTTCTACGCCCTGGCCATGACAGCAGTGGGGCTGAACTTCGGCCTGGTCATCGGCCTGATCGCAGGCATCCTGTCGTTCATCCCTTATGTCGGCACGGTGGTGGGCTTCGGCGCCAGTGTGGGCGTGGCCCTGTTCCAGTTCCACGACCTGTGGCGCGAGGGACTGGTGGTGGCGCTGTACATCCTGGGCCACCTGCTGGAAGGCTATGTCCTGACGCCCAAGCTGGTGGGCGACAAGGTGGGCCTGCATCCGGTCTGGGTGATGTTCGCCCTGCTGGCCGGCGGCAGCCTGTTCGGCTTCACCGGCGTGCTGCTGGCGGTGCCGGTGGCGGCCGTCATCGGCGTGCTGGTGCGCTTCGGATTGCGCCAATACCTCGCCAGCAGCTATTACACCGGCGTGCCTCCGGAAGAGGTGCTGCGCGAGGATCTGGTCCAGGAAGGCCTGGTCACGCCGGGAACGGACGCCGGGGCGTCGCCGCCGGTGCCCTGACCCGGCGTTCCGCCAGCGCCCCGTCCGTCCGCCTTTCGTGCCCGTTGCCGGTAAGACCCTGGAATCATGGCCGACTTGAGACAATTGCCCCTGGATCTGGGGCACCGTTCCGCCATGGGGGAGGCCGACTTCCTGGTGGCGCCGGGCAACGCCGACGCGGTGGCCTGGCTGGACGCCTGGCCGGACTGGCCGGCGCCGGCCCTGGTGCTGTACGGCCCCCCTGGCTGCGGCAAGAGCCACCTGGCCCAGGTGTGGCGCGCCCGGTCGCGCGCGCCCCTGCTGGGGCCGGAGGATTTGGACCCGGCGGAGGTGCCGCACCTGCTGGGCCCCACCCGCACCGCCGTCATCGACCGCACGCATGAGATCGCGGGCGACACGGTGCGCGAACGTGCCCTGCTGCATCTCTACAACGTGACCAAGGAGGCGGGCGGCCAACTGCTGCTGCTGGCGCACTACGCCCCCGTCAACTGGACCCTGCGCCTGCCCGACCTGCGCTCCCGCCTGGTGGCCGCCCCGGCCGTGGGCATGGCCGCCCCCGACGACGCCCTGCTGATGGCCGTGCTGGTCAAGCTGTTCGACGACCGCCAGGTGCGGGTGGGGGAGGAGGTCATCGCCTGGCTGATGACCCACACGGAACGCTCCTTCGACAGCGCCCGCCGCACCGTTGCCCTGCTGGACCGCGCTGCCCTGGCCGCCAAGAAGCCCATCACCGTGGCCTTCTGCCGCCAGGTGCTGGAGCCCAAGGACAAGTCGGCGGGCACCTGATCCGACTATTGCCTCGCTGGCGTCTATTCCAGCATCCATTGAAAGTTGATGTGGATAGGACCTTAGCGTTTCTGCGAACCGTGCCAGACACGCAGGATAAGCACGCGGTCGTCTTCGATCTTATAAACGATCACATAGGGGTAAATGATTGTGATCTCGCATGTTCCAGGCTTGCAGCCTGCGCTCCAATTCTTGACGATAAATCCATCTGACTGATTTTACTGGATTTAATCGCCCTTTCCCAACCTGATCAAAAAAGTGCCCTGAATTCTGCCCTAGTTTTCGCCGCTAAAACACCGACCCTACGCCGGAATGCCCTAACAGCCAGGTGCACGGTAGCAAGGAAGATCGAAACCCGCAATGAGCCTCAATTTTGACGTAGCGCCTTGTCGATCTTGAACTACGGGCTTTGGCTTACCATGTCCGAGGCATAAACATGGAGGTTCAAAATGAGGGAAGAGATAAGACGCGCAATTGCGTGCGTGGCTGCCACGAAGGTTAATGGCCGCAGCCCATCAAGTGTATATAGCCATGACAGGGGGACTCATTCTCCAATGAGCAGTGGCTATGATCATGAAGCGGGCGCGCATTTCTCCGACTCATATCATCATGGAACCAATAGTCATTATAGTATAACCGTGAATGGAAATAACTTTCATGGATATGATCATGACCAAGGCCATCATTTCAATGGAACTGTAAGCTATAACTCAGTTCAGATTTATGATCATGGTGAGTCCAAACACTTTCACTACTCCGTATGATTATAAATTACCCTACGTAATCAACGGGGAAACCCAGTGCGCGAAGCGCCTTACTGGTACGATTATTCCTTGGGGGGAAATCGTTTGGCAGGGCCCAACCAATCATTTCGCCTAATGCACTAATTCCCAAATGATCGATGCGCCACTCCGCCTCCGCGATTGCATCCCAAAGGCGATTAGGCACCTCGTCAACTCGACCATCATACAATATATGATTGATGACCTGAATAACAGAAGACCCATTCTTCGATTTTCTGGAATAAAGATACTTGGCCAAGGCAGTAGTCTTAATTTCCATGGTGTAACTTTGGCCAGCAGATAGTCCCACTGTCTCGTTGGAAACTCGTCGGGCATGATCTTGAATCGACCAAACACGCTCGCAAATATCTTTAAATTCCTCTTCTGTGATATTCAGTATATGATTCTCGGAAAGAGCATTACGCAGAACGGGTGCCCAATCTAAAAGAACTTGGGCCTCATTGGTTGGAGGCTCGGTTAAGTCACGCCACCAGGCCATTGCTTGTTGAAGAGCGGATTCTGGATTTCCTTTATTTCTATCATGCATTTCCGCGAACTGGCTCCGCCGATCTTCGCCGATCACTTGGCAATCGTAAAACGCATGTAGAAATTGATCAGCTTGGGCCCCTCCGGGAGTATCAGCAGGAATCCACTTTGGTCGATATGCGTTGGTGGATACTCTATGGCCGATATCGCGTAATGTCTGAAGCGTCGAGTTCCATTCATCAAGAAACGCCCGACGTTGCTGCTCTCGAGCGCTTAAAGCTGACTGCCTAATCAAGCCATCCCAATGATGGATGTTCACACTTTTACTAAAGCGCCTTTTGTTATCACGATCTTGATCTTCTATTCGTTGCAGCTGCTTTGATCGTTCTTCGATCTCGCGGTACAGCTCTTCAGTAAGAGGAGAGGCGTGGGTATTGATTTCCCTGAAGAAGGTATCGATTTGCCTGTCCATGCCTGAGGCAATAATCTCCTCTTCATTGAAGAAGCACCCCGCTTCTACATTTCCATGCCAGGCTGGATCAGTTAGATTGGCGGAACCAATATAAACCCCCACTCCATGCCACCAGATAACTTTCGAATGAAAGTGAGTTAACAGCTTACATGAATAGTTTGGTGATTTTCGATCAAGGAAACCCTTAAGCACTCGCAACGCCACGGGAACGCTGGCATCATATCTTCCCCAAAATCGAAGAGGGATTTGATACTTCCAGCACCAATCAAACAGAAGAGTCTCGTCCGTGACATATGCGACCGCGACATCAACAGACCGAGTATCGACGACGTAATTGTCCGTTATTTGGCGCAGGTACTCTCCATTTATACCATTCAGAATCAGTTTCATTTTCTCGCCTCATCGGAATAAATCGTTACGACGATACTAAAACTGAAAATTCGAAAGGTTTTCACGTTATTCAATATCTAGAGCTAAACAGAGGGGCGTGAATAAAGGCCGAAGCACTTCACGATCATGACCGCGCCAAGACGACCGCATCGGGGTAATTGTCCACTATCTCCTTATAGAGAATGACATGGCTGCGAAAGGCCGTCGATTATGAGCCTGGGCGACCACGGCTGAGGGAATGTCTTCAGGCTATCACCCGCAGCGGCCAAGCGTTGGGCAATGTCGATAGCGGCGATGGGATTGAATTGGGCGATATAAGCGCGGTGTCCGATCACGTCCCGAAGTGCGGGGACCGACCAGACGACACGCATTAAGCGCCTTTCACGGGGATCGGGGCGGGCAAATCCTCGCCTGCGGCCAGCCGCAGCAGCCACTCGCGCACGACCTCATGGTCGACGTAATCACCACGAGCCACCGCTTCCAGCGCCTCATCGATCGCTCGATGTTTTGCGCCGTTGTCATCAATATCAAAGATGGAAGCTGGCTTGGTCATGCGCCCAGGATAGCATGCTTTCCGCCGGGGCCCAACTACCGCCCCATCATCCAGAACATGCGCCGCCGGCTGTAGCCGCGCCAAGTGGCCGGCAGCTTGGCCAGCGCCACGGCCTCCTCCTGTGCCAGGCGGGAAAGCAGGCGGGTGCTGCGGGCCTTGGGGCCGGTGGCCTTGGCCAGTTGCGCCACCAGTTGGGCGGCCTGGCGGGCGATGGCGGGGGCGGTGACGGCGCCGTGCAGGCGGGCGAGGGGCGCCAGAGGGTCGGCGGCGGGGCGCTTGGGTGGGGTGGTCTTGGCGCCCTTTGCCGCTTTGGGCTTGGCCGTCGCTAGGGGATAAAGGCCGCGGCAGACCTCCGCCGTCTCATATAGCCGCTGTGCCCGGCGGCGCAGGCGTTCCAGCGCATCGGCGGCGGGGGGCGCCTTGCCCATCAGCACGGCGTTCCTGGCGCCGGGCGGGGGTGGGGCCGGCAGCTCCAGCCGGTCGATGGCCCGGGCCACCTTGTCCTGCAGCTCGGCCAGCAGGCGGGGCGCCACGGTCTTCAGGGGCTGGTCCAGCGCGGGGGAGGCCCAGCCGCCGCCCTCGACCCAGGCGGCCAGGTCCAGCACCAGGGCGGTATGTCCGGCGCCGCGCAGATGCTTCATTACTCGGCGGCGCGCCTGCGTGGCGGCGTGGTCCAGGGCCAGGCGCTGGCGCTTGCTCAGGCCGGCGGCCCCCTTGCGGTCGGGCAGCAGGGCGGCGCGTTCGGCCAGGCGATCCCAGCCGCGCGCGGTTTCCAGCAAGGCGCGCAGGGGGGCCAGGCGCCGGCGCAGGGCGTCCGCCGCTTCCGCGTGCGGGTTGGGCCCCACCTTGGCCCCCACCCTGGCCGGCGGCGCGGGGCCGGCGGCCGATGGCAAGGTCATCGCCAGGCGCAGCAGGCGCATCGCCGTGTCCAGCCGGCGGCTGGCTGCCGCCATCTCGCGCAGGGCCTCCCTGTCGCCGCTGTCCAGCAGCACCGTGGCGTTTTCCAGCAGGTGGCCCAGGGCATGGCGGGTGGCGTGGCGGAAGCCCTCCGCTACCGTGGTCACAGGCGTCAGGGCCGCCGGTTGTGCGGGAACGGCCGCCGCCGGCTTGCCGGTCAACAGGCGCAGGCCCGCGTCGGCCTTGCTGCCTGTGGTGATGCGCAGGGGGGCGTGGTGGTGCAGGGCGGCGGCCACCTCGAATAGCGCCGCGACCCGGCCGCCCTTCAGCTCCAGTTCCACTTCCGCCACCGGCCAGGTGGTCTCCTCACTCCCGCCTGTTTCACGCTCATTGGACATGGACAGGCGCACCTCGCCCTGGTCCAGGGCTAGTTCCACGCTGGTACGCGGGTCCGGGTGCAGCAGCAGTGCGGTGCGTTCGATGTCGGTGGCGAAGCGGGGGGCGACCTGTGCCCACTGTTCCGATGTCAGCAGGTTGAAGACGCCGGCGGGCAGCAGGCCCAGGTCGGGGCCATCGCCCTCCGCCGGCAGCTGCCATTCCCACTCGCGCCGGCCGGCGGCGGCGGCGGTGCCGGCGTCGGAGGCCCAGGTCTTCACCGTCTGCACCCGCCGGCCGCCCTGACGCCGCACCCGCAGGGCCAGGCCGTGGGCGGCCAGCGCCAAGTCCGGTGTGTCGTAATACGTCGTCACCTGGTGGCGGTGGGCCGGGGGGCCGTCGGCCATGCGCGCCAGCAGGGGCAGCGCGTGCAGGCGGGCCAGCGCCGCCGGCGTCGCCGCCAGCTTCACCTCCACCTCCCGCACGGCCAGGGCGCGCTTGGGCGGCTGGGGGGTGGCGACGGCCGGGGAACCGTCTGGCGACGGCGGTGTTTCCAAAGCGGCGGGGGAGGAAACGGCGGTCAGCCCCGCCTCCTGGGCGGAGGTGTCGGGACCGCTGGTGGTCGGTGTGGGGCGGGCTGGGCCGTTCGTCATCCTGCATGGATAACCGAAGACGGCGCTTACGTTAAGATCGTGTTGCGGAATTACATCGATTCCGTGCAATCGGTAAATTTCTTTCCGTTATGTTGCCTTGCAGCGCACAGTTGCGATAGTCTCACGGTTCCGTTGCGTCACAATAAATCGCCACCCTTACCCGTCCTTACTCGGCCCCCGCCCCACCGGCCCATTTCGCCGTTGCGAGGTAGGATAATGACTCAACGTCATGCTTAACGCCGGATGGATGCGGAACCATGGGCACAGGCGGTCCGGCGCATCCGGGATGAGCAACCAAACTGGGCATCGAACCATCATGAAGTCATCGCTGGCAGCGTCGCGGGATGCTGAGAAGTCCGCGGAAAAGTCCACCGACTCCGGGCAGGCCCCGGCCAAGACCGTGACGCCGGCGAAGACCCCTAAAACCACTTCCACCAGCACCGCCACGCCCGGCGTGGATGTGAAGGCGGCCGACGCCGCCACGCTGGCGGCCCTGGCCAAGGCCGGCCCGCTGCTGGACCGTCCCGTCGCCAAGTTCGCCAGCCTGGACCAGCCGGGCGCGCCCAAGGCCGACGCCGTGGGCTTGACGGCCGACCTGGTGGCGCGTCTCACCCGCTATACAGAGCTGGCGGACGCCGATCCCTTCGCCAACCCCGTCTCCCTGCTGGCGCTGGACGTGTCCCGCCGCCTGCATTCCGGCGAGCTGGATCTGGCGGCGGTGGAGCAGGCCATCCAGTACCTCGGGGCCGAGGGCTTCCTGGCCCGCGCCCGCCGCCTGGGCGCCTACCTGGGCGAGGCAGACCCCGCCGCCAACGCCGCCCGCATCCGCGCCCTGATCGACGGGCTGGCGGTGGACGCGGACGGCAAGGCCGTGCCGTTCGACGCCTTCCGCGGCCAGGTGGAGAAGGAGATTTTCGGCATCGTCATCACCGCGCACCCGACGTTCAACCTGACGGGGGAACTCATGGACGCCATGGCCAAGCTGGCCACAGGGCGGGACGCGGCGGGCGTGCCCCTCACGGCGGAGGCGCGCAAAGGGTTGATCGCCGCCGTCGCGGCGACGGAGCTGCGGCCCGGTGAGCTGTCGCTCGTGGATGAGCACCGCCTGTCGCTGGCGGCCATCACCAACATCCAGGCGGCGCTGCGCACCGTCTACGACATCGTGCTGTCGGTGGCGCGGGAGCGTTACCCCGACCAGTGGTCCGAGCTGACGCCGCGTCTGCTGACCGTGGCCAGCTGGGTGGGGTATGACTTGGACGGCCGCTCGGACATCCGCTGGTCCGACACCTTGCACAAGCGCCTGGTGGTGCAGGTGGGGCAGCTGCGCCACTACTTGGCCGAGGTGCAGGCCATTCGCAAAGTGGCGCCGGTGCAGGAAGACCTGCGCAACGCCCTGGACCTGCTGGAATCGCGTCTGGCCCTGGCCATCGCCCAGGTGACGGATGAGGTTGCCGCCTTTGGCAGGGAAACGAGCACTCAGAAAGACATCGAAGCCATCGCCCAGCGCATGCATGAGGGCCTGCCCCTGCGCTTGGTGGAAGCCGCGCACGCCATCGAGCAGGTGGACCGTGCCATCCGCCTGGCCTCTGTCGCCGGGAAGGGGGCGAAGGGCGATGACGTGGTGCGCCGGCTGGCCATCCTGAAGGCGGAGTTGTCGAACTACGGACTGGGGCAGGCGCACACCCATGTGCGCATCAATGCGACCCAGCTACACAACGCCGTGCGCAAGACCGTGGGCATGGAAACGGCGCCGGACGACCCGCGCTACCGCCAGTCCTACCTGAACGCCATCACCGGCCTGCTGGACGAGGTGCGGCCGGTGCGCATCAATTTCGGCAGCATCATCGCCGAACGCACCTCAGCCAAGCGGCTGTTCATGGTCGTGGCCCAGATGCTGAAGTACGCCGACGCCTCGGTGCCCGTCCGCTTCCTGATCGCGGAATCGGAATCGGCTTTCACCGTGCTGACGGCGCTCTACTACGCCCGGCTGTTCGGCGTGGCCGACAAGGTGGACATAAGCCCCCTGTTCGAGACGGAACGGGCACTGGAGGTGGGCAGCCGCGTCATCGAACAGCTGCTGGACAATCCGCATTACCGCGACTACGTGAAGCGTCGCGGCCGGCTGTGCATCCAGACCGGCTTCTCCGACGCCGGCCGCTACCTGGGCCAGACGCCGGCGTCGGCCAGCATCGAGCGCCTGCGCCTGCGCATCGCCCGCCTGTTCACCCGCCACCGCCTGGACGGCGTGCAGCTGGTGATCTTCGACACCCACGGTGAATCCATCGGCCGCGGCGCCCATCCGGCGGGCTTCCCCGAGCGCCTGGGCTATGTCGCGGCCCCGGCCACGCTGTCGTTCATGGCCCACCACAAGATCGCCTTCAAGCAGGAGGTCAGCTTCCAGGGGGGCGACGGCTATCTCTACTTCGTGACCCAACCGGGCGCCCTGGCCGTGGTCACGCGCATCCTGGAACACATGCTGGGCGGCAAGCATGCCACCCTGGACGACGACCCGTTCTATGGCGACGCCGACTACATCCGCGAATTCTTCACCACGGTGAAGCAGTTCCAGGTGTCGCTGGTGGAGGATCCGAACTACGGCGCCTTGCTGTCGGCCCTGGGCACCAACCTGCTCTATCCTTCGGGCAGCCGGGCCATCAAGCGCCAGCACGACGGTAACGCCGACGATGTGGACCAGAGCCGTGCCTCGCAGTTCCGCGCCATCCCCCACAACGCCATCCTGCAGCAGATGGGCCTGCCGGCGAACACCGTCAGCGGCGTGGGCGAGGCCATCGACAAGGATCCGGAGCACTTCGCCGACCTCTACCGCACCTCGCCCCGCTTCCGGCAACTGCTGGGCATGGTGGAGTACGGCGTGGCCATCGCCAGCCCCGATGCGCTGAAGGCCTACATCGACACCCTGGATCCGGCCTTCTGGCTGCTGCGCGCTGCCCACACCGCCGACCCCGCCCGGGTGGAGGAGATGCGGCGGCTGGCCAGCATCCTGGAGGACAACCCCCTCCACAGCCGCCTTATCCGCATCTTCCGCAAGCTTTATCGCGATTTCGACGTGCTGGAGGAAGGGCTGGCCCGGGTGGAGCGTCATCCGGTGCCGGGCCAGGTGCCGCCGCCGGATGAGGCGCTGAGCAATGGCCTGCTGGTGCTGCACGCCTTGCGCATCGCCCTGATCCAGGAGGTGTTCCTGCGGGCGACGCACATCCCGCAGTTCTCCAGCCAGCACAACATCACCCATCGCCGCCTGCTGGCCCGCCTGATGCAGCTGGACGTACCCTGGGCGCTGGACCTGCTGTCCCGCATCTTCCCCGTGGCGGAGACCGCGGGGGAGGGCGATTTCGGCGAAAGCGCCACCTACGTCAGCGATGACAGCCAGAACTATGGGCAGGAGAACGAGCGCATCTTCAAACCCATCGCCAGCCTGTACGACCTGGTGCGTCGGGTGGGCAACGGTATTACCCAGCGCATCGGCTTCTTCGGCTGACGCCCCATGAAAAAGGGCGCCTTCCCCGGGGTGGGGACGGCGCCCTTTGTTTTTGTGCGTCGGGTCTTCGCAGGACGGGTTCAGAGGTCGGCGACGGCCGCGCGCTCCTCCATCAACTCGGCCACCGTGCGGTCCAGCATGCGGCGGGCGAAGGCGTCGAGTTCCAGCCCGCGTACCCGTTCGACGCGGCCATCACGGCATAGGGCGGGCACGCCGCAGACCAGGCCCTGGGGCAGGCCGTAATCGCCCTCCGACGCCAGGCCCATGGAAACCCAGCGGTCGCCGCTGCCCTGCACCCAGTCGCGCATGTGGTCGATGGCGGCGTTGGCGGCCGAGGCGGCGGAGGATAAGCCGCGCGCCTCGATGATGGCGGTGCCGCGCTGGGCCACTGTGGGGATCAGGGTGTCGCGGTACCAGGCGTGGTCGCCGATCAGGTCGGGCAGGGGACGGCCCTGCACCATCGCGTGTTGCCAGTCGGCGAACATGGTGGGGGAGTGGTTGCCCCAGACCACCAGCCGTTCGATAGCCGTCACGTCCACCCCCGCCCTGGCCGCCAACTGCGCCTGGGCGCGGTTGTGGTCCAGACGGATCATCGAAGTGATGGCGTCGTGCGGCAGGTCGGGCGCGTGCCGGATGGCGATCCAGGCGTTGGTGTTGGCGGGGTTGCCCACCACCAGCACCTTGGCCGTGCGCTTGGCCTGCTCGTTCAGCGCGCGGCCCTGCGCCTTGAAAATGGCGGCGTTGGCCGACAGCAGGTCACGCCGCTCCATACCCTTGCCGCGGGGGCGGGACCCCACCAGGAAGGCCGCGTCGATGTCGCGGAAGGCCACGGCCGGATCGTCGCTGACGCTGATGCCGCTCAGCAGCGGGAAGGCGCAGTCCTCCAGTTCCATCACCACCCCGCGCAAGGCGGCCAGGGCCGGCGTGATCTCCAACAGCGACAGGTGGATGGGCTGGCCGGCGCCGAACACATCGCCCTTGGCCAGGCGGAACAGCAGGGAATAGGCGATCTGCCCGGCGGCACCGGAAACGGCGACGCGAAGGGGGGCGGTAGTCATGATAGGCACCTCAGGATTGGTTTGCGCTTGGCCATGAAGCTGCGCGCCATCCTGCGATCGTTCCAATAGAACGTATTGAACCAACCAATCGTGTTTGTTGATTAATGGGCGTGACGCCCGGTGGCGACAGGTTCGACACCGGGCGAGGCGGCTCCGGATAGGCTCAGCTTTGGCCGGGTGGGTTGTGCACCAGGACGCCATACCACCCCAGGCCGCGATAGGTCTCATATCCCGGCGTCCGGGCGAAGCCGATCAGGCGGCCGTGTCGGTCCAGGTAATGGCCCATGGGCTGGCCCTGGGTCACCAGGTGGAAACTTTCCGTCAGTTCACCCCGGCCGTCGCTGGCGGCGATGATGCGGCCGGCGGCGTCCAGCAGCAGGCAGCGTGTGTTGGACCGTTCCGACGTTTCCAGGCGGACACCGGTCACCACGGCGCGGGCCTGTGGCTCCCAATCGAAGAAGATGCCCAGCGCGCCCAGGACCTCGCCGTCCTGGGCACCGTCGCGGCGCACGGCGGTGGAATAGGTCGCGACGGTACGGTTCTCCAGCACCGGGTTCGGGCGGACGTCCTCAACCGCGAAGTCGCCGCCGTCGCGGGTGCGCAGGGCGTCGATGAACCAGGCCTCGTTGGAAACGTTGGTGCCGATGGCGTGGGGGAAGCGGTCGGGCCGGCCGGTGGCGATGACGCGGCCGCTGCGGTCGGCCACCCACAGGTCGAGATAGACGGTATAGCTTTGCAGGATGACGTTCAGCCGCTCGCTGGCGTGGCGGAACGCCTCCTGCGACGGGGTCTGCAGGCCGGCGACCACGGCGCTGTCCGTCGCCCACCACCGCACGTCGCATGACCGCTCATAGAGGTTGCGGTCGATGATGTCGATGCTGTTCAGCGCCAGGTCGGCCAAGCGCTGGCCCCGGAAGCGGGTCATCAGATCCTCGCCCACCGTGGTCATGCGGTCGACCAGTTGGCCGATCTCGCTGCGCAGTTCACCCGCCACCACGCTGACGCGCTGGGAGATGGAGTTGACCTCATTGGCCACCACGGCGAAGCCCCGTCCGGCGTCGCCGGCGCGGCCGGCCTCGATCAGGGCGTTGAAGGCCAGCATCTTGGTGGTCCGGTTGATATCCTCGATCACCGAAACCTTCTGGCTGGCGACATCCAGAACGTTCTTCGTCAGGTCGATCAGGCTGTTGTCCATCGGCTCCCCACTCTCTTGATTAGCTTTTGTGCGTCGCAGCAAAGAACGTCACGTTACTACGCTAACGCAAAAGACGTGCCGGAAGCCGAATGGTGCACCATCCCATTAATAAGTCGTTAAGAATCAAGGGGGATGGCCTGTTCATTCGTGGCAGGGACGCTGCCCCGTTCCTAACCGAAAGTGGAGGATTGGCCAAATTGCGGGCAAAGGGCTGCACAGTCGATGTGCAACCTATAGGCGGTGTCCGAAAGTGAAATCGGTTTCGTCTTCCGCCGCCGCATAATCGTGGAATGCGGCGCTTATATCATTGATACAGCGCGCTGCCATTTACTTTTTTGATGGAGTCTGCAGATTTGGGATGGGATGGTTTTCGCCTGCGGGCGCATCGCTTGATTGTATGGATTATACAACCCTGACGGTTGATCCCATAGTGCCGGCCATTACGCCGCCGCTACCTCTCTCGGCGTGACGAATTCGGCCAGACGACCGGTCCCCGCAGCGAGATCGGCCCATCGGTCCAGGGGGAATTCCAGCCGCGCCAGGGCGCCGGTCGGATATTTTTCCATGATGCGCGTGCGAAGGGGGGTCTCTTCCGCCTGGGCCAGGTCCAGCGCCAGCTCCTCCAGCCCGGGGTTGTGCCCGATCAGCAGGACGGTAGCGGTGGGGTCGGCCAAGGCGCGCAGCCGATCGGCCAGGGCGCGGGCCGATGCCATATAAAAGACCCGGTCCACGCTCATGGGTGGCATCTCACGCCACAAGGGCAGCAAGCCCGCCAGCGTGGCCCTGGTACGGGCGGCGGTCGAACAGAGGATGAGGTCGGGCTGGGGTGTTCCACCCTTGCGGCGTCTGAAATAGTCGGCCATGGTCGTTAACGCGCGCTCCCCCCGCGGCGACAGGGGACGCTCATGATCAGGGACGCTGTCATCGTCCCAGGAGGATTTCATATGCCGGAGCAGGAACAGGGTCTTCACGCGACATCCCCCAGGATAGACCGGCTGCCCGAGCCCGCTGTGGAACCGGCGGCCCCGGAAAAGAAAAAAGGAACGGGTACGAAAACAACGGGATCGACAACGCGGGAACCAGAAACGGTAACGTTTGCGGCCTATGGTGATCGACCCGATACCCGTGCTGTTAATGAGGCGACCATGTCCACGGCGGTGGAAACCCCGATCCGCGAAGCTGAGCCCGCCCCCATCGATATGACGTCGGCGGACCGGTTCATCAACCGCGAACTGTCCTGGCTGGCCTTCAATCAGCGCGTTCTGGAGGAAGCGTACAACGCCCAGCATCCGCTGCTGGAGCGGCTGCGTTTCCTGTCCATTTCGGCCAGCAACCTGGATGAGTTCTACACGGTCCGTGTCGCGGCGCTGAAGGCGCAGGTGACGGCCGGCGTCGCCACCCCCTCGGACGACAACCTGACCCCGGCGCAGCAACTTGCGGCCATTAACGAGCGCGCCGCCGAGTTGATGCGCGAGCAGCAGGCCTGCTGGCTGATGATGCGCGCCGACCTGGCCAAGGCCGGCATCGCCGCCATCGACCCCGGCGAGCTGACCCCGTCGGAGACCGACTGGCTGGAAGCGAAGTTCCTGGACGACATCTTCCCGGTGCTGACGCCCATCGCCGTCGACCCGGCCCATCCTTTCCCCTTCATCGCCAATTCCGGCTTCTCGCTGGCCGTCCAGCTGTTCGACCCGGCGCGCAACACCCACCTGGACGCCCTGGTCCTGCTGCCGGCGCAGCTGGACCGTTTCGTACGCCTGCCGGGTAGCGATGTGCGCTTCATCCTGCTGGAAGAGCTGGTGCTGCTGTTCATCGACCGGCTGTTCCCGCCCTTCACCCTGAAGGGCCACGGCTTCTTCCGCGTGCTGCGCGACAGCGACATCGAAATCGAGGAAGAGTCCGAAGACCTGGTCCGCACCTTCGAAAGCGCGCTGAAGCGCCGCCGCCGCGGCAGCGTCATCCAGCTGTGCGTCAACGCCGGCATGTCGCGCGACCTGCGCGACTTCCTGGCAGGCCAGCTGCATGTGCCGACCGACGACGTGTTCGTGCTGGACGGCCTGATCGGCTTGGCCGAGACCAAGCAGCTGATCATCGATGAGCGGCCGGACCTGCTGTTCCAGCCCTACAACGCCCGCTTCCCGGAGCGTATCCGCGATTTCGGCGGCGACTGCTTCGCCGCCATCCGCCACAAGGACATCATCGTCCACCATCCGTTCGAGAGCTTCGACGTGGTGGTGCAGTTCCTGCGCCAGGCGGCCCAGGACCCGTCGGTGCTGGCCATCAAGCAGACGCTGTACCGCACCTCCAAGAACTCCCCCATCGTCGCCGCCCTGATCGAAGCGGCGGAGGCGGGCAAGAGCGTCACGGCGATGGTGGAGCTGAAGGCCCGCTTCGATGAAGAGGCCAACATCCGCTGGGCTCGCGACCTGGAACGCGCGGGCGTGCAGGTGGTCTACGGCTTCGTCGACCTGAAGACCCACGCCAAGGTGTCGCTGGTGGTGCGCCGGGAACAGAAGGGCCTGCGCTCCTACGTTCATTTCGGCACCGGCAATTACCACCCCATCACCGCCAAGATTTACACTGACCTCAGCTTCTTCACCTGCGACCCGGCGCTGGTGCACGACGCGGCCCACATGTTCAACTACATGACCGGCTACGCCACGCCCAAGGCGCTGGAGAAGATCGCTATCGCCCCCATCGGGCTGCGCGACCGGCTGGTCAGCCTGATCGACGCGGAAATCGCCCATGCCCGCGCCGGCCGGCCGGCGCAGATTTGGGTCAAGCTGAACTCCCTGGTGGACGCCCGTATCATTGACAAGCTGTACGAGGCGTCGCAGCAGGGTGTCAGCATCGACATGGTCATCCGCGGCATCTGCTGCCTACGGCCCGGCGTGAAGGGCCTGTCGGAAAACATCCGGGTGAAGAGCATCGTCGGCCGTTTCCTGGAGCATGGCCGCGTGGTCTGCTTCGGCAACGGCGTGGGCCTGCCGCACCCTGGCGCCAAGGTCTTCATCTCCTCCGCCGACTGGATGCCGCGCAACCTGGACCGCCGCATCGAGACGCTGGTGCCCATCGAGACGCCGTCCTGCCACCGCCAGGTGATGGACCAGATCATGGTCGCCAACCTGAAGGATGAGGCGCAAAGCTGGCGGCTGAGCCCCGATGGCGAGTATCATCGTATCGAAGCACCGCTGGGCGCCTTCAACGCCCACACGTTCTTCATGACCAACCCCAGCCTGTCGGGGCGGGGCAGTAGCGCGGTCACCGATCCCAAGGGGCCGGCCAAGCTGTTGCTGAAGGCGGCCGCCAAGGCCGCGAAGCGCGCCGACTGAATTGCCTGCCTTAGCCCGTACCGGATGCCATGCCCGTAAAGTTTGACCGACCCGCCCCTGAACGCCACGTTGGCGCCGACCGGTTGGCCGTCATCGACATCGGTTCCAACTCCATGCGGGTGGTGGTCTATGACCGCCTGGAACGCTCGCCCATCGCCATCTTCAACGAGAAGATCATGTGCGGATTGGGCCGGTCGGTGGAGAAGACCGGCAAGCTGCACCCCGAGGGCGTGAAGCTGGCCTTGTCCAATCTGGCCCGTTTCCGCCGCTTGATCGAGGGCATGCAGGTGGGGCGGGTGGACATCCTGGCGACCGCCGCCGTGCGCGACGCCAAGGATGGCCCGAAGTTCGTGGCGGAGGTGGAGGCGCTGACCGGCGTTCCCGTCACCGTGCTGGCGGGCGAGGAGGAGGCGCGGCTGTCCGCCATGGGTGTGCTGTCGGGCACGCCTGGCGCTGATGGCCTGATGGGCGACCTGGGCGGGGGCAGCCTGGAGCTGGTGACGCTGGACAAGGGCCTCATCGGCCGCCAGGCGACCTTGCCGTTGGGGCCCCTGCGTCTGATCGAGGCGGTGGAGGGCAAGCCGGGATCGGCGGCCAAACTGATCGACGCCCAACTGGCCAAGCTGCCGTGGGCCCTGGATGGCCGCGGGCGGGACTTCCACCCCGTGGGCGGCGGCTGGCGCGCGCTGGCCAAGATGCATATGGAACAGACGGGCCACCCACTGCACATTATCCATCACTACGTGGTCGATGCCCGGGTTATGGCCGACTTCGCCGGCCTGGTCGGGCGGCAAAGCCGCGCCTCGTTGGAGAAGATGCCGGGCGTTTCCCGCCGCCGGCTGGAAACACTGCCCATGGCGGCCCTGGTTATGGAGCGGGTGCTGCGCACCGTGCAGCCGTCCAACGTGGTCTTTTCCGCCTACGGACTACGCGAAGGCTTCCTGTTCGACCAGCTGTCGGCGGAGGAGCGGCGGCGCGACCCCCTGATCGACAGCTGTACCCAGGTGGCGGAGCGGCTGGGCCGGTTCGGCGAGGCCGCCACCCTGACGCAATGGACGGCCCCCTTGTTCGCCGGCGAGGATGAGGCGGCCGCACGCCTGCGCACCGCCGCCTGCCTGCTGTCCGACCTGGGGTGGTCGGAACATCCCGACTATCGCGCCGAGCACGCCTATCTGCGGGTGCTGCGCATGCCGTTCGCCGGCGCCGACCATGCCGAACGCGCCTTCCTGGCGCTGGCCTCCTTCGTGCGCTATGCCGGCACCATGGACGGCCAGCCCCTGGGTCTGACCCGCACCCTGCTGTCGGAGGCACAGCTGAGCCGGGCCATGATCGTGGGACTGGCGTTGCGCCTGGCCCATACGCTGACGGGTGGCGCCGCCACGCTGCTGCAGCGCACGGCCTTGCGGCTGACGCCGGACACCTTGACCCTGCTGTTGCCCCGCGACGCCGCCATGCTGGATGGTGATGCCGTGCAGCGCCGCCTGGACGGCTTGGCCAAGGTCCTGGGCCGCAAAGGCGCGGTGGTGGTCCAAGGCCCCGCCTTGGCGGAGGCTGGCGCCTGAGCGACAGCCGGTGACGGGGCATTCCGTTGGAATACCGGGCCCCGCCGCCATATAAGGTCAATCCCGTTCATTCCCGCCCGGACAGCAGCCATGGCTCTCTTTCCTCGACTTGTCCTCGCGCTTGGTGTTCTGGTGGCGCTGGCGGCCGGCGATATGCCGGCCCGGGCCGACTTCCTTCCGCCCGCGCGCCCCGGCGAGACCGATCCCATTATCCAGCAGGTTCTGAATTGCTGGAGTTATGGCCACCGACCCAACGCGAAGGGCGCTGGCGTGGGCGTTGGCGGGCAGAATCTGGTATGCGCCCATGGCGAGGCCAAGACCACGGTGATGCGGGACACTATCGCCCGCATCACGTCGGTCGATGCCCAGACGCTGGTGATCTGGTCGCAAGGGGGCGGTGACGCGCAGGCGGCGGCCGACCTGGCGCAAACCATCGTCGACCGGGGCATCACCGTCATTATCGACGGCCCTTGCGCCGGCCCCTGCGTGTGGTGGTTGGCGGCCGCGCCCAAGCGCCTGGTGACGCCGGAAGCTGTCTTCGACTTCAGCGCCGGCCCGGACGCGCCGCCGGCGGTGGTGGAGCGGGTGCGCCAGGCCACGGGCATAGACCTGAACGCCCTGCGGCAGACCGGCGGCCCCCGGCAGCCGCGGGACGAGGCCGCCTTGCGCGCCCTGGGCTTGGGCGTCACCCAACTGCCGCCCATCGTGGCGGTGAGGCCGACGCCCACCTGAGGTGCCGGCCTGTCCTCACGGTGGCCCGTCGGTCACCGCCCTGAACAGATCCTCCCGCGCCTGTTCCAGCGCGTACCGCAGGGCGCCACGCCTTTCCCTGTCGTCGGGTATCGCGATCAGCCGGTCGTAGATGCGGCTGATCAGCTGCCCTTGCTCCGTCGGCATAGGGCGCAGCCCGTCATGGGCGTAGAGGGTCAGCACACCGTCGATGATCTGGCTCAGCAACTGGGCGTCCAGCCCTGGCCGGTTGCCCGTCAAGTGCATGTTGCCGTGGCCGGTCAGCAGCCAGTCCACCGAGATGTCCAGTTCCAGCAGGCGGGCCAGAGTTTCGCCCTTGGGCAGCTTGCCCAGGCGTTCGTATCCCTGCCAGGTGTTCACGCCCAGGGCGAACCGGGCGGACATGCTTTTCTGGGTTTCGCCCAGGTGCTCACGAACCTGGCGCAACCTGTCCTTCAATCCCGTCATGGCGTCGCGCGCGGCCCTTCGGAGCGCGGACGGAGGGATGGGGGAGTGGCGGCAAGAGAAAGACGGCAGCACGAAATTTTGTGCTTCATTGGCACGAAAAAACGTGCCATGTTCAATCTCGCGTTCAGTCGGAACACTCCTTGACCACTCCTGATGTCACGGGGTCGCATAGGGGCGCCGGTGTCTTGAACGGCCATAGGATGGCGTTCCAAGGCACCGTCGTTGTTGGGGATTAAGACGGTTGCTGGGGTCGGGGTGTGCGGGTCGCGCCCCACCCGCGGAAGACGCAGGCAGTCGAGACGGGCGCACCGGTGGTGCTGAAAAAAGATGCCCAAACAGGCCGGCGATCCTCCTCGGGCCAAGCCACCATCCAAGTACGTGTAGCTTCTCCCCCGAGCGGTACATCCGTTCAGGTAAAAGTTTGATTAAGACCTGATAGAATAAAGCTCCCGGACCTGATCGCAACGCCCAATCTGCACCAACACAGCGGGCCGGAGCCTTTGCCTATCGCGGTAGGACAGGGTTAATGCACAGGGCTGATTACCGGCTTTTCCCGCAACTGCGGTTAATATGCATTATCTATAGTGGGGACATGGATGGCGATGAAATAGCGGATCATATCGGGAAGATCATACAGGGCGGCGCTGTTGGCCGGACTTGGAATTGCCTGGTTGATCTGCGGTCATTCATCGGCAACATCCATCATTCGTCTTTGGAGCGGATGTCCAAGCTACTTAATGAAAAAGAAGAATCGGGGACGCTGAAGCGATCTCCGGACAACGATGGCAGTCGGGTCGCTGTTGTAAGCTACAACGCCGGCCAGAAATTTCTGGTCAATTTGGCCCGTGTTTATATGCGGGACTATGACCTCCGGCACTTTTCCGACATGCGGCAAGGCTTTGCTTGGGCCTGCGGCCAAGATGCCCTGCCGCCGGAGATGAGGTCTCTGGACTGGCATCTGGAGAGGGCGGGCGGCGATATGCCGCCCAAACTCCGGACATAGGGGCGATCATCTCATGCGCCGCCCTGGCGCGGCCGGGGTTGGGGGAATCGAAACGCCCCCGGAAGAAGAAGACTTCCGGGGGCGTTCGTGTGTGTGAAGAACTATTTGGCGTGGCGTTTAGGCCCGGCGCTCCGCCAGGAAGGCGACTTCGCCACCCGGCGTGCCCTCGTAATCGGTCAGCGGGATGGGGTAGTCGCCGGTGAAGCAGGCATCGCAATACTGGGGGCCGCTGGTGTCGCGGCCGGCATGGCCCAGCGCCTTGTAGAGGCCATCGTTGGAGATGAAGGCCAGGCTGTCGGATCCGATGTAGCGGTTCATCTCCTCGACCGACAGCTTGTGGGCCAACAGCTTTTCCTTTTCCGGCGTATCGATGCCGTAGAAGCAGGAATGCCGGGTGGGCGGGCTGGAGATGCGCATATGCACCTCTTTGGCGCCGGCCGCCCGCATCATTTCCACGATTTTCACCGAGGTGGTGCCGCGCACGATGCTGTCATCCACCAGGATGACGCGCTTGCCCTGGATATAGTGGCGATTCGCGTTGTGCTTCAGCTTCACGCCCAGGTGGCGGATCTTGTCGGTCGGCTGAATGAAGGTGCGGCCGACATAGTGGTTGCGGATGATGCCCAGCTCGAAGGGAATGGCGCTCTGCTCGGCATAGCCGATGGCCGCCGGCACACCGCTGTCCGGCACCGGAATGATCACGTCGGCATCCACGTGGCTTTCCTGGGCCAGGTGCGCGCCGATGGCCTTGCGCACCTTGTAGACGCTGGACCCCTCGACCAAGCTGTCGGGCCGGGCGAAGTAGATGTACTCAAAAATGCAGAAGCGGCTCTTTTCCGGCTGGAACGGGCGCAGGCTCTGCACCCCGGCGGCGGTCAGCACCACCATCTCGCCCGGCTCGATGTCGCGGACGAACTCGGCGCCGATGATGTCCAGGGCGCAGGTTTCCGACGCCAGGACCGGCGCGTCGCCCAGCATGCCCAGCACCAGCGGGCGCACGCCGCGCGGGTCGCGCACGCCGATGATCTGGTCCTTGGCCATGGCGACCAGGGAATAGGCGCCCTCCACCTGGCGCAGGGCCTCGACCATGCGGTCGATGACGCTGCCGCCCCG
The DNA here is from genome assembly GCF_007828035.1 of Nitrospirillum amazonense. GTDB lineage: Bacteria > Pseudomonadota > Alphaproteobacteria > Azospirillales > Azospirillaceae > Nitrospirillum > Nitrospirillum amazonense. The sequence continues at coordinate 431,285 of NZ_VITV01000003.1, read as the reverse complement.
GGCGGTCGCCATCAGGTGGACGATGACCTCGGTGTCGGTCGTGGACTGGAACAGGCAGCCGCGGCGCACCAGCTGGCGGCGCAGCGTCATGGCGTTGGTCAGGTTGCCGTTGTGCGCCAGGCCGAAACCGCCGAACTCAAAGTCCGCGAACAGCGGCTGCACGTTGCGCAGCGCGGTGTCACCGGTGGTGGCGTACCGCACGTGGCCGATGGCGGCATTGCCCTTCAGGGGGCGCATGACCGCCTCGGAACTGAAGTTGTCCCCGACCTGGCCCAGCGCGCGGTGGACGGCGAAATGCTCCCCGTCAAAGGCGACGATGCCCGCCGATTCCTGGCCGCGATGCTGCAAGGCATGCAGGCCCAGGGCGACCAGGGCGGCCGCGTCCGTGGCGCCCAGGATACCAAAGACGCCGCATTCCTCGCGCAACTTGTCGTCGTCGAAGGGGTTCGTGGTCAGCATGAGCGGTCACCGGGCGCCTTTCGCGCGAGGTTGGTACGTTGCGGTCCGTTGTGAGGAATCCTTACTCCGGCTTCCTCTTATCGACGGAATTCTCGATCAGCTGATCAAGGCCCGTGCGTTCGCGGTCGTTATAGCCCTGTTCACCCGGCTTGGCACCCGCGTTCCCCGCAGGGGTGATCGCCGGGGTTTGAAGCCGTTCCAAGTCCTGCTTGGCGGCCAGGGCCCGCTCGGCTTCGATCCGGGCGGCGTCAATTCGTCCTTCACCCTCGTGCCGCAGGTCGGACGGCGCAAGGGTGCGCAGCATGTCCGCCCCGGCCTCCAGCGCCGGCCGGGTGCGCGCGTCGCGCAGCCAGTCGGGCTTGTTGTCCGGCCAGATGTAGCCCATGAGCATGTAGCCCAGGCTGACCAGCACGGCACCGCGCACCACCCCGAAGCCGAAGCCCAGCGACCGGTCGATGGCCGACAGGGCGCTGTCGCTGACCCGGCCCGCCAGAGTGTGGCAGATCATCTGCAATACCAGCAAGGCCGCCACGAACAGGGTGATGATGGCGACGCCGTCGGCAATCATCTGACGCTCGATATGGGCGCGTACGAAGGGTTTGACCAGGGGAAAGGCATACAGCGTGACCAGGGCAGCCCCGACCCAGGCGCCGATCGATAGCACCTCGCGCACGAAGCCGCGGGCGAAAGCCAGCAGGGCCGACAGCACGACGATGACGACGACCGCGATGTCCAGGGGGTTCAGACCGTTGATATCCATGATGCCTCAGCCCCGCCCGCCGCCGGATACGGCCTTGGGTGTGTTCTTGGGCGATGCGCTTTTCTGTGCGGGAGCGGCCTGGAACAGGGGCAGCAGGTCCGACAGGTGGTGCAACTCGATGCGGCGCATGCCGGCATCGCCGCCCGACCCCTTGCGCCGGGTGGGCACCAGCGCCGTGCCGAAGCCCAGCTTCGCCGCCTCCTTCAGCCGCGTCTCGCTCTGGCTCACCGCCCTGATCTCCCCCGACAACCCGATCTCTCCATAAACCACCGCGTCGGCCGGCACAGGCTCCCCCGTCAGGGAGGAGACCAGGGCCGCGGCCACCGCCAAATCCGCCGCCGGCTCGGTGACCTTCAGGCCGCCGGCGACGTTCAGATACACATCATTGGCGCCGATGGCGAGGCCGCAGCGCGCCTCCAGCACCGCCATCACCATGGCCAGGCGTGCCGTGTCCCAGCCCACCACCGCCCGGCGGGGCGTGCCCAGGGGCGACGGCGCCACCAGGGCCTGCACCTCCATCAGCACGGGGCGGGTGCCCTCCATCCCGGCGAAGACGGCGGTGCCGGTCACGTCGCCGCGCCGTTCCGCCAGGAAGATCTCCGACGGGTTGGCGACCTCGCGCAGGCCATCCTCCGCCATTTCGAACACGCCGATCTCGTCGGTGGCGCCGAAGCGGTTCTTCACCGCGCGCAGGATGCGGAACTGGTGCCCGCGCTCCCCCTCGAAATACAGCACCGTGTCCACCATGTGCTCCAGCACGCGGGGGCCGGCGATCTGGCCGTCCTTGGTGACATGGCCCACGATCAGCAGGGTGATGCCCCGGCGCTTGGCCACCCGGATCAATTCCGAGGCCGAGGCGCGCACCTGGGCCACCGTGCCCGGCGCGCTATCCAGCGTGTCCACATACATGGTCTGGATACTGTCGATGACCGCCACGCGCGGGCCGTCGGCCGCGTCCAGCGACGCCACGATGTCACGCACATTGGTGGCGGCCGCCAAGTTCACCGGCGCCGCCGCCAGACCCAGGCGCAAGGCTCGCATGCGCACCTGGTCCACGGCCTCTTCGCCGGAGATATAGGCGCAGGACGTGCCCTGAGCCAGGCGGCAGATGACCTGCAGCAGCAGCGTGGACTTGCCGATGCCGGGGTCGCCGCCCACCAGCAGGGCCGAGCCGTGCACCAGGCCGCCGCCGCACACCCGGTCGAATTCCTGGATATGGGTCATGCGGCGCGGCGCCTGCTCCGACACACCGGACAGCTCCACAAACTCCAGCCGGCGGCCCTGCACCTTGTTGCCCAGGCCCTTGGGCGCCGCCTCGGGGGCGGCCTCCTCCACCAGGGTATTCCAGGCGCCGCAGCCCTCGCACCGGCCGCTCCACTTGGGGTGGGCAGTGCCGCAGCTTTGGCAGACATAGCGGTTGGTGTTTCGGGCCACGGGAAAGGGTTCCTGACGGGATATTCTGGCGGTCGCCATCATAACAGCTTGGGTGACGGAACCGCCACCCCGGCGCCGGGTATACAGCCACTAGATTTAGGGGGTAGGGGCGTGCGGGACGCACGACAGGATGGTTTGGGCGGCCATGCCGTGATGCCGCCGCGAATTGACAGCGTAGGGCGCGGCGCCCACAGTTGCGACCGCCCGTCTCCTGTCTGGATGTACCGCCTTGAAGCCCGCCGCCATGCTTCTCCGCTCCGCCCTGCTGGTCTCGTCCGTGCTGGTCCCGCCCATGGCGGCGGCGGAGGAGACACAGCCGGCGCTGGAGTCGGTGGTGATCTATCGCGGCGCCACCCTGATCGACGGCACGGGGACGGCGCCGCGTGCCGGCATGGCGGTCGTGACCAAGGGCCAGGACATCGCCCTGGTGGCGCCCGTGGGCAAAGTGCCGGCCGAGCTGGCCCGGGACGCCACGGTGGTGGATGCCAGCGGCCTCTACGTCCTGCCCGGCCTGATCGACACCCATGTGCATCTCGCCACCGTGCCCAACCGCAAGGCTGAGGAGGCGCTGCTGCGTCGCGCGATCTACGGCGGCGTCACGGCGGAGCGCGACATGGCGGGCGATACCCGCGCGCTGGCCGACCTGTCGCGATCGGCCCTGCTGGGCGAAATCCCGGCGCCGGACATCTACTACGCGGCCCTGATGGCCGGCCCCAGCTTCTTCAAGGACCCGCGCACGGCGGCGTCGGCCAAGGGCGATACGCCGGGGGAGGTGCCGTGGATGCAGGCCATCACCCCGGCCACGGACCTGAAGGTGGCGGTGGCCTTGGCGCGCGGCACCGGTGCCAGTGCCATCAAGATTTACGCCAACCTGCCGGCCGACCTGGTGGCCGGCATCACGCGCGAGGCGCACGCCCAGGGCTTCCGCGTCTGGGCCCATGCCATGGTCTTCCCCGCCACCCCGGCGGAGGAGATCGAGGCCGGCGTGGATGTGCTGTCCCACGCCTGCATGCTCGCCTACCAGGCCTTGCCGGTGAAGCCGACGCAGTACCATGACCGCGCGCCGGTGGACTCGGCCCGTATCGGCAATCCCGACCCCATTCTCGCCGGGCTGTTTGATGGCATGAAGCGCCACGGCCAGGTGCTGGACGCCACCGTGCGCGTCTATGCCGAGGGAGACAAGCGCTGGGCCGGCCAACCCAACCCGCCCGGCTCCTATTGCCCCGGTGAGCTGGCGGCCCGCATCACCGCCCAGGCGCATGCCGCCGGCGTGGCCATTTCCGCCGGCACGGATGGCGAGACGCCCGCCGCCGATGCCTATCCCGCCCTGCATGAGGAACTGGAGCTGCTGGTCCACCAGGCCGGCTTCACGCCCCTGGCCGCCATCCAGGCCGGTACGCAGATGGGTGCCCGCGCCCTGAACCTGGAGTCGCGGATGGGCACGGTGGCGGTGGGCAAGCTGGCCAACCTGGTGTTCGTCGCCAAGGACCCGACCCAGGATATCGCCAACCTGCGCAGCGTCGTCTACACGGTGAAACGCGGCCGCCGGTACAACCGTGCCGACTTCCGGCCCATCGCCCCGGATGAAGCGGGTGACGTCGACTGAACAAGTGACTCCAGGAAAGGCCGGTGCCGGCGGGCGTCCAGTATTGGGGGCGCCTGTCTGCTACCTATGTAGCTAAGCTGGTTACGTTTTTGAAATTGTGACCGGTAAAATGATCATGCCGGTAAAGTTTCGGCTGTGTTACCCCTTCCGCCGTCCTCGTTTCCGGTGGCAGTGCGGAAATGTATAAAATACAGCATAAATTGAATCCTTCATCCAGGATCATCTGTGTTCTGATCATGGACGATGTCGGCGGTGAAACCATCGCCGATTACATCGAGGAAATCCTGGCCTGGAATATGGACGTCGCCACGTGGAACAGCGTGACCGACCTGCGGTTGCATGTCGGCAATGTCTCGCCGGACGCCATCCGCCGCATGGGCGCCATAATGGGGGAGGCCATGCGCGGCCGTGCCGGCGGCCGGGCGGCCGTGGTCAGCCATAACGCCGGCCTGCGCTTCCTCCTGAACCTGGCCCGCTTGTTCATCCCCGGGCACGAGCTGCGCGCCTTCAGCGACATGGCAACGGCCTATGCCTGGGCGGCGGGGCGGCAGGTCGACCTGCCCCTGGAAATGGCCGTTGCCGGCTGGGGAAGGGTGGCGGCTTAACGCCGCTTCCCTCAAGCGCGGGGCGGGCGTATCCGCGCCGGTCCTTATCCCAGCTTCACCTGCATCTGGATCGGGCCCTCGGCCCGGCCGTGGATGAACTGCTCGACGTAAGCGTTGCCGCTGTCGTCGATGGCGCTGGTGGGGCCCTGCCAGATCAGCTTGCCCTGGTACAGCATGCCGATGCGGTCGGAAATCTTGCGGGCGCTGGCCATGTCGTGGGTGATGGTCAGGGCGGTGGCGCCCAGGTCGCGCACGCACTTCACGATCAAGTCGTTGATGACGTCGGCCATGATGGGGTCCAGGCCCGTCGTCGGTTCGTCGAAGAAGATGATTTCCGGCGTGGTGGCGATGGCGCGGGCCAGGCCCACGCGCTTCTGCATGCCGCCTGACAGCTCCGCCGGCGACAGGTTGGCGACATCGGGGCCCAGGCCCACGGCGGCCAGCTTTTCGATGGCGATGTCGCGCGCCTGGGACCGCTTCATGCCCTGACCCTGGATCAGGCCGAAGGCCACGTTCTGCCAGACGGGCAGGCTGTCGAACAGCGCGCCGCCTTGGAACAGCATGCCGAACTTGGTCATCACCCGGTCCCGGGCGCGGCCGCCGATGTGGGTCGTCTCCTCCCCATCCACCTTGATGGTGCCGGCATCGGGACGCAGCAGGCCCAGGATGGATTTCAGCATCACCGACTTGCCGGTGCCCGAACCGCCGATGATGACGAAGGACTCACCCTTGGCGACGCTGAGGTCCACGCCGTCCAGCACCTTCTTCGGGCCGAAGGCCTTCTTGACGCCGATGAGTTCAATCTTGGGGGTGGCAGAGTGGGGGGATACCGTGCTCATGAGAAGAACAGCCCCGTCAGCAGATAGTTGATCATCAGGATCATGATGGAGGCGGAAACCACGGCGTGCGTGGTGGCCGCGCCCACGCCCTGGGCGCCGCCCTTGGAATGGTAGCCGTTGTAGCAGCCCATCAGCGCGATGATGAAACCAAAGGCCGCCGCCTTCACCAGGCCGGAGACGACGTCGATGGTCTGCAGGTACTGCGCTGTGCTGGTCAGGTAGGCCGACGGGTTGAAGCCCAGGCGGTAGATGCTGACGACATAGCCGCCGAACACGCCGATGATGTCGGCCACCAGCACCAGGCAGGGCAGCATCAGCGTGCCCGCGAGGAGGCGAGGCGCCACCAGGTACTTGAACGGGTTGGTGGACAGGGTGGTCAGCGCATCGACCTGTTCCGTCACCCGCATGGTGCCGATTTCGGCCGCCATGGCGGCGCCCACACGGCCCGCCACCATCAGGCCCGCCATGACGGGCCCCAGCTCACGGGTGATGGACAGCACCACCACGGTGGCGATGGCGCTCGAGGCGTTGAAGCGGGCGAAGCCGGTATAGCTTTGCAGCGCCAGCACCATGCCGGTGAACAGGGCCGTGAGCCCCACCACGGGCAGGCTGTTGTAGCCGATTTCCCGCATCTGCTGGACCAGCAGGCGGGGATAGAAAGGGGGACGGACGCAGTGCGACAGGCCGCGCGCCGTGAACAGGGCCAGCCGCCCGGTGGCGGCCAGGAACACCAGGGTGGCCCGGCCGATCCCGCTCAAGAACCCCATCCGCTCCGCTCCTCAGTCATATAAGGGACTTACAATGCCAAACTGCCAGTGTCCCGTCGCGGTTGCGCCGCAACAGGCCATGCCCCCTGATACACGCGGCAAAACCTCCGGCCAAGCCCTGTTAGGATCTCATAGCCGATGGTGCCGGCATCTGCGGCCACGTCGTCCAGCGGCCGATCGGGACCGATCAGCTCGGCGAACGCGCCGGGAACCAGGGCTTCCGGGGGCACTTGCGTCGCGTCCACGCTCAATAAATCCATGGATATGCGGCCCACCACGGGGGCGCGGGCCCCGGCGATGGTGACGTGGCCGGAGGACCCCAGGGCGCGGAAATAGCCGTCGGCGTAGCCCACCGCGATGGTGGCCAGGCGCGCCGGTGCCGTGGTGCGATATGTCGCGCCATAACCCACCGTCGCCCCGGCCGGCACGTCCCGCACCTGCAGGATGCGGCCTAGCAGGCGCAGCGCCGGCGCCATGGGGTTGGGCGCCTCCGGCGTCGGGTTCACGCCGTACAGCGCTGCCCCCGGCCGGACTAGGTCGTGCAGCAGCGCCGGCTCCCGGAAGATGCCGGAGGAGGCGGCCAGGCTGGCCGGCGCCCGGGGCAGTCGGGCCAGGTGCGCCCGGAGGCGGGCGTCCTGCTCGGCGGCGAGGCCGTCGCCGGCCACGTCGGCGCTGGCCAGGTGGCTCATCCACCCCGCCAGCGTGAGGCCGGTCAGTAGGGCGGGCTCCGCGGCCAGATGCCGCGCGTCGCGGTCGTCCAGGCCCAGGCGGTTCATGCCCGTGTCGATATGAATGAAGGCGGGCAGGGAGCGGCCAAGCTCCACCGCCGTGGCCCGCCAGCGGGCGATGTCGTCCAGGCTGTTCAGGACGGGCGTCAGGCCCAGGGCTGCCATCTCCCGCTCCGTGCCCGCCGTGGGGCCGTGCAGGACCAGGACGCGCGCGCCGGAGAAGGTGCCAGGGGACAACGCCGCGCGCAGGGCGGCGGCCTCCTCCAGATCGGCGACGAAAAAGCTGCGGCAGCCGGCCTCGGCCAGAGCCGTGGCCACCGGCACGGCACCCAGGCCATAGCCGTCGGCCTTGACCACGCCGGCGCATTCGACCGCGCGGCCGGTCCGCTGGGCATGGTCGCGCAGGACGCGCCAGTTGCCCGCAATGGCATCCAGGTCGATGGCCAAGACGGCACCGGCGCCGACCGGCACCTGGCTCGGGAAATCCACGGACGGCACCCCCGGCTCCTCAGTAATCGTCGCCGGCACCGGCCAGGGCATGGTGGGTGTCGAGGTCGGAGAAGCGGGTGAATTCGCCGTGGAAGTGCAGGCGCACGGTGCCCACGGGGCCGTGACGCTGCTTGGCGATGATGGCCTCGGCCGTGTCGTGGACCTCTTCCAGGCGCTGCTGCCAGCGCTGGTAGCGGTCGTTGAACTTGTCCTCCGCCTCCTCCGGACGGCGCGATGGCTCAGCACGCTCCAGATAGTACTGCTCGCGGTAGACGAACATGACCACGTCGGCGTCCTGCTCGATGGAGCCCGACTCGCGCAGGTCTGACAGCTGCGGGCGCTTGTCCTCGCGGTTTTCCACCTGGCGCGACAGCTGCGACAGCGCAATCACCGGCAGGTCCAGCTCCTTGGCGATGGCCTTCAGGCCGCGCGTGATCTCAGAGATCTCCTGAACGCGATTGTCTGTCTTGTTGATCCCGCCGCCGCGCAGCAGCTGCAGGTAGTCGACCACAATCATGCCCAGGCCATGGGTGCGCTTCAGGCGGCGGGCGCGCGTGCGCACGGCGGTGATGGACAGGGCCGGCGTGTCGTCCACGAAGAACGGCACTTTGGAGATGTAGTTGCTGGCCTCGATGAAGCGGGGGAAGTCGCTGCCGTGGATTTCCCCGCGGCGGATCTTGTCGCCGCTGACCTCGGCCTCATCGGCCAGGATACGGGTGGCCAGCTGTTCCGCCGACATTTCCAGCGAGAAGAAGCCGACCGGCGCTCCCTCCTTGCCGCTGCTCTTCATATGGGCGCGGGCGGCGTTGAAGGCGATGTTGGTGGCCAGCGCCGTCTTACCCATCGAGGGGCGGCCGGCCAGGATAATGAGATCCGAGGGGTGCAGGCCGCCCAGCTTGCCGTCCAGGTCGCGCAGCCCTGTGGTGACGCCGGTGACGTGGCTGGACCGCTTGTAGGCCGCCTCCGCCATCTCGATCGCGGCCTTCAGCGACCGTTCGAAGGGGATGAATCCCCCCTGGGCGTCGCCGGTGGAGGCGAGGTCGAACAGCTTCTTCTCCGCCTCCTCGATCTGGTCGGTGGCGACCACGTCCAGGTCGTGCTTGTAGGCGGCGTTGACCATGTCCTCGCCCACGTCGATCAGCTGCCGGCGCAGGTAGGCGTCATGGATGATGCGGCCGTAATCCTCGGCGTTGCTGACGGTGACGACACCGGCGGCCAGGCGGGCCAGGTACTCGGTGCCGCCGATCTCCTTCAGGTCCGCGTCCTGCTCGAAATAGGCCTTCAGCGTCAGGGGGCTGGCGATCTGCCCCCGTTCCACCAGCTTGGCGATGGCGGCGAAGATGCGGCCGTTGGCGGGGTCGAAGAAGTGTTCCGGCCGCAGGAACTCGGCCACCTTCTCCAGCGCCTTGTTGTTGACCAGGGCGGCGCCCAGCAGCGCCTGTTCCGCCTCCAGGTTATGGGGCGGCGTGCGATAGGGCAACGCGCCGGTGGGGGCGGTCGGATCGGTCAACTTGGTGTCCATGGGCATCAGTGTAGCAGCGGGGGAGGCATGGCATAGCCGGCCGCCGCGTGCGCGGCAAGTGCAACATGCGGATGGATTTTATCCACAGGGGGATAATCATGAGGATAAGAGCGGCAATGGGGTGCCAATCCCGCCCTTAACCCCTGATTTTCCTTTATTCCGCAACCATCGCCGGTGTATGGGCGCGCGGTGACATGGCTTCCTCTGCCTTGTGGATATAATCCCGGGTGAGGGGCACGGCGGCCAAGGCGTTGGACAGCTGGATCTGGAAGACCATATGCCCTTGGTAGCGGAAAGCGCATTCCGATCCCGCCAGGTAGAATTCCCACATCCGGACGAAACGCTCGTCATACAGCGCGGCCGCCTCGTCGGCCCTGGCCAGGAAGCGGTGGCGCCAGGCACGCAGGGTCTCGGCGTAATGCAGGCGCAGGATTTCGATGTCGGTGGTGACGACGCGCGCCTTCTCCACCGCGGGCATGACCTCAGACAGGGCCGGGACGTAGCCGCCGGGGAAGATGTACTTGCGGATCCAGGGGTTGGTGGCGCCCGGCCCGTCCAGGCGGCCGATGGAATGGATAAGGGCCACCCCCTCCGGCGTCATCAGGTCGCGCACCGCCTCGAAATATTCCAGGTAGTGGGGCAGACCCACATGCTCGAACATGCCCACCGAGACGATGCGGTCGAAATGGCCGGCGTAGCCTTGGCCTTTCAGGTGGCGATAGTCCACCAGCTCGAACGTCACCCGGTCGGTCACGCCTTCGTCGATGGCGCGCTGGCGGGCGACGGCCAACTGCTCCTCCGACAAGGTGATGCCCATTATGCGTGTGCCCGGCGCCCGGCGGGCGATCTCCAACGCCATGCCGCCCCAGCCGCAGCCGATGTCCAGCACCTTCATGCCGGGCTCCAGCCGCAACTTGGCGATGATGTGCCGCTTCTTCAGGCTCTGCGCCTCCTCCAGCGTCGTCTCCGGCGTGGGGAAGTAGGCGCACGAATATTGGCGGTCGCTATCCAGGAATAGGGAATAGAGCTTGCCGGACAGGTCGTAATGGTGGGCCACGTTGGCCTTGGACCGTTGTGCCGGGTTGAACTGCTGGGCGTACCGCGTCAGTGTCTCGATGGGGCCCATCAGGTGATCGGACCACCCGATATGCTGCCAGCCGCTGTTGCGGGTGACCAGCGCCAGCAGGTCGTAGATGCTGCCCTCCTCCATCACCAGCGTGCCGTCCATATAGGCCTCGCCCGCGTACAGGCGTGGCGCCAGCGCCAGCTTCCAATGCAGGCTGGGGTCGGTTACGCGCACGGTGACGGGGCCGTAGCTGGCGGGGCCGCCGTCGGCGATGCCGCCGGGGCTGATTCCGCCCGGCAGGGCGTCGGGGTCGCGCCGGCCGAATTCGTAGCGGCGGCCGTGGGCGTCGATCAGTGTCAGATGGCCGGTCTTGATCAGGGACCGGAACAGGCTGGCCAAGAGCATGCCGAAGGCTCCCTCGTCTCAAATCACCTGCATATCAAAGACATGTAGGTAGTTTGCGAGCGGGTGGCCAGGGGGTCTATTAGCTCTAAGATTTACTCAAAAGGGCAGGGTTCGCCTGTGCCTCGGCCTTATTTCCCGTGGGCGATGAAGGGGCCGTTACGGAAGCCGGCCTTGCCGTAGCGGAATGGATCGCCTTCCGGCGTGGTCATGCCGCCGCCGGCGGCCAGCAGCACGGCGTGGCCGGCGGCCGTGTCCCATTCGCAGGTCGGTCCGAAGCGGGGATAGAGGTCGGCCACGCCCTCGGCGATGCGGCAGAACTTGACGGAACTGCCGCAGGCCAGGGTCTCGGCCACCGAATAGGCCTTGAGATAGGCCGCCAGCGCCTCGTCATTGGCGTGGGAGCGGGAGGAGACGACCGTGACGCCGGCGCGCGGCTGCGGGCGGCAGGTGATGGTTTCCCGCTCCCCGCCCGCGCGCTGGCGCCATGCCAGGGGCTTGGGTGCCAGCGAACCCGCGAACAGCTCGCCGCTGGCCGGGGCGTAGACCACACCCAGCACGGGCTGGCCCTTGTCGACCAGGGCGATGTTCACCGTGAACTCGCCATTGCGCTTGATGAATTCCTTGGTGCCGTCCAGCGGGTCCACCAGCCAGAAGGGCTGGCGGGCCGCCACGGCTGGAATCTCGCCCCGCTCCGCCGCTTCTTCCGACACCGCCGGGATGGCGGGCGTCAGGCGCGCCAGGCCGGGCAGGATGACCGCCTCGGCGGCGTGGTCGGCCAGGGTGACGGGGCTGCCGTCCGACTTGGCGGTGGCGCCGTGGTCGCCCTCATAGAAGGGAAGGGTGGCGTGCCCCGCCTCGACCGCCAGCGCCGCGATGTCATCCAGAAGGGCGACAAGGTCCATTCGGGCGAGGACGGGGGCGGTGGTCATGGGGCCAAGCCTATCTCTGTAGTGTCGCGGGGGATGATCGGGGAGGGGAATAGTGCATCGGCGCCCTGCTCAGCAACAGTCCAAACCCGAACGCCCACGCGCGGCTCTCATGCGCGCGGCTGTCCAATTTTAAGCCGCATTCTAAGGACAGGACCATGGGGTGGCGCCAACCGCGCCGCGAACCCGCGCAATGAGGGCGGCGGTCGACGGCAGTGAATGCTAGACTGACGCCCATGAGACTGACGCTTTCCTTCCTCATCGCCGTCCTGGCCGTGTCCGCCGACGCCCTGGCCGCCCCCCCGCCCCCGGTGGGGGGTGGGGGCGATGTCATCGAAGGGCATGCCCAGGCGACGGAGGGCGATACCCTGCTGGTGGATGGGGGGGAGATCAGGCTGTACGGCATCGACGCGCCCGACCCCGGCCAAACCTGCCAGAACCGGCGCGGCGCCACTTATGACTGTTTCGCCCAGGCGACCAAGGAATTGCAGGCCATTGTCCAGGACAAGATCGTCCGCTGTACCACGAAGGAAAGCCCGCCCAAGCAGCGGCGCCTTGGTGTATGCACGGTGGAGGGACGCGACGTCGCCGGCATCATGGTGCGGGCCGGCTGGGCGCTGGCCTACACCGCCCTGACGCCGGACTATTACAACACCCAGGTCCTGGCCATGAGCCACCGCGCCGGCATGTGGGGCGGGCGGGTGGAACCGCCCTGGCTGTGGCGCGACCGGCAGGCAACGCTGGAAGCCGATGCCACCGGCAAGCCTAAGAAAAAGCCCTCGGGCCAGCCGTGAGGCCGGCCTGAAGACAGGGGCCGCCTGCAATCCACCGGGTTGCCACCCGTATGATTGGGGGGTGCGATAGGGGGCCAGAGCCACAGTGCCGCGCAAAGACGCGGGCGCACCCCTGCTGCCGCCTGGAAAACACTTGACCGCGACCGCCGGGGCCATCACCTATGTCGCCGAAATTGCGCGTATCCCGCAGTCCACCCGTTTTTTCCTGAAAGGAAGTTATGTCGAAGGAGGATTTGATCGAGTTTTCCGGCACAGTGACCGAACTGCTGCCGAACGCGATGTTCCGCGTCAAGCTCGATAACGAACACGAAGTGCTGGCCCACACCTCCGGCAAGATGCGCAAGAATCGCATCCGCGTGCTGGCGGGTGACCGGGTCAACGTCGAAATGACGCCCTACGACCTGACCAAGGGCCGCATCACCTTCCGCTTCAAGTAAGCGGACGGTCGCCCATGGTGCGTGTGCAAGCGGACGGGACGGGGCGGATGCCACGACAGCTCCCGCCGCTGGTGCTGGCGTCCAGTTCCCCGCGCCGTCGGGAACTGCTGGCCCAGATCGGGGTGACGCCGGCCGGCATCGACCCGGCGGACATCGACGAAAGCCCGCTGGTGGATGAGCTGCCGGCCCATCACGCCCTGCGCCTGGCCAAGGCCAAGGCGGAGGTGGTGGCCGCCCGCAGCGCGGGGTCGGTTGTGCTGGCCGCCGACACGGTAGTGGGCTGTGGCCGCCGTATCCTGCCCAAGGCGGAAAGCGCCGACGACGTGCGCCGCTGCCTGGATCTGCTGTCCGGCCGCCGCCACCGCGTCTATGGCGGCCTGTGCGTCATCGACGCGGCGGGCAAGGTGCGCACCCGGCTGGTGCAGACCGCCGTGCTGTTCAAGAAACTGAGCCGCGCCGAGATCGACGCCTATCTCGCCTGTGGCGAGGGCGTTGGAAAGGCCGGGGGCTATGCCATCCAGGGCCGGGCCGCCCTGTTCGCGCGCGGGCTGGTCGGGTCCCATAGCAATGTCGTGGGTCTGTCGCTGTTCGAGACGGCGGCCCTGCTGCGTGCCGCCGGCATCGATCCGCTCTTGGCCGCGTGACGGGCCGGCCCTGATGGCCCGCGAACTCCATATCGACGTCACATTGCCGGCGCAGGGGCCCGCCTTGCGCCGCGCCGCCGTGCTGACCGACGGCGTGTTGTCGGATCTTTATATCGACCGGGTAGAGCGGCCCACCCTGGCCGGCGCCGTGATTCGCGGCCGCGTCACCCGCATCGTCGCCGGCATGAACGCCGCCTTCGTTGACATCGGCACCGGCCGCGACGGTTTGCTGCCCGCCCCCGACGTGCGCGTGCCCCAAGGGGGTGGCCCCCAGGGAGGCGGCAAGGGCGCCCCGAAGGATCGCCCGGCCGCGCGGCCCCAGGGGCCCATCGGCACGGCCTTGCGGGCGGGGCAGACCATCATCGTCCAGGTCAAGGCCGACCCCGTGGGCGCCAAGGGCGCGTTGCTGTCCATGGACGTGGCGCTGCCCGGCCGTTTCCTGGTGCACACGCCCTTGGCGGCCGGCATCCACGTGTCCAAGCGCCTGGGCCAGGGGGCCAGCGCCGCGGCGGAGCGTGCGCGCCTCACCACCGTGGTGCGCGACGCGGTGCCCGTCAGCGGCCAAGGCTGGGCCGGTGGCTGGATCGTGCGCGCGGCGGCCGCCGGCGTGCCCGCCGACTGGCTGGCGCAGGAGGCGGAGGCCTTGGCCATGGACTGGCGCGGGGCGGCGCGGGCCGGCGACGGACCGCCGGCCACGCTGCTGGCGGCCCCCCATGCCGGCATCCGCGCCCTGATGGAACAGACGGGCCAGCCGGTATCGGCCATCCTTGTGGACGACCGCGCCGCCGCCGGCCAGGACCTGTATGCGGAGCTGCGCCGCTGGTGCGACGACCGCGCCGCCGACCTTTTGCCGACACTGAAACGCGTCCCCACCGGCCTGCCGCTGTTCGACGGCGGGGACCTGGACGGCGCCATCGCCACCCTGTTGCGCCCGCGCGTCCCCTTGCGGGGGGCCGCCGCCGGCAGCCTGGTCATCGAGCGGACCGAGGCGCTGACCGTCATCGACGTGAACGGGGGGGAGAAGGGCGACCCCCTGGCCGTCAACCTGGCGGCGGTGCCGGAAATTGCTCGCCAGCTGCGCCTGCGCAATGTGGGCGGCATCGTGGTGGTGGACTTCATCAACCTGTCGCGTCCGCCGGACCGCGAGCGGCTGATTCTCGCCCTAACCGGGGCGGTGGCGGACGATCCCGGCAATACCCAGGTCTATGGCATGTCCCGCCTGGGCCTGGTGGAGATGACGCGCCAGCGCCGGGGACCTTCCCTGCTGGACCTGGTGGCGGCGGACGCGCCGGCCCCGGGCGTTTTGTCCGACGACGATGACGCCGTGATGTGAGTGATGTTGCCATGACCGACCAACCGATACCCCTGAAGCCCCGCAGGTCTCGCGCGGCCTGCCCCATCTGCGGCCGGCCGCCAGCGCCCGAGGTAAAGCCCTTCTGCTCCCCCCGCTGCGCCGACGTCGACCTGGGCCGCTGGCTGAACGAAAGCTATCGCGTGCCCGTGACCGAAGAGACGGATGAGGATGGCGAGACCGCGCCAGGAGCGGAGCGCGACTGAGTGCCAGCACCCCGCCATATCCAGAAATTTTCCAGTAAAATCAACCGCCTAAAAAAAATCTGAAAAAGATCGAAACAACAGGCTGGACAAGCCCGCCGGACTTGTCTACATACAGCCACCTCGACGCGCCGCGGACGCCAACGCCACGGCAACGGGTCACAAAAACCCACGCGAGATCAGGGACTTAGCGTCCGCTAGGTTTCTCTGGATGCCCAGGTAGCTCAGTTGGTAGAGCAGGGGACTGAAAATCCCCGTGTCGGTGGTTCGATTCCGCCCCTGGGCACCATTTTCCCTATAAAATTACTACGACTTTGGCTGAGACGGCCTTTTAGGCACGTCAGCGCAGCACCTCCCGCGTGTCGGCCAGGCGCAGGTCGTGCATCTGGTCCAGGTAGGCCTCGTAATACCCTTTGTGTGACGCGCCGACGATGGCGAGCAGGCGGGTGCCGGGGTGCTGGCCCAGGACGTCGCGGATGTTCGCGACCATGCGCAGGTTCCGCGTCTCCCAATACCCAACGTAATTCCGGCCAAATCCCTGGGGAGACGGCTCCCGCAGGGCGGCACCGAAGTCCGCCTGATAGGCCTGCAGCGCGGCCTGCGGCGCGTTGTATGCGCGATATAGGATCATCAGGCCGTCTGGTTTGGCGACGCCTGCCTCCAGCCGCTCATCTTCCGCCCGGCGCGCCTTGGCGACAGGATTGTCCCAGGCGTGCGTGATGGCGGCGGCATAGGCGTTTGCGTCCGGCGGATCGGGGAAGTCGGCGCTGTGGTCATCCACGCTCCATAACCGTTCCAGGCCCAGGCGCGCCGCCAGCACGGCCGAGATAAGGTTGGTTTCGTTGCGGCGGTCCTTGGCCCGCTCCAGCGCCGCCACCAGGTCGGGCGTGAGACCGTCGCCGTCGTGCCGCTCCTCCACCGGCAGGCGCAGCCATTGCACCAGGGCGGAGCTCCGCTCCCCCGCCGCCAGGAAGATCGCGGCCAGGTGTCGCCGGTCGGCAGGGGTGGGGGCGGCCGGCCATGCGGCCAGCAGCCGTTCCGCCTCCGCGTTGGCGGCGGGCACGTCCAGTCCGGTCGCCTTCCCGGCGGGACCGGGGTCTGGGCAGTAGTCGGCGACGGTCGAGGCATAGCGGGCGGGATAACGGCGCAGGCTGTCGCACTGCAGGCCGGACATGTCCTCGGTCGCGATGGCGTCCGGATGCCAGGCTGCCAGGCGGGCCAGCAGGGGTTCAAGCATATCCGGCCGCAGCTCGCCCTTGAGACCCGACAGATGCGGCGTGCCCAGCACCAGCACCTCGTTGGCCTTGCCCGCCGGCGGCCCCTTCAACTGGCCGGGCTTGAATGAGGGGTGGTAGTCCGACGCGCCGGTCCCGGCATCCGCTGGGATGACCTTGGCGACTGCCAGGATGCCGGCAAGCAGGGCCAAGCCCAGGCTGGCTGAGCGACGACGGACATGTGTCATGATTTCCCCCAAAGGACTGCATAGCGCTTCCGTCATCATCTTGATCGGCCGGCATCGCGAAAGGGCCGCTTTGGCGCCTGTCGCCTGGTCCTGGTCCGGCCATGATCCGCCGCGTCTCCTTCCCCGTATCGTCCAGCGCCAGGGACGACGGGTCCTGGGCAGGCCGGGAAAGGGTTTGAGATGTGGAGACGGATTTGCGCCGCGCTGCTGTGTGCACCCCTGCTCACCAGTTGCGCCGGGATGGCGCCCAAGGATTTCGCGGGCGGCACGCCCCCGCTGGTCTTGGAGGATTACTTCACCGGCCATACCAAGGCCTGGGGATTGTTCGAGGATCGTTTCGGCAGGGTGCGCCGCCAATTCACCGTCGACATCGACGGCACCCGCCAGGACGGCGCCCTGATCCTTCACGAACGCTTTCTGTACAACGACGGCGAACGGGAGGAGCGGACCTGGACGGTGCGACGGGTGGCGCCGGACCGCTATGAGGGGACCGCCGGCGATGTCGTGGGCGTGGCGCGGGGCGTGGCGTCGGGCAACGCCTTCAACTGGGCCTACCGCCTTGACCTCAAGGTCGGCGACGGCACCATGCGCGTCGCCTTCGATGACTGGATGTTCCTGCAACCCGGCGGCGTCCTGCTGAACCGGGCCCACGTCACCAAATGGGGCGTCGAAATCGGGTCGGTCAGCATCTTCTTCCAGAAGGCGCCGGCGATGGCCGCCCCGGACATGCCGGATTAGAGGGGAAGGGCCAGACGCGGCGGTCCGCCGCCCCTGGCCTGGCCTTGGCTTCAGGCGGCGCGCAGCTTGGCGAAGAAGTCGGCCACGGCCTCCTGCAGGCGGGCGGATTCCTTGGCCAAGCTTTGCGAGGCGCCCAGCACCTGGACGGACGCGGCGGCCGTCTCTTCCGAGGCCTCTGCCACGGCGCCGATGTTGTTGGAGACCAGCACCGTGCCCTTGGAGGCCTCGCTCACGTTGCGGGTGATCTCCCGTGTGGCCGCACCCTGTTCCTCCACCGCGGCGGCGATGACGGAGGTGCCGGCGCCGATGTCGCGGATGGTGGACTGGATCTGGCGGATGGCGCTGACGGCATCCGTCGTCTCCTGCTGGATGGCCGCCACCTGCGCGCCGATGTCCTCGGTGGCCTTGGCGGTCTGGTTGGCCAGCGCCTTCACCTCGGTGGCGACGACCGCGAAGCCCTTGCCGGCCTCGCCCGCCCGGGCCGCCTCGATGGTCGCGTTCAGCGCCAGCAGGTTGGTCTGGCTGGCGATCTCACGGATCAGGCTGATCACCGCCTCGATGCGCTGGGCGCCTTCGGCCAGGCCGTTGACGGTGGCGTCGGTCTCTTCCGCCTGGCGCACGGCCTCATCGGCCACGGTGGCGGACTGCAGGGCCTGGCGGCTGATCTCGCCGATGGAGGCCGTCAGCTCCTCCGTGGCGGCGGCGACCGTCTGCACGTTGGTGGAGGCCTCTTCGGCGCCCGTGGCCACGGCCTGCACCTGGCGGCGGTTGCCGTCCACGATCTGGGTCAGGCGGGCGGCCGTCTGGCCCAGTTCCTCCGACGCGTGGGCGACGAAGTTGACCAGCTCGGTGGAGACCTTGTCGAACTCCTCAATGTACTGCTCGCGCAGGCGCACGCGCGCCTCGCGACTCAGCTGTTCCTGCCGGGCCCGCTCGGCCAGCTCATCGGCGCGGATCATGCTGTCGCGGAAGACGGCGACGGCGGCGGCCATGCGGCCGATCTCGTCCAGGCGGTCGGCGCCGGGGATCTGCACCGACAGGTCATGGTCGGCCAGGCGGCCCATGGCGCCCGTCATGTCGTCCAGCGGCTTGGACACCAGGCGGATCAGCGCGAAGCCGGCCAGGCCACCCAGCGCCAGCGACAGGATCAGCGCGCCGATGACCACCACCTTGGCGGTCTGATAACTGTCGCGGTTGGCCTTGGCGGCCTCGTCCGCGCCCTTCAGGTTGACGTCGGCGTCGGTCTTCAACGCCTGGCGCAACTTGGTGAAGGTGTCGATCATCTCCCCCCGGAAAGAGGCGACGGCCTCGTCCAACTTGCCGTCGTGGGCGGTGGCCAGCAGCTTGTCATGCAGGCCCAGATAGGTCTTCCAGATGCGCTGGATGTCGTCCGCCGCGGCGCGTTCCTCGCCGGCCCCGATCAGCGGCTGATACGCCGTCCAGGACTTGTCAAAGTCCGCCAGGGTCGCGGCGAAGCGCTTTTCCACCTCTGCCCGCATGGCCGGTTCCTTGACCAGCAGATAGGAGCCTTCTAGCGAGCGGAAGCGTTCCGTCGCCTGGACGATCTGTCCCACCGCACGGGTGGAGGGCAGCCAGTCGTCACGGATATCCATCGCGGAGGCGTTCATGCGTGCGGCCTGCATCATGGCGACCACGCCCAGGATCAGGGTGATGCCCAGGACGGCGCTGAACGCCAGGATCACCTTGTGGCGGATGGACAGGTTTTTCATGGCCTTCGACGCTCCTCACCCTAGCGGGGGCCCTCAACGCGGGTGCCCCCCAAAAATCAGGGCGCCATCGCCATCA
The DNA here is from genome assembly GCF_007828035.1 of Nitrospirillum amazonense. Lineage (GTDB taxonomy): Bacteria > Pseudomonadota > Alphaproteobacteria > Azospirillales > Azospirillaceae > Nitrospirillum > Nitrospirillum amazonense. Next base: position 412,244 of record NZ_VITV01000003.1, on the reverse strand, counting down.
ATTGGTCCTCGACCAGACAGCTTGAGGACTTTCGGAGGGACGGCGCCATGAAGCCGAATACTCCGTTAAGCATATTAAGGATCGGTAAAGCGCGGACCTATGCTGTGGGTTAGGATGCCAATCCCCTCAGTTCGCGCCGCCGGCGCAGGGCGACGCAGCGCCAGGCGCCGCCGCGTCCAGGCGGCCCAGGCTGTCGGCCACGGCGGCGGCCAGCTGCGCCGCGCCATTGGACAGGGCAGCGGCGGCCGCGTCGGATGAGGCGGCGGCCACCGGCAGGCTGAAACCGGCGCGGCAGGTGGAGGCGGCCCCCTGGGGCAGGCGCCGCATGGTCCAGCTGCCGTCCACCACGGCGGTGCCGCCGGGGGTGGCGTCGAACCGCTCGATGCGCAGGGCCAAGCGGTACTGCGGCGGGCCATTGGGGGCGGGGGCCACGGGCGCCTGATAGATGTCGGTGGCGCGCAGCCGCTGCCACAGGGCGTTGGCCAGCGCCAGCCGCATCTCATCCGCCACCGGGGCCGCCCAGCGGTCGTCGTCGCGCACGTCCAGCCGGCCGCCCGCATCGGTCAGCACCAGCTGGGTGCGGTTCAGCCGCTCCGGCACCGTCACGGGCAACACCTCCACCAACACCCGCGCGGCGCCGGTCGCGGGCGCGTCGGCCGGCTGCGGGGCCAGCGCGTGGTAGCGGATGGGGGTGGAACCGCCGCAACCGGCCAGCAGGACCAGGCCCGTCAGGCCGGCAAGGGCGGAAAGGGAACGGGGGAACGGGGCGGGGTTCGTGCTCATTCGTCCTTGTCCTTCCGGCCGCGCACCAGGGATTCCGGGTGGCGTTCCAGGCTGTCGCTCAATGCTTTAAGGGACCGGGTGGCGTCCATGACGCCCTTCAGGGCCTGGCGGGTGTCCTGCTGCAGCGGGGCGTCCGGCGCGACGCTGGCCTGGGTGGCGGCCAGGGTCTGTTCCATCTGCTTCAGGCTGTCGCGGATTTCGGGCAGCACGTCGTGGTCGGCATGCTGCACCAGCTCGTCGATATGGCGGGTGGCGCCGTCCACGCTGGCCAGCGCCTTGCGCGCGTTCTCGCCGATGGCGTCGAAGGGGATCTTGTCCAGCTTGGCCACGATCTCCTGCACCTTCTGGTACAGCTCCTCCAGATCGCCCGGCACGGTGGGCAGTTCCACGGGATCGGTGTTGGGGTTAAACTGCACCGGCGGCGCCTTGGGCATGAAGTCCACCGCCACATACAGCTGCCCGGTCAGGAAGCTGCCGGTGCGCAGCTGGGCGCGCAGGCCCCGGTTCACCAGTTCTGCCAGGCGCTGCATCCGGGCGGCGCGCTCGCTTTCCGGCGGCAGCGTCTGCTCGAACGAAGCCAGACGGTCCGGGAAGATGTTGACCATGACGCGGGAGGTGAAGTCCTGCGTGGCCGGGTCGTAGTCGATACCCACCCCGGTGACGTTGCCGATCTCCACCCCGCGGAAATCCACCGGCGCGCCCACGGTCAGCCCGCGGATGGACTGGTGGAAGCGCATCACCATGGCTACGTGGTAGCCCTCCGGCGCCTTCATGGCGTCGACATGGTTGGCGGCCAGCCAGAACTGGCTGCCGGCCGCCGCCGGGGTCATGGGCGTGTCCGGCGGATCCTCGAAAGCGATGCCCCCCATCAGGATGGTGGCCAGCGCCTCGGTATCCACCTTAAGGCCCGAGCCGTCGATGCGCACGTCCACGCCGCTGGCGTGCCAGAACTTGCTGTCCTTGGTGATGAAATGGTCGTAAGGCGACTTGATGAAGACATGCAGGGTGATGTGGCGGCCATCCTCATCCAGGGTGTAGCGCTCGACATGGCCCACGGGGATGCGCTTGTAGTAGACGGGCGATCCCGCCGCCAGCGAGCCGATGTCGTCGGTGTGCAGCACATAGCGCTGCCCCGGCACGTCGGAAGCCACCACCGGCGGATCCTCCAGCCCGGTGAACTCCTTGCGGGGGTTGTCCGACTTGCCGGCATCGACGCCGATGTAGGACCCGGACAGCAGGGTATTCAAGCCGGAGACGCCCGTCTCGGCGAAGCGTGGGCGTACCACCCAGAAACGGCTGTCGTCCACGGCGAAGCCCTTGGCGTCCTTGGTCAGCTCCACCGTCACCAGCACCCGGGCGTGGTCGTCGGTGAGGGTGACGCCCTTGACCTCGCCGATGTCCACGTCCTTGAACTTCACCTTGGTCTTGCCCGGCTCGATGCCGTCCGCGGTCAGGAAGCTGATGGTGATGCTGGGGCCTTTCATCCAAACCGTCTTCACCACCAGGGTCAGGCCCACGATGGCGGCGATGGCCGGGATCAGCCATACCAAGGACGGGATCCAGCGGCGGCCCGAGTCCACCACCGGTTCCGGCAGGTCGTCCTGATGGGGGGCGGGGGGCGTGGTTTCAGCCATGGCGGGTTCCGAAGACTAGTCGTTTCTTGGGATCGCGCCCCCTGCGCGGGCGGTGGGCGCGATCCCAGATCATGCGGGGGTCGAAGCTGTGGGCGGCCAGCATGGTCAGCACCACCACGGCGCCGAAGGCGGCCGCACCCGGGCCGGCCTGGATGACGGCCAGCCCCTGGAAGTGCACCAGGCCCACCATCAGGGCCACGACGAACACGTCCAGCATGGACCAGCGGCCGACGAACTCGACGATGCGGTAAAGGCGGGCGCGCTGGTCGGCGCGGCTTCGCGCGCCGCGCTGGATGGACACGGCCAGGGTGCTGAGCGTCGCCAGCTTCAGCAGCGGTACCAGGATGCTGACGGTGAAGATCAGCACCGCCAGTTCGGGCGAGCCGGTGTTCCAGAAATAGAGGATGCCGGACAGGATGGTGTCGTTCTGGGTGCTGAGCAGGGTGGAGGTCTGCATCACCGGGAAGGCGTTGGCCGGGATGTACAGGATGGCGGCCGCGATCAGCAGCGCCCAGGTGCGTGACAGGCTGTCCACCTTGCGCGGGTGCAGCCGCCCGGCGCACCGGGGGCAGCGGACGCGGCCATCACCGTATCCATCCCGGGCGGCCGTGTCGCGGCATACCAGATGGCAGTGCGGACAGGCGACCAAACCCGCTTGCGCCGCCGTGGTCACGCGTGCTTCCGAAGAGGAGGTGGTCGGTGCCGCGCTCATGGATGCACCGATTGTTTGGGCCGGAGGCGCCGCCTTGGCCGCACGACGACACGTTCGCCCGCGCGCCACAGGCTGCGCAGGTCCAGCGACAGGATGACCGCCAGCAGGACGGTCAGCAGGCCGAAGGCCCACAGCGCGATGCCCGGCACCACCTCGGCCATGTTGGACAGCTTCACCAGGGCCACGACGATGCCCAGCATGAACACCTCGATCATGCCCCAGGGCCGCAGCGCCTGCAGGAAGCGCAGCATGGGGGCGAAGGCCAGGGCTGGCCGGTCCCGCCGGATCATGAGCAGCAGGGCGAACAGGACGCCCAAATCCACCAGGGGGAACAGCTGGGTGGTGGCGAAGACCAGGACGGCCACGATCTCCCGCCCCTCCCGCCACAGGGCCAGCACGCTGCCGACCAGGGTGGTGCTGTTGCTGCGCCCCTGGATCTCAAGGTCGACGATGGGGAAGCTGTTGGCGATCAGGTAGATCAGGATGGCGGCGGTCACCAGCGCCAGCTGGTGGTCCGGTTCCAGGTAGGAGCGGCGGTAGAGCACGGCCCCGCAGCGCACGCATCGGGCCTTGGTGCCGGGCGCCAGCTCACGCCGTTCGTGCAGGGCGTCGCATTCAGGACAGGCGACCAGGGAGTCGGTCACAGGGGATGCCAGTTCGTCGTCATGGTTCGGCCCCGGTGCATGGCCGTTGCCGCGTTGGCCTTCATGGTGAGCGGCTTGCCGCTGCCACGATAGCCCGGCTTCCTGAATAGCACCATCGGGTGGGCGGGTGCGAACCCGATGCTGTTCGGGGGAGGCCGGTCGATGTAGCGGTCGTGCAACGGATAGGCCCTGCGCTGCCGCCACATGGGGCGGGCGGGTGCGCTGATAATTCCCTGCCCAGACGATGCGGCCTCGTGCACACTGGCCGGCCTGCCCATTCGGTGGGCAATGTTGTGGTGCGCCCCCGCAGGGTGTGTCCTGCGGCGGGTGTGTGCGGGTGAGAAAGAAAGGGACGACTTTGGCCTCTGGTAAGACCTTCCTGGCGGCGGCCCTCGCCACCAGTTGCGCCCTGTCCGCGTTGATGGCGCCTGCTCTCGTTCCCGCTGTGGCGTATGCCGCGGACCAACCCAAGGTCACCGCCCCCGCCAAGGCGGGCAAGGCCGATTTCGCCGCCCCCAGGGCGGTCGCCAGCGTCGAGGGCATCACGGAATACCGCCTGGCCAACGGCCTGCGCGTGCTGCTGTTCCCCAGCGAGGCCAAGTCCACCATCACCGTCAACGTCGTGTACCGCGTCGGCTCGCGCATGGAAGGGTATGGCGAGACGGGCATGGCCCACCTGCTGGAACACATGATGTTCAAGGGCACGCCCGATCACCACGACATCCCCCAGGAAACGCAGAAGCGCGGCTTCCAGAACAACGCCACCACGGCCGAGGACCGCACCAATTACTACGAGACCTTCGACGCACGGCAGGACTATCTGGACTGGGCCCTGGGCCTGGAAGCGGACCGCATGGTCCATTCCTTCGTCGCCCGCAAGGATCTCGACAGCGAGATGACGGTGGTGCGCAATGAGATGGAGATGCGGGAGAACAACCCCGTCGGCATCCTGATGGAGCGCATGCACTCCTCAGCATATCTCTGGCACCACTACGGCCATTCCACCATCGGCGCGCGCTCGGACGTGGAGAACGTGGACATCGGCCACCTGCAGGCCTTCTACCACCGTTATTATCGGCCGGATAACGCCACCCTGGTCATCGCCGGCAAGTTCGACCCGGCCAAGGCCCTGGCCAGCGTGCAGGCGGCCTTCGGCGCGCTGAAGAACCCGGCCGAGGCGCTGCCGCCGGAATATACGGTCGAACCGGCACAGGATGGCGAGCGGTCCGTCACCCTGCGCCGTGTGGGCGACACGGGTTACGAGGGGCTGGCCTATCACATCCCGGCCGCCACCCATCCCGACAGCGCCGCGCTGTCCATCCTGTCCTTCATCCTGGGCAGCACGCCCTCGGGACGCCTGCACAAGGCGCTGGTGGAGCAAAAGCTGGCCACCGGCGTGTCGGCTTCGGCCGAAAAGCGTGTGGACCCCGGCCTGGCCATGGCCCTGGCAGAGGTGCCCAAGGGCGGCGACGCCGCCAAGGTGCTGTCGGTCATGACGGGCGTGGTGGAGGGCGTGCACGACCATCCCATCACGGACGAGGAGGTCGACCGCGCCAAGACCCGCATGCTGAAGAATTACGACCAGTTGATGGATAACCCCGGCGGCGTGGCGCTCAGCCTGACCGATGTCATCGCCCAAGGGGACTGGCGCCTGCTGTTCGTGGGGCGCGACCGCATCGCCGCGGTGACCACGGCGGATGTGCAGCGCGTGGGGGAGACCTATTTCCGCCAGGCCAACCGCACCGAGGGCCACTTCATTCCGACCGCGGCGCCGGAGCGTGTGGACATCCCGGCCGCGCCCACCGCCGCGTCCCTGGTGGATGGCTATAAGGGGCGGGAGGCGGCCGTGGCCGACACCGTGTTCGACAGCAGCCCGGCCAACATCGACACCCATACCCAGCGCCTGGAGTTGGCGGACGGTGGCAAGTTGGCCTTGCTGGCCAAGCCGGCCCGGGGGCAGGCGGTAAACCTGGTGATCCGCCTGCGCTATGGCGACGATGCCAGCCTGACGGGGAAGGACGCCGCGTGCGAGGCGGTGGCCAGCATGCTGCTGAAAGGCACGACCAAGCACAGCCGCCAGCAGATCGCCGACCTGCTGGATAAGATGAAAGCCAATTTGGCCATCTCGTCCGGTACGCAGCAGACCAGCATCGCCGTGCGTACCGACCGCGCGCACGTGGCCGAGGTGCTGGCGCTGGTGTCCGAGATCCTGCGGGAGCCTGCCTTCCCGGCCGATGAACTGGAGCAGTGGCGCGCCGCCACCATTTCCGACCTGGAATCGTCCCGCACCGATCCCCAGTCCCTGGCCAGCAACGCCTTCGACCGGGCCTTCGACACGACGCAGCCCGACCACCCCGGCCATATCGACACGGTTGACGAGTGGATCGCCAAGATCAAGGCGCTGAAGCTGGAGGAGGTGAAGGCCTTCTATCACGCCTTTTACGGCGCTCGTGGGGCCCAGGTGGCTGTGGTGGGCGACTTCGACGCCGCCGCCATGCCGCAGCTGGTACAGGCGGCCCTGGGCGGATTCGTGGCGCCGCAGCCTTACACCCGCATTCCCGAGACCCCCGCCCAGGTGGCCGGCCTGGACCAGGTGATCCAGACGCCGGACAAGGCCAACGCCATCCTGCTGGCCGGTCTGCCCCTGGCCATGACCGAGGATGACCCCGACTACCCCGCCCTGCTGATTGCCAATCGCATCCTGGGCGGCAGCACCCTGCATTCCCGCCTGGGCGACCGTGTGCGGCAGAAGGAAGGCCTGTCCTATGGCGCCGGCTCCGCCCTGTCGGTCGGGGCCATCGACCATGTGGGGCGCCTGACCCTCCAGGCCATCGCCGCCCCCCAGAACGTGGCCAAGGTGAAGACGGCCTTCAGCGAGGAATTGGCACGCCTGGTGCGCGACGGTGTCACAGACCAGGAACTGGCGGAGGCCAAGAGCGGTTTCCTGGATCAGTTCCGCATGGGCCGGACAGAGGATGCGCGCCTGGCCAGCCTGCTGGCCACCAACCTTTACCTGGGTCGCACCATGGCCTGGTCGGCGGAAATGGAAGCCAAGGTGGCGGCGGTGACGTCGGCACAGGTGGCGTCGGCCCTGCGCACCCGCATCGATCCGGACAAGCTGTCCTATTTCCGTGCCGGGGACTTTGCCAAGGCGACGAACTGAAGCTCTGCCTTTGGGCGTATCCTGGCCGGCGGCGCCACCCAGCACGGAATACCTCCTCTAGTCAGGGGCGCATGGCCGGGTTAGCTTGGCGCCCCGGCTATGGACGGCGGACCGGGCAGCGGCTTCATGCGGCGTAGGCGTGCGGCCAGACCCCGGCGAAGGGATCGAGACGTGGCGGATGGCGAGGACATAGCGGCGGGGGGACGGGGCATCGCGGCCGCGATGCCGACGCCGGCCGGTCTGCGCGTGGCCGCTCCTCAGCGCTCGGCCCGGACCTCCTCTTCAGCGCTGGGGGTGCGTGGGCGGCTTTTGCTGGCCGCCGTCACCCTGTTGTTGCCGCCCCTGCTGGGCGGCGCCCTGCTACTGGGCGGGGCCTACACGCGGGAGCGCCGGGTGGCGGAACGCCACCTTGATGAGACGGCCCACATGCTCGCCCTGGCGGTGGACCAGCAGTTGGGGCAAAGCCAGGCCTACTTGCGCGCGCTGATCGCGTCTCCCGCCCTGGCGCACGGGGATATCGCGGCGCTGGAAGCCCAGGCCAGGGCCATCGACCTGCCCAAGGGCTACTGGTTCCGTCTGGCGTCGGCCAGCGACGGCCGGGTGCTGATGAACACCGCGCTGCCGCCGGGAACGCCGCTCTCGGGCGGCCAGTTGGGTCCGAACCTGCGTGCCGCGCTGGAGGCGAGGCACAGCCGTGTCGGCAATCTGTTCAACAGCACCCTCACCAACCAGCAGGCCATCGCCCTGCACGAGCCGGTGTTCCAGAATGGCGCCCCGGCCTACATCCTGTCGCTGGTCATGCCATCGACGGAATTCACCCAGCTGTTGACGGACCAGCAGCTGCGGGCCGGCTGGATCGGCGCCGTCGTCGACCGCTCCGGCGTCATCATCGCCCGTACCCGCGATCCCGAGCGTTACGTCGGGCAGAAGGCCCGGCCGGAATTCGTCGAGGCGTATGCCAAGCAGACATCGGGCCGCATGCCCGGCGTGTCGCTGGAGGGCATGCCGACCATGGTTTCTTTCCGGCGCACGCCCAGCCAGGATCTGGTCGTGGCGGTCGCCGCGCCTCGGGACGAGTTGGGGCGGGAGGCTTGGCGTGGCCTGTTGTTGGCGCTGACGGGGGCGGTGGCCTTGTTGGCGCTGGCCCTGGGCTTGGCCCTGCGCTTGGCCCGGGGCATCACCTATCCGGTGGAACAGTTGGCCGCCCGGGCGGCCGCGCTGGGCCGTGGGGCTCCCGTGCCGACGGAGACACTGGGCTTGGCCGAGGCGGATGCCGTAGCCCAGGTGCTGGCCGACGCCAGCCAGCGCCTGGCCCGTTCCAGCGCCGAGCAGGAGGATAAGGTGCGGGCGGCGGTGGCGGAGGCGGAGAGCGCCAACACCGCCTTGTTCCAGGCCCACCGCATGGAGGCCGTGGGCCGTCTGACCGGCGGCATCGCCCATGATTTCAACAATCTGCTGCAGGCGGTGTCCGGTTGTCTGGACATGCTGTTGCGCCGGGCCCCGGATGATCGCAGCCGCGACCTGATTCGCGCCGGCATGCAGGCGGTCGACCGGGGGGCCGGTTTGACCCGCCAGCTGATGGCTTTCGCCCGCCGGCAGGCCCTGCGTCCCGAGCCGGTGGACGTGGCCGAACTGGTGCGCACCATGCGCCAGCTGCTGATGCACGCCCTGCGCGCCGACATTGTGTTGGAAATGGTGCTGCCCCAAGGGCTTTGGCCAGCCATGGCCGACAGCGCCCAGTTGGAACTGGCGTTGCTGAACGTGGCGGTGAACGCCCGCGACGCCATGCCCAACGGCGGCGTGCTGCGCTTCGTGGCCGAAAATGTGCACTTGGCGCCGGACCAGACGGAGGATGCGCTGAAAGGCCAGTTCGTGCGCCTGGCCATCACCGACACCGGCTCCGGCATCGACCCTGCCGTGCTGCCCCACGTGTTCGAGCCCTTCTTCACCACCAAGGAGGTGGGCAAGGGTTCCGGCCTGGGCCTGTCTCAGGTCTATGGCTTCGCCCGCCAGTCGGGCGGCACCGTCCACCTGGACAGTGTGCCGGGCGTGGGCACCACGGTCACCTTGTTCCTGCCCCGCGCTGCCACCGCTCCCCGCCGGCCCCCGGCACCGGCCGAGGCCCGCCCGGCCGACCGGGTAGAGACGCGCACCGTGCTGGTGGTGGAGGATGACGCCACCGTGTCCGCCACCGTGTCGGCCAGCCTGAAGGAACGCGGCTTCACCGTGCTGCAGGCCTCGCGCGCCGACCAGGCCCTGGCCCTGCTGCAGGATGGCGACACCATCGATATCCTGTTCTCGGACATCGTCATGCCCGGTGGCATGAATGGCGTGGAACTGGCCAAGGTCGCCCGGTTGCTGCGGCCCGAGCTCGCCGTGCTGTTGACGACGGGCTATGCGGAAAACCTGCCGCCGCTGGAAGGCATGCGCCTGCTGCCCAAGCCCTACCGCATGGACCAGTTGCTGGACGCCCTGGACGCTCTGGACTGACATTCCGCCGCCCTATGCGGATTTTCCAGCCGGCTTTCAGTTTCCATTAACCCGCCGCGCCCATACTCCATACCGGCGGAGCGACCCCGCCCATTTGGGATTGGCCCGGAGGGCTGTCCCGCATGCCTGTTACTTGGTCGCGAGCGGATGGTTCCATGTTCGGCGCCCAGCTGACCCAGATTATTGATGAGCACGAGCGCTGGTTGGCGGCCAAGCCGGGCGGGCGCCGCGCCAATCTGGCGATGCTCATCCTCCGCGGCATTGACTTGTCGAACCGCAACCTGTCCCGCGCCCAGTTGGGCGGAGCCGACCTGTCCGGCGCCATCCTGACGAATTGCCGGTTGGAGGGGGCCGACCTTTATGGCGCCGATCTCACGGATGCCGACCTGACCCAAGCCTGCCTGGCGGCGGCCGACTTGCGCGGCTGCGCCTTGAGGGGCGCTCTGCTGGACCGCACGGATTTGCGCGGCGCCGATTTGCGCTCCAGCGACATGTTGATCGCGGTGCCTGATGCCGGGGGGGAAGGCGAGGGAGCGGCGGAGGTGCCACGCTCCGGCCAGGGCATCGTCTTCCGCCAGGCTCATCTGGGCCGCGCCTTGTTGGTGGGGGCCCGCCTGCCCGGTGTGGTCATGCTGGAATGCGACATCACCGGCGCGGTGCTGCGCGGCGCCGACCTGCGAGGTGCCGACCTCACCGGTTCCGTCCTGCGAGAGGTCGATTTGACTGGCGCCGACCTCAGCCAGGCCAACCTCTCGGCCGCCCGCCTCAACGGCGCCCTGCTGGTGGGCGCGCGGCTGGGGGGCGCGTGTTTCGCCGGTGCCGACCTCGTGGGGGTGGAGCTGGGCCATTGCGACCTTAGCGAGGCGTTGCTGGATGAGGCGCGCTTCTCCCGCCCCCTCGATTCGCTGGCCCTGGATATGCGCCACCGCGTCCACGACCACGAACGCTGGATAGACAGCGGCGGCGCCCGTGGCGCCCGTGCCGAGTTGGAGGGCGCCAATCTCGACGGTGCCGATCTGCGCGGCGCGCGGCTGTCGGGCGCCACCCTGCGCGGCGCGCATCTGCGGGGCGCCCTGCTGGGCGGCGCAGACCTAACCCTGGCCGACCTTTCCGGTGCCGACCTGACGGAAGCCAGCCTGCGCGGCGCCGTGCTGCGTGGGGCCACGCTGGGTCATGCCCGGCTGGCGGGCGCCGACATGGCCGACGCCCGCCTGGACCCCGCGGATATCCTGCAACCGGACGGCCATCCCAACGGCCGGTCATGGCCCGCCGACCTGACTGGCGCCGACATGGCTGGGGCCAGCCTGTGGCGCGCCCAGCTGCAATACGCCAACGTCACCGGTGCCGACTTGCGCGGCGCCGATTTGGCGCAGGCGGACACCACCGGCGTGCGCTTTGCCGACGCTCGCCTTGACGGGGCGGTGGGCCTGGACCGCCCTGAGCTGTCACCGTCGGCCCGGGTGGGCTGAAACCGGTCCCGACACGCTTCCCCGAACCCTTGCCCATCTCCGTCCCGGGTCATAGTGAACCGGCGTCCAGCCAGTACTCTTGGCCGGTATTACTCACCCAAACCGCATAGACCGAATTAATGGGCGCTAAACGAAGCGTCTTTGATTACGGTCCCTTCTATCAAGTCGTCCATGGGAAGCGGGTGGGAGCGTTAGATGAACGATCGACTAAGGCCGGAATTGCGGGAACTGGCGGTCAAGATCGCAACGTCATACGCCCGGTCCAATCCCGTCAGTGTCGAGGCGTTGCCTTCGGTCATTGTCATGGCGTACCAGGGGCTTGAAGCCTGCATCGCGCCGCCGCCCCCGCCACCGCCCGAGCCGGTGAAGCGCGGCCGCCGTGGCGCCAAGGCGGCCGCCAAGGCCCCCGGCCGCGGGCGCAAGGCGGCCAGCCGCTAAGGCTGCGCTTTACTCTCGATTCTTTTGGTCCACTGTTGCGGTCCGGTGACGTTACACTCCCGGATCGACCGCCGGATTGTGCGCGGCTGGATTGGCCGGGCCCTGTCATGTACAGTGCGCTGAGCACAAGGGTAGGGCGCGCTTGGCGCCGTGCCCCGATGGGGTCCAATCATCCAGCGGCATAAAGGTGCCGACACGTCGATCCATGGCTGTGACCAGCGGTTCCAAACGACAGCAGGCCGTCACTGCCCACCGCCCTGAAGACGGGCGGCGATGACGTCTGACCTCGATTCCCTGTTCCTGGCGGAGGATGCACCGGCGACGCGCGCGCCGGAGCTGCCGCCCTGGCCCATCCTGGTCGTCGATGACGACGAGGAAGTGCACATCATGACCCGGCTGGTGCTCAGCCGGCTGACGTACAAGGGCCGGCCGTTGGAATTGCTGACCGCGCGATCGGCGGCCGAGGCGGCGGGCATCCTGACCAAGCGCGGCGACATCGCCGTGGCCCTGCTGGACATCGTCATGGAAACGGATGATGCCGGCCTGGTGCTGGCACGGCGCATCCGCGAGGAATTCGACAACAACGACGTGCGCATCGTGCTGCGCACCGGCCAGCCCGGCCAGGCGCCGGTGCGCGACGTCATCGTCAATTACGACATCAACGACTACAAGGCGAAGACCGAGCTCACCTCGGAGAAGCTGTTCATCACCATCATCACGGCGCTGCGGTCCTACGACAACATCCGCACCGCGCGCGAGGCGCAGAGCGCCAGCCGGCTGAAGTCCAGCTTCCTGGCCACGATGAGCCATGAGATCCGCACGCCCATGAACGCCGTGCTGGGCATGCTGGAACTGATGTCCCATACGGGTCTGGATGATGATCAGATGGAGATGCTGTTCACCGCGCGGGACGCGGCCGGCACCCTGCTGCGCATCATCGACGACATCCTCGACTTCTCGAAGATCGAGGCCGGGCGCATGGACATCGAGTGCCATCCGGTGGCGCTGGGTCCGCTGGTGGAGGGTGTGGCCGACATGCTGGCGGCCCAGGCGCGCAAGCGCGCGCTGGACCTGCACGTGCACATCGACCCCGCCATCCCCGAGTTGCTGATGGGCGACCCGTTGCGCCTGCGCCAGGTGCTGTACAACCTGACGGGCAACGCCATCAAGTTCACCGAGAAGGGCGGCGTCACCCTGTCGGTGCGTTGCCTGCCCGGCGCGGCGCCGGGCCGGGCGCGGGTGCGGGTGGCGGTGCAGGACACCGGCATCGGCATCGCCGATGATGTGCAGAAGCAGCTGTTCCAGCCCTTCACCCAGGCCGAAAGCTCCACAAGCCGCCGCTTCGGTGGTACCGGCCTGGGCCTGTCCATCAGCCGCCGCCTGATCGATTTGATGCAAGGCAGCATCGGCTTGGACAGCGCGCCGGGCCAGGGGTCCACCTTCTGGTTCGAGATAGACCTGGCCGTTGCCCAGGAACAGCCGGTGGCGGCACCCCAGCCGGCCCTGCCGTCGCTGGCCGGCATCACCGTGCTGGTGGCGGCCGAGACCCAGGCCCTGCGCGACACCGTCGCCTGCTATGTCGAGGCCGCCGGCGGCCGGGTGGCGGGCGAAGGCCAGCCTTGGAACGTGGCCGTGGTCGTTCCCCGGCCGGGCGACGTTTGGCCCGACCTGCCGGCGGGCAAGCCGGCGGTGTTGGTGGCAGCGGCGGATTCGGTGCGGCCGGCGGGCCTGCCGTCGGGCACGGTGCAGATTGGCCGTCCGGTGCGCCGCGTGCCCCTGATCCGCGCCGTGGCCTCTGCAGCGGGGCAGGAGACGGCGGCCCGCGCTGTGGCGTCGCCCTTGCGCCAGGGGCGCGGCGAGCCGCCGCCGGTCGAGGTGGCCATGGCGCAAGGCCGCTTGGTGCTGGTGGCGGAAGACCAGCCCGTCAACCAGATGGTGATCCGCCGGCAGCTCAGCCTGTTGGGCATCGCCGCCGAGGTCACCGAGGATGGGCGCCAGGCCTTGGCCGCTTGGCGCACGGGCCGCTTCGGCCTGGTGCTGACCGACTGCAATATGCCGGAGATGGACGGGTTCGAGCTAACCGCCGCCATCCGAGAAGCGGAAACGGGCACCGGCCTGCGCACCCCCATCATCGCCCTGACGGCCAACGCCATGGCGGGGGAATCCCAGCGCTGCCTGGCGGCGGGCATGGACGGCTTCCTGGCCAAGCCCCTGGAGCTGGACCGGCTGGATCGCTGCCTGGCGCAATGGCTGCCGCCGTTGTCGGACAGCGGTGCGAAGGCCGCGCCGCCGCCGTTGGTTGACACGATGCCAGGGTACGCGGTGCAGCGGGACACGACGCTGGGGGACACGACGCCGGGGGATACGACAGCGGTGCTGAACCTGGCCCGCACCCTGGAATTGTTCAGCGTACTGGATGACGAGGCGCGGGCCTTCCTGAGTGACTTCCTGGGGGCGGCGCGCCCGCTGGCGGACGGCCTGGACCAGGCCTTCGCCCTCGGTGACGCGGGTGCCGCCCGGCGCGAGGCGCATGCCCTGGCCGGCGTGGCGAAAAGCGCCGGGGCCGACGTCCTGGCCCGTGTGGCCGACCGAGTGGAAGAAGCCCTGGTCCAAGGGAAGGTTGATGAGGCGCGGCTGGCGGCAAAGGCTGTTCCGGGCGCGCTGGAACAGGTCGCAGCGGCCATAGCCTCTTTATAAGAAGACGACCACCGACATTTCTGCCTATACTAATCCTGTATTCCCGGGCTTCACGTTCAGGGAGCCGGGATGGGGCGTGTATTCATTCCTCGTTAAAATAAAATTGTTTGGATTTGAAGGCGGCGGCCGTTTGGGGATGGCAGATGGGTGCGATTTCATTCAATTTCCGCAGCTCGCTGGTGATTGAGGATCAAAGTTTCATCCGTGGTGTGGTCGTCCGCATCCTGCGGCAGCTGGACTTCGGCACGGTGATGGAGGCGGAGGACGGGTCGTCCGGCCTGAACGTGGCCATGGAACGCCGGCCGGATGTCATCATCGCCGATATCGACATGGCGCCGGTCGATGGGTTGACCTTCCTGCAGCACCTTCGGGAGCGTGAAACGCAAGGACATCACATTCCTGTGGTTTTTCTGACCAATCGCGCGGACAAGGTAACGGTTTTGAAGGCCAGGGATTTGGGGGTGGACGCGTTCATCGCCAAGCCTGTCACCCTGGTGAACCTGCGGGAGAAGCTGCAGGTGGTGATGGCGCCGCGGCGATAGGCAGGGATAGCGGCGGGGAATGGGAATGGCGATGGCGCGGGGCGAGGGAAACGGGGTGGGGCGGACGCCGGCGGTTTCACCGGCGAAGGGCGTGCCGTGACCAAGCCCCACGCCATCCGTTCCAGTGTGCCGGGCCCCCGGCTGTTGGGCATCCGCCTGCCGCGCTGGGTGTGCGCCTGGCGCGTGCGCCACGCCCGCCGGCAGGAAGCGATGCGCCGCCATCAAATGACCGTGGTCTTCTGGCGATCCCTGGCGGTGCGCCAGGCGGCCCTGGCCCTGCTGTCTGCCCTGGTCATCGGCGCCATCCTGTCGCTGATCCAGGGCATCGCCCAGGCGGAGCGGGAGCGGGCCAAGTTCGCCAACGCCGGCCGCATGGTGCTGGACCTGGTGGAGAACACGGCCAGCGCCGCCGTGTGGAACCTGGATCCCGACCTGGCGTCCGGTCTGGTTCGATCCGTCCTGGCCATCGACGGCGTGCGCGCCGTGCGCCTGGTCGAAATGCCAGACCGGGTGCTGGCCGATGGCGCGCGTGACCTGCCGCCGGCGGAGGAGGGCGGGGCCTTCTGGCGCGGCTGGCTGTCTGGTGCCCGGTTCACCTCTGTCTTCCAGGACCTGGCGCGGACCCAGCGCCTGCTGTACCGCCCCGCCGGCAGCCCCCGCAACAGTCCCATCATAGGCCGGCTGGAGCTGGAGATGGACACCAGCCGGGCGGCGGCCGACTACGCCGCCTTCATCCGCACCACGGTGCTGGGCGGCCTTGTGCGCGACCTGGCGCTGGGCGTGGTGCTGGCTTTGCTGCTGCACACCTTCCTGACCCGGCCGCTGCGCGCCGTGGGCCTGGCCGTGGCCAGCATCGATCCGTCGCGCCCAGGGGCCGCCCGCCTGCCGGACTTCCCCCGCCAGGCGGATAACGAGCTGGGCTATCTGGTACGCCGCTTCAACGAGGTGCTGCGCCTGTTGGACCGCAGCCGCTCGGACATGGAACAGCTGGCGACCCATGATGTCCTGACCGGCCTGCCCAACCGCCTGCTGCTGCAACGCCGCCTGGAAGAGGCGCTGAGACGGCGGGAGCGGCGGCTGTACAATCCGGAATTGGCCCGCCAGGAAGAACCCTGCGGCCGCATCGATCGCGCCGGCGGGCGTGGCATTGCCCTGTTCTTCCTGGACCTGGACCGGTTCAAGCATGTGAACGACAGCCTGGGGCACGACGTGGGCGACCGGCTGCTGAAGGCCGTGGCGGGGCGCCTGCGCGACTGCATCGGCGAGGACGACATGCTGGGCCGCCTGGGCGGCGACGAGTTCCTGGTGGTGACGGAAAACGCGCTGGAGCCGGTGGATGCCGCCGTGCTGGCGGAGCGCCTGCTGAAGGCTCTGGAATCGCCATTGATGGTGGAGGGCGGGCACCTGCTGCACGCCGGCGCCTCCATCGGCGTGGCCCTGGCCGGCGAGGGCCCCCCCAATGGCGACGCCGATACCGCCAGCACCCTGCTGCGCCAGGCCGACACGGCCCTCTATGCCGCCAAGGCCGCTGGCCGCGGCCAATACCGCTTCTTCTCCCGCGAGATGAGCGAGCGGGCGGAGAACCGGCTGAGCACCGAGGCCAACCTGCGCCAGGCGCTCAGCATCGGCTCGTTCGAGCTGTACTTCCAGCCCAAGGTGCGCGCCGCCGACCAGGCCCTGGTGGGGGCGGAGGCGCTGGTGCGCTGGAAGCACGACGGCCAGCTGGTGCAGCCCGGCGCCTTCATGACCGTGGCCGAGGATTCGGGCCTGATCATGGAACTGGGCAGCTGGGTGCTGGAACAGGCGGTGCGCGAGGCCACGCACTGGACCAAGCTGCTGCCAGACTTCCACATCGCCGTGAACGTCTCCGCCCGGCAGATCATCGCGCCCGGCTTCGTCGAGCGGGTACGCGACTGCCTGGCGCGCAGCGGCGTGCCCGCCGACCGCATCGAGATCGAGGTGACGGAAAGCGTGATGGTGGACAGCGCCCGCTCGCTGGAGGTGCTGTGGCGCCTGAAGCGTCTGGGCGTGCGCATCGCCGTGGACGATTTCGGCACCGGCTTCTCCTCGCTGTCCTACCTGCGCCAAATGCCCATCGACACGCTCAAGATCGACCGGGCCTTCGTGCAGGACCTGCCGCGCGACAGCGCCATTGCCGCCATGATCCTGACCCTGGGCGCCCGCCTGGGGCTGGAGGTGGTGGCGGAGGGCGTGGAGCGGGAGGAGCAGCTGGCCTGGCTGGTGGCCGAGGGCTGCCCCGTCGTCCAGGGCTTCTTCATCGCCGAGCCCATGCCCGCCCGCCAACTGGAAGCCCGCTTCCTGCACCCCTTGGTCATGGCGCAGGAAGAGAGCCGCGAGGGGCGTAGCGCCTAGGCGGGCTCTCCGCCCTTGGGCCCCCAGAACAGCACCCAGGTGGCGAAGTCGTCGCTGAAGTCTTCGAAGCGATGCTCGGCGCCCGCTTCCACGAACAGCAGGTCGTGCGGTTGGAAGGGCCGGTGCTCGCCGTTCTTCACGAAGGTGCCGGTGCCGCTGATGATCACATAGATTTCATCGCGGACATGGGGGCCTTGCGGGTCGTGTCCGCGCGGGCCGTAGACGCCCACCTTCATGGTGCCGTGTTCCAGCAGGTACTGGAACCGTTCTCCCGCCGGGACATCGGGCAGGGTCGCCAGAGCGGGGGCGGCGGAAAGAAGCCAAGGCGGGGTCTGCATCGCGGGCCTTTCTGTCGGTGTGGGACGATCAGGCGCCGGCCGAGGGCACGGCGGTGTCGTGTTCCTGCTTCATCCGCCGTTCCTCGCGATCATTTTCCAACTTCAGTTTCCGCGTCCGTTCGCGGATTTCCTCTTCCTTGGCCTCAAGTAGGTCAGACAGGTTCCAAAGGCCGAAACCGCCACCGAACAAGAGAAGTAGCAAAAGCCCATCGGTAAGTGTCATTGGCGCCCCCACAAGACAAACACAAATACAACTTAGACGGTGCGTCGCCGGGCTGGCCAGGGAAAATGCTTGAGTTATGGCATCGCAGATCGACTGGGGCAGGGGAGCGGGCAGCGAAAAGGCCCGGCGTCGCCGCCGGGCCTTCGCATTCAACTTAATCGCTGATTCAGAGGGGATCAGGCGATGGCCTTGTCGGCGGCCAGGTAGCGGGCGTCGCCCTCTTCCACCAGGGCGGGGTGGGTCAGCTTGCCGCGGAACACGTTCAGGCCGTTGCGCAGATGCACGTCGTCGGCCAGAGCCTGCTGCCAGCCCTTGTCGGCCAAGGCCAGGACGAAGGGGGAGGTGGCGTTGTTCAGGGCGAAGGTGGAGGTGCGGGCGACCGCGCCCGGCATGTTGGCCACGCAGTAGTGGATGACGCCGTCGACCACATAGGTCGGGTCGGCGTGAGTGGTGGCGTGCGAGGTTTCGAAGCAGCCGCCCTGGTCGATGGACACGTCCACCAGCACGCTGCCGGGGCGCATCTTGGCCACCATCTCCTTGGTGACGACGCGGGGGGCGTTGGCGCCCGGCACCAGCACGGCGCCGATCACCAGGTCGGCGTCCAGCACCGCCTGCTCGATGGTGTCGATGTTGGCGTAGAGCGTGTTCACGCGGCGGCCGTACTGCTGGTCGATCTGGCGCAGCCGATCCAGCGACTTGTCCAGCACGGTCACTTCCGCTTCCAGACCCACGGCCATGCGGGCAGCGTTCAGGCCGACCACGCCGCCGCCGATCACCACCACCTTGGCGGCCGGGGTGCCGGGCACGCCGCCCAGCAGGATGCCGTTGCCGCCGTAGCTCTTCTCCAGGCACTTCGCACCGGCCTGGATGGACATGCGGCCGGCGACCTCGCTCATGGGCGCCAGCAGGGGCAGGCCGCCACGGGCGTCGGTCACGGTCTCATAGGCGATGCAGATGGCGCCGGAAGCCAGCAGCAACTCGGTCTGTTCCGGATCGGGGGCCAGGTGCAGGTAAGTGAACAGGACCTGGCCGGGGCGCAGCATGCGGCACTCGTGCGGCTGCGGCTCCTTCACCTTCACGATCATGTCGGCCTTGGCGAAGATTTCTTCGGCGGTGTCCACCAGGGTGGCGCCGGCGGCGGCGTACTGCTCGTCCGTCAGGCCGATGGCGGTGCCGGCATTCTTCTGCACGATGACCGAGTGGCCATGGGCCACCAGCTGACGCACATTGCCGGGGATCAGACCAACGCGATACTCGTGGTTTTTGATTTCCTTAGGAACGCCGACCAGCATGGTTATCTCCCGGATCATCTGGGTTGGCGCCGCCTGTCCGGTCGCGCAACCGTTGCCTCGATTTCGGAGCCCAAGATAAGGCCGAAGGCCGGTGCATGTCCTTGCGTTGAGGGTTAGGCCTGGCGCACAATGCGCAAGGAATCATCGTTAAAGGCCTATTATGCGGCAGAGCCTGCGAACAACGGTGCTGGATAGGATTGATCGTGCCATCCTGGCCCGCCTGCAGGAGCATGGCCGCGTCCCCAATTCGGAACTCGCCGCCCATGTCCACCTGTCGGAAAGCGCCTGCCTGCGCCGGGTCAAGGCGATGGAGGAGGCGGGGATCATCAGCGGCTACACCGCCATCCTGGATCCGGCCTCCTGCGGGCGGCCGGAAAGCGTGTTCGTGCAGGTGACGCTGGAAAAGCAGACGGAGCCCTACCTGCGCGCCTTCGAGGAGGCGCTGGCCACCTGCCCGCAGGTGATGGAGTGCTATCTGATGTCCGGCGACAGCGACTATCTGCTGCGCGTGGTGGTGGCGGGGGCTGCCGATTATGAAGCCCTGCACAACCGCATTCTGACCCGCCTGCCGGGCGTGGCCCGCGTCCATTCCAGCTTCACCCTGCGCACTGTCATGAAGCGCACAGCCCTGCCGTTGGCCGACGTGGTGACCGTGGGCGGCGATTGACGGGCGCGACGCCAGGCCGTAAACCGCAAAGCCAGCCGTTGCGGTGAGGGATGGGCACCTCGCGCCCACCGTGTCGCCACGAAAACCTTTATCCGAGGAAAGCGTCCCGCATGACCGAGCCTGCCTCCAGCCCCCCTACCGGCCGCCTTAAGGGCCGTGTCGCCGTCGTCACCGGCGCCTCGCGCGGCTTGGGCGCCGCCGTGGCCAAGGGGCTGGCGGCGGAGGGCGCGCACGTCGTGCTGATCGCCCGCACTGTGGGCGGGCTGGAGGAGGCGGACGACGCCATCCGCGCCGCTGGCGGCACCGCCACGCTGATCCCCCAGGACATGGCCGCCGACCCCGCCCAGCTGGATGTGCTGGGCCCGGCCTTGCTGGACCGATTCAAGCGGGTGGACATCCTGGTGGCCAACGCCGGCATGCTGGGCGCCATCGGCCCGATGGCCCATGCCGACGTGAAGCAGTGGGACAAGGTGCTGGCCTTGACGCTGACAGCCAACATGCGCCTGATCCGCACGCTGGATCCCCTGCTGCGCGGTTCTGACGCGGGCCGCGCCGTCTTCATTACCGACCGCTATGGCCATGAGCCGGTGGCCTACTGGAACGCCTACGCCGTGGCCAAGGCGGGGCTGGAGATGATGGCGCTGACCTACGCGCAGGAGGTGCTGCAGAGCCCCCTGAAGGTGAACCTGGTGGATCCCGGCCCCATGCCCACTAAGCTGCGAGCCCAAGCGTTTCCTGGGGAAAAGCCGGACACCCAGCCGCCGGTCACCCGCGTCGTACCCACCATCCTCGACCTGGTGGCGCCTGACAACACCCGCCATGGCGAGTGCATCGCCCTGTACTGAAGCGCTTGGGATTTCGGGGCCGTCCATTCAAGGGTGGCACACGCATGGCAGGGCATGCTTACGCTCCGCACCGTAGTGATATTGGTCACAGCCGCAGCGGTTCACCGGGCATAGTCTCCTTCTCGTACCGGGGATGGCCCCAACCTCTCCGGTGCCCGAGACGGCGACCTCGGTCCCGTTTCTGCTTCCCCGTCCGGGTGGGTTGCTCCCCGCGCCCAACCCGGCCTCTTAAAAGGCCCGCCGCTCCCCCGCAGGCGGGCCTTTTTTCTTTGTTCCAGTTCCTCAGGCGCCGGCAGCCGCGTCCGCGGCTTTGGCGCGTCCTCGATTTCCAGTCCGCTACGCTCCCCGGAAATCTCCGGCGGACGCGGTCGCGTCCTGGGGCCGGAGAGAATGGCCTTGGCTAGGCGTGCGGCACGTAGGGCACGCCGTGCTTCTTGAACCACTCCAGCATCTGCTTCCATGCCACCTTGGCGTCCGCGGGGTTGTAGCTGGGGCGGTAATCGGCGTTGAAGCCGTGGCCTGAATCCTCGAACACCATCAGCTTGCAATCGCTGGCGGCCTTGTCGCCCTGGGCCAGGGCGGCCCGCATCTGATCCACGCTGGCGACGGGGATGCCGTCGTCCTTGGCGCCGTACAGGCCCAGGACCGGAGCATTAAGCTGGTTCACCAGATCGATAGGGTTCTTGGGATGGGCGGCGTCGGTGTTGCCCACCAACCGGCCGTACCAGGCGGCGCCGGCCTTCAGATCGGGATTGTGCGCGGAATAAAGCCAGACGATGCGCCCGCCCCAGCAGAAGCCGGTGATGGCCATGCGCCGGGTGTCGGCCCTCCCATCGGTTTTCACGAAGGCGACGGTGGCATCAAGGTCGGCCATGACCTGCTCATCCGACACCTTGGATACGATGTCGCGCACCAGGGTGGGGATGTCCGGCACCTTGGTGGCATCCCCCTGGCGGAAATACAGGTCGGGGGCGATAGCGTAATAGCCCGATTTGGCCAGGCGCCGGCAGAGGTCGCGGATGTGCTCATGCAGGCCGAAGATTTCCTGCACCACCAGCACCACGGGATGGTGGCCACCCTGGCCCGCCCATTTGGGCACGGCGCGGTATGCGCCCATGGTGGCGCCGCCGGCCACGGGCACCTGCACCATGCCGGCCTCCAGATTGTCGGCGTCGGTGATGATGGTTTCGGCCGATACCGGCAGCACCGCCAGCGCGAATCCCGCTGCCAGGCCGGCCGTGGTGAAGCCGCGTCGGTTGATCACGTTATCTTCCATGGAAGTCGCCCCTTCGTCGTTGTTATGGCTGAACTCTTACCGCAAGCCCCTGCGCGCCGCATCCTTGCCGCTCACAAGGCGCCGGTATGCCGCAGGTGCCGGATTTCCTCCTCATCCAGCCGCAGCCAGTCCTGCAGCACGGCGTCGGTGTGCTGGCCCAGGGTGGGTGGGGCCTGGCGGTAGTTGACCGGCGTGTCGCTGAACTTCATGGGGCTGCCGATCAACTCCACCGTGCCCGGCAGGCCGGCACCCGGCGCTCCCGTCCCGCCCGCCTGGGGGTGGGGCAGGGTGACGCGCATCCCACGGGCGGCCACCTGCGGGTCGACGAAGACCTTGTCGATGCTGTTGATGGGGCCGCAGGGCACGCCCAGCGGTTCCAGCGCGTCGATCCAGAATTGGCTGCTCTGCCCCTGGATGACGGCGGCGATGGCGGGCACCAGGCTGTCGCGGTTGCCCACCCGCGCCTGGTTGGTGGCATAGCGCGGGTCGCTGGCCCATGCGGCGTTGCCGGTCAGATGGCAGAAACGGGCGAATTGCTCGTCATTGCCGATGGCCAGGATGATCCAGCCGTCACTGGTGGCAAAGGTCTGGTAGGGCACGATGGTGGGATGGGCGTTACCCACGCGCGGCGCCAGATGGCCGCTGGTCAGGTAATATTGGCCCGGGTGGGACAGCCAGGCGACCTGGGTGTCGAACAGCGACAGGTCGATGGCCTGGCCCCGGCCGGTGTGGTCGCGGTGGCGCAGGGCCGCCAGGATGGCGATGGCGGCATAGGTGCCGGTCATCAGGTCGGCGATGGCCACACCCGCCTTCAGCGGCTGCCCCTCCGGCTCTCCCGTCAGGGACATGAAGCCGCCCATGCCCTGAACCAGATAGTCGTAGCCGGCGCGGGCGGCATAAGGCCCGGTATGGCCGAAGCCGGTGATGGAACAGTAGATCAGCCGGGGGAAGGCGTCGCGCAGATCCTCATAGCCCAGGCCATAACGGCCCAGGGTGCCGGTCTTGTAGTTCTCCACCACCACGTCGGCGTGGCCGATCAGTTGCAGGGCCAGCGCCTTGCCCGCCGGATTGGTGAAGTCCAGGGTCAGCGAGCGCTTGTTGCGGTTGGCCGACAGGTAGTAGGCGCTTTCCCGGGTGTCCTGCCCGGCATCGTCCTTGAGGAAAGGCGGACCCCAGGCACGGGTGTCGTCCCCCTGGCCCGGCCGTTCCACCTTCACCACGTCGGCGCCAAGATCGCCCAGGATCTGCGTGGCGCTGGGCCCCGCCAGCACGCGGCTCATGTCCAGGACCTTCAGGCCGGTCAGCGGGCCGGTGGCGGGGATGGGCGGCTGGGTCATGGGCGCAGGTCTACCTTCTGTCGGGGATGCCTGGCTGTGGGGGATGCCTGATCTGCACGGCGGCGATCTTACACGGCGGACGCGACCAGCGCCTAGATGGCATCGGTGTTGTTAAGCCCAGGCTTCCCCTGCGGGCCGTTTCACGCTCTGATATCCCAATCGTTTACCTGCCGAACCCGAGGCCCCCGATGCTCGATAAGAACGCCAAGATGCCCGACGAGGTCCCCGTCATCCGCACCATCGCCATGCCGGCCGATACCAACCCCGCCGGCGACATCTTCGGCGGCTGGCTGATGTCGCAGATGGACTTGGCGGCGGGCAACGTGGCGGCCCGCACGGCGCGGGGCCGTGCCGCTACGGTGGCGGTGGACGCCATCGCCTTCCTGGGCCCGGTGTTCGTGGGGGATGAGGTCAGCCTGTTCGGCCGCCTGGTATCGCGCGGCCGCACCTCCATGCGCATCGAGGTGGAGGCCTGGCGCCGCAGCCGCGATGCCGACGACACCAACAAGGTAACCGAGGCGGTCTTCACCTTCGTCGCCATTGACGAGAATCGCCGTCCCCGCCCCCTGCCGATCACGGGGGAATAAGCGGGCGGGAACTGGGGACCCGGACCAAAGTTCCCTCGACACCAGGGGCAAGGCGCGCGCACTCTACCGTCGCCCCTTTTGCTGAAGTCAGAGCTGGTTTCATGGCCGATCCCCGTGACGAACTGCTGCGCCAGATCCGCGCCATCCGGCGGCGGATCGACCCGGACGTCCTGGAAAAGGCGGCCGCGGCGGCGGAGCGCATGCAGACGGCGCGAGCAGCCGCCCCGGCTGAGGAGTCCTCGGACGTTCCCTTTGACCGCCAGGCCGCGCGTGACGTGGTGATGACCTTTCTGCAATCCCGCCATGATGGCGGCCGCTTCGCCATGAAACTGATGGAAGAAATGAAGAAGCCCGAGGCGGCGGCCAAGGCTTACGGGCGGGCGGCGGCAAAGCCGATCCGTAAGACATGAGGTGGGAAATAGTGTTTCCTTAAGGTGATATTAAATTGCTTCGGAGGCGGGGCCAAGGTAGCGCCAGTTAAAATTCGTCCATAGGCTCAGGATGGGATTGTCTATCCTGCCTGGATTAGCCTTATCCTGCGGCATCGTGGCGGCGTGATCATCGAAATACTGGCGTAGTCGGGATGGGCCCGTGCGGTATAATCTGCCTCAGGATAATTCCATCCGGCAGGTGTCGCGCCGGGATGGGGAGACAGGGAACAGACCCGGTGGGCCACCACATCAAACAGGTCGTCTGGCCCGACCGGGCCTATGTCGACTACAAGTTCGATCACCACCGGCTGTTCAGCACCATCATGACGGTGGCGACCTCCATCACCGTCAGCGGCCTGTGGGGATGGGACTACGTCATCGATGCCGAAGGGGCGCGGCGCACCATCGGCTTGCGGTTGGTGATGTCCGTCATCATCGTGCTGCACGCCCTGCTGCTGCATTTCCGGGTGCCACGCCGCCTGACCACGGCCTACGCCTTTATCGGCGCCTTCACGTGCCAGATGCTGTTCATTGAGGTGCTGAACCGCCTGGATCACGGCATGCAGGCCCAATTCTCCGGTTTCCTGTTCTTCACCTTCCTCCCGTTGCTGGTGATGCAGTACGTGCCCTTCACCACCGGTGCCGCCTTCATGGTGCTGATTATTTCCCTGCCGCCGGTGGCAGGGGCCGTGGGCTTCGCCCATGACTTCGAATATGTGAAGTACCCGCTGCTGCTGGGTCCCGTGGGTGCTATGTTCATCTGCGTGCTCTTTGCGTTCGAGCAGATCAACTACACCAATTACGAGAACCAGCGGCTGCTGCGGCTGGTCGCCATCACCGACAGCCTGACGGGCGCCGGCACCCGCCGCTTCATTACCGACACGGCGGCGCGCGAGATGGCGCGTGCCCGGCGCTACGGCGGGCCGCTATCGGTGCTGATGCTCGATATCGATCATTTCAAGCGCATCAATGATACCTGGGGGCACCAGGCCGGCGACCAGGCCATCCGTGCCGTGGTCGACCTCTGCCGAGGTGCCATCCGCGACACCGACGTCATCGGCCGCTTCGGCGGCGAGGAATTCGTGATCCTGCTGCCGCAGACTGACCGGCCGGAGGCGGAGCGGGTGGCGGAGCGCCTGCGCTGCGCCGTGGCGGCCGCATCTGTCGTCCTGGCGCCGGACGTGTCCGTGACTCTGACCTGCAGCCTGGGCGTCACCACGCTGTCCGCCAACGACCACAGCGTGGACACCCTGCTGGGCCGTGCCGACCAGGCCCTCTACGCCGCCAAGAACGCCGGCCGCAATCGTGTCTCGGTGGCGGCATAGACTTTAGCGTTTCAATCGAGCGATCGCACCCTAAGCCGGGTACAGCGCGTCGCTATGGATGCGCAGGGGTTTGGCCACCGGCTGGGGGGCGACCTTCGCCGGGCCCAGCACGGCGGCCACCAGGCGCTGGGTCCAGCCGGGTTCGTCCAGCGGCTGGTGGCGGATCAGCAGGCGGCTGTAAAGGGTGTTGTACAGCAGTTCCACCACCACCGCCTCGTCCAAGTCGGCTGGCAATTCTCCCGAGCGCATGCCCAGGCGCACAATCTCGCGAATGCGTTCCCGGCGGGGCTGCAGGACCTGCGTGCAGTAGGTCTCCAGCACTTCCGGATTGCTTTGCCCTTCCACGATGATGCTGGCGATGACCCGGCCCATGGGACCCGCCATGGTTCCCGCCATGACCGCCAGCAGGCTTTCCAGGTCGCGGCGGGCGGAGCCGGTGGCGCGAATGGGGGCCGCCACCTCCACCACTTCCAATAGCGAGGCGACAGCCAGCGCGCCTTTGGTGGGCCACCAGCGATAAATGGTGGTTTTGGCGCAACCGGACCGGGCGGCCACCGCCTCGATGGTGAAACCGGCCAGGCCCGCTTCCACCAGTAGGTCGTAGGCGCTGCTGAGGATGGCCTGTCGCGACTTGTCACAGCGCGGACGGCCACGGCCGGAACGCTGCTGGGTGGCAGGGCCGGGGCCTGGGGCGTTGGCGAGGGCGGTGGCGGTCATTGGGCGTCTGCGCTTTCACGGCATGGGAATTCGAAAACGGAAAGACGATCCAACCCCAGCGACGGTTTCCAAACGCGGTGGAAAGGGTGCGGCGGCGCTTGGAACGACGGCGTTTCGGGGGACGGCAGCCACTCCCTGGCTTGGCTGCGTGGCGTCTTGTCCCGCCCCTCTTAACGCATCAGATCGCAACAAACAAGATGCGAGCGGGCAACAATGGGTCATATTATTTGCGATTGAGCAGGAAACTGAGCAGGAAACAGTGTCATTGCCCGCTTCCGCTTTCGCCAGTTCGGGCACAGGCTTGGGCGATGGTTCAATCGTCGGTACTGTTGGCGCTGGGTTCCAGGGCAGGGCGGTCATCACCGATGAAACGTTGGCGCAGGGCGGCCCAGGCCGGGGGGCCCTCGCGCACGATGCGGTCGAGGGCCGTCTGGGCGCCGGCCGGGTCGCCGCCCACGCAGGCCTGGTGCAGATCGCGGCCCAGGCGCTGCAGCCGGCGCAGGCCGACATTGCCGGCGGTGGAGACCAGGTCGTGCGCCTCGCCCTGGATGGTGCCGAGGTCTACGCGGGGATCCAGGGCCCGCAGGCGGTCGATGCGGGCCATCCCATTATCCGCGAAGCCGCGCACGAGGCTTTGAAAGGCTGCGGCGGGCACCGCGGCGCCCAGGCCGGACAGCACGCCGGGGTCGAAGGCTGGCTCCAGCCGCTCCGTCGGTTCCGGCGGACCGGCAGCGTCGGGGCCGGCGGCTTCAGGCGGGAGCGGGGCCGGCTGTCCCACCCAATGTTCCACCTTGTGCAGGAACTGCTCCTGATCGAAGGGTTTTGACACATAATCGTTCATGCCCGCCGCCAGGTATTCCTCACGCATGCCCACCATGGCGTTGGCCGTCATGGCGATGATGGGCACCTGGGCGCAGGGTCCACCGGTGCGGATGGCGCGGGTGGCGGCCACACCGTCCATCACCGGCATCTGCACATCCATCAGGATCAGGTCGTAGGCCCGGCCGGCGCAGCGGCCCACGGCCTGCTCCCCGTCCATGGCGTCGTCGACCGCATAGCCTTCCCGTTCCAGCATGATGCGCGCGATGGCGCGGTTGGTCTCATTGTCATCGACCAGCAGGATGCTGTGCCCTTCACCGGGATGGGGGACGATAGTCGGTACCTGGTGTCCCGCCGTGGCCGTCGCCCGTGTCCTGCCACGGGTGGCGGCGCTCGCGCGGCTGGCGGGGGCATTCTGCTGCACCAGGCGGGTCAGCAAGTCCTTCAGCGTGGTCAGGCGCACGGGTTTGGTCAACACGCCATCGAACATGCCCTTCATCTTTCCCAACTCGCCACCGATGGAGGTGACCAGCACCATCTTCACCCCGGCGTAGGCCGGGTCCTGGCGGATTTGGGCGGCGAAGGCCAAGCCGTCCATGATGGGCATGGCTTGGTCGACGAAGATAATGTCGAAGGCGCGGCCCGCCTGGGTGGCCAGCTCCAGCTGGCGCAGGGCCGCATTGCCGCCCGAGGTCGTGACGCACTCAATGCCTAGCCGGTTCAGGTGGCTCTCCATCACCGCCAGGTTCAGGGGCAGGTCATCGACCACCAGGGCGGTTCGGCCGTTCAGCACGGGCGCGCGACCGCCACGGCCCTTGGCCGATACGACCTCCAGCGGGATGGCGAAGCTGAAGGCGGCGCCCTGGCCCGGGCTGCTGGTCACGGCGATGTCGCCGCCCATCAGGCGCACCAGCTGGTGGGAAATGGCCAGGCCCAGGCCGGTGCCGCCGAACTTGCGGTTGATGGAGGTGTCGGCCTGGGTGAACTTCTGGAACAGCCGCGCTTGCTGGTCCTCCGTCATGCCAGGGCCGGTGTCGGTGACGGAGAATTCCAGCAAGCGGCTTTTCTTGTCGGCGCCCTTGGCCGCCACGGGCGCGACCTTGATGCCCACCTGGCCCGTGGCCGTGAACTTCACGGCGTTACCCGCCAGGTTCAGCAGGATCTGGCGCAGACGGGTGGGGTCGCCGCGATAGATGCCGGCGGCCTTGGCATCGACCAGGCTGGTCAGGTCCAGCTTTTTCTCCTGCGCCCGGGTGGCCAGGATGGCGACCACACCGTCCACCACGTCGCCCACGTCGAATTCCAGCATCTCCAGCTCGACCTTGCCGGCCTCCAGCTTCGAGATGTCCAGGATGTTGTTGATGATGTTCAGCAGCGCCTCGGCGCTGTCATAGATGGTCTCGGCGTAGGTGCGCTGGTCATAGGTCAGGTCGGTTTCCAGCAGAATCTGAGTCATGCCCATGACGCCGTTCATGGGCGTGCGGATTTCATGGCTCATATTGGCCAGGAACTCCGACTTGGCCTGGTTGGCGGCCTCGGCCGCGTGGCGGGACCGTTCCAGGTCGTCGGCCAGGGCCACCAGTTCGCTGGCCTGCGCCTCCAGCCGGCTGTTGACCTCGGTCATCGTCTCCAAGTGACGCCGCCGTTCCGTCACGTCGCGGGAGGAGGCGACGAAACGCGCGCCCTCCACCGGGTCGGTGATCAGGCGGGCCACCGTCTCCAGCCACACGGTGGAGCCATCGGCCCTGATGACCCGGAACTGGTAGGTGACGGGCTCGCCATTCGGGGCGGCGAGCAGGCGGCGTTGCGCGTCGGCCAGGATGGGAATGTCCATGGGTTCGGTGAACTCCACCGTGCGCCGGCCCATCACCTGGTCCACCCGCCAGCCCAGCACCCGTTCCACCGAAGGCGACATGTACAGGCAGCGGCCGTCGAGGGCGTGGAGGGCCACGATGTCGGTGGCGTTGTCGGCCAGAAGGCGGAAGCGCTGCTCGCTTTCGGCCAGCGCGGCAGCGCGTGCCTTCTCCGCCGTGATATCGGTCAGGGTGACGGCCAGGCCCCTTTCCCAGGGGACGGCAGAGACCCGCAGCCAGGTGCCTTCGCCATCCAGTCCGCTTTGATGGCGGTTCAGATGCTCAAACGTCTCGGGGGCGTTCTGGCTGACGATGCGGGCGTAGCGCTCGAACATGTCTCCCCCCAAGGGGCCCGGCAATTCCTCCCGCAGGCGCTTGCCCACCAGGTAGGCGGCCGGCTGGCCGATCAAGTGCTCCGCCGCCCGGTTCACCAGCGCGAAGCGGAAGTCGATGACGGCGCCGGTCTTCGGGTCGCGCACTGCCGCCAGAGCGAGGATGCTGTCCAGCGAGCTGTTCATGACGCTGTCCAGGAGGGTGCGCTGCGCCTGCAGGTCGATGCGCGCGCTTTCCAGTTCCGCCACCTTGGCGGCCAGGGCATGGGTTGCCTTGACCTCGGCGGTGCGGTCGCGGCCGGAGCCCCGGAAGCCCAGGAACGTGCCATCTTCACCAAAGCGGGGGATGCCGCTGATGGCGATGAAGTGCGTGTTGCCCTGGTGGTCCAGCGCCGCGTAGGTCAGTTCTCGGAAGGGCTGGCGGGCGGCCAGGAAGGCCTCATAGCGGGCGATGGAGGGATCGTTGGGGTTGGCCGACAGTTCCCGCCGGGTGCGCCCCAGCATGTCCGCGGGATCCAGGCCTATGGTGGTGATGCCCTGCGACATGGCGGAGATGCGCCCGGTTCCGTCCGTTTCCCAGAACCAGTCGCTGGAAATCTCGGTCAGGTCGCGGAAGCGGGCCTCCCGCGCCATCAGTTCCCGGTCCTGCCAGGTGATGGCCTCGGCCATGATGTTAAAGGCGTTGGCCAGTTCCCCCAGCTCGCCGGCACCGGACGGCACGTCCGCGCGAGTGGTCTTGTCGCCCGCCCCCAGGCGGTTCACCGCCTGCTGAAGGGACGCCAGCCAGCGGAGCACCGTGCCGCTCACTGCCGCCCAGGCCAAGCCCATGGCCACCAGGGTCACGGCCAGGGCCAGCAGGGCGATACGTTCGGAATCCCGGTTCACCTTGGCCAGCACGGCGGCGCGGTCGAAGCCGATGATCACGCGCATGCCGGTGGAGGGCAGGGTGGCGCTGCCCATCAGCTTCTCCCGCCCGTCCAGGTCAAAGGCGCTGCCGGTGCCCTGGTCCCGGTCCAGCGCGAAGCGGATGGTGGGCGTGTCGGCCATCTTCCTGCCGATGACCTCGGGCATGGCGGGCAGGCGGGCCATCACCGCGCCCTCCTTGTCCACCATCAGGAAGATCATGTCGTCCTCGAGGATGACCTTGCTGTTCTGTTCCACCCAATCCAGGTTGAGGCCGGCCAGAACCAACCGATCCACGTCGCCGCCGGGCTTCAGGATGGGATAGGCCAGGCCAATGATGGGCTTGGCGGCGGCTCGGCTTAGCAGGAAGCCGCTGACGGTGGGCTTGCCGCTGCGTGCCGCCTCCTGCAGGAAGGCCCGGTCGGCATAGTTGGGCCAGGGCTGGGGCAGGGAAGAGCAGACGAGTTGGCCGTTGCGGGTGGCGACGTGGATGTTGGCCAGCCAGGGCTGGGCATCCTTCATGATGGCGGCGTCGTCGTTGCAGGCTTCGGGCGGCAATAGCGCGGAATGTGTGGCGAAGCTGGCCGTCAGGTCGCGGACTTGGTCCAGCAGGCGCTGTTCGCTGTTGGCCGCCAGGCGGGCGAAGGACAGGGCGGTGGCTTGCACGCTCGCCACCGCTTCATCCCGGCGCTGCTGAATGTCCCAAGCGAGCAGGAGGATGAAAGGCAGGACCGACAACAGTAGAAACAACAGCAGACGGTGCCGCAAACCGAACCGCATGCATCTCCCCCCGCTCGGAAGCGCCGCCGTCCTCCCCTGTGGGATGGGGCGGGGCCATGGGACGGCCGCGCCATGGTCGGCGTCGCCATCCCCATCAATCAAGCAACCAAATCCCGCGAAATCGACGGGAAATAGGGGGTAGTGCCGACCCCGGCCCCAATTCTACCCCCAATCGGGGCAGCAGGATGAAATCCATAAGGGTATCTCGTCCGCCGGCTGTGAGTGCCGCGTTAGTACCCGCATACGCGAACGGCCCCGGCGCGGGGAAGCGCCGGGGCCGTCCAAGTCCGTCCGGAAGGCTGCGCTACAGTCGGCCGATCAAGATGAGGACAAGCACGATGACGATCAGCGTGCCCAGGCCGCCGGCCGGGTAATACCCCCAGTTGACGCTGTGCGGCCAAGTGGGCAAGGCGCCGATCAGGAACAGTATTAGAATGATCAGGATGATGGTTCCAAGGTTCATAGCGGCCTCTCCATAGAATTCGAAGGCGTACGGATGATGGAAATTCATTGTGACCAAAACATGTTTTTAAAGTCCCGTCGGCATGAAAAACCGTCTATCCGGCAAAGAAAAGGGGCCTACACAATTCGAGCCTAAATGCCTAAGCGCCCGATGTATCCCGGACTGCCGGGTTGGAGCGTAAGTAAAAGGGGTGGCATAGGCAGTAGGTCATATGGGGACGGGGTGTGGCCATCGTGGCGATGACGAAATAAATAATGTCCTTCTTTTCCAATCGCCTACTTCATTTCCCAACGATAATTGCCGCATGATCCACCTAAACACGCCACATTCCCGCCATAAGGCGTGTCGAACATTGACTGGCTATTGATGGATCAACTCTTGGGAAATCGCCTGCCCATACTCGATCGGGCATCCGCAGGGGTAGATCCACAGGACCCCGTCATTACCGTCCTGGAGCAAGGTATTCCGGGCGTTGGTGGACGGCGGTCCTGCTCTTCAGTCCGACTGGCACTTCAACCCCAAGTGAGGAAGACGACCATGAACAAGAACCGTATCGAGGGTAATGCCAAGATCGCCGGTGGCGCCGTGAAGGAAGCGGCCGGCAAGGTCATCGGTGACGACCAGATGGCGGCGGAAGGCAAGGCCAAGAAGGTCGAAGGCCATGCCCAGAACGCCGCCGGCAAGATTCAGGAAGCCGGCAAGGCCCTGAAGGATACCGCCAAGAAGGCTCTGGACTGATAGGGCGGCGGTGGTCTGCCGCTGTGCCCGCCGCTGGACCGGTGACGGCGTGAACGCCGTCACCCCCCGCACCGCGGCGGGGTCCCTGACCTTATTGACGAGTGCATTGAAACAGCAAAGGGAGCGGCCCGTCCGGCCGTTCCCGTCCACCATCCCCGCCGGCTGGACCCTCAGCGGCGACGGCTTGGCCGGTGCCCCCGGCCGGCCCAATAACGGAGTGACCATGATGCCTGTGTCGCACATCTCGACGGCGGCCAAGCCGTCCCTGCAGTCCCGAGTCATTCCCGCCGCCCTGTCGGCCCTGATGGTTTTCGGCGCCATGACCGCGACCGCGCCGCACGCGCTGGCCGCCGTCGCCTCGCATGGCACCGACCAGAGCAACCTGGTGGAGCGTGCCCGTGTCACCGTTGATGATCTGCGCAAGGACAAGGAATTCGGCAACGCCCGTGAGTTGATGAAGCGCGCCAAGGGCGTGCTGATCGTGCCGCAGCTGATCAAGGGCGGCTTCTTCGTGGGCGGTGAGGGCGGCGACGCCGTGCTGCTGACGCGCGGCCCCAACGGCGAGTTCAGCTATCCCGCCTTCTACACCCTGGGCTCGGCCTCCTTCGGCCTGCAGATCGGCGTGGAGCAGGCGGAGCTGGTGCTGTTCATCATGAGCGACAAGGCCCTGTCGTCCGTCCTGCAGGATGAATTCAAGATCGGTGCCCAGGCGGGCTTGGCCGTGGTGACCTTGGGCTCCACCGCCGAGGCCGCCACCGGCACCTCGATGAGCGGCGACATCATCGTCTGGTCCTCGGCCAGCGGCGCCTATGCGGGCCTGACGCTCAACGGCTCGGTCCTGAAGCCGCGCGACAGCTGGAACGAGGCCTATTACGGCAAGCCGGAATCGGTGTCTGCCATCGTCTCGGCCCGCAGCGTCAAGAATGCTGACGCCGACGGCCTGCGCAAGAACCTGGCAACCATACGCTGACGTTTTGTTCACCAAAAGGGGAGGGGCGGCGTGGAGCCCCTCCTCACCTGGAGCTATACGGATTGCGCCGGGGTATGTCCACAGGCAAGGATTGGCGCGTTCGGTCTAGGCGGAAGGTTTGAAAATAATAGGCCTGCCTCAAAGCTTATATAAAACATTCTATATTATGAAGAACCGGCTAAATTTATTGATAAAGATATAGCAAATAATTTCTGCGCAACGCTCCCTATGCAGAGTTTGTTTATTTACAGCTGGGACAAATAATACGATCCCGGCTTGGCAATCATTCAAGGAGAGGAGCAGACCATGATCCCGCCCACGGTTCCCCCCAGCGTCCCCCCCGCCGCCACCGAGCAGTCCGTCAAGGTGTTGAATGACCTGATCGAGAAGACCCTGGACAGCGCCCTTGGCTACAAGGACGCCGCGGAAGAGGCGACCAACGACAGCTTCAAGACGCTGTTCGCCACCCGCGCCCGCCAGCGTCGCCAGCTGACGACCGCCCTGCAGGCCGAAGTCATCAGCCTGGGCGGCCAGCCGGAAACCGACGGCACGGTGCTGGGGGCCGCCCGTCGCATGTTCGTGAACCTGAAGAATGCCGTCACCGGCAGCGATCAGAGCGTCGTCGCCGCCGTCGAGGCGGGCGAGGACGACATCAAGTCCAGCTTCGAGAAGGCGCTGCAGGGCGACCTGCCCATGCCGGCGCGCGAAGTGGTCGCCACCTGCTACGACAGCATCAAGGCCGACCACGACCAGATGAGCACCCTGAAGCACGCGCTGGAACGCCGTTGACCGGCGGCGCGTGACGCCAGATCCGGCGGGCCCCGTCTGACCCGGGCTCGCCAAATCTGAGGGGGACGCGAGCGCAGATCGACGTCCCCCAACCGACGAAGGAGAAGGACGATGAAGAGCGAAACCATCGACGCCGCCGCCACCGCCGCCCGTTCCGTGCGCGATGCCGCGCGGGAGGATGCCGACCACCTGTCCAGCGCCATCAAGGCGGAGGCCAGCGATCTCTACAAGACGCTGGCGGCCAAGGGCGAGGCGGCGGCCAAGGCCGTGGGTACGCAGGTGGAGGCGCAGCCCATCACCAGCCTGCTGCTGGCCTTCTCCGCCGGTTTCATCGCCAGCCGCCTGCTGTCCCGCTGAGGCGGGCGGGCGTGGCTGGACAATAAGCGCCGCATAAGGGGGACCGGTGATGGAAGGCTGGACCAAGCTGGCCGTTATGGCCTTGTCGCAACTGGGGGTGATCCCCTTTGGTCCGGTGCACCGGTCCTCTCCGGCGCCGCTGGTCGACGGTGTCGTCACGGTTGTCATCACCGGGGTGATGGCCATGCTGGCGATCATCGCGGCGGTGGGCCTGCTTTGCGCCGCGCTGTGGGCCGGGATGGAACCGCAGATGGGCCCGGTCTGGACGCCTGCGCTGGTGGCGCTGGCCCTGATCGTGCTGTGCCTGGTGCTGTTGGTGGTGATGCGGCTGCTGGTCAGCCGTCGCGAACCGCCGGCCCCGCCGGCGTTGCATCCCGCACTGGATTTAGACCCGGAGGTGCTGCTGACCGAAGCCCAGCGCCTGGTGGTCAAACACAAGGTGCCAGCCTTGCTGGCGGCCGTGGTGGCCGGGTTGATTGTCGGGAACCCCGGCAGTCGCGCCAGCCGCAAGTGAATGCAACCCCTAGCCCATCAAGGAGGGCCACGATGACCACGAAACTCCGCGCGCTTGTTCTTTTGTCCATGCTGGGCATGGGGGCGCTGGTCAGCGCCTGCCATACCACCGAGGGCGCCGGCGAGGATATCTCCGCCACCGGCCACGCCATCAGCAAGGAGGCCCACAAGGACACCCCGTGATCGGGCGTTTCCCGCGTGCCTTTAGGAAAAACACCCGCCTGCGACACCGCCGGCGGGTGTTTTTCTGCCTGCCTCAGCGATAGCGCCGATGGGCTTCCAGCGTCAGGCCCAGGCCGACGGAACCGAACTTGTCGCCCTCGACCACCCGGGCCTCCGGCAGTTCCGCCAGGATGCTGGCGCGCACGTTGGGCAGCAGGGTGGACCCGCCGGTCAGGAACACGGCATCGATCTTGTCGCGCGTGAGGCCGCTGTCGTCCAGGGCCTTGCGGATCATGCCGGCGATGCCGTCGGTCAGCGGCGTGGTGGCCGTGGCGAAGCCGGGCACGGTGAAGGGGATGGTCAATCCACGCTCGATGAAGTCGAAGGGGATGTCCACCGCCACGTCCGCTCCTCCCGGCTGGGCCGCCGTGGCGCTGAGGCGGATCTTGGTGCGCTCCACCGTCATGGCGACGCGGTGGCCCAAGTGTTCCTCCACCACATGGATCAGCCGGCCGATCAGGTCGGGCTTCGCGGACTCGCGCAGCACCTGGCGCAGCTCCGCCATTACCTTGGGAGCGTAGAGGAAGTTGATCTTGGACCAGGTGGCCAGGTCATTGAAATAGCTGTTGGGCGCCAGCAGGCCGGCGCGCTTCATCGGCGACTGGTAGCCTAGGTGCGGCATGACGCCGTGCAGCGACAGCAGGCGGTCGAAGTCGGTGCCGCCGATGCGCACGCCGGTGCTGGCCAGGATGTCCTGGCCCCGGTCCGCGGCCTCCCGCCGATCCGGTCCGATGCGCACGATGGAAAAGTCGGAGGTGCCGCCGCCGATGTCGGCGATCAGCGCGATCTCCTCCGCATTCACCTGGCGCTCGTAATCCAGGGCGGCGGCGATGGGCTCGAATTGGAAGGAGATGTCGGTGTAGCCGATGTCGCGCGCGATCTCCGCCAGGGCTGCTTCCGCCCGGCGGTCGGCCGCGTCGTCACCGTCCACGAAATGCACGGGGCGGCCGTGGACCACCTGGGTCAGGGGGTGGCCGGCCTGCTCCTCCGCCCGGCGCTTGATCTCCGTCAGCAGGATCTTCAGCACGTCGCGGAAGCGGATGCGCCGCCGGTCCAGCTGGGTTTCCATGTCGATCAGGTCGGTACCCAGCACCGACTTCAGGGAGCGCATCAGGCGCCCGTCGGCCCCCTCGGCATAGATCTGGATGGCGGCGCGGCCGAACTCCTCCCGCTTGGCGGCGAAGTCGAAGAACAGCGCGCTGGGCAGGGTGGTCTCCTCCCCCTCCAGCGGCAGCAGGCGGGCCTCGCTATCCTCGACGACGCCCAGGGTGCTGTTCGACGTTCCAAAGTCCAGGCCGCAATAGCCCATGGTGCGCGCTCCAACGACGGCCGAAAGCATCGGTTTTTGAAATGGGGGCGCGGTTTGTAACGGAAATAGCCGGGCGCGGCCAGGAAAAATGGAGTCTTTCCCTTGGCGCCGGGCCCATTTCCGCGGGCTGGTAGGCTACAGCGGCGACGCCGCCGGCTTCACGTCGGCGGGGCGGTGGACTCGCGGACCACCAGGCTGTGGTCGAACACCTTCTTCAGGTAGCTGCCCACCTGGCCGGCGGTGCGGTCGATAATGAAACGGGCGGCGGCGGCGCCCATTTCCATCACCGGCTGGCGCACAGTGGTCAGCGGCGGGCAAACGACGCTGGCGGCCGGCAGGTCGTCGATGCCGGCCACCGACAGGGCGCTCGGCACCGGGATGCCCATTTTGTAGGCCACGGACAGCACGGCCATGGCCATGCTGTCGTTGGCGGCGAAGATGGCGGTGGGGCGCCGCGGTTGTTCCAGCAGGGCGCGGGCGGCCGACAGGCCGCTGTCGAAGGTGAACAGGCCCGGCTGGATCAGACGATCTGGGATGGGCCCGCCGTCGAACAGGGCGTCGCGATAGCCCGCCTCACGCTGAGCCGCCGCCGCGTGCTTGGGGTGGCCCTGAATGAAGCCGATGTCGCGGTGCCCTTGGTCAATCAGGTGGCGCGTCATCTGGAATGCCGCCTGGTAATTGTCGATGTCGACACCCCAGCCCCATTTCTCCTCGGCGCTGCCGTCCAGGGTGGGGGAGATGCGCACGCAGGTGACACCGCGCTGTGCCAGCAGGGACAACAACTGGGGATCGTCGCACAACGGGGGGATCAGGATGACGCCATCGACGCGCAGGGTGGAAACCAGAGTCTCCGTCAGGGCGGTAAAGTCGGACGCGCCCAGGTCGATGTATTCCGTCAGCAGGTGGTAACCGCCGGCGCGGCAGGCCTGGATGGCGCCCATCTGCAGTTCGGTCACGTACAGCATGGCGTTGTCCGACACCCCGCCGGAGGAGACCAGCGCGATCAGGAAGCTGCGCGATCCCGACAGGGCGCGGGCCGACAGGCTGGGCGTGTAGTTCAGGCTGCGCGCCGCCTCCATCACCCGGGCACGCGTCTCCGCGCTGGCCTTGGGTTCCCCGTTCAGCACGCGGGACACCGTCTTGATGGAGACGTTGGCCACGCGGGCGACATCATAAATGGTGGCCTTGCTCAACGCCTCGAACCTCCAACCAGACCGCTGCCCCCTTGCCATTCCGGAGGTTTGTGCCCCGCCTCCTGAAAGCGGCGGGATCATAGCATCGGCGGGCGGCAAAGATAGTGCGTGAAACCGGCGGCGGCGGGCCGGCACTGACACGGTGTGTCCTTGCCGGCGGTTTTTGAGAAACCCTCTTGCGCGCGGTTGTTCTGGATGATAACAAAATAGGGCCAACGAGGCCTCCTTATTTTTTCGACACCAGGGACAGCGCTGTCATTCAGCCCCAGGGTCGAAGGACAACAACAAGGCGGGGCCCAACAAACGGGAGAGACGATCATGCGTGACGCTTGCGCGTTCCAGGACCGGGCCATCCGGTAAGCCGGCCGCCCTTTTTAAAAGAACATCATCGGATATGAGCCATCGCGCCCCCACGTTGCGGCGGTGAACGGCGGGCCTTGCCTTGAGCCGCCACCCCGCGCCACGGACAACGCGATGAAAGCCTGCCGGCTTAGGCACCTGCTTGGGTGCGGCCTGGCCCCTGGATGACCGGGGCCGGGGCAGGCGCCGCTCATCCTCCAGGCAGGCCCGAAAGAGGCTCGGCACAGAAGCCGGGGCCCGTCTTCGCGACGACAAGAACAAAGAAGCAGAATGGGAGTATTGGGAGAGATGCGTACCTACACCCTGTTGGCCGCCACCGCGCTGGCCAGCCTGATCGCCACCCCCGGCCTGGCCCAGACCGCCGCCCCGCAAAACGCCCCCCAGGCCGCGTCGCAGCAGCTGGAGGACATCGTCGTCACCGCCGAGCGGCGGCAGGAAACGACACAGAAGACGCCCATCGCCATCACCGCCTTTTCCGGCGACACCCTGCAGCAGCGCGGCGTTTCCAGCTCCACCGACCTCAACAACATGGTTCCCGGCCTGGCCGTGGGCAATAACGGCAGCGGGTCCGTCCAGATCGCCATCCGCGGCATCGGCAGCACCAACGACACCGAGGTGGGCGACCCCGCCGTGGCCTTCAACGTCGACGGCGTCTACATGGCCCGGTCGCGCGCCGCCATCGGCGCCCTCTATGACATCGATCGCATCGAGGTTCTGCGCGGTCCCCAGGGCACGCTATATGGCCGCAACGCCACCGCCGGCAGCATCAACGTCATCACCAAACGGCCGAGCGACAAGTTCGAGGGGAATGCGTCGCTGGATTACGGCAACTACAACAACCTGCAGACCTCCGGCATGCTGAACGTGCCGCTGACCGACACGCTGGCCGTGCGCGCCGCTTTCCAGACCAGCCGGCACGACGGCTATACCAACAACGGCCGCTCCAGCAATTTTAATGACGAGGATACGCAGGCCGGCCGCCTGCAGGTCCAATTGACCCCCAGTGAGACGTTCAAGGCCCTGCTGTCGGTCGACATCTTCCATGAGGGCGGCGTGGGCTACGCCTCCGCGCCCATCGGCCAGTACGCCAAGTTCGGTTCGCCCTACACCTATCCGGTGTCGGCGGACGGCAGCCTGAACCACACCAACAAGGGTGTGTCGCTGACCACGGACTGGGATTTGGGTTTCGCCACCCTGACCTATGTCGGCGCCTACCGCACGGACACCGACCACACCCATGGCGGTTCCACGCAGAGTTCCACCTGCGCGGCCCCCTCTGGCGCGCTTTGCGCGTCCACCATCTTCCGGTCCGATGAGGACCAGATGTCGCACGAACTGCGCCTGGCCAACAGCGACGGGCCGCTGAAGTGGGTGACCGGCCTCTATTACTTCAAGGAGAACAACGACGTCCTGTTCGCGCTGGACCCCATCGCCGGCATCACCTCGCTGGCCTTCGTCCAGCCGGTGGTGACGGAGGAGTCCAAGGCCGCCTTCGCCCAGGCGACCTACAGCCTCACCGACAGCCTGCGGGTGACGGGCGGCCTGCGCTATACCGAGGACAACAAGGCTCGCACCGGCGCCACCGAGGCCTTCGGCCACATTGTCGGCAACACCTATGTCGGCGGCTCCCCCCTGTACCTCAACGACGCGGACCTGACCTGGCATTCCACCAACTGGAAGGTGGGGGCGGAATACGATCTGGCGCCGGACAGCCTGCTCTATGCCTCCATCGGCACGGGCTACAAGGCCGGCGGCTATGGCGACGGCCAGCCGCCCAACAACAACCCCTACCAGCCGGAAAAGCTGACCGCCTATGAGGTCGGCGTGAAGAACCAGTTCATGGACAAGAAGCTGCAGCTGAACCTGACCGGCTTCTACTACGACTATCAGGACTTCCAGGTCAGCGCCATCGGCCAGGTGGCAGGCCAGGCGTCCACCGTCACGGTCAACGCCGGCACGGCCGAGGTCTACGGCGTGGAGGTGGAAGGGGCAGCCCTGCTGACCCAGAGCGACCGCGTGGACGGCAGCGTCTCCTACATCCATGCCCGCTACACTGATTTCGTCCTGGCGACGGGCGACGTCTTCCACCCCAGCAGCGCCGCCGTCTACACCGGCAACACGCTGGCCAAGTCGCCCGAATGGACCATCAACCTGGGCTACCAGCACATGTGGGACCTGGCGTCCGGCGCCATGATCACGGCCCGCGTCGACAGCGTCTATGTCGGCGACCAGAACCTGGACTACCGCAACTTCGCCGTCACCGAGCAGAAGGCCTACACCAAGACCAACCTGTCGCTGGCCTACGACGACGCCGACCGGCGCTGGCGGGTCATGGCCTATGTCCGCAACCTGGAGAACAACGCCGTGCTGGTCGTGGCTAACCCCGACACCAACGGGTCGGGCAACCGCCTGGCCGGCAGCGGCTCCTACGCCCCGCCCCGCACCTATGGCGTGAGGGTGTCCGCCAACTTCTAACCCGCTTCCTCCGAGGCCTGGTGCCTCACTTCCCCTGGGCGTGCCGCAGGAACATCCTTCCCCGGCGGCACGCCTCTTTTTCCATTTCGCCTCACGGGATGATTAGCCCATGCCTTCGCAGCACCGCCGCCTGACCGCCTTGGTGACCTTGAGCCTGCTGCTGACCGCCGCCGCGGCCGTTCCCGCCGTGGGCGGACCGCCGCAGCCGGTGCTGGGCAGCCGGGTGAAGCCGCTGCTGTCGGTGGACGGGCTGTCTTTCCGCGACCTGAACGGCAACGGCACGCTGGATCCTTATGAGGACTGGCGCCTGCCGATCGATGCCCGCGTGGCCGACCTGCTGGGCCGCATGACGGTGGCGGAGAAGGCCGGCACCCTGCTGCACGGCACGGTTCCGCCCGAAGGCGGCTTCACCTTCGCGACCATGCGCGGGCCCTACGATTTTCCGTTAGCCACCCACATGATCCGGGACTTCGGCATCACCACCCTGATCACCCGCCAGGCGACGCCGCCCCAGCAGTTGGCGGAGCAGGACAACCGCCTGCAGGCGGTGGCGGAGGGTGGACGCCTGGGTATCCCCCTGACGCTCAGCACCGATCCGCGCAACCACTTCCAGGTGACGGCCGGCGCCAGCCAGTTGTCCGCCGGCTTCTCGCAATGGCCGGAGACGTTGGGCTTGGGCGCTATCGGCGACCCCGCCCTGGTGCGCCGCTTCGCCGACATCGCGCGCCAAGAATACCGGGCGGTGGGCATCCACCAGACCCTGTCGCCTCAGGCCGACGTGGCGACGGAGCCGCGTTGGTCCCGCATCAACGGCACCTTTGGCGAGGATCCCGTCTTGGACGGCCGCCTGGTCCAGGCCTATGTCGAGGGCTTCCAGGGCGGTGACGACGGCCCCGGTGTCAGCGGCGTCTCGGCAGTGGTCAAGCACTGGGTGGGCTATGGCGCGGCGGCGGAGGGCTTCGACAGCCACAACAGCTATGGCCGCTATTCTCTGGTGCGACCCGCGCACTTCGACCAGCACGTCCTTCCCTTCAAGGGCGCCTTCGCCGCCCATGTCGCGGGCGTCATGCCCACCTATTCCATCCTGAAAGAGATGGTGGTGGACGGGAAGCCGGTGGAGCAGGTGGGGGCGGGCTTCAATCATTGGCTCCTGACCGACCTGCTGCGCGGCACCTATGGCTTCCAGGGCATCATCCTGTCCGACTGGGCCATCGCCAATGATTGCAACGCGGTGTGCCGCAACGGCTTCCCCGCGGGTGAGCGGCCTACCTTCAAGGATTTCTCCACCGCCTGGGGTGTCGAGGATTTGTCCACCCCGGCGCGCTTCGCCAAGGGACTGGAGGCCGGGCTGGACCAGTTCGGCGGCGTGGACGATCCCGCGCCCCTGCTGGCGGCGGTGAAGCAGGGCCTAGTGACCGAGGCGCGGCTGGACCAGTCGGTGCGCCGCATCCTGGCCCTGAAGTTCCAGCAAGGCCTGTTCGAGAACCCCTATGTGGATGCCGACGCCGCCGCCAAGGTTGTGGGCACGCCGCAGTTCCTGGCCGAGGGGCTGGCGGCGCAATCGCGCTCCATGGTTTTGCTGGAGGCGGGCGAGGGGCCTGTGGCCCTGGCGGGCCGCAAGGTCTACCTGCGCGGCGTGTCGGCGGAGGCCGCCAAGGCCGCCGGCCTGACGGTGGTGGACGACCCCAAACAGGCGGAAGTCGCCGTTCTGCGCCTGTCCGCGCCCTTCCAGACCCTGCACCCCAACTACACCTTCGGCAGCCTGCAGCATGAGGGCGATTTGGGCTTCAATGATGGAAACGCGGACTATGAGGCGCTGAAGGCCGTGGCCGCCGCCAAGGTGCCGGCGGTGGTCAGTGTCTATCTCGACCGCCCGGCCATTCTGACCAACATCCGCGACAAGGCCACCCGCCTCTATGCCGATTTCGGCGTCAGTGACCGGGCCTTCCTGGATGTGGTCACCGGCAAGGTGGCGGCGCAGGGCCACCTGCCGTTCGAGCTGCCGCGCAGCATGGCGGCGGTGGCGGCCCAGGCGTCGGACGTGCCGCACGACAGCAAGGACCCGCTGTACCCCATCGGCAGCGGGGGCGCTGGACGATGATGAACCGGTGGTGGGTGTGGGCGCCGCTTCTGCTGATGGCCCTGCTGGCCTCGGCCCCTGCCGTCCAGGCGGCGCCGGCCAAGCCGCGGGTCTTCGTGCTGACCGACATCGCCAACGAGCCGGATGATGAGGAGTCCTTCGTCCGCTTCCTGCTCTATACCGACCAGATGGACGTGGCCGGCATGGCGGCCACCACCTCCACCTGGCTCCGGGACCAGGTGCACCCGGAGCGGCTGCGGGAACGCATCCAGGCTTATGGTCAGGTGCTACCCAATCTGCGGGCGCATGATCCGGCCTATCCCGATGCCCAGGCGCTGTTGGACCGGGTCACGGCGGGGCCGGCGCTTTACGGCCTGGCCGGCGTGGGGGAGGGGCGGGACAGCGCCGCGTCCGACGCGCTGATCGCCGCCGTGGACGACCCCAATCCTCGGCCGCTCTGGGTTACCATCTGGGGCGGCGCCAACGTGCTGGCGCAGGCGCTGCACCATGTGGCGGCCACCCGCACGCCGGACCAGGTGGCCGCCTTCGTCGCCCGCCTGCGGGTTTATGCCATTTCCGACCAGGACGACAGCGGCCCCTGGAT
Source organism: Nitrospirillum amazonense (assembly GCF_007828035.1). Taxonomy (GTDB): domain Bacteria; phylum Pseudomonadota; class Alphaproteobacteria; order Azospirillales; family Azospirillaceae; genus Nitrospirillum; species Nitrospirillum amazonense. The sequence continues at coordinate 369,501 of NZ_VITV01000003.1, read as the reverse complement.
CCGCGCCCGGTATCCCCAGCTGTTCTGGATCGGCAGCGTCCACGCCTTCAGCCACTATTCCACCGCCATCTGGACCGGCATGTCGGGGGAGGATTTCTATCAGTTCCCCGGGCCGGACAGCGCCTCCGTCTCCCACGACTGGATCGACGCCCATATCCGCAAAGGGCCGCTGGGCGGCCTTTATCCCCAATGGAAATTCATCATGGAGGGGGACACGCCGTCCTTCCTCTACTTGGTCGATAACGGCCTGAACGCGCCGGATCATCCCGACTACGGCGGCTGGGGCGGGCGATATGGCCTGGCGAATGAGGGCATGGGGCTGCATACCGATGTGGTGGATACGGCCGTGGGCGGCGACGGCCGGCCCCATCGTAACGCCCAGGCCACCATCTGGCGCTGGCGCGAGGCCTACCAGAACGACTTCGCCGCCCGCATCGGCTGGACGCTGACGGCGGATCACGCCCAGGCCAGCCATCCGCCCCAGGTGGTGGTGAACGGGCAGGGTGGCAGCGAGCCGCTGCATCTGACCCTGCGCCCGGGGGAAAGCGCCACCCTGGACGCGGACGCCTCCATCAACCCGGATGGCGGCCCGCTGACCTTCCGCTGGTGGCAGTACAAGGAGCCCAGTACCTGGCAGGACGCCCTGGTGGTGGTGCCGGAGCTGGGCATCGCCGGCGCCGACACCGCCAAGGCCACCATCACCGCCCCGACCGCCCGGCCCCTGCTGCCGGGTCCGCAGCAGTTGCACCTGATCCTGGAGGTGACGGGCGGCGGCCCGTTGCCGCTGACCCGCTATCGCCGCGTCATCATCGCGATGCCGCAGTCATGACCCTGAAGCCTGACCAAAACAACCGGATGGAAACGTACCCCATGACCGATCGCACCCGCGTCCTGCTGCTGGGCACGGCCCTGTCGCTCTCGTTCACCGCTCCGTTGGCGACCACCGCCCTGGCCGCTGAGGCGGCGCGGCCGTGGATGGATACCAAGCTGTCGCCGGACCAGCGCGCCGACCTGTTGAACAAGGAATTGACGGTGGACGAGCGCATCGGCCTGGTCCACGGGCCCATGGCCATGCCCTTCCTGGGCGCCAAGTTGCCGGAAGGCGCCATCGGGTCCGCCGGCTACATCCCCGGCGTGCCGCGCCTGGGCATCCCGGCCCTGCAGGAAAGCGACGCCAGCCTGGGCGTCGCCAACCCCATGAACGTGCGGCCGGGCGACCCGTCCACGGCCCTGCCGTCCGGCCTGTCGCTGGCATCCACCTGGAACCCCGAAACCGCTTACAAGGGCGGCGCCATGATCGGGAGGGAGGCTCACGCCAAGGGGCTGAACGTCCTGCTGGCCGGCGGCGTCAACCTGGCGCGCGACCCGCGCAACGGCCGCAACTTCGAATATCTGGGCGAAGATCCCTTGCTGGCCGGCACCCTGGGCGGTGAATCCATCCGGGGCATCCAGGACCAGAACGTCGTTTCCACCATCAAGCACTTCGCGGTGAACGACCAGGAAACCCAGCGCATGACCCTGGATGCCAAGATCGGGGAGGCGGCGGCGCGCGAAAGCGACCTGCTGGCCTTCCAGATCGCCATCGAGAAGGGCAAGCCCGGCTCCGTCATGTGCGCCTACAACAAGGTCAACGGCGCCTATGCCTGCGACAACCCCTTCCTGCTGAACCAGGTGCTGAAGACCGACTGGGCCTATCCCGGCTGGGTCATGTCCGACTGGGGTGCGGTCCATAGCGTGCAGGCGGCTGTGAATGGCCTGGACCAGGAATCGGGTGAGCAGATCGACGTCATGCTGAGCCCCGGAGGCAAGGTCTGGTTCAATGAGCCGCTGAAGTCCGCCGTCCAGGACAAGACGGTGCCGGCGGAGCGCCTGTCCGACATGACGCGGCGCATCCTGCGCTCCATGTTCGCGGCGGGCCTGTTCGACAACCCGGCGGCCAAGGCGCCCATCGATTTCGACGCCCATGCCCAGGTGACCAAGGCGGCCGGGACCGAGGGCATCGTCCTGCTGAAGAACAAGGGCGATCTGCTGCCCCTGGCCACGAAAGGCAAGACCATCACCGTCATCGGCGGCTTCGCCAACGCCGGCGTGCTGTCGGGCGGCGGCTCTTCCCAGGTGGTGTCGGACGCGGGCCCGGGGGCCAGCATTCCTTTGGGTGGCGATGGCATGATGGGCGCCTTCCGCACCGTGGTCTATCACGCGTCCTCTCCCCTGAAGGCCATCCGCGCCAAGGCGGGGGAGAAGGCGGTTCGCTTCAACGACGGCTCCTATCCGGCGGAGGCGGCGGCCGTGGCAAAGACCACGGACGTGGCCATCGTCTTCGCCACCCAGTGGATGAGCGAGGGCGCCGACGCGCCGGACCTCAGCCTGCCCAACGGCCAGGACGCCCTGATCGCCGCCGTGGCCGCCGCCAACCCCAACACCATCGTGGTGCTGGAGACGGGCGGGCCGGTGCACATGCCCTGGCTGGATAAGGTGGCCGGCGTGGTGGAGGCCTGGTATCCCGGCAGCCGGGGGGGCGAGGCCATCGCCGACATCCTGTTCGGTGACGCCAATCCCTCCGGTCGCCTGCCCATCACCTTCCCGGCAAGCGACGCCCAGTTGCTGCGCAAGGACATCCCCGGCGCCGACAAGCCGGAATTCAGCCCGGCCGAGATCACCTATACGGAGGGCGCCGACATCGGCTATCGCCATTACGCCAAGACGGGGGCCAAGCCCCTGTTCCCCTTCGGCTACGGCCTTAGCTACAGCCACTTCAGCTATGGCGACGTGAAGGTGACGGGTGGCGACACCCTGACCGTCAGCTTCGAGGTCACCAACACCGGCAAGCGCCCCGGCCAGGACGTGCCCCAGGTCTATCTGACCAACGCCGCCGGCACCAAGACCCAGCGCCTGATCGGTTGGTCCAAGGTGACCCTGGCCCCGGGGGAAAAGAAGCGCGTGACCGTCACCGCCGACACCCGACTGCTGGGCAGCTTCGATGAGGCCGCGCACGCCTGGCAGGTCAAGGCCGGCGACTATCAGGTGGCCGTGGGGGCTTCGGCCACCGACCTGGATCTCAAGGGCGGGGCGGCCGTCAAGGCCTCCACCCGCCAGCCATAAGCCTTTTTGGAACTTGGATCGCTGCCGGTTCCGGCCAAGCTGCGACCGGTGGCGATGATCCTGACAAGGGGAAATGCGATGTCCAAGATGATGAAGCGGATCGCGGTCGCGGCGCTGTTGCTGACCACTGCCCGGCCGGCGTTCGCGGCGGAAGCGCCGGTGGTGCAGGTGGAACAGGGCCGGGTCTCCGGCGTGGTCAGCGGCGATGTGGCGGCGTTCAAGGGCATCCCCTTCGCCGCCCCGCCGGTGGGCCCCTTGCGCTGGCGCCCGCCGCAGCCGGCCGCCGCCTGGGCCGGCGTGCGCTCCGGCGCCCAGTATGGCGCCGACTGCATGCAGAAACCATTGCCGGGCGATGCGGCCCCCCTGGGTGTCGCCCCGGCGGAGGATTGCCTGTACTTGAACGTCTGGGCACCTGCCGACACCGTCAAGCCGGGTGCCAAGCGGTCGGTGATGGTGTGGATCTACGGGGGCGGATTCGTGAACGGCGGCAGTTCCCCCGCCGTTTATGACGGATCGAACTTCGCCCGTGACGGCGTGGTGCTGGTCAGCTTCAACTACCGCGTCGGCCGCTTCGGCTTCTTCGCCCATCCCGCCCTGGTGGCGGAGGCGGGGCAGGGCCCTGTGGGCAACTATGGCTATCTCGACCAGTTGGCGGCCCTGCAATGGGTGAAGCGCAACATCACCGCCTTCGGCGGCGACCCTGACAATGTCACCATCTTCGGTGAATCCGCGGGCGGCATCTCCGTTCACACCCTGCTGACCTCGCCCATGGCCAAGGGGCTGTTCAACCGGGGCATCGTCCAGTCGGGTGCCGGACGCGAACGCATCCTGCCCACACCGCCCCTGCATGCGGACGGTGACGCGCCATCGGCGGAAAAATCGGGCCTGGCCTATGCCGCCCAGCACGGCATCACCGATACGGGTGCCGCTGGCCTGGCGGCCCTGCGCGCCTTGCCGGCCGAGGCGGTGGTGGACGGCCTGAACATGGCGACCATGAACGTGCCGACCTATTCCGGACCCATGGTGGATGGCGCCGTGGTCCGCTATTCGGCGCCGGTGACGGCCTATGCGGCGGGGGCGGGCGCCGACGTGCCGGTGATGGTGGGCGCCACCGGGGCCGATGGCTTCTTCTTCGGCGGTTCGCTGGACGATGTGCTGGCACCGTTCGGCGCTGACAAGGACAAGGCGCTGGCCCTGTTCGATCCCGACGGGTCGCGCGACGTGAAGCTGATTGGCCACCGTGTTGCCGGCGCCTTCATGTTCATCGAGCCGGCGCGCGAGACCGCCCGCCTGCTGTCGGCCCACAAATCACCCGTCTACCTGTTCCGCTATTCCTATGTGGCGGAGAGCATGCGCAAGGAATGGTGGGGCACGCCGCACGCGACGGAAATCCCCTTCGTCTTCGATACGGTTAAGGCCCGCTACGGCGATGCGCTGACGGCGGCGGACGCGGCGGCGGCCAAGGCGGCGCACGCCTACTGGGTGGCCTTCGCCAAGACGGGCAAGCCGGAGCCCCAGGGATTGCCGGCCTGGACGCCCTTCAAGGCGGGCCAGGATGAACGCCTGATGGACTTCGGCACCAAGGGGCCCGTGCTGGAGGTCGACCCGATGAAGGACCGGCTGGACCTGGCGCAGAAGGTGGCCGAGCAGCGGACCAAGGCGGCGTCGAACTAAATATGCTGCGTTGCGGAAAATTTCATTTCGCAACGCAATAAAATACGAATGTGTCGTAATAGCCATTGAACCCGGGCCCGGCGGATGTCAAACCCCTCGGGCCCGGACTTATCATACCGACTGGACGAACGATCGATGTCGACCGCATCCGCCCACAATAAATCCATGACGTCGCTGGCCCCGATCGTCGTCATGCTGTTCTTCGCCTGGGGCTTCGCCACGTCTATCGTGGACGCCGTGATCCCCAAGCTGAAGGAACAGTTCTCGCTGAACTACACCGAGGCGATGCTGGTGCAGTTCGCCTTCTTCCTGGCCTATTTCGTCGTGTCGGTCCCGGCGGGCGCCCTGCTGGCGCGCCTGGGCTATCTGCGCGGCATCGTCGCCGGTTTGGTCATCATGACCTTGGGCTGCCTGCTGTTCGTGCCCGCCTCCAGCATGGGCCTGTTCGCCGCTTTCCTGCTGGCGCTGTTCGTCATGGCGGGTGGTATTACCGTGCTGCAGGTGGCGGCCAACCCGCTGATGTCGCTGCTGGGCCGGCCGGAAACGGCGTCTAGCCGTCTGAACCTGGCCCAGGCCTTCAATTCCTTCGGCACTACCATCGGCCCCATCCTCGGTTCCGTCTTCATCCTGTCCAAGGCGGCGGACGGGGATGCCAGCACGCGCGGCGTGCACGTGCCCTTCCTGATGATCGCAGCCCTGCTGGTCGTCCTGTCCATGCTGTTCTGGTTCCTGCGGGGCCGTGAGGGGGCCGCCACCGACCAGCAGTCGGGCAGCGGCCTCAGCCTGAAGGTGCTGCGCCACAGCCAGTTGGCCCTGGGTGTGGTTTCCATCTTCGTCTACGTCGGGGCGGAGGTGTCCATCGGCAGCGCCATGGTCAACTACCTGATCCTCGACCGCACGCGGGACGCGGCGTCCGAGCTGGGCACCTGGTTCGCCGGCGTGATCCACCTGCACGACGTGCTGAACACCCCGGAATCCAAGGCCGCCGTGCTGGTCAGCCTGTACTGGGGCGGCGCCATGTTTGGCCGCTTCATCGGTTCCGTGGTGCTGCGCTTCGCCCGGCCCGGCATCGTGCTGATGGCATGTTCGCTGGCCGCCGCCCTGCTGGTCAGCCTGTCCATGGCCAGCAGCGGCACGCTGGCCATGGCCACCATCCTGTCGGTGGGCCTGTGCAACTCCATCATGTTCCCCACCATCTTCACCATCGCCATCGATGGGCTGGAGGAAGAGACACCCCAGGGTGCCGGCATGCTGTGCCTGGCCATCTTCGGCGGTGCCGTGGTGCCCATGATCACGGGCAAGGTCGCCGACCTGACCAGCCTGGTGCTGGCCTTCATCGTGCCGGTGGTCTGCTACTTGATGATCGCCGGCTACGGCCTGCTGACCGGCCTGCACCTGCTGTCGGGCAAGCCCGCCGCCAAGACCGGCGGCGCCCCCCGCGCGGTGTCCATGCACTGACGCGCGTGGGCGTTTTGACGTGACGATCGGCGGCGTAGGACACCCCTGCGCCGCCGAAGTCGTTTCAGGCGGTCAACATGGCCAGAAGCACCGGTAGGGTGATGGCCGCCGCCAGGGTCTGGACGGTGATGATGCCCGCCATCAGCGGGGCGTCGCCGCCCATCTGGCGGGCCAGGACATAGGCGCTGACGGAGGTGGGCAGGGCGTTGTACAGCACCACGGCGACGAAGGCGTTGCCCTGGACACCCAGCGCCTTGGCCAGCAGTGCGGTGACAACGGGCAGGACGGCCAAACGGGCCACGCTGCTGATGGCCACCGCCACCTTGGCCCCCCGGATGGCGGAAAAGCCCAGGCCGGCGCCGACGGCCAGCAGGCCCAGCGGCAGGCTGGCCTGGCCCAGCACGTTCATGACGGGCGATACCACCGGAATCTGCCGCACGCCGGCCAGATTCAGGGCGGCGCCCACGATGACAGAGCAGACCAGCGGGTTGCTCAGGATCTGCCACAGGGTGCGCAGGGGATGACGCTTCATGCCGGCCGGCATGTCCCCGTGGCGCTGCATTACCAGGATGCTGAGGATGTTCACCGTGGGCATGCAGAACAGCACGCCGATGGCCATCAGGGCCGTGCCGTGCGGGCCCAGCAGCGCGGCGCCCAAGGCCATGGCGACATAGGTGTTGACCCGCACCGCCCCCTGGAAGACGGAGGTGTAGGCCGGATCGCTGCCCGACAGGCGCCGGCAGGTCAACTGCAGGCCGGCGCTCAGCAGCAGGATGCCGCCCACCAGGGCGCCGCCCATGGCCCAGATGTCCATGCCCGACAGGTCGGTCTTGGCGGTGCCGTCGATCAGCAGCGCGGGGAACAGCAGGTAATAGATCAGCCGTTCGGCCGCACCCCAGAAGGCGGCGTCGATCAGCTTGAAATGCCGCAACCCGAAGCCGATCGCGATCAGCAGGAAGGTGGGCGCCAGCGCCGTCAGGACCTGCAGCATGCCTGGTCAGTCGTCCCGGTCGCGATCTTCTTCATCGTGTCTTCCATCCAGGCCCGCCGCGTCACCCTTCGCTTCGTCGCGGGCGGCCAGGGCGGCGCGCGCGGCCTCGGCCGCCATGAAGTCCAGGGCGCCCTGAAGGATGTAGGCCGCGGCCATGCGGTCGACCACCTCGTCCCGGCGTTTGCGGGTCATGTCCCACTCGATCATCATGCGGCTGACGGCCGAGGTGGACAGGCGTTCGTCCCAGAAGGCGATCTCGGGTACCTGGCCGCCCAGCAGGTGGGGCTGTTCGATCAGGTTCTGGGCGAAGCTGCGGGCGGATTGGGCGGCCGGGCCGTCGCTGCCGTCCATGTTGCGGGGCAGGCCGATGACGAAGCCGGCGACGTTGCGGCCGCGCAGCTCCTTGGCCAGATCCTGCACGTCGGTCGTGAACTTGCGCCGCGTGATGGTGCCGACCGGCGAGGCCACGGTCAGGCCGGGATCGGAGATCGCCATGCCTATGGTTTTGGACCCCAGATCCAGGCCCATCAGCCGCCCGCCGGGGGGCAGCTGGGCCTTGAGGTCCCTGATGTTGCGGATCGCCATACCGGGTGTTACCTTCCGCGCCGCCCGGGGGCCGGCGGCATACGACACGCCGCCTGTCATCGCCCCCGTGGCTCCTTATTCCGAAGGAGAGACTTAGCACCATGTCCCTCGACAAGGCCACCGTGGCGAAGATCGCGCATCTCGCCCGCATCAAGGTCCCGGACTCCGATCTGGAGCAGCTGGCCGGCGAACTCAACACCATCATGCATTGGGTGGAGATGTTGGGCGAGGTGGACACCCAAAACGTGGAACCGATGACCAGCGTGGTCGCCGCCAACCTGCGCCGGCGCCCCGATGCCGTGACCGACGGCGGTTATCCGGAAAAGGTGGTCGCCAACGCCACCGACGCCACCGAGAATTTCTTTTCCGTGCCCAAGGTTGTCGAGTGATGACGAAGCTGACCCACCTGACCATGGCCGACGCCTTGGCCGGCCTGGCCGCCAAGGAGTTCACCGCCGTCGAGCTGACCCAGGCGCACCTGGACGCCATGGCAGCGGCCAAGGAGCTGAACGCCTACATCATCGAGACGCCGGACGTGGCGCTGAAGCAGGCGGCCGACGCCGACGCCCGCTACGCCAAGGGTGAGCAGCGGGCCCTGGACGGCCTGCCCCTGGGCATCAAGGACCTGTTCTGCACCGAGGGCGTGCAGACCACGGCCGCCAGCCACATCCTGGACGGCTTCGTCCCGCCGTATGAGAGCACGGTGACCACCCAGCTGTTCCGCGACGGCGCCGTCATGCTGGGCAAGCTGAACCTGGACGAATTCGCCATGGGTTCGGCCAACATCACCAGCCACTACGGCCCGGTGATCAGCCCGTGGTCGCCCAAGGACGAAGCCGGCAACTTCACCCGCAAGCTGGTGCCCGGCGGGTCCTCGGGTGGCTCGGCCGCCGCCGTGGCCGCCCGCCTGGCGCTGGGCGCCACCGGCACCGATACCGGTGGTTCCATCCGCCAGCCGGCCAGCTTCGTCGGCATCGTCGGCATCAAGCCGACCTATGGCCGCTGCTCGCGCTGGGGCATCGTCGCCTTCGCCTCGTCCCTGGACCAGGCAGGCCCCATGACCCGCACGGTGAAGGACGCGGCGCTCATGCTGCGCTCCATGGCCGGTTACGACCCCAAGGACAGCACCTCCATCGATGTGCCGGTGCCGGACTATGCCGCCGCCCTGACCGGCGACATCCGCGGCCTGCGCGTGGGCATTCCCAAGGAATACCGCGTCGATGGCATGCCGGCGGAGATCGAGAAGCTGTGGCAGCAGGGCATCGAATGGCTGAAGGCCGCCGGCGCCACGCCGGTGGAGATCAGCCTGCCGCACACCAAGTACGCCCTGCCGGCCTACTACATCGTGGCCCCGGCCGAGGCCTCCTCCAACCTGGCCCGCTATGACGGCGTGCGCTTCGGCCTGCGCGTCGAGGGTAAGGACCTCAAGGAGATGTACGAGAACACCCGTGCCGAGGGCTTCGGCGCCGAGGTGAAGCGCCGCATTATGATCGGCACCTACGTGCTGTCGGCCGGCTACTACGACGCCTATTACCTGAAGGCGCAGAAGGTGCGCGCCCGCATTGCCGAGGACTTCACCAAGGCGTACGAGCTGTGCGACGTCATCCTGACGCCCACCGCCCCGTCGGCCGCCTTCGGCATCGGCGAGAAGATGGACGATCCCATCGCCATGTACCTGAACGACGTCTTCACCGTTCCGGCCAACCTGGCGGGCCTGCCCGGCCTGTCGGTGCCGGCCGGCCTGAGCGGCGAGGGCCTGCCCCTGGGCCTGCAGGTGCTGGGCCGTCCGTTTAATGAGGCAACCGTGCTGAAGGTCGGCCACGTCATCGAACAGGCTGCGGGCCCGCAGCCCCTGCCGCCGCTGGTGTCGTAAGGGCAGTTCCGGTTACGGAATGATAAAAGGCGGCGTCCTCGCGGGCGTCGCCTTTTTTTATTACATAGCTGAGAGATCACTAATTTGCGCTGATTCTTATTGTATTAGAGCATCGAGCCTTTAATCGGACGCATACCCTGCGGCCTTGAGGTAGTTCCAGCATTCATCTGGATCGTAGAGGTCGCAGATGTTTCCGATGGCCTTCCAGAGATCGTCAATGGTCCTGGCGCCGATGCGCCTGAGGTGAGCCTTGAGCTTGGCAAAGGCCATCTCGATAGGGTTCAGATCAGGGCTGTAAGGCCGCAGGAAGAGGAACCAGGCGCCCGCCTCCTTGAGGATGGCCTTGGCCTTCTCGCTCTTATGGCTGGCCAGGTTGTCGAGGATGACGACGTCGCCCGGACTGAGCGTGGGTGCCAGCTGGGTTTCGACATAAGCCTCGAAGAGAACCCGGTTCATCGGCTGGTTGATGATCCATGGAGCGGTCAGACCATCGCAGGGCAGGGCGGCGATGAAGGTCTGCGTCTTCCAATGGCCGAAGGGGGCTTGGGCCCTGAGGCGCTGTCCCCGCCGTGCTCGGCCGCGCAGGCGAGTCATCTTGGTGGTTGTAGCGGTCTCATCGATGAAGACCAGGCGGTGGGGCTCCTGGCGCATGCGCGGCTGACGGTGCGTCCGCCAAACTTGGCGGCCCTCGCGGATGTCAGCGCGTTCGCACTCGGATGCCAGCAGTGTTTTTTTTGGTGCTGAACCCTGCCTTCAGCAAAGCCCGCGACAGCGAAGCCGGTGCGCGACAACGCCCGTGGTGGCTGCTAGCTTCGCGGCCAACTCCGGCATCGAGATGTCGGCTTGCGCCTCCACCCAAGCGACCAACTGGGGCATATGCTTTGCCAGTTTGCCGTCGCCGGGAGGTCGGCCCTGGCGTCCCGGTTCAATCGACCCAGTAGCCACAACACGCTGCGCCAACTTCACAGCGAAGCTCGCGCTTACACCGAAGTGCCGCGATGCTTCTCGGCGGGAATGACCCGCCGCTATCCGGGCCTCAACCCGTTCCCGAAGGTCCTCTGAATACGGCTTGCCCATGATCCACCTCCGATAAAGATGAATCACATCCAGCGTCTCAAGGGAATCCCCCGATTCCGCGTTGGAGCTCGATGCTCTAGTTGCGAAATATTTTAAGATTAAATGATTTGTTGTTCATTCTGGCTTCACTATTTCGACATTTTTATCTTTTAGAATTGACTGTATTTTTTTGTCTTCGTATTTTCTGGTGAGCGTGTCGTAAGTTCCTTTGTGTATTCTCCCCCAACTGAAATTGACACGGGAAAAATAACGATCGATGTCATGAAAAAGCATCAGTAATCGGATAATGCCGATTACTGATTTGGGGGCTATTTCTTGTTTTAGAGATTCTATGGCGTCATCAGAAATAATACTATTAAGATCTGCGACAGAGTTAAGTCCATATTCATGTAGCTCACTGATGCATGTCGATACGCTTTCGTCGTCTATTTTGCGTTTCGTTTCTATTTTATTCACTGTAAGGAAATTAGTCATGAATTTAACAAATGTTATTGAGTCTATGACTTTATCGTTGAGTTCGACCGGTGATGATTTAGCAATTTCTTTAGCATAAGAATCTATAGAATTTGAGATTTCTTCAAATCCCTTATCCGCAAGCTCGAGGAGACCGGAATATAGGTTAATTTGACGTTCTAAATTCGGGGGAAGCGTGGCCCCAAATTTGTATGAACGGTCATGAGCTAGCTCTGCCCACGCATGCTGAAGCACTGTGCGTATTTGAATTTCGAACTTTAGATCGCATAAACTGCTATATTCGGCAATGCCGGCTCGGGCTTCGCCAAGTGTGCAGACATAATGGACCGAGCGATATCCGATCCGGTCAGTTCCGAGAGAGCCGGCTCTGTCGAGGCTGTTTTCCTTGTCGATTTCAAAAGTTCGTTTAATAATCTCTTCTATTGAATTGACGTCCGAGTTCAAGAATGTAATTATTCTGACTCCAGATATATCTGTAAATTTTTTAGCAAAATCTTTATACTCTTTCCGTCGTTGTTTTCCTATGATGCTTTCTTTTGTTTTTGTTCTTCCTGTAACACTAAGGAAATCTATATCATTTGACCGGAGAATTCCTTCAATTATAGAAATGATCATTGGTGTTAACCGTCGATAATTCATTAAATTATTTCTAATAAAATCCTCTATATTGATATACATTCTCACGTTTCCTTTGGTTTTGGGATTTTTCGGACTTCCAAGGCTTCCTCCGTCCCTCTCTCCCCCCCCCCCAGTATTTTCTATAATATCGGCTCTTACTTGAACCCCGCCACCTTCAGCGCCTCATCCGGGTTGCCCTTGTCGCAGCGGCCGGCCTGGTCGGCGGGGCTGTCGGTCAGGTGGGCGGCGTCCAGGGCGGTGGTGCCGTCGTCGGCCGCCTTCAGGGTGAAGGTGATCTGGGTCAGGAAGGCGGCCTTGCCCGTGCCCAGCACGGCGGACTGGCGCGCGGCTTCGCCGAAGTCGGCGGCCAGGGCGTCGCAGAGGGCCTTGCGCGTCACGCTCTTGCCCGTGGCCTCGGCCAGCAGGGTACCCGCCTTCGCAGCCCCCAGCGTTTTCACCATGGCGCCGGCCTGGGCATAGTACTGGTCGGCGGACAGGCCGCTGCAATAGCCGTGCTTCTGCCATTCATGCAAGGTGAGGCCGGAGGCGATGCCGGGCATGACCTCCGCCAGCGTACCTTGCACCGCCGGCGACAGGGGCGGCAGCACGCGGTCCTTCCAGGTGGGGTCGTTGTCCTTGGCGGAGAGGGAGCACGCGCTGCTCCACTGCGGCCACAGGCCATGCAGGGTCAGGTGGGTGGCGCCGAAGCTGGTGGCGCGGTCGCCGGCGGCACATTCCGGATGGCCATCGCCGTGCAGGTAGCAGAACTCCGGCTCCCAGCTCAGCACGAACATGTAGGTGTGGTGGCCCGGCGTCTGCTTGTCCCCGGGAACCGACGCGCCCCCAGCGGCGTCAGCAGCCAGGGCGGTGCCGCCGGCCAGACAGGCGGCCATAAACAAAGCCGTGGCGGTGTTCCGAAGACCCTTGCGCATCGCGTGCATCTCCCCTTGCGGTTTGCCCTTATGGAGTGTGGGAACACGCGGTCGCCGTCAAGGGGAAAGAGGTCCAAAAGGGGAACAAAAGGAATAGGCCTGGCGATGGCGGCCAGGCCTATTCGCGTCGTGGAGACCTCAGGGCGTCATGGCGTCCTGCGGAACAGGCCTGCCAAGAACTGCAGCAGGAACAGGAAGACACCGATGCCGACGATGATGCGCAACACCTCTGCCAGGATGGGCGGCAGCAGGGTCACGGCCAAATCCACCAGCATGATGATCAGCAGCAGGCTGAGGATGGCGTAAAGGATGTTGCGAAGGGGGGCGTTCATGGCGCGATCTCTCTCGTCAGGGAGCCGGCACGGGGACCGGTTCCAGTCTTGGGCAGGTGGATGCTGGGCAGGCGCGCGTGCCGGACGGCGGCCACCAGCACCTGGCCCATGAAGGCCAGGAAGACCAGACCCACCAGCAGCGGCGGCAACGCGCCGATGACAGGGGGCAGCACCTGCATGGCCAGGTCCGTCAAGGGAACCAGCAGCAGAAGAACGACGGTGATCGACAAAAGGTTGCGCAAGGCGTTCAGCACAGGCGATCTCCAGACCTTCCTCGATGGCCCCCCAGCGGCGCATCTCATGATCCATTCGGAAGGGCCCATCCGGCCTTTCCCTGGTAACAAATCGGGAAATAGCAGGGCCGGTTGCCGTGGCAACTGGCAGGCGGGCCAAAGCGCTAAGGGCCGCGCCGGAATGCCTATCCACCCACCAGGCGGGTCGAGGATGGGAATATCCGGCCTGCCGGACGGCATGACAAAAGGCGACGGGCGGAGGGGTGCGACCGTGTTCTCAGCCATTCGGCCTATGACCTGCGTCAAATGGCCCGGCCGGCCGAAGGGCGCCGTCTCAACACTCCACCGCCCGCCCGGGAAAGCCTGCGGGCGGACCGGCTGTACGGGGGCATTCCAAGGAAAACAAGCGTCCCGCCCCGGGCGCGCGCGATGCCGCGTAATCAAATCGACACAGCGATGAGGCGCTAACCATGAATTTCAGGAATGCCTCCAATAAATCCGGCGGCACCTGCGCTGAAATGGCCCATTGCCCCGTTCCTGCAAAGGTGCGATCCCGCGTTTCCTTGATTTTTGCGGTGCACCGTGTGGATGCGTCATCGCGACGCGGCTGTTTTGCCCTTCCGCCGTCTGCCCGCGACTGTGGCGTGGAGTGTTTAAGGTGCCTTCTTTCCGCTTTCTTCCCGGTCCCGGTCGCGGGCTGCAGTGGCTGGGTGCCGCCTTGCTGGTGGCCGCGGTCGTGGGGATGATCGTGATCCGGGAAAGCGATGTGCCTTCTCCTCCTCCGTCCCAGCCGGAGGCGGCCCCCGGCACCTTCCAGGTGACGCCGGGCCAGTGGGCGACGCTGGGCATGGAAACCGTGGCCCCACACCCCTTCCGGACGCACATCGACACCGATGGCCGGGTGACCGCCAATGACGAGGCGACAACGCCGGTCTATTCCCCCGTTTCCGGTCAGGTGGGTACCGTGACCGCCCGCGTCGGCGATCACGTGGCCAAGGACGCTGTCCTCATGACCGTCGACGCCACCGACATGGCGCAGGGACGCAGCGACCTGGCGGCCGCCGCATCGGCCGCCGCTGCGGCCGATGCCCAGCTGCGCCAGGCCCGCGTGACGGTACAGCGCCAGCGTGACCTGTACCAGGCCGACGGTAGCGCCCTGAAGGATTGGCAGCAGGCCCAGGTGGACTTGGTGACGGCGGAAACGGCCGCGCGCACGGCGCAGGCGGCCCTGGCCGCCGTCCGCGACCGGCTGCGCGTGCTGGGCCGCACCCCACAAGAGATCGCGGCCCTTACGCATGAGGGGGTCGCCTTGGCACCGACCCCGGTGCGCGCACCCGTCGCCGGCACGGTGCTGCAGCGTCAGGTTTCCCCGGGTCAGTACGTCAACGGGGTGGCCAACGGCGGCACCATGGCCTTCAGCCTGGCCGACCTTTCCACCGTCTGGCTGCTGGCCAATGTGCGCGAGGCCGACGCGGCCGCCGTGGCCGTGGGGCAGGAGGTCGAGGTGCGCGTGCCCGCTTATCCGGCCCGGGTCTTCCGGGGCCGGGTGACGGCGGTGGCCCCGGCCATCGACCCCGCCACCCGGCGCCTGGCGGTGCGCGTCACCCTGGACAACGCCGATGGCGCCCTGAAGCCAGAGATGATGGCGACCGTGCGCCTGTTTACCGACCCTGGGGCCTCCACCCCCACCGGCCCGGCCCCGACCCTGGCCGTGCCGGAACGGGCGGTGATCCATGAGGGTGAGGTGTCGCGCGTCTGGGTGGCCGATGCCGCCCACCACGCCCTGGCGCTGCGCCCCGTGACCCTGGGGCGGCAGCAGGACGGGCTGGTGGAGGTGTTGGGCGGCCTGAAGGCGGGGGACAGCGTGGTGACCAAGGGCGCCCTGTTCATCGACCGCGCGGCGCAGGGCGACTGAGATCATGAACAAGGTCGTCATTTTCGCGTTGCGCCAGCGCGTCCTGATGCTCGCGGCGCTGGCCGTCCTGCTGGTGGTGGGCGTGGGCGCCTTCCTGCGCCTGAACATCGAGGCCTATCCCGATCCGGTCCCGCCCATGGTGGAGATCGTGACCCAGAACAGCGGCCAGTCGGCGGAGGAGATCGAGCGCTACATCACCGTGCCCATCGAGGTGCAGATGGCCGGCATCCCCCACGTCACGGCCATCCGCTCCGTCTCCCTGTTCGGGCTGTCGGACATCAAGATCCAGTTCACCTACGACTTCACCTATGACGAGGCGGTGCAGCGGGTGGTCAACCAGCTGTCGCAGCTGTCCAACCTGCCGTCGGGTGTGCAGCCGGCCATTTCGCCGGAAAGCCCCATCGGCGAGATCCTGCGCTATCAGGTGGTGGGGCCGCCGGGCTATTCCGTCACCGACCTCAAGACCCTGCAGGACTGGGTGCTGCAGCGCCGGTTCAAGGCCGTGCCGGGCGTCATCGACGTGTCCGGCTGGGGCGGCAAGACCAAGGCGTACGAGGTGACGGTGGATCAGCGCAAGCTGACCGCTTATGGCCTGACCATTCCCGGCGTACTGCAGGCACTGAACAACGCCAACATCAATGTCGGCGGCCAGACGGTGAACATCGGCGACCAGGCCATGGTGGTGCGTGGCGTGGGCCAGATCCATTCCCTGGACGACATCCGGGGCACCATGCTGGCGGCCAACAACGGCACGCCGGTGCTGGTGGGCGACGTCGCCACCGTCACGGTGGGCAACCAGCCGCGCCTGGGCATCGCAGGTCGCGACGGCCAGGACGACATCGTCCAGGGCATCGTGCTGATGCGCCGGGGGGCCGAGAGCAAGCCCACGATCCTGGCCGCCAAGGCGGAGATGGAGAAGATCAACACGTCCGGCATCCTGCCGCCGGGAGTCTACCTCAAGACCATCTACGACCGGTCGGACCTGATCGATCTGACCACCCACACCGTGCTGCACAACATGGTCATGGGCATCATCCTGATCTTCTTCGTGCAGTGGCTGTTCCTGGGGGACCTGCGCAGCGCCGTCATCGTTGCCGCCACCGTACCCTTCGCCCTGTTCTTCGCCATCCTGATCATGACCCTGCGCGGGGAGTCGGCCAACCTGCTGTCCGTCGGCGCCATCGACTTCGGCCTGATCGTGGACGCCACCGTCATCATGGTGGAGAACATCTTCCGCCACCTGGCGCAGCCGCCCAAAGAGCGGTTCGCCAAATCCTCCATCATGCACAGCGTGCGGCAGGAGGTGATCCTGCGCGGCCGGTTCGGCGTCATCGCCAACTCCGCCGTCGAGGTCAACCGCGCCATCTTCTTCTCCGCCGCCATCATCATCGCCGGCTTCGTGCCGCTGTTCACCCTGTCGGGGGTGGAGGGACACATCTTCGGCCCCATGGCCAAGACCTACGCCTACGCCATCGCCGGCGGCCTGATCGCCACCTTCACCATCTCCCCCGCCTTGAGCGCCATCCTGCTGCCCGAACAGGTGCGGGAGCATGACACGGTGGTGGTGCGCGTGCTGCATCGCCTGTACCCACCCCTGCTGCGCCTGGCCCTGGCCAACAGGCGCTTGGTGCTGGCCGTGGCCGGCGCGCTGATGGTGCTGGCCATCGTCTGCACCCGTTTCATGGGCATGGAATTCCTGCCGCACCTGGAAGAGGGCAACCTCTGGATCCGCGCCAACCTGCCCCTGTCCATCTCGCTGGAGGCGGGGACGGAGGCGGTGGATGGCATTCGCCGCATCATCAAGGACTATCCGGAGGTGGAGACCGTTATCTCACAGCACGGGCGCCCCGACGACGGTACCGACGCCACCGGCTTCTTCAATGCCGAATTCTTCGTGCCGCTGAAGCCCTTCGACAGCTGGCCCAAGGGCTGGGACAAGGAACGCCTGACCCGCGACATCGAGGCGAAGCTGACCGAGCGCTTCCCCGGTATCGAGTTCAACTTCTCCCAATACATCGAGGACAATGTGGAGGAGGCGGCCAGCGGCGTCAAAGGTGAGAACTCGGTCAAGCTGTTCGGCAACGACCTTGAGACGCTGGAGAAGACTGCCAACCGCATCAAGCAGGTGATGTCCACCGTGCCCGGCGTGACCGACCTGGGTGTGTTCAAGTCGCTGGGCCAGCCCACGATCAAGATCACGGTGGACCGGGGCAAGGCCGCCCGCTACAGCCTGTCCACCGGCGACGTCAACGCCGTTGTCCAGGCCGCTATCGGCGGCCAGGCGGCGGGCAACCTGTACGAGGATGGCAGCGATCGCAACTTCCCCATCATGGTGCGCCTATCGCCCGAGGATCGCGGCAGCCTGGAGGCCATCCGGCACATCACCGTGGGGACGACCGCGCTGGGCACGGGAACGGCACCCATCCCCCTGGCCGACGTGGCCGACATCCGCATGGTTTCCGGCGCGTCCTTCATCTATCGCGAGGGGCAGGGCCGCTACATCCCCATCAAGTTCAGCGTGCGTGGACGCGATCTGGGCAGCGCTGTGCTGGAGGCGCAGCAGAAGGTGGCGGAGCAGGTGCAGCTGCCCGGCGGCTATCGCCTGGAATGGGTGGGGGAATTCGGCAACCTTCAGGATGCGGTGCGCCGCCTGGCTGTGGCCGTCCCGGTCAGCCTGGCGCTGATCTGCGTGCTGCTGTACCTCAACTTCGCCTCCATGACCGACACGCTGCTGGCGGCCAGCGTCATGCCCATGGCGCTGGTCGGCGGCATCTTCATCCTGGCCGCCACCGGCACGCCCTTCTCCATCTCCGCCGCCATCGGCTTCATCGGCCTGTTCGGCATCTCGGTGATGGAGGGCATCATCGTCATCTCCTACTTCAACCAGCTGGTCCACGCGGGCATGGAACGGGCGTCGGCGCTGGTGAAGGCGGCGGAGACGCGCCTGCGTCCCGTCATGATGACCTGCATCGCCGCCTGTGTCGGCCTGCTGCCGGCGGCCCTGTCGCACGGCATTGGCTCCCAGGTGCAGCGGCCGCTGGCCATGGTGGTGGTGGGCGGCATCCTGCTGGCGCCCATCCTGATCCTGGTGGTGCTGCCGGTGCTGATCAGCCTGTTCTCCAGCCGCACGGCCCTGCCTGTCACTCCGGGGGAGGCTGAATGATGCGCCGCGTCCTGCATCTCATCCCCGCCCTGCTGCTCGCGGCCTGCGCCGCCGGTCCGGACTACCAGACGCCGGCCGCCCCGCCCAAGACGGCGCTGTCCCCGCCGCCCAAGCTGCCGGATCAGAGCCTGCTCGCCGGCCGCGACATCCCGGCCGACTGGTGGGCGCTGTTCAAGTCGCCGGCCCTGGACGGGCTGGTACGTGAGGCCATGGCACACAACGCCGACGTAGCGGCGGCGCAGGCGGCCCTGCGCGTGGCGCGGGAAAACGCCTACGCCAATGCCGGTTCCTTCCTGCCCGCCATTGACGCCAGCTTCCAGGCCACCCGGCAGAAGGACCCCACCGGCACCGTGGCGCCCACGGCGGCCAACAACGCGCCGCAGCTGAACCTGTTCACCCCGCAGCTGTCGGTGTCCTACAGCCCCGATCTGTGGGGCGGCACCCGGCGGGGGCAGGAGGCGCTGGACGCCACTACCGAGGGCCAGCGCTTCCAGGTCGAGGCGACCTACCTGACCCTGACGTCCAACGTGGTGGTGGCAGCGGTGACGGAAGCCAGCCTGCGCGGCCAGATCGACGCCGCCCAGTCCATCATCGCCGACGCCGGCAAAGCCCTGGCCATCCTGCGCCGCCAGCGTGACCTGGGCCAGGTTTCGGCCGCCGACGTGGCGGCGGGGGAGACGGCGCTGGCGCAAGCCGAGCAGACGCTGCCGCCATTGGAAAAACAGCTGGAACAGCAGCGCCATCAGCTGAACGCCCTGCTGGGCCGCATGCCAGCCGACCCGACACCGGAAACCTTCCAACTGGGCGACCTGGTCCTGCCGGCGGAGCTGCCCTACAGCCTGCCGGCCCGAGTGGTGGAACAGCGGCCCGACATCCGCCTGGCCGCCGCCAACCTGCATGTCGCCAGCGCCAATGTCGGCATGGCCGTGGCCAATCGCCTGCCCAACCTCACGCTCAGCGGGGCGGCGGGGTCCAGCGCCTCGGCGTTGAACAGCCTGTTCACCGCCGGCAACGGCTTCTGGAACTTCGGCGCCAGCCTGACCCAGCCGGTGTTCGAAGGGTTCAGCCTGGCGCACAAGGAAAAGGCGGCGCGGGCGGCCCTGGACCAGGCGGCGGCGCAATACCGCTCCACCGTGATACTGGCCTTCCAGAACGTGGCTGATACGCTGTCGGCATTGAAAAGCGATGGCGATGCCCTGGCCGCGGCGCAGCGGGCGGAGGCGGCCGCGTCCCACGCCCTGACCCTGGCCCGGCGCCAGCTGGAGCTGGGGGCGGCGGCGCCCACGGCGGTGCTGGCGGCCCAGCAGGCGGCGGCCCAGGCGCGGCTGGCCTTGGTGCAGGCGCAGGCGGCGCGCCTGATGGACACCGCCGCCCTGTTCCAGGCATTGGGCGGCGGCTGGTGGAATGTGCCACCGAGGGAGCCCGGGGCCGAGCCCGGCCACGCAGCGCCGCCCGATGGGGGCTTCATTACCCGATAAACTTTCGGAGGTTCATTCGGTTAACCATCCGGAAACCCATTCCTGGCACCGTGATGTCGCAGAGACGATTTGTCACAGGCGACACGGGCGGGGCTGGCTTTGCGGACTTTCTACTTCCGGACCGGATTGTTGGCGCTGGCCGTGCTGGCCACGCCGGGTTTGACGTCGGCGCTGGCGGCGGAGGGGGAGCTGCGCGAATTCGCGCCCGACCGGCCCGACAAGACCGACGGCCCCTACACGATCGATCCGGGCCACGTCCAGGTCGAGACGGACATCGTCAGCCACAACCGCGACTTCTATAACGACGACGGCACGCGCAAGCACGAGTCCGTCTTCATGGCGCCCAACATCCGCATCGGCGTCTGGGACGACACCGAATTCGACATAATCGCCCCCGCCTACACCGTCATGGGCCTGTCCGAGCGGGGCGGCGGCCACACCCGGCTTCACGGTTGGTCGGACATGACCGTGCGGGCCAAGATCAACCTGTGGGGTAATGATCGCGAGGGCACGACCGCCCTGGGCCTGATCCCCTTCGTGAAGCTGCCTACGGCCGCCACCGCCTACGGCAATGGCGCGTTCGAGGGCGGCATCGGCGTGCCCTTCGCCATTAAGCTGGGCGGGGAGTGGGAACTGGGCACGCAGACCACGCTGGCCGTGAACCGCAACGCCATCGGCGACGGCTACGACCCCGACCTGGCCTTTTCCATGAGCCTCAGCCACCCGCTGGGCGAGGTGCTGGACGGCTATATCGAGCTGTATGGCGAGCGGCAGACCGGCCCCGACGCCGCCACCGTCGCCACCCTGGACTTAGGCGTGACCTATCAGGTGACGCCGAACTTCTCCGTCGATGGCGGCGTGAACATCGGCCTCAGCAAGGCGGCCGACGATGTGAACCCCTTCATCGGCTTCACCATCCGCTTCTGATTTTTGACTTGGATTTCGTGACCGAACCCGGAGGCCCGCGATGAAACTGGCACACAAACTGACCCTGTCTTCGGCCATGACGGTGCTGATGATCCTGCTGATCGCGGGGGTCTTCACCCTGACCCTGGGTTGGTTGGCCGAGAGCAAGAAGACCCTGACCGGCACCTCGGGCGTGGCCGCCAAATCGGTGCGCGCCGTATCGGCGGGCAACGACCTCTACGCCATCGTCGCGGACGCGGAAATCAACCACAACCTGGATGAGACGCGCAAGGACTGGGCCGAGAAGAAGCAGGGCATCCTGGCCATGTTCAAGGACCTGCGCGCCGAGGCCGACCTGCCGGAGGAAAAGGCCGCCCTGGATGGTGCTGAGGCGGGCTTACGCGACTACATGGCTATCTTCGAGCAGCAGATGCTGCCGGCGCTGGAGAAAACCGATGCCTTGACCCCAGCCATTCGTGAGCTTGACGGCAAGGTGGACGAGGCGCGCGACCAGATGACCCAGAACCTGGAGAAGATGGCGGTGCTGAACCTGAAGCAGTCCGAGGATGCGGAGAAGGCCTTCGACGCCGCCTCTGCCAACGGCCGCGCTCTGGGCTTCACTTTCGCCGGCATCGCCATCGCGCTGAGCCTGGTGCTGTCCTGGGCCACGGGCCGGTCCATCACCCGCCCCGTGGAGCTGCTGCGCGGCGTCATGGAGACCATGGCCGGCGGCGCCCGGCAGGTGGATGTGCCTGGCGTGGCGCGCGGCGATGAGATCGGCGCCATGGCCCGCGCGGTCGAGGTGTTCAAGGAAAGCCTGATCCAGGGCGACGCGCTGGCGGCCGAGCAGGCGACGCTAAAGGCCGAGGCCGAGGCCCAGCGCAAGGCCGCCATGGCCAGCGCGGCCGACCATTTCGAGGCGACGGTGCGCGCGGTTGTGGACAAGGTGGCGACGGCCGCCGCCGACATCCAAACGACGGCTCGCGAGCTGGGCTCCGCCGCCGAGGAGAGCCTGCGGCAGACCACCACCGTGTCGGCCGCCGCCAGCCAGTCCGCCGGCAACGTGCGCACCGTGGCAACGGCCAGCGAGGAACTGTCCTCCTCCATCGGTGAGATCAGCCGGCAGGTGGAGAATTCCGCCGTTGTGGCTCGTGAGGCGGTGGTTCAGGTAGACGCGACGCGCGGCACGGTCGACGGCCTGGCCGACGTGGCCAACCGCATCGGCGCCGTGGTCCAACTGATCAGTGACATCGCTGGGCAGACCAACCTGCTGGCCTTGAACGCCACCATCGAGGCGGCGCGGGCGGGTGAGGCTGGCAAGGGCTTCGCCGTCGTGGCCAGCGAGGTGAAGACCCTGGCGACGCAAACGGCCAAGGCGACCGAGGAGATCGCCGCCCACGTCGGCGCCATCCAGGGGGCCAGCGGCCAGGCGGTGACGGCCATCGGCGACATCGGCGCCACCATCCGGCGCATCGACGAGATCGCCTCCATCATCGCCGCCGCGGTGCAGGAGCAGGGTGCCGCCACCCAGGCCATCGTCAGCAACGTGGGCGAGACGGCGCGGGCGACGGAGGAGATCACCGAGAACATCTACGGTGTCAACGAACGCGCCGGCAAGACGGCCCGCAAGTCGGCGGAGGTCGAGGCCTCCTCCACCGAGCTGACCAGCGAGGCCCAGGTACTGCGCACCCAGGTCGACGCCTTCCTGGCCCAGCTGCGCGCGGCCTGAGCGCAGGGGCATCCATGAGGAGCGGTGGGCTGGTCCTCAGGCGAGGGCCAGCCTGCCGTTTTTCAGGGCCACGCGCTTTTCACCACCGGCCGGCACCGTCACCGCCACCACATCCTCGCCCAATCGCACTTGCCAGCGTTGCGGCTGCGCGCCGGCGTTGCGCAGGGCCGCCTGCGCCAGCGTGCCGTCCTTCCAGACCAAGTCCAGCCGGCCCTGGCCGCGCACCCGCACGCCGCGCAGGCTGCCATGGCCCCAGGCGCGGGGCAGGGCGGGCAGCAGCTCGATATCGTCGCCGATGCTTTGCACCAGCATCTCCACCATGCCGGCCGTGCCGCCGAAGTTGCCGTCGATCTGGAAGGGTGGGTGGGCGTCGAACAGGTTGGGGTAGGTGCGGTCGGGGCCCAGCAGCAACTTCAGGATCGCGTGCGCATGGTCGCCGTCGCCGAGGCGCGCCCACAGGTTCAGGCGCCAGCCCAAGCCCCAGCCGGTGGCGTCGTCCCCCCGGATCTCCAGTGTCTTGCGGGCGGCTTTGATGAGGTCCGGCGTGTCCCGCCGGGTGATCTGGTCGCTGGGATAGACAGCGTAGAGGTGGGAGACGTGGCGGTGGTGGATTTCCGGCGCCTGCATGTCCCAATCCTCCAGCCATTCCTGCAACTGGCCGGCCCCGCCGATGCGGTCGGGCGGCAGGCGCTCGCGCGCGGCCGCCACCTTGGCGCGGAAATCGGCGTCCTTGCCCAGGATTTCGCCGGCCTTGACGGCGATGGCGAACAGATCGCGCAGGATCTGCCGGTCCATGGCCGGACCGGCGCACAGCGAGGTGCCCAGGGGGTGCACGTTTTCCGGTGACAGCGACGGGTTGGTAACCAGCCAGTCGCTGCCCGGCAGGACCATGAGCGTATTCAGGAAGAACTGGGAGGCGCCCTTCAGGATGGGGTAGATGTCGGCCAGGAACGCCTTGTCCCGGCCATAGTCGTAATGGTCCCACAGGTGACGGCAGAGCCACGCCCCGCCCATGGGCCAGAGGCCCCATTTGGGGCCGTCCGGCGGCCCCACCACCCGCCAGACGTCGGTGTTGTGGTGGGCCATCCAGCCGCCGGCACCGTACATGTCCCGTGCCGCCCGCGCGCCGGTTTCCGAAAGGTCCTTCAGCATGCCCACCAAAGGCTGCACACATTCGCCCAGGTCCACCAGCTCCGCCGGCCAGTAGTTCATCTCGGTGTTGATGTTGATGGTCCACTTGGACTCCCAGGGCGGATCCACCTGTTCATTCCAAATGCCCTGCAGGTTGGCAGGCTGGCCGCCGGGGCGGGAACTGCTGATCAGCAGGTAGCGGCCGTAGTTGAAGTAGAGGGCGGCCAGGGCAGGGTCGTCCTGGGGGGCGGCGGCGCGCACACGTTCATCCGTGGGCAGGCCGGCGGCAGGCGTCGTCCCCAGGTCCAGGGCCACGCGGCGGTACAGGCGCTGATGCTCCGCCACGTGGTCGGCCAGCAGCCGGGCATACGGCTTGGCCGCGGCCTGGGCCAGGGTGGCGGCCGTCAGGGCCGCCGGATCGGCGCTGATGTCGTCGTAGCGCCTATAGCCGGTGGCGGCGGTTATCAGCACCACGGCCTCATCCGCGTGGTCGATGACGATGCCGTCGCTGCCGGCCCGCACCGTGCCGCCGCTGGCGATGACCTTCAGGCGCACGGCGAATTTCAGCCGCCCCTCTATGCCGAAGCGGCTGGGGCTGATGCCGGTCAGCAGCAGGCCGTCCGGCCCATCCGCCACCAAGGTGGCGTTCTGCGGCGTCAGCAGCGACAGGTTGGCGCTGATCAGGCCCGGCTTGTTGGCCGAGAGCCGGGTGACGATCACCTGGTCCGGCGCGCTGGCGAAAACCTCGCGCGTGTGGGTGGACGACCAGGCGCCGCCGCCGCTGACAAGACGGGTGGTGGTCACCGCGGTGTCGAGATCCAGCCGGCGGTGATAGTCGTGCACCGTATCCAGGCTTTGGAACAGCAGCACGGCGTCGCCCAGGGTCTGGTAGGGCATCTGCTTCAGGGGTTTGGCCATCAGCTTGGCGCCGGCCAGCGCCTCCGCCTCCCTATACTTGCCCTGGAAGATCAGCTCGCGCACCTGGGGCAGGTTGGTCTTGGCCTCCGGATTAACGTCGTCGTAAGGCCCGCCGGCGTAGAAGGTGTCCTCGTTCAACTGCAGCCGTTCCATGGAAATGCCGCCGAACACCATGGCACCCAGCCGGCCATTCCCCACGGGCAGCGCCTCCACCCACTGCGCCGCGGGCTGGTTGTACCAGAGCGTCTGGGCCGGATCCGGGGTGGGGAGGGGCGCCACCGGGGCGGCGGGCGGTGCCTCCTGCGCCAGGGCGGGCCGCGTGGCGCTGGCCGACAGCAGGGCGGCGGCGCTGGCCATCAGGATTTCCCGGCGCGATATGCTGGACATGGGCAGGCGACCTTCCCCTCGGTGGATCGACAGTCACGACAGGGGATTGGTATTCGGCGGGCCCGTCGGGCCGCCGGCCGCGCTGGGGCGCCCGTTTCCTCCGTCACCGGCGATCAGCGCCGCCGTTGCCGGTGATCCTAATGTGACCGGTATCATGGGGCAAGGCGTGGCTCGCTTGCGGGGGGTGGATGATAGCGTTATCATCCTACTAATTCGCGCCCCTGGAAATCCGCCCATCCCGACGGGAATAGAGGTGGGACGGGGCCCCGCGGATCCACCTGTCCGGCACTAGGGAGGTCCGGGGCGGGTGGCGGCATCGGCTAGCGGCACCCAAGAAGACCTGAGAAGAACAAGGAACACCCATGAAGCACCGCATGGCCCTTCTGGCGTCCGTGACGCCGGCTTTACTGCTTGCGGCCCTGGCGCCGCCCCAGGTTTCAGCCCGGCAAACCTCAAATCCCCCGCAAAAGGCAGCTTCCACCGTGACAGACAGCGCCCGCGGCGTCGCCCACCCTGAGCTGTGGCCGGCCGCCAAGAGCAAGGGCCTGGTGGACGCCAAGACCGAAGCCTTCGTGACCGGCCTGATGGCCAGGATGAGTTTGGAGGACAAGGTCGGCCAGATGATCCAGGCCGACATTTCCACCGTGACCCCGGCCGACCTGGCCGATTACCCCCTGGGCTCCATCCTCGCGGGCGGCGATAGCGCGCCGGCGGGCGGCGACGACCGCGCCGGCCCGGACAAGTGGGTGGAGACGGCGCGCGCCTTCCGCGCGGCCTCGCTGGCGGAACGGCCCGGGCACGTGGCCATTCCCATCATGTTCGGCATCGACGCCGTGCACGGCAACAACAACGTGGTGGGCGCCACGCTGTTCCCCCACAACTCCGCCCTGGGCGCCGCCCACGACCCCGCCCTGATCCGCCGCATCGGCGTCGCCACGGCGCAGGAGACGGCCGCCGCCGGCATCGACTGGGCTTTCGGTCCCACCCTGGCCGTGCCGCAGGACCACCGCTGGGGCCGCACCTATGAGGGCTACTCCGAGGATCCGGAGATAGTGCGCCAGTACGCGGGCGAGATGGTGCTGGGCCTGCAGGGCCAGGCGGGTGCCGGCCAGGCGCTGCAGCATGGGCACGTCGCGGCCTCGGCCAAGCATTTCCTGGGCGACGGCGGCACCACCAACGGCGTGGACCAGGGCGACGCCGATGTCAGCGAACAGGACCTGATCCGCATCCACGCGGCGGGGTATCCGGCGGCGGTGGACGCCGGCATCATGACGGTGATGGCCAGCTTCTCCAGCTGGCAGGGTGCCAAGATGCACGGCAACAAGTCGCTGCTGACCGACGTGCTGAAGGGGCGCATGGGCTTCGACGGCTTCGTCGTCGGCGACTGGAACGGCCACGGCCAGGTGCCGGGCTGCACGGCGGACTCCTGTCCCGCCGCCGTTCTGGCCGGCCTGGACATGTTCATGGCCCCCAACGACTGGAAGGCGCTGTTCACCAACACCGTCGCCCAGGTGAAGGCGGGCACGATCCCCATGGCGCGCATCGACGATGCCGTGCGCCGCATCCTGCGGGTGAAGACCAAGCTGGGCCTGTTCGACCCCGCCCGCCCGTTCGAGCTGAAGGACGGCGTCATCGGCAATGCCGAGCACCGTGCCCTGGCGCGCGAGGCTGTGCGCAAATCCCTGGTCCTGCTGAAGAACAACGGCCAGGTGCTGCCGTTGAAGGCCAAGTCCCACGTTCTGGTGGTGGGGGAGGCGGCGGACGAGATCGGCCGCCAGACCGGCGGCTGGACCCTGTCGTGGCAAGGCACCGGCAACAAGAACAGCGACTTCCCCGGCGCCACTTCCCTCTATGAGGGCATCCGCCAGGCGGTGACCGCCGGCGGCGGCACCGTGGACCTCAGCGCCGACGGCAGCTACACCACCAAGCCGGACGTGGCCGTGGTGGTGTTCGGCGAGATGCCCTATGCCGAGTTCCAGGGCGACATTCCCAGCCTGGAGTTCCAGGCGGGCGACAAGCAGGATCTGGCGCTGCTGAGGAAGCTGAAGGCCCAAGGTATCCCGGTGGTGTCCGTCTTCCTGTCCGGCCGTCCGCTGTGGGTGAATCCGGAGATCAACGCGTCCGACGCCTTCGTGGCGGCTTGGTTCCCGGGGTCGGAGGGCGGCGGCGTGGCTGACGTGCTGGTGGGCGATATGCTGGGCCGGCCGCGCTACGACTTCACCGGCAAGCTCTCCTACTCCTGGCCCAAGACGGCGGCGCAGGCGACACTGAACCGACTGCGCCAGCCCTATGATCCGCTGTTCCCCTTCGGCTATGGCCTGCGTTACGCCGACGCCAAGCCCGTGACCGTGCCGCAATTGCCGGAGGTGTCAGGTGTGGACGCGGCGGCGGCCAACATCGACACCTATTTCGTGAAGGGCCGCAACCCCGCGCCGTGGAGCTTCGTGCTGCGCCAGGGTGCCGCCAGCGTGCCCGTGCCGGGCGACGGCACGGTGACCGAGGTGGCGGGCGCCCTGGCGCTGAAGCCGGTGGATGCCGGCGGCATACAAGGTGCTGGCCGTCAGCTGAGCTGGACCGGCAAGGGGGAGGCCGCCATCGCCGTGACCGGCGGCAACGGCCTGGACTTGACACGTCAGGCCAACGGCGCCCTGTCCTTGCAGGTGGACTATCGGGTGGATGAGGCGCCGGCCGGCACCGTCTGGCTGATTTCCGGCCCGGGGAGCGGCACCGGGCCTGCCGCGCCGGGCGCTCTGGACCTGACCAGCGTGCTGAAGGCCGCCCCCCTGGGGCAATGGCAGACCCTGAAGGTCAAGCTGTCCTGTTTCAAGCAGGCCGGGGCCGACCTGTCCCGGGTCACCACCCCCTTTGCCCTCAGCACCGGCGGCACCTTGCGCCTGTCGCTGGCCACGGTGCGGCTGTCGGCCGATCCGGCGGGCTCCATCTGCCCGGGCCATTGACGGTCAATTAAATTAAGATGCTTTATTAATTTGGGTCCCGGCTGCGGGGCCGCGTGGGAGGAACCTTGAGAATGAAGAAACGTACCGTCGCCGCTGCCCTGATGCTGGCCGGCCTGATGGCTACCCCGGCGCTGGCCGAGGACAACAAGCCGCCCAGCGCCGAGCAGGTGGCCAAGTGGCACCAGGAAGAGGAAGACCGCCTGCACCACGACTTCGCCTATCTCAACCGCTACGCCGCGGACAATGAGAAGCTGGCGCCCGGTTCGGTCCAGGTGGTGTTCATGGGCGACAGCATCACCCAGCTATGGGTGGACAAGACGCCCGGCTTCTTCACGCCCGGCCGCGTGGGCCGGGGCATCAGCGGCCAGACCACGGCGCAGATGCTGCTGCGCTTCCGCCAGGATGTCATCGACCTGCACCCCAAGGTCGTGCACCTCATGGCCGGTACGAACGACCTGGCCCAGAACTGGGGGCCGGTATCGCCGCAGCAGCTGAAGAACAACATCATGAGCATGGTTGAACTGGCGCAGAAGCACGGCATCACCGTGATCCTGGCCGGCATTCCCCCGGCGCTGGACTTCAAGTGGCGCCATGGCCTGGACCCGGCGCCCAAGATCGCCGCGCACAATGCCTGGCTGAAGGACTACGCGGCCCAGGTGGGCGCCCTGTTCGTCGATTACAAGGACGTGGTGGGCGACGGCAAGGGCGACTTCAAGCCCGGCCTGGCCTCCGACGGCGTGCACCCGACCGAGGCCGGCTATGTCGCGATGGCCCCCCTGGCCGACAAGGTGGTGAAGGAAGCGCTGGCCAAGGCCAAGTAAGTTCGCCGAACGTTGTCGGAGCGACGAACGCCCGGGATCGGCTGGTCCCGGGCGTTTTGATTTACGCCGCCTTCGCCAGCGCCGCCTTCGGGGTGTGGCGCAGGGGCAGGGACAGGGTGCGGAAGGTGGCGGCGCGCCAGACCCATTCCAGGGGGCCGTAGCGGTAGTGGCGCAGCCACCAATGGGCCAGGACGCATTCCAGGATGACGAAGGCGATACCGCTGGTCACACTGTAGAAGGGGCCCATGTAGCGATAGAGCCCCAGGCCGAAGCCGTAGAACAGCGGCACGAAGACCAGCGCCTGGGTGATGTAGCAGGTCAGGCTCATGCGCCCGAAGGAGGCGAGCGCCCGCAGCGGTGCCAGGGACTGGATGCGGGGATACAGCAGGACGAAGCCGCTGGCCCAGACGGCCATCTGCGCCAGGCCGCAATAGGCGCTGGCCAGGTTCGTCACCTCATAGGCCGTCATGGGCGGCAGGCCGGCACCCTCCGCCAGGCGCTTCAGGGGATAGAGCACGGCGAAGGCCAGCGCGCCGCCGGCGAGGACGCCCTGCAGCAGGCGGCGATGCTGGGATGCCCGTTCCAGGATGTGGTTGCGCCCCACCACCAGGCCCACCAAAAACAGGCCCATCATCTGCATATAGCGGCCGGTCTCGATGGTCCAGAAGGTGCGGGCCAGCACGCCCTGCCATAGGTTGGCCTTCACCACGTCCCAGAAGCCGCCGTGGGCGTAGATGGGCATCAGGCCCTCATACACCGTCCAGTGGACGGGGACGGCCGGCGTGGGGGCGGTGCCGCTCAGTAGGCCCGCCACCAGCCACAGGGTGGGCGGCTGGATCAGCAGCGCGGCCGCCAGGGCCAGCAGAACCCGGTCCCCCAGGCGGTGCAGCAGCACCAGGGGCGCGCCCATGACGGCCAGGATGGTCAGGATGTCGCCGCAGTAGATCAGACCGTGCAGATAGCCGATGGCGAATAGCACGGCCAGCCGCCACAGGAAGCGGAGCGACGCGCTGCCCGCCCGCCGCGACCAGCTGCCCAGGATCAGGGAGAAACTGATGCCGAACATCAGGGCGAAGATGCCGTAGGCCTTGCCGGCGAACAGGAAGAAGGCCGTGTCGTGGGCCGCGGTGTCGAACGGCTTCAGCCAGGCCGGCGGCACGGCCACGTCGCTCAGGAAATCGAAATGCTCAATGGTGTGCAGCAGGAACAACCCCACCAGGGCCGTTCCCCGCAAGGCGTCGATGACGGTGATGCGGTCGCCCGATCCGTCGGCACCCGATCCCGATGCGCTCCCCGATGCACTCATATCAGGCCATCCCGTTGTTCTTCTTACCCCCTGGCTGGACATCTTCCCGGGGATGCCAGCGTTGTCATGCTGCCACCGGCCGGTCGGCGCGGCAATGCCGGTTGATGAACTCGGCGTGGGTGGGCAGGGCGTCCGCCATGCGCCGGATGGCCTCCCGGATGCGGGCCAGGCGCGCCGTCACCTCCGCCTCCGGCATGACGTCGGCTACCGGGTCGTAGGAGTGCGGCTGGATGCCCTGGCCCAGGAACACGGCAACCCAGCTGGGCTCGGCGAACAGTTGCTCGTCAAAGCGGGCGATGCGGCCTCGGGCGCGGAACAGGTCGATCTTGTGCCGCAGGCTGTCGGGGATTTCCATGGTGCGGCAGTAATTCCACAGCGGGGAATCATCCCGCTCCACCGCATGGTAATGCAGGATCAGGAAGTCGCGGATCTGTTCGTATTCGATGTTGGTCAGGCGGTTGTACTCATCTACCGTCGCCTGTTCGAACCCGTCGCGGGGCAGCAGCGAGACCATGCGGAACAGGCCGCTTTGCACCAGGTGGATGCTGGTGGATTCCAGCGGTTCCATGAAGCCGGAGGCCAGGCCCAGGGAGATGCAGTTCTTGGTCCAGGAGTTCTTGCGGCGCCCGGTGGTGAAGCGCAGCAGGCGCGGGTCGGCCAGGGGCTTGCCGTCCAGGTTGGCCAGCAGGGTGGCGGTCGCCTCGTCGTCGCTGATGAAGCGGCTGCTGTAGACATGGCCGTTGCCGATACGGTGCTGCAGCGGGATGCGCCATTGCCAGCCGGCCGCCCGCGCGGTGGAGCGGGTGTAGGGCGTGATCGCCGCCACCCCCTCGCACGGCACGGCCACCGCGCGATCGCACGGCAGCCAGTGGGACCAGTCCTCGTACGGGGCCCTCAGCGTCTCCCCGATCAGCAGGCCGCGGAAGCCGGAGCAATCGACGAACAGGTCGCCCTCCACGCGGGTGCCGTTGTCCAGCACCAGGCTATCGATGAAGCCATCGGGCTCGCGTTGCGTCACCTGGACGATCTTGCCCTCGGTGCGCTTCACACCGTTGCGCTCGGCGATGCCCCGCAGGTACTGGGCGTACAGGCCCGCGTCGAAATGGTAGGCGTAGGCAATAACGGGGCCGCCGGGCCGCGCGTCCGGCGCCGGCGGCTGGAACTTGCCCATCCGCGCCGCGACGGTGGAGGGGGAATAGTCGCCGATGTCGCTGGTGTCGCCCTGGGACTGCTGGCGCAGCCAGTAATGATGGAAGGAGACGGCGTCGATGGTGTGGCCATGCGGCCCGAAGGGATGGAAATAGCGGTGGTTCAGCCGCGTCCAATCGACGAATTCGATGCCCAGCTTGAACGTCGCCTGGGTCTTGCGGACGAAGTCGACCTCGTCGATGCCCAGCAGGTGGTTCAGGAACTGGATGGGCGGGATGGTGGCCTCGCCCACGCCGACGGTGCCGATTTCGGCTGATTCCACCAGTTCGATGGCGCCGTATTTGCCCTTCAGCACCCGGGCCAGGACGGCCGCCGCCATCCAGCCGGCGGTGCCGCCGCCCACGATCACGATTTTACGCCCGCTCCGCATCGCCTCGGCCATGGCGGCATCCCCCCACATGATCTTATCGTTGGCCGCCCAGCTTACGGCAGGGAACGGCCTTAAAAAAGGCGGCCCTGCCTCCCCGGCCGCGACCAGCGCGACCGGGAAGAGACAGGGCCAGACAACGAGACTCCCCAGGAGAAAGCGTTACAGGGAGCCGCGGATGACGAAGGCGTAGCGCCGGTCGGCGTCGACCCAGTTGTGGAAGGTCAGGTGGCCGGGGTACCCGACCAGGATGCGGGTCTGCGCGTCGGTCAGGTTGGCCGCTTCCACACCCACCTTCAGGTAGCTGTTGATGGTGTAAAAGAAGGACGCGTCCAACTGGCCGTAGTCGTCGGACCAGGCCGGAATGTTGATGTTGGCCGCCGATGTGGTCAGCAGGTAGCGCTGGCGCCAGTTGTAGGCCAGGCGGAACTCAAACGGGCCCTTCTGGTAGATGCCCGCCAGGTTGTAGCTCCACTTCGACATGCCCTCCAGCGGCAGGCTGGTGTTCGTCGGCGCGGCGTTGGTGACCTGGGTGGCGTCGTAGGGGTTGGCCGCCGCGTTGCGGCCACCCTCGCTTTGCACGAAGGTGACGTTGCCCTGGAAGCCCAGGCCGCTCAGGAGGCCCGGCAGGAAATCATAGAACTGGGTGTAGTCGAACTCGAAGCCCTTCACGCTGCCCTGGCCGGCGTTGTAGGGCTGCACCACCAGGACGTTCCGGGTCACGCCGTTGTTGGTGAAGGCGACGTTCTGCGGCGACGTGGTGATGAAGTCGAACACGTCCTTGTTGAACACCGCGGCGGTGATGCTGCCCGTGGGGGCGAAGTACCACTCGATCGAGGTGTCGAACTGGTTGGACCGCATCGGCTTCAGGTTCGGGTTACCAGCGTAGCCCGTCCACTGGTAGACGCAGTTGCCGGTGGCGCCCGTTCCCAGGCTCTGGCAGTGGCCACTGCTGTCCAGCAGACCGGCGGTCGCACCGATGTTCAAGGACGGCTGCAACTGCGAGAAGTCCGGACGGACGATGGACTGGGCGAAGGCGAAGCGCCACTGCAGGTCGTCCTGCAGCTTCAGACGCAAGTTCACGCTGGGCAGCAGATCGGTGTAGTTGCGGCCGCCGCTGATGACCGTGCGGGCGCCGTTGGCGAAGGCCAGGTCCGACGAGGGCGCGCCGTTGAGGTTGGTCACGGTTACGAAGTTGGCGTTGCCGGTGCCCTTCGCGTCGGTATTGACGACGCGGAAACCGACATTGCCGTCAAACGGCTTGTTGCCGCCGAAGAAGGGCACGTCATGTTCGAAACGCACCAGGGCATATCCGGCCGTGGTCTCTTCCGTCTGGGTGTTCACACCGGCACCGCCGCCGTTGTAGCTGCTGTAGTCGCCGTTGAACGGAACCCAGTTGCCATAGGAGTCCGCTGCCGACAGGGCCTTCAATTGGGCCGCGACCCCATTGTAGAAGCCCTTGCTCAGGGAGGCGCTGGGGATGACGAACTGTGTCGGGACGGTCACGCCGCCGCGATAGAAATTCTGCAGGGGCCACACGCTGGCCGACGATGCGCCGGGCGTGGTCTGGTTCAGCGTCTGGATGCCGTTGGCGCCCCAGCTCTGCACCACGCCGCCCCAGTTGTAGTTGGTTTCACGCGTGATGGACTTGCGGTCGGTGTGACGGACGCCGAAGCGGAAGGACTTCAGCCAATCGGCGTCGTCGAAGCTGTACTCGGCGTCCAGGCGCTCGGCCCACTCATGCGCCTCGTTGTTGTTATGATAGTCCATCGCCGCGTTGTAGTAGTAGTTCGCGGGATTGGAGATGAAGCTGGTGTTGGCCGGGATGCTGATGGTGGGCAGACCGCTGCCGTTCAGCGTCAGCGTTGCCGCCGGCAGGGGGTTGGTCAGCGCTTCGAAAACCGTGAAGTCCAGCTGCTTGCTGGTGGCGTCGATGTACTGGGCGTCGCCGCTGATGTTCCAGTTCTTGGTCGGCGTCCACTTCATGTGCAGGGAATAGTCGGACGTGACCGATTCCTTGATGTCATAGCGGCTGTCGATGACGTCGGGATTGTTGGTCGTGCCACCCACGGTGTCGGCAATGGTGCCGGAGATATAGTTGCCTTGGGCGTCGTACTTGAAGCTGGTACCGGCGGCCGGGCCGTTGCCGGTGCCGGAGTCCAGGCCGATGGCGTTTTCCAGCGACTCTTCCGTGGCTTCCGACCGGATGTACTGCGCCGTGAATTCCAGGTCGCTGCTGGGCCGCCATTGCAGGGCGCCGACGATGCCCTTGCGCTCACGCGTGAATTCCAGGCTGCGGTATCCGAAGCCGGTGGGGACATAGACGGTCTGGCCGGGCACCAGGTCGGTCCGCGCCTGGAAGGGGTCGACCGACACGGTGTCGGTGCGGCTGGCGAACTTGCCGTCCGCCACGTCAATCAGCACGCCCACTTCGCCGATGCCGGTGTTCCAGCGGTCGCTGTAAAGGGCGGAGCCGGACGGCTTGCCCTTGCCCACCAGGTCGCCATAGCTGTAATCGGCGGAGTAGGCGAGGATGCGCTCTTCGCTGTCGAAGGGCAGGCGCGTGCGCAGGTTGATGGTGCCGCCGATGCCACCTTCGACCAAATCGGCCGACGGGTTCTTGTAGACGTCGACGCCGGCCATCAGTTCCGACGGAATGTCGGCGAAGCTCAGCGTGCGGCCGGACTTGGCCGAGAAGCTGTCGCGGCCGTTGAATTCACCGCGGACCCAGCTCAGGCCGCGGACCTGGACACCGTCGCCCTCGACCGAGATGCGGTCGGCGTCGCGCGGATCGGGCGTGCGCTGGATGGTGATGCCGGAGATGCGCTGCAGGGCCTCGGTCACGCTGCGGTCGGGCAAGGCGCCGATGTCCGTCGCGGTGATGGAATCCACCATCTGTTCCGAGTTCTGCTTGATGGCCTGCGAGCTTTCGATGCTCTTGCGAAGGCCGGTGACGACGATTTCCTGCAAATCATCGCCCGCCGCCGGAGAGGCGGTTTGTGCATATGCGAAAGACGTGGCGCCGATCGCGCCAATGGTCAGCGCCGAAGCGCCCGCCAACATGAAATTACGATAGGAGCGATTGGAGCGTCGCATCGCGTTTCCCTTCCCTGATTTATATTATTCCACGGCAGAACCGCGGCTCTTTTTACCAAGGCGCCGCTCTGGGGCGTTAGCCTGTGGTCATATAAATCCATATGGGACTTCTCGCCGGCGTGCAACCAAAGAATGTTAGCGCTCCCATCAAAAATGGTAGCGTTCCTTTACGCAATGTTAGGAAATCGCGGACTTGACCAATATGCAAACGCTCCATAGCGTAGCGAATATTAAAAAAGCGTTTTTGAATCCTATACATAGCGGCCACCTCTGGTAGTGCACTCGCCACGGCGGCTAGGTGTTGCGCGGATGCCGCTATCGGTGACAAAGACGGTGCGGTTTCGGTCCCCACGTCCCGCCACTGCCGCTCCGCGGTCGCTACCATTGTAGGCCTAGGACTCAGGTCGTATTTTTCAGACAAGAGTCAAAAACCGCCGGAAAGGACCTCCGGCGGTTTTATCAGACATGGAGTGAAGACCTGGCTCGGGTGGGCGCTTAACGGGACAGGCCGGCCATGCCGGAGGACAGGCTGGCCCGGCCGGAAGGGGGCCCCCCGAAGGGCGTGCGCGGGCGCAGGCCGTGGCGGTAAATCTGAGTGATCAGGTCGCGGTGCCGGGGCAGGGCGCCCAGGGCCTGCTCCGTGCTGGCGCGGATGGCGGCGAACTGTTGACGGGCCTCATCCATGTGGCGGAAGGCGCCGGCCTGGGCGCTGAGATCGGTGTGGTAACCCATGCCGTACAGCACGAATTGCCAGCTGGCCTCGCTGAAGGTGTCAAGGTTGAGATCGAAGTCCAACCCCTCCGGCGGGCGATGGCGCCAACGGTCCAGCAGGTCGTGCAGCGTGTCGGGCGCGGTGGCGGCGTCGGCGTTGTCGCGCCAGAAGGCGGTATCGGTCCGCCGTGTCAGGCAATAGTGCAGCTTCAGGAAGTCCAGCGCCCGTTCATAGCGCTGGCGCATGATGCGGTTGAACTGCCGCGCCGCCGTGTCCATGTTGCCCGCCCAGGGGAACAGGCTGGTCAGCAGTACGGACGCCACCTCGATCAGGACGATACCGGTCGATTCCAGCGGCTCGAAGAAGCCGCTGGAGAGGCCGATGGCGACGCAGTTGCGCACCCAGGGTTCCGGGCGGTAACCGGCTTCGAAGCGGAAGGTGCGGGCCGTTTTGCCGGCGGCCGCCGGGCCGATATAGTCGCGCAACACCTGCTCGGCCCGCGCGTCGTCGGTATGGTCGGAGGAATAGACGTGGCCGATGCCGCGCCTCGTCTCCAGCCCGATGTCCCAGGTCCAACCGGCCCCATGCGCGGTGGAGATAGTGTAGGAGGGGATGGGGGCGTCCGGCTGGTCGTAGGGCACCTGCAGGGCCACGGCGCGGTCGCAGAACAGCCACTTGCGGCAGGACTGATAGGGGGACTTCAGCGCCTGGCCGATCAGCTGGGCGCGGAAGCCGGTGCAGTCGATGTAGAGGTCGGCTGTCAGGGTGCCGTTCTCGCGCGTGACCACGCCGGCGATGGCGCCTGCTTCGTCCAGGGGCACGGCGTCCACCGTGTCGATCACGTGGCGGACGCCCAGATCCGTGGCGACGACGCGCAACAGGCGCGCGAACTTCACCGCGTCGAAATGATAGGCATAATTCAGTGGCGCCGCATAATCGGCATCGCCAGAGCGCTTGGGCGCCAGGGCCGCGTCAGCCACCCGCTTCTGCATCGTGAGCGCAGTATCCAGCGGCACGCCCTCACCGGCGGCACCCAGCAGCCAATAGGGCACCAGGTCCAGGTCTTGGCGGCTGATGGCGGACTGGAAGGGATGGAAGTAGTGGTCGCGTTCCCCGGACCCCGGGGCATGCTGCCAGTGATCGAAGCGGATGCCTTGCTTGAAGGTCGCCTCGCTCTCGCGCATGAATACCGATTCATCGATGCCGATGCGGCGCAAGGTGCGCTGGATGTTGGGGAAGGTACCTTCGCCCACGCCCAGGATGCCGATGTCGGCCGATTCCACCAGGGTGATGCGCGCGCCGCCCGGCTGGCCGATGGACAGCGTGCGGGCAAGGTAGGCCGCGGCCAGCCAGCCGGCGGTGCCGCCCCCGACGATGAGGACGTTCCTGACCGGTGCGCCGTTGGCGCGGGTGCCATCGGGGGCGTTGGTGTCGGCCATGCCCGTTCTCTCCCATGATGATCCGGGACCCAATAGAGCCTCAGACCTTGGCAAAGGAAAACCCCCGGCCCATGACAGGCCGAGGGCTCCCTTTATCACTACCGTGTCGACCCTGGGGGCCGATCAGTAGGTGAAGCGCACCACCGCGCTGTAGCGGCGGTCGGCCACGAACCAGCTGCGGCCGTATTGCTGGCTGCCATAGCCCATCAGCGTCTTGGTCTCGCTGTTGGTCAGGTTCTGGGCTTCCAGCGTCAGGGTGATGTGGTCGTCGAAGCTATAGGCGATGGACGCATCCAGCGACCCGTAGTCGTCGGAGAAGATGGGCAGGTTGTAGGTGACCGTCTGGCCGGCGGCATTGGTGTAGGTGCCGTTGGTGCCGTTGGCCGTCGGGGTCAGCAGGTACTTGCTGCGCCAGGTGTAGGCGAGGCGGGCCGAGATCGGGCCTTTCTCGTACATGCCGGTGATGTTGTAGTTGTACTTGGACAGCAGATCGACCGGCAGGCCGGTAATGCGGTTGCCCAGCATGTCGTAGGACAGGTCGCCGGGGCTGCGGCTGTTGATGTAGGTGAAGTTGGCGTCGATGCCCAGGCCGTCGAACGGGGCGGGCAGGAAGCTGAAGAACTTCTGCACGCCGAACTCGGCGCCCTTGATGTAGGCGGGCGAGGCGTTGAAATAGCCGCTGGACGACACCGGCATGACCTGCGTCACGCCGCCCGGCAGGGCGATGGGCAGGTTCAGCGGGGTCACGCCATAGGAGATGTAATCCTTGATCTGCTTGTAGAAGCCGGCCAAGTGCACCTGGCCGTCCGGCATGTACCATTCCAGCGAGACGTCCAGGTTGTTGGACAGTTGCGGCTTCAGGTCCGGGTTGCCGGCGTAGGTGGTGGCGCCGGTGATCTGCTGGCTGGCGTTGGTGATCAGGCTGATCTGGCCCGAGGCGTTCAGGGCGTTGAAGCTCGGGTTGGACATCGACTGGTACGCCGCGAAGCGCAGATGGATGTCATCCTGCGGCATGAACTGGATGTTGAACGACGGCAGGGCCATCAGGCTGTTGTGCCCGCCGCTGTTGGCGGTGAAGCCGCCCGGCAGGGTGCCCGAGGCGCCGTTGTAGAACACGGTGCCGGTCGGCTGCTGGATGGAGCCTTCGCTGCTGTTCTCGTTGTTGACGATACGGACACCGAAGTTGCCGTTCATCTTCCAGCCGAACAGGTCGTCCTCACCGAAGCGCGTCATGATGTAGGCGGATTCGGTGCGCGTCTTGGTGTGGGACAGCGTGGCGGCCGTATAGGTCACCGGCTGGGTGTTATCGCCGGGCAGGCCGTAGGCGTGGTGGATGGCCGTCAGGTTTTCCGGATAACCCTCCGCCAAAGCCCAGGACGGGAAGGCGGCGGCGCTGGGCAGGGCCGTGGCGCCCCGGAAGAAGTTGCTGAAGCCGCTGACGGTCACGTCGCCAGGGGCGGCGTTGCTCAGGTACTTGAAGGTAGACGGGTCGTTGAACGACGGCGTCAGGCCCACCCAGTTATAGCCCGAGACGTTGTCCTTCTCCGTCCGGTCGGCGAAGCGGGCACCGACCTTGATGGCGCGCAGGAAGCTGGACTCTGAGACCTTGTACTCGGCATCCCCCGACCACGACAGCTCGCGGCCAATGTGGTTTTCCAGGTGGTCCATGGTCGCGTACCAGATGGTGCGCGACGGATCCGCCACCTGCGCCGGGTTGCTGACCTTGATGGACGGCAGGTCGCCGGTCAGGTCGATGGCGTAGCTGGGCACCGAAACCTGCGAGAACAGGTCGATGCGCTGCGTCTGCGCCTGGGAGACGGCGTACTGGAAATCAGTGTTGATGGTCCAGTTCGACGTCGGCGTCCACTTCATGCCCTGGGACAGGTCGGTGGTGACGTTGTGCTGGTTGGTCAGGCCGGGGTTGACCGTGGCCAGGCTGCCGCCGGTCTCGGAACCCACCTGCAGCGGATCCCAGCCGGTGGAGCTGAGGTTGTTGGAGGTCAGCAGCCCACCCGAGGGGCCGAAGGTGCTGGTGCTGCCAGGGGACACGGTGACGGCGTTGCCGCCCGTGTTGTAGACGCCCGCCTCGGTCGACTTGCTCCAGTAATCCGAGCGGAAGCCCGTCTGGTAGAAGGTCAGGTCCGGGTTGGGCGACCACTGCAGGGCCTCATAGGCGCCCAGGCGCTTGCGGTCGAAGTTGCCCGAACGCCAGTCGAAGCCGCCCGGAACGTAGACGTTCTTGCCGTTGAAGGTCTGCGGGAAGTAGGGCTCGACCTGAATGGTGTCGTGGCGGGTGCTGATGTCGCTGTAGGCGACGTCGAACATCGCGCCGATCTCGCCGATGCTGGTCTGCCAGCGGTTGGCGTACAGGATCGAGGCATCGGGCTTGGTCTGCTGGATGAAGTCGCCGTAGTTCGCGCCGACGGAGCCGCTGATGGTCTCCTTGTCGTAGTCGAACGGCATCTTGGTGCGCAGGTTGACCGAGCCGCCGATGCCGCCCTCGATGATGTCGGGGGTGCCGCTCTTGACGACGTCGATGCCGGCCAGAAGTTCCGGCGGCACGTCCTCGAACAGCAGCGCGCGGCCGCCGTTGGCGCTGAAAGCCTCGCGGCCGTTCAGGGTGCTGCTGACCTGGGACAGGCCGCGCACGGTCACACCGGAGCCTTCCACCGAGTAGTGGTCAGGGTCGCCCACGGCGGCGAAGTGGGTGATGGACACGCCGGGGACGCGCTGCAGCACTTCGGTCACGCTGTTGTCCGGCAGCTTGCCGGCGTCGTCGGCGGAAATGCTGTCCAGGATCTGGTCGGCGTTGGCCTTGCGCTTGGCGGCGTCGGAAACGGCGAAGCGCTGACCGGTGACGACGATCTCCTGAAGTTCGTCATCGGCAGCGGCGGCCTGGGCCCGCGCCACGGAAGCGGCGGTCAGGGCGCCGAGAACCAGCACGGACGCGCCGGCCAGCACGAAGGAACGATAGGAATTCTGGGGCCAACTCATGGCGTTTCCCTTCCCTGGGTATCTTATTTTCGTGGGTCGAGCCCCACGCGTTTCGGCCCGGAGTGCCGCCGTTCAGCGCGTCACACCGTAGTCATATAAATGCATATGGAGATTCATGGGGGCCTGCAACGAGAGAATGTTAGCGCTCACATGAAAATTGGTACCGGTCCCTTTTCAAGGGCGGTTATTTTGAAAATTATCTAATAAAATCAATCTACTCAACTATAGGTCTGTGTTGCATGAAGGGCACAGCGGCGTCTTTGCAGGGGGTGTTCGTTATCGTGCATTTCGTCGCGGGAAAAAGGGTTTTCTGACCGAACGGCCAGCCAGGTTGTCGGCCGGATATGACTGATTAACCTGGATATATCGGCAGCGCCGTTGGCTGTGCGAACGGTTATGGCAGGCTCAGGCCCCCGCTGTCGGGCTCGATGCCGGCAAGGACAACGGGAACGATGTCGCACGTCGCATCCACTTGGAATCCACACGTCAAGATGGCAATGTTCGCCAACCCAAACTCGTGCAATTCTGCCATCATATTATCGAATGCAGAGTGATTTGGTGGGATTTATGGTCACTATCTTGAGTAAATGCCACCATCGATTTTCTATTATCGAATATAAGTGCTAATCATTCACCAAAAATCACCTAACCAACACGACGTCATCTAAATATGATAAATATCTAGTCCGATAAATGACACCGTTGTCGGTGCGCTT
Source organism: Nitrospirillum amazonense (assembly GCF_007828035.1). Lineage (GTDB taxonomy): Bacteria > Pseudomonadota > Alphaproteobacteria > Azospirillales > Azospirillaceae > Nitrospirillum > Nitrospirillum amazonense. The sequence continues at coordinate 328,908 of NZ_VITV01000003.1, read as the reverse complement.
GCCACCGAGCCCGCCCCGGGTGCGGATGTTTTGTTTGATATAGGTCCGAAAATCGGGTGAATGGGACGTTGGTGATCTCGAAGACGGCCGCCAGTGACGGGGCGGCGGGCGCGACGGCGCTGGTGCTCCCCGATCACTGCGACCAGTTGTCCGCTCGTTCGGCGTGCGCCGCACGTTGAGGCTGCGGGAACGTTCAGGGAAGGGGGGCTCGGTCCACGGCCTTAGCCATGCCAGTGCGATCCGCGGATGACGCTGCAGAAGTTGCCCCGGTGGAAATGCGGTTCCTTGTCGGCGATCACGTCGGCCTTGACGTTGCCGAAGGTGGTGTCGGGCTTGTGCTTGATGCCGTCGTAGAAGGCCTGGATGATGTCTTCCTTGAAGGTGGGCGTCCGCGGGAAGGCGGCCACCACGGCGTCGCGGATGTGGTCCGGATACTGGTCGTAGGTCAGCCCCAGCACATCCATCTCCACCCCGGCGGTGGTCAGAGCCACGACGGGATGCATGAATTCAGGAATGCCGGGCGTGGTGTGCAGAGCGATGGCAGTCCACACCGTGTCCAGGTCGGTCGTGGCGATGCCCCGGCTTTTCAGAAAGTCACGGGCGGCGTTGGCGCCGTCGACCTCAAAGCGCAGATGGGCGCTACTATGCGCCGGCATCAGGCCGGTGTCGTGGAACATCGCGGCGGCGTAGAGCAGTTCCGCATCATAGGTCAGGCCGCGCTGCACGCCGGCCAGCGCGCCGAAGAGATAGACCCGGCTGGAATGGTTGAACAGCAGCTCGGTTTCCGTGTCGCGGATATAGGCGGCGATGTCGCGCGCCAGGGCGCTGTCCGGAATAGCGACACCGCCGATGGCATCGGGGGAGATCAAGGGGGTGGCCATGGGATCCTCCTGGGGTCGGGTGTGCCGGGCCAGGACGGCGCCGGCCACAATGGTATGCGCCGGCGGTGTGCGCCGCCGCAACGCGACCCGGGGCTGAATTCCTGCCAATCATGCCCTGTTTCCTGCCAGGGCCCGTTTACCGCCTGGAAGCCCTTATTTGATCAGGGCGATGACCTCGCGGAAGCGGGGATGCCCCGCGCTTTCCAGCCATTCGAACACGGCCATTTCGATGGTGATGATCTCCGCCCCTTCGGCCGCCAGGCGGTGCAGGCCGGCGGCCTTGTTCTCTGCCGTGCGCGAGCCCACGGCGTCCCCCACCACGCAGACGCGGCGTCCCCGCTCCAGCAGCCCCAGCGCCGTCTGCAGCACGCAGACATGCGCCTCGCACCCCGTCAGCACCACGGCATGGTCCGGGGGCAGGCGGTCGATGAGGACGGGCGTGGCGTCAAAGGTCATCTTGGGCAGGACGGATGCAGCATCGGGCGTCAGTTCCGGCACGGTGACGCCCAGGCCGCGCGGGTTCTGTTCGGTGAACAGGGCAGGAATGTCCATCAGCCCCGCGGCGGTCAACAGGCGCCGGGTGTTGGCCACCACGCCGCCGCCATCCTGGAGGGCCGGTATCAGCCGGGCCTGCAGGTCGATCACGGCAAGCGTGCTGCGGCGGGGATCAAGACGGGGCACGGCTAGGCTTTTCGGCTGGGGCGAGGGGCGTGAAACCCACTATGCGAGGGGCCGCCCGCGTCGGCAACAGCGGCGGATCGCCTGGGGTGAGCGCGAACGGCTAGACCGAAAGTAAGGGCGTGTGCCGTCATGGAGGTCTGGTAGCGGTATCAGACATGCGGATTGATTTGATACCGCTAACGCGTATGATCGCGCCCGGGCCGCTATGATCATATAAATGTGGCCAGTGCCGGATGGATGGGGCTGGCGTGACCGGCGCCCTGAATAAAGCGATACGGGCTTGGGAGGGCCTGCCGATGATGCGCATTTCGACCATGACGAAGGCTGGCCGGTCCCTGCTGATGGCCGCCACCATGCTGGCGGGCTTGGCCTCCATGGCGCACACCCCGCAGGCGCAAGCCGCTGATGGGCACAACGCCGAGATGCCGCGCCTGGTGCGCGAGGATGGGCGTTATGCCCTGATGGTGGATGGCGCCCCCTATCTGGTCTTGGGTGCCCAGGCCAACAATTCCAGCAACTGGCCCTCGGTGCTGCCGCAGGTGTGGCCGGCGGTGGAACAGGTGCAGGCCAACACTCTATTCATGCCCATCGCCTGGCAGCAGATCGAGGCCACGGAAGGCAAATTCGACTTCAGCTTTCTCGACACCCTGCTGGCGCAGGCGCGGGAGCACAAGAAGCATCTGGTGCTGCTGTGGTTCGGCACCTGGAAGAATAACGGTCCGTCCTATGCGCCGGATTGGGTGAAGCTGAACAACGACCGCTTCCCCCGTGTCGTGGGCTCCAAGGGGATCATGCGCGGTTCCCTCTCGCCGCTGGCCTCCGCGACGCTGGACGCCGACAGGAAGGCCTTCGTCGCCTTCATGCGCCACCTGAAGCAGGCGGACGGCCAGCAGCATACGGTGCTGATGGTGCAGGTAGAGAATGAGACCGGCACCTATGGCGCCGTCCGCGACTTCACCCCCATGGCGCAGAAGGTGTTCGAGGGCAAGGTGCCCGACGATCTGGTAAAGGCGCTGAAGAAGCAACCCGGCACCTGGAAGGATGTGTTCGGCAAGGACGCTGATGAGTTCTTCCACGCCTATTACATCGCCCGCTTCGTCGACCAGGTGGCGGCGGCCGGCAAGGCGGAATACCCCATCCCCATGTACGTGAACGCCGCCCTGCGCGACCCGTTCAAGGACCAGGACCCCTACAGCTATTCCAGCGGCGGCCCCACCTGGAACGTGCTGGACATCTGGAAGGCGGCGGCCCCCAGCATCGACCTGATCGGGCCGGACATCTACGATCGCGGCTACGATTTCTACATCAAGACGCTGGAGCAGTATAAGCGGCCGGACAACGCCCTGTTCGTAGCCGAGACCGGCAATGACAGCGTCTACGCCCGCTATATCTTCGCCACCCTGGGCCACCAGGGCATCGGCTTCGCGCCCTTCGGCATCGATTACACCCGCTATGTGAATTACCCGCTGGGTGCGGCCAAGATCGACGCGGAGGCGCTTGAGCCCTTCACCATGAACTTCAAGCTGCTGGGCTCCATGAACCGCGAACTGGCGGCGCTCAGCCTGAAGGGGAAGGTCTGGGGGGCGTCGGAGCCGACGGCGGATCACAGCAACACCCTGGACCTGGGGCCGTACAAGGCCACCATCAGCTATGGCCTGCCGCAGTTCGGCGACGCCAAGCCCACTGGCAACGACAAGCCCTGTGGCGGCGTCGTCATCGCCGAGATGGCGCCCAATGAGTACCTGGTGGCGGGATATCACGCCCGCGTCGACTTCGCCCAGACCACCAAGGCCGGCAAGAACGGCTTCATGATGGCCAGCGTGGAGGAGGGGCACTTTGAGAACGGCAAGTGGGTGTTCGAGCGCCTGTGGAACGGTGACCAGACCGACTATGGCCTGAACTTCACCTCCATCCCCCAGATCCTGAAGGTGCGGTTCGCCACCTACTGAGCGGGCTGACGCGGCCTGGATGTAGGTCCAGGCCGGTCGTCCCTTTTTCCCGATCTTCTCCCACGGAGAATCGCCATGAACATTCGTTCCTGGGCCTTGGCTTCTGCCGCCTTGGCGCCCGTGCTGTTGCTCGCCTCCTGCGAGACGGCCAAGTCCCCGTCCGACGTCGCGGCCAAGGCGGCGCCGGCGCCGTCTTTCCAGCAAACCGCCGACGGCGTGGTGGTCACGGTCACCGGCGCCGCTGTCAAGAAGGTACGGCTGCAGGTCATCAACGACCGCATCGTCCACGTCACCGCCGTGCCGGGTGACAGCCTGGATCTGCCCGCCAGCCTGATGGCCGTGGCCAAGCCCGCCACCGGCGGCTTCCAGGTGGCGGAGCACGGCGGTCAAGTCGTCCTGACCACGCCACAGCTGCGGGCCGAGGTCAGTGTCGCCAGCGGCGCCGTCAACGTCTTCGATGCCAAGGGGCAGCCCCTGCTGACGGCGGTGGATGGCGGCAGCTTCAAACCCGCCACCCTGCCCACAGGCGAGACCGGCTTCTTCCAAGTGCGCCAGCAGTTCAACCGCGGCACGGATGAGGGTTTCTACGGGCTGGGCCAGCACCAGAACGCCCAGATGAACTATAATGGCGAGGATGTCGAACTCGCCCAGCACAACATGGACATCGGCATCCCCTTCGTGGTGTCCACGCGCAATTACGGCGTGCTGTGGGACAACAACGGCATCACCCGCTTCGGCGATGCCCGCGAATACCCGCTGATGTCCAAGGAGCTGAAGCTCTTCGATGCCGATGGCAAGGAGGGCGGCCTGACCGCCCGCTACTACCAGGACGGCAAGCTGAAGCTGACCCGCGTCGAAAGCGACATCAATTACCAGTACATCAAGGATCTGGCCGCTTGGCCGGTGGAGGTCGGCGGCAGCCGCGTCAACGCCAAGCAGCGTGCCACCAAGGACAAGTCCGTGGTGTGGGAAGGCAAGATCGAGTCACCGGTGGACGGCGTCCACCGCTTTCAGGTCTATGCCAGCGGCTATTTCAAGGTGACGCTGGACGGCAAGGTGGTCATGGACCGCTGGCGCCAGGACTGGAACCCTTGGTACCACAATTTCGACCTGCCCATGGTGGCGGGCAAGGCTCAGATGCTGAAGGTGGAATGGGTGCCGGAAGGGGGCTTCATCTCCCTGATGCATCAGAATCCATTGCCGGATGGGGAGCGGCATGAGCTGTCGCTGACCTCGGACGTCGCGCGCGCCATCGACTATTACGTCGTTGCGGGGAAGGACATGGACGACGTCATCGCGGGATACCGCCAGCTGACGGGCAAGGCGGTGATGATGCCGCGCTGGGCCTATGGCCTGTGGCAGAGCCGCCAGCGCTACAAGACGGCGGACGAGCTGACCGGTACGGTGGCGGAGTTCCGCAAACGCAAGCTGCCCCTGGATAACATTGTCGAGGATTGGTTCTACTGGCGCGAGGACGACTGGGGCAGCCATAAGTTCGACCCCACCCGTTTCCCCGACCCGCAGGGCCTGGTCGATACTCTGCACGGCCAGAACGCGCACTTCATGATTTCCGTGTGGCCCAAGTTCTACCCCACCACGGACAACTACAAGGAGCTGGACGCCAAGGGCCATATCTACCGCCGCAATGTCGAGGTGCATGAGCACGACTGGGTGGGCAAGGACGGTTATGAGAACGCCTTCTACGACCCCTATTCGGCGGAGGCGCGGCAGATCTATTGGCGCCAGATCAATGAGAACCTGAATAAGCTGGGCATCGACGCCTGGTGGCTGGACGCATCGGAGCCGGACACCCACTCCAACCTCGACATCCCGGAGCGCATGCTGCGCATGGGGCCGACGGCAATGGGACCGTCGGCCGCGTTCTTCAATTCCTACCCGTTGATGCACACCAAGGCGGTGTATGAGGGCAACCGCGCCGCCAACCCGGACAAGCGCGCCTTCATCCTGACCCGCTCCGGCTTCGCTGGGCAGCAGCGCAACGCCGCCGCCAGCTGGAGCGGTGACGTCGCCTCGCGCTGGACCGACCTGCGCAACCAGATCTCGGCCGGCGTCAACTTCTCCCTGTCCGGCGTGCCCAACTGGACGACGGACATCGGCGGCTTCGCCCTGGAAAAGCGCTATTCGGCCAAGAACCCCAAGGCATCGGATGTGGCGGAATGGCGGGAGCTGAACCTGCGCTGGTTCCAGTTCGGCGCCTTCTCCCCCCTGTTCCGCTCGCACGGGGAATTCCCATATCGCGAAATCTATAATCTCGCGCCGAAGGGCTCGGAGGTTTACGACAGCCTGGTCTGGTATGACGAGCTGCGCTACCGCCTGATGCCCTACATCTACACCCTGGCGGCCGACACCTATCACCGCGACGGCACCATCATGCGCGGCCTGGTGATGGACTTCCCCGACGACCGGCAGGTGTGGGGCATCAATGACCAGTACCTGTTCGGCCATGCCTTCCTGGTGGCGCCGGTGACGGACTATCAGGCGCGCAGCCGGGCCGTCTACCTGCCCTCGGGCGCCCAGTGGTACGACTTCCAGACCGGCAAGCTGTATGACGGCGGCCAGCGCATTGCCGCCGACGCGCCGCTGAAGCGCATGCCGCTGTTCGTCCGCGCCGGGTCCATCGTGCCCACGGCGCCGGTGACCCAGTACACGGGACAGATGCCGGATGCGCCGCTGACCATTGTCGTCTACACCGGCGCCGATGGCCATTTCGACCTCTATGAGGACGAGGGCACGACCTATGGCTATGAGCACGGCGCCTTCAGCCGCATCCCGCTGTCCTTCGACCAGGCGGCGGGCACGCTGACCATCGGCGCGCGCGCCGGCAGCTTCCCCGGCATGGTGCAGGAGCGCGTGATCAACGTCCGCTTCATCGGTCCCGGTGCCCAAGCGGCCCCGGCCGACTTCGCCGTCAAGCCGGACCAGACGGTGCGCTACCGCGGTCAGGCCGTGACGGTGGTGCGGGCCAAGTCTTGAAAACGGCCATATAGTCAAGTTCTTACGGGGGAAAGGCCTCGCTGCTTTCCAGGTTTTGCAAAGCGGCGGGGCCCCTTGCCGACTCGCCAGCAGGCCCCGAGTCCAAGTTGCGATCCTTATGAGCCTGTATTTGGCGCCCCTTTAACGCCGTCCACCCATGTAAAGGGCACTCGAACATCCCTGCAGGCCTGCGTCCCAGCCAGTTTTTACACAAAATTGTCAGCAGGCGATTGCGCAAATCCCGATGGTACTGCTATCACCGGTGCAAACCGGCAATGGATGCGCGGATCCGATAAGCGGAGCAGGAAGCGTATGGAAAAGCGGCGTGGGCGGAGTTCGCAGGGGGTCACCATTCGTGAGGTGGCGGCGCGCGCCGGTGTTTCCCCGATGACGGTGTCCCGCGTCATCAACAATGAGAACAACGTCACCCCGGCCACGTCCGCCGCCGTAATGGCTGCCATCCAGGAACTGAAGTACACGCCCAACCCGGCGGCCCGCCGTTTGGCGGGATCGGAAACCTTCCGCATCGGCCTGCTGTACAGCAACCCCAGCGTCGCCTTCCTGAGCGAGTTCCTGCTGGGTGCCCTGGACGAAAGCAGCAAGACCGGCCACCAGCTGGTGGTGGAGAAGTGCGGCGCCACCGCCGCCACGGAAAAGGCGGCCCTCCAGAAGCTGCTGCAGAGCGGCGTCGATGGTGTCGTCCTGCCGCCGCCGTTGTGCGAGGCCAAGAGCATCCTGGCGGAGATCGCAAAGTCCGGGGTGGCCGCCGTGGCCGTGGCCGCCGGTCAGCCGGGTCCCGATGTCGCCACCGTGCGCATCGACAATTACAAGGCCGCCCACCGCATGACCCAGCACCTGTTGTCGCTGGGTCACCGCACCATCGGCTTCATCAAGGGCCACCCTAACCAGACCGTCAGCGACCAGCGCCTGCACGGCTTCCTGGATGCCCTCAGCGAGGCGGGGCTGGATCCCAAGGCGGCCCCGGTGGAGCAGGGCTACTTCAACTACCGGTCCGGCCTGGCGGCGGCGGACAAGCTGCTGGCCCTGAAGGACCGGCCCACCGCCATCTTCGCCGCCAACGACGACATGGCCGCCGCCGTGCTGGCCACGGCCCACCGCCTGGGCCTGAACGTGCCGGTCGATCTGTCCATCGCCGGCTTCGACGACACGCTGATCGCCGGCACCATCTGGCCGGCCCTGACCACCGTGCGCCAGCCCATCGCCGCCATGGGCCGCGCCGCCGTCAGCATGCTGCTTGACGAGGTCAAGCGCCGTCGCGGCGGCGGCACCGGCGCCCCGGCGCAGCAACTGTTGCGCCATACGCTGGTGGAGCGCGAGTCCACGGCGGCCCCCGCCTGAAAATAATTTACGCCGACCGGGAATAAGCCGGGGCACCGGCCGGTCTTGCCCCCTGGAACCACCTTTTCCAGGGGAGCGGCGTCATGGCCAAGCAGTCTTCCGTACCAGAAGATGAGATCGACACGGGGCGCCGCCACGCCCTGAAATGCATGACCTGGGCCGGCACCGGCCTGGTGTGGAGCCTGGCCGGCGGCGTGCCGCTGACGGCCGGCCTGCTGGGGCGTGACGCGCAAGCGGCGCCGGTCAACCCGGCCCTCACCTTCGTCCAGATCAGCGACAGCCATGTCGGCTTCGACAAGCCCGCCAATCCCGACGCGCTGGCGACCTTGCGGGAGGCGGTGGCCGGTGTCCGCAGCCTGCCCACCCGGCCCGCCTTCGTCATCCATACCGGCGACATCAGCCACCTGTCGCGGGATGAGCAATTCGACGCCGCCGACCAGGCGCTGAAGGAACTGGGCGTGCCCGTCTTCTTTGTGCCCGGCGAGCACGATGTGCTGGACGACGGCATGGGCGCCGCCTATCTGGCGCGCTACGGCAAGGGGCCCAATGGCAAGGCACTGGGTGCCGGCTGGTATAGCTTCGACCACGGGGGTGTGCACTTCGTGGCTCTGGTCAATGTCGTGAACCTGAAGGGTGGCGGGCTGGGCAACCTAGGGCAGGATCAGTTGGCCTGGCTGGCCGACGACCTGCGCGCCCTGTCGGCCAGCACGCCGGTGGTGGTCTTCGCCCATATCCCGCTGTGGACCGTCTACCCGGAATGGGGCTGGGGCACCGACGACGGCGCCCGCGCGCTGGGCCTGCTGGCCCGCTTCGGCAGCGTCACCGTAATGAATGGGCACATCCACCAGATCCTGCAGAAGGTGGAGGGCAATGTCGCCTTCCACACGGCCCGCTCCACGGCTTTCCCCCAGCCGTCACCGGGCAGCGCCCCGTCGCCGGGGCCCGTGAAGCTGCCGGCGGACAAGCTGCGCGGCGCTTTGGGCGTCACCACCGTTACCTACCGCGCCAAGGCCGGCCCCCTGGCCGTCGTCGACGCCACCCTCGGTTAAGCGAGAAAACCCATGCGTTCCCTGATGTCCGCCGCGCGCGTCGCGGCCGTGCTGTTCTGCGCCCTGACGGGTCTGGCCCACGCCGAGACCGTCGAGATCCGCATCGACAATTTCACCTTCAGCCCGGCGGAGGTGCACGTGGCGCCGGGCACCACCATCGTCTGGATCAACGCCGACGACATTCCCCATGCCGTGGCCGCCAACGACAAGTCCTTCAGGTCCAAGGTGCTGGATACGGAGGAGAAGTACAGCCGCACCGTGGCGGGGCCGGGCACGATCGATTACTTTTGTTCCCTGCACCCGCATATGACCGGCCGCATCATCGTGGATGGCAACGGCTCGGATGGGGCCGGGGGGCATTAGGAGGCGGGCGCCTTGAGGGGTGATGAGACGGCGGACAGGACCCGCCGCTTCCAGGACCAGGTGCTGATCCACCTCGACGCCGCCTATGGCCTGGCGCGCTACATGACGCGCGACCCGGCGGCGGCGGAGGATATCGTCCAGGACGCCTTCCTGCGGGCCCACCGCGCCTTCGACGGCTTTCGCGGCGGCGACGCCAGGGCCTGGCTGCTGACCATTGTGCGCAACAATGTCCGCAGCTGGGCCGCCGCCCGCCGTGACCGGGCCGAGCAGGCCCTGGAGTCGCTGCCCGGGCAGGGGGCGGAGATCGCCGACGACGCGGCGCCGACGCCCGAAGCCTGGCTGGCGGCGCAGGAGGATGCGGCCGACCTGCGTGCCCTGATCGAGGGACTGCCGCCCGCCTTTCGTGAAACCCTGCTGCTGCGGGAGATGGAAGAGATGTCCTATCGCGACATCGCCGCCGTGACCGGCGCGCCCGTGGGGACTGTCATGTCGCGGCTGGCCCGCGCGCGCGACCTGCTGGCCGCCGCCTGGCGGCGGCGAGAGGCTGGAGAGACGAGATGACGGCATGCCCGGACAAGGCGGAGCTGCTGCACGGCCTGCTGGACAACGAACTGGATGCGGCCCACGCTCGCGAGCTGGAGGTGCACATCGCCACCTGCCCGGTTTGCGCAGAAGCGTTGGTGGAGCTGCGGGCCCTGCGCGCGCTGCTGGCTGATCCCGCCCTGCGGCCCAAGGCGCCCGCGGCCTTGCGCGCCCGCATCCTGGCGGACATCGGCGCTGTCGATCCGCTGCATCATGTCAGCAAGTCTCAAGGCCGGCCCCGGTCCCGGCAGCTGCGCCGCTGGGGCGGGGCGGGGGTGGGTGTCGCCATCGCCGCCAGCCTGCTGTTGCTGATGGTGGCCCCGTTCGGGGGCGACGCGGCGCTGGAGCGGGAACTGGTGGCGGGGCATGTCCGCTCCCTTCAGGCGCAGCACCTGCTGGATGTGCCGACCAGCGACCACCATACGGTGAAGCCCTGGTTCGCCGGCAAGTTGGATTATTCCCCGCCCGTGCCGGAACTGGCGGCGGCCGGCTTCCCCTTGCAGGGCGGGCGGCTGGACTATTTGGCCGGCCGGCCGGTGGCGGCCTTGGTCTATCGCCACGGCGCCCATGTCCTGAACCTCTATGTCTGGCCCGACGATGGGCCCCGCCAGCCGGCCTTCGAGGCGCGTGATGGCTACAACCTCATGAGGTGGCGGGACGGCGGCATGGCCTACTGGGCGGTGAGCGACGTGGGTGTGGAGGAGATGCACGCCTTTGCCACAGCCCTGGCCGGGGCCGTCGCGGCCCAGAATCCTGGCAAACCTTAGCGCGAAACCTTCGTGCGTTCCGCGTCGAATTCCGGACTGGTATGGTAACGTCGCCTTGACAGCGCTTCTCCCTGGCCTCTAATGTTAGCGTTAACAAGGGCCGCCTGGCGATAACGCACCTTGGGAGGAGTTCAAGAGATGGGGTACCCGGTCGATACGCCGGTGCAGACTACGCACGACAGCATTTTTCCTGAGGACAGCGCGGACGCCGTTCTGTTGGGCCGTATCGACGCGGGCGAGGGGCCGACGCCCATCCTGATCCGCAACGGCGAGATTTTTGACCTGTCGGGCGTGGCCCCGACCGTGTCCGAACTGATGAACCGTCTTGAGCCCGGCCAGATCCCCGAGGGCAAGTCCATCGGCCGCGTGGCCGACTGGAACCTGAACCCCACCTGGGCCGGTGGCACTAAAGGCGCCAAGCTGCTGACCCCCATCGACCTGCAGTGCATCAAGGCCGCCGGCGTCACCTTCGCCGTCTCCGCCCTTGAGCGCGTGATCGAGGAACGGGCGCGCGGCGATGCCGGCAAGGCCCTGGAAATCCGCCAGGCCCTGTCGTCCCGTGTCGGCACCGACCTGCGCCTGGTGAAGCCCGGTTCCGAGAATGCCGCCCGCTTGAAAGAGGCGCTGATCGCCGACGGCCTGTGGTCGCAGTACCTGGAAGTGGCCATCGGTCCCGACGCCGAGGTGTTCACCAAGGGCCCGACCCTGTCCGCCATGGGCTGGGGTGTGGAGATCGGTGTGCGCGCCGACAGCCACTGGAACAACCCGGAGCCCGAGGTGGTGATCCTGTGCGACGGCCAGGGCCGCGCGCGTGGCGCCACGCTGGGCAACGATGTGAACCTGCGCGACTTTGAAGGCCGCAGCGCCCTGCTGCTGTCCAAGGCCAAGGACAACAACGCGTCCTGCGCCATCGGGCCCTTCGTTCGCCTGTTCGATGACAAATTCACCATGGACCACGTCCGCGAGGCCGTGGTGCACCTGAACGTGACGGGTGAGGACGGCTTCGTCTTGGATGGCAAGAGCACCATGTCCGAGATCAGCCGCGATCCGCTGGACCTGGTCGGCCAGACCCTGAACAAGAACCACCAGTATCCCGACGGCTTCGCACTGTTCCTGGGGACGCTGTTCGCGCCGGTCGAGGATCGCGACGCGCCGGGCCGCGGCTTCACCCACAAGACCGGCGACATCGTCAGCGTCTCCAGCCCGCGCCTGGGCACCCTGGTCAACAAGGTGGTGCCCTGCCACGAGGCGGCGCCCTGGACCTTCGGCCTGACCGAACTGATGCGCAACCTGGCCCGCCGCGGCCTGCTGAACGGGTGATGCCGCTGGCGTCACCCACCCAAATCCGTTCTTTTGGGCAAACCCTTTTCTGTTGGGCCTGAAATACATCATGACGCACGCCATCTATCCCAGCCTGCGGGGCAAGCGGGTCATTGTCACCGGTGGCGGCTCCGGCATCGGCGCCGCCATCACCGAGGCGTTCGTCCGTCAGGGCGCCCAGGTTTCCTTCCTGGATATCGCGGAAGCCGATAGCCGCGCCCTGGAGCAGTCGCTGGCCGAGGGTGCGGAGCACGCGCCCAAGTTCTATAAGTGCGACCTGACCAACCTGGATCAACTGAAGGCGACGCTGGCGGAAATCCAGAACGCCGGCCCGGTCGACGTGCTGGTGAACAACGCCGCCAACGACGACCGTCACACGATCGAGCAGATCACGCCGGAATACTGGGATAACCGCATGGCGGTGAACCTGCGGCACATGTTCTTCGCCAGCCAGGCCGTGGCCGCCGGCATGAAGCAACAGCGCAGTGGCGCCATCATCAACTTCGGGTCCATCTCCTGGCATGTGGCCTTGCCCGAGTTGCTGATCTACCAGACCGCCAAGGCCGGTATCGAGGGCATGACGCGGGCCCTGGCCCGCGACCTGGGTGAGCACAACATCCGCGTCACCTGTGTGGTGCCGGGCGGCGTGCGGACGGAACGCCAGATGCGTCTGTGGCACAACCCGGAAGAAGAGGCCCGTATCCTGTCGCAGCAGTGCCTGAAGGAACGGGTGGATCCGCCGCACGTCGCTGCCATGGTGCTGTTCCTGGCCTCCGATGATGGCCGGATGTGCACCAGCCACGAATACTTCGTCGACGCCGGCTGGCGCTAAGGATTGGGGCCGGTGACGATGGAGCCGCGCTGCATCTGGGCTTTGGGCGCCACCTTGGGGGAGGGACCGGTGTGGTCCCCCCGGGACCGGGCCCTGTGGTTTGTGGACATCAAGAAGCGGCAAATCCACCGCTTCCGCCCCGCGGATGGTGACACCCGCAGTTTCGACGCGCCGGACCAGCCGGGCTTCGCCCTGCCGCGCGCTGGGGGTGGTTTGATCGTGGGTCTGCCGGGCAAGCTGGCCCGTTTCGATAGCGAAACGGGTATTTTCGAACCCCTGGTGCCCCTGGAATGGGATCGGGCGGGCAACCGCCTGAACGATGGCTTCGTCGATGCCCAGGGCCGGCTGTGGTTCGGCTCCATGGATGATGCGGAAGAGGGGCCGACCGGCGCCCTCTATTCTTGGACCGGGACGCTGAAGCGCCACGTGGACGGCATCGTCATCACCAACGGACCCTGCACCAGTCCGGACGGCCGCACCTTCTATCACACCGATACCCTGGGCAAGACCATCACCGCCTACGACCTGTCGGCCGACGGCACGCTGGACAATGGCCGCCTGCTGATCACCATCGAGGACGGGGCCGGCTGGCCCGACGGAACGGTGGTGGACGCGGAGGGCTGTCTGTGGGTGGGCCTGTTCGGCGGCTGGGCCGCCCGCCGCTATTCCCCGGCAGGGAAGCTGCTGCAGGTCGTGCGCTTCCCCTGCGCCAACATCACCAAGCTTGCCTTCGGCGGCGATGACCGCTTGGATCTCTACGCCACCACCGCCGCCAAGGGCCTGAGCGACGACGATCGCGCCGCCCAGCCGCTGGCTGGCGGCTTGTTCCACTTCAGGGCCACCGTGCCGGGCCTACCCCCGGCGGAGATAGCGTATGGTTGACCGTCCTTCTGTGCGATTCCGCTCCCGCGATTGGTTTGACGCGCCGGACCGGATCGACATGACCGCGCTCTATCTGGAGCGCTTCATGAACTACGGCATCACGCCGCAGGAGTTGCGCTCCGGCAAGCCCATCATCGGCATCGCCCAGACCGGCAGCGACATTTCCCCCTGCAATCGTATTCACCTGGATTTGGCCAAGCGCGTCCGCGACGGTATCCGCGACGCTGGCGGCATTCCCATGGAATTCCCGGTCCACCCCATTTTCGAGAACTGCCGTCGTCCGACGGCGGCCATGGACCGGAACCTCGCCTACATGGGCCTTGTCGAGATCCTGTACGGCTATCCCATCGACGCCGTGGTGCTGACCACCGGCTGCGACAAGACCACGCCGGCCGGCATCATGGCCGCCAGCACTGTCGACATCCCGGCCATCGTCCTCTCGGGCGGCCCCATGCTGGATGGCTGGCACGAGGGCGACCTGGTGGGGTCCGGTACCGTCATCTGGCGCAGCCGCCGCAAGCTCGCCGCTGGCCTGATCGATGAGGAAGAGTTCCTGGACGCGGCCGCCTCCTCGGCGCCGTCCGCCGGCCATTGCAACACCATGGGCACAGCCAGCACCATGAACGCCGTGGCCGAGGGCCTGGGCCTGTCGCTCACCGGATGCTCCGCCATTCCCGCGCCCTACCGTGAGCGCGGGCAAATGGCGTACGAAACCGGCCGGCGCATCGTCGACATGGCCTATGAGGATCTGCGCCCGTCCAAGATCCTGTCGCGCGAAAGCTTCCTGAACGCCATCAAGCTGGTGGGCGCGCTCGGCGGCTCCAGCAACGCGCAGCCGCACATCAACGCCATGGCCCGCCACGCCGGCGTGGACCTGACGGCCGACGATTGGCGCATCCACGGCTATGACGTGCCGCTGCTGGTCAACATGCAGCCGGCCGGCAAATACCTGGGTGAACGCTTCCACCGCGCCGGCGGCGTGCCCGCCGTGATGTGGGAGTTGCAGCAGGCCGGCAAGCTGTTCGACAAGGCCATGTCGGTCACCGGCCGCCCCATCGGTGAGAACCTGGCGGGCCGGGAAAGCACGGACCGGGAGATGATCACGCCCTACAGCCAGCCCCTGAAGGAGCGTGCCGGCTTCCTAGTGCTGAAGGGCAACCTGTTCGACTTCGCCATCATGAAGACCAGCGTGATCTCGGAAGAGTTTCGCCAGCGTTACCTGAGCCAGCCGGGCCGCGAGGGCGTATACGAGGGCCGCGCCATCGTCTTCGACGGTCCGGACGATTACCACGAGCGCATCAACGACCCGGCGCTGAACATCGACGAACGCTGCATCCTGGTGGTGCGCGGCGCCGGTCCGCTGGGCTTCCCCGGCTCGGCCGAGGTGGTGAACATGCAGCCGCCGGACGCGCTGCTGAAGGCTGGCATCACCAGCCTGCCCACCATCGGCGACGGCCGCCAGTCCGGCACCTCGGATAGCCCATCGATCCTGAACGCTTCGCCGGAGAGTGCCGCGGGTGGTGGACTGGCCTGGCTGCGCACCGGCGATACCATCCGCATCGACCTGAACCAGGGCACCTGCGACATGCTGGTGGACGATGCCGAGATCCAGAAGCGCAAGGCCGATGGCATCCCGGCCACCCCGCCCAGCTACACGCCGTGGCAGGAGATGTACCGCCAGACCGTGGGCCAGCTGGACAGCGGCGGCTGCATGGAACCGGCGCTGAAGTACCGGGGTGTCGTGGCCCACCCGCCGCGGCACAACCATTGATCTGAAGGATACCGGTGCCTGGCGACGTCTTGTCCGGGGCGCCGGTGGTGATCTGAGGTGCAAGGGCGTCCCCGTTCCAGGTGGAGTGGGGGCGCCTCGCTTTAGGACAAATGGCGGGCGACCTGGCCCGTCGGGGAGGAATGAATGGGCAATAAGCAAGGCGCACTGTCGCTGACGACGGGCCTGACACTGATCGCCACCCTGGGCGGTCTGCTGTTCGGGTATGACACCGCCGTTATCTCCGGCGCGATGGACAGCATCGATATCAATTTCATCCAGCCGTTGAACCTGGCGGAAACGGCGCATGACAGCCTGAAGGGGCTGACCATTTCCAGCGCCTTGGCCGGTTGCGTGCTGGGCGGCTTGGTCGCCGGCAAGATGGCCGACCGTTTCGGCCGCAAGCCGACACTGATCGTCGCCGCCCTGATGTTCCTCATCTGCTCGCTGGGGTCGGCCTGGCCCGAATTCGGCCTCGGCACCATCGGCCAGATGGGCCCGGATGCGCTGACGCCCTTCAACATCTACCGCATCATCGGTGGCATCGGCGTGGGCATCGCCTCGCTGGTTTCTCCCCTCTACATCGCGGAGATCGCGCCGGCCGAATCCCGCGGTCGTCTCATCTCCTTCAACCAGATCGCCATCGTCGGCGGCATGGTGGGCGTCTATTTCGTGAACTGGGCCATCGCCGGCCTCGGGGACGAAACCTGGCTGCACAGCACAGGCTGGCGCTGGATGTTCGCCTCCGAAGGGCTGCCCTCCATCCTGTTCGCCGTCCTGTTGCTGTTTGCCCCGGACACCCCCCGCTACCTGGTTATGCAGCGCCGTGACAACGAGGCCTTGGACGTGCTGAAGCGCCTGGGCGGCGCCACCGACCCCAAGGTCACGCTGGTCGAGATCGAGGAAAGCCTGGTCGTGACCAACGAACGCCTGTTCGCGTTCGGCGGCTTGGTGGTGTTCGTCGGCATCCTGCTGTCGGTCTTCCAGCAGTTCGTGGGCATCAACGCCGTGCTGTACTATGCCCCCCAGATGTTCAAGAACATGGGCATGGATACCAATGCCTCGCTGTGGCAGACGGTCATTGTCGGCATCGCCAACGTGGCCTTCACCCTGGTGGCGACCGTGTCGGTCGATCGCCTGGGCCGTAAGCCCCTGCTCATCGCCGGCGGCTTGGTCATGACCGTTTCCATGTTGGCCCTGGGCACGCTGTTCGCCACCAACCAGTTGGGACTGGTGGCGCTGATCGCCATGCTGGTTTATATCGCTGGCTTCGCCTTCTCTTGGGGCCCGGTGGTTTGGATCCTGCTGGCCGAGATGTTCCCGAACGCCATCAAGGGCAAGGCCCTGGGCATCGCGGTCGCGGCGCAGTGGATCGCCAACCTGGTGGTCACCTGGTCCTTTAACGTCATGGACGGCAATTCCGTGCTGAACGCCCATTTCCATCACGGTTTCGCCTACTGGGTCTACGGGGTGTTCAGCCTGTTGTCCGCCCTGTTCGTCTGGCGCTTCGTGCCGGAAACCAAAGGCCGGAGCCTGGAAGCCATCCAGGAGCTGTGGACCCACAGACCCCTGCACAGCGCCGCCCAGCAGGTGAGGGCCGCGCGGTCATGATCCGATCCTTCGGGACGACCAAGGACGGTGCGCCGGTCCGGGCAGTGACGCTCGGGCCGGCGGACGGCCTACAGGCGGAGGTGCTGACCTTTGGCGGCATCCTGCGGCAGCTGTCAGTGCCTGGCCCCAAGGGCCGGCGCAACCTGGTCCTGGGCCTGCCGGACGTGGCGGCCTATGAGAACGATCCCGCCTATCTGGGATGCCTGGTGGGGCGCTATGGCAACCGTATCGCCAACGCCCGCTACATCTACCAGGGCCGCACCGTGGAGCTGGTGCCGAATGAGGGCGTCAACCAACTGCACGGCGGTCCGGGCGCCTATGGCCGCAAGGTCTGGCGTCTGCAGGATTTCCAGGGTGGGGCGGACTCCTGGCTGGTGCTGGGCCTGACCTCCCCGGATGGGGAGAACGGCTTCCCCGGCACCTTGGAGGTGACGGCGGAAATCACCATCAGCGGCGGTGACCTGACCCTGCGCTTCACCGCCATCGGGGACGCGGACACACCGGTCAGCCTGACCTGGCATCCCTATTTCAACCTGGCGGGCGATCCGCAGGTGGCGGCGGACCGGCAGATGCTGCGCCTACGGTCCCAGCATTTCCTGCCCGTGGGCCCCGGCCTGATTCCCACCGGCGCGCTGGAGCCGGTGGCCGGAACGGCCTTCGACTTCCGCCGGCCGCGCCTGGCGACACCGCGCCACAATCATCCCCAAATCTTCCAGGCCGGCGGCTACGACCATTGCTTCGTCCTGGACCGGGACGACACCTGGGACGAGGCGGTGGACTGGGCCGCCACGCTGTCCTCGCCCGACAGTGGCGTCAGCCTGCGCCTGCATACCGACCAACCGTCGGTGCAATTCTACGGCGGCCAGGGTCTGGCGTCCCAATACCCGGGCCTGGGCACGGGTGTTTGCCTGGAACCCCAGGCCTTCCCCGATGCGCCCAACCAGCCGTCCTTCCCGGACACCATGCTGAAGGCGGGTGACCGCTACAGCAGGATGATGCGTTTCAGCATCAGCTGGTGAGCCGCCTGGCGGCATGTATTGACAAAGGGTGCCCATCAAGGCGTCATCGCCCGCGATGGACACCCTTTTTCTTTGCGCCGCCGCGGCTGTGGCTGTCTTCGCCGCCACCAACATCGATGACCTTTTCATCCTGGTGGCGCTGTTCGCCGGGGGGCGATGGCGTGCCCGGGACATCGCGGCGGGACAATTCCTGGGCATCGCCATCCTGGTGGCCGCCGGATTGACGGGGGCCCTGGCTGCCCTGGTGGTGAATCCGGTCTGGCTGGGATTCCTGGGGGTGGCGCCGATCCTGCTGGGGGTACGTCTGTTGTGGCAGGGCGGTACTGAGGGGGAAAGCGACGCGCCTGCTGCCCAGGGCGGCGCATGGGCTGTCGCCGCTGTCACGGTAGCCGGGGGCGGGGACAATATCGGTGTCTACGTGCCGCTTTTCGCCGCGCAGGACGCCAGCCAGATTGTCGTGACCGTGGCGGTGTTCGCTGTGCTGACGGGCGCCTGGGTGGCCCTGGCCCATTGGCTTGCCACCCACCCGTCGGCCGGGCCGCCGGTACGGCGCTGGGGCGGCCGGCTGCTGCCCTGGGTGTTGATCGGCATCGGCGGCTGGGTGATCGCCGATGCGGGAACGTTTGCGCTGGTCCGGTCCTGGTTGGGCTGAGTTCGCTTTGAGGCGGCCTATGCGGGCGCGCTCAGGAATGTTCGGCGGCGTTTCGGCTTACGGGCAGGGACCGAGGCGGCCCAGATTGGCCGCCGCCTTGTCATAGCCGGGATTGAGGCGCAGAGCGGTGTGCCAGGCCTCCGCCGCCTCAGTCCGCCGTCCCAAGGCGAGCAGCACGGCGCCCAGGCTGTTCCACGCTTCGAAAAAGCCAGGCTCCGTCGCCAACACCTGACGCAGCACGGGCTCCGCCTCCATCGGCCGTTGCACCTGGTGCAGCAGCACGCCCAGCAGGTGCAGGGCGTCGCCCCGCGTCTGGGCGTCCGCCGGCCCATCAGCCAACAGGCGGCGGTAGGCCGCCTCCGCCGCGTCCATCCGGCCGGCCTGGTGCAGGGCCAGCGCGTCGTTCAGGGTTGGCGGCGGCGCTAGTGGCGGGGAGACGGCGGCCGCGTCCACTGCCAAGGCCGCTAGGGCGTGAACCATGCGTTGGATCACGTCGGCCAGGGTCTCTTCCTCCCTGGGCGCGGGGAAGATGCGCATGGCGGGGTACCAAGGGCGGACCATGGTGCCCAGCCCGCTCCAGTCCTGGCTGGGTGTGGAGATGCGCCAAGTGGGCACGCCCAGGCCGGCGGCAATCTCCCCCACCGACGTGGGGGCGGTCAGCACCAGGTCGAGGGTGGAGATGAGGGCGGCCGCCCCCTCCAGGTCGTCGCGCTGGTCCAGGTCCGGCCAGTCGGCGATCTCCAGGCCCCGGGCGCGTGCCTGGGGTATTTCGACGGCGGCGATGTCGCGGTTGTACTGCAGGCTGACCAGGTGGATGCCTGGCACCTGGGCCAGGGGCAGCCAGTCGGCCAGGGTGGTGTAGCTGATGGCCCGCTCCGCCGTCAGCAGGCCGCTGGTCCAGCACAGCCCCACCTTCAGTCCCGGCCCAAGGGCCGACACCCGCCGTGTCCACAGGGCGACACGCTCGGGATCGGGCTTCAGGAAGGGGCGGGCGGCCTGGAAGCTGGCCAAGGTAGGCCGGCAATAGCGGGCCAGGCTGCCGGTGGGCAGTTGCGTCGTGGCCGTGGCGGTGCGCGGATCGGCGGAGGTGTCCCGCGACCCGCTGCGGGCCACCGCCGCCGGGCGGCCCACCACCGTTATGGGGCCGAATGACCGGGCGAACAGCGGCACCAGCCGCTCGTCGCATTCAAGCAGGATGTCGGTGCCGGCGGCGCGCACGGCGGCGCTCAGGCCGGCGGCCAGGTCGGGCACCTGGCTGGCGAACAGGATTTCGTCGCCCAGGCCTTGTTCACCCCACAGCAGCAGCCGCCGGCCCAACAGGCTGTCGCCTTGCCACACCGGCACCGGGAAAGACCGGCGCACGGAGGGAAAGTGGCTAACCTTCCAACGGCTTTCATGCAGGGTCCAGGCCTCTGCCCCCGGTCCCCGCAGCAGCAGCAGGCGGGCCAGGTTGTAGCGGGCGTCGTAGGCTAGCTGTTCGCTTGTCCCAGGCTGGGCCAGCAGACGGCGCAGCTCTTCCACCGCCATCGCTTGCTGTTCCAGCGCCTTGTAGGCCAGCGCCAGATTCATGCGGGCGCCGCCGTTGGCGGGATCCAGGGTGACCGCCTGACGCAGGGCCGCGCGCGCCGCATACATGGCCTGCTGGTCGAACAGCATCTTGCCCAGGTTGGCGTAGGCACCGGCGAAGGTGGGATCCAGGGCGATGGCACGGCGCCAGTGGGCCTCCGCCACCAGGGGCTGGCCATTGTCACAGGCCACCAGGGCCAGTCCGTTCTCCGCATCGGCGGCGAGGTCGGCGGGCAGGCCGGGCAGGGCGGCCAGATGGGCATAAGCGGCGCCGGCCTCCGCCATGCGGCCCGCCTGCCGCCGCTGCTCCGCCACGTTGGCCCAGGCGGGGGCGTGGGCCGGCAGCAGGGACGCCGCCCGCTCGGCGGCGGCCAGCGCGTCGCTCGCCTGGCCCAAGGCGGCTGTGGCCACGCTCAAGGCCAGCCAGCCTGTGCCATCGTGTGGCCATCGGGTCACCACCTCCCGGTATAGGGTGGCCGCGTCCATCATGCGGCCGGCGGCCAGGGCGGCCTGCGCCCGCCCCAGCAGAGGCGTGCTCATACTTGGCCGTCCCGCTTCCGCAGCAGGACGCGCAGAGCGGCCAGGAAGCGCTCCGCCGCCATGTCGGCGGGCCAGGGCTCCCAGGGTATGCCGGCGTATTCCTGATGCAGGGGATCATCGTCCAGGGGTTGGTAGGGAATCTTGAGGGTGCGGCGGATTTCGTCCCGCGACCAGCCGACCACGTGCAGCGCTTCGCTGGCGGCGGCGATGCGATCAGCCCGCTTGTGGTTCTTCTTGGTGGTCAGGTTCCAGGCCGGGATCTGGTACCGCAGGGTGATCGCTCCCTCCAGCCGCGCGGCCAGGGCCTTGTACTCCGGCCCCAGAAAGGGCTTCAGCGGTGAAATGGCGTCGAAACCCAACAGGCCCTCATCGGCGTCGTGCAGCAGTTCCCGCAACTCCGCCGCCGGGCTCAGCGGCTTTTCGGCCTGGGCGCGCGACAGGGCCAGCACGGTCAGGGAATGCTGGGCCACCGACAGGGGCAGGGGCCAGCGGGAGTGCCCACCCCAGCGGTAGGTGCGGGCCAGGCCCATGGCCAGGTCCTCGTCATCCCAGTCCAGGGGCGTGGGCGCCAGCAGGTTCAGATGGCGCCGAGAAGGCAACCTGACCCAGGCCCGTGCCTCACCGCTCATGCCTGCCGCCTCCCTCCGCGCCCATCCTGTAACCGGCCGTCCTGTAACGGGCCATCCTGCAACAGATAGCGCGTCGGATGGGGTCAGGGCTAGGTCCGGATCAAGTCGCGCACGGCGGCGGGGGTGCCCCCGCCCGGGAAGACGGCCTTGTCCAGGGCGCCGGTGTCCAAGCCCAGATGGTCCCGCAGGATGCCTTTCATCACGGCGCGCAGATCCTGCGTGGGCGCCAGGTCGCGGCCCTGGTACAGGCGATCGTCGGCCAGGCCGGGCCAGGTCGCCAGCACGCGCCCGCCCCGCACGGCGCCGCCCGCCAGAAGGGCCGCCGTGGCCGTGCCGTGGTCGGTGCCGCCGGTGCCGTTGGGTCGGGCGGTCCGCCCGAACTCCGTCACCACCGCCACCACCGTCTGCCGCCAGGCGGGGCCCAGGCTGGCGCGCAAGGCCACCAGTACCTTGGACAGGTTGCCCAACGCCCCGGCCAGCCGGCCGGCGGTTGTGCCCTGCTGGGCATGGGTGTCCCAGCCCTGCAGATCCATGACGGCCACGCGCGGGCCGTTCGCGTCGGCCAGCAGGCGGCCGGTGGCGGTCCCCAGCTCAGCCGGATCCAGGTGCACGGCCTTGGGCTTGGGGGCGGCGGCCATCATCGCCCCGTCCATGGCGCCATCGGCGTCGGTATTGAGGGCATGATCGGCCATGCTGGCCGAATCCAAACCGGCCTTCAGCGCGTTCGCCAGCAGGGGGTCGTTGGCGTACAGCGCCGCCACGCGGTCCAGGAAATCCCCGTCCGCCTCCTTCAGCGGTGATGGCGACCAGGAGGCGATGGGGGCGGCCCCGCGCAGCACGAGGGGCACGCCCTGTCCAACGGCCAGGCCCAGGCGCCGCCCGCCGGTATCGCCCCCCAGCTGCGCAAGGGCCCGGTTCAGCCAGCCGCTGGCCACACCGTGCGGCGTCACCGTTCCGTTCTCCAGCAGATCCTGGGCGTCGAAATGGCTGCGGTCGCGGTAGGGGGTGGCGACGGCGTGGGCGACCAGCAACTGGCCTTCCTTGTACCAGGGGTGAATGTCAGCCAGGGCCGGGTTCAGGCCGAAGAAGCCGTCCAAATCCAGCACGCCGCCCTGGGCATTAGGATCCGGCAGGGCCAGGCGGCCGCGCAGGGCCGCATAGTCGCGGTCGGCATAGGGGGCGACGGCGGCCAGGCCGTCCATGCCGCCGCGCAGCACGATCAGGACGAATCGCTGCTCGCCCACCGTGCGGGCGAAGCTTACCTGCGGCAGCAGCGACAGCGCCGCGGCACCGCCCAGGCCGGCCAGCAGGCCGCGGCGGTTAAGGGGGAGAAAGCTGGTCATGATGGCACTCCTTCAGCGCCGCTGGAATTCGGGGGCGGAGATCAGCAGGGCCAGGCCCTCGGCGGCGCTGGGGGCGCGGGCCACGGCCTGGCGGGTGGCGTCACCCGCGAACGATCCCAGCGCCTGCTCCGCGATCTGGCGGGGGTCGATGCGGTCGCCCAGCTTTTCCCCCACGGTCAATGCCCAGTCGATACGCTGCACCATGGCCTCCGGCCCCACCCAGTCGGCGGCCTGGTCCGGCCAGCCGGCGGGCGAGGGGGCGGCGAAGGGCAGCTGCCCCAGCAACGCCAGGGAGCGTAGGGCGGGCTCGGCGCGTGCCGCCTTCATGTCGGTGTCGCCATCGTCCGCCGCAGGGTGGATGTCCGCCCCCAGGGCGCGGCCGGTGGAGACCACCAGCTCTGTCGGCGTCTTCACCTTGCGGGCCTCGGACGCCCAGGCGGCATCCTGATGCAACAGGGTGCGGGTGACCTCTCCCAGATGGCCGTCGCTGTCGCGGTAGCTTTTTTCCAGCGCCGCCACCACGGCTGGCGGCGGATTGTCGGCAATGAAATGCCGCGCCAGCTTGGTGGCGAGATGACGGGCCGTGGCCGGGTGGCGGGCCAGGCGCTGCAGGGCCAACAGGCCTTCGCCCATGCCATCCTCGCTGTAACGTTGGCCCAGCAGGATTTTGTCGCCCGGCTCGTGCAGGTTGGGGCGAAACAGGAAGGTCCCGGTATCGCGATCCCGCTCCACCGCAATGCTCCAGCCCGTCAGGATGCGGGCCAGCTCGCGCACGTCCGTCTGGCTGTAGCCGCCATCCACGCCCAGGGTGTGCAATTCCAGCAGTTCGCGGCCCAGATTCTCATTCAGGCCGCGCTGACGCCGGATGCCGGCCAGGCTGTCCGGCCCGACGGACACGGCGTTGTCCAGATAGGCCAGCATCACCGGGTGGCGGGTCGCGGCCAGCAGCATGTCGGCGAACCGGCCGGTGACGTGCGGGCGTATGGCCTCGTTCTCATAGGGAACCACGGCAGCGGCGACGATGGGCCGGCTGGTCGAGACGGTGAAGTGGTTGGACCAGAAATGCACCAGCCGTTCGCGCAGGGGCGTGTCGGTGGCGATCGCGGCCCGGGTGCGCCGCGCGGCGTCGTCGCGGTAGGTGGCGCGCAGCGCCTCGCGGAGGGGTTTGCGCGCCTCCTCGTCCTTTTCCTTGCGGGCGGCGTAGGTCGCGGCCAGGCGGGTTGCGCTGTCCTCCACCCCCCGCAGATCCGGTGGCAAGTCGGGGGCCTGCGCCAGCTGCGCCTCCAGCCAGCCGCGGGGATCGGATTGGGCCGCCGCGATATCGCCGGGGCGGGCGCCCAGGCCGAATCGGTTGGTGGCGATGGCCGCTTGCAGGGTCATGCGGATGTCCTCGAACAAGCCGATTCCACGATCGGCGTCCCGGTGCTTCCACGCCGGTGGCTTTAGGGCCGGTGGCTTTAGGGCCGGCGGCTTCAGGGCCACGTTTGGCGCCAGGGAAACATCCCGTCTTGGCCCTGGTACGACCGACGCCGACCGGACCCTGCAGTGCCCGCGATGGCGGAAGAATGGTGGGCTCACCGGCGCCGTCCGCCTTTCATCGCCGCGCCGGGGGTGTCAGCATTGGGGAAGACTAGGCGGGGGCAGGCATGGCTTGGGGGCGAGGCCGGCATCGGCGGCGGGGGCTGCGTAGCCTTCTCGTGATGACGGGGGTGGTTTTCGGACTGGGAATCGCGCAGGCGGGCGTGCCGCCGGGGACGGAGGCTGGCCAGGCAGCGCCACCGCCGGCCAGTCTGTCGCAAGGCAACGTGTCGCAGAACGACTGGTCGCCGGTATCGGTATCGCGCGACGGGCGGGTGGGCCCCTATGTCCCCCTGGCGCGGACGGCGCATCCCTGGCGGATTTGCGCCCTGCTGCCGGGCACGCAGGACAAGTTCTGGTGGGGCGTGTCCTGGGGACTGGTGCGCGAGGCTGAACGGCTGGGCGTGGTCATCGGCGTCTATCAGGCCGGCGGCTATGACAAGCTGGATGTGCAAAAGGCGCAATTGGACACTTGCCGCACGCTGAAGCCCGACGCTTACATCGTCGCCGCCATCACCAGCGATGGTCTGGACGCGCAGGCTGCCGCCATCGCCGACGGCGGACGGCCACTGATCGACCTTATCAACGGCATGGCATCCCCCTACGTCACCGCGCACATCCTGGGGAATTTCCGCGAGAACGCCCGCTTCGGCGCCAACTACATCCTGGAACACCGCGCGGAATGGGAAAAGGCGGCCGGCCGGCCGCTGAAGGTGGGGTGGCTGCCGGGGCCCAAGGGGGCCGAATGGGCGGATGCCATGGAGGCGTCCGCGCTGGACGTTTTGCGACGCGCGGGCGTGGAGGTCATCCACGGCGGCTATGGCGCCACTGGGATGGCGACGCAGATGGATTTGGTGCGCGCCCTGTTCGACCGGGTGCCGGATGTGGACGTGGTCTTCGGCAACGCCGTGGCGATCCAGGCCGCGGCGAACTACCTGCGCTCCCGTCACGACGGTGGCACCCACCTGGTGGCAACCTACGCCACCGATGGCATCACCGATCTGGTCCGCGACGGCATCATCGAGCTGGCGGTGTCTGATTCCCCCATCGTGCAGGCGCGCATCGCAGTGGATTTGGCCGTGCGCGCGCTGGAGGGCCGACCCCACGGGGTGTGGAACGTCATGACGGTGGACCGGTTGGACCAGGCGCGGCTGGTCGGCTACGACCTGTCCCGCATCGCCGTGCCGGAGGGGGAGCGGTTTCAACTGCGCCCCTTGCCTCCCCTGGAGCCCCGCCGGGGGCCAAGTGTGCCGCCCAGCCCATCGCCGGCCGGCGTGAGCGGCTCGCCACCCGGCTGGGGATCATGAAAAGGCGCTTCACGGTTAAGATTGGGGTGAGAAAGCGCCCAAATGAAAAGGGCGGACGCCAGGGCCCGCCTTCTCCATTACTCAGACACTGAGCGCGGTACCTTACTCGGCGGCGGCGCTGCTGCTGCGGCGGCGCTTGCCGCTGGGCTTGCCCTCGGTGCGGGAGCGCTGGCCCAGGCCGATGGCCTTGGCCAGGCCCGAGCGCTGCTCGGCATAGTTGGGGGCGACCATGGGATAATCGGACGGCAGGCCCCACTTCACGCGGTATTCCTCCGGCGAGAGGCCGTAGGCGGTGCGCAGGTGGCGCTTCAACATCTTAAGCTTGCGGCCATCTTCCAGGCACACGATGTAGTCGGGTGTGACAGACTTGCGGATCGGCACGGCCGGGGTCAGCGGCTCTGCCGGTGTGGCGACCACTTCCTCGGGCGTGACCAGACGACGCAGGGTGTCGTGCACCTGCTTGATCAGATCAGGCAGGGCGGCCGGGGCCAGCGTGTTACCGGCAACATAGCTCGTGACGATCTTTCCGGTCAGGGCGATGATCTGCAGGTCGTCATTGGAATCGGATATCGGTTGTGTCATGTCCAGCCCTGGCGTTGTTTGTCACTTGTTGCAGGTTTTGTTGGACGGACTATAACCGAATTTATCTTGTTTGTATTGAAAAGAAGTGGTTTCCCCCTTGGAATTGCAGGAATGAGGGAAAACTTGGGGGAACAGAGTAATGGAAGGTCCAGTTACCGGCCCCATCAAGGCGAAAACCCGAGAGAATCGGAAGCCGTAAACCGTTACATGCCGAGGATGGGAAGTCGCCTTGACGGCGACTCCCAATCCGTTTCAAACGCTTCGCTGGGGAAGTTGAATGAACCGTTAACGGCGGTTCAACGGCTCAGGCGCCGGGCGCGGCTTGCTGTCCGACGATGTCTTGCCCGGCGATATCCTGGATGAACTGCCAGGCGACGCGGCCGGAACGGTTACCGCGCGTGACGGCCCATTCTACGGCGCGGGCGTGCAATTCCTCCGGGGACAGGGCCAGGCCCAAGGCCGCGGCATAGCCGTCGACCATGGCGAAGTAGGTGTCCTGGTCGCAGTTGTGGAAGCCCAGCCAGAGGCCGAAGCGGTCCGACAGGCTGACCTTCTCCTCCACCGCTTCGGACGGGTTGATGGCCGTCGACCGCTCATTGTCGATCATGTCCCGGGGCATCAGGTGGCGGCGGTTGGAGGTGGCGTAGAAAACCACGTTGGCCGGACGACCCTCCACCCCGCCTTCCAGCACCGCCTTCAGCGATTTGTAATGGGCGTCGTCGTTGGTGAAGGACAGGTCGTCGCAGAACAGGACGAAGCGGCGGCCGCTGTCGCGCACGGCGGCCAGCAGGCGGGGCAGGGAGGGAATGTCCTCGCGGTGGATTTCCACCAACGCCAGGGGCCCCCGGCCGGCCGGCCGGCCGGCCGCCTCGTTCACCGAAGCGTGCACCGACTTCACCAGCGAGCTTTTGCCCATGCCGCGCGCACCCCACAGCAGGGCGTTGTTGGCGGGCAGGCCCTGGGCGAAGCGGCGGGTGTTTTCCAACAGGGTGTCGCGCTGGCGCTGTACCCCCTGCAGCAGGCTGATGTCCACCTTGGAAACCTCAGGCACCGGCGACAGGCGATCCCCCTCCGCATGCCAGACGAAGGCGTCGGCGGCGTGGAAGTCGATAGGTGCCGGCGGGGGCGGTGCCAGCCGGTCCAGCGCGTCGGCGATGCGGGCCAGAAGCGGCAGCAAGGCGGAATCAGTGCTAATGGGGGCGGTCACGGGGCTTGTTTCCTTCTGTCCATTTCTTATCGCGCCCATCCCTTACTTCCCCGCCAGTGGCGGCGGTTTTGGGCGGCGGCCTGCCTATTCAACCGGGGAACGGTACGGGGATGGCCGCCGGCCGGCAACCCGCACCGATGGGGGGTCTGAGATTGGGTTGCAACATGGCCTGCGGTCGGTATAGTCGCGCCCAAACGTGGGCATGCCCGCCCCGTTGGCTTTTGTTATTCCCGCACGCTGGAGCAACCGTCCCATGTTCGTGTCCACCGCCCAGGCCCAGACCACCGGCGGCGCCGGCCCCGTCGATGCCGGCTCGCTGATGCAGATCCTGCCCTTCGTGGCGGTGTTCCTGGTCATGTACTTCTTTCTGATGCGCCCGCAGCAGAAGAAGATGAAGGAACACAAGAACATGCTGGAGTCGCTACGCCGTGGCGACAAGGTCGTCACCGGTGGCGGCATCATCGGCACCGTGGTCAAGGTCGGCGACAACGACGAGGTCACCATTGACGCCGGCGAAGGCGTGAAGTTCCGCGTCCTGCGCAGCACCATCACCACCGTGCTGGCCAAGACCGAGCCGGCCAAGACCGAGACCGATTCCAAGTGAGCCAGGGCGGGGCGGGTTTGAAACCGCCGCCGCCGCACGCCAGGTAAAAGGCCCGGCACCCGCATCCCCCAAGGGGCGAGTGCCAGGCCTTTTTCATTGTGGGAGGGCTGGAAGCCCATGGACATCACCCCTCTGATCCCGGCAGACCGCCAAGTCATCGACGCCTACGGCCCCGGCCGCTTCCGCGTCAGCAACGTGGTCTATGAGACGCCCATCATTGTCTTCCCCGACCGCACCATCCCTTGGACCGTCGATGGGTTCGCCGGCCTCCGGCCGGATGATTTCGCGGCCCTGATCGCCGAACAGCCGCCGCTGGAGATCGTGCTGCTGGGCACCGGGCCCACCATGCAGCTGTTCACCTCCACCTTGCGCCGTGCCGTCAAGGAACGCGGCTTGGGCGGCATCGACGCCATGGACACGGGTGCCGCCTGCCGTACCTATAATGTTCTTCTGGCGGAAGGCCGCCGCGTCGCCGCGGCTTTGCTGCCGGCTTGAGCGCCCCCTAAATTCAGGCGAATAAAAACCCCGGCCCTCGTAAGAAGGCCGGGGTTCGCATTTGAGCTTCCGCCCCGGGCTTTTCAGCCCAGGGTCATCAGCCGAGGTTCGTCAGCCCAAGTTCTGGGCAGCGAATTCCCAGTTGGCCAGCGTGTCGACGAAGGCCTTCAGGAAGTCGGGGCGACGGTTGCGGTAGTCGATGTAGTAGGCGTGTTCCCACACGTCGGCGGTGATCAGCGGCTTCAGGCCGTGGGCCAGCGGCGTGTCGGCGTTGGCCGACTTCGTGATCTTCAGCTTGCCTTCCTTGGTGTCTTCCACCAGCCAGGCCCAGCCGCTGCCGAACTGGCCGATGCCGGCGTCCACGAAGGCCTTCTTGAAGGCCTCGACGCTGCCGAAGTCGGAGACGATGCGCTTCTCCAGCTCACCCGGGATGGCCGAGGCCTTCGGCGTCAGGCTGTTCCAGAAGAAGGTGTGGTTCCAATGCTGGCCGGCGTTGTTGAAGATGGCCTGGGACTCGGCCTTGCCGGCGGTCGCCTTGACGATGTCCTCCAGGCTCTGGCCCTCGAACGCGGTACCGGCGATCAGCTCGTTCAGCTTGGTCACGTAGGCGTTGTGGTGCTTACCGTGGTGGAAATCCAGCGTCTCGGACGACATGTAGGGCTGCAGGGCGTCCTTGGCGTAGGGCAGAGGGGCAAGTTCGAAAGCCATGGTTTTCCTCGTCTTCTACGGGGTTATTCGGGAGTGGGCCGACGCGGCCGTCATGCGGGGGCCGCCAGTCCACCGGGACCGTTATTCTTCAACGAAATCATGCCCTGGCGGAGACGCCCAGGCATGTGGGCGCGATCACATCAGGGCAGCCGCCCGCGCCCTGGTTTGCGCACCCGGAGCAAGGGGGTAACACGAACATTCCCATCCCGGGAAGCGAATAGAACCGGTTTGGGGGCGGAAAGATTAACCTTATTGTTGCGGATGCCGTTCCGGGCCGGGGGGGGCCTGATCACCCTCCTCACCTGGGTCGACGGGCGGGCCGGAGGGTGGGGCCGGCGCCATGCCCGCCATGCTGCGGGCCAGGGCCAGCCGGGCACGCACCACCACCCAGCCGCGGGCGAGCGGGCCCAGGCTGATGCCCTGGGCCAGGGGGTCGCGGCGGCGCAGGCGTCCGGCCATCAGCCGGGCTGCATGCAGCAGGACGGCTGTTTCCATACGCAGACCGGGATCGCGTAATGCGCCCGGCAGGGCCCGGGCATGGTCCAACTGGCGGTCGATGCGGTCCAGCATGCGGTCCAGCACGACCCGCACGGCCGGGGTTGCCCGGTGTTCCACCAGGTGTTCCGGGCTGGCACCCACCGCGTCGAACCAATCCAGAGGGAAATAGCAGCGGCCCAGCCTCACCCAATCGTCCCGGCACTCCTGCACCACCCGCAGTAGGCGGATGGCCGTGCACAGCGCGTCCGTGGCGGCCAGCGCGTCGGCGCTTTCTCCGTAAAGCTCCAGGATATGGTGTCCCACCGGATTGGCCGCGAGCCGGCAGGCCATCAGCACATCACCCCAGGTTCGCGCCCGGTACCCCTCCGCATCGCGGCGGAAGGCCTGCAGCAATTGCCGGGCGTGAAGGGAGGATCCGCCGGTGACGGCCAGGCTGGCCTTCAGTTCCAAGGCAGGGCTGAGCCATGAGGGCACGCCGCCGCCGCTGACCAGCGCCCGTTCCAGCGCGTCCAGCTGGGCGATCTTGGCCTCCGGCTCCAGGTTGGCGTCGCCCGTGATGTCGTGCGCGAGTTTCAGGAACGAGGCGAAGGCCGCCGCGTGGCGCCGCATGGCCTTGGGCACCCGCCGCAGGGCCGAGGCATAGCCGCCCTGGACGGGTGGGCGGCGGGGGGCCGCGCGCGTGCGTCCGAAATGGGCAGTCTTGATACGGAAGTCGGCCATGGGCGGTCTTCTGTCCGGGCAGCGGAAGGACGCGGGATGAATAGGGGCACAGAGTGCCAGAGCTTGGCCGCCGGATGAAGCTTGCGTTTGGCAGAGGCCGAAGTGGGTGGAAGGGGGCAGGCGGCACGGGGCCGCCTTGACGGACCCGATCCGCTTGCCTAATATACGAACATCGAATATATATTCGATATACGAAAATAAAAGAGGGAGGGCGGGCATGACTGTTCAGGCTGGAACGGCGGGGGCCGGGTTGCCGCTGCGGCTGCACCATAACGCCTATGTCACGGCGGATATGGAGGCGACGCGCCGCTTTTATGAGGATCTGGTGGGCATGCCGCTGGTGGCCACATACTGCGAGACCGACCATCTGTTCGGCGCCGATCGGGTCTATTGCCACTGCTTCTTCGCGCTCAGCGATGGTGGCGCCCTGGCCTTCTTCCAGTTCGCCAGCCCCGAGGACCAGACCCTGTTCGGCCCGGCCATGCCGCCCTCGCCCTTCCATCACATCGCGCTCAAGGTCGATGCCGCCACGCAAGCCGCCGTCCACAGCCGCTTCCGCGCCGCCGGCGTGCCCGAGCCGTCGGATGACTGCTATTTCCTGGACCATGGATATTGCCAGTCGCTGTACGTGCGCGACCCCAACGGCCTGATTGTGGAGCTGACGGTGGACGCGCCCGGCATCGAGGACACGGATGAGGAGCGCAAACGCAACGCGCATGCCGACCTTGCCCGCTGGCTGGGCGGCGACCACCGTTCCAACAACCTGTACCGCCCGCAGTAACCGGCGGCGCCCAACCGACGCCAGGGGGACGGCCGTCGCCGCCCTTCAAAGGAAAGTCATTGATGAAGATCGGACCAGACACGACGCCGACCACGGCCATTTCCGGCTCCAATGCCGAGACCATCATCGTCCGGGGCCATGACCTCGTTCAGGATCTGATCGGCACGGTCAGCTTCACGGACCATGTGTGGCTGCTGGTCTGCGGCACGCTGCCCAGCCCGGAGCAGCGGCGGGTGCTGGACGCCACGCTGGTCGCCATCGCCGAGCATGGCCTGGTGCCCAGCGTGCAGGCGGCGCGCATGACCCTGGCGGCCGCGCCGGAAGCTCTGCAAGGCGCCGTTGCCGCCGGCCTGCTGGGCTGCGGCTCCGTCATTCTGGGCAGTGCCGAGGCGGCGGGCCGCTTCCAGAGCCAGGTGTTGGACGTGGCCGGGGGCAACGACGGCGACCTGGATGCCGCCATCACCGGCACCGTACGCGCCTATCGCGCGGAGAAGCGGGCCATTCCAGGGTATGGCCATCCCTTGCACAAGGACGGCGACCCCCGCGCCCTGCGCCTGTTCGCCCTGGCGGAGGAGGCGTCGCTGGCGGGCCCGCACATGGAGGTGGCGCGCCGTGCGGAACACCTGCTGCCCGACCTGGTGGGCAAGCCCCTGAAGATGAACGTGTCGGCCGCCATTCCGGCCGTGCTGCTGGACTCGGGCTTCCCCCTGCTGGCGGTCAAGGGCGTCCCCCTGCTGGCGCGCACCGCCAGCCTGGTGGCCCATTTGCTGGAGGAGCAGCGGCACCCCATCGGCTTCCGCATGTCGCACGCGGCCAGCGGCGCCATCCGCTACGACGGGCCGGCGCCGGACGGCTTCGCCGCCGATGAGAATTAGTGCCAGCGGTACGAGATGTTGAGTCGTCCCCCAGGGCGCGACTGCGCCCGCCGGAGGGGCGCCGCGGGAGCGGAGCGAGGATAGCCAGGTCAGCGGATGCTGACGCCGGCGCTTGAGGGGGCATTTGAGAGGTCACGGTCAAATGCCGCGCGCATAAGAAGAACGGATAGTCGAAAGGTTGCAGGCTGATGGTTGAGGTGCTGAAAGGCATACGGGTGGTGGAGCAGGGGACCTTCATCACGGGTCCCTGTGCCGCCATGCTGCTGGCGGACCTGGGGGCGGACGTCATCAAGATCGAATCGCCCGAAGGTGGGGACCCCTACCGCACCTTCAAGGACGGGCACTACAGTGCCCACTTTCAGGCCTACAACCATGCCAAGCGCAGCCTGTGCCTGGACCTGAAGAAGGCGGAGGACCGCACGCTGTTCCACGGGCTGGTCAGCAGCGCCGACGTCTATATCCAGAACTTCCGTCCCGGCGTCGCCGGCCGCATCGGTGCCGGCTGGGACGACCTGTCGGCGGTGAATCCCAAGCTGGTCTATTGTTCCATCAGCGGCTTCGGCCCGGACGGGCCCTACAGCCGCCGGCCCAGCTATGACAGCGTGACCCAGGCGCTGAGCGGCTTCCTCAGTGTCGCCATCGACCCCGCCAACCCGCGCCTGCTGGGCCCCGCCCTGGCCGACGCCATCACCGGCCTGTATGCCGCCCTGGGCATCCTGGGCGCGCTGGTGGAACGGGGGCGGACGGGTACGGGTCGCCTGTTGGAAATCTCCATGCTGGAGGCGATGATGCACTTCGCCATCGAGCCGTTCGCCGGCTATTTCGCCCTGGGCGAAGTGCCGACGGGTATGGATCGGCCCCGCCTGGCCCAGGCCATGATCCTGACCTGCGGCGATGGCAAGCATGTGGCCGTGCACATGTCGTCGCTAGAGAAGTTCTGGGACGCGCTGGTGGCCGGGATCGGGGGGCAGTCCCTGACCCAGGATCCGCGCTTCGCCACCCGCCTGGCGCGCATCGACCATTATCCACAGCTGGTGGCCGCGCTGAACGCCATTTTCGCGACCCGGCCGCGGGCGGAGTGGGTGGCGCGGCTGAGCGATACGGACCTGCCCTTCGCCCCCGTGAATTCCATTGCAGACACTGTCGCGGACCCACAGGTGGAGCACCTGCAGATGCTGGTGCCCGTGGCCAGGCGGATCGAGGGGGCAAGCCGCCTGGTACGCTCGCCCTTCGCCTATGGTGGTGCCCGCGACGACGCGGTGGTGGCAGCCCCGCTGCTGGGCCAGCACAGCGCCGGCATCCGCGCGGCCCTGGCCGAGAACCCCGGCGCCTGGCCCGGCTGATCAGCGCCGACCCATCAGCGGCCCAGGGCGACCGTATCGGCCACGGGCAGCAGCCCGTTGCCCGAGGGCAGGCGGCGCAGTTCGCGGGAAATCTGCTCGGCCACGCCGCGCAGATGGTCCAGGCGTTCGGCCACCAGCTGGTCCTTGGCATAGCGTTTGGAGTGGCTGGCGGAATTCAGGGTGGCGATGGTGCGTCCACCCTGATCCTTCAGGGGCACGGCCAGGGAGACAACGCCGTAGGCCAGCTCATCCTCCACCGCGCAGTAGCCATCCTTGCGCACCTGGGTGATCAGGTCGAACAGACGGTCCCGGTCCACCACGGTTTTCTCGGTGATGGGCGCGATGGCCGCCTTGTCCAGGAAGGCGCGCAGCATGGGGTCGGGCAAGGCGGCCAGCAGCACGCGGCCCATGGCGGTGGCGAAGGCGGGGAAGCGGCTGCCGACATGCGCCTCAAGCCGCACCAGGGTGCGGACGGAGGCGCGGGCGACATAGATGATGTCCTCCCCATCCAGCACGCTGATCGACGCGCTGTCCGACGTGGCGTTGGCCAATTCCGTCAGCGGCACGGAGGCCAGGCGCTCGATGTCCAGGGCCTCCAGATAGGCAGCCCCCAGGTCCAGCACCTTGGGGCGCAGGAAGAAGCGGCGCTTGACCGAGCCGACATAACCCAGGGACTGCAGGGTCAGCAGGCAGCGGCGCGCGGTGGCCGGCGCCAGGCCGGTGATGGCGGCGATCTCGCTGAGCGACAGGCTGGGGTGGTCGTGGTTGAAGGCCAGCAGCACGCTGAGGCCTTTGGCCAGCCCGGCCATCTCTTCGCGGCGGCCTTCGCCCTCCGTGCCCGCGTCCTCATCCATGCCGCGCATCCTTCGCTTTTTCAAATCGTGTCAACCAGGCGGCGGGAGGGTCGGCTTGGCCGCTTGTCCTTGTCAAGCGACGGCAGGGGCCGCCAGCGATTGCGCCGCGTGGTGGGTGCTGCTACCATACGATATTAGAAAAATAATTCGATAAACGAATTTAAAGTCGCAGGGAGAGCGATATCCATGGCGTCCGATCCTGTCCCCCCGCCCACCCTGGTCCTGTTGCCCGGCTTGCTGTGCGACCGCACCGTCTGGGAACCGCAGATCGCGGCCCTATCCTCCCGCCGGATGATCCAGGTCGCGGACCTCTGGGGCCAGGACAGCTTCGACGCCATGGCCGACCGGGTGCTGGACGACGCCCCGCTTCGGTTCGCGCTGGCCGGTCATTCCATGGGCGGCCGGGTGGCGCTGGAGATCATGCGCAAGGCGCCGGAGCGGGTGGAGCGGCTGGCCCTGCTGAGCACGGGCGTGCATCCCGTGCTGCCCGGCGAGGCGGCGCAGCGGGAGGAACTGATCCGCTTCGCCTGGGAACAGGGCATGACGGCGCTGGCCCGGCGCTGGCTGCCGCCGGTGCTGCATCCTGATTGCCGCGGGGATGCGGAGCTGGTGGGGCGGTTGGAGGCGATGTGGTGCCGGGCCACCCCTGCCATCCATGAGGGCCAGATCCGGGCGGCGCTGAACCGCCGGGACGCACGTGACGTGCTTTCCACATTGACGTGTCCACCCTTGGCTTGCCCCACCCTGGTCTTGGGGGGGCAGGATGACCCGTGGAGCCCGCCCGCGCAGCAGGCCGCCATCGCCGAGGCCATTCCTGAGGGTCGCCTGGCCATCATCCCCCGTTGCGGCCATATGGTGACGCTGGAGGCGCCCGAGGCCACCACCACCCTATTGGTGGATTGGCTGTCGCGCTGACCGACCCAACCTTGATCCCACCCTCAACACCATGGAGAACGCCGCCATGACCAAGGTCCTGGTCCTCTATTACAGCACCTACGGCCATGTGGAGACGCTGGCCTATGCCATCGCCGATGGGGCCCGCGAGGTGGCCGGCACCGAGGTCACGGTCAAGCGCGTGCCGGAGCTGATGCCGCCGGACGTGGCGGCCAAGGCGCACGCCAAGCTGGACCAGAAGGCCCCCCTGGCCGATCCGGCGGAGTTGGGGCGCTACGATGCCGTGATCATCGGTGCGCCCACCCGCTTCGGCAACATGGCCGCACAGATGCGCAATTTCCTGGATCAGACGGGGCCGTTGTGGGCCCAGGGGGCGCTGGTCGGCAAGGTGGGGGCCGCCTTCACCTCCACCGCCAGCCAGCACGGTGGCCAGGAAACCACCCTGACCTCCATCCACACCACGCTGCTGCATCACGGCATGGTGATCTGTGGCGTACCCTATTCCGAGCCGGGCCTGACGGTGATGGATGAGGTCACGGGCGGCACACCCTACGGCGCCAGCACCATCGCCGGCCCCAAGGGCGAGCGCCAGCCCAGCGCCAACGAACTGGCCATCGCCCGCGCCCAGGGCCGTTTCGTGGCCGGCGTGGCCGCCAAGCAGGCCGCCTGATAAAAAGGGGCCGCCCCGGAACGCGCCCGGGGCGGCCTATCCGCCCGGCCGGCGGATGCTCCGGCCGGGCTGGGAAGCAAGGAGTCAAAACCAGAAGGTGGCCTCCGCCCCGAAGCGGCGGGGCAGGGCCTTGAAGACGAAGCCGCCGGGCGAATATTCGGCGTTGTAGCGCTTGTCGAAGACGTTCTTTGCCCACAGCGCCACGGACCAGTCGTCACGGGTGTAGGTGGTGCGCACATCCACCAGGTCGACGGGGTCGCGCACGGTGGAGTTCTGCGGATCCCAATAGGTGTCGCCGATGCGCTGGTATTCCAGACGGGAGACCAGGGATGAACTTTTATCGAAGTCCCAGGTGTGCTGGAGGGCGGCGTTGATGGTGTACTTGGAAACGCCGGGCGCCTGGTTGCCGATGACGGTGCGGTCAGTGGCTTCCGTGATGTTGCTGTCGGTGTAGCCCGCCCCGATGCTGGCCTGCAGGCTGTCCGTCAGGTGGGCGGTGAGGCCGGCGTCGGCGCCCTTGTATTCCACCAGCCCGAGGTTACCCAGGTTCTGGGTGGAGTTGGCGGCCAGGAAGACGAAGAAATAGGGATTGTGGGAGCGGGTGTAGAAGCCGGCGCCCTCCACCTCCAGCCGCCGGTCGAACAGAGTCTTCTTGAAGCCTAGTTCATAGGTATCCGCCCATTCCGCCTGGAACACGTCGGATACGCCCAGAATGCCGTTGGCCGCGGCCACGGCGCCCACGCCCGTCTGGTTGAAGCCGCCGCTGCGGAAGCCACGCCCCCAGTCGGCATACAAGGTGGTGGTCGTGTCCGGCTTGTAGCGCAGCACGATCTTGGGCTGGGCCCGGTCGAAGGTGCGCTCGCGCACCTCGCCGCTGACCCCCTGGGGGAAGCCCGGGATGTTGGGCAGGAAGGCGGTGGGGGTCAGGGTGGTGTTGCGCCGGTTGTCGCTGTCGTAGCGCAGCGACAGCGCCAGCTCCAGCTGGTCGGTCAGTTCCGCCGTCAGGTCGCCGTACAGCGCCCAGGCCATGTTGTCCTGGCTGTCGGCCAGGAAGGTGGCTTGCGGGTTCAGCGGGTTGGTGCTGGGGCTGCGGTAGACGGGGAAGACGCCGTTGCCGGTGTCCACCATGTTGCCGGTGGAGATGTAGCGGTCGGTATGGATGAGATAGCCGCCGACGATCCAGCGCAGGAAGCCCTCGTTGGGCGAAGTCAGGCGGAAATCCTCGCTGACCGCCTTTACGTCCAGGAACTGGCTCTGGTTCATGTCGAAGCCCAGCAGTCCCTTGAAGAAGGATTCGTTGATGGGCAGGAAGTCGAAGGCGTCGCCGGTGACGATCTCGCGCACCACGTCATAGGCCGTGACCGAGGTGGCGGTGGCGAAGCCCAGGTTCCAGTCGACCTTGACCGAGGCATCCAGCAGACGGCGGTTGTCGATGCCGGCGTTGTTGACCCGCACCGGCAGGCTGGTGTCGTTCACGTCGCTGACGATGTTGTAGTAGAAGCCGCGCGTATCCAGTTCCGACATGGAAAAGCGCGTGTCCACGGTCAGATCCTCGGTGGGCGTGAACAGCAGCTTCAGCCGGCCTGAGGTCTGCTTGACCGGGTTGGCCTCGGTATCCAGGTAGGTGTTCTTGATGGTGCCGTCGTTGCTGGTGTGGCTGATGGAGCCGATGAACTTCAGCTTGCCGGGGACGATGGCGCCGCTGGCCGTGGCCTGCTCGGTATAGCCCGGGCCGTTCTCCACCCCCGCCTTGACCTTGAACTCATAGCTGTCGGTGGGTTCCTTGGTGGTGATCAGGATGGCGCCGCCGATGGCGTTGCGGCCGTAAAGGCCGCCCTGCGGGCCCTTCAGCACTTCGATCCCTGAAATGTCGAACAGATCCTGGTTGAACTGGGATGGGTTCACCTGCTGCACCCCGTCCACCACCACGGCGGTCGACGGCTCGCTGTTGCGCGCCTGGCCGATGCCGCGCACGACCACGAACGCCGTGCCCACGTTCTGGGTTTCCACCAGCGTGACGTTGGGTGTCATGGCGATGAAGTCGCGGGGCGCGGTGATGCCCGACGCCTCGATCTGCGCCTCGGTGAAAGCCGTCACCGCCGCTGGCACGTCCGTCAGCTTTTCCGAGCGCTTGCGGGCGATGACCAGGATGTCCTCCAGCTGGCCAACGGCGCTGTTGTCGCTCGCGGCGCTGGTCTGACCCAGGGCGCCGCCGCCGGAAAGCAGGGCGGCCGTCAGTGCCAGGCGCGAGGCCGTCCGGGTGAAGGCGGAGTGCGCCTGGCGACGGCGCAGGTGGTGGTCAGGTGTCAGGCGATCCCCGTGCACGGCCGCTGGCGGCATCGTTGTCCTCCCCGTTCTTTTTCGTATAACGAAAATATTTTCTATAAACGTATCTTAGCATTCTGGCGAAGATCGTCAAGACGCCGACCCCGGCGCGGCGGCGGCCGGCTATCGTCCTTTGGGAGAGAGGCGGGGTGATGAAGGTGGCGCTGGTCAGGGGCGGGGCGGGCGGTTCATAAAGGCGGCCTCTTTCCCGCCGGATGCGCAGCGCCATGGCCCCCTCAGCCCAGCCCACCCTGTCCTATTGCCTGGAAACCGTCCGCCGTCAGGATCCGGACCGCTTCCTGACCCTGCTGTTCGTCCCGGCGGACAGGCGGGAGGATTTGGCCGCGCTGTACGCGTTCAACCATGAGGTGGCGAAGACGCGTGAAGTGGTGACCGAGCCCATGTTGGGCCAGATCCGTCTGCAATGGTGGCGCGACAGCATCGCCGGCATCTATGAGGGCGAACCCCGCCGGCACGAGGTGGTGCAGCCCCTGGCCCAGGCGGCGCAGCGCCACGGCCTGGATCGCGCGCAGTTGGAATTGCTTGTGGATGCGCGTGAGGCGGACATGGACGACGCGGCGCCGGCGGATCTCGCCTGCCTGGTGAACTATGCCGAGGTGACGTCCGCCCCGCTGGTGCGCCTGGCGTTGCAGATCCTGGGTGTCGCGCCTGAGGGGGCCGCCGCGACGGTGGCGACCCACGTCGGCCGTGGATGGGCCCTGGCCGGCATCCTGCGCGCCGTGCCCTTCCTGGCACGGGCCCACCGCTCGCGCATGCCGGCGGATTTGATGCAAAGGCACGGTGCCGATGAGGCCCAGCTGTTCGAGCTGAAGCCCCACCCCGGTCTGGCCGCCGTGGCCAAGGAGATCGCAGACGCCGCGCGTGCGGAACTGGCCGCTGCCCGGCGTCTGCGTGGCGCGCTGCCCCGCGCCGCCGTGCCGGCCCTGCTGCCGGCCCGTCTGGCCAGCCTATCCCTGGACCGGCTGGCCAAGGCCGGCCACGATCCACTGGCCCCAGAGCTGCTGCGCCCTGACGGCCTGCGGGCTGCGCGGCTGGCCTGGGCGGCATTTAGCGGCAGGTGGTAATAGGGGTCCCTTACCCCAACCAATCTGCCAAGTCGTTGAGCGCGCGCCGCGTGTAGGCCAGCTTGCGTTCCTTGCCGCGCAGCTCGCGGCCGCGGGCATCCCGCTCCTCCGGCGCTGGGAACAGGCCGAAGTTCACGTTCATGGGCTGGAAGGTCTCGGCCTCCGCCCCGCCGGTGATGTGGTTCAGCAAGGCGCCCAGCGCCGTGGTGACGGGCGGGGTGGGCAGGGCGCGACCCAACCGCTCGGCCGCGGCGAAGCGTCCCGCCATCAGGCCTACCGAGGCGCTTTCCACATAGCCCTCGCAGCCGGTGATCTGGCCGGCGAAGCGGAGGCGCGGCGCGGCCTTCAGCTTCAGGGTCGGGTCCAGCAGGCGGGGGCTGTTCAGGAAGGTGTTGCGGTGCAGGCCGCCCAGGCGCGCGAACTCAGCGTTCTCCAGGCCCGGGATCATGCGGAACACCCGTGTCTGGTCGGCATACTTCATCTTGGTCTGGAAACCGACCAGATTGTACAGCGTTCCCAGGGCGTTGTCCTGGCGCAGCTGCACCACGGCATAGGGACGGCGCTCGTCATGCGGGTTGGTCAGGCCCACCGGCTTCATCGGGCCGTAGCGTAGGGTGTCCAGGCCGCGTTCGGCCATGACCTCGATGGGCAGGCAGCCTTCGAAATAGGGCGTGTCCTTTTCCCACTCCTTGAACTCGGTCTTGGGCGCCTCGATCAGGGCCTGGATGAAGGCCTCGTATTGAGCCTTGTCCATGGCGCAGTTGATGTAGTCCTTGCCCGTGCCGCCGGGGCCGACCTTGTCGTAGCGCGACTGGAACCAGGCCTTGCTGAGGTCGATGCTGTCGAAATGGACGATGGGGGCGATGGCGTCGAAGAAGGACAGCTGCGCCTCCCCCGTCAGGTCCAGCACGGCCTGCGCCAGGGCGGGTGAGGTCAACGGGCCGGTGGCGACGATGACGCTGTCCCACTCCTCGGGCGGCAGGCCCGCCACCTCGTCCCGCACCACGGTCACCAGCGGGTGGGCGGTCAGCTTGGCGGTGACCGCCTGGGCGAACGCGTCGCGGTCCACGGCCAGCGCGCCGCCGGCCGGCACCTTGTGCTCATCGGCGCAGGCCAGGATGAGGGAGCCACAGCGCCGCATCTCCTCATGCAGCAGGCCCACCGCATTGTATTCATGATCGTCGGAACGGAAGGAGTTGGAGCAGACAAGCTCGGCGAAATGCTCGGTCTGGTGCGCCTCCGTCCCCCGCACGGGCCGCATCTCATGCAGCACCACGGGCACGCCGGCCTGCACCAGCTGCCAGGCGGCCTCGCTGCCGGCCATGCCGCCGCCGATGACGTGCACAGAAGGGATGGTGGGGGTGTCGCTCATGACCAGACCTTGCCTTCAACAAAACTGAAACCGTGTGGGGCCAGAGACGCCAGCCGGCGCCGTCCGTCAAGCCCTGGGAAGTGGGGGCGATGCGGGTGCCGAAAAAGGCGCTTGCAATTCGCTGACACCTGTAAGAATTTACTGACACATGTTCGATGGGGTTTGCGCTTGTCCATTTCCGGAGACGACCTGCTGACGATGCTGTCGGCGTTGGCCAATCCGCACCGGCTGCGGATCCTGGCCATGCTGAAGGCCGAGGGTCGCAGCTACGTCAGCCAGCTGGCGCGGCAGGTCGGTATCAGCCGGCCGCTGTTGCACCTGCATCTGCAGAAGCTGGAGGAGGCGGGGCTGGTTACCAGCCAGTTGGAGTTGTCGCCGGACGGTAAGGCGCTGAACTTCTTCGCGGTCGCGGATTTTGCAGTGGATCTGACGCCGGACCTGCTGGTCCAGGCGGTGGCGACGCTCAGCGCCAAGACCGATTGAGACTTTGAGCTGAAGGAACAAAGGAATGTCGCCCAGTATCTATCTCCTTACCTTGCTGCTGTTCTTCGGCACCTTCGTGCTGATCTTCGGCTTCAAGTACTTCTCCGCCGCCGTGGCGGCCCGCGCCAAGCTGGAGACCGAGGCCGGCTATCGCGCCCTGGCCGAGCGGGCGGTCGCGGCCCAGGCGGAGACCCAGGCCGCCCTGGCGGCGCTGACGGGCGACATGGCCAAGCTGGCCGCCAGCCTTGCTGCGGTGGAACGCATCCTGCGCGATGTGGAATAGGGCCCGGTCGCCGGGCGTGCCCATCAAAATCAAAACGGGGGACAGGGAAATGACGATATCGGTGTTTCGGCTTTATCTGTTGCGGGCGGGCTATCTGTTGATCGCGTTGGCCATGGGCGGGCTGACCTGGCCCCAGATCCTCGACCCGGCGGCGAACTGGAGCTTCAACCAGGGCGTGGTCCGTTGCATGTTGGGGGCGTTGACGTTGCTGTGCCTGTTGGGCGTGCGCTATCCGCTGCAGATGCTGCCCCTGTTGATGTTCGAATTGACGTGGAAAATGATCTGGCTGGCGCGGGTGGCGCTGCCGGCCTGGATGTCCGGTCACATCGACGACGGCATGGCGGAAAACATCTTCGCGGTGGGTATCGGTGCCATCTACTGGTTCATCATCCCCTGGCGCTATGTCGTCGATCGCTATGTAACCCAGTCCGGTGACCGCTGGGCGTGGCGCTGATGCGACGGGATGACCGGCGCCGGGCGAGGGGGTTACATCGGGCGTCGGTCGTTCCCATCTGAGGGAGGCCAAGCATTGCGGCGGGCGGCACCGCCATGCCATAGTGCCGCGCCTTCACGGGCGTCGTTATCGACCTACACCTTATTCAGGACACGGGACCCACCCATGGGCTCTTTTAGCATCTGGCACTGGCTGATCGTTCTTTTCATCGCCCTGCTGCTGTTCGGCAACCGCCTGCCCCGCATGATGGGCGACTTCGGCAAGGGCATTAAGAACTTCAAGGCCGGCCTGAACGAACAGGAAGAAGGCGGCGCCTCGGCGCCTCGCTCGATCGACGGCCACACGGACGCCGCGACGACCTCCGCGCCCAAGGACACCGTTTCCAAGGGCTGAACCGGCTCGGGGCCAGGCGGTCGCCGGCCCCGCTGGACGGATCCGTCGCGCCGGAACGGCCGGGGCGCAACTGCGCCCGCGCCCGTTGTGTGCCGACGTCGGAGAATTGTCGGGAATAAGGCACGCCGCCCATGTTCGACATCGCATGGTCCGAACTCGCGCTCATCGGTGTGGTGGCGCTGGTCGTCATCGGGCCCAAGGACCTGCCGGTGGCGCTCTATACCGCCGGGAAGTGGATGCGCAAGGCGCGCCTGCTGGCCCGCGACTTCCAGTCCCACCTGGACGATATGGTGCGTCAGGCCGAGCTTGAGGATCTGCGCAAGCAGGCCCAGAAGGTGGCGCAATTCGACCTGACGGCCGAGGTCACCAAGATGGTGGACCCCACCGACAGCGTGCGCCAGGCCCTGGAGATCAACCCTACCGCGTCGCCGACGGCGACGGAGGTCACGCCCGCGCCGACGGCCGCCCCGGAGGGAGCGGTCGAGATGTCGGCCGATGCCAAGCCGGCGGAGCCGGAGTTGCCGGCCATCGGGTCGCCCGCCATGCCCCTGATCCTGCCGGAGTCCACGCCCGAGGCGGCGGTCGAGCCCGTGCCGGTGACGCCCGCCGGGGCCCCGGCGCCGCACGCCGAACACGCTGGCGCCGATGCGCCGGCCCTGACCAAATCCTGATAGGGCCAGCGCCCCATGGCCGACCCCACCCAAGACGAAATCGACGCCTCGCGCATGCCGCTGCTGGATCATCTGATCGAGCTGCGCAACCGCCTGATCATTTCCCTGTCCGCCCTGCTGGTCGCGTTCCTGGTCTGCTACCAGTTCGCCGCCCGCATCTACGGCTGGCTGCTGGTCCCCATGGTCAAGGCCTGGGGTGAACATGCGCCGGAGCATAAGTTGATCTTCACCGCGCCCACCGAGGCCTTCTTCACCTATGTGAAGGTGTCCTTGTGGGCGGCGGCGCTGATCGCCTTCCCCATCATTGCCCAGCAGATCTGGAAGTTCGTGGCGCCCGGGCTGTACAAGCATGAGCGCAAGGCTTTCCTGCCCTTCCTATTGGCGACGCCGGTGCTGTTTTTGCTCGGCACCTGCATGGTTTATTTCTTCGTGATGCCCACGGCGCTCAGCTTCTTCCTCAGCTTTGAGCAGAAGGGCGGGGCAGGGGTTGTTCCCATCGTGGCCGAGACGCGGGTGGAACAATACCTGTCCTTCGCCATGTCGCTGATCTTCGCCTTCGGCATCGCTTTCCAGATGCCGGTGCTGCTCAGCCTGCTGGTGCGCGTCGGCATCCTCAGCGCCGACCAGCTGGCGTCCAAGCGCCGTTACGCCATCGTGCTGATCTTCGTGCTGGCCGCCATCCTGACGCCGCCCGACCCCATCAGCCAGACCACCCTGGCGGCACCCATGATCGTCCTGTACGAGGTGTCGGTGTTCGCCGCCCGCCGTATCGAGCGCAGCCGGGCGCGGGAGCTGGCGAAGGCGGAGGCGGAAGAGAAGGCCGCGAATGGCGAGGGCACGTCCGGCTGATGCCGGGCGTGACGCCGGGGTAGGGCCAAATGGCGGGCGGACTGGACCCCGGTGGGGCTTCCCGCTTATAAGTCGGTGACCAACGTCTAACCGTCTTCCAAGAAGCCTGCCATGCATGACCTCCGCGTTCTCCGCGACAATCCCGAAGCCTTTGACGGCGGCCTGGCCCGCCGCGGGTTGCCGCCCCAGTCCGCCGTCGTGCTGGACCTGGATGCCCGCCGCCGCGCGGCGCAGACGGCGCTGCAGGACATGCAGGCCCGCCGGAACGAGGCGTCGAAGCTGATCGGCGCCTACAAGAAGGACGGCAAGGACGCCCAGCCGCTGATGGACGAGGTCGCCAGCCTGAAGGAAGGCATGGCGGAGGCCGAGGCCACCGAGAAGGCGCTGTCGGAAGAGCTGGACCGCCTGCTGTCGACCATCCCCAACCTGCCGGCCGCCGACGTGCCACAAGGCAAGGACGAGCACGACAATGTGGAGCGCCACCGCGTCGGCACGCCGCCCGTGATCGAAAACGCCAAGGAGCATTTCGACCTGGGGGAGGCCCTGGGCTTCATGGACTTCAGCGGTGCGGCGAAGCTGTCGGGTGCCCGTTTCACGGTGCTGAAGGGTCCGCTGGCCCGGCTGGAGCGCGCGCTGGGCGACTTCATGTTGGACACCCACACCCGTGAGTTCGGCTATACCGAGGTGTCGCCGCCCCTGATGGTGCGGGACGAGGCCGCGTACGGCACCGGCCAGCTGCCTAAGTTCGCCGAGGATCTGTTCCAGACCAACACTGGCCACTGGCTGATCCCAACGGCCGAGGTACCGCTGACCAACCTGGTGGCCGACAGCATCCTGGATGCCGAGGAACTGCCGCTGCGCATGACGGCGCGCACGCCCTGCTTCCGGGCCGAGGCGGGTGCTGCCGGCCGCGACACCCGCGGCATGATTCGCCAGCACCAATTCTACAAGGTGGAAATGGTCAGCGTGACCACGCCCGATCAGTCGGCCGCCGAGCATGAGCGCATGACTGAAGCGGCGGAAACGGTGCTGAAGCGCCTGGGCCTGCCCTTCCGCACCGTCACCCTGTGCACCGGCGACATGGGTTTCAGCGCCGCCAAGACCTACGACATTGAGGTCTGGCTGCCGGGCCAGAACATGTATCGCGAGATCAGCAGCT
Source organism: Nitrospirillum amazonense (assembly GCF_007828035.1). Taxonomy (GTDB): domain Bacteria; phylum Pseudomonadota; class Alphaproteobacteria; order Azospirillales; family Azospirillaceae; genus Nitrospirillum; species Nitrospirillum amazonense. Next base: position 283,931 of record NZ_VITV01000003.1, on the reverse strand, counting down.
GCTCCAACTGCGGGGACTTCCAGGCCCGCCGCATGAAGGCCCGCTGGCGCAACAAGGGCGACAAGAACACCCAGTTCGTCCACACCCTGAACGGTTCGGGCGTGGCGGTGGGCCGCGCCTTGCTAGCCGTGATGGAGAATTATCAGGAGGCCGACGGCTCCATCCGCGTGCCCGAGGTTCTGGTCCCCTACATGAACGGGCTGGAGCGCATCGTCCGTGGCTGAGGGCACGCCGATGCGGGCCCCGGGGGAAGCTCGCCCCCTGCGCATCCTGATCAGCAATGACGATGGCATCCACGCCCCCGGCCTGGCGGCACTGGAGCGCATCGCGCGCCAGCTGAGCGACGACGTCTGGGTGGTGGCGCCGGAGGCGGAGCAGTCCGCCGCCAGCCATTCGCTCACCATCCACCGCCCGTTGCGCATGAAGCGGGTGGCCGACCGGCGTTATACCGTCGATGGCACGCCCACCGACTGTGTGCTGCTGGCCGTAAACCAGCTGATGGCCGACCAGCGGCCGGACGTGGTGCTGTCCGGCGTGAACCACGGCCAGAACCTGGGCGAGGACGTGACCTACTCGGGCACCGTCGCTGCCGCCATGGAGGCAACCCTCCTGGGCGTCCGGGCCTTCGCCTTCAGCCTGCGCTTGCGCGACGGCCGCGACCCCGACTGGGCCACGGCCGAGCGCTGGGGGCCGGAGGTGGTGCGTAAGGGCCTGGTCGTCGAGTGGCCGCGCCATGTCCTGCTGAATGTGAACTTCCCGGCGGTGGATCCGGACAAGGTGGCCGGCATCCACGTGGTGCGCCATGCCAACCGCAAGGCCGGCGACGATTTGTTCGAGCGCATGGACCCTCGGGGCCGTCCGTACATCTGGATCGGCGCCGCGCGGGGATTGAATGAGGTGCCGGAAGACACCGACGTCCACGTGGTAGAGGCGCTGGGCGGCATCTCGGTCACGCCTGTCCACCTGGACTTGACGCACTACGAGACCTTGAAGCGGCTGGAGGGGGTATTCGGGTGAGCAGCGTGGCGCGCAAGATCCGTCTGTTGATGCTGTTGCGCCGCAATGGCGTGAACAGCACGGACGTTTTGCGCGCCATGGAGCTGATCCCGCGGGAGGTGTTCGTGCCCCCCACCTTCCACGACCAGGCCTATGAGGACACGGCGTTGCCCATTGGCCATGGGCAGACCATCAGCCAGCCCATGGTGGTGGGGTTGATGACCCAGGCCCTGCAACTGAGCGACCGGCTTAAGGTGCTGGAGATCGGCACCGGGTCCGGCTACCAGGCGGCGGTGCTGGCCAAGATCGCCCGCCGGGTCTACACCATCGAGCGCCACCGACCCTTGCTGGCGGAGGCGGAGGGGCGTTTCCAGGCCCTGCGCCTGCATAACATTACCGCGCGCCATGGTGACGGCATGCGCGGCTGGCCCCAGGCGGCGCCCTTCGAGCGCATCCTGGTGACGGCGGGGGGCGGCATGGATCCGCCACCCGACCTGATGGACCAGCTTGCGGTGGGGGGCATCATGGTCATACCCTTGGGCGCCGACCGCCGCAGCCTGCATGTCGTGCGCCTGCGTAAGACGGAGACGGGGGTGGAGCGTGAGCAGCTGTGGCCGGTACGGTTCGTGCCCCTGCTGCCCGCAGTCCCAGCCGAGCCGGGACAGGCCGTACCGGGGCAGGGGCAGACAGAGCGGGGGGATATGCCTCCGCCGGCCCTAATTCCGCCCGACTTTTCCGACGTAATCCATCAGCGGGCGTGATGCCTTTCCTCGAACGACAAAGCGCGATGGCCTTGAAGACTTTTCACCGGATGACCGGTGCCGACGCCCGTCCGACCATGACCCTCGATTCCGCGAGCGGCTTGTCCCGGCTGTTGATGCAGGGGGCCCTGGCGGGCGTCCTGGCATTCGGCCTGTCGGCCTGCGCCAGCCGGTCGGAGCCGCCGGCGCCGGTGGTCACGCCACCGCCCACGCCGGCCAACGTCATCTTCGTATCCAAGGGGGAGACGATCTATGACGTGGCCAAGCGTTACAACATTCCGCTGCGCGACTTGATCGACGAGAATCGCCTGCAGCCGCCCTACACGGTCACGGCCGGGCAGCGCCTGGTGGTGCCTACGCCGCACACCTACGTCATCAAGCCGGGCGACACCCTGTACGGCATCGCCCGGACCTTCAACGTCGACAGCAGCGAACTGGCGCGCCTGAACAGCTTGGCGCCGCCCTACCTGCTGCGCGTGGGCCAGACCCTGAATCTTCCGCATGCCGGTCCAGCCCCGGCCTGGACGCCACCGGGCGGCGCCCCCACGGTCGCCGAAGCGCCCCCGCCAGCGGCCGCCCCGAGGCCAGGGGTCACCAGCGCCGGCCGCGCGCCTGTCTCGGTCGCCCCCGCGCCGCAAGTATCCGCCGCCCCGCCGCCTGTCACCGTGGCCCCGCGCCGCACGGTGGAAAGCCAGGAGTTGGCTGTCCCGTCGGCCTCGGCGCCGGCGGCGGCTCCGCTGCCCACGGGCAGCACCGGCGCCGCCATCCCGCCGGGCGCCACGGCCGCGCCCGCCGCGCGCTGGGCCCCTGTGACGCCGGGTTCCTCGTCCGAGCCCACCAGCGCCTCTCCCTCGGCCGCACCCGCCGTTTCCTCATCGCCCACCACGCGCACCCCCGGCACCGCCACGCCGCCGGCCGTGGTCGCCGCCGGACCATCGGTACCGCCGCCGTCCGCCATGCCCGCCACGCCGGCACCCGAAGCTCCAGCGCCCGCCCCGAAGGGCGGCGCGCGCTTCTTGTGGCCGGTCACGGGGCAGGTGATCTCCACCCACGGGGCCAAACCCGGCGGCCAGTACAACGACGGCATCAACATCGCCGCCCCCACGGGCACACCGGTGGTGGCCGCCGACGCCGGTGTGGTGAAGTATGCCGGCAACCAGTTGCGTGGCTTCGGCAACCTGGTGCTGATCCAGCACGCCGACGGCATGGTGACGGCCTACGCCCAGCTGGACCAGATTATGGTGGAGGCCAACACCAAGGTGGCGCGTGGCCAACGCATCGGCACCGTGGGCGCCACCGGCAACGTCACCAGCCCGCAGCTGCACTTTGAAGTACGGCAGGGCAATAAGGTCTTGGATCCCATGGATGTTTTGGATCCGGGCAAAGGTGTCCGCTAGCCCGGTCATCCCTGCCTAGCGGAACTCGGGAACAAAGGTGGGGCGGCAGATTTTGCCGCCCTTGCCTTTTCCGGCAGTTTGCAAAAATACGAATAATTCCAATGCCCTAACTTGCTGGTCCAAGTGGCCCGGGGTTTGCGTAGTGGGGGGCGGATCGGCCATGGGGGTCGGTCCCCTGCGCGGAACTCCCCGCCACCGAGGCCCGGTCCCATGAGTTTGTTCAGCGCGCTGAATTCGGCCGCCAACAGCCTGAATGTCATTCAGGCCGGCATCCAGGTCGTTTCAGACAACATGAACAACGCCAACAGCCCGGATCGTACGAAACATACCGTTTCGCAAACGACCGATCCGTTGAGCGGCGTCACCATCTCGCAGTATTCGCGATCGGTGGACGTGGCCCTGCAGGCTCAGCTTCAGGGGACGACGTCAGAGAACGGGATGCAGCAGGTGCTGTCCCAGTACATGAGCCAGATCGGCGGCATGCTGGGCACCACCAACTCCAGCAATTCCAGCGACAGCGCCACGCCCAAGCTGACCAAGGCGTTCCAGGACTTCACCTCCGCCTTGCAGGATCTGTCGGCCTCGCCAGAAAATGCCGTGGCACAGAACCAGGTGGTGCAGAAGGCCCAGGCCCTGGTGCAGACCATCCATACCCTGTCGGCGGGCGTGGACCAGATGGAAGTCCAGGCCAAGGGGGACATCACCCAGACGGTGAAGTCGATCAACACCGATCTGACCCAGATCGACCAGTTGAACGCCACCATCACCCAGCTGAAATCCGCCAACCAGCCAACCGCCGATTTTGAGGACCAGCGCGACGCCACGCTGCGCGACCTGTCCTCCATGATCAACATCCGCACCACGCAGCGCGATGATGGCTCCATCGCCGTCTTCACGCCCACAGGCTCCACGCTGGTGGACGGCACCGCCACCCAGCTGAGCTATGACGGCAAAGTGATCTCGGGCGCCGGTGGCGCCGACATCACCGCCGCCATTAGCGGCGGCAAGCTGGGCGGCCTGCTGGACATGGTGGCCGACAGCTCGCCGGCTCCGGCCAGCGGCGATGCCACCACCGAGGTCTTCCGCAAGCTGAAGTCGCAGCTGGACGCCGTGGCCGGCGCCCTGACCGGCACGACGCAGGCGGGCCAGCCCACCAGCATCACCGACGCCTATAACAAGGCCAGCCCCACCAACGACGGCGAACTGGCCAGCGGCCTGTTCTCGGGCAGCGACGCCGGCACCCTGGCGGTGAACAAGGACCTGCTGAACGGCACCAAGACGATCAAGCAGTCGGCCGTGAACGCCATGGTCAGCGCCATGACCGCGACCGGCCGCACCATGACGGCCGATGGCCTGACCCTCACCAACGTCAGCTACGGCGGCATGGCCGACCAAGTGTCCAGCAACTGGTCCACCATCCAGTCCAACGTCAACACCCAGGCCACCACCACCTCATCCTTCATGACCAGCCTGCAGACGCGCTACGCCAGCTCGACGGGCGTGAACATGGATGAGGAGGTCGCGAACCTGCAGGTCCTCCAGCGCAACTATTCGGCTACCGCCCGCGTGATCTCGGTCATCGGGCAGATGTTCGACACTCTGACGCAGGCCGTGACATGACCATCTCCCGTGTAAGCACCTACGGCAGCTACCTGTCGATGCTGAACGGCATCAATGGGAACTCTTCGTCGCTGGCCGAGCTGCAGCAGCAGTTCAACACCGGTATCAAGTCGCAGGACCTCTCCGCCTACGGTACCCAGGCCAACCAGTTGCTGGCCCTGAAGGCCCAGTATGCCCAGCGCACGGGTTATTCCAGCGCCATCACCGCGGCCACGACCCAGGTGAACGCGACGGAGAAGGCGCTGTCGTCGATGCAGACCGTCGTGGCCAACCTGTTGAGTTCGGCCAACATACCGGCTGGCGCCGGCAGTCCCACCATCTCGGCCGTCACCTCGTCCAACAGCGGCAACCTGGGCCTGTCGGTCGACACGACCAAATCCGTGTTCAACGCCGCCGCCACCTATACGGTCAGCGCCGTCCCCTCCAATTCCGGCAAGCTCGGCAGCTATGACGTGACCGTCAGCGACGGCATGGGTGGCGTGTCGACCAAGACGCTGAACCTCAGCGCCATCCCGCCCGATGACGGCCAGCAGACCTTCGAAATGACGGGTGGGCCGGGTGATGGGTCCACCATCGCGCTGGACATCAACCAGTTGAAGGGCACGGGCAGCGCCACGTTCAGCGTGGGCTTCCCGGACCTCGCCGCGCCCAAGGCGCTGTTGCAGGGCGCCTTGACACAGCTGTCCAGCCTGCTGAACACCAAGGCCGGTGACCGCTACATCTTCTCAGGCAGCCGCTACGACACGCAGCCGGTGGGTGACCTGTCGGCGACCAAGCAGGTCACCAAGATGACCTTCAAGGGCACGCTGGGCGTGGCCGGCGACACGTACGAGATGTATGTGGGCGACAAGCGCTACACCTATACCACGACGGGCAGCGAGACCAGCCCGTCCGACATCCTCAACGGCCTGGCGTCGCAGATCAACGGGCCCAACCAGACGGCCATCCTCAACGGTCAGAAGCCGAACCCGCCGGTGGTCGCTTCGGTGTCGGGCAATGTGATGACGCTGACCGGCATGGACGCGGGCTATACCTTCACCGCCCAGTCCAACGTTTACACCCAGCCCGGCTACAACAATACCGAAAGTGGCGCCGCTACGCCGGTCGCGGCCTATACGCCGGCCACGAACGACGGGCAGGACGCCATTTACGCCCAGTTCATGACCCAGCCGGCCATCGCGGCCGATCCCACCGCCGTGCCGCCGGTCACGGGACAGCAGCAGATCGACCAGGTGAACCTGAGCGGCGCCAGCGTGGACGTCGGCGATGTGTTCACCATCACCATGGGCAACCGCAATACCGTCAACGTCACCAGCGACGATGCCAATCCCGCCAACAACATCTCATACGACAAGGTGAGCGGGCCGACGACATACAGCTACGTCATGACGGCGGGCGACATCGCGGCGGCCAAGGCCGATCCGAACGGCCCCATGAACTACGTGGCCAACAAGCTGGCCGGTCTGGTTAATGCCGATCCGCAGCGCTCGGCCGATGCCGCGGTCACGGCCAACCCGCCGCTGGGTGCGCAGCTGACGCTGACCGGCACCGGGACGCAGCGCTTCGCCACCACGGCGACAGTCCAGAACAACACCAACCAGAACAGCTTCACCACCAACACGCTGGACCCGTTCCAGGACCCCAACTCGTTCAGCACCACCATCACCAGCCCGCCCAGCCTGGCGGTCTACGATACGCAGTACAGCAGCGGCGCGCAGAGCACGGCCGCCTTCGCCAGCAGCACGCTGAACGTGGACGACAACACCACCGCGACCTATGGCATCAGTTCCAACGATCCCGCCATTCAGAACCTGATCATCGGCATCAAGCAGATGCTGTCCGCGGTCAGCAACCCCGGCAACTACACGGCGATGATGAGCACCGCGCGTTCCACCCTCGTGCAGGCCCAGGGGCAGATCCGCCAACTGGACGCCAGCACAGTGAACGCGCAGAGCGTCCTGGGCACGGCGGCGTCCAACCATAAGGACGCCATGAACGACATCGAAAACCAGATCGCCAACATTCAGAACGTCGATCCGACGACTGTGGCCGCACAATTGCAAGCGGCTTTGAACCAACAGCAGGGCGCCTACACGGTCGCCGGCAAAATCGCTTCCCTTTCCCTTGTCAACTTCCTGAGCTGAGGAGACCTTGCCATGAACGCCTACACGCCTGCAGAAGCCTTCGCCGTCGCCACCGTCGCCGCCGCTCCGGTGAACGATGAGGCCCAGCGCGCCCGCCTGTTCGACCAGTTCAACGCCTATTGGGTGAACGCCGCCAGCGAGGGCGTGCCCTACGACACCATCGGCACCATGTCCGTGATGGCCTCCATCTACGGAATCCTGGCCAAGTACGGCAAGACCACCACCGCCGAATACCTGGAAATCCTGGCTGAGAGCGTGCGCTCCGGCGAGTTCTCGGTGAAGCAGGGCGCCTGATCCGACAGACGTTCTCCGACGCGTCAGGGTCCAAAAGGGACCCGCAGGAACGGACCAGGAAAAGGCCGGGCCGGTCTCCCCAAAAGGGGGAAGACCAGCCCGGCCTTCCTTGCTTTTAGGCTATGGTTTACCGGCCCCGAACTTAAGCGAAGCCTACCGGGAAGAAACGGCCGGGTTCGGGTAGCCGGTAGGAAAAAACGCCCCGGTCCCCCGCCGCCGCGGCACATCCTGCCAGGCGGTCTGACGAGCGATGTGATGGCGGCGGAGGGGCTGATTTTTCAAAATACAAGGCGATAACAATAACTTACGACGCGACCCTCCCGGAAGGACCCCGCCTGCCCAGAAAATTGTGGGTGCCGAGCCAATCTTCGCAAACTGGCATCCATCTTGCTTTCCTTCGGGTCCAGATACGCAACCGCTCTTCCTGGGAGCCAGCACCATGAGCATTTTCGGCTCGATGTCCGTCGGCATTTCTGGTTTGCAGGCGCAGTCCACCGCGCTCAGCAACATCTCCGACAACATCGCGAACGCCCAGACGACGGGCTTCAAGCGCATCGACACATCGTTCGAATCCCTGGTCATCTCGGCCAGCAACACGCAGTACCAGGCGGGCGGCGTCCAGGCCTCCCCCAACTATATCAACAGCGTGTCGGGCACCATTTCGACCTCGGACACGCCGACCAACATCGCCATCCGCGGCAACGGCTTCTTCAGCGTCAGCAAGCTGACCACGGTGAACGGCACGACCACGGCGTCGACCGAGCGCTACTATACCCGTGACGGCAGCTTCTCGCTGAACTCCACCCGCACCCTGGTCAACAATTCCGGCTTCGCGCTGAATGGCTTCGCCTATGACAGCACCACGGGCTTGTATGCCACCTCCGCCACGCCGGTGCAGGTGCAGTCGGACATTGACAGCCCGGTGCCGACCAAGCAAATCGACCTGAAGGCGAACCTGCCGACCGACCCGTCGGGCGGCATCACCCCCACCCAGATCCAGGTCTATGACAGCGCGGGTACGGCCCACAACCTGAACCTGTCCTGGCGCCAGGGGAACACGGAAGGCACCTGGCAGCTCGGCGTCACCGCCGACGGCAGCCAGGGCTCGCAGCCCATTCAGTCGCTGCTGAGCACCGGTTTCCCCGCCGCCATCACGGAAAGCAGCCTGCTGACCGGAAGGAACGACCGCGCCCAAGTGGACGACGTGACGTTCGCCACCTCGGCCGTGGCGCCGGCGGTTGGCTTCAATATCGGCGATACGTATTCGGTGGTTGTCAACGGCACCACCTACAGCCAGAGCATCACCCAGGCCAACGCCGCGCAGTTCAGCGGCATGAAGGATATCGCCCAGGCCCTTGCCGACAAGATCAACGGCGCCGACACTTCCTCCGGTGTTCTTGCGACGGTGACCACCACCGGCAACCTGCGCCTGACGGCCAAGACGGCCGGCACGCCCTTTACCCTGGACCAGAGCGTTACGGCGGGCGCCATCACCACCCACACGGCGACCGACACCCTGGTGCAGAGCGCGACGGCCACTACGCCGGAAATCCGCACCTCCACCTTCGTCGGCAACTCCATCAACATCGACGACGTTTACAGCATGACTGTGAACGGCAACACGTACTCGGTGACGGTGACGCCGGCGAACATCAATTCGCTGTCGAACATCAACGGCGTGGTGCAAAAGCTGGCGGCGCAGATCGGTGCCGGCGACCCGACGGTAACGGCCACGCCGTCCAACGGGACCATCACTGTCAAGTCGACCACCAATGGCACGCCCATCACCGTCGTGTCCTCGGCCACCGACTCGCCGGGTCTGACCAACACGGCGACCCAGTCGACCTACACCGGCAACATCACCGGTTCGAAAGAGGTCGAGAAGATCAGCCTTACCGGCCAGCCTGGTGACGTGGGGACGACCTACAGCATCACCATCCAGTCACCGCAGGCCAAGACCGTGACGCCGGTCGAGACGCTGAACGCCGGCGCGCCCACCGACTACACTTATGACTTCGCGACCCCCTATGGCGGTACGGCGCCGGCGGTGGGCCAGCTGTACACGATTTCGTTGGGGTCTTCGACCTACAACATCCAGATGACCAATTCCAATATCGCCAACTACCCCGACGTGGCGTCGGTGGTGACCGATTTGGCCGCCAAGGTCCAGGCCGACACCAACTCGCCCTTCACGGTGGTGTCGTCGGCGGGCGGCGTGTTGCAGCTGGCGACCAAGGCCAACGATGCCCAGTTGTCCACGACCCAGGTGGTGCCGCAGAGCTTCTCCCAGGCCATCAGCTATACGACTGACGGTACGGAGACCAGCCTCAGCGACATCAGCGGCAAGCTGGCGGCCAAGGTCAATGCCATCTCCGGTATTCCGGTACAGGCGACCTCGTCGGGTGGCACCATCACCCTGACCGGCAACACCGATGCCTCCGCCTTCTACACCAGCATTCCCGGCGGCTCGACCGCGTCCACACCGGGCGTGGTCGTCGGTAAGACGCCGGGTCATATCAGCCTGACCTTCGGCGGCACCTTGTCCGACGGCACCACGGCGGCGGCGGGCACGCTGAGCCACATGGATACCGCGTCCATCGGCACCGGCAACGCTACCGTCAGCGCCGACCAGAGCGCCAACTCCTCGGCTCAGGTGGGCTTCGACTTCGACTTCGGCTACGGCCTGCAGCACATCGTGTTGAACCTGGGCAACTTCGGCGAGTCCTCCGGTCTGACCCAGTTCGACGGCACCAACATCAACGTCACCTCCAAGGTTCAGGACGGCAGCCCGGCCGGTACCTTCAAGGACGTGCAGATCAACGCCGACGGCACCGTGCTGGCCAACTACGACAACGGCCGCCAGCGCACCATCGCCAAGGTTCCGATCGTGCTGTTCAACAACCCGGACGCCCTGTCACGCTCCACCGGCAACGTCTTCACTGAGACGGTGGACAGCGGCAAGGCCCGCTTCAACGATACGGGCGTCAATGGTGCCGGCGACATCGCCTCCAGCAGCCTGGAAGGTTCCAACGTCGACATCGCGTCGGAATTCACCCAGCTGATCGTGGCGCAGCGGTCCTACACCGCCAACACCAAGGTCATCACCACCGCCGACGACCTGCTGCAGGACACCATCAACCTGAAGCGGTAAGGTGTAGCGTCCTGATGGCCCGGGCGTGGCGGATTGCCGCTGGCCAGGACCTGAAGGGTAGACGAATCAAGTGCTTGGGCAGAGCCGTCCCGCGTCCTCGCCAGGATGCGGGCGGCTTTGTCTTGCGCCGGCGGACGGTTGGTGCTGAAGTATTTGCATTATTAAGACTAATGCGATCGCTTCGGCATGTCCGCCCTTAGTGGCATTTCCGCGTCGCCCGTCTGGGCACGCGCCCAGACGAGCCCAACCCCCGCCGTCGCCGCGGTGGGGTCAGGGGCGGCTGTCACCGCTGCAAGCCCATCCGGGCAGGCGCCCAACCCTTACAGTGTCCGGGGGCAGGGGCAGGCCAATCAGTCCAGCGGCGCCAAGGCGGCCGGCAACGGCACGGCCAGCGACGGCACCAAGCTGAGCGATGCCCAGCAGCAGCAAGTTGACAAGCTCAAGACCGTGGACCGGGCGGTGCGGGCGCATGAAGCGGCGCACAAGGCGGCGGGCGGGCCCTACGCCGGGTCGGAATCCTTCACCTTCACCACCGGGCCTGATGGGCAGCACTATGCCACGGCGGGTGAGGTCGCCATCGACATCGGCTCGATCCAGGGCGACCCCCAGGCCACCATCACCAAGCTGGAAACGGTGCGCCGCGCCGCCCTGGCGCCGGCTGATCCCTCGGGTCAGGATCGCGCCGTGGCCGCGCAGGCCCAGGCCGGCATCGTCGCCGCCCAGGGGGAGGAGGCTAAGCAGAAAACGCAAGCCGGTGGCGGGACGGCCAATAGCGGGACGGCCAATGGCGATGCGACCGGCGGCGGTGGTGCTTCGGATTCCGGTGGTATCGCCGGTGCGGAGGCGGGACGGGTGGGGGCCGGCGGCGTCACCATTCGGCAGGGGGCCGCCGCCTACCGGAAAAGCCAGGGCGCGCTGGACGCCAGCATTGTGCAGGCCGCCCAGGCCGCCGCCGCCCAGCCCCTGGCGCTGATCGCCTGAAACGCGAGCGGCCGGCGACGGAGTCGCTGGCCGTTCGTCGGAAAGGAGCGGTCTTAGTTGGCGTCGCTGTACCGCAGGGCACAGATCTTGGTCGCCATGTCCGCCATGACGGCACCGCCCTCATTCTTGGCGAGCGTGGCGGCGTCGGCGCACTTGTGCTGATCGATCAGGCTGTCCACCCGCTGAGCCACATTGGTCAGGCGCGCCTTGGTCGCGGCGGTCATGCCCTTGGGCTCCACGATTGGCGGATGACCGTAGGGCGTGGAGGCGTCATAACTGAAAACCGGGTTGACGGAGGCGAGGCCCCCACCGGGGCTCCAGTAGGGAGTGGCGGCACCCGTGGTCGCCGCGGCGGAGGCGGCGCCGGCCAAAATGATAAAGGTCGCCGCCAGCACGCCGGTCATCGTCTTCATACCAACCTCCCACCGCTATGATGAAATCCTTCCCAAGGGTGTGCCGATTGCAACCCTTAGGGTGTGTTTATCATCACACCTTTGCCAGGAATTCCAAATTAAAAAGCCGGCCATCATCGATGGCCGGCTTTGGCGTTCCTGCAGGCGGAAAGGCCTGTTCAGGCAAACAGATCCATCATGCTGCCCATCAGCTTCTGCGTGCCCGTCTGGCCGATGGTCCAATTCTTCATGGTGGTGATCTGGTCGCTCAGGGCACCGGAGATCGCGGCGGCGCTGGAGGAGATCGCCGCGGTGGAGGAGGCGGCCTTGATCGTCGTGGTGTAATCCTTGGAATAGTCGCCCGCGGCGACCTGGACACCGTAGTTCACCTTCTGGGTCAGCTTGACGCCCGTGGCGCGCGATATCTTCAGCACATAGGTGCCCGAGTCCAGCGACTGTTGGCCGTTGACCATGGCGTTGTAGGCGTCATACGCCTTGCCGGATTTGCTGTCGCTATCCGCCATGACGACGCCGGTCTTGGTCATGACCTGAACCCGTGTCTGGTCCAGGTTCAATTGCCCCAGGTTGATGGCGCCTTTACGGGATAGCTTGAAGCTGAGGTAATCGGCCTGGTCCCCGGCGGCAAGGCTGCCGAAGGCGTTCACGCGCGTCTGCCCCTTGATCACCGTGCCGATATCGGTGGCCGAGGCGACGGTGTTGTATTGCGACTTCGACACCGACTTGGTGAAGTCCTGGGGCGTGCCGATGGCATTGGACGTTTGGGCCGAGCCCTGGGCGGCGATGGCATCATTCTGGGCCGCCAACTGCGACTGGATCTGCGCGAGCTGCGCAAACACCGAGGCGTTCGAGCTGGAGCCGGCCGAGGCTGCGGTTGATGCGACGTTGCTCACGGGAACGATCCCCATTGCCGGTTCCCGCGCCCACGCGGGAGAAAGTGGTCCTAACTACCTTGCGGTAGTCTGCGGAATGAAAGCATAAAATGCAAGATATTTGCGACGATAACCTTCGCGGTGTCTCATTTTCAGCGCCCGCTTTGGCGCCGCCGACCGTTTAGATCGATATGTTGAACTTGCCCATACCACCCGCCGCCACGCCAGGGGCCATGCCGGGACGCTGCGCCCCAGGGCCGGCGGCCGGGGGGGCCATCATGGGCGCGCGCGGGGCCGTTCCGGCCGGCGCGGGGGCCGGCGGGGCCGCGGTTGCGTCGGTGGGGCGCTGTGACAGGCCGGCGGCGATGTTGCGGTTGATGTCGATCAGCGAGTGCAGCTTGGTGACGTCCAGGTCGCCCAGCCGTTCGAAGGTCTGGCGGTCTACGATCAGGGACAACACCAGGATCTTCTCACGCAAATCCTTGGGCAGGGGGCAGTCCGGCTCCGCCATCGAGGATTGGAAGATGGTCCACAGGCGCTGGTTCAGGGACAAGGCCTGGCGCAGGGGTTCGGGGTTCTCGGGCGTTTGCGCCGCCAGCATCAGCCGGCGCGCAGCTTCCGTCAGGCCCCAGGCTTCGATGTCGCGGGGATTGTCCGACGCGGGACGGTTGGTATATCCGGCCGAAGGCTTCATCAGATCACGTGATCCCTGGCTAACTCGTTTCCGGGTGGCGGGTCCGCGACACCGTCCGGCGTGCCGGCCTGGGGGTGTTCCCGCAGACAGGTCAACGACGGACGGGACGGTGCCGATGCCGCCCTCTACCTTCACCGGAAGGGTCCCATCCTCTAGGGGACGCCTACCGGGCCCTCTTATTCCCGACCGCCTAGCGGGCGGTTCCACATCACCGGCTACCTCTTTGTGGCTACCCTAGGTGGGGCTATGCGCACGCGGCGTATGCCAATAATGCCGACTTGCAAGTATCCCATACTCATTTAGGACCAGCAACCCGGCAACAAATGCCGGCCTGCGCCCCTTCTCGGGCCCTGCACCTGCCAGCGTTGCAAGGGGTGGGCCAGGAATGGGGCGGTAACCGCTGCGGGTCCGCGAGAGACGTGTTTAAGGTAAAAAGGTAAAGATATTTTGAAGCCCGCGCCGGGAGAAGGGGCAGCGGCTCAAGGCGTGCCGTAGGCTTCCACGATGGGAATGCGCGCCGCGCGCCAGGCCGGGAACACACCGCCCACCAAGCCCACCACCAGGGCCAGGATGATGCCCTGCACAGCCACCGCCGGTGTCAGGTGGAAGGTGAAGACGATCTGGGAGAAGCTGGCGCCCGACAAGGTGGAGCCTGTCAGCCCGTCGAACAGCACCCAGGTGACCAGCGTGCCGACGATACCGCCCACCAGGGCCAGCACCAGGCTTTCCAGCAGGGTCCCGATGAAAGAGGATGTGCCACTGAAGCCAATGCAGCGCAGGGTGGCGATCTCCTGCGCGCGGGCCGCCACCGAGCTGTACATTGTGTTCAGGGCACCGGCCAGGGCGCCGAAGGCCATGGCGATGGCCAGCGGCCACCCAAGTTTCTGAATGAGGTCGGAGGTGCGGCTGGCCTGCTGCGCGTAGTAGTCGGCCTCCGTCGTCACGTCCAGCTTCAGCTGCGGGTCGTTGGCGGCATAGTCCGACAGGGCCTTCAGGGCGTCGGGCCCAGTCAGGCGGGCGCGGATGGATTGGAAGACGTTCTGACGGTGGAACAGATCCTGCACCTCGGGCGTGTCGGCCCATAGTTCGGATTCAAAGACGCTGCCGCCCAATTCGAAGGCGCCCACCACCAGCCAATTGCTGTTGCCGAGCTTGACGGTGTCCCCGACGTTCAGGCCCGCGAAATCCTTCTGCAGGGCCCGGCCCACCATCAGCTCATTGGTGCCCGGCTTGAACGCCCGGCCTTCCACGATCTTCAGGCCGGGGCGAACCGCGATGCCGGCGGGTCCCAGGCCGCGCAGGGTGAGGTTGGAGCGAGGGGCCTTCTTCAGGTTGCCGTCGGCCGGTACGGCGGTCTTCTTGACGCCATCGACGATGACGTAGAGTTCGGGCGACACCAGGGGCTTGCCGTCCGCATCCTTCATGACGCCCGGCGCTTCCTCGATCAGACGCGCCTGGTCGCGGGTGACGCCGCTGTTCAGCTCCGCCTGCGATCCCGCCCGCATCAGGATGGCCATGTCCTTGGTGCCCGTGCCGCGCAAGGTCTGCTGGAAGCCCGCCGCCATGGCCAGGAAGGCCAGCAGCACGGTCACCACCAGCCCCACCGCCACCACCGTGGAGAAGGAGGCCCAGAAGCGTTGCGGGATGCTTTTGATGCAGATGGTGGTGACCACCGCGATCTCGTTGAACACACGCATCACGTTGTTTCCTTCCGAGGGCGGTCACAGACGCCCGAGGGCGGTGACGATGTTCAGGCGCAGCGCATTCCAGGCCGGCAGGAAGCCGGTCACCACCCCGAGAAGCAGCATGAAGGCCACGCCCAGGCCGGCGACGGGCAGGGTCAGCGCCAATCCCGGGATGGCGCCCGACGCGACTTTGGACAGCAACGCCACCAGCAAGCCGGCCACCAAGAGGCCTGGCACGCCGCCCAGCAGGGACAGCAGCACGGATTCCCCCAGCACCTGGCGCCAGATGCGCCAGGACGGGAAGCCGAGGGTCTTCAGCACGGCGATCTCCTTGGTGCGCTCGCGCACCGCCATCACCATGGTGTTGCCCACGATCATCAGGATGGTGGCGAAGGCGGCCCCCACCACCAGGGTGATGATCAGGGCGATGTTGCCCAGCTGGGCCAGGAAGGCCTTGCCGAACGCCTTTTCCGATTGGGTGTTGGTCTCCGCCGTGGAATTGGCGAACATGTCGTCGATGGTGGCGGCCACCGTGTCGTTCACCGCGGCGCTGTCCGTCTCTAGGGTGATCCAACCGACCGTATCCTTGCCGAACGTCTTGCTTTCGTTGAAGTTCTCGTACTGGAAGATGATGAAGCTGGTGTTGAACGATTCCTTCGCCGCATAGGCGATGCCGGCCACGGTCAGCTCCCAGGTGTGGCTGCCGTCGGCCTTGTTGGTGAAGATGTTGGAATTGATGGGAATGCGGTCGCCCACCTTCCAGCCGTACTTCGTGGCGATGGCCTCGCCCACCACCATGCTGGTGCGGTCGTGGATGAAGGCGTCGCGCTGCGCGGGATCGATGCGCAGGTCGTCGCGATAAATCCGCAGATAGCTTTCGGGATCGACGGCGAAGGTGCCGATCTGGTTGCGCGCGTCCTGGTAATAGCCGCCGAACCAGTTGGCAAAGGTGATGTTCTTTACGCCTTTGATGGCCGCGATCTTGCCGACATAGGCATAGGGCAGGGGCTGGATGAAGGTGATCTTGTTCACCACCACCAGCCGGTTGTCGGCCGACGAATCCACGCCATGCTCGAAGGCGTAGTTGATGCTGCCCAGCACGCCATAGATGACGAAGGCCACGAAGATGGCCAGCATCATCAGGAAGGTGCGCAGCTTGCGGCGGAACAGGTTGCGCCAAAGCAGGTAAAGGTCGCTCATGCCACCAGCTCCCGCTCGGTGAAGCGGCCCTTGTCCAGGTGCAAGGTGCGGCGGGCATACTTGGCCGCCTCCGGATCGTGGGTGACCATGACGATGGTCTTGCCCATCTCCTGGTTCAGCAGCCGCAGCATGGCGAGGATCTCATCCGCCGTGGTGCGGTCCAGGTCGCCCGTGGGCTCGTCGCACAGCAGCAGCTTGGGGTCGGAGATCAGGGCGCGGGCGATGGCCACGCGCTGCTGCTGGCCGCCCGACATTTCCCGTGGGTAATGATCCGCCCGCTCCGCCAGGCCAACCAGGCTCAGGGCCGCCTCCACCCGCCGCTTGCGCTCCGCCCGGCTGAACGAGGTGAGCAGCAGGGGCAATTCAACGTTCCGCGCCGCCGACAGGGTGGGCATCAGGTTGTAGAACTGGAAGATGAAGCCGACATTGTGGGCGCGCCAGCGGGCCAGCTGCCCCTCCGTCAGCGTGTCCACGCGGCCGCCGTCGAAGGTGATGCTGCCCTCCGTCGGCTGGTCGATGCCGCCCAGCAGGTTCAGCAGCGTGGTCTTGCCCGAGCCGCTGGGCCCCATCACCGCCACGAAGTCGCCGGCGGGGATGCTGAGGCCCAGATGGTCGAAGATGGTGATGGTGTCCTTGCCCTTCACGAACCGCTTGGAAACGTCCTGCAGGTGAATCAGCGTCTGGCCCGTCATGGCCTCAGGCTCCCGATTGTGGTCGTGGGACGATGAGATGGGGTGGGCAGGGTGGCCGGATCAGCCGCCCTTGCCCTCATTCAGGAAGGTCACCTTGGCCGCCATGTTGGGCAGGATGCGGGGATCCTTGACCGCGATGGTCACGCGCACCTTGATGGTGGCCTTTTCCCGGCTGGCGGTGGGGATGATGGCCAGGACCGAGGCTGGCACCTTCCAGTCCGGGTAGGCGTCCAGCGTCGCCTCCACCTTCTGGCCGGGGCGGACGCGGGCGATGTTGGCCTCGTTTACCTCCACCTCGAATTCCAGGCTGTCCATGTCCACCAGGGTGCAGATGCCCGTGCGGGTGAACCCGCCGGACGACATGGGGGAAATGATTTCGCCCGGCTGGGCATTTTTTTCCGTGACCATGCCGGTGAAGGGCGCGCGGACCTGATAGCGGTCCACCATCTCCGCGTCATAGGCGACGGTGGCGCGGGCGGCGTTCACGTCGGCCTTGGACTTCACCAGTTGGGCGCGCAACGAGGCGGCGCGGGCGTCCGCCTTGATCAGGTCCGCCTCGCTGGAGAACTGGCGGCCGGTGAGGGCGCGCGTGCGTTCCAGCGTCTTTTCCGCGTCCACCAGATCCGCCTGGTTGGCGACCACAGCGGCCTCGGCCGAGGCCTGGCGGGCCCGGGCCAGATCCAGGTCGCTGCGGGCCAGAACGTCGTCCAGCGTGGCCAGCACCTGGCCCTTCTGCACCAGCATGCCTTCCTGCACCAGGACCTCGCGCACCCGGCCGGTAACGTCGGCGGAAACCGTGGCCACCCGTCGCGCCACGACATAGCCGGAACCAATGAGATTGCCGCTGCGCACCTCGGAGACCGGGGCGGCGGGCGTTGGCTGGGCCGGGCTGGCGGAGGTGCCGGGCGCAGGCTTGGCGGAAATGGTCGCCGGCGCCGGATCGGCGCCGGCGACGCGGTTGAGCAGGCCGGCGGACCAGGCAACCGCCACGGCGACCGCTACGACGGCCGCGCCAGCACCCAGGCCCAGGAGAAGGCCCCGCCCGCCGCCGCCTTGCCGCGCCGGTGGCGGCGCCGTCCGATCAATGGCGATGGACCGCAAAAGCTCCGCTTTGTCCCGCTGCACCTTGGCCCCCCGACTGGCACAATCCCCAACGGCATCATAGCGCGCCAGGCACGCTGCCGCACCACAAATGGTTGATCTGAAAGGCGGGCTGCACGCGAGGGCCACTTCGGAAGGGCCGAAGGGGGCCAAAAATGGCGAAGGGCCGGCGGATCGCTCCGGCCGGCCCTTTATTCAGGAACAAGCGCCCGCCGTCAGATGGCGGCGCCGTCCACCAGGTCGGCATCCTCATCGAAGCGGGACAGCAGCGTGAAGATGTGGTTGGCCGCCTGCTCGGCGGTCATGGCCTGGGTGTCGATGCGCACGTCGGGCGACTCCGGCGGCTCATAAGGGCTGTCGATGCCGGTGAAGTTCGGGATCTTGCCGGCGCGCGCCTTGGCGTACAGGCCCTTCACATCCCGGCCCTCGGCCACCGCCAGGGGCGTATCCACGAACACTTCCAGGAACTCGCCCGGGCCCAGCAGCTCGCGGGCCATGCGCCGTTCCGCGCGGTAGGGGGAGATGAAGGAGACCAGGACGATCAGGCCGGCGTCGACCATCAGCTTGGACACCTCGGCCACGCGGCGGATGTTCTCCACCCGATCGGCGTCGGTGAAGCCCAGGTCGCGGTTCAGGCCGTGGCGGACATTGTCGCCGTCCAGCAGCATGGTATGGCGGCCATGGGCGTGCAGCTTCTTTTCCACCAAGTTGGCGATGGTGGACTTGCCAGCGCCCGACAGGCCGGTGAACCACAGCACGCGCGGACGCTGGCCCTTCATCTGCGAGCGGGCGCGCCTGTCCACGTCCAGCACCTGCCAGGGCACGGTGCGCACGATGGCGGACCGGATGAGGCCGGCGGCCACCGTCTCGTTGGTCAGGCGGTCGATGAGGATGAAACCGCCTGTGTCGCGGTTGTTGCGATAGACGTCGAAGGCGATGGCCTGGTCCAGGCTCAAGGTCGCCAGCCCCACCTCGTTCAGGCCCAGCGTCTTGGTGGCCAGCTGTTCCAGGGTATTGACGTTGATCTTGTGCTTCAGCGTCGCCACGGTGGCCGGCACCGACTTGGTGCCCAGCTTCAGGATGTAGGGGCGGCCGGGCAGCAGCGGCGCCTCCGACATCCAGACCAGCGTCGCCTCCATCTGGTCGGCCGCCTCGGCGGCCTCATCCAGGGTGGAGAGGATGTCGCCGCGGCTGATGTCGATTTCGTCCGTCAGGGTGAGGGTGACGGATTGGCCGGCCACGGCCAAGGGCAGGTCGCCGTCATGGGTGACGATGCGGGCCACCCGGCTTTCCTGGCCCGAGGGCAGGACGCGGATGCGGTCGCCCGGGCGCACCGTGCCGGCGGCGATGGTGCCGGCATAGCCACGGAAGTCCAGGTTGGGTCGGTTCACCCATTGCACCGGCAGGCGGAACGGCTGGCTGGCGCGCAGGTCCGCGACCTCGACCGTCTCCAGATGCCCGATCAGGGTGGGACCCTGGTACCAAGGCATGGCGTCGGTCAGGGTAGTGACATTGTCGCCCTTCAGCGCCGACAGCGGGATGGCCTGGATGTCGGTCAGGTCCAGCTGGCGGGCGAAGGCGCGGTATTCCGCGACCACGCGGTCGAAGACGGCCTGGTCATAGCCCATCAGGTCCATCTTGTTGACGGCCAGCACGATCTTCCGGATGCCCAGCAGGGAGACCAGGAAGCTGTGGCGCCGCGTCTGGGGCAGCACGCCCTTGCGCGCGTCGATCAGGATGATGGCGAGGTCGGCGGTGGACGCGCCGGTGACCATGTTGCGCGTGTACTGCTCATGTCCGGGCGTGTCGGCCACGATGAACTTGCGCCGGTCGGTGTTGAAGAAGCGGTAGGCGACGTCGATGGTGATGCCCTGCTCCCGCTCCGCCGACAGGCCGTCGACCAGCAGCGCGAAGTCCAGGTCGCCGCCCTGGGTGCCGACCTTGCGGCTGTCGGCCTCCAAGGTCGCCAACTGGTCCTCGAACAGCATCTTGCTGTCGTACAGCAGGCGGCCGATCAGGGTGCTCTTGCCGTCGTCGACGCTGCCGCAGGTGATGAAGCGCAGCAGGCTCTTGGACTGCTGGGCCGCGAGGTAGCGCTCGATCTCGGACACGCCTGGCTCCGGCGTCTCGGGCAGGGGGGTATCGGGGGCCATCAGAAGTACCCTTCCTGCTTCTTCTGTTCCATGGAGGCGCCGCCGTCGCGGTCGATCACGCGGCCCTGGCGCTCCGACGTGCGGGCCAGCAGCATCTCGCGGATGATGGCGGGCAGGCTGTCGGCGTCGCTGTCGATGGCGCCGGTCAGCGGGTAGCAGCCCAGGGTGCGGAATCGCACGCGGCGCATCTGCGGCGTCTCGCCGGGCTTCATGGGCAGGCGGTCGTCATCAACCATGATCAGGGCGCCGTCACGCTCCACCACCGGGCGTTCGGCGGCGAAATACAGCGGCACGATGGGGATGTTTTCCAGGTAGATGTATTCCCAGATGTCCAGCTCGGTCCAGTTGGACAGGGGGAAAACGCGGATGCTTTCGCCCTTGTTCTTGCGCGCGTTGTACAGCTGCCAGAGTTCTGGGCGCTGGTTCTTGGGGTCCCAGCGGTGCTGCTCATTGCGGAAACTGAAGATGCGCTCCTTGGCGCGGCTCTTCTCTTCGTCGCGGCGGGCACCGCCGAACGCGGCATCGAAGCCGTAACGGTCCAGCGCCTGTTTCAGCGCTTCCGTCTTCATCACCTGGGTATGGATGGCGGAGCCGTGGGTGAAGGGGCCGATGCCGCGCGCCAGGCCTTCCGGGTTGGTGTACACCAGCAGGTCCAGGCCCAGATCCACCGCCCGCTGGTCGCGGAAGGCGATCATCTCGCGGAACTTCCAGGTGGTGTCCACGTGCAGCAAGGGAAAGGGCGGCTTGGCCGGATAGAAGGCTTTCATCGCCAGGTGCAGCATTACCGCGCTGTCCTTGCCGATGGAATAGAGCATGACCGGGTTCTGTGTTTCGGCCACCACCTCCCGCAGGATGTGGATGCTTTCAGCCTCAAGCCGCTGGAGATGGGTCAGCCGGGGGGCCGAAAGGGGGCCGGCAAGCGATACGGGAAGGGGGGAGGGGGGCTGTATGATGCTGTCCAACACTGCCGCGTCTTTCACGTCAATCACTCTGTCCGTCACGCCTAGGCCGCCGTCTTATACGGCTAACAGTCTAATCCGCCTGCGGTTGCACGCCAACGGACACGCTGCTGGTCGGCTGATTCCTCAATACCCTGTCAACAGACGTATAAAGGAAACTTTCACAGCGGGCATTGCGATTATGGAATTGCTGTGAGGGCGAAAAATACCTGGATGAACGGGTAATAAATAACACACTAACAGTGTATTTTTCGTTAACGGTCGAAGACGGGCATAACTCCTAGGAAAACCTGGGTTACGGCCGGCCCGCTCAGTCCGCCGTTTCCAGGAAGCGTCGCCCCAGGGCCC
The DNA here is from genome assembly GCF_007828035.1 of Nitrospirillum amazonense. Classification (GTDB taxonomy): domain Bacteria; phylum Pseudomonadota; class Alphaproteobacteria; order Azospirillales; family Azospirillaceae; genus Nitrospirillum; species Nitrospirillum amazonense. The sequence continues at coordinate 262,473 of NZ_VITV01000003.1, read as the reverse complement.
GCCAAGATTGAGGCCCTATGGTGCCGATCAGGTCTCCCAGGGCCCGGGCGCGATCGGTGTCGCCAGCATCGCAGGCGAACTGAAGCTGGCGTGCGGCCTCCTCCAGCCGTCTTAATCCACAATTTCCCGCCGTGGAAATAAGGTCATGGGCCTGTTGCCCCAACGTGTGCAGGTCGGTCCTGTCACCCGCGGCCGCAAGGCTTGCCACCCTGTCCACCCGGGTCGCACCGTTGCCGATGAAATCGCGCACCAGCCGGTCAAAGGCGCCGGGGCCTGCCACCGGTTGCAGGCGGCCCAGGACCCCTTCTTCCAGCAGTGGCAGATCAGTCATGGCGTTCGCTGCCGGCATCGGTTCCGGCACCGCGAGAGGCTCGGGAGTGGGGGCTTCCAGCCGTGTGGCGGCGGAGACTCCGGCGCGGGACCAGTCATCGACCACCTGCAGGATCTGCTGTTGGCGGAAGGGCTTGTAGACGCAATCGTCCATGCCGGCGGCGGCGTAGTCGGCGCTCATCCCGGCCATGGCATTGGCGGTCATGGCCAGGATGGGGGTGCGGGCGCGGCCTTCCGCCGCCTCCGCCGCCCGGATGCGGCGCGTGGCCTCCATACCGTCCATCACCGGCATCTGCACGTCCATGAGCACGATGTCGTAGCGCTCCCGGGCGCAGGCCGCCACCGCCTGCGCGCCGTCCTCCACCACCGTGACCATGTAACCGGCCTTGCGCAGCATCAGGCTCGCCACCGCCTGGTTGGTGGGGTTGTCTTCCACCACCAGCACGCGGCGGCCCTGGCCGCCCGGCGCCGTTTCCGCCGCCGCCGGCCGGGGCGCGCAGGGCGGTACCAGGCAGCCGAAGGCGCGCGCCACCGCCTCGTTCAGGGACAGGCGGCGCACGGGCTTGGCCAGCAGGGCGTCGTAGCGGGTGTCGATCGCTGGCTGGTCCGGTTCGATGGAACTGACCAGGATGATGCGCAGGTTCTGGAATCGGGCGTCGGCGCGTACCCTGGCCACCACCTCGGGCCCATTGAGGCCCGGCATGCGGTTGTCGATCAGCAGGATGTCATAAGGGTCGTCGCCACCCGCCGCCGACCACAGCCGCGCCAGCGCGGTTTCCCCGTCCGGCGCCTCATCCACGCGCAGGCCCAGGTCGAAGCTGAGGTTGTGGGTCAGGATCAGGCGGTTCATGGCCAGGTCGTCGACCACCAGGGCGTGCCGGCCGCGCACGCTTTCCAGCGAGGGCAGGGGCGCGTCGGCCGGCTCCGCCGGGGCCAGGGGTAATTCGAACCAGAACAGGGACCCTTGGCCCGGCGTGCTCTCCACCCCGATGTCACCCCCCATCAGCTCCACCAGCTGCTTGCAGATCGCTAGGCCCAGGCCGGTGCCGCCGAAGCGCCGGGTGACGCTGGCGTCTGCCTGAGTGAATTTCTGAAACAGGCGCTGGGCCTGCTCGTCGCTGAGGCCGATGCCGGTGTCCTGCACGGCGAAGCGCAGGCGCCGCGTACCGGGCGCGGTGCCGGCCAGGCAGGTGACGATGACGCTGACCCAGCCGCGGTCGGTGAACTTGACCGCGTTGCCGGCGAGGTTCAGCAGCAGCTGCCGCAGGCGGGTGGGATCGCCGCGCCAGTGCCGCCGCGCCTCTTCCACCACCAACACGCCCAGCTCGATACCCTTGTCGCGGGCGCGGGGCGCCAGGATGGCGGCCACCCCCTCCACCAGATCGCCCAGATCGAAGGACAGGTTCTCCAGGTCGACCTTGCCCGCCTCGAGCTTGGAGATGTCCAGGATATCGTTGATGACGCCCAGCAGGGCATCGGCGCTGTCGCGAATGGTTTCGGCGTAACCACGCTGTTCGGGGGTGAGGCCGCTGGTGTCCAGCAGCAGCTGCACCATGCCCACCACGCCGTTCATGGGCGTGCGCACCTCATGGCTCATATTGGCCAGGAAGTCGTTCTTGGCGCGGTTGGCCTCTTCCGCCCGCCGCTTTTCCGCGGCCAGGGCGCGGGCGCTCTCGCGCGTTGCCGTCACGTCCCAGTTCACGCCCACGATCTTGATGGCCTGGCCCTGGGCGTCGCGCTCCACCAAGCCGTTGGTCTTGATGTGACGGATGGCGCCATCGGGCAGGCGGATGCGGAACTCCGTATCTAGGGGCACTTCGCCACGTACGGCCGCCTGCACCTCCGCCTGCATGCGGCCCAGATCCTCGGCATGGCAGCGGGACTGCCAGGTGGCGAAGGTCAGAGGCCGTGGTGTGTCGGGATCGACGCCGTACATCTGGAACATGCGTTCGTCCCAGACCAGTTCCTGCGTCGCCAGATCGAATTCCCAGACGCCGATGCCGCCGGCCTGCGTCGCCAGGGTCAGGCGTTTGCCGGCGGCCATCAGCTTGGTGTTGATGGCGCTCAATTCCCGTGTCATGCCCTCGGCGATCGCCGTGGCGCGGGCGCGAACCAGGTGCAAATTGGCGGTCAATGCCGCCAGCATAAGCGAAATAAAGGCCAGGCTGGCGGCGGCCAGCGCGGCGCCCGCTTGGCCGGCGGTGGCGAAGCTGGCCGCCCGCGACCAGGCCAAGGTCAAGGCGTGACCGCCCTCATCCACGCGGCTCACCTGGTCCGGAGCACCCAGGCCCGAGGCTTTCAGGCCCACCCGCGCGGCCAGCCGGCCCCCCAAGGTGTCGGGTGTGATCTTGCGGTACAGCAGGGCGTCGGGCCGCGTCTCGCCGCCGTCGTAAACGGCGACGTTGACCTCGTCCACCATGTCGCGCAGCGCTTCGCGGAAGAACACCTCCGAAATAAAGGGGGCGAAGATCCAGCACTGCAGGGCGTGGCGGCGCTGCGCCACCGTATCCAGCGGCTTGCCGCGCGTGTAGACGGGAATGAAATAAAGGAAGCCCGCGCGCCGCTGCGCATCCTGCACCAGGATGATGCGCTTGGTCATGGCGGGCTGGCCGGTATCGCGGGCGCGAAAGGCGGCGTCGCGGCGGTTGGCCTCCGTCGCCACGTTCAGCCCCAGGGCGGCCGCGTTGGCGTCCGCGGGCTCGATATAGGTGATGACGTCGTATTCCAGTGCGTCGGCGAAGTCGTCCAGCACCGGTTCGGTGGAGGCGGCGCGCAGCCTGAAGTCAGGCGCGCCATCGGCCCGGACATGCGCCAGGAAGGCCTCCAGCCCATCGGTGGGCACGGGATAGACGACGCCGATGCCGTTGATGCCGGGATAGCGGCCGTCGATGTTGATGGTGCTGGCGAACGCCCGCCACTGATCGCGGCCCACGGGCAGGCCGGTGGCGTATAGGGCGGCGCCGGACTCCAGCGCGTTGGAATAGACCAGCAGGCGTTCGTGGATGCGCGCCATGGCATTGTCCACGATCTTGCCCAGGTGGGCCTCATCGCGGGAGCGGGCGATGTCCGTCCGGTCCAGGAAGACGCCGGCGGCCACCAGGCAGCCCACCAGGAAGACGACGGATCCCAAGCGCGCCGACTGCGGGGGAATGTCGGAGAAGACGATGGCGGTCAGGGCGAACGTCGCCAGCATGGCCTGCATGTTCAGCAAGCTTTCGTTCAGGGTGGCATCCATGAACGGGCCGATGCCGGCGGCCGTGCCCAGCACATAGACCGTGGCCGCCGCCAACACCACCAGGTGGGCCGCCGCCGGGCCGTAACGGCGGGCGGCCAGCAGGATGGCGGGATACAGCAGGAAGATGCCCAGCGCCGCGGCCGAGCCCAGCAGCGTCCGCGCCACGGGCAGGAAGGGCAGGGTCAGGGCCGCCAACGTCAGCCCCAGCACCGGCATCAGGCCACTGAACAGCGTGGCCCACAAGTGGGCGGGGCGGTAGTCGGCGGCCTTGGCTTCCCGCAGGGCCACCAGCAAGGCGGTGACGATCAGGATGCCCAGCGCATCGCCCGTCCACCAGGTGATCCAGATGGCGCCCAGGTTAACGTCCCAGGACAGGTTGCCCGCCACCAGCAAGGCGCTCACGCCGACGGTGGCGCTGCAGACGGGCGCCACGATGGCGGCCAGGCCATGGGCGGCGGCGCGGGATACCTGCAGCCTTTCCTTGTCGATGCCGTCGATGCGCGTGAACAGCAGGGCGCCCAGCATCGCCTCGCCCGTGTTGCCCAGCGCGATGAAGGCCGCTGTCAGCGGCCCCACGCCCGGGGTGAGCAGGTTGGCGATGAAGGCGCCGATGAGGACGAAGGGCCAGGCGCCCCGGCCGAAGATCAGCAGGCCCGCGACGGCCAGGCCGGAGGCGGGCCACACCGGGCTGGCGCTCTCGCTCAGGCTGGCCAGGGCCAGGCCCAGGCGTGCCGTGCCCAGATATGCCGCCGCCAGGAGCAGGACCTTGAACGAAGTCGCCAGGGCGTGCCCCGGGAGTGGACGCATGACGCCGCCTGTCTTCACGTGCGCGCCCTTGCCCGCACCCCTCACATCCGACAAGTCTACCGGCATGGGCCGGGTGATAGAAGCCGTGCAATCGGGGAGCGAAAAAATAAGCCGGGCGTGTGCCGCCCGGCTTTAAAACATGGGTTCGGCGGATTATTGCGCCTAGTTGGCGGGCACCACCGGCAGGTCGATGAAGCTGGCCTGCGCGCCCTGATGGAAGACGCGCTGCGTCGCCTTGCGATAGTCGCCGGGCTTGGCCAGGAAGATGTTGTCCACGAAGGTCTGCGGGTTGCGGTCGTACAGCGGGAACCAGCTGGACTGCACCTGCACCATGATGCGGTGGCCGGGCAGGAAGACGTGGTTGGCGTTGGGCAGCTCAAAGCGATAGCGCTGCACCTTGTCCGCCGGGATGGCGGTGGGGTGTTCCAGGCTGTCCCGGTAGCGGCCGCGGAAGATGTCCATGCCCACGGCCAGCTGATAGCCGCCCATCTCCGGCTGCGATGGCACCTCGTCGGGATAGACGTCGATCAGCTTCACCACCCAGTCGCTGTCGGTGCCGGAGGTGGAGGCGTAGAGGTTCACCACTGGCGCGCCACTGATCTTCATCGGCGCGGTCAGCACTTCGCTGGTGTAGACCAGCACGTCGGTGCGGTCGGCCACCGCCCGCTGGTCGGTGACCAGCCAGCGCTTCCAGGCGTCGCCATCGCCGAAGCGCACGGGACGCGGCACATAGGGCACAGGCTTGGCCGGGTCCGAGACGTACTCGTCATAGGCGGGGCCGCCCTTGGCCGGGGCCGTGAAGCCCAGGCCGCCGTTAGCCTGCAGGTACAGGGGCTTGGGCGTGGCGGCGCAGCCGGTGGCGCAGGAGGTCGGCCATTTCTGCAGGCGGCGCCAGACGTTGGTGCCGCTTTCGAACACCAGCACCGGCGGTGTGTCGGCCTTGGGCGCGCCGTCCTTCAGGTGTTCATCCAGGAAGGGCAGCATGGTGTTGCGGCGGAAATCCAGGGCGGTGTCGCCCTCGAACTTCAGCGGGCCCAAGGTGCTGCCGTCATAGTTCACGCCGCTGTGCCGCCAGGGGCCCAGCACCAGGTAGTTCAAGGTGTTGCTGGTGTCCTTGGGCTCGATCGCCTCATAGGTGTGGACGGCACCGTACATGTCCTCCTGGTCCCACAGGCTGGCCACGATCATGGTGGGCACGGTGGGGGTACGGGCGCCCAGGATCACGTCCAGCGCCTGGTTCTGCCAATAGGCGTCATAGGCCGGATGCTCGATCAGCTTGTGCCAGAAGGGCAACTGCTCCAGTCCGTATTGCCGGGCGAAGCCATCGGCGGAGCCGGCGCGCAGGAAGGCGTCGTAGTCGTCGTAGATGCCGCGCGGGATGTCGCTGCCTTCGCCCCTTACCGTCGTCTGGTGCTGGAAATAATCGAAGTTGGTCTGGCGGAAGGCGCCGTTGTGGAACCAGTCGTCGCCCTTCCAGCCGTCGACCATGGGGCTCATGGGCACGGCGGCCTTCAGCGCCGGATGCGGGTTCACCAGCGCCATCAGCACCGTGAACCCTTCGTAGGAGGAGCCCACCATGCCGACCTTGCCGTTGCTCTCCGGCACGTTCTTCACCAGCCAGTCGATGGTATCGTAGGCGTCGGTGGCGTGGTCGACCTCGCTGTCGTTCAGGGGGCCGCGCAGGGGCCGGGTCATGACGTAGTCACCCTCCGACCCGTATTTGCCGCGGATGTCCTGAAAGACGCGGATGTAGCCCTCGGCCACGAAGCTTTCGTCCCCCATGGCCAGCGTCGCCTGCATGTGCGGGCTGGTGGATCGTTTGGCGCGCTTGGTGGCGTTGTAGGGCGTGCGCGTCAGCATGATGGGGGCGCCCTTGGCACCCACGGGGATGACGATGACGGTGTGCAGTTTCACGCCGTCGCGCATGGGGATCATGACGTCGCGCTTGATATAGTCGGCGCCCTGGATGGTGCTGTCGACCTTGGCCGGGATGTCGGGCGCCAGGTAGAGGGTGGCCGGCGACGGCTGCGACGCCGTCTGGGCCAGGGCCGTCGTGGCCAGCAGCACGCCGATGCCCACGCCCGCGCCGGCACGGGCCAACCCACCGGCCATTCGTCCCACCTTGAACCACGCCATGAACCTTGCCCCTTTATCCGATATCCCTTTGGCCCATCTGCCGTGGGCGGGATGAACGATACCGGGGTAGGCGCTCTGGTCAAATGGCGTTCGGTAACGGAACTGTTACAGAAAGGGTCTGGGACTCCTTAGGTGGAATTATTCCATGTTGATGCGCGCCATGATAGTGTTGCGCCGCAACAAGGAGGTTCCTCGCCATGCTGCTCAATCCCTTTGCCGACCCCACCAAGACCCTGACCCAGGACCTGCTGACGGAATTCGAGACCATCCTGGGCAAGGGGGTGCTGGGCGCGCCGGTGGAAATCCCCGGCGGCCTGATCGTGCCGGTGAACATTACCACCTTCGGTGTCGGCGTCTACGGCGGCAGCGTCTGGGGTGAGGCCGTAGGCGGCGGGGGCGGGGGTGGCGTCATTCCCGCCGCCGTGCTGGTGGTGCAGGACGGCAAGGTGACCTTCCATCCCATCGCGCCGGAGACCACCAAGGCCGCGGCGGAGCATGTGACCGCCATGGTCAGCAAGATGCGCGGGCCCCGCGCGCCGCAGCAGGGGGAGGATACGCCGGTCGCCCAGGCGGTGCCGGTTCCAGCCGCCGCCGGCGCCTGACGTCAGGCAGTGGCCGTCCTGTCCGGCGGCAGATAATAGGCCGCCAGGAAGGACCAGAAGGCGTTGTCCATCAGGGACTGCGCCCGGTCCGGCAGGGCCTTGTATTTGCCCACCGCGCCATCGCCGATGTGGCTCCTGTGCCAATGGGTGACGGGGTCGTAAAGGTTGGGATGCGCGTCCGTTCCGGCATTTTCCACGAAGCGGCCGGTATCCTCCATCTGGGCCAGGGTCCGCTCCACCGTCCGGGTCTGCAGGCTTTCGTGAATGGCGAGCAATGCCGGGTCCGCTACCGTCACGCCGATAAATTCGGCGATGCGGGCCACCGAGTCCGGATGGTCGTGGAAACCGTCCTCATAGCGGAACAGCAGGGTGCGCCGGCCCTGGGCGACACAGGCCTGCACCCGGCGCACGCTGCGCAGCACATAGGCGAAGGCCTCGTTGAACGGCTGGTCGAAGCGCCGCATCAGCGAGGCGACACAGTCGCGCGGGTCCCGCAGCGTGATGATGGTGGCGATGTCCTCATGCGCGATGCGCAGTTGCATCATGGTGTCGGGGTGATGGGTCTTCAGCACCACCGGCATCCTGGCCTTCTCGCCAATGCCGACATAGTCCGACAAGTCATTGGCATAGTCTGACCTGAAACCGGACTGGCCATAGGCCTGGGACAGCAATTGCCGCACCACATTGAACGACCAGGTGGAGGCACTGCCGGGCAAACCGACGCAAATAATCGCAACATTGTCATCAACAGTGGCGGTCGCGCCATTCTCTTGCATCATTGTAATAACCGAGCTGCCAATATCTTTGTTACTGACTTAGCGATCATGACTTATACGCGTGATGACGGATATTTTGTCGCGTCCGGTCGGGGAATGGGGGCGGCGCATCCGGGGAGGTGCCGTCGGGGGCGTGGCCAAAATTTCTGAAAACACCGCTACCGAGGTGGTTGAACTAAGTCACTTCACTTCCCATTTGCGGCGGGTAGGGCTTCGGGGGTCGGATCGCCCGCACCCGGGGGGGACACCGGGAAGCCCTGCCTCTTATCGGGATCAAGCCATCAGAGAGGGGCTGACGTGATCAAGACCTTGGGATATGCGGCCTATAAGGCCAAGGAAGCCCTGGCGCCGTTCACCTTCGAACGCCGGGACCCGCGTGACCACGATGTGGTCATCGACATCCAGTACTGCGGCATCTGCCATTCGGACGTGCACCAGGCACGGGACGAATGGGGCGGCAGCCTGTTCCCCATGGTGCCGGGGCACGAGATCGCCGGCATCGTCACCCGGGTCGGCCCGGCGGTCACCAAGTACAAGGTTGGCGACCGGGTGGGCGTCGGCTGCTTCGTCGATAGCTGCCGTGAGTGTGACTACTGCAAACAGGGCCTGGAACAATTCTGCATCCAGGGGATGACCGGCACCTACAACGCGATGGAGCGTGACGGCAGGACGCTGAGCCAGGGCGGCTATTCCACCACCATCGTGGTGGACGAGAACTATGTCCTGCGCATTCCGGATACCCTGTCGCTGGATGCCGCTGCGCCGCTGCTGTGCGCCGGCATTACGCTCTATTCCCCGCTGGCCCATTGGAAGGCCGGGCCGGGCAAGAAGGTGGCCATCATCGGCCTGGGCGGCCTGGGCCACATGGGGGTGAAGCTGGCCCACGCCATGGGGGCCGACGTCACGGTACTGAGCCAATCGCTGCGTAAGGAAGCCGACGGCCGGCGCCTGGGCGCCGACCATTTCTACGCCACGTCGGACGAGGCGACCTTCACGAAGCTGGCGGGCACCTTCGACCTGATCATCAACACGGTGTCGGCGCCCATCGACTGGAACGCCTACCTGAGCCTGCTGAAGGTTGATGGTGCCCTGGTCGTGGTGGGCGTGCCGGAGGAACAGGTGCCGGTGGGCGCCTTCTCCCTGATCATGGGCCGCCGCAGCCTGGCCGGTTCCCTGATCGGCGGCATCCAGGAAACGCAGGAGATGTTGGATTTCTGTGCCAAGCACAACATCACCAGCGACATCGAGACCATCGCCATCAACCAGGTGAACGAGGCCTATGACCGCGTTGTCGCCAGCGATGTGCGGTATCGTTTCGTAATCGATATGGCATCGTTGAAGACTCCTGAAGCCGGCTTCTAAGGCCTTAAGGTTAGACGTTGGACGTTGGACGGGCGGCGGGGGCATTCCGCCGCCCGTTTCATTTTACGGAAATGGAATTTAGGTTGCGCCGGGCGCGCATCGGTTGTGGCCATCCCGGATGCGGACTACGCTCAAGGTCATCGAATGGCTCTGAAGCGGTGACCCTATGCGCCCTGGTGTGCTGATCCTTGCCGGCGTGATCGCCGCGTTGTCTTCCGGGGCCTGGGCCCAGGGCACCAATAGTTCGGCCACCAGTCCGGCGGCCAACAATCCAGCTGGCAGCCCGGCGGCCGGCCCGGCGGCACCGCCTGCGCTGAAGAGGGACGAGGTGCCCCGTGACATCATCGTCACCCCGCAGGTGCTGCCGACGCCGGAGGAGGAACAGGCCTACCACGATGCGGAATATGCCCGTCTCAAGGCCATGTTCGGTCCGCCGGACCTGCCGCCGATCTCGCGGGGGGACGCCTTGAGCCGGGAAGAGACACAGAACACCGGCACCGTGGCGGGCCCTAAGGCCGTGAATTGTCCTGATGTCGTGGCCTGCTACGCACCGCCGAAATAGGCCCCATCAGGGCCGTGGGGGCCAGGGCCGCCAGACTTCCTTGAACGTCAGGAAAACCGCTTCAATGCGACACGTTGCGCCGCAGCCAGCGGGCGGCGATGGCCACCACGCCGGCGCAGACCGGCACGGCGATGGCCACGATGCGGCTGGTGGAAGGCCAGCCCTCCGTCTCCGGCAGGCCATGCATTACCTTTTCCACCAGGGACACCAGGTAGTAGGTAATGCCCACGATGGACAGGGCCTCCACCGCCTCCTGGATGCGCACGTGCATGCTGGAATTGCGGTCCAGCGAGGTTAGCAGGGTGGCGCTCTGGCTGGACAGGCCGACATCGACACGGGTGCGCAGGCTGGCCTGGGCGCGTTCCATGCCGGCGGCCAGTTCCCCCTGAAGGCGGGCGGCAGCCTCCACCGTTCGGATGCCGGGCCGCAGGCGCCGCTTCAGGAACAGGCCCACGCGCTGCAGGCCGGGGATGCGTTCCTCCCGCAGTTCGTCCAGCCGCTCGCTGACGATCTCGCCATAGGCCAGGCTGGCGCCGAAGCGCCAGCGGTTGCGCGTCACCAGGTGGCCCAGATCGACCGCCAGGTCGGTCAGGCTGTCCAGGATGGCGCGGTCCTCCGCCGGGGTCTTGCTGTCGCGGATGCGCCCGACCGTGTCCTCCAGTCGGCGTTCCATGTCGGTCAGGACTGCCATCGTCTCCCGCGCCTGAGGGAAGGCCAGGAAGGCGGCGGCGCGATAAGTCTCGATCTCCAGGATGCGCTGCACCAGACGGCCCAGCCGATCGTCGGTCAGGCCCCGGTTCTGGATCAGGGCGCGGCTGTAGCCGTCATCGTCGATGTGGAAGTCCAGCGCCACCCAGGCCTCGCCACCGTTCACGACGGCACCAGCGCAGGTGCCGGTGGGGAAGCGGGCGGCCAGCGCCACGGGGTCCGGTTGCCCCTCCGCCTGATCGACCTGCACGTAAACCGCCGCCAGGCGCTGGGCGCCCAGGGGACCGAACACGCCGTCCAGCAAGGTTTCCACCGCCAGGCGGGTCTCCTCCCCGTGAGCGCCGGTAACGGCAACGCTGACGCTGAGGAATTCGGTGTGGTGCTCCCACTTCACCTGGGCCGGCCGGCCGGCGATGGCGGTGGCGATGACGCCATAGCGCGGCGCCTCGGCTTGGGAGGAGGGCAGGGCATCAAGCACCGTCAGCAGGCGGCCGGTGCAGGCCGACCCATCTGCCGGGGTGCAGAGGTAGGTGGCCTGGAAGACCTCCACCGGCGCCTTCACCGGCATGGCCATGCGGGAGTGCAACTCCTGCATCAGCATGCCGCGCAGCGGGTGATCCGCCTCTATGCCCATGATGCCCTACCCCTCACGCCGTAAGCCGAAGTTCCGGGGGAATGCTAACACAGGGTGGGCGCCAAGCCAGGGCGGAGCCCTGTGCGTTGGACGCACAGGGTGTTTCCCCCGCTGCATGGCTTGGGCGAGTTGCCGGTCAGGCTGCGGCTGGGCGCCGTTTCTGCAAAATCTCCAGTATTTCCGCGGCGGCCGTGGGGATGTTGGTGCCTGGGCCGTAGATGGCCGCCGCCCCCGCCTGGTACAGCATGTCATAGTCCTGGGGCGGGATGACGCCGCCGCACACCACCAGGATGTCGCCCGCGCCCTGCGCCTTCAGGCTGCCGATCAGGGCCGGAACCAGGGTCTTGTGCCCCGCCGCCTGCGACGACACGCCGATGACGTGCACGTCGTTCTCCACCGCCTGGCGGGCCGCTTCCTCCGGCGTCTGGAACAGGGGGCCCACGTCGACGTCGAAGCCGATGTCGGCGAAGGCCGTGGCAATGACCTTCGCACCCCGGTCGTGGCCGTCCTGGCCCATCTTCACCACCAGCATGCGCGGCCGGCGACCTTCCGCCTCCGCAAAGGCCTCCACATCCTTGCGGATGCGGTTGAAGCCTTCATCGCCGTCGTAAGCCGAGCCGTAGACCCCGCTGACGGAGCGGATAACGGCGCGGTGGCGGGTGAACACCCGCTCCAGCGCGTCGGAAATCTCGCCCACCGTGGCGCGGGCGCGCGTCGCCTTGATGGCGAGATCCAGCAGGTTTCCGGTGCCGTCGGCAGCACCCTGGGACAGGGCGTCCAGCGCGGCTTTCACCGCCGCGTCGTCGCGGCCGGCGCGGATGGAATTCAGGCGGGCGATCTGGGCCTCGCGCACGGCGGTATTGTCGATGTCCAGCACCTCCACCCGTTCCGGGTTCTGGGGGCGGTACTTGTTGACGCCGACCACCACTTCCTCGCCCCGGTCGATGCGGGCCTGGCGGCGGGCCGCCGCCTCCTCGATCATCAGCTTGGGCAGGCCGCTGTCCACGGCCTTGGTCATGCCGCCCATGCCCTCCACCTGGTCGATCAGCTTCTCGGCCTCGGCCGCCAGGCTGTGGGTCAGGCTTTCCACGTAATAGCTGCCGCCCAGCGGATCGACCACGTGGGGCACGCCCGTCTCCTCCGCGATGATCAGCTGGGTGTTGCGGGCGATGCGGGCGGAGAAGGGCGTGGGCAGGCCCAGCGCCTCGTCAAAGCTATTGGTGTGCAGCGACTGGGTGCCGCCCAGCACGGCGGCCATGGCCTCGATGGTGGTGCGCACCACGTTGTTGTAGGGGTCCTGCTCCGTCAGGCTGACGCCCGAGGTCTGGCAATGGGTGCGCAGCGCCAGCGACCGCGCATCCTGCGGGTCGAAGTGCTTCTTCATCAGCTTGGCCCAAAGCAGGCGGGCCGCACGCAGCTTGGCCACCTCCATGAAGAAGTTCATGCCGATGGCGAAGAAGAAGGACAGGCGGGGGGCGAACTGGTCGACCTTCAGGCCCTTGGACGCCGCCGCCCGCACATACTCCAGACCGTCCGCCAGGGTGAAGGCCAGCTCCTGCACCGCCGTCGCCCCGGCTTCCTGCATGTGGTAGCCGCTGATGGAGATGGAGTTGAACTTGGGCATGTTCAGCGCCGTGTACTCGATGATGTCGGCCACGATGCGCATGCTGGGGCTGGGCGGATAGATGTAGGTGTTGCGGACCATGAACTCCTTCAGGATGTCGTTCTGGATGGTCCCGGACAGCTTGTCCTGGCTGACGCCTTGTTCCTCCGCCGCCACGATGTAGCCGGCCAGGACCGGCAGCACGGCGCCGTTCATGGTCATGGACACGCTCATCTTGTCCAACGGGATGCCGTCGAACAGGATCTTCATGTCTTCCACGCTGTCGATGGCGACGCCGGCCTTGCCCACGTCGCCCACCACGCGGGGGTGGTCGCTGTCATAGCCGCGATGGGTGGCCAGGTCGAAGGCCACTGACAGGCCCATCTGGCCCGCCGCCAGGTTGGCCTTGTAGAAGCGGTTGCTTTCCTCCGCCGTGGAGAAGCCGGCGTACTGCCGAATGGTCCAGGGCCGGTGGCTGTACATGGTGGCCCGGGGACCCCGCGTGTAGGGCGCGAAGCCGGGCAGGGTCTGGAGCTCCAGACCCTCCAGATCCGCCGCGGTGTAGAGCGGCTTCACCGCGATGCCCTCAGGCGTGGTGCGCACCAGGCCTTCGGGGTCGGCACCGAATTCCTTGGCGGCCAGGCGCTGCCAATCGGCCAGGGTCTTCTCGGGGAAGTCGCTCATGATGGTCACTCGAACTCGATGATGATCTGGTCGACGGCCAGGGACGTGCCCTTTTCTGCCGCGATCTTCTTGATGGTGCCGTCGGCCTCGGCGCGCAGGATGTTTTCCATTTTCATGGCCTCCACCACCGCCAGTTCCTGGCCGGCCTTGACCTCGTCGCCCACGGCCACGGCCACGGTGACCAGCAGGCCCGGCATGGGCGACAGCAGGAACTTGGACATGTCCGGCTTGGCCTTGATAGGCATCAGGGCCGCGAACTCCGCCGCCCGGGCGGTCAGCACCTGCACCTCCAGCTCCGCACCGCCGTGGAACAGGCGGTAGCCGATGCCGGTGCCGTCCACCTGCACGGCCAGGGCGTGGCCATCCACCGTGCCGGCCCACAGCGATTGGCCGGGGTGCCAGTCGGCGTTGCGCACCGCATAGGTCCGGCCATCCAGCGTCACGTCATGGCCGTCCTCCACGGCGACGATCTCCGCCGGATGGTTGTCCCGGCCGCAACGCACCACCCAGGTGGCGGGCACCACGCGGTGGTGGCCGGCCATCTGGCCGGAGATGGTCGCGTCCCGTTCCACCCGGGTGCGGTGGAGGCTGGCGGCCATGGCCAGCAGGCGGGTCAGCACCTCGGCCGGCAGTTCGCGACCGTGGAAGCCGTCCGGGAATTCCTCGGCGATGAAGTTGGTGGTCAGGCGCCCTTCACCGAAGCGGCGGGATTCCACCAGGGCCGCGAGGAAGCTGATGTTGTGGCCCACGCCCCGGATCTGGAAGCGGTCCAGCGCGTCGCCCATGGCGGTGATGGCCGTGGCGCGATCAGGGCCATAGGTGATCAGCTTGGCGATCATGGGATCGTAGAACATGCTGATCTCGCCGCCCTCATGGATGCCGGTATCCACGCGGACGATGCTGCCTTCTTGCGCGCCAGGGCCCTCGGCCGGGGGCCGGTAGCGGGTGACCCGGCCGATGGACGGCAGGAAGTTGCGCGTCGGCTCCTCCGCATACACGCGGGCCTCCAGCGCCCACCCGTTCAGCTTTACGTCATTCTGGGTGATCGGCAGCTTCTCGCCCGCCGCCACCCGGATCATCAGCTCCACCAGGTCCAGGCCGGTGATCATCTCGGTTACCGGATGTTCCACCTGCAGGCGGGTGTTCATCTCCAGGAAGTAGAAGTTCCTATCCTTGTCGACGATGAACTCCACCGTGCCGGCGCTGCGGTACTGCACCGCCTGCGCCAAGGCCACGGCTTGCTCCCCCATGGCCTTGCGCGTGGCCTCATCCAGGAAGGGGCTGGGCGCCTCCTCGATCACCTTCTGGTGGCGGCGCTGGATGCTGCATTCACGCTCGCCCAGGTAGACGCAGTTGCCATGGGCGTCGGCCATGACCTGGATTTCGATGTGCCGGGGCTCGGTCACGTACTTTTCGATGAACACCCGGTCGTCGGCGAAGCTGGAGCGTGCCTCGTTGCTGGCGCTGCGGAAGCCTTCGCGCGTCTGGGCATCGTCCCAGGCCACGCGCATACCCTTGCCGCCGCCGCCGGCCGACGCCTTGATCATCACGGGATAGCCGATGTCGTGGGCGATGCGCACCGCCTCCTCATCGTCCTTGATGACGCCCAGGTATCCCGGAACGGTGGAAACACCGGCGGCCTTGGCCAGCTTCTTGGACTCGATCTTGTCGCCCATGGCCCCGATGGCGTGGACGTCCGGGCCGATGAAGGCGATGCCAGCGGCCTTTAAGGCCTCGCAGAACGCGGCCTTTTCCGACAGGAAGCCATATCCGGGATGCACGGCCTCGGCCCCCGTTTCCAGGCAGGCCTGGATGATGCGGTCGGCCACCAGATAGCTTTGGGCCGACGGCGCCGGGCCAATGGCCACGGCCTCGTCCGCCATCTGAACGTGCAGGGCGCCGGCGTCCGCCTCGGAATAGACGGCGACGGTCTTGATGCCCATGCGGCGCGCCGTCTTGATGACCCGGCAGGCGATCTCGCCCCGGTTGGCGATCAGGATCTTGGAAAACATCGGGACGGGCCTCAAAGCGGCAGGTTGTCGTGCTTCTTCCAAGGGTTCTCCAGCTTCTTGTTCTTGAGCATGGAGAACGCCTTGATCAGGCGGCGGCGGGTGTTGTGCGGCATGATGATGTCGTCGATGTACCCGCGCGAGGCCGCGACGAAGGGGTTGGCGAACTTCTGCCGGTATTCCTCCGTCCGCGCGTCGATCTTGGCCGCGTCGCCAATGTCGGCGCGGAAGATGATCTCGACGGCGCCCTTCGGCCCCATCACCGCGATCTCGGCCGACGGCCAGGCATAGTTGACGTCGCCGCGCAGGTGCTTGGACGCCATGACGTCATAGGCGCCGCCATAGGCCTTGCGCGTGATCAGCGTGACCTTGGGCACGGTGGCCTCGGCATAGGCGAACAGCAGCTTGGCCCCGTGCTTGATGATGCCGTTGTATTCCTGCGCCGTGCCGGGCAGGAAGCCGGGCACGTCCACCAGGGTGCAGATCGGGATGTTGAAGGCGTCGCAGAAGCGCACGAAGCGCGCCGCCTTGATGGAGCTGTCGATGTCCAGGCAGCCGGCCAGCACCAGCGGCTGGTTGGCAACGAAGCCCACGGTGGACCCGTTCAGGCGGCCGAAACCGATGATGATGTTCTTGGCGTAGTCCGGCTGCAGCTCGAAGAAGTCGCCCTCGTCCACGACCTTCAGGATCAGCTCCTTCATGTCGTAGGGCTTGTTGGGGTTGGCCGGCACCAGGGTGCCCAGCGACGGTTCCGGCCGGTCCACCGGGTCGGCGGTCACGCGCGTCGGCACCTGTTCCCGGTTGGACAGGGGCAGGAAGTCGAAGAAGCGCCGGGTGTGCAGCAGCGCCTCGACATCGTTGTTGAAGGCGAGATCGGCCACGCCGGACTTGGCGGTGTGGGTCACGGCCCCGCCCAGCTCCTCCGCTGTCACCACCTCATGCGTCACCGTCTTCACCACGTCCGGGCCGGTGACGAACATGTAGCTGCTGTCCTTCACCATGAAGATGAAGTCGGTCATGGCCGGGCTGTAGACGGCACCGCCGGCGCAGGGGCCCATGATCAGCGACAGCTGCGGCACCACGCCGGAGGCGAGGACGTTACGCTGGAACACCTCGGCATATCCGCCCAGGCTGGCCACGCCTTCCTGGATGCGGGCGCCGCCGCTGTCGTTCAGGCCGATGACGGGGGCGCCCACCTTCATCGCCTGGTCCATGATCTTGCAGATCTTTTCGGCATGCGCCTCGGAGAGGGAGCCGCCGAAGACCGTGAAGTCCTGGCTGAAGACGAAGACCAGGCGACCGTTGATGGTGCCGTGGCCGGTCACCACGCCGTCGCCCGGCACCTTCTGCTCCGCCATGCCGAAGTCGGCGCAGCGGTGCTCCACGAACATATCCCATTCCTCGAAGGAGCCGGCGTCCAGCAGCAGCTCCAGCCGCTCGCGGGCCGTCAGCTTGCCCTTGGCATGCTGGGCCGCCACACGCTTCTCACCGCCGCCGGCGCGCGCGCCCTGGCGTTTGGCTTCAAGGGTTTCAATGACCGTGAGCGTCAACGCCCGTCTCCTGACCGGTTATGGGTGCGCCGGATGGCGGCTGTTTTTTGGTGTGGCGATGGCGGCGGGGGCCGCCTGGATTGACAGCTGCGATGTTTGCAAACAGTTTGATCCCAGTTCAAGTCGATGCCACGCGAAATCGTGCGACGCCGGGGTGGTTAATTTGTAAAGTTTGTGAAATCCAGTGAGGGACGGACGGCCATGGCGGGCAAGATTTTCGCGGGCGAACGGGTGCGGCAGCTGCGTCAGCAGCGGGGTATGGCGCTGTCCGCCCTGGCCCAGGCCAGCCAGCTGTCCATGAGTTATTTAAGCCAGATCGAAAACAATCAACGCCCCCTCAGCACGGCGGCGCTCGCCGCCATCTCCGCCGTGTTCGGGGTGGAACCGCGCCATTTCGCCGACGACAGCGACCTGCGCCTGGGCAGCGAACTGCGCGAGGTGCTGGGCGACCCGCTGTTCGCCGACGACACCTCCAGCCTCAGCGCCATCAGCGACGCGGTACGCGCAGCACCCGGCATCGCCGGCCAGTTCATCAAGCTCTACCGCGCCTACCAGCATTTGATGGAGGAGGGGGCGCGCCACCGCCTGGACCAGGATCTGGAGATGGAAACCGGCGGCACGGCGCCTTTCCCCTACGACGACGTGCGCGATTTCGTGCAGAGCAAGCGCAACCATTTCGCCAGCCTGGACGTGGCGGCGGAAACGCTGTTCGAAGGCCAGGGCTTCACCGCCACCCGCCTGCTGGAAGACCTGATCGACTACCTGCGCGATCGCCACGGCGTCACCTGCGCCGTATCCGCGGCGCTGGGTGGGGAGGGGGTGCTATGGCGCTACGATCCCACCTTGCGCCAGCTGCACCTGGCGGAGAGCGCGCCGCGCGAAAGCCGCGCCTTCTTCCTGGCGCAGCAGATCGGCCGCATGCAGTTTGCCCCCCTGATTGAGGAGGAGGTGCGCAAGGCGCCGCTGAGCAGTCCCGAGGCGCGCGGCCTGGCCTACACGGGCCTGGCCAATTACTTCGCCGGCGCCCTGATCCTGCCCTATGGCCGCTTCCTCACCCAGGCGCGGGCCGTGCGCCATGATATCGAGCGGCTGCAGCACCATTTCGGCACCAGCTTTGAGCAGGTGTGCCACCGGCTCAGCACCATGCAGCGGCCGGGCAATGCCGGCATCCCGTTCTACTTCCTGAAGGTCGATCGCGCGGGCAACATCTTCAAGCGCAGCAGCGCCACCCGTTTCCAGTTCGCCCGCTTCGGCGGCGCCTGCCCCTTGTGGAATGTGCACGAGGCCTTCGCCCAGCCGGGCCGCATCCTGGTGCAGGTGGCGCGCACGCCGGATGGTATCACCTATCTCTGCATCGCCCGCACCGTCACCATGACCGGCGGCGGCCACCTGTCCCGCCCGCGTGAGGCGGCGCTGGGCCTGGGCTGCGAGATCACCCATGCCGGCGACCTGGTCTATTCCGCCGGCCTGGACCTGCAGAACCAGGAAACGGCGGTGCCCATCGGTTCCAGCTGCAAGGTCTGCGACCGCGACGACTGCCGCCACCGCGCCTTCCCCTCCATCGGCCGGGGCCTGGCCATCGCGGGGCACGAGCGCCATGTGGTGCCGTTCAGCATGACGCCGGGCGGGATCAAGTGAAGCCTCGCGGCCGGATGGACGCGCCCGGTGTTGGGGGGGGCCTTAGGTTTCCGGCTCGGCCCGCTCCACTTCCCAGCTGACGGCGTAGACGTAGGGCTCCAGGCTCAGGCGGCCCACCATCTGTTCCAGCGCCGCGTCGTTGCGGGTCGGGGAGACGGCCTTGGCGGTCACGTCCACCTTGGTGCTGTCCGGCACGTCCTGGCTGTCGATGCGGCGCAGGCCCAGGCCGCCGTGGGTCAGGGCATGCATGAGCAGGGAGCGGATGTGCGCCTCCTCCGCCCCCTTGCAGGTGACGGAGACGGTGTAGTGCGTCTCCACGTCCGTGGCGATCAGGATGCGGCGGTTCATGCGGCGCACCAGGGGGCGCAGGATCAAGTTGGTCACCACCACGAACCCGGCCGCCGCCAGGCTGGGCAGCCAGTAGCCGCCGCCGGCGAAGGTGCCGACCATGGCGGAGCACCACAGGGTGGCGGCGGTGTTCAGGCCGTGGACGTTCACGCCCTCGCGCAGGATCACGCCCGCGCCCAGGAAGCCGATGCCCGACACCACCTGTGCCGCCACGCGGGTGGGATCGCCCTGGCCCACCATGGCGGAGAAGATGACGAAGCCGGCGGAACCCAGGGCCACCAGCGCGTTGGTGCGCAACCCCGCCATCTTCTGGTGCAACTGGCGTTCGAAGCCGATGCCCGAGCCCAGGGTCAAGGCCATGGCCAGGCGCAGCACGACTTCCAGGTGGTTGGTCAGGTCGCCGGTTATCATCCTGTATTCTCTTGTCTTTGGCGCCGCGCCGATCGGCACCGTTTATGGCGCCGGCCGAACCATAAGGCAAGCAGGCGGACGGCCACGACCCTGTGGCAATCCGCGCGCCGAAGGCCCATATCGGTAGCGACCCATATCGGTAGCGACTTGGTATAAAAGGAGCGTCAGGCCATGGATGGCGAATACGAAGTGGTGCGCACGGACGAGGAATGGCGCCAGCTGCTGACGCCGGAGCAGTACGCCGTCATGCGCGGCCACGGCACCGAACGGCCGGGCAGTTGCGCCCTGAACCATGAGAAGCGGCCGGGCACCTTCTCCTGCGCCGGCTGCGGCCAGCCGCTGTTCCAGTCCACCCGCAAGTTCGAGAGCGGCACCGGCTGGCCCAGCTTCAACGACCCGGTGGAGGGCTCCGTCGCCACCACGGTGGACCGCAGCTATGGCATGGTACGGACCGAGGTGCATTGCGCCCGCTGCGGCAGCCACCTGGGCCACGTCTTCCCCGACGGCCCGCCGCCCACGCACCTGCGCTATTGCATCAACGGCGTCGCCATGAATTTCGAGGCCGATTGAGATCGCGCGGTTAATGCCGGCCCAGCTTGCCCGCGGCGGGGCCGGCGGCGGCCACGGCCTGTTCCGCGCACTTGGTCAGGGTGTTCTCCTGGCAGGTGACTTCGGTGAACCCCAGCGTCTGGCCTTGGGCGGAGGCGTAGCGGATGGGGAAGGCCAGCTTGTAATGGATGCCCGCGCGCGCCGCCGCGGTGGGGGCCTGCACCACCACGATCAGGGAACTGGCCCGGTGCCCGCTGCTGAGCACGAAGGCGCCGTCGCGGCCGAAGGCCTGAACGACGGCGCCGGCCAGGGCGGCCGTGACGTCGTCATCGCCGCCGCGCAGCACCTCCACCTGGGTGGGCGCGCCGGCCCGGGCAGGGGACCATGCCGGGACGCACAGGACAGCCACGGCCATCGCCGCCGCCACTTTCGTCATCCCGCGCGCATCCATCGCCCTCTCCCTTCCTCAAAGGCCTGCGCGCACAGCTTTACGCGAAACGCTTGTGGGTTTGCCAGAGGTGGCTCCCCATGAAGGGACCGTGCGCCGGCGCCCCTTGACCATACTGCCTATGGCCTTACGTCGCTTGCCGCGGCAAGCGGCTGGCCTGTAGAACGGACTCCGCGCATCGTGACGCCAAGGATACCCGGGATGCCCTCCCGGACGGTTTGGGGCGGGGCCCCCTTCGCAGACGGGGGCTTCGGATTGGGGAAAACATCATGGCATTGGTAAAAACCTCCCGCTTGGCCGGGGCGAAGGGCCGAACCCGCACCCAGGCGGCGGCCGCCGCCACGGCCGAGGCGCCGGTGAAGGCCGCGCCCAAGGCCGTGGCACAGCCAAAGCGCGCGCGCCGGCCCTTGCTGGCCGCTACACGCCAGACGGCGGCGGAACGTATCGCCGCCGCCACCGAGGAATTGGCCGCCGGCGTGGCGGAGGCGTCCGCCGCGGCGGAAGAGCTGCGCCGGTCGCTGGAGCAGATCGCCAGTGCGGCGGAAGAGGCGGCGTCGGCCAGCCACGAATCCCTGGCGGCCGTCGCGGGTATGGCCACCTCGTTCCAGCAGGCGCGGGAGCGGGCGGACAGGGCGCAGACACGCACCCTGGCCCTGCAGACCCAACTGACCGAGGCCGCCGCCCTGATCGAGGCGTCGGTGACGGCGGTGGCTGCCAGCGCTGACCGGCAACTGAAATCGGTCGACATCATTGTCACGCTGGAACGCCACGCCGCCCACATCGGCGACATCACCCGCACGGTGGCGGACATATCCGACCAGACCGGCCTGCTGGCCCTGAACGCCGCCATTGAGGCGGCGCGGGCAGGCGATCACGGCCGGGGCTTCGCCGTGGTGGCGGATGAGGTGCGCGCCTTGTCCGAGACCTCGGAAAAGCGGTCGCGCGACGTCCAGGTCCTGGCCGGCAGCATCACGGATGAGGTGCGCATCGTCGCGGACCGGGTACGCGCGGCGGCGGCCACGGCGACTGCCGAGGCCGCCGAGGGGCGCACCGTCACCACCCAGCTGGAGAGCACCCGCGCCGACCTGGCCGCCCTGGTGGATGGCGCCCAGGCCATCCTGCTGGCGGCGGTGGAGGCGGACGCCGCCGCGCGGGAGGCGCAAAAGGGCGCGGAAAACATCTCCAGCGCGGCGGAGGAACAATCGGCGGCGGCGGCGGAGGCCCAGCGCTCCGTGGCACAGCAGAGCCAGGCGCTGGACCAGAGCCGCCAGGCCGCCGACGCCCTGGCCGCCCTGTCCGAGGGCCTCAGCCTCGAAGGCCAGCGCGACAGCCTGGTGGAAGACGTGGGCGCCATGGCGGAGCAGCTGTCGGCGGCGGTGCAGCAGCTGTCGGGTGCCGCCGGCGAAATCCTGATCGCCATCAACCAGATCAGCCGGGGGGCCCAGATCCAGGCCGCCGCCACCCAGCAGTCCAGCAGCGCCATGGCGCAGATCCAGCGGGCGGCCCAGGCCACCGGCGCCAGCGCCGGTCAGGCGCTGGACCGGATCAGGAACTCGCAAGCCATGCTGGCGCAAGGCCGTGCCACCGTGGGCAGGCTGACCCAGGGCGTGGGCCGGGCCCTGGCCGAAACCCGCGTGGTGATCGACCTGGTCGCCGCGCTGGAGGAAACCGGCCGGCGCATGGAGAAGATCGTGGACGGCATCGCCATCGTGGCGGTGCAGACCACGATGTTGGCCGTCAGCGGATCGGTCGAGGCGGCGCGGGTCGGGGACCAGGGCACGGGCTTCGCCGTTGTTTCCACCGATATCCGCGCCCTAGCACGGGACTCGGGCGAAAACGCCGACCGCGCCAAGGACGTCATCCGCCAGTTCCAGCTGCTGGTGGCGGCCGTGCGCCGCGATCTGGAACAGATCGCCGCCGTGGCCGAGGCCGAGATGCAGAAGAACAAGGAGATCGACGTCCGGCTGGCCGCCATCGCCACCGGCGCGCAGGAGCTGTATGCCGCTGGCAGCGACATCGTCGCCGGCGCCGACGCCATCAGCGGCACGGTACGCGAAGTGTTGGACGGCGTGCAGCAAATCGCCGTGGCGGCGGAACTGGCCGGCGGGGCCGCTATCCAGGCCGCCACCGCCGCCCGGCAGCAAGCCCGCGGCGCGGAAGACTTGGCGGCCGCCATCGAGGAGATCGCGTCGCTGGCCGACGAGTTGCAGAAAGCCGGGTGATGGCTGCTTCCAAAGCGGCCAGGGGCCGCCGCCAGCAAGTGCTGACCTTCCGCGTGGGCGCCAACCGGCTGGCGGCCTCGGCCGCCGACGTGACCGAGGTGCTGCGCCAGGTGCGCGTCACCCGGGTGCCGCACGCGCCGGCCGGCCTGGCCGGCGTCGCCAGCGTGCGCGGCGCCGTCGTGCCCGTGTTGTCGCTGGCCCGCCTGCTGGGTGGAGAGGAGGCCGCGCCCAGCGCCGCCTCCCGCCTTCTGCTGCTGCAGGCGGAGGAGCCCGTGGCGCTGACGGTGGACGAGGTGGGGACGCTGGCCCAGCTTGACGCCGGCGCGGACCAGGCCGCTGGCGGGCTATACGCCCATAAGGACGGCGCCCTGCGCCTGATCGACTTGGCCGAGCTGCTGCGCCGGGAGTTCGCCGGCCTGGTCCGGCGCGGTGCTGGAGCAGGCCCGGCGGAGCCCGCTGCGCCGCGTCGGCAGGCGGCCAAGGATGAGAGCGCCTTCCTGGCCTTCACCCTGGCGGATCAGGCCTACGCCTTGCCTTTGGTGGATGTGGGGGAGGTCATGACCCTGCCGGGCCATCTGGCGACGCTGCCCCGGACCGACGCCGCCATGGTGGGCGCCGTTTCGCTACGGGGCGCCCTTTTGCCCATCGTTTCCCTTCGGGCGCTGCTGGGCCTGGGTATCGCCCCCGGCGATCAGCGCGGCACGCGTGTGGTCGTCGCCCATGTCGGTGGTTCGCGGGTGGGGCTGCTGGTTGACCGGCTGAATTCCATCCTGCGCGTCCCGGCGGACAGTGTGGGCGCCGTGCCGGCGGTGCTGAACCGGGGCCGGGGTGAGGCCCAGATCCAGTCCATCTGCCGTCTGCCGGATGGTCGCGGCCTGGTCTCCCTCCTGTCGGGCGCACGGCTGTTCCGGGATGACACGGTAGCGCATATTCTGGCGGAGGGCGGCCCCGACGCGCAGGAGGCAGCTGACATGAACGTACCTGACGCGAACACTGACGGCCGTGCGACGGCGGGTGACCGGGTGGTGGTCTTCCAGCTGGGGGACGAGGAATACGGCCTGCCCGTGGACGCGGTGGAGGAGGTCGTGCGCCTGCCCGACACCTTGACCCGCGTGCCCAAGGCGCCTGGCTTCATCGAGGGGGTCATGAACCTGCGCGGCCAGGTGCTGCCGGTCATCGACCAGCGCCGCCGGTTTGGCGTGGCCGGGCCCGGCACGGGCCGGCGGCGGGTCATCGTGACCCGCATCAACGGCAAGCTGGCCGGATTCGCCGTGGATGGCGTGTCGGAGATCCTGGCCCTGCCGGCTGGCCGGGTGAGTGAGGCGCCGGATTTCACCCGGCCGGGCGACGCCGAGGGCGCGCCGATGTTCAGCCGCATCGCCAACCTGGAAACGGTGGACGGCGCCGGGCGCATGATCCTGCTGATCGAACCGCAGGCCCTGCTGGACCGGGCGGAGCGTGACCTGTTGGCCGCCCTTGATGCGGCCTTGAAGGGGGACGGTGCCCCGGCGGGGGGCGATGCCATGACCGGTTCGGCCGCCCCGTGACCCGCCTGCTGATCGTCGACGACAGCGCCCTGGTCCGCCGCCTGCTGGGCGACCTGTTCACCGCGGCCGGTGATTTCGAGGTGGCGTTTGCCCGCGATGGGCTGGAGGCGCTGGCCCAGCTGCGGGAGTTCAGTCCCGATGTCATCACCCTGGACGTCCACATGCCGCAGATGGACGGGCTGACCTGCCTGGACCAGATCATGGTGGAACAGCCCCGGCCGGTGGTGATGGTCTCCTCCTTCACCGAGGCGGGGGCCGAGGTGACGCTGGAGGCCATGGCGCTGGGGGCGGTCGATTTCGTCCAGAAGCCGGAGGGGGCCATCTCCCTCAAGATGGACCAATTGGGGCCCGGTCTGGTGGACAAGGTGCGCCAGGCGGCGAGCGCCCGCCTGCGCCGGTCCCACCGCCTGGCCGAGCGCCTGCGCCGGCAGGCGGGCGCCATCGAGGCCAGCGGGCTGGATATCCGCACTATACCCCGGGGCGCCGCCGCCCGGGCCAGGCGCGTCCGGGCGCTGACCGACGCCCCGCCGCAGGAGGCCGAAGGGGTGGCACTGCCTGAAAGGCAGGCGCTGCCCGGCCTGGTGCTCATCGGCTGTTCCACCGGTGGTCCGCCGGCGCTGGATGCCGTGCTGGAGGGATTGCCGGCGGATTTTCCCTGGCCGGTGCTGGTGGCCCAGCACATGCCGGCCACCTTCACCGGCCCGTTGGCGCGCCGCCTGGACCGCCTCTGCGCCCTGACGGTACAGGAAGTGGCGCGCCCCACCCCGCTGGCCCCGGGCAATGTCTACATCGGCCGCGGCGACGCCGACCTGGTCCTGAGCCAGCGCCCCTCCGGCTTGGTGGCGTTGCCTACCCCCGCCAAGGAAGAATACCGCTGGCATCCCAGCATCGACCGCCTGGTCGACAGCGCATTGTCGCTGGTGGAGCCGTGGCGCCTGGTAGGCGTGCTGATGACCGGCATGGGCTATGATGGCGCGGCGGCCATGGCCCGCCTGCATAACGGCGGCGGACGCACCATCGCGGAGTCCGAGGAGAGTGCCGTGGTCTGGGGCATGCCGGGTGAACTGGTCAAGGCGGGTGGCGCGGACGTGGTGGCCCCGCTGGAGGAGATATCCGACCGCCTGGTGCGCATGGTGGCCGGCCGATGAGTCCCGGCCGCCACCAGGGCCCCAACGGCGACGCCCCGCTGCTGAGCGCGTCCGAACTCGCCCGCTTCTGCGAGTTCCTGTATGACCGCACGGGCATGCAGTTCGGAGAGAGCAAGCGGTATTACATCGACCGGCGGGTGGGCCAGCGCATGGCGCTGACGGGGGCCGACAGTTTCACCGACTATTTCAACCGCCTGCACCTGGATCCCGTGGAGTTGGAGCGGCTGATCAACAGCTTCACCATCAACGAAACGTATTTCTACCGCGAAGACCATCAGCTGAAGAGCCTCAGCCGCGACATGCTGCCGGACATCGTTTCCAGGCGGGGGCCGGGCGACAAGCTGCGCCTATGGTCCATCCCCTGCTCGACGGGCGAGGAACCATATTCCATCGCCATCTGGCTGCTGGAGAACTGGGCCATGGTGGACGCCTATCATGTGGAGATCATCGGGTCGGACATCGACACCCAAGCCTTGGAGGAAGCGCGGCGGGGGCGGTACACAGCCAAGTCGATGGCGCGCTTGCCGCCGGATCTACAGCGGGACTATTTCCTGACGTCCAAAGGACGGGGTGGGGTTGAGCAGTTCCAGATCATTCAGGACTTGCGGGAATCCGTGACCTTCACCAACGCCAACCTGATGGATGGGGACGCGCTGGCCATTCACGGCAGGTTCGATGTCATCTTCTGCCGCAACCTGTTGATTTATTTCGACGACCGATCGCGGCGCCAGGCGGTGCGCACCCTGTACGACCGGTTGGTGCCGGGCGGGTATCTGTGCCTGGGCCATTCGGAGTCGCTGGCCCGCCTAAGCGATAGTTTCGACGTGCAGCGTTTCGCCGACGCCGTGGTCTACCAGCGCCCGCGTGATCCCCGTCCAACAAAGGCGGGCCGCGATGGATGAACTGCTGGAACAGTTCCTGATAGAGGGGCCGGAGCAGGTGCAGCAGGCAGGCGAAGCCTTGCTGGCCCTGGAAGGCCGACCGGGTGACACCGCCCTGGTCGACCAGGCCTTTCGCGCCATCCACACGCTCAAGGGCTCGGTCGGCCTGTTCGACCTGCCGGCCATGGGGCGGGTGCTGCACGTGGCGGAGGATCTGCTGGGCGCGTGGCGCGATGGGCGCCGGGCCCTGTCACGGGGCGCCATGGACGCCCTGATCGCGGCCACCGGCCAGACGGAACGCTGGCTGGGCGCCCTGGCGGCGACGGGCGGCGACCTGCCGGCGGACGCCGACGCCGTGGCGGGCGACCTGGTCAGCCGCCTGAGCCGCGCCCTTGACAGCGATGCGCCGGCATCCGCGGCGGCCCAGGCGACGCCCGTCGATACCGCCTGGATCGAGGCCCTGTTCCGGGACCGCGATTTAGACCCCGCCCGCCACCCCACGGTGACGGCCCTGCGCTATGCCCCTGATGCCGGCTGCTATTTCCGCGGGGAGGATCCCGTCGCCTTGGCGCGGGCGGTGCCGGATCTGCTGGCTTTGCGCATCACACGGCGGAATGCCGCGGCGCCTGTGGCGGCCGATGCCTATGATCCCTACGCCTGCGACCTGGTGATTGAACTGTTGTCGGCTGCGGCGCCGGAGGCGGTAAAGGGACCCTTCCGTTTCGTGCCCGACCAAATTCAGCTGCTGTCCTGGTCGCCGCCTCCGTCACCATCCGCGCCCGCGGCGCCGCCAGTCCTGGCGGAGGGGCCCCGCAGCCTGAGGGTGGAGGCCGGACGTATCGACGCCCTGGCCCAGCTGGTGGATGAGCTGGTGGTGGCCAAGAACGCGCTGTCCGATCTGGCGGGGCAGATGGCCGACGGATTGGCGCCGCAAGCGGCGGCGCAAATCCTGGGGGACCGCCAGGCGGCGCTGGACCGGCTGGTCGGGCGCCTGCATCGCACGGTGATGGGCATACGCCTGGTGCCCATCCTGCCCTTGCTGCGCCGCTTCCCCCGGGTGGTGCGCGAAACCGCGACCGCCTTGGGCAAGGAGGTCGACCTGGCGGTCGATGGCCAGGATGTCCAGGTCGACAAGGCCATCGCCGAGGGGTTGTTCGAACCCCTGACCCATTTGCTGCGCAACGCCGTCGACCACGGCATCGAGCCGGCGGCGGAGCGTGCGGCGGCGGGCAAGCCCGCCCGCGCCCTGATCAGCCTGGTCGCCCGGCGCGAGGGCGACCACGTCGTCATCGACGTGGCGGACGATGGGCGGGGCATGGACCCGGCCCGCATCCGCCAGGCCGCCGCCGCGCGCGGGCTATTGCCCGACCGCATGCTGGACTCCCTGGCCGACGACCAGGTGCTGGACCTGGTGTTCCGTCCCGGCTTCTCGACCGCCCAGGCGGTGACCGACCTGTCCGGCCGCGGGGTGGGCATGGACGCCGTACGCGCCGCGGTCGGCCGCCTGGGCGGCAGCGTCGGCATCAGCAGTGCCTCCGGCCAAGGTACGACGGTGCGCCTGGTCCTGCCCCTGAACCTGGTGCTGACCAAGGTAATGGTCGTGGCGGTGGCGGAGGAACGCTACGGCATCCCCATGGACGGCATCGTTGAAACGGCGCGCGTGGACCCGGCCCGCGTCCGGCCCATTCGCGCCGGGCGGGCCTTCGTGCTGCGCGACACGGCCGTACCGCTCCTGTCCCTGGCGGCGTTGCTGGGGCTGCCGGAAGAGTCGTGGACGGATGGGGAACCGTGCCGGGCGGTGGTGGCGCGGGTGGGCGGCGACTTGGTGGCGGTTAAGGTTGACGCTTTCGTCGGTCGCCGCGACGTTGTGTTGCGGCCCCTGACCGGCCTGCTATCCGCGATGCCGGGCCTGTTGGGGACAACTCTTTTGGGGGATGGGCACGTGCTGATGATCCTGGACGTGCCCGGCCTGATCGCCGCCGCGCCCGGCGATACGGCGCCGGTGGGGCAGGGGGCGCCATGACGGTGGAGGTGGCGGGGAATGTGATCCGCCTGCGAGGCGTTTGCGCCGCCGAGGACGCGGAAACCTTGCTGTCGCGGCTGCAGGCGGCGCCCGAGTCCGAAATCGACGTCACCGCCTGCCGCCACCTGCACGGCGCCGTTGTCCAGGTTTTGCTCGCTTTTCGGCCTAATGTACGCGGTATGGCCGAAGATATATTTCTCCGCGATTGGGTCATACCCAATTTGGCGGCGCCGCGGTAAGTCTTTCGCAGACAAGATTACTGGGCGCGCGCTATACATATTTGGTCACTGGCCGGGCGCGAAAAGACCGATAACTTGCTGGTGACGATAATAGGCAGATTGGATGACTTGGGCGGGATGGTTGAAATGGGTACTACGGTCTTAATCGTCGATGATAGCAAACTAGCGCGCATCGTCGTGGCCAAGGCTATCGCGGCGCTGCAGCCCGGTTGGACAAAGGTCGAGGCGGGCAATGCCGACGAGGCGTTGGCCATCCTGCGCGATGGTCAAGTCGACCTCGCCATCCTGGACTTCAACATGCCCGGCCGAAATGGATTGGAATTGGCGGAGCATATGCGACATCGCTACCCGGACATGCCCATAGCGCTTGCGACCGCCAATGTGCAGGACGAGGTGATCGCCCGCGCCCGCGCGGCCAACGCCACCTTCGTCAGCAAGCCCATCACCGAAGATGGGATCCGGGACTTCCTGTCCGGCGCGGCCTTGAAGCTGCGCGCGGTGCACGGATGAACCAAACCCCCCATATCCTGGAGGAGTTGGAGAACGACGCGCTGACCGAACTGGTCAACATCGGTGTCAGCCGCGCGGCCGTCAGCCTGCGCAAGATGGTGGGCAACCAGGTGACGCTGTCGGTGCCGTCGGTGGAGGTGGTGGGGCGCAAGTTGGCCGCCACCCTGATCCAGGAGCGGGAAAGCGATGAACTGGTGGCCGTTCGCCAGGATTTCACCGGCGCCTTCAACGGCCGCGCCCTGCTGATCTTCCCTGAGTCCAACAGCCTGGAACTGGTCCGCGCCGTCACACAGGATGAGCTGTCTCGGACGGAGATGGTGGACATCGAGGAGGAGGCCCTGGCCGAGACGGGCAATGTCGTTCTGAACGGCTGCCTGGCCACCATGGCCAACATCCTTCAGCGGCCCCTGACCATGTCGTTGCCGCAGGTGCTGCGCGGCGATGGGCAGATCCTGTTCGAACTGGCGGAAAAACACGATGACGATGGCGTCGTCCTGTTCCTGTACATCAATTTCGCCATCAGCGGCCGGGACATCCGGGGCTATATCGCCATGCTGATGGATCTGCCGTCGTTGCAGTCGCTGAAGGAGCTGATCGGCGAATTCATCGCGCGGGTGGTGGGCACGGACGGTGGCGATGCCCACTGACGGTCTTGCCTCTGGCGCCGGGGGGAGGGGACGGGCATGACCGGCCGAGCGGAGGCTGTGATCGTGATGGAGCGGGACGGCGGGGTTTTGCCGGAGGTGCGGGCGCTGTGCGGCCCGCTGCTGGACGCGCTGGTCCAGTCCGGCATGCCCTTGACCATCACCGACCATCGCCGGCCGGGCGAGCCGCTGGTTTTCGCCAATCCCGCGTTCGAACGCCTGACCGGCCACGCCTTTAGCGGCCTGGCCAACCGGCCTTTCGGCTTCCTGGCCGCCGCCGATGCCGACCCCGCCATCCTGGCCGGGATCGAGGAGGCTTTGGCCGCCGACCGGCCGCTGACGGCCGATCTGCGGGTGATGCGCAAGGATGGTACCATTTTTTGGGACCGCCTGCGGCTGACCCCGGTCGTGGATGGTCAGGGCACCACGCCCTATTTCCTGTGGACCCACTGTGACCAGACCGTTGAGCTCGCCCGCATGGAGGTGGAGGCCGAGCTGGCCGCCAGCCGCCAGGCGCTGGCCAACGCCAAGGAACGGGCGCGCCTGGCCCAGGCCGTGGGCGGCACCGCCGGCGCCTGGGAATGGGACGTGGCCGACGGCCGGCTTTATGCCGACGCCCGCTTCGCCGAGCTGTACGGCCTGGATCCGGTGGCCGCCGGCAATGGCCTGTCCACCGACGCCTTCTTCGATTCAATCCATACCGACGACCGCATGCGCATCCGCATCGCCGTGGCCGGGGTGATGCATGGCGCCGACATCTTCGCCAAGGACTACCGGGTGGTGGGCCGTGACGGCACGGTGCGCTGGGTCTCGGCCCGCGGGGGGGCCGACCGCACCGCCGACGGGGCGGCGCGCCGCTTCCGTGGCGTGCTGGCCGACATCACCGAGCAGAAGCGGGTGGAGGAACAGCTGCGCGTGGCCCAGACCGCCGGCGGCGTGGGCACGTTCGAGTATATCAGCGGCTTCGGCACCGTATCCGTGTCCGAGCAGTTCTGTCGCCTGCTGGGCCTGCACCCGACCACGGCCCTGCCGGTACGCACCGTCAATGCCGTAGTGCTGGCCGATGATGCCCCCCTGATCACCAGCCTGGAAGGCGGGGAGACGGCGCCTCCCTACCGCGAGTTTCGCATCCGCAGGCCCGATACGGGGGAGATCCGCTGGCTGGCCCAGCGGGGGGAGCACCGCCGCGACGGCAAGCGCGACCGCGAAGGGCGCCAGGGATCGGGCAGCCGCTTCATCGGCGTGATCTACGACATCACCGCGTCCAAGGATGCGGAGGAAAAGCTGCGCCAGTTCGCGGAGACGCTGGAGGCGCGGGTGGAGGAGCGCACGCGGGAGCGTGACCGCGTCTGGAACAACTCGCGTGACCTGCTGGTCATCATCGGCGCCGATGGCATCTGCCGGGCGGTCAGCCCCTCATGGACCGCCATCCTGGGCCATGAGACGGAAGAGGTCGTGGGCCGCCAAGTGCAGGACTTCGTCCACGCCGACGACATGGTGGGGACGGCGGAGGCGCTGATGGGCGCCCTTCATGACCAGAACCTGACCAATTTTGAGAACCGCCAGTTGCACAAGGACGGCAGTCTGCGCTGGATCTCCTGGAACACGTCCAAGGAAGGTGACCTGGTCTACGCCTACGGTCGCGACATCACCGAGGACAAACAGCGCGCCGACATGCTGCGCCAGACGGAAGAGCAGCTGCGCCAGGCCCAGAAGATGGAGGCCGTGGGCCAGCTGACCGGCGGGTTGGCCCACGACTTCAATAACATGCTGATGGGCGTCATCGGCGGCCTGGACATCGTGCGCCGCCGCATTTCCCAGGGGCGGCTGAACGACCTGGACCGGTTCATGGACGCCTCCATGGCCTCAGCCCAGCGGGCGGCGGCCCTGACCCATCGCCTGCTTGCCTTCTCGCGCCGGCAGTCGCTGGACCCCAAGCCCATCGACGTCAACGGCCTGGTGCGCTCCATGGAAGACCTGCTGCGCCGGACTTTGGGCGAGCAGATCGAGCTGCGCATCACCGTGGCGGAGAACCTGACGGCGGCCCGCAGTGACGTGAACCAACTGGAAAGCGCCATCCTCAACCTGGCGATCAACGCGCGCGACGCCATGCCCGACGGCGGCATCCTGACCATCGAGACCAGCCGCGCCACCCTGGACCGGTCCTACACCAACCGGCACGACGGCCTGTCGCCCGGCGACTATGTCATGATCCGGGTCAGCGATACCGGCATGGGCATGCCGCCCGATGTGGTGGCGAAGGCCTTCGATCCCTTCTTCACCACCAAGCCTATCGGCCAGGGCACGGGCCTGGGCCTGTCCATGATCTATGGTTTCGTGAAGCAGACGGGTGGCCATGTGCGCATCGACAGCGAGCCCTGGCGCGGCACGGCCATCACCCTGTACCTGCCGTGCGACGGTGGCGCCAACGCCCAGGATGGCGGCCTGGCCGGCATGGGCGAGACTCCGGAAGGGGCGGGGGAAATCGTCCTGGTGGTGGAGGACGACGATTCCGTGCGGCTGCTGGTCCTGGATGTGCTGCAGGAACTGGGGTACACCGCCCTGCACGCGGCGGACGGGCGCGGTGCGCTGAGCGTCATCGAATCGTCCAGCCAGATCGACCTGCTGATCACCGATGTCGGCCTGCCGGGCTTGAACGGCCGGCAATTGGCGGAGATCGCGCGCCGGCGGCGGCCCAACCTGCCGGTTCTGTTCGTCACGGGGTACGCCGCCAACGCCGCCGTGCGCGGCGATTTCCTGGAGCCGGGCATGGACATGGTGATGAAGCCCTTCGCCATGGACGAACTGGCGGCCAAGATCCGCGGCATCCTGGAAGAGCGGCAGGTACTGGCGGCCGCTCCTCCTTAACGGGTGTTTTGTTGGATTGAATTCCGTATAGGTTGCGACCCGGCCTGCTTTCCGGCATACCAGGCTCCAGCGGATTAAACCCTGGGGGCTGGGATGCGGACGAATTTGATCATGGGCGCGGTGGCTTTGCTGGTGCTGGCCGGCTGCGCCGCCACGGGACAAGGAACGGGTGGCTCGGGATCGGCCGGGCCGGGCACCAATGCCACGCCGGCCGAGCTTTTCGCCCGCTCCCTGAACGCGGCGGCCGTGGCGCGGCCCGACCTGATCGGGCCGGAACTGGTGCGCATCGTGCCCGATGCCCCCCAGGCATCCTGGGCCAAGCTGATGTGGCGTGATGGACCGCATGGGCGCCAGGTGCTGGTGGCCTCGACCATGGCCACCGCGGCTTATGAGAAATATTATGCCGGGAAGGCCGGCGGCACCTCGCCCGACAGCTGGGGCACCATGTGGGTGACGGCCGTGCCGCAGCTGCAGGAGTTCTGCGCCGGTGCCACCGGTGATGCAGCCGCCAAAACCGAACGGGTGAAACAGTATCTGGGCCTGGACCCATCCCGCGATTATTCCGAGGTGGTGGAGATGTGGGTGGCGCCCGAGGCGTTGGCCCGCCCGTGTCCGGACACCGATGTGACGGCCGCCCACTGCACCCTGGACACCTCTTCCACCGCGGCACGGCCCACCTGCACCGCCGGTGACGCCGCTTGCCTGGAGACGCAGGGCTATTGGGATTGGTTCGCCCGCAACATGCGCGTGAATTATGTCGAGGGCGGCGCGCCCTGGACCCGCCTGGGGTACACCTATGACTGGCATCCCCAGGCTGGCGGGTCCGACGGCGCCGTGCGCTACGGCGCCAGCGAGTTCATCCTGAAGCCCAGCCGCCCCTATGACATCCGCGCCGCCTACACCCTCGCCGACTATTGCCGCAAGCCGGCGGCCTGAGGCCCACGGAGGGCGGCGCCATGTGGCACAATCGCTGGACGGAAAAGCCGTCCTATGAGGAGGCGCTGGCGCTGACCGGCCTCATGAAGACCTTGGCGGCGTTCAACCCGCGCGTCGCGGGCACGCCGCCCCTGGGCCTGGATCTGCCGTCCAGTGACATCGACATCCTGTGCCATGCCCGGGACGCGACCGCCCTTGCCACGGCGCTATGGACTATGGGCGCGGACTGGGAGGATTTCACTCTGCACCAATGGCGGCGGGCGCCGCGGCCGATCATCGCCCGTTTCCGGGCCCACGGCTGGGCCTTCGAGGTTTTCGGAAGCCCCGAGCCGGTGGAGATGCAGGCGGGATGGCGGCACTTCATGGTGGAGGCGCGCTTGCTGTCCCTGGGCGGTCCGGCCCTACGCGCCGCCGTCATGGCGGCCCGGCTGGACGGACTGAAGACCGAACCCGCCTTTGCGCAGGTGCTGAAGCTGCGGGGCGACCCTTATGCCGCCCTTCTGCTGTTGGCGGCCGCGCCCGAAGACCGGCTGTCGGCCCTGGTGGCCGCCGCTGGCTTCATTCCGGCATCACGGGGGTTGCTGACCGGCGGGCGCTGAGCGTGGCGCCGATGGAGGCGACCATGATGGTGGCGATGGCCAGCCAGTGGAGGGGCGACAGCGCCTCGCCCAGAAGCGCCATGGCCATCAGGGCGCCCACCGCCGGCTCCGCACTGGTCAGCGTGCTGAAGGTCTGGGCCGGCAGGCGGCGCATCGCGAACATTTCCAGCGTGTAGGGCAGGGCGCTGGACAGGGCCCCCACCATGACGGCACTGCCCAGGATGGCCGGCTGGAACAGGGTGGCGGCCCCGGTCTGCGCGATCCCGATAGGCAGCACCAGGGTGGCGGCGATCAGCGTGCCCGCCGCTGTCGCCTGGGTGCCATGGGCGCCGCCCACCTTCTTGCCGGCGACGATGTACAGCGCCCAGAACACGCCCGCCCCCAGGGCGCAGGCGATGCCGTACGGGTCCAGCTGCGCCGCCGACCGCTCCAGCGGCAGCAGCAGCGCCAGCCCCGCCACGGCCAACCCTATCCATAGGAAATCGACCCGGCGGCGGGATGACAGCAGCGCCAGGCCCAGCGGCCCCGTGAACTCCACCGCGATGGCGATGCCCACCGGTATGGTCTGCAGCGCCTGGTAGAACAGGAAATTCATCGCCCCCATGGCGCCGCCGTAAACCAGCAGCGGCCGCCAGCTGTTCCGCGTCAGCCGCAGGCGCCAAGGCCGCAGCAGCAGGGTCAGCATAAGGGCCGCCGTCGTCAGGCGCAGGGCCGTGGTGCCCTGCGGGCCCGTCACCGGGAACAGGGTCTTGGCGATGGACGCGCCCGTCGTGACCGATATCATGGCGGCGAACACAGCCACCGTGGGCAGGATCGAGATCAGGCGATCGACCCCCTGGGTGGAGGGGGGAAGGGTGGTGTCGTGGGACATGGGAGAGATCGACGATCAAAAGGCGGTGCCAGGACGCCTGAGGCTCAAGCGTCACGATAGTTTAGTGATGCGGCTGGTCTAAACGTGTCGATTATGGCCGATTCATGATAATTTTTATCACGCACCATACGCATGGCCCATAAATGATATCGCCTGAGCTGGACGCCATCGATGCCAAGCTGCTGGAGCAGCTGCAGGGCGACGCCCGCCTGCCCATGCCGGTGCTGGCCGAACGGGTGGGGTTGTCCGGTCCGGCCTGTTACCGCCGTGTTCGCCGCTTGCGCGAGATCGGCGCCATTGAGCGTGAGGTCGCCATCATCCGACCGCGCACGCTGGGCTGGCCTTTGACCATGGTGGTGCTGGTGACCTTGGAGCGCGACAGCGGCCGCGCCACCGACGCCGGCGGCGGTCACATCATCGACCAGTTCATGCGCAAGATCGCCGCCGTACCGGAGGTGGTGGAGGCCTGGTACGTCACCGGCGACCACGACTTCGCCCTGCGCGTTGTCGCCCGCGACATGGAAGGCTATGACGATCTGACCCGGCGTATGCTGCTGTCTGACGAAAACGTCCGCACTTTCAAGACTTTGGTCGTCATGCGGCAAGCCAAGCCGCTAAGCCCCGTCCCGGCCGACCTGCCGGCTTAGATATAATTTCCATAACGTATCTTATCGGTTTTTGGTATGTAAGCGCAAAGTTAAACTGTCAGTCCAGAGCAAAGTAGAAGTGTCAGTCTCCTGGTTGGGTGGTGCCGGCTGGGAGGTTGGTGATGGGCTGGGTGGTGATGAGCGACCGGGAAGTTCGGCGGGTGGAGGTTCTTGGGGATGTGGTTGGCGGCCGTCTGACGGCGTCGTCCGCTGCGGCTGTTCTGGGCTTGAGCGAGCGGCAGGTATGGCGCTTGCTGCGCCGGTCTCTCGGTTGCGGCGCCATCGCCTCTCCGGCGCCGCCTGTTTCGATCAAGGTTCGCGCCAGATGTCAGCCGGCCGTGGGGAACAGGGCGTGGAGGACGGCGGCCTTCCTCTGCAGATACTGGCCTATGATCCCTTCCAGATCATAGGCCGTCCAGTCAACCTCCATCGCCCGGGCGTAATGCGTCAGGGTGTTCACGGCGTGGAAGAAGTGATTCTTCTCGGTCCCGCCGCAATGCACCGTGATCCAGCGCAGCGGCCGGGCGGTGTCCTCTTCGGTGTAATGGTACTGATCGACCAGCCAGCGCTTGAACAGCGGCAGGATGAACTCGACTTCGCCATGGGTGTAGATCTCGTGCGTCAGCGTGGTCAGCAAGCCCAACGCGATGTCAGGCTCCCGCAGGGACATATGGTCCTTCCACTTCTTGAAATCGGCGGCGGTTGGGTCGATGTGGCGGGTCTGCAGCCAGGCGTCGTCGCCGACGATGCTGGTCGCCATGGTGTGGAACAGCTGCGAATGGAGGACCTTGTGCGTCACCGCCAGGTCTTCATCGATGATGCGATGCAGGGCGACCAGGCTTTGCAGCAGGGCGTGGGAGTCGATCACCGGTTCGCCGCGATACAGCTTCAGGGTCAATCGATTGCTGATGCCGGCGACCGTCATGGCGCTGTTGTTTGTCTGGCTCCAACTGGCGAAGAACCGGCGCAGGACGTCAGGGTCCTGCTTGCCCGCCGTCAGGATACTGAATCCCCTCTCGATGGCGGCGAAGTCGGCCGGGCAGTTCGAAAAGCCCTTCAGCAACGGTTCCCGGAACGGCCCGTCAGGCATGGTCCGCAGCACGGGCAAGATATGAGTGCTCAGGCTTTCCATGAAAGAATCCCCCCAAACAGAATGGTGCGCGCCGTTGGTGGCGCGGAATTGCATTAAGCGGGTAGCAGGAAGGGTGGATTAACATAAATTACGGCAGAAGTCCGCTAGTCATGCCGATTATTATTTGCCATTTATTACGGAGTATTATTTTGATACCGACAATTGTTTCGGCAAACTTGTGTATGATCCGTGTCCTTTATCATCAAATATCGGACTCCCCTCCCCTCAACACCGCCGGGTCATCCTGTAGCGCCTGATGCAGACGGCGGACCGCGACATGGGCGCCGGTGATGGTGATGTCTGGCCCATCCACGCGCACCTCCACCGCACTCTCCCGCCACGCCAACCAACTCAGGCACCAGGGGACGGCCAAGCGGTACAAGATGCGATCGCCGGCGCGTTCGGCCGGCTGGTACTTGATGCCTGCCAGGATGGCCGTGGCCTTGGCGGCCACGATGCCGGGATAAGCCGCTGTCAGCCGCCACCGGAACGGTAGAACCTCATAAGGCGCCCGCAGGGACCCGGCCAAGCTGCCGATCAAGGTGCCGGCAATGACATCCGCATGCAGCGGGCCCTGGCCGGCCAGGCGCAACAGGCCGTTGAAGATCATCAGGCCCACGGTTACACCTGCCAGGGTGCCGACGCTGTGACACAGCAGTTGGCGCAGGGACTGGAAGATCAGGACCTGACGCCATCGGGGCAGAAGGCACTGCATGTTCGACCTGCCGTTCCTTTCAGCCGGTGCTTACGTCATGGATAGCCGAACCTAATAGGTTTTGCAACTATACCGTTTATAGAGGCTTCTAGAACACCTGCCTGATCCCCACCGGGCCATACCTTGATATGATGGTTTTAGCGGGCGCGAGGGGCCATGGATGGCGGCGCGGGCATCACGCCAAACAAGGGGGCGGGCTATGACAGGGTCGGTTGCGGCATCGGCGGAAAGCCTCATCTGCGTCATCGACGATGATGCGGAGGTGCGGGGCTCGCTGGAAAGCTTTCTGAGGTCCTGCGGCTATGCCGTGCGCACCTTTGCCAGCCCCGACGCCTTCCTGACCTGCGACGCCGCCGACGCCGCCGCCTGCCTGGTGCTGGATGTCCAGCTGGGTGACGCCAACGGCCTGGATTTCCAGGAGCAGCTGCTGGGCAGCGACAGCCACCTGCCCGTCATCCTGATCAGCGGCCATGGCGACATTCCCATGACGGTGCGCGCCATGAAGGCCGGCGCCGTCACCTTCCTGCCCAAG
Source organism: Nitrospirillum amazonense (assembly GCF_007828035.1). Classification (GTDB taxonomy): domain Bacteria; phylum Pseudomonadota; class Alphaproteobacteria; order Azospirillales; family Azospirillaceae; genus Nitrospirillum; species Nitrospirillum amazonense. The sequence continues at coordinate 224,567 of NZ_VITV01000003.1, read as the reverse complement.
CCCTTCGAAGAAGACGACATGCTGCGGGCCATAGCCGAAGCGGTGGCCCGCGATCGCGAGCGGCGGGCCAAGCGGAACGAAAGCGCCCTGCTGCGCGCCCGATATGACGGCCTTACGGGGCGCGAGCGCGATGTTATGGGCCTGGTCACCGCCGGCCTGATGAACAAGCAGATCGCGGGCCGGCTGGCGCTAAGCGAGATCACGGTAAAAATCCATCGCGGCAATCTGATGCGCAAGATGGAGGCGGAATCGCTGGCCGACCTGGTGCGCATGGCGGAGGCGTTGGGCGTGCGCGAGGCCGTGTCCCGCTACAACCACGGCTGACACGTCCGGCACCGCTGAAACGTCAGGCGTTCTTCAAGGCGCGATGCAGGTGCCGCACGGCGATACGGGCGCCGATGATGGTGACGTCAGCGCCATGCACGCGTACCTCCACCCTGCATTCCCGCCAGCGCAGCCAGGGGAGCGATGGGGCGGGAGCGAGGCGATAAAGGATCCGCCCGTCCGCGCGTTCCGCCGGCAGATAGTCGATGCTGGCCAGAAGCACGGCGGCCCTGTCCGCGAACAGGCCGGGATAGGCACTGCTGACGCGCCACTGCACCGGCTGCACCTCATAAGGAACGCGCAGGGAGATGGCGATGGCGAGGGCCAGCGTTCCCGCCAGGACGTCGGGCGGGATGGCACCATAGCCCATCAGCCGCGGTAGTCCGATGAACAGGCATAGGCCGGTCGCGGCGGCCGCCAGGGTTCCGGCCCCATAGGAGGCCAGTTGGCGGGGGGACTGGAACAGCAGGATCTGGCGCCAGGCGGGCAGCACGCTATGCATGATGACGCATCCCAAAAGGCCGCCGACGGATCGGGGCGACACGGGGGCCCCTGGATGTCGGCGGCAAGTTTGTGGGAGGGGTAAAGAGGCGCTATCGGCCTCAGGCCGGAAGGATATCCCAGCGGGCCTTGTTGAATTGCCGGATCAGGTTGGGATCCATGTTGGTATGTTGGGCCACCAGTTCCGGCGGGGTACAGGCCAGCCACTGGGCCAGCGAGACCTCCTGGAAGCGGTCGGCCTTGAAGATTTCCAGGAACACCAGATCTTCGGTGCCGGTGTTCTGGACGTAATGGCCGAAGCTTTTCTTCACGTAGCCCAGGTCGCCGGGGCGGAAGTCCGCCGTCTGGGCGCGGGGGCCGGTGTTGAACACCGTCATGCGGCCCTGCCCCTTCAGGTAGTACTGCCACTCGTCGGCGTTGGGGTGCCAGTGCAGTTCCCGCAGGCCACCTGGTTTGATGGTGACCAGGGCGGCGGCGATGGTCTTGCTGACCGGGAAGTTGCGGGTGTCCACCACCTTGACCGAGCCGCCCTTGGTGACGCGGGTGGGCTTCATGGTGCCCATGGAGAAGGTGAACTCGAACTCCGGCTCACCATCCGGCGAGCGCACGGCCTTCTGCACCTCCTCCAGCGGCGGAATGGGATCCTTGGCCTGATAGATCCACAGGTCGTCCACCGGGATGTTCTTGAAGGCGCTCTGCGGCAGGCCGAAATTCTCGGCCAGCACTTCGGGCGGGGTGTGGGCCATCCACTCGGTCAGCAGCAGGGTGTTGAACTCCGACGCGCGGCCGTTGTCGAACACCAGGGTAAATTCGGCCCCGCTGGTGCCGATGCCCTGCAGGGAATGCGGCAGGCCGGGCGGGAAGTACCAGAGATCGCCCTCCTTCACATCACGCACGGCGGGCCGGCCGTCGGCATCGATGACGGTGATGCGGCACTTGCCGTCGGTCATCACCGCCCACTCCGCCTGCTGGTGCCAGTGCAGTTCCCGCACGCCCCCCGGCCCCAGGCGCATGTTCACGCCGGACACCGCCTCGGAAATGGCGAAGTCGGCCTGGGTCACCTCGCGCGCCCAGCCACCGTCCTGGATGCGTTTGTGGGCGTTGTTGAACGAGGCCCAGAACAGGTCCATGCCGGCGACGTCGGTGGCGGGCGGATCCTGGAAGGACGGAAACTGGCTGGCCAGCGCCGGGTTCTGCGGCCCCGGCTCCTGCCCGGCGATGGGGTTGGACAGGTTGACGCGGCCCTGGGCCGGCCGATCGGGATTGCCGAAGGTGGCGGCGCCGGCGGAGTTCGCGGCGGCAGCCGCCGCGGCCACGGCGCCGGCCGCGATGATGTTGCGCCTGGTGAAGTCGGTCATGACGGATACCTCGGGCAAGGCACGGCTGGCCCCTCACCCCGGCTCATACCTGAGGATGATTTTCAAAGAGGGTCGGGGCTGCTGTGATCTTCTGGGACGATTTGCCGCCGGGTGGCCTGCCATTAATTCCAATGACTTGGTCCCGACACACCCAATATGGCTAAGGCACCGGACGATGTGCAGAAATAACAGTTATTATTGGATGCAATGACGGTGTTCGATCTCAATCAACTGCGGACCTTCCTGGCCGTGGCCGACGCGCGGCATTTCACGGCGGCGGGGGCGGCCCTGGGCATCAGCCAGTCCACCGTCAGCCAGCATATCCGCCGGCTGGAGGCCGCCTGCGGCCGGCAATTGTTCGAGCGCGACACCCACACCGTGGTGCTGACGGCCGATGGCACCGTGCTGGCCGAACTGGCGCGCGATATCGTGGGCCTCAGCCGGCAGGCGGCCGATTATTTCACCGACAGCGCACCGCGCGGCCGCGTGCGCCTGGGGGTCTCGGACGACCTGACCCTCACACGCCTGGCCGACCTGCTGCGCGACGTGGGTCGCGCCAATCCGACTTTGAGCGTGGAGCTGACGGTGGGCCTGACCAGCCTGCTGTACCAGAAGCTGGACGCCGGCCGGCTGGACCTGGTGTTCGCCAAGCGCCAGCCGGGCGACGATCGCGGCACGCTGATCCACCGCGAACGTCTGGCCTGGCTGGCCCACCGAGACCTGGCGCTGGGCGCGAACGAAGCCGTGCCCCTGGTGCTCTACCCCAACGCCTCCATCACCAGCACCCTGGCGATGGAGGCCCTGAACGGCGCCCGTCGACCCTGGTTCGTCGCCTGTTCCAGCGAAACGCTGGCCGGCTTGCGCGCGGGTGCGCAGGCGGGCCTGGGCGTGATGGCGCAGTCGCCCCTGCTGATGCGGGCACCGGGATCCGAACTGGTGGAGATCGACGACCGCGCCGCCCTGCCCCCCTTGGGGGAGGTGGAGTTCGTCGTGCTGGGTCGCAGCCGCCGGCTGCAGGGTGCGCCGTCGGCCCTGGCCGACCTGATCATCAGGAAGGGCCCCGGACTTTGGGCCTAGTCAATTGCGTGCGGTGACCCGCAGGCGTCCATCGGCCGCCACCGTCGCTTTCAGCGGCTCATAGTTGGGCACCAGCGGGTGTCTGGTTTCCAGGGGTTGGTGGTGCGTGGCGGTGATGACGGCCACGGCGGCGCCGGCCGCCTCCCCCGCCGTGATACCGGCGGGCGCATCCTCCCACACCAGGCAATCCCGCGGCGCCACTTCCAACTGGCGGGCGGCCAGCAGGAAGGGATCGGGCGCCGGCTTGCCCCGGCTGACATCATCGGCGGTGACCATGACCGGCGGCGGGGTCAGGCCGGCGGCCATGAGGCGCACTTGGGCCAGGGCGCGGGGGGCCGAGGTCACCACCGCCCAGCGCGCGACCGGCAAGTCCGCCACGAAGGCTGGCGCGCCAGGGATGGCTACGGTGCCCGCCACGTCGTCGATCTCGTCCCGCGTCAGCTGGGCCACCTCCGCCTCCACGTCCGTGCCGGGCGGTGCCCAGCGGCGGATGGTCTCCACCGCGCGCACGCCGTGCATGGTTGCCAGCAGGGGTGCCGGGTCCAGACCGTGGCGCAGGGCCCAGCGGGACCATGCCCGGTTGGCGGAGGCGATGCTGTCGATCAGGGTGCCATCCATGTCGAACAGGAAGGCGGCGAAGGTGCGGTCGGCATGGGGAATGGCGGGCATGGGTCCAGCGGCGTGGTCGGGGTGCCGACATCCTGCGATAGGGAGGGCAACCCTGTCGATGCACGCGGACGCAAGGCACCGCCGATGCCGGCGGGCTTGTTTTCTCACATCGGCAGTGGGTTGCCCGGCGACATCCGTTCCCGGCCATGCGGCTTGCCATAGTCCAACGCCGGGCCTACGGGCACGATGCCGGTGGGATTGATGGAGCGGTGGCTTTCGTAATAGTGGCCCTTGATGTGCGTCAGGTTGACCGTCCCGGCCACGCCCGGCAGCTGGTACAGATCGCGCATGTAGGGGGAAAGGTTGGCATAGTCGGCGATGCGGCGGATGTTGCACTTGAAATGGCCGACATAGACGGGGTCGAAGCGCACCAGGGTGGTAAACAGACGAATGTCCGCCTCGGTCACATGGTCGCCGGTCAGGAATCGGCGGCTGGCCAGGCGGTCGTCCAGCCAATCCAGGGTCTCGAACAGGGGGGCGATGGCCTCCTCATAGGCGGCCTGGGTGGTGGCGAAGCCCGCCTTGTAGACGCCGTTGTTGACGGTGTCGTAGATGCGGGCGTTCAGCGCGTCGATCTCCGGCCGCAGCGCCTGGGGATAATAGTCGCCCGGCTTGGCGCCCACCCCGTCGAACGCGCCGTTGAACATGCGGATGATCTCGGAGGACTCGTTGCTCACGATGGTCCGCTGCTGCTTGTCCCACAGTACCGGCACCGTGACCCGGCCGCTGTAGCGTGGATCGGCAGCCTGGTAGACCTGGTACAGCACGCGGGCGTTGTTCACCGTATCGGGCACTGTGCCGGGGCCCTCGGCGAAGGTCCATCCCTCCTCCAGCATGCGCCAATGCACGACGGAGACGCTGATGGCGTCTTCCAGCCCTTTCAGCGTCCGCATGATCAGGGTGCGGTGGGCCCAGGGACAGGCGAGGCTGACATACAGGTGGTAACGGCCGGCTTCCGCCTTGAAGCCCCCGTCCCCGCTGGACCCGGTGGATCCGTCGGCCGTGACCCAGTTGCGGAAGGCGCTGTCCTTGCGCACGAAACGGCCGCCCGTCGACTTGGTCTCATACCAAACGTCGCGCCATTCACCTTCAACCAGCAAACCCATGGTCCGTCTCCTGTGGTCCGGGCCGGCGTTTTGGCGCCGGCCGTCGGATGGTAGATAGCGCCGACGCGAGCCGGGCGGCAGGCCCTTAATTGTGCGGCTATCATTCAGGAAACCGGAACGGTGCGGCGCGGTTCCGGAGCGCCGCTGCCGCGCGCGCGATCTCATCAATGCGCGCCGCAAGGTGGTTGAGGAATCCCGCCTTGATTTCTTGGAGACGCCGCTGGATCGAAGCTTGAATCCCGCTGGAACCATCTATGTTGATGGCCATGCCCAACCCCTGTTTCCGCGGATCAGTAATCAAGTAGGCTTTGGCCGTTGGAAAATATGGCCTTCAGATTAGATCATTGTCAGGCTTCAGTTTGACCAAGAATCAATCGGGTCGGAGCCATACACCGTAAATCACGTGCCACCATGGAAATGTAATTATTCGCACCCGGGGTGCGAATGGCGCCGGGTGGCGGGATTTGGCTGGGGGACGTCATGGACAAGGCGCAGATACTTCCGCTGATTCTATCGGGAGGCTCCGGAACGCGGTTGTGGCCGCTGTCGCGCGAACTCTACCCCAAGCAGTTCCTGCCCCTGACCGGCGAGGTGTCGCTGTTGCAGCAGACCCTGCGCCGCTGCCACCAGGCGGGCTTGGGGGCCGCCATGATCATCGCCAGCCATGAGCACCGCTTCGTGGTGGCGGAGCAGGCGCGCGCCATCGACCTGCGACTGGACAGCCTGTTCCTGGAGCCGCTGGCCCGCAACACGGCGCCGGCTATCGCCGCCGCTGCCGTGGTCGCCGCCGCCACCCGGCCCGACCGGCTGATGCTGGTCCTGCCGGCCGACCATTCCATCATGGATGAGGCCGCCTGGCGTGCGGCGCTGGACATCGCCATCCCGGCGGCGGTCGATGGCGCCTTCGTCACCTTCGGCATCGAGGCGACGCGCGCGGAGACGGGCTATGGCTACATCCGCAAGGGTGACGGATTGGCGGGGTGCGCCGGCGGCTTCCGGGTCGCGGAGTTCGTGGAAAAGCCGGATCGCGTCACGGCGGAGCGCTACCTGGCCGGCGGCCAGCACCTGTGGAACAGCGGCATGTTCCTGTTCCGCGCCGACCGCCTGGTGGAGGAACTGGGCCGGTTCGAGCCCAAGCTGATCGAGGCGGTGCGCGCGGCGGTGGAGCGCCGCGCCGGTGATCTGGACTTCCAGCGCCTGGACGCCGACAGCTTCGCCAAGGCGCCTTCCATCTCCATCGACGACGCCCTGTTCGCCCGAACGGCCCATGCCGCGGTGGTGCCCTGCAGCATCGGGTGGAGCGACGTCGGCTCCTGGAAATCCCTGCTGGACGTGCTGCCCGTGGACGACAAGGGCAATTTCCTGCACGGCGACGTGGTGCTGGAGGATACCACGGGCAGTTATGTCCGCACCGACGGCATCCTGACCACCGTGCTGGGCATGGACAACGTCATCGTCGTCACGACGCCGGACGCCGTGCTGGTGGCCAACAAGGATCGCATGGATGGCCTGAAGGGCATTGTCGCCACCCTGAAGAAGGGCAACCGGCGCGAGGCGCTGGCCCGTCCCCGCGTCTACCGCCCCTGGGGCTACTACCAGACCCTGCATGAGGGGGAGCGTTTCCAGGTGAAGCGCCTGACGGTGAAGCCGGGGCACAAGTTGTCCTTGCAGAAGCATTTCCACCGGGCGGAGCACTGGGTGGTGGTCAACGGCACCGCCACCGTCACCCGCGACGGCGAAACCCACATCGTGCGGGAAAACGAGTCCATTTACCTGCCGCTGGGCTGCACCCACCGGCTGGAGAACGCCGGCAAAATTCCGCTGAACCTGATCGAGGTTCAGTCCGGCCCCTACCTGGGGGAGGACGACATCGTCCGCCTGGAAGACAGTTACGGCCGCGTCTGACGGCCGAGGCGGCCATGCAGGAACCAAGCGCAGGCGCCCCTCTCAGCGCTGGGCGGCTTCGGTCCCATCCGGCGCCACCGCGCGGATGACGGCCCGGGTATCTCGGCCGGCTTGGCGCATGCGGTCGGCCACCAGGCCGGCCAGCTTGGCCTGCTCCGCCGCCGGGGCCTGGCTTGACAGCGCATAAAGGTCGGCGTCCTTGCCATCCAGGTTGGTGGCGGCATCCGAGACGTAGCGGGCGGGGAAACTGCGCTCCACCTGGGCGTCCAGCGCGTCGGCTGCGGCCACTGACTGCACGCTGCTGACATCACGCAGGGTGGTGGGCTGCAGCCGCTGCACCGCCGCGTCGCCGCTGGTGTCGCGCAGCGCCGCCAGCAGCGGGTCAGCCTTGTCGCCCCGGGCCAAAGCGGCCGTCATGCGGTTCTTCTGGTAGTTCTCCAGCGCCGTGTGGCGGTTGGTGACGCGGTTCAGGGCCGCGACCCTGGGCCCATGCACCCCCACCTTGTCCAGCACGCTGGTCCATAGCATGGAAATCGTGCCGACCCCCGGCAGGACGCGGGCGTGGTAGGGCTGCGCCATGTCCTGGACATAGTGGGCGGCCCAGCCGGCGAAGCGCCAGCCCCAGTAGGGGTGGCCCTTGGCGAAGGCGAAGCGCGACAGGGTCATGTACAAATGGACCCGCGCCTCCGGGTAGGTGTGCTGAAGAAAGGGGGCGGCCTTATAGAGGATGCCGGCCTCGTGATAGAATCCCATGTGGAAGGGCGCTTGGCTGCCATAGTCCAGCAGCGGATTGCCGAAGGGCTGAGGACCGAAATTGTAGAGCGCACCCTGCTTCTGGCCATTGTCCTGGAACAGGCCGATATCCAGGCCGAAATCGGGCTCGTCGGTGGCGGTGGCGACCACATCGGCCACGCCCAGCACCTCCCCCTCCTCCACCCGCTCCATCCGCTTTTGGTCGACGTCGCCGGCGTCCTTCAGGATACTGAGCGCCGGCCACGTCATCTCCCGGCCCGCCGCCGCGACGGTGCCAGGCTGGCGCTGCACATAGAGCGCGAAGGGCACGTCCTCGTTGACGCGGATGGCATGGACGAAGGCCTGCTTCAGCGCCGCCGGCCCCGCCCCGTCCGCCGCCTTGAACGCCAGGCTGTCCGGCCGGGGCGCGTAAAACGGCACGTTGGTTCGCGCCCACTGCTCCTCCTCCTCCAACACCTTGGGCAAGGCCGCCGCCTCCTTGGCCAGGAAGGTGGTCAGCGCCTCGGCCGGCACGCTACGGCCGGCCACCTGCGGCATCGCCTCCACCGCGTCCCAGGTGCACAGGGCGTGGCCGCTCCATGCCCATGCCGCCGGCTGGGCGGCGAAGAAGAAGGCGGCCGTGAGGCGCAGGCAGCGGCGGACGGAGCGGAGGTAGCGCATCTAAGACCCTGTTTTCTTGGAACATCAAGGATGGTGGGACCATACCCGGGTTCAGAGTCATTTCCGCGACATCGCGCTTCAAGTTTCCGGGCCTGATGCGCAACCCCACACCGAATTCAAGATTGAAGCGGTGACTCTTGTCGAAGAGGGGGCGTCAGCGCGGCCCAGGCGGCCTCCCATCGGTCTCACTCCTGGCCCCTTCCTCGACGAGCCAATCTCTGAATGCAGCGATCATTGGATCATCGAAGTCCTGTGGTCGACAGACCGCATAGTAGGCCAGCGGTGATTCCAGCGTCGGCCCAAAGGGACGCACCAGGCGCCCCTCAACCAAATCCTGGGTAACAAGAGTGGTCCGGCCCAGCGCGACACCGCCCCCGTCAACTGCGAGGCGGTAGGCTGCGGTGGAATCATTGACCCGCAAACCTCGCGAGGTGTCGGGTGCCTTGCGCCCAATATTCTCGAACCAGTCGCGCCAGGTTCTGAAATCAGGCAACAACGCCAGGGACACGTCATGGATGAGCCGAAAATGTGCCAGGTCTTCGGGCGATCGCAGTGGATGGACGCCATCCATCAGGCCCGGACTGCATACCGGGAAAAAGGAATCGCGCGTAATATATGTCGCCGACAGGCCCTGCCAATTTCCGGCGCCGTAGCGTAGACCGACGTCGATATCGCCCTTCGAGAAATCGCTGAGATTCGTATTCATGTCGATGAGCAATTCGCACGCCGGATACCGGCGGCGGAAACCGTCGAGCCGGGGCATGAGCCATCTGTCGCCGAAGGCGAAGGATACGGTAACGGTCAGGCCTTTGCGTCTGCGCCCGCCCGCCGCGCGGAGCCGAGCCATCCCGCTTGCCAGATGCTCGAATCCGGCGCGCAACTCCGGTAGCGCAGCCTGAGCGGCCTCTGTCAGGACAAGCCTGGCCGCGCCCGATTGTGAGCGATGGAACAGCTCGAACCCGATGACCTGCTCAAGGCGCCGCACGAGCTGACCGACAGCTGCCGGCGTCACGTTCAGCTCGTCGGCAGCCATGGCGAAGCTCAGGTGCCGGGCCGCCGCTTCGAAGGCGCGAAGCGCGTTGAGATGCTCTGGGGCTCGCATGCCGCTAAAGATATTCTATTGCGCGAGCCTAGAACATCTCATTTGTCGGGCAGGCCCTCGAAAAGCGATACATCTTCTTACGGAACGCGCGCTCCGACTTCGTAACACATTCGAAAGTCTGGAGAATTCCAATGTCCAAGTTCAATGGCAAAATTGCACTCGTCACCGGGGGCACGTCCGGCATCGGTCTCGCCACAGTTTCTCTTCTCCGCGCAGAGGGTGCCGAGGTCATCGCCGTCGGTACCAATCCTGAGCGTCTGGCAGCGGCCCGAAAGATCGTCGGCGATAATGGCCTCGTCCTCGCGGCCGATCTGCGGAAGCAGGCCGATATCGACGGCGTGATCGAGGCGGTGTCCCGGAGGTACGGCAAGCTCGATATCGTTCATGCCAATGCCGGTCTCGGCCTGGCGGCGCCGCTGGAAGCGGTCACCGAAGAGCAGATCGATGAGCAGTTCGACGTCAATTTCAAAGGCCTTTTCTTCACCATCCAGAAGGCGGCTCCCCTGTTGGTGGAGGGCGGCAGCATCGTTCTCACGACCTCATGGCTGAACGCAGTCGGCACCCCAGGCCTGTCGATCCTCTCGGCGACCAAGGCCGCCGTGCGCTCCTTGACCCGGTCGCTCGCCGCCGAATTCGCCCCGCGCGGCATTCGCGTCAATGCCGTCAGCCCAGGTCCTATCGCCACGCCGTTCGTCAGCAAGGTCGGTCTCGACGAAGCTACGGTGAAGGCCTTCGCCGATGCCATCGTTACCAAGGTTCCGCTGCATCGCTTCGGCGGCGCCGAAGAAGTCGCTCGGGCGGTCCTGTTCCTCGCTGGTTCGGATAGCGCCTATGTCACCGGCACCGAAGTGGTCGTTGATGGTGGTCTATCGCAAATCTAGGACGAACTAAGGTCCCGGGGGCGGCCCATGGCCGCCCCGGCCCCATCAAACGGAGCCGATAATAATGGCTTCCCCCGAAAACATGCCCAAACGGATATCGTTGACCCGGCGCACCACACTCGGCGCAAAGCCATATCGGCGACGAAGAGCCCCGCTTCGCCGCCGACACTGGCAATGTCAGCGAATAACTCGCTTGGCAGTTGAGCTTGGTTCCGACCTTACGCCGCCGTCTCCGGCTGCTTGCCCCGCTGCTTCACCAACTGGTCCAGGCCGCCCTGGGCCATCAGCAGGCTGATCAGGGCGTCCACCAGGGTGCCATGGCCTGCCTCGCCGCCACCCATGGCCACGGTGGGCACTAGCGGCACCTTGGCCTGGGTGATGGCGCCGCTCAGCATGGCGGCCACCTCCTTGGACAGGGCCATCTCCGCACCACCGAAGGCATCGACCTGGGCCTTGGCCGCCTGAGCGTTGGCGTCGCCGATGGCGGCCACGCGGTCGGCCTCGGCGCGGCCCTCGGTGCGGGTGCGCATGGCGGTCGCCTCGGCCATCACCTTGGTCGCCTCCGCCTCCTGCGTCTTGCGGGCCAGTTCGGCGCGGCCGTGGTTCTGCGCCACCTCGATGGACACCGACGACTTGGTCAGGTCGCCCTGCGCCGCCGCCCGGGCCTCGGCCGCGCGCAGCTCCAGTTCCTTGGCGGCCGCCACCTGCTGGCTTTCATAGGTCTCCACCTTCTCCCGGGCGACCTGGCGGGCGCGCAGCTGTTCAAAGATGGTGTCGATGTGGGTGTCGCCCTTGGCCGCGCGGGGCGTGCCGATCATGACCTCCTTCACGTTCAGGCGGTATTTGGCGAAGCGCCCGGTCATGGCGGCCAGGGCCTCGCGCTGCACCTCGGCCCGCTGGTTCACCAGCTCGATCAGGGTGCGGCTTTGCGCGGCGTCCTTGAACCAGGCGCTGACCATGGGGTCCAGGGTCTGCTCCACCAGTTTCTTGATGTCCGCGAACTGCTGCACTACCCAGGGGGCGTCGTCGTAACCGATGTGCACGACGATGGACAGGGGCAGCACCGGTTCGAACGCGTCCTTGGTGATGAGCTTGATCTCCGCCAAATTGTCGTCGAAGCCGTGGGCCTCGCTGCGCCCTTCGATCCAGCGCAGGACGAAGTTGGTGGTCGGCACCGTGCTGACCTTCACGGCATAGGGGTTGATGGCGTACTTGCCGGGGTGCAGGGCCGTTTGCCAGACGCCGCGCTGGCCCTGCTGCACCAGCTCGCCATGTTTATGATCCGTGCCCGACACGTCGGTGCCGCGCGGGCCGGTGAAGCTGACCACCACGCCGACATTGCCGATTTCCACCTGGGTCTTGGGTCGCACCTCGATGGTGGCGAACAGACGGTTGATGTAGTAGGTGCCCTCCACCAGCACCTGTTCCTGCCGGCCCCGGCGGCCGCCAGCGGCCAGGAAGGTCTCCGGATCCTGGAAGGAATTGTGGAAGGTGGCGCCGTCGGCGGCATGGGTGCCCACCGTGGGGGCGATGATTTCACCATGGTCCAGGGCGGGGCCGTCATGGACGGTGACCACGCCCACCGCGTCCTCATGGTCGCGGATGATCAGGGGGCGGAAGCCGTTACGCTCCTCGATCATCTCGCGCATGGTCTCCACGGCGCGCGCATCGCTGGCATCGCCCAGCACCACGGCGTGGGTGGCCGATTCCGTGAAGACGATGAACTGCGCCGTGTTGATGGCATAGACGCCCTCACGCAGGATGCGACGCTGGGGGCCGCGCTGGCCGCCTTGGCTCACGAAGGCGCGGGCGTTCTCCACCCCCACCCCCGCTGGCCAGCGGGCCAGCGCCTGGGCGTTGGGCAGGGCCTGGCCGCCGCGGGCGAAGATGTAGGCCAGGCTGCCCTGGGGTACCGTCACCAGGTTGGCGCGGTGCACGCGGTATTGCAGCGGCATGAAGAAATGAAAACCGCCGCGCAACGTTTCCGGCCGGAAGCCGGCCTCGCCCGCCAGCGCCAGGAAGCCCTCTTCAACCGAGCCGCCCAGTGCCCAGAGCTTCTCCACGATGCCTACGGCATCGTTGCGGATGTAGACGATGGTACCGGTAAGAAACGCCAGGATGAGCACGCCCAGGACGCCGCCCACCAGATAAAGCGTGGTGAGCGCCCAGGAAGGGAACTCCAGCATGGAAGCCTCGTTCAACGGATCAGGTCGTAGGCGCCCGGTCCGGATCCGTGACGGAATCCGGGCGCAGTACCGCCGTTGCCGACGCCCAAACATAGGGGCATTCCGGCAGGCGGAATAAGGGGAACTGGGGATGTGTCAGGAGGCCGCCGGTGTCAGGGGCGGCGCTGGCTCAAACCGATGTCGATGAAGCCTTAGACACGAGAGCCGATCGCGGCGTGGAAAGGCCGCAGGCGGGAGGGACAGGAACCGGAACGCCGCATTCTTGGGCACCCGAACCGTTTGTCGATGGCAGGGATTTTACCATGACGGCGGTGTGACACAACGCACACTCGCAATGCGGGCATTTTTGCCCAGCACCGCGCGCCGCGCATACCGGTTGCCATGGACAAGGCGGGTGATTGGAGTCCGCCAGGCTGATGGCCGTTGATCCATATCGAAAACAGAGTATTTTGATATGCGCAAGGTATAACTTGCCTCAATATTAGATATTATGATCGAACGATCGTAAAATACTATCAGGCGCATGCAATAAAGATATAAATATAGCGTCTAGAATTGACCCTGCATCCCGATCAGGTGCGATCGAATACAGATGAAGGGTCTCTTAAATGTTCAAGCAAACGCGGACGTCCCCGCATGGGCGAGCCGGCGTGTTCCTGCTCACCGCCGCCTGTGGCCTCATGGCCGGCCTGCCCGCCCATGCCGCCGAAAGCGCTTCCCAAGAAGTCCAGCTCCTGCGCGCCCAGCTGGAAGCGCAGATGAAGGTCAGCCAGGCCATCCAGGCTCGATTGGAAGCGCTCGAGGCGCGCGAGGCCGCCGACGCCAAGGCGCAGGCGGAAACCAAGATCCAGGCGGAACAGGTCGCGGCGCAAGCGGCCACCCAGGCCAAGACCATCGCCAAGCTGGAGGCCAGCAGCGGCGATAACGGCAGCTTCACCATGGCCGGCGGCCGCCCCACCTTCACCGCCTTCGGCGGCAAGGGTACGCTGCAGATCGGCTTGCAGGCGCAGTTCGATGCGGCAGCCTATTTCGAGGACAACGCCAGCGTGAAGCGATCGGGCGTGGATCTGGGCGATGGCGTCAACGCCCGCCGCATCCGCATTCCCTTCGTTTTTCGCTATGGCGATGTCACGGCGACGGTCACGCCCGACTTCGGCGGGTCGCCGGACGGCCGCCAGAACACCCAGTATCTGTATGAGGCCAACCTGGCTTACACGCCCTTCAAGGGATTCACGGCGGCGCTGGGGTACTTGCAGCCCAACATCAGCCTGCAGGACGCGCCCAGTTCCAACGACTTCATGTTCATGGAACGCCCGGCCATCATGGATGTGGAGCGCAACATCGCCGCCGGCGACGCCCGCGCCGCCGTGGGTGCCCGTTATTACCAGGACCGCTTCTTCGTCTCCGGCTTCCTGACAGGCCAGGCGTATGGCGGCCAGTCCACCACCACCGCGACCTCATCCGTCGGCGCCACCGGATCGGTCACCACCGCCATCTCCACCACCCAGCCCTCCAACGGGCAGCAGACGGGTGCCGTGATGCGCGTGGCGGGCCGCCCGGTCTACGGCGAGGACTACGACGTCCACCTGGGCTTCAGCGGGTCCAAGGTGTTCAGCATGAACCAGAACGACAGCAACCGGCTGGCGCAGAACCTGGCCCTGTCGGTTCAGCCGGAATTGAGGGTGGACACCAGCAAGCTGATCAACACCGGTTCCATGCCGGCGACGGGCGTCTACACCTGGAACCCCGAAGTGGGCCTGCGCTACCAGAATTTCCTGGTCCAGGCGGAGTATGTTGAGATCGGTGTGAACCGCCAGCATCAGGCCGGGGCCGGCCTGGGCGGTGCCACCCAGACACCCGACCTCACCTTCCATGGCGCCTATGTGGACGCGTCCTGGGTGCTGACGGGTGAGCCGCGCCTGTACCAGTCGGCCCGCGGCGGCTTCGGCGGGCTCAAGGTTGCCCACCCGTTCAATCCCGAAACGGGTGACTGGGGCGCGTTCGAGGTGGCGGCGCGCTACAGCGATATCAACCTGAACAGCCATGTCCAGCGCTTTCTGGCCCAGTCGGTGACCGGCGGCGTGGCGGGCGGTCAGCAGGATGTCATCCAGTTGGGGCTGAACTGGTATCCCAATGATCACCTGAAGTTCATGGCCGACTACCAGATCGTGGACGTCAGCAAGCTCAGCGGTGCCACGCTGCAGAACCAAGCCGGCCTGCGCTACCAGGCCGTGGGCTTCCGCGCCCAGGTCGCCTACTAAGGCGGCACCTCAGGACGGTCTGGTGCCGGGTGGTCAGGCCATCTCCAGCACCAGGCCGTCATAGGCCGGTTCCACTCCCTGGGGCAGTGTCGCCATCAGGGTGCGGTAGTCCATCTGGTGGTTCATGTGGGTGAGGTAGGCGCGCCGGGGCTTCAGCCGGTCTATCCAACTGAGCGCCAGGTCCAGGTGGGCGTGTACCGGGTGGGGTTCGATGCGCGTGGCGTCCACGATCCAGGTGTCCACGCCCGCCAGCACGCTCCAGGCCCTCTCATCCAGGTGCACTACATCCGTGGAATAGGCGAAGTCGCCGATACGGAATCCCAGGCTGGGGAAGCGGCCGTGGTCCTGGTGGAAGGGAATGAAATCCAGGTCACCGATGCTGAAGGGGCCGGTAATGGTGTGTGGCACCAGGCAGGGGCGCGGGAACCAATCCGGCCTGTCCTGCGGCTTGAAGCAATAGTCGAACCGCTCCTGCAACTGGCCCAGATTGACTGTATCCGCGTAAATGGGCAGCGGCCGGCTATTCATCCAGTTGACCTGGCGCAGGTCGTCGATGCCGTGGGCGTGGTCGGCGTGCGCGTGGGTGTAAACCACGGCGTCGATACGGGTGACCTGCGCGTCGAGCAACTGCTCCCGCATTTCCGGACCGGTGTCGATCAGCACGCTGGTGCTGTCCGTCTCCACCAGGATGGACGCGCGGCGGCGACGGTTGCGCGGCTCATTGGGGTCGCAGTCGCCCCAGACGTTGCCGATCATGGGCACGCCGCCGGACCCGCCGCAGCCCAGGATACGCACCCGCATGCCGTTCCTCACGCCGGGAACCCCGCGACGAGGGTGCCGCACTCGGCGGGGGGGATGCGGTCGAACAGCGTCAGCATGGTGGCGGTGGTGGCCCGGGCCAGGTCCGCCGGATCCATACCCTTCACCTCCGCCAGCAGGCGGGCGGTATGGGCCACGAACGACGGCTCGTTGGTCTTGCCGCGCATGGGCACCGGCGCCAGGAAGGGTGCATCGGTTTCCACCAGCATGCGGTCCAGCGGAACTTCCTTGGCGAATTCCCGCAGTTCGTCCGACTTCTTGAAGGTGACGATGCCGCTGAAGGAGATGTGCAGGCCCATCTCCAGCGCCTGGCGGCCCAATTCGGGGCTGGAGCTGAAGCAGTGCAGCAGGCCGCGCAGCTTGCCCTCGGCCCCGCCCTCCTCCCGCAGGATGCGGATCATGTCCTCATCCGCGTCGCGGGTGTGGATGATGACCGGCAGGCCGGTTTCGCGCGCCACGGTCAGGTGGGCGCGGAAGCTGGCCTCCTGCACCTCTTGCGGGCTCTTGTTGTAGTAATAGTCCAGGCCCGTCTCGCCTAGGCCGACGACCTTGGGGTACGCCGCCAGCTCACGCAGCCTCTCGACGGTGCACAGCTCCTGCTCTTCCAGGGCCTGGTGGGGATGGACGCCCACGGTGCACCAGACGTCGGGATAGGCCTGCGCCACCGCATGCACCTGGGGAAAGCGGCTGAGATGGGTGCAGATGGTCAGCATGGCGCCGACCCCGGCCGCCCGCGCCCGCTCCACCACTGCGTCGCGCTGTTCGGCGAAGTCGGGGAAGTCCAGGTGACAGTGGCTGTCGATCAGGAAGGGCTTCTGGATCAGACCGTCCGGCATCAGGCGGCCCCCTCCGTCTCCTCGACGTGGCGAGGGAACACGCCCTGCGGCGGCGGCAGCGGCGTGCCGGGCACCAGCGCCTGGTCAAGGTGGGCGAAGTCGCGGGCGTCCACCGGCACGGCCAGCAGATCCAGCACCTTGGCCATGGAACCGGGCATGAAGGGCTGGGTCAGGATGGCGACGTGGCGCACGGCCTCCGCCAATACGTACAGCACCGTGGCCATGCGCGCCGGATCCGTCTTCTTCAGCGCCCAGGGGGCCTGTTCGTCGATGTAGCGGTTGGCGTCGCCCACCACCACCCACAGGGCGTCCAGCGCCTTGTGGAAGGCCTGGATGTCCAGCTCCGCCCGCATGGTGGGCAGCAGGCCGCGCGCTGCGGCCAGCAAGGCGTGGTCCGCCTCGGTGAATTCACCGGGCGTGGGCACCACGGCGCCGCAGTTCTTCTGGATGATGGACAGGAAGCGTTGCGCCAAGTTGCCGTAGCCGTTGGCCAGCTCGCTGTTGATGCGGGTGACCATGGCGCGGCGCGAGAAGTCGCCGTCGTTGCCGAAGGGAATCTCGCGCATCAGGAAATAACGGGTCTGGTCCAGGCCATACTTTTCCAGCAGCTCGGACGGCGCCACCACGTTGCCCAGCGACTTGGACATCTTCTCGCCCTCCACCGTCCACCAGCCGTGGGCGAACACGCGGCGCGGCGGCTGCAGGCCGGCGGACATCAGGAAGGCCGGCCAATAGACGGCGTGGAAGCGCAGGATGTCCTTGCCAACCACATGCAGGGCCGGCCAGTAGCGGGCGTACGGCGTGCCCTCCCCCGTCTCGGGATAGCCGATGGCGGTGGTGTAGTTGGCCAGGGCGTCCAGCCAGACATACATGATGTGCTTCTCATCGCCCGGGACCGGAATGCCCCAGTCGAAGGTGGTGCGGCTGACCGACAGATCCTTCAGGCCGCCCTTCACGAAGCTCATGACCTCGTTGCGCTTGCCGGCGGGCAGGATGAAGTCCGGGTTGGCCTCATAGAAGGCGATCAGGCGGTCGGTCCAGGCGCTGAGGCGGAAGAAGTAGCTGGGCTCCTCCACCCATTCGCACTCGGCGCCGGTGGGCGCGAACTTGCGGCCGTCGGCCTCGGTGCGCAGCTCATCCTCGCCGTAATAGGCCTCATCGCGGACGGAGTACCAGCCGGCGTAAGAGCCGAGGTAGATGTCGCCGCTGTCCACCAGCTTCTGCCACAGCGCCTGCACGGACTTGATGTGCCGCGGCTCGGTCGTGCGGATGAAATCGTCGTTGGAGATATTCAGCAGGCCCGTCAGGTCGCGGAAGTTCTGCGACACGCGGTCGGTGAAGGCCTGCGGGTCGACGCCGGCCTTCTCGGCCGACTTCTCCACCTTCTGCCCGTGCTCGTCCGTGCCGGTCAGGAACTTGACGTCATAGCCGTCCAGGCGCTTGAAGCGGGCCATCACGTCGCAGGCGATCGTCGTGTAGGCGTGGCCGATGTGCGGCACGTCGTTCACGTAGTAGATCGGCGTGGTGATGTAGAAGGGCGGGCGCCCGGACATGGCAACTCTCCGGCTAACAGGCTGTCGGTTTATTATTTAGGTCTGTGCGACCGCTTTTCAGCGTTCAGGAGGCCGCCGCCTCGATCGTGCGCAGCGCGCTCAACATCACCTGCTTGCGATCGAGATTGGCGCCTTCCGCCTTGGCGAACAGGCGGTTGACGTTGTCCCATACCTCCATCCAGCGATCAAGCGCACGATCCCGGCGTGCCGCGAAGGACAGACGTTCCATCAGGGCCGCTTCGCCCTCCACGATCTCGGCCGCCGCCTGGTCGCGGGCCAGCGCGCGGTTGAAGCGGGCCAGCCACCACAGCAGCAGGTCGGTCGTCGTCTCCCACACCGTGTCCTGGCCGGCGCGGGCCACCTGGTCGGCCAGGGCATGGGCGGCGGCCAGATCCAGGCGCGGCAGGGTATCCAGCACGCCCAGCAGCACGCGGTAGAGGTCCAGTCCGCCGGCGGCGGCCAGGTCCAGGCCCCGGCCGATGCTTCCGTCCGACAGGGTGGTCAGCGCCGCGGCGTCGCCCATCTCCAGATCCGGCATCATGCGGTTGACCAGGCTGCGCACCGTGGTGGTGGGCAAGGGCTCCAGCATCAGGGTGCGGGTACGCGAGCGGATGGTGGGCAGCAGTGCGCCGGGGTTGTCCGCCACCAGAAGGATCAGCGCGCGGGGCGGCGGTTCCTCCAGGATCTTCAGGATGGCGTTTTGGCCGCTGGGGTTCATCTGGTCGGCGCCGTCCACGACCACGATGCGCCAGCCGCCCTCCGCCGCCGTCAGCCGCAGGAAAGGGGCGATGCGCCGCACCTCCTCCACCGGCAGGTCGCGCTTGAAGCGCTTGCGCTTGTCATCCCAGGTGCGCTGGATGGTCAGCAGGTCGCCGTGCGCGCCGGCGGCCACGCGCCGGGCAATGGGGTTCTCGGGCGAGACGTACAGGCTGGTGGGCGGCGGCGGGGCGCCGAACAAGCCATCATCCTGCGGTTCCGCCCCGCCAGACAGCAGGAAGCGGGCGAAACGATAGGCCAGCGTCGCCTTGCCGATGCCGGGCGGCCCGCCGATCAGCCAGGCGTGGTGCAGCCGTCCGCCGGTGGCGGCCTTCAGCAACGTCTGCTCCGCCGCCGCATGGCCCATCAGGTCGTGCGTGGCGATGGGGGCCGGCACGCTTTCCCGGTCGAACGCCGGCGCCGGCATCAGGCGGCCCTCCCGAGCGGGCCCAGGCGCTGCTCCACCACCGCCAGCAGTCGGGCCTGGATGGCGGCGATGTCGCCGGTGGCGTCGATCACGGCGCAGCGGCCGGGGTCGTGGGCGGCGATGTCCAGGAAGCCCTGGCGCAGGCGTTCATGGAAAGCCCGGCCCATGCGCTCATACCGGTCTTCGGCGCCGGGCCGTGATCCAGCACGCGCCAGACCGGCCTCGACCGGCAGATCCAGCACCAAGGTCAGGTCGGGCATAAGGCCGCCGGTGGACAGGCGGTGCAGATCGGCCAGGACGCGCCGGTCCACGCCCATGGCGTAGCCCTGATAGGCCACGGTGCTGTCGACATAGCGGTCGCACAGCACCCAGGCACCCCGGGCCAGGGCCGGGCGCACCAGCGCCTCGACATTTTCATGCCGGGCGGCGTTATGCAGCAGTGCCTCGGTCAGGCGCTGCCAAGGCGTGTCACCGGCCACCAGCAGACCCCGGATGGCGGCGGCGCCGTCGGAACCGCCGCCTGGCTCGCGGGTGGTCACCACCTCCAGCCCCCGGTTGGCCAGGGCCTGGGCCAGCAGGCGGATCTGGGTGGACTTGCCCGCCCCCTCCCCGCCCTCAAGGGTGATGAACCGGCCGGTCGCCATCAGCCGCCTCAGCTGCCGAAGATCATGCGGTGCAGGCCGGCGCCCATGCGGCCGAACAGGCCCAGGCGCGGCACATCGTTGGCCGCCTGCAACGGGATCTCCAGGGTCTGCAGGTCCGGCGCCGTCACCTTCAGGGTGGCGACGGTGGCGCCCTTGGCAACCGGGGCGGCCAGCGGCAGCTGCGTCACCACGGCCACCTTCATGGCACGGCGCTGTTCGGCGGTCAGGGTGATCTTCAGGGCGTCGGGGAGGACCACCGGCACGGTGTCGGCGGTGCCCAGCGACACCGGCAGTGTGTCCACGGTCTCGCCCGCCTTGAATAGGGCATAGTCGTCGAACTCGTGGAAGCCCCATTCCAGGATGCGGGCGGGTTCATCCGCGCGGCTCTGCATGCTGGTCAGGCCGTTGATCACCAGCACCAGGCGGCGGTCGCCGCGCTTGGCCGAGGCGATCAGGCCGTAGCCGCCCGCTTCGGTATGGCCGGTCTTCAGGCCGTCCACGCCCATGTTGCGGTACAGCAGCGGGTTGCGGTTGCCCTGCTTGATCTTGTTGTAGGTGAACTCCAGCTCCGAGAAATAGTGATAGTACTCGGGGAAGTCGTGGATGGTGCGGATGGCCAGGATGGCCAGGTCGTGCGCGGTGGAATAGTGGTTGGCGTCCGGCAGGCCGGCAGCGTTGGTGAAGTTGCTGTCCTTCATGCCCATGTCGTGGGCGCGCTTGGTCATGTTGCGGCAGAAGGCTTCCTCCGTGCCGCCCAGGCCTTCCGCCAGAACGATGGTGGCGTCATTGCCGGACTGCACCAGCACGCCGCGGATCAGATCCTCCACCTTCACGTTGGCGCCCAGCGGCAGGTACATGGTGGAGCCTTCGGTCTTGGCGCCGCCCAGTTCCCAGGCGCGGCGGCTGACCGGCAGACTATCCTCCAGCGACAGCTTGCCGTTCTTCAGCCGGTCGAAGACCATGTACATGGTCATGACCTTGCTCATCGACGACGTCGGCATGTGCTGGTCGGCGTTCTTGGCGAACAGGACGGTGCCGGTGTCGGCATCCATCAGGATGGCCTGGCGCGCCTCGGTATCGATGGTGGCCGCGTGCCCCACGCTGCTCAACAGACCGCCCAGCAGCCCTATAACCAGGGCGGCCTTAACCGCGCCGCGCGACGCCAAAACCTTCAGTTCCATGTCTCTTCTATCCCGACTGCGTGTCCGATAGCTCTAATAGCCTTAAAGCATGCGGGGGCACTGATGCCCCATGAATGGCCGTCCATGCCAGTCTCCAGACGGCCTATGGCCAAAATGTCCCAACCGGCGGCGACCCTGGTGAACAGGGTGCGGCGGCCGGCGGCGACATTTCAAGCTTAACCCGCGCCTTACTCGACGATCACCCGGGCGCCGTTGTTGCCGGCGGCCACCACCTGGTCCAGCACCTGGTCGGCCTGTTCGGGCGTGTCCAGCGGGCCGACGCGGACGCGGAAGAACTGCGTGCCATTGACCATGCTGGGCGCCAGGAAGGACGGGCCGATGCTGGCCAGCCGGGCGCGCAGCTTGTTGGCGTTGTCGAACAGGGTGAAGGACCCGGCCTGTACATAGATGCGCTTCGGCCCCGGGCCGACAGCGACCTGTTGCACCACCGGCGCCGGCAGGAAGCGGCCGTCCGGCTCCGTCGTGCCGGGAACGGTGGTGGGAGCCGGGACGGGCCGCGCCGGGGCCGGATTAGGCCCTTGCGCCGGCGGCAAGGCCTGGCCCTGCACCGTCACGCTAGGGCGCGGGGCGGCCTTGGGCACCGGGCTGCCATCCGCCATGGTGGTGGGCACGGGTGCCGTGCTGCTGGGCGGCGCGTTCAGGGCCACCTGGCCGCCGCCGGCCTGCATGGCCGCCGCCGCGATGGCGCGGCTTTCATCCGCCAGGATCTGCACCCGCACCTTGGCCGTTCCCTGCTGCTCCATGCCCAGCAGCTGGGCGGCACGACGGGACAGGTCGATGATGCGGCCGGCGGCGAAGGGGCCGCGGTCGTTGATGCGCACAACGATGGAACGGCCGTTGTCCAGGTTGGTCACCCGCACCAGGCTGGGCATGGGCAGGGTCTGGTGGGCCGCCGTCAGCTCGTTCTGGTCGAAGGTTTCGCCGTTGGCGGTGCGTTCCTGGTGGAACCCCGGGCCGTACCAACTGGCGATGCCGGTCTGGTCGTAATCATAATCGGCGCGCGGATAGTACCAGATGCCGCCGATCTGATAGGGGTTGCCCACCTTGTAAGTGGGCTGGCCCGCGCCGGCGGTCGACGGCGCCTGGGTCTTGATGGTGGCGGCGGGGCCGGGCGCCTCCTGCTTGTGGGCGCAGCCGGTCATCAGCAGCCCCGCCAGCGACGCCCCAGCCAGGGCGGACGCTTTCCAGGGGAACTGCCACGTCGATTCGTTGGCGGCGGCGGCCATCGCCGTCCGCCTCACCAGATTTGCCCGGCTCATCACTTGCACACCGCTATGGATTGTGGCTGCACCCTACAACATCTCACGGCGCCGCGCCAAGTTGATCGGCCAGCAAACCAACGGTGGTCGCGAAATAAGTGGACCGGTTCCAGTTCATGATGGTGCGATAGTTGTCATAGACCAGGAAGGCGCGACCGTCCGGCCCGTCAGGAATGACCAGCGAGGCCGACAGCGCGCGGGCCGGCAGTGGCTTGCCGTCCAGGGATCGCACCCCGGCCTTGGCCCATTCCGTCAGCGTGCGCTTCTTGTCCAGGCCGGCGGCCGCAGCCGCGTCCAGGCCTTTCGCGGGCAGCTTCACCTCACGGCCCCAGGTGGTGCCGGCGTCCCAGCCCACGGTGGACAGGTAGTTGGCGGCCGAGGCCAGCACGTCCGGTGTCCTGGTCCAGATGTCGCGCCGGCCGCAGCCGTCGAAGTCCTGCGCGAACTTGAAGAAGGCGCTGGGCATGAACTGCACCTGGCCCATGGCGCCGGCCCACGACCCCTTCATCGTGGCGGGGTCGACCTTGTCCTCCTCCACGATGCGCAGGGCCTGGATCAGCTCCTTGCGGAAATAAGCCGGGCGGCGGCCATCATGGGCCAGGGTCGCCAGGGCGTCGATGATGCGGAAACCGCCGGTGACACGGCCATAATTGGTCTCCAGCCCCCACAGCGCGACGATATACTGCGGCTGCACATGATACTTGGCGCTGACCTGGGCCAGCAGGGCCGCGTTCTGGCGCATCATGTCCCGCCCGCGCTGGATGCGGTCCTTGGTCAGGACGCGGTCGGCGTAGGTGGCGAAGGTGACCGTGCCTTCCGGCTGCTTGCGGTCCAGGTCGATGACGCGCGGCAGTTCCTGCACATTGGCCAGCGCGAGGTCCAGGGTGGCCTTGGAGATGCCCTGGGCCTGCGCTTCCTGCCGCACGCCGTCCAGCCAGCGCGCGAAGTCCGCCTGCTGTTCCGGCGTGATGACGGTGGGGGCGGGCGCCGGGGGGGCCGGGGGTTGCGCCGGCGCGGGCGGGGGTGCCGGTGGCTGCTGGGCGTTCGCCGCCGCCGGCGGCCCGCCGGCGCACCCTGTCAGCAACAGCGCCGACAGCAGGCCGATGCCGGCGCTGCGGGACAGGAGGGGGCGGCTGGCGGGAAAGCGGGTCACAGGCGAAATCCTCGGGCAAGCGGGAAAGGTGGTCGAAAACTAGAAATGAAATCAGGGCGTTTTGGTGGCGCCGTCCGGCGCCGGGAACAGGCTGTCGGTACGGCCCAGCAGTCGGTAGGCCAGCAGTCCGATGTATTCGTGCACCGACTGCGACAGCAGTTCCAGCCCGCGCAGCAGATCGAAGTCCGGCCGGTACAGCAGGGTCTTGGGCGCCCGGATGTCCACCGGGTAGGCCACCACCGGCCAGCCGACATGGCGGAAGATGCCCACCGAGCGCGGCATATGGAAGGCCGATGTCACCAGTAGCCAGGTCTGACCGGGCTGCGGATGCATCAGGTCACGGCTGAACAGCGCGTTTTCCCAGGTGTTGCGCGACTCCCCCTCGAAGGTCACGCGGGTGATGTCCATACCGATCTCTTCCAGGGCGGCGCGGGCCACCGGCGCCTCCTTCTCATCGGGATCGCGCAGTTCCCCAGAACCGCCGGAGAAGATGATGCGGGCGTCGGGATAGCGGCGGGCCAGGTCGGGGATCACCATCAGCCGCTCCGCCGCGGCGTTCACCTCGGGCTGGCCCGTCTCGGCCGTCGCCACCTGGTCGACGGACCCGCCCAGGACGATGATGCCGTCGACATGGGCGGGCAAGCCCGCAGGCGCCGGAAAGCGCTGCTCCAGCGTGCGCATGCTCCACGCCCCGACGGGCAGCACGGCGATGATGGCCAGCCCCACGGCCGCGGACCGGGCGCAGAGCAGGGACCGGCGCGCCCTGAAGCCGCCGGTTGCAAAAAGGCCAACCAACAAAAACAAAAGCAATAGGTTGCCGGGCGCCGTCAGCGCCCAGAAGATCTTGGACAGGGCAAAACTCAAGGCATTTGCCTCCCATAATCATTGAGCGGGAAAGCCTAGGCCTGGCAGGCCTACTCCTGTAACCGCCCTACCCCTGTAACCGGCGCTTCAGGCCAGAGCTGCCCGGATACCGTCAGATTCCATCGTATTTTTCGAATATTGCATGGATGGCGCAGTTTCCTCATGCGGTCGGGACAGAAAATGGTCTAAGGTCAAACCCAATCGAGAACAAGCCGGCCTAGCCCTGATCGTGACCGATGCCTGCCTGACCGTCGTCGCCAGAACCGACGCTGCACCTCCCGGTGCCGGTGCCATGCAGGATATTTCCGTCTTCACCCGCCGTATCGATGATCATTTGGCCAGCCACAGCGGCCCCTGCGCAGTGCTGGTCATCGAGATCTCCCGCATGGCGGAGCTGTACAAGCTGCTGGGCCAGCAGGCGCTGGACGCGTCCATGGCGGTCATGGCCGAGCGGGTCCTGGGCCTGTGCGGCAGCGCTGACGCCGTCTGCCGAATCGCCCGGGCACAGTTCGCCCTGTTCCTGCCCAACCTCAGCCATGCCAGCAAGGCGCTGTTCACCGCCTCCGCCCTGGCCGCCCGCATTGGGGAGCCCATCCTGGTGGAGGGGCGGCTCCTGTACATGGTGGCCAAGATCGGCGTGGCGGTGTCGCCCGACGACGGCACCAGCGGCCAGGCGCTGCTGCGGAACGCGGCCATCGCCCAGGGTGAGGTGGCGAAGTCCGGCTCCGCCCATTACCTGCACTATACCGAACAGATGCGGGAGCGGCTGCGCCACCAGCTGATCACGGAGACGGAGCTGCGCCAGGCCATCCTGGATGAGGCCTTCGTCCTGCATTACCAGCCCAAGGTGGCCATCGCCGACGGCACCCCCATTGGGGGGGAGGCGCTGATCCGCTGGCGCCATCCCACCCGCGGCCTGATCTATCCCATGGAATTCATTCCCATCGCCGAGGAGACGGGCCTGATGGTCCCCATCGGCGAATGGGCCCTGCGCGCCGCCTGCCGGCAGATCCAGACCTGGATAGAGGCCGGCCGCCAGCCGCTGCAGATCGCCGTCAACGTCTCGGAACGTCAGTTCCGCTGGGGCCACCTGCCTGCGCTGATCGACGTGTTGCTGCGGGAAACCGGCATCCCGCCCCACCTGCTGCAGCTGGAAATCACCGAATCAGTGCTGCCGGAGGATCTGGAGGGGGCCCTGCGCCAGATGGCGTGGATCGCCGATTGCGGCGTGGCCCTGGCGCTGGATGATTTCGGCACCGGTTATTCCTCGCTGTCCTACCTGCGCGAGTTGCCGCTGGATTGTTTGAAGGTCGACCGCAAGTTCGTGCAGGACATGGAACAGGACAGCGGCACCCGCCATATCGTCCAGGCCATCGTGGCCATGGCCAAGGCCATGGGCCTGAAGGTGGTCGCGGAGGGCGTGGAGACGGAAGGGGAGCGCAGCCTGCTGCGCGGGATGGGTGTGGAGGAAGGCCAGGGCTATCTGTTCGCCCGCCCCCTGCCCGTCAAGGAATTCGAGCTGTTCTGCGGGCTGTAGGCGCCGCAGCCGCGCCACCGGCGATCACTGTCATAGTTCGGGGCCAAATCGGGGCCAAGGCCCCTCAAGTGGGGGTGTGCGCGGCATCATCCCGGGCCGCCGAACCCGTGCCGCTGACGGCGCGAACCCAGCCGGCGACGATGGCGCCCACGCCGTCGCGCAGGAACTCGATGCCCACGCCGTTTTCGGTGCGGCGCACGATGCGGACGGCGGCGGCCACAGGCGCGCCCGGCAGGCGCAACACCCCCTCCGTTCCGATGGGCAGGTCAGGGTCTGGGACAAGAAAGGCACCGCCGGCGGAAACATCGGCGATACGGCAAGATACAAGGACGTCACCGCAACTCAACTGCACCTGGCTGTCAACGGACAGGCGGTCGTAGGTCCGGCGGTTGCTGGGCCGAACCAGATTGGACAGCACGCGTCTGATACCGCCCCAGGCCATTAACCCCTCCCCTGCAAAGTCAGGCGGGCCGACGGTTTCCCGAAAATAGGGTAGCGTAAGCCATACCGTGGCTGAAGTGTGCCGCCAAAGGCGTCGCGATACAAATGCCCGGGCGGAATGCCTTTCCCGCGAGGTTCTTGCACGGCGCGCATCTTTTGGTTCAGCGCCTGGGCCGTTGCTGTTGCGGAATGAGCGGGGTGATTGGGATTGAGCGCCAAGGTCAACCGAGATGCGCCCGCGCGGGGTGGTTCACGGGCCGTCCGTCGACCAGCTCCAGAACATAGGACTCAAGTTCCAGCCGTTCCTCAGGAGTGGCGTCGGCATACGCCCGGGTGCCGCGGATGCCCAGAAGCATTTCCGCTGCCCGTGTCAAGGCGATATCAGCCGCCATGCACGGATGTGCCGATCGGTTCTTGGGGGAGGTGCTCCCTATCGTTGCTGTGGGACCACCCCCGCGACCGTCATGAAGATCGGACATGGTCCACGGTCTCCTAGACAATTGTGGGCACTGATCTACAACGAAAGTTATTTATACAGGCTGCGAAACGGCCATGGAATTGTGACGGGCGGGCTATCTCCAAAGTGGCGCGGGGACGGGACCGCGCAGCAGCGCCGACGCCTCAGTTGGGCCGGGCCGCGGTTTCCACGGGCCCCAGCGCATACGGGGACGGATCGGCGTCGCCGTGATGGGCCTCCAGCACCTTGTGCACGGACTGGCCGATCATGCGGATCTCGTCGAACTGGGTGACCAACTCGAAACAAAACAGGAATGCCAGGGTATAACAGGGGGCGGGAAAGCGCATCATGACCCGCAGGATAGGGGTGGTGTACAGCGGCCGGACGGCGTCGCGGGTCATGACCAGGGTGATCAGCACGCCGATGATGGCGCCACCCAGCACGTCCGTGGGGTAGTGCAGCCCCAGATAAACCCGCACCGTGCAGACGAAGATGGCGGTGTAGGCCATGGCCAGCACACCGATCCGGCGCCAAACCAGGAAGATGCCGGTGGAAACCGCCATCCACAGCATGGCGTGATCGCTGGGAAATGAACTCCAGGTTCGCAGGATGGCTTCGCTGGTGCCGCTCAAGGGAAAGTGGAAGGGCACGGCGGGGTCGTAGATCGGGCGCTCCCGGAAAGGCAGGAAGTGAGCCAGCAGGCGCCCAACGCCCAGGGCCAGCAAGCCGCTGACGAAGGTGGCGATCACCATTTCCTTTTCCCACAGCCCGCGCCGCCCCCCCCGGAACCAGATCCACCAAAGGATGGCCACCGGGAAAAGGCCCTTGAACATCGAGAAGTCGGCGATGGTGCGGATTGCGTGGTTCACCACGTCCGAGGTGAAGGCGTGGGTGGTCAGGAATTCCTGGATGGCACTGTCGAAGCCGTTCATTTGTACGTTCTTCCTCCCTGGCCCCAATCGCCTCCTGCGGCGATCAGGCAAATCTCGGGCGTCGCCGGCCGCGATGACGGCCGGACGCGCGCTATTCCCCCTATTGCCCCGGAAATACCGGCGATGTCGGTCAGGCGACCCCGCGCCACCTCGACTCGCAACTGCCAACAAAATGTAACAAAAACTTTATATGGCGCGCGCAGCGTCGCCAAAGACGTTCTTTGGCAATAGGTCGTGGGTCACAGATTGGTCGCGCCGAACGACCTAGCGCGCCAAGGGCGCCGCCAGGGGCGTGTAGCTGCGCTGGGCGGCCCAGGCGTCCAAGGCCAGTTCCACCGGGCGGAACAGCGGCCGGGGTAGAGCGTCAAAGCCGTACCAGCCCCAATCCGCAATCTTGTGCGGTTCCAGCACCTGGGGCTCGCCCGGTTCCACCTCCTCGGCGATGAACTGGATGTCCACGTAGTGCTTGTCGTAGGCCAGGATGTTGTGCAGGCAGAGGAAGCGGAGGCGCCGCACCACCAAGCCGCATTCCTCCTTCACCTCGCGAATGGCGCATTCCTCGAAGGTCTCGCCATATTCCAGGTGGCCGCCGCACCAGGAATAGCTGCCGTCGCCATGGCTGTTGCGCCGACGGCCCAGCAGGATGCGGCCCTCACGCTGGATCAGGACCCCGATGCCGACCTTGGGCACGCCCGCAGCAGCGGAGGCTAGCGATTGGGTCATACTATAGCTCCGGATACTAGCTGTGGCGCATTTAGCCTTGGCAGCGGTATCATGCCGCCGCCCCGGTGCCAAGCGCCCGCCCACATTCCGGAGTCGTCCCCGCCATGTGCGGTCGTTATGCCGCCGTCACCCCGCCGCAGGCTATGGAGGCGCTGTTCCAGACCCTGGGCGCCCTGCCCAATTTCCCGGGCCGCTTCAACATCGCGCCGACGCAATCGGCGCCGGTGGTGCGCTGGAACGCGCAGACGCGGGAACGGCGTCTGGACATGCTGCGCTGGGGCCTGGTGCCGTCGTGGGCAGCGGATATGGCGGGGGGCGCCAAGATGATCAACGCCCGCTCGGAAAGCGTGACGGAAAAACCCACGTTCCGGCAGGCCTTCGCCCGGCGCCGCTGCCTGGTGCCGGTGACCGCCTTCTATGAATGGCGGGTGGAGAACGGTGCCAAGCAGGCCTATGCCATCGCCCCAGCCAACACGGATACCGCCGCCTTCGCCGGGTTGTGGGAGGGTTGGAAGGATCCAGCCAGCGGGGAGTGGGTGCGGACCTACACCATCCTGACCACGGCCGCCAACGATGCCATCGGCCACATCCACCACCGCATGCCGGTCATCCTGTCGCCCGGCCACTGGCCCGCCTGGCTGGGAGAGGCGGACGCCGATGCTTCCGCTCTGCTGGATTTGCTGCGCCCTTACCCCGCCAATGAGACCCGCTTCTGGGCTGTGGGGCCGCGCGTCGGCAACGTGCGCAATGACGACGCCGATCTCCTGGCCCCACAGGTCGCCGCAACCCTGTTCTGAGATCAGAGCCGCAGGCCCAACTGCATCCACAGGTTCTCGCCCTGGGCGCGATGTTCGGCCGCGAACTCGTGTTGCCAGGTGAAGGTCGCCTGCAGTGGCCCGATATCATGACTGATGGCGGGCCCCACCGCGAAGGCCTTGCCGCGATAGCCGTCGGTACCGATCTTCAGGCCATCCTGGGTGTCATCCTCATACTGGACGTAGAAATAGCCGGAGACGCCGAAGCGCCAGCCATCGACATTGCGCGCCACGGCGAAATCCAGATCGAAGTCCGACCCGGAGTGATAGCGCGTGGCGTCGTTGGTGGTGTTGAACGCCAGGCGCGGTGAAACCTGCGCCTGCCAGCCCTGCGGATCGATGTAGGCCAGGCCCAGCGTCGGCTGGAAGGACCAGACGTTGCGGCCGATGTTGGCCAGGGCGGCGGCGTTGTATTGGCCCACCGGCATGAAGATGTCGGTGCCCCACACCAGGGACAGGTTGGGACCCAGGCGCCAGCCCAGCATCAGCGGCGTGATGCCGATGTCCCCGAAGCCTAGCTTGCTGGTCTTCTGCCCTGCCACCTCGGCATGCAGGTCAACGATGGGCAGGATCACCTCGGACGCCACCTGCGCGCCGAATAGCCGATAGGGCGTGACCACGAAGCCGCGAAAGGTCTGCGAGACGGATTCGACACTGAACTCCAGGGGCAGCTTGTTGCCCGCGCCATCGTTCATCCGGTCGGCGGTGTAATAGTTAGGCTGGAATAGGATGTACTCACCCGGCGGCGGCATCGCGCCGGCCAGATAGATGCTGGCACCCGGCGGATAACTGTTGCCACCACTCTCGGTAGCCTGCGCCAAATTCACATTTGCAAACAAAACCGCGCACAAAAATGATGCGCACACCGCCCAGTTCTTCACAGAGCATATCCTCCTCATTTAACAGCCACATAGATGGCCGCTTTTTATTTTGATGAGGAGCAAATCAGCGGAAATATTGCCACCGGACAAGGTGCTTTATTCAATATGGCTTTATCGGTTTGACCGATACACCGTGCGGTTGCCAACGCGTGACGCCAATAGAAAGGGCTACGCACGCACGAGCCCGCCCGTCCAAAACTCGGCTAAGTCGTTGAAGATTGGTGATCCCGGTGGGATTCGAACCCACGACCCCATGATTAAAAGTCACGTGCTCTACCGGCTGAGCTACGGGATCGACCGCAGGGAAAACGCGTTGGTTTTCCGCGAACGAAGACGGAGCCTGGGGGCCCGTCCCGGTGTGGCGCGCACCATAATGACGGGTATGGGCGCGGTCAATGGAAAGCGGCGGGGCCCGGCACATCAACCGTGCATAGGGCCCCTGTCCGCAAAAAATCTTGGCGCTTATTCGCCGGCGCCGCCGGTGGCAGGCTCGACGCCCCCGCCCACCCCTTGCCGGGCGTCCTGAGCGAAACGCTCAGCCAGGCGATGGGCGACGCGCGGGCTGACGAAGTGGGCAATGTCGCCGCCCAGCCGCCCAATCTCCTTCACGAAGCGGGAGGAGATGAATTGATGCCGGTCCGACGCCATCAGGAACACGGTCTCAACCTGCGGGTTAAGGCGCGCGTTCATGCCGGCCATCTGGAATTCGTATTCGAAGTCCGAGACGGCACGTAGGCCGCGGATGATCACCTGGGCCTGACAGCCCACGGCGAAATTCATCAGCAGGGTGTCGAAGGGCCGCACCTCGACCGAGATGCCCTTGGCGGCCAGCGGCCCCAATTCGTCCTGCACCAGGGCCACGCGCTCCACCGTGGAGAACAACGGCCCCTTGCCGGCATTGCTGGCCACCCCGATGATCAGGTGATCGACCAGCTTGGCCGCCCGCTGGATGATGTCGAAATGCCCATTGGTGATGGGGTCGAAGGTGCCGGGATAAACCCCGATGCGACGCTCGCTCATCCTCGCCCCCGCTGATCCCATCCACCCATCGTGTCAGCTCCCTCCGCCGGCTTTGCCAAGGCGAGGTTCGAATCCCGGTGGGATTCGAACCTCCGGCCCTCAGTCGCCGGTTCCCTCGTTTGAACCATCCGGGGCCGAACCATCCGCGGCCGGGCCCGCGATGGCTTCAGCCGGCATGGCATCATCCGCCCCGCCGTCCTCCGTGCCGTCGTCCGCCAGCCGCGCGACCGACACCACGCCCTCGTCCGCCGACAGGCGGAACAGGGTGACGCCCTTGCTCTTGCGCGCGGTGATGCGCACGTCGTGCACCGGCATGCGGATGACCTGGCCGCCGTTGCTGACCATCATCACCTGGTCGGTCTCGGCGATGGGGAACACGGCGGCGATGGCCCTGTTGCGGGCCCCCATGTCCATGTTCCAGATGCCCTGGCCGCCACGTCCCGTCAGGCGGTACTCATAGGCCGAGGTGCGTTTGCCGAAACCCTGGACCGATACCGTCAGCAGGAACTCCTCGCGCGCCTTCATCTCGGCATAGAGCTCAGGCGGCAGGGTTCCGACATCCCCGATGACCTCGGGGTCGACGTCGGCGGCCTCCTCGACCTCCTCACCCTGCTGGCGGCGCTCAGCGCTGGCCTGCTTCAGGTAGGCGGCGCGATCCTCCGCCGTGTACTCGGTGTGGTGCAGGATGGACAGGCCAATGACCTCGTCCCCCTCGGCCAGGCGGATGCCGCGCACGCCGGTGGAGGTGCGGCCGGCGAAGACGCGGACGTCCACCACCGGGAAGCGGATGCAGCGGCCCAGGCGCGTGGCCAACAGCACGTCGTCCGCCTCGCCGCAGGTGCGCGCGGCGACCAGCAGCTCACCCTCTTCCTCCAGCTTCATGGCGATCAGGCCATTGGCGCGGATGTTGGTGAAGTCGGACAGCTTGTTGCGGCGGACGTTACCGTGACTGGTGACGAACAGCACGTTCAGGTCGCCCCAGCTGGCCTCATCCTCAGGCATGGGCATCACGGTGGTGATGACCTCGCCATCCTCCAGCGGCAGCAGGTTCACCAGGGCCTTGCCCCGGGTCTGCGGCTGGCCCAGCGGCAGGCGCCAGACCTTCAGCTTGTAGACCATGCCGCGGTTGGTGAAGAGCAGCATGGGCGTGTGGGTGTTGGCGACGAACAGGTCGCTGACCGTATCCTCCGCCTTCAGCTGCATGCCGCTGCGGCCCTTGCCGCCGCGTGCCTGCGCCCGGTAGGTCGAGACCGGCACGCGCTTGATGTAGCCGCCCTGCGTGACGATGACGACCATGTCCTCGCGCTGGATCAGGTCCTCTATGTCCGCTTCGAACTCCAGGTCCTCGATCTTGGTGCGACGGGGCGTGTCGAAGCGCGCCTTCACCTCCACCAGTTCATTGCGCAGGATGTCCAGCAGCAGCGGACGGGAAGACAGGATTTCCAGGAAGTGGCGGATCTGCTCCACCACCGCCGTCAGGTCGGCGCCGATCTTGTCGCGCTCCAGCCCGGTCAGGCGGTGCAGGCGCAGTTCCAGGATGGCCTTGGCCTGGGCCTCCGACAGGCGGTAGGTCCCGGCCTCCGACAGGCCGCGGCCCGGCTCGTCGATCAGGGTGATCAGCGGCGCCACGTCGTTGGCCGGCCATTCGCGGGCCACCATTTCCTCGCGCGCCGACTGCGGATCGGGCGCGCGGCGGATCAGGGCGATCATCTCGTCCAGGTTGGCCACGGCCACGCCCAGGCCCACCAAGGTGTGGGCGCGCTCGCGCGCCTTGCCCAGCTCGAACTCGGTACGGCGGGTGATGACCTGCTCGCGGAACTTCACGAAAGCCGCGATGATGTCCTTCAGGTTCATCAGCTCCGGCCGGCCGCCGTTCAGGGCCAGGGTGTTGACGCCGAAGGAGGTCTGCAGCGGCGTGTGGCGGAACAGCTGGTTCATCACCACGTCGGCCACGGCGTCGCGCTTCAGCTCCACCACCACGCGCACGCCGTCGCGGTCGGACTCGTCACGGACGTCGGAGATGCCCTCGACCAGCTTCTCCTGCACCACCTCAGCGATGCGCTCGATCAGCTTGGCCTTGTTCACCTGGTAGGGGATCTCAGTGAAGACGATGGCCCAGCGGTCCTTGCGGATCTCCTCGATCTCGCTCTTCGCGCGCATGACGACGGAGCCGCGGCCCGTCTCGAACGCGGAGCGGATGCCCGAACGGCCCAGGATCAGGGCGCCGGTGGGGAAGTCCGGGCCGGGGACGATCTCCATCAGCTCCGGGATGGTGATGTCCGGGTTGTCGACATAGGCGCAACAGGCGTCGATCACCTCGCCCAGGTTATGGGGCGGGATGTTGGTGGCCATGCCCACGGCGATGCCGCCGGCGCCGTTGACCAGCAGGTTGGGGAAGCGCGACGGCAGGACGGTCGGTTCATCCTTCGACTCGTCGTAGTTCTTCTGCCAGTCGATCGTGTCCTTATCGATATCGTCCAGCATCGCCTCGGCCGACTTGGCCAGGCGGGCTTCGGTGTATCGCATGGCCGCGGCGCGGTCGCCGTCCATGGAGCCGAAGTTGCCCTGGCCGTCGATCAGCGGCAGGCGCATGGAGAAATCCTGGGCCATGCGGACCATGGCCTCGTAGATCGAGCTGTCGCCATGGGGGTGGTAGTTACCCATGACGTCGCCGACCGCCTTGGCCGATTTGCGGTACGGCTTGGTGCTGTCGTAGCCGCTTTCCTTCATCGCGTAGAGGATGCGGCGGTGCACCGGCTTCAGGCCGTCCCGCACGTCGGGAAGCGCGCGGCTCACGATCACGCTCATGGCGTAATCGAGATAGCTGCTGCGCATCTCCTCTTCGATGGCGATGGGGGTGATGTCGCTGGCGGGAGGGGCCGCGGGGGGCGTCGGAGTCGTGACCAAACCAGAATCCAAAAGCAAGGAAAACCAAGCCTCACGGGTGGCTGCACAGCCGCCCGCAGGCGATGGGGATCGGCCGCTTTTCTAGCATCATTCGCGCATGCGAACAATGAAACCGGCACGCCGCGTATCTCTATGGTACCCGCGTACGCGCGCGACTCGGCTGCGGGGTTCCGCAGCCCCCACCCCGGCGCTACAGTGCGCGGGCGTTTCCCCCCGCTCACGGCCCCGCCCCATGACTCCGCCCTTCACCCCGCGCGGCTTCGACCATCTGGCCCTGCCCGTCACCGACATCGCCGCCAGCCTGGCCTTCTACCGCGACATCCTGGGATGCCCGATGACGGCGGAATGGCCGGAGGATGCGCTGGTGCGGCTGCGGGTGGGCGACGCCGACCTGTTCCTGGTGGACGTGACGGTGCCGGAAGGGGCTTGGGCCCAGCCGCCGGCGGGGCCGGGCCGCAACCTGGACCACCTGTGCATCGCCCTGGCCCCCTGCGACGAGGCGGCGGTGCGTGGGCATCTGGCCGCCCATGGCCTGGACATCATCGAGGAGCGTGTGGGCGACAACCGCCATGGGCCCACCCTTTCGCTCTATGTCCGCGACCCCCAGGGCACGCAGGTGGAATTGCTGCTGCCCCGCTGAAAGTCGCTAAAGAATCCGACAGCGCGCCCGTCAGCTTTCCGGCTTGCTTCCACCCACCTGGAGACAAGCTGGAAAGCCCATCATGCGCCCGTTCCCGCGCCTTATCCCGCTGCTGGCGGCCCTATTGCCCCTTGGGCTGCCGCCCCTCAGCGGGCCTGTCCTCGCGTCCGACCACCTGGACACGCCCGCTGTCATCGCCGACCCGCGCGCCGATATCGGTGACCTCTACGCCTGGATGAGCCAGGACGGGCGCCAGCTGAACCTGGTGATGACCATTGTCGGGCACAGCCTGTCCGATCGGCTGGACTACACCTTCCACATCGACAGCGCCCGCCGCTTCGGCAAACCCTGGAACGCCTCGGTAAGAAGCATGGACCTGACCTGCCGCTTCCCCGGCCCGCAGCAGGCGGATTGCCGCCTGGGCGGCATTGACCGCGTCCAGGGCGATGCCAGCTCGACGGAGGGGCTGTGGGGCGAACATCATCGCTTCCGCCTGTACGCCGGCCTGCGCGACGACCCATTCTTCAACAATGTGCGTGGCACCCGCCAGGCCTATCAGGTGGCGGAGGCGGCCCTGGCCCGGGGCGTGGCCAAGGATAAGGCCGGCTGTCCCGCCTTCGACGCCGCCACCTCGGCCGAGATCCTGGACAGGTGGCGCCACACCGACGGCGGTTCGGCCAAGAACCTGCTGGCCGGCTGGACGCCCATGGCCATCGTGGCGTCGGTGGATGTGGACGCGCTGAACCAGGGCGGCCCGCTGCTGACCGTCTGGGCGGCGACCAGGGGCGCCAAAGGCCAGGTGGACCGTGCCGGCCGGCCGCTGACCGGCAATGCCCTGCTGGGCCAGTTGCGTTCCGATGAGGAAGGCGACCGGTGGAAGGAGGCGTACAACGCCGCCACCCCCGCCGACGGCGCCCGGTTCGAGGCGGAGATCACCAGGGGCCTTGCCTATTACGACAGCTTCGACGGCCAGTGCGGCAACCAATGGCTGGCCGGTGCCAAGTCATCGCCGGCGCGGCGCTATCACCGCCTGGCGGCCATGCTTGCTGATGACAGGCTGTGGGTGAACAGTGCCACCGGCATCTGCACACAGATGTTCGCCGTGGAGCTGGCGGCCCTGTCGGACGAACGGGCGCTGCGGTCCGACTGCGGCGGCCGGACGCTGACCTACGACGCCTCGAACATCTACCGCTCCTTCCTGGTGAACGGCACCGCCGCCGGTGTGGCCGACGGCCTGACGCGGGATGAACACCCGCCGTCCAACACGATCTTCCCCTTCCTGGTGGCGCCGGAGGTGCCGCCGTCATGAAGCGCTGGATCCTTGTCGCCGCCGCGCTGGCTATCAGCCACCCGGCGGCGGCGCACAGCGGCACCGGCCTGCCGGGTGGAGTCGGACCGGGATTCCTGCATCCCTTCAGCGGCCTGGACCATCTGCTGGCCATGGTGGCGGTGGGCCTGTGGGGCGCCGTCCTGGGCAATCCCCTGCTGCTGGCCCTGCCCATCCTGTTCCCCGCCATGATGGTGGTGGGCGCCGTCGCCGGCATGGTGGGGATGCCGCTGCCGCCGGTGGAGCTGGGCATCGCCTGCTCCGTCCTGGTGCTGGGCGGCTGCGTCGCCGGCGGGATCAAGGCGCCGGTCTGGCTGGCCCTGGCGCTGGTGGCCGTCTTCGCCCTGTTCCACGGCTACGCCCATGGGCGGGAGCTGCCATCGGCCGCCGATCCCGCCGGGTACAGCGCCGGCTTCGTCCTGGCCACCGGCCTGCTGCATCTGGCGGGCGTCGCCATCGGCCATTTGAATAGCCGGCGCGGCGGGATGCGCCTGACTCGGGGGCTGGGCGGGGCCATAGCCCTGTTGGGCATAGGCTTCCTCGCCCGCGCGGTGCTGCCATGAGAAGCGCCCTGCCGCCCCTGTTGCTGCTTTACGCGGCGCTGGCCTTGTCCCTGGCCTCCGCCCCCCGGCGCGCCTGGTGGCTTTGCCTGGGCCTGGTTATCCTGGCGGCGGGTGTTGCGGCCACCTATCCACCCCCTTGGCATGACGGGGTGTTCGTCGGCTGCTGGATCAGCGTGGCTGTAACGGCGGCCGGCGGCCTGGTCTGCCGCACCGACCGGCATCTCGCCTGGGGCCTGGCGGTCAACACCGGCCTGTGGTCCGGCGCGCTCGCCGCCGTGACGGACGCGCCGCTGGATCTGCTGGCGGCATTGCCCGCCCTGGCCCTGCTGCCGGCCGCCGCCTGGGCAATGCGCCACCTGTCCTTCCCCGCCGTTCGGGTCATGTCCAGCTGGCTGGTCGCCATGGCCGTCCTGGCGGTCACCCTGGCCTGCCTGCCAGTGACGCCCGGCTATCTGCCGGATCATCTGGAATGAGGTGCGCAATGATGAGAACGCTAGCCTTGCTGGCGATGCTGGTGGCCCTGTCCGCGTCGGCCCATGACTTCTGGGTGCAGCCACAGAGCTTTCATCCCGCCCCCGGCGCCCTCCTGCCCCTGACCTTGCAGGTGGGGCACGGTCCCTACCGCCAACGCTCCCCCTTGCCCGTGCGCCGCATTGTCCGCTTCCTGGACGTGGCGCCGGATGGGACGGCGTCCGACCTGCGCGCCGCCCTGCACCCCGGCGAGGCTGATGAGGACGGCGCCGTCCGTCTCACCGCCCCCGGCACCCATATCCTGGTGCTGGAGACGGACGATAGGGCGCAGAGTCACCTGCCGGCCCTGCGCTTCAACGACTACCTGACCGTGGAAGGGCTCACGCCCGCCCTCGAACTGCGCCGCGCCGGCCATCGCATGGACGCCGATGGGGCGGAGAATTACAGCCGCCGGGCCAAGGTGCTGGTGCGGGTAGGTGATGGCAGCAGCGGCGCGCCGGTGACTCGTCCCCTGGACCTGACGCTGGAGATCGTGCCGGAGGTCGACCCCTATGCTCTGCCCCGGCCGGCCGACCTGCCGGTGCGGATCTATTATGAGGGCCGGCCCCTGGCGGGCGCCCTGGTCAAGCTGACGGACCTGGCCCATGACGCGGAGCCGCTGGAAACCCGCCGCACCGACGGCGACGGCCGCGCCCGCTTCCCCCTGCCCGATGCCGGCAATTGGCTGCTGAACGTCATCTGGACCAAGCCGCAGCCGCCCATGGCGGAGACGGATTTCGAAACTGTCTTCTCCAGCCTCAGCTTCGGCTTTCCCCGGCGCTGAGCTTTCCAAACAAAAAGGGCGGAGCCGCCAGACCCCGCCCTTTCTGGCTTTCCGCCGGCTCAGTCGCCGCCGCCGGTGGCGGCCTGGGCCTCACGCAGCTTGTCGGCGCATTCCTGGCAGCAGGCTTCCACAGTGCGGCCGCCGATGGTCACGCTGATGGCGTTCTCATCCAGCGGGTAGTCGCAGGCGGCGCAGGTCTTCTCGCTCATGGTGGTTCTCCTCCGTCTCACTCCGGGACCGGTCGTTCCGGCCGAGGGGAAGAAGACCACTTGGGCCTGCACCGTCGCTGTCGGAATCTTTAGCGACTTACCGGGCGCGGACGGAGCGTTGGAACTCCGCCGGGGTACGGCCATAGGTCTGGCGGAAGGCGGCGCTGAAATGGCTGTGGCTGGAGAAGCCCAAGTCCATGCTGAGCGTAGTGATGTCGTCGTATTCGCCCAGCAGATCCAGCGCCCGGCCCAACCGCAGGCGTAGCTGATAGCGATAGAGGGGCACCGCCTCCACCTGCTGGAACACCTGGGTGAGGTAGACGGGGGAGACGCCGACCTCGCCCGCGATCTCCGCTAGGGTCCAGCGGCGGGTGAGGTCGCCGCTGAGCGCCAGTTTGGCCCGGTCCACCAGTTTCCGATGGCCGATGCTGGCCTGGGGCACGTGCGACGTCCGCTCCCCCAGCGCCCGGCGGATCAGCGTCAGGGTCAGCGCCTCCGCCTCCAGCGTCTCGGCCGCACCCTGGGCCAGGCTGTGGCGCAGCAGGGCGGCCAGCACTTGGGCGCGCGGGTCGATGCGCAGCCGCTGATGGCGGAAGGCCAAGTCGCCCTGGTCACGGACATGCTCGCGCGGCGCCAGTTCCCGCAGCAGCGCCTCGTCCACGGTGATGGACAGGCAGGCGTCGCCGCCCGTCACCGGGTGGCTGACGCTGTATTCATCGCCCTTGTTGAAGAACAGCACCTGATTGGCCTCGGCCACCGCCTCATCTCGACCCAGGTGGCGGACATAGATGCCGCGATAGGGAAAGACCAGAGTGGTGGCATCGGCGCACTCCTCGGCGCTGCGATGCCGGCAGGTGCCGGCGCAGACCACGTCGCGGATGCGCGCCGTGTCCGTGTCCAGCAGCGCCTGCACCGACAGTTCCGTCATGATCCGCAGCCTTGGTTTCTTAAGCCGCGAGGATAACAGAAGCGGTTCAGCACCGCGACAGCAGGTGGAAGCGGACCATCAGCACCGTGACCGCCACGATGCTGGCCACCAGGATGCCCTGGAAGATGCCCATGATGCCGTGCCCCAGGTGGAAAGCGGCATAAGCCGCCGTGGGGATCATGACGCCGTAATAGCTGAAGAAATGCAGGGCGGTGGGGATCCAGCTGTCACCTTGGCCGCGCAGCGCACTGGCCATGACCGTCTGTCCGCCGTCCGCCACCACGATCCAGGCCATGAAGGCGATGGCGGGCACCAGCACGCGGATGAGGTCCGGATCGCTGGCGTAGAGGGTGGCGATGCCCTCCGGCACCGACGACAGCACCACGCCGACGACGACCATGATCAGGGCGGTCAGGGTCAGGCCCGTCCACCCGGCCAGCGTGGCCTCCCGCCGGTTGCCGGCACCATGCGCCTGCCCCACCTGCACCGCGGTGGCCGAGGCCAGGCCCAAGGCCGCCATGAAGATAAGGGCCAGCAGGTTCAGTCCCACGGCGTAGGCCCCCAGGCCCAAGGCGCCCAGCCAGCCGGCGAAGATGCCCATGGTGCCGAAGGCGGTGGATTCAGCACCCTGGCTGAGGCCCGCGGCATAGCCCAGGTGGCGGTGGCGCCGTCCCTCCCGCCATTCCAGGAAGGATCCGCGCACG
Source organism: Nitrospirillum amazonense (assembly GCF_007828035.1). Lineage (GTDB taxonomy): Bacteria > Pseudomonadota > Alphaproteobacteria > Azospirillales > Azospirillaceae > Nitrospirillum > Nitrospirillum amazonense. The sequence goes on along the minus strand of NZ_VITV01000003.1, from coordinate 184,893 downwards.
CCGTAATGGGCATGGTCGCGCATGGTCCAGACGTACAGGATCAGGCCCAGCGCCGTGAGCCAGCGGATGGTGGTGGTGGCGATGGCCGACCCGACGGCGCCCAGGGCCGGCGCGCCGAAATGCCCGAACACCAGGGTGTAATCCAGGGCGAAGTTCAGCAGGTTGGCCACGATCATGGAGACCATGGCCGGGAACGGCCGCTTGATGCCCTCCAGGAAGAAGGAGGTGCTGATCTGCATGACCGCCGCCGGCATGCCCAGGCCCAGGACGGCGATGACCGGGGCCGCCCCGTGGGCGATCCCGGGCTCCTGCCCCGTCAGCAGGAAGAAGGCCTCGCCGAACTGGCAGAGGATGGCGACGACACTGCCGATCAGCAGAGCGTAGGGCAGCGAGCGGCGCCAGACCGCGCCGGCGTCACGCGGACGCCCCGCCCCCACCGCCTGGGCCACGAGGATGATGGTGCCCATCATCAGGCCGACCACGGTGGCGAAGGCCGTGCCCACCGGGGTGCCGCCCAGGCTGAAATAGGCCAGTTCCTCCGCGCTATGGCGGCCGACCATGGCGGTGTCGACCGTCTGCATGAACAGCTGGCCGATGCGGGTCAGCATTAGAGGCGTGGCCAGCAACACCAGGTCGCGGGCATGGACCAAGATGCGGCGCAGCAGGCGCTCATCGGGGGTCCGGGGCGGCAGCCCGGGACAGGCCTTCTCCACCGCCGCCTCGTCCAGGGGCGGCAGGGGCGTCACCGCCGCCGACAGTTCCGGCGGCACGGGGGTCTCGTACTGGGCCATGGTGAGAGACGCTCTGGCGGCTTTATCGTTGCCCCGACGATCGTCCGGGCGGCCCCCTTGCCTACCGCGCCGCCCCCGGCGCCGCAACCCTCAGGGGTGCACGGCTGCCGGTCGTTCAAAAGCTGCCCGTCACCCGCACCCAGGCGCGGGTATGGCGGCGCAGGCCGTCGCTATCGGCGCCAAGGATGCGCCCCGGGTTGTCGCCCACGACATGGGCCAGGCTGGCGTCGAACAGCAGGGCGTCCACCGGCCGCCAGGAGACGGCGATACCGACGCCCTGCAAGCCATAATCGTTGGGCACATCCGTGCGCCGGTTCCAGCCGGCCCAAGGGCTGACGAACTGGCGGATCCAGCCCCCGTCCCAGAAGGCTGCCAGCCGAAGGTCATCCACGGGGCGCCAGCGTAGTTCCAGGGTGCCCAAGGCCCCCTCGGCCCCCTGTCCTTCGTTCACGGGATAGGCGCGGATGGCGTCGGGGCCGCCCAGGGCCAGGCGTTCGGAGCTGTCGAGGTTGCCGCTGGCCCATTGACCGGCCAGCCTGGCCACCAGATCCACCCCCTGCGCCAGGGGGTGGGTGTGGCTGAGCGTAAGGGCCAGCTTGGCGTAGCCACCCTGGGTGCGGGCGGTCGCGCCATCGACCGCCTGGTTGTCCGGCACGCCCCCCAGGTCGACGTTGCCGGCGGTCATGGTCCCATCCACCTGGTCGACACCATCCCAACCGTCGCGCGCCACCGCGCTCACGCCCACGGTGGCGGCGTCGATGACGTTGATGCCCGTCACGATCTCCGCCGTGCGGTTGACCAAACGGCGATGCTCATAGACCAGGCGGCCGTCCAGGGCCGCATCCTCCGTCCGCCACAGCGGCAGGGTGGCCACCGCCCCGCCGGTGGCGCCCCACCCATCAGGCGTGCCGGCGTTGAAATCATGGGCGACGCGATAATCGAAGGCGCTGCCATTGACGCCCAGGCGCAGGCCGGAGTAGCCCACGGGCAGGGTGGCGGCCAGGCGACCGTAGGTGCTGCCCAGGCTGCGCACGCCGGTCAGGACGGTCTGCTCTCCAATGCCGGCCAGGTCGTTGGCCGACAGCACGGCGATGCCGCGCCAGCCACCGCTGGCCCGCTGCGCCTGGTTGTCCACCAGGGCGACGCCGCTGAACCGCGGCCCCTCGGTCAGCTTCAGGCGGATGTCGGTCTGGTCGGCCGCCTGGCCCGCCTCCGCCGTTGCCGTGGCCGTGATGCCCGGCAGGGCGTCCAGTGCCGCGACACCCCCCTCCAGCGCGTCCAGGCGCAGGGCCTCGCCCGCCGCCTGCCGGTCCAGCAGGTAACCGGCGGCGGTGTCGGCATCCAGGCGCGTGTCGCTGCTGGGATCGACCACCACGCGGCCCAAGCGGCTTTCCTGCACGGCGATGGTGACGACGCCGTCGCGGATTTCCTGCCGGGGCAGGTAGGCGCGGGCGAGATAGCCGTGCTGGCGGTAATAAGCGCTGACGGCGGCTGCGGCCGACTGCAATTCCCCCAGGGTCAGGTCGCGGTCACGGAAAGGCGCCAGCACCGCCTGCAATTCCGCCTCCGGAAAAAGCGTGGCCGTGACGTGGAAGGCGGTGACGTGGACGGTGGGGCCTTGGGCCGGGCGCGCCGAGGGTGGCGCCTCCGGTACCAGCGGGCGCAGGGGCGCGGGCGGTGCGGTCAGGCGCGGGGTGGTGCGTTCGGTATCGCGCAGGATGCTGCCGGCATCTGGCGTTTGCTGGGCCGAAGCCTGGCCGGGAACCAGGGCAAGGACGGCAAGCGCCGCGCCGGACCACGCTGGAAACGATCGACACATTCGAGACCAGCCTGCAGGCCTGTTTCCGCACCGACAGGTTGCATCCTACTGCGGTAGCGGGCCGGCCGCACCGGCGCGATGCCACCGCTACAGAAAGGTCACGGGAGGGGCGCGATCAGCCCGTGAAGCGCGCCGTCAGGGGGAAGCGTCGGTCCTTGGTGGTGGGCGACTTGCGGTGCACCTTGGGGCCGGGCGGGGACTGGAATCGCTTGAACTCCGCCCGGCGGACGCGGCGGCGGATGTCCTGCACGAATTCCAGCGGCTCACCCAGCTTTTCCGCGATCTCCGCGTCGGTCTGGCGCTCCTTGGCGTCCTCCATCTCCCACAACACCGCGTCCAGGCGGGGATAGGGGGGCAGGCTGTCGGTGTCGCGCTGGTTGTGCTTCAGCTCGGCGCTAGGCTCCACATCGATGACGGCGCGCAGCGCGGCCTGGGCCTTGGCGTCATAGGGCTCCAGCGGCCTGCCGAAGGCCCCTTCCCAGATGCGGGCGAACAGCGGGTCCGGGTTTTGCGCCTGGGCCAGGCGCATCTCCAGGATGGGGAAGACATCGATGGCCTTGTACAGGTCCTTCAGCGGGTTGAAGGCGCCGCGCATGTCGCCGTAGAGCGTGCCGTATCCCATCAGGATCTCGCTCTTGTTGCTGGTGCCCAGGATGGCGCGGCGGCCATGGTCGTTGGAGATGGCGGACAGGGTGTTGCCCCGGATCTGCGCCTGCAGGTTTTCGTCGGCCAGGCTGCCCATGTCGCGGCCGAAGGCGTTGCGGAACTTGGCCAGCCCGGCCTCATACTCCACGGTGATGGGCAGGCTGATGGCACTGAAGCCCTCCCCCACGCCCGCCGCGAACTCCGCCGCCCGGGTGTTGGAACCGGAACTGGTGTAGGGCGAGGGCATCATGACGGCATTGACCTTGGCGGGGCCGAACACGTCGGCCGCCAGGGCCGCCACCAGGGTGGAATCGGCGCCACCGGACAGGCCGAAGACCACGTCCTGGAAGCCATTCTTCTCGATGTAGTCGCGCAGGCCCAGGCCCACGACCAGATAGCGTTCCTGCGGGTCGGTCAGTTGGACAGGCGCCTGCGTTTCGGCCAAGCGGAAGCCCTGGCCCTGATCCGCCAGGGTCACGGTGGCGCCCCCTTCCCCGCCGATCGCCATCTCATAAATGGCGCCCGCCGGATCCATGATGGCGGAACAGCCCTCCCACACCAGCTCGTCATTGCCGCCCACCTGGTTGACGTAGACCAGGGGCAGGCCCGTTTCCTGGATGCGCTGGGCGAACAGGCGGCGGCGGAAATTGCCCTTGGCGATGGCGTAGGGGCTGGCGTTGAGGGAGACGATGACCTCCGCGCCCATCTGCCTCAGGTCATGGGTGACGTCGTCGAACCAGATGTCCTCGCAGATGCAGAAGCCCAGGGTGACGGGGCCGCCGGCGGCCTGGAACCGCAGCACGCCCATTTCGGCATCGGCGCCCATCTGTTCCCCCCGCGCCTCGAACCAGCGCACGTCGTCGAAGACGTCATAGTTGGGCAGATGGGTCTTGAACTGGCTCAGCACCGCGCGGCCCCGCTCGAACACCACCAGGCCGTTGCCCATCTTGCGCCCCTGCACCTTGCCGCGCAGGGGGGTGCCCACGACGATGGTGGTGCCGGCCTGCTCAGACAGCAGGCGGTACTGCTCCGTCCAGTGGACGATGGCCTGCTGGTAGTCGGCCTCCAACAGATAGTCGCCGGCGGCATAGTTGGCCACGGCGCACTCCGGCAGAACATGCAGGTCGGCCTGCCGCTGCGCCAGAATGCTGGCCTTGGTCCGCTCGAAATTCCCCCGGAAATCGCCCGTGGTGTAGTTCATCTGGTGCAGGGCGACCTTCAGCGTGCGCATGGTCTCAGTCTCGCTATGCCGGGCGCCGCCGCTACAAGGCCAGCGCCGCCGTTAACCTGTTGGCGGCCAGCCTACCATTCCCGGACCGGTCGGCGGCAATCCCCCGAAAGCGAAGATGGCCCATGCCCAATCCCCAAACCGGCGCCCCAAACTGGCGCCGAAGCGACCGGGGGAACGAATGTCCGCTCTCGAGCCTTAAGAATGTGCCGGGTAGCCCGGCCGTAGCGAATGAGCCGCACGATGACCGCCGGAGGACAGCATGCCCCAGCATCACCACGACCACGCCCGCCAACAGGCCGCGCAGCCGGACCAGCGCGGCGCCGCGGACAAAAAGCATGATGTGCGCGAGGCCAGCGACCCGCAGCGTCTGAAGGATGAGTGGGCTATGACCGGCCACGCCGCGACCAAGAAGTCGCGCGGGATGGAGGGGCCGATCGCCGGCCATGATGCCCCGCCTAAGACCGGCGGCACCGGCGGCGCCAGCGGGTCAAAGGGGGACTGGGACGCAGCCGGCAGCGGCCAGCGAGGGCCGCAGGGCGACCGGTCGGAAAGCACTGCCGGCACGGCGACGACCGGCAACAGCAGCCGGGGGCGGGGCCGCACGTCCTAATGCTGTTGGAACCTAGCGAAAGGGCCGCGCTGACGCGGCCCTTGGCTCTTATGGTCTGAATGTCAGAACGGGATTTCGTCGTCCAGGTCATCGGCCGGCTTGCCGCCGCCGCCGAAGCCGCCGCGCGAACCACCGCCGGAGGAGGAACCACCCCCACCGTAGCCACCACCACCGGAAGACCCGCCGCCGTAGCCACCACCCCCGCCGCCGCCGCCGCCGTAGCTGGACCCACCGCCGCCAAAGTCGCCACCCGACTCGTAGCCGCCACCGCCACCGCCGCCGTCACGGCCCTCGAGCATGGTCAGCTCCCCCCGGAAGGGACGCAGAACCACTTCGGTCGTGTACTTCTCCTGGCCGGACTGGTCGGTCCACTTGCGGGTTTCCAGCTGGCCTTCGATGTAGACCTTGGAGCCCTTCTTCAGGAAGCGCTCGGCAACACCGATCAGCGCCTCATTGAAGATCACCACCTGGTGCCACTGGGTGCGTTCCTGCCGCTCCCCACTGTTGCGGTCCTTCCACGTCTCGGACGTGGCGATGCGCAGGTTGCACACCTTGCCGCCGTTCTGCATGGACCTGACCTCGGGCTCCTTGCCCAGGTTGCCGATGAGGATGACTTTGTTGACGCTGCCAGCCATGTCCGATCCGTCCTGAATCCAAATGAGGGCGAAAAACGCCCCGCCGTTGATGGGGAGAGCCTACACCGCCGGCCGCAGTCAACGCCACAGCCATGGTGGTCGAGGCCCCCGGCATACCCAAAATATCGATCCAGGCGCCCCTTTGGGGCACCCTGCCCCCCGTCACGAAATCGTCCTTAAGGGGGTGAATCCTGCTGTCGCCTTTTGACACGGGCGTCCCCATATTAAGGCGCTGTCGCCGGCTGGCCGGTGGGAGGGCGCCCTACCCGCGTAATCCCCCTTGCCAGCGCCTGCCCCGATCGATTATTCAGAACATACCATGAACAAATATATCAGCGTCCGCGGCGCGCGGGAACACAATTTGAAGAACGTCGACGTGGACCTGCCGCGCGACAAGCTGGTGGTCATCACCGGGCTGTCGGGGTCGGGCAAATCCTCGCTGGCTTTCGACACCATCTACGCCGAGGGGCAGCGGCGCTATGTGGAAAGCCTATCGGCCTATGCGCGCCAGTTTCTGGAGCTGATGCAGAAGCCGGACATGGACAGCATCGAGGGGCTGTCCCCCGCCATCTCCATCGAGCAGAAGACGACCAGCCGCAATCCCCGCTCCACCGTCGGCACGGTGACGGAGATTTACGACTATATGCGCCTGCTCTTTGCCCGGGTCGGCATCCCCTACTCCCCCGCCACCGGCCTGCCCATCGAAAGCCAGACGGTCAGCCAGATGGTGGACCGCATCATGGCCATGCCCGAGGGCACGCGCCTCTACCTGCTGGCTCCGGTCGTGCGCGGCCGCAAGGGTGAGTACAAGAAGGAACTTCAGGAGCTGCGCAAGCGCGGCTTCCAGCGCGTGAAGATCAACGGCGAGATGATGGAGATCGACGAGGCGCCGGCGCTGGACAAAAAGCTGAAGCATGACATCGAGGTGGTGGTCGACCGCATCGTCGTGAAGGAAGGCCTTGGCAACCGCCTGGCGGATTCGATCGAGACGGCGCTGGAACTGGCGGACGGCCTGGTGTTCGCGGAGAACGCGGACGGGGGCGAGCGCACAGTGTTCTCCGCCAAGTTCGCCTGCCCGGTCAGCGGCTTCACCATCGAGGAGATCGAGCCGCGCCTGTTCTCCTTCAACAATCCCTTCGGCGCCTGCCCCGCCTGCGACGGCCTGGGCCAGAAGCTGTATTTCGATCCTGAACTGGTGGTGCCGGACACGCGCCTGTCCCTGAAGGACGGCGCCATCGCTCCCTGGGCGGGCTCCACCTCCCAATACTATGCCCAGACCTTGGAAAGCCTGGCCCGCCACCACAACGCCCGCATGGACACGCCGTGGAGCGACCTGCCGGAGGATTTGAAGAACCTCATCCTGTTCGGCTCCGGCGGCAAGCCGGTGACCCTGCGCTATGACGACGGCTTGCGCTCCTACGAGACCAACAAGCCCTTCGAGGGCGTGGTGCGCAACCTGGAGCGCCGCTGGAAGGAGACGGAAAGCAACTTCATGCGGGAGGAGCTTTCCAAGTATCAGTCGGCCCAGCCCTGCGAGGCCTGCGGCGGCGCGCGCCTGAAGCCGGAGGCGCTGGCCGTCAAGATCAACGGCCTGAACGTCGCCGAGGTCAGCCGCATGTCCATCCAGGAAGCCGGCGCCTGGTTCCTGGGCCTGGACGGCCACCTGACGCAAAAGCAGAAGGACATCGCCAACCGCATCCTGAAGGAAATCAACGAACGGCTGGGTTTCCTGAACAACGTCGGCCTGGAATATCTGGCCATGGACCGCGCCTCCGGCACCCTGTCGGGCGGCGAAAGCCAGCGCATTCGCCTGGCCTCGCAGATCGGCAGCGGCCTGACCGGCGTGCTGTACGTGCTGGACGAACCTTCCATCGGCCTGCACCAGCGCGACAACGACCGCCTTCTGGCCACGCTGAAGCGCCTGCGGGATCTCGGCAACACCGTGCTGGTGGTGGAGCATGACGAGGACGCCATCCGCACCGCCGACTATCTGGTCGACATGGGGCCAGGCGCCGGCATCCATGGCGGCACGGTGGTGGCCGCCGGCACCCCGGCGGAGGTCATGGCGAACCCGGCCAGCGTCACCGGCGACTACCTGACCGGCCGGCGCCGCATCGCCCTGCCGGACCGCCGCCGCGCCGGCCACAAGGGCCAGTTCCTGGAGGTCATCGGCGCGCGCTCCAACAACCTGAAGGACGTGCACGCCCGCATCCCCCTGGGCACCTTCACCTGCGTCACCGGCGTGTCCGGCGGCGGCAAGTCCACCCTGATCGTCGAGACGCTGTACAAGGCCTTGGCCAAGCGCCTGAACGGCGCGCGGGAACATCCGGGCGCGCATGACGACATCCTGGGCCTGCAGCACCTGGACAAGATCGTCGACATCGACCAGTCGCCCATCGGCCGCACGCCCCGCTCCAACCCCGCGACCTACACCGGCGCCTTCACGCCGATCCGTGACTGGTTCGCCGGCCTGCCGGAGGCCAAGGCCCGGGGCTACGGCGCCGGCCGCTTCAGCTTCAACGTCAAGGGCGGCCGGTGCGAGGCCTGCCAGGGCGACGGCGTCATCAAGATCGAGATGCACTTCCTGCCCGACGTCTACGTCACCTGCGACGTCTGCCACGGCAAGCGCTACAACCGCGAGACGCTGGAGGTCCTGTACAAGGACAAGAGTATCGCCGACGTGCTGGACATGACGGTGGAGGAGGCGGCGTCCTTCTTCCAGGCCGTGCCCGCCATCCGCGACCGCATGCAGACATTGGATGAGGTCGGATTGGGCTACATCCATGTCGGACAACCGGCCACCACCCTGTCGGGCGGCGAGGCCCAGCGCGTGAAGCTGGCCAAGGAACTGTCGCGCCGCGCCACCGGCAGAACCCTCTACATCCTGGACGAGCCCACCACCGGCCTGCACTTCGAGGACGTGCGCAAGCTGCTGGAGGTGCTGCACGCCCTGGTGGACCAGGGCAACACCGTGCTGGTGATCGAGCACAATCTGGAGGTCATCAAGACCGCCGACTGGATCATCGACATGGGGCCGGAGGGCGGCGCCGGCGGCGGCCGTATCGTGGCCGAAGGCACGCCGGAGCATGTGGCAACCGTGCCGGAAAGCCACACCGGCCATTACCTGAAGCCCTACCTGTCGGAAGTGCCGCCGGCGGTGGAGGCCGTGGTGCCCAACAAGAAACGCAAGGCCAAAGGGGCATGACGCCCATCGTCCTGATCCCCGGCCTGCTGTGCACGGCCGAGGTGTTCGCCCCGCAGGTCGCGGCGCTGTGGCCCCACGGCCCCGTCACCGTCGCCAACACCCTGACGGGGGAGACGATGGCGGACATGGCGGCCGCCATCCTGGCTGAGGCCCCGCCCCGCTTCGCCCTGGCGGGCCTGTCCATGGGCGGCTACGTCGCCCTGGAAATCATGCGCCAGGCGCCGGAACGGGTGGTGAAGCTGGCGCTGATCAGCACCCAGGCACTGCCCGACACGCCTGAGCAGTCAGAGCAGCGCCGGACCTTTGTCGCCCTGGCGCGCAAGGCCAAGTTCGCCACCGTGCTGCGCCATGCCATATCCGCCATGCATCATCCCGACCGCCGGGATGACGCGGACTTGGCGGCGGTCAACCTGCGCATGGGCCTGACGGTCGGGGTGGAGGGGCTGGCGCGCCAGACGGCGGCCATCATCGGCCGTCCCGACAGCCGCCCCACCCTGCCCGCCATCCGTGTACCCACCCTGGTGCTGGTGGGGGACAGCGATCCCCTGATGCCGCCGCAACGGTCCCACGACATGGCCGCCGCCATCCCCGGCGCAAGGCTGGTGGTCGTGCCCCAATGCGGCCACGCCACCACCCTGGAACAGCCGGCGGCGGTGAACCAGGCGCTGGTGGAGTGGATTAAGGATTAAGATTCCCGTGGGCTGGTTCTAACGACCCCTGAGGTATATACCTTGTCTATATGATCGGAGGTGCCTCGTGGCCAAGGAAGCAATGTTCACGCTGAAATTGGAAGCGGACCTACGCGACCAATTCATGGCTGAGGCTGAGGCCGTCCATCGTCCGGCCTCACAAATCGTTCGCGATTTCATGCGAGACTTCGTCCGCCAGAGGCAGGAAGCCCGGGAGCATGATGCGTGGTTCCGCGCTCAGGTGGAACAAGGCCTGCGGGAATCGGATGACCCGTCGGTGGCACGAATTCCCCATGAACAGGTCAAAGCCGATTGGCATCTACAGCGGGCTGAGCTGTTGAAGCGTGCCCTGAGGCTGGCGAATGAAGATTGAATGGTTGCCAGCGGCCCAGCGCGAGTTCGGCAATCAGATCATTTATATCGCGGATCGTAATCCCACTGCTGCCGTCAGGATCGGTGATGCGGTGGAAGCCGCGGTGGAGCAGTTGGCGCAGTATCCGCGTAGTGGCCGCCCCGGTCGGGTGGCTGGCACCCAGGAACTGGTCGTCACCGATACGCCGTACATTGTCGTCTATCGAATCAGATCAAATACCGTAGTGATCCTGCGTGTTCTGCACGGCGCTCAGCGATGGCCTTGACCCGCCCCCTACCACCGCAACGCCATACGCCCAGCCACGGCGCCCACCGCCGCCATGATGGCGATGGCGGCGCTGTACCACAGCAGCACAAAGGTGCCGGCGTCGTTCTCGCAGGCCAGCGCATAGGCCATGGCCCCCAGCGCGCCGGCCAGGCCACCGGCCACGGCGGCGGCGCGCACCGGCTCCGTGGGCGCGCCGTGGCGCAGCAGCAGGATCAGGGCGGCCAGGGCCGGCAGGGAGGCCGCGATGATGATGCTCATGCACGTCAGGGCGGAATAGGTGTGCAGGCCCAAATAGGAAAGGCCGGAGCGGTCGGTGGCTGCTCGGAAGGTCATGATCAGGAAGCCGGGCAGCAAAGGGGCCAGGCGCGGTAGTCCCCGCCCCGGCGCCGCCGACCGCAGAACCAGCCAGGCGCCGGCCAGTGCCAAGGCGCCGGTGCCGGCCACCTTGAACAGGAAGGGCGCCTGCGTCGCCGCCGTGCCGATGTCCGGCCGCACACCCGCCAGGGCCAGAACCACGGCAATGGCGATAGCCAGTGACAGGGTCAGCGCCAGGACCAGAACGGCGGGGAAGGCCTCCATGCGCAAGCCGGAACGGCGCCCCGCCTGCCCCGACAGCTGCGCGATCAAGGTCTCGGTCGAGCGGTTCATGGCTTCCTCCCTCTTTCATCCCCAGCGGGCGGATCGGCGGCGTTCCACAGGGCCTTCAGGGCGCGGTGGAACAGCACGCGGACGGAGCCTTCGCTGAGGTTCAGCTGCCGGGCCGTGGCCTGGGGTGAGAGCCCCTCCACGGCCAGGGCCCGCACCACGCCCCGCTGGCCGGCCGGCAACTGGGCGATGTGGCGATCCACGTCCACCAGGGCGCGCTCCCGCTCCTCCTCCGGCGCCGCCAGGGCGTCCGCCAGGTCGTCGATGGTGAGGTCGGCGGTGCCCGACGCCTCCCGCCGCAGCTTGCGGGCCGCGTCCAGGAACTTGTAGCGGGCGATGCCGTGCAGCCAGGGCATGAGGGGCCGGCCAGGGTCCCAGGTATGCCGCTTGGTGTGCAGGCCGATCAGTATTTCCTGCACGATGTCTTCCGTCTCCGCCGTGCCCAGGCCGAAGCGGCCCAGGCGGTTATGGACCACCCGCCGGAACAGCGTTGCCGCCTCGGCCAGGAAGCGCTGATAGGCGGCGGCATCGCCACGCCGTTCCGCGCGCATCGCCGCCGCCCACCGCTCTTCCAACGGGTCCATATCCATCCTTCGCCGGCGGGGGCCGGATTGTTACGCGGCGGCTCGAAAAAATTTTCTCAAAAAAAATTCCGCGGGCGCTGTTACGCCCGGGGCCGGGCCGCCGAAGACAGGAAAGAGGCCACAGCGCTTCCCCCTGTTCGATCCCATGCTAGGAGACCCGCCATGTTTCGCAAGCTGTCCTTTGTCGCCGCCCTCGCCCTGACCGCGTCCACCGTTGCCCTGCCTGCCGCCGCGGCCACCACCCCGGCGGCTCCGGCCCCCGTCCATAACGTCGTGCTGGTGCACGGCGCCTGGGCCGATGGATCCAGCTGGAACGAGGTCATCAAGATCCTGCAGGCGAAGGGACTGCATGTCACGGCCGTGCAGAACCCGTTGACCTCGTTGGCTGAGTCGGACGCCGCCACCCGCGCTGTGCTGGCGCAGCAGGATGGTCCCACCGTGCTGGTGGCCCATTCCTGGGGCGGCACGGTGATCAGCGATGTGGGCACCGACCCGAAGGTCACGGCCCTGGTCTATGTCGCCGCCCGCGCCCCGGATGCGAACGAGGACTTCGTGGCCCTTTCGGCCAAGTTCCCCACCATGCCCGTGCGGGCGGAGGTGCAGAACCATGACGGCATGACCGTCATCTCGGAAAAGGGCTTCCTGGACTACTTCGCCAACGGTGTCGCCCCGGCGCAGGCCAAGGCGCTGTATGCCGAACAGGGCCCGACGGCCGCCAGCATCTTCGCGGGCCGCACCACCGCCGCCGCCTGGCATGACAAGCCCAGCTACTATGCGGTGTCCAAGCAGGACCTGACCATCTCCCCCGACCTGGAGCGTTTCCTGGCCAAGCGCATGAACGCGGACACCATCGAGGTCGACGGCGGCCATCTGACCCTAGTGTCGCACGCGCAGGAAATCGCCGGCCTGATCCTGAAGGCCGCCGGCCAGGGCTGAGGTGTGGATGCCGTGAGGCTAGCGGCTGTGGTGCCCCGGCGCATCCGGCCGCTTCCTCGGGGACTCACGTTCCTCTTCCCGCTTGTCCACCGACGGGGCACCCTCGGGCTGAGGCACCTCGTGCGGGATGGGCGGGAAGATGTCCGGCGTGGGGGAGCGCGCCTCTTCGATCGCCTCCACCACCTCTTCCAGGATGATGTTGCCCAGGATGCTGCCGGTATCGGCGTCCTTGTCCGTCTTCTTGCTCATCACCGTTCCTCCTCAAGGGGACATCCTTGACATAAGGATAGGCGCCCCGAGGTTCAAAGGGGCTGAGCTGGGTCAGCCTTCCTTCTTTTTCCCCTGTCCGATGCGGGGTTCCGTCCCCGCCAGCAGGCGTCGGATGTTGGCGTGATGGCGAATCCACACCAGCACCGCGATGGCAAGCGCCAGGGCGGCTTCCGCTCCACCGGCGCCGAAGTCGGCGGCGTCCGGCCACACCGCCGGCAGGAACCACGCGACCAGCGGCGCCAAGGCCAGGGCCACCAGGGCGGAGAGGGAGGAGATGCGGAACAGGACGGCCACCAGCAGCCAAGTCAGGCAGGCAATGACGCCCACCGGCCAGCAGGTGGCCAGCAGCACGCCCAGCGCCGTGGCCACACCCTTACCGCCCTTGAAGCCCAGCCACACCGGGAAGGTGTGGCCCAGCATGGCGCCGCCGCCGGCCACCAGGGCGGCCAGGTGCGGCGCGTCCGGCGACGGCAGGAAGCTCATGGCCAGGCAGTGGGCGACGCCCACGGCGATGGCGCCCTTGCCGCTGTCCAGCACCAGGGTGGCGGCGGCCAGGGGCTTGTTGCCGGTGCGCAGCACGTTGGTGGCGCCGATGTTGCCGGAGCCGATCTTGCGGATGTCGCCATAGCCGCCCAGATAGGCCAGCACCAGGCCGAAGGGGATGGAGCCCAGCAGGTAGCCGCCGGCCAGCGTCAGCAGCAGGGGCATCAGGGGCAGCGCCGCCGTGTCCATGGGCATCAGGCCGCCAGCTGGAAGACGGTGCGGCCATCCACCAGGGTGCGCAGCACGCGGCCCTGCACCGGGTGCTTGTCGAAGCAGCTGTTCTTGGACTTGCTGTGCAGCGCCTCGGCATCCACGCGCCAAGGCCGCTCGGCATCGAAGATGACCAGGTCGGCGGCGGCACCGGTGCGCAGGCGGCCCAGCCCCAGGCCCAGCACGGCGGCCGGCTTGACCGTGACGGTGGCCAAGGCGTCCAGCAGGCTCAAGTGCCCCTTGTGCACCAGATCCAGCGTCAGGGGCAGCAGCGTCTCCAGGCCCACGGAACCGAAGGCCGCCTGGGCGAAGGGCACGCGCTTGGCGTCCTGATTCCAGGGCAGATGGTCGCTGGTGATGCAGTCGATGGTGCCGTCGGCCAGCCCTTCCACGATCGCCTGGCGATCGTCCTCGGTGCGCAGCGGCGGCGACAGCTTGAAGAAGGTACGGTAGTCGCCGACATCCCGTTCCGTCAGGGTGAAGTACGGCGGGGCGGTGTCGCAGGTGACCTTCAGGCCCTTGCGCTTGGCGGCGCGGATGACGGCCACGGACTCGGCGGTGGAGATGTCGGCGGCGTGGTAGCGGCCGCCCGTGGCCTCCACCAGGCGCAGGTCACGCTCCAGCATGATGACCTCGGCCACGGCGGGAATGCCGGACAGGCCCAGCCGGGTGGCGATCTCGCCCGAATTCATGGCGCCGGTGGCCAGTCGCGGCTCCTGCGGGTGCTGCATGATGGGGCGACCCCAGATGCTGGCGTAGGCCAGCGCCCGCTGCATGACCAGGGCGTCGGCCACGGCCTTGCCGCCATCGGTGAAGCCCACCGCGCCGGCCTCGGCAAGCAAGCCCATCTCGGTCAGTTCCTTGCCGCCCAGGTCGCGCGTGATGCCGGCATAGGCGAAAACCTTCACCAGCTTCACCTCCCGCGCGCGGCGGGCGATGAACTCCAGGCCCGCCACATCGTCGATAACCGGGTCGGTGTCGGGGAGACAGGCAAGGGCGGTGATGCCGCCGGCCGCCGCCGCCTGGCTGGCGGTCTTCAGCGTCTCATTATCCTCGTGCCCCGGCTCGCCCACCTGGGCCCGCAGATCGACCAGGCCGGGGGCGACGCAGGCGCCTTCGGCGTCGATGATCTCGATACCGTCCGGCACGCCGTCCCGGAACAGGCCGGGGCCGTGATCGGCGATCTTGCCCCCGTCGATCAGCAGGGAACCGCGCTGGTCCAGGCGGCTGTCCGGATCCAGCAGGCGGGCGTTCAGGATGGCGGTGCGGGCGTGTGTGGCCATGGGGATGGTCCCGGAAGGTCGAGAGGCGGTGAGGCGGGGCGGAGACGGGGGCGCGCGTCAGGCAGGGTCGTTGCGGCCATGCCGGGTCAGGAGATCCAGGCAGGCCATGCGCACGGCCACGCCCAGTTCCACCTGTTGCAGGATGACGCTGCGGTTGATGTCGTCGGCCACCAGGCTGTCGATCTCCACACCGCGGTTCATCGGACCGGGATGCATGATCAGGGCGTCCGGCTTGGCCGCCGCCAGCTTCTCATAATCCAGGCCGAAGAAGCGGTAGTACTCCCGCACCGAGGGCACGAACTGCCCCTGCATGCGTTCCAGCTGCAGGCGCAGCATCATGACGATGTCGGCATCCTTCAGGCCGGTGGCCATGTCGTGGTGCACCTCCACGCTCAGCTCGCCGATGGCGCGGGGCAGCAGGGTGGGCGGCGCCACCACGCGCACGCGCGCACCCATGATGTTCAGGAGCTGTATGTTGGACCGGGCGACACGGCTGTGCAGGATGTCGCCGCAGATGGTCACCGTCAGGCCATCCAGGCGGCCCTTGTTGCGGCGGATGGTCAGCGCGTCCAGCAGCGCTTGGGTCGGATGCTCGTGCGCGCCGTCGCCGCCGGAGATCACGGCGCAGTTCACCTTGTCGGCCAGCAGCTTCACCGCGCCCGACTCCGGATGGCGCACCACCAGCACGTCCAGGTGCATGGCGTTCAGCGTGGTGGCGGTGTCCAGCAGGGTTTCGCCCTTCTTCACGCTGGAACCATCAACCGACATGTTGATAGCGTCGCCCCCCAGCCGCTTGGCCGCCAGCTCGAAACTGGTGCGGGTGCGGGTGGAGTTCTCGAAGAACAGGTTGACCACGGTCTTGCCGCGCAGCACGTCCGACTTCTTGTTGGGGCTGCGGTTCTGTTCGACGTAGGTGTCGGCCAGATCCAGGATGGTGTTGATCTGGGCCTGGCTCAGGCCTTCGATGCCAAGCAGGTGCCGGTGCGGAAAGCGCATGGGATCCCTAGGGCGGTCAGGGGGGACGGATACGCCCCCGCACGGGGGACGCCGCCGTATCGGGGCCGGACTATGGCCCCGCCGCCGCCCGCAGGCAAGAACGGGATGGCTGCCCGGCGGCGGACGCGGGGCGCGACCGCGCCACGGCCCCGCCCCTGCCCTCGACCATCCGCCCATTCAGCCACATAGGGCGCCCACTTACCTACGGGAAGCGATGAATTGTGACGAGTAATTATATTGGATTTGATGTAATTATTGCCGACAACACTAAAAATGGAGCAAACGCGTCCCCCACTCGCCCCACCCATTGAGTTAGTACTTTACTAGTACTCAATTGGATTTATGTTGATTGCCGGAAACAGGGTGGCAGCCCGGTTCCGCCCTTTCCATCGGCCGTCCAATTCGGGTGACGGACCGCATTACGGCTTTCAGGACGACCATATGCCGCTTGCAGTCCACGATGCGTCACCAGGCGCCGACCCCATGGCTTCGCCGCCGCCCCCCGCCCTGCCCCGTGCCATGCCGCTGCGCCCGGTCACGCTGGAGCCGCCCCGCGCCGACGGCATCTCCCACGCCGCCGCCGATCGTCCTGTTCGTGACACCGCCGCCTGGTCGGATGAAACCGACGCCCTGCATCTGCTGCCGCTGCACCTGCTGCCCTTGACCGTCAGCGGTCTGAAGCGCGCGCGCCTGGTGAAGACGGCGCGGCTGGAAACGATGGTGGAGCTGTTCCGCGACGCCCGCGCCGGCACCGGGCTCATCCAGATCGAGGGCCTGGGGCGGGAATTCGCCGCCGACAAGGCCTCGTTGGAACGCGATATGGCCCTGCTGCTGAAACTGGGCGCCGTGGCGTCGTTCGACGTCTACTCCCTGCGCATCGAGCTGCGTGCCCTGGGCATCGCGGTGGATGAGCACCAGCACCTGGTGCTGTCCCCGGAGAAGCAGGAAGAGCTGACCCATTACATGCAGGGCTTCACCCGCCCCCTGTTGCGCCGCGTCTATGGCGAGCAGGCGGCGCGGGTTGAGAACATGGGCGACCTGACCGCCCTGCTCTCCAGCCCCGACCGGGCGGAGACCCTGGCCAACCTGCGCCACATC
Source organism: Nitrospirillum amazonense (assembly GCF_007828035.1). Taxonomy (GTDB): domain Bacteria; phylum Pseudomonadota; class Alphaproteobacteria; order Azospirillales; family Azospirillaceae; genus Nitrospirillum; species Nitrospirillum amazonense. The sequence continues at coordinate 168,063 of NZ_VITV01000003.1, read as the reverse complement.
GCCGGGCGGCTGGGCCTGAAGCTGACCGAGATTCCCGAATTCCTGGCGCAGTATGGCGACATCTTCCTGTCGGTCGCCTATTTCCGCAGCTGCCGCGACGGCGCCCATGCCCTGCTGGAGGAGTTCGGCCGCTGGCTGGTGGATCTGAAACGCGCGCCCCTGGTGCAAAGCGACAGCGCCGCCCAGCGCCTGATCACCACGGTGGATACCAGCCTGGACATCATCATGGCCCAGCTGGAGGGATGCTTCCGCAGCTTCGACCGCATGACGCGGCAGCTGTGGGATGACCTGTCCGCGGACGGCTTCCAGGCCATGCGGCGTGAGATCGAGGCGCATCACACCAGCGTCGGCGCCCTATGCTGCGGCCTGGCGGTGAAACTGGGCGGCTGGAAGCGCGCCTTCCCCACCGCCGGCCGGGGCGCCCCGGGGCAGAAGCTGGACTGGCTGCGGCAGGAAATGGTGCCGGGCATGGCCCAGCTGGTGGAAACCGGCCTGGCCGCCAACAGCCGGCGCACGCCCGTGGCGACCCAGGCCCGCCCGACCTGAGGTCAGGCCGGGTCACACGGGATCCGCCGTCCCTTAAACCGGGTCGGGCACCTTAGTCCGCAGGGTGACGAACTCTTCCGCCGCCGTGGGGTGCAGGCCGATGGTGCTGTCGAACACGGCCTTGGTGGCGCCGGCGTTCATGGCCACGGCAACGCCCTGGATCATCTCCGGCGTGTCGTCGCCGACTAGGTGACAGCCCACCACCCGGTCGCTGGCGCGTTCCACCACCAGCTTCATCAGCATGCGCTGGTCCCGGCCGGAGATGGTGTGCTTCATGGGCTTGAAGTTGGTGCGATAGATGTCGACCGCCGGATAGACGGCGCGGGCCTGTTCCTCCGTCAAGCCGCACGTGGCGACAGGGGGAATGGAGAAAACGGCGGTCGGGATGTTGTGATAGTTCACGCTGCGCGGCTTGTTGCCGTACAGGGTGTCGGCCAGCACATGCCCCTCCGCCGTGGCCACCGGCGTCAGGTTCACGCGGTCGGTCACGTCGCCCAGGGCATAGATGTTGGGCACGGTGGTGCGGTACTGGTCGTCCACCTTGATGGCACCGCGCTCGTTCAATTCCACACCCACGCGCTCCAAGCCCAGGCCGCGCACGTTGGGTCGGCGGCCGGTGGCGTAGAGCACGGCGTCCAATTCCAACGTCGTACCGTCGGACAGGGTGGCGACCAAGCAGCGGCCGGTCTTCTCCAGGCGTTCGATGGTGGTGCCGGGGCGCAGATCGACGCCGGCCTTGACCATCTCTGCGCCCAGGAAATCCCGCACATCCTCGTCAAAGCCGCGCAGCAGCTTGTCGCCCCGATAGATTTGCGTGGTGCGGGAGCCCAAGCCGTTGAACACACCGGCGAATTCCGTGGCGATATAGCCCGCGCCGACGATGGCGATATGTTCGGGACGCTTATCCAGGTGGAACACCTCGTTGGAGGTGATGGCGTAGTCGCGCACACCGGGCTTCTCCGGCAGTTCCGGCCAGCCACCGGTGGCGATCAGGATGCGCTCCGCCGTTACCCGCTTGCCGCCCACGTCCACCGTGTGCTCATCCACGATGGTGGCGCGCGCCTCGAATATGGTGGCGCCGGAATTCTCCAGCAGACGGCGGTAGATGCCGTTCAGGCGGGTGATCTCCGCATCCTTGTTGGCGATCAGGCGTTGCCAGTCATGGTCCTTGGCTTCCACGTCCCAGCCATAGCCGGCGGCGTCCTCGAAACCGGCCGAGTACTGAGCGGCGTAGACCAGGAACTTCTTGGGCACGCAGCCGACGTTCACGCAGGTGCCGCCCAGGTATCGTTCCTCCGCCACCGCCACGCGGGCGCCGTGACCGGCCGCGATTCGGCTGGCGCGCACCCCGCCGGAGCCGGCGCCGATGGTGAAAAGGTCGTAGTCATAGGCGGCCATGGCCGGAATCCCTGTGGTGGAAAGGGGGTGTTGCACGAACGGGCGTGCCCAGATGTCGTATCTTTTCCCATTCCGCGCAAGGGACGGCGACACATTGGAGTTGTGGCGCCAGGTGCGTGCTACCTTCGGCTCGGAACAGGGCGGGCCACCCATTGGGGTAGGGCCGCCGGCATCGGGAATGGGGGAATGGTGGCATGGTGCGCATGAAGGACCGCGTCGCGGCGATCGCGATCATGGTGGCGGCTGGCTTGTGGGCGGGCGCCGCCCGCGCCGAGATCAAGCTGGGACTGGCCGGCCCGCTGACCGGTCCTAACGCCGTGGTGGGTGAGCAGATGCGCCGCGGCACGGAACAGGCCATCGCCGACATCAACGCCAAGGGGGGCGTGCTGGGCGAGAAGCTGGTGCTGTCCAAGGGCGACGACGCCAGCAACCCCAGCCAGGGGGTATCCGTGGCCAACAAGCTGGTGACCGAGGGCGTGGTCGCCGTGTTCGGCCATTACAACTCCGCCGTCTCCATCGCCGCCGCCAAGGTCTATGCCGAGGAAGGCGTCATCCAGATCTCCCCCAACTCCACGAACCCGCGCCTGACGGAGATGGGCTACGCCACCACCTTCCGCACCTGCGGGCGCGACGACCAGCAGGGCCAGGTGGCGGCCGCCTACATCGCGCGCGTCTTCCCGAAGGCCCGCATCGCCATCGTCCAGGACCAGACGACCTATGGCAAGGGTTTGGCCGATGCCACGCGCGAGGCCTTGAACAAGCTGGGCAAGAAGGAAGTGTTGTATGAGGCGGTGACCGTGGGCGACCGCGACATGTCCGCCATCATCACCCGCATGAAGGACGCCCAGATCGACGTGGTGTTCTTCGGCGGCGTGCACACCGAGGGCGGCCTGCTGGTGCGCCAGATGGCCGACAAGGGCCTGAAGGCCCAGTTCGTGGGCGGCGACGGCATCATCTCCAACGAGTTCTGGGGCATCACCGGGCCCAGCGGCAACGGCGTGCTGAACACCTTCGGCCCCGATTACCGGCTGCGGCCCCAGGCCGCCGACGTGGTGAAGAAGTTCCGCGATGGCGGATACGAGCCCGAGGCCTACACCCTTTATTCCTACGCCGCCGTGCAGGCCTGGGCACAGGCCGCGACGGAAGCGAAGACCACCGATCCCACCAAGGTGGCGGCCGTCCTGCACAAATCCACCTTCCAGACTGTGATCGGCCCCCTGGCCTTCGATGCAAAAGGAGATCGCACCACTGCTGATTACACAGTTTACCAGTGGCGCGATGGATCCTATACCGAGGTCAAGTAGTGTGAATTAGCTTTCCCTCGGTTCAGGAATCACAGTTCAATGCGTGTCCCTTCCTTCGCGCGTGCCGCCGTCTTCGCCCTGCCCCTGCTGTCGATCAGCCTTCCCGCCCTGGCGGATATCAAGATCGGTGTCGGCGTCCCCTTGAGCGGCCGCCTGGCCGCCGTGGGTACCCAGCTGCGCCGGGGCGCGGACCAGGCCGTGGCCGACATCAACGCCAAGGGCGGCGTGCTGGGCCAGAAGCTGGTGGTGGATGCGGTGGATGACGGGGGGGAGCCGACGCAGTCGGTCGCCGCCGCCAACCGCCTGGTGACGGACCGCGTCGCCATGGTCATGGGCCACATGACCACCGGCACCACCATGCCGGCGGCCCAGGTCTATGCCGATGAGGGCGTCATCGTCATCACCCCCAGCTCCACCAGTCCGGAGCTGACGGCCCAAGGCTGGGACACGCTGTTCCGCACCTGCGGCCGCGACGACCAGCAAGGCCAGGTCATCGGCGCCTATCTCGCCGAGCATTACAAGGGCGGCAAGATCGCCATCGTCGACGACCAGACCACCTACGGCAAGGGCCTGGCCGACGCCGTGCGCGCCACGCTGAAGGCCAAGGGTGTGGCCGTGGCCCTGAACGGCACCCTGACCGCGGGTGAGAAGGACTTCAGCAGCATGGTCACCCGCCTGAAGTCGGCGGATGTCGACGCCGTGTTCTACGGCGGCCTGTATCCCGAGGCCGGGTTGCTGGTGCGCCAGTCCCGCACCGCCGGCCTGAAGGCGGCCTTCCTGGCGGGCGACACCCTGGCCAGCGATGAGTTCTGGACCACCGCCGGCGCCATGGGCGAAGGGGTCATGATGGCCTACAACGCCGACGTGCGGCAAAGCCCGGCCGCCAAGGAGGCGCTGGACAGCTTCCGCAAGAACGGTGGGGAGCCCAACATCTTCTCGCTCTACTCCTACGCCGCCGTCCAGGTCTGGGCCCAGGCCGCCGCCAAGGCGGGCAGCACCGATCCCAAGAAGGTGGCCGCTGTGCTGCACAGCGGCCAGGAGTTCATGACCGCTGTCGGCCCCGTCTCCTATGACGCCAAGGGCGACCGCAAGCAGAACGACTACGTCATCTACGCCTGGCACAACGGCGCCTACGCCCCGCTGGCGAAGCCGTAAATCCCGCGCACAAAGCCAGGATGGACAACATGGAGTCTGTTGCCCTTATCGATGCGGATGGAACCGTCACGGTAAGCGGCACACTGGATCCCGTGCCGTGGTGGAGCGTCACCAAAACCGTCCTGGCGATTGCGGCATTGCGCCTGGTTGAGGATGGCTCGCTTTCCTTGAATGGAAAAGTCGCTGGAGAGCCGTACACATTGGCGCACCTCCTGCGGCACGAGGCCGGGCTTCCCGACTATGGCGGCCTGGCCCGTTATCATGAGGATGTCCAGGCCGGCAAATCGCCATGGCCGGTCGGGCGCCTACTCCAGGCCCTGGATGTGAAGCGATCACGCTACCAACCTGGAAACGGCTGGGCATATTCGAACATCGGCTATCTTAAGGTACGGCAATTGATTGAGGAGGCCACCGGCCTATCCCTGGCCGACGCCCTCGATCGTCTGGTGTTCACGCCGGCGGGATTGACGACGGCGCGGTTGGCCACCCAACCGGCGGATCTGCACGACGTTGAGATGGGGCCCGCCGGGGCGGATTATCATCCGGGTTGGGTCTATCATGGCCTCGTCACTGGAACCGCCGCGGATGCGGCCAGACTGCTTAAGGGCTTAGCGGCAGGCGGCCTGCTGCGACCCGCAACATTTGCGTCGATGCTTGACCATCGCGCCCTTCCGGAACACCGGAATGAGATTTTCAAGGACCCGGCCTACGGGCTCGGCCTCATGTTGACTGCGGGTACGCCGCTGGACCATCCCATAGGACACCGGGGGGCCGGTCCCGGCAGCACCGTCGCAGCCTACGCCTACGGTCAAAGGGCGTGCGCCATCTGGCATGCATCGACCCAGAATCCCGACTTGGTGGTCGATATGGTCTTCCGGCGCCTGACACAGGGATAAAAGGTTCCCCGGCTGGTTTGGCCGACTGAGCCGGGACGGGTGGGGCTCAGTCAGCCGCCACCGGCAACCCCAGCGCATGCCGCACCTTGCCCTCCGCCGTGGTGGGCGGTTCGAAGGGGTTGATGGTGCTTCTAAGGTGGCCGTTGGGGTCCATCAGGAAGATGGCCGCGTTGTGGTCCATGCCGTAGTCCGTCGGGTGGGCATCGGGGGCCAAGGGCGTGCCATCGGTCGAAACCTTGCGGTACTCCACCTTGTAGCTGCCGGCGGCCTGGGCGATTTGCTCGGGCGTGCCGGTCAGGGCGGCGATGTGCGGGTTGAAATTGGCCATGTAGTCCTTCAGCACCGCCGTGGTGTCGCGCGCCGGATCGACGGTGATGAACAGCCCCTGGACCCGGTCGGCATCCGGCCCTAGGGCGTCCAGGATGACGCTCATGGACGCCAGGCCCGTGGGGCAGACGTCGGGGCAGTTGGTGTAGCCGAACATGACCATCAGGATCTTGCCGGCATACGTCTTATCCGTGACCGCCCTGCCGTCCTGGTCGGTCAGGGCGAAGGGGCCGCCGATGGCGGCCAGGCTGGTCACACCGTCCGGCTTGGGCGTCGTCAGCGGCCGGCCGATGACGCCCCAGGCGCCGATGGCGACGGCCCCCAGCACCAGGACGGGGCCCGCCCAACGCAGGATGGCGAAGCGGCGGGACGGTTCGGTCGGGCGGGACATGGCAGGCTCAAGGCAACCCAGGGCCAGGCCATTTGGAACCCGGCCGGGCGCCAGGTCAAGGTTCTCCGCCATAAGGTTCGCCGACCTCACGGTTCCCGGTGGCCCTTGCGCCTTTACAAGGGTGCCCCACACGACTATCCCGGCGGGAAAGGTGGCGGCCAGCCGGCGCGCAGCGAAAGGAAAAACGAATGGCCAAGGACTATATGCCCCCGTCGGACTTCCTGCGGGATCTGATCGACGAGGATGTGGAGATCGAGACGGACGACACGGCCACGATCAAGCGCCTGCTGTCCTTCTTCAAGGACCCCGACGCCGCCAACCGCGACTGGGCGGTCTTCCTGCTGGGCCAGTCCGAGGTCGATACCAAGGCCGTCCGCGACGCCCTGATCGGTGCCTTGAACGATGAGGATGACAGCGTGCGCGCCGAAGCCCTGGTGGCCCTGGCCCAGCGCGACGGCGACCTTGCCCGCCCCCACGTGCTGGAGGCGCTGAGCGCCGAGGGCGTCTACCCCACCGTGTTCGAGGCGGCGGCGCTGTGCGCCCATCCCGACCTGATCAAGCCCCTGCGCGGCTGGCTGAAGGCCACCGGCGACAAGGAGGTGGACCAGATGGTGGCGGAAGCCGTGGCGGCCTGCGAGGCGAGCGCGAAGTAAGGAGGGGCGCGCCGAGCAGGGGCTCAGGCGGTCTCGACGACGAACATCGTCGCCTGCTGGGCCTCCCGGCGTTCCGCCTTGATGGGGGCGTAAGCCTCGGACTCGTAGAACGCCAGCGCCTGGGCCAGCGTCGGAAACTCCAGCACGCCCGCCATCGGCAGCGGCATGTTATCGCCTTCCAGCACCTGCGCGACACGACCGAAGTACAGGATCCGTCCGCCAGCCTCCTGCAAGGCGGTCTGGAAGCGGGGGGCGAGAGCCGCCTGCTTGGCGGGGTCGATGATCCGTAAATTGATATGCACGTAAGCGGGCATGGCGCATCTCCCAATAATGCATATACATTATATGGCGCTGCGCGATTGTACAGGGGCCATTGGAGATGAGCGACCTCGACCGGGACGCCTTCCGGACCATCGCGGCGGAATGTCCGGGCTTTCAGGCCCGGGCAACCGCACGGGCGATCACGCGCTATCACAACGCCTGCTTCAGGCCCCTGGGGCTGACGGCCGAGCAATTCAGCCTGATGCTGGGAATCGGCGCGGCCGAGGGCGCCACATTGGTTGAACTCGCGCTCAACGCGGGGGTCGATACGACAACCCTTAGCCGGAATATCCAGAACCTGGAAAAGCGGGGCTGGGTCTGCGCCGATGGCGGGCGCGGCCGTGCGGGAAAGCGGCTCAGCCTCACGGCCCTAGGGCATCGTCTGCTGGCGGAGGCCATCCCGCTATGGCGGCAGGCCCAAGCGGAGTTGTCGCGGCGCCTGGGCAATGACCAACTTCAATTGGTGAGGCGGGCGATGGTAGAACTGGCCGTTGCCGTGGAGCCCTTACCGCCCAACGCTCCCGACGGCGCTGAACAGCCCGTGTCCTAATCCTCCGCGCTGTCCTCCACCGCCCGGGGCAGCGCCGCGTCGTCGCCGCGGGAGAACAGGGTGGTGATGGCGGGGCGCGCGTCCAGCAGGCCGGCGGCGCGCAGATCGTCCACGCCCGGCAGGTCGCGCAACGATTCCAAACCGAAATGATCAAGGAAAGCCGGGGTAGTCAGCCAGGTGAGCGGCCGACCCGGCGTCTCGCGCCGACGGCCCGGCTTGATCCAGCCCGCTTCCATCAGGATGTCCAGGGTGCCCTTGCTGGTGGCGACACCGCGGATGCTTTCGATCTCGGCCCGCGTCACCGGCTGGTGGTAGGCTATGATGGACAGCGTTTCCACCGCGGCGCGGGACAGGCGGGAGGTGACCTCCGTCTCCCGCTGCAGCAGGGGCGCCAGGTCCGGCGCCGTGCGGAAGGCCCAGCGGCCGGCCGCCGCCACCAGATGCACGCCGCGATGACTGTAATAGGCCTGCAGCTCATCCAGGATGCCACGCAGGTCGGCGCCCTCGCCCAGACGGGCGGCCAGCGCGGCCTCCTCCACCGGCTCGGCCGAGGCGAACAGCACCGCCTCCACCAGGCGCAGCTGTTCGGCGCGGCGGTCGAAGCTCTCTTCCAGCTCGGCGGGCGCCTCGGTGACGGTTTCGGCGGTCATGGCTCTTTATCCGGGGTCGGCGGTGCGGCGGGCGTATCGGTGCGGCGAACGTACAGGGGGCCGAAGGTCCCGTCCTGCCGCACCTCCAGCTGACCGGCCTTGGCCAGCTCCAGGGTGGCGACGAAGGTCGCCGCCAGCGCGGACCGGGCCTTCAGCTTGTCCTCCCGGCTGGTGCCTCCGCCGCGCCAGTCCGGCGGCAGGAAACGGTCCAGGCGGGTCCAGTCCGGCAGGCGGCCCAGCATGGCCTCCACCCGACGGATGGCGTCCTCAATGGTGAACAGATCCACCGGCGGCAGGTGCAGCGGACCAGTCTTCTGCTGCCGGCGCTTGATGTCGCCATAGGCCCGCAGCAGGTCGTAGAGCGTTACCTCCGTGACCCGGCGTTCGAACACCGGCAAATCTTCGGGTGCGCCCCGGGGAAAGACGTCGCGGCCCAGGCGCGGCCGCGCCATCAGGCGGGCGGCCGCGTTCTGCATGGCCTCCAGACGCTGCAGCTGGAAGGCCAGGGCCTGGGCCAGCTCCTCGCCCGTCGGCTCCTCCGTCTCGGGCGTGGGCAGCAGCAGGCGGGATTTGAGATAGGCCAGCCAGGCGGCGGTCACCAGATAATCGGCCGCCACCTCCAGTCGCAGGCGCCGCGCCTCCTCGACGAAGGCCAGATACTGTTCGGCCAGGGCCAGGATGGAGATGCGGGTGAGGTCGACCTTCTGGTCGCGCGCCAGGGTCAGCAGCAGGTCGATGGGGCCTTCGAATTCCCCGAGGTCGACCAGCAGGGCGGGCTCCCCCTCCCCCGCCGGGTCAAGGGCGGGGGCGGCGCTCCAGTCCTCATCCGGGCCCCGCGCGTCGGCCATCAGCTCAGTCCCGTCACCGTGGCGATCACGTTCCACAAGCCGCTGGTCGGCCACCGCACCAGCCACATATAGGGGTCGTAGGCCGACAGGCCCATCTTACTGAAAAGATAGGGCAGCAGGAAAAAGATCGTCAGCAGGATCATGTTGCCGCGCACCTCCTGCGCCGCGAACCACTGCGCCTGACGATAGGGCAGCATCTGCTCGATGACCTTGCCACCGTCCAGCGACGGGAAGGGCAGCATGTTCAGCACGCCCAGCATCAGGTTGATCTGGATGCCCGCCACGAAGTTCTGCCCCACCCAGTCCGCCACTGAGGCCGGCAGCAGGAAAAGGGTGTGCAGCAGCAGAGCGAAGACGATGGCCAGCAGGAAGTTCATGCCGGGCCCGGACAGCGCCACCAGCGCCATATCGCGGCGCGGGCGGCGCAGCCGGCTCTGGGTGATGGGCACGGGCTTGGCCCAGCCGAAGACGAAGCCGGTGAACAGGAACAGCGTCGCCGGCATCAGGATGGTGCCGATGGGGTCGATGTGCTTGCCCGGGTTGAAGCTGACCCGCCCCTGGGAATAGGCGGTGTCGTCGCCCAGCTTCCACGCCACCCAGGCGTGGGCCGCCTCATGCAGCGTGATGGCTAGCACCATGGGGATGGCCATCACGGAGAGGCGGACGATCAGTTCCTGAATCGAGGTGTCCAAGGGGGTCAGTCCCAATTGCCGGCAAGGTCGATAAGGCGCGCGCGCCAGGCGGCGACGGTGGCCGCGTCGGCGTCGGTCGAGGCCGGTCGGCGGGCCTGGGCCCGGGCCCAGCGTTCCTGCGCCTGTTGCGACAGGCGGGGCACCACGGCGGCCACGGCGGCCATATCCTCCACCGTGCCGTTGCAGTGCAGGGCCACGTCGCAGCAGCCGTCGGCCACCACGGCGGCCGCACGCTCCGCCACCGTGCCCGACAGCGCCTGCATGTCGAGGTCGTCGCTGAACAGCAGACCGTCGAAGCCGATGAGCCCGCGCACGATCTTGGTGATGACCAGGGCGGAGGTGCTGGAGGGATGCCGGGCGTCCACCGCGGGGAACAGGATGTGGGCCACCATGCCCGCGGGCAGGTCGGCCAGGGCCTTGAAGGGGGTGAAGTCCACCGCCTCCAGCGTCGCCAGGTCCGCCGTCACCGTCGGCAGCTCCTTATGGCTGTCGGCCGTGGCGCGGCCGTGGCCGGGCAGATGCTTCACGATGGGCAGCACGCCGCCGGCAAGCAGGCCGTCCGCCTGGGCGCCGGCCAGCAGGGCGACCCGGGCCGGGTCGCGGCTGAAGGCGCGGTCGCCGATGACGTCGTGGGCGCCGGCCTGCGGCACGTCGGCCACCGGGGCGCAGTCCATGTCGATGCCCAGCGGCGCCAGGGTGGCGGCCAGCAGGCGGCCGTGCAGCCAGGCGGCCTCCTTGGCCACATTGTCGTCGGCGATGGCGCCGACGCGGCCGGCCGGCGGCAGGGACGGCCAGTGCGGCGGACGCAGGCGGGCTACGCGGCCGCCCTCCTGGTCGATCATGATGGGCGCGTCAGGCCGGCCCACGCTGTCACGCAGGGCCGCCGTCAGGGCCATCACCTGCTCCGGCGTCTCGCAATTGCGCCGGAACAGGATGAAGCCCAGGGGATTGGCCGCCGCGAACAGCGCCCGCTCCGCCTCGGTCAGGACGGGACCGGTGCAGCCGAAGATGACGGCCGCTGGAACGTTGGGGGTGGTCATCGCAGGCACCGCCTTAATGTACGGGGATGCAGCCGTCCTTGGCCGCCTTCACCGCCTCGCAGATGCGCTTGGCCTGGGCCTCGTCCACGGGGCCCGCCTGGACGCGGTAATAGATGCCCTTGGCCCCCAGATCCGCTTTGACCAGGCGCAGACTGAGCCCGCCCAGGACACTGGCATGCTTGCGCTGGATGCGCTGCATCTCGGCTTCCGCCTGCGGTTCCGACGGAATGGAAGCGAACTGCAATTTCACCGACCCGCCGCCGGTAGCGGTCGGCGCAGCCGTGGGCGCAGCGGCGGCCGGTGCCACCGGCTTTTCCACCGGCTTCGGCGCCGGCGTGACCGGGGCGGCGGCAACAGGCTTGGGCGCGGCCGGCTGAGGCGCAGGCTGCGGGGCCGGCGGCACCAGCGGCGTGGGCGCGTTGGCTTGCGCCGTCTGCTGTGCGGGAGGCTTCGCGGCCGGCGCCGGCGTCATCGGCTTCGCGGCGGTGGTGCCGGCCAGCGTCGGGGGCAGCACGGTGGGCGGCAGGACGGTCGGGGCCGCCGGCTGGGCGGCCGGGGTTTGCGCCGGCGCCTGGGCAGGAGCTTGGGCAGCGGTCTGAGCCGTCTGCGGGGACGCCGGCTGCTGGACCGCGGCCGGCGGCGGGGCCGTGGGCCGTTCCATGGGCGCTTCCGGCGGCGGCAGCAGACGTTCCACACCGGGGTCCGTCTTGGTGTCGGCGCGCAGGCGGTCGTAAATCAGCCGGTCCTGGTTGGGCACGTCCATTCCGCCCGGCGTCTCCGGCTTCACCTTCGTCGGCCCGGGATCGGCGTGGATGATGGGGGCGATCGCCTCCGTCCCCGCCCGCTGGCCCTGGGTATAGACGAAGTAGATCAGCCCGCCGAAGCTGCCGACGGCGGCCACCACCACGCCCAGGCTCAGCAGTCCGCGCCGGCGGGGCGCCGGCTGGCGCCGCCCCTGCCAGTCATAGCCGGGATCGTAGTCGTAGTCGGGGTCGCCGTGATGGTCGTGCATGTCGCTCATGGGATCAGCGCAACTCCTCGGCCGGCACCACGCCCATGATGGCGAGGCCGGACGCGATGACCAGGGACACCGCCGTCACCAGGGCCAGGCGGGCCCGGGTCAGGGCGTCGTCCCCCTCGATGATGAAGCGCAGGGTGGCGTCGTCCTTGCCCTGGTTCCAGAAGCCGTGGAAGGCAGCGGCCAGATCCTGCAGGTAATAGGCGACGCGGTGCGGCTCGTGCGCCTCCGCCGCCGACTCCACCGTGCGCGGCCAGTTCAGCATGAGACGGATGAGGTCGACCTCGGCCGTGGACGCCAGGCCGTCGAACGACACGGCCGACAGCGCTTCACGCGACAGATCCCAGTCGGCGTGCAGACTGGCGGCCTGGCGCAGGACGGAGCGGCAGCGGGCGTGGGCGTACTGCACGTAGAAGACGGGGTTGTCCTTGGACTGCTCCGTCACCTTGGCGTAGTCGAACTCCAGCGTCTGGTCGTTGCGGCGGGTCAGCATGATGAAGCGCACGACGTCGCGGCCCACGGCGTCCATGACGTCACGCAGGGTGACGAAGGTGCCGGCCCGCTTGGACATCTTCACCGGCTCGCCGTTCTGCAGCAGGTGCACCAGCTGGCACAGCTTCACGTCCAGCGCGGCCTTGCCGTCGGAGATGGCCTTGGTCGCCGCCGCCATGCGCTTGACATAGCCGCCGTGGTCCGCCCCCCACACGTCGATCAGCACGGGGCAGCCGCGCCGGTACTTGTCGTAGTGATAGGCGATGTCGTTGGCGAAATAGGTCCAGGAACCGTCGGACTTCTTCAGCGGGCGGTCGACGTCGTCGCCGAACTGGGTGGCCTTGAACAGGGTCTGGGGCCGCGGTTCCCAATCGTCGGGCTTCTTGCCCTTGGGCGGCTCCAGCACGCCGACATAGATCAGGCCGGCGTCCTCCAGGGCCTTGAACGCCTGGTCCACCGCCCCGTTGTCCACCAGCGCACGCTCGCTGCTGAACAGGTCATGGTGGATGTTGAGGGAGGCCAAATCCTCCTTGATGCCGGCCATCATCTGGTCGATGGCGAAGGCGCGCACCGGGGCCAGCCATTCCTCCTCCGGCAGGTCGCGCCACTTGGCACCGTCCCGCTCGGCCAGGGCCTGGCCCACGTCCTTCAGGTACTCGCCCGGGTACATGCCGGCCGGGATCTCGATGCCCGTCTCGCCCAGGGCCTCGCGATAGCGCAGGTGGGTGGAGCGGGCCAGGACGTCCACCTGGGCGCCGGCGTCGTTGATGTAGTACTCGCGCGTGACGTCGTAGCCGGCCTTTTCCAGCAGGGCCGCGAGCGCGTCACCCACCACGGCGCCGCGGGCGTGCGCCGCGTGCAGCGGGCCGGTGGGGTTGGCGGAGACGTATTCCACGTTCACGCGGGTGCCGTTGCCGATGGTGCTGGCGCCGAAGCCCACGCCGGCCGTCAGGACGTCGGCCAGGCGGGCGCGCCAATAGCTGGGCGCCACGCGCAGGTTGACGAAGCCAGGGCCGGCGATGGTGACCTCGGTCACGTCCGGCAGGGCCCGCAGATGCGGGGCCAGCGCCTCGGCGATGGCGCGCGGCGGCTTGCCCGCCGGCTTGGCCAGCACCATGGCGGCGTTGGTGGAGATGTCGCCATGCGCCGCCTCGCGCGGCGGCTCCACCGTCACGCGGGAGAGGTCCAGCCCGGCGGGAATGCCGCCATCGGCCGCCAGGGCCTCCAGCGCGCGGCGAACCAGGGCTTCGAATTCCTTGTAAACGTTCATGGCGATAGAACCGGCACAATCCAAAAGAGTCGCGTTCGCCGATCCATGGTGACCGGCGGCGGCGCACCTTACAAGGTTCCTGCGGTGCAGGTCACGGGCGGAGTTGGGAGGGCTGGTGTCCAAAGCTGCCGCAGCCCGCTGCTTCCAGCACTCAGGCCATGGGATCGGCCCCGAAGCGGTTGGCGCCGCGCTTGCCTGGTAGGAAGCCTACTTGGGCAGCTACCCAGTATTCCCCCAGGATGGGGATGATGCCTAACAGGATGAACCAGCCGCTGAAGCCCCGGTCATGCAGTCGCTTCACCTGTACGGCGATGCCCGTCCAGAGCGAAATGATGAACATCAGAACCAGCGTCCAGCCGGCCACGGCGTTATGGCCGGTGGAATCGGCCGTCAGGCTGCCGGCGATCATGACCAGCAGAATCATGCCCAACAGCGGAAGGGTGTATTTCAGCCAGTACTCCCGCCGACTGACCCTTCCTTGGATCGAAAACAGGAACCAAGGCCAAGTGAAGGCGGGGCGCGGCTGAAAGGATACGACGCTCAGGTCCGCTCCGCCGCTCAGGATCTCGACGGCCATGCCCGCGACCGGTAAACCTTCACCCCGCCACTGCGCGGCGGTGAAGAAATGGGACAAGCCCTCCACGTCCACGGCCTCACCTGCACCGGCGACCTCGTCAAACGCTACAACCGTTCCCCGCATCCCATTCCCCACCCCACATGCGCAACAGCCTCAATCTTGTGGGGTGTCAGGAATCTTGCAACCCCAAGACGCCGGCGCCTCACCCCGCGATCAGTTGCGCCTGACGGATGGCGAAGCGGTCGGTCATGCCGGCGACGTAGTCCAGCAGGCCGCGCACCCAGCCCGCGCGCTCATAGGGCAGCTGGCGCGACTCCGGCATGGTTTCCAGCAGGGAGGCCCAGCGGCGGGGCAGCTTGGCGCCGGGGCCCAGCTTCTCCCGGTCCAGCAGCGCCTCGCCATAGGCGTCCAGCAGGGTGGTGATGGTGCGGGCGGCGATGATGTCGGTCTCGCAGCGCTGCTGGCCGCGGTAGATGCGCTCATGGCTTACCTGCTCGATCCTGCGCAAGGCGGGCGCGCGCGCCGACAGGGTCAGCAGGGGGTGGCAGAACTCCCCGGCCATCAGTTGCGGCAAGCGCTCCAGGAAAATCTCCGCCGCATCGCGCACCAGCCGGTCGATGGCCTGGGCGCGCAGGAAGATCAGCTTGCGGTCCTCATCCTCCAGCGTCTTGTAGTCCGCCTCCCAGTCCTTGCCCGTGGCCGTGTCAGGCTTGTCGTCGCGGATGAAGGCCAGCAACAGGTCTTCGGCATGCTCGAAGCTCAGCATGCGCATCTTGGCCGCGTCCTCGATGTCCACCACGTGGTAGCAGGCATCGTCCGCCGCCTCCACCAGGTAAGCCAGCGGGTGGCGGCACCAGGCGCCCGGTCCCTTTTCCACCAGGCCCACCTCCGCCGCCACCTCGGCGAAGACCGCCTGTTCGCTCTCGAAGAAGCCGTACTTGCGCTTGTGCGGGCGCTTGAGGGGGCCGTTCGGCACCTCCACCCCCCAGGGATATTTGGCCCCGGCGCCCAGTGTGGCCGCCGTCAGCTGCAGGCCGCCCACGCCGCGCCAGCCCTGCAGCCGGGTCAGCACGCGGAAGCCCTGGGCGTTCGCCTCGAACTTGCACAGCTCCGCCTGCTCGACATCGCTCAGGCCCGCGCGTATGCGCCGGCCGATGTCACTATCGGCGAACCAGTCGGAGATCACATCCTCACCCGTGTGGGCGAAGCAGGGGGTGCCCACGTCGTGGGCCAGCGAGGCGGCGGCCACCACGTGGCCGATGTCCGCCGGCGTCGCCTTCACCTCATAGTCAACGCTGCGCAGGATGGCCGGCCCCACCCACATCCCCAGCGAGCGCCCCACCCGCGCCGCCTCCATGGAGTGCGTCAGGCGGGAACGGACGTAGTCCGACCCGCCGATGCCGTGCACCTGCTGCTTGTCCGCCAGCCGGCGGAAGCTGGTGGTGAAGGTGATGCGGTCTATGTCGATCTCATAGGCACTGCGGTGCGGCAGCTCCGCGTCGGCCGTCGTCTTGGCCAATCGCTTGCGCGACAGCAGACTGTTCCAGTTCATCATCGCCGCATACCTCATGCCAGATCCGTGCGGGCGCCGAATGGTTCCTGGTCCTTTGACGGAACCGTTTGGAGCGCCTACATACTATGGGCGTTACAGAGGAACGCCGCCCCTGTCCAGTCGCCTTTTCAACAGGTACGTGGGTTTGGACGGCCCATTCCACAACTGGGAAGACACCGTCGATGAGCATCACCGACATCACCGCCGACACCGCATCGCCCGCTGGCACGCCCGCTCTCGCCCGGGCGATGAGCCTGAGCGCCAGCGCCGCCAAACGTGTGCGCAAGCTGGCGGAAATGGAGGGTGGCCCCGACATCATGATGCGCCTTTCCGTATCTGGCGGCGGCTGCTCCGGCTTCCAGTACGGCTTCAGCTTCGACGCCACCACCAACGAGGACGACCACGTGTTCGAGCGCGACGGCGCCCGGCTGGTGGTGGACGACACCTCGCTGGATCTCCTGGCCGGCGCCGAGGTGGACTTCGTCGAGGAATTGGCCGGGTCCTACTTCAAGGTCAACAATCCCAACGCCAGCTCCTCCTGCGGCTGCGGGCAGAGTTTTTCTTTGTAAGATTCCCTCAGGCGCCGGGCGGCCGCATCCGCGGCCTTGGCTTCCCCCTTTGCGGTCCGCTACGCTCCCCACAAAGGTCCGGCGGACGCGGTCGCGTCCTAAGCTGCATGAGGGGATCTCGTGCAGATGGTCTGGAAATGGCTTCCAAGGTTCTCGCGTTGGCGCGGCCTTCGCTCTAAGGTGCGCGCGAACCGCCGCCTGATGAGAGCCTTCCCATGCGCATCGCCACCTGGAACGTGAACTCGGTCAAAGCCCGCTTAGGGAACGTGACCGAGTGGCTGGACAGCGCCAAGCCGGACGTCGTGCTGTTCCAGGAGATCAAGTGCGAGACGGCCGCCTTCCCGCTGCAGGCCTTCCAGGATCTGGGCTATCACTGCGCCGTC
This sequence comes from Nitrospirillum amazonense, assembly GCF_007828035.1. GTDB lineage: Bacteria > Pseudomonadota > Alphaproteobacteria > Azospirillales > Azospirillaceae > Nitrospirillum > Nitrospirillum amazonense. The sequence continues at coordinate 151,431 of NZ_VITV01000003.1, read as the reverse complement.
GTGGGCCAGAAGGCCTACAACGGCGTGGCGCTGCTGTCGCGGGAAGAACCCACCGACATCATCACCCGTCTGCCGGGTGAGCCGGAGGATGAGCAGGCCCGCTATGTCGAGGCCACGGTGGGCGGTATCCGCATCGCCAGCCTGTACCTGCCCAACGGCAACCCGGTGGGCACGGAGAAATACCCCTACAAGCTGCGCTGGATGGACCGGCTGAAGGCCCATGCCAGCAGCCTCCTGGCGCAGGAAGTGCCTTTCGTGCTGGGCGGCGACTACAACGTCATCCCCGAAGCGCGCGATGTCTATGACCCCGCCGCCTGGATCACCGACGCCCTGTTCCGCCCCGAGACCCGCGCCAAGTTCCGCGAGATCACCCACCTGGGCCTGGTGGAGGCCTTCCGGGCTGTGCACCCGGATGCCGAGCGCGCCTTCACCTTCTGGGACTACCAGGCCGGCGCCTGGCCGCGCGACAACGGCCTGCGCATCGACCATTTCCTGCTGTCGCCCCAGGCCGCCGATCGCCTGGTGGGCTGCGCCATCGACAAGGGCCCACGCGGCCAGGAAAAGGCGTCCGACCATACGCCGGTAGTGCTGGAACTCGCGGTGTGAGTCTTCAAGCACATCCTCAAACGCCGGGCGGCCACATCCGTGGCCTTGGCTCATCCTCACGTTTCAGTCCGCTGACGCTCCCCGAAACGCTCCGGCGGCCGCAGTCGCGGCCTACAAGGGCATGAGCGTCCTTGGCACTACCCTTCCCGCTTGCCGGTCAGCAGCTCCACGGGGCCGCTGAACGGGTAGAGGAATTGCTGGACGAAACCGCCGGGGATGGGCTTCACCGTGCCGTACTTCTCTGGCCAGCGGTCCTTGGGCTGATGGTAGGTGCGGAACACCAGATCCCAGAACGGGGTGTGGGCGCAGTAGTTGCGGTCCAACGCCTCTTCATCCGAGGCATGGTGCCAATGGTGGAACTGCGGCGTCACGATGACGTAGCGCAGCCAGCCCAGATCCATGGCGATGTTGGAATGGATCAGCACCGCCTGGATGGACACGAAGATCAGGTAGGCGAACACCGTGTCCTGGGGGAACCCCAGCAGGAAGATGGGTACCAAGATCAGCGACCGGGTAATCAGCACCTCCAGCACATGCAGGCGGGAGCCGGACAGCCAATCCATATGCTGGGGCGAGTGGTGAACGGCGTGCAAGCGCCACAGCCAGGGGATCTCGTGATAGGCGCGATGGCTGGCATACTCCGCGGCGTCGGCCGCCAGGATGACCAGCAGGAAGCGCACAAATCCAGGCAGCGCCGCGACCTGCGCCTGCACCCAGCCATTGACCGCCCAACCGAAGACGTCATGGGCGAAGTGGTTGGAGGTCAGCAGAAAGGCGCCGATCAGCAAATGGTTCACGGTGAAATAGCTGAGGTCCAGCCGCCACCCTTCCCGCAGCACGGGCTGGTCCGGCGCCACGCGGGGCAGCAGGCGCTCCAGCAGGATGAAGGCGCTGCCGGTGAAGAACAGGTCCAGCACCAGCCAGTCCAGCCCCACCCAGGTCCGGGCCTGGTCGAAATCCTCATACGGCACATAGGGCCCGCCCAGCAACAGGGCCAGCACCACGCCACTGATGCCGATGACACCCGCCCGCCGGCGCCGGTTCAGGACGCACGCCCCCAGTCCCAGGAACACCCCCACGCCCATGGACAGCGCCAGGATCAGACGCAGCAGATCCATGTCGTAGTGCGGCCGCAGCTCCGGCGTCGTCAGCCAGGCGGGATAGCGCAGGCACAACACCGCGCCGATGCTGAGCAGGCCGACCGCCAGGGAGATGGTGCCGGCCGCCTGGCTGGACATCAGCCGGTGCCAGAGGCCGGGCGCCGACGCGGCGGAATTGTTCATGTCTGCGGTGTGGTTGTTCGCAGGGGCCATGCCCCCCTCCTGCGGCGGTGGAACCGTATGTCACAAATCAATCAAGAATGAGGTCAGGCCGCAACCGTCATGGTGTAAACGGCTGGCATCACCTCCGCCCCGGTTAATTTGCTGATGGCGTAAAATGTCCCATCTTTGTCCGCCAGCCTCATTATGCCGTGGTACGCTGCAGGCTAGCATCCACGCCATCACCCCACACTGATGGCAGGAGATAGCCCCTATGAGCACCGTGACCGCCGGTATCCAGACCACCGCCCTGATAGTCATCGACGCTCAGGAGTCCTTCCGTCACCGGCCCTATTGGGTGCAGGCGGAGTATGATGCCTATCGCCCGGCGCAGCAGGCGCTGGTGAACCAGGCCCGGGCGCGCGGCATTCCGGTCATCCAGGTCTTCCATGTGGATGGCGACGCGCCGTTCACCCACGAGTCCGGCACCATCCGCACGCTGGAGGGCCTGGACATCACGCCGGACGCCACCTTTCACAAGGCGCGGCACAGCGCCCTGGTGGGCAGCGGGCTGGATGTCTGGCTGATCAGCCATGGCATCCGCCGCGTCGTCATCTCCGGCGTGCGGACGGAGCAGTGCTGTGAGACGACGACCCGCCATGCCTCCGACCTGGGCTTCGACGTCACCTACGTGACGGAGGCGACGCTGACCTTCCCCATGATCGATGCGCACGGGCGCATTTGGCCCACGGCGGAGATCAAGGCCGCCACCGAGTTGGTGCTGGACGGCCGCTTCGCCCGCATCGCCACCGTCGCCACGGCGTTCGACGCATGACGAAAACCGGCCCCCGCGTCCTGCCCGTCTATGTGGTGCTGCCGCCCCGGACGCTGCTGCTGGACGTGGCGGGGCCGGTGGAAGTGTTGCGCCGAGCCAATGTGGAACAGGACGGGCTGCGCTTCGTCGTCCGCTATGTCGGCCCGGCGGCATCGCTGCTCACATCCATCGGGCTGACGGTGACGGGCATCGAGCCCCTGCCCCGGGCACTGCCGGACGAGGCCATGGTCATGGTCGTGGGCTCGGTGGAACAGATGTTGGGGGATGAGGGGCCGGACGCGGCGGAAACGGAAAGCGGCAACCAGGCCATCGTCGAGTGGCTGCGGCGCCGCGTCCGGCCCCGCCACCGGCTGGTCAGCATCTGCGCCGGCGCCTTGCTGGCAGGCCGCGCCGGCCTGCTGGACGGCCGGCCCTGCACCACCCACTACAGCGATTGTGAGACCCTGGCGCGCCTGGCACCCCGGGCGCGGGTCCTGGAGAACCGGTTGTATGTCGAGGATGGCCTGGTGGCGACCAGCGCCGGTGTCACCGCCGGCATCGACCTGATGCTGCATCTGGTGGCGGAGATGGTGGGGCCGGCGGTGGCCTTGGCCGCGGCGCGTGCCCTGGTGGTCTACCTGCGGCGGGCGGGCGGCGATCCGCAGCTGTCAGCCTGGCTGGAGGGACGCAACCACGTGCATCCGGCAGTCCACCGCGTGCAGGACGCCATCGCCGCCGACCCGGCCCGCCCCTGGACGCAAGAGTCCCTGGCCGACGTGGCGGGCGCCAGCCCCCGCCATCTGTCGCGGCTGTTCAACGAGCATACGGGCATGACCCTGCCGGACTATGTGAACCGGCTGCGGGTGGCGCTGGCGGCCCAGTTGCTGGGCCATACGCGGCTGGACATGGAAAGCGTGGCGGAGCGGGCGGGCTTCGCGTCCACCCGCCAGATGCGGCGCGTCTGGCGGGTGTATCACCCCACGTCGCCCAAGGCGGCCCGGGGATTTGGGAACGCCTAATTCAACAGCGGAACGACGGGCACCGATCTCAGAAACTGTGGATGCGGGCCACGGCAACCTGATCGTTGGCGTTGGCCTGGCGGGTGGCCAGGCAGGCGTTCAGGTGATCGGCGCGCAAGGCGCCTTGCTCGACCCCGGGATAGAGGTCGAAGGCGGACTGGGAGCAGCTGGAAAAGGCGGGGTTTTCGTCGGCCACCTGGACGTAGTCATGGTCCGGTGCGCCGCTGCAGGCGGCGATGGGCAGCAGCACGCCCAAGGTGGGTAGCAGGCGGGCGGGTAGCAGGCGGCGCACCCAGTGATTGATCTGCTTGGTCATGGTGTCATCCCCAAATTTCAGCGTCGTTCCGTATCGCAAAGCTAGCGAAGCGAGGCGCGGGCGGGAGTGACGGGCATCATAAACGCGTCACCACTCAGGCATGGACAGCCTGCGTGAACCGCATAACAGGCAGAACCGGGAGACAATCTAACCGTGGGCGGTTTGTTAACCCTGCACGTCCTGGTGCGCCCGCCAGGCGTGGGCCAGGCGCACGAAACCCGCCACGTCCACCTCCTCCGCCCGGGACGTGGGAAGGATGCCCGCGGCTTCCAGCAGGGGTTCGGGCTGGGCCACCAGGCCCTTCAGCCCGGCGCGCAGCATCTTGCGCCGCTGGTTGAAGCATGCTGCCACCACCCGCTCCATATCCTTGAATGACGGGGCGTCGGCCGGTAGGGCGCGCGGGGTGATGTGCACCACCGCCGACATGACCTTGGGCGGCGGGGAAAAGGCCTGCGGCGGGATGTCGAACACCAGCCGCGCGTCGGCCAGCCACTGGCTCATGACCGCCAGGCGGCCGTAATCCTTGGTGCGTGGCGTGGCGACGATGCGGTCCACTACTTCCTTCTGGAACATCAGCGTCAGGCTGCGGAATTCCTGGATCTGGCGTAGCCAGCCCACCAGCATGGGCGTCCCTACGTTGTAGGGCAGGTTGGCGACGATGGCGCGCGGCGCCGGGGCGATGGCGGTCATGTCGACCTCCAGCGCGTCGCCCTCCACAATGGTCAAGCGGCCGGCAGCGGCCTCCACCACATCGGCCAGGGCGGCGACGAAACGGCTGTCCCGCTCCACCGCCACCACCGCCTTGGCCTCGCTTTCCACCAGGGCGCGGGTCAGGCCGCCAGGGCCCGGGCCCACCTCGATGACAGTGACGCCGGCCAGGTCGCCGGCAGCAGCGGCCACCCGCGCCGTCAGGTTCAGGTCCAGCAGGAAGTGCTGACCCAGCGCCTTGCGGGCGCCCAGGTCGAAACGGGCGATGACGTCGCGCAGGGGCGGCAGGTGGACAAGGCTGGTCATGGGGCGGTCTTGATAAGAGAAAGTCAGGCGGCGGCGCGCTGCCGCCCCAGGCGATTGGCGGACAGCAGGGCCGCCACCAGGCTGGACGGGCTGGCCTTGGCCGTGCCGGCCAGGGACAGGGCGGTGCCGTGGTCGGGGGAAGTGCGGATGAAGGGCAGGCCCAGGGTGATGTTGACACCCGTGTCGAAATCCAGGGTCTTCAACGGGATCAGCCCCTGGTCGTGATACTGGCAGATGACGGCGTCGTAGGTGGCGCGCGCGCCGGCATGGAACAGGGTATCGGCCGGCAGCGGGCCGGCGACGGCCATCCCCTCTTCCCGCAAGGTCGCCACAACGGGGGCGATGATCTCGATCTCCTCCCGCCCCATGGCACCGCCCTCGCCCGCGTGCGGGTTCAGCGCGGCCACGGCCAGGCGCGGCTGGCTGAGGCCGAAGTCGCGGCGCAGTGCCTGATACGTCGTCCGCGCCGTGTGCAGCAGCACCGCCGGCGTCAGCAGGCCAGGCACGTCCTTCAGCGCCACATGGATGGTGGCCAGGGCGACGCGCAGGCCGCCCCCCTCCAGCAGCATCACCGGTTCCTCCGTCATCCCAGCCAGGTGGGCCAAGTACTCGGTGTGGCCGGGATGGCGGAAGCCGGCGGCGTAGAGGCTGCTTTTCTGGATGGGATTGGTCACCACGGCCGCCGCCTGGCCCGTCCGCACCAGGGCCACGGCCCGGTCTATGCTGGCGATGACGGCGCTGCCGTTGGCCGGATCCGGCTGGCCCGGGACCACAGGGGCGGCCAGATCCTGGCGCAGGACCGGCAGGGCCTCATCGAAGACGGCGGCGGTTTCCGCTGGGTCGGCGATCTCCCGCACCTGGGCATCAAGGCCGGTGGCGCGGGCCAGGGCCGCCAGGCGGTCCGGACTGTCGATCAGGAAAAAAGGCGCCAGGCCCCGGTCACGCCGCAGCCGCCAGGCCATCAAGGCGATCTCGCCGCCGATGCCGGCCGGTTCGCCCATGGTCAGGGCCAGGGGCAAGGGGGACGAGGAAAGCGACGCGGTCATGAAACGGATCGGGGGCTGTCGCCCCCGCCCCTCAGCTACGGATGTCGATGGTGGCAGCGCGCCGCAGGTCGCGCAGGTTGCGCCGCTGTAGCATGTCCATACGCTCGCCACCGATCATGTTGGCCACCTGGTCGCGCGGCGGGGCGCTGCCCTCCGGCACCTTGCGGTCGCACACCATCAACAGCATCAGGCCGGCCTGGGTTTCCAGCGGGTCGGTGGCCTGCCCCACGCCCAGACGGCCGATCAGCTTTGACAGCTCACCGGGGATGTCACCCAGGCGGGTCATGGGCTGGGCACGGGTGGTGGAACCCGGCAGGTTGGCCTTGGCGGCAGCGGCCAGAGCCTCGCAGCTGTGCGAGGTGTCACCGACCTTCTTCACGGCTTGGCCGAGCGCCTGGACGTCCGTGCCGGGCGGAACGGGCACCACCACCTGGCCCACGGACACCTGGATGTCGGCGGGATCGCCACCGGTCACCGTGCGTTCGTCCCGGACCAGGAAGATGTAGTAGCCACCGGCGCCGCGCAGCGGCACCGAAACCTGGCCCGTGGGCAGGCGCTGCAGCGCGCGATCCAGCGCCGGCTCCAGCTGCCCCTGCTGCACCCAGCCCATGTCGCCGCCGGCCGCGGCCGTGGCGCTCTGCGAGAACTGCTGGGCCACGGCGGCGAAGTTGGCGCCGTGAGTGATCTCACCAACCAACTTGTCGGCCAGCTGGTGGGCGTCCTGGTCCAGCTTGGGATTGTCGACGGAGATGAAGATTTCCGTCAGTAGGTACTCGGGCTTACCGGCGTTCGCGATGATGCGCGAGGTGCGGCTGTCGATCTCCTCGTCGCTCACCTGGATGGTGGGACGGATGCGGCGCTGCACCACCTTGTTCCAGGCGATGTTGGCGCGCATCTGGTCCTTCAGGGCGGCGACGGGCACGCCTTCGCGTTCCAGGTTGGCGGCGAAGCTTTCCGGTGAGGGGGCCTTGTTCTGCTTGGCCAGGCGGGCGAACTCCCGGTCCACCTCCTCGTCCGTCACCACCAGGTTCTGCTTCTTGGCTTCCTGCAGCTCCAGCTTCTCGTCGATCAGCAGGCGCAGCACCTGGGGCTTCAGCTTCTGTTCCACGTCCGGCGTGTCGGGCAGGCCGGTGTTGACGATGGCCAGGCGCATGCGGCCGGCCAGGTCGGTCTGGGAAATGGCCTCGTCATTCACCACGGCGACGATGCGCTCTTCCTGCTGGCCCTGCGGCTGGGCCGCGAGGCGCGGGCCCAGGGCCATGCCGTTGGTGGCGGCGGCCGTCCGGGGGCCGGCCAGCTGCGCCAGCGCGGGCGTGGCCAGGCTCGTGCCCAGGGTCAGGCCGAAGGCAAGCACGGCAGCGGCGGAACGGCGGGAAAGTTGGATCATCTGACCTTACCGGAAAAGCGGGGACCGGGGAGAAACGAAGAACGGAACTTATAGAGCCAAGGGGGGGCGAAGGCAAACGGCCCCCGCAAGCCGGTGTGCGGCGCGAGGATGGTGCTCAGCCATCCTCCAGGTGCAGCAGGGCGGCGGTTCCCAGCATCAGGCAGACGCCGGCCGGCGCCCAGGCGGCCAGGAAGACGGGCAGCACGCCGCTGCGGCCCAGCGCCTGGATGATGTTCTGGCTGACGAACAGCACCAGCGCCGTCACCAGGCCGGTGCCCAGCATCTGCAAGGTGCCGCCCCGGCGGGCATGGCGCAGGGAGAAAGTGCCGGCCAGGAAGACCATGGCGCAGAAGAAGGCGGGCACGGCCAGCATCGACTCGTAGTACATGCGGTGCCGCACCGACGACAGGCCCGCCTGCTCCAGCGTCTGGATGAAGCTCGGCAGTTCCCAGAACGACAGCGTGTCCGGCGGGGCGAAGCTTTCCTGGATGCGGGCTTCCGTCAGGTCGGTCGGCAGGGCCATGCCGTCGACATGCTGGGTCGGGCGGCCCGGCCGGTTCAGCCAGGCGTTGCGCAGCACCCACTGGCCCTTCTGCAGCTCCGCCGTTTCGGAATCGAGGCGGCCCACCGGAATCTGGTCGCTGCCATTGAACAGCAGGATGGTAACGGTGCGCAGGTTCACCGGCTTGCCTGGCCCCACGGATTCTGCGTGGATCAGGTAGTTGCCGTTATCCCCCTCCTGTACCTGGCGCAGCCAGACACCGGAGCGCGCCACGTCCAGGGAACTCTGCTGGCCGCGCAGATAGCGGCTTTCCAGCTGCTCATACCGCGCCAGCATGGTGGCGAACACGGGACTGAGCAGTGTGATGTTCAGGATGCCGACCACCAGGGATGTCAGCAGCACCGGCGTCATGAACTGCCACACGGAAATGCCGGCGGCGCGCACCACCACCAGCTCCGCGCTGCGGGTCATGCGGAAGAAGGTATACATGGCCCCGAACAGCACGCCGAAGGGGAAGATCTGCTGGCCGATCTCCGGCAGCTTCAGCAGCGCCATGCTCAGCACGATCTGGAAGGTGGCGTCCGTCTTGGCGGCGGCCCGGCGCAGCAGCTCCACCGTGTCCAGCAGCAGGACGAGCGCCAGCATGCCCCCGAGGATGATCAGGAACCAGAACACGAACTGGCGAGTGATGTAGACGGACAGCGTGGGCGAGATGCGCATGATTTCAGGCCGCCTTTCCGCCCAAAGGTCCCGTGGCGGGCGGCCCCGCCGGCGGGGTGGTGCCGGACCGGCCCGCCGCTCCCCGGCTCAGACGCCGCCAATTCTCAAGGTACCAGTAGCCGATAGCCACCGGCAGAATGCCCACGACATACAGCACGGCATTGAAGGCCTGGGTCTTCACCGCCAGGTTGGAGATGCCCAGCATCATGGCCTGCAGCAGCATGCCGAAGACCACGGCCAAGGCGATGCGGCGGGCCTGCCCCCGGCGCGAGAATTCACCGGACATCAGCGCCGTCAGCGCGATCATGGCGAAGGCCGGCGCCAGCAGCGGTGTCGCGAAACGCTGGTGCAGCTCCTGGTTCAGGCGCGGGCGCAGCTGGGTGTCGGTCGGGTTGCCGGTGTCGAACAGCAGGTCGCTCAGCGTCCGTTCGCGCGGGTCAGGCCAGCGCTGGGCTTCCCCGGCGTTCAGCACTTTCAGGTCCACCGTGTAGCGTTTGAATTCCAGGTTGGATGCGTGGCCGGTGTCCCGGTCGTATTCCTGGCGCACGCCGTCATAGACGATGACGCGGGGGCCGGCCTCGGCCGTCACCAGGATGCCATGGTCGGCGATGGTCATCACCGGGCGCTGCGGCTTGCTGTTGTCGTAGATGATCAGGCCGTTCAGCATGCCCTCCGCCCCGCGCTGGCGGACATAGACGGTCTTGCCCTCGCCCACGTCGTTGAACGTGCCTTCGCGCAGCAGGACGGAGGAATAGTCGGTGCGGATCTCCTCGCGCAGGCGCACGAACTCGCGCTGCGCCGCCGGCGCCAGGAACAGGTTCAGCAGCAGGCAGAGGAACAGCACGATGGCCGACAGCTGCAGCGCGGGCCGGGCCAGCGTCAGCGGCCCCATGCCGGCGGCGCGCATGACCACCAGCTCGCTGTCCAGCGTCAGGCGGTTGTAGGTGAACAGCGTGGCGATCAGCACGCCCCAGGGCATGACCAGCGCCAGGAAGGTCGGCAGGGTGGAAAACGCAAGGCGCAGGAACATGCTGATCGGCGCCCCGCCCTCGACCACCAGCTGGATCAGGCGCAGGGACTGCGTCATCCAGATGGTCGAGGACAACCCGGCCGTGATGAAAATCATCGCCACGACGAGGTTGCGCGACAAATACCGGCCGATCAGGTTCATCGTGCTCCACAACACACAAGGCGGGACCGGCGCCCGCCACCACGGCGCCCGCGCATCCCGCCGATCCGACCACCGCGGCGCCCCATATCAGGGGCACCGGCGGCCTGGCCACTATAGGGCCCCACAATTTGGCGAAACCAGGGCGCGACACCCCGCCGCCAAGCCGACGACAGCCGGCATGGAACCCCGCCCGACTAGGCTTGGCACGCAGTTCTTATCGACTCCCGTCTCCGGAAACAACCGCCTGGGACAAAAGGTCTGGATTTCGAGCGTTGACGTACAACATTCAGAAATCCTGTATAGGACTTCCAACGCCATAAGGCGAAGCCATCCGGACGGGTCCAGGCGCCCAGAGGCGCCCCCGTTCCAAGGATCCCAAGGGACCGACCAAGAGAGGCAAGATGAAGATCGCTTACGCCCAGAACGCCCTGCCGCAATCCGGCGTCCTGGCCATCACGGTGTCGCAGGGCCGCGGCCTGGGCAGCCTGGGCGCCGAGTTGGACCAGAAGAGCGGCGGTGCCCTGGCCCGCGCTATGGAAGCCGGCCGCTACACCGGCAAGGCGGATGAGACGCTGACCCTGCTGGCCCCCGGCGGCACCGACTATGCGCGCATCCTGCTGGTGGGCATCGGCGCCGCCGAGAAGGTGACGGACCTGACGGCCCAGTCGCTGGGCGGCACCGTGGCCGCCAGCCTGGCCCGCGCCGGCGACCCTGATGCCACCCTGGTGCTGGACGGCCATGACGGCCTGATCCTGGCGCCGGCCACCTTCGCCGCCAACGTCGGCTACGGCGCCCGCCTGCGCTCCTACCGTTTCGACAAGTACCGGACCAAGGAGCCGAAGGACCAGAAGCCGACGCTGAAGAAGCTGACCCTGGCCACGGCCGAGCATGCCGCCGCCAAGAAGGCTTACGGCAAACTGGAGAAGATCGCCGACGGCGTCTTCCTCACCCGCGACGTGGTGTCGGAACCGCCGAACGTCATCTACCCCGAGACCCTGGCCGAGCGCTGCCAGGCCCTGACCGAGCTGGGCGTGAAGGTCGAGGTGCTGGACGAGAAGCAGATGAAGAAGCTGGGCATGGGCGCGCTGCTGGGCGTGGGCCAGGGCTCGGCCAAGCCGCCGCGGCTGGTCATCATGCGCTGGGACGGCGGTGAGAAGGGGGCAGCCCCCCTGGCGTTCGTGGGCAAGGGCGTCACCTTCGACACCGGCGGCATCTCCATCAAGCCGGCCGCCGGGATGGAGGATATGAAGTGGGACATGGCGGGCTCCGGTGCCGTCATCGGCCTGATGGCCGCCCTGGCCGGCCGCAAGGCCAAGGCCAACGTCGTCGGCGTGGTCGCCCTGGTGGAGAACATGCCCGACGGCAACGCCCAGCGCCCGGGCGACGTCGTCACCAGCATGTCCGGCCAGACGATCGAGGTGTTGAACACGGACGCCGAGGGCCGCCTGATCCTGGCCGATGCCCTGTGGTATACCCAGGCGACGTTCAAGCCGCGCTTCATGGTCGATCTGGCCACCCTGACCGGCGCCATCATCGTCTCGCTGGGCAATGAGCACGCCGGCCTGTTCTCCAACAACGACGAGCTGTCGCAGCGTCTGACCGACGCCGGCCTCAAGACGGGCGAGACGCTGTGGCGTCTGCCCCTGGGGGCGGCTTACGACAAGGACATCGACTGCGATGTCGCCGACATGAAGAACATCGGCAGCCCGGGCAAGGCCGGCAGCATCATCGGCGCCGTCTTCCTGCAGCGCTTCGTCAATGACGTGCCGTGGGCCCACCTGGACATCGCCGGCACCGCCTGGACCAAGAAGGACGGCGCCACCGTACCCAAGGGCGCCTCGGGCTACGGCGTCCGCCTGCTGGACCGGCTGGTCGCCGACTATTACGAAGGCTGACAAAAGCCTTCGCAGTCAGGGTAAGATCGGGGCGGCTCGGGTCACGGGCCGCCCCTTTCCTTTGCCGTCGGACGCCCCATGACCGAGGTCAACTTCTACCACCTGCAGCGCAGCAGCCTGGAGCAGACCCTGCCCGACCTGCTGGAACGGTCGCTGGCGCGCGGCTGGCGGGCGGTGGTGCTGTCGACGGTGGAAGAGCGGGCGGAGCAGCTGGCCCAGCACCTGTGGACCTGGCGTCCGGACAGCTTCCTGCCTCACGGCACGGCCAAGGACGGCCACGCCGCCGACCAGCCCATTTGGCTGACGGCGGTGGATGAGCGGCCCAACGACGCCCAGGTGCTGTTCCTGACCGACGGCGCCACCAGCGCCCGCATGGCCGAATACACCCGCGTCTGCGACATCTTCGACGGCATCGACCCCGACGCGGTGGCCGCCGCCCGCCAGCGCTGGAAGGCCGCCAAGGAGGCGGGGCTGGACCTTACCTACTGGCAGCAGACCGACAAGGGTTGGGAAAAGAAGGCTTGAGGCGGCCTTTTTCCGTCCCTTCTGTGCATACGCAGCATGGATCGGCGTTCGCCCCTGGAAAGGCGGCGTACGGCCCTTATTTAAAGGCCGATGAACAGCCTATCCATTGCGCGCATCCTGCTGGTCGAGGACGATCCGGCCATGCGCACCCTGATCTTGCGCGTGCTCAAGGAGAACGGGTTCGAGGCTACCGGCGTGCGCGACGGCCGGGAGATGGCGGACGCGCTGAGCCAGGGCAGCTTCGACCTGGTGTTGCTGGACGTCATGCTGCCGGGCCAGAGCGGGCTGGACATCTGCCGGGATCTGCGGCGCGCCAGCCAGGTGCCCATCATCATGGTCAGCGCCCATGGCGAGGAGATCGACATGGTGCTGGGGCTGGAGATGGGCGCCGACGACTATGTGCCCAAGCCCTTTCGCGCCAAGGAACTGCTGGCCCGCATCCGCGCCCTGCTGCGCCGCGCCGCGAACAACGGCACCAGCGCCGGGTCCATCGGCTCGGCGCCCCAGGACGTCATGGTTTTCGCCGGCTGGCGCCTGGACCGGCGCCGGCGCGAGTTGACCGACCCCGACGGCGTGGCGGTAGATCTGTCGGGGGCGGAGCATGACTTGCTGGTCAGCTTCCTGGAGAACCGCCAGCGCGTGATCGGGCGCGAGCGCCTGCTGGAGCTGTCCCGCGCCCGCCTGGGTGAGGTGAACGACCGCAGCGTCGACGTGCTGGTCAGCCGCCTGCGGCGCAAGCTGGGCGATGAGAACCGCCTGATCCGCACCATACGCGGCGTCGGCTACATCTTCACCGCCGACGTGGCGACGCTGTGACCCGGCTCGGCATTCACCGCTGGGGCCACCTCTGGCCGCGCAGCCTGATCGGCCGCCTGGGTCTGGTGCTCTTCGGCGCGGTGCTGCTGGCCGTCATCGGCAACGCCATCGTGCTGGGCCAGGCGGAGCAGCATTACGGCGACGAGACCCAGACCTGGCACATCGCGGAGCAGGTGGAGACGGCCGGCCATGTCCTGTCCGCCATCGATCCGGCGCGGCGGGGAAATGTCGCGTCCTCTCTCTCCTCACCCTACCTGACCTTCACCTGGGTGGATGCGTCCCAGGCGCGTGAGGCGCAAGGCGACAACCCCGCCAGCTGGCTATTGCGCCATGAGATGATCGAGCACCGGGCCGCCCTGGCCGGCATGGACTTGCGCCTGCGCACGGGGCCCGGGACGCCGGTGAAGGCGTTTGACGGCGACGTGCGCCTTCTGGACGGCAGCACGCTGCGTTTCGGCGTCACCGACCTGCCCTCCACCGTGCCGGTCATCTATGCCCAGTTGGGCTCCATCGCCCTGCTGTCCATCGGTGTGCTGCTGATGGCCCTGTTCCTGGTGCAGACCCTGGCATCCCCCCTCAAGATGCTGGTCAAGGCGGCGGACGCGGTGGGCAACGGCCCCCCGGTCTTCGTCCCCACGCGGGGGCCGCAGGAGATCCGGCACGTCGCCCAGGCCTTCAACGCCATGCAGCGGCGCATCGACCGCCTGATCACCAGCCGGACGGAGGCCCTGGCCGCTGTCTCCCACGACCTGCGCACGCCCATTGGCCGGCTACGCCTGCGCGCCGGTTTCCTGCCCAATGCCGAGGACCGCGCCGCCTTCGACAGCGACCTCGATGAGATGGAAGGCATGGTCAACGACCTGCTGGACTATCTGGGCGGTGAGGAGGATCCGGAAAAGCCGCGCCGCACCGACCTGCCGGCCCTGCTGTCTACCCTGGTCGACAACGCCACCGACGCCGGCCATGTCGCCAGCTATGAGGGGCCGGAGCGCCTGCCCCTGACCCTGCGGCCGCTGGGCATGCGCCGGGCCTTTTCCAACATCATCAACAACGCCATCGCCTATGGCGGCACGGCCCGGGTCACGGTGCGGGACACGGGCAAAAGCGCCGTCATCACCATTAGCGATGATGGCCCGGGCATCCCCGAAGCGCAGTTCGAGACGGTGTTCGAACCCTTCCACCGGCTGGAGGAATCCCGCAACCGGGGGACGGGCGGCACCGGCCTGGGCCTGACCATCGCCCGCCAGGCGGTGACGCGCGAGGGCGGCACCATCACCCTGAACAACCGGGCGGAGGGCGGGCTTTCGGTCATCATTACGATTCCGAAACGGGATGATCCGGCACAAAAGGTCGGCCGACACACTTTGTCATAATCGAAACGTATCCGGGAAAAACTCAGGCCTTAAGTCTTGATGGCCCCCAACGGGGACGGTGGTTCCAGGCGCCCTTCGCCCCCCACCGTCCGGCCAGGGATCATCGACTTGAACGCGAGGGTTTCCATTATGGACAGCATCATCGACGGCGTGTCGCACTTCCGATCTGTTGTCTTCCCCGAACAGCGGTCGCTGTACCGCAAGCTGGCCCACCACGGGCAGCAGCCCAAGGCGCTGGTGATTTCCTGCGCCGACAGCCGCGTTGTGCCGGAGATCATCACCCAGAGCGGCCCGGGCGAGATGTTCGTCTGCCGCAACGCCGGCAACATCGTCCCGCCCTTCAGCCAGGTGAACGGCGGCGTCTCCTCCGCCATCGAATACGCGGTGGTGGGCCTGGGCGTGAACGACATCGTCGTCTGCGGCCATTCCGACTGCGGCGCCATGAAGGCCCTGCTGAAGCCCGAGGCGCTGAAGGACATGCCCAACGTGGCTGCCTGGCTGCGCCACGCCGAAAGCGCCCGCCATGTGCTGCGCGAGGCCTACAGCCTGCTGCCGGAGGCGGAGGCCGCCCGCGTGCTGGCCATGGAGAATGTGGTGGCGCAGCTGAACCACCTGCGCAGCCATCCCTCCGTCGCCGCCAAGCTCGCCGCCGGGCAGCTGAACCTGCACGGCTGGTTCTTCGACCTGGAGAACGGCCACATCCTGGCCCTGGACGGCGAGACGGGGAAGTTTCTGCCCGTGGGCGACAAGAACCAGACCCTTCAGGTGGCCGTGCGCGGCATGCGCCGCGCGGTGGCCGATCCCTGCTGCGCCCAGCACGCCCATCACGTCACCGCGGCCGAGTAAGGGAGCGTGATGATGCAGCGTTTTTTTCCCGCCACGCTGGCGCGGGACCTCCCCGCGTCCATCGTGGTCTTCCTGGTGGCCATGCCGCTGTGCATGGGCATCGCCATCGCCTCCGGCGCGCCGCCTGAAAAGGGGCTGATCACCGGCATCATCGGCGGCATCGTCGTCGGCCTGCTCGCGGGGTCGCCCCTGCAGGTCAGCGGCCCCGCCGCTGGCCTAGCGGTCATCGTCTTCGAACTGATCCGCGATGCCGGCATCGGCGCCTTGGGACCCGTGCTGATCATGGCCGGCCTGATCCAGATGGCGGCCGGCATGCTGAAGCTGGGGCAGTGGTTCCGCGCCATCTCCCCCGCCGTGGTGCACGGCATGCTGGCCGGCATCGGCGTGCTGATCGTGGCGGGCCAGTTGCACGTCATGCTGGACGCCAAGCCACAGGCCGGCGGCCTGGCCAACATCCTGGCCGCGCCCGCTGCGTATTTCGGCCTGTTCCCCTTCAGCGGCGACGCGGCCGAGACGGCGCTGGGCATCGGCCTGCTGACCATCACCACCATGCTGGTGTGGGAATGGGTGCGGCCCCAGCGCCTGCGCCTGGTGCCGGGCGCCCTGGTGGGCGTCGTCGCCGCCACCCTGGCGGCCACACTGCTGAACCTGCCGGTGGCCAAGGTGGCGGTGCCGGAAAGCCTGTGGGCCGCCATCCAGCCGCCGGACGTCGCCAACGGCTTCGGCCTGCTCGAGCCCAAGCTGATCGTCATGGCGGTGGCCATCGCCTTCATCGCCAGCGCCGAAACCCTGCTGTCGGCGGCGGCGGTTGACCGCATGCACGACGGTGTGCGCACCAACTACAACCGCGAACTGACGGCCCAGGGCGTGGGCAACCTGCTCTGCGGCCTGGCCGGCGCCCTGCCCATGACCGGCGTCATCGTGCGCAGTTCCGCCAACGTGCAGGCCGGCGCCGCGGGCCGCACCTCCACCGTCCTGCACGGCGTGTGGATCCTGGGCGCCGTCGCCCTGCTGCCCTGGCTGCTGCAGGCCATCCCCATGTCGGCCCTGGCCGGCGTGCTGGTGGTCACCGGTTATCGCCTGGTCAGCGTGGCCCACGCCCGCCATCTGTTCGAACGCTATGGCGCCCTGCCGGCCGCCATCTGGGCCGCCACCCTGGTCACTGTGGTCGCCACCGACCTTCTGACCGGCGTGCTGGTGGGCCTGGGCCTCAGCCTCATCGAGTTGCTGCCCCAGGTACGCCGCCTGCGCCTGCTGGTCATCACACGCGAGAAGGGGGCGGGCGAGTGGGAGGTGGTGCTGTCCGGTTCTGCCAGCTTGGTGCAGCTTCCCCGCCTGGCCAAGGCGCTGGAAAGCCTGCCCCCCGCCCAGCGCGTCACCCTGCGCCTGCGCTCGCTCTGGTTCATGGACCATACCTGCGCCGAGCTGATCAGCAGCTGGATGGACCGCCGGCGGGGCCAGGGCGAACGGGTGGTCATCGACGACGGCGACGTCGCCCGCCACCAGGAATTCGCCGCCAAGCTGCAGGTCAGCCACGGCTGATCCCTAACCCGACATCATTCATCACAAGGAGGAAAACATGCGCTTTACCAAGACCCTGGCCCTGATCCCCGTGCTGGCCGTCGCCCTGGCCATTCCCCTAGGCGCCGCCCAGGCGTCTGGCACCGCCACGACAGGGACCGCCGCAGCAGGCACCCAAGTGCCCGCCATCACCATCACGGCCGCACAGACCGACGCCGCGCGCCGCGTCTGCCGCGACACGCTGGGCCTGGCCCCGGCCAACGTGGACTTCGCCGCCTGCGTCGACAGCCTGAAGACCCAGGCCGCCGCCGCCCAGCAGCCGGTGCCGGAGGCCCGCGCCTGCGCCGAGATGGGCCACACCCCCGGCGGCACCGACCACCGCCACTGCGTCGCGCACCTGGCATCGGCGGTCAGCCATGCCCAGACGCCGCTGAACTGAGCGGCATCCGCGTCATCCCTTCATCTCAACCTTGAAATCGGGCGGCGTCCTTGACTGCCCGGGTGCGGCTCCCATCCACCCGGTCCCTACCCTAACGTCCGCCCGTGCCCATCCCCCTTTCCCGGGGGATGGGCTTTTTTCTTGGTCCGGAATCACCCTTCTCGACTTGAGCAGTAGTCGTTCCAGGAAATTGTCCAGCAAAGCCATTCAATTACCGGCCATCACCCCAAACCGGGGCGGGCCCGTCATTTAATGTTTCATTTACATGTTTCATGGCTCTCTTGAGCGAAGCAACGCCATCATTTCCGCCGCGACCCGATTCCGGCGAAGCCCCCCGCAGAGGGGGTCGCCTATGGTGTGACCAATTTGGAGGAACCGTCCGATGACCATTTCCGCCGCCGCCCTTCCGCTCCCTGGCGGGACATCCACAGGGGGACCGTTGGTCCGGGTGACCAACACGGATGACCATCTGGGCGGCGTGGACGCCGGGACCTTTCGGTTTGGAGACAGACCGGCGGCGCTGGCCCTGGCCTTCATCTCGCCGCACCTCGATTTCGCGCGCCAGGCGGAGGCGCTACGCCGCCTCGCCGGAACCACGCCGCTGCTGGCCACCTCCACGGCCGGGGAATTGTGCGACGGTACAGGAGAGCCGGGTCCCCTCTATTGCCCGGCCGGTGACCGGTGGTCCACCATCGTCATCCAGGTCTACTCCCCCGACCTGTTCGCCGGCGTCAGCATACATACAGCGCCGCTGTGCAATGACGACATCCGGCAAGGGAAGCCGTCGCGCACCCGGGAGGAGCGGGTGGCTCGCATCGGCGAGGGCCTAGCCGGGATCAGGCCGGCCTTCACCCTGGATTATCGGGATACGCTGGCCCTCACCTTCATCGACGGCCTATCCAACAGCGAGAACTATTTCATGGAAGCGGTGTATGCCAGCCGCCGCTTCCCCTGTCTGTTCGTCGGGGGATCGGCCGGCGGCAAGCTGGATTTCAAGAACACCTATCTCTACGCCGATGGACGGGTTCTTGAGAACCGGGCCGTCATCGCCTTTCTGAAGCTGGCACCGGGCAAGCATTACGGCGTGCTGAAGAGCCAGAACTTCGAACGCACCCCCACCCGCTTCGTCGTGGCAGAGGCGGACCCCGACCGGCGCACCGTCAGCGCGGTGATCGATCCGGCAACCGGCCGGGTGGACCGCTTCGCCGACGTGCTGGCCCGTGTCCTGAAGACTACGCCAGGGCGTGTGATGGACACCCTGGGCCGCCAGACCTTCGGCATCGAAATCGGTGACGAGCTATTCGTGCGTTCCGTCGCCGCGATCGATGCCGACAGCGGCGTCGTCAGCTTCTTCTGTGACGTCAACATGGGCGATGAGCTGCTGTTGTTGCGCCCGACCGACTTCGTCGATCAGACCCGGCGGGACGTGGCCGCCTTCCTGCGCGGCAAGCCGGCGCCCGTGGCCGTGCTGCTGAATGACTGCATCCTGCGCCGTTTGAACAACGACAAGCAACTGGGTGGCCTGACGGGGCTGTGGACCGCGCCAACGGCGGGCTTCTCCACCTTCGGCGAACTGCTAGGCGTCAACATCAACCAGACCCTGAGCGCCCTGGTCTTTTTCGAGCAAGAGGCAGGACAGCCCTTCCACGACGCCATCGTGGATAATTTTCCGATCCACTATGCCAGCTTCGTCAATTACTTCACCTATACGACGCTGAAACGCGCGGAACTGATGAACAGCCTGCGGTCGGGCATCATTCACCGTCTGATCGACCACTTCAACGCCAGCGCCGGCCTGGGTGACGCGTTCGACCAGGTATTGAAGGAGACGCACGAAATCCGGCAGACCATCAACCGCATCCGTGACGTCGTGATGTCCAGCCAAAAGGCTGCGGAAGACAACGCCGACACCAGCACCCTGGCGGCGGAGTTCAGCCGTATGGCCCAGGCCATGACCGGCCTGCGCGACGTGCTGAAGATCATCGACACCATAGCCGGCCAAACCAACCTGCTGGCACTGAACGCCACCATCGAGGCGGCGCGAGCCGGGGAGGCTGGACGCGGCTTCGCCGTCGTGGCGACTGAGGTCAAGAAGCTGGCCACCGATACCAAGACCACCCTGGGCAAGACACAAGCCAACATCGCGGGCATGGAAACCAATCTGGCCACATTGGGCGAGCACATCCAAAAGGCGCGCGACCAGTTCGCCAACGCCCATGATCGCTATCGCGGCGTCTTCGGGCAAATGAACGAGGTGTTCGACAACACCGCGCGCATCGAGCGTACCCTGGAGTCCTTGGGCACGATGGTCGCCAACCAGCAGCGCAACATGGACGAGGTTTCCACCGACATTGCCCTGCTCAACCGTCTGGAATGAGGCACGGCCGGGTAAAGGCGGCATTCACAACAGGACTGGGGCGTGTTACAGACGGCTCATAAGATGAATAATTAACGCATCTTATTCGCGTCTTTCGTTCCGGTCCCTCCATGCATCCCTACCTGCGTTCCTTCCGCCCCGTCCAGCCGGCGCTGCCGGCGTTGGGTCGGGCACGCATCTTCATCGGCGCCCTGCTGGGCATCCTGCTGACCACGCTGGTCAGCCGCTGGTGGCTGGGCGGGAACGCGGCCGGCCTGCCCTATCTAGTCGCTCCCATCGGCGCCTCCAGCGTGCTGGTGTTTGCGGCCCCCGCCACGCCTCTGGCTCAGCCCTGGGCAGTGTTCGGCGGCAACGTGGTGTCGGGCTTGGCGGGGGTGCTGTGCGCCAGACTGATCCCCGACCCGGTGCTGGCCGGCGCCGGCGCCGTGGCCCTAGCCATCCTGGCCATGTCCTGCTTGCGCTGCCTGCACCCGCCCGGCGGCGCCGTGGCATTGACCGCCGTACTGGGCGGCCCGGCCATCCACGCAGCGGGCTTCGGCTTCGTCGCCGCACCCGTGGCCGTGAACACGCTCCTCCTCATCGCCGTGGGGCTGGCCTTCAACAACCTCACCCGCCATCGCTATCCCCACGTGGCGCCGGCCCAGCCGCAGGTCGCCCGCAACAGTGCCGGCTACACCATCGAGGATTTGGACCAAGTGCTGGCCCATTATGGTGAGCAGCTGGACGTGGACCGCGACGACCTGGACGCCGTATTCCGCCAGGTGGAGGCCCGGGCCTACCAGCGCCGGCATGGCGACATCCGCTGCGGCGCCATCCGATCCCATGTGCCGGTGGCGGTGGGGCCGGAGGACACGGTGGCGACGGTACGCGGCCTGATGGCCGACTATCACCTGCGCAGCGTACCGGTGACCGATGAGGGCGGGCGCCTGCTCGGCGTCATCCCGCCCTTGCCGGCCACCGTCCCCGGCCGCCAGGGCATCCGCCACCTGGTACAACCGGCCGTGACGGCCCTGGCCACCACGCCCGTGGTCAACATCCTGCCCGCCATGACCACCGGCGCACACGAAGCCATGGTGGTGGACGAGACCGGCCGTCTGGTGGGCATGGTCACCACCGCCGATCTGCTGTCGGCGCTCTACGGCAACGAGGCCATCGCGCTGGCCGGATAACCCCTACCGCTGCGCCTTTTCCCGCAGGTCGCGCCATTTGTCGACGTTGCGGTTGTGCTCGGCCAGGGATGCGGCGAAGGCGTGGCCACCGCTGCCATTGGCGACGAAATAGAGGTCGTCGCTGGTCATCGGGTTGGCCACGGCGCGCAGGGCCTCACGGCCCGGGTTGGCGATGGGGCCGGGCGGCAGGCCGGTCACGGCATAGGTGTTGTAGGGTGACGCCACCGCCAGGTCGGCGTGAGTCAGCGTCCGGCCCAGGGGCCCGGCGCCATTGGTCAGGATGTAGATGACCGTGGGGTCGGACTGTAGGCGCATGCCCAGCCTTAGGCGGTTGTAGAACACGGCGGCAATGTGCGGCCGCTCAGCCGGCACGCCCGTCTCCTTCTCCACCAGCGAGGCCATGGTGACCATCTCCTCCGGCGACTTCAGGGCGACACCCGCCGCGCGGCCGGTCCAGATCTCATCCACCGCCTTGCGCATCGCGGCCTGCATGCGCTCCACCATCTGTGCGCGACCGTAGTTCAGCCCGAAGAAATAGGTTTCGGGCAGCAGGCTGCCCTCCGCCGGCTTTTCCGTGACGGTGCCGGAAAGGGCGGGTTCCGCCTCGATCAGCGCCACGATCTGGGCGGAGGTCAGGCCCTCGGGTATGGTCAGGCGATGCACCACGGTCTTGCCGCTGCGCAGCAGGGCAACCGTGTCCTTCAGCGAGACATGGGCCGGGAAGGCGTATTCGCCGGGCTTCAGCACCTGACTGCCCACGCCCAGCACGCTGCTGACGCGCACGGCCGCGACGAAGTCGATGTCGCCACGCACGACGCCGGCCTCCGCCAGCGTTTGCCCCATTGCCTGCAAGCCGCCGCGCGAGGACACGACGACGACGCGATCCTGCGTCAGTGGGCCGGGATCGACATAGCGGTGATAGCCGACCCAGGCCAGCGCGGCCGACACCAGAACGACCAGGGCCGCCGCCTGAAACAGACGGCGGCCCAGGGAAGATGCAGGCCGGGACTTGGGTCCCGGGGCCGGAACCTTGTCGGTCACGAGCCGGTGTATTCCTTGACGATCAGCGAGGCGTTGGTGCCGCCGAACCCGAAGGAGTTCGACAGGGCGGCGCGCACGCGGCGCTTCTTGGACTTATGCGGCACCAGATCGACACCAGCGCACTCGTCGGACGGGTTGTCCAGGTTCAGCGTGGGCGGCACTTGCTGGTCGCGGATGGCGAGCACGGAGAAAATCGCCTCAATGGCGCCAGCCGCCCCCAGCAGGTGGCCGGTGGCCGACTTGGTGGAGGACATGGAGGCGCCGCTGAGGTCGTCGCCAAACAGGCGCTTCACGGCGCCCAGCTCGATCAGGTCGCCCAGGGGGGTGGACGTACCGTGGGCGTTGACGTAGTCGATGTCCGCCGGGGTCATGCCGGCGCGCTTCAGCGCCATGGCCATGGAGCGGTAGCCGCCGTTGCCGTCATCCGCCGGGGCGGTGATGTGGTGCGCGTCGCCCGACAGGCCGTAGCCCACGACCTCGGCGTAAATCTTGGCGCCACGGGCCTTGGCGTGCTCCAGCTCCTCCAGGACGACGACGCCGGCGCCTTCGCCCATGACGAAGCCGTCACGGTCCTTGTCGTAGGGGCGCGAGGCCCTCTCCGGCGTCTCGTTGAAGCCGGTGGACAGCGCGCGGGCGGCGGCGAAGCCGGCCACGCCCAGGCGGTTGATCGCGGCCTCGGCGCCGCCGGCGACCATCACGTCGCAGTCATCCCACATGATCAGGCGGGCGGCGTCGCCAATGGCGTGCGCACCGGTGGAGCAGGCGGTGACGGCCGAATGGTTCGGGCCCTTGAAGCCATGGATGATCGACACGTGGCCGGAGACCAGGTTGATCAGGGCCGACGGGATGAAGAAGGGGGAGATGCGGCGCGGGCCCTTTTCGGCCAGCAGCAGCGATGTTTCGTAAATGGAGGACAGGCCGCCGATGCCGGAGCCGATCATGACGCCGGTGCGCTCACGATCCTCTTCGGTCTGCGGCTCCCAACCGCTGTCCTTCACCGCCTCGGCCGCCGCGGCGACGCCGTAGATGATGAAGTCGTCCATCTTCTTCTGGTCCTTGGTCGGGACCGTCAGATCGGGGTTGAAGGTGCCGTTGGTGCCGTCGCCCCGGGGAACCATGCCGCCGATCTTGGCCGGCAGGTCGGACACGTCGAAGGTGTCGATGGCGCGGATACCCGACTTGCCGTCGAGCAGCTGTTTCCACGAGTGCTCAACGCCCGTTCCCAGAGGGGTAACCAACCCGAGACCGGTGATGACGACGCGACGCATGGGTCAGACCTGTACCTAGTTCCAGAAGAAAGTTGGGCCTGGAATCGGACTCGAGGAGAATCCCGAATATCCGGTGTTCGCCTAGGCCCCACAAAAACCAGCAAGGGCTTTTCCGGTTCCAGACGCCACGCCAGCGCGGTATCGGCGGCGCGGCGTCTGAAGCCCGGGAAAGTAGGGGGTCAGCCCTGCTTGCTGGAAATGAAGTCGATGGCGTCCTTCACGGTCAGGATCTTCTCCGCCGCATCGTCCGGGATCTCGATCCCGAACTCTTCCTCGAAGGCCATGACGAGTTCAACGGTGTCGAGGCTGTCGGCACCCAGATCGTCGATGAAGCTGGCGGTGTCGGTGACCTTGCCCTCTTCCACACCCAGGTGCTCGACGACGATCTTCTTCACCCGTTCGGCGATGTCGCTCATTTCCTATACCTTCCCGAATTTCAAAGTTGGGGTTGTTTGACTGACTTGTTCTGATCGGCGTGGGCACGTCCGGCAGGACGAATTCGAGCGCCCATCCTTTGGAAAAGTGCCGTCAGATACCACAGCTAGGCGCATCTTGCCTAGCGCCCGCAGGCACTGGGACACCTTGTTAAGGCTGGGCCCCGCCGATACTTAGGGGCATCCCGCGAAAGGACAAGCCCCCAAGCCCCACGGGAACCCGATCAGATCATGGCCATGCCGCCGTTGACGTGCAGCGTCTGGCCGGTGACGTAGCCGGCCTCGGTGGAGGCCAGGTAGAGCACGGCGGACGCGATCTCGTCCGGCGTGCCCAGGCGACCGGCCGGCACGCCGGCGGTCAGCTTTTCCTTCTGCGCGTCGGGCAGCACATCGGTCATCGCGGTGGCGATGAAGCCGGGCGCCACGCAGTTGGCGGTGATGTTGCGCGAGGCGACCTCGGCGGCCAGGGCCTTGGTCATGCCGATCATGCCGGCCTTGCTGGCCGCATAGTTGACCTGGCCGGGGTTGCCGGTGACACCGACGATGGAGGTGATGCCGATGATGCGGCCCCAGCGGCGCTTCATCATGCCCTTCACCAGCGCGCGCGACAGGCGGAAGGCTGCGGTCAGGTTCACGTCGATGACCGACGCCCAGTCCTCATCCTTCATGCGCAGGATCAGGCCGTCGCGGGTCAGGCCGGCGTTGTTCACCAGGATGTCCACATGGCCCAGCTTGGCCTCCGCGTCCTTGGCCAGGGCCTCAACGGCCTCCGGATCGGACAGATTGGCGGGCACGACCACAGCGCGATCGCCCAGCTCGGCGGCCAGGGCCTCCAGGGCCTCGACCTTGGTGCCGGACAGGGCGACGGTGGCGCCGGCCTGGTGCAGGGTGCGGGCGATGGCGGCGCCGATGCCGCCCGAGGCGCCGGTGACGAGCGCGGTCTTGCCGGTCAAATCGAACATGGGATGGTCCCTATCGTTCTCTCAGGAGGGGTTCAGGCTCAGGCCTTGAGGAAGGATTCGATGTCGGCGGGCAGGCCCAGCGACACGGCCGTCATGTCCTTGTCAATGCGCTTGGCCATGCCGGCCAGCACCTTGCCGGCGCCCAGCTCCACCAGTTGCTCCACGCCCTGTTCCTTCATGAACAGCACGCTCTCGCGCCAGCGGACGGAACCGGTGACCTGTTCCACCAGCAGGCGGCGGATCTCGGCGGGGTCGGTGACGGTGCTGGCGATGACGTTGGCCACCAGCGGCACGCGCGGCGCCTGGATGGCGGTGCCGGCCAGGGCCTCGGCCATGGCGTCGGCCGCCGGCTGCATCAGCGGGCAATGGAAGGGGGCGGACACCGGCAGCAGCACGGCGCGCTTGAACCCGCGCTCGGCCGCGATGGCGATGGCGCGCTCCACGGCCGTCTTGTGGCCGCTGATGACCACCTGGCCGGGGGCGTTGTCGTTGGCGGCGGTGCAGACCTCACCCTGCGCGGCATCCTGGGCGATCGCGCGGGCGGCCTCGAAATCGGCGCCGATGATGGCGGCCATGGCGCCCACGCCCACCGGCACGGCGCGCTGCATGCTCTGCCCGCGCAGCTTCAGCAGGCGGGCGGTGTCGGCCAGGGTCAGGGCCCCGGCGGCGCATAGGGCGGAGTATTCACCCAGCGAGTGGCCGGCGACGAAGCGGGCGGCCTTGGCCAGGTCCAGCCCGCCGTCCTTTTCCAGCACCCGGGCCACGGCCACGGACACAGCCATCAAGGCCGGCTGGGCGTTTTCGGTCAGGGTCAGCTCGTCCAGCGGGCCCTCGAACATCAGGGCGGACAGCTTCTGCTTCAGCGCCTCGTCCACCTCGCCGAACACGTCGCGGGCGGTGGCGAAGGCGTCGGCCAAGTCCCGGCCCATACCCACGGCCTGGCTGCCCTGGCCGGGAAACACGAAAGCGCGAATCATGTGCGAATACCCTGGAAGCTCAATTCCGGTGCGATGCCCTGTGCCCCATACACGGGCCACGGTGGGAAACCCCGCCGCAGCCTGATGCCGGCACCGCAAGTCGCGCCATGCATACCGCCTGCAATCAATCTGTCAATCATCATTGCAGGAGGTTGCCCCGGGTTTACGTGGGCTGCGCCTGGGGTTTTGGCCTATCCGGACAGCATTCAGGCCGCCGTCCAGGGTATGAAAGGCCTGCCATGCCCCTCCGGTGTCCCGGGATTGAGGAACGTCTCCAACGCCTCCGCCGACACCTCGGCCTCCGCCGCGATACGGCGCGCCAATTCCGCGGCGGCGTTGCGCATGCGTCCCGGCGGGCGGTCCAGCCAATAGCTGGTGGGGTTCAGTGCCGTGCGCGGGTCCACCGGCACCACCCGGCCGCTGCGCAGCTTGGACCGCACCAGCGGCGGCCGGGCCAAAGCGATGCCCAACCCGCAGACGCAGGCGTCCAGCACCAGGTTGTAGTCCTCGAACCGCCGGTCCTGCGGGCGCGGCTTGTAATCCAGCCCATGGGCGGCGAACCACGTGCGCCAGCCCGACGCGTCGGAGTCGTGGATCAAGGGGAATGCCAGCAGGCGTTCGGGATCCCCTTCGCCGATCTGGGCCGCCAAGCCCGGGGCCGCCAGGGGATAGCACCATTCCTCGAACAGCTTCAGCGAAACACGGGCCGGCATGGCGCCCCAGCCACAGCGGATGGCCAGGTCCATGCCCTCATCCGCCAAATCCAGCGCGCGGTGGTCCACCGACAGCAAGATTCGGAGTGCGCCGCCGGGGTCCGCCTCCCTACCCTCCAGGTCTGCGAGCCGGGGCATGAGCCACAGCCCGCAGATCGAGGGCAGCGAGGTCAGCCGCACCACCGCCGTGCCGCGCGGTTCAGTCCAACGGTTGGAGGTATCGGCGATGAGGGCGAAGGCCTCACTGGTGCGTTGGAACAGACGCTGGCCGTCCGGCGTCACCACCACGCCGCGCGCCTGGCGGTGGAACAGGCGCAGGCCCAGCCACTGCTCCAGCTTCGCAATCTGCCGGCTGACGGCGCCATGGGTAACGTTCAGGGACTCCGCCGCGGCGGAGAAACTGCCCGTGCGGGCCGCGGCCTCGAACGCGCGCAGCGCGTCCAAGGGCGGCAAGGGGTGGGAGCTGTGATCCATGCTCACAGTTGGCTGCCGATTCCATCGATTGTCAATCAGCTGCGCCCGGGGCGTACTGATGTCGTACCACCTTCCTCTCCCGGATTCGCGCCCATGTCCACCACCCCGCTCGCCCCAACCTGTGACTCCGCCGCAACCGTCGGCCTTGCGCCCTCCAAGGGAAACCGGCTGGACGGGGGCACCTTGGCCATCGTTGTGGTCACCATCGTCATCTGGGCCTCGGCCTTCGCCGCCATCCGCGCCGGCCTCAAGGCCTTCGGTCCGCTGGAACTGGGGGCGGCGCGGTTCTCCATCGCGGCGGTGCCGGCGGCCCTGTACCTGCTCATCAGCCGGCCTTCCCTGCCGCGCCTGGGCGAGGTGTGGCGCTTCGCCACCGGCGGCCTGCTGTTCGTGGCGCTGTACACGGCGCTGCTGAACATGGGGGAGCGCACGGTGTCCTCCGGTGCGGCCGCCTTCATCATCAACATCAACCCCATCATCACCGCCGTCTTCGCCTCCTTCCTGCTGGGGGAGCGATTCGGCCGCTGGGGGTGGATCGGCACCGCCGTGTCCTTCAGCGGCATCGGCCTGATTGCCCTCAATGAGGCGGTGGGCAGCGGCACCGGACTGCAGCTGGGCTGGGGCGCCCTGCTGGTGCTGGGGGCCGCCCTGTGCAACTCCATCACCACCGTGGTGCAGAAGCCGCTGTTCGCCCGGCACAAGCCGCTGACCGTGTCGGCCAGCAACATGGTGATCGGCGCCCTGGCCCTGTCGCCCTGGCTGCCCGGCGCCTACGCCCAGGCCCAGACCGCTCCCCTGCCCGGCCTGATGGCAGCCCTGTACCTGGGCGTCATGCCCAGCCTGATCGCCTACGCCACCTGGACCATTGTGCTGTCGCGCATGCCCGCCGCCCGGGCCAGCAACTTCCTCTACTGCGCGCCGCCCCTGGCCATGCTGCTGGGCTATGTCTGGCTGGGCGAGGTGCCGACCGTGATGGGCATCATCGGCGGCCTGATGGCCCTGGGCGGCGTCGCCATCGTGAACCTGAAACGCTGAGGCAGCGCGCCAGGCCGCCGGCCCTGAGGTTGGCCATGGCTATGGCCTGTTGGGATATGCCCCTTTCCCGTGCAAGGGATCGTCTTACTTCACCCCCTGGGCCGTGCGGTGGCGCGGCTTGAACGCAGGGGAAGGGGCGGTGCCTGACAGTTTCATCAGCGGCGGCGGCGCGGCCGGCCTGTCCATGGCCGACTGGATGGACGCCGAGACTCCCGAGGGCCGCCTGCTGATCGGCCCCACGCGCGCCATTCCCGCCGGCATGCGGCGCTATGCCCTGGGCGGGCCGACCTGCAGCCCCATTTGGCGGGACGCCCGCGTCATCAAATACCTGCATGGCCTGGATGCGATCGGCCGCCTGCGCCTGCGCCGGGTGGTGCAGGGGTGGACTTCCGCGTCAGCGACACGCAACTCATCGACCAGGCGATGCGCGACCTGGCCATGGGCAGCCTCAGCGCCTTCCTCATCCCCCGTGCCGTCGCCCCGCTCTCGCCCCCACCCGTGGACCCGCCCCGGCACGACCAGGGGGACGAGGATCCTCCGGGCCAGCCCTCGCAATGGTCGGTGACCGACCGCGTCGTCGCCACGCTGCGCCGCTGCGTGCCCCTGCTGCCGCGTGAGATGCAGCAGGCGGCCAAAAGCCTGTTCACCCGCGAGACGCTGTACTGGCTGGCCGGCTTCCTGGTGGTATGGGCCGGCGGACACCTGGCGGGTTATGGCGAGGCCATCGACGTCATCCTGCTGGGCGTGGGCTACGCCATGGTGGGCTGGTCGGTGTTCCAGGGCCTGAACGACCTGGGCCACGGCATCGCCCTGGCCACCACCGCCAAGACACAGCACGATCTGGACGAGGCCGCCAAACGCACCGCCGCCGGCCTCACCATCCTGACCATCAACGCCCTCATCGCCCTGGTCGCCAAGGTGAAGCCGGCGTCGGGCGGTAAGCGCCCGGTGGCGGAGGAACTGCCCCCGCCGCCGGCGGACCCGCCGTTGCCGCCAAAGGTGCCCAAGCCCGACCTGAAGACTTTACGGGAGCAATATGCCGAGCAGATCAAGGATGCTAAAACGTTTGAACCCCAGGGGCTCACTCGTGAAGAGGGAAAGCGGTACTTGGATAGCGAACAGGGGGCGCAGCTCCTGCAAGAACTTAGTGCTGCCGATCCGAAAGCAAGTTTCAGTCAGGTTTACGAACGCGGTTTGGGCATGGTCAGATCAGGATCAGACATTCCAGAGCTGCGCAAAATATCAAGCCCGTTAGTTAAGATCGTTCCCCAGGGGGCTAGCGTTACCCCTTACTCACCATATTTCACCACCATGGAACATTTGGATGAGGCGATAGCGTCGGGAAAAGGATTGGATGAATATTTGGCATTACCGATAACTAGCAGCGCACCCACGTATGACATTTACCAAATATCACCTCTCACTCAGGTGGATTCACCGGCGGTTTTTGTGAATAAAGTGGCACCTACGAGTGAGCTTGGTGGTTTGGTGCAGCACGTTGGCGGTGCGACACAGTACATCGTGCCAAATAGATCATTATGGGGAAGTCCGATCAAAATCGGATCGATAGGAAATTAGAGGAAAAAATGAATCAAGATCTTATAAAGAGACTTGCGACTGATCTAGAAGCGTTGCTGTGGCGTTATGCGAATCAGGAGGCGGAGGCAGCTTCCCTATTGAAGGAATTGGAGCCTATAATTCGAGAGGCGAAGTCGGGAAATATTATAGTACCTCTCGAAGATGTTCCGGGGGCGTGGCTTTTCATTGAGGGAAAGTTGAGAAAATATAGTGACCTCGAAGATGTGTACGCGCAGTTCAAAATTCAGGTCGTGGAAGCGGAAAATCCGACATTCAAAAGAATACGGGACGAATTTTTTAGAAGGAAGGCTGAACGGGAGAAAACCTGATATCGGATTGAAATTTCCATTGGCGGCCATGGCTGTGCAGCAGCGGTGTCAATCACGCCATCCGGATGCAGGGAAAGCGTGGCTGGCATTGCTCCCTATCAAGCCGCCTCCTACGGGAGAAGGACAATGGATCAGGAGCGCCTCAAGCAGTTCGCCCTCGAACTGGAAGACGCGGCACGCCGCTATGCCGCAATGGACCCGGAGGTGAGATCCTTCGCTGGTTCGGTCGAGGGTGTCAGCGCCGACGCAAAAGCGGGAAGGATTCTGACGCCGCTCGAACATATACCTGGGGACTATTATTTCAGTGAAGGTACTCTGCGGAAGTATCGCGACCTCGAGCACGCTTACTCCAAATTCCAGATAGAGGTCACAGGTGGTGAACCGCCAGCATTGATCGCTTTCAGAAATAGGGTGAACGCCCAGAAGAATTAGCTCCTTATGGTAAGGATCTATTGGGATTCAATCATCCGTGCCCACCGGTATCATCGGTAAAACTGAAACATGGGTCATTCCGCCTTCGGTAGCGCATGAAGCGATTGCCAAACCCATCGGAGACGTTGGAAAACTCGAGCAGTTACTGGGCTTGGATCCAGGATATCTTGGCAGTTCTCCAGTTCGAGTGGACATTCCGGCATCTGCCGGATACCGCATCCCCACAGGAAATAAGTTCGCGGCAAATAATTTCTGGCGTCCGGGTGGGCTCACGTGGCTAGGAGGCCTACCTGAAGCTGTTATATATCCCGTGACACCGATTATCTCCTGAAAGCCGCCCCTCTGGCGAGACCGTCGGGCGGCGGGTTTGAGGTTAGCTTCAGGCGCACCTTCGGCGGCTTGGAAATTCCGTTTCGGCGGGGCCGGCGCGACGGTAGAATGCGTCCGTCCAGCCTACCCTGCCGCCCGTCCCCCTCCCATGCCCCTGCCCAGGCCCCGGATCCTTCTGGCCGCCCTGTTCCTGATCTGCGCCGGCGCGGCGGCCGCGGGCCTGATGCCGTCCCACCCTGCGCCCCATTTGGGTCCATTGCCTACCCCCTTGCCCAACGACATCTATGTCTGGCAGCGCGCCTGGACGTCCGCGCTGGGTCAGGCCATGGACCAGGCGGCGCCCGACGTCGCCGCCTGGCGTGTGCTGGCGTCGGAGGTCTCGGCGGAGGGGCGCGTGGCCCCCGCGCTGCTGAACGATGCGCGGTTGGAGGCCCTGCGCGCGCATCTGGCCGGCCGGCCGGTCATCCTGGTGGTGCGCATTGACGGCCGGTTGAGCGATACCGATTCCGCCCCCCTGGTGGCGGCGGCCCTGGCGCCGCTGGAACGCTGGCGCGAGGCCGGAGTCGCGGTGGCGGGGCTGGAGATCGACCATGACTGCCCGACAGCGCGTCTGCCCTTCTATGCCCGCTTCCTGACGGACCTGCGCGCGCGGCTGGGCGGCGGGGGACCAAGTCGCGGGGACTTGGGCGGCACGCGCCTGTCCATCACCGCCCTGCCCACCTGGCTGCCGGCCCCTGCGCTGGCCGACGTGGTGGCGGTGCCCGATGAGGTGGTGCTGCAGGTCCATGCCGTGGCCGCCCCCACCGACGGGCTGTTCAACCCGGCCCAGGCCGCCCGCTGGGTCGCGGCCTACGGGCAGCACTTCGGCTCGCCCTTCCGCGTGGCGCTGCCCGACTATGGCGCGCGGGTCAGCTGGGACGCCGACGACAGCCTGGCGACGGTGGAAGGGGAAACGCCCCTGCTGGGCGGCGGCGCGCATGCCGCGGAGCTGATGGCCCGGCCCGCTGACGTGGCCGCCTTCCTGAAGACCTTACGCGCCGAGGCGCCGCCCAACCTCAAAGGCATCGCCTGGTTCCGCCTGCCCACCGCCGAGGATCGCCGCGCCTGGTCGCTGGTCACCTGGGCAGCCGTGGCGCGGGGGAAGACGCCCATCGGCCATATCGTCGTGCGGGCCGAGGCCACGGCGACGCCCGGCCTGTCATCCCTGGTACTGGTCAATGACGGTGCCGCCGATGCCGAGGTGCCCGCCGGCCTGGACCTGCCGGCTGCGTGCCCCCTGGGCGACGGTGCCAACGGCTATGCCCGCGATCCCCTGGCCCCCCAACCCCGCCTAGTGCGCCTGTCCCCCGGCCTGCTGCCGCCCGGGGAGCGCCGGGCGGTGGGCTGGCTGCGCTGCCCCGATTCCCCCTCACCGCTGGTGATCCATGTCCGCCCCTAGCCCTCGCGTCCTCACCCTGTCCGTCCTGTTGCTGACCGGTGTCGCCGGCATCGCCATCGCCTGCGGGCCGGACTTCCCCTGGCAATTGCTGGACCGGCGTGAGGTGACGCTGGCGGAGACGCCGGCCAACCCCTTCGCCTGGGAGGCGGCGCATCTGGTGGCAGCGCCCACCGACACGATGAAGGCGGTGGAGAACCGCTGGGCGACCGATGATACCCGGGCCAAGCTGCGCACCGACGCCGAAACGGCCGGCTTGCCGGCCGACGCGCCGGCCCAGATCGCCGCCCTGCGCGCGGCCGGGAACGGCGACAAGGCCTATGCCCTGGGGGAAAATCTGCCGGCTGCCGTGCGCCTCTACACCGCCGCCGCCGTGGATTATAAGGCCGGCCGGCTGGACCAGGCCGCCGCCCGCTTCCAGGCGATCCTGGACCTGCCGGCGGCCGATGGCGCCCCCCGCGCCGTCTGGGCCGCCTACATGCTGGGCCGGGTGGCGGCGAAACGCGAGCAGGCGGACACGGCGGTGGCCGCCTTTGCCAAGGCCCGCGCCCTGGCCCAAGGCGGCGCCCCCGACCCCCTGGGCCTGGGCGTGGCCAGCCTGGGTGAGGAAGCGCGCGTGCGCCTGGCGCAAGCGGGGCTGTCCCTGGTGACGACGGCTGAGACGGATGACGACACGGTGGCGGGCAGCCTGCCGGCCACCCTGCGGCTTGAGGCGACCGGACCGCTGGACGTGGCGGCCCTGTCCCAGGCCATCGGCCTCTACGCCCAGCAAGCGGCCCATGATTCCTATAATGGCGTGTCGTCCCTCAACATCATCGCCCTGCACCTGCTGGAACATGCCGAGCCCCTGAAGGCCGCCATCACCGATCCGCTGGTGCAGCGTCTGCTGGCCGCCCATGTGCTGGCGTTCGAAGAGGATCCGCCGCGCCAGGCCAAGGCCTGGGACGCCAGCCGCCATGATCCCGGCGAGGCGTACAAGGCCCCACCGACCCCGCATCTGGCGGCGCTGACCACCGCCTTGACGGAGGCCCGTATTGGGGACGCCGGGGGCCCCGCGCCAGCCGCCGCCGACCAACTGGCGGCCCTGGCCTACCGCAAGGGCGACTATGACCTGGCCGGCCGCCTGGCGGCGATAAAGCCGGGGCCGCTGGCCAACTGGGTCCAGGCCAAGCTGGCCCTGCAGAAGGGCGACCTGGCGCAGGCAGCCAAGTTCTACGCCCAGGCGTCCGCTGCCTTCCCCGCCACCGGCCCCGCCACCGGCCCCGCCACCGGCCCCGCCACCGGCGACGACCCCCAGGGGGGTGCCCTGTCGGCGGCCGAACGCGGCCGTCTGGCCGGTGAAGGCGGCACCGTGGCCCTGGCGCGGGGCGAGTACGTGGCGGCGCTGGACCAACTGATGCCTATGGCCGACACCTATTGGGGCGACGTGGTTCACATTGCAGAGCGGGTGCTGACCGTCGATGAGCTGAAGGCCTATGTCGATGCCAAGGTGCCGGCCAGCGTCGTCGCCGGCTGGACGCAGACGGTCGACAACAAGCAGTGGCCCAACACCCTCCTGGACACCATGGGCGTGGGCTACAAATACGATGAGGAGGCCGACCGGCTGCGCTACCAGGGTGCGTCCCTGGCATTGCGCAGCCTGCTGGCCCGCCGCCTGATGCGGGCGGGGCGGGGCAAGGAGGCGCTGGCCTATTATCACAACCCGGCCGTTGCCAAGGACGCGCGCGCCTACCTCGATGCGCGGGACGATGCCGGCAACGCCTGGTGGGCCGCCAGCCGCGCCCGCGCCTGGTTCCAGGCGGCGCAACTGGCCCGCACGAAGGGCATGGAGATCATGGGAACGGAGGGCGTGCCGGACGAGGCCGCCCTGCAGGGCGCCTACGATGCCGGCATCGGCCAAGCCATGCTGCCGCCCGCCGGGGCCCCGTATGTCACGGATGGGGAGCGCAAGCGTTTCGCCGACAGCGCGCCGCAGCCGGACCAGCGCTTCCACTATCGCTTCATCGCCACCGATGCCGCCGAGCATGCGGCCGACCAGTTGCCGCACACCAGCCAGGCCTATGCCGCCACCCTGTGCTGGGCGGTGACTTATGCGCAGGATCAGAGGATCGCCACCTGGACCGACGATCCCGCCACCATCGAGGATCCCTACTGGCAATCCGTCGTCCGCCGCATCATCGAGCGCGACAGGCAGGCGCAGGGCCGGGTGGCGGCCCTGTATCAGCGCTACCTGAAGACCGGCCCCTACCAGCCCTGGGCGGCCCATTTCGGCCGCGCCTGCCCGGCGCCGGACTTCGACGCCGCCGCCAAGGAGTGGTGGCGGGCGCCGGCCCGGCAGGCACATCACTGGACCCGGCAGAACCACCGCAAGGCGCTGATTGGCGGTGCGGCGGTCCTGGCCGTGCTGGTGGCCGGGACCGCCCTGCTGCTGGTTCGCCGCCGGCGCTCCCCTCCCGCCAAGGGCGTCAGCTGAGGAAGTAGTCCAGCTCCTTGCCCTTGTCCCCGGACAGGTAGGCGTCCTGCCACTGGTCGTTGGTGGACAGGAAACCGCCTTGCGGGGTGCTGGGGGCCGGCTGTCCCTTCAGCAGGGCGTCCCGCTCCCGCTCTTCCAGGATGGCGCGCTGGCGGTAGTGCTCATAGACGTCCAGGACATGCACGGCATAGGCCTGGGCCAGCGGCTGGTTGCCCTGGATGATCAGCAGGTTGTCGTCGTTGGCGTAGGAGGCCTTGTAGCCCAGGTTGTGGCTGCCGGTGATGACAACGCAGTTGGGGGAGAAGGGGTCGATCACCACGATCTTGTCGTGGATGATGGCGGCCCCGGCGGTCAGCAGCTCGGGCTGCAGGTCGCCCGTGGGCATGTCGACGGCGGCGGCGCGCACCACCAGCACCTGCGGCGCGTCCTTGGGCGCGTAGACGGAGGGCTTGGGGATTTTCGCCCCCTGGGCGCCCTGGGCATCCGTATCGTCGCCCGTGTCATCGCTGCCGCTGGCATCCCCCTCGATGGGCAGGGCCTGCGGGCTGCTGACAGCGCCCATGACCATCAGCTCGGGCCGCTGCTTGCCCAGGTCCACCGCCGCCTCGATGATGCTCTGCTTGCCTTCGACGGAGGGGTAGAAGGTCAGGAACAGGATGGCGTGCTGCGCCTGGTCCATCAGCTGGAAGACGTCGGCCAGATCCGGCGGCGTGGCCGACGTCTTGGTGGTAGCCAAGGTGGTCGGCGCGCACCAGACGCGGGGGTTGCTGGTAGAATCCGGATAGGCGTGGCCGTCGGCCCGGCGCAGG
Organism: Nitrospirillum amazonense; assembly: GCF_007828035.1. Classification (GTDB taxonomy): domain Bacteria; phylum Pseudomonadota; class Alphaproteobacteria; order Azospirillales; family Azospirillaceae; genus Nitrospirillum; species Nitrospirillum amazonense. The sequence goes on along the minus strand of NZ_VITV01000003.1, from coordinate 116,326 downwards.
GGCTTTCGCTGGACATTGTGGTTGGGCGCGCCGGTGTCCGCCTGCACCGGGAAGCTGGCCGTGTCCGCCTTCAGCCGGTTCCAGTAATCCAGGTAGACCTGCGCCAGGGTGGCGTTGTGGGTGATGATGGTGTTGTTGGACTGGGTGCACAGGCCCGTGGGCGTCCAGTTGGTGCTGCCGGTCAGCAGGGCCAGCGGCCGGTCGCCCGCGTCGGTGCGCACCAGGAACTTGTTGTGGCCGATATGGGCGCTGTTGTTGAACAGCCGGTCGATGACCTCCCCCGCCGTGCCGCGCAGGGTTTGGCGCGCCGCCTGGTTGGTGCGGTCCCAGACGGGGTTGGTCTTCGTCGCCTCCCCCGCTGTCGACAGGATCGGGTGCAGGCGGTCGCCCAGCCCGGTCAGGCCCGCCACCAGTTCCTGGTCCGACAGTTCATAAAGGGCGGCATAGACCTTGTCGGTCGGTCCCACCTGTTCCAGGAAATCGGTCAGGGTGGGCAACACGTCCCCGGTCAGGAAGGTGCGGATGGCGTTGCCCGGCTGCCGCACCTGGTTCAGGACATAGCCCTTGCTGGGCGCCTGGCCGGCGGGGGTGTGCAATTGCTGGCGCAGATTCTGCGTCGACAGGATGCCGTTGGTGAAGACGGCGGTGAAATCATCATAGGTCCAGGTGACGGTGATGGGGTTGGTCACCACCGCGTCGCCGCAGATGAACAGCGGCCGCGGCGTCCCCGTATAGGCACCGGGCTGCGCGCTGCTGAACGTCTCCGTCCGCTTGACCCAGTCGGCCACCGGTTCACGGCCTGGTGCCTCAAAGCCGACGGGGATGATCTCATAATGGCAGGTGAAGGGCTGGCGTATCGACAGGCTGTCGCGGCTGCGCCGCAGGGTCAGGTCGCGCCAGGAGAATTTCTGAATGGGCCAGACGCTGGTGTCCTGCTGCTGCCAGTTCGGGTTGGACTGGTCCGTGAACGCCACCCAGGTGGGCAGCAGCCGGCGCTCCCCATCGGCATGCACGCGCGTGACCATGAAGCCCAGCAGGCCGTCGATGCGCGTGGCCGGGCGCCACGCCAGATAGGCCACTTCGTTGTTGCACCAGGCGCGTGCGGGAACCTGAGACATGGGCGACCTCCGTCACGTTAGGAGAGGTCATGGTGCGCCCGGGATGTGACGGTCACGACCATAGCGTGCACGCCTGTCGATGTACTTCCTCGGGTAGAGTTTGGAGGGTTGGGCCTGGAAACCGCGGCGCCATCGACGGGGGGGCCGTCGGCAGGCTAGTCTGCGGCCTGTCATCGCGTGGGGAAACGACATGAACCGCAACCAGCGCCGCCTGGACAAGAAGCAGGGCGCGCCCGCCGTGCCGGCGGTGGCGCAGATGCTGTTCAGCCAGGCGACGCAGTACCACCAGGCCGGCCGCCTGGCGGAGGCTGAGGCGGCCTACCGCAAGGTGCTGGCGCAAGCCCCCCGCCATGCCGACGCGCTGTACCTGCTGGGCGTGATCCACCACCAGACCGGCCGGCATGCCGACGCCGCCGACCTGCTGGGCCAGGCCGTGGCCGCGAAGGGCGACGCCCCGCACATGCAGGCCGCGCTGGGCACCGTGCTGCTGACCCTGAACCGGCCGGCCGACGCCGTGGCGGCCTTGCGCCGCGCCCTGGCGCTCAAGCCCGACCAGCCGGAGGCGCACACCACCCTCGGCAACGCGCTGAAGAACCTGGGCCGCCTTGACGAGGCCGTCACCCATTATGAGAGCGCCATCGCTCTGAAGCCGGACTATGCCAACGCCCACAACAGTCTGGGATATGCCCGCCAGGCGCAGGAACGGCTGGATGAGGCCGCCGGCCATTACCGCCGCGCCCTGGCGCTGAACCCGCGCCTGATCCTGGCGCAGGTCAACCTGGGCAAGACGCTGATGGCCATGGGCGACCTGGCGGGGGCGGAGACGGCGTTGCGCCAGGCCCTGGCGCTGGACGCGGCCCATGCCGACGCGTTGAACAATCTGGGCGCGGCGCTGCAGGCGCAGGATCGGACGGATGAGGCCACGGCCTGCCTGCGCCAGGCGGTAACCCTGGCGCCCGACGACGCCGACGCCCACCTGAACCTGGCCCGCGTGATGGCCAGCGACCTATTGGTGCGCGACCCCGGTCTGTTGCGCCAGGCACTGTCGCATGCCGAGCGGGCGCTGGCGCTGCGCCCCGGCCATGGCGCCACGCTGGATGTGCTGGGCACCATCCTGCAGCGCCTGGGCCGCCTGACGGAGGCGGAGCGCCATTTCCGCGCGGCGCTGGCCGTGACGCCCGATGACGCGGAAATCGTCCACAACCTGGCCACCACGGTGCAGGCCCTGGCCCGCCAGGATGAGGCGGAGGCCTTGTACCGCCAGGCGCTGGCCCTCAACCCCGATCATGCCGACGCCCGCTATTGCCTGGGCACCACCCGCCTGGCCGCCGGGGATCTGGCCAGCGGCTGGCCGGATTACGAGGCGCGCTGGCGCGGGCGGCAGCTGGCCCCCTTCTGGCGCCCCTTCCCCGTTCCGCAATGGCGGGGCGGGAGCCTGGCAGGCAAGCGCCTGCTGGTGTGGGGGGAACAGGGCCTGGGGGATGAGATCCTGTTCGCCAGCCTGCTGCCCGACCTGCACCGGCGGGTGGCGGCGGAGGGTGGGCAGCTGGTGGTGGAGTGCGCGCCGCGCCTGGTGGGCCTGATCGGCCGCGCCCTGCCGGGCGTGGTGGTGCGGGCCCCAACCTCCGCCCCCGGTGCACCCACGCTCACGGACATGGACCTGCACCTGCCCATGGGCAGCCTGGCTGGATTGCTGCGCCCCCGCCTGGCCGACTGGCACGGTGGCGCCCCCTTCCTGGCCCCGCGCCCGGATCTGGCCGCGCTGTGGCGGGACCGGCTGGACCAGCTGGGTCCCGGCCTGCGCGTGGGCATCAGCTGGCGCAGCGGCATCCGGCGCGGCGACCGCGACGGCGCCTACACCACCCTGGCCGACTACGCCCCGGTGCTGACCCTGCCCGGCATCATTCCCATCACCCTGCAATACAGCGCGCCGGAGGAGGAGCTGCGGCCGGTGGAGCAGGCCCTGGGCCTGACCCTGCACCGCTGGCCCGACCTGGATTTGCGCGAGGATATCGAGGGGGTGGCCGCCCTGACCGCCGCACTGGACCTGGTGATCACCGCGCCCACGGCGGTGGGGGAACTGGCGGGGGCGCTGGGTGTGCCCTGCTGGCGCCTGGGCACCGACCATGACTGGTCCATGTTTGGCGCCGGCGCGCGGCCGTGGTTCAACACCATGGCCGTCATCCCGGCGGCGCCGCAAGGGCCGGCGGCGGCGGGCTGCGTCGCCCTGGCGGCGCAACGTCTGCTGGCGCTGACGGGGATGCGGGCAGACCACCTTTTCCCTTGCCCCTCGGACGGCGTTCCTATATAAGCCCGCGCTTCAACCGCTCCTTGCCGGTGCCTTTGCCATGGCGCCGGCTAGGTCCGTGCGGCTGGCCCACCCCCTGGTCCCCGGAATGATCCGGCGCCCCGGGCGGGAACAGCGGCGGACCATGTAACAGCCATGAGGAGTATCAAATGGCTTTGTACGAGACCGTGCTGATCGCACGGCAGGACATCACGTCCGCCCAGGTGGAAGGCCTGACCGAAACCTTCACCGGTATCCTGAAGGAGAACGGTGGCCAAGTTGCCAAGGTCGAGCAGTGGGGTCTGAAGACCCTCACCTACAAGATCAAGAAGAACCGCAAGGGCCACTACGTCTACTTCGCCCACGATTCCGCCCCGGCCGCCGTCGCCGAGATGGAGCGTAACATGGGCCTGAACGAAGACGTCCTGCGCTTCATGACCACCCGCATCGAAAAGATCGAGGAAGGTCAGACCGCGATGCTGTCCAACAAGGGCGATCGCGGCGAGCGTGGTGAACGCGGCGAGCGTGGCGAGCGCGGTCCGCGCCGCTTCGAGGATCGTGGTGACCGCGGCGATCGCGGCCCCCGTCCGCCCCGCCGCATGGAAGCCTCTTCTGAAGGAGACCGGGCATGAGCTTCGGCACCCAGGGTAACGCCGGCGCCCCGCGTCCGGCCGGTGGCGGCGGTGGCCGTCGTCCGTTCTTCCGTCGTCGCAAGACCTGCCCCTTCTCCGGTCCGAACGCCCCGGCGATCGACTACAAGGACGTGAAGCTGCTGTCGCGCTTCATCTCCGAGCGGGGCAAGATCGTGCCCAGCCGCATCACCGCGGTTTCGGCCAAGAAGCAGCGTGAGCTGGCCCGCGCGATTAAGCGCGCCCGCTTCCTCGCCCTGCTGCCTTACATCGTGAAGTAAGGAGTAGGAACGATGGAAGTCATTCTGCTGGAGCGCGTCGAGAAGCTCGGCCGCATGGGCGAAGTGGTCACGGTGAAGCCCGGCTTCGCCCGCAACTACCTGCTGCCCCAGAAGAAGGCGCTGCGCGCCTCCAAGGACAACCTGGCTTTCTTCGAGAGCCAGAAGGCCAAGCTGGAAGCGCAGAACGCCGAGCGCAAGGTCGAGGCCGAGAAGGTCGCGTCCAAGATCAACGACCTGTCGGTCATCATCATCCGCCAGTCTGCCGAAACCGGCATCCTGTACGGTTCGGTGAGCGCCCGTGACGTTGCCGAGGCGGTCACCGCCGCCGGCACCGCCGTGGAGCGCAACCAGGTCGCCATCGACACCCCGATCAAGACCCTGGGCCTGTTCAAGGTCCGCCTGGTCCTGCATCCGGAAGTGTCGGTGAGCATCACCGTGAACGTCGCCCGCACCACCGAAGAGGCCGGCCTGCAGGCCGCCCGCGGTGGCATGGTCGCCGGCCAGCGTGATGACGAGGACGAGGAAGAGGTGGTGGAAGCCGCCGACGAGGCCACGGAAGAGACCGAGGCCTGATCCTTCGCCGGATCATCTGAATAACAGGACGGCGCGGTTCTTCGGGACCGCGCCGTTTTGCTTTTGCGCTTCCGCCAGTCGCCGTCTAGCCTGCGCTGAATTCTGATGGGGATGGGGATCATGGCAACGGAAGCGGGCGGATTGCGCCAGGCGGCCAAGTGGGTGGCCATCATCGGCTTGGCCGGCAACCACGTCCTGGCCTACCAGCAGGCGGTGGACCGCATCCGCGCCCCGTCCCGCGCCCTCGCCGACATGGCCGGCGCCATCGGCCAGATCTTCGGCCAGTCGCCCGACCGCTTCAAGGCCGGCGACCTCAGCCTCGGCGACAAGATCGACCTGTTCGTGAACCCCTACACCTCCGTGCGCGACATGGCGCATTGGGAGGGGTTGAACCACCTGCTGTTCTGGCCGGGCCTGGCGGCGTTGATCCTGTTCCTGATCCTGACCTTCGGTGGCAAGCGGGCGTAACGCATCCGGGCGTAACGGCCCTCAGCCCGCCCGCGCCCGCGCGAACAGCTCGCCCATGCGCCAGTGCAGGTTGGCATGGGCGGGGTCGCCTTCCCATTCGTTCCAGCCGGAATCGCGGCGGAACTGGCCCAACAGGCCGGACGCCATGATGGATGCCGCATCCACGGCCACCGGCTCATCGCAATTGGGCGCCACGTACAGGGCGTCGGCCTGGCAATACAGCTCACACAGGAAGCAGGTTTGACAATCCTCCTGCCGGGCGATGAGGGGCAGGCCATCTGTGCCGCGCTCGAAGACGTTCGTGGGACAGACCTGGACGCAGGTGTCGCAACGAGTGCAGCGGTCGTCGACCACCAGTTCGATCATGGTCGTTCCCCTCAGGCGACGTTACTGCGCCGGGCCGGGCTGCGCTGAGCTGGGCCATCGGCGCGCACCCAGACGGTGTCCAGGCCGCCCGACAGCAGGCGATGAGCCAGGTCGGGGTTGAGGCCGGGCGCATCCTCCCGCCGGTGCAGGCCGCGCGTCTCCCCCCGCGCCAGGGCCGTGGCGGTGCTCCAGCGGGCGCAGGCGACCAGGGCCGCCGCTTCGCGTGCCCGCACCCGGGCGGTGGCATCGGGTCCCGGTGCCAGGCGGTCACGGGCATCGCGCCACAGGCCATCCAAGGTCGCCAGCGACTGGGCCAGGACGGGCCCGCGCCGGAACAGGATCTTGTCATAGGGCAGCATCTCCGCCCGCACCCCCTCCGTCAGGTGGCGGGTCAGTGCCGCCGCGTCCTTCAGGGCGCCCGCGGTGGGGCGCAAGCCTGCGCCGCCAGCGGCTTCCACCCCCTGGTGGGCGCGGCGCCCCCGGGCGCTGGCCAGGCGGGCGGCGGCCTGGCCGGACCAGGTGCCCGACGACACCGCCCAGGCGGAGTTCTGCGCCCCGCCGCCGGAGGTGGCGCCGGCGATCAGTTCCCGCGTTGCGGCGTCGCCGGCGGCATAGAGGCCGGGCACGTCGGTCTGGCAGTCATCGTCCACCAGGCGCAGGCCGCCGGTGCCGCGCACCGTGCCCTCGCCATGCAGGGTAATGGGGAAACGCTGGGTGAAGGGGTCGATGCCCTGGCGTTGGAAGGGCAGCAGGATGGCGGGCTGGATCTGGGGCAGGATGGCCCGCAGATCCGCCGGCATGCGCGCCAGCGTGGCATAGACCGGGCCGGCCAGCAGGGCGCGGGCCAGCGGCAGCGTCACGTCGGGGTTGCCGCCGGTGTCGATCTGCCGGCCGTCGGCATCGAAATAGTCGGCGAAGGCATAGGAGGCGGAGCGGGTCTGGGTGGAATGCCGCTCCGCCACCGTGTGGTAGGTAGAGAACTCCATGCCCGACAGCCGGGCGCCCGCCTCCGCCGCCATCAGGTGGCCGTCGCCGGTGTTGGTGCGGCTGCCCAGCAGCTTGGACAGGAAGGCGCAGCCGCCGGTGGCCACCACCACGCCGGCGGCGCGCACCGTCCAGTTCCCGCCCTCCCCCTGCCGGCGCAGCCCGCGCGCGCCGGCGACGGAGCCGTCGGCATGCAGCAGCAGCTCCAGGGCTGGACTGTGGTCCAGGATGCGCACGCCCGAGGCCTCGGCATAACGGCGCAGGGCCCGCAGGTACTCCGGCCCGCGCAGCGACTGGTAGTGCGGCACACCACCGGCGGTGACCGAATGCCGGTAGTAGTCCGCCAGCGTGGGCAGCGTACGCCAGGTGGTGTCGATGATGCGCGCCATCCAGCGCGGGTCGGCCAATCCGAGGGCGCGTGCGTCCCGGTCCCGCACCGCCTGGGCGCGCTTCTCCGGGTCCGGCGGCACCCACCAGTGGTTGGGCCCAGCGGTGGCGGTGACGCCGCTGGTCCCGCAATAGCCCTTGTCGGCCAACACGACCTCGGCCCCGGCCCGCGCGGCGGCCACGGCGGCCCAGCATCCGGCCAGGCCGCCGCCGATGATCAGCACATCGGCTTCCAGATGAAGCGACATGCGGGCGGGTCTCAACGCAGGGGGCAGCCGAAATCCAGCAGCGTCTGGCGCAGGCGGTGACGCCCGGTCAAGGCGGCGGGTCCGCGCACGCGGTTCGTCACCGTCTCGCTCCAGTCCGGGGCGGCGATGCCCTGCTCTGCGTAATAGGCGCGCACCTGGCCGTCATAGTCGGCGATGGCGGCCTCGGCCCCGGTGGCGTCGTAGCGTTCGTGATGCAGTACCACGCTCTGCGGCAGGCGGGGCTTGATGCCCGTGGGCCGGGCGGGATCGGCATAGCCCACGCATAGGCCGAACAGGGGCAGCACCTTGGGCGGCAGGCCCAGCTCCTGCGCCACAGCCTCCGTCTCATTGCGCAAGGCTCCGATATAGACGGTGCCCAGGCCCAAAGATTCCGCCGCCACCACGGCGTTCTGCGCCGCCAGGGTGGCATCCGTGATGGCCACGATCAGGGTTTCCAGATAGTCGAGCCCCGCCGCCTCCCCCACCTTGGCCTTGGCCAGGGTGTCCAGGCGCGACAGGTCGGCCAGCCAGACCAGGAACAGGGGCGCCTGCTCGATATGCGCCTGGTTGGCCGCCCAGGCGGCGAAGCGGCCTTTACGCTCCGCATCGGTCACCGCCACCACGCTCCACGCCTGCAGGTTCGACGAGGTGGGGGCCGACTGCGCCGCCGCCACCAGGGTCTCCAGCGTGCCCTGGGGCAGCGGGTCGGGCCGGTAGGCCCGCACCGACTTGTGCGACAGCAGGCCGGTCAGCAGGTCGTTCCACTGGTCCGGGCCCAGCGCTTCCGCCTCCAGCGGCACAGCGCTGCCGTAGCGACGGCGGAGCAGATCGGCGACCGGGTGGTGGGTGCGGTCACGGCGCTGGGCGAAGGCCGGAACAAGGGTGACAACGCTCATGGGATCGGTCTCCGCGACGATTAGGGGTTCAGCGAGAAGCTGCGGTCGTAGGTGGGTGCCACGTTCACGGGACGGGGAATGACGCCGGCCTCGAAGTACAGGTCGGCCACGGCCTGGTGCACGGCAACGGCGTCGTCCGTCACGGCCGGCAGCACGATCACCTGCTGGCGGGAAAAGGTGAGGGTGGCCACCTCGATGGGCGTGCCGGTGTCCCGGGCATAGGCCTCCGCCTGTTCCTTGCGGTGGGCCTGCGCCCACTGATAGGCGCGGCGGACCCGGGCGATGAAGTCGGTCAGTTGGGCGCGCTTGGTGGCGATGGCGCTGTCGCTGGCGACGCCGCATTCCACCTCGCGCACGGTGCCCTGGCTGCCGACCAGGATGCGCATGTGGTCCTGCAGCTGGGCGGCGGCGACGTAAGGGTCCCAGATGGCCCAGGCGTCGATGGACCCGCTGGTCAGAGCCGCCTTGGCATCGGCCGCCGTCAGATAGACCAGGGTGACCTCGGCCAAAGGCACGCCCGCCTGCTTCAGTGCCGCCACCACCAGCAAATGCCCGGGCGAACCGCGCACTAGGCCGACGCGATGGCCGCGCAGGTCGGCGACCGTGTGGATGGGCGCCTTGTCCGGCACCACGATGGCGCTGCCCCCTTGCCCGAAGTCCCAGACATTGATGGTCTTCAGGCGGGCACCGGCCGCCAGCGCGAAGGTCGTGGTGGCATCGCCGACATAGCCGAAGTCGATGGCATCGGCGTTCAGCGCCTCCACCAGAGGCGCGCCCACGGGGAACAGCGCCCATTCGATGCGGTAGGGCACATGGTCCAGTTCCCCCGCCGCCTTCAGCAGCACCTGCACGGCGCCGCGCTGGTCGCCCACGCGCAAGGGCGCCAGCTCAGCCGCCGACGCCGGCACGGCGAAGGCGGCCAGCAGCGCCGCCAGGACCAGGCCCTTAAAGATCCGCATAATGAGCCTGGTCGGCGATCAGCACGCGCTCCACCACGCGGGGGAAGTCGCCGTAATTGCGCACGGCGTAGTGCACTGCGGCGCGGTTGTCCCAGAAGGCCACGGAATTGGGCCGCCAGGAGAAGCGCACCTGGTATTCCGGCCGCTTGTATTGGGCGAGGATCAGGTCCAGCAGCTCCCGGCTTTCCGCCAGCTCCACGCCCAGGATCTGCGGCTTTTGCGAGTAGTTGACCCACAGGATGGTGGCGCCCGTCTCGGGATGGCGGCGGGCCACGGGGTGGGCGACGATGGGATAGTCCTTGCCCGCGCGGTTCAGCGCCTCGCGGAAGTCGTGGGTGACATGCAGCCCTTCCAGCCGGCGCTTCACCGCCTCCGGCAGGCCGTTGTAGGCGGCCTCCGCATCCACCCAGATGGTGTCGCCGCCTACTTCCGGAATGGTCACACCGCGCAACACGGCACCCCAGGCGGGGACCAGGCGCCAGCTGGTGTCGGTGTGGTATTTGTCTTCGTACGGCGTCGCGACCTTGCCGGCCTTGGCCGCGGCGGCCGCCCGTTCCTGCTCGTACTTGGCGAAGTCCGCCGCCGTGATGCCGTGCACCTGCGGGTTCTTGTCCACGCCGGCGGTGGTGGGGTGGGTATAGATGGGGCCGAAGCGCGCGGCGAAGGCCACCTGCTGGTCGCGGGTGATGTCCTGGTCGCGGAAGAACACGACCTTGTGGCGCAGCACGGCCGCCTTGATGGCGTCGCGGGTGGCATCATCCAGAGGGCGGGACAGGTCCACGCCGCTGATCTCCGCCCCGATGGTGGGCTGCAGGCGGCGAATGACCAGGTCGCCCGCCTGGGTGCTGTCGGCTTGCTTCAACGATACTACGCCCATGTCATGCCTCCGGCTGGGCGGCGGCAATGGATCTGCCGCCGTCGATGGGAAATCGGGGTGAAGGGATGTCGTGAAGGGGAGTGTAGGACAGATCAGCCGGTGAGAAATTTTAGAAATGGTGCAGGCCGTCTTTCGATTTCTTAAATGCCCGTCTTGGGTTAAGGCTCTGCCGTCCCCAGGTGCTATCGGGATGCCATCTATGCCGCGACCCCGTTTTTCCTATGTCGTCCTACTGGCGCTGACGTTGCTTTTCAGTGGCCGGGCCGGGGCCGCGTCCAATGCTGCCTTCATCACCCTGGTTCCCGAGAGCGATGGGCTGACGGCCGCCTATCACCTGGACAGCCCCGTCACCAGCCTGATCCTGGGCCGGGGCCCGGTCGCCTGGCAGAACCCGGTATGGCGGGTCGAGACGCCGGGAATGGAAATACGGGGCCCGGAGGTGCGGGCGACCGACGGCCACGCCTTCAGCGACTTCACCCTGCGCATCCAGGAGGACCGCCGCTTCGTCGACCGCACCTATCCCGTGCTGCTGCGCCTGGGGGATCGCGGCTTCCTGGTCTACGGCCCCTTCCTGATGGCGCGCTCGGCCGGCATCGGCACGGGCCTGAAGCATGGCATCGTCACCACCCTGCCGACGGGCAGCCAAGCCCTGGGCGGCTATTTCTTCGCCGGCCCCGCCGACTATGTGACCCCCGTCGATGCCAAGCGGCCGGATCTGGGGCGCCTCATAGCCCGGCCCGATCTTCCTGACGCGTGGCGGGCGGAGGTGACGCCGGGCCTGTCCCGTGCGCTGGCCTATTACCGAGCACGCTTGGCGCCGCGCGACGCCGTATCCCCCATCATCGTCTACCAGGACCGGCCGGCCCCCTTCCTGCGGGGCAGTGTCACCGGCGGCGGCATGCTGCTGCTGCAGATCGGCGGCGTCTGGCGCGTGCCGCGCCTGGAACTGAAGCCGGAGCGGAACCGCCTGCTGGCGCACGAGGTCTTCCACCTGTTCCTGCGCCGCCACGATGCCGCCGACTTCCCCGACTGGATGAACGAGGGGGCGGCCGACTACGCCGCCGGCCTGGTCAGCCGCCATGGCGCCCTGCCCACCTTAGGCGAGGTGCAGATACAGCTGGACCTGTGCGTCACCAGCCTGGGCGACCGACCGCTGGACAGCCCGGCCACGGTGGCGCGCAACCGCATGCCCTACGCCTGCGGCTTCATCGCCCACTGGCTGGTGGACAGGGCCTTGCGGCAGGGACGGACGGACAGTGACGCCGCCCTGTTCGCCCTGTGGGCCGACATGGCGACGCGTGACGATGTCACCGCCGGCGACAGCCTGCGCCAGGCGGCGGCCGGGGTTCCCGCCGCCGCCCGGGCACTATCCCTGCTGTTGACAGGGTCTGGCGGCGGCCGCTGGGCCTTGTGGGCGGCCGCCGTGTCGGAAACGGGGGTCCCGGCCCGCTACACCGACGGCCCGGACCCCCGCGTTCTCCTATTGCCTTAGGCCGCCCGGATGCCCGCCAGGAAGCGGTCCACCGCGTCGCGCAGGCGGTCGGCGTCGCCGGTCAGGCCCTGCGCCGCGCCGTGCATGTCGGCCACGGTGCGGCCCGTCTCCCCCACCGCGGCCGAGACGTCGGCCACGTTGCGCGAGACATCGCGGGTAGCGTCAGCGGCCTGGCGGACGTTGCGGCTGATCTCACCCGTGGCGGCGGCCTGCTCCTCCACCGCGGCGGCAATGGCGGTCGATACCTCGCTCATGTTGCGGATGGAATGACCGATGGTGCCGATGGCGCCCACCGCCTGGTCCGTCGCCTTCTGGATGGCGGTGATCTGGGCGCCAATCTCATCGGTGGCCTTGGCCGTCTGGCCGGCCAGCTGCTTCACCTCGTGCGCCACCACGGCGAAGCCCTTGCCGGCCTCCCCCGCCCGGGCCGCCTCGATGGTGGCGTTCAGGGCCAGCAGGTTGGTCTGGCTGGCGATGTCGTTGATCATCTTCACCACGTCGCCGATGCGCTGCGCCGCTTCCGCCAGGCTGGCGACGGTGCCGTTGGTCTGCTCCGCCTCATCCACCGCCCTGGACGCCATGGAACTGGAATGGGCCACCTGCTGCCCGATCTCGCGGACGGAGCTTTCCATCTGTTCCGCCGCCGCCGAGACGGTCTGCACGTTGCCCGAGGTCTGCTCCGCCGCCTCGGCCGCCGCCGCGACCTGGGAGGAGGTGGCGTCCGCCATGCCGCCCAGGGCGCCGGCGATCTGGGTCAGCTGGTGGGACGAGGCCTCCACCGATCGCAGAACCTCGCGCACCTGGGCGTCGAACTCGCCCACCAGGGCGTCCACGGCGCGGGCGCGGCGCTCGCGCCCCGCCTGCTCCGCCCGCTGCGCGTCCTCAAGCCGCTGGCGCTCCAGCGCGTTGGCGCGGAAGGTGCCCAGGGCGCCGGCCAGGTCGCCGATCTCATCCTGGTTGTCGGCGTAGGGGATCTCCGCCTCCAGATCCCCCCGCGCCACGCGCAGCATGACGCCGGTCATGGCCGTCATGGGACGGGTCACGCGCCGGGCCACCATGACCACGCCGCCAGCCCCCAGGCCCAGGCACAGCACCAGCAGCACGCCATCGACGATCAGCCGCCGCAGGGCCGCCTGCCCCTCATCCCGGGCCAGGTCGCGGGCGGCGTCCAGCGCCGCCATGGGCACGGCAGCCAGCACCTCGAACGAGGCGTTGCTGCGCGCCATCCACTGGTCGAGCGAGACCGGTGAGGGCGTGCCCGCCAGCACCGCCTTCTCGATCTGCTCATGCAGCCCCATCACCTCCTTGAAATAGGCGGCTTCGGCCGCGGCCATGGCCTGACGCACGCCATCGGGCACGTCCTCCCGCAGGCTCAGCGCCTTGGTCAGGCGCCAGCCGGCCTCCAGCTGGCCGCGCAGGCCGGCGGACTGGGCCTGCATGGCCGGGGCATAGGTCTGCCCCTGCAGCACGAACATCAGGATGTTGCGCTCCAGCCCCGCCGCGTCGCGGGTGACGTAGGAGGCGTCCTTCAGCGCGATCAGGCTGGCGAAGGCCGGGCTTTCCCGGCTGATGCGGGCGCCCAAGGTGGTGCCCACCGCCTCCAGCTTGGCGACCAGGCCGTCGGAGGCGGCGTTCCAGGTTTTGAACAGGTCGGCGGGGCGCTGGTCCTGCGGCTGCAGGACCGCCTTGTCGGCGACGGCGCGCACGTCGTTCAGCGTCTGGCGCGCGGCCGTCAGATCGGCCACGCCAGCCCCGGCGCCGCAGTCCAGGTCCGCGCACGCCGCCAGCACCTTGTCCATGGCCGGGTTGGACTTGGCCCGCAGGCCCGCCACCTCGGCCAGGGCCGCGGGGGAAGCCGTCGTCTTTTCCGGAATCAGGCGTTTGAACGCGCCCCGTTCCAGCCGGGTATTCTGCAGGGCGCGGAAGACGTCACCCACGGCATCGCCCATGCGGGCCGTGCGCGCGGCGCGGCGATAGTCGGCGTACGCGCCCGTCGTGGCGATGCCCAGCACCACCACCAGCACGGCCAACAGAATGCCCAAAACGGCGTTCAACAGAACGGCGATGCGCACGGATTTCAGCATGCCAAACACCAGACCCCCCCCTGTCCCGCCGGCGCCGACACGGGCCGGGCCCTCCTCGCGGGACTACAGGGTTATGGTGGGCGTCGCCTCACCCTTGGAATAGATATCCTGATGTATTGCTATCAAAGGCGAAGCCCGGTTCGGAACGCGAGCGGTCGCATCCAGAACGGCATCCACCACGGCGCGCGACCAAGCCTGGCGCGGCTGTTTCCTTAGGCTCGGACGCCCGGGCGTGGAGCGTTTGGGGACGCGAATTTCCGGGCGTGGGACGGCCCGGTACACTGACGCGAGTGACCACCCGTAGTCACGGAGGAATATCTTGGCCGACACCGCGTCTTGCAAGCAGCCCCCAGGCATCATCGTCCCGCGCATCGACCGCAACCGCTGCGAGGGCAAGGACGACTGCGTGCGCGTCTGCCCCTATGACGTCTTCGAGATCGGCGTGCTGCCGGCGGCGGAAAGGGGGGAACTCAGCCTGGGTGGCCGGGTGAAGGGCTTCTTCCACGGCTATCGCCAGGCCTTTGCCGTGCGGGCGGACCAGTGCCGCGCCTGCGGCCTGTGTGTCAGCGCCTGCCCGGAACATGCGATCACCCTTATCCGCGCCGCGTGAGGTGGGGCGCCCTACCCCTCCAGCCGGTCGAACAGGGTGCGCAGCAAGGGCGAGAGGCGCCGGATCTCATCCCGGTGCACCCGCGACAGGCCGGCCAGCAGATCCTCCGCCGCTGGGGTCAGGCTGATGACCACCTGGCGCCGGTCCTCCGGCCCCGGGGCGCGGCGCACCCAGCCGTTGCCCTCCAGCCGGTCGATCAGGCCCACGGCGCTGTGCGGGCGCACGCACAACCGCTCCGCCAACTCCCCCACCGTGACATGGTCGCGGCCAGGATACCCCTTAATGGCCAGCAGCGCCTGGTGCTGCTGCGCCGTCAGGCCGGCGACGGCGGCCGCATCCTCGCTGAACGACAGGAAGCGGCGCAACACGTGGCGGAACTCCGCCAGCAACTCGTAATCCGCCTTCTCCAGCGGATCCGCCCGCTCGGGCACGGGGGGCGGGGTGGACATGGGGCGGTCGCTCCTTACAAGCCTTGGCACACCAAGAGAGCGCCCCTGGACCGGGAACGCAAGGCAGGGCTGAGGGAAGGCCTCTTCATAAATATCGTATTGCGATATATTAAGGCCACGGCCGCCTACCGGTGCTGTGACGCGACAGTAACCGGCTGGCACGGCGCGACCTGCTGGCGGTCCGCACCGTCAGCCACCTTCACGAGCAGCGGCGCGAGGCGCTGCTGCGCCTGGGTGGGCGGCAGGCAAGCTGACGCCGCCTCTCAGACCGTGAGTTCCACATGGTGGATCTCACCGTTCTGGGCCATCAGGGCCTGCAGATAGGTGGAAATCTTCCGGGCGCCGTCGCTGTGCACCGCCAGGCATTGCCGCAGGGCGTCGGCCAGACGGGCATTCTCCAGCCGTTCCGCGTCGCTGAGGTGGGCATGCTGGGGCGCCAGGTGGTCCACCACATGGTCCAGCTCCCGGCCGGCGGCCGGCGACGCCACTGGGGCCCCGCTGCGCACCAGCCCCCGCAGGTTCTGGCGCAGCCGTTCCTCATGGTCCGGTTCCAGCGCGCCGGTGGGGTCGACCTCATCCACGATATCGTCGAACAGGGAGCGGCCGTGACGCGCGCCCTCCTCCGGGGACTGACGACGGCGCCGGTCACGCTGCCGCGCCTCACGCTCCTGCACCGCGCCCACACGGTCGATATGAAGGGTCGCCGCCGGCGGCTGGGCGGGGGCAAGGTCCAGAACGGGCAAGGGTGCGACGATCATGATGCCTCCACGGTACAGCGAATCGGGCATGTCCACAAGAGAAGCACTTTTCATCGTTAGTAGAAGATGATGATTACGGCCAAAATTCGTCAATATCGCCGGCATGGTTACTGACCTCCGCCAAAGACATCGGCCTTGGCGCAGAAATCATCCCCGTGCTTTTTTAGGAGGCGGACCAAGCGGCGCCTATGCCCATTGGGGAACATAGACGGCGTTTCCCACCGCGCCGCGACCGGATCACCGGCCCTCCGGGAACCCGTCGCGCCAGCTGGAGGTTGCAAGCGCGCGGTATATCGCCCACGCGGTATATCGCCCACGACGGCTGCCCGCGGTGATTGATAGCCATTTTCCATCAAGGGGCTGTGCTGTACCGGACGAGGGCTTGCCCCGGTGGCCGGTGCCCAGTACGGTCGCGGGAAACGGCAGAAAAAGGACGTCCAGGATGGACATTACCGGCGAATACTTGGTCGCGGCCCCGCTGGATCTGGTGTGGGTGGCGTTGAACGACGCCGAGCTGCTGCGGCAGAGCGTGCCGCCGGGCTACGACAGCACCATCACCCTATCCGACCTGGACCCGCCGCAGGGGTGCGTCCTGCACGGCGATGGCCAGCAGGCCGCCGTCCGCCTGGTGGACGCGGGGGACGGTCAGACCCGGCTGGTGTTCAGCGCCACCGTCGATGCGGACGCCGAAGCGGACACCCGCGCCTTTTTCGCCCATCTGGCGAGCCTGCTGGCCACGGCCGCCACCACCAACCCCGCGCTGGTTGCCGATGTGGCCCTGGCCGAACCCGCCGTGGACGCCGCCGCCATCGCCGAGGCGGTGCCGGAGGAGGTGCCGGCGGATGCCAAACCCAAGCGCACCCGCACCAAAAAGGCGGTCGAGGTTCCCGCAGCCGGGCCAGCGACCGGACCTGAAACAGCGCCCAAACGCGCGCGCAAGCCCAAAGCGGAACCGGCGCCCGCCGAAGTACCAGCCGCCGACCAGCCCGCGCCCGCCGAGTCCATTCCCCTGGTGGAACTGGCCCCCTTGACCGAGGCCATGGCCCCCACCCTGGTCGCGGCGGCCCAGGATGGCGCCGCGCGCGACGAGCTGGCGGCGCAAACGCCCGAACCGGCCGCCTTGCCGCTGGAACCGGAAACCCACGCCCGCGCCATCGAGCACCAGGTGCGGCCCACGGAGGCCGAAGCCCTGGGTTCCGCCGGCATCTCCCTCCCGCCGGAGCCCGCGGCGCCCGAGCCCTCGGCGGACACGGCGCAGCCGGCCCCGACGATGGCCCATCCGGTCACCCACGCCGGCCTGCGGCCCATGATCTGGATCCCCCTCCTGGTGCTGGTCCTGCTGTTGCTGATCGTGCTGATCCGCTAAGCCGGCGTCATCAAGCCCCCCAGGCTGGTCCCGCAGGCTGGCAATCCTCGACCCCGCGTCCTATCTGGGAGGGGGCCCGGGCGCCCGCCCAAAACCGCGTCGGTATACCCATGACCTTCGATTCCACCATCCCCCCTTCCTCCCCGGATGCATCGCAGGATGCCGAGCGGGTCACCGCGCCGGTGGACGAGCTGTCCATCCTGCGCACGGTGGAGGGCTGGCTGGCCCAGGGCCAGGCGGCGGCCATCGCCACGGTCATCGCCACCTGGGGCTCTTCCCCCCGGCCGGTGGGCAGCAAGCTGGCCGTGGACGCCCGGGGCGGCATGATCGGCTCCGTCTCCGGCGGCTGTGTCGAGGGGGCGGTGGTGGAAGAGGCCTTGCGCGCCCTGGTGGATGGGGAGCCGCGGCTACTGACCTTCGGTGTACCCGATGAGCGGGCGTGGGAGGTTGGTTTGGCCTGCGGCGGTACCGTGCGCATCTATGTGGCCCCCATGGGCCCCGGCCACGGCGCCTCGCGCCGGCGGCTGCTGTCGGCCCTGCTGGCCGCGGCCGACGCCAAGCGACCGGCGGCCCTGGTCACCGACCTCGCCACCGGGCAGCAGACCCTGGTGGACGCGGAGCGGCAGCAGGGTGAAACCGCCTTGCCGGAGGCCGTGCGCGCCCAGGTGCTGGAGGCCCTGACCCAGGACCGGTCCGTCCTGATCGCACCGGAGGAGGCCGAGGGCGAATGGTTCGCCCAGGTATGGAACCCGCCCCTGCGGCTGATCCTGGTGGGTGCCGTGCACATCGCCCAGGCGCTGACCCCCATGGCGCGGCTGGCGGGTTATGAGGTGACCGTGGTCGATCCCCGCGCCGCCTTCGCCAGCGCCGCCCGCTTCCCCACGGGCGACGGCGTCACCCTGGTGCGGGAGTGGCCGGACGATGCCGTTGCCGCGCTGGCGCCCGACCGGCGCACTGCTGTCGTCACCCTGACCCATGACGCGAAGCTGGATGAGCCGGGCCTGCGCGCGGCCCTGGAAAGCGACGCCTTTTTCATCGGCGCCCTGGGCAGTCGCAAGACCCACCAGCGCCGCCTGGAACGCATGGCCGATTTCGGCCCCACCGCGCTGGAGCGCATCCACGGCCCGGTCGGCCTCGACATCGGCGCCCTGACGCCGGCGGAGATCGCCGTGTCCATCCTGGCGGAGATGACCCTGGCCCTGCGCGGCGCCAAGACCGCCCGGCGCCAATGCCAGGCGCCCCAGGCAACCGGACGCTGACACCATGCGCTTCGGCCCACTGCCCGTCGCAGATGCCGAGGGGGCCGTTTTGGCCCACAGCCTGAAGGCTGGCACGCTGCGCTATCCCAAGGGTCGCCGGCTGTCGGCGGCCGACCTGGCCGATCTCGCCGCCGCCGGCGTGACGGAGGTGGTCGCCGTACGGCTGGATCCCGACGATGTGGGGGAGGACGCCGCCGCCGCGCGTATCGCCCGCGCCGTCGCCGGCGCCGGCCTGGCCCTAACGCCCGCCACCACCGGCCGGGTGAACGTGATGGCGGAGACCGGTGGCCTGCTGCTCGTCGACGCCGCCCGCCTGAATCGCCTGAACCAGGTGGACGAGGCGGTGACCGTGGCCACGGCGGCGGCATTCTCTCCCCTGGCGCCGGGCGCCATGGCCGCCACCATCAAGATTATTCCCTTCGCCGTTCCCGACGGCCTGGCGGCCCGCGTGGAGCAGGCGGCCAGGGGCGACGTGCCGGCCCTGCGCCTGGCGCCGTGGCGCGGCGTCCGTGCCGGCCTGGTGCAGACCCGCCTGCCGGGCCTGAAGACGGTGACCCTGGACAAGACGGTGGCCGTCACCGAGGCGCGCCTAGCCCAGGTGGGCGGCACCCTGGTGGCGGAGCGGCGCCTGGCCCACGACCCCGCGGCCGTGGCCGGGGCGCTGGCGGAACTGTCGGCCCTGAACCTGGATCTGCTGCTGGTCATCGGCGCCTCGGCCATCACCGACCGGCGCGACGTGCTGCCCATGGGCATCGTCCAGGCGGGTGGCGAAGTGCTGCATTTCGGCATGCCGGTGGATCCGGGCAATCTCATGCTACTGGGGCGGTTGCGCAATGTGCCGGTGCTGGGCCTGCCGGGGTGCGCCCGGTCACCCCGCATCAACGGGTTCGACTGGATCCTGCAACGCGTGGCCGCCGGGCTGGAGGTCACGCCCGCCGATATCATGGGCATGGGGGTCGGCGGCCTGCTGACCGACATCCCCAGCCGCCCCATGCCTCGTCACCGCGCCATCCCCACACCGGGGCCGCAGGCCGCCCCGGCAGTGGCGGCGGAGTTTCCCGTCACCACGCTGGTGCTGGCGGCGGGATCGGCCCGCCGCATGGGCGCCAACAAGCTCTTGGCCGACTATGCCGGCCAACCCCTGGTGCGGCACGCGGTAACGGCGGCGCTGGCCGCCAACCCGAGCCGCGTGACCGTGGTGCTGGGCCACCAGGCGGCGGAGGTGCGCGCCGCCCTGCGCGGGCTGGACGTGCGCTTCATCGAGGCGGTGGACCATGCCCAGGGCCTCAGCGCCTCGCTCAAGGCCGGGCTTGGCGGCGTGGCCGGCGGCACGGGCGTGCTGGTCTGCCTGGGCGACATGCCGCGCGTCACGGCGGACACGCACCGCCGCCTGCTGGCCTGTTTCACTGCGGCGGCGGGCCGGGCCATCGTCGTCCCGGTGGCGGAGGGGCGCCGGGGCAACCCCGTGTTGTGGCCGGCCGACCTGGTTCCCGCCATGGCCGGCATCACCGGTGACCAGGGTGCGCGCAGCCTGCTGGCCGCTCATGCCGACCGGGTGGTGGACGTGCCGTCCGACGGCGGCGTGCTCCTGGATGTGGACACGCCCGACGCCCTGGCGGCCCTGCGCACGCTGGAACCGGTGGCCTGAGGCTCAGTTCAGGCGCCAGCCCAGGCGGAAGTCCTGCTCGAAGGGGTCGGCGTGGGCGATGGCCGCCGCGAGGATGGTCAAGCGGCCCAGCCGACGCTGAAGGGCCTCCCGCCCCGGGTCGCCCACCACCTTCAGCCAATCGGCAACCCGGGTGGCATCGACCACGTTGCAGGACAGGACGTGCAGGATGGCGCTGTCCGCGTCCATCGTGGTTTCAGGCGGCATGCGGTAGATCAGGCCGGCGCTCAGCAGGCGCAGCCGCTCATACTCCTCCCCCGTCAGGGTGCCGTTGCCGGAGCGCTGGGAAACCAGGCCGGCGAGGAAGGCGTCCACCGCCAGGATGCGCTCAACCCAGGGGGCCCGCAGCAGGGCGTGGCGCGCGGCCTCGTCCATGGGTTCCAGCAGATCCGACAGTTGCTGGTCCACCATCAGCGGCGCCTCGGCATAGTGGGAAAAGTCCAGCTTCTCCACCAGGTCGGCCGGCAAGCCCGCGTCCGCGTACTGCTTCCACGCCGCCGCCTTCCGGGCGTGGATCATGGGCAGATCGGTCAGCTTGTCGAAGGGCAGATCCTCCTGGCCCTCGCGCAGCAGGGTGACACGCAGGGGCGCCTGGCGCACCGGCACCATGGCCACCTTGTCCAGATACTGCCGCAGCGCCGCCTCCGGCTGGAACACCGCCCGGTCATGCCCCTCCATCCCCCGGGGCAGCCAGGTGGCGAAGGCGGCGTAAAGCCGCATGAAGGCGGGGCGGCCAAAGGCGAACTGGTCGTTGTAGCCATCCGCCGGCGTCCAGCTGTCCGGCGTGATCAGCCCGGGCGTGCGGAACCAGTCCTCGGGCAGCGTGTCGTCGAAGCGGCTGTCGTAGCGCACCCGCACGATGGCGTCGAAGGGGGCGGCCTTGCCGTCCGGACCCTTGTGCCCCAGCGCCAGGTTCAGGCAAAGCTGCACCGCGTGGAACATGTCGAAGACGGAAAAGGGCGGGCGGTAGTGCCAACGCTCCGCCATGCGCCGCTTCTCCGCCGCAAAGGGGGGACGCGCCGTCACCAGGTGTGCGGCGGGCTGGTAGGCGGCCAGCATCTCCACCCGTTCAGCCTCCGGCACCTCATCCCACAGATGCAGGAAGGTGGTGACCTCATGACCGGCCACCAGGCGACGCAGGCTGTCGATGCAATGACGCCAGGTCCGCGGCTGACCGCTCAGGCACAAGGCGACGCGCATACCCATCCCTTCCCTTGGAAACCGACGCCGCCAGCCTGTCGGGGCGGCGGCCGGACCTCAGAATGGATTTATCAACCGCCCCGAACAAGCATATTGACACAGGCCCCCCGTCCCTCTACAAACCGCCCCCACGACGGATGGGCGCGTAGCTCAGCGGGAGAGCATCGCCTTCACACGGCGGGGGTCGTAGGTTCAATCCCTACCGCGCCCACCATCCGTTTTCTCTAGGCTTATCAAGTGGTTAGCTTGATGTCCCGGCCCTAGGAAACTCCCTTGGCAACGTCAGCGCGTCACACTGGTGTCACACCCGTGAGGCGATCATGGCGACTATTCGTAAGCGCGGCGACGGCTGGCAAGCCCAGATTCGGCGACAGGACCAGCGTCCCCTTTCCAAAACCTTCAAGTTGAAATCGCATGCTGAGGCCTGGGCCCGGCAAATGGAAGTCAAGGCGGATGGCAACGACCTTCCCCAGGACCCCACACCGCTGACCACGGTGACCTTCGGGATGCTCATGCGGCGGTATCGTGAGGAAATCACCCCGGCCAAGCGTGGGGCCCCGCAGGAAGCCGCCCGGCTGAAGGCCCTGGAGGCCACGGCGCTGGGCAGGCTGACCCTGGTGAAGCTGTCCCACATCGACATTCGGAACTATGTGGAGGGCCGCCAGAAGGCCGTCAGCGCGTCCACCATCAACCGCGAACTGAACATCCTCAGCCACGTCCTGGAGGTTGCCCGGCGGGACTGGGACCACCCCATCACGGAAAATCCCGTGGCCCTCATCCGGCGCCCCAAGGTGGCCGATGCCCGGACACGACGCTTGGCGGGTGCGGGCGAAGCAAAGCGCCTGGAAGACGCCTTCGCGGGCTGTCGCAATCCCCTGATCCCCCAGGTCATCCGGTTCGCCATGGAAACCGGCATGCGTCGGTCGGAAATCCTGGCGGTCCGCTGGGAACACGTTCAAGGCCGCACGCTGCACATTCCGGTGACCAAGACCGGCATGCCCCGCACCATTCCCCTATCCGCTGGCGCCCTGCGCATCCTGAACGCCCTGAAGGCCAACGGCGGCCCTGGCCCCTTCCCCCTGTCCGCGAACGCCGTCCGGCTGGCCTGGGAACGTGTCCGCAAGCGCGCCAGGGTGAAGGACCTGCGGTTCCACGACCTGCGCCACGAGGCCATCTCCCGGTTCTTCGAGAAGGGCCTAACGATGCCCGAGGTTGCCGCCATCAGCGGTCACCGCGACCCGCGCATGCTGCTACGCTACACCCACCTACGGCCCGAAACGCTGGCCGACAAGCTCATGGGCCTGGAGACGACCGGAGGTGCCTGGTGATGCGCGGAACCTATCTGGCGGCCGCCGCAGCGGCGTTATGGGCATCCCTGGCAGCCTACCCCGCCCAAGCGGCAACGGTGATCGCCACCTGTGGACCGTCGAAGGGCACCGCCTACTTCTTTCCCAACCCCCAAATGAAGGGCCCAGACACCGGCTGGCACGATGACGGCATAGACGGCGGGACCGTGTCCCTAGTCATGCTGGGCGACAAACCAGGGGCCGTGGAGGATAAGCCGGACCTGATCTTTAAGGATAGTTACGGCACCCGCAGCGCCACCCAAGACGGGGCCACCGTCAGCATCCTTGCGGCCAACACCCTCAACCGCATTGTGATCGTCCAGGCCTTCTACAGCGGTTCTGAAACCGTCGAAGTCTACACCTTCCGGATCGGGCCGGATAAGCGGGGGGAAGTCCTATGGTCTGCGGCGCGGGCCGGTGGAACGTTTCAAAAGTCGGCCCTGATGCGTGCGGAATGCAGGTTTAACTAATAGCACTACCTGCCCCCAAAAGAGGATCGTACCTATCATCAACCCTTCCACAGCCGTGATCACACAATCTTTCCATCTTCAAATTTGACTACTCGGCGAATTACACCGGTCGTTCCCAATATTTCACCAGCAATGTCCTCAGATTTCAGGGCCCCACTCCGAAAATCAATTAGTATCTTCAAAAGGGAAAGGCCGGTCATCGCGCGAAATTTTTCTCTATTTATATCAACAACAACGTTATGGACAAAATCCTCACCGTCCCTAAGCCATGGCGGGGTATCTCTATATGTATTGAGAACGATCATGCCGTGCGGCTTATCGTCAAAAGAACATAAATCAATATCTAGTGAATCTAGGCACCTTCTGTATTTTTTGTCGACCTCCGTAACGTCGTCGCCTTCTGCCACTAGTGAATGGTACAGTTCGGAAACCCACTTGCTGCATTGTGCCACATTGGCGGACTTTGCCCCACCCACAAGTCCTTTAACCTCAATTGCAAACAAACTCCCACCAACCAGGGCAATGATGTCTGCGTGCGGATGTGGACCGTTTACAGATTTAATTCCAATTTCCTTAAACGCATCCATCACTATTTGAACAAAACTAGATCCGTAGCTAGTGAATAATCCCTTCCACTTAGCTTCGCTATGTTCTTTTTCAATAGTTAAAAACAATTCGCTCTCTAAATTTTCTATTTTTTTCTTTATTTGGAATGCCTTATTATGAAAATCAATCTCCCCAGGAATTATTGGGTCAATAGCCCAACTTGGAAATGGCAATTTTTCTTGAGAAATCTTATTTTTTATACCAACAGCGACATGCTTCAAAATATCAAGATATTCTAAATTAATATTAGCCGGCGGGAGAAACGTGACGACGCCACCATTCTCGAATTCAATCCAACCAGCGGATATTTCGTTGCTTCGCTTGGTAACAAGCAAAGGATTTATGTTGTCACCCATGATGACGTGTTGGTAATTCCAATTCCCGACCATATCCTTAAAATACTCTGCCAACTCACTAGCAATTACGAGGCCGCTAGCGCGCTTTCTAGAATATTCTATTGAGTTAAAATGAAATATATCTATGAGGTTTACAAAATCACCCACCCCATCTGGAATGAAAAAATTAGTATTGCAATGAACAAAAATTATACCACCACTATTTAAGTATCTATCGACTGCCTGCCGCAAGAGACTGAACCAGACCATGTTCCCAACATGACCTCCAGTATCTGGAACTGAGACAATAACAAGATCATAAGCCTCAAAATGGGCGTTACAATCAAGGCCACAAATTACATAATTTCCATTGATAACACGTTCCATTCCCCAGATTAAAACATTTTTAATATCATCAATCTTGGCCATTTTGATCTCGACGAGGATTTACTGTTCGAATTTGTTTATCATGGAACGTATCTTTGCATCATTCAACAAAAACAACGACGATAAACCCGAAAGGAAGTTTGAAAGAGGCTTCTCTAAAACCCCCTGGGGGTCGACTTCGGACTTTCCCGTAAAAATCAAGTTGCCAGCCTTCCCCGTACCGCCTTGACCTGAACGGCAGTCCATAGACATCCCCGAGCGGTCCTCAGCCCTCGGTCGTTCAAAGCTCGCGCGACACCCGACGCGGAACACACACCCTCAGCCTCCAGGTCCGCTAGCAAGGGCGCCAGACGGCGGGCATGGGCATCAGCGGCGGCGGAACGGGCTTTGGCACTGTTGGCGTTGCCTAGGGCTCGGACGGTGTTCAGGTTTCCCCGGCCCCCTCCCAGGCGCACCCCACGGGCTTTGGCAGCCTCCAGGGCGACCTTGGTCCGGGCGCTGATCGCTTCCCGCTCCGCTTCTGCCACCACGGCCAAGATGCCCACTGTCAGGCGGTTGGCGTTGGGCATGTCGGCGCAGATGAAGTCCACCCCGGAGTCTCGCAGGGACAACAGGAAGGCCGCGTTACGGGACAGGCGGTCCAGCTTGGCGATAACCAGCGTGACACCATAGAGCGCAGCGGTGCGGATGGCCGCCTCCAATTGTGGACGGGCGTTCACCTTACCCGACTCCACTTCCGTGAATTCCGCCACCAACGGCGCTTGCCCGACAAAGGTGCGGACGGCCGACATCTGCGCTTCCAGTCCAAGCCCACTTTCACCCTGACGGCGGGTGCTGACACGGTAGTAGGCGACATAGCGGGTCATGGGGCAGGTCCTTAAGATTGGTGCAACGACCGTTGCAGCAAACTTTACGGCACACACACGACAGCAACCCGCGCAGCTTCGGAATCCCGACGATTCCCAGGGCGCATGCCTAGCGCGACACCAACACCAGCCCATGGAACACGCGGCATAGGGCGGGATGCCACCGGAAGGGATCACCCACAGGCCAATCACACAGCCCCGTGAGCGGGTATGCTGGCGAAGCCGTGAGATACCATTCGATTTCGTCAAAGCCCCTTGGTGATGGCTCAGCGGCGTCGTCGGCCACCTATACACTTCTCATTAAGCGAAGCGGGAATCCCGATCCCGGAACTGGAACGGTTCTGGGGCAGCGAATGATATCTTAGAGATATCCCACAGTTTAGGTTACTCCGTAACCGCGGAATTAAGTAAATTATAATGAGGCCTCTATGGTCGCTAAGCTTAGCATTATGGTCTTCTTGTTGGAAATCTTCACGACTTATAGATTCAGCAACATGAAAATGCACAACTCAGCCCTCTTATATGAGGCGTGACCAAAAACACCAAGGCTTTTGATTTAACGTCACCGCCCCATAGAGCGCCCTAAATCGCGGGGTGTAAAAACACACCCCTATCCGGGACACCCAAAGGCCGCGTGGTGGGGGCGTTCAGCCATATGGTTTGTGGTCACGAAAGCCATGCTTGGTGTTCTGCCTCGCGCGCTTATCGAAGGCCCCATTTCGTAATATGTATTAGCCCGTTTCCGTGACACTTGGTATACGTCAGGGAACTCTGACATAACGTCTAGTTAAATTCGAAATGCGGCCCATAATTCCTCCTACCAAAGATAAAATTAAGGGCAATAGTGACAAAATCATCCCACCGATAGCTCCACGATAGGCTCACAGCAGAGCAACATCCCTTCGTAAGAGGGAGGATATACCCATTTTTCCTTAAAGATACTGGTTTATGGATACATCTATACTGACCACCGCCCGGGACACCCTGACCGATTCCCTGGCGACCCTGCGGACCACCTTGGATGCCCGGGGGCAAGTCCTGACTGCCCGCCAATGGGAAGCCCTGGAGGCCACCCTGGGCTGTATGGCAGGAATGATCAGCGGTGTCACACCAGCGCGCTACCATCTGGCGGCCCTGGACCCTGGCTTAGGGAAAACCACCGCCCTGGTCAGCTTCCTACAGGCGTTGTGTCGGCAGGACCGAACGGGGGCCGTGGGCGTCTTGGTGGGCCTCTCCCGGAAAGCCGAGATCAAAGATGTGGTGGAAGCAGCAAGGCTGCACACCGACGATTTCGCGGTGTTCACCGCTGACGAAGAACTGAACGCCCTTGGCGGCAGACACCCCACCAAAGCCCGGGTGCTGTTCACCACCCAAGCCATGATCGCCAGCCGCTGCCAGCAACACCTGTTCGCGGATACAGAGGTGTTCCATTACCAGGGCCATCCCCGGCGTGTCCGCATCTGGGATGAAACCTTCGAGCGGGCCCGGGGTGTGACCATCGAACGGGACCATATACCGAAGCTGTATTCCCACTTCCGCGTCCGGAACCCTGACTTGGTGTCCGTCTTGGAGACGATCCATAGGGACCTTGAAGCCGCTGAGGATGGCAACGTGTACCAAGTGCCGGACCTGGCATCCGCCTTCGGGTTGGACTTGGGGAGCGACTACCGGCGTGCCCAGGTGGACCTTTCGACGGTCGAAGACGAAGCCGCCCGCCGCCTTATTCTGCTGTCCAATAAACCCTGCTTGGTCCGCCATCACCAGGAAGGCCGCTATCTGATCAGCGTGGATGAACACCTCCCCCGTGACCTAGCCCCGCTGGTCATTCTCGATGCGTCCGGCCGCGTCCGCGACACCTACGCCCTATGGGAACACCACGGGAATACCCTGGTCCGCCTGCCGGACGCGCCCAAGAGCTACGAAGGCTTGATCATCCATCATTGGGCCCGAGGCGGGGGAAAGACCGCATTTCGCAGTGCTCCGGCCACGCTGACCGACGGCATCGCGGACACCATCAATTCGAAGCCCGATGAACCATGGTTGGTGATCCACCATAAGCGAACCAAGCGGGAAGACCCGGATATTGAGGCCCTGCTGAAGGACAAGATCACCGGCGACACCACGCGCGTGTCATTCCTGACTTGGGGCATGCATCACGGCACCAATGCCTATGCCAATGTCCCTAACGTGATCTTGGCGGGAAATCTGTACTACCGGGAAATGGATTACGAAGCCATCTGGTACGCGGCCACCGGCAAGCCCGTAGAAGCAGGTGGATGCCCCCCAGACGAACGCAGGCGGGTGGAGGCCGGGGAATTTCGCCACCAAGTGCTTCAGGCCCTCTGCCGGGCCGTCGTGCGCAAAAGCGTCGGCGGTAGTTGCCCGCCCTGCCACGCCTACGTGATCGCCAGCGCAAGGACCACGGCATCGGACCTGCGTGAGACGTTCCCCGGTTGCACCGTTGTCGATTGGGTGCCCCGGATCGAGGAACCCACCGGCCGCGTCGCGGAAGCCTTAAAAATCATTGCGCGGTGGTTCGCGGACAACCCCAGCCAGACACGGGTCAAGTTCAAGGTCATTTATGAGCCGCTGGGACTGACCACCCAGAAATTCCTGACCAACGTCCGACAGCACCGCGTGTTCATGGCGAAGTTGGAAGCCATGGGCATCCGCGAGTACGGCAAAAGCAAGATGGTGGGGTTCGAGCGGGTATCGTCCGATACGACCCCGGGCCAGGAGGCGGAATGAAGGCCGTTAACCCGGAACGACGCTTAGCGCCAGAAACCCCAGGCAGGCGGCCATCCAGGTGATTTCCTTAACTATCGGCCAGCGCTTCACTCTCCAGCCTCCAATCACCGCTATCGTGAACAGGGGCGTCCACGCGAAATCTCGCCATCCCTGAAGACGGGGCATATGGAAAACCCCGAACCAGAAGGCGCCATAGCCCGTCAAGTTCCACAAGGCCCCCAGGACCCACCTGACAATCAGTCGTGTAGGCCTCGGCTGCACGCTTGATATTTCGGTCATAATCGACCTGGACGGTTCAGAAGATCAAATGGCCGCACCCTTGGCACCACAAGCCTGCGTCAACCCCGCGCCACCAGCGTGAACACCATCAGGGTCAGGCATCCCAACACCCAAATCAGGTTGCCTAAACCAGACCACCGCCTTACGAGAAAACCGCCAATTGTCGCCAGGGCCAATAGGCCCCACCACCAGTTCCCGGCACTTCCTGAAAGACCCGGAAGAAAGACCACGGCGATAACCAGCGCTATCACGGCAAAGACGTGGGCGACCAGCCAAAGCATCCCCTTTGCTGTTGGCGCCCGTTTCGTTTCCGGCAGGTCGGTCATGGTATGGCGAGGTTCCTGCGGTTGAGTTCGTCGCGGTAGGCTTGGGACCGACGATCAAAGTAACTGTAGCCTGTCTTGAACATGTACCCAGCTTCAATGATCACCCACCCGACTACGGGCGTTCCGGCTTCAGCGGTGGCGGTCAAGCGGCTGAAAATATTTCTAAGCCATGGTGGCGGCCAGGGAGCGGCAGCGGCCTTCTTTGCATTGCCCAGTGCCGTTGAGGCAAAACCGAACCCTGCACCCATGGCGCCGAAGGCTGTCTTTGTGCGGGTACTCGCCGCATATGCCGCCTTAAGTTCATCATCGCTGAGCAAGCCCGGGAAATCTTCCGGCTGCTGTATGGCCTGATGACACCGCGCAATGAGCATCGCCGCCATCATGCCACCCACCTGGGGGCCATATGCTTCTGTCAGGCGATCCTTGATCCGTGTCAGCAAGGCTTGCAGCAGGGCTGGGCTTAGCCGCCGGACGGAAAGCATGTCCGTCATCACCGCCGTCACCTCGAACTGGTTGTAATCCAGCCCCCCGCCCACCCAATGGGCATAGGGGAAATCGACGTGCCAGAACTGTTCCAGCGTCTGCCCCGCTGGCACGCGGCCCACGGGGAAACTCATGCGGTCGGCAGGATGCCCGGTGGCATCCCTGACCACTTCATGAATGCCCTCCCTGAGGGCCTGGTCTAACTCCGCGTCTTCAGCGGTGTGGGCCGTGTCCAACACGATGCTTCCCCCTAGTGCCAGGGAACCAACTGCAAACCTGTAAAGCTACTTAGAGTAGCCCTCAAAAATAGCAAGCGGCCTGCACCACAGGGATATTCCATCCGACACTGAATGGCAGTTACGGGCTCAGCTTGATCCGTGCATCAGGTCGGCCCGTTACACCTCAATGAGCGACCATCGCCGCACATCTCGGGCCCGTTTGTCACAGTGAAGCCAGACGACACCTCCGCGCGGCCTCCCGAAAACACCCCTCCAAGGGCCATGGTGTCCACCCCTGCAAGGGCCCTGGCGCCTGCCTTTCCTGGTGTTCCAATGGCTTGCAAGGCGACGGTCGCAACGATGCCCCCAGCGCGTCACACCTATGTCACAGTGAACATCGAAAAACGCTTGTGTCGGCGGCCCGATCCCTCTATATCCCGCCCCGTAACGCATTGACGTTGCTTACAGTTGGACGGATGGGCGCGTAGCTCAGCGGGAGAGCATCGCCTTCACACGGCGGGGGTCGTAGGTTCAATCCCTACCGCGCCCACCATCCGTTCCCCTTCCCCAAATATAACGCCCCCAGACATACCGGCTCAGTGGTCGGCTGCCCTCAAGCCATGCCCACGTCGCGCGCCAGGTTCAGGAAGCGCAGGCCGCAGTCGACCGCGATGTCCTGGTCGGTGATGGTGTCGTGGTTCAGCAGGAAGACCACGGTGTCGGCAACCTGCTGCGCGTCGGGCGCGCGGTCCAGGGGGTTGCGGCGGCTCAGGCGCTGGAACTCCGCCTCGTTCTGGCCGGGGGCCGGCAGGACGTAGCCGGGGGAGACGGTGTTGACCCGAACGGCGGGTGCCAAGGATCGCGCGAGCAGCCGCGAGGCGCCGGCCAGGGCGTATTTGGACAGGGTGTAGGACAGGTGGTCCGGGTTGGGGTTGGCCAGCTTGAAGTCCAGGATGTTGACAACGGTCCCACGCTGGCCTGGGCCCAGCCCCTGGTGCAGGGCGCGGGTCAGCAGCACCGGCGCCAGGGTGTTGACCGTCTGGTGCACCAGGAAGCCCTGCGCCGTCAGGCTGGCGGCATCATCCCATTCGAAGAGCGAGGCGGAGTTGACCAGGCCCGCCAGCGGCTGGCCGGCGGCGGCGGCCGTGCGCGCCACCAGGGTTTCCACCTGGGCGGGGTCGGCCAGGTCGGCCCGCACCACCAGGGCCTGACGGCCCAGCGCCCGCACCTCCTCCGCCGTGGCCGTCGCGGCGTCCACCGAGGCGTTGCAATGCAAGGCCACATCCCAGCCCGCCCCGGCCGCCGTCAACGCGATCAGGCGCCCCAGGCGCTTGGCCCCGCCCGTCACCAGCAGCCAGCGGCTCATGACCGGGCTCCGGCATGGGGGATGGCGGCCAGGGGACAAGGCAGGCGACACGGCATGGGCGGGAACGGCTTTCCGGCTGAGGGCTGAAACGGCTCCTTTGAGTCTTATAGGTCCGCCTTCCCCGCGCGCAACATCCATCGCCGCCGGCCCCGCTTCCGTCGCCCCGGCACAGTGGGTATGCTCTGCAGCCGTTAACCAGTCGCAGAAGATGAGGGAACCTCCATGCCTGCCCGTCCCGTCCGCCGCGCCTTCCTGAAGGCCGGCCTGGCGCTGGCCGCCCTGCTGTCCGCCTCTGTCCCCGGCCATCCGGCCCGCGCGGCGGAAAAGCTGGTGTTCATGCTGGACTGGCAGGCGGAGGCGGAGCACGGCGGCTATTTCCAGGCAGTGGCGGAGGGCCTGTACCAGAAGGCCGGGCTGGACGTGACCATCGTGCCCGGCGGCCCTGGGATGAGCGCGCAGCAGATGCTGGCCGCCGGCAAGATCGACGGCACCATCGGCTCCAACGCCTTCTACGTGCTGAACCTGGTGGAGGCCGGCGCCAAGGTGAAGGCGGTGGCGTCCATGTTCCAGAAGGACCCCACCATCCTGATGACCCATGCCCAGAACACCACCAGCCTGGCGGATCTGAAAGGCCGGCCCATCTTCCTGGGCGATCCCAGCATCAACACCCTGTGGCGCTGGCTGAAGAGCAAGTACCCGTTCGAGGACAGCCAGATTCGCCGCTACACCGGCAACCTGGCGCCTTTCCTCACCACCCCCACGGCGGCGGCCCAGGGCTATGCCACCAGCGAGCCGCTGATTGCGAAGAAGGCCGGGGCGGACGTGAAGGTCTTCCTGCTGGCCGACCAGGGCTATGACGGCTACAGCGGCCTGGTGATGTTCAACGACGCCTATATCCAGGCCCATCCGGCGGCGGTGAAGGCCTTCGTCGCCGCCACGGCGGAAGGCTGGCGCCATTACCTGCACGGCGACGCGGCGCCCGCCGACGCCCTGATCCGCAAATCCAACCCCGACATGGCCGCCGAAACCCTGGCCTATGGCCGCAAAGCCCTGCTGGACGACGGCATCGTGGAGGGCACCCCGGCGGCTCCCGACGCCATCGGCCGCATGACCGCCGCCCGCTGGGACAGCTTCACCAATGAGATGAAGCGCCTGGGCATCTACAAGGCGGGCACCGACTGGAAGGCGGGCGTGGACCTCGCGAATTAGGCCGGCACCGCCACCGGCCCCAGCAGGGCCATGAGCTGCGCCTCCGGCATGGGGCGGCCCAGCAAGTAGCCTTGGATGATGTCGCAGCCGAGCTCGCGCAGGCAATCCAGCTGCGCTTCGGTCTCGATGCCTTCGGCGATGGTTTCCAGGCCCAGGTGATGGGCCATGGCGATGACGGCCGCCACGATCTGGCGGCTGGCGTCATCGCCCGGCAGGCCGTCGACGAAGGACTTGTCGATCTTCACATAGGCGGCCGCGAACTTACGCAGGTAGGCCAGCGAGGAATAGCCCGTGCCGAAATCGTCGATGGCGAAGCGGAAGCCGTTGGCGCGCAGGTCATGCACCGCCTGGAGATTGCCCTCGGCATCGCCCATCAGGGCGCTTTCCGTGATCTCCAGCGCGATGTCGCCGGGGCTGCAGCCCTCCTCCGTCAGGATCTGCAGCAGGCGGTCGCCGCAGCCCTTGTCGCGCAGCTGCACGGCCGAGAGGTTGACCGCCATCTTGAAGCCCACCACGCCCCGTTCGCGCACCTTGCGCGCCGTGCGGCAGGCGGTGCGAAATACCCAGTCGCCCAGCGGCACGATCAGGCCCGTCTCCTCCGCCACCGGGATGAAGCGGGCGGGTGAGACGGGGCTGAGGTCCTCCGGATGGTTCCAGCGCACCAGCGCCTCCGCCCCCATCAGGGTGCCCCCCACGCCGGTGGCGGCCGGGCGGTATTGCGGCTGGTAGGCCAGGGTGAAGCCATCCACCACGCCATCGCCCCCCGCACCCGTGGCCATGCCCAGGCCAACGCGCAAGCCCTCCTCGATCCAGGTGCGGTCGCGCACCCGGTCGCCGATCTCCGGCGTGAAGAAATGAAAGCGGTCGCGGCCGGCATGCTTGGCGGCATAGAGCGCCACGTCGGCATGGCGCAGCAGCGCTTCCCACGTGTCGCCGTCGCCGGGGGCCACGGCCACGCCGACGGAGCAGGCCAGGCGCACCTCGCCCCCGCCCGTCCCCTCCAGCGCCAGCGGGTACTGGAAGGCGGTCACCAGCCGCTCCGCCACCTGGGCCACGGCGGCCAGCGCCTCTTGGCGCTTGTCGGCCCCGGTGAGCGACGGGCCGGCGAGGGAGGCGCCCGTCAGGATGATGGCGAACTCATCCCCGCCCAGCCGGGCCACGGTGTCGCCCGGCCGCACGGTGCGGCGGATACGCTCCCCCGCCGCGACGATGGCGGCATCGCCGGTGGGATGGCCACGGGTGTCGTTCAGCAGCTTGAAATGATCGAGATCCAGCAGCAGCAGGGCCACCGGCTCCCCCGTCCGCTTGGCATTGGCCAGGGCCAGGCGCACCCGGCCGATCAGCAGCGCGCGGTTGGCCAGGCCCGTCAGCGCGTCGTGGAAGGCCAGGTGGCGGTTGCGCTCCTCCGCCTCCTTCTTGGCGGTCAGGTCGCTGAAGACGGCGATGTGGTGGCTGATGGCGCCGTCCTCATCCCGCAGCAGGGTGATGCGCAGCCATTCCGGATAGACGGTGCCGTCCTTGCGGCGATTCCAGATCTCCCCCGCCCAGGCGCCTTCGTCCCGCAGGGCCCGCCACATGACGCGATAAAATTCCGGGCCCTGGCGGCCGGAATTCAGCAGGCGCGGATCCTGGCCCAGCACCTCGTCGGCGCTGTAGCCGGAAATGTCGGTGAAGGCGCGGTTGACCAGCACGATGCGGTTGTCGGCGTCGGTCACCATGATGCCGTCGACGCTGTGCTCGATCACGCGGGCAGCCACGCGCAGGTCGCGGTTGCTGAGCGCCAGGGCGGCCGCCTGCTCCTCCGCCAGGGTGCGCGCCTGCTCCAGCTCCCACGTGCGCTGGCGCACCAGGCTGCGCAGCGTCTCATGCCGGCGCACACGGCCGTGGACCAACGCCGCCAGCGTCAGGCCGGCGACTATACCCAGGGCGCCCAGCCCCATGACCATGGGCATGCCCATGCCGGATTCCCGGCCGAGGCCGGCGGCGAACAGGCCGGCGAACGACAGGCTGGCCAGGGTGACCACCAGCACCAGCGGCCCCCAGCGACGCTCCACGGCGAAGGTGCCCGAACCCGGTGGGGCCGGCACGTCGCCGGTGGACTCATCGCCTGGAAACAACATGGGATAAGGCATCCTGATCAGTAAGGCCCCGATTCTGCGCGTCAGCAGCCCGAAATCAACGTCACGATTCGCTGGGGCAACAATGTTGTTTCCGGACGATACGCGCCAGGCATCATGCGCCAGGCGGCAGGCAGGGGGGATTGATCCAGCGCAAACCTTGATGCACTGGCCCCTGATGCACTGGCCCTGTCCATCGGCGCAGCTGCGCGCCCACCCCGGCCCCCTACACCCTGGCCCCACACCATGGATTGCCATTCCGCCTAGAATTACGCAACCGTTCAGCCAATCGCCTTGATCCGATTGTCTATTCCGGCCAGCCGTCTTGTTACCGCCCGTGCCAATCGGGCATGATCACCATGAGGGGGCCGTATACGCGGCCGGGGCGTGAGGGACGGCGGGGCGCCGACCGGACGGGGTATCATGGCGGCGGCAGACAGAGAGTTCCCGGTTCCCGACCTGGGCCCCATCGATCTGGGCGGCCGGGCGGAGATACAGCCCAGTGCACCGCTGCCCGCCTTCGACACGCCCGGTGGCCGCGCCTACCTGGCCCACCGCATGCGCGAGAAGAAGACGGAGTTGTTCGCCATCGTCTGTGAACAGCCCGTGCCGCCCCGCATCGAGGCGATGAGCAGCTTCCGCGCCATCGAGAACAATAACCTGCTGCACCTCATGGACTGGGGGGTGGTCGACTGGTCGCCGGAGCACCGGCGCCGCTTCGTCTGTATCTTCGAACGCCCGTCCGGCCGCCGCATCATGGAACGGCTGGACGACGTCATTGAGGGCATCGCCGATGACGCCCTGGTGCGGGTGGTGCTGCCACAGCTGACCTCGGTACTGCGCGACATCGCCCAGCGCAGCCTCAGCTGCGGCGCCCTCAACCCCACCAACCTGTTCATCCGCGAATCCGCCGCCGCGGCCGTGGTGCTGGGCGATTGCGTCAGCCTGCCGCCCGGCTATGCCCAGCCCCTGGTGTACGAACCGCTGGACCGCGCCCTCGCCGACCGTTCGGGCCGTGGCAACGGCACCATCGCCGACGACCTCTACGCCCTGGGCGTCACCCTGCTGTCCCTCTATTTGGGCCGCACGCCCGGCCGGGGGCTGGATGAACAGACGCTGCTGCAGGCCCGCATGGACAGGGGCACCTATTCGGCCCTGACCAGCGGTACCCGCATCCCTCAGTCGCTGGTGGAACCGTTGCGCGGCCTGATCACCGACGACGCCCGCCAGCGCTGGACCCTGAACGACCTGGACATGTGGATGCAGGGCCGGCGCCTCAGCCCCAAGCAGGCGCAGCTGCCCAAGCGCGCGCCCCGGCCCATGGAGTTCCAGGGCCGGGAGATCTGGCACGTGCGCGGGGCCGCCTGGGCCTTTTCCAAGTCCCCCATCGCCGCCGCCCAGGTGATCGAGCGGGGGGAGCTGGACCGCTGGCTGCGCCGCTCCTTGAATGATGAGCCCCGGGCGGAGGCGGTGGCCAACGCCGTGCGCAGCGCCACGGCCGGTGGCCGCGCCTCCAACGTGGAGGAGCGCCTGGTGGCGCGCGTCTGCACCGCGCTCGATCCCCCCGGCCCCCTGCGCTACAAGGGCCGCGCCATCATGCCCGACGGCTTCGGCACCGCCTTGGCCGAGGCGCTGGCCACCGGCGAGGGCGGCCAGGCCCTGGCCGAAATGATCGTGGGCCAGTTGCCGGCCTTCTGGATCAGCGTGCAGGCCGAATACAAGGCCGAGCAGGTGCTGATGATCCAGCAGTTCGACGCCGTGCGCGCCGTGCTGGAGAATACCAGCCCCGGATTCGGCATCGAACGCGCACTTTATGGCCTCAGCCCGGTGGCGCCCTGCCTCAGCCCGGCGGTGGCCGACTATTATCCCCTGACCCTGGGCGACCTGATGGCGGCGCTGGATGCGGCCGGTGCCGGCGCCGGGCCGGGCCGCGACCCCATGGACCGCCATGTCGCCGCCTTCATCGCCACCCGCAATCCCAAGCTGAACGAGCGCCTGCTGGCCACGCTGGCGGCGGAAACGGCACGGCGGCCGGTGGGCGTACTGGCCATCCTGGCCGACACCCAGCGCCGGGCGGGACCGCCCAAGGTACCGGGCCTGGCCTTGTGGATGACCAGCATCCTGGATCCGTCGTTCAAGCGCTTCCGCAACCTGAAGAAGCGGGAGGAGGTGCGGGCCGCGGCGCAGAAGGCGGCGCGCGAGGGCGTGCTGGACGCCCTGCTCAGCATCGTCGACGACCCCAAGGCCCTGACCCAGGACCATCACGGTTTCCTGGACGCCATGCGCCGCCATGAAAGCCTGACGGCCCGCATCAACAAGATCGAGGAATCGCTGGGCGACCGCAGCGACGTGGCGGTGACGCGGGGCAAGCGGGTGGCCGCCATGGTGGCCAGCGGCATCTCCCTGGCCGGCCTGGCCGTGATCGTCACCTTGATGGCGGGCGTGAAGTGAGCCAGGGTGGTGTCATGAACAGCGCCTCATCCCCCCGTCGCCGCAGCTATGGCGGCCTGCTGGCCGCCGCCGTGCTGCTGCTGCCTTTGGGCGCGCTGGTCATGCCCACCTCGGTGCTGACCGTCATCGGGATGGTGCCGACCCTGGTGGCCTGGATCGTCGACCGCGATCCGGACAAGCCAGCGGCCGTGACGGTGGGCGGCCTGAACCTCTGCGGCGTCATGCCCTTCTGCATCCAGCTTTGGCAGCATGGCCATACCATGGACTATGCCGCCGGCCTGTTGGTGCAGCCGGTGACCTGGCTGGTCATGTATTCCGCCGCCGGCGTGGGCTGGCTGCTCTACTTCGGCATCCCGCCCCTGGTGGCCGGCTGGGCCGTGGCCCGCGACCAGGCCAAGATCAGGGAACTGGACGAACAGCGCCAGGCGCTGGTGGAGGAATGGGGCATCGAGGTCACGGGCCAAGGCCTGAAGGCCGAGATGCCGGCCGAGGGCGAGGCGGCGTCGGAAGAGCCGCCGGATCCGCTGGCCGAGTCGACCCAATCCGGCGAGCCCGCGACGCCGTGACCGCCCCTGCCCGCGGCCCGACCGCCTATAAAGCTCTCCCGCCCGCCGCCTGAGCCCGAGCCCCATGCCCCTGCCCCCCGTCCGCGCTCCTGCCCACACCCATGTCCGGGCCCTGCTGCTGGCCCTCGCCCTGGCCATCCTGCCATTCACCGCGCACGCCCAGGAGGCGCCCCGGAAATACGGCGTGGAAGTGGTGCACACCTACCCGCACGACCCCCAGGCCTTCACCGAGGGCCTCTTCTACCTGGACGGTTTCCTGTACGAGAGCACGGGGCTGGAGCAGCACTCCACCATCCGCAAGGTGGATCTGGCGACCGGCACGGTGCTGCAGAGCCGGGAGCTGGATCCCCGGTATTTCGGTGAGGGTATCGTCAACTGGAAGGATCGGCTGGTGCAGCTGACCTACCGGACCGAAGTCGGCTTCGTCTACGGCCTGGGGGATTTCAAGGCGCGGCGGGAATTCCACTATCGTGGCGAGGGCTGGGCTCTGACCCAGGACGGCCATCGCCTGATCATGAGCGACGGTACGCCGGAACTGCGCTTCCTGGATCCGGAAACGCAGGCCGAAACGGGACGCATCACCGTCACCGACAACGGCTATCCCATCCGCAACCTGAATGAGCTGGAGTTCGTGAAGGGCGAGATTCTAGCCAACATCTGGCAGACCAACCTGATCGCCCGCATCAACCCCGCCACCGGCGCCGTCACCGGATGGATCGACCTGACGCCGCTGGAGGCGCTGTCGGGCCGGACGCAGAACATCGACAACGTGCTGAACGGCATCGCCTACGACCCTAAGGGCGACCGGCTGTTCGTGACCGGCAAGCGCTGGCCCAAGCTGTTCGAGATCAAGCTGGTACCGGTGAAGTAGCCGTTCAGCCCTCGCCCAACGCCGCCGCCAGCTGGTGCAAGCGGTCGCGCAGGTCCGCCACCTCGTCCAGCGGCACGGGGAAACGGCACAGCATGGCGCCAGGAATGGCCAGCGCCTTGTCACGCAGCGCCCAGGCGGCGGGGGTCAGGTCGACCAGCACGCGGCGCTCGTCCGCCGGGTCGCGCCGCCGCGCCACCAAGCCCGCCGCCTCCATGCGCTTCAACAGGGGCGTCAGGGTTCCGGAGTCGAGGTCCAGGCGGCTCCCCAGGTCACCAACCGTCAGGGGCGCCCCCTCCCACAGCGCCATCAGCGCCAGGTATTGCGGATAGGTCAGGCCCAGCGCGTCCAGCAGGGGGCGGTAGGCGCGGGTGATGCGATTGGTCGCCTGGTAGAGGGCGAAGCACAGCTGCCGGTCCAGCGCCAGCGGGTTGTCCACCCCCAGGGGGCCGGCCACGGGCTGGGCCAGGGACTCGGTATCAGGGACGGGGGACGGAACGTTCGCGGGTTTTGCCATCGGGACCTCAATCTATCCCGGAATAGGGGCAGACCTTAAGGGCGATGGCAATGGGGGACGCGGCGGCCCAGCCCGGAAGAATTCACGCCTGCAGAACCTCGACCTTCACGCCGTTGGCGCCGGTGACGCCCTCCACCCCCGTCTTGAGTTTGGACAGGAAGGTGAAATTGATGCCATCCCGGCCCGCCAGCAGGGTGGTCAGCTTGTGGCGCGGCAGGTCGATGCGCTTGGCCAGATCTTCCATGTAGCCGCCGCCGCGCAGGGACTTCACCGCGTCCGACGACAGCTCAGGATCGACGTAAAGCTTTCCTTCCTTGCGGGTCAAGTACAGCGTGCCGGTGGCCGGCCCGCCCGTGGGCGCGGGCAACGCGCCGGCATCACCGGGGCCACGCAGGTAGGCCCTGACCGTCTGTTCCTGCCGGTCGTTGGTGAAGTCGCGCAGGGCGGGGGCCGACTGCACGATGATCTGGGCCAGCGCGCGGGACCGGGCGACGGCGCCGGTCAGGCGGCCATAGCCGGCCATGGCAGCCTCATACGAGGCCTCGACGGCGTCCAGTTTCAGCAAGGGGGCCGCCGCCTCCCCCGCTGGAACGGTCTCGGCCAGTTCGGCGGCGTGGCGGACATCGACGTGCAGGCGTTCCAGGTCGGCCATGGACTGCGCCACCTCCTGCGCCGTCACGTCCATGTGGGTGACCCACTTTTCCATGACGTAGCCAGTACCCAGGCCCATGGGCTCCGCCTTGTCCACCATGGCTTGCAGGACCGGTTCGACCGACCGGATGTGCAGTTCCGTCACCGTCTGGCGCAGTTGGGACAGACGGATCAGGGTGGCCGGCCGCTTGCTCTCATCCAGGCTTTCGCCGCGCGAAGCCAGCACGGTGATGAAGGACAGGGTGTCGCCGACCTCGACCCACAGCTTGCGGAAGGCGCTCAGCTCCTTGGTCTGGGCCACCATCTGGCAGGTGCGCTGCAGCGCTGCCACCGACTGTTCCAGCTGGCGGATGTCCCCGATGATACGGGTGTAAAGCTGGCCCTTGTCGGGCTGCTTCTTCCAAGGATTGGGCGCGTCGGCACGCAAGGTGGGGAAACTCCAGAAGGCCGGGCCCGGAACGCCGTCCGGCACCAGGGATGGTATCAGGCGTACCCAGGCCTTCCCAAACCTATAAGGCGCGCATCCGCATAGGGTCAGGGGTGTGCCCCATCCGCGGTGGACTCGGAGGCCGAGCGACGGGGGGCGGGCAACCACCGGGCACGGCGCGCGGATCGGTACAGGCGTGGGTTGATCTTCCGGCGGCGGGGACCCGGGTGTCAATTCGCCGGTATTGTTTCGAAACCGATCCCATCCTGGCGGGCCGCCGATGCGCACGAAATGACTAGGCCACCTGGACAGGCAATACCGATCCGGTCCGACGGGGCCGGCAGCACGCATAAATCTGTCGCCGCCGGGCCGGTTCCGGAAAAGCTTAGCCCATCAACATTTTTGGTCGCCGTTTAAGGTGACAGCGCCCCCGACAGCGGGTACATCGACATCCAAGCAATGCGCGACAAGCGACGCGCGGGCAAGCAATACGCGGGGCATCACATCGTGCCGGTCGTGCCTGGGCGCCAGCAAGCGTCCGCCGGCCGGTTGGGCAGAGATACGGGAGAGGTGGTTTTGAGCCTTTGGACGAAAAAGACTATCGAGGAGGCCAGCGCCGACGGTGACGGCGATGAAAGCCGCCCGACCCTGGCACGCAGCCTGAACGCCTGGAACCTGACCGCGCTGGGCATCGGCGCCATCATCGGCGCCGGCATCTTCGTCCTGACGGGTTCGGCCGCCGCCCAGTACGCCGGCCCCGGCATCGTCCTTTCCTTTGTGCTGGCGGCCACCGCCTGCCTGTTCGCCGGCCTATGCTATGCCGAATTCTCGGCCATGGTGCCGGTGGCGGGCAGCGCCTACACCTACGCCTACGTCACCGTGGGCCAATTCCTGGCCTGGATCATCGGCTGGGACCTGGCGCTGGAATA
Source organism: Nitrospirillum amazonense (assembly GCF_007828035.1). Taxonomy (GTDB): domain Bacteria; phylum Pseudomonadota; class Alphaproteobacteria; order Azospirillales; family Azospirillaceae; genus Nitrospirillum; species Nitrospirillum amazonense. The sequence continues at coordinate 76,204 of NZ_VITV01000003.1, read as the reverse complement.
CCTGTTCGCCTCGGGCACCGTGGCCGTGGGCTGGTCGGGCTATTTCGTCAACCTGCTGAAACAGGTGGGCATCGTCATCCCCGCTGCCCTGACCTCCGCCCCGCTGACGGTGAAGGACGGCTTCCACTTCCAGACCACGGGCGCGGTGCTGAACCTGCCGGCCGTGCTGATGGTCGGCCTCATCACCCTGCTGCTCTACGTCGGCATCCGCAATTCCGCCCGCGTGAACGGCATCATCGTCCTGCTGAAGCTGCTGGTGGTGTTCCTGGTCATCGGTTTCGGCCTGTTCTACGTGGTGCCGGCCCATTGGTCGCCCCTGATCCCGGCCGAGGTGGTGGACGACAAGGGCTCCCACTACGGCTGGGGCGGCGTGCTGCGCGGCGCCGGCGTCATCTTCTTCGCCTACATCGGTTTCGACGCCGTCTCCACCACCGCGCAGGAGGCGGTGAAGCCCCAGCGCGACATGCCCATCGGCATCCTCGGCTCGCTGGTATTCTGCACCGTGCTGTACATCCTGATGTCGCTGGTGCTGACCGGCCTGGTTTCCTACACCGAGCTGAACGTGCCCCACCCGGTGGTGGTCGCCATCGAGGCGGTGCGGCAGCTGCACTGGCTGGCCTTGCCGGTGGACATCGGCGCCGTCGCCGGCCTGACCACCGTCATGCTGGTCATGATGCTGGGCCAGAGCCGCGTGCTGTACGCCATGTCGCGCGACAAGCTGCTGCCGCCGGTGCTGAGCAAGGTGCACCCCACCTACCGCACGCCCCACGTGGCCACGTTGGTCACCGGCGTCCTGGCCGCCCTGCTGGCCGGCCTGTTCCCCATCGACATCCTGGGTGAGCTGGTCTCCATCGGCACGCTGCTGGCCTTCGCCATCGTCTGCGGCTGCGTCCTGGTGCTGCGCATCACCCAGCCGGCCATGGAGCGTCCGTTCAAGACGCCGCTGTTCTGGCTGGTCTGCCCCCTGGGCGTGCTGGTCTGCGGCTATCTGATGTGGGGTCTGCCGGGCGATACCTGGCTGCGTCTGATCATCTGGATGGTCATCGGCTTCTTCGTCTACTTCGGCTACAGCCGCCGCCGCGCCGCCTAAGTTCGGCGACCGGTGTGACAAAAGGGGCCGGGCGACACGTTTGCCCGGCCCTTCTTGCGCCCGGCCCTTCTTATTTTCAGGCCGTCGTAGACCAAGATCGCGGCCACCCGGCGCCTGGGGTGCCTTACCTCCGGGCGAAGCTGCCCAGGGGGCCGCCGCTCGCGGCGGGCCAGCCGAAGCCCAGCACGGCCATCAGGTCGGCGGCGACGGCGTCGTTCACCAGGCCCTCGGCCAAGGCGGTCACCATGGCGGTGCGCACGGCCGCCATCATGCGGGGGCCGGCATCGGCCGGCGCGGGGTCATCCGGCGGGCGCTTCAGGGCAGCCAGCACAGCCGCGGCCCCCTCCTCCCCCACCAGGTCGGTCACGGTGGCGTAGCCCAGCCGGCGGGCCAGGGCCCAGGGGCCCTCCGCCAGGCCGGCGGCGCGGGCGGCGGCGTCAACGTCGGCGGCCCCCAAGGTGGGGCCCAGATCCAGCGCGGCGCGGAAATAGGCGGCGGTCAGCCGGGCCAGGAAGCGGCCCTCGCCATCCTCCACCCGGAAGGGCGTGCGGCCCAGGCGCCGCGCGGCGTCCACGGCGATGGACAGGGCGGGTGCCGAGGTCCCAGGCCCCGCCACCACCTCCGCCACCCCGCCATCGGCTGGCAAGTACAGGCCCACCAGCCGATCGGCCCAGGCCAGCCCCTGCGCCACCGCGCCAACGCGCAGGCGCGGCCCCGTCAGCACCAGCAGCACATCCTCGCCCAGCGCCGCCTCGGCCGTCGCCAGCAGGGCGCGCTTGGCCGCCACATCCTCGCGGCTGGCGTCGAACAGGATCTCGACTTTGCGCTCACCCAGCTTGACGGGCGTCAGCTCGTCCAAGCCATCGGCATCGGCCACGGCATACACGTCCAGTCCGGCGCGGCGGGCCGCCAGGGCCACGGCGTCGGCCGCGGGTCCCCGGCCCAGGACGGCCACGCGCGACAATTCCGCCGCCGGCAGGGCCGGCCGCCAGGCGGCCTTGTCCGCCTCCCCCTTCGCCACCACCAGGGTGCGGACCAGCGCCGCCACCTCCCCCCGGCGCAGCAGGCCGGCGGCCAGCGCCCGCTCCAGGGCCAGGCCCTCGTCGAACGACAGGCCCAGGCCCTGGCTGACCGCCGTCTCTATGGCGGCGGTGGCGGAGGCCACGGCGATGGGGCGGCGCTTCTGCCCGACGATGAAGGGCGCCTCCACCGTGTTGCCCAGCCGGGCGCGCACCCACGCCTTGGCGGCGCTGCGCACGTGGCTGGCCGGAACCACCTCGTTCACCAGCTTCAGCTCCAGCGCCGCCGACGCCGTCACCATGTGGCCGCCCGACAGCAGGTCATGCGCCCCCACCCAGCCCAGCAGGCGGGGCAGGCGCTGGGTGCCGCCGGCCATGGGCATCAGGCCCAGGCGCTGGTCGGGAAAGCCGAATCGCGCGGCGGGGTGGTCGGTGGACACGCGGTAGCCGCAGGCCAGCGCCAGTTCCAGCCCCGGCCCCAGGGCGGAGCCGCTGAGCGCCGCCGCGATGGGCTTGGCCGTCCCCTCCAGCCGGCGCAGCGCGTCGCCGTAGGGAGCGATCGCGGCCAGCAGCGCGTCGTCGGACAGGCCAGGGGCCGCATCCGCCAGGGCGAGCAGGCCCAGGGGCTCCCGCCCCAGCAGGAAATGCCCCTTGGCCGAGGCGATGACCAGGCCCCGCACCTCCTCCCGGTCCTCCAGGATGGCAGCCAGCTCGTCCAGCGCCGCGATCAGGGCGTCGTCCAGCAGGTTGGCGCGCCCGGGCGCGTCCAGCGTGGCATAGGCGATGCCGTCGTCGTCGAGCGTCAGGTGCAGGGGGGACGGATGGTCGGTCATGCCCGCACTGTGCCGGGCGTCCGGTGCGGCGGCAAGTGTCCCCGATGCCGCAAAGCCACCCCGCGCGAAGGGAAAAGGGCGCCGGCGGTTGCCCGCCGACGCCCCTCATGAACCCAACTGCCAGGTTGGTTCCAGTTTTTTAGAACTCGCAGGTCACGCCCCACAGGAAGGTGCGGCCGCTGGAGGTGTTCACCTCGATGCGGTGCGCGGTCAGGTCGGTGAACTGCACGATGTGCTCATCGGTCAGGTTCAGGCCTTCCAGCGTTACCTTGATGTGCGGGGTGACGTTGTAGTGGGCGGAGAAGTCGACGTTGTTGGTCGGCTCATAGGCCTCACCCACGTTGCCGTTGCCGCCGATGCTGTCCAGGTACTGGCTGCGGTAGGCCTCCGAGATGCGCACGCCCCAGGTTTCGGTCTCGTAGTACAGCGTGGCGTTGGCCGAGAAGCGCGACAGGTTCACCAGCGGCAGGTCGTAGGACTTGCCGTTGATGATGGCGGGGGAGCTGCCGTCGGCGAAGGTGCCGTTGGCGACCATGCCCAGGTGGTTGAAGGGGGCCGGCAGGAAGTCGAAGTCGCGCTGCACGGCCACTTCCACGCCCTTGATGCTGGCGCCGGAGACGTTCACCGGCTGGGAAACGTTGTAGGGCGTGGCGCCCGTCTGCCCCGGCAGCAGGAAGGACAGCGGATAGCCGGTGGCGGAATACGGCTCCGTCACCGTGGTGGCGCTGATGAAGGAGTTCAGCTTCTTGTAAAAGGCGCCGATGGATACGAAGCCGACCTTGCCGTCGTAGTACTCCAGCGAGCCTTCCACCGCGTCCGCCGTGAAGGGCTTCAGGTCGGGGTTGCCGATGGTCAGGCTGCCGCCGAAGGGGGCGGTGGTGATGGTGCCGGCGGCCTGCAGATCGGACAGGGCGGGGCGGCTGATGTTGCGGTTGGCGCTAAGGCGCGCCACCAGGTCGGGCTCAACGAAATAGGCCAGGTTGGCCGCCGGCAGCACGCCGCTGTAGGTGTGCGGCACCGTCACCGGCTTCAGCACGCCGCCGGAGTTGACCGAACCGGCGGATGTCAGGTCGGTGGAGTAGTAGCGCAAGCCGACATTGGCCTTCAGCCGCCGCTCCATGACGTCCGTATCCAGGTCGTACTGGATATAGCCGCCCTTGGTGTCTTCCGTGACATGATAGTCCGAACCCGGCGACAGGAACTTGGCGTTTTCGATGTCCCGCGTCTGACCGATCAGCTTGTAGATGGCGTCCACGTCGCCGACGATGTAGGGCACCAGGGTGTCGTAGGGCACCGTATACTTGGTGCTGGCCGGGATCGCCCTGTCCGCCGGGACGTTGTAGAAGACCTTGTTGTTGTACTGCGCGCCTTCATCCTCGAAGCGCTTGTATTCGAAGCCGGTCTTGATGGTGGAGCTGTCGGTCAGCGCGTATTCGAAGTCCAGCTTGGCGTTCTTGTAGGAATTGATGATCTTGTTGGCCTGGGTGTCCAGGCGCATCAGGTTCCACAGCGACGGGTCGGTGGTGTTGAAGCTGTAGGTGTTGACCGGCATGGTAGTGCGGTCGTCAAAGCCGATGCCCTGGTTCTTCGCCTCCAGGAACACCTTGTCGAAGTAGGGCAGCTCGTAGTCGGAGCGGGAGTAGCCCACCATTCCCTTCACCAGCAGCCGGTCCGTGATTTGGTCGGACCCGTGCAGCACCGTCTGGTAGAAGTCGGTGCTGTCGCTTTCGGTGTTGTACTCGTTGCGCATGTCCACGCCGGTGTAGTTGGCGGCCACCAGGGTGTTGCCCTGGATGACGGCCGACTGCAGCACCTGGGTACCCGACACATTACCGGTCAGGGCGTTGGTGCCGCCCGCCGCCATGGCGTAGTCCTTGCGGTCGTTGGTCAGGCGGCTGTACAGGGCGTCGAAGCCCAGCTTCAGGCCGTTCTCCGGCTCATACTGCAGGGCCAGCGTGCTGCCCAAGCGGGTGCGGTGATCGAACCAGGTGGAATAGGTGTCGGCCTGCGGGGCATAGATGGTGCCGGATTCCATCTTGGCGGCGTCGGCGGCGCTGACACCCGGGCCGATGTTGGCCGGGTTCACCTTGATCTGGCTCCAGCCCCAGTTGCGATAGCCGTACTCGTTGCTGTCGTTGGTGCTGTAGGCGACCGACACCAAGGCGCCGAAGTCGCCCCAGCGGTTGGACAGCAGGCCCACCATACGGGGCGTCACGCTGTCGGTGTTGCTGTTGTTCTGGCCCTTGGCGGAAAACACGGCCTTGAAGCCGTCGTAGTCGAAGGGCTTGGCGGTGCTGAGCCCCACCGTGCCGCCGATGCCGCCCTCATCCTGTTCGGCGGCATAGGACTTCTCGACGGTCACGCGGTCGAACAGCTCGGAGGCGAACAGGCTGTAATCGAAGCTGCGGGTGCGGCTGACGGCGCCGCGGTTGTCCATGCCTGAGGCCGTGTTGCCCAGCACCTCCATACCGTTCAGCTGGGTGCGGGTGAAGTCCGGGCCCAGGCCGCGCAGGGTGATCTGCCGGCCTTCGCCGGAATCGCGGTTGATGGTGACGCCGGGCACGCGCTGCAGCGATTCCGCCAGGTTCAGGTCGGGAAACGCGGCGATGTCTTCCGCGACGATCACCTCCTCCGATCCCACGGCCTCGCGCTTCAGGGCCTTGGCCTGCGCCAGGCTTTCCCGGAAACTGGTGACCACCACCTCTTCCAGCGGATCGTCATTGACGCGCGCCTGCGGCTTGGGCGCGGCGGCCGGGGCCTTGGCCGGCGTTCCCACCTGCAGGACCACCACGGCACCGTCGTCGGACGACACCACCAGGGGCGTGCCCTGCAACAGGGTGGCCAGGGCCTTCTTGCGGTCCAGCTCGCCATGGATGGCCTGGGTGCTGATGCCGTCCAGCTGGCCCGCCGGCGCCACGATCTGGATGCCGGCCTGCTTGGCGAAGGCCGGGATGGCGCTGACCGCCGGCTGGGCCGGCAGGTCGAAGCTGCGCGTCTGGGCCACGGCGGGCGCGCTGAACGCGATGACGGCGGACGCCGCGCCGCACAGCAGCATCGGGCGCAAAGATTTGAACATTCTCACTGACTCCCCCAGCAATATCAGTGTCTGACTGCCATTCGCGGGGCGTTCATCGCCCTCACGCCCCTTAGATTATTTTGGGGAGCCAATCAAGCCATCCGTAATGAAACTTTTATATTTTGTTGCTCTCATTGTTTAATTTGGATGACGTGGGCATTTCGACTTCGCGTCATAACCGTTCATCTGGATGCCGGTCTTATTTATAAAGGGTGATGATGTCCCCTTCCCGCTTGCTTTTGATGCGCAGGCCCAGGGCGATGGCGCGGGCGAAGCCGGCGGGATCGGTGGCGGCAAACAGGCCGGAGATGCGCTCATGCGCCGGTGCCCCCTTCACCACGATCTTCTGGACGGAATAACGGGCGAATTCGGCCGCCGCCTCGGCCAGGGTGACGCCCTCGAAGGACAACAGGCCCTCGCGCCACATCAGGCTGCGTCCCAGGGCGCCCGGCGCCACGTCGCGCAGGGAGACCTGCACCTCCTCCACGCCGGCGGCGTTCAGGCCGATGCGCACCTCCGCCTCCTGGTTGGCGGTGACGTGGGTGCCGTTGGTGGCGCCGGCCGATGGCGTCCACAGCCGTTCCAGCGCCTGCCAGGCCGTGGCAGGCGGGGCGGGCGGCGGCAGTTCCACCGCCACCCGGCCACTGGTCACCTGCACGCGCATACTGCCCTTGTCATCCTCCAGCCGCACGGCATAGGCGGTGCCGACGGCCCGCGCCTGGGCCTTGGGGCCCTGGACGATGAAGGGGCGATCAGGGTTCTTGGCCACCTCGAAATAGGCCTCACCCTTCAGCAGGCGGATGGTGCGGCTGTCCTCGCGGTAGTCGACCTCCAGCACGCTGTCGGTGTTCAGAGTGATCCTGGACCCATCGGGCAGCGGGATGCGCCGCACCTCGCCCACCTCGGAGGCATAGCGGCGGCCGGCGGTCGGCGCCGGGCGGCGGACGAGAACGGCGGCACCCAGGACCGACGCGGCCGCGCCCATCAGTACGGCGCGGCGCGGCAACGTGCCCCACTGGGCCACGGACGGCGCCGGCGGCCGGCGCAGCATGCGCATGGCCAATTCCATACGTGGGCTGATGAAATAGGCCTGGGCGCGGGCCAACGCGCCGACGCAGCGGATGTCGCTGTCCAGCCAGGCCGACAGGTCCGCTTCCTCGGCCGGGGTCAACTCACCGGCGTCCTGGCGGGCGACCCAGCGGGCCGCCGCCTCATCAATGGACTTTGCGCTTTGCCGCTGCGTGATCACGCTCTACCGACCTTGTCTTCTTCTTTTGATCCGCCACGCCGTCCTCATCGGCCTCTTCCCGGCCCAATTGGGCCAGCAGCAGCTTGATGCCCCGCGCCACCTGCTTCTGGATGGTGTGCTGCGACAGGTTCATGCGCCGGGCGATCTCCTGCTGCGACAACCCCTCCACCCGGCGCATGACGAAAGCGGCGCGCGTCTTGCGCGGCAGAGCCTCGATGGCGCGCCGCACATGCTCCAGCTCGGACCGGGCCAGCACCGTGTCCTCCGGCGATGGCTGATCCATCACCGCCTCCAGCGCGCCGATGTCGGACACGGCAGTGATGGGCACCACGCGGGCATGCCGCAACTGCTGCAGGATGACGGAATGGGCGACCTGGAAAGTGTAGGTCTTGGGATCGAGGATGGCGTCCACCGAAGCCTTGGTGGCCAGGATGGCGTAGGTTTCCTGCACGACGTCGTCGACATCGCAGTGCAGGCCCCCCTTGCGCTTCAGCCAGGCGCGCAGCGCCGGCTCATGCGGCACGACGTGCAGCGCCAGCCACTGCGCCCGCTCAATCGTGATCTGCTTGGTGGATTTCAATGTCGCCCCGCATCTAAGCACTGCTCCCTAGATGCGCGGACTTTGTGACAGACGCCATTTGTCATGAAAATTTAGGAATTGGCGTCTGACAATGTGGGTGCATAATCTATGTATATTGTTTCCATATCAGAACAACGGATGCCGTCATGGATTTGAACGCGGTCGCGATGTTCGTTGCCGTCATCAAAGCCCAAAGTTTTTCCAAGGCGGCCACGGAACTGGGCGTCACCAAGTCCACCATCTCCAAGAAGATCAGCGAGTTGGAGGCCTTCCTCGGCACCACCCTGATCCGGCGGACGACGCGCAGCCTGCAACTGACCCAGATGGGGGCGGAGTTCTACGAACAATGCGCCACCTCCCTCACCGCGCTGCGGGACGCGGCGGAAAACGCCCAGGCGGCGGGGACGGAACCGCGGGGGCATTTGCGCGTGACCTGCCCGGCGGACTTCGTGCCCGCCATCATGGGACCGGTCTTTGCCGGCTTCATGCAGGCCTACCCCAAGATCACGCTTGAGGTCATCCTGACGGACAAGCCGCTGGACCTCGTCATGGACAACATCGACGTGGCGATCCGGATTGGAAACCTGAGCGATTCCGCGCTCATGTCCCGCCGCATCGGGCGTGAGGTTTTCCAGTTGCTGGCCAGCCCGGCCTATTTCGACCACGCCCCGCCATTGCGCGAGCCGGGCGACCTGCGGGATCACGAATGCCTGATCTTCGCGCCCAAGCCCGAATTGCGGATCTGGCACCTGCAGGATGGTGAGCGCCGGCTGCGGATAGAACCGGGCATCAAGTTCATCTCGAACAACATCTCGATGATCAAGACTTTGGCCGTCCTGGGCGCCGGCATCACGCTGCTGCCCGTCTCAAGCTGCCAGGAGGAGATCGCCGCCGGGCGGCTGTCGGTCCTTCTCCCCGAACTGTCGATGGGCGCCACGCCCATCCACCTCGTCTACCAAAAGCAGCCCTTCAAGTCGCCCAAGATCCAGACCTTCGTCTCATACGTCGAAACGCACGTCCGGAGTCAATTTCCGTAAACATCAATAGTTTCTTATAAGAAACAATGTTTTCATGCTTTCGTTCATTATCAAACAATCCTCGCCGGGGTACGGTTTGCCCGGATCGAAACGGGCACCGACCCGTTACCCGTTGCCCCCGCGAAGGATAAAGGCGATGAAGCCCCCCTCGAAATTCGGCCTACTGATGCTGGCCCTCTTCTCCACGGCCGCCGCCCGTGGCACCCATGCCGCCCCGGCCCAAACGCAGGTGCTGGATACCGCGCCGGCGACGAATGAGCAGATCGCGGCTGCGCAGACGCTGATCGACAAGCATTTCGCGCTGTGGAACAGCAACGACATGTCGAAATACCGGCAGGCCTACGACGCGATCTACGCCAAGAATTTCCTGATGGCGGATTACAGCGGCGTGGCCCGGAACTACGACGATGTCGTGGCGCTGATCCAAAAGGTGCAGGCGGCGCATCCCGGTTTCCATTTCACGCCCAAGCCCGTCGCCATCAACCATGGCCTGGGCCGCGTCACCTGGGGCTACGGCCCCGCCGACGACCCCACCCTCATCACCGGCGAAGACATCTTCACCATCGAAGACGGCAAGATCACCAGCCTTCGCGTCTTCCTGAACAAATAAGCCCCCAAGAGAGACATCATGAAATTCATCAACGCCTACCTGGTGGCCGGGCTGCTGGCCATCGGCGCCCCCGCCCATGCACAGGACGTGAAGGTCGCCGGCATCGACCATGTCGGCATCACCGTGCCGGACCTGCAGCAGGCGGAGGAGTTCTTCTCCAGCACCTTCGGCTGCGTGCCCGTCACCCACATCGGCCCCTTCCCGATGGCCACCTCCCTGTCGCCGGACCGCAAGCAGACCGTGGCCCCCCGCGCCACCAGCCTGTCGCTGGCCATGCTCCGCTGCGGCACCGGGTCCAACATCGAACTGTTCGCCTACAAGGACTCGACCGGTTCGACCATCATCCCCAATAACGAGGATCTGGGGCAGTCGCACATCGCCTTCTACACCGACGACGTCAAAGCCGGCGCCGCCAAGCTGAAGGCCAAGGGCCTGCAGATCATCGGGGAACCCATCACCATGCCCAGCGGCGACACCGCGGGGGAGACCTGGGTGCACTTCCTGTCGCCCTGGGGGTCGGAGATGGAACTGGTCGGCTATCCCAACGGCAAGGGATATGAAAAGACCGCCAAGGTTAAACTGTGGAGCGCCAAGCACCCGGCCGACTGACCCTGCAACAAAAAACGCCCCGACCGGTGTTCAAACCGATCGGGGCGCTTGTTCGGTAAAACGCTCACCTGCCCAGGGCCGACGCCTCGCGCGCCAGCTTGGTGATGCCGGCCCAATCCTTGGCCGCCACCAAGTCCGCCGGGGTCAGCCAAGAGCCGCCAACGCAGGCGACGTTGGGCTGGGCCAGATAGTCGGGTGCCGTCTTCACGGTGATGCCGCCCGTGGGGCAGAAGGTGATCCCCGGCAGGGGCGAGGCCAGCGACTTGATCAGCTTCAGGCCGCCCACGGCCTCGGCCGGGAACAGCTTCACATGGCGCAGGCCGCGGGCCTGCAGGGCCATGACCTCCGACGGGGTGGCGGTGCCGGGCAGGAAGGGCACACCCTGGGCCAACACCTCATCCAGCAGGGCGGGGTAGCAGCCTGGGCTGACGATGAACTGCGATCCGGCGTCGCGCACGCGGCCCACCTGGTCCGGCGTCACCACCGTGCCGGCACCGACCACGGCGTCCGGCACCTTGGCGGCGATGATCTCGATGGCGGCCAGGGCGGCCTCGGTCCGCAGGGTCACTTCCAGCACCCGCACGCCACCCTCGACCAGGGCCTCGGCCAGCGGTAGGGCGTCCTCGACCTTCTCGATGATCAGGACGGGAACGACGGGGCCCAGCGCCAGGATTTCGCCCACGCCGTACTTGCTCTGCGAACTCATGCGAAATCCTCTCCGAAGCTATGGGCGCCGTCCTCGGCGCCGGTCACATGGGCGCGCATGGCCCCGAACAGGTTGCGGCCCGTGCCCCAGGTGTTGGCGCTCAGGTCGGGCGTGGCGGCCGGGCGGGCGGCAAACTCGGCCGCGTCCACCAGGATGTCCAGCGTGCCGGCCTCACCATCCAGGCGCACCACGTCGCCGGTCTGGATGCGGGCCAGCGAACCGCCCTTCAGCGCCTCCGGCGTCAGGTGGATGGCGGCGGGCACCTTGCCCGACGCACCGGACATGCGCCCATCGGTGACCAGCGCCACCTTGAAGCCCTTGTCCTGCAGCACGCCCAGGGGCGGCGTCAGCTTATGCAGTTCCGGCATGCCGTTGGCGGCGGGGCCCTGGAAGCGGACCACGGCAATGAAGTCGCGCTCCAACTCACCGCGCTTGAAGGCGGCCAGCATCTCATCCTGGCTTTCGAAGACGATGGCCGGCGCCTCGACGACGCGGTGCTGCGGCTTCACGGCCGACACCTTGATGATGGCGCGGCCGGCGTTGCCGGTCAGCAGGCGGATGCCGCCCGACGGGTCGAAGGGGTCGCTGGCCGGGCGCAGGATGCTGGTGTCGGCGCTGGTGGCCGTGCCGGGCCGCCAGGCGGCCTTGCCATCCTTCAGCCATGCCTCATGGCGGTAGGCGTCCAGGCCGCTGCCCTGTTCCGTGCCGTCCACAACGGTGGCGACGTCGCCGTGCAACAGGCCGGCGTCCAGCAGGCTGCTGATCAGGAACTGCAGGCCGCCGGCGGCGTGGAAATGGTTCACGTCCGAGACGCCGTTGGGATAGACCCGCGCCAGCAGGGGCACGGCCCCCGACAAATCACTGAAATCCTGCCAGTCGATATGGATGCCCGCGGCGCGCGCGATGGCCACCAGGTGCAGGGTATGGTTCGTCGACCCGCCCGTGGCCAGCAGGCCCACGATGGCGTTGACGATGCTGCGCTCATCCACCAGGCGGCCGATGGGCGTGTAGTTGCCCGCCTGCTCCGTCAACTGGGCCGCGCGCTGGGTGGCCGCCACGGTCAGGGCATCGCGCAGCTCCGTGTTCGGGTTGATGAAGGAGGATCCGGGCAGATGCAGGCCCATGATCTCCATCAGCATCTGGTTGGAGTTGGCGGTGCCGTAGAAGGTGCAGGTGCCGGGGGAGTGGTAGGACTTTGACTCCGCCTCCAGCAGGTCGTCACGGGTGGCCTTGCCCTCCGCGTACAGCTGGCGGATGCGCGCCTTCTCCGGATTCGACAGGCCCGACGGCATCGGGCCGCCCGGCACGAAGATGGCCGGCAGATGGCCGAAGGACAAAGCGCCGATCAGCAGGCCGGGGACGATCTTGTCGCAGATGCCCAGGTACAGCGCCGCGTCGAACATATCGTGCGACAGGGCGATGGCCGTGGCCTGGGCGATGACATCGCGGGAGAACAGCGACAGCTCCATGCCGTCGCGGCCCTGGGTCACACCATCGCACATGGCGGGGACGCCGCCGGCGAACTGGGCCACCACGCCCGCCTCATGCGCCGCCTTCTTGATGATGGCGGGGAAGCGCTCGAACGGCTGGTGGGCCGACAGCATGTCGTTGTAGGCCGACACGATGGCGATGTTGGATTTGCGGTTGCCGGCCAGCGCCGCCTTGTCGTCGGCGGCACAGCCGGCGAAGCCGTGGGCCAGGTTGCCGCAGCCCAGCGCGCCGCGCCGGGGGCTCTGGCCCTTCTGCGCGTCCAGGCGCTGCAGGTAACGGGCGCGGCTGTCCGCGCTGCGCTGGATGACGCGGTCGGTAACCCGCCGCAGGGTGTCGTGTAGCGCCATGGGGTCCTCCCTGGCTGATGAGCCATGAACGTGGATACGCCGGCGGGACCGGCGATGCGGCGCCGGCCCCGGGGGCTGAAGTCGAATAAACGCCCGCGAACCCTTAGAGTTCGGGGTCGTGCCAACGGCGACCGTCGCGGTCCAGCAGCAGGGCCGCGCTGATAGGGCCCCAGCCGCCGGCGGCGTAGGGGTCCGGGCGCATGTCCGTCTGCTCCCAGCCGGCCAGGATGGTGTCGATCCAGGACCAGGCGGCGTCCACCTCGTCGCGGCGCATGAACAGCGACGGATTGCCCCGCACCACGTCCATCAGCAGCCGCTCATAGGCCTCGGGATACCGGTCCTTGAACGCCTCGGCATAGGAGAGGTTCAGCGGCACGGAGCGCAGGCGCAGGCCGCCCGGGCCCGGCACCTTGGTCATGATGTTCAGCTGCACGCCCTCGTCCGGCTGCAGGCGAATGACCAGGCGGTTGGCCATCAGCTCGCCCGAGCCTTTGGGGAAGACGCTGTGCGGCACGTCCTTGAACTGGACGACGATCTCGGAATAGCGGACTGGCAGGCGTTTCCCCGTGCGCAGGTAGAAGGGCACGCCGCTCCAGCGCCAGTTCTCGATCTCAGCCTTGATGGCGACCAGGGTCTCGGTGTTGCTGGACCGCGTCAGCTCATCGGCGTACCCCGGGACCGGCTGGCCGTCGATGGAGCCGGCGCGGTACTGGCCACGCACGGTCTTGACCTTCACATCGGCCTGGGTGATGGGGCGCAGGGCCCGCAGCACCTTGATCTTCTCATTGCGGATCTGGTCGCCCGACAGGTGGGCCGGCGGCTCCATCGCCACCAGGCACAGCAACTGCAGGAAGTGGTTCTGCACCATGTCGCGCAGGGCGCCGGCCTTGTCGTAGTACTCGGCCCGGCCTTCCACACCCACGCTTTCGGCGACGGTGATCTGGATATGATCGATCCAGCTGCTGTTCCACAGCGGCTCGAACAGGGCATTGCCGAAGCGCAGGACCATCAGGTTCTGCACCGACTCCTTACCCAGGTAATGGTCGATGCGGTAGATGCGATCTTCGGGGAAGACGGCACCCACCTCCTCATTCACCGCATTGGCCGACTTGCCGTCATGACCAATGGGCTTCTCCAGCACCACGCGGCAGGTATCGGTCACCAGGCCGGCGCTGGCCAGGTTACGGCAGATGGCGCCGAACAGGCTGGGGGCCGTCGCCAGGTAGCAGACGCGGGCCTTGTCCTCATGCCCCTTCAGCAGGGTCTGCAAGGGTTCCCAGCCGGCCGACTTGGTCGCGTCCAGCGACACATAGCCCAGGCGGGCGGCGAACCGCTCCCACACCGCCGTCTCCAGGTCGGCGGCGGGGACGTGGCGCTGCAGCGCCGCCCACACCGTGGCCCGGAAATCCTCCACCGTCTGGTCGGTGCGGCTGACGGCGATGATGCGGCTTTCGTCCGTCATCTGCCGGTCGCGCTCCCGGTAGTAGAGGCCGGGCAGCAGCTTGCGCATGGCAAGATCGCCGGTACCGCCGAAAACGACGAAATCGAAGGGATTGACTTGCAGCACTTCAGCCATGATGGCGCCTTGGCTTGGTTTCCCAGGGATGGCAGGGCCATCCGCCCGTTATCGATTATGCGGTTATTTCACTACCACAATTCCCTGGAAGCGCCACCGGAAAATCACCTCCTATGTAATCAGGGCGGCGATTTTCCGGTAATTCCGTAACATGACAGCTATTCCGTAAGGCTTTCGGTCGGGATCGATCGAAAGCCCCCTCATGCGCCGGGCGCGGCCATCCGGCCGCTTGGCTTCCTCGCTTTCCAGTCTGCTGACGCTTCCCGGAAAGCTGCGGCGGCCCCGGTCGGGGCCTAGGCGGCATGAGGGAACCTCACGCCGCAGCCCGCCACCTGCTCGTGGGGGCTTAGGCCTTCAGGCCGCCCATCAGCAGGTATTTCACCACCAGGTAATCCTCGATGCCGTACTTGGAGCCCTCGCGGCCCAGGCCGCTCTGCTTCACGCCGCCGAAGGGCGCCACCTCGGTGGAGATGATGCCCTCGTTGATGCCAACCATGCCGTATTCGAGGGCCTCCGCCACCCGCCAGATGCGGCCGATGTCGCGGCTGTAGAAGTAGGCGGCCAAGCCAAACTCGGTGTCGTTGGCCATGTGGATGGCCTCGGCCTCGTCCTTGAAGCGGAACAGCGGCGCCACCGGGCCAAAGGTTTCCTCGCGCGCCAGGATCATGTCCGGCGTGGCGTCCAGCAGCAGGGTGGGCTCGAAGAAATTTCCGCCTAGGGCGTGCCGGCGGCCGCCCATGGCCACGCGGGCGCCCTTGGACACCGCGTCGGCGATGTGGCGCTCCGCCTTTTCCACCGCGGCGGCATTGATCAGGGGGCCGGTGGTCACGTCCTTGTCGGCGCCGTTGCCCACGCGCAGGCGGCCCACGGCCTCCGCCAGGCGGGCGGCGAACGCCTCGTAGACGCCATCCTGCACCAGGATGCGGTTGGCGCAGACGCAGGTCTGGCCGGCGTTGCGGTATTTGGAGGCCATGGCCCCCTCCACCGCCGCGTCCAGGTCGGCGTCGTCGAAGACGATGAAGGGCGCGTTGCCGCCCAGTTCCAGGCTCAGCTTCTTCAGCGTGTCGGCGCTCTGCTTCATCAGCAGCTTGCCCACGGGCGTGGACCCGGTGAAGGACAGTTTGCGCACCAGCGGGTTGGACGTCATCTCCCCGCCGATGGGCTTGGGATGGCCGGTGATCACACTCAGCACACCCGGCGGCACGCCCGCCCGCTCCGCGAGCACGGCCAGCGCCAGGGCGCTGTAGGGCGTCACCTCCGATGGGCGCACCACGATGGGGCAGCCCGCGGCCAGGGCCGGTCCCACCTTGCGGGTGATCATGGCGATGGGGAAGTTCCAGGGGGTGATGGCGGCGGCCACGCCGATGGGCTCCTTCACCACCACGATGCGCTTGTCACCGGCGAAGCTGGGGACGGTGTCGCCGTAGGCGCGCTTCCCTTCCTCCGCGAACCATTCGATGAAGCTGGCGCCGTAGGCGACCTCGCCCCGCGATTCAGCCAGGGACTTGCCCTGCTCCGCCGTCATGATGCGGGCCAGATCCTCCTGCGCCGCCATGATCATCTCGAACCAGCGGCGCATGACGGCGGCACGGTCCTTGGCGGTGCGGGCGCGCCAGCCGGCCCAGGCGGCGTTGGCGGCCTTGATGGCCAGCGCCGTCTCGGCGGCCCCCATGGCGGGGATGGTGCCGATGACCTCACCCGTCGCCGGGTTGTCGACGTCGATGGTGCCGCCGTCATCGGCATCCACCCAGGACCCGCCGATGTAGGCCTGGTCCCGCAGCAGGCCGGGGTCCTTCAGCCCAAGGGCCTGAGCCGTGCGGATGAGGGGCCCGTGGGGGGCGCGAACGGGGGTATCCATGGCAAACCTCTTGTAACAACCGCCTTGGGGGTACGGGTCTTACGTAAGCGGGACCCGGGGGCGTTGCAATGCAGGGGGCCGCTACAGGCGGGCACAGCTGCCCGCCCGGCCGGGTCACAACCACCCACCCCCAGCCCGCGTTCCCAGCTGGGATGAAATCCGGATCTTGTGTCTTCCAAATCTTGGGTTTCAGGCCGCTTCGTGATCCGTGTCCGGCTGGTCCCCCGGCCGGCCCAAGGCACGGCGGACTCGAACCAGGGCCTGGTCCAGGGTACGGCCGACATGAACCCGTGGCGGCTTCAGGCCTTGGGTCAGCAGCAGGCGCCGCGCCTCCGGATCGGCCAGGGCGATGGCCACGACCGCCCCCTGCTTGCGCGCCTTGGCAGCCAGCCCGTCGATGACGGTGACGGCCGTGGAGTCCAGCAGCGGTACCGCCGTCAGGTCCAGCACGTAAGCCCGCGGCCGGGCGGCGATGCGGTCGAACAGGGCGGACACGCCGGCCGCCGCCCCGAAAAAGAACGCACCGGACAGGCGGAACACCAGGATGTCGTCGTCGCGCGTCTGGGGTTGGTCCGGCAGCGGGCCGGCGTGATCGGCCACGTCGGGGGCCACCAGGGGGGCGTCCCCCTCAATCCGCAGGGTCCCGGCCATGCGGTGGATGAACAGCAGCGACCCGGTGGCGAAGCCCACGACGATGCCCAGCGTCAGGTCCCGCAGGATCGTCAGCAGGAAGGTGGACAACAGCACCGCGGCATCCCCCCAGGACGCCCTCAGCAACAGGCCGAAGGCATGCTTCTCCGCCATGTTCCAGGCGACGATCGCCAGCACCGCCGCCAGCGCCGGCAGGGGGATATAGCTGGCCAGCGGGGCGGCCACGGCCATGAACAGCGCCAGGAACACGGCGTGCGCCATGCCCGACACCGGCCCGCGCGCACCGGCCCGCACATTGGTGGCCGTGCGGGCGATGGTGCCAGTGACGCAAATGCCGCCGCAGAGCGCACTGGCGATGTTGGCGACACCCTGCGCCACCAGCTCGGCATTGGCGCGGTGGCGCCGGCCGGTCATGCCGTCGGCCACCACGGCGGACAGCAGGCTTTCGATGGCGCCCAGCAGCGCGAAGGACACCGCGTCCGGCAAAACCGCCAACACCAGGTCCGGCGACAGGGGCGGCAGATGGGGGGCCGGCAGGCTGCGCGGGATGCCGCCGAAGCGCGTGCCGATGGTCTCGACGGGCAGGTGGGCAACCGCCGCGGCCACACTGGCCGCCGCCACCGCGATCAGCAGGACGGGCCATTGCGGGCGCCAGCGCCGCAGCAGCACGATCAGGGCGATGGTCGCCACTGCCGTGCCCAGGGCGGCGGGGTTCAGCGTGGGCAGGGCCTGCCCCAAAGCCAGCAGCTTGGGCACGAGCGGCCCCGGCTCCTTGCCCGGCAGCGTCAGGCCCAGCAGGTCACGCGCCTGGCTGGCCGCAATGATGACGGCAATGCCGGCGGTGAAGCCCACTGTGACGGGATAGGGGATGTACTTGATGAAGGTCCCCAGGCGCAGGGCACCGATGGCCATCAGGATCAGGCCGGACAGGATCACGGCCAGCGCCATGCCCTCCACCCCCAGCCGCTCCACCGACGCGGCGACCAGCACGATGAAGGCCCCCGCCGGACCGCCGATCTGGAAGCGGCTGCCGCCCAGCAGCGAAACCAGGAAACCGCCGACGATGGCGGTGTACAGCCCCCGATCCGGTGTGACGCCCGAGGCGATGGCGATGGCCATGGACAGCGGCAAGGCCACGATGGCCACGGTCAGGCCAGCCACCAGGTCGGCCCGCAGGTCGCGCAGGCCGTACCCCTCACGCAGTACCGTGACCAGTTTGGGCTTATAAAGCTCCCGCCAGCCTGGCTCCGCCATCGTCCTGTGCATGACGCCCCCTGTCGTTAACGCGCCGCACCCATCCTTCGTCCCATACCATCATCGCCCAGCCGGGCCATCCCGGCCTAACCCTTTCCCGCTCAGCCCTTCTTCTGCGCCGCCTTGCGCGCCTTCTGAGATGCGGCGAAGGCGGCGGCCCAGCCTTCCTTCACCACTTGGCGGCCTCGGCCGATGGCCAGGGCGTCGGCGGGCACTGGCTCGGTGATGGTGCTGCCGCCGGCGATGAAGGCGCCGTCGCCCACCTTCACCGGGGCCACCAGGGTGGCGTTGGTGCCGACGAAGACGTTGCGGCCCACCTGGGTGCGGTACTTGAAGGTGCCGTCATAGTTGCAGGTGATGGCACCGGCGCCGATGTTGGTCCCCTCCCCTATGTCGGCGTCGCCGACATAGGCCAGGTGGTTGGCCTTGGCGCCCTGCCCGAGGGTGGAGGCCTTGAC
The DNA here is from genome assembly GCF_007828035.1 of Nitrospirillum amazonense. Classification (GTDB taxonomy): domain Bacteria; phylum Pseudomonadota; class Alphaproteobacteria; order Azospirillales; family Azospirillaceae; genus Nitrospirillum; species Nitrospirillum amazonense. The sequence continues at coordinate 57,760 of NZ_VITV01000003.1, read as the reverse complement.
CTCGACGAAGTTGCCGACGTGGGCGCCGGCGCCGATGTCGGACCCCGGGCGCAGGCGGGAATAAGGACCGATGATGGCGTCGCGCCGTACCACCACACCTTCCAGGTGGCAGAAGGGACGGATGGTCACGCCATCCTCCACCACCACGCCGGGCCCGAACACCACGTTCTGGCCCACGGTGACATCGCGGCCCAGCACCGTGTCGGCGGAGAACCACACCGTATCCGGATCGGCCAGGGTGGCGCCATTCAGCATGGCCTGGCGGCGCAGGCGGGCCTGCATCAGCTTTTCCAGCTTGGCCAGCTCGACACGGGAATTGACGCCCTCCACATCCGCCGGATCCCCCTCGGCCACGGCGCAGGCATGGCCCTGGGCGCGGGCCACGGCCACGGCGTCGGTCAGGTAGTATTCACCCTTGGCGTTGGCGCTGCCGATGGCGTCCAGGATGGCCCACAGGCGGCGGCCATCGAAGGCCATCAGCCCGGCGTTGCACAGGCCGATGGCCCGCTCCGCCGGCGTGGCGTCCAGGTATTCCACGATCTTGGTCAGGCCGCCGGCCTCGTCCTGCACCAACCGGCCGTAGGCGGCGGGATCGCTTGGACGCATGCCCAGCACCGCCACAGCCGGATCGCCGGCGCCGCGCCGCGCTTGGACCAGCAGGGACAGCGTCTCCGGTCGCACCAGGGGCGTGTCGCCGAACAGCACCAGCACGTCGCCATCGAAATCCCCCAGGCTCGCCCGCGCCGCTTTCACCGCGTCGGCCGTGCCCAGCTGCTGGGGCTGCAGCACGGTGGCGTGCGGCGCGACGGCCTTGGCCACGTCCTCCTGCCCGGGGCCCACCACCACGATGATCCGGTCGGGGTTCAGCGCCGACGCCGCCCGCAACACATGGGCCACCATGGGCTCATTGGCGATGGGGTGCAGGACCTTGGGCAGGTCGGACTTCATCCGGGTGCCCTTGCCCGCGGCCAGCACGATGCAAGCGAGGGCGGTCGACGTCTGAGCGGTCATGGCGATAACCTTATTCACGGCACTGTTTGGATTCACGGCACTGTTTGGGGCGCGACACGTCGTCAGATGGGATGAGCCCCAGCCCGACGCCATTGCCAGCGAGGCCCCCTTACTGCCACAACGATGGTGTCTCGCGAAACCGCCATCGCCCGGATGCCGCCCCATGAGCCTCATGCCCGCTGCCGTCCTGTTCGACTTCGACGGAACGCTGATCGACAGCGCGCCCGACATCCTGACCGGCATCAACCGTCTGCTGGATGAGGAGAACCTGCCCAACCTGGACCTGGCGCAGGTGCACCAGTTCATCGGCGACGGCGCCCCGATGCTGGTGACCCGCACCTTCGCCGCCGTCGGCCGGCCGCTGGATCCCGACTCGGTCCCCGCCATGACCGACCGCTACATGGCGATCTATGAGTCCCTGCCGGCCGATCCGTCCTGCGTCTTCCCCGGCGTGGCCGAGACGCTGGCGCGGTTGAGTGCCGACATCCCCCTGGCCCTGGTGACCAACAAGCCGGAGCGGGCGACCCACGCGGTGCTGGAGGCCATCGGCCTTGCCCCCTATTTCAAGGCCGTGGTCGGGGGCGACAGCCTGCCGACGCGCAAGCCGCACCCCGGCCCGCTGTTGCACGCCATGGCCCACCTGGCTGCCGCGCCCGGCAAAACCATCATGGTGGGTGACGGCGCCAACGACGTGACGGCCGGCCGCGCCGCCGGCTGCCAGGTCGTATGCGTTACCTATGGCTATCCGCGCATGCCCGTGGAACAACTGGGGGCGGATCGGTTGGTGGATCATTTCCGCGACCTGCCGTCCGCCCTGGCGGATTTGGCGGCGGGGTGACACCAGGCCGACGTCACCGGCTTATTGGGGAAAGTCGCATATGCGTGGTTTGGATTTGCGGGCCGATCGGGAGGAATACCTGGACGCCCTGCTGGTCACGGGCACGGCCTTCATCCTGGCGGTGGCGCAGTGGCGCCACATCGTCCACTTCTTCGATCAATACCTGCTGCAGAACCTGCAGGCTGAGGTGGGGGTGCTGCAAGGCTATCCGCACTGGCGCTTCTTCCAGTCGCGCGTACTGGCGCCCTTCCTGGAACATCTGATCGAGCTTACGGGCGTGAACCTGACCAGCGCCCACGCCGTGGTCGCCGTGTTCGGCCTGACCGGTGCCGGCCTAGCCCTGTTTTACGCCGCCCAGGCGGCGGCCGGCCAGGGAGCGGCCAGCCAACGAGTGGACGGACGGCAGAAGGCCTGGACGGCCTTGCTGGCCATGCATGTCCTGTTCATGGCGCTGATGTCGAAGCCTTGGCTGTACATCTGGGACTTCGTGCTGCTGTTGACCACGGCGGTGTTTTACCTGCTGGTCCTGACCCGGGCGCCGTGGTGGGCCTTCCTGGCCCTGCTGGGCGTGGCCTGCTTCAACCACGAATCGGCCGTGTTCATCGGCGGCTACATGATGGCCAAGGCCGTCATCGACGCATGGGTGGAAAAGCGCCGGCCGGACTGGCGCTGGCTGGCGTCCGGCCTGCTGGGCAGCGTCGCCGCCTTCGCCATTATCGAATTCCTGCGCAAGATGCTGCTGAAGGAAGAAGTCGGCTATAAGATCTTCCGCGACATTCAGAAGTCATCCTCCACCACGTTCGACGCCTATTTCCATATCCAGGTGGGGGAGAATTTTGGCCAGTTCTACGACTGGATCACCGATCCCAGCCTGTCGCTGGATCTTCTGATCCCCGTCTACCTGGCCACGGTGCTGGGCCTGACGGCGGTGATGGTGAAGCGGCACGGCGTCCGCGCCCTATCGCTTGCTGCCTTCGTCCTGGTGCAGGTGCTGGCCGTGCTGGCCTTGGGCCTGACCAATGAGACCCGCACCCTGTTGCACCTGATCCCCTTCGTGGCCCTGGCGGGCATCTGGCTGAAGAAGCCGACGGCGGCAGCGCCCGGCCCCTTCGCACCTTGACGCGGGGGCCCCCTGAAGCGGCCCTGGCGCGACCGGGCACCATCCTCAAGGTGCGATGGGCTTGGGCGGGGCAGCGCCCTGGACGTTGCCCTGAATGTTGATGGTGTAGGTCTGTTTCTGGGCCGTTCCCATGGGATAGAAAACCTGCACCTCCAGCACGTCCGCGCCGGTATAGCCGGGGGCGGGCTGGTACCACAGTTGTTGGGCGGGCATGGCCTTCTTGTTGCAGGCGGCGCGGGGATTGCCGGCGGGGAAGGTCGGATAGTCCGTCCCATCGCGCAAGCTGGCGGTGCCGTGGGCTGGCGCGGTGAGGATTTCCACCGTGATGCCAGAAATCGGGGCGCAATCCTCATGCAGGCCCTGATAGAAATTCAGCTCGCGCTCCTGTCCCACGGGAACGGTGCGGGTCAGCATGACCTTTTCCGGCGTGCCGACCGTACCAGCCGGCCGGGGCGCCGTGCCGCCGTTCATGGTGACGGGTATGACCTGCACATGCTGCACCGCACAACCGGCCACGAGGGCCACGGCCGCCATCATCACCGTCCAACGCCCAGCGGTCATTTCATCCTCAGGGTGGGAATCAGGACGCCGCCCTGCGCGGCACCTCCCGCATAGGTCGCATTATTCCAATGAATACATCCATGTGACAAACGGCCGCCCCGGGGCTTTTCCCGGGGCGGCCGTCCATCACATCATCCTTACCCAGGCGAGCCCGGCATCAGCCCAGGCGAGACAGCGCCTCGGCCAGCTTGGCACGGGTGCTGTCGGCCTCGGCCCGGCGCTCGCGCTGTTCCTCAATCACCTCGGGCGGGGCCTTGTCCACGAAGTTGGGGTTGCCCAGCTTGGCATCGACCTTGGCGATCTCACCCTCCAGCTTCTGGATTTCCTTGGCCAGGCGGGCCTTCTCCTTGGCCAGGTCGATGAAGTCCGCCAGGGGCAGGACCAGGGTCGCCTCATCCACCACCGCCTGCACGGCGCCAGTGGCCGGCGCCTCCTCCGTCAGGGTGATGTCGGACAGGCGGGCCAGCTTCAGGACCAGGTCGCGGTGGGTACCCAGGCGCGCAGCCGTCTCGGCCCCGGCGCCCTTCACCAGCAGCGGCAACTGGGCCGATGGCGGCACGTTCATTTCCGACCGGATGGTGCGGATGGTGGAGATGAAGCGCACCACCCAGTCCATCTCGGCCAGGGCGCCGGCGTCCTTGTAGGCGGCCGGGTACTGCGGCCAGGCGGCGGTGATCAGGTCGCCGCGCTGCTGGCCCTCGCCCAGCTTCTCCCACAGCTCTTCCGTCAGGAAGGGCATGATAGGGTGCAGCAGATAAAGAACCTGGTCCAGCACCCAGGCGGTGACGGCGCGGGTCTCGGCCTTCGCCGCCTCATCCTCGCCGTTCAGGATGGGCTTGGTGAATTCCAGGTACCAGTCGCAGAAGCTGCCCCAGGCGAAGTGGTACAGGGCGTTGGCGGCATCATTGAAGCGATAGCCCTCCAGCGCCTCGGTCACCTGCGCCGCGCAGTCGGCCACGGCGCCCACGATCCAGCGGTTGACCGTCTGGGTCAGGCCGGTGGGGGCAAAACCCGGGACGGGCGCCACCTGGTTCATCTGGGCGTAGCGTGCGGCGTTCCACAGCTTGGTCGCGAAGTTGCGGTAGCCCTCGACGCGCGAGGTCGCCAGCTTGATGTCGCGGCCCTGGGCCGCCATGGCGGTCAGCGTGAAGCGCAGGGCGTCGCAGCCGTACTGGTCGATAAGGTCCAGCGGATCGATGACGTTGCCTTTGGACTTCGACATCTTCTGCCCCTTCTCATCCCGCACCAGGGCGTGGATGTAGATGGTGCGGAAGGGCACGTCGCCCATGAAGTGGATGCCCATCATCATCATGCGGGCGACCCAGAAGAAGATGATGTCGAAGCCGGTGACCAGCACATCGCCGGGGTAATAGCGCGCCAGCTCCGGCGTCTTCTCCGGCCAGCCCAGGGTGGAGAAGGGCCACAGGGCGGACGAGAACCAAGTATCCAGCACGTCGGCGTCGCGGGTCAGGGGCGTGGCGGCGCCGTAATGGGCATCCGCCTCGGCCTGGGCTTCGGCCTCCGTCTCGGCGACGAAGAACTTGCCGTCCGGCCCGAACCACGCCGGGATCTGGTGGCCCCACCACAGCTGGCGGCTGATGCACCACGGCTGGATGTTGCGCATCCACTCGTAATAGGTGTTTTCCCACTGCTTGGGCACGAACTGGGTCCTGCCCTGCTCCACCGCCTCCAGCGCGGGCTTGGCCAGGGTGACGGCGTCGCAATACCACTGGTCGGTCAGCCAGGGCTCGATGACCACGCCGCTGCGGTCACCGTGCGGCTGCATCAGGGTGTGCGGGTCGATCTTCTCCAGCAGGCCCAGGGCCTCGATCTCCTCCACCACCTTCTTGCGGGCGGCGAAGCGATCCAGCCCCTGATACTCGGCCGGCGCATGCTCGTTCAGCTTCGCGTCGCGGTCGAACAGGTTGATCATAGGCAGGTTGTGCCGCTTACCCACCTCGAAATCGTTGAAGTCATGGGCGGGGGTGATCTTCACCGCGCCGGTGCCGGTCTCCGGATCGGCATACTCGTCGGCGACGATGGGGATGCGGCGGCCGGTGATGGGCAGGATGACATGGCGGCCCACCAGATCCTTGTAGCGCTCATCGTCCGGATGCACGGCGACGCCGGTGTCGCCCAGCATGGTCTCGGGCCGCGTGGTGGCAACGGTGATAAAGGTGTCCGCCATGCCTTCCACCGGATACCGGAAGTACCACAGGCTGCCCTTCACCTCCTTCTGCTCGACCTCCAGGTCGGAGATGGCGGTGTGCAGCTTGGGGTCCCAGTTCACCAGGCGCTTGTCGCGATAGATCAGGCCCTGGCGGTACAGCTCGACAAACACCTTGCGGACGGCGGCGTTCAGCCCCTCATCCATGGTGAAGCGCTCACGCGACCAATCGGGCGAGGCGCCCAGGCGGCGCAGCTGGCGGGTGATGGTGCCGCCGGACTCGGCCTTCCACTCCCAGACCTTCTGCAGGAAGGCCTCACGGCCCATCTCGGCCCGCGTCTTGCCTTCCTTGGCCAGGTTGCGCTCCACCACCATCTGGGTGGCGATGCCGGCGTGGTCCGTGCCCGGCTGCCACAGGGCGTCGCGCCCGCTCATGCGGTGATAGCGGATCAGCAGGTCCTGCAGCGTGAAAGTCAGTGCGTGGCCCATGTGCAGGCTGCCCGTCACGTTGGGCGGCGGCATCATGATGGTGTAGGGCTGGGCGTTGCTGTCCACATGGGCGGCGAAGGCGCCGGAGCGCTCCCAGCGCTCATAGCGGCTGCGTTCGACATCGGCGGGGGAGAAGGTCTTGTCCAGCATGGCGGGCACCTGAATCACGGGCTCAAAACAAAAGAAAAGGGCGGCGCGGGGTAGAGCGCCGCCCCCTATGAAATTACCTGGGGCTTGGCAAGGTTTATCGAAGCGGCGCGCCTCAGTCGAGTCCGCGCCGTACCACCTTTTCAATCTCGCGCTTGACCAGGCGCTCGACCAGGGAGGGCAGGTTCTCATCCAGCCATTCGCGCAGGATGGGGCGGACCAGGACGTGCACGATCTCCTCCAGCGTAACGTCGGAGCGGCCGATGGGCCCCTCCCCCGTCAGGCTGGGGCCGCCGCGACGGAAGCCCGACAGACTGGAGAAGGCGCGGCTGGCGGCTTCTTCCGTGAACTGCGACATCAGCCGGTCGTCGTCCATGGGCGGCGGCGGGCGGCGCGGCGGCGGGGGCGGCGGCTCATACGCGAAGGGGTCCGGCAGGGGCTCGGGCTCCGGCTCGGGCTCGTCCGGGATGATGTCCGTCAACTCCAGCACGTCGTCCTCCGGCGGCGGAGGCGGAGGAGGGGGAGGAGGAGGCGGCGGCGGAGGCGGCATGGGCACCGCCTCGAAAATGTCGTCCTCCGGCGGGGGCGGAGGGGGAGGAGGAGGAGGAGGCGCCTCCGGCTCGGGCGGCGGCGCGTCGGTGTCTTCAGAAATGATCCGCCGGATGGAGGCGAGGATTTCCTCCATCGAAGGTTCTTGTTGTGACTTGTCAGCCATTGTTTGCCTAACCTGACCTGTAACGGCGTGGACCTGTAAGCGCGCCGGCCCCGCACCGACGTATGGGTACCGACATTCGGGGCAGCCTAGGGCAAGAACAGTAAAAATGCCATTGGGTTAATCACGGGCGCGCCGGTCGCCAATGCTGGCCCGCGTCATCCCACCCTGCCCTATTCGCCCCCGCTATTGCTTCTCCTCAAGAATAGGGTGCGCCGCCGCCTGTCCACAAAAGAAAAAGGCGGCCCCAAGCCATGGAGCCGCCCCGTCCGGCGCGTGCGATCAGGCTCGATCGCCGCTTACTTTTCGATGGAAGGGCCCCAGAGCTTGTCCTTGACCTCTTCATAGTGGGCCTTGGCGTCGTACAGCGGGACGTTCAGGCCCAGCTTGGCGGCAGTCAGGTCGCCCACGGCCGACAGCACCTCGTAGGACGCCACCTGCTCGTCATGTTGGGCGCGAACCAATTGGACCTTGGCGTTCACCAATTCCTGCTCGGCGTTCAGCACGTCGAGGATGGTGCGGGAACCCACCGACTGTTCCTGACGCACGCCTTCCAGCGCGATCTCGTTGGAGGCGACGGCGCTCTTGTAGGCCTCGATGGCGGCGCGGGCCGTCACCAGGGCCTGCCAGGCCTTCACCGCCGTCTCGTCGGCCGAACGCACGGCCTCCATCACTTGGGTGCGGCGCTGCTGTTCCGTCTGCTTGGCGCCGCGCACCTTGGCCGAGGTGCCGCCGCCCTCATACAGCGGAATGGTGACGCGGGCGGAAATGACGGCCGTGTCGTACTGCACGCCCGGAAGCGACTGGTCCCAGTTGCGGTAGTATTGGGCGCTGGCCGACAGCTGCGGCAGCATCTGACCAAAGGCGCCGTCAACCGCGTCCTGCGACGCCTTGTGATTGTAGCGCGCGGCAACGACCACCGGGGCCGATACCTCGGCCGCGGCCATGGTCTCTTCCTGGTTCACCGGCAGGTGCACCAGGCGGGTCGGCTGCTTCAGCGTGCCGGGCACCTGGCCCATCAGCTTGGCATAGGTGGCGCGGCTGGCGGCCAGGGCGCCCTGGGCCGAGATGCGGTCGGCGGTGGCGCCGGCCAAGCGCGACTCGGACTGGCTGACGTCGGTGCGGGTCAGCTCACCCACGCGGAAGCGATCGCGCGACGCCTCCAGCTGCCGGGTCAGCACCTGTTCGTTGTTGATGTTCAGGTCCAGAACAGCCTGGTCGCGCACCACGTCCAGATAGGCGGTGGCGGCGGCCAGCAGCACCTGCTGTTCGGTGTCCAGCAGGCTGGCCCGGCCGGCCTCCACCTGATTCTCAGCCTGGCTGATGCCGGCCTGGATGCTGCCGCCGGCGTAGATCGCCTGGTTGATGGTGACGCCGGTCTGCGCCGGATTCATGTGCGTGATGGCGTTGCCCTGGCTCAGCCGCTCCTTGCCCAGGTTGCCGTCGGCCGTGACGGTGGGCAGCATGCTGGCGCGGGCCTGGGGCACGCCTTCATCCGTGGCGCGTTGGCCGGCGCGGCCGGCTTCCAGCGTGGGATTGTTCTGGTAGGCCTGGCTCAAGGCGTCTTCCAGCGACTGCCCGTGGGCTGCGGTCGCCACGGTCAAGGCCAGCGCCGTCAGCGGCAGGGCGGCGGCCAGCCGGCGCGCCCGCTTCACCCAATGTCCGGTTCCCATGCCCTCTGCCCCACATCCAGCGGTGTTCACTTGCATCGCCATTTTCCCCAAACACCTTAAATAAATATTATAGGCGGGGCGCGACCGACGCACGCGACCGTAGCGGAACCGCACCCCGAATCCCCATCGGCGCCAACGCGCCCCTTAAAAAACACTCTGTAACATGATCGGTGGAACCGCAAAGGTCCACTTAAGGCCATGTTTCGGGGGACCGTCTCTCCCCCAATCCGCCCCTTCCCGGCCCAGGTCGGCCGTGAAAGGGAGAAACGAAACCCCACGGCGGACAGCGAGCATCCGGCCGTGAGGCTTCGGATCAGAACACGAATTCGGCACGACGCTCGAAGCCCGGCAGGGGCCGGACGGCGGCGTCGAACAGGATGCGGTGCGACACCACGCCACCCACCTTGCGGTAATAGCGCGCCTCGCCCAGGCCGGCGGCGTTGATGACCACCGCCACCAGGCGCCCGCCCTCGGGCAGCTGGTCCAGCAGGCTGGCCGGCACCTCGGGCACCGAGCCGTCGATCAGGATGGCACCGTAGGGCGCCTTGGCGGGGTGACCGGCGGCCAGGTCACCCTGCACCACGGTGACACCCGCGACACCGGCCAGGGCCTTGCGCGCGGCCTCGACCAGGGCGGGGTCGCTTTCCAGCGCCACCACCGAACCGGCCATCTCGGCCATGATGGCGGCGGCGTAGCCGGTGGCCACACCCACGGCCAGCACCTTGTCGGCGCGGGTCAGGGACAGTTCCTGCACCAGGCGGGCCAGGACCATCGGCTCCATCAGGTAGCGGCCGGGGGCCACGGGCACATCCTCGTCGACATAGGCGACGCCGGCCAGCGCCTCGGGCACGAACCGCTCACGCGGGATGGCCAGGAAAGCCTCAACCACGAAGGGGTCGGTGACCTTGTTGGGGCGAATCTGTCCCTCGATCATGTTGACGCGGGCGGCGGTGTAGTCGGCGGCCATGGGATATACCGATCTGATGGAAACGAGGCGGAGGAAGATGCGCGCCACAGGGCCGTTCGACCCGCACACGCTTGAAAAACCAGGATCGGTATATATCTCCCCCGCCGCCCGAAGACAATTGATGCCTGCACCGGGCGTCCATCCGCCGCCCCCCGCCAAGCCCTCGGCCCGGCCGTGGCCCCGTGCCGTCACCGAAACGTCAGAAAGCGACGCCAGCATGCTTGACCGCCCCGACGGGCGACGCTATAGAGGCGCCCTGCCCTGACCGCAGGCGCCGCTGGACGGCCCCTCCGGTCGGTTCTCGTGGATGGCGCGGTGGCAGAATGGTGATGCAACGGACTGCAAATCCGTGAATCCGGGTTCGATTCCCGGCCGTGCCTCCAACTCCCTTTTTATATATTTGTGTTAAGCGGCCCAAAGGTTGCGCAAAACGGCGCATAATCCTGCGCGATTCGGCGCATAGCCGGCCAGTCCAAGGCGCGCAGCGTCCAGAACGAAGCCGGCGGCACGGGCAAGACCGCACTATCTCGTCCGGGGGATGAAGCCGGGCACCCCGGTTTCGACCACTGTATTGAACCGGATGTTCGTCCCGATGTCGTAGCGGATCTCCTGCATGGCCGCTTCCGGCAGTGCCGTGATCTCGAAGTTTTCCCGTATATGGTCGGGATTGATCGATGTCGTCAGAAACGCGGTGCCCCGCTGCACGGCCCAGGCCAGCGCCACCTGCGCGGGCATCCGGCCAAGACGGGCCGCGATGGCGACCAGCACCCTGTCGTCCAGCACACGGGGTTCCATGGCGTGCCCCAAAGGCGCGAATGCCTGCATGAGGATGCCGTGCTGCCGGCAGAAATCGAGCAATTCCCACTCCTGCAGATAGGGATGGGATTCCACCTGCACCATGGCGGGCTTGATCCGGGCGATGGCGACGATGTCCCGCAGCGCATCCAGCGTAATGTCCGACAGGCCGACCGAGCGGCACCGTCCCTCCTCCACCAGGCTTTCCATAGCGCGCCAGGTGTCCGCCAGCGTGACATCGAGATCATAGATCACCTGCCCCTGCGCATCCCGCGGATCCTGCTCCTCACCTGGGCGAAAGGCGAAGGGCGTGTGGATGATGTAGCAGTCAATGTAATCGACCCCCAGCCGCCGGCAGCTCGCCTCGAAAGCGGGGCGGACGCGCTCCGGGCGATGGTTCGTGTTCCATAATTTGGTGGTCAGGAAGACATCTTCACGCTGAACCCCGCCCGTCCGAAACGCCTCCTGCAGCGCCTCGCCCACCGCCGCCTCGTTGCGGTAGCGTTCCGCGCAATCGAAATGCCGGAACCCCGCCTCCAAGGCGGCCTTGACCGCCCGTTTCGTGGCCGCGGCGTCGGGGATCAGGGTACCGAAGCCCATGACCGGGATCTGTCCCGCCCCATGGTCGGACGGGAAGGTCGTACGGAAAAACGTCTCATTGGTGGTCATGATCATGGTTCCTTGCTTGCGCTGGCCACACGCCCGTAAGAGCCGGAGGCATTGCCGCCGAGCGCGATGAAGAATTGCACCGTGTCCAGATACCGGGCCGTCTTCGCCCGGATCTGGCCCAACAGAGCGCGTTGATAGGCCCGTTCGGCATCGAGCACCTGCAGGACACCTGTCTCACCCGCCCGGTAGCCGTCCCAGTTCAAGCGCAAGCTGGTCGCCGCGGCGGCCAGCGCCCGCTCCTGGGCCCAATACTCGTCGCCGTCGTGGTCGAGCGCCTGAAGCACATCAGCGACCTGTCCCAATGACCGGACCACGGTCCGCTGATAAGTCGCACGCGCCGCGATGTAGCCGTCAACCGCGGCCCGGCGGTTCGCTTCCAAGGCACCGCCGTGGAAAAGGGGGCCGGCCAGGCCGGCGGCGACACCCCAAAGCGAATTGCCGGCCTGGAACACCGATGTGGGATCGGCACCGGCCTGGGTCAGCGAGCCAGACAAGGTCAGGTGGGGGTAAAGGTCGGCCGTGGCCACGCCCACGGCCGCGCTGGCGGCCCGCAGGGCGGCCTCGGCCTCAAGCAGGTCGGGGCGGTCGTGCGCCATTTCCGACGGCAGGCTGAGCGGCAGATCCAGCGGCAAGGTGAAATCATCCAGGTCGAAGTCCGGCACCATCCCCTCCGCCGGCCCCTGCCCCGCCAGGACAGCCAGCGCGTGGCGCGCCGCGTCCCCTTGCTGAGCCAGCGGCGGCAACAGGGTCTGGTCCTGCGCCAGCTGCGTTTCAGCCAGTGCGACGTCGGGCTGGGCGACACCGCCCTGCATGTGCGCCCCGCGCAGAAGGGCCAGCGTGCGCTCGTCGTCGGCCAGCAAGGTCCGCACCGCCGCGATCTGGGCCTGTGCGGATGCCAGCAGAAAGGCTTGGCTCGCGACATCGCCGGTCAAGGTTAGATAGGCCGCGTCGAAACGATGTTTCTGCGCGTCGGCCAAGGCACCCTGTTGCTCGATAAGCCGCTTCGTCCCGCCGAAAATATCGAGGTCGAAGCTGACCCGCGGGCCGACGGCATAGAAGGTGGAGGTCGCAGGCGTCGGCGCGTCCGACCGGCCCCGGCCGATCTGGGCCCCCCAATCCACTTGCGGATAGAGATCGCCCCCAGCCGCCCGGACGGCCTCCGACGCCTGTGCTATCCGCGCGTCAGCGATCTTGAGATCGAAATTCGCGTCGATCGCCCCGCGCATGGTGAGGTTGAGCCGCGGCGAGTGGAACACCGTCCACCAGTCCCCGTCCAACGCTTCGCCAAGCTTGATGCGCTGGTCGCCCGGCCGATCACCGCCAGAGGCGAGCCGGCTTTCCGCCTCGCGATCATAATGCGTCGATACCGGCGGCGCCGGCGGCGTGTAATCGGGACCGACGGTACAGGCCGGCAGGAGGACCAGCGACAAAACCGCCGCCACAGCCGTCCGGGGAAGGCGCCTGTCGGGCAGGGATGCAAGGGACGCCATTTCACGGACCTCCTGGATTAGCGATTGGCGGTGCGCGGCGTGCGGAGAAGCGCGACGAGCGGGCTTACGGCCAGCACCGCAAGCATCAGGATCTTGAATTGGCCGACAATGGCGACCGTGGCCGCCTGGCCAGTGACCAATTCATTGAACCGGGCCAGCGTCGGTCCGGCGGCCCGCGCCAGACCATGGGCCGCGGCGCGATAAGGCGTCAGATCCTTGGCCAGCGCCAGGTGCATGGCCTGGGTGTTGCCGTAGAAGAAGATCTGGACCACCGCGATGCCGATGGTGCTGCCGTACAGGCGCGACAGGTTGAAAAGCGCGGCACCGTCCGGGTGGAACGTCCGATCGAGCGTGCTGAACGCCGCCCGCCCCAGTGCCGGCAGCACGATGCCAAGGCCCAGACCTTGCAGCAGGCCGGCAATGGCAACCGGCCGCCAATCCATCGCCGGCGAATAGCCCAGCATGCGCCAGTTGGCGTACACCACCAACGCCAGGCCAATCAGGATAAGGACGCGATTATCCACACGCGGCGGCATCCGGCCGGCCAGCATCAGCGCCCCCACCAACGCGACGCCGCGCGGGATGGCCATATAGCCGGTGGTATCGACCGGATACCCGAAGAGTTCCTCCAGCATCGGCGACGTCAAGGCTAGGGTCGGCAGCAGGACGAACCCAGCGGCGAAAACCATGATGACCGACAGGACGAAATTACGATCCTTGAACAGCGCCTTGTCCAGAAAGTGGGCCTGCGCCGTCAGGACATGGACGATGAAAAGATAGAAACCGAGCGCCGCGGCGATGGCCTCCGCCCAAATCTCCGGCGCGGCGAACCACTCCAGCCGCTCACCCCGGTCGAGAAGCATCTGCAGACCGACGATGCCCAGGGAAAAGGCCGCCCAACCGAAGAAATCAAAGTGCGGGTTGCGCTCGGCCTTCTTCTCCGGCAGCCAGAGCGCCATCGCCAGGAACACGAACCCCGCCAGCGGCAAGCTGATATAAAAGATGGAGTGCCAGCCGTGATAATCGCTGAGCCATCCGCCGAGAGGCGGGCCGCTGCTGATGCCGAGCAGCGTGCATGCCGTGTGCGCCACCCCGGCCTGGGCGTGCCGCGCCGGTGGCTGCACATCAAGCAGGAGTGCCAACGCTAGGGGACCGAGCGGGCCACTCGCCGCCCCCTGGATGATGCGGGCCAGGACGAACTGGGTAGAGGTCTGTGCCAAGACATCGAACACGAGGCCGGCGGCAAAGACAGCGATTGACCACTGGAAGAGTGCCTTCTGCCCCAAGCGGCCAGCGAGCCAGCGTGTCATGGGCAGAACAACGATGCCGGCCGTGACATAGGCGGTGAATATCCAGCCGATCTGATCATCCGCCATCGACAGCGTGCCCTGCATGTGCGGCAGGGCGGCATTGGGGATGGATATGTTGACGCCCTGCATGAAGGTCGCCGCGAAGGCCGCGATGGTGAGCACCCGGCGGCCTTCGGAAGGGGCTCCAGCGGTCATTTGGCGCCCCCCGCCCCGGACGCGGGCTCAAAAGGTGCGAACCAGTTACGCCGGTGCGCGGTATCGACCCGGGCCGTGACGCTGATGCCGGAGAACAGCGGCCCGTTTGGCGTCGGGCCATCGAGTTCCAGGCGCACCGGCAGGCGCTGCACCACCTTAACCCAATTGCCGGTCGCGTTCTCAGGCGGCAGGACGGCGAAGTCCGACCCCGTGCCCGGGCTCATGCTGACGACATGGGCGCGGAAGCGGCTGTTGGGAAAGGCATCGATGCGGATGGTCGCGGACTGGCCAGGTTTCATATGGGTCAGGTCGGTTTCCCGGAAATTGGCTTCCACCCAGACATGCTGGCTGGACAACAGGGTGAACACGGGTGCGCCGGGGGTGACGAAGTCACCGACCTGCAGCTCATCGACCCGAGTCACGATGCCGTCGTCGGGCGCGGTCACGGCCGTGTAGGAGAGGTCGAGCCGGGCCCGGTCGAGTTCGGCCCTGGCCGCACGCACAGACGGGTGGCGGTCGATTGCGACATCCGGATCCCCGTCCAGGGCGACCACGGTGCTCGCCATTTGTTGCTCCAGGGATGAGATGCGCCGGCGTGCGACCTTGAGGTCCGTCTCCGCCCGCTCATAAACGGCGCGCGAGGCGAAATCCGACGCGACGAGCGCCTTCTTACGGGCATAGTCGCGATCATAGAATTCGGCGGAGTCCCTGGCAGACTGCAGCTCCGCCAACTGTTGGCGGTAGGTCGCCTTCAACGCGCCGATCTGAAGGCGCGCCGTGTCGAGCCGCGCCTCCGCTTGGTCGACCACCAAGCGGTAAGGCTGGGGATCGATCTGGAACAGCAGTTGCCCTTTGCTGACGCGCTGATTGTCCCTGACGGCTACGTCGACAGCCTGGCCACCAACACGGGCGTTGACCGATTCCTTGGCCATGCGGACGAAGGCGTCGTCAGTCGAAACATAGGGTTCGTCGGCGATGTACAGCCGGGCGCCCGCCGCGGCCAGCACCAGAGGGAACGCCACAAACAGGGGCAGGCGCAGTCGTTCCCTGAGGCTCTTCCCCGGCTTCGCCGCCGCCGTCCCCGGCGGGTGAACATCAAGCGGCCTTTCGATTTGCGCGTCCATCACGGGACCTCCCGTTCGAGGATGGTTGATCCGGCGGCCGCGCCCCCTGCCGCGGGGACGCGGGCCGGAACCAGGTCAATTGGGGGCCAGGCGGGCCTGGATCAGCGCGCCTTCCAGGTTGGCGGCACAGCGGGCATAGCCCGCGCTGCCGGGCAGCAGGCCGACCTCGGTGCAGGCGGAGCTGCCGCCGGGCGCACTGTGCCGCTCTGCAGGCAAGGCCACGGCCAATGCCTGTTCCAGCGTGGTGACGCAGGCGGCATAGTCCACGTCGTTGATCGTCAGGCCCAGGGTCTGGTGGCAGGTGTGCCGGACGGCGGCGGCGTCCCCGGCCGCGATCGGCGCGGTGGCCGCCGCGGCGAAGGCAGCCGGAGCGCCCAGAACCGCTGCCCCCGCCAGCACGGCGGCAGTGATGTATTTGATCGAATTAGACAAAGTCCGGGTATTCATGGCCTTTACTCCATGGTCGAGTGGGTCGGATTTTCAGTGGGGTGATCTTCAGCGTCGCCCATGACGGCGACGGGCAGTCGCCTCAGCCGGGGGGACTGGAGCCGGAATGCCGAGGCGCCGAATGGCGCGTCGGCGGCCCTTCACGTTGCGCGTTCATCATGGAACCTCTTTCAGGAAGGCGGCACTGCGCTGCCCTTGTTTTTGTACTGCTCAGTATATATATCCATCCCAAGACCCGCGTCAAAGGATTTTATGCGATATGGTACAAAAAAAAGATGGCGACGAAGCGAAGCGTCGCGGCCGCCCCCGCGCCTATGACCCGGAGGAGGCCCTTCGGCGAGCGATGGACGCATTCTGGAAAAGCGGCTACTCCGGCACCTCGCTCGATGACCTTTCCGCCGCGACAGGCATGAACCGGCCCAGCCTCTATGCCGCGTTCGGCGACAAGCGCTCGCTCTATCTCAAGGCGTTGGCTTATTATTGGCAGGTCGCCTTGGGCACCATGCGCGCCGATCTTGCCCAGGACAGGCCCTTGGCGGATTCGCTGATGCGGGCCTATGAGGGGGCCCTATCGATCTATTTTTCGGGAGACGATCGCCCACGCGGCTGTTTCGTGGTGGGCACCGCGGTCACGGAAGCGATGGAGGACGCCGAAATCAGAGAAAGCCTGATGACGGGCTTCCTGGAATTCGACGCGGACTTCGAGGCGCGGTTCCGGATGGCGCGGGACAATCGCGAGCTGCGGGAGGACGCGGACCCGGCCACGCTGGCGACGCTCGCGACCGCGGTGATGCACACCATCGCCATCCGGGCCCGGTCCGGCACCCCTCGCGCCGACCTTGCGGAATTCGCACGCAAGGCAGTCAGTGCCATTTGCGGATGACGGTAACATCGACATTGCCGGACATCCTGGCGCCCGACCTGGACGTCGTCTTCTGTGGCATCAACCCTGGCCTGGCCGCCGCGGCGGCCGGCCACCATTTCCTCGGCCGGGGGAACCGTTTCTGGCGTGTCATCCACCTCGCCGGCTTCACACCGGTGGAAATCCGGCCCGAGAACGACCGGTCGATCTTGCAGTACCGGTGCGGATTGACGGCCGTCGTTGATCGCCCAACGGCCCAGGGGGCGCAGGTGGCGGTGCAGGAGTTCGTCGCCGCGACCGCACGCTTCGAACGAAAGATCACGCATTATGCGCCACGCTTTGTCGCCTTCCTGGGAAAGGCCGCCTATGCCGCCCTGTCCGGCCAGGCCGCCCCCGCGTGGGGCCCTCAGAAGCAACTTTTTGGCGGGGCGACCGTGTGGGTTTTACCGAATCCCAGTGGGCGGAACCGGGCCTTTACCGTCGAACAGTTGGTAAGCGCCTACCGCCGTCTCCATCGGGCGGTGGCCGAAGACCGGCAAAGCGGCATGCCTCTTGCCACCCGGCCATAGGCGCGCCGTCCGTCGTGATTCGGCCGCGCCGCCCCTGGCCTCATGCCCCACCCCCGGTATCCGCGATGGAACCAGCGGGCAGGGATGACGGTTGCCACCGCCGAGACCACCGTCCGCGGCCCCCATTTCCATTTCCCGACAGGGCGTCGCATGGCGGCGCGTCCCCCGCAAAATATTGTCATATCAAAGAGGTGACGCGGGCGGGTGGCGGCCTATCTGATGGTGTCGGTCAATATTGCCGCGGTGCAACAGACATGCAAAGCTGATGCGGCGATGTCTTGCTTCGAAAGGAATGACAGCGTGATCGACCAGCCTGTCCCGTCCGTCCCCCCAGAAGACTCCGTCCAGGCAGACCCCGTCCCTATCGCTGATGAAGCGGCGCCGCCGGCGCCCGTGGACCGTGACACGATGCGCGCGGCCATCGTCGCCAAGCTGATGTACGCGGTCGGCAAGAATCCCGAGGTCGCCAGCCAGCGCGACTGGTTCATCGCCACCACGCTGGCGGTGCGCGACCGCATCGTCGACCAGTGGATGGCTTCCACCCGCGCGACCTACGAATCCAAGCGCAAGCGGGTCTATTACCTGTCGCTGGAATTCCTGATCGGCCGCCTGCTGGTCGACGCCCTGATGGAAACCGGCCTGACCGAGCCGGTGCGCCAGGCGCTGGACGACCTGGGTGTGGACCTGGATCAGCTGCGCAAGATCGAGCCGGACGCGGCCCTGGGCAATGGCGGCCTGGGCCGCCTGGCCGCCTGCTTCATGGAAAGCATGGCGACCCTGCAGATCGCGGCCCACGGCTACGGCATCCGCTACGACCACGGCCTGTTCCGCCAGGTGATCAAGGACGGCTGGCAGCGCGAATATCCGGAAAACTGGCTGACCTTCGGCAACCCCTGGGAATTCGAGCGGCCCGAGGTCGACTATTCCGTGGGCTTCGGCGGCACCGTGGAGACGGTGGAGGTCAGCGAGGAGATCACCCGGCACTACTGGCGGCCGGAGGAGACGGTGGACGCCATCGCCTTCGACACGCCGGTCCCCGGCTGGCGGGCGCGCCACGTCAACACCCTGCGCCTGTGGTCGGCGCGCGCGCCGGACGCTCTGCGGCTGGACGCCTTCAATCAGGGCGACCACGTCGGCGCCCTGGCCGCCCGCGTGCGGCTGGAGGCCATCTCCAAGGTGCTGTACCCCAGCGACGCCACCCCGGCCGGCCTGGAACTGCGCCTGCGGCAGGAGTACTTCTTCGTCTCCGCCTCGATGCAGGACATCATCCGCCGCCACAAGCAGCACCATGGCGAGCTGGAACTGCTGCCCGAGAAGGTGGCGATCCAGCTGAACGACACCCACCCGGCCATCGCCATCGCCGAGCTGATGCGCGTGCTGATCGACCTGGAGGATTTCGGCTGGGACGAGGCGTGGGAGATCACCAAGGCCGTCTTCTCCTACACCAACCACACCCTGCTGCCGGAGGCGTTGGAAAGCTGGCCCGTCCCGTTGATGGAACGCTTGCTGCCCCGCCACATGCAGATCATCTACATGATCAACGCCCGCCACCTGGACCTGGTGCGGTCGAAGGGCGAGCATGACGGCGGCGTGCTGTCGGAACTGTCGCTGATCGACGAGAGCCACGGCCGGCGCGTGCGCATGGGCAACCTGGCCTTCATCGGGTCGCACAAGATCAACGGCGTGTCGGCCCTGCATTCCGACCTGGTGCAGCGCACCCTGTTCTATCAGCTGAACCGCTTTTATCCCGGCCGCATCGTCAACAAGACCAACGGCATCACCTTCCGCCGCTGGCTGTTCGAGGCCAACCCCGGCCTGACCGAGCTGCTGGTCGATTGCTGCGGCTCGCGGGTGATGGACGACCCGGCCGCCCTGATCGACTTCGAGAAGTACGCCGGCGACGCGGGCGTGGTGGACCGCTTCCGCGCCATCCGGCGGGCCAAGAAGGCGGAGCTGGCCGGCCTGATCCGCCGCCGGCTGGACGTGTCGGTCAGCCCCGACGCCCTGTTCGACGTGCAGATCAAGCGCATCCACGAGTACAAGCGCCAGCTGCTGAACATCCTGGAGATCGTGGCGCTGTACGACGCCATCCGCGCCAACCCCGGCGGCAACTGGGTGCCGCGGGTGAAGATCTTCGCCGGCAAGGCCGCCGCCAGCTATCACCAGGCCAAGCTGATCATCAAGCTGGCCAACGACGTGGCCCGGCTGGTCAACCGCGACCCGGTGGTGCGCCGCCTGCTGAAGGTGGTGTTCCTGCCCAACTACAACGTCAGCCTGGCGGAGGCCATCATCCCCGCCGCCGACCTGTCGGAGCAGATTTCCACCGCCGGCATGGAGGCGTCGGGCACCGGCAACATGAAGCTGGCGCTGAACGGTGCGCTGACCATCGGCACGCTGGACGGCGCCAATGTCGAGATCAAGGAGCATGTCGGCGACGACAACATCTTCATCTTCGGCCTGACGACGGAACAGGTGGAAGAACGCCGGCGCAAGGGCATCGACATGAGCGACGTCATCGCCGCCTCCCCCCTGCTGGAGGAGGTGCTGGACGCCGTCGGCGCGGGTGTCTACTCCCCCGGGGAGCCGGGCCGCTTCGGCGACCTGGTGAACAGCGTCCGCCACCACGACTATTTCATGGTGGCCGCCGACTTCGACGCCTATTACGCCGCCCAGCGCGCCGTCGATGCCCGCTGGCAGGACACGGCGGCGTGGTGGCGCTCGGCCATCATCAACACGGCGCACATGGGCTTCTTCTCGTCCGACCGGGCCATCGCCGAATACGCGACGGACATCTGGGGCCTGCCGGCCCCCCGCATTGGTTGAGGGAGGCCTGATGGCGCGGACCAAAGGCGAGGCATCCTGGACCGCCCGGCAGGAGGACATGGACGCCTTGCTGGGCGCCCGGCACGACGATCCCTTCGGCGTGCTGGGGCCCCACGTGTCGGAGCGGGGTGTCACCATACGCGCCTTCGTGCCCGGGGCGGAAACGGTGGAGGCGGCGACCCCCGACGGCACCCTGGTCCTGCCGCTGACCCGTGTGCATGACGCCGGCCTCTTCGAAGGCCGGGCCGCCCGGCGCAAGCGCCCCTTCCGCTACCGCCTGCGCTGCGCCAACGCCGGCGGCGCCTGGGAGTTCGACGACCCCTACAGCTTCGGCCCCCTGTTGGGCCCCATGGACGACTATCTGTTCGCCGAAGGCACGCACAAGCGGCTGTATGAAAAGCTGGGCGCCCATCTCAAGACCCACGAGGGCGTGGACGGCGTGCACTTCGCCGTCTGGGCCCCCAACGCCCGCCGGGTGTCGGTGGTGGGCGACTTCAACGGCTGGGACGGACGGCGCCATCAGATGCGGCGGCGGCTGGACAGCGGGGTGTGGGAGATCTTCGCCCCCGGCCTGGGCCAGGGTGCCGTCTACAAGTACGAAATCGTGGGACCCGACGACACCGTGCTGCCGCTGAAGGCCGACCCCTTCGGCTTCGCCAGCGAGTTGCGCCCCTCCACCGCCTCCGTTGTCACCCGCACCGACAATTTCACCTGGGCTGACGACGCCCACATGGCGCACCTCAAGACCATGGACGCGCGCCGCTCGCCCATCAGCATCTATGAGGTGCACCTGGGATCCTGGCGGCGGGGTGACGGCAACCGCTATCTGACCTGGGATGAGCTGGCGGACCAGCTGGTGCCCTATGCCGCCGACATGGGCTTCACCCACCTGGAATTCCTGCCCATCTCGGAATTCCCTTTCGACCCCTCCTGGGGCTACCAGCCCATCGGCCTGTTCGCCCCCACCGCCCGCTTCGGCACGCCCGACGGCTTCGCCCGGCTGGTGGACCGCGCCCACCGCGCCGGCTTGGGCGTGCTGCTGGACTGGGTACCCGCCCACTTCCCCACCGACGTGCACGGCCTGGCCCGGTTCGACGGCACCGCGCTGTACGAACATGCCGACCCGCGCCAGGGCTTCCACCCCGACTGGAAGACCGCCATCTACAATTTCGGCCGGCATGAGGTGGTGAACTACCTGGCGGCCAACGCCCTCTACTGGATCGACCGCTTCCACGTCGACGGGCTGCGCGTGGACGCCGTCGCCTCCATGCTCTACCTCGACTATTCCCGCAAGGACGGGGAGTGGATCCCCAATCGCGAGGGCGGCAACCAGAACCTGGAGGCGGTGGCCTTCCTGCAAGCCGTCAACACCCTGGTCTATGGCGAGCATCCGGGCGCCATGACCGTGGCGGAGGAGTCCACCTCCTGGCCCGGCGTGTCGCAGCCCACCTACGCCGGCGGCCTGGGCTTCGGCTTCAAATGGAACATGGGCTGGATGCACGACACCCTGGAATACGTGTCCAAGGAACCGGTCCACCGCAAATGGCACCATGACAAGCTGACCTTCGGCCTGCTCTACGCCTTCTCGGAAAACTTCGTCCTGCCGCTCAGCCACGACGAGGTGGTCTACGGCAAGCGCTCCATCATCGAGAAGATGCCGGGCGACGACTGGCAGAAGTTCGCCACCGCCCGCGCCTACTACGCCTTCATGTGGGGGCATCCCGGCAAGAAGCTGCTGTTCATGGGCCAGGAGTTCGGCCAGCGTGCCGAATGGAATTTCCAGCAGAGCCTGGACTGGCACCTGCTGGCCTATCCGGCGCATGAGGGCCTCCGCCGCCTGGTGCGCGACCTGAACGCCGGCTACCGCCGGGAACGCGCGCTGTATGAGACCGATTGCGTGCCCGAGGGATTCCGCTGGATTGTCGCCGACGACAAGGACCAGTCGGTGTTCGCCTTCCTGCGCTTGGGCGGCGAGGGCGCGCGGCCCGTGGCCGTGCTGTGCAACTTCACCCCCGTGCCGCGGCCGAACTACCGGGTGGGACTGCCCAAGGCGGGCCGATGGCTTGAGATTCTCAATACCGATGCCGGCGGCTATGGCGGCACCGGCATGGGCAACCTGGGGGCGGTGACGGCCACCGACCAGCCCGCACACGGCCTGCCGGCCTCGGCCGTGGTGACCTTGCCGCCCTTGGCCACCCTATGGCTGGCTCTTGACGAGCATCAAAGCTAAGCGACGGATAAAACTTGATAATTTCAGGCGGCGCGAATAGCCGCCCCAGGGAGGAAGAACGTGACAGGACCCGCGAAGCGTTTCAATAGGGCAACCAGCGATCGTCACGCCGGCCGCGGTCCCCTCGCCCGACATGCCATGGCCTATGTGCTGGCGGGCGGGCGCGGGTCGCGCCTGATGGAATTGACGGACCGGCGGGCCAAGCCGGCGGTCTACTTCGGCGGCAAGTCGCGCATCATCGACTTCGCCCTGTCCAACGCCCTGAACTCCGGCATCCGCCGCATCGGCGTTGCCACGCAGTACAAGGCGCACAGCCTGATCCGGCACCTGCAGCACGGCTGGAACTTCTTCCGCCCGGAACGGAACGAGAGCTTCGACATTCTGCCCGCGTCCCAGCGCGTGTCGGAAGAGCACTGGTATGAGGGCACGGCCGACGCCGTCTACCAGAACCTGGACATCATCCAGGACTATGAGCCCCGCTACATGGTCATCCTGGCCGGCGATCACATCTATAAGATGGACTACGAGTTGATGCTGCAGCAGCACGTCGACTCCGGCGCCGACGTCACCGTGGGCTGCCTTGAGGTCAGCAAGGAAGAGGCCAAGGGCTTCGGCGTCATGCATGTGGATGCGGAGGACCGCATCATCTCCTTCGTGGAGAAGCCCAAGGATCCACCCACCATGCCGGGGTCCACGGACCGCTGCCTAGCCTCGATGGGCATCTATGTCTTCAACACCGAGTTCCTGTTCGACCAGCTGCGCCGCGACGCCGCCACGCCGGGATCCAGCCGCGATTTCGGCAAGGACATCATCCCCTACATCGTGAAGCACGGGAAGGCGGTGGCCCACCACTTCTCCCGCTCTTGCGTGCGCTCCAGCTCTGAGGCCCAGCCCTATTGGCGCGACGTCGGCACGGTGGATGCCTATGCCGAGGCCAACCTGGACCTGACGGACCTGGTGCCGGGCCTGGACCTTTACGACCAGGACTGGCCCATCTGGACCTACAGCGAGATCACGCCACCCGCCAAGTTCGTCCATGACGAGGAGGGCCGGCGCGGCCAGGCCATTTCCTCCCTGGTGTCGGGGGGCTGCATCGTCTCCGGCGCATCGCTGAAGCGGGCGCTGCTGTTCACCGGGGTGCGCATCAATTCCTTCTCCTCCGTGGAAAACGCCGTGCTGCTGCCCTATGTCGATGTCGCCCGGTCGGCCCGGCTGACCAATGTCGTCGTCGACCGCGGCGTCCACATCCCCACCGGCCTGGTAGTGGGCGAGGATCCGGAGGAGGACGCGCGCCGCTTCCGGCGCAGCGCCAACGGCACCTGCCTCATCACCCAAGCCATGATCGACCGCCTCGCTTGATTTGCCTGCCCTGATCGCCTGCCCTGATCGCCTGAAGGACTGATGCCCCATGCCGATTTCCGTGCTCTCGGTCGCCTCGGAGGTGTTTCCCCTGATCAAGACCGGGGGGCTGGCGGATGTGGTGGGGGCCTTGCCCGGGGCGCTGGCGGCCGAGGACGTGGCCGTCACCACCCTGGTGCCGGGCTACCCCGCCGTGACCGAGGCCCTGCAGGACGGGCAGGAGGTGCATGCCTTCGCCGACCTGTTCGGCGGGCCGGCACGGCTGGTGGCCGGCACGGCCCACGGCCTGGACCTGATCGTGGTGGACGCCCCGCACCTGTATGCACGGTCGGGCAACCCCTACATCGGCCCGGACGGGCGCGACTGGCAGGACAACCCCCTGCGCTTCGCAGCGCTGTCGCGCGCCGCGGCGGAGATCGGCCTGGGCCGGGGCGGCGTGCCCCAGCCCGACATCGTCCACGCCCACGACTGGCAGGCCGGCCTGACCCCGGCCTATCTGGTCTATGACGGCTGGCAGCGGCCGGCCACGGTGATGACGGTGCACAACCTGGCCTTCCAGGGCCAGTTCGAAGCGACGCTGCTGCCCCGCCTGGGGCTGCCGGCGCACGCCTTCAACATGGAGGGTGTCGAGTATTACGGTGCGGTGGGCTACCTGAAGGCGGGACTGCAGCTGGCCGACCGCATCACCACCGTGTCCCCCACCTACGCCCAGGAAATCCGGGGGCCCGACGCCGGCATGGGCCTGGACGGCCTGTTGCGCGCCCGGGCGGGTCAGCTGAGCGGCATCATCAATGGCGTCGACACCGCCATCTGGGACCCAGCCGCCGACCCCTTCCTGCCCGCCCCCTTCTCGCCCAAGCAGATGAAGGGCCGGGCGGCCGCCAAGGCCGCGCTGCAGGAGCGCTTCGGCCTGGCCACCAACCCCAACGCCCTGCTGTTCGGCGTGGTCAGCCGCCTGTCCTGGCAGAAGGGGCTGGACCTGCTGCTGGAGGCCATCCCCACCCTGATCGCCGCCGGCGGCCAGCTGGTGCTGCTGGGCGCCGGCGAGGCCGCGCTGGAGCGCGGCTACCGCAACGCCGCCGCGGCCCACCCCGGCCGCATCGGCTGCGTCATCGGCTATGACGAGCCGCTGGCCCATCTGATCCAGGCGGGGGCGGAGGCGCTGATCGTGCCCTCGCGGTTCGAGCCCTGCGGCCTGACCCAGCTGTACGCCCTGCGCTATGGCGCCATCCCTGTCGTCTCCAGCGTCGGCGGCCTGGCCGACACCATCATCGACGCCAACGAGATGGCACTGGCCAGCGGCGTGGGCACGGGCCTGCGCTTCCAGCCGACCACCACCCTGGCGCTGGAGGGGGCCATCCAGCGCGCAGCCGCCCTGCATGCCGACCAGACGGTGTGGAAGCGCCTGCGCCGCAACGCCATGGCGACGGATGTGTCCTGGACCAATCCGGCCCGCCGCTACGCCGCCCTGTACCGCGACCTGCTGGGGAACCGCGCATCGTGAGCGTCCGCCGCCCCGCCGATGGCCCCGGCACCCCCGAGCCGCTGGGCGTCACCCTGACGGCGCACGGCATCAACGTCGCCGTCCATTCCGCCCACGCCACCGCCATTGAGCTGTGCCTGTTCGACGCGGGAACCGAAGGCGAGGCGCCGACTGAAACCGTCCGCGTCGCCCTGACGGAGCGTACGGGCGACGTCTTCCATGGCTTCGTGCGGGGCATCCGCGCGGGGCAGCGCTATGGCCTGCGGGCCCATGGCCCCTTCGATCCCCGCGCCGGCCACCGCTTCAACCCGGCCAAGCTGCTGCTGGACCCGCACGCCACCCGGCTGGACGGGCCTTTCCTGCCCCATCCCGCCCAGTTCGGCCACAAGCCGGGGGAGCCGGACGCCGACTTGGCCGCCGACGCGGTGGACAGCGCCCCCTTCGTGCCCAAGGCGCTGGTGGAGGGGCCGTTCGATCCCGGCCCGGTGACGCGCCCGCGCGTACCCTGGGGCCGCACCGTGATCTACGAATGCCACCTGAAGGGCTACACTGCCCTGCATCCTGAGGTGCCGGAGGCGCTGCGCGGCACCTTCGCCGGGCTGGGCCACCCGGCGGCGGTGGACTACCTGAAGCGGCTGGGCGTCACCACGCTGGAAATCCTGCCAGCCATGGCCTGGGCGGACGAACGCCACCTGGCGCCGCTGGGCCTCCGCAACGCCTGGGGCTACAACCCCATCGCCTTCTGTGCGCCCGATCCTAGGCTGGCACCGGGCGGGTGGGCGGAGGTGCGCGCCGCCGTGGCCGCCCTGCATGCCGCCGGCATCGAGGTCATCCTGGACGTGGTGCTGAACCACTCCGCCGAATCCGACGAACTGGGTCCCACCCTCAGCCTGCGCGGCCTGGACAACGCCAGCTACTACCGCCTGCGCCCCGATGATCGCCGCTATTATGTGAACGACACCGGCTGCGGCAACACCTTGCCTGTCGAGCGGCCGGCAATGATGCGGCTGGCGCTGGACGCGCTGCGCACCTGGGCGACCCGGGCTGGCCTGGACGGCTTCCGCTTCGATCTGGCCGCCACCCTGGGACGGACGGACAGTGGCTTCGACCCCAACGGCGCCTTCCTGTCCGCCCTGTCCCAGGATCCGCTGCTACGCGACCTGAAACTGATCGCGGAGCCGTGGGACATCGGCCCCGGCGGCTACCGTCCCGGCGGCTTCCCCGCCGGCTGGGGCGAATGGAACGACCGCTTCCGTGACGACGTGCGCCACTTCTGGCGGGGCGACGGCCACAAGCTGGGGGCGCTGGCCACCCGGCTGGCGGGGTCCGCCGATCTGTTCGGGGCCAAGCGCAGACCTTCGCGCAGCATCAACTTCATCGTCGCCCATGACGGCTTCAGCCTGGCCGATTTGGTGAGCTACCAGGCCAAGCACAACGAGGCCAATGGTGAGCACAACCGCGACGGCACGGACGACAACTCCAGCTGGAACCATGGGGTGGAAGGTCCCAGCGACGATCCGGCCGTGATCTCCGCCCGCCGCCGCGACATGCGGGCCCTGATCGCCACGCTGACGGTGGCGCGGGGCACGCCCATGCTGGGCATGGGGGCGGAGGCGGGACGCACGCAGGACGGCAACAACAACGCCTACGCCCAGGACAACCGCCTGAACTGGCTGGACCATGGCGCCATCGATGCCAGCCTGTACGATTTCACCCGTCGCGTCATCGCCTTGCGGCAGGCACACCCGGCCCTGCGCGCCGACCACTTCCTGACCGGTGAACCGGATACGGCCGGCGTGCCCGACGTGGAATGGCTGCGCGCCGATGGGCACGCGCTGTCCGGCGGCGACTGGGATGGCGAGGGCCCGCTGGTCGCGGTCTTCGCCGCACCGGCCGGGACGGGCGACATCGACCGCGTGGCCGTCATTGTCAACCGCGCCTGGGAGGCACGGACCATCACCCCGCCGTGGAACCGCACCGGCCACGGCTGGCGCCGCGTCCTGGATAGCGGCACCGAGGCCGACGGCGATGGCGACGACACCCCCGTTGACGGCCCCTTCCCCGTCGGGCCGCGCAGCGTTCTGGTCCTGGCGGAGCAGCCGGCCGACGAAGGCCGCCGGCGCTCCCCGCCCACAGCCGACCTGCTGGACCGCTACGCCCGCGCCGTCGGCATCGCGCCGGACTGGTGGGATGAGATGGGCGGCCACCATCCCGTGCCAGACCAGACCAAGCGCGCGCTGCTGGGCGCCATGGGCCTGGACGCGGAAACCCTGGGCGCTGTCCGCGACGGGCTGGAACGGCTGTCCGAAGAGGGACCGTTCCGCCCCCTGCCTCGCACCGTGGTGGGCACGGCCGCGCGACCGCTGCGCCTGGTGGTGCCCCTACCGGACATGCCGGCGCTGGACCTGGCGCTGCGGCTGGAGGACGGGACGGCCCGCATGCTGAAGGTGGCGCTGGATGGCCGGCGCCTGCCCGTCACCGCCCCGGACGGGCGCCGGTGCACGATGGTGGAGGTGACGTTGGACGCCTTGCCGGCGGGCGTGCACCGGCTCTGCCTGGCCAACAGGCCGGAGATCGCGGCCACCCTGGTGGTCGCCCCGCCCCGGGCCTACCAGCCGCCGACCCTGGTCGGCGCGCCGCGCTTCGGCATCGGCGCCCATCTCTACGCCCTGCGACGCGCGGGCGACCAGGGCGTGGGCGACTTCACCACCCTGGCGCGGCTGGGTGCCGGCGCGGGCGCGCAGGGCGCCGCCACCGTCGGCATCAACCCCCTGCACGCGTTGTTCGGTGGGGACCGCGACCGCGCCAGCCCCTACCAGCCGTCCGATCGCCGTTTCCTGGACCCCCTCTACATCGACCTGGCCGACCTGGGCGAGGCCGATCCCGCCGGCGCCGCCGCCGCCACGGTGGCGGCCGAGGGGGCGGCGTTGGACCAGCTGTCGGCCCGGCGGGCCATCGACTATCCGGGGGTGTGGGCCTTGAAGCGCCGGGCCTTGGCCGCTGCCCATGCCGGCTTCCGTGACCTGACACGGCGGCAGCCGGACCACGCCCTGGCGCGGGACCTCGCCGCCTTCGTCCACGCGGGCGGCGAAAGCCTACAGCGCTTCGCCCGGTTCGAGGCCTTGGCCGAGATGCATGCCGGCCCTTGGGCGCATTGGCCCGAAGTGGCGCGTGTGGCGGACGCCCCCGTCGCCCCGGAGGGCATGGACTTTTCCCTCTGGCTGCAATGGCTGGCCGACCGCCAGCTGGCCGCAGCCGACCAGGCCGCCCGCCAGGGCGGGCTGCAACTGGGCTTCTACCGCGACCTGGCGGTGGGGGCCGCCTTCGACGGGGCCGAGACCTGGGGGAATAGGGCGGAATTCGCGCTGGACGCCTCTATCGGCGCGCCGCCGGACCTGTTCTCGGCCGAAGGCCAGGTGTGGAACCTGCCGCCGCCCAATCCCCTGGCGCAGGAAGCCAATGCTGGCGCCGCCTTCGCGGAGTTGCTGGCCGCCAACATGCGCCATGCCGGCCTGCTCCGCATCGATCATGTCATGGGCCTGAAACGCCTGTTCTGGGTACCCAAGGGGGCCGCCGGCCGCGACGGCGCCTATGTGGCCGCCCCATTCGACCTGCTGCTGGCGCGCACGCTGCTGGAAAGCCAGCGGGCCGGGGTGGTCGTGGTGGGGGAGGATCTGGGCACCGTACCCGAAGGCTTCCGCGAACGGCTGGGCGAGGCCGGCATCCTGTCCTATCGCGTGCTGTGGTTCGAGCGGGAGGACGGGCGCTTCCGTGACCCGGCGCGCTGGCCGGCCAACGCCGCCGCCTGCGTCTCCACCCACGACCTGCCAACCCTGGCCGGATGGTGGGTGGGGGCCGACATCGCCGAAAAGCACGCCCTGGGCCTGCTGGATGACGCGGGCGAGGCCCAGGCCCGGGCCGCCCGGAGGGAGGAGAAGCGCGGGCTGCTGGACCAGCTGGTGGGCGCGGGCCTGCTGACCGACGGCGGGGATCTGGACGGAGAGCTGGACGACACCCTGGCCGCGGCCATCCACGCCTTCGTCGCGGCGGCGCCCTCAACCCTGATGCTGGCACAGGTTGACGACCTGGCCGGCGAGGTGGACGCCGTGAACCTGCCCGGCACGGACCGGGAGCGGCCGAACTGGCGCCGCCGCCTGGCCCCAGACGTGAACACACTGCTGTCCACCAGCCGCAGCCGCGCCATCATGGCAGCGGTGGCGCGGGAGCGCCGGTAGGGCCACCGCCTATCCGGCGAACCCGGCCGCCACCAGGGGCGCCAGATCGGGTGGCAGCGTGCCTTCCAGGTGCATGAGGCGCACCCGCAGCAGGGCGGCGATGGTCATGGCATCGAGAATCCCGCCCGACAGCGCCATGTCCAGCGCCGCGCGCAGGGGCAGGCGGCGGATGGTCAGTTGCTCCGTCTCATCCGGCGCCACCGGAACCTCAGTCAAATCCCACGCCAGATAGAGATGGGCATGCTCGTTGCCGACGCTGTTGGACATGTCCATGCGTTGGATTTCCAGCCAGCGGCCGGCGCGCAAGCCCGCCTCCTCCCGCAGTTCCTCGGCGGCGCCGGCCAGGGGTCCGATCGCCTTGGGACCCGCCAGGGGTATGCCGCCCTCCACCATTTCCCAGCTGTAGCGGCCGGCGCCGAAGCGCCACTGGCCGACCAGCCAGGTGTCGCCGTTGGCCGCCACGGGCAGGACGCCCACCGCCACGGTGGCGAACTCCACCGTGCCGAAGATGCCCGGGCTGCCGTCGGGGCGCAGGACCTCATGATGGAACACGCGCAGCCATGGGGTCTCATACCGCAGGTCGCGCGACAGCACGGTCCACGGGTTCTGCTCGGACGATGGCGGCGGGCGGGCGGGGTCGGACATGGGCTTTCGGATTCCTGATGGGGCATCGGCCCTAGGGATACGGCAAACGGCGCCGGGGTTCACCCCCTATCCGGCGATGCGCCATCATCCATTGCTTCGGCCACCACCCGCAAAGGACTGTTTTCCAAGCTTTTCCCGAAGGGGGCACCCCGCCCCCACCCCTCTCCATCCGGGGTCCGCCATATTTTTTTCGATTTTGCCAAACAAAGGGGTTCCCATCCCAAAAACGCTTTGCTATATCACCGCCCACCGCAGCGCCGCTGACTGATCGGTCAGACGAAAACGAAGCAGGCGCGCTGATCCCAGGTAGCTCAGCCGGTAGAGCAGGTGGCTGTTAACCACCGGGTCGGGGGTTCGAGTCCCTCCCTGGGAGCCAATAGAGCCCCCGGAACCGCAAGGTTCCGGGGGTTTTTCTTTGCCTAACGGGCTACCATCCCCTTGATCCACATGGAATTTCTGGCACGTCGTCGCACCGGGGCGTAGGCTGGCGCAGGTGGTCCAACGAGGGCCGCTGTACGGAATTGTTGGTATGTTTGTTGGTAGAGCACGCCCCCTGTTGGTATCCTGAGATACCAACAGAAAGGTGATTGCCATGCCTCTCACCGACATGAAATGCCGCATGGTTCGGCCATCTCCCAAGGTCCAGAAGCTTTCGGACGGCGGCGGGCTGCAGCTGTGGATACAGCCGACAGGCGGCCGCCTGTGGCGCCTGGCCTACCGGTTCGACGGCAAGCAGAAGCTCCTCGCCCTCGGCGCCTACCCAGCCGTATCGCTCGGCGATGCCCGGAAGGCCCGCGACGAAGCCAAGCAGCTGCTGCGCGACGGAATCGATCCCTCTTCCGACAAGAAGACGCGGAAGGCCGAGGAGGAAGGTGAGACGTTCCGGGGAATCGCCCGGGAGTACATCGCCCGCCTTGAGAAGCAAGGGCGCGCCGACGCCACCATCACCCGCACCAAGCGCCTACTGGAAAGCACCTACCCTTCCCTAGGCGCCCTCCCCCTGAAGGATATCGACACCCCTGCGGTCCTGAAGGTCCTTCGCCTGGTGGAGGATCGCGGTCACTATGAAACTGCCCGCCGGCTCAAGTCGACCATCGGCTGCATCTTCCGTTACGCCATGATCACCGCCAGGGCGGCCTCTGACCCAACCCTCCCCCTCGCCGGCGCGTTGATTCGACCAACGGTGACACCCCGAGCCGCCATCACCGAACCCAAGGCCTTCGGCACCCTTCTTCGAGCCGTTGATACGTTCGAGGGCCAGGTGGGGACGCGGGTGGCGCTGCAACTCATGGCCTTGCTCTTCCCCCGGCCCGGGGAGCTGCGCCTAGCGGTCTGGCCGGAGTTCGACCTGGAGAAGGGCGTGTGGGACATCCCAGCAAGCCGCATGAAGATGCGGCGCCCGCACCGGGTCCCCCTGCCCCGACAAGCAGTCGCCCTCCTCCGGCATCATCGCGAAACCACCTCGGCCGGCCTCTACCTGTTCCCAGGCATCCGAACCGCCGCACGGCCCATTTCCGATGGCACCCTGAACGCCGCTCTGCGCCGCCTGGGCTATGAGAAGGAAGAGGTCACACCCCATGGCTTCCGGGCGACCGCGTCCACGCTGCTGAACGAGTGCGGGAAATGGCATGCGGACGCCATTGAGCGACAGCTTGCCCACGTGGAGAACAACGACGTCCGTCGCGCATACGCCCGAGCGGAATATTGGGATGAACGAGTCCGGATGATGCAGTGGTGGGCCGATTATCTCGACAGTCTCAAAAAGACCGGCTCTCGGTCGCCCCCTCCGAAACAGAGAAAAAGCCCCCCGTTCGGAGCCGGAGCACTATCTTAAACCCGATCCACCTCCAAAAGTTGATCATCCTGTCGCCGATGTCCCATTCCAATACCTATTATGACTTGACGCATCCAGCGAAGATTTCGACCAATATGGACCGAAAGCAAACTGTCTGATCCTAGGTCGTCGCTAGAAAAATTTCAGTCTGCAACCAACAAACCTCCGGTCATCGAACGGCTTGCACATAAAATATTGCTTCCGGATAAGTTTGCTGTTCAGGTGCTCGCCAGCATGAACCGTAGCGGCCTGACGTTTGCCAATCGTCAACGTCGTTCCCTCTTGACATGTTCCCGCTGCGTTCCCATTGCTAAAGGGAGGCTTAGTGGAGCGGGATGGAATGCGGCAGCTCGATGTAGAGAACAAACTTCGCGATGTTGTTAGTCGGATAATGCTGCAGGTCGAGTTGGCGACATCGCAGGGTCGCACGGACATTAATTTGGCCTTGGAGGACGCATTCATACCTATCCTCAGGCCGGTGTATAACCTGCCCCAGCTTATCAATCTCAACCGGAAGCAGAAGAATTTCCCAGGAATCGACCTAGGTGATGACCATGATCGCGTCTGTTTCCAAGTCACCTCAACCACCTCGCTCGACAAGGTGAAGGCAACAGTCCGCCAGTTCATGGATCGCTCGTACTTCAACAGCTTTGATGAACTGTATGTTCTGACCCTCACGAAGAAGCAGGCATCCTACAGCCAGGCTGCAGTCAACGAGCTCGTTGGTGCTCGCTTTGCATTCAACTGCAAGAAGCACATTATCGACCTGGTCGATTTACTCAGCCTCGTCGCAGCGTTGCGCATCACCGCCCAAGAGCGTGTTCTGGAAGAATTTCAGCGGATACTTGGCGAAGTCGATGCCTACATAGCATACAGCTCGGACAGCATTCCTAAACCAACGGCCATCACCACCAACCTCCAGCGTATTCGCCTACCGCAGGCCGTCTATGTCGGGGAACTCACGATCAACGACAAGGAGGTGATCGAGCAGGCGCGTAATTCTCTATCTTATCAGGGCAAGGCGCGGAGCAGAAGTTCGGTAGTAAAGATGGCCCTCCTCCTCAACGACGTCCACACGGATGCCTGGGTTTGCCACGACAATAAGCTCTTTGCCTTTCACGACATGAAGACAAGCGGCCTGATCGGCATTGTGGACGAAGGGTCAGTTGAGCGGCTGGACGTTTCTGACCTCGCGGACTCCACCGAAATCGATAACGTCAACGTCCTTAAACAGTTGCTTATTGCCGAGGCCCGAGAACTGCTCAAGGCGCGACATGTGCGCATGCAGCCCAAAGACCGCTTCTTTTACTTCATTGCCACTGAGGAGGGACAGACAGAACGCAAGGAGTCCTGGATTGGGAAGCAGAAAGCGATCCGACGTGTGTACTTCGCCAGACCATCGAAGAAGGACACCACCAAGGTCGCACACCACCAGCACCTCTCGTTCGAGCTAACCTTCGCAAAGCTCGACGACAGCTGGTACGCGCAAATTGTGCCGAGTTGGTTCTACTCCTTCGACGGTTTCCGTGCGTCGAACTGGCACGACGACCTTCTCTCACAGCAGAAGCGGCTCGAGAGAAATTCCAGCGTCCGCAACCAGGTTCGCTTCATCGCCTATTTTCTTACAGCCAGCGGCGACGAGGAAGGCCTCGTCTTTGAGCCCCTCATTGAATTCGACGTCGGTGAGGATACCGACGACGTTGCCGACGATCTTGACGATACAGACATCAGCGACGACGCTGACAAACGAGAAACCGCAGCATGAAGCTCACCACCCTCGCAGAGCCGCTTCTCGAGTTCGGCACAGGCACCCACATTTGCCCGCGCACCGGTATCGAACACATGGGAGTATACGACCAGCGCGACGAACTGCGCCGCACAGAGCTGCGTATCGGGGTCGTCGGCCGCGGCGAGGGCGTTGACCTGCTCGACGAATGGCTAGCTCAGTGCCGCAGTGGCATCGAGCGGAAAAAGGAGTCGCAGCTGCTCAACCTCTTCCGCGGCTTCGGTGGTATCAATCAGAACTACGGCTTCCTTACTCGACTCATTAACTCGCCCCAATATACCCGCACGCTGCAGAAGTCCGAAGTCACCGCCGTCGTTAAGCTTTCATCGCGCGCCGAACGTGTCGAACGTGCCGTTGAACTCTACTATGAGCAGATCCGCTTCCTCGCCGAGAACCGTTCAGTGGACGTCATCGTCTGCGTCGTTCCCAATGAGATGTTTGATTCTATCACAGCCTCAAGCGGCGACGAGGACGAGGAAAGCGAACTTGAGCACAACTTCCGCCGCATCCTTAAGGCGAGGTGTATGCATCTCGGCACACCGTTGCAGTTAGTGCGCGAGAAAACAATTCTCATCACAAAACAGGTCGGCGAGCAGCAGGACCCCGCTACTAAAGCATGGAACTTCTGCACCGCTCTCTATTACAAGGGCAATCGGACCATCCCGTGGCGCCTTGTTGAGGACACGGCCAAGCTGCGCTCCTGCTACATCGGCATTGGCTTCTACAAGAGCCGCGACGGCGAGACTATTTCGTCCAGCCTAGCCCAGGTCTTCGACGAATTCGGCCACGGCATCATCCTGCGCGGCACTCCTGTCTCTATCGACAAGCGCAACCGCCATCCCTACCTCAGCGAGGATCAGGCCTACGAACTACTGCGCGATGCGCTCGAAGAGTATGATCGTGCCCTCCAGCATATGCCTGCCCGTATCGTTATTCATAAGTCGAGCCATTTTCGCGACAGCGAGCGTAAGGGTTTCCTGCGCGCCCTTAACGAGAAGGGCATCCGTTCAAAAGACTTCGTCGCCATCATAGACACCGACATTCGTCTCTTTGGCGATGGTGACTATCCACCCAAGCGCGGCACCATGCTCGCAATCTCCGAGGCCGAGGGCGTTCTCTATACGCGTGGCACCGTCGACTTCTATAAGACCTACCCCGGCGCTTACATCCCCAAGCCCCTCAAGGTCACTGTTTACGAGCAAGACTCCTCCCTCGAGAGCCTATGCGGGGAGATTCTTGGCCTTACCAAAATGAACTGGAACAACACCCAGATGGATGGCCGCCTGCCGATCACGCTGGAGTGCGCACGAAAGATCGGCGATATCATGAAGTACGTCAGCCCCACAGAGAAGCCACAGGTCAGCTACAGCTTCTACATGTGACCACCCGCCCCGTACTTAAAGACTGCCGCTGGACCACCGATGGTTTTCGCGGGGACGTCGGCGAACGTCCGCTTTTGGCTGTTAGGTGGATGTACTTCCATGACCGTATGGGGACGCAAAGCAGAAGTTAACGTCGGCTCCAGACCAACTGCGCGGAGGCGCCATCCTCGCTCGGGAACAGCGCGGCACTGAGCGGTTCCGCCAAGCTGGGATCGTCGAGGCGCAGCCGCAGATAGGAGCGCTGATCATTAGCGGCCTGCGCTTCCCAAGCATCCCCGACGCGGTAATAGCCGATCAACACTCGGAAGGCCGGCGCGTTGACTTGTTCTCGGTTGTCGTTGGGAACCAAGCGGACCTTGGCGTTGATCAACAGGGTATGGATGGTGCCAGTCCAGCCGCCGTCCTTAGCGAGGATAAAATGCCCGATGACGCTCATGTTCAATCCTCCGGGTTTGAGGGGACGATGGTTTCGGAAGCGGATGCTTTGCCGCGGCCGCGACGGGGGCCGGCGACCTCGGCCATGGGCAATTCCTCCCGCTGCGCCTTGGCATAGGCGCGGTCGCTGTCGAGGAAGGCATCCAGCATGAAGGGGACCAGTTCGGCGACCGCCTCGGTCTCGCCATAGGTGGCGCGGTAGAGGGCGGCGTAGCCCTGGAGCCGCTGGTGGAGCTCGGGGCTCAGGGTGACAGTCAGCCGGACGGGCGTGCGGTCCGGCAGTTTCGCGAGCTTCAGCATGTCAGCCTCCGCGACAGGGGGAGAGTACCAGGTCCTTGTGGACGATGACCCGCAGCGGCCAACCGGCCCGCACGGTGAGGGTCGGCTGGATGTTCAGGTTCTTCTCAACGATGCGTTGGCCCGCCCGGTCGGCGTTCTGCTGGGTCGATTCCCGCAGCGCGCGGACCAGGTCGCTCTCGTTACTGCCGGAACTGATCTGGGTGCCCACCCCCAGCAGGGTGGCCATCCCGACGCCGGCCAGCAGCCGGCCGGTGTGATAGTCGACCTCATCCTCCAGCCCCGCCTGCCCGGCCGCGTCGGTGGCCGGGAGGTTGTCGATCTCGAGGGAGGACGCATCCGGCAGGATGATCCGCTGCCAGACCAACAGGGCCCGGCTTTGGCCAAAGGCCACCACACTGTCGTAGCGGCCGATGAGCCGGGAGCCCTGGGGGATCAGCAGGAAGCGCCCGGTCGCCGTGTCATAGACGTTCTCCGTCACCTGGGCCGTCACGAGCCCGGGCAGGTCGGAGTTGAGTGCCGGGAGCAAGGCCGCCGCGATGATGGTTCCGGCCAGGACGGTGTAGGGTGATCGGGGTTTCTGCAAAGCGTGCGGATTTTCCGTGCCGCTGCCATTCTTGCGGGTGACGAAGTCCAGCTTGCGCTGCTGGTTGTTCTGGTCGCGGTCGGGGTCCAGAGCCAAGCGATCCCCCTCCCCGCTATCCTGCTGGGGCTTTGCCCCCGCCTCCACGTTCGTGTCGGCGCCGGCACGAGCAGCAACGGGAGAGACCTGGCCGACACGAAAGAAGATGCCCGACTCCCGGGCCTGTACGGCTTGGCTCGCCCGGCGTTGCCGTTCGGCCTCCGCGGCGCGGTCGCCGTTAGTCGCCGACGTCAAGCCTAGCTGCTGCTGGTGCTCCAGCATGGGCCGGCCCAGGTCGCCGGGGAGCGGCGGCCCTAGCACGGGGGTATCAGGCTTCACACGGCTATAGTCGCCGGGCAGAGCGGCGAGCCCATCAGCAACCGGCTTGCGCTCCGTGCTGTACAGCTCCTCCTGCTTGCCGCCAGCCCGCGGCGTCGCTCCACGCAGCGCAAATATCGTCACCGCCAGAATGACCGCTGAACCCGCGGCGGCGACGCCGATCAGCAGGCCACGGCGGAAGCGCACGATACGGCGAGGCCGAGCGCGCAAGGCCAACTCGCCCGGATCAACCTTGCCTGGCTCCGGCGGGGTTGGCGCGGTCATGGCTGTCCTCCGTCACCGGTGGAAGCCGTGCCGGCCGCCGGGCCATCGGTGCGGCTGATGCGGACCACCTGCTGGGGATCGGCGCCCAGGCGCAGCTCAGCGGCACCGAACAGCCGGTCGACAATGTAGTAGGCATCGCGTACCCGGTAGTTGACCAGCTGGCCATCGCCGCTGGGCCCGACGACGAACAGCGGCGGCGCCTCGCCCTGGTCGAGACGGCGGGGAAACGCGATGTAAACCTTGTGGCCGTCATCGAAGGCCCGCAACGGACGCCAGGGCGGAGTGTCGCCTGAAATAGCGTATCGAAAATGTAGGTCCTGCAGCGCAACATCGGCAGTCACCGGCGCGCCAGCTTCCGCCTCGGCACTGCGCCGCTGGAGCTTCAACAGCTCGTCCTGCGGGTAGGTCCAGGAGACGGCAGCCATCGCTGTCTTGGCCGTGCTCTCCAGCTGGAGATGATAGACGCGGCGGTCGGTGGCGATCAGCAGGTTGGTATGCAGGCCAGGGGCGAAGGGCTTGACCAGGACATGCACCCGCTTCTCCGCACCGGAGCCGCTGGTGGTGTCGCCGATCACCCAGCGCACCGTATCGCCGGCCGAGATCGCCGAGAGGGTTTCCCCCGGCTGCAGCGCAAGGTCGCTGACCTGTTCCGGTGCCGTGTAGAGCCGATAGAGGGCGCCCTCCGTGTAGGGATAGACCTGCACCGCGTTGAGGTAGCCCAGGGACGCTGGCTCCTGCATTGCCGCCGCATTGGCCGCCGCCACCCGGGCAACCGGCGGGCGGGCATCGGGTACCAATGGCGTGGGCTCCGGCAGCAGTTGGCCAGGCAAAGGTAGCGGCACCGGGATTTGCACCACCTCCACCGGTTTGATCGGCGCCGGTTCGATCGCCGCCGGGTGCGGTTCTTCCCGGTCATAGGAGATGGCCGGCGGCGGCTTGGGCGTGGAGCACGCCGCCAAGGCCGAGGCGGCGATGGTGAGCAAGGCAAGGCGCTTCATGGCTCCCTCCTTTCCAGGGACTGGGCGGGTGTGGTGTCAAGGTCGCGGGACCAGTCGATGGCGTTGACGAACAGGCCTAGCGGGTTCTTGGCCAAGGCGTCGGTGGTGCGCGGGGGCTGGACGACGACGCCGAGGATGGCGGTCCAGTGGTCGGTCCGGGCCAGGCTGCCGCGCTCGAAGACCTGCTCGGTCCATTTGATCTGGAAGGAGCGGTCGGAGGCGCGGACAACGCTGGTCACCTGGACGGAGACGCCGCGTGTGCCGATCTGGCCGAAGGGATCGGCCGTCCTGGCATAGTCGTTGAGAAACAGGGCGGCGCGGTCGGTGGCGAAATCGTAGACCGCCAACCAGTTCTGCCGGACCACCACCGGGTCGACGGAGATCGAACGGGCCTTGGTAATGAAGCGCGCCAGATGCCAGGCGATCTGGGGATCAGAAGGCTGATAGTCCCGGGCCGCCGGCGCCACGGCCCGGGCCTCCCCCAACCGGTCCACCTCGACGACATAGGGTGCCACGCGGCTTTGGGCCGATTGCCAGACCAAGCCGACGGCGAGGCCACCGGAGAGGGTCAGGCAGCCGAAGGCCATCAGGCGCCAGTTGCGGGCCTGGACCCGGGCCGTGCCGATGCGCTCGTCCCAGAGCTGGGCCGCCTTCTGGTAGGGCGTAACCGGCTCCGGCGTGCGGCCGTAGCGTTGCGGGGATCGTTTGAACAGCATGGGTTTAACCATCCTTCTGATCGAGGGAGGGATTGGCGGCGGCACCGGGCCGCTCGCCTTCTTGGATGGAATGGGCGGTGGCCCGGGCCGCGTGGTCGGCACGCATGCGGCTGGCCCAGGCTGGGGGTGAACCGGAGGAAGTGGAGTTCGGGGACGATCCACGCCCGCCAGCACCGGAAGTACCGCCGGGCGTGCCTGTGCTGGTGCCGCCGGCGGTTGCTTGCCCCGTATGGCCGGCGGCATTGCCGCCGGAGCCCAAGGCAGAACCGGCCCGCAGGTCCGCCAGTGCCGCTCCGAACGTCATCCTGGCCCCGGCCACCGTGGCGCCGCCGACCAGCACCAAGGTGCCAGCGGCCGCCCCCACGGTTCCCAGCGCAGCGCCAGCGCCCAACTGCGGCGCACCGGAGACCAGGCCGGCCGCGACACCGGGACCAAAGATGCCCAGGCCCAGCAGCGCCAATGAGGCCAGGACCAGCGACAAGGCGGCGGCCATGTCCGGCGGCTGGCCGTTGAGCGCACTGGTGAAGGTGCTGAAGAAGCCGGAGCCGATGCCGACGACGATGGCCAGCACCATGATCTTGATGCCGGAGGAGATGACGTTGCCCAGCACGCGCTCCGCCAGGAAGGCGCTCTTGCCCCAGAGGGCGAAAGGCACCAGCACGAAGCCGGCCAGGGTGGTCAGCTTGAACTCCAGGACGCTGATGAACAGCTGCACCGCCAGGATGAAGAAGGCGACGATCACGAACAGCCAGGAAACCAGCAGGACGAAAATGGTGGGCGCGTTGACGAACAGCTCGGGGAAGCCGCCCAGGGCCACCACCTCCTCCAGCAGGGGATGGGCGGCCTGGAAGCCCACCCCCGCCAGCTTGCCCGGCCGCAGCAGGTCGGTCGCGGTCAGGCCGCTGCCGGAGGCGTGCAGGCCCAAGCCGGCGAAGCTGTCGTAGATGACGCCGGCGAGGTGCTGGAAGTTGTTGAGGATGAGGGCGAAGGTCCCGACATAGAGCACCTTGCGCAGCAACCGCCCCGCGATGTTGGCCTCGCCATCCAAGGCCCAGTACAGGCCGGCCAGGGTGATATCAATTCCCGAGAGGACGGTGGTCAGGAAGGCGACGTCGCCGGACAGGAGGCCGAAGCCGCTGTCGATGTAGCGGCTGAACGTCTCCAGGAAGCTGTCGATGATGTTGAGGTCGCTCATCACGCACCTCGTTACGGCGTGTAGGCGGTGCTGCTGCCCAGAAAGCGTTGCGCCGTGACGCGGGCCGCTTCCTCCGACTGCGCCTTGCGGGCCTGGTCCTCAGCCTCAGCACGGTACTGGGCGGCCACCAGGGTCTGCAGCTGCATCTGCTGCTTGGCCGACAGGGCGATGAGCTGGTTAGCGGCCTGGCTGACCTGCAGGGCTCCGGTGGCGCCCTGGCTCTGGGTCACCAGGTCATCCAGCAGCGGACGGTCGTCGCTCACGTTGGCGACCACCTGGGACTGGACGCGCATGGTCTGGTGATAGGCGTCCATGGCGTCCTGCCACCGCCCCCTCGCCTGCTGCACTAGGTCGGAGGGGGCCACGGTGGTGGCGTAGCTGCTCGGGAACTGTGCCGGCCACTGCGCCTCCAGGGCCGACAGATTGAAGCTCATGCCATCGACCTGGGCCATCAAGCTGTCGATGCGGGTCAGCGCGCTGGTGAGCTGGGACAGGCTGGAATAGTCCAGGTGCTGCAGGTTGCGCGCCATGTTGGACAGCATGGTGGCTTGGTTCTGCAGCGACTGGATCTGGTTATTGATCTGCTGCAAGGCACGTGCCGCCTGCAGCACGTTCTGGGAATAGTTGGACGCGTCGAACACGGCCCATTGCGCCTGTGCGGGAGCGGCCGCAAGGGCGGCCGTTTGCGCGACGGCGGCCAGCATGACGGTGCGGATGGCGGCTTTCATGCTGCCTCTCCTTTCGGGGTGAAGTGGCCCAGCAGGTCGGCGGCCCAGCCCAGGCCGCGCGCCGCGAGGAAGGTGCTGGCGAACGAGCCAGAGTCCTGTTCAGTCGCCGCCTTGGCCACGATGCTGTCGATGAGGGCTTGGGAGGCGGGATCGGAGGCGCCGCACAGGCTCAGCGCCACCGGCCCCAGGCCCAGCTGGAACAGCCGGTTACCCCGCCGCGATTGCAGGTAATAGTCCTGCTTGGGGGTGGCGCGGGCGATCATCTCGATCTGCCGCTCGTTGAGGCCGAAGCCCTCGTAAGCGCGGCGAGCCTGCGGCTCGACGGCCCGGTCGTTGGGCAGGAAAATGCGCTGTGGGCAGCTCTCGATGATGGATGGGGCGATGCTGCTGCCGGCGATATCGACCAGGGACTGGGTGGCGAAGACGACGGCGACGTTCTTCTTGCGCAGCACCTTCAGCCATTCGCGGATGCGGGCGGCGAACAGCGGATGGTCGAGATAGACCCAGGCCTCATCCAGGATCAGCAGCGTTGGCCGGCCGTCGAAGTGCTCTTCCAGCCGCTGCAGCAGGTAGGTCAGCACCGGCATCACGATGCCGGGCTGGTGCATCAGTTCCTCGGTCTCGAAGCACTGCACATCCGCCAGGGCCAGCCGGTCCTCGGCCGCATCCAGCAGATGACCGAAGGGGCCATCCAAGGTGTAGGGCTGAAGAGCGGCCCGCAGCCTACTGGACTGCAGCAGGACCGACAGCCCGGTCAGCGTCCGCTCCTCGGCTGGCGCCGTGGCTAGGCTGCCGAGGGCCGACCACAGGCCTTCCTTGACCTCCGGCGTCACCGCCACGTTCTCATGGGCCAGCACGCCGGCCAGCCACTCGGCGGCCCACGCACGAACGTCGGGCATGTCGATGCGACGCAACGGCTGGAACGCCAAGGTGCCCGCTGTCCCCAGGGCATGATGCAAACCGCCCATGGCCAGCACGGCGGCCCGCGCGGAGTTGCCCTTGTCAAAGATCACCACCCGGGCGCCCGGATAGCGGCGGAACTGCATCGCCAGCAGGGCCAGCAGCACCGACTTGCCGGCACCGGTCGGCCCCACCACCAGCATGTGCCCGACGTCGCCAACATGGGTGGCCAGCCGGAAGGGCGTGGCGCCGGCAGTCTCGGCGAACAGCAGCGGCGGGCCGTCCAGGTGACCGTTGCGCAGTGGCCCGGCCCAGACAGCCGACAGCGGCATCAGGTGGGCCAGGTTCAGGGTGTGGACCAGGGGCTGGCGGACATTGGCGTACACCTGCCCCGGCAGGCTGCCCAGCCAAGCCTCCACCGCATTCACGGTCTCGCGGATGACGGTGAAGCCCAGGCCGGTGATGACCCGCTCCACCAGTGCCAGCTTGTCCTGCGCTGCCTGCCGGTCCTCATCCCAGACCGTCACCGTGGTGGTGAGGTAGCCGAAGCCGACATGGTCGGCGCCCAGGGCCTGAAGGGCGAGATCAGCATCGGCAGCCTTGTTATCGGCATCGCTGTCGACCAGTTGAGCCGGCTCATTGGTCAGCACCTCGCGCAGCAAGGCCGCGATGGACTTGCGCTTGGCGAACCAGTGCCGGCGCAACCGCGTCAGGGTCCGCGTGGCCTGGGCCCGATCCAGCGGCACCCAGCGCGTCACCCATCGGTATGGAAAGTCCAAGTGGTTGAGCGCATCCAGCAAACCCGGCTGGGTCTGGCCGGGGAAGCCCAGGATGGTCAGGGTGCAGAGATGCGTCTCGCCCAGCATGGGCTCCAGGCCGCCGCTGAGTGGTGTGTCCACCAGCACCCCGTCCAGGTACATGGGCACGGCCGGCACCGCCACAGGATGGCGACGGGT
This sequence comes from Nitrospirillum amazonense, assembly GCF_007828035.1. Taxonomy (GTDB): domain Bacteria; phylum Pseudomonadota; class Alphaproteobacteria; order Azospirillales; family Azospirillaceae; genus Nitrospirillum; species Nitrospirillum amazonense. The sequence goes on along the minus strand of NZ_VITV01000003.1, from coordinate 15,387 downwards.
GGAGATGGTGCCGTGCAGATAGGTCAGGGTCTCAGCATCATCCAGGGCCCGCACCTCGGGCAGGAAGCCCGCCAGCAGACCGGCCAGCCGGTCAGTCTCGTCCTGAAAGCGCGCCAACTCCTGCCGCCAGGACCTCCCCTCCTCCTTCCGGCCGGTCTCCACCAGGGCGTTCTGCGCCTGGACCTCGCTGTCCGGCGGCGGCAGGAACAGCAGGGTCAGGAAATACCGGCTCTCGAAGTGCCGGCCCTGGCGGTCATCCTGGAAGGCAGCCCGCCGTTCCTCCTCCACCAACCACGAGGCGGCATCGGGAAAGGAGGAGTGCGGATAGTCCAGCGCCTCGACTCTCGCGGCCTCGAAGAACAGGGCCCAGCCGGAACCCAAGCGGCGCAGCGCATTGTTGGCGCGGGCGGCGATGCCGACCAGTTCCGCCTCGGTGGCGCTGTCCAGGTCCGGGCCCCGGAACGCCAGGGTGCGCTGGAAGCTGCCATCCTTGTTCAACACGACACCCAGGGCCACCAACGCGGCCCAGGGCAGGTGATCGGCCAGGCGGTCCGCCCGGCTGCGGTATTCGGCCAGGTTCAGCATGACCACCACCCCCGTTGCCGGAGGTGGCGCAGCAGCACTGATGCGAAGTCGGGGTCGCGCTTGGTGGCGAACACCGCCAGGGCATGGCCGCCAACCCAGAGCGCCAGGCCGGCCATCCATTGCTGGAGCCCCAGCCCGATGGCGGCGGAAACGGTGCCGTTGGTAATGGCCACCAGCCGGGGGGCACCACCCAGCAGGATGGGCTCGGTCAGGGCCCGGTGCAGCGGCACCGTGAAGCCGGGGACCTGGCGCCCTTCCAGGGTGAGGTCGGAGGCGGGCATCAGACCAGCGCCCCGCCGCCGAAGGAGAAGAAGCTGAGGAAGAAGCTCGACGCCGCGAAGGCGATGCTGAGCCCGAAGACGATCTGGATCAGGCGGCGAAAGCCGCCGGAGGTCTCGCCAAAGGCCAAGGTCAGGCCGGTGGTGATGATGACGATGACAGCGATGATCTTGGCGACCGGGCCCTGAACGGAATCCAGGATCTGCTGCAGCGGCTGCTCCCAGGGCATGCCGGTTCCAGCGGCTTGAGCCGAAGCGGTCAGCAGGAGGGTGGTGGCCACGGTGCAGGCAGCACGACGCACGAACGTACGCATGGGCGTTCTCCTTCTCAGAGGGTTTGCAGGTCGGTGGGGGAGAGAGGGGTGACCTCGTAGTCACCGCGGGCATCCAGGCCGGCGACGCGGGCGATGGTCTCGACCCGTCGAGGCCCATCGCGACCTTGGATGAAGATCACCAGGTCGACGGCCTCGGCTATGAGGCGGCGGGAGACGGTGGTGACAGCCTCCTGGGCCAATTGCTCCAGGCGGTAGAGGGCGGCGGCGGCCGAGTTGGCATGGACCGTAGCGATGCCGCCGGGGTGGCCGGTGTTCCAAGCCTTGAGGAGGTCCAGCGCCTCCCCGCCCCGGACCTCACCGACGATGATGCGGTCCGGCCGCAGGCGTAGCGTGGACCGCACCAGATCGGCCAAGGAGACGACACCCGGCTTGGTCCGCAAGGCGATGCAGTCAGGGGCGGCACACTGGAGTTCGCGGGTGTCCTCGATGAGGATCACGCGCTCCTTGCTGTCGACCAGTTCCGCCAGCAAGGCGTTGGCCAGGGTGGTCTTACCCGATGAAGTGCCGCCGGAGATGAGGATGTTGCGCCGGCGGCGCACGACCCGACGCAGGGCCTCCGCCTCGGTGGCCGTCAGGATGCCGTCGGCGGCGTAGTCGGCCAGGGTATGGATGCGGGCCGCGGGCTTGCGGATGGCGAAGCACGGCGCCGTCGCCACCGGCGGCAGCACACCCTCGAAACGCTCCCCGGCGGGCAGCTCGGCCGAGACGATGGGTCGCTCCGCATGGGCCTCGGCCCCGACGTGAGCCGCCACCAGGCGGATGATGCGTTCAGCCTCCGCCGGGTGAATGACGCCGTTGGTCGTAACGATACCGGTGCCCAGCCGGTCCAGGCGCAGGACGCCATCGGGGTTGACCATCACCTCGATGACACGGGAATCGGCCAGCGCCTCGGCGATTAGCGGCCCCATGGCGGTGCGCAGCATGGCGCGGCGGCGATCGGCCGCCTCCGGGTTCGGCATCATGACGACGCCTCCCCGCTCCGCCCCAAGGTGCGGGTGGGGGCTGCCATCTGCCGGCTGACCTGGTCGATGAACTTCTGGAAGCGCTCCTGCCCGACAGCCCGGGCAGCCTTGTCGGGCTCCGGCAACGGGGCGGTGACGGTCAGCTGGTAGCGAACGAAAAGAGCCACGCTCTCCAGCAGCACCTGGACGTCGCGCTCTATGCGCTCCAGTTGCCGGGACTGCCGATCCAGCCGGATGCGAAGCGCCTCATCCAGCTCTCGGGCACCGCGCCGGCCGAGATACTGGCGCAGGGCATCCGCCACGATGGCCGACTTGGACGTTCCCGGCTTGGCCGCCAGGGCGTCCAATTGGGCGGTCAGCTCATCGTCGAGATAGAGGTGATGGCGGGGCTTCATGACCCAGCTCCGAAGCGCGTGGCGACAGAGCTAAGGGTCTGATAAGGCGCTCGAATCTCTTACGGCACTTATATACGACGTCACACGCCCAAAAGACATCAGATCATGGGCCGCATTATAATCAGTGCCGCTTTTTCTATTCTAGAACTCCGATATTATTTAATTTTGGCGGCGCAAATCTCTTGTCAGTCACTATTCTGAAAACATCATTACCTTGGATCCAAGCATATAACCCAAATGACCAGAGCAATCTCTCAGCATGTCGAGAAAGATTCTTAATTGAATCGATATTTAATCCCCTATCTACATCGCCGTGTGCAGCCTCCAGGTCACGACCAAATAACTCCAACCATTTATCGAGTCCATATTCCTTAAGCCGCAACGGCAGATCATCACCATTGAAACTTTGCCCCTCAGGCAAGCCAGCACGATGACCTAACCAATTTGCTGCATGAGCTAGAATGGCGACGATAGGTCCGCCCATCAGCTGTCCTATACTGTCAAAATTGCCCTTCTCTCTGCACGCAATCTGCTCATTGATAACTGCCTTATTAAGATCCTCGTAAACAGCCATCAGAAAATCCGCGTAGTATTTCCCTACATCGGGGGAAATATTCGCAGAATACCTGGCGCCAAACCATCTCACAGGCGCCGTAGCCACCATGGCTTTCAGCTCATTATCTATCAGATCTAGATCTATCCCGCCAAAAATATCCACACCGAATATTTCATTATATGAAAGGGATGCCAACTTCTTTACCAAGATATTCAAAGCAATAAAATGACCATCAACGCCCTTAGAACATAACCTATCCATCATATTTGCCCCGATGATGATGTGTTGCTTGCGCATGCCATCTGATTCAACGGGAATTATGATGGCGCTCTCGAGATCACGTTCCAGCGCCTGATTTACGGAATCTATTATACTCAGTTCCTGCTGATGGAAGGACGCAAGAGCCCCCCGTAAATCAACCGCAATACTAAACCCGTCGAGGTTTTGGAGCGGTATATGACGCGACACATCTCTCACGACATCGCCAATTATCTTAGCAAGATGCTCCGCGTCTTCATCTGTCCCAAAATCAACCAATCGGACAGAGTAAGAGAAATTATTATTATTTATACTATTATTTCTTATTAAAAAACAATCAGATGGTATAATTTTATTCTTAAATTCAATTTCATTCACGACACCTCCAATCATATCCTGAACTACACCACTTGGAATTAGACCGATTAGATCGGAATAATTTTTGCTATCAAAAGATTGTGCAGCCACAAAAAAAGAGCCGCTATTACGTGCAGCATTTGCGTTAAATTCATCCAAACTAATTATTTCCGCCCCAAACTCTTTCCCTATTAACATTCGATTTCGCGATATCGGCATTATCACCGCGCAGGTATTTTCCGTTGAGGTAAATATCAGAGGGCTGAATTTTCCTTCACGGTCGATAGAAAGAGCGACGACATCTGGAAGAATAAGCTCTTCACGATCCTCAACGCTCCACTCAAAATTGGATAGATATTTAATCCAACCGTTAGCTTCAGGCGACGTTTGCAATATGCGCGCTTGCACATCGCGCATCTTCTCTGATAGATCACCAAAGAACTTTTGGATAAGCGGCGACATGATAGGCACAGCATTCTTAACTAAATCTGGTCCCAATTCTCGCGCCAAATAAAATGCTACCCGCTCCGCAAGGGATCGTGGCGTTCCTGCCTCTTCGGACTCCAGTGCCATATTTTTTAGGCCGGTCATCACCACATCCGATAGGCTGGCCGTAGTCACGCCCAACATCGCCCCAAATCGCTCCGGCGACGTAAAGATCGCCTCCATTTCACCGCCGAGCTTGGTAACACCTTCTGTTAATATACCCCTCAAATGAGCCGTCCTAGTCACCAAATGCACTAAAAACTCAGCAGCCTCCTTCGCGGAAACAGGACTTCCTGTGGGTAGTCCGCGCATTTTATTAACAATTGCGCCAAGGTCATTTTCTGTATTTGTGATCACGTCATCCAGTGTGATTTCACCGTTCATGGGTTTCTTACTATAAAACCAGTCCTCCACTCCAATATGCCTAATACCAACTAACTTTGCCCCTTGCCCCCTTCTGTGAAGCCACGTGCGTTCACCTTCATCAGACGGGTCGTGTAAAAATCCACGCTGAAGCAGTCTTGGAACATAATGTTGGCGCTTTCCTGCCATCGTCCTCTCCCTTTCAGCTATGTACTAATAGTTTCTTATTTCCAATTCACTACATGGTAGCCGCTTCTTTGGTGATGAAAACATCACTGCCTACAAGGCAACGGCAGGCGAGATGTGGATTATGGCAAATATACAGCACCATTGTAGCAATACATACTATAAGGTTAATGCTCCCGATTGTATTTCGGGTCCATGATGACAATCCGAGCGGCAAAAAACAAGAATGCCTTCGTGGGCCAATTGACTCCTGTGAAGCCCACGCCTTCTCGAGAATAGACTTCAGCCGCACTGACAGCCATGTGAACTATCTTGAAATAAATGAATTCGCTGCTCAAGAGACGTGCCAAACATGTCATAGCGGCGGCAGCAAATCATCACTTCCCTCGTTGAGCCCGTAGGCGCGCGCGACGTTGGATAGCCTATCCATGGCATTCTTATCGGCCACCATGTCGGTCTCGTCTTCGCCCAAGCAAAATAGCTCCGGAGCGTCATGCTCAGAAGGATTTGTCTCAGCCTCCTCCGCCAGACCTGGATGCCGCTGCTGTTGGAGCCCGCCTTCGGCCATCTCATCCTGCGATGCTTCCTCAATTTCCTCAGCCAAACGCTGGTCCATCCCCCTCACCTGACTGCCCCAATCATTGGGCCGCGGCGGTGGCAGGTCGGACCAATTGTCATTGGCTGTCCCATCCGAGCCATTGTCGTTGGCGGGCATCGGCGCCGGCAGAACCCGGGCGGTGAAATTCCGATCTTCGTAGTAGCGCAGTTTCTTCGCCCGAATGGGTGCCAAGCCGGACACCAGCACCAGTTCGTCCTTAGGCGGCAGTTGCATCACCTCCCCCGGGGTCAGCAGTGGGCGGGCCGTCTCTTGCCGGCTGACCATCACATGCGAGAGCCAGGGGGCCAGTCGGTGGCCGGCGTAGTTGCGCTGTGCCCGAAGTTCCGTGGCTGTCCCCAACGCATCGGAGATGCGCTTGGCCGTCCGCTCGTCGTTGCTGCTGAAGGCAATGCGAACGTGGCAATTGTCCAGGATTGAGTTATTCTCGCCATAGGCCTTGGAGATCTGGTTGAGGCTCTGGGCGATCAGGTAGGCCCGGATGCCATAGCCCGCCATGAAGGCCAGGGCCGTCTCAAAGAAATCCAGCCGCCCCAGGGCGGGAAACTCATCCAGCATCATCAGCAACTGGTGCCGCCGGCGCTTGGCCGGATCGCCCTCTAGCCGCTCGGTCAGCCGGCGGCCGATCTGATTCAGCACCAGGCGCACCAGCGGCTTGGTGCGGGAGATATCCGATGGCGGAATGACCAGGTAGAGAGACACCGGCCGCTGCGCATCCACCAAGTCCGTGATGTGCCAGTCGCAGGCGGCGGTCGTGGCCGCCACTGTGGGGTCGCGGTAGAGGCCCAGGAACGACATGGCGGTGCTGAGCACGCCGGATCGCTCATTCTCGGACTTGTTCAACACCTCACGCGCCGCAGAGGCGACGACGGGATGCACCAGCGGCTGGTCCGGTGTCCCCAGATGGTTGGTGGCCATCATCCGCCGGAGCGTGTGCGCGAAGCTGCGCCGCGGATCGGAGAGGAAAGTCGCGACCCGGGCCAGGGTCTTCTCCTCCTCCGCATAGAGCACGTGCAGGATGGCGCCGACGAGCAGGCTGTGGCTGGTCTTCTCCCAATGGCTCCGGCGCTCCAATGCGCCTTCGGGATCGACCAGGATGTCCGCGATGTTCTGCACATCGCGAACCTCGTCCGGTCCCTTGCGCACCTCCAACAGCGGATTGTAGCGGGCCGAGCGCGGGTCGGTGGGGTTGAACAGCAGGCAATGGGAAAATCGCGCCCGCCAGCCGGCGGTGAGCTGCCAGTTCTCGCCCTTGATGTCGTGGATGACAGTCGATGCCGGCCAAGTCAGCAGCGTCGGCACCACCAGACCGACACCCTTGCCCGATCGGGTGGGCGCGAAGGCCATCACATGCTCGGGCCCATCATGGCGCAGATAGCGATCACGCAGACGGCCAAGGAAGACGCCGGCGGATCGAAACAACCCCGCTTGCTCCACCTCCCTGGCCGTCGCCCAGCGCGACGAGCCGTAGGTGGTGACCAGCTTGGTCTGCCGGGCACGCCACAGTGACCCAATGATCGCGGCACCACAGCCCAGGAGTCCGCTGCCCGCCGCCAGCGCACCGGCCTTTTCGAACAGGACCGGGGCGTAAGCCTCATACCAGTACCACCACCAGAACAGCTGCCAGGGACGGTAAATCGGCCAGCCGGCGACGACCACCCAAGGTGCGCCCAACTGCGCTTGGTACCCCAGCATCGCGGCCGCCCACTGCGTCGCCGCCCAAACGCCCAGGATGACGATGGTGAACACGACCAGGATCTGGCCGATCAGGAGCTTAGTCGGTGTCATGCCCTTCTCCCGTCTCAATGCCGGCGCAAGGGCCGGTCGACGGATAGGAGAGCAAGGGTCAAACTATTGAAAAATCGCGCTTATCTACGCCCGAAACGCACTCAAAGACCGAGGGACGGCAGCCGCCATGATAAGCAACCTGTCCACGACGGCGCTCTCGCCCATGGGCAGAACCAGGGCATTAAGGTCCGCACTGCGCAACCGTGGCCATCTGGGAAACCGTTGAAGGACTGGGCGAGCCTCGGATGCTGCCCAGCATGCCATTCCATGGATAGCGACCGGCAAGGCAAGCCACCCCTCCTCCACATCCCCAGTCCTCAGCAGGTCGGAAACCATCCGGCCATTGGTGTGCTGATGCCACCCCACCCCCACTTGGTCGAAGATCAGCAGGCTTTCAGCCCAGGGGCGCAAATGCGCCAGGGGCAACGCCTCGCGCGGCGGCAACATCCCGGCGCCGTACCCGGCACGGGCCCACATGGCCAACAACATCCATTGGCTCAAGGTGAAATCCTGCTGACCAGGCACCGGTTCACCGAACCGTGCGGTTGCAAGGGCCGCATAGAACTGGGTGGAGCAATTTTCGTCCATGAACCGCCCCGAATAGGAGGTATACATCCTGGAAGTATGCTTCACATTCGGCATGGTTTCCACCATGGACTTGATGGAAACCGTCTCCCGAAACCTTCGTCGGCTGCGCCATGAAAAGGGCCTGAGCCAGGAGGAGCTTGCTGGGCGGGCGGAGATCAGCGCCCGTTACTTGGGGGATTTGGAACGGGGCCAGTATAGCTGCACCGTCACCGTCCTGGGGCAACTCGCCAACGGCCTGGGCGTTCATCCTGCCGACTTCTTCGCTTAGGCCGATCCGCAAGCGCTTCGTCGTTGCCTCAGCGAAAGCCTTGGCAACGACCTGCGTCCAACCGCAAAAGCAGAGCCCCGCGAAACCGGTTCGCAGGGCCCTGCACAATTCCAAAACTGCCCTGAAGGATCACTCCGCAGCGGCGCGCTTTCCCTTCTTCGCCGGCTTGGCCTCCACCGCGGGCGCTTGCTCACGCTTGCCCAGGCCAAAGGCCTTGGCCAACCCGGAGCGCTGCTCGGCATAATTGGGGGCAACCATCGGGTAATCCGCCGGCAGCCCCCACTTCTCACGGTACTCTTCCGGTGACAGGCCGTAGGCGGTGCGCAGATGTCGCTTCAACATCTTCAGTTTCTTGCCGTCCTCGAGACAGACGATGTAGTCGGGCGTCACCGACCTACGGACCGGAACAGCCGGCGTGAGCTTCTCCGGCACAGCCGAAGCTGGCGGCTCTTGCCCCAGGATCGACAGGCTGGCGTAGGTGGCCGTGATCAGGCCAGGGACCTCGGCCGGTGCCACGTGGTTGCCCGCGTTGGATAGGTAGGCAGAGACCAACTGGGCAGTCTGCTGCAGGATCTCGAAATCAGCTTCGTTGGCCTTGGTCACAGTAGTGACGCTCCCGATCATTGGCAGGTAGGCAGTGCGGGCCCACGTTGGCAAAGGTTAGACTACCCCCCTTGTAGGAACAAGCGGCAGCCGGGCCTGGGACAGCGGTGTGAATGGCACTTCGAATAAGCCGTTTCCGTCACAAAAACAAGAATCATTGGCAATAATATTACTCTACAGATTTGGAGCATCGAGACCACAAGCATCAAATATTTTTCTCACGAATGACTTGATTGCCATATCTGGTTCTTGATCGGCCGCAAGCTCCCCCTGACTCTCAATAACGTCAACAAGAGAGACACCTCGATGGAATAAAGACTTACCGCCATCCACAAGAGAAGGCGCCCTTCCCCTTACTCCTTCGAAGCCAGCAACCCACTTATAAGGACCAAGAACCCCTAATTTCTTTAAAATTTCACGGTATTTTTTTATAGAATCAACCATCATCGGCCGATCAATCGATATATACCCTGTTTCCGCAGCAAGAACATAGGAATCGGCCCCCCAAATCTCCCCCGTCTCAAATAAGAAACTCGTCCAATGCACGAGATTGGATCCCCGAAGGACCACACGCGTGCCAAAGCCGTCAGCGTCTCGCAGAAGACCAATGCCAATATTTCCACCAGCTAACTTGTGATTATAAGGCATGAGATAAGAGCTAGAGGTAGTCGCCGCCGCCTTTAGATCCGAAAAACCCCATGTGCGTTGTGGGTCGGTGATTGGCATGAGTCGGAGCCAAGATACCGGGCCCGGCGCCAAGTGGATGGCCTGCAGGCCAATTCCACTTGGCAGATCGTCCGCATATGCTAACGGTAATTTTTCAGCTCGAAAGCGTCCAGGCGACGCCCCCGACGAACGCGGCTGGAAGATCGGCAACGGTGATGGCGATGCTTTGCCGATTTTGAGGATGTCACGAAGTGCAGAAACCAACACTCCCACGAGATTGGCTCGGACTTCCTCCATCTCATCAGACGAAACACCATCTGGTAGATGATAGCTGATTGGATGCCGCACATGGCGCATATCGAACGGCAAAGTCGCTGCCTCAGGCTTCCCATAGACAGTGTTCATCACCGTCAACACCCGATCATGCCCTAGACTCTTCAGAGCCCAACCATATTCGATCAACACATTGGGATTGGGAATGGGGTCGCCATTCAGCCGCCGCCCAACAAAGGTGACGTCCCCGATAAACGCTTCTGCTCTATCAATTTTAGAAAAGATAGTATCTACGATCTTGGGCGACCCAGGAACGCCCTTAGTATCCCGATCGACTTGGAGATCACGAACAGCTTCTTCTAATTCCACATCAGCGGCCAGCTTAGTAATCGCACGTTCAAGGCAACGCTCAATGAATCTACGGCCTGTCTTGTCTGGAGCGTCGGACTGCCAGGAAAAAAAGATCGTCGACACCACCCATTCCCTCCCCCACAAACCCTCGTTTCGCCAAAATAGCATCAAATGTCGATATTCAGCAGCGATGAAGAGTCGGGGAAATATCACCCCAAAGTTGTCGTCTTGCTCGACCTTCATTCCACCGCCGGCCCGCCTCGCTGCCGACCGATGGCCCAGGAAATTCCGTCGCCTCGAAGCACACCGGACACCTGCTGGCCAACGTGGCCGTCCAGCACCGGGCGCCAGGGCACGAGGGTGAAGTCGCAGCTGCGCTCAATCACCGCGATCTTGTCGCTGGACAGCGACACGAGGCGGCGGAGGGTACCTTCCACCGGCTGGCCGGACCGCAACTCCACATAGCCCAGCCCCAGCTCGTCGGAGAGTTGCCCCGCCACACGCTGCAGCTCGCGCCGGCGCAACGCCGTGAGCACTCCCGGGCGTAAGGTCTCGCGATCCTCTTCCTCGCGCACCAGCCCCTCGGCGATCAGCCATTGCCGGCGGCGGGCCTGGGCTTCCCGTACTTCTTGACCGAACCCGGCCTCCCGTAAGGGCTCGGCTTTGCTCGAGGCCATTTCGCGATCCAACCAGGTGGCACCGTCGGCACCGATCTGGCGGTCCAGCGGCAGGGCCGACAACACCTGCACCGTCACCGGCATGGCCCGCACCTGCTTCTGCTCATATGCCAAAGCCTGGTCCAGGTGGTTGGGAGCGATTATCCAGGTGCCGTCCGGTTCGCGCTCGACGGCGCCGGTCACCCGCCGGATTGCCTCCAGGCGCCGAACATGGGTCTCCGCATAGGCCTCCTTGGCGGAGAGGTCGTGCCGCAGATGGAGGTCGACGCTGTAGCGGCCGCCGCTCGCTGCAGCGACCTCCACCACGGTGTGGTCCGTCTTCCGGGTTTCGGCATGACGTGGTTGAATGCGAACGACCCCACCCTCCGGCAATGGCTCAATAGCCTCGCCTCGGCCGATGTCAACGTAATGGGTGCGGCCGTCCGTGGCGTCGATGATCAGATAGCGCCGGTCATTCAGTTCATCAGCCAAGCCGCGAGCCACGATGCGGCCAGTGATCGGCGCCGCCTGCGGTGAGACCGGACTGTGAATGACCAGGTCGGCAGGCGCGCGAGCCTGATCCCGGGCCGCCATCTCGCGGTGCATGGTCTTGACGATGTCGCCCCGCTTGCCCAGTTCGCGCAGAGTGGCTTCCAGATCGTCGGCCAAGTGCCAATGGCCGGGACGAACCTCATCCGCCAGGCCCATGCGCTCCAGCTTGCGCAGCCGTCCGACACGAAGGGCCTGGTGGAAAGGCGACCTGTCCGCTGCCCCGACCTGGCCATCGGCCCCCACGTCGCGTAGCAGCCGGCGATCGATGCTGGTCAGGCGGTCCCGCTCCACCTCGCGCCGCAGCTGGTCCTTGATCTCCAGGTCTGTGCGCGGGCCCAGATCCAAGCTGACAATCTCCGCAGCCCGCTCCCGCATGCCGACGGCCATATACTCTCGGGCGATGACCAGGTCCTTGCCACGGTCGTCCTTGCCCCGGACGATGATATGGCTGTGGGGATGGCCGGTATTGTGATGGTCCACCGCCACCCAGTCCAGGCGCGTGCCCAGGTCTTCCTCCATCTGCGCCATCAGGCGGCGAACCAAGGGCTTCAGGTCTTCGTACTGGTCGCCATCCTCGGCAGAGACGATGAAACGGAACTGTTGCCGATCCCCCTCGGCCCGATCCAGAAACGCCCGGCCATCAACCTGGTCATGCTCAGCGCCATAGAGCCGCCCCGGCTGGCCATCAGGCGACACGCCGTCACGCTGAATGTAGCGCAGATGGGCGCGAGCCCCCGCCGAACCCTTGCCCGCCAGCTTCACGATACGGGACTTGATGATGACCCGGCGCTGACGATAGGCGGCGAACTGGTCGCGCGCCGCCAGCACCCGGCCAACGCCAGCCCCGCGCCCGATCCGGCTCCCGGTGAAACCCCTGGCAGCCCGACCCAGACCCCCCGCCCCGCCCCGCGCCAATATGGTGGCGGCCAGGACGCGGTTCAGGTACTTCACCCCGCGCCGGCCGCTGGGGCTGCGCATCCTGCCCAGCCGGGGCTCGAAATCATCGTCCTCGCTCATACGTGACCTCCCGGCCCGGGCGCCAGGCACTGACCATGAGATCAACGGGTTGGCGCCTCCCTGGCGCCATCCGACTACCCCATGGCGCCACCGGCGCCCCTGAAAACAGATGTGCAGACAAATACTTGGCGATCGTCACCCTGGTGACGGCGCCATTCCTTTATCTTGCCTTAGACGGCCTTAATCACCGCCCGCGCTTACCCACGCCCTTCTACGATCTGTTGTCGGGAATGAAAGGGGAGCGACGGCTGGCGAACCGCCGCTCCCAAAGCGCCGCAGCCTACCGGGGAACCATGGCCTGGAACGCCGCCTCCGCCGCCCGCCGGTCAGCATAGGGTCGCTGCATGGTCGCGAAATACGGCCGCTCATCGCCATCAACAACGACACTGGCGACGATAAACTGGCCCCGGAAATGGCTTAGCACCAGGATGCAATGCCGGCTCTCCTCATGCTCATCTTCGGCCAGCCACTCGCCGAAATAATGCTCCTGGATGCGCCCCTCCCAGATGAAATCGGGCTCTTCCGCCGCGATGAAACGCTCGACATTCGCCACCAGGCCCTCGTCCCCGAATTCGGCACGGACGTCATCGACCAGAGCCGGAAAGCGGTCGGTCGCGGGCTGCGGATGGGCTGCGATGAACGACATGGGAACCTCCGTGGTTGCTGTCCTGCCTATCGAGGACAAGGTTCCCCCTCAGCCGGAGAGACGCCGGTCAAGAACGCCGAAGGCGCCGCGGAGCGGGACGCGGGGGAGCCGAAATGCGCCAGCATTTTGGGGGAACCGCGTCTCCTTGACGGGCGTTTCGGCTCGGCTGGTAGGATGGACCGACCGAGATGAGAAAGGTCTCTCGACGCTGGATCAGGGCAGCATCGAAACCCTCGGCATGGGAAAAAAGGAGCGGCACCGATGGTGGGCACCGCTCCCGCTCGCCTATACCGTGAGCAGCTTCAGCCGCAACTGCGCGCCCAGGATCTCCATCACCATGGGGGTGCCGCGCGCCTCATCCTGGAGAGCGCAGACGCGCTCCCACGGTCCGGTGTTTTCGATGAGATCGTCGCCGCCGACGTATATCGGCGCCTGGTTGCGCACCACGATGGCCCGCTCCAGGCGCCGGATGAAGGCAAACGCCTCATGCCGCGCCATCCAATAGGCGTCGGTCCCCGGGATCGGCTTGGCAGAATTGATCGACATGAGATCCTCCGTTGTTGCTGTCCTCCTCATCGAGGACGGCCCTCGCGGATCGGCCGGAGAGGTGCCGGTCACGGACGCCGACCGGCGCCGCGGAGCGGGGCGCGGGGGAACCGAAATGCGCCAGCATTTTGGGGGGACCGCGCATCCTTGACGGGCGGCTCGCTCCGGCCGGCACGATGGGCGGATCGAGAGGAAGACCCCTTCCCTGCCGGCCTATCGCCGCTCCTGGATAGGGCGCCCGAGCGGAACGAACAGGCCATTGGGGTTGGCCACCTCGCTCTTGCTGGCTGGTGTGTTCCCGCCGGTCAGCAGCGGGAAGAACAACGCGGACTCTCGCGGCGACACCGGCCCCTGGGGTATCCGGGTCAGCTCCGACAGATAGCGGCGCGTCTCTTCCGGCAGGGGCTCATTGCCTCGCAAATAAGCCTCGTAGCGGGCCGGCCCGGCGTTGTAGGCGGCGAAGAGACCGGGGTAGCCGAAGCGATCCCACATCGCCCTCAGATAGGCGGTACCGGCCAGAATGTTGTCGCCAGGGTCGAAGGGATCGCCCCCAAGGTGATAGAGCCCCCGCAGGTCGTTCCACGTCGCCGGCAGGAGCTGCATCAGCCCCATGGCCCCCTTCGACGACAGCGCATGCGGATCGCCATCACTTTCGGCGGCGATGACCGCCGCGATCCAGCCAGCCGGAAGGTCGAAGCGCCGGGCAGCTTCGGCGATCTGCGGTCGCCATTGGTCAAGGCTGGCGGCCGGTGCGGACGCGCTGACCATCATCACGACGCCGGCCACCGTCAGGCTTAACCGATCCATAGCGGCACCAGCTGGCCGATCACGTTCTCTATGCCCACGGGCCCGAAATAGCGGCTGTCGAAGGAGCCCGGCACGTCCGGCATCAGCAAGAACAGCTCGCCGGTCTTCAGCACCCGACAGCCTTCCCACGTGGGAAGCGGCCGGCCCAACCGATCCGCCTCCAGGCGCACGGCGACGGGTTCGCCGTTGATGAAAACCGAGCGCTCATCGCCACAAATGGTGGCCCCCTCCGTTGCCACCACGCGCTTGATCAACGGCACACCGGTGGGCACGTAGCCGCGCGCGGCGGCCAGGTCCGCCACTGCGGCCGGAGGGCGAACCAGGACTAGGTTCCCACGGATCAACTGCGTATTCGACCGAACCCGATAAAGGCCGATGGGCACTGATGCGCTGGCGTTCCACACCACCAGCGGACGGTGTTGCAGCAGCGACGGACCGCTGACGCCGCAGGTCCCCAGCGCACCGAAAGCCAGGACGATGAAGCGACCAAGGTGCCGACGCCGGCCGTCATGCCGCGCTGCCGATCGGGCGATCATGGCGCTTCTCCTTGATCGGAGGCGGTTTGCTCATTCTGCCCCACCGACCACGCATCAAGGTCGTCGATATGATAGCGCACATAGCGACCGTGCTTGCGGAAGCGCGGACCGCCCCCTTTCAGGCGCATTTTCTCCAGCGTCCGGTGCGACAGGCCCACGTAAAAGGCGGCCTGCGCGGTGTTGAGAAAGGGACTGCCCTTCTTGGCCTTGGCGGCCCGGCCAACCTCGTCTTCCATGCCCTCCTCCTCCAGCGGTGGCGGCGGGTGTCGCCGCAGATGGGCAAAGGATGGCGAGCGGAGGCGTGCTTGCGGACGCTCGAAAACCCACTCCCCTGGTTTTCGATCCCCCACATACCGAGCAAAGGAAAGGCCCCGTCCCGAAGGATCCGGAACGGGGCTGTGGAAAGATCCGGATCAGCGGTCGCGCGGCTCCCAGAGGGCCATGTGGGTGGGACCATCGGCGACGGGCTGCTCCAGCTTGACCAGACGGGCGCGAACCCAGCTGGGCCCGAATTCGGGGGCGCCGATCTTGAGGTTGACGTAGGTCTCGCCGCTGGACTTGGCGACCTGGCTCCAGCCGGCGCCGACCTCGTAGCGCTGGCCGTTACCGGCGTAGACGGTAAGCGTCAGCGGATCACCGCGTTTTTGCCTTTTTCGGCGCTGACCGGCGGGCGGCGATGCGGGCGAGCCTTTGCCTGACCGATTGCTCATGGA
>NZ_VITV01000002.1 GCF_007828035.1 Nitrospirillum amazonense | reverse complement strand
TACACCCGATCCCATCCCGAACTCGGCCGTGAAAACCCCCAGCGCCAATGGTACTGCGTCTTAAGACGTGGGAGAGTAGGTCGCCGCCAGGTCTATCAGTCGCACACATCGCGCCCAAGCCGCCCTGCCGCTCAACAGACCCTCATCGCAATGCCCGCCTCCCCCAGCACCCATTCCCGCGGGGTGGAGCAGCCCGGTAGCTCGTCAGGCTCATAACCTGAAGGCCGCAGGTTCAAATCCTGCCCCCGCAACCAAATCCCAAAACCCCCGCCCGCATTGCGCAGGCGGGGGTTTTGCTTTTTTGGCCCCGGGCGATCGCATCGGAACAGGAAACCGGCTGGCGGCGCTCAGGCCGGTTCCAACCGGGCCTTGTCGCCATGGCCGGCGCCCCCTTCGGCATCCATGGACCGCCCGGCATCCATGGACAGGGTGTGCAGCAGCCATGCGCGGGCCTTGGTCCAGTCGCGCCGCACAGTGCGGTCGGTGATGCCCAGGGCTTGGGCGGTTTCCAGTTCGCTATAGCCGGCGAAGAAGCGGCATTCCACCACCCGCGCCAGGCGCAGGTTCAGGGAGGCCAGACGGCCCAGGGCGTCATTCACTTCCAGGATGCGGGCGTCACTCTCGGCAGACCCGTGCGCCAGCAGGTCATCGTCCAGGGGCAGGGCCGCGGCCCCGCCGCCCCGCTTGGCGGCTAAGCGGTCGCGGGCGCGGTTCACCAAGACATGGCGCATGGCCAGGGCGGAGGCGCGCAGGAAGTGGCTATGGTCGTTGAAGCCGGCGGTCCCGCGCAGCTTCAGGTAGGCCTCATGGATCAAGGCCGTGGTCTGCAAGGTGTCGCTGGCCGGCAGGCGCCGCCGTTCCCGTCGTGCCAGGCGATGCAGGTCCTCATAGAACAGCGGCAGCAGGGCGTCGGCCGTGCGGACGACTTCTGGATCATCGCTGGGGACGATCAAATCCTGGAGGGTGTCGGACATGGGGCGGGCGGGGGACATGGGGCGGGCGGGGCGGCGGTGGCGTGGGGTGCGGCGGACGGCCGCCACAGGGCTAGCATAGCCACACTCTACCGCGGTGCACCAACATCCGCGCCCCTTCCGATGGCAGACCCCCGTTTGGTCAAGCCGGCCCCTTGATCCCCCTATCCTACCGCAGACCCCGTCGCCACGCCCCCGGCGGCTTGCCGACATGCTGGGTGAAGACGCGGGTGAGGTGGGACTGGTCACTGAAGCCGCAGACCATGGCGATCTCCACCAAGGGCATCGTGGATTCCGCCAGCAGGCGCTTGGCATGTTCCAGCCGGCAGGCCGTCAGCCAGCGATGCGGCGTCTCCCCCACCGACTGGCGGAAGGCCTGCAGGAAATAGCCCGGGGATAGGCCCAACCCCGTTGCGATTTCCCGCAAGGACCGTCCATCCTGAACGGAGGCCAGCAGCATTTCCTTGGCCAGCCGTTCCTGGCGTGGGCTGAGGCCGCCCCGCGCGCGGACCTGGTGTTCCAATCCACCATAGCGCTGGGCGATGTGGGTGCAGAGCGCGAGGATGACGTGTTCCACGAAGAACGCCCCGCCGGCACCGTGCTCAAGGGCGGGCAGCAGACAAGCACCCAGGCGCAAGGCGTCCTCGTCCACCTTGCCGCCGGGGCAGGCGAGGGTCGAGATGAGCCGGGCGTCATAACGCCGGGACAGCTCGTTCAGCGCCGCCCGGGGCACGCAGATCGCCAGCATGTCGAAGGCGGTGGTCATCAGCCAGCGCGGCCGCTGTTCCAGGTGTACGATGGAGACCCCGCCGGCGGCATAGGCGTTGACGGGCGCCTCCCGTCCCTCCCGCCAGGCGCGGTGGTGGGGCAGGGGGGCCAGTTGCAGCAGGACGAGGAAGGTGTCCTCCGGATCGAACGGCAGGGTGGGACGGTGATCGTCAGCCGGCGAGTGCAGGCGCGTGACGCTGAGGCTGGCGTCGGCATGACGGCAATCGACCGACAGGCGGGGGCCTGCCGGCAGATGAAAGCGCCGCGCCAGTTGGGCGATCTGGCCGCTGGTCTTGTGGCCCCCGAGGCCGGCGCTGTCGCTGACGGACAGGTCCGCGGCATCGTCGGCGCCTCCGTCGGCGGGAAAGGGATGGGGCAGGCTCAAGGCGGCCGCTGGATAATCGGTCTGAAGGGCGGGATACGACATGTCCGGGACTTCCTTCCAGGTGGCGCCGAGGTTCCTTTGCTGGGCACTCTGTTCGGCGGGATAACTCACCCGAAGGAAAACCCGGCGGCCGGATCAAACCGGACAGGGGGCATATAAATTTTTTAATGGGCCTGGTTCTTCTCCTCGGCGGCGGCCACCGCATCGCGGGCCTGGCGGATGAGCGGGCTGTCCGGCGTGTCGGTGCGTTGGGCGTCAGCCAGCGCCGTGGCCGCGTCTCGTGCGGCGCCCGCCCGGTCGCCCGCGGCCAGGCGCACCGCGCTGCGGGTCAGCAGCAGGCTGGTGTGGATGCGGATATTGTGTAAGGCCTTCACCTCATCGTAGGCCGCGAACGCTCGCTCCGTATCCGACATTGCCGCCGCCTTGTCCCCCGACCTCAAGGCCAGGACGGCGCGGCCGGCCCAGGCCAAGGCCACGTTGGGCGAAGCCGGCTGCACCCGCCCCTGCAACGCCAGGATGGCATCGAAGGCCCGGCTGGCGCCGTCCTGGTCGCCGTCCTGTAGCAGGAACCAGCCCAGTCGGCCTTCCGCCTCAAGCAACTCGAAGCTGCCGGGTTCCGCCTCCGCAAAGTCGGCGGCGGCCCGGGTCAGCAGTTCCCGGGCCTCGCTGGCGCGCCCAACCAGGCCGTAGGCCCTGCCCAACTGGGAGCACAGCATGCGCAGCATGCTCTCATCGGTCCGGCGCTTCTCGAAAATGGCGCGCAAGCGCTCCAGGATAGGAATGGCCTGGTCGGCACGGCCCTCATTGGTCAGGGCCTCGGCATAGGCCTGCCACACCATCTCCGGCAGCTGATCGGCGCTCGCCTCCCGTGGCACCACCTTGGTCAGGCTTTCGAACAGGGCCATGGCTTCATCCCGCCGTCCTTCCCGGTGCAGCAGCGTGGCCAAGCGAGCTTGGGCGGTCCAGTAGATGCCGCCTTGCCCCACGGTCTCCAGCGCCACCGCAGCGGCCCGCTCATAGCTCTGTTGGGCCTCGTCCAGCCGGCCCGCAGGTTCCAGGGCGTTGGCCCGGTTGATCAGGATATAGACCAGGGTGACGTTGTCGCCGCTCTGGCTGAAGCGTGCCAGGGCCTTGTCGTATAGGGCGATGGCGCCGGCATAGTCGCCCATCCGTTTGTGCAGAATAGCGGCGCTCTGCAGCGCCGAGGGATAGAAGGGGTGGTCCGGCGCGTGCTGTTCGTAAAGGGCCACCGCTTGGTCGACATATCCACGTCGGACCGCGACGGTGCCGGGGGCGCCATGCAGCGCCTCCGCCTTGCATAGCAGCCAGTAGGCACGCACCGCGGATTTATCCTGAGCGGACGTACGGAGCAGAGTATCCGTCTTGGCCAGCAGGTCGTTTGCCTGGGGCAGGTCGCCGGCCATGATGGCGTTCCACGTCTGCCGCAGCATCATCTCGATGACCAAGGGGTGGCTCTCGCCATAGACCCTGCGCGCTAGCGTGGCCCGCTTTTCCACAACCTGCGCGGTGCGCTCCGGATCGCTCAGCGCGGTATAGAGGTCGCTGGTGATGCCATAGAGTTCCAACGCCAGTTCCGGGTCCTTGGCGAATTCCCGTTCAATCCGATCGACACCCAGGTCCAGCAGCTTTTCCGCCGTGACGTCGCGGCGCTGCTTGTCCTTGGGGAAGCCGGGGTCGTGGCCGGCATAGAGGCTGAGCACGAAGGCCTTGATGGTTTCCGCCCGGGTTACGGCCTTTTGCGCCCGCAAATACTGCCAGGTGACGCCGCCCAAGCCGCCCAGGACGACCAGGGCCAGCAAGCCGGCGGCGGCCAGGGGCAGGCGATGACGTTTCATGAGGCGCCCTAAGACATAGCGCCGAGACCCCGACCGGGCGGTGACGGGCAGGCCGTCGCGCATGCGCTCCACATCCCGTGCCAGGGCGTCGACGGTCCCGTACCGCTGGCCCGGCTCCTTGCGCAGGGCCTTCGCGACGATGGCGTCCAGGTCCCCTGCCAACTTCCTCACTGGCACCGGCGGGGCGCCATCGGACCGCGCGGCGAACTGGGACAGGGGCGGCGGCACCTCCTGCAAGGCGGCGCGGACGGCCAGCGCCAGGGGCATGCCCTCCAGCGTCCAGGGCCGAGCGCCGGCCAGCAACTCATAGAGCAGCATGCCCAGGGCGTAGGCGTCGGTGGCCGTGCTGACCGGGCCGCCCAGAAGCTGCTCCGGCGCGGCATAGCCGGGGGTGAGGGGCGCCAACAGGGTCTCGGGGCTGCCTTCCTCGCCGCTGACGATGCGCTTGGCGATGCCGAAATCCAGCAGCTTCACCTGCCCCTGGGGCGTCACCAAGACGTTGCCGGGCTTCAGGTCCCGGTGGACGATCAGGTTGCGGTGGGCGTAGGCCACCGCGTCGCAGACAGCCAGGAACAGCGTGAGCCGGCCGTCCAGCCCGATCCCGCGATCGCGGCACCAGGCGGTGATGGGCTGGCCCTCCACCAGTTCCATGACCATGTAGGGCTGGCCGTCATGCAGCCCGCCGTCCAGGATGCGGGTGATGGCCGGGTGGTCCAGGGTGGCGAGGATCTGCCGTTCCGCCTGGAAGCGGTCGATATGGTCGATGGCATCCCGCCGGATGAGCTTCAGGGCCACCTGCTGCTCGAAATGGCCGTCGGCGCGTTCCGCGCGATAGACCTCCCCCATGCCGCCCCGGCCGATGACGCCGATGATGCGATAGGCGCCGACGCGCTGGCCCGGCGCCAGGCTGGCGAAAGGCACGGCCGGGGCCGTCCCGGGTGGGTCGAAGTGACCCGGACCCTCAAGCGCGGGCCGGTCCAGCCAGGTCTCGTCACGGACCATCTGGTCCAGCAGTCGTTCCAACTTAGCCAGCAGCCCGGCGTCGCCCCCGGTCAGATGCAGCAGGGCCATCGGCCGCTCGGTTGCGGGGAGGTCCAGCAGATGGTCCAGGGCCGCCTCTATGTGTTCCCAGTCCTGGGTCGCGTTCGTCGACATGTCCATAGGCATTCGCTCCCCCTCACGCCCCGGCCGCGATCACGGCGTTGCGCGCCTGGCGGATGGCGGGGCTGTCCGGTGCGTCGGTCCGCTGGGCGTCGGCCAGCGCCAGAGCCGCGTCCTGCCGAGCCCCTGCCTTGTCGCCGGCGGCAAGGCGCACCGCGCTGCGGGTCAGCAACAAGGTGGTGTGGATGCGCACGTCGTGCAGGGCACGGATTTGCTGATAGGCGGTGAATCCCTGGTCCACCGCGGCCTTCGCCGCCGCGATATCGTCCGAAGCCAACGCCAGGCGGGCCCGGCCGGCCCAGGCCAGCGTTGGCGCGATGGAGACCGTGGCCATCGGGTCCGCTTCGGCCACGATCCCGTCGAAAACCCCAGCGGCGCCGGGATCACCCTGGTCCAGCAGGAACCAGCCCCACCGGCCGCGCAAATCCTGCGCCTCTGGATTGGCGGGGGTGGCGGCGTAGGCGTCGAGGGCCTTCTGGAACTCGCCCCGCGCCTGCCCGGCCCGGCCCAGCTGATCATAGGCCTGCCCCAGCAGGGCATGGACCCGCCGCGCCGTGGCGCCCAGGCCGCCGGTCGTCATCAGGCGTGCTTCAAACTCTTCCAGAAAGGGAAGAGCCTCGGCCGCCACACCTTCAACGATGAAGCGTTCGGCATGGATGAGCCGGGCGATGTTGGAATAGTCCGCCGGCGACGGCGGGTTGCTGGGCAACACCTCCAGCATCTTGGCGAATTGTGCCATGGCCTCGGCCCGCGACCCCCGCAGCTCCAGCATCCGGGCCAGCTGCGCGAGACTCATCCAATAGGGCGCGGAGACGCCCTGGGATTCCAAGGCCAAAGCCGACACCCTTTCCAGGTTCTTGCGCGCGTCATCGAGACGCCCGGTGCGCTGCAACACGCTGACTTGGTTATAGAGCAAGGTGATCAGGGTGTCGTTGTCTTGCTCGGTGGCCGGCAGGGCACTGAAATGGTCCAGGGCTTGCTGGAACAGGGCCGCGGACTTTTCGAAATTCCCGACCTGTGCCTGCGCCAGTCCCGCCGCCTGCAACGCTGTCACATGGAACAAATGGTCGGGCGCGTAGCGTTCGAAGGATTTCAGTGTCTCATCCAGGGCGGCTAGGTGCGCGGCGCTGCCGGCTTCCTGCTTGGACAACATCTGCGCCTTGTTCAGCCACCAGCGCGGGCGGATGTCCTCTGCGCTCTTGCCCGCGGCGCGGAGCAGGACGTCCGTCTTGTCCAAAAGCCGTTGCGCGGAGGCCAGGTCGCCGGCTCGCCATGCGTCCGCACATTGGGCCAGCATGGCGTCGATGACGATGGGGGTCGCCTCACCATACGCCTCGCGGGCGGCGGCGACCTTTTTCTCGATTATTTGCGCCGCCCGGTCGCGGTCATCCAAAGCCTCGTAGAGCTGGGTCGTCAACGTGTACAATTCGAGCTCAAGTTCGGGATCGCCCGCGAACTCGCGACCGATGCGGTCGGCGCCCAGGTCCAGCAGCTTTTCCGCCGTCACGTCGCGGCGGTTCTTGTCCTTGGGGAAACCGGGATCGCGGCCGCTGTACAGGCTCAACACGAAATTCTTGATGGTTTCGGCGCGATTGGCCTGCTGTTGCGCTCGCAAATATTGCCAAGTGACACCGCCCAGGCCCCCCAGGATGGCCAGGGTGAGCAGGCCGGCCGCCGCCATGGGTAGCCGATGGCGCTTAACGAAGCGGCCCATGACATACAGCCGGGATCCGGTGCGCGCGGAGACCGGCCGCCCCTGGCGCATGCGCTGGATGTCGCGGGTCAGCTCGTCGACGGTCTGGTAACGCTGGCTGGGCTCCTTGCGCAGGGCCTTGGCGACGATGGCGTCCAGGTCGCCCGTCAGATCCTTCACGGGGACTGGCGGGGCGCCATCGGACCGTGCGGCGAACTGGGACAGGGGCGGCGGCACCTCCTGTAAGGCGGCGCGGACGGCCAACGCCAGGGGCATGCCTTCCAGCGTCCAGGGCCGCGAGCCCGCCAGCAATTCGTAAAGCAGCATGCCCAGCGCATAGGCGTCGGTGGCCGTGCTGACCGGGCCGCCCAGAAGCTGCTCCGGCGCGGCATAGCCGGGGGTGAGGGGCGCCAGCAGGGTCTCGGGGCTGCCACCGTCACCGGTGACGATATGCTTGGCGATACCGAAATCCAG
Source organism: Nitrospirillum amazonense (assembly GCF_007828035.1). Lineage (GTDB taxonomy): Bacteria > Pseudomonadota > Alphaproteobacteria > Azospirillales > Azospirillaceae > Nitrospirillum > Nitrospirillum amazonense. The sequence continues at coordinate 890,333 of NZ_VITV01000002.1, read as the reverse complement.
CAGCTTCACCTGCCCCTGGGGCGTCACCAGCACGTTGCCGGGCTTCAGGTCGCGATGGACGATCAGGTTGCGGTGGGCGTAGGCCACCGCGTCGCAGACAGCCAGGAACAGCGTGAGCCGGCCGTCCAGCCCGATCCCGCAATCGCGGGACCAGGCGGTGATGGACTGCCCCTCCACCAGTTCCATGACCATGTAGGGCTGGCCGTCATGCAGTCCGCCGTCCAGGATGCGGGTGATGGCCGGGTGGTCCAGGGTGGCGAGGATCTGCCGCTCCGCCTGGAAGCGGTCGATATGGTCGATGGCATCCCGCCGGATGAGCTTCAGGGCCACCTGCTGCTCGAAATGGCCGTCGGCCCGTTCCGCGCGATAGACCTCCCCCATGCCGCCCCGGCCGATGACGCCGATGATGCGATACGCGCCGACCCTCTGGCCCGGCGACAGTCCATTAAAGGGAGGCGGTGCGATGCCGTCGGCAGGGCCAAGGGCGGCGGGCCGGTCCAGCCACGTTTCATCCCGCTCTGCCTGCGCCAGCAGGGTGCGCAATTCAGCCAGGACGATGGCGTCATCGCCGGCCAGACGCAATAGGGCGGCCGAGCGGCTGCTCGTGGGCAAATCCAGCAGCTGGTCCAGCGCCGCCTCGATGTGGGGCCAATTGGTCTTGGCGGTCATCGACATGGATATCCCTTCCCGGTGAACAGCGGCAATTTTCCACCATATCCGGGTAGGGATATTGGAATCCCTAGATTATTCCGGGAATGAGCGTTGCGCTCGGCGAAGCGATTTTTCCCACCGGGCGCTCACGTCGCGACCAGGTGCGGCTCAGCCGGGAAAGAGATAGCCGCAGCCGGCATCGGCCGGGTCGTGGGCCATGACGCGGTCGTACAGCGCACCCTGGTCGGCCAGCAGACTGTCCGCCTCCTCCGCCAGCACCCAGCCGGCGGCGACCTCGCGGGCGATGGCGGCCTTCGCCTTGTCCAGGAAATCCTGGCGGGTGGAATAGCGGGCGGCCAGCGACGGCCGAGGATCCTGGGCGGCCGCGCGCTCCGCCTCCGTGCGGGCGAAGGGCACGAAAGACCCATCGAAACGGCCCTGGTAGGCGCCGAAGCCGGTCTCCGGCGCCCGCAGGTTCCAGCCGGTGTGCGTACCCAGCGGCACTTCCAGCTCCACCTGTCGGATGCCGCCCCGATCGTTGCCGTCGGCGTCGGGCGCGGGCACGCGGGTGGGATAGGGCTGGCCCCGCGCCGGGGGCACGGTATCGGCGATGCCCTGCGTATAGCGCGGACCGAAATCCAGGCGCGGCGGCATCAGGGGGCTGAGCGGCGGGGTGAGGCCGGGCACCTTGGCGAAGGCGGCCTTGTAGGCGTCGGCGCTGATCAGGGTGCCGTCCGCCAGCGTGGGCACGGCACTGTCCGGCGGCGCCGCCTTGCCCTGCACCCAGTTGTCCAGCGCCACCACCAGTGCGCGCTCCACCGGATAATGGTTGGTGGTGTTGACGCAGGCGGTGTATGGCCAGCGCTCATGGCTGCGGCCGACGTAATGCTGCGACCCCGCCAGCAGGTAGATGCGGGCGGACGGGTCGATGGCGGCGTCCGCCTCGCCGTCCGGCGTGATGTGCAGCAGGGAGGCGGAGCGGTTCCAGTACTCCGCCGAGGTGTTGGCGAAGATCATCTTGGGCAGCGGCCCTGCCGCCCGCGCGCCGTCCAGCAGGGACCCGGTCTGTTTCGTCACCGGGTCGGTGGAGGGCGTGGTGGTGAAGGGGAAGGCGTCGGAGAAGTAGATCTGCTCCACCAGCGGGCTGAAGTGGCGGGTGGCCATGCCGAAGCGCTGGTTGAAGGCACCCTTGCCGGCGCCGGGCACCTGGGCATAGGCGCCGTCGAAGGCTGGGCGGCCTTCCTCATCCCGGTTCCAGCCATTGTACAGCATGGTATCGATGACGCGCCCGGACTGCGAGATGCCGAAGATCAGGGCGCGGTCCAGCGGCTGCTGCCCGCCGAAGGGCTGGGTCTTGAAGAAGGACAGCAGGTCGCGGATACCGGCCAAGCCCACGCCCACCACGTAGGGATCACGGGAGGGGACGACCACCTCATAGATTTTGCCGGTCTGGAAGCCGCCCTTCATGCGCACCTCCACCGGCAGGCCGCCATCGGGGTTGTCCACGAAGGTCCAGGCGCTGCGCGCGATGGGATGACGCGGCGCGTCCGGTGCGTCCCGCTCGGTCAGCACGGCGTCGGGGGCGCCTTCGGTGGCGAAGGGGTAGGGGACGCCCTTCATGCCGACGTAAGCTGCGGCCTCGGCCGGTTTATCGACGATGAACTCATAGGCCGCCTTGCCCAGGATGGGCTTGCCGTCCTTCTCCCGCGCCACGGGCGGCTTCAGGATGAAGGGCTTGTCACCGGGGCCGCCCGGCTGCACGTCCCAGGTCCAGGCGGACCACAGCAGGGTATAGCCGCGCTTGAAGAAAAAACCGTTGCCGGTGTCGGCCAGGGTGGTGGGGTCGTTGTGCGCCGGACCGTGACCATTGACCTGACCCAGGGCCGCGATGCCGCCCCGGTTGTTGACGTCATAGAACAGGGCGCCGTTGCGGCCGGCCGCGTTGGTGGGGCGCAGCATCAGGAAGTCGGTGGCGAAGACGACATGGCCGTGGCCGTCCTTGGGCGCCAGGCCCAGGTCGGTGATGCGCGCGTTGGCCGGCAGGGCGGGGTCCAGCGCGATCCAGGCCGTGCCCCGGATCTTCTCGTAGGGGCCCACGGTGCCGAAGGGGATGCCATCGGCCAGCACCGTGCGCTCCGTGATCTCCACCCGCTCCACCGCCGCCAGGGCGGGCGTGGCCGTCAGCAGCCCCATCAGGACGATCAAATGCCGCATTGTCACTGCCCCAGTTATTGCTTGTGCGGCGAGGCTAATGCGGTGCTGGGCCGGGATCAACCGGGATAGCCCGCCGTGCCCAGCGCCTGGTCCAGTTCCTGGATGGCGCAGACGATGTGGTAGAAGCTGCTGGCGGGGGCGGCCTCTTCGACGAAGGTGCCGTCCGGGTTCAGGCGGTCGCGCCACAGGCCCTTCACCGGCGTGTCGAAGTATTTCATCAGGCCGCGCCCGCCGTTGGCGGCCATGGTCCAATAGGTGTCGCTGCGGTCGGCGTCGTCGCGGGTGGCCAGGGCGGCCAGCACGGCGCACTTGATGCGTTCCGTCTGCGGCCACAGGCGGGCGACGGGGTCGTGGGGGGTCAGGTCGTCCAGCAGGGCGTTCATGGCCACCTCGCGCGCCGGGTCCACGCCCGGCCCCTCGCCCACGGCGATCATGCGCCAGGCGGCGTCGGACGCCGCCTTGTTGCCGGTCAGGGCGGCCCAGCGCAGCATCAGCCACGACCATTCGAACTGGTGTCCCGGCTCGACGATGCGGCCGGGCGTGCCGGCCTGGGGCCGCCAGTCGCCGTCGAAGAACTCCTTCAGCCCGCCCATGTCGTCGTCGATGAAGCGGGTGAGCGCCAGGCCCACGATCTCTTCCGCCAGGTCGCGCCAGCCGCTGTCGCCGCCCTGCTCCATCCAGGCCAGCGACGCCTCCAGCATGTGCATGTGCGGGTTGGACAGCAGCGGCAGGGTGCGGGGATGGCTCTCCTCGAACCCGCCTTGGGCGTGGTGCAGGGTGTCCAGCAGCCGCTGGCGCAAGGCCACGGCCATCTCCTCCGCCCTGCGGTTCTCCGGCGTGGCGCTCTGCGCGGCGGCGAGCGCGAACAGGGCGAAGGCCTGGTCGTACAGCACCACGGTGTCGTCCAGGGCGGTGCCGTCCGGCGCCACCTTGGTGCGGAACAGGCCGTCGGGCCGGCGGTAATGGTTGAGGAAGAAGGTCAGGCCGTGCTCCGCCGCCTCGCGCACCGGGCCGTTCCAGCCGGACTTGGCGGCGACGGAATAGGAATAGACCTGGCGGGCCTGCACCCGGGCGCGGCGGGCGTCGTTGGTCGGCTTGCCGTCCAGCCCCAGCTTCTCATGGAAGCCGCCGTTCACCCGGTCCGCCCCCACCTCCCACCACAGGGGGTAGGCCTGCTCCACCAGCCAGGCCTTAAGCTGGCCGCGCACGGCGGCGGCGTCGAGGAGAGCTGCTGACGGCATGCGAACACCCTTGGTATGTGGGCCTTTTATTCTCTTTTGCCGTTGTCCCGCACGAGGCAATCGTTACGGCCGGCCACCGAGGCGGACCATAAAGCGGTTCGTTAAAAATTAAAATTGAAATATTAATCTTTTAGATGGTTCAGAGCTGCCCCGCGAGGGCCCATCAGGCGGCGGCCGTTTTCATCAGGGCGGTGCGCGACGGCAGCAGGCGGTCGTTGAAGGGCAGGATGGCGGCCCCCACCGCCGGCGCGTCCATGGCGGTGGCGGCCCGGTAGACCGGGGCAATGACCGGGATGGTGCCGGCATGGGCCTGCAGCCGCTCGGTGATCAGCTGGGCCAGACGGTCCAGCTGGGCGGTGGGCAGGCGCCCGCCCAGGAAGACGGCTTCCGGGTTCACCAGGCAGCTGACGGCGATGATGGGCACGGTCAGCAATTCCGCCGCTAGGTCCAGCCACTGCGCGACCAGAGCCTGCCCGGCGGCGTCCAGGCCGGCCAGTTCGTCCGGCTGGCACAGCGGATAGCCGTTGGCCTTGAGGAAGCCGAACAGGGCCGACAGCGACACCGCCTCCTGCAAGGAGGTCGCCGGCGTGCGGGGGGAGGAGACCGGCAGGAAGCCGATCTCACCGCTGCGGCCCTGGGCGCCGCGGAAATATTGTCCATCAATGACCATGCCACCCCCCAGGCCCCGGCTGATCAGGATGTAGAAGAAGCTGGGATCGCGCAGACCGTGCCCGAACTGCAGTTCACCCAGGGCCGCCGCCGCCGCGTCGTTCTCCAGGAACACCGGCAGGGGCAGGATGGCGGAGAACAGCCGGGCGACGTTGACGGTGTTCCAGGCTTCATAGCTGGCGGGGCGGTTGGGCAGGTTCACCCGCCCCAGGTCGTCGGGCATGGCGACCCCGATGCCGACGATGCGGTCCTGCGGGAAGGTGCCGCCAGCCTGCAGGGCGTCCACCTGTTCCTTGAAAAAGGCGGTCACGGTGTCGGGCAGGGGAAATTCCACGTCCAGGGTGGCGCGATGGCGCACCTGGCCCAGAAGGTCCAGCACCAGCACGGTAACATGGTCGCGGTCGATATTGACGCCAATGGAATAGCAGCCGTCGGGGTTGATGGCCAGGCGCATGGCCGGCTGGCCGCGCGCGCCGTGCAGGCGCCCCACTTCCATGATCAGGCCGTCGTTCAGCAGGCGCTTGGTGATGTTGGCGATGGCCGGCGCCGTCAGGCCGGTGATGGTGGCCAGCTCCGCCCGGGTGATGGGGCCGCTGACGCGGATGGCCTGCAGCATGACCCGCTGGTTGTGATCCCCCGCCCGCTCCAGGTTCGTGCCCGACAGGCTGGCGCCCAGCGACGGGTGCAGGTCGGCGGTGCGGGGGGGCACAGGCGCGGACATCCGGGCAATTCCTTATTTAAATTTACAAGTTTATGGGCCGGGATGGTGGGGCATCGTCCGTCCGGACACAATGCGCATTTTCAAGGATGCCCTCACCGCGACTCCGCCCGGGAAACCAGGATTAGGACAGGCCGCCGCCGTCATCCTTTCCACCCGCCCAGCCCGCTTTGTGACCCCTCAGGTGGGCTTTCACGCGTTCCGGATCGTGGCCCGTGGAATGGCAAGCTGGCTGCGCGTCATAACCCTGATGGCGATGAACGCTATGATTGCGGATCCGCCTTGACGCCGCCACAAAGCCGCCGCAACGATCGACCGGCGCGGCACTTCCGCCGTCCGCATCCTCCCCTCATATCCCGGGGTCTCGCATGAGACGCTGTGCCGCGTTCGCCGCCCGCCTGGTCACCGCCGCCCTGGCCTTGGCCGCCCCTTTTATGTGCGCGCCCGCACTGGCCGCCGGGCCCCTGGCGCCCTCGGGCAACTTGGCGCAAAGCGACACCGACGCCACCGGCGCCTGCGTCTGGTTCAACGGCGCACTGGCCGAGAACCATGGCGACCTATCCGGCTTCGTGGCGGTGGAGCCGGTGGGGGACGTGGCCGTCACCGCCAATGATCGCCAGCTGTGCGTCAGCGGGCTGGAGCCGGGCAAGGCCTACACGGTCACCGTCCGCGCCGGCCTGCCCGCCGCCGATGGCAACACCCTGCCCAGGAACCTCACCTTCCACCTGACGATGCATGACCTGCCAGGCAGCGTGCGCATCGCCGGCACGGGCTATGTCCTGCCGCGCGTGGGCAACGCCGGCGTGGCCGTGGAGACCGTCAACATCGCCCGGGTGACGCTGGGCCTCTATCGCGCGCCGGAAACGGCGCTGGCCAACCTGTCCCTGAACCAGGACCCGACGGGCTGGAGCGTGGAAAGCCTGGTGAACGACAAGGTGCGGCCCGTCTGGACCGGCACCATGGAGACCAAAGGCGCGCAGAATAAGCGGACCATCACCAACTTCCCCCTGGACCAGGTGCTGAAGGACCGCCAGCCCGGCGCCTATCTGCTGGTGGTCGAGGATGAGAAGCTGGCGAAGGACCGCGACAACGCGACCTATGACCAGCGTGAGGCCCGCACCGCGGCACGCTGGCTGGTCGAGACGGACATGGCGCTGACGGCGTTGACCGGGGGTGACGGCCTGACGGTCGTCGCCCGCTCCCTGGCCAAGGCCACGCCGCTGGCTGGCGCCCGGGTGGTGCTGCTGGCGCACGATTCCGGCACCTTGGGCGAGGCCAAGACCGACGGTGACGGCATCGCCCGTTTCCCCATGGGGCTGCTGCGGGGCAAGGGCGGGGCGCGTCCGGCGCTGGTGGAGGCCTTCGCCGGTGGCCCCTCGCTGATCCCCTTCGCCAGCACGCCGGCCGACTTCGCGGCCCTGTCGCTGGAGCGGGCCGCTTTCGACTTCAGTGCCCGCGGGGCCGACGGCCGCCCGGACCCGGGCCCGTTGGACGCCTATGTCTATACCGAGCGCGGCGTTTACCGGCCGGGCGAGACCGTGCACGCCGCTTTCGTGCTGCGCGACGCCCAGATCCGCACCGCCGCCGTGGACATGGTGGCCGCCGTGGTCCGCCGCAGTGACGGGGTGGAGGCCGCCCACCTGACGGCCAAGTTGAGCAGCGGCGCCGGCACGGTCGATATTCCCATCAGCGCCGCCGCCCCGCGCGGCGAATGGACCATCAACCTATACGTCGCCGGCGGCGATGCGGTGGTTGGCAGCGGCACCTTCGACGTGCAGGATTTCGTGCCGGAGCGGCTGAAAGTCGCCATCGGCAAGCCGGCGACTCCAGCGCTGGCGGCGGGCCAGCCGGCCACGATGCCGGTGGAGGCGCGCTTCCTCTATGGCGCCGCCGCTGGCGACCTGCCGGTGGGGGGCGAGGTGCGGCTGGAACGCGATCCCAAGCCCTTCGCCAAATGGTCCGACTTCGCCTTCGGCCGCGATGACGACAAGTTCGAGCCGCAGACGGCCCCGGCGGTCGATACCCACACCGACGGCGCCGGCAAGGCGTCGGTGGAATTCCCGGTGCCGGAGGCCGGGACCGCCACGGCCCCCCTGCACGCCGTCATTACCGCCGCGGTGGTGGAGCCGGGCGGGCGGGTAACGCGCGACCAGATGGCCCTGCCGGTCACCTATCGCGCCGGCTTCGTGGGCATCCGGCCCCTGTTCGCCAACCGCCGGGTGCGGGAAGGGGGCAGCGCCGACTTCGACATCCTGGCGGTGGACGCCGCCGGCGTGCCGCAGGCGGCCAAGGGCGTGCGCTATGTCCTGGCGCAAGCCGACCGCCACTACACCTGGTATCGCAGCGGCTTCCAGTGGTCCTACAAGACCAGCGTGCAGTACCGCACGGTGGCCAACGGCACGCTGGATCTGGACGGCGCCAAGCCGGCGCGCATCAGCCAGCGCCTGGAGTGGGGCGAATATCGCCTGCTGGTGGAGAATCCGGCCACCGGCGCCGTCACCACCCAATCCTTCTACAGCGGCTGGTACATGGCGGGCGCCAGCACCGACGCGCCGGACGTGGTGCCCTCCGCCCTGGACAAGGCGGCCTACGCGGCGGGGGAGACGGCGCACCTGCGCATCGAGCCGCCCTTCGCCGGCCAGATGCAGGTGGCCATTGCCGGACAGGAGGTCCGCATCCTGGCCACGCGCGCCACGGGCGCGGAGCCGGTGACGGTGGACATTCCCGTGAAGGCGGAATGGGGGGCCGGCGCCTACGCCCTCATCTCCTTCATCCGGCCGGCGGACAAGGATGTGGGCCACCAGCCAGTACGGGCCGTGGGCCTGGCCTGGATTCCGGTGGATTCCGGGGCCAAGGCGCTGGCGGTCAGCATCGACGCGCCCAAGACCCTGCGTCCCCGGCAGAAGGTCGATGTACAGGTGACGGCGGCGGGGGCCAAGGCCGGTGCCTACGTCACCGTGGCGGCGGTGGATGAGGGCATCCTGCAGCTGACCCGTTTCCGCAGCCCCGACCCGCTGGCCCATTTCTTCGCCAAGCGCAAGCTGGGGGCGGAGATGCGCGATGATTACGGCCGCCTTCTGGAAAGCCAGGCAGGGCAGACCGGCGTGCTGCGCCAGGGCGGTGACGGCGGTTCACCCGGCGGGGTGGGCCTGCCGGTGGTACCCACCCGCACCGTGGCCCTGTTCTCGGGCCTGGTGGCGCTGGATGACAAGGGCCACGCCAAGGTCACGCTGGATATTCCCGACTTCAACGGCAGCTTGCGTCTGATGGCGGTGGCCCTGGACAAGGACCGCATGGGCATGGCCGAAGGCGCCATGACGGTGCGCGATCCCGTGGTGGCGGAGGTCATCCTGCCGCGCTTCCTGGCGCCCAACGACACCGCCGCCGGTACGCTGTTGCTGCACAACCTGGAAGGGGCGGCGGGCGACTACCGCGTCACCCTGACAGCGGACGGCGCCCTGAAGCTGGCGGGGGATGCGAAGCGCACCATCACGCTGACATCCGGCCAGCGGGTGGTGCAGCCGGTGGCCCTGGCGGGCGGCCCGGCCGGCATCGGCGGCCTGACCCTGGCGGTTGAGGGGCCGGGCGGGGTGAGGCTGGAACGGTCCTGGCCCATTACCATCCGTCCGGCGGAGGCGCCCATCGTCATGGCCGAGCAGCGCCAGCAGGCCCCGGGCGAGGCCTACACCCTGCCGTCCAACCTGCTGGACCTGTTCTTGCCCGGCACGGGCAGCGTCGCCCTATCCTATTCCAATCTGCCCGGCATCGACGTGCCCGGCCTGATGAAGGACTTGGACCTCTACCCCTATGGCTGCACCGAGCAGACCACCAGTCGCGCCTTGCCGCTGGTGGCCTTCCGCGATCTGGCGCGTCAGTTGGGCCTGGAAGGCAACGTCAAGGATCCGGACAACCGGGTGAACACGGCCATCGATCGTCTGCTGCAACGCCAGGACAGCACCGGGGAGTTCGGGCTGTGGTCCGCGGGCGACGGCCTGGGCGGACCCTGGCTGCAGATGTATGTGTTCGATTTCCTCACCCGCGCGCGGGCCGCCGGCTATTTCGTGCCGGACGTGGCCATGCAGTCCCTGGCCGACTGGGTGACGCAAGCGACCGACCGGGGCGTGGACGCGCGGGGGGCGGACGGCGAGGCGATGGTCTACGGCCAGTACCTGCTGGCCCGGAGCGGCCACGCCACCCCGGCCAACCTGCGCTACATCCATGATGTGACGGCGGAGCAGTTGTCCAACGGCCCGCTGGCCTACGCCCAGCTGGGGGCCGCCCTGCTGGCCGCCGGTGATAAGGCACGGGCGGAGGTGGCGTTCGAACGGGCGCGCAAGCACTTGGGCCAGGGCTCGCACGACTATTACAGCAGCCCGCTGCGCGACGCCGCCGCCACCCTGGCGGTGGCGGCCGAGGCGGGAAACGCCCCCCTGCAGGAGGCGGCACTGCACCTCGCGCTGCTGAGCCTGAAGGAGCCCTGGTATTACAACACCAATCAGAAAAGCTGGCTGCTGCTGGCCTCGCAGGCCATCCTGGCCAAGGGGCAGCCCATTTCCCTGACCACTACCGGCTATGCCAAGGCCGCCACCGGCCGCGCGCTCAGCTACAGCCCCACGCCGGCACAGCTGGCCGCCGGCTTCGGCGTCGTCAACAGCGGTACGGCCGCCGTCTGGCGCACGGTGCAGATGCGCGGCGTGCCCAAGGAAAGCCCGGGCCCGGTGTCGGAGGGCATCAGCCTGACCAAGGAGGTCTACACCATGGATGGCAAGCCCGCCGGCACGGACCACGTCGCCCGCAACACGCGGCTGGTGGTGGTGCTGACCGGTGTGCTGCAGCAGCATGTGAAGCGCACCCTGGTGACGGTCGATCCCCTGCCGGCGGGGTGGGAGATCGAGAGCGTGCTGCGCCCGGCCAAGAAGGGCAGGAAGGCGTTGGATTGGCTGAAGAACCTCAGCCGCGCCGCCGTGGCGGAGGCGCGCGACGACCGCTTCGTCGGCGTGCTGGACGCTGGCCAGCCCTCCTGGATCTACCGGGACGAGGATGAGGACGAGGATGGCGGTGGAGAAGCGGACGAGGATACCGGGCCCAGCCAGAATTTCCGCTTCGCCTATGTGGTGCGGGCGGTGACCCCGGGGCAGTTCGCCCTGCCGCCGGCCTCCACCCAGGACATGTACGACCCGGCGGCCATCGCCCGCACCGCGGCCGGCCGGACGGTGGTGGACGCCGTGCCGTGACGCCGGAATGGCGTGCCCGATTGACCCGCTGGGGGCTGGCCCGCCAGGGCTTCGTCCCCTGGGGGACACGCCTGGGCGCCGGGGTGCTGGCGCTCGCCCTGCTGGTCGTGGCGCTGGACCGGCTGTTCCCGCCGGACCTGCGGCGCTGGCAGGAGCGGTCCACCCTGGTGACGGACGAGGGCGGGGAGGTGCTGCGCGCCTTCATCACTGCGGACGGCGCCTGGCGGCTGCCCATGAGTGCCACCGAGGCCAACCCCATCTATTTGGCGATGCTGCTGGCCTATGAGGACCATCGCTTCTATCACCATCCCGGTGTCGATCCGCTGGCCCTGGCGCGGGCGGCGGGTCAGGCCTTGCGTCACGGCCGCATCGTCTCCGGCGGGTCCACCCTCACCATGCAGGTGGCGCGCCTGCTGGAACCGCGTCCCCGAACCGTGGTGTCCAAGCTGGTGGAGATGGCCCGGGCCCTGCAGCTGGAGGCGCACTATTCCAAGACCGACATCCTGGGCATGTACCTGACCCTGGCGCCCTTTGGCGGCAATCTGGAAGGCGCGCGGGCGGCATCGTTGGCCTATTTCGGCCGGCCGCCGGCGGCGCTGACCCCCGGGCAGGCGGCTTTGCTGGTGACCCTGCCGCAATCGCCCACCAAGCGCCGGCCGGATTTGGCACCGGCGGCGGCCCGGGCCGGGCGCGACGCCTTGTTGCGCCGCATGGCGGCCAAGGGTGTGCTGAGCCGGCAGGCGGCGCGCGAAGGCATGTCGGAGCCGCTGCCGACGGACCGCCGGCCGCTGCCGTTCCTCGCGCCCCACCTGGCCGATCGTCTGCGCCGTGCCGCGCCGCCGGGCAGCGTCATCGCCAGCACGCTGGACGCCGGCCTGCAGCGGCGGGTGGAGGCCACGGTGCGGGGGACCCAGGATACGCTGGAGCCGGCGGCGGAGGTGGCGGTCCTGGTGATGGAGATCGGCAGCCGCAAGGTGCGCGCCTATGTTGGGGGCAGCTTCACCGGCCCCTTCGGCCAGGTGGACATGGCGGCGGCGCCACGCTCCCCCGGGTCGGCGCTGAAGCCCTTCCTTTACGGCCTAGGGTTCGAGGCGCTGCCGCTGCATCCCGAGACACGCATCAACGATGTGCCCACCGTGTTCGGCGACTACGCGCCGCGCAATTTCGACGGCGGGTTCCATGGCCTGGTCACGGTGCGCGAGGCCTTGCAGCAGTCGCTGAACGTGCCGGCGGTGAAGGTGCTGGATCGGCTGGGGCCCGCCCGCTTCCTGGGCCGCTTGCGTGAGGTGGGGGCGCAGGTGATGTTGCCCCGGCCGGACGCAGCCCCCGGCCTGCCCCTGGCGCTGGGTGGCCTGGGGCTCAGCCTGGCCGATCTGACCAATCTCTACGCTGACCTGGGCGATGGCGGCCAGGCCCGGCCGCTGGTGCTGACGCCGTCGGAGGCGCCGGGGACCAAACGGCCGGCCAAGCGGCTGATGGGCGCGGTGGCCGCCTGGTACGTGGCGGACATCCTGTCGGGCACGCCCCGGCCGGATGGGCGGGCGGCGGTCGGCGAGCGCTGGGTCGCCTACAAGACGGGCACGTCCTACGGGTTCCGCGATGCTTGGGCGGTCGGCTTCACCCCGACCCATGTGGTGGGGGTCTGGGTGGGGCGGCCGGACGGCACGCCCCGGCCCGGCGCCGCCGGCCGCGACATGGCGGCCCCCCTGCTGTTCCGCCTGGTGGACCTGCTGCCCGACCGGGGCACGCCGCCCGAGCCGCCACCCGGGGTGCTGGAGGCCGGCCCAGGCCACGCCCTGCCGCCGGCCCTGGCCCTGTTCGATCGGGGGACGCCTGGTGGCAGCCTGGCCGCGGCCGCCGCCCCGCTGCGCATCGCCTTCCCGCCGGATGGCGCGGAGGTCGAGCGCACGCCCGGCCGCGACGGCGCGCCCGTGCCGGTGCCGCTGGAGGCTCTGGGCGGTCGGCCACCGCTGCGCTGGCTGGTCAATGGCCTGCCGCTTCCGGACAGCGCGAGCGGGGAGGGGGCGGATTGGATTCCCGATGGCATCGGTTTCGCCGACATCGCCGTCATCGACGCCGCCGGCCAACGGGCCAAGGCGACGGTCCGGGTTCGCTGAGCGGCGCGGATATGCGAGGCTGGCCCGTTTGGTGATGAAGGCCCATTGATGACGCAGGAGGACCACCGACCCATGACGCGCCCCTCCATCCGCTGGCGCCGCTCGTGGCACGCCATCGGCCTGCTGGCGATGATCTGCCTGCCGGCCCCGGCCCTTGCCCAGGGTGTGTCCCCCACCGCAGTCGCGCTGACCCCGGCGCAGAAGGACGCGGCCTGGCGCCAGGGCTCGGCCAAGGCGGCGCATGAGCGCGAGGTTCTGCTGAAGAAGGTGGCGGCGGGCGATGCCGCCGGTCCCTTCCGCCCGGACTGGGAATCCCTGAGGACCTGGCGGGTGCCGGAATGGTATGCGGATGCCAAGTTCGGCATCTTCATCCACTGGGGCGTCTATTCCGTGCCTGCCTTCGGCAGCGAATGGTATTCGCGCCGCATGTACATCCAGGGCAGCAAGGAATACCAGCATCACCTAGCCGTCTACGGCACCCCGGACAAGTTCGGCTATAAGGACTTCATCCCCCTGTTCAAGGCGGAGAAGTACGACCCCCGCGCCTGGGCCGCCCTGTTCCGGGCGGCCGGCGCCCGCTACGTGGTGCCGGTGGCGGAACATCATGACGGCTTCGCCATGTACGCCACACGCCTATCCGACTGGTCGGCGCTGCGCATGGGGCCCAAGCGCGACCTGATCGGCGACCTGGTGCGGGCGGTGCGGGCGCAGGGACTGCACCTGGGCCTGTCCTCACACCGGGCGGAGCATGACTGGTTCTTCGGTGAGGGGCGCAAGATCCCCTCCGACGTGAACGACCCGCGCTACGCCGACCTCTATGGCCCGGCGGAGGCGCGGCTGACGGCGGAAGACACGGGCGATGCCCAGCTGACGGGTGACTTCACCTATGTCTCGCAGGCATGGCTGGACGACTGGACGGCGCGCACGGCGGAGCTGGTGGAGGATTACCACCCCGACCTCATCTATTTCGACTGGTGGATCAGCCACCCGGCTTTTCGCGCCACCCTGCCCAAGTTCCTGGCTTATTATTACAATACCCAAGGGCGGCGCGGCGCCTCGGCGGTGGTGAATTACAAAGAGGGGGCGCTGGCGGCGGGCAGCGGCGTGGCCGACGTGGAACGGGGGCTGATGCCGGACATCCAGCCCCGCGTCTGGCAGACCTGCACCTCGCTGGGCGACTACAGCTGGGGCTATATCGAGGGCGAGCAGTACAAGTCGCCGGAGCGGATCATCCATCTGCTGGCCGACATCGTGTCCAAGAACGGCAACCTGCTGCTGAACATCGGTCCCCGCGCCGACGGCACCATCCCGCAGGAGGCGCAGGACAGGCTGTTGGCCATAGGCGCCTGGCTGAAGACCAATGGCGAGGCGATCTACGGCACCCGGCCCTGGCGCCAGTTCGGCGAGGGCCCCGCCCGGATGGCCAGCGGCTCGTTCAAGGAAGGGCAGACCGACAGGCCTTTCGGACCCGGGGACTTCCGCTTCACCACCAAGGGCGACACCCTCTACGCCATTGAGCTGGGCTGGCCCGAGGGCGGGGAGGCCACCATCCACGCTCTTCCGGCCGGTGTGGCGGTGAAGGCTGTCACCTTGCTGGATGGTGGGGCCGGCCAGGCCCTCTCCTTCCATCAGGATGAGGATGGTCTGCATCTGGCGGTGCCGAAGCGGGCACCGGGTGACTACGCTTTCGTCTACCGCATTGAACGCTAAGTCGGGGCCCGGCCAAGGGCGGGCCGTCGCAAATTTGTCATTATTATGCAATGTGGGTTAGGGCGAAGGGGTGATGGTCCCGCCATTCGGAGGCGACTTATAAAATACCTGGAATAAACCACGCGCGGCGCCCCCGCTTTACAAACAATATGCCAACAATAAAATTTGCGGATGATTGGCAGTGGCGTGGGCAGGCGACACGGATAAGGCAAGGCGTGGATGCAAACCCGCCTCGTGTCACCATTTGCGCCATCGTCAAGAACGAAGGCGCCTTCCTGCTGGAATGGGTGGCGTACTACCGCCTGTTGGGCATCGAGCACTTCGTCATCTATAACAATAGCAGCACCGACGATACGCGCGCCGTGCTGGACCGCATCGCCAGCCGGGCCGGCATCACCGTCATTGACTGGCCGTCCGCGCCCAGCAGCAGCGCCCTGACCCACTTCGAGGCACGGGATCTGGTCCTGTCGCTTTCCGATCTGCGGGAGTTCAACTGGTGGGGCGACATGAGGGTGGGGCCGCAGTTGCGGGCCTACAATCATTTCGTGACCTACTACGCGGCGGAGACGGACTGGGCCCTGTTCATCGACGCCGATGAATTCGTCGTCAGCCGGGCGGGGCTGCCCTTGCCCACGCTGGCGACCTCCTACGGCCGGGATCCGGCTGTGGGGGCGGTGGCGCTCAACTGGCGGTATTTCGGATCCAGCGGTCACCAGGAACCCGATGGGCGCCTGGTGATCGAGCGCTTCACCCGCTGCGCTCCGGCGACGTACCACGGCCATGTCCATATGAAGAGTCTGGTGCGGACCGCGGCGCTGGATCGCATGATCATCCATTCCGGCCGCCTGCGGGATGGTTTCCACTATGTCGATGACGGAGGGCAGCCGATCACGTTGCGCGACGACGGGTTCACCCCCGCCATTTCCCATGACCGGCTCTACATCCACCACTACTCCGTCAAGTCGCGGGCCGAGTTCGAGCGCAAGCGGGCGCGGGGACGCGCCCAGGTGGCCGATGGCCATCCGCACAAGCGGGAACAGTTGGATGACGAGTATTTCCGCCGTCAGGACCTGAACGACGAAGAGGACCGGACGCTGTTACACCAGGCGCCGGCCGTGAAGGTGGAGATGGCGCGTCTCCTGGCCTGACCCTGTGGGCCCGACATGGCGCTCCTTTCAGACAAAATATCCCTGAGGCGTGCAAGAACACCCCCCGCCACCTGAGGTAGCTTTCCCTTGCGGCGACGGGATGTCCCCCACTCCCCATCACCCGTCGCTTTCCTCCCCATGGGCGGTACCTGCGGCCCCCCGCCCGCACCGCCATACTGGATGCCCGCGCCCCGTCTGAGGCGCGGGCATCTCTTTATTTGCTCACTCCGGCGTGCTGGCGTCGGAGGAGCGCTGCCAGATGTTCAGGCCGGTATCGACGGCGTGGGCGTCGATTTCCGCCAGTTCCGCGTCCGTGAACGCCAGGTTGTTCAGGGCGTCCAGGCTGTCGTCCAACTGGGCCACGGTCCGGGCACCGATCAGGGCGGAGGTGACGCGGGGGTCGCGCAACACCCAGGCGATCGCCATCTGGGCCAGGGTCTGGCCCCGCCGCTCGGCGATGGCGTTCAGGGCGCGCACATGCTCCAGCGCCTCGGGGGTCAGCAGGTCTTCCTTGAACGACCCGCCCTTGGCGGCGCGGGCGTCGGCCGGCACGCCGTTCAGGTACTTTTTGGACAGGAGACCCTGCGCCAGCGGGGAGAAGGCGATGCAGCCGATGCCGCTGCCCTCCAGCGTCTCCAACAGACCGCCCTCGATCCAGCGGTTCAGCATGGAATAGCTGGGCTGATGGATCAGGCAGGGCGTCCCCATTTCCTTCAGCAGGGCGGCGGCCTTGGCCGTCATGTCGGCTGAGTACGAGGAGATGCCGACGTACAGCGCCTTGCCCTGGCGCACCACCTGGGCCAGCGCGCCCATGGTTTCCTCCAGCGGGGTGGTCGGGTCCACCCGGTGGGAATAAAAGATGTCGATATAGTCCAGGCCCATGCGGCGCAGGCTCTGGTCCAGGCTGGCGATCAGGTACTTGCGCGATCCGCCGATGCCGTAGGGGCCGGGCCACATGTCGTAGCCGGCCTTGGTGGAAATGATCATCTCATCCCGGTAGGGCTTGAAGTCGCCAGCCATCACCCGGCCGAAGTTCTCCTCGGCCGAGCCGTAGGGCGGGCCGTAATTATTGGCCAGGTCGAAATGGGTGACACCCCGGTCGAAGGCGCGGCGCAGGATGGCGCGGCCGGTTTCGAAGACGTCGGCGCCGCCGAAGTTGTGCCACAGCCCCAGCGAGATGGCGGGCAAATCCAGGCCGCTGCGCCCGCAGCGGCGATAGGGCATGGTTTCGTAACGGTCGTCGGCGGCGCGATAGAGGGACTGCATGTCGTGGGCTCCAGCTATGGGGCGGTAACCGGTGGCACCATACGGGGATCGCCGGCGCCCTCCAAGGCGGGAGTTGGTTAAGGCCACTTGGCCGCAAGCGAAGACGGAAAACCTGAGCCGCGACTGCCGCCCGGCGATTGGGGGTGGACTAAGCCGCCTTCACACCGCTGATGAACGTCGCGATCTCACGGTTCAGTGTTTCCGCCCGGCGGGATAGCTGGCCCGACGCGTTGACGATCTGGCCGGCGGCGTCGCCGGTGGTGATGGCGGCGTGGTTCACGTCGGTGATGGTGGTGGAGACGTCGCCCACGCCCTGGGCCGCCTCGTTCACGTTGCGGGCAATCTCGTTGGTGGCGGCGGTCTGTTCCTCCACGGCCGAAGCGATGACCACGGCGATTTCCGACAGGGTGGCGATGGTGCCGTTGATGTGGTCGATGGCGCCCACGGTGCGGCCGGTCAGGGCCTGGATCTCGGCGATACGGCCCGCGATCTCATCCGTGGCTTTGGAGGTTTGCGTCGCCAGCGACTTCACCTCGTTGGCGACGATGACGAAGCCCCGGCCGGCGTCTCCGGCCCGTGCTGCCTCGATGGTGGCGTTCAGCGCCAGCAGGTTGGTCTGCGACGCGATGCCGGCGATCAGCTGGGCGATGCCGCCGATGCGTTGCGCGGCGTCGGCCAGCTGGGCCACGGTGGTGCGGGTGTCCTCCATCTCCACCTGCGCCTTGTCGGCGATGTCGCGGGAATGGCTGACCTGCTGCGCGATCTCCTTCACCGACAAGGCCAGCTCCTCCGTCGCGGCGGCCACCGTCTGCACATTTAGCGCCGCTTGATGCGAGGCGCTGGCCACGGCGCCAGACCGCTGGTTGGTCTGGTCGGCCAGGCCGGCCATGGATGTGGCCGTGGCCTCCATCTCCGTCGCGGCGCTGGCCAGCAGGTGCACCAGGTCGGCCGACTGCGCCTCGAAATGGGCGACCAGGCCCTCCAGCGCCTCCGCGCGGCGGGCCTTGGCCTGCTGCTCGGTGGCCTGGGCGGCGCGCAGGCGGTCAGCCTCCCGCGCGTTGTTGCGGAACACCAGCGCGGCGCGGCCGATGTCGCCGATCTCATCCCCCCGGTCGGCGCAGGGCACTTCGGCCTCCAGCTTCCCGTCGGCCAGCGCGCGCAGGCTGCCCACCACCAGCGTGATGGGACGCAGCAAGCCGTGGCGGGCCACCAGCCAGCCCACCGCCAGGCCGGCGGCGATGCCCACTGCCGCGAACAGCACCATCAGGCGGGTGGCCATGCGGGCCGCGCGCTGCGCATGCTCA
Organism: Nitrospirillum amazonense; assembly: GCF_007828035.1. Classification (GTDB taxonomy): domain Bacteria; phylum Pseudomonadota; class Alphaproteobacteria; order Azospirillales; family Azospirillaceae; genus Nitrospirillum; species Nitrospirillum amazonense. The sequence goes on along the minus strand of NZ_VITV01000002.1, from coordinate 872,061 downwards.
TTCACCGCGACGGAGCGCTGCTCCAGCGTATCGACCAGCGCCTTCATCCTGTCCTGCAAGGCGGCGACATGGGCGCGCGAGTCGTGGATGGCGTCCACCAGGCCAGTGCGGGAGCCGCCGCCACCGTCGCGGGCCTGTCGCACCTTGTCGAACAGCGTCGCCATCACCGGGGCGTAGTCGGCATAGGCCGCGCGCACCGCGTCCAGCTGCGGCCGCTCATCCGGGGTCACCAGCTTTTCCAGGGCGTCCAGCCGGCCCTGCAGGGTGGCCGTGGCCACGTCCCTGGCCTTGGCCGCGTCCTCCCATTCCTCCGGCAGGGCCAGTACCCGGTATTCCAGCCGGTTGATGGTCGACAGCTCCCGGCTCATGCGGGCGCTCAGGGTGGCGGCGTTGCCGGCGGCCTGAATCTCGGTGGCGTTGTCCGCCATGGTGCGTAACCCGAGCAGGCCGGCGGCGGCGATGCCGCCCGCCGCCAGGGCCATGGCAGCGACGATGATGACAATCTTCCACAGGATTCGGATGTTGGAAAACATCAAGGGCCTCCGGGTTGTCAAGATGATGTGAAGTATTGGAAGGCGGCCTTAAGCGTTCATTAATTAACGTATTAATGTTGCTTGTTTGCATTGATGCGCGTCCGTTTCTTTCTGGCTACCCCAATAGGCGAGCCTTTTTCTTTGAGCCTGGATGCAGGTGGCGAGGGCTGGGGCGGCACGCCAACCCCTGCGGCGAAGCGACCCGCTTCGGGGCCGAAACCGGTAATTGCCACCGGTGTCAATTATGGCTTAGCCTTGCTTCCGACCAAAAGAAGCCGGCGCCCTGACGTGCCGGGACCCAGGGGAGGGATCATGTCCGGGATGACCAAGGCCAGCCGGGCGTTGGCTGCGTGCCTGCTGTCCACAACTATCCTGCCGCTGCCGGTGCGTGCGGCTGCCGAGGCCGGCGGCCTGCTGTTCCGCGTATCGGCCGACAGCGGCTTCGTCGCCGATGTCGCCGGCGGGCAGGCCGTGCCGAATTTCCAGGACAAGGTGAAGATAGTCCCCACCGGTGTGTCCGGCGGCGCCATCGAGTGGCCGGACGATGGCGTGCTGGCTTGGGACGCGCCGGGCAACATCTACGCCCAGCGCGGCACGCTCTCCTTCTTCTGGCGGTCGCGCTATCCGATGGGGGTGGCGCCCTTCGTCATCTTCCGCGTGGGCTTCGCCGACCACACCAGCTGGGACATGGCCTGGCTGCGCATTGACTGGAACGGCCACGGCTTCGACGCCTTCGTCACCGATGCCAACCTGGCGCGCACCCGCGTCTCTTTCACACTGGACACGCCGCCGGCCCCCGACGCCTGGACCCACATCGCCTTCGCCTGGGATGAGACGACGGGCGTGCGCCTGTATCTGAATGGCAAGGAAGTGGCGCGCCAGGATGCCAAGGGCGATTACGACGTTGGGCTGGACCAGTTCGGCTTGGCCGGACGCACCATTTCCCCCCACCAGGTGCAGAGCCGCTACAGCTTCATGCGCGGCGGCGATGTCGATGAAATCCGCATCTACGACCACATGCTGGCGCCGGCCGACATGGCGGCGTTGGCGCGCAACGAGATGTTGGGCGCGGCACCCGGCCCCGGGCCCGACGCGGCCACGCGCCAGGCCTGGCTGCATCGCTATGGCTGGGAGGACAAGGCGCCGCCCCTGCTGACGGCGCCGGTGACAGCCATCCGCAAGGTCGAGTTCGCGGATGCCAAGGACAAGAAGGAATGGATGTGGAAGGCCACCGACGGCATCAGTGAGACGACTTGGCCGGGTGTCTACAACCGGTCCCGCCTGCCCGGCCGCAATGACTATTTTACCCTGCCGGACTGGAACACCTATGTGGAGGGTGGACAGGCGCTGGACCTGGCGCTTCCCGATGAACCCTTCAATCGTGTGGAGATAAGGGGGGCCGCGTACGGCAGCCTGGACTATGCCGGCGCGGACGGCGCGTTCAGGCCGCTGGCCAAGCGCCGCCAAGGGCCGGTGCGCACGGTGGACCAGTTCGATAGCCGGCGGGGCGGGCGCCTGCGCTTCACCAACGTGGCCCAGGAAACCCCCATCCAGGAGATCTGGGCCTACAACGTGACCGAGGGGGCGGAGCCGCAGGGCACGATGAAGCTGAGCTACACCATTCGCGCCGATGCGGCCCCCGACTATGACAACCTGGCGGCCTTGCGCGGCTACATCGCCGGCCGCTATCCGGCCAACGAGCGCAGCACGGTTGTGGCCCTGCCCAACGAGGCGCCGGTGCGCAAGCGGGCGGCGGAAGCCGGCGCCAGCATGCCCATCGTGCATGTCCTCATCCCCTCCGGCTTCGGCGATCCGCCGGTGGCGCAGCCGTTGATGCGCGCTTGGGCCTATGGCTGGGAGAATATGCACGACGGTCTGGACGGCATCGCCATCGACCTGCCGGCGCTGAGTGTCGCCCCGGGCAAGGACGGGCTGATCCCCCTGAACATTCAGGTCAAGGACCCTATCTGGCCGGATCGCGACTTGATCGATGTGTCGGTCTCGGTCAAGCCGGGCCAAGCGCGCACCCTGTGGCTGGACACGCGCGATCGCATCCTGACCAACGACAGCCTTTACCTGACCGTCGCCTCGGCCGCCCCCGACTTCACCGCCCACAGCCTGGACGGCGCCCGCATCCGCCTGGTGTTCAAGGATCGGGAGCAGGCGAAGGTGGAGCACATCGCCGACCGCCTGAACCAGGTGAAGGACAACTGGGGCTTCCTGGTGGAGGAGCACACCACCTCCAAGCGCCAGCGCCTGTACCGCCGCCTCTTCGGTGATGTCAGCGACCTGCTGCGCGTGGATCCGGACAACCTGCTGGGCCGCTATTACTGGGCGGACATGAGCTATGGCGCGCAGGGCTGGCCCGCCTTCGCCCAGCCACAGGCGCCGGCCGGCGTGCCCCTGTGGGCCTTCCGCCAAGTGGAAGACATGAAGCTGGTGCGCCGCTTTGTCGATTGGTGGATCGATGAGCGCCAGGTGCCCTACGGCGATTTCGGCGGCGGCATCTCCGACGACACCGACCTGACGGAGCAGTGGCCCGGTTTGGCCCTGATGGGCGTGGAGCCGGACAAGATCAACGCCTCGCTGCGCGCCCTGATCGACGCGCAGTACCGCAACGGCATGATCACCAACGGCCTGGGCACGATCGCCACCGATGAGCTGCATTCCTATGAGGAAGGCATCAACAGCAACAGCGAAGCGCTGTACCTGAACTGGGGCGAGCCGCGCACGGTGGAGCGGCTGATGGCCACCACCAAGGCGCTGGCGGAGCGCATCATCCTGCCCAATCCCAACGGCCATGTGCACTTCGCCACCAACTGGTTCAGTGGCACCCAGGCTTACCGTGAGGGGCCGTGGGAGTGGCAGAAGCCCCATTCCTTCATGATCACCCATCCCGCCATCCTCATGGGCATCTACAACGCCAACCCCAAGGCCCGCGCGTTGATCCAAGGGCTGGCCGACGGCTATCTCGCCCACGGCAAGCCGGGTGGCAAGGACGGCACCCTGTCTTTCCCCGCGGAAATCAACTGGCGCACGGATGCGGAGCGGGATGGGGACCTCGCCAAGGCGGTGGGGGAGGTCGGGGCCATGCAAACCTTCTGGGCCAGTTACCGCTGGACCGGTGACGCCAAGTACCTCAGCCCCATCCTGTCGCGCGTGGCCCAGGCGGGACCGCGCGCCATCGATGAGCTGAACGAGAACGCCATCGACGTGCTGGGCCGCCGTGACGACTGGGGCAAAGCCATGACCGCCAAGGCCGACAAGGCCGGGCCGGCGACCCTGCGGGGCGACAGCGGGTTCGCGCCCTATATTGCCTGGCAGATGACGGGTGACAAGCGCTGGCTGGAGGAGTTGCACGCCGCCGCCATCCAGTCCAAGTCGCAGACGATGTACATGAACACCGAAGGGCACTGGTGGTCCGACCGGGTGGACCTGCCCAACGACGTCCTGCAGCGGGAACGCCTGGGCGGCGTGGCGCTGCGCCGCAACTATCTCTACCCTGGCCACACCGTCAGCTGGCGCTTCGCTGAGCCGGATGGGGCGGAGCAGGTGGCGATCCTGCTGCCGGGCGCCACGCGCGACCATTTCAAGGTGGTGGCCTACAACCTATCCGACCGGCCGCAGGCGGCGCGCATGACCACCTGGAACGTCACCGCCGGCCACTGGCGCATGGTCAGTGGTGCGGCGACCGGAGAAGGTGACGCCATCACCGGTGAGGCCACGACCAAGGCGGTGGATCTGGAACGCAGCGCCGGCGTGGACCTGGTGTTCCAGCCGCATCAGACCACGGTGCTGGAGTTCACGCTGGACCAGGCGACCACGCCGGTGGAAACCCGGCCCGACCTGGGCATCGGCCGGGACGATGTGCGAGTGGAAAAAGGCGTGCTGCACGCCACCGTGCACAGCCTGGGCGGGGCCGCCGCGCCGGCCGGCATCCTGTCACTGGTCGACGCCAGCGGCACGGTGGTGGCGACGGCGCCCGTGCCGGCGCTGGCGGCACCCCTGGATCTGGTGCCGCGCACGGCGGAGGTGACGCTGCCCTTGCCCAAGAGCTTCAAGGCGCAGGGTGCTACCGTGCGGGTGGGGCTGGACCAGCCGGAACTGACACTGGCCAATAACGTGGTGTCGCTGCCCTGACAGGTGAACCCGGCGGGGGTGATCGCCCCCCCGCCGGGTTCCGTTATCAAGCCGCCTTGATGGCCGCCAGGAAGCGGCTGACGTGGTCCTGCAGCACGCCGGATTGTTCCGACAGGTCATGGGCGGCGCCCAGCACCTGGGTGGCGGCGGCACCGGCCTGGCCCGCGGCTTCTGTCACGGCGCCCAGCGCATCTGCCACGCCTTGGGTGCCGGTGGCGGCCTGGCCCACGTTGCGGCTGATTTCCGTGGTCGAGGCGCCCTGCTGTTCCATGGCGGCGGCGATGGAGGTGGAGATGCTGTTGACCTCCTCGATCACCGCGCCGATGGCCTGGATGGCGGTGGAGGTGCGGGATGACACCTGCTGCACCGCCGTGATCTGGGCGGCGATGTCCTCCGTCGCCTTGGCCGTCTGGTTCGCCAGGCCCTTCACCTCCGCCGCCACGACGGCGAAGCCCTTGCCGGCCTCCCCGGCGCGCGCGGCCTCGATGGTGGCGTTCAACGCCAGTAGGTTGGTCTGTTCGGCGATGGTCTGGATCAGGGTCACCACTTCGCCGATGCGCTGGGTGGCATCGGTCAGCCCGGCGACGGTGGCCATGGTTTCGCGCGCGTCCGCGCTGGCGCGGCCGGCGATGGCCTGGGCGTGCACCACTTGGCGGTTGATCTCCGCGATGCTGGCCGCCATCTCCTCGGCTGCCGCGGCCACGGTTTGGACGTTGGCGGTGGTCTGGCCCGCGGCGGCGGCGGCACTGGCCGACTGGCGGTTGGTTTCCTCCGCCACGCCGGACATGCTCTGCGCGGCGGTGTCCAATTCGGCGGCCGCACCGCTGAACTGGCGCAGGATGTGGGAGGATTGGCGGTCGAAATCGCTGACCAGGCTGTCGATGGCGGCCACGCGGCGGGCCTTGGCCGCCTCCGTCTCCCGCTGCGCGGCGGCCAGGCGCTCGGCCTCCACCAGGCCGTCGCGGAACACCTGGACGGCGCGTGCCATGGCGCCGATCTCATCCTGGCGGTCGGCGCCGGGGATGGCGGTGTCCAGCTGGCGGTGGCTCAGCCGCGTCATGACGGCTGTCAGCTGACGGGTGGGGCGGCCGGTGGTCAGCACCATGATGGCGCCGGTGGCAAAAGCCACGGCCAGTGCCGTGGCCAGCGCCAGCAGCGTGCCCAGGCGCGAGATGCCAGTGGTGCGGCTCAGCTGGGCGTAAGCGTCCTGTCCGGCGCGGTAGTTCAGGTCCGCCGCCTCGGTCAGCACCTTGACCAGGGCGCGGGTCTGCTCGCGGTTTTCGCCGGCGTACAGCTTCAGCGCCGTTTCCCGGTCGCCTTTGTGCAGGGCGTCGATGACCTGGGTGGAGGAGGCAAGGAACCGCGGCCACAGTTTGTCGAACTGGTCCATCTGCGGCCGCTCGATGGTGATCAGCGGGTCGTAGGCCCGGCGGCCCTTGGCCACGCGGTCCAGTTCCTGGGTCACCGTCTTTTCCTGTTCCGCCCGGGCCGCGTCATCGGTGGACAGCAGCATGCCCTGCTGGAAGCGGCGGGCCTCAAGCACGCCCTGCAGCAATTCATTGCTGGCGACGATGGAGGGCAGGGCGTCGGTTCCCAGGTCGGCGGCGGCCGCCTCGATGCGGGAAAGGCGCTCCAATGCGAACAGCCCCAGGCCCAAGGTCACCAGCAAGACCAAAGCGAAGGCGGAGAATATACGGGTGCGCAAGGAAAGATCGACAAGACGCGGCATGGCGGCTCCTGAAGCGGATTGCGCTGGGGCCCCTGTCCATTTCCCACAAGAGATACCCCATTGTAGGAAGAGGACATGGGGTGCACCTGTCCAATTGCTACCCCCGTTAACCTTGTATCCTGTCGCGCGCCGGCGGCCTGCGGCGTTCTGCCGCTATCTTGCTATCAATTACATGGCATTTTATTCAATCAGAACTGATCGGAACTGGTGGTGTTACTAGGCGCTTCCGACAGTTCCGCCGTTTCCACCTGGCGCAGCACGGCGCGCAGGGTCAGGGCGTTGTCGCCGCCGAAGGCGGACTCAAACCGCGCTTGCGCCGCTGCCCATAGCGGCTGGGCCTGGGCGATCAGATCCTGCCCCTCCGCCGTCAGCACCAGCACCCGGCGGCGCTTATCCGCCGGCGTGATCGTCAGGCGCACCAGGTTGCGCTTCTCCAGCGGGCGCAGCAGGTGCCCTAGGGTGGACCGATCCATGGCCAGCAGGGCCGCCAAATCCTGAATGCTTTTGGGTCCATGGCGGTTGAGGCGGGACAGGATGGAGTACTGATTAATGCCCAACCCCGTGGGCGCCAGGGCGGCGTCATAGAACTTGGTCAGGCGGCGGGAGGCCTGGCGCAGGGCGGCGCAGTTGCACTGCGTGGGTTCGGACAGGTCGGCGGCAAGGGGGGCGGTGTTAGGCATGAATGGTCCTGGTGGAGACGGGCACCAGCGTATCAGGCGCGCCCGCGGCGGCGCTGTCAACGATCATATGGGCAATTACCCATAAATGCGGCATGCTCGTATTTGGGTGTCCCGCTGAGGGCCGCCCACAACCGGAGGAACATCCCATGCCGCTCGCCCGCATCGACTTGGTCAAAGGCAAGTCCGCCGAATACCGCCACACCATCGGCGAGGTGATCTATGAGGCCATGCTCAGCACCCTGAACGTGCCCAAGGATGACCGTTTCCAGATAATCACCGAACATGGTGACAGCGACTTCGTGGCCGACGCCAATTACCTCGGCATCCACCGCACCCGCGACACGGTGATCATCCAAATCACCCTGAACCAGGGCCGGACGCTGGAGGTGAAGAAGGCCTTCTACAAGGCGGTGGCCGATGGCCTGCACGCCCGGCTGGGGCTGCGGCGCGAGGACGTGTTCATCAACCTGGTCGAGGTACCCAAGGAGAACTGGTCCTTCGGCAACGGTGAGGCGCAGTACGCATCATGACGGGGAAATCGGCACTGATTGTTGGCGCGGGCAAGGGCATTAGCGCTTCGCTCGCCCGCCTGTTGGCCAGGGAAGGGTTCCGCGTGGCGCTGGCCGCACGCAACACGGACAAGCTGGCGGACCTGGTGGCGGAGACGGGGGCGCAAGCCTACGCCGTCGACGCCGCCGAACCCGAGGCGGTGGCCCGCCTCTTCGAACAGGTCGACACCGACCTGGGCGTGCCGGAACTGGTGGTGTTCAACGCCAGTGCCCGTGCCCGCGGGCCGGTGCAGGACCTGAACCCTGCCCAGGTCCTGGAATCCCTGCGCGTCTCCGCTTACGCCGGTTTCCTGGTGGCCCAGGCGGCGGCGGTGCGGATGCGCGTGCTGGGCCGGGGCAGCATCCTGCTGACCGGCGCCACCGCCAGCGTGAAGGGCCTGGCGGGTTCCACCCCTTTCGCCATGGGAAAGTTCGCTTTACGCGGCATGGCGCAAAGCCTGGCGCGCGAGCTGGCGCCGCAGAATATCCACGTTGCCCACTTCGTCATCGACGGTGGCGTGGCCAGCAGCTGGTCCAAACCCGGCGAAGACGGGCCGGCGGACAAATGGCTGGACCCTGACGCCATCGCCCGGGAATACCTGCACATCCACACCCAGCACCGCAGCGCTTGGACCTGGGAGGTGGAATTGCGCCCGTGGGTGGAGAAGTTCTGACCTCAGCGTCCCTGGGCCTAGGTCCAGGGACGCTGTAGGCCGCGACGGCGGCCGCCGGAGCATTCTGGGGAGCGGAGCGGACCGGAATGTGAGGACGAGCCAAGGCCACGGATGTGGCCGCCCGACGTTTGAGGGAACACGACTGGTTCCGGCGCCACTCAACGGTCTCATTGAGAAGACTCGTTTGTGTGGCGCCGGTCCCGCCCGGATGCTGACCGCCTTGATTTCAGCGGAGGCGATCATGAGTGCGGGCAAGCAGTTGAAACTGGGTTTCATCCTTCACGGCGTTGGCCGCACCTGGGGTGACTGGCGCCATCCGGACGCCCAGCCCGACGCCAGCACCAACTTCGCCTTCTACAAGCGCCAGGCGCAGGTGGCGGAGAAGGGCAAGTTCGACTTCCTGTTCGTGGCCGACAGCGTCTACATCACCGAGAAGTCCAGCCCCCACTATCTGAACCGGTTCGAGCCGCTGACCATCCTGTCGGCGCTGGCCGGCGCCACCAGCCATATCGGCCTGGTCGGCACCCTGACCGTCAGCTACAGCGAGCCCTATAACGTGGCACGCCAGTTCGCCTCGCTGGACCATATCAGCGGCGGCCGGGCGGGCTGGAACGTGGTCACCAGCTGGCTGGAGGGCAGCGCCGCCAACTACAGCAAGGCCCAGCACCTGGCCCATGACCAGCGCTATCGCCTGGCGGCCGAATACCTGGATGTGGTCCAGGGCCTGTGGGACAGCTGGGAGGATGACGCCCTGGTCCATGACAAGGAAAGCGGCGTCTTCTTCGACCCGAAGAAGCTCAACACCCTGGACCATAAGGGGGAGTTCTTCCAGGTGAAGGGCCCCCTGAACATCGCCCGATCGCCCCAGGGCCAGCCGGTGATCTTCCAGGCCGGCGCGTCGGAGGACGGCAAGAACTTCGCCGCCAGGCACGCCGACGCCATCTTCGTCGGCCAGGATGATCTGGCGGAGGCGCAGGCCTACTACGCCGACGTGAAGGCGCGGGCGGCCGGTTTCGGCCGCGACCCGGAGAAGGTGTTCATCCTGCCGGGCGTGGCGCCGGTGGTGGGCGCCACCGAGGCGGAGGCCGAGGCGAAGTACCAGGAACTGGCCAACCTGGTGTCCATCGAGAACGCCCTGTCCATGCTGGGCCGGCCGTTCAACGACCACGATTTCAGCCAGTACGACCTGGACGCGCCCTTCCCGGACGTGACCGCCGTCGGCCTCAACAGCAACCAGAGCAGCGTGTTGAAGATCGTCAGCGCCGCCAAGCGCGACGGCCTCACCCTGCGCCAGGTGGCCCAGCGCTTCGCCACACCGCGCGGCAACTTCGTCGGCACGCCGGAACAGATCGCCGACAAGTTCCAGCAGTGGCTGGACGCCAAGGCCGCCGACGGCTTCGTCTTCTTCGAGGCGCTGCCCAAGCAGCTGGACGTGTTCGTGGAGACGGTGGTGCCCATCCTCCAGGACCGTGGCCTGCTGCGGCGGGAGTATGAGGGCGAGACCTTCCGCGACAATCTGGGGTTGGAGGTTCCGGTCAACCGCTTCACCGCGCGCAAGGCGGAAAAGGGCGCGGCGTAGGCAAGTGGTGGCGGGCAGGAGGCAGGTTTGCGCGGCGCGACCCAACCCCACCTCATGATCCCACGAAAAGTTGTATCTACCCGGAGATATTGCGCCCCCGCCCTTGGGATGGACATGCTGCGCCATCCATAGAGGGGAGTGGCTTATGGGCAAAGCATATGCTGTCGGGGCTGTTATCGCCGCCACGCTGATGGCTGGTCCAGCCTTCGGACAGGCGACCGCCCGCCCTTGCGGCGTGGAGGAGGCGGCCGGCCCCGCCTGCCTGATGGCCCACCAGAACATCGCCGCCTTGCCGGGGGGCGACATTTATTGGCACCTGGACACCTTCCCCTCCAAGGCGGCGGCGGAGGCGGTGGCCAGCAAGACGGGCAGCGTCGTCGCCGCCTTCGGCAAGGTGTGGCTGTTCACCATCGAAGGGAGAGGATGGCGGCCCCCGCAGGGTGGTACGCACGTGGCGGACATCGGGCCCCTGCCGGTGACCTCCGCTGCCTCCTATTCGGCGGAATATCTGCGGTCGGTCTTCACGCCCGGCATGACGGCGCCCCTGCATGTGCATTCAGGGCCGGAGGCCTTCTATGCGCTGACCGGGGATACATGCCTGGAGACGCCGGCCGGTGCCCGGCAGGAGCGGGGACCGGGCAACAGCCTGGTCATCGAAGGTGGCCCGCCGATGCTGCTCATGGCCATCGGCACGGCGCCGCGCCATGGCTTCGCCCTCATCCTGCACGATGCCGCCCGGCCGCCGACCACCCTGATCCAGGATTGGCAGCCGCAAGGGCTGTGCGCGCAGCAGTTCGCGCGCGATCAGGCGCAATAGCGACGGGGCGGCCCTCCTCGAAGGGTCGCCCCGTCTGCTCACGCGCCGGCCGGAAAGTCGGTGGACAGCGCCACCTTCCGCCACTGCGCCAGTTCGCCGGCCACGAAGGCGTTCTTCTTCTCGATGGCGGCCACCGTGTCGCTGCCCAGTGGCAGGCGCACGGGCGGCTGCGGCGCGTTCACCAGGGCGATGAAGGCCTGGGCCAGGCGGGCCGGATCGCCCGGCTGGGCATGGTTGGCGCCAGCGGCGAAGTCGCGCATGCCGCCCACCGTGGCGTGATAATCCTCGATCTGCGCCTTGGTGCGGGCCAGCGACTGGTCATCCAGGAAGTCGGTACGGAAGAAGCCGGGCTCCACCACGGTTGCATGAATGCCTAGGGGGGCGACCTCCAGCGCCAGCGCCTCGGTCAGGCCTTCCACTGCGAACTTGGTGGCGCAATAGGGGCCCCAGCCGATGAAGGACTGATAGCCGCCGATGGACGACAGGTTGATGATGTGACCGGCGCGCTGGCGGCGCATATGCGGCAGCACGGCGCGGGTCACGGCCAGCAAGCCGAAGACGTTGGTGGCGAACAGGCGTTCCACCTCCGCCCCGCTGGCTTCCTCCACGCCGCCCAGCAGCCCATAGCCGGCGTTGTTCACCAGGATGTCGATGCGGCCGAAGGTCTTGATGGCCTGTTCCACCGCCGCCTGGGCCTGCGCCTCGTTGGTCACGTCCAGCTTGGCGGCCAGCAGGCGGGGAAGGGATCCGAAGCGGGCGGTGACGGTGGACGGGTCGCGGGCGGTGGCGACCACGGCATCGCCGGCGGCCAGGGCCTGCTCGGTGATCAGGGCGCCGAAACCCCGGGACGCCCCGGTGATGAACCAGACACGCATGATGCTCTCCTTTGTTTGGGGGCCGGAGCCCAGTGCCGCCGGCTGACGAAGGGAAAGCTAGCGCCGCGCATCTGATGAATTAATCCAAGGAATTTGCGTTAGCCTGATGAGACAACTTCATCAATAATATCGGCCTATGAAACGCATCGATCCGGCGGAGCTGTCCGTCTTCCTGGCCATCGCCACCCATCGCAGCTTTCGCAAGGCGGCGGTGGAACTGGGCGTGACGCCATCCGCCCTCAGCCACGCCTTGCGCGCCATCGAGGAACGGCTGGATCTGCGCCTGGTCAACCGCACCACGCGCAGCGTCGCCCTGACCGAGGCGGGAGAGCGGCTGTACGTCCGCATCCGCCCGGCCTTCCTGGACATCCATGACGCCATCGAGGATTTGAACAGCTTGCGTGGCCAGCCCGTGGGCACCTTGCGCCTGAATGCCTCGCAGGCGGCGGCGCGGCTGGTGCTGCTGCCCCTCGTGCTGCGCTTCCTGGCGGCCTTCCCCGACGTGCGGGTGGAGATGGTAGTGGATGACGCGCTGGTCGATGTGGTGGCCGGCGGCTTCGACGCCGGCGTGCGCTTCGGCGAGAGCATCGCCGGCGACATGATCGCGGTACCTTTAGGCCCCCGCCAGCGCTTCGCTGTGGTGGGATCGCCCACCTATTTCGAACGCCATCCGGTGCCGGCCACCCCGCACGATCTGCGCGGCCTACCTTGCATCCGCTACCGCTTCCTCAACGGCGTGCTCTATCGCTGGGAATTCGAGCGGGCGGGCGTGGCGCTGGATGTGGAGGTCGATGGCCCCCTGACCCTCAGCGACCAGGATCTGATGGTGGACGCGGCCTTGGCCGGCATGGGCCTGGCCTATGTGTTCGACGCCCGGATAACCGAACTGGTCGCGTCGGGCCGCCTGGTGCGGGTGCTGGAAGACTGGTGCCCCTATTACCCCGGCCTGTTCCTCTACTACCCCAGCCGCCGGCACCTGCCCGCCGCCCTGCGCGCCTTCATCGATTTCGCGCGGGCGCCGGGGCAGGGCCGTCCGCAAGCGGGACGGCCCTGAACCCTGGTTGCTCAGCCCACTCCGTTGGCGGCGCTGAGCACGGCGCGGACGGAGGCGGTGGCGACGTCGGTGTCGATGCCCACGCCGAAGACCTTGCGGCCGTCGCCAGTGCGGCATTCGACGTAAGCCGCGGCGCGGGCGTCGCCGCCGTGGCCGATGGCGTGTTCCTGGTAATCCACGATGTCCAGGTCCACGCCGCAGTCGGCTTTCAGGGCGGCCAGCACGCTGGACAGCAGGCCATTGCCCCGGCCGCTGATGCTGCGTTCCTCGCGGCCCACGCTGATCCGGCCGGCGAACACGCGCTCCTTGCTGCCGGCGGTGCCGGTCTCCTGATAGTCGATCAGTTCGAAACGCTGCAGGCCGGTCAGGCAGTAGGTGTCCTGGAAGATGGACCAGATGTCGGCGGCAGTCAGCTCGCGGCTGGTCTCGTCGGCATAGCCCTGGACCACCCGGCTGAAGTCGATCTGCAGGGGGCGGGGCAGCTTGAGGCCCTTGTCCTGTTCCATGACCCAGGCGATGCCGCCCTTGCCCGACTGGCTGTTGACGCGGATGACGGCCTCATAGCCACAGCCCAGGTCGGTGGGATCGATGGGCAGGTAGGGCACGTCCCAGAATTGATCGTTGCGGCCGGCCTGCGCCGCGAAGCCCTTCTTGATGGCGTCCTGGTGCGATCCGGAAAAGGCGGTGAACACCAGCTCACCGGCATAGGGGTGGCGGGGGTGCACCGGAATCTGGTTGCAGTACTGGACCGTCTGGACGACCGACTGGATGTCGGAGAAGTCGAGGCCCGGGTCCACGCCCTGGGTGTACAGGTTCAGGCCCAGGGTCACCAAATCGACATTGCCCGTGCGTTCGCCATTGCCGAACAGGCAGCCCTCGACACGGTCGGCGCCGGCCTGTACCGCCAGTTCCGCCGCGGCCACGCCGGTACCCCGGTCGTTGTGGGGGTGGACGCTGATGATGACGCTGTCGCGGCGGCTGATCTGGCGGCAGAACCGCTCGATCTGGTCGGCGTAGATGTGGGGGCCCGCGGCTTCCACCGTGGCCGGCAGGTTCAGGATGACGGGCTTGTCCGGCGTGGGTTGCAGCACGTCCAGCACCGCCTCGCACACCTCCAGGGCGAAGTCGGGCTCAGCCGTGCTGAAGGTCTCGGGCGAGTATTCGAAGATCCAGTCGGTCTCGGGATACTTCTCCGCCTGCTCACGCATGATGGTCACGCCCTTGACGGCGATGTCCTTGATGCCCGCCCGGTCCATGCCGAAGACGATGCGGCGCCAGGCGGGGGAGATGGCGTTGTACATGTGGACGATGGCGCGGGGGGCGCCGCGCAGGCTCTCAAACGTGCGCTCGATCAGGTCGCGCCGCGCCTGGGTCAGCACCTGGATGGTGACGTCGTCGGGCACCTTGCCGCCCTCCACCAGGCTGCGCACGAAGTCGAATTCGGTCTGCGAGGCGGAGGGGAAGCCGACCTCGATCTCCTTGAAGCCGATCCTCACCAGCATGTCGAAGAAGCGCTGCTTCTTCTCCGCGTCCATGGGGTCGATCAGGGCTTGGTTGCCGTCGCGCAGGTCGGTGGACAGCCAGCGCGGCGCCCGGGTGATGGTGCGTGACGGCCAGGTGCGGTCGGGCAGGTCGGCGTGGGCGAAGGGGCGGTACTTGGTGGAGGGATCGCGCAACATGGTCAGGGCGTCTCTGCTGCAATGTATTCAGTCGGGGGGTGAATACGGCCAAGGGTACAGCCGCCGGATGGCCGTCAGGCCCGGCGACCGCCGGTAAGGAGCAGGCGCGCGGCGAGGGTCAGCGGCTGGGCGCTGGCGGCGGCGATGCTGGTCTTGGCAGAAGAGCCCCTGGGGGCGACGTGACACGACATGTGGTAAACTCACGAACCTTGCGCAAACTTATGACGAAATCCCCGGTCCTCTCAGGAGGCCGGGTTCATAAGAAGCAGCAGGGTGGTCGTGGTGTCGGTCATGATGCCCAGGATAAAAGCGGCATCGGCCGGGCGTGTCAAGCGAACACGCTCATGAAATTTCAAGGGCAGCCATGCCCCAGCATCAAAGAATCGATGCCGGGGGCGCTGACGACAATCTTTGGTCGCTCGGCCTGTGACCGCAGGCGCCGGAGTGAGCACCGGAGGAGCGGAACGAGGGCGGCCAAAGGCTTGGACGGGCCTGCCGGCGCCCGAGGAAAACGAACAACTCCGGCGCCTGAGGACCTCACAAATCAAGCGTGGCGGAGAAGCGCACCGTGGCCGGCATGCCCGAGTAGAGCGTGGGGCCGCCGGTGGCCCAGTAACGCTCGTTGGTCACGTTGTCGGCGTTGACGCGCAGGGTCAGGCCATTCCCCTGCACCTGGGTCTTGTAGCTGGCCCCCAGGCTCAGCGTCGTGTAGGCGGGCAAGGTGGCGCGGTTCTGCGCATCCGCCGCGCGATCGCCGGTGTAGTAGACACCCGCGTTCAGGCCGACGCCGTCCAGGAGGTCCGGATGGTATTCCGCGAAGATGGAACCGGACCAGCGCGGCGTGTTCTCCACCCGCCGGCCATCCTGGTAGACGCTGCCGGTGTTCTCCTGAAGGGCGTTCAGGTACTGGCCGCTGACCATGATCGACAGGTCGGGCAGCACCTCCCCCTGGACGGAGGCTTCGACGCCCTGATGGATGGCCTGTCCGTTCAGGACGTAGGTGTTGTGGATGTCGGTGTAGGCCAGGCCCCGGTCGATGTGGAACCAGGCCAGCGACATCATGGCGCCGCCCACTTCCATGCGGCCGCCCACCTCCACCTGCTTGCTGACCACGGGGTCCAGGATGGTGCCGGCGTTGGTCGTGCCGTCGGGTGCCGTGCCCGCGCTTTCCAGGCCCTCGATATAGGTGGCGTACAAGCTGGACTTGGGCGTCAGCTTGTAAACCAGCCCGGCGGTCGGGGTGACCGTCTGCACGGCATAGTTTCGGGCGGCGGAGGCGGTGTCGTAATCGACATAGCGGGCGCCGGCGATCAGCAGCCAGTGATCGCCCAGGTGCGCCATGTCCATGACGTAGCCGCCGGTATCGATGTTCACGCTGCCGGCGTTCAGCTTGGTGGTGGTGAACTTCAGGCTGTCATAGGGGATGGTCAGCGGGTCGTACAGGTTCTGCTTCACCGCCGTGTAGGATTGCTGGTGCTGGTCCTCCTGGGTCTGCCGGTTCCGGCTGAAGCCCACCAGCAGTTCGTGGCTGACCGGGCCTGTGTCAAGCTTGCCAGACACCTCCAGCCGCAGGTTCTGGTTGCGATATTCCTGGTCGGGCGTGTACGTCCCGCTCACCGTGCCGGCGCCGGTGGCCAGGTTGATGGACCCTAGGTTGGCGATGGTGCGCTGCCGCCTGGTGGAGGCGACGCCGAATTCCGCGCGGGCCGACCAGTCGTCGGTGATGGCGTAATCGGCGCGGCCCACTACGTTGGTGGCCCAGGTGTTGTAGGGCGCGTTCAGTGGGGCGAAGCGCAGGCTGGGGTCCGGGATGGACGGCAGGATGATGGTGCCCCCGTTGCCGCCCTTGGCACCCACCGCGCTGGGCAGGGTGATGCCACCCGGCTCATCCATCTCACGGCGGTAGTATTCGGTGTCCAGCTTGAAGGTCAGGCGCTCATTGGCGCGCCAGTCAAAGGCGCCGCTCATCAACCAGCGCCGGCCGTCCACATCATTCACCGGCGTGCCGATGCGCGAGGCATAGCCGTTGATGCGGGCGCCGTATTCGTTGTGGTCGCCGAACTCCCGCCCAATGTCGAAGCCGCTGCCGAAACTGCCGTTGTTGTCGCCGTTCAGGGTGAAGCTGGTGACGGGGTCGGACCCCGCCCGCTTGGTCACCACGTTGACGATGCCTGACGGTGTGCTGATACCGTAGTACAGCGCCGACACGCCCTTCAGCAGTTCAACCCGCTGCTTGTTCTCGATGGGGATGGGCCCCAGGTTGATGATGGGCAAGGACCCGTTCAGGCGATAGTTGGTGCGGGCGTTCATCAGCACGCCGCGCGAGACGAAGTTGTTGCTGGTCAGGGGGCTGGTGGACTGCTGCGTCACGCCGGGCGTGTTGCGCAGCGCGTCGTCCAGCCCCTGCGCCCCCTGCGCGTCCAGCAAGGCGCGCGGCAGGATGGCGACGGTCAGCGGCGTGTCCAGCAGCGACTGATTCCGGAAGGCGCCGACCTGCACCACCTCCGCCTTGAAGGAGGGGGCCTGCGTGCCGCTCACGATGATGTCGTCCAGGGTCTTTTCCTGGCCGGCGTCGGTGGCGGCGGCCGTCGTGTCCACGGCAGCGTCCATCGCTTCCGTGGCCTGGGCCCGCAAGGGGGCCTGCATCGCCGCCAACAGGGCAAGCATCGACACGGCGCACTTTTTCATCGTGTTTCCATTATTCAGTCAGGATCGGTCGGCACCCTGATACTGATAATGAGAAACGATCGCAACATCGATTTTAACAAGATCGTTAGGCGCTTTTGGCGGGGGCGGGGATGAACCGGCGCTCGGGACCGATCAGGTCAGGAAGGGATTGGCGCCTCAAGGTTCGTGCGGATTGGAAGCGGGTTGCTCCCTCCCCAACTCCGCAACAGCTTCCCGGGCGGCCAGTTCCGCCCGCCTGCGCATGTCCTGCTCCGACGGAGCCGGCAGCCCAAGCAGCACACGATAGTCATCGAGACCGACCAACCGCTCGAAGAAATCATGGCCGATCTTGCGCCGTCGCTCCGCCGGCACCCCGGATGTCTCGGCCCGAGTTGACAGGAAAGAGTCCAGCCTTTCGACGTGTGCATTGATCAGGCCATCGTATGCCAGCGCACCAAGGTGTGGAAATCGTCGTATCTCGGTCATGACGACCCGGAGCAGGTTGGTCGTCTTCGCGCCACGAATACGCTCCTGGAACATCACGCCGACAAAGAGAAGAATGTCCGCGAGCGACTTCTTCAAAACATCTTCGATCCTGACCGACTCTTCCATATCGGCCGGGTGGCACGCGCTTTCCATTACCGCGGCGAACAGATCGTCTTTGGTTCGAGCATGGCGGTACAGCGTCATGATGGAAACGCCAGCCTCACGGGCGATGCTCTCCATTCCACTGCCCGCATAGCCGTCCCGCACGAACGCCTGCTCGGCGGCCGCCACGATCGCAGCGCGCTTGCGCGCCATCACCTTCGCTCGCGGATGATCGGGGGACCAATCCCTCATGCGTGTTGACTCCTAACGATAGTCGTCATTATCGTTGTAGCGATAATATGCGTTATTGTTACACGAAAGGCAGATCAATGGCTCAAGCTATCGAAGGCGGGAACGCGCTCTTGGCGCGGATGCGCCGCCGCCCGATCAACAGCACGCTGATCGGGCTCGCGATAGTGCTCATGGTGGCGCTGCTTTCGTTCGCCTGGACTTTCGCTCCGATCCGGCTCGACGTGCCGCAAGTCGATGTCGGGGCGCTGCCGTCAGCCACGCCTCCGGCGGCCATGTCGATCAGCGTGATGCCGACAGGGACATACGAAACCCCCGCGGCGTTGGCATTTCGGGGCGGTTCGTGGAGCGAGAAGCGCGCATTCGCCGCGAGCGGCGTGCTCGTGCGGCATCCCAAGGGAAACCTGCTGATCGACACGGGGTTCGGGCGGAATGTCGAGCAGCAACTCAAACTGCTGCCATCGCTCCAACAGTCGCCTCACCACCTTGGCACGCCCATCATCGATCAGTTGGCCGGGGTGCAGGCCGACACGATTACCGCGATCATTCCAACCCATGCACACTGGGACCACATCAGCGGCGTGGATGATTTCCACGGTATACCCGTACTGGTGGATGATGCCGGCCAGCGCTTTATCGACTCGCATGGTGAGGGTACCGAGGTGCTCAACAGCTTCCACGCGGTCAGCTATCAGGCCTATCACTTCGACGGCGGTGCCTATCTCGGTTTCCCAAGCAGCCATGATGTTTACGGCGACGGCTCGGTCGTGATCGTACCGGCGCCCGGCCATACGCCGGACTCGGTCGTCGTCTTCGTCAACTTGCCCTCGGGGAAGCGCTATGCCTTCGTCGGTGATCTCGTTTGGCAGATGGAAGGGCTGGCGCGGCCGGCGGAGAAGCCTTGGATGATGCGGTTCCTGATTGGCGAAAACCGCTCCGAAATACAGACGGCCATCGCGCGCATTCGCGCCGCAACCGCGCTCTATCCCCAGATCACGGCCGTTCCCGCGCATGACGGTCGCGCGTTCAGCTCTATCGCCGTCTATCCGGCGTCAACCCGCTGACGTGGTAAAAGTCGTTTGGCGCGCCGGATGCAGGGGGTGCATCGGCATGGATTATTTCGCCGCGGGTGTCCCGCCG
This sequence comes from Nitrospirillum amazonense, assembly GCF_007828035.1. Taxonomy (GTDB): domain Bacteria; phylum Pseudomonadota; class Alphaproteobacteria; order Azospirillales; family Azospirillaceae; genus Nitrospirillum; species Nitrospirillum amazonense. Next base: position 853,109 of record NZ_VITV01000002.1, on the reverse strand, counting down.
TCTGCGGCGAGGGTGCTGGTCTTGAGGCTGTCCAGCATGTGGGTGGCGATGGTGGCGCGCTGCAGGCTGCCGGTCGCGTCCGGGGCGACGGAATAGAGCCCCTCCAGATAGGCCCTGTCCGCCGGGCTCAGCGACCGGACCCGCTGTGCCGATGGGCAGGCGTCGGAGAACAGGCTCAGGATGCTGGGCAGGGGGTTGCACTGGTCCACGGCGCTGGCCGGCTGGGCCAGGACCAGCATGGCCAGGTAGTCGGCCAGGCTGCCGAACGTCTCTCCCTCGATCTTGGTGGTGTCCACGATCACGACGATATTATCGAAGACGCTGGCCATGTCGTGGGACAGCCGGCTGCCGCCGTTGCCGTGGAACTGGTCCTTCAAGGGATCGTCGGAATGCATGCCTGAGGCGTAATACGGGTCGTCCACCACGGTGACGGCGCCGTCGCGCACGGCGGTCACGTACCATGCCTGGATGGCCTGGGTGACCTTGCTCAACGCCTTGGTCTGGTTGACGAAGTGATAGCCCAGCAGGAATGAGCGTTTATCCGCGACGGCATCCATCACGGCCTGGGGCGTATCGGAGAAGATGATCTCGATATCACGCTTGCAGCCGTCCCGGGTCGGCGCGCCCACTTGGCCCGCCACCGTCTTGATGCGGGTGGTGAGAAATGCGGCCACGTCGGCCGGCACGTTGATCGCCTCTGGACAGACGGGACGTTCCCACCGGGTCAGCTGGTTCAACCGGGGGGAGGGATGACCATGGTCCTGGACGAAACCTTCCGTCGCCTGGGTCAGCGTCTCGACGGTGAAGCGGTTGCCGGTGATGGTGACGGTGGGTGGGCTGTCGGCGGCGGTTTGCGCCGCCGCCAGCAGGGATAGGGTCGGCAGGGACAGGAAAAGAAGCAGGGCCGCCGCCATGCCTACCCGATGCGCCCGCGCCCAACCCCCCGCCATACCCATCACCCCCCCGTGCCCCATTACTTCCCCCGTCACACGCTTACTTGGCCGCCAGCGCCGCCTGCAGTCCCGGCGTGAACTGCGCCCCGTCGGGCACGGTGATGCTGGAGCCCTTGAAGGCGGCGCCGAAGGGCTCCGCCCGGCCGCCCAGGCAGGCGCCCAGGAACTGTTCGGCGGCGGCGTTGAAGGCGATGCTGTTCTCCGGCCGGGCGAAGCCGTGGCCCTCGTCGGGGAACAGGATGTAGGTGACGGGGATGTTCTTCTCCTTCATCGCCTTCACGATCTGGTCCGACTCCGCCTGGTTGACGCGGGGATCGTTGGCGCCCTGGCCGATCAGCAGCGGCTTCTTGATATCCGCCGCCTTGAACAGGGGGGAGGCGTCGTGCAGCAGCTGGCGGCCGTCCTCCGTCGTCGGGTCGCCCATGCGCTTGTAGAACTGCTGCTTGCCCGCCTCCCAATAGGGCGGGATGGTCTTCAGCAGGGTGGCCAGGTTGCTGGGGCCCACGATGTCCACGCCGCAGGCGAAGGCGTCGGGGGTGAAGGTCAGGCCGGCCAGGGTGGCATAGCCGCCGTAGGACCCGCCCATGATGGCCACCTTGTCCTTGGTGGTGATGCCCTGCTTGACCGCCCAGTCGACGGCGTCGATCAGGTCGTCATGCATCTTGCGGCCCCATTGCAGGTTGCCGGCGGTGATGAAGTTCTTCCCGAAGCCGGTGGAGCCGCGATAGTTGACCGACAGCACGGCATAGCCCCGGTTGGCCAGCCACTGGTGATAGCCGTTGTAGCCGTAACCGTCTCGCGCCCAAGGGCCGCCATGCACGAACAGCACCATGGGCAGGGGCTGGTCGGGATGCCCATCGCCCTTGCCGTCGCTGCCCGCCGGCAGGGTGAGGTAGGACACCAGCGTCAGACCGTCGCGCGCCTTGATCTCCACCGGGTGCATGGCGGCCAGGTCGGCACCCTCCAGCTCCGGCCGGTTCACGAACAGCTTGGTCAGGGTGTGGGCCTTGCGGTCGAAGCGGTATGTCGCCGCCGGCGCCGTGACCGGATCCACCACCACGGTCCAGGCGCCGTCGTCGTCGGTGCGGCTGGTGACGTGGATGTCGCCCTTCAGCTGAGACTTCAGGAAGTCCAGTTCCGCGCCGATCTTGGGATCCAGCGCCGTCCATTCCGTGCGCAGATAGTCGATGGCATAGGCCTGGATCACCCCCGTCTTGGGATCGGCCAGGACGTCGCCCACATCGGCCTTGTCGCTTTGGCCCACCACCCGGGTGGTGCCGGTGGCGGCGTCCTGGGCGATCAGCGCGGCGGTGTCGCGGCCGCGGCTATCGATCCAGTACAGCGTCTTGCCGTCCTCGGTATAGCCCAGGGGGTTGGTGGTCAGGCTGTCATCCAGCCCGACCGCACCCAGCGGCTGGGCTTCAACCTTATTGTCGGCCACGCGGAAGAAGTCGGTTCCGCCATCGGGCCGCGACTTGGCCGCCAGGCGCAGCTTCAGGGACTCGTCCGCGACGAAACCGGCATAGCCCTCGTTCTTGAACACCAGGGTCAGTTTGCCCTTGGCCAAGTCCAGGCTGTAGACGTCGAACCACTTGGGATCGCGGTTGTTCAGGCCAACCAGGATGCGGTCCTTGATGTGGTGGCTGGTGCCGATGATGTCGACGCGCGTCTTTTCCTGCGGCGTCAGGGTGCGCTGTTCGCCCGTGGCGACGTTGACGCCGTACAACACGAAATTCTCGTCCCCGCCCTTGTCGTTGACGAACAGGATCATCTTGCCGTCGGGGGACCAAAAATGCTGGCGGATGGGGCGGGTCTTCTCCGCCGTCAGGGCCTTGGCCTTGGTGGGGTCGCTGGCGGGGGCCACCCAAATGTTCAGCACGCCGTCGCGCGGCGCGATCCAGGACAGCCATTTGCCGTCGGGGCTCAGCTTGCCCTGGGTGCGGCTGGGGTTGCCGAAGAATTTGGCGCGCTCGATCAGGGGGGCGGCCGGGCTGGTGGCCGGCGGGGGCGGGGCCGCCGCCGTGAGGGAGGTCGTGCCCAGGATCACGGTCAATGCCAGAACGGCAGCGCGCATCGCTTACCCCAATCGTTGTTGGCCGCCGGCATCCCGGGGGACGTCGGCGGCGGAATGGATCGAAGATGAGGCCAAGCCCATCACCGGGCAAGTGCTTGTTGGGCCAGGGTAAAGCGGTCCGCTCTTATGCGCCGCCCGAGGTAGCCTTATCGTAGAAGGCATCCAGGTCGACGACCAGCTGCTTCAGCGCGTCCGGGTTCAGGTAGATCATGTGCCCGGACGGATAGTACTTGAACGTCACGTTCTTTCGCTGCGCCGGTTCCAGCGCCATGTGGTTGATGTCGTACTCCGTGTTGAAGAACGGCGTCGCCATGTCGTAATAGCCGTTCAGCGACAGCAGCTGCAGGTGCGGGTTCTGGCGCATGGCCAGGCTGAGGTCCAACGCTACGTCCGGCACCTCCAGCTTGCCGACGTTGGGCACCTTGTGGTGCCAGTCCCACTGCTCGTTGGCGTCGTCGGACCCGGCACGATACTCCAGGTCCGTCTTATAGCCCAGGTCGCCCGCCAGATAGGCGCGCAGGCTGGAGATGAAGGCGCTGTTGATGGCGCTGTCGGAGGGGTCGTACTCCGGCCCCTCACCGGCGGCGTCCGTGTCCACGCCCAGGAAGCGGCTGTCGAAGCGGCCCACCGTCTGCCGCTTGTCGCGCAACAGCTCCTTCTGGAAGCGGAACAGGTCGATGCGCAGCTTGGCGCGCTTCAGGTAGTCCGGAGACAGGCCGGTGAAGGTGGCCAGCTGCTTGGCCACGGCGTCCTCTTCCTCCGCCGATATGGTCTGGCCCTTGGCCAGGGCGGCGGCATAGGGGCCGCGCGCGAAGACACGCGCCTGCTGCACGAAGGCGGCCAGGTCGGCCGGCTTGTTGGGGATGCGGTTGTGGTACCAGGCGGTGGCGGCGTAACTGGGCAGGAAGGCGATGTAGCCCTCGTCATAGCCCGGCTGCAGGATGCCGTAGTTCAGGATGGACGACAGCAGGATGACGCCGTTCAGGTCCATGCCATCCTGCTGCAGCCGGTTGGACAGGGCCGCCGACCGCGTGGTGCCGTAGGACTCCCCGAACAGAAATTTGGGGGAGTTCCAGCGGTTGTTGAGGCTGACATAGCGGCTGATGGCGCGGGCGAAACCGTCCACATCCTGGTCCACGCCCCAGAAATCCTTGCCCTTGGCTTCACCCAGGGGGCGGGAATAGCCGGTGCCGATGGCGTCGATGAACACCAGGTCGGTCTTGTCCAGCAGGCTGTCGTCGTTGGCGGTGAAAGTATAGGGCGCGGGGGCGTTGTTGTCCGGGCTGGCCGTGCGCACCCGGATGGGCCCGAAGGACCCCATGTGCAGCCACAGGCTGGCCGAGCCGGGGCCGCCGTTATAGAGGAAGGTCACCGGCCGCTTGGCCGCCGGTGCGCCCTCGGCCGTGTAGGCGACGTAAAAGACGCTAGCCGTGGGCTTGCCGTCATTGTCGCGGATGGTCAGGGTGCCGGCCGTCGCCTGATAGCGGATGCTCTTGCCCTTGATGGTGACGGTATGCGACGTGGTCTTGGCCGTCTCGGTCACGGGTGCCCGGGCGGTGGCCGCCTCGATCTGTTCCGCCACCTTGCCCTTGGGCGCGTCGTCGTCGCCGCCCTTGTCCTTCTTGTCATCAGCCCATCCGGCCACGGCGACGGAGGTCAGCAGCACTGCCGTCAACGCCACGATCGTCTTACGCATCCCCAAGCTCCCTGTTGCGGGTTGTCATCAAATTGTTTGATGTTTGATGGCAAGCCCGCTGTCCAGCCCGTTGCTTGGGGGGCGACATCGTGACCTTATTTTAGTGTTCCCTCATGCGCCGGGCGCCAGCATCCGCTGGCTTGGCTTCCTCGCTGCGCCCTGCGGTGCTCGCTCCGGCGCCCGCAGTCGCGGGCTACCAGCGGCATGGCTCCCATGCCGCTGGCTGGTCGCGGTGCCTCTTGGGAAGCCTTACGGCGCGGCTGGCGCCGCCTTGTCGTAGAAGGCGTCCAGGTCGGCCACCATCTGCTTCAGCGCCTCGGGGTTCAGGTACACCATGTGGCCGGAGGGGTAATACTTGAACGTCACGTTTTTCCGCTGCGCCGGTTCCAGCTCCATGTGGCCGATGTCGTATTCCGTGCCGAAGAACGGGGTGGCCATGTCGTACCAGCCATTCAGCGACAGCAGCTGCAGGTGCGGGTTCTGACGCATGGCCTGCGCCAGGTCCAGGGCCACGTCCGGCATTTCCATCCGCCGGTTCTCGATCTTGTGGTGCCAGTCCCACTGGCCGATGGCGCCGTCGGCGCTGCGGCGATAGTCCAGGTCGGTCTTATAGCCCAGGTCGCCGTTGATGTAGGCGCGCTGGCTGGAGATGAAGGCGCTGGTGACCGCGTTGGAGGAGGCGTCGTACTCCGGTCCCTCGCCGGCGGAATCGATATCCACGCCCAGGAAGCGGCTGTCCAGGCGGCCCACCGTCTTGGCCTCGTCACGCAGCAGTTCCTTGCGGAAGCGCTGCAGGCTGACGCGCAGCTTGGCCTGCTTCAGGAAGGGGACCGGCAGGCCGGTGTAGGCCGACAGCTGCTTGGCGACAGCGTCCTCTTCCTCCGGGGTGATGTCCTGGCCCTTGGCCAGCGCCACGGTGTAGGGGCCGCGCGCGTAGTCCCGCACCTTCTGCAGGAAGGCGGCCAAGTCGGCGGGCTTGTTGGCGATGCGGTTGTGGTACCAGGCGGTGGCGGCGTAGCTGGGCAGGTAGGAGATGAAGATGTTGTCGAAGCCCGGCTGGCGGATGCCGTAGTTCAGGATGGACGACAGCAGCACGACGCCGTTCAGGTCCATGCCGTCCTGCTGCAGCCGGTTGGCCAGGGCGGACGAGCGGGTGGTGCCGTAGGACTCGCCGAACAGGAATTTGGGCGAGTTCCAACGGTTGTTGATGGTGACGTAGCGGTTGATGGCGCGGGCGAAGGCGTCCACGTCCTGGTCCACGCCCCAGAAGTCCTTGTCCTTGGCGTCGCCCAGCGGGCGGGAATAGCCGGTGCCGATGGCATCGATGAAGACCAGGTCGGTCTTGTCCAGGATGCTGTCCTCATTGGCGGAATAGACATAGGGCGCCGGCGGCGTGTTGTCCGGCGCGCTGGTGCGCACGCGCACCGGCCCCAGCCCCATGTGCATCCACAGGCTGGCCGAGCCTGGGCCGCCGTTGTAGAGGAAGGTCACGGGCCGCTTGGTCGCCGGCGCGCCCTCGGCCGTGTAGGCGACGTAGAACACGCTGGCGGTCGGCTTGCCGTTGTCGTCCCGGATGGTCAGGGTGCCGGCGGTCGCCTGGTAGCGGATGCTCTTGCCCCGGATGGTGACGCTGTGGGCGCTGCTCTTGGCCGTCTCCGCGATGGGCGCGCGGGCGGTGGCCGCCTCGATCTGCTCCGCGATCTTGCCCGGCTTGGGCGCGTCTTCGCCGCCCTTGTCCTTCTTGTCCTCGGCCCAGCCTTGGGTCGCCGCGCCGGTCATCAGCACCGCGGCCAGCGCCGCCGCCGCCCATTTCGCTCCTGCCATCTTTTTCATTCCCTGCTCCTGCCCATGGATTTTGTATCCAATAAAAATTTGATGGTGGAAGCAGGTACGTTTGTCCAGCCCGGACCCTGCGCCGTCACGCCGGCACACACCCCAAATCCGTCAGGGCGGCGGCCACCGCCACGTCCAGCGGCGTATGGGGCTCGGCCCCCAGGAAAGCCTTGAGCTTGGCGTTCTCCAGCCGCACCGGCCGCTGCCACAGGTAACGCATCTCCCGCATTTCGCGGAACACGGTGACGAAGGGGGAGGCCAGGGTCACCAGCCACCAGGGGAAGGCCGTGACGGCCGGCCGCGCGCCGCCCCGCGCCACCACCACACGCTGGATGGATGCCGCCATCTCCGCCCCTGCCTCCAGCCAATGGCCGCCGAAGTGAAAGGTCTCGAAGGTCGCCAGCTCGTTTTCCCGCGCCAGCAGGCGGGCCACCGTTTCCGCCACGTCGGGCAGATAGGCCCAGGCGTGGCCGACGGCGTGTGGGCCGGGGTAGGGAATGGACGTGACCGCCTTGCCTGGTTTCACCAGCCCCTGGCCGAACCAGTTGTTGCCGGCGTGGGGCCCGAAGAAGTCGCCACAGCGCAGGATCAGGACGCGGGCACCCTCGGTCGATGCCTGGCGCAGCCGCCGCTCCATGGCCACGCGGATGCCGCCTTTCACCGTGACTGGGTTCTGCGGCGACTCCTCGGTCAGGTCGGGCTGGGCGTCGGGGCCGTAGTTGTACACTGTGCCCGGCAGGACGATGCGGGCGCCCACGGCCTTGGCGGCGGCGATGGTGTTGTCCATCATGGGCAGCACCAGCTTGTCCCAGTCCTTGTAGCCCGGCGGGTTCACGGCATGGACGATGACATCGGCGCCGGCGGCGGCCCGGGCCACGTCGGCGGCGTTCATGGCGTCGCCCTGGATCCACTGGGCGGCGGCCAAGTCCGGCCGTGACCCGCGACCCCCCGCTCCCTGGCCCCTTGCCAGGGCCTTCACCGTCCAGCCATCGGCCAGCAGGCGGGCAGCCACGGCACCCCCCACGCCGCCCCTGGCCCCAATCACCAGAACCGTCTTGCCGTTCGTCGTCGCCATCTTTTCCTCCGTCGGCGTCATTGCGATGCCGGGAAGGTGACGGGTCGGATAGATAAACGGAATTGCGTAAGGCCGTTGAGTTGATATACGTAAATTTATGGCTAAGCACGAACCCGGTTGGGAACTCTACCGCTCCTTCCTCGCGGTGCTGCGCGAGGGCAGCCTGTCGGCGGCGGGGCGCGCGCTGGGGCTGACTCAGCCCAGCGTCGGCCGCCATGTGGAGGAGCTGGAGCGCACGCTGGGCGCCACCCTGTTCACCCGCTCTCCCCAAGGCCTGACGCCGACCGAGACGGCGCTGGAGCTTCGCGCCCATGCCGAGGTGATGGCCGCCGCCGCGGCCGCCCTGTTGCGCGCGGCGTCGGGCCCGGCGGATGAGGTGGCGGGCAGCGTGCGTGTCACGGCCAGTGTGGTGGTGGGGGTGGAGGTGCTGCCCCCCATCCTGGCCGCCTTCCGCCGCGACCATCCCAAGGTGGCGATTGAGCTGTCCCTGTCCAACGAGACGGAGGATCTGCTGCGGCGCGACGCCGACATTGCCGTCCGTATGGTGCGCCCCACGCAAGGCGCGCTGGTGGCCCGGCACCTGGGCGTCATCGCGTTGGGGCTCCATGCCCACCGACGTTATCTGGAAATGCACGGCACCCCGGCCTGCTGGGACGATCTCGCCAGCCACAGCCTGATCGGTTTCGATACCGAAACGGCTGTCATCCGCACCCTGCGCGCCCGGGGGCGGTATTTCGGCCGCGAGCATTTCGCCTTCCGCGCGGACAGCGACGTGGCCCAGCTGGCCGCCATCCGCGCCGGTTTCGGCATCGGCATTTGCCAGGTGGGGCTGGGACGCCGCGACCCTGACCTGGTGCACCTGCTGCCCGGCACCCTGGGCTTCGACCTCGACACCTGGCTGGTCATGCATCCGGACCTGAAGTCCAGCCGGCGCGTGCGTCTGCTGTACGATCATCTGGCGCAGGGCTTGGCGGATTACATCCGCAACGGCCAGTAACGCGGGGGGCGCCATGAAAGGATCGGCATTGCCAGCGGTGTCAGATTGGAAGAAAACTGCGACCGCTAACAGAGCGCCTTTCTAATCAGGGACAGGACTTCCCATGAAGCTGCTGCGTTACGGCCCGGTGGGCCAGGAGAAACCCGGCCTGCTGGATGCCGCCGGCCAGATCCGCGATCTCTCGGGCCATGTGGCCGACATCGGCCCCGCCCAGCTGTCGGCCGGGGGCTTGGCCGCCCTGGCGGCGCTGGACATCGCCAGCCTGCCCGTCGTGTCCGGCAGCCCGCGCCTGGGCGTGCCCTACACCGGGACGCCCAAGTTCCTGGCCGTGGGCCTGAACTACGCCGACCATGCCGCTGAATCCAACCTGCCCCTGCCGAAGGAGCCGGTGCTGTTCACCAAGGCCATCAGCTGCCTGAACGGCCCCAATGACGATGTCATGTTGCCCAAGGACAGCGTGAAGAGCGATTGGGAGGTGGAGCTGGGCATCGTCATCGGCAAGACCGCCCGCTATGTCGACGAGGCCGATGCGCTCAGCCATGTGGCTGGTTACGTCCTGGTCAACGACGTGTCCGAGCGTGAGTACCAGATCGAGCGGGGCGGCACCTGGGACAAGGGCAAGGGCTGCGACACCTTCGGCCCCGTCGGTCCCTGGCTGGTGACGGCGGATGAGATTGCCGATCCGCAGAACATCGACCTGTGGCTGGACGTGAACGGCGCCCGCCGCCAGACCGGCAACACCAGCACCATGATCTTCGGCGTGGCGACGCTGGTCAGCTACATCAGCCGCTTCATCACCCTGCAGCCGGGCGACCTGATCACCACCGGCACCCCGCCGGGCGTGGGCATGGGCGTGAAGCCGACGCCTGAGTACCTGAAGGCCGGCGACGTCATGCGCCTGGGCTCTGACCTGTTGGGCACGCAGCAGCAGACGGTCGTGGCCTGGCGCCGCTGAGCGCCGCCGCGGCGTATAGGTGCACAGCGGCAGGGGGTTGTGACTCATGCCGCTGTAGGCCCCAAGTGGGGCCGCCGGAAGTTTCCGGGGAACGCAGTGGACTGGGAACTGAGGAAGCCTAGCCGACGGATGTCGGCGCCCGGCGATTGAGGGAAACGTTCCTGGTATAGACGGGGGGCGGGGAAACCTGTCCCCCGTTCGCTTTTTGGGGTTCCGCCACCATGCGCGTCCTCGTCACCGGCTCCTCCGGCCCGCTGGGCGCCGCCATCGTCCGCCAGGCGCGGACGCGCGGCTGGACGGCGCGTGGGCTGGACGTTCGGCCCGGCGCCACCACGGATATCCAGGCTGACGTGGCCGATGCCGACGCGTTGGCACGGGCGGTCGAAGGCCAGGATGCCGTCATCCACGTCGCGGCGCTGCATGCGCCCCAGGTGGGGCGGCTGCCGGATGCCGACTTCCACCGCGTGAACGTCCGGGCGACGGCGACGCTGCTGCGCCTGGCGGCTGAGGCTGGGGTGGGGCGCGTCGTCTACACCTCCACCACCTCCCTCTACGGTCACAGCCTGGTGCCGCCGCCGGGTGGCCTGGTCTGGGTGGATGAGGGGACGCCCGTCCGGCCGCGCGACATCTATGACGAGACCAAGCGGGCGGCTGAGGACCTATGCACCCAGGCCGGCCCCCGCTACGCCCGAGGCCTGGCGATCCTGCGCATCGCCCGCTGTTTCCGCGAGGCCGTCCCGGTGCGTGCCGCCCACCGTCTGCACCGGGGGCTCAGCATGGCCGACGCCGCAGCGGCGCATGTGCACGCGGCGGCGGGGATCGTGCCCGGCACCTTCCTCATCTCAGCCCTCACCCCCTTCCAGCGGGAGGATGCCCCGGCGCTGGCGACGGAGGCCGCCGGGCTGATTCGCGCCCGTCTGCCCCGGGTGGCGGCCCTGTTCGACCGCCGGGGCTGGCCGCTGCCCGCGCGGCTGGACCGGGTGTACGACGCCAGCCGCGCCGCCGCCGTGCTGGGCTTCCGCCCACGCTTCGATTTCTCGCGGCTGTGACCGCCTACCAGATCCGCACCCTGTCTTCCGGCCGCAGGTACAGGGGGGCGCCCGGTCCCACGCCAAAGGCCTGATACCAGCCGTCGAGGTTGCGCACGGCCTGGTTCACGCGGCAGGTGTCCGGGGTATGGGGATCGTTGGCGACGTCGTTGCGCAGCGCCTCCAGCCGGCGCTTGCCCCGGCGCAGCTGCGCGAACGCCAGGAAGAAGCGCTGGTTGCCCGTCAGGCCATTGACCACGGGCGCTTCCCCCTCCGCCAGGGCGGCGTGGTAGGCCTCAAAGGCCAGTTGCAGGCCGCCCACGTCGGCCAGGTTTTCCCCCAGGGTCAGGCGGCCGTTGACCGTCAGCCCCGGGGCCACCTGACAGGTGCCATAAAGGCTGACCAGGCGGTCGGCCAGCGCCGTGAAGCGGGCGGTATCCGCCTTGGTCCACCAATCGCGGGCGTGGCCGGCCGCATCGAACAGGCGGCCCTGGTCGTCGAAGGCATGGGTCAGCTCATGCCCGATGATAGCCCCGATGCCGCCGTAGATGACCGCGAGGTCGGCCTTGGCGTCAAAGGCGGGCGGCTGCAGCAGGGCGGCGGTGAACACCACCGTCATGGCCGCGCCGTCGTTGTAGGCGTTCACCGTCTGCGGTGTGATGGCCCATGCTTGCGGGTCCACCGGCTGCGCCAACCGGCGCCGGTCCTGCTCCCAGGTGAAGGCCGTGGCCCGCACCACATCGCCGTACAGGTCGTCCTTGCGCATGACCAGACCGTCGTACCGGTCGCCCGTGGCCGGCGCGCCGATCAGGACGCGGTAGGCGTCCACCTTGCGCGTCGCCTCGGCCTTGGCTTGCCCCGACATCCAGGCGGAGGCGGCGATGCGCTCCTTCACCGTGGCCTTGATCCGGTTGACCAGCGCGGCCAGCGTCGCCTGCGCCGCGTGATCGAACCAGCGGGCGGTATAAAGCCGCCCTACCGCGTCGCCCAGGGCGCCCCGGCTGTGGGCCATGTCCTTCCAGCCGCCGCCCGACACCTGGGCCAAGGCCTGGCGCCAGCGGGGCGGCGGCGCCTTCTTGCCTTCCACCGTGCGGCCATGCAGATCGAACCAGGCGTCGGCATACTCCTTGGCCAGGAACGGCGCCGCATTGTCCACCAGATGGAAGGCGGCCCAGGCGCGCAGCACCGGCAGGGGCGTGACGGCGAACAGGTGCGCCAGGGCCGGCAGGGCGGTCCGCTCCACCACCACGATGCGATCCACGCCGCCCAGGCCGGCGGCCGCCAGGTACGCCGTCCAAGGAAAGCCGGGCGCCATGCGCGCCAGTTGCGCCGGTTTCATGGGGTTGTAGATGGCGCGTTCGTCCCGCTGCTGCGCCGGGGTCCAGCTGGCGGCGGCGATGTTGGTTTCCAGCGCCAGGATGTCCTCGGCCCGCGAGTCCGCCTGCGGCCACCCCGCCAGGGTCAGCAGCCGGGCGATGTAGGCGCGATAGGCCGCGCGCCGGGGTGCGTTGCCTGCCTCCGTATAAAAGGCCCGGTCCAGGCCACCCAACCCGCCCTGGCCCAGGTACAGGGCGTGGCGCGCGGCGTCGCGGCTATCGCGATCCACCGATAGCTGGAACCACGAACCGTGCAAACTGGCGTTGGCTTGGCCCATCACCTCCGCCAGTGCCGTGCGGGTGGCGGCCAGGCGCAGCCGCATCAGGTCGGGGTGCAGGGGCCGTCCGCCCAGCGATTGCACCCGGGCCTCATCCATGAAGGCGGCGTAGTAGGCGCCCACCTGCGCCGTCTCGCCGTCCGCCGGCGCTTCCGCCTGAGCGGCGCCCTCCAGCAGCTCGTGCACCCGGGCTTCGGCGGTTTCGGTCAGCTGGGTGGCGGTGGAATAGCCGGGGCGGTCCGGCGGTATGGCCACCTCATCCAGCCAGCCGCCATTGGCGTGGCGGAAGAAATCCTGTCCCGGGTCGACCTCAGGCGCACCGCCCGGCCAGGGCGACGGCCGGGCGACTGTCGCCGCGGGCATCGCCATGACCAGGCAGAGGACAACAACGGGAAGGCGCATCGGCTGCCACCACAGGCGGAAGGAGGACACCATTCTAGCGAGGGGTCCATTCTTCCGCCGCCATCTCGATCACGTCGGCGGCATCGTCCAGGCCCCGGCGCCGGGCGGCCTCAGCCGGCGTTTGGCCCAGGGGGTTGCGATAGGTGGGATCGGCGCCGAAGGACAGCAGCAGGTCCGCCAGCTCCACCGCCGTCTCCTGGTTATCCGGCAGGCAGAACAGGGCGGGCTCGCCCGGGCGGTCCTGGCGGTTGGCGCGGTCAGGCTCCTCGGTCAGCAGCGTCCGCAGCCGATCAATTTTGCCAGCGAAACATAGCCCTCGGAAATTGCGGCTGTGCCCGGCCAGGAAATCCACCATCTCCCGTTGCCCATGATAGACGGCGTGGGTGAGGGGGCTGCCGCCATAGCGCCCATCGAAGGGATCGACCTCCGCGCCCCGGGCGATCAGCAGCCGCGCCGCCGCCACCGCGCCGGCATGGGCGGCGAAATGCAGGGCGCGGCAGTTGTGGTCGTCGGCCACGTCGGGCGACATGCCCAGGTCCAGCAGGACCTCCACCATGTCGGTGCGGCCGGTGTCGAGGGCGACCTTCACCGGGGCGATGGCCCGCAGGAACTCCGGATGCGCCTCTGCCAGCAGGCGCAGGGTGGCGGTGTCGCCGGTGGCGACGGCGGCCACGAACACCTCGTCCTCGGTCAGTTGCGGACGCCGCGCGCCGTGCCGCACCAGCAGGTCCACCATGGCGCCATGGCCACCCATGACGGCATGCTTCATGACCGGCTGGCGGGAGTAGAAGTTGATGTCGTCTGCCCTGGCGCCATGCTCCAGCAGCCATGCCGCGCGGCGCGGGTGGTTGCTGGCCACGGCATTGCCCAGCAGATAGGCGACGGCGCTGCGGGATTTTTCCCCGCCCAGGGCCTGGGGCGCGGGGCCGGTCCATTTGGCCGTCTCCCCCCGCCGGACCGATCGCGTCCACAGGAACTCTAGCCACCGGATCGAATCCTCGGCCAGCGAGGTGTTGTATAGCGCCTGGGCGGCCAGGGGATCGGCGCCACGGTCGATCAACAGCCCGGCAAAGGCCTCCGCCTGCGGGTGCGGCGCCTGGCCGCCTTCGCCCTCACCAATAACCCCGACCAGGGGCGTGAACTCGGGGCTTTCCGACCAGCCGGCATCCGGGTCGGCGCCGGCGTCCAGCAGCAGGGTGGCGAGGACCAGCGCGTTGGGCTCCACGGTTTCCAGGGGCAGGCGCGCATAGGCCAGGTGGGCCAGGGGTGTCCAGCCGTCGAAGTCGCTGCGGTCTCGCGCCAGGGCGGGGTCCTTGGCCAGGAAGGCGCGCACCGTGTCCAGGTCGTGCGCCACCACCGCGGTGTGGATGCTGGCCCGCGCGATCTCCGGATGCCGCGCCAGCAGGCGGGCGGCCACAACGCCCCGGCTGCCGCCATCGCGCTCATAGTCACCCCATTTCCGGGTGGCGGGATCGGTGCCGTAGCGGTTGACCGCCTTTTCCAGGAACAGGCGGACGCGCTCTTCCATGGTGCGGGCGCGGTCCGCCAGCTCCTGCGTCAGGGCGGCCCAGGTGGGGAAGCCATGCTCCCGCGCCAGCGCGTGCTGCACCTCGCGCAGTTTGGGCGCCGTGGCATGCCCGGGGAACACGATGAGGAAGCGGGCGATGGCGTCGGCCTCGCCGGCGCCTATGGCCTTCAGCCAGCGCTTGGCCTCGCGGCGCAGACCGTCGATGGCCGTGCGGTCAGACAGGGTGCGGGAAGACATGGGACCTTCCTTCCGAAAAACGCCCGATGTCCGCTTCATGGGGCCGGAAGAAGGGATATGTGAGGTACGGTCGAAACCGACTGGGTGGAGGCTAGGCCCCCTTGCCGCGGACAGGTGGCGCCCCAATGCGCACTGGCATTGAGAAGACGTCGAACGCCGCCGGATGTCAACAGGGTGGGAGGACAGCAGAGCCGTTTGGCTGGGGGACTTGGATTCGAACCAAGGTTGACGGAGTCAGAGTCCGTAGTCCTACCGCTAGACGATCCCCCAGCAGGACGGGCCGCGATGGCGCCTGGATCGGCGCCGGTGCTCAGGCAAGCGGAGCTGTCGCGGAAGAGATTGGCTGGGGGACTTGGATTCGAACCAAGGTTGACGGAGTCAGAGTCCGTAGTCCTACCGCTAGACGATCCCCCAGCAGAACGAACGCGGTGGCGCTGGCCACCATGTCCGTCGGACGGCGCGGCTTATAACACCCCTCTTTGGGGATGTGTAGCCCTTTCTTGGAAATTTTTTGACGGTCCGGTCAGGAAGCGGGGCAAGGAGCAGGCTGCAACGGGGTGGGCGCCTGGGAACGGTGAGGCGACGGGGGGATGCAAGGCCCATCCATGGTCGAATTGCGGGGCGCAGACGCGTGCGCGAGGGTGGTGGTGCGGCGACGCTCTCATAGTCTAGAGTGATACCCGTGTGCCGCAGCGGCGCCGGGGCGCCCCCGAAGACCATCCGGTCCAGGGCGGCTGACCGGGTTGCCGGCTTGGCGGCGGTGATGCCCCCGAGGGGCGCATCCAATGGCCGTGCCTGATGGGCGTGTCCGCTGGATGTGAAGGAAAAGGCTGGTTCGGCGATGAGTGAGACGGGCGTTCAGCCCCTGCCGGAAACCCGCACCCCCCGGGGTGCTGGCCCGGGTGAGCCTGTGCGGCGGCCGGTTCTGGCCGCCTTGGACCTTGGCACCAACAACTGCCGCCTGCTGATCGCCCGTCCGGGGCGGGAGGGCTTTCGCATCATCGACGCCTTCTCCCGCATCGTGCGGCTGGGGGAGGGACTCAGCCGCACCAACGCCCTGTCGGACGAGGCCATGGCCCGCACCGTGGCGGCCCTGAAGATCTGCGGCAACAAGATGCGCCGGCGCGGCGTCACCGACGTGCGCGCCGTGGCGACGGAGGCCTGCCGCCGCGCCGCCAACTGCGGCACCTTCATCGACCGCGTGGCGGAAGAGACCGGCATCCGCATCGAGATCATCTCGGCGGAGGAGGAGGCGCGGCTGGCGCTGGCCGGTTGCGCCGCCCTGCTGAACCGTCGCATCCCCCGCGCCCTGGTGTTCGACATCGGCGGCGGCTCCACCGAAATCATGTGGCTGTCCTTCAACCGGGGCCGGCCCACGCTGATCGACCAGGTCTCCGTGCCCCAGGGCGTCGTCAGCCTGACGGAGACCTTCGGCGGCGACCGCGTGCTGCCCGAGGCCTATCGCGGCATGGTGGACACGGTGGGCGCCGCGCTGGCCGACTTCGACGCCCGCAACGACATCCGGCGCGAGGTCGCGGCCGGCCGGGTGCAGATGCTGGGCACGTCCGGCACCGTCACCACCCTGGCCGGCATCCGCCTGGGCCTCACCCGCTATGACCGGTCGCAGGTCGACGGCTCCTGGCTGGGGCTGGACGAGGCGCGGGCGATCAGCAAGTCGCTGCTGTGCCTGGACTATGCCGGTCGTTCCGCCCATCCCTGCATCGGCCATGACCGGGCCGACCTGGTCATCGCCGGCTGCGCCGTGCTGGAGGCCATCTGGGAACGCTGGCCGGTGGAGAATTTGCGCATCGCCGACCGGGGCGTGCGCGAGGGCATTCTCACCGAGTTGATGGCTGCCACGCGCGGGAGAGGTTGAGGTTTCACTTGCCTTTGGCGGCGCCGGCACCAATATGCGCCGCTTCGAATCGATGTCGAGAGATGACGGGGCCGTGGGCCCGGTCCGCCAAACCGGGTGTTCACCATGACCAAGTCCAAAGGCACGGGTAGCCAACTCAGCGGTCGCGGCCTGACCGTGCGCGTGAAGACGGCGGCCAAGCGTTCCGTCTCCTCCGCCCGCTGGCTGGAGCGCCAGCTGAACGATCCCTATGTGGCGGAGGCCAAGAAGCGCGGCTATCGCTCGCGCGCGGCCTTCAAGCTGCTGCAGCTGGATGAGAAGTATCACCTGCTGAAGCCCGGCACCCGCGTGGTGGACCTGGGTGCCGCCCCCGGCGGCTGGACCCAGGTGGCGGTGGAGAAGGTGCGCGGCGCCAAGGTCGTGGGCCTGGACATCCTGGGCATGGAGGACGTGCCCGGCGCCATCACCATGCAGATGGACTTCCTGCTGCCCGAGGCGCCGGACCAGCTGAAGGCGGCCCTGGGCGGCCCGGCCGACGTGGTGCTGTCCGACATGGCGGCGCCCACCACCGGCCATCCCAAGACCGACCACCTGCGCATCATGGCCCTGGCCTACGCGGCCTACGCCTTCGCGGCCGAGGTGCTGGCCCCCGGCGGCGCCTTCGTGGCCAAGCTGTTCCAGGGCGGGGCGGAGCGCAGCCTGCTGGACCTGCTGAAGCGCGACTTCGCCGTGGTGCGCCACGCCAAGCCGCCGGCCAGCCGCGCCGACAGCTCGGAAACCTATGTCGTCGCCACCGGCTTCCGCGGCGCCACCACCCGGCGCGACGATGACGCCGCCGAGGGTGGCGAGGACTAAATCCTTAACCTTTCCACCCCGCGAGGGGTGAGGCGCGCGCAAGTCTGCCATGGCGGATTTGACCCATATGTGGTGGGTTCACAAGCGGGCAAGCGCGTGTATAGTGCATCGAACCTTAAGCCCTGGATGACGCGGCCGGCCCCATGTGTGGGGGCGGACGGGTCGTCCCATACCCGTATCTGACGCCCGGGCCCGCCTACGTCCCATGGCCGGCCCGACTAGGGAGATGGTTCATGACCCGTGCGCTCCAAATCCGCGAAGCCCTGACCTTCGACGACGTCCTGCTGGAGCCCGCGGCGTCCAGTGTGATGCCGGCCGAGGTGGACACCCGCACGCGGCTGACCAAGACCATCGAACTGGGCATTCCCCTGATGTCCGCCGCCATGGACACCGTGACGGAATCGGCCCTGGCCATCGCCATGGCCCAGGCCGGCGGCATGGGCGTCATCCATCGCAACATGGATATCGAGCGTCAGGCCGAGGAAGTACGCAAGGTGAAGCGCTTCGAGTCCGGCATGGTGGTCAACCCCATCACCATCGCGGCCGACGCGACCCTGGCCGACGCCCTGGGCCTGATGGCCCGCTACCGCATCTCCGGCATTCCGGTGGTGGAGAACGGTGGCGCCGGCAAGCTGGTCGGCATCCTGACGAACCGCGACGTGCGCTTCGCCACCAACCCGCACCAGCCCGTGTCGGAGCTGATGACGCACCAGAACCTGATCACCGTGCGCGAAGGGGTGGGCAAGGACGAGGCCAAGCGCCTGCTGCACACCAACCGCATCGAGAAGCTGCTGGTGGTGGACGACAGCTACCGCTGCATCGGCCTGATCACGGTGAAGGACATCGAGAAGGCGCAGTCGCACCCCAACGCCTGCAAGGATGAGAAGGGCCGCCTGCGTGTGGCCGCCGCCACCGGCACCGGCCCGGACGGCCTGGCCCGTGCCGAGGCCCTGTTCGACGCCCAGGTGGACGTGCTGGTTGTCGACACCGCCCATGGCCACTCCAGCAAGGTGGCCGACCAGGTGCGCGCCGCCCGCGCCCTGTCGAACTACACCCAGGTCATCGCCGGCAACGTCGCCACCGGTGACGCCGCCCGCGCCCTGATCGACGCCGGCGCGGACGCCATCAAGGTGGGCATCGGTCCCGGGTCCATCTGCACCACCCGCATCGTCGCCGGCGTGGGCGTGCCCCAGCTGACCGCCGTGATGGACGTGGTGGACGCCTGCCGTGAGCGCGGCATCCCCGTCATCGCCGACGGCGGCATCAAGTATTCCGGCGACCTGGCCAAGGCCATCGCCGCCGGCGCCGACGTCGCCATGCTGGGCAGCATGTTCGCCGGCACGGACGAAAGCCCGGGCGAGGTCATCCTGTACCAGGGCCGCAGCTACAAAAGCTATCGCGGCATGGGCTCGGTGGGCGCCATGGCCCGCGGTTCCGCCGACCGCTATTTCCAGGCCGAGGTCACCAACACCCTGAAGCTCGTGCCCGAGGGCGTGGAAGGCCGCGTGCCGTACAAGGGCCCGGTGGGCAGCGTGATCCACCAGCTGGTGGGCGGCCTGCGCGCCGCCATGGGCTACACCGGCAACGCCACCCTGCCGGAGATGCAGCAGAACTGCCGCTTCGTGCGCATCACCAACGCGGGCCTGCGCGAAAGCCACGTCCACGACATCCAGATCACCAACGAGTCGCCGAACTACCGTCCGGGTTGATTTCCGGCGGCGTCGCGCCTTGATATTCGGAGCCGGCTGCGTTCAATGCGAACCGCAGCCGGCTCTGTTGTTTTTAGACCGCTCCAGAAAGAAGAAGTTCCGCGATGACTCCGACCGCCCGCCTGCAGGCGGCCATCGACCTTCTGGCGGAGGTGCTGGCGACGCCGCGTCCCGCCGATGCCGTGGCCAGCGCCTTTTTCCGCGCCCGCCGCTACATCGGCGCCAAGGACCGCACTGACGTGGCCGAGAAGGTCTACGGCATCTTGCGGCGCTGGGCCCGGCTGCACTGGTGGCTGAGCCGGTCAGGCTATGGCGGAGAGGGCCAGCCGGCGGTGGATGCCCGCGCCCTGCTGATCGCCGATGAGCTGCTGACCCGGGGCCGCAGCGCCTCTTCCGTGGCGGAGCATTTCAACGGCGGCAAGTTCGCGCCGGCACCGCTGGAGGCGCATGAGCGCGCCCTGATCCAGGCGCTGGAAACCCACACGCTGGACCATCCGCAGCAGCCTGATGCCGTGGTGGCGGAGGTGCCGGACTGGGCGGCGGATACCCTGCGCAATGCCCTGGGCGAGCGTTTCGTGCCGGAGATGCAGGCCATGCTGGGGGCGGCCCCCATGGATCTGCGCGTGAACCCGGTGAAGGGCACGCGGGAGCAGGCCTTGGCGGCCTTGGCAAAGGCCGGCGTGCAGGCGGAGCCGACCAAGATCTCCGCCCTGGGCATCCGGGTGCGCAACCGCTTCCCCATCGCCACGCTGAAGGCCTTCCAGGACGGCCTGCTGGAAATCCAGGACGAGGGCTCGCAGCTGGTGGCCTTCGCCGCCAATCCGCAGCCGGGCCAACAGGTGGTGGACTTCTGCGCGGGCGCCGGCGGCAAGACGCTGGCCATCGCCGCCATGATGAACAACAAGGGCCGCGTGGTCGCATGCGACGTGCTGGACGGCCGGTTGAAGCGCGCGCAGGAGCGGTTCCGTCGGGCCGGCCTGCACAACATCGAGACGCGGCCCATCAAGTCGGCCCGCGATCCCTGGGTGAAGCGGCACAAGGGCCGGTTTGACCGCGTGGTGGTGGATGCACCCTGCAGCGGCACCGGCACCTGGCGCCGCAACCCCGACGCCCGCTGGCGCCAGCTGGGCCCCGGTCTGTCGGAGCTGCTGCCCCTGCAGGCGGAAATCCTGGACAGCGCCGCCCGCCTGGTGCGCCCGGGCGGCCGCCTGGTTTACGCCACCTGCTCCCTGCTGCCGGAGGAAAACCAGGACCAGGTGACCGGTTTCCTGGCCGGCCATCCGGACTTCACCCTGCTGCCCATCACCGAGGCCTGGCCCGAGGGCATGGGCACCCCGCCCAGCACCAACGGCATGCTGTCGCTGTCCCCGGCCCGCCATGACACCGACGGCTTCTTCGCCGCCGTCATGGTGCGCAAGGAGGCCGCCGCCGGCGCCGCCATCGCTGACGAGGCGGAAGGGGTAGAGGAGGCGGGCGAGGACGCTGCCGAGGCCTGACACCCGCCTAATCCCGCCCTCTCGCCACCATACTTGTTTCGTTTGGCGTGTCCCCCTCTGGCGGGGCGCGCGCTTCTGCGGCAGGATGGTGGGGACGGTAACGGGAACGAGGGGCGGTGCATGGCTCACGGTCCGGCGGAAATCGGTTTGGTGCGGCCTGCCACCGTGGCGGACGCCGCGGCCATCGCCCGCGTCCATGTCGCCAGCTGGCGCACGACCTATCCGGGGCAATTGCCTGACGATTACCTGGTGGGCCTGTCGCCCGAGGCGCATGCTCAGCGCTGGCGCGGCCTGCTGGCCGGGCGCCAGCGCCGAACCTTCGTCGCCATGGGGGAGAACATCGCCGCGGACGGCCTGCCGGCCACGGGCGTGGTGGGCTTCGCCACCTGCGGCCCCCAGCGTACCGACATGCGCGGGTATGAGGGTGAATTCTATGCCATCTACCTGTACGACCACGCCCAGAACCAGGGCCACGGCCGCCGCCTGATGGCCGCCATGGCGACCGAACTGATGAGTTCCGGCATGCGCTCCGCCTGCGTCTGGGTGCTGCGCGACAACCCCGCCCGCTGGTTTTACGAACGCTTGGGGGGAAGTCGTCTGGCGGAACAGCCCATCACCTTCGCCGGCGCCCGCCTGACCGAGGTCGCCTACGGCTGGCTGGATCTGGCGCCCCTGGCCCGGCTGTCGTCGTACAGCGAGGGGTGAGTGGTTAGGGTCAGAGCCGCCGCAGCACGATGAAGTGCACAGCCCGCCGCACGCGGAAGCCCAGCTTTTCATAGATCCGCTTGGCGCCCTCGTTCTCGGTCTTCACGTGCAGGAAGGGCGTCTCGCCTTCAGCGACGATACCGGCGGCCACGGCGCTGACCAGGGCCAAGGCCAGGCCCCGGCCCCGGAAATCCGGATCGGTGCAGACGGCGCTGACCTCGCGCAAGCCGGGCAGGCGCATGCGCTGGCCGGTCATGGCCATCAGCCGTCCGTCCGGGCTGCGCAGGCCGAAATAGGCGCCCATGCGGATGGTGCCGTCCAGGAAGGGCCCGGGCTCCGTCCGCTTGGCCAGGTCCACCATGTCGGGCACGTCGTCGGCGGTCAGGCGGATCAGCGGCATCGCGGGCTGCGGTGTCAGGGTCTCGCACACCATCTGGTCCACCTCCCGCGCGCGCAGCACCTGCCAGTCGCCGGGCGGGATGTCCAGGGCCGCCGGGCTGACCAGGCCGATGCCCCGGCCCGATGGCACCAGGGCCGCCAGGTCGGCCAGCGCCGCCGCCGTGGGCTCGCCCAGGCCGGCGAGGGGGGAAATGTCGTCCTGATAGCGTGCGGCCAGGCCATGGACCTGCCCAAGGGACTGGTGGGCTATGGTCAGTGCGTTCCAGACGGGATTGTCGAGCGGGCTCAGGTCGGCCAAGGCGGGGTCCCTCAATCGGTTTCGCTATGGATGGGGATATACCTGCCTGGGCGCAAGGGTCGGTTGCTAATTCCCCGGCGCCGCCTTGTGGATGAAACCGGTGATGGCCTCCATCACGCCGGGCGCCAGGGGCAGGGTGGGGTCGGCGTATGTGGCGATGTTGGCCTTGGGCTCGGCCGGTGCTGCCTTCAGCATGTGGTTGGCGCCGGGGATGATCGCCAGCGTGGCCGCCGGTTGCGCCTGGGCCAGCAGGCGGGCGTCATCGACCGTCACCTGCAGGTCGGTGTCGCCCTGCAGCACCAGCAGGGGCACCGTCAGGGCCGCCGCCGCTTGCGTCGGGCTGACGGCCCCTTGGGAGATGACATAGGGCTGGATGGCGGGGCGGTAGAGCATTCGCAGGGCCGGCGGCACATCCTCCACCGTGCGGCCTTCCTTCAGCGCCGCCTCGATCGCCGCCACCTTGTCCAGGATGGCGGGCGGGGCGCCGCGGTCACGGATCTGCTGCAGGCGGATGTCGCCGAAGGGCCGCCCGGCGCCGGACAGCGACAGCACGCCGCAAACCGGCACCTTCTCCTTGGCCAGTTGCGCCGCCGCCAGGGTGGCGATGGTCGCCCCCTCCGAATGGCCCAGCAGCATGACGCAGCGCACCCGGGGTTGACGCGCGAGATAGCGAGCCCAGGCCGCCATGTCATCGACATAGGTCGAGAAACGCAGCTTGTCCTCGCCGGGGCAGGCGGCGGCACTCTTGGCGATGCAGCGCTTGTCAACCCGCAGACTGGCGACACCGTCGGCGGCCAGCCCTTGGGCGATCAGCTTCAGCACATTGCCGCGCACTGTCAGCAGGGTGGAATTGCCGTCGCGGTCCGCGGGGCCCGACCCCGCCTGCATCAGCACCGCCACCCCCTTCCAGTCCGCCGGTCGCATCAGGGAGCCGTAAAGGGATGAACCGCCGCTGTCTTCCAGGCTGACCTCGGTATCGGACGTGTCGGGGGATTGGGCCCATGCCGTCGGCGCCGTGAGGATCAGGGCCGCGGCCAGCAAACGGCGGGGGAAGGGACGCATGAATGCTCCACGGGAGGGTTATGTTTCGTTATTTAGCAAAATAACAAACCAAAGTCCAGCCGGTCCCAATCCGGCCGGTCCGTTCTCCCGCGTTCGGCGCGGGGGCCCCTTGCCTGTCCAACGCTTGCCGTGGCGGGGTGCCTTGGACTAGCGTGCGGCCACCCTCGCAACCCCCAATGATAGGGACAAGCCCATGGCCACAGAGACGACGTCCGATCGGGTCCTCATTCTCGATTTCGGGTCGCAGGTGACCCAGCTCATCGCCCGGCGGGTGCGCGAGGCCGGGGTGTACTGCGAGATCCACCCCTATTCCATGACCGAGGCGGCCATCCAGGCCTATGGGCCCAAGGCCATCATCCTGTCCGGCAGCCCGGCCTCGGTGACGGAAGAGGGCAGCCCCCGCGCCCCCGGCATCGTCTTCACCAAGGGCGTGCCCGTGCTGGGCATCTGCTATGGCCAGCAGACGATGTGCGAGCAGCTGGGCGGCAAGGTCGAGCCGGGGGAGACCCGCGAATTCGGCCGCGCCTTCGTCGATGTGAAGGAGCCCTGCGCGCTGTTCGAGGGCGTGTGGCAGGTGGGGGCCCGCGAGCAGGTGTGGATGAGCCATGGCGACCGCGTCGCCAAGCTGCCGGAAGGCTTCCGCATCGTGGCGACCAGCGAGGGCGCGCCCTATGCCATCATCGCCGACGACAGCCGCCGCTTCTACGCCGTGCAGTTCCATCCTGAGGTGGTGCACACCCCGCACGGCGACGCGCTGATCCGCAATTTCCTGTTCTCCGTCTCCGGCCTGTCGGGCAGTTGGACCATGGCCGCCTTCAAGGCCCAGGCCATCGAGAAGATCCGCGCCCAGGTGGGTACCGGCAAGGTCATCTGCGGCCTGTCCGGTGGCGTCGACAGCTCGGTTGCCGCCGTGCTGATCCATGAGGCCATCGGCGACCAGCTGACCTGCATCTTCGTCGACACCGGCCTGATGCGCGCTGGCGAGGCGGATGAGGTGGTGACGCTGTTCCGCGACCACTACAACATCCCGCTGGTGCATGTGGACGCGGCCGACCTGTTCCTGGGCAAGCTGGCCGGCGTCAGCGACCCGGAGGTGAAGCGCAAGACCATTGGCGCCACCTTCATCGAGATCTTCGATGCCGAGGCCAAGAAGATCGGCGGCGCCGGCTTCCTGGCCCAGGGCACGCTCTATCCCGACGTGATCGAGAGCGTCAGCTTCACCGGCGGCCCCAGCGTCACCATCAAGTCGCACCACAATGTGGGCGGCCTGCCGGAGCGCATGAACCTGAAGCTGGTGGAGCCGCTGCGCGAGCTGTTCAAGGATGAGGTGCGCCGCCTGGGCGTGGAACTGGGCCTGCCCAAGGCCTTCATTGGCCGCCATCCGTTCCCGGGCCCGGGCCTGGCCATCCGCATCCCCGGCGAGATCACGCCGGAGAAGCTGGAGATCCTGCGCAAAGCCGACACGGTCTACCTGGAGGAGATCCGCAACGCCGGCCTGTACGATGTGATCTGGCAGGCCTTCGCCGTGCTGCTGCCGGTGCGCACCGTCGGCGTCATGGGCGACGGCCGCTCCTACGACTACGCCTGCGCGCTGCGCGCAGTGACCTCGGTCGACGGCATGACCGCCGACTACTACCCCTTCAGCCATGAGTTCCTGGGCCGCGTGGCCACCCGCATCATCAACGAGGTGCGCGGCATCAACCGCGTGACCTACGACATCACCAGCAAGCCGCCGGGCACGATCGAGTGGGAGTGAGCGGGGCGTAGGTTCGGATACCTCCGCGGTTCAGATCGCGATATCGGCGGGGTGGTTTTGCCGATAGACACCGATCGATGTCCAAGGAGACGGGGCGGCCCATCAGCCGCACGATACCAAGGTGCAGTGGTACCCATGGCCAGGACCACCGCCCTTGTATGTCGATATCAGTCTTGTCGTGAGACGGCGTGGCGCCGGTGGTTGAACTTCTATAGCCCTCTTCCTTGAGGGCGAGCTTGAGATCAGGCGCTTGCCTGCTTGAACAGCTGGAACATATTTGAGGGCTCCCGCTGTTTTCCGACTTCGACTTGCTTAAAAAAGCGAAAGCCGGCCGCCGGAGGCGACGTAGTCCTTGAATGCCGCGAAGCGCGCCTCGCTGGAGACGCCCAGGCGCGGGCCGGTGGTGTCGCCCAGGCCCATCACCGTCGGCGCGCCGATTGCCACCCGAGGCCACGGGGCACCGGGTAGGGTGGGATCGCCTTGCGTCATGAAGGCCAGCCAGTGGGCCTGGAGCGTCCTTGAAACGGCGCGATCCCGGTCGGTGAAGGTGCGGCCGCCCTTGTCCAGGGCGCCCATTACATAGGGCACCTCGGCGGTGTGGAAGGCGCCGAAGTCCTGGCCGTCGACGGTGGCAGGGTAGGGATGATCATAAAGGTAGGCGTAGACCGTCTGCCCGCCGGCCGCCCGCGCCTGGGCCCACAACACCATGCCGGCCATGTAACGGTCCTGCGCCAACAGTTTGTATGAGGCGCGCGCCTCGCCATCGGTGGCATGGGGGTAAAGCGCCAGCAGGCGCCCGGCGGACGTGCCATAGCGCTCATGGACCAGGGCGGTGAAGTCGGCGGCCGTCAGCTGACTGTTGCCGAACAGGGTGCCCTCGTCGGCGTTGAAGCCGGTCATGACCGGCACCTTGCTCGCCACCGGAGCCGCCGGATTCTCTGGATCCCCGGCGACGACGATGGTGTCCAGGTTGGGGGCGAACACGATGGCGGGTATCGATGGTTTGGCGCCGGGTTTGGGCGGCGGAACGTTGGCGGCCTGCTGCACCGCATCGGCCGGCCGGGAGCGCAGCTCGGCCAGCGACCGGGCGCCCATCTTCTCCGCGAACGAGACGCCTGTCGCCTCCGCCTCGGCCAGCGATGGCATGTGGATGCCCATGGCCGAGCCGCTCTGCGCGATCGCGCGTTGGAACAGGCCTTTGGCAAGCGGTGACATCATCAGGTCATTGACCGAGGCGGCGCCTGCGGACTGGCCGGCGATGGTCACGCTGTCAGGATCGCCGCCGAACTTGGCGATGTTGGCGCGGACCCATTTCAACGCCTCGATCATGTCGAGCAGGCTGTAGTTGCCTGAACTGTGCAGGGCCGATTCCCGGGTGAGGTCCGGGTGGGCCAGGAAACCGAACACGCCGAGCCGATAGTTTATGGTGACGACGACCGCGCCGTTGGATGCCAGGCCGCCGCCCTCGTAAACCGGGACGGTGCCGGACCCGCTGCCGAAGCCGCCCCCGTGTATATAGACCAACACCGGCAGCTTGCCGTGGGCCGGGCGCGGCCTCCAGACGTTCAGGTAAAGGCAGTCCTCCGACACCGGGCCTTGGATCAGGAACTCCGACGTGAAGGGCCCGAATTTGCCAGGCGGGCCCTGGTAGCAGGCCGGCGACGCCTGGGTGGCGTCGCGCACCCCCTGCCATGCCTTGGCCGGCAAGGGATCATGCCAACGCAGGGGGCCCACCGGGGCCTGGGCGTAGGGGATGCCCAGGAATTCGTCGACCACGCCTTTTTCCGCACCGCGGATTTCACCGGAGTTGAGCTGGATGGTCGGCTGGGCCGACGCGGCGGCCGGCAACAGGAACAGGGCGACGGCCGCGCCCGCCAACATCTTGTACGCCCTCACGAGTAGCGCCTCCCGATTTTTATAATGGTGATGGTTTACAACAAGGTGGCTTTCGCGACAATCGATAAGAATAAAAATTCTTATTATGATAGGCATGAACCCCGCGCGGACTTGGCCCTTGGGAGGCGCGCGGGCGGGGAAAAAAAGCCGCCACCTCCCACTGTGGGAGGGGCGGCGGGGGGAATGCTGGGATGGGAGTGAAGGTCGCCAGCCGGATCATGATAGCGCATGTCATATAGAATTATAATCTGAATTCATGTTATGGCTTGTGAAGCGCTGCTGGGCGGCGCCACGACAATAAAGGGGAGGAGCGACATGCGTTGGTACCGGGCCGCCGTGTTCTGCGGGATGGGGATCTTGGGCGTCGCGGCGGCGGCGCAGGCGGCGGACGGGGGTGGTTGTCCCCCCGGCCAGGCCATGAAGCGGGATGATCCTGCGAAACTGTTCCAGGACTTCGCGACCCAGCTGCTGGTGCGCAAGGACGCCCGCGGCGCTTATGAAACCTTCGCCGCCGCCGATATGGTCCAGCGCAACCCGCCGTTCGGCGCCACCCGCGACAGCACCATCGCCCAGTGGGAAAAGATGACCGGCTTGCCGGACTCGCGCTTCGTCATCGAGACGGTGGCCGTGGACGGCGACGTCGGGGTGATTCATTTCCGTGGCAAGCTCAAGGCCGGGGAGGCGGGCGCCGTCATCACGCAGCACGACCGCCTGCGCTGCGGCAAGATCGTCGAGGAATGGGCGGAGTTCAGCGCGGGGGCCAAATGACCGGCGTGGCTTCGGCCGGCCCCCGGCCCAGCGCGGCGTCCGCCATCGATCAGGCCGCCGCCATGTCCCCAGGGCGCCGGAAATCGGCCCTGGTCATCGTCGCCGGCGCGTTCATGATGGACTTGATCGACCTCACCATCGTCAACGTCGCCTTGCCCTCCATCCAGCGCGACCTGGGGGCTGGGCCGGCGGCGATGCAATGGATGGTGGCCGGCTATGCCGTCGCCTTCGCCGTGTTGCTGATCACGGGCGGCCGGCTGGGGGACACACACGGCTACCGCCGTTTGTTCATGGTGGGTGTCGCCGGCTTCACCGTGACATCGCTGCTGTGCGGCGCGGCGGCCAGCCCGGTCCTGCTGGTGCTGGCGCGCCTCGCGCAGGGGGCCGCCGCCGCCTTGATGCTGCCCCAGGTGATGTCGCTGATCCAGGTGATGTACCCGCCGGCGGAGCGTATCGGCGCCCTGGCTATTTTCGGCGTGCTGGGCGGGCTGGCGGCCGTCCTCGGGCCCATCCTGGGCGGCCTCCTGATCGAGGCCGACCTGTTCGGACTGGGCTGGCGGCCCATCTTCCTGATCAATGGCCCCTTGGGTGTGGCCGGCCTGATCGGCGCCTGGCGGGTCCTGCCGCCCGGGCGGTCATCGCGGGCCAGCGGCGTGGACGTCCTGGGCACGCTTCTGATCGCCGCGACCTTGCTGGCCGTCATCCTGCCGCTGATGCAGGGGCGGGAGGCCGGCTGGCCTTGGTGGTGCCTGGTGTCGCTGGCCGTGGCGCCCCTCCTGGGCTTGCTGTTCGTCCGGCATGTCCGGCGGCGATCGACGACGGGAACCGCCCTGGTGGACCCCGGCCTGTTCGCCAACCGGGGCTTCACCGTCGGTGTGTGCATCTCCCTCTGTTTCCAGGCGGTGACGGCGGGGTTGCTGTTCATCCTGACCCTGACGCTGCAATACGGCCTGGGCTGTTCGCCGCTGGAGACGGCCTTGGTGCATGTGCCCTACGCCGTGGGCGCCTCGGTGGCGATCGGCGTCGTCGCCCGGCGGGCGCTGCCGCGCATCGGCCTGCGTCTCATCGGCATTGGCGTGGTGATCATGTTCGCCGGCCTGGTAGCGCTGTTCGCCCTGATTTCGGCGCAGGCGCCCCTGGTGGCGATTGGCGGCGCGTTACTGGTGACGGGAACGGGCATGGGCTTGACCGGCGGTCCGCTGGGACCTGTGACCTTGTCGGATGTCGACGTGGCCCATGCCGGTGCCGCGTCCGGTACCATGAAGGCGGTCCAGCAGTTGGGTGCCGCGTCCGGTGCCGCGTTGATCGGCAGCCTATATTTCGCCCTGGCCCGCGATCTCGATCCCGATCACGCGCGCCGGAGCTTCCTGGCGACCCTGCCCCTGGTGGCGGGGCTGTTGCTGGTCGTGGGCGGGATGGTCACGCGCCTGCCCAAGGATCTGCGGGTTTTCAGCAAGACATGACCGGAAGGGAGGAAGGGATGTCCAATGCCGTTCTGCGCCTTGGCCTCATCGGTGGCGGCCCGGGCAGTTTCATCGGGCCCGTTCACCGCATGGCGGCGGAGCTGGACGGCCGGTTCCGCCTGGTCGCCGGTGCGTTCAGCAGCGACCCCGACCGGTCGCGCCAGGGGGGTGCTGCCTACAGCGTCGATCCCGCGCGGGCCTATCCCAGCTACGCGGCCATGATCGCCGCCGAGCGGGAGCGGGCCGACGGCATCGACGTTGTGGCCATCGTCACCCCCAATCATCTCCATGTGCCGGCCAGCGTCCACGCCCTGCACGCGGGCCTGCATGTCATGTGCGATAAGCCCGCCGCACTTACCCTGGCGGAAATGCGCGACCTGGCGGAGGTCGCCGCCGGCGCGCGCGGCCTTTATGCCCTGACCCACACCTACACCGGTTATCCCTTGGTCCGCGAGGCCCGGGCGCTGGTGGCGGCGGGCCGCATCGGCCGGCTGCGCAAGGTGGTGGTGGAATACAGCCAGGGTTGGCTGTCCACTCGGGTGGAAACCACGGGCCTCAAGCAGGCCGATTGGCGGACCGATCCGGGCCGCTCCGGCGCTGGCGGCTGTATCGGCGACATTGGTGTCCACGCCTTCAACCTGGCGGAATTCGTCACCGGCGCGCTGGTTACCCGCCTGTGCGCCGACCTGTCCATCCTGGTGCCGGGCCGGCGCCTGGATGACGACTGCAACATCCTGCTGCGGTTCGATGACGGCACGCCCACCGGCGTGCCGGGGGTGCTGCAGGCCTCCCAGATCGCCGCCGGCGACCGGAACGGTTTGCGCCTGCGGGTCTTCGGCACCGAAGCCGGGCTCGACTGGTCGCAGGAAACCCCGAACACCCTGACCATCAACGGCCTGGACGGCCGGACCGAGGTGCTGCACGCCGGCGGCGGGGCCGTGGGCGCGGCGGCGCAGGCCGCCACCCGTCTGCCCATCGGGCATCCCGAGGGCTACATCGAGGCCTTCGCCAACCTGTACCGCGATTTCGCCGCCGCCATCCATGCCGGCCGCCTGCCCCCGGACGGCACCTTGCCCGGCGTGGACGCCGGCTTGCGCGGCATGGCCTTCATCGAAACGGCCGTGGCCAACAGCGCCGCCGGCGGCGGCTGGGTTCGGCTGGCCGTCTGAGGGCCTATCTGACGGGACCTGATCTGACGGGACCTAATCTGACGGGAAAGGAAAATCCATGCGAACCATCAAAGGGCCGGGCATCTTCCTGGCGCAATTCGCCGGCGATGCCGCCCCCTTCAACAGCCTGGCCGGCATTGCCGCCTGGGCCGCGGACCTGGGCTTCAAGGGGGTGCAGATCCCCAGTTGGGATTCCCGCCTTTTCAACTTGCGCCTGGCGGCGGAAAGCCGCGACTACGCGCAGGAAGTCACGGGCACGCTTGCCGCCCACGGCTTGGCCGTGACGGAACTGTCCACACACCTGCAGGGGCAGCTGGTCGCCGTCCATCCCGCCTATGACGCGCAGTTCGACGGCTTCGCCGACCCGTCGGTGCGCGGCAATCCGGCGGCGCGGCAGGCCTGGGCGGTGGAGCAGATGCGGATGGCCGCGCGGGCAAGTGCCAACCTGGGGCTCACAGGGCACGCCAGCTTTTCCGGCGCACTGGCCTGGCCTTACCTCTATCCCTGGCCGCAGCGGCCGGCGGGCCTGGTGGAGGAAGCGTTCGCCGAACTGGCGCGGCGCTGGCGGCCCATCCTGGATGCGTTCGACGACGTCGGCGTGGACGTCTGCTTCGAGCTGCACCCGGGGGAGGACCTGCACGACGGCGCCACCTTCGAGCGCTTCCTGGAGGCCGTTGGCCAGCACCCCCGTGCCAATATCCTGTTCGATCCCAGCCATTTCGTGCTGCAGCAGCTCGACTATCTGGCCTTTATCGACCTCTATCATGAGCGGATCCGCGCGTTCCACGTGAAGGATGCGGAGTTCCGGCCCAACGGGCGGTCGGGCGTCTACGGCGGCTATCAAGGCTGGGTCGACCGGCCAGGTCGCTTCCGGTCGCTGGGCGACGGCCAGGTGGATTTCAAAGCTGTCTTCTCCAAGATGGCAGCCTACGACTATCCCAACTGGGCCGTGCTGGAATGGGAATGCGCCCTGAAGCATCCCGAGGACGGTGCCCGTGAAGGCGCGCGCTTCATCCAGGACCACATCATCCGCGTGACCGAGCGGGCGTTCGACGATTTCGCCGATGCCGGGGGCGACAGGGCGCTGAACCGCCGCCTGCTCGGGCTGTGACCGGGCGCATCATTTGCGGGATGATTGATTTTCCAGAATAAGAATAATAATATTGATACCAATATCGTTCTGTGGCGGTCCCTGCCGGTTTTCCGGCGCACGCGGCTGCCATGACCGGGCGACGCGCGCGGGGAGGCGCGGGTTCGCCATCCGGAATCCAAGAGATCGGGCTCTGGCCTGAGACCGCCGTCCAAACCGGCTCCCGGCGGGGCCGCATCTGACAAGGACAGCCTTCATGTCGACGTACGACATCAAGCGGGGCGTCAGCCTCTACAGTTACCAGGAAGAATATTTCCTGCGGCAGAAGTCGCTGGAAGACCTGATCAAGGTGTCCGCCGAGATGGGCGCCAACGGCATCGAGCTCATCAGCGAGCAGACGTTCCCTGATTATCCCAACCCCCTGGACCCGTCCGTCTACGACAACTGGCACGCGCTGATGGCCAAGTACGGCACGACGCCCGTCTGCCACGACTTCATGCTGGACTATAAGAAGTACAAGGACCGGCCGATGCCGTTCGAGGAGCAGGTGGCCTCCTGCAAGGTCGACATCGACCATGCGGCCCGCCTTGGCTGTCCCTACACCCGCGCCCTGGTGTCCATCGATCCCAAGGTGCTGGTGGCGTGCGCCGATTATGCGGAAAGCCGCAACGTGCGCCTCCTGATCGAGGTGCATGCGCCGCTGCACTTCGATCATCCCTGGATCATCCGCCATGCCGAGGCGTTCGAGAAGTCGGGCTCCGACTACCTGGGATTCCTGCCGGACATGGGCATGTTCCTGTTCGCCTTCCCGCCGGTGTGGAAGGAGAAGTTCATCCGCGACGGCGTGCCCCAGCACATCGCCGACTACATCTGCAAGGCCTACGAAGACCGGGTCCTGAGCGAGTACGTGATCCTGGAGGTGGAGAAGATGGGCGGTGTCGGCCCCGCCATCGGCATGGCCACCACCCTGCGCCACAACGCGGCGTTCGAGCCCAAGCGCATGCTGGACCACATGGACCGCATCTGGAACATCCACGCCAAATTCTATGAGATGACGGAGGATTTGGTGGAGCCGTCGATCCCGTATGACGAGATCATCCGCGTGCTGAAGCAGGGCGGCTACAAGGGCTACATCTGTTCCGAATATGAAGGCAACCGCTGGATCCAGGACGCCTTCCCGGTGGACTCCATCGAGCAGGTCCGCCGCCAGCAGGAAATGTTCAAGAAGCTGATCGGTGAGCCGCAGGCCGCCGTCGGCGCCGCGTGAGGGGAGGGGCCACCATGTTCGACAAATACATGATCTGCGAGGACGGTTTCGGCAACGTGGTCGAGGGCGGCCAGGTGGTCGGCTTCACCTTCCTGGCCCGGCTGCCCTACTACCGCGGCATCGGCCTTTCCATGGTCGAGGACATCGGGGTCATCATCGATGGCGAACCGGTTTCCCGCCAGGACGTCCGCTTCTCCGTCCGCGGACGCACCTGGACGCTGGACGAGATGGAGACGGAATACACGGAACGCTGGAACTTCGGTGAGAAGGCGGCGGTGACGGTGCTGCGTCCCGACGGCCTGGCGCCCGGCCGGCATCGCCTGCAGCTGTCGGAGCGTATCCGCGTTTCCTATCTTCCCTTCGTGCCGACCACGCGCGACACGAAGGAACTGGTGATCCCGGCATAGCCCTTCCATTCCATGCCGGTACTGGGGCGCGGCGGCTTGACCGTCGCGCCCCTTTTCTTGCGCCGGTTTCAGGCCTGGGCGCGCTTGGGTATGGCGGGATAGAAGCTGATGCAGATGATCTGCAGCACCAGCACCAGGAGTGCCGGCACATAATACAGCGCGTGCACCATGTGCACGGCCCCGTCGCTGACGGCGGCGGGATTGTAGTCGACCCACGCCAGTCCATAGGCGATGACGGCGCCGCCCAGGGCCATGCCGATCTTGGTCGACAGGCTGATGCCGGCCGACAGCAGGCCCTCATGCCGCACGCCGAAATGGGCTTCGTGATAGTCCACGGTTTCAGCCGCCATGGCGAAGATCGCCGTCATGGTGACGCTGATGAGGACCGAGGCCAGAATGTAGATCGCCAGGAACAGCCAGGGCTGGCCTTCGGCCAGGGGCAGGACCAGGTACAGCCCCGTGGCCGCGATCAGCACCAGGCGGTTGCCCTGGCGCATGCCGAAGCGGCGCAGATAGGGCGGTGCGATCGCTGACCCGATCAGCAGGGTGCCGGAAATGGCCGGCAGCAGGATGGAGATCATCCACGGCTGGTGCAGGACATTCAGGACGAAATACGCCGTCACCGCCAGCACGGCACCGAAGCGGATGAAGTTCAGGATGGTGAACAGGAACACCACCAGCCAGGCGCGGTTGCGGACCATGTTCGCGACGGCGGACAGGGTGGCGGGTGGTTCGTCCCCCCTGTCATGGACGACTTCGCGGCAGTTGGCGAAAAGGTTCAGGATCAGCGCCACCGACACGCCGGCCGCCAGCAGCGCGGTCAAGAGGAAGCCCTGGGCCTTGTCGCCGCCGCCCAGCGCCGTCACCAGGGGCATGGTGCCTGCCGTGGCGAAGATGACCGACAAGGCCGTGCCGGCGGAGCGCAGGCTGCCGACCTGCACCCGTTCCCGCTGGCGCGCCGTCATCATGGGCAGCAGCGCGCTGTAGGGAATGTTCACGACGGAGAACAGCAGGCCCAGGATGATGAAGGTAGCGCCGGCCCAGACCAGCTTGCCGGTGTCTCCCAGGGGTGGAACGTAGAAGACGGCCACCGAGAACAGGCCGAAGGGCACCGCGCCATAGAGGAAATAGGGCCGGGTCCGGCCCCACCGGCTGCGTGTTCTGTCCACCAGAAGGCCGACCACCGGGTCGATCCCGGCGTCCAGCAGCCGTGACAGCAGGAACAGCGTGCCGACGACGCCCACCGGCAGCAGCGCCACGTCGGTATAGAAATAGAGCAGGAAGGCCCCGACCATGTTCCAGCACAGGCCGAAGGCGAAGTCGCCGGCGCCGTAGCTGATCTTGGCGCGCCAGGGCAGGGCGTCGCCCGTGGCGGTCGGGATGGGGGCGTCGCCGGTGGCCGGATGGGCTGGGATCGGGGCGGCGATGCCGCCCCCGGTGTGCGTGGACATCGCCGTTGCTCTCCCCAGGTGAGGTTACAGGCCCAGCGCGGCGCGGGCCGTCGCCAGGGTCTCCAGGGTCGGGCCCTCGGGCTTGTATTCCAGGCCCACGGCACCGGCGTAGCCCAGGTCCCGCAGAACGCCGACATAGCGCGGCCAATCCACCGTGCCGTTGCCCGGCTGATGGCGCCCGGGAACGTCGGCGACCTGGATGTGCCCCACCAGGTGGAAACGGCCGGCCAGCACCTGGGCCGGGTCTTCCCCCATCACGGTGGAGTGGTACATGTCATACAGCAGGCGCAGGTTGGGGCTGCCGACCTCCTCCACCATGTCCAGCCCTTCGGCCGTGCTGTCGAGGAACATGCCCGGATGCTCGACGCGGGTGTTGAGCGGTTCCAGCAGCAGCAGGATGCCGGCCTGTTCGGCCAGGGCGGCCGCCTGCTTCAGGATGCCGACGGCGATGTCATGCTGTTCCTGGCGCGACACGTCCGGCCTCGTGAAGCCGGACGCCACCACCAGGGCCGGCGCGCTCGCTTCCTTGGCGGCGCGCAGGCTGTCACGCACCGCCGCCAGGAATTCCTCGTGCTGGGCGGGGTCGATCAGGCTGCGCCGCGGTTCGACGACCATGCTGGCCAGCCGCACCCCGGTCTCGTCCAGGGCGCGGCGCACCGCCGCCAGGGGTTTGTCCCGCCACAGGTGGAACTCCACCGCCGTCAGCCCCGCAGCCTTGGCGGCATGGATGCGGTCGGGAAAGGACGGGTGCTCGGCGGCGAACAGCCACTCGATGCAGGCGGCCAGGTACATGGGGAAAACTCCTCGGTTGGGAAGGGGCCATCGCGCGCCCCGTCATGGGGCGGCTTCATGGCCGAATTGGTCCGGCGGGGTGCGCGTCAGGGCACCGCGTCCAGGGGGGATGGCTTGGCGCTCAACAGGGCCGCCAGGGCGGCACCGGCGGCGGCGAGGGCCACGAGGCCCATGGTGACGAAAGCGGCCTGTACCGTTCCGTTCGTCAGCGCCTTGGCGCCGGCGACGACGAAGGGGCTGGTGAATTGGCCGAGGAAGAAGCAGGAGGCCCAGATGCCCATGCCGCGCCCGCGATGGGCGAAGGGCAGCACGCCCTGTGCCCAGGCGATGAGGGATGGCACGGTCATGCCGGCGCCCATCTGCTGCAGCAGCAACAGGGCCAGCATGATCCTGTAGTCGCCCGACAGCCCGACGCCGGTCAGGCCCACGCCCAGCAGGGCGAAGAAGCCCGCCAGCTGCAGCGCCGTGGCGCGCTTGCCGAGGTAGCCGAACAGCAGCGTGCCGATGGGGACGCCGATGCTGGCCACTGAGATCAAGGTGCCCACCCTGCTGGGGCTATCGACGCCCACCTCGCGGAACACCAGGCCGCCCTGGATGATGAAGACGTAATAGATCGTGGAGGCCAGCAGGGTGACGGCGCCGTACAGTGCCACGGCACGCACCGGGAAGGAGGGGACGGGCCCGTCACCTTCCGCCGACCGGGCCTGGGGTGTGGTGGACTTTTCCGGCTCGAAAATCAGGACGTACATGCCCAGAAAGATGGGCAGGGCGATGAGGTAGATGAGGAAGACGCCGTTCCAGCGCAGTTCGGTCAGCACACCGGACGCCGCGATCACGGCCGGCGCCAGGGCCGAGCCGGTGACCCCCTGGATGACCAGCCATTTGCGCCGACCCGCCGGGTCGTAATAGTCGGCGATCAGCGTGTTGACGATGGTCAGGATCGCCGCTTCCGCCACGCCCAGCAACAGGCGGGATGCGATGACGGCATGAAGGCCGTCCAGAAAATAGGGCAGGGCGCCCGCGATGCCGTACAGCAGCGTCGACCAGACCAGCAGCGGCCGCCGGCCCAGACGGTCCACCGCCAGCCCGGCGAAGGGGGCCAGCACGGCGATGGCCAAGCCCGGCGCGGAGACCAGCACCGGCACCAGCAGCGACGCGTTCGCGACATCATGGAAGTGGTCCAGGATGGTTGGCACGGCCGGGGCCAGCGAGATGATCGCCAGGATGGGCAGGAACCCGCTGATCACCAGGATGATGCCCTGTCCCAGACCGGCCTTGCGCTGGGCGCCCTCTGTCGGCGCGATGATCGCCCGATCCACCATGAATTTCCTCCCTGCGGCGTCGCACGCCATAACAGAATTATTATTTTGAAAATAATGAGGACGAGGGAACTGTTTTGTCAACGCGGGAGTCGGTCGCGGCGCACCGAAACCGTTTTTTTCCTCGCATGGAGCCATTTTTTCGGAGGGGCGGCCGGTTTCGATTGACGGCAAGCGATTTCGTCGGTTACAGATTAAGAATAACAATTCTAATTTATGTGCCGAGTTCGGCTTGAGGGCCGACGGCCGGACCGCGACGGGACGGTCCCACGCCGGAACAGGGCGACCTAACGGAGGAAACAGTGCGCTTCTCGACCTTTCTGAACGCCCGCTCCATGGGGCCGGAGCAAGACCGCGCCGTGATGCTGGGCATGATCGACCATGCCGAACGGGCCGAGGCGTCCGGTTTCGACGCCGTCTTCCTGCCGGATCATCATTTCACGGGCTACATGCCCATGGCGTCCGATCCCTTCCTGTTCGCCGCCTACCTTGCGGCGCGCCTGAAGCGGGTGCATTTCGGCTTCTCCGTCACCACCGTGCCGCTGCATCACCCCGTGCGCTTCGTGGAACGCATCAACATCCTGGACCAGCTGACCGAGGGGCGGATTCTGGTCGGCGTGGGCAGCGGCACGACGCCGGAGGAGATGATCGGCTTCGGCGTGAACTACAAGGACGCCTCCCGCCTGGCGGAGGAGAACCTGGCCATCGCCGAAACGCTATGGGCCAAGGCCGCGCATGACGCGCCGGTCGTCTTCGACAACGGCCATTACAAGGGCGAGGTGGTGCAGCGGATCGCGCCGGTGGCCTACACCCCGGGCCATGCCAAGCTGATGCCGGTGGCCATGAAGGAGACCAGCGCCCGGCGCGCGGCGGAGCACGGCTGGCCCGCCTTCATTCCGGCGTTCACCCCGCCCCGGATTGGCGGGACGGAGCCCATGGTCCATGTGCGCAAATACTTCACCGCCTATCGCGACATGCTGATGGCGGCCGGCCACGCGCCCGAGGTCGTGGCCCATGCCCTGTCCTGGTCGACGCACACCTACCAGTGCGTGCACGTGGCGGAGACCGACGCGCAGGCCCGCCGCGAACTGGAGGACATCCTGACCGTCTACCAGGAAGCCGTTGACCGCGAGGCGGCGTTCAACGCCAAGGCCGAGGCGACGGAGGCCAACAAGAAGACGGACCGGACCCCCAACGCCCTGACGGAAGACTGGATCGGCACCTGGTGCCTCTACGGCAGTCCCGAGACGGTGATCGAGCATCTGCGGCCCTACCAGGAACTGGGCATCGGCAACATCCTGTGCGGCATGCTGACCGGCCCCCTGACCGAACGGCGCATGGCCTACGCCAACCAGACGCTGGACCTGATGGCCCGGAAGGTCATTCCGGCCCTGAGGGGGGCCGGGCGATGAGCCGGCCGCTGATCGTCGGCTTCGGCGGCACCACCCGCCCGGGCTCATCGGGCGAGCGCATGGTGGCGGCCGTGTTGTCGGCCGCCGCGGCCCTGGGGGCAGAAACCCGACTTTTCGGCGGCGCCGACCTGGCGGCCCTTCCTCACTTCGCGCCGGAGAATCGCCAGCGCACGGCGGAGCAGCGCGATTTCGTCGACGCGGTGCGCGCCGCGGACGGCCTGGTCATTGGGTCCCCCGGTTATCACGGCGGCGTCTCCGGCCTGGTGAAGAACGCCATCGACCTGCTGGAGGACTTGCGTGACGACGACCGCCCCTATTTTGACGGGGTGCCGGTCGGATTGACGGTCACGGCGGCCGGCTGGCAGGCGGGCGGCGTGACGCTGACGGCGTTGCGCGGGATCGTTCACGCGATGCGGGGGTGGCCCACCCCGCTGGGCATCGCCGTGAACACGGTGGCGCAGAAGCCCTTCGATGCCGAGGGGCATTTGGTCGACGCCGGCATCCTGGAGCAGGTCCAGGTCCAGGCCCAACAAATCATGCTGCTGGCTGACCTCTGATCGCCGGCGCCTTGGGGGAATTTTCAAATGTCTGTCGATTTGCCGGATGATCCCGTCGCCATCGCCCCGCTGACGAGTGGCCGTGACATGTGGTCGACGGCCGAACTGCCCGGCATCCGTTCCATCAAGATGGCGGACGGCCCGATGGGCATCGCCTCGGGCCGGGTCGATGAGCGGGACGTGGCGGCCCTGACGCCCTGCGGCACCGCCCTGGGGGCCAGCTTCGACGCCGACCTGGTGGCCCGCGTGGGCGCCATCGTGGGCGATGAGGCGCGGCGCCTGGGCGTGGACGCCGTGCTGGCGCCGAACCTGAACCTGCAGCGCAGCCCGCTCTGCGGCCGCGCGTTCGAGCTGTTCGGCGAGGACCCCTATCTCGCCGGCGCCTTGGGCGCCGCCTGGATCGCCGGCCTGCAGAGCCGGGGGGTGGGGTCCGTCGCCAAGCACCTGGTGTGCAACGACAGCGAGACCGATCGCGACAGCATGAACGCCGTGGTCGACGACCGCGCCCTGCGCGAGGTTTACCTGCTGCCGTTCGAAATGGCGGCGACGGCCGGCTGCGTCGGCATCCTGGCGGCGTACAACCGCCTCAACGGCCATTATTGCGTGGAACATCGCCAGCTGCTGAGGGATATCGTCAAGGGGGACTGGCGCTATCCCGGCTTCATCGTGTCCGACTGGTTCGGGGGCCGCGACACTGTGCGTTCCGCCCTGGCGGGACTGGATCTGGACATGCCCGGTCCCGACCGGGTGCTGGGGACGAAGTTCGCCGCCGCGGTGGCGGCCGGCACGGTGCCGGCGGATCGCCTGGCCGACGCGGCGGGCCGCGTGGCCGGGGCAGTGCGGGCCATCGACGGGCTGCCGCGCGGCAAGGCCGTTGCCGACCCGGACGGCGTGCTGGTCGAGGCCGCCGCAGCCGGCTTCGTGCTGCTGAAGAACGAGGGGGACGTGCTGCCGCTGGCGCCGACCGCCGTGCGGCGGCTGGCGATCATCGGCCCCAACGCGACCAGCCCCTGCCTGCAGGGCGGCACCTTCGCCAAGATCGCGGTGCGTCCCGACTTCGTCACGCCGCTGCGCGCCATCCGCGAACGCTTCGGTGACGCCGTCGAGGTGGTCTATGAGCAGGGCGTGGCGCCGGAATACCGCCTGCCGCCCCTGAGCGTCACCCCCGCCCGAGACTTGGGCGATGGGGCGTCGCGCGGCATGACGGTGGAGTTCTTTGTCGGCGATGGCGACGGCGAACCCGTGTTCGCGGAGACCCGCGACACCAACTCGCTGACATGGTTCGTCGGGCTGCCGGGAACGGATCACCTGAAGCAGGCCGGCCGCATCCGGGCCAGCGGCTGGTACGTGCCGGAACGCGACGGCGCGCATCGCATCCACATTGGCGGCACGGGCAGGCTGCGCCTGGCCGTGGACGGCCGCGAGGTGTTCAGCGGCGGCGGGCCGGTGGCGCCGTCCGACCTCATGGGCATGCTCAAAGGCGGGGACAGCCAGTCGGTGGTGCTGGACTTGGCCGCCGGCACGCCCGTGCTGCTGTCCTTCGAGGTGGCTTACACCCCGGCGCGGGCCCAGGGCCTGTGGTATGGCATGGCCGGCCCGGACCTGCCGGCCGAGATGCTGGCGCGCGCCCTGGCCGCGGCGGCACGGGCGGACGTCGTGTTGCTGATGCTGGGTGAGACGGCGGACGCCGGCGTGGAAAGCAAGGACCGCCCCGGCACGTCCCTGCCGGCCGCGCAGATCGAGCTGCTGCATCGCCTGCGGGAGGTCAACCCCAATATCGTGGCCATATGCAACGTGGCCCACGCCTTCGACCTGTCCTGGGAGGAGAAGGTGAGGGGCCTGATGATCACCTGGTACCCCGGTGAGCAGTATGGGCCCGCCTTGGCCCAGGTGCTGGCCGGCGACCGGGAGCCTGGCGGCCGGCTGCCCCTGAGCATCGCCCGCCAGGACGGCGATTACCCTGCCTTCGGCCTGAAGCCGGAGGCGTCGGGCGACGTGCCCTACCGGGAGGGACATCTCATCGGCTACAAAGGCATGCAGGCCGCCGGCACGGCGCCGCTGTACGCCTTCGGCGCCGGCTTCGGTTATACCCGGTTCACGGTATCCGAGCCCTCGCTGACCCCCACCGCCGATGGCGGCGCCATGGTGGCCGCGAGGGTGCGCAACGTCGGCCCGCGTGCGGGCAAGGCGGTGCTCCAGGCCTATGTCGCCGGGCCGGACGGTATCCGACACTTGCGCGGCTTCGCCAGCGTCGTCGTTCCGGCGGGGGAGGAGGTGCCGGTTCACCTCACCCTGCCGTCGCGCGCCTTCGCCCACTGGGACACCTCGGCGGGCGGCTGGCGGACGGCCCCGGGCCGGCACGACGTGACGCTGGGGTGGAGCAGCCAGGACCTGCCCGTGCGGCTGGTCATCGAGCGGACGACCGCCTGAAAGGCCGGATGGCGGCACGCGCGGCGGCGGGGCACGCGGGATGGGCGTTCAGCCCGCCTTGACCTTAGTGCTGGGCCGGCCGCGCGGCTTGCGCTGGGGAACGGGTGCTGCGCCGTCGGTTCCGTGTTTCATGTCGGCCTGCGGGGCGGGATCGACCGAAGAAGCCGGCTGGCCGCCGTCATGGGCGATTGCCGTGGTGGCGCGGGGCTCGGTCATGAGATAGGCCGCGAAGGAATGGGTGAGGTCGCGCTTCAGCTGTTCCCATTCCCACGCGTCCCCCTGTTCCCGGTTCGACCCCAGTCCCAGCACGCGGGCCAGGGCGGAATACATGATGTTGAACCCCGCCTGCACCGCGCGTTCCGGGTCGGGGTGCGCGATATCATCGCGGTATCTCAGAATCGCCAGCTTGATGTCGGCGATGGCCGCCTGATGGGACATCTTGCCCAAGCGGGCCACCACCGGGTCATGGTTGGCGCGCAACATCATGGCCCTGAGGATGTCCGCATGATGGCGCAGGTGCTCCGCCATGCCCGCGGTCAGCGCCGCGACCAGGTCGTGCAGGTTGCTCGTCTCCAAGGCCACCCGCGCGATCAGTTGTCGCTGTTCGTGCTGGATGTCCGTTTGAACACGCTCCTGCACCACGCGGATCAAATCATCCTTGCTGTCGAAACGGCAGTAGATCGAGCCGACGGACACCTTCCCCACACGACTGACGTCGGTGAGGGTGAATTCATCGTTGCCATGGATCTTCAGCAGCTCCTGCGCCGCCGCCAGCATCCGTTCGTACGAGGCCTTGCTGCGACTTTGCACGGGCTCGCGCTGCGGGCCTGGCTTCACCGCTTTCCGTTCACTCATAAGCTCCGCTTTCCCCAAAAGGCTCGTGGTGATTTGGAATCATAGCGCTGATACCATTTTCGGCCGCCTGCCGGAAACCGCAATGACCTGTGCTCAACCATGCCCGAAAAATGGCGTGGCGGCAAACCGGCCGCGGTTGGCCGCGGTTGGCCATCGCCACCTGGATATCGCAATGGGCGCCGCCAAACCCGCCGTGCGTGGCTCTAAGAATATAATGGTGATTCTGATATGTGCGACGCAGCATAAGTTTTTTGAGAGTGGGGGATATCCTTTACCCTCGCGACGGGTGGTGGCGCCGTGTGGCGGAATATCGGCGGATATTTGGTTCAGTTAATTGATTACATTGCGCTATTTTCTGCGTTTCCACGGTGCGTGATCCCGTGCCCCGGCATCTGCCGCGCCGTGCCCGCCGGCCTGCGATCCGAAGTGTGGCCATTGCGATGGATTGGCCCTGGACAAGAACCATAATCCAGGTTCTAATTATCTCCAACAAATGCGGGGAGGAATGGATGGGCCGGTAAACCGTCGGACACCTTCCCGACATCACAGGGGAGGGTGTCCATGAAACCATCGATCAAATTGCTGCTGCGCGCCTCGACGGCGCTGTTCCTGACGACCGGGGCCGCCATGGCGCAGACCGCACCGGCGTCCACCGGCGCCAACGCCGCCGACACCTCCCTCATGGAAATCGTGGTCACGGCCCAGAAGCGTAGCGAAAGCGTGCAGCAGGTGCCGATCTCGGTGACGGTCATCGGCGCCGACCAGCTGGCTCGCCGGGGCGTGCAGTCGGTGCAGGATCTTTCACAGGCCAGCGCTTCGTTGGAATTCACGGCACCCACCGCCGCACCTGGCGGCGGGGGCTTCGTTCGTGGCATCGGTACCAACCAGGTGGGCAACGCCACGGCCGCCAGCTCCGTCAGCATCGTGCTGGATGGCGTGGTGCTGGGCAACGTGCCGGTTTCGGATATTTTCGATACGGAGCGGGTGGAGGTGCTGAAGGGCCCGCAGGGCACGCTGTTCGGCAGTTCGGTGTCGGCCGGCTTGGTCAACATCACCACCAAGGCGCCCGTCCTGGGTGAGACGTCGGGCTATGTTACCACGGAATTCGGCCTCACCGGCCTGGGCTCGGGATATTCCCGCGACGTCGTGCGCGCCGCCCTGAACGTGCCGGTGACCAGCAATTCGGCGCTGCGCCTGGCTGCGCACTTCTACGACAACTCCGGCCTGACCAACGACACGGTCACAGGCAAGGATGAAGACCAGAGCAACTACGGCATCCGCGCGCGTTACCTGGCCCAGCTGTCCGACAAGCTGACGTTCAACCTGATCGGGGACTACAACAAGACCGACGACAGGGATCCGGGCGGCCTGATCTATCGGGCGGCCACCGCCGGCTCGCCGCTGGCCCAGGCCCTGGACGCGTGCGGCATCGTGCCCTCCGCCTCCAACACCAGCCAATGCAACCAGCAGGGGCTGTATGACCGGGCGCAGATCGGCGGTGTGTCGGGTCAGTTCGATCTCGACCTGGACGGCATGACGCTGACCTCCATCACCGCCGGGCGCCGCCTGCACGACACCACCGCCGTCGACCTCATCGGCATCACGCCGTCGGTGGCGCGCCAATACATGCAGAACTGCAATTTCTCGGACTGTTTCCCGGTGGTGGCGCTCTACGCCGGCACTACGACCACGCCGCAGGTGAACAATCGTTCCCTCTTCTCGCAGGAACTGCGCCTGACCTCCTCGGACAACCGGGACCTGGAATGGGTTGGCGGCTTGTATTACCAGCGCACCGCCCTCGCCGGTTCCAAGCCGGGGTTGCTGCTCATCCACCCGGCGGCCGTGGGCATGGACCTGACGGCGGCCAGCGGCACGCAGGCCATCCGCGCCGATAGTGAGGACTATGCCGCCTTCGGCAACGCCACTTGGTACCTCGAGCCGGGAACCCGGCTGATCGGGGGCTTGCGCTTCACGCATTCCCGCGTTCATGAGGAGGAGGCGGACCCCATCAACGCCGGCGTGCCGGACACCTTCGCCGCGACCGGCTACGCCAACGCCGCCACCTGGCGCGCGGGCGTACAGCACGATTTCGACCGGGACACGATGGCCTACGCCACGGTCTCCACGGGCTACAAGGCGCCGCAGATCAACGACCAGCTGACCACAACCGACCATACCCTGGACCCCATCAAGGCGGAACGGCCCATCGGGTTCGAGGTGGGTGTGAAGAAGACCATGTTCGATGGGCGGCTCTATGTTGATGCCGACCTCTTCTATACCGATGTGAAGGACTTCCAGACGCAGTCGTGTGTTTCGGGCATCAGCGGCCTGAACTGCTCCAACATCAACGTGTCGAGCGTCGTCACCAAGGGCTTCGAGTGGGAAATTTTCGGCCACCCCTTCGCGGACACGACGGTCAACGTTTCCGGTATCGTCAACATCGCCGAATACCCGCAGGGCTTCATCGGGGCCGACGGGTCGGACATGTCCAACAAGCAGCTGAACTACGCGCCCAAGTTCAAGATGACCATCTCGGCCGAGCGGCAGTTCACCCTGTCCGACACCTACAGCCTGGTCCTCGGGGCTGATGCCACCATCCGGACCAAACAATCCATGTATCTGTCGGCGGACCCGACCTACGTCGTTCCGGGCCAGACCATCTTCAACGCCCGGCTGACCCTGAAGTCAGAGGACGACTGGTCGGTGGGCCTGTTTGGCCGCAATCTGGGTGACAAGGTCTATCCGACCCAGCTCTACCCCACGACGGCGTTCGCCAAGGGTGGGCTGTGGCAAGTGATCGACCCCAACGCGCGCCGGGTGGTGGGAATACAGGCGGAAGCCAAGTTCTGAACCCGGGCTCGCGGCGGTACGGGGCTCATCCGCCGCCGCCGAACCCCTCTGGAGGATAGCCCATGGATCAAGGTAAGCGGGATGCACGGGGCACCGGCCGGCGCCAGTTCCTGATGACCATGGCGGCCGCTGGCGCCGCGCTGACGCCCACCACCCTTTGGGCCCAGGTCAAGGCTGGCGCGGACGCGTCCGCCGTCAAGGCCTTGGCGCCCTCTCAGCGGGCGCTGCTGGACCGGGTGGCCGATTTGACGATACCCGACAGCGACACGCCCGGCGCGCTGGCGGTGGGGGTGCCGGCCTTCGTCACCCTGGCGCTGGCCCATGGCCTGGAGGGGGCCGGCGCGCCCGTTCCCGCGGCCCGCTTCACCGGCGGCGCGGCTCCGGACGGCGCCACCGTGCTGGACTGGCTGACGTTCGAGCTGGACCTGAAGACGGGTGGCGCCTTTCTGTCGGCGGCACCCGCCGCCCAGATGCGGGCGCTGACGGCCCTGGATAGCGCGGCCTATGCATCCGGTGGCCCACCCGGTGGCGACGCGTCGCCCTG
Organism: Nitrospirillum amazonense; assembly: GCF_007828035.1. Lineage (GTDB taxonomy): Bacteria > Pseudomonadota > Alphaproteobacteria > Azospirillales > Azospirillaceae > Nitrospirillum > Nitrospirillum amazonense. The sequence continues at coordinate 808,272 of NZ_VITV01000002.1, read as the reverse complement.
GCGCCTGCTGAAAGGGCTGATCGTCACGGGATACTACACCTCCGAGGCGGGCGCCTCGCAGGAACTGCAATACGACCTCGTACCGGGACACTGGGACCCGGATGTGCCGGTGGGCCCCCATGCGCGGGCCTGGTCTAACGATTGGACGGCGGTGGACTTCGGATGAGCACTGAGTTTGACGCGATCGTGGTCGGTTCCGGGATCACCGGGGGCTGGGCCGCCAAGGAACTGACGGAGAAGGGCCTGAAGGTCCTGATGGTCGAACGCGGCCGCATGATCGAGCACGGCAGCGGTTATGTGACCGAAACCCTGGCGCCCTGGGAAATGCCTTTCCGGGGGGAGGGCGACGCGGCGCTCTATGCCCGCGATTTCGCCGTCCAGTCCAAGAACCGGCATTTCACCGAGTTCACGCAGAACCATTTCGTGAACGACAGGGACAACCCCTATTCGGTGGCGGAGGGCACGGAGTTCAACTGGTGGCGCGGTTACCAGCTGGGCGGGCGTTCGCTGACCTGGGGCCGGCAATCCTACCGCATGAGCGATTATGACTTCGGCGCCAACAAGAAGGATGGCCACGGCAGCGACTGGCCCATCCGCTATGCCGACCTGGCGCCCTGGTACGACCATGTGGAACGCTTCATCGGCGTGTCCGGCCAGGCGGAGGGCGTGGCCTCCTTGCCCGATGGTGTCTACCAGCCGCCCATGGCCCTGAACGTGCTGGAACGCTACGCCAAGGGGATCATCGAGCAGCGCTGGCCCGACCGCCGCCTGACCATCGGGCGCACTGCCAACCTGACGCAAGAGAAGGAGGGGAGGTCCGCTTGCCAATATCGCTCCATCTGCGCGCGCGGCTGCTCCTACGGCGCCTATTTCAGCACCCAGAGTTCCACCCTGCCGGCGGCCCAGAAGACCGGCAACCTGACCCTGGTGACCGACACGGTGGTGGAGCGGGTGGATTACGACGCCCGGACGCGGCGGGCGACCGGCGTCTCGGTGCTGAACGTGAAGACGGGGGAGCGGCGGCGGCACACCGCCCGCATCGTCTTCCTCAACGCCGGTGCCTTCAACACCAACCACGTGCTGTTGCGCTCACGGTCCGATGCTTTCCCCGCGGGGCTGGGCAACTCCAGCGGCCTGCTGGGCACCCACATCATGGACCATGCGACCACGGTGGGGGCCGTCGCCCTGTTCGACCGCTTCCAGGACCGCACGACCTATGGCAACCGCCCCACGGGCATCGTCATTCCGCGCTTCCGCAACCTGGACCGGCAGGAGGGTGATTTCCTGCGGGGCTACAGCTTCCAGGGCGGCGCCTTGCGTAGCACCTGGACGCGGGCCAAGCGCGAGGCGGGCGTGGGTATGGACTTCAAGGCCGCCATGCGCGGCCCCGGCGGCTGGCGCATGGTGCTGGTTTCCTTCGCGGAAAGCCTGCCGCGGCCGACCAACCGCCTGACGCTGGATCCGGTCAAGACTGATGCCCTTGGCGCGCCGCTGCTCAAGATCGACTTCACCCATGGCGAGAACGAGCGGAAGGCCCTTGCGGATGCCGGCCGCGAGGCCAGCGCCATGCTGACGGCAGCGGGCGGGAAGGTCGTCCTGTCGTTGGACCGCCCCGGCGTGGGCGGCAGCGCCATCCATGAGATGGGCGGCGCCATGATGGGCGACGACCCGCGCGCTTCCGTCACCAACCGCTGGAACCAGCTGCATGACGTGCCCAACGTCTTCGTCAGCGACGGTGCCGCCATGGCCTCATCGGCCTGTCAGAATCCGTCGCTGACCTATATGGCGCTGACGGCCCGCGCCTGCGATGCCGCGGTGCGCCTGTTGCGGGAGGCTAAAATCTAGGGTGTGCCGGCGGATCGCTGAAACTCTTCGGATGTCTCGTCGAGGAAGACGTACAGCGCCGCGATTTGGCCATCGCGGACTGTGATGACATCCCAGCCGGTATAGTCGGGTGTTTCACCGCGCGGCCCTGAGCCCCAGGCCAGCCGCCCGGCATCGTGCAGCACCTGCGCCTTGCCCTGCGGGGTGTAGACATAGTGCGGATGCGTCGCCCGAAGATCACCGGCGAATTTGTTGATCGCCTCGCGCCCGACGATCACGCCGGGTGGCACGTAAAGCACCCCATCCTGTGCCCAGAGCTCGTCGATTGCCGCGCGGCGGCGCGCATCGTCGCCTTCGCCGAAGACCTCCTCGAGGTTCCGGTAAAGCAACGCGCGGATGCGCTCCTCGGATTCATTGGATTGCATCATGACATGTTTCCTTGAGAGGGCGACCGAACCTCGGCCAGGACACCCTTCGCATTCGTATCGAACGTGCGTCGGTGCCGGTAATAGATACCAATGGAACGATGTGACCTATAGTAGGGTAATTTAGCACCCAATGTTTCACGGGCGGAACAATGGCGCGTGAAAACCGCGGCCGGTTGTGTCGTGGCCTGACCGGGTAGATACACGCGACCATCTTTGGACGGGCCGGAACCCAGGCGCTCATCGGTCTAGTCCGCCAATCGGTCCTGGTAGCGCAAGGCCCAATCGTGCAACGCGCTGAAGGTCGGCATGAGGTCGACGCCGGCTTGTGACAACGCATACTCCACCCGTGGAGGCACCTCGGGGTAGGCGGTGCGAATGACGATGCCGTTGCGCGCCAAGTCACGAAGCTGCTCGGTCAGCATATGCTGTGTGATGCCCGGCAGCGCGCGGCGCAGTTCGCCGAAACGCATCGGGCCGGCGACCAGGCTGCAAACAATCTCGATCTTCCATTTGCCGGTAATGGCCCTGATCGCCCGCTGGAAGCGCATGACCTCGATACGCTCCGGTCCCGTGCACCCGTCGCATTCGTCACCGTACGCGCGCGGCTCGATAGTCTGCTTTTCCATATTACCTCTCAAAACCCATCCTACTTGTCCTAATTCATCTGTCTGGCCGAATGTGAGGGCAAGGAGAAGGCGAAATGAGCAAGATTCTTGTCACGGGTGGTTCGGGGTTCCTCGCCGGCCACTGCATAGCGGCGGCGCTGGCGGCGGGGCACGAGGTTCGCACAACGCTGCGCAATCTCGACAAGGCTTCGCAGGTCCGCGCCATGATGGTGACGGCAGGTGCGGATCCCGATCACGGGCTTACGTTTCATGCCGCCGATCTGGGCCATGACGACGGTTGGGATGCCGCCGCCGCAGGCTGCGACTATGTCCTGCACACCGCGTCGCCCTTTCCGCCCGTTCAGCCGGAAGACCCCAATGATCTGGTCATACCGGCACGCGATGGAACCTTGCGCGTGCTGCGCGCGGCCAGCCGCGCCGGAGTGAGGCGTGTTGTCCTCACCTCCTCTTTTGCCGCGGTCGGATATGGCCCAGCACTGCCAGGCCATGTCTATACGGAGGAGGATTGGACCCCCGTTGATGCACCAAACCAACCTTACATTCTGTCCAAAACCATCGCGGAGCGCGCGGCATGGGACTTTGTGGGGGAGGTCGGGACCCCGGAACTGAGCGTCGTCAACCCGACCGGAATATTTGGGCCGGCGCTCGGGCCTCAGCTCTCCACGTCGATGAACATCATCAAGGGATTGCTGGATGGCGCCTTTCCGCCTGAACTGCCGGATATGTGGTTCGGCGTGGTGGACGTGCGCGACGTTGCCGACCTGCACCTACGGGCCATGACCCAGCCAGCCGCGGCTGGTGAGCGCTTCATCGCGGTAAGCGGCGAACCCCTGTCCCTGCTGGAGGTTGCCACCATCCTGCGTGAATGTTTTGGGGCCTCAGCCACCCGGGTCCCCAGGCGCGCCGCCCCTCCCTCTCCCAACGCGAACCGTCGGCGTTCCAGTGGTATCAAGGCGAGACAACGGCTCGGCTGGTCGCCGCGGCCGGGGAAGGAAGCGATTGTCGCCAGTGCTGAAAGCCTGATGCGGCTCAAATTGCTGCGGACATTCGACTAGGACCGCGTTGGGGCCGGCGTGCCTTCGAGGGTTGCTTCCTTGACAGGAAGCAGAGCCGGCCGCTGACCCGGCCGGCATATGCTCAGGCGTTCACGGCGCGACGCAGGGCCGGCACCATGTCCTCGGGCTCGGGCCGGTGGGTGTAATCGGGATTGACCTCGGCATAGAGGATCGTCCCATCCGGCGCGATGACATAGCGGGCCGGCATCGGCAGCGTCCAGCTCTGGTCGCCGTTGAAGGCCGGAAGATCATTCTTCAGGCTCTTGTAGAGATCGACGAGATAGCCGGGCAGCGCGAAGCGAAGGCCGAAGGCGGCGGCCACGTCGTTGTGTGTATCGGACAGAATGGGGAAATTGAGCGCGTTCTGACGGACGGACTTGCGGCTGTTCACCGGCAACTGCGGAGAGATGGCGACGAGGCTTGCGCCCAGCGCCTCGAACGCCGGCAAGGCCACTTGAAGCGCTTGCAGCTCCATATTGCAGTAGGGGCACCACACGCCGCGATAGAAGCTCACCACCAGCGGTCCCCTGGCCAGCAACGCCGCCGATGAGACCGGCTTGCCATCGGGATCGTTCAGCGTGAAGGGGGGCGCCTGATCACCGGCCTTAAGCGCACGGGTGGCGGCGCCGCTGGCGATCAGCTCGGCGGTCGCGCGGTGCATGGTCTCGATCACCGACGGCGGCACGTTGTAGGGCGGCTTGCCGGCTTCGAAGTCCGCCTTGAAGGCGTCGAGCTTGGATTGCAGGGACATGGGACATCTCCGTGAAGCGGGCGGGGCTCATTCCCCGCCGGAATTGAGTGAGCGTCAGGCGGACGGCAGCAGGGCGTTGACGCGGGAGAGGGCACGCTGGACGGCGGGCCGTGCCGCGATGTCGGCGTACCAGCGGGCGACATGGGGCGTGTCCTCCAGCCCGACGCCGGCGAACTCGCGCCGCCACAGCCAGCCGAAATGGGCGATGTCGGCGATGGTGAACGCGTCGCCGGCGGCGTAGCGATGCCGCGACAGCACCCCATCCAGTACGGACACGGTGCGTTTGGCCTCACCCAGGAAGCGCTCTATCGCGATCGGCTGCGGCTCGGCCGCGAAGCGCTGGAAGAAACCTGACTGGCCGAACGCGGGACCCAGCCCCGAGGCATGGAAGAACAGCTGCTCGAACACCCGGGCCCGGCCCTCGCCCGAGGGCGGCAACAGGCGGCCGGTCTTTTCGGCGAGATGGACCAGGATGGCGGCGGACTCGGTCAGGACCAAATCGCCATCGACCAGCACGGGCACCTTGGCGTTCGGGTTGAGTGCCACGAAATCGGGCGCCTTCTGCGCGCCCTGGCGGACGTTGACGGCATGCAGCGCATAATCAAGCCCCAGCTCCTCCAGCGCGATCGGCACCTTGATGCTGTTGGGCGTGGCGAAGGCGTAAACCTCAAGCATGACGGGATTCCTTGTGACGCAGCCCGGCGCGCAGGATCGGCGCGGCCAGCGCGACGAGTGCTGGAACCGGGCTGCCGGTGATTTGAAAGGCGAGGATCCCGTCCAGCAGGGACGGCGCGGCGGCGGTTCCCATCAGCCAACGAACCATGATCTCGATCTCCTCACCCCCTTCGGCCCATCCGAAGGCACGCCATAGGTGCCCGTTCGACACTCGACGGGGCAGTGGGCCCTGGGCGATAAAGCTCATTCCAAGGAGGAATGGCATGGACCGATATCAGGCAATGGCGGCGTTTGTCCGCGTGGTGGAGACCGGGTCCTTCTCAGCCGCCGCACGGCAGCTGAATGTCGGCCAGCCCGCCGTCTCCAAGACGATCGCCCAACTGGAGGACCGGCTTCAGGTCAACCTCCTGATCCGCTCGACCCACGGACTGAGTCCGACCGAGGCGGGACACCGGTTCTATGAGCGGGCCAAGGCCGCCATCCGGGAGGCTGACGAGGCGGACCTGGCCGCCCGCGGTGCGGGGGCGGGGCTGTCCGGTATCTTGCGCGTTTCGGCCGCGACCACCTTCGCCCGCCTGCACATCGTGCCGGTGCTGCCGCGCTTCCTTGAACAGCATCCCGAACTGGAGATCGACGTGATCCTCGACGACCGCGTCATCGACTTGGTGGCCGAGGGCATCGACGTATCGCTCCGGATGGGCGCGCTGCCCGACTCATCCGCGGTCGCGCGCAAGCTGGCGACGGGCCCGCGCTCCGTATTGGCCACGCCGGCCTATCTGGCGCGCCGGGGGGAACCGCAGAGCCCCGCCGACTTGGCCGGACACGAAGCCGTTATCCACAGCCAGTTGCCCAGCGTGTGGTGCTTCACCCGCGACGGCACCGAAGCGTCGGTCTCCATGCGCGGGCGCGTCAAGGTGAGCGCGGCTGAGGGGCAGCGGGCGGCGGTGCTGGCCGACATGGGGCTGACGGTCGCCTCGGACTGGATGTTCGCGCCTGAGCTGGCCAGCGGCGCGGTGCGCCGGGTGCTGGGGGACTGGACCCTGCCCTCCCTGGACCTGTGGGCGGTCTTCCCCGGGGGGCGCATGGCCAGCGCCAAAGCGCGCGAATTCGCCCGCTTCGTGGAAGGGGTGATGGCCGAGCCGTATTCCACGCTGGAATAAGCCATATCGCCCCACGGCCTCGTCCGCCCCGCCGTTGGATGGCTTAGCTAATCCGTCAGGCCGCCGCTTCCGGACGGCTTGAGATCAAGGATGAGCACCATGGCCAAGTTCGAGACCTATCGCGACGCTTTCCCCAACGCCCGGCTGACCCGCAAGGACAATGGCGTTCTGGAAGTCGCCCTGCACACCGATGGCGGCAAGCTCGTCTTCAACGGGCATACACATGAGCAATTCGTCGAGCTGTTCCACCAGATCGGTGAGGACCGGGACAATCGCGCCGTGATCCTGACCGGCACGGGCGACGCCTTCATGGACATGATCAATCCCGAGGGCTTCGACTTCTTCACCCCCCAGGGCTACGACAAGATCCTGCGCGAGGGCCGCAAGGTGCTGTCCAATATCCTCGACATCGAGGTGCCCATGATCACCGCGCTGAACGGTCCGGTCCTGCTGCACAGCGAATACGCGCTGCTGACCGACATCATCCTGGCAACGCCGGACACCGTGTTCCAGGACAAGCCGCATTTCGAGTTCGGCATCGTCCCCGGCGACGGCATGCACCTGTTGTGGCCGCATGTGATCGGCTCGGTCCGGGGGCGCTACTTCCTGCTGACCCGCCAGATGCTGGACGCCCAGACGGCGAAGGACTGGGGGGTGGTCAACGAGATCGTGCCGGCGGACCGCCTGCTCGCCCGCGCCCATGAGATCGCCGACGGTATCGCCGCGCTGCCGCCGCTGACCGGCCGCTACACCCGCATCGCGCTGACCCAGCAGCTCCGCCGCCTGATCGATGAAGGCACCGCCTTTGGCCTGGCGCTCGAGGGCATCAGCGCCGCCGACGTGGCGCGCCGCATGGCCGCCCAGGGCTAGAACCACGGCAGCCGCCCGGCAAGTGCCGGGCGGCTGGTTCCAGCGGCCGCTTCACCTTCAGGGCAGCAGTTCGGCTTCCCAAGGACCCAGAACCAGGGTGCCATCGTAGCGACGATTGCTGACAAGCCCGGTTTTGGCGCCCGTGATGGCGACGTGCTGCGTCTCCCGCGTCGTGTTCACATACAGCGTCCGTCCATCCACGACGCGGGCGTAAACCCCATCCGGGGTCTGCGGCCCCTGATGAACGCCCGCCAGACCATAGGCGTAGGCCAGGACCGGCGCCATGGCGGCGGGGGCAGGTTCTGTCCCCAGGTACAGGGCGGTGCCCTTGCCGAACTTGTTGATGGTGATGGCCGGCGTATGGTCGGGGGTGTTGTCGAAGGTCGCCAGCACCGTCGCCGTCGTCGGCGCCAGCACTTCATAATAATGAGTGGTGGCTGCCGTCGATGACGACCCTAGGCTGTAGCTCAGCGGTGCCTCCGACCGGTAGAACGCGTTGGTCTTCAGCCCGAACACATCGGACAGGCGGCCCGGCAGGGGCGTGTCGAACCATTGCGCATGCTCGTCCACCTTGGCCGAATAGCCGGTCATCAGCACCGTGCCGCCGTTCTGGACATACTCCCGCACGGCCTTCGCCGACGCCGGGTCCATCACATAGTCGGCGGGAATGACCACCAGCTTGTAGGGCGCCAGCGTGTCGTGCCCGACGTTGATGATGGCGGTATCGATGTTGGCCTTGAACAGGGGCTCGAACGCCGCTTGCACCATGTCGCCGTAGGCGCCCTGGAAATACTGCCGGGTGGTGCTGGACGGCCCGTTGGGGTGAGAGGCGATGGCGGATTCGAAGGAATAGGCGATGGCCACCTCGGGACGGGTGTGGCGCGGGAAGCCGTAGCGGGAGAGGCGCTTGAACTCCCCGGCGATGCGGCCGAACTCGTCCACCTTCCAGGACGGCGTGCCGTCGTGATCGACCAGGCCGAACAGGGCCTGCTCCTCCCCGCCCAGGTGACTGTTGAAGGTCCAGGCCAGGATGCCTTGCGCACCCATCAGCAGCCCGAGATAGGCGTACATGCGGCTGCGGCCGGGCGTGCCATAGTCGCCGCCGCCGCCGGCCGTGAACTCGTTGAACCAGATGGGGGTGGGCAGGTCGCCCTTGGTCATCAGCGCGTTGAACGCCCCGCTTATGGGGTCGGCGGGGTAAAACCCCTCCGCGCCGTAGGAGACGTAGGATTTGTAGGTCGCCAGGTAATCGAAGCCGCGCCGTGGCGCATAGTCCCAGAGGTTGGAGATGGTGGGCAGGTCCGGCATGGCGCGGCGGCGGATCGCGTCCAGCTCCCGAAGGCGATCCACGGTGACGTCGGACCAATAGCGGTGCAGGTCGAGGAAGCGTTCCGCCGGGCCGGGGCCATCGGCCAGGGGCAGGTCCACGTCCGAGAAATCGTTGAGGCGGCGCGACCAGCGCTGCGTCGCCCAGGCCTTGTTCAGCGCGTCGATGGTGCCGTACTTGGCGCGCAGCCAGGTGATGAAGCGCTGGCGGTCGGCCTCGGAATAGGACATGAAGCCGTTGCCGATTTCATTGTCGTATCCCACGGCGATGACCGCCGGGTGGTGGGCATAGCGCTTGGTCATCGCCTCGGCCAGGATGCCGGCCTCGCGCACGTAGTCCGGATCGCTGATGTTGTCCATGTAGCGTTCCGCCGGCGGTAGCCGCGCACCCGCCTGGTTGACGATATCGACGCCGGGATAGGTCCGGTGCAGCCAGATGGGGGCGGGCGTCCCGGGGATGTCCAGGATCACCCGGATGCCGGCGGCGTGCATCTTGTCCAGTACGGCGTCGAACCAGTCGAAGGTGAACTTGCCCTGCGCCGGCTCGAACGAATCCCATGACAGGTCGCCCATGCGCACCACGGTGAAACCCGCGTGTTTCATGATGGCGATGTCCTGGTCGATCTGCGCCGGCGTGCGGTCGATCGGCTGGTAGCAAGCGCCGACGAATAGCTGGTTCGGGCCCGGCCAGCTGGCGGGTACCTCGGACTCCCCCGCAGTGGCGGCGGCCATCGATGCGGTGCACAACAGGGTGGTCAGCAGCGCGCGCAGCGCCTGGCGCCGGAAACCGGCTGGAAAACGCGATGTCATCTCTGTCTCACACGATCTGTTCTGGCGCCCGTGCCGTCGGGCCGGCGCTTATCGGATGCGGAAGGCGGGGGTGAAGGTCGGCCGCTGGTCCGGCAGGGTCACGCTGACGCCGTCGTCGGTCTGCTTGAACTCCAGGGCGCCGCCGCCCAGCAGGTCGACGCGCTGGACGGGGCGGGCCGCCGGCGTCAGGGTCCGGATGGTCAGGGACTTCCCGGCCGGCCATTCCTGGGCATAGGCGTAGAGCGTGTCGCCCTTCACCGTGAACCGGATGTCTTCCGCCGTGAAGGGGCGCAGCTTGGCCTCGTTGAACTTGCCGGCGGCCACTTCCGTCGGTCCTTCGCCGTAGGTTTTCCAGGGGCGGGAGTCGAAAATCCCCTCGCTGTTGACCGCCATCCAGCCGACCAGTTCCTCCAGGATGCCGCGTTCCAGCTCATCGATGGTGCCATCGCTGCGGACCGGGACGTTCAGCAGCAGGCAGCCGTTCTTGCTGACCACATCCACCAGGCGCTGCACCACCTGATGCGCGCTGAGGTAGCCCTTGCGTTCGTACAGGGGGCGGCTGTAGTGCCAGTCGCCCAGGCATGTGTCGGTCTGCCAGGGTTCGGTAACGATGTGGTCGGCAAATCCCCGCTCGATGTCGGCCACCACGGCGCGGCGCTGCAGGTCCGTCAGTTCCTTGCAGTTCACGACCACATCCACCGCACCCTTGCGGGCCAGACTCTGGTTGTAATAGTGGGCGGTGGCGCGCAGGCCGTAGTCGCCCAGGGGCAGGCCGGTATCGTCGAAATAGACCAGGTCCGGCTGATAGCGGTCCATCAGATCTTGGCACCGCTTCAGCCAAGTCTCGGCGAAGGCCCGGTTGGGGGGCACAGACTCGTTCCAGATGCCGTCGTGGGACTCGTGCCAGGCGTTCATGGCGGCCAGGTCGGTGATCCCATCCGGGACCACCATGTTGCGTCCCGTATAAAGGTTCTGGGGGTCCAGTCCCTGCCACCATTTCCCGGCCCCATCGGCCTTGGTCAGGCGGAAGGCGTCGTAGCGCTGGCCCGCCCGGGGACCGGTGGCGTCATAGCCGTAGGCCGTCTGGTACCAATGCCAGGCATGGCTCGCGTGGTTGCTGACGCCGAAGCGCAGGCCGTGTTTGCGCGCCGCGGCCGCCCAGCCGCCCACGATGTCCTTGCCCGGGCCCACCCGCGTGGCGTTCCAGGCATGGTGGCGGGAGTCGAAGTTGTCGAAATTGTCGTGGTGGCAGGCCATGGACACCAGGTACTTGGCGCCTGCCGCCTTGTAGAGCTTGGTCAGTTCCTCCGGATCCCACCGCTCCGCCTTCCAGCGGTTGATCAGCTCCATGAAGCCGAATTGCGTGGGGTGCCCGTAGGTTTTGACATGGTGTTCGTAGCTGGGGTCCCCCTGCATGTACATGCGGCGGGCGTACCAGTCGCCAAACTCCGGCGCGCACTGCGGTCCCCAATGGGCCCAAATGCCGAACTTGGCATCGCGGAACCAAGCCGGCGCCTGGTACCCGGCGGCCAGGGAATCCCAGGTGGGCTCGAACGGGCCGGCGTCGGCGCGCGCCTTGGCGGAGGCCGGTGCGGCGGACAAGGTGAGGGCTGAGACCGCGCCAGCATAGCGGACGAGGTCACGACGCGTCGGGCTTACCATAAGCAGCTATTCCTTCGAGAACCGGATGGTGGAGGCGCGCGCCATCAGGCGCGGCGGCACGAGATCGACCTGGGGTGGCGGCGTGGCGTTCTTGCTGCGGGCCAGGCTGGTGGCCAGCTGGGCCACGCGCCGGCCGATGGCTTCGGCGCCCTGGTCGACAGAGGAAAGGGGGATGCGCAGGAAGTCGGCGTAGGAAAGGTTGCCGCAGCCGATGATGGCGATGTCGTCCGGGATGCGCAGTCCCGCCTCCAGCACGGCGCGCATGGCACCCAGGGCGGAGGGGTCGTTGTAGCAGAACAGTCCGTCCGGGCGGGGGGACAGCGCCAGCAGGCGGCGTGTCGCGGCATAGCCGGCCTCCTCGCCCCGGTGGTCGCCCGATGGCCCCAGGTCCATCACCAGATCCGGCGCCGCCGCCAGCCCGTGCTGGGCCAAGGCCTGTCGGTAACCGGACAGGCGCCCCGCCGCCGTGCTCACCTCCGGCCCGCGAAGATGGGCGATGCGCCGGCAGCCTTGCGCGATCAGATGCGCGGTGGCCAATGCGCCCACCGCCTCGTCGTCATTGCCGACGAAATGGGCCTCGGCCCCCGCGAAGCGCCTATCCAGCAGAATGTGGGGCGTGCCCCGCCGCTCGATCTCCCGCAGGCCATCCATCGTCGTCTGGGTGGAGGCCAGCACGATGACATCCACCTGCCGGGCCAGCAGATTCCGGATCTGCTGCCGCTCCGCATCCGGCTCCTCATCGGAGGAGGAGATCAGCAGCCCGTATCCGTGGGCCCGGATGTCGTTGGAGATGGCTTTGGCGATGCCCGCGAAGAAGGGGTGGAGAAGGTCGGGGACGATCAGGCCAATGGTCCAGGTCTGGCCCGTGACCAGCGACCGGGCCATCAGGTTCGGCTGGTATCCCAGCTCCGCCACCCGCTCCAGCACGCGGCGGCGTGTCGCCTCGCCGATGTCCGGGTGGGCGCGCAGCGCCTTGGACACCGTGACGACAGACAGCCCCAGTTCCAGCGCGATGTCTTTCATGCGGGCGGTCAAGATGCGCGCCTCTCCCCATAGCATGCCGGCGCAGCCTTTCGGCCTGTTCGGACGGCAGTTATCGTTAACTTTATCGATTAAGCATATTTATAACAAGTTCATTTTCTGAAAAACTGTTGTCGGCGGCTGGCCGTCATGCGCACTGGTTTCCCGGTGCGGGACTTGAGAGGAAAAGACCTCGATGAACCGTCATGTCCTGATGTTGGATTTGAAATCCGATCCCGTCCTGATCGAGCGCTATCGCCAGTGGCACGCGCCCGGCCAGGTGCCGCCGGCGGTGGTGCGCGCCATCCGCCAGGCCGGCATCCTCGAGATGGAAATTCATCTCTGCGGCGATCGGCTGGCGATGATCGTGGATGTGACGGATGACTACGACCCGGCGGCCAAGGCCGCGGTGGACGCCGCCGATCCGGATGTCCAGGCCTGGGAGGCGCTGATGGACACGTTCCAGCGCCGCTTGCCCTGGGCCAAGGCGGGTCAGAAGTGGGTGCCGGCGGATCGTATTTTCAGCTTGGCCGAACAGTGATACGGGGCCGGCGACGGCCGCTCCCCTGCGGGGCCTCCGTCGTCGGCATTGTTCCCACCGTCAAAGGGAAGGCGTGGGGTCCGGCTTGGCGGGCATGTACCCAAGCGTCGCCGAGATATTGGCGGCGGCGACCCTCAGCAGTCCCTGGGCCGTTTCAAAATCGACCTTCTGCGATCCATCGATCAGCGCCAGGAAGGGAATGGTCAGCGCGCCGACGATATCCCGATCAAACCCGAACACGGGATAGCTGATGTCGGTCACGCCGTGGGTGATCGGGCTCTTGCGATGGTCGAAACCATCCCGCCTGATGATGTCCAACCGCTGGCCTAATTCCTCGCGGTTGGCCGACACGCCCTGCATCGCCTCCGCCTCGGCGACGATGCGGTCGGCCCGTTCCGGCTTGGAAAAGGCCAGGATCACCTGACCCGAGCAGCTCTTGAGCATGTCGATCGCCGCACCCAGCCGCAGCGAAAACCCCCGCGTGCCCGGATTCTCTTCCCGCGCGATGACAAGCCCTTCGCCGCCGTTGGGGACAACGAAATGGCAGGATTGCCCCGTCTCGATCGCCAGCCGCCGCATCTCGGGCAGGGCGGCGTGCAAAAGGTTCTGCGTCGGGGTCGCGCGATAGGCGAGGTCGAGCAGCTTGTAGGCCGCCGTATAGCGGTCCGATTTAGCGGACTTCTGAAGATAGCCCAGCTGTTCCATCACGATGACGACGCGGAACAGCTCACCGACCGAGCGATTGAGGTGCGCGGCCATCTCGCTGACCAATGCCCCGTCGCGATGCTCCGCCAGCATCTCCAGGATTTCAAACGCCTTTTCTATGGCCGGCGCGGCATAGGTGCCTTTAGGGCCCGCTCGGGTCATGTGGTTCCCCCTGATCATCAACGCGGTCGCGTCCCATCGATAGCCCACATTCCGGCGGCTCGAAAGCCTCGGGTTTCCTTGATCCTGGCGCCACGGCGGGCGTCGGCCGCCCAAATCCGAGGGACATCCCCGGCAAAAACACCCTCAAAATTTGTATTGCATATATGATAATTGAATTGTACTGGTGAAAATCATTCCGAGCATAAAAATCATCAGGGAGAACGCACATGTTGCGTGGGCGCCATTCATCGAAACTCGTGCCGCTGCTGGTCGGCTTGCCGTTGCCGCTGGCGTTGATCTGGTCCGCACCCGCCATCGCGCAGACGGCCGCCAGCGGGGCTCCGGCGCAGACGCCGGCCGCCACCGCCGGCACGGCCTCGGCGAACGATCAGGGGGACCTGAACGAGATCGTCGTCACAGGGGTCCGTGCCAGCTTGAAATCGGCGGAGGCGATCAAGCGCGACGCGCCGGAGATCGTCGATTCCATCGTCGCCGAAGACATCGGCAAGCTTCCCGACCGCAATGTCGCCGAAGCGTTGCAGCGGGTCGCCGGCATCCAGATCCAGCGCAATTACGGTGAGGGCAGCTCAGTCGCCATCCGGGGGTTGACCCAGGTGCGTACCGAGTTGAACGGGCGGGATATTTTCACCGCCGGCGGTGTCGATATCCTCAACCTCGAAGACGTGCCGGCAGAATTGCTGGCGGGCATCGACGTCTACAAGAATCCGTCCGCCGAACAGATTGAAGGGCAGCTCAGCGGCGTCATCAACTTCCGCACGCGCAAGCCCTTCGACTTCGACGGCTTCAAGTTCGCTGGCGGGATCACTGGCAATTATTACGACTTGGCCGACAAGACAGGGCCATCGGGCTCGGTGCTGATGAGTGATCGCTGGAACACCGGGATTGGCGAGATCGGCGTGCTGGCCGACATTGCCTACCAGAAGGATTATTTCCGCGACGACCAAATCACGACGGAACCCTTCTACACCCTGAACCAGAGCCGCAATCCTGACGGCAGTTTCGTCAACCCCTCGGATGCCGCGACGGCGGCGGCCATGGGCCGGTCAGGTCAACTTACAACCATTCCGCACGGCGGCGGCCTGAACAAGAATTACGGCAACCGGCAGCGCTTCGGCACGGACGTGGCCTTGCAGTGGAAGCCCACGGACACCTTGGATTTTACGGGCGAGGTACTGCGCAACAACTACAAGTTCAACATCCGGGGCAATGCCTTCTTCGCCACGACCGGGGACGGGCCCATCACACCGCTACCGGGCGCCGACTTCAAATTCGCCAGCAACGGCGATTTCATCAGCGGCACCTGGGAGGACGTTCCCCTGGGGTCCTACGCCAGCCTGACGACGCGCGATTCGACCACGACCGACTATTCCTTGAAGGCGCATTGGACCCCGACGTCGAACCTGGAGATCACAGCGGATGGCCAATACATCCGATCGGACACCAGCCAGAGCAATTTCATCGTCATCACCAATGGCCCGAACACCGTCTTTCACCAGAACATATCGGGTGACGTGGCGTCGTTCTCCACCATTCCGGCCAGCCAGACCACCAATGCCGCGCTTTACTCCAACAACGGATTCCTCGACGACTTCTCCAATTCCGTGGGCGAGGAGAAAAGCGGCCGGCTTGATGTCAAGTACAGCTTCGATACCGGCATTTTGAAATCACTGCGCGCCGGTTTCCGGTACACGGACAGGACGAATTCGACCCGGGACACCGGCTATCGCTATTCCAGCGTCAACGGCCGGGGCGGGCTTGAGAATTACGACTTGAGCGACATCTTCCGCGGCGACGCGAATGTGTTCGGCAGCGTGGTCACCTTCCCACTGGAGACCATCGGCAATTACGCCAACACGCTGACCGCCTTCGGGCTCAACGGCGCGCCGCCCTTCCTGCCCAGCGGCTCAAACGCGCAGAGCCAGCAAACGTATGCGGAATATGGCGCAGCCTATTTCGACGCCAGCCCGCTGTCCATCCCGCTGGACGGCAACATCGGGGTGCGGATCGTCCAAACCAATCTGGGTGTCTCAGGGTACTACCAGCAGGTGCCGCAGATCGCGCAGCCGGACGGATCGACGGCGACGGGCAATCCTCAATACGCCGCCATCGCGTTCCAGGATTCCTATACCAAGGCCCTGCCCAGCCTGAACTTGCGCTATCACCTGACGGATGCCCTGCAGCTCCGCCTGGCGGCGTCAACCAACCTGGCCGCCCCCACCTTTTCGCAGTTGAACCCCAGCCTGACGCTGACCGAGCCTGGGCCGTCGCAACATGCAGAGATCCATACCGCGACCGGCGGCAACCCTTTGCTCAAGCCGATGACGTCACGCAACTTTGACGCCTCGCTGGAATGGTACTTCTCGAGCCAGGAGTATGTGTCGGTCGCCGGCTTCTACAAGAAGATCAACGGGTACATCCAGACGGCGATCACGCCGCGCGACATCACCTTCCCCGACGGCAAGACATACACCTACCAGGTCACGTCCTACACCAACGCGGCCGATGCCGAAGTGAAGGGGGCCGAATTCTCGTTCCAGCAGTTCTTTGATTTCCTGCCCGACCCGCTGGACGGTCTCGGACTCCAGGCGAACTTCACCTATGTCGATTCCCAGGCGCCCAGCCCGGCGACGTCCGGCCCCGTCACCAGCGTGCCGCTCGAGCTGTTGTCGAGATACAGCTACAACCTGATCGGCATCTATGAGAAGGGCCCGCTGTCACTTCGGCTCGCCTACAACTGGCGCAGCAAGTTCGTCGAGACGACGGCGGGTGTGGGCACCGGTAACCTTCCCATCTTCGACCAGCCCTATGGTCAGCTCGACGGCTCCCTGACCTATCAGGTCACCCAGAATTTCTCGCTGGGCGTTGACGCGCGCAATATCAACAACGCGCTCAAGCTGTCGTATTTCGGAATTGCGACGCGTCCCCGCACCGCGACGATCTCGGACCGGCGCCTGAGCTTCACCGCGCGCGTCACATACTGACAAGTTATAAATGGAGGACGGCCCAGTTCGATCCATCAGGACTGATCTGGGCCGTTTCCTTGAGATACGGTCCCTATGACGGGGCATTATCCGTCCAGCAGGGACCGCTCGTTCGCGGCGTCGTATTTTCGGACATCGCCTGTCATCCGGCCCTGCCACTTCCCCACGAACGCCCTCGTGTCGGGGGCGTCGAGGTGGGCGGAGAGGGAGGCCTGGTCGCGCCAGCGTTCGGCAACCAGCAACCGGCCTTCGCTTTGGTCATCCACCGCGACGGCGTAGGACAGGTTGCCCTCGCGCTGCCGGACGGACCGCGAGAGCACCTGGATATCGGCGGCGAACTCCTCCATCGCGGAGGGATCGACCTGAACATGGCCCATCACGATCAGCATGATCGCATACTCCTGGGGTTCCGCTTTCCCGCTCAGGCAACGGTAAGGACGATCTTGCCTTGGATATTGCCGCAGGCGGCACGCTCATGCGCCTGGGAGGCCTGGGCGAGCGGGAAGGTGCTGTCGAGCACGACGCGGACGGTGCCGTTGTCGAGCAGACGGGCGGCCTGAGCCAATTGCGCGCCGCTGGACCGGACCTGCGTGGTCGATACCGTGATGCCCAGCGCTTCCGCTTCGCTGTGGCCGGTGAAGCCCAGGGGATAGACGGGGAAAAGCGCGCCGCCCCGTTTCAGGGTGCGCAGGAAGCGGCCGGTATCGGGACCGCCGACGGTGTCCAGCACCAGGTCCGCGTCGCGCACCACTTCCTCGGCGGGCGTCCGGGTATAGTCTATGAACTGGTCGACGCCCAGGTCGCGCATCAGGCCTTCATTCTTTCCGGACGCCACGGCGATGACGCGCGCGCCCTGCCACTTCGCCAGTTGCACGGCCAGATGGCCGACACCACCGCCGGCCCCGTTGACGAGCACCGTCCGGCCGCGCAACGGCACCGGCTCATGCCTGTAAGGTTGAAACGGGTTCGGCTCGTCGTGCCCCAGTTCGATCAGGAACTGCCAGGCGGTGAGCAGGGACATGGGCGCGCCGGCCGCGTGGATGTGATCGATGCCGGCCGGCTTGCGGGCCAGATCCGATACCGGGACGCTGACATAATCGGCATAGGCCTTGCTGCCTTCCATGACATTATGGGGGAAGCGCACCATGGCATAGACCTCATCGCCCACGTCGAAATCCCCGACATCGCCGGCCACGGCGGCGATGACACCCGATATGTCCGACCCGAGGGTCAAGGGGAAGGTCGGGTGCGGCTGCCATTCGGGGGGAAGGGAACGATAGCCGTCCCGCAGGTACCAATCCGGCGGGTTGAGGCCAACGGCATGGACCTTGACCAGCACCTCGCCGGGCGCGGGCGTGGGACGGGGCGCGTCCTCATAGCGCAGCACCTCGGGCCCGCCGAATTCGTGCAGCCGAACCGCTTTCATCGTGTCGCTCATGACGCATTCCTTTCGTGCTTTCGAAGCTAAGCCATAGTTTGACCCCTAGGCACGAATTGACAATTGGGCTGGAGGTGGCTTCAGTATTTCCATGAAGGAACAAATCGGACTTGAAAGGCTCACCGGGCTGATCGCCTTCGCCCGTGTCGGGTCGCTGGGCAGCTTCACCGCGGCCGCCCGCTCGCTGTCGATTTCACCATCGGCGGTGAGCAAGAGCGTCCAGCGGCTGGAGCAAAACCTGGGCGTCACCCTGATTACCCGGACGACACGCTCGCTGACCCTGACGCCGGAGGGCCGTGACCTGCACGAACGCGCCCTGCGGCTGCTGCGGGACGCGGAGGAGATCGAGCAGGCGGCGAAGTCCGCGCGGTCGGCGCCCTCGGGAACCTTGCGTATCGCCGCGTCCCTGCCCATCGGCATCCATGTGATCGCGCCGGCGCTGCCGGCGTTCCGAGCGCGCCATCCCCAGGTGCTGGTGGACCTGCGCCTGAGCGACCAGTTCGTCGACCTGATCGAGCACGGCATCGACCTGGCCGTGCGGATCGGTGACCTACCGGATACGCGGCTGCTGTCGCGGCGGCTCGCGCCGCACCGGTTCTGCTGCTACGCATCGCCGGCCTACCTGGCCGCCCGGGGAACGCCGGCGCATCCGGACGATTTGGCGCGGCACGACACCGCGGCTCTCCGCTACCAAAGCTCCGGGCAGATGTTGCGCTGGCCCTTCCTGATCGGGGATCGCGAAATCGAGATCGTGCCCGCGTCCGGCATCGTCATGGACGCCAGCGAGGCGCTGATCGCGGCGCTGGTCGCCGGGGGCGGCATCGGCATCAGCGCCGACTTTGTCGCCGCCCCTTACGTGGCGCGTGGCGAGCTTGTGCCGGTGTTGTCCGACTATGCGGTCGAGCGGCACAACATCACCGCCGTCTGGCCGGAAAGCCGCCGCGCGAACCCGGCGGTCCGGGCCTTCCTGGCCCATTTGCAGGATGCCCTGCCGACGGCGGGCGCGGGCGGCTCATGACGGGCGGCGGGACGGCAGAAGCGTTTCCAAGATCATGGATTTGCATTCTATGAGGGCGGAGCCCGTCTTTTCGACGCGCATGCGCAGCAGCGCGCCCTCCCAGCTGTTCAAAATGAACCGTGCCAGGGAGGCTGGCGCCAGACGGCCGTCGATGGCGCCCTGGCCTTGCGCTTCGGCGAGGCAGCCCTCCAGCGCCTTGGTCCAGGCATCCCAGTGCTGGACCAAATGCTCGCGGATCAGGGGGCTGTGGTCGGCGGCTTCGGCGCTGAAGTTGCCCAGCAGGCAGCCACGGGCATAGCCGCCGGCCGTGAACGCCTTAATCCGGTCATCGAAATAGGCGCCCAACCGGGCCAGGGGGGGCAGGTCGGAGTTGGCGAGGAACGCGCGCAACCGTTCCAACCCCAGATCCGAATAGGCGTCGAGGACTTCGGCCCCGAAGGCCTCCTTGCTGGCGAAGTGATTGTAGAAGGACCCCTTTGGGACGTCGGCCCTTTCCACGATGCCCTGGATGCCGGTCGCCGCGAACCCGTCGGCGTGGATGGCCTGCAAACCAGCGCGGATGAGGTTGTCGCGGGTGTCCGGCTTGGGTTTCGGCCCCCGGCGGGCGGATGGTCCAGAGTTCATTGCAGTGCCCTTGATTAATTTAAGACGACCGGTCATATTTTATTTACCGCCCCCCAGCCGGCGCTGTCAAGGCAAGCGCCGCCGCCCGGGGCACAGGTCTAAATCGGAACAAGGAACGAGAACCATGAGCGATCAGCACGGCACACCGGCCGTCAGCGCCGCCGACATTGAAGAGATCCGCGCGCTTTTTCTGCGCCAGGCCACCGCTGAAAACGCCCACGATATCCAGATGATGGACACCGTGCTTGCCCACACCCCGCCCGGGCAGCCGGATCCCGTGAACTTCGTGGCCCGCGCGTATCGCTTCTGGGGGCGGGCGGCGGTCATCGACCATTTCCGCGCGGTCTTCGCCGGAACTTGGCGCTTCGAGCCTGATGAGGATGCGATCCGCATCCTTCCCCTGGGTCCGGACGTGGCCCACATCTATGCGCCCACCCGCATCACCGTTGGCCCCGCCGGTCAGGAAGGGACGACCCACACTTTTCTGGTCAACGAAGTCGCGATCCGCACCGCTGACGGTTGGCGTATCTCCGCCATCGTTCCCGTGCCGGCCCAATGACAGCTCTTGATCCACGCGGTCGGTCGCAGGCTTGAGGCTGGCTCCCGCCGGGCGAGCCTGCCCATGAAAATGTGCCGGACGGTGTCGGCGGCGGGACACGTCATTCGTCGTTTCGATACAAGGCCGGCGGGGCCGGCTCCAACCCCAGGAGGCAGGCGATGCGTGTGATGGTGCTGGTGAAGGCGACCGAAGACAGCGAAAGGGGGCTACCCGCGAAAGAGTGGATGGCCGAGATGATGGCGGCGATGGGAAAGTTCAATGATGACTTGCGCGACGCCGGCATCCTGGTGATGGCCGATGGCCTCAAGCCCAGTTCGCACGGCAAGCGCGTCGCCTTCGACGGTCCCGGCCGTTCGGTGATCGATGGGCCTTTCGCCCCGGCCGCCGCGTTGGTTGCGGGCTTTTGGCTATGGGAGGTCAAGGATATGGCGGAGGCGGTCGCCTGGGTGAAGCGCTGCCCGAACCCCATGCCGGGACCGAGCGAGATCGAAATTAGGCCGCTGTACGAGATGGCGGACTTTGAGGACGCACCGGCGCCGGAGAGCGCTGGGGACCGGTAACCGGGCATTTGGGTTGTTGGACCGGGGAGGGGCATGGTCAGCCACCTTCCCCATCATCAGTGCTTGACGTGCTGCCTACTAGTAGGTAGTTTTGGCGCATGAGCACACCATCCTCTACCGCCGATGAGATTTTAGCCTGCGCGCGGTCGCTGGTCATGGCGGGCGGCTACAACGGCTTCAGCTACGCCGATATCGCCGCCGTCGTCGGCATCCGCAAGGCCAGCATCCACCACCATTTCCCCAACAAGGTGGATCTGGTCCGCACGCTGGTCGCCCGCTATCGGGAAGAGGCGCGGACCGGGATCGCGGACTTGGAACGCCATGTCCCCGACCCTCTTGGACAGCTCCGCGGCTACGCGGGGTATTGGGAGGGATGCATCACCGACGCCAGCGCGACCTTCTGCATTTGTGCTTTGTTGGCCAGCGAGTTGCCCATCCTGCCGGAAGAGGTGGCGCTGGAAGTCCGGGCTCATTTCCGCTTCCTGTCGGCTTGGCTGACCTCAGTATTCGAGCGGGGGGCGCAGCAGGGCCAGCTTCGCCTCAGCGGCACGCCGCGGGCGGAGGCGGAGGCGTTCATGGCCGCCGTCCATGGGGCCATGCTCTCCGCGCGGGCCTACGGCGACCCGAAGATGTTCGGGGTCGTCACGACACCCCTGCTGGACCGGCTTTCCGCCCGATAGGGATGCCGCCCTGATGCCGGGCGGCATCTTTGTGCGTCCAAGGTACCTACCTACTAGTCGGATGTTTTCCGGCAACCGCAATTCCCCTTTCCGAATTCATGGAGATCGACATGTTTGGAATTTCCCCCCTGGGCTGGGTGCATACGCTCGGCAGCCTCCCCGCCATTCCGCTGGCCCTGTACATGTTCGCCCGTCACGGGCGGATCGTGCCGCGGTCGGGGCCGGGCGCCGTCTATTTCGTGTCGATGCTGATTGGGGGGCTCACGGTGTTCCTGGTCGCCCACCAATCCGTCAGTTACGGCATCGCGGTGGTGACCATCCTGCTGTTGCTCGCCGGATATGGGGTCGGGCGCGTTCCCGGCCTGGGGCGTGCCGCCACCTATCTGGAGACGGTTTTCCTCAGCCTGACGGCCTTCCTGCTGATGGTGCCGACGGTCAGCGAAACCCTGCGCCGCGTCCCCGATGGCCACCCCCTGGTCACCGACCTGAAGTCGCCGCTTCTGCTCGGCGCGCAGGCGGGCCTTTTCGCCGCGCTGGTCATCGGCGTGACCGTCCAGGTCATCGTCCTGCGCCGGCAGGGCAAGGCCGCCGTTTCCTGACATCCGCCGCCGCAGCAGCAAAAAGCCGGCAAGGATGGTCCAAACGAAGTATGGGCTTACAATCGGGGGGGCGCGAACCGGTGTAGGGATGGCGCGGACAAATCCGGAGAGGGCTGACGCCCCTCTGTTTCGCGAGGATTACCGCCCATGCTGAAACTGTTCGCCGCGAGTGTGGCCGCCCTGTGCTGCCTGGGCCTTGGGGCCGCTGAGGCCAAGGTCATGCCGTTCCCGCCCCCCTGCCACGCGCGGGAGGTTCCGACCAACGGGACCACCCTGCACGTCCGCGTTTGTGGCGCGGGGCCCGCCGTCGTCCTGGTGCATGGCTATGGCGAGACCGGTGACATGTGGGCGCCACTGGCGGCCGACCTGATGCGCGATCACACCGTGATCGTGCCCGACCTGCGCGGCATGGGCCTGTCAGCGCGGGCCACCAGCGGTTTCGACAAGAAGACGCAAGGCCAGGACATCGCGGGCGTGCTGGACGCGCTGGGTATCGGCAAGGTCGACCTGGTCACCCACGACATCGGCAACATGGTGGGCTACGCCTTCGCGGCCCAGAACCGCGATCGCGTCACGCGGTTCGTGCTGATGGACGCACCCATTCCCGGCGTCGGCCCGTGGGATGAGATCCTGAAAAGCCCCTTGCTCTGGCATTTCCGCTTCGGCGGGCCGGATATGGAACGGCTGGTAGCGGGGCGGGAGCGCATCTACCTTGACCGTTTCTGGAACGAGTTCTCCGCCGACCCGCGCAAATTCGACGACGCCTCGCGCCAGCATTACGCGGCCCTCTACGCCCGGCCCGGCGCCATGCATGCCGGGTTCGAGCAGTTCAAGGCCTTCGACCAGGACGTTAAGGACGACCAGGCCTTCCTGGCGCAGGGGCCGCTCAGCATGCCGGTGCTGGCCATCGGCGGCGACCATTCCTTCGGTCCCACCATGGCCGTGGTGGCGCGCGCTGCCGCCAGCAATGTGCAGGAACTGGTCATCCCCCAGTCTGGCCACTGGCTGATGGAGGAACAGCCGGCGGCGACGGTCGCCGCCATCCGCGCCTTCCTGGACACCCATGGGTGACGCCCAATGTGGCGTCGGGATGTGATCTTGGCCGTCAACCGCCCGATCGCAAATGAATGAGCGGATAGCTCCGCCCCTGGCCATCGAGGGCGGAGCGTCCGGTGGGGCGGAAGCCCAGCCGCTCATAAAAACCCACGGCCTGGCCGTTCTGCTCGTTCACATCGGTGGTGAGCACGGGGTGCAGGGTCAGGGCATGGGCCACCAGCCGCCGCCCGACCCCGGTACCCCTATGGTCGGGATCGACAAACAGCGCCTCCATATGCGCGCCGTTCAGCAGCATGAAGCCGAGGGGCCGGTCGGCGGCATCGACGGCCAGCCATAGCGGGGCCGTTGGCAGGAAGCCAGCCACCTCCGCATCAATGGCTACTTTGTCCGCCGGTGTCAGAAAGTCATGCGTGGCGTCGACCGCCCGGCGCCAGATGTCGAGGACCCTGGCCCCATCGCGGGGTTCGGATGGTCGGATGGTGGTAAGGTTGGTCAATGAATGCCCCCTGGGCCGTCGTGAATGGCCGGGGAGGACACATGCTCCGTCGCTCGGCTGTCGCTGACGGCCGTCACTCCGGCCCAGCGGCGGCGCTATCACAGCCCGCCCTGGCCGGCGAGGTTCCCGGCGAAGAACGCGGAAAGCTTTTCCACCGCCGCCGCGACGGGCACCTCCCTGTCATAGAGGTCAACGTGAGTGGCGCCCTCGATCCAGGCCCATTGCTTGGGTTCCCGCGCCAGGCGGAAGGCCTCCTGCGCCATCCAGGCGGTGACCGCCTCGCTGCCCACCACCAGCAGCAGGGGGCGGGGCGCGATCATGTCGATGAAGCGGAAGGCGTCGAAGGCGGCGATGCGGTCGATGCTGCTCCAGGTCAGGGTCTTGGCGGAGCGGGGGTGCCGGCCGCGGTCGGTGCAATAGTACTCATAGCCCTCAAAGGCGTGCAGTCCCTGCGCCAGGGCCTCTTCCGCCGTGGCGGGGAACAGGGGCAGGGCGCCCACGCTATTGCCCCGCCCTTCCGCCGTGCGGGCCGTGGCGGAGGCGTCCAGCATCTGCCGCAGCACAGCGGGGGATAGCGTGCCGTCGGCGCCGTGGCGGAAATGGCGGCCGATATCCGCGGCGCTGACCGTCGCCACCGCGCGGATACGGGTATCGGTGGCCGCCGCCGCGATGACGTAGCCGCCCGAAGCGCAAATGCCCAGGGCGCCGATGCGGGCCGGGTCGACTGTGTCCAGCGCGCTCAAATAGGAGGCGGCGGCCTTGAAGTCCTCCACCCGTTGCGCCGGGTCTTCCAGGCCCCGGGGCTGGCCTTCGCTCTCGCCCTGGTGGGCGGCGTCGAAGGCCAGGGTGGCGAAGCCTAGGTCCGCCAGGTGACGGGCGTAGAGGCCAGCAGTTTGCTCCTTCACCGCGCTGCCGGGGTGGCCGACGATGATAGCGGGGCGCGGCTGCGCTGTGGGGGCGTCCGGCATGTAAAGGTGCGCCGCGATTTTCAGGCCGGCGCTGGGGAAACTGACATCTTTTCTCATGGCGTTCTCATGGGAAGACTCCATTTCAGCTGCCCCATTAGGATCAGAGAACCAGCTGGGGGCGGTAGAACGGGCCTGCCGGATGAATGCATGATCCTGCCAAAATGGAGAGGATCACACACAGATGTCCGCACATGCGCTATGGTTGCCGGCATGGACCCCTTCCTGCTGACCGAGCTGCAACGGCTGATGACCCGCCATGGCAAACTGGACGCCCCGGCGTTCCAGGCGCTGCCGGGCCTCACCCTCCTGTCGGCCACCGCGCCCACGCCGCCCATCGCGGAGGTCAGCGAACCGGTGTTCGCCCTGGTGGCGCGCGGCGCCAAGCGGGTCTGCCTGGGCGACCGCGTCTTCAGCTATGGCGCCGGCCAGTACCTGATCGTCTCCGTCGACCTGCCGTTGGAGGCGCACGTAGCCGAGGCCTCGATTGAGGCCCCCTACCTGGGCCTGGGCATCACCCTGCGGGCCGAGGCCATCGCGTCGCTGTTGCTGGAGGTGGGAAGCGGGCCGGTGCCCAAGTCCGGCCCG
This sequence comes from Nitrospirillum amazonense, assembly GCF_007828035.1. Classification (GTDB taxonomy): domain Bacteria; phylum Pseudomonadota; class Alphaproteobacteria; order Azospirillales; family Azospirillaceae; genus Nitrospirillum; species Nitrospirillum amazonense. Next base: position 783,072 of record NZ_VITV01000002.1, on the reverse strand, counting down.
CCCGGCATCGCCGTGAGCGACCTCAGCGATGACTTGGTGGAGCCCGTCATCCGCCTGCTGCGCCTTGTGGATCGGCCGGCCGACCTGTCGGTGCTGGGGGCGGCCATCGAGCGCGAAATCCTCTGGCGCCTGATCAACGGGCCGCAAGGCGCCATGGTCCGCCAGATTGGCCTCGCCGACAGCCGCATGGCCCAGATCGGCCGCGCCATCCGGTGGATTCGCACCCACTTCGCCGAGGCTTTCCGCATCGAGGATCTGGCGCGCTTGGCGGGCATGAGCGTCACCTCCTTCCACCGGCATTTCCAGGGCGTCACCTCCATGACTCCTATCCAGTATCAGAAGCAGATACGGCTGCAGACGGCGCGGTCGCGGCTGATGGCGTCGGCGGAGGACGTGGCCGCCATCGGCTTCGCCGTGGGCTACGACAGCCCCTCGCAGTTCAGCCGGGAATACCGCCGGCAGTTCGGCCAGGCGCCGGGGCGGGACGGGAAGCGGCTGCGGAGGGAGTGATGACAGCGCCGGCAACGAAGTGCCACGGGCCTATGTCGCCTTGGCGGTTGGACGGGGATGGGGGTGCTGCTTTAGGGTGGTGGCCCCTGGTACCGATCCCATTCCGGAGCGACCCACATGGCTGACACCCGCACGCCCGCCTTGGAAACCCCCGTCTGGCTCATCACCGGCTGTTCCACCGGCTTCGGCCGCATCCTGGCGCAACGGGTGCTGGCGCGCGGCTGGCGGGTGGTCGTCACGGCGCGCGACGCGGCGCAGGTGATCGACATCGTGGCGACAGCCGATGACCGGGCCATGCCGGCGGCGCTGGACGTCACCCGGTATGACCAGATCGACGCCGTGGTGGCGGCGGCGCAAGAGCGGTTCGGCCGCATCGACGTGCTGGTGAACAACGCCGGCTACGGTTACCAAAGTGCGATCGAGGAGGGGGTGGAGGCTGAGATCCGCGCCCAGTTCGACACCAACGTCTTCGGCCTGTTCGCCATGACGCGGGCGGTGCTGCCCCTGATGCGGGCGCAGGGCGGCGGGCGCATCCTTAACATCACCTCCGTCGCCGGCCTGGTGGGCTACCCCGGTTCCGGCTACTACGCCGCGTCCAAGCACGCGGTGGAGGGCTGGTCCGACAGCCTGCGGGCGGAGGTGGAGCCGCTGGGCATCGGCGTCACCTGTGTCGAGCCGGGGCCCTTCCGCACCGACTGGGCCGGCCGTTCCCTGCGCCAGACGGCCAGCCGCATCCCGGATTACGCCGACACGGCGGCCAAGCGCCTGGCCGCCACCAAGGACATCAGCGGCACCCAGGCCGGCGATCCCGTGCGGGCCAGCGACATCATGATCGAGATCACGCAGCGGCCGATCCCGCCCCGCCATGTGGTGCTGGGCGCCTGGGGCCAGGATGCGGTGGTGACGCGGCTGCGCCAGCGGCTGGAGGAAATCGAGGGCCAGCGCGACCAGGCGCTGTCCGCCGATTTCCCCAATCCTTGACGCGGGCGCTCACACCCCCATCGCCTGCCACATCTCCCGCTCCCGCCCATCGGGATCCAGGGCCACCTGGCACTGGCTGTTCAGCAGCATGACGGCGCGGTCCTTGGTCTCATACCGGGGCCAGTCCGGCTGGCCGGCGGCGGTGGGCACGCCGCTGCGGGCGAAGCTGGTGAAATAGCCGCTGACGGCCTTGGCGGCTTCCACCAGGCCGGGGCCGTCGCCCTGCAGGTCCGGCATCTCCGTGTTCAGGAAGGTGATGGAGATGTCGATGGCATGCCCGGCCCGCAGCGTCCAGTCCGTGCCCTTGATGGGCACGTTGGACTGGAAGTCGTTGCGGTAGCGGTAGACGGGGGCGCTTTGCGCCGCCTTGCGGTCGGCCAGGGTGGCGGTGCCGGCGCCCATGGACAGGGCGGTTTCGATGGCGATGCCCTGTTCCACCGGCGTGGCGTTGGGGCGGGTTTGGCGGTAGGTGGCCAGGATGCGCTCCGCGTCCGGGCCGAAGCGCTGCTGGGCCCGCGCGGTCAGGCGGGCCGCGTCCATGTGGAAGAACTCCGGATGGTCGCGCTCGAAGAAGGCGGCCTCGTCCCGCATGTTGCCGATCAGCAGGGGAATGCCGGCCACCATCGCGGGTGCTGCCGGGTCGAAGGGGTGTTGGGGCAGGACGGTCCCGTCCACCACCGGGCCCCAGCCGCCGGGCCTGGGCGCGCGGTTGGCCGCCAGGCTGGGCTTGGGCGTGGGATGCCCTGCCTGCCACTCCTTGGTGGCCACGGTCAGGGGGCCCTGGCCCTTCTCCGCCGCCAGCTGCAGATCAATGAACTTCTGCGCCGGCACGTCGTGCAACTTGGCGAAATCCTTCGGATGGATGTCGAAGGCGGCCAGCACGCGGCGCGCCGTCTCCGTCGCCACGTCCTTGGGCAGTCCGCGCAGCAAGGGGCCGCTCTGCATCCCCGCCTTGTGGTACAGGCCCTGGGCGGCTGGCATGCCCATGATGGCGCAGGTCTTGGCGCTGCCCCCGGACTCGCCGAACACCATGACGTTGCCGGGGTCGCCGCCGAAGGTGGCGATATTCTCCTTGATCCAGCCGAGCGCGGCGATGATGTCCAGGATGCCCTGGTTGCCGGAGGTGGCGTAGTCCGTCCCGCCCAGTTCGCCCAGGTAGAGATAGCCCAGCAGGCCCAGGCGGTGGTTGGTCGCCACCACAACCACGTCGTAGGTGGCGGCCAGGCGGGCGCCGTCCTGGATGCGCTGGCCGCCGCTGCCGGTGGTGAAGCCGCCGCCGTGGCAATAGACCATGACCGGCCGCTTGGCGCCATCGTTCACCGCCGGTGTCCACACGTTCAGCACCAGGCAGTCCTCACTGTAGGCCGGCTCATGCTCGCCATACGTCGTGCCGGGGCCCTGCATGGCGGGCGGGCCCAGGCGGGTGGCGTCGCGCACGCCGGTCCAGGGTGTGACCCTGGGCGGGGCCTTGAAACGGTTCCTGCCCGAGACCGAGCCGGCGTAGGGGATGCCCTTGAAGGCCAGGGCGCCCCGGTCGTGCCCGCCCCGGAGTCGGCCGGCCGACGTTTCCACTTCCACGAAGGGGCCCACCGTCTGGGTGAACCAGACGCCATCGTCCGCGCGGGCGGGGATCCAGAAATAAGGGGCGGCGATGGTGGCGGCTCCTGCCTGCAGCAGGGCGCGGCGATTGAGGGATAGGGCCATGATTTTCCTCCCGGTTTTATTCTTGTGCGACTTGGGTGCCTGGGCCGCGTCGAGGGGCCGCGTCGAGGGAAGGTGGCGGGCCGGGGCAGGGGATGCCGCCAGCCGGTCCCTTTTCAACGCGGGGCAATCGGCGTATGAATCTATGATAACGGTAACATAAAAACCGGGAGGAACAATGAGCGTCCGGAGGACAGGACCGGGAATGCCCGCACGCATTCCAGGGGCCGGGACCGATCCCATTTCCCTCGACAGCGCCACGACCGATGGCAGTTCGGGCGCCAGCGAAATCGGTATTTCCCGCCGTCTTCTCATGGGGTTGGGGGCTGCCGGCGCCGGCACGCTGCTGATGCGCCCGGCCATCGCGTCACCCACCGCCGGTCCGGCGGAAGGGGAGGGGGTGGGCTTCGCCGTCGTCGGCCTTGGCCGATTGTCGCAGGGGCAGATCCTGCCCGGTTTCCGCAACGCCAGGCGGGCCAAACTGGCGGCCCTGGTCAGTGGGCATCCCGACAAGGCGGCGCGACTCGCCGCCAAACACGGGGTGGCCAAGGACGCGATCTACACTTACGAGACTTACGACCGCATCGTGGACGACCCGCGCATCCAGGTCGTCTACATCGTCCTGCCCAATGCCATGCATGCGGAGTTCACCATCCGCGCGCTGAAGGCCGGCAAGCATGTGCTGTGCGAGAAGCCCATGGCGACCAGCGTGGCGGATGCGGAGGCCATGATCGCCGCCGCCAAGGCCGCCGGCCGCAAGTTGATGATCGCCTACCGCTGCCATTATGAGCCGCTGAACTTGGCCGCGATGCGCCTGATCCGCTCAGGCAAGCTGGGCAAGCCGCGGGTGGTGGTCACGCAAATGGGGCGCCAGGCCTCGCTCAGCGATCCGGCGGACGTGTGGCGACTGGACATGAAGATGTCCGGCGGTGGTGCCTTGGCCGACATGGGCATCTACGGCATCAACGGCGCCCGCTACCTGCTGAATGAAGAGCCGGTGGAGGTGCGCGCCTGGGCGCAGACTGACCGCAATGACCCGCGCTTCCGCGAGGTGGAGGATCTGATCGCCTGGCAGTTCCGCTTCCCCAGCGGCGCCGTTGCCAACGGGTCCACCAGTTTCGACTACGCCCCCACCATGTCCTACCAGGTGGAGTGCGCGCAGGGGCGGCTGGTGGCGGACCCCGGCGCCTTCTACAACGGCAACCGCCTGACGGTGCAGACCGGCTACCAGTCGCAGGTGCAGGCCATCCATGAGATCGACCAGTTCGCGCGTGAGATGGACTGGATGGCCGACGTGGTGCGGGGCAAGGCGCCGCTGGTCTCCACGGGCGAGGAAGGCCTGCAGGACATGCGGTTGATGAAGGCCATCCTGGACTCGGTCGCCCAGGGCGGCGCCACCGTGTCGACCGCCTTCGGCTACACCCGCGCGGTCGACCCGGCCAAGGCCGTCGATGTACCGGCCTGACCGGCGACCGTAAAGCGTAGCTGTCTTGATGGGGCGGTCATATTCCCAGGACCGTTCCGGACTTAAAATGATAACGCTAACAATGGGAGGGGCGGATGGGTCGTTCTGTGTTCGGGGTCGCCATGCGGGCGGCCCTATTTGTGGTGGCAGGCGCGGGCGGCGTTCATGCGCAGGAGGCGGCCAAGCCGCCCTACCTCGACCCCAGCCTGCCGGTGGAACGCCGGGTGGATGACCTGGTCAGCCGCCTGACGCCGGAGGAAAAGGCGGCGCAGCTGACCAACCAGGCCCGGGCCATCCCGCGCCTGAACATCCCCGCCTACAACTGGTGGAGCGAGGCGCTGCACGGTGTCGCCCGCAATGGCGAGGCCACGGTGTTCCCCGAGCCCATCGGCTTGGCCGCGACCTTCGACCCCGACGCCATCCGCCAGATGGGGGTGGCCATCGGCACCGAGGCGCGGGTGAAGTTCAACCGCGTGGAAAAGGCGGGGGCGGAGCACCGCATCTACCAGGGCCTGGATTTCTGGTCGCCCAACATCAACATCTTCCGCGACCCGCGCTGGGGCCGGGGGCAGGAAACCTATGGTGAGGATCCCTACCTGACCGGCAAGCTGGGAACCGCCTTCGTCCAGGGCATGCAGGGCGACGACCCCAAATATTATCGGGTGATCGCCACCGCCAAGCACTACGCCGTGCACAGCGGGCCGGAGCCGACGCGCCACGAGGTGGACGTGACGGTCAGCAAGCACGATCAGGAGGACACCTACCTGCCGGCCTTCCGCGAGTTGGTGACGACGGGCAAGGTGGCCTCGGTCATGTGCGCCTACAACCGCGTCAACAGCCAGCCGGCCTGCGCCAGTGACTTCCTGCTGACCGACCAGCTGCGCAAGCGCTGGGGCTTCACCGGCTATGTGGTGTCCGATTGCGACGCCATCGCCGACATCCAGCGCGGCCACCATTACACCAAGACCCTGGCGGAGGCGGCGGCCGTGTCGCTGAAGCTGGGCGTGGACAACGACTGCACCCAGTACAACCGCCCGCCGGATGAGCCGGATGATTTCGACCTTTACCGCGACGCCATCACCCAGGGGCTGGTGTCGCAGGACGTGGTGGACACCGCCCTGCGCCGCCTATTCACGGCCCGCATGCGCCTGGGCCTGTTCGACCCGCCGGCCAGCGTGCCCTATGCCCAGGCGGATGACACGCAGCTGAACTCGCCGGAGCATGTGGCGCTGGCCCTGCACCTGGCCAATGAGTCCATGGTGCTGCTGAAGAACAACGGTGTGCTGCCGGTGAAGCCCACGGTGAAGACGATCGCCGTCATCGGCCCGCTGGCCGACCAGGTGGACGTGCTGCTGGGCAACTACAACGGTCAGCCCATCCACCCGGTGACGGCGCTGGACGGCATCCGCGCCGCCTTCCCCAACGCCCAAATCGCTTACGAGCCGGGCAGCAACTTCCTGCGCTCCGCGTCCACCATCCCAGGCAGCGCCCTCAGCGGTCCGGATGGCAAGCCAGGCTTGAAGGGGGAGTACTGGGGCAACCCCGACTTCAGTGGCGCCCCGACCGTGACCCGCACCGACGGCACCCTGAACCTGGACCGCGACATGACCCCGGTGGTGGAGGGCGCCGCCATTTCCGCCCGCTGGACCGGCTTCGTCACCGTGCCGGCGACGGGCGAGTACAACATCGGACTCAGCGGCGCCAACGCCACCCTGTGGGTCGATGGTGTGCAGGCGGTGAAGAACGGCGACCGCCAGCGCACGCCGCGGATGAAGGCCCTGCATTTCGAGGCCGGGCGCCGCTACGCCATTCGCATCGACCAGACGCCGGCCAAGGGCCCCGTCATCCGCCTGGTATGGAACCCTGTGGTGGCCGACCCGCTGAACCGCGCCGTGGCAGCGGCCAAGGCGGCCGACCTGGTGGTGGCCGTGGCCGGCATCAGCTCCGCCCTGGAGGGGGAGGAGATGACGGTGACCGTCCCCGGCTTCAAGGGCGGCGACCGTACCAGCCTGGACATGCCGGCGGAGGAAGAGACCCTGTTGAAGGCGGTGAAGGCCACGGGCAAGCCCATGGCCCTGGTGCTGATGAACGGGTCCGCCCTGTCGGTGAACTGGGCCGCCGCCCATGTCGACGCCATCATCGACGCCTGGTACCCCGGTGAGCAGGGCGGCATGGCCATCGGTCAGACGCTGTCGGGCGTCAACAATCCCTCCGGCCGCCTGCCGGTGACCTTCTACAAGGGCGTGGACGGCCTGCCGCCCTTCGAGGATTACAGCATGAAGGGGCGGACATACCGCTACTTCACCGGCACGCCGCTGTACGCCTTCGGCCACGGCCTAAGCTACACCACCTTCGCCTACACCCCGCCGGCCCTGTCGGCCGCCACGCTGAAGGCGGGCGAGACGCTGGGCGTGGATGCCCAGGTGCGCAACGCCGGCGCGGTGGCGGGGGATGAGGTGGTGCAGCTGTACCTGGGCTTTCCGCAGGTACCGGGCGCCCCAATCCGGGCCCTGCGCGCCTTCGCCCGCGTCCACTTGGCGCCGGGTGAAAGCAAGAAGGTCCACTTCAACCTCGCCCCCCGCGACCTGTCCAGCGTGACGGAGGCGGGCGACCGGGTGGTGACGGAGGGCCGCTACACCCTGACCGTGGGCGGCGGCCAGCCCGGCACCGGCGTGCCCGGTGCCACGGCGGGCTTCACCGTGGTCGGTACGGCCCCGCTGGCGGAGTGAGGGGAGGATGGAGACCAACCGCCGAGAGTTCGCCCTGATGGCCGGGGCGGCGCTGGCTGCCTTGAATGCCGGCACTGCCTGGGCGGCGCCAAGGCCGGGGGCGGGCGCCTACCCGCCCGACGCCTGGCACCAGCGCATGAAGCGCATCGTCCACGTCAATTTCAACGAGCGCGACCCCGAGACTTTCGACGTCGGGAAATGGGTGGACTACCTGGCCTCATGCCAGGCGCAGATGACTTATCTCAGCGGCACCAACGTGGTGGCCTTTTATCCCACGGGCCTGCCCGACCTGCCGGTCAGCGCCTGGCTGAAGGGCCGGGACGTGTTCGGGGAATGTGTGGCGGCGGCCAAGGCGCGGGGCATCCGCGTCATGGGCCGCTTCAGCATCGATATCGCCAAGAGCCAGCTGGCGGACAGGCATCCCGACTGGTTCTGCCGCACCCAGGATGGCGCCCTGGTCCGCCGCTCCCTGGTGGGGGCGCCGGACGACCCGTCGGCCTCGTCGGAGTTCGCGCCCACCTGCCAGTTCAGCGACTATTACACCCAGTTCGTGCCGGCCCTGTTCGATGAGGTGCTCAGCCGCTACCCCATCGACGGCATCTACAGCAACGGTTGGCCCAGCCCGGACGCCGTCGTCTGCTATTGCCCCATCTGCCGCACCATCGGCGACCCGCACAGCCGGGCGTATGAGGATGCTTTCCTGAAGCGGGCGGTGGATCTGTGGGGCCGCTACGACGCCCTGGTGAAGAAGCATGACGCCCGGCTGATCTTCACCGGCAACCTGGGCGGCGGCTTCCGCGGCGGCAACCTGGACCTGTCGGCCCTGGCCGCCACCGCCCCCTGGTTCATGGCCGACAACCAAGGGCGCGGCGGCATCGGCGCCCCCGCCTGGGATGCGAGCCAGCAGACCCGCATCGGCAAGGCGATCGTTGGCAATTCCCCTGCTGGAGAAGGGGGTGACCGCCCCGTCACCAACATCACGGCGGGGTATGAGATCGCCGGCGACATCCGCTGGCGTAACGTCACCGGCAACGCGGTGGAGGTGCGCTCGCGCATCCACCAGACGCTGGCGGCGGGCGGGGTGGTCCATTACCACTGGCTGGGCTATCAGCAGGGCTTCATCGAGGACCGGCGCTGGCAGAAGGTGGGGCGGGAGGTGCTGGCCTGGCAGGCCGCCAACGACCGTCATTTCCACAACCGTCGTTCGATCGCCAGCGTGGCGCTGGTAGTGTCCCAGCGCGGCAACCGCCTGTACGATCCGCCGGCGGGCACGGACGCGCTGGACGCCGTCCAGGGCATGTACCAACTGCTGACCGAGGCGCGCATCCCTTTCGACGTGGTGCTGGATCGTGACCTGAACGCGGCCACACTGGGCCGATACCAGACCCTGGTACTGCCCAACATCGCGCTGATGGGCGACGCCCAGGCCGCTGCCGTGACGGCCTTCGCCAAGGCCGGCGGCAGCGTGCTGGCGACCTTCGAGACCGGGCTGTATGACGAAACCGGGCGGCCGCGTGACGACTTCGCCCTGGGCCCCTTGTTCGGCATGCGGCGCGCCGGCAAGCGCGAAAGTTTCGGCCAGGGGGCCACGCCCAATCAGCCCCGCTTCCCCGGATCCAGCGCCATCCAGCGCATCGAGCGGCGCCATCCCATCCTGGCGGGGTTCGATGAGACGGATTGGATCCAGGGCTCCAGCTGCCGCGTGCCCATCACCATCGACGGCCCGCCCCTGCTGACCCATGTCGCGCAGTATCCCTGGTACCCGACGGAGGGCGTCTACAGCCGCCAGCCGCACACCGACCAGCCCACCCTCGCGGTGCGCCAGGCGGGTGGGGCGCGTCTGGTGTACCTGGCGGCGGATGTGGAGGCCGGCTACTGGCGCTCCGGCGCCGCCGACCTGGGTGATCTTGTCACCAATGCCCTGCGCTGGCTGGCGCCGGCCCCGCCCATCACCGTGCAGGGCCCGGGCTTGGTGGAGGTGTTCGGGTGGGAGACGGAGCCGGGTTACGCCCTTCACCTGGTCAATCACACCAGCCCCGGTTTCCGCGCCACCGCTGCCCGTGGGTTGAACCCGCTGGGGCCGCAATTGGTGCGCATGACCCTGCCGTCACCAAAGCCCATCCGGCAGGCGAGCCTGCTGCGCGCCGGCCAGCCGCTGCCCTTTCGACAGGAGGGGGCGGTGGTGGAATTCACCGTGCCCAGCCTGGACGAATATGAGGTGGTGGCGCTGGAAATCTGATCTTCAACGTAAAACAAAACAGGGAGGAACCATGAAAGGAACCATCATCGCCGCGCTGGCGTTTGCGGGCTTGTGCGGCATGGCGCAGGCGGCCACCCCTGGGGGTGCAGGAGGGGCGCGGCCGCCCATCGTCGCCGTCTCGCATCTGGCGATCTACGCGGCGGACATGGCGAAGTCGGAGGCGTTCTACGTCCACGACCTGGGCGCCACCAAGCTGCCGGATCCGGAAAACCCGGCCGGCGTGCGCTATTACTTCAGCCCCACGCAGTTCGTGGAGGTGCTGCCCCTGCCGGCGGGGTACACCGGCATCAACCGCCTGGCCCATGGCGCCTTCAACACCCCCGACGTCGCCGCCATGCGCGACTATCTGATCGCCAAAAAGATTGCGGTGCCGGGCAAGGTGCAGCAGGGGTCGGACGGCAGCCGCTGGTTCGACGTGACCGATCCCGAGGGCACGGTGATGCAGTTCGTGCAGGCGCCGGCCACGCCGCCCAGCATCCCGCCCAACGCCCTCTCCAATCACATCATGCATTTCGGCTTCATCGTCCATAACCGGGCGCTGGAAGACGGTTTCTACCAGCAGATTCTGGGGCTGCATCCCTATTGGGCGGGCGGGATGGAGGATGACAAGCCCACCTGGATTTCCCTGCAGCTGCCCGACGGCCGCGACTGGATCGAATACATGGTGGTGGGCACGCCGGACACGAAAGGCATCCCGCCCGACCTATCGCAGGCCACCCTGGGCGTCTTCAACCACTTCGCCCTGGCCATTCCCAACGCGGAGGCCGCCTACACCCTGCTGTGGAACGGCGACCGGCTGAAGGGCCAGGACAACCTGCCCAAGATCGGGCGCGACGCGAAGTGGCAGATGAACCTGATCGATCCCGACGGCACCCGGGCGGAACTGATGGAACTGCATGCCATCGGCACGCCCTGCTGCACCCCGTTCGGTGCACCCGATCCCGAGAAGTGAGCGGCGTCCTCAAGATTGGGAAGAACGAGATGAAGCATCGCATGATTGTACTGGCCGCCTGCCTCATGGTCATCCTTCCGGCGGCGGCGCAAGAGGTGCCCGGCACTTCGCCCGCCAATAGCGCGCCCGGCACGCCCACGGCGCCGGACTGGGCCTATCCCGACTATCCCGGCCATCGTCAGGTGGCCCCGCCGGCGGGCTTCCACCGCCCCACGCGCGTTGAGGCCCAGCCCATCGGCCTGTTCGATGGCCAGGCGGACGTGGGCGGCACCCTGGTGCCGGGCCAGGGAACGGTCCAGGACGGCCGCTACACCGTCACCTCGGCCGGCTACAACATGTGGTACGGCCGGGATGAGTTCCGTTTCCTGTGGAAGAAGATGTCCGGCGACGTGTCGCTGGCGGCGGACGTCGCCTTCCCCAACCAGGTGGGCTACGGCGACCGCAAGGCGCTGCTGGTCATCCGCCAGAGCCTGGACGACGACGCGCCGGAGATGGTGGTGGGCCTGCATGGCACCGGCATGTTCCACATCGCCTGGCGTCCGGCCAAGGGGGCCGAGATGGTGGACATGGAATATAAGGTCGGCAGCCGCGGCGCCCTGAAGGGAGAGGCTGTCGCCGGCCTGGTCACCCTGCATCCCCAGCGCATCGGCATCGAGAAGAAGGGCGACGCCTTCACCCTGTGGGTCAGCGAGCAGGGGGAGCCGATGCACCCCTACGGCGCCCCCATTTCCCTGAAACTCACCGAGCCCTTCTACGCCGGCATCGGCTTCGTCTCCCACCTGCCGACCACAACGGACACAGCGGTGCTGTCCCGGGTGGTGCTGGAGAATGCGGCCGGGAAGGTACGTTAGGCGGGCATGCTGGCCCGGATTATCTCGTCAAGGGAGATTCCGGGCCAGGGTGGCCTGTGCCAGGCTGGAGCCAGATTGCGACCATCCCGGAAGGACCGCCCATGACCGCCCTGCTTCCCGCCGAGCTTGCCTGGTACGCCACCGGCCGCTTCTACGGCACCAAGGACGGGGAACTGGCCGACTACGGCTATTTTCTGCACCTTCCGTTCGACGGGGTGCCGCTGTTCGACGGCACGCCGTCGGAGAAAACAGCGCATTTCACCTTCGCCGCCCGGCCGTTCAAGGCGGCGCAGGTCGACAACGGGGCGCTGACGCTGGGCCTGGATCCGGTGGGGGAGTTCTCGCTGTATCTGCAGCGCCGGCCGGCGGCCACCTTCGATAACCCGGCCTCGTTCATGGAGGGCGAGCGTATCGCCACGTTTCGCCGCGCCAGCCTGGCGGTGGGCACCACCGTGGCGGTCGCCGTCGGCGCCACGCCGGCGCCGGTGTTCGCCACCAACGTGTTTTCCGCGCGCCTGGTGGCCAGCGTCCCGTTCGACTTCGCCGGGGACCGCCATGACCTGGCGCATCATATCGGCCGGGGCATCACCCAGTTCGGCACCGCCGCCGCCACACCGGTCACCCCGCCGCCGCCCGGCTATGACGTGGTCCTGCCCTTCACCGGTTCGGCCATCGCCCTGGGCTGAACCCGGCTCTCACTCCGCGGAGCGTGTCATCTCCACCCGGTTGCGGCCGGATTGCTTGGCGACGTACAGGGCGGCGTCGGCGCGGGCGTAGAGGGCGTCCAAATCCTCGCCGTCGCGCAATTCGGCCAGGCCCAGGCTGGCGGTGACGCGGATCGTTGCGCCGCCATCGGTTGCCACGCGTTCGTCGCTGATGGCCTGGCGCAGGCGGTCGGCCAGCAGGCGGGCGCCGTGGGCAGCGGTGTGGGGCATCAGCAGCGCGAACTCCTCCCCGCCGATGCGGCCCACCAAGTCGGTGGAGCGCACATGGCTGGCGAGGACGCGTCCCGTGAGGGCCAGCACGGCGTCGCCGCCGGGATGGCCGTGGGTATCGTTCACGCGCTTGAACTCGTCGAGGTCCAGGATGGCCAGGGTCAGAGGCGTGCCATGACGACTGGCCAGCGCGATCATGTCGTGCGCCCGCTCCATGAAATGGCGGCGGTTGGCGCAGCCGGTCAGCGGGTCGGTGGTGGCCAGGTGGGTCAGGCGGTCGTTGGCGGCGCGCAAGTCCGCGGTGCGGTCGGCGATCTGGTTTTCCAGTTCCGCCTGCCGTCGGCGCAGATAGCTGGTGCGCCAGCGCACCAGCAGCGTCACCGCCACCACCGTCAGCGCCACCGCCAGCAGGCGCAGCCACAGGCGCTGGTACCAGGCCGGCATCACGCGCAGGGGCAGGGTCAGGTCCCGCTCCGTCCACACGCCGTCGCGGTTGCTGCCCCGCAGGCGCAGGGTGTAGTCGCCGGGCGGCAGGTTGGTGTAGACGGCCAGGCGGCGGTTCACGTCCGCCTCGATCCAATCGGCGTCATACCCCTCCAGCCGATAGGCGTAGCGGTTGCGGACTGGGGCGGTGTAATCCAGGGCGGCGAATTCCACCGCCAGGCTGTTGGTCTCGGGCGTCAGCACCAGGGGACCGGTCGCGCCCACCCTGGCCACGGGCATGGGGTGGCCGCCCACCCGCAGATCGGTGATGACCACCGGGGCTGGAAAGCGCCAGGCGGGCAGGCTGCCTGGGCGCACCACGGTCATGCCGCCCTTGGACCCGAACAGCGCCTCCCCCGCCGGGGTGGCGGCGCTGGCGCCCACGAAATAGTCGACCAGGGCGGAACCGTCGGCGCGGCGCACCGCGCGGACCTCCAGCGTGTCGGGATCGATGCGGGCCAGCCCGTCATCGGTGCCGGCCCAAATGACGCCGTCGCCGTCCATGGCCAGGCTGCAGACATTGGCGTGGGGCATGCCCTGGGCCAGACCGAAGTGGCGGAAGCGCGGCCTGCCATCGGCGTCCCGGCCGGTCATCAGCGCCAAGCCGCCGCCGAAGGTGCCGACCCAGAGGCGGCCCTGACGGTCCACCAGCAGGCTGCTGACATAGGGGTCCGGCAGGCCCTGGGGGTCGCCGGGGGCCGGGGGGATGCGTTCCACGGCGCCGGTGGCGATGTCGATGTGGTTCAGGCCATTGCGCGTGCCGACCCAGAGGTCCCGCCCGGCGCCGGACAGCAGGGCGCGGATGGTGCGGTCGGATAACTGGGCCTGGTCGGCCGGCGTGGCGCCGAACACCAGGCGGCCGGGCGTGCCGCCGGGACCGTCCAGCGTGTAGCCGCGCAGCCCGTCCTCCTCCCCGCCTACCCACAGCATGCCGTCGCTGACGATGAGCGACATGGTGGCGGCGGCCGGGTCGCGGCCGCCGGGCAGGGTGACGCGCCGCACGGCACTGGCCGCCGGATCGGCGCGGTACAGGCCCCGTCGCGTGGCGATATAGACGCGACCCGCCTCATCCTGTGCCAGGGAGAAGACGATGTCGGGCGGAAGGGCGTCTTCCGGCTGGCTGGGATCGGGGCGCAGGGCTGCCACCCGACCCGCCATCGGATCGACGACATCGATGCCGCCGTCGAAATAGCCCAGCCACGCGCGGCCATCCCGCGCGGACAGCAGGGCGAACACGTCGCTGGCGCTCAAGCCTTCCCGCCGGCTGCCGCCGAAGACGGTGGCGACCAGGCCGGCGTCGTGCGGGTGATAGCTGAGGCCGCCGGTGCCCCCCACCCAGATTGAGCCGGCGCTGTCCCGCAGCAGGGCCCAAATGTCGTCATGGGCCAGGCTGTTGGGCTGGGCGCGGTCGTGGCGTATGGGGCGCATGGCGCCGGATCGGGTGTCGATGGCGATAATGCTGCGGTTGCGCAGGCCCACCCAGATTTCATGCGGGCCCGAGGCGCAGATGGCGGAGATCCAGCCCGTCAGCTCGGTGGCGGCCGGGTTGACCGCCCGGGGGACGGCACCTGGCCGGTCTATGGTGTAGAGTCCATATCGAATGGTGCCGACCCAGATGCGGCCCTCGCCGTCCTGGAACAGGACCGAGACGTTCGTTTGCGGCGTCTCGCCCAGCGCCACGGCCGTGAAGCCATTGCCGCCGGGCTTGCGGTAGGCCAGGCCTTGCGCCGTCCCCACCCACAGGCCGCCGGCGCCGTCGCGCAGCACCGCCTGCACCCGGCCAGCGGGCAGGCCGCCCGCTTCCGGTGCCCCGGCGCGCAGCACGGTCACCGCCCGGCTGTCGATGTCCAGGTGGCGCAGCCCGTCGTCGGTGCCGATCCACAATCCCCCGGCACCATCGTCGGTGATGGCTCCGATGTCCGGCCGCCCGTTGATGGCGCCCAGGGGGATGGTCTCGAACCGGTCGCCGGCGGCGTCATACAATGACAGGCTGTTGGCACCCACCCACAACCGTCCCTTGGGGTCGATGAACAGGCTTTTGATGAAGTCGCTGGGCAGGCTGCCCGGCACGTCCTGGCTGGCGGTGTAGCTTTTGAAGCGATAGCCGTCCCAGCGGGCGAGGCCGCCCTGGGTTCCCACCCAGATGAAGCCGTCATGGTCCTGCGCCAGGGCGGTGGGCACGGGATGGGGCAGGCCCTGGTCACGGCCGTAATTCTGAAACACCGTTTCGGCCAAGCCGGACCAGCGTTCCGCCGGCGCCGCGCGGGTAAGCGACGGCAGGGCGACAAGCCCAAGCAGCAAGACGACACGGCACAGCCGCAATCCGCTGAGGACCAACCCACTTACGCGCTTAACGCTCAAGATGCTGCCGCCCATCGTCCGTTCGACATCGGAACCATAACAGGTATGACGTGTCTTAGCACCGGCGTGTCGCTACCAACACGCTATCTTCTGGTCAGGAATAATGGATATCCGTCGGATACGAAAAGGTTTTTCAAGGGACTAATTCAGCCAACCCTTGTGTGGTGGCCGCATTTCGGCACATCGTGCGTCCAAACAGGGGACTATTGGGGGACATCCGTTGCGCACGTCATCGCTGGCCGTGTGGGCCGCCGTGTTGGTCTTTTCCACAGCACCCGTCTCCACAGCACCCGTCGCCTTGGCGGCGGTACCTGCCGGGGCGCCGTCCGGGCCAGCCGCGGCCTTGCGGGATCTGCCGGCGCAGGACGGCCTGCTGCCGGTGCGGGTGGACAAGGCCGCGGGCAAGATCTTCCTGACCCTGCCGGCGCCTGCTGCCGACGGCGTGATGGCGCGGTACCTCTACACGCCGGCGCTGCGCACCGGCCTGGGTTCCGCCCCCACCTTCCTGGACCGGGGGCGCATCGGGCAGACGCAGGTGCTGGCCTTCCGCCTGCTGGGCGCCAAGGTCGCCATCCAGTTCGAAAACCCCCGCTTCCGCAACCCCGCGGCGTCCGGCCCCAGCGCCGACTTCGCCACCTCCATCGTGTGGATGGGGGACGTCGTGCCCTTGCCCGACGGGCGGGTGGCGGTGGACATCGCCAAGTTCCTGACCGCCGACATGCTGGGCATTGCCAAGTCGCTGGGGCAGGAGGGCGATGCCATCGGCACCGGTGGCGCGCCGCAGGGGGCGGGCAAGGGCTTCAGGCTGGACGGGGGCCTCAGCGCCGCCGATCCCACCTCGCTCAAGCTGTTCCCTGACAATCTGGAGGTTGACGCCATCCAGACCTACACCTCCGACCATCCGGGAGCGGAGGTGGAGAACATCGCCCCGGACGCCCGGCAGGTCAGCTTCACCGTCCATCACAGTTTCGTGCGCCTGCCGGCCCCCGGCTTCACCCCGCGCGCCTTCGACCCGCGCATGGGCGGCTTCTCCACCCAGGCGGTGGATTACGGGCGGCCCCTGGGCCAGGACGTGGTACACGATGTGGCCAACCGCTTCCGCCTGGAAAAGGTGGACCCGTCCGCCGCCCGCTCCCGCGTCAAGAAGCCCATCGTCTTCTACCTGGACCGCACGGTGCCGGAGCCCATGCGCACCGCCCTGCTGGAGGGCATCAACTGGTGGGCCCAGGCCTTCGAGGCCGCCGGCTACATCGACGCCTTCCGGGCGGAGCCGCTACCCGACGGCGTGGATCCGATGGACGTGCGCTACAACATCGTCAACTGGGTGGACCGCGCCACCCGCGGCTGGTCCTACGGGCAGGAGATCGTGGACCCGCGCACGGGTGAGATCGTGAAGGGCATGGTGGTCCTGGGCTCCGAACGGGTGCGGCAGGACATCCTGATCTTCGAAGGCCTCGTGGGGGCGGACAAGGTGGGGACCGGCGGGCCGAACGACCCGGTCCAGGTGGCGCTGGCCCGCCTGCGCCAGTTGGGCGCGCATGAGGTGGGGCACGCGCTGGGCTTCGCCCACAACTTCGCCGCCAGCACGCAGGGCCGCGCCTCGGTCATGGATTATCCCGCCCCGCGTATCGGTTTGGTCGATGGCCATCCTGACCTGTCGGACGCCTATGGCACCGGCGTGGGCGCCTGGGATAAGGCGACGGTGGATTGGCTGTATGGGACCGCGCCCACCGGCCAGGACGACCAGGTGGCGGCCGATGCCAAGGCCGCGGCGGCGGTGGCCGCCGGCCTGCGCTATGTGCAGGATGACAATGCCCGCCGCCCGGACACGGCCCAGCCTTGGGGCGGCCTGTGGGACGACGGCGCCGATCCGGTGGCGGAGCTGACCCGCCTGATGGGCGTGCGTCGTGCCGCCATCGACCAGTTCGGCCTGAAAGCGCTGGCGCCGGGGGAGGCGGTGGCGGAGCTGCGCCGGCGCTTCGTGCCCATATGGCTGCTGCACCGCTATCAGGTGAACGCCGCCGCCAAATCGGTGGGCGGCGTCACCTTCGCCTATTCGGTGAAGGGCGACGGTCGGGAGGTGTCTGCGCCCGTGCCGGCGGAAACCCAGCGTGCCGCCCTGTCGGCCCTGCTCTCCACCCTGTCGGCCGACCAGCTGCGCGTGCCGGCCGGCCTGTTGCCCCTGCTGTCGGCCGCCCGCAACGGCAGCGACAACCGCCAGTTCGATATCGAGCTGTTCGCCACCGCCGGCGGGCCGGTGTTCGACCCGCTGGTGGCGGCGGACGTCGCGGCCTCCGTCACCCTCAACACCCTGCTGGCGCCCACGCGTCTCGCCCGGCTGGCTGCACAGCACGCCGCCGATCCGCAGGCGCTGGGGCTGGCTGAGGTGCTGGAGCGGCTGACCGCCGCCGTGCTGCCGGACAGGAGCGATGCCGTCAGCCGCCGCGTCGCCTATCGCGCCATCGTCACCATGGCCCAGGTGGCCCGCCGTTCCGGCACCACGCCGGAGGTGGCGGCCCTGCTGGACCAGCGGGTACACGAGGTGGCGGAGACCCTGGCCAAAGGCCGGGGCGATGCCGACGAACGCGCCTGGGCCCTCAGCCTGTCGCGCCGGCTGCTGGACCCACAGCAGGCGGACAAGCTGCTGGCCGACCATCCGCGCTCGGTGGAGGTGCCGCCGGGCGACCCCATCGGTGGGGAAAGCGACTGGATGGATTTGCCCTGACCGGGACCGGCCGCTAGCCTGCACCCCAAAATCTTTGAACGGAGGGGAAGTGCATGCGTGGTCCGAGTCTGAAATCCGTCGCCATCGCGGTGGCCATCGCCACCCTCGCGGTACCGGCCCTGGCGTCCCTGCCGCCCGACACCCGCGCTATCCTGGGCACGGTGGGCAAGGTGGTCTCCGCCAATGGCATCGACGAGGCCAAGGCGGTGGAGATCGGCGGCATCCAGCAATGGATCACCGTGCGCGGCAAGGACAGGCGCAACCCCATCCTGCTGGTGATCCACGGCGGCCCGGCGGCGCCCGAGCTGCCTACCCGCTATCTGTTCGAGGCGCCGTGGACCGACTATTTCACCGTGGTGGAGTGGGACCAGCGCGGGGCGGGCAAGACCTATCTGCTGAACGATCCGGCCAAGATCGCACCCACCTTGAGCGCCGACCGCATCGTGCGCGACGCGGAGGAGCTGGTGGGCTATCTGCGCGCCACCTATGGCAAGCAGAAGGTTTTCGCCATCGGCCACTCCTGGGGCACCATCATCGGCCTGAGCCTGGCCGCCCGGCGGCCCGACTGGCTGTACGCCTATATCGGTGCCGGCCAGATCATCGACACGGTGGCGGCGGAGAAGGTCAACTACGCCTGGGTGCTGGACGAGGCGAGGCGGCGGGGCGACGCCCAGGCGCTGAAGGAGCTTGAGGCCATCGCCCCCTATCCGGAAAAGGACGGCAGCCTGCCCATCGATAAGCTGGGGGTGGAGCGCAAGTGGTCCGTGAAGTTCGGTGGCCTGACCTATGGCCGCGACAATTACGACTATTGGGAAAACGCCGAAAAGATTTCGCCGGACTATTCCGATACCGACTTCAAGGCCATCGACCAGGGCAGCGGCTTTTCCCTGCCCAAGCTGCTGCCCGACCTGGCCGGGGCCAATTTCACCAGTCTGACGAAGCTGGACTGCCCCCTCATCATCTTCGCCGGCCGGCATGACTACACCACGCCGTCGGAGCCGGTGCAGGCCTGGTTCCGCAGGCTGTCGGCGCCGTCCAAGCGCTTCGTCTGGTTCGAGAACTCCGCCCATATGATGTATGGCGAGGAGCCGGGCCGGGTGCTAGTCCACCTGGTGCAGGACGCCCGGCCGCTGGCGGCGGCCGTGGGCGACGTGGCGCCAGAGGCGGATGGCCCGTGAGTGGAGGGGGCCACGAGGTGACGGAGGATGCGCGATGATGCGGCTGAATGACGATCTTGCCGTGCGTACGGCGGTGCATGCCGGTGGCATGGATTGGGTGCCCAGCCCATCGCCGGGCGTGGGGCGCCGTATGCTGTCGCGCATCGGGGATGAGAAGGCGCGCGCCACCTCCATCGTCCGCTATGCCGCCGGCAGCCGCTTCCCCACCCACGGCCACCCAGGCGGGGAGGAGTTCCTGGTGCTGGATGGCGTGTTTCAGGATGAAACGGGCGATTTCCCCGCCGGCACCTATGTCCGCAACCCGCCCGGCACGGCCCATGCCCCCGGTTCCGTCCCTGGCTGCGTCATCTTCGTGAAGCTGTGGCAGTTCCGGGCCGATGATCAGGCCCGCGTCGTCCTCCAGCCCGGCGAGGGGGCGGCGTTGCCCGTCCGCCCCGGCGTTGAGCGCGCCCTGAGCCTGTTCGCCGACGGGCATGAGGAGGTGCGGCTGGAGGACTGGGGGCCGGATGCCGAAGTGCGTGTGACCAATCCGCAGGGCCTGGAACTGCTGGTCGTGGCCGGCGGCTTTATGGAAAAGGGCGAGGCGTTCCACTCCCAGTCCTGGCTGCGCCTGCCCGCCGGCCAGGACCTGGTGGTCCGTACCGGCGGGCAGGGCGCCCGTGTCTGGTTGAAGGCCGGGCCGCTGCTGCACCCCGATGTCTGCGCCTTCTGATCAGGCCAGGACCGGCGCGCGCCGGGCGGGCCAGAAGCGGCTGTTGCGCAGCAGGCCGGCGGAAACCAGCGACACCAGCACGCCGACGGGGAAGATCTCATTGAAGGTCAAGGAGAGGCGGTAGAAGGGGTTGGCGTATTTCGCCCTCATCTTGTCCATCTCCGCCGTCAGGGCGGCCAGGGCCTCGTCCGAGGCGCCCTTGGCCTTCTCCTGGCTGATCATGGCCTGGGCGTAGTCGTTGACATAGTCCATGTGGTTCAGGGCCTGCGTCACCTCCCACGCCAGGGCGTAGATCACCCCGCCGACGACGCTGATGCCCAGGCCCAGGAACAGGGCGGGCCAGAAACGGATGACGCCGCCCAGGGCGGTGTCGCGGTGGCGCTTCACCGCCAGGAAGATGGTGCTGAGCGCCACCAGCATGGTGGCGTAACCCAGGGCCATCTCCACGGCCATGGGCAGGTGGCCGTGCGGAACCGTGGTCAGCACCCCCATGGCCAGGCCGGAGATGAGGCCGGCCGCCAGTCCGTAGGTCAGGATTTTGCGCAGCATGCGAAGGCCCCTTTGGTTGCGTGTGGTCCGTGCCCCTCAGTGCCCCGCGATTCCGGCCGCGGGCAATCGCCCAAACGGGTGATTTGGCCGGAATCACCCGTTATTCAGGGCACTAGACCCAACTCGCGGGCGCGGTTGACGGCGTCGGTGCGGCGTTGGGCGCCCAGCTTCTCGAACAGGCGGGCCAGGTGCGTCTTCACCGTGTTGGGTGAGATGTCCAGCACCAGCGCGATCTCCTTGTTGGAGCGTCCGGCCGCCAGCTCACGCAGCACGGCCATCTCGCGCGCGCTGATGCCCAGGCCGGCCTGGGCCTGGACGTTGCCCTCCGCCGGCAGCGGCGGGGCGGGGCGCATGAGCCGCATCCCAACCATCACGCCCAGGGCCAGGAAGGCCGCCGCGATCAGGAGGATATAGATGTCGTCGGAATGGGCGCGGGCCAGGCGCTGGTAATCCAGCCACTGCAGGACCGCCGTGCCCACGGCCAGCGCCAGGCCGTAGATCGCCACGCGCCGCGCGGCCGGCAGCCAGTCCGCCCGGCGCTGGAACGCCACCCGCACTCGCTGCGGCAACAGGCGCTGCGGCAACACGGGACGGCGCATGGCTTTCCTTCAGGCTGATCGGACCATTCGCCATGAAGGTCCGCCGGGGGCCGCCCCGCTGTCAAGTTGGCCCCTGTCAAGCGGGCCTCAGCCAGCGGCGTAGGCCACGGCG
The DNA here is from genome assembly GCF_007828035.1 of Nitrospirillum amazonense. Classification (GTDB taxonomy): domain Bacteria; phylum Pseudomonadota; class Alphaproteobacteria; order Azospirillales; family Azospirillaceae; genus Nitrospirillum; species Nitrospirillum amazonense. The sequence continues at coordinate 761,969 of NZ_VITV01000002.1, read as the reverse complement.
ATGCGGGCGGCCAAGGCGGCGTTGTTCTTCACCAGGGCGATGTTGGCCGTCAGGCTACGGCCCCCCGATAACTCATTGATGCGGGCCAGCAGGAAGGGCGTCAGGTCCTTGCGGCTGATGCCCCGGGCTTCGGCCTCCGCCACCGCGTCCGCGATGGTGCCGTCGATGAAGGCGGGGTCCAGGGCGTCGGCTTCCGGGATGGGGTTGGCGATCATGATGCCGGTGCCGCAGCCCAGGTCCCGATGCAGGCGCATGGTGGCGGCGATCTCCTCCGCGCTGTCCAGGCGATGGTCGGCCTTGTGGCCGCTGCTGCGGGTGAAGAAGGCGGGAAAGTCGTCGCTGCCATAGGCGATGACGGGCACGCGCTGGGTTTCCAGGAACTCCAGCGTCTTGGGGATGTCCAGAATGGACTTCACGCCGGCGCAGACCACGGTGGTGGGCGTGCGCCCCAGCTCCGTCAGGTCGGCGGAGATGTCGAAGGTGGCCTCCGCCCCGCGGTGCACGCCGCCCACGCCGCCGGTGGCGAACAGGGGGATGCCGGCCAGGTCGGCGAGGCGCATGGTGGCGGACACCGTGGTGCCGGCGCTGCCCCGCCGCACCATGACGGCGGCGAGATCCCGGCTGGACGCCTTCACCACGCCCTTGGCCTGGGCCAGGTCCTCAAGCTCCGCCACCGTCAGGCCGGCGCGGGCCACGCCCCGCACCACGGCGATGGTGGCGGGCACGGCGCCGTTGGCGCGCACCACATCCTCCACCGCCAGCGCTGTTTCCAGATTGGCGGGATAGGGCATGCCGTGGGTGATGATGGTGGATTCCAGCGCCACCACCGGCCGGCCGGCGGCCAGCGCATCGGCGACCTCGGGGCTGAGGACGGGCTTCAGGAGAGACATCGGGGACCTCAAATCGTCAGGCGGTGCAGGTTGGCGGCCAGCAATTGCGGCGACAGGCCGGGATGGACGCTGGCTTTGCTTTCGGTGGTCAGCGCCCCCACCAGGGCGCCCATCCTGGCGGCGGCCAGCAGGCCATCGCCGGCCACCAAGCGGAACAGGGTGCCGGCGATCATGGCATCGCCGGCGCCGGTGGTGTCGACGGGCTGGGCGGGTATGGCCGCGAAGGTGGCGGCGCTGTCGTCGCCGGCGACGGCCGTGCCCTGGGCGCCCAGGGTGACCACGGCGCCGGCCGCCCCACGGGCCCTCAGGCCATGGGCCGCCGCCTGGGCGCCCTCCAACCCCTCATGATGGGTGCCCAGCAGGGCGTTGGCCTCGTCCAGATTCATGAACAGCAGGTCGATGCCCGCCAGGTCCCGCGGCAGGCGCGCCAGCTTGGGGATGGAGACAGCGTCGATGGCCAGGTGGAACCGGGCGCCCCGCCGCCGCGTGACCAGGGCCGCCACCGTTTCCGCCGGCAGGTTGCAGTCGGCGAAGACCCAGTTGGCCGCTGCCAGGTGTGGCCAGGCGCGGTCCAGCAAGGCGGGGGTGAACAGGTCGAAGATGCGCATGTCGGCTGCGGCCACCGCCAGGTCGCCATCCGGGCCCAGGATGGCGGCGTATTCGGCGGTTGGCGCCTCTGCTGTCGCCGCCGTCTGGCTGACATCCACGCCGAGGCCGCGCAGGTGGTTCAGGATTTCGCGGCCGGCCTCATCCTCCCCCACCAGGGAGACCAGGGCGGTGGGCACCGCCAGGCGGGCCAGGTTCTCCGCCACGTTGCGGGCGACGCCGCCGGGGCTGCGCACGCCGGTCACGGGGTTGGAGGTGGCGGGCACCAGGGGGGCCAGCGCTTGGTACTTGCGGTCCAGCACCGCCCCGCCCAGGCAGACCACGCGGCGCCCCGCCGGCAGGATATAGCCCCGGCCCAGCAGCCGGCCTTTCTGCGTCAGGCTGACCACGTGGGCGGCAATGGTGGAGCGGGCCAGGCCCAGGGTGTCGGCCATGTCCTGCTGGCTGACGAAGGGGTTGGCCTCGATGGCGGCCAATACCGCGCGTTCCTGGTCGCTAAGATCGGTCATGGGGTGTCCGGCTGGCGAGATCACAAGGGGTTATAAACACATGTTCTCAAAAAAACATATGTTTTGGTGCGACCTTGATCATTCCCAGGACCGTGGTGTCAGTTCTCTCAGGTTGAGTATCTCCATTGTAAGAACTCGTTACATAATACCCTCTTGGCCGAACGAGCGGCGGCATCCATACTCCAGGTTGTTAATTTAATTATTAATGCGTTCATGGCGGGTAAATTGCCGGACGCTCTGGAGGGGGACGGGATGCGGCGATCGATGAAGGCGATAGCCCGGCGGGTCAGCATGTGCGCGGCCGTGGCGCTGGGGGTGGGGCTGTCGGCAACGGCCGGCGCGCAGACCGCGGCCGATGGCGCGAGCGCGCAGGTGGAAATCCTGGTCCATGGCGATGCCCGGACGGGCGCGCACTTCGACTATGTTACCTGGGCGCCCAGCCCGACGTTGGTGCGTGTCCGCCCCGGTACCCTGCCGCCGGGGGCGACCGTCACCGTGGTGCTGACCAACGCCGCCGCCCCGGCCGAGGGCAAGGGCCATGTCAACTTCGCCCTCACGGCGGACGAGTACAAGAAGGCGGTGGAGGGCGGCGGCGCCAAGGACCAGATCATCCTGACGCTGAAGGGCGACGGTACGCCCCAGCCCATCGTCGTGGCCGGTGACTTCCCGCACTTCAGCCGCGACGACAAGGACACCGCCATCGTCGCCCACCAGGGCACAGCCACGGGGCCGGTGATGGGTGGCGCCCAGGTCATGGTGCGCGTGCGCCGCAATGAGGAAACGCTGAGCGCGGAGGAGCGCAGCCGCTTCCTGTGGGCCCTGGCGGCCCTGCGCTTCCAGAAATCGCCCGACCCGCGCTGGCGCGACACCTACACCTTCCTGGTCGATATGCATGACATCGGCGCCCGCGGCTTCGCGGAACCGGCGGACATCGGCTATCCGGACCAGGAGCACAAGGCGGCGGCCTTCGTCGCCTGGCACCGCGCCTTCCTGCTGGAGCTGGAGCGGGCGCTGCAGAAGGTGGACCCCTCGGTCACGCTGCCCTACTGGCCCATGTACTACTCGCCGGGCAAGGATGGGGCGACGGTGTTCCATGCCGACTTCACCGGTGCCAATACCGTGGCCGGCGATCCGGACTTCATGGCCACGGACCTGATCCGCTTCGACGCCGGCAACCCGCTGTACGGCTGGAACATGCCGGGCCGCGGGCCGCTGATGCGCTGGCGGCAGGACCGCAACAACGTCAAGCTGTTCAACACGCCGGGCATGCTGCTGGACAAATCCAAGGCGGGGCTGAAGTCCAACTATTCCTTCATGGCCGGTTCTGTCGAGGCCAACCCCCACAACATCGGGCACGGCTGGTCCGGCGTGTGGATGTCCAACTGCATGATCTCGCCCAGCGACCCCATGTTCTGGCCCTTCCACACCTATTTCGACTGGCTGTGGGCGGCCTGGCAGCAGCATTACGACCGCTTCCGCTCCGACGGCGCAGACCCGGCGCAGTACTGGCCCAACGACGCCTATGCCGACGGCAACCCCAGCAACAAGACCAATCCGCTGGGCCACCACCTGCGCGACACCATGTGGCCGTGGAACGAGGAGATTCAGCCCAAGCCGGTTGAAACCTTCAGCGCCCGCCGGCCGCCGCAGACGGTGGGCGGGCCCTTCGCCCCCTCCGGCGTGCCGGGCCTGTGGCCACAGACGCCGGCCAAGCCCACGCCGGGTGAGCTGATCGACTACGCCGGCTATGTCACGCCGGATACCGACGCCGGTGTGGGCTATGACAACCTGCCCTGGTCACCCAAGCAGCAGAGCCAGCCCTTCCAGGGCGACGTGGCGCCCACCGCCACGGCCATGACCACCTTCCTGGCCAAGGACCGCCCGGTGGCGGAACGGGTGGAGCAGGCCGCGCAGGTGGATCTGGCGGCGGCATCCGACGCGTCGGCCAAGTCCGCCATCCAGGCGGTGGCGCTGGCGACGGCCGAGGATGCGGAGGTGCGGGCGGCAGCCCTGGACATCCTGGCCCGCGTCGACACGGCTTACGCGGTGGAGACGGCCTACAAGGTCGAGGGTGACGCCAAGCACCCCACGCTGGCTCATGCGGTGGAACGGGTGCGCGCCATGGAGATGTTTGCCAACCGTCCGGTCGACATGCCGGCGGAAACGGCGCCGCCGCCCGCGCCCAAAACGGTGTCGGTGCTGGACAAGGGTCTGTACGCCACCGCCCGCAACGGCGTGCCCGACAACAACCCGTGCGTCGTGGGCGGCCTGACGGTGGAACTGCAGCACTTCCTGGCCAAGTCCACCGACGCCGTGCGCATCTTCCCGCAGGATGCGGCGGCCTTCGTCGCCTCTACCAACCTGTTCGAGGCGGTGCCGGCCGCCAACAGCCGCCATGTCCATGGCAAGGCCAACGCCAGTTGCGCCACGCCCTTTGACAAGGCGGTGACCCTGGACACCATGCGCCGCCTTCTGAAGGCGAGCGCTACGACGCCCACCAGCGCGGGCATCGACTGGTGGAAAACCAAGGCGCTGGCGGCCACCGTGCTGTCCCACAGCGGCGACGCGGCCACCATCAGCCTGGTGAAGGGGCTGGCGGCGGACGCCAAGGCCACGGTCGATGCCCGCGCCGCGGCCGTCAACAGCCTGCGCCACCTGAACGAAGCGGCCTTTGAGGCCGTGGTGGGCAGCCTGGACCGGGACAGGACGGCCCCGGCGGAGCTGAAGGCACAGGCCATCGCCGCCGTCGGCGCCTATGTCCTGGACCATGGCCGCGATCTGCCGCCGGATCAGCGTGCCCGCCTGGCCCGCCTGCTGGACACCCTGCCGGCGACGTCACCGGCGGAGCAGGCGGCGCTGAAGACCGCGCGGCGCATGCTGACGCTGGCCGCTGGCTGACCCAACCACCCCATCCGGCCGGACGGCGTCGTGACCCGCTTACCTCGCCGCCCGGCCCGCACATGAAGGAACATCCCCATGGCCAACCCGCCGACCTTCGCCGACGTGCAGACCATCCTGTTCACCATCACCGCGTCCCAGGACGATATCCAGGAGCGGATCGAAATCTACGGCCGCCACGATGCCCAAGGCCGCTATAGCTGGGAGACCGAGCCGGAACTGCTGGCCTCCATCGCCAACCCGTACGGAAAAGGCGACGTCCAGCTGATTCCGGACAAGCCTTACGCCACCATGAGCGATGAGCAGATCACCCAGCAGTGTCCGCTTGTGTCCAAGCTGTCACCGGGTACCGACGGCAGTCCACCGGCCATGCCGCCCCTTAGTCCCGCCACCGCCCGGCGCCATGCCACCGCCGATGAGCTGGCGACCATCCGCAACTGGCTGCGCACCATCCCCTATCCGCGTGGCTTCTGAGGCCCGGCGACCGCGACTCACCTGGCCTATTTACGGATACGATATCCCGGGCGACGGCGGGCCGGGCCCCCGCCGGTTGCGCTCGGTGCCGCCATGGGGCCATTCATCAACCCAGGGTCCGGTGTAACTGGCACCCCGATGCCGCAGGGAATGCCACGGGCTTGCGGGGTCGGTGGCGACCATGGTCTAAAAGTCGCCATCAGGCACAAAGATGCCGACCGATCAGGGGGACCATCCTTCATGCGCATCACTACGTTCGTCTCGTGCTTCGCCCTGCTGATGGCCATGGGCGCGCCCACCTATGCCGCCGACAAACCCGCCGACAAGCCGGGCAAGGAGGCGCCGAAGGATGACGGCGAGCTGGCGCCGTTCCCGGCCCCGAAGTCGGTCAAGCAGACGGCCACCATCGCCGGCAAGCGCGTCGAGTACACGGCCACCGTCGGCTCCCTGCCGGTGAAGGACGAGAAGGGCAAGACCATCGGCGAGGTGGTGTACACCGCCTACACAGTGGCCGGTTCCGGCGCCGCCGCGCGCCCGGTGACCTTCGCCTTCAACGGCGGCCCCGGCGCCTCCTCCGTCTATCTGAACCTTGGCGCCATTGGGCCGAAGCAGGTGGCCTTCGGCAAGGCCGGCGACAGCCCGTCCGACCCGGCCATCCTGAAGGACAACGCCAACAGCTGGCTGGACTTCACCGACCTGGTCTTCATCGACCCCATCGGCACCGGCTTCTCCCGCACCAAGGTGGATGAGGAACAGACCAAAAAGGCCTTCTACACGGCCGATTCCGACATCCATTACCTCAGCCGCATCATCTATGACTGGCTGCTGACTAACAACCGCCTGACCAGCAAGAAGTACCTGGTGGGCGAGAGCTACGGCGGCTATCGCCTGCCGCGCCTGGCCTATTACCTGCAAAGCCGCATCGGCGTGGGCGTGTCGGGCATGACCCTGGTGTCGCCCTACCTGGACCCGCCGGCCATCGGTGAGGCCGACGCCCTGTCGCCCCTGCCGTGGATGATCAACCTGACCGCCATGGCCGCCGGCAATTTCGAGCGCCAGGGCAAGCCCCTGAACGAGACCACCATGGGCCCGGTCGAGAAGTACGACCGCACCGAGTTCATGCAGGATCTGATGGCCGGCCCGCGCGACAAGGCCGCCACCGACCGCCTGTCCGCCAAGGTGGCGGAGCTGACCGGCCTGGATCCCAAGCTGGTGCGCCGCATGAACGGCCGGGTGGACATCGGCACCTACCTGCGGGAAATCCACCGCGCCGACGGCAAGGTGGGGTCGGTCTACGACAGCAACGTCACCGCCTTCGATCCGTTCCCCTCCAGCGCCGAGGCCCGGTACAACGACCCGCTGCTGGACGGCCTGATCGCGCCCACCACCTCGGCCATGGCCGACTTCGTCACCAACCAGGTCGGCTGGAAGGTGGAGGCGCGCTACAACGCCCTGTCGTATGAGGTCAACAAGCTGTGGGACCGGGACGACACCGATAATCCCGTCACCGACCTGCGCAAGGCCATCGCCAACGATCCCAAGATGGCGGTGACCATCGTCCACGGCTGGAACGACCTGTCCTGCCCCTACTTCGGCTCGCGCATGCTGATCGACCAGATGCCGACCTATGGCGTGGCGGAGCGGGTGAAGCTGCGCATGTACCCCGGCGGCCACATGTTCTACGCCCGCCCCGACAGCGGCGCCGCCTTCCGCAAGGACGTGATGGCGATGTACGACGCCAAGTAAGATTGAACCTGATGTAAAGTGAACGCCGGCCGGGACACGCTCCCGGCCGGCTTTTCATTTGGGGGGATGGGCATGTCGGATTTCGATGCGGTCGTGGCGCTGGCGGCGGCTCGCCATGGTGGGCTCGAGGCGCTGGAGGCCAAGCTGGCCGACCACCGGTCGCGCACCGCCGATGCCATCGCCGCCATCCCCGACGCCCGCATCCTGGCGGAGATGACGCGCCACCTGTTCCAGGGCGGCTTCTCCTGGAAGGTCATCAACGCCAAATGGCCGGGCTTCGAAGAGGCGTTCGATGGCTTCGACGTCCATCGCTGCGCCGCCATGTCGGAAGAGTGGTTCGACGCGCTGTTGAAGGACACGCGCATCATCCGCAACGCCGCCAAGGTGCGAGCGGTGCAGGTGAACGCCCAGTTCCTGCTGGACCTGGCGGCCGAGCACGGCAGTGCGGCCCACTTCTTCGCCGGCTGGCCCGACGCCGACTTCGTGGGTTTGCTGGAGGTGCTGAAGAAACGCGCCAGCCGCCTCGGCGGGGAGACCGGCATGCGCTTCCTGCGCACCTTGGGCAAGCCCGCTTTCATCATCACCCAGGACGTGGTGACGGCCCTGATCCGCGAAGGCGTGCTGACCAAGGCGCCGGGCGGCAAGGGCGACATGGCCAAGGTGCAGCAGGCGTTCAACACGTGGTCGGCGGAGACCGGCCGCGATCTGACGGCCCTGAGCCGACTCCTGGCGATGAGTGTCGAAAGCGGGCCATACCACTAAGACAGGCGGGCGCCGCTCACCGGATCGAACAGCAGCGGCGCGCCCGGCGGTGCGACCAGGCCCACAACGTCACCTGGCGCCAGTGGGCGCGGGTCCATAGTGAACAGCTTCAGGCGTTGGGGGCCGAGGGCCAGGTGTACCACCCGGCCGGTGCCCGTGGTCTCCACCACGTCAACGCGGACAGCCGTGCCCTCGGTTGGATCAGTCAGGGCCAGGCGCTCCGGCCGCAGGCCCAGGGTGAGGGTGGTCCCCGCCGCCAGACCGGCGGGCGGGGAGACGTGGGCCAGCGTCTGGCCCTCCACCACCAGCGCGCCTTCGGGCGCCAGCGTCGCGTCCAGGAAATTCATGGGCGGGGAGCCGAGGAAGCCGGCCACGAACAGGTTGGCGGGGTTGTCGTACAGATCCTGGGGGCTGCCCACCTGCTGGATGGCGCCGTCGTTCAGGGCGACGATGCGGTCGGCCATGGTCATGGCCTCCACCTGATCGTGCGTGACATAGACGCTGGTGGCGCCCAGCTCACGGTGCAGCTTGCGGATCTCATAACGCATCTGCTCGCGCAGGCGGGCATCCAGGTTGGACAGGGGCTCATCGAACAGGAAGGCCTTGGGGTTGCGTACGATGGCGCGGCCCATGGCCACGCGCTGGCGCTGGCCGCCGGACAGAGCCTTGGGCTTGCGCTCCAGCAGGCCGGTCAGGCCCAGCTTGGATGCGGCGGCCTCCACCGCCGCCTTGATTTCCGCCGGCGGCAGGCGGCGCTGCTTCAGGGCGAAGCTCATGTTCTCCCGCACCGTCATGTGCGGGTAGAGGGCGTAGGACTGGAACACCATGGCCAGGTCCCGGTCCTTGGGCGCCACCTCGTTCACCCGCCGGCCGTCGATGCGGATCTCGCCGCCGCTGGGCTCCTCCAGCCCGGCGATCAGGCGCAGCAGGGTGGACTTGCCACAGCCCGACGGCCCCATCAGGGCCACGAACTCGCCCTCGCGGATTTCCAGGTCCATGCCCCGCAACACCGGGCCGCCGCCGTAATCCTTGCTGACGTTGGAAAGCGTGATGGTGGCCATGGGGTTGGGTCAGCCTTTCACGGCGCCGGCCGTCAGGCCCTGCACCAGATAGCGTTGGATCACCAGGAAGAAGGCGCCGACCGGCAGCAAGGCCAGCACGCCGGCCGCCATCATCTGCCCGAAATCGACCGAGAATTTGGAGACGAAGCCCAGCAGCCCGGCGGGGAAAGTGCTGACGGCAGCGGAGGAGTTCAGCATCAGGCTGAACAGCAGCTCGCTCCACGCCGCGGTGAAGACGAAGCCGCCGGTGGCCGCCAGCCCGGGCAGGGTCAGGGGCAGGATGACCCGCCGCAGGGCCTGGAAGCGGGTGGCGCCGTCCATCATCGCCGCCTCCTCCAAATCCTTCGGAATGGCCTCGAAGAAGGACTGCATGAGGAAGGCGGCGAAGGGGGTGTTGAAGGCGGTGTAGACCACCACAAGGCCCGTCAGGCTGTTGGTCAGGCCCAGCGGCGCCAGCAGGCGGAAGATGGGCGCCACGATGATGACCAGGGGGAACATCTGGCTGACCAGCATCACCCCCACCACCCACGCCTTGCCCCGGAAGCGGAAGCGCGAGAAGGCGTAGCCGGCGGCCGATGCGGCGGCGGTGGCCAGCAGGCCGGTCGCGGCGGAAACGATCAGGCTGTTGCGGAAGAACAGCGGGAACTGGCTGTGGCGCAGGACGGACCCGTAATGGTCCAGCGTCACGCGGGAGGGCCACAGCCGCACGCCCTCGCCATACATCAGATCGTCGGGCGTCAGCGACACCTTCAGCAGCCAGAACAGGGGGAACAGGGCGAAGGCGACGAAGGCCGCCAGCGCCAGGGCGTGCAGGACGCGGGCCCCAATACTGTGGGGGGTGGTCTTGCTCATGGCCGCTCCGTCATCGCGTGGCGCAGCACCATGACGGCGGCGGCGTAAGCCAGCAGCAACAGCAGCAGCACGGCGGCCACGGCGGAGGCGTAGCCGAAGTCCAGGCGCTGGAAGGCCAGGGTGAAGATGTAGCTGGACAGGATCTGGGTGGCGTCGGCCGGCCCGCCCTTGGTCATCACCACGATCAGCTCGGCGAAATTGGCCACCCACACGGTGCGCAACATGACGGTGATGGCGATGGTGGGCGCCAGCAGGGGCAGGGTGACGCGGCGGAAGCGCAGCAGCGGCCCGGCGCCGTCCATGGCCGCCGCCTCATAGATGTCCTTGGGGATGGACTGCAGGGCCGCCAACAGCGTGATGGCGAAGAAGGGGATGCCCCACCAGACGTTGGCGGCAATGGGCCCCCACAGCGCCAGGCGCGGGTCGGACAGGATGTTCTCCGGCGTGGCCAGCAGGCCCAGCCCGTGCAGCCAATGGGGCAGCGGGCCGATCACCGGGTTGAACAGCCAGGCCCAGGTGAGGCCGGACAGGAAGCCTGGCACCGCCCAGGGCAGGAAGACCAGGGCCTGCACCAGGCCGCGCGCCGGGAACGGCCGGTTCAGCAGCAGCGCCAGGACGAGGCCGAAGGTGAATTGCAGCGCCACCGACACCGCCGTCCACACCACCGTGTTGCGCAGCGCCGTCCAGAAGCCGTCGTCGTCCAGCATCTCCCGGAAATGATCCAGGCCGACGAAATCGCCACTCAAGGGGTCCAGCAGGATCAGGTCGTGGAAGGCGTAGGACAGGCCGGTGACCAGCGGCACCAGCATGATGGCGGCGATCAGCAGCAGCGACGGTGCCGTGTAGAAATAAGGTTCCAGCTTCAGGGCCAGGGTGCGGTTCATGGCTTTACACCCCCCAACTGACTTGAAGAGGCCTGCTTGCGCTTGGCCTTGGTCAGGTAGGCGGCCCATTGCTTGTTCATGGTGGCGGGGCTGATCTGGCCCAGCAGGGCCTGCTGGCTGCTGCGCACCACCAGGCTGTCGGCGAAATAGGCGAAGCCCGGCAGGTAGGTGGGCATGAGGGTGGGCACCACGTCCGGATCCGCCAGTTCCGCGAACCACCCCTGATAGATGGCGCCGGCGTACAGCGGGTCGTGCGCGGCGGCGGTGTAGACGGGCAGGGCGCCGGTCTGCTGGTTCCAGGCCAGGTTGCCGGCCGGGTCGTTCAGGGCCGCCACCAAGTCCCAGGCCAAATCCTTCTGGGCGGACTTCTTGAAGATGGACCAGCCGGCGAAGCCCAGGGTGGGATAGGCCTTGCCGTTGGGGCCCTTGGGCCAAGGCGCCACGCCGAAATCCTCCGCCTTCATGCGGGCCTTCAGCGCGATCAGGGCGTCGGGGTCCTGGTCCACCATGGCGCAGGTGCCGGTGTAGAAGCCGGCCACCACCTCGTTGAAGCCCCAGTTGACGCTGTCCCTGGGCGCCAGCCCGTCCTTGTACAGGTCGATCAGCCAGGTGGTGCCGGCCACCCAGCCGGCGTCGTTCAGGGTGCTGGTGCCGTCGTCATGGAAGAAGGCGTTGCCGCCGGCGATGCTGGCCCCGAACATGACCCAGCCGTTCAGGCCGCCCGGCCCGCCGCGCAGGCAATAGCCGGACTTGCCCGGCAGTTGGGCGATCCGGGCGGCGTCGGCGCGCAGTTCCTCCAGTGTCCTCGGCGGCTCGGCGATGCCCGCCTGCCGGAACACCGCCTTGTTGTAGTACAGGGCGCGCAAATAGAAGCCGTAGGGCAGCATATACGCGGTGTCGGCCACGGAGCGCGCCACGGTCAGGGCCCGGTCGTTCAGGCCCTGGGTCTCCGGCCAGCGCGCCAGATAGGGCTCCAGGCTTTCCAGCTGGCCGTTGCCGGCATAGAGGGACAGCCAGCGGTCCGGCATCTCCACCACGTCGGGGATGTCGCCCGCCGCCACCATGGTGGCCAGCTTCTCGAACGCCGATCCCCAGGCCAGGGAGGTGATCTCCACATGGGTGCCGGGGTGGCGGGCCTCGAAACCCGCCACCAGCCGCTTCAGCGTCTCCGTCCGCTCCGGGCTGCTCAACACCTCCACCAGCCGCAGCTCTTCGGCGTGGGCCGTGGCCGCTGGCAGAAGCAGGGTGAGGGTGAGGAGCAGGCGCTTCAGCATCATCAGCGTTTGGCCGCCGTCAAGGCTTGGTCCAGGTCAGCCCACAGCGCCTCCGTCCCCTCCAGCCCGACATGAAGGCGCACCATGGTGGCCGGCACGCCGAAATCGAGGGCGGAGTTGGGGCCGGCGGCCTGGACGTGGGTCACCAGGGCCGGGACCACCAGGCTTTCGTGCCCGCCCCAGCTGACGCCCAGGTGGAACAGGGCCAGCGCGTCGCACAGCGCGGGGATATCGATGCCGTCGTCCACGGTGAAGGAGAACAGGCCCGAGGTGCCGGTCAGGCCCGGCGGCAAGGGGCCCATCAGCGCCGGATGGTGCACCTTGGTGACGTTGGGGTGCTCGGCCAGCCGCCGTGCCAGGGTCAGGGCCGATGCCTCATGCGCTTTCATGCGGATGGGCAGGGTGCGCAGGCCGCGCAGCAGCAGCCAGGCCTCGAACGGCCCCAGCTTGGCGCCGATGTAGGGGCAGATGGTCCGGCGGATGATGCCGGTGAGATCGGCCCGCCCGGCCACCACGCCCGCCACCGTGTCGCTGTGCCCGCCGATGTATTTGGAGGCGGAGTGCAGGACGAGATCCACACCCAGCGTCGCCGGCTGCTGGAAGATTGGGGTGGCCCAGGAGTTGTCGATCAGGCTGACGGCGCCGTGCTTCCTGGCCAGGGCCGCCAGGGCCGCCACGTCGTGCGCCTCCATCATCCAGCTGTTGGGGCTTTCCAGGTACAGCAGGCGGGCGCCGGGCAAGGCGGCGTCCACGGCGGCCAGGTCGGCGCCGTCGACGTAGGTGGTGGTGACGCCCCATTTCTTCAGCAGCGTCTCGAACAGGCGGTAGGCATCCGGGTAGACATGGCGGACGCAGACGATGCGGTCGCCCGGCTGCACCAGCGCCAGCACGGCGCCGGAGATGGCGGCCATGCCGCTGGGGAAGCCGATGGCGTCCTCCGTCCCCTCCAGCGCGGCCATCTTGCGCTCGAACTCCGTCACCGTGGGGTTGGTGGTGCGGGAATAGACGTTGCGCGACCGCTTGCCGGCGTAGGTGTCCGCCATCTCCTGGAAATTGGGGAAGGTGAACAGCGATGTTTGGACGATGCCGGGCACCACCGCTTCATAGGCGTGGGTGATCTCATCATGCGCCACCAAGCGCTGGGCCAGGGCCACGGGGTCTTCGGTAAAGTCGGTCATTGCGGGGAGCCGGTTGTGGGGGACATGGCCTGGATGTCTTCTTCGACGATGGCGAGGATGCCCAGGGTTTTCAGCCGTGCGGCCTCCGGATCGCCGGCGCGGATGGCGTCGAACAGCTCGCGGTGCAGGGCGAAGGATCGGCGGGCGAAGTCGGGACGGTCGAAGGGCTTGTCGAAGAAATGCTCGAACGTCTCGCGGAACTGCTCCAGCAACTGGCGGAACAGTGGATTGTGGGTGGCATCATAGATCGCCAGGTGGAACTGCAAATCCTCCGGCCCGGCGGTGCCCTGGTCCAGGTGCACGCGCTCCATGGCCACCAGCTTCTCCTCCAGGATGGCCAGGTCGGCCGGGGTGGCGCGGCGGGCGGCGGCCTCGCTGGCCGCGACCTCCAGACCCCGGCGGATCTCCAGGGTCTGCAACAGCCGGTCGCGCAGCAGCCCGGCATCTATTGTCAGCGAGACATGGACGGCGCCGGGCGTGATGGCCCGCAGCAGATAGGTGCCGCTGCCCTTGCGCGTCTCCACCAGGCCACGCGCCTGGAATTGGCGAATGACCTCCCGCACCGTGGACCGCCCGACGGCCAGGCGGGCCATCAGCTCCCGCTCCGTCGGCAGGCGGTCGCCCGGCTGCAAGGCCCCCTCGGCGATGAAGGCCGCCAGGGCGGCGCTGACCGCTGCGATGCGGTCGGCGCTGGGCAGCGGCTGCAGGGCCGCGCTGGCGGGAAGGGGGGAGGCGGTCGGAACCACGGCACCTCGGATGTCATGGGTGGGACGCGGCGCTATCCCGACGCCGCCCCAAATTGGTCTGACATCTGATGATCGGTGCGCGGTCAGGGGCTGTCAAGCGGGTCTCGACGCCTGGGACCACCGGCCCCATATCCTTGGAAGCGACCGCAGGAGGCAGCCCATGTCCGACAAGACGATCAAGATACCCGGGCCCGATCATCCCATCACCATCGAGCGCAACCCCAGGCGGGTGGTCGTGACGCTGGGCGGCAAGGTGATCGCCGACACGCGTGACGCGCTCAGCCTGCGGGAGGCGCGCTATCCGGCTGTCCAGTACATCCCGCGCAAGGATGTGGACATGGCGGCGCTGGAGCGCACCGACCACACCACCCACTGCCCCTACAAGGGCGACGCTTCCTACTTCAGCATCCCCGCCGGCGGCGCGCGGGCGGTGAACGCGATCTGGACCTATGAGGCGCCGCACGCCGCTGTCGGGGCGATAAAGGACCACCTGGCCTTCTATCCGGACCGGGTGGATTCCATCGCCGAGAGCGATTGAGGCTGCCGCCGGCGTTCAGGGCAGGCGGTTGGCCGCCAGCTTGTCGCGCAGCTTGGCCGTCAGCCTCTGCGCGAATTCCACGCCGCGCGGATGCTCCTCCCGCAGTTGCGGGCGGTGCAGCAGGCGTAGCTGGCGGCGCACGGTGGGACCGTCCAGGCGGATGCGCCGCAGGCGGTCCTCGGGGAAGCCCAGGGTGTACAGCCAGGGCATGACCCCGATGGCCAGGCCGCTCAGCACCAAGCCGTAGAGCGAGTTGACCTGGTCCACGCGGTAGCGGGTGGACGGCGCCAGATCGTTCTGTTGCAGGGCGGCCGAGGTCAGCTCGCCGATGCTGCCGCCGGCGAAATGCACGATCTCCTGACCGGCCAGGGCGCGCCACGGCAGGCGGTCGTGGGCGGCCAGGGGATGGTCGGCGCGGGCCACCAGCAGCATCTCATCCTCGAACAGGGGCACGCCTTCCAGGTCGTCATCGGGCAGGGCCTGCACGGTCACCACCAGGTCATAGGTGCCGCCGCGCAGGCCGCGGATCAGCTGGTCGGCGCGTCCGTCATGCAGGTGGGGGACGACCCCCGGCATGTCGCCCGCCAACTCGGCCAGCGAGGCGGCCACCGCCTCCATCGCCGTGGGGATGGCGCCGATGCGCACCGTGGCGATCTCCCGCCCCGCGACCTCATGCATGTCGCTGAAGGCGTTGGCCGCCGTGGTCAGCAGGCGCTGGGCGTGCGGCAGCAGCGAGATGCCGGCATCGGTCAGCGTCACCTTGTGCGTCGTGCGGTCGAACAGGCGGACGCCCAGATGCGCCTCGATTTGGCGGATGCCGGCGCTGATGGCCGGCTGGGACACCGACATCTCCTCCGCCGCGCGGCAGAAGTTCCCCGTGCGCGCCAACTCCACGAAGAAGCGGAGCTGGCGCAGCGAGACGGGATTCTTCCAGGCGGGGGGCGCGTCGATGGTCCGGGACATGGCGGTTTTGTAATAAGGCAAAGTTATAAAAACATAAATGTAAAAACTTTCCCCTCTGAGGGGGCGCGCGTCATACTACATTCATAGTTCAGACGGGACGGGCCCAAACAGGGCAAGGAAGGTGGCGGGCAGCCGCCGGGTACCGCACGGACTGGACGGGCGACGGGCGGCAAGCCGCGCGCCACCTCGGGGGAGGAGCCGCCGACCGGGCAAGTGTCGGGCGCGAAAAAATCAGACGGGGGCTCCATGTCTATCAGCAGGAAGGCGCGTGCGCGCGCCGGGTGTTTCACCGCGACCATCGTCGCCATCGCCGCGGGGGCGGCCGGCACAGCCACGGCGCAGACCGCGTCCAGCGACACGGCGCTGACCGAGATCATCGTCACCGGCTCGCGCATCCGCAGCCCCGACGCCACCAGCGTCAGCCCCATCAGTACGGTCAGCGGCGAGGAGTTGCAGCAGCGCGGCGTGACGCGGGTCGAGGACCTGATCAACACCCTGCCGCAGGCCTACGCCGACCAGGGCGCCGGCAACCGCGGCGGCACGGTGGGCGCCAGCGGCACCGCCACCATCAACCTGCGCAACCTGGGCAACCAGCGCACCCTGGTGCTGATCGACGGCCGCCGCCTGATGCAGGGCGACCCGGACCGCACGGCGGCGCAGGCGCCCGATATCAACAACGTCCCGGCGGCGCTGATCGAGCGCATCGATGTGGTCACCGGCGGCGCCTCCGCCGTCTACGGCTCGGACGCCCTGGCCGGCGTCGTCAACTTCGTCCTCAAGAAGGACTTCGACGGCGTCGAGGTCGACACCACCAACGGCTTCTACAGCCATACCAACAACAATCCCATCCGCGCCGTTTCGGCGGCGGCCAAGCAGGCCTATCCCGGCGGGGCCACCTTCGATGGGCCGCAGAACGACGTCTCAATCACCGCCGGCAAGAACTTCGCTGGCGGGCGCGGCAACATCACGGGCTTCTTCAGCTATCGCCATGCCGAAGGGGTGGGGACGTCGGACCGCGACTTCTCCATCTGCGGCTTGTCGGCCGGCGCCAGCGGCTATTCCTGCTCGCTGTCCAGCGCTACATACCCGGCCCAGTTCCAGCCGCTGAACCCCAAGACGGGGGCCGCGCGGGGCACCTACACGCTGGACGGCACCACCGGCAACACCCTGCGCACCTACAAGACGTCGGACGGCTTCAACAACGGCCCCACCTACGACCTGCAGTCGCCGGACCAGCGCTATAACCTGGACCTGTTCGGCCACTATGAATACGCGCCCGGCCACCAGGTCTATGGCGAGTTCATGTTCATGCGGGACGAGGCCGACATCCGACTGTCGCCCACCGCCGTGTTCAGCGTGGCGGAGAAGGTCAACTGCAACAACCCCTACCTGTCGGCGCAGGAGGTCAGCGTCTTCTGCACCACGGCGGGGTTGAGCACCGCCCAGACCGCCAACGTGGTGGTATCGGAACGCGACGTGCAGGCCGGCTCGCGCCACGACTACACCACCCACACCGCCTACCGCGGCGTGCTGGGGGCCAAGGGCGACATCAGTGACGACTGGCAGTACGACGTCTACGCCCAGTACGGCCGCACCAATTATGACTCGCGGCTGACTGGCGACATCTCGCTGTCCAACTTCGCCAACGCGCTGCAGGCCGTGACCAATTCCAGCGGCCAGATCGTGTGCAAGACCGGTGCTGCCGGCTGCGTACCCATCAACATCTTCGCCATCGGCGGCATCACGCCGGAGGCGCTGGGCTATGTGCAGCAGGATTTCTACCGCACCGGCTTCACCCAGGAAGTGGTGGCCAGCGGCGCCGTCACCGGCCAGCTGTCGGCCCTCACCAGCCCCCTGGCCCACAGCCCCCTCGGCGTGGCCTTCGGCACGGAATACCGCCGGGAGTCGATCGGCCTGACGCCGGACAGCCACTATTCCTCCAAGGACGTGGCGGGCAATTCGGGCGGTGAGTTCCCGATCTCCGGCGCTTTCGATGTGAAGGAGCTGTTCGCCGAGGTGACCGCGCCGCTGGTTCAGGACCGGCCCTTCTTCCACAGCCTGTCCCTGAACGCCGGCGCCCGCTATTCCGACTACAGCACCGCCGGCGACACCACCGCCTACAAGGCCGGTGGTGAGTGGGCGCCGGACACCGACATCCGTTTCCGGGGCAGCTTCCAGCGCGCGGTGCGCGCGCCCAACCTGGTGGAACTGTACGGGCCGCAACAAATCACCACCGCCAACCTGACCGATCCCTGCGAAGGCGCCCATCCCACCGCCAGCCTGGCGGCCTGCCAGGCCTCCGGCGTGACGGTTGCCCAGTACGGCAACATCGCCCCGGCGGCGGGGCAGAAGTCCGGCGCCATGATCGGCGGCAACCCGGGCCTGAAGCCGGAAGAGTCCAACACGGTGTCGTTCGGGACCCAGATCACCCCGTCCTTCCTGCCGGGCGTGACGCTTACCGCCGATTATTTCGATATCGATGTGAAAAAGCTGATCTCGACCGTGCCGGCCACGATCGAACTCAGCCAGTGCATCGCCACCGGCACCTTCTGCAACCTGGTGGTCCGCAACCCCACCACCGGCTCGCTGGTCACCAGTGGCTATGTCGTCACCACCTATATCAACGCCGGCTACCTCGACACTTCGGGCGTCGATTTCTCGCTCTCGGCCAAATACGACGTGGCCGACCTGATCGGGGTGAACGGCCTGGGCCGGGTGGGGCTGAACTTCTCGGGCACCTTCACCGACAAGTATGAGATCCAGGTGCTGCCCAACACGCCGTCCTACCGCTGCGAGGGCTATTTCGGCGTCACCTGCGGCATGCCCATCCCCAAATGGCGCCACCGCATGGTGGTGGACTGGACCCTGCCGGACGGCCTGGACCTGATGGCCACCTGGCGCTACATCGGCGGCACCCGTAACGACAAGTCCAGCAGCGCCGTCTACCTGGCTGGCGCCTACCAGCCCTATGACGCCACGCTGCCCAGCGTCAGCTACCTGGACTTGGGCGTGTCGCTGGCCCTGACCGACGACATCAGCCTGCGGATGGGCGTCAACAACGTGTTCGACAAGGACCCGCCTGTAACCGCCAGCACCGGCGGCCAGGTTTCCAATGGCGCTTTCTACAGCGGCATCTACGATGCCCTGGGGCGCTATGTCTTCACCAACGTCAGCGCGCGGTTCTGATGGGGTCATCGATGAAGCTCGTTCATGCCGCGCGCGCCGCCGCGCTGGTGCTCTCCCTGGGTGCTACGGTTCCGGCCGCCGCGTCCGACAAGACCCTGATCTATTTCGACAATGATTTCCTGGGGCCTGGCCAGAGCAACATCCAGGCAATGATCCCGCTGCTGCGGGACCCCAAGGTCGAGCTGTTGGGGGTGGGCGTCGTCACCGGCGATGCCTGGCTGCAGGAGGAGACGCGGCACCTGCTGCGTTTCCTGGAGATCGCCGGCCGGCCGGACGTTCCGGTGGCCAAGGGGGCGGAGATGCCCCTGCTGCGCACCCAGGGCGAGATGCGGGCGTGGGAACAGCGCTACGGCGCCATCCCGTGGAAGGGGGCGTGGAACGCGCCGCGCCCGGACCGGAGCTATCATCCCGACGACCCGGCGCTGGTGCCACCCCTGCCCGAGGGCGAACCCCAGGTCGCGGCGGTGCCGGAAGACGCGGCGCACCTGCTGATCAGCCAGGTGCGGGCCCACCCGGGCGAGGTGATGGTGATCACGGCCGGACCGCTGACCAATATCGCCCTGGCGCTGCGCCTGGCGCCCGACCTGCCGGCGCTGGCCAAGGAGATCGTGATCGAGGGTGGTGGGCTGGATTTGGCGGTGGCCCGGGTCACCGGCAACACCGACTACGCCACCGACTTCAATTTCCTGTTCGATCCCGAGGCGGCGCACATCGTGCTGACTGCGCCGTGGAAGAAGATCACCGTCATGGGCAACGTCACCGGCAGTGTGAAGGTGACGCCGGAGCTGGTGGGGCAGGTGGTATCCGCCGGCACGCCGCTGGCCCGCTATTTCCATGACTACGCCAAGGTCGGCCAGCCGCTGTGGGATGAGCTGACCGCCGCCGTCGCCATCGACCGCTCCCTGGTCACGGAGGAGCTGGTGGCCCGCATGGACGTCGACCTGCTGCCGGGGCCGGCCTATGGCACCGCGCAGATCTGGAAGGACGAATTTGCCCCGCACCAGGGCGAGCAGACGGTGCACATCGTGCAGAAGGTGGACACCGCGCGTTTCCTGTCCGCATTCACCGCCCAGGCCAGGCAATGAGGACCCCGGCGATGAAGGCGCTGCTCGATCGCCGCTTCCACCTCGCGGCGCGCGGCACCAGCGTGGGGCGCGAGGGCGTGGCTGGCCTCACCGCCTTCATGGCGGCGGCCTACCTGATCGTGGTGATCCCGTCGCTGCTGTCCAGTGGCGGCATGGATCGCGGGGCCGCCACCACCGCCGCCATCGTCGTCATGGCCGTGGGCAGCCTGTTCATGGGCCTGTACGGGAACCTGCCCTTCATCGTCGGGCCGGGCCTGGGCGGGTCGGCCATCCTGGGCATTACCCTGGCGCAGACCGAGCACATTCCCTGGCCGGCGGGCCTGGGCATCGCCCTGCTGTCGGGTGTCCTGTTCCTGGTGATGACCCTGACGGGTGCGCGCACCCTGGTGATGCGGCTGGTGCCGGCCCCCATCAAGCTGGGCTTGGGGGCGTCGCTGGGCCTGTTCATCGCCCTGCTGGGCTGCCGCGACGCCGGCATGGTGGCGCTGAACGCCAAGAGCATTTCGCTGTCGCTGGGGGATTTCAGCCAGCCGGGGCCCATCGTGACCCTGACCGGCCTGGGCGTCGCCGTGGCCCTGCAGGCACGCCGGCTGCCGGGCGCCATGCTGGCGGGCATCGTGGCGGCGACGCTGGCGGGCATCCCGCTGGGGCTGACGGTGCTGCCGTCCTCCCTCGTGGCCTTGCCCCGGTCCTTCCAGCCGATCTTGTTCCAGGTCGATATCGCCAGCGCCTTTTCGCTGACGGCCTTGCCCTATCTGTTCGCCTTTTTCGCGGGGGAATTCTTTTCCACCCTGGGCACCACGTTGGCCGTGGGCGCCAAGGCGTCGCTGACCGATGAGCATGGCAACCTGCCGGGCATCGAGCGACCCTTCCTGGTCGATTCCGTGATGGCGACCCTGGGGCCGCTGATCGGCATCCCGTCGGGCACGGCCCTGGTCGAATCCGCCGCCGGGGTGGAGGCGGGGGGCCGCAGCGGTCTGACCTCCGCCTGGGCGGCGCTGTGCTTCCTCGCCACCCTGCTGATCACGCCCCTTGTGATGGCGGTGCCCCGGCAGGCGACGGCGCCGGCCCTGATCCTGACCGGCCTGTCCATGTTCGGCACCATCCGCCACCTGGTGGCCGATGAGACCGCCGACCTGCTGCCGGCCCTGGTCATGGTGCTGGTCACCCTGGTCGCCAACAATTTCGGCACCGGCATCGCCGCCGGCATCCTGGCCTACGTCCTGGTGCAGATCCTTGCCGGGCGGGTGGCCCGCGTGCCCGTCGGGCTGCTGATCCTGTCCGTTCCGCTCGGCTACTACTTCTATGTCGCCGCGACCCGGCATTGAGCCGCCGCAGCGCTTATCATGGGCCTTTCATGACCATTCCCATCACCGACACGCTTGCCACCGTGCCGCCGGCGCGGACCGGCCGCACGGTCACTGAGGCGCAGCGTGCCTTCTTCCGCGCCATGCCCAAGGTGGAGCTGCATTGCCACCTGTTGGGGGCGGTGCGGTCCCAAACCTTCGCCGACCTGGCCGCCAAGCACGGCGCGCCCATGAACGGGGCGGAGATTGAGGCCTTCTACCGGCGCGGGGCCAAGCCGGTGGGCGTCCTGCACGTGCTGCGCGCCCTGGAACGCCACCTGTTGCTGGAGCCGGACGACTTCCGCCGCATCGCCTACGAGTACCTTGAGGATGCAGCGGCGGAGAATGTGCGCCATGCCGAGTTCTTCTGGAACCCCACCGCCACCCTGCGCGACACCGGCCTGGCCTATCATGAGGTGCAGGCGGCCCTGGTCGCTGGTATTGCCGAGGCGGCGGCCGACCACGGCATCAGTGGCCTGCTGATCCCATCCATCGACCGTGAGGCCGACCCGGCCGCGGCGCTGGAGATGGTGGAACTGATGGCCGCCGCCCGCCATCCGCTGGTGCCCGGCATCGGCATCGATTATCGTGAGACGGACCGGCCGCCCGAGCTGTTCGCCGAAGCCTATGTCCTGGCCCGCCGCCAGGGCCTGCGCCTCACCGCCCACGCGGGGGAGTTCGGCACGCCCTGGCACAACGTGGAAACCGTGGTCGACCGCCTGGGCGTGGACCGGGTGGACCACGGCTACAGCATCGTCGACAACCCCGACCTGATGCGGCGGTACGCCGACCGCCGCATGGTCTTCACGGTGGTGCCGACCAACTCATATTACCTGCGTACCCTGCCGCCGGAGCGGTGGGCGGCAGAGCATCCCATCCGCCGCATGGCCGCCGCCGGCCTGGCCATCCACCCCAACACCGACGACCCGACCCTGCACCGGGTGAGCCCGGCGGGGGCGTGGGAGCTGATGTACAGCCACCTGGGTTTCGGCATCCCGGACCTGCGCGGCATGATGACCGCCGGCATCGCCGGCAGCTGGGCCGATGCCGCGCAGCGGTCCGCCTGGCACGCCCAGTGGCCGGCCCTGTTCGACACCCTGGCGGCGGGGCTGGATTGGGAACCTTCGGCCCTATGACCGGCGCGACGCGGCAGGTCATCCGCCTCAGCCGGGACGCCGCCGCGTCGGTGCCGCCCGCGACGGCGGCGATGGCGCGCCGCTGCATCCTGGACTGGTTCGGGCTGGCGATCGCGGGGGCGGACGAACCTGTCTCCCGCACGTTGCGGGCCCTAGCCCTGGCCGAAGGCGGGCGGGCGACAGCTACCGTCATGGGTGGCCGAGGCCAAAGCGTGAGCGTCCGCCAGGCGGCCTTCCTCAACGCCGTGGCGGGCCATGCGCTGGACTATGACGACGTCTCGCTGGCCATGCATGTCCACCCCACCACCGTCATCCTGCCGCCGCTGCTGGCGCTGGCGGAGGAGCGTGGGTTGGGGGGTGGGGCGGTGATGGCGGCCTTCGTCGCCGGATATGAGGCGGCGGGCATGATCGGGTGCTGGCTGGGGGCGGGTCCCTATGATCGTGGGTTCCACATGACCGGCACCCTGGGCGCCCTAGGGGCCGCCGCCGCCTGCGCGCACCTGCTGGGCCTGGATGAGGAGGCGACCGCCCGCGCCTACGGCCTGGCGGCGTCGCAGGCGGCGGGGCTGAAGGCGCAATTCGGCACCATGGCCAAGCCCATCCATGCCGGCCGAGCGGCCGAGGCCGGGCTGTGCGCCGCCCTGTGGGCTGAGGCAGGCATTTCCAGCCGCATCGACATCCTGGAGGCGCCCCAGGGCTATGCCGCCACCCAATCCGCCATCCCCGCCGGCCCCATCATTTGGGACGGCCATGAGCTGAACCGCAATTCCTTCAAGTACCACGCCTCCTGCTTCGGGACCCATGGCGCCATCGAGGCGATCGCAGCACTGCGCGCCCAGGGTTTGGAGCCAACGGATGTGCGGCAGGTCCGCCTGACCGTGGATGCCGGTGCCGACCGGATGTGCAACATCGCCGCCCCGGCGACGGGGACGGAGGCGAAATTCAGCCTGCGTTTCGTCGCGGCCCTGGCCCTGTCGGGCGCGGATACCGGCAGGCCCGGGCTGTTCACCGATGCCGTGACGGCCCGGCCGGGTCTGGTCGCCCTGCGGGACCGGGTGACGGTGGCGTTCGGGCCCCGGGACTGGCCGGCCGACCTGACGGCGGTGGAGGTCACGTTGGCTGACGGATCGCGCCGCGAGGCGCGCTGCGACACCAGCCTGATCGGCGCCGATGACGACCGCCTGCGCGCCAAGTTCCTGCATCTGGCGGGCACGCTGCCGGACGGGCAGGCGCACCGCTTGGCCGACCAGGTGGCCGGCATCGAGGCCGTGACGGACGTGCGGGCGCTGTGCCGCCTGGCACTGCGTGTAGGGTAGCGCAGAGGGCTGGCGCTTTTTCAACGAAGGGGCGAAAGGGGCCTTATGTCCGCCACATTCCGGCGTGCATGATCCTGGCAATCCTGTTCCACGATTCCGGGTGCCAAGTCCCGGGGTGGCGGCCTTGCGCGGTGGGGCGCGGGACCGTTACAGTATTGCATAAATGGGGGATGGAATGCGCGACAGGCTGATCGGGCGCTGGGGCATGGGTCGTGCGGTCTGGGTGCTGCTGACGCTGGCGGTCTTCCTGGGGCTGCTGTTCTGGGCGCGCACGGGTGGGGCAGCACCAGCACCGGCCCGGACCTATAGTCCCGAATTGGTCGCCCGCAATTATATGGCGCCCGGGGGCGCCCAGCCCACCCATGCGCTGACCATCGGCAACCTGGACATCACGGTGAAGATCATCGGCGGGGTGGCGCACACCACGCTGTCGGCCACCTTCGCCAACCCCACCGCAGCGGCCGTGGAGGGCGATTTCACCCTGGACCTGCCGGCGGGCTCCATCGTCACCGGTTATGCGCTGGACGTGAACGGCCAGATGGCCGACGGCGTGCTGGTGGCCAAGCGCGCCGCCACGCTGGCCTATCAGAAGCAGGTGCGGCGCGGCGTCGATCCCGGCTTGGCAGAGGTGACGCGCGACAACGCCTTCCGCACCCATGTCTTTCCCATCTTCCCCAACCGGGGCCGCATCGTGCGGGTTGAGTTCGCCACCCCCATCGGCACGGACCAGCCCTATACCTTGCCACTGGTGACCTTGGACCCGGTGGCCAAGGTCAACCTGCTGGTCATCGATGTGGACGCCGCCGCCGCGCCGGCCCTGGCGGGGCCGGATGGGCTGGACCTGCGCTGGGCCCCCGGCACGGGTGGGTTGGAAGCGCGGGCCAGCGCCAGCGGCGTCACCCTGGGCGGCGCCCTGACCATAGGGGGCATGCCGCCGGTGGCCCCGGTGGTGCTGACCCGGCATCACAGCGGCGATACGTTTTTCGAGGTGAACGCAGCCGTGCCCGGCGGCGTTAATGGCGGCGCCAAGCCCACCGGCCGTGTGCGCGTCTATTGGGACCGGTCGCTGTCGCGGCAGGACGCGGCGCCGGCGGAACTGGAGCTGTTGCAGCGCTATCTGGCGGCGATCGGCCCGAAGGTGGTGGATGTGGTGCTGTTCGCCGACGACACGCCGCGCGTGCTGTCGTTCGGCAGCGCCACGGCGGCGGACGAGGCGATGGGCGCCCTGCGGGCCGTGAGCTACGGCGGCGCCACCTCCCTGCAAGGGGTGCTGAAGGCCGCGCCGGCACCGGCCGACGCCTGCCTGTTCTTCTCCGACGGGCGGGTGACCCTGGATGCCTATCAGGCGGAGCGGGTGAACTGCCCGCTGTTCACCCTGTCCAGCGGCGCCGGTGCCGACCACGGCTTCCTGGCGGCGCTGGCCCGCAAGTCGGGCGGGGAGCATCTCGATTTGCGGGCGCGGGGCGTGGACGCCGTGCTCGCCCGCCTGACCAGCCCGGCCAGCCGCGCCATCGACGTGAAAGCGGCGGACGGCACGGCGCTGGACTACACGGTGCTGCCGGCGGCACCCGATTGGGTGCGCGTCGTCGGCCGGGCCCCGCCGTCGCTGGGAGCCGTCAAGGTGACGCTGGCCGACGGACGCGGCCTGTCCTTCGACCTGGACGATTTGCCAACGGCGGCGGACGACGCCCTGGGCGCCCTGTGGGCCGCCGACCGCGTGGCGGACATGACGGCGTCCGACCGGCCGGACCAGAAGGCGGCCGTAGGCTTCGCCCGGCGCTACGGCGTCGCCGGCGGCGGTGCCGTCTTCCTGGTGCTGGAGCGGCTGCAGGACTATGTCGATGCCGACATCGCCCCGCCCGACAGCCTGGGCAAGGATCTGCAGAACCAGTTCGCCGCGGCGCAGGCCCGTGCCCAGCAGATCAAGGACATCGCCGCCGCCAACCGGCTGGGGCAGGTGGTCACCGCCTGGCAGGAGCAGAAGGACTGGTGGGCCGGCCGCAAGCCCGCACCGCCGCCCGCCCCTCCGCCGGTGCCGGCGCCATCCCACCGAGAGAGCCCGCCGCCGCCGCACATCATCCAGGACACCACCACGGTTCGGTCGCCGCCGCCCGTGGCGAACTCGATAACCACGGCCAAGCCGCCGATTGTGGCGCCGCCGCCGGCCCCCATCGCGGCGCCACCCGCCCCGCCACCACAGGCGGTGCAACCACCGGCTTTCGCACCGCCGGTGGAGGTCAACATCGAGGCACCGCCGCCGCCGGTGATGGCGCCCCTCTCATCGGTCGGGCCCACGCCCAGAGCCCCCATCGCCGGCCGCGCAGCGGACCAGGTGGTCGTTACCGGCAGCCGCGCGAATGGCCAGTCCGGTGGCGGCCAGTCCGGTGGCGACAGCGCCGGCGCCATCGAGGTGGCGCCTTGGGACCCCAACCGTCCCTATATTCGCGAGATTAAGGAGCATCTGGCCGATGCCGAGGAGTTCCGGGCGGCGGTCACTGCCCAGGCCGCCCGGTACGGCAGCCTGCCGGCCTTTTACCTGGATGTGGCGGAGCTGCTGTTCCGCAACGGCAAGGCGGCCGAGGCGGCGTCCATGGCCCTGAGCGCCCTGGAACTGCCCAGTGCCGACACCGGCACCCTGATCATCGTGGCCGACGATCTGATGCGCTTCGGGCAGGAGGACCGCGCCATCTGGCTGTATGAGAAGGTGCTGTACCTGGACGGCGACCGGCCGCAGCCCCGGCGCAGCCTGGCCCTGGCGCTTATCGAGCGCGCGGAACGGGCGGCCAAGCGCGGCGTTCCGGCGGCGTCGGTGCGGGCGGATTACGAACGGGCCATGCGGCTGCTGAACGAGGTCATCACCCGCATCTGGTCGCCGGCCTACAACGGCATCGAGATGGTGGCCCTGATGGAGGCCAACCGCATCCTGCCGCGCCTGGAAAAGCTGGGCGTGCGCGCCATCCCGCTGGACCCGCGCCTGCGGGACAAGCTGGACGTGGATCTGCGTGTGGTCCTGGAATGGAACGTGGACGCCACGGACATGGACTTGTGGGTGGATGAGCCCTCGGGCGAGCGCGCCATCTACAACCATCCCCGCACCGCCATCGGCGGCCGGCTGTCGCACGACATGACCCAGGGCTATGGACCGGAGGAGTATCTGCTGCGCCGGGCGCCGAACGGCGAATACACCATCAGCGCCAACATCTACCGCACCGATCGCCTGAACCCGAACGGGCCCATCACCGTGCGTGCCCATCTCTACCGCAACTACCAGCGGGTGGCGGAGGAGGTGCAGGTGATGCAGATCGAGCTGAAGCCGGGCGAGGATGGCACGCGCGTGGTGGGCCGGGTGACCGTGGGAGGCGGTGGGGCCGCGGTGGGCGCGTCGCAAGGGCCCTGATCAGGGAATCAGCCGGTGGGCCCGCAGCTCGCCGAACAAATCAAAGAAGGCGTCATCCGTGGCCTGGTAGTCGGTGAAGCCCAGGCGCCGGCTTTTGGACATGTCGGTCACCACCTCGATGGGACGGCCCAGGTCGGCGTCCGTGTGCCAGGGACTTGCCAGGCGGGCGAGGTCGGGCTCCACCAAGCCACGGCGCTGGGCCAGCGCGGCCCACAGGGGCGCGTCGTCCGCCATCTGCCGTTCCAGGGGCAGGATGCCGCCCGCGTTCTTTGCCGTAAAGGGCGCGGGTTCCAGCCCAAACCATTGGGCAATGCGGGCCCACATCCATTTCCAACGGAAGATGTCGCCGTTGACAACGTTGAAGGCCTGGTCGACGGCCCCCGGCGTGGTGGCCGCCCACAGCAGGTGGCGGGCCAGAAGACGGGCATCCGTCATGTCGGTCAGGCCGTGCCACTGGACGGGCGACCCGGGGAAGTGGAAGGGCCGCCCCGTCTCGCGGCATAGGGTGGCGTAGGCCGCCAGGGTGGTGCCCATGTTCATGGCGTTCCCCACCGCCTGGCCGATGATGGTGTGCGGGCGATGCACGCTCCAGCGGAAGCCGTCGCGCGCGGCGGCGGCGAACACCTCATCCTCCTGGGCGTAATAGAAATTGTCCACGTCCAGCCGGCCCTGATCTTCCCGGAAGGGTGTCTGGGGCAGGACACCCCTGCCGTAGGCCTCGAACGGTCCCAGGTAGTGCTTCAGCCCCGTCACCAGGCCCACGTGCCGCACCGTCCCGGCGGGGCGCACGGCGTCAAGCACGGCGCGCACCATGGCGCTGTTGACGCGGATATTCTCCGCCTCCGTCGCCTGCCGGCTCCAGGTGCAGAGGAAGACATGGGATGGGCGGATGGAGGCGAGCGCCCGGGTCAGGCCATTCCCATCCCGCAGGTCCGCCGTCACCGGTGTCACGCCGAGCTGGGTGGTCGCATGGCGTGACAGGCCGGCCACCTGCCACCCTTCCTTTACCAGCAGGGACGCCAGCGCCCTGCCCACGATGCCGGTGACACCGACCACCAATGCCGACTGTGTCATGTCCCAAGTTCCGTTTCCTGCGGGCGCGTTTCCTGCTAACGGAAGGCAGGCTAGGCCGATGCGCCCAGGGCGTCCAGACGGCACCAAATGGGGACATAGGCACCAGAAGGTATCCAGCGATGATGAGTGGGACCCCGGAGGACGATTGGCGGGAAGATTGCGCGCCACGTCGCGTGATCGAAATCTTCGCCACCAAATGGACCAGCATGGTCTTGCACACGCTGTACGCCCTGCACGACGGCCGTGCCCGCGCCGGCGTGCTGCACCGCAGCCTGCCCGGCATTTCCAAGAAGATGTTGACGCAGACCCTGCGTGAAATGGAGGAAAGCGGGCTGCTGGAGCGGCGGGTGCACGATACCCTGCCTCCCAGCGTGGACTACGGTTTGACGGCACTGGGCAGCCGCTTCGTGGAACCGGTGGAGATGTTGTACGATTGGGGCCGCCGCAACGCCGACGCGCTGGACGCCCTCAAGCCCCGCGCCACCTCTCGCCGGCGCGCCGGCTAGCGTTTCCCTTTAGCAGCAGGCTGCCGGCCGCACAGGCCAGACATCCATGTACAACACCCCGCCGGCGCCAGCGGCGCCGTTTCCACCTGGGCCATGCCAGTATCCATCCATTGTTGATGATCCCGTCAGAGGCATTTCGAGGCGGGTGGGGAATGGGCGGCATGCCGAATACGGACGACGGACGGACGGCGTGATGCCTGATAAGGATGATCTCATCCTTCTCCTTCAGGAGCGCCACCATGCCCCCGCCCATGTCCTCTTCGACCTTGACGCCCGAGCAGGTGGTGGATGGCCAGTTGCGCGCCTACAATGCCAAGGATATCGACGCCTTCATGGCCTATTGGGCCGAGGACGCGCGCGTCTACCAGCATCCCGATACCCTGCTGGCCCGCGGGATGGATGAGATTCGGGCGCGCCATCTTATCCGGTTCCAGGAACCCAACCTGCACGGTCGTCTGCTGCACCGCATGGCGGTGGGCGGCACTGTGGTGGATCATGAGATGGTGACCCGGGCGTTTCCGGAAGGCCCCGGCACGGTGGAGGTCATCGGCATTTATGAAGTGACGGATGGCCGCATCAGCCGCGCCTGGTTCACCTTGGGAACGCCTGTATTAAGCTGAAAGAATTCCGCATTTCCGCATTACTGCATCAATTAAGGAAACCTGGGCCGTGGCCGTCACCCTCTATGGCATCAAGAACTGCGACACCATGAAGAAGGCCCGCGACTGGCTGGCCCGGCGCGGCATCGACTATGCCTTTCATGACTACAAGGCCGTGGGTATCGACCAAGCCCGGCTGCAGGCGTGGTGCGCCGCGCTGGGCTGGGAAACGGTGCTGAACCGGGCAGGCACCACCTTTCGGGCGTTGCCGGACGCCGACAAGCAAGACCTGGACGCCGTCAAGGCGGTGGCCTTGATGGCGGCCCAACCGTCCATGATCAAGCGCCCGATTCTGGAGCTGGATGGCGTGGTGATGGCCGGTTTCAAGCCCGAGCGGTATGAGGAGGCGTTCGCCCGCGTTGGGCGCTGAACCCATTCCTGGGGGCTTGGGCATGATCCAGCCCCCAGGGATTGAATGTTCTCAAGGCGAGTCCAAAAAAGGAACATGATGAGAACATTTCCGCTTGTGGTTCCTGGAACGTTCTGGCAACACTAAGCCCATGAACAGCCGGGCGTGAAAGTACGCCGGCTCCGGATAGACAAACGGTGGAGGGGTAAATGGCGTACATTGCGGTCCATGACACGATGCACGGTGTCGGCTTTGCCCCGAAATCCACGCTGCTGCGTCGCCGGGCGCTGAGCCGGGCCGGCGCCAATGGCGGCCGTCTGGTGCGGGATTTCCTGGCGCTGGCCAGCCTGTTCGCCACCCTCTATGGCGCCGTGCTGATCCTGGGCGCCACCATGGGCGGCTGACGCCGTCACCCTTTCATGGGCTGCCGTTCCTTGAGCGGCGGTCCAAATGCAAACACCCCGCCCGAGAAGACCCGGGCGGGGTGTTTTCACATCCAATGCTCGCGGGCGCTGAAAGCCGGGGCATAAGCCCCGAGCCTTCAGCGGCGCTGGGCGCGGTGATAGGGGATGGGGATGGGCCGGGCCGCATGTTCTTCCTTGCGGCTGGCCGACATCTCGATCTCCATGCGGGCGATCACCTTGCGCAGCTCATGCAGCGCGTCGGTCAGGCCCTGCATGCCGCCTTCGGGATTGGCCTTCCAGGCGGTATAGGCCTCGGCGCTGCGCTGCGCGGCCGCGATCATGCGCTGGTCGGCCGGTTCCGTCGGCGTCTCGGCCGCCTCCAGGCGGGCGGCGTTGCGCTGCTGCTGGCGGTAGGGATATTCCGAACCCACCGGACGGTCACTGTTGTAGGGGCGGTCCAGCAACTGGTCCATGCTGTCGGTGTCGACCGGCGCGCGGTTGCCCTGGCGATCGCCGTAGGGACGCTGGCCCTGGCTGACGACCGGCGGCTGGCTGCGTTCCTGGGCGGCATTGGCAACGGCGGCGCCGGTCAGGGTGCGGCGCTCCCCCCGCTGCGGACGATCACCGAACCGGTCGCCCCGGGGCTGTTCCCCTTCGGCGCGGTCGCCCCGCGGTTCACGCTCCGGACGGCCTTCGCGGCCCTCGTGGGAACGACCTTCCTGGGAGCGGCCCTCGTGCGAACGAATAGGACGTTCGCCACGGGGGCCGCGCTCGCCGGCGGCGCGCGGGGCGCGCTGCGGCTGCTCGACGACGGGAGCGGCTGCCACGGGGGCGGCTTCCACGGCGGCGGGGGCCGCCTGGGGGGCTGCTGGCGCTTCCGTCACCACCGGCTGCTCCAGCGGCAAGGCCGGGGCGGGAGCCGTGGGGGCCTCCACCTTCGGCGTGCGGGCCGGTTTGGGTGCGGGGGCTGCCTCCACGGCCGGTGCGGGGGCGTCGCCGCCTTCGCCGGGCTGCGCCGTCTCGGCCTTGCGCACGATATAGGAAATAGCGCTGGGCGTGCAGTCGAACTCGCGGGCGATGGCCGACAGCGTGGCGCCGGCGCGATACCGTTCCAGAATGGACGGCCAGGCCGATTGCGGAATGCGACCGCGCCGCTTGGGGGCGTCGCCGTCGGCTTCCTTCTCCACGCCTTCCTGGTTCTGGATATCGCTAGGCTGCCACAGGGGCTCTTGGGTCATGTCTGTCACACATCATTCAAAAGGCCGGCAGCCGAACGATGGGGGGCTGACCCGGCGGTCACGGACGGGTGTTGCAAGGCGCGCCGTCGACACGGGCCAAAGCCGGCCGTAGCGGCACCCCTGATGTCGCCGCCGCTTTTTACAACGACGGGCCACACCTTTTAAAAGCGATATTCAAAACCCCTAAGTATTCCGACGTCTTTTCAAGCAAAGACCAGGATACCGACGCGGCGCCACACGGATTTACGCCCGGAGGGCGACGACGCAAGGTTTATGAAAATCCAGTTGAACTGAAGTGCCGGGTCGCCGTTGCGAATGTCCGCCAGGGCTGGCCGGTGACACCCAAGTCCTGACCTTTATTTAAAAGAAAATCCTTGGACTGCAAGCGTTGATTCCATCGTCATCGCTCTTTTTTAAAAAC
Organism: Nitrospirillum amazonense; assembly: GCF_007828035.1. Lineage (GTDB taxonomy): Bacteria > Pseudomonadota > Alphaproteobacteria > Azospirillales > Azospirillaceae > Nitrospirillum > Nitrospirillum amazonense. The sequence continues at coordinate 730,471 of NZ_VITV01000002.1, read as the reverse complement.
CTCATTCGCCGACTCGCCAGCGGCCCCCTGGATGACGGTGCCGACGGCTGTGTCGACAGGCCCCCGGCCTAGGCGGAATGGAGGGCGCCTTACCCGGAAAGCCAGAGTCCCCGGGCATTTCGGTGCCGGAGGGAGCTGCACATCGCCGCCACCGTCTTTATTGAGCCCGGTCCCCCGCGACTCAGGCGTCCTATTCCGGCCTGCCTTGCCCTCCGGGGGTGGCGCTGCTATGCCCATGACCCATGACCAAGCGAACCGCACCCTCCCGTTCCGTTGCATCCGCCCGTCAAAGCGGCAGCCATCCGAAGAGCCGCCGCCGCACGGCGGGCTCGGGCTCCAAGGCCCCGCCCGCAGCCCCGCCCGCGGCCCCGCCGATGTCCGTTCGGATCACGCCCCGGGCCCGCTGGCATATGGCGGCCGCCGCCCAGGTGATCGCCGGCGCGGTGCTCATCCTGGCCTCGCCCGCGCTGTGGGCGGCCATCCTCGCCCTGCTGCTGTTCGCGACGGCGGCCGGTACCCTGATCTGGGCACGTCGCTAGGCCTGACCGTCCTCTCCAAAGACGGGCCCCCAACATGCCCCAGGTCGGGCCGGCCGGCGTTAAGGTCAGCGTTGGAGGGGCCAAAGCCAGGCGGCGCCGCGCACGCCGCTGGAGTCGCCATGCCGCGCCGGACGGATGGGTGTGGTGACATCGGGGGAGAAGCACCAAGCCGCCAGCCGCCGCGGCAGGCGCTCATAAAGATGGGCCATGTTGGACAGGCCGCCGCCCAGGATAATGACGTCCGGATCCAACAGATTGACCACGCCGGCCAGCCCGCGCGCCAGCCGGTCGACATGGCGGTCCAGGGCCGCCTGCGCCGGGCCGTCGCCGCTCGCGGCCATGGCGGCCACCTCCACAGCTGCCAGGACGCGGCCGGTGGCGCGGGCGTGGTCGTCGGCCAGCCCGGGCCCGGAGACCCAGGTTTCCAGGCAGCCCCGACGGCCGCAGTAACAGGTGGGGCCCGGCCGTTCGTCCTCCATGCGAGTCCCCAGCCCGGGCTTCTCACCAGGTGCATCCGGCGGCTGCGGCCAGGGCAGGGGACTGTGGCCCCATTCGCCCGCAGCGGCGTGCCGGCCGGTGATGATGTGTCCATCCACCACCACGCCGCCGCCACAGCCCGTGCCGAGGATGGCGGCGAAGACGGTGCGGCAGCCGGCGCCGGCCCCATCGGCGGCTTCCGACAGGGCCAGGCAGTTGGCGTCATTTTGCAGCCGGACAGGCCGGCCGATGGCCGCCGCCAGGTCACGGTCCAGCGCATGGCCGTTCAGCCAGGTGGAATTGGCGTTCTTCACCAGGCCGGTGAGGGGGGACAGCACGCCGGGTATGCCCACGCCAACGCTGGCGGGCACCCGGATCTCCGCATCCAGCCAGGCGACAAGCCCGGCCACCGCGGCCAGGGTGGCGCCGTAATCGTCGCGGGGGGCGGGAATGCGGCGGCGGGCCAGCTCTTCCCCCTGGTCACCCAGGGCCAGCCCTTCGATCTTCGTCCCGCCCAGGTCGATGCCAATACGGGCCATGGCGTTCCTCATTTCCGTGGGACGGTCACGCCTGGACCCCGCCCTTATGGGCTAGGTCGCGCCCGACTCTTGCTCATGGTGGGCATGCAGGGCTAAAAGTACAAGATGTGGTGGATGCGGGGGCCTGATCGCGGGCGTTCCTCCTGGCCTTGACCGGCAAGGGGGATGTCTTCATGGGGATGTGCCGCGCCGCCGCCACGATGCCGATCGTTCCGATACTGATATGGATACCCGCGCCATGACGCGTGCCCGTTTGCTCGCCGCCCCCCTCCTGTCCATTGCGCTGGCCGCCGCCGCTGTAAGCGCGCCGGCCTTCGCTGCCGACAAGACGACCCCGGCCAAGAAGGCCGCGGCATCCAAGAAGGCCGCACCGGAAAAGGCCGCCAAGACTCCCAAGCCGGCCAAGGTGTCGGGTCCCTGCTATTCCCCGGCGGAGTTTGATGCCGAACAGGCCATCCGCTACCACACCCGTCTGATGGTCATCGGCCTGACCTGCCAGCAGCTGGGCGGGAACTACGAAGGCCTCTATGTGCGCTACAAGAAGTTCACGCTGGCGCACAAGGCGCAGATCATCGCTTGGGAAGACTCGCTGATCGCCCACTACCGCAAGACGGCCAAGGGCAACCCCAACCGCGCGCTGGACACCCTGCGCACCCACTTGGCCAACGAAATGTCCCAGCACATCGCGGCCGTCTCCACCGATATCTACTGCGCCCAGCATGCCGACATGCTGGCCCAGGCTGAGCTGATGAGCGACGCCGACGTGGTGAAGACCGTCACCAACGATGCCGTCGTCCGCGTGTCGGAGCTGCCGCGCTGCGACCTGCCGCCGCCGGTCATGACCGCCGCCACGGCCGGTGATCGCATCACCGGCCCCACCCCCGCGGTCGCGATTCCCACTGCCGCCGCCACGAAGGATGCCGGCGGCGCCGCCAGTGGCGCGTCCCACTAACGTCAGCGCCAAAGGTCATAAGGCCCATGCCCGAATTTCCGGGTGTGGGCCTAAGGGCCAGCCCAGGCGGGGGATAACAAAGGGCTGGTGACAAAGTAACGCTATGCCCATAAGCGTGGTGGAAATCGTAATGCTGGGGATTGTTTAATCCGCTCCGCAAGTCGGCGCCCTTCCCGTGAGGCGCGCCTGATGAAAGGAGAATGGGTTATGCCCAATAGAATAGCTCTCCACGAGGCTCTGGATATTATGCCCGCCGGTGGTGAGCCTATTGAATTTACGCCCACGCACGACCACGAAGCGAGCGCCGCGCGCCCGGCCCGGCAGGCGGCCTCGGCGCTGCCTGATCCGATGGCATATGTCATTGAAATCGACGAGGAAGCGGTAGGGTTGGTGACGGTGCATCCCGACGGCATGGCCTTCCACGCGGTTCACATGCGTGCCCAGGCCCTCGATGGGCAAGTCTTCGCCGACGCGGCGGCGGCCCGTGCTGCGGCAGAATCGGCATTTTACGGTCGTGAATGACATTGGGGCTAACTAAAGCCCTAGGACCGTGCAATATGCAAATGGCGGATGGCGCCTCCGCTACTTATGCAAACCGCGCCCCTTGAAAATTCCTGCCTCAGTTTAACCTCATTTCCATCCGATTAACGGCGTGTCCTGACGGGCCGAACGGCGTAGCTCACAAGGCTGGGTTGCTCCCCGTTCGGTGTTGAAGGATTGAATTAACTCAGGACGTTGTCTAACCCTGCCGTTCGGCGGGACAATCAAAGGCGCCACGTCCTGGCGCGAAGGGTAGTCTTAATTCAACCGAGGGTTCCTTTGGGGAGACGTACCCCTCGGTCAGAAGGAGGAGAAACGACGAATGAAACTCCGTCATTCATTACTGTGCGCGGTGTTCGCGCTCGGTCTGCCGGCCACCGCGCTGGCCCAGACCAACGAGGGCTACTACCTCGGTGCCCAGGCCGGTGTGAACTGGGCTGACAAGACCGACCTGAAGGGCCCGGTCTACACCGACAAGGCCGACTTCACGACCTCGCCCACCGGCCTGGTCGAGGGTGGCTACAAGTTCGGCAACGGCGTGCGCGTCGGTGCGGAAATCGGTTACGGTGGCAGCACCGTCGGCGACATCACCGGTGGCGGCCCGGGCCGCGCCGGCGGCGCCGGTGACCTGACCGCCCTGACCTTCATGGCCGTCACCTACTACGAGTTCAACGTCGACAGCCCGCTGCGTCCGTATGTCGGCGCCGGTATCGGTTTCGGCCGCTACAAGTTCGACGGCGTGGGCGACCTGTACACGCCGGGCCTGTCGGTGGAGACCTCCACCACCGCCTTCACCTACCAGCTGGCTGCCGGCGTCGCCTACGCGCTGAGCGACAACCTGGACTTCACCGTCGGCTACCGCTTCATGGGCACGCCGGACACCACCTACGAGCCGTCGAACGCTCCGAAGTTCAAGGCCGGCTACCAGAACCACTCGGTCCTGGTTGGCCTGCGCTACACCTTCGGCGCCCCGCCGGCCCCGGCGCCCAAGCCGACCCCGACCGTAGCTCCGCCGGCTCCCCCGCCGCCCCCGCCCCCGCCGCCCCCGCCGCCGGCTCCGTCCATTTCGCGGAACTTCACGGTGTTCTTCGACTGGGACAAGACGGACCTGTCGGCTGACGCCAAGACCGTGCTGGACAACGCCGCCAAGGACGCTGCCACCGGCCACATCACGAAGATCAACGTGACGGGCTACACCGACCGTTCCGGTTCGGACGCCTACAACCTGAAGCTCTCCATGCGCCGCGCCGAGGCCGTGAAGGCTTACCTGACGTCCAAGGGCGTCGGCGCCTCCATCGCCACCGACGGCAAGGGCGAGTCCGATCCGCTGGTCCCGACCGCGGACGGCGTGCGTGAGCCGTCCAACCGTCGCGCCGTCATCATTTTCCCCTGATCCAGTCAGGGGATCGGTGAGCGGGCCTGGGCGAACCCCAGGCCCGGCTCTCCGACCAGATGAGGACGACGCCTTCCGGAACTCCAGCCTTTGGCTCCCGCCTAAGGGGCCGGAACCGGACGGTGGAAATAAGAAAGGGGCGCCACCCGGCTGGGCGGCGCCCTTTTTCTTTTGTGTCGAAGGTTTCTCGGGCGGCTTGGCGCCATATCAACGGCGTACTCATGCCGCTATGGGAGGCGGATCGCGTCCGCCGCAGGCTGGGGGACTACTTAACTGAGCGGACCGATGCCGCGCTGAATAGCCCAGACAGCGGCCTGGGTGCGATTCTGTGCGCCGATTTTGCGCATCACGTTCTTGAAGTGCATCTTCACCGTGGACTCGGTGATTTCCAGCCGGCGGGCGATGGATTTGTTGGATTGTCCCGCCAGCAAGCAGCCCAGGATTTGAATCTCGCGCCGCGACAGATCGGCGGTGGCCGCCACCAGATCGGCCGGCGTGGGCCCCTGGGGCTGCTGCGCCTGGGCCACCAGGGCGGCGGCGCGCGGCGGAAACACGGCATCGCCAGCCAGGATCAGTTCCAGCGCGTCGCGCAGGGTGGCGACGCCGGATGATTTTGACAGGTGGCCGTCCATGCCCGCGAACAGGCTGGCCTTCAGCACCGAATCACTGGTGTCGGAGGTCAGCACCGCGATGCGGGTCTGGGGGGCGGATGCGCGCAATCGCCGCAGCTCGCTGGCCACGCGCGGCGGGTCTATGCCCCAAGGGTCGACCATGATCAAATCGGGCGCTGCGATGTCCCGCAGCACCTTCATTGCTTCCTCAACCGAAGGGACGGGCGGTAACAGCTGGAAGCTATCTTCCCCCAGCAATGTACCCAGTGCCGCCCCGAACAACTGATCCTGGTCGATCAGAAGAACGCTGCGGCCTGTCATTGCCTATTCCCCCATTGTGATTGCGGTCTCCCCCACCGGAGACTGTTTATTAAAAATTTTACTAACATTGTCGTGGATACTCGTGAAATGTCGACGCTAACCTGTTAACGGCCTATTTGCCCCGTGGCCAGGTAATAGATCGCCAGTTCTATTGCGACAATCCTATGGGAAAGTGACCCCGAACGCCATGTTTCTGTTGCGGCATGTCTGAAAACGGGTCACAGTCTGTCACATCGTGAGGTGGATCGTTTGGCCACCCGGGAAAATCGGAAGCCGCCTAGGGGGTACCACGGCGGAAATGGGGTTCCCGGGGAAAAAAGGTTAGGTTGCCCCATTTTGGCCGTGTTCGAATGGTCATAATGGCGAAGGTGTCGCTAACCAGTCAGGGTCACGCGTTCATCGAAAGTGTCGGTCCGGGGGCCAAAGGTGCCGGAACCGATGGGCGATCATCAGGGACCTGCCACGCGGGGCCCGATGCCGGATGAAGCGTTTTGGATGGCCTGGGCCGGAAGTGGCCGGACTCGAACGTGGGGTTTCAGATGATGAGCATGACCGCGCGTTTTCCCGGGACTGTCAGCAGTCTAGCCGAGGATGGTTTGGAAAACGGAATTGCCGGTGTGGGCGCTTCGCCCCGCCACCGCACTTTTCTCGTCGTGGATGGCCAGGCCCTGGTGCGCCGCGGCGCCGCCCTGATGCTGACCACCCAGTTCCCGGGTGCGTCGGCGCTTGAGGCCGGCACCGTGGAGGAAGCGCTGGCACAGGCCATGTCCGCGCCGGGAATCGATCTCGTCCTGCTCGACCTGGACAGCCTGTCCGGCAGCCGGGTTGAAGCCATCGCGCAGCTGACTTCCGCCCTGGGCTCCGTGCCCGTGGTGGCGGTGTCCGCCGTACAGGAAGGGGATGAGGTCATTGCCTCCATCCGCGCCGGCGCCCGCGCTTATGTGCTGAAGACGGGCCCGACCGAGGTGCTGGAGCGTACGCTGACCCTGATCCTGTCGGGTGAGAATTACGTGGCCATGCCGCGCCAGGCGCTCACCGCCGCCTTGGCGGGTGTGCGCGGCGCTTCGGGCCCGGCCATGGGCCAGGCTCCGGCCAGCCGCGAGGCCGCCTTGGCGGACCGTCTGACCGAACGCCAGCAGGATATTTTCCGCCTGATCCTGGCCGGCTGCTCCAACAAGGAAATCGCCCGCGAACTGGGCGTGCTGGAAGGCACGGTCAAGGTTCATGTGCGCGCGGTGATGCAGAAGCTGGGTGCCAAGAACCGCACGCAGGTGGCTGTCGCCGCCGCGCGCAGTGGCTTCGGCAGCATGGCCTTCATGGCCGGCACCCTGACCAACTAAAAGATCGACGGCATGTTTCGGCCCTCCGGGGACCGATACACGGTGCAGGGGCCCCTTGGGCCCCTGTTGCCGTTTATGGGGCTCACCACCGTGGGCTCGCGCATTACAGAAGGAATATAAAAGAGCGCTCCACCGGCATGAGAATGGTCTCATGCCGCAGTAGGGCGCGACTGCGCCCGCCGGAGTTCCGGCGGAAGCGTGGCGGGCTGCAGAATGAGAATAAGCCAAGTCGGCGGATGCCAACGCCCGCCGCTTGAGGATCAATCAAACAGGGCGTCGATGTCCGCCTGCGAGATGGTCTGGCCGCCGTCCTTGACGGGGCCGTGCAGCTCCAGGCCCTCATCATGCTTATGGATGGAGGGGGGCAGGGGCATGGTCTCGAACTCCTTGGAGTTCCAGAGCGACATCATGGCCTCGACCCGCTCTTCGATGAAACTCAGGGCCTGGACGACCTTGGTGATTCGCTGGCCCGTGAGGTCCTGGAAGTTGCAGGCCTCGAAAATGCGCAGCGTGACCTCATTCAGGTCCTTGAGGCGAGAGTTCTGGTAGCCTTCCGGCAACTGGGAGCGAACCTCATTGGCAATGTCGTCGATCTCCTCGGCCGCCTGAATGATGCTGTTGGTGGCGGCCTCGGTGGAGGCGACGACGGCGGTCAGCTGCTGGCTGGCCTCCATGAAGGTGTCGTCCTTGGCCAACGGATGACGCAGGGCCGCCATTTCGAGCTTCGTCGCCTTGATGCGGCCGGCGATGTCGGCGATCTCCACATGGATCGCTTCGATCTGGGTGTGGTCGGTATTCAGGAAACGGTCCAGCTTCTGACCCAGATGCTGGATCGCCTCCATCACTTCCGACGTGTCCAGGCGAATTTCCTGCGCCGGGGTCAGCGGGGCCAAGGCGGCCGGGTTCAGCGTGGTGGCTGACAGCGACAGGGCGTCAACGGTGCCGGGTTGGTCTTGCGCCCGTCGCTGCCGTTGAATTTCCGCCATGAAAGGCCGCTGACCGTTCTGCGCCATCCGCTGGATCCTCTTTCCCCGTCGTATCCACTGATGTCACTCACAGCGAACCTAACCGAAAGGTTATGTCCTTAGGCAATATGTTCGCCGGCGACCCATTCAACATGGGCGATACCTTGGGTGAAGCCAAGGGCCTCGTGCAGAGCCGGCAGCATTTGCCCTAAAGTTTCATCCAATTGCCAAGGCGGATTAACCAAAATCATGCCGGAGCCGTTCAGGCGATCCATGCGGGCGTCGTCGTTCCAGGTCAATTCGGCTGCCAGGATTTTCGGTATGCCACTGTCCTCCAGCCGCTGGTGCAGGCGCCAGCTTACGGCGCGGTCCTTGATAGGATACCACAGGGCGTAGATGCCGGTGGGCCAGCGGCCGTGCGCCAGGGCCAAGCCGGCCACCAGTCGGTCGAAGTCGTCCGCCGCTTCGAAGGGCGGGTCGATCAGCACCAGGCCGCGTTTTTCCTTGGGCGGCAGGTGGGCTTTCAATGCCGTCCAGCCGTCCATGTGGTGCACCGCCACCTGGCGGTCGCCCCGGAACACGCCTTTCAAGGTCTGTGCGTCTTCCGGATGCAGTTCGGCCAGAATCAGCCGGTCGTTCTCCCGCAGGAAGGCACGCGCCAGGCAGGGGGATCCCGGATAGCTGCTGACAGGGCCCGCGGACTGGCCGGCGGCGGCGCGCACGGCGTCCAGATAGGGGGCCAGCGCTTCGGTCGCGGCGGCGCCCAGGGTTCCCGCCTCGGCGGCTTGCAGCAGGCGCTGGATGCCCATGGCGGCCTCACCGGTGCGTGTGGCCTCGTCCCCGGTCAGATCGTAGCGTCCGATGCCGGCATGGGTGTCCAGCACGGCAAAGGGGGCGGGCTTGGCGGTCAGGCGGGTCATCAGCAGCGCCAGGATGGCGTGTTTCATGACATCGGCCGGGTTGCCGGCGTGGAAAGCGTGGCGGTAGTTCATGGGGCGGGAGCATGCCAGCAAGGGCCGGCACCGGCAATCGCCGTGGCCGCGACCCAGAAAGCGAAAGGCCGCCTCATGGGGCGGCCTGTTCAACGGTGGATCAAATGGGAAGGGCGGATCAGCCCACCGGCTCGGTCGTGGCGCTCTGGTAGACGCGACGGGTGCGCGGGGTGACCGCCGTGCTTTCCTCGTCACTGCAGCCGTTGCCATCGATCAGCGAGGCGTTGACGGAGTTCAGGCTGACCAGGTTGCTGCGGACCTTGCACGCGTAGGCATGGGCGGTCTTGCCGCTGCCGCCGTTGTAGCGGGCCACGGCAGCGGCCCAGCTGCCGGCGGTGGCGCGCAGGCGGGCCAGCATGCGGGCCGCGTACTGCACGTTTTCCTTGGGATCGACGATCTTTTCCACCGGGTGGAAGGCCGCCTTGTGGTCGGACAGCGACAGCTGCATGCAGCCGGCGGTCACGTCCTGGCGCAGGTTGCCCTTGGGATCGCGCAGATACTTGGCGGCGGCGGTCGGCGTCGACACGAAATGGGCGGTGCCCTTCACGTTGACGGCATAGGCCTCCGAGGAAATGGACTGGCCGCTTTCCACCAGGGCCACGGCCAGCAACAGGCCGGACGGCACACCGGCCTCCTTTTCAGCCTGCAGGATGTGATCCAGGCAAGCGGCGTGGGCGGAGGGGGCAGCGGCGACCAGACCCAGGCTGAGGAATAGCCCGGCGATGGCGGTCTTGAAGAGACGGGCAGTGGAGCGGAGGCGGAGGGCGCCTGCGGACTCGGATTCGGACTCCCGGCCTAGAAGGGCGTCGCTCCGGCGGCGCGCGATCTGCATGAGAGTCCTCCATCTATCGTCACTGGCGTCGACGACCTCGCGTCGCGACATCCATCTGGCGTCTGTGCTGGTTCCCCAAAGCACATCCCCGCTCGCGGGCGGGGTATTCCATCAGATCACCGATACTCAGTGCGGTGACCGCTCCCTAACCGAATGGGTCGAATTACCGTTGCCGTCTAACCGTAAGGCCTATATCCATGCAACGGCCGCATAGCAATTGCAGACAAAACGCAGCAGGTCAATAAAAAATATGACCGGAGTGTGGCAACCGCGCCACGCTGCGCCCCTGTCAGCGAGGGCACCATGCCCCATGCGGTCCAGGATTCCAAGCCCTTAGCGTGCGTCATGTTGCCCCCGTGTGAACTGGGGGCCCCTCTACAAATAGCGCCATAGCGCGGGTTGCCCCCCAGGAATGGAGGGGCCATAAGGGGCCCTCGGCCCACGCCCTGAAACTCCGAGTCCGACTATGACCTCCGATAGCTTTCCCGATTATGAACAGCGGATGGCGCAGGCCTATGACGCCCTGGACGCCGGGGACGAGGCCGCGGCGGAGGCGGCGCTGACGGCGGCCGTGACCCTGGCGCCGGAGGCTGCCGAGGCCCGGGGAGCCCTGGGGGCCGTGCTGCGCCGCCAGGGCCGCTTCCTGGAGGCCGCCGCCCAGTTCGCCGCGGCCGCCGCTGCGGAACCTGGACGCACCTCGTGGGCGTTGGACCAAGCGTGCTGCCTGGCCGATGCCGGTGACCATGACGCCGCCTGGGCCCTGGCATCGGCCGCGCTGGCCCGCCGGGCGGATGACGCGGCCGGCCACCGTCTGGCCGCGCGCCTGCAACTGGCGCGCGGCCAGACCGCTGCCGCCTTGGCCCATGCGCGCGAGGCCCGTTTCCTGGCGCCCCACGACTTGAACGGGGCCGCCGAGGTGGGGCAAGTGCTGGTGGACGCCGGCGACCCGCTGACGGCGGTGGAGATGCTGGAGCCGCTGCTGGCCCACGCCCATCCGGCCGACCCAGCCCGCGCCGGCGCCCTGGTGCTGCAAGGCCGCGCGTGGGCCGCTTTGGCGGAGGGGGAGAAGGCGGCGCGCTGCTGGCACCAGGCGCTGGAAGCCGATCCTGAGGATGCCGGCGGCGCTGCCCGGCTGCTGGCGGCGTTGGAGGCCGCCATGGCCACCGGGGGCGCCGACCTGACACCAACGTATGTGAAGGCGCTGTTCGATCGCTACGCCGACCGTTTCGACACCGACCTGACGCAGAAGCTGCGTTATCAGGCGCCGCAGTTACTGCGCCAGGCGCTGGACACGGTGGGGGTTGGGGCTGGGCTGGACATCCTGGACATTGGGTGCGGCACGGGCCTGGGGGGTGTGGAGGTCAAGCCGCTGGCCCGGTTCCTGGCCGGTGTCGACCTGTCACCGCGCATGGTGGAGCACGCCCGCGCCCGTGGCCTGTACGATCGGCTGTGGGACGCCGACCTGATGGGCGCTCTGGCGGAGGCGCCGGGTGCCTGGGACCTGGTGCTGGCGGCCGATGTGCTGGTCTACCTGGGCGATCTGGCGCCGGTGTTCCAGGCGGCGGCCGGGGCGCTTAAGCCCGGCGGTCGTTTCGCCGCGACGGTGGAGCGCTGGTCGGGTGAGGGGCCCTACGCCCTGCGGGAAAGCCGCCGCTATGCTCACGCGCGGGAGCATGTGCTGGCGGCCGCCGGCGGCGCGGGCCTGGATGTGGAGCACCTGGCGCCGGTGGCGCCACGCTGGGAGAAGGGGCGGCCGGTGGATGGACTGCTGTTCATCCTGCGCAAGGGCGCCTGAGGGGGCGCCTGAGGGAAGGGCGCCTGAGGCTCAGAGCAGCAAAGCCAGCAGCAGCGGTACCGCGAGGGCGGTGATCAGGCCGTTCAGGGCCATGGCGATGCCCGCGAAACTGCCGGCCAGCGGGCTCATGGTATAGGAGATGGCGGTGCCCACGCCGTGGGCCGCCATGCCCATGGACAGGCCCTTGGCCCTGTCATCGCGGATCTTCAGCCAGCGCAACAGCAGCGGGCCGAACACCGCGCCGATGATGCCGGTCACCATGACCATGGCGGCCGTCAGCGAGGGGATGCCGCCGATGCTCTCCGAAATGCCCATGGCGATGGGCGTGGTGACCGACTTGGGCGCCAGCGACAGCACCGTTTCCCTGTCCGCCCCCAGCACGTGGGCGACGAAGACGGCCGAGGCGGCGGCAGTGACGGAGCCGGCCACCATGGCGATGGTCAGGGGCAGAGCGCCCCGGCGCACGTCGGCACGGTGGCGCCACAACGGCACGGCCAGGGCCACCGTCGCGGGGCCCAGCAGGAAATGGATGAACTGCGCGCCATTGAAATAGTTGGGATAGGGCGTGTCCGTGACCACCAGCAGGATGACCAGGAACAGGGCCGCCAGCGCCACTGGGTTGGCGAAAGGGTTGCGGTTGGTGCGGGTGTAGATCCGCACGCCGATGAGATAAGCCACCAACGTGGCCGCCAGCCACAGCAGCGGGCTGGCCGACAGGTAGACCCAGATGTCGCCCAGGCCCTTCTTGCTCATCATGAGGCACCCCCGGCTCCGCCGTTCGTATCGGTGTCGAAAGGATCATGGCTGGCGGGGGCCGCCGGTGCCGCCCCCTTTCCGCCGAAGCGCCTGTCCGCCCACAGGAAGGCATAGGCCGTGACGGCGATGGTCAGGATGGAACTGGCGAACAGGGCGGTTACGATGGCCGGTCCCTGGGTCAGGAAGCGCTGGCCGTGCTGCACGATGCCAACGGCCGCCGGCACAAACAGCAGCGACAGGTTGCTGAGGATGACGTCGGCGGTGGTGCCCATGGTCTGGGTCGGGCCGCCGCGCCAGGCGAACCAGGCGACCAGCAGCAGCAGGCCCAGCACGGGCCCGGGGATGGGCAGGTGCAGGCCATGCACCACGATTTCCCCGATGAGCTGGCAGACCACCAGCATGGCAAGGGCGCCGACCATGGCGAACTCCGTCATGTGAGGCGGTCCCCGGGGGCGGAAAGCCTCGGGACGCCTGACGCGGTGGGTTTGGTGGATGTGGATTATCGCGACGCCAAGCTGGACCCTGCGCGCCACCGGGGTCAACCGGCATGGGCGCAGGCGTGGCCCGCGATTTCTACCGGCCGCCGCCGGTATCGGGACCGGTGTCGGGCCCCCCCGCCGGCAGGGCGGCCGGCCGCGCCTCTTGCGTCGTCAGTTCTAGGCCCCGGGTGCCCAGCCGCGCCTCCAGCCAGCGGGCATCCGTCGCCAAGTCGGGCAGCAGGCGGCAAGCTTCCTTCGCCATTGGCGGCGCACCGGGACGCAGATGCACGATCTCCATGGCGGCGGCATCGCGGAAGCGGTCCAGTGCCGGCGTCAGGGTGTCCCTGGCGCTGCTGCCGGGACGCAAGCGGGCCAGGTGGGCGCGCCAGCCGGTGATGGGGGCGCCGGGGCCGCGTGTCAGCACCAAGGCTGCGCGGCAGCCGCGCAACCGGTCCAGCCGCTCCGCCAGCATATCCGGGTCGGCGGCGGCATCCAGCGCCAGCACGCCCAGGCGGTTCAGCGTCAGGCCCTGCACTAGGTCGTCGGCACCGGCCCAGGCGTTCTCTGCCTTGTCCTCCGCCCCCAGCCCTTGGGCCAGCAGGCGGTGCAAGGCGCGGGGGCCCGCCGCCCTGCCATGATGCGTCCCCGGGCCGGTCCAGGCCGCCAGGTGGGGCACGCTGGCCATCAGGGCGCGGCGTTCCGCCTGGGCGGGGCCGGCCAGCGTGCCGTCCGGCGCCAGGCCGCGCGGCACCAGGCCACTGAGCACGAACAGGTGGAACGGCTGCGTCCGATGGCGGGACAGCAGGGCCGACCAGGCGGAGGGGCCTGAGGGGGAGAAGGCAAACGGGGCGTCGTCCCCGGCATCGGCCAGCGCCACGCGCGGCGGCACCGCCATGCCGGGCACGGCGAAGGACCAGGGCCTGCCGAGGTCCAGGAAGCCGTAGTCCGCCCGCCCATCCTGCGCACCCCGGGGCACGGCGAAGTCGTAGCGCCAGGCGGCGCCCTTGCCCTCGGGCAGCTTCCCCAGCCAGCGGGGCGGCACGGGCAGGCCCACGCCGCCGACCGTCAAGTCTGGCGGCTCATCCTCCCCGTCCGTGACGATCACGGCGCTGATGCGCCAGCGGTCGCCCTGGCCACCCCGGGCCAGCAGCAAGGGCCCCAGCAGCAACGCGGGCTGGGCGGGCCGTCGGGGGATGGAGGCGCGGCGTTTCATGGCGGCGGACCATGGACGACGGGGCCGGGCCGGCGCAAGAGTGTAGCGGCTCCCCTATGTCTTATGCCGTCTCCCCGGCCAGATGATCCAGGACCCGCTGGTAGAGGCTGCGGCGGGCCAGCGCGTCCTCCAGCCGGTCGAGGGCCGCGGTCACGGCCTGCGCTTCGGCATCCAGGTCCAGCGCCGCCGCCTCCAGCGCCCGCCACAAGGGACGCAGCCGTTCCACCAGCGCCGTCCCCGCCGGAGTCAGGGCTAGGCGCCGGCGGCGCGCGTCATCCGGATCGGCGGTGGTCTGGGCCAGGCCGGCCTTCTCCAATGAGGCGCGCGTCTGGCTGACGGAGACGTGGGTGATGCGCAGGCGGCTGGCCAGCTCCCCCACCGTCAGGGGGCCGTTCAGCACCAGCTGGTTCAGCACGCCGAACCAGCGCTGCTCGAACGTGACGCCCAAGGCGTCGTAGGTACGGGTGGCGTCGCCGTCTATCGTTTCTGACAGGCGCCGCAAGCGGGCGCCCAGCGCCGCGCCGCCCAGGCGGCGGGAATAATCCTCCGGCGGTGTGATCTCATCGGATGGGGGCACGGGCGACAGGTTCCTTGACAAATATGTAGGCACCTACAGATTATAGGCGGATCGAACCGGGGTGTCCAGAATCAGGGGAGGGGTAAGTATGAAACCGACGCGCCGTCATGTGATCGCCGCGGCCGCGGGGGCCCTGATGGCACGCCCGGCATGGGCCCAAATCCCCGTCCACCTGGACCACGACATCCGCATCACCCTGGCCCAGGCCGGCATTCCGGGGGCGGCGGTGGGCTATGCCCGGGAGGGGCGGGTACGCTTCGTCCGCGGCTACGGTTATGCCGACGTGGCCCGCCGCCGGCCGGTGACGCCGGACACGGTGTTCGCCATCGCCTCCATCACCAAGACCATCACGGCGGCGGCCATCCTGCGCCTGGCGGGGCAGGGGCGCCTGACCCTTGATGACCCGGTGGCGGCCCATCTCGACTTTCCCGTGGTGAACCCGCACCACCCCGATGCCGTCATCACGCTGCGCCACTTGCTGACCCACACCTCCGGCATTTCGGACGAAAAGTACTACGCGGTGGATTTCCGGCACCGGGGCGGCGACACGCCGCTGGCGCTGCGCGACATGCTGGTGGGCTACCTGATGCCGGGCGGCACTTATTATGATGCGAACGGCTGCTACGCCGCCGCCCCGGGGGAGGCCTGGGACTATTCCAATGTCGGTTTCGCCCTGCTGGGTTATGTCGCCGGCCGCGTCGGCGGCTTCGACGCCCGCATGGCCATACGCCAGTTCCTGATGGCACCCTTGGGCCTGCACCACAGCTATTGGACCTTGGGCGAGGTGCCGCCCGTCCTGGCCGCCACACCGTATGAGGATAGCAAGCCCGTTGCCACCATGGGCTTCCCCGACTGGTCGGCCGGCATGCTGCAATCCTCCGCCGCCGATTTCACCCGCTACATCGCCGCCTGCGCCAACGATGGCGCGGCGGAGGGCGCGCGCGTGCTGCCGGCCGGCACGATGGCGCAGATGCTGACGCGCCAGCCGGCACCGAACCTGCCCGGCTGGCTGAGCGGCCAGGGCCTGGGCTGGATGATGGGACCCCTGGACGGCGCGGACCGGTGGGAGCACTGGGGCGGGGCGGAGGGCATCTTCACCGTTGCCTATCTGGATCCCGGGCGCCGCCAGGGTGTCACCATCCTGACCAACGCCACCGCGACGGACGCCGCCAAGGCCGCGGTGAAAAAGGTGGCGGCGCGTTTGCTGCGAGAGGGACCGGATTTATAAGGGGCGACCCTGTGCGTCTGGCGCCACGCTGCGTTGCGTTGCGGCATGTCACGGAATCCTTGGCTTTTGTCGGCCGCCCCCGTATGGTCCGCCTCGCCTGAGTGGCCGAGGGGCCCCCTGGCGCATGGTTATGGTCGTCTCCGCTTTCCAGGGGGCGACGCCAGCGCCGCTTCCATAGCCCCGCTTCTTTCGGGGTTGTGATTGCCGGATAGGTCCGGCTTTCCACACGTTCCGACGTTGCGCCGCTCTTTCGTTGGCTGGTGCCGCCTGCCGTTTGTTCGGCGGGCGCGGTGCCGGCTTGTTTGTTCGCGTGCCTTTCCCGGGCGGGAGGGGCGCGGCGCTGTTTTGCTATGTGAAGGAAAGTCCCTTGGATTTGCCCGTTGCCGCCAATACCGAAGTGACCGAAACCGAAATCCTCGACACCGTCGAGCTGGACGCCGCCAATGACGGCCGCGCCACTTTCGCCGACCTGGGCCTGGCCCCCGCCCTGACCAAGGCGCTGGAAGAAGTCGGCTACCAGTACCCCACCCCCATCCAGGAGCGGGCCATCCCCGTCGCCCTGGCTGGCCGCGACCTGATCGCGTCCGCCAACACCGGTACCGGCAAGACCGCGGCCTTCGTGCTGCCGGCGCTGCACCGCATGGCCACCACCCCGCGCCCGCTGAGCGCCGAGGGCCTGCAGACCTTCGGGCCCCGCCTGCTGGTGCTGACCCCCACGCGTGAGCTGGCGACCCAGGTGATGGACGCCGTCCGCGGCTATTCCAAGTACAGCCGCATCCACACCCTGGCCATCCTGGGCGGCATGCCCTACCGCCAGCAGCTGGAGATGCTGCGCCGCCGGGTCGACCTGGTGGTCGCCACCCCCGGCCGCCTGATCGACCATCTGGAGCGCGGGCGCCTGGATCTCTCCACCGTCGAGATGCTGGTGCTGGACGAGGCCGACCGCATGCTGGACATGGGCTTCCTGGAGCCCGTGGAGATGATCGCCAACGCCTGCCCGGAAAACCGCCAGACCCTGCTGTTCACCGCCACGGTGGACAAGGCCATGGTGCGCCTGGCCGGCAACCTGCTGAAGAACCCGGAGCGCGTTGACGTTGCCGGCGGCAGCGTCAACGTCAGCGCCATCGAGCAGCGCTTCCTGCGGGCCGACGGCCTGGAGCATAAGGAAAAGTTGCTGGCCCACCTGGTGGCCGACCCGTCCATGAACAAGGGCATCGTCTTCGCCGCCACCAAGCGCGACGCCGACCGCCTGGCCGACAGCCTGTCGGAAATGGGCTATGCCGCCGCCCCCCTGCACGGCGACATGCGCCAGCAGGAGCGTAACCGCACCGTCCAGGCCCTGCGCAACGGTCGTGTCCGCCTGCTGGTGGCCACCGACGTGGCCGCCCGCGGCATCGACGTGCCGGACGTGACCCACGTCATCAACTTCGACCTGCCGCGCCAGGCCGAGGACTATGTGCACCGCATCGGCCGTACCGGCCGCGCCGGCAACACCGGCAATGCCTTCAGCCTGTACACCCGTCATGAGTGGGGCCTGGTGCGTGGCATCGAGGGCTACACCCAGACCCGCGCCGTTGAGCACGTCATCCCGGGCCTGGAGCCGCGTGAGCTGCCCAAGCGTCCGGCCGGCGGTCCCGGCGGCACCCCCGGTGGCCGCCCGCGCAAGTCGTTCGGCGGCCATGGTGGCGGTTTCAAGCAGGGTGGCTTCAAGCAGGGCGGCTTCGGTGGCGACCGGAAGCCGGAAGGTGGCTTCCGCGCCGAGAGCCCCCGGGGCGAGGGCCCGCGCGGTGAGCGCGGCGATCGTCCGGAAGGCGGCTTCAAGAAGTTCGGCGGCCCCCGTGACGGTCATCCCCGTTCCGAAGGCCCGCATCGCGGCGAAGGCCATCGGCAGGACCGCCCGGCCCGCGCCCATGGCGCCGGCCACGGCGGCGGCAATGGTGGCGGTTACCACCCGCTGGACGGCGCCAAGCCGGCCCGCGATGGGGCCCGCAAGCATAACAACGGACCGCGCCCGGCCCGGGTGCAGGGTGACGGCGGGACGGGGGGCTTGCGTCGCCCGCGTTCTTCCGCCAATTAAGTCCCGCGTTTGATGACGGGGCCGTCCAGCACCGGACGGCCCCGTTTTCGCCTTTTAAGACTTCAGCCTTACGTTTGGTCCCATGAGCGCGCTCCCCCAGGAAGTCCATAACCGTCGGACGTTCGCCATCATCGCGCACCCCGACGCCGGCAAGACCACGCTGACGGAAAAGCTGCTGCTGTTCGGCGGCGCCATCCAGATGGCGGGCGCGGTCAAGGCGCGCGGCGAGCAGCGGCGCGCCCGGTCGGACTGGATGAAGGTGGAGCGGGAGCGTGGCATCTCCGTCACCGCGTCGGTGATGAACTTCGATTATGCCGACCGCACCTTCAACCTGGTGGACACGCCGGGCCACGAAGACTTTTCCGAAGACACCTACCGCACGCTGACGGCCGTGGACAGCGCGGTCATGGTCATCGACGCCGCCAAGGGCATCGAGGCGCAGACCCGCAAGCTGTTCGAGGTCTGCCGCCTGCGCAACGTGCCCATCATCACCTTCGTCAACAAGATGGACCGCGAGGCCCGCGACCCCTTCGACCTGATGGACGAGGTGGAGCGCGACCTGCAGCTGGAGGTGACGCCCGGTTCCTGGCCCATCGGTTCCGGCCCTGACTTCCGCGGCTGCTATGACCTGATCCGCGACCGGCTGGTCCTGCTGGACCGCCGCCAAGGCGACGTCGCCAGCGAGGGCATCCAGTGCGACGGCCTGGACGATCCCAAGCTGGATGAGCTGCTGCCCGCCGACCAGGTGGCCAAGCTGCGCGAGGACGTGGCCATGGTGCGGGAACTGTGCCCGCCCTTCGACCTGGAAACCTATCGCGAAGGCCACCAGACCCCGGTGTTCTTCGGCAGCGCCATCAATAACTTCGGCGTGCGCGAGCTGCTGCTGGGCCTGGCGGCCTACGCGCCGTCGCCACGGCCGCAGCAGGCCGACAGCCGCACGGTGCAGCCGGAGGAGCCCAAGGTCACCGGCTTCGTGTTCAAGGTCCAGGCCAACATGGACCCCAACCACCGCGATCGCATCGCCTTCTTCCGCCTGTGCTCCGGCCATTTCCGCCGGGGCGTGAAGCTGAAGCACATGCGCTCGGGCAAGCTGCTGGCGGTCAACAACGCTGTGCTGTTCCTGGCCCGCGACCGGGAACTGGCGGAGGACGCCTATCCCGGCGACATCATCGGCATTCCCAACCACGGCACGCTGCGCATCGGCGACACGCTGACCGAGGGCGAGGACCTGCGCTACACCGGCGTGCCCAGCTTCGCGCCTGAACTGCTGCAGCGGGTGAAGCTGGACGACCCCATGAAGATGAAGCACCTGCGCAAGGCGCTGGAGCATTTCGCGGAGGAGGGCGCCAGCCAGGTGTTCAAGCCGCTGATCGGTGCCGACTGGGTGGTGGGCGTCGTCGGTCCGCTGCAGTTCGAGGTGCTGGCCGCCCGCATCGATGCCGAATACGACATCAAGGCCAAGTTCGAATCATGCGGTTATGATTCGGCCCGCTGGATCGAATGCGATGACCCGGTGGTGCTGAAGTCCTTCCTGGACAGCAACCGCTCCGCCCTGGCGGAGGATCACGACGGGGCCCTGGTCTTCCTGGCGCGCAACAGCTGGCAGCTGAACCGCGCGCAGGAGGATTATCCCAAGATCCGCTTCCAGAAGACGCGTGAGCAGAACCGCGCCGTCACCACCTCCGCCCTGGGCTAATGGCGGCTTCCCGCGCTTGAGGACGAAGCCCTTATCCTGAAAGGACGAAATGGCGCATCCGCCGGATGGCGCGGTGACAGGGCCGCTTCCTGGGCGGTATCATCCCCGCCGAAGATGGTAAGTCGGAAGGCGTGACATGTCGGGTTCTTCCCGATCACCGGGTTTCTTGGCAGGCGCCGGGCTGTCGCGGCGCGGCCTGGTTGGCGGACTGGCGTTGGCGCCCTTGCTGACGGGCGGCCTGCCCGGCTTGGCGGGGGCGGTGGCCAGCCGTCCGGCACCTATCCGTCCCGGCCGCACGGTCGTGGTCATCGGGGCCGGCCTGGCCGGACTGGCGGCTGCCGGCACCCTGCGGCAGGCCGGGGCCGAGGTCACCGTGCTGGAGGCCCGCACCCGTGTGGGCGGCAGGGCCTGGACGGAGTCCAAGCCCTTCGGTTTCCCTTACGATATCGGCTGCGGCTCGCTGGAAGCCACGGCCGACAATCCCCTGCGCCGCCTGCTGGATGAGCGCGGCATGGAAACAGTGCCGGACGACGGCGCCGACGACCTGCTGTTCTTCGACGCCAAGGAGGCCGACGCCGACACCGATGCGGCGGCCGCCGACGCCATCGACCGGCTGGAGCGGGCGGTGAAGGAGGCCGGCCGCGCCCAGGTCGACCGCTCGGCCGCCGAACTGGTGCCTGACCTGGGGAACCTGGGCCAGCTGGCCACCGCCCTGGTGGGGCCCCTGGACTTCGGCGTCGAGCTGAAGGACCTGTCCAGCCTGGACGCCGCGCGCCGACCGGATGCGGAGGCGGCGCTGTGGTTCCCGCGTGGCATCGGCACCGCCGTCGCCAGCCTCGCCAAGGACATGGCGCGCGACGTCAAGATCACCCTGTCCAGTCCCGTCAGCCGCATCGACTGGTCGGGCAGCGGTGTGCGGGTCACCACGCCCAAGGGCGTAGTCAGCGCCGATGCCGCCATCATCACCGTGCCCATTTCGGTGCTGGCCTCGGGCGGCGTCACCTTCGACCCGCCCTTGCCGGAGGGCGTGCGCACCGCGTTCGACGGCCTGACCACCGGCTTGGTCAACCGCATCGCGCTGGGCTACAAGCCCGACAGCCTGGATTGCGACCCCTTCACCGCCCTGGACCAGGTGCGCGGCGACGGCCGTGTGCTGGATCTGTGCCTGCGCCCCTTCGGCCGGGAATTGGCCATCGCCACGGTGGGCGGCGACCTGGCCCGCCAGCTGGAAACGGCCAAGGATCAGGAGGCGGTGGACCTGGTGCGCGACGCCGTGGCCGACGTCTTCGGATCGCTCACCCGCCGGCAGGCCACCGCCTGGCACGTCAGCCGGTGGGGCGCCGACCCCTATTCCCTGGGCGCCATGACCGCGGCCAAGCCGGGCCATGCCGAGGCGCGCCGCATCCTGTCGGAGCCTGTGGGCGACCGGCTGTGCTTCGCCGGCGAGGCCTGTTCGCTCACCTGGCCCGGCTGGCTGCCCGGCGCCTATGAGACGGGCGTGGCCGCCGCCCAGCGCGTGCTGGCGCTGCCATCATGACCGCGCGCGCCATCCTGAACGGCATGGCGCCATTCTTCATCGTGCGGGATGTGGTGGCGTCGGCGGCGTTCTACCGCGACGCGCTGGGGTTCACGGTCATGCACATGTCCCCGCAAGAGGCGCCCTTCTTCGCCATCGTCGTGCGGGATGGCGCCATGCTGTTCCTGAAGTCGGTGGAGGTGGAACCGGTGCCCAACCCCGCACGGGCGGCCAACGCGCGCTGGGACTCGTACGTCAATACCGACGAACCGGACGTGCTCGCCGCTGAATTCCTGGGGCGCGGCGCCGTCTTTTCCGTACCGCTGCAGGACACGGGGGACGGCCTGCGCGGCTTTGAACTGAGGGATCCCGACGGCTATACCCTGTTTTTCGGCCGTCCCCTCAGCTGAGGGGGGAGCGAGGCGGGGCGCCTTCCCCCGATTTTGTTGGCCCGATTTTGTTGAAAGGAAGGGTTAACGCCTTCATGATTATATGAACCTGCCCCGTACTGGGGCGGGATGGTGGGCCCTACCCGAACGGCGTTCGAACGGGGCCCGGTGCACGAGCGTTGCGGGGTAGCATGACGGCCATCGAAACGGATGGTGGGGGCGAACAGGAACTGCCGCGAAAGAAATTCAGCGGCAAGAAGATCGTCATGTTCGTGGTGGTGCCGCTGCTGCTCATCGCACTCATCGCCGGTGGCCTGATCTTCAGCGGCCTGCTGGACGGGTTGCTGGGCAAGAAGAAGGCGGAGGAGGTGGAGGAAAAGCCCGCCGCCGCGGAGGAGGCGTTCGATCCCAAGGCGCCTCCGGTGTTCTTCCCGCTGGGCGAATTGCTGATCAACCTGCAGACAAATGAGCGCCGCCCGGCCTTCCTGAAGCTGAAGATCCAGCTGGAGATCTACAAGGAAGAGGACAGGCCCAAGCTGACCCTGGCCACCCCGCGCATCGTCGATACCTTCCAGACCTATCTGCGGGAACTGCGGTTGGATGATCTCAAGGGATCGGCCGGCATTTACCGCCTGCGCGAGGAGTTGCTGCAGCGGGTGAACGCGGCGGCCGCCCCGGTGCGGGTGAGGGACGTGCTGTTTGAGGAAATTCTGGTACAATCACAGTGAGATGAGATGGGGCCTTAAACGGCCTTGTCATCGTTTGGGTGATTGGGTTTGGGTGATTGGGTTTGGGGGCGCCTGCTTGCTGGCATGGATATTGCCGCCCCGCCGATTGTAATATGGCCTGGTACGTGCATGTTTCTGAACATTCGGCGCCCCGCCCGGTTTCCTGATGGGTGGTTCTTGGGGGGCCGGGGGCCCGCATGCGCGTTTTGGACGCTGGAGCGCTGACCGATGCCGGATCCGCAGGAGCTGAGTGAAGAGGAACGCATGGCCGCCGAATGGGCGGCCTTGGCGGACGAGGGCGCCGGCGACAGTGGCTTTGGCGACATGGGCGGCGGGGCCACCCGCGTCCTGAACCAGGACGAAATCGACAGCCTGCTGGGCTTCGACAAGGACGGCGCCGGCGACGGCGACAATTCCGGCATCATGGCGCTGGTCAACTCGGCGCTGGTGAACTACGAACGCCTTCCCATGCTGGAGGTGGTGTTCGACCGCCTGGTCCGCATGATGTCGACCTCCCTGCGCAACTTCACCTCCGACAACGTGGAAGTCAGCCTGGACCAGATTTCCTCGGTCCGTTTCGGCGACTATCTCAATTCCATTCCGCTGCCCGCCATGCTGGCCGTCTGCAAGGCGGAGGAATGGGACAACTATGGCCTGATGGTCATCGATTCGGCGCTGATCTACTCCATCGTCGACGTGCTGTTGGGCGGCCGGCGCGGCACGGCGGCCATGCGCATCGAGGGCCGCCCCTACACCACCATCGAGCGCAACCTGGTGGAGCGCATGGTGCACGTGGTGCTGTCCGACCTGTCGGCCGCCTTCGACCCCCTGTCGCCCGTCACCTTCCGTTTCGACCGGCTGGAAACCAACCCGCGTTTCGCCACCATCGCCCGCCAGGCCAACGCCGCCGTGCTGGTGAAGCTGCGCATCGACATGGAGGATCGCGGCGGCCGCCTGGAACTGCTGATCCCCTACGCCACCCTGGAACCCGTGCGCGAACTGCTGCTGCAGATGTTCATGGGTGAAAAGTTCGGCCGCGACAGCATCTGGGAAACCCACTTGGCCAGCGAGCTGTGGATGACCGACGTGCACCTGTCGGCGGTGCTGGATGAGATCACGCTGTCGCTCTACGACGTGCTGAACTGGAAGGTGGGGTCGCGCGTGCTGCTGAACGTGGCGCCGGACGACACCATCGAGCTGCGGTGCGGTGACGTGCCCATGTTCCTGGGCCGCATGGGGCGCAAGGGCGGCAACATCGCGGTCCGCATCGACCGCGAGGCGCCCAAGCCGGAGACCGCGCCGACATGAGCCTGACCATCCTGCTTTCCCTGGCCTTGGATGTGGTGGTCGGCGGCCTGTTGGTCGCCACCATCGTTTACGCCCTGCGCCTGAACCGCCAGATCGCCCAGCTGCGCGACAGCCGGGGCGAGATGGAGGCCCTGGTGCGGGAGTTCAGCGAGGCCACCGCCCAGGCCGATGCCGGCGTGAAGGGCATGCGCAAGGCCGCCGCCGAGTCCGGCGAGGCGCTGCAGTACCTGATCGGCCGCGCCGACAAGATGCGGGAAGAGCTGGAGCAGATGACCCAGGCGGCCGATGCCCTGGCCGCGCGCCTTGAGGGCGCCGCCGGGCGTGCCCGCGCCAACGCCGCGCCACCGGAGCCGGCGCGCGACAGCCGGCCGGAGCCTCGCGACCTGCCCCGGGCGGAAGCCCTGCGCGGCAGCGTCGCCAGTGGCGGCATGGCCAGTGGCGGGATGGTAGGCGGCGTGAACGGCCACCGGTCCGAGGCGCCGCGCGCCGGTGTCCGAGCAGACGGCGTCCGCCCAGATGGCATCCGCCCCGATCCGCGCCCGCTGCCGGCACGGCTGGAGGGCGAGCGTGGCGGTCAGGAACGGCTCGCTGAACGCTCCATCGCCGAACGCCAGTTGGCCGAACGGATGGCGGCGGAACGCCAGATCGCCGAGCGGCAAATGGCCGAGCGCCTCGCGGGGGAACGGGCTGCTGGCGACCCATTGAATGGCGGGCGCGTGCCCGAACGCGCCTCCCGGCCCGAGCGGCCGGGCGACCGCTATGACAACGACGCCGGCCTGGACGACAACCGCCCCGCGCCGCGCCCGGCGCCCGCGCGCCTGCCGGCACCGGGAGCCGCCGCCGGGGGCGAGGCCGCTGGTGGCCAGGCGGGCGGCACCCTGCCCGAGGCCCGCTCGCGCGCGGAGCGTGAATTGCTCCAGGCCTTGGAGAACATGCGTCAATGACGGCTGAACCTTCGGCTCCCCGGCAAGGCCGGCCAACAGCCGCCCTCGGGACAACGCCTGGGGCACCCCTCACCGGGGCCGTCCCCAAGGCCGTCGCCCCCCAGGTGCCCCGGACCCAGCGTCCGGTGCCGGCAGGCGCGCGCCCGGCGGGAACGCGCGCCACTGCGGGCAAGGGCCGCGTGGCCAGGAAGGACGAGGCCCCCAAGGTTCCGCTGTGGCGGCGCCTGCGCGTGCGCCTGCTGCCGGCCACGATCTTCGCCGCCGTGCTGCTGCTGGGGGCGCGGGCGGGGGACATGTGGTGGACGCTGACCGTGGGCGCCGCCCCGCCCGACGTGCCGGCCGCCAAGGCGCAGAGCCCGGCACCGGAGAAGCCCGCCTCGCAAACGCCTTCTGGCCAGACACCCGCTGCCCAGGCAACCGCTGCCGCCCCGGCGAAGCCGGCGGAAGCACCGGCCGCCAAGCCTGCCGAGGGCGCCGCAAAAGGGGACGCCAAGGCGGAGGGCGGCAAGCCCGAGCCTTCCGGCAGCCCCACCGACGGCCAGACTTTCACGCCCAAGGACGTGGAGCTGCTGCAGCGCCTGGCGGAACGGCGCGAGGCCCTGGACAGCCGCGAGCGCGACCTGGACCAGCGCGAGGCCATGCTGCAGGTGGCGACCCAGCGGCTGGACCAGAAACTGGCGGAGATGCAGGCGCTGAAAAAGCAGCTGGACGGCCTGGTCAACCAGGTCAACGCCGACCAGGCGCAGCAGCTGGACAGCCTGGTGAAGATTTACGAGACGATGAAGCCGGCCGAGGCCGCCCGCATCTTCGAGGCCATGGACGACAAGGTGCTGCTGAACGTGATCAGCCGTATGAAGGAGGCCAAGGCCGCCCCGGTGCTGGCCGCCATGACACCCAAGCGCGCGGAGCAGGTGACCACCATGCTGGCTGACCGCAAACGACTGCCCAGCGTGCCGCAATGAGCGCGCTCGCCAACCGCACCAAACCCCAACCCAGCCGCCACCAGGCCTGATAACCGGCCCCATTTGACGAGACGAGAGCCGCCATGATCCGCCCCGCCGCCGACCCGATCCTTCAGGACCGGCTGGATGCCGCCCGCTCCCAGGCCCGCCAGCCGCTGTCGCGGGAAGAGGTCGCCCAGATCGTCTCCACCGTGGTCGCCTCCATGGGCGGCGACGTGACCCAGCACGACATCAAGCTTTATGGCGAGCTTGAGGGCCTGGCCCGCTTCATCCACAACGCCAAGAAGGAAATCGCGGCGCTGCAGCCCAGCGACATCCACGCCGAACACATTCCCCGCGCCACGGATGAGCTGGACGCCGTGGTGGGCGCCACGGAGGATGCCACCAACCGTATCATGGACGCCTGCGACCAGCTGATGGGCATGGCCGGCGATGTGACGCCGGAGGTGTCGTCCAAGATGATGGACATCACCACCGGCATCTATGAGGCCTGCAACTTCCAGGACATCACCGGCCAGCGCATCACCAAGGTGGTGAAGGCGCTGAAGCATATCGAGGCCAAGGTGGAGGCCATGCTGGTGGCCTTCGGCGAAGACGTGCAGCGCCGTCACCCCGACGGTCCGCCCGCCGCCGACACGCCGGCCGGCGGCGCATCCGACGATGACTTCCTGTTGCATGGGCCCCAGCTGCCCGGCCGGGCCATCGACCAGGATGAGATCGATCGCCTGCTGGCGAGCTTCGACTAAGTCTTCAGAGGGGATGGGCCCAAAGGCGACGGCTATGACGGTTGGGGCGTCCAGGAACCGGCCCATGGCGGGGCTGGTGTCGGGGGGACGGAAGATCGCCCAGGAGGAGGGCGGGGTCTTCGTCCTCTACCTGTCGGTATTCTTCCTGCTGCTGGCGTTCTTCATCCTGCTGACCTCGCTGTCCACCTTCGAGAACCGGAAGTTCGACGCCGTTGTGCAGGCTGTGCAGGACGCGTTCGGCGTCACCCTCACCCAGGGGCCGGCGGCGCAGGCCGCCCTGGCCCGCGCGGATGAGCGCCTGGGCGCCGTGGGCCGCCGCCTGGTGGCCGTGATGCCCGACGCCGTCATCGACCAGAGCGGCAAGGGCGGCACCCTGGCCGCGACCATGCCCACATCCAGCCTGTTCGCCACGGCGGCGGCGGAGGGGGGCGGCACCATCGTCACCGTCCTGCCCGGCCGCGAGGGCGTGTGGCACCAGATGGCCGAGGCCGTGCGCCCGGATGAGGAGACGGGGCTGGAGATCGACCTGGAGTTCCTGGTGGGCGACGGCGGCAATCCCGGCGCCAGCCTGCCCGTGTTCCAGGCCGGCGCCATGGCCCGCACCCTGGCCGCGGCCGGCGTGGCCCCGCGCGCCATGACCGTGGGGGTGGAGAAGGGCAGGGCGGACACGGTGCGCTTCCTGTTCCGCGCCCGGCTGCCGCGTGCCGGCCTGCCGGCGGTTCCGGTGACGCCGGCGGCGGAGACGCGGCCATGAGCGAGCCCGATGCCCTGCCGCCGCCCATCCCGGGCTTCCTGCCGTCCCTGGCGCCCAAGGTCCAGGCGCCCAAGCGCATCTGGCTGATTTCCTTCACCGATTTCGTCTGCCTGATGCTGTCGTTCTTCGTCATGCTGTACGGCATGACGGCCCCGGACGCGCGGCGGGACCAGGTGCTGCAGGCCATCTTCGGCGGTTCCCCTGCCGAGCAGCACGGCAACGGCAACCTGGACCGGGGCAAGGCCACCGACCTGGGCTATCTGGCCCGGGTGATGGAACGCCAGCTGTCAAGCGAGCCGGCCCTGGCCGCCGTCCGCGTCATCCATGCGGGCGACCGTCTGGTGGCCGCCCTGCCGGAGGAGGCGCTGTTCGCCCCCGGGGCCACCACCCTGTCCTCCGCCGGGGCGGCCATCCTGTTCGCGCTGGGCGGGGTGGTCAGCAACGTCGCCAACGCGGTTGAGGTCGTGGGCCATACCGACCTCAACTCCATTGGTCCCGGCTCCAACGCGCCCGGCGCCATCGCCAACGCCGCCTACCCATCCACCTGGGAACTGTCGCTGGCGCGTGGCCGCACCATCGCCCTGGCGCTGGCCCGCGCGGGCTATGCCGAACCCATCACCGTACGCGGCCAGGCCGACGGCGCCGGTCCGGCTGCCCCGGGTGCTGCTACCGACGCCGACCGGGCCACGGCCGACCGCCGCATCGACATCGCCATCCGTGAATACGCCGCCCGGGACGGCAAGCCTCCGTCATGACCGCTTACGCCCCGCTTTTCCGCTCCCTGCTGATGGTCGCCGCCCTGGCGCTGGCGGCGACCCCCGCTCTGGCCGCCGGCCAGGAGACCAGGGAGTCGCCGCCCGCCGCTACCCAGCCCACCGCCATCCAGCCTGCGGCCGCGCAGCCGGCGGAGGCGGGCGCCGCCCTGCCCACGGTGACGGTGCGTGCCGGTGAACATCCCGGCCGCAGCCGCCTGGTGTTCGACTGGGCGGGACCGGTCAAGTCGACGCTGGAGCGCGACGGTGCCAAGCTGCTGATTCATTTCGACAGGCCGGCCAAGGCCGATCTGGGCGCCGCCCGCAAGGCCCGCTCTCCCCGCATCTCGGGGGTGGAAGCGGTGGCGGGCGGTTCCGGCCTGACCGTCGCCCTGACCATCCCCGCCAACGCGACGGTCGAACAGTCCCGCTCCGGCGACAAGGTCGTCATCGACGTGGGCGACGGCAAGCCCGGCGCCCCGCCGGCCCCTGCCAGCACGACCACCAGCATTGGCGCCTCGGGCCCCTCGGCGGAGAGGGCGGCCCCCGCCGCCAAGACGCCGGTGGCGGCGCCCAGCCAGGCTGCCGCCCTGTCGCCCGCTGGGCCGCCCGCAAGCGGCGCCCCGCCCTCGGTGGCAGCACCGCCGGCCGACCCGCGCGCCGTCAAGGAAGGCCAGCCGCTGTACCTGATCCAGCAGCAGGCGGCCAAGGATGCGGCCGCGAAAGAGGCTGCCGCCAAGGCCGTGGCGCAGGCGGCCCCGCCTGCCAAAGCACCAGAGGCCAAGACACCCGAGGCCAAGCCTGCGCCCGCTGGTGAGCATGGCGCTCCCCCGGTGGCGGCGCATCCGCCGGGCGCCTCGGCGCCCGAGGGGGCGCCGGCTTCCGAATCGGCGGCCGCCCAGCCGGGCGCCGACGCACCGCCGGCACCACCGCCTACCCTGGTATTCGATCCCGGCCAGCCCTCGGCGGTGGCTGTGTTCGCGCGGGCCGGCTGGCTGTACGTGCTGTTCGACCGCGCGGTGCCGCCGACCACCGCGCCGACGCAACCCGTCAACCAGCCGGCCGTGCTGGGCCAGGTAGAGCCGGTGGCCTTCACTGGTGGCACCGGCTTCCGCCTGCCGGCGCCAGCCGTGCTGGAGCCCAAGGTGACTGGGGAGGGCGCCACCGGCTATCGCATCACTTTTGACCACGCCCCGACCGCGCCGGCGGACGGCGCGCCGGCGGGCGTGCCGGTGGTGACGGACCCCGACTTCGCGTTGGGCCCCCGCCTGGTGGTGAAGACGCCCAAGCCGGTGAAGGTCTTCACCTTCTCCGACCCGGTGGTGGGCGATACGCTGAAGGTCATCCCCATGAGCCCGGCGCCGCAGTTGATGCCGGTGACGCTGCGCTATGCCGAGGCGCAGTTCCTGCCCACAGCCCAGGGGGTGGTGGTCCGGCCCATCGATGAACGCCTGCTGGTGCAGCCGGCCAAGGAAGGGGTTGAGCTGACGGTGCCGGGCGGCCTGCGCTTGTCGCCGTCCACCGACGTCGCCACCGCCGCACCGCCGCCGCCGGTGGTGGAGCCCGACCGCTTCTTCGACTTCCAGCGCTGGGCCAAGGTGGACCCCAACGGCTTCGTGGCCGGACGCGAGCACGTGATGAACGAGATCGTCAAGGCCCCGCCGGACGATCGGCCCAAGCTGCGCCTGGATCTGGCCCGCTTCTACGCCGGCAACGGCTTCGGTCAGGAAGCGCTGGGCCTGCTGGAGATGGCGCGCAAGGACCAGCCGGATTTGGAGAAGCGGGCGGAGTTCGCGGCCGTGCGCGGCACCGCCCGCATCCTGACCGGCGATGCCAAGGGCGGCCTGGACGACCTGACGGCCCCGGCCCTGCAGAATGAACCGGACGTGGCCCTGTGGCGCGCCTACGCCGCCCACACCACCGGTGACGACGACACCGCCTATCGCCTGTTCCAGAGCCGCCGGGAATTGCTGCGGACATATCCGGAGCCGTTCAACACCCGCTTCAGCCTGGCGGCGACCGAGGCGGCGCTGGCCAAGGGTGACGTGGACACGGCCAATACCCTGCTGGACCGGCTGGTGAAGCGCGGCGCCAACAAGGGGCCGGCCGAGACCGCCATCAACTATCTGCGCGGCGAGGCGGCGCGCCTGGCGGGCGACCATGAGAAGGCCATCGACTCCTACCGCGCGGCGACGGAGGGGACGGACCGCCTCTACCGCACCAAGGCCCGCATGGCGCTGGTGGACGAGGAACTGGCCGCCGGCAAGCTGACCCCCGCCAAGGCGGCGGAGCAGATGGAGAAGATGCGCTTCGCCTGGACGGGCGACGACCTGGAATTGCACATCCTGCGCCGCCTCGCCGACCTGCACATCAAGGCCGGCAACTTCCCCCAGGCCTTCGACACCATGAAGCGCGCCATCACCCTGTTCCCCAATAGCCCCGAGGCGCCGCTGATCACCAAGCAGATGACGGACACCTTCACCGGCCTGTTCGTGCGCAACGGCGCCGACAAGATGCCGCCGCTGGAGGCCTTGTCGCTGTATGAGCAGTACAAGGAACTGACGCCCCCGGGCCCCGACGGCGACACGGTCATCCGCGTGCTGGCGGAGCGGCTGGTGGATGTGGACCTGCTGGACCGCGCGGCCGAACTGCTGGACCGCCAGGTGCAGTACCGCCTGCAGGGGGAGCAGAAGGCCCAGGTGGGCACGCGCGAGGCGGCCATCCGCCTGCTGAACAACCAGCCGGACAAGGCGCTGGCGGCCCTGGACCAGTCGGAGGTGCCGGGCATTCCCGACACCATGGCGGCGGAACGCCGGTTGCTGCGCGCCCGCGCCCTGTCGCGCACCGACAAGGGGCCGGAGGCCGTGGCCCTGCTGAAGCAGGACAACTCCCGCCCCGCCAACCTGATGCGCATCGACATCGCCTGGCATGCCAAGCAGTGGCCGCTGGCGGCCCAGGCCCTGGCCGACGTCATCGGCCCGCCGCCGGCCGCCGGCCAGCCCATCGACCCCACCATTTCGCGCCTGGTGGTGAACCGGGCCGTGGCCCTGTCGCTGGCCCAAGATCTGCCGGGCCTGCAAAAGCTGCGCACCGATTTCGGCCCGTCGATGGACAAGGGGCCGGATTCCAACATGTTCCAGGTGATGACCCGCCCGACCGAGGCCAACGGCCTGCTGGACGCAGCAACCATCCAGAACCAGGTCAAGGAAATCGACCTGTTCAAGAGCTTCCTGGACAGCTACCGCACCCGTCAGACCCAGGGGGCCGCCGTGCCGGGCGATACGACGCCCGCCGCAGCACCGGCGCCCGCCGGCGAAGGGGCGCCCAGCGCCGCCGCGCCGCCGGGTGGTGGTCAACCGGCCGGGAACCCGCCACCCACGGCGTTGACGGCGCCGTCAACGCCCGCCGCAGCCCCGCCAGCGCCGGCAAGCCAGCGGCGCTGAGCGGGTTCTCCAGCGACTTACTGGCAGTTCAGGCCGGCGGCCATGTTGCCGTCGGGCGACAGGGTCACGGTGCAGGTGTGGACACTGGCCGGCATCTTGGACGCGATCATGATGGCGGTGGCGTCATAGGCGCAGGCCATCCACAGGTTCTGGGCCTGGGCCGGCGTGAAATTCCAGGTCAGGGCCGTGCGCGACTGGCTGGCCGGGGGCAGGGGCGGCTGGCCGCCGGGTTCGCCGTTCCAGAACAGGATGGCCGCCAGCGGCAGGGGCAGGGCGCTGCCATCCGGCGCCTTGGGCGGGTTGCCGTCCTGGTAGGCCTTGAAGCCGGCCGGCACGTCCTTGACCGTCTCGGTCACCGGCAGGGTCTTGGGGCACTGCGGGCCGGCCTGGGCGGCCGCCTGGCCGGCCCCCAACCCGGTGATGGCGGTGACGGCAAACAGGGACAGCAGACCGCTGGTCAGAACCTTCTTCATTTTCCTCACTCAGGTCGTGTGGCGTGTGGGGCAAGGCGTTGATCCTAACGCCTTCTACGAATCTAGATGGGAAGAGCCTGCTGAACAGCGGCAAAGCGCCCCACACTTCGTTGCGCCGGCGCCGAGGGGCGGCGCTACCCGAAGCTTTTCACCAGGCTGCCGACGATCAGGTACCAGCCGTCCACCAGCACGAAGAAGATGATCTTGAACGGCAGGGAGATCATGGCCGGGGGCAGCATCATCATGCCCATGGACTGCAGCACCGACGACACCACCATGTCGATGACCAGGAAGGGCACGAACACCAGGAAGCCGATCTCGAAGGAGCGCTTGAGCTCGGACAGCATGAAGGCGGGGATGACCACCTGGATGGGCAGATCCTTGGCTGCCGTCACTTTGTCGATCTTGGCAATGTCGGTGAACAGCTGTAGGTCGCGTTCCCGCGTGTGCTTCAGCATGAAGTCCTGGAAGGGTACGACGGCGTTCTTCAGGCCCGTCAGTTCATCCACCTGTTCATCGATCATGGGCTTGATGCCCGCGTCGTAGGACGCCTGGAAGGTGGGCGCCATGATGAAGAAGGTGAGGAACAAGGCCAGGCTCAGCATCACCTGGTTGGGCGGCACCTGCTGCGTGCCCATGGCGGAGCGCAGGAAGCCCAGCACGATGATGATGCGCACGAAGCTGGTCATCATCACCAGGATGCTGGGCGCCACCGACAGCACGCTGATCAGCACCACCAGCTGGATGATGCGGCTGGTGGAACTGCCCCCCTGCGAGCCCAGGTCCAGGTTCAGGCTTTGCGCATAGGCGGTGCCGGCCAGCAGCGAGGCCGCCACCGTCAGCAGCATGGCCAGGACGGGCCCGCCCCAGCGGAACAGGCGGGAGGGGCGGCTGGGGGTGGTGCTCATGGTACAGGCCCCGGGGCGGGCGCCGGCGGGGCGGCGGCCTCGTTCAGAACGGTCTCGAAGGTGGAGGGGCCGCCCGGCGGTATGGGGCCCTCCAGGTGCAGGTCCTGGGTGCCGCCCAGCAGCAGCAGATGTTCCACCCCGTCGCGCCGGATCAGCACCAGGCGGCGGCGCGGGTCCAGGGCCATGGCCTCCACCACGCCCAGGCGGCGCTGGGCCCGGCCGGGCAGGCGCATCAGGGCGCCGCCGCCGAAGCGGCGCACCAGCCAGCCGGTGACCAGGATGAAGCCCAGCACCAGGCCCAGCATCAGGGCGGCGTAGACGTAATAGGCGGCGGACGTGGTCATGGGGTCAGCCGACATCCGGATCTTCGGCCCGGCGGTAGGCGGCGGCCGCCCGGCCCACCGTGGCCTTGCCCTGCGTCAGCTCGTTGGCCTTCCTCACCACCGCTTCCAGCCGCTCCAGGGCCGCCAGCACGCCCTCCAGTCGCGGCAGGAAGGATCGGGCTTCCTGCGGCGACAACTGGACAACTGCATTGCATAATGCAGTGGCCTCATCCTCCAGGCCGGCGAATTCCACCGCGTCGCCGGCCGCGACAAGGTCGGCGGTGCGGTTCAGGATGGCCAGCAGGTCGTCCATGGCCGTGGCCAAGGCATCCGCTTCGGGGGAAAGGGGCGGGGTCATCTGATCGGCGGTGTTCCGGACGTGGTGCCGGGCCCCGGACCGGGGGCCTGGCCATAAGGGTTGGGGGGCTGGACGGTTCCGGGGGAGGTTGCATCCAGCGGGACGCCGCTGCTGAGGCGGCCGTTGGCACGGTAGACGTGGGCCAGGATTTCCGCCACCGCCGCCAGCGCCTCGATGGGAATTTCGCTGTCGATGTCGATGACCGACAGGATTTCCGCCAGGTCCGCATCCTGCCGCACCTTCACGCCGTTGGCGAAGGCCAGTTCCAGGATCTGCTCGGCCACGGCGCCCTGGCCGGTGGCGACGATGCGCGGCAGGCCCTCGGCCATGTGCTGCAAGGCCACCGCCACCTGGCGGCGGGGCTTGTCGCTGTCGTCCTCGGGGTCTGGGGGCGTGGGGCCGGAGGGCAAAGGGGGATGAGTCCTTCGTTGAATTGAAAAGCGGCCCCGGCCGGCCATATGGGGCCTGGTCGGCACATGCAGGGACGGGGCCAGGGTATATCCCGCCGCCCCCGGACGCAAATGGGCAGCCGCCTGAAAGGGCGTCGCCGATGGGCCCGAAACGCTACCGTCATTGGAAAATGCGGGGGGACGCCGGACCGGTGTCCGGACCCAGGACGTGAAGGCCGGCAAAAAATGCTGGAATCCCATTTGGTTTAGAGCGATTCTCTAGGTAATGGCTTGCAGATTGCATATGACCCATCTATCGCGATAGAGGTGCCTGGGCCTGGCGTTTGGCGCTTTTGGGGACGGTGACCCCCGGTTTGACCCTTATGGGTAGGTGAGTACGGATCATGGACCTGAACAGGCTGGGTATCTTCAAGCTGATGTCGGACAAGATGGCCTGGGACAACCAGCGCCAGGAGGTCCTGGCGCAGAACGTCTCCAATTCCGACACGCCGAACTACCAGGCGCAGGACCTGGTGCCTTTCGATTTCAAGCACCAATTGCGCGAGGCCGGGCATCTGGACCTGGTGTCGACCGATCCGGCCCACCTGTCGGCCAGCAGCACGGGGGCGGGCGGCTTCCGCTCCGCCAAGGAACGCACGGCCTATGAGACCTCGCCCACCGGCAACGCCGTGGTGCTGGAGGACCAGATGACCAAGATTGGTCAGAACGCCATCGACTTCCAGGCGCTGACCAACCTCTACCGCAAGCAGATCGGCATGCTGAAGATGGCCCTGGGCAAGGGGTCCAGCTGAGCGGTTCTGGTTAACGTGTTCTTGATGGTTCGCAGCGTATTTTAGGCTTCAAGGGTTGGGGACGAGGGTTCCGATGGATTTGATGAACGCGCTGAACTTGTCCACCGCCGGCATGAAGGCGCAGGGCGCCCGCCTGCGCGTCATCGCGGAGAACCTGGCCAACACCGACAGCACGGCCGCCAGCCCGGGCGACCTGCCTTACCGCCGCAAGGTGGTGCTGTTCGCCAACAGCCTGGACAAGGCGCTGGGCATCGACACCGTCAAGGTGAAGAAGGTCGACGTCGACCGCGGCGACTTCCAGCGCAAGTTCGATCCCGGCCACCCCAGCGCCGACAGCGAGGGCTATGTGCTGATGCCCAACGTCAACGGCCTGGTAGAATCGATGGACATGCGCGAGGCCCAGCGGTCGTATGAGGCCAACCTGGGCGTCATCGACGCCACCCGCACCATGCTGACCAAGACCATCGACCTGCTGCGCAACTGAGCCGCGAACCGGAGCTGAGTGAACAAGATGGCCATTCCCATTCCGAACGCGATCGCGGCCTACGCCAACACGGCCCGCCAGGGCGCCGGGCCCGGCATGGCGGCCCCCGCCAGCGGCCCCAGCTTTGGCGAGCTGATGAAGCAGGCGGCGGTGGACGCCATCGACACCATGCACCAGGGCGAGCGCATGACCGCCGCCGGTGTGGTGGGCAAGGCCGACCTGACCGACGTGGTGAACGCCGTCAGCAACGCCGAGGTGACGCTGCAGGCGGTGACGGCCGTGCGCGACAAGGTCATCTCCGCCTACCAGGAAATCATGCGCATGCCGATGTGACGCCAGTGCCGGAGGAGCACCCTCCGGGCTGGCCTTGTTTCACATTTGTGGGGCGGGTGGTTCTGGGGCAAGCTGGCCCCGACGGGGCGTCCGCCGCCCCTTTCGCGCCCCTCTTCGCGTCTGTGGACCCGCGCATGAACGAACAGGAAATCATCGAGATCGTGCGCCAGTCGCTGCTGACGGTCATCATCGTCAGCGGGCCGATCATGGCCGTGTCCATGGTGGTGGGCCTGGCCGTCTCGCTGTTCCAGGCGCTGACCCAGATCCAGGAACAGACGCTGACCTTCGTGCCCAAGATCATCGCCATGTTCGTGGCCCTGGTGTTCCTGGCCCCCTTCATGATGCACCACATGGTGACCTTCACCGAAGGCATCATGGACAAGATCGTCGGGGTCGGAACGGGCAGCGAGTGATGTTGCAGACCTTCCTCGTCAGCCAGTTCTACGCCTATCTGATGGTGTTCGTGCGGCTGGGCGCGGCCTTCCTGATCATGCCCACCGTGGGTGAAACCTTCGTCTCCACCCGCATCCGCCTGCTGTTCGGCGTGATGGTCGCCCTGGCGGTGACGCCGGCCGTGGGCGGCACCCTGCCGCCGGAGCCGGCGCAGCCCGCCGACATGGCCGTGCTGATCATCGGCGAGGCCTTGATCGGCATCTTCATCGGCACCATCGCCCGCACCATGATGGGGGCCTTGGAAACGGCGGGCAGCCTGATCGCCAACCACGTCGGCCTCAGCTCCGCCCAGGCCTTCAACCCCGCCATGTCCCAGCAGACGACGGTGGTGAACTCCATCCTGGGCATCCTGGGCATCCTGCTGCTGTTCGCCACCGACATGCACCACATGCTGATCCTGGCGGCGGTGCGCAGCTATGGCCTGTTCCCGCCCGGCGGGGCCATGCCGCTGGGCGACTTCACCGAGCATCTGACGCGCATCTTCTCGGAAAGCTTCATGATCGGCCTGCAGATGTCGGCGCCCTTCGTCGTCATCGGCCTGCTGTTCTTCCTGGGCATGGGCCTGGTGGCCCGGCTGGTGCCGTCCATCCAGGTTTTCTTCGTGACCCAGCCGCTGCAGATCGCCCTGGGCCTGCTGCTGCTGGGCGGCAGCCTGTCGGGGCTGATGGTCTATTGGCTGCGCGCCTTCCAGGGGCAGATGATGCCCTTCCTGTCGTCGTAGGGGGAAGGGGCCCATGTCGGAAGACCAGGATCCAGATTCCAAAACGGAAGAGCCGACAGGCAAACGGCTGTCCGAGGCCCGGGGGAAGGGCAACATCCCCAAGTCGCAAGAGGTGCCGCACCTCTTCATGCTGGGCGCCATCCTGGTGCTGGTGGTGGCCGTGCTGCCCTGGACGTTCGGGCGCATCCATAGCGTGCTGGTTCCCTTCATAGAACGGCCGGAGACCATGCCGGTGGACAGGGGTGGGCTGGGCCATTTGTTGACCGAGTTGCTGGGCCAGGTGGCCGTCGCCATGTCCGTGCCCTTCGCCCTGCTGGTGATCGCGGCCTTCCTCGGCTCCGTCCTGCAGGTGGGTTTCGTCTTCAGCACCGAACGGGTGCTGAGCTTCGACCTCAACCGCTTCAATCCCGTCACCAACCTGCTGAACAAGTTCAAGGTCAGCAACCTGATCGAGTTCGCCAAGTCCGTCATCAAGCTGACGGTGGTGTCGGTCATCGTGCTGCCGGGCCTCATCCCCCTGGGCCACGCCGTGGACCATTTCATCGGCCTGCCGCTGATGGGCCTGGTGAATGAGACCAAGAGCCAGGCGGTGGGCCTTATCTTCCGCGTGCTGATCGCCCTGGGCCTGCTGGCCGGCGCCGACTGGTGGTACCAGCGCTGGAAGTTCATGCGCGACATGCGCATGACCAAGCAGGAAGTGAAGGACGAGCATAAGCAGACGGAAGGCGATCCGCTGATCAAGGGCAAGATCCGCGCCCTGCGCATCCAGCGCGCCCGCAGCCGCATGATGGAGAACGTGCCCAAGGCCGACGTGGTGGTGACCAACCCCACCCACTACGCCATCGCGCTGAAGTACGACCCGCTGACCATGACGGCACCCATGGTGGTGGCCAAGGGCGTGGACTTCATCGCCGCCCGCATCCGTGAGCTGGCGGAGGAGCACGGCATCCCCCTGGTGCCCAACCCGCCGCTGGCCCGTGCCCTGTACGCCACCGCCGAGGTGGACGACGAAATCCCGGCCGAGCATTACAAGGCCGTGGCGCAGGTCATTTCCTATGTCTTCAAGTTGAAGAAGAAGACATTTCCCAAGCGCTGACCTAAAGCGCTCTGCCGGAAGGGTGCCGGCGCCTCCGTTTTATTTCGTTCTTGGCATCTCGTCCCGCGCGGCCGGTGCTGGTAGGATCGGGGCCCCCGATCCAGAGGTGCCTGCCGGTGGCCGTTTCCCCCTCCCGCCCGTCCTCCGCCCCGTCCGCGACCCAGCCGGAAAACCTGGCTGGCGGGGCGGCGCGGGCGGGCCTGGCGCTGGTGGCCGGGGTGCCGCTGCTTGCGGCGGCGCTGTTCCTGGCTGCCGCCCTGTCCTGGTGGGGATTGCCGGACCGCACCGCCAGCTTGGCGGCCATCGCCGCCGCCGGCACCTTTTTGCTGATGGCTTTGCTGGGCGTCCTGTGGCTGCGACAGGCGGCGGCGCGCACCGCCGTGCTGCGCGCGGTGGTGGAGGCGGTGCCCGACGCCCTGGCCGTGGCGGGGGCGGATGGGCGCCTGCTGGCCGCCAACGGCGCCTTCGCCGCGTTGGCCAATGCCGTCGAGGGTGGGCGGGTGGTCGACATCCTGGCCCGCCATTGCCGGGAGGGGGCCGACAGCCAGCGGCTGCACGACCTGGAGGAGGCGGTGCGCCGGGGCGAGGGGGGCGAGGCCTTCGTCGTCTTCGTCGATGACACGTCGGGCCAGGGTGGCGGGGGGCATCCCGCCGGCGGTGTGGGCAGGCCGGCGCCGCGGCTGGTGGTGGCGCGGCCCCTGGTCGCCGCGGACCAGGCCGGAGTGTCGGAATGGCGGGTGCGCAGCGGTGGCGCCATCCCCGTGCCGGGCAGCCACCCCTGGCGTGAGCTGTGGGATCTGGCGCCCCTGGGCGTCATGCTGGTGGATGGGGCCGGCACCCTGCTGCGCGTGAACCTGACGTTGGCCGATTGGCTGGGCCATACCCGCGACCTGCTGGAGGATGGCAGCCGCCACCTGCGCGACCTGCTGGCGACACCGCCATTGGGGGAGCTGTTTCCCGGGCGCCTGGCCGGCATGGCGGAGGTGGAACTGGCGGCGGCCCGCGCGGCCCCCTTGCGCGCCAGCGTGCTGCACGTGGCGTCGTCGTCCGGCGGCAGCCTTATCTTCCTGGGCGACCTCACCCGCGAAACCGCGCGGGAGGAGGAGCTGCGCCGGGCGGAGCAGCGCTTTCAGCGCTTCTTCCAGTTCGCGCCCACCGGCTTTGCCTTTGTGGATGGGGAATTCCGCCTGGCGGAGTGCAACCCCACCTTCCTCGCCATGGCCGACCTGCGCCTGGGCGACGTGCAGGGCGAACCCATCGCCAGCCTGTTCCAGCCGGAACACCGCGCCAACCTGCTGGCCCGCCTGGGCGAGGTGCTGGAGGGCCGGCCGACGGCGGGGGCCGGCGGGAGCATGGGCGGGGGCATGGGCACGCCGGTGGAGGCGCGGCTGCGCGGGACCTCCGGCGCCGTGGTGCATGTCTATTCCCGCCGCTTCGACGGCGACGGCGACGGCGACCGCGGCCTGATCCTGCATCTGGTGGACATGACCGCTCAGAAGAACCTGGAGGCGCAGTTCGTCCAATCGCAGAAGATGCAGGCCATCGGCCAGCTGGCCGGCGGCGTGGCGCACGACTTCAACAACCTGCTGACGGCCATGATCGGCTTCTGCGACCTGCTGCTGCTGCGGCACAAGCCGGGCGACCAGTCGTTCAGCGACATCATGCAGATCAAGCAGAACGCCAACCGTGCCGCCAATCTGGTGCGCCAGCTGCTGGCCTTCTCCCGGCAGCAGACGCTGCAGCCCCGGGTGCTGAGCATCACCGACGTTCTGGCGGAATTGTCCAACCTGCTGCGGCGCCTGATCGGCGAAAACATCGAGCTGCGCATGCTGCACGGCCGCGACACCGGCCTGGTGCGGGTGGACCAGGGGCAGCTGGAACAGGTCATCATCAACCTGGCTGTCAACGCCCGCGACGCCATGCCCAAGGGCGGGCGGCTGACCATCGTCACCGGCAACCTGCACACGACCGAGCCCGTCCGCCATGAGACGGAGGAGATGCCGCCCGGCGACTGGGTGGTGGTGGAGGTGATCGATACCGGCATCGGCATCCCGCCGGAGAACCTGCAGCGCATCTTCGAGCCCTTCTTCTCCACCAAGGAGGTGGGGTCGGGCACGGGGCTGGGGCTGTCCACCGTCTATGGCATCGTGCGCCAGACCGGCGGCTTCGTCTTCGTGGAGAGCAAGCCGGGGGAGGGGGCCAAATTCTCCATCCACCTGCCGCGCCTGGACGAGAAGGCGGCCCAGGCCGCGCCAGCGGAAGAGGCCAAGGACAAGGCCGCCGCCGACCTCACCGGCATGGGCACCGTGCTGCTGGTGGAGGATGAGGACGCCGTGCGTGTCTTCGGCGCCCGCGCCCTGCGCAACAAGGGCTACACCGTGCTGGAAGCCCGCAGCGGGGAAGAGGCGCTGGACCTGCTGCAGGGGGAACGGGGCGGGGACGTGGACCTCATCGTCAGCGACGTGGTCATGCCCCAGATGGACGGCCCCACCATGATCGAGCAGGTTCGCCGATTCCGCCCCGACGTGAAGGTCATCTTCATCTCCGGCTATGCCGAAGACCGCTTCCGCCATTCGCTGAAGGACGGTGCGGTGGTCGACTTCCTGCCCAAGCCCTTCAGCCTGAAACAGCTGGCGGCCAAGGTGAAGGAAGTGATGGAAGGCGCCCCGCGCACGGGGGCGTGAGGCGGCGAATCCGGGGGGCTGTCCCGGGGGCTTGCTAACCCTCTGACCTGGAAGCGAATTGAAGCACGGCGACGAGGCCCCGACCGGGGCCGCCGCAGCATTTCGGGGAACGTAGTGGACTGAAATGCGAGGAAGCCCAGCCGGCGGATGCCGGTGTCCGGCGCCAGAGGGCATCATAACAAGAACAAAAAAGAACAAAAGATCAACAAACCCTCTTTCCAGACCAGAACAGACCATGTACGTTCTCCCTCACCACAGCCGTTGAACGCCCGTTGGCCGTATGCGACAAGAGGGGGACAGCAAGATGTCGGCACCACTTCGTCTGGTAGAAACACCCATGGATAAGCAAAAGGCCCTCGACGCCGCTCTCGGCCAGATCGAACGCGCGTTCGGCAAGGGCTCCATCATGAAGCTCGGCGCCAAGGAGGCGTCGATGGAGGTGGATGCCATCTCCACCGGCTCCCTGGGCCTGGACATTGCGTTGGGCATCGGCGGCCTGCCGCGCGGCCGCATCATCGAGATCTACGGGCCGGAAAGCTCGGGCAAGACCACGCTGGCGCTGCATGCCATCGCCGAGGCCCAGAAGGCCGGCGGCACCTGCGCCTTTGTCGATGCCGAGCACGCGCTGGACCCGTCCTACGCCCGCAAGCTGGGCGTGAACGTGGACGACCTGCTGGTCTCCCAGCCCGACGCCGGTGAACAGGCCCTGGAGATCACCGACACGCTGGTGCGCTCCGGTGCCATCGACGTGCTGGTGGTGGACTCGGTGGCGGCCCTGGTGCCGCGCGCCGAACTGGAAGGCGAGATGGGCGACAGCCACGTCGGCCTGCAGGCCCGCCTGATGAGCCAGGCGCTGCGCAAGCTGACCTCGTCCATCTCCAAGTCAAACTGCCTGGTCATCTTCATTAACCAGATCCGCCTGAAGATCGGCGTGATGTTCGGCAACCCGGAGACGACGACCGGCGGTAACGCGCTGAAGTTCTACGCCTCCATCCGCCTGGATATCCGCCGCATCGGCGCCATCAAGGACCGCGACAACGTCGTCGGCAACCAGACCCGCGTGAAGGTGGTGAAGAACAAGCTGGCCCCGCCGTTCCGCGTGGTCGAGTTCGACATCATGTACGGCGAGGGCGTGTCCAAGGTGGGCGAGCTGATCGACCTGGGCATCCAGGCCGGCGTGGTGGAGAAGTCGGGCGCCTGGTTCTCCTATGACGGCCAGCGCGTCGGCCAGGGCCGCGAGAACGCCAAGCAGTTCCTGCGCACCAACCCGGCCATCGCCAAAGCCATCGAGGAAAAGGTCCGCGCCAACGCCGGCCTGGTGGCTGGTGCCATGATGGTGGGCTCCCCCGAGGCCGACGGCGACGCCGACAGCCCCGAGTGATCGGCGCCTCCGGGACAGGCGAATGAAGGAAAGGCGGGCCGGGGACGGTCCGCCTTTTCCTTGTCTGGGTCATTTGCCTGCGGACAGGCTCAGGGCCCCGCCACCTGGCCCAGCATGGTGCGTACCACCAGGCGATGGAAGGGCATGATCAGGGTGAGGTAGGCGCGGCCCAGCCAGTTGTGGGTGCGCACCACCGTGGTGGCGGTGACTTGGCAGCCGCCGGCATCCTGGCGCACATCGACCACGGCGCGGAAATCCAGGTGCTTGTCCGCCATGCCCAGCACCACCCGGTCCGGCCCGCTGCTCAGGATGGGGAAGATGCCGATGTGGCCGGCGCGCGAGGCCTCCGACGCCGCCGGCGGCCGGGGCGCCTTCAGCCCCAGGGGCGCCACGATGGCGTTGCGCAGGGCCATCAGCCGCCGCACCCAGGCGGGGGAGGTGCCCATCATGCGCTGGGCCGCGGCCGGGGCATCGATGACGGCCCCGCCGGACGGCAGCGTCAGGCGAAAGGCGTCGGCGAACTGGGCGCCGGGCAGCAGGGCCCAGGTGTCGGGCCCGGGGGTGACTTCGTGCACAGTCATGGCGGCACTTCCTCGCGCTCCGTCCGCATTTTACCCGCTCCACCCCCAAAGGTGTAAGGCCGCTTAATTGCAGAACTGAGATCAAAGGCGTATCATCCGAACCGATCGCATGAATGCGAAAATCACGGGACCCAAAATGGGGGGCGGATGATGGTTTCGACCACAGGCGCATACGGCTATTCCCAGGCGCAAAGCCTGGCTTCCTCGGTGACGCAGCAGACGTCGCTGTTCGGTGGCGCGTCCACCGCCAACGCCCCCAAAACCACCGCTGAAAAGGTTGCCGCCGCCCTGCAGAAGGGTGACACCGCCGGGGCCATCGGCGCCTTCGTCGATGAAAAGACCCTGAAGAAGCTGACCAAACTGCAGTCCGACGCCACCCAGTTGGACAAGCAGTTGAAGCAGAAGTCCGCCGACAACGACAAGAAGGCCGCCCAGGATAAGGTCGACAACGCCAAGCGCCAGCTGAAGGCCCTGCGCATGCGCGCGCAATTGGCCGCCGCCATGGGCGACAAGCAAGCCGCCGCCCGCATCGCGCGCGAGGCGGCGGACGTGGCCAAGTCCCTGGGCTCCGCCGCGCAGGAATATGCTGGCGCCGTGAAGGACGGCGCCTCGGTCGGCGCCACCGGCGGCGACTCCTCCGCCGCCACCGGCGCTTCGGGCACCAGCGGGGCCAGCACGGGTGGTGCCGCTACCGACATCGCCGGCGTGGGCAGCGACGCCGCCCAAATCCAGGCCACCGCCGCCGGCACCGGCCAGGCTCCGACCACTTCCACCCAGGCCGCTGCTGCCCAGGCTGCCACCACTCAAGCTGCCACCACGGCCGGCGCCAATGCCACCCTGCAGACGGGCGACGCCCAGGCTGCGGCCAATGACGGCAAGACCGACAAGGCCGGCATCATCCAGGTCCCTGACGGTGAAACGGACCTGGCGGCGCGGAAAGAACGCATGGAGTTCATGGGCAACGTCCGCACCCTGATGGCCCAGGCGCGCAGCGTCTACGCCCAGGCCAGGAATGTCCTGGACCGCAAGCGCAAGCCCGGCGATCCAGAGGATCCCGACCACAGCGCCCAAGACATCGCCGACGCCGCCAAGCAGGTGGACGCCGCCGACCAGTCCCTGGCCGCCGGCACCACCCCCACCGTTCCCACCGCGCCCACGGTCGTCGCCACGCCGAACAACACCTTGCTGTTGGTCTGACGGGCTTTTGCGCAGTTCCATCGATTAACCGGCCCGTCGATTGTCCAGTTGACAGGGGGCGGCGGGGCCCATCGGGAATGGAAAGCGGTGAAAAGCCGCGCGCCCAGGGCATGTCATCGCCCCATCCCATGGACAGCCCCCGTATCCACACGCTACAAACCCTGTCCCGGTGTTTCGCGCCCCGGGGTGTTCCGTCGCATGCTTAAGGCTGTTGCCCGATGAAGACCGCCAACGAGATCCGCTCCGCTTTCCTGGACTACTTCGTGAAGAACGGCCACACGGAGGTGGAGTCCAGCCCGCTGGTGCCGCGCAACGACCCGACGTTGATGTTCACCAACGCCGGCATGGTACAGTTCAAGAACGTCTTCACCGGCAACGAGGTGCGCCCCTACACCCGGGCCACCACCTCGCAGAAGTGCGTGCGCGCCGGCGGCAAGCATAACGACCTGGAGAATGTGGGCTACACCGCCCGGCACCACACCTTCTTCGAGATGCTGGGCAACTTCTCCTTCGGCGATTATTTCAAGGCCGACGCCATCGAGCTGGCCTGGAACCTGATCACCAAGACCTTCGCCCTGCCCAAGGACAAGCTGCTGGTCACGGTCTACCACACCGATGACGAGGCGCACGGCCTGTGGAAGAAGGTGGCCGGCCTGTCGGACGACCGCATCATCCGCATCCCCACGGCCGACAATTTCTGGGCCATGGGTGACACCGGTCCCTGCGGCCCGTGCTCCGAGATTTTCTACGACCATGGCGAGGGCATCCCCGGCGGCCCGCCCGGCAGCCCGGACCAGGACGGCGACCGCTTCATCGAAATCTGGAACCTGGTGTTCATGCAGTATGAGCAGGTGACGAAGGAGGAGCGGGTGTCCTTGCCCCGGCCCTCCATCGACACCGGCAT
This sequence comes from Nitrospirillum amazonense, assembly GCF_007828035.1. Taxonomy (GTDB): domain Bacteria; phylum Pseudomonadota; class Alphaproteobacteria; order Azospirillales; family Azospirillaceae; genus Nitrospirillum; species Nitrospirillum amazonense. The sequence goes on along the minus strand of NZ_VITV01000002.1, from coordinate 686,510 downwards.
GGGGCTGGAGCGTCTGGCGGCGGTGCTGCAGGGCGTGCACGACAATTACGACACCGACCTGATGCGCGCGCTGATCGAGGCGTCGGCCGATGCCACCAACAGCGATCCGTCCGGCGCGCACGCCGTGTCGCACCGCGTCATCGCCGACCATCTGCGCGCCTCCTCCTTCCTCATCGCCGATGGTGTGCTGCCGGCGAACGAGGGGCGCGGCTATGTCCTGCGCCGCATCATGCGCCGCGCCATGCGCCACGCCCACATGATCGGCGCCCGCGATCCGGTGATGCACAAGCTGGTCCCCGCGCTGGTGCGCGAGATGGGCGGCCACTATACCGAGTTGCAGCGCGCCCAGGCCCTTATCACCGAAACCCTGCGGCTGGAGGAAACCCGGTTCAAGCAGACGCTGGATCGCGGCCTGAAGCTGCTGGACGAGGAAGAGGACAAGCTGGGCGCCGGCCAGCCTCTGCCCGGCGAGGTGGCGTTCAAGCTGTACGACACCTACGGCTTCCCCCTGGACCTGACGCAGGACGTGCTGCGCGGCCGCAACCGCACGGTCGAGGTCGATGGCTTCACCGCCGCCATGGAGCGCCAGCGGGCCGAGGCGCGCAAGGCCTGGGCCGGCAGCGGCGAGGCCGCGACCGAGCGCGTGTGGTTCGAGCTGAAGGATGAGCTGGGCGCCACCGAGTTCCTGGGCTATGACACCGAGAACGCCGAGGGCAAGGTCACGGCGGTGCTGGACCGGCAGGGCAACAAGCTGGACAAGGCGACCGCCGGCCAGGACGTCATTGTCCTGGTGAACCAGACGCCGTTCTATGGTGAGTCCGGCGGCCAGGTGGGCGATAGCGGCGTCATTTTCGGCGCCGGTGGCGTCGAGGTGGCCATCAGCGACACGCAGAAGAAGCTGGGCGCCGTCTTCGCCCACATCGGCACCGTCACCCACGGCACCCTGGCCCCGGGCCAGTTGGTGGAGTTGCGCGTCAACGGCCGCCGCCGGGGCGACATCCGCGCCAACCATTCCGCCACCCACCTGCTGCACGAAGCCCTGCGCCAGCGCCTGGGCGAGCATGTCACGCAGAAGGGCTCGCTGGTGTCGGCGGAGCGCCTGCGCTTCGACATCAGCCAGCCGACGCCGCTGTCGGACGACGACGTGCGCGTGGTCGAGGCGGCGGTGAACGCCCGCATCCTGGGCAACAGCGAGGTCGTCACCCGCCTGATGACCCCGGCCGAGGCCATCGAGCAAGGCGCCATGGCCCTGTTCGGCGAAAAGTACGGCGACGAGGTCCGCGTGGTTTCGATGGGTGGCCAGGACGAGGGCCAGAACCGCCAGTACTCCGTGGAACTGTGCGGCGGCACCCACGTGCGCCGCACCGGCGACATCGGCCTGTTCAAGATCGTGTCGGAGGGGGCCGTCTCCGCCGGCGTGCGCCGTATCGAGGCGCTGACCGGCCGGGGCGCCTTCGAGTACCTGGAAGGGCAGGAGGGTCGCCTGCTGGCCGCCGCCGGTGCCCTGAAGGTTTCCGCCGCGGAGGTGCCGGCCCGCGTCGCCACCCTGGTGGAGGAGCGCCGCCGCCTGGAAAAGGAAGTGGCCGACCTGAAGCGCCAGCTGGCCCTGGGCGGGGGCGGCGGTGCCGCCGCCACGCCGGAAAAGGTGATCAACGGCGTTAAGCTGTCGGCCCGCGTGCTGGACGGCATCGAGGCCAAAGACCTGAAGCCCCTGGCCGATGAGATCAAGGGCCAGATCGGCAGCGGCATCGTCCTGCTGGTGGCCAAGGGCGAAGGCAAGGTGACCCTGGTGGCCGCCGTGACCGCCGACCTGACGGGCCGCTTCAACGCCGTCGATCTGGTGAAGCTCGCGGCGGCGGCCGTGGGCGGCAAGGGCGGCGGCGGCCGCCCCGACATGGCCCAGGCCGGCGGCAGCGAGCCCGACAAGGCCGACGCCGCCGTGGCGGCGGTCGAAGCGGCGCTCGCCGGCTAATCGCTACTCCTCAAGCAGCGGTATGAGAATTTTCTCATGCCGCTGTAGGACGCGACTGCGTCCGCCGGAACTTTTCGGGTAGCGTAGCGGACTGAAAAGTGAGGACAAGCCAAGGGCGCGGATGCGCCCGCCCGGCGCCTGAGGGAACACGACCATGAAATTCCAAGGGACGGAGAATTACGTCGCCACCGATGACCTGCGGGTCGCCGTCAACGCCGCCGTCACCTTGCAGCGCCCCCTGCTGGTGAAGGGGGAGCCGGGCACGGGCAAGACCGTGCTGGCGCAGGAGGTGGCGAACGCCCTGGGCCGGCCGCTGCTGCAATGGCATGTGAAGTCCACCACCAAGGCGCAGCAGGGCCTGTACGAGTACGACGCCGTCAGCCGCCTGCGCGATGGCCAGTTGGGCGACGCCCGCGTCAACGACATCGCCAACTACATCCGCAAGGGCAAGCTGTGGGAGGCGTTCGAGGCCGACGTGGCCCCCGTGCTGCTGATCGATGAGATCGACAAGGCGGACATCGAGTTCCCCAACGACCTGCTGCAGGAACTCGACCGCATGGAATTCTTCGTCTACGAGACGGGGCAGACCATCAAGGCACGGCAGCGGCCGGTGGTCATCATCACGTCGAACAACGAGAAGGAACTGCCGGACGCCTTCCTGCGCCGCTGCTTCTTTCACTACATCCGCTTCCCCGATGCGGAAACCATGGCCCGCATCGTCGACGTGCACTTTCCCAATCTGAAGCGGGACCTGCTGCGCGACGCCCTGACCCTGTTCTATGAGGTGCGCGAGGTGCCGGGCCTGAAGAAGAAGCCCTCCACCTCCGAACTGCTGGACTGGATCAAGCTGCTGATGATCGAGGACATCGACCCGGCGGTGCTGCGCCAGCGCGACGTGAAGAAATCCATCCCGCCCCTGCACGGCGCCCTGCTGAAGAACGAGCAAGACGTGCATCTGTTCGAGCGCCTGGCCTTCCTGGCGCGGCGGGAGCGGGATTGAGGCCAGGCGCCATGCTGCGCTGCGATGTTTGCTTTTAACGCAAATCTCCCCAGCGTTGGGCACGGTTGAATGTGGAAATGGTGGACTTCCAGCCTTCCTGAGGGCAGACGGCGGCACCAACATGTGTGCACTGCAACATTCATCACAGCACAGTCCCATGTGTTTGCGCTATCACTGTTGACATCTCAACAGTGAGCGAAGGATTCCGGTCATGGTTGCCGGTGTCATGCGGCGGTGGATGGTGGCGTTCTTGCTGGGCGGATTGGCGGCGGTGCCCCAGGTCGCCTATGCCGGGGCCGGTTTGGGGCTGGAGATGGTGTGCGCCGACGCGGTGAACGCCGCCCCGGTGGTGGACCGGCTTCCCTCCTTCGCCCGGATGCTGGGCCTGATGCCGGCGCATCCAACGCCGGTGCCCACGGCCACCTGCGTGGCGGGGTATCAGGCGCTGTGGACACCCAAATCGGTGCCTGTCCCTGAAACGCTAGTTGGGGCTGAAACCCCGCCCGGCACGATCCTGGGACTGCAGGCCTTCGATGGCCGGGGCGGGGGGCGGGATCTGGGGCTTTACACCCGCTACGCCGGCGCCCTGCTGGCAGGCCTGCCCGCTGATCTGGCAGCGCAGAGGGATCGGATGCGGACCGCTGCCGTAGCCCGGCTGATCGTCATCGGCCAGAGCCTGGCCGCCAGCGCCTATCGCCCAGTGGCGGCCTTGCACCGCGCCTATCGCGATCCCACCGAACCCTCGCCCGTGCGTATGGCCCGCCTGTTGCGGCCTGAGGCGACCACGCAGAGCCCCTGACATCCTTGGAGGTACGCCGCGGGCTGGCTGCAGGCAGGGGGTCCGTGCATTTTCCGATAATTTATCCTGTATACAATATATTTACTCACCGATGCATTTTGAATTCTCTCGGAGTGCAACCGGTTTCATTTTCGTTTACTTCCGAAATACAAATATATAATGCAGTTATTGCGAGAGAGAGAATAAATAAAGGCTAGAGATTTGGGCTATAATTTTTCCATGTATACTTACGAATATACAAAATTCACTTTGCTTCGTTGTGTGCGTTAGCGTTTCCTTAATGCCTAAGAGGCAATCCTGTCCGCCTTCGGATTAACCCCTCAGGCTCGAAACGATGAACTTACTATCCAGCATGAAGGTCGGGCGGAAGCTGGCGGCCGCTTTCACGATCATCGTCGCCATCACCTTGATCGCCTCGGGCATCAACTACCGGGCGCTATCCACCATTCGCGACACGACGCAGTGGACCGACCATACCTACAAGGTGCTGGAACGGCTTGGCCACGTCATGGCGGCCATGGTCGATCGGGAATCTGGCCTGCGCGGCTATCTGATCGGTGCCGACGCCAAGTTCCTGGAGCCGTATCAGAAGGGTCAGGTGGCATTCGAGGCGGCGTTCGCGGAGGTCAAGTCCCTGACCGCGGACAACGCCGCGCAGCAGGCGCGCCTGGATGAGTTGCGCCGGCTGGAGCAAGCGTGGCGGCAAGAGGTGGCGGACGCGGAAATCGGGCTGATGGCCAAGCCGGAAACCATCGAGCAGGCGCGCAAGCTGGCGGCCAGCGGCATCGGCAAGGTGCATATGGATCCCATCCGCGCCAAGGTGGCGGAGATCGACAAGGTGGAGCGCGACCTGCTGGGACAGCGGGCGACGGTCCAGGCCGACGCGCTCACGACGGCCATGACCGTCGCGCTGGTCAGCAGCGGCCTGTCCATCCTTCTCGCCGTCGTCATGGCTTGGGGACTGACCCGGTCGGTGGCTGCACCCATCGTCGGCATGACCGCCGTGATGCAGCGCTTGGCGGATGGCGACACCCGGGTGGAGGTGCCGGCCCGTGACCGCGAGGACGAGGTCGGCGGCATGGCCCGGGCCGTCGCTGTCTTCAAGGACAACATGCTGGAGGCGGACCGGCTGCGGACGGAGCAGGAGGCACTGAAGCAGCGCGCGGAGAAAGAGCGCCGGCAGGCGATGCTGGACCTGGCCGGCGCCTTCGAAAGCCGGGTGGGTGGCATCGTCAACGGCGTGACGGCCCAGGCCACGGAACTGCTGGCCACGGCGCAGACCCTGAATTCCTCTTCCGGTCATGTGGCGCGTGAGGCGGGCACCGTTGCCGCCGCCTCCATGCAGGCGACACAGAATGTGCAGACGGTGGCGGCGGCGACGGAAGAACTGTCCGCCTCCATCCAGGAAATCACCCTGCAGGTCTCGCGGTCCAGCCAGATGATTTCCAGCGCCGTCGGCCAGGCCGGGCGGACCAATGAGGAAGTGCAGGGCCTGATGCAATCGGCCCAGCGCATCGGCGAGGTGGTGACCCTGATCAACGACATCGCCAGCCGCACCAATCTCCTGGCCCTGAACGCCACCATCGAGGCGGCCCGCGCCGGAGATGCCGGCAAGGGCTTCGCCATCGTCGCGTCCGAGGTGAAGTCTCTGGCCACCCAGACGGCCCAGGCCACGGAGGAGATCCGGGCGCAGATCGCCGGCATGCAGGCGGCCACGGAAACCTCGGCCCAGTCGATCCAGGGCATCGTGGAGATCATCAACCAGGTCGACCAGGCCGCCACCACCATCGCCTCGGCGGTGGAGGAACAGGCCGCCACCACCAATGAGATCACGCGCAACGTCCAGCAGGCGGCCCAGGGGACCAGCGACGTCAGCCAGACCATCTCGCGCGTCAGCGACGCGGCGCAGGAGACCGGGGGCGCAGCCGGGGAGGTGCACACGGCGGCCAACGATCTCAGCAAGAACGGCGAACTGCTCAAGCAGCAGGTTGACACCTTCCTGCGCGAAATCCGCGCCGCGTGAGGTGGGAATGACTTAGGACCAGGGTCCGGGGTGGGAGGCGTTCCTGAATGAACGCGGCCCGCCCCGGCGCATGCACTGCCACGATGCCGACTTCTTGGGCTGGAAAAAAAAGCGGCACAACAGGAAAGCGGGGAAGAGAGATGTTTGGATTTTCAAAAAACAACGGCGCCATCAATCGTAAAATCGCGGCCATTGACGCCCTTCGCGCCAAGGTGATGGTGGCGGACGAGGATCTCAATATCGTCTACGTGAATCCATCCGTGGTCGCCTTGCTTCGGGATGTGGAGCAGGACCTGCGCAAGGAATTGCCGCGTCTGAACGTGGACCGCCTGGTGGGCAGCAACATCGACATCTTCCACAAGAACCCGGCGCATCAGCGGGGCATGCTGGCCAAGCTGGCCAAGCCTCACGCCGCCACCATCAAGGTCGCCAGCCACCAGTTCGACCTGCTGGTCACGCCGCTGAATGAGGGCGGCCGGCGCATCGGCTTCGTGGTCGAGTGGGCGGACGCCAAGGAGCGGCTTGAGAACCTGGATTACGCCGGGCAGATCGCCGCCATCCGCCGGTCGCAGGCCGTCATCGAATTCACCACCGACGGCATCATCACCAAGGCCAACGACAATTTCCTGGCGGTCATGGAGTATCGCCTGGAGGAGGTCGTGGGCAAGCATCATCAGATGTTCGTCGATCGCGACTACGGCGCCACGGCGGAGTACCGCCAGTTCTGGGAATCGCTGAAACGCGGCGAGTTCAAGGCCGCGCAGTTCAAGCGCGTCTCCAAGTCCGGCAAGGCCGTCTGGATCGAGGGTGCCTACAACCCGATCTTCGATGAAAAGGGCCAGGTGACCAAGGTCGTGAAATTCGCTGTGGACGTGACGGCGCAGGTCAACCTCCTGAACAACCTGAAGGTCCTGATCGACCAGAACTTCGGCGAGATTGAACGGGCGATCGGCCAGTCGACGCGCGAGGCCTCGTCGGCCGGGGTCGCGGCGGGCACCACGGCCAGCAGCGTGCAGATGGTGGCGGCCAGCGCCGAGGAGCTGGCGGCCTCCATCGCCGAGATCTCGCAGAGCATGTCGCGCGCCCGCACCGCCACCGACAGCGCGTTCGACCGCACCGTGCAGGTGGGTGAAAGCACCGACCGGCTGGCGGCGGCGGCCCAGGCCATGAACGGCATCGTCGGGCTGATCAACAACATCGCCGGCCAGATCAACCTGCTGGCTCTGAACGCCACCATCGAGGCGGCCCGCGCCGGCGAGGCGGGCAAGGGCTTCGCCGTCGTGGCCAGCGAGGTCAAGAACCTGGCCAACCAGTCTGCCAAGGCCACCGAGCAGATTTCGGGGGAAATCGAAGGGATACAGTCCACCTCCGCCGAGGTCGCGGGCGCCCTGAACGCCATCCGTGAGGCGGTGTCCACCGTGCGTGAGCATGTGTCCGGCACGGCCGCCGCCGTGGAGGAACAGAGCGCCGTCACGCGCAGCATGTCCACCAACATGCACAGCGCCTCCAGCGCCGTCTCCACGGTGACGACCAACGTCACGGCCATTTCCGCCGCCATCAGCCAGGTGGCTGCCGCCATGGACAAGACCAAGGAGGCGGCGCAGGTGCTCGTGCGCTGAGGACAAGGGGGGGCTTGCAGACTGGGTGCCGGCGGTGCCGCCTCGAGATCGCGGCGCCCCTGGCAACCTCAGTGCCCGCCCAACTGCACCGCCCCGGTCTCCTGCGTCCTGGCGTGTTCCAGCTCCGCCAGGGCCGCGTCGATGTCGTACGGCGGGGCCATGAAGCGGCGGAAGATGCGGCCGGCCACCGCGGTCAGCGGCGCGGTGGCGTCGCGGTCGAAGTAGGCGGCGAAGCCGGCCGCATCCTCCAGCACCTGCCGCCCCGCGTTCTCGAAGAAGGTGCCGGCGCCCGCCGGTGCGGGGCCCGTGTCCCTCTGCCCATCGCGCAGCGGTGACACCATGGCGAGATCGGTGTTGAAACGGTCCAGTTCCGCCGTCTCCGCCAGGAAGCGCACGAAGCGCTGAACCTCGGGCCGCGCGGCGGCCCGGGGGGCCACCACCAGCACGTCCTGCGGCGCGTCCTCATAGCGGGGCATGCCGGGGGTCAGTGTGGGGAAGGGAATGAAGCCCACGTCATCGCGCACCAGGGGCGAGAAGTGCATGGCGGCGAACCCGCCCAGCAACAGCATGCCCACCTGCTGGTGATAGAAATAGGGCAGGGTATCGCGCCAGTTGTCCCCGGGCTGGGGCACGTGGAAGTATCCCCGGTCCAGCAGCAGCCTCCATCGCGCCATCACCGCGTGCGCGGCCGGGTCGGTGAAGGGGATTTGGCCCGCCAGCAGGCGACGATGGAAGTCCAGCCCGTTCAGACGCAGGTCCAGGTAGTCGAACCAGGCGAACAGCGGCCAGTTCTCCTGCGCACCATAGGCGAAGGGGGTGACCCCCGCAGCCTTCAGGTGCGCCGCCACGGCCAGCAACTCTTCCCAGGTGCGGGGCGGCGCCAGGTTCAGACGCTGGAACAGGGATTTGCGGTAAAAGAAGCCCCAGGGGTAGGTCGACAGGGGCACGGCCACGACCTTGGCGCCCACGGTGACGGCATCGACGGCCGGCGGGCTGAACCGGTCGCGCACCAGCCGGGCCAGATCCGAGGGCAGGGGCGCCACCATCCGCCGGACATAGCCGTCCCGCAACGCCTTGCCCGAGTCCCAGAACGCGACATCCGGCGCGTCGGGCCCGCCGGCCTTGGCGCCAACCCGCTGCCAGTAGAGGTCCATGGGCACTTCGCGATGGGTGATCTGGATGTCCGGGTTGGCGGCGGCGAAGCGGTCGAGCAGGGCGCTCCAGGCGGTGTGCTTGTCCCGGCTGCCCACCATCATGTCGATGGTCAGGTGGCCGGCCCGTGCCGGGCATGCCAGGCAAAGGACCAGGACCAGACACAGAAGAAGGCCCGCCGTGCCGTCAGACACCCGGCCCTTTCGGCGCGTGACCGCTACCATCCAACGGTCCCCGCCCCGCCTGTCCTATGCCATTTCGATCTCATGCTGGATAACCTTGGGCGGGGGGCTTTTGGCAGGGGAGTCTTTGGGCCGGGGAACTTTTCAACGGCGAACTGGGACCGGAGCGCGAGGCCGGGGAAGGGATGCTACCTATACGGTATGGGCGCCGCCAATCCTACGTGGAAATTCAGGTGGAATGCAGCCGCCCCGCGCGCCCTTGGCCCCACGCCCCCTTGGCCCCGCACCCCCTGGCCCCCGGGCCCGCCGTCGCGTAGACTGGCCCCATGTTCAGCACCTTCTTCTTCCAGCTGCGCCAGGCCCGAATTCCCGTGACCTTGCGGGAGTATCTGGCCTTGATGGAGGCCATGTCCGCGCATGTCGCGGGCTACAGCGTGGAGGACTTCTACCATTTGTCCCGCACCATCCTGGTGAAGGATGAGCGCAACCTGGACCGCTTCGACGTCGTCTTCGGCCAGGTCTTCAAAGGGCTGGAAGGGGCGGTGGCCGGGGATGGTGGCGATGTCGCCGCGCGCGAGTTGCCGGAAGACTGGCTGCGCAAGCTGGCCGAGCGGCACCTGACGGAGGAGGAGAAGGCGCAGATCCAGGCACTGGGCGGCTGGGAAAAGCTGATGGAGACGCTGGCCCAGCGCCTGAAGGAGCAGCACGGCCGCCACCAGGGCGGGTCCAAGTGGATCGGGACGGCCGGTACCTCGCCCTTCGGCGCCTATGGCTACAATCCGGAGGGCGTGCGCATCGGGCAGGAGGGCAGCCGCCACCGCCGCGCCGTGAAGGTCTGGGACCGGCGCGAGTTCCGCAACCTGGACGACACGGTGGAATTGGGCACCCGCAACATCAAGGTGGCGCTACGCCGCCTGCGCAAGTTCGCCCGTACCGGGGCGGCCGAGGTGCTGGACCTGCCCGACACCATCCGCGCCACGGCGGCCAACGCCGGCCATCTGGACCTGAAGCTGCGCCCCGAACGGCACAACGCGGTCAAGGTGCTGCTGTTCCTGGACGTGGGCGGTTCCATGGACGACCACATCCGCCTGTGCGAGGAGCTGTTCTCCGCCGCCAAGGGGGAATTCAAGCATCTGGAGTATTTCTACTTCCACAATTGCGTCTATGAGGGCGTGTGGAAGGATAACCGCCGCCGGCGGACGGAGCAGATGTCGACCGTCGACGTTCTGCACACCTACCCGGCGGACTACAAGCTGATCTTCGTGGGCGACGCCAGCATGAGCCCCTATGAGATCACCCACGCCGGCGGCGCGGTGGAGCACTGGAACCAGGAGGCGGGGCAGGTGTGGCTGCGGCGGCTGCTGGACGTCTACCGCCGCGCCATCTGGCTGAACCCGGTCAGCGAAGGGTACTGGCCCTACACCGCCAGCATCGGCCTAATTAAAAATTTGATGGAAGGCCGCATGTACCCCTTGACCCTGCAGGGGCTGGAGGCGGGCATGCGGGAACTTAGCCATTGATTTATTAACGTTTCTTGGCACCCACCCACGCAAGTGCAGGGGGGCAGGGACGCCCAAAGCACAGTTGCCGCGCCGGGCGTCCCGGCATAGTGTCCGCGCGGGCTCAAAAATTTTGAGCCGGACGCGGGCGGCCTTCCCAGACCGTGCCCCAAACCGCGCCCCCCAAACCGCGCCATGTCCCCCGATGGTTGGGGAAAGGTGCTAGTGCCAAGGATGAAAGAGAAGATGAATTCTCCGACCAAGATCACCATCGCGCGCGGCGACGGTATCGGCCCCGAGATCATGGACGCCACCCTTGAGGTGTTGGCCGCCAGCGGCGCCAACCTCGAGTATGAGGAAATCCAGATCGGCGAGAGCGTCTATCGCCGGGGCATCATGAACGGCATGGAGCCCAGCGCCTGGGAAAGCCTCCGCCGCACCAAGGTGTTCCTGAAGGCCCCGATCACCACCCCGCAGGGCGGCGGCTACAAGTCGCTGAACGTGACCATCCGCGGCGCCCTGGGCCTGTATGCCAATATCCGCCCCTGCGTCTCCTACTCCCCCTTCGTCGCCACCAAGCACCCGTCCATGGACGTGGTCATCGTGCGCGAGAACGAGGAAGACCTGTATGCCGGCATCGAATACCGCCAGACGCAGGACGTGACCCAGGCGGTGAAGCTGATCTCCCGCCCCGGTTCGGAAAAGATCATCCGTTACGCCTTCGAATACGCGCGGGCCAACCATCGCCGCAAGGTGACGGCCTTCGTGAAGGACAACATCATGAAGATCTCCGATGGCCTGTTCCATCGGGTCTTCGACGAGATCGCCGCCGAGTATCCGGACATCGAGGCGGAGAGCATGATCGTCGACATCGGCGCCGCCCGCCTGGCGGACACGCCGGAGCACTTCGACGTCATCGTCACCCTGAACCTGTACGGCGACATCATCTCCGACATCGCCGCCCAGATCACCGGCTCGGTCGGCCTGGCCGGTTCCTCCAACATCGGTGACCAGTGCGCCATGTTCGAGGCCATCCACGGCTCCGCCCCCACCATCGCCGGCAAGGGTATCGCCAACCCCTCGGGCCTGCTGCTGGCCTCGGTCATGATGCTGGTCCACATCGGCCAGTCGGAAGCGGCTGAGCGCATCCATAACGCCTGGCTGAAGATGATCGAGGACGGCATCCACACCGTCGACATTTTCAAGCGCGGCGTCAGCAAGGCCCGCATCGGCACCCGTGACTTCGCCGCCAACCTGATCGACCGCCTGGGCGATCGCCCGGCCACCCTGGTGCCCGCCAGCTACCCGGCCGGCGTCGCCAGCAGCTTCAGCGGCATCGCCCTGAAGGGCGCCCCGGCCCAGACCAAGAAGCTGGTGGGCGTGGACGTGTTCCTGGAGCGCAAGGGCGGCACCGGCGACGACATGGCCGCGCTGTTCCAGCCGCTGATCCCCGCGGGCCTGAAGCTGGTGATGGTGTCCAACCGCGGCCAGAAGGTGTGGCCGGACGGCGCGCCGGAAACCTTCTGCACCGACCATTGGCGCTGCCGCGTCATGGCCGACGGCGCCGATGAGCTGAAGCACGGCCAGGTGGCCGAGCTGCTGGCCCGGGTCGCCAAGGAAGGCCTGGACTTCGTCCAGAGCTCCAACCTCTACACCTTCGACGGCGCCAACGGCTTCTCCGCCGCCGCCGGCCAGTAAGGGGGCGCGTAAGCAGGCGGGCATGGGATCGCTCCCATGCCCGTCGCCATTTTGGAGGGCGCCCGTTCCCTCTTAACTCCCCTTTAATAGGGGATGAACGAGAGTGGGCCCGCTAGGAATAGTGGCTGTTCCTGGGATATACCCACTAAGGGGAGGGGCAGCGGGTTTCCCCAGGTTGCCTGCGGATCTTCGATGTGGATTCTGTATCCGCGGTCAAAAAACGAGTCGGAATCACCTGTTCAGGCTTTGGCAAGTTTGGTAGTGTCACACGCATCTCGATACCAAATCTTGTTGATGGGAAATTTCCCGGTATCGACTGCTGGAGCGGGACGCTCGGCGGTGACGGCATGTTTTTGCGCGCCCGCCGATCTCGGGGGCTAAGGAGCGAGGGCTTCGATGGAAGAAGAAAAAGCGTCGATGAGTTGGACTGACGAGCGTATCGAGCGCCTGCGCCAGCTGTGGGGCCAGGGCATGAGCGCCAGCGAGATCGCCGACCTGCTGGGCAACGTGACCCGCAATGCGGTGATCGGCAAGGCGCACCGGCTGGGCCTCTCGGGCCGGCCGTCGCCCATCAAGAAGAAGCCCACGCGCGGCGCCACCATCCTGTCGCTGAACGAGCGCATGTGCAAATGGCCGGTGGGCGATCCCAAGCACGCCGATTTCCATTTCTGCGGCTGCCCCTCGCTGCCCGGCATGCCCTATTGCCGCGAACACGCGCAGATGGCCTACCAGCCCGCCAAGAAGCGGGATGACGAGCGCAAGCTGGTCATGGCCTGAGACACTGGTCCTCACACGGAATCAAGCGAACCCCCGCCGGCGACGGCGGGGGTTTTGCTTTTGGGGCCCGGTCAGCCGATCATGCGGTGATGGCGGCTTAATCGCTATACGGGATATCCGCACATTGATATGATACCCGCGACTTATGGCTGGGTTCGTTGATGAACTTTGAGATCGACCCGGCCAAGGATGCGGCCAATCAACTGAAACACCGTGTTCCCCTGGCCTTCGGTGCCTTGGTGGTTCTGGACGAGCGCCGGTTGGATGTTGTTGATACCAGGGCCCTATATGGCGAGGTGCGCGTCCAATGCCATGGTCAAGTCGCGGGGCGGGTTTGGGTAGCGGTTTTCACTGAGCGCGATGGCGTCTACCGCTTCATCAGTGTGAGGAAGGCGAATGACCGGGAAACCAGGCGATACCATGCCCATCTCCTTTAAGCGCTTGGCGGATGGCTCCTTCGTGCGCGTCTTCCCCGATGGACGTACGGAACCCTATACGCTTCCCCAACCGGACTTTCAGGCTTTGGACGGTCTGAGCGATGACGAGGTGACGGCGGCGGCCGAGGCGGACCCCGATGCCGTGCCCATGACGGACGAGGAATTCTCTCGCGGCCTTGTCGCCGGCCAAGTCGCGCGCATCCGCAAGGCGACCGGCCTGTCCCAGGACAAGTTCGCCAATCGCTACGGCATCCCCGTAGGTACCCTACGAGATTGGGAACAGGGACGCGCTCGACCTGACGGCCCGACCCTGTCCTACTTGAAGGTCATCGCCGCCATGCCGGACCAAGTGGCCCAGGTGCTCAAGGCCGGCTGAGTCGACGAATACGCCAGCCAAAAGAAAACGCCGGGCGGTGGTGTGCCGCCCGGCGTTTCTGTCACATCGGAACCGTTGAGAGGCCTCAGGCGTCGAAGCCCATGGCCTTGCGCAGGTTCTCGTCCAGCTTGGCCAGGAAGTCCTGGGTGGTCAGCCAGGGCTGGTCCGGGCCGATCAGGATGGCCAGGTCCTTGGTCATGAAGCCGGACTCGACCGTCTCCACGCACACCTTCTCCAGCGTCTTGGCGAAGTTGGTGACCTCCGGCGTACCGTCGAACTGGCCACGATAGGCCAGGCCCTGCGTCCACGCGAAGATGGAGGCGATGGGGTTGGTGGAGGTGGGGCGGCCCTTCTGGTGCTCACGATAGTGGCGGGTCACCGTGCCGTGGGCGGCCTCGGCCTCTACGGTCTTGCCGTCGGGGGTCAGCAGTACCGAGGTCATCAGGCCCAGCGAGCCGAAGCCCTGGGCCACGGTGTCGGACTGCACGTCGCCGTCGTAGTTCTTGCAGGCCCAGACGAAGGCGCCGTCCCACTTCAGGGCGGAGGCGACCATGTCGTCGATCAGGCGGTGCTCGTAGACGATGCCCTTGGCCTTGAACCGCTCGGCGAACTCGGCGTCGAAGATTTCCTGGAAGATGTCCTTGAAGCGGCCGTCATAGGCCTTGAGGATGGTGTTCTTCGTGGACAGGTACACCGGATAGCCGCGCTGCAGGCCGTAGTTGAAGCAGGCGCGGGCGAAGCCGGCGATCGATTCGTCCAGGTTGTACATGCCCATGGCCACGCCGGCCTCGGGGAACTTGAACACGTCGTAGGTGATGGCCTCGCCGCCGTCGTCGGGGGTGAAGGTCATGGTCAGCTTGCCGGCGCCGGGCACCTTGAAGTCGGTGGCGCGGTACTGGTCGCCGAAGGCGTGACGGCCGATGACGATGGGCTTGGTCCAGCCCGGCACCAAGCGCGGCACGTTCTTGCAGATGATGGGCTCACGGAAGACGGTGCCGCCCAGGATGTTGCGGATGGTGCCGTTGGGCGACTTCCACATCTTCTTCAGGCTGAACTCGGCCACGCGGGCCTCGTCCGGGGTGATGGTCGCGCACTTCACGCCCACGCCGTACTTCTTGATGGCCTCGGCCGCGTCCACGGTCACCTGGTCGTTGGTGGCGTCGCGATGCTCGATGCCCAGGTCGAAGTACTTCAGGTCGATGTCGAGGTAGGGCAGGATCAGCTTGTCTTTGATGAACTGCCAAATGATGCGGGTCATCTCATCGCCATCAAGCTCGACGACGGGATTGGCAACCTTGATCTTCTGCATTCTCAATGCCTTCTGCGTATAGGTAATTTTTATGACAGCCGGCGCCGCGTTTGAGCGCGCCTCGATATGCCAGAGCCGTTTCCCGGGTAAGAAACGACCGCGATTGGGCGACCAGTATATCGGACGGCCGGTATAAGAGCCCATTCGGGCCCGGCGATCAAGCAAGCGGGGCGGGGAACCGGCGTGCGGTCCCCGCAACGGTGTCCCCCCGATGAAACCGGGGCCGCGTGCCCTTGAAACCGGCTACAGCCGTTCCACCGCGATCTTCTGCTGGGCGTCCGGCGCGCGGCGCAGGGCCGGCAGGATGGCGTGGACGCTGTCGACGAAGGTGAAATAGCTCTCGATTTCGCCCCGGCCGAAACCGGTGGCGCGGATGTGGGTCAGCAGGTCGCGCAGCGGATCCCAGTAACCGCCGATGTTGGCGATGACCACCGGCTTGTCGTGCAGGCCCAGCTGGCGCCAGGTGATGATCTCGAACGCTTCGTCCAGAGTGCCCAGGCCACCGGGCATGACGACGAAGGCGTCGGACTTCTCCACCATCATGCGCTTGCGCGTGTGCATGCTGTCCACGACGTGCAGTTCGGTCAGGCCGCCGTGGTCGACCTCGCGCACCTGGATGTGGTCGGGGATGATGCCCACCACCTCGCCGCCCGCCGCCAGGGCGGCGTCGGCGGTGATGCCCATCAGGCCCACGCGGCCGCCGCCATAGACCAGCCGCAGGCCGGCGTTGCCGATCAGGGTGCCCAGGTCGTGGGCGGCCTTCTTGTATTCCTCCGACACCTGGCCCGAGGACCCGCAATAGACACAGACGCTACGCACCTTGGACATTCCTCTCATCCTTATGGAACGGGCGGGATGGGCTGTAATCCCCTTATCCCCGCCCGGGATGCCGCCGTCCGCTGACCGCCAGCGGGGCTTGCCGGACGGGTGACGGCCCGTTACACCATCCTTGCGGGCCGACTGCAAGCCATCCGGCAGGCCGTGCAAGGCGGCGGATGGCATTAGGCGACCCGGACGGGTGGCGGGCAAGGCCATAGAGATAAGTGGTTACAATCAGGGCAGGAGAGAAGAATGCCGCGTGCTTTTCGTGATGTCCCGCAAGCCTTTCGCACCGGTTCCGCTGCGCGGGTCGCCGCCGGCCTGGCCCTGGCCGCCGCCCTGCTGGGGGGCAGCGTCGCCCACGCCGCGCTGGACCCGGCCGAAATCGTCAAGGCCCGCCAGCAGGACATGAAGAAGCTGGGCGGCGGCATGAAGGTCTTCATGGGCTACCTGAAGGACGACAAGGGCACCGCCCAGGACGTCGCCGCCGCCGCCGCCGCCATGGAGGCCGTGACCAAGGGCCTGCCCGACCAGTTCACCGAGGGTACGGACGTGGGCGTGGGCGACAGCGAGGCCCTGCCCGTGATCTGGCAGGAGAACGCCAAGTTCCGCCAGGGCTTCACCGACCTGGCCCAGGCGCTGGACAAGATCCTGGCCCTGCCGGCCACCGCCGACAAGGCCGCCATCGGCCAGGCGGTGCAGGCCGTGGGCGGCACCTGCAAGCAATGCCACGAAACCTACCGGCAGAAGAAGTAAGCCGGGCATGACGCCCGCGGGCAAGGGCGGCGTCCCGGTATGGGACCTGCCCATCCGGCTGTTCCATTGGCTGCTGGTCGCCGATCTGGCCGGCCTGTGGTGGACGGCCGCCCATGACAACCTCGCCCTGCATTTCAAGCTGGGCTACGCCGCCCTGGCCCTGCTGCTGTTCCGCCTGTTCTGGGGGGTGATGGGCAGCGACCAGGCGCGCTTCGCCCGTTTCCTGAAGGGGCCGGCGGCGGTGCTGAGCCACCTGCGGCACATGGCGAGCCCCGGCCCGCTGCCGCCGCAGCGGGGGCACAACGCGCTGGGCGGCTGGGCCGTGGTCGTCCTGCTGCTGGTGCTGTTGGCCCAGGTGGGCACCGGCCTGTTCGCCGTGGACGACGACGGGATGGAGGAGGGACCGCTGGCCCATCGCGTCGGCGCCTCAGCCGCCAAGCTGGCGCGGCGGCTGCACCATGCCAACTTCAGCCTGATCCAGATCGTGGTCGCCGTCCACGTGGCGGCGGTGCTGTTCTATCTGGTGGTCAAGCGCGAGAACCTGGTGCGCCCCATGGTCACGGGGTGGAAACGCCTTACCTTCCTGCCCGGCGAGGGGGAGGCGGGCGTGGGCCACGGCTGGGTGCCGCTGTGGCGGGCCGGCCTGCTGGCCGCCGTCGCGGCGGGACTGGTGGCGGGTTTGGTCGTTTTCGCCTGACGCGGCGATCTTCCAGGCTTGATCGCGCGGGCGCCACCGGGCTATTCCGGAACGGCACCCGGGATCGCATCCAGGATCCCATCCAGGATTGCTTGGGGGGCTCATGAACCGGCGGCCGGGGGTCAGCCGCCGGGATAATGACAAAGGAACCGACTGTGACGCAGAACAAGGTCATTGCCGCCGTTGTCGGCGTGGGCGCGCTGGCGCTGCTGGTCTGGGGCTTGTCCCACATGCAGGCCGATCGCACCGCCGGCACGACGCAAACCGCCGCCCCGGCCGTGGCCGAGGCCCCGTCCGGCCCCAGCGCGGTTCCCACCTTCGATGTGGTGCGCGTCAGCCCCGACGGCACTGCGGTCATCGCCGGCCGCGCCATGCCGGGCGCCGCGGTTACCATTTCCGACGGTGACAAGGAATTGGGCACGGTCACCGCCGACAAGCGCGGCGAATGGGTCCTGACCCCCACCCAGGCGCTGACCCCCGGTTCTCGCACCCTGTCCCTGAAGATGAAGACGGCGGAGGGCACCGAGGTCGCGGCAGATGAGACGGTGACCCTGGTGGTGCCGGACGCCAAGCGCGACATCGCCGGCCGCAAGCAGAACGAGACCGGCGGGGCCCTGGCCGTCGTCACCCCGCGCCAGGGCGGCAGCCGCGTGCTGCAAAGCCCGGTCAAGTCCGACAAGTCGCTGGCCGTCGCCATCGACACCATCGACTACAACCGCGCCGGCGCCGTCACCGTGGGTGGCGACGCCCCGGCCAAGGCGGAGGTGCAGCTGTACCTGGACAACACGCTGGTGGGCCACGCCACGGCCGACCTGCAGGGCCGCTGGACCATCACCCCGGAACGCCTGATCGACCCCGGCCGCTACACCCTGCGCGTCGACCAGGTGGGGGCCGATGGCAAGGTGGCGGCCCGCGCCGAGGTGACGTTCGAGCGCCAGCCCATCGCCGACAGCGACAGCCGCGCCGTGGTGGTGGTGGCCGGCAACAATCTGTGGACCCTGGCCCGCCACCTCTATGGCGAGGGCATCCAGTACACCACCATCTTCGACGCCAACCAGGACCAGATCCGCGACCCCAACCTGATCTACCCCGGCCAGATCTTCATCCTGCCGACCACGACCGGCCAGGCGGGCGGGGGGCAGGCGGGCGCCGGCGGGCATCATTGATGGTTTCGAAAGGTCCTGGGGTTGGTTTATTCAGCCCCAAGCGACCAGCCGGCGGCGGTTGATTTTTGGATGCTACGAGCTGCTGTGGTAGGCGGAATTATTGTGAATTCTGTTCGTCCATGGCATCGAGTTTTTTGGTGAACCGGACCAGAAGAAAGACCAGTCCGATAGCCGGTCCGACCGCTGGAATGGCGTAGAGCAATCGGCCTTCGTGACTGGTAAACCAATCTGTGAGGGTGCCGATAAAGTGGTAGGCGCCTAATGCGGCAGCGAAGGATAGACCGAGAGCCACCACTCGTGCGGCACCGTTTTTCAGCACACGAAAAGCTATGAAAAGCAGGGAATATTCCAGCACGATTAAGACCATTGCGATGAGCATAAAGCCGCCCAGCATGATCTCAAGCATGGCGCACTCCGGTCAGGTACGGGCGCCTATTCTTATTCACAGATAGCTGCCGAAGATGCGCAGGTAGGGCCGCGCCTCCTGGATGAACTGCACCGTTTCATACATCAGGTCGGTCAGGCTGACATGGCCCGGCACGTCCTGCTGGCTCAGCACCAGCACCTTCTGCTGTTCATCGACGATGAAGCGGGCGGTGCGCAGGCTGGCCGTGGCGCGCAGGATGGACTGAAGCTTGGCGCGCTTCTCCGGTGCCTCGATGGTGTAGGGCAGGAAGCCGACCTCGGCCCAAATCTGGAACAGGGTGCTTTCATCCTGCGGCGTGATCGAGACGTGGAACAGCAGGCCGTCCAGGTAGAAATGGTGGCGTGAGGGCGAACGGTCGCGGTTGAGCCGCACCGTGCCGTCCTCGCCGAACAGCAGGGCGTCCTTGCCCAGCGGCAGGCCCGCCTGGGCGCTTTGCGCCAAGCCGGCGAGGTTCTGAACGGTGACGATCGCCTGTTCCATTGACTGAACGCCCTCTCAATGCTTTTAACGCCGGTTCGGCAGCAGAACAAACCGGCATCATGCTTACCCTCAGGCGCCGTTGGCCGTCCACCTTAATCCCCGGGCGCACCCCTTGAACTTGTAAAGGCGCCCTATTGCCAAGGTGCGCATTGCGGCGCGCGTGAAGCGGGAGCATATCGGC
This sequence comes from Nitrospirillum amazonense, assembly GCF_007828035.1. Lineage (GTDB taxonomy): Bacteria > Pseudomonadota > Alphaproteobacteria > Azospirillales > Azospirillaceae > Nitrospirillum > Nitrospirillum amazonense. The sequence goes on along the minus strand of NZ_VITV01000002.1, from coordinate 667,141 downwards.
AGAGAACTAACAAGAAGTAAGCGGCCAGTTCCTGGGAACCGGGTGGGAGGACGCGGACTTGAGCAGCGATATGGATGTGGCGGTCCTGGTGGTGGGGGCCGGTCCCACGGGCCTGGCGCTGGCGGCCATGCTGGGCCGCACTGGCGTGCCCGTTCGGGTGATCGACAAGGCGGCGGGCCGCTCCCAGAAATCGAAGGCGCTGGGCGTGCACGCCGGCACGCTGGAGGCGCTGTCGGACGTGTTCGGCGTGGGCCTGCCGGCCCGCATGGTGGCCACGGGCCAGCCGGTTCGCACCGTGCATTTCCATCTGGGCGACCGGCGTCCCATCCCGGTGGACCTGGGCGGCCTGCCCAGTCCCTATAACTTCGTCCTGGTCTTGCCGCAGGGAGAGACGGAGCGCCTGCTGGCGGAGCAGGCGGCGGCCTTCAACGTCGCCGTCGATTGGAACCATGAGTTGGCCGGCCTGCGGCAGGACGGCGACGGCGTGCAGTGCGAGGTGCGCCGGCCCGATGGCGGCATCGAGCTGGTGCGCGCCGCCTATGTCGCCGGTTGCGACGGCGCCCACAGCGTAGTGCGCCACCAGGTGGGCGCCGGTTTCGCCGGTGGCTCCTATCCCGGCACCTTCCTGCTGGCCGACGTGACGCTGGACTGGGGCCCGGGGCATGGGGATTTGGGCCACGACTCCGTGCGCTTCTTCAGCACGGAGGCGGGGGCCATGGCCTTTTTCCCGATGAAGGATGCGGATCATCCCACGCTGTGCCGCCTGGTGGTGATCCCCAAGGGCGATCCGCCGGTGCCGGAGGCGGAGATCGACCTGGCCGCCTTCAGCACGCTTGCCTGCGCCGTGTCCGGCCTGCCCCTGGTGCTGGGGGAGGCCACCTGGCTGACCCGCTTCACCATCCATCACCGCATGGTGCGGCGGCTGCGCCACGGCCGGGTGTTCCTGGCCGGCGACGCCGCCCATATTCACAGCCCGGCCGGCGGCCAGGGCATGAACACCGGCATCCAGGACGCCCTGAACCTGGGTGCCCGCCTGACGGAGGCGCTGCGCCGGGGCGGGCGAGGGCGGAAGGACGAGGGCGTGCTGGACCGCTACGCCCAGGACCGCCTGCCCGTGGCGCGTGGCGTGCTGCGCGGCACCGACCTGATTTCCCGCGTCGGCCTGCTGGCCGACGGCTGGTGGGGCCGGCTGCTGCGCCGTCACCTCCTGCCCCTGATTATCGGCACCCCCTTCCTGCGGCGGCGCATCGCGCTGACCCTGTCGCAACTGCCGGTGTCGCGCCAGGAACGGCCGGTGCGGCTGGCAGCGCTGGACTAAACCCCGCTGCTGGCCATCTCCCGCGCCGCCGCCTCGCCCTTGGCGCGGCGGAAGTCGGCCAGGCGCTTGCCCGGCTCATCCCGGAACGTCTGGTCCAGCACCTCGGAAGCCCGCAGGCGGTCCAAGCGGAAGCAGCGGAAGTCCGCTTTCAATTCGCACCAGGCGATCAGCAGCCACACAGGCCCGAAAAAGCTGAGCGACAGGGGGCGGACCGATCGCTCGCTCAGGGTGCCGTTCAAGGTTTCATAAGTGATGCGCAGGTACTGCCGCCGCTGGGCGGCGCGCTTCAACTGCAGCAGGTCCACCGCCGGCGGGTGGCGGGTCACCCAGGGGGGCGCCCAGAGGATCTCCCGCGCCGCGCTGTCGCGGGCAGCCTTGGGCAGCACGGCCCGGATCTTGGTCAGCGCCATCTCCGCCTGCGCCGCCAGGGCGCCGTCGCTCCAGATGCTCAGCACCCGGGCGCCGAAGGCTAGGATCTCCGCCTCGTCCTCCGTCAGGGTCAGGGGCGGCAGGAAATAGCCCTGGCCCAGACTGAAGCCGACACCGGCCTCTCCCCGGATGGGGACGCCGGCGGCCAGCAGCGCCTCGATGTCGCGATAGACTGTGCGGGGGGAAACCTCCAGAGCCTCCGCCAGGGTGGCCGCCGTCACCACCGGGCGGCCTCGCAGCAGGTCCAGCAGGATCAACAACCTTTCCGCGCGACGCGCCATCTTGCCACCATGCTGTCAACAGGCTGACCATAGAATGCATGACGGCGCTGGCTCCCGGGAAGACGGTGCGGGTGCCAAAGCCAGGAACAAGAATGGGGGCGGCCATGGCGTCGGTGGAAGACGCGATCGCGACAATGGAACGGAACATCGAGGCGGCGTCGGGGCAGCCGGTGGCCGTGTGGGTGGGACGCATCCGGGCGCAGGGCCTGACCAAGCACGGGGAAATGGTGACTTGGCTGAAAGCGGAGCATGGCTTCGGCCACGGCTATGCCAACCATGTCGCCAAGCGCGCCTTGGCTGACGCGGCACCGCGCTCGGCCGACGATCCCGTGGCGCATTTGTTCGAGGGCAAGGCGGGGCTGCGTCCCCTCCATGACGCGCTGGTCGCGGCGGTGATGGCTCTTGGGCCCGACGTCGAGGTGGCGCCCAAGAAGGCCAATGTCAGCATCCGCCGGCGCAAGCAGTTCGCCTTGATCCAGCCATCGACCCGCACCCGCCTCGACCTGGGCCTGGTGTTGAAGTCCCGTCCCCCGGAAGGCCGGCTGGAGGCGTCCGGCAGTTTCAACGCCATGTTCACCCACCGGGTGAAGCTGGCGGCCGTGGCCGACGTGGATGCCGAAGTGCTGGCCTGGCTGAAGGAGGCGTACGATGAGGCGGTTTGAGCGCGGATTGGCCGCGGCCGCGCTGGCGGTGGCGGCGTTGATGCCCCGGGCGAAGGCGGCGGAGTCGCTGGCGGCCCTCTCCTTCCTGGTGGGCGAGCGCGTCGCCGACCCCGCTGCCGGTGCGCGGCCCAATCAGGGGGGCACGTCGGAGATCAGGCCCGACCTGAACGGCAGCCTGCTGGTGCGCCGCGACCGCACCCACATGGCCGAGGGCGGCGACCTGGACATGGTCATGACCATGTATGCGGAGGACGGACGCCTGCGCGCCGATTTCTTCGACACGGCCGGGCACGTCATCCATTATCACGTGACGGAATTGGCGCCGGGCCGGCGCGTCCAGTTCACCAGTGATCCGGCGCCGGTGGCCCCCACCTTCCGCCTGACATACGAGGGGCTGGCGGGCGGCCGCCTGGCCGTCCGGTTCGAGATCGCGCCGCCGGGCCCACAGCCGTCCTTCACGCTGTTCACCGAGGGGACGCTGTCGCCGGCGCCGTGAGAAGTGCTGCCCGGGCGGCTCCATCCCTCCGCGCATGCCGGCCCGCCCGTCGGCAGCGCTTTGATCCACCGGGTGGCCTGAGTATACAAGGGTGGTGCGGTGCCCTAGCGACAGGATGGCATACCGGTGGTCAGACGCGTCTATTCCCGCAAGGAAGTGGTGGGCCTGCTGGACGCGTTGGAGCGTCAGGCGCGCGAATCCACCCAACTGGCCAAGCAGGCCGAGGCGGCGGCCGCCCGCGACAGCTTCGAGGCCTACAACGCCTTCCGCAACAAGGTGGGGGAGTTCCGGGCCCTGTGCATCCTGGTGGAAGGCCGCCTGCGCAGCATGGACGGCCCCGTGGATGACGTGCGCGAGCGCTACGCCCAGCTGGACACCCTGATGCTGAGTCTGCTGGTGCGGGCCAGCATGCGCTTCTTCTTCGTGCTGTCGGCCAAGACCGTGCTGCCCCTGGGCGCCCGCGAGATCTTCGTGACGGAGTTGCGCAGCCTCTATGAGGCCAGCGAAAAGCTGCGCAAGCCGGAATACGCCAGCCGCTTGAACGAATCCATCCGCAGCGAGCTGGAGACGGCGGAGATGATCCTGGAAGAGATCATCGACAAGGCGCCGTCCATGTTGCAGTTCAGCTGAGCGTGTTCCCTCAATCGCCGGACGGCGGCATCCGCCGCCTTGGCTATCCTCCCTTTTCAGTCCGCTGCCGCTCCCCGAAAAGGTCCGGCGGATGCGGTCGCATCCTAGGTGACGTGAGATTGGGCCTCATGCCTCTGGTGTGACCGGCCTCACTTCCACCGGCAGCCGCACCACGTCGCGGTAGGCGTGCCAGCTGGCGTGCCCGATCAGGGGCAGCAGCGGCACCAGGCCGATGAACAGCGTGACCATGCCCAGTGCCACGGCCCCCGCGATCAGGGCGGCCCACAGCAGCATGGCGCGCGGGCTGGCCCGCACCGCCGTGATGCTGGTGGCGACGGCGGTGAGGACGCCGACGTCGCGGTCCAGCAGCAGGGGCAGGGTCACCACGCTGATGGTGAAGGTGGCCAGCGCCAGGGCGGCGCCCAGCAGGGTGCCGACGATCAGGAAGGGCAGGGCCGCCGGGGTCAGCAGCGCGGCGGCCAAGCCGTCCGGCGGCACATGCACCTCGCCTAGCATCAGGGCGTAGAGCAGGGTGGCCAGCCGCACCCAGAACAGGTGCATCAGCAGCAGCACCACGCCGAAGGCGCCGATGGCGGACAGGTTGCCGCGCCAGGCGTTCAGACAGGCGGCGGCGTCGGGCGGCAACCCCCGCTCGCGCCGGCGCGACGCCTCGTAGAAGGTGACGGACAGCAGGGGCGCCAGCAGCATGAAGCCGCCGGTCAGCGGCAGCAGCAGGGCCAGCCAGCCGTCCAGGATGGCCACGGCCGTGGCGAAGAAGCCCACCGCCGCCAGTATCAGGCCATAGCCCAGGCTGATGGCGGGCGTCGCCACCATGTCGTCCCACCCCAGCCGCAGCCAGTGCCAGGGCCGGTCCATCGGCACCCGCCGGACCGCGGGTGAGGGGTGGGTGAAAACCGGGATCAGGGTCCCGTCCGTCATCGCCGTCATGGCCTGTGCCGCTCCGCCCAGGGGTTGCAACGCCAACCGCGTTCCGGAGGCCTTCTTGCCGGGCCTTCCGTCACTCACCCAACCATACGCCAGGTTGATGGATGGCGGCTTGACGCAGGTCAATGCGGCTGGGTGTGCCCCCCATCACAGTGCCGACGCTGAGGTGCATCGGCCCCGTCGCCCGACGGACACCGCCTGGGAAACCGGGCCCGCCGATGCCCGCAATCGTTGTCTTAAGAGACGAGGTCCGGGGTTCAACCCGGGTCCCTGCCGCTTGAGCCCATATTCGGGGGGTGTCATGAGTGTAGCGGTTTCCGGGGGGGTGCCCATCACGGCGGCCCGCCCCGCCAGCCGGGAAGCCTATGTGGAGGATGTGGTCCGCGCGTTCACCATCGCGACCATGTTCTGGGGCATCGCCGCCTTCACGGTCGGCGTCCTCATTGCCTTTCAGTTGGCGTTTCCCGCGCTGAATTTCGGTTTGGAATGGACCAGCTTCGGCCGCGTGCGGCCGCTGCACACGTCCGCGGCCATCTTCGCCTTCGGCGGCAACGCGCTGCTGGGCACCTCCTTCTTCGTGGTCCAGCGCACGTGCCGCGCCCCCCTGTTCGGCGGCGCGCTGCCGGCCTGGTTCATCTTCTGGGGCTATCAGCTGTTCATCGTGCTGGCCGGCACGGGCTACCTGATGGGCATCACCCAGGGCAAGGAATACGCCGAGCCTGAGTGGTATACCGACCTGTGGCTGACCATCGTCTGGGTCGCCTATCTGATCGTGTTCGCCGGCACGCTGATCAAGCGGCGCGAGCCGCACATCTACGTGGCCAACTGGTTCTACCTGGCGTTCATCATCACCATCGCCATGCTGCACATCGTCAACAACCTGGCGGTGCCTGTCAGCTTCACCGGCACGAAGAGCTACGGCGCCTTCGCCGGCGTACAGGACGCGATGATCCAGTGGTGGTACGGCCACAACGCGGTGGGCTTCTTCCTGACCGCCGGCTTCCTGGGCATGATGTACTACTTCATCCCCAAGGCGGCGGAGCGGCCGGTTTACTCCTACCGCCTGTCCATCATCCACTTCTGGGCCCTGATCTTCCTCTACATCTGGGCCGGCCCGCACCACCTGCATTACACGGCCCTGCCGGACTGGACGCAGACCCTGGGCATGGTGTTCTCCATCATGCTGTGGATGCCCAGCTGGGGCGGCATGATCAACGGCATCATGACCCTGTCGGGCGCCTGGGACAAACTGCGCACCAACCCGTCGCTGCGCTTCACGGTCACCGCCGTCGCCTTCTACGGCATGAGCACCTTCGAAGGCCCGGTCATGTCGGTGAAACCGGTGAACGCGCTCAGCCACTACACCGACTGGACCATCGGCCACGTGCACTCCGGCGCCCTGGGCTGGGTCGCCTTCGTCACCTTCGGCGCCCTGTACTATCTGGTGCCGGTGCTGTGGCGGCGTAAGGGGCTGTGGAGCCAGACGCTGGTCGAATGGCACTTCTGGACCGCCACCCTGGGCATCGTGCTCTACATCACCTCCATGTGGGTGTCGGGCATCATGCAGGGCCTGATGTGGCGCGCCTACGACGACATGGGCTTCCTGCAGTACTCGTTCGTCGAGACGGTGGCCGCCATGCACCCCTACTACATCATCCGCGGCATGGGCGGCATCCTGTTCCTGACCGGCGCCATCATCATGGCCTTCAACCTGATCCGCACCGTGAAGCATGGCCAGCCGCTGGCGGAAGACCGGCCCGCGGGCCTGGTCGCGGCCGAGTGAGCGGAGGGACCGAAAATGAAATTCTCTCACGCCATCGTCGAAAAGAACGTCGTCATCCTGGCGCTGCTGACCCTGATCACCGTGTCCATCGGTGGCCTGGTGCAGATCGTGCCCCTGTTCTCCATCGAAACCACGATCGAGCGGGTGGGCGGGGTGCGCCCCTACACCCCGCTGGAGCAGATGGGCCGCAACATCTACATCCGCGAGGGCTGCTACGTCTGCCACAGCCAGCAGATCCGCACCTTCCGCGATGAGGTGGAGCGCTATGGCCCCTACAGCCTGGCGGCGGAAAGCATGTACGACCATCCCTTCCAGTGGGGGTCCAAGCGTATCGGTCCGGATCTGGCCCGCGTCGGCGGCAAGTATTCCAACGACTGGCACGTGGCCCACCTGAAGGACCCGCGCGCCGTGGTGCCGGAATCGATCATGCCGACCTACGCCTTCCTGGCCAGCCGTCCGCTGTCGGTGCCCAACATCCAGGATCACCTGAAGACCCTGCGCACCGTGGGCGTTCCCTATACGGACGACATGATCGCCAACGCCGCCGCCGACCTGAAGGCCCAGGCCGACCCGGACGCCGACACCAGCGGCTTGCTGAAGCGGTACCCGAAGGCGGTGGTGGGCAAGTTCAACACCGAAAGCCCGGAGCTGACGGAGATGGACGCCCTGGTGGCCTACCTGCAGATGCTGGGCACGCTGGTCGAGTTCAGCAAGCTGCAACCCGAAGACCTGCACCAGTGAGGGGGATGCCATGGAAGAGTTCCACGCCCTGATCTCGCAGGTTTGGCTGCTGTGGTTCGTGGCCTTGTTCAGCGGTATCGGCATCTGGGCCTATTGGCCCTCGCGCCGGCGCCGCCTGGACGAGTGCGCCCGTATCCCGCTGCTGGATGACGCCGACCACCCGCTGCCCGAGCGGCGGCGGCCCCTGCGGCGGACAATGCCGACTATGAAAGGCTGAGGTCCCCCCATGTCGACCCACACTGACAACCATGCCCATGCGGGCAGGGAAAGAGACGCCCACACGGGCCGGGAGACCACCGGCCATGAATGGGACGGCATCAAGGAGTTGAACACGCCGCTGCCCAAGTGGTGGCTGTACACCTTCTACGCCTGTATCGCCTTCGCCCTGGTCTACACCGTGCTCTATCCCGCCTGGCCCAGCCTGCACTCCCACACCAAGGGCGTGCTGGGCTGGACCCGGCGCGACACGGTGAAGTCCGAGCTGGACACCCGTCAGCAGGCGCTGGCGCCCTTGAAGGCCAAGCTGTTGGCCACGCCCATCGGCGACGTCGAGAAGGACCCGGAACTGCGCGGCTACGTGCAGGCCGCCGGCCACATCGCCTTCGCCGAGAACTGCGCCGCCTGCCACGGTGCCGGCGGCGCCGGGGGTAAGGGCTTCCCCAACCTGGCCGACGACGATTGGCTGTGGGGTGGCACGCCGGAGCAGATTCTGCAGACCGTCACCTACGGTGTGCGCAATTCCAACCCGGACTCCCGCGTGTCGGACATGCCGCGCTTCGGCGCCGACGGCCTGCTGACCAAAGAGCAGATCAACGACGTGGCGGAGTACGTGCTGAGCCTGTCGAACACCGGTACGGACAAGGCGGCCGCCGGCCGCGGCGCCCAGGTGTTCGCGGACAATTGCGCCGCCTGCCACGGTGAAAAGGGCGACGGCAACCCCGACGTGGGCGCCCCCCGCCTGAACGACGCCATCTGGCTCTATGGCGGGGACAAGGCCACGGTCGTCCAGACCATCACCTACGCCCGGCGCGGCAGCATGCCGGCGTGGAGCGAGCGTCTGGATCCGGCCACCGTCAAGCTGCTGGCCGCCTACGTGCACACCCTGGGCGGTGGGAAGTAAGGCCGACGGGGGGGTGGGACCCTCCTTCCCCCCATCCCCCTGACGCTTGCCTCCCCCAATACGTGTCACAGGGGGACCCCGCCCAGGGTCCGCACGAGAGAACCCCCGCCGCACCCCATCCGGCGGGGGTTTTTCTTTGCCCAGATCACAGGTGCAGCACTTTGCAAGCGGTTGTTTTCACGGCTGTGACCTGCCGTCGCGGCGCGGCAATGGCCGGCGGGCGGTTGATCTATCGCAAGGCGAGGGGAGCGGTGCGGGCATAGGGTCCGTCCATATCCGCGTTGGTGGCCCAACCGTTAGGGCTGGCCCGCGTATGGTTACTAGGATGGACTCCCATGGAAACCAATCCCCAGGACGGCGGCCTGCTGGAACGCCCGGTCGAACAACGCAAGGCGCCGCCACGTGACGGCCGCCCGCAGTCGATCAAGGCCAGCCGCGACAGCCAGGAAGGCGGCCTGTATGCCGAGCGGGTCAAGGTGTACCCCAAGGCGGTTTCCGGTCCCTTCCGTACGCTGAAATGGACGATTTTGGTCCTGTGCCTGGCGGTCTATTACACCGTTCCCTGGGTGCGGTGGGACCGCGGGCCCGGGGCGCCCAACCAAGCGATCCTCATCGACCTCGCCGCCCCGCGCGCCTATTTCTTTGGCATCGAGATTTGGCCGCAGGAGGTCTACTACATCACCGGCCTGCTGGTGTTGGGGGCCGTTGGCCTGTTCCTGGTGACCTCGCTGGCCGGGCGTGTCTGGTGCGGCTACACCTGCCCGCAGACGGTATGGACCGACCTGTTCATGGCGGTGGAGCGTTGGATCGAGGGTGACCGCGGCGCGCGCATCCGTCTGGATAACCAGCCTTTGAACCGGGAAAAGCTGCTCCGCAAGACGGCCAAGCACGCCGCCTGGCTGGCCATCTCCGTGGCTACCGGTGGGGCCTGGGTGTTGTACTTCGACGATGCGCCCACGGCGCTGAAGGCGCTGCTGACCGGTCACGCCACCATGCGTGAATATTTCTTCGTCGGCCTTTTCACCACCACAACCTATGTCCTGGCCGGTTGGGCACGTGAGCAAGTCTGCACCTATATGTGCCCATGGCCCCGTTTTCAGAGCTCGATGCTGGACGTGCATTCCCTGGTGGTGACCTATGAGGCCTGGCGCGGCGAGCGGCGCGGGCCGCACAAGGCCGGCACCAGCTGGGAAGGCCGGGGCGACTGCATCGATTGCGGCCAGTGCATCGCCGTCTGCCCCACCGGCATCGACATCCGCGATGGCCAGCAACTTGAGTGCATCGGCTGTGGCCTGTGCATCGACAGCTGCAACGAGATCATGACCAAAGTGGGCCGTCCGCCCAACCTGATCCGCTTCGACACCCTGGCCAACCAGGAGACAAAGGCGGGCGGGCAGGCCAATCGCTATCGCCTGCTGCGGCCGCGCGTGGTGATCTACACCCTGGTGCTGGCGATCGTGGCGGGGGTGATGCTGACCGCCCTGGAAACGCGCGCCACCATGGGCATCAGCGTGCTGCGCGACCGGGCGCCGCTGTATGTCACCCTGTCGGATGGCTCCTTGCGCAACGGCTACACCATCAAGGTCATCAACAAGCGGCGGGGCGAAAGCGCCTTCCAATTGGGCGTGGTCGGCCAGCCGGGCGCGACCCTGGTCGTACAGGATGTGGGCGAGGCTCATGGCAGCGATGGCGTGACGCTGCCGGTGCACGGCGACGCCGTCGCCACCTTCCGCGTCTTCGTCAGCCTACCGCGCCAGTCGATGACCCGCGATGGCGGTGCCCAGGGTTCCATCCCCCTGGTATTCAGCCTGACGGAGCAGGGGCCGGCCCCGGCACGCCCCACCTTCTACGAGGGCGTCTTCATGGGCCCCGGCGCCAAGCCCTGATCTGCCAGGCCCTGATCCTGAGGAGTGACCGTCATGACCGTCATCGACATGCCCCGCCGCCAACCGCTCAAGCCCAAGCGCTCCCTCATCCCCTGGATCTTCGTGGGCGGCATGGGCGTGGTGATCGTGGTGAACAGCATCCTGATCTACTACGCCATGCATAGCTGGACCGGCATCGTTACCGCCAAGCCCTATGAACGGGGCATCGAATACAACAAGGTGCTGGAGGCGCAGGCCCAGCAGGACGCCCTGGGCTGGGTGTTCGACGCGGATATCGAGCCGGCCGCCGACAGCGCTAAAGGGACGGGTGTGCTGACCGTGCGCATCACCGACCGCGACGGCACCGTCCTGGACGGCATGGCCCTGACCGGCCGCCTAGTGCGGCCCATCGACATCATGCCCGACGTGCCGCTGACCTTCACCGCCGCCGGCAACGGCCGCTACACCGCTACCGTCACCCTGCCCAAGCACGGGCAGTGGGACCTGAAGCTGAAGGCGGAAAAGGGGGCCAACTGGTACCACCTGACCCGCCGGCTGTTCGTGAAGTAAGGCGGATAGGACGCGCCCCATGCCCTTGGACAGCCTGACGACGCACTGCCGGCATTGCGGCCAGCCCCTGCTGGGGGCGGCGACGGAGCGGGGTGCCTTCTGCTGCCAGGGCTGTGCCGGCGCCTACACCCTGATCCATGACCTGGGGCTGGACGCTTATTACGACCGCCGGCCGGCGGAGGCCGCCGCCCCCGCCGTGGCGGACGACGGGGACGGCGCCGATCCTCTGTTGGGCCTGCCCGACGCGGTGGCGGTGGCGCCGGACGGCAGCTGCCTGCTGCGCCTCAGCATCGACGGCTTGCACTGCGGCGCCTGCCTGTGGCTGATCGAGGCGGCGGTGACCAAGCACCATCCCGAGGTGCGCTCGGCCCGGGCCAACCTGACCACCCGCTGCCTGACCCTGCGCTGGACGGGCACCCCCGCCCAGGCCGTGGAGTATGCCCGGCTGGTGACGGGCCTGGGCTATCGCGTGGCGCCCTTCGGCGGCGCCGGCGCGGGGGGCGATCCGGCGGCGGCGCAGGAACGGGCGCTGCTGCGCCGTCTAGCGCTGGCGGGCTTTGCCGCCGCCAACGTCATGCTGCTGTCCGTCTCGGTCTGGTCCGGCGCCGATGCCATGGGCGACGCCACCCGCACGCTGCTGCACTGGGTGTCGGCGCTGATCGCCCTGCCCACGGTGGCCATTGCCGGGCAGCCCTTCTTCCAGTCGGCGCTGGCGGCGCTACGGGCCGGCCGCACCAACATGGATGTGCCCATTTCCGTGGGCGTGCTGCTGACCACGGGCATGAGCGTGGTGATGACGGCCCAGCATGGGGAGCACGCCTATTTCGACGGCGCCGTCATGCTGCTGTTCTTCCTGCTGGTAGGCCGCTACCTGGACAGCCGGGCGCGGGGCCGCGCGCGGTCGGCGGCCGCCCACCTGCTGGCGCTGAACCAGGCGCCCGTGTCGGTGCTGGGCGCCGACGGCCTGCCCCAGGTCCTGCCCCCCGCCCGCGTGCCCCTGGGCGCCACGGTGCTGGTGGCGGCGGGGGAGCGCATCGGCGTGGACGGCACGGTGGCCGAGGGCGTGTCCGACCTGGACGCCAGCCTGGTGACGGGCGAGACGCTGCCCCTGGCGGTGGCACCCGGCGCCCAGGTCTTCGCCGGCATGATCAACCGCACCGCTCCCTTGCGCCTGATCGCCACCGCCAGTGGCGAGGGCACGCTGCTGGCGGAGATGGTGCGCCTGCTGGAGGCGGCGGAGCAGGGGCGGGCGCGCCATGTCCTGCTGGCCGACCGCATCGCCCGGGCCTACACGCCCGTGGTGCACCTGACGGCGCTGGCCACCTTCCTGGCCTGGGTGTTCCTGGGCCATGCCGCCTGGTACCAGGCGCTGCTGATCGCCGTGTCCGTCCTGATCATCACCTGCCCCTGCGCCCTGGCGCTGGCGGTGCCGGCGGTGCAGGTGGCGGCCAGCGGCCGGCTGATGCGCCAGGGCATCCTGCTGAAGTCCGCCACCGCCCTGGAGCGCCTGGCACCCGTCGACACCGTGGTGTTCGACAAGACCGGAACCCTGACCCTGGGCCGCCCCGACCTGCTGCCCGATCCCACCCTGGCGGCGGCGGAACTGGAACTGGCCGCCCGCCTGGCCCGCGCGTCGCGCCACCCCCTGTCGCGCGCGCTGGCCCGCGCCGCCGGTCCCGGCCCCGTGGCCGATGGCGTGGTGGAGGTGCCGGGCGGTGGCCTGCGCTGGCGGGGGCCGCAGGGCTTCGTTCGCCTGGGGTCGCGCGCCTTCTGCGGCGTGACCGACTTTGTCTATGGGGGTGTGGACGAGGGGCGGGCGGGGCCGGAGCTGTGGTTCAGCCGCTGCGGCCAGCCGCCCCGGCGCTTCCTGTTCGCCGACCGGCCCCGCCGCGACGCCGCCGCTGTGGTGGCGGAGCTGAAGGCCACCGGCTACCGGGTGGAGCTGCTGTCCGGCGACCGCGCCATCACCGCCCAGGCGCTGGCGGCGGAGGTCGGCATCGATATCGTGCGCGCCGACGCCCGGCCGGCCGACAAGTGCGCCCACCTAGCGGCCCTGCGGGCGGAAGGGCGCCGGGTGCTGATGGTGGGCGACGGGCTGAACGACGCCGCGGCGCTGGCCGCTGCCGATGTCTCGCTCAGCCCGGCCAGCGCCGTGGACGTGACCCAGACCGCGGCCGACGTGGTGTTCCAGGGCGATGGCCTGGCGGCGGTGGCGGAGACGCTGGCTGTCGCCCGGCGGGCCCGCGCCCTGGTGCGCCAGAACCTGGCCTTCACCCTGCTGTACAACCTGTGCGCCGTGCCGGTGGCCATGGCCGGCTTGGCGACGCCTTTCGTGGCGGCGGCTGCCATGTCCGGCTCATCGCTGGCGGTCATGGCCAACGCCCTGCGCCTGGGCGGTAGGAAATCCCCCGACGGAGGTCAGTCATGAACAGCCTGCTTTTCCTCATCCCCGCCGCCCTGCTGCTGGGCGGGCTGGGGCTCTGCGCCTTCCTCTGGGCGGTGCGCGACGGCCAGTTCGAGGACCTCGACGGCTCCGCCACCCGCATCCTGTACGAGGATGAAACGCCGCTGCCCAAGCGGCACACCTGATCCGTTTAGCCTGATGGAGTGAGTCATGAAAGCGTCCAACACCCTGCCGGCCGTCATCGTTCATGGCATGGGCATCATCGTGGCCGTGCTGGGCCTGTTCTTCGCCGCCGGTTCCACCGACCTGGCGGGCTACATCGACGGCCTGCTGTTCGTCGCCTTCGGCGTGCTGGTCAACTTCTTCACCATCGCCCGCACCGTCGGCGGGCATACGGACGAACTGGCGCAGCAGCCGGCGGAGTGAGGTCAAGGGGGGGGCGGCACTGGCGCGGGATGGGAACCATCCCTATCTTTGCGCCATGCTGATCCCCGATGTTCTTGTTCCCGGCCTTCACCTGGTGTTCTGCGGCACGGCGCCCAGCCGCGCCTCCATGGCGGCCAAGGCCTATTACGCCAAGCCCGGCAACGCCTTCTGGCCCAGCCTGCATGCCGCTGGTTTCACGCCCACGCGCCTGACGCCGCAGGAATATCCCACCCTGCCGGGGCTGGGCCTGGGCCTGACCGACCTGAACAAGACCCAGTTCGGCAATGACGTCGACCTGGACCCCGCCGCCTATGACGTGGCGGCCTTCGTGGAGAAGATGCGGCGCCATCGCCCCGGCGCCGTCGCCTTCACCAGCAAGACGGCCGCGTCCGTCTTCCTGGCGGGGCACTTCGGCCTGGTCGGGAGCCCGGTGTATGGCCGCCAGGCCCAGGATTTCGAGGGAATCGTCCTGTTCGTCCTGCCGTCCCCCTCCGGCCAGGCGCGGCGCTTCTTCACGCTAGGGCCCTGGCGGGAGGCGGCGGCCTTCGTGGCCCAGCGGCGCACCGCTTCCGCCCGGCTCCCCTGATTTTGCAGATCTGCATTTCCAGGTAGCGCGTGGGCATCGTCCACTCCGGTAACAGTTGTGTGCTAGTATCATCATCGGGTTCCGGTGTCCGGTTGACGGATTTATTTTCGCTGTCCTATCGCGGGCGCCCCGGTCGATTCTATGGGGAATATCCGGCCGTTATCGGTATTGCGCGGCGGTGGAAGTGAAATGCATGTCCTGACACTTCTCGACGTGAATATTCTGCTGCATGTCATCGCCGCCTTCTGTTTGTTTCCCGTCGGTCGTACGCTGAAGGCGGGCAGGGCGGTCTGGTTCTGGGTTTCCTCGAACCTGTTCAATGCAGCTGGCATGCTGATCGTCCTGACGCCCCACGCCAACCGGCCCATACCGGCGTTCAGCTTGATCGGTAACCTCTTGCTGGATTGGGGAACGATGTTGGCTTACGTCGGCATCCTCTCGTTCCTGGACCGGCCCCGGCGCACGCTCTGGCTGTTGCTTCCCGCGGCGGCGCTGTCGTGCGCCAAGATCGGCCTTTTCCTGGGGGTCGGTCTGAACTTGCCCATCAACGTCATCCTGGGTTGCGGTTGCCGCTTCCTGCTGGCGATGGGCTGCGCCTGGCTTCTGCTCCGCCATGCGGAGCGCGATCTGAGGATCGCCGCCTGGACGATGGCGGGATTCAACGTGGCCTGGGCGGCGGTGCTGCTGACCCGCATGGGTTGGGAAGCGTTGATGGTGCTGCCGCACGGCCAGGTGGTGATCGGTGACCTGCGAGATTCCACCACCTCCATAGGGCTGATGCTGCGGGCCGGCGTTACCTTCACGCTGACCCTCGGCTATTTGTGGATGGTGGGGCAGCGGTTGCAGGCGCGCCTGATCCGCCTGGCGGAGCAGGATCCCCTGACCGGCATCGCCAACCGGCGTGTCCTCTGGGAAAAGGGGGAGCGTTTGGTGGCGCGGGCCCACCAGCGGGGCGGCATGCTGGCGGTGCTGATGGTCGATATCGACCACTTCAAGGCCATCAACGACCGGTGGGGCCATGGCGTGGGTGACATGGTGATCACCCGTGTCGCGCAAACCATTGCCGGCGTCGTCCGCGCGACGGACATCCTGGGTCGCGTCGGCGGCGAGGAATTCGCGGTCGCCCTGCCGGACGCCGACATGGCCACGGTGGCCGCCGTGGCGGAACGCATCCGCCAGGCCGTCGCCGACCTGGTCGTGGACCCGCAAACGCCGCTGCGATGCACGGTCAGCGTCGGTCGCGCCAATCTCGCGCCTGGCGTGGGTTGGGCGGCCCTGGTCCATGCTGCCGACCAGGCGCTTTACCGCGCCAAGGCCGGCGGCCGCAACCGGGTGGAGGCGCACCTGTGGGACGAGGCGCCGGGGCGAGGCGCCGACGCGGAAGCCCCTGGGCTGGCCGCGGCCTGCTGGATATAGGCGACCACCGCGAGCCCTTGCCGGAGCATGCATCCAAATCGCTACTCGCTTGGCTGCCGGGTCATGGTAATGTCATGCGGTATCCCACGGGCGGGACTTGCGAATACGGGATCCGGCGACATGAGCAACCAGGACGATATCGATGCCATGTTCGGCGGTGGCGGCGCCACCATGTCGTCAGCGCCCGAACTGTCGGCCATCTATGACACGGTGGTGGAGGTGTCGGTGGTGCTGGGCACCTCCACCATCCGGGTGCGCGACCTGCTGAAGCTGGGCCGCGGCGCCATCGTGGAGTTGGACCGCAAGATCGACGACCTGTCCGACATCATCGTTTCCGGCCGCACCGTCGGCCGGGGCGAGGTCACCATCGTCGAGGACAAGATCGCCGTGACCTTCCGCGAGTTCACGCGGGTGAACGGCTGATGTCGTTCACCTGAGAACCAGGGGAGGGCGGGGCACATGATGGCGGACGGCGGCGTGGTGGAGACAAGTACGGAGGGCTGGGCCCTCTGCCCCGTGACCCCCGGCTTCATCGCCCATATCGGCCCCTTCTGGGAGGGCCGGCCGGCTCGCGGCGGCGGGGATGGCGGCTGGGTCCGCGCCTTCGTCGCCGATGAACGCCACCTGGCCGGCACGGGCCAGATCCACACCTCCGTCCTCTCATCCTTCGCCGAACTGGTCTGCCTGCGCGCCATCAGTGACGAAGGCGTGCCGGAGGGGGAGGCGGTGCTGCTGAACCTGACGCTGAACCACCTAGGCAGCGGCCCGCGCGGCACCCTGGTACAGGGCGAGGCGCGGCTGATCCGCCGCAACTGGTCGCAGCTGGTGACCGAGGTCCGCGTCCATGACGGCGACCGCCCGCTGGTGGCCGGGACCGCCCTGTGGAGCCTGGCCGGCGCCTGAGAGCCGCCCTTCGCCCCCTTTCGGTCCTCAGGCTCAGGACGTGCGGGCCGTCTGCCACGCGTTGGTCTGGTCCGAGGTGAACACGCCCAACTGGTCGCCACTAAAGGCGTTGGCCTGGTCCGACGACATCGCCACGATCAGGTTGGTGCTGAAGCCCGGGATTTGGTCGGTGGTGAACATCGGCACCTGGCTGACCGTGAACTCCCGGATATCGTCCGTGGTCAGGGCGCTGATCTGCGTCGTGCTAAGGGCGTCGATCTGGGTGCTGTTCAGCAGGGCGACCTGGGTGCCGCTCAGCGCCGACAGATTGGTGGAGCTGAGGCCCGCCAACTGCGCCGTGGTCAAGGCCGTCACCTGCGCCGGCGTCAGATTCACGATGCGGTCGGTGGCCAGGGCGTCCAGCTGCGCCGTACCCAGCGCCTTCACCTGGGTCAGCGACAGGCCGGAGACCTGGGTGGTGGTCAACGCTGCCGCCTGGGCGGTGGAGAGGGCCCCGATCTGAGCCGTGCTCAAGCCCGCCACCTGCGTCGCTGTCAGGGTCGACACGTCGTCCGTGGTCAGGCCGGATATTTGACTGGTGGTCAGCGCGCCTAGCTGGCTGGCGGACAATTCGCGGATATCGGCGGTGGACAGCGCCTTCAGCTGGCTGGTGGTCAGCGCCTGGATCTGTGCCGTGGTCAGCACGGTGGCCTGCGGGCCGCTCAACGCCGACAGGTTGTCGGTATCCAGCCCCGATATCTGCGCCGTGGTCAGCGCGGCGATGAGGGTGGGCGACAGGCCCCTGATCTGCGACGTGCTCAACGCGTTCAACTGGTCGGTGCTGAGCGTCTGAATCTGGCTGGCCGACAGGCTGCTCAGCTGCGTGTTGCTCAGCGCCGACAGCACCGTGGTGCTGAGGCCGGAGAGCTGGGCCGTCGTCAGGGCGGCCAGCTGCGTAGCGGACAGCGCGCGTGCGTCGCCAGTCGATAGGGCATTCAGCTGGTCGGTGCTGAGCGTCTTGACCTGGGTGGCCGACAGGCTGGCCACCTGGGCGGTGGTCAGGCCGCCGACTTGGGCGGTGGTCAGCGCGCCGACCTGCGCCGTGGTCAGCGCCGCGGTCTGGGTGGTTGTCAGGGCCCCGACGTGGGCGGTGTCCAGGGCCGCCAGCTGGCTGGTGGTCAGCAGGGCGACCTGGGCCGCCGTGAATTCAGTGACGTCCGATGTGGTCAGGGCGTTCAGCTGACCGGTGCCCAGCGACTGCAGCTGGGCGCTGGTCAGGCTGTTGACCTGCGTGGCGTTCAGGGCCGACAGGTTGTCGGTGCTGAAGCCGGCGATCTGGTCGGTGGACAGGGCGGCCAGCTGGGTGGCGGTCAGGGCGCGGGCGTCGGCGGTGGACAGCGCGTCCAGCTGGTCGGTCGACAGCACCTTGACCTGGGCGGCGGTCAGGCTGGACACCTGGGTGGTGCTCAAGGCCTGTAGGAAGTCGGTCCCAAGGCCGCTCACCTGGTCGGTACCCAGGCTGCTCAGTTGCGTCGCCGTCAGGGCCCGTATGTCCCCCGTCGATAGGGCGTTCAGCTGGTCGGTGCCCAGCGCATGCAGCTGCAGCGTGGTCAGACTTGCCACCTGACCGGTGGTCAGGGTGGACAGGAAGGGGATGCCGAGGCCGCTGATCTGGTCCGTGGTCAGGGCGGCGACCTGGGTGCCGGTCAGCGTCCGCACCGTATCGGTGCCGAGCGCGTTGATCTGGTCGGTGGACAGCACCTTGACCTGGGCGGCCGACAGGCTGGTGACCTGCGCTGTCGTCAACACACCCACCTGGGTGGTGGTCAGTGCGCTGACCTGGGCCGTGGTCAGGCTGGGCACCTGGCTGGTGGACAGGGCGGTCAACTGGTTGGTGCCCAGGGCGGACAGCTGTGCCGTGGTCAGCTGGCCCACCTGGGCCGCGGTGAACTCACGCACGTCGGCGGTGGTCAGGCTGTTCAGCTGACCGCTGGTCAGTGCCTGCACTTGGGCGCTGTTCAGGGTGCCCACCTGTGTGGCGCTGAGCGCCGACAGGGCGTCGGTGCCCAGGGAGGATACCTGGGCCGTGGTCAGGGCCTGGACCTGGGTGGCGGTCAGGGCGCGGGCGTCGGCGGTGGGCAGGGTGTTCAGCTGATCGGACGTCAGTACCTTGATCTGCGCGGCCGACAGGTTGCTGATCTGCGTTGTGCTGAGTGTCGCCAGGAAGCTGGTGCTGAGCTGGGATACCTGGGCGGTGGTTAGGGCCTGCAGCTGGGTCGCCGTCAGGGCGCGGGCGTCGTCGGTGGACAGGGTGTTCAACTGGTCGGTGGTCAGGCTGGCCACCTGCGCGGCCGTCAGGCTGGTCACCTGGGCCGTGGTCAGCACCGACAGGTTGGTGGTGCTGAGGCCCGCCAGTTGCGCCGTGGTCAGGGCCGCCACTTGGGTGCCCGTCAGTGTCCGCACCGTGTCGGTGCTGAGCGCGTCCAGCTGGTCGGTGCTCAGGGCCTTGACCTGGGTGGCGGTCAGGCTGGCGACCTGCGCCGTGGTCAGGGTCGCCACCTGATCGGTCGTCAGGGTGTTCAGCTGGGCCGTCGTCAGGCCGCCGACCTGGGTGGACGACAGCGCCGTCAGCTGGTCCGTGCCGAGGGCGGACAGTTGCGCCGTGGTCAGCTGCCCCACCTGCGTGGCGCTGAGCTCACGGATGTCGGCGCTGTTCAGGCTGTTCAGCTGGGTGCTGGTCAGGGCCTGGATCTGGGCGCTGTTCAGGCTGGGAACCTGGGCGCTGCTGAGGGCTGCCAGGTTGGCGGTGCCCAGGGCCGCGACCTGACCCGTCGACAGGAAGCCCACCTGGGTGCCGGACAGTTCACGGATATCGGCCGTGGTCAGGCTGTTCAACTGGTCGGTGGTCAGCGCGCGGATCTGGGCGGAGGTCAGGCCGGCCACTTGGCTGGCGGACAGCGCGGACAGCGCGTCGCTGCTGAGCGCCGCCACTTGGTTGGTGGTCAGGGCCGTCACCTGGGTGGCGGTCAAGGCGCGGGCGTCGGCCGTGGGCAGGGTGCCCAGCTGATCGGTGGTCAGGGCCTTGACCTGGGCGGCCGACAGGCTGGCCACCTGGGTACTGCTGAGGGCCGTCAGGAAGGCGGTGCCCAGCGCCGCCACCTGGGCGGTGCTGAGGCTGGTCAGCTGCAGGGACGTCAGGGCCCGCGCCTCGGCCGTTGACAGGGTGTTCAGCTGGTCGGTGGTCAGGGCGCCCACCTGGGCCGCCGTCAGGCTGACCACCTGGGCCGTGGTCAGGGCCGTCAGCGTGCCGGTGGCCAGGCCCGCCACCTGCGTAGTGGTCAGGGCCGCGATCTGGGTGCCCGTCAGCTTCTGCAGGTTGGCGGTGGGCAGGGCCGACAGCTGGTCGGTCGTCAGCGCCTTGACCTGGGTGGCCGACAGGGTGACCAGCTGCGCCGTGGTCAGGGCCGTCACCTGGTCGGTGGTCAAGGCCCCCACCTGGGTGGTGGTGAGACCGGCCAGCTGCAGGGAGGTCAGTGCCGTCAGCTGGCTGGTTCCCAGTGCGGACAGCTGCGCGGTGGTCAGCGCCCCCACCTGGGTGGCGCTGAACTCCCGCACATCGGCGGTGGTCAGCGCGTTCAGCTGGGTGGTGGTCAACGCCTGGACCTGGGCGCTGGTCAGGCTGGGCACCTGGGCGCTGCTGAGCGCCGACAGGTTGGCGGTGCCCAGGCCGGACACCTGGTCCGTCGTCAGGCTCGCCACCTGGGCGGCTGAAAACTCACGGATATCGGCGGAGGTCAGGCTGTTGAGCTGATCGGTGGTCAGGGCCTTGACCTGGGCACCGGTCAGGCCCGTCACCTGGGTGGCGCTGAGCGCCGACAGGGCGTCGCTGCCGAGCGCGGACAGTTGTGCGGTGGACACCGCCGCCAGCTGGGTGGCCGTCAGGGCGCGGGCGTCGGCGGTGGACAGCGTGCCCAGCTGGTCCGTGGTCAGCGCCCGCACCTGGGCGGTGGTGAGGGCCGCGACCTGGGCGGTGCTTAGCGCCGCCAGGGTGTCAGTCCGCAGGCCGGCCACTTGGGCGGTGGTCAGGGCCGCAATCTGGCCCGGCGCGAATTCCTTAAGGTCCGCGGCTCCCAGCGCGTTCAGCTGGTCGGTCGTCAGCGACTGGACCTGCGCGTTGGTCAGCTTCTGCACCTGCGCACTGTTGAGCGCGGACAGGGCGTCGGTGCCCAGCGTGGCGATCTGGCCGGTAGTCAGGCCGGGAATCTGGAGGGAGGTGAGGGCGCGCAGGTCCGCCGTGGACAGGGCGGACAGCTGGTCCGACGTGAGGGCGCGCAGCTGGGCCGTGGTCAGGTTGGCGACCTGGGCGGTGCTGAGCGCCGCCAGCGCGTCGCTGCCCAGGCCCGCCACCTGGTCGGTGGTCAGCTGGCCCACCTGCGTGACGGTGAATTCGCGGATGTCCGCGGAATTCAGCGCGTTCAGCTGATCGGTGGTCAGGGCGCGGATTTGCAGGCTGCCCAGGACGGCCACCTGCGCGCTGTTCAGCGCCGACAGGTTGTCGGTGGATAAACCGGCGATCTGCGCCGTGGTCAGCGCCGCCACCTGGGCCGGCGTCAGCTTCTGCACCGATGCCGTGCCCAGGGCGCTGAACTGGTCCGAACCCAGGCCTTTCAGCTGCACGGCCGTCAGGCTGGCCAGCTGGGCGGTGGTCAGGGCCGCCACCTGGCTGGTGCTCAGCGCCGACAGCTGGGTCGAGGTCAGCCCCGTCAGCTGCGTGGTGGTCAGCGCGGACAGGTTGTCGGTGTCCAGGGAGGATATCTGCGCCGTGCTGAGCGCCGTCACCTGGGTCGCGGCGAATTCCCGCACGTCGGCGGTGGTCAGGCCGTTCAGCTGGTCCGTCGTCAGGGCGCGGACCTGGGCGGTCGACAGCTTCTGCACCTGGGCGCTGGTCAGGGCCGACAGGTTGCCGGTACTGAGGCCGGCGACCTGCGCCGTGGTCAGGGCGGCCAGCTGGATGCTGGACAGCGTCCGCACCGTGGCCGTGCCCAACGCGTCCAGCTGATCCGTCGACAGCGCCTTGACTTGGTTGGCGGAGAGGTTCGCCACCTGCGCCGTCGTCAGTCCCGCGACCTGGTCGGTGCCCAGGGCCGCCACCTGGGCGGTGCTCAACGCCGCCGTCTGGATCGTGGTCAGGGCGGCCAGGTTGCCGGTGCTGAGGGCCGAGATCTGCGCGGTGGTGAGGGCCGCCACCTGCAGGCTAGTGAATTCCCGAATATCGGCCGTGGTCAGGCTGTTCAGCTGATCGGTGGTCAGCGCCTTGACCTGGACGGTGGAGAAGGCGGCCACCTGGATGGAACTGAGCGTCGACAGCACGTTGCTGGTCAGGAAGGGAACCTGGCTGGTGCCCAGCGCCGACAGCTGCGTCACCGACAGGGCCTTGGCGTCGGCCGTGGACAGGGCCGACAGTTGGTCCGAGGTAAGCGAGCGGATCTGCGCCGTGGTCAGGCCCGCCACCTGCGCGGTGGTCAGGGCGGCAACGGCGTCCGTCGTCAGGCCGGCGGTCTGGCCGGTGCTCAGGGACGCGATCTGGGTGGCGCTGAATTCCCGGATGTCGGCGGTGGTCAGCGACGCCAGCTGGTCGGTTGTCAGGGCCTTGACCTGGGCGGCGGTCAGGCTGGCCGTCTGCGTGCTGTTCAGGGCTGACAGGTTGTCAGAGCCCAGGCCCGCCAGTTGGGCCGTTGTCAAGCCGCTCAGCTGCGTGACGGTCAGGGCGCGGATGTCGGCGGTGGACAGGGCCGCCAACTGGTCGGTGGTCAGGGCGCCGATCTGCGCCTTGCTGAATTCCTGGATGTCGGCGGTGGTGAGGGCGGACAGCTGATCCGTGGTCAGCGCCTGTATCTGGTTGGACGTGAGGCCGGCGACCTGGGTGGATTTCAGGGCTTTGAAATCGTCCGTACCCAACGCCGTGATGTCGGCTTCGCTGAACGCCTGCAGCTGAGTAGCACTGAACACCATTTGGCTGACCTGGAAGGCCGCCGCCTGCTGCGTCGTCATCGCCTTGATTTGGGCGGTCGTCAGCGCCTGGACGTCCTGAGTCGTCAGCCGCTGGATATTCGTGGTCGTGATGGCGGCGAACTGCGCCGGCGTCAGAAGACCGATCTGCGAAACCATACCCACCTCCGACCGCATCTCTTTGAGACGCTTCGTATTCGGCGTGAACCCACACCCCTTCTGGGTGTCGCCACGGACTGGTGGCGATGACGTCCGCCTTTTCCTCCGCCCCCTACTGGATGCCCGGGAAAAGGTACTGAGACACGGATCACCCCGGCGCCCCTTTGGGGTCGCCATGACCGGGCGACGCGATGCCAATCACACGATTGCATTCAAGGGATGACTGTATCCGTTTTTGTAGTGCTTCGCATCCACGAATGCACGGGGCGGCTTAGTGCCGCGCAAGAGGCGCAAAAGGATGGGATGGTCGGTGGCCGCGGCCGCCGACGGACCAAAAAAAACGCCGGCTGTCTCAGGACAGCCGGCGAAGATGAAGGGAGCCTCATAAGGAGGTTGAAGGCTTGAGAGTGTCAAATCCGTCACGGTCAAGCCCCTCCTATATAGCTCCGACACCGATTGATGAAAAGTTAAAAAACCGTGGCAAGCGTGTCACACTTCAAAAAACTGACCTCATGGTTAACCCCAAAGGCTCAGTCGCCGCGCACTTCCTCCACCATCTCCTCCAATCGGGCGAAATCGCGGACGAGAAGGGAGTTGTCCTGGCGGATGACCAGCTTGTCGCGCGACAGGTCGCCCAGCACCCGGGCGACCGTTTCGCGGGTGGTGCTGACCCGGGCGGCGATGTCGCTGTGAATCGGGATGGGGGAGATGGCGGCGGTGTTGTCGTCCTTCAGGGTGGGTTTGGCCAGGCGCAGCAGCTCGGCATGCACGCGGTTGTTGGCACCCAGGGTCGACAAATCCATGATCCGTCCGGTGGCGGAACGAACGATGCTGGCCAGGCGGGTCATGACGCCCCAGGCAATGGTGGGGTTCTGGGTCACCACCTGCTGGAACAGGCGCGGCGACATGAAGGCGACCATGACCTCGCTCAGCGCGACGATGCTGGCCGACCGCGCCTCGCCGTCGATGGCCGACAGTTCGCCCAGGTAGCCGCCGGCCTCCACATCGTCGAAGGTGACCTCGCGGCCGGAGAGGGAGTAGTTCACCACCCGCACCCGGCCCTCGACGATAAAGCAGACGTCACGGCTGTCCGACGCGCGGTCGATCACCTGTTCCTGCGGATGGAAATGGCGCCAGCTGCACTGCTTGGCCAGGCTGGCGCGCTGGTCCGCCGTCAGGGGGGCCAGCAGTTCGATGCTGTCGAGGGACGCGGCTTCGATCACGGGAATGGGCTCCGGATAGGGTCGGCGCGATGCGGATCCCTCCCGGAATCCGCACCGGCCCCCGAACATTGCGTTCGGGGGCCGATTTAACAGGGGTCCCATTTAACAGGGACTGGGGCCGGACAATAACGGCCCGCGCGCTCGCCGTAAACGGCCCCACGCCTTTTGGTGGCGCCCCCCTTACCCAATGCGCCGCCGTTCAGGCCTGCGGGACCACGCCGCGACGTGGCGCCAGGGCCGCTTCCTCCACCCGGATGCGATGGGTCAGCAACAGGGCGTTGGCGATGGAAAAGGCCAGGGCCAACTGCCAGGCGCCGAAGGCCAGGGGCACGGCCGCGATTTCCGCCACCACCACGCAGTAGTTGGGATGGCGGATCCAGCGGAAGGGCCCGCCCTGGATCAGCGGTGCCTGGGGCAGGGTGATGATGCGCGTTGTCCAGTAGGGCCCCAGGGTGTGGATGACCCAATAACGCCCCACCTGCAGCAGAACCAGCAGCGCCACCAGCGGCCAGACGACGGGGGCGTCCGCCGGGATCAGGAAGAACAGCGCGGCCAGCCAGGCGCTGTGCAGCACGATGAACAGCGGGTAGTGCGCCCGCCCGACCTCGCGCCCGCCCTGGGCCAACAGGCGGCGGGTGTTGCGGTTGGCCACGCGCAGCTCCGCCAGGCGCTGCACGGCCAGCAAGAGGACGACGATTTGCGGAACGCCCAAAGCGAATCCCATGACGCCCTCTCAGAACCGCATCAGGCCGAGCGCCGCGACGAAGCCGGGGCCCAGTGCGGACAACAGCTGCAGGCCGCGCGCACGCTGGCGCAGGCAGCGTTCCAGCACGAACAGCACGGTGACCGCCGACATGTTGCCATGCTGGCGCAGGATTTCCCGGGCGTCATTCAGACCCTCGACGGCGGGCGCGAGAATCTCTTCCAGCGCGTCCAGCACCTTGGTGCCGCCGGGGTGGCAGATCACGCCGGCCAGGTCCGACAGGGTCAGCCGCTGACGGTCCAGGAAGCCTCCCACCACGGCCGGCAGCTTCTCCCGCACCAGGATGGGGATGCTCTGCGCGAAAATGACGCCCATGCCGTCGTCCTCCACCTGCCAACCCATGATGCCCAGGCTGTCGGGCCAGCGATGCTCGGCCGATGCCAGGAAGGCGGGGGCGTCGTCCGGCTCCCGGGGCCCGGCCCGCAGGATGGCCGCTGCCCCGCCGTCGCCGAACAGGGCGGTGGCGATGACGTTGGCCTTGGACAGGTCGCCCCGGCGGAAGCTGAGGGCGCACAGCTCCACCACCAGCAGCAGGACGTTGGCGCCGGGCCGGGCGGTGGCCCAGGTGGCCGCCCGCGCCAGGCCCAGCACGCCGCCGGCGCAGCCCAGGCCGAACAGGGGCATGCGCTCCACATCCGGCCTCATGCCCAGGCGCTGCATGATCAGCGCGTCCAGGCTGGGCGTGGCGATGCCGGTGGAGGAGACGGCGACGATGGCGTCCACGTCGGTGGGCTTGAGGCCGGCCTGGTCCAGCGCCTGGGTGGCGGCGCGGGCCAGCACGTCGACCGCGTGCTCCAGGTACAGGGTATTGCGCTCCGCCCAGCCGTGCGGTTCCAGATACCACTCCAGCGGCACGCAGGAGGCGCGGCCCTCGATGCCGGCATGGGTGAAGACGGGGGCCAGCCGGTCGAAATCGCGCAGCCGGTGGGCGAAGACCTGGCGGGCGCCGGCCAGTGCCTGCTCCTGCGTCAGGCGATAGGGCGGCAGGGCGGTGGCGATGGACAGCAGACGGGCGGGCGCCGGCGGGGTGGACAGCGGGGTATTGGATGTAGGTGCGGCGCTGGCCATGGTCATGTGTGTCCTTCCCCTTGTGTCTGCCTGTCATACGGCCACCGACCGGCGATGGTTCATGTGGCGTTGCCGGGCATGCCCGGACACCATCATGCTAAGGGGAAGGAGCCTCCCCAACATCCGTCACTTTGGCGGGGTGGGTCGTCCGGCAACGGTTGGAATAAAGCCGGGCGCCGCTTCGTCAGGACGTGCCGGAATGGCCGGCCGCGCTATATCGATGCGGGCCATCCCTGCGAAGGACGCCCGCTGGTGAACGTGGAAGCCTCACACCATGTCGACTGTTCCGACATCGGACCGGACGGCTACTACGATTATTATTATGCCTACACCCTGTGGCGCTTTTCCGACGGGGGACCGCGTGTCCTGATCGTGCGGGGCTATGACGACGAGACGGCTGCGACGGTACAGGCATGGGAGAGCGCGGATGGCACCCGGCATCCGGTGGGCGCGCTCGACCTGTTCCATCCCCTGGTCCGCCAGGCCATGGAGTATCTGCGGGGTGAGGGACGTTCGGTCCAGCGGCTCAGCCCGTATGGCATCGTATCGGGCACCCCCGTGCGGGGGTGGGCCAAGGCTTTCATGCTGGGGCTGGGCTATTGGCTGGACTTGCTGGCGATGATCTTCAAATCACCATCAGGGCCGCCAGGCCCACGAAGATGAGGGCCAGAGGCGCCAGGCCGAGGGTAAGCCTCAGCCGGCCGATGGCGCTGGGCTGCTCGGGCGGGATGGAGCGGGCGCGATAAGCCCCGATCAATCCCATGCTCGCCATGCCGCCCAATGCGCCCCCCAGAACGGAGCCGACAAGGGCGCCGCGGCTGGTTGGCAGGTCGTGTCGCATGACGAAAATCACCATCGGTATCAAGCCGAAGCCTAAGCCCAACAAGACGTGCCTGACGACCGTCAGGGTCCGCAGGCTGACCTTATCGGCTGCGGGGCCCGTTGGGGTGGCGGCTGTGGAAGTGGGCGTGGCGACCATGGCGTATCTCCTGAAGGGGAACCCCATGGGACATACGGCGCTGATCCCGCGCTGCAACTGTGCGGAGGAAATAGCCCGGCGGCACAAGTTGGCGGTTGCAGGCGTCGCCCCGGGTGCAAACATTGCCACAACGATGCCGGTATCCGCCGCTCATCGGTGGAGTGACGACGATTTTATGGGCTGGGGCCTTGGCCGCCTATTCGATGGCTGTCGCTTTCCTTATGGACCCACCGTGAGCGACGCGTTAAAGCCGGCCATTATCGCCTGCGAAGAATCAATCTCGTTTTCTTGGTAAAATTTCTCAATATTTTCATCTGTCATGACTGCATCGTCAAATTCTTTGAGTATTTCATAATAATTATCCTCCAGAATAGTTGAAGATGGGTTCAGGTTGGTGATGCAGACGATGCCTGTTGGTGTCGTGTCGACGAGGGTGATGTGCAGGTCTTTTCTATATTTCTTCAATATCGGGATCATTTTCCAGACGTCGCCGGTCCACCACCCGGCATAGTCTTGATTCTTTCGCTGCGGTGCATTGTGCCGCCTTTCGGTCATTTCCGCGTTCACGGGTAGGCAGTCATCCAGCATGATGAGGCTGTGTCGATTGCAGCTTTTTTCGCTATTTATAAAATCTCTCAGTAAATATTCAAATTGATGTAGGCCATCAAGAAACACAACATCAAGCGTGTCGCCTGATATTGCCCTTGCATCATGATCCCTGAAGAATTGGTCGCTTGTCTTTTGATATAGGAAAAGGGACGGCTTCGTGCCGACGGGACTGGAGCTGAACTGAAAATCAGGATCAACGCCAATCGCGGAGCAATCGATCATCGCCAAGGTGGAGCCGTCGCGGACGCCGATCTCCATATAGGTTCTGGCCATTTTCGACTTGACCATTTTTTGTATGAATACCCGGAAATCAACGCCGGCGTGATTGTGGTGATACATGATCACTCCAGATGAAATTATAAATTCAAGTCAATCGGATGGTTCCTGGCTTTCCCAGTCGAGCGCTTTGCGGTGCCGTTCTTCCGCGGATGTTCTCACCCCGACCGCAGCGTCTTGACCGCCTCATCCCGCTGGAACAGGTAAAGCAGGACGCGCAGGGCCTGGCCGCGCGGGGTTTCCAGGTCGGGATCGCGGGCCACCATCAGGCTGGCGTCGTCACGGGCGGTGGCGAGCAGGTCGGCGTGCACGGTGATGTCGGCCATGCGGAACTCCGGCAGGCCGGATTGCCGGGTGCCCAGTACCTCGCCGGCGCCGCGCAGTTCCAGGTCCTTCTCCGCGATGATGAAGCCATCCTCGGTGGAGGTCATGACGTCCAGGCGGGCGCGGGCGGTCTCGCCCAGCGGGGCGGCATACAGCAGCAGGCAGGCGGACGCGCGCTCGCCGCGCCCCACGCGGCCGCGCAGCTGGTGCAGCTGGGCCAGGCCGAAGCGCTCGGCATGCTCCACCACCATGATGGTGGCCTCCGGCACGTTCACGCCCACCTCGATGACGGTGGTGGCCACCAGCACGGACAGCTCGCCGGCGGCGAAGCGGGCCATCACGGCGTCCTTCTCCGTGCCCTTCATCTTGCCATGCACCAGGCCGACGCACCCGCCCAGCCGTTCCATCAGGGTGGCATGCCGCAGGGTGGCGTTGGCGAGGTCCACCGTTTCCGACTCGTCCACCAGGGGGCAGACCCAATAGACCCGCTGGCCGGTCTTGATGGCGGCGGCCACGCGCTCTACCACTTCCTCGATGCGGTCGGCGGCGGCGGCGCGGGTCACCACCGGCTTGCGCCCCGGCGGCTTTTCCGTCAGGCGGCTCACGTCCATGTCGCCATAGGCGGTCAGGGTCAGGGTACGGGGGATGGGGGTGGCGGTCATGACCAGGGTGTCGACGCCACGCCCCTTGGCCGCCAGGGCCAGACGCTGGTGCACCCCGAACTTATGCTGCTCATCGATGATCGCCAACGCCAGATCCTTGAACGCCACGTCCTCCTGGAACAGGGCGTGGGTGCCGATCAGGATGTCGATCTCCCCCGACGCCAGGCGGTCCAGCACCTGCTGGCGCGCCTTGCCCTTGTCCCGGCCGGTCAGCAGGGCCAGGCGGATGCCGGCGGCCTCGGCCAGGTCGGCCAGGCTTTCGGCGTGCTGGCGCGCCAGGATTTCCGTGGGCGCCATCAGGGCGGCCTGGGCGCCGGCCTCCACCGCCGTCGCCATGGCCATCAGCGCCACGATGGTCTTGCCGCTGCCCACGTCGCCCTGCAGCAGGCGCAGCATGCGCTCCGGCTGCGCCATGTCGGCGTCGATCTCCACCAGCGCCTGCGCCTGCGCGCCGGTCAGCTGATAGGGCAATGCCGCCTGGATGCGGGCGCGCAGGGTGCCATTGCCCACCGTGGCGCGGCCGGCCAGCCGCCGCTGGTGCCAGCGCACCAGGGCCAGGGCCAGCTGGTTGGCCAGCAGCTCGTCATAGGCCAGGCGCTGGCGCAGGGGGCTCAGCGGGTTGACGTCCTTTTCCCCCTTGGGGTCGTGCGCGCCGGCCAGCGCCGCCTTCCAGGCGGGCCACCCCTGGCGCTCCAGCCAGGCCGGGTCCTGCCATTCCTCCAGTTCCGGCGCGCGGGCCAGGGCGGCCTGGATGGCGGTGCGCAGCGGCTTGGGGTTAAGGCCCCCGGTCAGGGGATAGACCGCCTCCACCTCCTGCGGCGGGGCGCCTTCTTCCACGGGGGCGAAATGGTCGGGGTGGGGCATCTGCAGCAGGCCGTTGAAGCGTTCCACCTTGCCGCTGACCACCACCATGGTTCCCTGCGGCAGCTTCTTCTCCAGCCAGTCGCCCTTCACGTGGAAGAACACCAGCTCCATCTCCCCCGTATGGTCGGTACAGCGCACGCGGTAGGGGCGGTGGCGCTGCACCGGCGGCATGTGGCCGTCCACCCGCACCGTCAGGGTGACGATGCGGCCCTCCGGCGCCTCGGCAATGCTGGGGGCGTTGGCGCGGTCCAGGATGCCGGTGGGCAGATGCCACAGGATGTCCGCCACATGCGGGCCGGTCAGCCGCTCCGCCAGCTTGCCCAGGCGGGGCCCCAGGCCGGGCAGGCTGGTGATGGGCGCGAACAGGGGATAGAGGACGGGCGGACGCAATGGGGTAGGCTCCAGGACGCAAAACCGTAGGCATATGCCTATATGTTAGCGGGCCGGCTTGTCGACCGGCTACCCCTTGTCGCGAGGCGCGTTTACGATATGTTCTGCCGTGTGTATGGTGCGGCCATGCCGGGCACGCCGCCATTGAAGACGTGACAGCGCCCGGGTCTGCCGTTACTCCAGGGGCTGATGCGGCGTGGCCAGTGTCGCCACCAAGCATCCCAATCGAGTTTTCGTTTCCCAAAGGCCATGCCATGCCCACCGACCTCCTGTCCGATGCCGCCCCCGAAGACGCCCTGGCCGTGCGGCGCAAGCGCCTGATCTTCCGCAGCTGGCATCGCGGGATGAAGGAGATGGACCTGCTGATGGGCACCTTCGCCGAAAAGCATGTGCCGGCCTTCACGGTGGAACAGCTGGACCGGTACGAGCATTTGCTGGATCTGAACGACCCGGATGTCTTCGACTGGCTGCTGGGCCGCGCGCCGTTCCCCGATGACCTGGATGCGGACCTGATGGCCTTGCTGCAAGCCCACCGCGTCGCCTGACCTCGCCCTTCACCGCCCAACGCCTGGCTTGCCCCCCATGCCCGATACCGTCCTGCCGTCCGCCGTCCTTTCCAGCCTGACCCCCGATACGCCGCGCCGCCTGCTGGTCGCCGGCGCGCCGGAGGGGCATGACGCGCGCGTGCTGGCCGACCTGGCGCGGCAGGCGGGGGCCTCGGGCCTGCTGCATGTGGCGCTGGATGACACGCGCATGGCTCGGGTGCAGGAGGCCTTGGCCTTCTTCGCGCCCGATGTGGCGGTGCTGCCCTTCCCGGCGTGGGACTGTCTGCCCTATGACCGCGTCTCGCCCAATGGCGACATCGTGGCCCGGCGCATCGAGACGCTGACCACCCTGCTGGGCAGCCGGCCGAAAGGCCCCTTCGTCGTTCTCACCACCCTGAACGCCGCCTTGCAGAAGGTGCCGCCGCGCCTGGCCTTCCGCAACGCCACCTTCGGCGCCAAGGTCGGCGGCCGCCTCAACGTCGATGAGTTGCAGCGCTTCCTGGCCAACAACGGCTACACCCGCGCCCAGACGGTGCGTGAGCCGGGTGAGTACGCGGTGCGCGGCGGCATCATCGACCTGTTCCCCCCGGCGACGCCGGAACCCCTGCGCCTGGACCTGTTCGGCGATGAGCTGGAAGGCGTCCGCGCCTTCGATCCCATGACCCAGATGACCACGGAAAAGCGGTCGGGCGTGGACCTGAAACCGATGTCGGAGGTGTTCCTGGACGACCCTTCCGTCCAGCGCTTCCGCACCGGCTATCGCGAGCTGTTCGGTGCCATCACCGACAGCGACCCGCTGTATGAGGGCATCAGCGCCGGCCGCAAGATGCCGGGCATGGAACATTGGCTGCCCCTGTTCCACGCCGGCCTGGACACGCTGTTCGACTATGTCCCCGCCGCCATGGTCAGCCTGGACGCCCAGGCGGAGGAGGCGCGCGACGCCCGCCTGTCGCAGGTTGCGGATTTCTACGAGGCCCGCCGCACCTTCCAGGAGGTGGAGAAGAAGTCCGGCACGCCGGTGTACAAGCCGGTGCCGACTGGCGCCATGTTCCTGGATGGCGACGCCTGGGACCGGCACCTGGCCCTGCGCTGTGTTGCCCAGCTGTCGACCTTCGCCGCTGTCGCCCGCGAAGACGAAAAGGGCGGTTCCAACCCCAACCTGGCCGATGCCGGCGGCCGCCGGGGGCGCGACTTCGCCGACGCCCGCGCCAATCCGGACGTGAATGTCTTCCGCGCGCTGGGCCAGCACATCGACCAGATGCATGCCGACGGCCGCCGCGTGGTGGTGGCGGGCTACAGCCAGGGTGCCCGCGACCGCCTGGCCAAGATGCTGAAGGAACACGGCATCGATCCGGCCCTGACCGCCGACACCTGGGCGGAGGTAGGGGCGCAGGAAGCACGGGCCACCGCCGTCATCGTGCTGGGCATCGACACCGGCTTCACCACCGGCGACCTAGCGGTCATCACCGAACAGGATATCCTGGGCGACCGCTTGGCCCGCCCGTCGCAGAAGAAGCGCCGCGCCGCCAACTTCATCGCCGAGGCCGCCAGCCTGTCGCCCGGCGACCTGGTGGTCCACGTCGACCACGGCATCGGCCGCTATGACGGGCTTGAGACGCTGACCGTCACCGGCGCCCCGCACGACTGCCTGCGCATCCTCTACGATGGCGGCGACAAGCTGTACGTGCCGGTCGAGAACATCGAGGTGCTGTCCCGCTTCGGCTCCGAGGAATCGGGCGCGCAGCTGGACAAGCTGGGCGGCGTGGGCTGGCAATCGCGCAAGGCCCGGGTCAAGAAGCGGCTGAAGGACATGGCCGACGCGCTGCTGCGCATCGCCGCCGAGCGCGCCTTGCGCAAGGCCCCGCCCATCGAGGTGCCGGACGGCGTCTATGACGAGTTCGCCGCCCGCTTCCCCTATGCCGAGACGGACGACCAGTTGAAGGCCATCGAGGATGTGCTGGAGGATTTGAACTCCGGCCAGCCCATGGACCGCCTGGTGTGCGGCGATGTCGGGTTTGGGAAGACCGAGGTGGCCTTGCGCGCCGCCTTCGTCGCGGCCATGAGCGGCTTGCAGGTGGCGGTGGTGGTGCCCACCACCCTGCTGGCCCGCCAGCACACCCGCACGTTCGAGAAGCGCTTCGCCGGCCTGCCCGTGCGCCTGGGGCACCTGTCGCGCCTGGTCAGCGCCAAGGAGGCCAACCAGACCAAGGCTGGCCTGGCTGACGGTACCATCGACATCGTGGTCGGCACCCACGCCCTGCTGGCCAAGAGCATCCAGTTCAAGCGTTTGGGCCTGGTCATCGTGGACGAGGAACAGCATTTCGGCGTGAAGCAGAAGGAACGGCTGAAGGAACTGCGCACCGACGTGCACGTCCTGACCCTGACCGCCACGCCCATTCCCCGCACCCTGCAACTGGCGCTGAGCGGCGTGCGGGAGCTGTCGCTGATCGCCACCCCGCCGGTGGACCGCCTGGCCGTGCGCACCTTCGTGCTGCCCTATGACCCGGTGGTGATCCGCGAGGCCATCCTGCGCGAGCATTATCGCGGCGGGCAGAGCTTCTATGTCTGCCCGCGCATCGAGGATTTGCCCAAGCTGCAGGAACGGCTGGCGGAGCTGGTGCCGGAGGTGAAGGTCATCACCGCCCACGGCCAGATGCCGGCGGCGCAGCTGGAGGAGGTGATGACGGCCTTCGACGAGGGCAAGTACGACCTGCTGCTGGCCACCAACATCATCGAAAGCGGCCTGGACATCCCCAGCGCCAACACCCTGATCGTCCACCGCGCCGACATGTTCGGCCTGGCGCAGCTGTATCAGGTGCGCGGCCGCGTGGGCCGGTCCAAGGTGCGCGGCTACGCCTACCTGACCTATCAGCCCAAGACCGTGCTGTCGCAGACGGCGCAGCAGCGCCTGCATGTCATCGAGACGCTGGACAGCCTGGGCGCGGGCTTCCAGCTGGCCAGCCACGACATGGACATCCGCGGCGCCGGCAACCTGCTGGGTGAGGAGCAGTCGGGCCAGATCCGCGAGGTGGGCGTGGAACTGTACCAGCAGATGCTGGAGGAGGCGGTGGCCGCCGCGCGTGGTGGCCTGACGGAGGCGCAGGCGGCGGAGGAGCAATGGACGCCGCAGATCCAGCTGGGCATGCCCGTGCTGATCCCGGAGGACTACGTTGCCGACCTCGGCATCCGCCTGTCGCTCTATCGCCGCGTGGCCGACCTGGTGGACCGGGCGGAGATCGACGCCTTCGCCGCCGAGATGGTGGACCGCTTCGGCACCCTGCCGGGGGAGGTGGAGAACCTGCTGCGCCTGGTGGAAATCAAGCGCCTGTGCCGCGACGCGGGCGTGCAGACCCTGGACGCAGGCCCCAAGGGCGCCGTCATCGGCTTCCGCAACAACGAGTTCAAGAACCCGGCCGCCCTGGTGAGCTTCATCCAGCAGCAGGCCGGCACCGCCAAGATACGGCCGGACCACAAGCTGGTGCTGCTGCGCCCCTGGGACAGCGCCGAGACCCGCATGGACGGCGTGCGCAAGCTGATGAGCGACCTGGCCAAGATGGCGGCGGGTGAGACCGTGAAGACCGACCCGCCGCCGCCGCCACCACCCCCTCCGCCGCCCAAGCCCCAGGGCAAGCCCGTCTCCGCCTGGGGCCACAAGCCGCCGCTGCCGGCCTCCAAGCTCAGCCGCCCGGGCTTCTCCGCCCCGCCGCGCAGCCGGCGGTAGGCGCGCGCGGAAAACGCAAATGGCCCCGTACCCTGGCGGTACAACCAATCCCCGCCTTCCTGATGTCGGCGGCCCGGATTAAGATTCGGGCTGTGTCCGGGAGGGGAGGCGGCTATGGCCGGCATGCTTGATCCAAAAGAGCTTCTGGAACAGGCTACCGCCGCCCGGCGGGCGGGCCGGCTGTCGGAAGCCCTCGACTTGGCCAGCCAGGCGGTGGCCCTGTCGCGTGCCTCCGGCCAGACGGGCGGCGCTGATCTGCCCCAGGCGCTGACGCGGCTGGCGCAGGCACTGCGTGACCTGCGACGCCCCCCTGGAAATGGCCAACGCCGTCCGCGCGCTTGCCTGCAATGCCGAGGGACGCGGTGACCAGCGCGAAGCCGAGGCGCTATGGCGGGAGGCATTGGACCGCTATGCCGCGCTCGATGCCGTGTTCCACGGCGACTTCGGCCTGGCCGACAATCCCGGCGCCAAGGAGGCGCGGACGCGCCTGTCGCGGCTCCAGGCCAGCGCAGTCTAAACCGTTCTGCCCCCCGGCCATGCGGGTTACAGCGCCCCGTGCCGTTCCAATGCCGCACGCAGCAGGCCCTTCATGGGCGCCTGGGGCACGGCGTCCTGTTTCTTCAGCACGGCGGTGAAGGCGGGCGCGCCGCCGTAGGCGGACTCGTAGCGCTCCACCACCTCATCCGCTAGGCGGGACACGGCGTCGGCCGGGACGCGGTTGGGGAACTGGAAGAAGGCGCGGATGGGGCCCAGCAGGGTGCAGCCATCGGCGGTCAGCGCCACGACGGCACCCTTGGGCACCACGATGGGCTGGTCCTTGCGCCGCACCACGACCTCGCCGCCCAGCGCCCAGTATTGGGTGCCGTCCACCTCCGTCCGGCCGAAGACGCGGATGCGATCCCCCAGGCCGGCCTGGGCCAGGCCGGGGCAGCGGCCGGGCAGGGTGTCCGGCGCCTGCTCGAACACCACGGTCTGCGGGTCATAGATCAGGCCGAACACCGGCTCGATCATCTCTTCGGCGTGGGCGTTGCCCGCGATGGTCAATAGGGTGGCGAACAGGCCGACCTTGGCCAGGGAACGCTTGAACAGGGAGACCTTGGGCATTTTCACGCTCCGGCAGCTGAACTGTCTTGAGGCTGCAAGGAAGGGTAGGAGCGGTGTGTGGCCGGAAAAGGGCGGGCCCGGTATCGCGAAACGGTTAGATCGGGAGGCGCGCGGGTGACTGGATCAGCCTAGAGAAAGCGGGCGCACGGTGCGGCCGGCCCCCCGTTTCCCGCCATAAATGAAATAATTTAATAAGCATGCATCGGTGGATGCAATTTCCGAACGGCTGAGGCAACAATCGCCGCACCGACGAATAATGAGCGGAGGATGTCGCCATGGCCGTAGACAGCAAGCACCCCGAGACCCTGGCCCTGCATGCCGGGTATCGCGCCGATCCTGCCACGGGGGCGGTGGCCGTGCCCATCTACCAGACGACGTCCTACCAGTTCCGCGACACGGAGCACGCCGCCAACCTGTTCGCGCTCAAGGAACTGGGCAACATATACACCCGCATCATGAACCCCACCACCGACGTGCTGGAACAGCGGCTGGCGGCGCTGGAGGGCGGGGTGGCGGCGCTGGCGGTGGCGTCGGGCCAGGCGGCCAGTACCTTCGCCATCCTGAACGTGGCCAGCGCTGGCGACAACTTCGTCACCTCCACCGATCTGTACGGCGGGACCTGGAACCTGTTCGCCAACACCTTCAAGCAGTTGGGCATCGAGGCGCGCTTCGTCGACCCGTCGGATCCGGAGAACTTCCGCCGCGCCACCGACGACCGCACCCGCGCCTATTACGCCGAGACGCTGCCCAACCCCAAGCTGCGCGTCTTCCCCATCGCCGAGGTGGCGGCGATCGGCCGCGACTTGGGCGTGCCGCTGATCATGGACAACACGGCCACCCCCATCATCGCCCGCCCGCTGGACCATGGGGCGGCCGTTGTCGTCTATTCCACCACCAAGTATATCGGCGGCCACGGCACCAGCATCGGCGGCGCCCTCATCGACGGCGGCACTTTCGATTGGGAGGCGCACGCCGACCGCTTCCCCCTG
Source organism: Nitrospirillum amazonense (assembly GCF_007828035.1). Lineage (GTDB taxonomy): Bacteria > Pseudomonadota > Alphaproteobacteria > Azospirillales > Azospirillaceae > Nitrospirillum > Nitrospirillum amazonense. The sequence continues at coordinate 630,902 of NZ_VITV01000002.1, read as the reverse complement.
CTGAACCAGCCGGACCCCAGCTATCACGGGGCGGTGTGGACCCAGGCGGTGAAGCCGCTGGGCCCCATCGCCTACATCCTGCGTGCCCGCGTCACCCTGTTGCGCGACGTGGGCGCCCCGCTCAGCCCCTTCAACGCCTTCCAGGCCATCCAGGGGCTGGAGACCCTGCCGCTGCGCATGCGGGAGCATAACCGCAACGCCAGCGCCGTCGCCGCCTTCCTGGCGGAACATCCCAAGGTGTCGGACGTCATCCACCCCAGCCGTCAGACGGGGGAACTGCGCCGCCGGGCGGACGCCGTGCTGAAGGGCGGCCATGGCGCGCTGGTGGGCTTCGAGCTGAAGGGCGGCGCCGACGCCGGCCGCCGCTTCATCGATGCGCTGAAGCTGTTCTACCACGTGGCCAACATCGGCGACGCGCGCAGCCTGGCCATTCACCCGGCCAGCACCACCCATTCCCAGCTGTCGGCCGAGGACCAGGCGGCCACCGGCGTCACCCCCGGCTATGTCCGCCTGTCCATCGGCATCGAGCACATCGACGACATCCTGGCCGACCTCACCCAGGCGCTGGCCCAGGCCTAAGAAGGCGCAGGCACCGGCGGGCGTCAGACCACCAGCCGGCGGTAGAGGTGCCAGGTGCTGTGGCCCAGCACCGGCATCACCACGATCAGGCCGACGAAGGCGGGCAGCGTGCCCGCCAGCAGGCTGCCGGCCACGATCAGGCCCCACAGCGCCATCACCCCCGGGTTGCGGGCCACCGCCCGCAGGGAGGTGCCGACGGCGGTGTGCAGCGGCACGTCGCGGTCCAGCAGTAGGGGGAAGCTGATGGCGGCGATGGCCAGCACCACGGCCGCGAAGCAGGCGCCCACGGCGCAGCCCACCGCGATCATGGTCCAGCCGGCGCGGGTGCCCGCCACGTCGGCGGCGAACTGCGCCACCGAGGCCGGCGGCTGCGGGCCCAGCGTGGCGTCATAGATGCCCTGGGCGGCATACAGCCAGGCGAAGTAAATGATGGTCAGCAGGAAGCCCAGGGCCGCGATGGCGGCGATGGCCGGCGACCGCAGGGGGCCGAACGCCTCGCGCCAGCTGGGCTGGGCGCCGCGTTCCCGCTGCCGGCTCATCTCCAGCAGGCCGATGGCCGCCACCGGACCCACCAGCACGAAGCCGGAGGCCAGCGGGAACAGCATCGGCAGCATGTTCAGGTTCACCGCCGCCCGGGCCAGCACGCAGCCCAGGATGGGGTAGATGATGCACAGCGCGAAGACGTCGGTGCGGAAGGCGCCGAAGTCGCGGAAGCCGGCGGCGATGGCCTCGCCCAGGTCGGCCACCCCGATGCGCCGCACCAGGGGCGCCTCCCGTGCCCGCAGGTCCTCCATATGCCCGATGGCCCGGCCGACGGAGGCGACACCCGCCGCCGCCTCGCCCAGCCGTTCCCATGTCCATTCCACGGGATTGCGGATGGTCTCTTGTGTCATGCCCTGATCCTCCTGAACGCGTTGCGGTATCAGGCAGGGGCCCAGAAGTCGCTGGGGCCCAAGGCAAAGGTGTCTTCTTTCTTGGCGCGGTGGGGGGCGCTGTCGCATCCTTCAGTATGCGGAGATAACCTAAAACATTATTTATTTAAGCGCATTCTACGCTCCCAGAATCGGAATGTCGCCAATCATATGGTGAAATTTGAATAGGGGCGCTCTAATATGCCGTATACCAAATGGGATATAATTTTTAAAGTGGAGGTAATGTGGTGAAAAAGATCGGCGATGAAGCCTACTACGAAAGAAGATTGATTGCTGTTTCTAATAAAGCTGTCATTGAAGCGGCATCAAATCAGGAGGAATCGGCGTTAAAAAAGAAAAATGAAAGCTTAGATTGGACTTCTGTTGCGAATGCTGCCCTAAAAATTGGTGGTTTAGAATATTCTCTAGCAAAATTAATAGTTGGTGTTGGAATAGAAGCCTATAAAGCTCTCGATAAAGCACGTGAAAGCGGTGTCCCAATAAGAGATATTTCTTTTGATGATGCAAGTGATTTAATATTCCCTCCAGGTCATCCGCGGGAGGGTGTCGTATATGTGTGCCACCCTGTGCTGCCGAGGGCTTATTGTACTATGGCAGATTTTCATAGAATTGTGTTTGAGCACAAATTCTCGGAAGCTATGCTTCTTCTTATGAGTCTTGGTGCTGAGAGTTTAGAAATTGAGCATGTAACGGGCTGGTCTAACGAGTTTTCGGCAAAAATTTCAGCCAATCTACCAGCTAGAAACATTTCACCATCTCTGGATGGAAAGAAGGAAGATTCTAGCGAGCGTAGAACTTTGTTCTCGGCATCATTGTCTGGTTCTACGGAGCCAAAATTGCCATCTGGATTATCTTGGTACCCACATGAATCAATGTGGCAAAGTATAGCTCGCGGGAGAATAGAATTCGGGTTAAGCGATTTCTCCTTGATTGTTAGCAGCACAGATAATTACGGCATAGACGCCAGAATCAGTGCGTCAGTACTTAAAGCTGGATTGGAGATCGGTGGTAGTTTTGAGGAGCACAAAACGACTGTTTGGCGACTGGTCGGAAAATTTAACAAGCCAAACAACGAAAAATAGAAATTGGATCGTAAGTAATAAAACAGCATAAATATTTATGGAGAATGTTTTTTCATTCCATTCAAGTGTACGCCGCTCGGCGATGAGTGTTAATGGCTGTCGGAATGGAAGACCCGGGACCGGACGTGAGAAGCAATTCCAACGCCCGGTCCAGGCCCATTCCTCCCCAGTCTCGTCGCTGAGACTTACCCCGCCACGTCCGGCTAGGGCTGGGGCGGGAGTTGGGCGGCGTCCAGGAAAAGCGGCTCCCAGACATGGCCATCCGGGTCTTCGAAGCTGCGGCTGTACATGAAGCCGAGATCCTGGCTGGGGTTCACGTCGGCCTTGCCGCCGTGCCGGCTCGCGGTTTCGGCCATGGTGTCCACGGCGGCGCGGTCATCGCAGGACAGGGCCAGCATCAAGGCTCCGCTGGCGTGGGTGTCGGTGATGGGCTTCTGGGTGAAAACCCGCCATTTATCGTGGGTCAGCAGCATCACGAAGATGGTGTCGGAGAACACCATGCAGGCGGCGGTCTCGTCGGTGAATTGCGGATTGTTCACCGCCCCGATGGCGGTATAGAACGCCATCGCCTTGGGCAGGTCCCGCACCGGCAGGTTGATGAAGATTTGCTTGGCCATTGTCCTCTCCTGTCAGGAAGCAGTACCCGAAGGACGGGCCGGGCCATCCGAAACCGACAGGGCGCCCAAAATTTTTCTTTCGGTGAGGGCGCCCGGCCTCCATGTCGGGTTCTTCAGCACGCCGCCTTCTTCTCCACCCGGGCCATGAAGCGGGCGTAGTCGATCACGCCCCGGCTGTGGAAGCCTTCGCCGATCAGGCCGGTGGCATCAACGGCGGCGACCTTGAAGCGCAGGGCGCGGCCATCGAAGGCGATCAGTTCCACGGTGGCGGTGACGGTCATGCCCAAGGGCGTGGCGGCCACGTGGCTGACATCGACATGGGTGCCGACGGTGCGCTCCCCGGGTTCCAAATAGGGCGCCAGGGCCTGCACGCAGGTCCATTCGATGAAGGCCACCATCTGCGCGGTGGCGAAGACCGGCGGCATGTCGTGGAAGCCACCGAAGGCGGCGGGCAGGGCGGGCACCAGCATGCTGGCGTCAACGGTCAGGCTTTCGCTGTGGCGCAGGCCGGGTTGCAGGCAGGATTTCATGGGGCGGCCTCCTCTGTTGGGCGGCCGCTGTTCCTCAGGCCCCAGGGCGTCGGGCCCAGGGCATCAAAATAGGGTCGCCAGAATACCCAACAGGATATCCTGCGACCGCCGCTGGCCATAGCCCTTGCCGTAGGCGCTGGAGGTGATGGCCACCACCAGGTCCAGCGATGGCACCGCGTAGATCTTGTTGCCGCCGTTGCCGGAGGCGAAGTGCACCGGCACGGTCCGGCCGCCACCCGCCGGCTCATCCTTGGCGTACCACATGTAGCCGTAGAAATCGGCGTAGGGGTCGCTGGCGGCGATGGGGTGGATGCGGGCCAGGCTGTCGTCTAGCCAGTGTTGGCTGACGATGCGGCGGCCGCCATGGACGCCCTGGTTCAGCACCATCTGGCCGATGGTGGCGGCGTCGCGAGCGGTGATCGACAGGTTGCCTTGGCCGGTGCCGTGGCCGCCGGGCAGAGTGCGCCAGTCATGGGCCCGGATGCCCAGGGGGGCGAACAGGGCCTCTTGTGCCAGCCTGTCCAGGCTCAGGCCGGTGGCACGCTCCACGATCAGGCCGGTCAGGAAGGCGTTGAGGGAGCAGTACTGGTAGGTGCGGCCCGGCGGTTCCCGCACGGGCACGGCCAATGCTGCGGTGGCCCAGTCGCCGGTCTTTTCCCCCGCCTCGTCCAGCGTGTCCTCGTTGCCGGGGCTGGCGGGGTCGGTGTCGTCGGCCGCCAGGCCGGAGCGCATGGTCAGCAGGTCGCGGATGGTGATCGCCTCCCATCCCGCGGGCAGGGGACCCGGCAGGTAGCGCGCGATGGGTGCGTCCACGCCCGCCACCCGGCCGCGATCAATGGCGATGCCCATCAGCAGGCTGGTCAGGCTTTTGGTGGCGGAGCGGATGTCGTGAAGGGTGGTGGCGTCGTCGCCGTTGTAATAGGCCTCCGCGATGCGCCGGCCATGCCGCAGCACCACCACGCCCTTGAGGTCAGGATGGGGATCGTTGCGCAAGGTTTCGAGTAGGGCGGCCAGCTTGGCCGGGGTGGCATTCTCCGCGCCGGCCATCCTGGGTGTCAGTCCCACCAACGCCGTTCCCGCCAAGCCACCCAGCACCGCCCGTCGGTTGCACCATGCCCCGTCCATACCGCCACTCCCCCTTGGTTGTGGGCGCAGCCTTGCCGGGTCCGGTGATGGGGGCAACGGCCATCCGCGCATGGAGGGGTGGGGCCACTTTGCGTCGGCGGAATGAATTCCCTGACGTTTCGCCTGCATCGCTGATATGAAATCGATAACATCAAGGCAATCACCAAGGTTTGTGAGGCGACATGGCGATACGTGCGGCGTGGGCACTGGTTCTGGCGGTGGGGATGGGTCTGGGCGGCGCGGTCCCGGCCCAAGCGGCGGACAAGGCGCCGGCCAACCCGGCGTTGGAGGCTGTGCTGGCGGGTGATCCGCCGTTTCAGCCGCAAAACCTGCGCCTGGTGGACGTGCCGGCCCCGGCAGGGCCGGCGGTCAGCCTGTTCAACGGCCGCGACCTAAACGACTGGGACGCCTGGCTGGGCTATCCCGACCCGGCCCGCACCTACCTGGCCCAGCCCGGCCAGTCGCCCATCGGCGCCGACAAGGCCGCCATCGCCAAAATCTTCCACGTGGTGATGGAGGAGGGGGAGCCGGCCATCTTCATCACCGGGCAGACGTGGGGCGGCATCGTCAACGGGGGCGACCACGCCAACTATCACCTGCGGCTGGAATACAAGTGGGGCAAGACCCGCTACGCCCCGCGCCTGGACCTGCCGTGGAACAACGGCCTGCTCTATCACAGCCATGGCGCGCCCGGTGCCGTCTATGGCACCTGGATGGCGGCGGCGGAGTTCGAGATCATGCTGGGCTCCGTCGGCATGGTGGTGCCGGTGGGCCCCAACGTGACGGCGGTGACCGAGGTGGGCCGCGACCGCACGCTGATCGATCCCCAGCGCCGCTACATGTTGGGCGGACGCCCGGTCACCGTGCAGCAGCCGGCCTGGAACGTGGAGGCCGGCAGCAACGCCGAAAAGCCGGTGGGGGAGTGGAACGTGCTGGACCTCTATGTCGTGGGCGACCAGGCGGTGCACGTGGTGAACGGCGTGCCGGTCATGGTGGTGCGCGACCTGCGGATGCGGGAGGGCGAGGGCTGGGCGCCCTTGACCCACGGCCGCATCCAGCTGCAATCCGAAGGGGCGGAGACCTATTTCCGCCGCATCACGCTGGAGCCGATCACCAGCCTGCCCAAGGTGGTGCCGCAAGGGTGAAGGACTGATCCCTTACGGGTTCACCGTCTCCGTCCCCAGGAAGTCCAGCAGGAGACGGCCGACCGCCTCCGGCGCTTCGCGCGTCGGGAAGTGGCCAACGTCGGGCAGTACCGACCGGCGATAGGGGCCGGTGAAATGGCCCTCGTTGACCTCCGTCGTGGCGGGCAGGGTGCAGCGGTCGTCCCCGCCTTGTATCATAAGGGTGGGGACGGCGAGGCTGCGGGCGGCGCGCTGGCGCTTTTCCATCTCGGCATAGCGCGGGTCGGGTTTCGCCTCGTCCCAGCGCACGCGGTAGGAATGCAGGGTGATGGCGGCCCAGTCTGGATTCTCGAAGGCGGCCGCCGTCCGTTCGAACGCCGCCTCCTCATACCACCCGGCGGGGCTCCAGCTGTCCCATTGATACCGGGCGAAGGCCTTGCCGTCGTGGCAGATGGTTTCCGCCCCACGCTCCGTCGTCAGGAACCATTGATACCAGTAGCGCTGGGCCTGGGGGAGGGCGGGCGTGGGCAGGCTGCCCGGCTCCCACCCCACCGACAGGGCGGCGATGCGGCAGAGGCGGTCGGGCGCCACGGCGGCCAGGAAATAGGCGATGCGGGCGCCCCAGTCGTGGCCGATGATGCTGAAGCGCTGCCAGTCCAGGGCGTTGGCGAGGTCCAGCGCGTCCTGGGCCAAGGCGGCGATCTGGCCGGAGCGGGTGGTCTGGCTGGACAGGAAGCGTGTGGGACCGAAGCCGCGCAGCCAGGGCGCCACCGTCTTGTACCCCGCTTCCCACAGGGCCGGCGCCACCCGATCCCAGGTGTGGGCGTCGTCCGGCCAGCCGTGCAGCAGCATCACCGGCGGGCCGTCGGCGGGCCCGCCGGCGATGTAGGCCACGTCCAGCAGCGGGGTGGCGATATGGGTGATCTCTGGTTCGGTGGCGTATTCGGTGGGAGGCATGCCGTTTCAACCTCGTTGAGGCGCCGACGGTTCCGGTTCAGCCGGCGGCGCTGGCCACCACGCCCTCCGCCCCCGCCAGGTCCAGCAGGGGCAGGAAGGCGCCCGGTTCCTGGGCGCCCGACAGGGAATAGAGGCGGTTGAAGATGAAGCAGGGCACCGCCTGGATGCCCAGTTGGCGCACGGTGGCCAGCGACTGGCGCAGGGCGTCGCGGTCGGCGTCGCCGTGCAGGAAGGCGGCGGCCGTGTCGGCGTCCAGCCCCACCTCCCCGGCGATCGCGGCCAGCACGGCGCGGTCGCCGATGTCGCGGCCGTCGCGGAAGAAGGCGGCCTGCAGCGCGGCGGCCAACTCCAGGGTGCGAGCGCCCCCTTGGCCATTGGCGTCGGCGTGGCGCAGCAGGCGATGGGCGTCCAGCGTGTTGGGCGTGCGGCGGATGCGGTCCAGGTTCAGGGTCAGGCCCTCCGCCGCCGCCGTCTGTTCCAGCAGGGCGTTCACCTGGCGGATGCGTTCCACGCTGCCGAACTTGGCCAGTTGGTCGATGGTACGGTCGATGCCGCTGGGCGGTGTGTCCGGGTCCAGCTGGAAGGGCAGCCAGCGCACCTCCGGCTGCTGCGTCGGGCGCTGGGCCAGCGCGCGTTCCAAGCGGCGCTTGCCGATGTAGCACCACGGACAGACGAAGTCGGCGACGATCTCGATCAGCATGGGTGTGTCGTGGTGGGGGCCAGGTCGCGAGCGTGGACGGACTATAGGGCGGCGGTGCCGGCCTGCCGAGCCTCATCCGATGGTTTATATACCAAGGATGGTTACAGGGCGGCGGCGGCCCATGGATGCGGCCGGTTTCTTTTCCATTCCGGTTCAGGGCCTCCTGCGCTAAACTTTTCTTATCTCTGCCATATATGGGTATGCCGCCGGCTTCGGTCGATGGCGCCAGGTGGCGAGTGCGCGGCGATTTAGAAAGGCTGGTCCGGCGTGGACCGCCGCCCGGTGGGGGCCCGTTCCATGAGCGAAACCTACGTCACCATGAAAATCCGCGAGGCCATGGCGCAGGCGCAGGGCAGCCGCGCCCAGGCGCAGCGCATCCTGATGGCCTGGGCGCTGGCGGATGAGCAGCTCATGCGCGGCCTGTGCAAGCCTTTCCTCAAGGGCATCACCGGCGCCGCCATCGAGCGTGCCTACCGGGGCGGCCCGGCCGTGCCCGCCATGGCGCCCGCCGCCGCCGTGCCCAGCGGGGGGACCAGCCGACGGGCGCCGGCGCCGCAGCGCCTGACCCAGGCCCAGCTGGACGCCATCGTCGCCCGCATGGGCGGCACCCGCCTGGCCAACCAGCCGCCCATCCTGAACGGCGCCCCGCCGCCCAAGAGCGAGGGCACGGTGAAGCAGGCGGCCTCCGTCAAGGCGCTGGCCGCCGCCTTCCACCGCAAGAAGTTCTGAACGGTCGCTTTGTGGCTGTAGGAACAGGCGGGGCCGGCGGCTCCGCCTTTTGCTTTTCGGCCGCTTCATGGTATCGCTGCCGCCCTTGGTTTCCTTATCGTTTCCTGAAGGTCCGCTTTTCCCATGAGCCCTGTCGCCGTCCGTTTCGCGCCCAGCCCCACCGGCCGCCTGCACATCGGCAACGCCCGCGCGGCGGTGATGAACTGGCTGTTCGCCCGCAAGCACGGCGGCAGCTTCATGCTGCGCATGGACGACACGGACCGGGAGCGGTCGACGGCGGAGTACGCCGCCGGCATCGAGGAGGATCTCCGCTGGCTGGGCCTGGAATGGGACCGTTTCGCCCGCCAGTCCGACCGGCTGGACCGCTACACCGCCGCGGCGGAGCGTCTTAAGGCCGCCGGCCGCCTCTACCCCTGCTATGAGACGCCGGATGAGCTGGGCCTGAAGCGCAAGGCCCAGTTGGCCCAGCACCGCCCGCCGCTGTACGACCGCGCCGCCCTGCGCCTGACCGACGCCGACCGCGCGCGGCTGGAGGCGGAGGGCCGCCGCCCGCATTGGCGGCTGAAGCTGGAACATAGCCCCGTCGTCTGGGACGATCTGGTGCGTGGGCCTCAGCGCTTCCAGGGCCAGGACCTCAGCGACCCGGTGCTGATCCGCGAGGATGGCCAGCCGCTGTACACCTTCGCCTCCGTCGTGGACGACATCGAGCTGGGCATCACCCATGTCATCCGGGGGGAGGACCATGTGGCCAATACCGCCGTGCAGATCCAGCTGTATGAGGCTCTCGGCGGCCCCGTGCCCGCCTTCGGCCATTTTCCCCTGATCACGGACGCCAGCGGCGCCGGCCTGTCCAAGCGCCTGGGCAGCCTGAGCCTGAAGAGCCTGCGCGAGGAATCGGGGCTGGAGCCCCTGTCCATCCTGTCGCTGCTGGCCAAGATCGGCACGTCGGACGCGGTGGAGGCCCGGGGCACGCTGGGGGAGCTGGTGGCCGATTTCGACCTGGCCAAGGTGGGCCGGGGCACGCCCAAGTTCGATGCGGAGGATCTGCACCGCCTGAACGCCCAGATCCTGCACCACATGCCCTACGCGGCGGTGGCGGGCCGCCTGCCGGCCCTGGGCATGGCGGGGGCGGATGAGGCCTTCTGGCTGGCCGTGCGCCCCAACATCACCCATGTTGCGGAGGCCAAGGGCTGGTGGGACATCACCCATGCCCCGCTGGCGCCGGTGGTGACCGATGCCGCCTTCCTGGAGGCCGCCGCCGGCCTGCTGCCCGCCGACCCCTGGGGCCCCGACACCTGGGGCCAGTGGGTGGACGCGGTGAAGGCCGCCACCGGCGCCAAGGGCAAGGCCCTGTTCATGCCCCTGCGCCTGGCGCTGACGGGCCTGGAGCATGGGCCGGAACTGAAGACGCTGCTGCCCCTCATCGGGCGGGAGCGGGCGCTGGCCCGGCTGTCCGGTCAGACCGCTTAAACTGGTTGCCTTTTCAAAGTAGTATTGTCTTTTCCTCTTATCCCGGATCAATCCGTCATGGCACTGCAGTTGTACAATACGCTCACCCGCGCGAAGGAAGTCTTCGTGCCCGTCGACGCCAGCCATGTGCGGATCTATTGCTGCGGCCCCACCGTCTACAGCTACGCCCACATCGGCAACGGCCGCACCTTCACCGCCTTCGACCTGCTGGCGCGGGTGATGAAGCACCTGTACCCGACCGTGACCTACGCCCGGAACATCACCGACGTCGATGACAAGATCATGGACCGGGCCAAGGCCCTGGGGCAGCCCATCGAAACGGTGACGGAGACGACGACGGCCCAGTTCCATGCCGACATGGACGCCCTGAACCTGCTGCGCCCGGATGTGGAGCCGCGCGCCACTGGGCACATCGACGCCATGATCGCCATGATCGAGCGGCTGATCGCCGGTGGCCACGCCTATGCGGCGGAAGGCCACGTGCTGTTCAACGTGCCGTCCATGCCCGACTACGGCCGCCTGTCCCGGCGCAGCCAGGATGAGATGATCGCCGGCGCGCGGGTGGAGGTGGCGCCCTACAAGAAAAGCCCGGCTGACTTCATCCTGTGGAAGCCGTCGGCCGAGGATCAGCCGGGCTGGGACAGCCCGTGGGGCCGGGGCCGCCCCGGCTGGCATATCGAGTGCAGTGCCATGACCGCCGCCCACCTGGGCCCGGTGTTCGACGTGCACGGGGGCGGGCTGGACCTGATCTTCCCCCACCATGAGAACGAGATCGCGCAGAGCCGCTGCGCCCACGGCACCCAGGTCATGGCCAACTACTGGGTCCATGCCGGCTTCCTGACCATGTCCGGCGACAAGATGTCGAAGTCGCTGGGCAACATCTTCACCGTGGCCGAATTGCTGGACGAGGTGCCGGGCGAGGCCTTGCGCTTGGCCCTGCTGCAGGCCCATTACCGCCAGCCGCTGGACTTCTCCAAGGAAGGCCTGCGCCAGGCCAAGGCCACGCTGGACCGCTGGTACGGCGTGCTGCGGGCCGCCGGTACTGTGCCGGCGGCCAAGGTGCCTGATGAGGTTCTGGCGGCACTGGAGGATGACCTGAACACGCCGCTGGCCTTCAGCCTGCTGCATGAGCTGGCCAACCGCTTCCACAAGGAGACGGATGAAGGCGCCCGCCAGGCTGTGGCCGCCGGCTTCAAGGCCGCCGCCAACCTGATGGGCCTGCTGATCCAGGACCCCGAGGCCTGGTTCCGCTGGACGCCCAAGGGGGCGGAAGGCCTGGACGAGGCCGCCATCCAGGCCGCCATCCAGGCGCGCAAGGATGCCCGCGCCGCCAAGAACTTCGCCGAGGCCGACCGCATCCGGAAGGCGCTGCTGGACCAGGGCGTGGTGCTGGAGGACGGACCCCAGGGCACGACCTGGAAGCGGGCGTAGCCGCGACACGATTGCCCCGACGCGCTCAGCGGGTAATACTGCCAGCAAAATCCCCTCGTCGGGGGTGGCGATCCGGGGGAAGGCATGATCAGGGTCACGGCGGCGTTCGGTCTGGGGCTGCTGGCGGCGGCGGCCCTGGGGGGCCCGGCGGGCGCGCAAACGGCGGCGTTGGCCGCGCGGATGAATTTCGACCGGCGGCACTGCGCGGAAGCCCCGGCGGAGGAAGCCATCCCCGCCTGCACCCGCATCATCGAGGCGAAGGGGGAAACGGCCCAGGTCCGGGCCGGCGCTTTGCGCAACCGCGCCTTCCACTTCCATCAGGCGGGTGACCTGGACCGCGCCATCGCCGATTATGGCGCCGCCATCGATTTGCATCTGCGGGCGGGCGAGACGGACGCCAGGCTTTATGTCGACCGTGGCCTGGCCTATGCCGAGCGGGGCGACGATGGTCGGGCGCTGGCGGATTACGGCAGCGCCGTGACGGCGGATCCCAAACTGCTGGCTGGCTACGTCAACCGTGCCGCCCTATTCCTGAAGCGGGGTGACCGTGACGCCGCGTTGGCGGATTTCAGCAGCGCCATCGCGCTGAAGGCGGATGACCCCACGCTCTATGTCAGCCGTGGCGCGCTCTACATCCAGCGCCATGAGGTCGATCGGGCCATCGCGGATGAAAGTGAGGCTATCCGTCTGGACCCGACCGCCGCTGCTGCATGGCGCTTCCGCGCCGTGGCCTATCGCGCCAAGGGCGACGATGCCCAGGCCCAGTCCGACGCGGCGGAGGCGGTACGACGGGACCCCCGCATGGCCGAGGCCTACAGCGACATCGGTTTCAGCCTGCAGGCGGCGGGGGAGGCCGCGGGCGCCATTGCCGAATTCACCAAAGCCATTACCCTAAACCCCCAGGATGCCCGCGCCCTGAAGGCGCGCGGGGACAGCTATCTGGCGGTCGGCGCGCCGGACGCGGCCATTGCGGACTATGGCCAGGCGCTGGCGATCGACCCCGGCTTTACCGACGCGCACAACAACCGGGGGGTGGCCTATATCGGCAAGGCAGCCTGGGATCAGGCCATCGCCGATTTCACCGCCGTCCTGGCCCAGGATCCCATGAACGCGGGTGCGCACCTGAACCGCAGCCTGGCCTTGCAGTCCAAAGGACAGGACGCGGCCGCCCTTGCCGACCTGGATGAGGCCCTGCGTCTGAAGCCCGGCACACCGCAAGCCCTGCTGCGGCGGGCCGCGATCTACCGCGCCCAGGGTCGGATGGCCGACGCCCTGGCCGACCTGAACGCTGCCGTCGCGCTGTCGCCGACCTACGCCGACGCGCTCCGGGCCCGAGGCGCCATTGCGCTGGACCAGGACCGTTTTGAGGCCGCCATCGCCGACATGACCCAGGTTATCGCCCTGCAACCCCGGGACGCGGCAGCGTACCGCTACCGCGCCATCGCCTACGCCGCCCTGCATGACGACGCCCGCGCCACCCGTGATGACGCGGCGGCGCAAGGGCTGGCGCCGGAACAGAAATAAGGCTCACCCCACCGGCGTCCTGGCCCTCGATTTCCGGGCGGCGCTAGAGGTTGGCTCTCAGCCCGCCGCCAACTTCAAGGCCGCCGCCAACCGAATAAGCCCCACCCAACCAGCAACCGGGGTCTGGTTCCGCTGGTTGCCCAAAGGCCCGGGGGGACGGGAGAGGGCTGGACGAGGCCACCCTTCATACGCGCAAGCACGCCTGCGCCGCCAGGAACTTCACCGAGGCTAACCGTATCCGGGACGCGCTACTGGACCATGGCGTGGCGCTGGGGGCAGGGCACGACCTGGGAGCGGGCATAGTTCATGGTTATATCCTTATGGTTAGAGTCCGGGGGTTTGTGCTTGCCGAAGATGATATGTCCTTGCGGCATTCGCCCGCTATGGTAGTGTCACGCAACCGTTAGGTTGGTGCATTTGCCTAAAATTCGTGACGAATTTCCGGTGCCGGTCCAGTAACCGGCGCCGCTGAGGCCTTTCTGCTGTCACTTTACACAGCTCTGACCTGCCAGGAGGAAACCATGAATAAAATGGGTTCTGTCACGATGCTGCTTGCCTGCACGATGATGTCTGGGTGCGCAGCTTATGGTGCGGCGAAGAATTATAGCAATTTTAATAAATTAGATGGCGGATATGACGTTAGAGAAGGGCCATCTAGAATTATAGAGAATAAGGACTTTCCAGTTAGGCTTGGCAATCAAGGAGAATCATACGACTCTATTAGAAAACAATTAAAATTATCTGGTGACGATAAAAAAGACATGAAGGATATATTTTATGCTGCTGCATCAATAATAGATACTGACTGTCATAATTATTTCTCGGCGTTGGATAGACTTTCTCAAGATAAGGCTACTGGTGTTTCTGAAACAAGTCTAATTGGATCAACCACAACTAGTCTCATGGGGGCTTTTAATGCTAGTCATGTGGCGATCGCCACGGTTGCCGCATTATTTGGATTGACTACTCAGACAATTGAGAATGCAGCAAATAATGTTCTATATGATTTGCCTCCTTATGCCACGTATGCTCTTGTAATCAAAGCAAAGCAGACATTTATAACTTACTTACCAATTGAGAAAATAAGTGGTGGCCCACAATTAATAACAGCTCTCAATAGTTACTACGAGCTTTGCACACCAGTTAAAATACGAGGCTTCGTCACAGAAGCTGTTAGAAGTAAAAGCGCAAGTGTAGATAAAATAGATGGCCAAGGTCTTGGATTCTACATACCGATTGTAAATTTTGGCGGTGGGGCAGATTCCTTTGTTAAAGAACAACCGGTCGATGGGGGGGCAAAGCCAGCGCCGGACGCTAAGCCAACGGCTCAGCAACAACAGCAAATTCAGGCTGAGCCTCAAGCTCACTGAAAATTGGAAAGAAGTCTAGGCGCTTAGAGCGGATCGCGGAAAAGCGGAATCGCTTTGCAGCGTGAATCCGCTCGTTGAACAAGCACTTAGAGCCGAGTGCGTTTCTGATTAAACGCACTCGGCTCTAGACTTTAAAATTTCTGAGCTGGTGGCTATTTGAAATAAGTGTCAGTTCACCCCACCGGCGTCCTGGCCCTCAGTTCCCAGGCGCTGGCTTCCTCCGTCCGGCCCAGCTTGCGCAGGCAGGCGGCGCCGGCGGTGAGAGTGGCGGCCAGGCCGGCGGGGTCGCCGTGTTCGGCGGTCTCGGCGGCGTGGCGGTACCAGTCCATGGCCTCGTCGAAGCGGCCCATGCTGGCCAGGGTGTCCCCCACCGCCTGCAGGGCGTGGCACAGGCCCTCCAGGTTCACGCGCCCGGCGGCGTCGCCGTCCTCCACCGCCGTGACGGCAGCCAAGGCCCAGGGCAGGGCGTCGGCCGGGCGCTTCAGGTCCATCAGGCAGTGGCTGACGCGCAGGCGGGCGCGGCCGACGTCGTCGTGGTTGACGGGGGTATCGGGGGCGCCACGCTCCAGCGCCTGGACGCTGCGCTGGAACCAGACGAGCGCGTCCTCGACCAAGCCCAGGGCGTAGAGACAGTCCGCCATCAGGTGAAGGCTGGCGCCCAGGCTGGCGTGGTCCACGCGCGCGGTGCCGTCGCCTTGCTCCTTGGCTGCCACGGCCTGCTGCAGCCAGGGCAGGGCCTGGTCGGGCTGGCCCTGGCGCGCCAGGCAGGCGGCGGCCTGGTGCAGGCTGTGGCCCACAGCCTCGCGGTCCACCCGGCCCTGGGCATCGCCCCGGCTGGCGGCCTCCGCCGCTTGCTGGAACCAGGCCAGCGCCTCCGTATCCCGGCCCAGGCGGGCCAGGCAGGTCCCCACCAAATGCAGGCAGGCGGCCAGGTTGTCGCCGTGCACCAGCCCGTGGGCGTCGCCCTGTTCCGCCGCCGCCACGGCGTCCTGGAACTCCGCCAGCGCCTCGTCGATGCGGCCCAGGTCGTATAGGCAATAACCCACGTCATAGAGGATGCGGCCCAGGCGGTCCGCGTCCACGACCCCTTGGCCGTCGCCTTGCCGGGCCAGCAGGGCCGCGTGCTGGAAGACGGGCAGCGCGTCCTCGGGACGGCCCTGGTCGATCAGGCCGCGCCCCTGCCGATGGAACCCGCGGGAGTCCGGAAAGGCGGGATTCATGAAGGCGGGATCGGCGAAGGGAATTGCGGTGTGCGCCGGCATGCGAGGGGGGGCTTCCTGCGAAGGGGGCCGGTCAAAGGTGGGGACTGCCTCCAGGGCTGTCAACGCGCGGCCGGGGCGGGGGGCCTTCTGGGCAGGGGCGCCGGATCAAGGCTATGGAGGAAGGGATACGGCGCGCGCCATACGCCACCCCACGAAAGACCAAGGGGCCCCTGTAGTCCCCCCGCCGCGGTCCTTTCCCTTTCGATCAGGCTGGGGCGCAACCCGTGCCTCGTCCCTTCTTCTCGTTGACGTCAGGGGGCGCTGTCGCTCCCTCCCATTACGGCAAGAAGCCATCCAGCATAGGGCATGGGCCAGCGTCATCCACCGCCAGTCATGCCAACGTTCGGCCAGGAGAAGGTGGCAGGATAAAATCGATGCGCCGATTCAGCGGAGCCGTTAGCGCACGGTTTATTTTGACAGGAAGGATTCATCAACCGAAATGACGGATTCGGCGTCTCTATTCCCTGTGCAACGAAGGAACGTTAGACGGAAATTAGAATTATAAAGAACCTATACGGATAGAAAATTTCCGATAGCTCGGGTGGCGTGGCTGAATCCTGCCAGCCATCTGGTCTTCTGGGAGCTTCTGGCGTGCTGCTTTTGCGTAGTTGACCGAACTGATGTACAAATCAGTGGAATATGAGTAACTCCCCTATTGTGAGTGCCGTATGGCGGTTCGCTCGACTTGTCGGCATGCTCAATGCTTCAAGCGGATCCAGTAATAAAAAAAATTAGAAATTGGCAGAAGAGTTTCTGTGATCGCTATTTGCTTACGCGTAATGAAAATATCAGTATTGAGGAGATCGATCATGCGTAAATTCGCTTTCTTCTGCGCCCTCGCTTTCCCCCTGCTGTTCGCCTCGTATGCCAGTGCGCAGCAATGTGATAATCAGCAGGAGCCGTCGCCTCAGACGCGCGTGAAGTCCGGCCTGAGCCTGCAGAACACCACCAACAGCCAGATCAACGTGCTGTGGGCGGGATTTGACGGCGTCCTGACCCATTACACCACCCTGCAGCCCAAGCAGACGGCAGACTTCGTCACCTATGTCGGCCACATCTGGTATCTGGAGGCGTTCACGCCCAGTGGCGCCGTTTGCCTGGGCCCCATCCGCCCGGTGCAGGCCTCGGCCTGCAAAATGAAGATCTCCCTGCAGAGCGGCGATTTCGCTTACGAGCAGCAGGGCTGTCAGGTCGAATAAGCAAGCGCCGGCGGGCGGCGTCAGGCCCACAGGTCCATGCCGCCCTCCCATCTTCCCGGCCCCCTCACGCCGCCCGCACCGTCCCCAGAAACCGTTCCACCGCGCCGGTCAGCACGTCGGCGTGTTCCGCCAGCTTGCCGGACGTTCCCTTGATCTGGGTGGCGGCGCTGCCGGTGGTGGTGGCGGCGGCGCTGACCTGGGTGATGTCGCGCGACATGTCCTCGGTGCCGGTGGCGGCTTCGTTGATGCCGCGGGCGACCTCCCGCGTCGCGGCGGTCTGTTCCTCGACGGCCGACGCGATGGCCATGGCGATGTCGGCCATGCCGGTGATGGCGCTCTGCATGCCGGCGATGGCGGCGGCCGTGCGCTCGCTCAAGCCCTGGATGCGCTGGACCTGGGCGGTCACGTCCTCGGTCGCCTTGGCGGTCTGCGTCGCCAGCGCCTTGACCTCGCCGGCCACGACGGCGAAGCCCTTGCCGGCCTCCCCGGCGCGCGCCGCCTCGATGGTCGCGTTCAGGGCCAGCAGGTTGGTCTGCGCGGCGATGCCGGCGATGATTTCAACCACCTCGGTGACGCGGTTGGTGCTGTCCCGCAGCTGGCCCACCACCTCGGTGGAGGCGGCACAGTCGGCGATGGCGTCCTGGGCCTGCAGGCGGGAGCGTTCGACTTGGCGCGCGATCTCCTGCACCGTGGCGGCCAGTTCCTCCGACGCGGTGGCGACCATCTGCACGTTGGCCGAGGTTTGCAGGGCGGTGCCGGCGACGGCGCTGGAGCGGTCGCGGGTGACGCCCGCCGCCTCCGCCATGGACTCCGCCGTGTCCTTCATCTCGCGGGCGGCGGCGGCCAGGGCATCGATCAGGCTGGCCACCTGGGCCTCGAAAGCGTCCGCCACCGCGGCCTGGGCCGCCTTGCGCTCCCGCTCCGCCTGGGTGCGCAGGGCCGTCTGTTCCTGTTCCAGCCGCCGCACGGCCAGGGCGTTGTCGCGGAAGACGGACAGCGCCCGGCCCAATAGGCCGACCTCGTCCCGCCGCTCCTGCCGGGCCAGCACGGCCCCCTCCAGGTCACCGCGCGCCAAGCGGCCCAGCGCGTCCGCCATCGCGGTCAGGGGGCGGGCCACAGTGCGCGACATGGCCAGGATAACCACCAGCCCCAAGGCCAGGCTGGCGGCCAGCGCCCCCAGCACGGCGGTGCGTGCGGCCTCGCGGGTGGCGTTCGCCGTCCGCGCCAGGTCCTGCCCATGGCGGGCGTTCCATTCCAGCGTGTCCGTCAGGGGGCTGATCACGGCGCGGAAAGCGTCCTTCAGCGGGCCGGAGGCGAAGCTCTGCATGCCGGCATCGTCATGCGCGTCGATCAGGCCCACCAGCTTGGCGGTGGCGGCGGTGTAGCGCTGCCAAGCCTCGGTGAAGGTGCGCAGGGCGTGTCCGTCTGGGCTGTCGGCGTTGATGTTGGCGGCGTAATCGCGAATAGCCGTTTCCACCGCCGCCCGGGTCTTGGGGAAATCATCCTCCGCCCCTTTGACATCGCCGGCATCGTGCACGGCGGCGGCCAGTGCCAGACGCAGTTCCAGGCGGCGATAGCGGTTCAGGCTTTCCATCAGTTCCCCCAGCCGCACGGCGTTGGGCAGTGCCTGGCCGGCCAGGGCGTCCGTCGTCCGCCCCAGGCTGGCCTGGGTCCACAAGGAGGTGCCGCCCAGGGCCGCCATGAGGATCAGGACGGCCAGGAAGGAGAGGAGGACCTTGGCGCGCAGCGACAGGTTCAGCCAAAGCGTCATGGGCGGTTTCCTTGGAAAAGGGGACGGATGCCGGAACGGAGCAAATAAACAGCAAGGCGGTGGAGGCGCGGCCGCTCGAGCGAGTAAATTCGATAAAATTTTCGATATTAACTAGGATGGTCTTAGAAATTCCCTATGCAAAAAGTATAGGTGTTGAACAAAAGAACGCAAGAACCCTGTGTAAGGTTTCACCGATTTGATTGGTTAATTCTATTCGGCAGGTGTCGCCGGGTGTCACAGCCAATCACATCCGGAGGCGTCTGGCGGTTTTTACCAATGTCCCTGCGATCCATCTCCCGGTGTCGCCGGATAAAGGCGCACCGCGTCCGACAAGGCCGCCATGTCCGTCCTTGAGGGCTTCCAAGGTTGCTTCGTTGCGTGCGATGGGCCATTGTCGCAACTCCATTACGTTATCTGGCCTGGTTATGACCGATCGCCCCCGCATCTACCTATACGACACCACGCTGCGCGACGGCGCGCAGACCCAGGGCGTGGACTTCACCGCGGCCGACAAGGCGGCCATCGCGCGGGAACTGGATGCGTTGGGCATCGACTATATCGAGGGCGGCTGGCCGGGGGCCAACCCCACGGACGACGCCTTCTTCGCTGATCCGCCCCGCTTCAAGCGGGCGCGGCTGACAGCCTTCGGCATGACCCGCCGCCCGGGGCGCAGCGCCGGCAACGATCCGGGGCTGAACGCGCTGTTCAACGCCACGGACGGGGTGCCGGGCGCCGGTGTCTGCCTGGTGGGCAAGACCTGGGATTTCCATGTCGACGTGGCCCTGAACATCCCGCGCGGGGAAAACCTGGACCTGATCCGCGACAGCGTGGCGGAAACGGCCGCCCGGGGGCGCGAGCCGCTGTTCGATGCGGAGCATTTCTTCGACGGCTACAAGGCCAACCCGGACTACGCCCTGGCCTGCGTGCGCGCGGCATATGAGGGCGGGGCGCGCTGGGTGGTGCTGTGTGACACCAACGGCGGCAGCCTGCCGCACGAGGTGGAGGCCATCGTGGCGGCCGTGGCCCGGATCATCCCGGGCGACCGGCTGGGCATCCATTGCCACAACGACACCGAGAACGCCGTGGCCAACAGTCTGGCGGCGGTGCGCGCCGGTGCCCGCATGATCCAGGGCACCCTGAACGGCCTGGGCGAGCGCTGCGGCAACGCCAACCTCATCTCCCTCATTCCCACGCTGTCCCTGAAGATGGGGTATGAGACCGGCGTGGACGAGGAGGGGATGCGCCGCCTGGTCCATGTCAGCCGACTGCTGGACGACCGGCTGAACCGCGCCCCCAACCGCCACGCCGCCTATGTCGGCGAAAGCGCCTTCGCCCACAAGGGCGGCCTGCACGTCTCGGCGGTGGAAAAGGACCCCACCAGCTATGAGCATGTGCCGCCGGAGGCGGTGGGCAACCGGCGCCACGTCGTGGTGTCGGACCAGGCCGGCCGCTCCAACGTCCTGGCCCGCCTGCGCGAGGTGGGCATCAGTATCGAGCCTGGCGACCCGCGCGTGGGCGCCCTGGTGGAGGCGGTGAAGCGGCGGGAGTTCGAGGGCTACGCCTATGACGGCGCCGAGGCCAGTTTCGAACTGCTGGCGCGGCGCACGCTGGGCACCCTGCCGGACTATTTCCGCCTGATCTCCTTCCGCGTGCTGGATGAGCGGCGCTGGAACGCCCAGGGGCAGCTGGTGACCCTGTCGGAGGCGACCGCCAAGCTGGAGGTGCCGGGTGTGGCCGACGCCCTGATGACGGTGGCGGAGGGCAACGGCCCGGTGAACGCCCTGGACACCGCGCTGCGCAAGGCCCTGATCCCCGCCTACCCGCATCTGGACGGGATGCGGCTGGTCGACTACAAGGTCCGCATCCTGACCCCCCAGGACGGCACCAAGGCGGTGACCCGCGTCATGATCGAAACGCGGATGCCGGACGGCGCCCCCTGGGTTACCGTCGGGGTATCGGCCAACGTCATCGACGCGTCGTTCAACGCGCTGTTCGACAGCATCACCTATTGTCTCTACCGCGCGGGGGCCACCGTCCCCACCGCCTGAGGGACGCCAGCAGTTTCAGGACCCAAGTGCCATGAGTGGAACCGACCGCCGTATGCTCGCCAAATCCCAGGCTGAAGGGACGGAGGAGGGCGCGGGCCCGGCCGTCATCCTGGTGGAGCCCCAGTTGGGGGAGAACATCGGCACCGTGGCGCGGGCCATGCTGAACCATGGCCTGACCGACCTGCGCCTGGTGAACCCGCGCGACGGCTGGCCCAACGAGAAGGCGGTGTCGGCATCGGCCGGCGCCACCCTGGTGCTGGACCAGGCCCGCGTGTACGAGAGCACCAAGGACGCTATCGCCGACCTGCAGAAGGTCTACGCCACCACCGCGCGCCCCCGCTACATGGTCAAGACCGTGCTGACGGCGCGCGAGGCGGCGACGGAGATGCGGGCGCATGCCCAGGTGGGCCGCGGCGTCGGCATCCTGTTCGGGCCGGAGCGCACCGGCCTGGTCAATGACGACATCGCGCTGGCCGACACCATCATCACCATCCCGCTGAACCCGGGCTTTTCCTCCCTGAACCTGGCGCAGTGCGTGCTGCTGGTGGCGCACGAATGGTTCCAGGCGGGCTATGAAGGGCCGGAGCGGCAGCTCTACACCGGCAACTCCCGCCCCGCGACCAAGGAAGAACTGGTCAACCTGTTCGAGCACCTGGAGCTGGAGCTGGACGCCACCGGCTTCTACACCAGCGAGGAAAAGCGCCCCAGCATGGTGCGCAACATCCGCAACATGCTGCAGCGGGCGCACATGACGGAGCAGGAGGTGCGGACGATGCACGGGGTGATCGCCGCCCTCACCGGCCGGCGCAAGGACGGCGGGCCGGTGAAGGGGCACTGATCCCCACGCCCGTCACATGACCACGGGCACGTGGAAATCGATGAAGGCGCCGGGGCGGGTGGGCGCGAATTCGCTGTCGTAAAGCTCGAAGTCCGGGCTGTCCGCCACCCTCAGGCCCGATGCCGGGATCAACTCGCCCCAGATGCGGGCCATGGCCGCCTTGACCTGGGGGTGCAGGGGGCCGCCGTTCAGCGTGATGCGGAACACGGCGTAGGTCGCGGCGGGGATGCGCAGAGTGGTGAACCCCGCCGGCGGCGTGGCGTCCGGGGCGACGCTGACGCCGGCCATGTAATCGAAGCTGCCTTCCGAGCGGTCCGCCGCCCACACCACGCCATAGGTGGCCCAGCTGGGCTCCTGCTCGGCGAAGGGCAGGGCGCCGATCAGCGCCGGCCAGAGCTGGGGGATGGTAGCCTTGGTGGCGCCGTCGAAGCGCCGCGACGGGCCGGCGACGGTGAAGGCGTCCAGGGGGACCAGGTCGGGCAGTTGGATGACATCGACATCGGCGCTGTCGGGCAGGCTCATGGGATATTGTCCTTCAAAGGGGATGGCGGAATAGCCTTGCCGGAACCGGCCGGGCGAGACACCGAACAGGCGCCCGAAGGCGCGGGTGAACGCTTCCTGGGAGTCGAAGCCGCAATCGAACGCCAGGTCGATCAGGCGCGCCTCCGGCTCGGAGGTCAGGCGCCGCGCCGCCTTGACCAGCCGCCGCCCCCGGACATACGCCATGACGCTGCGTCCCATGCGGGCCGTGAACAGGCGGGAGAAATGATAGGGCGATAGCGCCATGCGGTCGGCGATGGCGTCCAGCGTCAGCGGCTGGTCCAAATTGTCCTCGATCCAGGACAAGAGGTCGGCGAGGCGGTCGGGGCGGGGCAGGGTCATGCCGGCACTATGACCAATGCCGACATCTCCGTCCTGACCGGTCTTGCTGTTTTGGGGGAGAGAAAGGCACCCTGTTGTCCTACCGGCCCCGATGGGGTGGCCAACGATGCGGGGAACCCAATGCGGTCAAGGATGATGATACGGGCGGCGATGCTGGCGGCCGCCTTGGCGATGGCGCCCTTTATGGCGCCGGGGGATGGGCACGCGGCCGATGCCGCGCAACCCGCCGCCGCCGGACGGGCGGCGAAGAGCGAGGCGCAGACCATCCAGCTGTTCGGCGCCTCCATCAAATATTACGAGGCGGGGCAGGGCCCGACCCTGGTGCTGGTCCACGGTTTGGGCAGCAGCGCGCAGGGCGACTGGGGCAAGGTGATGGCCGACCTCGCCAAGACCCACCACGTGCTGGCGCTGGACCAGCTGGGCTTCGGCGCCTCGGACAAGCCCATGATCGACTACGCCATCCAGACCTGGGTGGATTTCCTGGGCGAATTCCTGCGGCAGAAGAAGGTGACGGACTTCACCCTGATGGGCGAATCCCTGGGCGGCTGGATTTCGGCGCAATACACCATCCAGGCCCTGGACGGCATCGCCGCCGATCCCGCCTTCGCCCTGCCCAAGCCGTCGCGGCTGGTCCTGTGTGACGCCGCCGGCCGGCATGACACCATGGCCAAGGCCTTTGGCCCCAAGCCGGCGGGCGCCGACGCCCCGCCCCCCGCCGCCTCGCTGGCGGGGCAGAAGGCCATGCTGGGCGCCATCTTCCATGACCCGCGCTGGTCCACCGGGCCGGCGGCCCTGAAGCGCGGCTTCGCCTGGAGCCTGTCCAAGGGCGACGCCTGGACCATCCACGCCGTCTACAGCAACCCGGCGCTGCTGAACGAGGCGGTGGATGGCAGGCTGAAGGACATCACCATCCCCACCCTGGTGGTCTGGGGGGCGGAGGATAAGCTGTTGCCCCCGGCGGATGGCCAGTTCTACGCCGACGGCATTCCGGGGGCCAAGCTGGTCACCATCCCCGACAGCGGCCACGCCCCCATGATTGAGACGCCCAAGGCCTTCCTGGCGGCGGTGGAGCCCTTCCTCTAGAATTTGACCGCAAGAAAATCCCCTGTACCCTTGGCGGCAATGAAACCAAGGGGATGGGGATCATGATGCGAATGGGGCGGGTCGCGACGGCGGTGTCCGCGTTGGCGCTGCTGGCGGGCCAGATGGCGGCTCAGGCTTGGGCCGCGCCCACACTGCTGGTCAACGCCCTCATCCATACCGAGGATGCCGTCCACCCCACGGCCAGCGCCCTGGCCTGGGATGAAACCGGCATCCTGCTGGCGGTGGGCGACACGGCGGACCTGACCCAGCGCTATCCCGGCGCCGCCACGGTGGATGCCGGCGGCGCCCCCGTGGTGCCCGGCCTGATCGACGCCCACGGCCATGTGCAGGAGGAGGGGGCAGCGCTGCTGACCGCCGACCTGTCGGGCAGCACCAGCAAGGCCGAAATCCTCAACCGCCTGAAGGCGCAGGCGGCCAAGCTGCCGCCGGGCGATTGGCTGCAGGGCTGGGGCTGGGACCAGAACCGCTGGGCGGACAAGGCCTTCCCCACCGCCGCCGACCTGGACGCCGCCTTTCCCGACCGGCCGGTGCGGCTGGAGCGTATCGACGGCCACGCCGTCTGGATCAATAGCGCCGCGCTGCGTGTCATGGCGGCGCAACCCAAGGCCAAGAGCCTGGACGGCACCTGGCAGCCGCAGGGCGGCCGCATCGTGCGCAAGGGCAAGAAGGCCACGGGCGTGCTGATCGACAACGCCATGGACCTGCTGACCGAGGCCCTGCCGCCGCGCACCGATGACCAGATCCGCCAGAACTATAAGCTGGCCTTCGCCGAGATGGTGTCGCTGGGCCTGACCGGCGCGCATGAGCCGGGCATCGACCTGCAATCCTTCCGCGTGCTGCAGGACATGGCCGCCAAGGGGGAGGTGCCGGTGCGCCTCTACACCATGGCGGATGGCGACCATGAGGCGCTGGCCTGGCTGTGCACCCAAAACGGCGGCTACACCGACCCCAGCGGCCGCGTGCGCATGCGGGCGGTGAAGCTGTACATGGACGGCGCGCTGGGCAGCCGGGGCGCCAGGCTGCTGCGCCCCTACAGCGACGATCCCGGCAACAGCGGCATCTACGTCACCAACCCCGCCGACTATCCCCGCATCGTGGCCAAGGCTAAGGGTTGCCACCTTCAGGTGGCGACCCACGCCATCGGCGACGGCGGCAACCGCCTGGTGCTGGACACCTACGCCAAGGTACTGGGCGCCGACGCCAAGAGCGACCACCGCTGGCGGGTGGAGCATGCCCAGATCCTGACCCTGGATGATATCCCGCGCTTCGCCCAGCTGGGCGTCATCGCCTCCATGCAGCCCACCCACGCCACCTCGGACATGCCGTGGGCGGAAAAGCGCCTGGGCCATGATCGGCTGGCCGGCGCCTATGCCTGGCAGAGCCTGCGCCACGCCGGCGCGCGCCTGGCCCTGGGCTCCGACTTCCCGGTGGAGAAGGTGAACCCCATGCTGGGGCTCTATGCCGCCGTCACCCGCCAGGACCTGGCCGGCCAGCCCCCGGGCGGCTGGCTGCCCGACCAGAAGCTGACGCGGGAGGAGGCGCTGGCCGGCTTCACCCGCGACGCCGCCTACGCCGGTTTCATGGAAGGGGAGGTGGGCGCCCTGAAGCCCGGCCTGCGCGCCGACTTCGTCATCCTCAGCGCCGATCCCCTGACCGTGGCCCCGCGCCAGATCGCCGACATCAAGCCGCTGTCCACCTGGGTGGACGGCAAAAAAGTGTATGCGGCCGGGAAATAGGATTTGGCGCGCCTCTGGAGTTGCGCCCCTGGTGTGTCGCAATCGTCCTGATAGAATGATCGCCAACGTGCGACGATCGCATGGGATGGGGATGGGGGGAGCGATGCGCGCCGGGGTGTTTGCTGTTCTGTTGATGACGGGTCTGGCCTTTTCGACTGCTTCCGCATGGGCACAGGATCAAGAGACCGCTCCGCCCGTTCAAATCCCCGCCCAAGGCCAGGCGGCGCCAGCACCCGTTGATCCCAAGCCCGCTGATTCCAAGAAGGCTGCGGAAGAGGCTGAAGACCAAGCCATGCTGCGCGTCATCGGCGAAGGGGTGCAACTCATGCGCTCTGGCCAGCCGCGCCAAGCCATCGCGTTCTTCGACCAAGTGATCGCCACTTATGAGGTCCGTTACAAAGACAACCCGGACAGGCTGTACTGCGGTAGCAGCCCTGCCGAGATTCTGGCGTACATGCTATTGGCGGCCAGCCAGAAACCGACGAAATCGGCTCACGCCGTGCCAAACACCTGGGGCGCCGCCTATTTCTTCAAAGGCTTCTCCCTCGTGGAACTGAAAGATCTGGACGCTGCCAAGGCTAGTCTGGAGCGGGCCCGCGACCTGTCACCGTATAACCCTCATTATCTGAACGAGCTGGCCAACATCTATAAGTCGGAGAAGAACTGGCCCCTGGCGTTGGAGACGTATCAAGCGGCGAAAGAGCATTCCGCCGTCTTCGCTCAAAGTAAGGAAAAAGAGGAGCAGGTGGCCCTGCATGGCATCGCCTTCATTTACTCCGAGACCGGCAAGCTGGATGAGGCCGAGGCCATCTACAAGCAGTGCCTGGCGAAGAACCCGCAGGACGCCTACGCCCAGCACGAGCTGGACTATGTGACGCAGCAGAAGGCCAAGCAGGCGCAGGTTCATTGAAGATGCGGGGCGGTACCAGCCACCCCTTGCCGATCCTGGCCCTGCTGGCTTGTGCCGCCTGCGCCGGGCCGCCGGCGGGTGGGACGACCGCCCCGCCAGTCAAAGCACCGTCGGTCGCCCCTTCCTTGCCCACCGCCGATCTGACCCCTGACCCGGTATTGGGCAAGGCCTTGCTGGAGGGGCTTTTGGCGGTGCGGGCGGGGGATGCCCGGCGGGCGGTGGATGGCTATTTCAATCCGGTCATCAACGCTTATGAACGGCGCTACAAGGCGGTGCCGGGGCGCCTCTACTGTGCCCGCAGCATGGAAGAGGCTGCCCGCTACATGAAGGACGCCCTGCGGGCGCATCAGCCGGCACGGGTGGTGGAGGCGGGACTGGTCCTGGCTTATGTCTACCGGGCCCGGGAACTGATGATACTGGATGACCCGGCGGGAGCGCAGGTGGGGCTGGAGCGGGCGCGGGCCCTGTCGCCCGCCAACGCCGCTGTCCTGCTGCAGTTGGGGGCCGCGTACAAGGCCCAGCGCATGTTGCCTCAGGCACAGGAGGCCTACCAGGCGGCGGTGGACTCCGCCGACCTGTCGCCACCGGAAACCAGACCGCAGGAAACGGCCGACGCCTTTTATGGTCTGGGCAGCACCTACGTCGCCATGGGCCGCTTGGATGAAGCCGAGGCGACCTACCAGCGCTGTCTCAAGGTGCTGCCCGGCAATGCCCTGGCAGAGATGGAACTGAAAGAGATTGAGCGCCAGCGGGCCCAGGGCCATTGAGGCGGGCACTTCATCCCGGCCAATAAGACGCTCAAGGATTACTCGGGTTTCTCAAGAGTCCGTCGCTGGCACAGTGGCGGCAACCGTCAAACCTGGGAGCCCGTCCATGATCCAATCCGCCGAACCCACCCTGACCCAGCTGTTCGCCGATCTGCACGCCCACCGGGTGGCGACCATGGATCCGGCCCAGCTGCAGATCAACATCGACCAGCGGCGTGAACTGGTGGAGACGGCGGATCGCAGCGCCTTCGTGCGGCCGGGCGACCGGCTGGTGGGCGAGGTGCTGCAGGATGTGGAGGGCGGCACGCTGCACCTGGGCGCGCTGCTGGCCCGGGGGCCGGTGGCGCTGGTCTTCTTCCGCTTCGCCACCTGTCCCGCCTGTAACATCGCGCTGCCCTACTACCAGCGCCATCTGGAGCCGGGCTTGCGCGCCCTGGGCATCCAGCTGGTGGCGGTCAGTCCCCAGGTGCCGGAGCGGCTGGTGGAGATCAAACGCCGCCACGACCTGACCTTCACCGTCGCCAGCGACCGCGACAACACCCTGGGCCGCCGCCTGGGCATCGTCTTCACCGCCAACGCCGCCTCCCAGGCCAGCCAGTTGGCCAAGGGCACCTCGCTGGGGGAGGTCACGGGCACCGGCACCTGGGACCTGCCCATGCCCGCGGTGCTGCTGCTGGACCGCGACGGGGTGGTGCGCTACGCCGACGTCACCCCGGATTGGCTGGCGCGGACGGAGCCCGGCCCCATCCTGCAAGCCGCGCGCACCTTGGCGTTCCAGGATGCCGCCCGCCGCGCGGCGGAATAGCCAACCGTCCCATCATCCCTGGGCCATCATCCCTGGGCCATCATCCCTGGGCCATCATCCCTGGGCCAGGCGCGCCCTGTCGCCGCGTGGTGACGGGCGCGGCAGATCTTCCATTGCCAGGCGCACGGTGGCGACGGCCAGCGGCGTCACGGCCAGGGTCAGCAGCAGGTAGACGCCGCCGATGGCCAGGGTGTAGCCGGGCATGCTGCCCAACTGCCGTGCGCACCAGCCCACCAGGTCGCCCAGTGGGCCGGGGCCGTTCTCCGCCAAGCTCCAGTTGTTGGCGGCGGCGAGCCCGCGCAGGGCCACGAAGGCCTGGGCATAGGCGATGGCATGCAGGGGGGCGCGGTCCAACCGTCGCCACGGGTTGACGTAGAATCGCAGGAAGGAGCGTCGGGGCCGGCGCA
The DNA here is from genome assembly GCF_007828035.1 of Nitrospirillum amazonense. Classification (GTDB taxonomy): domain Bacteria; phylum Pseudomonadota; class Alphaproteobacteria; order Azospirillales; family Azospirillaceae; genus Nitrospirillum; species Nitrospirillum amazonense. The sequence goes on along the minus strand of NZ_VITV01000002.1, from coordinate 603,003 downwards.
ACCAGTGCGGTTCCACGTCATGGGCGTGTGCGATGCCGAAGAGATAGAGTGCGGTCAGGAAGGCGGCGCCCAGGCCGGTGGCGATCCAGGATCGCGCCAGGGCAAGGCCGTCCGGCGACGCCAGGAAGCTGTTGCCCTCATGGACGCCATAGGCGCGCAATGCCAACAACGTCGTCCAGATGTCGGCGCCGCTGGCCAGCAGATAGGCGAGCAGGTATTGCAGGGCGGATAAGGCCAGGCGGCTGCGTCGGGTCATGCTTTCTCTCCCGGCAAGGTCGTGGGCGGCGTGGTGGCCAACGCTTCGGTCAGGAAGGCGAAGGCGGCCGACAGGGGGGAGGCGGTCTGGAAGTCCTGGGCCAGCTGCCGCATGTCGGTTCCGAAGGTGGCGGACAGCGCCTCGCCGTCGGCTTCCCCCACCAGGGCCACGATCTCCCGCCACTCCCGCGCCAGTTCCCGCACGGCTGGTGACGCGGCGGTGTGGTTGGCCTGGCGCAGGCGGTCGGCGGTGGTCAGCGCCTGCGAGATGCGGTGGCGCAAGGTGGGCAGGTCCACGCCCGTGCCCATCAGCCGTTCCGCCATCGACACGCGCAGGCGAGCGATCTCCGGCTCCAGGCCCCGGCCCTCCGCCAACTCGGTCAGCAGGCGGCGCACGTCGTCGGTGGTCAGCGTCTGGGGGGCGGTGGCCTGGCGGGCCAGGTTGATCAGTTCATCCACCGACAGGAGCTCGCCCGCCGCCAGCCGCTGACGGGCGTGCGTCACGGCGTCCAGGCGCTGGCGCAGCGCCGCGATCTGCTTCTCCAGATGGCGGCTTTGCAGGTCCACGATTTGGGCCAGATCGGCGCCATGCCCGGCCAGCACCTCGCCGATCTGGCGTAGCGACAGGCCCAGGCCTTTCAGCGCCAGGATCTGGTGCAGCCGTGCCAAGTCCTCGCGGGTATAGCGGCGCCAGCCGCCGGCCCGCCGTTCGGGCGTCAGCAGGCCGGCGCGTTCATAGACGCGCAACGCCTTGGGCGTGACGCCCAGTTTGGCGGCGACGTCGCCGGGGCCGAGGCCGGCGGTGGCGGGGGGCTTTCTCTGGTCCATAAGGCCAGCGTAGAACCGGACCCAAGGTCCGGTGCAAGCGCCTCTTGCCCTCCTTCCGCACGATCCGCTAAACCGGCGCCGCATGGGCCGCCTGCGGCCGGCGCCGGTGCATGGGCTGCGGTTTCCGTTGACTTGGCCGGCGTCGTGCTTATAGTGCCGGCCTTCCCTTCCCGGGAAGGTGGGTCCGGGGATCTCTCCCCTTGTCCCCGTCCATGGGTTCCGATCCGGATTGTTGCCGGATAGGGGCGCCATGGAACTACCGGGACAACAAGCCGCGACAGCGGCACTCTGGAGCTTAGAGATGAGCAAGCGTTTAGAGTCCAAGTACAAGATTGACCGCCGCCTTGGCGTCAACCTGTGGGGCCGTGCCAAGAGCCCGGTCAACCGCCGCGAATACGGCCCCGGCCAGCACGGTCAGCGCCGCAAGAAGCCGTCCGACTTCGGCCTGCAGCTGATGGCCAAGCAGAAGCTGAAGGGCTACTACGCCAACATCGGCGAGCGCCAGTTCCGCCGCATCTACCAGGAAGCCGTCCGTCGCAAGGGCGACACCGGCGAGAACCTGATCCAGCTGCTGGAGCGTCGTCTGGACGCCGTGGTCTACCGCATGAAGTTCGCGCCGACGCCGTTCGCGTCGCGCCAGATCATCAACCACGGCCACATCCTGGTGAACGGCAAGCGCCTGAACATCGCCTCCTACCGCGTGAAGGACGGCGACGTGATCGAGGTCCGTCAGAAGGCCAAGCAGTTCGCCATCATCCTGGAGGCCGCCGCCTCGGGTGAGCGCGACATCCCCGAGTACGTGCAGGTCGATACCGGCGCGCTGAAGGGCACCTTCGTCCGCGCCCCGAACCTGGCCGACGTGCCGTACCCGGTGACCATGGAACCGAACCTGGTGGTCGAGTACTACTCGCGCTAATCCAGGGTCCTCCGGGAACCGACAAGATCAGGCCGCGCCCCTCGGGACGCGGCCTTTTCTTTTGGCGCGACCCGGCTGGCGCGGCCCGGGCCATCAGCTCCGGTGGCGGAGACGGGGCGTCATGCGGTCCATGATCCGGTCACGCCACAGCACGACATGGGCGGCCACGGCGGCCACGTGCAGGCCGACCAGGAGCAGCAGCACGGTCACCAGGGTTTCATGCACTTCGCCCAAGGCCCGGCCGACGGTGGAGCCCGTGGCCACCAGGGCCGGCAGGTCCAGGATGCCGAACAGGGTCACGGGCCAGCCGCGCCGCGACGCGTCGGCCCATCCGGTCAGCACCAGGGCGAAGACCAGCAGGTACAGCAGGCCGTGGACGGCCGTCGCCGCCCTATGCTGCCAGCGGGGCAGGCTGGAATTGGCCGGCGGCTGGGGCGTCAGCACCCGCCAGGCCAGGCGCAGGGCCATGATCGCGCCGATGGCCACGCCGAAGGACAGGTGCAGGTTGACCAGGCCCTCCGGCGGCATGCCGCGGCGCAGCTCCGGCATGGTCCAGCCCAAAGCGTATTGCACCACCAGCAGGGCCACCACCAACCAGTGGAACCCCTTCATGGCGCCGCCGTACTCGGCCAAGGGTGTGCGATCCATCTGTTTCCTCCTTCCAGGTCAACGGCGCAGGTGATCGGCCCAAAGGGGCTTCACCATCTCCAGGGCCAGCACCATGACGACGGCGGCGGCGAAGGCCACGGCCAGGTCGTCGGCATGCAGGGGCCCGAAGGCGAACAGGGCGGCCGCGGGCGGCCAGGCGAGGGTGGCCGCCATGACCGCGCCCATGACCGCCAGCACCGTCCATAGCGCGGTGTTGGGCCGCAGCAGCGCCGTCAGCGGCGACGCCGCGAAGGAGCGGTTGACCAGCACCAGGCCGAAATTGATCAGCATGAGGGCGACGAAGGCCAGCGCGCGGGCCTGGTCGGCCGGCATGCCGCCGTTCAAGGCCGCCATGAACAGCACCGCCACGACGGCGAAGGCGACGATGCCCTGGGCCAGGCTCCACAGCACCAGCGCGCGGGAAAACAGGGTGCTGCCCGGCGGGCGGGGTGGCCGGCGCATGATGTCCGCCTCCGACCGTTCCGCTTCGAAGACGATGGAGCAGACGGGGTCGATCACCATTTCCAGGAAGGCGATGTGCACGGGGGTCAGCAGCAGCGGCAGGTCCAGCGCCAGCGGCAGCAGCGCCAGGCCGGCAATGGGCACGTGGACCGCCAGGATGTACCCCATGGCCTTGCGCAGGTTGTCATAGATGCGCCGTCCCAGCCGGATGGTGTGGACGATGGACCCGAAGTCGTCGTCCAGCAGCACCAGGGACGCCGCCTCGCGCGCGACATCCGTGCCACGGCCGCCCATGGCGATGCCGATGTCCGCCGCCTTCAGCGATGGCGCGTCGTTCACGCCGTCCCCGGTCATGGCCACGATCTGGCCGTCCGCCTGCAGGGCCTTCACGATCGCCAGCTTGTGCGCGGGGCGGGTGCGGGCGAACAGGGCGGCCCCCCGGATGCGCGCCGCCTGTTCCCGGGGCGGCAGGCCGTCCAGTTCCGCCCCGGTGACCAGGCCGTCGGCCAGGCCGGCCTGGACGGCGATGGCGCGGGCGGTTTCGGGATAATCCCCCGTGATCATCACCACGCGGACGCCCGCCGACAGGCAATCCCGCACCGCCGCCGGCACCTCCGCCCGCAGCGGATCGCTGAAACCCACCAGGCCCAGCAGGTGGCAAGGATAATCGCGGCGGTCGGCGGGCAGGGGGACTGGCGTCTCGCCGCCGGCGACGGCCAGCACGCGCATGCCGTCGCGGGCCAGGCCGTCCACAGCGCGCAGCATCGCCGCATGCGCGTGCGGGTCCAGCCGGCACAGCGCCGCCACCGCCTCCGGCGCGCCCTTGGCCGCCACGATGGCCCCGCCCTGCGGCGGCTGCCAGACCTGGGTCACCGCCGGCAGGCCCGGCTCCAGCCCATGTTCCCGCACCAGGACCCAGGAGGGCTCCGGCGGGTGCAGGCCCAGGCGTTGGCCCAGGTCGCGGAAGGCGCGCTCCATGGGATCGAACGGGTTGGGGGCGCTGGCCAGGATGCCATGCCACACCAGTGTGCGGGTGGCGGCGGCCTCTGTATCACCAGGCGTCAGGCGTCGCGCCAAGTCGCCGGCGTCCCGCATCTCGGCGATGGCCATGCGGTTTTGCGTCAGGGTTCCGGTCTTGTCCGTGCACAGCACCGTGGCGGCGCCCAGCGCCTCGATCGCGGCGGCGCGGCGGGTCAGGACCCGCGCCCGCGACAGGCGCCACGCCCCCATGACCATGAACACGGTCAGCACCAGGGGGAACTCCTCCGGGATCATCGACATGGTCACGGCCAATCCGGCGAGCGCGCCTTGCAGCCAGCTTCCCCGCGCCAGGCCGTAAAGCACCATGACCAGGACGCTGACGGCCAGCCCGGCCACGGCCACGCCGCGGACCAGGCGGCGCGTCTGCCGGTTCAGGCGGGTGGGCTCCGGATGGATGCCTCCAAGGGCCAGACCGATCTTGCCGATTTCGCTGTGACGGCCGGTGGCGACGGTGGCGCCGCAGCCGCGGCCGCGCACCACCAGGGTGCCGGAAAAGGCCAGGGGCAGGTCGTCGCCCCCCGGGGCGGCGGCAGCGTCGTCCGGGCCGCCGGGGCGTTTGCGCACCGGCGCCGATTCCCCGGTCAACAGGGATTCATCCACCTCCAGATCCTGGGTGGACAGGAGGTGGATGTCGGCCGGCACCCGGTCGCCTTCCTCCAGGAACACGATGTCGCCGGGCACGACCTCCCGTCCCGGAATGCGGACGCGCGCGCCATCGCGCAGCACCTGGGCCCGGGGGCTGGTCAGGGTGCGCAGCGTGTCCAGCACCCGCTCGCTCCGGCTTTCCTGGGCGGCGGCGATGCCGACCGACGCGGTGGCGAAGGCCACCAGCATCAGGCCTTCGCGCAGGTCGCCCAGCACCAGGTAGATAAGGGCGCTGGCCACCAGCAGGCCGAACATGGGTTCGGCCAGGATACCCAGCAGGATGCGGAGGAAGGGGCGCCTGTCCGGCCGGGGCAGTTCGTTGTAGCCCTCGGCTGCCAGGCGCCGTGCCGCTTCCGTGGCGGACAATCCGACGGTCGGAACTGGGTCACGCGGCATCATGGCACCGGGGCGGATGCGGTATTCAAGCGGTGGTTAGTGTGCCGCGATGCCGGGGCGGGGGCCTTGATTCAGGTCAGGGCGACGGGGGAATACCCGCCGCCCCGCGCCTCTTTGCCGCGCGGCCATCCGGGGCGTGGCCTTTTCTTTTGGTTGTAGCGATGCGATGCTGCGCCATCACACCAGCAGAGGCCGGCAGGGCCAGCGGGGGAGCGGGATGGAACGGGTCACGGGCATCGGCGGCGTCTTCATGAAGGCGCGGGATGTGAAGGCGTTGAGCGCGTGGTACCGCGACGCCCTGGGCGTTCCGCTCAGCCCGTATTTCGCCGGCGCCAAGTTCAGCTGGCCGGAGGGGCAGCGTCCCGACCGGCCGGGCACCACCGCGTGGAGCCTGTTCCCCGAGGACAGCACCTACTTCGCCCCGTCCACGGCGCCCTTCATGATCAATTTCCGGGTAGACAACCTGGATGCCATGCTGGCGCAGCTGCGGGCCTTCGGCGCCGCCGTGGATGAGCGGGTGGAGCAGAGTGAATTCGGCCGCTTCGGCTGGGTCATGGATCCGGAAGGCAACCGGGTCGAGCTGTGGGAACCGCCCCCCGGCAAATAGTCCTGCGTTCCTTAACCCCGCGTTCCGTCTGCCCGCCGGCGGACTTCTGCGCCTGTCGGCAGCTCGGCCCTGCGCTTGAGAGATGCCTGGGCGGAGGCTGCCCGCCCGCCATTATCCTATCCAAAAAATTAAACCTGCTGGCTTTGCGTTGGCGGACGTGTGCACGCCTGGGTGGAAGGATGTGGCAGCGTTCAGGCCAAGGCCTAGGCCAAATTAAATAATGTTTGCAATATGGATAGTCTTATTTTGTGTGACCTATAACGATGGTCGTGCTTCGTGTATATCTAATGGATGGCCGGGTTACTGGAATCCTAGACGGAAGAATCCGCCCCTTGATCATAAATGAAAGCAGGATCTTTAATTTCCAAACGTAACAGGAAAGTCACGAAGAGAACCTGTGACTTGTGGACGCATCCCAGCCTGGATTGATCCGTGGACGGTGCTGTTCGCCCAATCACTGTAATGGGGATTTGGTCTTGTCGAACGCCTATGCCAAGAATTGGGACAGTCAAAGTCGTGCCGGTGCCCCGGTGTCCCCCCGCGCCCGGCCTGTCCACAGCCAGGTTGGCACGATAGAACGGCTGCGGCGGCGCTTCGCTGATTTGCCGGCGCCGGTGATCGTCTATAACAAGTCGCATTCCGGCAGCCGGCTGCTGGCACAGATGCTGGACGACCAGGGCGTGTTCATCGGCGGCAAGCTGAACGAGTCCAACGACGCCATGGCCATTCTGCCCCTGGTCGAGCGGCTGGTGGAGGACTATTACCCCGATTACCACGCGCTGTGGGATCAGGAATGGCCCACCGACCTGGAGGCCCTGTTCGTCACCGCGATGATGGAGCATCTGGCGGGCTATGACGGGCACTCGCCCTGGGGCTGGAAGCTGTGCGAGACGACCTACATCGTCCCCATCATCGCCGCCGTCTTCCCCGAGGCGCGTTTCATCCACCTGCTGCGCGATGGGCTGGACGTGGCCTTCAGTGACCATGTGCCGCCTCAGGCCCGCTTCTGGCGCAAGGTCTACTTCAATAATGGCGACATCCAGGGCTGGCGCGGCCTGTCCATGACCAACCGCGCTTATGTCCGCCGGCCGCACGTCTATAACGCCCTGCACTGGATGAATTCGGTGGAGGTGGGGCGTACCTACGGCGCCATGCTGCAGGAACGCTACCTGGAGGTCCGGTACGAGGATTTGTGCCAGGACTTCATCCCCACCTCCCGCCGCATCCTGACCTTCATGGGGCAGGGGGCGGACGAGGCCGCGCTGATGAGGCGGTCCGCCTCCGTGCGCAAGGGGGCGATCGGCAAGCACCATCGCCACCGCCGGCAGCGGCGCCAGGTGGTGCGCTTGATCGAGCCCACGCTTTTGTCCCTGGGGTATCTGGAGGCGCCCAGCCAGCCCACCCTGATGTGGCGCCTGCGGGAGCGCTGGTACAGCGTGCTGCGTGAGGCGGGCAAGGCCTGGGACCGGCTGCGGAGGCGCCGCCACGGGTAGGATGCCCGGGTGGGAGGACGGCAGGGGATCAGCTGGCGGCCTTGCTCAGGCGCCGGCGGTTGGCGCGCACCTTGCGGCGGTAATGGGCCAGCACCTTGGCGGCGGCGCCATCGGCGGTGGCGCCCAGGCCGCCGGTCAGCGCCCGCATCTGCAGGTCCAGGCCGGCGGCGATCTTTTCGCTGACCATGCGTTGCGCCTCCGTCTGCGCCGCGGCTCCGCCGGCCGCCAGTTTCATGGTGCGCAGGGTGATGACCTGCAAGGCTTCCATACCCAGCAGCCAACTGTCGAAGCCATTGCGCATCCAGGCGTTCTTCGCCATCGGTGTCTCCGCGATTGGGGGCGAGCCCGACTTAAACGGGGCGCGCCCCATCTTTGTTCCGACACTCTCATTGCCGTCACCTGGAACAAAACCCGGCTTCGCGAGGTTTCAGTCGGCGTTGGCCCAGTCGTGTGGGGCCGCTCTCAAGAACTGAGAGATCGAGAACCAAAATACAAGGAGATCGCGGCGATGCGATATGGGCTGTTATGGCTGCTGGGGGTGCCGTTACCCGTCCTGATCATCATCTATCTGATGTTTCATTAAGGGCCTGGTGTTCCATAAAGGGACGGCGCCGCGACCGCGTCAGGCGGCATTCCAGCGTGCTTAAAGCGAAAGGGCCGCGCCCGGCATCCCGGGGCGGCCCTTCGTCAATTTTCAGCCCTGGGTGATCAGGCGGCGGCCTGGGCGGCGACGCCCTTCTCGGCCAGCAGCTGCACCAGCTCACCCGATTCATACATGTCCCGGATGATGTCGCAACCGCCCACGAACTCACCCTTCACATACAGCTGCGGGATCGTGGGCCAGTTGGTGAATTCCTTGATGCCCTGGCGCAGGGCCGGGTCGACCAGGATGTCGATGCCCTTGAACTTCACGCCCAGGTGGCTCAGCACCTGCACGACGGCGGCGGAGAAGCCGCACTGCGGGAAAACGGGGGTGCCCTTCATGTAGAGCACGACGTCGTTTTCGGTGATGTCGCGGCGGATGCGCTCTTCGACGGTCTTGTCCATGTACGATCGATCCTCTGGTGCCGGGGCCGCCTTCCTCACGCGGGGAAGATGGTCGGCGGTCTAACCAAGCCGGCCAAATGGGGCCGGTGTTGCTGGCGACCATGATACCGCTGGCGGCGGCTTGGTTCACCCAACAACGTGTACCCATCATAAATGAGCGCGCGCCGGGCGTCTGTCCAGAGGGAATAGCCGGCGCATCGCCCCGCGATGTTCGCGGATCAGTCTTGCGTGGCCGCCGTGGTCAGGGCCAGGGCGTGCAGTTCATTGCCCATGCGGCCGCCAAGGGCCGCGTAGACCATCTGGTGCTGCGCCACCCGGCTCTTGCCCTTGAAGGCCGCCGCGGTGACGTAGGCGGCATAATGGTCGCCGTCGCCCCGCAGATCCTCGATACGCACCTCGGCGCCCGGAATGCCTTCCCGGATCAGGCGCTCGATTTCAGAGGCGTCCATGGCCATAAGTTATTTCCTTTCTATGTTCCCTCAGGCGCCGGGCGGCCGCATCCGCGGCCTTGGCTTGTCCTTGCTGCGCCCTGCGGTACTCGCTCCGGCGCCCGCAGTCGCGGGCTACGCTGGCATGAACAAGTTATGCCAGCGCTCCCATTTACTTAGGCGTCGCCGGCCATGTAGCCGGGCAGCCAGCCTTCGTGCACCTCGCGCAGGTCGGCCAGCGCCAGGGCGCCGCCGCCCAGGCCGGTGATGGCGTCGCCGCCTACCGTGCCCAGGGTGGTGACCGGTACACCGGCGGCCTTGGCGGCGTCGGTGACGGCGGCCACATCGCCGGCGGCCACGGTGACCAGGTAGCGGCCCTGGTCCTCACCGAACAGCAGGCCGGCGTCCGCCGCCTCCAGGCCGGTCAGGGCGATGCCCTTCTTGCCGCGCAGGGCCATTTCCGCCAAGCCCACGGCCAGGCCGCCGTCGGCCAAGTCATGGCAGGCGGTCAGCTTGCGGGCCTCGATCAGGCCGCGCACCAGGTCGCCGGCACGGCGCTCGGCCGCCAGGTCGACCGGCGGCGGGGCGCCTTCCTCACGGCCGTGGACCTCGCGCAGGTACAGCGACTGGCCGACATGGCCTTTCGTCTCGCCGAATAACAGGACGGTGTCGCCCGCGTTCTTGAAGCCGCTGCCGATGGCCAGGGCGCTGTCCTTCAGCAGGCCCACGCCGCCGATGGCGGGGGTGGGCAGGATGCCTTCGCCGTTGGTCTCGTTGTACAGGCTGACGTTGCCCGACACGACGGGGAAGTCCAGGACGCGGCAGGCCTCCGCCATGCCTTCGATGCAGCCGGCGAACTGCCCCATGATGCTGGGCTTCTCCGGGTTGCCGAAGTTCATGTTGTCGGTGATGGCCAGGGGCAGGGCGCCCACGGTGATGATGTTGCGGTAGGCTTCCGCCACCGCCTGGGCGCCGCCGCGCACCGGGTCGGCGTAGCAGTAGCGCGGGGTGCAGTCGGTGGTCATGGCCAGCGCCTTGGGCGTGCCATGCACCCGCACCAATGCCGCGTCGCCCCCCGGGCCGATCATGGTGTCGGCGCCCACCTGGCTGTCGTACTGCTCCCAGATCCAGCGGCGGGAGGCGAGGTCCGGCGTGCCCATCAGGGCCAGCAGGGTGTCGCGGGCCGACGCCTTCAGCGGGGCCTCCGCCGCGGCGATCTCGGCCTGCGGCGGGGTGGGCTCCGTCGGGCGGTTGTACAGCGGCGCCTTGTCGAACAGGGGCGCCAGCTCCACGTCGCACCAGGTGTGGCCATGCATGCGGATGACCATGCGGCCGTTGTCCGTCAGCTTGCCGATGACGGCGAAGTCCAGTTCCCACTTGTCGAAGATGCGCTTGGCCTCTTCCTCGCGGCCCGGCTCCAGGATCATGAGCATGCGTTCCTGGCTTTCCGACAGCATGATCTCATACGGGGTCATGCCGGCTTCGCGCTGGGGAACGGCGTCGAGATCCAGGTCGATGCCCAGGCCGCCCTTGCCCGCCATCTCGACGGAGGAGGAGGTGAGGCCGGCGGCGCCCATGTCCTGGATGGCGACGATGGCGTCGGTGGCCATCAGCTCCAGGCAGGCCTCGATCAGCAGCTTCTCGGTGAAGGGGTCGCCCACCTGCACCGTCGGGCGCTTGGCCTCGCTGTCCTCGGTGAACTCGGCCGACGACATGGTGGCGCCATGGATGCCATCGCGGCCGGTCTTCGATCCCACGTACACCACGGGCTTACCCACGCCGGCGGCCTTGGAATAGAAGATCTTGTCCGTCTGGGCCACGCCCACGGTCATGGCGTTGACCAGGCAGTTGCCGTTGTACGCCTTGTGGAAGTTGGTCTCGCCGCCCACGGTGGGCACGCCGACGCAGTTGCCATAGCCGCCGATGCCGGCCACCACGCCCGCCACCAGGTGACGGGTCTTGGGGTTGGCGGGCTCACCGAAGCGCAGGGCGTTCAGGTTGGCCACCGGGCGGGCGCCCATGGTGAAGACGTCGCGCAGGATGCCGCCCACGCCCGTCGCCGCACCCTGGTAGGGCTCGATGAAGCTGGGGTGGTTGTGGCTTTCCATCTTGAAGATGGCGGCCTGGCCGTCGCCGATGTCGATGACGCCGGCATTCTCACCGGGGCCGCAGATGACCCAGGGCGCCGTCGTCGGCAGCTTCTTCAGCCACACGCGCGAGGATTTGTAGGAGCAGTGCTCCGACCACATGACGGAATAGATGCCCAGTTCCGTCAGGGTGGGCGTGCGGCCCACGCTTTCCAACATGCTGGCGTATTCGTCGGGCTTCAGGCCGTGCTCGGCCGCCAGCTCGGCGGTAACCTTCGGTTCGCGGTCAGGGGTGTGGGTGACGCTCACGACAGGCTCTCCAGCAGGCTGGTAAACAGGGCGCGGCCATCGGTGTTGCCGTGCTGCGGGTCAAAGGCGCGTTCCGGGTGGGGCATCATGCCCAGGACGGTGCGCGTCTCGTTGAAGATGCCGGCGATGTTGTTGGTGGCGCCGTTGGGGTTGCCGGCCTCGTTCACCACGCCGGCGGCGTCGGTGTAGCGGAAGGCTACGCGGCCCTCGCCTTCCAGGCGCTTCAGCGTCTCCTCATCCGCCACGTAGTTGCCCTCGCCATGGCCCACCGGGATGCCGATGTGCTGGCCGGGGATGTAGTGGCGGGTGAAGGCGCTGTCGGTGTTCTCCACCTTCAGGTCCACCGTCTTGCAGATGTACTTCAGCGACTGGTTGCGGATCAGCGCGCCCGGCAGCAGCCCCGCCTCCGTCAGGATCTGGAAGCCGTTGCAGACACCGATGACCTTCACGCCCTGGGCGGCCCGCTCCTTCACCACCCGCATGACGGGGGAGTTGGCGGCCATGGCGCCGCAGCGCAGGTAATCGCCATAGGAAAAGCCGCCGGGAACGGCGATGACGTCGACCTCGGGCAGGTCGGTGTCGCGGTGCCAGGCGTGGAAGGTCTTGTGGCCGGAAACCTGTTCCAGGGCCACGGCGATGTCCCGTTCACAGTTGGAACCGGGAAAGACGATGACGGCGGACTTCATGGGGCCGCAAATCCGATCGTTGGAGGCCGGGGAAGGCGGGATGCCCACCGATCTTAAGCCGGCGCAACACCCGTCGTCTTGTGGGGCGGAAGCTAGCCGCGCCGATGGTCGAATGCAAGGCGTGGGGGTGGGGGGCTACCCCGCGCGGATGTGGGGGCGTGGGGGTCGCTAGGCGGAGTACCCAAGGGGGAAGCGCGATGGCCTACTTCGCTTGAAGTACCGGCTGGGCGATGACGGCGTTGCCGGGCGTTGCGTCCAGTCCTGTGACTGTGGCGGAGGCCGGCTGGCGCGTTCCGGATGCCCATCGTTTACATAGGCGCAGGCAAGGGCCTTCGACCAAGTGCCAGGAAATGGCAGAGAAGGCCAGGGCCATCAGCACTGCCACCGCCAAGGCCTTATAGCTGCTGAGCGACGGGTACAGGTCCAGCACCATCTGCTGGCAGACGAAGCCATAAATATAAAGGCCGTAGGAGTAATCGTATTTCGGCCGCAGAAACCTCAGTTTGCGCGAAGCCCCCACTGTCAGCGTGAGATAGGCCAGGGCGATGACAAAGGTCGGGACGGCCAGGACCGTATGGTGCAGCATGGCTGCGATGACAACTAGGGCCGACGCCAGCCACCAGTTTAGGGTGATCTTGTCCTTCAGGGCATAAAACACCATGCCCAGAAAAAAGAATGGCACGGGATAGAAGGAATAGTCTTCCTTGAAGCGGTTGAAAGTATAAAGAAAGATCGAGTATGGGTATTCGAAATTGACGTACGTCCCGAGAAGGTACAGCGCCGTCAGTGCCGCCATCAGGGCCGGCATCAATTTCTTCCGTGACAGCAGGCCCATCACGCCCAAAACCATGACTACGCAATAACATTGCGCTTCCACCGTCAGGGACCACAAGGGGTAGTTGACCGCCGTCTTGTTGCCTCCAGCGTGCATGAACATGTTCTCGATGTTCAGTCGTGCTTCGCCAATGTGGAAGACATTAATGGCCAAGTAATGTAGTGGGGAAAATTCGTTGGCGCTGAAATATTCACCCAGAGTGGCGGCGGTGGAAAAGAAAGGGCCTATTATAAAAACGATGACCAGGGTGTTCAGGGCGAGACCAGGCCACAGCCGGGCGACGCGAAAGGCCATGAAGTTGATAGGGTTTTTGGCACGCTCGAAGCTCTGGTAGATCAGCATGCCGCTAATGGTAAAAAATATGTAAACAGCAAGGCTTCCAGGGTAATCAGTTCCAAGTATATAACGAATATAATCGATATTCCCGGTGGGATTTTGCATGCCATATGAATGCCCAACCATCACCAGAAGGGCAGCAATCAAGCGGACAAGATCGAAATTATTATCTCTCCCCGAGATCACTTCGGACAATGTCCTGCCCTGAGGCGGCCACGGCAGCATGCGCAATTTGAAGACTCCTAGCCAATATGCGTGAAAATGTAACTATATCCTGCATATATCGGAAATGCCTCAGCATAGGTAATCAAAAGCTGGGAAGTCGACCAATCCTTAGCAGTGTCGCCCAATTCCGCTGTCGCCTCCTTCAGGCTTCCGCCCTGGCGGTGACACACACTTGATCTTCGCGCGGCCGCTTGCTCACCCTTGACCCACGTCATGGCCCCTGGCTGACGCTGGTGCTCCGATGGCGTTGGCCGGGACGGTGTGCCGGCCAGCAACGGAGGACGACGCCATGCCGTACGCGACCACCAATCCCTATACCGGTGAATTGCTGAAGACCTTTCCCGACGCCACCGACGTGGAGGTCGACCGCGCCCTGTCGGACGCCCACGCCGCCTTCCTGGCCTGGCGGGAGACGCCCTTCGCCCACCGCGCCGGCGTCATGCAGAAGGCGGCCGACATCCTGCGCGCCGAGGCCGACGCCTACGCCCGGCTGCTGACGCTGGAGATGGGCAAGCTGTTAACCGAGGCGAAGGCGGAGGTGGAGCTGTCCGCCCGCATCTTCGAATACTATGCCGAGAAGGCGGAGGCGCTGCTGGCGCCGGAGAAACTGCCGGTGGCCGACCCGGCGGAGGGCGAGGCCGTGCTGGTGTGCGAGCCGCTGGGCGTGCTGCTGGCCATCGAGCCGTGGAACTTCCCCTATTACCAGATCGCCCGCATCATCGCCCCGCAGCTGTCCGCCGGGAACACGATGCTGCTGAAGCACGCCTCCAACGTGCCGCAGTGCGCCGCCGCGTTCGAGGGGCTGATGCGCCAGGCGGGCCTGCCCGACGGGGCGTTCAAGAACCTGTACGCCACCCGCCAGCAGATCGAGCGCATCCTGAACGACCCGCGCGTCCACGGCGTGGCCCTGACGGGGTCGGAGGCGGCGGGCGCGGTGATCGCGGCCCAGGCGGGCAAGGCGCTGAAGAAATCCACCATGGAACTGGGCGGGGCCGACGCCTTCGTCGTGTTGGCGGACGCCGACATGGACAAGACCGTCAAGTGGGCGGTGTTCGGCCGGCATTGGAACGGCGGCCAGGTCTGCGTCTCCTCCAAGCGCATGATCATCGTGGATGAGGTCTATGACCAGTTCCTGGACCGCTACCTCAACGGCGTCGCCGGGCTGAAGGCCGGTGATCCCTTCGACGCCGCGACCACCCTGGCGCCCCTGTCGTCGCAAGGCGCCGCCGATGAGGTGAAGCAGAAAATCCGCGAGGCGGTCGCCCATGGGGCCAAGGCGATCGAGGTGGGCCCCAAGGTTCCCAACCAGGGCGCCTTCGTCCAGCCCACCATCCTAACGGAGGTGGGGGAGGACAACCCCGCCCGGTACTGGGAATTCTTCGGCCCCGTCTCCATGCTGTTCCGCGCCAAGGACGAGGATGACGCGGTACGCATCGCCAACGACTCCCCCTTCGGCCTCGGCGGCTCCGTCTTCACCCGTGACACCCACCGCGGGGCGGCGGTGGCGGCCCGCATCTCCACCGGCATGGTCTTCGTCAACCACCCGACCATGGTGAAGGCCGACCTGCCCTTCGGCGGCATCCGCCGTTCCGGCTATGGCCGCGAATTGCTGGGCCTGGGCATCAAGGAGTTCGTGAACCACAAGCTGATCGACGTAGTCGACATCGACGCGCCGTTCTGAGCGTTGGGGGGGGGACACCCGGGCGCGGTCTCATGCCGCGCCCGGGTGTTCGTACATCGTCAGGCTGGGCCGACGCTGGGCACCAGCGCCGCCTTTTCCAGCGACAGTTCCACCGTGGCCGGCTTCAGCCCCTCGGCCTTGGCGGTCACGCGCACCGTGCCGGCTTGGCGGCCCGTCTGCACGATGGCGCCGCACAGGCCCTTGAAGGCCTTGCGATAGGGGGCGTGGTCGGGTTCCAGGCTGGTGGGGTCGCCGTTGCCCACGCCCAGCAGGCGGGCGCTACCCTCCAGGGTGAAGGTGACGAGGGTGTCGGCATCGGGCACCAGGCGGCCCTTGGCGTCGACCACGCTGGCCGACAGCACCGCCACGTCGTCACCGTCGGCCAGCAGCGTGACGCGGTCGGCGGCCAGGGTCAGGGCGTGGGCCGGGCCGGCGGTTTCCTGCCGTTGGGTCAGGACGCGCCGGCCGTCCTTGTAGCCGTGGGCCTCGATGGTTCCCGGCTGGTAGGGCACGGTCCATTCCAGGTGGCGGTTGCGGGTCACCTCCTTGCGCCCCACGCTGCGGCCGTTCACGAACAGCTCCACCGCGTCCAGATTGCTGTGGCACCAGATGGCGATGTCCTGGCCCTCCCGCCCCGGCCAGGTCCAGTGCGGGAACAGGTGCAGGTGCGGCTGATCCGGCCGCCACCAGGCGCGGTAGTAGTGGTAGTTGTCCTTGGGGAAGCCGCACAGGTCCAGGATGCCGAAGTTGGACACGGTGTTGGGCCAGTCGATGAAGGGCGTCGGCTCCCCGCGATAGTCGAAGCCCGTCCAGGCGAAGCCGCCGGAGAGGAAGGGGCGGCTGTCATAAAAGGTCCACCACTGTTCCGCCGTGCTGGCCCACTTGGGATATTCGGTGTCATAGGCGGGGACGTAATGGCGGACGTCGTCGTGGGCGTAGACGCCGCGGGTGCAGACGGTGCTGGCCGTTTCCGTGCCGATCATGGGCTGGTTGGGGAAACGGGCGTGGAAGGCGTCGATCTCATCCAGGTAGTAGTTGAAGCCCATGACGTCCAGCACCGGGCTGGCGCCCTGGCCGAACTTGCCGTTGAACGCCTCCGTGACCGGGCGGGTGCCGTCCAGGCGGTACACGGCGCGCTTCATGCTGGCGGCGATGCGGGCCCCCTGTTCCGTGCCGCGGTGGATTTCCTCGTTGCCGATGCTCCACAGGAAGACGGAGGGGCGGTTGCGGTCGCGCCTCACCATGCGCTCCAGCTGGCTCATGCCCTCCGGGTTGCTGGACATCTGGCGGGTTTCCTCCATCACCAGGATGCCCAGCCGGTCGCAGGCGTCCAGCAAGGCCGGCGCCGGCGGGTGATGGGTGGTGCGCCAGGCGTTGGCGCCCATCTCCTTCAGCCGTTCCACGCGATAGGCATGCAGCCGGTCGGGCACGGCGAAGCCCACGCCGGCATGGTCCTGGTGGTTGCAGGTGCCTTTCACCTTCACCGGCCGTCCGTTCAGGAAAAAGCCCTGGTTGGCGTCGAAGCGCAGGGTGCGGATGCCGAAGGAGGTGTGATGGCGATCGACCACCGCCCCGCCCACGCTGACCTCCGTCACCAGGGTGTGGAGGTTGGGCGCCTCCAGCGACCACAGGGCGGGTGAGGGCAGGGTGGCGGTCTGCGTCACGGCGCCCGCTTCCCAGGCGCCCAGCGCCAGGGGGGTGGCCTCCAATTGCAGGACGGCCGTGCCATCGGGGCTCAGCACGGTGCTGCGGACCGTGAGGTCCGCCGCCGGCCCCTCATTGGCCAGCTCGGTGGTGATGGTGAGGTCGGCGCCGCTGGGCGTCACCGTGCTGCGCACGAAGGTGCCCCACTGCGGCACATGGGCGGGGGCGGTCTTCACCAGCCAGACGGGACGGTAGAGGCCGGCGCCCTCGTACGACCAGGCCTCGCCCAGGGTGGCGTCCACGCGGATGACCAGGGTGTTGGCGCCGCCCAGGAGGACGAAGTCGGTGATGTCCACGCGGAAGGGGGCGTAGCCGCTTTCGTTGGTGGCGACGATGAAGCCGTTCAGCACCACCAGGCAGTTGCGGGCGACGCCGTCGAACTCCAGCGACAGGCGCCGCCCGGCATCCGTGGCGGGCAGGGTGAAGCTGCGGCGATACCAGCCGACGCTGGTTTCGGGAAACTGCCGGCCCAGGGGCTTGAAGCCCTGATAGGCCATGGCCTCCCCCGCCTCCTTGCCCGGCAGCCGCGCCTGGGCGAAGGGCAGGTCCACCGCCCAGTCGTGCGGCAGGGTGACGGCGGCCCAGTCCTTGTCGTCGAAATCGGCCTTGGCCACGGGGGCGCTGAGATCGCCGGACTTGGCGTAGGTGCTGCGGTCGGCGCCGAAGCCGAAATCCTGCAGCGGATCGGCGGCATGACCCAGGTGGAAGCGCCAGCCGTCATTCATGCGCAGCCGCTCGCGTGGGGCCAGGTCGGCGGGTACGGGGGCAGGGGATGCCGCCGCGACCTGCGCTGGCGCTGCCATTGCCGACGGGACAGCGGCCGGTGCCACGCCCAGCGCGGTCCCAAGGGTGGGCAGCGTGGCGGCGGTGGCCAGCAGGCGGCGGCGGGTCAAATCAGGCATGGCAAGCGTCCCCAGGGTGCGGCGATTTATAAATAATATATAATATCCAATTTGCGCCGCGTAAAAGCCTTATGACCTTCAAGATGCTTGATCAGCGTCAGCGGCCAGCTGCACGCTGGCGATCTGTAGCGGGGAGGGGGCCATGCGGGTCGTGAAGTGGGGGAACAGCCTGGCCGTTCGGTTGCCTGTGGCGATGGTCAGGGCTCTGGGGTTGAAGGAAGGCGACGAGGTCGAAATCCATGTCGCGGATAGGCGGGAAGTCACTGTCACCCATAAGCCCGGACGGGAGGATTTGTTAATGCGTCTGCGTTCCTTCCGAGGGCGGCTGCCAGCGGATTTCAAATTCGACCGTCACGACGCCAATGCCCGGTAAGATCATCGGGTCTCGGCCCGCCGCTTGCGCTCTTCCGCGCGCAGGGTTAGCACACGCACGCCGGTGGCGGTGACCGCCACGGTGTGCTCGAACTGGGCGGACAGCGTGCCGTCGACCGTCACCACCGACCAGCCGTCGTCCTTGGTCTCCACCTTGGCGCCGCCCTGGTTCAGCATGGGCTCGATGGTGAAGACCATGCCTTCCTTCAGGCGCAGGCCCGTGCCCGGCTTGCCGAAGTGCAGGATCTGCGGTTCCTCGTGCATCTCCCGGCCGATGCCGTGGCCGCAATATTCCCGCACCACGGTATAGCCGTTGCGCTTGGCGTGGCGCTCGATGACATGGCCGATGTCGCCCAAATGGACGCCGGGGCGCACCTGGCGGATGCCGTGCCATAGCGCCTCGTACGTCGTCTGCACCAGGCGCCGCGCGGCCGGCGCCACCGCGCCGATCAGGTAAGTCTTGCTGGAATCGGCGATGTAGCCGTTCTTCTCCAGCGTGATGTCGAAGTTGACGATGTCGCCGTCCGCCAGGATATCGGTGGCGGAGGGCACGCCGTGGCAGACGACCTCGTTGCGGGAGCAGTTCAGGACGTAGCCATAGCCATACTGCCCTTTGCTGGCGGGGCGGGCGTGCAGCTGGTTGACGATATAGTCCTCGACCCGGTCGTTGACTTCCAGGGTGCTGAGGCCGGCCAGGGGCATGTCGTCCAGCATATGGAAGACGCTGGCCAGTAGGCGCCCGGCCTCCCCCAGCTTTTCGATCTCGTCGGGGCGCTTGACCATTATGGGGTAGGTTCCAGCTGGCGGGGTTCCGGTTCCAGATGGACGGAGGCCATCTTCAGCTGGATGCGCAGGATGTCGTTCAGCGACAGGGTGGGGTTGGCCTCCGCCAGCATGCCGATCTTCATCCAGTATTCGGCCTGGGCGTTGATGGACCGGCACAGCACGGTGCTGGCCTTGCGCACCTCCTCGTGCAGGTCGTCGTCGATCTTCACGATGCCCATGGGGCTCTCCAATATACGAAACGTATACGATTCATATATCGAGGGTGACGTCACGTCAACCGGCGCTGTCGATTCCGGATAGTCCGGTTTTGGGGGCTCGACTCATCTTGACCAGACGGCCGACTCCGGATTAGAACATAACAAGAACATCATCCCCACGCACGCGAGAGACCAAGGCAGCATCCCCATGCCCGCCATTCCTTCCCCCATTTCCGCAATCAGGCCAACAGCTTGCCCCGAAGAAGGGCGGGCTGAAGATGTCCTTGAGGGTGCCCTGGACCGCCAGCGCCTGCTGGCGGTGCTGCGGGAACAGGTGCGCGCGGTGGAGGCGCCGGGGACCGGCCGGGGTGTCGTGCCCCTGGGCGTGCCGGCGGTGGACGCCCATCTGCCGGCGGCCGGCCCGGGGGAAAACGGCGCCCACGGCCTGCCGCGCGCCGCCCTGCATGAGGTGGCGGCGGCGGGCGATCTCGATGCCGGTGCCGCCACGGCCTTCACCGCCCTGCTGGCCGCCCGCCTGGCGGAACAGGTGCGCGGCCCCATCCTGTGGATGACCCGGGCACCCGACCTGTACGCCCCCGGGCTGGACGCCCAGGGCGTGGGGCCGGGCCGGCTGGTGGTGGTGCATGCCGCCTGCGAGGTCGATCTGCTGTGGGCGATGGAGGAGGCGTTGCGCTGCCCGCGCGTGGGCGCTGTGGTGGGGGAGGCCGGCGGGCTGGACCTGACGGCCAGCCGCCGCCTGCACCTGGCGGCGGAAACGGGCGGCGTGCCGGGACTGCTGCTGCGCCTGAACGCGGGTAAGGGGGGCGCCATGAAGGGCCTGAAGGGCGCTGGGCGGGGCAGTGGGCGTGGCAGCACCCAGGCAAGTGCCGCCGTCACCCGCTGGCAGGTCGGCACGGCCCCCATCCAGGAAGCCCATGCGGGAGATTGGGGCACCACCGCTTCGGCCTTCACCGGCCCCGCCTGGCGGGTGGAACTGCTGCGCTGCCGGGGCGGCCGGCCGGGGGCTTGGACCCTGTATGAACGCGAGGGGTTGAGGCTGGAGGCGGCAGGCCAGGCGGCCGCGCCGGCGCCGGAGACGCCGCCGCCCGCCTCGGCGGTGGTGCCCTTCACCTCCACCCAACTCACCTCCACTTTGCGCGCGGTGGGCTGATTCCATGCGCCGCATCCTTTCCCTCTGGCTGCCCACCTTCGCCACCGACCGTATCGCCCGGGGGCTGACGCCGCCGCTGCCCGCAGACGACGCCCTGGTGACCCGCCTGTCGGACCGGGGGCGCCTGACCGTGGCGGCGGTGAACGCGGCGGCGCGCGCCAAGCGCCTGGTGCCGGGCATGGGCCTGGCCGACGCCCGCGCGCTGGAACCCCAGGTGCGGGTGGTGGACGCCGATCCCGAGGGCGATGCCGCGGCGCTGGGGCGGCTGGCTGACTGGGCCCGGCGCTACACGCCCTGGACGGCGGTGGACCCCAGCGACCCGCCCGGCTTCGGCCCCAAAGGTCTTGGTGGGGGG
This sequence comes from Nitrospirillum amazonense, assembly GCF_007828035.1. Taxonomy (GTDB): domain Bacteria; phylum Pseudomonadota; class Alphaproteobacteria; order Azospirillales; family Azospirillaceae; genus Nitrospirillum; species Nitrospirillum amazonense. The sequence goes on along the minus strand of NZ_VITV01000002.1, from coordinate 582,591 downwards.
CCCGGCCTGCTGATGGACATCACCGGCTGCGCCCATCTGCTGGGCGGCGAGCATGAACTGCTGCTGGACCTGGAACGCCGGCTGGCCAAGGCGGGGTTCGAGGGGCGGGCCGCCATCGCCGACAGCATTGGCGCCGCCTGGGCGCAGGCCCGCTTCGGCGCCCAGCTGGTGGTTCCGCCGGGCGGGGCGGCGGAAGCTTTGGCCGACCTGCCGCTGCCGGCCCTGCGTCTGGGGCCCGACCTGGTGGCCAGCCTGCGCCGCGTGGGCCTGCGCCGGGTGGGTGAGCTGATGCGCACGGCCCAAGGAACAGGGGGGCAAGGGTCCAAGAACCGGGCGGCCCTGGCCGCGCGCTACGGCGCCCAGGTCGCCCTGCGCCTGGACCAGGCCCTGGGCTGGGTGGATGAGCCGCTGTCACCCCGGCGCGCGCCCACCCGCCACACCGCCCGCCTGACGGTGGTCGATCCCATCTCCACGCCCGAGGGCCTGGCCCAGGCGGTGCGCCATCTGCTGGGCCGGGTGGCGGCCAGCCTGACGGCGGCGGGTGAGGGCGCGCGCTCGCTGGAGCTGGAGGCCTGGCGCATCGACGCCGGCCACGACGCCCCGCCGCAGGTGCTGGGCGTGGGCGCCAGCCGCCCCAACCGCGACCCCGCCCATCTCTGGCGCCTGCTGGAACCGCGCATGGACCAGCTGGAGCCTGGGGCGGGCTTCGAGATCATGGCCATTTCCGTCACCCACGCCGCCCCCTTCGATGGCGGCCAGGCGGTGCTGAGCGGCGATGGGCTGGCCGACCTGGCGGGACCGCCGACGGCGAAGGGGGGAGAGGCGGCGGCCGCCGGCAACCCCCTGGTGGCCGATCCGCCCATCGCGGAACTGGTGGACCGGCTGGGCGCCCGCCTGGGGCCTGGCCGGGTGCTGCGGCTGCTGCCCCGGCAAAGCTGGATACCGGAACAGGCGGTGCGGGCGGTGCCGGCCGAGGCGCAGGACAACAGCCCACAAGCGGCCACGCCGGCGGCTGCACCGCTCGCCTGGCCCGCTGACCGGCCGCGTCCCATCCGCCTGCTGCCCCGGCCGGAGGCGGTGGAGGTGGTGGCCCCCATCCCCGACGACCCGCCCCTGCTGTTTCGCTGGCGCGACCAGACCTATCGCGTGGGCCGGGCCGAGGGGCCGGAGCGCCTGCTGCCGGAATGGTGGGAAGGGGGGGAGCGCCGCCCCAACCCGAACCCCGAGGCCCGCGACTATTACCGGGTGGAGGATGCCGAGGGCCGGCGCTTCTGGCTCTACCGCCTGGGGCTTTACCACGCCGGCGGCCCGCCGCCCCGCTGGTTCCTGCACGGCTTTTTCGGGTGACGCCCGCCCCCCACCCCTAGCCGTGACCGCTTGAGGATGCGCCCCGGAGCGCAGCGACTAGGCCGCGACTGCGGCCGCCGGAAGTTTCCGGGGAGCGTAGCGGACTGGAAACTGAGGACAAAGCCAAGGGCGCGGATGCGCCCGCCCGGCGTCTGAGGGAACATGCAAAGCTACTCAGAACTTCAAGTCGCCAGCAATTTCAGCTTCCTGCGCGGTGCCTCCAAGGCCGGTGAGCTGGTGGAGGCGGCCAAGGCGCTGGAGCATCGCGCCATGGCGCTGACCGACCGCAACAGCCTGGCGGGAGTGGTGCAGGCGCATGCGGCGGCGCGCGAGCTGGATTTCCGCCTGGTGGTGGGCGCGCGGCTGGATTTGACGGACGGCCCCTCGCTGCTGTGTTGGCCGACCGACCGCGCGGCCTATGGCCGCCTGTCCACCCTGCTGACGGTGGGCATGCGCCGGGCGCCCAAGGGGCAATGCTTCCTGACCCGCGCGGATGTCGAGGAACACGCCGCCGGCCAGATGATGGCGGTGGTGCCGCCGGACACTCTTGACGCGGACTTCACCGCCGACCTGGCCGATTACCGCCGCCGTTTCGGCCGCACCCTCAGCCTGTGCCTAACCCATCGCTACCAGGGCGACGACGCCCGGCGTCTGGACCGGCTGGCGGCTTTGGCCGAGGCGCATGGCCTGTCGCCGCTGGCCACCAACGACGTGCATTACCACCACCCCGGCCGGCGGGCGCTGCAGGACGTGATGACCTGTATCCGTGAGCATTGCACCATCCAGACGGCGGGCTGGCGCCTGGCCGCCAACGCCGAGCGCCATCTGAAGCGGCCGGAGGAGATGGCGCGCCTGTTCCACCGCCACCCCCGCGCCCTGGCCCGCATTCGCGACATCGTGGAGGCCTGCACCTTTTCCATCAGCGAATTGCGCAAGGATTACCTGTACCCGGCGGAAGTCGGACCGGGGGAGACGCCACAGGGCCGCCTGGCCCAACTGACGGCGGAGGGGGCCCGCAAACGGTACCCGGCGGGCGTGCCGGAAGATGTCGAAAAGCAGATCGACAAGGAATTGGCCCTGATCGGAGAGCTGGGCTACGCCTCCTACTTCCTCACGGTCTATGAGATCGTGAGGTTCGCCAACGAGCAGGGCATCCTCTGCCAGGGGCGGGGATCGGCCGCCAACTCCGCCGTCTGCTACTGCCTGGGCATCACCTCCATCGATCCGGTGGAAAGCGGGTTGCTGTTCGAGCGCTTCATCTCCAGCGCGCGCAACGAGCCGCCGGACATCGACGTGGATTTCGAGCATGAGCGGCGGGAGGAGGTGATCCAGCACATCTACGAGAAGTACGGCCGCGATCACGCCGCCATCGCCGCCACCGTCATCTGCTACCGCTCGCGCGGGGCGGTGCGCGATGTGGGCAAGGCCATGGGCATGAGCCAGGACACGGTGGGCCAGCTGTCGGCCATGATCTCCGGCTGGGGCACCGGCACACCGGAGGAGGAGCGGGCGCGGGAGGCCGGGCTGGACCCCGACGACCCGCTGCTGCGCCAGGTGCTGGACCTGACGGGCCAGATTTCGAAATTCCCCCGCCACCTGTCGCAGCATGTCGGCGGCTTCGTCATCACGCCCAAGCCGCTGGCGACATTCTGCCCCATCATGAACGCGGCCATGGAGGACAGGCAGAACATCGAGTGGGACAAGGACGATCTGGACGCCGCCGGCCTGATGAAGGTCGATGTCCTGGGCCTCGGCATGCTCAGCTGCCTGCGCCGGGCGTTCACCCTGCTGCGGGATCATTATGGCCGCGACTTGACGCTGGCCACGGTTCCGCAGGGCGACGTGGCGACCTACGACATGCTGTGCGCCGCCGACACCCTGGGCGTGTTCCAGGTGGAGAGCAGGGCGCAGATGTCCATGCTGCCCCGCCTGCGCCCCCGCGAGTTCTATGACCTGGTGGTGCAGGTGGCCATTGTCCGCCCCGGGCCCATCCAGGGCGGCATGGTCCATCCCTACCTGCGCCGCCGCCAGGGGCTGGAGCCGGTGGACTATCCGTCCGAGGCGCTGAAGAAGGTGCTGAAGAAGACGCTGGGCGTGCCCCTGTTCCAGGAACAGGCCATGCAGATCGCCATCGTCGGCGCCGGCTTCACCGGGGCGGAGGCCGACGCCTTGCGCCGGGCCATGGCCAGCTTCCGCAAGCTGGGCGATATCGACACGTTCGAGGAAAAATTCCGCAACGGGATGCTGAAGAACGGCTATACGGCGGAATTCGCCGAGCGCTGCTTCAACCAGATCAAGGGCTTCTCCACCTACGGCTTTCCGGAAAGCCATGCCGCCAGCTTCGCCAAGCTGGTTTACGTCTCCGCCTGGATCAAATGCCACTATCCCGATGTCTTCGCCTGCGCCCTGCTGAACAGCCTGCCCATGGGTTTCTACGCCCCGGCGCAGATCGTGCGCGACGCCCGGGAGCATGACGTGGTGGTGCTGCCGCCGGACGTGAACCATTCCGACTGGGACAGCCGGCTGGAGCCGCCGGCGCGGGGGCAGCGTTTCCAGACCCTGCGCCTGGGCCTGCGCCTGGCCAAGGGCCTGAGCGAGGCGGCGGTGCAGCCCCTGCTGGAGGCGCGGGGGCATGAGCCCTTCGCCAGCCCGCATGATCTCTGGCGCCGCGCCCGCCTGGCGCCGCGCACCCTGGAACTGCTGGCGGAGGCCGACGCCTTCCAGTCCATGGGCCTGGACCGGCGCCAGGCGCTGTGGGCGGTCAGCGCCCTGGGCGAACGGCTGCCGCCCCTGCTGGATCTGGCGCTGAACGCGGAGGAGGAGGGGACGGGCGACCCGTGGGCGGAGGACCCGTCCATCGCCACCCTGCCGGCCATGACCCTGGGCGAGCACCTGGTGGAGGACTATACCCGCCTGTCCCTGTCGCTGAAGCGCCACCCCATGAGCCTGGTGCGCGATGACGTGGTAGCCCGGCTGGACCGGTTCGCGGCGGAGCCCAAGGAGAAAATGGTCCGCCGCTATCCCCTGATGCGCATGGAGACGTTGGAGACCCTGGCCGACGGCAGCCGCGTGGCCCTGGCCGGCCTGGTGCTGGTGCGCCAGCGGCCGGGCAGCAGCAAGGGCGTCATCTTCATCACGCTGGAGGATGAGAGCGGCATCGCCAACCTGGTGCTGATGCCCGAAACCTTCACCGCCTTCCGCCGCCACATCCTGGGCAGCCGCCTGCTGCTGTGCCTGGGGCGGGTGGAGAAGGTGATCGCCCCCACCCAGGACCGGGGCCCCAGCGCCACCCCCGTCACCCACGTGCGCGCCGAGCGCCTGATCGATTACTCCGACCTGCTGTCCCGCCTGGACGAACCCACCGGTGCCGTCCCCGCCCGCCGCGCGGATGCGACCTTCCCGGATGGGCGGAATTTCAGGTGAGGGCCGGGCTGCCCTGGAAATTAGCGAGCGAATGACCTATGCTATGGCATATGCCAGATCGTGAGGGCGTCATGTTTCCGGAGCGTCACGTCAAATTATTCAAGAATGGCCGTAATCAAGCCGTTCGCATCCCCCGGGAATTCGAATTACCGGGAGAGGATGCGGTCATGCGCAAGGAGGGGAACCGGTTGATCATTGAACCGGTCAAGCTCAAATCCTTCGTGGCATTGCTGGATAGCTGGGAACCTTTGGACGAGGATTTTCCCGCTATTGACGATCTGCCAGCCGAAGATGTGTCGCTATAGTGCGCTACCTGCTGGATACCAACATCATTTCCCATATGATCCGCCATCCGGATGGGATGGCGACGGAACAGGCTCGTTTGGTGGAGCCTGCGGCCCTTTGCACCAGCATCATCGTGGCGGCGGAGTTGCGTTTTGGCGTTGCCAAGAAAGGGCTCCCAGCCCTGACAGCCAGGGTCGAAAGTGCCCTTGAGATGCTCGATATCTTGCCGTTCGAAGCACCTGCTGATGAATTCTATGCACAGTTACGGGCGCGCTTGGAGGGGATGGGGCAGCCTATCGGGGCCAATGACATGCTTATTGCCGCCCAATGTATGGCCCTCGACTACATTCTCGTGACTGACAACGAGCGTGAATTCGCCCGTATCGAAGGATTGCGGGTGGAAAACTGGCTGCGGGGATAGCGCGCTTATTCCTTCTTCTTGAACGCCGCCGCGAACTCCTCTGACGCCACGATGGCCAGGGCGCGGCGCAGGGCGGCGGATTCCTCCGCGCCGAACAGGGCGTCGAAGCGGCTTTGCGCCACATGCCACAGCGCCAGCCCCTCGGCCTGCTTGGCCTCGCCCGCCGCCGTCAGGCGGGCGCGCTTGACGCGGCGGTCCTTGGCGTCGGGCACCAACTCGACATAGCCGTCGCGGATCAGCGGCTTCAGGGTGTGGCCCAGGGCCGACAGGTCCATGACCATGGCGGCGGCCAGGTTCTGCAGCGTGCCGGCGGCGGGGTCGGACGCGGCGGCGGCCAGCTTCAGGTGGGTCAGCAGGGTGTGCTGGGTGGGCATCAGGCCGGCCGGTGCCGTCACGTCGCCATAGAGCTGGCCCAAACGGCGGGCGGCACGGCGCACGGCGGTGTTGGTGCAATAGTCCCAGCCCCAGCGGTCCGATGGGCCTTCATTCGACGCCGTCGCCGTCGGGGCAGATGCTGTGGGAGCGGCGGCTATGGGGACGGCGGCTGTGGGGGCGGGCTCATCCAACTCCATGATCCTTTCAAAACCGGTATTTCCAAGACCAGCGGGCCAGAATAGGCGCCCCCGGCGGTTAGGGCCATTCCCACCATCACAGGGGGCATCTGTCCCGGCGCGTCGTCATATGGGCCAGCAGCCCGGCGACGGCGCCCGCCCTGCAATGCCCCCGGCGCGGGGCTTGGGGTTCACAAGTCCGATTGACTTGCATGATAATAGTGGCATATACCAGCTTCGTGATCAACGACGCCGATGGCGCCCCACTTCCACCGCTTCTTTCAAAGGGAAACTCCCATGAGCACCAAAGGTACCGCCCTCGTCACCGGCGCCTCCTCCGGCATCGGCGCCACCTATGCCGACCGCCTGGCCCGTCGCGGCTATGACCTGATCCTGGTCGCCCGCAACCAGGGCCGGCTGGAAGAAGCGGCCGCCCGGCTGCGGGCCGAGACCGGCGTCAAGGTCGAGGTCTTGGCCGCCGACCTGGCCAACCAGGCCGACGTGGAGACGGTGGAGCAGCGCCTGCGCACCGACGCCGCCATCACCCTGCTGGTGAACAACGCCGGCCTGGGCCCCAAGGAGGGCTCGCTGGGCAGCGACATCGCCTATCAGGACACCATGATCGCGGTGAACGTCACGGCGGTGAACCGCCTGGCCATCGCCGCCGCCGACGCCTTCGCCGCCAAGGGCGCCGGAACCGTGGTCAACGTCGCCTCCGTCGTCGCCCTGATCCCGGAGATGTTCAGCGCCACCTATGTCGCCACCAAGGCCTTCGTCCTGGCGCTGACCCAGTCGCTGCAGGCGGAAACCGCCAAGGCCGGCAAGGCCGTGAAGTTCCAGGCCGTGCTGCCCGGCCTGACGCGGACGGAGATTTTCGAGCGCGTGGGCAAGTCCTTCGACGACCTGGACCAGAACATGGTCATGGAGGTGGGCGAGATGGTGGAGGCGGCCCTGGCCGGCCTGGACCAGGGCGAGTTGGTCACCATCCCCTCGCTGCCCAACCCGGCGGATTTCGACGCGGTGAACAAGGCCCGCTACGCCCTGGGCCCCAACCTGTCGCGCAACCACGCCGCCGACCGCTACAAGGCTGGCTGATCCGTCAGGGCGTGTCGACGTCCGTCCCGCTGGGCTTGCGGTCCTTGAAGTCCAGCGGGGCGGGCGTCACCGGCCCCAGGCGGAAGACCGCGCGATCGACGTGGCGCCTCAGCACCACGTCGACGTAGGTCGTCTGGTTGGGTTTCAGCGCCACGGCCAGGCCGGCGCCGTCGGTGCGGAACTCCACCGGGGCATAGCCGACGAAGCCGTCGCCGGTGGCGGGCCGCGCCTGGACGCGCAGGCCGAAATGGGCGCCGGGCAGCTGCGCCATGACGTCGTAATCCAGATAGTAGACCAGGCAGTTGGGTGAGACGCTGTTGCGCTGCCGGTCGACGAAGAAGCCCTTGGGCAGGTCGTCGGGGGTGTAGTCCGGGCCGCCCAGCAGGTAGAGGTCGAAATCGTCCACCGCGTCGCCCTGGTCGTCGCGGATGCGGAAGACCAGTTGGCTGTGGCGTTGCCCTTCATCCGGCCTGGCCAGGGCCACGGCCTGCTGCGTGGCGTCGGTCAGGGCCGCCAGCGCCGCCACGCGGGCGCCATAGGCCGCCGGGCTGTCGACCTGCAGGCAGTGCAGGATTTCCGCCACCACAGGCTTGGCGGCGGCGTTCTGGGGCGTGACGCTGCCCATGATGCCCAGGCGGTCGCCGGAATGGCTGGCGTCGGGAATGACGCCAAAGGCCAGGGGCGGCTGCGGCGTCCGGGGCCCGCCGTCGGGGCTGAGCACGGCGGCCGGCTGCCCGTTGAAATGCGGATGCGGGTTGGTCACCGCCGTCGCCATCTCATTCAGCCTCAGGAACAGGCAGTTCAGGTTGGCCCCCGCCACGCGCACCACGCCATCCGACCCTTCCTCCGCCAGGTAGGAATTGAGAAAGTCGTAGAAGTGGGCGTCGATGGTCTGTCCGGTCAGCACGAAAGGGTAGAGGTCCACGGCCAGGGGGTCATAGTCCAGCCAGCGGCCGTTCAGGCGCCACTGGTCTGTGCTGCCCAGGGCCAGCCAGTCCAGGATGCGCTCCCCCGGTTCCACGCCGTTGAAGAAGGCCTTGATGCGGCCCACCCGCTCCTTGCCCAGGGTGGCGAGGGGGGAGCCGTGGTTGGCGGGCGCCAGCATGACCAGGTGGCGCAGCGGCGGCCGTCGCAGCCCCGCGCCACCCCCCGTCCCACCGTCATAAAGGCGGCTCACCCATTCCCGCACCACCGGCCCGCCGGTGGAATGGGTGACGCAGGAGAAGTCGGGCAGGGGCGTCCCCGCCGGGGCGCCGGGCGGCAGCAGCGCATCGCGCAGCGCCCGGTCGAAGGCCCGCACCACGTCGGCCATGGTGACGGCATCCTGGAAGCTGACGTAGCTGCCCAGGTGGATTTGCACCACCGTCAGGTTCAGGCCGGGCGCCGTCAGCGCCGCCTGTACCGCCAGGGCGTCCGGCAGGCCGCCGTAGGTCGCTGTGCTGGTGACGCTCCAGCCATGCACGAAAACCAGGATCATGAGCCCCCCGCAAGCGTCACCCCAGAGCGCAGCATAGCCCCTTAATACGCCACCCGCACCCGCACGCCATACAGGCGGGGCGGGCGGATGCTGGCGGTGTTGTAGCCGGCACCCAGGGCCTGGGCGGGCTGGTAGCCGCTGGTCACCACCGCCTGGTTCTCCACGTTGTTGATATAGCCCGTCAGGCTCCACCACCCATGGTCCGGGGTGTAGGTCAGGCGCAGGTTGGTCATGTGGTAGCCGCCCTGCAGCTGCTGCGGCGCGTAGTCGTACGCGGTCTGGTAGGAGGAGGAGAGGTGCACGTCCGCCGCCGCCGTGACGGTGCCGCCACCGTCCAGGCGGAAGTCATGCTGGTAGCCGACGATGGCGGTCCAGCGCGGGGCATTGATGGCGGGCTTGCCGGCGCAATCCACCGCCCAGATCCGGGCGGCGCCGATGGGCTTGGGCACCGCCGTGGCCGAGGCGTTGGTGTAGGCGCAGCCCACGGCCGGCGAGGCGCCCAGGCCGCTGTAGTAGCGGTAGTGGAAATCGTCGTAGGCGGTGTCCAGGTACTGGCCGCTGGCGGTCAGCAGATCGTCCGCCGTCACCTGCCACTTGCCGTCCACGGCCAGGCCGCGCATGTGCGCCCGGCCGGCGTTCTGCGTCACCAGCAGGGCGGCGTAGGGCGCCAGCGGCACGCCGGTCTGCACCGGGGCGGTATAGGTGATCTGCTGGTCGCGGTATTCGTAATCGAACGCCTCCAGGTTCACCTGGGCCTTGCCGCCCAGAAGGCTGTTCTTCAGGCCCACGGTGTAGGCCGTCAGATGCTCCGGCCCATAGTAGTCGCGCTGGTTGACGGGGGAGGAGAAGAAGCCCCCCGCCTTGAAGCCGGTGGCGACGCTGGCGTACAGCAGGGAGCCGGGGGCCACGTCGTAATCCGCCCCCACCTTCCAGCTGGCGCCGTTCCAGTCGTGCGTGTCCTGGCGGGGCAGCAGGGTGGGAAAGGCGGCGGTGAAGGTATTGCTGCCGAACAGGATGGTTTGCGCCTTTTCCTCGTGCGACAGGCGGCCGCCGGCGGTCAGGCGCAGGTCCGGCGCCACGGCGTAGGTCACCTGGCCGTACGCGGCCTCGGACTCGGTGTCCAGGTCGCCCTTGCCCACGGCGTGCTGGATGTAGTTGTCGTAATACTGGTTGCCGTAGAGCTGCTCATTGAAATAGCTGACGCCGCCCACCCAGCTCAGCGGTCCCTGGCCGTTGGACGTGAGGCGCGCGTCGATGGAGGTGGCGCGGGAGCGGGCGGTCAGGCTGAAGGCGCTGGGCACATAGGCCAGGTAATCCTCATCCATGCCGCGATAGGCCGGGGTGAGGGTCAGGGTGGCGAAGCTGAAGTCCTTCACGATGTCGGCCTTCAGGCCCCACGACCTGTCGTCGATGAAGCCGTCGTTCCGGGCGTTGCGGATCAGCGGGTTCCGGCTGGCCAGCGGCGGCAGGGCGGCGTAATAGGCCTTCACCGCCGCCGGGTCGGACGGGCCGATCCAGGGGTTGTCGCCGTTCACGAAGGGGTATTGCACCTGGGCGTCGCCCTTGCCGCCCCGGTGGGCGTAGTCGGCGGCCAGGCGCACATGCAGGTCGTCCGCCGGCTCCAGCAGCACCTGCACGCGGCCGGCCTGGCTCTGGTCGTCATCATAGCCGTCGGAGAGATAGCCCTTGCGGTCCACCACCTGGGCCGCCACGCGCAACGCCGCCTTGGTCGAGAGTGGCACGTTCAGGGCACCCTCGCCCTTGCGCAAATTGTAATTGCCGAACTCCAGCGAGGCGTGGCCCGACGTCTGGCCCAGCACCGGCACCTCCGGCACGACGTTCAGCACGCCGGCCGAGGCGTTGCGGCCGTACAGCGTGCCCTGCGGCCCGGGCAGCAGCTCCAGCCGCTGCAGGTCATAGAACACCAGGCTGGCGCCGGCCGGGCGGGCGACGTAGACGCCGTCCAGGTTGAAGGCCACCGCCGGCTCGGCATAGCTGCTGATGATATAGGTGCCGATGCCGCGCACATAGAGCTGCGGCGTCCCGCCGGCGGCCGGCGCCACCACCAGGGCGGGCAGGGCGCGGGCCAGGTCGGCGGTGTTGGTCAGGCTGCCGGCCGCCAGGCTGTCGCCGGTCACGGCCTGGACGGCGATGGGGGCGGACTGCAGCGTCTCCATCCGCTGTTCCGCCGTGACCACGATGTCCTTCAGCACGGCATCGGATGCGGCATCCGCCGGGTCGGCGCCATTGGTGGCCCCTGCGGCGGCGGCGAAGGAGGCGGCAAAGGGGGCAGTGGCCAGGAAAAGGGTGGCCATGGCCGTCGCCGGCCGGAACAGTCGGTTCATCTGTGTCCCCAACGCATGGCGCTGTTGGCCGGGCCCTGGCGGGTCCGGGGCGCCGCTTGGGCGGACGCCATTCGTGCCTATGCAGACGGGGGGCAGGAGACAGAAAAGAAGCGTTCCGCGCAACGAAATAATAATACGTTTTTATAAGAATTTGTCACTGATGCGGCGGGAACACACGGGCGAACGGCGCCGCCCCGCCCCCTGACCTTGCCTGGTGGGCGGAAACGGCGCGGTTCCTTCAATCAGTATTTGTGAAACACGGTTTTATTAATGCGCCGGGCCATTCAATACCGGGCCCTCAGTACCGCACGGTGGCGCGGACGCCGTAGGTGCGCGGCGGGCGGATGTTGGCGTAGTTCAGGCCGTTGCCGAAGGCCTGGTTGGGCTGGAAGCTGGTGCTGACCACCGCCTGGTTTTCCACGTTGTTGACATAGCCGGTGACGGACCACAGGTCGTCCGCCGCGTTGTAGGTCAGGCGCAGGTTGGTCATGTGATAGCCGCCCTGCACCTGCTTCGCCAAATAATCGTAGGCGGTGTAGTAGGAGGCGGAGAGGTACATGTCCGCCGCCGCCGTCAGGCCGGACCCATCGGCGAAGCGGAACTCATGCTCATAGCCCAGGTTGGCGGTCCAGCGCGGGGCGTTGGTGCCGGGCTTGCCGCTGCAGTTCACCGAGTAGATGGCGGAGGGTGGGACGGGTGCCGGGCTGGCCCCCGTCGCCACGCTGTAGGGACAGCCGACGGAGGGCGGGGCGCCGAAGTTGGAGAAATAGCTGTAGGTGAAGCTGGTGTAGCGGCTGTCGATATACTGCACGTTGGCGGTCAGCAGGTCCTGCGCCGTGGCCTTCCACCGCCCCTCCACCTCGAGCCCCCGGATGCGCGACCGGCCCACGTTCTGGGTCACGAACACGGGCGCGTAGGGGAAGCTGGACACCCCGGTCAGCGAGGGCGCCAGATAGCTGATCTGCTGGTCGCGGTATTCATAATCGAAGGCCTCGACGTTCAGCTGCACCTGGTTGTCCCAGAAGCGGTTCTTCACACCGATGCTGTAGGCCGTCAGGTGCTCCGGATTGAAGGTGTCGGGCCCGGCGCTGGCGAAGAAGCCGCCCGCCTTGAAGCCGGTGCCGATGTTGGCATACAGCAGCGACTGCGGCGCCAGGTCGTAATCCACGCCCACCTTCCAGGTGGCGGCGTTCCAGATGCGGTCGTCGGCGCGGGTGGACAGCGTGGGCTTGGCCGGGCTGAAGGTGGCGGTGCCGAACTGCGTGTCCTGCGTCTTCTCCTCATGGGTGAAGCGGCCGCCGGCCGTCAGGCGCAGGCTGTCGGTCAGCGCATAGGTCAGCTGGCCGAAGGCGGCCACCGTCTCGTCCGTCAGCGTGCTGTCGATCACCGTTTCCTGGACCCAGTGGTCATAGTCCTGATTAGCCGCCACATCCTCGGTGAAGTAATAGACGCCGGCCAGCCAGGTCAGCGGCCCGCCGTCCCGGGACGCCAGCCGCGCCTCCACCGACTTCTGCTGGGCGTCGCTCTGCACCCGGAAGGCGGAGGGGATGTAGGACAGGTAGTCCTCATGCACCTCGCGATAGGCGGGGATGACGGTCAGGGTGGCGAAGCTGAAATCGTGGTTGATCTCGGCGTGCGTGCCCCAGAACTGGTCGTCGATGAAGCCGTCGCTTTTGGCGTTGCTGATCAGCGGGTTGTGGGCGGAGGCCGCCGGCAGCCCGGCGTAATAGGCGGCGACCTCGCGCGGGTCGGACGGGCCGATCCAGGGGTTGTCGGCATCGGCGTAGGGGTATTGCACCTGGCCGGAGCCCTTGCCGCCCCGGTGGTAATAGTCGCCCGACAGGCGCACCCGCCAGTCCTCCGTCGGCTCCAGCAGCAGTTGCAGGCGCCCCGCTTGGCCCTGGTCGTCGTTGTAGCCGTCGGTCAGGTAGCCCTTGCGGTCGATCACCATGCCGGAGGCGCGCAGCGCCGCCTTGTCGCTCAGCGGCACGTTGACATAGGCGTCGCCCTTGCGCAGGTCGTAATTGCCGATGTCCAGCGTGGCGGCGGCCGACAGCGCGTCCAGCTTCGGCGTCTCCGGCAGCACGTTCAGCGCCCCGCCCGAGGCGTTGCGGCCGTACAGCGTGCCCTGCGGGCCCTTCAGCACCTCCACCCGCTGGATGTCGTAGAAGAAGCCGTTGGCCCCGGCGGGGCGGGAGATGTAGATGCCGTCCAGGTTCACCGCCACCGACTGCTCGGCATACTGGTTGGAGGCGAAGGTGCCGATGCCGCGCACATAGACCTGCGGCACCCCGCCCGCCGCCGGGGCGATCACCACCGAGGGCACGCTGCGCGTCAGGTCCGACACGTCGGCCACGCCCGCATCCTTCAGCGCCGCCCCGCCCAGGGCCGACACGGCGATGGGCGCGTTCTGCAGGCTCTGCTCCCGCCGCTCGGCGGTGACGACGATGTCCTCAAGCTGGTTGGTTTCCGCCGCGGCGGCGGCGCTGGCGCCGGCGCCCTTCGCGGCGGGGGCGGCGGGGGCCGCGCTCTGCGCCACGGCGGTTGAGGAGAGGAGGGCAAGGCCCACGCCAGGCGTCAGCATAAGGGCGACGGCAGCCGTCGCCGGACGCACGATCCGGTGCATATGTGATCACTCCCTGCGCGGCCTTGTTGACCGGCCCATAGCCCCCACGGGGAAAACCCCGTGCTCTTCCAAGGGACTAAGGGCCGGGGCGCCGGTTCCCGGGCGCCTGCTGTGCCGCTACAGGCAAAGGTAGAACGCAATTATGCATTCATCAAATCGATAGGCTGGATAGGGGTGTATCGGGGGAAATGATGAAATTGGCGGTCAGCAATCTTTCACATGAATTGAGTGAAAGACCCCTTCCGCCTACACCTTCCGGACAGCCAGCTTGTCGATCCGCCGCCGGGCCATATTTGAAGGGCGGCTCAGTTTGCTTATCGCATAGCGGGTAAACGGAAGGGAATGAAAGATGGCCGACACCGTCACCGTGAACCATCGTTGGCTTAAGGACGACGCCCTGGCCTTGCTGCTGAACGAAGCGAATTGCGACTTCGCGCTGCTGAACCAGACATCCGATCCACTGAGGGCGCGCGTCCTGGTGGCGGGGCTATGCCTGATCCGCAGAAGCGACACTTTCCGACAAGCATTCGAGAAGGAGCTGGATACCTTCCGCCATAAGCCTGGCTGGGGACCATTCTATTCCTGGATGATCATGACCAAGTTCCAGGTCACCCAAGACCCGGACGAATGGCCCTTCGCTCTGTCGGATCGGGAATTCGACTACTACGCCACCAAGAATTTCGGTGGAAAGATGCCGGACATTCAAGGGATCTACAATCCACCCAGCTTCTACTCCGCCTTGGCGCAGGACATCTTCGCCGTGGGGGCGGGTGTTGTTGTTGGCGCCGCCGTCACGACCATGCTGCCGGAGGTGGCAGGGGCGGCGGCGCTCAGTGGGGCGGCGCTCAGCACCGCGACGGCGCGGGCCACGGTGTCGACCGCCTTGGGCGCCATAACCGGGCATCTCATGCCCGGCGGTTCCTGGGAGGCCGCGCGCCTGGGGCGGTTATGGCCCCGGTATTCGAGTGAGTATAATCGGCGGATGATGAGATGACGCTGGTGACCTTTCGTGGTTGGGTTGGTCGCTATGGGCAGTGGCTGATACTGCTGGGCGGCCTGCTGGCGTTTTTCGCCCAGGCCGACAAGCGCTATGAGGTTGCCACGCTGGGCATGGCCGCCGCGACCATCGGCGCCTGGGGGCTGTTGTTGGCCGCCGACCTGCCCGGGAACCGGTGGAGCCAGCGGCGGCCTTTCCTCAAGATCATGCTGGTGTTGTGCTTCGCTCTGACCTTGCTGGGCGCCGGGCTGGCGATGTCGGGGCATCCGGCCTGACGCCGCCCCTTACTTCTCCGCTCACTCCCGCAAATACCCCCTGAGCCAGATCAGGCCAGGATCGCGGTCGAACTGGTAGTGCCACTGCATCATCTCGGTCAGCACCGGGAACTCGATGGGGGCGGGGAGGACGCGCAGGGGCAGGTGCTGGGCGTAGAGGCGGGCCAGGCGCGTGTGCATGGTGCTGATCATGTCCGTCTCCACCAGGATGGAGGCGACGGAGGAGAAGTCGGGGGCCACGGCGCCGACGGTGCGGGCGTAGCCGTAGCGGTCCAGGAACCATTGCTCGAAGGCCGGGGTGCGCTTGCCGCCGATCGCCACCACTACATGGGCCGTGTCAGGGGCACTTAAGCCATAGGCCGTCGTCCACGGCCCAGCGGGTTGCAGGAGCGCTACTTGCCCCGTCCAAAGGGATGCTGTCCGCAAACGCCGAAGTCGGTCTTGATCGTTTCCGGCTTGGGCGCGTTCGGGCCGGAGTAGAAGATCACCAACAGGGCTTCCTGATTGACGGAGGGATCCGGCGGCAAGGGTTCCATGATCAGGTAGGTCAGCTTGCCGGTGGGGCCGCAGCCATAGGGATCGGCTTTCTGGTTGAGGCCTTTGACCGCGTAGAGGGTGCCCTTGCCGAAGGCCCCGGCTGGCGTCACGTCGTAAGTGACTTTCCCCAGGGTGATCTTGTCCCTCGTCACCTCCAAGGCGCCGATGGGCGCGCGTTGGGGGGAATTGTCCATCCACCTGCCCAGAATCTGGTCGTCGGCGTGGGCCGAGTTCGCCCCGAGCAGGAGCAGGGCCGGCAAGAATAACGGCAAGGGATGGCGGCGCATTGTGCTTGCCTTCTTGAACTGCGCCACCATCACGCCTCGGCGGCCGTCGATGCTTATTCTTTCCGGCCGAAGGGATGCTCGCCGCAAACCGCCATCTCGTTGAGGGTGTCCGGCTTGGGCGCCTCCGGTGCCGCATAGAAGGTCACCACGATGGCGCTGTAGGTGGCGTTGGAGATGGTGGGCTTGGGCCGCACGATGATGTGGCTGAGCTTCTTGGTGGGGCCGCAGCCATTGGGATCGGTTTTCCGGTTCAGGCCGTTGACCGTGTACAGGACGCCCTCGCCAAAGGGGCCGGCCTGGGTCACCTCATAGGTGACCTTCCCCACGGTGATCTTGTCGCTGGTGATGTCAAGCGGGCCCATCGGATTGTTCTTGGGGGCTGAGTCGGTCCATTTCCCCAGGAAACGATCATCGGCCCACGCCGGTGCCGTGCCCATCAGCAGCAGGGGCAAGGACAGCAGCGCCGATGAAATGCCGCGCCTCATCTATTTCCTGTCCCGGGCGAACGGATGCGCGCCACAGACCCACATGTCATTGCTCAGCGTTTCGGGTTTTGGCGCTTCCGGGCCCGAATAAAAGGTGACCCGAAGATACGTTGAAAGGGAACTGGTGTCCGGCGTGTTGGGCTGAAGGATCAGATAGGTCACCTTGTGGGAGGGACCGCAGCCATAGGGATCGGCTTTCTGGCTGAGACCCTTGACCGCGTAGAGGGTGCCGGCGCCGAAGGGTCCGACCGGCGCCACGTCATAGGTGACCTTCCCTAGGGTGATCTTGTCGTTCGTCACCTCCAAGGCGCCGATAGGCGCGCGCTGGGGGGAATTGTCCTTCCACTTGCCCATGATTTGCTCATCCGCCCAGGCGGCGTTCGCCCCGAGCATGAGCAGGGTCACGATGGGCAAGGTGCGGGCAATCCCGTGGTTCAAGCGGGTCTCCTGTCAACGCAGCGCTGGAACTGAGAGCCACTGCCCGAACGCAGGGTGTGCTGTCCGCCCATGATCACTACCACGTGCCATGTCCCGATCGCGCAGGCGCTACTTGCTCCGCCCAAAGGGATGCTGACCGCAAACGCCAACATCACTGTCCAGCGTTTCCGGCCTGGGCGCGTTGGCGCCGGAATAGAAGATCACCAAAATGGTTGCCTGCGGGACGATGGGATCTGGGGGAAGGGGCTTGACGATGAAGTAGGTGGCCGGATCGCTCGCACCGCAAGGGCGGGGATCGGGCTTCGGCGTAAGGTCCTTCACCGCATAGAGGATCCCATTGCCAAAAGGTCCCTTGGGCACGACATCGTAGGTGACTTTCCCCAACTTGATCTTGTCGGTGGTGATCTCCAGGGTCCCCATTGGCCGGCGCTGGGGGGAGTTGTCGTGCCATTTCCCAAGGAATTGATCATCGGCCAGCGCTGCCGTCGGCCCCGCCGCCATTAACATGGTGACGATGGGTAATACGAAACCGAGCTTCAAACGCTCCTCCCCTTTTGGGCCTGGGCACACCGCTCGAACAAGGCCGCTGTGACCTTATTGCGCTCGGCTTGGATGCCGTGACGAAAGCAGCACTTTGCCGCTTTGGCCCAGTCGCCGCTATTGATCGCATGGTTCATGGTTGAATAGGCCATCAGTCCGGCGGCCCGGTGATGGCGGGTTTTGCTGCGCCCAGCGCCCAAATTGTAGATCATGTCGAACAACGCGAGCTTCGCATCGTCCGGAAAATCATCGAACTTGGGATAGATCAGTTTTAGATGGAGATGATCCGAATCCAAGTGGGCGTCCAAAAGGGTGTTGGCGGTTGCTTGGGTGATCCGTAGATCACTGTCATTCTCATAATGCGCCGCCGTGTGTTTTTTGTGGGGCGCGGCGGACTTCTGCTCCTGGTGTCCAATGAACAAGGCGCGCCAAGCGGCTTCGACCTCAAGTTTGCTGGCCGGCTGGTTGTTGCCCTTATGAAGGAAAGGAAGAGCGCTGGCGCTTTCGGCGGTCGCTAACAGGGTGCCACAGCCTACCGTCACCAAGCCCTCACTATCCAAATACATCCAAAGTACCTGATCTTCCCATCTGAGAAGCAGGGTTCTGATGTTCTCTCGCAAGGCTGGGAGGAGCATGGTCGGGACCCTGGACCTTTTCATTAAGACGGCTGCGATGGGGCTTGCAGGCGATGCCTTGCCCCCACGCCAGGGAAATGAAAAGTGGGCCTGCGGTTTCAAGCCCTGCCTGAATGGTAGAACGTCATACCGCTTTCCTTCCCCGAAAGGGCTCATCCCGGCGCGCGCCGGGCGCGCGGTTGAAAACGCCGGCGCCGGTTCTACCAGCGCTCCCCGTCCTCACTCCCCGGCGCATTCCCGCAAGTACCCTCGCAGCCAGATCAGGCCGGGATCGCGGTCGAACTGGTAGTGCCACTGCATCATCTCGGTCAGCACCGGGAACTCGATGGGGGCGGGGAGGACGCGCAGGGGCAGGTGCTGGGCGTAAAGGCGGGCAAGCCTGGTGTGCATGGTGCTGATCATGTCCGTCTCCACCAGGATGGAGGCGACGGAGGAGAAGTCGGGGGCCACGGCGCCGACGGTGCGGGCGTAGCCGTAGCGGTCCAGGAACCATTGCTCGAAGGCCGGGGTGCGCTTGCCGCCGATGATCACCACCACGTGGGCCATGTCCAGGTACTGCTCGAACGTCAGGCTGTCGCCCACGGCCGCGTTGTCGCGCCAGACGACGCAGCTGTGCGTCTCCTCGAACAGGATTTCCTTGGGCTGGTCGCTGGTGAGGTAGGCGTCGGGGGAGATCACCAGGTCCACGTCGGCCCGGTTCAGGCGGTCGTGGATGTCGTCGGCCACGGCGCTGATCTCCAGCCGCAGGCCCGGCGCCTCGCGCCGCAGGCGGCGGATGGCGCGGGCCAGCACCACCTCGGTCACATAGTCCGACGCCACCACGCGGAACACGCGCTGGGCCGTGGCGGGGTCGAAGGTGGGGCGCGCCTCTATGGTGGTCTGCACCCGGATCAGGATGTCGCGCACCGGCTCCACCAACGCCAGCGCCAGGGGCGTGGGCACCATGGCGCGGCCCACCATCACCATGATTTCGTCATCGAAATAATCGCGCAGTCGGGCCAGCGCCCCGCTCATGGCCGATTGGCTGAGGTGCAGGCGGTGGGCGGCGCGCGAAACGTTGCGCTCCTCCAGCAGCACGTCCAGGGCCACCAGCAGGTTCAGGTCGAAACGGCGGAAGCGCATGGGCGCCCATCCTCCCTATTTTATTGTTCGAGGTGATACCTCGCCGCACTTTGGTACGGCAGAACCGATAGATGGATCAGCCGTTCGCTGAGCGCAAGGCCCGTCGAAGGAGGGCGCTGATATCGGCCGCGCCGATGGACGCGCATCGGAAAATACGCCTCAACCGATGCTGCCGGCCGCCGTACGTTGCCGCCATAACAACGCCCATACCAAGCGAACGGGAGGGAGGATGATGGCGCAGCGTGTGAGCCGGGTGCTGATCGTGGGGGGCGGCATCGGCGGCCTGTCCCTGGCGTCGGCCCTGCGCGACCGGGGTCTGGCCGTGGACCTGGTGGAACTGCAGAAGGAATGGACGGTCTACGGCGTCGGCATCATCCAGCAATGCAACGTCGTGCGCGCCATGGCCGACTTAGGCTTGGTGAACCGCTACCTCGACGCCGGCTTCCCGTTCGAGGCGGTGGGCATGTACGCCCCCGACGGCCGCCTGCTGGCCAAGATACCGGGCCAGCGCCTGGCGGGCCCGCAATACCCCGCCAACCTGGGCATCAGCCGCCTGGCCCTACACACGGTGCTGAGCGGCGCTGCGCTGGAGAAGGGCACGGCCGTGCGCCTGGGCACGACGGTGGAGCGGCTGGACCAGGACGACGCCGGCGTGGACGTAACCTTCAGCGACGGCACCACCGGCCGCTATGACGTCGTGGTCGGGGCGGACGGGCTCTATTCCAAGGTGCGCGGCCTGTTGTTTGGAGACGAGCATCGGCCGCGCCACACCGGCCAGTCGGTCTGGCGCCACAACTTCCCGAGGCCGGCGGAGATCGACCATTTGGCGGCCTTCACCGGCGCGGACGGCAATGCCGGCCTCTGCCCCCTGTCCCACGACCTGATGTACCTGTTCGTGACGTCGGAGGAGCCGGGCAACCCCCGCATGCCGGCCGACCAGCTGCACACCCTGATGCGCGACCGGATGAAGGGCTTCGGCGGCCTGATCGGGGCCCTGCGCGACCGGATCACCGACCCGGCCCAGGTGGTCTACAAGCCTATGGAGGTGCTGATGATGCCGGCCCCCTGGTACCGGGGCCGGGTGGTCCTGCTGGGCGACGCCGTGCACGCCACCACGCCGCACCTGGGCCAGGGCGCGGGCATGGCCATCGAGGACGCCGTGGTGCTGGCCGAGCTGCTGCCCCAGGACGCGCCGCTGGGCGACCTGCTGGCCCGCTATATGGAGCGGCGGTATGAGCGCTGCCGCTTCATCGTCGACAGCTCCATCATGGTGGGGGAATGGGAAATGGCGCGGCGCCACGACGTGGACCGCATTGGCCTGGTGAAGAAGATGCTGGAGGTGACGGCCCAGCCCGTGTGAGGGGGCAGCGAGAGGGGGCAGTGTGAAGGCCGTCCCCGCCCTTAACTGGCCCGCCCTAACTGTTCTGCAGGCGGCTGACCAGCTGGGCCACGTTGGGCACACCCAGGCCGGTCACCAGGTCATAGCCGGGGCCGGCGCTATAGGCGCCGTTGCTGCCCTGGGTGATGTCGCGGAAGCAGGGCGTGCCCAGCAGCGGGTAGAGCAGCGGGTTCAGGAAGGGCAGGGCGCCCTTGCCCGCCTTGGTCCGCGCCTCGTTGATCAGGGCGCAGAAGCCGGCCCACAGCGGCGCGCTCCAACTCGTGCCGCCGATCTGCTCCTTCTGGCCGTTCAGGTACAGCAGCGCGCCCTCGTTGGGGTCGGCGGGGCCGGCGACGTCGGGTACCAGGCGCTGCCCGCCCGCCGGCACGCCGTTGCCCACCTGCCAGGCCGGGCGGGGGAAGTCCACGCTCTTGCCCCCGCCGCTGCCCGGCCAGGCCACCTCCGCCGCCACATGGCCATCGGCGCCCAGGCGCAGGGAGGTGCCGCCCACGCCGATGACGCAGGGGTCGCTGGCCTCATACTCCACCTGCAGGGGGCCCTTGGAGGAATGGCCGGTGTCGTCGGGGTTGGAACCGGCGTCGCCGCTGGAGACGAAGACGTTCACGCCGGCCGCCGCCAGCTTCAGGAACTTCTGGTGCTGGGTCGCCATCTCGCCCGAGGGGCCCTGCAGATAGGTCTCGCCCAGCCCCAGGCTGATGGACAGCTGGCGCAGGGCGGGCCGCTGGGCGGCGTCGGCGATGATGCGGTCCAGGGCCTGGTCCAGCGCGGTGAAGGAGAGGGAGCCGCAGGCGTAGACGCGGATGCCGGCGCCGGGCGCGATGCCGCTGGTCCATTCCACGTCCAGGCTTTCCTCCCCCTCCGGCGAGGGCAGGGTGCCGCCGGCGACGTTGATCTTGGTGACGCGGCCGAGGTCGGCGCTGACGCCGTTGGCCCGCCAGAACAGGGTGAGGTCGCTGTCCAGCGGCACGGTGTCGATCAGGATGGCGATCTCCTGCCCCGCCCCCGTCAGGCCCAGCCCGTCGGCGCCGTAGGCCTTCAGGATGGCGGGCACGGTGTAGGGCGGCTGGGTGGGGTCGGCCGCCGCCGGCTTCTTCTTTTTCTTCTTCTGCTTTTGCGGCGCGGCCGTGTCCGTAGGGTCATCGGGGACGCCATCGGGGGGGACGCCATCGGGCGGCGGCTTGTGATGGCTGATGCGATAGTGCTTGTTGGGCCGCAGGAAGGGTTGCAGGCCGCCGATGTGGAACACCGGGCCGCCCACGTCGTCGGGCAGGCTGGGCGTGTCGCAGGCCGCCGTGTAGGCGTGGCCGTCGCGCGTCACCCGCACCATGGTCACGCCCAGGCTGGCCTCGATGGTGCCGGCGGGGGCGGTGGCGTAGACCGTGGTGTGGTCGGGCGTCACCTGGTCGATGGTGTAGCCCTGGGCCGTCAGCCACCGCGCCAGGCGGTCGGCGGCGGCCGGGTCGGCGGCATAGTCCCGCGCCTGCTCCGCGAAGGGGATGACCTCGCCGGCCGCCACCCTGTCCTCCAGTTCTCGCTGCTTGCCCTCGGGCAGGCTCAGGGCGAAGTGCAGGGACATGGCCGCCGCCCGGTGGCGGGGCTCCGCCGGGCTGATCAGCAGGCCCTGGGTCGCCAGGCCCTGGCCGGCGGGCAGGGGGATCACGCTGTCGGGGAAAAGCTTTCTGCCGGGCATCGTCGCCGCCTTCTCGCGAATGGTGCCAAGGGCGGCCCCGGTAAGGGCTCACCCAGGACGGGAAGCGCGCGGCGGCGGCGCCGGTTCCTGCGACAGGATGTAGCGGGGCTGCCGGCGGCCTTCAATCGCCGCGCGGCCGCTCCGGCCCGGGCCGCAGCCCGGTGTAGAGCGCACGCGGGCGGATGAGCTGGGCATCGGCGCGCTGCTCCAGCGCGTGGGCGATCCAGCCCAGCGAGCGGCCCAGGGCGAACAGGCCGAAGGCGGCGCCCCTGGGCAGGCCCAGATGGCGGCGCAGCGCCACCAGGGCGGTGTCGATCACCGGCGGCTGGCCCACCAGGCGCTGGGTCTGCGCCTGCACCACGGCCCAGGTGGGGCGCAGGGGCAGGATGCGGCCCAGCAGGGCGGCGGCGCGGGGGTCACCGGTGGGGTACAGCGGGTGGCCGTAGCCGGGGATGTCCTCCCCCCGCGCCAGGCGCTGGCGCAGGCGGGCGGCGGTCTCGCCGTCCGCGCCCACCTCATCCCACAGGGCTTCCACCCGCGCGGTCAGGCCGCCGTGGCGCGGGCCGCCCAGGGCTGCCAGCCCGCCGATGACGGCCGCCCGCAGGCTGGCGTCGGTGGAGGCGATGCAGCGGGCGGTGAAGTTGGAGGCGTTCAGCTCATGGTCGGCGCACAGCACCAGGGCCATGCGCACCAGCTCGGCGCCGTCCTTGTCCAGCTTCCACGCCTGGGCGCATTGCTTGTGGATGGGGCCGGCGGCGGGGGCTGTGCCCAGCAGGCAGGCCGTCAGCAGCCGCACCAGCGCCGCCGCCCCCTGCGCCAGCCGGCCGGGCGCCCGCTGCCAGGCGGCGGTGTCGGCGTCCTCGCTGGCCAGGGCCAGCAGGGGCAGCAGCGCCTCCTCCGCCCGGCGGCCGTGGAAGGCCGCCTGGGCCACGGCGAAGGCCTGCGCCGGCTGGGGCAGGGGGCCGCCGAACGCCTCCTCCGGCGCCACCCGCCACAGCAAGCCCGCCACCTCCTCCACGCTGGCGCGGACGGCGAGGTCCACGGCGTCGCGACCCCGGTAGTAGAGGTGGCCGTCCTGGATCAGGGTGATAGCCGACTCCAGCACGGGCAGGCCCCAGTCCAGCGTGGCCTTGGCGATGTCCTTCGGCCGGCGGCCCCGGATGCGGGTCAGGGCCAGCCGGTCGACCTCCGCCGCCAGGTAGCGGCTCTCGCGCGTGTCCCCGTCCGGCTGGGCGCGCAGCAGCCCCCGGCTGACATAGGCGTACAGCGTCTGGCGGGAGACGCCCAGCCGCGTGGCGGCCTGGGCGGCGGTCAGCAGGTCGGCCATCGGGCGCCCCCTCGTTGATCGTCTCAATCAATATTGATTTAGTTAATCAACATTGACGATTATTGTCACCGGTTCATCGTCGGGCTGTTCCTAAAGGGAGACACCGACCATGAGCACCCCCGGCCATCATTTCCTCAAGACCATCTGGCAGGCCCTGGGCGGCGCGCCCGACGCGCTGGACCGGGTGCGCTTCACCGGCGCCGGCAGCCTGCCGTCCGTCTTCGCGGTCAGCGACTTGGCGGTCGCCTCGGTGGCCGCCGCCGGCCTGGCCCTGGCCGAGCTGGCGGGCGCGGACGGGGTGGTGGCCGACCGCCGCCTGTCCTCCGCCTGGTTCGGCTATGCCCTGCGGCCCCTGGGCTGGGACCTGCCGCCCGCCTGGGACGCGGTGGCGGGCGACTACCGCGCCGCCGACGGCTGGATTCGCCTGCACACCAACGCCCCGCACCACCGCGCCGCTGCCTTGTCCGTGCTCGGCGTGCCGGCGGACCGGGCGGCGGTGGCCCGGGCCGTGGCGGGCTGGACGGCGGGCGATCTTGAGGCGGCGGTGGTGGCGGCCGGCGGCTGCGCCGCGGAGATGCGCAGCGCCGAGGCGTGGGCCGAACACCCTCAGGGCCGCGCCGTGGCGGCCTCCCCCCTGTTGACCCTGGAAACGGCGGGGCAGGGTGTCGAGGGGTGGCGGCCGGATCCCGTCCGGCCCCTGGCCGGCATCCGTGTGCTGGACCTGACCCGTATCCTGGCCGGGCCCACGGCCACGCGCTTCCTGGCCGGCTGCGGCGCCCAGGTGCTGCGCATCGACCCGCCCGGCTGGGCGGAACCCAACCTGGAACCGGACATGACCCTGGGCAAGCGCTGCGCCCGCCTGGACCTGCAGCGGGCCGACGATGTGGCGACCTTGAAGCGCCTGCTGGCCCGGGCCGACGTGCTGGTCCATGGCTATCGCCCGGACGCCTTGGCCCGCCTGGGCCTGGATGCGGACAGCCGCCGTGCGCTCAACCCCGGCCTGGTCGATATCTGCCTGGACGCCTATGGCTGGGACGGGCCCTGGGCCGGGCGGCGCGGCTTCGACAGCCTGGTGCAGATGAGCGCCGGCATCGCCGAGGCCGGCATGCGCCTGCTGGGCCGCGACAAGCCCACGCCCCTGCCGGTGCAGGCGCTGGACCACGCCACCGGCTACATCCTGGCCGCCATGGCGCTGCGCGGCCTGGCGCTCCGGGCGCGCACCGGCCAGGGCACGGCGGGCCGCACCGCCCTGGCCAGCACCGCCCGCCTGCTGCTGGACGGCGGGGCGGGGGTGATGGACGCGCCCCCTCTGGCGCCCGAGACCGACACCGACTTCAATCCCGCCCTCGAACAGACCGGCTGGGGGCCAGCCCGCCGCCTGGCGGCGCCGGTGACCGTGGCCGGGGCGCCGCTGGCCTGGGACCGGCCGGCGGGGCCGCTGGGCGGCGCCACCGCCGTCTGGGAATGATGTTCGAAGTTGCAATTGCGAATTACTCTTATTTATAGTGCCGGACGCTAAGGGCGCCGGACGGGGACGATCGGCCGGATGCCCGCGACATCCTTGGGATTTGGGCGACGGCATGACGGCGACGATGGGCTTTTTGGGGGGCTTGGCCCTGACGGTGCTGGGCATCGTCCTGCTGCGGCGGGTATGGGCCTCGGCCACGGCCCCGCGCTGGCGTGCCCTGCCGGGCTGGGCCCTGATCGCCGCGGGTTTCGCCGGCTGGCTGGCCGTGGCCGACGCCGACAAGGCCGTCGTCATCGGCTTCCTGGCCTTCTCCCTGGTGGGCTACGGCGTGGTGATCCTGGGCCGGGACCGGCGCCGCCGGCCGCACCGCGCGCCCAAGGCCCCCGTGGCCATGCCGGTGGAACCGGGCCGGCGGGCCTGGGTGACCTTCCTGCGCGGGACGGCCCGCACCCTGCTGGCCGGCCCGCTGGCCGCCGCCACCGGTATGTCGGTGGCCGCCCTGGTGGCGGTGCGCGCCGGTGGGATGGAGGCCGACCGCCTCGTGGCCGCCGGCTTCATCGGCCCTATCGGCTGGGGTATTGCCATGACCTGGGCGCTGGTGGACGCGCGCCTGGCCCGGGTGGGCCTGCTGCTGCCGCTGACGGCCGGTGCCGCCGTGGCGGCCGCCTGGCTGTCCCGCGTCTGAGGGGGGAAGACATGTTGAAGCGCATCGCCGCCCGCGTCCTGGCCCGCCGCAGGGCCGACCCCGCCACTGCGGCCAAGCCCGGCGCCACGCCCCGCGCCCGGGGTGGCGTCGTCCAGTCCTCCCTGGCCGGGCATTCGGCCCTGGGGCTGGGGCTGGGCGCGCTGGTCTACATCGTCTGCCTCAGCGGGGCCGTCGCCGTCTTCGCCGATGATCTCAGCCGCTGGGAATGGGCCGGCACGCCGGAGACCGCCACCCTGGCGCCGGAGGTGGTGGACCAGGCCCTGGCCGCCGGCCTGGCACGCGCGGCCCAACAGGCGGGCGGGGCGGAGAAGGTGACCGGCCTTTACGGCCTGCTGCCCCGGCCGGACTGGCCCCACCTGGCGGTGCGCGCCTTCACGCCGGCCGGCGCTGTCACCTGGCGGGCCGGCGCCGACGGCGTGCTGGCCGATACGCCGTCCGATGCCTGGACCGACTTTATCGGCGAGGTCCACATGGAGTTGAGCCTGCCGGGGGTGTGGGCGGGCCTGGCGGTTGGCACGGTCGGCATCGTGCTGCTGTCGCTGCTGTTCTCCGGCATCCTGGCCCACCCGCGCATCTTCCGCGACGCCTTCGCCCTGCGGCTGACCGGCGCGCGGCGCCTGGGCCTGGCCGACCTGCACAACCGGCTCAGCGTCTGGGGCCTGCCCTTCCACGTCGCCATCACCGTTACCGGCGCGCTGTTCGCGCTGGCCAGCCTGATGATCCTGACCGTGGCCCAGGTGGGCTACAAAGGGGACCTCGCCCGCGCCTACGCCCCCTTGAGCGGCGCCCAGGTCGCGGCCGACGCCGGCCCGCAGCCCTTGCCGCCCATCGCCCTGCTGCAGGCGCAGGTGGCCGACCCCACGACCGGGGCGGCGCGCATCTCCCGCTTCTATTATGTCGAGCGGCCGGGCACCAAGGGGCAGCGCATCCTGCTGGACATGACCCGCCACGACGGTCTGACCCAGGGCGACCGCAACTATTTCGATGGCGAGGGCAAGCTGCTGGCGCCGTTGGGCTTCCTGGACGGGCCCGTCGGCATGCGCGTTTATGGCGCCTCACTGGCCTTGCACTGCGCCACCTACGGCGGCCTGCCGGTGCGCCTGGTCTATGGCGTGCTGGGCCTGGCGCTCAGCATCGTCACCGCCACGGGGTTTTCCATCTTCCTGGCCCGGCGGCGCGATCGGGGCCGGCCGCTGCCCCGGCTGGAACGGGCCTGGGCCGGCGTGACCTGGGGCGTGCCCCTGGCGGCGACCGTCTCGGCCGCCTTCACCCTGGCGCCCGATCTGGCGCGGGAGGCGGTCTATCTCTGGAGCTTCTGGGGCCTGGTGGCGATCCTGCCGCTGTTGAGCTTGGCGGCGCCCACGGGTGAGCGGGCGTCGC
Organism: Nitrospirillum amazonense; assembly: GCF_007828035.1. Taxonomy (GTDB): domain Bacteria; phylum Pseudomonadota; class Alphaproteobacteria; order Azospirillales; family Azospirillaceae; genus Nitrospirillum; species Nitrospirillum amazonense. The sequence goes on along the minus strand of NZ_VITV01000002.1, from coordinate 555,735 downwards.
GGACCTTGCGCCTGCTCCTGGGGGCCGCCTTGGTGCTGCTGGCCGGTGCCCATGCCGCCCGCCATGGCACGGACCTGCCGGCGGCGGCGTTGGTGGTGGATCTGGTGCTGGCCCTGGCCGGCGTGGGCTTTGTCTTCAGCACCGGCCTGGCCGGCCGCCGCGCCCGGACCCTGGCCGCCCAGGCCAACCCCGCGCCTTAAGCCTTTTCCGCCGGCGCCGCCACCATGGTGCGCAGCACGGCCGCCACATCCTCCGGAATGGGGGTGGGGCGGCGGGTGGCGTTGTCGACATAGACATGGACGTAGTGCCCGGCGGCGGCCGGCGCATCCTCGTCATTGCGGAACAGCGCCAGTTCATAGCGCACGCTGCTGCGGCCCATGTGTGCCACCCGTACCCCCACCGTCACCCGGTCGGGGAAGGTGATGGGCGCGAAATACCGGCACTGCGTCTCCACCACCAGGGCAATGGCGGTCCCCCTGTCCGGCGCCAGCACGCCCTTCTCGATCATGTGCTGGTTCACCGCCGTGTCGAAGTAGCTGTAGTAGACCACGTTGTTGACGTGGCCGTAGGCGTCGTTGTCCGCCCAGCGGGTGGTGATGGGCTGGAAGTGGCGATAGTCGGCGCGGCTTTCCGGAGTGTTCGTGGCCGGGGTGCTCATCAGGATTCCTCGGGAATACGGGGCGGACGCGCCTCAGGACATACCCGCGAAGACGGCGACGGCGCCACCGGTTTCGCCGGGGCGCCGTTCCGTTTCAGGGCATTGCTCGGTGCTTACTCCGCCGCCGGCGCCGCCACCTTTTCAGGTCCCTGGGCGGCCTTGGCGCGTTCCTCCGCCACCAGGGGCTGCTTCCACAGCTTGCCCACGGCGGTCTTGGGCAGGATGTCGCGGAACTCCAGCGCCGCCGGCAGCTCGTGCCGGCCCAGCTTGTCGGCCAGGAAGGCGCGCAGTTCTTCCAGGCTGAAGGGGGTGGCGTCCGGGCGCAGGGTGACGAAGGCCTTGGCGCTTTCGCCGCGATAGCTGTCGGGGATGCCGATGACGATCACCTCCGCCACGGCGGGGTGCTCATAGATCGCTTCCTCCACCACGCGGGGATAGACGTTGTAGCCGCCGGACAGGATCATGTCCTTGCGCCGGTCGACGATGAACATGAAGCCGTCATCGTCCAGGTAGCCGATGTCGCCCGTGCGGAACAGGCCGTCGATGAAGGCCTCGCGCGTCTCCTCCGGCTGCTTGTAATAGCCCTGGGTGACGTTGCGGCCCTTGATGCAGATCTCTCCCTTCTCGTTCGCGCCCAGGGTCTTGTGCGGGTCGGTCAGGTCGCGGATTTCGATGGTGATGCCCGGCATGGGGATGCCGGCGGAGCCGACCTTGCGCCTATGCGGCGGGGTGATGGTGCCGGCGGGGCTGGTCTCGCTCATGCCCCAGCCTTCCAGCACCGGCTTGCCGGTGGCGGCCTCGAACTCGTGCGCCAGTTCCACGGGCAGGGGCGCGCCGCCGCTGCCCACGAACTTCAGGCTGCTGAAGTCGATGTCTTTCACCCGGGGGCTGGAGGCGATGGCCCGGTGCATGGTGGGCACGCCGGCGAACAGGGTGGGCCGGTGGTCGCGGATGCTGTCCAGCACGGCATCGGTGTCCCAGCGGGGATGCAGGATCATGCAGTAGCCGTTGCGCATTGCCCGCACCATCAGCGTGTCCAGCGCGTAGATGTGGAACAGGGGCAGCACCACCATCATGCGTTCCTGGCCCGGCGTCAGCCCCATGAATCGGCTGAACACGTCATAGGCCCCGGCCGAGGCGCTGAGGTTCTGGTGGGTCAGCATGGCGGGCTTGGGCAGGCCGGTGGTGCCGCCGGAGAATTGCAGCGTGGCCAGGTCGTCCAGCGCGCGCTTGGGCCAGCCGGCGGCCGGCGGTTCCGTGGGCGCCAGCAGGGCGGTGTAGGGCAGGGCGCCGCTGGGCAGGGCCTCCGCCGGCACGCCCTGGCCGGCGAAGTCGGTGGGGCCGGCCACCACCAGGCGCACGCCCTCGGCCAGGGGCAGCTTGTCCGCCAGGCCGGCGAAGCTGATGACCAGGCGGATGTCGGCCTTGGTCTGCTTGTGCGTCAGCTCCCGCTCCGCATCCAGCGGGCTCAGCGGAACGACCACGCCGCCGGCCTTCAGCACGGCGTAGAAGGCCAGCACGAAATGGGGTGTGTTGGGCAGGTGCAGGCCGACGTGCACGCCCGGGCCCACGCCCAGCTTGGCCAGGTTGGCCGCCACGCGGGCGCACAGCGCACCGAAGGTGGCGAAATCCATGGTCTGGCCCATGCAGATCAGGAAGGGATTGGCGGGCCAGGTGGCGACGGCGCGGTCCAAATCCTCCACCAAGGTGGGCAGGGGCGGTTCGCTGTTCCACTCGATGCCCGGCGGATAGGACTTTTCCCACAGCATCGTCATGCGCTGGTCTCCTCCCATTATGTGCCCGCCTTCATGCCGAGGCGGGGTTAGTGGGCACTATGCTTTCACACCAGATGGGCGTTTGCCAAGGGTGACGGATGACGCGGTCACATTGTTCAACAATGGGGGTAGGCGGCGCTAACCGTTAGCCCCGGGGGAGGACGGCCCCGGGTTGGCAGGTTGAATAAAGGCTTTTTGATTTTCGATCCCCGGCTTTCACATCGAACTTTAAGGCGGCGTTGACGTCTCTTGGCGTCCAAGCCGGCACCCCGCCGGCCAAGAAGATCAAGAGATGCCTTCCCATGTCGCATTCCATCCAGTCCACCATTCCCCGCCGCCGCACCGCGCTGCGCGTCGCCTCGGCCACGGCCGCCTGCGCCTTGATGCTGGGCGCGGCCGCTGCCCGCGCGGATGAGGACGCCGCCGCTGCGCCCGCCCCCGCCGGCATCACCGTCAGCGGCCTGGTGGAGGCCGGCATCACGGCGGCGGACCATGGCGCCGACCGCGGCCCCAACTATGGGCACCTGTTCACCGACCGCACCGACCAGCTGGTGCTGAACCAGGCCGTGGGCACCATCGCCAAGGACGCGGGCTCGGGCGACGACTTCGGCTGGGGCTTCAAGCTGCAGGGCATGTACGGCACAGACGCCCGCTACACCCACTTCCTGGGTGAGCTTGACCGCACCATCGGCGAGCGCACGCAGCTGGACATCGTGGAGGCCAACGTGACCTTCCACGTCCCCGACGTGGCGGGCGGCAGCCTGGACCTGAAGGTGGGGCAGTACGCCTCGCCCCTGGGCGCCGAGACCATCGTGGCGTCCAGCAACCCGCTGTACAGCCACAGCTACATCTTCAACTTCGGCCTGCCGTTCAAGCACACCGGTGCCTTGGCCACCCTGCACCTGTCGGGCGGCATCGACCTTTACGGCGGCGTCGACAGCGGCGTGAACACCAGCCTGGGCAAGGATGGCGACAACAACGACGCCTGGTCCGGCATCTTCGGCTTCGGCTACGCCAATGCCGACAGCACCGTCACCCTGGTGGCCCTGACCCATGTCGGGCCGGAGAATGCCAGCACCAAGGCTCCCCTGGGACTTAAGAACGCCAATGACGAGGCGCGCTGGATCAACGACGCCGTGCTGACGGTGAAGGCCAGCGACGCCCTGACCCTGATCACCGAGCTGAACTACGTCCGCGACGACCTGGTGAAGGCGGAGGCGTTCGGCGCCGCCCAGTACGCCACCTGGAAGTATAGCGACGCCGTGTCGCTGACCCTGCGGACTGAGCTGTTCCGCGATGTCCAGGGCTTCTACGTTTCAGCCTATCAGGGCAACCAGGACTATGTCCTGGCGGAGGCCGGGCAGCCCACGCGCGCGCCGGTGTTGTCGGCGGGGCAGGGGGCGACCTATATGGCGCTGACCGCGGGTGTGACGTGGAAGCCGGCGGCCACCCTGGGTTGGGACGCCCTTCCCGACGGCCTCGCCCTGCGGCCGGAGGTGCGCTACGACCGCTCGCTGGGCGACGCCCGGCCCTTCGCCGGTGATCAGGGACAGACCACCTTCGGCCTGGACGTGCTGATTCCCTTCGGCGGCTAAGCCCCGACCCATTTCAACAACGACGGCGAGAGTCCCATGAGGACGCAGCTATGGGGTTGCCTAGCCTTGGGTGCCGGGCTGGCGCTTGCGCCGGCCTTGGCCCTGGGGAACACCACGACAGGGGATGACCACACCCAGGTCGGCAAGGCCAGCTGGTACGGGCGGGAGCATGCGGGCCACCGCACCGCCAGCGGCGAAGCCTACGACCCCGAGGGACTGACCGCCGCCCACCGCACCCTGCCCCTGGGCACAGTGATCGAGGTGTCGGCCCACGGCCAGGTGGTGCAGGTGCGGGTGAACGACCGGGGCCCCTTCGTGAAGGGCCGGGTGCTGGACCTGTCGGCCGCGGCCGCCCGGGTCCTGGGCCTGGATCGCACCGGCACGGCCGTGGTCAACATCCGCCCCACCGGCGCCGTCTGTCCCGCCAACCGCGCGTGCGATGCTGCGCCGCAACTGGTGGCGGAGGCGGGATCGCCTTGACGCTTGGATGGGCACTTGGCAATCCCCACCTTGATGAGGGCCGGCATGATGCGCGCCGGCCCTTACTTTCCTTTTCAGGTGATGGCGGCCAGCAGGACCTCCGTCACCTCTTCCGAGAACCACTTCCTCTGGCCATCGATCAGGACACCGCCATGGCCGTCCGCCGGTGCCTTGGCCACGGGCATACCGTGGGCCAGCAAGGCCTGGGCGCAGGCCACCCAATCCCCGCTGTCCTCCGGCTGGTTGAGCGTCGCCCAGGACAGGGTGCCGCTGACATCGTCGCCGTAGCCGTGCCTCTCCGTCCAGCGGGCGCCGTGGTCCAGCAGGAAGCGGGTGAGGGCGGCGTCCCCCCGGAACACGGCATGGTTCAGGGCGGTGGCGTTCCAGTCCCCGGCCTGCACGGTCAGGGGCCAGCCCAGGCGGACCATGACGGCGATGGCGTTGTCGCAGCCCCCCTGCGCTGCCAACTCCGGCAGCAGGCACCGCTGCCGGTCCGACAGGCTGGCAGGCAGGTCCGGCCGCTGGGCCTGGAGGGCGCGCGCCGCCGCCTCATCCCCGGTGGCACAGGCGGCGACGAACTGGTCCTCCAGCGACAGCGCAGCACCTCCGCCCGCCTGGCGCAGCACCTCCGCCACATCCGCCATGCCGAAGCGCAGGGCGACCGTGTAGGCGCTGGTGCCGTCCGGCAGGCGGGCGGCCGGGTCGGCGCCCGCCGCCAGCAGGGCCGCGATGTGCGCGGCGGAGCGGCGCCGGTAGATGGCCCACAGCAGCGGCGATCCCCAGTCGGAGATGGGACGATTGCGCGCCGGTTCATTGGCGTCGCCGCCGTGGGCCAGCAGCAGCCGAAGCACCGGCAGATTGTCCAGGTCCAGCGCCCGGTACAGGACGTTGGTGCCCGCGACAACGGCGCCGGCCTTCAGCAGCAATTCCACGCAGGCTGTGCTTTCCAGGGCATGATACAGGGACTCCCCGTCATTGGGATCGGCCCCGGCGTCCAGCAGCAGGGCGGTGAGGACCGGGTCATGGTTCTGCCCGGCAGCGCCGTAAAGGGCCGACAGCCGTTCCGTTTCCGACGGCTGGGCCACGCTGGCGGGCGGCCAGCGGTTGCCCACCGCCTGGTTGGGATCAGCGCCTGCCGCCAGCAGGGCCCGGGCGCAGGCGTGCAGGCGCCCGGCGATCTCCGGCACCCGCGCCAGGCTGGAGTGGGCGACCGCCACCAGAGGCGGCAGCCGCAGCGGGCCGCCGGCGCGGTTGACCCAGGCGGGGTCTTGGGCGATGGCCTGGCGCACGCGGTCCACATCGCCGATGGCGCAGGCCAGGATGGGGTCGCCCGTCGCGACATCCGGGTTCTCCGCCAGCAGGCGAAGGGCGGCGGCTGGCCGCGGACGGCGCATGCTGCCGCTGATGTCACCGGGATAGACCAGGCGCAGCCATTCCAGCCGGGCCTCCGCCCTGTCGGCCGAGGTGGCCCGCCGGCTGGCCACGAAGGCGTCCAACTCCGCCCAGGAGGGGAAGCCATATTCGCGCGCCAGGCAGGATTGGGCATCGTGCAGGCGCAGGGTCAGCGCCGCCAAGGCCGCGTCATCCTTGCCTTTGGCCGCCGGCAGGCTGGCCCGGAAGCGGGCGAGGGCGTCGGCGTCACCGCGCCGGTAGGACGCCAGCAGTTCCTTGGCCTGGCGCTTCAACTGGTCGATATGGGGATGGTCGGGAAGGGATCGGGTCATAAGCGAACCTCCGTGCATGAGGCGCCGACGACCCGCAAATCCGGCTGCACAAAGGTCGGGTGTGACCGCGCAGGATAGGGCCAGTGGGCTCAGCCCTTCCCGCGGGTCCGGTGGCGGCTTGGCAACCGCGCAATCGGACGATAGGGGAGGGCCGTCCAAGGGTCAATGCGTCAGGTGGGCGACATTGCTTTCGCCAACGGGCCGTCCTTGCTTGCCAGGACCGACCATCCGGGGGCGGCACCGTCAGCGACCCGAGCCAATATTTCTCCCCGCAAGAAAATCAAAGCGCCCGCATCATCCCACGTCACGGAGAACTCTTCAGGGGAAGTGGGGAGACCGATTATCCTGGCTGCGCAAACATAGGCTGCGGAGTTGGCAAACGGCGCCCTTTCCCGATTATGCCACTCGGGTTCCTTTGGCGCGGTGCAGCGGTTGTAAAGCCATACATCTCCCCGGATGCGGTCATCCGCGTCCAGAAAGTAGGCATATCCAACGCGGCCATCATCCTCGATGACAATGGACTGCCCACCTTCAGGGGCGGTCAGGCGCACCATGAATTCCATCGGGACATCCATCGGAGTCAACCACCACACATCAACCACCGCCCACCGGCAGCGGCTCACCCAGGCAATGCTCGATGGCGCGGGTGTCGTCGCAGCGGGGGGCGCCGGCGCGCAGGCGCTGGGTCAGGTCGCGCAGGCAGGTGGCGATGCCGCCGGCGCGGATGGCCAGGGGCGAGTCCAGGAAGGCGCGGTCCTTGTCGTGGGCGGCCAGGGCCAGGCCGAAATCCAGCTCCTGCTCCAGGCTTTGCGCCAGGTCGCCCGCCAGGCGGTCGCTGCCCACCGGGTCGCAGCGCTTGCCGCCCTTCTTGCGCGCCGCCGCGTGGGCTTGCACCACGGCGCGCCAATGGGCGTCGCTGGCCATGACATAGGCGTAGGCCAGGGGGCTGTTGGGGTAGGCGCTGCTGTAGGCGGCGTAGGCCTTGCCATACTCGCCCCGGCGATAGGCGCGGTCCCCCTGCGCCGTCAGGGCTCGCGCCGCCTTCACGTCGGCCGGCGTCTGCCGCTGGCGGGCGGCATCGGCCTGGGTCAGGCGGTCGGCCCTGGCGGCGGGGGTGCCCGCAGGCGTGCTGGCGGCGGGTGGGGCATCGGCGGCCTGGGCGCCGCCGGCCAGCATCAAGGCGGTCAAAGCGGCCAGCCAGCGAAGGCGTGTCGTCATGGGTTCTTTCCCGCAGCGCTGGGGTGTCGCTCCCGTTTCCGGGGGATCTTATCCGCAGTTTGCCGGGAATTGCCAAAGGGATTGCGGCAGCTCCGTTCCGCCGCCCTTTATTCACCCCCATGCCGGATTTTCCATACATCCAATCGGAATAGGTGGTCAACCCATTGAGGTCGGGGCGGTTTTGCCCGTCAGCCCGCACCTTCCGCGCCGGCCGCCGTTAAAATCCTTTTATTTCCAGCCCCCGGCTTTGTCATCGAATTTTGATGGCCATCGGCTGTCTCCTCAGCATCGACCCATCCCGCCCGGAAAGCGCCCCGTCGAGGGCCGTCCGGGTTTCGTTCGTGAGGAACATCCGCATGCTCGACGTCATCCTGCTCGCCCTGCTGGTGGGGCTTTTCGGCCTGGGCGTGGCCTACGCCTACGCCTGCGAAAGGCTGTGAGGGGCCCATGTTCGACCTGATCCTGGGCGCCGCCGTCTCGATCGGCCTGACCCTTTACCTCGTCTACGTCCTGATCCGGCCCGAGCGCTTCTGAGCGTGGCCGCAGGCCCCCTGCGCGTATGCGGAGACTTTCCCCGTGACCTTCAACGGCATCCTACAGATCGCGCTGTTCGCGGCGATCATCCTGGTCCTGACGCGGCCCCTGGGCGGCTTCATGACCCGTGTCTTCAATGGTGAGAACACCCTGTTCGGCCGCGTCTTCGGCCCTGTCGAGCGCGGCATCTACCGCATCTGCGGCGTGGATGAGACGGCGGAGCAGCACTGGCTGACCTATGCCGTCGCCATGATGCTGTTCAACCTGGTGGGCGCCCTGGTGCTGTACGCGCTGATGCGCTTGCAGGCCCTGCTGCCCTTCAATCCGCAGGGGCAGGCGGCGGTGGCGCCGGACCTGTCCTTCAACACCGCCATCAGCTTCGTCACCAACACCAACTGGCAGGCTTACGGCGGCGAGACCACCATGGGCTACCTGGTGCAGATGGCGGGCCTGACGGTGCAGAACTTCATGTCCGCCGCTACGGGCATCGTGCTGGCGCTGGCGCTGGTGCGCGGCTTCAGCCGCCGCGGCGCCCGCACCATCGGCAACTTCTGGGTCGACCTGACCCGCGCCACCCTCTACGTCCTGCTGCCCGCCTGCGTGGTCCTGACCCTGTTCTACGTCTGGCAGGGCGTGCCGCAGAACCTGTTGGCCTATACCGAGGCGACCACGCTGGAAGGGGCCAAGCAGATCATCGCGCAGGGCCCCGTGGCCTCGCAGCTGGCCGTCAAGATGCTGGGCACCAACGGCGGCGGCTTCTTCAACGCCAACTCCGCCCACCCGTTCGAGAACCCCAACGCCCTGGTCAATCTGGTGCAGATGCTGAGCATCTTCGCCATCGGCGCCGGCCTGACCAACGTCTTCGGCCGCATGGTGGGCAACGAGCGCCAGGGCTGGGCCATCCTGGCCGCCATGGGCGCCATGTTCATCGTCGGCGTCGGCGTCTGCTACTGGGCCGAATCCCAGGCCAACCCCTTGTTCGCCAGCCTGCCGGTGGATCAGGCGGTCAGCGCCCTGTCGCCGGGCGGCAACATGGAGGGCAAGGAGGTGCGCTTCGGCATCGCCAACACCGCCCTGTTCGCCACCATCACCACCGATGCCTCCTGCGGCGCCATCAACGGCTGGCACGACAGCTTCATGCCCCTGGGCGGCATGGTGCCCCTGGTCAACATGCTGTTGGGCGAGGTCATCGTCGGCGGCGTGGGCGCCGGCCTCTACGGCATCCTGCTGATGGCGATCATCGCCATGTTCGTGGCCGGCCTGATGGTGGGCCGCACGCCCGAGTACATCGGCAAGAAGCTGGAGGCCAAGGAAGTGAAGATGACGGTGCTGGCCATCCTGGCCATGCCGCTGGTCATCCTGGTGTTCAGCGCCATCTCCTCCGCCATTCCGGCGGGTGTCGCCGGTATCGCCAACAACGGCCCGCATGGCTTCTCGGAAATCTTCTACGCCTATTCCTCCGGTGCGGCGAACAACGGCAGCGCCTTCGGCGGCCTGTCGGCCAACACGCTCTGGTACAACGTGACCCTGGGCGTGACCATGTTCGTGGGCCGCTTCTTCATCATCATCCCGGCCCTGGCCATCGCCGGCGCCCTGGCCGCGAAGAAGTCCGTGCCCGCCTCCGCCGGCACCTTCCCCACCACCGGCCCGCTGTTCGTCAGCCTGCTGGTGGGCGTGATCCTGATCGTGGGTGGCCTGACCTACTTCCCCGCCGTGGCGCTGGGGCCGGTGGTCGAGCACCTGCAGATGATGGCCGGCACCACCTACTGACCCCCGGGTAGAAGCCTTGCATTGGCGTCATCCGTTCTTCGGAGATTTTGAGATGTCATCCCCTTCCATGTTCCACCCGGGGCAGCAGCCGGCGGCCCCCCAGCAGCCGGACGCACCGACCCGCCGGGGCACCAAGTCCGCCCTGCTGGATCCGGCCATCCTGGGCCCGGCGGTCAAGGCCAGCTTCACCAAGCTGAACCCCGCCACCCTGGTGCGTAACCCCGTCATGTTCCTGGTGGCGGCGGTGGCGCTGCTGACCACCGTGCTGCTGGCGCGCGACCTGGCCACCGGCGCCCAGGGCACCGGCTTCTCCTTCCAGATCGTGCTGTGGCTGTGGTTCACGGTGCTGTTCGCCAACTTCGCCGAGGCGGTGGCCGAAGGCCGCGGCAAGGCCCAGGCCGACAGCCTGCGCAAGACCCGCACCGAGACGGTGGCCAAGCGCCTGACCGGCCCCATGGTCGCCAGGGGGGCGGCCGTCACCAGCTTTCAGACGGTGGGGGCCGCCGACCTGAAGGTGGGCGACCACGTGGTGGTCGACGCCGGCGACATCATCCCCAGCGATGGCGAGATCGTCGACGGCATCGCCACCGTGGACGAGTCCGCCATCACCGGTGAATCGGCGCCCGTCATCCGCGAAAGCGGCGGCGACCGCTCGGCCGTCACCGGTGGCACCCGCGTGCTGTCGGACCGCATCATCGTCCGCATCACGGCAGCGCAAGGCTCCACCTTCCTCGACCGCATGATTTCGCTGGTCGAGGGGGCGGAACGGCAGAAGACCCCCAACGAGATCGCGCTCAACATCCTGCTGGTGGGCATGAGCCTGATCTTCATCCTGGCGGTCGTCACCATCCCGGGCTTCGCGGCCTACGCCGGCGGCACGGTGTCGGTGGTGGTGCTGGTGGCGCTGTTCGTCACCCTGATCCCCACCACCATCGGCGCGCTGCTGTCCGCCATCGGCATTGCCGGTATGGACCGCCTGGTGCGCTTCAACGTCCTGGCCATGTCCGGCCGCGCGGTGGAGGCGGCGGGCGACGTCGACACCCTGCTGCTGGACAAGACCGGCACCATCACCCTGGGCAACCGCCACGCCGCCGAGTTCATCCCGGTCTCTGGCGTCACCGACAAGGAACTGGCGGAGGCCGCCCAGCTGTCGTCCTTGAGCGACGAGACGCCGGAGGGCCGCTCCATCGTCGTGCTGGCCAAGGAGAAGTATGGCCTGCGCGGCAAGGACATGGGGGCCCTGAACGCCCGCTTCGTCCCCTTCGCGGCGCAGACCCGCATGAGCGGCGTCGACCTGGCCAATGAAAACGGGGAGGGCGGCATCCAGATCCGCAAGGGCGCGGTGGACGCCGTGCTGCGCCACGTGACGGCCCTGCGGGGCAGCCAGCCCGTGCGCCATCCGGAGCTGGAAGCCATCACCGAGCGCATCGCCAAGGCCGGCGGCACGCCGCTGGCCGTGGTGCGCAACGACCGGGTGCTGGGCGTCATCTATCTGAAGGACATCGTCAAGGGCGGCATCCGCGACCGCTTCGCCGAACTGCGCCGCATGGGCATCCGCACGGTGATGATCACGGGCGACAACCCGCTGACCGCCGCCGCCATCGCGGCCGAGGCGGGCGTGGACGACTTCCTGGCCCAGGCCACGCCGGAGGACAAGCTGGCCCTGATCCGCAAGGAACAGGCCGAGGGCCGCCTGGTCGCCATGTGCGGCGACGGCACCAACGACGCCCCGGCCCTGGCCCAGGCGGACGTGGGCGTGGCCATGAACACCGGCACCCAGGCCGCCCGCGAGGCCGGCAACATGGTGGACCTGGACAGCGACCCCACGAAGCTGATCGAGATCGTGGGCATCGGCAAACAGCTGCTGATGACCCGCGGCGCCTTGACCACCTTCTCCATCGCAAACGACGTGGCCAAGTACTTCGCCATCATCCCGGCGATGTTCGCGGGCCTCTATCCGGCGCTGAACGCGCTGAACATCATGCACCTGGCCACACCGCAGTCGGCCATCCTGTCGGCCATCATCTTCAACGCCCTGGTCATCATCGCGCTGATCCCGCTGGCCCTGAAGGGCGTGCGGTACCGCGCCCTGCCGGCCGCCAGCCTGCTGTCGCGCAACATGCTGGTCTATGGCCTGGGCGGCATCATCATCCCCTTCATCGGCATCAAGGCCATCGACATGGTCGTGACCGCCGTCGGCCTGGCCTAAAGGAGGCCCGAGAGCCATGCTCAAGCAAATCCGTCCGGCCATCTCGCTGGCCGTCTTCTTCACCGTCGTCTGCGGCCTGATCTATCCCCTGGGCATGACCGGCATCGCCCGCGTCCTGTTCCCGCGCCAGGCCAACGGCAGCCTGATCACCGCCAAGGACGGCACGGTCATCGGGTCCACGCTGATCGGCCAGAACTTCACGTCGGAGAAGTACTTCTGGGGCCGCCCGTCGGTGACCACCGACACCGACCCCAACGACAGCACCAAGACGGTGGCCGCCCCCTACAACGCCGCCAACTCCATGGGCTCCAACCTGGGGCCCACCTCCAAGGCGCTGGTCGACCGCATCGCCGGCGACGCGGAGAAATACGGCGCCACCAAGGACCACCCGGTGCCGGTGGACCTGGTGACCGCCTCGGCCAGTGGCCTGGATCCCGACATCTCGCCCGCCGGCGCCTATTACCAGGTGGCGCGCGTGGCGAAGGCCCGGGGGATGACCGAGGCCGCCGTGCGCGCCCTGGTGGATGCCCATGTCGAAGGCCGCCTGCTGGGCCTGATCGGGGAGCCGCACGTGAACGTCCTGGCGCTGAACCGCGCCCTGGACGCCGCGCACCCGTCAGGTAACTGATTGTCTTAAAGGGAAAAGCTCGCCGCTTCGGATCCGTTGGCGCTATTGTCGGCCAACGTTCCGGGGCGGCGGCTTTTGCCGTTTGCGCTTGGGCCTTCGAAAGACCACCCGTGACCAACGCCGACTACACCAACCGCCCGTCCCCCGACGCCCTGCTGAGCCAGGCTATGCAGGAGCGTCGCGGCAAGCTGCGCATCTACCTGGGGGCCGCCCCGGGCGTGGGCAAGACCTACCAGATGCTGGAGACGGCGCGACAGCTGAAGGCCGAAGGCGTGGACGTGGTGGTGGGCGTGGTGGAAACCCACGGCCGGCGCGAGACCGAGGCCATGGTGGCCGGGCTGGAGGTCGTGCCCCGCCGGGTGCTGGAGTACAAGGGCCGCACCCTGGAGGAGATGGACATCGACGCCCTGCTGCGCCGCCGTCCCCGCCTGGCCCTGGTGGATGAGCTGGCCCACACCAACGCCGCCGGCAGCCGCCACGCCAAGCGCTATTCCGATGTGGAGGAGCTGCTGGCCGCCGGCATCGACGTGCTGACCACCCTGAACATCCAGCATGTGGAAAGTCTGAACGACGTGGTGGCGCAGATCACCCGCATCCGCGTGCGCGAGACGGTGCCGGACAGCGTGCTGGAAATGGCGGACGAGATCGAGGTCATCGACCTGCCGCCGCAGGACCTGATCAAGCGCCTGAACGAGGGCAAGGTCTATATCCGCGAGCAGGCGCAGCGGGCGCTGAAGCACTACTTCTCCCCCGGCAATCTGACGGCCCTGCGTGAGCTGGCGCTGCGGCGGACGGCGCAGCGGGTGGACGACCAGATGCTGTCCTACATGCAGCGCCACGCTATCCAGGGCCCCTGGGCGGCGGGCGACCGCGTGCTGGTCTGCGTGTCCGAGGACAGGACCGCCGGCGGCCTGGTGCGCTACGCCAAGCGCCTGGCCGACCGGCTGAAGACCCGCTTCACCGCCCTGTACGTGGAAACCGCGCGCACCCAGCGCCTGACGGAGGCGGCGCGCGACCGCATCGCCGACACCCTGCGCCTGGCGGAGCAGCTGGGGGGCGAGGCCATCACCGTGCCCGGCCGCACCATCGCCGCCGATGTGCTGGGCTATGCCCGCGCCAACAACTTCACCCACATCATCATCGGCAAGTCCGAACGGCCGCGCTGGTTCGAGATTGTGCACGGCTCGGTGGTGCATGAGCTGGTGCGCAAGGCCGGCACCATCTCCGTGCACGTCATCGCCGGCGACGCGGTGGAGGCGGATGAGATCCCGCCCAAGATGGTGCGGACGCGGCCGGAATCCAGCGGCCTGGCGTGGCAGCCCTATGGCGTCGCCACCTTGATGGTGGCGCTGGCCACCGTGGCAGGCAGCCTGCTGGGCAACGCCATGGATGTGCGCAACCTGTCGCTCGTCTACATCGCCGCCGTCCTGGCCAGCGCCATCCTGCACGGCTACGGCCCCTCGCTGTTCGCCTCCTGCCTCAGCGTGCTGGCCTACAACTTCTTCTTCCTGCCGCCGCTGTACACCTTCACCATCCGCGACCCGTCCAACGTGGTGGCGCTGGTGTTCTTCACCATCGTCGCCGTCTTCACCAGCCGCCTGACGGCGCGGGTGAGGGAGCAGGCGACCATCGCCGCCAACCGCGCCCGCATCACCGCGCAGATGTTCTCCTTCGCGCGCAAGCTGGCCGGCATCGGCGAGATGGAGGATTTGCTGTGGGCCACCACCCACCAGGTGGCGCTGCTGCTGAAGGTGCGCGTCGTGCTGCTGATGCCCGACGACCATGGCGCGCTGGAGGTGAAGGCGGGCTACCCGCCGGAGGACCAGGTGGGGGAGATGGATCTGGCCGCCGCGCGCTGGGCCTATGACAACGCCAAGCCGGCAGGGCGCGGTGCGCCCACGCTGCCGGGAACCCAGCGCCTGTTCCTGCCCGTGCGGACGGAACGGGGCGTGGTGGCGGTGGTGGGCGTGGACACCGACGACCCCGGCCCCATCCTGACACCCGACCAGCGCCGTCTGCTGGATGCCATCATGGACCAGGCCGCCGTGGCCATCGAGCGGGTGAAGCTGGTGCAGGACATCGACAAGGCCCGGCTGGAGGGGGAGACGGAGCGCCTGCGCTCCGCCATGCTGACCTCGCTGTCCCATGATTTGCGCACGCCGCTGGCCGCCATCATCGGCACCGCCACCACCCTCAAGGCGGAGGGGGAGGGGCTGGAGCGCGCCACCCGCGCCCAGCTGACCGGCGACCTGCTGGTGGAGGCGGAGCGCATGGGACGCTTCGTGCGCAACCTGCTGGACATGACGCGGCTGGAGGCCGGGTTGGACATCCGCCGCGAGCCGACGGATCTGGTGGACGTGGTGCATACCGCCACCCAGCGGGCCAAGCCCATCCTGGCCGGCCGGCCGCTGGACCTGGATTTGGCAGCCGATCTGCCGCTGGTGCGCACCGACTACCTGCTGCTGGAACAGGTGCTGTTCAACCTACTGGACAACGCTGCCAAATATTCCGGGCCCGAGGCGCGGGTGGCGGTGTCGGCGGCGCGGCGGCACAACCATGTCGTCATCCGGGTGATGGATGAGGGCGTGGGCATCCCGCCCGACAGCCTGGAACGCATCTTCGACAAATTCTACCGGGTGGAGGCGCGGGACCATCGCCAGGCCGGCACCGGCCTGGGTCTGGCCATATGCCGCGGCTTCATGACCGCCCTGGGCGGCACCATCAAGGCTGCCAACCGTACCGACAAGACCGGCGCCGTCTTTGAACTGACGCTGCCCACCGATGATGCGCTAGATGCCTGGGTTCTCGGGTAAGAGCATGTTGGAATAGAGTTGAGATCATGAGCAAACCCCATCGCATCCTGGTGATCGAGGACGAGGTGGCCATCCGCCGCCTGCTGCGCGCCGTGCTGGCCCCCCAGGGCTGGACTTTGGTGGAAGCGGCGACGGCGCAGGAGGGGCTGGTGCAGGCCCGCCTGCCGGGCGTGGACCTCATCCTGCTGGATCTGGGCCTGCCCGATGGCGACGGCCTGGACCTGGTGGGCAAGCTGAAGGCCGAACGCCCCACGCCCATCATCATCCTGTCCAGCCGAGACCAGGAGGAGGACAAGGTGGCGGCGCTGGACCTGGGTGCCGACGACTATGTCACCAAGCCCTTCGGCACGGCGGAACTGATGGCCCGCATCCGCGCGGCCCTGCGCCACGCCGTGCAGCAACAGGGCGGCCGGTCGGTGGTGAACGCCGGCGGGCTGGAGATTGACCTCATCAACCGGCAGGTGACGCGGGGGTCGGAGAAGCTGCACCTGTCGCCCACGGAGTTCGACCTGCTGCGCTTCCTGGCGGCGCACGCCGGTAAGATTCTGACCCACCGGCAAATCCTCAAGGAAGTCTGGGGACCCGCCAAGGAAGACGAGGTGCAGTACTTGCGGGTCTATATCCGCATGCTGCGCCAGAAGATTGAAAACGACCCCAACGCGCCGGGAATCATTCAGACGGAACCCGGCATCGGCTACCGCCTGGTCATTAGTGAGGAATCTCTTTGATTCAATAGGGATCTTAAGGAAACGAATCGTGGACGGGCATCCATACCCTGCGGGCAGGCGCGTTATGCTGTCGCAGTTGGGGCTTCCCAAAGGCCCCGAGATCGCTTATTTGACGGCCATCGGTCACCAGTACGGTTGTTTTCATGCTCCGCTCCAGCGTGGCGTCCCGATGGGCCTTCGCCGCTCCCAAGGTCGCTGACGTCATGGCGTCGATCGCATCCGATCCGTCATCTGCCCCTTCCGGCACCGGTTCCTCCCTGGCGCCGTCCTCCGTCGGGCTGGGCCTTTCGGTGGCTTCCAAGGACGCCGTCCTGAAGGAAATCGCCCTGCGCATCGCAGCCGCCGGCGCGCTGGATGTCGGCGCCGTCCTGGACGATCTGCGCGCCCGTGAGGCGCTGGGCTCCACCGGCGTTGGCGCCGGCATCGCCATCCCCCACGCTCGCTTCAGCAGCATCACCCGCCCCATCGGCGCCTTCGTCCGCCTGGCCAAGCCGGTGGAGTTCGAGGCCATCGACGGCGCGCCCGTGGATCTGGTCTTCGGCCTGCTGACCCCCGTCCATTGCGGCAACGCCCATCTGCAGGCCCTGGCCCGCATCAGCCGCGCCCTGCGCACCCCCGGCCTGGCCGCCACCCTGCGCGCCGCGCCGGACGCCCTGTCCTTGCACGCCCTGGTCGCCCCCATCCTGGATGCAGGGGCCGCCTGCTGAGGTCACCGTTTTTTCCAGGATACATGCGGCCGCTGAATTGAGCCGCATCAAGGACGCGTGCCGGTCTTAAGCCCACTATGGCGGCATCCCAACCGGAGGATGCCGTCATGGCCGCGCCCGCCCCGACCTTAGAGATTTTCAAGCCCACCGCCGTCCGCCAGATCATGACGCCTGGCGTCCTGACCGTGCGCCCCGAGACCCCCCTGGTCGATGCCCTGCGCCTGATGGTGCGCAACCGCGTCAGCGGCCTGCCCGTGGTGGAGGATGACGCCGCCGCCGACGGTGGCGGCTGCCGCGTCGTCGGCGTCCTGACCGAGGGCGACCTCATGCGCCGGGCCGAAACGGGGACCGAGGTCCACGACCGCTGGTGGCAGCGCATGTTCACCACCCCGGGCGACCAGGCGGACCAGTACAGCAAGATGCATGGCCGCCGGGTGGAGGAGGTGATGACCCGCGACGTCCTGACCGTGGACGTGGACGACGACATCGCCACCGCCGTCGCCCTGATGGACCGCCACAAGGTGAAGCGGCTGCCGGTGCTGGCTCACGGCCACCTGGCCGGTGTCATCAGCCGCGCGGACGTGGTGCGGGCCCTGCTGCACACTTTCGACCTGGCCACCCCTCGGGGGGAGGAGCCGCCGCTGCTGGACGCCGAAATCCGCTACCGTCTGCTGATGGAACTGGCTGATAAGCGCTGGTGGGCCGACAGCCGGGTGGATGTGGTGGTGGAAAACGGTATCGTCACCCTGACCGGTGCCGTCTACGACGCCCGGGTGGCCCAGGCCTTCCGCGTGGTGGCGGAGAACGGCCCCGGCGTGCGGGAGGTGCGCGACCACCTGGTGGTGGCCGAGGGCCTGCCCGGCTGGGCCGGCGTCGACAACGCCTTCGTGGCGTGAGGCAGCTTTCGCCGGCATGCCCGGCAGATTTTGACCGGCGGCACCCGCCCTTTCCGGTGCCGCCGGCGGACGATAACCCGGGAATCAAGGGCTTGTCCTTGGCTTAAAAGTTGCATGTTTGTCGTCCGTCACCCATCGATAGATTTGCGGGAGGGGAGCGATGAACATGATGCCTGTCATCAATCGCGGGGTCGCCACCGGTGTCAACCACCTGGGATCGCCCGGCGATGACACCGCCGCCAGGCAGTCGGCGCTGGGCCAGATTTTTGAGGTCAGTGACACTGACAAGGATGGCGTCCTCGGTGCCAAAGAGGTGGAAGCCGCCGTCGCGTCCGGCCAAGGCGGCACGGCCGATGCCGACGCGCTGTATGGGAGATTGAGCGCGGATGGCGCCCAGGCGGCGGACCGGCAGCGCTTCATGTCCAGCTTCCCGGGCGGCAGCCTGATCGGTCCCACCCTGTATCTCCTGGCCCAGACCAAGGACATGACCGATCATGGCTATGTCCAAACCATGCATCTGGTGTCCCTGGTCAATCCGAAAACGGGGGAGGAGGACGGCGGCGAATACCCCTGGATACCGCCGGAGAAGACCGACCCCGGCGGCCCTGTCGCCCGCGCCAGCCTGGACATGATGTACGGCGCCTTCGGTCAGGTCGTGAACGAGGCCGGCAAGGACATGCTGAAGCAAATGCGGGATAACCAGGCCTTTCTGCCGTGAGCCGTACGGGTGGGGGCGTCGTGCCGGCGCGCCCCCATCATTCCGTGCCCTGTTGACATAAAGCTGATTACTCAGACAAATGGATATGGATGTTAGCGCTATCACAGGCGCGGTCCACCCGGCCTGCCGCACGGCGAGCCGGGCGGCCGCGGCTGCTGGTGGCGCCACAATAAGCAAGGGCCCGCCGTGACACAGGGATGCGGGTCCCAGGGAGAACAGCGTGATGCCACGAAGCTGCGGCCGCGTCCTGGCGCTGACGGCGCTGGTCGCCGTCCTGTCGACCACTGTCCGAGCGGAACAACTGCCCCTGATCTCAGGCTGGCGGGTCCATCGGGGCGAGGCGGCGGGCGCCGAGGCCGTGGCGTTCGATGACAAGGACTGGCGGCCGGTCACCGTTCCCCATGACGCCTCCATTGATGATCGTGCCGACGGCACGCCGCCGTTCGACGCGCAGGCGGTCGCCGGGCAGGACTCCGGCTACCTGCCGGGGGGGCAGGCCTGGTACCGCCGGCACCTGGTGCTGGACGCGGTTCAGGCGGCCCGCGTCATCCGCCTGAATTTTGAAGCTGTCTACATGGATGCCGACATCTGGCTGAATGGCCAGCCGCTGGCGCGGCATCGCTATGGCTACACCGCCTTCAGCCTCGACCTGACGGGCAAGGTGCGCCCCGGCGACAATGTCATCGCCGTGCGGGTCAACCATCCCGATCCGTCGTCGCGCTGGTACGCCGGCACCGGCCTGATCCGCCCCGTCAGCCTGGACATTCTGGACCCTGTCCATCTCGACCCGGTGGGCACGGCCATCACCACGCCCGTGGCGACGGCGGAGCGGGGGCAGGTGGCGGTGCGGTCGGCGGTGGTGAACCGGTCGGCGCACTCGGCGACGGTCGAGCTGCGGTCGCAGGTGGTGGCGGCCAACGGCGCCGTGGTTGCCCAGGCGCGGCAGGTGCGGCCGGTGGCGGCCAATGGCCGTGCGGATCTGGAGCAGCCGCTGGTGGTGGAGCGGCCGGCGCTGTGGTCCCCCGACGCGCCCAATCTCTACACCCTGGTGCAGCAGGTGCGCGTGGGCGGCGCGCTGAAGGATGAGCGGCGCACCCGCTTCGGCATCCGCACCATCACCGTCGATGCGCGCCAGGGCCTGCGCATCAACGGTCAAAAGGTGGTGCTGAAGGGCGGCAACATCCATCACGACAATTACATGATCGGGGCCGCCGGCCTGCCCGATGCGGACGTGCGCAAGGTGGCGCTGATGAAGGCCGCCGGCTACAACGCCATCCGCAGCGCCCACAACCCCGCCAGCCAGGCGACGCTGGACGCCGCCGACGCGCTGGGCATGCTGGTCATCGACGAGGCGTTCGACGCCTGGGACAAGCCCAAGCGCGCCCAGGACTACGCCCGCTTCTTCGCGCAGGATTGGGCGGCCGATCTGGACAGCCTGGTGGTCAGCGGCCGCAACCATCCCAGCGTCCTGTTCTGGAGCATCGGCAACGAGATACCGGAGCAGGGAACGCCGGAGGGGGCGGAGACGGGCCGGCGGCTGGCGGAGCGCGTGCGCCGCCTGGACCCCAGCCGCCCCGTGACCCAGGCGGTCAGCATCGACGGGCCCGACAACGCCCGCCAGTTCGCCGTGCTGGATGTGGCGGGCTACAACTACCGTGCCCACCTGTTCGGCCCCGACCATGTCCAGTTCCCCGACCGGGTCATGTTGACCACCGAGTCCACGCCTAAGGACGCCTTCCAATATTGGCGGCCGGTGGAAACCATGCCCTGGGTGATCGGCGATTTCGTCTGGACAGCGGTCGATTACATCGGCGAGGCCGGTATCGGCTGGATGGGCTACAGCCAGGATTGGCAGAAACTGGCGCCCTATCCCTGGACCCTGGCCTATTGCGGCGAGATCGATGCCACGGGACGCAAGCGGCCGGCGGCCTATTACCGCGAGGTGCTGTGGAGGACGGGCATCGATCCCATTTCCGCCTTCGTGCGCCAGCCGCCAGGGACGGAGGATTTGCCCGACCGGCATTACTTCCCCATCCAGCCGCCGCACCTGGACTGGTCGCTGGATGACGTCCACCCCAGCTGGACCTGGCCGGGGCAGGAGGGCAAGCCGCTGGAGGTGGTGGTCTACTCCGAATTCCCGGAGGTGGAGCTGTTCCTGAACGACCGCAGCCTGGGCCGTCGTCCGGTGGGCGTGGACAGTGAATACAAGGCCACTTTCCAGGTCCCCTACGCGCCCGGCCGCCTGGTCGCCGTGGGCTATCGCGATGGCCAGCCGGCGGGGCGGTGGGAACTGCGCACCGCCGGCGCGCCCGTCCAGGCGCGGCTGTCACTGGACCGGCCGACGGTGCGGGCCAATGGCGCGGATTTGGCCTATCTGACGGTGGAACTGGCCGATGCCGATGGCACGCCCGTCTATGCGCGGGACGCCGATCGCCAGGTGACCGTGTGGGTCGCGGGGGCTGGCGCGCTGGCTGGCATGGGCAACGGCGACCCGCGCGACGCGGGCAGCTTCCAGGCCGGTGAGCGGCGCACCTTCCATGGGCGGGTGGTCGCCGCTGTGCGGGCCGGCACCCAGGCCGGCGCTATCACCGTGGATGTCGCCCTTCCCGGCCTGCCGCCGCAACGTGTCACGTTGAACGCCGTCGCCCCCTGAGGTGGCGGGAACAGGGGTGCTCATGCGCATTCGACGCTTCCTGGCATTGTCCTTGTTCTGTGGCGGCATCCTGGCCGGCGAGGAGACGGCCGCCGATGTGACCTTGCCGCCGCCGCCCTTTGGTCTGTCCGACGTGCGCACCGGGCCCGTGGCCGACCAGCGCGTGGCATGGTGGCGGCAGGCCCGCCTGGGCATGTTCATCCACTTCGGCGTCTATTCGGTCCTGGGTCATGGCGAATGGGCCATGTTCAGTGAGCACATTCCCAGGAACGACTATGCGAAGCTGGCGGATGACTTTCATCCCGATCCCGCGGCTCCCGCCGAGTGGGCGAAGGTCGCGCGGCGGTCGGGCATGAAGTACATGGTGCTGACGGCTCGCCACCACGATGGCTTCTCTTTATTCGCCTCGCGATCGAATGATTTCAACGTCGCCACCCATAACAACGGGCAGGACGTCGTCAAAAGCTACACGGATGCGGCCCGCCGCGAAGGGCTGCGTGTCGGACTATATTATTCGCCCTTGGATTGGCGATTCCCGGGGTACTTCATGCCGGACCTCTATCTGGATTCGGCGGAGGCCATGCGCGACCAGTATCATCGCGAGGTTGAGCAGCTGGCGACGGACTACGGCAAGATAGATCTGCTTTGGTATGACGGCGGCGGCGAGCAGTGGCTGGGCTTCGGCGGCCTGGAGTTCGACGGGGCCAAATGGGGCTCACGCGACCGGGGCAAGCCCTACACGGGTCGATTTTCCTGGCGGGACGGGGAGGTCGACCAGCGTTTGCACCAACTGCAGCCGGACATCCTGGTCAACGATCGCACATCGGTTCCCGGCGATTGGCGGACCCGTGAAAACCCCGTCAACCTGGGGGGCTTCGACGATGTCCAGCCCTGGGAGTTGTGCATAACCCTGGCCGGCACCTGGGGCTACCAGCCGGGGGCGAAGCCGCGGTCGCTGGATGACCTGATTCGCCTGCTGGTCCAGACCGCGATCCGTGACGGCAACCTTCTGGTGAACGTCGGCCCGGCGCCAGATGGGCACATCCCCCCGGACCAGATCGCGCGTCTGGGGGAACTGGGCGCGTGGCTGCAAAAACATGGCCGGGCCATATACGGGACGCGGGGCGGGCCCTTCCTGCCGACGGCGACCATGGGGTCCACCCGCGCGGACAGCACCGTGTTCCTGCATCTGCTGGGCGGGGAGGGCGACCGCCTTCCCACGATCATCACGGTTCCAGAGTTCCCCGGCGGGCCCGCGCTGTTGCGGGCGCGGCTGGTCGGGACGGGGGCCAGCGTGACGGTGCACAAGGGGAAGGGCGGTACGGACATCGGCATTCCCCCGGGGGCGTTGCGGAATGGCGTCGCCATTGTCGAGCTGTCCTATGACGGCCCGGTCATGGGGCTGGCCCCACGGCCCCTGTGACCCCCGCTTCTCCCATGAACAAACAACGACAGGGATGGCCATGCGCTCACCATTGAAGGATTTCATGTCCAGGCGTTTCCTGCCGGCGGTCGGCATGGCGCTGGCTCTCACGTCGGCGGCCCAGGCCGATACCGTGGTGCGAAGGCTGGACGACACCGGCGCGCTGGCCTTGCGCACCGAGCGCGGCGTCCTCACCCTCGAACCCTGGCAGGACGGCATCGTCCATGTCCGGTTCGGAACGCCCGGCTATCATGGCAACTACAATCCCGCCGTCATCGCCCAACCCGGGACTGCCGCCTTCCATGTGGATGAGACACCCGACGCCTATGTGCTGACGACCGCGCGACTGCATGTCCGCGTCGCCAAGCGGACGGCGGCGGTGACCTTCCTGGACGCCAAGGACCATGTGATCCTGGAGGAGGGTGACCGGGACGCCGGAGTGGGGGCCACCCAATGGTTCAAGACCGCGACACCGGTCTACGGGCTGGGGCAGCACCAGAACGGGCTGCTGGACTATAGCGGCCACACCATCCACCTGCAGCAGGCCAACACCGACGTGGGGATTCCCATGCTGGTGTCGCCCACGGGCTTCGGCCTGCTGTGGAACAACGCCTCCGTCACCGATGTCGATGTTGGCACCGGCAAGGCGCCGCTGGGCATCCGGTCCGAGGCGGGGCCGGGCATTGACTATCATTTCATCCTGGGGCCCAAGCTGGACGATGTGGTCGCCGGCTATCGCGCGCTCACCGGGGATGTGCCCCTGATGGCCCGCTGGACCTGGGGCATGTGGCAGTCCAAGGAGCATTACAGCACCCAGGATGAACTGGTCGCCATCCCGCGCCGGTACCGGGACATGGGCGTGCCCATCGATGCCGTGGTGCAGGACTGGCAGTATTGGGCGGCGGGCCAGTGGGGCAGCCACCGGTTCGAGGCGTCGCGCTATCCCGACCCCAAGTCCATGGTCGGGGCGATCCATGACATGCACGTCCACACCATCATCTCGGTATGGCCGCGCTTCGACCTCGGCACCGCCAACCTCGCGGAGCTGGACCAGGCGGGCGCGGCCTTCCCGGACGCCTTCAACAATGTCTTCCCCGTTGGCTTTGGCCGCTGGTACGACGCGTGGAGTCCGAAAGGCCGGGAGATTTACTGGTCGCAGATCATGCGGAACCTGGGCGTCCTCGGCTTCGACGGCTGGTGGCTGGATGGCGATGAGGCCGAGCTGGGAGGCCAGACCGGCGAGATGCGGGAGCAGCTGACCGCCGCCGGTCCCGGCATCGTCGTCAACAACAGCTTCCCCCTGCTGCACACCGGTGGCGTCCATGACGGCATGCGGCGGGACCAGCCGGACAAGCGGGTGTTCATCCTGTCCCGCTCCGCCTATGCCGGCCAGCAGCGCAACGGTGTCATCACCTGGTCGGGGGACACCCACGCCAGTTGGGAGACGCTGGCCAAGCAGATCCCGGCCGCGCTCAATTTCTCGCTGAGCGGCGAGCCCTACTGGTCGGCGGACATCGGCGGCTTCTTCAGCCCTGACCCGGCGAAGGACAAGGCCTATGCCGAGCTGTTCGTGCGCTGGCACCAGTTCGGCGTCTTCAACCCCATGTTCCGTATCCACGGCGCGGGGCAGGGCAAGGAGATCTGGAACTTCGACCCGGCGATCCAGAAAATCCTCATCGACGACGTCACGCTGCGCTATCGCCTGCTGCCCTACATCTATTCCCTGTCCTGGGATGTGCTGAGCCATCGCGGGACGATGATGCGGGCGCTGGCCTTCGACTTCCCCGACGATGCCGACGCCCTGCGCGTCACCGACCAGTACATGTTCGGCAAGGCGTTCCTCGTGTCACCCGTGCTGCAGGCGGGGGCCGTGACGCGCAGCGTCTACCTGCCGGGCGGCGGCCGGTGGTTCGACTTCTGGACGGGGGCGTCGCAGCCGGGCGGGCAGCGGGTGGAGGCGAAGGCGGACCTGGCGACGCTGCCGCTGTTCGTGCGCGCGGGCAGCATCGTGCCGCTGGGCCCCGTCAAGGCCTATGCCGATGCCCCCAGTGACGAACCGCTGGAACTGCGCGTCTACCCCGGCCGCGACGCCGCGTATGAGTTGTATGACGATGAGGGCGACGGCTATGGCTACCAGGCGGGCAAGCGCGCGGTCATTCCCATGGCTTGGTCGGACAAGCAGCGCCGGCTGACAATCCAGGCGCGGGATGGCACTTTCCCAGGCATGTCCCCGTCCATCAGCTTCCGCGTCGTCTGCGGTGCCACGCCGGGGGCGGAGGACGCCAAGACCGTCGTTTACACGGGCACTGCCGTCACCGTTCCCCTGCCGCGCTGCGAGTGAGGAGGGTATGGAAGGGCCGCCCGGCGGAGACGGCCCTTCTCTTCATGGGGGGCGCTCAGGCGGCCAGCAAGCCCTCGGCCTTCAGTGCCACCTGCACCTTGGGGCGCTGGCCCACGCGGGTGACGAAGGCGGCGACCTTGGGATGGGTGGTGAGATCGATGCCCACCTGGGCCGCCCAGGTCAGCACCACATAGGCATAGGCGTCGGCCACGGTGAAGGTTTCGCCGGTCAGATAGCTGCGGCCGTCGGCCAGCGTCCGCTCCAGGTGGGCGAAGCGGCGGTCCAGGTTCTGCTTGGCCATCGCCTTGACCTCATCCGGCGTGGCGGGGTTGAACAGCGGGCTGAAGCCCTTGTGCAGCTCCGTGGCGATGAAGTTCAGCCACTCCTGCACCTTATAACGCGCCCCGCTGCCGGCGGCGGGGATCAGGCCGCTGGCGGGGGCCTGGTCGGCCAGGTATTGCACAATCACGGCACCCTCGGTCAGCAGGCTGCCGTCGTCCAGGATCAGCGCCGGGACGGAGCCCTTGGGGTTGGTTTCCAGGAAGTTGGCGCCCGTCTCGGTCACCTTGGTCTTCAGGTCCACCGCCTCGATACCGATGTCGAGGCCGGCCTCCAACGCCACGATGTGCGGGGAGAGCGAGCAGGCGCCGGCCTTGTAGTAGAGCTTCATGGAATTTCCTCTGCCATTTCTGGGCCCTGGGTCCAGGGCCGCCCTTGGGAAGTGGGACATGGGGGTCCATTCCTAAGGGCGGCGTTGCCGGATGCCAAGCGGCGAAATGGCCGCGCTCACCGCCCCCTTATTGCCCGGAATCACCCGCCACCAGGGCGGCGACGACCTGGGCCAGCGGGGTTTCCCCCTTCAGGGCGTGGGATCCTGCGTCGCGGAACTCGATCCAGCCTTCGTTGAAGCCGTCCAGCATGCGCATGCGGGGGCCGGGGTGCCGCATGCCTTGGGCACGGAACTGCGCCTCCCAGGTCGATCGCGGCACGGCCTGGGCGGTCACCGGACGGCCCAACGCCTGGGCGAAGGCCTGGGCCAGGTCTTTGGGGGAAACCCGGGTGGGGCCCTCCAGATCCACCACGCGCAGGCCGGCCCACGCCTCCTGCAGCAGGCGGGCGGCGGTGCGGCCCACATCCTGGGTGGCGACCATCGGGAAGGGATGGTCCAGCGGCTGCAGGTGGCTGTGCAGCACGCCGGTTTCACGCGCCGCGGCCACGTCCCAGGCGGCGTTTTCCATGAACCAGCCGGGGCGCAGGAAGGTGATGGGCAAGCCCAGGGCCGCCAGGCGCCGCTCACTCAGCGTGTGCTGGCTTAGCAGGTTGTCGTGCGGGGCGTCGGCGCCAATGGTGGACAGGCTGACCACCCGCTGCGGCTGGGCCGCCGCCAGCGCCGTGGCCACGGACTCGATGAGGCCCAGCGTGGCGGGATAGCCCGGCGCCGGGTCGAAGTTGGGCGGCAGCAGGACGAAGACGGCGGTGGCGCCGGTGAAAGCCTGGGTCAGGGCGGCGGTATCCTCCATGGTCGCCTGGGCGACCTCGCAGCCCTTGGCCGCCCAGGTCGCCCCCTTGGCGGCATCGCGTACGACGGCGCGGACCGGCTGGCCCGCCGCCAGCAGCGCCTCGGCTACCGCGCCGCCGACCTTACCCGTGATGCCGGTGATGACGTACATGGTCCTTCTCCTTTATCCAGTGTCGGCCGTAGGCGGCCCGTGGCCTGGTTTTAGGCGGGAGGGGGATTTGAATCAGGCGCATCCTTGTCAGCTGAAGGATGATCTATAGTCACCTTGGCTTGGGCGGTGGGAAGGAGGGAAGGCGATGGGCTTCGACGCGCGTCTGTTGACCGGAATCGGCGTGCTGGCCGCCGTGGTGGAGGCGGGAAACTTCGTGCGCGCGGGTGAGGTGCTGGGCCTGACGCCGTCGGGCGTCAGCCGCGCCGTCGCCCGGCTGGAGGCGCGGGTGGGGGTGCGCCTGTTCGACCGCAGCCCCCGCGCCGTGACCCTGACGGAGGAGGGGCGGCGCTTCCACGCCCAGGTGACGCCCCTGTTGGCCGGGCTGGAAGAGGCGGCGCTGGACGCGGCCGGGGCGGCGGCCACGGTGGACGGGCGCCTGCGCGTCTCCGTCGATCCCTGGTTCGCCCGCATGGTGCTGGCGCCCCGCCTGCCGGACTTCACGGCCCGCTATTCGGGCCTGGTCCTGGACATGACTGTCAGCAATCACCGGGAGGAGATGATGGCCGGCGTGGACGTGGCGGTGCGTTTCGGCCCGCCGGACGTGGCCTCCCTGATCGCGCGCAAGCTGCTGGAGACGCGGGTGCTGACCTGCGCCTCGCCGGATTATCTGGCGCGGCGGGGAACGCCGGTAACGCCGCAGGACCTGAAGGGGCACGAGGGCGTGCTGTTCCGCAACCCGCAGACGGGCCTGCCCTTCGGGTGGGAGTTTCACCGCGGGATGGAGCGGGTGACGGTGGCGGTGGCCGGCCGGGTGGTGATGGACGACCCGTCCGTGGCCGTCGCGGCCTGCGTCGCAGGGCAGGGGGTGTTCCAGAGCTTCGAGCTGGGCCTGGGCCCCTGGCTGGCGTCCGGCCAACTGGTGCAGGTGCTGCCCGACTGGGCGGAGGAGCGCTATCCCCTCTACGCCTACCATCCCAGCCGCCACCTGCCACCGGCCAAGGTGCGGGCCTTCCTGGATTTCGTGCAGGAGGTGGCGGCGGGGGCCTGACACCCCGCCGCCCCCGCATATCCTTCCCGCGCGCCTTACGGTGTCGCCACGTGCCAGGCACCGTTCGCCAGGCCGTCGCCGGTGATGTCACCCGGCTTCCCGTCCTTCACGAAGGTGTAGAGCGGCTTGCCCTTGTAGGCCCACTGCTTGGACCCGTCGTCGCGGGTGATGATGGTCCAGTCGCCCTTGGCCCCGGCGTCGGCGGTAGCCGGCAGGGCCGGCCAGTTCTTGGCGCACGCGGCGATGCAGTTGGACTGCCCGCTCATGTCATGGTCGAAGGTGTAGAGGGTCATGCCCTTGGCATCCACTAGGGTCTTGCCCTTGGCGGTTTCCGCTACCGTGGCGCCCGCTGGACCTTGCGCGGAGGCGGGCACCGAAAGGGCGATGCCGACGGTCAGCAGGGTGGCTGCGATGATCTGTTTCAGCATCTCTGGATTCCTCCCGTGGTCGAGCCATTGGTCGGTGTGGGACCGCTCGGTTGACGCATTCGACCGAAGCCTTATTCCGTCGGTCGCCGAATTTTTACGCGTGCCGAACAGATGTGCAGGCATGACGGTCAGCCATGCCCGGGCGGCACTTGTCAGGGGCCCGGCTTTGCCCAGATTCTCAAACGGCAGGTAGCGATTTCCTGCCGCCCCCGGATGAAAGGCACTGTGACGACGATGCTCGTCGCCCTCATCATATCGTGCGCCCTGTTCATGGAGAACCTGGACGCCACCGTCCTCGCCACGGCCTTGCCGGCCATGGGGGAGAGCCTGGGCGTCAGCCCCATCCATCTCAGCCTGGCCATCACCGCCTACATCCTCAGCCTGGCGGTCTTCATCCCCATCAGCGGCTGGGTGGCCGACCGCTTCGGCTCCAGCCGCGTCTTCCGTGCTGCCATCGTGCTGTTCACCCTGGGCTCCATCGCCTGCGGGCTCAGCCAGTCACTGCCGCAATTGGCCCTGGCCCGGCTGCTACAGGGCGTGGGCGGCGCCATGATGGTGCCGGTGGGCCGCCTGGTGCTGCTGCGCACGGTGCCCAAGGACCAGCTGGTCCGGGCCATGAACTATCTGACCACGCCCGCCATGGTGGGCCCGCTGATCGGCCCGCCCATCGGCGGCCTGCTGACCACCTACCTGTCCTGGCGCTGGATCTTCTTCATCAATATCCCCATCGGCCTGCTGGGTCTCTACCTCTCCTGGCGCTATATCGCCGATCATCGGGAGGAGGCGGTGGCCAAGCTGGACGGCTGGGGCTTCGTGAATTCCGGCGTGGCCCTGGCCGCCTTGATGGCCGGGTTCGAGTCCATCGGCCGCGACGGCGTGGACTGGCGCGTGGCGCCGTCGCTGCTGGCCCTCGGCGTGCTGGTGGGCATCGTCGCCGTGCGCCACTCGCGCCGCCATCCCCACCCGCTGGTGGACCTGGACCTGCTCAAGACCGCCACCTTCCGCATCAGCGTGCTGGGCGGTTCCCTGTTCCGCATCTGCATGGGCGCCATCCCCTTCCTGCTGCCGCTGATGCTGCAGGTGGGCTTCGGCATGACAGCCTTCGTCTCCGGCCTGCTGACCTTTGCCACCGCCGCCGGCGCCCTGGTGATGAAGATGACCGCCGGCCCCATCCTGCGCCGCTACGGCTTCCGCCAGGCGCTGGTGATCAACAGCGTGCTGTCGGCCCTGCTGACTGGTGCCATTGGCCTGTTCCGGCCGGACACGCCGGTGCCGCTGATCCTGCTGGTGTTGCTGGTGGGGGGCTTCTTCCGGTCCCTGCAGTTCACCGGCCTGAACACCCTGGCCTTCGCCGACGTGCCGGCAGCCCGCATGAGTGCGGCCACCAGCCTGTCGTCCATGGTGCAGCAGGTGTCGCTGGGCATGGGGGTCGCCACCGGCGCGCTGCTGCTGCACACCACCCTGGCCCTGCATGGCGGCGCCCAGTTGGTGCCGCACGACTTCATGGTGGCCTTCCTGACCGTGATGGTGATCGGCCTGGCTTCGTTCCTCTTCTTCATCCGCCTGGACCCGGATGCCGGCGCCGAGGTGAGTGGCCACCATAGCCACCCGCTGCGGCCAGCGACGGAGCATGCCGCAGGGGACGACTGAGGTCGGACGCGCCGACGGGCCCGTCTCGCCGTGGGGGTGCGCCTGTGACAGGGCGAGTGTCCCGAGGCCGACCATCCATCCTGAAATTCCTATTTAGGATCTTCCTTCACCGACGCCTTCAAGCGATCGAGGCGGGCGCCCGTTTTCACGGATGGCCGCCACGGAAGCATGGCGGCTATCTGCGAAAGTATCTAGTGATGATATTGTTTATTCGTCACTAGACACTCATCTTAATGAGGCAGCTTGATGCTGCTCCCGCCCCGTGACGGGGCGGGCTGGTTTCAGCAGATGAGACAGATGATGGTCGCCTCGATCCATGGGAAGTTGCGTGCGCCGGTCACAGCCTTGGTTTTGTCTGGGGTTCTGTTTAGCGTCATGTCCGGTTCGGCGCTTGCTGCGACGGACCCGGATCCGGCAAAAGCCTTCATCGCGTCGCTGGCGGGGAAACAGGAACCTGTCGCGCAGGCCATCGTCACCCCGTCCTTGGCCCAGCCCCTGGACGATCCGGCCCGGCTGTTCATCGATCGCCTGGCGGGCAAGCATGAGGGCCCGTCCCACGCCGTGTCGGCGGACGCGGACACGCACCCTGATCAGGACTTTATAAATCGCCTGGGCGGTCGGTCATTCTAGGGGGAGCGATCGGCGGGGTGCGATCGACGGTGCCGGGCGTCATCCCCCGTACGTGTGCTCCGGCAGGCCCGGCACGTCGACGCGGAAGCTGAAGATGCCGCCCGACTGCGGGTGGCGGGCCAGTTCGGCCTCATCCAGCTTCTGGCGGGCGGTGGTGACGTAGGCGGTCTTCAGGTCGGGGCCGCCGAAGGCGATCATGGTGCACAGGCGGGCGGGGATGGCCACCTGTTCCAGGATGTCCCCCTGGGGCGACAGGCGCACCACCCGGCCGCCGTCGTACAGCGCCGTCCAGTAGCAGCCCTCCGCATCCACCGAGGCGCCGTCGGGTCGGCCCAGGCCGTGCGGGAACTGGTGGAAGACGCGCTGGTTGGCGATACGGCCCGACGCCAGGTCGAAATCGTAGGCGTAAATGACGTGGTTGGGCGTGTCCGACAGGTAGAAGGTGCGGTCGTCGGGCGAGAAGGCGATGCCGTTGCTGGTGAGGAAGCCGGTGGCGACGTCCGTCACCTGGCCGTCCACGTCCAGGCGGTAGAGGGTGCCGTTCCGGTGCTGCTTGGTGCCGTCCAGGGTGCCGGACCAGAAGCGCCCCAGCCGGTCGCAGCGGCCGTCGTTGAAGCGGTTGTCGGGCCGCGCCTCCTCCACCTGGGCGCCCAGGGGCGCGGGCTCGGCGCTGAAATCCGACAGCAGGGCAAAGCCGTCCTTCATGCCCAGGGCGAAGCCGTGGGCGCCATGGCGGGCGAGGCAGGCGGCCGGCTGGGTGAAGCCGCGCTGCACGTCCTGGCCGGTGGCGGGGTCGAAGCGGTGCAGCGTCTTGGCGGGGATGTCCACCCAGTACAGCACGCCGCCCCCGGCGTCCCCTCCGTTCGGGTCCCAACGCGGGCATTCGCCCAACTGGGCCTGGGCGTCCAGAACGCAGCTGACTTCACGCATCGTTCGTCCTCGTTAACCTGAGCTCGTGACCGGCAGGCACCATACCGGCAGCGAGCCGGCCAAGGCCAGCGCGTCAACATGCGGGCGGGTTAGACAGGGGGGACGGATTGGACAGAATGACCGGCGGCGTTTTCGGGACTCCCCGCCGCCGGGCAAAAGGATTAAGGGTAGACCCTGCAAAGAACGACCAACTCATCCCGGCGCCCGCAACGCCGGGGTTCCAGTTCCGGGCCTGACCATGACCGCATCCCCCACGCCGCGCCGTGCCGCGCTGGCCTTCGTTTTCGTGACGGCACTGCTGGACGTCCTGGCTCTGGGCATCGTCATCCCGGTCCTGCCTGATCTGGTGAAGGGCTTCGTTGGTGGCGACAATGCCCAGGCGGCGCATATGGTGGGCCTGTTCGGCACCCTGTTCGCCGCCATGCAGTTCCTGTTCTCCCCCCTCATCGGCGCGCTGTCCGACCGGTTCGGCCGGCGGCCCATCCTGCTGGTCTCCTGCTTCGGCCTGGGGGTGGACTATTTGCTGATGGCCGTGGCGCCCAGCCTCGGCTGGCTGGTCGTGGGCCGCATCGTCTCCGGCATCACCGCCGCCAGCTTCACCACCGCCTCGGCCTACATCGCCGACGTGACCCCGGCGGAAAAGCGCGCCGGCGCCTTCGGCATGCTGGGCGCCGCCTTCGGCCTGGGCTTCATCGTCGGCCCGGCGGCGGGCGGCTTGCTGGGCGGGATCGAGCCGCGCCTGCCGTTTTGGGTGGCGGGGGGCTTGAGCCTGCTGAACGCCTGCTACGGCCTGTTCGTGCTGCCGGAATCGCTGCCGGCCGACCGGCGCGGCGCCTTCTCCTGGCGGCGGGCCAACCCGTTGGGCGCCTTCGCCCTGCTGCGCGGCGCGCCCGGCCTGCTGGGCCTGGGGGGCATCGTCTGGCTCTACTATCTGGCGCATGAGGTGCTGAACAACACCTTCGTCATCTACGTCAACGACCGCTACGGCTGGGGGCCGGAGTCCGTGGGCCTGACCCTGGCAGGGGTGGGCGTATGCAGCACGGTGGTGCAGGGCGGCCTGGTCGGCCGGGTGGTCAAGCGCCTGGGCGCGCGGCGTACCATGATGGTGGGCCTGGTGGCGGGTGCCGCCGGCTTCACCACCTTCGGCGCCTCCCCCGTGGGCGCGGGCCTCCTCTGCGGCATTCCCCTGGTGGCGCTGTGGGGCATGGTCGGCCCCTCGGCCCAAAGCATGATGTCGGCCCAGGTGGCGGCGACGGAACAGGGGCTGTTGCAAGGCACCCTGGTCAGCATCCGCGGCATCACCGGCATGATCGGCCCCCTGCTGTTCACCAGCGTACTGGCGGACAGCGTCGGCCCCTTCGCCATGCTGCCCCAGGGATCGCCCTTCATGCTGGCCGCCGTGCTGCTGGTGGCGGCGCTGGCTTTGGCCTTTGTCGTCACCCGGCCGCAGCGGGCGATGGCATGAAAGGGCGGCCTAATATTGGCCCCCTATGACGCGCCGGCGCGCTGAGCAATTGAATAAAAAGCGACCGATCTTCTTCATAATTAAAGTGTAATCTTTTGCAAACCGTCATCTAAAAGAAATATACGGCCTATACAAAAGAGAGATGTCACGCGGGTGCCGGGCGCCCGACGGCGTTTCCTACGGCGTCCCGAAAGCTGGATAGCGGGGCGGCCGTGCGCCCAAGAGCCCGCTGTGACAGGAAAAATCCCAGGCTCCCCTCAGGTGGGGGCGCCAGCGGGGGCACCTCTCGAGTGGGCGACGGCCGATGTGGGAAGACAATAGTCCCGTGATTGCGGAGAAGACGCGGCCGCAAATACTGGTCGTCGATGACACGCCTGACAACCTCAAGATCATGAGCGGCCTGCTGAAGGACGATTACCACGTCCGTGTGGCCAATTCCGGTGAGCGGGCCCTGGCCGTGACCGCCGCCCACCCCAGCCTGGACCTGATCCTGCTGGACATCGTCATGCCCGGCATGGATGGGTATGAGGTCTGCCGCCGGCTGAAAGCCAATTCGGCCACGCGCGACATCCCCGTTATCTTCCTGACCGCCCGCAACGAGGTGGCGGATGAGGAGCGGGGCCTGGCCCTGGGCGCCGTCGACTACATCACCAAACCCATCAGCCCGCCCATCGTTCTGGCCCGCGTGAGCGCCCATCTGCGGCTGAAGGCCATCGCCGACCTGCTGCGCGACAAGGCCGACTTCCTGGAGGCCGAGGTGGCCCGGCGCACGCGGGAGGTCATGGCCATCCAGGACGTGACCGTCATGACCCTGGCCTCATTGGCGGAAACCCGCGACACCGAAACGGGCAACCATATCCGCCGCACCCAGTTCTACGTCCGTGCCCTGGCCATCCGGCTGCGCCACCATCCGCGCTTCGCCGGCTACATCACCGACAGCCGCATCGACACCCTGTTCAAGTCGGCGCCGCTGCACGACATCGGCAAGGTCGGCATCCCCGACCGCATCCTGCTGAAGCCGGGCCGCTACGTGCCCGAGGAATTCGAGATCATGAAGCGGCACACCACGCTGGGCCGCGACGCCATCGAGGCGGCGGAGGACGCGCTGGGCGCTCCGGTCGAGTTCCTGACCTGCATCAAGGAAATCGTCTATTCCCACCATGAGAAGTGGGACGGCAGCGGCTATCCCGAAGGGCTCTCGGGCGACGCGATCCCCATCTCCGCCCGGCTGATGGCCGTCGCCGACGTCTACGACGCCCTGATCAGCCGCCGCGTCTACAAGGACGCCATGCCGCACGAGCAGGCGGCGGCCATCATCGCCGACGGTTCGGGCAGTCATTTCGATCCCGATATCGTCAAGGCGTTCCTGGAGATCGAGGACGAGTTCCGGGCCATCGCCGAGCGCTTCGCCGACCAGGACGGATTCCTGGACGGGAAGCGCGACTATCTGGCGATGGCGGCCGAGGGCCGGTGAAAGAGCACGAGTGAAAAAGGGATCGGGGAGGCCCGGCTTAACGCAGGGGCTGCACATGGACACTGCGGGCGCGGATAGGATGGCGACGGATGAGGCAGCGGCGGCGGTGCCGGTGGTTTATCGCGCGCGCGACATCCTGCAGCCCGCCCAGGGCATCAGCGAGCGCACGCCCTGCGGCGATGTCGTGCAGATCTTCCTGGGCGCGCCGCTGCTGCCCTGCGTTGCGGTTGTGGACGACTTGGGCGGGGTGCTGGGGCTTATCGCCCGCGAATTCCTGTTGTCCACCTTCGCCCATCAGATCAAGTCCGAACTCTACCGCCGCCGGCCGGTGGCCTTCATGCTGGGCCGGCCCTACCTGTGCGTGGATGTCGATACGCCGCTGGATGACGTCAGCGCCATGATCGCCAGCGACCATCCCAAGGCGCTGACGGAAGGCTTCCTGATCACCGACCAGGGGCTGTACGCGGGCGTGGGCACCGGTGTGGCACTGCTGAGCCGCATCGTCGCCATGACCCGTACCCGCGCGGTGGAACTGGACGCGGCCCGCCATACCGCCGAGGCGGCGTCCCAGGCCAAGGCGGACTTCCTGGCCAACATGAGCCACGAGATCCGCACGCCGATGAACGCCATCATCGGCATGAGCCACCTGGCGCTGAAGACCGAGCTTACCCCCCGCCAGCGCGATTATCTGACCAAGATCCAGCGGTCCAGCCAGCACCTGCTGGGCATCATCAACGACATCCTGGATTTCTCGAAGATCGACGCCGGCAAGCTGACCATCGAGCAGGTGGAGATCCGGCTGGATGAGGTTCTGGACGGTGTCGCCAACTTGGTGTCGGAACGGGCGGCGGCCAAGGGGCTGGAGTTCGTCTTCGACGTGGACGCGGCGGTGCCCGGCAACCTTATGGGGGACCCGCTGCGCCTGGCGCAGATCCTCATCAACTTCGCCGGCAACGCCGTCAAATTCACCGAGACGGGCCGCATTTCCATCAACATCCGCGCCATCGAGGAGGATGAGGCCTCGGTGACCCTGCTGTTCCAGGTGGCGGACACCGGCATCGGCATGACGGCGGAACAGCAGGCCCGACTGTTCCGCAGTTTTGAGCAGGCGGACACCACCACCACCCGTCGCTTCGGCGGCACGGGCCTGGGCCTGGCCATCTCCAAGCGGCTGGCGGAGCTGATGGGCGGCGCCGTCGGTGTCGACAGCGACTATGGCAAGGGGTCCTGCTTCTGGTTCACGGCCAAGCTGGGGCGGGTGCCCACCAGCCAGCCGCTGCTGCCCCGGCCCGACTTGCGCGGCCGCCGCGTGCTGGTGGTGGACGACAGCCGCAACGCGCGCCGGGTGATGTCGGCCATGCTGACCTCCATGTCCTTCCGCGTCGACGGGGCGGGGGACGGTCGCGCCGCCATCGCCGCCATCAAGGAGGCCGCCGCCGCCGGGGCGCCGTATGACGTGGCTTTCCTCGACTGGCAGATGCCGGACCTGGACGGCATGGAGACGGCGCGGGGCATCGGCGCGCTGG
The DNA here is from genome assembly GCF_007828035.1 of Nitrospirillum amazonense. Classification (GTDB taxonomy): domain Bacteria; phylum Pseudomonadota; class Alphaproteobacteria; order Azospirillales; family Azospirillaceae; genus Nitrospirillum; species Nitrospirillum amazonense. The sequence goes on along the minus strand of NZ_VITV01000002.1, from coordinate 520,044 downwards.
GCCTGGCCCATCCACCGCACCTGATCATGGTGACCGCCTACAGCCGCGAGGACGTGCGCCGCGCGGCGGAGCAGAGTGGCATTGAGGACGTGCTGATCAAGCCGGTGAACTCCTCCGTCCTGTTCGACGCCGTCATCCGCGCCATCGCCGGCACTGAGACGGTCGAGCCCAAGACCAGGGCCGGCGACCTGCCCGCCGACTTCGAAGCCTTGCAGGGCCTGTCCGTCCTGCTGGTGGAGGACAACGACTTCAACCAGCAGGTGGCGATCGAGCTGCTGACCGACGTGGGCGTCGGCGTCGAGTTGGCGGAGAACGGCGCCATCGCGCTGGAGAGGATCGCGGCGCGGCGCTATGACGCCGTGCTGATGGATGTGCAGATGCCGGTCATGGATGGCCTTACGGCCTCGCGCCGCATTCGGGAGATGGGCGAGACGGCGCTGCCCATCATCGCCATGACCGCCAACGCCATGGCCTCGGACCGGGAGCGCTGCCTGGCCGCGGGCATGAACGATTATGTTTCCAAGCCCATCGATCCCGACCAGCTGTTTGCCGTCCTGGCGCGTTGGGGACAGGGCAGGACCGAGGTGGCGGGGCCTCGCCCCCTGCCGCTTGTCCCCCTGCCGCTTGTTATGGGGAAGCCAGCTGAGCCGGTGCCGGAGCGCGCCATCGACATCCCCGGCATCGACGCGGAGGAGGGGCTGCGGCGGGTGCGCGGCAAGCGGGCGCTGTACGCCGACATCCTGAAGAAGTTCGCCGCCAACCAGCGGGCCACCCCCGCCGCCATCCTGGACCGCTGGCGCAGCGGCGACGCCGCCACGGCGGAGCGGCTGGCCCACACCCTGAAGGGGGTGGCCGGCACCATCGGCGCCGGTGAGGTGCAGCGCGCGGCGGCGGCGGTGGAGGCCGCCTTGCGCAGCGGTGCCGCGCCGGAACGGACGGTGTCCATCCTGACCCCGCTGCTGGAGGATGTGGCGGCCGGGATCGAGCGCTGGCTGGCCCAGGACGCACCGGCCCCGGCGCCAACGGCCTCGCCGGATGCCGACCCGGCCAAGGCTGCGGCCCTGTTGGCACGTCTGCGCGACCTCCTGGCCGACAACGACCCCGAAGCCGAGGAACTGGCCGAAAGCAACCTGCACCTGCTGCGCACCGCCCTGCCGGCCCCCCGCGCCGACGACTTCATCCAGTCGGTGCGCGGCTTCGACTTCAGCCGCGCGCTGGAGTTGATGGAGCCGTGACTGGCTTGGTTCTGTCCATCTTGATATAATAGTCAGACCGACCAGTTTTCCGAGGTGGACATGACGCGAGAAACACGTGGGGCGCCAAAGCTTGATGATCGCTGGCCTTTACAGGATGCCAAGGCGCGTTTCAGTGAGCTGGTGCGTCGGGTCAAAAGCGATGGCCCACAGCATGTCACGGTGCACGGTCGCGACGAGGTGGTAGTTATTACGGCGGAGGAGTTCCGCCGGCTGAAGGGGAGCCTTTCCGGGCAGGCCTTGGTGGACGTGCTCCAGGCGTGTCCACATCCGGATGTGGAGTTTGACGTCGAGCGCATGGTGATGCCAGTGCGTGATGTCGTTCTATGACGGGCTGGTTGCTCGACACCAATGTCTTGTCCGAACTCCGTCGGCCCAAGCCGGACAGGAAGGTCGTTGCCTTCGTGGCTGACCAGCCACTTGATACTCTTTTTATCAGCACCGTGACGCTGGCGGAGATTCGCTTTGGCATTGAGCAGGCAGCCGATGCCGGCAAAAGGTCGGAGCTGACGGCTTGGCTGACGCACAAGCTGCGGCCAATGTTCGATGGCCGCGTCCTGCCTATTAGTGAAGACGTGATGTTGAAGTGGCGCCTGCTGGTAGAATCAGATCGACAAGCGCGGCATACTTATACGCAGCCTGATCTGATCATCGCCGCGACGGGGTTGCACTATGATTTGACGGTGGTGACACGCGACGTGACGGATTACGCCCGCACGGGCGTGTCAATCCTGAACCCGTGGCTTTGATGATGATCCCGAAAAACGGAAGCCATGTGACGGCGCCCTTCGTCAGCCGCTACCTGATCGCCCACGCCTGTTTCGCCTGCCGGCGTTCCTGGAAACTGCCCGTGCTGTTTGGTGGCGTGGGGGAGGGTGGGCGATCTTGTCCCGCATGCGGCGGGGTCTATGCCTGATGGGGCGCTCATTCAAGGCGCCGAAACGCACTGACGTCGCCCAAGTGGAAGCGCTGTGGCGGCGGGGTTACCGGTTCTGGAGCTATCGCTCGCATCCCGGGGCGGAGCCGCTGCCGGCCACGCTCAAGGAGGTGTCCGGATTCCTGCGGCGCAATCCGGATCACCCTATGCGCCTGAAGCCGGCCCGCGCGGCGGCGGGGCGGCGCTGACGGCCCCGCCGGCTCCCCCTCCTACTCGCTCGCCCCCGGGGCGGCCGCCTTCACGAAGTGGCGGACGTCGTCTGTCAGTTTGTCCAGGGCGGCACGGTTCAGGTACATCATGTGCCCGGCCTCGTACCAGCCGCCGGCCAGGAATACCTTCAGCTTGGGGTTCCGGCGCATAGCGCCGCCGTACCAGGGCGCCACGTTGGCGTAGCCGCCGCCCTCGTCGCCCCAGGTCTTCCAGTCCCAGTTCTTGCCCACGTCGCCGCTGGTCGGTACTCCCGGTCCATCTTGCTGTTCAAGTCGCTCAACAGGTAGCTCTGCAGCGTGGTGGCGAAGGCGGTGCCGATGCCGTAACGGGCCGACCCGCTTAGCCCTTCGGCGCCTGGAACAGCGGATGCCGTGCCGGGGCGGCGTCGATGGCGGCGGCGATGGCGCCCCAGGCGGCCTTGCGGCGCATCGCGGTGTCGTAGGGCAGGGGGCGGACGGGCAGTCCATCCCGGCGCGGCCGCATCGCTGACAGCCAGCTGTGGCGGTCCGACAGGCCCCAGGTCATGACCACCGTGGTCGCCGGCTCGGCCAGCACGGCCTCGAGTGCCGCGCGGTAAGTGGCCGCCACCGCCGCGTCGCGGGCCTCCGTATCCGCCGGCGCGAACTGGTCGGAAACATCCAGTTCGGTCACCATCACTTCCAGCCCGAGGTGCGCGACCTCATGGCAAAGCCGCTCCAATGCCGGCCCGTCAAGCGCCTCTGGCCCCTCCGTTCCGACGTGGATTTGCACACCCAGCGCGTGGACCGGCACATGCGAGGCCAGCAGGCGGCGCAGCAGTGCCAGGATGGCGGCGCGTTTGGCGTCGCCGCCCGGACCGCGACGCTCCAGCCCGTTCTCATTCAAGGTCAGGCGGGCAGCCGGGTCGATCTCACGCGCCTTCCAGAAGGCGAAGTCGATATAACCCGGCCCGATCGCGTCCAGAAGCGGTGAGACCCTGAGCCCGTTCCGGCCGGTCGGGCCGAGGTCGATCGGCTCATTGACCACGTCCCAGGAATGCACGCGCCGGGCATAGCGGCCGACCAAGGTTCCGATATGACCGGCCACCAGATCCTCGGCGGCGATACGGGAAAGCCCCGGCGTCAGCCATACGGGCAGGCGCTCGGGCCAAAGCAGCGTGTGACCGCGGAACATCATGCCATGATCGCGCGCGAAAGCGAACCGGCGGTCCGCGCCGCGCAGGTCGTACAGCCCCGATTCCGGTGCCACGTCTGGCCATTTCAGCTCATATTCGGGGACGATGATGGTGCAGTCGGCCACGGTCGCCGCACGCAGGTCGCGATCCTCATCCAGGGCGGGGCCCACCGCCGTGCCGAACAGCAATCCCTTGCGTTCCGCCCGGGCACGCAACGAGACGGGATCGTTCTCGTACCAGGCGGCGGCCTCCGCCGGGCGTGCGGCCGCCAGCAGGCCGCCGACGCCCAGCGCCAGCACGGCGCGGCGGTGCGGGCCGCCCGCCACCGTCACGGCCCGATGCGCTTGAAGAGGCTGAGCCGGTTGCGGTCGCCGGCGCGCTCATAGACGACCCGGTCGAAGCTGGACTGGATCAAGGAGAGGCCCATGCCCGATTCCGGCAGGTTGGCGAGGTCAGTGGGATCGAAGTCGATGCGGGCCTCGGCCAGCCGCGCCGGGTCCAGGGGCGGGCCGTCATCCTTCAGCTCGATCACGATCTCCCCTTCGGCCAGGGTGACGGCCGCTTCGATGGGGCCGGCATCACCGCCATAACCATGCTCGACGATATTCGTCACCGCCTCGACGATGCCCAGTTCGATGGCGGCCAGCGCGTCGGCGTCGAGATCAGTCAGGCCGCAGACCGCCTGCACCGCCCGCCCGATCAGGGCGACCTGCTCCAGCCCGCCATCCACGGTCAGCACGATATGGGGGACGGGCATCGCCATGATGGTCTTACTCGCCGCCGGGGGTGAGCGCGGCCACGGCCGCGTCCGTGTCGGGGAAGGTCTTGAAGACGCGATCCAAACGGGTGGTCTGCAAAAGCCTCTGGACAGGGGACTGAATCCCGGCCAGCACCAGGTCGCCGCGCGTGCCGATGAGCTTGAGGCAGCCCACGACGCTGCCGAGCCCGCTGGAATCCATGAAGCTGACATCAGCCAGATCCAGCACGATGCGCTCCGCCCCGCCCTGGATCAGGTCCACCATCCGCGCCTTGAAGGCGGGGGTGATGACGGCGTCCAGCCGCCTGACGGTCACCCGCGTGATCAGCACGCCGCCGCGCTGCTCAGTCTCGATCATCTTGCCCCTCCGCGGCCTCGGCCGCCGTCTTCTCCAGGATCAACAACGATACATCATCGAAATGCGCGTCGGCACACCAGTCGGCGAACCGGCGCCCGACCATGGCGATGGTGTCGGCCAGCGGCAGTGCCGCCGCCTCGGCCAGGCAGCGCGCCAGCTCCCCGTCGCCGAAGGCCCGTTCCTCGGCGTCGACACAGTCACTGAGGCCATCCGAGTGCACGATCAGCCGGTCGCCGGCCGCCAGCGTGAAGGGCAGTTCCTCATAGTTGACCGATGGCAGCATGCCCACCGGAAAGCCGCTGTCGCCCAGTGTCTCCAGGCGCCGGCTGGCGGCGCGCCAGACCAGGGGCGGCGGATGGCCGGCCAGGGTCAGGACGCCCTCGCCCGTGCGCCGGTCGATGACGCCGTACAGCATGGTGAAGTAATCGTCGTCATCGCTGCGCTGGGCGCGCCGGTTCAGTTCCTCCACCACCGCCACCGGCTGCGTCGCCCAGCCGGTGGTCCCGCCGGTCTCGGCCAACTGGCGCAAGGCAGCGCCCGACAGCAGGGATTGAAGGTTGAAGGACGACAGGGCGGCGGGCACGCCGTGCCCCGCCACGTCGATCTGGTAGAAGACGGTGACGGGTGAATCCGGGCGATGGACCACGTCCAGGATATCGCCGCCTATCATGTCGGAGGGTTCGAACAGCCAATCGAAGCGCAGCCCATCCAACTCCGCCGGCCTTGGCAGCTGCCGGCGCAGGCTGTCGGCGGCGGCCTGCAGATCCTTGCGGATGTGCTCATAGGCCTTTTCCAGGCTTTGGTGGGCACTGGCCAGCGTGCGGTTGCGCTGCTCCAGCTGGCGTTGCAGATCGATGATGCGGATGCCGGCCTTCAGCCGGGCCCGCAATTCCGCGAAGTCCGGCGGCTTGACGAGGAAATCATCCGCACCCGCCTCCAGGCCTTGCACCACACTGCTGTCGTCGATCTGGGCGCTCAGCATCATGACGTAGAGGTAATGGTCCGGGAAGGAGGCGCGGATGGCGCGGCAAAGGGTGATGCCGTCCATCTCCGGCATGTGCCGGTCGGTGATGACGAGGTCGATGCCGCCGCCGGCCAGCACGTCCATCGCGGCCACGCCATTGGCCACCGTCACGACATCGTAGCCCAGCGCGCGCAGTACGATGCCCAGCATTTGCTGGGTGGTCGGCTCATCCTCGACCAGAAGGATGCGGCGGGGTTCGCTCATGATGTTTCCGCCCGTCGGCCGAACAGCACGGCGGGCCGCAGCGGCCCGTCCCGGCGGGCGGCCATTGCTTCCAGCACCAGGGCGTTGGTTTCCAGGGTCAGCACCTTGTTGGTCGTGCCGTCGACTTCGTAGAAACCGGCATACCAGCCTTGGGTGGCATCGGCGCGGTCGGTCAGGGCGGCGCGCAGCCGGGCGGCATAGTCGGTGGCGAACAGGGCGTCCCAGCCGAACGCTGCCTTGGTCGCGACGGTCCGCAGGGCCGCGGCCTCACGGTCGGCGTCATCCAGGGTGCGCCAGGGTTTGCCATTGGCCTGCACGGTCGCCTGGGCGAACCAGGGCGCGCGGTCCAACGGGCCTTCGCCGGCCCCGGTGAGCTGGCCGCTATGCTCGAACCGGCGCTCCTGCGCCAGGAAGGTGCGCCATGCGAGCTCACGCGAGGTGCGATCGAAACCGTATTCCAGCCCGTCGAACATCCAGGGTTCCGACAGGGTGTGGGTGCGCGTGCCGGCCCCCATGGCCCGCCGGTCGACGGGCACTTCCACGCCGTCAACCTCAACCCATCCCAGGGTCGGTCGCAGGTCGGTCGCCTGGGCCAGGTCGAAACCGAAGAGCTGAAAGCCCTTGGCGGCGTACTGACCGTAACCGAGGCGCCCCTCCTGATGGAATTCCGGCTTGCCGCTGCCGTTCATGATCGAGGCGCGCAGCGCCCTGTCGGCCACCGCCGCGTCCAGGCGCCAGCCGGCCAGCAGGTGGGCGATGGCGGGAGCTTGCCGGGGATGCGCCCGGCCCCAGAGGTCGAGCGCGTTCAGCAGCCGCCCCAGGTCAACGGCCGACCAGCCCAGATCTTCCCGCTCGGTGGGCCGTCCGTCATGGGTTACAGGCTGTAGCGTCTCCGTGTCGAGAAAGCGCGAGGGCAGGGCGCCGTCGAACAGGGGCACCCGGGACAGGGCTGCCAGGACACGGTCGATCCGCGCTTCCGCGTCAGTGGCCGTCACGAGATCCAGGCGCTCGGCGGCCAGGGTGCCCAGGATCTGCGACCCCACGTTCCACAGCGTCGCCGCGCGGTTGCCGGCGGCCGGATCGACCAGTCCCGTCGCGGCCCGCGTATGCGCCGTCAGGTAGGTCCAGGCGATGGCGGCGGCGGCCTTGTCCTCCGCCGTCAGCGGCGCCGGCTGGCGTTCGGGGATCTGGGAACTATAGGGAATCTCGGCGTAGAGATGCGTCGGGTCCCGTTCCCACTGCTCGATGCGGACGATGAGCGCGGTGGAAAGCAGCAATCCGACCAGGAAGGCAATGTGGCTGCGCCCGGCGATAAGCCCGTCGCGGAAAGTCATGCCGGCACTCCTTCGGCGGCGGCGTCCGCCGGCGCATCGTCATCAGGCGACCAGAAGGCGGCGGAGACGATGCCCGACAGGGCGAAGATGTTGTTGGCGCACCAAAAGACGTTGGCCAGCAACCCGCCCCAGGAAAAGGGCGAGTCTCCCAGCCAGAGCCGAATCCCGGCATAGGCCAGGCCGGCGACCGACAGGACCATGACCAGCAACTGCCAGCGCACGAGGCGCAGGAAATTGCCCTCCTGCCGGTCCTTGGGCGTCACCGGGAATTTGATCTGCTGGTGGCGCAGGACCGACCAGAGGGCGCGCAGATTGATCGGGAAGAAGCTCAGCCAGGAACGCTTGCCTTGGTAGCCGGGCACCCCCCAGCTGCCGATCATGAAGGCGAGTTCATTCAGCATGAGGAAGGGGATGATGTGCTTGAAGAAGTCGAAGCTGTAGGTCCTGACCGGGGCCACACCCGTGGTCAGGTAGATGATGGGGGCCGCGAAGAAGACCACGTTCCACAAGGCGCCCAGGTATGAATAGAAGGTCGCCGCGTACATCAGCTTCTGCCAGATGGTCAATTCACCCCGCAGCAGCGGATTGTCGTGGAACAGGATGTCGAGGCTTCCACCGGCGTATTTGAAGCGCTGGATGCTCCAGGACAACAGGTCCTGGGGGCTGAGCATGCGGGTCTCGACCTCGGGATGCAGCACCGACCGCCACCGCCGCTCGCTGTCCGAATGCAGTACGATGGAGGTGTAGATGTCCTCCGAGACATGGAACTTGTAAGGCGTCAGCTCTTCCGCCAGCGCCGCCTCCTGGACCAGCGCCGCCTCAAGGCCGGCGTCCAGCGTCGACTCGCCGGTCAGCTTCAGCGCCTCGCGGGCGCGGGCGTCGACGTTGCGCGCCACTTCCCGGGTGTAGGATTTCAGGGCCGCCTGCATCACGGCATCGCGGCGGTGGATGGAGGATGCCCCGCAGCAGAAAGAGGCGTTGGCCCAGTTGCGCCGCCGTTGCAGCACGTCGAAGAACATCTGGCTGTCATTGACGAAGGGGTCGCGCCCGACATGGATGGGCCCCGCCACCGCCTCGACACACCGGCCGAGGAAGCGCCCGGCGGCGCCGAGGCGTCGGCCCCAGGCCACGGGCAGGCGGCGCCCTTCCGGCAGGTCATAAAACCAGTGCGGCGTTTGCACCCAGGCGACGGTGGGATCGCGGAAATATCCCAGCGTATGCTCGATCATGGTAGGGAAGGGCCGCGTGTCGGCATCGCAGATGACGATGAAGTCGCCGCTGGTCTGCTCCATCGCGTTACGCAGGTTGCCGGCCTTGAAGCCGATATTGTTCGTGCGCGTGATGTAGTTGCACCCTTCCTCCTCGGCCACGCGGCGCATTTCCGGACGCCGTCCGTCATCCAGGACGTGCACCGCCAGGTCGATCGGGTGCGGGTAGGTCATGGCGCGCGCCTCCCGCAGGCCCAGGCGCACCAGCTCCGGATCTTCATTATAGGTGGCGAAGAAGACGTCAACCGACACCGGGCGGTCAGGCACGTCCGTCTCCTCCACGCAGTCGGCGATACGCGCGGGCGGGGGCGGCCGGGGCGGATCCTCGGTCCGCCACAAGTTCACGGTGAAAAGGACGAGGCCGAGGAAGGCCATGGTCTCCGCCGCCGCCAAGGGAATGGCGAACCAGAGCGCGTCCGGATTCAGCGACTGGGTCCAGCGCCAATGCAAATACCAGAGGCCCACCACCAAGTTCGCAGTGCCGAGGACCTGCCAGAGGAACTCCCGCGCGGCCGAATAGGGGATCGGCGGCGGCGGGCGGCGCGATTCGAATCGGTCGAAGTAAAATCCCATCGGATATGACATCTCGCGGTGGAACGGACGTAACGATATCGCGTGTGCGGGGCCTTGCCTAGATGATTACGATTCTCATCATAGACAATCGACAGACGAACCTATCCGAATGGTTAATCGCAACTCAGCCATGGAATGCGATTTCATCGTCATACCGCACGGTTCTTGCCGTCAACATCATGGGCGCGGGATGGATTGGAAAATCGAGAGGGATGGTCGACGTATTCTTGCGGGGGGCGTCTAGCGCGCCGACCGTACCGCAGGTACAATTAAGTGTACTGGAGAACCGATCCGATGACAAATCGTGCGGAACGTAAACGATGCCGGCTTGGACTGGGGACGACGGTGGCCGTGGTTCTGGCGCCGTCGATGGCTGGTGCCGTCGAGTGGACCTGGTCCGACATCGATGCGGGCCTTGCCAGCTCCTTCGATCTGCCCTTCTCCCGAGAGAAACGCACGCCGCTGGAAGGATTGACCCTCGGCACCGGCGTCACCGTTCCCATGACCCGGTCGGAGCAGAGCGGACCCACGGGCAGCGGCCAGCAGGGAGCCCACGTGACGGGCAGCCCGACGGTGGACGCCCTCATCCGCTATGAACCGCTGCCGGGCTGGTTCGCCATGACGGATTTCCACCGCTACGTCCAGGGCAGCCGCCAGGCGCCGTGGAATCCGGACTTCGATTACGGCTTCGGCTTCGACAACGGCGCGCCGTTCTCGCTGCACCTCACCTATTTCAACTATGCCAGCAACCGCCTGGACCCATCGGCGGAAAAGGGTGAGAACGTCACGCGCTTCAACCAGGGCACCTGGAGCGCCGGCTGGCGTTTCCCCGTGCCGGAGGCGCTGGCGACGCCCATGCTGCTTGACCCCGACCTGGCCATCGACTGCACGGTCGACGTCAATGTCAGCCCACGCTTCTACGACCAGGCCAGCGCCGCCAACCGCAGCTGGAAGCAGAGCCTGTCGCTGGGCTGCCATTATCCGGTCGTGGCCGGCATCTATGTGGAGTGGAAGGCGTTCGCCTATCCCCAGCATCGCGACCAGCAACCTTGGGACCCGGACTTCACCTACGCCGTTGGCTGGAGCTGGGGCTATCCCGGCACGTTCTCGCTGCGCTATGGCAACTATTCCGGCAACCGCTGGCCCGGACGCGACGCCGGCCCGGCCCAGGGGCGCTTCGTCGACGGTGCCATCACCGCCTCCTGGAGCCAAGCATGGTGAGCCGCCGCATCTTCCGCGCCGTCGCGATCCTGACCTCCGCCGTAGGCCTGCTGGCGCTGTCGGGCTGCGGCCTCGCCTACCGGGCCGCGACCGGGCAGCCAGAGCGGGCGGGGGCGCCCGCTCCGCCTGCGCCGTTGACGGCGGAGGAAAAGGCGTGGGCGCGGAACGCCTGGCGCTATTTCGCTGAAAACGACAATGCGGCGACGGGCCTCGTCAACTCCGTTGATCAGTACCCGACGGCGACGGCCTGGGAGATGGCGGACACCATGGCGGCCCTGATCGCCGCCCGCGACCTCGGCCTGCTGCCGGCCGCTTCGGCCCAGGAGAGGCTGGCGCGGATCCTCGCCTTCGCCGGCCGCATGGAACTGGCCTATGGGCGGTTGCCCAACCGGGTGTACAACGCCGCCACCGGCGTCGCCGCGATCGATGCGGATCACCCCGGCAACGCCGGCTGGTCGGCGGTGGACACGGGGCGGCTGCTTGTCTGGCTGCGCGCCCTGGCGGACCGGGAGCCCGCGCTGGCGTCGGCGGCTCGCGCCGTGGTCGCCCGGTTCGACCTGTGCGCCGCCATTGGCGCCGATGGCGGCCTGACCGGCGGCGCGCCCGCCGGCCCGGCGCCGGCCCGTTACCGTGAGGCCGGGCGCGGCTATGAGGATTACGCCGCCGCCGGCTACAGGCTGTGGGGGATGCCCGCGCGGCCGCCCCGACTGTCCGACCCGGTCGTGAAGGTGGACGGGGTGGGGTTCGTCAGCGCGGTACCGGACCACGCCAACGAGTTCACCCCGGTGGTGACGGGCGATTCCGTGCTGCAGGGGCTGGAGTTCGGCTGGGCCGCGCCGGCCACCGGCGACATGGCGAAGCGCGCCCGCTCGGTCGAACTGGCGCAGCGCACCCGGATGCTGCAGGAGGGGGTGGCCACCGCCCGCAATGACTACCTGCGCTCCACAGCACCCTATTTCCTCTATGGCACGGTGGTCGCGTCGGGCCGTCCCTGGGCTGTGCTGACCCCGGAGGGAACCGAAACATCCAGCCTGGCGCTGGTCTCGGCCAAGGCCGCGCTGGGATTATGGGCGTTCTGGCCGGAGCGCTGGAACGATCTTGTCGCCCGGCTGTCGTCGCTGTCCACCGCACGTGGCTGGCAGGAGGGGATCTACGAGGCCAGCGGCAAGGCGGAGACGGTGCTTTCCGCCAGCACCAATGCCGTCATCCTGGAGGTCCTGGCATATCGTGCGCGCGGACCGCTGCTGACCGCGCTGTCGTCCGAGCCGGCCCGGACCTGTGCGGCCTCCGCGCCCTGAGACGCGCACCGCCAGGATGCGGGTGATGCCAGAATCCGCGTGTAGAAAGCCGGCGGGGCGGCGCTGACCGCCCCGCCGGCTCGCGGTCCTACTCGCTCGCCCCCGGGGCGGCCGCCTTCACGAAGTGGCGGACGTCGTCGGTCAGTTTGTCCAGGGCGGCACGGTTCAGGTACATCATGTGCCCGGCCTCGTAATAGCTGAAGGTCACCCGGTCCGTGGGCACGCCGTTGGCGTTCATGGCGTTCTCGTTTGAGAAGAAGGGCACGGACAGGTCGTACCAGCCGCCGGCCATGAACACCTTCAGCTTGGGGTTCTGGCGCATGGCGTCGCCGTACCAGGGCGCCACGTTGGCATAGCCGCCGCCCTCGTCGCCCCAGGTCTTCCAGTCCCAGTTCTTGCCCACGTCGCCGCTGGTCCGGTACTCCCGGTCCATCTTGATGTTCAGGTCGCTCAGCAGGTAGCTCTGCAGCGTGGTGGCGAAGGCGGCGCCGATGCCGTAGCTGGACGGGTCGCTTTCCACCTGATCACCCACGGAATCGTACTCCTGGCCGGTGTAGCGGCCATCGTAGATGCCGGTGATCTTGCCCTGGTCGCGCAGCAGTTCCTTGGCGAAGCGCACCTCGCGGATGCGCAGGTTGGTGTGGTCCAGGTAGGCGGGCGACAGGCCGGTGAACCGCGCCAGCTTGTCGATCACGCCCTTGCGCTCCGCCGGGGTCATGCGGTTTCCCTTCAGCAGGGCCACCGGATATTCCTCCACCGCGAACTTGCGCACCTGGTTCATGAAGGCGTCGAACCCCATGGCGGTGTCGGCGATCTTCTTGTGGTACCAGGCGATGGCGGCATAGCTGGGCAGGAAGGCAGGGTAGGGCAGGTCGTTGCCGCGGTTGAACTCGAATGCGCCGTAGTCGACGGCGCCGGAGATGACGATCAGGCCGTTCAGGCCCACGGGCGCGCCATTTTCCAGCAATTCGGGGAGCAGCGCGCCGATGCGCATGCCGCCGTAGCTCTCACCGCCGATGAAGACGGGGGAGTTCCAGCGCTTGTGCTCGGTCAGCCAGCGGCGCATGAACTGCGCGATGGAATGGGCGTCCTGCTTCACGCCGTAATAGTCCTTCTCCTCCCCCTTGGGCAGCAGGCGGCTGTAGCCGGTGCCCACCGGATCGATGAACACCAGGTCGGCCACGTCCAGCAGGCTCTGCGGGTTGTCCTTCAGGGGGTAGGGCGGGCTGCCGGCGCTGGTGGCGTCGCTGGGCACGTCCACGCGCTTCGGGCCCCAGGCGCCCATGTGCAGCCACAGGCTGGCGGAGCCGGGTCCGCCATTGAACAGGAAGATCAGCGGGCGCTGGGTCGCGTCCTTCACGCCCTTCTTCAGGTAGGCGGTGGAGAAGACAGTGGCCGCGTCCTCCTCCTTGTCGTTCACCAGGTGGGTTTCGCCGGCCTGCACCTGGTAGTCCACGCGCTTGCCGTTGAAGGTGCCGCTGCGGTCGGCGGTGAAGTGCTTGGGCGTCCAGTCTTTATCGGCTGACGCCTTGTCGTCGCCCTTGGCCTGATCGACTGCCGGCTTGTCGCCGGCGTTGGCGGGCGTGCTGGTGATGGCCATGTGCGTGGTCAGCAAGACCATGGCCGTGCCGGCCAGCAGGGCCGCCAGCTTCCACTTCGGTGCAGGCATGTGTAGTAACCCCCATAACCCCTGGTTTCGTTGTTGCCCGGCGTCCGATGCTTCCCCGCAGTGCCGGCCCGGGCTTGGGTGCAGTCTAGACACGCGGAAGGCCTGCGGGCAAAGGTCCCATCTGTCGCGGGCCGCCGAAAAGCGGTATGGCGTGCCGATGCGGCAGTGGCCCTCGCAAATTTGCAAAGGGGCCCCACATTAGGGTGGCCACATTTGGGTGGGACCGAAAGATCGGTCCCATTGTTTAGGGGGAGAGAGAATGTTCGGTCGGTTTGGTTCGCGTGCGGTCGCCGCCGTGCTGGCGGTGTCCCTGGCCTTGGCGCCCCTGGCTGCCGACGCCCGCCCGGGCCGCAGTTCCAGTTCCGGCAGCCGCGGCAGCCGGACCTACACCACGCCCGCCACCCCCTCGGTGACGGGCCAGCCCATCCAGCGCAGCATCACCCCGCCCCCGGCGGCCGCGCCCGCAGCACCCGCCGCGCCGGCTTACCAGCCGCGCCCGGCCTTCCAGCAGCCGTTCGCCCAGCCGGGATTCGCCCAGCCCAGCTTCACCCAGCGCCATCCCTTCCTGTCCGGCATGATGGGCGGCTTCCTGGGCGCCAGCCTCTACAACTCGCTGTTTGGCCATCACGGCTATGGCGTGGGCGGCGATTACGGCAGCGGCTCGGGTGGGGCCTTCGGCGGCTTCCTGCGTCTGCTGATCATGCTGGGCATCGCCTACCTGATTTACCGCCTGGTGCGCATGGCCATCAGCGGTCCGCGCACGGCCCCGGCGTCGGGCATGACGTATGAGATGTACCCGCCGCAGGACGCGCCTTACCAGGCCATGCCCTTCGGCGGCGGCTACACCCAGGGGGGCGCGTCGGTGCCGCCGCCCGCGCCGGTACCCGCCATCGGCGTGCAGATGCAGGGCCAGGACCTCTCGGCGTTCGAGCAGATCCTGACCGGCGTCATGGACAGCTGGAGCAAGGGCGACCTGACGGCCCTGCGCCGCCACCTGACGCCGGAGATGCTGTCCTACTACGGCGAAGAGATGACGGAGAACCAGAGCCGGGGCGTCCGCAATCTGGTGGCCGACGTCCATCTGGTGAAGGGCGACGTGGTGGAAAGCTGGCACGAGGACGGCCGCACTTACTGCACCGCCCTGCTGCGCTGGCGCGCCCGCGACTGGACGGTGGATGAGAACACCGGCCGCGTCGTGTCCGGCGACGACCGCCACGCGGAGGAGGTGCAGGAACTCTGGACTTTCGTGCGCGCGGACGGCGGCCGCTGGCTGCTGTCGGCCATCCAGCAGGTTTGATCCACAGGCGCTGCGGCGGCCGTCAGCTCACGGCCGCCGCCAGCTTGCCCATGGCTGTGGCCAGTATGTTGAGGCTGGCATCCCATACCGCCCAGTTCTCGTGCGCCAGCGCATGTTCCGCCACCGCCACGGCCGAGACCACGCCAAGGGCGGCGATCTGGCTGGCCGTGCCACGCAAGGTGTGAAGCATGCGAGCCGCGTCGGCGGGCCGGCCCTCCGCCACCGCCCGGCGCAGTTCCTGCGCCGCGCCGGCGAATTCCCGTACAAACCGCTCGACCAGGCTGACGTAAAGATCCTCGCTGTCTTGCAGGCCCATGGCTTCAAGCCGCTGGTCCAAATCGGGCAGGATGGCGCGCAGGCGCGCCAGGGCGCTGGGCGACGAGGTGGGCGCGGCCGCCACCCGACCCCGGCGTGGTGCCGCCACCTTCGGCGCGTGGCGCAGGATGGTGGCCACCACCTGGTCCAGGTCGAACGGCTTGGTCATGAAGTCGGTGATCCCGGCCGCGTAGGCGCGGCTGCGTTCCGCATCCAGGACGCCGGCGGTCAGGGCCACGACCGGCAGCGTGGACAGGCCCGGTTCCTCCCGGATCAGCCGGGTGGCCTCGTAACCATCCATCACCGGCATCTGCATGTCCATCAGCACCAGGTCCACGGAACCGGGCTGGGCGCGCAGCCGCGCCAAGGCCTGCGCGCCGTGGGCGGCAACGGTGACGCTGGCCCCCTCGCGCTCCAGGATCTGCCGGCCTACCTCCTGGTTGATGCTGTTGTCCTCCACCATCAGCAGGCGCAGCCCCTTCAGCCGCTTCGGCCGCCGCGACCGGGGGGCGCTCGCGGCGGCGTCCGGCGGCGGCGCGGCCAGGATCGCCTGGCCCGCGGCGTGCCCCGGCGACGCCACGTCCAGGGGCACGATGAACCAGAAGGTGCTGCCGGCGCCGGGCTGGCTTTCCACCCCGATCTCGCCCCCCATCAGGGTGACCAGGCGCTTGCTGATCGCCAGCCCCAGGCCGCTGCCGCCATAGCGGCGGGTGGTCGAGCTATCGGCTTGGGTGAAGGCGCTGAACAGGGTGGGGATGGCATGGGCGGGAATGCCGATGCCGCTGTCGGTCACCGAGAAACGCAGCGACACCCGGTCCGGCCGGGGCCAGGCGACGGCGCGGATATCCAGCATCACGCTGCCGACTTGGGTGAACTTGATGGCGTTGCCCAGCAGGTTCAGCAGAATCTGCTGCAGGCGCAGGCGATCGCCCACCACCGTCGCCGGCGTGTGGGGCGCGATGGTGGCCGCCAGGGCGAGTTTCTTCTCCTCCGCGTTGACCGACACCAGCGACACCAGCCCGTCCACCAGGTCGGGCAGTTTGAATTGGGCATGCTCAAGGTCCAGCCGCCCCGCCTCCACCTTCGAGAAATCGAGGATGTCGTTGATCAGCGCCATGAGGCTGCGGCCGGCCGAGGAAATCTTGGAGATGAAGTCCCGTTGCTGCGCGGACAGCCGGGAATCGGCCAGCAGCTGGGTCAGGCCCAGGACGGCGTTCATCGGGGTGCGGATTTCATGGCTCATGTTGGCCAGGAAGTCGGTCTTCGCCCGGCTGGCCGCTTCGGCGGCGGCCTGGGCCGCGACCAGGGCGGCCTCACGGTCGCGCACCTCGGTGATGTCCCAGTTCACGCCGATGACACGGATGGGCCGGCCGTCGGCGTCCCTGTCGGTGATCGAGGCGCCCTTCACATGGCGTATGCCGCCGTTGGGCCGCACCACGCGGAATTCCGTATCCAGGTCGGCGCCGCCATCCAGCACGCGCCGGAACTCCGCCGCCAGGCGCGCCGCGTCGTCCGGCTGGCAATGCGCCTGCCAGATGGAAAAGCAATCCCCGCCGTCGCGCTGGGCGCCGTAGAGCTGGAACATCTGCTCGTCCCAATCCAGGCGGCGTGTGGCCACGTCGTATTCCCAGATGGCGATGCCGCTGGCCTTGGTGGCCAAGGCCAGGCGAGAGGAGGTGGCGCGCAGGGCCTCTTCGGCCCGCAGCTGTTCGGTGACGTCGCGCCCCGATCCGCGATAGCCGACGCAAGTGCCCGCGGCGTCCAGGATGGGGGTGCCGCTGATGACGATATGGCGCAAGGCGCCGTCATTGCCCATCAGGTCATAGCGCAGGTCGCGGAAGGGCTGTCCGCGGCGGACCAAATCCTCATATTGGTCCAGGCGCGGGTCCGGGGCACTGGCCGACAGCTCGCGCCGCGTCTTGCCGATCAGGCTCCGGTGATCCTGCCCGATGCGGGAG
This sequence comes from Nitrospirillum amazonense, assembly GCF_007828035.1. Classification (GTDB taxonomy): domain Bacteria; phylum Pseudomonadota; class Alphaproteobacteria; order Azospirillales; family Azospirillaceae; genus Nitrospirillum; species Nitrospirillum amazonense. Next base: position 503,215 of record NZ_VITV01000002.1, on the reverse strand, counting down.
ACGCCCTGCGACATGGCGGTGAAGCGGCCCTCGGCGTCGGTTTCCCAATACCAATCGGTGGACAGCTCCGTAAGCGTCTTGAACCGGACCTCCCGTTGCGCCAAGTCGGCCGTGCGCGCCTTGACCTCCCGCTCCAGCATGTCCGTCTGGCGTGCCTGCTCCCTGCCGGCGGCAAGCCGGCGGGCGCGGTTTGCCATGTAGAGGTGCGACAGTAGGGCCAGAAGGACGCCGGCGACGCTGACGCGGCCTGCCGCCAGCAGGGGCGGCGTGAGGTTCAGGGCCTGCCGCAGGACGGGCGTCGCCTGGTAATGGATCAGCCACTGGCGGCCGAATATGGACAGGCGATCATCGTGGACCAAGCCATCGACGAAGCCTATGGCGGGGACGGGGGTTTGGTAGAAAGGGAGGGCGTCCGCGCCGTCGGTCACGTCGCTCAGGGTGAAGCCGACGTCCGCCCGCATCAGCTCCGACCCGACGATCATCTTGCTGATCAGGAAGGGGGTATAGGCCCATCCCACCGTCGCGGTCCCGCGCGTGTCGGGCGTGGTGAGATCCGCCCCTTGCCGGTAGATGGGCAGCAGCAGCAGGAATCCGCTGTTGTCCCCCGGGGCCTGCACCAGCGAGATGGGCGCGGTCAGGCGGGGTTCGCCCGACCGCATGGCGGCCATGGCGGCCGCATGGCGTGCCGGTTCCGAGGCGATATCCAGGCCCACGGCGGTGGCGTTCACGCCTTCCGGCTCCACGAACTGGATGACGGCGTGTTCGCCATCGTGCGGCTTGAGTTCCCAGACGCGGAATCCGGGACGGCCGCCATGGCGCTCCCGCTCGACGAAGGCTTCCTCTTCGGCGATGGGCACCCGCCGCACGATGCCGAAACCCGTAGCTCCCCTGAATTCCGTTTCCAGGGAGCGTGTTTGGCTGTAACGGCGGAACTGCTCAACCGTCAGGGAATCCAGGCCGGCAACGACTGCCGCACCGCGTGCGCCGCGCAGGCCGTATTGGTACAGTGTCAGTTGCTGGCGCAGGTCTTCCGTCATTTCGCCCGCGCGCGCCGACAGGCTGTCGGCGGCCAGGGTGCGGTTATGGGCATCGGTGAGCCGGGCGACCACTGCGCCGCCGACCAGCGCTAATGCCAGGACCAGCAGGGGTAAAAGCAGGGCAAGGCGGCTGGAGCAGACAAGCACCCCATCGGCGCCCGGCAGCCGCCAGGGGAAGGGGGCGGGGCGGATATCGCCGCTGCTGGAGAATGACGGCGAATTTTGAAAACGCATCCCGGCCTCACGATTCTTCAGCGGCCATCTTTGCCAGTTTGCCTGAAGAAATCGTTAGGATTAACCCCACATCCCCAACTCTATACTTATAGGTATTGAATTGCCGCTTGTTTGGACTCCGGTGATTCGGCGTCCTATCTTTCACGGTCTTAAAATACACCCGATCAGGCGGCGGCCCGGTGTCGGGCCACCAGGGCGTCCACCGCCTGGGCGGCCTCATCGGTCAGGCGGAATTGGACGCGCGTGGTGTCGCCCTCCTGGGCGGTGACGCGTCCCCGGAAACGGCGGCCATCCACGTCGATCTCGACCTCATGGCCGGCGCCGCCGATGGCAGGGCCGCTCACGGCGCAACCACCCCGGCCGATATTGACCAGGCGATGCGTCGCGGGACCGGAAAGGGCGGCGCCCGGCGCCCCCACGCGGGCCGGCAGGTCGATGTCGTGGCGGTCGAACTGGCGACGATCCTCGGCCGTCTGCATGGCGACCAGGAAATGTTCCACGTCCGTGCGCAGCTGCTCCGACTGCCGCGACAGCTCGTTGGCGGCGACCAGCAATTGCCCAGAGGCTTCCTTGGTGAATTCCGCGCTATCCCGCACCAGGGTCAGGGATTCCGTCACCTCCTGCGTGCGCGCGGCGGCCTCCGCGACGTTGCGGCTGATTTCGCTGGTGGCGGCGCTCTGCTGGCTGACGGCCGCGGCGATGGCGCCGGAATTGCCGTCAACGACGCCGATGGTGGTGGCGATGCGGTTGATGATGCCGATGGCGTTGTCGGCCGCGGCCTTCACACCGCCGACCCGCGCCTGGATGTCTTCCGTCGCCTGTGCCGTTTGGTTGGCCAGGCTCTTGACCTCGGTCGCCACCACGGCGAACCCCTTGCCGGCCTCGCCGGCGCGTGCCGCCTCGATGGTGGCGTTCAGCGCCAGCAGGTTGGTTTGCGCGGCGATGGTCTGGATGAAGCGCACCACCTCGTTCACGCTCTCGGCCACTGTGGCCAGTTCATCCACCACGTTGCGGGCATGCTCCGCCTCCTGCACAGCCGTCTTGGTGGTGGCGGCGGTCTGCTCCGCCTGCGCGCCGATCTCGTTGCTGCTGGCGGCCAGCTGCTCCGTCGCCGCCGCCACCGTCTGGGTGTTGGCCGTGGCGCGGGCGGCGCTGTCGTCGGCGGCCTGGGTGCGGGCGGCGGTGTTGTCGGCTTGGCTGGCCAGCGAGCCGGCGGTGGCCTCCAGTTCCGTGGCGGCGGCGGCCATGCCCCGCAACTCGGCGCTGATGGCCAGCTGGAAATCCTTGGTCAGGGTTTCCAGCGCCTGCTGGCGGCGCAGCCGCTTTTCCTGTTCCAGGGTCTGCGCCGCTTCCAGCGCATGGGTGCGCTGGGCATTCTCCTTGAAGACGACCAGGGCGCGGGCCATGGCGCCGACCTCGTCCCCATTGTCGGCGTGGGCGATGCTGGTATCCAGGCGGCCTTGCGCCAGGCCCGACATGGCGCCGGTGAGGTCGCTCAGCGGGTTGATGACAAAGCGGCGCACCACCACGTAGACGGCGCCGCCGGCGACCGCGAACAACGCCAGCGAGATCAGCAGCACGCGCAGCTGCGTCGCCTTGAAACCGCTGATCCGCGCGTTCAGCAAGCGCTCCAGGTCGGCCGACGCGACGGTGTACAGCGCGTCCTGCGTCTTCAGCGCCGACAGCGTGTCCGCGTCGGCCACGCTGCCCTTCTCGGCACCGGCGGTCAGCGTGGCGGCGGCTTTCTGCAGGGCGCCGACCGGGGCCTCCAGGGCCTTTTTCACGCTGCCGTCGGCATTGCCGCCGTAAGCGGAGGTTGCGGAGGAATCGACGCCGGACAGCAGGGACTTGACCCCGCCCAGGGCGACGAACAGGTCCACCTTGTTGTCCCCCGCCTGATGCGTCACCGCCCGCAGGCCCGTGGTCTGGTCCTGCAGGTCGGGCAGTTTGACCAGGACAATGTCCATGACATAGAAGCTGTCCAGGTCCGGATCCAGGATCAGGTTGGACTTATCACCGATCTGGGCGATCAGCGCGCGCAGGGCCGTCCGGGCGGCGGCGGCGTCCTTCTTGCCCAGGGCCGCCAGCAGCTCGTCGGCCTTGCCGGCGCTCTCCATGTCCTGGCCCCAGGTGGCCTGCAACTGGCGCACGGTGGCAGCACTGCCGGCCGTATCCACAGCGGCCCCGCCCGTTTCCGCGGCGGCCAGGCGGGCCTGCACGGTCTGCAGCCCCCTCAGATAGGCGGTGCCGGCCAGTTCCTTGGCCGCGAAATCGATGGAAATCTGCTGCTGTGTGATCAGGGCGTACAGCAGGTAACCCACGGGAACCAGGAAAAGCAGGACGGCCAGGCCCAGCTTGTGGGCGATCTTCAGGGACTGGAGCATCGTGGCAATCCTGTTACGAAAAGGGTTAGGCCGTAGGTACTAGATGAGAGGTTGATGATGTCTTAATTTCCGCGCTGAATTTCCATGCTTATTTCACCATTGAAAATAAAATAATGGTTCTCAAACTTCAACTTTTAGTGGGTAACCCGTCGCGGGGGCGGCAGCGGCCCTGATGGGCGCCGGGCTGCACCGGCGCCCAAGCCGGTTGCGTTTTCACGCGATTCCGGCCATGAAAACCCCTCACTCCATGATTGGACTTGATGGCGAAGACGATGGCTTATCGGATTGCAGGCGAGACGGGCGAATGGGAAGTGGTGATCGGGCTGGAGGTCCATGCCCAGGTCGTCTCAAATGCCAAGTTGTTCAGCGGGGCGGCGACCGCCTTCGGCGCCGCGCCCAATAGCCAAGTCAGCTTCGTGGACGCGGGCTTTCCCGGCATGCTGCCGGTGATCAACGAGGTCTGCGTGGAGCAGGCGGTGCGCACGGGCCTGGGTCTGAAGGCGCAGATCAATCTGCGCTCGGTCTTCGACCGCAAGAACTATTTCTATGCCGACCTGCCCTCCGGCTACCAGATCAGCCAGTTCCAGCAGCCCATCGTCGGCCATGGCACCATCGTGCTGGATCTGGCGGACGGCTCCACCCGCGAGGTGGGCATTACCCGCCTGCACCTGGAGATGGACGCGGGCAAGAGCCTGCACGACCAGAACCCGACCAAGACCTACATCGACCTGAACCGGTCGGGTGTGGCCCTGATGGAAATCGTGTCGGAACCCGACATGCGCACACCGGAGGAGGCCGCCGCCTACCTGCGCAAGCTGCGCACCATCCTGCGCTATCTCGGCACCTGCGACGGCAACATGGAGGAAGGCTCCATGCGCTGCGACATCAACGTGTCGGTGCGCAAGCCGGGTGAGAAGTATGGCACCCGGACGGAGACGAAGAACGTCAACTCCATCCGTTATGTCCAGCAGGCCATCGAGTATGAGGCCCAGCGTCAGGTGGCGCTGATCGAGGACGGCGGCGTGGTGGTGCAGGAAACCCGCCTATGGGACCCGAACAAGGGTGAGACGCGGTCCATGCGCTCCAAGGAGGAGGCGCACGACTACCGTTACTTCCCCGATCCGGATCTGCTGCCGCTGGAACTGGACGCCGCCTGGGTCGAGGAGATCAAGCGCACCCTGCCGGAACTGCCGGATGAGAAGAAGGCCCGTTTCATGGCCGACTACAAGCTGCCGGTCTATGACGCCGGGGTGCTGGTGGCCGAACGGTCGCGCGCCGACTTCTATGAAGAGGTGGCCCGGGGGCGCGATCCCAAGATGGCGGCCAACTTCGTCATCGGCGATCTGCTGGGCGCCCTGAACAAGACGGGCGCCGATATCGACAGCTCGCCCATCAACGCCGCGGCGCTGGGCGGCCTGATCGACCTGATCGCGGACAACACCATCTCCGGCCGCATCGCCAAGGAGGTGTTCGCCGACATGCTGGAGACGGGCAAGCCCGCCGCCCAGATCGTGGAGGAGAAGGGACTGCGCCAGGTGACCGACACGGGCGCCATCGACCAGGCCATCGCGGCCGTGATGGCGGCCAACGCCGACAAGGTGGCGGAGTTCCGCAGCGGCAAGGACAAGCTGTTCGGCTTCTTCGTCGGCCAGGTCATGAAGGCCACCCAGGGCAAGGCGAATCCCGCCCTGGTGAACGAGATCCTGACCGCCAAGCTGAAGGGCTGAAGCGCAGGCTTAAGGTGAGGGCCGGGCCCTTGCGCCTTGGTCCGGCAGGAAAAAAAGGGTGCCGCACCGGGGACATCCTGGGTGGGGCGTGGGCAGGGGGGCCGGTTGGTCCCCCTTTTCATTTTCCCGCGATTTTTCCTCACCGTTATCGTTGACAAGGGGGCCGCCGCCCGAGTACATACGCGAACCGCCGACGACAGTCGGTGGACGGAGGGGTGGCCGAGTGGCTGAAGGCAACGGTTTGCTAAACCGTCGTACCGGGAAACTGGTACCGTGGGTTCGAATCCCATCCCCTCCGCCATCATTTAGCGCAAGCCACATCATGGGCTAAGTGAACGGACAAGCCGCCCCTTGGGGCGGCTTTGTCGTTTCTGGTTCCGGCCGCGTGACGATGCCGGCCATTCAAGGCGCCAGCCGCCGTTCCAGGGCCGCCAGATCGTCCACGAACCATACGACTTGGCCCCGGTTGGCCTCATAGATGAAATCTCGCAGGGCCCCGCTGCTGGCCATCCAGGCGCTGACGTCGCCCACGATGACGGGGCGCAACTGGTAGGTGGCGAACTTCTGGATGACGGCCCCCGCCTGGCCCGTAGCCAGCGTCAGGAAGCCGGCGCCCAAGCGGCTGAGGGGGATGGCCACCAACCGGGCACCATGCTCCCACGCCAGGCCGATCAGGGGCACGGCGTCCTGGTCGCCGGTCAGCAGCGGCCCCTCCGCCGCGCAGACCAGCACCCGCGTGCCCTGGAGATCCTGGGGAAGGTCGGTCATGAGGTGAGGCTCCCGAATGAAGCAATGCCGTTGTGCGGCCAGTGTAGCACCGCCGGGGCTTTCAGGCGTGACGGCTGCCGGTCTGTCCGCTACCTTCCCGGCGGCGGCGTGCCGGCGCCCCGATCCACCGGCCCAATGATAGGCACACCCACGCTACCGCGCCCGCGCCATCTCGGCGTCACCGGGCGACGGTGGCTCATACCCAGAGATTGAGGTTCCCGATGAATAGTTCGTCCGATGAAGAGTTCGTCTATGACGAGGCCAGCGGCGAATGGATCCCGGCCAGCCAAGCGGCGGCCAACGCGGCGGCTGCCAGTACAGTCGAGGTGCGGGATTCCGTGGGCAACCTGCTGGCCGACGGCGACAGCGTCACCCTGATCAAGGACCTGAAGGTCAAGGGCGCCAACCAGGTGCTGAAGCGCGGCACGGTCATCCGTTCCATCCGCCTGACCGGCGACGCGCAGGAGATCGACTGCCGCCACGACACCATCAAGGGCCTCGTGCTGCGGGCGGAGTTCGTGAAGAAGGGTTGAGCCGGACTTTCAGTGCAGGGCTGGGTCCGTGGCGGCGATCTCTGCCGCGCGCTGAAGCATGGCGTCGTCGGGCGTTTCGATCAAAGGCGCCGGGATGGCGATGTCTGGCGTCACCCCCCGGGGCCGCGTGTCGCCGTTGGGCCGCACGATGTGCGCCTTGGGAAAGCCCACGGTGATGCTCGTGATGGGCAGTGTGAACCGTTCCATAGCGCCATAGGCGGTCGCCATGTCGGTGGTCGCCTCCCCCAGGACCTTGCCGAACCCATAGTCCTGGATGGTGGCGGCAACGGCCACCCCGTTGGAATAGGTGTGCCGATCAATCAGGGCGTACACCGTGCCCTGGAACCGTCCGCCCGGATTGGGCTGCGTTTCCGGAAGGGTGAAGTCCACGACGGCGCCGGGATGGGCAGTGGCATACAAGTCGGCGAAGCGGCGGGAGATGGGGCCGGCCGCGACCGCGTCGTGCAGGATGCGGTCCTGGTTCGCCGTGACGGCGTCGGCGCTGACCCGTATCTTGAACGATGAAAAGAAGCGATAGGGCCGGTCGGCGATCCAGGAGACCATGACGTCGCTGAACAGGCTGTCGCCGCCGGGATTGCCGCGAAGGTCGATGATCAGACGGTGCACGTCCTTGGCCGCGAACATGCCGAAGGCGTTGTTGATGAACGTCCGGAACGCTGTCACATCCCACTCGTCCGCGCCGGTCTTGGCGGCCTCATTGTAAAACGGGCCGGGGCGCAGATAGCCGACGCCATTGGCCAGGATTCGGGCGTCCCGCAGGGGATGCTCCAGGTCCAGGCGCGGCGGCTGCCGGCTGGCAGCCGCCGCGATTTCCGATGCCGTTCGCGCGGCGACCTCAGTGTCGAACGCGCCGCCGTCGGCCGCCTTCACGCGGACCATGAAACCGGACCGGGCGCCGGCCTCCACCCAGAGGCACATGGGGAAATCATATTCCAGGATGCTGTCCGCCAGCGCCGTTGTCTCGGCCGAGATATGAGCGCGCGTGCGCTCCAGCCAGCGTGCCGCCGGCACCCCGTCGATGGCCAGGATCTCGGCGCCCCGGGGCAGATGTGGAACGTCGCTGAGGTTGGCGGCGATATGGAGGCGGCCATCGCGGATGCGGACCATGAAGGGAAACGCGCGTCCCCCTGCCTTCCGGTAGGCCGCCCAGGCGCCGTAGACGCCCTCGACCCGCGCATGCCCCTGGTGGGCCATTGCCGCGAGGCGTTGGAAGCGCGCCTCGACCTCGGTGCGCGTCATAGGCCCCGTGATCCCCGCCCGCAGCGTCTGGTGGAGGCTGTCCATCTCCGCTTCAGGGGTGAAGGCGTAGAGGTCGAAGGCGTCGGCCTTCAACCGCTGATACAGCATGTCCAGGTCCGTCAGCACCTGGTCGGGGGAATAATTGGCCTGGGCGGCGGACTGCGCGGTTGCCGGGAGAGGGACGAGCGCCAGGACGCCCGAGGTCAAGACACAAAGAAGCGCCAAGGCCCGAACACGGCGCCCCATCGGCATGCCGGAAGCGTGTCGCATGATCCCCCCTTCGCTGTTTTCGCATCCAGGTGATATGCAATCCCGGATGGCGTTGATATTAGTTAGGCGCCTATGTAAATACAAGTGCGAGGAACCGATGGCAACGGATCACACCCGCAAGCGCGGCCCCCTGGCCATCGGCGGCCGCCTGCGCCGCCTGGTTGAACGCATGGACCAGGACGCCGGCCGGGTTTACGCCGACCTGGGGGTCGTGTTCGAACAGCGGTGGTGGGGGGTGATGGAACACCTGGCCGAGCAGGGGCCGGCGTCGGTGGCGGAACTGGCGCGGGCCCTGGGCATCACCCAGCCGTCCGTCAGCCAGACGCGCCGCTCCCTGGAGGTGGCGGGCCTCATCCAGGCGCAATCGGACCCCCGCGACGCGCGCAGCCGGCGGCTTGACCTGTCCGACCAGGGGCGGGCGCTGTACCGCCAACTGGCGCCCGTCTGGGCGGCGATGGACGTGGTCGCGGTGGAACTCAACGCCGAGGTGGCGGACGTGATGTCGATGCTCGACAGCCTGGACGCCGCCCTGGCGCGCACCTCGCTTTACGAGCGGATACGCCGGGCAATGGATGGGCCGCAAGGAGGGAAGGGTTAGGCGGCTTTGATCAAGCTGTATTGAAGTCGATCATGTCCAATTGCCTGAATTGAGACGAAACGGGCGCGGCAGTTGCCCGCCGCGCCCGTCTTCGACCTGAAGCCGTCCCCATGAAGGGATCGTGTGCTGGCGCCTTACGGGGGCGTGGGAGCCGACTTGCCGCGCTTGGGCGCCTTGGCCGCTTTATACATGTCGGCGGGGTCCCAGACGGCGCCGCGGCGCCGGCGGGCGGGCTTGGCGTCGCCGCCGGCGTCTTCCTCGCTGGAGGCGGCGGTGGAAGGGGCGACCGGGGCGGTTTCGGCCCCGTCATCGTCATGCGACACGGCGCGCAGCAGGCCGGCGACGCAGTCGGCGATGTCCGCCGGCGCGTTGCGCCAAGCGCGCAGCAGGTCTAGGTCGCGGCGCGACAGCAGCGGCGAGCCCTCATCCGGTGCGCTGAAGCTGGTGGGGGCGGGGCGGTCGGCGCCACTCTCCAGGTCGTCGAAGAAGAAGGTCAGCGGCACGTCCAGGATTTCGGCCAGGCGATACAGCTTGCCTACCGAGACGCGGTTGGAGCCCCGCTCATATTTCTGCACCTGCTGGAAGGTGATGCCTAAGGCGCGGGCCAGATCCGACTGGCTCATCCCCAGAAGACCGCGGCGCAAACGGATGCGGCTGGCGACGTGGTTCTCAATTTTGCCTTCAAGTTCGGCAACAACCGTGTTCTTAGTCCTACGGGGCATGGGCACTACTCCAAGTCGATGACGCGCCATCTGAGATCATCGGATGGGACGACAGCATAACCTACTAAGGTAGGAAGCCTGAATTGGGGCGAGAGTATGGAGGCGCCTTGGCGCTGACAACTGGCATTGTCTCCCCACACTCAACCTTTCCCCGCTGTTTCCTTCTTTAAAGCTGTTTAGCTGAGAGAATACAATAGTATTCATCTTTTCAGTCCCCGTAACAATCTCGGATACCGGCGGACGGCAGTGATCTCGGGGGTTTCACGGCTGAAAAGTTCAGGCGCGGACGGGTATGCGCGCCGACTCGCGCCACTCTTCCGTGGGTGCCGAGGCCCGGCACCTCCTAATCACGTAGCTTAGGGCAGATTGGCTGGCTCCATCCCCGTCGGCGTCCCTGCCGGCGGGGGGATTACGGCGTCCGGTCCGTAAACGGCGAGCTGGGCCTTCAGCACGTCCAGCAATTCATTGAGGCTGTCGCGGGCGTAATCATCGCGCTGACGCGCCAGTTCAGTCCGCGTCAGCTGAATGAAGGCGTCGACCAGACGATGATGAATGACGGCTGCCCGCAGCAGGGCGGCGGGAAGCGGCTGAGGAGCCAGGGGAACAGAGGCCATGGCACATACCTATCGGGAACTGTTTACCCGGGTAGGATATGGCGTTCGTTATTAATCGCAAGTTAACATTGGGTCTGAGGGTTTTCCCCCTAACCTTTTGCGCGAATTAACCAAAATAGTGTTGCCGATTGGCCATTAACCGGCCGTGCCCCGCTTCAAATCGGTGGTCATGGGCATTTGGCGGCCCCCCATGCGGATACGGTAGACGTGCAGGTTCTCCAGCACGCGCTGGACATAGTTGCGCGTCTCGTAGAAGGGCAGCGTCTCGATCCAGTCCACCGGATCCACCGCCTCGATGCGTGGGTCGCCATAGTCGCGCAGCCAGTTGGCCACCCGGCCGGGGCCGGCGTTGTACGCGGCGATGGCCAGGATGTAGGAGCCGCCGAAGCGGTCCAGCAGATCCTGCACGAAGACGCTGCCCACGCGGATGTTGAAGTCGGGGTCGTGGGTCAGCTTGGCGACCGTGTATTTCATGCCCTCGCGCTTGGCAAGTTGCTGCGCCGTGGGCGGCATCAGCTGCATCAGGCCCAGGGCGCCGGCGCCGCTGGCCGCGTCCACCTTGAAGCTGCTTTCCTGGCGGATGAGGGCATGGATCAGCGCCGGATCTGGCTGGGCCGGCAGGTGGCTGGAGACGATGGGATAGCCCGCGTCGGCCAGCACGATGCCCTTGTTCAGCGACAGCCGGCTGATACCCACACCCAGGTCGCGGCGGTGCATTTCCAGCGCCGCCTTGGCCACCAGCACGAAGTCGTCCGGCGTCTTGGCATCCTGTGACAGCTTGCGCAGGAACAGGTCCACACGGTCGTCGTCCTCGGTCAGAACCTTGTCCAGCAGGCGGGCGGCGCGCGCCAGCTCGTTCTTTTCGAACTTGGCGCGGGCGTCGGCGGAGGGCGTGGGGGCGATGGGGATGGCCTCCGCCTGGCCCAGCTTCTCCTGGGCCATCATGCCGTAGAAGGTGCTGCCGTAGCGGGCCCCCAGTTCATACCACTGGCGGGCGCGCTCCGGGTTGCCCAGCTTCTCACAGGCGCGGCCGGCCCAATAGGCACCGCGCGACTGACCGACGGGGGAGGACACGCCCTCGTACAGCCGGGTGAAATGCTCCAGCGCCTGTTCCGGCTTGTTCAGGAACTGCAGCGACAGCCAGCCGGCCAGGAATTCCGCCTGGATGAAGCCAAGGCCATCGGTCACGCCGTGGTTGGCCGCCAGGCGGTAGGCGCGCTGCATCTGCCCCTGGTCCATCAGGTGGCGCGCCAGGATGTGCCGTTCCGTCCACCAGGCCTCGGGATGGCCCAGTTCCTTCCCCGCATCCTTGGGCAGGTTCTCAACGATCTCCAGCGCGCCGGCGTCCATCTCCTTGCGCCGGCGCCAGCGCAGCCGCTCATAGGTGATGCCGGGCTCGCTCATCAACGGCGCGGGCACCTGCTGCAGCAGGCGTTCCACGCCCGGGTCCAAGTCGGCCATGGCCAGGCGGGCCAGCGCCACGGCCTGGTGGCCGGGGTCGACGATGGGCAGCATGCGCCGCGCGTCCTCTTCGTCGTTCTCCCACAGCAGGCGGTCCAGGCGGGCCCAATGGTCGGCGGGGCGCAGGATGGCCACGTACTTGGTGCGGAACGTCCGCTCGTCCACCACGCCGAAGTTGCCCTTGATGTAGCGGTCGCGAATCAGACCGATGGCCTTCTCGCTGTCGCCCAGGTTCAGCAGGCTGTCGGCGTAACGCATGAAGCCGGCGGTGGTCAGGGGCGGGTGCTTGTCGAACCAGTCGCGCGTCGGCGTGTCGCCGAAATTGGGCATGCGAATTTCGGCGTTGCGCCGCAGGGCCGCCAGGCCGGGCCAATCCGGATTCTTGTCGATGAAGTCTGCCAGCTCCTGGAAGCTGGCGTCGGTGTCGGCGCGGCCGAGATCCATCCAGGTCAGGACCTTGTCGGCCAGCGGGTCATGCCCGCGTTCGGCCAGCTTGTGGGCGTCGGCCCACTTGCCCCTGTCCGCTGCCTTGAAGGCGGCGCGGTAGGTGCTGATATCGCTGGAGGACTGGGCCATGGCCGCCATCGGCGCACACAGCAGGGAAAGCGGCAGGATCAAGGCGGCCAGCCCTCGCCGGAACGGGGGCCAGGGGGCCTTTTCTCGTCGCTTGTCACCTAGGTGCGGGGCCGCTAAGGTTCGCGCCTTTCGGGTCGAATGCCCACGGAGATTGCAGAGATGACCACCGCCACGCCCGCCCTCGCCGGTTCCCTCGTCGCCCTGATCACGCCGTTCGCCGACGGCAAAGTGGACGAGCGCGCCTTCCAGGCCCTGGTGGACTGGCAGGTGAAAGAGGGCACGCACGGGCTGGTCCCCTGCGGCACCACCGGCGAGTCGCCGACGCTGAGCCATGAGGAACACCGCCGCCTGGTCGAACTGTGCGTCGAGGTGGCCGACCGCCGCGTCCCCGTGGTCGCCGGCACCGGCAGCAACTCCACGGCGGAGGCCATCAGCCTTACCAAGCACGCCAAGGCCGTGGGCGCCGACGCCGCCCTGGTGGTGACGCCCTACTACAACAAGCCGACGCAAGAAGGTCTCTACCAGCATTTCAAAGCCATCCATGATGCGGCCGACCTGCCCATCATCATTTATAACATCCCCGGCCGCAGCGTGATCGACATGTCGATCGCCACCATGGCCCGTCTCGCGGCGTTGCCTAACATCGTTGGGGTGAAGGACGCCACCGCCGATTTGGTGCGGCCGTTGCGCACACGGCTCGAAGTCGGCGCCGACTTCATCCAGCTGTCGGGCGAGGATGCCACTGCCACGGCCTTCCTGGCGCAGGGCGGGGTGGGGTGCATCTCCGTCACGGCCAACGTGGCGCCGCGCCTGTGCGCCGAGATGCAGAACGCCTGGGTGCGCGGCGACCTGGCGGAGATGGCCCGCATCCGCGACCTGCTGATGCCGCTGCACCACGCCATGTTCGTGGAGACCAGCCCGGCGCCGGTAAAGTACGCCGCCAGCCTGCTGGGCCTGTGCCGTCCGGAACTGCGCCTGCCGCTGGTGGAAACCACGTCGGCGACTCAGGAGCTGGTGCGCGCAGCCCTGGTCCACGCTGGCCTGCTGAGCTGAGGGAAAGGGCCGGATAGCCGCCATGGCACGCGCCGACGAACATAAATACGCCGCGCAGAACCGGCGCGCCCGCTTTGATTATTTCATCACCGAAACGATCGAGGCTGGCATCATGCTGACCGGGACGGAGGTGAAGTCGCTTCGCGCCGGCCGGGTCAGCATCGCCGAGTCCTACGCCGGCGAGCGGGATGGGGAGTTGTACCTGATCAACGCCCATTTCCCGGAGTACCAGCTGGCCGGCCGCTTCTTCCAGCATGAGCCCAAACGGGCGCGCAAGCTGCTGGTCCGCCGCCGCGAGATGGACAAGCTGTTCGCCTCCATTCGCCGCGACGGCGTCACCCTGATTCCGCTGTCGATCTATTTCAATGACCGCGGCTACGCCAAGGTCGAGATCGGCGTGGCCAAGGGCAAGAAGAAGGGCGACAAGCGCGAGGCGGAGAAGGAACGCGACTGGCAGCGCGACAAGGCGCGCCTGATGCGGGCCAAGGGCTGACAGCAAGGCCGCCCAGAGATGCAAAAGGCCGGGGCGTTCGCTCCGGCCTTTTGTCTGGGTGGGCTTTATTCCGATGCGTCCAGGTACTGGCGCACGGCCTTGAACACGTCCTCGAACATGGTGTCGGTCAGGCGGCCGGTGTTGGTGTTGTAGCGGGAGCAGTGGTAGCTGTCGAACAGCGTCACTCCGCCGCCCAGGTCGTGCCGGGCGCCGTGGCCGAAGGGATGGGCCGCCTGGCGCAGGCCGAAGGTACGGATGACGCTGGTGTGGGAGACGGAGCCCAGGGCCACCACGGCCTTGAGCCTGGTCATCGCTTCCAGTTCCGCCACCAGGAAGGGGCGGCAGGTGTGCGATTCTTCCGGCGTGGGCTTGTTCTCGGGCGGGACGCAGCGGACCGCGTTGGTGATGCGCGCGTCGATCAGGGTCAGGCCGTCATCCGGCCGCTCCAGATACTGGCCCGTGGCGAAGCCGAACTTCAGCAGGGTGGCGTACAGCAGGTCGCCGGCGTAGTCGCCGGTGAAAGGACGGCCGGTGAAGTTGGCGCCGCGCAGCCCGGGGGCCAGGCCCACCACCAGCAGGCGGGCGTCCAGGCCGCCGAAGGACGGCACCGGCCCGTTGAATTTGTCAGGGAAGGCCGCGCGGTTGCGCAGGCGATAATCCACCAACCGGGGGCATAAGGGGCAGTCATGCCCCGGCGGCGTCAGGTTCTGGGTCATGGGATAAGGGCGCCCGTTACGTGTCGTGTGGGCGCCGGATATCACTCCACCGGCGTGGTGTCGAGATTCTGGGCATGCTCCACCGCCGGGCGAGGGGCATGGGCGCGGGCGATGTCGGGTGCCAGATCCATCAGCTCGATGAAGTTGTCGGCCTGGCGGCGCAACTCGTCGGCGATCATGGGCGGGGTGGAGCGCACGGTGCTGATCACCGAGACGCGCACGCCCTTGCGCTGCACCGCCTCCACCAAGCGGCGGAAGTCGCCATCGCCGGAGAACAGCATGATGTGGTCCAAATGCTGCGCCATCTCCATGACATCGATGGCCAGTTCGATGTCCATATTGCCCTTGATCTTCCGGCGGCCGGACGCGTCGGTATATTCCTTGGTCGGTTTCGTGACCATGGTATAGCCATTATAGTCCAGCCAATCGACCAGCGGGCGAATTGGGGAATATTCCTGATCTTCAACCAGCGCGGTATAATAGAAGGCGCGGATCAGGCGCCCGCGCTTCCCACAAAAATTCAACAAACGCTTATAATCGATATCGAAATTCAGGGCGCGCGCGGCGGCGAATAAATT
The DNA here is from genome assembly GCF_007828035.1 of Nitrospirillum amazonense. Taxonomy (GTDB): domain Bacteria; phylum Pseudomonadota; class Alphaproteobacteria; order Azospirillales; family Azospirillaceae; genus Nitrospirillum; species Nitrospirillum amazonense. The sequence goes on along the minus strand of NZ_VITV01000002.1, from coordinate 488,191 downwards.
GGCGCCATCGATGAAGAGGGCGAGCCGTTCCTCGGGATAATGCAACATTTTATATTCCTTTAAATATCATTTGGGAGGGTAATGCAGAGGATTCAATTATCAGTAGCGTGCCGTCTTTATAGCGCGCTGACAAGCGTCTACATAAAGTGAATGGGTTAACGCGTTCAAGCAAGATATGGTCGCAGCCGGTGTATTTAAAGTCGCATCCTCCTTCTGGGGATATCGCCCCCGGGGGCGGGCACGATATTTAGGCCTTAAGGGTAGATGCTGGCGTCATCCCGCGCGATGCGCGCCGGAAGGGCGAAGTAGGGGTGAGGTGAATGATTCTGGTGGGGGTGGGGTCGAACCTGTCGGTTCCTGGCGTCGGCGGCTCGCGCGATGTGGTTGCTGCGGCTATGCGAGCGCTGGCTGGCGAAGGAGTGGCGGTGGCGGCGGTGTCGCCATGGTACCGCAGCGCCCCGGTGCCCGCGTCCGACCAGCCCTGGTACGTCAATGGCGTGGTGCGGGTGGAAACGGACCTGGACGCCCCGGCGCTGCTGGCCGTCCTGCATCGGGTGGAGGCCGCGTTCGGCCGGGTGCGGCGCCAGGTGAACGAGGCGCGGGGGCTGGACCTGGATCTGCTGGCCTACCATGACGACGTTCGGGATGAGGCACCGGTACTGCCTCATCCCCGCCTGCACCAGCGTGCGTTCGTGCTGCTGCCGCTGCGCGACCTGGCGCCCGGGTGGCGGCACCCGGTGACGGGGATGAACGTGGCAAGCCTGGTGGCGGACCTTCCGCCAGGCCAGGTGACGGAGCGCATCGACGACTAGAGGGGCGGGGCAGGCCCGTCCCCCGGCCGTTCTTCACGACCGAAACGCAGGAATGCGGCGGATCGGGTGTCGCCTTCCTTGCAACCGCGAAAACAGGCCCTTATAACTATGGGATGGTGTTCAGTGCCCCTATTCCCGGCACCCGTTTCGTTGTTGGAGTGAGCAAGGTATGGCCCGCGTTACCGTTGAAGATTGCGTCCTGAAGGTTCCGAACCGGTTCGAGCTGGTGATGATGGCGGCCCAGCGGGCGCGGGACGTGGCGGCCGGTGCGCCGCTGTCGGTCGATCGCGACAACGACAAGAACCCGGTCGTCGCCCTGCGCGAGATCGCGGACGAGACGGTGGTGCTGGACAGCCTGAAGAACTCCCTGATCAAGGGGCACCAGCGCGTCCAGGAGCAGGACGAGCCCGAGGAAGATATCATCGAGCTGATGGCCGGTGAGCAGGCTTGGGCCGTGCAGGGCGCCGCCGGTGAAGATGACGACCTGGGTGGCGAGGATGCCGCCGAGGATGCGGCGCAGGGTGACGACCTCGGCGACGACGAGGGCCTCTGAGCCGGTGGTGGGGCAGGCCGTGGGTAAGCGACCCGTCCCCCTTGGCTATTGTTTCATGGACAGCGCCCTGAACGGACAAGCCGCGCTCGCCGCGGATCGCCGCGCGCAACAGGCCTGGGGCCGGGCAGGGCATCCATGATGCGCCAGTACGAACTGGTTGAGCGGGTCCGCTCCTACGATCCCAATGCGGACGAGGACAAGCTCAATCGCGCCTACGTCTTCTCCATGAAGGCGCACGGGTCGCAGAAGCGCGCGTCGGGCGACCCCTACTTTTCCCACCCGCTGGAGGTGGCGGGGCTGCTGACCCAGCTGAAGCTGGACGGCGCCTCCATCATCACGGCCCTGCTGCACGACACGGTCGAGGACACGCTGACCACCTTGGAAGAGGTGCAGCGCCTGTTCGGGCCGGAAATCGCGCGCCTGGTGGATGGCGTGACCAAGCTGTCGCGCATCGAGCTGCAGAACCTGGAAAGCGACCAGTCCAAGCAGGCGGAGAACTTCCGCAAGCTGGTGCTGGCGATGTCGGAAGACATCCGCGTCCTGCTGGTGAAGCTGGCCGACCGTCTGCACAACATGCAGACGCTGCACTACCTGTCCAAGCCGGAAAAGCGCAAGCGCATCGCCCGCGAGACGCTGGAGATCTACGCGCCTCTGGCCGAGCGCATCGGCATCCAGCGCTGGAAGGACCAGCTGGAAGAGCTGTCGTTCAAGGAACTGAACCCGGACGCCTACGACAGCATCACTAAGCGCCTGCAGGATTTGGAAGAGCAGGGTGCGGGCCGCGTCGACCGCATCATCACCGAACTGGTGGACACCCTGCACGAGAACGGCCTGCCCCAGGCCACCGTGTCGGGCCGGCGCAAGGCGCCCTATTCCATCTGGCGCAAGATGCAGCGCAAGAACGTGACGTTCGAGCAGCTGTCCGACGTCATGGCCTTCCGCATCACCGTCGAATCCATCGAGCAGTGCTACCAGGCGCTGGGCGTCATCCACGCCCGCTATCCGGTGGTGCCGGGGCGCTTCAAGGACTACGTCTCCACACCCAAGCCCAACGGCTACCGCTCGCTGCACACCACCGTCATCGGCCCGGAGCGCCAGCGCATCGAGGTGCAGATCCGCACCACCGAGATGCACGAGGTTTCCGAACTGGGTGTCGCCGCCCATTGGGCCTACAAGTCCGACGGCAGCAGCCAGCCCAAGACCGAGGGGCGGCAATACCGCTGGCTGCGCGAGCTGCTGGACATCCTGGAGCATGCGGTCCGGCCGGAAGAGTTTCTGGAGCACACCAAGCTGGAGCTGTTCCAGGACCAGGTGTTCTGCTTCACGCCCAAGGGCGACCTGATCGCGCTGCCGCGCGGCGCCACGCCGGTGGACTTCGCCTACGCCGTGCACAGCCAGATCGGCGACACCTGCGTCGGCGCTAAGATCAACGGCCGCATCCAGCCGCTGCGCAGCCAGCTGCAGAACGGCGACCAGGTCGAGGTCGTCACCAGCAAGGCACAGACGCCGTCGCCCGACTGGGAAAACTTCGTCGTCACGGGCAAGGCCCGCGCCCGCATCCGCCGCTACATCCGCACCCAGCAGCGCGCCCAGCATATCGAGCTGGGCCGGGCCATGGTGCAGAAGATCTTCCGGCAGGAAGGCTACGACTATTCCGACAAGGCGCTGGAAGGCGTTCTCAAGATCTTCCAGTACCAGTCCGCCGATGACCTGATCGCCGCCATTGGTGCCGGCCTGGCCGGCGCCCGCGACGTGTTCAACGCCGTCTTCCCCGGCCACAAGGTGGTGCAGCAGATCACGCCGGACGAAAAGATCGTCCAGCTGACCCGCGGCAAGACCAGCAAGCCCAAGGGCAAGGACAGCCCGCTGCCCATCAAGGGCCTGATCCCGGGCATGGCCGTGCATTACGCCCGCTGCTGCCACCCCCTGCCGGGTGACCGCATCGTCGGCATCGTCACCACCGGCAAGGGCGTCACCATCCACACCATCGACTGCGAGACGCTGGAAAGCTTCCACGACAGCCCGGAACGGTGGATCGACGTCTCCTGGGACAACGAGGCCGACGGCGCGGACGAGAAGGTGGGCCGCATCACCGTGGTGGTGGCGAACGAGCCGGGCAGCCTGGGCACCGTGTCCACGGTGATCGGCAAGAACGGCGGCAACATCACCAATCTGAAGATCACCCACCGCACGACCGACTTTTTCGAGATGTTGATCGATATCGACGTGCATGACGTGAAACATCTGACCAATATCATCGCCGCGCTGCGGGCCACGCCGGTTATCAATTCCGTTGACCGGGCGCGGGGCCGCTGACGCGGTGTCCTCAGTCGTCGTGCCGCCGCATGGCGTGCTAGGGATAGACATAGGGGAGGAACCGATCGGTCCGCGGGGCGTGCGGCACGATCGGCCTAGACGAAGGTCATACGGCGCTGGCGTGGCGCCGTGCCCAGGTCTAGAACAGTGCAAGTTTGTCGGGGGGCCGACACCCATCGCCCAGAGACTCACCCAGGGGCAGCAGGCTTATGTTCCGCCGTCGTGAAAAAAGGCCGTTCGCCGAAGCCGTGAAGCAGACCTTGTGGCCCCGTATGGGTTGGCGCCGCGCCGGTCGCTATTGGATGCACCGCATCGGTCGCGTGCCTGGCACGCCCTATGGCATCTCCGCCGGGTTCGCCAGTGGTGTCGCCATGGCCATGACGCCCTTCATGGGGGTGCACTTCCCCCTGTCCATCGGCCTGGCCTGGCTGCTGCGCGGTTCCATCGCGGCCTCGCTGCTGGGCACGCTGTTCGGCAACCCGGTGACCTGGCCCTTCATCTGGCTGGCCACCTACCGTTTGGGCTGCTTCGTCCTGCACATGCACCCCGGCCACGGCCCCATGGAGCTGTCGTGGAGCGTGCTGCGCCACAGCGCCTGGCAGGTGGTGGCACCCATGACCGTCGGCGGCTTCCTGTCCGCCGCCCTGACCTGGCCCCTGGTTTTCCTGGTGCTGCGCCCCCTGATCGCGCGCTACAAGCACCACCGCATCGCCGCCAGCCATCATCACCCGGTTCTGGGCCATGAGCCCAAGCCGGCCGGAGACTGACATGACGTCTGAAACCCAGAGCCAGCGCTTGCGCCTGGGCGTCAACATCGACCACGTGGCCACCATCCGCAACGCCCGCGGCGGCGTGCATCCCGACGTGCTGCGCGCCGCCCACCTGGCGGCCGATGCCGGTGCCGACGGCATCACCGCCCATCTGCGCGAAGACCGCCGCCACATCCGCGACAGCGATATCGACCGGCTGATGTCGGAAATCTCGCTGCCCCTGAACCTGGAGATGGCGGCGACGGAGGAGATGCTGGCCATCGCGCTGCGCCACCGCCCGCACGCCGCCTGCCTGGTGCCGGAGCGCCGGCAGGAGCGGACGACCGAGGGCGGGCTGGACGTGGTGGGCGGCTATGACCACCTGGCCCCCATCGTCGGCCGCCTGAACGACGCCGGCGTGCGCGTGTCGCTGTTCATAGCGCCGGACCGGGCGCAGCTGGACGCGGCCAAGCGTATCGGCGCCCCAGTGGTCGAGCTGCATACCGGCCGCTATGCCGATGCCGAGAACGCCGCCGAGCTTGAGGCCGAATTGGCGCGCCTGACCGCCGCCGCCGCCCATGCCGGCCAGATCGGCCTGGAATGTCATGCGGGCCACGGCCTGCGCTTCGACAACGTGATGCCGGTCGCGGCGCTGCCGCAGGTGCGGGAGCTGAACATCGGCCACTTCCTGGTGGGCGAGGCGGTGTTCGTCGGGTTGGAGGCCGCCATCCGCCAGATGCGGGCGCTGATGGACCAGGCCCGTCCCGCCGGCGCCCATTCTACCGGCACTGTGGCGCCATAATGTCCTTTGGCGCTTTTCAGCCCGGCAGTGTCATCCTGGGCATCGGCAACGATCTGATCGACATCACCCGCATCGAGAAGACCCTGGCGCGCTTCGGCCAGCGCTTCGTCGAGCGGGTCTTTACCGACATTGAACAGGCGAGGTCCGACCGGCGCGCCAAATCCAACGGCCGCGCCGCCAGTTATGCCAAGCGCTACGCCGCGAAGGAGGCCTGTTCCAAGGCGCTGGGAACGGGTTTTCGGCAGGGTGTGTTCCACAAGGACATGGGCGTCATCAACCTGCCGAGCGGCCAGCCGACACTATGTCTCACCGGCGGCGCCCTGGAGAGGTTGCGGGCGATGACGCCGCCGGGCATGGTGGCGCAGATTCATCTGACGCTGACGGATGAGCCGCCCATGGCGGAGGCCTTCGTCATCATCACGGCCACGCCGGCCCCGGCGGGCGACGCCGCCAACGGTATTGCTTGAAAATCCCGGTGGGCCCGCTAGATCGGTGCCACCCACTCTCACTGAGGTTGTTTCGTTCCATGAGCCAGCAGAATGATCGCGTCAGCCGCGCGGCCCCCCAGCCCCAGGCGGAAAGCTGGGGCGACGTGGTGCGGACGGTCATCTACGCCCTGATCATCGCGCTGGGTGTGCGGACCGTGGCGTTCGAGCCCTTCAACATCCCCTCGGGCTCCATGATCCCGACGCTGCTCATCGGCGACTACGTCTTCGTGTCCAAGTTCAGCTACGGCTACAGCCGCTTCTCGCTGCCGCTGGGCCTGCCGCTGTTTCACGGCCGCATCTTCGGCAGCGTGCCGGAGCGGGGGGACGTGGTGGTCTTCCGCCTGCCCACGGACACCAGCCAGGACTACATCAAGCGCGTGATCGGCCTGCCCGGCGACCGCATCCAGATGATCGACGGCATCCTGCACATCAATGGCGAGCCGGTAAAGCGTGAGCGGGTCGAGGATTACACCATGGAGACGCCGTTCGGCCGCCAGAGCGCCGTGCCGCGCTACATCGAGACCCTGCCCAACGGCGTGAAGCACACCATCATCGAGATCATGGGCGATGACGGCGGGCTGGACAACACACCCGTCTACACCGTGCCCGAGGGCCACATCTTCTGCATGGGCGACAACCGCGACAACAGCCAGGACAGCCGCGTCCTGAACGTCGTCGGCTACGTCCCGCTGGAGAACGTGGTGGGCAAGGCCCAGTTCAAGTTCTTCTCGCTGGAGGAGGGCGTGCACTTCTGGGAATTCTGGAAGTGGCCGACGTCCATCCGCTTCGGCCAGATCTTCAGCAAGGCGCACTGACGCCATGGCCACGTCCGCTGGCCCGCTGGACACCGGCGGCGCCGACATCGCCACCCTGGCCGAGGCCCTGGGACACACCTTCGCCGAGGCCCGCCACCTGCTGGAGGCGGTGACCCACCCCAGCGTGGCCGGCATCGGCCGCGGGCCCCGCGCCGCCACCGGGCATTATGAGCGGCTGGAGTTCCTGGGTGACCGGGTGCTGGGCCTGGTGATCGCCCAGTGGCTGCTGGAACGCTTCCCCGAGGAGAATGAGGGCGGCCTGGCCAAGCGCCACACCGCCCTGGTGCGGGCTGAAGCGCTGGCGGGCGTGGCCGAAAGCTTGGATCTGGGCCGCTACCTGCGCCTGGCCCCGGGCGAGGCGGACGCGGGCGGCCGCACCAAGCCCGCCATCCTGGCAGACGCCTGCGAGGCGGTGATCGGCGCCCTGTACCTGGACGGCGGCCTGGAGGTGGCCGGCGCGTTCATTCGCAAGCACTGGGCCGGCCGCATCGACGCCGCCGAGTTGCCACCGGTGGAACCCAAGACCGCCCTGCAGGAATGGGCGCTGGCCCGGGGCCTGCCCCTGCCGGTCTATGAGCAGGTGGGACGCACCGGCCTAGACCATGAGCCGGTGTTCACCGTGCGCGTGGCCGTGCAGGGCAAGGGCAGCGAGGCTGCCAGCGGCCCGTCCAAGCGCGCCGCCGAGAAGGCCGCCGCGCTGGAGATGCTGAAGCGGCTGGGCTGAGCCCTCCGGACGTTTGATGGTGGACGATTGACCGCGGGCGATTGACGACAGGCGGTTGACGGCGACGCGTTGTGCGGCATCCTGCGGATATTCCATACCGTCAGGGGCCGCCATGCTTCGCCGCCGTCTCGCCCAGGTCCTTGTCGCCAGCGGAGTTCTGGCCGCCGCCTTCGGCGCCAGGGCGGAGCCGGATGCCCATTCCATCACCCCCTTGGACATCCGGATCCTGCGCCCGGCCAGCGTGGTGCCGGCCACGGACGGCCGCCATCTGGTGTTCGAGGCGCTGATCAGCAACTTTTCCCCCGTGCCCATGACGTTGGCGACCGTGCGGCTGGGCACGGTGGCACAACCGGCCGCCCTGGCGCGATTCGAGGGCGCGGCCCTGACGGATCTGCTGTCGCGGCCCGGCCGTCCGCCCGGTGACGGCCAGCCGCCGGTGACGGTCATACAGGGCAATACCTACGCCGCCGCCCTGTTCGACGTGCATCTTGGCGATGATGCCGAGGTGGCGGATCTGCGGCTGGCGCTCACCATCGCGCCGTTCAAGCCTGACTTGCCCGACACCACGCTGAACACGGCGGTCGCCGTCCCGCTGGGCCGGGCGCCGCCCGTCGTCGTCTCCGCCCCCGTCGCCGGCACGGGATGGGTGGCCTTCAACGGCCTGTCCGCCGCCTCTATACACCGGACCACCGTGATGGTGGTGGACGGGCAGGCGCGGGTGCCAGAGCGCTACGCCATCGACTTCATGAGGCTGACCGCGGACGGGCGGGAGTTCGGCGGCGACCAGGCGCGCAACGAGTCCTGGCCCGGCTATGGCCAGGCGGTGCTGGCCGTGGCCGACGGCGTCATCGAGAGTGTGCGCGACGGGTTTCCGGATAACGTGCCCGGCCAGCCGCCGGCGCAGAAGGTCACGCTGGACACCATTGCCGGCAACCAGGTGGTCCTGCGTATGAAAGGGGGGGCGTACGCCTTCTATGCCCATCTCATCCCGGGCAGCATCCCCGTGCGGCCGGGCCAGGCCGTGCGCAAGGGCGAGGTGCTGGGCCGGCTGGGCAATTCCGGTCAGTCCGACGCCCCGCACCTGCATTTCCAGGTGGGGGATGGTGGGCATATCGCCGCCAGCGACGGCCTGCCGTTCGTCTTCGACGCCTTTACCCTGGCGGGCGTGATCCCGGACACTGCCACCGCCGACGCCGGCGCCGCCTGGCGTGCTGACCAGCCGCCGGAAACGCGCCGCCGGCAGCTGCCCACTGAAAACGCCGTTATGGGTTTCTGAGGGGCTCGGCACCCCGTTGCCGTGCCATATATTGCGCGGGCGGGCTGCCCAGGGCCTTGCGGAACATGGTGACGAAGCTGCTGGCGCTCTCATACCCCAGGTCCAGCGCCACCTGCTGCACCGGCGCCCCCTCCGCCATGCGCTGCAGGGCCAGCATGAGGATCAACTGCTGGCGCCACTGGCCGAAGCTCATGCCGGTTTCGCGGGTCAGCAGGCGGGCCAGGGTACGCTCGCTCATGCCCACGCGCTTGGCCCACTGCTCCATGGTGCCGCGTTGGCCCGGGTCGGCCATCATCAGGGCCACCAGCCGGCGCAGCCGCGCGTCCGTGGGCATGGGCAGGTGCAGCCGTTCCTCCGGCGCCGCCGCGATCTCATCCAGCAGGACGGTGACCAGGCGGGCGTCCGGCCCGTCCTCAGGATAGAGCTGCGGCAGGCTGGCCGCCCGCATCAGCAGGGCCGTCAGCAGTGGCGTCGCCGAGACGGTGCAGCAATGCGCCGGCAGGATCGCCGCCACGGCGGGGTCGATGAAGGCGTTGTAGCCATCGACCGTGCCCGACACTTTGAGGGAATGCAGCGTCTCCGCAGGGATCCACAAGGCACAGTTCGGCGGCACCAGCCACAGCCCGCTCTCCGCCTCGCAGGTCAGGACGCCGCGCGGGGCCAGCAGCAGCTGCGCCTTGCGGTGGCGGTGGGGCGCCAGTTCGATGCCGTTGGTGAAGCCGATGATGCCGAAGGCGGCGATGGGCCGGGGCACGTCATCGGGGTCCATCAGGTCGCCTGGCCAGTCCTGATCATTGGAGGGCAGCTCTCTCAGGATGGGCATGGGGCCTGGCTCCGGTCCCTCAGATGCGGGTTGGCAGATTTTCGAAATTGATTGTCATGATTGCCCAATGACGCCAATCCGCCAAGAGGCTAGCTAAGTCAGGCCGCGCACATGCCGGGCTTGGGAGAGAGTGATGGACAGTCAAGATGTGGATCGGGTGACGGAGAATGCGACCCCTGTGGCCGCAGGCCCGGTGACGCGGACCCTGCTGCGCTGGTTCATGCGCCCGGCCCGCGTGGCGGCGGTTGAGCGCCTGTCCCCGCGCTTCCGGCGCGTCCGGCTGGAGGGGGAGGCGCTGCGGGACGTGCTGTGGGCGCCGGGGCAGAAGATACAGGTGGCCATGGGCATGGGCCTGGCCGCCCGCACATATACCCCGGTGTCCTGGGACGTTACCGGGGGCGCCACCCAACTGCTGGCTTTTTCCCATGGTGAGGGGGCCCATGGCGGGGGGCCGGGCAGCCGCTGGATGGCCGGCTTGAAGGCTGGCGATGGCTGCCAGTTCTTCGGCCCGCGCCGCTCCCTTGACTTCACCGATCACGCGGGCCCTTGGGTACTGTTCGGGGACGAGACGTCGTTCGCGGTGGCCCTGGCCTGCCGCATGGCGCTGGGCAGCGGCTTCCGCTGTGTATTCGAGGTGTCGGACCTGGCCGAGGCGCGATCCGTGCTGGACGCGGTGGGATTGAGTGACGCCATGCTGATCGGCCGCCTTGCCGGCGAGGGCCACCTGGCGGGGGTGGTCGACGCGCTGTCGCATGCCGGTGGCGACGCGGCACATTTCGCGCTGACGGGCAGGGCGCCTGCCATCCAGCAGATCACCCGAGCACTGAAGGAGCGGGGTGTGGCCGCCTCACGCCGCAAGGCCAAGGCTTATTGGGCGCCGGGCAAGAGCGGCCTGGACTGAGATCATGGAGATGCCGATGGCCCCCCAAACCCTGGGACACGATCCCCTGGACCTGGACACGCTGTACGATCCGCCGGCGGAGCACATCCGCCAAGCGGTGATGCCCGAGTTGATCGACTTTCATATCCGATATCTGGAAAAGGCGACCTTCTTCTGCCTGGCAACGGGCCGCGGCGACGGACGCGACGGCGGGCTGGACGCTTCGCCACGTGGCGGGCCGCCCGGCTTCGTGCGAGTGCTGGACGCCAAGACGGTGGCCTTCGCCGACTGGCCGGGAAACAACCGCATCGAATCCATGCGCAACCTTCAGGCGGACGACCGCCTGGGCATGCTGTTCCTATTCCCCGGCCTCGATGTCTTCCTGCGCCTCAATGGGCGTGGCCGCGTCACGGATGACGCCACCGTGCGCAGGGATCTGGCCGAGGGGGGCAAGGCGCCCAAGACGGCGATCATCGTGACGGTGGATGAAGTCCTGTTCCACTGCGGCAAGGCCTTGAACCGGGCCCGCTTTTGGGACCCGGCCTCAAGGCTGGCGCGCGGCAGCCTGCCGACGCCGGGCCAGATGCTGGCCGCCATGACCCGCAAAAGCACGGCGGAGGCAGAGGCGATCGATGCGCATTACGATCACGCCATGCGCACCGACCTCTACGGCTGAAGCTCAAAGGTTCTCGTGCGCGCCCGCCTCGCCACGCAGCCAATAGCCGGACGCCCGCATCCATTGCGCCGGGTGCTTGCGGTCCTCCAGCACATAGGCGCGCAGGGCCTTGGCCACGGTGGCCTCGGCGGCGATCCAGACATAGCCGTCGCCTGGCGGCAACTGGATACCCTCGACCGCCCGGCGCAGGGTGGCGGCGTCGTCCGTGCCATGGCTGTCGCGGGTGACCCAGTGGGCGGTCCAGCGCGCCTTGGTCTCGATAGCCTGAATCTCCGCGGCGCTGTCGACGGCCACCACGGTGTGGACCGGTACGCCCGGGCGCAGCTCCTCCAGCCGGCGGCCGATGGCGGGCAGGCCCGTCTCGTCGGCGACCAGCAGGTACCAGTCGAAATCATCCGGCACGATCATGGAGCCGCGCGGGCCGCCGATCTCCAGCGTGTCGCCCACCTTGGCGCCCAGGGCCCAGGCCGTGGCCGGGCCGGCGTCATGCAGGGCGAAGTCCAGGGTCAGGGTGCGGTCCGCCTGGCTGAAGGCGCGGGGGGTGTAGTCGCGCATCAACGGCTGGCCATCCGGGCCGGAGAAGAACAGCTTGATATGGTCATCGGCGCCGCGGCTGTCGAAGTCCGCCAACTCCGGCGAGGTCAGGACGACGCGCAGCATCTTGGGCGTCAGGTGCGCCACGCTGGTCACGGTCAATGTGCGCCGACGGGTGTCGAAGCGCATACGGCCGATCTGGTGGCGGGGGGTGTCGGTCATTCGGTCACCTAGGTCAGGTCTGTCGGGTTGAGAGGCGGGGACGGTTGCCCCGTCGTCATTCAAGGAGGAGGGAGTCAGAATCTCCGCCGTGGCGCGCCGCAGGATGGCGGCCAGGCGCCGGGCCTCGGCGGCATCGCAGCCGCGCTTGCCGTAAAGGGCGGATTTCAGGGCGTGGCGCGCCTGGTGCAGATCTTCGGACGCCGCGGGATCGGCGTCGGTGACGCCGGCGAAGGCCTCGCGCACCTGCTCCATCCGGCCGCCGATGCGGCGCAGGCCCTCCAGGATGGCGACGGCCGTGCCGCGGTGGCCCTCCAGGTGGGCGCGTCCGCTGTCGGTGATGCGGTAGAGCTTGCGGTTGCCCTCCGGCTCCGCTGCCGCGTAGCCGATCTCCGCCAGGAAGGTCAGCGCCGGGTAAATGACGCCGGGGCTGGGGGTGTAGAAGCCGCCGGACTGTTCTTCCACGGCGCGGATCAACTCATAGCCATGGGCCGGCTTGCGCTCCAGCAGCGCCAGCAGCAGCAGTTCCAGGTCGGCGGACGACAGCTTGCGGCTGCCAGGCATGCCGCCCCCGCCACCGCCCCAGAAGCCGCCGCCCCCGCTGAAACCGCCGCCGTGCTTCCAATGATGCCACCCGCCGCGCCCGCCCATGGCCAGGTAAGGGGGATGGGATGTCGTTTGATCGGAAAACATATCGTACGATATAGCGAACGATATGAAACCGACAAGAGGAAGCTGAAAAGAAAACGCCCCGGCGGGAGAACCCGGCCGGGGCGTGGCGGAAAGAGGGGAGAGAGGGGCCTAGCTCAGTGCTTCTTGCCCGGCACGGCCTCGACGGGGAAGGCCTTGGGCAGGGCGATGCCCTTGGCGGCGGCCGCCTCGCGCAGCAGCACCGGCTGGTCGGAGATGATGCCGTCCACGCCCATGTCGATCAGCTTGGCCATGTCCTCCGCCTTGTTCACCGTCCAGGGGATGACGGTCAGGCCCAGGCTGTGCGCTTCCTGCACCAAGCCGGCGTCGATGTCGGTGTGGAGCGGCGACCAGACCTTGCCGCCGGCCGCCTTCACCGCCTTGGGCACGCTGCCGCCGTGGTCCACGGGGTCGAAGCCGGCAGTCCAGGGCAGCTTGGCGGTCAGGCTGACCGAGGGCTCGCGCGGATCCTGCTCCGTCAGGTAAACGGTGGGAATGGCGGGGGCCTTTTGCTGCACCACCTGCAGGGTGCGCCAGTCGAAGGACTGGATCATCACCCGGTCCTCGAACTTCTCGGCCTTCAGCACGGCCAGCACTGTGTCCACGAAGACCTCCGGCGTGGGGCTGTCCTCGGGATGGCTGGGGTCGATCTTGGTCTCGATGTTCATCTTCACGGTCTTGTTGCCCGACCGCTTCACCAGGTCGATGACCTCTTTCAGGGTGGGGATGGGCGTGCCGGGAATGGGGCGCTGGTCGGGGAAGTGGCTGCCATAGGCGCTGCCCGGGCGCAGCTGGCCGACGTCGTACTTCTTGATCTGCTCCAGCGTCAGGCTGAAGAAGGCCGGGGTGGGGGCGGTGACGTAGGCGCCGTCCGGCCCCTTGGCCAGGTCGGGGTTCAGGTGCCGCTCATGCGAAATGATGACGGTGCCGTCCTTGGTGATGTTCATGTCCATCTCCAAGGTGGTCACGCCCAGCGACAGGGCGTGGGCGAAGGACTGCAGCGTGTTCTCCGGCCACAGGGCGCGGCCGCCGCGGTGCGCCTCGATGTCCAGGTCGCGGGCCTGGGCGGGAAGAATGACAGCTGAGGCGAGCGCGGCGGCGAGCGCCAGTTGACGCGGGGCCAGGCGGTGCGGCAGGGACATCGAAGCGGGCTCCTGGTAGACTGGGACCGTGTGCCGGCCGAAGCCGGCGCGGTCGAGCTATAGCCCGGGCATCCCCTAAGCCCTTGTTAAATTTCCGAGGCGGTGCTGTGCGCCGGCCGCCTGCGCAATCCTTGGATGCCGTGCCGCCGCTGGTGCCGGCGCGCGGTCTGTGTCATGAAGCCGCGCATGCGGCGGCGGGCGGATGCCAAAGGGTGTCCGGGCCCGCCGTTCCCTTTGAGGATGTGAGTGATGAGCGACGTCGAACACGGCCAGGACGGCCTTCCCCCCGATGAGGACACGGTGGCCGGTGCCACGGGCCCCGAGCACGAGGCGCAGGAGGCGCCCGAGGGTGAAGACCAGTACCTGGACGATGAAGACGACTATGAGGATGACGAGGAGGAGGGGGACGGCACGCCGCTCGCGCCCATGCGCTGCGGTTTCGTCGCCCTGGTTGGCGCGCCCAACGCCGGCAAGTCCACCCTGCTGAACGCGGCGGTGGGCAGCAAGGTGTCCATCGTCAGCCCCAAGGTGCAGACCACCCGCTCCCGCGTGCTGGGCATCGGCATGCACGACCGCGCCCAGATCCTGTTCGTCGACCTGCCCGGCATCTTCACGCCCAAGAAGCGGCTGGAGCGCGCCATGGTGGCCGCCGCCTGGTCGGGGGCGGAGGAGGCGGACCTGGTGGCCGTGCTGGTCGACGCCTCGCGCCGCGTGGATGATGATACCAACGGCATCATCCAGCGCCTGAAGGACAGCAAGCGCCAGGCCATCCTGATCCTGAACAAGATCGACCTGATCCCCTATGAGCGGCTGCTGGAACTGGCGGCGCGCTTCAACGAGACGGGCGTGTTCACCGACATCTTCATGATCTCCGCCCTGACCGGCGACGGCCTGAAGGACTTCCTGGACAAGCTGGCCGCCCGCCTGCCGGAAGGCCCCTGGCTGTTCCCGGAGGACCAGCTGTCCGACATGCCGCAGCGCCTGCTGGCGGCCGAGATCACGCGCGAGAAGCTGTTCCTGCAGCTGCACCAGGAACTGCCCTACGCCGTGGCGGTGGAGACCGAGGCGTGGGAGGAGTTCGAGGATGGCTCCGTCAAAATCTCCCAGATCGTCTACGTCCAGCGCCCCAACCAGAAGGCCATCGTGCTGGGCAAGGGTGGCAGCAAGATCAAGTCCATCGGCGCCGCCGCTCGCGTGGAACTTGAGGAAATCCTGGACCGCCGCGTGCACGTCATGCTGTTCGTGAAGGTGCGCGAGGACTGGGCGGAGAAGCCCGACAGCTACAGCCAGTGGGGGCTGGATTTTAACGCCTGACACGACAGGGCGTCAGCCCCGCGCTGCCGTCATGCCGCCGCCCTTGACCCTCCCATCGTGGGAGGGTCTATCTATACGGGACATCTCGTCGAGGAGACTGAAATGTCCCATGTCGCCGCCGTTCCGCCCGCCGCCCCTGGTACCATCGACATCCCCATAGCCGGCATGACCTGTGCCGGCTGCGTGCGCCGGGTGGAGAAGGCGATCGCCGCCGTGCCGGGCGTGGCCGCCGCCACCGTGAACCTGGCGGCGGAACGCGCCCATGTGGAACTGGCCGAGGGCGGGCGCCTGCCTGACGTGATCGAGGCCATCGCCAAGGCCGGTTATGACGCCGGCACCCACACCGTAGAGCTCGCCATCCAGGGCATGACCTGCGCCGGCTGTGTCGCGCGGGTGGAGAAGGCGTTGCGCGCGGCGCCGGGCGTGGTGGAGGCCACCGTGAACCTGGCGACGGAGCGGGCCAGCGTGGTGCTGGTCGATGGCGCGGATGTCGCCGCTGTGGCGGGTGCGGCCACCAGGATCGGCTATGAGGCGAAGCCCTTGGGGCCGGAGGATGCGGCCGCGCAGACGGACCGGGAGCGCGAGGCGCGGGCGGCGGAGATCGATGCCCTGAAGCGGGCCGTGGCGCTCGCCGCCATCGCCACCGTGCCCCTGTTCGCGGTGGAGATGGCGCGGCACTTCATTCCAGGGGTCCACCATTGGCTGGTGGGCGCGGTGGGGGAGCAGCCCTGGCGCTGGGTCAGCCTGGTGCTGGCGGCCTTCGTCCTGGCCGTACCCGGCGGCCGCTTCTTCGCCAAGGGCGTGCCCAATCTGGCGCGGGCCACGCCGGACATGAATTCCCTGGTCGTGCTGGGGGCGGGTGCCGCCTTCCTCTATTCCACCGTGGCCACGGTCGCGCCGCATCTGTTGCCCGCCGGCACCGACAACGTCTATTTCGAGGCGGCGGCCGTCATCGTCACCCTGATCCTGGTGGGCCGCCTGTTCGAAGCGCGGGCCAAGGGCCGAACCAGCGAGGCCATCAAGCGCCTGCTGACCCTGCAGGCCAAGACGGCGCGGGTGGAGCGGAGCGGCCAGACCCTGGAACTGCCCATCGCGAGCGTGGTGGTGGGCGACATCGTCCTGGTGCGCCCCGGTGAGCGCGTGCCGGTGGACGGCAGCGTGCTGGACGGGTCGTCCTTCGTCGATGAAAGCATGATCACCGGGGAGCCGCTGCCGGTGGAGAAGGGACCCGGCGCGTCGGTCGTGGGCGGCACGGTCAACAAGACCGGGTCCTTCCGCTTCCGGGCGGAGAAGGTGGGGGCGGCCACCCTGCTGTCCCAGATCGTGCGCATGGTGGAGACGGCGCAGGGTGCCAAGCTGCCCATCCAGGCGGCGGTGGACCAGGTGACGGCCTGGTTCGTGCCGGCGGTCATGGCGGCGGCGCTGCTGACCTTCGCCGCCTGGTACTTCTTCGGGCCGGGGCCGCAGCTCAGCTACGCCCTGGTCAACGCCGTGGCAGTGCTGATCATCGCCTGCCCCTGCGCCATGGGCCTGGCGACACCCACCTCCATCATGGTGGGCACGGGCAAGGCGGCGGAGCTGGGCATCCTGTTCCGCCAGGGCGACGCCTTGCAGGGCCTGCGCGACGTGCGCGCCGTGGCCTTCGACAAGACCGGCACCCTGACCCTGGGGCAGCCGGCGCTGACCGACCTGGCGGTGGTGGAGGGGTTTGCCGAGGACGAGGTGCTGCGCCTGGTGGCGGCGGTCGAGGGGCGATCGGAACACCCCATCGCCCAGGCCATCGTGGCCGGGGCCCGGGCGCGCGGCCTCACCCCGCCGGCGGCGGACGGCTTCCGCGCGGAACCCGGCTTCGGCGCGCAGGCTACGGTCGAGGGCCGCGTGGTGGCCGTGGGCGCCGACCGCTACATGACCCGCCTGGGCATCGGCGTGGCGCCGGTGGCGGAGGCTGCCGCCCGGCTGGGCGGGGAGGGCAAGAGCCCGCTCTACGCCGCCATCGACGGCCGGCTGGCCGCCATCCTGGCCGTGGCCGACCCGGTGAAGCCCGAGGCGGCCGAGGTGGTGCGCACGCTGCACGGCGCCGGCCTGACGGTCATCATGGTCACCGGCGACAACCACCGCACGGCGGAAGCCGTGGCCAAGACGCTGGGCATCGATGAGGTGGCGGCCGAGGTGCTGCCGGAGGGCAAGGTGGCGGCGGTGGCGGAATTGCAGCGGCGCCACGGCCGCGTCGCCTTCGCCGGCGATGGGGTGAACGACGCCCCGGCCCTGGCGACGGCGGATGTCGGCCTGGCCATGGGTGCGGGCACCGACATCGCCATCGAGGCGGCCGATGTGGTGCTGGTGCGGGGCGACCTGCGCGGGGTGGCCACGGCCATCGCCCTCAGCCGCGCCGTGCTGGGCAATATCCGCCAGAACCTGGCCTGGGCCTTCGGCTACAACGTGGTGCTGATCCCCCTGGCCGCCGGGCTGCTCTATCCCGTCACCGGCTGGCTGCTGTCGCCCATGGTGGCGGCCGGCGCCATGGCGCTGTCCAGCGTCAGCGTGCTGACCAATGCCCTGCGCCTGCGCCGCTTCCAGGTGCCCGGTTCGTGACGGTCCGCCGGAGGCGCGTGCTTCGGACCAGGCGCCTGGTGTACGGTTTCAGCCTCTGGATGACGTAGGAAAGCGACGCATGCCCACCGTGGGAGAGGTCTTGGCCGTGGCCCTGGACCATCACCAGTCCGGCCGCCTGGATCAGGCGGAGGACTTGTACGGCCAGATCCTGCGCGCCATGCCGGACTGCGCCGACGCCTTGCACCTGCAAGGCGTGCTGTTCGTCCAGACCGGCCGTGCTGTGGCGGGTGAGGGCCTGATTGCCCAGGCCATCGCGCTGGACGGCGGCAATGTCGACTATCGCGCCAACCTGGCCCAGGCCCAGCGCCAGCGGGGCGATCGGTTGGCCGCCCTGGCGACCTATGGCCAGGTCGTGGCCCTGGCGCCGCGCCATGGCCCGGCGCACCTGGCCCGCGCCCAGATCCTGGAGGATTTGGGCCGGGTGGAGGAGGCCGCCGACGCCTACCGGCTGCTGACCCGCTTGCCCAACCAGCTGGCCCAGGCCCAACTGGGCCTGGGCCGCTGCCTGCTGCGCCTGGACAGGAAGGAGGAGGCGGAGGCCGCCTTCCGTGCCGTCCTGGCAGTGGCGCCGGATGAGGTGGTGGCGCTGGTCAATCTGGGGGATCTGCTGCGCCAGCGGGGCGGTCATGAGGCCGAGGCCGCCCGCCTGCTGGACCATGCCCTGCGGCTGCGGCCCGGCCTGTTCGAAGCGGCGGCCAGCCGGGCGGAGCTGCATGCGGCGAGGGGGGAGATGGCGGTGGCGGCCGAGATGGCGCGCGGCCTGATCGCCGCCCATCCCACCCGGCCGGAGCCCTACGGCATCCTGGCCCGCGCGCTGCGTTACCAGGGGTATACGGCCGACGCGCTGAAGGTCGGCGCCCGCCAACTGGCCCTGACACCGGATGATCCAGAGTTGGCCATGAGCATGGCGCACTGCCACCTGCGCCTGGGCGATTACCGCGCTGGCTTTCCCCTGTATCGCCGGCGCTGGCATCTGACGCCCCTGCCGCGGCGCCACCAGGGTGTGCCTGAGTGGGACGGCCGCGCCCTTCCCGGCAAGAGCCTGGTGGTTTGGGACGAGCAGGGCGCCGGCGACACCATCAGCATGCTGCGCCTGCTGCCCCAGGCGGCGGCCCGGGTGGGGCGGCTGCTGTTCGAATCCCCGCACGCGCTCTCGGTGCTCTGGCCACCCGCGCTATGGCCCGGCCAGCGGCCGGGGGACGTGGTGCTGCGCGGCCAGCCCTTGCCGCTGGCGCCCGATTATCAGATCGCCATGATGGATCTGCCGGAGGCCCTGGGCCTGACGGTGGACACCATCCCGTGGAATGGCCCCTATCTGAGCGCGGCGCCGGAGCGGGTGGCGGCGTGGCGGGCGCGCCTGGCGGACGTGCCCCGCCGCCGCGTGGGCCTGCTGTGGGCGGGCAATCCCCAGTTCCCCGTCGATGCGTGGCGCTCACCGGGCCTGCGGGCGCTGCTGCCCCTGCTGGAGGCACATCCCGACGTGACCTTCATCGGCCTGCAGCGGCCGGAGGGCAGGGGCGCCGTCGATGGGCTGACGCCGCCGCCCAACCTGCTGGACCTGGCGCCGGAGGTGCGCGACTGGGCGGACACCGCCGCCATCATGACCCTGCTGGACCTGGTGATCACCCCGGACACCGGCCCGGCCCATGTCGCGGGCGCCCTGGGCCGCCCGGTATGGACCATGGTGATCACCGACGCGGACTGGCGCTGGATGGACCAGCGGGCGGACACGCCCTGGTACCCCAGCATGCGCCTGTTCCGCCAGGCGACGCTGGGGGATTGGACACCTGTGGTGGCGGCCATGAGCGCCGCCCTGGCGACCTTCAAAGGGGGCCACGCGTCATGAACATAGGCCAGGCCTCCAAGGCATCCGGCGTCAGCGTCAAGATGATCCGCTATTACGACGAGGTCGGCCTGGTACGTCCCTCCAGCCGGTCGGAGGGCAATTACCGCGAATACGACGCCCGCGAGATCAATGAGCTGCGCTTCATCAAGCGGGCACGCAGCCTGGGCTTCGACATGGCGGAGATCGCCCAGCTGCTGTCCCTGTGGCGCGACCGCGAGCGTTCCAGCCGAGAGGTCAAGGCCATCGCCCAACGCCACCTGGCCGACCTGGACACCCGCATCCGCGAGATGCAGGCCATGGCCGACACGCTGCGCCACCTGGCCCATTGCTGCGCCGGCGACGACCGCCCCGACTGCCCCATCCTGGAAGACTTGAGCGGGACGGGGGCCGCTCAGACGACCTTGTAGACGCGGATCAGGACGGCGTGCCGCTCGGGCGGCAGGCCATGCACGGTGCCGACGAAGATGCCGCGGTTCAGCCAGGCGTGCGGCCCTTCCGGGGCAGTAAACTCCAGGACGGAGTACGCGTAGGGGGGCTGGCCCGGCGGCGTGTCGATGAGCGCCCGGTTGTTCACGGTGATGATGGCGCCGTCATCCGTCTTCAACTCATAGAGGGCGTTCAGCAGCAGCACGCCGTCGGACCGGACCAGCTGCCGGTCGGCGCCGCCGCCCAGAACCGTGCCCTTGATGCGCGGCCCCTGGAACATGCCACCGGTGATGGGCACCATGCGCCGTTCCCCCAGCGGGGACCGGCCCAGGGTGATCATGGGCTCCAGGTCCACCACCGCCTCATAGGTGAATTCCGTGGCGGGCAGTTGCAGGGGCACGGTGCTGAGCGGGGTCGGGGGCGCTGCCGGGGCGGCGGCCTCCGCGCGATCCGCCACGATCGCCCCGGCGATGCCGGCCGTCGCCGCGGCCTGCAAAAGCATCCGCCGATCCATGGTGCCCACCGTGTCCATCCCCATCTCCATTGTTTATTGACCTTAACAGTTATGAATAAACATGGTTGTCGATGCAATGGGGGTGAAAGCGGGGCCGCCGGCGTGCCCGCCTCGACATTTCCAGCCGGCCTGCCAAACTGCGCCCATGGACGCTCTCTTCCTCCTGCCGGGCGCCGTGCGGCGCGATCCCGAGGTCGACGCCTGGTTCGCCCAGGGTGATCCCCTGCGCCTGATGATCCAGCCGTGGTTCGAGGCGCTGCGCGGCTGCGGTGACGATGTGCGGGAACTGATCCACGACCGCCAACCTATGGCATGCGTGGGTGACGCGGCCTTCGCCTACGTCGGCGCCTATACGGCGCATGCCAGCGTGGGCTTCTTCCATGGCGCCGACCTGGACGATCCCGCCAGCCTGTTGCAGGGCACCGGCAAGCGCATGCGCCATGTGAAGCTGCGCTGGGGCCAGGCGCATGATACCGCAGCGCTCACGGCGCTGATCGCCGCCGCCTACCAGGACATGCGGCGACGCCTTCAGAAATAGCGCCGCCCGGCTGGTCCCAAACAGTGCGCCTGGGCGTCGGCTGCTGCACGATGCGCGAACAAAGGAGAGGGACAGGAGCCCGGATTGCGATTCGATCGGGCGCCAAAATTTGACAAATTTTGGCCATATCGTACCATGGCGCTGTTGGATCTGGAAGGAGCGGCCTTGAGATGAGCACCCTGAACGTTTCCATGCCAGAGGCAATGCGAGCGTATGTCGAAAAACAGGCGGCAGAGGGCCAGTACAGCGCCAGCGAATACATCAGACATTTAATCCGCGAAGACCAAAAGCGCCAGGAAGAACAGGCCCGTAAGCTATTGGGTGACTACCTGGTCTTGAGTGCACAGCAGTTGGATGAAGATGATCTCTCGGACGCATCTGTCGAAAGCCTGCTTGCAGAAGGCCGTGCTCGCCGGGAAGGCCAGTCTTCCCGATGACGAAGCAGAGCTATGTCCTTTCCCATGAAGCGGGATTGGATCTAGTCGAAATCGAGGACTACACCGCCCGGGAATGGGGCGATGCCCAGGCGGAATCTTATATTCGAGCGCTATTCCTGGCGTTTGAAAAATTGGCGCGCAACCCACAACTGGGGCGCCGCCGTGCCGATGTTCCCGGGCCATTTCTGGTCTACAACGTTGGCAGGCATTTGATCGTCTATCGCTTCCAAGAGGTGCGTGACCGTCTGGAAATTCTCAACATTCTACACCCGTCAATGGATATTGCTGCACGGATGAAGCAGGCACTAAACCGACGGAAGCAGCGTTTGACCAAGCAATAAGCACTACCGCCGCGCAAGCTGATCCAAGCTCACCGCGCCTTGGGCGGCAGCCCCCGGAGCGCCGACAGTCCTTCCAGCACTTGACGGCTGCGGCTTCAAAAGCGGGGGTGTCCGCCGGAATAGGGTGATTGACGCAACAATGTGTTAGCTGAAGTCCCACTTAAGTTTGTGGGCATCTACGACATCAGCGCCCATGTGGCGGATGAATATGTCGCGAAGCGCATCTTTATGCGGCTGCCATTTCGACACATCTTCCAACAGGTCTATACCCTCGGCCAAAAATAGCCAGTCGACGAATTGATCGGCTGTCACCGGGCCACTTTCCGGAATGAACATGCTGACATGACGCGGTTGATTGTCAACTACGCTTCCGCACCATCCACGACCGACGCAGACCTCATGTATGAGGGCGTTAAACCCCGGCTTTTGAGGCTCCTGCTCCTCATCGGGGGAAGGCGCTATTTCAAAATAGACTTTCATGCTCACCTTTGGCGGTTCCGCATTGTCACCTTGGGCGCTCACCGCCCCTTGGGTGGCAGCCCCCGGAGCGCCGACAAGCCCTCCAGCACTTCACGGCTGCGGCGGCGCGCGTCCATCAGGTCTTCCACGGCCTCCTTGGGCAGGGGCGGGGCGAAGTGGAAGCCTTGGCCGAACTGGCAGTGCAGGCCGCGCAGGAAGTCGGCCTCGGCCTCCTTCTCGATGCCCTCGGCGATGACCTCCAGGTCCAGGGCCTGGGCCAGCAGGGTGATGATGCGGGCGATGGCGCTGCGGCGGTCGCTTTCGCCGGCGGCGCGCACGAAGCTGCGGTCGATCTTCAGGGTGCCGATGGGATAGCGGTGCAGGTAGCTGAGCGAGGAGAAGCCGGTGCCGAAGTCGTCCAGCGACAGCTTCACGTCCTTGCGCTTCAAGGCCTCCATGATGCCCAGGCAGCGGCCGGGGTCGTCCAGCAGCAGGCTTTCGGTGATCTCCAGCTTCAGCGTGCCGGGGGTGATGCGGTGGGTGTCCAGCGTCTCCGTCACCGCCGCCACCAGGTCGTCCTCCATGAGCTGGCGGCCGGAGACGTTGACGCTCATGAACAGGTCGGGGCTGAAGCGGCCTTGCCACTCCGCCAACTGGCGCGTGGCCTCCACCAGGGCCCAGCGGCCCATCTTCAGGATCAGGCCCGTTTCCTCCGCCAGGTGGACGAAGTCGCTGGGCGGGATCATGCCGCGCTCGGGATGGAACCAGCGCATCAGCGCCTCGAACCCCGCCACCGAGCCGTCCGCCAGGCGCACGATGGGCTGGTAGAACAGGCGGAACTGCCGGCCCTCGATGGCGTGGCGCAGATCCGATTCCAGGCGGAGGCGGGTCAGCGCGCGCTCGCGCAGCGCGTCGTCGAACATCTCCACCCGGTTGCGGCCGCTGGTCTTGGCGCGGAACATGGCCAGACCCGCGTCGCGCAGCATGTCGCCGGCCGACGCGTAGCCGGAGCCGGACAGGGCGATGCCGGCGGTGACGTTCATCACCACCTCCTGCCCGTTGGACAGGGTCAGGGGCTCGGCCACCGCTGACGCCAGGCGCTCGGCCGCGTCCACCGCCGCCTTCACGTCCAGCACGCCGTCCATCAGCACGCCGTACTCGTCAGCGGACAGGCGGGCCACGGTGTCGCCGCTGCGGCGGGCGCCGTCCAGCCGCTGGCCCACGGCGCACAGCACCTCATCCCCCACCAGGGGGCCCAGGCTGTCGTTCACCGTCTTAAAGTGATCGATGTCGAAGATCATCACGGCGAACTGCGCCTCTTCCGGCCGTCGCCGGCGGCCCAGCGCCTGGCCGATGCGGTCGAGCAGCAGCATGCGGTTGGGCAGGCGGGTCAGACCGTCGTGGAAGGCGTCGAACAGCAACTGCTGTTCCGCCCGCTTGCGCGCCGTGATGTCGGTCATGGAGCCCGCCATGCGGATGGCCTCGCCCTCCTCATCGCGGATGGCCACGCCGCGGATCAGCACCCACAGCTCCGCCCCGCCGGCGTGGCGGGTGCGCACCTCTTCCTCCAGGTGCGCGCTGCCGCCGGCCAGGTGGGTGTCCACCGCCGCGCGCAGGCGGGGGCGGTCCTCGCCGTCGATCTGGGCGTACCAGTCCTCCATGGTGCTGGTGCGCGCCCCGCCGCCGATGCCCAGCATGGCCGTCCAGCGGGGGGAGCAGTAGAGCTGGTCCGAGGCCACGTGCCAGTCCCACAGCCCGTCGTTGGCGCCCTGGGCGGCCAGGGCATAACGCTCCTCGCTCAGGCGCAGCTGTTCCTCGGCGTTCTTGCGGTCGGTGATGTCGCGCTGGGCGCCGACGATGCGGATCGGCTCCCCCTCATCGTCCAGCACGACGATGCCGCGGCACATCATCCACAGCACATGGCCGTTGCGGTGGGTGATGCGGTATTCGATCTGAAAGGGCTTGCCGCCGGCGCTGGCCTGGGCGTCCAGGGTGGCCTGCAGCCAGATGAGGTCGTCCGGGTCCACCCGTTTCAGCCATTCGTCGGGCGAGGTGCCGATCTCATCCTCGGCATAGCCCAGCAGCGCCTTCCAGGTCTCACCGTAATAGACTTGGTCGGTGCGCAGGTCCCAGTCGTACAGCCCCTCATTGCTGGCCGCCGCCGCTAGGCTGTACCGCTCCAGCGTCAGGCGCTCGCCATCGCTCAAGGCCGGTGCAGCGGCGGGGGAGGGACCCTTCAAACGGGCGGGCTTGCTCACGTTCATGTCAACACCGGCGGCGTGACAAGCACCATGACCAGTCCGCGCGGTGAACCAGCCCTCATAGTCCAATGATTGCCAGTAGATGGGCTGTGCACGCGGGCGCTCGGTTCCAGGGTTATTAATGCAGGGTATACTAAAAAACTCAGCAGTGACACCGTTGGCCTAAACGACGGCACGAGAGCATTGGCATACACCGTCCGGGGCGCAATCTGCTAGAAAGCTTCCATGGAATGGACTGACGACGCCATCGTGCTTTCGGCCCGGCCGTTCGGCGACACCGCCGCGCTGGTGGTCATGCTGACGCGGGAGCATGGCCGTCACGCCGGCGTGCTGCACGGCGGGCAGTCGTCACGCTATCGCGGCGCGCTGGAACCGGGCGCGCAGCTCACCGCCCGCTGGCGGGCCCGCACCGCCGACCAGCTGGGCACCTGGACGGTGGAGCCCGTGCGCTCCGCCACCGGCCTTTACCTGGACGACCCCTTGCGCCTGGCTGCCATCGTCGCGGCCACCGCCTTGATGGACGCCATGCTGGCGGAGCGCGAGGCCCACCCCGGCCTCTATGATGCCACCCTGGCCCTGTTCGCCGCCCTGGACCTGGACATTTGGCCCGCCGTCTACGTGCGGTGGGAGGTGGGGCTGCTGGAGGAAGTGGGCTTCGGCCTGGACCTGACGCAATGCGCCAGCACCGGCCAGCCCGTCGGCAACCCGAACGACCAGCTGGCCTACGTCAGCCCCCGCACCGGCCGCGCCGTGTCGGCCTCGGCGGGGGAGCCCTACCGGGACAAGCTGCTGCCCTTGCCGGGTTTCCTCATCGGCCTGGGCTTCCAGGGCGGCGGGGAGGAGGATGTGGCGGCCGGCCTGCGCCTGACCGGCTATTTCCTGGAACGGCATGTCTTCGCCCAGCGCCATGCCGAGGTGCCGCCAGCCCGCCAGCGCCTGGTGGAGCGTTACTTGCGCACAAATGGCCTTTCGATCCCCGGGACGGATGGGGGGGAGCCGCAGGAAACGTGACCTTTCTACGGCTGCACCATGTCTGGCAATCGGCCCACCATATCTGGTAGTGTCGCCGCACCATGACCGATGCCACCGAGATTCTCGATAAGCCCCTGGCCGATGCGCTGGGCGAGCGTTACCTGTCCTACGCCCTGTCGACCATCGTGTCGCGGTCGCTGCCCGATGTGCGCGACGGGCTGAAGCCGGTGCACCGCCGCCTGTTGTTCGCCATGAGCCAGCTGAAGCTGGAACCCACCACGCCGCCCAAGAAGTCGGCCCGCGTGGTGGGCGATGTCATCGGCAAGTTCCACCCCCACGGCGACGCCTCGGTCTATGACGCGCTGGTGCGCCTGGCCCAGGACTTCGCCGCCCGTTATCCCTTGGTCCAGGGCCAGGGCAATTTCGGCAACATCGACGGCGATAACGCCGCCGCCATGCGATACACCGAGGCCCGCCTGACCGAGGTGGCCAAGGCCCTGCTGGACGGCATCGATGAGGACGCGGTCGATTTCCGCGCCACCTACGATGGCGACGGCGAGGAGCCGGTGGTGCTGCCGTCGGCCTTCCCCAACCTGCTGGCCAACGGCTCGGCCGGCATCGCCGTGGGCATGGCCACCAGCATCCCGCCGCACAACGCCGGCGAGATCTGCGACGCCCTCAGCCTGATCATCGACCGGGAGCTGCTGGTGCCGGAAGATCGCCGCCGGCCGGTGACGGTGGATGAACTGGTCACCCTGATGCCCGGCCCCGACTTCCCCACCGGCGGCGTGCTGGTGGAAAGCCGCGATGCCGTGCGCGAGGCTTACCGCACGGGCCGCGGCGGCTTCCGCCTGCGCGCCAAGTGGGAGAGCGAAAAGCTGGCCCAGGGCACCTGGCAGATCGTCGTCACCCAGATCCCCTACCAGGTGCAGAAGTCCCGCCTGGTGGAGAAGATCGCCGAACTCCTCATGGAGCGTAAGCTGCCCCTGCTGGAGGATGTGCGCGACGAGTCGGCGGAGGATGTGCGGCTGGTGCTGGTGCCCAAGAGCCGCAATGTCGACCCGGCGGTGCTGATGGAACAGCTGTTCCGCAACACCGACCTGGAAGTGAGAATTCCGCTGAACATGAACGTGCTGGACGCCGACCAGGTGCCGCGCGTCATGACCCTGCATGAGGTGCTGCGCGCCTATCTGGACCACCGCAATGTGGTCCTGGTGCGGCGGTCCCGCCACCGCCTGGCCAAGATCGACCATAGGCTGGAGGTGCTGGGCGGCTATCTCATCGCCTACCTGAACCTGGATGAGGTCATCCGCATCATCCGTGAAGAGGATGAACCCAAGGCCGAGCTGATGCGCGCCTTCGGCCTGACCGACGTCCAGGCCGAAGCCATCCTGAACATGCGCCTGCGGTCCTTGCGCAAGCTGGAAGAGATGGAGATCCGCAAAGAGCACGACAGCCTGACCGCCGAGCGGTCGGAACTGCTGTCCCTGCTGGACGACGACGGCAAGCGCTGGACGGCCATCGCCGCCGAGGTCGCCGCCACCAAGAAGCGCTTCGGCCAGGCGACCGAGCTGGGCGCCCGCCGTACCAATGTGGGCGACGCCCCCACCGACGTGGTGGTGCCGGTGGAGGCCATGATCGAGCGTGAGTCGGTCACGGTCTTCCTGTCGGAGAAGGGCTGGATCCGCGCCGTGAAGGGCCACCTGCCGCCCGCCGAGACGGCGGAGGCCAAGTACAAGGAGGGCGACGCCGAGCGCTTCGTCCTGCATGCCGAGACGACGGACAAGCTGCTGGTGTTCTCCAGCACCGGCAAGTTCCACACCATCGGTGTCGACCGCCTGCCGCGCGGCCGCGGCTTTGGCGAGCCGGTGCGCCTGATGGTCGATCTGGGCGACGCCGACATCGTCACCGTGCTGCCCTACCGCCCGGGCAAGCGCCTGCTGGTGGCGTCCAGCGACGGCCGCGGCTTCCAGGTGGATGCGGACGAGGTGGTGGCGCAGACCCGTGCGGGCAAGCAGGTGCTGAACGTGGGCGACGGCGCCACGGCGCTGGCCTGCGTGCCGGTGGAGGGCGACACCATCGCCGTCATCGGCAACAACCGCAAACTGCTGGTCTTCGCGCTGGAGGAACTGCCCGTCATGGTGCGCGGCAAGGGTGTCGCCCTGCAGAAGTACAAGGACGCCAGCCTGTCCGACATCTGCGTGTTCGAAAGCGCCAAGGGCCTGTCGTGGAAGATGGGCGGGGCCGGCGACCGTACCCGGGTGGAGACCGACCTGTCACCCTGGCGCGGCGCGCGCGGCACCCAGGGCAAGCTGCCACCCAACGGCTTCCCGCGTAACAACCGGTTCTGATCCATCCGGTCAGGACCCAAGGAAAAACGCCGGAGTGGCGACCACTCCGGCGTTTTCATTTTGGGCGGGGCGATAAGGTTTTACTGCCCCTTGGTCACCATGATCCCGGCGTTGGCCGCCAGGATGTAGGAGGTGGTGGTGGCCACGGTGGATTCGTTTTCGAACCACAGGAAGGGCCAGGCCACCTTCTGCTCCGGGAAGTCCGGCTTGATGACCAGCACGCCCGGCACCATGGCGCCCGGCACGGTGGAGTAATCCGCCCGGTTGTGGGTGTAGGCGATCATCTTGGATTCCGTGCCCACGGTGGAAACCAGGGACAGGTTGGTCGCCGGGTGGCGGCCCAGCACATAGTCCAGGGCGTCCAGGGTGTACTGGGTGCCGATGATGCCGGGGAAGGCCTTGTGCAGCAGGTACATGTTGGTGCCGAAGCCGGCCACCTGGCCCGAACCGGCCCAGGTGCCCATGGCCACCGGCACGCCGAAGGGCGTCTTGGCGGCCTCGGCGTCGATGGCGGCCTTGGCCTCCGTCACCGCCTGGGTCAGCTGCGCGCGGTAGTCGGCATCCATGTAGGGCAGGGCCAACGTCGCCATGCCGCCCAGGAAGGCGAAGCGCTGCTTGATGGTGGGCAGCAGGGACTTCAGCTTGTTGGTGTACAGCGGATCGGCGCCCTTGGTGGTGATCACCAGATCCACGGTGGCGGAAAAGGCGGCCATGTCGATGAGATCCGCAGGGTTCCAGTCACCCCGTTCCGGCCGGTCCAGGCGGTCGCTGGGATCCTGCTGGTTGGCCCACATCACCTTGGCGGCGGCCAGTGCCTGGGCGGCCAGGTCGGGATCGATCTCCCCCAGCACGCGCGAGGCGGCAGCCAGGGCGCCGGCCACATGGTAATCGTCCGCCGGCACGTCGGAGGTGAAGGCCCAGCGGTCGTCGGGCACACCGGAATAGGTGCCGTTGCTCTCGTTTGGACCCAGTTTGGGATCATAGATCAGGCGGTCGGTCTGCGATCCGGCGTCGCCCAGGTGGGTGTACTGCTTCAGGGTCGGCTCGATGATGCCGACGATGGCATGGCCGAAGACCTTGTACTGCGCCAGCAGCTGCAGGGTGCCGTGGCGGATCTGCTGCAGCACGTCGGGGATGCCGTCGGGCTTGCGGATCTCCACCTGGCGCGCCGCCTCGTCGATGGTGTCCTCATCCCAGTCCATGCCGAACAGTTCCCGCGCCCGCACCAGGTCGCGCACCACCCAGGCGTTGTCGGAGGTCTGGATGTCATAGTCGCCGGCATCCTGCCACCCGCCCACGTTCAGGCCGGGAATGTGCTCCCCCGGCTTGAAGGGTGAGTCCAGGTGCGGGCCCATTTTATATCCGTCGAAATGGTGGATGTTGGGGGCGGCCTGCCGGGCGTCGTCGATGTGGGACAGGCCCTGCCACGCCCGGTACTGCTCGCGTACCGCGATGTGGTCCATCTGCTCCGCCAGATAGGTGTCCAGGGACGGCTGCCAGATATGGTCGTAGGCATCGGGGGCGATGCGGAAGGGATTGAACAGGTGCCCGGCGTAGGAGATGGCGTAGATGCCGGGCGTGCGCACCGAGGAGAAGTCGAAGGTGGCGTAGTCGTAGCGCAGCCACTTGCCCCAGGGCTTGATGGTGCCCTTCAACGCCACGGTCTGGCTGCCGTCGGCGCCGATGCGCACCAGCTGGATGTCCTTGGGCGCCTTCATGTGCGGGTCGAGTTCGACGGTCGCGACCTTGGCCCGGTCGGGCGTGTAGCCCGCCTGGTTGAAGGCGACGACGGGATCGCGCACCCAGTTCTTGATGACGTTGGGATGGACATGCCAGACGATGGCGTCCGTGGTCTTGCCCGCCGGGATCAAGGCGCGCACCACGAACCAGCCATTCTGCGCCCGGTTGCGGGCGTCGTACAGCGCCAGGGGCGACGTGTCGGACGTGATGGCCACCCGCGTCAGGGGATCCTCCGGCGCCAGCACGATGGAAGACCCGCCCGAGGCCAGCGGCAGCGGGTCGCCCGAGCCGTCCTTGGCCATGGGGCCGGCGGGATTGCGCGGGAACAGGCCCGAACTGTCACCCAGCACATAGGTCTTGCCGAAATAGCTGGTGGGCAGGAAGTCCAGGCTGAAGGCGGCTTTGCCGACATACTCCGCCGGCAGCGGCTGATCCATGTTCACCGCCACGCGGAAGCCGGTGCCCTCCGGCGTGATGACCAGGCGGTAGCTGAAGCCCTGTTCGGGGAAGTTGCTGTACACCGTCAGCTGGTCGGGGCCGGGGCCGCGCTCGCGTTTCACGAAGGCGGGGACGGGGTCCCACTGTTCCGGCGTGGGGTTCAGGCGCACGGCGCCGTCGGTGGCGATACGCTCGCCATGCAGCACGATCTGGATGCCGGCGTTCTTTTCGTCGCGGAATACCGGATGGAAGTGCATCTGGTCGACGATGACGCTAAGGCCCTGCATCTCCAGGGTCTCGTTCGGGCTGACGGTCAAGCCCGAAGAGCCGGCGATGGCCGGCGGCGTGGCGGCAAGACATGATTGGATAAGCCATGGCTGAATAGCCAAGGCGGCGGCGAACCAGACTGCCCGCATGGATGTCCCTCCCGTTAGCGTTAACATTTTTATGTTAACGGTACCATTTTGCCCACACTGTGCGGCAAAGCGGGCGCGGACACAACCCCCAAGCGCCAGGTGCCGTCGCGGCGCATACGGGCCTGGAGGAACATCCATCTGGCCCCGCGCTTCCGTCTCCGCCGGCCTCTCGCCGCCGGCTGCCTGAATCGGGGACAGCGGATGGCCGTCTTCCTGCTTTTCGTGGTGCTGGCGCTGGTTGCAGTCTGGACACCGTGGCACGCCTGCGCCTTCGCCGCCTTCAGGTCCGGTGGGGAAGGGAGCGCGCGCCGCGCTTTCTTCAGGAAATGGGTGATGACCAGCCTGCTGCTGTTCGGCGGCGGCACGCTGGGGGCGCTGGCCCTGCTGGGGCGCCTGCGCCAGCTCTGGGACCTGCCGCCGGAGTTCGACTCGCTGGCGGCGCCGGCACGGGCCATGGGGGCCACGGTGCTGGTCGCCGCCGCCACGGTGGCCGTCGCGGCCTGCGCGGTGGTCGTGGTGGCGGTCGCCTGTCGGGAGCGGGGACGGCTTCTGCCGGCTGTGTTCGGCGATGTCGAGGCCTTGCTGCCGCGCGATGGCGCGGAGGGGGCTTGGGCAGCCGTCCTGTCGCTGAACGCCGGCCTGACCGAAGAGGCGACGTTCCGCCTGCTGCTCCCCCTGCTGATCACCCTGGCGGTGGGGGATGCGCCCTTGGGCATGGCCGCCTCAGCCCTGGTGTTCGGTCTGGCGCATCTGTATCTCGGATGGCGCGGGGTCGCGGCCACGATGATGGCGGGGGTGTTCCTGTCCCTGGTCTACCTGGCGGCGGGCAATCTTCTGGTCCCCGTCGCCGTGCATGTGGCCACGGACTGGGTCGGCCTGCTGGCGCTGCCCCGGCTGGTGGGATGGCGGCGGCTTGGCCAGCCTTAACGGGCGCGAACCGTGATCGTGACGGTATCGCTGAAAAAGCCGCCATGACGCACCGTCTGGCGCGGCAGGCTCAGCAGGATGCTGCCGGTGCGCAGATCCGTCTGCGGATCCAGGCGGTTGATCACCTGCGGCTCGCTCAGCGGGCGGCCATCCACTTGGTCGTAAGAGATGGTGTAGGGGATCTTGTTGCCGCTGGCGTCGACAAGGGCGCCGCCGTTGTTGGACGACAGCACCACGGTGTAGCCGGCGGACTCGTTGCAGTGCTCACCCAGGTCACCCAGCATGACGTTGCCGCCGTCCGTCGACAGGCTGGTATCGCCGGTGGAAACGGACACGAAACAGTTGGACTCCACCACCCCCTTCACGGCGATGTTCAGCGCCATCGCCGACTTCACCGCCGGCAACGCCAGAACCAAGGCCAGGAACGCAGGGCGGATGAAAC
Organism: Nitrospirillum amazonense; assembly: GCF_007828035.1. Taxonomy (GTDB): domain Bacteria; phylum Pseudomonadota; class Alphaproteobacteria; order Azospirillales; family Azospirillaceae; genus Nitrospirillum; species Nitrospirillum amazonense. Next base: position 456,657 of record NZ_VITV01000002.1, on the reverse strand, counting down.
CGCTGACCGCACGCATGGAACGCAGGCACCCTTTTCTCAAGATCCTGGCGCGGCACCCCCCATGGGTACCGCTATCAAGCATATCGCAACACAGCAATATACATGCCGTTAATTCAGCGGCGATATGGCGCTGCCGACTCGCGTTTCGATGGGAGCCTCTTGCTCAATGAAAGAGGCTTTTGCATTGTGCAATGAATTTTGGAAATGTGACGGCGTGTGATGGCAAAAAACCGCTGTCAGGACGCGGGATCCAGCGGCAGCCAGCCGTCCCGGCCCAAGGCCTCCAGCGGCTGGAAGCGCCGCTTGTAGTCCATCTTGCGGCTACCCTCGATCCAGTAGCCGAGATAGACGTGGGGCAGGCCCTCACGGCGGGCTTGATCCACCAGGGTCAGGATCAGGTGGGTGCCCAGGCTGCGTTCCGGCATGTCGGGATTGTAGAAGCTGTAGACGGCCGAAAAGCCGTCATCCAGCCGGTCGGTCAGAATCGCGCCCATCAGGGTGCCGCCGCCGTCGCGCAGGGTGTACAGCCGGCTGTCGACCTGGCCTTCCTCGATCATGGCGGCATAGTCGGTCATGCCCATGCGGCTCATGTCGCTGTCGCTGTGCCGCGCGGCCTGGTAGCTGGCGAAGACCTGGAACTGTTCCGCCGTGGCGCTGGCCGGCTGAACGCCCGCCACCAGGTCGGCATTGGCGCGCATGACCTTGCGCATGGTCTTGTTGGGGCTGAAGGTGGCGACGGGGATGCGAACGGGCACGCACGCGGCGCAGCCGCTGCAGACGGGGCGATAGACGATGTCGTGGCTGCGGCGGAAACCGGCGCGGGACAGGGCGGAATTGACCCCGCTGGCCTGCTGACCCACCAGGCGGGTGAACAGCTTGCGCTCCATGCGCCCGGGCAGATAGGGGCAGGGCATGGGGCCGGAGCGGTAGAATTGCTGCAACGGCCGGGAATGGGGGGGGATGACGGACATCCGCGCCTTTCGTGAACGGTCAGGGCCCCTGGGACATCGCCCCGAGGGCAAGGGAGCGAATACTGGGCCTACTCAAGAACCATGCCGGCCAAAACGATATCCGATGTCGTGGACAGGATGAACTTTACCGGGAGATGTAAGGCCATACCAGAGGCATTCCCTTTGGGGGTAACCGTGTTCTTCAGTGTCCGCCGCCTTCCGGCCGGCTGGTGACCGAGGGGGGCGGGGGCGGCACGGGCTGGCCGGCCGGGGTGGTGGGGACGCCTGAGGGCGTGGTGGCCGCGCCCCGTGGCGTGGCCGTTTCCGTCAGGGGATGTTCGCGCAGCACGGTGATGCTGATGCGCCGGTTGCGCGGCGACTTGGGATCCTCAGGGAAGAGCGGGTCGCGGTCGGCCAGCCCCACGACGGAGGCGATGCGGTCCTCGGCCACGCCCGCGGCGGCCAGGGCGCGTCGGCTGGCATTGGCGCGGTCCGACGACAGTTCCCAGTTGCCGTAGTTGCCGCTGCCGTTGTTGGCGAAGGGCGTGTTGTCGGTGTGGCCGGTGATGGACACCTTGTTCGGCAGCTTGGCCACCGCCTGCGCCACCAGCGACAGAAGCTGGGCCGTCTGCGTGTTCATCTTGGCGCTGCCGGACGGGAACATGGAATAGCCATCCTGGTCCACCAGGTTCAGCCGCTCCCCCTCCGGGGTGCGCTGCATGATGACGTTCTGCTGCAGGGCCTTCAGCTCCGGCACCTGCTGGATGGCCTGGCGGACCTCTTTCTCGATTTCCTTGAACTGCTGGTCCTCATGCTGGGCCAGGGCCTGCTTCAGCTCCTGCTCGTCCACCTTGCCGTCGCCGTTCTGGTCCATGTCCAGCCGGCCGTCGCCCGACTTGCTGCCGTCGCTGCGCCCGCCGTTGTTGTCGGTGGTGCCGCTGGTCTTCTCATCCTTGCCGTCCGGCTTGCCCTGGGCCTCGTCCGTGGCATCCTCCACCGACTGGAAGGCGTTGGAGGCCTGGGGACGGGAGGGCAGCGGCACCGCCACCGAGGTGGGGGAGCTGTTGTTCATGGCGGCACCGTTGACCGTGATGGTCTTGCCGCCCAGCACGCCGCCGGCGCCGCTTTCCTGCTTGGACGGGGTGGCGGGGCTGAAATAGTCGGCCAGGCCCAGCTTCTGTTCCGCCGTGGTCACGCTCAGCAGCCACAGCAGCAGGAAGAAGGCCATCATGGCGGTGACGAAGTCGGCGTACGCCACCTTCCAGGCGCCGCCGTGGTGCCCGTCGCCGCCCTTGTTCACCTTCTTGATGATGATGGGCGCCTTCTCGTCGCCCCCCGCGCTGGCCAAGCCGGTATCCCCCATGCCTTCCGTGGGCGACCAGTGTAACCGGGGGCGGGGGCGGCGCGACAGATCCTAAATGGCCCGGCCGCGATGAACGCCCCTCCACGGTCCTACCCGGAACGATCGGTCGCGGGCGGCATATGGTCATGGCGCCGCTGCTGGCCAAGGGTGGGCTTTCCCCGGGCCGGGGCCCATGGTATCGCTTTGCCCATGGCGACCATGACCGAACATACCCTTCGGGGTCTCTCCGCCCTGGGCTTCCACCGCCTGGCCTACACGCAGTGGAGTCCGGAAGGTGTGCGCCCCGGACGCACCATCGTTTGCTGCCATGGCCTGACCCGCAACGGCCGCGACTTCGACGTGCTGGCGGCGGATTTGGCGGACAGCCTGGGCGCCCGCGTCGTGTGTCCCGACGTGGTGGGCCGCGGCAAGAGCGGCACGCTGGCCAATCCCGACCTCTACGGCTACCCCCAGTATCTGGCCGACATGGCGGCCCTGATCGCGCGCCTGGATGTGGAGAGCCTGGACTGGGTCGGCACCTCCATGGGCGGCCTGATCGGCATGATCCTGGCGGCCCAGGGCGACACCCCCATCACCCGCCTGGTGGTGAACGATGTCGGCCCGCTGGTGCCCAAGGCGGCGCTGGAACGCATCGGCACCTATGTCGGCACCAGCCCTGTCTTCCGCACGGTGGAGGAAGTGCAGCGCTACCTCAGCCTGGTCTACGCCCCCTTCGGCGACCTGACGGAGGCGCAGTGGCGCCACCTGGCCGAGCACGGCTATTGGACGCGGCCCGATGGTACGTTGGGCCTGGCCTACGATACCGGCATCGCTCGCGCCTTCCAGACCCAGCCCATCACCGATGTCGATCTATGGCCGGTGTGGGGCATGATCCGCTGCCCCGTGCTGGCCATCCGTGGCCTGCAGTCCGACCTGCTGACGGCGGAGATCGCGCAGGCGATGACGGAGCGGGGACCCAAGGCCACGCTGTTCGAGGTGGCGGACGCCGGCCATGCCCCGGCGCTGATGGACCCGGCGCAACTGGCGGCCGTGCGCGACTTCCTGCGTTAAGGTGCCGTCCGCCGTTCCGCCCTTGCCCCCGGGCTATCCGCCCTTCCAGCCGCGCCTGCCGTGGCTGGGCCCCGACCTGCAGACCCTGCGCAATACCCTGCGCCGCCCCCGTCACGCCCTGCCGGTGGGCGAGGTGCTGGTCTTCCCCATGGGCGACGGCACCGGGGACAGCCTGGCCGGCACGCTGCATCGCCCGGCGGCGCCGGCCGCCGCTCGTCCATTGGTGGTGCTGATCCACGGCTTGGCGGGGGCGGAGGACAGCCCCTACATCCGCGCCGCCGCCGGGGCGGTGCTGGCGCGCGGCCATGCCGTCCTGCGCCTGAACCTGCGGGGCGCCGGTCCCTTTGTCGGCCGGACGCGCCAGCGCTATCACGCCGGCCGCACGCAGGATGCCCGCGCCGTGCTGGCGCACCTTGCCGCCACCCTGCCGGACCTGACGGCGGCGGGTGTGGTGGTGGTGGGCTATTCCCTGGCCGGCAACATGGTGCTGAAGCTGATGGGGGAAGTGGATGTGCTGCCGCCCATGGTGCGCGGCGGCGTGGCCGTGTCGGCGCCCATCGACCTGTCCGCCACCTCCCGCCGCTTCCTGAAGGCGCGCAACCGCCCCTACCACCTGTGGCTGTTGCGCCAGATGAAGGCGGAGACGCTGGCCACGCCGGCCGAGCCCGGAACCGCCGAGGCGGAGCGCCAGGCGGCGGTGCGCCGCGCCCGCACCATCTACGACTTCGACGACGGCTATGTGGCGCCGGCCAACGGCTGGCGGGACGCGGAGGAATACTATCGCGTCAACAGCGCGCTCCAGTTCCTGCCCGCCATCACGCGGCCCACCCTGGTCATCCACGCGCTGGACGATCCCTGGATCGCGCCGGAGCCCTATCTGGCCTTCGACTGGGCGGCGCACCCGGCGCTGGTGCCCTTGATCGTGACCAAAGGGGGGCATGTCGGATTTCATGCCGCGGCTGAGGGGTGGGGCGCTATTTTAGGTGGTGGATGGCTCGATCGATGCCTGGTGCGTTTTCTGGAAACGCTGGCATGATGGGCACGCGATAATAAACATATGGGAGGGTCATTCCTGTGCTGGATCACATCGGCTTCTCGGTCGCCGACTTCGCGACGTCCACCGCCTTTTACGACCACGCCCTGGCCCCATTGGGCATCACCCGCCTCATGAACATCACCGCGGAGATGACCGGCGCCGGTGCCCACGCCGGCTACGGCAGCGACGGCAAACCCTATTTCTGGATCGGTACGGGGCGGCGTCTGCAAGGCGGCGCCCTGCACGTCTGCTTCGCCGCGGCGGACCGCAAGACGGTCGACGCCTTCCACGCCGCGGCCCTCGCCGCGGGTGGGCGGGACAACGGCGCACCTGGCCTGCGCCCGCACTATCACCCCAACTATTATGGGGCCTTCGTGCTGGATCCCGACGGGCACAATATCGAGGCCGTCTGCCACGATCCCGAATGACGAAAGGGCGGCGCGGACCGGATGCGCGTCCGGTCCGCGCCTTGCCCGGTCAGTGGCCGGCCCGCAGCAGGCGGGCGGCGTCGATGGCGCCATAGGTCAGGATGGCGTCGGCCCCGGCGCGCCGGAAGGCCAGCAGTGTCTCCAGCAGCGACTTCTCATAATCCATCCAGCCGTTCTGGGCGGCCGCCTTCATCATCGCGAACTCGCCACTGACCTGATAGGCGAAGGTGGGCACGCCGAACTCCGCCTTCACCCGGTGGACGATGTCCAGGTAGGGCAGGCCCGGCTTCACCATGACCATATCGGCACCTTCCTCCAGGTCCAGCTGCACCTCGCGCAGGGCCTCGTTGGTGTTGGCGGAATCCATCTGGTAGGTGCGCTTGTCGCCCTTCAGCAGGCCACCGGTCTTCACCGCGTCGCGGAAGGGGCCGTAGAAGGCGGAGGCGTACTTGGCGGCATAGGCGCATATGCGGGTCAGCTCATGCCCGCTCTCGTCCAGCGCATCGCGGATGGCGCCGACGCGCCCGTCCATCATGTCGGACGGGGCGATGATGTCGCAGCCCGCCGCCGCCTGCACCAGCGACTGCTGCACCAGCACGGCCACCGTCTCGTCGTTCAGGATGCGGCCGTCGGTGACGATGCCGTCGTGGCCGTGGCTGGTGTAAGGGTCCAGCGCCACGTCGCCCAGGGTGCCGATGTCCGGCACCTCGCGCTTGATGGCGCGCAGGGCCCGGCACATCAGGTTGTCGGGGTTGGTCGCCTCGCTGCCCATGGGATCCTTCTGGTCCGCCGACAGGCAGGGGAACAGGGCCACGCAGGGAATGCCCAGGTCGCGCGCCTCGGCCACGGCCGGCACCAGCAGGTCGATGCTGAGCCGCTCCACCCCCGGCATGGAGGCCACGGGCTCCCGCTGGTTCTCACCATCCACCACGAAGACCGGCCAGATCAGGTCATCGACCGACAGCCGGGTTTCCGCCACCAGCCGGCGCGTCCAGGCATCGACGCGGTTGCGGCGCGGACGCTGGCGGGGATCGCCGCCGAAACGGCGGGGCAGGGAGGCATGATCAACCATGAAAGGTCTCCAAGTCCTTGAGACGTTTGGGAATGACGTTGGGTAAGGAACCGGTGACGGAATGCTACGCCTGGGTTCCCCGCCCCTCAAGGGCGCGGACGAGGGCGGGCCGCCCGCCCAGGTCAACGCTGCCCTGCCCGGGGGCGGGGCAGGGGGTGGCGATGGCCGCTGGGCTGGTATTGCCCGGTGCCGCTCCCTATGATCTCCGGCAACGGGCGGGGTTCCTGCCGCCGCCCCCACAGATAAATTCCGCGGCCCTCGAGGGGGCGTGGCGAACTTCAGGGGATGAGGGAATGAACGAGACCGTGGACCTGGGGGCGGCGGAACAGCCCCACGTCATCTGCACCGTGCGCGGCGCCATCGGCCATGTGCTGCTGAACCGACCCAAGGCGCTGAATGCGCTGACCTTGGACATGATCCGCATCATCGATCCGCAGCTGGCCGCCTGGGCCCGGGACCCAGCCATCAAGGCGGTGGTGATCCAGGGAGCGGGGGATCGCGCCTTTTGCGCCGGCGGCGACGTGCGCGCCGTGTGGGACAGCGGCAAGGCCCTGCAACGCGGGGAAGGCGATGGCGCCATCGCCCGCGACTTCTTCCGCGAGGAATACCGGCTGAACCGCCGCATCAAGCGCTACCCGAAGCCCTACATTGCGTTGCTGGACGGCATCACCATGGGCGGCGGCGTAGGCCTGTCGGTGCACGGCAGCCACCGGGTGACGACGGAGAAGACCCTGCTGGCCATGCCGGAGACGGGCATCGGCCTTTTCCCCGACGTGGGCGGCGGCTACTTCCTGTCCCGCCTGCCGGGGGAGCTGGGCACCTACCTGGCGCTGACCGGCGCCCGCCTGGGCGCCGCCGATGCCGCCTATGCCGGAATCGCCACACACCACGTCCCCTCCGCCCAGCTGGGTGCGCTGGTGGACGAGTTGGCCGCCGCCAGCTATGGCGCGCATGCGCACGCCACCGTCGATACCCTGCTGGCCCGCCACGCCACCTTCCCGGGCGAGGCGCCGCTGGCCGCCCACACGCCCTCGATCGACCGCAGCTTCAACGCCGAGACGGTGGAAGAGATCCTGGCCTGCCTGGGCGATGAAACGCAGGGCTTCGACGACGCCTGGGCGTCGGCCACGGTGAAGACCCTGTCGCAGATGTCGCCCACCAGCCTGAAGGTGACCTTGAGCCAGCTGCGCCGGGGCGTGTCGCTGGAGATCGAGGATGTGCTGGTCATGGAATACCGCATGACCCAGGCGGTGATGGCCGGCCATGACTTTTATGAAGGCATCCGGGCCCAGTTGGTGGACAAGGACCGGCAGCCGAAATGGCGGCCGACGACCCTGGCCGAAGTATCCGAGTCTGAGGTGGAACGGCATTTCCAGCCGGTGCCCTCGGGGGATCTCACCTTCACCGATTGACGTACGCCGGAGCGGTAGGCCGGGCGGACTCGGCCCGGCTTATCCCTCCGGAAGATATACGCCGGACAAACGGATGGCCGACCTACCCTTTAGGGGTAGGAAGGGGTCGACTTGACCGCCAGATTCTGAGCATTTCTTACATTATCGGGTCGATTACCCGGGGGCGATGCGTTAAAGTCTTGTCCGTCCAATGGAATCTACGTATCCCAAATGGTTCATGCCGGTTTACTTGCCGGCGAACACTCTATGTCGTCGGTTCAGTGTGAAGGAGAGGGCTTTGAAGCAACCTTACTACGACAGCATCCTGTTGATCGAAAGGCTGCATCGGCACTTTCTGGAAGTGCTGAAGGTCGAACTGGACCGGCAAGGTGTGCAGGACATCAACAACGTCCAGAGCTTGATCCTCTACAACATCGGTGAGGATGAGCTGACGGTGGGGGAACTGACCGCGCGGGGCTACTACCTGGGGTCGAATGTCTCCTACAACGTCAAGAAGATGCATGAGAACGGCTATCTGACGCAGGAGCGGTCGGCCCATGACCGCCGGTCGGTGCGCGTCCGCCTCTCGGACAAGGGCATCGCGCTGCGCGACAAGATCAACACCCTGTTCGAGCGGCAGGTGGGTGCCCTCGGTGAAGCGGGCCTGTCGACGGATGAGCTGAACAAGGCCAACGAATTGATGCGCAAGCTGGAGCGATTCTGGACTTCCGCCCTGGACTACACCAACTATCCTGCAAGTTCCGCCGCCTAAGCGCCGGCGTTTATTCAAAGCAGGGTGCCGGATGATGGCCGGGAACGACGAAGTCTATGTCGAATACCATCGGATCGGTCAGATCGTGAAAGCGACCGCCATCGACGCCAATACAGGCGTCGAGGTGTCGATTCAGGGGCCGGCCAATCTGCCACAGGAACATTTGCGCCGCGTGGTGGTGGCCAAGCTGCGATACGTCCTGGCGAAAAGGCGCAACAAGCCGCGCGGCATACTGGTCTGAACCACCGGCCACGTTTTATCTGGGGCCTAAAATGAAAAACCGCCGCTCCTCATCGGGCGGCGGTTTTCATTTGGCTTGGGCCCGGCCCCGGAAGGGCTGGGCCGTCATCCGGTGACTCAGGACGCGCGGCGGCGCGGCTGGTCGGCCGGGGCCTTGCCCAGGCCAATCTTCTTCGCGAACTCCGACCGCTGGGCGGCGTAGTTCGGGGCGACCATGGGATAGTCGGCCGGCAGGCCCCACTTGGCGCGGTATTCGTCGGGGGTCATGTTATAGGTCGAGCGCAGATGCCGCTTCAGCATCTTCAGCTTCTTACCATCTTCCAAGCAGACGATGTATTCGGGGGTGACCGACTTGCGCACGGGCACGGCGGGACGCTGCGGCTCCGGCTGAGCTTCGACCTGCGGCATGTCGAGGCCGGCCAGAGAGCTGTAAACCGTGCTGATGATCTCGGGAATCTGCTGGGCCGGCAGGGCATTTTTGCCAACATAGGCAGAGACGATTTCCGACGTCATCTGGAGAAGTTGAGACGCGCGCAGGTCGCCGTCCTGTTGTTCAATCATTTCAACTGCCTTGACACATTGGACCGAAGTGTGTGTACACCTCGCACAGTCATAATGTTATGTCAATGTTAATTCGGCTTGTCCTATCGACGTAGGGCTGGTCTTCATGCCCTTCGTCAAGTGTTTAGCCGTGTTGACTTGGGCGGGGATAGTTGGGCCAGATCCCATTGATTGTGACGTCCATCACATGTGGACAATTTTAGACGGATTGCGGGCTTCACCGTTGAGTAGCTGCATTTCGGGGCTATTGCGGACGCGGGTGGTTCTACTCGACGTTGTCGGGCGGCCGCCACAACCACCAGCGCGTACGGGGCCAGCACCTGCGGACCGGCGCCCCCACCGTATTCGCCGACGCGCCGGGTTTAGATCGGCGTGCCGGGCATATCCTGGCTGCGCCGCCAGCGGATCCGGGAACTGGTGCGAACGGGGCGCATCTGGTAGTGTCCACACGGTTTTTAGCCCCCACTTCTTGTGGCGCCGCACTATTCGCGGTGTGCGGGGACTGGGGCGGCGCCGGGGGCGGGCCATAGGGGCGCGCGCCCGGTTCGCGTGTTCACGAAATGGGTTGGGCCTCATGACCGCCAAGACGTTCGCCATCGCTTCCGATCACGCCGGCACCGAGTTGAAGGCCGCGCTGAAGACGCTGCTGGAAGAGCAGGGCGTGAGCGTCCTGGACCTGGGCACCGATGGCCCCGCCAGCGTTGACTATCCCAATTTCGCCGACGCCGTGGCCGCCGCCCTGGCCGACGGCCGGGCCGAGGCCGGCGTGCTGATCTGCGGCACCGGCATCGGCATCAGCATCGCCGCCAACCGGCACCGCCATGTCCGCGCGGCCCTGTGCCACGACATTACCACCGCCCGCCTCTGCCGCCAGCACAACGACGCCAACGTCCTGGTGCTGGGCGCCCGCATCGTCGGGCTGGAGGTGGCGCGCGATTGCACCTTGGCTTTCCTGTCCACGCCGTATGAAGGGGGACGTCACGCCCGGCGCGTTGCCATGCTGGGCTGAGGCGCTTCCGGGACCGGCGCCCCGGCGCGGGTCCAGACGACATGGGATCCGCATCATAGAGGGTTGTCAGAATGGCTTTTACTCAAAGCGCCGGTTTCTTCAGCGACACGCTCGCGGCGGCCGATCCCGAATTGGCCCGCGTCATTGGTGACGAGCTGCGCCGCCAGCAGGACCAGATCGAGCTGATCGCGTCGGAGAACATCGTTTCCCGCGCCGTGCTGGAGGCCCAGGGCTCCGTCCTGACCAACAAATACGCCGAAGGCTACCCGTCCAAGCGCTACTACGGCGGTTGCGAGTATGTCGACGTGGCCGAGCAGCTGGCCATCGACCGCGCCAAGGCCCTGTTCAACTGCGCCTACGCCAACGTGCAGCCGCATTCCGGCGCGCAGGCCAACCAGGCGGTGTTCATGGCCCTGCTGAAGCCGGGCGACACCTTCATGGGCATGGATCTGACCCACGGCGGCCATCTGACCCACGGCTCCGCCGCCAACCAGTCCGGCAAGTGGTTCAACGTCGTCAGCTATGGCGTGCGTCCGGAAGACCACCGCATCGATTACGAGGCGATGGAGGCCAAGGCCCGCGAGCACAAGCCCAAGCTGATCATCGCCGGCGCCTCCGCCTACCCGCGCGAGATCGACTTTGCCCGCTTCCGCGCCATCGCGGATGAGATCGGCGCCTACCTGATGGTGGACATGGCCCACTATGCGGGCCTGGTCGCGGCCGGCGTCTATCCCAGCCCGCTGCCGCACGCCCACATTGTCACCACCACCACGCACAAGACGCTGCGCGGCCCGCGTGGCGGTATGATCCTGTCCAATGACCTGGATCTGGGCAAGAAGATCAACTCGGCGGTGTTCCCCGGCCTGCAGGGCGGCCCGCTGATGCACGTCATTTCCGCCAAGGCCGTGGCCTTCGGGGAGGCGCTGAAGCCCGAGTTCAAGGAATACGCCGCTCAGGTGAAGGCCAACGCCCAGGTGCTGGCCGACGTGCTGATCAAGGGCGGCCTGGACATCGTGTCCGGCGGCACCGACAGCCACATCGTGCTGGTCGACCTGCGTCCCAAGAAGCTGACGGGCCGCGACGCCGAGGTCAGCCTGGAACACGCCGGCATGACCTGCAACAAGAACGGCGTGCCCTTCGACCCGGAAAAGCCGATGGTCACCTCCGGCGTCCGCCTGGGCACCCCGGCCGCCACCACGCGTGGCTTCGGCACCGAGGAGTTCCGCCAGGTCGGCGAGATGATCATCGAGGTGCTGGACGCGCTGGCCAAGTCCAACGGCGACAACTCGGCCGCCGAGGCGCGGGTGCGGGAAAAGGTTCAGGCGCTCTGCCGCCGTTTCCCGATTTACTGAAACAAGGCTGGTTGAACGGCCTTACACGGAGGGGGACCAGGAGTAATGCGCTGCCCGTTTTGTGGTAACGACGACACCCAGGTGAAGGATTCTCGGCCCACCGAGGATAACTCCGCCATCCGCCGCCGCCGCTTCTGCCCCTCCTGCGGCGCGCGGTTCACGACGTTCGAGCGCGTGCAGTTGCGCGAGTTGACCGTGGTGAAGGCGACCGGGCAGCGCGAACCCTTCGACCGCGAAAAGGTCTTGCGGTCGATGCGGGTCGCCCTGCGCAAACGGCCGGTGGATGCCGACCGCATCGACCGGGTGGTGAACTCCATCGTTCGCCAGCTGGAATCGTCCGGCGAGACGGAAATCCCGTCCAAGCAGATCGGCAGCATGGTGATGGATACGCTGGCCCAGTTGGACCAGATCGCCTACATCCGCTATGCCTCGGTCTATAAGGACTTCCGCGAAGTGGCGGATTTCAACGAGTTTGTCGGCCATCTTAAGACCGAACCCGAGGTCTGACGGCTTCAAAGTTATTATAGGCGGGGCTTGAACGGGTCCCGCCTAACGGCCCATCCTACGACCTGAGGAGAGGCCGCATGACCCATATCCAATTCACTGCCGATGATGTCGCGCACATGCGCGCGGCCCTGTCGCTCGCCTCGCGCGGCTTGGGGCGCTGCTGGCCCAACCCGGCGGTGGGCTGCGTCATCGTCAGGGACGGCCGCGTCGTGGGCCGCGGCTGGACCCAGCCCGGTGGCCGCCCCCATGCCGAAACCGTGGCGCTGGCTCAGGCCGGCAACGCGGCGGAGGGGGCCACCGCCTATGTCACGCTGGAACCCTGCAGCCATGTCGGCAAGACGCCGCCCTGTGCCGACGCGCTGGTGGCGGCCGGCGTCACGCGCGTAATCGTCGCCATCGGCGATCCGGACCCCCGCGTCTCCGGCCGGGGCATCGCCCGCCTGCGCGACGCCGGCATCACCGTGGACGTCGGCCTGCTGGAGGATGAGGCGCGGCTGGTGACCGAGGGCTTCCTGCGCCGCGTCACCGAGGGCCGGCCTATGGTGACCCTGAAGCTGGCCACCACGCTGGACGGCCGCATCGCCACCAAGGCGCATGAAAGCCAGTGGATCACGGGGCCCGTCGCCCGCTCCTGGGGGCATGGCCTGCGCAGCACCCACGACGCCATCATGGTGGGCATCGGCACGGCCCTGGCCGATGATCCGGAACTGACCTGCCGTCTGCCCGGGCTGGAGGACCGATCCCCCATCCGCATCGTGGTGGATAGCCGCCTGCGCCTGCCGCTGACCAGCCGCCTGGTGAGCGACGCCCGCCGCGTGCCGGTGTGGGTGGCGACCCTGGCCGGCGGTGATGCCACCCGTCGCCGCGCCTATCAGGACTGCGGGGTGGACGTCATCGAGATTCCGGCCGACGCCGACGGCGTCATGCCGCTGGCCGACGTGCTGGCGGCCCTGGGCGCCCGGGGCCTGACCCGGGTGCTGGTGGAGGGCGGGGCGCAGCTGGCCGCCTCCCTCTTCAAGGACGACCTGGTGGACCGCCTGGAATGGTATCGCGCCGCCAAGGTCATCGGCGGCGACGGCCTGCCAGCGGCTCATGGCTTCGGGCTGGAGCGGCTGAACGCGGCCCCGCGCTTCACGCTGGTGGACGTGCGTCCCGCCGGCGATGACAAGGCCGAGAGCTATCGCCGCACCGGGTGACCGGTTTGCGGTTTTGCGCAAGAAACGCCGCCATTTTCCACTCGCCAGCCGGGGCGCCCGGGCCTAGTTTGTCGCCCATGTTTACCGGACTCATCACGGATGTCGGGCAGGTCACCGCTGTTGAACGGCGTGGCGATACCCGTTTCACCATCGCCACCGGGTTCAACCTGGAGGCGGTCGCCATCGGCGCTTCCATCGCCTGCAACGGCGTGTGCCTGACCGTCGTGGAGAAAGGCCAGGGTCAGGAAGGCGGCTGGTTCAAGGTGGACGTGTCCGCCGAGACCCATTCCAAGACCACCACCGGCGGCTGGCAGGCTGGCACGCCCGTGAACCTGGAGCGGTCCTTGCGCCTGGGCGATGAGCTGGGCGGCCACCTAGTCTACGGCCATGTCGACGGCGTGATCGACATCGTGGACGTGCAGCCGGACGGTGACAGCCAGCGCTGGTGGTTCGACGCGCCGCCGCACCTGGCGCGCTTCATCGCCGCCAAGGGTTCCGTTGCGCTGGACGGCGTGTCGCTGACCGTGAATTCGGTCGAGGGCACGCGCTTCGGCATCAACATCATCCCCCACACCCAGGAAAAGACCACCTTCCAGCACCTGAAGGCTGGCGGCGTGATCAACCTGGAAGTCGATATGCTGGCGCGCTACGTCGCCCGTCTCGCGGAAACGAAATGATGAGCAACACGCCGGTCTCCGTGGCCCTGTCCACCCCTGAGGAGCTGATAGAGGAGGCCCGCGCCGGCCGTATGTTCATCCTGGTGGATGACGAGGATCGCGAGAACGAGGGCGACCTGGTGATCCCGGCGGAGTGCTGCGACGCGGCCGCCGTGAACTTCATGGCCCGCCACGGCCGCGGCCTGATCTGCCTGTCCATGGACACGGCCCAGATCAACCGGCTGAACCTGCCGCTGATGTCGCGGGACAACGCCTCGCGCCATCAGACGGCCTTCACCGTGTCGATCGAGGCGCGGGAAGGGGTCACCACCGGCATTTCCGCCCCCGACCGCGCCCGCACCATCGCCGTCGCCATCGACCCCAACAGCGGACCGCAGGACATCGCCAGCCCTGGCCACATCTTCCCGCTGGTGGCGCGCGACGGCGGCGTGCTGGTCCGCGCCGGCCACACGGAAGCGGCGGTGGACTTCGCCCGCCTGGCGGGCAAGCTGCCGGCCGGCGTGATCTGCGAGATCATGAAGGACGACGGCACCATGGCCCGTCTGCCGGACCTGCTGCCCTTCGCCGCCGAGCACGGCCTGAAAATCGGCACCATCGCCGACCTGATCGCCTATCGCCGCCGTACCGAAACGCTGGTGGAGCGCACCTACACCACCGCCATCGAAAGCCGCCATGGCGGCCACTTCACCGTGCACGTCTACAAGAACCGCATCACCGGGGCGGAGCATCTGGCCCTGGTCATGGGCGACGTGGACGACGGCCGGCCGGTGCTGGCCCGCATGCACGCGCTGGAGGTGGTGCACGACCTGCTGGGTGACGTGCGGCGCCAGGGCGCCGGCGACCTGGACATCGCCATGTCCACCGTGGCGCGTGAGGGGCGGGGCGTCATCGTCGTCATCCGCGACGCGCAGCCCTTCTCCCTCCTGGACCGGCTGCGGGCGCTGGACGGCGCCGGCACGCCCGACGGCGGCCAGTTGCGCGACTATGGCGTGGGCGCGCAGATCCTGCTGGACCTGGGGGTCAAGGAACTGCATCTGCTGACCAACAATCCCAAGACCCTGGTGGGGGTCGAGGGCTACGGCCTGACCATCCTCAGCCAGCGCGCCATCCCGCCGCGCCCCCCGGTCGCCTAAACCCAGATCGCCTGAAGGAGAGCCGGTCCTTGGCCGAAGCCCCCCACATCATGATCGTCGAGGCCCGGTTCTACGAGGACATCGGCGAGGAACTGGTGCGCGGGGCCGTGGCCGAGATCACCCGGGCCGGCGCGACGTACGAGCATTTCCAGGTGCCGGGAACGTTCGAGCTGCCGGCGGCCCTGCAGTACGCCGTGAAGTCCATGGACTTCTATTCCGGCCGCCGCCGGTTCGACGGCTATGTGGCGCTGGGCTGCCTCATCCGGGGCGAGACCACGCACTACGACACCGTGGCCGCCGAATGCGCCCGGGGCCTGAACGAGCTGGTGCTGCGCCACACCCTGGCGCTGGGCTACGGCGTGCTGATGGTGGAAAACCGGGAACAGGCCTGGGCCCGCGCATCGGTTGCGCAGAAGAACCGGGGCGGGGAGGCGGCCCGCGCTTGCCTCGACATGATCGAGCTGAAGCGGCAGTTTAGATTGAACACGCGCTAATGCGCGATGCCCTCAGGCGCCGGGCGGCCGCATCCGCGGCCTTGGCTATCCTCGCTGTGCCCTGCGGTGCTCGCTGCGGCGGACGCGGTCGCATCCTACAACGGCATGGATGCCGTTGGTTTTAATTGTGGGTTTCGGCCGCTTTACGGGCAGGCCGGCTATGCCGGATGATTTTTCGGTTGGCCGGCGGGCCCGGCTGCCGCATCTTTCCCTACTTTCCGATTCCCCTTCCTTCCTGGCGAAAAGCGTTCCCGACATCATGGCTCCCCGCAAAAAGGTCACCACCCCCACGCCCACGCCGGAAGTGAAGCTTCCCACGCCCAAGCGGGCCGGTTCCGCCAAGGCACGGCGCAGCGCCGCCCGCCTGAACGCCGTGCAGGCGCTGTACCAGATCGAGCTGACGGAAAGCTCGCCCGAGATGATCATCACCGAGTACGCCAATTTCCGCCTGGGCCAGGAACTGGACGGCGACCGCTACGTCTCGGCGGATGGGGAACTGTTCGCCGCCATCGTGCGCGGCGCCACCTCGCGCCAGCATGAGATCGACCCGGTGCTCAGCCAGGCGCTGGACCGCCAGCACCTGGACCGGCTGGAGCTGCTGCTGCGCGCCATCCTGCGCGCCGGCGCGTGGGAGTTGCTGGCCGGCGGCGACACCGCCGCCCGCATCGTCATCAACGATTACATCGACGTGGCCCACGGCTTCTTCGCCGGCCGGGAACCCGGCATGATCAACGGCGTTCTGGACAAGGTCGCCCGCATCGTCCGCCCGGATGAGCTGGCGTCCCGCGCCAGCGGCACTGAGGGCGCCCAGGGCTGACGCCCGCCCCGACCGTGAGAGGTTGACCCAGCGGATGGTGGACACGGGTACCGATCCCTGCGCTCCGGCGCTCGCCGCCGTCGCCAAGCCGGACAAGGCCGCCGACCAGCCGCTGGGGGAATTCGACCGCATCGCCCGCTATTTCCGTCCGCTGGCCCAGGGCTTTCCCGGGGCGCAAGGGCTGCGCGACGATGCCGCCTATGTCACCGTGCCGCCGGGCAAGGAACTGGTGGTCACCACCGACGCCATGGTGGCCGGCGTCCATTTCTTCCCCGAAGACGCGCCCGGCCTGGTGGCCGGCAAGCTGCTGCGCACCAACCTGTCCGACCTGGCGGCCAAGGGGGCCGAACCCCTGGCCTACAGCCTGGTCACGAGCCTGCCGCGGACCCTGCCCGAGGATTGGCTGGCTGGATTCGCCGGCGGCCTGGCCGCCGACCAGGCGGAATTCGGCATCCACCTGCTGGGCGGGGACAGCACCGTCACCGATGGGCCCATCACCCTGGTCATCAGTGCCCTGGGCCTGATCGACGCTGGCACCGCCGTCCGCCGCGTCGGCGCCGGGCCGGGCGACCTGGTCTTCGTCACCGGCACCATCGGCGACGCCACGCTGGGCCTGGCCCTGGTCCGCCAGCGCAAGGGGCCCGTGCCCGAGGATGACCGCCAGTTCCTGCTGGACCGTTTCTACCGCCCCCGGCCGCGCCTGGGCGTGGGCCCGGTGCTGCGCGCCGGCGCCACGGCGTCGGCCGACGTGTCGGACGGCCTGCTGGCCGACCTGGGGCACATCGTCCGCGAAAGCGGCCTGGTGGCGGTGGTGGAGGCCGGGCGCATTCCTCTGTCGCCGCCCGCCCGCCGCATGCTGGCCGGGCATGCGTGCACCATCGCCGACCTGGCCACGGGCGGCGAGGATTACGAGGTGGTGTTCACCGTCCCGCCGGCCAAGCGCGCCGCCGTCATGGCGGCAGCGGCCAAGGCCAAGCTGACCATCACCGAGATCGGCAGCCTGCGCCCCCTGGCGGCCGGCGGCGGCTTCACCGACGGCACCGGCCCCGCCCGGCTGGTGGACGCCATGGGCCGGGACATCACCCCCCGCGCCGCCGGCTGGCAGCACTTCTGATCCTGGTCTATTGTGCCAAATGAGGCATCCCCTTTGGGGGAGCCTTGCCCTTGGCTGGGCACGGTTTTTTAACGCCCTGGCGTCAGGATGGCGCCGGAGGGTGGGAACTCCGCCCCGTCGCGTTCTTTCCCCTGATGCTTATCCCCTGGATGCTTGTTAATGAAGAAAATCCTTTTCCTGGTGGTGGCGCTGCTGGCCCTGATCGGCGCCGGCGTGGGCGGTTACATCTTCCTGGTCCACAAGGACGGTCAGCCGAAGGTGGAGGAGGAGAAGAAGAAGCCCGTGGGCCCGCCGCAGTTCGTGGACATCGGCCCCTTCGTCCTGCCCGTCATGGGCGACAAGCAGATCGAGCAAAACCTGCTGCTGCAGGTGCAGATCCAGGTTGCCAGCGACGAGGCCAAGGACAAGGTCAAGGAACGGCGCTACATCCTGCAGAACGCCTATATCGAGACGCTGTACGGCAAGCTGGGCCAGCAGCAGATCAAGGCCGGGCAGGTCATCGACGTGGTGGCGGTGCGCCGCTGGCTGATCGAGGCCACACCCAAGGTGATGGGCGAGGGCGTGGTCGATGACGTGCTGATCCAAGCCGTCAACCAGCACCCGGCCTACTGACGATGGCGGACGTGGTCATCCGCCCCTACCGCCCTGGTGACGAGTCGGGCATCGCCGACCTCATCGTCCCCATCCAGCGGGAAGAGTTCGATATTCCCATCACCTATGCGGAACAACCGGATCTGCGCGATATTCCAGGCTTTTACCAGCAGGGCGCCGGGGAATTCTGGGTGGCGGTGGAGGGGAGCCGCATCGTCGGCACCATCGCGCTGAAGGACATCGGCGATGGCGCGGCCGCCTTGCGCAAGATGTTCGTGGCGGCCAGTCACCGGGGCGCGCCACACCGGCTGGCCGCCCGGCTGCTGGCGGTTTTGCTGGCACATGCCAGGGATCGGACGCTCCGATCCGTGTATTTGGGCACAACGGCTAAGTTCCTGGCGGCCCATCGATTTTATGAAAAAAGCGGTTTTTCGCAGATTACCCCCGATGAGTTACCCCCATCCTTTCCCCGCATGGCGGTCGACACCCGGTTTTACTTTCTGACCCTTTAGACGCCACCTTGCGGGGCGATTGCTTAAGCCCTGTTTCCATGTCACTTTTTTCAGGCTGAAACGGCGACCGACACCCAGCGTTCAGAATTGGGGCGGCGCCGGCTCTGGGAAACCAGTCTGGGAAAAGGAAACGACATGACAGGAGTGCTTCCCTTCGTGTGGGGGTGCGGCGCCTTGGCCGTGCTCTATGGTCTTTTCACCGCCAGGTCCGTGCTCTCCGCCAGCCCGGGCAATCCCCGCATGCTGGAAATCGCGGCGGCCATTCAAGAGGGGGCGGGGGCGTACCTCAACCGCCAGTACCGCACCATCGCCGTGGTCGGCGTCGTCATCGCCATCCTGCTGTACGTCACCCTGAAATGGTACGTGGCCCTGGGCTTCGTCGTGGGCGCCGTGCTGTCGGCGGCGGCGGGCTACATCGGCATGAACGTCTCCGTCCGCGCCAACGTGCGTACGGCGGAAGCATCGCGCCACGGTTTGGCGGCGGGCCTGTCCATCGCCTTCCGCTCCGGCGCCGTCACCGGCATGCTGGTGGCGGGCTTGGCGCTCCTGGGCGTCTCCGGCTATTTCGGACTGCTTTCCCAACTGGAGATCACGGGGCGGCCGCTGGTCGATGCCCTGGTGGCGCTGGGCTTCGGCGCCTCCCTCATCTCCATCTTCGCGCGCCTGGGCGGCGGCATCTTCACCAAGGGGGCGGACGTGGGCGCCGACCTGGTGGGCAAGGTCGAGGCGGGCATCCCCGAGGATGACCCCCGCAACCCCGCCGTCATCGCCGACAACGTGGGCGACAACGTGGGCGACTGCGCCGGCATGGCGGCCGACCTGTTCGAGACCTATGCCGTAACCACGGTGGCGACCATGGTGCTGGCCTCCATCTTCTTCGCCGGAACCGACCTGCTGGCGCCCCTGATGCTGTACCCGCTGGCCATCGGCGGCGTCTGCATCATCACCTCCATCATCGGCACCTACTTCGTGCGGCTGGGCGCCAGCGGCAACATCATGGGGGCGCTGTACAAGGGCCTGATCGCCACCGGCGTCCTGTCCCTGGCCGGCATCTGGGCCGTCACCTACTGGGTGCTGCCCGACCATCTGCAGACGGCCTTCTCCGTCAACGGTAAGGAGTTCACCGGCCAGACGCTGTACTGCTGCGCCGTGGTGGGCTTGATTGTCACGGCGCTGATCGTCTGGATCACCGAATACTACACCGGCACCAACTACCGCCCGGTGAAGTCGGTGGCGCAAAGCTCCACCACCGGCCACGGCACCAACGTCATCCAGGGCCTGGCCATTTCCATGGAGTCGACGGCCCTGCCGGCCGTCGTCATCTGCGCTGCCATCCTGGTGACCTTCCTGATGGCCGGCCTGCTGGGCATCGCCATCGCCGTCACCAGCATGCTGGCGCTGGCCGGCATGATTGTGGCGCTCGACGCTTATGGCCCCGTCACCGACAACGGCGGCGGCATCGCGGAGATGGCGGACCTGCCCGGCGACGTGCGGGTGACCACTGACGCGCTGGACGCCGTGGGCAACACCACCAAGGCGGTGACAAAGGGCTACGCCATCGGCTCGGCCGGCCTGGGCGCCCTGGTGCTGTTCGCCGCCTATAACGAAGACCTGCACTACTTCATGGCCAATCCGACCGACTATCCCTACTTCGCCGACTTGTCGGGCAAGCTGGACTTCGGACTGGACAACCCCTTCGTCGTCGTGGGCCTGATCCTGGGCGGGCTGCTGCCCTTCCTGTTCGGCGCCATGGGCATGACGGCGGTGGGCCGCGCCGCCGGTTCGGTGGTGGAGGAGGTGCGTCGCCAGTTCCGCGAGAACACCGGCATCATGGCCGGCACGTCCAAGCCGGATTACGGCCAGGCGGTGGACCTGCTGACCCGCGCCGCCATCAAGGAGATGATCATCCCCTCGCTGCTGCCGGTGCTGGCGCCGGTGGTGCTGTACTTCATCATCAACGCCATCGCCGGCAAGGGGGCGGCATTCTCGGCGGTGGGCGCCATGCTGCTGGGCGTCATCGTCACCGGGCTGTTCGTCGCCATCTCCATGACCTCGGGCGGCGGCGCCTGGGATAACGCCAAGAAGTACATCGAGGAGGGCCACCATGGCGGCAAGGGCTCGGACGCGCACAAGGCAGCCGTGACCGGCGACACCGTGGGCGACCCTTACAAGGACACGGCCGGGCCGGCCGTGAACCCCATGATCAAGATCACCAACATCGTGGCGCTGTTGCTGCTGGCCATCCTGGCCCACGGCTGACGCGCGCCATTCGAGTCCCAAGCAAAAACCCCGGGGCGAACGCTCCGGGGTTTTCCTTATTCCGTGAAGGTCTGAGCAAGGGGCGGGGCCTTAGCTGCCGCCGCCCTTCTTCTTCTTGTCGTCCTTCTTCTTCTGGCGGTTGAGATTGCCCATCAACTGCTCCAGGAAGGTGACCTCGTGGCCGGCCGTCGGGGTCTCGCGATCCTCGGGGCTGATGTCCTGCTGCTGGGCCAGGTCCACGTCGCCGATGGCGCTGACCACGCCCTGGTCGTTGAAGCTGACCTGCAGCACCCGCTGCTGCACGATGTCGGGATCGAAGAAGGCTTCGTTCTCGGTGATGGCGCCGATGTAGTACCAGACGTTGGCGTCCAGCGTGCTGGTGGTGCTGGGCGACCCTAGCGCCTTCTGCACATCTTCCTTGGTGCTGGTCCCCGGATGGACGTCGGCCAGGCGGCGGTCTTCCACCAGATTGCCGCGGTTGTTCACCGTGGGGGTGCAGGCCGTCAGCCCGATCCCGAGCAGGCCCACGCCAATCAGGCCGGCGGGAGACAGCAACTTAAGGGTCTTGTTCGGCATGGTCTAAGACGTTAATCCCAAGAACGTTGATCGCGGGTCGGCCCCGTTCCACGATTGAGGCACCGCCCGTCCGTCGCGGGGGGTGCGATAATCCGGAGATTGAGGACCAACCGGCCCGGGTTCCGGGCCATCCCCGTCCGGCGCGGCGTCCCTCGTCGCGCTTGACCGGTGGACGACCACCCCCCATCTGGCCGGTGACAATCGCACCAGCCGCTTTGTCCTGTCAACGAAAGCCGGGTTACGCGCCGTGATCGCCTTGCTGAAGTCCCTGTTCAGCCGTAACCGCCACCAGGCGGCCGTGTTGCGTCTCTATGCCGGCATCGTCGACCAGGCGCGCCAGCCTGGATTCTATGCTGCGGTGGCAGGCGAGGGGCGCGGCGTGCCCGACACGGTGGAGGGCCGGTTCGAGGTGGTGGCCCTGCACGCCTGGCTGGTGATGCGGCGGCTGGCGGCCGAGGGGCCGGATCTGGCGGCCCTTAACCAGGCCCTGTTCGACCATATGTTCACCGACCTGGACTTCAGCCTGCGGGAGCTGGGCGCCAGCGAGATGGTGGTGGGCAAGAAGGTCAGGGATTTGGGCACGCACTTCTACGGCCGGGCCGACGCCTACGAATCGGGCTTGAAAGGCGGGGCGGGGGATCTCGAAGCGGCGCTGGACCGCAACCTCTTCGGCTCCACCCTGCCGGACGGACCGGAGGTGGCGGCCGTGGCCAGCTATGTCCGAACCTGCGCCGACCGGCTAGGCGCCCTGCCGGCGGCCGACCTGCTGGCGCGCGGGCCCGCCTTCGCCCCTGCGCCCCTATTTTGATTTCTTAGGTCCGGTTTTGACTTCTTAGCCAGTTTGACGTCCTAAAGTGTGGAGTTGCGCGTCATGGCCGACATGGCCCCTGAATTTTCCCGACCCGTCATCGCTGATAAGGTGTCCGCCCGCGAGAGCGTGGAGAAGATCACCGCCACCCCGGCGGAGCGCGCCGCCTTGGCCAGGCGCCTGGATCTCGTGTCACTGGACAGCCTGACGGCCCTGGTGCGCCTGCGCCGCATCCGGGGGGGCCAGATGGTGCGGGTCACCGGCGAGCTGGAGGCCGAGGTGGTGCAGAGCTGCGTGGTGACGCTGGAGCCGCTGCCGGCCCAGGTGCGCGACACCTTCCAGGCCCTGTTCGCCCCGGCCCACCTAGTGCCCAAGGACGAGGATGAGCTGGACAACCTGGGCCTGGACGACGAGGCCGACCCGCCCGAGCCCATCGAGAACGGCCGCATCGACATCGGCGAGCTGGTGGCCCAGCATTTGTCGCTGGCCCTCGACCCCTATCCCCGCAAGGCGGATGCCGAGCGCTTCGTTCATGTGGAGGATTGGGAGGGTGAGGGCGAATTCCCCGACGCGCCCAACGAGCCGCCGCCGGACATGGACGGTGGCCAGGACGCTGAGTCGCCTGCCAGTGGCACGCCGCCCGCCCAGGACGCCGACGGCGGGGAGAAGCCGAATCCCTTTGCCGCCCTTGCGAAGCTGGTGCCTAAGACTTAATTTGGTCTTTGGCGCTTGCCCTTGCCGGGGATTTCGAGTACTTAAGGCGCCCTGTTTGATCCGGTCCAGGGTTGGGCCGGGTTCGTTGTCGTTTGACCCCATATCGTTTTCCGCAAGCCCGTCCCCAGCAAATTGGGGGTGGGAAAAGGATGACGGTTTCGCTAAAGCATGGGGCCTGACGATGGTTAGCAAGACGGCACATGAGTGGTCGTCTTAATCGAGTAGAGAGTAGACGATCATGGCCGTTCCTAAGAAAAAGACCTCCCAGTCTCGCCGCAACATGCGCCGTTCGCACCACGCCATCAGCGCCGGTGCGCACCACGAGTGCAGCAACTGCGGTGAACTGACCCGCCCGCACCACGTCTGTGGCTCCTGCGGCCACTACGACGGCCGTGAGGTCGTCGTCGATACTGCTACCGCTGCCGCCTGATCCGGTTCGCCCGGTGCTTGAGGAGGTCGCCGTCCGGTGAGCACACGCCTGCGAATCGCCCTGGATGCGATGGGCGGCGATCATGCCCCGGACATGGTGGTGGACGGCGCGGACATCGCGCGCGAACGCTGCCCCAATGTCGACTTCCTGTTCGTCGGTGACGAGCAGCGCATCAGCGCGCTGCTCGACTCCCGGCCGGCACTGAAGGCGATCTCCCAGGTTCGCCATACAGCTGACGTTGTGGCCATGGACGCGAAACCGTCCGTGGCCCTTCGTTCTGGGCGCGGCTCCAGCATGCGCCTGGCGATCGACGCCGTGGCGTCGGGGGAGGCGGCCAGTGTCGTCTCCGCCGGCAACACCGGCGCGCTGATGGCCATGGCCAAGTTCGTGCTGAAGACCCTGCCGGGCATCGACCGGCCGGCCATCGCATCCATGCTGCCCACCATGCGGGGCGACTGTGTGATGCTGGATCTGGGCGCCAACCTGGAATGCGACGCTGACAACTTGGTGCAGTTCGCGGTGCTGGGCACCGTGTTCGCCCAGACGGTGCTGGGCCTGCTGGAACCCACCATCGGCCTGCTTAATGTGGGATCGGAGGAGCAGAAGGGCCATGAGGCCATTCGCACCGCCGCTTCCGCCCTGCGCGCCACGCCGCTGGCCCGCAACTTCCACGGCTTCGTGGAAGGCACCGACATCGCCGCCGGCACGGTGGACGTGGTCGTGACCGATGGGTTCACCGGCAACGTCGCCCTGAAGACGGCCGAGGGCACCGGCAAGCTGTTCGGCGAGTTCCTGCGCCGCACCTTCCAATCCTCCCTGCTGGCCAAGCTGGGCTATCTGCTGGCCCGCACCGCCTTCAACAAGCTGCGCCAGCGCATGGATCCCCGCCGCTACAACGGCGCGATGTTCCTGGGTCTGCAGGGCGTATGCGTGAAAAGCCACGGCGGCACCGACGGGCTGGGCTTCGCCAACGCCATCTGCGTGGCGGTGGATCTGGTCCAGCACGGCTTCAACGAGAAAATCCGCAAGGAGCTGGCCCTGCTGCAGGAAAGCCTGCAGGCGGCGTCCGCCGCCGCTTCCGGTTCCGACCCCCAGGCCGTCGCCCAGTGACGGCCCATCCCCTGATGGCTGGTTGAACGATGGTAATGCGCTCCGTGATCGTGGGCTGCGGCTCTTACCTGCCCGCCCGCGTCGTGACCAACGACGACTTGGCCAAGATGGTCGACACCTCGGATGAGTGGATCACCCAGCGCACCGGCATCCGCAGCCGCCACATCGCCGCCGAAGGCGAGATGACATCCGACCTGGCGCTGGCCGCCGCCAAGGCCGCCCTGGCCCACGGCAACGTCGCGGTGGATGAGCTGGACCTGATCGTCCTGGCCACCGCCACCCCCGACCAGACCTTCCCCGCCACCGCCGCCAAGGTGCAGGCCGCCCTGGGCATGACCCGGGGCGCCGCCTTCGACGTGCAGGCCGTCTGCTCCGGCTTCATCTACGCCCTGTCGGTGGCCGACAACTTCATCAAGGCCGGCCAGGCGCGCACGGTGCTGGTGATCGGCGCCGAGACCTTCTCCCGCATCCTGGACTGGACCGATCGCGCCACCTGCGTGCTGTTCGGCGACGGCGCCGGCGCCGTGGTGCTGCGCGCCGAGGAAGGCGAGGGCACGGCCGCCGATCGCGGCATCCTGTCCACCCACCTGCATTCCGACGGCCGCCATCACGACCTGCTGTATGTCGACGGCGGCCCGTCCTCCACCCAGACCGTGGGCCATGTGCGCATGGCGGGGCAGGAGGTGTTCAAGCACGCCGTGGTCAACCTGGCCGAGGTGGTGGGCGAGGCGCTGGAGGCCAACGGCCTGACGCCCGCCGACCTGAACTGGCTGGTGCCCCACCAGGCCAACCGCCGCATCATCGAGAACACCGGCCGCAAGCTGAAGATGGATCCCGCGCAGGTGGTGATGACTGTGGACCACCACGGCAACACCTCCGCGGCCTCCATCCCCCTGGCGTTGTGCGAGGCCGTGGCCGATGGTCGCATCCAGCGGGGCGAGCTTGTCCTGCTGGAGGCCATGGGCGGCGGTTTCACCTGGGGTGCCGCGCTGGTTCGCTTCTAGGCCGGGCCTGTCAGCGGCGGCTCACGCCGGCCGGCAAATCCGGTTACCCAAATCCGCTTACCGACGTATTCAAGGGGCGTCCCGCTGGGGCGCCCCTTTGCCATTGCGCCGACGGCCGTCCCGCTTTCGCGGCGCACCATTCTTGGGTGCTCTGCAGCAGCCGTTTCGCCCTGACGGATGGTCTAGCCGAATCTGACAAAACTTTGGCAAACCTTTGGAATTGACGGCTTTCCCGGCTGGCATTACCGTTCCCGCAGTTGGCGAAGGGGCCACTGGTTGAGGGAGGGCACCCATGGGAGATCACACCGTCACGCGCGCTCAGCTGAGCGAGGCCGTCTACCAAGAGGTAGGGCTGTCGCGGAATGAGTCCGCCGATCTGGTGGAAAGCGTGCTGGATGAGATCGCCTCCGCCCTGGGGCGGGGGGAAATGGTCAAGATTTCTTCCTTCGGGAGCTTCTCCGTGCGGTCCAAGGGCGAGCGCATCGGCCGAAACCCCAAGACGGGTGAAGAGGTGCCGATCCTGCCCCGCCGCGTCCTGGTGTTCCGCGCCAGCCATGTGCTGAAGAACCGCATCAACGAAGTCCTGTCGGCCAACGGGCACTAAGCCATGTCCGGCATGCCCACGCCTGAGCCCCGGATACCGGCTGAAGACATGTCGGCTGATGATGTCGAGACCGGGGACGATCTCGTCGCACCCGACATGACGGACGCGGGCGACGGGGCGGGGGCGGATGCCGGCGCTGAAGCCGACATGGCGGATGACGCGGGCCCGGATGACGCGGCAAACGAGACGCCGGTGGCTGATCGCGGCCGCGCCGGGGCCAAGTCGCCCACCGCTTTCCGCACCATCAGCGAGGTGTCGGCGGAGTTGGATGTGCCGCAGCATGTGCTGCGCTTCTGGGAAACCAAGTTCCCCCACATCCGTCCGCTGAAACGCGGCGGCGGCCGGCGCTACTATCGCCCGGACGATGTGGAACTGCTGCGCCGCATCCAGGTGCTGCTCTACAAGGAAGGGTACACCATCAAGGGCGTGCAGCGTCTGCTGCGCACCGGCGGTGGTCGCACGTTGCCCGCCAATGGCCCCATCAGCGAATCCGCCGTCGGCGCTGAAGATGCAGCCGAGGCTGCGGATGAGAGCTGGGTCGAACCGGCACCGCCATCCCCGCCCCCCGCGCCCCGCCCGCAGCCGGAGGAGAAGCTGCGCATCATCGGTCTGTTCGACCACGATCCCGAGGCGGATCCCGAATGGTCGCGCACGCCGCCTTCGACGCCGGAGCCTGCGGCCCCGCGCGCCCATGAGCCGCGCCGGGTCTCCACGGAAAAGGTGGAGAAGGGCCTGTCTGCCCCCAAGCGTGAGGCGCTGGGCCAGGTGCTGGCGGACCTGGAAGAGATTCGCGACCTGCTGCGTCGCGTGCTGTAAGCGCTCCGCCCACTTCTACAAGTAACTCCCGTATCGGTCCCGTCTTGGCGATGTCGCCCACGCGGTGTTCCTGCGCGTCGTCCGTCGCTTTGCGCAAGCGGGATGACGAACAGCATCGTCAAGCCGGCCCGGGAAAGGTGATCCGGCCAGCCCCCCAAACCCGTTTTGGTGGTCCAATGGTTTTGGATCGTGCCAAAGCGAGTCGCTAAAGTGTTGATTTACAAATATAAAATAAGAAAATTCATTTTTTTGACGTTTAGGCGTCCAACGCCGTTGCATCTGGTGAATCTCGTGGCTATAGTCCGCGCCCGAACCGCAGCCCACTACGGTTCACTCGAGAGGTCGGAGCGTAGCGCAGCCTGGTAGCGCATCAGACTGGGGGTCTGGGGGTCGCAGGTTCGAATCCTGTCGCTCCGACCATCTCTCGATACCATGAAGACGGCGCCGGTCCCGTGAAGGACCAGGCGCCGTTTCCATTTCAGGCGCTTGTTTCGCCTGTGGCTGGCAGTTCGTCCGCCTTCTTACGCGCCGGTGTTCTGCTGCATACGGCGCGGCCGGCATCCGTCAGGCGGCAGACCAGCCAGTCGGGCTTCAGCGGGTTGCTGAACCAGGGGGTGGCCCAGCCGGCCTCCAGGCAGGCCTTTACCGTGGCGGCGGTCACCTTGCTGCCGTCCGCCCAGAAAAGGGGCAGCTTGCCGCCGGCCTGGTCCAGGCCGCGCCGCAGCCAGCGTTTCTGCACGGGCGTGGGAAGAAGCGGGGGCGGGGCCTCGTGCGTCGGTGTTTCAGGAACAGCTTCCTTGCCGCGCGCCATGCCCAGTCTCCCCCGTCAGTTGGGCGCCATCGTCCACCGGCCCATTCTATGGGCCCATTTGGAATCGCCACGCCCTTTGGGCCATGGCGCGGGGCCTGCCGGTATCTTACGCTGACGGGACCGGGCGTCAAACGGCCCCCTGCGTCAGGTGCTTGCGGCACCGGACCGCTGGCGGCTGCGTCCGGGCGGAATATCTTCGAACCGAGAGGTGGGTGATGGCGGCGTTCCTGGTCTATATGACGGCGGCCTCGAATGAGGAGGCGGAGACCATCGGCCGGGCGCTGGTGGAGGAGCGGCTGGCCGCCTGCGTCAACATCCTGGGGGCCAGCCAGTCCATCTATCGCTGGAAGGATGGGGTGGAAACGGCGGCGGAGGTGGCCTTCATCGCCAAGACGCGCGCCGACCGGTTCGAGGCCCTGACCAAGCGGGTCAAGGCCCTGCACAGCTACGACACGCCGTGCATCGTCGCCCTGCCAGTGGTGTCGGGCAATCCGGGCTTTCTGGAATGGATCGCGGCGTCGGCGGCACCCGACGCCAGCGACGACTAAAGTCAGCCGTCCGCCCGGGGACCGCGATCAGGCCAGCCGCCGGGAAACAGGCGGGGCAGGTCGATCTTGGGGCAGCGGTCCTGGATGACCGTGGCGCCCAGGGCCCGCGCCTGGGCGGCCGATTCCTCATGGCTCACCCCCAGCGGCATCCAGATGTAAGGGATGCCCCGCTGCGCCGCCTCCACCACGAAGGGCGCGATGGCCGGGGCGGCGCGGAAGATCTCGACGAAGTCCACGCCGTCGGGCAAGTCGGCCAGGGTGGCCACCACCGGTTCCCCCAGGATGGTGGTGCCGACGTGAGCCGGGTGCACCGGGATGATCTTGTAGCCGTATTCCTGCTGCATGAAGGCCGGCACATAGTGCGAGGGCTTGGCCGGGTCGGGCGATATGCCCACGATGGCCACCGTCTTGGTTTTCAGGAAGACGTCGCGCAGCACGTCATCGGTGATCTTCTCGCTCATGGCTCATGGGTCCTTATGCGATAGGCAGCCACGGCAGGGTGTGCAGGGCGCCTGGGGACGGGTATACCGGACACCATAAATGGGATGAGGGGAGGGGTTTGGGAATGACGGATGAGATGGACATGGCGGCAGATACGCCGGCGTCCGACACCAAGCCGGACGACAAGCTGGCGGCCATGGGCAAGGCGCCCGTCTTCACGCCGACGGATTTCGACCGCTTGCTGGAAAAGGGATTGCCCCAGGCCCATCGCGCCGGCATCCGGACGAAGGAGATGGGGCACGGCACCATCACCCTGACCATGCCGGTGTCGGAAGACTTCCTGCGGCCGGGCGGCACCGTCTCCGGCCCTACCATGTTCGCACTGGCCGACGTGGCGCTCTATGGCGCGGTGCTCAGCATGGCGGGGCACATCGTGCTGGCCGTCACCAGCAACATGAACATCACCTTCCTGCGCCGCCCGCCGGCCAAGCCGCTGCTGGCCTACGCCCGCATCGTGCGCATGGGCCGGAACTTGGCTTATGGCGAGGTCACCATCCATTCCGAGGGCGAGGACGATCCCGTGGCGCACGCGACGGGCACCTATGCGATTCCGCGGGGCTGAGAGGCGCATCAGGTGGCCCGCCGGAATGGTTCCGCCAATGTCCTGGATTCATTGGGGAAAACGGAAACGGCGCCGTTTCGGCGTCTCTTGAAAACCCAATAGAATCAATGGGTTTGAGTTGTGGGTACTATAATACCGCAGCGGTAAGCATTTGATGGATGGTGTCTTTTTCCCGTTGACACCCGACCGTCACCGACATAAAAACCGCCCACTTCGGTGCCGGTCCCAGGAGCGGTGCCCCTGGGGCCCATTTGGGCCCGGACCTCATTTTGAGTGAGTGCGCGGATGAAAACCTTGTCTCTCAAGCCGTCTGAGATCGAGAAGAAGTGGCTTCTCATCGACGCCGACGGCCTCGTGCTGGGCCGCCTGGCCAGCATCATTTCCATGCGCCTGCGCGGCAAGCACAAGCCGACCTACACCCCCCACATGGATTGCGGTGACAACGTCATCGTCATCAATGCGGAGAAGGTGAAGCTGACCGGCAACAAGCGCAGCGACGAAATCTTCTACTGGCACACCGGTTACGCCGGCGGCATCAAGCAGCGCAGCCTGGGCCAGATCCTGGACGGCAAGTACCCGGAGCGGGTCATCGAGAAGGCCGTCGAGCGCATGATCACCCGCGGTCCGCTGGGCCGTCGCCAGATGGGTAACCTGCGCGTTTACAAGGGTCCGACGCATCCTCACGAAGCGCAGAACCCCGAGGTGCTGGACGTCGGCGCCCTGAATCCCAAGAACAAGGGGGCCTAATCCATGGCTCAGACCATCAACAGCCTGGCCGACCTGAAGCAGGGCGCCGCCGTCGTGACGACCGAGGCCGCCGAGCCGGCTCAGCCGAAGATCGACGCCCAGGGCCGTTCCTACGCCACCGGCAAGCGCAAGGACGCGGTCGCCCGCGTCTGGATTAAGCCGGGCAAGGGCCAGGTCACGGTCAACGGCCGTGACATCACCGTCTACTTCGCCCGCCCCGTGCTGCGCATGATGATCAACCAGCCGTTCCAGATCGTCGGCCGGGTTGAGCAGTACGACGTGGTGTGCACCGTGTCCGGCGGCGGCCTGTCCGGCCAAGCCGGCGCCCTGCGCCACGGCATCTCCAAGGCCCTGACCTACTTCGAGCCGGCCCTGCGCCCGCCGCTGAAGGTCGCCGGCCTGCTGACCCGCGACCCGCGCGTGGTCGAGCGTAAGAAGTACGGTAAGGCCAAGGCCCGCCGGAGCTTCCAGTTCTCCAAGCGCTGATCCCTCAGCCGTCTGGATTACCGAGGAAAGGCGCCTTCCCCCTGGGGAAGGCGCCTTTTCCTTTTGGTGTTCCGCGCATTCGTGCGAGAAGGCTCTACAAAAATGCCACCAAGTGGACCTTGCGCATCAGGTGGGCCCCGGCCCACCGTCGCGGGGTCATGGGTCCATTTTCAGGTCCAGGGAAGGGCAGGCCTGGGGAAGGCCAGGCCCAGGGAAGGATAGACGGATGCCGGATCAGAAGCCGCACGGCCGCGTGCACCGCGCTTTGGGATGGCGGCCCAGCCCGCAAGCCCGCCTGTGGCTGCGGCGGCTGCTGACCCCGCTGGCGGTGATCGCGGCCTTGGCGTACGTGCTGGTCGACGTCTGTTTCTTGCCCCTCGTGCGGCCATTCGCCAACCGCATGGGGCGGTGGTCGCCCTTCCAGGCGCTGGGCCGCTTCATTGATCGCCTGGGGCCGCGGACCACCCTGGTGCTGTTCCTGGTGCCGCTGGTGGTGCTGGAACCGGCGAAGCCGCTGGGCGCCTTCCTGATCGCCCAGGGGAAGACCCGCCTGGGCATCCTGCTGATCGTGGGGGCGGAGGTGCTGAAGCTGCTGACGGTGGAACGCCTGTTCCAGCGCAGCCGGCACAAGCTGCTGACCATCCGGTGGTTCGCGCGAGTGCATGGCTGGATCGTCGGGTGGATAGACCGGCTGACGGCGCTGCCCGCCTGGCGGACCGTCGTGGCCTTGGCCAAGGGGATACGGGCGATCCTGGCGCCGGCGCTGTACGCCGCCTGGCGCCAGGCGGCGCGGTCGGCGGCCTTGGCCCGCGAACGCCGCCGTTATCGGCGCGGCGGATAGGATATTGGAACGTTTCCAAACGGTGCGTATCCAAAAGGCCTAAGGCAAAGGCTCGACTATTGGGGGTCTGCCGTAGGGCATAAGGTGGCCGCCCGCCTGGGGGTCGCCCGACAGGCAAGATGGGGTTGGGTGGATGACTGTGGATGTGACGAAGGGCGGTGCCGTGGGTGGTGCGGCGGCCCGGGGGATCGTGAATGAACTGGCGTCGGTGGCGGCCTTCGCCCGCCTGGCGCCGGACCTTCTGTCCTCCTTGGCGGCAGCATGCCACATCCAGGATCTGGGCGCGGGCGACTTGGCTGTCCGGCAGGGAACTCGCCTCACCGATATCCACATCCTGTTGTCCGGCGCCGTGATGCTGGTCGCCGGCAATGCCGAGGTCGGGCAGCGGCGGGGACCGGAAACCACCTTCCTGCTGCCGGAGGCGCTGACCGGTGCCGCCGCCCCCGTCACCCTGCGTGCGGTGGATGGGGTCCGCCTGCTGGTCCTGCCGCTGGCGGCGTTGCGTGCGCGCCTGGGTGAGGGGGCCGACCTGGCCCTATCGCTGATGGCGGGGCAGGCGGCACGGGAACAGGTTCTGGTGGAAACCGTGGCCGCCTTGCAGGACCTGTCGCTGCCCCAGCGCCTGGCAGCCCATTTGCTGAAGGAACACAACGACCGCCGCGCCGGCGGCCGGCTGGACCTGGACATGGGCGCCCTCGCCGCCGCCCTGGCCGCCACGCCGGAGGATGTGGCCTGGACCTTCACCGACCTGCGCCGCCACGGTGTGGCGCTGGAGGGCACCACGGCTGTGCTCAAGGATTTCGACGCCCTGCGCGCGCTGGCCACCCCGGGCCCGCTGCGCCGCCGCCAGGCGGAAGAATGGCCCGTGGCCATGTGGGACGTGGACGCGCCAATCTCCTGACGGCGCGTGACGGAGGCGACACGGCGCCTCAGCCATACGGGGCCATCGTTAGACAAGGGGGGCGGGGCCGTTTAGGATCGCGAGCCTTCAGTCCCTTGCTTTTCGTTCCGTGCCATGTTGCCACCGTCTTCCCCGCCGCCGTTCCAGGGCCCGACCGTGCTGGTCGCGCCGGGGATACGCCTGGCCGAGACGGAGCTGCAGGAAAGCTTCCTGCGGGCCGGGGGCCCCGGCGGGCAAAACGTGAACAAGGTGGAGACGGCGGTGCAGCTGCGCTTCGACGCGGCCGCCTCGCCCAATCTGCCGCAATGGGTGAAGGACAAGTTGAAGACCCTGGCGGGCCGCCGGTGGACGGGTGACGGCGTCATCGTCATCACCGCCCAGCGCCACCGCACCCAGGAGCTGAACCGTGAGGACGCGCGCGAGCGGCTGTTCGAGCTGATACGCGAGGCCACGGTGCGCCAGGCCGTGCGCCGCGCCACCCGGCCCACCCTGGGCTCGCAGAAGCGGCGGCTGGACGCCAAGGCCACGCGCAGCGGCGTGAAGCGCCTGCGCGGTTCCGTCGATATCGATTAAGAAACCCGCATGACCGTTTCCAGCAGCCCCGACGTCATCGTCATCGGCGCCGGCGCCGCCGGCCTTTTCACCGCCATCGCCGCCGGCAAGCGCGGCCGCCGGGTGGTGGTGGTCGACCACGCCCCCGAGGCTGGCGCCAAGATCCTGATTTCCGGTGGCGGACGCTGCAACTTCACCAACGTGGATGCGCAGCCGGCGCGTTACCTGTCGGCCAATCCGCACTTCTGCATCTCGGCGCTGCGCCGCTACACGCCGCGCGACTTCCTGGACCTGGTGGAACGCCACGGCATCGCCTGGCATGAGAAGAAGCTGGGTCAACTGTTCTGCGACAACTCCGCCCGGGACATCCTGAGCATGCTTCTGGCCGAGGCGGCGGACGCCGGCGTGGAGCTGCGGCTGGACTGCCCGGTACGGGACGTTCAGGGCACGGAAGGCGGCTTCGTGCTGGACACGGCGCGGGGCCAGATGATGGCGCCCAAGCTGGTGGTGGCCACGGGCGGCCTGTCCATTCCCAAGATGGGCGCCACCGACTTCGCCTATCGCCTGGCGAAGCAATTCGGCCTGAAGGTCGTGACCCCGCGGCCCGGCCTGGTGCCCTTCACCTTCACGCCCGAGGACCTGGCGCGGACCCATGGCCTGTCGGGAGTGGCGCTGGACGCTGTCGTCAAAGCCGGAAAATCCGCGTTCCGCGAAGCCCTGCTGATCACCCATCGCGGCCTGTCCGGTCCCAGCATCCTGCAGGCGTCCAGCTATTGGCAACCCGGGCAGCCCGTCACCGTCGATCTCACGCCCGACCTGGACCTGGCCGAGCATCTGAAGGCGGCCAAGCGCGCGCGTCCCAATGCCGAGCTGAAGACCATCCTGGGCGATGTCCTGCCCCGCCGCTTCGCCGAGCGCCTGTGCGGGGACGGCGGCGCCAATGGGGGAGAGGTGGAGAGCCGCCCCTTGCGCGACCTGTCGGACAAGGCCCTGGCGGCGGTGGGCGAACAGCTGCGGCGCTGGACCGTGGTGCCGGCCGGTACCGAGGGCTATCGCACGGCGGAGGTAACGGTGGGCGGCGTCGACACCAACGACCTGTCGTCCAAGACGCTGGAGGCCAAGGCCGTGCCCGGCCTGCACTTCGTGGGTGAGGCCGTGGACGTCACCGGCTGGCTGGGCGGCTATAATTTCCAATGGGCCTGGTCCTCCGGCTGGGTCGCCGGCCAGGCTCTTTAGTATCCCCTCAGGTGGCGGGCAGCAGCCTAAGGGCGCATCAGACTGGAGGTCTGAGGGTCAGTCTCCCCCCGCCTCGGCCCGCGCTTCCATTGCCACCGGCGCCTCCAGGATGGGGGCGGCCCTGTGGCGGCGGAAGGGGAAGGCCAGTTGCCCCAGGAAGGTCAGCGGCACGGCATCGGCGGTGCCGATGTCCACCGGCGGGCGCCGGTCCGACGGCAGGTAGCGGGTGCGGAAGATCACGTCCCAGAGAAGCAGATTTTCACCATAGTTGGTGTTGCCCTCGGCCGGGATGCGGCTGTGATGCCAGCGGTGCAGGTCCGGCGTGTTGAACAGCCAGTTCAGGCCGCGGCAATCCATGTCCACGTTGCAGTGGGTGAGGAAGCCGATGTAGGTGGTGATGACCAGCACCCAGACGATGACCTCCTTGGGCGCGCCCACCAGCATGCCCAGCGCCAGGGCGAATCCGCTGCTGAGCAGGCTGTCCACGAAATGGAACCGGCCGGTGTTCACCACCCACAGGCGGGTGACGCTGTGGTGCACGGCGTGATAGGGCCATAGCCACGACACCTCATGGCAGAGGCGGTGGGCCCAATAGAGGCCGAACTCCGCCACCACCAAACCCAGAACCACCTGGGCGGCCATGGGCCAGTGGGCGGGCCAGATCCCCCCCGCAGCGGCCGGCGCCACCTCATTGGCGCCGATCACGGCGGCGAGGCTGGCCAGGAACTGGCCGATGCCCTTGTTCAGGGCGGTGTGGCTGATGTCCTGGCGCATCTGGCCATCGCTCTTGGCCCACGCCGCCTCGTAGGGCATCAGGCGCTCGAGCAGCAGCAGGGCGGCGGCCATGCCGAAATAGGTGATGTTGTAGGTCAGGATGGGATGGCCCAGCGCGTTCCCATAGGCATAACCGGCAATGCACAGGGCCAGCAGCCCCGGCCACGCGATCCAAGAAAACACCCGGCGCATTCGTCACCCATCGCGAGGCGCCCCGATGGTCATCGAAGGCGCAGAACGGTAGCGGGGCCTGGCGAAAACCAGCCTCTGGTGTGATCCAGTTTAAGACCGATCCCCCATACGACCAGGACCGCCCCGCTATCGTTTTGCGCTCAGACCGGCCCCCGGCGCAAGGGTCTGCGTCACAGCGGAAACGGCTAATTCGCTGATGTTTCGGGCGCCAAATAAATCCAGGTCAGCTCATGCTTGTTGTGCGACAGATGCAGCAGGCGGGAGCCCGGAATGGCGGCGAAGGCGCGGGCGCTGGCGTGGTCCGTCTCCCCCTGGAACTTCAGGGTGCAGATGAAATTGCGGGCGTGGCCGCCGTCCTTCCACTGATGAACCAGGCGCAGCAATCGTTCCGGATAGCAAATGACGTCGCTGCACAGCCAGTCGACCGGCCCTATCGTGGCCGGATCCAGGCCGAAGGCGCTTTCCCGCCGCACGGTGACGCGGGGCAGGCTGGCGATGCGCGGATCCAGCGGCGCCTTGTCGATGGCGGTGACGTCCGCGCCCAGCGACTGCAGCACCCAGGTCCAGCCGCCGGGGCAGGCGCCCAGGTCCAGGCAGCGATCGCCCGGGCCCGGCAGGCGCCCGGCCAGCGTCAGCGCCTCCCACAGCTTGAGGTAGGCGCGGTTGGGCGGCGTCGCCTTGTCCTCCACGAACGCCACTTCACCGTTGGCGAAGGCGCTGCTGCACAGGGGGCTGGCCAGGATGGTGCCTTCATCCAGCAGCGTCCAGGCCCCTAAGGGGGCGGTGGGGGCAGGGGCGGGGAAGACCAGCGGCTTGGCCGAGACGTGCGGCAGTTGTTCCTGGATCAGCCTGGCCCGGCGGTGGTGGCCATGCTCATAGACCGCCCAGTTGCGCTGGATGGCCCGCAGGCTGCGGGCACCGTCCTTGATGGACGCGATGGCGATGCGGCGGGGCTGCAGCCAGGTGTTGATGGACCAAGCGGCCGGCCGGGGCGGCGCCCGGGTGATCACCAGGCGGCCATGCACCGTGGCTGTCGAATCGGCCAGTTCCTCCAGCAAGGGCTCAAGGAAGCCGTCGGCGGCAAGGTAGGCGGCGCCGGCAGCGGGCGACTCGCCGCCGTCAAAAGACGGCGCCCCGGGAGCTGCGCTCGCCGGGGCGTTGGTTCCATCCGGATGACCGGTCATGTCGGTACTTCTAAGGTCGGAAAGCGATGTCCTGCGTTTAGGGCAGAATGTCGGCCGACGCAATAACCGCCTGGGTACGGTTGCGCACGCCCAGGGAGCGCATGACGGCGGTCACGTGGATCTTCACGGTGCCTTCCGACAGGCCCAGCTCATAGGCGATCTGCTTGTTGGACTTGCCCTCGCGCAGACAGCGCAGGACGTCCCGCTGGCGCTGGGTCAGGGAGGGGCTGTTGCCGCCGCCGCCGCCGCCGCTGGCCACGCCGCCACCGCTGCCCGCCGGGGCCGTGCCCTCACCGTGAATGGCGGCCGGAGGCACGTAGATGCCGCCGGAGAACACCAGGTTCAGGGCGCTCAGCATGATCTTCACGCTGGAGGACTTGGGGATGTAGCCGGACGCGCCAGCGTCCAGCGCCGCGCGCACGTCCGCCTGGCTTTCGGAGGCGGAGACGATCACCACCGGCGTGCCGGCCTGGATTTCACAGATTTCCTGGATGCCGGAGAATCCCGGCCAGTTGGGCATTTGCAGGTCCAGAAGGATCAGATCGAATTCCTGCTCGCCCTGCGCGAACTCCAGCGCCTCGTTGAACGTGCCCGCCTCGGTAAAGGTGGCATCGGCGCTGAGTTGGGTCAGCAGCCGGCAAAGGCCTTCGCGGAACAGCAGGTGGTCGTCACCGATCAGGATGTTCATGTCCGACTCTCGTTCAGAGGTAGTAGGGAACCAAGGTTGCCAGCGAACCCAGACGATTATGTTGTTTACGTGCGGTGGGCATGTCTGCGGCGGCTTTAGCTTCTGCGCGGTGGCAAAAACCAGCCGCCGTATGGATGAACAGACCCGGTTCGGGAATATTGGGGCGCCAAACTTTAAGCTAAACTACTACAAATTCCGCCCGGCCCTGTCACGCTGATTTGACTTGGGTTGGTTAATTTAAGCAACGGATTTAGGTGTGATTGAGGCGAAAGTTATCGTTTGGAGGGGCGATTCATCCAACCAACGGGCGCCGACCCCGACCATGGATATAGACACCGGCATAGGCCATCATGGGCTGGAATGGCGCTTTTTCTTGCCACGAAAGCGTCAGAAAGTCTCATCAGCTTGATTGCGTGCCTGGATGTCGATGTGGCAGAAGGGCCGAACGGACGGGACTGTCCGGAATCGGGCGTCCCACCCACCAATTCCAATAATCCCCCGGGTGATCCGGGGCTTGAACTCCAGGGGTCGGTCTATGGTCAAGCGCGTACGCAAAGCGGTGTTTCCGGTTGCTGGTCTGGGCACGCGGTTCCTGCCGGCGACCAAGGCCATACCGAAGGAAATGCTGCCGCTGGCCGACAAGCCGTTGATCCAACACGCGGTGGATGAGGCGAAGGCGGCCGGCATCGAAATGTTCTGCTTCGTCACCAGCCGGGGCAAGACCCCGCTGGAAGACCATTTCGACCTGAACTATGAGTTGAACCAGACGCTCAAGAATCGCGGCAAGCTTGACCTTCTGAAAGTGGTTGAGGACATCCAGATCGACAGCGGCAAGATCGCCTACGTCCGCCAGTCCGAACCGCTGGGCCTGGGCCATGCCGTCTGGTGCGCCCGCGAATTCATCGGTGACGAGCCCTTCGCCGTGCTGCTGCCGGACGAGCAGGTGCTGGGCGACCGCCCCTGCCTGGCGCAGATGATGGACGCCTACGGCCAGGTCGGCGGCAACCTGCTGTCGGTGTTCGAGGTCCCGCGCGAGCAGACCAACAAGTACGGCATCCTGGACATCGGCAAGGACGATGGCCGCCTGGCCGAGGTGAAGGGCCTGGTGGAAAAGCCGGATCCGGCCGCCGCCCCGTCCACCCTGTCCATCCAGGGCCGCTACATCCTGCAGCCGGAGATCTTCCATCACCTGGAACGGTTCGAGACCGGCGCCGGCGGCGAGATCCAGTTGACCGACGCCATGGCCAAGCTGATCGGCACGCAGCCCTTCCACGGCTTCCGCTTCGAGGGCAAGCGCTTCGACTGCGGCGACAAGCTGGGCTTCGTCCTGGCCAACGTGGCCTATGCCCTGGAACGCCCCGACATGGCGGCCAAGGTGCGCGCCGCCCTTAAGGAAATGCTCTGAACATGGGATGGCCCGGGTTAGTCGCCCGGGCCATTGATTCACGGCGGCCCGACAGAAATCCGGGGCCCGTCCCGGGGCTTTAATTCAAATCGGAAAGACCCTAAAAGGTCACATGCGCGACACAGCCATGTCGCCTTAAATAAGGGCGCGGTCCGGCCTAGTCGCCGGCGCCGCCCCTGATCCCGATGCCCCCTGCCTGTGGTGCCCCCACACGGCCTATACTGGGTGCGGGAAACGGGACTACGTGACGATAGGGGATCGGTATGCGCATTGCGGTGATCGGAACAGGCTACGTCGGCTTGGTCTCGGGCGCCTGTTTTTCCGAGTTCGGCGTGACCACGGTCTGCGTCGACAAGGACGCCAGCAAGATCGAGCGTCTGAACCGGGGCGAGATCCCGATCTTCGAGCCGGGGCTGGATGATCTGGTGGCCAAGAACGCCAAGGCGGGCCGCCTCAGCTTCACCACGGATCTGGCCGCCGCCGTCAAGGGTGTGGACGCCGTCTTCATCGCCGTGGGCACGCCGTCGCGCCGGGGCGACGGCCACGCCGACCTGTCCTATGTCTACGCCGCCGCCCAGGAAGTGGCGCTGGCGCTGGATCCCGACCGCTACACGGTCATCGTGACCAAGTCGACGGTGCCGGTGGGCACCGGCCGCGAGGTGGCGCGCATCATCGGGGAGACGCGGTCCGGCCTGGACTTCGACGTCTGCTCCAACCCCGAGTTCCTGCGCGAGGGTGCCGCCATCGCCGACTTCATGCGCCCCGACCGCGTGGTCATCGGCGCCGAATCGGATCGCGCCCGGGCGGTGATGAAGGCCCTGTACCGGCCGCTCTATCTCATCGAGACGCCCATCGTCATGACCAGCCTGGAAACGTCCGAGCTGATCAAGTACGCGGCCAACACCTTCCTCGCCACCAAGATCACCTTCATCAACGAGGTGGCGGATCTGTGCGAGAAGGTGGGCGCCAACGTCCACGACGTGGCCAAGGGCATCGGCCTGGACGGCCGCATCGGCCGCAAATTCCTGCACGCCGGCGCCGGCTATGGCGGCTCGTGCTTCCCAAAGGACACGCTGGCCCTGGCCCGCACGGCGGCCGACGTCGGCTCGCCCCTGCGCATCGTCGAGACGGTCATCGACATCAATGACAAGCGCAAGAAGTCCATGGCCGGCCGTATCGTGGCCGCCGCCAACGGCACCGTGGAGGGCAAGCGCATCGGCATCCTGGGCGTGACCTTCAAGCCCAACACCGACGACATGCGCGACGCGCCGTCGCTGGACATCATCCCGGAACTGCAGCGCCTGGGCGCCACCGTCCAGGCCTACGACCCCGCCGGCATGCAGGAGGCGGAGCATCTGCTGCCGGGGGTGGTGTGGTGCGCCGACGCCTATGCCGCCATCCAGGATGCCGACGTCCTGGCCATCATCACCGAATGGAACGAATTCCGCGCGCTGGATCTGGACCGGGTGCGCCGGTCCATGAAGGCCCCGGTCCTGGTCGACCTACGTAACATCTACAATCCTGACGATATGAGCGCCGCCGGTTTCACCTACACGTCCATCGGCCGTCCGGCGCGTCGATAAGTCAAAGCAGCAAGGGAGCAGGTGCAAGTCATGACCGCTAATCATCGGTTCCACCCCACGGTGCTGCGCGAGTACGACATCCGCGGCGTCATCGGCAAAACCCTGGGCCCGGACGACGCCCGCGCCATCGGCCAAGGCTTCGGCACCCTGGTGGTGCGCGCCGGCGGTACCCGCGTGGCCATCGGCTATGACGGCCGCCTGTCCTCGCCGGAGCTGGAGCAGGCCTGCGTCGAGGGCCTGATGTCCACCGGCCTGGAGGTCATCCGCATCGGCCTGGGCCCCACGCCCATGCTGTACTTCACCGTGCGGCACCTGGAACTGGACGCCGGCGTGATGATCACCGGCTCGCACAACCCGCCGGACTACAACGGCTTCAAGATGATGCTGGGCAAAGGCCCGGTCTATGGCGAGCAGATCCAGGAGATCGGCCGCCTGGTCCACGGCAACGACCTGGCGACGGGCGCCGGCTCCTCCCGCAAGCTGGACGTCAGCGAGGATTACATCAACCGCTTGGCCAAGGATTATGACGGTACCCGCGACCTGACCATCGTGTGGGACGCCGGCAACGGCGCCGTGGGCCATGTCCTGCGCCGCCTGACCGACAAGCTGCCGGGCAAGCACATCCTGCTGTTCGAGGAGGTGGACGGCAATTTCCCCAACCACCACCCCGACCCGACCGTGCCGGAGAACCTCGAAGACCTCATCCACGCCGTCCACACCCACAAGGCGGACATCGGCATCGGCTTCGACGGCGACGGCGACCGCATCGGCGCCGTGGACGAGCATGGCGAGATCGTCTGGGGTGACCAGCTGCTGGCCATCTATGCCGCCGACGTGCTGAAAAGCCACCCGGGCGCCACCATCATCGCCGACGTCAAGTCCAGCCAGACGCTGTACGACGACATCGCCAGGAACGGCGGCAAGCCCCTGATGTGGAAGACCGGCCACAGCCTGCTGAAGGCCAAGATGGCCGAGACGGGCTCCCCCCTGGCCGGTGAGATGAGCGGCCACATCTTCTTCGCCGACAAGTACTACGGCTTCGACGACGCGCCCTACTGCGGCGTGCGCCTGGCCGGCCTGGTCAGCCGCGAAGGCAGCCTGGCCAAGCTGAAGTCGGTGCTGCCGCCCGTGTTCAACACCCCGGAAGTCCGCTTCCAGGTGGATGAGGAACGCAAGTTCAAGGCGGTGGAGGAGATCGTGGCCCGCGCCAAGGGCCTGGCGGGCAAGGGCGTGGAGGTCAACGACATCGACGGCGTCCGCGTGAAGACCGAGGACGGCTGGTGGCTGCTGCGCGCCTCCAACACCCAGGACGTGCTGGTGGCCCGCGCCGAAGCCTTCAGCGAAGCCGGCCTGGAACGCCTGAAGGGCAGCATCCGCGACCAGCTGAGCCAGAGCGGTATCGAGGCGCCGGAAGGGTTCTAATCTCAAGCATGCGCGTTTAGGAAAGGGCTGCGATCCTGGTGGGTCGCGGCCCTTTTGTTTATTTCCGTACCACCCAGCCCCGGCGCACGCCCAGATACCAGTATAGGCCCGCCAGGACGCCCATGGTTGCCAGGACGCCAGCCACGTCCTCGACGCCGGCGGGTTTGTTCTCCGGCGCGCCCACGCCCAGCAGGGAAGGGAAGGGTGGGCCCAGCACGCCCATGACATAGATGGCCATCAGGTTCTGGCCCAAATGGATGCCGATAGCGGCCTCCAGCCGGCCGGCGCGGGCCGTCACCGCCGACAGCAGCAGGGAGATGATGAAATACAGCGCGCGCTGGTCCCACACGGCGTTGCCCCAGGATTGGGTGTGCAGGCCGGCGAACAGCAGGGCGACGGGCAGGGCGGTGACCCACGCGCTGCCGGTCACGACGTACAGACCCTGGCTGATGTAGCCGCGGAACAGCGCCTCCTCCGCCGTGACCTGCAGCACGACCATCCAGCCGGTGGCGGTCGCGAAGGCCAGCACCTGGGGCCAGGGCTGGCCGCCGGGGGCGAAGGGCTCCCCATTCCAGACGTCGAGCAGGCCGCTGGTCACGACGGCCAGCAGCACCAGCCCGCCCCACAGCAGGGCGGAGCGCAGGGCCAGGCCCACATCCAAGCCGGGCAGGGGCGACAGCAGGCTGCGCAGCGGGCGCCCGTGCAACCAGCGCACCGCCAGGGCCAGGGGAAACAACGCGGCGGCGACGCTGCCCAGCATCGTCAACAGTTCGACGACGGCGCGCAGCCCCTCATCATGCTTCATCGTCCGGTCCAGATGGGCCCACTGCGGCACCTTCACCAGCACCACGGCGATGAGGATGGCGCCCAAGACCACGATGATGAGGCCGCCGAGAAAGGCCCACCACGGCTCGCGCCGCTGGCGGGCCAAGGCCAAGACGGATGGGGCGGCGTCACCGCCCGCCACAGAAGAGGCTTGCGACACGGGGGACGGGATCAGCTGGCGCCGGGGGCGATGGTGATGCAGCCCTGGCCCTGGCGACGCAACTGGACACAGGCGGCGCGGGCATTCTTCTCGCTCAGGCCCGCCAGGCGGGCACGGAACAGGGTGGACTTGGCGGATGATACCTCCACCACGTTGGGCACGGCGGCATTCAGCAGGCCCTTGCCCTTCTGCGTGGCGCGCGCGATGGCGGCCTGGGTAGCGGCGCGGTCGTTGTAGGCGCCCACCTGGATGCTCCACCCCGCCGGGATGGTCTTGCCCTTGGCACCTGTGGCGACCGCTGGCGCCGCCTCGGCCGGTGCCGCCAGCAGCGTGTGGTCGGCGACGCTTTCGGCCGCCTTGCCAACGGCCTTGGCGGCCTTGCCGGCGGCGCTGGCCAGCCGGACACCGGTGCTGGCCTTCGTGGCCTTGGGCGCCGGGGCCTCATCCGCCTCGTCCTCATCGCCCTGGGAAGTGGCGCCGTCTTGGCTGTCAGCCGTATCGGCGCTGGCCATTTGCACGGCGTCGCGGCCGCGCGGGGCGCGGATGGGCGCCTCCGCCGTCAGCACCTCGCCGGGCCTAGTGGCAAATCCCTCATCCAGAAGGTCGGCCATACGGTTGTCGCGCCACACAGCGCTGCTGCCGCCCATGACCACGGCGATCAGGCGGCGGCCGTCATGCACGGCGGAGCCCACCAGGTTGAAACCAGAGGCGTTGATGAAGCCGGTCTTGATACCGTCCATGCCCGGATAGCGGGACATGAGGTGGTTATGGTTGGCCATGGTCTCACCGTTGTAGGTGAAGCTGGCCGTCTTGAAATAGGCGTACTGCTTGGCGTGATCGTGGATCAGCGCCTGGGCCAGGCGGGCGAGGTCACGGGCCGTGGTGACCTGGCCGGTGTTGGGCAGGCCCGAGGCGTTGCGGAAGGTGGTGCGGCTCATGCCCAGGGCGCGAGCCTTGGCCGTCATCATCTGGGCGAAGCGCGG
The DNA here is from genome assembly GCF_007828035.1 of Nitrospirillum amazonense. GTDB lineage: Bacteria > Pseudomonadota > Alphaproteobacteria > Azospirillales > Azospirillaceae > Nitrospirillum > Nitrospirillum amazonense. The sequence goes on along the minus strand of NZ_VITV01000002.1, from coordinate 413,670 downwards.
CTCGCTGCCGCCCAGGTTCTCGCCCACCGTCACCGCCACGTCGTTCGCGGACTTGGTGACCAGCGCCAGGATGGCGTCGCGCACGCGGATGGTGTCGCCCGCGTCCAGGCCCAGCTTGCTGGGCGCCTGGGCGGCCGCGTGGGCAGAGACCTTGAAAGGCGTATCCAAGGTGACGCGGCCGGTGTCCAGCGCGTCGAACAGTAAATACAGCGTCATCATCTTGGTCAGGGACGCCGGATAATTCTGGGTATCGGCACCGGCGGCGTGCAGGACCTGGCCGGTCTCCGCATCCACGACAATGGCAGCATACTTGGCGAAAGCGCTCACCGGCGCCAGGGCCCAGCAGGCCAGGAGGGCCAAGGCTGCCCAGCGCAGGCGCCGGGCGGCAAAACCCGGGCGTCGCGCCAGGTTCGAGCGATTCCAATGGGTCACGGTGAACTGCCCCTTCCGCCGATGCCACGTCGTTGGTGACGACAAAAGTAAAGGCACGATGATTCGCTGTCCAGTATTGAAAATACGGTTAAGGGCGAAGGATGCACGGTTTTTGACTGCCGCCTTTACATGACACGCCGCGACTCCGGGTCGCCCGCTACCCCGGGCGGGGAAGAGGTGTTTATTCATATGATATATTGCGCCGCAACATACACCTGCCTTCCGGCGCGACAGTGACTAGCCGGTTTGGCCTATGAAGGGCGATTTCACGTTTGAAAGCCACGAATTACCCCCGTATGCGGGGCACCAATCCCATGTGACGAAATTTTTGCGGTGCACAAAAACGGGTTGACAAACTCCTTTTCCGGGTCCAGATAAGGCATCGTGCTGCGACGCAACATGACGGTGCCGCGAAATGGGCCGTCCGCCGCAGGCACGCCACCCGGCCGATGCCGGTTTGCCTGACCCGGGTACGGGCCGCATCGGGCGGCCGATGGATCATTAGCGATCATTGGAAGGAGCACTGATATGACCACCGCGAATACTACCGCCCCCACCGCTACCGTTGCGCGCGCCAAGAAGGTCGTCACCGACGCCGCCGTGGACACCGCCGCTGCCACGAAACAGACGGCCGAGACCACTGTGGCCGCTGCGCAGGACACCGTGACCAAGAATTACGAGCAGGCCGTCGCCCTCACCAAGGAGCAGGTCGAAAAGGCCAGCAAGAAGGCCTTCGAGGCGTATGAGGAACTGACCGCCTTCAACAAGGAGACGGTCGACGCGCTGGTCCAGTCCTCCACCGTCCTGGCCAAGGGCCTGGAGAGCCTGTCCAAGTCCTTCGTCGCCTACGCCCAGTCCTCGCTGGAGAGCAGCGTGTCGGCCACCAAGGCTCTGCTGGCCGTGAAGACCCTGCGCGAGGCTGTGGACCTGCAGTCCGAATTCGCCAAGACCAGCTTCGACACCCTGGTCAGCGAGGCCACCAAGACCTCCGAGATGTCGGTGAAGCTGGCCAACGAGGCCATCGAGCCCATCTCCGCCCGCGTCAACGCGGTCGTGACCAAGTTCGGCAAGCCGCGCCTGGCGGCCTGAGTGACGGCCCGGGCCGCGCCCGTGCGGCCCGGCGACATCGCCGATGCTGACGAACCCGGTGGGCCCGTGCCCGCCGGGTTTTGTTTTGCCTGCTGTGATGGCTGCCGTTGCGGGGCGCACGGTTCGCTTGCGCCCGCGTGATTTCCGTGCGGCAATCGCACCCCAGGCATGAATAAGGTTACCAGGGGTCTTCCAACGGCCCGCCGCGATCTCATATTATTCCTGGGATGACCACCCCGAGAGACACGTACCTGGAAGGCCATGACGGAGTTCGATAGTCAGGGAAATGAGGGCGGCACTGGCGGCGACGGCACCAACACCGGTGTCGTGGTCAAGGCCAAGCCCAAGACCAAGAAGCCCTCCATGTACAAGGTCCTGATGTTGAATGACGACTACACCCCCATGGAGTTCGTCGTTCACATCCTGGAGCGTTTCTTCTCGAAGAATCGGGAGGAAGCGACGCGGATCATGCTGCATGTCCATCGCCGCGGCGTCGGCGTGTGCGGCGTGTTCACCTACGAGGTGGCGGAAACGAAAGTTACCCAGGTGATGGATTTCGCGCGCCAGAACCAGCATCCCCTGCAATGCACCTTGGAGAAGGATTAGTAGGCATGCTCTCGCGTAATCTCGAGCAGACGCTGCACCGGGCCCTAGCTTACGCCAATGAGCGTCGGCACGAGTACGCGACCCTGGAACACCTGCTGCTGGCTCTCACCGAAGACCAGGACGCCCTGGCCGTGCTGCGCGCCTGCGGCGTGACCGTGGAGAAGCTGCGCGTCGAGCTGGGCGAATACCTGGACAATGAGCTCAGCAACCTGATCTCCAGCCGGTCTGAGGACGCCAAGCCCACCGCCGGCTTCCAGCGGGTGCTGCAGCGCGCCGCCATCCACGTCCAGAGCTCCGGCCGGGAGGAGGTGACGGGCGCCAACGTGCTGGTCGCCCTGTTCTCGGAGCGTGAAAGCCATGCCGTCTATTTCCTGCAGGAGCAGGAGATGACGCGATTCGACGCGGTCAACTACATCTCCCACGGCATCGCCAAGTCCCCTGGCCGGTCGGAGACGAAGCGCGTCGCCGGCGCCGAAGAGGAGACGCCCGCCGGCGAGAAGGCGCCCAAGAAGGGCACCGAGGCGCTGGAGGCCTATTGCGTCAACCTCAACAAGAAGGCGCTCAGCGGCAAGATCGATCCCCTGATCGGCCGTGGGCAGGAGGTTGACCGCACCATCCAGATCCTCTGCCGCCGCTCCAAGAACAACCCGCTGTACGTGGGCGACCCGGGCGTGGGCAAGACCGCCATCGCCGAGGGCCTGGCGCGCCGCATCGTCCATGGCGAGGTGCCGGAGGTGCTGCAGAACGCCACCATCTTCGCATTGGACATGGGCGCGCTGCTGGCCGGGACCCGCTATCGCGGCGACTTCGAGGAACGGCTGAAGTCCGTGCTGTCGGAGCTGGAGGCGGTCGAGGGCTCGGTCCTGTTCATCGACGAGATCCACACGGTGATCGGTGCCGGCGCCACCTCGGGCGGCGCCATGGACGCCAGCAACCTGCTGAAGCCGGCCCTGGCCAGCGGCGCCCTGCGCTGCATCGGCTCCACCACCTACAAGGAATACCGCAGCTACTTCGAGAAGGATCGCGCTCTGGTCCGCCGCTTCCAGAAGATCGACGTCAACGAGCCCTCGCTGGACGACGCCGTGAAGATCCTGGAAGGCATCAAGAGCTATTACGAGAAGCACCACAACGTCCGCTACACCCGCGAGGCCATCCGCTCGGCGGTGGAGCTGTCGGCCAAGTACATCGGCGACCGCAAGCTGCCGGACAAGGCCATCGACATCATCGACGAGGTGGGTGCCGCCCAGATGCTGCTGCCGCCGGGCAAGCGCAAGAAGACCATCCAGGTCAAGGATGTGGAGGCGGTGGTCGCCAAGATCGCCCGCATCCCACCGAAGAGCGTCAGCCGCGACGACCGCGAGGTGTTGCTGAACCTGGAGCGCGACCTGAAGACCATGGTGTTCGGCCAGGACAAGGCCATCGACACTCTGGTCAGCGCCATCAAGCTGGCGCGCGCCGGCCTGCGCGATCCGGAAAAGCCCATCGGCAACTACCTGTTCTCCGGCCCCACCGGCGTGGGCAAGACCGAGGTGGCGCGCCAGCTGTCGCGCACCCTGGGTATCGAACTCACCCGCTTCGACATGTCGGAGTATATGGAACGGCACACGGTGAGCCGCCTGATCGGCGCGCCCCCGGGCTATGTCGGCTTCGACCAGGGTGGCCTGCTGACCGACGCCATCGACCAGCATCCGCACTGCGTGCTGCTGCTGGACGAGATCGAGAAGGCGCACCCGGATCTCTACAACATCCTGCTGCAGGTGATGGACCACGGCAAGCTGACCGACCACAACGGCAAGACGGTCGACTTTCGCAACGTCATCCTGATCATGACCACCAACGCCGGTGCCGCCGACCTGGCCAAGCCCGCCTTCGGCTTCGGCCGGGAGCAGCGCCTGGGCGAGGACGAGGAGGCGATCAACCGCCTGTTCACCCCCGAGTTCCGCAACCGCCTGGACGCCATCATCGCCTTCTCCGGCCTGTCGCCGGAAATCATCGGCCGGGTGGTGGACAAGTTCGTCATGGAGCTGGAGGCGCAGCTGAGCGACCGCGGCGTCACCATCGAGCTGACGGACGAGGCCCGCGAGTGGTTGTCGAAGAAGGGCTACGACCCCCTGTACGGCGCGCGCCCCCTGGGCCGTACCATCCAGGAGTACATCAAGAAGCCCCTGGCGGAGGAACTGCTGTTCGGCAAGCTGGTGAAGGGCGGCGCCGTCCGCGTCACCGTGAAGGACGACGCCCTGTCCTTCGACTACGTCGCCGGCGGCACCCGCCCGCCGCAGGCGGAAAAGCCGGAAGAGAAGGTGCCGGAACTGGTCAACTGAGCCGGCGTCTCGAACGCGTTGGAAATGGGCGGGCCTCCAGGACATTCCTGGAGGCCCGTGCCGTTTTGGAACGCTGGCGCAGAGGGCAGTGAAGGCGGCAGGACGCGGGCTGGAAAGGGGACCTCAGGACAAAGCGACCAGCCGCTTGATCAGGGCGTCCAGGTCGTTCCAGGCCAGGGGCTTGGCGACGTAGCCCGAGAACAGGCCCGTGGTCAGGTGGTCGATGACATCGGTCTCCGCCGTCATCAGCACCAGGGGCACGGGCCGATCGCGACCGGCAGGGATGGGGCGGCCGTGCAGGTCCCGCGCGGCCTCGGCCCCGCCGACGCCGGGCATGTTGAGATCCAGCAGCACCAGGTCGAAGGGTGTTTCGGCGGCGTCGAACAGGGTGATGGCCTCCGCCCCATCGGCGGCGCCCGTGGCCTGGTACCCCAGGCGGCGCAGAACGGCCAGGATCAACTCCCGATTCACCCGGTTGTCCTCCGCCACCAGGACGCGGAGGCCGGCGGCGGCGTCTCCGGCGCCGGTATTTTGGATACTCATTACGGTTGGCCCCTCGGCTCCTCGCAGTAGGCGCGCCCTGGGGCGCAAGCCTGTGTTGCCGCCACAATAGGCCTGTTCCCCACCATCGCACAGTCCCTTTGCCGCAGGACGCAGTGGAACCGGTATCGTTGATTTTGTGGCGCGGCGCCGCCTTTCCTATAAAATCCAGGATTGTTCGGGCCACCCGTATCGGTGACTCCGGCGATTGCCGTCACCCTGGTGGTTGTGCTGATGCGCGTAGTGTCATTGTTCGTTGTGGTATGGCTGGCCGCCTTGGGGGCCGCCTGCGTCCCGTGGGGCGCGGCGCGGGCGGAGCCTGGACCATGGCAGGCGCTGGGGCAGACGGCATTCGAGCATATCGACCGCAGCCGGGGTTTGCCCAGCGATACCATCTTCTCCCTGGCGCAGGACCAGCGCGGCTTCATCTGGATCGGCACCACCAACGGCCTGGCCCGCTTCGACGGCTATCACATGCGGGTGTTCCAGCCGGATCCGGACGTGCCGGGCTCGCTGCCGGACGGCGTCATCCGCGCGCTGCATGTCGATCCCGCCGGCCGGCTGTGGATCGGCACCCACGTGGGCGGTCTGGCCCTCTACGACCCGGTGACGGAACGCTTCCGCACCATTGCCCCCGGCCCTGGGGGCGTCAGCGCCGCCACCATCTATGACATCAGCGACGACGGCGACGGCGGCGTCTGGGTCGCCACCCGCGGCGGTATGGATCACCTGAACGGCGATGGTCGGGTGCTGGAACGCTTCCGCCACGCCGACAAGGACGTGAAGGACAGGGCCCCCGGGGAACGGGCGCCAGGCGACGACGCGCTGCCCCACAGCACCGTCTTCACCGTGCACCAAGACCGCACCGGCGCCCTGTGGGCCGGGACCGCCAAGGGCCTGGTGGTGCGCGCGGCACGCGGCGACCGCTTCGCCCCGCCGCCGGTGGCGACGCCATCCCCCGCCGCCGTCGCCCTGTTGGCCGACAGCGTCTGGCAGATCGAGGAGGGGGCGGACGGCCGCCTATGGCTGGGCGGTGACCGCAGCGGCCTGGGCGTCTACGACCCGCGCGACCATTCCCTGACCGTCATCCGCCCGCAAGGCGAGGGGGAGCCGCCGCTGGCGGCCGTCACCATGCGGGGCGCCGTGGAGGTGCGCCCGGGGGTGCTGTGGGTGGCGACGCTGGGCAACGGCATCGCCGAGGTCGATGTGGCCAAGGGCGTCTACCACACCATCCGGCATGAGCCGGACATCCCGGCCACCCTGTCCAGCAACGCCCTGCGCGCCATCCTCAAGGACCGGTCCGGCCTGATCTGGACGGGCGGCGACTCCGGCCTGGACCTGCACAATCCCACCAACGCCGCCCTGGTGACGCTGTTCACCGGCAACGGCCGGCCGCCGCTGGGCGATCTGCCCACCATCAAGAGCGTGGCCGTGGCCCCTCAAGGCACGCTATGGCTGGGCGGCGATGGCGCCGTGCTGGTGTTCGATCCCACGACCCGCCAGGTGCGCCGCATCCTGGCCGGCGGCGCGCAAGCCGATCCGGAACACAGCCTGCCGCAACTGGACGTGCTGGCCATGACCCGGCACGCGGGCGGAGACGGCGCCGCACCGGGACACATCTGGGCGGGCACGCCCCGCGGCCTCTACCGCGTGGGCGAGGTGACGGGGACGGTGGACCGGGAGGCACTGCCCACCGCCAACCCCTATCCCTACATCTCCCGCGTGATGACGGCGGGCGGGACCACCTGGGTGGGTACCTTCTCCGGCCTGGTGCGCGTCGATGCCGATGGCGCCAAAACGCTGTACCGGCACGACCCGGCCAATCCCGCCAGCCTGGTGGACGACCGCATCATCGCGTTGACGGTCGACCATACCGGGGCGGTGTGGGCCGGTACGGAACACGGGCTGAACCGCCTGGATCCGGCCACCGGCGCGGTGGAGCGCCTGGCCCATGACAAGAACGACCCCGGTTCCCTGCCGCATGACTATATCAACAGCCTGGCCGAGGATGGGCGGGGCCGGCTGTGGGTGGGGACCGCCCAGGGCGGCATCGCCATCCTGGAAGGGCGTGACGGTGGCGGCAAGCCGCGCTTCCGGACCCTGGACCGGCAAAACGGGCTGCCCAGCCTGCGCGTCAACAACCTGACCTATGACGGTCACGGCCATGTCTGGGCCACCACCGCGGACGAGCTGGTCAGCATCGATATGGACAGCCTGGCGGTGCGTGTGCTGGGCCCGGCGGAGAACGCCCTGATCCGCCGCTACTGGGAAAACGCCTCCGCCGTGACGCCGGACGGAAAGCTGCTGTTCGCCGGCGATGGCGGCATGACCATCGTGTCGCCCGACGCCATCACCGACTGGCGCTTCGCCCCGCCCCTGGCGGTGACCGACGTGCGGGTGGGGACACAGAGCGTGCCGCCCGCCGCCATCGAGGGCGTGCCCCTGGTCCTGCATCCCGGCGACCGGGGGTTCGAGGTGGAGTTCACGGCGCTGGACTTCTCCGCCCCCGACCGCAACCGCTATGCCGTCATGCTGGAAGGCTTCGACAGCGGCTGGCTGGACAAGGACGCGCAGCGGCGCCGCGCCGTCTACACCAACCTGGCGCCTGGCCGCTACCGCCTGCTGGTGCGGGGCAGTAACAAGGACGGGCAGTGGAACCCGCAGACCCTGTCGCTGCCCGTGACGGTGCTGCCGGCTTGGTACCAGACCTGGTGGTTTCGCATTCTGGCGGGGGCCAGCGTCATCGGCGCCGTGGCCCTTGCGGTCTGGGCCCGCCTGGCCTGGCACCGCCGCCGCCAGCGCGAGCTGGAGGAGCTGGTGGACGCGCGCACAGCGGACTTGGCGGCCTCCGCCGCCACCCTGCGGCGCGTGGGCGACGCGGGCCGTGACCTGTCGGCCTCGCTGGAGCGCGAGGCCATCTGCCGCGCCCTGCATGCCCATGTCGCGGAGCTGATGCCGGCTGCAGCCCTGCGCGTGGCCCTGTTCACCGAGCCCGAAGCCTCCAGCCTATCCCTGGTCTACGCCGCCGGCACGCCGGATACCGACCTGGGCCCGCTGTCGCCGGAAGACCCGCTGTACCGGCGCGCGGCCGAGGGCGCTTCCACCAGCAGCGGACCCGACGATACCGCGCTCTACGCCCCCTTGCGCGTTGGCGGCCGCCGCCTGGGCGTGGTGGAGGTGCGCATCAGCCGGCCGGAGGCGGCGCTGCCCCGCCATGTCGAGGCCTTGCGCTCCATGGCCGCCTTCGCCGCCGTGGCCATCACCAACGCCGCCGCCTTCCGCGAGGTGGAGCAGGCGCGGGAGGAAACGGCGCAGACCCTGGCCAACCTGGAGAATGCCCTGACCCGCTTGGTGCAGCAGGAAAAGCTGGCCTCGCTGGGCAACCTGGTGGCGGTGGTGGCGCATGAGATCAACACGCCGCTGGGCGTCTCCGTCACCCTGGGCTCGCAGTTGCAGGGGGAAGTCGAGTCCCTCGCCGACGCCGTGGCGGAGAAGCGCCTGCGGCGGGGCGACCTGGACGAATTCCTGTCCCAGGCCCGGGATGAGTGCGAGATACTGAACCGCAACCTGCGCCGCGCCGCCGACCTGGTGCAGAGCTTCAAGCAGCTGTCGGTGGACCAGACCAGTGAGCGGGCGCGCGCCATCCCCCTGACGGAATACCTGCGTGAGACGCTGGTCAGCCTGGATCCCTTGCTGAAGGGCCATGGGGTGACGGCCACGGTGGACGGGCCCGCCGGCCTGATCGTGCCCACCAGGCCGGGGCAGCTGGCCCAGGTGCTGACTAACCTGGTGCAGAACGCGGTGGTCCATGCCTTCGACGGGGTGGACCAACCGGCCATCCATATCCAGGTGGCGGGCACGCCGGGCGGCCAAGCCACCGTCACCGTGTCCGACAACGGGCGGGGCATGACCGCCGACCTGGCGGCCCAGGCGTTCGAGCCCTTCTTCACCACCAAGCAGGGTGCCGGCGGGTCCGGCCTGGGCCTGCATATCGTGCACAACCTGGTGACCGGCCCCCTGCGGGGGGAACTGACCCTGGACAGCCTGCCGGGCGAGGGGACGCGCATCCACATTGCGCTGGGCAGCTTCCAGCCCAGCGAAGCGCCGCCGGTGCTGGAACCCAGCCTGTAAAAACACATGTCATTGTGACAACTGGGTGGTGGCCTTTCGGGCTCACGCCGTGGCAGTTTCCTAATCCAATGACGGACGGGGGCAATGGCGGGGGGCCGCTTCCGGGACGTTGCGACGGATGGGAGACAGGGCGTGTTGGGATTGAAGAACAAGGCCTTGGGCACGGGCGTTGCCCTGGGCGTTATCGCGGGCCTTCTGGCCACCGCGGCGTGGGCCGACGCGGGGCCGGCCACCATTCCGGCTTCGGCGCTCAGCAGCGTGAAGGAACTGCAGAAACGCGCGCTGGCCGGCAGCGGCGCCTATGAGGTGGTGGAATCGCTGACCACCCAGGTCGGGCCGCGCCTGCCCGGCACGCCCAACGACGCGGCCGCCGTGGCCTGGGCGGTCAAGGCCATGAAGGACATGGGCCTGCAGGACGTCCACACCGAGGCCGTGCCCATGCCCGGCTGGCGGCGCGGCCTGGAACGCGCCAGCATCATCGCCCCCATGCCGCAGCCGGTGGCCGTGGCGGCGCTGGGCGCCAGCGTGGGCACCGGGCCGGAGGGCATCGAGGCCGAGGTGGTGCGCTTCGCCAGTCTGGCGGACCTGAAGGCTGCACCCGCCGGCTCGCTGACCGGCAAGATCGCCTACATCGCCCTGCCCATGGCCCGCACCCAAGACGGCAGCGGCTATGGCGAGGCCGTGGCCATGCGCATCGCCGGCCCGGCGGCGGCGGCCAAGAAGGGCGCGGTGGCGGTCATCATCCGCTCCGTCGGCACCGACGCGCATCGCACGCCCCACACCGGCATGACGCGGTATGAGGACGGCGTGGCCAAGATCCCGGCCGGCGCCATCTCCACCATCGACGCCGGCCAGCTCGACCGCCTGCTGGAGCGTGGACCGGTGAAGATGAAGCTGGTGCTGGATGTGGGCCCGCTGGATCCCATCACCACCTACACCGTCGTGGGCGACCTGAAGGGCACGGAGAAGCCGGATGAGATCGTGGTGATGGGCGCGCACCTGGACAGCTGGGACCTGGGCACGGGCGCCATCGACGACGGTGCCGGCGTGGCCATCGCCCTGGCCTCTGCCAAGCTGATCAAGGGCCTGCCGGAAAAGCCCAAGCGCACCCTGCGCATCGTGCTGTTCGCGGCGGAGGAGGAGGGCACCTACGGCGCCGCCGCCTACGGCAAGGCCCACGCGGCCGACGCCGCGCATTATGTTCTGGGTACCGAGGCCGACCTGGGCATCGGCCCCGTCTGGCAGTTCAAGCTGAAGTCCAACGCCAATGCCGAGGGCGCCATCGCCGCCATGGCCGCGGCCCTGAAGCCCTTGCGCGTCATCCAGGGTGCCGATGGGGAGGGTGAAAGCTCCGATCTGGGCCCCATGGCCGAGGCCGGCATGCCGGTGGCGGAACTGTCGCTCGACGCCACCACCTACTTCGACATCCACCACACCGCCGACGACACCCTGGACCGGATCGACCGTCCCACCATCGACCAGTCCACGGCCGCCTACGCCAGCGTGCTGTGGCTGGCCATGCAGGCCGGCGGCACCTTCCGCGCGCCGGGGGGCAAATAAGCGCGTGAAACGGGGCGGGGCTATCCGGCCCGCCCCCATTTTCCATCAAATGACGATATTGCCGGAATAGCCGGTGCCCTCCTTCCCACCCCCTCCACTACGGTTGCCCAGACCGTCTGGGATGAGGGGGGAGGGACAGGGCATGGGGTTGGGCCATTTCTTTCGGCGTGCGGGGCAGGCATTACCCGTTCTGCTGGCGCTGGCGGCCGGGGCGGCGCAAGGGGCCGATACCCGCTTGGGATTCGCTCCCTATGTCGACCTGACCGGCGACCCCGACCTTGCCGCCTGGGCCAAAGCCACCGGCCAGAAGGGCCTCACGCTGGCCTTCTTCAATGCCCAGGGCGCCTGCCAAGGCGGCTGGCCCATTCCCGAGGCGCGGCTGATGGAACGGGTGGCCGCCTTCCGCGCCGCTGGGGGCGCGGTGATCCTGTCCAGCGGCGGCTGGAACGCCGACGACCTGGCGGAGCGCTGCACCGGCGCCGACGCCATCGCCGACCAGTATGACGCGGCGCTGACGCGCCTGGGCATCGACCACCTGGACATCGATGCCGAGGATGGCGACGTGCATGACAATCTGCGTCCCGCCATCGTCGCGGCGCGTACCCAGGGATTACGCCGCCTGCAGGACCGTTGGGATGCGGCGGGCAAGGTGCTGCGCCTGTCCTTCACCCTGGCCGTGCGCCCGGACCTGGGCATGCGCCCCGTCGATCTCGCGGTGCTGCGGTCGGCGGTGGCGGCCGGCGTGCGCTTCGACGTCGTCAACCTCATGACCATGGACTACCGCGACGGCAAGTCCGCCGGCCGCATGGGCCTCCGGTCGGTGGAAGGGCTGGTTCACGTCCGCCAGCAATTGGAAACCCTGCTGCCCGGCCGCGCGGATGCCCAATACTGGAGCATGATCGCGGCCACGCCCATGATCGGCCAGAACGACGCGGGGGATGAGGTCTTCACCCTGGCCGACGCCGCCCTGCTGCGCACCTTCGCCGACCAGCACGGCCTGGCCGGCCTGTCGTTCTGGCAAATCGAGCGGGACAGCGGCGCCTGCCCCGGCGACGGCAAGGCGCGCAACGACTGCAGCGGCCAGGATCAGGCGCCGAACGCCTATGCCCGAACGTTTTCCGGATTTGCTGGGAAACGCTAGGGGACGATCCGATACGCACAGCGCCGTGCGCCATTCGGAACGTGTTCCGTCCGCTCCACCTGAGCGCCCAGCGCGGCACGGAAGGTTTCCAGTTCCGACCGGCAGAAGCCGGCGCAGGCCGTGGCGGCGGCGCAGATGGGGCAGTGGTTCTCCACCAGCAGCCAGCTGCCGTCATCCAGCATCCAACTGTCGGCCATATAGCCTTCCGCCGAGCGGATGGCAGCCAGACGGCGGACACGCTCGGCCAGGTCCGGGGCATCCGCCAGTTCGGCGCGATAGCGGGCGAGGGTCTCCGCCTCCCGCGCGGCGATGACGGCATCCAGGGCGCCGGCGCCCAATTCCGCCACCAGGGTGGACAGCAGGGTGGTGGTCAGCGCTGCATGGCCATCCGGAAACTGGGCATGGCCCGCCGCCGTCAGGTGCCATAGCTGGCGGGGACGGCCGCGGCCGGCCGCCCCTTCGCCGACGCTGACCACCAGGCCATCCTCGGCCATGCGCGACAGCTGCTGGCGCGCCGCCTCGCCGGTGATGCCCAGCGCGGCGGCCAGGGTCGCGGTGGCCTGGGGCCCTTCCGTCTTCAACAGCAGCAGGATGCGGTTCACGGGTGACTGGCGGGTCATATTCCAAGTTTCAGCTTGCTTAAATCTAGGCCGGACATATTTTCCAATTAATAACTTGGAAAAAATCATCCGACAGGTCAAGGATAAGCCCGCGAGGAAAATCACCCCATGTCCGTGAACCCCCGACCCGAGCCCGCCGAGGCGCCCCGGCCCCCCGCCGTCTCGGTCTTCCAGCTGTTCTCCCCCAGGCTGTTGCCCGCCACCCTCATGCTGGGCGGCGGCGTCACCCTGTTCGCGGTGGAAACCTATGTCACCGCCACGGTGGCGCCCTCCGTGGTGCGCGACATCGGCGGGCTGGAGCTGTTCGCCTGGGTCACCACGCTGTATGTCGCGGCGGCGGTGCTGGGGTCATTGTTCGTGGCCTTGCGGCCCCGGGCGTTGGGCCTGCGCGGCGTCTATACCGTGGGTGCCCTCGTGTTCAGCGCCGGCAGCCTGGTCTGCGGCCTGGCGCCGTCCATGCCCGTGGTGCTGCTGGGGCGTACGGTGCAGGGCCTGGGGGCCGGCATGCTCTCGGGGCTCGCCTACGCCTTCATCCGGCATGTCTACCCTGAGCCGCTGTGGCGCAAGGCCTCGACCCTCTATGCCGCCATCTGGGGGGTGGCAACCTTTCTGGGCCCCACCGCCGGCGGCCTGTTCGCCGATGGCTCCGCCTGGCGCTGGGCCTTTTTCATCCTGCTGCCGCCGGCCTTGATCATGGCGCTGTCCGCTCCGCGCCTGCTACCCCGGGTGGCGGATGAGCGTGCCGACGCCCGCGCGCCCCTGGCACAGATCGGCCTGCTGCTGGCGGCGGTGCTGCTGGTCAGCACGGCGGGAACGGAGGAGCGCGGGGACCTGAAGGCCGGGCTGCTGGCGGGGTCGCTGGCGCTGTTCGCCGCCATGCTGGTGGTGGAACGCCGCGCCCCTCTCCGCCTGCTGCCCCAGGGGGCGGTGCTGCTGGGCCAGCCTATCGCCCGGCTATACCTCATCATGTTCGGCCTGATCGTCACCGTCTCCAGTGATGTCTACATCCCCTATTTCCTGCAGACCCTGCACGGTGTGGCGCCACTGGCCTCAGGGTATCTGGTGGCGCTGGTGGCGCTGGGTTGGACGCTGACCGCCTTTTTCACCGGCACGCTCAGCGGCGGACGGGCGGTGCTGGCCATCAGCGCCGGCTGCGCGCTGGAAGCGGGTGCGACGCTGGCCCTGGCCCCCGTGCTGGGTGGTTCCGGGGTCTGGGACCGCCCGGTGGCCCTGCTGCCCGCGATCCTGGCCATGCTGGCCATGGGCGGCGGCGTGGGCCTGTGCTGGGCCCATTTGGTGGCGGGCGTCCTGAAGCGGGCGGGGGAGGCGGAGCAGGACAAGGCGTCGGCCGCCATCGCCACCATGCAGTCCCTGGGCGGGGCCCTCGGCGCCGCCTTGTCCGGCGTCATCGCCAACAGCGCCGGCCTGGTCGACCCGGGCGGCATCATCGGCGGCCAGTCGGCCGCCCACTGGCTGTTCCTGTTGATGGCGGTGCCCGGCGCCATCGCCTGCCTGGTGTCGCTGGTGCCCAACCGCGCCTAGGTGACCCACACACAAATAAATAAAAACGGCGGCGGATCCCAACGATCCGCCGCCGTCTTCATTCACCTGGTCCCAACCGTCCGGTCAGGATCAGTTGGCGTCGTCCGGCAGGTCCGGCGGGGGCGGCATGTCGCCGTCGTCATCGCCGTCCGGGCCGGGACGGCCGGGACCGCCGTGCATGCCCTGGTCACCGGGACCGGGGCCACCGAAGCGGCCGCCGCCGAAGCCATGATGGCCGCCGAAGCCGTGCGGACCATGATGCGGGCCGATGGCCCGCGCCAGCAAGGTGTCTGCCTTTTCCTTTTGTTCCGGGGTGAAGCTGGCGTACAGCGGCGCCAGCACGGCCTTCATCTCGCTGATGTGCTTGGCGTGTTCGGCCGCCATCTTCTCGGCGCGGTCCAGGCGGTCGGTCAGCGAGGGCGGGGCGGGGCGCTCGACCGGCTGACCGGCCTTTCGGGCGGCCTCGATCTGCTCCCAACGCGCCTTGTGCTCGGCCTCGAACTTCTCGGCCTTCTGTTTCATTTCCTCGGCGTTGGCGCGAACGACGGCCTCGAACTTCTTCCACTGCCCTTCCTGGGCGGCAGTGATTTTCAGTTCGGCCTTCAAGAAGGCCAGTCGGCCATCCACATGTTCCCACGGACCGCCGCGATGGTGCTCATGCGCCATCGCCATCGGGGCCGGAGCCGGATGGGACGTGTCCTGGGCGAAAGCGCCTGCCGCCACACCGATGGCAAAGACACCGACCGCCAAGGTCGAAAGGAGTTGGGTACGAAAGCGGGACATGGATCTACAAGCCTCGTCAGGTTCGTCTTCGCCGTTCTAGAACCGGCTAAGCGGATATACGGACCAACATGGAAAAACTGTCGCCGAACGCTGATGAAACCTTAAGAGGAATGTCCCGATTGGGGTATCTGCGTTAGTCTGATGTGACAAGCCATCTCGCAATACAGGGGTGGCGCATAGGGGGACCGCCGGCAGAAAGGCGTGTTTCCCCAAGGGGAAGAGGGCCGATGCAGGGTATGGACGAGGAGCCCATGTGGCGGGACGAGGATGACGGCGGAGCCAACCCACGGCGGCCGGACGTCTTGCCCCCCTGGAAGATCCTTGTCATCGACGACGACGCCGAAGTCCACGCCCTGACCCGCATGGTCCTGAACCGTCTGCGCTTCCGCGACCGCAAGGTGGAGATCCTGTCCGCCCATTCCGGGGCGGAGGGGTTCCGGATACTGGCGGAGGTGCCGGACATCGCCGTCGTGCTGCTGGACGTGGTGATGGAAACCGACGACGCCGGCCTGGTGCTGGCCCGCCGCATCCGCCGCGATCTGGGCAACGAGGCGACGCGCATCATCCTGCGCACCGGGCAGCCGGGCATGGCGCCGGAGGAACAGGTCATCGTCGATTACGACATCGACGATTACCGCCCCAAGGCGGACCTCAGCGCCGCGCGCCTCACCACCACCATCATCACCGCCCTGCGGTCCTATGGCCACATCATGGCGCTGGAGGAGAATAAGCGCGGGCTGGAGCGCATCATCGACAGCGCCGCCACCCTGTTCCAAATCCGGTCCATGCGTGACTTCGCTACCGGTGTCCTGACCCAGGTGGGCAGCTTTCTCAGTTGCGGTCCCCTGGGCGTGGTCTGCGTGCACGCGCTGGAGGGGCAGCCCCTGAGCGTGCTGGCCGCCAGCGGCGTCTACGCCTACCTGAACGGCCAGGCGAACGCGCCGATCCCCGGCGCCGAGCTGATCGAGCGGGCGCTCAGCACCAAACGGTCCCTGTTCGTGGACGACCTCAGCGTGCTGCACATTTCCAGCCGCGAGGTGGGGCGCACGGTGGTGTTGATCAAGGCGCAGGACCCGCCTTCCAACATGGACCAGCGGTTGCTAGAGCTGTTCGCCACCAAGATCCCGGCCGGCTTCGACAATGTCAGCCTGCTGGAAGGGCTGGAGGGCGACGTGGCCCGCCGCACGCGGGACCTGAAGGCCACCAATGCCATGCTGACGGAGAAGCAGGAGCGGCTGGAGCGCCAGGCCCATGACCTGGCGGTGCTGGCCCGCGACCTGGATCGCGCGCGCGTCCAGGCCCAAGCCGCCAGCCAGAGCAAATCGGAATTCCTGGCCAATATGAGCCATGAGATCCGCACCCCCATGAACGGTGTCATGGGCATGGTGCAGCTGCTACTGGACACCCCGCTGAACGAAGAGCAGCGGGGATTCACCCAGGCCATCCGCGAAAGCGCCGAGGCCCTGCTGGGCGTCATCGACGACATCCTGGACATCTCCAAGCTGGAGGCGGGCAAGGTCGACCTGGACATCGTCGACTTCTCCCTGGGTGGCCTGCTGGACGGTGTCGCCACCATCCTGGCGCCCCGGGCGCGGGAAAAGGGCCTGGCCTTCCGCACGGAACTGCTGGGGGGCGATGATCAGGGCGGCGATCTGGACGCCGGCGGCCGGCTGGTGCTGGTGCGGGGCGATCCCACCCGCCTACGCCAGATCCTGGTCAACCTGGTGGGCAACGCCATCAAGTTCACCCTGCGCGGCGAGGTCAACGTCAGCCTGACGCTGACGCCGCAGGCGCGGGCCAACGGCCGTGCCGGCCTCAGCCTGCGGGGGGAGGTGAGGGACACCGGCATCGGCGTCAATGCCGAGCAGGCGGCCCGCCTGTTCGAAAGCTTCAGCCAGGCCGACACCTCCATCACCCGGCGCTTCGGCGGCACGGGTCTGGGGCTGGCCATTTGCCGCCAGCTGGTGGAACTGATGGGCGGCACCATCGGCGTGTCCAGCCAACCCGGCACCGGCAGCACCTTTTGGTTCACGGTACCGCTGGAACCGGCGGAACAGCCCTTTCAGGAGGGGTTCACGGCGCCCTTGCCCGCCAGCCGCCCGTCGCCCGCGGTCTGGGGCGGCAGCGGCGCACCGCCCACGCCGGCGGAAGGCCGCGGCGTGGGGCGCTGTGTCCTGCTGGTGGAGGACAATCCCGTGAACCAGGAGGTGGCCAGCCTGATGCTGGCCAAGGAAGGGTTCGAGGCGGTCCTGGTGCAGGACGGGGTCGACGCGCTGGAGGCAGTGCGTTGCCGGCGCTTCGACCTGGTGCTGATGGACATCCAGATGCCGCGCATGGACGGCATCGAGGCCACGCGGCGCATGCGCGCCATGGGCGCCCGCATGCCCATCATCGCCATCACCGCCAACGCCATGGCGGGCATGCGCGAGGAATACCTGGCCGCAGGCATGGACGATTATGTCGCCAAGCCCTTCGACCGGGGCCATTTCATCGGCAAGGTGGTGCACTGGGCCTGCGGCCAGGCCGCCGAACCGGAGACTCCGCCGGAACCCGTGGCCTCGGTGCCGCCCCTGTTCGGCATCCTGGCAGAGGACAGGTTGGGTGAATTGGCCGCCATGGCGGCACGCCCGGACTTCATCCGCATCGTGAGCGGCTTCCTCACCCTGGGCAAGCAGCGGGTGGAAACGCTGGCGGAGGCGGCACGCAACCGCGACCTGAAGGCCTTGCGCGCGGAGTCGCACGACCTGATGGCCACCGCCGGCACCTGCGGCCTGATCCGCCTGCAGGATCTAGCCATGGCCCTGCATGAGGCCTGCGTGGCGGCGGACCTGGACCGCGCCGTGGCCGTCGCCCAATCGGCAGTGGAGTTCGGGCGGCAGGATTGGGAACTTCTGCGTGAGCGCTTCCTCTCCGACGCCGAAGACCAGCCGCCACCCATCTGACGTGTGCCCAACCGGCCGGCCCCGAACCGTCTGGCCCCGAACTGTCTGGCCCCGAACTGTCTGGGCCCGAACTGTTTGGGCCGTCGCGCGAACAGAAACGGCCTCCCCGGGGATCGGGGAGGCCGTTGTCATGAGGCCGGGATGCCTTGGCAAAGAAGGGGCTTACTGGAACGTCGTGTCCAAGGCGCGCAGGGTCCACAGGGCCTGCTCGCGCTCCTCGGGCTCGATGCGTTCCGCCCGGCCGCCATCCAGGGTGACGCGTCGGGTGTTGCGCACCACGGCGGCCAGATAGGCCGGGTGGGCGCGATAGACGAACAGGAAGGACTCGGCGGCGGCGATCAACTCGGCGTCACCCAGGGCGCGGGCCAATTCCTTTTCCACCGTCAGGCTCAGCGGCACCGGATCCTCGGGGAAGGCCTCGGGGAAGCGGCGGCTCAGCTGGGCATGGACGTTGGCCAGGTCTTCCGGCAGTTCCAGCGCCGTGCCGGCCACACGGGGCAGCGAGATGGTGGCGCCGTCGAAATCGTTCACCACCACGCGCGGCGGCCACAGGACGTGCGGCCGGTCGCTGGCGTCATCCTCACGGCCGCGGCCGCCATGGGCGGGGCGCCCGCCGGGACGGCCGCGCTGCTCACCGCCGTGGGGGCGGCTGTCGCGGTTGTCCTGGTAACGGTTCTCCAGGGCCCGGTAGTTGGGGCGGAAATCGCTGTCCGGCCGCTCATAATCATGATGCGCAGGACGGTAGGGCGCGTCGCCGCGGGACTGGCGGCGCTCCCCGAACTCCTGGTCCGGCTGGCGGTCGCCCCGGTCGAAGCGACCGGTGTCACGATCGGCGTGACCGCCGCTGCGGCTACGTACCGGCGTAGGGGCCCGTTCCAGGACGACGACGCGTTTTGTTGCGCCGCGGTCACCGACGGTGCCGCGCTGCGCGGCGTCGAGAGTCAGTTTAGTTTCAAAGCCCAGCGGCTTCTTGAGAGATAAAGTTGTCATGGCATCCATCCCGGCTCAAGGCAACGATACCAGCTTTTTGCTGCGGTGCCGCAACCAGAAAGTCAGTTCCAAGCCCTCGTTTGGTGCAGCCTTGATTTAACCAGCGTGCATGACCCGAGCCTTCGCGTGCCAAGGTCGCGCCATCCGGTCGCCATCCGCCCCACCGCAGGGGCGGAGGCGGACGAAAACGTTAATGAAACCGGAGACGAAACGAATAACGGCATGGAAGTGGCTGGTGGCGACCCCTGTTCGGTATCGTCGTGCCCCATGACCATCACTATCTGCCCCAGCGGTTAAAGAAAGTTTTACAAGGCTCACGTGTAACGGCAGGCCCCCGCAGTCTTCCTGTTTTCTGCCTGCATGTCCGCTGCGCGCGCGTTGCAGGGCGGGCAATGGTCCCTGGCCTTGGTCAACCCTTCGCGCAAGCCGGGCGAAGACATCAGCCAGGAAGGCAATCCCAAACAAAAAGCCGGACGATGACGGTCGAGTCATCGTCCGGCTTCTTCAATTGATCCGCACCGTGGATGGTTCCGAACCATGCCGCAATGCAAAACGGATAGGCTTAACGGCCTTTGAAGGCCGCCTTTGGCATCAGCCGTTATGGTTGGCCAGCGACTTGGCCAAGGCCATGATGCTGTCGCGCACCGAGCTTTCGGTGATACGGGAATAGGCCCGCACCAGTTCCAGGGTCTCGCGCCGCTCGCTGGGCGGGCGGCCACCTTCCACCGCCGCCTCGATGGCCGGCGCCGGGATCTGCCCCTGGGGCCCCAGGCCGTCGAAGAAGAAGCTGATGGGAACGTCCAGCACCTGGGCGATCTTGTGCAGCATGGAGGCGGAGATGCGATTGGCGCCGCGCTCGTATTTCTGCACCTGCTGGAAGGTCAAGCCGATGGCCTCGCCCAGCTTTTCCTGGCTCATGCCGATGAGGGTGCGGCGCAGGCGCACGCGCCCGCCGACATAACTGTCCACGCTGGTGCCGGTCTCTTCCTCGGCCGCCAGCATGGTGCGCTTGCGGGTCTTGCCCCGGCCGGTGTTCGGCTTGTCCGTCGTCGTCATTTCCTAAATCCTATCGCTCGTGAGGGGGCGAGGCAGTCTCCCCAGGATATCCACGGGAATTGTGGCCATCTTGGGGACTTGGCCTCTCTGACCACCGCCATCAAGGGCCGATACACGGCACCCCCAGCACGGGATCGTCGCCAATTTCGCCGCCCGGGTCCGCTACCCGCCTCCGCCATCCGCGCTCAGCCGTACGGGAAAGGCGACGCCGCGAATAAAGGAAGGGGCCGAACCGGGGCAGTCCTTATAAAGACATCGTAAACAAGTTTACATACGGTAAATAAGGGAATTCCCCTATTCCTGATAGACTACAAAGTAGGGGATAGGGGCCCCGCCGGCATCCCTGTCCTGCAGAGGTAGTTCTTTCCCCCGCCGGCTGCGGGTCCCATGACCACACCCCCGCGAAAAAGGTGCAGCACATCGCCGCGCGTGCGCGGGCAAAGGGTATAGGCCCCGCCGGACGGACAGGGCGCCGAACAGCGCCCAAACTCCAACGGGGCCCAAACGCCAACGGGGCGCGACCTTGGCCGCGCCCCGTCCCGACTCGCAAGATATGAGGTGATGCCGCCCCCGGGCAGAGGCGGGCGGAGGGCGGGCGGCGGCTGTGGCTCAGGCCGCGACGATGGCCGACAGGAAGTCGGATACGGCGCGCTGCAGCTCCTTGGCCTGCACCGACAGATCGCTGCTGGCGGTGAACACCTGGTTGGTGGCCAAGCCCGTGTCGTTCGCGGCGCGGGCCACGGTGCCGATATCGCCGCCGACGCGGGTGACGCCCTGCGCCGCGTCCGTCATCGTGACGGCGATGGCCTGGGTGGCGCGCGCCTGGTCGGTAATGGTGCGGGCGATGCCGTCGTTCACCTGGTCGATGCGCATCACCGCCGCCACGATCTCACGGAAGGCCTGCACTGCCTGGGCGATGGCGGCCTGCATGGCAGCGATCTCCTGCTGAATGTCCTGGGTGGCCTGGGCGGTCTGGCCGGCCAAGCCCTTGACCTCGCTGGCCACTACGGCGAAGCCGCGGCCGGCCTCGCCGGCACGGGCTGCTTCGATGGTGGCGTTGAGCGCCAGCAAGTTGGTCTGTCCGGCAATGGTCTGGATCAGGGCCACGACATCGGTGATGCGGCGTGAGGCCACCGTCAGCCGCTCGATCAGCTCACTGGTGCCCTTGGTGCTGTCGGCGGTGGTGCGGGCCAACTTGGCGGCCTCGGCGACGCTTTCCAACACATTGGCCGTGGTGGCGCGCAGCTGCTCGGCCGCGTCCACGGCCCCCTGGATGGTGCCGTTGGCCGATTGGGCGGCCGTCTCGGCGGCGCTGGCAGCGGTGGACGCGCCGGCGGCGGTGCGTGACACGGCCCGCGCCGTTTCCACCAGGCCATGGGCGGCCTCGGTGACCGAGCCCAGGATTCGGCCGGCCTTGGTCTCGAAGGTATGGGCTGTGTTCTCCAGGGCGCGGCGGCGCATTTCCTCGGCCCGCGCGCGCTCCTGGTCGCGCTCCACGTTCAGGCGCTCCACGGCGCGGGCGTTATCACGGAAGACGGACAGGCTGTCCACCATCTCGCCGATCTCATCCTTGCGGGCGGCGGGCAAGGCCACGTCCAGCCGGCCGCCGGCCAGGTCCCGGGTGGCGCCGGCCACAGCCAGCAGGGGCGAGAGCACGCCGCGCATCAGGAACACGGCCGCCAGGCCACACAAGACCAGGCCCAGCGCAGTGCTGGCCTGGATGCCGTGGTTCAGGTCATCGATGACGCCCAGGGCCGTCTGATTGCCCGTGCGCACCTGTGCCTGGTCGCCCTTGGCCACCAGCTTCATGGCCTCCGCCATGCGGTCCAGATGGTCGTTCAGCCCGTCGACCTGGGCCGACAGCTTCAGCAGCTGGTCCGCCGGAGCCGAGCTTTTGCCCGCCAGCGGCTTCAGCGCCATGGCGGTTTCCTGCAGGGCGTCGAATTGGGTCTTGGCCATCTGCACCTTGGTCGCCACGTCCCCCAGCGGGTTGTTCTCGGCAGTGCCGCCCGCGCGCTCCCGCGCGGCGACGCGGCGCACCTCCTCCAGGCCGGCGGCGTAGGTGGTGGCGATGGCCCGCAAGGAGTTGTTCAGCTCCGCCGGTTCCGCCACGGACAGGGTCCCCATCAGCGTCTGGGTCAGCAGCACCTGCACCTGCATGTTCTTCAGGGTGGCGGCCAGCCCCAGGTCGGCCATAGCGCCGTCGGTCTGGGCGGTGGTGCCTTCCAGGATGGCGCGGGACTGACGGGCGATGCCGATGCCGATCGCGCTTTGCAGCAGGACTAGGAACAGCAGCGTGCCGCCCACGGCCATGAACTTGGACCGCAGCCGGGTGGCGCGCGGCACCATGCGGCCCAGCAGTCGCCCGTAACGCGCCAGGACGGGGGCCACGGCCGCGCCAGCCCGGCTGTTCAGCAGGGCGGCCAGGGGAGCGGTGACGGCGGTCTTAAAGGCGGTAAAACGGGCGGCAGTGGCGGCGAGGCGGGCGGGTGACGTCTGGCGCATGGGGGCGGCCATCCTGGCAGGGGCAAGGGTGCCCAAAGGCCGGGGAAGGGCCTGGGCGGGACCACCTTACAAACCGCCCCGGTCACCGGATAATCACAGCTCTGTTAAATTTGGGTTTAAACTTTGCGACAGACGAAGAAAGTTTTCAGAAAAAGCAATCCTATCTTGAGGATAGCTTATCCAATGATCACGCCTGCGCCGGTTGTGTCTGGCTTTGCGTCTGCACCTCACCAGTCTCCAGGGCGATCTTGGATGGCGGTGGCAGGCGTTTGAGACCAAACCACGGCCGCAAGAAATTGACGCGGCGGACGATCTCATAAGTGGCGAAGCAACCGGTGAAGGTGATGACTACCAATATAGTCGCCTCCACGCCCTGGGGCAGGCCCAGGGGCGCCAGGTTATGACCCGCCACCACGGTGATGGTCTGGTGGACCAGGTAGAAGGGGAAGACCGCCTGCACCAGGTACCGCAGCACGGGGCCGTCACGGTTCAGGTGGCGGGCGCCAAAGCCCAGCGCGGCAACGATGGCTCCCCACTGCTGGGCGGCATAGACGAGGCGCATCGCGGCGCGGATGCCCAGCGGGGCGGGCGGCGCGCCGAAGGGGTAGACCCAGGTGTAATAGGCCACCACGGCATAGGCGGGCACGGCCAGGGCCAACCCCCACCAGCGCCAGCGGATGAAACCATCCCGCAGGGGGAGGGACTTGGCGATCAGGAAGCCGAAGAGGAAGGCGGTGAACGACAGGGTATGGTTGTACCAGTCGTGCAGCATCCAGTGGGTGATGGGGAAGCGCAGCTGCAGCATGTCCAGCGCGCACAGCGCCAGGAAGGGCAGAGCCATCAGCCGCCAGCCCGCCAGCCGCGCCTCCAGCTGGACCCCCGCCGCCCGCAGCCGCTCCCCCGCCAGCCCCAGCAGCACCGAAAGCCCCAGGCTGTAGGCCAGCAGGTAGGACACGAACCACATATGGTTATAGGTGGGGGTGGTCAGGCAATCGTTGACCCGGCACCAGTGGCCCGTGCCGCTGAGGTACTTCAGGTAAAAGGCCGGATAATAGGTCTCAACCGGCGTCACCGCCTGCTCGATCACCTGATAGTAGGTCTGCGGCGGCACCAGGACCAGCACGGCGAAGACCAAGGGCGGCACGAGGCGGGCCAGCCGCGCCTTGGTCAGGGCGGCCACCGTCATCTTGTCGGCCATGAAACGGGTCGCGGCCCCCGACACGAGGAACAACAGGCTGAGACGCCAGGGGCTGGTCGCCATCAGCACCGGCGCCATGGCCGGTACCTCGTGCGGGCTTTTCACATGCCATTCCCAAGGCCCGTAGAACATGCCCACGTGGAACACGATCAAGGTGAAGAACGCCAGAACCCGGATCCAGTCCAAGTCGGGACGGCGGGTGACGGCTGGCGCAGGACGGGAAGGCATCATGTTCTTTCGGCCCCTGGTCGTAAGACATGTGGCGACTGCCCGCGCCACTGCCCTAGGCTGACCTTAAGGAGGGGAGCCGGCCATTTCCCTGACGCGAGCGGCGGGTTTTCCGGGGCCGATGGGGACGGATGGTTGGCTGACAGGGCCAAGCGGATGAAAAAATGAGACCGGCGGTGGATCGTTTATCAGTCTTCTGGAGTACGCCCAGCCTCAAGGCCTGGGCCCTTGTGTGGCTGGGTTTCGCCTTCCTGCCCACCACCATCAACGCCTTCGCGCTGTTGACGGAATATCAGCGGACCAACCAGGACATCCCCGCCTGGGAACCCTTCCTGCGGGAATATTCCAGCGGCGTGGCCCTGCTGCTGGTGCTGCCCCTGGTGCGCTGGTCCATCAACCACACGCCCGGCTGGGCGGAGGCGCCGCTGCGCTGCGCGGTCCAGTTCCTGGGTACGGCCCTGGCCTTCAGCACGCTGCACCTGGCGGCGATGACCGTGCTGCGCATGGCCGCCTATGGTGCCCTGGGGCAAAGCTACGCCGTGGACGACCTGCGGGACGACCTGCCGTATGAGTTCCGCAAGGATCTGCTGACCTATTTGCTGATCGTGCTGGTGGTGGTGGGTGTGCGCCACCTGATCCGCCTGTCGCGGTCGCTGGCCCTGGTGGAAGCGGCGGCGGCAAGCGCGGCCGCCCAGGCCATGGAGGGACAGGCCCCACCGGCAACGGCGGCGGAACCGGCGCGCATAGAACTGAAGGTGGGATCGCGACGGGTCTACCTGGCGCCGGCGGACATCCTGCTGGTGCGCTCCGCCGGCAATTATATCGAGGTGGTGACCGCCGGAACCGTCCACCTGGTGCGCCGCACGCTGGCGGATTTCCAAGCGGAATTGCCGTTGCCGGACTTTGCGCGGGTCCACCGCTCCCATGTGGTGAACCGGGGCGCCATCGTCCGTATCGATAACCGGCCCTCCGGCGACATGGACTTGACGTTGACCAACGGCATCACCATCCCAGCCAGCCGCCGCTATAAATCAGAGCTATTCTAGAATAGATGTATGCCCAAGCGATTATCTGCCGCGGCACCGCGCCAGCCGGGGGTATAGGTCTAAGGTCCGTTTGAAGTGTGGCCATGCATTGGGCCAGACTGCCGACGTCGACGGGGACCTACTTTTCTAGCGGGTTTCACACCTTGCTCAAAAGTGTCCACGGCGACGGGCGCCTGACATCCGGCCCAGCCGGCGTTGGTCGGCGTTAACCTTGTTTTTGGGTTGGTTGGAGGCACTGCCGACCGATGGAAGCCTTGTCCCCGCACGCCATTCTGGCCGCGATCGTCGACTCGTCGGACGATGCCATCATCAGCAAGACGCTGGATGGCACCGTCACCAGTTGGAACGCGGCGGCGGAGCGTCTGTTCGGTTACACCGCCGATGAAATGATCGGCCGCAACATCGCGGTGCTGGCCCCCCCTGGGCGCGAGGCGGAGATGCCCAGCATCCTCGCCCGCCTGAAACAGGGGGAGCGCGTCAGCCATTTTGAAACGCTGCGCCGCCACAAGGATGGCCACACGCTGGAAATCTCGCTGACCGTCTCGCCGTTGCGCGACGCTGACGGCAACCTGATCGGCGCGTCCAAGATCGCCCGCGACATCTCGCAGAATCGCCGCTCTGAACGCCAGATCTCCTTCCTGATGCAGGAGGTCGATCATCGCGCCAAGAACGCGCTGGCGGTGGTGCAATCCATCCTGCGGCTGACGCGAGCGGAGTCAGTAGACGATTTCGTCGCCCTGGTGGAGGGGCGCATCTCCGCGCTCGCCGCCATACACAGCCAAGTCGCCAGCCGGCAGTGGGTGGGCACCGACATGGACAGCCTGGCCCACATCTCCTTCGATCCCTTCGATCCCAGCGGCGCCCGCGTCACCCGCAGCGGGCCGCAGACGGTGCTGGGCCCCCAGGCCTCGCAGGCGCTGGGCCTGGCGCTGTACGAGCTGGCGGGCAACGCCGCCCGCTACGGCGCCCTGAATCATCCGGACGGCCACGTCGATCTGTCGTGGCAGAGCGACGACAACGCGCTGTCGGTCAACTGGCGCGAATGGGGCCTGCACGACATCCGCCCACCGATGCGCAAGGGCTTCGGCCTGACCGTGTGCCAGCTGTTGCTGGCGGGGCAGTTGGGCGGGCGTCTGGACTTCGACTGGCAGGAGGGCGGTCTGGCCCTGGGCATCAGCCTGCCGCGCGCCAACCTGTTGAACTGACGTTCCCGGGTCGGGCCTTAGGCCGCCTGCGCTTGTGCCTCCAAGCGCCCGGCCGGTGTGGGCTTCAGCCCGAACCAGGGCCGCAGCGGGTTCACACGCCGCACCGCCTCGTAGACGGCGAGGCAGGTGGCGAAGGTGCCCAGGATCAGCAGCGGCGCCTCCAACCCCTGGGGCAGGCCCGCCTTGGCTAGGTAATGGCCCAGGACGACGGTCGCCGTCTGATGCACCAGATAGAAGGGGAACACGGCCGGCACCAGATAGCGCAGGGCGGCGCTGTCACGGGTCAGATGGCGGGCGCCGAAACCCAGCACGGCGGCGATGGCGGCCCATTGGTCTGCCGCATAGACGAAGCGCATGACGGCGCGCAAGGCCTCGGGCGGCACCGCATCGTCCGCGCGGTAGGCCCAAGCGTAGGTGGCGAAGATGGCGTAGGCGGGCAGGGCCACCAGCAGCGCCGGCCAGCGCAGGCGTAAGAAGCCCTGGCGCAGCGTTTCCGACTTCGCCATCAAGAAGCCGAACAGGAAGGCGCTGAACGACAGGGCGTGGTCGTACCAGTCGTTGACGATCCAGTGCGTCATGGGGAAGCGGTCCAACAGGGCATAACGGATCAGGCCCAGGAACAGGAGGGGCAGCACCAGCAGGCGCCAGCCACCCAAGGCCCATTCCATGCCGCGCTCCAGCCGCCTCAGCAGTTCCCTCCCGACAGCCAGCAGGCCGCACAGCACCAGGGTGTAGGCCAGCAGATAGGCCACAAACCACATGTGGTTATAGGTCGGGGTCGCCAGGCAGTCCGTCCCCCGGCACCAATGGCCGCTGCCGGTGACGTATTTCAGATAAAAGGCCGCGTAGGGCAGGGCCTGATCCGGCACCTTCTCCACGATCTCGAAAAAGCTCTGCGGCGGCACGATGACGAAGATGGCCAGCA
Source organism: Nitrospirillum amazonense (assembly GCF_007828035.1). GTDB lineage: Bacteria > Pseudomonadota > Alphaproteobacteria > Azospirillales > Azospirillaceae > Nitrospirillum > Nitrospirillum amazonense. The sequence continues at coordinate 386,810 of NZ_VITV01000002.1, read as the reverse complement.
GCAGGGGCGGCAGCAGCCGGGCCACCCGGGCACGGGTCAGCGCCCCCACCGCCATCTTGCCGTCCATGACCATCTTGTCCGCCAGGAAACGGGTGGCGGCACCGGAAACCAGGAATAGCAGCGTCAACCGCCATGGGCTGGTCAGCATCATGATGGGTTCCAGCGCCGGAACCGTATGCGGGCTTTTCACGTGCCAGTCCCACGGCACGTAGAACATGCCCACGTGATAGAGGATCAGCAGGAAGAAGGCGATGACGCGGATCCAGTCCAGGTCATACCGGCGTGTCGAGAAGGGGGAAGAAGCGGAAACGGACATCGGCGTCGCATCCTCATGATCAAGCTGGCCGGGGCACCGGCAATGGCGCTACGCTGGCACCCGACCGCCGGCGCCCCCAAGAGGCGAGGGTGCGGGCGGCGGGATAAAGGGCGCGGATGGGGATTGAACGGCGATGTCCACGGCACCAGCGGCGGAAGGAACGGCGCAGGCGGTGATGCTGCCGGGATGGCGGCTGTCGGCGCGCGCCACCTGGGCCTTGGTGTGGCTGGTCTTCTATTTCCTGCCGACCACCATCAACGTGCTGTCCGTCCTGTCGGAGCATAAGCGGGACGGCCGCCCCATCGCCGCGTGGGAACCGATGTGCTGGGAATATTCCAGCGCGCTGGGCGGCCTGGCGGCGCTGCCGCTGGTGTATCTCGGGATCAGGCGGGCGCCGGGCTGGGCGCGGGCACCGCTGCGCACCCTGGGCCTGCACCTGCTGCTGATGATCGCCTATGGCGTCGTACACATCAGCCTGATGATGGGCCTTCGTGTCATCGTGTACGCCCTGGTGGGCGGCCACTATCACAACGCCGGCAGTTGGGCCGACATCTTCCTCTACGAGGTCCGCAAGGACGCGCTGACGTATCTGATCGCCGCCGCCATCCTGACCATGGGGCGGCAGTTGGTACGGCTGTCGCGCGTGGTGGCGCTGGTGGAGGCGCAGCAGGCCGCGGTGGTTTCAGCGCCGATCGCACCCCCGCTCCCCGAACCGCCGGCCCCCGAACCGCCAGCCCGCCTGGAATTGAAGGTCGGCACCCGCCGGGTGTTCGTGGCACCGGAGGAGATCATCCAGGTCAGCGCCGCCGGCAAGTATGTCGAGGTCATGACGAGGGAACGGGTGCACCTGGTCCGCCGCTCCCTGGCCGACATCCAGTCCGACCTGCCGCCCCATCTGTTCGTGCGCGTCCACCGCTCCCGCCTGCTGAACCGCGCCACTATCCAGCGCGTGGACAGCCGCCCCTCCGGCGACCTGGACATCACCCTGACCACCGGCCTGACGGTAACCGCCAGCAGGCGCTACAAGGCGGAGCTGCTGGAGGTTTGATGGCCGGTGTCCTCAGCTGTCAGAAGCGGTTTTCTTCCTCGGCAAGGGGCAATGGTCCAACGTATCGCGTGTCCAGCGCAGATGCGCTGGATGCTCACCAGGTAGGGCCGGGCAGGCGATATAGCCGTGGCTCGCCGCCGCCTTCTCCACGATGCCGGTGGTGATGGGGGACGCCAGGAATGCCAGCACGATCCCCAAAAACGCCACCCCCAGGCAAATCACCGGACCATTAATGTGGCTGGCTGGTTGCTTGGTTCTGCTCCGGTCGCGTCTGGCAGGATCAATCTTAGGGGCTCGGAACAGCGTCATCGCCGCGAAGGCGAAGAGCGTGACAGCCAATGGCAGACCAGTGGCATCTCGGGGCGCTAGGGTGATCAGAGGGGCGTCCGCGCCAAGATCGTGAGCGATGGGAAGCAGGCTGAATAAAGCCAGACACAATAACCCGCCGCCCACTGCGGCGAATCCCAGGAACACCGGAGCGGCCCTCAGCCGTTCGCGCAAAGCGGACATTTCCATCACCAATGCGCCAACTCCCACCGTACCCAGTCCGCCCGGCGACTCATCAGGCTTATAGAGGCCATCGCTGACCACTATTCCAGCGGCGAGAGCCATAAGGAACGGCCTGCAAGCGAAACTGCCAACGAGGGCAAGACTTACCACCGAACTCGATATAACTTCTCCAGGAAGGGAAACCCGCTCCTTCGACTTAAATCATGGACCACCCGCCCCATTCCCTCGCACGAAGCGCACGATGGCGCTGGTGATGCCGGGGTTGATGGCCAGACCGGGGTCGGTATAGGTGGCCAGGTTGCCGGCGCGGTCGTTCAGAGGCGCGTTCTTCATCATGTGGTTCACGCCCTCCAACCGCTCCAGCCGCACGCCTTGGCGGGCCTGGGACAGGCGTATGGCGTCGGACATGTCGATCTGGATGTCGTTGGTGCCCTGAAGCACCAGCACGGGTTGGCTGGTGCGGGCCAGTTCCGCCGCCGGGTCTATGGTCAGTTCCGAGATCAGGTAGGGCTGGATGCTGGGGCGGAACAGGCTCATCAGCGGCGGCGGAACCTTGGTGACCGGCCGGCCTTGCTCCAGCTGGGTGATGGCGTCCAGCGCGGCCCGCTGTACGTCCAGGGCCAAGTCCGTACGCGGCAGCTGCTGGCGCATCATGTCGCCGTACGTGCGGCCGGGGGTGGCCACCAGGATCAGGCCCGCCACCGGCGCCTGTTCGGCCAGCAGGATGGCGGTCAGCCCGCCCTCGCTATGGCCCAGCAGGAAGATGGGGCCGATGCCCGGCTGGGCGCGCAGGAAGGCCAGCCACTGGCCGGTGTCCTGCACATAGGTGTTCAGCCGCAGGTCCTCCTCCCGCGCCAGGGCGGCCTTGCTGGCGCCCACACCGCGCTTGTCGATGCGCAGGCTGGCGATGCCCTTCAGGGCCAGGGACTGGGCCAACTGGCGCAGGGCGTCGGTGCGCAGCGACGGGCCGTTGCCGTTGCGGTCTACCGGACCGGAGGCCGGCACCATCAGCACGGCGGGGATGGGCCCGGGCGGGGCCGTGTCCGGCATCTGCAGCGTGCCGGCCAAAGGACCGGGGCCGCCGTTGACCGTGACCTCCTGCTCCATTGCGCCGGCCCGGCCCGTGGTGAGCCCCGTAGCGAACAGGGCGACCAGCAGCAGAACCCCTTTCCAATGCCGTGCGCGCATCATCCATCCTCCGCTTACCGTCCGCCATCCCGGCGCGGAACCGGCAGGGGGGTCACCAGGCCAAGGTAGAGGTCGCGCATGCGCCGGCCCACCTCAGCCTCGCCGAACTCCGGGTCCACCACCCCGCGGCTGGCCAGGCCCAAGCGGCGGCGCAGGGCCGCGTCCTGCGCCAGGCGGGCCAGCGCGGCCGCCAGCGCCGCCGGATCGCGGGGCGGGGCCAACAGGGCGTTGCGCCCCTCCACCGCCACCTCGCGGCTGCCCGGCACGTCGGTCGCCACGATGGCGCGGCCGCAGGCTGCCGCTTCCAGCAGGCTCTTGGGCACGCCTTCGCCGCCCCGCGAGGCCAGCACGGCGATGCTGGCGCGGGCCCAGACGGTGCGCACGTCGCTGACGGCGCCCAGCCATTCGATGCCGGACTCTACCGCCCAAGCGTCCAGGGTCGCGCGGGGGATGGCGGCCGGGCTGTCGGTGTCGGGCGCGCCGGCCAGGATCAGGTGCAGATCGATGCCTTGGGCGCGCACGAGACGCACGGCGGCCACCAGATCCTCTACCCCCTTCAGGGTCAGCATGCGCGAAACCTGGGCGCAGGTGACGGGTCCCAGGGGCTCCGCCAGTTCCTCATAGTGGGTGAGATCGACGCCGGAGCCGCGGATCAGGCGCGCCGTCGGCGGCCGGGGCCAGCCGGCGGCCAGCAGGGCGGCGTCGTCGCCGTTCTGCACCACCAGGGCCTGGCTCCGGCGCCAACCGGCGGCGTTCAGCGCCAGGCGCAAGAGCACCCGGCCCAAGCCCGCCTTGGTTCCCGTGCCCGACAGGCCCAGGCCCAGACCGGCCAGGGTAGCGACCACCCGGGTGTCGCGCAGGCCGGCCAGGAACAGCGCGAAGCCGCCCAGCACCGTGGGCTTCACCGCAATATGGTGGATGATGGTGGGCCGTTCCCGGCGGTAGAGCCGCGCCAGGCGGCGAATGTCGCCCAGGGCGTTCAAGGGGTTGAAACTGCCGCGCCGCCAGGGCAGGGCGATGACGCGGAACCCCTCCGCCGCGATGGCCGGCCCATCCTTGGCCACCCGGCAGGCCACGGCGACGTCGAACCCGGCGTCGCGAGCCGCCCGCGCTGTCGGCAGACGGTGGGACCGGAAATACCAGTCCTCCGTCACGACGAACAGCAAGGTGGGGCGGGGGGCGTCAGGCATGATGACCAAGGCAGCGTCCACTAATGTGATGGCAGGGAACAGGGAGCGAGTTCTACCGATTTTCCGACTGCCTGTCGTATACGTCCTGTCGGATAGGCGAACCTGTCCCTAGCAGGGCGCACAACCGGCGCTGGTTCGACCGCGCCTTGGGCCTGACCGATCTGATGTACTATTTTGCCGGCAAGAACGGCATGTACCGCATCGACGCCACGGTGCTGGATGCGCCAACCTGAAGCGACATCTAACGTGTGATTTACTGAACAAGCTAATGATTTTATTCCATAATAATCAATCCTGAGAAAGTGGATGAAGATGACGCAGCGCCCACGTTTCCACCTGGCTTTCCCCGTTCATGACCTGGCCGCCGCCCGCGCCTTCTATGGGGAGCTGCTGGGCTGCCCCGAGGGGCGCAGCTCGCCGGAGTGGGTAGATTTCGACCTCTATGGCCATCAGATCGTGGCCCACCTGGTGCCGGGCAAGGCGGCGGCGCCCAGCGACGATCACAACCCGGTGGACGGTCACGAGGTGCCGGTGCCCCACTTCGGCCTGATTCTGGCCTGGGACGACTGGACCGCCCTGGCCGATCGCCTGCGCGACGGCGGGCAGACCTTCGTCATCGAGCCTTATGTCCGCTTCAAGGGCCAGGTGGGGGAGCAAGGCACCATGTTCCTGTACGACCCCAGCGGCAATGCCTTGGAATTCAAGGCGTTTCGTGATGAATCCCTAATCTTCGCCAAGTAGCCGACCGTAACAAGTAACCGCCCGTAACCGGCGGCGGCCTTTGTTGCAGGGCCAGGGAAAATTGCTACGGCATTGCAACACTTGCGTTTCTTGGGCTTCCCGGTGCCGCCGCCCCATGATGTCCTGTTCCCACACGGCCTTTCTTAAGGTGGGGAGTGAACATGAGACGGACGTTGTGGGGGGTGCCGGTGATGGCCGCCGCCCTGGCCCTGGGCGGCGGCGCCCCGGCGGCGGAGCCCAAGGACATCCGGGCGGCCCTGGACCAGGCGGTCCCCGGCTTGTTGGCGGGCGCCAAGGTGCCCAGCGTTTCCATCGCCGAGATCGAGGATGGCAAGGTCGCGCTGACCGCCGCCTATGGAGAGCAAAGTCCCGGCGTGCGCGCCACGCCGGCCACGCTGTACAACATCGCCTCGCTGACCAAGCCCATCACGGCGGAGGTGGTGCTGCGCCTGGCCGCGCGGAAGACGGTGTCACTGGACGCGCCCATGGCCGACTACTGGACGGATCCCGACATCGCCAGTGACGACCGCCGCCAGCTGCTGACCCCGCGCCTGGCGCTCAGCCACCAGACGGGCTTCCCCAACTGGCGGGGGCAAGGCAAGCCGCTGGCCTTCCAGTTCACGCCCGGCACCTCCTACGGCTACTCGGGGGAGGGCTACCAGTACGTCGCCCGCTATGTGGAGAAGAAGACGGGGCAGGATTTCGAGAGCCTGGCCCAAGCCGTCCTGTTCAAGCCGGCGGGCATGAACGACACCGCCAGCGGGCACAAGCCCTGGTTCGACGGCCGCGTCGCCGTGCCCACGGACGCGTCCGGCAAGGCGCTGCAGCCGGGCTACGCCACCACGTACAACGCCGCCGACCTGATCTACACCACGGCCGGCGACTACGCGCGCTTCATCACCAGCGTGATGAGGGACCAGGATTTGACCACAAGCCTGGCTGCGGACCGCCGCCATATCCAGGTCAGCCAGAGGACGGAGATGTGCGCCGGCGCCAAGGCCGCCACCTGCCCGGCCGAGGCCGGCTTCGGCCTGGGCTGGCAGGTGCTGGAGTTCAACGGCGAGACCGTGATGATGCACACCGGCCGGGACGAGGGGGTTGCCACCTTCGCGTGGTACAGCCCGACCACCCGGAAAGGGGGGGTGTTCCTGACCAACAGCGACAACGGTTTCCAACTGGTGCTCCCGGTGTTCGAGGCCCTAGGCGCCAGCCCCACCTTCCTAGCCTACCTGCGCGGGCAGTCCTGACCGGCACGGGGCCTGAGGCCCGCATTACACCGAAGATTTTTCCGGCGGCGGTGTCGGATCCGGGCATACTCGGCCGTCCTGGGGAAGAACCGGTTTCAAACCGGCCGTCCCGCCGCTGGAGGATCACCCATGCTGTACGCCATCCTGTGCTATCACCGCGAAGACGTCGTCGGTTCCTGGACCAAGGAGGAGGATGACGCCGTGATGGCCAAGCTGTCGGTGGTGCATGAGAAATTGGCGCGCGAGGGCCGCCTGGGCCCTGTGGCTCGGCTGCTGCCCACGACGGCCGCCACCACGTTGCGCAAGGACAGCGACCCGCCGCTGGTGATTGACGGCCCCTTCGCCGAAACCAAGGAACAGCTGCTGGGCTTCTACCTGGTGGAAGGCGAAACGCTGGAGCAGATCTTGGACACCGCCCGCGAGCTGGGCCGTGCCAACCCGGGCGGCAGCTACGAGATCCGCCCGGTGGGCCTCTACCACCCGGCGCCGGCGACCGTTTCCACTGGGGCGTGAGATCATGGCCGAGGCCGCGGACATGGCCTGGATCAACACCGCGCTGACGGCCGCCCGGCCCCAGGCGATGGGGGCCTTGCTGCGCTATTTCCGCGACCTGGACACAGCGGAGGAGGCATTCCAGGAGGCATCCCTGCGGGCGTTGAAGGCATGGCCGCGCAATGGTCCGCCGCGCGATCCCGCCGCCTGGCTGATCTTCGTCGGACGGAACGCCACCCTGGACACGGTGCGCCGCCTGGCGCGCCAGCAACCCCTGCCGGACGAGGACACGCTGGCCGATGGCGATGGCGGGGAGGGGGATGCCGAGGCCGAACTGGCGGAACGCCTGGACGGCGCCGGCTACCGCGACGACATCCTGCGCCTGCTGTTCATCTGCTGCCCGCCGGACCTGCCGGCCACGCAGCAGATCGCCGTGGCCCTGCGCATCGTCTCCGGCCTCAGCGTGGCGGAGATCGCGCGCGCCTTCCTGGTCAGCGACAGCGCCATGGAACAGCGCATCACCCGGGCCAAGGCGCGCATCACCCGGTCGGGCGTGCCCTTCGAAACCCCCGGCGCGCCGGAGCGGGTGGCCCGCCTGGGCGCCGTCGCCGCCATGCTGTACCTGCTGTTCAACGAGGGCTATTCCGCCGGCGGCGACACGACGGAACGCCGGGCACCCCTGACGCATGAAGCCATCCGCCTGGCCCGCCTGCTGCTGCGCCTGTTCCCGTCGGAACCGGAGATCATGGGCCTGCTGGCGCTGATGCTGCTGCAACAGGCGCGATCCGCCGCCCGCTTCGACAGTGAGGGCAACCTGGTGCTACTGGAGGACCAGGACCGCGGCCGCTGGAACGCCCCCATGATCGCGGAGGGCCTAGCCCTGATCGACAAGGCCATGCGCCACGGCCAGCCCACCCCCTACCTGGTGCAAGCGGCCATCTCCGCCCTGCATGCCCGGGCGGCCACGGCGGCCGAGACGGACTGGACGCAGATCGACCTGCTGTACGCCACGCTGGAACACATCCAGCCCTCGCCGGTGGTGACGCTGAACCGCTCCGTCGCCACGGCCAAGGTGCGGGGGCCGGCGGCGGCCCTGGCCATGATCGAGCCCCTGGGCGAGCGGCTGGCGGGCTACTTCCACTTCTTCGGGGTGAAGGGCGCCTATCTAACCCAGCTGGGCCGCACGGCGGAGGCGCGGGTGGCCTTCGATCGCGCCATCGCCCTGGCCCACACGCCGGCGGAGGCCGCCCACATCCGCCAGCACCTGGACCGGCTGGTGCGGGATGCCGCGCCGTCCTGAAAAAAATTGCGGTCCCCTGTCGGGACGGGAATGCGGCCGCCGTCCTTAGGGCAAGCCCGCGTCCCCGCGTGGCCGACGCAGTTAAAAACGGGAGAGCACAACCATGTCCGATACGGTTCAGCCCATTCAGCAGGGCGTCATCCCCCATCTGGTGGTCGCCGACGCCAAGGCGGCGCTGGCCTTCTACGTCCAGGGCCTGGGCGCGGAGGAGGTGTTCCGCATGCCGGCCGAGGACGGCCACCGCTTGCTGCACGCGGAAATCCGCGTGAACGGCGCCCGCCTGTTCCTACGCGACGACTTTCCCGAATACCGGGCGGAGCACGGTGGTACCAGCGCCCCGCCGGATCTGCTGAAGGGCACCAGCGCGGTCCTGCATCTGGAGGTGCCCAACTGCGACGCCGCCATGGAGCGGGCGGTGGCCGCGGGCGCCACGGTCACCATGCCGGCCATGGACGCCTTCTGGGGCGCCCGCTACGGCCAGGTGGCCGATCCCTTCGGCCACCTGTGGAGCTTCGCCCATCCGTTGGCGGCACCCGGGGAGCCGTGCCCGCTGGCCGCCGGCCAAGCCGGCTGACGCCCGACCTACGATAGCATAGGAACCCGGCACCATGACCGAGATGCCAGAATTCCGTATTTCCCGCCGCTTCGCCGCCAGCCCCTGCCTGCTGTGGTCCGCCTATACGGAGCCGGAGCGGTTGCGTCTGTGGTGGGGCCCCAAGGGCTTTACCTGGGTGCGCGGCGATCTGGACCTGCGGCCCGGCGGGACCTTCTTCTACGGCATGAAGCCGCCGGCGGGGGCCGGCGATTTCACCATGTGGGGCAAGTGGACCTTCCGCGACATCACGGCGCCCACACCATCGACGCCAGGCTTGATGTCCTTCCTCGTCTCCTTCACCGACGCCGATGGCACGCCGGTGCGCCATCCCATGAGCCCCACCTGGCCCCTGGAGATGCTGAGTACCACGGCCTTCATCGTGGACGAGGGCGGCACCCGCCTGGACTGTACCGCCGTGCCGGTCGACGCGACGGCGGAGGAGGAGGCGACCTTCGCCGCCGGGGCCGAGAGCATGCGCCAGGGCTGGGGCGGCACACTGGACCAGTTGGACGATTATCTGGCGCGGGCGCAGGCGATGCCCCAATAGGCGGGGAACCGGTGGGGACGGGCAGGGGTTGTTCGGGCGACACCCCCTCAGCAAAAGGAACGCCGGTTATGGCCGATATCCACGACGCCCGCATCCTGATTCTGGCCGCCAACGGCTTTGAGCAATCCGAACTGACCGTCCCTCGGGATGAGCTGCGCAAAGCCGGTGCCAAGGTGGACGTGGCCACCCCGGACGGCAAGCCTATCCGCGGCTGGGACCATACCGACTGGGGCGAGACGGTGGAGGCCGACCTGCGCATCGCCGACGCCAAGGTGGAGGATTATCAGGCCGTGGTGCTGCCCGGCGGCCAGATCAATCCCGACCTGCTGCGGGTGAACCCGGACGCCATGAGCCGCGTCACGGGTTTTCTGGACAGTGGCAAGGTGGTGGCGGCCATTTGTCACGGCCCTTGGCTGCTGGTGGAGGCCGACGCCCTGCGCGGCCGCCGCGTCACCTCCTACAAGTCCATACGCAAGGACGTCGAGAACGCCGGCGGCGACTGGGTGGACGAAGAGGTGGTGGTGGACAACGGCGTCATCACCAGCCGGTCCCCGGACGACCTGCCGGCCTTTGTCGCCAAAATCATCGAGGAGGTGGGTGAGGGCCGGCATACACGCTGAGCCCGGCCCGATACCCCCGGCCCGATACCCCCTGCCCAATACCCCAACGTGAAAAGGCCGGCCCCCGCGACGGGACCGGCCTTTCGGTTTTCAGGAGCCGCCGGGGTAAGGGACGGCTCAATGCAGCAGGGTTTTCCCCTGCAAATGGGCGAGCAGGGCGTGGATCTCGGGCGGCAGGGGCTCGGCAACGGCGTCACAGAACATCTCCCGGATCCGTTCATCCACCGCGTCTTGGACGATGTCGAGGGGGGTGGCATAGGCCGCCGCCGTCGAAAATCCCGCCGCCACAACGGGGGTCAGAGCCGGAGTGCGCTGAAACTCAATGCTTTTCTGCCGCTTGGTCATGACATCCTTCCCAAAAGCCTGGGCCTATGCCCTTCGCACCATGACTAAAGCGGCCAGCGGCGGCTTTGTTCCAATGTGGCAACGGGATAGCCGCCCTTCCCGTGTAAGCCGGGCGGCAGGCGACTGCGGCGATGGACGTAGGGCAGGGGCCAGCCGGTACCGCAAAATTTCCCTTCCCCTCCTTTGAACAGACTAGCCCAGCCCTTATCAGGGCGGCATGTTGCATAATCGGATGGTCATAGCCCATCCGTTAAGTAGACCGAATAAATACAGCGATAAACCTAGGGATTTTCCCGAAATACGGAGAGACGTTGGCGGCGGCATTTGCTTATAGTGACCCAAGAAGACAGACGAATTCGGGGAATTACCGAACCCATTATCGCCTGCATCCACATGCGATTTCTTTAATAAGAATAAAATCGCAGCGGGCTTTCACAAAAAGGTGTGACCCATGCCATCCGCTGAGACATCGCCCACCTTTCGTGACGAACTGGTCAAGCTGATCCCCGCCATGCGGGCCTTTGCACGGTCGCTGACCAACAACGCCGCCGACACCGACGACTTGGTGCAGGATGCCATCGTCCGCGCTTGGTCCCATGCGGGCCAGTTCACCCCAGGCACAAATTTGCGTGCCTGGCTCTTCACCATCCTGCGCAACCGCTACTATTCCGTCGCCAAGCACCAGCAGCGCGAGGTGGGCGACCCGGACGGTATCCATACCGCGCGGCTGACCATCAGTCCGGCGCAGGAATGGGGCATTGCCGGCCGCGAGCTCAAGGCGGCGCTGATGAAGCTGCCCGTGGAACAGCGCGAGGCGCTGGTCCTGGTGGGCGGCGCCGGCGCCAGCTACGAAGAGGCGGCCGAAATCTGCGGCTGTGCCCTGGGCACCATCAAAAGCCGCGTGAACCGTGGCCGGGCCCGGCTGGCCGACATCATGGGCATGGACCCGGGCGACACCGGCCTCGGCGCCCCCACGGGCATGGCCACCTCCAGCGCCTGGGATGCCAGCCATCCGGTGAGCAGTCACTGAGATACGAAGCGAAATCAATTACTTGGCATAAGGATTTAGGTGAAGTGCCTGACAGGAAACCTTGGTCAAGGGATGCCGACCAGTGGAAGCGCATGTCCACCCAGTGGCTGGCGGCCCAGCGACCCGCTCCCCTCCGCCTAGCCGAGCGCCGCGCGCATGCCCACCCGGTCGCGGACGGAGCCGGGGAGGGCGGTTGGGCGCCGCATCCGGCGCTCTCCCTGCCAGCGCCCTCCCTGGAGATCTTGGCCTCCCATCAAGCCTCAGTACCCCCTATCGCCGCCTGACGGACCTGCCCCCGGCAAGAAGGGCAAAAACAGTCTGTCCCTAACGGAGGATCACCCAATGCTCGGCACCATCCTGCTTGTTGTCCTGGTCCTGCTGCTGCTGGGGGCCATTCCCAGCTGGCCCTACAGCCGCGGCTGGGGCTACGGCCCCAGCGGCCTGTTGAGCATCGTGCTCATCGTCGTTCTGGTGCTGGTTCTGACCGGCAGGGTGTAGCCGGCCGGAGCTTTCCTTGAATGCCTTGAAAGGAGACGCATCATGACCGCCGTACATGAGGCCCTTCCAGATATCGACACGCTGCTGGGCGACGTGTCCCGTTATTTCGAGACACCGCACGACCTGGTCGTCACCGACCGCCTGAACCGGGCAGAAAAGATCCTGCTGCTGCGCCATTGGGAACATGACCTTCAGCTGCTCATGGTGGCGAGCGAGGAGAACATGACCACCGATTTACCGCCGACGACGGCCCACCAGCTGTCCGAGGTCAAGTCGGCCCTGGTGGCGCTGGGCGACGTGTCCGTACCCTCGGGGCCGGCCAAGGTCGGCTGACGCCGCCTTATCAAGGAAGGATTATCCCATGGCCAACCGCAATGAAGGCGAGGGCAACCGCACCGCGACCCGTGCCTACAACAAGCACGCCCGCGACTTCGTGGCGACGGGCCAGGTGGCGGAAAAGGCCCGTGCGGCGGCCGACGCCGTCGATGGCCCGGAAGGCCGCGACCTGGAACAGGCCGAGGCGCGCGGCAAAGCCCACGCACGGGAAGAAGACAGGCTGCTGCGCCCCAGCGTTTCCAAGCAGGATTCCGAACACTGACGGTGTCGTTGATGAGCGACCAAGGGCGCCGGTCATTTAGGCCGGCGCCCTTGGTCTGTCTGTTCCTCGTCACCCAGCCCATCACCAACCTCCCAGCCGGCACCACCCAACCGGAAGACTGACACTTCTACTTTGCTCTGGACTGACAGTTTAACTTTGCGCCTACATACCAAAAACCGATAATGAAGATTATGGAAATTGTATGGAATAGGGGCTGAGCCTTACAGGATATGGCCAGTGGCGTTCGGCTGCCGTCGGCTTGCACCGATTTGCACTCATTTATTCGACAGCGGCCGGCAAAAGTGCCGACAATGGTCCGGGATCAATCCGGGGATGAAATCATGCTGACCGTCGTACCGGGGCCCGCCACCGCTTGCGCGCGGCGCCGGGATGAGATTTCCATCTTGCTGCGCAACGCCCTGACTCTCCTGGACAATGACAGCGCCGCCGCGGCCACCTGCCTGCAGCGGGCGGCGGATATGCTGCGCGACCTGACGGTCGATGCGCCGCCGCTCGCCGGCAGCTTGGTGCCTTGGCAGACGCGCCGGGTCGAAACCTACATCCATGACCATTTGGCCGCGCCCATCCGCATCCGTGACGTGGCGGTGCTGGTCCGCCTCAGCACCAGCTATTTCTCGCGCGCCTTCCGCATCACCTTCGGTGTGCCCTTCACCCAATACGTCATCCATCGGCGCATGGAACAGGCCAAGCACCTGATGACGAGCACGACGGAACCGCTCTCCCACATCGCGCTGACCTGTGGCTTGGCCGACCAGGCGCACCTGACGCGGCTGTTCCGGCAGACCATGGGGGTGACGCCGGCAGCCTGGCGGCGTCGCGTGCAGCAGGAATACCCCGATCAGCGCCCTGATCCGCGAGCCGACGCGACGGCAACCGGCGAACCGCAGGCCGCCTGATCGGCCCATCCGACACCGGCAAAATAATCTCGAGAGGTCCCGGGGCCCGTGGTGCTATAGAGGCGCCATCATCCCTTTAGGACCCACCCCTATGGATTCCGTCGAACAGCGCCTTATCGACCTGGAGATGCGCATCACCCACCATGAGCGCATGGCGGAGGAACTGTCCCAAGTGGTGGCGGACCAGGGCCAGATGATCGACATGCTGACCGCCCGCGTGCGCCGGCTGCTGGCCCGCCTGCAGGAGGCGGAGGGAGGCTGGCGCCCTTCCCCCCAGGACGAAAAGCCGCCGCCGCATTACTAAGACACGTTACTGGCAGGGCGCTAAGTACGCTAGGCCCAGGCGCGGTGTACCGCTTTACGCCGGAAGCCCATGTGGCGGAGATCGCCGGCCTCATCCGCCGCGTCTTCACGCCATTGTCTTGAGGATATCCAACCGATTTCGCCGCCGACGGCCACCTCATCCATGGCAAGCTGACGGCGGAAGCCATACATGCTTGGGGACACAGGCTTGGGGCCCACATCCCGGGCATGTCGCCACCGACCGAGGGAGCGTGCCCCATGACCGCCTGGCCCGACCGCCGTATCCTGGACCTGTTCGGCATCGATCATCCCATCCTGCAGGCGCCCATGGCCAACGCCAGCACGCCGGCCATGGCGGTGGCAGTCAGCGCGGCGGGCGGGCTGGGCGCCCTGCCCGGCGCCCAGTACACCCTGGACGGCCTGAAGGCCGCGGTGGCCGAGGTGCGGCACGGCACCAGCCGGCCCTTCAACCTCAACTTCTTCTGCCACACCCCGCCGGTGCCGGACCCGGCCCGCCTGATGGCCTGGCGCGCCCGGCTGGCACCTTATTATGTCGAGTTGGGCCTTGATCCCGCCGACACGCCTCCGGTCGGCGGCCGCACACCCTTCGACGCCGATTTCTGCGCCCTGATCGAGGAGGTGAAGCCGGCGGTGGTCAGCTTCCATTTCGGCCTGCCCGGCAAGCTGCTGGTGGAGCGGGTGAAGGCCACCGGCGCCAAGGTCATCGCCTCGGCCACCACGGTGGCGGAGGCGCGCTGGCTGGAACATCACGGCGTCGACGCCGTCATCGCCATGGGACTGGAGGCCGGCGGCCACCGGGGCAACTTCCTGTCGGACGACATGGCGACGCAAGTCGGCACCTTCGCCCTGGTGCCTCAGGTGACGGACGCCGTCTCGGTCCCCGTCATCGCCACCGGCGGCATCGCGGATGCGCGCGGAATCGTGGCCGCCCTGGCCCTGGGCGCCTCCGCCGTGCAGCTCGGCACCGCCTATCTGTTCTGTCCAGAGATCAAGATACCCGAGGTGCACCGCCAGGCGTTGGAAAGCGCCACGGATGACGGTACCGCCCTGACCAACCTGTTCACCGGCCGCCCCGCGCGCGGCCTCATCAACCGCCTGATGCGCGAGGTCGGTCCCCTGTCCGCCGCGCCCACCGCCTTCCCCACCGCCGGTGGCGCCCTGGCACCCTTGCGCGCCCGGGCCGAGGCGGCCGGGTCCGGCGACTTCACCAACCAGTGGGCCGGCCAAGCGGCGCGCCTGGGCCGCGCCCTGCCCGCCGGCGACCTGACGCGGGCGCTGGCGGCGGAGGCGCTGGACCGCCTAGGCGCCCACCAGATCAGCGGCCGCTGAGCGTCAGCGGGGTCGTCAAGCTGAGCGTCAGCGAGAGCGTCAAGACGACCGTCAGCGGCATGTCAGAACATGGTCCCGGTTGATTTTGCAGGGGTGCAGCAGGCTGCCCAGGTAACGCTGGTCCAGTGTCGAGCCGGTGTTCATCTCCGGCAGGCGCAGATATTTGTCCTCCTTGTCCGCGCCCAGATACGTTTCCATGTGATTGAAACGCCAAGTCTCCGCCTGTTCCCGCAGGAACTGCTCCTGTTCCAACGGATCGGGCAGGACGAAATGCGGCGCCTGGATGACGATTTCAGGGGGGGACGGTTCCGAAGACCTGGAGGCCGGTGCCGGCTGCGGGCCGGCCTTGGGCACCACGGGCGTCAGGGTGATTTGCGGCTGGGGTGCCACCGGCTGGGATTGCGCCAGGACGGGGTCCGCCACGGACATCAGCAGGACACTCGCGAAATACCGCCACCGCGCATGCCGCATGCCCCGCCCCATCCGCCGCCCATTCTTGTGGCCAGTGAACCATGACGGCCAAGCCCGCACAACCGATGGCGCGCCGGCGGCAAAGAAAACGCGCGCCGTACGCGTGCCGGCGCGCGTCAGGGAGGTGGAGCACAAATGAAGGTCTCATGAGGCTGGGGGAAAGAACCGGGACGCCGCCTCACCCGCGCCCCGGCTTTTAAAAAGCACTCAGTATTTGAAGGAGAAGCCAGCCTCATAGATGCGGCCGGTGCAGTTGTAGTAGTTCAGGCGGTTGACCGAGCCGACATACTGGTCATTGCACTCGTTCGTCAGGTTGATGGCATTGAACATAAAGGTCAGGCGCTCATTGACGGCGTAGGAGGACGCGAAGTCCACGTTCATGGTGGAGTTGGTGCCTTCCACGTCGTTGCCATTGCGGCCCGGCACCTGGGTCAGGTAGCCGCTGCGGTAGGCGGCGGAGATGCGGGCGCTGAACACCTTGTCGTCGTAATAGAGCGTGCCGTTGTAGGCGTTCTTAGACAGGCCCACCAGATCGGCCAGGGTGGTGGTGGTCGAGGTGGCCGCCAGCAGGTAATTGATGCGGCTTTGCACGTAGGTGTAGTTCAGCAGGATGCCGAAATTGCTCCAGAAGTCCGGCAGGAAGCTG
Organism: Nitrospirillum amazonense; assembly: GCF_007828035.1. Classification (GTDB taxonomy): domain Bacteria; phylum Pseudomonadota; class Alphaproteobacteria; order Azospirillales; family Azospirillaceae; genus Nitrospirillum; species Nitrospirillum amazonense. The sequence goes on along the minus strand of NZ_VITV01000002.1, from coordinate 370,858 downwards.
AACGGCTGCTGGAAGTTCACCTCCAGGCCCTTCAGGTCGCCGCCCTTGGTGTTCACGGGCGTGCTGAAGGTGAACACCTCGTTGCCGGTCAGGCCGGTGCCGTTCAGCAGGCTCAGCGGCAATCCTGAGCTGTTGTAGACCTTGTTTTCGCTCAAGGTCTGCACGTAGCTGTTGATGTCCTTGTAGAACAGGCCCAGCGAGATCAGGGCGCCGGGCTGGTAGTAATATTCGAAGGACAGGTCGGCGGTGTTGGCGCGGATGGGCTTCAGGTAGGGGTTGCCCGAGGTCACCGTGCGGTTGGTACCGGCCACATTGACGCTGCCGCCCGGGTTCAGGCCGCTGAGGTCGTTGCGCACCATCACCTTGGCCAAAGCCGCACGGATCAGGAAATCATCCGTGACTTCGCCCACCAGGTTCATCGACGGCAGCACGTCATGATAGTCGGTGCCGACGGTCACCCAGTTGGGGGTGCCGCCCACCGCCTGGTAGCCGGACGAGGTCTGGTCGGTGGTGACGAAACGCACGCCGATATCGCCACGAATGGGCAGGCCCAGCCGGTCGGTCTTGAAATTGGCCTGGGCGTAGCCGCCGTAGTCCTTTTCCTCCACCGCGTAGTTGCTGCCCAGCGAGCCGGTGCCCGTCTGACTGACGGAGAAGGTGCCGGTCTTGCTGTAGATGTTCAGCGCGTTGGCGAAGGCGTCGATGTCGGCCACCAGCCAATTGGTGGGCGTGCCCGCCGGGGCGAAGCCGCCAACGCCGCCACCGATCTTGGTCAGGCTGGCCAGGCTGACGCCCGCCGGCAGGTTGGGAACGGCGATTTCCGAGGCGCGGGTCTTGTTGTAGGTGGAGAAGGTGAAGTCCTTGAACTGGAAACCGGCCTTCAGCGTCAGCTCGTTGCTGATGTCGTATTCGAAATCCAGATCGCCGTTGCCATAGGTGTTCTGCGTGCCGTTGGGGCGCAGGCGGATGTTGGACAGGCCATTCACCAGGCTCCAGTTCGCCGGGTTGGTGACGTCGAAGCCATAGGACAGTACCGGCAGGCGGCTGTTGGCGCGATAGTCGTAGGAGTAGCCGTTGCTGCCGGTGCGATCCAGGGTGATGGTCGTCTGCACCGGGTTGTTGAAGGCGGAGACGGAGTAGCCGCCCAGCGCGTTCATGCGGAAGCTGGGGGAGAAGCTATGCTTGATGTTCAGCGTTTCCTGGCCGAACTGCGTGCTGAGCACGTCGTAGCGCGCCTCCGACCGGATGCCGACATTGTTGAAGGTGCCGGCGACCAGGTTACCGTTGGCGTCCAGGGTGCCCGAGGTGATCTGCATGACCGGCTTGCCAGTGGTAATGCTGCCCACCTTGGTGCTGGCCTGGCTGAAGCTGATCGCCTCCAGGTCGTTTTCCGTGCGGGTGCCCCAAAGGTCGGAGAACACGCCGTCCAGGCTGATCTCGGTATCCTCGTCCGGCTTCCACTGCAGCGAAGTCACCAGGCCGGCACGGCTCTGGTTGTAGTCATAGACGCTGTAGCGCGGGATGCGCGGCATGAAGACGTTGGGGCCGTTGACGGCCGACAGCGAGGATGGCGCCGTGACACCACCGTTATAACTGCCCGACGCGTTGGAGGCGTTGGACGCCCAGCGCGTGGTTTCGGAGCTGAGCTGCTGCGTATCGCGCCTGGAATAGGACAGGCCGACCAGGAAGCCCAGCTTGCCGTCGGCGAAGGTGTCGCTGACCAGCACGGCGCCATTGGGCTCCTTGCTCTTGTTCTGATCGTTGTAGGTGGCCTTGCCATTGATGGCCAGCTTGAAGCCGCCGAAGTCCAACGGATGGGGGCTGGACAGATCGACACCGGCGCCCAGCGAGCCCTCCTCCTGGTCCGCCGACTGCGTCTTGTGGACGGTCAGGTTGCTGAACAGGTCGGAACCGAAGACGTTGAAGTCGAAGGCGCGGGAGCGGTTGTTGCCGCCCTGGGCGTCGGAGCTGCCGGTGGTGGCGATGGCGTCCATGCCGTTGATGCGCACGCGGGTGAAGGCCGGCCCCAGGCCGCGCACCGAAATCTGCCGCCCTTCGCCCGCGTCGCGGGTGATGGCGATGCCGGGGATGCGTTGCAGGGATTCGGCCAGGTTCTTGTCGGGGAACTTGGCGATGTCTTCCGCCACGATGCTGTCGACAACGCCGGAGCTTTCACGCTTGGCCTGCAGGGCCACGTTCAGGCTGCGGCGGAAGCCGGAGACGATGATCTCCTCCAACCCGTCACCACCGCCCGGGGCGGCGGTTTCGCCCTGGGGCGCCGCTTGGGTCCCCGGCTGGGCCGCCTGGTCGGCTGGCGCGCCCGTCGGGGTCGCGGTCTGGTCGGCCGCCGGCGCCGGGGGCTGTTCCGCCACCTGGCCGGCAGCATGGGCGACACCGCTTCCCCCCGCCGCCAAAGCCAGCAGCAGCGCCACCCGGGACACGCGGGTGGACAGTGTGTGACGCCGCGCCCGGCTCATGCTCTTGAGCATTTGACGTAATCCTCCGTTCAACCTTGTTGTTTTGCTTTGCCGGTCCAAGTGTCCCGGGACGCATCTGGCCGGTTGTTCCCCGTTCCGAGTGTTCCCAGAAAAACCAGACGTTGTCGCCTGGTCATGCCACCCGTCCGATCTCCCCGTCCGTCCGGCCCTTTATTGGGACCGGTGTCAATTTTAATGCGACGGAATTGCCCTGCCGCGCCGTGATGGTTGGTAAAGGGCCAGCCGTCGACGCGTGGCGTCAGCGCCGCGCCGTTCCCCGGTATAAAGTCCATACTTTGGGAAAAATTGATCGGGCGCGGCAGCCGCCAACGGCGCCCCAGCCCATGCCTCTGCGTGATGGCATCCCATACCCTCCCATTATGTCGGCGTCATTGGGGCCTGTGTGGCCATCGCCGTTGCCCCTAAAATGACACCGGTTACCGACCGATGCAAGCACCAAGAGTTGTTTGCGCGGACATCTTGTGTCTGAACGGCTGTTCCTAGCGGAAATGCCAGGGAACGTGTGGATTTTGCGGGGGCTCAGGTCCCCTGCTGAGTGAAGGGAACCCGGGCGAAGAGACGACGTTCGGCGCCGCGCGGGTCCTGTTCCAGACGCGAGTCCAGATCGAAGACCATGGTCTCGCGGCCCGCCAGGGTATAGGGCGTCCAGCGCGGCGCGCCGGCAGTGTTGGGGTCGCCTGTACGGGCGAAGGCGATGAAGGCGTCGCTCATCCGCTCCGCCATGCGCCGCGCTTCCGGGCTGTCGGTGGACAACGAATCGGGCACGGCGGTGTTGTCGAACACCAAGGGGATGTCCAGCGTGTGGGGCGCCCGCCACTTGCCGCCATCCTTAGGAGAGCCCCAGTTAAGCTGATAGGCGTAGGTGGCTGCGGCCCCTTCCCCCAGCGCTTGAGCTTGGGCGGCGCGCGCCTCCGCCTCCATCACCGCAGCGCGCCAGGAGCGGCCGGCCGTGGTGGCGGCGAAGAAGACGTCGCTGGGGCTGTAGTCCGGATAAAGGCGGCGGTATTCCGCCACCACCAGGTCGGGGTTGATGTCCACCCGCATGTGCCTGGCCAATAGGGCCGGCACCTGGTCCCAGGCCAGGGTGAAGGTGGACGGATCGCTCCCGCCGATCAGCAGCCGTGTCTCGTCATGGGTGTTGCCGATGATCATGGGGATGCCGGCCGACTGCGCCGGGGCGTCCGGATAGAAGGGATGGCGGGCCAGCACCTGGTCGTCCAGCACGGGGCCCCAGTAGAGCCCGCCCATGCCCTGCCCAGCCACGCCGTGGATGGGATCGGCGGCGTTCAGGGCCGACAGCAGCCTTTCCACCGGCAGTGTGGCCGCCTCGGCCGCGCGCTCCGGCGCCAGGCCTAGGGCTTCCAGATAGGTCTTGGCGCGGGCGGTGGCGTTCAGCGGACCAGAGGCGGTGACCTGCTGGCCGCTCATGGTGGCGGCGCGATGGAACAGGCCCTGGGCCGCCGGCGTGCCCATCAGGGTGGCGATCTTCGCGCCGCCGCCGGACTGGCCGAACAGCATGACGCGGCCGGGATCACCGCCGAACGCGGCGATGTTGTCGCGCACCCAGTGCAGGGCCAACACCAGATCCAGGATGCCGACATTGCCGGACTGGGTGTAGGCCGGTCCGGCCAGACGCCCCAGATACAAATGGCCGAAGGCGTTCAGGCGGTGGTTCAAGGTCACCACGACCACATCGCCCCGGTGGGCCAGGCGCGTTCCGTCATACAGCGCGTCGCTGCCGGAACCGTGGGAATAGGCGCCACCGTGGATATAGACCATGACCGGCCGGTTGCCGCCGGCCTTGGCCTCCGGCGTCCAGACGTTCAGGAACAAGCAGTCCTCGGACTGCGGTTCATCGAACCGGGTCTGGGGACACGCGGCGCCATAGGCCAGGGCGTCCTTGACGTCGCGCCAGGGGGCCGGCGGCTGCGGTGCCTGGAAACGGCGGGGGCTGGTGTCCGCGCCGTAGCGGATGCCCTTGAACACCTGGATGCCGTCGTGGCGGGTGCCGCGCACCCGGCCATGGACGGTGGTCACCACCGGGTCGGCGGCGGCCCAGGCCCGCGCCGGCAGGGTCAGTGCCGCGGCGGCGGCCATACCCAATCCCAGCACTTCGCGGCGATCAAGTGATGACAAGGAAACGCGACTTTCCGCTTGGCGGAACGGTCGAGCCGGGTTCATGCTTCCTCCCACGTCCTTTTATAGCCGAAGATCAAGAACAGGGAGGACACCATGGATGCCACCCGTCCGAACCTCGGACCGATATATGACACCGGTTTCCATGCTTTTGTGAAGAGGGCTTTTGCGGCGGGCGCCGTTTGGGCTGTCCTGGTGACCGTGCTTCAGGGTGCCGCCCTGGCCGATGACCTGCCCACCCCCTTCCCCATCTGGCCCGCCGGCGTTGGGCCGGGCTCCGAAGCTCTCACCGTCCAGGAGACGGTGGTGGAGCGTAGCGCCGATCCCGCCACCCTGCACGACCGCTACACCGTGGGCATCACCCGGCCGCACCTGTCGCTCTACCGCCCCGCCCACCCCAACGGCACCGCCCTGCTGGTGATGCCGGGCGGCGGCTACCTCCGGGTGGTGGTGGACAAGGAGGGCGATGAGATCGGCCGGCGCCTCAGCGCCGCTGGGATCACCGTCTTCGTTCTGACCTACCGCCTGCCGGGCGACGGTCACGTCCATGCCGCCGACGTGCCCTTGCAGGACGCGCAGCGCGCCCTGCGCCTGATCCGCGCCCGGGCGGTGGAATGGGGTATCGACCCGCGCAAGGTAGGCGCCATGGGCCTGTCGGCCGGTGGCCATGTGGCGGCCAGCCTGGGCACCCGGTTCGACGCGCCCGCCTACGTCCCTCAGGACGCGGTGGACCGGCAGAGCGCCCGGCCGGACTTCCTGGCCCTGGTCTACCCGGTGGCCAGCATGGATCCGGCCATCGCGCACAAGGGATCGCGCGCCCAACTGCTGGGCGACAATCCCACCCCGGCGCAGGACGCCGCCTACTCCACCGAGCGCGCGGTCACCGCCCAGACCCCGCCCACCTTCCTGCTGCACGCCGACGACGACCCGGCGGTGCCGGTGGAGAACAGCCTGCGCTTCTATGCCGCCCTGCATGCCGCCAAGGTCCCGGCCGAACTGCACATTTTCCAGAAGGGCGGCCACGGTTTCGGCATCCGCGGCGTCACGGGGTTGCCGGCCGCGGCGTGGCCGGACCTTTACATCGCCTGGGTGCGTGGCCTAGGGATGATGCCGTGATGGTCCTTCCGCGCTGGAAGGCCACCTTTATTGTCACCGGTGTCAATTGGTCATTGATCCGGCCGGGCCCCGCTGGCACAGTGCGTGGCGCAAGCCCGCGTGACAGACGGGCCCGGGAGGACGCGTGGGACGGCCTTGGTCCCCCACGGCAGCGACCAGGATGGATGAACGAGAATGAGCGGGCCTGTGATGCGTGGTCATGTCGTGGTGTTCGGGGAATTGCTCCTGCGCCTGGCCGCCCCCGGTCATGAGCTGCTGCTGCAGAGCCCCAGCCTGACGGCCCTGTTCGGCGGGGCGGAGGCCAATGTCGGCGTCGGCCTGGCGCACCTGGGCCACACCGTCCGCGCCGTCAGCACCCTGCCCGACAACGCCATCGGCCGCGCCTGCGCCGGTGAGCTGCGCCGCCACGGCGTGGGCACCGACGGCATCCGCTACGCCGATGGCCGCATGGGGCTGTACTTCCTGTCCGCCGGCGCCGTGACCCGCCCGTCGGACGTCATCTACGACCGCGCCCGTTCCGCCTTCGCGGAGACCGATCCGGCCGCCTATGACTGGCAGGCGCTGCTGGCAGGGGCCGACTGGCTGCATATCTGCGGCATCACCCCCGCCGTCAGCCCCCAGGCGGAGACGGCGGCCCGCGCCGCCTTGCAGGCCGCCCGCGCCCTGGGCCTCAAGATCTCCTTCGACTGCAATTATCGGCAAAAGCTGTGGACGGCACGCGGCGGCAACGCCCCGGCCATCCTGCGCGGCTTCATCGAGCAGTGCGACCTGCTGTTCGCCAATGAACGCGACGCCGCCCTGCTGCTGGACCTGGATGTGGACAAATTGGAAGAGGCGGCGCGCTTCCCCGCCGCGGCCCAGGCCCTGTTCGACGCCTGCCCCCGCCTGCAGACCATCGCCACCACCGTGCGCAGCCACCACGGTGTGGACCAGCAGGACTTCTACGGCAAGCTCGCCACCCGGCACAGCCTGCATCAGAGCCGTACCCACGCGCTGGCCGGCATCGTCGACCGCATCGGCAGCGGCGACGCCTATGCCGCCGGCCTGCTGCACGGCCTGATACGCGGATGGGAGCCGGATCAGGCCCTGTCCTTCGCCGTGGCCGCCGCCGCGCTGAAACATTCCATTCCCGGCGACGCCCTGCCCCTGCCCGAGGCCGACATCCTGGCGGCCCAGGACGCCGCCGGGCTGGACGTCCGCCGCTGATACCCGCCTTCCGGAGCCTGAGCCTGATGACCGCGCGCCTGTCCCCCGATACCCTGCCGACCCTGCCCCAGACCGTGGCCCGGCCCGGCTATGACCGGGCGGTGTGCGGCATCGGCATCGTCCATTTCGGCCCGGGCGCCTTCCACCGCGCCCACCAGGCCGTCTACACCGACGACGCCCTGGCGCTAGAAGGGGGCGATTGGACCATCAGCGCCGTGTCACTGAAAAACCCGGGCGTACGCGACGCCCTGGTGCCGCAGGATGGGTTGTACACCCTGGTGACGCTGGACCGCGCCATCGGCCACCGGGTTATCGGATCGATCCGTGAGGTGCTGTGCGCGCCGGAGGCGCAAAGCCACGTCCTGGCCCGACTGGCGGCGCCCGCCACCCGCATCGTCACCATCACCGTGACGGAAAAGGGCTATTGCCTGACGGCGGCGGGGGAATTGGACACCACCCACCCCGACATCGTCCACGACCTGGCCCACCCCGAAACGCCGGTCAGCGTCATCGGCTACATCGTGGCCGGCCTGCGCCGCCGCCGGGCGGCGGGATTGCCGCCCTACACGGTCATCAGCTGCGACAACATGACGGACAACGGCCGCCGCCTGGGCCGCGCCACGGCGCAGTACGCCGCCGCCCTGGACGCCGAGCTGGGCGCCTGGGTGCGCGACTACGTGGCCTTCCCCAGCACCATGGTGGACAGCATCACCCCCGCCACCGACGACGCCCTGCGCCAGCGGGTGCTGGACGTGACCGGCGTCGCCGACGCCTGGCCCATCCAGCGCGAGGCCTTCACCCAATGGGTGATCGAGGATCGCTTCTGCAACGGCCGCCCGGCCTGGGACAAGGCGGGCGTGATTCTGACCACCGACGTTGGCGCCTTCGGCCGCGCCAAGTTGCGCCTGCTGAACGGCCCACACTCCGCCCTGGCCTATCTGGGCGGCCTGGCGGGCGTGGAAACCGTGGCCGACGCCATGACCACGCCGGAACTTGCGGGCTTCCTGGAGCGGCTGATGCTGCAAGACGTGCTGCCCACGGTAACGCCGCCGGCGGGCTATGACTTGGGCGTCTACGCCAGCCAAATCCTGGAGCGCTTCCGCAACCCGGCCATCCGCCATCTGCTGGCACAAATCGCCTGGGATGGGTCGCAGAAGCTGCCCTACCGCCTGTTCGGGGTGATCGAGGACCGGCTTGTCCAGGGCCTATCAATCGCCCGCCCCGCCCTGGTGGTCGCCGGCTGGATGCACTTCGTCCGCCGCCGCGCGGCGGAGGGGGCCGGCCTGACCGACCCCTTGGCCCCCACTCTGCTGGACATCGGTAGCCGCTGCGACGGCACGCGCGCCGACGTGGACCGCTTCCTGGCGCTGGAGGTGATGTTCGCACCGGCGCTGGCCACCGACACCCGTTTCCGCGCCGCATTGGCCGAAGCCTATGCCCGCCTGGGCGATGGCGGGCGCGACGCGGTGCTCGCCGCCGTCGCGGCGCTGTGAACCTGCAATAGCAACCTGAGGTCGGACGAAACTCATCCGGCCTCAGAGTTGGCTTGTAAATGACACCGGTTTCCTTTAGACACGATGGACAAGAAATGACGGGATCCCAGGGAGGGTCGACCATGGCTCGGCGTGCCGTGCCTGCCGCTGCGGCAGCCATCGTCCAGGGTAAGAATTGCATGCGCGGGGTGCGGTCATGACCGCCGACTATTCCCCCACCGACGCCGCCGCCGCCTTCGTCGCGGCCCGCCGGGCGGCACGTTTCCTGCCCGGCTATCCGGGGCCCGCGCCCATAGACCTGGCCCAGGGTTACGCCGCGCAGGAGGTGGCGATTGGCCTGTGGCCCGACCGCATCGCCGGCTGGAAGATCGGCCGCATCCCCCCCGATTGGGAGGAGACGCTGGGCGAACCCCGCCTGGCCGGCCCCATCTTCGCCCGCAACGTCTGGCGGGTCGAGAGTGGCGCCGTGACGCCCTTCCCCACCTTTGTCGGCGGCTTCGCGGCGGTGGAGGCCGAATACGTCTTCCGCCTGGGCGCCGACGCGCCGGCCGGCAAGGCGGCGTGGACGGAGGATGAGGCAGCGGACCTGGTGGCCGCCCTGCACATCGGCATCGAGCCGGCGGGCAGCCCGCTCGCCACCATCAACGATCTGGGGCCGCCCGTGGTGGTATCGGACTTCGGCAACAATGCCGGCCTGATCCTGGGTCCGGAGATCGCTGATTGGCGCGCACGCGGCTGGGACAGCATGCGCTGCGAGACTGTCATCGATGGTGTCCGCGTGGGCGTGGGTGGCGCGCCATCCATCCCCGGCGGCCCTTTGTCGGCTTTGCGCTTCCTGGCCAGCCATCTGGCGGCGCGCGGGCGCCCGCTCAAAAGCGGCGACCTGGTGTCAACCGGCGCCACCACCGGCATCCACGATATCGTGGCCGGCCAAACGGCCAAGGTGGACTTCGGCCCCGATGGTGTCCTGCACTGCCGGGCAGTGCCGGCGACGCCCCTTGGCGGGCCCCCTGACGGCGCAACGACACCGCCAGGGTCATAAGAATAAGCGAACGGGAGGATGGATTGATCAAGCGCCGACAACTGCTGGAGGGCATGGCCGCCGGTGCTGCCGTAGCGCTCGCGGGCGGCAAGGCCCGGGCCGGCGCCCCGCCGCCCGGCACCTTCACCGCGTCCGACGTGCACGTGCAGGACTACCCCACCGTCCAGGCCATCCAGTGGATCGGGGAGCAACTGGCCAAGGAGACGGGCGGGCGCCTGTCCATGCGCGTCTACCACTCCGGCCAGATCGGGCGGGAGAACGACACCATAGACCTGACCCGCTACGGCGCGCTGGACTTCACCCGCGTGAACTTCGCGGCGTTGACCAACATCTTCCCCGTCTCCGGCGTGCTGACGCTGCCCTACGTGTTCGACGACGTGGGGCACATGCGCCGGGCGCTGGACGGCGCGGTGGGCAAGGATTTGCTGGCGGCCCTGAGTCAGCGCGGCCTGGTGGCCGCCTGCTTCTACGACAGCGGCGCAAGGTGCATCTACAACGGCCGCCGGCCGGTGCATGAGCCGGGCGACCTGCGCGGCATGAAGATCCGGGTGCCCCTGTCCGACATCTTCATGTCCATGGCGCAGGCCATGGGCGCCAACCCGACGCCGCTGTCCTTCGGTGAGGTGTTCACCGCCCTGCAGACCCACCTGATCGACGGGGCGGAGAACAACTGGCCCAGCCTGGACTCAACCCGCCAGTTCGAGGTGGCGCGCCACTGGGCGGAAACCCACCATTCCATGTCGCCGGAACTGCTGTTCATCTCCGAGCGCAGCCTGCGGGCTCTGGCCCCGGCCGACCGCGATCTGGTGCTGGATCTGGCCACCCGTTCCGTCGCCGTGATGCGTGATTTGTGGGACCGGGACGAGGCCGCCGCCAGGGCCCACTGCATCGCCAACGGCGTCCAGGTGACGGAGGTGGACAAGGACGCTTTCCGTCGCGCCACGGAACCGGTGCTCAAGACCTACCTGGCCGACCCCGACCGCAACCGGTTCTATCGCCGCATCCGGCAGGAGGCCTGACCCCATGCACGCGACCCAAGCCGTACCTGCCCCCACGGGCCTCGCCGGCACCCTTCTCACCGGCTTGTCCCATGCCGCCACCGTCCTGGCCGCCATCGGCATGGTGGGAATGAGCCTGGCCGAGGGCTGGCAGGTCTTCGCCCGCTATGTCCTGAACGACAGCCCCGGCTGGACCGAACCCCTGACCCTGCTGTTCATGACCACCACCGCGCTGATGGGCGCCGCCGTGGCCGTGCGGCGGGAAATGCACTTCCGCTTCATCGCCCTGGCCCAGGTGGCGCCGCCCCGGGTACAGGTCCTCCTGAACGCCTTCGCCCGCCTGGTCGTGCTGGCCATCGGCGCCGCCTTGGCCATCTGGGGCTGGGACCTGATGGCCGACAACTGGTCCATCGCCATGCCCGGCACGGAACTGCCGGAGGGGCTGAACTACCTGCCGCTGTCGCTCGGCGGGGCGCTGATCGCCCTGTTCGCGGCCGAACGGCTGGTGGTGCCGCTACCCACCCCCGATCACATGGTTGTGGAGGATTGAGCCCATGGATATCGCCGTCCTCTTCGGTGCCTTCGCCGTCCTGTTGCTGCTGGGCGTGCCGGTGGGCTTCTCGCTCGCCGCCGCGTCCGTCGCCGCCATCGCCACCCTAGGCCTGCCGCCCATGGTGTTGGTGCAGCAGATGACCTCGGGCATCAGTTCAACCGCCATGATCGCCATCCCGCTGTTCATTTTCGCGGGTGAACTGATGATGCGCGGCGGTATTTCCGAACGGCTGATCGGCCTGGCCGCCGCCCTGGTGGGCCATCTGCGGGGGGGATTGGGCCAAGTGAACGTCCTGGCCTCCGCCTTCTTCGGCGGCGTCTCCGGCTCCGCCATCGCCGACGCCTCGGCCATCGGCGGTACCATGATCCCGCAGATGGTGGCGCGCGGCTTCGACCGGGACTACGCCGTCAACGTCACCATCACCTCCGCCCTGGTGGCGCTGATGGTACCGCCGTCGCACAACATGATCCTTTATTCCGCGGCGGGCGGCGGCGGCATTTCCATTGCCGATCTGTTCGCCGCCGGCATCCTGCCCGCCGTGGTAATGGCCGTCGCCTTGATGGTCACGGCCTACCTGATCGCGGCCAAGCGCGGGTATGCGGTCGAGCCCTTCCCCGGCATGGCGGCGGTGGTGCGGCGCCTGATCTCGGCCAGCCCCGGCCTGCTGCTGGTGGTGCTGGTGTTCGGCGGCGTGCGCGCCGGCATCTTCACGGCGGTGGAGAGTGCCGCCATCGCCGTGGTCTACGCCGTCATCGTCACGGTCGCGGTCTACCGCCGCCTGGGCTGGGCCGACTTCAAGGAGTGCTGCGCCGGATCCGCCCACACGACCGGCATCATCCTGTTCATGATCGGGGCGGCCAGCGCCTTCGGCTGGCTGATGTCCTACCTGCAGGTGCCGGCGGCGGCGGTGGATGCACTGAAGGCCATGGCCGGCACCAAGGTGATGGTGCTGCTGATCATGAATGTCATCCTGCTGGCGCTCAGCACCTTCATGGACATGGGGCCCAAGATCATCATCTGCACCCCCATCTTCCTGCCGGTGGCCAAGGCCTTCGGCATCGACCCGGTGCAGTTCGGGGTCATCATGATGCTGAACGGCGGCATCGGCCTGATCACCCCGCCCATCGGCTCCGTCCTGTTCGTGGGCAGCGCCATCGGCAAGGTGCCGGTGGGCCAGCTCATGCGGTCCATCTGGCCGTTTTACTTGGCGGCGGGCGTAGTGCTGATGCTCGTCTCCTACATACCCTTCCTGTCGCTTTGGCTGCCCAATGCTATGAAATAACGTCACTAACGTTATGAAATAACAGAACAATCGAGAGACGCTGCGACAAAACGCCCGACTTGCCCAAACCTTTGTATGGGCGCATACCGCCCGCCGAAACCGTATAACAACCACGCTTCCCATCGCAAATCCGTAACGGAACTTTGCCAAAGGAACGCGGTTGTTGAATTCATGCTCCGGCGGGCGAGTTATTTAAATGAAAACGCTTCTCACCATCACGCCTATCCTTGCCTTGACCTGCGGCGCGGCACTGGCCGCCGAGGCGGACATACCGGAGGCGGAAAGCTGGAGCCTGCACGGCCAGTTCACTTTGGTGGAGCAGTACCACCCCAGCTTCAGCTCCCCCTACCGGGGCGCCAACAGCCTGGATCCGGGCGCGCGCGGCAATGAGACGACGGACGCCACGCTCTATGCCGGCGTCCGCCTGTGGCCGGGCATGGAGTTCTACGCCAACCCGGAAATCGACCAGGGCTTCGGCCTCAGCAACACGCTGGGCGTGGCGGGCTTCCCCAGTGCCGAGGCCTACAAGGTGGGCGAGAGCGAACCCTACATCCGCCTGGACCGCGCCTTTTTCCGCCAGACCTTCAATCTGGGCGGCGAGGCGCAGCCGCTGGAGGCCGCCGCCAACCAGTTGGGCGGCAGCCGCACGGCCGACAACATCGTCATCACCGCCGGCAAATTCTCCGTCACCGACATCTTCGACGCCAACACCTATGCCCACGACCCGCGTAAGGACTTCTTGAACTGGACCGTGGTGGACAGCGGCGCCTTCGACTATGCCGCCGACGCCTGGGGCTACAGCTATGGTGCCGCGGCGGAGTGGACGCAGAGCTGGTGGACCCTGCGCGCCGGCCTGTTCGACCTGTCGCGCAAGCCCAATGACAAGGCGCTGGTGCGCGGTTTCGGCCAGTATGAGCTGGTCGTGGAGGCCGAGGAGCGGCACCAGCTGATGGGCCGCGACGGCAAGGTGAAGCTGCTGGTCTTCCAGAACCACGCCAACATGGGCGGCTACGGCGACGCCGTGCGTCTGGCAGCGCTGACCGGTGGCACACCAGACACCAGCGATGTCCGCCGCTACGCCACCCGCGCCGGCTTCGCCCTGAACGCGGAACAGCAAATGGGCGACGACTGGGGCCTGTTCCTGCGCGCCAGCGCCAATGACGGCAGCAAGGAGGCCTATGAGTTCACCGACGTGAATAAATCGCTGTCCGTCGGCGCCTCCCTCACCGGTGCCTCCTGGGGCCGGGACAAGGACACCGCCGGCCTGGCCGGCGTGGTGAACATGCTGAACGCCGACGCCCGCGACTACCTGGCGGCCGGCGGCCTGGGCATCCTGGTGGGTGACGGCCGCCTGAGCTACAGCAGCGAACGCATCATGGAGGCCTACTACAGCGCCGCACTGTGGACCGGCATCAACCTGACGCTGGACTACCAGTTCATCGCCAACCCCGCCTACAACCGCGACCGGGGCCCGGCAAATGTGCTGGGCCTCCGGTTCCATGCGGAGATTTGAGGGACGGAGACTGGAGGGTCAGACCGGCCGGAAGGTAATTCCCAGCAGCCGTTCGCTGAGATCCCACAGCTGGTCGGCCGCCGCCGGATCGACAGCATAGGGCAGCACGCCGCCCATGACGGCGCCGGGACGGCGGGTGGTGGGGGTGCCCTGGGCGGCTTCTTCCCCCGGCTGCAGCAGTTGGGCGATGTCGCAGTTCTCGCAATAGGCGCCGCCGTGGTCCCGCAGCTGCGGGCTGGTGGCGCACCAGACCGTGGTGGCCGCCCCCTGCGCCGTGGTCTTCATGTTGCGGGACGGGTCATGGATGGCCTTGCCTTCCGCGTCAAACACGCCAAAGGCGATCAGTTCCTCCTGCGTCATGTAACGCTTCAGGTCCGTGTCCACGATGGTGCCGGGATGGACGGAAAAGGCGTGGACGCCGTGGGCGCCGGCGCGCGCCTCCAAACCCAGGGCGAACAGGATGTTGGCGGTCTTGGACTGGCCATAGGCCGACCAGCGATCATAGTCCCGCCGCTCGAAGTTAGGGTCCTCAACCACGACCGGGGAAAAGCGGTGGCCCAGCGAGGACAGCGAGACGACGCGGACGCCCCCTGCGGCTCCCGCCTGGCGCAGCGCCGGCCACAGCCGCGCCGTCAGCTGGAAGTGCCCAAGGTGGTTGGTGGCGAACTGCGCCTCATACCCGCGCGCGTCGCGGGTCAGCAGGTGAGCCATGATGCCGGCGTTGTTGATCAGCAGGTGCAGGGGCCGGCCGCTGTTCAGGAAAGCGGCGGCAAAGGCGTCGATGGAGGCTGGGTCCATCAGATCCAGGGTGCCGATCTCAACGCCGTCCAGGCCGGCCAGCGCGGCCTGGGCCTTGGGCAGATCACGGGCGGGGACGACGACGGTGGCGCCGGCGGATCGCAGCGCCCGCACGGTCTCCAGCCCGATGCCGGCATAGCCGCCGGTGACGATGGCGACCTTGCCCGCAAGGTCGATGCCCTGGATGACATCCAGGGCGGTGGAGGCGGCACCAAAGCCGGAGTGAATGGGTTCCTGGCGAACAGGCATGACGGATACCTTTGATGAACGAAGGGGGCCCCTAAGGTAGGCATGCGATCCCGAACGATGAATGCTTGTCCGTCCGCCTTACTTGCGTGAAAATCCGGAAATGAACTCAGCGCCGCTAGACCCCTTCTCCGACCTGCTGAAATTCGCCGACGCCCAGACGGTGGTGTCAGGCGGCTTCACCGCCGGTGGCGCCTGGTGCATCCGCTTCCCGCCGCCAGGCAAGATCAAGTTTTTCGCCATCCTGCGGGGCGGCGGCTGGCTGGACATCGAGGGAGAGCCGGCACCGCATCGCCTTGAGGCCGGCGACGTGTTCCTGCTGCCGGCGCAGCGTCCCTTCCGGCTAGGCAGCGACCTGGCGTCGCTCCCCCTGGACGCCAAGGTCGTCTTCGGCCCCAGCAGCGGCATCCGACATCTGGGCGGGGGCGAAGACTTCTTCCTGCTGGGCGCCCATGTGGTGCTGGATCCCGCCTGCGGCTGGCTGCTGGCCGATATCCTGCCGCCGGTGATCGTGGTGCGCCACACGGCGCCGGAGGCCGAGGGCCTGCACTGGCTGCTGGACCAGTTGCGGCGCGAGCACACTGCCGACCTGCCAGGCGCTGGCCTGGCGGCCACCCAGCTTGCCCACCTGCTGTTCATCCGCATCCTCCGGGCCCATCTGGCGACAGGACAGCCCCTGCCCGCCGGCTGGCTGCGCGCTGCTACCGACGCCCGCCTGGCCCCGGCCCTGCGGCTGATGCACGGCGACCCCGGCCGTGCCTGGCAACTGGGCGAACTGGCCAAGGCCGCCGCCATGTCGCGCACCACCTTCGCTCAATATTTCAAGGCGGTGGCCGGCATTCCGCCACTGGCCTACCTGACGGCCTGGCGCATGCGCCTGGCGGAGCGGGCCTTGAAGGAACAGGAGGCGCCCATATCCGAACTGGCCCACCGCCTTGGTTATGCCTCAGAAAGCGCCTTTAGCAACGCCTTCAAACGGGTGACCGGGGTAGGTCCACGGCGCTATCGCGGGACCGTAGGCTCATAGACAATGGCCCCGAATGGCCCCGAATGGCCCTGGGGGATTTGAGAACGCGACCGACGCCGTTTCCCCAATAAGACCGCCCGCCGGCCTCAGTGCTTGGTGAGCACCATGTTCCAACCGGGGCTGGCTTCCGGGAAGGAGATCTGGGTTCCCGGCGGAGCATTGTCGAAAGCCTCCACCGCTTGGTGATAGGCCTCGAACGTGCCGCTGCGCGTCGGGTACAGCCAATCCGCCCACACCCCTACCATGAAGACGCACAGCAGGGCGCAAGCGGGAATGCGGAACTTGGCCGGCGCCTTGCACGCCAGGATCAGGCAGGCGATGAAGAAGATCAGGATGGGAATGACGAAATAGCGGCCACCGTATCCCAGCATGCCCAGCAGGGCCCATTGGTCACCCACCGGGGAGCCGGCTGGGCTTACCAGGGCGCAGGCCAGCAGGATAAGCCCGGCAAGGCAGAATTTACGGAAGCTCGACGGCCCCTTCACCAGCGCCAAGGCAATGATGGACAGGCCCGCCAGGGCGATGCCCCATGCCATCGCAGGCTGCTGCCATAGTGCGCCCTGCTTCAGGACGCCGACGTTGGCGGTGCCCAACACGCCGCTGAGGAATACCTGATCCGTCAGCATGCGCGCCAGCCGCGCGGCACTGGCACCCAGCACCAGGCTCTGACGCTCCCCCGCGCCCAGGGTGAGCAGGCACAGGACCTGGATCAAGGCGGTGGCCCCGATGACCGCCGCCTGAATGAAGGCATGACGCCGCTGATCCGGGGCCGCACCCAACCATTGCCACAGGGCGGCAGGGGCCAGGAACAGGCAGAACGGCCCCGTAAGCCCGCTGACCAGCAACACGCCATACTGAAGCGCCCGCCAGCCCCACCCCTGCGGCGCCGGCAGCACCAGCATCAGGAAGGACAGGAGCATCAGGTGCCATTGGGCATTGGTCAGGTTCAAATGGATTTCGTAGGAATTGGGAACGCCCAGATAAAAGACCGCGAGCGCCCCTCGCGCCCAGAGGGAGGGAACAAGCGGCGCCCCCCGCAAAAGCAACAGAACGGCGGGCGCCACCTGGGCGACGAAGCCGCCAGCCATCATCCACCCCGGCAGCCATCCCAGCGGCAGGGCCCGGGCGGCCAGGGCCATGGCATAGGGGAAAAGGTTGATGTATCCGGCGCTGGGCATGACCAGCACCCTGAGGCCCTTGGTATAGGCGTTCTGGAACCAGATGACGCCATCCTCAGCCCACAGGGTCGGATGCATCACCCAGTCCGCGTCGCGGCTGACCAGCAACGCGGACAGGACAACGACGGCCAGGATCTTGACGACGAGGGAACCGGCCAGACGCCGCCCGACGGCCGGTCGGCTGATCAGCGGAAGAGGCGTGTCGGTCACGGTCGAGGCTCACCTGATAGTATCGCTGTCGCGACCTGCAATCGACCATACCTACCGCATCAGCCGGTACCATGGAACTTTTTCGGCCAGAATTTCCGACAGGCGCCCTCACTGGCCCCGGCGCCCGCGTGCGGGGATCACCGGGCCAGCCACCCCCCGTCGACCGCCAGGACGGTGCCGTGCACATAGTCGGCGGCAGCGGAGGACAGGAACACCGCCGCCCCGCCCAGATCCTCCGGGCGCCCCCAGCGGCCGGCGGGGATGCGGGCCAGGATGTCGCGGTTCCGCGTCTCGTCGTTGCGCAGCGCCTCGGTATTGTTGGTGGCGAAGTAACCGGGGGCGATGGCGTTGACGTTGATGCCCTTGGCCGCCCACTCGTTGGCCAACAGCTTGGTCAATCCCGCGATGCCGCTCTTGCTGGCGGTATAGGACGCAACGCGGATACCGCCCTGGAAGGACAGCATGGAGGCGATGTTGATGATCTTGCCGCCCCCGTGGCCCCCATTTCCCTGGTCCACCATGCGGCGCGCCACGGCCTGGGCCAGGAAGAAGGGCGTCTTCAGATTCACGTTCATCACCAGGTCCCAATCGTCCTCGGAGAATTCCAGGGCGTCGGCCCGGCGGATGGTGCCGGCGTTGTTGATCAGGATGTCGATACGGCCGAAGGCGGCGACGGCTTGGTCCACCACCTGCTGCACCACGCCGACACTGTCGAGATCGGCATGGACGAAGTGGAAGCGGGCGCCCACCTCCTTGACCGCCGCCTCGGTTTCCGTAGGCGTGCTGCGGCCGGCGGCCACGATGTCGGCGCCGGCCCGGGCCAGCGCCACGGCCAGGCCCTGCCCCAGGCCGGTGTTGGCGCCGGTGACCAGGGCCACGCGGCCCGTCAGGTCGAAGGGGTTATAAGCCATGGGATCACCCTCCCTCAGCGCAGCTGGCAAATGTCCAGGACCTTCATGTCGGTGTAGTCGAGGTTCTCCCCGCCCATGGCCCAAATGAAGGAATAGTTGGCGGTGCCGGAGCCCATGTGGATGGACCAGGGCGGCGACACCACGGCCTCCTCATTGGCGACCACGATGTGGCGGGCCAGCTCCGGCTCACCCATGAAATGAAAGACGCGCTGGTCGTCCTTGATGTCGAAGTAGAAATAGACCTCTGACCGGCGGTCGTGCAGGTGGGGCGGCATGGTGTTCCACACGCTGCCCGGCTTCAGCATGGTCAGGCCCAGCAACAGCTGCGCCGACTGGCAGGTCTGGGGCACGATGTACTGGTAGATCGTGCGCTCGTTGCTGGTCTCCAGCGCCCCGCGCTCCAGCGGCACGGCTTGGTCGATGGATATCTTCACCGTCTTGAAACGAGCGTGGGCCGGCGTGCTGGCCAGGTAGAACTTGGCCGGGTGGGCGGCATCGGCCGAGGCGAACACCACCGCCTCCGTCCCCATGGGTACATACAGGCCGTCGCGCGACGCCAGCTCGTAAACCGTGCCATCCACGGTGACCGTGCCGGGGCCGCCGACGTTGACAATGCCGAGTTCCCGCCGTTCCAGGAAGGGCTTGCCAGCGGCCGAGGCCGGTTCCGTCTGCAGGGGCAGGTTTATGGGGGCGTCCACCGGGGCGGCGCCGCCGATGATGAAGCGTTCGTTATGGGAATAGTTCAGGCTGACCTCACCGGCCACGAACAGGCCGGTAATGAGATAGCGGTCGCGCAGCTGCTGGTTACGGGCGCCATCCATCATGTCGGGATGGGTCGCCTGATAAACCTTCTTGAACATGGCCATTCTCCCCGTTTGTTTGTGGTTTCCCCGTCTGGGGAAGAGGTGCGGCGCGGATGTCATCTTCCCCGCCACACTCCATCGTCAGTCCAGCTTGTAGGCGCGCTTGGGCAGGCGGTAGGCCAGGTCCACCGCCACCTCCGCCGCGTCGTCCTCATCGATGCGGTGTTCCGCCACCAGGCGGGCCAGGAAGGCGCAATCCACCCGGCGGGCCACGTCGTGGCGGGCGGGGATGGACAGGAAGGCGCGGGTGTCGTCGTTGAAGCCCACGGTGTTGTAGAAGCCCGCCGTTTCCGTCGTCTGCTCGCGGAAGCGCATCATCCCCTCCGGGCTGTCGTGGAACCACCAGGCGGGGCCCAGCTTCAGCACCGGGTAATGGCCGGCCAGCGGCGCCAGCTCGCGGGCATAGACCGTCTCATCCAGGGTGAACAGGATGACGGACAGGCGCGGATCGTTGCCGTAACGGTCCAGCAACGGCTTCAGCGCATGGACATATTCGGTGCGCAGCGGGATGTCGGCGCCCTTGTCGCGGCCGTAGCGCTGGAAGATCTGGTGGTTGTGATTGCGGAAGGAACCGGGGTGGATCTGCATGACCAGCCCGTCCTCCAGGCTCATGCCCGCCATCTCGGTCAGCATCTGGGCCCGGAACAGCTCGGCATCCGCCGCCGTGAAGGTGCCCTTGACCACGCGGGCAAAGAGGGCCTCGGCCTCGGTCGGGGACAGGTCGGCGGTGGCGGCGGTGACGTGGCCATGGTCGCTGCTGGTGGCGCCTACGGCCTTGAAGTCGGTGCGACGCTTCCGATGGGCGTTCAGATAGCCCCGCCAGCTGTACACATCCTCACCGGTGATGGCGGCGAACTGTTCCATGGCCGGGCGAAAGTTCTCGTGCTCCGGATCGATGACGGCGTCCGGGCGATAGGCGGTGATGACCTTGCCCTTCCAGCCGCTGTCGCGGATGGCCTCATGATGGGCCAGCGTGTCCACCGGGCTTTCCGTGGTGGCGATGACCTCGATGTTGAACCGCTCGAACAGGGCGCGGGGGCGGAATTCCTCCGTCGCCAGCTTGGCGGTGATGGTGTCGAAGTACAGGTCGGCGGTCTCGGCGCCGAGCTTCACATCCAGCCCGAAGACCTGGGTGAACACATGGTTCAGCCAGGTGGAGGACGGGGTGCCCCGGAACAGGTGGAAGTTCCGGGCCAGCAGGCGCCAGGCCTCGCGCGGGTCCACATCGGGAGCCGGCTGGCCGGCGGCCGGAATGCCCAGCTGCTCCAAGGTCACGCCCTGGCTGTAGAGCATGCGGTAAAGATAGTGGTCCGGCTGCAG
The DNA here is from genome assembly GCF_007828035.1 of Nitrospirillum amazonense. GTDB lineage: Bacteria > Pseudomonadota > Alphaproteobacteria > Azospirillales > Azospirillaceae > Nitrospirillum > Nitrospirillum amazonense. The sequence continues at coordinate 350,468 of NZ_VITV01000002.1, read as the reverse complement.
CAGCAGGGCGGTGGCGTTGGGAAACGCCTCGTTGCCGGCGAACCACGACGGGTCGGTGTGGCCGTGCGGGCTGATGATGGGCAGGCCCTTCACCAGGGCGTACAGGCGTCGGGCGATGGCGCGAACCGCCGGGTCGGCGGGAAACAGGCGATCGTCGTGCAGGGTCAGGTTCTGGGCCATCCGGGCCTTCCTTCACTATCCGCCAAGATGCGGCAAACGTTGTTGCAGGAACGGCGTCCGGATGTCCGGTGGGCCGCTCTCCTCCCACCCCATTTGGTAACGATCTTGGTAACCGGTGTCAATTTCGCATCGCTTACCCGGCGCCAAAACAGGCGCAAGGTTTGGATCAGCCCCGGGGCGGCACGGAGGACTCGCGCACCACCATGCGGCTGACAACGCCGGTGGCGGTGTGCCCCTCCTCCTCATCGCTGGAGATGCGGATGATCAGCTTTTCCGCCGCCAGCCGCCCCAGATCCTTGGCCGGCAGGCGCACGGTGGTCAGCGACGGCCACAGCCGGGTGGCGATGGGGCTGTCGTCGAAGCCCACGATGGTCAGGTCCCGGGGGATGCTGATGCCCAGGCGCTGCGCCGTCTTGTAGACACCGGCCGCCATCTCGTCGTTGCTGGCGAAGATGGCGGTGGGCCGGGGCTCCCGCGTCAGCAGCCGGGTGGCGCAGACCTCACCGGATTCGAAGGTGTAGGCGCCCTCCTCCACCATCTCGGGACGCAGGGTGATGCCGTGGCTTTTCAGCGCGCCGACGAAGCTCTCCCGGCGTTCATGGGCGGAGCGGTGACGCGACGGGCCGGCGATGAAGCCGATGTCGCGGTGGCCCAGGGCGGCCAGATGCTCCGCCACCTCCGCCGCCCCTTGCCGGTCGTTGTAGACCACCATGTTGGCGGCCTCGTCCAGCGACACGGCGGACAGGCGGACATAGCGGCAACCCAGGTCCCGCAGCACCTCGACCAACTGCGGGTTTTCCGACGCGGGCGGCACGACGATGACGCCGTCCAGGTTCTGGCGCTGCACGAACTGCTTGGCATCGTTCAGGAAATGCGGGCTTTTCTGGTCGCAGGGATGCACCACCAGTTCGAACCCCGCCAGGCGGCAGGCGGCCAGCACGCCTTCCTGGATGTTCACGATGAACTGGGCGTTGGGATTGTCATAGACCAGGCCCAGCAGGAAGGACCGCTGAAAGGCCAAGCCACGCGCCTGGGGGCTGGGCACGTAGCCGATCTGCTCGATGATGCCGTTGATGATGGTGCGCGTCTCTTCATTCACGAAGGGCGACTGGTTGATGACGCGCGACACCGTCTTCTTGGACACGTGCGCCAGACGGGCCACGTCGTTGATGGTGGGCGGCCGGTCCAGGGTCCAGGTCACGGCCTCCACGGCCACGGTCTGGATGGCGGCGGCACGTCCCCGCCGGGGGCGCCCCTTACGCGGCGCGGCGTCCTGGGTCATCGCTGGTCTTCTTCTCGTTCTTCTTCAGGACTTCTTTTCGAAGTGCCTGTTTCCACGACCCTACCATGCCGCGTCCCGCGCGCCGCCGCAAAAGGGATTTGTTGCCGCCGGCCGGCCCTTCTTCCTGGCCCGGGCGTCATTCCGCCGCACCTCGGGATTTGCACCCTTGCCCCTTTAGGAAACCGGTGTCATTTATTGACGCCGAGAGCGGGGTCCAGCACGCTTGACGTGTCGCGGCCCGCCCGCCATCGCCATAACAAACATCTGGGAGGATAGACCGTTGATCAGACGTATTCTGGCCACCACCGCCCTGGCCACGCTGCTGGCCGCCGGTGGCGTGGCTGTCAGCAGCGCCGGCGCCGCCGAGAAAGCGGACCAGCTGGCCTTTCCCGGCGCCGTGGGCTGGGCGGCGCACACGCCCGGCGGGCGCGGCGGCAAGATCATCAAGGTGACCAACCTTAACAATGAGGGGCCCGGCTCCTTCCGCGAAGCCATCGAGACCAAGGGCCCGCGCATCATCGTGTTCGAGGTCGGCGGCGTCATCGACCTGAACCAGAAGACCATCAAGCTGGATGAGCCCTTCGTCACCATCGCCGGGCAGACCGCCCCCTCCCCCGGCATCACCCTGATCCGCGGCGGCATGGATGTCAGCGCCCACGACGTGGTGATGCAGCACATCCGCATCCGCGTGGGCGATGCCGGCGCGCCCAAGAAGAGCGGCTGGGAGGAGGATGCCTTCAGCACGGTGAAAGCCGCCTACAACGTCATCGTCGACCATTGCAGCCTGACCTGGGCGACGGATGAGAACCTGTCCGCTTCCGGCCCCCGCTTCAACGGCAACACGCCAGACGAATGGCGCGAGCACACCTCGCACCGCATTACCTATTCCAACAACATCATCGCCGAAGGGCTGGCCCGCGCCACCCACCTGAAGATCGAGCACTCCAAGGGCTCGCTCATCCACGACAACATCACCGACATCCTGATCGTCGGCAACCTGTACGCCCACAATGTGGAGCGCAGCCCCCTGTTCAAGGGCGGCGTCCACGGCGTCATCGTCAACAATCTGATCTACGATCCCGGCCAGCGGGCGGTGCACTACAACCTGCAGGCCGAAGAGTGGGGCGACCATCCCTATCAGGTCGGCCAGATGGCGGCGGTGGGCAACGTGCTGCGGGCCGGCCCCTCCACCCCCACGCCGCTGGCGTTCCTGGAGATCGGCGGCTATGGCGACCTGGAGTACTACGGCAAGGATAACATCGCCGTGGACCGGGCGGGCGAGCCCCTGCCCCTGATGGGCCGCTACACCACCTCGCCCGCCAAGGTGATCGAGATGGACAAGCCGCCGTTGTGGCCGGAAGGCCTGACAGCCCTGCCGGCGGCCGAGGTGCAGAAGTCCGTGCTGCACAACGCCGGCGCCCGCCCCTGGGACCGTGACTACGACGACGTGCGCCTGTTGGCCGACGTGGCCGAGGGCCGGGGTGAGATCATCAACAGCCAGGATGACATCCACGGCTATCCCACTGAGAAGCCCAGCACCCGGCCCTTCAACCCGGCCGATTGGAACCTGGACGACATGACCCCCCGCACCGCGACGGCGCTGGACGCCAAGTCCAAGGCCCGGGGAACCTGATCCCCAAGGAAAAAGGGCGACGCCCGCATGAGACGCCGCCCTTTTTCCTTGATCCGGACCCGGCTTATTTCTTCGGCTGGTCCGCAGGCTTGTCGGTGGGCTTGTCAGCCGGCTTCGGGGCCGGCGGCGGCCCCAGGCTCTGCAGCGCGGGCGCCAGACCGCCCAGCTGCACCGGGACGTCCATGGGTGTCTTGTCCGGCTTGGCATAGCGCACCATCAGCACCTTGCCGGTGGTGAACTGCTTCAGCACGTCCTGGTCCAGGTTGGCGGAGGCGATGCAGCCGCCCTGCTGGCACAGGGTCAGCGGCAAGGGGATGGGCTTGGCGCCGTCCAGCGTCAGTTGCAGGCCCGGCTGCACCGGCGTGCCCAGCGGCACGGTGATGACCAGAACCGGCTTGCCGTCGGCCGACATGTAGCCGATCTGGACGTGCAGCACGATGGCGTTGCCCGGGTTGGCGATGGCGAACTGCTCGACATAGCAAACGTCACCGCCATTGGCGTCCTTGGCGCAATTCTTGGCCCAGGCCGGTCCCGCCGGCTTCTGCGCCTCGGCCGCGGTGGACTTGGCCGAGCTGGCCTTGTGATGCTGGTACAGCATGATGCCGCCCACGGTCAGCAGCCCCAGCAGCAGCAGCAGGCCGATCACGATGAGGGGGGTGCGCGAACCGCCGGTGGATGCGGTGGCGGGCGCGGGGTCCTCTTTATTGGTCATGGATATGCTTTTTTCTGTTTATGGCGCGAGACCGCCGGAGCCCGGATTGCCCCAGCCCCCGGGGCAGCAATGATCAGACACGGGATTGTGGGGAGAACCCGGTATCCGGTCAACCTCTCGCTCCACCGGCGACGGGCTCGAGCGCCCCATATCACATCCCCCCCGCCCCACCCTGTTCATAAGGATGGGACCGGGCGCGCGTACCGTCACAAATGGTCAGCAGGCAGAGGCCGCCGCCGTCATCTTGAAGATGCCCTGGGCATTGCCGCTGTCGAATCGCAGGTCCAGCCGGCGGCCTGCTTCGGTGTCGATGAGGTCGCGCGAAATGAACTCATAGAACGATCCCGGCACCACGCGGCTGACCGTGTCGCCCCGGGCGTCGACGAACGGCCGTTCCACCATGGCCGCCCGCAGCGCCGTCTGGCGGACCGTGCCGTCGCGCGATACCTCCACCTTGGGCTTCATCTCATAACCGCGGGCCTTCAGCTCCTCCGCCAGCGCCTCCACATCCGGCACCCGGTCGGTGGCGTGGTTGAAGCGATTGCCCTCGGTGGCAATCCAGGCAAGCTCCGCCGATTCCGCCAGCAGCGTCTCGTATTGCGCCAGGGTGGGCACCGGGTGGTGCCGGTCGAACAGGCGCGCCAGCTCGCCCACCAGGCCGGTCGCCTCGTCCAGGCTCAGCGTGCCGCCGGCGGCCAGGCGGTCCAGCAGGCCCTTGGCCTCGGCGGCCAAGGGGTCCACCTTTACCTGGAACACCTGCTGCGCCGCTGCCTGCACCTCGGGTGAGAAGCGGTCGGGAAAGATTTCACTGACGAAGAACTGGGCGATGTCGTCGGGATAGTCGCGGTGGGTGTAGGCGTAGCCCATCATGCGCAGCCGCTCCAGCGGGTAGGTCCCGCCGACGTGATAGCCCAGCGGCTCCAGCACCCGGGCGAAGGCGGCGTGGCCGGGCGGCAGCGCCCCCAGGCCGGGGGCGTTCACCGTGCGCAGGGCGCCGTGGTCGAACACCATGCGCCCGCCCTGCTCCCGCACATAGCGGGCCCCCTCCGGCACCTCGCGCAGCAGGCCCCGGAACAGCAGCATGGTCAGGGCCTGGGCCAGCGCGGCGCGCGGCACCGCGTCGCCATGGTCGGCCAGGAAATCGGGATGCAGGGCCAGCATCTCCATCAGCCGGCCGGCCTCCTCCGAGCCGACCAGCCCCTGGGCGATCTTCTGGACGGTGGGCGTCTTCATGGGACGGTCCCTCCTCAACCGATGTCGAACTGCACGCCCTGGGCAAGCGGCAGTGATCTCGAGTAATTGATGGTGTTGGTGGCCCGCCGCATATAGGCCTTCCAGCTGTCCGACCCGGCCTCGCGCCCGCCGCCCGTCTCCTTCTCGCCACCGAAGGCGCCGCCGATCTCGGCGCCCGACGGGCCCAGGTTGACGTTGGCGATGCCGCAGTCGGAACCGGCCGGGCTCATGAAGGTCTCGGCCTCGCGCATGTCGGTGGTGAAGATGCTGGAGGCCAGCCCCTGCGGCACGCCGTTCTGCAGCGCAATGGCCTGGTCCAGGTCGCGGTAGCGGACGACGTAGAGAATGGGGGCGAAGGTTTCTTCCAGCATGGGGCCGGCCTGGTCCGGCATGACCACCAGCGCCGGGCGCACGTAATAGGCGTCGCCCGAGCCCACATCCACGCGGTCGCCGCCGATGACGGTGCCGCCGGCGGCCTTGGCGGCGGCCAGTGCCTGGACCATGCCCTCGTAGGATGCCTTGTCGATCAGCGGGCCCACCAGGGTGCCGGCCTCGCGCGGGTCGCCCACCTTGACGCTGCGGTAGGCGGCCGCCAGCCGGTCCAGCAAGCGGTCGGCCACGGCCTCATGCACGATCAGGCGGCGCAGGGTGGTGCAGCGCTGGCCGGCCGTGCCCATCGCGGCGAAGGCGATGCCGCGCACCGCCAGTTCCAGGTCGGCCGACGGCGCCACGATGGCGGCGTTGTTGCCGCCCAGTTCCAGGATGGCGCGGGCGAAGCGTGCCGCCAGGCGGGGCGCCACGGCCCGGCCCATGCGGGTGGAGCCGGTGGCCGAGACCAGCGGCACCAGCGGATGGTCCACCAGGGCCTGGCCCACGTCGGCATGCCCCTGTGCCAGGATGGACAAGCCGTCCGGAGCGGAGCCGAACTTGGCGGCGGCGCGGTCGAAGGCCGCCTGCACGGCGATGGCGGTCAGGGGCGTCTTTTCCGACGGCTTCCAGATGACGCTGTTGCCGCAGACCAGGGCCAGGGCGGCGTTCCACGACCAGACCGCCACGGGGAAGTTGAAGGCGCTGATGACGCCGCAGACACCCAGCGGATGCCAGGTTTCCATCAGCCGATGGCCCGGCCGCTCCGTGGCGATGGTCAGGCCGTACAGCTGGCGGGACAGGCCGACCGCGAAGTCGCAGATGTCGATCATCTCCTGCACTTCGCCCAGGCCTTCGGACAGGATCTTGCCGGCCTCCAGCGTCACCAGCAGGCCCAGTTCGGTGCGTACCGCGCGCAGTTCCTCGCCCAGCAGGCGCACCAGTTCACCCCGGCGGGGGGCCGGCACCACGCGCCAGGCCAGGTGCGCCGCATGCGCCTTGCGCACCAGCGCATCGACATCGGCGGCCGACAGGGCCGTCACCCGCCCCGCTTCGCCGCCATCGATGGGGCTGCGCGCCACGATGTCGCCGCCCGCCAGCACGGCCCGGTCCACGCCCAGCCGGTCCAGCACCGCCAGAATATCACGCCGGGTTTCGCCCACTGCCGTCATCGCTTCTTCCCTCATGCTGCTTCTTGCTTAAACGGTTGGCCCGATCAGGCGACGCGCGCCACCACCTGGTCCACCGGGTTCGCCCCCTGATAGGCGCGGCCGAAGCGATTGGCCAGGAAATCATCCAGGGCGATGTCTTCCTGGCGGATGAAGCCGTGCGACGGCAGGCGACCGTCGGCCAGCATGTCCAGCACGGCGCAGATGCCGGCGGCGGTGGTCGTCTGGATGGCGGTGCGCTGCCGGCCATGGGCATAGTCGCCGAAGACGCGGCTGGAATAGCTTTCCTGGGTCAGCTGGCCGTCCAGCATGCCGCTGACGGTGACGAAGATGACCACCACGTCCTGCATGGTGGCGGGCAAGGCCCCCTCCAGCACCGTCTTGAACAGGTCGCGCCGGTCGCGCAAGCGCAGATCGTTCAGCAGGGTCTTCATCAGCTGGCAGTGGCCGGGATAGCGGATGGTCTTGTAGTTCAGGGTGCGCACCCGGCCCTTCAGCACCTCCGCCAGGCTGCCCAGGCCGCCGGAGGTGTTGAACGCCTCATATGGCACGCCATCCAGCCAGAACTCCTCCCGCTCCTCCAGCGCCGGTACCTCGCGCAGCGCGCCCTCCACGATGGCCTCGCAGGGCTCGCAATACTCGTTGATGACGCCGTCGGTGCTCCAGGTCAGGTTATAGCCCAGCGAATTGCTGGCGTAGCGCGGCAGGGCGCCCACGCGCAGGCGCACGGCCTCCAGCGTGTCGAACTTCTTGGCCAGGCTGCCGGCGACGATGGAGATGAAGCCGGGCGCCAGGCCGCACTGGGGGATGAAGGCGTTGGGGGCGTTGGCCGCCAGTTCCTTCACCCGGCGGGTGGTGGCCACGTCCTCCGTCAGGTCCAGGTAATGGCATCGGGCGATGGCCGCGGCCTCCGCCACCTTGATGGTCAGGTGATAAGGGGCGGCGCTCAGCACGGCGTAGGCCCCGGTCAGCGCCTCGGTAAGGGCGGCCACGTCGCTGATGTCGACCTCGCGCCGTTCGATGGGCAGGCGTTTGGAGACGCCTTCGAGCGCCTTGGCCGACCGGTCCAGCACCGTCACCAGGAAATCGCCCGACCCCGCCAGGTTCTCCGCGATGATGGACCCGATCTTGCCCGCCCCGACGACGACGATGCGACGCATGTGTGCTCTCCCGTTCAAAGTTCCCTGTTGGAACGACTGTCGGGCAAACCCTTGACGGAATGAACAGTCAATGCGACCAATCTGACGGAAAATGGTGGGCAGAATGATCAGTCAGACCGACAGTTTTCAACCTGACGACCTGGATATCGCCCTGCTGCGCCTGCTGGAGGGGGACAGCCGGCTGCCCACCGTGACGCTGGCCAAGCGCCTAGGCGTGTCCCGCACCACGGTGCAGGCCCGGCTGGAACGCCTGGTATCACGCGGCGTCATCACAGCCTTCACCATCCGCCTGGATGAGGATTACCTGGCACGCCGCATCCAGGGCCATGTCGCCATCACCCTGTTGCCCAAGGCGGCGCGCCAGGTGGAAACCCGGCTGAAGGCCATGCCCCAGGTGCGCCAGCTCTACGCCGTCAGCGGCCCTTTCGACATGATCGCCGTCGTCTCCACCGAATCCATCGCCGAGATGAATAGGGTGATCGACGACATCGGCGCGGTGGAGGGGGTGGAGCGCACCAACTCCTCCATCATCCTGTCTCAGCGCCTGGCCCGCTGACCCCAGTCCCGCAGCCGCCTGCGGGGCTCCCTGAGTCGCCCCGCGGCCCTCGCGGGCGGCCCCGCCCTGTTTTTCGAAGATTACCCGCAAGGGCCTAGACCGTTCGAAAAGTGGCGCGAGTCGGTACTGCTTTTGTCTATTCCGTTCGATCTAAGCAAAACTGCCGGTAATTATGTTTCTGATTCATTTCAGGAATGCGCACGACTGTTACACAGCAGTTACACTCCGGAGTGAAACCGGTTGCTGAAATCGTCAATTTTGCGACGCAGCATTGACGAGCATAAATTATCCAAAATAGCCTTTCCCCGTTGGCCCCGATCACAAGGGGACACGGTTTCAGAAGAGATTTGTCTGGTTGGGGCCAGCAATATCAACAATCTCCAGAACAGCGGGGAAATCCATGGGCATGCCAAAATTCGGGCGGCGCGCATTGCTGCTGTCCTCGACCATGCTTGTCGGCGCCTTGGCGGTGGCGACGGATGCTGCGGCGCAACAGTCGGCCAGCGCCAGCACCGACATGCAGGAAATCGTCGTCACGGGCTCACGCATCAAACAGGCCGCGAACCTGACCAGCGACAGTCCACTGACGACGGTCGACAGCATCGAGATGAAGCTCCAGGGCACGACCAACGTCGAAACGATGCTGAACAACCTGCCCGGCATCACCGCGGCCCAGACCAACGCCCAGTCCAACGGCGCCACCGGCACCGCCACCATCAACCTGCGCAACCTGGGCGAAGCACGCACCCTGGTGCTGATCGACGGGCGCCGCATGCCTCTGGGCGACCCGACCTATCCATATGCGGACGTCAATTTCATTCCCGGCGCGCTGGTGGAAAGCGTGGACGTGGTCACCGGCGGCGCCTCGGCCGTCTATGGCTCGGACGCCGTGGCCGGTGTGGTGAATTTCAAGATGAAGCGCGACTTCGAAGGGGTGAAGGTCGACTACCAGTTCTCCGCCGCCCAGCACAGCAACGAGAACGATGATGCCCAGAAGGTCCTGAAGAGTTCCAAGTACCCGGTCACGGTCCCGGGCGACCGCTTCGACGGCTTCGTCCGCGACAGCTCCTTCGTCATGGGCGTCAACTCACCCAACAACAAGGGCAACGTCACCGCCTACGCCACTTATCGCTGGACCGAACCGGTGACGCAGGCCACCCGCGACTGGTCGGCGTGCACCATGGCCACCACCAGCAGCAATGAGGACGCGCTCGCCACCCAGGACAACCAGCGCTATTGCTCGGGCTCGTCCAACAGCGCCTATGCCCGCCTACGCACCAACGGCTCGGGCACCGGCTATTCGCTGAACCCGGACGGCTCCGCGTCCTTCGTGAAATACAACAGCGCGCTGGCCTTCAACTACGGCCCCTACAACTACATCCAGCGCCAGGATGAGCGGTACACCGGCGGTGCCTTCGCGCACTATGAGATCAGCCCGGCGTTCGACGTCTACACCGACTTCATGTTCATGTCCGACCACACCAAGGCGCAGATCGCGCCGTCGGGCTTCTTCAGCGGCACCACCTATTCCATCAACTGCGACAACCCGCTGATGTCGGCATCCGAGGCAACGACCCTGTGCGGCGCCAACGCCGGCAGCGCCACCGCCACCTGGAAAGGCTATGTCGCCTATCGCTTCACCGACAACAACGCGCCCCGCTACGATGACCTGCGGCACACCGACTACCGCTATGTCATCGGCACCAGGGGCGATCTGGGCGGCGGCTGGTCCTACGACGTTTACGCCCAGCATTCGGCGGTGATCTACAACGAGACCTATCAGAACGACGTTTCCATTGCCAAGCTGCAGAACGCGCTGCTGGCGAAGAACGTCAACGGCGTCGCCACCTGCGAATCCGTCATCAGCGGCACGGACACGGCCTGCGTGCCCATCAACATCTTCCAGCTGGGGAAGATCAGCAGCGCCGCCTACAACTACGTCTACACCACCAGCTTCAAGGAAGGCAGCACCACCCAGGACATCGTCAGCGGCACCGTCTCCGGCGACTTCGGTGCCTGGGGCGTGAAAAGCCCCTTCGCCAAGGATGCCGTGGCCGTCGCCCTGGGCAGCGAGTGGCGCCGCGACGCCATCGACCTGAAATACAGCGAGAACGTGCTGTCCGGCGACCTGTCGGGCTCCGGCGCCGGCACCACCCAGCCGGCCGTGGGCGCCACCGAGGTGAAGGACATCTTCGGCGAATTGCGCCTGCCGCTGGTGTCGGACCAGCCCTTCATCAAGGATCTGTCCATCGACGCCGGCTACCGCTGGTCGGACTACAACCTGGCGGGCAAGGCCAACACCTACAAGGCCAGCCTGAACTATGCCCCCATCAGCGACGTGGCCCTGCGCGGCGGCTACAACCACGCCGTCCGCGCGCCCAACATCATCGAGCTGTTCCAGACCAACACCTCGGGCATCGGCGGCGCGCTGGACCCCTGCTCCGGCTCCAACCCGTCGGCCTCGCTGGCCCAATGCGGCCGCACCGGCGTCACGGCCGCGCAGTACGGCAACATCTCCGAATGCACCTCCGTCGACGGCTGCAACACGCTAAGCGGCGGCAACAAGGCGCTGAAGCCGGAAACGGCCGACACCTATACCGCCGGCTTCGTCTTCACGCCGACCTTCATGCCCAACTTCGCGGCCACGGTCGATTACTACAACATCAAGATCCAGGATCTGATCGGCACGGTGCCGACCTCGCAGATCATGTCGCAATGCCTGAACACCGGTAACTCCTATTACTGCGACCTGATCCACCGCGGCGCCTCGGGCAGCCTGAATTCCAGTGACGGCTATTTCATCACCACCGACATCAACGCCGGCTATCGCCAGCAGGCGGGCGTCGACGTCTCCGGCACCTACCGTCAGGACCTGGAGGATCTGGGGATCAAGGACCTGGGCGGTGTGACCCTGAAGTTCATCGGTTCCTGGACGCAGTTCAACCGCTACCAGCCGCTGCTGCATGAGGCCAAGTACGACTGCGCCGGCCTGTACGGCAGCACCTGCGGCCAGCCCACGCCCCACTGGCGCCACCAGTTCCGCGTCACCTGGAACACGCCGTGGAATGCCGACCTGTCGGTCAACTGGCGCTACATCGGCGGCACCAGCCTGGACAACAACAGCACCGATCCCAGCCTGAACTCCGGTTCCGGCATCTACAACAACATCGACGGCAAGATCGCCGCCTACAATTACTTCGACCTCGCCGGGACCATCAACCTGATGGACCACTACACGCTGCGGTTCGGCATCAACAACCTGTTCGACAAGGACCCGCCCATCCAGTCCGCCAACGACGACTATGTCAGCGTGCTGGGCAGTTACGGCAACGGCAACACCTACCCCGGCATCTACGACACGCTGGGGCGGACGTTCTTCCTGGGCATCACCGCCGATTTCTGATCGGCGTGGGGGCATCACCGCCGATTTCTGATCGGCGTGGGAGCATCACCGCCGATTTCTAATCGCCGACTCCCGGAGCGGCTTATCGTATAATCTCGACACGCGGCGGGTCCCTACCCCAGGGGCCCGCCGTTTCTCACTCCCGTTCACGACGCATCGGCGCACGCCTCATGACCACCGGCCAGTCCCCCTTCTCCATCCCCGTCACCCCGTCCGTTCCGGCGCCCCAGCGACAGCGCATCCAGACGCTGATTCAGCAGGCCCTGACCTTCCAGACGCGGGGCCAGCTGCACGAGGCGGAACAGATCCTGCTGCAGGTGCTGGCGGTGGACGCCTCGGAACCGGACGCGCTGCAGCTCATGGGCCTGATCGCCAAGCGCAACGGCAAGCTGGACCAGGCGGAACAGCTGCTGCGCCGCTCGCTGGTCGTGAACAGCCGCCAGCCGCATGTGAACTACAACCTGGGCAACCTGCTGAAGGACACCGGCCGCCCGGCCGAGGCGCTGCCCTTCTACGAAAAGGCCATCCTGTACAAGGCTGACTATGTCGAGGCCTACACCAACCGCGCCGAATGCCTGGCCGCGCTTGCCGGGACGGAAGCGGGCAATGCCCGCTCGCTGCTGGAAACGGCCCTGCCGCTCTACCGCCGCGCCTTGCAACTGCAGCCCGACTTCGTCCCGGCGCGCGTGGGCATGGCCGAGGCCTACCTGCAGCTGGGTGAGCCGCCGCACGCGGAAGAGGTGCTGCGCGCCGGCCTGACCCGGTTGCCCAACGACTTCTACCTGAACAACAGCCTGGGCACGGCGCTGCGCCGCCAGCAGCGGTTCGAGGAAGCCGCGCCCTACCTGAAGCGCGCGGTCGAGCGGGCCCCGGACCGCTGGCAGATCTGGCTGAACCTGGGCAACACCTTCCTGGCCCTAGGCCAGATGGACGACGCCATCGTCTGCTTCAAGAAGGTGGTGGTGCTGGATCCCGCCAACTACGCCGCGCAAAGCGCCCTGAACCAGGCGCTGTGGGAAACAGGCCAGCACACCCAGTTGCTGAACTCCTATGAATGGGCCAAGGAACGCAAGCCCAACGACCCTGAACTGCTGAAGATGGCGGCGGAGGCCTACATCCTGTTCGGCCGGCATGAGGAGGCGGAGGCCAATATCGCCGCCGTCGCCGCCCTGGAGCCCGACGCCCCCGCCCTTCCCCGCCTGCGCACCACCCTGCTGCTGGCCCAGCAGCGGGTGGAGGAAGCGCTGGACGCCGCCCGCCAGGGCCTGGCCACCGCGCCGGACGACCAGTTGCTGCTGCATCGGGTGGCCGAGTCCGCCCTGCGCCTGAACCGGCCGGCCGAGGCGCTGGAGGCCGCCCGGCGCCTGGACGCTGTGGCGCGGGACAGCCAGTTCGCCGCCGCCTTCCAGGCAACGGCCTATCGCCTGCTGGGCCAGCCGGATCCGCGCGGCCTCTATGATTACGACCGGTTCATCCAGTCCATCGACCTCGCGCCGCCGGCAGGCTATGCCGACCTGACGGCCTTCCACGCGGATCTGATGGCGGCGCTGGACGCCCAGCACGTGGCCACGCACGAACCCATCGAGCAGACGCTGCGCAACGGCACGCAGACGCGGGAGAATTTGTTCACGCGCGTGGGCGCGGCGCCTGTCATCCAGGCGCTGCGCGACAGCATCCTGGCCGCCACTCACCGCTATATCGCGGCCTTGCCGGACGATGCCGGCCACCCCTTCCTGCGGCGCAAGGGCCAGTCCCTGGTGTGGGCCGGATCATGGTCCGCCCGCCTGCGCGACCAGGGCTATCACACCAACCACATCCATCCCGAGGGCTGGATCAGCGGCTGCTATTACGTGGACATGCCCGACGTGGTGAAGGATGCCGAGGGCAAGCAGGGCTGGATTACCTTCGGCGCCTTCGCCCAGGGCACCGGCGCCACCCTGCCGTGGGAACGGGCCATCCAGCCGCGCCCCGGCCTGCTGGTGCTGTTCCCCAGCTACATGTGGCACGGCACCATCCCCTTCCACAGCGCGCAGACCCGCACGACCGTCGCGTTCGACATCGGCGGCCGGGCCTGACCGGCGGGGGTGGTCTGTAGGCGGCGCTATTGGGGGCGGCGCGTTGCCTATTTTTTGCGCTGCCCAAAAAACATGCTGCAATGCACTTTAACGCTTGCGGGCATTGATGGTACCGTGACCGGGTCAGGGCACCGGGGGCTATGGGTCGCCATCGCTTCCGCGAACAGGGGAAGTCATGAGCATCCACGTCGCCATCAATCACAAGACCAGCTACCGCTACGACCGGCTCATCAATCTGGGGGCACAACTGGTGCGCCTGCGGCCGGCGCCGCATTGCCGCACGCCCATCCTGTCGTATTCGCTGAAGGTCACGCCCAAGCAGCACTTCCTGAACTGGCAGCAGGACCCGCAGTCCAACTGGCTGGCACGCCTGGTCTTCCCCGACAAGACGGAGGAATTCACGCTGGAGGTGGACCTGGTGGCCGACATGGCGGTCATCAACCCCTTCGACTTTTTCCTGGAGCCGGCGGCGGAGAAATTCCCCTTCACCTATGAGCCGTGGCTGGCCAAGGACCTCAAGCCCTTCCTGGAGGCTGACGAGCCCGGCCCCCTGGTCAAGGCACTGCTGGCCGATGTCGACCTCACGCCCACGGGCACCGTCGCCTTCCTGGCCGATCTGAACCTGAAGCTGCAGCAGCGCATCGGCTATGTCATCCGCCTGGAGCCCGGTGTGCAGACGCCGGAGGAAACGCTGCAGCTGGGCACCGGTTCCTGCCGCGATACCGCCTGGCTGCTGGTGCAGATCCTGCGCAACCTGGGCCTGGCCGCCCGCTTCGCCTCCGGCTACCTGGTGCAGCTGGTGGCCGACCAGAAGCCGCTGGAGGGGCCGGACGGCCCCACGGCGGACTTCACCGACCTGCACGCCTGGACCGAGGTCTACCTGCCCGGCGCCGGCTGGATCGGGCTGGACCCCACCTCCGGCCTGTTCGCGGGCGAGGGCCACATCCCGCTGGCCTGCACGCCCGACCCCTTCTCCGCCGCCCCGGTCACCGGCGGCCTGGACATGTGCGAGGTGACGTTCGAGCACGAGATGTCGGTCACCCGCATCCGGGAGCAGCCGCGCACCACCAAGCCCTACACCCCCGACCAGTGGGGCGCCATCGACCGGCTGGGCCAGCAGGTGGACCGCGAGATCGTGGACGGCGACATCCGCCTGACCATGGGCGGCGAGCCCACCTTCATCTCCATCGACGACATGGAGGGGGCGGAGTGGAACACGGCCGCGCTGGGCCCCACCAAGCGCCTGCTGTCCGGCGACCTCATCCGCCGCCTGCAGGCGCGCTACGCCCAGGGCGGCCTGCTGCATTTCGGCCAGGGCAAGTGGTATCCCGGGGAAAGCCTGCCGCGCTGGGCGCTGCAGCTGTTCTGGCGGCGCGACGGCGACGCCCTGTGGACCCATGCCGAATACCTGGCCGATGAGCGCCGGCACTATGGCTATGGCCTGGCCGAGTCCGAGCGGTTCATCCGCCGCCTGGCGGAACGGCTGGGCATCAATCCCGACTACGCGCGGGGCGCCTTCGAAGATCCCTGGCACTACATCCGCAAGGAACGCGAGCTGCCGGTAAACGTCGACCCGTTCGACAGCAAGCTGGAAAACGCGGAGGAGCGGGCGCGCCTGGCCAAGGTGTTCGACACCGGCCTGGGCACCGCCGTCGGCTACGCCCTGCCCATCAGCCGCCGGCATGAGGCCAGCGGCCCCGTCTGGCTGTCCAGCGCCTGGACCACGCGCAGCGATCGGCTGTTGCTGGCCCCGGGCGACAGCCCCATCGGCTATCGCCTGCCCCTGGGTTCCCTGCCCTGGGTCGACACCATCGACCGCGTCTATTCCTACGAGCAGGATCCCTTCGACAGCCGGCCGGACCTGCCCTCGCGCGAGGACCTGGAACGGCAGATGGTGCTCCGCAAGGGCCAGACGGAACCCTTGAGCCAGCGCGCCATGGCCGATGTGCGCGACCAGGTGCCGGAAAAAGGCACCAGCGCTTGGTGGCTGGTTCGCACCGCCCTGTGCGTTCAGCCGCGCGACGGCCGCCTCTACATCTTCCTGCCGCCCACCAGCTATCTGGAGGACTGGATCGAGCTGGTCACCCAGATCGAGGCCACCTGCGTCGACCTGGACCTGGCCGTCGTCCTGGAGGGCTATCCCCCGCCCCGCGACCCGCGCCTGAACAGCATGGCCGTGACACCGGATCCGGGCGTCATCGAGGTGAACATCCACCCCTCGTCCAACTGGCAGGATCTGGTCTACACCACCACCACCCTGTATGAGGACGCGCGCCAGACCCGCCTGGGCACGGAGAAGTTCGCGCTGGACGGCCGCCACGTCGGCACCGGCGGGGGCAACCATGTGGTGGTGGGCGGCCCGACGGCGGCGGACAGCCCCTTCCTGCGCCGGCCGGACGTGCTGCGCTCTCTGCTGGCCTATTTCCAGAACCACCCCAGTCTGTCCTACCTGTTCAGCACCATGTTCATCGGCCCCACCAGCCAGCACCCCCGGGTGGACGAGGCGCGGCACGAAAGCCTGTATGAACTGGAGATCGCCTTCAAGGAGCTGGATCGCGCCGGCCCCAACCCGCCGCCCTGGCTGGTGGACCGGGCGCTGCGCCACCTGCTGGTGGACGTGCAGGGCAACACCCACCGCTCCGAATTCTGCATCGACAAGCTGTACAGCCCCGACAGCTCCACCGGCCGGTTGGGCCTGGTGGAACTGCGCAGCTTCGAGATGCCGCCGCACGCGCAGATGAGCCTGGTGCAGCAATTGCTGTTGCGCACCCTGATCGCCTGGTTCTGGCGGGAGCCCTATCGCGCCGGCCTGGTGCGCTGGGGCACCAAGCTGCACGACCGCTTCCTGCTGCCGCAGTTCGTGACCCAGGACATCCAGGACGTGGTGGCGGAGCTGCGCGAGGCCGGCTACGCCTTCGAGGAGTCTTGGTTCGCCCCGCACCTGAACTTCCGCTTCCCCAAGATCGGCAGCGTCAGCCAGCGCAGCCTGACCCTGGAACTGCGCACGGCGCTGGAGCCCTGGCACGTGCTGGGCGAGGAGCCGGGCGGCGGCGGCACCGTGCGCTATGTCGACAGCAGCCTGGAACGCATCCAAGTCCGCATGACGGGCATGGTGGGCGACCGCTACGCCGTCACCTGCAACGGCCGCCGCCTGCCCCTGCACCCCACGGGCACGGAGGGCGAATATGTGGCGGCCGTCCGGTATCGCGCCTGGCAGCCGCCCGGATGCCTGCACCCGACTATCCCCGTGCATACGCCCCTGGTCTTCGATATTTTGGATCTGTGGACGGAACGGTCCGTCGGCGGCTGCACCTATCACGTCGCCCATCCAGGAGGGCGCAACTTCACCACCTTCCCGGTCAATGCCAACGAAGCGGAGGGGCGCCGGCTGGCGCGCTTCCATCCCTTCGGGCATACGCCGGGGCCCATGGCCATCCCGCCGGAAACACGGAACCCGGACTATCCCATGACCCTAGACCTGAGACTTGGCTGAACAGGATTTGGCGGAGCCCGTTTCCCAACAGCCGCCCGAGCAGCCTTCGCTGTTCAGCGACGCCGGCGACCTCGGTTATGGAACCGGTCCCATCTTTGACGAGATGGTGACCGGCACGGGGCAGTTGCGCGCGCACTGGCAGCAGTTCTTCGCCGCCCATGGCCCGTTCACCCCGGAGCAGATGGCGGCGCGGTGGGCGGCGGCGCGCCAGCGCCTGTTCCTGAACGGCGTCACCTTCAACTCCTACCGTGATCCGCAGGGGACGGAACGGCCTTGGCCGCTGGATCCCGTGCCCCTGCTGCTCTCGGCCCGGGAATGGCAGGCGATCAGCGCCGGGCTGGTGCAACGGGCCACGCTAGTCGAAAAGGTGCTGGAGGACTTTTACGGTCCCCAGACCCTGCTGTCCGACGGCGCCATCCCTCCCAGCCTGCTCTATGCCGATCCTGGCTACCTGCGCGCCTGTCAGGGCATGGAGGTGCCGGGCGGCCGGCGCCTTGTGCTGTTCGCCGCCGACCTGGTGCGCGACGGCGACGGCCAGTGGCGGGTGCTGACCTGCCGGACGGAGGCGCCCACCGGCGTGGGCTATGCCCTGGAGAACCGGGCGGTGCTGAGCCAGACCCTGGCCGACCCGTTCCGCGCCTGCAATGTGGAGCGGCTGTCGCCCTTCTTCGAGGCCCTGCGCGCGGCCGTCGCCCGCGCCGCGCCCCAGCATTCCGGGGTGGATGGCCATCCCCGCGCCGTGCTGCTGACACCCGGCCCCTTCAACGAGGCCTATTTCGAGCACGCCTACCTCGCCCGCCATCTGCGCATGACCCTGGCGGAGGGGGCGGACATGGTGGTGCGCGACCAGGCCGTCTACCTGAAGACCCTGGCGGGCCTGGAACGGGTGGACGTCATCCTGCACCGCGTGGACGACGCCTTCTGCGACCCGCTGGAATTGCGCGTGGACAGCGCGCTGGGCGTCCCCGGCCTGCTGCAGGCGGTGCGCGCCGGATCCGTCGCCGTGGTCAACGCCCTTGGGTCCGGCATGGCGGAAAGCATGGCATTGCTGTCCCATATGCCGGCGCTGAGCCGGCGCCTGCTGGGCGAGGATCTGCTGCTGCCCAACGTGCCGACGTATTGGGGCGGGGATACGGAACAGCGAGAGGCGCTGCTGGCGCAGCTGAACCGCATGGTGATGCGGCCGGCCTTCTCCAGCCTGCCCGGCCACGTCGCCAATGGGCCGGACCTGGATGAGGCCGCGCGCGGGGACCTGGCCGCGCGCATCCGCGCGCGGCCGCAGGACTGGGCGGGCCAGCTGCCGGTCGCGCCCTCCACCGCGCCGCTGTGGCGGGACGGCCGGGTGGAGCCGCGGCCCCTGGTCGTGCGCGCCTTCCTCTGTGCCAGCGGCGACGGCGGCTGGACGGTCATGCCGGGCGGCCTGGTGCGCATCAGCGCCGACGCGCGCCATGCCGCCGTGTCGCTGCAGGAGGGCGCCGGCTCCAAGGATCTCTGGATCGTCGGGGCGGAACCGCCGGGCACGATCCGCCGCCTGATCAGCGCGCCCGACGGCGCGCGCGAGCCCAGCCCCGTGCCGGGCAACCTTCCCAGCCGCGCAGCCGACCATCTGTTCTGGGTGGGCCGATACGCCGAGCGCGCGGCGTCGGCCGTGCGCCTGCTGCGCGGTGCCACCCTGCGCCTGTCCGACGACAGCCGGCCGGCCGCGCGGGAGGAACTTTCGCCCCTGTTGCGCCTGATGGGCCGCGCCACCCTGATCCCGCAGGAAATCGCGCAGCTGCCCGACAGCGACGCCGTGCGCGGCATGCGCCAGGCGCTGGAAATCGCGGTCGATCCCGCCAACCCGGGCAGTCTGGTGGCCACCACCGGCCGGCTGCGCCGCGCCATGGGCAGCGTGCGCGATCGCTTGCCCCTGGACAGCCGCCAGATCCTGGGCCGCCTGGACGTGCTGGGCACCCGCCTGGCCAAGGCGGACCGCGCGGCGCTGGCCGTGCTGCTGGGCGACTTCAGCCAGGTGCTGGCGGCGCAGACGGGGCTGGAGCTGGACAGCATGCCCCGTGGCGCTGGCTGGCGCTTCCTGGTGCTGGGCCGCCGGCTGGAGCGCGCCATCGACGCGGTGGAGCGGCTGCAGGCCAGCGGCATCGCCCATGAGCGGCCGGACGCCGCCACGCAGGAGGTGCTGCTGGAACTGGCGGAGGCCGGACCCGCCTACCGTGAGCGCTTCCCGGTGGGGGTGCAGCGCGAGGCGGCGCTGAGCTTGCTGCTGACCGATCCGGAACACCCGCATTCCCTGCTGTTCCAGCTGGAGACCATCCGCCGCCAGGTTTCCCGCCTGCCCTCCCTGCCCGCCTTCGGCGCCGCCGGCGGCGCGGATCCGCTGATGCGCCTGGCGGACCTGGTGGCGCAGGCCAGCTATCGCGTGCAGGATCTGGCGCTGACCCGGGACATGGGGCTGTTGAGCGCCACCCTGTTCCAACTGGGCTGGGCGCTGCCCGACATGTCCAATCTGTTGTCACAAGCCTATTTCAGCCATGTCCGCGCCCGTGCCGCCTGACCAGCCCCGCCCAGCGCCCGTCCGCTACCGCTGCCGCCACACCACGCGTTACAGCTACACGGTGCAGGTCGTCTCCTCCCAGTTGATCGCCCACCTGGGGCCGCGCGACGTGGCCGGCCAGCGGGCGCGGGTGGTGGCGCTGACGGTGGAGCCCGAGCCCGCCGTGGTGGCGGACCGCCTGGATTGGCTGGGCAACCCCACCAGCTATGTCGCCATCGACACGCCCCACCTGGACCTGTCCATGACGGTGGAACTGGACGTCATCCTGTCGCCGCGGCCGGTCCCGGACTTGGAAGCGACACCGGCGTGGGAGGCGATCGCGGCCGAGGCGCCCCGCCGGCTGGCGGTGGCGGAGTTCATCGAGGCCTCCCCCCGCCTGCCCCAACCCAGCCCGGATCTGGCCGCCTTCGCCGCCGACAGCTTCCCGGCCGGCAGGCCGGTCGGCGCCGGCGCCCGAGACCTGGCCCGCCGCATTCACGATGGCTTCGCCTTCGATGCCGCTGCCACCAGCGTGACCACGCCCGTGCTGGAGGCGCTGGCGCTCAAGCGCGGAGTCTGCCAGGACTTCGCCCATGTCATGATCGGCGCCCTGCGCGCCCTGGGCCTGCCCGCCCGCTACGTCAGCGGCTATCTGCGCACCCTGCCGCCACCCGGCCAGCCGCGCCTGCAAGGGGCCGACGCCAGTCACGCCTGGGTGCAGATATGGTGCGGGCCCGACGCCGGCTGGATCGACATGGACCCCACCAACGACACGCTGATCGACCGCAACCACATCACCTTGGCCTATGGCCGCGACTATGACGATGTCTGCCCCCTGCGCGGCGTCATATTGGGCGGCGACACCCACGCCCTGTATGTCAGCGTGGACGTCGAAGAGATGGGGGATGAACCGCCCGCCGTGCGGCAGGCGCAAATCCAGGATGGCCAGGGCCAAAGCCAGTCACAGACGCTCTGACCCGTACAATAAAGATAATCAAAGATAATCGGTCGGGAGGACCGCATGACCCATCCCAAGGTCGACGCCTATGTGGAGAAGGCCGGCAAATGGCGCGAGGAAGTCGCCAAGCTGCGGGCCATCGCGCTGGATTGCCCGCTGGTGGAGGACTTCAAGTGGGGGCACCCCTGCTACACCTCAGACGGCGCCAACATCGTCCTGATCCACGGCTTCAAGGAGTATTGCGCCCTGCTGTTCTTCAAGGGCGCGCTCATGACGGACCCAAACGGCATCCTGATCCAGCAGACGGAGAATGTGCAGGCCGGCCGCCAGATCCGCTTCACCAACAGCGGTGAGATCGCCCAGTTGGCGCCAACGCTGAAGGCCTACATCCTGGAAGCCATCGCCGTGGAAAAGGCGGGCCTGAAGGTGGACTTCAAGCCGACCAGGGAATTCGCCGTGCCCGAGGAATTCCAAAGCCGGCTGGACAGCGATCCCGCGCTGAAGGCGGCGTTCGACGCCCTGACGCCCGGCCGGCAGCGGGGCTACCTGCTGCACCTCTCCTCCGCCAAGCAGGCCAAGACCCGGTTGGCGCGCATCGAGAAATGCGCGCCCCAGATCCTGGCCGGCAAGGGACTGGACGACTAGCGTGGTCGGTTCAGGTGGCATCACCTGAACCGTGAAGCACGCGACAATCGAAATCAGTCCGCGACGATGCGGGCGCGCAGGTCGGCGTGGGTGAAGCGCAGCGCGTTTTCCGGCACCTCCGACCACGGGCCGATGAAGTCACCGGCCATATAGTGAAAGCCGGCGCCGTCGGCGTAGGAGGCCATCAGGCTGGTGTCCACGCCCTCCACGCCTGCATGCACGCGCAGGCGCAACGCCTCGTGCGAGAAGCGTGACAGCTCCGGTCCCCAGCGCTTGGGCGAGGCGCCGGGCGGCAGCAGCATGGTGACGATGTAGACGCCGGCCGCCGCCAAGGCCGGCAGGTCCTGGCAGCCGCTTTCCACCACGGCGATGACCACCCGGCTGAACTGTTTCAGGAACGCCACCATCTCGGTCGCCCGGCTGACCGGCACCCCTTGGGGGAAGCCCACGACATGGAAGGCCAGGAACGCCACCAGTTCCTTGGGAATGGCCTGCAAGGCCGCCAGGTATTCGCGCCGCCGGGCTATGCCGGCCAGCGTCTCGAAATGCACGGGCACGGACAGGAAACAGCGGAACTGGTTGCGATACAGTTCGCCGTAGACCTCCATCGTCTGGCGCAGCACATCCAGGTCCAGGCCCAGGATCTGCTGCATGTCCTGCGGGTCGGCGGCACAGTCGTAGCCCCAGAGCGGCAGACGCCCCCGGCGGGGCCGCATGGCCCGGGCGAGGTAAATGGACAGCACCTCCTTGCGCACGTCCCAGATGGGGCGGTAGACGACCTGCAGCGGCTCTTCCTGCGGGGCGGCGTGGGCCCACCAGGGATTGGCCTTGTCGGCGCTGGTCTCCGCCGCGACCGCGGCCCCCGCCAGCGAGGCGGCGCCCGCCAGCATTTCATGCAGGCTGCTGCTCTGGAACAGCAGTTCCCCATCCATCTCATGCACGGCGGAATGGACGCGCACGGCGGCGGTGTCGACATCGCCCAGCAACAGGCGTTGCAGCTGCTCCACCACCTTGGCGCAGACCAGGCCCGCTTCCGTCCGGCCCAACTGGTGGAAGACGACGATATAGCCCTCCTCCCCATGACGGAACCAGGCGTCCCTGGGATTCAACAGCTGCCGCAACAGGCGTTCCGCCAGCATGTGCACCCGGTCCGCCACCCGCGGCCAGCGGTTCCCCAGCCGCGCGCGCAGACTGTCCAGCCCCACCATGTGCAGGCTGCCGGCGGCGGCCTGAGTCTGGGCCTGGAAAATGGCACGCAGCTTGGGCGCCGCCTCCGTGAACTGTCCTGTCTGTTCCCGCTGAACCAAACCATCCATGACCGGCAATCCCAAAACTCCCCATCCCTAGGGCTTCAGATTGCCGGCCGGGTGGTTAAGAAGGGGTTGCCGCCAGCATCAGCTGCGGCCAGGCAACCAAAAATTGATCGTGTCAGCATCACGGTCCCCGGCTCGCGTCCATGCGGGCCTTCAGGTCGGTGCGGGTGAACCGCAGGGCGTTTTCCGGAACTTCGGACCAGGGGCCGATAAAATCGCCGGCCATGTATTGAAAGCCGGCCTCATCGGCATAAGAGGCCATGATGGCGGTATCCACCCCCTCGACGCCTGCGCGCAGGCGCAGGCGGGTGGCCTCCTGCGAGAAGCGCTTGAGTTCGGTTCCCCAATGCTTGGGCGAGGCACCGGGCGGCAGCAGGATGATGGCGATGTGGACGCCCGCCGCCGCCAAGGCCGGCAAATCCTGGGAGCCGCTCTCCACCACGGCCGTCACCACCCGGCTGAACTGTTTCAGGACACCGACCATCTCGGCCGCGCGGCTGGATGGAATGCCCTGGGGGAGGCCGACCAGGTGGAAGGCGAGGAAGGCAAGCAGCTCCCGGTGAATGCCCTGAAGGGCGGCCAGATATTCCCGCCGCCGTCCCACGCTGGCTAGCGTTTCGAAATGAACCGGCACCGAGAGGAAGCAGCGGAACTGGTTCGCATACAGCTCCCCGTACACGTCCATGGTCTGCCGCAGCACCTCAAGATCCAGCGCCAGTATCTGCTGCATGTCCCGGGAATCGTTGATGCAGTCATATCCCCATAAGGGCTGCCGCCCACGGCGCGGCCGCATGATGCGCGCCATGTAGATCGACAGCGCCTCCTTGCGCACATCCCAGATGGGCCGATAGACCACCTGCGCCGGCTGTTCCTGCAAGGCGGCATGGGTCCACCAAGCGCTGGCCTTGCCGGTTTCCACCGCCGTCGCGTCCGCCGTGGACTGCGCCGCCTGCGCCGCGGCGCCCACCAGCATTTCGCTCAGGCTGTTGCTTTGGAACACCAATTCGCGGCCCACCTGATGAACGGCGGAATGGACGCGCACAGCGGCGGTATCAACATCCCCCAGCAGCAGGCGCTGCAATTGCTCCACCACCTTGCCACACACCAAGCCGGCCTCGCGCTGGCCCAGCTGGGCGAAGACGACGATGTAGCCCTCCTCCCCATGGCGGAACCAGGTATCCTTGGGCGTCAGCAATTGCCCCAGCAGGCGCTCCGCCAACATGTGCACGCGGTCCGCCACTCGTGGCCAGCGGTTCCCCAACCGCTCGCGCAGGCTGTCCAGCCCGACCATGTGCAGGCTGCCGGCACAGGCTTGGTTCTGCGCGCGGAAAATGGCGCGCAGCTTGGGCGCGGCCTGTAGAAACTGTTCGCTCGACGGTTCCAGTTCCAAGCCATCCACAAAACACCCCCCCGTTGAAAATTCTTTATTTTTGTCGCCATAGAATGGTGTGGAAACCGTTAAGAAACCCTTATCCATCTCAGCCGCGCCAGGCCACCAGCACGGCGCCCAGGGCGATGAAGGCCACGCCCAGCCAATTGGGCAGGCTGAGCCTTTCGCCCAGGAACAGCACGCCGAACAGCGCCACCAGCACCACGCTCATCTTGTCGATGGGAGCGACCCGCGCTGCCTCGCCCAGCTTCAGCGCCCGGAAATAACAGAGCCAGGATCCGCCGGTGGCGAGACCGGACAGCACCAGGAACAGATAGCTGCGGGCGGACACGCTGCCCGGCGGCTGCCACTGCCCGGTGATGGGCAGCAAGGCGACGATGACCAGCAGGATCACCGCCGTGCGAACCAGGGTGGCGAAGTCGGAATTCACCCCCTCCACCCCCACCTTGGCCAGGATGGCGGTCAGCGCCGCGAACAAGGCCGACAGCACGGCCCAGAATTGCCAGGTCAGTTGGGGGGAGTTCATGACAGGATCACCTTCGCCGGAATGGGGCGACCATCCTGCCAGCACCTGTCACGCCCGGGATGCTAAATTCCCCGTTACAAACCTAACGGCAGGGACCCTTATGGCACACGACCCAAAGAAACTTCAGGCCGTCATGGCAGCGGCGGCGCCGGACCTGGAACTGACCTACAAACCCATGTTCGGTGGCATCCTGGCCTATGCCGGGGGCAAGCCCATCGCCTCGCTCTCCGACGTCGGGCTGGCGCTGAAGCTGTCGGGGGCGGACCAAACGGCGCTGCTGGCCCTGCCGGGCGCCAAGCCGCTGCAGTATGGGCCGGACCAGCCGGTCAGCAAGACCTACGTCGTGGTGCCCGACGGCCTGCTGGCCGATGCACCGACCTTGCGCGACTGGGTGCACAAGGCGGCGGCGCAGGCGGCCAAGGCACCGGCCCGGAAGAAGACGGCCTGAGGCTTATTTGCGCCGCGTCACGTCGCCCTCGGCCACAATCATATAGCCGGGGGCGCCGAGGGGCAGCATCTCGAACTTCACGTGCAGGGTGCCCGCGTCCCGCCTGGTATAGCCCAGGCGGAAGCCCGGTGTGGCGGGCGTGGCGTCCGCCAGGAAGGTCACGCTTTCCCCGGCCGTCACCTGGGCGCTGGTGTAGTGGATGGTGTGCTGGCCATCCAGATAATCGGCATGCAGGGTGCCGTCCTGCGGATAGATCAGCATGATCTGGTCGAAACCGGCGCCCGGCACCGGCTTGCCATCCTTGCCCATCAGGTCGGTGTGGTCCTGGCGGAGCAGCCCACCGCCGCCGGCAACAGCCCGGATGGTGGAGGTGCCGCGCGCCGTGCCGCCATCCGCCGTCTTGCCCCCGCCGCTCCAGTCGCCCAGCAGAAAGCCCAGCGGCGCCAGGGCGGGCGCCAAGGTGGGCGGGTTGGGGGTGGGCGGGTTGGGGCTGGGCGGGTTCTGCTGCGCCAGGGCGGCGGTGGAGGCCAGCATCAGCGCGGCGGCCGGAAACAGACGCATGAGGGACCTCCGGATAGGGCACCGCAACTTCACCATACCCCTGCAAAAAACGGAAACACTCTCCAACATCTGGGTGGTTGACGTCGGGCCGCCAGCCTGCTGATAGTCGCCGAAATTCGACATGGCTGCCCGCGGCCGGCCTTGATCCTTAAAACAGTCCCTGGCCCGCGGCCCGGGGGCGGATGTAACGGCGTCCGCAAACCTCCCCGCTGTCTCGCGGAGCATTGGAGGCGGACGGGCGCCATCAGGGAACACCCATGTTCGATATCGCCAGTGTTGATTGCACCGAGTCCACGGCCCCGGCCGAGTTCGTGCGTTCCATGCACGAGACCGGCTTCGCCGTGCTGCGCAACCACCCCATCGATCCGGCGCTGATCGACCGCCTGTACAAGGAATGGGCGGCGTTCTTCGCGTCGGAGTCCAAGGTGGACCACCTGTTCTCGCCCGAGACGCAGGACGGCTATTTTCCCTTCCGCTCGGAAAACGCCAAGGACAGCCCCATCAAGGACCTGAAGGAATTCTATCACGTCTATCCCAACCGGCCCCTGCCGGCGGGCGTGAAGGAAGCGACCGAGGCCATGTACGCCGCCCTGACCCAGTTGGGCGCCGACCTGTTGGGCTGGCTGCAGCAGCACACGCCGGACGCGGTGAAGGCCCGCTTCTCCGTCGCCTTGCCGGACATGATGGTGGGCAGCACGCAGAGCCTGTTCCGCGTGCTGCACTACCCGCCCCTGGCGGATGGCTTCGAGCCGGGCGCCGTGCGCGCCGCGGCGCATGAGGACATCAACCTCATCACCCTGCTGGTCACGGGCAGCGAGCCGGGCCTGCAGGCCAAGGATACCGCCGGCAACTGGTACGACGTGCCCTGCGACGCCGGCATGATCGCCGTCAACGGCGGCGACATGCTGAAGGAGGCGTCCGGCGGCTACTTCCCGGCGACCACCCACCGCGTGGTGAACCCGCCGCCGGAGCACAACGTCTCGCGCTATTCCATGCCCATGTTCCTGCACCCCCGGCCGGACGTGCGCCTCAGCGACGCCTACACCGCGGGTGAGTACCTGGACCAGCGGCTGCGCGAGATCGGCCTCAAGAAGTGATGCCCATGCCGCCGGGCCGGTGGCCTCGGGCGCATGGTTCGGTGTAGGAAGGGGGGCCATCCGGCTCCCCTTTCGCCTTTCCGGGACCAGCCCATGACCGACCGCCCGTCCGCGACCGCCCCCATCGACCGCCTGCTGGCCATCATGGCCAAGCTGCGCGATCCCGACGGCGGCTGTCCCTGGGACCTGGAACAGGACTTCCCCACCATCGCCCCGCACACCATCGAGGAGGCGTATGAGGTGGCCGACGCCATCGAGCAGGGCGACATGGCGGCGCTGAAGGAGGAATTGGGCGACCTGCTGTTCCAGGTGGTGTTCTACGCGCAGATGGCGAGCGAGCGGGGCCTGTGGGATTTCAACGACATCACCACGGCGCTGAGCGACAAGATGGTGCGCCGCCACCCCCATGTGTTCGGTGAAGAGG
This sequence comes from Nitrospirillum amazonense, assembly GCF_007828035.1. Lineage (GTDB taxonomy): Bacteria > Pseudomonadota > Alphaproteobacteria > Azospirillales > Azospirillaceae > Nitrospirillum > Nitrospirillum amazonense. Next base: position 323,314 of record NZ_VITV01000002.1, on the reverse strand, counting down.
TCGGCGCCGTGGCCGACGCCACCGACCAGGTGAAGAATTGGGAAGCCCAGAAGGCGGGGGAGCGCGCGGCCAAGGCCGCCGCCAGCGGCGCCAAGGCCTCCGCCCTCGACGGCGTCATCGGCGGCCTGCCGGCCCTGACCCGGGCGGTGAAGCTGCAGAAACGCGCCGCCCGCGTGGGTTTCGACTGGACCCAGGCCAAAGAAATCCTGGACAAGATCGAGGAAGAGATCGGCGAGCTGCGGGCGGAGATGGAGCATGCCGCCCCCGAACAGGCCCGCATGCAGGATGAGCTCGGCGACCTCGTGTTCGCGCTGGCCAACCTGGCCCGCCATATCGACGTCGACCCGGAAACAGCGCTGCGCGGCACCAATGCCAAGTTCGAGCGGCGCTTCCGCCAGATCGAGGCTTGGCTGGCCGAGGGTGGCCGGGGGCCCGGTGACGCAACCTTGGAAGAGATGGAAGCCCTGTGGCAGAAGGCCAAGGGCCTGGAACGCCAAAGCACATAAGGAGGCAGTCGATGAGTTACGCCCCGCCCCACATCCCCGGCATCGTCCTGATCTCAGGTGCCACCGGTGACTTCGGCACCGCCTTCGCCCGCCGCTTCGCGGCCCTGGGCAGCCGGCTCATCCTGACCGGCCGCAATACGGAGAAGCTTAAGGCGCTGGCCGACAGCCTGGACGTGCCCACGCACACCCTGGCCTTCGACGTACGCGACCGCAGGGCCATGGAGGCGGCGGTGGCCAGCATTCCGGCGGACTTCGCCGCCATCGACCTGCTGATCAACAACGCCGGCCTGGCCCTGGGGATGGAACCCGCGCAGAAGGCCAACCTGGACGACTGGGAGATCATGGTCGACACCAACGACAAGGCGTTGGCGATCATGACCGGCCTGATCCTGCCCGGCATGGTGGAGCGGGGGCGCGGCCATATCATCAACCTCAGTTCCACCGCCGGCAGCTACCCCTACCCCGGCGGCCATGTCTATTGCGCCTCCAAGGCCTTCGTCACCCAGTTCAGCCTCAGCCTGCGGGCGGACCTGCTGGGCACCGGCGTGCGCGTCACCTCGGTGGAGCCGGGCATGGTGGAGACCAGCTTCAGCCTGGTGCGCTTCAAGGGCGACGCCGAGAAGGCCGCCAAGGTCTATGCCGACACCACGCCGCTGACGGCGGAAGACGTGGCGGAGTCGGTGACCTGGGCCGCCACCCTGCCCCCGCACTTCAACGTCAACCGCGTGGAAATCATGCCCACGGTGCAGGCGCCCGCCGGCCTGGCTGTCCACCGGTTCAAGAAATAAGTTTCCTCAAGCGCCGGGCGCCCGCTTCCGCGGGCAGGGCCTCATTCCTTTCCGCTGCACCACGTTCTGCGGAAAGGTCCGGCGGACGCGGTCGCGTCCTACAGCGGTATGAGAAAAATCTCATACCGCTGTTCCAGTGCTGGAGCGGCAGCCTAGCGGTCTTGCTGAAGGCGATAGCTCCATTGATCGAGCGCGCTGCCATCGATCTTCATGATCTCGACATGGATGACGTCGCCGACGCGCCAATAGTGGATGCGCTGAGGATAGCTGTTCGCGGGGTTTTCGAACGTCATGCCCGAGGGTTCGCGGGCAGTCTCGGTAAATGGGACCGGTGCGCGGCCATTCACGAAAACGTTCACCTGGCTTTGGGCCCGTCCACCGCGATCGTGACAAGTTCGATCGTGCGGCTTTTGCCATCATGAACGGTCTGCGAGGTCCCGACCTTGACCCCGCCAAGCGCGGGTCCCCAGACTTCACAGGTCTGCTCCGGCTTACCCGCCTCCGTGCACCAGCGGCCATTGAACCAGGCCAGCGGATCAGTGTCCTGCGCAAGCGCGGGCGAAGCTAGCAACGCGGCGACCGCGGCGATGAGGGGCGCCCTCACTTCGACACCGCGCGAACAACGTCGAGAACCGCGTCGATAACAGCCTGGGGCTGGTTCAGCTGGACCAGATGTCCCGAACCGTCGGCCACGCGCCGCTCTCCACGCCGGGAAAGCGCAGCAAGCGCCTTGTGGCTGTCAGTCCAGTCCGCCTGCAGCGCCGGATATTCCTCCTTGGCTTCCGGGGCCCACAGGCCTGGTTCACCCGCGCTGACCACGATCAGGGGCAGATCGCCATAGGTCCTGTCATTCTTCACGACGCGTTCTCCATTGGGCTCATACTCCTCGAAAGCCGAAGCTTGGGTGCGTAGCCGTGCGGGATCGGCATCGAGACGGGCCAGAACCGACTGCGCCTTTTCCGGAATTTCCGGGAAATAGATAAAGCACGGCGGCGCCGGCGCGCCGGTCTTGACGCGTCCGCTCTCCACGCCGCTCGCGCAATCGCGCAGTCGCTGAGCCTCGCCGGCGAGATAGGCCCGATCCGCGGCGGCGGCCTTGGGGCCGACGCCGGCTTCACGCGCGAGATCGTGAGGCCGCACCGGATCGACCAGGACGATCCCGACGACATCGCGCGGATGACGATCGGTAAAGGTCAGGACCTCGTGCGCTCCGGCTGAATGGCCAACCAGCACAAACGGCCCCTTCACATCCGCGACCTTCAAGGCGCGCTCAAGATCGTCGGTGGTCTGGCCGACGGTCTGCGGTGCCTTGGCGTCGGCGTCGCTGAGCCCGAAGCCCGCACGATCCCAGGCGCAGGCGCGCGTCACCTTGGCGACCTCGGGCTGCACCTTGGCCCAGGTGGCCGACCACCCGCCCAGGCCCGCCGTGAACACCACGGTGGGCGAGCCCTGTCCTAGGCACCGGAGATGGACACGCCGCGCGCCGTCGACAGGAACCAGGCCCTCGGGCGCGACATAGTCGGCCATCGCCTCGACCACCGGTACATCCTTGATGACTTGCGCGCGCGCATTGACCGTAAGGCCAGCGAGACCCAGTCCTATGGCGGCGCCAACAATAGCTTTCATGCTTCCTCCTGAAGCGTTGCAGGGCATCAAAGCGAGAACTGCCCAGACGCCGCATGTAAAGCCTGGGCCTGGACTCATAAACACTGGCACCAAATTCTGGCCGCGCCGGGCTTAACGGCAGCCAGGAAGTTTTCGGATCGTTTATCGTAGGGCGTTGCGATGCCACGCAACTGTTTTGATCCGGTTGAAGATCCCTTCCACCGGGTTCCTGCGTCAATAGACCAAAGCCAAGCGGATTTATGAGTTCACGGCCTAAATCGATAAGCGATCAGGCCCGCCTTGGCATCCCAACGCCAGTCTGAGAAACTGGCGCCAGGGTCCGGGGCGGGCCGTTTTCATTCCAGGTGTGTTCTTTCGGAATTTGGGGGGCCTGATGGCCGAGCTGCCGTTCTTTTCCGTCATCGTGCCCACGCACAAGCGGGCGTCGCTGCTGCGCCGGGCGCTGGCGTCCATCAACGCCCAGCGCGAGGGCGTGGGCGGGGTGGAGATCCTGGTGGTCTCCGATGCTACCGATGGCGATACCGACGCCGTCTGCGCCGAGCTGCTGACCCCCGCCGACATGTATGTCCGCCGCAACGGGGCGCCTGGCCCCTCCGCCAGCCGCAACATGGGCCTGAGCCTGGCCAAGGGCAGTTACATCCTCTTCCTGGACGATGACGACGCCTGGTACGAGGGCTTCCTGGCCGCCTTGAAGGACCAGCCGGCGGTGCGCCAGGGCCTGCCCGTCTATTTCAACTGCGTCATCGTGAATGAGCGCCGGGGTGCCGACGCCGCCATCCTGTCGGAGGGGGGCGTCGATATGGCCGGCCGCCTGACCGATGAGATTTACCTGAAGAACCAGATCCCGGTCTGCTGCTTCGCCTTTCCCCGTGCCCTGCTGGCCGGGCTGAAGTTCGACGTGCACATGCGGGCGTACGAGGATTGGGAATTCATGCTGGCGGTCTATGCCCGGCAGAAGGCCCAGCACGTGCCGGTCATCGGCGCCCGCATCTTCAAGGACAGCGGGGCGGAATCCGAGCGTCGCGGCATCAGCCAGCAGTCCCACGACTACAACGCCGTGTTCGACTATCTCTACGTCTACCGCCGCCACAAGGCTCCCGACACCGAGTTGGGCCAGCGGCGCGCCGCCCTGCTGAACAGTTTCAACATCCCTGTCACGCCCGAGATGGTGTGACCCGTGCCGCACGACCTGGACGCGCTGGAGAACCGCACCCTGTTCTGCCTGTGGACGGGACATGAGGCGATGTCGGACGACCGCCTGCGGGCGCTGTGGACCATCTTCCGCACCACCGGCTGCGCCGTCGCCTTCCTGAACCGGGAGACGCTGTACGACTGGGTGAAGCCGGCGCATCCGCTGCACCCCGCCTGGCCCTACCTCAGCGCCACGCACAAGGCGGACTATCTGCGCTGCTATCTCATGCACCACTACGGTGGCGGCTACACCGACATCAAGCCCACGGCCAAGGCCTGGGGCCCGTTCTTCGACCAGTTGGCACGGTCGGACAAGCTGGCCCTGGGCTATCAGGAGCTGGCCAACGGCGTTGCCCCTGTCGAGGGGCCGCTGGGCGACGAGTTGCGCCGGTCCTACACCGACCTCATCGGCCTCTGCGCCTTCATCTTCCGCCGGGGCACGGCCCTGACAGCCGCCTGGTTGCAGCGGACGGAGGCGTTGCTGGACCGGAAGCTGCCGGATCTGCGGCGCCATCCCGCCATCCACCCGCTGGACCGCCAGGGCATTCTGCTGCCGGACGGCACACCGTCACCCTACCCGCTGAAATGGACGGAGCTGCTGGGCGACATCTTCCACCCCCTGGTCTATGAGTTCCGGGGGCAGATCCTGCAGGCGCCGCTCCAGCCCAGCTTCATCCGTTACCGCTAGCCGTTACCGCTGGCTGGCGGCACGACCGCCGCCGTGCTGGTGCGGGCGTTCCAATCGGGCGCGTCGGCGCCGCCCAGCGCCTTCAGGAAAAATCCGTACTGCTTGCGCAAGGCATAGCGGATGGGCCCGGTGGAGCGCCCGGCGGAATGTCCCTCGCCCGGCACCACCAGCAAATCGAAGGTCTTGTCCGCCTTGATGAGGGCGTTCACCACCTGCATCGTGGACGACGGATCGACATTGTCGTCCAACTCGCCCACCACCAGGGCCACCTGGCCCGTCAGCCGGTGGGCGTTGTCGACGTTGGACGACTGGGCGTAGCTCTCATCCACCGGCCAGCCCATCCACTGCTCATTCCAGCTGATCTTATCCATGCGGTTGTCATGGCAGCCGGCGTAGCAGAAGGCGGCTTTGTAGAAATCGCCGAAGAACAGCAGGGCGGCCAGGGAACTCTGCCCGCCGGCGGAACCGCCGTAGATGCCCACGCGGGCAATGTCCAGTTGCGGGTACTGCGCGGCGGCGGCCTGCCACCATTTGATGCGGTCGGGGAAGCCGGAGTCCTTCAGGTTCTTCCAGCACACGTCGTGGAAGGCCTTGGACCGGTTCATGGTGCCCATGCCGTCGATTTGGGCCACGACGAAGCCCATCTCCGCTTGCGCCTGCATGCCGATGACCTTGTCGCCCCCGGAATGGAAGCCGAAGGGCCAGAAGGTCTTGGGCACGAAGCTGTCGTGCGGGCCCGCGTAGATGTTCTCGATGACCGGATAGCGCCGCGCGGGGTCGAAGGCCAGGGGACGGACGATGACGCCCCAGATGTCCGTCTTGCCATCGCGGCCCTTGGCCTTGAACACCTCCGGCGGGCGGAAACCGGCGGCCAGCAGGCGGCTGATGTCGCCACGCTCGATCTCCGCCACCAGCGACCGGTCGGCCGTGCGGCGCAGCTCCATGACCGGGGCCATGTCGACGCGGGAATAGGTGTCGACATAGTAGGCCATGTCATCGGACAGGCTGACGTCGTGATAGGCATCGGCGGTGGTCAGCGGCATCAGGTTCCGGCCGTCGAAATCCACGCGGTAGAAGTGCTGGAAGTACGGATCTTCACTTGGGCGCATGCCGCTGGCGGCGAAGTAGATCCGGCGGCGCTCATCGTCCACCTTGGTCACGTGGCGCACCACCCAGTCGCCCTTGGTGATCTGGGTCTTCACCTTCCCCGTGCGGCCGTCGATGAGATAGAGGTGGCTCCAGCCATCCCGTTCCGACAGCCAGATGACCTCCGCGCCGTCCTTCTTCACGTCATGGCGGAAGCGGCGCTCGTTGTTCACGAAGGTGGCGGCCGTCTCCGTCACCACGGCGCGCGGAGTGCCGGTGGTGGCGTCGATCTCGATCACCCGCACCATCTGATGGCCCCGGCGGGTGTATTCGAAGACCACGGTGGCGCTGTCGGCCCGCCACTCGAAATCCGTCATCAGGTAGGGGTTGGGGAACAGGGCGGCATCGATGTCCAGCTTCCGGCCCGGCGCACCGGTGCGGGGCACATGGAACAGCACCGGCTGCTCCTGGTCCACGGCGTCACCCGGCTTGGGGTAGAGCTGGGTGTGCAGCTTGGGCTCGATCTGGTCCTTGGGCGAGGATTCCACCTTGTGCACGTCCCGCCGGAATCCAGGACGTACGCGATAAATCGCCAGCTTCCGCGAGTCCGGCGACCAGGCGATGGTCTCGCCATCATAGAAATCGCCCTCGCTGCCATCGGTGCTCAGCGGCGTCACGGTACCGGTGGCGACCTCGCGCAGCGCCAGGTTCTGGTTCAGGATCAACGCCTCCCACCGTCCGTCGGGCGAGGCCTTGGGGCCATTGTCGCCCGGCTGGGTCAGGTCGCGCACCACGCCGAACCCCCGGGGCCGGCGGCCGCCCTCCTCCGGCTCCCGCTTGCAGGCATAGTCCGACAGCCGGCAGGACCATTCGGCCTCCTCCCACTCGAAGGTCAGGGTCTGGCCGTCCTCGCTGAAATGCGCGCGCTCGAACGGCAGATGCAGGCCGGTAAAGCTTTGACCAGCCGCCTTGCCGAACTCCGCCGCCAGCCGGTCGTGGTCAAAGGCCGGCTCCTTCCGCAAGGTGGCGGCATCGACCATTGTGAACTGAAAACCGCCCGGCACGGTCTTGCGGTACAGCAGGCGTTCGCTCTTGCCCACCCAGCGCGCGGGCCAGGCCACATTCTCCGTCAGGCCGATCCAGCGGTCGCGTAAGGAGAGCGCGCGCTCGTAGTCCGCCTCCGTCGGCACCGGCCCGGCAGCCGGCGCTGCGCCCGTGGGAAGTGGCGCGGCCGCCCCAGCCGCTTCCGCTGCCGCGCGGGCACCCAGGGCATGGGCCGCCGCGGCCGCGACAGGCAGGGCGGCGATAAACGAACGACGGCGCATGAAAGGCTCCCCCATGATCGAAGAAGCCATTTAAGAATTTATACAATATCCTATTCAAGGGATTTTTGAGTGTCGGCTAGTCTGTCGCGCACAGCGCCAATGAATTCCCGGGGCTCGTCGACGGCGAAGGCCAGCCTGCTCACGGTCAGGGCGGACCGCAGGAAGCGACGGCGCGCCTCCGGCACCGCCAGGGTCAGCGCCACATTAGGGGCAACCAGCCGGCTGAGGTTCTCCGACCCGCGCCGTTCCAGACCGTCGGCGGCACCGATGTGCGCGATGGCGTCATAGGGGATCAGCCGGTCGGCCAGAAGGCCGAAGCGTATGCGAACGCCCTGCGGTGTCAGCAATACGGGATGCAGGCGAAGGGACTTCGTCAGCCCCAGCAGATAGATGAAGCCGATATCCCCCACGGCGAATAGAATCAGCGCCGCCGTGCGGTGATGGATGCCCAGCGCCACATCCACCACCACGATTTCCATGACCTGGGCCGCCAGCAGGCCCCCCATCAGGGGCATCAGGTCGCGATGGTAGCTGTAGGCTTGGCAGCCCGGCGGCACGTCCGGCGGCGAGCGCCAGCGAAACAAGGCCAGATGCAGCAACGCCAATTCCTTGGCCACAAGCTGGGCGAGCGGTGGTGGAACAAGGCAGGCGACGGCGGCCTCCAACTTCGCCACACCGGGCCGGCGCAGCACGGCCCAGGCCCCGGCCACCCCATAGAGAAGGTGCCCGCCAACCAAGGCCGCCACCACGGCGACGGCCCAGGGCATGTCCGCCAGGGCTGACCGCAAGGGCGGTGTGAGGCCCAGCACCCCAACGACCAAGCCGAGGGCGATGGCGGCCAGCACTACCCGCACCGCCGGCGGCCGGCCTAAACGCATCCGCTCCGCCACGATCAAGCTGGTGGCCAGGCTGTCCGTCGTGATCCACAGGAACAGCAGGGCCGCCAGGCCGGCGTGCGCCGCCGCCCACGGTGTGCGAATGGCCAGCAAGGCCACGGCGATGATAGGAAGGAGCGCCAGCCGCAGAAACGGGGCGACCGCCGGAAAGAGGGCTCGGGACGTCATGATCACAGGGCCTTCCAGTCGGAATATCCAGCCCAGGATATCATGGTTGACATGCCGGGTCGGGGGGCCTGGTGGATGACCGTGGCTGCGGCCGGGACATCCGGCCCAGCGATCACGCGTCGAACAGCGCCGAATACAACGCCTGCCAGCTGGCAGGGTCGGGGCCCATCAGCAGGCCGCCGGTACGATCGGTGGGATTGTACGGGCTGGCGTCCAGCTTGGCCGCGTGGCCGCCGGCCTCGGCAAACAGGAACGCGCCCGCCGCGTGGTCCCAGGGCTTGATCATGTTGTTCAGGCTGAAGTGCGCCTGGCCGGTCAGCAGGTCCAGGTAGTCGTGGGCGGAGCAGCGCTGGGTGTAGGCCTCCGCCACCCGCTCCCGCCGCTGGGTCAGCTGGCGGCGCATGTCGCTATCGAAGAAGCGGATGTTGGCGATGCCGCGCATCTGTTCCACCGCCACGGGCGGCAGGGCGACGCAGCGTGTGCCGGCCTCGCCGGCGTCGGCCCCCACCAGCCAGGCGCCCTGCCCCAGCCGGCCGCGCACGGTGCGTCGGCCCACGGGGTCGTGGATCCAACCGGCCACGGTGCGACCATGGGCGGCCAGGGCGACGATGACGCCGAAGCGCGGCTTGCCGGCCACAAAGTTGGCGGTGCCGTCGATGGGGTCGACGATCCAGACGGGATCAGCGCCCAGCAGGCGATCCAGCACGGCGGGGTCAGCCGAAACGGCCTCTTCCCCCACCACGGTGCTGCCGGGCAAAAGCGCCGTCAGCCGGGCGGTCAGCGCCCGTTCCGAGGCCTCATCCGCCACGGTCACCAGGTCGCCCGGTCCCTTCTCCCGGATATCGCCGCCGTCCAGGTGCTGGAAGCGGGGCAGTATTTCCGTTTCGGCCACGGAACGAATGAGGGCGTCGACAACGGCCACATCAATGGCGGGGATGTCGGTCGCAGGCAGGGGCGCGGTCATGGGGGACATCTATGGTTGGCGGCGGCGGTGGTGCCCCCTAGGAATAGAATCGATAGGCCAAACCATAAAGCCCCAAAAAGAAAAGGGACCGCCCCCTGGACGAACCAGCAGGCGATCCCCTCCTTCAAACCAGGCAGGAAAGCCGGGCGTCGGGATGACGCAAGGGCTTAGAAGCCCATGCCACCCATGCCGCCCATGCCACCCATACCGCCGCCCATGCCACCTTCCGGCAGGGCCGACTTGGGCTCGGGCTTCTCGGCGACCATCGCCTCGGTGGTGATCAGCAGGCCGGAGACGGAGGCCGCGTGCTGCAGGGCGGTGCGGACCACCTTCGTCGGGTCGATGACGCCGAAGGCGAACATGTCACCGAACTCACCGGTCTGGGCGTTGTAGCCGAAGGCCGCGTCGTTGTTGTCCAGCAGCTTGCCGACAACGATGGAACCGTCGGTGCCGGCGTTGAAGGCGATCTGACGGACCGGCGACTGCAGGGCCTTGCGGATGATGTCCACGCCCACGCGCTGGTCGTCGTTCACCGGCTTCACATTGGCCAGCGACCGGGTGGCGCGCAGCAGGGCGGTGCCGCCGCCGGCCACCACGCCCTCTTCCACCGCGGCGCGGGTGGCATGCATGGCGTCGTCAACGCGGTCCTTGCGCTCCTTCACCTCGACCTCGGTGGCGCCGCCGACGCGGATGACGGCAACGCCGCCCGCCAGCTTCGCCAGACGCTCCTGCAGCTTCTCACGGTCGTAGTCCGAGGTGGTCTCCTCGATCTGCGCCTTGATCTGGCCGATACGGGCCTCGATGTCGGCCTTGGCGCCGACGCCGTCCACGATCGTGGTCGCGTCCTTCGTGATCACCACCTTCTTGGCGGTGCCCAGCATGTCCAGCGACACGTTCTCAAGCTTGATGCCCAGGTCTTCGGAGATGACCTGGCCGCCGGTCAGGATGGCCATGTCCTCCAGCATCGCCTTGCGGCGGTCGCCGAAGCCCGGGGCCTTCACCGCGGCGATCTTCAGGCCGCCGCGCAGCTTGTTCACCACCAGGGTGGCCAGCGCCTCGCCTTCCACGTCTTCCGACACGATCAGCAGCGGACGGCTGCTCTGCACGACGGCCTCCAGGACCGGCAGCAGGGGCTGCAGGCTGCCCAGCTTCTTCTCGTGCAGCAGGATGTAGGGGCTTTCCAGCTCAGCCGTCATCTTCTCGGCGTTGGTCACGAAGTAGGGCGACAGGTAGCCGCGGTCGAACTGCATGCCCTCGACGACTTCCAGCTCGGTGTCGAAGCTCTTGGCCTCTTCCACCGTGATGACGCCCTCGTTGCCCACCTTTTCCATGGCCTTGGCGATCATCTCGCCGATCTCGGCCTCGCCGTTGGCGGAGATGGTGCCGACCTGGGCGATCTCACCGGAGGTGGAGACCTTGCGCGACTGGCCCTTCAGGTCGTCGACGATGGCGGTCACCGCCAGGTCGATGCCGCGCTTCACGTCCATCGGGTTCATGCCGGCGGCAACGGCCTTCACGCCTTCGCGCACGATGGCCTGGGCCAGCACGGTGGCGGTGGTGGTGCCGTCACCTGCGACGTCGTTGGTCTTCGAGGCCACTTCGCGCACCATCTGGGCGCCCATGTTCTCGAACTTGTCGGCCAGCTCGATCTCCTTGGCGACGCTGACGCCGTCCTTGGTGATGCGCGGGGCGCCGTAGCTCTTGTCCAGGACCACGTTGCGGCCCTTGGGGCCCAGGGTCACCTTCACCGCGTCGGCCAGGATGTCCACGCCGCGCAGCATGCGATCGCGGGCATCCGTGTTGAACTTCACGTCCTTGGCAGCCATTTTTAGTTCCTTTATCGTTTTCCCTCAGGCGCCGGGCGCGGCCATCCGGCCGCTTGGCTTATCCTCGGTTTCCCGTCCGCTGACGCTTCCCGAAAACCTCCGGCGCCCGCAGTCGCGGGCTACGGCATGGGGTTTCCCATGCCGATGATTTTACTCGAGGATGCCGAGCAGGTCGGACTCGCGCATGATCAGCACGTCCTTGCCGTCGATCTTGGCCTCGGTGCCGGACCACTTGCCGTACAGCACCTTGTCGCCGGCCTTCACGGACAGGGCGACGATCTCGCCCTTGTCGTTGCGGGCGCCGCTGCCCACGGCCAGGACTTCACCCTGCTGGGGCTTTTCCTTGACGGTGTCGGGGATGATGATGCCGCCGGCGGTCTTCTGATCCTGCTCGATGGGCCGGATCACCACACGGTCGTGCAGGGGCCTGAAACTCATTTGGAACCTCCAGGAATGGGCGCCGGCCCCTTCTCTTGAAGCGGACCGGCGTCGGGTGGCCGGCACCTTACCCCAGCCGCCGCGGCGGCCGGAAGCGCAGATGCGCGGGCGCGGTACGAATGGTGGGGGTCAGGACGCCTGGGCCTGCCTGTCCGGGGCAATCCGTTCGGCAAGCGGTGGCGTTTCCGTCACAGTACAAGCAGGGAAACGATCGCGGAAACGGGCCACGTCCGCCGGCTCCAGCGCCACCGTCAGGTGGGCGTTGTCGTCGTCGTCCTCGCGCTCCGTCACCTCGCCCTTGGCGTAGAGCCAGGCCATGGCGGCGCCGTCGCTGACCGGCACGCTGACCTTGACCACGTCGCGGCCCGCCACCATGCGGCGGTCCAGGACGTTGAACAGGCTTTCCAGCCCGTCGCCGGTCAGGGCCGACACGGCCACCAGGCCATCCGGCCGGCGGCTCTGGCGCATCAGGGTCTCGCGGTCCAGGGGCGGCAGCTTGTCGATCTTGTTCAGAACCTCGACCACCCGGGGGTCGGTCTCCGCCTCAATGCCCAATTCGGCCAGCACCGTCTCCACGTCCCGCTTCTGCGCCTCGCTGTCCGGATGGGCGGCGTCACGCACGTGCAGGATGATGTCGGCCGCCAGCACCTCCTCCAGGGTGGCGCGGAACGCCTCCACCAGATGGTGCGGCAGGTCGGAGATGAAGCCCACCGTGTCCGACAGGATGATCTTGCGCCCCGACGGCAGCACGATGGACCGCATGGTGGGGTCCAGCGTGGCGAACAGCAGGTCCTTGGCGAACACGTCAGCCCGCGCCATGCGGTTGAACAGCGTGGACTTGCCGGCGTTGGTGTAGCCGACCAGCGCCACCACCGGATAAGGCACGCGCTCGCGCGCCTTGCGGTGCAGGCCGCGGGTGCGCCGCACCTCCTCCAGCTCCGCCTTCAGCTTGATGATGCGGTCGCCGATGAGGCGGCGATCCATTTCCAGCTGGCTTTCACCAGGGCCGCCCAGGAAGCCGAAGCCGCCGCGCTGGCGTTCCAGATGGGTCCAGGACCGCACCAGGCGCGAGCGCTGGTAGGTCAGCGCCGCCAGTTCCACCTGCAGCTGGCCTTCACGGGTACGCGCACGCGCCCCGAAAATCTCCAGGATCAGGCCGGTGCGGTCGATGACCTTGGTCTTAAGGTCGCGTTCGAGGTTGCGCTGTTGCACAGGCGACAGCGCGTGGTCGACGACGACGAGGCCGATACCCAGATCGGCGACGCGCTTGGCCGCCTCTTCCAGGTAGCCGCCGCCCAGCAGGGTGGCGGGCTTGGGCCGGGTGACGCGCACGCACTCCGCCGCCACCACGTCCAACTCGATCGCGGCGGTCAGGCCAACGGCCTCTTCCAGCCGCGACTCCGGTGGACGTTTGTCATCGAGTTCTTCGCGCAGGATGGGGTGGATCACCAGGGCGCGCCGGGCGGATTTCTCCGCCGGCGGCGCCTCCGGCGACCCTTCGGGATTCAGGGAAGTAAGCAGGGCGGGCTCATCCGCCGGACGATCCGTCACAGCGCCGCCATCCTTCCCGTCAACCGGCCGGACCATCCCCTGACGGGGGGCCGCCGACTGTTTACACTCATCAATCGTGGTCGCCTTCCTTGGCCGATTCGAACAACTGGATGGGGTGGGCCGGCATCACGGTCGAGATCGCATGCTTGTAGACCAGCTGCGAATGGGCGTCGCGGCGCAGCAGCACCGAGAAATTGTCGAACCAGGTGATGATGCCTTGCAGCTTCACGCCGTTGACGAGGAAGACCGTCACAGGGGTCTTGTTCTTCCGCACGTGGTTCAGAAACACGTCCTGAACGTTTTGCGACTTTTCGGACATTGCATGCCTCGCTCTTTATTGGGGCCCTCTATGGAGCGCCCGGGGTTGCCTTTCCGGCGGTTATGGAGCCGTGCGTGAAAGTGCCGGCGGCCCCGGGCACATCCCAAGGCGTCCGCCATCCTAGCACAGGAAGTGATATGGGGTGCTAGAGCCCATCCACCAAGGTGCAAAGTTCGTCACAGCCGGCAAAGCGGCGATGCGGCGGGTAAATGCTCAGCGCCCCTTCCCCATGCGGGGTGGCCCCCACCATCAGGGGTACGCAGCCCGTGCGGTGGGCGACTTCCATATCAACGTCGGCGTCGCCCACGAACCACACATCCGGCCCCGGGGCCAAGCCCGCCGGCTGCAGCGCCAGATGCACCGGCGCCGGATGCGGCTTGTCGGCCTCGGCGTCACCGGCCCCAACCAGGGCGCCGCACCAGCGGTCCCAGCCCAGGGCCCTGGCCTCGGTGCGCAGGAAACGGCCGGTCTTGTTGCTGACCACGCCGACATAAACGCCGCGCGCGGACAGCGCCTCCAGCAACTGCCCCGCCCCCGCCAGCGGATCGAGGTAGTCCAGGTGGTGGGTCTCGAAGTGGGCGTAGAAGATGTCCCGCGCCCGCTCCCACCCGTCCCCGAACAGCACCGGAAAGGCGTCGCGCAGGCTCTGGCGTACGCGGGTGTAGCTCTCCTCCAGCGTCCAAGCAGGCATGCCGAAAGCCTCCAGCGCCGCGTTGGTGGCGGCATGGACGCAGCGCCAGTTGGTGATCAGGGTGTTGTCCCAATCGAACAGCACCGCCCTTGGTAACGTCAGGGGCGGCAGAGCCAAGGCGGGGGCTTCCAGGATATCGCTAGCGCTCACGGTCACAGCTTGGTCACCACAGGGTCATCCACCCCCACATGCGCCAGGTAAGCCTGGCGCAAACGCCGCCCCAGGGGACCTGGCACCCCATCGCCCACCGGCTTGCCGTCGATGCGGGTGACCGGCACGCAGAAGGTGCTGGCGCTGGAGATCAAGGCTTCCCGCGCAGCGTACGCATCTTCCACCGTGAACGCCCTCTCCTCGAACGGGATACCCGCCGCCTCGGCCTCGGCCAGCAGCGACAAGCGGGTGATGCCGTTCAGGATGCGGGTGCTGGCGGCGCGGGTGACCAGCACGCCCTCATTGGTGACGATCCAGGCGTTGCTGGAGCAGCCCTCCGTCACCGTGCCGTCGGGGTCGACCTGCCACGCCTCAAAGGCGCCGGCCTCGGCCGCACGCTGCTTGCCCAGCACCTGGGGCAGCAGCGCGACCGACTTGATGTCGCGCCGTGCCCAGCGGATGTCGGGGATGGTGATGACCGAGACGCCCTTTTCCAGCTGCTGCGGCGCGCTGAACTTGGTGGAACGGCAGGTGACCACCAGCGTCGGCGCCGGGTCCACCGGGAAACGGAAGTCGCGGGGCGCCTCACCCCGGGTGATCTGGACATAGACCAGTCCGTTGCGCACCCGGTTGCGGCGCGCCACCTCGCGCATCACGAAGCGCAGGCTCATGGGGTGCATGGGCCAGGGCAGATCCAGCTCGTTCAAGGAGCGGGACAGGCGGGCCAGGTGGCCGTCCTCGTCGGCGAAGACGCCATCGACCACCGACACCACTTCATAGACACCGTCGGCGAACTGGAAACCCCGGTCCTCGATATGGACATGGGCGTCGCCATGGGCCACGTAGCGACCGTTGACATAGGCTGTCCGCGGCATGGATGAACCTCACCTAAAGTCTCAAGATGCGGCAAAATTCACTGATTTATCAGCTGATTGCCGCTCATTCCTCACCCTTCCCCTCGCCGCGCTCGTTGCCATGCACGCCCAGGGACTTCAGCTTGCGGTGCAGGGCCGAACGCTCCATGCCCACGAAGGACGCGGTGCGGGAGATGTTGCCGCCGAAGCGGGTGACCTGGGCCAGCAAATATTCACGCTCGAACACCTCGCGGGCGTCGCGCAGCGGCAAGGACATGATCTCCCCGCCCTTTTCCCAGCGCAGCACCGTCGGGGTGATGGAGCCGATCTCCGGCGGCAGCATGTCGGCGCGGATGGGCTCATCCGGGTCGCCCGGCACCATGATCAGCAGCCAGTCCATGACGTTGCGCAGCTGGCGCACGTTGCCCGGCCATTCATAGGCCTGCAGGGCGGCCATGGCGTCCTCGCCCAGGACGCGCTGCGGCAGACCCGACGCGGTGGCGGAGCGCTGCAGGAAATAGCGCGCCAGCAAGGGGATGTCTTCCCGGCGTTCCCGCAGCGACGGCACCTTCAGCGGCACCACCGCCAAGCGATAGTACAGGTCCTGGCGGAACTGCCCCGCCTCGATCTCCGCCGCCAAGTCGCGGTTGGTGCTGGCGATGACTCGGACATCCACTTCCACCCGGGTGCTGCCGCCCACGCGCTCGAACGTCTGCTCCTGCAGCACGCGCACGATCTTGCCCTGGGTTTCCAGCGGCATGTCCGCCACCTCGTCCAGGAACAGGGTGCCGCCGTGCGCCTGCTCGAAGGTGCCGACCTTGCGGCCCGCCCCGTCGATGGGATGCTCCGTCCCGAACAGCTCCACCTCCAACCGGTCGGGCCGCATGGTCGCGCAGTTCAGCGCCACGAAGGGGCCGTCGGCGCGGCGGGAGTGTTCATGGATGATGCGGGCCACGATCTCCTTGCCGCTGCCCGGCGGGCCGCTGACCAGGACGCGGCTGCCCGTGGGCGCCACCTTGTCCAGCGACTGGCGCAGCTGGTTGATCATCAGCGAGCGGCCGATCAGCTCAACCTCGCCGCCGGCACGCAGGCGCAGCTCGCGGTTCTCGCGGCGCAGGCGGGCGGCCTCGATGGCGCGCTCCACCAGCAGCAGCAGGCGGTCGGACTTGAACGGCTTCTCGATGAAGTCGTAGGCGCCCTTCTTCAGGGCCGCCACCGCCGTCTCGATGGTGCCGTGGCCGCTGATCATGACCACCGGCACGTCGGGATGATCGCGCTTCATCTCATCCAGGATCTGCAGGCCGTCCAGGCGGCTGCCCTGCAGCCAGATGTCCAGGATGATCAGGCTGGGCCGGCGGGCGGCGACGGCGGCCAGCGCCTGGTCGGCGTCCGCCGCCTCGCGGGTCTTCATGCCTTCATCTTCCAGGATGCCGGAGATCAGCATCCGGATGTCGGCCTCGTCATCGACGATCAGAATATCATGCGCCATGGGTCAACGCCTTTGGGTCAAACGCCTTTGGAGGCACTGGTCCCGGCCACCAGGGCCGGGGTGGCAGCCGTTTCCGCGTCCTGCGGGGCGGCCGCTTGCACAAGCGGTAGGATCAGGGTGACGCGGGCGCCGCCACCGGGGTTGTCGTCCAGCCCCAGGGTGCCGCCATGGTCTTCCAGGATCTTCTTCACGATGGCCAAGCCCAGGCCGGTGCCCTTGGCCCGGGTGGTGACATAGGGTTCCGTCAGCCGGTCCCGGCCCTCAGCCGGCAGGCCCCTGCCGTTGTCGGCGATGGTCAGAACGATGTGGTCGTCCAGGGCCTCCACCTTCAGGGAGATATGGCCCGGCGGGGAGTCGTGGCCCTCAGCCGCATCCTCCTCCATCCGTCCCTCGATGGCTTCCACCGCGTTCTTCAGCAGGTTGGTCAGGGCCTGCGAGATCTGGCGGCCGTCGCACTCCACCTCCACCCGCTCAGGCGGCAGAATGCTGTCGAACTTGATGCCGGACTGGGCGGTGGCCTGCAGAAACACGGCCTGGCGGCACAGCTCCTGGATGTTCTGCGGCTTCATCACCGGCGTGGGCATGCGGGCGAAGGCGGAGAACTCGTCCACCATGCGGCCGATGTCGTCCACGTGGCGGACGATGGTGTCGGTCATGGCCTTGAAGGTTTCCGGATCGCTCTGGATTTCCTTCAGATACTTGCGCCGCAGGCGCTCGGCCGACAGCTGAATGGGGGTCAGCGGGTTCTTGATCTCATGCGCGATGCGGCGGGCGACGTCGGCCCAGGCGGCCTTGCGCTGCGCCGACAAGAGTTCCGACACGTCGTCGAAGGTGATGACAAAGCCGCGGATGCCGTTGCCGCTGGTGTCCGCTGCCACCCGCACCAGCAGGGTGCGCTGGGTGTTGCCGCGGCGGATCTGCACCTGCCCCTCCACTAGGCGCGACGGGCGCCGGCGGATGGCGGACATCAGCTCCTCCAGCTCCGGCACCACCGCCAGGATGTCGCGCCCCATCATCTCGTGCACGTCGGGGATGTCCAGCAGCTGGGCCGCCGACTGGTTGGGCAGGTTGATGAAGCCCTGCTCGTCCAAGCCGATAACGCCGGCCGACACGCCGGCCAACACCGCCTCGGTGAAGCGCCGGCGCAGGTCCAGCTGGCGGTTGGCCTCCACCAGGTCGCTGCGCTGCGACGACAGCTGGCTGGTCATGCGGTTGAAGGCGCGGCTGAGCGAGGTCAGCTCATCCTCCGGTCCCGGCAGGGTCTCCGGCACGCGCGCCGTCAGATCGCCGGTGCGGATGCGCTCCGCCGCGATGATCAGCGCGCTGATGGGCGTGATGAGGGTGTTGGCGAAGTTCAGGCCCGCCCAGATGGCCACCAGCAGCAGCAGCAGCGAGACGATGATGAAGATCAGCGTCATCTTGGTCTGCAGGCCGAAGCGCTGGCCCTCCAGCTCGGTATATTCCCGCACCGCCGTCTGGGCGGCGTTCAGGTGCTCCATCACCTTGGCTTCCACCGGGCGGCCCAGCAGCAGGAAGATGTCGAAGTCCGGATCCAGGCGGATCAGGGCGGTGACGCGCTTCTCCTTCTCATTGAATTCGAAGTCCACCTCGCCCTTGCGCGCCCGCTCCAGCCGTTCCTTGGGCATGACATCGGGCTGGAAGACGGAGCCCAGGGTGTAGCTGCCGTACTGCCGCCCCTGCCCGTCGAAGATCACCGCCTCGGTGAAGGAGCGCTGGAAGGATTCGTTACGCAGGAAGGCGTAGATGAACAGCGGGTCCAGCGTGACCAGCGGCCCCTGGCGCGCGGCCAGCAGGTCGTTCGCCACCCACGAGGCGTCGTTGCGGATGGCGATCTGGTGTTCGTCCAGATAGGCCTGGGCCACCACCAGGCTTTCATTCACCGCCGTGCGCACCCGGTCGCTGAACCAGGACTGCAGGCCCAGGTAAAAGAAAAAGGCGGAGAAGGCGGCCATGACGATGGCGGGCAGCACCGCCAGCAGGCTGAATACCGCCACCAGCCGCACGTGCAGCCGCGACCCGGCCAGGCCCCGGCGCCGCTCGATCCACAGGCCGACGATGCGCCGGGCCATGAGCGCCAGCAGCATCAGCAGCAGCGCGCCGTCCAGCGTCAGCAGCAGGCTGACCGTGTTGGGGCTGTTGCCGAAGGGCGGCTGCTGAGTCAGCGCCGCATATGTCGCGAAGCCCGACAACACAGCGGCGAAGGCCAAGGCCACCGCCAGCTTGTTGCCCAGGCCCAGGCGGGCCGACCAGACGGACAGACGCCGCCACCAGCTGTCGCTTTTGGGGGGGACTTGCGGCGGAACCGGGGAGCTGGGCGGTGTGATCAGCGCCGGAGGAACCTCGGTCATGGCAAAGACATCCGGACCACCGCCGCCCCGGACACCGTCAGAGGCGCGAAGATCAAGGCCGGCGCCAAGGTGGGCGTCGCTACGACGGGGGATGATACCGCTTGAAAGGCGAAACGAAGCACGGTTCCTGCCAGGCCGGTGGTTTGCACGGCGCAAACGCCACCCCCGGCGCGGAGGTGGTGCGGACAACATCCGTCAGGCGACGCCCGTTCGGCCAAAGCCGGAAGGGTATCGCCCGGCAGGGGCTGCTGTTGCCCGGGCGCCCACCTCTGTTACCAGAATGCAACGCGTGTTTCCAGCCGTCCGTCTTACGCCCGTTGGTAGAGGTGCCCCCTGTTACTTCAGGCCACGGACCACCTGGATGTCCAGGTCGCGGATCTTCTTGCGCAGAGTATTGCGGTTCAGGCCCAGCATATGCGCGGCCTTGATCTGGTTGCCACGGGTGGCGATCAGCGACAGCGACAGCAGGGGCCGTTCCACCTCGCGCAACACACGATCATAGAGGCCGGCGGCCGGCACGCCGTCCTTATGGGCGGCGAAATAATCCTTCAGGTGCCGCTCCACCGCGGCCCCCAAGCCTTCGTTCTGCGGCTCCTCCGCCGGTGCGGCGGCGGGCGCGAAATCCGCCAGTTCCTGCTCGATGACATCGATGGTGATGACTTCCTGGGTGTACAGCGCGGCCAGACGCCGCACCATGTTCTCCAGTTCACGCACGTTGCCGGGCCAGCGATGGCGGCGCAGGCGGTCCAGGGCGGCGTTGTCCATGCTTTTCAGCGGCAGGCCCTGCTGGTTCACCAGCCCGAAGAAATGGCGGACCAGCGCCGGAATGTCCTCCGTCCGCTCCCGCAGCGGCGGCAGGCGTATGGGCACCACGTTCAGGCGATAGAACAGATCCTCGCGGAACTGGCCCTGGCGGATCAGGGTGCGCAGGTCGCGGTGGGTGGCGGCCACGATGCGCACGTCGGTCTTGATGGGGGTGCGGCCGCCGACCGTGGTGTACTCCCCCTCCTGCAGCACGCGCAGCAGGCGGGTCTGGGCGTCCAGCGGCATGTCGCCGATCTCGTCCAGGAACAGGGTGCCGCCCTGCGCCTGCTCGAACCGGCCGGTGGAGCGCACAGTGGCGCCGGTGAAAGCCCCCTTCTCATGGCCGAACAGCTCGGACTCGATCAGTTCGCGTGGGATGGCGGCCATGTTGACCGCCAGGAAGGGACCGTTGCGCCGCTTGCCGTAGTCGTGCAAGGCGCGGGCCACCAGTTCCTTGCCGGTGCCCGACTCGCCGGTGATCATGACCGTCAGATCCGTGCCCATCAGGCGGGCCAGGACGCGGTAGATCTCCTGCATCGCCGCCGACCGGCCGATGAGGGGCAGCGCCTCCTCTTCGGCCTGGGCCGCCGCGGCGCCGGCGGCCGCCGGCGGGGCCGGCTGGGGCGTGGACAGCGCGCGCTCCACCATGCCCATCAGGTCCTTCAGGTCGAAGGGCTTGGGCAGATAGTCGAAGGCGCCGCGCTCCGCCGCCTTCACGGCGGTCAGCAGAGTGTTCTGCGCGCTCATGACGATGACGCGCAGTTCGGGGCGCAGCTTCTTGATGCGCGGCAGCAGGTCCAGGCCGTTCTCATCCGGCATCACCACGTCGGTGATGACCAGGTCCCCCTCCCCATCCTGGACCCAGCGCCACAAGGTCGCGGCATTGCCGGTGACCCGCACGTCATGGCCCAGGCGCAACAGGGCCTGGTTCAGAACGGTACGGATGGCCCTGTCGTCGTCAGCGACAAGGATGGTGGATGGACCCATGGATTAAACGCCCCCCTCTGACGCCGTGCGCCCAGGGGCGACCGGCAGCGACACCTTGAAGATCGTGCGACGCGGCACGCTGTCGAAATCGATGACCCCGCCATGGTCGCCGATGATCTTGGCGACGAGCGCCAGGCCCAGGCCAGTCCCGTTCATCTTCGTGGTGACGAAGGGATCGAACAGGTTGGCCCGCAGGTCCTCCGGAATGCCGTCGCCATTGTCCTGCACGCTGATCAGCAGCGGCAGGTGCACCCGGCTGTCGGACCCCGGTACCGCCAGGCGCACCCCATGCTGGTAGGCGGTGGACAGGACGATTTCCCCGCCCTTTTCCGGGCAGGCCTCGGCCGCGTTCTTCACCAGGTTCAGGAAGACCTGGATCAGCTGATCGCGATTGCCCAGCACCGGCGGCAGCGACGGGTCGTAGCGCTCAATGAAGCGGATGGCGCGGCCGAAGCCGCTTTGCGCCACGCGGCGCACATGCTCCAGCACGCCATGGATGTTCACCGCCGTCTTTTCCAGCGGCCGGCCGTCGGTGAAGACCTCCATGCGGTCCACCAGGGCCACGATGCGGTCAGCCTCATCGCAGATGAGGCGGGTCAGCATGCGGTCCCCCTCCGACGCGTTCTCTTCCAACAGCTGGGCCGCCCCCCGGATGCCGGACAACGGGTTCTTCACCTCGTGCGCCAGCATGGCCGCCATGGCGACGACGGACCGCGCGGCCCCGCGGTGGGTCAGCTGGTTATCGATCTTCCGGGCGATGGACCGCTCATGCAGCGACAGCACCACCAGGTCCGGCGGATCGGACAGGGGGGCCGCCTTGGCCGTCAGGAAATGCAGGCCGATGCGCGGCGTCTCCAGCATGATGCTGTAGTCCGACACGCTGCCGCCCGTCATCCGCGCCTGGTCGATCAGGGAGTGGACGGGGCTGTCGCCCGGAATCAGCGTGTCCAGCTGGCTGCCCACCAGCAGGGCGGCGCTGGCGTCGAAGAATTCCTCCGCCTGCAGGTTGGCGAAATGGATGCGGCGCTGCCGGTCGATGACCAGGATGGGTTCCGGCAGCGCGGACAGGATGGCCGTGGGATCGACCATGCCGTTCGCCGGGGCAGGCAGGGCCGCCGTCCGCCCCATCAGGCCGCCACCTTCTTTTCGCCGGCGGTGTCGTCGTCATCAACATCGCAACCGGCCTCCGCGGTCAGGCCCCGGCCGGACAGGTCGCGCCCCACGATGCCCCGGTCCAGCAGGTCCTGGTACCAGCCGCGCACGAAGTCCTGCACCAGTTCCGCCTTCTCGATGGTGTTGACCTTCGCGCGGTACTCGGCGGAACCGGGCAGGCCCTTGGAATACCAGGCGATGTGCTTGCGCCCGATCTTCAGGCCGGCGTCGGTGCCGTAATGCTCCAGGATGGCGTCGTAATGCTCCAGCACCAGGTCGCGCTGTTCCACCAGCGTGGGCTCGGCCGGGGCGGCACCGGTGCGCAGCATCTGGATGACCTGGTTGATGAACCAAGGACGGCCATAGGTGCCGCGGCCGATCATGACACCGTCGGCGCCGCTCTCTTCCAGGCAGCGGGTGACATCGGGGAAGTCGACGATGTCGCCGTTGGCGATGACCGGCAGCGACACGGCATCCTTCACCTGGCGGATGAAGGCCCAGTCAGCGACGCCGTTGTACATCTGGTTGCGGGTGCGGCCGTGCACGGTGATCATGCGGATGCCGCACTCCTCCGCGATCCTGGCCAGGCGCGGCGCGTTCAGGTTCCGCTCATCCCAGCCCTTGCGCATCTTCAGGGTCACGGGCACGGACACGGCCTTGACCACGGCGTCCAGGATGCGGCCGGCCAGCGGTTCGTCCTTCATCAGGGCGGAACCGGCATAGCCGTTCACCACTTTCTTCACCGGGCAGCCGAAGTTGAGGTCGATGATGGAGGCGCCCCGGTCCACGCACAGCTTCGCCGCCTCCGCCATCACCTCGGGCTCGCAGCCCGCCAGCTGAACGGACAGCACGCCTTCCTGGGCGTTGGGGTCGATCTTCTTTTCGGACTCGCGGGTGGCGCGGATCATCGCCTGGCTGGCGATCATCTCGGAAACGACCAGGCCCGCGCCGGCGCGCTTCACTAGGCGGCGGAAGGGCGTGTCGGTCACGCCCGACATGGGCGCCAGGATCACCGGATCCTGAATGGTGACGGGACCGACCTGAATCGGCGCTAACTTACTGCCCATTTCCTAGGCGCTTTCCATGACTGCTACAAAATTAGGCGTTCAAGCTATCATGAGCCCCCGCCAAAGGGAAGCGACGCCGCCGAAGACGGCGGATGCGACTATGGTATGGCGCGGTGGCATGGCAGATCGTGGGCGCCGGCGGACAAACAAGCCTAGCGGCAAGGTCTTAAGGGGGGATATCTCTCGTCGGGAAATGGGGATAAGTGTCACCATCCCTCGCCCGCCTTCCTTTTCATGGTGTTTTGACCAGCCATGCCGTCCTGCCTTGCCCTGATTGTCGCCGCCGGCAGCGGTTCCCGCTTCGGCGGGGACATGCCCAAGCAATACCTGTCCCTGGCCGGCCGCCCCGTCCTGGCCCGCACCGTGGCCGCGTTCCAGAACCATCCGGAGGTGACGGCCGTGCGGGTGGTGATCAATCCGGCCCACCGCGACCTCTATGAGGCGGCCGTCACCGGCCTGGACCTGCCCCCGCCCGTGGCCGGGGGTGCGGCCCGCCAGGACAGCGTGCGCAATGGGCTGGAGGCCGCGGCGGCCGACGGCGGCTATGACCTGGTGCTGATCCACGACGCCGCCCGGCCCCTGGTGGACGCCGCCAGCATCTCCGCCGTCATCCGGGCCCTGGCCGAGGTGCCGGCCGCCCTGGCGGCGGCCAATGTCAGTGACACCCTGAAGCGTGCGGACAGGGAGGGCGCCGTGGCCGCCACGGTGGACCGCACCGCCCTGTGGCGGGCACTGACCCCTCAGGGCTTCCGCTTCCCCGACATCCTGAAGGCGCACCGCGACCTGGCGGGCCAGGAACTGACCGATGACGCCGCCGTGGCGGAGAAGGCCGGTTTCCCCGTGCGCCTGGTGCCCACCAATCCCGACAACCTGAAAGTGACCCATGCCGAGGATCTGGCGCGGGCGGAGAAGATCATCATGAACGAGTTGGGCGACGTCCGCGTGGGCCACGGCTATGACGTGCACAAGTTCACGGAAGGCGACCACATCGTCCTCTGCGGCCTGAAGGTGCCGCACACCCACAAGCTGGAGGGTCATTCCGACGCCGACGTGGGCCTGCACGCCCTGACCGACGCCATCCTGGGCGCCATCGGGGCCGGCGACATCGGCAGCCACTTCCCGCCCACGGACGAGCGTTGGCGCGGCGCCGATAGCGGCAAGTTCCTGCAGCACGCCGCCAGCCTGGTGACGGCCAAGGGCGGGGCCATCGCCCATTGCGACATCACCGTCATCTGCGAGCGCCCCAAGGTGGGCCCCCACCGCGAGGCCATGGTGGCCCGCGTGGCCGACCTGCTGGGGATCGCGCCCGACCGTGTCTCCGTGAAGGCCACCACCACCGAGGGCCTGGGCTTCACCGGCCGGCGCGAGGGCATCGCCGCCATGGCGACCTGCACCGTGCGCCTTCCCTGGCCGACGTCGAAGGTCTAACCCCATGTTCCCGGCGGAGATCACACGCGCGGCCGAACGCCTGCTGGCCGCCTGCCAGGCCAGCGGCCTGTGGCTGGCCACGGCCGAATCCTGCACCGGCGGCCTGATCTCCGCCAGCCTGACCGCCATTGCCGGCTCCTCCGCCGTGGTCGACCGGGGCGTGGTCACCTACAGCAACCAGGCCAAGATCGACCTGCTGGGCGTGCCCGATGGCCTGATCGCCCTGCACGGCGCCGTCAGCCGCGAGGTTGCGCACGCCATGGCGGAGGGGCTGCTGGCCCGCTCCCGCGCCGACATCGCCCTGTCGGTCACCGGCATCGCCGGCCCCGGCGGCGGCAGCTTGGAGAAGCCGGTGGGCCTGGTCTACCTGGGCTGCGCGCGCCGGGACCGCCCGGTGGCGGTGGAACGCCACGTCTTCTCCGGCGACCGCGAGGCGGTGCGTCTGGCGGCCGTGGCGCGGGCGCTGGCGATGGGCCTAGCCGCGGCGGGTGGTGGCGCAACGGCCTAGGACATACTCAACCGGGTCCCAACCACCAGTCCAGGGCGCTATCCACCACCTCAGGCGGCATGACATGCCCGCCATCGAACACCCGCAGTTCCACCAGGAAACCCCGCCGCTTGAACGCCGGTGCGGTGGTGCGCGCGGTCTCTTCCAGGGGCAGCACGCGGTCGGCCTTGCCGTGGCTGATGAAGACTCGCGTCTGACCGCCGCCGGGCGGGTCCCCTTGGGTATGCAGCGGCGCAATGCGCCCAGGGGAAAAGGCAATCAGCGCGGTAAACAGGTCCAGGTTTTCCGGCCCCAGCGACAGGGCGTAGGTCGCCCCATCGGAAAAGCCCGCCAGCGCCACCCGGGACGGGTCCACAGCGTAGCGGGCGAAGACCTGGGCCAGGAAGGCATCGATGCGCGCCGGATCGGTGCCATACCGGGGGCCCCAGCGCTCATCCGCCTCATGCTTGCGCGCCGCCAGCATGTCCCAAGTGTAATCCCCGGAGTCGGGGGCCGCGATGATCACCCCACGGGCCTCCGCCACCGGCGCCAGGCGGGCCACCATGTCGGCGCCGCGCTGACTGGCGCCATGTAGCATTACCAGCAGCGGCAAGGGCTGGCCGGGCCGGTAGGAACCGGGAATGAGAACGATGCCATCACCCAGGCGCGCAGGCCCGACGGTTCCCCCCGCCACCGGGGGCGGAACCTGCGGCCGGGCCGCAAGATGGACCAGGTCGTCCGCCCGCGCCACCACGGTCTTGAACAGCAGCAGGCAGACCAACACCCCCACGACGCGCCCGCGCATAACGCCCCCCGGCCCGCTTTCCCCACCCAACAGCTTGGGGGATGGATGGAACCCGCGTCAACCAACGCGCCAGGACATCTGACCGCAGGGAAAGAGTGGTGTCGGCGCGCCGCCTGGGTTGCGCGCCGGAGAAACTGGGGCATAGTCTGGCGCCCTGTGCCGCCCCCAAAGCCCCGCTTTATGGGCCCCGCCTTCCGGAGTTCCTTCATGTCCTTGCGTTCCCTCAGCCTGGCCCTGGCGCTCGCCGCCGCCCCACTGTCGCTGTCCCTGGTGGCCCTGCCCTCTACCACCCGCGCCGCCGCACCCCAGGTGAAGACCCAGGCGCCGGGCTATTATCGCCTGATGCTGGGCGATTTCGAGATCACGGCGCTGAACGACACGGTGGCCACGCTGCCCATCGACACGCTGATGACCAACACCACGCCGGAGAAGGTGCGGGCCGCCCTGGCGCGCAACCACCAGCCCAGCCCGACCCCGACCTCGGTCAACGCCTTCCTGATCAACACCGGGTCGCAACTGATCTTGGTGGACACCGGCGCCAACGGCCTGCTGGGCCCCAAGGCCCCCAGCAACCTGTTGGCGAACCTCAAGGCCGCCGGCTACACGCCCGATCAGGTGGACGCGGTGCTGATCACCCATATGCACGGCGACCATATCGGCGGCCTGACCACCGACGGCCACATGAACTTCCCCAACGCCACCGTCTATGTCGACGCGGCAGAAAAGGGCCATTGGCTGAGCGCGGAGGCCGAGGCCAAGGCGCCAGCCGACAAGCGGGGCGGCTTCGCCGCCGCCCACAAGCTGCTGGACGTCTACGCCGCCGCCGGCAAGCTGAAGACCTTTGACGGCGTTACCTCGCTGTTCCCCGGCATCACCGCCCTTCCCGCCCATGGCCACACGCCCGGCCACACCACCTACGCCGCCGAGAGCAAAGGGCAGAAGATGGTGTTCTGGGGCGACCTGATGCACGTGGCGGCGGTGCAGTTCGACACCCCGGCCACCACCATCCAGTTCGACAGCGACAGCCCCGCCGCCTACCAGCAGCGCGCCAAGGCCTATGCCGAGGCCGCCAAGGACGGCTATTGGGTGGCCGCCGCCCACCTGTCCTTCCCCGGCATCGGCCACGTCCGGCCCAAGGACGCAACCGACGGCAAGGCCGATCCCAAGAGCTATGTCTGGGAACCGGCACAGTACAGCCTGGGGGAATAAGACCATGACGCGCACCGGCATCGCCACCGCCCTCGCCCTGTTCCTGACATCAGGCACGGCCCTGGCCGATGACCAGGCCAACACGGCCAGGCTGTTCGCCGATTCCGGGGTGCGGCAGATGACCCTGGCCACGGCCCAGCAATCGGCCGTGGTCATGAACGAGCCCTGCCCCAGCGCCCAGGCCACGGTGTCGACCGACGTGGCGGTGTTCCAGCCCCTGGTGTTCGACACCACCGGCCAATTGCAGACCGGCATCTGGCGCCAGCAGGTGACCTTGGCCGGCTGCGGCATCACCCGCACCTTGAACGTCATCGGCTGGAAGCAGGCGGGCCAGGCCATCGGCATGGGCGCCCTGCTGCCCGGCGGCACGCACACCGACGTGCTGCTGCAGCGCGACGCCATCCAGCAGGTGGATCAGCTGGTGAAGATCACCCCCGGCGCCACCGAGGAGGGATGCGCCCGCGAGTATGTGGCTGACACGCGGTTCGTGGACCGCGAGGCACTTCCCGCCCCTGGCGGCAAGTCGCCGCCCTGGCGCGAGGTGTGGACCCTGCGCACCTGCACCAAGCAGATCGAGGTGCCCATCCGCTTCATCCCCGACGCCACCGGCACCACCATCACCGCCGGCCCGCAGAAGGCGGTCAAGGTGACGACGGTGGGCAAATAAGGAGCAGGCCGCCTGCCCCAGAAAGCGGCAGTCCCGAAAGCGCACCGCGCCCTGACCGACAGCGCACAGCCCCTGCCGCAGCCTGTCGGAAGCCGGCCGCACCCTGTTCAGCGCGTCGCGCACCCGCCGCGCGTCATCAAACGACGCCGACCGGCTCAGGAAATACCTGCAGCGGTTCGGGTTGGAGTGGGCGGCCCTGGTGGCGGCCTGAGCCCGTCACCACGGCAGCTCCCGCCCGTCGTACGCCCAGAAGCGGCCGGTGTCATCGGGGGTCAGGCGGTCCAGCATGTCCAGGATTTGCGATGCCGCCCGGTCCGGCTTGCGCACCTCCAAGCCGGTTTTGGCGAAGGGGGCCGACAGGGGCGTGTCCACGGTGCCGGGGTGGACGGCAACGCAGAGCGACAGGGGGCGGGTTCGGGCCAACTCGATGGCCGCAGTGCGGATGATCTGGTTCAGCGCGGCCTTGCTGGCGCGGTAGGCGTACCAGCCGCCGGCGCTGTTGTCGGCGATGGAGCCGACCTTGGCGGACAGGGCGGCGAAGACGCAGCGCCGGCTGGCTGGGAATAGGGGCAGCAGATGCTTGGCCAGCAGCGCCGGGCCGATGGCGTTGACGGCGAAGGCATGGGCCAGATGGGCGGGGTCCAGCTGGCGCCAGGTCTTCTCCGGGGCGAAGGCCTGATAGGGCTCCGGCCCCGGCCCGTGCAGGAAGCCCGACGCGACGATGACGGTGCGCAGGGACAGGCCCGTGTCCCATACCCGCTGGGCCAGGGCGGCCACTGCGCGTTCGTCGGTGATGTCGCAGGGCGGGTCCTCCCGCCTGCCGGTCAGGATCACATGGGCATGGGCGCCACGTTCCTCCAACGCGACGGCCAGGGCACGGCCCAGCCCCCCTGCCCCGACAACCACGGCGCATCCGTCCGGCGCCAGACCGTTGTAGCCCATCATTCCATCACCCTCGCGCATCCCGACCACGCCACCATGCCGCCATCCTGGATGGACTGGCGACGGTGGGCGATACGCCTGAGGCGGCGAAAAGGATCAGTCCCTAGCCTTAAGGTGAGGTCGCTTGCAGGTACTTGGCCAGCCAGTCCCCCACCTCCTGGTAGAAGTGGCGGCTGTCCTCGGGCTTGGTGATCCAGTGCCAGGCGTCGGGCCAGACCAGCAGGCGGCTGGGCACGTGCTGGTGCTGCAGCACCGCCCAGGCCTCCAGCGTGTTACCCAGGGGCACGCGGTAATCGCGCTCGCCGATGCTCATCAGCATGGGCGTCTTCCAGTTGGCCGCATAGGTGATGGGGCTCTGCTCGCGCCAGATGGCGTTGCCTTCCCAGGGCGGGCCGCCGTTGTTGACCTCGCGGTTGTAGATGCCGTCGCTCTCGCCCCACTGGGTCAGCAGATCGACCTCACCGGCGTGGCTGACCAGGCAGCGGTAGCGGGTGGTGGTGGCCTCCAGCCAGTTGGTCAGGTGGCCGCCGTAGCTGGCGCCGCCGGCGCACTGGCGGCTGGCATCGATGAAGGGGAAGCGCCTGATGGCCTCATCCGCCGCCTGGTTGATCTCATCGGCCGGGGTCTTCAGCGGGTCCAGCTTGATGGCCTGGGCGAAGGCTTCGCCGAAACCGGTGGAACCGGTGTAGTCCGTCATCAGGATGACGGTGCCGCCGGCGCTGGCCGCCAGCAGGTGATAGTTCCAGCGCAGGCCGATCTGATCCGGGTTGTTGCTGGCCGCCCCGCCGTGGATGAAGACGAACAGCGGGTATTTCATGTTGGGATCGAAATGGGGCGGCAGCACGATCATGCTGTGGATGGTCCGCCCCTTGGCCGAGGTGAAGGTGAAGTGCTGCGGCGGCTGCCAGTCGATACCGGCGGCGATGGCGGTGTCGATATTGGTCAGGTTGGTATGTCCACCCTTCTCGCCTTCCATCCCGCTGGCTTTCCCATTGGGATCGATCCTCACGATTTCTGCCGGGTTCACCGAACTGCCGTACTGGGCGATCAGCTGCAGCTTGCCCGACTTGGGCAGGGACAGCGCGGTGTAGCCGCCGACCTTGGGCTGCGCCACCAGGGCAGGTTTGCCGCCCTCGGCCGGCACACTGTACAGGTTTTCCGACGCGCCGTCGGGCGCCAGCAGATAGACGGTGCGGCTGTCGGGCGATAGGGCGTACTGCGTCGGCTGGCGGTCGAAGTCGCGCGCCACCAGGGTGGCGGCACCACCGGCCGGCCAGGCCACCCGCGACAGACGCGGCAGGTTGTAGACCTCATCGTTCTGCGGCATGTAGGTGAAGTAGAGATTCTTGCCGTCCGGGCTGAAGGCCGCGTGGCCATAGCCGCCGGGCGCCGCCGTGACCTCCCGCGGTTCCGCGCCGCCCGCCGCCGGGATGCGGTAGAGATGGTAGGGCACGTGGGCGAAGGCGGCGTTCCAGCGCGCCTGCGTCGCCTCGAAGACGATCTCGCCGCCGTCCGGGCTCCAGATGGGGGACAGCGAGACGCTGCTCTCCCCCTGCATGCCGCTGAAGCCGTCGGTGTGGGCGAAGGCCGTGGACGACAGGATGTCCCGGGCCACGGCCCCCGGCTCCAGCCCCTGCACCATCACCGTGGGCTGCCGGTCATCCAGCCATTCGTTCCAATAGCGGACAGGGAAGTGCTCATAGGTGCGGACGTTGTATTTCCGCGCCTTGCGCTCCGCCGCGATCTTCTTGTTGGCCTCATCGTCCGTGGCGCCGGGGAAGACGCGGCTCTCGAACAGGATGGCCTTGCCGTCGGGGCGCCATTGCGGGTGGCTGGCGCCGGTGGAAACGGTGGTGACGCGCCGCGCCTCCCCGCCCTGGGCCAGGTCCAGCACATAGATCTGCTCGACTTCATCGCCCTCGCGCTTGGCGGCGAAGGCGATGCTGCCGCTGTCAGGCGACCAGACGGGGTCGCTCTCGCCGCCCTTGGTGTTGGTCAGACGCCGGGGGGCGGCGCTGCCGTCGGTCGGCACCAGCCACAGGTCGGTGACCGACTTGTCCTGCTCGTACGAGGGCTCGACCATGGAGAACAGCACCCACTTGCCGTTGGGGCTGGTGATGGGCGCACCCACGCGCTTCATCATCCACAGGGTCTCGTGCGTGAGGGGCTTTTTCTCGACCGCCTGCGCCGAGGCATCCAAAGCGGTGAAGGCGCAGCCGGCCAACAGCGCGCCCGCCAGCACGCGCGTCACAGAATGCCTCATTCCTATCCCTGCCCTATTTATGGTCCCCACGTTGGGGGTAACCATACCAGGGAGGTGGGGCGGCATCAAAATTTAAGCCGGGCTTAAACGCCGCAGTGCCACCCGGTGAAGCAATGGACTGATGCGCGCCCCGTTTTCCTAACGGGCACCTGGATGCCGCAGCCAAGGAAACTCGGCGAAGGCCTCCCGCTCAGCCAACAGCGCCGTCTCATACAGGCTGCTGGGCTCGGGTAACGGAGCCCACCCTTCCGCCACCAAGGTGCCTTCCCAGACGTTGCGATAGTGGTATTGCGGACGCAGCGCGTAGAATCCATCGGGGCGCCGGACGACCAGAACGCGTCGCGCCGGATTGGAACCCGAGAGGATCTTCACGGCCTCGACCATTGGCGGTTTCACACCGCTCCCACCGGCCGGCCGCCGGGCGCGCCGTACAGCTGGTGCGCCCGGGCCTCGAAGGCGGCGACCATGCGGCGCACGGCTTCGCCGAACAGGGCGCCGATGATCTTCTGCAGGATGAGGTTGCGGAACTCAAAATCCACGTAGAAGTCCAGCAGACAGCCGTCGGCGTGCGGCTCGAAGATCCAATGGTTGTTCAGGTAGTGGAACGGGCCCTCGGTATAGGCCACGTCGATGCGGCGGCCGGGCTCGCTCAGCACCACCTTGGAGGTGAAGCGCTCGCGCACCATCTTGAAGCCGATCACCAAGTCGGCCCAGAAGGTATTGCCCTCGCGGCGGCGGATACGGGCCGCCACCGCCCAGGGCAGGAACTCCGGATACTTCTCCACGTCCGCCACCAGCTGGAACAGCTGTTCCGGCGTGTAAGGCAGGACGCGCTTCTCGGCGTGCGTGGGCATGAGGCTTACTCGGCGGCGGCTTCGGCGGCGGTCGCCCCCGAAACCGTCTGGGACGACAGCGGGCGACCGGCCAGCTTGGCCTCGCGGGCTTCGCGCAGCTTCACGAAATCGTCGCCGGCATGGTGGCTGCTGCGGGTCAGCGGGGAGCTGGACACCATCAGGAAACCCTTGCCCCGGGCCATGGTTGCATAGCTGGCGAACTCATCCGGCGTAACGAAACGGTCCACCGGCGCATGCTTGGGCGTGGGCGCCAGGTACTGGCCGATGGTGATGAAGTCCACATCCGCCGCGCGCAGGTCGTCCATGACCTGGCCCACCTCCTCCTTGGTTTCGCCCAGGCCGACCATGATGCCGGACTTGGTGAAAATGCTGGGGTCCAGCTCACGCACCCGCGACAGCAGGGACAGCGAGGTGAAATAGCGGGCGCCGGGGCGGATGCCCGGGTACAGGCGCGGCACCGTCTCCAGGTTATGGTTGAACACGTCGGGGCGGGCCTCCACCACCGTCTCGATGGCGCCCTGCTTCTTCATGAAGTCGGGCGTCAGCACCTCGATGGTGGCCTCTGGCGCCTCGCGGCGGATGGCGCGAATGGTGCGGGCGAAATGCTCGGCACCACCGTCGGGCAGGTCGTCGCGGTCGACGGAGGTGACCACCACGTGCTGCAGCTTCAGCCGCGCCACGGCCTCGGCCACGTTGTCGGGCTCATGCGGGTCCAGCAGGTCGGGACGGCCGGTGGCCACGTTGCAGAAGGCGCAGGCGCGGGTGCAGACGGCGCCCAGGATCATGAAGGTGGCGTGGCGCTGCTTCCAGCATTCCCCGATGTTGGGGCACGCCGCCTCCTCGCATACCGTGTTCAGCTTCAGGCCGCGCATCAGGTTGCGCGTCTCGTTGAACACGCCGCCAGCCGGGGCCTTCACCCGCAACCATTCCGGCTTGCGCTGGATGGGGTTGTCCGGGCGGTTTTGCTTTTCCGGATGGCGGATCTTGTCGGCGGTCATGGGCGTGCAGCCTTTGAAACGAATGTTCCTGAAACATAAGGGGGCCGGAGCGGAAGGCCAAGTGCGCCGGGCGAACCCCACGCATGCATCGCTCCTCCGTTCCGACCCCGATATCGCCCCAGCACCTTACCCCTCAACTCTAACCAGGCTGGCGACCGCCAGCCCCGCAGCGAGTACCGCAGGGCACAGCGAGGAAGCCAAGCCCGCGGACGCGGGCGCCGGCGCCTGAGGGAACGCTTAGTAATGAATCGCGCGGCCGTAGGCGGCCAGCACCGACTCATGCATCATTTCCGACAGGGTCGGGTGGGCGAAGATGGTGTGCATCAGCTCGGCCTCGGTGGTTTCCAAGGTCTTGCCGACGACGTAGCCCTGGATCAGCTCCGTCACCTCGGCTCCCACCATGTGGGCGCCCAGCAGCTCGCCGGTCTTGGCGTCGAACACCGTCTTCACCAGGCCCTCGGCCTCGCCCAGGGCGATGGCCTTGCCGTTGCCGATGAAGGGGAAGCGGCCGACCTTGACCTCATAGCCGGCGGCCTTGGCCTTGGCTTCGGTCAGGCCGACGCTGGCCACCTGCGGGTTGCAGTAGGTGCAGCCCGGGATGTTCAGCTTGTCCATCGGGTGGACGTCCTTCACGCCGGCGATCTTCTCCACGCAGATCACGCCTTCATGGCTGGCCTTGTGCGCCAGCCAGGGGGCGCCGGCCACGTCGCCGATGGCGTAGACGCCCGGCTCGTCCGTGCGCAGGTAGCCGTCGGTCACGATGTGGCCGCGGTCCAGCTTCACCTTGGTGTTCTCCAGGCCGATGTTCTCGGTGTTGGCCTGGATGCCGACGGCGGTGATGACACGCTCCACCGTCAGGGTCTCCACCTTGCCGCCCACCTCGACATGGGCGGTGACCGTGGTGGCACCCTTGTCCAGCTTGGTCACCTTGCCGCCGGTGATGATCTTCATGCCCTGCTTTTCAAACTGCTTGCGGGCGAAGGCGGAGATTTCCTCATCCTCCACCGGCAGGACGCGGTCCATGACCTCGACCACCGTCACCTCGGCACCCAGGGTGCGGAAGAAGCTGGCGAATTCGATGCCAATGGCGCCGGAACCGACCACCAGCAGCGACTTCGGCATGGTGTCGGGGACCAGGGCCTCCTTGTACGACCACACGAACTTGCCGTCCGGCTCCAGGCCCGGCAGGGAGCGGGCGCGGGCGCCGGTGGCGATGATGATATGCTTGGCCGCCAGGGTCTGGCTGGCCCCGTCCTTGGCGGTCACGGTGACCTTGCCGCCGCCGGCCAGCTTGCCGGTGCCGTCGAACACCGGCACCTTGTTCTTCTTCAACAGGCTCTTCACGCCGGCCGACAGCTGGTTCGCCACCTGGCGGGAGCGCTTCACCACCTTGGGCAGGTCGAAGCCCACGCCGCTGACGGTCAGGCCGTAGGCGTCGGCGTGCTTCATGTAGCCGTAGATCTCGGCGGAGCGCAGCAGAGCCTTGGTCGGGATGCAGCCCCAGTTCAGGCAGATGCCGCCCAGGTGTTCACGTTCCACCACCGCGGCCTTCAGGCCCAGCTGGGCGGCGCGGATGGCGGCGACATAACCGCCGGGGCCGGCGCCCAGGACCAGCACGTCGAATTCGGTATCGGCCATTTCGGTCTGTTCCCTTCAAAAGGCGCCGGGACCGCCCAACCCGTGGGGCGCTCGCCCTGCGCTTTTGGTCAACGACAGGAGAAATCCCCGGAAGCGGCGGGCGCTTCCGGGGATGCGGCATCACAGCATCAGCGTGATGGGGTCCTCGATCAGCTTCTTCAGGACCTGCAGGTACTTCGCACCCACGGCGCCATCGACCGAGCGGTGGTCCACCGTCAGCGTCAGGCTCATGACGGTGGCCACGGCCAGGGCATCGCCCTTCACCACCGGCCGCTTCTCACCGGCACCCACGGACAGGATGCAGCTCTGCGGCGGGTTGATGATGGAGGTGAAGCTCTTGATCCCGAACATGCCCAGGTTGGACACGCTGAAGGTGCCGCCCTGGAATTCCTCGGGCTTCAGCTTGCCTTCCTTGGCCTTGGCGGCCAGGGACTTCACCTCGGCGGAGATGGTGGCCAGGCCCTTCTGGTCGGCGTTCTTCACGATGGGGGTGATCAGGCCGCCGTCGGTGGCCACGGCCACGGAGACGTCCACGCCCTCGTACTGCAGGATGCCGTCCTCATGCCAGGAGACGTTGGCCTCCGGCACCTTGCGCAGGGCGACGGCCACGGCCTTCACGACGAAGTCGTTGACCGACACCTTCTCGCCCGACTTCTCGTTCAGCTGGGCGCGCAGCGCCAGCAGGGCGTCGATCTCGCAATCGACCTGCAGGCCGAAGTGGGGAATGGTCTGCCAGGCCTCGGTCAGGCGCTTGGCGATGGTCTTGCGCATGCCGCTGTTGGGCAGGACCTTGTACTTCATGCCCAGCTTGTCGGCCAAAGCCTTGGCGTCGATGCCCTTCGGAGCAGCGGCAGCGGCCGGAGCCGGAGCGGCGGCGGCGGTGGGAGCGGCGGCGGCCGGGGCGGCCTTGGCAGCACCACCCTTCAAGGCGGCCTCCACGTCGGCCTTCACGATGCGGCCGGACGGGCCGGTGCCGGAAACCTTGGCCAGGTCCAGGCCGGACTGGGCGGCCATGCGGCGGGCCAGCGGGCTGGCGAACACGCGCTTGCTGTCATGCGCCGGAGCGGCGGCGGCCGGGGCGGCCTCGCTCTTGGCCGGGGCCGGAGCGGTGGCTTCGGTCTTGGCCGGCGCGGGAGCCGGCGCCGGAGCGGCGGCGGGCTTGGGCGCCGCGTTCAGGGCGTCGGCGCTCTCGCCTTCCTCCAGCAGGACGGCAATCTTGGCGTTCACCGCCACGCCCTCGGTGCCCTCGGGCACCAGGATTTTGCCCAGCGTGCCCTCGTCCACGGCCTCCACTTCCATGGTGGCCTTGTCGGTCTCGATCTCGGCGATGACGTCACCGGCCTTGATCGTGTCGCCTTCCTTCTTCACCCACTTGGCCAGCTTGCCCTCGGTCATCGTGGGCGACAGGGCCGGCATCAGGATATCGATCGGCATGGGTTTGATCTCCCCCAGGGGGCCGTGGCGTCAGGCCAGGCGCCCCAAATCTCTGACGGATGCGGCAGAAGGCGCCCCTTCTCATGACAGGGTCGGGGCGCCTTCCCGGCCGGTTCAGCGGTACAGCACGGCCTTGGCGGCGGTGACGACGTCATCCACCTGCGGCAGGGCCAGCTTTTCCAGATTGGCGGCGTAGGGCATGGGCACGTCCTTGCCGTGCACGCGCACCACGGGCGCATCCAGGTAGTCGAAGGCGTGTTCCATCATCACCGCGGACATTTCCGCGCCGATGCCGGCGAAGGGCCAGCCCTCTTCCACCGAGACCAGGCGGTTGGTCTTCTTCACGCTTTCCACGATGGTGTGGACGTCCAGGGGACGGATGCTGCGCAGGTTGATGACCTCGGCGCTGATCCCCTGCTCCGCCAGCTTGTCGGCGGCGGCCAGGGCCATGCCCACCTGCAGCGAGAAGGCGGTGATGGTCACGTCCGTGCCCGCGCGCTCGATCTTGGCGCGGCCGATCGGGATGATGAAGTCCGGATCGGTCGGCACCTCGAAGCTGTGGCCGTACAGGATTTCGTTTTCCAGGAAGACCACGGGGTTCGGGTCGCGGATGGCCGCCTTGAGCAGGCCCTTGGCGTCGGCGGCGCTATAGGGCGACACCACCTTCAGGCCCGGGATGTGGGCGTACCAACTGCTGTATTCCTGGCTGTGCTGCGCGGCCACGCGGGCGGCGGCGCCGTTGGGGCCACGGAACACGATGGGGCAGCCCATCTGGCCGCCGGACATGTACAGCGTCTTGGCGGCGGAGTTGATGATGTGGTCGATGGCCTGCATCGAGAAGTTGAAGGTCATGAACTCCACGACCGGGCGCAGGCCGCCGAACGCCGCGCCCACCGCCAGGCCGGCGAAGCCGTGCTCGGTGATGGGGGTGTCGATCACGCGGTCGGGGCCGAACTCCTGCAGCAGGCCCTGGGTCACCTTGTAGGCGCCCTGGTACTCGGCCACTTCCTCGCCCATGACGAAGACGCTGCCGTCCTTGCGCATTTCCTCGGCCATGGCGTCGCGCAGGGCCTCGCGCACCGTCATGGTCTGGGTGTTCTTGAAGAAGCGGTCCTCGTCCGACGGCGGCGGGGCCACCGGGGCCTTCACCGCCGGGGCGGCGGGGGCGGCCTTGGACGCCTCCTCCTTCGGGGTTACGGCGGCCTCGCCCTGGGCGGGCTCGGTCTTGGGCGCGGACGGCGTGTTGGAGGCGCCCTTGGCGGCGCTCACGTCGCTGGCGCTCTCGCCTTCACCGGCCAGCAGGGCGATGGCGGTGTTCACGGCCACGTTCTCGGTACCTTCCGGCACCAGGATCTTGGCCAGGGTACCTTCGTCGACCGCTTCCACTTCCATGGTGGCCTTGTCGGTCTCGATCTCGGCGATGACGTCACCGGCCTTGATCGTGTCGCCTTCCTTCTTCACCCACTTGGCCAGCTTGCCTTCGGTCATGGTGGGGGACAGGGCCGGCATCAGGATATCGATGGGCATTTTCTTATTCTCCGGCCAGCGATCAGGCTTCGACGAGGATATCGGTCCACAGCTCCGACGCGTCGGGCTCGGGGCTGGTGGTCGCGAAGTCGGCGGCCTCGGTGACGACGGCCTTCACATCGCGGTCGATGACCTTCAGGCTTTCCTCGTCGGCGTAGCCCTTGGTGAACAGCAGCGACTTCAGATGGTCGATGCAGTCATATTCCGACCGCATCTTGTTGACCTCTTCCTTCGTACGGTACTTGGCCGGGTCGGACATGGAGTGGCCGCGGTAGCGGTAGGTCTTCATCTCCAGGATCATGGGGCCGTTGCCGCCGCGCACATAGGCCACGGCCTCGTCGGCGGCCTTCTTGACCTCCAGCACGTCCATACCGTTGACCTGCTTGCCGGGGATGCCGTAGGCGCTGCCGCGCAGGTACAGCTCACCCGCGGAGGCGCGCTGCTGCGAGGTGCCCATGGCGTACTTGTTGTTCTCGATGACGTAGATCACCGGAAGCTTCCACAGGGCGGCCATGTTGAAGGACTCATAGACCTGGCCCTGGTTGACGGCGCCGTCACCCAGGTAGCAGACGTCGATGCAGCCGTCCTTCTTGTACTTGTGGGCGAAGGCCAGGCCAGTGCCGATGGGCGTCTGGGCGCCGACGATGCCGTGGCCGCCGTAGAAGTTCTTCTCGCGCGAGAACATGTGCATCGAGCCGCCCTTCCCCTTGGAATAGCCGCCCGCGCGCCCGGTCAGTTCCGCCATCACGCCCTTGGCGTCCATGCCGCAGGCCAGCATGTGGCCGTGGTCACGGTAGCTGGTGATGACGCTGTCGCCCGGCAGCTGCGCCGCCTGCATGCCCACCACCACGGCCTCCTGGCCGATGTAGAGGTGGCAGAAACCGCCGATGAGGCCCATGCCGTACAGCTGACCGGCCTTCTCCTCGAAGCGGCGGATCAGCAACATCTCCTTGTAGTAGTGGAGGAGTTCCTCCTGGGTCGGCTCCGGCGCTGCGTTCTCAGCGGGCTTGGCACGGCGTCTCGTGGTCGTGGCCACTGGCGTCTCCCTTCTCAAGCGTGGGCGTTTAGCGTCGCAATTCCCTGGGGGGCAGCCCCGGGGGCATTCCGGGCCGGGTCGGCCGGCACGGCATCACTGCTAACCACAAGTGCAGCGCAACGCAAGGAGTGTGCACTGCAAAACATTGCTTCAAAAGGATTATTTACGATTAACAGAATTCAGGTTAATCGAAGGATTATCAGCGGTTTACGGCGTTTTCGCCGGCGCGTCCTTATCTTCATGCGGGGCAGGCTTGCCCGGGAGAAGGATCACGAGGTCATCCGGACGGGAGAAATCGAGCACCTTGCGGGACTCTTCCTCCAGCATGTCGGGGTCCAGATTGTCGGGGCGCAGCAGGCGGGCGCGGCGCTCCATGGCCTCGCGTTCCGCGCGAACCTGGTCCAGCTGGGCCTTGGCCTGGGTCACCTGGGTCTGCAGCTGGGTCAGCGCCATCAGCCCGCGTTCGCCCTGCACCGTGTGATAGGCGAAGTATGCGACAACGGACGCCCCCACCACCGGTGCGACCACCTGGCGTAGGGCGCGGTTCAATGCGGTGCGGAAAGAACGGGCGCCAATCATGGGCGCCATGGTTCCACAAGGGTTCCGCAACCGTCAAATGGAAAGCGGCGTCTAGTCTGTGCGCCGTATTTAATTCATGTGAATACCAACCGCCGGTCGGCGTTGAATCACGACTTCACAAAGAAAAAGGGGTGGAAGCAGCGCCTCCACCCCCACTTTCCGGCTATTCCGGACGATACCGGAACGATGCCCGGTTTCAGCCGCGCTTCAGGGCGCCACGGCCCGGGAACACCGCCGCCAGGTCCAGCGCCTCTTCAATCCGAATCAGCTGGTTGTACTTGGCGATCCGGTCGGAACGCGACAGCGAGCCGGTCTTGATCTGGCCGCAGTTGGTGGCCACGGCCAGGTCGGCGATGGTGGCGTCCTCGGTCTCGCCCGAGCGGTGCGACATCACGGCGGTGTAACCGTTGCTCTGGGCGATGCGCACGGCCTCCAGCGTCTCTGTCAGGCTGCCGATCTGGTTGACCTTCACCAGGATGGAATTGGCCACACCCTTCTTGATGCCATCGGTCAGGCGGGCCGGGTTGGTGACGAACAGGTCGTCGCCCACCAGCTGCACCTTGGACCCGATGGCGTCGGTCAGGGCCTTCCAGCCGGCCCAGTCATCCTCGGCCATGCCGTCTTCGATGCTGACGATGGGGTAGCGGCCCACCAGGTCGGTCCAGTAACGCACCATGGCGTCCGGATCGAGGGTCTTGTTCTCGCCGGCCAGCACGTACTTGCCGTCCTTGAAGAACTCGGTGGAGGCGGCGTCCAGCGCCAGCACCACGTCGTCGCCGGGCTTGTAGCCGGCGGCCTCGACGGCCTTCATGATGAAGGACAGGGCCTCGTCGGTGGAGGCAAGGTTGGGAGCGAAGCCGCCCTCGTCACCCACGGCGGTGTTGTGGCCGGCGTCCTTCAGCTTCTTCTTCAGGGCGTGGAAGATCTCGGCGCCGATGCGGATGGCGTCGGCGCAGCTCTCCGCGCCCACCGGCATCACCATGAACTCCTGGATGTCGATGGGGTTGTCGGCGTGGGCGCCGCCGTTGATGATGTTCATCATCGGCACCGGCAGGATGCGGGCGTTGGTGCCGCCGACATAGCGGTACAGCGGCAGGTCCAGCTCGGCCGCCGACGCCTTGGCCACGGCCAGCGACACGCCCAGGATGGCGTTGGCGCCCAGGCGTGCCTTGTTGGGGGTGCCGTCCAGCTCGATCATGGCGGTGTCGATGGCCACCTGGTCGGTGGATTCCAGGCCGCCGATGGTGTCGAAGATCTCGCTGTTGATCGATTCGACCGCCTTCAGCACGCCCTTGCCCAGGTACTTGCTCTTGTCGCCATCGCGCAGCTCAACGGCCTCATGGGCACCGGTCGAGGCGCCGGAGGGCACGGCGGCGCGGCCGAAGGCGCCGGACTCCAGCCGAACGTCAACCTCGACGGTCGGGTTGCCCCGGCTGTCGAGAATCTGGCGGCCCTGAATATCGATGATCGCGG
The DNA here is from genome assembly GCF_007828035.1 of Nitrospirillum amazonense. GTDB lineage: Bacteria > Pseudomonadota > Alphaproteobacteria > Azospirillales > Azospirillaceae > Nitrospirillum > Nitrospirillum amazonense. The sequence goes on along the minus strand of NZ_VITV01000002.1, from coordinate 283,039 downwards.
ACATGGGTTCTTCCCTTTATGCGTCGTGACGGCGGATGCGTCGTGGCGGGACGGTGCCCGTCATAGCCTTTAGGGCCGGCCCCAGGCAAGACCGGCAGGCGCGGTATCGCCTATGACGATTTGAAGGCTGCGGTTGTGGGACGGCCCAGCCCCTACCCCGCTTGCCTGGGCAGGCTCTTTCTTACGGGAAGATTGGATGTTTTATACCCGTTATGGCAGAGTTGCCATGACTTCGCCGTTGGGAGTCCGCCTTGCCGCAAGCGCCGCGCCGTGTCGCCCGTCTACTGGTCGCCGCCCTGCTCCCAATCCTCGGCGCCTGCGCCCTGAACCGTGGCGCTGACGACGCCATCGGCCTCAGTTCCACGGCGTTCTTCGGTCGCCTGACCAACCAGGCGGACATTCGCGAGCCTTCCTTGGCGGAAGCGACCACCGTCGAACTGCAGGTGCGGGCCAGCCCGGAGGGGCGCGACACCGACGGTCGCACCCTCTCGGACCGAGTGGCGCGGTATGGAATGCCAGCCACCGCGCGCTGGCTGGCGGCGCACGGACAAGCGACGGCCTTAGGCGGCAGAACATGAAACAATTACCCAGGGTCTCCGCCTTGCCGTTCCGATGGTTCAGCGCGGCCGGGCTATTGCTCCTGGCCCTGGCTGGCATACCTGCGCGGGCGGCTCCCGAGCCGCAGCCGTTTCCCGCTTTGGATGCTGGCAAGCTGCGGATAACCTTAACCCGCCTGGGCTGTGGCATGGGACGATGCCCGCAATACAGCGTGGTGATCGAGGGCTCTGGCCGTGTCATCTTCGACGGCGGCGGCGACCTGCCACCGGGCCAGCGTTTCCCCACCGTCGCCTATCGCCGCCCGCCCTTCTTTTCTTCCGACGTGCTCGTGCCCGGCCGGCAGGAGGACCGTGTGCCGCGCGAGGCCGTGGCAGCGCTGGCGCGCCGCTTCGAAGATGCCCATTTCTTCGACCTGGCCGACAGCTATGTCGCCATGGTCAGCGATCAGCCGCGCCACAGCCTGACCTTGGAAACGGATAAAGGCACCAAGCACATCGAGGATTATGCCGGAACCATGGTGGGCATGCCGGCCGTGGTCAGAACGCTGGAGGATGAGGTTGATCGCGTCACCAACACGGCACGCTGGATCGAAGGGGCGCCGGGGCTGGTGGAGTGGCTGGCCGCCACCGGGTTCGACTTCACGTCCGTATCCGCCGCCGCCATCGTCCTGCACGGCCCCGATGTTCCGCCCACGGAAACACTCTTGGACATGATCGACCGCGGACTGCCGCTGGAGGCTGTCACCAAGGGGCGCGACGGCCAGTCTGACAGCTTGCTCGGCCTTGATTTGCTGCGTGATGCCATGGAGGAAGGGCGCGCACCGGTCTTCAAGCGACTGACCGCCGCCGGTTGGCTGGCCCGGTTGCGACCCGGTGAAGCCAATCATCTGTTCGCACGATGGGCCGCCGCGTGTGACCCAGCCCTGGCTGAAGCCGCAGTGGAGGCGGGGATCAACGTTGATGCCGTCACAGTGACAGAGCCAAGCCGGCAAATGGTTGGCGGTCAGACGGCGCTGGGCTCCCTCCAACGCTTCCGATGGAAGCCTCACGACGCTTGGTTGGCCACAGCCAAACGGCTCCTCGCCCTCGGGGCCAACCCCAACCATCGTGACGGGCGGGGCCGCACTCCACTGTTCGAGGCAGACGATTTGGACATGGTGGAGACACTGCTGGCCAACGGCGCCGATGTCACGATCCGGGACAAGAACGGCCTGGCGCCCGTCTTCGCAACTTGGAACGACGCTATCGCTGTACGCCTGCTGCAGGCGGGCGCCAGCCCGGAGGGGCGCGACGAGGAGGGTCATACGCTGGCCCAGCGCGCCAAAATCTATGACATGCCCGCCACCACGCGCTGGCTGGCGGCGCACGGCATCCAATAACGAAACACCGGCGGCAGGTCCCCCCGCCGCCGGTGTCCATCCTTCAAACGCAGGAACCGAAGCCGCCGATCAGAAGATCGGGTTGGCCTTGGCGATGCGGTCGATGGCAACCATGGTTTCCAGCAGGGCCGGCAGGTCCTTCAGCTTGACCATGTTGGGGCCGTCGCTGGGGGCGCAATCGGGGTTCTCATGGGTTTCCATGAAGACGGCGGCAACGCCCACGGCCAGGGCGGCGCGGGCCAGCACCGGCACGAATTCGCGCTGGCCGCCGCTGGTGGTGCCCTGCCCGCCCGGCTGCTGCACGGAATGGGTGGCGTCCATCACCACCGGATAGCCCGTCTGCGCCATGATGGGCAGGCTGCGCATGTCGCTGACCAGGGTGTTGTAGCCGAAGCTGGCGCCGCGCTCGCACAGCAGGATGTTCTCGTTGCCGGTGGAGGCGATCTTGGCCGCCACGTTCTTCATGTCCCACGGCGCCAGGAACTGGCCCTTCTTCACATTGATGACCTTGCCGGTTTCGCCGGCGGCCAGCAGCAGGTCGGTCTGGCGGCAGAGGAAGGCCGGGATCTGCAGCACGTCCACCACCTCGGCCACGGGGGCGCACTGCTCCGCCGTGTGCACGTCGGTCAGGACGGGGCAGCCGAACGTCTCCCGCACCTCGGCCAGGATGGGCAGGCTCTTTTCCATGCCCAGGCCGCGCGCGGTGCTGACCGACGTGCGGTTGGCCTTGTCGAAGCTGGTCTTGTAGACGAGGCCGATGCCCAGCTTGGCGGTGATCTCCACCAGGGCCTGGCTCATCTCCAGCGCGTGCGCGCGGCTTTCCAGCTGGCAGGGGCCGGCGATCAGCATGAAGGGCTTGTCGTTGGCCACGTCCAGGTCACGGATGCGGACAGTGCGGATATCGGTCATCTCTCGGTGCCTCTTTAAAGCGAAAGGGCCGCCGCTCGTGATGCGGCGGCCCCTCGCGACTTTTACGGGCGTTGCTGCTTAAACCAGCCGGCTCTGCGCGATGGCGGCGCTGATGAAGCTGGTGAACAGCGGGTGCGGCTCGAACGGCTTGGACTTCAGTTCCGGATGGAACTGCACGCCGATGAACCAGGGATGCGACGGGATCTCGACGATTTCCGGCAGCTCGCCGTCGGGCGACAGGCCTGAGAACTTCAGGCCCACCTTCTCCAGCTGGTCCTTGTAGGTGATGTTCACCTCATACCGATGGCGGTGACGCTCCTCGATATGGTTGGCGCCATAGACCTCCGCAACCTTGGTACCCGGCAGCAGCTGGCAGGGATAGGCGCCCAGCCGCATGGTGCCGCCCAGGTCGCCCTCGGCGCCGCGCTTCTCCATCTCATTGCCCCGCACCCACTCGGTCATCAGGCCGACCACGGGATGCTTGTACTTGTGCCCGAACTCGGATGAGCCCGCGTCCTCCAGGCCCGCCAGGTGGCGGCTGGCTTCGATGACCGCCATCTGCATGCCGAAGCAGATGCCGAAATAGGGCACGTTGCGCTCACGCGCGAACTGGGCCGCGCGGATCTTGCCTTCGGACCCGCGCTCGCCGAAGCCGCCGGGAACCAGGATGCCGTGCACCCCTTCCAACCGCTGCACGGCGCCGCCGCCCTCGAAGATTTCGCTATCGATCCAATCCAGCTTGACCTTGACGTTGTTGGCGATGCCGCCGTGCGTCAGGGCCTCGGCCAACGACTTGTAGCTGTCCAGCAGGCTGGTGTACTTGCCGACCACGGCAATGGTGACCTCGCCCTCCGGCTGGCGGACGCGGGCGGCGATCTCCTTCCAGCGGGAGAGATCCGGCGCCTCGTCGGCCGGCAGGCCGAAGTAGCGCAGCACCTGCTCGTCGAAGCCCTGCTCGTGATAGCTGACCGGCACGTGGTAGATGGTGTCCACGTCCAGGGCGGCGATCACCCGCTCCTGCCGGATGTTGCAGAACAGGGCGATCTTGCGGCGCTCGTTCTCCGGGATGGGACGGTCGGAGCGGCACAGCAGGATGGACGGCTGGATGCCGACCGACAGCAGCTCCTTCACCGAGTGCTGGGTGGGCTTGGTCTTCAGCTCACCCGCCGACGGGATGTAGGGCAGCAGGGTCAGGTGGATGAACAGCGCCCGCTCCGGCCCCAGATCGTTGCCCAGCTGGCGGATGGCCTCCAGGAACGGGGTGCTCTCGATGTCGCCGACGGTGCCGCCGATCTCGCACAGGATGAAGTCCTCATCCTTCACGTCGCCCAGGATGAACTCCTTGATGGCGTCGGTGACGTGCGGGATCACCTGCACGGTGGCGCCCAGGTAGTCGCCGCGGCGCTCCTTGGCGATCACGTTGGAATAGATGCGGCCGGTGGTGATGTTGTCCGTCTGCCGGGCCGAGACGCCGGTGAAGCGCTCGTAATGGCCCAGATCCAGGTCGGTCTCCGCACCATCGTCGGTCACGAACACCTCACCATGCTGGTAGGGGCTCATGGTGCCGGGATCGACGTTCAGGTAGGGGTCGAGCTTGCGCAGGCGGACCTTGTAGCCACGGGCCTGGAGCAAAGCACCCAGAGCGGCCGACGCCAGTCCCTTACCCAAGGAAGAGACCACGCCGCCGGTGATGAAAATGAAGCGCGTCATGGAAGCCTAGTTTAGCTAAAGGCCGCATGTCGGGCCAACGCGAATGCGCCGGCCCCCCGAATTGAAAGAGGCGGCTTTCGCCGCCTCCGTTAGTGTCGCCCGCCTTTACTGGCCGGTCGGAACTTTGGGCTCGCCAGAGGTGGGAGCCGGGGAGGTGGTCGCCGGTGCCGGCTGCTGCGCCGCTGGCGCGGCCGGCTGGTCGCCGGAGGGCACGGCACCGGGCGCAGGCGTGGCCGGGGCCGGAGCGGCGGCGGCCGGCAGCTTGTCGAACACCGAATCGTGGTGCGTGGCCGCACGGTTCAGCAGGGCCAGCACCAGGCTGGTCACCAGGAAGGCGCCGAAGAGGATGGAGGTGGTGCGGGTCAGCAGGTTGGCGCTGCCCCGGGCCGTCATGAAGCCGCCCATGGTGCCGCCGCCCATGCCCAGCCCGCCGCCTTCAGAGCGCTGGACCAGGACGACACCGACCAGCGCGATGCCGATCAGAATGTGCAAAACCAGGACGACGGTGGACATCGAAGCAGCAATCCTATCCAGCAGGCCAAACAATGGTTATGGCAAAACATGAAATAGCCGGCCGCCCCGTCCGGGGGCGGCCGACCTGCTCGCGCATCTCTTTACCCAGTCCGAACCCGGGGCGCTAGCGGCAAGTTTCCGCGATGGCCCAGAATTCGTCCGCTTTCAAGCTGGCGCCGCCAACCAGGGCCCCGTCCACATCGTCGATGTGCAACAGGCTGGCCGCGTTGTCCGGCTTAACGGAACCGCCATATAAGATGCGCACCGCGTCCGGCTGATCAACCAGCGTTGCGAGACGGCGCCTGATCATGGAATGCATGGCTGCCACGTCCTTGGGCGTGGGCGTGCGCCCCGTGCCGATGGCCCAGACGGGCTCATAGGCCACCACGGTGTTGGCCGCCGTGGCGCCTTCGGGCATGGAATCGTCCACCATGCGGGCGATGACGTCCATGGCGCGGCCGGCGTCGCGCTCCGCCTCCGTCTCACCCACGCAGACGATGGCGACCAGGCCGGCGCGGTGGGCGGCGGCGGCCTTGGCCCTCACCTCCACGCTCTGCTCGCCATGGCCCTGCCGCCGCTCTGAATGGCCGACGATGACGTACCGGCAGCCGGCGTCGGCCAGCATGGGGGCCCCGATGTCCCCGGTATGGGCCCCCGAATCCTTGCCATGGCAATCCTGGCCACCGACGCTGACCGGCGCATCGGACACGGCTTGGACCACGGTGTGGATCAGGGTGGCGGGCGGGCACAGCAGCATGTCGAAGGCGACGTCACCCGCCCCCAGCATGCGGCCGGCGAGGTCGGAGGCCAATGCCGTCCCCCCTTCCCTCAGGCCGTGCATCTTCCAATTACCGACAATGAATTTGCGGCGCATTTCCTTTGTTCTCCCCGAGTTTAACGCACTCAAAAGGGAAGCATCCGCGCGGGGGCCTTTTAGGTTTGGGTGGCCCGCCTTGTCACGGTTGTCCCTGTCGTCATGCTGTAACAGTCATGGGCCGGCATTTCCATGATTCAGGCCGTGACAAGACCGTGAGTCGGCACGTCCGGCCCATGCGCGTCGCCCGCCCAACCATCTATTGCCGCCCCCGCCCCCTGCTTCTATGATGCCGCGCCCTGATGGGAGGGTGGGATATCCAGGGCCCAGGCCCCGTTCCCACTGACAAGCAATTCGCAAGACGCAGCAGGCACATGCTTCAGTTCATCCGCAAATTCTCGGGCTCGTGGTTCTCCAAGATCCTGTTCGTGTTCCTGATCATCAGTTTCGGGATCTGGGGTGTGGGCCGGGTGGGCACCACCGTCAGTGACCAAGCTGTGGCCCGGGTCGGCGACACCGAGATCACCCCGCAGGATGTGGACCGCGCCTTCCGCCAGCAGGTGAGCCGGCTGCGCCAGACCATGGGGCCGGAACTGACGGCCGAGCAGGCCAAACAGATGGGCCTGATGCGCGCGGCGCTGCAGGACGAGATCCAGCGCGCCCTGATCAAGCAGGCGACGCACGACTTCGGCCTGCGCGTCTCGGAACAGGCGGCGGCGCAGAAGATCGCCGAGATGCCGGTGTTCAAGGACAAGTCCGGCCAGTTCGATCCCCTGCTGATGCGGGCCCTGCTGCGTCAGAACCAGCTGACCGAGGAAGAGATCGTCGGCGAGGTGCGCGAGGACATGGCCCGCACCGAGGTGACGGAGGCCCTGGCCGCCGGCATCCGCGTGCCGCAGACCCTGGCCCGCGACCTGGTGCGCTATCGCGGCGAGCAACGCGGGGCGGAGACGCTGTTCGTGGCCGACAAGGCCATGCCGGACCCGGGCACGCCCGACCAGGCGACGCTGGAGGCTTTCCACAAGGCTCAGGCCGTCCGCTACACCGCCCCGGAATACCGCGCCCTGACCGTGGTCACCCTGTCCACCGACGCCATCGCCAAGACCGAGGAGGTCAGCGACGAGGACCTGAAGAAGGCCTACGACGCCCGGTCCAAGGAATTCGTGAAGCCGGAACGCCGCGACCTGGACCAGGTGCTGGTCGACACGAAGGAACAGGCGGAAAAGGTGGCGCAGGCCGCCGCCGGCGGAAAGTCGCTGGCCGATGCCGCCAAGGCCGCCGGCGTGTCCATGCTGCCGCTGGCCAACATCACCAAGGCGGATCTGCCGGCCGAGTTGCAGGACATCGCCTTTTCCCTGCCCCAGGGCAAGGTGTCGGAGCCGGTGAAAAGCGGCTTCGGCTGGCATGTTGTCGCCGTCACCAAGATCGTCCCCGGCAGCACCCAGACCTTGGACCAGGTGAAGGCCCAGCTGGTGGAGCAGGTGAAGGCCGAGCGCGCCACCGACCAGCTGTACGACCTGTCGAACAAGCTGGACGATGCCATTTCCGGCGGCGCCTCGCTGGAAGAGGCCGCCAAGAAGGTGGACGCGGCGGTGACCAAGATCGCCGCCGTGGACCGCGAGGGCAAGGACCCCGCCGGCAAGCCGGTGACCGGCCTGGCCGTTCCCATCGCCAAGATGGTGCAGACCGCCTTCGGCCTGGCCTCGGGCGACAACAGCAGCACCACCGAGGGCGAGCGCAACAAGAGCTATTTCGCCGTGCGCGTGGACAGCGTGCAGGCCCCGGCCCTGAAGCCGCTGGACCAGGTGAAGGATCAGGTCATCGCCGACTGGAAATCCTCCAAGCGCGACGAGGCCGCCAAGGCCAAGGCCAAGGATATCGTGGAGAAGCTGAAGGCCGGCGCCACGCCGGAGCAGGTGGCCAAGGAGACGGGTGCCGTCTACACCCGCCAGCCGCCCGTGGGCCGCACCGTGGGCAAGGACAGCCCCCTGACGCCGGAACTGGTGGACGCCCTGTTCACCCTGAAGCCGGGCGAGGTCACCACCGGCGCCGCCGCCGACGGCCAGATGGTGGTGCGTCTGGCGGCATTGGTGCCCATGCCGGAGCCGCTGCTGGCCGACCGCGCCGGCGTGGCCGCCAAGCAACTGCGCGACGGCGTGGCCGGCGACCTCTACGTCCAGTTCCTGGACGCCCTGCGCCAGCGCTATCGCATCACCGAGAACCGGACGCTGCTGCAGCGCCTTGAACACCAGGAGTAAGGCGTCGTGACCCCCTTCCCCGATGAGACGGCCTTCGGCACGGCATACGCCGCGGGCCAGGCGCAGGTCGTCTGGACGCGGCTGGTCAGCGACCTGGAGACGCCCGTCGCCGCCATGCTGAAGCTGGCGCAGGGACGCCCGTTCTCCTTCCTGCTGGAATCGGTCACCGGCGGCTCCGTCCGCGGCCGCTATTCCCTGATCGGGCTGAAGCCCGACCTGATCTGGAAGAGCAAGGGGACCCAGGCCTGGATCAACCGGCGCGCCGCCACCGACCTGGCGTCGTTCGAGCCCTTGTCCGCCGCCCCGCTGGACGCCCTGGCCGACGTGCTGGAGGAGAGCCGCATCGACCTGCCGGCCCACCTGCCGCCCATGTCGGCCGGCCTGTTCGGCTATCTCGGCTACGACATGGTCCGGCTGATGGAAAAGCTGCCGGAGAAGAACCGGGACGCGCTGGGGGTGGAGGACGCCGTCCTCATCCGCCCCACCATCATGGCCATCTTCGACAGCATCGAGAACGTGGTCACCCTGGTAACCCCGGTGCGCCCCCAGGCCGGGGTGTCGGCGGAGGCCGCCTACCTCGCCGCCAAGGAACGCCTGGCCGACGCAGTGGCCGACCTGGACCGGCCCTTGCCGGTGGGGCATGACGCGGTGGGTGAGATCGAGGCCCTGCCCGACCCCTCCTCCAACATCAGCCGCGCCGACTACCACGCCATGGTGGAGAAGGCGAAGGAGTACATCCGCGCCGGCGACATCTTCCAGGTGGTGCCCAGCCAGCGCTTCTCGGTTCCCTTCGCCCTGCCGCCCTTCGCGCTGTACCGCGCCCTGCGCCGCATCAACCCCTCGCCCTTCCTGTTCTTCCTGGATTTCGGGGACCTGTCGGTCGTGGGCTCCAGCCCGGAGATCCTGGTGCGGCTGCGCGACGACACCGTCACCATCCGCCCCATCGCCGGCACCCGCCGCCGCGGCAAGACCCCGGCGGAGGACAAGGAGCTGGAGGCCGACCTGCTGGCCGACCCCAAGGAGCTGTCAGAGCACCTGATGCTGCTGGATTTAGGCCGCAACGACGTGGGCCGGGTGGCCGAGGTGGGCACGGTCACGGTGACCGAGCGCTTCACCATCGAGCATTATTCCCACGTGATGCACATCGTCTCCAACGTTGAGGGCAAGCTGGACAAGTCCCGCTTCAACGCCATCAACGCCCTGGTGGGCGGCTTCCCCGCCGGCACGGTCTCCGGCGCGCCCAAGGTGCGCGCCATGGAGATCATCGAGGAGCTGGAAGGCACCCGCCGCGGCATCTATGGCGGCTGCATCGGCTACTTCGCCGCCAACGGCACCATGGACACCTGCATTGCGCTGCGCACCGCCGTCATCAAGGACGGCGTCATGCACGTCCAGGCCGGCGGCGGCGTGGTGGCGGACAGTGATCCGGAAGCCGAGTACCAGGAGACCGTGAACAAGGCCAAGGCCCTGTTCAAGGCCGCCGAGGAAGCCGTGCGCTACGCCCAGGAAAAGCGCTCGACGCGGAACATCTGAGCTTGGAATCTGACAAAGCCGCCGGCGGGAGACACCGCTGGCGGCTTTGTCATGTCAGCATTCCCCCGCGTGCACCCTCGTCATGGTGCGGGTTGGATGGTTTGGATATGCATGACGCCGCTCAACCGAGCTTTATGAACACACTCAGGCAGGGCCGACGAAGTCGAAGCCGGCATCCTCGACGGCCCCCCTCACCTGGGCGCCGTCGGCGGGACCGGTGACGGTCACCACGCCCGCCTCCACATCCACGGCGACCTCGGCCGACGGCGCCACGGCCTGGATGGCCTTGGTCACCGAGCGTGCGCAGCCCTGGCAGGTCATGCCGTCGATTCGATAAGAAGCACTCATCTCACTCTCCAACTGCCACCGGTCAGTTAATGATCTTTATGTGCCGCCGGGCGTGGCCGCTATGACGGCCGTCAATGGCACCAGGGTGAAACCCTTGGCGGCCAAGGTGGGCAACCAATGCTCCAAGGCGGTCAGGGTCACGTCATGCGGATGGCCGATGGCGACGGCGGTGCCGTGGCGGCGGGCCACCTCCTCCACCTTGGCCAGCATGGCCTGCACCGCCTTGGGCGACTGGTCGTCGTCCAGGAAGACGTCGCGGCTGACCAGCGGCAGGCGGTAGCGCGCTGCCAGTTCGGGCCCCTTGGTGTCCGGGGTGGTGCGGCTGTCCAGGAACATCAGGCCCCGGCGCGACAGCTCCGCCAGCACGATGGCCAGCTTGCCCTCGTTCGCGGTGAAGCGGCTGCCCATATGGTTGTTGATGCCGACGTAGCCGTCGAAGGACGCCAGGTCGGCTTCCAGCCGGCGCTGGACCTCCTCGTCACTCAGGTTCACCGTCAGGGCGCCCGGGCCGGGATCGGCCTTGCCCACCGGCTCCATGGGCACATGCACGATCAGCTCATGCCCCGCCGCCCGCGCCGCCCGGGTCTGGTCGGCCAGGTCGTGGGCATAGGGCAGCCAGGCGGTGGTGACCGGGCCCGGCAGCGCCACGGCGCGGGTGGAGCGCGGCCGGTCCACGCCCAGGTCGTCGATCACCAGCACGATGCGGGCATGCGCCGCCCCGGGCGCCGGAGCAGCCATCTGGGGCGGCGGCACGGCGTTACGCCGCCAGGCGGCGCCCCCCTTGCTCGGCTCCACCTTCGGCGGTTCCGTCTTGGAAGGAGGGACCGGCGGCAGCGTCACCGGTGCTTCGGCATGCTGCTCCGGCGGCGGCACGGGGGGAACCGGCGGTGCGCTGGGTAAACGGGGGTTCGTCTTGCCCGTCCCCGATGGCGACGGTGCCGTCGCCACCGTGGGCTTGTGCGGATGGCGGTTGCCCATCACATAGGCGCCCAACAGGGCCACGATGGCCGTCAGGCCGACGATACCTGCCAGCTGCGCCCGGGTCAGGCTGATCCTGGCGCCCTTGCGCCGCCGGGCAGACGCGCGCTTGGGGGCCTTTTGTCCCGGCCGCCCCAAGGGCGGCGGCGGGGTGACGCGGCGGGGCATCAGCGGGACCGTCTGCTGTGGGAAACGGATGTGGTGGAAACGGTCATGACTGTCCCCTTCGCGCGCGGCCGGTTGTGGTTGTGGGCCGGCCATCAGTACTGCTACAGCCCCGCTGATGCTGGCAATCTCCTAGGTGGGGTATGCCGCCTATCACACCCACATGTCGGCATATGCCGCTTATCGGACCCGCGCCCAATCCGGTTGCCCTGCGCGCAGCCTCGGGACTAGTGTAGGCCACCTTTGGCCACGTCCAATTCCCCCCAAACGGGTCCCCAGATCATGCTGCTGCTCATCGATAATTACGATAGCTTCACGTACAATCTCGTCCATTACGTCGGCGAGCTGGGCGCCGACGTGGCCGTTTGGCGTAACAACGCCCTGAGTGTGGATGACGCCCTGGCCCTGAAGCCGGAGGCCATCGTCCTTTCCCCCGGTCCCTGCGATCCCGACAAGGCCGGCATCTGCCTGCCGCTGATCACGGCCGCCGCGGAACGGCGCATCCCCCTGTTCGGCGTGTGTCTGGGCCACCAGGCCATTGGCCAGGCCTTCGGCGGCCGCGTCATCCGCGCGCCGGTGCCCATGCACGGCAAGGTCAGCCAGGTCACCCACCAGGGCGAAGGCGTCATGAAGACCCTGCCCACGCCCTTCGCCGCCACCCGTTACCATTCCCTGATCGTGGAGCGGGAGACCCTGCCGGCGGAGCTGGAATCGGTCGCCTGGATTGAGGGAGGCAGGGAGGACCAGATGATCATGGCCCTGCGCCACCGTACCCTGCCCATCCATGGCGTGCAGTTCCATCCCGAGAGCATTGCCTCCGACCACGGCCACCAGATCCTGGCGAACTTCCTGGATTTCGCCGGCGTGGCACGCAAGGCCGTCAAGAAGACCGGCCTGGCGGCATGAGCGGTGACATCGGTGACATGAAGGCGCTGCTCGGCCGGGTGGCCGAGGGCAAGCGCCTGTCGGAGGATCAGGCCCTGGCCGCCTTCGACATCCTCATGTCCGGCAACGCAACCCCATCCCAGATGGGGGGCTTTCTCATGGCGCTGCGCGTGCGCGGCGAAACGGTGGACGAGATCACAGGCGCGGTGCGGGCCTTGCGCGGCCGCGCCGCCCGTATCGACTGCCCGCCGGGTACCATCGACACCTGCGGCACCGGCGGCGACGCCAGCGGCACCTACAACATCTCCACCACCGTGGCCTTCGTGCTGGCCGCCTGCGGCGTGCCGGTGGCCAAGCACGGCAACCGCGCCCTGTCGTCCAAATCCGGCGCCGCCGACGTGCTGGGCCAGCTGGGCGTGAACGTGGAGGCGGAGCTGGAGGCCGTGCGCACCGCCCTGTGGCAGGACGGCATCACCTTCCTCATGGCCACCCGCCACCACGGCGCCATGCGCAACGTGGGCCCGACGCGGGTGGAACTGGGCACCCGCACCATCTTCAACCTGACCGGCCCCCTGTCCAACCCGGCGGGCGCCAAGCGCCAGCTGATGGGCGTGTTCGCCGAGCGCTGGGTGGAGCCGCTGGCCCAGGTGCTGAACCGCCTGGGCACGGAGGTCGCCTGGGTAGTCAGCGGCGAGGACGGGCTGGACGAGATCACCACCACCGGCGCCACCCACGTGGCGGAGCTGCGCCACGGCGCCATCCGCCGCTTCCAGGTGACGCCGGAGGACGCCGGCCTGCCCCGCGCCCGGCCCCAGGACATCCGGGGCGGCGACGCGGCGGAGAATGCCCGGGCCCTGCGCGCCGTGCTGGCGGGGGAAAAGGGCGCCTATCGTGACATTGTGCTGATCAACGCCGCCGCCGCCTTGATCGTCGCCGACAAGGCCACCACCTTGCCTGACGGCGTGGCCCAGGCGGCCCAGGCATTGGACGATGGCCGCGCCGCCGCCAAGCTGGCGGCCCTGGCCCATCATTGCCCCCTGCCACCCCCGGTGGCCGAGGAACACAGCGAAGGAACCCGCGCATGAGCGACGCAGCAGACGTCCTGGCCCGGATTTGCGCCGACAAGCGTGAGCATATCGCCGCCTGCAAGGCCGCCCGCCCCCTCGCCGAGGTGGAACAGGCCGCGCGCGAGGCCGGCCCCACCCGGGGCTTCGCCCGCGCCCTGCAGGCCAAGGTGGATGCCGGCCTGTACGCCCTCATCGCCGAGATCAAGAAGGCCAGCCCCAGCAGGGGCCTGATACGGGAGGATTTCGATCCCCCCGCCCTGGCCCGTGCCTATCAGGAGGGTGGTGCCGCCTGCCTGTCGGTGCTGACCGACGTGCCTTATTTCCAGGGGGCGGACGAGTACTTGGTGGCGGCCCGCGCCGCCTGCGACCTGCCGGTGCTGCGCAAGGACTTCATGCTGGACACCTACCAGGTGGCCGAAGCCCGCGCCCTAGGCGCCGACTGCATCCTGCTGATCATGGCGGCGCTGGACGACGCCCAGGCGCTGGAGCTGTATGACGCCGCCACCGGCTGGGGCATGGATGTGCTGGTCGAGGTGCACGACTTGGAGGAGATGCGCCGTGCCCTGGCGCTGCCCGGCGGACTGCTGGGCGTGAACAACCGCAACCTCAAGACCCTGTCCATCGACCTCGCCACCACCGAGATGCTGGCCGGGATGGTGCCGCCGGGCCGCCACCTGGTGGCGGAGAGCGGCCTTTATCATCCGCAGGATCTGCTGCGCATGGAGATCGTGGGCGCCCGCCGTTTCCTGGTGGGTGAGTCGCTGATGCGCCAGGCCGATGTCGCGGCCGCCACCCGCGCCCTGCTGGGCCTGGACCAGGCGGTGGCCTGAGATGGCCGAGAACAGCGGCTTCACCCATTTCGACGCCGCCGGCCAGGCGGTGATGGTCGATGTCTCCGACAAGGCGGAGACGGAGCGCCTGGCGACCGCCCGCGGCCGCGTGGTCATGAAGGCGGAGACCCTGGCCCTGATCCAGGCGGGCCAGATGGGCAAGGGTGATGTGCTGGGCGTGGCGCGGCTGGCCGGCATCATGGCGGCCAAGCGCACGCCCGACCTCATCCCCCTCTGCCACCCGCTGGCTCTGACCAAGGTGACGGTGGACCTGACCTGCCTGCCTGAGGACAACGCCGTGGAGATCGAGGCCACGGCCAAACTGAAGGGCCGCACCGGCGTAGAGATGGAGGCGCTGACGGCCGTCAGCGTCGCCGCCCTAACGCTGTACGACATGTGCAAGGCGGTGGATAAGGGCATGGTCATCGCCGACATCCGCCTGATCGCCAAGGATGGCGGCAAAAGCGGCCCCTATCGCGCGGAAACCCCCTGAACCGCAGGTCCTGCCATGATCCCCGTTGACGAAGCGCTGGCCCACATCCTGGCCCAGTTCCAGCCCCTGGCCGGCGAACTGGTGGGGGTGGGCGAGGCGGCGAGCCGCGTGCTGGCCGCCGATGTCGTGGCGCGGGTGACGCAGCCGCCCGCCGCCGTCTCCGCCATGGATGGCTGGGCGGTGCGGGGATCGGACCTGGGCTCCCTGCCCGTCACGCTGGCCCGCATCGGTGAGGCGCCGGCCGGCCGGCCCTTCGCCGGCACGGTGGCCCCAGGCCAGGCGGTGCGCCTGTTCACCGGCAGCGTTATCCCCGACGGCGCCGACACGGTGGTGCTGCAGGAAGACTGCGACGACCTGGGCGACGGCGTGCGGGTGCGCGAGGGGACGCCTGGCCGCTGGGTGCGCGCCGCCGGCCTGGACTTCACCGCCGGGACCGTGGGCCTGAAAGCCGGCCGTCTCCTGACCGTACGCGACGTGGCCCTCGCCGCCGCCATGAACCACCCCTTCCTGACCGTGCACCGCCGGCCCCGCGTCGCCATCCTGGCCACGGGCGATGAGGTGGTGATGCCGGGGGAGCCGCTCGGCCCCGGCCAGATCGTCAGCAGCAACGGCCTGGCGCTGGCGGCGCTGGTGCGGCGCCACGGCGGCACCCCGGTCAACCTGGGCATCGCCCCCGATGACGCCGATACCCTGGCCACCCTGGCGCGGGGGGCGGCCGGGTGCGACCTGCTGGTCACCACCGGCGGCGCCTCCGTCGGTGAATACGACCTGGTGCGCGACGCGCTGGGCGGTCAGGGTTTGGACCTGGATTTCTGGAAGATCGCCATGCGACCGGGCAAGCCGCTGATGTTCGGCCGCCTGGGTGGCACGCCCCTGCTGGGCCTGCCGGGCAA
Organism: Nitrospirillum amazonense; assembly: GCF_007828035.1. Classification (GTDB taxonomy): domain Bacteria; phylum Pseudomonadota; class Alphaproteobacteria; order Azospirillales; family Azospirillaceae; genus Nitrospirillum; species Nitrospirillum amazonense. The sequence goes on along the minus strand of NZ_VITV01000002.1, from coordinate 267,707 downwards.
TCCCGTCTCCAGCCTGGTGTGCGCCGCCCTGTTCCTGGTGCCGGCGCTGCGCCGGATGCAGGGGCTGGCCCGGGCGGAGTTGCCCCGGGCGCAAGCCGTGCTGGCCAACGCCCTGCCCGCCAACGACCGGCGGCAGGACTATCTGCGCGCCACCCTGACGGCCAGCGATGGCACCCTGCCCGCCGTCGCGATCTTCACCCAGCAGGACAGTTCCATGCTGAGTCGCCTGGCGGCGGCGGATTGCCTGATCATCCGCCCACCTCACGCCCCCGCCGCCGAGGCCGGCACCGTGGTGGACATCGTCCCGCTGGACGGAATTTAAGGCCCATCCCCCGTCGGCCGCCCTAAATCTGTCATCGTCCGGTGGTTTTTCATTGCTAACCCTTGACGCGAGCCGTGAACCAAAATAGAACATGGCAAGTACGTTTAGGGTTTGTTCCATATCTAGCGGCTCGACACAGCGAAGGGGGCGATATGCTGACGCGGAAGCAACAGGAGCTGCTGCTGTACATCCACCAGCATCTGGGTGAAGGCGGCGTCTCTCCCTCATTCGATGAGATGAAGGATGCCTTGGGCCTGAAGTCCAAGTCCGGCATCCATCGCCTGATCACCGGGCTGGAGGAGCGGGGCTTCATCCGCCGCCTGCCCCACCGCGCCCGCGCGCTGGAGGTGTTGCGCCTGCCGGAAACGACGCCCGCGCCCAAGAAGGCCGCGGCGGCCGCCCCGGCGGAGGTGGAACCCCGCTTCAAGCCCAATGTCATCAAGGCCGATTTCCAGGCGGGCCTGCCCGGCCGGGATGCCGGCGATGCCATCGGTGCCGTCAGCCTGCCGCTGTACGGCCGCATCGCCGCCGGTTTGCCCATCGAGGCGCTGCGCGACAGCGGCAGCACCATCGACATTCCTGTCTCCATGCTGGGCATCGGGGAGCACTATGCCCTGGAAGTGGCCGGCGACAGCATGGTGGACGCCGGCATTCATGACGGCGACACCGTCATCATCCAGCGCTGCGAGACGGCGGAGAACGGCGCCATCGTCGTCGCCTTGGTCGACGCCGCCGAGGTGACGCTGAAGCGCCTGCGCCGCAAGAACAACTCCATCGCCTTGGAACCGGCCAACCCCTCCTACGAGACCCGGGTGTTCGGCGCCGACCGCGTGCGTGTGCAGGGTCGCCTGGTGGGCCTGTTCCGCCGGTACTGACCAGAGCTGCCTTGGACTGAGCAACGGCCCTGGCGACCTTAGTCCCAGGGCCGTTTGCTTTGCGGATCGTGTACCGTCTCGATGCGTACACCGCCGCGCTCGAAGTATAGGGCGTGTGCGCCACGGGCGGCCAGCACGTCGGGGCCGATGACGCGGGGAGCATCACAGCCCGCCGCCGGCACGCGGGAGATCACCAGGTCGGCATTGTCGCAATCCTCCGCCAGGGCGTCGCGGGTCCAGGCGATGGCGACCAGGCGCCCATCCGGGGCTGCGGGATCGCGCCGCTCCGGACGGTAAAGGTCGGGATGGTAGAGGCAGCCCAAGCTGTCGCAACGCAAGCTGCCGTCATCCGTGCCCACGGTGGGCCAGGCGGGCGGGCGCCCTTCCCCGCCATCGCGCTTGCCCCAGGTCTCCACCTCAAAGCCGCCGCCGCGCGAGGATGACAGCCACAGCTTGCCGCCGCCATCGCGCACCGCAACCATGGTGCCACCACCCGACACCACCATGTCCGGCCGGGGCGTCAACGGGGCCAGCACGCAGCCCAGCGCGATGGGCGCCAGGCCGGCCAGGCGCCAGCGGCGGCGCCACAGCATCAGCCACAGGCCACCCACCACCAGCAGGCCGAAAGCCAGGTCGGACAGGGCCGCCCCATGCAGGGCGGCGCCAGGCAAGGCGGCCGTGATGCGCGCCGTCCACAGGATGCCGTCGCACCCCCAGCCGATCATGTCGATGATCCAGCCCTCCAGATGGAAGGGCATGGCGACATAGGCCAGCAGGCACAGCGGCATGATCCACAGTTCGGTGATCGGAATGCCGATCAGGTTGGCCAGCACGCCGTAATTGGCCACCTGCTGGAAGTGGTAGAGGCAGAACGGCATGGTGGCGATGGTGGAGATGATGGACGTCAGGCACAGGCCCCCCACGAACAGGGCGGCGCGGCGCAGCCAGCCCCCATCCTTGCGCCAGCGGTTCAAGGGGCCGCGCAGCACCTCATACGCGCTGATCAGCGCCAGCACGGCGCCGAAGCTCATCTGGAAACTGGGGCCCGGCAGTTGCTCCGGCTGGTACAGCAGGCAGAGGATGCCGGCGACGGCGATGGCCCGGGGGCTGAGGACCGAGCGGTCGGCCAGGATGGCCACCATGGCCAGCGCCGTCATGAGGACGGAGCGCAAGGTGGGCACCTGCGCGCCCACCAGCATCATGTAGGCCAGGGTCGCCAGGATGGCGAAGGCGGCGGCCCACTTCTTGATGGGATAGCGCAGCGCCACCCCCTCCCACAGGGCCAGGGCCGCCCGGGCGAAGAAGTAGAACAGCGCCGCCACCAGGCTGATGTGCAGGCCGGAGATGGACAGGATGTGCTGTAGGCCGGAAACGCGCATGGCCTGCAGGTCATCAGGCGGAATACCTGTCTGTTCCCCGTTCAGCAGCGCGATGGCGATCATGGCGGGCGCGCCGCTGAGGCGGGCGGCCACGCGGTCGGCGATCAGCTCACGCAGGGCCACCACGCGGTCGTTGATCCAGCCGGCAATACCCACCGGTGCCGGCGCCACCACCTCGGGCGTCTTGAAGGCGAAGCCGACGGCGCCGATGCCCTGGTAGAAAGCGGATCGGCGGAAATCATAGGCGCCCGGCTCCGGACTGTCGGGCGGTGGACGCAGCGCCGCGAGGATCCGCACCCGCGTGCCGGCCGGCGGCGCGGTATCGGTCGGCCGCAGACGTATACGTACGGCGGGCGGCGTCAGGTCGGGGGCCAGGCGGGGGATGTGCGGATCGGCCAGGGTGACGCGTACGCCCTTGTCCAGCCGCTCCACATTGGCCACGCGGCCCTCCACCGGCACGGGTCCCAAGGGACGCTGCAGGATAGGGGTTCTGAGCCAGGTTGTGCGGGCTTCCACCGCCGTGAAGCCCACGCCCAGAGCCAGCAGGGCGCCCAAGGCCAGCCGCAGGGGCAACCGCTCTCCCGCCAGCAGGTAGAGGCCGAAGACCCCTAGGGTGAAGAGCAGGCCCGACCAGGGCGGCGGCTCCCCCGGCATGGCAAAGTACAGGGCGATGCCGGACCCCAGGAAGACGGGAACCCAAAGGACCCAACGTTCGCGCTCTTCCACCAAATTGACATACGCAGATGCGACAATGCTGGCTAACGCGGCGAGCGCACGATGTGTGATCCGCATCACATCTGAAGGAGGTGGGTCGGCGCCAAATTCGCTCCGCCCAGTAGCCAAATAGGACCCATTCGACAAGTACGGGGCCTCACGGTCCCAGTCCTCTCCAGCGGGGTCTGCCTCAGGGTGCATCTTCGTTCCGGGTGTGCTATCTCAGCGGCTTCCGCATCCTGGTGATGCGCCCCTGGCGGTTATTCTGCCGCCGGACCTGATCACCAGCTATCTCGATATTCGCGTGGCGCCGTCAACCTCTGGATGCGTCCCTCCCAAAGCGACCTCTCCAGACGCCCCGACGGTGCGCCACCCGCCCGCATGCCGGAGAGTGCGTTTCCCATGAGTGTCGTCACCCGCTTCGCCCCGTCCCCCACTGGCTACCTGCACATCGGCGGTGCTCGTACCGCCCTGTTCAACTGGCTGTACGCCCGTCACCATGGCGGCACCTTCCTGCTGCGCATCGAAGATACGGACCGGGCGCGGTCGACCCAGGCGGCAGTGGACGCGATCATCGACGGCCTGAGCTGGCTGGGACTGACCTGGGACGGCGACGCCGTCAGCCAGTTCGAGCGGCGCGAGCGCCATGCCGAGGTGGCGCGTACCATGCTGGCCCAGGGCCATGCGTATTATTGCTACTGCTCACCGGAAGAGCTGGAAGAGATGCGGGAGCAGCAGAAAGCCGCCGGGCTGCCCATGCGCTATGACGGCCGCTGGCGCGACCGCGACCCGTCGGAGGCGCCGGCCGGTGTGGCCCCCGTCATCCGCCTGAAGGCCCCGCGCGAGGGTGAAACCGTTCTGCAGGACAAGGTGCAGGGCGAGGTGCGGGTGCAGAACAGCCAGCTGGACGACATGGTGCTGCTGCGCGCCGACGGCACGCCGACCTACATGCTGTCGGTGGTGGTGGACGACCAGGACATGGGGGTCACCCAGGTGATCCGCGGCGACGACCACCTGACCAACACCTTCCGCCAGCTGCAGATCTATCAGGCCATGGGCTGGACGCCGCCCGACTTCGCCCACATTCCCCTGATCCACGGCCCCGACGGCGCCAAGCTCAGCAAGCGCCACGGCGCCTTGGGGGCCGAGGCCTACCGTGACCTGGGCTACCTGCCGGAAGCGCTGCGCAACTACCTGCTGCGCCTGGGCTGGAGCCACGGCGATGATGAGATCATCAGCACCGAGGACGCCATTTCCTGGTTCAACCTGGAAGGCATCGGACGGTCCCCGTCGCGCATGGATTACGCCAAGCTGGACAATCTGAACGGCCATTACATCCGGCTGGCGGACGACGGCCGGCTGGTGGATCTGATCGGCCCCCGATTGGTCACAGCCCTGGGGCGTGAATTGAGCGACGCTGACCGCGACCTGCTGCGCCGCGCCATGCCGGGCCTGAAGGCCCGGGCCAAGACCCTGGTGGAACTTGCGGCGGCCGCACAGTTTTATATCACGGCGCGCCCCCTTCCGCTGGACGACAAGGCTTCCCAACTTCTGACAGAAGACGCGCGCGCCCAGCTGGCGGTGATCGCCACCCGCTTCGCGGAGGCCCCCGACTGGACCGCGGCGACCCTTGAGGGGGTCGTACGCGCGTACGCCGAGGAGACGGGCCTTAAGCTGGGCAAACTGGCCCAGCCATTGCGCGCTGCACTCTCCGGTTCCACGGTCTCGCCACCGATCTTCGAGGTGGCGGAAGTGCTGGGCCAGGCTGAAACCCTGGCCCGTATCAGTGATGTCGCAGGGGGTGCGTGAGCCCTCCTGGCGTCATTGCCTTCGGCGGTGCGGAACACTACACTCCGCACCGCGTCATAAAGACCAATAAGGGGCAGAGGGCCCCGCTCCGTATAAACAAGGACGTGCCGAAATGAGCGATACGACGACACCGGCGGCCGGAAAGAAAACGGTCACCCTCACCGACAACCAAACCGGTAAGTCTTACGAATTCCCCGTCATGCACGGCACGACCGGCCCTGACGTGATCGATATCCGCAAGCTCTACGGCGACACCGGGTACTTCACGTACGACCCGGGCTTCACCTCGACCGGCAGCTGCGAGTCCAAGATCACCTTCATCGACGGCGACAAGGGCGTCCTGCTGCACCGCGGCTACCCCATCGAGCAGCTGGCCGAGAAGAGCGACTTCATGGAAGTCTGCTACCTGATGCTGCACGGTGAGCTGCCGAACGCCAAGGAGAAGAGCGAGTTCGAGCGCTCCATCACCTATCACACCATGGTGCATGAGCAGCTGTCGCAGTTCTTCCGCGGCTTCCGTCGCGACGCCCACCCGATGGCCGTCATGTGCGGCGTGGTCGGCGCCCTGTCCGCCTTCTACCACGACAGCACCGACATCGAGGATCCGCGCCAGCGCATGGTGGCCTCGCACCGCCTGATCGCGAAGATGCCGACCCTGGCCGCCATGGCCTACAAGTACTCGATCGGCCAGCCCTTCGTGTATCCGCGCAACGACCTGGGCTATGCTGAGAACTTCCTCAACATGACCTTCGGCGTCCCGTGCGAGCCGTACAAGATCAACCCGGTCATCGCCAAGGCGATGGACAAGATCTTCATCCTGCACGCCGACCACGAGCAGAACGCCTCCACCTCCACGGTGCGTCTGTCCGGTTCCTCCGGCGCCAACCCCTTCGCCTGCATCGCCGCCGGCATCGCCTGCCTGTGGGGCCCCGCCCACGGCGGCGCCAACGAGGCGGTGCTGAAGATGCTGGGCGAAATCGGCCACAAGGACCGGATCCCCGAGTTCATCGCCCGCGCCAAGGACAAGAACGACAGCTTCCGCCTGATGGGCTTCGGCCACCGGGTCTACAAGAACTACGACCCGCGCGCCAAGGTCATGCAGCAGACCTGCAAGGAAGTCCTGGCCGAACTGGGCATCAAGGACGACCCCCTGCTGGACATTGCGGTGGAGCTGGAGCGCATCGCCCTGGAAGACCCGTACTTCATCGAGAAGAAGCTGTACCCGAACGTCGACTTCTACTCGGGCATCATTCTGAAGGCCATCGGCTTCCCCACCAGCATGTTCACCGTGCTGTTCGCCCTGGCCCGCACCGTGGGCTGGATCGCCCAGTGGCAGGAAATGATCGCCGACACCTCGCAGAAGATCGGTCGTCCGCGCCAGCTGTACACCGGTGCCACGACGCGGGATTATGTCCCGGTCGAGCAGCGCTAAGGCATAGGCGGACGGGACGATGGCGGAGCGGGTTCATCCCAGCAATGGCGATAACGGGGCAGGCGGCAGCCGGTCCCACCCCCGCGCCCGCATCCTGCCCGCTCGTTCTCTGGAGGGCCACTTGCCGGCCAATGACAACCCCGTGCCCCCAGGCCGGCGGTTGAAGCGGCTGGCATGGATAACCTTCGCCACCCTGGGCGTGGGCCTGGGCATCGCAGCCACCGTGGTGTCCCTGCTGCACTGAGGGACAATGGCAAACATCTTCCCTGCTTCTGGAAAGGCCGTCCGGGTAACTGGACGGCCTTTTTCTTCATATCGTGCCGACCCACGTTTATCGTCATGCACTGCTGGCGTTGCCATCAGCGCATGCAATCGAAGCCCCCCGCAACAAAATCTGTCGCGCCGATGGCCGGAGCGTACGTCGAAGGTACAATCATGAGCCAAACCGTACACAGCGAATGGGGCTTGGCCGGCGTGGAGGCCTTGCGGGATCGGGTGGCGGTGCTGGTCATCGTCGATATCCTGTCCTTTTCCACGGCCGTCGATATCGCAACCAGCCGCGGCGCGGCCATCCTGCCCTTTCCCTATGGCGACACGGTGGCGGCCCAAACCGCCGCTGATGAGGCGGGCGCCGTGCTGGCGGCCCCGCGCAACGCCGGCGGCCAACTCAGCCTGTCGCCCCACTCCCTCACCACCATCACGTCCGGTACCCGACTCATGCTGCCGTCGCCCAATGGCTCCCGGCTTTCCCTGGCAGGCGACACAGCGAAGGTGCTGGCGGGCTGTCTGCGCAATGCCGCAGCCGTCGCACGACACGCCCACATGATGGCCGAGGGCGGCGACATCGCCATCATCCCGGCGGGTGAACGCTGGCCGGACGGCAGCCTGCGGCCGGCGGTGGAGGACCTGCTGGGCGCCGGCGCCATCATTGCTGCGCTGAACCTGTCGACCTCCGCGGAGGCCCGGGTGGCGCGCGATGCCTACAGGGCGGCTGGGCCGGACCTAGCCGACATCATCCGGGGTGGCCGGTCGGGCCGGGAACTGGCCGGCTGGGGCTACGCCGATGATGTGGACCTTGCCGTTGAGGTGGACGTCAGCGCCACGGCGCCGGTCTTGTGCGACGGCGTCTATCGGGCGGCATAGGCCCCCTCCATCGCCTGGGCCAACACCTCGAAGATGCGGGGGCTGTCGCACTGGGCGACGTTGAAACGCAGGAAGCCGTCGGCGGTATTGGTCAGGCTGAAGACGTCACCGGGCGCCAGCACCACCCCGCGCTCCAGCGCCGCGCGGGCCAACGCCACCGACGACACGCCCGGCGGCAGGGCCGCCCACAGGAACATGCCACCCCGTGGCTCAACCCAGGGCTTGAGCCCCAAGGCCTCCAGCTGGCGAACCGTACGTCCCATGGCGCCGGCCAGACGCGCGCGTACACCCTCCATATGCCGGCGATAGCTGCCGTCGGTCAGCAGCTGGTGGATGATGCGTGGATTGGTGGTGGCGTTGCCGAACGCCGTGGCCAGCTTCACGTCGGCGATGCCTTGGATCCAGTCATCCCGCGCCACGACATAGCCGCAGCGTACCGCTGCCGACAGCGTCTTGGAAAAGCTGCCGATGTGGATCACCCGCTCCAGCCCATCGAAGGCGGCCAGCCGGGGCGACGGCTCCGCCTCGAAATCGCTGAAGATGTCATCCTCGACGATCAGGATGTCGTGGGCCGCCGCCAGGGTCAGCAGCTTGTGCGCCACCGGTGCAGTCAGGCTGGCCCCGGTGGGATTGTGCAGGGCGGCGTTGGTGATGTAGAGGCGCGGCCGATGGGTCGCCGCCGCCTGGGCGAAGACCGCCAGATCCGGCCCGGTGGGGGTGTAGGGCACCGGCACGGCGCGGGCACGGTGGGCCGCCACCACGGTCTTGAAGTTGTAGTAGCAGGGGTCATCCAGCAGCACGACGTCGCCCGGTTCCAGCAGGTAGCGGCACACCAGGTCGATGGCCTGGCTGCCGCTGTCGGTCAGCAGTATTTGCTCCGGCGCCGCTGCGATGCCGCGAGCCGTGAAACGGTCGGCCAGATGGCGGCGCAGGGCCGGATAGCCCAGGGGGTTGTCGTAGTCCAAGAGGGCTGCCGATGGCGCCCGCGCCAGGGCACGGAAGGCGCGACGAATGGCCTGTTCCGGCATCCAATCGGCCGGCAGCCACCCGCACCCAGGCTTCAGCACGCCCTCGCCCGGCTCGAGGGCCTGGCGCATCAGCCACAGGGGGTCCACCGCCCGGTCCGGTGGCGGCTCCGCCCCGGCGAGCGCCGTGCCCATGAGCGCCAACGGCACCGCTCGCTTGGCGACGTAAAAGCCGGAGCCTGGGCGCGCCAGCAGCACGCCCTCCGCCACCAGGCGATCGTATGCTTCCACCACCGTGGACTTGGACACGCCCAGCCGCTCCGCCAGCACGCGAATGGAAGGCGCCCGGGCACCGGCCGCCAGCAGCCGACCATCCACCCGGGCATGGATCTCGGCCATGACCGTCTCCACCAAGGTCATGCCGGCAGAGGTTTCCATCGACTGTATCGCCATTTGGATCAGTACAGTTTGGTTGAACCGTACTGCACCATACCTTGTGGCCAGCCCCGGCGGAAGGCAGCATCGGCATCGTCACCAACCAGGATGCCCCGCCATGACGGACACCACCGTCCCCACGCCCCTTACAACGGCAACGCGGCAGCCGGCCGCAGGCTTCGTCTACGGCCTGATCGGCGTCATCATCTTCAGCGGCAGCCTGCCGGTCACGAAGATCGGCTTGGCCGGGCTGGACGCCAATTTCCTCAGCTTGGCGCGGGCGGCCCTGGCCGGCATCGTCGCCGCAAGCCTGCTGGCTGCGCTGCGTCCCCGGCGGCCCTCGGCGCGCGACCTGCCTGGCTTGGCGGTGGTGGCCGGGGGCGCCGTCATTGGCTTCCCCCTGCTGTCGGCCCTGGCCCTGCACTGGATGCCCAGCACGCACGCCGTCGTCTTCAGCGGCCTGTTGCCCATCTCCACCGCCGTCTTCGGCGCGCTGCGCGGCGGCGACCGGCCCCGGGCGGCCTTCTGGCTGTTCTCTTGTGCGGGTGCGGCGGCCATCGCGGCCTATGCCTTGGCGCCCGCCATCCTGGCCGGCGGCTTTCACCTGGCGCCCGGCGACGGGCTCATGATCCTGGCCGTGATCGTCTGCGGCCTGGCCTATGCGGAAGGGGCCCGGCTGTCGCGCCACCTGGGCGGCTGGCCCGTCATCTGCTGGGCGCTGGTGCTGTCCCTGCCCCTCATGGCGCCGTTAGCCTGGGCCACCTTCCCCGCCGACTGGCAGTCCGTACCGGCGAGCGCTTGGGTGGCGCTGGGCTATGTCACCCTGTTCAGCATGCTGATCGGCTTTTTCTTCTGGTATCACGGCCTGGGCCTGGGCGGCACGGCGGCGGTGGGACAGATTCAGCTGCTGCAGCCCTTTTGCAGCTTCGGCCTGGCGGCCCTGCTGCTGGGCGAACCCGTGGGTCCGGCCATTCTGGGCACGGCCTTGGTCGTGGTGCTGTGCGTGGCCGGCGCCCGGCGCGCCGCCCGGAGGGGTTAAGCATACTGGCATGAGCTTGGCTCATGCTGGCGATGGTGCGTCAGAGCCCTGTCTGCTCCGCCTCGCGCGCGCGGGTGTGGATCACCCGCATGACAACCTCAGCCGCGCGGCGGCTGGGCGGCGTATCACCTTGGCCCAGCCAGGCAGCCACTTCGGCCACGCCCTCGATCTGTTCCTGGCGGGCGGCGGGATCGTCCAGCAGGCGGCCCAAGGTCTCCGCCAGGCGCGACGGCCGGCATTCCTCCTGCAGCAACTCCGGCACCAGCATGCGGTTCAGCATGATGTTGACCAAGTTGACGAAGCGCACCTTGATCAGGCCGCGATAAAGCCGATAGGTCAGCGGGTGGATGCGATAGGCGATGACGGCGGGCAGCCGGGCCAGCGCCAGTTCCAGCGCCACCGTGCCGGACGCGGCCAGGGCGGCCTCGCTGGCGGCGAAGGCGTCGTACTTGTCCTGGTCGCCCTCCACCACCACGGCGGGCAGCGGCCAGCTTTTCACCGCCTCCTCCACCAGGGCCCTGGTGGCCGGCACCGTGGGCACGGCCGCCACCACGCGCGGCAGGCGCGGCGCCAGGATATCCAGCGCGCCCTTGAAATCAGGCAGCAGCTTGGTCACCTCGCTGCGGCGGCTGCCCGGGAGGATGGTGACGATCCGGGTGTCGGATTCCAGGTCGTGCTTGGCGCGAAAGCGGTCGGCGTCGCCGGCGTCGGCGCCGCTCTCCACGATGGGGTGGCCCACGAAGCTGCAGTCCAGGCCAGCCTTCTCGAAATAGGGGGGTTCGAACGGCAGCAGCGCCAGCAGATGGTCCAGAAACTTGGCGATCTTGGCGGCGCGCCCCGGACGCCAGGCCCAGACGGTGGGCGCCACGTAATGGATCAGGGGAATGTCCGGGTTGGCCTTCTTGACCCGGCGCGCCACGCGGAAGCAGAAGTCCGGCGCGTCGATGGTCACCACCGCCGCCGGCTTCATGTCCAGGATGGCCTGTTCCGTCTGCTTCATACGCCGCAGCAGGCTGGGCAGCTTGGGCAGCAGTTCCGCCAGGCCGAACAGGGCCAATTCCTCCATAGGGAACAGGCTTTTCAGGCCTTGCGCCTTCATGCGCTCCCCGCCGATGCCGGCGAAGCGGATGGCGCCAAATGTTTCCTGCTTCAGGGCCAGCATGAGCCGGCCGCCCAGCACGTCGCCCGACGGTTCCCCCGCGACGAGGAAGACCAAAGGCACATCCTCGTTCATACCGCCTCCGTAACGATACCGGTGACAAACAGGCCGGCGGCATCCGCCGCCTGGGCCACCTGTTCAGTGCCCAAGGTCAGGGTGCCGCCAGCCTCCACCGCGATGCCGCGGAAGCCATGGGCCGCCGCCTTCTGCACCGTTGTAACGCCGATGGTGGGCAGATCCAGGCGGATGTCCTGCTGGGGTTTGCGCATTTTGATCAGGATGGGGCCAGGCCCCTCGCGGCGCAGCCCGCCGCAGCGTTCGATCAGGGCGTCGGTGCCCTCGATGGCCTCAACCCCCAGCACCAAGCCCTGCTGCACCACCACCGCCTGGCCCACGTCCAGCAGGCCCAGGGTGCGGGCCACGGCCACGCCGTGGTGGATGTCGGCCTCGGCAGCGGCGTCAGGCGCCAGGGCGCCCATGGGGCCGGCGGGGCTCAGCAGCCCCTGCACCAGGGTTTGCACGGCCACGACGGCGAACCCCTCCTCCTCCAGCGTCGCCACCAGGGCGCGCAGGATGCCGTCATCGCCTAACGCCTTGGCGCCGATGCGGGCGAAGAACTTGGCGGCGAACCAGTCCGGCCGCATTTCGGCCAGGCTGGGCCGGCGCACGCGGCCGGCCAGCACGATCTCCCCCACGCCTTCGGCGCGCAGCCGGTCCAGGATGGCGCCGGCGGCGCCGATGCGGAAGGTCGCCTGGGGCACGTCAGGGGGCACGGTGGCGCCTTGGCCGTCGAGGGCCACGACGAAAACCGGGCGCCCCAGGGCGCGGCAGGTGTCGACCAGCCGGCTGGGCAGGTCGCCGCCCCCCGCCAGGATCCCCAGTTTTACGGGGGTGTCCGGCATCAGCGCGGCTGGCACAGGGCGCGGCCGCCACGGCCGCGGATAAAGGCCAGCACTTCCCCGACCACGGGCGTGGGGTGCGCGCTTTCCACCGCCGCCATGCGGTCGGCCAGCGTGCCTTCATGGCCGAAGATGCCATCAAAGGCGGTACGCAGGGCGTTAACATCCTCGCGGGTGAAGCCGCGGCGGGTCAGCCCCACCAGGTTCAGCCCCGCCAGGAAGGCGCGATCGCCCTTCACCAAGCCATAGGGAATGACGTCGCTTTCCACGCCCGACATGCCGCCGATCATAGCGTGGGCGCCGATGCGCACCCACTGGTGCACGGCCGAGAGCCCCCCCAGGATGGCGTTGTCCCCCACCTCGACATGGCCGCCCAGGGTGGCGTTGTTGGCCAGGATGACGTTGTCGCCCACGATGCAGTCGTGCGCCACGTGGGACGAGGCCATGAACAGGCAGCCATCGCCCACGCGGGTGACCATGCCGCCGCCTTCGGTGCCGATGTGCATGGTCACATGCTCACGGATCCGGTTGTTGCGGCCGATGATCAGCTCCGCCGGCTCCCCCTTGAACTTCAGGTCCTGGGGGGCGTGACCGATGGAGGCGAAGGGATACATGACGGTGCCGGCGCCCACTTGGGTGCGGCCTTCCACCACCACATGGCTTTTCAGATCGACGCCGTCCCCCAGCGTGACGTGGGCACCGACCACGCAGTAGGGGCCGATCTTGACCCCGGCGCCGATCTGGGCGCCGGCATCGACCACGGCGGTCGGGTGGATCACGGTCTCGCTCATCACGGATAAGGCCTAGCTGTCCATCACGATCATGGCGGCGTAGGTGGCCTCGGCGCACAGCTGGCCATCCACCCAGGCCTCACCCTTGAACTTCCACACGTTGCGGCGGTTCTGGATCTTCTGGACCTTGATCTCGACGCGGTCGCCCGGCACCACCGGGCGGCGGAACTTTGCCTCTTCGATGGACATGAAGTAGACCAGCTTGCCTTCCGCCGACTCACCCAGCGTGTGCATGACCAGCACGGCCGAGGTCTGGGCCATGGCCTCCACGATCATGACGCCCGGCATGACGGGCTTCTGCGGGAAGTGGCCGGTGAAGAACGGCTCGTTGATCGTGACGTTCTTGATGCCCGTGCAGCTCTCACCCGTGATGATGTCGACGATCTTGTCGATCAACAGCATAGGATAGCGGTGCGGGATCATCTGCATGATCCGCAGGATGTCCAAATCGGGTACCTTGCCAGGAACCTTCTGCTCTTCAGTCGTCACGTCCATCACCTTCATTCCTACCCCGCACCAGGCGGCCCAGCGCCGCTACCTGGCGCAACCATTGCCGCATGGGCACGGCCGGCGAACCGCCGACCTTTTCCCCCGGCCCCACGTCCCGCATGACACCGCTTTGTGCCGCGATCTGCGCGCCGGCGCCGATCTTCAAATGCCCCGTCACGCCGGCCTGTGCCGCCAGCACGACATGATGATCCAGCTTGGTGCTGCCCGATATCCCCGCCTGGGCCACGATGACGCAGCCGGCACCGAGGTGCACGTTGTGCCCGATTTGCACCAAATTATCAATCATACAGCCCCGTCCAATGACCGTGTCGGGCCCGGCCCCCCGGTCCACCGTGGCGTTGGCACCGATTTCCACGTCATCCTCGATCAGCACCCGGCCCATCTGGGGCACGCGCACGTGGCCGGCCAGGTCCATGGCGAAGCCGAAGCCGTCCTGGCCGATGCGGGCGCCGGGATATATCGTGACCCGAGACCCCAGGATGCAGTGGGTCAGCGAGGCATTGGCGCCGATGACGGTGTCGTCCCCCAGCCGCACGTTCACGCCGATGGTGGCGTTGGGGCCAATGCGGCAGCGGGCGCCGATGACGGCCCCCGCCTCCACCACCGCGCCCGCCGCGATGTCCGTCCCCTCACCCACCTCGGCGCTGGGATCGACATGGGCGCCGACGCTGATCGTCCCTGACGGGGCGGTCGCCGGATAGAAGGCCTGGGCGCACAAGGCGTAGGCCTTGTAAGGGTTGCGCGACAACAGCAGCGCCACGCCCGCCGGCGCCTTGGGCGCGAGCGCCGGATGCACCACCACCGCGCCCGCCCGCGTGGCGCTGAAGGCGGCCACGTATTTCTTGTTGTCCAGGAAGCTCAGCTGGCCCGGCTCCGCGGTATCCAACGCGGCGACGTCATTCAGCATCAGGTCCGGGTCGCTGCCCGGCGCCACCTCGGCGCCGGAGCGCCGCGCCAGCTCGGCAAGGGTATAGGGCCCGGCCCGGTTGAAGAAACGGGGATCGGCCATGGGAACGGCACCTTTCAACGGCAGCGACCGCGCCCGGACGCGCCATCCCGTCGAGAGGGCGCCCGGGTGCCGGTCAGTTCGGAACGTTGACCGTGATCTGCGGCAACGTGGCGTTCAAACGTGACAACACGGTGTTGGTGATGTCCAGCGCGTCGTCCGCCATGTAGATGATGTTGGAGCGCGGAATGACCAGCGTGAAGCCGTTCTCGCGCGCCACCTCGCCCACCACGCGCACCATGTTGTCGCGCAGTTGGGCGCTGGCGGCGGCGAAGGCGTTGTCCAACTGGCGCTTGCGTTCCTGCAGGCGCCGCTGCACCTCTGCCACCTGCTGTTCGAAATCCTTGCGCTTGGCGTCGAAGTCCTCCTGCCCCAGCTTGGTCCGCTGGCTGGCCAGTTCCTTTTCCGCCTGCCGCAGGAACTGTTCCTGCTGCGACTGCTCCGCCTGGAACTTCTGCGTCTGCTCGCTGTCCTGTCGCTTCATACTCTGCATGGCGGAGCACTTTTCCAGCAGGAACTGCACGTCGACCACGGCGATGTTCGTCACCGGCTTCTGCTGGCTGTCGCTAGCCACGGGCTTGGCCGCCGCCTTGGCCGGGGCTGCCGCCAAGGCGGCCTCCAAGGGCGCCAAGCCCCCAAAACCAAGAACGAGGGCCGCCAAGGCGGCCCTCGCATGGGAAAGGCAAACGGCCGGGGGTGTGGTGCGGCGTGCGAACGCCATCTTGTCCCGTCCCTTCGTTCTTAGAACTGCGAACCGAAGCTGAAGCGGAACTGCTGAATGCGGTCGTAGCTCTTCTTCATCCACGGATAGGCCAGGTCGATGCGGATGGGGCCGAACGGCGACTTCCACGACACGCCCACGCCCGAGGAGGCGCGGAACGCGAACTCGTCATGGAAATCGTCACCCGGCAACGGCGACTCACCGCTCTGGTCCAGGGCACCGATATCGGTGAAGACGTGGAAGTCCACGCCCAGTTCCTCCGGCAGGCCCAGCGGGAAGGTGACTTCCGATGTGCCGCGCACCAGCCGCTTGCCGCCCAGGGCGTCGTTGCCGCCGTTGCTGCTGAAGGCGCGGGGGCCGACGCCGGCCACCTGGAAGCCGCGCAGGGTATCGCCACCCAAGAAGAAGCGGTCCTGAATGCGCACGAATTCGCCGCCCAAGCCCAGGATGTAGCCGATTTCACCTTCGACCTTCAGCACGACATTGCTGAACAGCGGGAAGTAGATGCCCGAGGTCAGACGGTTGCGCAGGAAGTGCACGCTGCCACCCAGGCCCGCCACCTGGTTGGTGACGGTGAAATAGTAGCCGGAGGTCGGCTTCAGGCGGCTGTCACGGGCATCGAACGTCAGGGCCGACTGGACGGACGAGGTGGTCGTCGCGCCCACCTGCTCCTGCACAAAGCGCGTGGTTTCATAGGTGATGTCGCTGATCCGGGTGTGGGACAGCGTGTAGGTCACCAGTTCGCGCAAGCGGTCGGAGATGGGGAAGCCGGCACGGATGTCGAAGCCCGTACTGGACATGTCGTAGCTGTAGGACTCTTCCGTCGTGTTGGCGTTGCGGTCCGTGCGGAACAGGTCCACGCCCATCGCCAGATCCCGGTTCATGAAATAGGGATCGGTGTAGGAGATGGTGAATTCCTTGGAGTAATAGGACCACATCGTCGAGAAACGGATGTCTTGGCCCGTACCCAGGAAGTTGCGCTGGCGGATCGAGAAATCGATCAGCGCGCCTTCGGTGGTGGAGTAACCCAGGCCCACCTGGATTTCGCCGGTGGACTGCTCGCTGAGGTCGACGGTCAGCACCGCCTGGTCGGGCGTGCTGCCTTCGCTCGGCTTGATCTTGACCTCGTCGAAGAAGCCCAGATCCTTCACGCGCTGCTCGGAGCGCTTGACCTTGGAGGCGTTGAAGGGGTCGCCTTCGGCCAGCAGCAGCTCGCGCCGCACCACCTTGTCCAGGGTGATGAGGTTGCCGTTAATGTCGATGCGCTCGACGAACACGCGCGGGCTGGGGTTGATCTCGAAGTGCAGGTCGACGGTCTGCGTGTCGGCGTGGCGTTCCTCATTGGGATCCACCTGCACGAACGCGTACTGCTGGTCGCCCAGCTTGTCCTGCAGCTTGTTGATCGTGCTTTCGATCTTGTCGGCGTTGAACCAGTCGCCTTCCTTGGTCTCGATCACCTCCCGCAGGGGGGCCAGATCGATGTCCTTGATGGCGCTGGTCAGTTCGATCTTGCCGAACTTGTAGCGCTTACCCTCGTCCAGAGCCATGGTGATGAAGAACTTGTCGCGCGACGGCGTCAGTTCCGCGACCGACGACATCACTCGGAAATCGGGGTAGCCGTTGCGGAAGTAGAAGCGGCGGATCTGTTCCTTGTCATAGGCCAGACGATCGGGATCGTAGGTGTCGTCGCTGGACAGGAAGCGCCACCAACGCGATTCCTTGGTCACCATGACGTCACGCAGTTCGCTGTCGTCATAGATGTTGTTGTTGATGAAGCTGATCAGCTGCACGCCGGTCAGCGGGCCTTCGTCGATCTCGAACACGAGGTCGACGCGGTTCTGTTCCAGCTGGACGATCTTGGGTTCGATGCGCGCGGCGAAACGGCCGTTACGGCGGTAGACGTCCAGCATGCGCTGCACGTCCTGCTGCACGCGGGACCGGGTGAACACCAGGCGCGAGCGCAGCTGGACTTCGGACTGCAGGTCCTCGGTCTTGACGCGCTTGTTCCCTTCGAAGACCACGCGGTTGATGATCGGGTTCTCGACCACGGCCACCACCAGGGTGTCGCCGTCGCGGCGCAGGGTCACGTCGGCGAACAAGCCGGTGGCGAACAGGGCCTTCAGCGATTCATCGATCTTGTCCGGATTGAAGGCATCACCCTGCGACACGACCAGGTAAGAGCGGACCGTGGCCTGCTCGATACGCTGGGTGCCTTCGACGCGGATGTCCTTGATGACGCCACCGGACAGGATCTCCTGAGCCCAGGCACCGGACGAAAGAGCGACAGCTGACGTTGCGGTGGTGCCGGCGATAGCCAGGCACAGCGCCGCTACTCTCGAAACCGAACCCAATTATTTCCCCCGGTCAAACTTTGGAAATCAGAGACTTAACGAAGCTGCCCACGCCAAAGTGGATCAGATCGTTCCAAGTGGCGAAAATCATGAGACTAAGTACCAAAGCCAGGCCGATCCGGAAACCATATTCCTGAGCGCGCTCGCCCAGGGGACGGCCCCGCAAAGCTTCCAGGCCATAGTACATAAGATGCCCGCCGTCCAGCATGGGGACGGGGAAGAGATTGATCAGGCCCAGGTTCACCGACAGCACGGTCATGAACCAGATGACCTGGACCAAGCCCAACTGCGCCATCTGCCCGGACATCTGCACGATGCGCAGCGGCCCGCCCAGATCCTCGGTGCCATGGCTGCCCGCGATCATTTGACCCACGGCGTCCAGCGTGCCGGTGATCAGGGCCCAGGTCGCCTTGCACGCCGCCCACACGGCGTTCAGCGGGTCGCGGCGGTGGTATTCGTCCTGCCCGCGGATGACGCCCAGGCGGCCGATGCGGCTCTTGTTGCCGAAGCGGTCTTCCGATTCCACGGCGCGCGGCGTGACGCGCAGATCCATCTGCGCGTCGCCGCGCTGCACCTTCACATCCAGCGTCACATCCGGATTGAGGGCGATGATCTGCTGCAGATCCTCGAACCGCTCGATCTTGTGGCCGCCCAGTTCCAGCACGCGGTCGCCCGCCTGCAGGCCGGCCACCGCGGCGGCGCTGTCGGGCTCCACCTGTTGCAGCACGGCGGGCGTGTAGGGCTGGCCGTAGAACATAAACAGCAGCGACAGGGCCACGATGGCGAACAGGAAATTGGCCATGGGGCCCGCCACCACGATGGCGGCGCGCTGGCCCACCCGCTTGTAGTGGAAGGATACCGCGCGCTCTTCCGGCGTCATGGAGCGGGTCTCGGCGCCGGGCCGGCTGGCGGCATCGGCGTCACCGAACATCTTCACGTAGCCGCCCAGCGGGATCAGGCTGAACTTCCAGCGCGTGCCGGCGCGGTCGTTGAAACCCCAGATTTCCGGACCGAAGCCGATGGAGAACACATCCACCCGCACGCCGTTGCGGCGCGCGATGTAGTAATGGCCGAACTCGTGCACGAACACGAGGACGGTCAAGACCACCAGGAAGGTGCCCCCATAGGTGCTGGCGTAGTTCACGATCTGATGCATCGTCCCAAACTCCAATAACACCCCCTCCTTCAGGGCTTCCCCGCCTCAACCCGCCTTACGGCGCGAAAAACTGGGACACGCATGAGAAGAGGGCCTGTTTGCCTGGTCGCGATGGTGCGCCGCGTTGGTGAACAAAACGTCACCGGCAGCGGCTTCGCAACCTGGCCGGCAGGCCCCGGTCATCCTTGAACGGCCGGGACCCCCGTTTCCTATCGCGCCTGAATCGCTTCAGCCGCAACCCGCCGCGCAACGGTATCGACTTCGCGCACATCGTCCAGTGAATTAAGGCGGGAATGCGGCACCGTCGTCATCGCGTGCTCGACAATACGCTCGATATCCAGGAAGCCGATGCGGCCATCCAGGAAAGCGGCCACGGCCACCTCATTGGCGGCGTTCATGACACAGGCGGCGCAGCCGCCGGCCCGCATGGCCTCGCGCGCCAGGCGCAGCGCCGGGAACTTCTCCGGATCGGGCGCGTAGAACTCCAGATGGCCGGCGGTCACCAGATCCAGGCGATCACCCGGGGTGGCGATGCGGCGCGGCCAGCCCAGGGCCACGGCGATGGGCGTGCGCATGTCCGGCGTGCCCAGCTGCGCCAGGACGGAACCATCGACATATTCCACCAGGCTGTGCACCACCGACTGCGGGTGGACCAGCACGTCGATCTTATCCTCGGGCATGCCGAACAGATGGTGGGCCTCGATGACCTCCAGCCCCTTGTTCATCATGGTGGCGCTGTCGACCGAGATCTTGGCGCCCATGTCCCAGGTGGGGTGGGCCACCGCCTCCTTCACCGTGGCACGGGCCATGTCCTCGCGCGTCTTGTTGCGGAAGGGGCCGCCCGAGGCGGTCAGGATCAGGCGGCTCACGCCCTCCACCCGCTCGGAGTCGAAGACCTGGAAGATGGCGCTGTGCTCGCTGTCCACCGGCAGCAGGGTGGCGCCATGGCGCTTCACCTCGGCCATCATCAGCGAGCCGGCGCAGACCAGCACCTCCTTATTGGCGAAGGCCACGGTGGCGCCGCGGCGGGCGGCGGCCAGCGTCGGCTCCATGCCGGCGGCGCCGACGATGGCGGCCATGACCCAGTCCGCAGGCCGCGCGGCGGCTTCCACCACCGCCTGGGCGCCGGCGGCGACCTCGATGCCGGTGCCGGAGAGCGCGTCCTTCAAGGCCGCGTAGTGGGCCTCATCCGCCACCACGGCGGCCTTGGCGCGCAGCTCCTTGGCCTGGCGGGCCAGCAGGTCCACGTTCTTGCGGGCGACCAGCGCCTCGACCTGGTACTTCTCCGGATCGGCCGCGACCAGCTCGACCGTGTTGCAGCCCACCGAGCCGGTGGAGCCCAGGATGGTCACCGTGCGCGCGGCGGGAACGGCGGCGGCCGCCGCCTCCGCTGCCCCCCTCTTGGGCGCCGCAACGGCCTGCAGGGAACTCACCACCATGACCCATTCTCCCCAATCAGGGCGTGGAACAGCGCGAACACCGGCGCCGCCATGACCAGCCCATCAATGCGATCCAACAATCCGCCATGCCCGGGGATCAGCGAGCCGCTGTCCTTCACGTCGCACCGGCGCTTCATATACGATTCGAACAGGTCGCCTGCCTGGCCCACCACCGCGATGACGGCCGCCACCAGGGCGCCGGCGCCGGGCGAGGACACGGTGGCCAGCGGCGACAGGGCCAACCCTACCAAAGCCGCGGCCGCCATGCCGCCCAAAAGGCCCGCCCAGGTCTTCTTCGGACTGATGCGTGGCGCCAGCTTGGGGCCCCCGATGGTGCGGCCGGCGGCATAGGCGCCGATGTCGGTGGCCCAGATGGCCAGCAGCAGGAACAGAAACAGCCAGGGGGCGTCAGGGCCCGCCCGGTTGCGGATCCAGTCCAGAGCCAGACAGCCGCCGCCGACGTAAGGCACGATCAGCGCGAACAGGATGGGCGCCGGCAGCCGGCCGGCCTCCCCCCCCTCGTTGGCCCCCGCGCCCTCCGCCTCCGGCACGCGCGGATGACCGCCAGCGGCGGCCCACCACAGCAGCGCTGTCTGCGCCGCCAGCAGAACCAGGCCGTACAGCGGCCCGGCCACGAACTCGCCACTGAGGGTGACCAGGATGGTCATCAGCCCCATGGTCGTGGCCCAGGGCTGGCGCCCCGGCACCACCAGGCGCAGCCATTCCAGACCGGCGATGACGGCGACCGCCACCAGCACCAGCTGGAAGACGATGCCGCCCAGCCACACGGCCACCAGGACCGGGGGCCCCAGGACCAAAGCGGAGAAGATACGGGTCTTCAGATCACCCGGCAGCTTGGCCAACAGCCCTTCAGCGCGTTCCAACCGTTGCCCCATACCGGCGGTCGCGCCGATGGAATTCCTGGATGGCGTCATCCAATTCCTGGCGACCGAAATCCGGCCACAGCGTTTCCACGAACACCAGCTCCGCATAGGCCATCTGCCACAGCAGGAAATTGCTGATGCGCTTTTCCCCGCTGGTGCGGATCACCAGGTCCGGATCGGGGATGTCCTGGGTATAGAGCGAGGCGCCCAGGCTTTCCACCGTCACCTGGTCGGCCGCCATGCGCCCGGCCTTCACCTCTTCCGCCAAATGGCGGGCGGCGTTGGCGATTTCCTGGCGCGAGCCGTAGCTGAGCGCCATCACCAACGTCAGGCCGGTGTTGTTGGCCGTCAGGGCCTCGGCGTTCTGGATCAGCGTGACGATGTCGGGCGCCAGGCGCGACCGGTCGCCGATGATGCGCAGCCGCACGCCGTTCTTGTGCAGGGTGGCGATCTCCCCCCGCAGGTAGAACCGCAGCAGGTGCATCAGTTCGCTGACCTCGCCCTCGGGCCGGCTCCAGTTCTCGGACGAGAAGCTGAACAGGGTGAGGTAGGACACGCCCAGTTCCCGCGCCGCCTCCAGCACACGCCGCACCGCCTCCACACCCTTTTTGTGGCCGGCGGTGCGGGGCAGGCCCCGGCGCGTCGCCCAGCGCCCATTGCCATCCATGATGATGGCGATATGGGCGGGCGGGCGGACGTTCAGGGGCACTGCGGCACCGGACATGGGACTCTCGAAGAAACAGGAACCGGGACGGGTAGAAATGAAAGCGAACCTGGGACGCCACCTCAGATCTGGGTGATGTCCTTT
This sequence comes from Nitrospirillum amazonense, assembly GCF_007828035.1. GTDB lineage: Bacteria > Pseudomonadota > Alphaproteobacteria > Azospirillales > Azospirillaceae > Nitrospirillum > Nitrospirillum amazonense. Next base: position 245,870 of record NZ_VITV01000002.1, on the reverse strand, counting down.
TCCTTGGCTGCGAACGCCTCATCGATCTTCTTGATGTGCGCGTCGGTCAGGGCCTGCACCTTGTCCGACCACGTCTTGTGCTCGTCCTCGGACAGGTCACCGTCCTTCTGCAGCTTCTTCAGGTGGTCCATGCCGTCGCGGCGCACATTGCGCACGGCGACGCGGGCCTGCTCGGCATACTTGTTGGCCACCTTCACCAGTTCCTGGCGGCGTTCCTGGTTCAGGTCCGGGATCGGCACGCGGATGGTGTTGCCGTCGGTCTGCGGGTTCAGGCCCAGGCCGGCCTCGCGGATGGCCTTCTCGGTGGCCTTCACCATGCTGCGGTCCCACACCTGCACGGTGATCAGCCGGGGCTCAGGCACGCTGACGGTGGCGACCTGGTTCAGGGGCATGCTGGAGCCGTAGGCCTCCACCTGCACCGGATCCAGCAGGTTGGCCGACGCGCGGCCGGTGCGCAGGCCGGCAAATTCCTTGCGCAGGTTGTCAACGGCGCCATCCATGCGCCGGCTGATGCCATCGATATCGGGGGCGGCCACGTTCAAGCCTCTTCTTCCGTAATGATCGTGAAATGACCCCTTCCATCCATGACTTCGGCGAAACCGCCTTCCTGATGGATGGAAAAGACGAGAATAGGAATGTTGTTCTCACGCGCCAGCGAAATCGCCGTCGCGTCCATGACCTGCAGGTCGTTGGACAGCACGTGTAGGTAGCTCAGGGAACTCAGGCGCTCGGCCGTGGGATCCTTCTTGGGATCGGCGGTGTAGACGCCATCCACCTTGGTGCCCTTCAGCAGGGCCTCGCAGCCCATTTCCGAGGCGCGCAATGCCGCGGCCGTGTCGGTGGTGAAGAAGGGGTTGCCGGTGCCGGCGGCGAAAATCACCACCCTGCCCTTTTCCATGTGGCGCACGGCGCGGCGGCGGATGAAGGGCTCACACACGCTGGCCATGGGGATGGCGGACTGCACGCGGGTGGGCACGTCGATGCGCTCCAGCGCGCTCTGCATGGCCAAGGCGTTCATGACGGTGGCCAGCATGCCCATGTTGTCGGCCGTGGCGCGTTCCATGCCCGACGCGGCGCCCGAGACGCCACGGAAAATGTTGCCGCCGCCGATGACCAGGCAAACCTCGACACCCATCTGGACGACGGTCTTCACCTCGTTGGCGACGCGGTTGACGACCTTCTGGTCGAGACCGAATTCACGGTCCCCCATCAGCGCCTCGCCCGAGATTTTCAATAGCACGCGTTTGTATCGGGCAGCCACGGGGTCAGGTCCTCTCGCCAGTTGGTGGGCCCGGCGGCAAGCCGGGTTGGGAAGCCACGAGTGTCCGGGGTCAGATCCGGGTTAGCTCTACTGCAAACTTGCCCCCGCCGCCAAGTCTGGCGTTGCGGGAGGGCAGCACAACAGAGCCCCGAATTGTGCCGTCAAAATGACGCCGGGTCCGAGGCACACGAAAGAGCGGCGCGGACGATCACGCCGGCGGCCACTCTACTCACCTGGAATTGTCAGGAAAATCGCCATCCGGGGCTGACACAGAAATGGTGCCGGGGATGGCCGGGGGGCGCCGCCATGGTGGGAGCACCCAAGAAACCGGCGCGCCCATCACTGGACGCGCCGGTCATACTCAACTCAAGTCGGCTGTGGGATCAGCGCGCCATCGAGGCCACTTCGGCCGCGAAATCGCTCTCTTCCTTTTCGATGCCGTCGCCCAGCACGAAGCGCACGAAGCCGGTCAGCTTCACCGGGGCGCCCACGTCCTTGGCGGCATTCTCGACGACCTTGCGGATCTTGGTCTCCTGGTCGATGACGTAGGTCTGCTCCAGCAGCACCACTTCCTCGTAGTACTTGCGCAGGCGGCCTTCCACCATCTTCGCGATGATGTCCTCGGCCTTGCCGGAGGCGCGGGCCTGGTCGGCCAGCACGTTGCGCTCACGGTCCAGGGCGGCGGTGTCGACGTCGGCGATGTCCAGGGCTTCCGGACGGGCGGCGGCGATGTGCATGGCGATCTGGCGGCCCAGCTCCTGCAGCTTGGCCTTGTCGCCGGTCGACTCCAGGGCCACCAGCACGCCGATCTTGCCCAGGCCGCCGGTCAGGGCGTTGTGGACATAGGTGGCGACGACGCCGTCGGTGACCGACAGGCGGGCGGCGCGGCGCAGGTTCATGTTCTCGCCGATGGTGGCGACCAGGTGGGTCAGCTCTTCCGCGACGGTGCGGCCGTTACCGAAAGCCTGGCCCTTCAGGGACTCGACGTCGGCATCGGCCAGCGCCAGCTTGGTCACGCCGGACACCAGGGCCTGGAACAGGTCGTTGCGGGCGACGAAGTCGGTCTCGGCGTTGATCTCGACGGCGGCGCCGACGGTGCCCTGGGAGGCGACACCGACCAGGCCCTCGGCGGCGACGCGGCCGGCCTTCTTGGCGGCGGCGGCCAGACCCTTCTTGCGCAACCAGTCGACGGCGCCCTCGATGTCGCCGGCGACCTCGTTCAGGGCCTTCTTGCAGTCCATCATGCCGGCGCCGGTCTTTTCGCGCAGCTCCTTAACGAGCGCAGCCGTAATCTCAGCCATCTTCGCCTCTCTCATCGCGTCAGGGCGGACGGGCGTCCGCAGGGATTTTGATCAGGGATCGGAGGGACGTCGCCGTCCGCATCCGGAAATTCGTGGGGTCGCCACCCCGGCGGGGGGCCACCCATATGACAGCCGCCCCGAAGCGGGGCGGTGGTCGGCCGGGGGCGGGATGGTTTGACGCACCCCGGGGACCCGGACAGTCCAAGGGCACCGCCCCCGGACAGCAAGCCGGCCGGACCGGACCCCCGTGAACGGAGCCCCGGCCCGGCCGTTCGCTTAAGCCTTAGGCCTCGGCCGCGACTTCGGCTTCCTCGGCGGGGATCTCTTCCACCGGGGCCTCTTCCGAAGCGCCGACGTCGATGCCCGACGCGGCCATCTCAGCGTGCAGGCCATCCAGCACAGCGCCGGAGATCAGCTCGCAGTACAGCTCGATGGCGCGCAGGGCGTCGTCGTTGCCGGGGATGGGGAAGGTCACGCCGTCGGGGTTGCTGTTGCTGTCCAGCACGGCCACCACGGGGATGCCCAGCTTGTTGGCTTCCTGAACGGCCAGCGACTCCTTGTTGGTGTCGATGATGACCAGGATGTCCGGCAGGCCGCCCATCTCCTTGATGCCGCCCAGCGCCCGCTCCAGCTTGTCGCGGTCACGGGTGCGGTTCAGCAATTCCTTCTTGGTCAGGCCGGCGATCTGGCCGCCCAGCAGCTCATCCATCTCGCGCAGGCGCTTAATGGACTGGGAGATGGTCTTCCAGTTGGTCAACATGCCGCCGAGCCAGCGGTGGTTGACGTAGTACTGGCCGCAACGACCGGCAGCCTCGGCCACCTTCTCCTGGGCCTGGCGCTTGGTGCCGACGAACAGGACGCGGCCACCGCCGGCCACCACGTCACGCACGGCCTGCATGGCGCGGTGCAGCATGGGCACCGACTGCTCCAGGTCGATGATGTGCACGCCGTTGCGCACACCGAAGATGTACGGGGCCATCTTCGGGTTCCAGCGACGGGTGTGGTGACCGAAATGCACGCCGGCTTCCAGCAGCTGGCGCATGGTAAAGGTAGGCATAGCCATGAAACGGAACCTTTCTCCGGTTTGGCCTCCGTGGGCAATGCCCCTCGGCCACCTGGCCTTGAGACACCGGAAGCGGACCGCCCAGATAATAAGGACGCCCCGCAAGCCCACGTGTGGGATTGACGATGGCCGGTGTGATACTCCGCCGCCCCGGCGATTTCAACCCCGAAGCGCGGGCGCCCGCCCTGCGGGAACGAAAGGGGTCCCCCGCGCCGGGCGCTTGGCAGTGCCGGGCCCCCACGCCTATGGTGCGGCCCATGTTCGCCCCCACCGACCTTCCTGCTGAGCCCCCCCTGGCGGAGGCCCGCGCCGCGCTGGCCCTCAGCTATGCCGACCTGGGCCTGGCACCGCCGGCGATCACTGCCGTCGCCGCCGACGCCCTGCCGGACGTGGTGCGCCCGCGCCTGGACCATGTCGACGGCATGACCGCGGCCCTGGCCCGTCACGCCGGCGGCCCGGTCAGCGTCAATGTCCAGGCCCGCACCCGCGACCAGGGCCCCGGCCTTGATCGCCTGCGCAGACTTGTCATCCTGGCGGCGCGCGCCGATGGCCGCCCGCTGGCCCTGGGCCTGCTGAGCGTCGACATGCTGGCCCTGCCCCCGCCGGTGGCGGCGGAGGCGCTGGCGGAAAAGACGCCCTTCGGCACCCTGCTGTCCGATGCCGGCCTGCCCTTCCTCAGCCGGCCGCGGCTGTTCTTCACCCTGGCGGCCGACGCGGCACTGGTCCGCCTGCTGGGCGGGGCGGAAGGCGAGGCGCTCTATGGCCGCCTAGCCCACCTGGCCCTCACCCTGCCCGGCGCCGAGCGCCCCGTGGCCCGGGTGGTGGAAATCCTCAGGCCCTGAAAATCCTCAGGCCCTGAACAGAGTCACAGCAGCGCCGGCAGTTCCTGCCGCAGCAGGTCCAGCACCATCCGCACCTTGGGCGGCACCTGCCGGCTGACGGGATAGAGCGCCTGCAGGTCGAAGCCCGGCACCGTATACCCGGGCAGCAGCGGCACCAACCGGCCCGCCGCCACATCCGCCGCGCACACCGGCGCCTGCAACACACCGATACCGGCCCCGCCCAGCAGCAGGGCGTGCGCCGGCCGCCAGTGGCCGAGGCTCATGCGTATCCGTATCGGCGCGGCGATGGCGGTCCCGTCATCGACCACCAGGGGCAGCCGGCCGTTGGCGAACAGGCCGCCGACCCGCACGAAGTCATGACCGCCCAGGTCCTGCGGCCCCGCCGGGGCGCTGTGGCGCGTTATATATTCGGGCGCGGCCACCAGCAGGCGGCGGACATGGCCCAAGGGCCGGGCGACGAACCCGCCCTCCCCGCTGTCCCCCAAGCGCAGGGAGAGGTCCACCCCCTCCGTCACCGGGTCCACGACGCGATCATTCAGCACAAGATCGATGTCGAGTTCGGGATGCGACTGGCGCAGGCGCAGCAGGATAGGCGGCAGCAGCACCTCGCCCACGCCATGGGGTGCCGCCAGGCGCAGGGTGCCGCGCAAAGGCTGGTCCCGGCCCACCGCGGCGACCGCGTCGGCCGCCGCCTCCAGGGTCTGCCGCGCGCGTTCATAGAAGACGGCGCCGGCATCGGTCATGGACAACGAGCGGGTGCTGCGCAGCAGCAGGCGGCTGCCCAGATGGGCCTCCAGCCGCTCAATGCGTTCGCTCACCGCCGGCTGGCCCATGCCGAAGTCGCGGGCGGCGGCCGACAGGCTGCCCCGCTCCACCACCCGAACATAGACGCGCATGGCCATCAGCAAATCCATGGAGACCATTCTATCGGATTTTCCGATGAAAATAATCAGAAGACCGCGCCTACCGACCAATATGCCGATGGCCGACACAAGGGAGCCCTACATTCCAAGGACTTCCCCATGAGCGATATCCGCCTCTACTTCTTCCAGTCCGGCACACAGCACTGCAAGACGCACGACATCCGCATGAATCAGGGCGGCGGCGCTGACTATGAGATCCCGGTGCCCTGGTTCCTGCTGACCCACCCCAAGGGCAACGTCCTGCTGGACGGCGGCCTGGCGGCCGAAGGGCTGCCGGATCCACGCGGCTACTGGGGCGACACGGTCGACCTCTTCCGGCCGGTGATGACGCCAGAACAGGGATGCGTCGCCCAGCTGGCGGCGCTGGGCCTGGCCCCGGGCGGCATCCGTTATGTCGCGCTGTCGCACCTGCATTCCGACCACACCGGCGCCATCGGCCGTTTCCCCCACGCCACCCACATCGTGCAGCGGCGGGAATATGAATACGCCTTCACCCCCGACTGGTTCGCCGCCGGCGCCTATGCCCGCCGGGATTTCGACCGCCCCGGCCTGGACTGGCGCTTCCTGGAGGGCGACGCCACCGATGGCCTTGACCTGTTCGGCGATGGGACCTTGCGCCTGGTGTCGACCCCCGGCCATTCGGTGGGCCACCAATCCTTCCTGGTCACCCTAACCCACAGCGGTGCCTGGCTGCTGGCGGCCGACGCTGTGTACACGCTGGACCATTGGAACGAGAAAGCGCTGCCGGGCTTCCTGGCGTCGGCCGTGGACACCGTCCGGTCCGTGGCCAAGCTGCGCGCACTGGCGGAGCGGACCGGCGCCACGCTGGTGCCGGGCCACGACCCGGAGGTGTGGCCCCGCTTCCGGTTGGCGCCGGGCTATTACGACTGACGCAGGAAATCGGCGATCAGCCGGGCGATCAGGTCCGGCGCGTCCTCCAGGCAGTAGTGGCCCACGCCGGGTAATTCATGCACGGCGGCGGCCGGGAACAGGTCGCGGAACAGCGGCAGGAAGTGCGCCCCCTGCAGGGTGCGGTCCGCCATCCCCCAGATGGCCAGCGCCGGCCTGGCGCGAATGGCGCGGATGGCGGCCGCGTCCGGCGCTTCGAACCGGTGCGCGCCGGTGGCGAAGCCCTTGGCCCAGCCGATGGCACCCAGGCAATCCGCCGGCGTGGCGAAGGGCGCGCCATAGGCTGCCAGCCAGGCATCGGTGATGAGGCTGTGGTCCTCGAAGCCGTTGAGTTTCAGCGTGCTGAGGATGGTGTAGCCCAACTGGCCCAGCACCGTTTCCAGGCTGCCGTCCGCCTGCGCCTTGAGTATCCACTGGAACCAGGGCGCCGTCGCGGCATTGGCCAACAGCCGGTCAACCTGGTCGGCTTGGCCGAAGGACACGGGGCCGTTGGTCGAGATCACCCGCTTGATGCGATCCGGATGGCGGGCGGCCAGCCCCATGCCCATCGGCCCGCCGAAATCGTGCAGCACCAGGGTGATGTCGCGCAGGTCCAGCGCCAGGACGAAGCGCTCCAGATTGTCGATATGATCCTGCAGCCAATAGCTGCGGTCCGGCGGCGTGGCGCTTTTGCCGAAGCCCATGTGGTCGGGCACCACCACGCGGTGCGTGGCGCTCAACGCGCCAATCAGATGGCGGAACAGGTAGCCCCAGGTGGGCTCCCCATGCAGGCACAGCACCACATCACCCTGCCCTTCGTCCACGTAGTGCATGGCGAAGCCCGGGGCGTCGGTGACATGGGGGGCGAAGGGAAAGGTGCCGTCGAAGGTGGCATCGGCGGGAATCATGGTGGTCGCTCCGATATGGTTTCAAGTTAAAACCATACGAGGCATAACGCTTGAGGTTTTAACTTGCAACCTCTATATCCGAACCATCATCGGCAGGAGGGAAAACCGCCATGGTCAAGCGTACCAGCCACCAGGACTCGCTATGCGGCGTCGCCCGGCCGCTGGACGCCATCGGCGACGGCTGGTCGCTGCTGATCATCCGCGACGCCTTCGACGGCCTGCGCCGCTTCGGGGAGTTCCAGAAGAGCCTGGGCCTGGCCAAGAACATCCTGGCCGCCCGCCTGCGCACCCTGGTGGACCATGGCATCCTGCAGGCGGTGCCGGCTGCCGACGGCGGCAGGCATCAGGACTATGTGCTGACGGCCAAGGGGCGCGGCCTGTTCCCCGTGCTGGTGGCCCTGCGCCAATGGGGCGAGGATCATTTCTTCAGGGCCGATGAGCCCCATGTGCGCCTGGTGGACAAGCGCGCCGGCCTGCCCCTGCGCCGCCTGGAACCCCAGGCCCATGACGGCACCCCGCTGGCACCGGAGGACACCGTGGTACGCTTTCCGGGGGAAAATCCCTAAACCCTGCATCGCTTCTGCACAAAAGGCCGCTTAAGCTGCGGCAACGACGAGGCGATGGGGTGGACATGGCGACGGACGGCACAATGGCGGCGACCGCACAGACGGCGGACCGCGTCCCAAACGTTTTCCTGATCCGCCTGGTGGTGGCCCTGGTCCAGGCCGCGGGCCTTTACCTGCTGGCGGAGGCGGCGACCAAGCCGGCGACCTGGCCCGCGACCGTGCCCGACCTGTTCACGCCCCTGCTGATGGTGTTCTCCCTGGTCCCCCTGCTGATCCTGCTGGGGGCGGGCCAGATCACCCGGCGGCCGCTGGCGCTTTGGATCCTGGTCGCGACCGTGATCGTCGCCGGCCTCGGCTATCATGCCGCAGCGCGCTTGCAAAGCTCCCTGCCCGCGATAGGTATGTCCCTGCTGCTCGGAAGCCAATTCGATTTGATATACGTGGCCGGCGGCCTGTTTATCGCCCACACGCTGGTGGTGGACGCCATCATCGAGCGGCGTTGGCGTCCCAGCTATCCGCGCCATTTTGACACGGCCTGGAAGCAAGGGGTACAGGCGGCCCTGACCGTGGTCTTCGTGGCTGTGTTCTGGGGTGTGCTTTATCTCGGCGCCGGCCTGTTCAATCTGCTGAAGATCACCTTCTTCGAACGGCTGATCCAACACGACTGGTTCGCCATCCCCGCCACCACCTTGGCCATCGCGGGCGCCGTGCACATCACCGACGTGCAGCCCGCCCTGATCCGGGGTGCCCGCGCCCTGGCGCTCACCCTATTCTCTTGGTTGCTGCCGCTGCTGGCGGTTATCGTCGTGGGTTTCCTGGGCAGTCTGCCCTTCCTGTCCCTGCAGCCGCTGTGGCAGACCCATTTCGCCACCCGCCTGCTCATCATGGCGGCGATACTGCTGATCTTCCTGATCAACTGCTGCTACCAGGATGGTGCGGTGGAGCGCACCGCCATCGCCGCCAAGCGCTGGGCCGGCACCGTGGGAGCGCTCGCGCTTCTGCCCCTGGTGGCGCTGGCCGCCTGGGCGCTGGGCTTACGGGTCGGACAATACGGCTGGAGCGTGCAGCGCGTGGTGGCGGCGGCCCTTATCCTGGCCCTGGCCGTCTATACCGCCGGCTACGTCCTCGCCGTGGTGCGCGCGCCCAATCCGCGCGGGGCCCAGTGGCTGCGTTTGCTGGAGATCACCAACCATGTCTCCGCCCATTTGGTACTGATCCTGCTGCTGGCCCTGCTGACGCCTGTCGCCGATCCCGCCCGGCTGATGGTGGCCGACCAGATGGCTCGCCTGCGGGCAGGCACCCTGCCCCCTGAGAAGCTGGATCTGGTCGCCTTACGCTTCGACGGTGCCCGTTGGGGCCAGGCGGCGGTGGAATCCTTGCGCACCGCGACCGACAGCCGCTGGAGCGACGAGCAGCGGGAATCCCTGCACTCCGCCGCAGCAGCCGTGCTGATCAGGAAGGACCGCTACGCCGCCCACGGCGACCGGCCGTCGACGGCAATGGAGCTGCGCCAGTATGTAACCGTCTATCCGGCAGGCCGTACCTTGCCTGCGGGCTTCATCAGCGCCTATATGGCAAGCGGGCACGTCCGCAACGGCAACGGGTGCGCCCGTGGGGATGCCGAATCCTGCAACGCCTTCCTGGTCAGGCTGCAACCGGATCTGCCTGAGGCTGTGATCATGCAGGAGAACGGGTACAGCGACGCCCTCCTGTATCAACCGGACGAGGCGGGTACCTGGCATCTCACCGGCAATCTCATGCTCGCCCCTGGTTGCCGATCCATGCGCGATGCATTGAAAAATGGCCAGATCACCCCGACACCCCATGTCTTGCCGGACCTTATGGTGGGCGGCATCCGCCTGACCATCACGCCGGCCAGCAACAAATGCCCCGAATAGGGACTGCTGGCTGACGGGTCAGGAACATCCCCGCCGCCAATCCGCTTCTGACAGGGGGCGGCAACAGAGAGCTGGCAACCGGGGAGGCGTCGCTGCGCAATATCGACTTCAGCTCCTGGCAGAACGTCGTCGTCACACTGCTGGGCCTGGCGCTGGTCACCCTGATCGGCGTGGGCATCCGGCTGGTGGTGATGTCCACCGTTCAACAGCGGCGGGAGCGCATGAACCGCCAGATCAATGAGCGGCTGCGCACCCTGATCGCCGCCTATCGCACCCTGGGCGGGTCCTTCACCGGCGATCTCTCGGTGAATCCGGCCCATCTGCGCGACCTGCGGCCGCCCCCGCCGGTACGGGTGCCGGCGGACGGCGACAAGGCGGCCGCCGTACTGGACCTGACGCCGGAGAACGCCGGCGGGTCGGACCGGGCGCGGCGCATCCGCGACGCGGTGGAGGCCGCCCTGGCCGACATCCTGCTGCTGGGCACGCAAGAGCATGTGCGTCTGGCGGAGCGCGCGGCACGGGAACTGGTGGCCGGCCATCTGGTCCATACCCAGGAACTGGTCGTCTCCCTGCGCGCCTTCATCCGCCAGGCCCTGGACCTGGACCCCATTCCTCCTGGCCTCGACATCCCTATGCAGGGCCCGGCCCGCCCCTCCGGCAACGGCGGCAAGAACAAGGACGACCGCCAGGGTGACAAGGCCGGCGACAAGAACGGCGGCGGCATGGGGATGGGGATGGGGATGGGCGGCAGCGGTGGGGGCGGCGGCTTCAGCTTCAGCGCCCCCGAGGAGCACGAGCACCCCACGTGACCCCGTTTAAGCCGGAATGCGGACGGCATCCCGGTAGGCCTTGGGCGATGCGCCGGTCACGCGCTTGAAGGCGGTGCTGAAGGCGCTTTCGGAGCTGTAGCCCAGCGACTGCCCGATCGTCGCCACGGGGGCGGCCCCCTCGCGCAACGCGCGTTCGGCCAGGCGCATGCGCCATTCGGTGAGATAGGTCAGCGGCGCCACGCCCGCCACCGTCCTGAAATGCAGCGCGAACGTCGTCCGCGACATGGCGCAAGCCTTGGCGAGCTCATCGAGATGCCAGGCGCGGGCGGGCTCACCATGCATCAGCCGGAGGGCGGGCGCCAGGCGGGGGTCGCCCAGCGCGCGCAACCATCCGGCCGGCATGGGCCCGGACGTCTTGAGATGGGCCCGCAAAATCTGGATGAACAGCAACTGGGCCAGTTGCGCCGTCACCAGTTGCGTGCCCGGCAGGTCGGCGCGCCGCTCCGCCACCAAGTGGTCCAGCAGCCAGCGGAAGGTCGTCGCCTGCGGTGAGGCCGCCGGCACGTGAATCCACGGCGGCAGGACATCCGCCAGCAGCCGCCCGCTGGCCGGGTCGAGCAGGACATGGCCGCCGATATGGGCGAAATCATCGCCCTCACCCACCGTCACCGGCGTCGTCCTGTCGGTGCGGGAAAACAGGCTCATGGCATCGACAGGCGCGACGTCCAGGTCACTGGCCAGCACGAAGGACCGTTTGGCCGACAGCAGGCCCACGTCGCCGGTCTCGAAATGAACCGGCGCCGCCTCGCCCTCGATACGTACCCAGCAACGGCCCTTCACCACGGCGAAGAACTTGATCTTGTCCGGGGCCGGGAACCGGATGGCCCATGCGCCGCCGCCCGTGAAGCCGCCGGTCACCAGCGATTCCGCGTTCGTGAGTTTAAGGATGTCGGAGAAAGGGTCGACGTTCATTTCCGAACTATTGCGAAAGCATTGCGTACTTTCAAGCATTCACAGTCCGGATGCTGCCCCCTACCTTGTGGGGGAAGACGGAGGGCGCCCGTTGGCTGGGCGTCGTTAAATCACCGCCCTCATCATCAGGCCCTCTCGGAAATCGACATGAATGACCAACTGATCCTCGTGACCGGCGGCACGGGTTTTATCGCCCAGCACTGCATCCTGGCGGCGCTGTCGGCCGGATACCGCGTGCGGACCACCGTCCGCTCCCTGTCGCGGGAGGCCGAGGTGCGCGCGCACCTCAAGGTCGGCGGGGTCGAGGCGGGCGACCGTCTGACCTTCGTCGCCGCCGATCTCACCGCCGATGACGGCTGGGCGGAGGCCGCCGCCGGCTGCGCTTACGTCCTGCACGGCGCCTCGCCCACGCCGACGGGTGAGCAGGTCAGCGAGGACGATTGGGTCAGGCCGGCCGTCGAGGGCAATTTGCGGGTCCTGCGCGCCGCACGGGACGCCGGGGTCAGGCGGGTGGTGCTGACCTCAGCCTTCGGCGCCATCTGCGCCGGGCACAAGGCCATGGGCCGGCCGTTCAACGAGACGGATTGGAGCGACCTGACGGGCACCGTCTGGCCCTACCAGAAGTCGAAGACCCTGGCCGAACGGGCCGCCTGGGATTTCATCGCGCGGGAGGGGCGCGGGCTGGATCTGTCGGCGGTGAACCCAACCGCCGTCCTCGGCCCCGTGCTGGGCGCCGACTATTCCCACTCCATCGGCCTGATCCGGAACATGATGAACGGGCAGCCGGGGTGCCCGAAGCTCAATTGCGGGATCGTCGATGTGCGGGACGTGGCGGACCTGCACCTGCGCGCCATGACCCATCCCGCCGCCAACGGCGAGCGCTTCCTGGCGATATCCGGTGAAAGCCTGTGGATGATCGATATCGCCAGAGTGTTGCGGCGTCGCCTGGGGGCCGCCGCCGCCAAGGTGCCGACGCGGGTGCTGCCCAACTGGCTGGTCCGCCTGATCAGCCTGAAAAATCCGGTGATGAAGGGCGCGGTCACCCTGCTGGGCGTCAACCTGAACGCCACCAGTGAAAAGGCGATACGACTGCTGGGCTGGGCGCCCCGCCCCGCTGAGGAAGCCATCGTCGCAACCGCCGAAAGCCTGATCCGGCTGGGCCTGCTTCCCAGATTGAAACAGGCGGCGTAGGGGCGGGAACGGACCGCCCCCCTGCGCCGCCCTATCCGCGTCAGTGACCGGGCAATTCCAGCCGCTCCAGGTCGCTGATCAGTCCGGGCCCGGTGGGGTGCCAGCCCAGCACCTCGCGCGTCCAGGCGCTGGAGGCCGGCATGTCGAGGCCGGCGAACATGGACAGCCAGCCGAAATGGGCCGGCGCCTCCTCCTGGGAAATGGACTTGACCGGCAGATCCAACCGGCGGCCGATGGCCGACACGATATCGCGGATCGCCACGCCCTCCTCCGCCACCGCGTGGTACTTCGCGTTGGGCTCGGCCCGCCCCACCACCAGCCGGTACAACCGGGCAACGTCCAGCACGTAGGCGGACGGCCAGCGGTTCAGGCCATCACCGACATACACGCATTCCCCCTTCTGTCGGAACATGCCGATGAGGGGAGTGATCAGACCCTGCGTCACCGGGTCGTGCACCTGCGGCAGGCGCACCACCGACACGTTGATCCCCTCCGCCGCCAGGGCGGCGGCCGCTTCCTCCGACGCAGCGCGGGGGTGGACGTTCGAGCCGACGATGGCGTTGCCCTCCTTCGCCGGCTCACCCGGCACCGTGTTGGCGATGGGGGTGCCGGAAGTGATGACCAGGGGGCGGGCGGATCCGGCCAGGGCCGAACCCAGGGCCCGGATCACCCGGCGGTCATCCTCGCAGTTGGCGACGAAGCGAGAGAAGTCATGGTTGAAGGCCAGATGGATGACGCCGTCGCACTGGGCAGCGCCGTTCATCAGGCTGTCCTCATCCTCCAGCGATCCGCGCAGCACCTCGGCACCGGCGGCGGCCAGGCCCGCAGCCTTCTCCTCCGACCGGCAGAGACCCAGCACCTGGTGGCCGGCCGCGATCAGATCCTTCACCACGGCAGAACCGATGTTGCCGGTGGCACCCGTCACAAACACACGCATGGTCCGAATATCCTTATCTTAAACGGTGAAATAGGCGGGATGGTCGAGATCGGCCAGCAGGCCGGGCTGAGTCGGCGCCCAGCCCAGCAGGGCACGGGTGTGGGCGCTGGCGGCCGGGCAGTCGATGGCGGCGAAACGGGTGAACCAGCCGAAGTGCTGAGCCGCCTCCTCCGCCGTCTGGGAAACGACGGGAACGTCCAGCCGCCGGCCGATGACCGCCGCGATGTCCCTGAACGGCACGCCCTCTTCCGCGATGGCATGGAACGGGCCGCCCTCGGCCCCGCGCTCCAGCGCCAGGCGGAAAACGCGGGCCGCGTCGACGCGGTGCACGGCCGGCCAGCGATTCAGGCCATCGCCGATATAGGGGGAGACACCTTTTTCGCGCGCCAGTTGGATCAGGCGCGGAACGAAGCCATGATCGCCGTGTCCATGAACCGAGGGGGCCAGCCGTACGGCGGTCACCTGCACGCCGCTGGCCCTCAGCGCGGCCGCGGCCGCCTCCGGATTGCGGGGGAAGGCCTCGGACTCCGGCCGGGTTGGGGTCTGCTCCGTGGCCAGGGTCCCCGGCGCCAGCAGGGCGACACCCGAGGCGACGACCAGTGGCCGGCCGCTACCCACCAGCACCTCACCGATGGCGGCGATGGCGCGCCGCTCGTCCGCGCCATTCTGCGCGAAGTTGGTGAAGTCGTGGTTGAAGGCCAGGTGGATGACGCCATCGGCCCGTTCGGCGCCGCGCTTCAGACTTTCCAGGTCTTGCAGGCTGCCGTAGTGAACCTCGGCACCGGCCGCGGCCAAGGCGGTTGCCTTGTCGGTCGAGCGGCACAGGCCCAGCACCTGGTGCCCCGCCGCGATCAGGTCGGCCACCACGGCGGCGCCGACCCAGCCCGTGGCGCCCGTCACGAATACACGCATCTGCGTAGTCTCCAAGTTTCGCTGAAGACAACTCTCGACGCCTGGCCTATCCTGGTAAAGTAGTGACCTTATCATAGTAAGATGGCTAACAGGATGAGTGAGCCGCTAACCGCCGACAGTCCGGGTGGCAACAGGCTGGGTGACTACCTGCGCGACCGGCGCACCAAGCTGGACCCCGCCGCCTTGGGCTTTCCGGCGGAGCGGCGGCGCACCGCCGGCCTGCGCCGGGAGGAGGTGGCGCAGCGCGCCAACATCAGCCCCACCTGGTACACGTGGCTGGAACAGGGCCGGGGCGGCGCCCCTTCCGCCGATGTGCTGGACCGCATCGCCCGCGCCCTGATGCTGACGGAGGCGGAGCGGGAGCATCTGTTCCTGCTGGGCCTGGGCCGCCCGCCCGAGGTGCGTTACCGCCGGAACGACAGCGTGACGCCCCGCCTGCAACGCGTGCTGGATGCGCTGGACCCCAGCCCCGCCCTGATCCGCACGGCCACCTGGGACGTGGTGGCCTGGAACCGGGCGGCCACCGTCATGCTGACGGATTACGGCGCGCTGCCGCCGGAGCGGCGCAACATCCTGCGCATCCTTTTCCTGGACCCGCGCGCCCGCGCCGTGCAGTACGATTGGGAAAGCGTGGCGCGTTTCGTCCTGGGCGCCTTCCGCATCGACGCCGCGCGGGCGGGGGCCGCCGCCGAGGTGGCGCCGCTGGTGGAAGAGTTGTGCCGCCTCAGCCCAGAGTTCGCCACCCTGTGGCGTGAGAACGGGGTTGTCAGCGCGCCGCATGAGGCGGTGAAGCACATCCGCCATCCCGTCATCGGCCCCCTGGCCTTCGAATACACGGCCTTCGCGGTGGACGGCCGGACAGACCTCACCATGACGGTCTACAACCCCGCCACGGAAGAGGACGCCCAGCGCATCCAATCGCTGATGCGGTCTTGATCACGCCGTCCCGGCCACCCGCGCCCGCCGCAGGTAAAGCGACAGGGCGACACCCAGCCCCGCCGCGGCCCCGCCCACCAGGAAGACGCTGCCATAGCCGGCGCGGTCGGCCAGGAAACCGACCAGGGGGCCCGTCAGGCCATAGGCCAGATCCTGGAAGGCGGTGAAGCCGCCCAAGGTCGTGCCGCGCAGGTGCGGGGGCACCAGGTGCACCACCTCCCGCCCCATGGACGGGAAGATCATGGAGCAGCCCAGGCCGGTCATGAAAGCGCCGGCCAGCGCGGGGATGGGATCGTGCGCGCTCCACACCAGGACCTGGCCCGCGGCCTCGACGGCCAGCGAGCCGGTGGCCACCAGCAATCCGCCGATGCGGTCCGGCAGGTGGCCAAACGCCACCCGCATCAGGACGAAGCCGCCGCCGAACGCCGTGAGGCCCAGGCCGGCGTGGTCCCACATCCGGTTCAGAAAATAGAGGGCGAAAAAGGCGCCGATAGCGGCGAAGCCGATGCCCTGCAGGCAGACGATCAGCCCGTGCAGCCAGATACGACCCATGACACCCAGGAAGGACGGGCAGGCGGCCTGGGGATGCGGGGCGATGCCGGCCAGGGGCCAGATCGCCAGCAGCCCCAGGCAGGGCAACACGGCGCTCACCGCCATGGCACCGGCGAAGCCGGCATGGTCCAGCAGCGCCAGGCCGATGGGCCCGCCCACGGCCAATGCGCCGTAGATGGCGGCACCGACAAGGGACAGGACCTTGCCCGTGCGCTGTGGACCGGTGATGCCGATCCCCCAGGCGACGACACCGACCCCGGCGAAACTTTCCCCCAGGCCCAGTAGAACACGGCCGGCCAACAGGGTCAGGAAGGCCGCCACCGGCCTGTGCTGCAGCAGGCCCGCGCCCAGGGACACCAGGCCGCCCACCCCGTAGAGGACCAGGCCGCGCACCACGGCCGCCTTGGCGCCCCGCCGGTCGGACAGGCCGCCCGCCGGCCCCCGGCTGAGGATGGCGGTGAGAAAGGTCATGCCGGTGCCGAGGCCAGCCCAGGCATTGTTCAACCCCAACTGCCCGGTGACATAGACGGGCACGGCCGGAAGGGGGATGGCGACACAGAGGTAGGACAGGAAGAGGACGGCCATCAGCAGCGGCAGGCGCCGCTGCGCCGGATCAGGCGACGGATCACGCGATGAAATGGATGCCATGGGAATGCTCCGGGCTTTTGTCCCGGCCGGCGGCGCGTGCAAGGCAACGCACGCGCCCGCCCGGTCGGGGCGGTCGGTGCGTTGGTTGACGTTGAACGCTTACGGCCGCCTTGCGAGCGGCATCAGAATGGGCACGTCGCCGTGCCTTGGGGAAAATACGACGACTTCGTCGCATTCCCTAGTCGCATTGGCGGTGCGCCCTAAGCCTCCCCAAACAACCTTTTGTTTCCACTCTAGAAAAAGGCCTCCACCGCACGGCTGCCCGATGCCCTGCCACACCTGTTACGCAGCCGGTATTCAGCTTTTCGGAATGGGCCCCTGAGCTTCTGCCTCAGGGGTGTCCTACCCAAGCATCATCACAACGCCCCTTCATCAAAAATATTAGAAAATCTTCATAGATCATTGTTATATAGCGATATTTTTCATGCCTCTCATCCAGTTTCTGAAGCGCCCAAAGCCACCCGTCGACTGATGCCGATGGCCTCCAGGAAGGCCGGATCATGGCTGACCACCAGCAGGGCGCCGTCATAAGCGCGCAGGCCGGCTTCCACCACCTCGATGGCGTCGATGTCCAGGTGATTGGTGGGCTCATCCAGAATCAACAAGGGTGGCGGCACCTCGCCCCCGAGCACGCAGGCGAGACCGGCACGCATCAACTCGCCGCCGCTGAGGCTGGCTACCCCTTGCAAGGCGGCATCAGCCCGGAAACGGAACCGGGCCAGGGCGGCACGGCAGGTGTTCTCGGTGGCCCCAGGGTTCAGGCGGCGGAAGTTTTCCAGGATGGACGTGGCCGGTTCCAGCAGGCTGACCCGCTGGTCCAGCAGGGCCAGGGCGGTGTGGGTGCGCACGGCTCCGGACCAGGGGGCCAGGCAGCCGATCAGCACTGCCAGCAGGGTGCTCTTGCCCGAGCCGTTGGGCCCCACGATGGCCACGCGCTCCGGCCCGGTCAGCATCAGGGACAGGCCATCCAGGATGGGGCGCCCGGTCTCATAGCCCGCCGTCACCCCCTCCAACGCCAGCACCACCTTCTGGGCCGGAAGGCGGGTGGAGGCCAGCGTGATCGACAGGGGCTGCAGCACCTCGATACGGGCGCGGGCGGCTGTGGCGGCATCCGCCGCCTCGGCGCCACGGGCATCGGCCAGGCGGGCACCCGCCCCGGCGCTGCGTTCGGCGTTGTCCTGACGCATGCCCAGCAG
The DNA here is from genome assembly GCF_007828035.1 of Nitrospirillum amazonense. GTDB lineage: Bacteria > Pseudomonadota > Alphaproteobacteria > Azospirillales > Azospirillaceae > Nitrospirillum > Nitrospirillum amazonense. The sequence goes on along the minus strand of NZ_VITV01000002.1, from coordinate 228,106 downwards.
CAGGCGCGGCATGTCGCCCTTGTCCGCCTTGCGCCGGCCAGCGCCATCGCGCCGCGCCTGGCGCTCCAACGCCTCCTGCGCCCGCCGGGCGGCGTCGGCCACGCGTTTCTGCGCCTCATCCAGGTCATGCCGGGCCGCCGCCAGTTCCTGGGCCTTCAGGGCGCGGTAACGGCTCCAGCCCCCGCCATAGCGGGTGGCGCCCAGGGAGGTCAGCTCGACAATGGCATCCATGCGTTCAAGCAGGTCGCGGTCATGGCTGACGACGATGGCGCCAGCCTTCCACCCGGCCAGCAACGCCGCCACGGCGGCGCGCCCCTCCGCGTCTAGGTTGTTGGTGGGTTCGTCCAGCAGCAGGAAGTCCGGCTCGGCGAACACCAGGGCCGCCAGCGCCACCCGGGTGCGCTGCCCGCCTGACAAGATCGCCAACGGTGTGTGTGGCCCTACGTTCAGGCCCAGGCGCGCCAGCGCCGCGTCCAGCCGGGTCTCCAGGGTCCAGTCGGCCTCCGCCAACTCCTCCACGCCGGCCACCCCCTGCTCCGCCCGCCGCAGCAGCGCCAAGCCATCGGCCACGCCGAACAGATCAGCCACGGTCTCGTCGGCCCGCAGGTGCGCGCCCTGGCGCAACACGCCCAGGGTGCCCGACACGGTCACGGCACCAGCCTGCGGCGGCACCGCCCCGGCAATCAGCGCCAACAGCGTGGACTTGCCCACGCCGTTGCGCCCGACAAGGCCGGTGCGCTGGGCCCCGAAACTGAGGGAGAGATGGGAGAAAAGCGGGCGCCCGTCAGGCGTGGCCCAGCTGAGATCGGCAAGCGTGATGGTGGCAGGCATGATGGATATCCCCGAAAACGGAACGAAGGCTCGTCGTGTTCGGGCGGGAATCCATGAAGCACCATCCAGCTGGTTTGCACTGGCCACAACCCTAAGGATGGCAAAGCGCGATTTCAAGACCGGGTGTGGAAGGGATGGCGGATGGGGTGGGATTCGAACCCACGGTGAGTTGCCCCACGGCGGTTTTCAAGACCGCTGCCTTAAACCACTCGGCCACCCATCCGTCTTCTTCGCCAATGGCTTACCGAACGCCCCTCAGCCGAAGCGAGAGATTTTTCCATCCGGTTCCACCGACGGCCCGGGCCCTCAGACACCGGGAGGCCCATCGTCTAGCATTCCCTCGCGGCCCGCGTCCACACGGTTGCGGGGGGTGCCGCCATTATTCCTGGCCGCCGGTCCGCCAAGCCCGCACCAGGTTGCAGCATTTCTGCGCCAGCTGGATGCGGCGGAGCGGTTCGGCCGACAGCGCCGGCGGGAACAGGTGCGCCAGGGCCGGGGTGGCGTCGACGTCCAGGGCCAGGACGACGCGCTGTTCGGGCGCTGGGTTCTCGACCTGATGGGGGATGGAAAAGTCACCCGCCCAGGCCTGCCCGGGGGGATAGGCGGCCGCCTGATGTCCAATCCAGGTGACGGCAGCGGGCGGGACGGCGATGGGAATGAGGATGCGAGCCTCTTCCAAGTGCAGGGCTTGGCCATCGTAATGCCATTTCAGGATCTCCCCCGGCCCCTGCCGCAGCAGGTAGCAGCCCCGCACCCGCCAGTCCGCGCGCGCCAGGAGTGCAGCGACGGACGGCATCAAGGCCAATGCCGGCATCGCCACCGGCGCCCCATCCAGGCGCCGGTCCAGCAGCGGCACGGATGTCCAACCGTTGGTGCCCCCGAAACTGCCGCGCGCCTCGGCCGGCAAATCCCGGTCCAAGGTGGCGAAGTCCGCCTGAAGCGCGGCCACGTCCATCGCCATGGCCAACGGGCCGTGCAAGGTGAGCCCGCTGTCGCGCGTCAATTCCTGCCAAGGATGCAAGCCTGCCCCCGTCCCCACGCCGTCCGCCACCTTCCTGTTTAGCGGTTAAGCCGTCCGCCCGCCATGAGACAGGTCATCCGCCGGCACGCCCCCCGCGCCGGGCGATTTCCCCCTCGCGCCCCGCCCCGGGGCCGGGTACAAGCGGATCAGGCAGTTGCATACAATATCGGGAGCGAGACATGTCGGATATCAGCCGCCGCGCGTTGCTGGCGGGCGCCTCGGCCGTGGCCACCAGCCTGGCCCTGCCCTTCCCCGTCTGGGCCGCGGAGGCCACCTCGGCGCCGGGCGACGCGGCCGCGGAAAAGCTGCTGGCCGACATTGCCGAGCGGCTGCTGGCGGAATATCCGGAAAACGCCACGGCGCTGGGCATCGACAAGGACGGGCGCGCGGCCCTGCACGGCCGCCTGACCGACCGCTCCGCCGCCGCCGACCGCGCCCGCGCCGCCTGGGCCAGCGAGACGCTGAAGACCCTACAGGCGGTGGACCGCGGCGCCCTGTCCGCCCCCCAGGCCCTGAACGTGGACGTGACGGAGGAGGCCTTCCGCACCGCCATCGAAGGCTGGCGTTTCCCCTTCGGCGATGTGGGCACGCTGTCCGGCCAGAATAGCTTCCGCAACACGCCCTATTCGGTGACGCCGCTGGGCGGCGCCTATGTCGACATCCCCACCTTCCTCGACACCCAGCACGCGGTGGAAACCGCCGCCGATGCCGACGCCTATCTGGCGCGGGTGGAGGCCTATGCCGGCGAACTGGCGGCGGAGGCCGAGCGCCTGGACCATGACCGTGGCGTGGGCATGGTGGCACCGGACTTCGTGCTGGACATCATGCTGGGGCAAATGGTGCCGGCGCGGGCCGAACCCATCGCCCAATGGGGCTTGGTGGAATCGCTGCGGCAGCGCGCCGCCAAGGCCAGGCTGCCGGAGCGCTACGCCAAGGAGGTGGAGGCGCTGTGCGCCACCAAGGTGGCGCCGGCCCTGGACAAGCAGATCGCCGCGTTGAAGGCCCAGCGCGCCGTGGCGGTGGCGGAGCCCGGGGTGTGGCAGCGGCCGCAGGGCGAGGAGTATTACGCCTGGGCGCTGAAGGCCGGCACCACCACCACCCGCACGGCGGAGGAGATGCACGCCCAGGGGCGCGAGCAGATCGCCCAGATCCAGGCGGAGATGGATACCCTGCTGAAGGCCCAGGGCCTGAGCCAGGGCACGGTGGGGGAGCGCATGACGGCGCTGAGCAAACGCCCGGACCTGCTGTTCACCAACGACGATGCCGGCCGCGCCAAGCTGCTGGAATACCTGAACGGCCGCATCGCCGACATCCGCACCCGCCTGCCCCGCGCCTTCGCCACCCTGGTGAAGGGCAATCTGGTCATCCGCCGGGTGCCGCCCGCCATCCAGGACGGCGCGCCCAACGGCTACGCCTCGGCCGGCAGCATCGACGGCAGCGTGCCCGGCTACTATTACATCAACCTCAAGGACACGGGCATCTGGCCGCGCTACTCCCTGCCCACGCTGTGCTATCACGAGGGCATTCCCGGCCACATCTGGCAGGGCGAGTACGCCAACCAGCTGCCCCTGATCCGCACCCACTTGGCCTTCAACGCCTATTCCGAGGGCTGGGCGCTGTACGCCGAGCAGCTGGGCAACGAGCTGGGCGCCTATGACGGCGACCCGCTGGGCAAGCTGGGCTTCCTGCAGTCCATCGGCTTCCGCGCCTGCCGCCTGGTGGTGGACACCGGCATTCACGCCAAGCGCTGGGGCTTCCAGCAAGCGTTGGACTGGTTCCACGCCAACACCGGCATGCCGGTGGCCCAGCTGCGTAGCGAGCTGAACCGCTACTGCGCCATGCCGGGCCAGGCCTGCGGCTACAAGATGGGCCACAACCAGATCAACATGCTGCGCAAGAAGGCCGAGGGTGCGCTGGGCCAGCGCTTCGACCTGAAGCGTTTCGACGACGCCCTGGTGCTGTCAGGCAACGTGCCCCTGACCCTGCTGGAACGCATCGTCGACCAGCACATCGCGGCGATGAAAGGCTGAGGCTGGACGGGCGGCGGCTGGAGAAACCTGGCCGCCGTCCCAGCTAGGCACGCCATTGGCTCAAGTCACACGCACATGACCAAAGAACGAGCCGTGGGTGATTGAAAAAGTGATCCGAATAAGGGCTTCCTAGTCAGATTTATTGACGTCACGCACAAGATACAGATCCATGCAAATCTGAAAATAGTATCCAAGTATGGCCATGCGCGATCTGGCCGCCGTCTCATAATCCCCCGCTATTTCGACGTCATCCATCTCCATGACATGAGAGAGCATATCGTTCATGCTCATTTCCCTTGGATCGCACGTCCCTAGCGCACCTAACGCCCTCAACAGATCCTGATTGGCCCGACGATAGTCTTGGTGCCCGAACGACATTCTAGCCCAACTCCAGTACTGCATGATCCGCTTAAACTGGGCCGGATCTATCGTGGGAATGGTGGGATCATCTCCCCGATGTGCGTCCCCGTCAGCGCTGCAGCTTGGCCCACCGCCACCTGCCGACGCGCCGCCCGTTGGCTGGCAGATAAGGGGCAGGGCCATGATAGCAGACCACAAGGCTGCTTTAGCGGACTTCCGGATAGATGCGGCGCAAGACGCCATGATCACCCTCATAATAAGAAAGACCATAGTTTTTGGCAGCCTCAACATTCGCTATCCTATTGGCTGTATCACTAGGATATCCAAGCTCATTCATCAAATATTTTACTGTGTCATCTTGATATTTTATCACATTTTCATAACTATCAGATCGGCGCGTCTGTTTTGTTTTTAGGAACATGAACTGTTTGTCGCCACTTTGAACAAGGGAGAAATTGATCGGGTTGTCGAGAAGAACCTGCGTATCGCCGCCGCTGAATGATACCCCCACCCTTCCATCGTCATACGGGTGGGTATGGGTTGTTCCGAGAAGGCTGTAATGTGTCGGGTCCTTGACCTGAAGGTCTGGCCTGAAATCCCGACAAGTGACACCCTTCCCGTCCTTGTTCTGAAATTCCAGTGCTCCATCTTGCCGGGCCACCACAGTGGCGCCGTGCTCCCTGACCTTTTCGCCTGTTTCTAAACACCGCGGCGCATTTGGCTGTGACAGAGGCGCCAAGCTTTCCTGCCAAAGCGAATTGTTCGCCTGCTCAATGTCATCGGCGAATCTGAACACCGGCGGGGCGTGATACGGGTTCGCTGGAATGGCGAAATCGGACGCGGTCGAAACAGGCGGAAGCGCCTGTGCTTTGGGAATGTCCGCGTCCCTCTTCTTCGGCTTGGTTGCCGCTTCCCGCCCGCTCGACGCGGCTGGCTTTGCCTCGACCGGCCCACCCGCCTCCCGCTCCCCACCCTCGCCGTCCGCCCAGCGCCCATGCCAGTCGCGGGGTTGGTCGGGGCTGTACTTCGCCAGATTGTCATTGGCCCGGGCAAGGCGAACGGCGGCATCCCAGTCCAGTTCCGGCAGGCGCAAGTGCACCGCACGGATCATGGCCTGAACCAGGTCGCCCCGGTTCAGCGCGTCGGCGATCTTAACCAAACTGGGCAGCACGGCGGCGTGCGGCCCGATGCCGGCACAGGCACGCTTCAGGAGAACCGACACCTCCGCCACCGGGCGGGCCTGGAAGCCGCCGGCGCCCTTGGCCAGCAGGGGCACACCGGCCAGGGCGAGACCTTCCGCCGTGCAACTGACGCCCAGGCCACCCGGACCGTTGCTCAGGCGGTACCGACGTTGCCAACCATCCATGCCCGCTCTCCCGGTTGATGGAAAAGCATCGTATGTTCCTATTTTGTTCATGTCAACCAATGCGCGAGCGGACCGGAGAAAAACCGCCCGTCACGCCGCCGGTGGCAGCGCCATCTCCGCAGCCGCTTTGGCACGGATGGCATCGGACATTTCCGTCAGGAAGCGGCGGTCGCGCGCCTTCCTTTCCAGGATGACGAACTCCAGGGCGCCCAGGGACGGCAGGCGGGGATCGGGCGCACAGGCCTGCACGCCGGCCGGCAGCAAGCGGCTGGAATGGGCCATCATGCCCACCCCCATGGACGTGGCCGCCGCCAGGCCGTTCAAGTCGCCGCTGGTGCAGGCGATGCGCCAGGGCACGGCCGACCGCTCCAGCGCCGTCAGGGCCATGAAACGGGTGATGCTGGGCGGCGGGTACAGCACCAGTTGCGCCTCGTCATGGCGGAACACCGGCGCCGCCGTGGCCGAGGCCCACACCACCTGGTCGCGGAACACCAGTTCCCCCCGATCACCGTCCGGCCAGCGCTTGCACAGCACCATGTCCAGGGCGCCGTCGTCGAACATCTCCGTCAGCGTGCGGCTGAGGGCGATGGTGAAGTCCAAATCCACCTCGGGATGGCCGACCATGAAGCAGCGGATGATGTCGCGCACCCAGCCCATGGCCAGATCCTCGCAGGCGCCGAAACGGAACAGCTGGCGCTTGGTCGACTGGGTGAAATGGCGCCTCGCCCGCTCGTTCACCTCCAGGATGGAACGGGCGAACTCCAGCATGGCGCGGCCATGCTCGGTCAGGGCGTTGGAATGGGTGTCGCGCTGGAACAAGCGCTGGCCGGCGAACTGTTCCAGTCGCTTCACATGCTCACTGACGCTGGATTGCGACAGGCCCAGCTGGCGCCCCGCCTCCGAAAAGCTCTTCACCTCGGTGATTGCGACAAATGTACGCAGGTGAAGGGGGTCCAGCATGGCGCCTCATCGGGATTTTCGATCACCGTTATCTAATCATCAGAATTCCGATTTACCGATCCCAAGTCAATAGTGAGGTCGCGAATACAAATCATCGCCTGGCGAATACCGGGCGTATGGTAACGGGAGGATATTGATGTCTACGAACCGGCGCGGTTTTCTGGGCGCCGCGGCCTTGGGCGCCAGCGGCATGGTCACGTTCCGCAGCGTGGCGGAAGCGGCGGACAAATTCATGGCCAAACCCGGCGACGGCGGCTTCGGCCGCAACGCCGTGCCCCTGCCCCCCGGCGACACCGTGGCCTACCACGACCCGCAGGACGTGGGCGCCATGCCAGACTTCAAGTTCTCGCTGGACGGCAACAAGCCCAAGGTGACGACGGGCGGATGGGCCAAAGAGGCCACCGTCCACCAGTTCCCCATATCCAAGGGCATCGCCGGCGTGCACATGTTCCTGCAGCCCGGCGCCTCGCGCGAGTTGCACTGGCACGCCATCGCGGCGGAATGGGCCTTTGTCATCGAGGGCCGCTGCCAGACGGTGGTGATCGACCCCTCCGGCGCCAGCGAGATCAATAATTTCGAGCCGGGCGACCTGTGGTACTTCGCCAAGGGCCACGGCCATTCCATCCAGTGCATCGGCGACAAGCCCTGCCACTTCATCCTGTCCTTCGACAACGGTGCCTTTTCCGAGCACGGCACCTTTTCCATCACCGACTGGGTGGACGTGACGCCGAAGGAAATGCTGGCCCTGAATTTCGGTCTGCCCAAGGACGTGTTCGACGCCTTCCCCAAGGGCGAGACCTACATCCAGTCCGGCCCCATCCTGCACGCGGCCGACGCGTTGGAGGCCCCCTGGCCCAAGGAATCCACCCACAAGTTCCGCCTGCTGAAGGACCCCAAGGCGGCGCGCGACTTCGACGGCGGCACCTTCCGCCTGGCTACGGTGGATGAGTTCCCCGCCTCCCACACCATGTCGGGCGGCTACATGATCCTGAAGCCCGGCGGCATCCGCAAGCTGCACTGGAACGTCAACGCCAACGAATGGCACTACTACCTGCGCGGCCGGGCCCAGGTGGCCCTGTTCGGCTCCGGCGGGCGCGGCAAGGTGGCGGAGTTCGGCCCCGGCGACGTCGCCTACATCCCCATGGGCTTCGGCCACGCCATCCAGAACGTGGGCACCGAGGACGTGGAGATGATCCAGACCTGGGACAACGGCAAGTTCGAGGAGATCGACCTGGACAAATGGGTCCAGTCCAGCCCGCGCTACCTGCTGTCCAACAACTTCACCGGCGTGCCCGACAAGACGCTGAGCCGCATGAAGCAGACATGAGGGGCGGGAATTTCACCTGACGACATTGGATGGGGCGGTTCCGGTGGGGCCGCCCCCTTGCCTTATGCGGCATTACCGATATTTCGGCTCGACCTCGCACAGCGCAAGCCGTCGTTCCAGGGCGTTCTCATAAAGCAGGGCGGCATTTCGCACATTCCCCACCCGTTCATCATCCTTCGCCAGCATTATCCTTTCATCACTGTGGTCTAACAAGGTAGCGTAGCCATAATCATTGTAAGATTCACCGAGAACTTCTATGCTTGACTTAAAATCCTGAAGCGCACTGTCGTATTTTTCAATTGATATATCCCGCTGCCCTTGAGCCTGCAGCCGCTTCGCGCCTAGATATTCATCCCGCGCCGCACATGGCGTCTGTATTTTTTCCCATATATCAGCGGCAATGTTCAGCCAAGGCCCACGGTGCTGATGCACCTGCACCAGCACCACGATCGTCACCGCGACACAAAAAAGGCCGCTAAGGATAAACGCGATGAAGCGTACCATTGCGCCCCTCAGAATAAGCGAAACCATATTTCGCAGTTGCAGACGGCGGGGCGATTTCGAGGGGCCACCCCGCCCAATACCCCATTCACTGACTCTCCGCGCCCTGGGGAGGGTCCCGATTCTCGGTTTGCCTAAGGAAATCCTCCATACAGTCACCAAAGTAGCTTTCAAGAAGCCCCATTCTTATTCTGGCGGCCATTTCAGATTTCCCTTTTTTCTCGACATCGTCGGCTTCCATCTCGTGGAATACAGAATCATCCTCGACAATTTCATACTTACTACAGGTTCCTAGAGCACCCATCGCCCTAAGCAATTCCTGATTTGCGCCTCGATAGGCTTTGTGCCTCATGGCGGTTCTGGCCAGGCGCCAATACCACATCACCCGTCTAAATTGTTCCGGATAAATTGTGACGCCCTTAACACCTCTTGTCGCATCAACACCGGGATATGCCCAACAAAAATCTCTTGCATGGGCCTGTCCGATTAAGACCATCATGATGGCTATACTTGGAGCCATCTTACGGATAAACGCGAGATAGCTTGCCATTGCTTCCCTCATAATAAGCGAGATGATATTCCCTTGCTGCTTCCACGTTCGCGATGCTGCTGGCCCGCGCCATGGAGAGGCTTGGATTATCCTGTCTCAACTGGTGAATTCTCTTATCTTGATCATTTATAACATCGTAATGATTAAATAACTTTGGCGTCTGCTTTGTTTTCAGAAGCAAAAACTGACTTTCTCCACTTTGCAAAAATGAGAAGTTAATCGGCTCACTCATCAAATAATTAACATCATTACCACTAAATGAAGCGCCTGTGGCACCACTATCATAGGGATGCGTGTGCGCAGTACCCAGCAGTATATATTTATCTGGCTCTTTCAAATTGAGATCCGGCCGAAACTTCCAATCCAAAACATCTTTTCCTCGTGGCAGACCGCCTTCATTCTGAAACTCCAGGATGCCGTCGTCTTTCCTGGCAACGACGGTGGCTCCTTCCTCAACGACCCACTCCTTCCTGCCGCCAGGGGGCTTGGCGCCATGCGCAGCCAACAAAGGCGCCAGGCTTTCCTGCCAATAAGCATGGACCCCGTCGTTGAAGCTCTGCGCAAATGTAAAATCTTTAGGTGCGGCTGCCGGCGTCGCCGGGATGGCAAAATCGGGCGCGGTGGAAACGCGGAGAAGCGGTTGCGCTGTGGGGGCATTCGCCTCCTTTTTGCCAGGCTGGACAGGCGTTTCGTGCCCGTCGACATCCCTGGGCTTCGCCTCGATCGGCTCCCCAGCCCCTGCCACACCGCCCCCAACCGTCCAGCGCCCATCCTCATCGCGGGGCTGGCCAGGGCGGTACTTGGCCAGGTTATCGTTAGCCCGCGCCAGGCGGACAGCGGCGTCCCAATCCAATTCCGGCAGGCGCAAATGCACGGCGCGGATCATGGCCTGGGTCAGGTCGCCCCGGTTCAGCGCGTCGGCGATCTTGGTGAGGCCGGGCAAGACGGCGGTACCCGGCTCCGCGCCGGCGTAGGCGCGCTTCAACAATACCGCCACCTCGGCCGCCGGCCGGGCCTGGAAGCCGCCGGGGCCCTTGGCCAACAGGGGGACACCGGCCAGGGCCAGGCCCTCGGCCGTGCAACTGACGCCCAGGCCGCCAGGGCCGTTGCTCAGGCGATACCGACGCTGCCAACCATCCATGCTCGCTCTCCCTGTTGCTGGAAGAGCAGCATGCGTTCTTTTTTTGTTCACGTCAATCTAAAGGCGAAGGGGCCGGCCGTTCTCGCGTTACGACCGCCCCTCGCCCTCTCGCCTACTTGCCCGCCGCGAACAGGTTCAGACCCAGCGCCTCGGCGATGGATTGCGCCGCCAGCTGGCCGCGCACGCTGTTGCCGGCGGCGTCCAGGCGGGAGGAATAGATTCCAATGGCCAGCTTGCCGGGCGCCACCGCCAGGATGCCGCCGCCCACGCCGCTCTTGCCCGGCAGGCCCACCTTGAACAGCCACTCGCCTGAGGTGTTGTACAGACCGGCGGTGGCCATGACGGCCAGCACGCGGGCGCTGGTGGCCGGGTCCACCGCCGCCTTATGGCTCACCGGATTGGTGCCGCCGTTGGCCAGCGTGGCGCCCATGGTGGCCAAGTCCACGGCGCTGACGTTGTAGGAGCATTCGCGGGTGTAGAGGTCCACCGTCGCCGCCGGGTCGGCGTAGAGATGGTCATAGCTTTGCAGCAGCAGGGCGATGGCCTGGTTGTGCTGGTTGCCCGCCATTTCCGACTGGTAGACGTCCTGGTTCAGGGCCAGCGACCGCCCGGCGAAGGCGGAGGCCGTGTCCAGCACCGTCTTCCAGCGGGCGTTCAGATCGGCGCCGGGCACCAGGCTGGCGGCGGCGATGGCGCCGGCGTTGACCAGGGGATTGCCGGCCGGCGGGCTGCCCGTCAGCTTGTCGTTGTTCAGTTCGATGGCCAGGACGGAGTTGAAGGGCTGACCCGTGGCGTTCACACCGATCTTGGCCATCACCGCGTCCGGCCCCTGGTCCTTCAGCACGCGGGCCAGCGTGAAGACCTTGGCGATCGATTCCACGGGGAATTCCTGGCCCGCGTCGCCGGCCTTGAACACCCGGCCGTCCGCCGTGACCACGGCGATGCCGAACAGCTTGGGATCGGCCTTGGCGAGATAGGGGATGTAACTGGCGTTCTCCCCCTCCATCACGCCCTTGAACTTGGCGTAGGCCTGGTCCACCGCCTGCTGGATGGCCCTGTCGCCGGGCGGCGCCTCGCGCGCCGGCGCGGCGCCGGCGCTCAGCAAGGTGAGCGACAGCGCGACGGCGGCGCCCCAGGCGCGCGCCCGCTGGGTCAAACCGGACTTCATCACATAATCCCCCTCGTTCAGGCTGGCCGGCGTGCCGGCGCCGGTGTTTGGCGTCACTGTAGCGGGGCGGCCCGTCCGCCAAGAAGCCTTAATCGTGGCCGCATGAATCTTGGCCACATGCTGGCATCCGCCCCTTCCCCCTGGCCCTCCCGGCGGCTAGAACGGTGGCGTAATGATGCGTACTTCCGGTTGGCGCTGGGCGGTTGGTGTATCAGGAGGGTCGTTGGGTTGATCGTCGGCATCGATTTGGGCACCACCAATTCCGCAGTGGCCGTCTGGCGGGACGGCAAGGCGGACCTGATCCCCAACAGCCTGGGCCACCGGCTGACCCCCTCCGCCGTCAGCCTGGATGACCAGGGCACGGTGCTGGTGGGCCTGCCGGCGCGCGAACGCCAAGCCACCCACCCAACCCTGACCGCCACCGCCTTCAAGCGCCTGATGGGCTCGCAGCGCGTCACCCGCCTCGGCAAGCGCGATTTCCTGCCGGAGGAGCTGTCGGCCCTGGTGCTCAAGGCCCTGAAGGCCGACGCGGAGGCCTATCTGGGCCAGCCGGTGACCGAGGCCGTCATCACCGTGCCGGCCTATTTCAATGACAAGCAGCGCAAGGCCACGCGCCGGGCGGGCGAGCTGGCCGGCCTGAAGGTGGAACGGCTGCTGAACGAACCCACGGCGGCGGCGCTGGCTTACGGCATCCACCAGTTGGAGGCGGAGACCCAGTTCCTGGTGTTCGACCTGGGCGGCGGCACCTTCGACGTCTCCATCCTGGAGATTTTCGAGGGCGTGATCGAGGTGCGCGCCACCAGCGGCGACAACCGCCTGGGCGGCGAGGACTTCAACGAGCTGATCGTGGACGACCTGCGCCAGCGTTTCGCCGCCGACTGGGGCCGCGACACGCGTGAGAGCGACGCCCTGTACCAGCGCCTGCGCGCCGCCGCCGAACGCGCCCGCCGCGCCCTGAGCGAGCAGGCCGCCACGCCGGTGCGCGTGGTGTGGAAGGACAAGACTTATGAGTACGAGCTGACGGCCGAGGCCTTCGAGACCAGGGCCGAGGGGCTGCTGAACCGCCTGCGCGAGCCGGTGCTGCGGGCCCTGCGCGACGGCCAGCTGGAGGCGCGGTCCCTGCGCGAGATCGTTCTGGTGGGCGGGGCCACGCGCATGCCGGCGGTGCGCCGCGCCGTCACCCGCATGTTCGGCCGCTTCCCCGCCCATTCCGTGCACCCGGACGAGGCGGTGGCGCTGGGTGCCGCCGTCCAGGCCGGGCTGAAGGGCCGCGACGCCGCCCTGAACGAGGTGGTCATCACCGATGTCTGCCCCTATTCCCTGGGGGTGGACGTGGCGGAACGCAACCCCGACGGCAGCCTGCGCACGGGCATCTTCTCCCCCATCCTGGAGCGCAACACCGTCATACCCGCCAGCCGGGTCAGCAGCTTCCACACCCTGCAGGCCAACCAGAAGGCGGTGACCTTCACCATCTACCAGGGGGAGTCGCGCGACGTTCAGGACAACGTCGCCCTGGGCCAGGTCAGCATCCCCGTGCCGCCCCGGCCGGCCGGCGCCGTCAAGGTGGACTGCCGCTTCACCTATGACATCAACGGGCTGCTGGAGGTGGACGTCCACGTTCCGGAAACGGGGGAACAGCGCAATCTGGTCATCACCGACGAGGAGGCAGCCAAGCCCGATGATCTGGAGGCCCGGCGCCAGGCGCTGGCGGCCCTGAAGGTCCACCCGCGCGACACCGAGGCCAACCGCGCTGTCCTGGCCCGCGCCAACCGCTGCTATGAGGACTTCCTGGGCGACAAGCGCGCCTATGTCGCCCACCTGCTGGCCCAGTTCGAAGGCATCCTGGAGGGCCAGGAGCCCCGCGCGATCGAGGCTGCGCGCCAATCCCTGAGCGAGGCATTGGACCAGCTGGAAGGCGAGACATACCTGTGAGCCCCTGGGACATCCTGGCGCTGGAGCCCACTGGCGACCAACTGGCCATCCGCCGCGCCTATGCCCGGCGTCTGAAGGTCACCAATCCGGAGGATGATCCGGACGGGTTCCAGGCGCTGCGCCAGGCCTATGAGCAAGCCCTGTTGCATGCCCGCCGGCAGGCGCCGGACGACAGCGTGACGGCGGTGGCAGAAACAGCCGAGGCGCCGCCGCACGCCGTCGACGGGACGACGGAGGTCCCCACCGAACCGGCGCCGGCGGAGGCCCCGCCCCCGGAATCCACGGTGGATGAGGCGGTGGTCCGCCATGTCGCGCTGTGCAATCAGCTGGGCGACCTGCTCTCCGCCAAGAGTCCCGCCGACCCCGCCGCGCTCAAGGACGCCTTGGCGGCCGTGCTGGCTTCCCCCGCCCTTGCCCACATCGATGTGCAGAACCGCACGGAGGATTGGCTGGCCCGGCTGCTGCTGTCCACGGCCCCCCGGTCGGACGCACTGGTCCCCGTCGCCAGCGCCCATTTCCGCTGGGACGCGGCCAAGGCCGGCGTGCAGACGCCCCTGCTGGCCGCCGTGCAGAAGCGCGGGCGCGACCTGGCCTTCCTGGCCAAGCTGCGGGGCCGGGATCACGCCTACGCCGCGGCCTATCGCTTGCTGCAGGCGCCACCCCGCCGGTACAGCCCGCGCCTGCGCCTGTCCCTGCCGGACCTGACCAAGGACGTCCGCGGCCTGATGACCCTGATCCGCAACGACTACCCCTCGCTGCGGGCCAATTTCGACACCGACGTGCTGGCGGCGTGGGAGGCTTATTTGGCCGCCGAACCGGTCAGCGCCGGCCTGGCGTGGCTGCTGCTGGCCACCCCCCTGTTCCTGGCCGCCTACGTCTACCTTCAGGCCAGCCTGTCACCGGAGGATCTGGCGGCCTGGCCCGCGGGCTTCCTGCTGATACCGCCCCTGCTGGCCGCCGCCGGCCTGGCCTACCGGCTGGGCGTGCGCATGCCGGCGCGATGGCTGCGGCAGCGCTGGGCCCGGGACGCAGGGCCCGCGGTCCGTCTCGGCTGGGCCCCTCTCAGCCTGGCGCTGATCCCCCTGGCCCTGGCCTTGCCACCCTCCGCCGGCATCCCCGTCACGGCGGCGGCGGCCACCCTGGCCCTATGGTGGGCCGGCCTGTTTCAGATGGTCTATGCCAACGACACCAGTCGCCAGGCCGTGCGCATCCTGCTGGCCAACAGCATTCCCTTGGTGTTCTGGCTGTTCTGGATCGGGCCCCTGCTGCCGGCTGCGCGGGTGCCGGCCTTCGCCGTGGCGGTGGCGGGCGCCCTGCTGGCCACCAGCATCGGGGCCGGCCTGCTGACCCGCTGGTGGTATGCGGAGGTTGAGCAACCCCGGCGGCGGCGGATCCTGGGGGGCCTGGCGCTGGCGGCCATGCTGACCGCGGGCCTGCTGTTTGCGGCCGACGCCACGCCGGGCCTGCTGCCCTGGGCCGTGGCGGCGGTGACCCTGGTGCAGATCCTGGAGCGCGTCCCCTCGCTCGCCCTCTCCGGAGAGGCGGCGAAGCGGCGCTATTACGCCATCTGGGGCACGGGCGTGGCACTGCGCGTCGCCCACACCATGGCCGGCGCGGTGGACACCCACGACGTTTTGCTGATCGGCGGCCTGGTGCTGATGGCCAGCGTGCTGGGCATGATCGCCTACCAGCTGAAACGCCCCCAGGCCGCCTGATCCGCTCGGCTGTTTCAGTCCTTCAGCGAGGCGCCCAGCCGGTCCATCAGGAAGCCGGTGCCGTGCTCGCGGGAGCCGTTGTCCTCATAGCCGTCCAGGAAGGCCCCTTGCTCGGTGATCTTCAAGGTGGTGCGGCCGTCACCCGCCGGCTTCAGCTCCATGGTCGCCAGCGAGACCGAAATCTTCCGCTCATCCAGGTGCATGACATAGCTGTAGACGATGCGCTCATTGGGAACGATGTCGAGGTAATGCGCGTCGAAGGTGGAGGTCATGCCCCCCTGCCAGCGGCCCTTGGCCCGCTCCGTGCCGCCGACGCGAAAGTCCATGGTGCGCTCCAGCGATTCCCACTGGCCGGGGTCGCCACCGAACCACTTGGACTTGGCCTCCATGTCCGACAGGGCGCGCCACACCCGGGCCACCGGCGCGTCATAGGTCCGGTTCAGGCTGAAAATGGCGTGGACGACGGAACGCTCGGCGGGAAGCTCCCCCGTTCGGCCGTCCATATGGCCGGCGTGCATCGCCAGCTTGTCCAGGGTCTGGGACCATCCCTCCGGCGCGCCGCCGATGGCGCCCAGCATGGCGGGATCGTAGACGGTGTAGGTCTGCACGATGTCCAGCTGCGTGCCGCAGGTGGCGTCGGAGAAGGTGACCTCCGTCCAGGCGGTGAACAGCACCTTGCCGTCGCCGCCATCCACCCGCAGGTCCAGCACCAGGCGCTGGTTGGGCGTGACCTCGGCGACGCTGCCGCGCGTCCAATGCTGCGTGCCGTCCGGGGCCTGCATGCACACCTCGAACGGGCCACCCACCCGCAGGTCGACGGTGGCGTGGGGCACGGTGTAATGCGCCGGCGCGAACCAGTGCTTCACATGCTCCGCCTTGCTCCACGCCTTGAACACCGTCTCGCGTCGCGCCGGGATGCTGCGGGAGATGCGCACGGGCTCGGGCCGCAGCACGTCGGCCGTCTCAACTTGGGTCATGATTCCTCTCCGTCTTCGTCTTTTAGCGTTTCCAGATACTGGCCCAGCCGATCCAGGCGACTGACCCATTCCATGCGCCGCTGATTGATCCATTGTTCCGCCAGGCTCAGCTGGGCGGCGTCGATCCGGCAGGTCCGCACCCGCCCCACCTTTTCCGAGCGCACCAGGCCGGAACTCTCCAGCACGGCCAGATGCTGCATGACCGCCGGCAGGGACATTTGCAGCGGCTGCGCCAGTTCACTGACCGACGCCGGCCCCCGCACCAGCCGCTCCACCAAGGCACGGCGGGTCGGGTCGGCAAGCGCCTGGAAGGTGAGGTCGAGGGGGGATGATTGGTTAAGCATATGCTTTAGTAACGCCGCGAAGATACTTAAGCAAGAAGTTTAGTGTCTAGGTGGCGAATTGAGATGGGAAGCTTCCGAGATAGGAGCACTCAACCATTGAAGGCAATGCTCATCGCCATTTCACATTTACGTCGCGACAAAAATAATCCATATTTATGTCGCGACTTAAATCGAGGTGTACCATGAATGGCTGGAAACGGTATCAGACGGGCCTGCATGGCGTGGGTCCGCACTGGGTGAGAATTTTTGGCAATAGCTTGAGCGGAACCGCATTCGAAGACCCGAATGCCGAAGGTCGTTTTGCCTGGTACGTAGCCGACCGCTCTCGGCAGGGGGCGAAGACGTTCAGGCATGGGCTCGCTGATAGCGTTAAGGAGGCAAAGCTCGCGGCCGACGCAGCCGTCTTGGACAGGAAGCGCGGCCGGACCGCCGCCGTGGAAGGCGAACCGACAAGCAGCACCGACCGGAACCGACGGCGAGTTGACCGGCTATTGGCCTCGGAAACCCTGGCCCATGGCCTAATTGATGATCTCACCAATTTTCACAAAGAACTCGTGACAGCTGGCGATCTAAAAACAGCGGATCGAGTTGCAGCCTCGATACGGCGTGCAGCACTCGGCGCCCTGGCAGACTATATGCGCCGCACTGCGGCGTTTCGAGCTCGGTCAGGCGCCAACATGGCGTCGCCTGAAACCATGAAAGCCGAGGAGGAGACTGTTTTGGACATCGCGGACCAACTCGATCAGATGGCAGACGATCCCCAAGCTACCGAACAGCTTTTCGAAGCGCTCACGGACAAGCTCCGCCAGTTGGGCGTGTTTCCTGATGGTGACCTGAATTCGGCCGTAGTGAACGGATTCTTCCTGGAGAGCCTTACGAAATCATCCGAATAGGCCTGGGCCATTTGATCGGCACCCCGACTATCTGCCAGTCGCCGGTCGATAAACATAAACCCCGGTGGCCCGCGTATGAAAAAGGGCC
This sequence comes from Nitrospirillum amazonense, assembly GCF_007828035.1. GTDB lineage: Bacteria > Pseudomonadota > Alphaproteobacteria > Azospirillales > Azospirillaceae > Nitrospirillum > Nitrospirillum amazonense. Next base: position 210,902 of record NZ_VITV01000002.1, on the reverse strand, counting down.
GGCGGCATGTGCCACCGGCCCCTCTCATATCCAGCCAACCCCAGCGGGGGAGCTTACTTGCCTTCCGGCGCCAGGCCGCGATTCTGCAGCATGGGGCCGATGTCCGGGTCCTTGCCGTAGAAGGCGCGGAACATGGGGCCGTAGTCCTCGGTATGGCCCTTGGACAGGATCATCTGGCGGAAGCGCTCACCGTTCTCCCGCGTCAGGCCGCCATGGTCCTTGAACCAGGTGTAGCTGTCGTCATCCAGCATCTCCGTCCACAGGTAGGCGTAGTAGCCGGCGGCGTAGCCGTTGCCCCAGATGTGCAGGAAATAGCTGGAGCGGTAGCGCGGCGGCACGTCGTCCACGTCCAGGCCGGTCTTGGCCAGGGCTTCCTTCTCGAAGGCGTCGACATCCTGCTTGGGCGCGTCGGCCGGCAGGCTGTGCCATTCCAGGTCCAGCATGGCGGCGGCGACAATCTCACCCAGGGCATAGCCCTGGTTGAAGGTGGCGGCCTTCTTGATCTTCTCCACCAGCTCGGCCGGCATGGCCTCGCCCGTCTGATAGTTCTTGGCGTAATGGGCCAGGACCTTGGGGTCCAGCGCCCAATGCTCGTTGAACTGCGACGGGAACTCCACGAAGTCGCGCGCCACGTTGGTGCCCGACAGGGTCTCATAGGTCTGGTTGGCGAACAGGCCGTGCAGGGCGTGGCCGAATTCGTGGAACATGGTGGTGACGTCGCTGAAGCTGATCAGCGCCGGCTGGCCCGGGGCGGGCTTGGTGAAGTTGCAGACGTTGTAGACCACGGGCTTGGTGCCCAGCAGCTTGGACTGCTGGACGAAGTTGGACATCCAGGCCCCGCCCGACTTGTTGTCGCGCTTGAAGTAGTCGAAGTACATCAGGCCCAATGCCGAGCCGTCCTTGTCGATCACGTCGTAGACCAGCACGTCGGGCTGGTAGACGGGGATGTCGGTGCGACGCTTGAAGGTCAGGCCATACAGCTGGTTGGCGGCGTAGAACACGCCCTCCTCCAGCACGGTGTGCAGCTCGAAATAGGGCTTCAGCGCGCCCTCATCCAGGTCGTACTTGGCCTTGCGCACCTGCTCGGCGTACTTGTCCCAGTCCCAGGGCTTCAGGGCGAAATCCTGGCCATCCTTCTTGATCTGCGCCTGGATCTCCGCCGCCTCGCGCTTCTGCTCCGCCGCCAGGGCGGGAACCATGCGCTTCATGAAGCCTTCCGCCGCATCGGGCGTCACCGCCATCTGGTCGGCCAGGACATAGGCCGCGTAGTTGGGAAAGCCCAGCAGCTTGGCCTTCTGCGCCCGCAGGTTGGCGATGTCGGAGATGGTGGCGCGGGTGTCGTTGGCGTCGCCCTTCTCGGCGCGGGTCCAGCCGCGCTCGAACAGGGCCTGGCGCGTGGCCCGGTCGTCGAGGGAGGACAGCGCCGGCTGCTGCGTGGTGTTCTGCAGCGGCACCAGGTACTTGCCCTCCAGCTTGCGGCCCTTGGCGGCCTCGGCGGCGGCGGCGATGGCGCCATCGCCCATGCCGGCCAGCTTGGCCTTGTCGTCCACCACCAGACCGCCTTCCTTGGCCGCGGCCACCAGCTTCTGCTGGAAGGCGGTCTCCAGCGACGACAGCTTGGTGTTGAGATCGCGCAGCGTGGCCTTGTCGGCGTCATTCAGCATGGCGCCGGCATGGATGAACTGCTGGTAATAGACCTTCAGCAGCTGGGCCTGCTCCGGCTTCAGCTTCAGGCTGTCGCGCTTGTCGTACAGCGACTTCACCCGCTGGAACAGCTTGTCGTTCAGGTAGATGGCGTCATTGTGCTGCGACAGCAGGGGCGACACTGTGGTCTGCACCGCGTCCAGCGCGTCGTTGGTGTTGGCCTGCACCACGCCGGAGAAGGTTTGGCCGACCCGGTCCAGCATGCGGCCGGACTTCTCCATCGCCACCAGGGTGTTGTCGAAGGTAGGGGCCGCCGGGTTGTCGGCGATTTTCTTGATCTCGGCCAGCTGGATCTTCATACCCTCCTCGAAGGCGGGCAGATAATCGGCGTCCTTGATGATGTCGAAGCGGGGCGCCTCGAACGGCAGGGTGCTGGCGGTGGCGAAGGGATTGGCGCCAGCCATGGCCGGCCTCTCCGCCAGCGCCGGGGTGGCGGCGAGCGTCGCGAGCGCCAGCGCGCCCACGGTTCCAAGCAGAACAGTACGTGTCATCGGGTTCCCCTGACAGTCTCTTGTTTCGTTTCCCCACCCATCGACGGCCGTCGATCAACAGGGGTGACCAGGCGGATCCCCCCCGCAGGGTCCCGCCGAAGGGGGAGGTTGTATCACGTCTGGCGAAGGATCGTTGCCCCTTCCGTGGCGGCACCGCGCTGGAACCTGCGACATTTTCAATCCCGCCTCACCGGGTGCGTGAGGCGGTGCCCGAACCTTCAGGGATGCATGCGGGCTCCCTTGGTGACCTTGTCCACCAGCTTCTTGTCGGCACGGATGCCGATGCCGACCACCCGCGCGTCCTCAGGCCCGAATTCGGCGAAGACGGCGCGGTTGGCGGCGTCGTGGCCGGTGTGGAACATCTCTTCGATATAGAGTGAGGCGCGCATGCCCCGCTCCAGGGTGCGGCGATGGATGGCGGTGATGGTCGCCGCGTCGGCGGCCAGCACGATCACCGGCTGCACCGACAGCGGGTTGTAGACGGTGCCGGAGCGGTCACGGTAGGGTTCGCCGATGATCTCCGGGAACTGGGCGACGATACCGCTGGTCAGGAAGGCGGTGACGTTCAGCGCCTGCCAGGCGGCCAGGTCTTCGCGCAGGACGAGGGCGATTTTGGTATCGAACATCAAGACGGGGTCCTTGAGGCTGGAGAAGGCCCCGACTGTGGCGAGCGCCGCCGGCGCCAGTCTTGGACGTTCGTGCGAGCCGACCGGCGACGGCGCGGCCGACGGCATCACTGCCGCACCGGCTTTCCCCGGTATCGAGCGAATCGAGGCGCGCTTCCATGGCGACGCCTTCAGTCCCCACCGCCACGACACCTATGGCCTGGGCGTGACGTTGCACGGCGTCCAGACCTTCCACTACCGGGGCCAGCGACGCTATAGCCAGCCTGGCAACGTCATCATCCTGCATCCGGATGAGGAACATGACGGCGGTGCTGGCACGGATGAAGCCCTGCGCTATCGCATGCTGTACCTGGAACCGGCGCTGCTGCGCCGCTGCCTGGACGCTGATGGACAACCCGGCGCCGCCCTGCCCTTCGTCGGCCAGCCGGTGCTAGCGGATGCCGAGCTGCGCCAGGTGCTGCTGCCGGCGCTCAGTTCGCTGGACGAGGGGCTGGAGGATCTGGCGGTGGACGACCTGCTGGTCCGCCTCGCCCGCTGCCTGGCCCGCCATGCCGGCGCCAAGGCCAAGCCCCTGGGCCTGCTGGCCCAGCGCCAGGCCCACCGAGCGCGGGACTACCTGGAGGCCAACGCCCTGGCTCCAGTGCGGTCAGAGGATCTGGAGGCGGTGACGGGCCTGGACCGTTATGCCCTCGCGCGCCACTTCCGGGCCCTGTTCGCCACCAGCCCCCACCGTTTCCTGGTGATGCGCCGGCTGCAGCACGCCCGCCGCATGATCACCGAGGGCGAGCCGTTGGCCGAGGTGGCTGCCGCCACCGGCTTCGCCGACCAGAGCCACCTGCACCGCCATTTCAAGAAGGCCTTCGGCATGACGCCGGGGCGCTGGGCCGGTCTGGTGGGCGCATAAAACGGGGTGACATCTCCAGAACCCAGTCCGCCACCCGACGACATCACCCCACCGACAGCATCGGCGCGTCCGGGCCCAGGTCCAGCGTGTCCTTGTCTTTCAGGCGCCGCATCTGGTCCAGCAGACGCTGGATGGCCGGGGTCATGATGAGGTCGGAGCGATAGACGACGCAGACGGTGATGTCCGGCAATTTTTCCGTCAAGGCCAGGGCGGTGATGTTCTCCCCCAGCACCTTCAGCTGCAGCTTCATGGCATTGGGCGCCAGGCCCGTCCACATGGTGACGGTGTTGGGCCGGGCCGCCAGCGCCAGCACCAGGAAAGTGGATTCACAGCGGGTGAAGGATGGCAGGCGATCCACCCCCGCCTCGGCGAAGGCGCTGCGGAAATGATGGTCGAAGCTCTGTTCGGATTCCGCGAACAACCATTCCGCTTGCGTAAGGTCCGCCAGGGACCGCGCCTTTTCCAATGGATCGCCCTTGGCCACCGTCAGCACCGTGGGCAGACGCAGTAGGGGCTCGAACCGCAGGCCGGTCCCCATCTCCTCCAGGTTGTCCGGCAGGGTGGCGATGACCAGGTCGAGGGTGTGGCTGTACAGCTTTTCGAATAGCGGGCGTCGCGATCCGCCCAGCACGGTCCAGCCGGTGTCGGGATTGCGCTTCTTGAAGTCGACCAGGGTGGGCGTGACGGCCACGCTGGCCGAGGTGGTGAGGCCCAGGCTGACATGCTCACGCGGGCCGGAGCCGGCGAACTCCTGCTCCGCCCGGGCCACCTGGTCCAGGATGCCGCGGGCGCGGCGCAGCAGCGACACGCCGTCCGGCGTCAATTGCGTGCCGCGCGAACTGCGAATGACCAGTTGGCGGCCGGCCCAGATCTCCAGCTCCCGGATGGCCTTGGCCACCGCGGGCTGGCTGACGAACAGCAGGCGCGCCGCCTCATTGAAGCTGTGGGAGTCGGCGACCGCGACGAACGCCTTCAACTGATGGATTTTCATGGGGAAATAACAACCGGTGCCGGGTGAGGTTGACTATACAACCTTCACCTCAAAGCACCAAGGATGGAAGGAGACGGCGGTTGCGTCAGGGCCCCCGCATTTCCTTTTCTATACGGAAGAGACTCATTCACCCCGCGGGTTGCAGAGCCGCCATCACCGCCAGCGTCATGGCGGCGACACCGGTCTTGATGCTGGGCTCCGGCGCCGGGGCGAACAGGGGGGAATGATTGACCGGCGGTTCCTTGCCGGCGGCCTTGAAGCCCGCCAGCTGCTGCGCGTCATAGCCGCCGATGGCGAAGTAGAGGGAGGGCACGCCCGCCCGCACGAACTCCGAATAATCCTCGCTGGCCGCCCCGGGGGCTGGCAGCCGCACGGCACGGGGGCCGAAGGCCGCCTGGAACACGGCCGCCGTGCGGCTGGTGAGGGCGTCATCGTTGATGACCGACTTGCCGCCCGGCACGATCTCCACCTCCGGGGCCGGCGCGCCGGACATCTCGGCCTCCGCCGCGGCGACGCGGTTGATGCCGGCCAGGATCTTGTCGCGCACGCCGTCATCGAAGGTGCGGACGGTGCCGCGCAGCAGGGCGCTGTCGGGGATGATATTACCCGCGCTGCCGGCCTGGATGGCGCCCACCGTCACCACGCCGAACGCGGCCGGGTCTTTCTCCCGGCTGATGACGCCTTGAACATCGACGACGAAGCGCGCCGCCATCAGCACGGGATCGATGGACTGGTGCGGCATGGAGCCGTGTGCGCCCTTGCCGTGGAAGGTCACCGACAGGCTGTCTGAGGTGGAACTGAGCACGCCCGCCTTGTACAGGATGGTGCCGGCCGGGGCCGGCGCCACATGCAGGGCGAAGCCCAGGTCGGGCTTGGGGAAGCGGGTGAACAGGCCATCGTCGATCATGGCCTTGGCGCCACTGACGTCCTCCTCCGATGGCTGGCCGATGAACATCAGCGTGCCGTGCCATTGGTCCTTCAGAGCGACCAACGCCTTGGCCGTGCCCACCCAGGCGGCCATGTGGATGTCATGGCCGCAGCTGTGCGCGACGAAGGTCTCCTTGCCGTTCCAGGTGGTCTTGGCCGTGCTGGCGTAGGGCAACCCGGTCTTCTCTTCCATGGGCAGGGCGTCCAGTTCGGTCCGCACCATCACCGTGGGACCGGCGCCGTTGCGGTATATCGCCACGATGCCGGTTTTGCCCACATGCTCGGTCACCTCGAAGCCCAGGGCCTTCATCTCCTTGGCCAGGCGGGCAGCGGTCCGCACCTCCTGATAGGCCACCTCGGGGTGGCTGTGGATGTCCTTGTACAGGGCGTCCAGGTGGCCGTAGTCGGCGCCCACCTCCGCCTCCACGGCGGTCTTGGTCTGGGCGGCGTCGAAGGCCAGGGCGCCCGGGGCCACGCCGGCCAACAGCAGGCCGGCCGCCAACGCCAGGCGGTAACGCGATGTCGTCTTCATGCGATTGGGTCCCATCGGTCAGGATCAGAAGGAGATGCGGCCGTTCAGGCCGAAGGTACGGGGCGTGCTGCTGTAGACCAGGCGCGTGTAGCCCAGATTGCTGTTGGCGCTGACGATGCCGTCGGCGTCGGTCAGGTTGTTGACGAAGGCGTACAAGCCCCAGCCCTCGCCTTCCACGCCGATCCGGGTGTTGACCAAGCTGTAGTGGCCGTACTCGTTGAAATAGACGTAGCTGGGCCGGAAGGTGGACACCATGTCGCCGGTGTAGCTGTAGTCCACCCGCACCATGCCGTTCAGGCGGGCGGTCAGCGGGACCGTGTAGGTGGCGGACGCCGAGGCCGTCAGGTCCGGCGTGTTGGGGATGCGGTCGCCCTTCAGGCCGGTCGAGCCGGTGGCCAGCACGGCGGCGTTGGCCTGGTCGCTGGTCAGATGGCCATCCTGATAGCCCAGCGATCCCGTCAGCACCAGTCCCGCCAGGGGCCGGGCGGTGATCTCCAACTCCCCGCCCCGGATGCGGGCGGAGCCGACGTTGGTGATGAAGGAGTAGAGGCCGTTGCTGGTGACCGTGCTGGTCTGCATGTTGGTCCAGTCCACCTGGAACAAGGCGGCGTCCACCGTCAGGTGCCCACCCATCCAGCTGGTCTTCAGGCCCGCCTCATAGTTCCACAGCTTGTCTGGGGTGTAGGTCACCAGGCCGCTGGCCAAGCCGGGGATGTTGTTGGCGCCGCCGGGGCGGAAACCTTGCGAGGCGGTGGCGTAGGCCATGGCATCCGGCGTCAGCTTATAGCTGACGTTGGCCTTGCTGACCCAACCCTGGGCATCCGCCTTCACCGCCGAGTAGGCGGTTGGCACGGACGCGGTGAAGGCCGAACCCAGCAGCGCCTGGCCGGTGGTGGTCTTGGTGTAGTCGTAATGCCGGGTTCCGGCGGTCAGCGTCAGGTCGCCGATGGGGCTGTACGACACCTCCCCGAACTCGGCCGTCTGTTTGGTGTAGGTGTTGATGTAGCGGTAGGACAGATCCTGCAACGGCTGATAGGTCAGGCCGGTCGCCGGGTCGGCCGTGGCCGTGTTGCTGTCGATGTGGTCGTGGCGGTCCTCCAGATAAGCACCTGCCGTCCAGGTGAACGGCCCCTCACCTTCCGAGCTCAGGCGCAACTCGTCATTGCGGCTGTCCAGCGTAGCCGGCTGGTAGCCCACGGTGGGTGTCTTGGAGAGGCCGGTGGCGGTATAGGTCTTCTTCTGCGCCGCGGTGCAGGCTACGGCCTGGCCGAAGTACAGCGGGCACAGCTGATTGACGTAGGCCGCCGCAGTCGACAGCGCCTGGACGCTGGGCGTGAAGTCGATGCTGCGCAGGATGTTGAAATTGTAGAAGGAGGTGCTGGCCGTCAGGGTCGCGAAATGCAGGTCCCAGGTGCCGACCAGGTTGTACAGCGTCATCTCATTGTCGTAGGGCAGCTGGACCGGCGAATTGGTCTGATAGCGGCCCTGCGCCTGGTACCAGCCCAGCTGGTCGTCGGCGGTCTGCTTCTGGTAACTGATGGTGCCGGTCAGGGTGATGTCATCCGTGGGCGTGAAGCCCACCAGGGTGCGTACGCCCCGGGACTTGCCGTCGTTGACGTCCTTCAGGTTCAGCCTGGTGTCATCCACATAGCCAGGCGTCGTCTGGTAATAGCCGGAGACGCGCACCGCCAGCCTGTCGGTCACCACCGGCACGTTGACCATCTGCTTCACGAAGCCGGCGCTGGCCCCGTCGGCGTTGGTGTATTCCACCTCCGACGCGGCGGCGAACTTCTGGCTGTCCGGCTTCCTGCTGATGACGCGGATGGTGCCGCCCATCGAGCCGCCGCCGTACAGGGTGCCCTGCGGCCCGCGCAGCACCTCAACCCGCTCCACATCGAACAGGTTCAGGTTGGCGGTGGTGCCGCCGGGGTCCTGGGTCGTGCCCGAGGGGCCGGTGACGGGCGTTTCGTCATAGTATAGGCCGACGGTAGCCTCGCCCGCGCTCTGTATGCCGCGTATGGTGAGACGGCTGGATCCCAACTGCGCCTGGGTCAGGTTGACGTTGGGGATGGCGCGGAAATAATCCTCCATCCCGCTGGCCCCCATTTTCTGCAGCGTGTCGCCGTTGATGGCGCTCAGGCTGAGGGGGGTGTCTTGTAAAGAGGTCGACCGCTTCAAGGCAGTGACCACGATTTCGGTCAAATCTTCACCGTCGGCCTGGCCGGACCCGGCTGAAACGCTTTGCGCATAGGCGCCACCGGCAATCGACACGACGGCAGCACCCAACATCAAGGCCGGCAATACTGCCGCCCTTCCCCAGAACTTAGCCTCCATGAAAACCCCGTTCTTGAATTTGTTTTAATTTTGTTAGGGGCTCAGGATTATTTTTGTGTGTCGCGCCGCACAATAAAATTTTCGATTAGCGCTGTAACTGGAAGTTAGAGCGACCGCAGGGTCGCAACACCGGCGCAGCAGGCGTCACCTGGGATTATAGCGCGTGGCCGAAAGGGTGTCGGACACGGCGCTGATTTTGGTGTCCATGAAACCGGCGGCCCGCATCCAGGCGCGCACCGGCGTCTCACCGAACGGGGTCTTCGGGCCCTTGCCGTGGACAATCCACAGCGCGGCCCCTGCCGGCAGGGCGGCGTGCGCAGCCACCGCCCGCTCCAGGTCGGCCACGCCCCGAACCACGGCCAGCGCCAGGCGCGCTTCCGTCGGTGTGGCGGCCACGGCCCCCTTCAACGCCGCCGCCAAGGCGGGATCGTCCGCCGTACCGATGACCAGGACCGGCGCGGCCCGGCCCACGCCCAGTTTCTGCGCCAGGGTGGGCGGCGGGGTGGTCAGTTTCCGAGCCCAACGGGTGGCGGCGTCGGCGCCCAGGGTCAGAATCAGCGGACCGTCCGGCGTGGCCAAAACCAGATCGTCACCCTCGACCGCCACGGCGGTGATGGTAGCCACCGGCACGATGCGCCGGACCTCGCCGCGCAGGATCAGTTCCCGGCTTTCCAGCAGGGCTTTCACCTCGCCCGCCCCGCCTTGCCATGTTGCGGGACAGACGGCCTCCAACCCCATGATGTGCCCCCATTCGCGGTGGCGGGCGGCCCTCAGCGCTGGGCCGTCGCCAGTTTGATCGCCAGGCCGATGAACACCACGCCGGCGATGCGGTTCAGGATGGTTTGCGCGCTGCTGGATCGGGCCAGCCAGCGGTTCAGGCCGCCGGCCAGCACGGCAATGGTGGAGAAGCAGGCCAGCGCCACGGCGGCGAACACCGCCCCCAGCAGGAAAATCTGCACGGTGACGCTGCCGTGCTCGGGGGCTGCGAACTGCGGCAGGAAGGCCAGGAAGAAGATCGCCACCTTGGGGTTGGTCACGTTCATGACGATGCCCCGGCCGTACAGGGCCAGGTGACGGTCGGCCCCCGCCTTAGCGCCGCCCAGCGCCTCCGGCGACGCGCGGAAGGACTTGTAGGCCAGGTACAGCAGGTAGGCGGCACCGGCGGCCTTCAGCAGGGTGAAGGCCAACTGCGACTGCTGGAAGATGACGGCCACCCCCAGCGCCACGGCGGTCGTGTGCACCACCAGGCCGGTGCACAGGCCCAGCGTCACCATCACCCCGGCCCGCCAGCCCCGCGCCGCCGACAGGGTCAGCACGAACAGATTATCCGGCCCCGGCACGAAGGCCAGGATGGCGGCGGCCGTGATGAAGGTGAGCAGGGTTTCCAAGGGCAGCATGGGCGCGATCTCAAGGTCTTGGCGGAAAAAGTGTTCAATCACCGATCCTTCCAGACTTTTACCGTCCCGGCCACTGTCCTTATCGCGTCCGGCCGGTATACTGCCCGGACCCTACCCGCATTGAGAGCTGCCTTGCCCGCTCCTCCCCACCTGACGGTCTGGTACAATACCAAATGCCCCGTCTGTAATGCGGGCATCGACTGGCAGACCAACCGCCTGGTACGGGCCGCCCGCGCCGGTGTCATCGCCTTCCGCGACATCAATCTTGAGCCGGAGGCGCTGGCCCGCTTCGGCGCGGATGTGGAGGCCGTGCGCCGCCGCCTGCACGGGACCGACGCCGACGGCCGCCTGCTGGTGGGTGCGGACTGCGCCATCGCCATCTGGCGCCACACGCCGGGCGACGCCTGGCTGGCAGCATTGCTGGGCAACTGCGTCATCCGCCCCCTCACCCGCTTCGCCTATGACCGCTTCGCGGATGTCCTGTACGGCTGGAACCGGCGGAAGGGGCATTGGTGATGGCCCCTAAAGCCCCATCAATCCGAAAAGCGATCGAAGCATAATGACCAAAGGCCGACTACCATTCAGATTTTGCACCAAGTCCGCATTAATGTCGTGCCATTCCAATTCATTAAATTACGGACCAGGACAAAATGCGGTCAGATAAAAACGCAAAGCATTATATGAACGCTGCGCCACCCTTGGTGGCGCAGCCCCGCAGTGCGAACAATTGGGATTGCAGATAGGCTTTCAGCTAACGTATTTTTGCGCTCCATTCGAGTCTTGGTGCAAGTGTGGCAGAGCCTTCAAATTTCCAATATCAAATCGTTCCGATTAAGCTCTTCCCGAATGAGGCGGTCCTATGCGCGATCCGGGATGATCGGCTATCGGAATTAGCCGGCTTAGGTATGATGGGTAAGATCGTTGAAGCCGATCAAATAATGATAAAAGGAGCAGTTTTTCTTTGTCCTACAGCTATTTACCGAGGACTTAAACGTCCAATGAGTGTCCAAGGTGCTCCGGATTGGTATGCGCAGGACCAGGTAATCGTAGCTGTAGCCCAGCCAAACTTTGGAGCCGAACTGCATCAGGGAAGCGCCCGCCTAACGCAGGCGCCTGCCTCAAGCGTGTTCGTTGCATACCTGAGAAGGGTTGGAGACTCGGGGCAGCGTGACCAAATCAGACGCGTCCTTGCATCGGACCATAGCAAGGTGTACTTAGCCTACCACTGGGAATGGGTCATATGTGACGATCAAGTTCCGTCGTTGCCAGATGACCATAGTTCACGATTTGAGGAGAAATTATCTTGGCCATAGGGCAACAGAGCGGTGACCTGTTCGCTCGGCTTTATGCGAGTGCGGCTGAGTTCGCGCCGACCGCATATTTCGATCACGAAATGGATCAACTTATTTACGTTAGGACAAGCGACTCATATCGCGCCGACCGCGTTGATGAATGGTTAACGCTACTTTGGCAAGCGGATGACATGAAGCTTGTTGGCGTAAAGATCAAGGGCTTTCGCAGCCTATTTGACAAGGCAATGGCGGCTGGCCTTGTAGAGGAAAAGCATTTTATTCCTCTTTGTAAAACACTAAGCTTGATACTTGAGGCCTCTATCAACCCTCAAGATGAAAGCCCCGACATGCATTACCGCAAGAAGGTTTATCGGCAGGCCGAGGCGATTGTCGGTGATTATAGAGTTGACGAGCGCAAAATCCTTAGCCTATCAGGCGATAGGCACTCAGGCGCCAGCTCTTTGGCATAGGGAATATTGTGCGCCCCTAACATCAATAGGGGCGCCCATTTGAGATATGGATTTTTGCTTATTGCGCCTGAAATCAGACTTCATATATCTCATTTAATTGAATATCGAACTAGATTTCTGACAGATACTTGGAACTAGTTTGTATTTACTCCGCCGCCTGGATCGCCGGCAACGGCACCGGCTCCAGCGTCACTGGCACGCCGCTCAGCACGGCGTTGCCGGACAGCGGATCGCGCAGGGTCTCATCCAGCAGGGCATTGAGGTTGGCGCCGGGGCGCTGGCTGGCCAGGCCCAGGCGGGCGCCATCGGCGTCGTGGCCCCAGCCGTGGGGCAGGCTGACGACGCCGGGCATCATGTCGGCGCTGACGGCCACCTGCACCTCGATCGCCCGACCGGCGCGGGACAGGCGGGCCCTGCCGCCGTGCACCACGCCGTGGCGGCGGGCGTCATCCGGGTGCACTAGCACCGTGCAGCGGAACGGCCCCTTGGCCAGGATGGGCAGGTTGTGCATCCAGCTGTTGTTGGAGCGTAGATCGCGACGGCCAATGATCACCAAGTCCGGCGCCGGCTGGTCCAGCGTCGCCACGGCGCGGGCCAGGTCCGCCACCAGGATGTTGGGCGCCAGCTCGATGCGGCCGCTGGGGGTGCGCAGCACCTCCGGAATGCGGGGCTGCAGGGCGCCCAGGTCGATGCCGCCGACGCTGTCCGTCACCTTGGCCAGGGTCAGTCCCTCCGGCTTGCGGCCGAAGCCGTCGCCATAGGGGCCGCCGCGCAGGGCCAGATCCAGCAGGCGTTCCGGCCCCGTCCAGCGCGACACGGCGGCCAGGACGGCGGCGGTGTGTTCCCCCGCCCAGCGCCCCACCTCCGCCGCCACCATGGCGTCGTCCAAAGCCGCCGGGTCGGCGTCGGCGCCCTTGCCTTCCGCGATGGCCGCCAGCTTCAGCAGCACCTGCCATTCCGCCAAAACGCCCTCACCTCGGGGCAGCAGCGCCGGGCTGTAACGGGCATGGTTGCGGTAGGACAGCTGGGGGAAGGCCACGTCGTAGTGGCTGTCCTGGAAGGGCGACACGCCGGGCAGGATGACGTCGGCATGGCGGGTCGTCTCGTTCAGGTAGATGTCGACACTGACCATCAGGCCCAGCTGGTCCAGGGCGCGCGCCAATTGGTCACCGTTGGGGGAGGACAGGACGGGGTTGCCGGCCACGGTGAACAGGGCCCGCACCTGGCCCTCGCCGGGCGTCTCGATCTCCTCCGCCAGGCATCCCACCGGCAGCTCACCGAACACCTCCGGCGCGTTCGACACGCGGGAGCGGCGGCGGCCCAGCGGCACGCCGCGCCCCGTGCCGCCCTTCCCCACCGTATTGGCGGCGAAGGCGGCGGCCTTGGGGAACATCGCCCCGCCGGGCGCATCCAGATTGCCGGTCAGGACATTGACGACGTCGACCAGCCAGCTGGCCAGGGTGCCGAATTCCTGGGTGCAGGTGCCGATGCGGCCGTACAGCACCGCCGGCACCGAGCCCGCCAGGTCCCGCGCCAGGCCGCGGATGGTGTCGGCGGGGATGGCGGTGTGGGCGGCGGCCCGTTCCGGCGTGAAGGGGGCAACGGCGGCACGCAGTTCCTCAACACCCGTCACATGGTCCGCCAGCCGGCCCAGCCGCACCAGGTTCTCCTGAAATAGGGTGTGGACCAGGGCCGCCAGCAGGAAGACATCGCTGCCGGGACGGATGAAGTGATGCTCATCGGCCAGGGCCGCCGTCTCCGTCCGCCGGGGGTCTATCACGACCAGCCGGCCGCCCCGCGCCTTCAGATCCAGGGCCTTGCCGCGGAAGTCGGGCACCGTCCACAGGCTGCCGTTGGACGCCATGGGGTTGCCCCCCAGGATGACCATGAGCTTGGTGCGCTCGATATCCGGCACGGGAATGCTCAGCCAATGGCCGAACATCAGGCCGCTGGACAGCTGCTTGGGCATCTGGTCCAGGGTGGAGGCGGAGTAGATGTTGCGCGTGCCCAGCGCCCGCGCCAGCACCGGCGTATAGAGCAGCAGGCCCATCTTATGGGCGGCGGGGTTGCCGATGTAGGTCGCCGCCGCGTCCCGGCCGTGGGCTTCCAGCAGAGGCGTCAGCCGCCGCTCGATCTCGGCAAAGGCCTCTTCATACGTGGCCTCAACGAAGCGGCCGTCGCGCTTGATCAGCGGCGTGCGCAGCCGGTCGGGGTCCTCATGCAAATCCTTGAGCGCGACACCCTTGGGGCAGATGTAGCCGTGGCTGAACACGTCCGCCTCGTGCCCCCGGATGCGGGTGACGGCGCCGTCCACCAGCGTGACCTCCAGGCCGCAGCACGCCTCGCACAGCGGGCAGATGCGGTGGGCGATGGTTTCAGTACCAGTCACGGGCGGGCCTCCCAGATTATTGTGGCCCAACTATCGGCGGTGACCGTGTCGCTGTCCAGTATGGACGCTAGCGGTCGCTAGCCCGTCCCTCAGCCGTCCATCCATTCCGGCGCGTACTGCACCATGCCTTCAACGCCGCTCAGGCCATCGGGCGTCAGTGCCAGGACCATGCAGTTCCGCGCCGGCACCGTGAAGGGCACGGCGATGGCATGGTCCGCCATGGGCCGGTAACCGAAGCGGGGATAATAGTCCGGGATGCCGACCAGGACGACGGAGCCATAGCCCAAGTCCCGTGCCCGCTGGTGCGCCGCCCTCACCAGGCGGCCGCCCACGCCACGCCCCTGCCATTCCGGCACGACCGACAGGGGCGCCAGGGCCAAGGTCGGGGTGGAACCTCGGGCCCCGCATATGGCAGCCCGGGTCAGCAAGATGTGCCCCACCACCTGGCCATCCTCCTCCGCCAGCAGCGACAGCGCCGGTATCCAGGCGGCGCTGCCGCGCAGGCGGGCGATCATCAGATGCTCACGATGATCGCTGTAGGGCACGTCGGCGTAGGCCCGCCGCACCGCCGCCGCGATGGCGGCGGCGTCATCCGGGCCCTCCTGCCTGACGGTCAGCGCCATGCCCCGCACCAGCCTTACGGCGCCAACGAGGCCGTGGCGCTGATCTCCACCAGCAGGTCGGGCGAGATCAGCGGCCCCACCTGCACGATGGTGGTGGCGGGCTTGGCCCCGCCGAAGACGGCGCCGTGGGCACGGCCCACATCCTGCCAAGTCGCCATGTCGGTCAGATAGATGCGGGTCTCCACCACATGCTCGGGCCCGGCGCCCAGCTCGGCCAGGGCGGCCACGATGCGCTCCAGGATCACCTTGGCCTGGCCGCCGGCATCGCCGGGGTGGAAGGCCTTGCCGTCCGGGCCGCCGCTGGCGGTGGTGCCGGACACGAAAATCAGGTCGCCGGCCTTGACCGCCCGCGAATAGCCAATGGCCTCGCCCCAGGCGGACGCCACCTCAACCTTCTGCCTACCCATGATACAGTTCCCTATTATTCGCCGGGCTCAATGCTGGCGCAGTTTAATTGCGCGCACACCATAGCCGTCGTTGGATTGTTAGCCAGCAGCGGGAAAGCAGGGCTGATGCGCTTCAGGGATCCAGCGGGTCGCCGGCATCCAGCGTCAGGGCCGACAGGGTGGGCAGATAGGCCACGTCGAAGGGCGACACCCGCTCCAGCCCGGTGAAGGGGACATAGCCCAGGTCCTCCTGGTTGCGGGTGGCGAAGCGGTCCTCGGTGATGTAGCTGCTTTGGCCGATGTCGGTGACCACCAGGGCCTTGCGGTCCATGGGTATGCCGTAGCGATAGATCAGGCGGTCGGCATTGCGCACATTGGTGGTGGTGTGGCGGGCGTGCGGCTCCACCAGGATGGCGTCGGCCGGTACGCCATAGTCCTGGACCAGGGCCTTCTTCATCTCTAGCGCCTCATTATAGGGCGTCTGGTTGGGATGGACGTTCCCGCCGCTGACGATGATGACCGGCGCCTTGCCGTCATGCCAGCGCCTGGCCGCCAGCTGCACCCGCAACAGGCCGGGCGCCGACAGGGCCACGCCCGCCGTCTCCGGCCCATAGCCCGGCACCACCAGGGCGGTATAGGGATAGTTGGCCCAGTGGACGGTCTTCAGGCGGGCCACCGCCGCCTTGTTCTCGCCCGCCTCCATGGGCTCGAACCGACCGGCCTCATCCCGGCGATTGATCTGCAACAGCAGCAGGGCGAAGGCCTCGGTCGGCTCAAAGAACGGGCTGTCGTCCACCAGACCATCCACCAGGACGGAGACCGCACTTTTCACCAGCGTGCCATAGGCCGGCGTGGCCACGTCATAGGCGGGGCCGTCGATGGCAGGGCCTCGTGATTTCTCGCCAAGGCCGTAGACCACCAGAATGTGGTGGGCGGTGGTCGCGGCCTGGGTCCAGGCGCGGACGACCACGTCGGCGTCCTGGCCCGGCATCGCCGGGTAGAGGCCGCTGGCGTCCAGGGCAGCCGCCAGACGTCGCGCGGCCTCCGGACGTGTCTTCAGGGCGGATGCCAAAGCCTGGCCGGCGGCCGCCACCTCCGCGTCCGACCAGTCGAAGCCGCGGATGTAACAGCCGGTGTCGCCGCCACAGGCCTCTATCGCCCCGCGCGCCCGGGCACGGCGCTCCGCCGCCAGGCGGTTCAGTTCCGGCGCGGTCGCCACGGCCGCCAGCGCCTGCGGGTCGCGGGACAGCAGACTCAAGCCATAGAACAGCTTGTCGCGCAGGGGCTGTCTATAGACCAGCGGCTTGGCAGCCGGCATCGTGGGCTCCGCTGCCCGCGCCGCCCCCGTCCACGCCATTCCGGCCATCACCGCAATCGCCGCCGCACGCGCCCAGCACCGCATATTTCCAAGCCTTCGGTCCGTTAAAGTCGCGACACCCTACACGGGAACAGCGTCGCTTGCATGACCATGCGCGGGTGCCACCCCTTTCCCGAAGCCCTAGCCGCATCGGGACGTTGCGCGCTGTGGAACCTCACGGTCATAGTGCGCGGCACTCGACGACCGCCCAGCCAGGAAACACCGACCACCTTGCCCGCCCTGCCCCGCCTCACGGTCCTGTTCCTGGCCCTGGTCCTCGCGGCCCTGCTGCCGCCCCGGGCCGACGCCTGGGCGGCCAAGCCCAAGCCCTTGAAGGCGCAGGGCGATACGGAAGAGGTGGTGCCCACCGTGCGCCTGCCCGATACGGCGCGCCCCTTGCGCTACCGCCTGAACCTGACCATAGACCCGGACCAGACCGAATATTCCGGCCAAGTGGAGATCAAGGTCGCGCTGAGCAAGGCGGCGGACCATATCTGGCTGAACGGCCGCGACCTGGACATGGCGTCCGCTGAGGTGGTGACGGCGGCAGGGGAGCATCTGCCCGCCACCTGGGACCAAGTGACACCGGACGGCGTGGCCCGCATGGGCTTCCCCCGGTCGCTGGCGCCGCAGACCCTGACCCTGCGCTTCACCTACACCGCCCCCTTCGACCCTTCGCTGGATGGCCTCTACCGCGTCAGCGAGAAGGGGCTGAACTACGCCTTCAGCCAGTTCGAAGCCATCAGCGCCCGCCAGGCCTGGCCCTGCTTCGACGAGCCGCGCTTCAAGACGCCCTATGACATCACGCTGACGGTGAAGGCGGGGGATGAGGCGGTGACCAACACCCTGCCCGTGCGGGAGGAGGCGGTGCCCGGCGGCGGCCGGCGCCTGACCTTCGCGCCCACCCGGCCCTTGCCCACCTACCTGCTGGCCTTCGCCGTGGGGCCGCTGGACATCGTGAAGGGCCCGACCATTCCGCCCAGCGGCGCCCGCCGCCGGCCCATCCCTCTGCGCGGCGTGGCCCTGCACGGCAAGGGCCCGCGCCTGGCCTATGCCCTGTCGGTCACGCCCGGCCTGTTCCTGACGATGGAACGCTACTTCGGCATCCCCTACGCGTACGGCAAGCTGGACCTGATCGCGGCCCCCGACTTCGACGCCGTCGGCATGGAGAACGCCGGCACCATCATCTATAGCGAGCAGCGCCTGCTGGTGAAGGCCGATGACACGGTGGACGCGCGCCGCCGCTTCCTGGTGCTGCACGCCCATGAAATCGCCCACCAATGGTTCGGCGACCTGGTGACGCCGGCCGGCTGGGAGGACATCTGGCTGAACGAGGCGTTCGCGAGCTGGCTGGCACCCAAGGCGGTGGATGCCTGGCAGCCGCGCATGCTGACCGCCCGCGTGGTGGAGCAGGAGGCGCTGGAGGCCATGGATCTGGACTCCCTGGCCTCCACCCGCACCATCCACCAGCCTATCGCCACCACCAGCGACATCGAAACCGCCTTCGACAACATCACCTACCGCAAGGGGGCCGGCGTGCTGTCGATGATGGAGGGCTATATCGGCCCCGACGCCTTCCGCAAGGCGGTGGCAACGCACCTGCGCCGCCATATCGACGGCGTGGCGACGGCCCAGGATTTCTTCGGCGCCCTGGCCGACACGGTGCATGACCCGGTGCTGGTCGACTCCTTGCGCTCCTACATCAACCTGCCGGGCGTGCCGCGCCTGTCGCTGGGCTGGACCTGCCCCCGCACCGGGCTGCAGGTTCTGACGGCCCAGCGCCGCTACCGCCCCCTGGGTTCCGAGGCCGCGACGGCGGCGCACTGGACCCTGCCCCTGTGCGTGCGGCCGGGCGCGGGCGGCGCCACCACCTGCATGATGGTGACCGCCGCGCGCCAGGCCCTGCCCCTCAACCAATCCGCCTGCCCGGCGGTTCTGATCCCCAACGCCACCGGCAGCGGCTATTTCCGACTGTCGCTGACGACCGAACACTGGCGCCGGCTGCTGGCTGTGCTGCCGCGCCTGCCGGCGGCGGAGCAGCTGGCCCTGCTGGAAAGCCTGTGGGGCGAAGTCGCGGCCGGCCACCAGCCCCAGTCGCTGTACCTCACCGCCGCCGTCAGCCTGGCCACCGTGCCGGCCTGGGACGTGGCTTCCGCGCCCTTCCCCCGGCTGAAGCAGTTGCTGGAGCAGGCGCCGACCGACAGCGACCGCGCCGCCCTGCGCCTGTTCCTGCTGCAGGCCTGGCGGCCGGTGCTGGCCCGCGTGGGGCTGATACCGGGCAAGCTGGACCGGGTGGCGCCGGAAAACACCGCCCTGCTGCGCGACAGGCTGGTGGCTTTCCTGGCGCTGGAACTGCGGGACGAGGACGTCCGGGCCCGCTTGATGGCTTTGATGCGGGAGTCCGATACCCAGCCGCCGGCGGAGATACGGGCCACGGGCATGGCGGTCATGGCCCAGGAACTGGGCCGTCCCTACATCAACGCCCTGGTCGATCAGCTGCGATCCTCCACCGACGCGGAAGAGCGGGAAATGGCGCTGGACGCCTTGAACCGCGTGACCGACCCCACCCTGGCGGCGGAGGTGCGCGACATGGTGTTCGCGCCTTGGCTGAAACTGAACGAGGTCAACATGCTGATTCGCGGCCAGGGGCGCGAATCCAGTCACGTTCCCGCCTATTGGGCCTGGGTTCAGGCCAATATGGCCCATCTGCGCGCCCGCGGTTCCTCCGCCACCTTGGGCGCGCTGACCCTGCCGCTGGAGGGGTTGTGCAGCGCCACGGCGGCGGACCAGGTGGAGGGCTACTTCCGGCCCATGGCCGCCGAGTTGGAGGGCGGCGGGCGCACGGTGGATCAGGCGGTGGAGCGCATCCGCCTGTGCGCGGCCCAGCGGTCCGGCCCGCCGCCCCAAACGCCAACGCCGGGACAAAAGCAATAATCCCTAAAGTGTAACCCCGAAAGTTTCGATCATCTGGCTGAATTGTTTAGGCTCATGGCTTGCTGTACCTACTGAAGGAACAGTGTTGCAATGGGGCCTTGGGTCCTGACCTGGCCATTAGGCCTGGGCATGAGGATATGCGTGGGGCGCACGCCGGGGGGCGGCTTCCACAAGGCATCGCGTTGGGGATGACCAGTCAGGGGAAGCATGAGTCAGGCAGAAATCAACCGGGACGCCGACAACGGCGATGACGCCGCAGTCCGTTTGATGATCGTGGAGGATGACGCCCTGGTGGCCTTGGGCATTCGCCTGACGGTCGAGGATCTGGGCTATTATGTCTGCGGCATCGCGGCGTCGGAACCCGAAGCCATCGCGCTGGCCGCCAGCAGCCATCCCGACTTGGCCCTCATGGACATCCGCCTGAAGGGCACGGTGGATGGAATCGACACGGCCCGGCGACTCAGAAACGAATTCAGCCTGCGATCGGTCTTCCTATCGGCCTACACGGACGAGCAGACCATGGCCCGGGCCAGCCTGACCTATCCGTTGGGCTTCGTGCAAAAGCCATATTCGGCGGGACAGTTGAAGTCGGCCCTGGACTTGGCGTTGCGGCGGCTTGCCGCACCCAAGGACTAGACGGAAATCCCCGTTGAGTGGCGCCCGCCCCCGGGTCAAAAAGGCTTAGGACGAATTCCTGCTTGGAATGATGTCCAGACTGGCGTGTTATCAAGGCGGTAGCGTTCCGTCGTGGTTAACGCGCCGGCACGGTTTCCCGCATTGGCCGGCCGCGTTGCCTTAATTCCGCCGGAAGGTGCTGCAAAATCATTGTCGTGGCTCGGGAGCCTCCGGCCACGACGTCAAGACGTGCGGAACCAATCCGCGCGTAAAGACGCATAGAAGGAGAGGAATATGCGCTTTAAAGCCCTGATGCTCGCCCCGGTTCTGTTGGTTGGCCTGGCTGCCTGCGACAAGCACGACGCCCCGGCCCCTGCCAAGACCGAAGCCCCGGCTGCCGCCCCTGCGGCGCCCGCCGCCGAACCGCCGGCCGCCGCCCCGGCTGACAGCACCGCCACCCCGGCGCCGGCCCCGTCCGACGCCACCCCGGCCCCGGCCACGCCGGAGCCCTCCACGACCGAACCCCCGAAGGGCAACTAAGCACTTCGTCGGGGCTTTGGCCTAGCGTTCACAGGCCCGTTCCGTATCGGAACGGGCCTGTTTTCGTTTGTTCGTTTGCCTCAGGCGCCGGCGGGGCATCCGCCCCTTGGCTATCCTCGCTGCGCGCCCCTTTCCCGTATACGGCGGTGCTCGCTGCGGCGGCCCCGGTCAGGGCCTAGGGGTGCTTTTGCTGGGGGTGATTTTGCTGGCCCGGGAGTTAAATCACTCCGCCTCAACCGGGCGTGGGCGGCCGTCTTCGCCGATGGCGACGTAGGTGAAGACGCCTTCGGTCACATGCACCGCCTCGCCCGTGGCGCCCCGACGCACCCAGGTGTCGATGCGCACGCGGAGGGAGGTGCGGCCAACGGCCAGGATCTCGGTGTAGCAGTTCAGCTCATCGCCAACGGCCACCGGGCGGTAGAACTTCATGGCCTCGATGCCCACCGTCGCCACCCTGCCCCGCGCCCGCCGCACGGCCTTGGCGGCGCCGGCGAGATCCATCTGCGACAGCACCCAGCCGCCGAAGATGTCGCCGTTGGCGTTGGTGTCTGCCGGCATGGCGAAGGTGCGCAGCGCCGGCGCCGTGGAGAAATCGGGGGCGGGCGGTTGGTCGTTCATTGTTCATGCTCCGGACCACAGGACCCCCGATGTGGGAGGGTGCCGTGGCCATCCTTACAAAATGTGGTGGTTATCGGGGTCGATCCGCAGCCCCGGTCCTTGAACTGCGGCGATGCCCACTCCTATAATGGGGTATGAGCGACCTGTTTCAGAATACCGCCCGCAAGCAAGACAGCTATTCCGCCCAGGACATCGAGGTCCTGGAGGGGCTGGAGCCTGTCCGCCGCCGCCCTGGCATGTACATCGGCGGCACCGACGAACGCGCCCTGCACCATCTGGTGGCCGAGGTGCTGGACAACGCCATGGATGAGGCGGTGGCCGGCCACGCCACCCGCATCGACCTGGAACTGGCGGCCGACGGCACCGTGTCCATCCGCGACAACGGCCGCGGCATCCCGGTGGACGACCACCCGAAATACCCGGGCAAGTCGGCGCTGGAGGTCATCCTCACCACCCTGCATTCCGGCGGCAAGTTCAGCGGCAAGGTCTACGCCACCTCCGGCGGCCTGCACGGTGTGGGCCTGTCCGTCGTGACCGCGCTGACCGACCAGCTGACGGTGGAGGTGGCGCGGGACCGCACGCTGTACACGCAAAGCTACAGCCGCGGCGCGCCCCTGACGCCCTTGGTGAACGCCGGCCCGGTGAACAACCGCCGCGGCACCCTGGTGCGCTTCCACCCCGACGCCCAGATTTTCGGCGAAGGCGCGCATTTCAAGGCGGAGCGGCTGTACCGTATGGCGCGGTCCAAGGCCTATCTGTTCCGGGGCGTGGAAATCCGGTGGAGCTGCGATCCCTCGCTGCTGGCCGACGACAGCCCCGTGCCGGCGGCGGAGACCCTGCACTTCCCCAACGGGCTGCTGGACTATCTGATGTCGGCCCTGAAGGACCGGCGCACCGTCACCCCCACCGCCTTCGCCGGCCAGGCCGACTTCCCCAACCAGGCCGGCCGGGTGGAATGGGCCGTGGCCTGGCCCGAGGATGACGAGGGCTTCAGCCATACCTATTGCAACACTATCCCCACCCCCCAGGGCGGCACCCATGAGCAGGGTCTGCGCCAGGCGCTGACGCGCGGCCTGAAAGGCTATGGCGAGCTGGTGGGCAACCGCAAGGGCCCGTCCCTGACGGCCGAGGACGTGGTGGACGGCGCCACCATCCTGCTGTCTGTCTTCATCCGCGATCCGCAATTCCAAGGCCAGACCAAGGAAAAGCTGGTGAGTGCGGAGGCCGTGCGCCTGACCGAGGCGGCCATCAAGGACCATTTCGACCACTGGCTGTCGGCGTCCCCTGACGCCGCCAAGGTGCTGCTGGACCGCCTGGTGGAAAAGGCGGAGGAGCGGGCGCGGCGCCGCGCCGCCAAGGACATGGCGCGCAAGGCCCCCACCCGCCGCCTGCGCCTGCCCGGCAAGCTGGCCGACTGCTCGCGCCAAAGCTCCGAAGGCACCGAGATCTTCATCGTCGAAGGTGACAGCGCCGGCGGCAGCGCCAAGCAGGCGCGCAACCGCGAGACCCAGGCCATCCTGCCCCTGCGCGGTAAGATCCTGAACGTGGCCTCGGCCAGCACGGACAAGCTGCGCGGCAACCAGGAACTGAGCGACCTGGTGCAGGCCCTGGGCTGCGGCGCCGGCAAGGAGTTCTCTGCCGAGCGGCTGCGCTACGAGCGCATCGTCATCATGACGGACGCCGATGTCGACGGCGCCCACATCGCCTCGCTGCTGATGACCTTCTTCTACCGCGAGATGCCGGCGCTGATCGAGAACGGCAACCTGTTCCTGGCCCTGCCCCCGCTGTACCGCCTGTCCCAGGGCAGCAACGTCCGCTACGCCCGCGACGACGCCCACAAGGACGAGCTGTTGGCGAGCGTGTTCAAGGCCAACCAGAAGGTGGAGATCAGCCGCTTCAAAGGCCTGGGCGAGATGCAGCCCAGCCAGTTGAAGGAAACCACCATGGATCCGGCGCGCCGCACCCTGCTGCGCGTGACCGTGCCGGACGTCCGCGACCCCGAGCAGAAGGACGACGCGGAAAACACCGCCAGCCTGGTGGAAAGCCTGATGGGCCGCAAACCGGAGCTGCGCTTCAAGTTCATCCAGGAAAACGCCAAGTTCGCGCAGGACCTGGACGTTTAAGCGCCGGCTGAAAGCTTAGGCGAGCGCCCGGACGGGAGTCTCCGTCCGGGCGTTTTGGTTTTCAGCCTGTGGAGGATGGGCGGCCCCCAGACATCTCGGGGAGCCGCCCAACCGTCAGGACTTCCAGGAGTTGAGCAGCACGCTGTCGCTGGCCCCGGTGTGAGAGGTGCTGAACAAGTTGGTGATGCTTGCGCTGGATAGCGTGACGCCGTCGCTGGCCTTGATCGTGGCGACCTGATGATCATAGGTCCCACCAGGACTTTGAAGGAACCAGTCCTTCAATGTCACGTCCTGGGTTCCATTAACTTGATCAATAATCAGGTCATTGCCCGACTGCTGCAGCCAGACTTGGTCATGGGTCACAAACAGATCCAGTTCACCGCTGGGGCCGACGCCGTTGGTGGAGAGGGCGACGGTGGTGTTGGCGCCTACGGTGGAGATGAGCTCATTTTTACCGCTTACCGTCGCGCCGACACCCGCATAGAGCGTGATAGCATTGTTATCCCCGTTGATCGCCGTCTGTGAGCCGCCCACAAAGACAGAGCCATTGCTGATATTGGCCGTGTTGCTGGCACCACTGATCCAGAGTCCGTCACCAGAACCCGTAGCCGTCAGAACGTTATGGCTGCCATCCACACCGAGATTGTCGTTGTTCCCCAGCGTCACCTGATTGCCGGAACCGGTCAGATTGGCCCGTGCGTGCTGCCCCAGGATCAAGGTGCCGTTGGAAAGTGTAACGGTATTGGCAGTCGCGAACTCGCCCCCGCCGGTGATGGATATCGTCTCACCCGCAATCATACCCACGGTATTGCCACTGCCCGACAGCGTCAGCTTCCAGTTGCTGTTCATGTTGATGGTGTCGCCGTTGCCGGTGACGGTCAGAACATCCACCGTACTTTGCGTGTTGGCGTACACATAAATGGTATTGCCGCCGCCGGTGTCGCTAACGGTAACCGTCGAGCCGCCACCAGCGGCACCACCAACGAAGATGCCGCTGCCGGAGGCCGTCGCCGTGATGGTGTTTTGAGTTCCGCTGACAGCGACATTCACTGTCCCGGTGATGGTGACCTGGTTGGCATCACCCGTCAGGTCGGCCCGGCTATCCTGATCCAGGGTCACCGTGCTACTGGACAGGGTGACGGTATTGGTGGCTGCCACCCAGCCACCGCCGGTGATGTGCAGCGCGCTGCCCGAGGCCATCGTGACAGTGTTGCCGTTGCCGTTCAGCGTGGCGCTGGCATTGGCCCACAGCGAAATGGCGACATTGCTGCCATTGATTTGAGCCTGGGTGCTTTGGACAATGACCGTGTCATTGCTGCCGGTGATCCAAAATCCATCGCCGCTGCCCGTGGCGGTCAGCGTGTTGTTGTCACCTGCCACACCGACATTGTTATTGCTGCCCGATGTCACATGGTTGCCGGAGCCTGTCAAGTTGGCCCGTGCGTGTTGCCCCAGGATCAAGGTGCCGTTGGAAAGTGTAACGGTATTGGCAGTCGCGAATTCGCCCCCGCCAGTGATGGATATCGTCTCACCCGCAATCATACCCACGGTATTGCCACTGCCGGACAGCGTCAGGTTCCAGTTGCTGTTCATGTTGATGATGTCACCGTTGCCGGTGACGGTCAGAACATCCACCGCACTTTGCGTGTTGGCGTATACATAAATGGTGTTGCTGCCGCCGGTGTCGCTAACTGTTACCGTCGAACCGCCACTGGCGGCACCTCCAACGTAGATGCCGCTGCCGGAGGCCGTCGATGTGATGGTGTTTTGGGTTCCACTCACAGCGACATTCACCGTCCCGGTGATTGTGACCTGATTTGCACTGCCCGTCAGGTCGGCACGGCTGTCCTGATCAAGGGTCACCGTGCTACTGGACAGGGTGACGGTATTGGTGGACGCGACTCGGCCACCGCCGGTGATGTGCAGCGCGCTACCAGAAGCCATCGTGACGGTGTTGCCGTTGCCGTTCAGCGTGGCGCTGGCATTGGCCGAGAGCGAAATGGCAACACTGTTGCCATTGATTTGGGCTTGGGTGCCTTGAACAATGACCTTGTCATTGCTGCCGGTGATCCAAAACCCGTCGCCGCTGCCAGTGGCGGTCAGCGTATTGTTGTCACCTGTTACACCGACATTGTCGTTGCTGCCAGAGCTCACATGGTTGCCGGAGCCTGTCAAGTTGGCCCGTGCGTCCACGGTCAAGGCCATGATGCCGTTGGAAAGAGTCACTTCGTTGGCGGTGTTTTGATAGCCGCCCCCCGCAATCGTAACGTTGGCGCCGTTTGCCGCGCTGACTGAGTTGCCACTACCAGAGAGGGTAGCCGACTGGCTGGCGCCCAGAGTAATGGTGTCGGTGCCGCCATTTACGATCACACTGCTGATGCCGATGAGGGCATCCGACGTGGAGGAGTTGGAAGCCGTCGCATGACCAGTCGATAGATTAATGGTCATATTGCTGGCGTCATAACGGACCTTGGCCGAACCGCCAGTCACCTTGAGCGTCGCCCCGCTGCCGGAACCAACCAGCACCGACGTGCCCGCCGCAGCGATAAGTGTGCTGCTGCCGCTGGCCACCAAGGTGTTGCTGCCACTGCTGTTAACGAGCGTGCCGCTATTCATCGTCACCGTCTCGCTACTGCCGATCAGCGACACCTGATTTCCGCCGCCCACAGTAAAGGCCTTGCCAGTGTCCGTAACGGTCAAAACAGTGGTGGCCGCAGTGGCATTGAGGGTGAGATTAGCGGCAATGCCGCTCAACGTCGCCTGCGCACCAGCTAACCACAGAATGTTGCCAGAGTCGTTGACAGTCACTGTACCGCTGGTCGCAATTGTACCGCTGCTGGCAGCGATGGAGTTGAGGGTCCCTGCTCCATTGACAGTAACGGTGCCGCTGCCCGTTGTTGTTTGGACTTTGACTGTGTTCCCGGAAACGCCAGAACTTAGATTGACCGTAGAATTTCCACCCGTAAGGGAAATGGTATTGCCACTAGAATTCAGATAAAGTGTATCATAGGAACCCATGGTTATTTTGTTTCCGGCAGAATTCCCCACCAGAGCATTCACGGTCAACGCGACCGAATTCGACAAAATAAGATTGTCGCCGCCGCCAGTGAACGTCTGGTAGGCAATCGATCCTTGATTTACTTGATTAGAAAGCCTACCGAATTTAATTGTATCTCCACCGCTAGATAATTGACCATATACCGAATTGTCCCCAAGAACGGTAATGGAATTTATGTCACTAATATAATTCGAGAGATAGATATAATCAGTGCTGGCACTTATCGTATCATTTGATCCAGATATTGTTATTGTATTCAGTACATAATTGTCCGTTATACTGTCATTTGATCCAGCAATCGTAATGTTTCCATGAGACGCACTCCTATTGAAAATCACCGACCCACTATCAGATCTAATATAGTCGTTGTTTCCAGAAACAAAAACCGTAGGATCAGCCGAATTTAAGGTGTAGGACACCCCATCCTGGGTCACTGAAGCCATAATATTCCTCATTTTTAGTTGTCGTCACGCAAATCGAATTTTTACATCTCCAGAATCCGCGTCCTCAACGTCAGCTCCAGCGAGGCTCGGTCGAAGACGTGGTCCCAGTCGCCTTCGGCGCGGGGGCGGAACAGGCGCATGGTCGGATACCAGGGGCAGTCGGCACGGCCGGGCAGCCACAGCCAGTGGGCAACATCGCCCAGCAGAACCCATACCTCCTTGCCCAGGGCACCGGTCAGGTGGGCGACGGCGCTGTCGGTCATGATGACCAGGTCCATCTGTTCCACGAAGGCGGCGGTGTCGGCGAAATCGCCCAGGTGAGGGGCCAGGTCGATGATGGGGCCGCCCCGGGGCAACTCGCTCAGCGCCTTCTCCGGCGTCCCCTTCTGCAGGCTGTAGAGCTGGACGCCGGGCAGGGCGAAGGCCTGGAAGAAGCGCATCAGGGGCTGGGCCCGTTCATGGTTGCGCTTGAAGCTGGTGTTGCCCGACCAGACGACACCCACCCTCAGGCGGCCGTCGCGCGGTCCCAACACCTGGGCCGCTTTGGCGCGGCGGTCCACCGGCGCCCGCAGATAGGGCTGCGCCGGGATGGTGGCCAGGTCCTGGGTGAACAGGCCGGGCAGACTGCACCAATGGGCGTGGAGATCGGCCTCGGGCAGAGGCTCGCCCCAGGGGATCAGGCGATCCGCGATCCCCAGATCCGCCAGCAGGGGAATGAGCTCCCGCTGGCACTCAACGGTCAGTTCACCGCCCAACGCCTTCACGCGAGACAGGTAACGCGCCGCCCATAGCGTGTCGCCGAACCCTTGTTCACAGAGCAGCAGCAGGCGCCGGCCGGCGTAGGGCTGCCCATCCCACTTGGTGCTGGCCAGGTCCCGTGCGGGCACTTGGCCGCTGATGAGCCGCACCTCGTAATCGGGCCAGGCCTGCCGATAGTTGGCGAGATAGAGATAGCTGCGCCCCCGGTCCCATCGCGCCTTATGGAATTCCGGATTGAGTTCCATCGCGCGGCTGAAGGCCATGACAGCCTCGCCATGGTTGCCAGCCTCCGCCAGCGAGGTCCCTAAATTGTGATGGAGAAGCACGTCGTTCGGCGCCAGCTCGATGGCCCGGCGGTGGGCGTTCACCGCGCTCTCCAGGTACTTCAGCTTGGTCAGGGCATTGCCCAGATTGGTCCAGATGCCCGATCCGCGTGGATTGGCAGCCACGGCGTCTCGGTAACACCACAGTGCGTCCAGGTGGCGTTCCATCTGGGCGAACATGACGCCACGGGCATTCAGCAGGTCGGCATTGCCGGGGTCCCGGGCCAGGGCGCCGCTGATCAACACCTCCGCCTCGGCGTATTCGCCTTGGTCGTGCAACGCCGTGGCCCGGCGCAACGTCTCGGAACTGGACAGGGGCAAAGTGATCATACCAGCAGCGGACACAGACACGGGGACACCTGTTCCAGCAATAAGGAACGGGGCGTCAGGTCGTCGCGCTTGCACGGTCACATCGTCGTTGCTTCCCCACGGGTCGGCGCAGGTCCGAAACATGATCACGATTAAGACTATCGATTCACATGCCACGCCCCGATGGCGCCTCCATCTAAGATACCTGATCGCACATCAGCAAATGATTTTTCCGCGAATCGATGGCGGGAATGTAAACAGTACGCCGTGCGGGTACGCCCCAGTAACCAAGGCTACGGCCCTCAGCTGTGCCAGACGCCGTTCAGGGCACCGGCGTAATAGCTGTTGCCGGTACTGCTCTGGCTGGTGGTCAGCGGGTTGAAACCCGCGTGGCCGTTGGTGAAGGTGGTCATCTTGCCCAACAGGGTGGTCACGTCCGCAGGCGTCAGCAGCACGCCATCGCTGGCCTTGATGGTGGCGACCTCGGCGCTGGTGCTGGCGAACCAATTCGCCAGGCGCGCCGCCTGCCCCGCCCCCAGCTGCTCCACCACCAAATCGTTGCCCGCGCGCTGCAGCCAGACCTTGTCATGGGTGACGAACAGGTCCAGCTCACCGCTGGCGCCCACCCCGTTGCTGGACAGGGAGACGGCGGCACCGCTGCCGGCCATGACGATCTTGTTGCCGGTGCCGGTCAGGTTCAGCGTGTCCCCGCTGCCGGTCAGGGTGACGGTGTTGCCGGCCCCCGTCATCTTCAGGCCGCCCTGGGCGCCGACCGTGATCACGTTGCCGGAACCGTTGACCGTGTTGCTGGACTTGGCGGCCAGGGTGATGGCGTCACTGCCCGCCGTCACGCTATTGCCCGTGCCGTTGAGGGTCACGGTTTCGCCGGCGACCGTCAGGGCGATGGCGGTGCTGGTGGCGTTGACCGTCTCCGCCGCGCCAATGGGTGCCGCCACCGTCAGCGTTGCGTCGGAAGCCGTGATGGTATCACTGCTGCCGGTCACCGTCAGGCTGGCGCCGCTGGCGATGGTCGCGGTGTTGCCATCACCATTGAGGGTGGCGCTGGCCTTGGCGGCCAGGATCACGCTGCCGCCCGCTGCGGTGGTCACCTGATTGCCCGTGCCTGCCAGGGTTAGCGTATCCCCCGTCCCCTGCACCAGGATGCTATTGCTCGTGGCGCTGATGCTCTCGGCACTGTTGCTGGCGGAGATGGTGATGGTCGCGCGGCTGGCGGCGCTGCCCACCACGACGTCGCGTCCGCCGGTCAGGGTGACCTGGTCGCCCGTGCCGGTCAGCGACAGTGTGGCGCCGCTGCCCGCGATTAGCGTGTCATTGTTGCCGGTAGCCAGCAGGATGCCCACGTTGGTCAGCGCATCGACCTTGCTGCCGCCGGTGACCGAGGCGCGCCCGCTGACCAGGTTGATGGTCATGCCGCTGGCGTCGTAGCGGATGGTGGCGGCGGCCGAGCCCGAGAGCGTCGCGCCCGTGGCGTTGCCCACCACCGTCGTGGCGGCGGCCGTCGCGGCCACGGTGGCGCCACCCAGGGCGGTGACGATATTGCCGGCGCCCTGCACGACGGCCCTGCCGCCATCGCTGACGGTGACGATGTTGTTGGTGCCGCTGATGGTGGCGGCGGCCCCTTGCGCCACGGTGACGGTGTTGGCGGCGCCGGAGATGAGGTCGCCGGTCCCGGCCACAGCGATGGTCCCGCTATTGCCCAGCACGGTTTGGCCATTGGCCGCCAAGCTGACGTTGAACCCCGGCCCGGCGGCGGTGAGCGTTGCGCCGCGGCCCAGGATGGTGGTCGGGCTGGCGCTGGCCGGGCCGGTCAAGGTGGCGCTCCCGCCGGACAGGAAGTTCAGCGAGGTGCCGTCGCCGTTCAGCGCCAGGTCGGACTGGGTAGTGATGGTGCCGGTACCGGCGTAAAGGCGGTTGGCCCCCTTCTTCGAACCGGTCACGGTCACGTTGCTGGCGCCGGCCAGGACATGGATGGTGTTGCCCGCCGCCTGGACCACCATGTTGCTGCCGCCCACCCACAGGGCGTTGCTGGCGTAGTTCAGGAACACGGTGTCGCCCGTGCCCGTCACCGTTTCCACCAGGTTGGTCGCGGCCAGGACGATGGTGGAGTTGCCGCCCAGGTCGGTGACGGAGTTGCCCGAGGTGTTGAGGTTCAGCGTGCCCGAGCCGTTCATGGTGACCTGGTTGCCGGTGCCGTTGACCGTCAGGCCGCCGCTTTTGGCGATGGTCAGGAAATTCAGACTGCCGGTGAAACTCGAGGCGAAGCCGTTGAAGGACACATGGTCGCCGGAATAGCTGTCGACGACGGTGTTGTTGTTATTGATGTTGACGATGTTGCCGCCGCCGATGAGGGTGATCACATCGGCGGTGGCGGTGACGGAAATCACCCCGCCCCCCACGGCGATGGTGTTGCCCGCGAAACTGTCGACGATGGTGTTGCCGCCGCCAACGATGCTGGTCACGCCGTTGATGATCGACTGCAACAGGGTGATGGTGTTGCCGGACCCGACGATGGTGTCGCGGTTCCCTTGCACGACCAGCGTGCCGCTGTTCGCCAGCGTCGAACGATTATTTGCGGTGACAATAGTGGCCATCGTGCGTTCCCCAACAAACACGCAAGGTGGCCATATGGCGATCACCCGGAGGGTTGTACACCGCGCATAAGATTATATCGGGGCTCAGCTTGGTCGCGGCCAAGAAAAAGGCCGCATTGCTGCGGCCTTTTTCAAACAAACCGGATGTTCGGCCAGGCTGCCCGCCTAGCGCCGCCCATCACCGGAAATCGGTAGTGGAGAAGCTCAGTGGCCGTGGCCGCCGTGACCGTGGCCGCCGTGATTATGATCGTCATGGCCGTGTCCGCCATGCCCATTATGGGCATTCGCTTCGGCCGGCTTCACGGCGGCGATGGACAGCGCGGCGAGCAGGCTGAGGCCGAGGAAAGCAGCGATGCCGATGGTGACCATGGATATCGTCCTTATGAAGCAAGGGGCGGTTGAGCCAACAAGGGAAGCCTAGACCAGTTCTCGCGGGCTGCGCAACCGGCCAGGTGACAAAGTCGTGTCATCTATTGATGATGATGGGGCTTCCGCGGGCCAAAACAAGGGCCGTCCGGTGCTCAACATCCGCCTGGCGCCGCCTCAGGTCACGCCTAGCCATTCCCATATGAGACTTGTCGTTGCCGCTCACCGGTCCCCGGGGTGGCAGATGGGGCAGCAGATGGGGCGACAGATGGCCGCACCGGCTGGTGACCGTCAGGCGGGCGCGGGGATGGCCTCCGCCATCGACTCGGCGGCGGCCAGGCTGGGCACCCGCCCTCGGTTCGGTCGTCAGCTGCTGCATCCGGAGGACGCGACGAGGGCACGTCGCACAATCAACCCGGCGGCAGGATAAAAACCGGCTTCCCTTTTACCCCGGACTCGGGCGCGGAAGATGACACAACAGTTGACATTAAAGGAAATCCTTGCCCTTGCGGGCTGGAATTGATATCGAACGCGCGACCCTAGATCATGCCGCGACTTCCGCCAAGTCGCGCGTGGTTCCGGTATAGGCGGCGCCGGGCCGCCATGTGCAGGCCTGGATGCGGCCCCGATCCCGTTTGAAGACGGGCTTGGCGTGGGATGGCGGCCCCGCCGGCCCGGCACTTGATCCAAAGGGGGGCGCGGCGGTTCCGCCGGGTCCCGTCCTTTAACGACGCACATCATACAGATACAAGGTCGCATGCTTTTCTCGGAAATTGGGCTAGGCCCGGAAGTCCTTCGCGCGGTTGAAGACGCGGGCTATAGCCAGCCGACCCCGATTCAGGAAAAGGCGATCCCCTGGGTGCTGCAGGGCCGCGACGTGCTGGGCTGCGCCCAGACCGGCACCGGCAAGACGGCGTCGTTCACCCTGCCCATGATCGACATTCTGGCGTCCGGCCGTGCCCGCGCCCGCATGCCGCGCTCGCTGATCCTGGAGCCGACGCGCGAGCTGGCAGCGCAGGTGGCCGAGAACTTCGAGATCTACGGCAAGTACCACAAGCTGAACATGGCGCTGCTGATCGGCGGCGAGTCCTTCGGCGACCAGATCAAGAAGCTGGAGCGTGGCGTCGACGTCCTGATCGCCACCCCCGGCCGCATGATGGACCTGTTCGACCGCGGCAACATCCTGCTGTCGGACATTAAGATCCTGGTGATCGACGAAGCCGACCGCATGCTGGACATGGGCTTCATCCCGGATATCGAGCGCATCGTCGGACTGCTGCCCAAGATGCGCCAGACGCTGTTCTTCTCGGCCACCATGCCGCCGGAGATCCGCCGCCTGGCCGACGCCTTCCTGATGAACCCGCGCGAGATCACGGTGGCCCCGCCGGCCTCCCCCGCCGCCACGGTCACGCAGGCGGTGGCCATGGTGCGCAATGAGGACAAGCGCGAGGCCCTGCGCCATCTGCTGCGGACGGAAGAGGTGAAGAACGCCTTCATCTTCTGCAACCGCAAGCGCGACGTCGCCGTGCTGCACCAGTCCCTGACCAAGCACGGCTTCAACGCCGGCGCGTTGCACGGCGACATGGTCCAGTCCAAGCGCACCGAGACGCTGGAGCAGTTCCGTCAGGGAGAAATCTCGCTGCTGTGCTGTAGCGACGTGGCCGCCCGCGGCATCGACATCGCCGGTGTCAGCCACGTGTTCAACTTCGACGTGCCCCACCACGCCGACGACTACGTCCACCGCATCGGCCGCACCGGCCGCGCCGGCAAGACCGGCCGCGCCTTCATGCTGGCGACGCCGGACGACAGCCGCACCCTGGGCGCCATCGAAAAGCTGATCGGCCGGGAAATCCCGCGCATCATGATCGACGGTCTGGAAACCCCGGACATGTCCGAGGGCGAGAGCGAGGGCGGCCGCCGCCGCCGTTCAGCCCGGAGCGCCAGCCCGCGCGGCGAAACCAAGGGCCCCCGCCGCCGCGGTGGCAGCCGGGGCGATGCCGCCTCCGAACCCCCGCGCGAGGTCCAGGCCGAAGCCGCGACCGTGGCGGAGGAAACGGTGGAGGCCCGCAGGCCGGAGCGCCCGGAACGGCCTGAACGGCCGGAGCGCCAAGACCGTCCGGAGCGGGGCGGCCGTGACCGTGACCGCAACCGGAGCCGCGACAACCGGGGCGAAGCCCGCGAGGGCGGCCGGAGCGAGGGGGGCCGCAACGACACCCGTCCCCCGCGCCAGGATGACCGGGGCGAACCGCGCCGCCGCTGGCGGGACGAGGACGACGGCCCGACGGTCGTCGGCTTCGGCGACGATGTGCCGGCTTTCATGCTGCGTGTTGCCCGTCCCCTGGCCCGCGCTGTTCCACCGGAAACTTTTGACGGTTCCGACACGCCCGAGGCGTGACGGCGAACGGCGGAGGCTTGGAAGCATCCCATGCAGACCATCTTCGTGCAGATCAAGTGCGAACTGGGCAAGGCCTACGACGTGGCCGATTCGGCCGTGGAGACCCTGGAAGAGGTCTCAGAGGTCCATTCCATCTCCGGTCAGTACGACCTGATGATGAAGTGCTATCTGGGTGACGAGGCCGACATCGGCCATTTTGTCACCCAGCGCCTGCAGACCCTGCCGGGCGTCAAGGACACTTTCACCATCATCACCTTCAAGGCCTTCACCTGACATTCCCGCCGTCCCCTTGCGGGGCTGGTGCCGCCGTGGCGTTTCCCAGGATGGTGTTTCCGGGTCACGCGCCGACGATATCGGGAGATGAACCCGTGGAACGGGCCAGCCGTGTTGACTTGGCCCACGGCATGGGCAAGAAGGTGATCCATGAAGCGGAGCAAGGACATCGGCCACATGGCCCGGAACGGCGGCATCCCCACCCCCAGCCCCTGCGTACGCCCGGGCGAACTGACGGGGAGTGCGACGCGTTGAATCCCCGTCCCCTGACTGCGGAGCCGCCCATGGCCGCCACGCGGCGGCGTGCCGCCATCGCCGCCGCCCTGATGGTCGGCCTGATGTCCAGCACGGCGCTGGCGCAACAGCAGCCCACGCCGCCCTCCAGCGGAGCGGCCGCCGCCCCTGCACCCACCCAGGCTGCCCCCCCGCAGGCCGCACCGAAGAAGGATCAGCCACCCGTCCTGCTGGAGGCCGACCAGGTCGACACGGACAATGAGCTGGGCATCACCACCGCGACCGGCAACGTGCAGCTGTCTCAGGGCGGCCACGTCGTACTGGCCGACACCATCAGCTACAGCGAGCGGTCCAACGTCATCACCGCCAGCGGCCACGTGGTCATGATCCAGCCGGATGGCGAGGTGATGTTCGGCGACTATGCGGAATTAACGGAGGACCAGAAGCAGGCCTTCGTCGACCAGTCCCGCATGCTGCTGCAGGACAACAGCCGCCTGGCCGGCTACCAGGCCGAACGCATCGATGGCCGCTACACCCGCGTCACCCGCGGCACCTACAGCCCCTGCAAGCTGTGCGAGGATGATCCCACGCGGCCGCCCACCTGGCAGATTCGCGCCAAGCAGGTGACGCACGACAATACGTCGCACGACATCTACTTCCGCGACGCCACCATCGAGGTGGCGGGCGTGCCCATCACCTACCTGCCCGCCTTCTCCATGCCCGATCCCACGGTGGACCGGCGCAGCGGCTTCCTGACGCCCACCATCGGCTACAACACCAATTTGGGCATGTTCGCGCGGGTGAAGTATTACTACGACATCTCGCCGGACAAGGACCTGCTGTTCGATCTGCTGCCCAGCGCCAACGACGGCCTGCTTCTGGGCACGAAATATCGCCAGCGCTTCACCAACGGCTACCTGGAACTTCAGGGGGCCGCCACCTACACGCAGAACCCGCAGGCGTCGTCCACCGGCACCATCAGCCCGACGGAACTGCGCGGCTGGGTGCAGGGCATTGGCCGCTTCGACATCGATGATTCCTGGCGCTGGGGTTTCGACCTGAACCGGGTCACCGACAACAACTTCCTGTTGCGCTACAACTACAGCGCTGAGCAGCTGCTGACCAGCCGCCTCTATACCGAGCACTTCGCTGGCCGCGACTACTTCAACGCCGGCATCTACGGCTTCCAGGATCTGCGCCCGTCCAACACGTTGGAAGAGCCGGTAGCCCTGCCGCTGATCACCTACAGCGCCCTGGGCGAGCCGGGCGATACGCTGGGTGGCCGCTGGTCCTTCGACGCGCAGTACCTGGACCTGTGGCGCGAGCAGGGCGTGCGCTCCCGCCGGGCCTCGCAGGTCGCGGGCTGGCAAGGCGACTACACCAACAGCCTGGGCATGGTCACCACCGTCAACGCCCTGCTGCGGACCGACGCCTACGCCATCGGCAACCTGAAGGACGCGGCCAATGGTGGCCCCCGGGACGACTTCACCCGCTTCCGCGTCTTCCCCCAGGGCCAGATCATGACCCGCCTGCCCTTCGTGCGCGAGGACGGCACCGTGTCGGAGATGATCGAGCCCATCGTGGCCTTCACCGCCGCGCCCAACTACCACAACAGCCGCGATCTGCCGAACGAGGACAGCGAGGATATCGAGTTCGATTCCACCAACCTGTTCCGCCTCAGCCGCTATCCCGGCGTCGACCTTCTCGATGGCGGCCAGCGCGTGACCTACGGTGTGCGCGCCGGCGTCTACGGCAATGGCGGCGGCAGCAGCACCCTGTTCTTCGGTCAGAGCTACCGCCTGCAGCACAACACCGACTTCGCGGTCAATTCCGGCCTGTACAGCCGCCAGTCCGATTATGTCGGCCGCCTGGAACTGACCCCCAGCCCGTGGATGGACGTCAGCTACGGTTTCCGGCTGGATCCGACCAGTGGCGCCCAGCGCATGCACGATTTCACCGGATCGTTCGGCCCGTCCATCTTCCGCGTGTCGGGCAGCTACCTGTACATCAACAAGCTGGAACTGCAGAACGGCACGACGGCCGACACCACCGCCAACCTGCAGGAAGTCAGCGGCGGCGTGACCTCGTCCTTCCTGAAGTACTACACGGTGGGCCTTTCCACCCGGTACAACCTGGCCGAAGGCGGCGGGCCCGTATCCACCAGCCTGACCACCACCTATCAGGACGACTGCTACACCTTCTCGCTGATCATGGAGCGAGATTATGCCCAGCGCGTCGGCCTGGCGTCGGGCAACCGCATTTACTTCCGCATGATCTTCAACAAGCTGGGCACGTTCGTCAGCCCGGCCTTCACCGGCACCTCGCATTAGTTTTGCAGGTAACCCGGTTACTGGGTTTATAGTTCGATATCGCGACCAGGCGGAGCCCCCAGGCAGCGTGGGCCCGCCACCGATATCCGAGGAAGAACCCCATGCCCGCGTCCCTGTTGACCCGCCGCGTCCTGTTCCGGGGCCTGGCCATGGCCGCCTTGGCCGTCGCCGGCTTGGCCGCCGCCCGCCATGTCGATGCCGCCACCCCGTTGCCCAGCTCCGCCGCGGGCTCGGCATATGATTACAAGTTCACCTCCATCGACGGCGATCCGTTGCCCCTCAGCCAGTTCAAGGGCAAGGCCATCCTGGTGGTGAACACCGCGTCCCTCTGCGGCTTCACCCCGCAGTACAAAGGCCTTGAGGCGCTCTACACCGCCTACAAGGACAAGGGCCTGGTGGTGCTGGGCGTACCCGCCAACGATTTCGCCGACCAGGAACCGGGCAGCAATAAGGAGATCAAGCACTTCTGCGACGCCAACTTCGCCGTCGACTTCCCCATGACGGAGAAGGAGACGGTGACCGGCGACAAGGCCCATCCTTTCTACAAGTGGGTCAGCAGCGCCAAGGGCGCGCCAAAGTGGAATTTCCATAAGTACCTGATCAGCCCCGAGGGCGCGCTGATCGCCGCCTTCCCCAGCAAGGTGGAACCGGAATCGCCGGAACTGAAAGCCGCCATCGACGCGGCGCTGTCGCACAACGGTTGAGAACCGACGTGGCCGCGGCGGCGGCGGGGTGTGCCACCGCCCGTGCCATTGGCCCGTAGTGCGTATAGGCCGACAGCCGCTTGAGTTTGGCAGGCGGCCCCGCTAGGGTCAGGCCCGGGAGGCTTTGTTTCCCGGGCTTACTAATTCCTTGTTCTCCCTGACCTATCTGCTGGGTGTTGGCGCCACCATGAGTTATGGCCTCTATGATCACAGCCGCCGGGCCCGCCGCCGTTTCTGGGGGCGTCTGGGCAAGTTCCTGCTGCTGGCCGGTGTGGTCGGCGTCGCCTGCGCCTTCAGCTATGAGGTGGGGCAAGAACAATTGATCCGCCGGGAACAAAGCCTGCAGACGCAACTGACCCAGGCCCAGTCCGCCAAGGAAGAGACCGAGCGCAAGGTCGCCCAGCTGCAAGCGGCGCTGCAGACCGCCGAGGTGCGCGTCAGCGAGCTGCAGGTGCGCTATGACCGCGACGTGCCCACGGGCGACCTGGGCCGGTTGAAGGACCTGCTGGCCAAGAAGATGGTGGAGGGCGTCGACGCCGGTCGCCTGGCCCTGATCATCGAGCAGACGGGCACCCCCCGCTCCTGCGGCAAGGCGGAGACCAAGCGCTTCGTCCTGTCGACCTCGCTGTACAAGGGTCCCAACACCTCGGCCGGCTTCGCCGACGGCGCCATCACCGTCTCTGGCGAGGGCGCCACGTCGCGCAGCCCCGATGGCGCGCCGCAATCCTGGTTCGACCCGGCCAAGCCGGTCACCCTGAAGTTCACCGACAAGAACGGCAAGGAAACCCAGACCACGGGCATGCTGCCGCTGCAGCATTCGGTGATCATCGACGACACCGAATACCGCTTCAAGATCAGCCCCGGTTCACGCTCCTTCGTGGACGTGGTGGGCGATCACTGCCCGTTCCCCTAATGCACAGCCCTTGGTCGATCACGATCAGGGGTTCCCAAGCGCCGGGTGATGCCCAACATCCCTTACTGCCGTCGTTCTGAGGCACCGGTGGCCGACAGGTCACCGGCGTCCAGTTCCAGGTCCAGGTCGACCGGATAGCCGCCATAGAACCCCGGGTTGACGCCGCGCAGCAGCAGGCGGGCGCGGGGGTCGGTCAGGATGGGGCCCTTGGGCTCCAACGTCAGGGCCTGGTAGTCGTAATCGGCCAGCGCCCGGGTCACCAGCGCCACCTGGCCATTGTGGTCGGGGTTCAGCACCACCGGCACACCGGCGCCGGTCGTATCCGCATAGCCGATGTGGCCGGGCGCTTCCGCCTGCAGGCCGCCATAGGCCAGCACCGGCGCCATGCCGTCGAAGCGTCCCAGCAGGCGCCCAGCCAGCTTTCCTTGCAGGGTGTAACCGGCCGCTGCCCATGCCGGCAGCGCCTGGGCCAAATCCACCTCCGCCACCGTGGCGCTGAAGCCGCCGCCCTCCTCCGGCGACAGATGCACGTGGCCGCCGGCCCAGGCCAAATCGCCGCCTTGCAGCAGCACCCGGCCATCCGCCAGCTGGAAATCCAACCCGACGTCCTCCAGCGCCAGGGCGGCACGCACGGCCTTGGCCTCGATATGCTGGGCAGGCGGGCTGTGCAGCGGGAACAGCCCGTCCAGCGCCACCGCCCCCTTGAGGCCGTCGATGGCCAGCGATGGGCCGGCGAGGCTGACGGCATCGGCCCGCACCTCCCCCGACCCGGTCAGATGCCCCTGCTCCCACGACAGATGGGCGCGGCCCACCACCGTGCCCAGGCCCTGGATCGGTCCCGCCAGGCCGGCGCCAGGCAGCAGGCGGCTGAGATCCGGCACGTTGGACAGCGTCAGCGGCTCCAGCACCGCTGCCGCCTCCCCCCGCTTTTCCACCCCTGTCCAATGCCCGCTCAGCCTCAGGGTCAGGGGCGTGCCCAGTCCCCGGGCCTGGCCCGCCAGGGTCAGCGTGGCGGCCGGATCGCCGGACAGGGTGACGGCCAGGGCCAGGGGCGGCAGCATCGTGCCTGCCACACGGCCGCCATCCAGGGTCAGCTGCCAGGGATTGGCGCGGTTGGCGCGATCGAAGCCGGCGGACAGATGGGCCCCTTCCAACCTACCGCCCAGCAGCACCGGCGCCTCCACCGACGCGGCGGACGCCTCCAGGGCGCTCAAGCCGCCGGCATCCCAATCGGCGGCGATATGCAGGCCGGTGGTGCCACCGGCGATGAGGGGCGCGGCAGACGGCCCCAGGCGCCCCACCAAGGCGCCCTGCGCCTCGGCATGCCCCCGGCGGTCCTTGCCCAAACCGCCGCGCCAGGTCATCACCAGGTGGCCGTCGGCACCGGGGTCCCAGCCCAGGCTGACCGGCGTCCCCTGGCCGTCCCGCAACCGCCCCCCTGCCTGCGCTGCGCGGGTCAGGTCCAGGCGCCAGGCGCCATCGCCTTCCGGCGTCAGGTTTCCGCCGCCGTTGAGGAAGGCCGCCATCAGCGGCAATTCCGGCGCCGTCATCCCCTCTGCCGCGACGGTCACGGCCAGGGCGCCCCCCTCCGCGGTGCCGGCCACGGTCAGCAGCCCCTCGCCGCTCCAGGTCCCCACCCCCCGGGCGCGCAGGGTAATGCCCCACGGCGCAGCGGGCATGGTGGCCTGTATGCCGGTGCCCTGAATGCCAGTCCAGGGCTTGGCTCCCTCCAGGGCCAGGTGGGCGTTGGGCGTCTCGGCGGTGGCGCTCACGGTCCAGCGGTCACCGCCGCCCTGTGCCACCAGATGGGCGGAAATGGGGCCTCCCCAATCGCGCACGCGCAGGTCCGTCACCGTCAGTTCAGCCTTGGCCGTTCCCTTGGGGCCGGCAGCCACGGTGCCCGACACCATCGGGGTGGCGCCTGGCGCCGCGACCAGCCGCAGCGCGGGGCCATCCGCCGTCCTGGTCAGGCTGACGGTCACGGCGAGCGCGGGCCAGCCGGCCGCCGGCTCCATCACCGCCTGCCCTTGCCACGCGCCCGCTTCTACCCCGTCCCCCGCCCTGTGATCGAGCGTGGCGTGCAAGGCCAAGGGCATCGACCAATCCCCGTGGATCAGCTGGGCCGATCCAATGTCCACATGGTCGATGGGCAGATCGGTCAAGCGCGCCAGCGCCTGCCCATCCAGATGGCCGGCATCCAGGCTGACCCCGGTCAGCGCCAGGCGCGCCGGATGGCCCCAGGGTACCAGGCCGGCGAAGGTCACCAGCGCGGTGTCCGCCTCCAGCCCCGGTTGCAGGCGCACCCCCG
The DNA here is from genome assembly GCF_007828035.1 of Nitrospirillum amazonense. GTDB lineage: Bacteria > Pseudomonadota > Alphaproteobacteria > Azospirillales > Azospirillaceae > Nitrospirillum > Nitrospirillum amazonense. Next base: position 170,622 of record NZ_VITV01000002.1, on the reverse strand, counting down.
CCTCCAGCCAACCCCAGCCGGCGTGCCGCACCGTCACCTGGGCATCGGCGAAGCCAGCCTCGACCAGGGCCGCCTTCAGCCTCTGTTCCGCCGTGGCCGGCAGAATCAGCCGGCCGGCCAAAATGCCCCCCGCGATGGCCAGGGTGACAGGAACCAGGCCCCACAGCCAACGGGCCCCCCACGGCGGCAGCCCGGCCTTGAACGAGATCGGCCACCGCCACCCCGGCAGCGCGGCCCGCCACGACGGCAGGCGCCACGCGCCGGGCGTCACGCGACGCTTGGCCTTGGGGGCGCGCAGGTGTGGGGGCCGCATTCCGGGCGGCGGCCGTAACGGCGGCATGGACATGGGGTGTACAAGTCCCTTCCCGGCCCCGGTGGTACCCGAAACCGTGGTGGAGAGTGGCAAGACCGGCGACGGACCACAAGCAGCAGCACAGCCCCCTGTGCGCAGCAAGGTCCAGTCACCGACCTTGATCGCTCCCTCATGCAAGTCGCTTGCCGATTTTGGCCCCCCAACCCGCGAATTTTGCCGCGGGCGGGAAGCGGCTGCGCCAGAAGGGCGGTTCAAATCGGGCGGCGGGGGCGCTATGGTCCGCCGACCGGCAAAGCCGGACACGGACGCGCCCACCACAAGAACGAGCTTCCCAAAATGGATCTTGAGAACACCCTGTATCTCGACCTGCCGGCCGGCCGCGTCGTCATCGCGCTCCGCCCCGACCTGGCCCCCAACCATGTCGCCCGCATCAAGGAACTGGCCCGCGACGGCTTCTACAACGGCCTGAGCTTCCACCGTGTCATCGAGGGCTTCATGGCCCAGGGCGGCTGCCCCATCGGCGACGGTACCGGCGGTTCGGGCAAGAAGCTGAAGGCGGAATTCTCGGCCGAGCCGCATGTGCGCGGTGTCTGCTCCATGGCCCGCGCCATGAACCCGGACAGCGCCGACAGCCAGTTCTTCATCTGCTTCGACGACGCCACCTTCCTGGACCGCCAGTACACCGTCTGGGGCAAGGTCACCGAGGGCATGGAATTCGTCGACGCCCTGAAGAAGGGCAGCCGCCGTGACAACGGCAGCGTCACCGACCCCGACAAGATCGTGAAGATGCAGGTCGCGGCCGACGCCGCCTGATCCTGGCATCTCTCATCCGATTCAAGGTTCGACCGCCCGCCCCCTAAAGGGGCGGGCGGTCGGCTTTTGGAGACGGTACCGGATCGGGGGGTAAAAACCGCCGCCCGGAACCAGCTTGGCCCCCCTGGTCCGGCAGAAACTGCCGCAAGGGGAAGCCCCTGCCGTCCTTGCCCACCCCGCCCCAAGCTAAGTCATTGATTTCCATTGATCCCGAATGTTGGCACACCCCCTGCATATAGGGAGGCGACTAACAAGCGGCCGGCATCGACCGGCAGCGACGTTCGAGGCGAAAATGGAAAACCCGATTTACGTGGCGCTGTCCCGTCAGGAGGCGCTGTCCCGGCAGCTGGATGTGGTGGCGAACAACATCGCCAACATGAACACGACGGGCTACAAGCAGCAGCGCATGCTGTTCCAGGAATACCTGGAGAAGCCGGCCCGCGGCGAACGGGTCTCCTTCGTCCAGGACTACGGCCTGATGCGCGACACCCGCGCCGGCGCCCTGCAGGTGACGAACAACACCCTGGACCTGGCGCTGAAGGGCGACGGCTACTTCACGGTGGAGACGCTGTCCGGCCCGCGCTACACCCGCGCCGGCAATTTCCAGCTGAACGACCGTCGTGAGATCGTGGACCAGAACGGCCTGCCCGTGCTGGACACCAACGACAACCGCATCACCGTCCCCGACGGCACCACCGACCTGAAGATCCAGGGCGACGGCACCGTGATGGCCGACCGCGCCCAGTTGGGCAAGCTGAAGATCGTCAGCTTCGACGACCAGCAGCAGATGCAGACCTTGGGCGGCGGCCTGATGACCACGACCCAGACGCCGCGCCCCTCGGCCAACCCGCAGGTGACGCAGGGTGCGGTCGAGGCCTCCAACGTGCAGGCCATCGTCGAATCCACCGCGATGATCGACGTGCTGCGCCAATACCAGATGACCCAGAAGCTGGTGGACGAGGAACACGATCGCATCCGCAACGCGATCAGCCACCTCGCCAAAGCCCAATAACGCCCTCGTGACGCCGAAGAAGTAGGAGAAACAGATCATGCGCAGCCTCTCCATCGCCGCCACGGGTATGCAGGCCCAGCAGACCAACGTCGAAGTCATCTCGAACAACATCGCGAACATGACGACGACCGGGTTCAAGCGCCAGCGCGCCGAATTCCAGGACTTGCTCTACCAGAACATGCGCCGCGTCGGTTCCAACTCCTCCGATGCCGGCACCATCGTCCCGACCGGCATCCAGATCGGCGCCGGCGTGAAGACGGCGGCCGTGTACCGCATCAACGAGCAGGGCAACATCACCACCACCGGCAACAGCCTGGACCTGGCGATCAACGGCAACGGCTTCTTCCAGGTGACGCTGCCCAGCGGCCAGATCGCCTACACCCGCGCCGGCTCCTTCTCGCTGAATGCCAACAGCCAGGTCGTCACCTCCGACGGCTACCTGCTGAACCCCGGCTTCACCATTCCGCAGAACGCGGTGGACATCTCGGTGGACGCCTCGGGCCAGGTGCAGGCCAAGATCGACGGCCAGGTGAACCCGGCCATCGTCGGCCAGCTGACCTTGGCGAACTTCCCCAACGCGGCCGGCCTGGAAGCCATCGGTGACAACCTGCTGCTGGAAACCCCGGCCTCGGGCCAGCCGGCCACGGCCGTCCCCGGCTCCACCGGCTTCGGCCGCATCACCCAGAACGCGCTGGAAACCTCCAACGTCAACGTCGTGACCGAGATCACCAACCTGATCCAGGCGCAGCGCGCCTACGAGATGAACTCGCGCGTCGTGACCACGACGGACCAGATGCTGCAGTCCATCACGAACATGAAGTGATGACGGCGGATAGCGGAGAACAGTCATGAAAGCCTTGGCCACCATCCTGCTGGGCACCAGCATCCTTTTCAGCGCCGGCGCCGCCACGGCCGCCGACCTGCACGGCGATGTGGACGTCAACGCCGACACCATCCACCTGGGCGACCTGTTCGACGCGCTGGGCCCCAACCAGGCCACCATCGTCATCGGCCAGGCCCCGGCGCCCGGCCACCGCATCACCTACGACGCCTCGGTGCTGGACCGCATCGCCGCCGCCAACGGCGTGGCTTGGAAGTCCACCGGTAACGAGCGCGTGATCGTCAGCCGCCCCTCGGTGGACGTGACCGCCGACCAGATCCAGGCCGCCTTCACCAAGGCCCTGGCCGACGCCGGCGCGCCGGCCGGCATGGAAGTGCAGCTGGACAACCCAGGCACCGTCCTGCGCCTGCCGGCCAACAGCGACAGCAGCATCGGCTTCACCAACGTGAACTACGACGCCGCCCGCGGCCGCGCCACCGGCGACCTGGTGATCCCGGCCAAGGGCGAACCCGTCATTCGCCAGAGCTTCGGCGCCCGCGTGGCCGTCATGGTCACCCTGCCGGTGCTGAACCGCCGCGTGGCCCCTGGCGAGACCATCGCCGCCAGCGACGTGGAATGGACCAAGGTGCCGCGCACCCGCATCAGCGGTGACGTGGTGACCGAGGCGCGCGACCTGATCGGCCTGACCGTGCGCCACGGCGCCAGCCCCTACCAGCCGGTGCGCACCGATGAGGTGCGGGCGCCGGTGGTGGTCACCCGCGGCGCCCTGGTCACCATGATGCTGCAGTCCGGCAACATGACCCTGACGGTCCAGGGTCGCGCCCAGACCGAAGGCGGCGTCAACGAGATCATCCGCGTCACCAACACCGCCAGCAACCGGACCATCGATGCCCGTGTCGCCGGCCCCGACCTTGTCATGGTGCAGCCGACGGCCCAAGCCCCCATTGGCCAGGCCCCCCAGGGGCAGTTCAACGCCGCCGCGACCCGCACCACCCGTACCGCCCTGAATTGAGGAGAGACATCATGCCTGTGCCTTCCACCATCCGCGCTCTCCTCATCGCCACCGTCGCCGCCGTGGCGCTCAGCGGCTGCGGCGCCGTCGACCGCATCAACAACATCGGCAAGGCGCCGGACATGAGCACCCTGTCCGACCCCACGACGCAGAAGGGCTACCAGCCGGTGCGCATGCCCATGCCCACCCCGCCGGTGCTGGAGCGCCAGGCCAACTCGCTGTGGCGGCCGGGTGCCCGCGCCTTCTTCAAGGACCAGCGCGCCAGCCAGACCGGCGACATCCTGACCATCGCCATCTCCATCAACGACAGCGCCGACGTCTCCAACGAGACCAAGCGGTCGCGTGCCAATTCCGACAGCATGGGCATCCCCAACTTCTTCGGCCTGGAGGCCCAGATCCCGAAGGTGTTGAACTCCGCCACCTCGGCTTCCAGCCTGGTGTCGACCACCAGTGCCAAGGCTTCGGACGGCAAGGGCACGGTCGCCCGCTCCGAAAAGATCGACCTGAAGATCGCCGCCCTGATCACCCAGGTCCTGCCCAATGGCAACCTGGTCATCCAGGGCAAGCAGGAAGTGCGCGTGAACTACGAACTGCGCGAGCTGACCATCCAGGGCATCATCCGGCCCGAGGACATCGACAACACCAACGCCATTTCCTACGAGAAGATCGCCGAAGCCCGCATCTCGTACGGTGGCCGCGGCCAGATCACCGATGTGCAGCAGGAACGCTACGGCCAGCAGCTGCTGGATGTCCTCCTGCCCTTCTGATGACCACCTGACCACCATCCTCTGACAGCGGCCCGGCGGAGCCCCCGCCGCCGGGTTTCCCCACAACCTTTCGGCCGACGCGGCCGCAGCGGATCACCCGAGTTCCATTTTCGCCTGTTAGTCCCCCGCGTCCACGGGGCCTCTGTGGACCTTTGTTGACCTCGAACAAACTGAAAAGGGCCGGTGTCGCGTGCACCGGCCCTTCTTTTATCCAGGTACTGACAGCCCTTGAAAACTAACGAGCCAGGACGCGGGCGGCTTCCTTGGTCCGCCCCACCGCTTCGCCCACCTGCTGATTGGCGGCCGAGATGCTGGACAGGCTGCGGGTCACCGTTTCCACGGCACCGGCCGTCTTCTGCATGTTCGACGACATGTCGCGGGTGACGGCGCTCTGCTCCTCCACGGCGCTGGCGGTCGATGCCACGAACTCCCGCACCGTGCTGATGGATTGGCGGATAGCGTCCAGCGAGCCGACCACGTCACCGGACACGGCCTGCATGCCCTCGATCTCCTCCGAGATCTTCTGGGTAGCCTTCGCGGACTGGTTGGCCAGGTTCTTGACCTCCGTCGCCACCACGGCGAAGCCCTTGCCGGCGTCCCCTGCCCGCGCTGCCTCTATGGTCGCGTTCAACGCCAGCAAATTGATCTGTCCGGCGATGGTGCGGATGACGTCAACCACGCCTTCCATCGATTTCGCGACCTCAGCCAGGCGCTGGGTGGCCGCGTCGGCGCGCACCGCCAGTTCGGCGGTATTTTCGGCCGCCGACCGGGACTGGGTCATGCTCTGCGCGATTTCGCGGATGGAAGCGGCTAGTTCCTCCGCGCTTGACGCCATCATCTGGACCGCGCCGGACGTCTCGCCCGCGGCCTGAGCGGCATCCTCGGACTGCTGGGCCGACTGCGTCACGGCTTGATCAATCTCACCGAAATTCCGATCAATGAGGGTCTTCAGATCCGCCATCGTCTGGACATGGGCGGTGATGTCGGTCGCATACTTCACCACTTTGAACGGCTTGCCGTTGAGGTCGAGAATGGGGTTGTAGGAGGCCTCGATCCAGACCTCCTTCCCGCCTTTGCCGAGGCGCTTGAATTGCGCCGCACGGAATTCACCCCGTCGTAGGTCTCGCCAAAAAGCGTGATAAGCGCCGCTGTCCCGCGTCTCCGCATCGACAAATAAGCTGTGGTGGCGGCCCCTTATCTCATCAAGCGAGTATCCCATGGTCCGGAGGAAATTCCCGTTGGCCGTAAGGATCGTCCCATCCATCGCGAACTCGATCACCGCCTGGGATTTATTGATCGCCTCAACCTGGCCGCGCAGGTCGACATATTCCATCTTTTGCGCCGTCACATCGGTGGCGAATTTGACGACCTTGAAAGGTCGCCCGCTGCGGTCGCAGATCGGATTGTAGGACGCCTCGATCCAGACCTCCTTGCCGTTCTTGCCGATCCGTTTGAACTGCGCCGCCTGGAACTCCCCCCTTCGCAGGACGTCCCAAAACCGCGCGTACTCGGCGCTTTCCTTGAGCCTCGGCTCCATGAACAGGCTGTGGTGACGGCCTTTGATTTCATCCCAGGTATAGCCCATGACCTTCAGGAAATTGGCGTTGGCCGCCAGGATCGTGCCATCGAGGGCAAACTCGATGATGGCTTGAGACTTGTCCAAGGCCGCCAGCTTCCCGGCCATTTCACGGCTGTGACGCGTTTCGAACATTGGGCACCTCCATGTATTTACGGCTGATCTGGCGGACGTCGACAGCGTATTGCTGCCAGGAATCGTCATTGCCGATCCACACAATACTGATTTAAAGCATTATTTGTTAATTGACTGTTAATAAAGCCAACTTCTTTATAATATAAAGGATATATACCAGTCGACTCGTAATGATGTTATGTTGTTATAGCTGAACTAAATTTTCCTATATTTGTTGGCAATGCGACATTTTATCCTAACAATCTTATGGATTTTTACTTGTCGTACGGCGCCAGAGCTTGGCGTCAAGCGCCAAATCCGGAGATCATCGGGTTAGGTTTGATCTCGCTCAGTGGCTTCGCCACCTTGGAGATGGTACGAATCGACGCCAGCACGAACATCGTGTGACCTGAGCGCGAGGACGACAGGACATTGGCCGCAACACGCACGGACGCGGGAACAGCCGCCTTACCGCTGTCCAATCACTTGTCCTTCAACACGTCGAAGACGGACGAAGCGGTAGCGTTCGCCGAGAGCCGCCTTGCCGCCACGGTAGTGCGAGGGCCTGTCTCAATGCCGACCTGCGACACCCGGGCGAACCATTGCCGCCTGCCGGGAAGTGACCTCTGGTTTTGTTCTTATGGCTTTCCCGTCACACTGAACTTTAGTGAAGGGACATACATGAGGCTGCAAATCCCTTGGACGGGTAGCGGCCAGACAAGCACCGCCGGTCAGGCTGTCGCCTTGGCCCCAACCATGGCCTGCGTCTCCTCCGCCGATGCGAAGATCGATTTTCATCAGGGATTCCAGCAATTCGCCTGGCGCGTGCCGGTTGCCATGTTGACCCGAAAACTCGCCGCCCTGACCGGCGAGGCCATAGATGGCCCGTTGAACTTCAAAGCCGCGCTGGACCTCCAGACCCCCAACGGGCGCGCCTTGAGGGAGATCCTCTCCAACTTGGCCAACGCCGCGAACAACTTGCCCGGGCCCGCCGCCCGTCTGGTTCTGGCGGAGTTGGAGCAGGCGCTGACGACCTCTTTGCTGGTCACCGGCACGCATGACTACCGGCCCATCCTCGACGGCCCTGTTCGTGGGATCGCGCCGTGGCAAGTCCGACGGGCAGAAGACTTCATCGAAGCCCACGCCGACGACCCCCTGACGATCGAGGATATCGTCAGGGCCACCGGAGCCAGCGCGCGCAGCGTCTTTCGCGCGTTCGCCGAACACCGCGGTTATTCACCCATGGAGTTCCTGAAACGGACGCGACTGAAACGCGCGCGCCTGATGGCGGAGAGCGGACTGCCCGCGCTTACCGTCACAGAGATCGCCCTTTCCTGTGGTTACAGCGATCTAAGTCGTTTCAGTAAGGATTTCCTGGCGGCGTTCGGCGAAACGCCATCCACCGTTCTGCGCCGGCACCGGAACATATACTGAACTGCGACGTGACGGCCCCAAGGCCGCCACGCCCAGCTGCGGGTTCAATCGTCGCGCTGCGTGCGCTCCATCCGCTCATGCCGTTCCTGGGCTTCCACCGACAGGGTGGCGATGGGGCGGGCCTCCAGGCGGCGGACACCGATGGGCTCCCCCGTCTCCTCGCAATAGCCGTATTCGCCCAGTTCGATTCGTTCGATGGCCTCATCGATCTTGCTGATCAGCTTGCGCTCCCGGTCCCGGGTGCGCAGTTCCAGGGACCGGTCGGTTTCCGCCGAGGCGCGGTCGGCGATGTCCGGTTCCTGAATGCCGCCATCCTGGAGATTGACCAGGGTTTCGGTGGACTCCTTCAAAAGCTCCGCACGCCATTGCAGCAGCTTCTGACGGAAGTACTCCGTCATCACGGGGCTCATGTACGGCTCATCCTCGGACGGGCGGTAATCCGGGGGAAGTATCGGAGACGACATATGTTTTGGTCCGAATCCAGTGTGATCGAGACGGCGCGGAGTATAGGGAGACGCAACGCAACCCGCAATACTGCGCGCAGCATCGGGATGCGATGTTTAAGCCACTGAAATGGATGGGAATTGTGCCCACTCCCGCCCAAAGCGAGAAGGCGGCCGGCCATTCGGATTACAGGTATAAGCGTATAAGAATAGGACGGCTCTCCGTCCGCGGGCGGCCGCGTTGCGCCACCCCTCTCCCCCGCGCCTCAGCGCGACGCCGATTCGAACTTGGCCAGTTCCACCTGCGCGCGCAGGTCGATCTCATCCAGCACTTCCTGCAGGCGGGGGTCGGCCACCGTCTCGCGCCGGCTCTGCACCATGCGCACCAGATCCTGCAGCCGTTCGCGCGGGAAGGTGCCGGCCAGCAGGCCCAGCCGCAGCTCGTCCAGCTTGTCCAACAGATTTTCCGCCCGCTGGCGGGCCTTGCGCTTGGAGTTCAGCGCGTCGTCGACCTCTTGCAGGGCCAGCAGCGGCGTGATGGCCATCGCGGTCTGCGCGCCGGTCATGGACTTCACGCCCTCATCACCGTCGCCTTCGGATACCTGGGTGCGGAAGCTGTCGCCGCCGGCCCGTTGCGTTTTGCGCGTCTGGCTGGAGGGAAGGGAGGAACCGGGACCTTGGATCTTCATGTCGTGCCGCCACCGCAATCTGGGCCAGCCGCCCGGTACACCCGGACCTCATCACCCGTTCTCCCCCGACAGGGCCGGAAAAAGGGGGCGATTCCGCCGGTTTGGCGGGCCTGCGGCCTGTCTTATTGTTACCACCCGCAGGGAAGACGCGCATAGGGCAATTTTTGCCGGGGATATTCGGCCGCTTCCGGTCATAACCGGGGGCTGGCGGCCCTGGTTCCGGCGGCTGCCCCTGGGAAACCGCCGGATTTGGGCGCATGCTGCGGTTGGCATGAAGTTCGCTTGGGGAGCGGCATCTGATTCAGGGAGTATCCCCCCGTGTTCACGAACGCCCGCATCCGTTCCGCCACCACCCTGGGTCGCGCCCTCAAGCGCGCCGCCATCGTGCTGGCCGCCGCCGTCCTGGTCCTGGGTGCCGCCCAGCCGGCCGGCGCGCAGTCGCGCCTGAAGGACATCGTGGATGTGGAGGGCGTGCGCGACAACGTCCTGGTGGGCTACGGCCTGGTCGTCGGCCTGAACGGCACCGGCGACACCATCAACAACGCCCCTTTCACGCAGCAGAGCCTGTACGGCATGCTGGAACGCCTGGGCGTGAACATCCGCGGCACCACGCTGACCACCAAGAACGTGGCGGCCGTCATGGTCACCGCCACCCTGCCCCCCTTCGCGGCGCAAGGGACGCGCATCGACGTTCAGGTCGGCACGCTGGGTGACGCCAAGAGCCTGCAGGGCGGCATCCTGGTGGGCACGCCGCTGCTGGCGCCCGACGGCGACGTCTACGCGGTGGCTCAGGGCCCCGTGGCCATTTCCGGCTTCACCGCGCAGGGTGCCGCCGCCAGCGTGACGCGCGGCGTTCCTACCGCCGGCCGCATCGCCGCGGGCGCCCTGGTGGAACGCACCGTGGACTTCCGGATGTCCGACATGCAGGCCCTGCACCTGGCCCTGCACAATCCCGACTTCACCACCGCCAAGCGCATCGCCGACGCCATCAACGCCGCCATCGGCATGGGCACGGCCATGGCCATGGACCCGTCCAACGTGACGGTGAACGTTCCGGCCGGCCGCAAGGCCGACCTGGTGGGCTTCATGCGCGACATCGAGCAGCTGAAGGTGGCCCCCGACAACCCGGCCACCGTGGTCATCGATGAGGCCTCGGGCGTGATCGTGATGGGTGAGAACGTGCGCATCAACACGGTCGCCATCGCCCAGGGCAACCTGACCATCAAGATCACGGAGACACCGCAAGTGTCCCAGCCCGGCCCCTTGAGCAACGGTACCACCACCACCGTGCCCCGTACCAACATCCAGGTGGATGACGGACAGGGTAAGAAGCTGGCCATCCTGCCCTCCGGCGTGTCCCTGCAGGATCTGGTGCAGAGCCTGAACGCCCTGGGCGTCAGTCCCCGCGACATGATCTCCATCCTGCAGTCGATCAAGGCCGCCGGCGCCCTGCAGGCCGAACTGAAGGTGATGTGATGAGCGACGACATGAAGCTGTCGCCCCCCGGCTACGACGCCAAGGCGCTGATGGACGCAAAGGGAACGCCCAAGCCGCAGGCCGGCTCCGGAAACGGCATGAAGGACGACGCGGCCATCGAGAAGGCGGCCAAGGAGTTCGAGTCCGTCTTCATCAGCCAGATGCTGCAGCACATGTGGGAAGGCGTGAAGGTCGACGAGAACTTCGGCGGCGGCCATGCGGAAGAGATGTTCCGCGGCATGATGATCGAGGAGCAGGCCAAAGCCATCACCAAAGGTGGCGGCCTGGGCATCGCCGACGAGATCAAGAAGGAAATGATGCGCATGCAGGAGAAGGCGGCCGGCGCCGACCCGCTGCACCGCCCCCAGAACGCCGCCTCAGGGGCCGCGGCGCCCAAGAACGCCCCCAAGAACGCCTATGCCCAGGCGCAGGCCACGCTGGCCCAGCACCTGCCGCTGGACGCCGCCGCCAGCCCCCCCATCAGTTCCGACGCCGCATCGGATGACACGCCATGACCCCCAGCGACGCCCCCACCCTGCCCCCGCCCGCCCCGGCCATGGCCAGCCCGGCCGAAGCCCGCGCCCTGTCGCTGATCGCCGCCATGGAGCGGCTGATGGCGCTGTACCAGGAAGAGACGGCGCTGCTGAAAAAGCGCGACATCAAGGCCATGCTGGCCCTGGTGGAACGCAAGCACCTGCTGACCAAAAGCTATGAGGATGCGGTGCGCATCATCAGCCTGGACATGGTGGGCTTGCGCGCCCTCAATCCGGAACTGAAGGCGCGCATGAAAAGCCTGGCCGAGCTGTTCCACAAGGAATCCATGGAGAACGCGACCACGCTGCGCGCCGCGGCGGCCGTGGCGCAGTCGGTGGTCAACATCATGGTCAACACCATCAACAAGCAGCGCAACCAGGAACAAGGCTACGTCGCCAAGCACGGCGCCGCCCGTCCGGCGGGCTATCGCCGGGCCGGCATCCCGCCCCTGGCCGTGAACCAGTGCCTCTGACCTGATCCGCCACATCCCCGGCGTGCGCTCCCACCCGCCCCGGCCGCTGCGCCGGCGGCGGGCGCTGGCGCATGGGGGCGCCCACGGGGCGGCAGATTCTGCCCCATGCGGCAAGAAGCTCCCATCCCCGGCAGACCTTTTCCCAGCCGCCCGGCTGTTCCACCCCTGAAACCCTTGGAAAACCTTGGCTGGGACCTTTCCGACGCCTGGCACGTCGATTGCTTTCCCAGGCGGTGGGCGTTTTGCCCGCCACCGTCCCCGCCATCCGGCGATGGACACGCCCAGGCCCGAGGAAGCGACACATGACCGGTTTCCAGTCCGTTCAAAGCCTGTTCCCCACCCAGGGGACCACCGCGTCCGGTCTGCTGGGCGGCACGGCGGCGGGCGGCGAGGCGGCGGACCTGTTCACCCAGTTGCTGAGCGGCATGGTCGACGCCAGCACCGTCAACAGCCAGTCAGCGGGCCAGAGCGGCGCCTTTCTCACTGCCGGTCAGGGCACGGGCGGCGCCAACGGCGCGGCGACCACCTCGCCCTTCACGCCGTCCACCATTCCCTTCGCCCTAGGCAAGGGCGGCGTGCAGGCCAAGGGCGGCCCGGTTCCGGCGAGCACCACCACGGGCACGGCCGTGACCGCCCTGATGACCGGCATCACCGCCAACACACCGTCCGCCCTGCAGCCGGCCACTGGCTGGACGCAAACCCACTGGTCGGCCAAGACCGTCATGGCCGATGTGGCCGACGGCGCCACCGACGGGCAGACCGCCACCGATACGCAGGACAGCACCGCCACCGACACCACGCTGGCGGCACTGGCCACCGCCATGGGCGGACAGCAGCAGCCCACCCCTCCCGTTCCGGCCGCGCAGACCGCGGCCGGCCAGATGCCGTCGGACGCCATCAAGGCAGATGCCGCCACGGACGCGACGGCCGCGAGCCAGGCCGTTGCCGGTCAAACGGTCGCCCAGGCCGGTACCGCCCAGGCGGACGCGATCCAGGCCAACACCGCCAAAACCGATGCGGTCCAGATCGGCGCACCCCAGGCGGGTGCGTCTCAGACGGGTGCGATGCAGATGGGCGCGTCCCAGGCCGGCATGGCACTCCCGGGCATGACGCCGGTGGCCGAGCCCACCGCCGCCGACGCGGCGCTGGCGGCCCAGGCCATACAGCCCAGCCCAGCCCAGACCGCCAAAGGCAGCGCCGCCTCCGCGGCTGCCTCCAGCCTGGCCGTGGCCGACCAGAAGGCTGCGGCGCTGGCCGCCGGCACCCCGCCGGTCACCAGCCGCGCATCCACCGCCGCTCCGCCCGCCAACGGCGCCCCCACCCAAGTCCAATCAGCCCAGGTACAGGCCGTCCAAACCCAGGCGGCCCAGACCCAGGCGGCCAAGGCCCAGACCGGCACCGTGGCCGATGCCACCGCGCTGGCCGCCACGGCCGCCGCTACGGCGACTGACGGCGCCACCAAGACGGGCAAGGCCGACGGCGTCGCCGCCTCGGGCTCCGGCCTCAAGACCGGCGCGCCCAAGGGTGCCAAGGGCGACATGGGGAAGCCGCAGGGTGCCACCGTGACCGCCACGACCCTGCCCGACCAGAAGTCCGGGGCCACCACCGCGGACCAGGCCCGGCAACAGACGGCCGACAGCGCCACCGACGACAGCAGCAGCAACGGCGTTCTGGCGGCACCTGCCGACAACGGCATGATCTACGCCGACGCCCATGCCGCCGCGGCCCCCCTGGCCAAGGTGGGCGACGCGGCCACGCCGGCGGCGACTGCGCCCATGGCGGCATTGGCCAACGCGGCCGGCAACGGCAACGCGGCCGCCAACACCGCGACCTCGGCCCAGGCCACCTTGCAGGCGCTGCTGCAACAGCAGCAGGCCGGGCGGACCAACACCGCCAGCAACGGCCTGCTGGCCACGACGGAGAACGGCCTGCTGCCCGCCGCCACGGACGGCACCAGCGGCTCGGCCTCGGCCAGCGACGCGGCACTGAACGCCAGCGGGTTCATGGGCCTGGTCGATGGCCAGCACACCTTCCCCACGGGCTTCGCCGCCCAGATGGCCGGCACGGCCCAGGCGGCCCGCCCGGCGCAGTACCCGCCGGTGCTGCAGCAGGTCACGATGGGCTTTCAGAAAGCCGCCAGCAACGGCATGGACAGCGTCACCATCCAGCTGACCCCGGACGACATGGGCAGCATCGACGTGAAGCTGGACTTCCACAAGGACGGCAAGGTGCGGGCCAGCGTGACGGCGGACAACGCCAAGACGCTGGACCTGCTGCAGCGCAACTCCGACGACCTGAAGACCGCCCTTCAGGATGCCGGCTTGCAGACGGACAACGACAGCCTGTCCTTCAACCTGAAGGACGACAGCCAGGCCCAGCAGCAGCAGGAACGCCGCGGCGGGCAGAACGGCGCCCAATTCTCCATGGACGACACGGCCGCCCCCGAGGAGGCCGCGTCAGAAGACACCATCATCCCATCGCTCGGCCGCGTCGACGTGCGGATCTGACGATAGATTTGAGGGAGTAGCGATCATGACCGATGCCGTCAGCGGTTCCAGCAACACCAACAACGTCAACCCCAGCGGTTCGTCGGGCAGCAACACGCCGGCCAGCAACCCGCTGAGCGACCTGACGAACAACTACACGACGTTCCTGACGCTGCTGACCACGCAGCTGAAGAACCAGGATCCGACGTCGCCCATGGATACCAACCAGATGACCCAGCAGCTGGTGCAGATGAGCTCGGTCGAACAGCAGATCGAAGCCAACAACCAGCTGAAGTCCATCCAGTCGACGCTGGCCGGGGGTCAGTCCAGCCAGGCACTGAACTACCTGGGCAAATATGTGGAGATGCAGGGTGACCAGTTCCCGCTGCAGAACAGCACGGCGAACGTCTCCGTAACCTATGGCGGCACCGCCGCCTCCGCCACCATGTCGGTCTATGACAGCACCGGCGCCCTGGTCAGCACCACCGACGTTTCCGGCGCCGCCGGCACCCACAACTATTCCTGGGACGGCAAGGACAGCTCCGGCAAGGTGCTGCCCGACGGCACCTACAGCGTGAAGGTCACCGCCACCGACAGCAGCGGCAAGCCGGTGAACACCACCGTGAAGGTGGCGGGCAAGGTGACCGGCGTCGACATGTCCGGCGCCACCCCGACGCTGCAGATGGGCGACATGACCGTGAACATGAGCGACGTCACCAGCGTGCTCGCCGGCGCGTAAGCGCGAAGGGGCACCTGCCTGAAAGTAATAGGACGTTCAGTTCTTCTTAACGTCCCCGCCCTTATGGTGCTGCAGGCCCTGGTGGAGTCCAGGGCGCATAGGCACTGTATGAGGTAAGGCATGTCGGCACAGGACGCCGGACGCGGCCCCCGCGCGCTGTTGAACGGGGGGATGGGTCGTAATGCGGCCAAAGCCGCCGCGCAAGGCGCCGGCTTGACCCTGGACGACCTTCCGCCGCCCGACACCAAGCGATGGGTGATGCGGCGCAAGGCGCAGGTGGTGGACGGGGTGCGCAGCGGCCTGCTGACCATGCAGGAGGCCTGCGCGCGTTATACCTTGTCGGAGGAAGAGTTCCTGTCGTGGCAGCGGCTGATCGACGCCCACGGCCCCAGGGCCCTGCGCACCACCCGCCTGCAGGATTACCGCCGCAGCATGGGCGGCGCCGACGACCAGGATCCCCTGGCGGCCGTGGGCTGAGCGCCCTTCCCGAAGGCGCCTCTCCTGGGCGCCTTTCGGCTGCCTGCGTCAGTTCGGCTTGAGGCTATCGGCGATCATATGCAGGCCCTCGCCGCGCAGGGTCTGCTGGCGCTGGATCAGGCGGCGCGCCGCCAGCGCTTGTTCCACGACCTCCCCCCCGACAATGGCGCCATCGGCCGTCAGCGCCACAGCGACGCGGGTAAGCTCGCTGCCTTCGCTCTTGGGGTCGTGACGGTTCAACGGATGCTCGCTGGCCAGCTCCGTGGTCAGCCATTCCAGCAACACTTCCCGCCCCTCCGGCAGTCGGTCACCGGCCAGCAGCAGGGCCAGCATGCCCATGGCCGTGGGCACCTTGCTTTCAGCCTCGGCCTTGGCCGCCACGGCCGCCGGGTCGCGCAACAGGTCGATCAGCGCGATCAGAAAATCGGACAGGCAGCGCTGGTTGCCGAACAGGTCCTGGATGACGTCGGAAAAACGCAGGAGGTCGGCGGCGATGCCGCCCAGCATTTCCTGCAGCCGCCAAGGCGTTTCCGGCGTGGCCAGCCGCATCACCTCCTCCAGCTTGCCACCCAGGGTGCGGATTCCCGCCAGGCGCACGGTCAACAGGCTGTAAAAGGCATGGTCATGGCCTTCCGGCCCCACCAGCCGTTCCACCGCGGCGCTGAGCTCCGCCGCATCGCCGTTCAGGGGGACGGACCATTTGCGGCTGTTCGCCTGGAAGTCGCGGGCCTTCTGGGCGACGACATCGACATACCGGTCCAGGTCGGCGATACGGGCGCGGGTATTCTGGCCCGTCACCTTGGACTGCACCGTGGCGGCCTTGTGCAGGGCCGCCTGCAGCATGGCGCCGGTATCCTGCAACCGGCGGAGGTGGGTGGCCCCGTGCAACAGCTCTGTCGGGCTTATCTGCTGGCGCGTCAGGTAATCCCTCAAGATCAGCGCGATGGCCCGGCGCGACTGGCGTCCGTACAGGTCCTCCGGCGAAGAGCAGAGCGGTGTGCCATCCGGCGCCTCCCGCAGCACGGTGGGCTTCACCACCTCGGGCGCGGTCTTCTCGAACACCAGGGTGCCGGTGGGGAAGGCGTTCATGACCGTGCGCACGGCCATGACGCGCACGGCCTTCAGCTTGCCCTGGGCCAGGCGGCGGTTGGCCTCGGTCACCGCCATTTCCTCGGTGTCGCCAATGAAAAGGATGGTCCAGCGGCCCTCTTCCAGGCCCAGCAGCTCAAACTTGCAGCTGCGGAATTTCAATCCCATGTCCCAGCCCTGCGTCCCCAGCCTCGCGACCCGGCGGCCCGGATTCGACTTCCAGTAACACTATAGGCGATCGCCCCCATCCCCAGAAGAAAATAGAAAAGCCCCCGCCTTCCGGATATTCGAACAAAAAAGGGGAAGCGAATGACCGCTTCCCCTTTTGCGATAGGCAATCAATCCCAATAACCGGGCCATAAGACCTGGCTCCCGCCCGTTCAGTCGAACGGGTTGTCGCTGCCCTTGCGCAGCAGGAAGCGTAAGGGAACAGCCGGCAGCTTGAACGTCTCGCGCAGGCCGTTGATCAGATAGCGCGTGTAATGTTCCGGAATTTCCACCGGGCGGCTGCTGAACAAGGCGAAGGTCGGCGGGCGGGCCTTCACCTGGGTCATATAGCGGATCTTCAAGCGGCGGCCGTCCACCAGGGGCGGCGGGTGCGATTCGAGCATGCCCTGCAGCCAGCGGTTCAGCTGGGCCGTCGGGATGCGGCGGTTCCACAGGCGGTAGACCTCGAACGCCGCGTCCAGCAGGACGTCCAGCTTTTGCTGCTTCAGGGCGGAGATGGTGATGGTGGGGATGCCCCGCACCTGCGGCAGCGACGTCTCCAGCCGGTCGCTCAGCTGCTGCAGGGCCTCGGCCCGGTTGGCCACGGCGTCCCACTTGTTGACGGCGATGACCAGGCCGCGGCCTTCCTCGATCACCTGGCGGGCGATGGTCAGGTCCTGCTTGTCCAGAATGGCGTCGGCATCCAACACCAGCACCACCACATGGGCCATGCGCACGACCCGCAGGGTGTCGGCCACCGCCAGCTTTTCCAGCTTGTCTTCCACGCGGGCGCGGCGACGCAGGCCGGCGGTATCGACCAGCTTCACCGGCCGATCACGCCAGGTCCACTCCGCTGCGATGGCGTCGCGGGTCATGCCTGCCTCGGGGCCGGTCAGCACGCGCTCCTCGCCCAGCAGGCTGTTCAGCAGGGTGGACTTGCCCACGTTGGGCCGGCCGACGATGGCCAGTTGCAAGGGCTTGGCATTGTCCCGGGCCTCGGCCGCCTCGTCGTCCAGGGGGCCCTCGGCCTCCTCCTCCTCTTCCTCCGGCTCATCGGGAGGCAGGTAGGGGGTCAGGGCGTCCACTAGGTCGGCCATGCCCTCGCCATGCTCGGCGGACAGGGGCACCGGATCGCCCAGACCCAGCTCATAGCACTCCATGAGCCCGGGCTTACCGGCGTTGCCTTCGCACTTGTTGGCCACCAGGATGATGGGCGTTTTGCCCTTGCGCAGCCAGGCGGCGAAGTGGCGGTCCAGGGGCGTGATGCCGGCCCGGGCGTCCACGATGAACAGGCCGACGTCGGCCCGTTCGATCGCACGTTCCGTCTGGCGGCGCATGCGCGCCTCCAGGCTGTCGTCGAACGCCTCTTCCAGGCCGGCGGTGTCCACCACCGTCAGCTCGATGCCGGCGAGGTAGCCGTCGGCGGATCGCCAGTCCCGGGTGACGCCCGGGGTATCGTCGACAATGGCCAGCTTCTTACCGGCAAGTCGATTGAACAGAGTCGACTTGCCGACATTGGGCCGGCCGATGATAGCGACCGTCAAGCGGCGGGGACTCGCCATAACTAAAACGCCTTATCGATACGCGAAGAGATCGCCGTCGTCCGTCAGCACAAACAGGGTGTTGTTGACCACAATGGGGGCAACGCTGATCGGGTCGTCGAACTCCATCTTGTTGAGGATGTCGCCGTTGGTGGGCGACGCTTCCACAACCTGCCCCAGGCTGTTGGCCATAATCAAGCGTCCACCGGCTGCAATAGGACCAACCCAGTTAATCGGATCCTTGCGCTTCTCCGGATTCTCCCAGCGTTCCAGTTGCTTGATCCAGCGGACACGGCCGGTGTCGCGCGTCAGCGCGACCAGCTGGGCCTCGTTGTTCACGACGAACACCCAGTCGCCGACCACCGCCGGCTGGTTCTGGCCGCCCACGTCCTGTTCCCAGACGTGCTGGCCGGTGCGCTGGTCGATGGCCACCATGCGGCCGGAATAGCTGATGGCATAGACAAGCCCGCGATCCACCACGGGCAGGCCCTTGATGTCCGCCAGGTTGGCCAGGTTGGCGCCCCGGCGCGAGGACGCCAGGTTGTCGCTCCATGCCGGATGGCCGTTGTCGACACGCAGGGCGTACAGCTCACCCGAGGAATAGGGGATGATGGTGACGTCATTCTCGACCGCGGCGCTGGCACCGCCCAGCAGGGCCGCCGGCTCCGGGAAACCGGCGTGCGTCCACTGCAGCACGCGGTTGTTGGAGGCCAGGACGATGCACTGGTTGTCGATGGTCACGACGAACACACGGCCGCCGGCCACCGTGGGGCCAGAGCGGATGGGGGCGGCGATGCGCTGCCGCCACGTGACCTTGCCGTCCTTGGGATCGACCTTGATGGCCTCGCCGTAGCCGGTGGTGACGAACACCGCGCCGTCGCCAACCGCGACGCCGCCGCCCATCGCGGAGCCTTCCTGCTCCGGCCGCTTCATCTCGCTGTCCCAGATCTTCTTGCCGGTGGCCTCATCGAAGGCATGCAGCACGAAGTCGGTGTCCAACAGATAGACCTTGCCCTCGGAAACGACCGGACCGTCCAGCAGCCGGTTGTCGCTGGAGGAGCCCTCGATGCTGACCTTCCAGGCCTCTTTCAGGGTCTTGGGCAGCGTGACGTGACCCGGATTATGGGCCGCGTTGCCGCCAGGCTGGGCCCAGTCGGTGTTGGTCACCGCGTCCGGCAGGGTCACCTGCTTGGCCTGGGCCTGGCTGTCCGGCTCGATCTGCTGGTCCAACTGCAAGACCGAGATGCGATTGCCCGCCAGCTTTTCCTTCGGCTTGTTGTCATCGCCGAAACCCAGCCAA
The DNA here is from genome assembly GCF_007828035.1 of Nitrospirillum amazonense. GTDB lineage: Bacteria > Pseudomonadota > Alphaproteobacteria > Azospirillales > Azospirillaceae > Nitrospirillum > Nitrospirillum amazonense. Next base: position 151,287 of record NZ_VITV01000002.1, on the reverse strand, counting down.
TCGAACATGCCGCAGCCGGTCAGCAGCATGCAGGCAACCAGCGCGGTGCTGAGGCCGACGGCGCGGCGGACCCGCATGGGGCGGGCGGACGGCGACCGGGCGGCGGGGGCACGGGCGAAGGCCTCGGTGGAGGGCAGGCCGGTGACGGCGTTCTTGTTGGTCATTTCTGCTCGGCGTAGAGGGCGACGAGATCGGCGGCGCGGGCGCGGACGCCCTGGGGTGCGGCCGGATCGACGGACAGGGACTGGAAAATCTCCCTGGCCTTGGCCAGGTCGTTGGCACGCAGATACAGCAGGCCCGACAGCTCCTGCGCGGTGTAGCGCCACGGCCCCTTGGTCAGGCCCGAGATGCGGGACTGCAACTGCGCGGGGTTGCCGGTGTCCACCTGCTGCATCACGGCCAGGATCTGCGCCAGGTCGCGGAACAACGGATCGTTGTCGGCGCTGCCGGCAATCTGGTCATAGATGGCGATGGCGCCGGCGGCGTCGCCGCTGGCGGCCTTCAGCCCAGCCTCCTGCAGGCGGGCCAGCGTGGCCGGCGCGCCCCCCAGCTTAGGCGTCACCGCCGCCAGGGCGGCCAGCGCGTCCTTGGCGTTGCCGCTCTCAATCGCGGGGGCCACCTTCTCCGTGGCGGATATCAGGGCGCTGGTGCGCTCGATCGCCTGGCGGGTGCGGTACTGGTCCCAGGCCACATAGGCGGCCGTGCCCGCCAGGATGGCCACGGCCCCCGCCAGCAGGTAAGGGCCCACCTGGCGCCACAGTTTTTCCAGTCGTTCACGGCGAAGGTCGTCATCGACCTCGCGAAAAATATCGCTCATCAGCTCACTCTTCGACACCGAGGCCGGCACCATAACAGCAATCCGCGCCGATACCAGAGGGGCGCGTGACGGTCAAGGAAAGTCCGGGTCGAATGTCCCCCAATCCCCCTGCCCGCCGTCCCCTGAAGGCCAGTGGCGGCGCCCCGCCAATCGCGGCCGGGCGGGCAGCATAGATTAAATCAGTCGCCCTTGGCACGGGCGGAGAGGGCATTTCCTATCGGTCCGTTGTTTTTGCTTCGCGAAATAATCCGCCCCTGTGGATAAGTCTGTGGAGCGACCCACGGAAAAACGTTCCTCCCCTGCCCAAAAGAGAAAGGCCTGACGGGACGGTGCCCCAGGAATAGTGGCGGGTGGCTTGAAACGGCCACGGGTAGCGCGAGGGCGACCGGCCCGATTCCCCTGCCCGAAAGGTGGATAAGCCCCGCCCAAGGGAATAGGCGCAGCAAAGACTGGCGGTCGCCGCCGCGGCGCGGTAATGAGCCTGGGCCCCCGTCCGGGGACACCTGCCGCTGCCACCACGCCTGATTCAAAGCCGCCATGACCGATACCGCGCGCCGCATCGTCGGCCTTATCGCCACCGAACTATCCGCCCGCCCCGAACAGGTGGCAGCGGCGGTCGCCCTGCTGGACGAAGGCTCGACCGTGCCCTTCATCGCCCGCTACCGCAAGGAGGCGACCGGCGGCTTGGATGACACGCAGCTGCGCACCCTGGATGAACGTCTGCGCTACCTGCGCGAGATGGAGGAGCGGCGCGCCGCCATCCTCAAATCCATTGAGGAGCAGGGCAAGCTGACGCCCGAATTGCAGACCCAGATCGCCACCGCCGACACCAAGACGCGGCTGGAGGATCTGTATCTGCCTTACAAGCCCAAGCGCCGGACCAAGGCCATGATCGCGCGGGAAGCGGGGCTGGAGCCTTTGGCCGACCTGCTGCTGAACGACCCGACTTACGATCCGGAAACCAGCGCCGCCCCCTACGTCGATGCCGAGAAGGGCGTGGCCGACGCCAAGGCGGCCCTGGACGGCGCCCGCGCCATCCTGGTGGAGCGCATGGGCGAAAACGCCGAGCTGCTGGGCTTCCTGCGCGGCTATTGCCAGGAACACGGCCGCATCGTCTCCACCGTCGTGGAGGGCAAGGCCGAGGAGGGCGCTAAGTTCTCCGACTATTTCGACAAGGCGGAGCCCCTGGCCAACCTGCCCTCGCACCGCGCCCTGGCCCTGTTCCGCGGCCGCGCCGGCGGCATCCTGGACCTGGCCATGAAGGTAGGCGAGGATCCCGCTCCCGGCCAGCAGCACCCCTGCGAGGCGGCCATCGCCAACCGATTCGGCATCCAGGACCGGGGCCGGGCCGCCGACCGCTGGCTGCTGGACACCTGCCGCTGGGCCTGGCGCACCAAGATCGCGCTGCATCTGGAACTGGATCTGATGGGCACGGTGCGCGACCGGGCGGAGGATGAGGCCATCGCCGTCTTCGGCCGCAACCTGAAGGGCCTGCTGCTGGCGCCGCCCGCCGGCCAGCGCGCCACCCTGGGGCTGGATCCCGGAATCCGCACCGGTGTGAAGGTCGCCGTGGTGGACGCCACCGGCAAGCTGCTGGAGACCACAACCATTTACCCGCACGAGCCGCGCCGCGACTGGGCGGGCTCGGTCGCCACGCTGGCGGCCCTGGCCGGCCGGCACAATGTCGGCCTGATCGCCATCGGCAACGGCACGGCGTCGCGCGAGACGGACAAGCTGGCCGCCGACGTCATGGCCCAGTTCCCCCAGCTGAAACTGACCAAGATCATGGTGTCGGAGGCTGGTGCCTCGGTCTATTCCGCCTCGGAAGTGGCGGCCAAGGAATTCCCCAACCTGGACGTCAGCCTGCGCGGCGCCGTCTCCATCGCGCGCCGCCTGCAGGACCCGCTGGCCGAGTTGGTGAAGATCGACCCCAAGTCCATCGGCGTCGGCCAATACCAGCATGACGTCAGCCCCACCAAGCTGGCCCGCACCCTGGACGCCGTGGTCGAGGATTGCGTGAACGGCGTGGGCGTGGACCTCAACACCGCCTCGGTGCCCCTGCTGGCCCGGGTGTCGGGCCTGAGCGACAGCATCGCCCGCAACATCGTCGACTACCGTGATGCGCACGGCGCCTTCCGCAACCGCCGCCAGTTGCTGGACGTGTCGCGCCTGGGCCCCAAGGCCTTCGAACAGGCGGCCGGCTTCCTGCGCATCCGCGACGGCGACACCGCCCTGGACGGGTCTGCCGTGCACCCCGAGTCCTACGCCGTGGTGGAGCGCATCCTGGCCAAGACCGGGCGCACCCTGGCGACCCTCATCGGCGACGTGCCCTTCCTGCGCAGCCTGGACCCGGCCGATTACGCCGATGATCGTTTCGGTATCCCAACGGTTGAGGATATCCTCAAGGAACTGGAGAAGCCCGGCCGCGACCCACGCCCCGAGTTCAAGACCGCCGCCTTCAAGGACGGTGTGGAGGAACTGAAGGATCTCCAGCCCGGCATGGTGCTGGAAGGCGTGGTCACCAACGTCACCGCCTTCGGCGCCTTCGTCGATGTGGGCGTTCACCAGGACGGCCTGGTGCACATCAGCCAGCTGGCCGGCAAGTTCGTGAAGGACCCGCACGCCGTCGTCACCGCCGGCGACATCGTCAAGGTCAAGGTGCTGGAGGTGGACCTGAAGCGCCGCCGCGTCGCCCTGACCATGCGGCTGGAGGAACAGGCCGCGCGTCCGGCCAGCGGTCCCCGCCAGGACGACGGCCGACCGGGGCACCGCAATGACAACCGCGCCCCCGGCGGCAGCCGGTCCCAGAACGGTCCCAAGAATGACCGTCCCCAGGGCGGCCAAGGCGACCGCAAGCCGGGCGGCGGCCCCCGCCCCAACCAGGGCAGCGTCGGCAAGACCCAGGAATCGCGCGGCGGCAGCTTCGGCAACGCCTTCGGCGGCGCCCTGGCCGACGCCTTCGCCCGCGCCCGCAAGGACAAGTAATCAGGCAAGAACGCCTACAGCCGCATGAGGCCAATCCTCATGCGGCTGTAGGATGCGGCTGCGTCCGCCGGGCGCCCGAGCGGGCCCCGTTACCGCTTATGAATCAGCTTGGCGCGGGCCAGGGCCAGCGATTTGGTCAGGGCCTGCCCCAGCTCGCCGCCGTCGCCCTTGATGTCGTCGCGCACCACGACATGCATGGCGTCGATGTGCAGGCCCACCACCGTCAGCAGGGCATCGGTGGGGTTTTCCAGATCCACCAGGAAATGGTTCATGGAATTGGCGAAATCGGACAGCAGGTTATAGCCGAAGGTCCGGCCCAGGGTCATGATGCCGTCGGAAATCTTGTAGACCTTGCGCAAATGCTGGACGCGATGCTCCACATCGCGCTTGGCCTGTTCGAAGGCGGCCTGCAGCGTGGTCAGGTCGATGCGGGTCTGGGCCTGGTGCGCCTCCGCCATGCGGGCCACGTGGCGGCTCGCGCGATCGATGGCCGCAGGATCGATCTGCCCGGGCTTGCCCACGGCCCCGCCTACCTTGGCGCGCAGCTTGTTCGGCAACTCGATGATCTCCACCACCCGGGTGCCTTTCCCGGGCAGGCCTTTATCGGACTTGTCCGTCATACCCGTCCCTCCCATAAGGCCCGCCCCTCCTATAAGGGGTCACAACTTTCCAAAAGCCGGTCAGCCTGTCCCACCATCGGTGTTAGTCCACAGTTTCCGACGAGGGGGGAGCCGCCTCCGCCCCGACAGCCCTGCCCACCTCCTGGGCGGCCACCTCGGGCACAGCCTGGCCGACGGGCGGCAGCGCCTCATCCTCGATGGGCGCCTGGGCCCCGTCCAGCGTCACGCGGTGGCCGGTCATCACGCGGCGATCCTCCCCCGCATAGGGCAAGGTCTGCCGCCGCCGGTCAGGCCCGATATAGCCCGGCGCGCGAATGAAGGGCCGCGGCTTGTCGACGATGGCCACCAGGCGCGAGGCGACATTGGCCACCGACATGGGCTTGGCCAGGTATTCAGTGACTCCGCCGTCGCGCGCCATGCGCACGGCGTTCTCATCCGCCTCGCCACTCATCATGATGTAGGGCATGAACTTCAGCTTGTCGTGGTCGTGCTCACGCACCCACTTCAGCAACTCCAGCCCATCCACCGGCGCCATGAGATGATCGGCGAAGACGATGTCGATGTCGCTGGCCCCCTGGATTTGCGTCGACACGTCCAGGATGGCGGTCGCCTCCTCGCCATTCTCCGCCTGCAGCACGCGGCCGACGCCCAGGCCCCGCAACACCGTGACCAGAATGGTGCGCACGAAGCGGTTGTCGTCGGCCACCAGAACGCTCAAGCCGTCCAGGCGGTAGTATTTTCCGGACTTTGCTGATGCCATATCGCCTGATGCCAGCCGACCCCTGTGTGGCCGGCAGTGTAGCCCCTTCCTTTGTCTCGCGCGCGGGGTTAATGCGGCAGGAACCATACTGCGCGCCGCATCCAATCTTCACCCTATCCCCTCGCACAGTGCGGCATGCGCGTCGTTCTCGCGCAGTTAACGGTTTGGTGACGAGCGGCGGCCTATGGTTCGCTCATCCCCGGATGGATCCGCCGCACGTGGGTCCTGGTACCGGGCAGGTGTTGATAAGGAGCGCCAGTCCCATGTCCCGGCCTATCCCCCAGAACAACCTCATCGAACGCACGTCCGTCCTGACCTACACGCTGATGGAACAGCTGCACGATGTGCTGAACACCCCCAGCGCGCCGGACGACGTGACCCTGGGCATGCTGATGGGACTGTCCATGTTCCTGGATGACCAGATCGGTCCTTTTCGCATGACTCAGCTGCTGCAGGCGGCACCCGACATCATTCTGCGTACGGACGCCCACGTCACCCGCGACCAGATCGACCGCTTCCTGCCGGTTCTGCGCGCCTTCGGTGACAAGCTGGCCGCCCTGACGTCGGAAACCGTGGCCGAGCCCACGACCAGCCTGTCATGAGGCGCGGCCGCACACGCGGCCTTTTCACCAGACGGTGCCACGCTTATTTGTAGAAGAGGTCACCGCCCCCTTCGACCGCCGCCCCTGAACCCGCGGCCGCCATGGTTGAACGCACATGTTTTCGCAGTTGGACAACGCCCACCCCGCCCTGTTCCTGGTCTTCGCCTGCGCGGCCGTTCTGGCCGCTGCCGGCATGACCATCGGCTATGTCTGGCGCCGGCTGGGCCGCCTGGCCGTGCGCCAGTCGAACCTGGCCCGCACGGCCTCGGACCACCTGACGCGGCTGCAGCGCGACCTGACCGACCTGGCCGGCCAGGTCGAGCGGCTGGGCGAGTTCAACCAGCGCCTCACGGAAGAGGTGGACATGCTGCGTCACCGTCTGGCCGATGGTGGCTATGAGCCACAGGATCATTACCCCCGGGTCCTGCATTGAGCGCCGGCGGCCCTCCGGCCGCTGACCCGCATCCCGTTCGCGAACGGGAGATTCGCCGCTGGCACGACAGCGGCCAGGCGTGGGACCGCTGGGCCGACAGCATGGCGGATCCCGCCGCCCGCCTGAACCAGCCGCTGCTGGCCGCACTGGCCCTGCAGCCGCACCACACCCTTCTGGATTTGGCCAGCGGCGCCGGTGAACCGGCGATCACCGCGGCCAAGGGCATGAATCCGGCACAGGGGGGACGCGTGCTGGCCAGCGACCTCGTGCCCGCCATGCTGGCCGGTGCCCGCCGGCGTGGGGCCGGCGTCGCCACCCTTTCCTTCCTGGCGGCCGACATGACCGCCCTGCCCTTGGCCCCGGCCAGCGTGGACCGGATCAGCTGCCGCTTTGGCCTGATGTTCGTCCCGGATGCGGCCGCCGCCGTGGCCGAGATGCATCGCGTCCTGCGGCCGGGCGGCATCGCGGCCTTGCTGTGCTGGGGCCCGAAGGCCGGCAATACGCTGTTCCGCCTTCTGGATGAGGCACTGGGCGGCGTGCCGGAGTTGGCCGTGCTGTTCCGCTTCGCCGAAGAGGGCACGCTGGGCCGCCTGTTCCTGGAGGCGGGCTTCGACACCGTGTCGGAAACCGCGCTGGAGCAGTCAGCCCTGGCCGACGCCGCCAAGCCCTTCTGGCGCCCCACCCTGGACATGGCCTTCACCCCCGCCTTGGCACGGATGTCGGCCGAAGCGCGCGCGGCGGTGGAAGATCGCATCACCGCCGCGGTGGCGCTGGAAACGAAAATGGACGGGAAAATACCCGTCCATCTCCACGCCCGGCTGCTGGTGGCTCACAAGTAGGGGTTGGTCAGGGCTGCGGCGGCGTCCCGTCGGTTGGCGGCACCGGCGGTTGGCCGGCCACCGGGTTCACCACGCTTTCCGACGCCATGGCGCCCTCCGTCATCGTACCCTCCGTCATTACGCCCTCTGGCCCTTCCGGCTCCGCACCGACCAGCGATTCCGCCTGCGTCATCAGGCGTTGGTACTGGCGCACGCTGAAGGGCAGCGTGACGAGGTAGCCCACGCCCAGGATCAGCAGGGTGGTCCATGGCGCGCTGACGACACCGGCCGCCAGCAGCACCAGGCCCAGGAAAATGAAGACGACATAGCGCGGGTGGATGCGCAGCCCCTTCAGGGAAAAGGTGGGGATGGCGCTGATCATCAGCGCCGCCATGCCCACGGTCCACACCACGACGAAGGCCGGGTGGCCCACGACCGTCCTCCCCATCTCGAAACTGGCGACGATGGGCAACAGGGCCAGACCGGCGCCGGCCGGGGCCGGCACGCCGGTGAAGTAGTTGTAGGCCCACACCGGCTTCTGCGCGGCCGACCCCAGGGCGGTGTTGAAACGCGCCAGGCGCAAGGCGGCGCAGGCCCCGAACAGCAGGCAAGCGATCCAGCCGAAGCTGCGCGCCTCGTTCAGGCCCCACATGTACAGGATCATGGCCGGGGCCACGCCGAAGCTGACCACGTCGGACAGGCTGTCCAGCTCCGCCCCGAACTTGCTCTGCGCGTTCAGCAGGCGGGCGATGCGGCCGTCCAGCGCGTCCAGCACGGCCGCGACCACGATGGCGACGACCGCGTGTTCCCAGCGCTGCTCGGTGGCGAAGCGGATGCCCGTCATGCCGGCCGACAGGGCCAGCACCGTCAGCATGTTGGGCAAGAGCTTGTTGATGGTGAGGCCACCCAGGCGCGGCGGCCGGATGGCCCGGCGCCGCCGTCCCAGCGCGCCCCCGCCTGTCCTCGGGGGACGTTGCACCATCAGCGCACCACGCCCTGACGCTGCGGCTCGGCGCTGGCCAGGTCGGCCAGGATGGTTTCGCCGCCCAGGGCCTTCTGTCCCACGACCACCAGGGGCTGCACGCCATCCGGCAGGTAGACGTCGGTGCGGCTGCCGAAGCGGATCAGGCCGTAGCGCTCACCAGTGGACACGCTCTGCCCCGGCTTCAGGGTACAGATGATGCGGCGGGCCACCAGGCCGGCGATCTGCACAAAGGCGATCTCGCGCCCGTCGGGCATGGCCAGGCGGATGCTCATGCGCTCGTTCAGGTCGCTGGCCTTGTCCAGGGCGGCGTTCAGGAACTTGCCCGGGTGGTATTCAGCGCGTGTCACCGTGCCCTCGATGGGGGTGCGGTTGATGTGCACGTTGAACACGTTCAGGAAAATGCTGATGCGGGTCAGCGGCTCCGGCCCCATGCCCAGCTCCGGCGGCGGCACCGCCTTGGTGATCATCTGCACCAGGCCGTCGGCCGGGCTGACCATCAGGCCGGGGCGGGTGGGCACCACACGGTCGGGATCGCGGAAGAAGTAGGCGCACCATGCCGTCAGGATCACCCCGATCCAGCCCAGGAAGGTGGAGAGCCAGAACAGGATGAGGGTGACCACGGCGAAGGCCAGGATGAAGGGCCAACCGGCGCGGTTGATCGGCACGATGACGGTGCTGAGAGCGGACATTTGCACTTTCCAAAGGCGGCCCCGGGGATGGGTCCGAGGGATATGGGCGGGCCCCAGGGAGATGGGTAGACCGGCGCAGTGTAGACAGGGCCGGTCCGGATTTTAAGTGTCAATGCATATCGTTCGGGTTAACGGAAAAGCCGTTCCAGCTGTTCAAGGCCTTTTTTGGCCATACGCCAAGGTCGGCAGCTGCACACTGCGCTCCACCCTGTGAACTATGACAGGTTGCCTACCGGTCTCTTCCGCAAAGGCGGATACCCTTTCACATCGTTTTGCGGAAAAATGTAGTCAATCTGGGTCAGCCTCTGGCAACGGCGCGCCCTGGTGTTTCTTGCGACGTTGACAGGTTGCTGCGCTGTGCGTGCCGAACAGACAATCGATCGGGAACTGACCCAGCGGTCCTCCACGGCCCGTCATCCCCGTTATCGCATCGTGGTCGTTGAGGATGAGGCGCTGATCGCCCTCGGCCTCCAGCAAATCCTGTTGCAGCAGGGCCACGAGGTCTGCGCCGTCGCCGCGTCAGTGGAAGAGGCGGTCGAGGCGGTGGACCATCATCGTCCCGACCTGGTGCTGATGGACGTGATGCTGCGGGGGCGTGACGACGGCATTGAAGCGGCGGAGCGCATCTGGAAGCGCTTCGGCATCCGCAGCCTGTTCACCAGCGCCGTCGATGCCAACATCCTGCGCAACCGCACCCATTCCATCTCCCTGGGCTTCATCACCAAGCCCTATCGGGCGGAGGACTTCCAGCGCAGCCTGGAAGCCCTGAGCCTGGCCTGAGTTATTCGCGCCCCATGACATGCAGCGGGCTGAAACAGCCGTAGATCAGCCGCTTCGCATCGAACGGGATGTCACCAGGAATATTGAAGCGCGTATCGTCGCGCATCTTCTCCTCGGCCGCGTCCAGCGTCTCCTTGTCCGGCCACACCTGCCAGGAAAAGACAATCTTCTCCCCCGGCTGGGCCGCCACCGCCCGGCGCATGTCGGTCTGCTTGCCGTCCGGGACGTGGTCCTCCCAGGACTCGACGATTTCCAGGCAGCCAAATTCCTTGAACAGCACGGCGCTGTTTTTCGACCAGGCGCGATAGGCGTCCTTCTTGTCCCCCGGCACGGGAATGACGACCCCGACGATATACATGACCCAGCCCCCCTTTGGATGACGCGTGGGTTCGCATGATACCAGAACGCCGCCGGCGCGGATCGCCCAGAGGGGGAATCACCTTTGGCGCGACGCCGCGCACGGGCAACCTCGGCTATAGGGGTGGCAGCGGGCACGGCCGCGCGCTATGACGGCACCATGCCGCCCATCGACCAGACCGACCTTCCCATCGATGCCGTGCTGCCGGACTTGTTGCGGGTTCTGGCCGGCACGCCCAACGCCGTGCTGCAGGCCGCCCCCGGCGCCGGCAAGACCACGCGCGTGCCCCTGGCCCTGCTGGACCAGCCCTGGCTGGCTGGCCGGAAGATCATCATGCTGGAACCCCGGCGCCTGGCCGCCCGCGCCGCCGCCAAGCGCATGGCCGACACCCTGGGCGAGGCCGTGGGCGGGACGGTGGGATACCGGGTCCGCCTGGACACGCGCGTCGGGCCGGCGACCCGCATCGAAGTCGTGACGGAGGGCCTGTTCCTGCGCCAGTTGCAGGGCGACCCGTCGCTGGATGGCGTGGGTGCCGTGCTGTTCGACGAATTCCATGAACGCAGCCTGGACGCCGACCTCGCCCTGGCCTTTTGTCTGCAGGCCCAGGGCCTGTTGCGCGAGGATCTGCGCCTGCTGGTCATGTCCGCCACTCTGGATGGCGCCGCCGTAGCCAGACTGTTGGCTAACGGGGGACAGGACGCGGCCCCTATGGTGACCAGCGAGGGCCGCGCCTTTCCGGTGGAAACGCGCTGGGTGGAGCCCGCGCCCACCGACCGGCTGGAGACGGCCGTGGCCCGCGTGGTCAAGCGTGCGCTGATGGAGGAGCCGGGCAGCGCCCTGGTCTTCCTGCCCGGAACAGGCGAAATCCGGCGGACGGAAAAGGCCCTGGCCGATCTGGGCCTGCCCCGCGACGCGGTGGTCGCCCCGCTCTATGGCGACCTGGCGCTGGACCAGCAGGAGGCGGCCATCCGACCGGCGCCGGCCGGCCAGCGCAAGGTGGTGCTGGCCACCGCCATCGCTGAAACCAGCCTGACCATCGACGGCATCCGCATCGTCGTCGACGCCGGCCAGGCCCGCCTGGGCCGCTTCGATCCCGGCAGCGGCATGAACCGGCTGGAAACGGCCCGCGTCTCCCGCGCCTCCGCCGACCAGCGCCGGGGACGCGCCGGCCGCCTGCAACCGGGCGTCTGCTATCGGCTGTGGAGCGAACAGGCTGACCGGGCGCTGACGCCCTATGCCCCACCGGAAATCCTGCGGGCCGACCTGGCCCCCCTGGCGCTGGAGTTGGCGGCCTGGGGGGTCGATGACGTGACCGCCCTGCCCTGGCTGGACCTGCCGCCGGCGGCCCCCCTGGCTCAGGCCCGTACGCTGCTGAGCCAGTTAGGCGCCCTGGACGACGCGGCCAGGATCACCCCCCACGGCCGACGCATGGCCACGCTGGGCATGCATCCGCGCCTGGCCCACATGGTGCTGGTGGGCATGGATCTGGGCCTGGGCGCGGCCGCCGCCCACCTGGCGGCCCTATTGGAGGAGCGCGATCCCCTGCGCGGCATTTCGCGGGATGCCGATCTGCGCCGCCGGCTGGATCTGCTGTCCGGCCAGGACGGTGGCGCCGCTGATCGCCACGCCCTGCGCCAGATCCGGGAAAGTGCCCGCCAGACCATGCGCCAGTTGCGCATCACCGACCGGTCGTTCACGGGGGAGGATGCCGGCCGCCTGCTGGCGTTGGCCTATCCCGACCGCCTGGCGCAGAAGCGCCCCGGCGGCCAGGGCCAATACCGCCTGGCCAATGGCAAGGGCGCGGTGCTGGACAGCGCCGACGCCCTGTCCCGCCAGGATTGGCTGGCGGTGGGCGACCTGGACGGCGACGCACGCGAGGCCCGCATCTACCTGGCGGCCCCCGTCACGCGGGAAGAGATCGAGGAGGTCTACGCCGACCGCATCGTGACGGAAGAGCTGGTGAGCTGGGACGGGCGCGAACAGGCGGTGCTGGCCCGCCGTCGCCGCCGCCTGTTCGGCCTGGTGCTGAAAGACGAGGCGCTGAGCCAACCCTCGGCCGAGGCCATGGCCGCCGCCATGATGGCCGGCATCCGCGAGATGGGCCTGACGGCGCTGCCCTGGACCAAGGCGCTGGAGGCCTGGCGGGAGCGCGTGCGCTTCCTGCACCGCTCCGGCGGCGCCGACACTTGGCCCGACCTGTCGGACGAGGCGCTGCTGGCCACCATGGAGACCTGGCTGGCCCCCTACCTGCCGGGCATCAGCCGCGTCAGCCATTTGCCGCGCCTGGACCTGCACAGCGCGCTGACCGGCATGCTGGACTGGGCCCAGGGACAGGAGCTGGAGCGTCAGGCGCCCACCCATATCGACGTGCCGAGTGGATCGCGCCTGCCCATCGACTATTCCGGCGAAATCCCCACCCTGGCCGTGCGTCTGCAGGAGCTGTTCGGCCTGCCGCAGACGCCGACGGTGGCGGGCGTGCCCGTGCTGCTGCACCTGCTGTCGCCCGCCCATCGCCCCATCCAGGTCACCCGCGACCTGGCCTCCTTCTGGGCCAACACCTACCGCGACGTGAAGAAGGATCTGGCGGGCCGCTACCCCCGCCACTATTGGCCCGACAACCCGCTGGAGGCGGAGCCGACGGCCAGGGCCAAGCGACGCGGGACTTAGTTTCAGCACCCCTCAAACGCCGGCCCGACCGCGCCTTCGCCGCTTACGGCTTCCAGCTTTCGACCACCGCCCGCGCCACGCCGGCGATGAAGGCATCCGCCCGCTCCCGTGGGCCTTGCACACTGGCGACGTAAACCGCCACGGCGTAGCGGTGGCCATCCGGCGCCGTCATCAGGCCCACGTCGTTGTTGGCCAGGGTCACGCCTTCGACAGAAGGCCCTGCTCCCGGCTTGTGCGCCACGGTCCAGCCTGCCGCCAGGCCGGCCTTCAGACGGTTGGGCTGGGTGGTGGTGTGGTCCAGGATGTCCAGCAGGCGCCGGGTGCTGGCCGGGCTCAGCAGCTCGCCCTTGTCCAGCCGCTCAAGCAGCAGGGCCATGGTGGCCGGCTGGGCCGTGTCGCGCGGGTCGCTGAGATAGGCCTCACGCTTGGCCAGGCGGGTGGCGACTGGCACGGCGTCGGCCGCGGCCTTGAACGCCGCCGGCTCGACATAGGCGTCCTTCCAGGTGAGGCCCAGGATATCGCTTTGCAGGTGGCGCTCATCGCGGTCCACGCGGATGCCGTCCAGCCCCCGGGCCGTCAGCGCGGCCTGCACCACCGCCGGCCCGCCGATCAGGCGCAGCACGGTGTCGGCGGCGACGTTGTCGCTGTCCGCCACCATGCGCGCCATCAGATCGTCCAGCGTGGTGGTCCAACCGGCGGGGGTAATGTTCTTGGCCAGCGGCTGCCAATAGACGGAACGGTCCCGGGGGTAGAGCGTGACCTTTTGCGCCAGGTCCATGCGGCCGTGATCCACCAGATCCAACAGCGCGATGGCCACCGTCAGCTTGAACACGCTCTGCTCGGGAAAGCGCTCCCGCGCCTTCACCCCCGCCTCGGCACCGGTGAGCCCATCGCGCACAGCGATGCCCGCCCGGCCGGGGAATTCGTGGGCCAGCCGGTCCAGGCGCGCCTGCAGCACCGGCATGTCCAGGGAACCGGCGCCGGCGGGTTCTGCGACGGCAAAGCAGAGGGCGGCGGCGGCGCAGGCCGCGCGCAGCGTCGATGTCAGCATTGGAAAGGTCCCCATCCCTCTCGGGCCTGCCGAAGATCGGCTGCCACGGAGGAGTGCCCGGAAACTATGGTGGAAGCGTGGCGGCCAAGCCGACCAGCATCAGACCTTGGTGGTCAGGTCGGTCAGCTTGCTCAGCAGATAGTCCAGATCGTCGCTGGCCATTTCCTCGAACTGGGTGAGGATGCGTTCCAGCATCTTGCGGCGATGGCGCTCCAGGTCATGCTCGCCGCCGTCGAACTCCGTCTCGTTGGCGACGTCCAGCGCCACCTTGATGGCCGGGTAGATCGACTGCGGCATGCCGGTGCGATCGAACAGCGCCTTCATGCCCAGCTTGCCGGCATCGTGGATCAGCATGCGGGCGTTGGGCGTGGGGATGCGGGCCAGCTGGGCCAGCGCCACCTCGAAGAAGGCCACGTCGCCCATGCACAGCGACCGCAGCAGCAGCGACGGCGACAGGCGGCCGTTGCGGTACAGCTGTTCCACCAGCGTTTCCAGCTGGGCGTCGGTGGCGACCCCCACCAGCTCATAGGTCGCCTTTTCGCGGCCCTGCAGGACGATGTCGCTGGCGACGTCGGCCGGCAGTTCATGCCGTTCCACCAGCCGCTCGCGCAACTGTTCCGACACCATGGTCACCAGGCGCTCGGCAATGGTGACGGGCAGGCTGCCCCGCTCGATCATCGGGGCGTGGACGGCGTCGCTCTTGGGGAAGCGGTTCAGCACGCGGGTCAGCGCCGCCTCATTCACCTTGGCGGCCTCGTTGGCCATCAGGGTGGCGACGGCGGTCTCGGCGCCATTATCCACCAGCGCGTCGGCTACCCCCTCCGACACGTCGGGACGCTTGGCCACGGCCGATTGTTTGGCCTCCGAACCGGTCTTGATCAGTTCGATCAGGTCGGCGTCGGTCAACACCGACGACAGTTCGATGAAGGGCAGCGACACCTCTTCCACGTCGCGCGCCAGTTGCAGGGCGACGTCGCGGGGAATCGCGGGGTAGGTCTTCAGGCTCTCCGACAGGGCGGAACGGACGCGCACGGCGGCGTCGCGCGCCATCAGGCGGACGATGTCCTCGGCCAAGGCCCGTTCGGAAGGGGAAAGCTGATCCGCGCCGAACTGGGCGGCAACCTTGGTGGCCATTTCGGCCCGGGTCGTGGCGGATGGATCGGCCAGAAGCCGTTGCACATCCTGATGCGTCAAGGTCTCGGACATTGGCAGGGCAACCCGCTCCCTTCGCTACCGACCGGCCACCTGGCTTTCCATCCCCACCCCTCGGCCGTCATGCGCGGCCGGACCGGGGGTACCAGGCTTCACCACCATTAAGGTTCCCGATGCACGCCGGGTAACCATTGCCCAGTAATAATACAGCCTTCCCCGTCTTGGCCAACGCCATTTGGGTGATATTCCCCGCCTATGCCCAGGGGCTGCTACGCGGGATCCGCCATAGGGGATTGCTGACGGTTGCGCCGACGCAGCGCGCGCTCCAGCTCCTGGATGCGGCCGTCCACGTCCACCAGCCGTTCCGATGTCACTTCGAGATCGCGGTCCTCATAGACGTAACTGCCGGGGCGTTCCGCCTGCCAGCGACCGACAGTTGCATCTCTTTCTTGCAAAAGCTCAATAATTTCATAGCGGTACAGATTAACGACCGCGGTGATCCAGCGGTTCAGCGGCCAGGACGGCCGGGCGTGGTCGATCTGGAAGCCTTCCAGCATCCGCACCACGTCGGCCGCCGCGTACCAGGTTTCCCCTGTCACCCAGCGGTTGGTGGTGAACAACCGTGTCACCCGGCCCATGCCGTCGATGGAAATCCCCACCAGGTGGCTGAGCGCGGCGTTGCCGTCGGAGTCGGGCTGGAGATCGGGCAAGGGCGCCGGCGCCACCCCATCCGGCATGCCCAGGGGCCTCATGAAGGTGTGAAAATGCCCCATCTCCTCACCAACCAGTTCCGACTCCGGGTGGGCGTGGAAGTAGTATTGGGCGTGGTATTCGCTGTCGTAGACATCCCCCGGCGGATGATGGTGCCAGGGGTCCAGCGGCGGCACCACGTCGCGCAAGACCTCGCTCAGCACAGTGTCGCCGGTCTTGGCCAGCACCCGCGTGCATAGGCTGACTTCGCGCGCGGCCTCCACCAGCCGGGTCAGGGTCTCGTATGGCAGGCCATCGACAACGGAACTGCCGCGCGCGGGGCCCCGGAGGAAGGGCATGGCCGTTCCCTTCCCTTAGACGCCGCCGCCGGCGCGCCGCCCGGGCTGCAAGGCCCATTCGGCCACCTGCCGGGCCAGCGTGTGGAAGGCCTCGTCATAAGCCGCCAGCACGGCGGGGAAGCCCGTGGACTTGGCCGGCACCCGGATTTCGAAGCCCTGGCTTTCCTGGATGGTGCGGCGGGGCAGCGTCACCATCTTGCACTGGACACGGACATGCACGGTGGGCACGTCCTCCACCGTCGCGTGGGGATATTCCGCCTGGAAATCGCGGATATCGGTCAGCAGGACATAGTCGGCGCGCAGGCCCGACCCCTCGCGTCCCACACCCGAGATACGGCCGGAATATTCGAAGGACTCGATCAGCAGGCCCTGCACCATCTCCGGCATCGGGTCCTGCCACTCGGCATCAAAATAACCGAAGTCCCCCTCCAGGCGGCGCAATGCGATTCGCGTGGTGTTCAGCACCGAGGTGGTGGTGGGCACGCCCACCAGCAGCTGCCAGCCCACGGGCGGAGCCGGCGAGAACTCGCGCGCGGCCGTCAGCCGCACCACGTGCGGCGGGCTGTCGAACACGGAACAGGCGGGCAGCGCCCCCAGCGCCAGGCCGCCGCCCATCACCCCCATCCCGCGCGCCAGCAGGCGGCGCCGGCTCATCGTACCCTTGTGGGCCCCCCTCATTTCACCTCCACCCCACGCTGCCGGCCACCGAACAAGAAGCCGGACGGATCGTTCTCGATACGGTTGGTCACCCGCGACAGGTTGTTGCTGAGCGTGCGCAGGTCACCGATCAGCTGGGTCAGGTCATAAAGGCCGCTGGAGGTGAAGTCGCGGATGGGCCCGCGATTCTCCTCCACCATGCCGCGCAGCTGCTCCACGGTCTGGTTCAGGTTGCGGGTCAGGACCTTCACGTCCTCCGCCGACTGGTTCAGGTTGCCGCTGATGCGCTTGGCGTCGCTGCCCACCGTGTTCACGGTGGTGCGGGTATCGACCAGCAGCGCCTCGGTCTGCTTGCTGATCTCGCGCACACTGCCGCGCAGCTCGTTCACAAGATGGCCTGCGTCCTGCACCGTGCCGTTGGCGGCCCCGGCGGTGGACGCCAGGTTGGCCAACATGGAGGCGAAGGCCTTCTGGTTGTCCGGCGTCATGAAACCCGCCAGGCTGTCAGACAGCTTGATCAGGTTTTCCAGCAGGTGGGGCGCCTCCTGCAGCAGTGAGGCGATGTTGCTGGGGCGCGAGGGGATGACGGGCACGTCGACGTCGTTCTGCGTCTCGCGCAGCAGCGGCGCCTCCTGGCTGCCGCCGGCGATCTCGACATAGACGCCGCCGGTAACGCCCACCGGCTCCAGCGAGGCCACGGCGTCGGACTTGATGGGGGTGTCCTTGGGCACCTCCACCTTCACCTCGATGCGTTCCACGTTGCCGGGATCGATGCGGATGTCGGTGACGCGGCCCACGGCCACGCCGCGATAGCGCACGGGGCTGCCCGCCACCAGGCCGGTGACGGAGCCTGAGAAATAGATGCGGTAAGGGGTCGACGCCTTGTCGAACTGGACCTTGGCCAGCCAGACGATGGCGATGAACAGGGCCGCCGTCAGTGCCAGGATGAACCCGCCGACGAGCGCGTAGCTGGCGCGCGTTTCCATGTGAATTCAGCCCCTAACTGCTCAGCTCTTCACGGCCGCGCGGCCGCGCGGTCCATGGAAGTAGTCATGGATCCAGGGATGCGTGTCCGCCAGCAACATGTCAATGGTTCCCACCCTCATCTTACGGTCGACCAGCACCGCGATGCGATCGCAAATGGCATAAAGGCTGTCCAAATCATGGGTAACCATGACGACGGTCAGGCCCAAGCTGCGCTGTAATGTCCCAATCAGCTCATCGAAAGCCGCGGCACCGATGGGGTCCAGGCCGGCCGTCGGCTCATCCAGAAACAGGATTTCCGGATCCAGCGCCAGGGCGCGGGCCAGGCCGGCGCGCTTGCGCATGCCGCCCGACAGCTGGGACGGGTATTTGGAGCAGCTGTCCGGCGGCAGGCCCACCATGGAAATCTTGATGCGGGCCAGTTCCTGGATCAGACAGTCCTCAAGATCCGTGTGCTCCTTCAGCGCCACCATGACGTTCTCCGCCACGGTCATGGAGCTGAACAGGGCGCCGTCCTGGAACAGCACGCCCCAGCGGCTCTGGATAGTGCGACGGGCGGCGCTGTCGGCCGTCCACATGTTGGTGCCCAGCACCTCCACCCGGCCGGCGGTGGGGCGCAACAGGCCGATGATCTCCTTCAGCAGCACGGACTTGCCCGTGCCGGACCCGCCGACCACGCCCATCACCTCGCCCCGGCGCACATCCAGATCTACCCCGTCATGCACCGTCTGGCGGCCGAAGCGGGTGACCAGGCCGCGCACCTGGATGACCGGCGTCATGTTGTCTCCCACCGGGTCTCCCACCAGGTTGCCCCCCTCTGAGTTGCCAAGGCTCATCGGCGTCCCTCAGATCTTGAGATAGGAGAAAAGGATGGAGAACAGCGCGTCGAGCACGATCACCAGGAAGATGGATTCGACCACCGACCGGGTGGTCAGCTTGCCCACGCTTTCGGCGCTGCCGGTCACGTTCAGGCCCTCGAAGCAGCCGACCAGCGAGATGACCATGGCGAAGACCGGCGCCTTGATCAGGCCCACCAGCATGGTGGTCGGGCTGACCGCCACCTGCAACTGCCGCAGGAACTGGCCCAGCGTGATGTCCAGCGTGCCGTAGGACATGACCGCGCCGCCGAACAGCCCCACCACGTCGGCGTAGAAGCTGACCAACGGCAGGGCCACGAACAGGGCGGCCAGGCGGGGCAGCACCAGCATCTCGATGGGGTCCAGCCCCAGCACCTGCATGGCGTCCACCTCCTGGTTCACCTTCATGGTGCCGATCTGCGCGGTGAAGGCGGAACCGGAGCGGCCGGCGACGATGATGGAGGTGATCAGCACCCCCAGTTCGCGCAGGATGCCGATGCCCAGCAGGTTGACGACAAAGATTTCGGCGCCGAATCGCCGCAGCTGATCAGCACTCTGATAGGCCAGCACCACGCCGATCAGGAAGGTCAGCAGGCCGATGATGGGCAGGGCGTTCAGGCCCACCTGTTCCAGGTGGAAGAAGAAGGCCGTCCAGCGGAAACGGCGCGGATTACGGGCTACGCGGGCGATGGTGATGAACACCAGCCCGAAGAAGCTCAGCAACTGGAACGCGTCCTGCGCCAAGCTGAAGGCACCCTTGCCCACCCGCTCCAGCAGGTCGTGAAAGGGCCGGTGCGGCGTGGTGACCTCGGGATGGCGCACCACGGCGCGACGCACGTCGCGCAGCAGGGTGCACTGGGCCGGCGTCGCGCCGACCACGGCTACCGTCTCCCCCTCCGCCCGCAGGCGCTCGATCAGGCGGTCCAGCACCAGGGCGCCGGCGGTGTCCATGCCCGACAGGCCGGACAGGTCCAGCAGCACCTGGCCCGGCTTGCGCTCCGGCTTCAGGCGGGTCAGCGCCGTGTCCAGATGCTCCGCCCCCGCCAGATCCCAACGGCCCAGTGCGGCCAGCAACCAATGGTCGCCGTCCCATGCCGTCTTGATCACGCCGCTGCCTGCCGCCGCCATCTCGCCCCTTCGCCGTCCCCGCCCCCTCCTGACGGGGGCGCCGGGCGGCCTTGCTCGTCCTTCACTTGACAGAAAGGCCCGCTGCGGGTCAACAGCAGCGGCCGCGAGGTGTCCATTGGGCGGTTGCGGCACGGCTTGGCGCTGGCATGCCGGACCAGCCTCCCCTATGATTTCGCGCCCCGGGACCGGGGCGTTTCCGTTTCCCCCGAGGCCTTTCCCCATGGACCTGAAGAGCCACATCCGCGGCGTCCCGGACTATCCCAAGCCCGGCATCCTGTTCTACGACATCTCGCCGCTGCTGGCGCACGCCGACGCCTGGGCCGTCGCCATGGGCCGCATGGCCCGACTGATCCAGGAAACGGGCATCGATTTCATCGTGGGCATCGAGTCCCGCGGCTTCCTGATGGCCGCCCCCCTGGCGCTGAAGTTGGGCCTGGGCTTCGCCATGGTGCGCAAGAAGGGCAAGCTGCCGGGCGACGTGGTGCGCCACTCCTATGATCTGGAGTACGGCAGCGACACGGTGGAGATCCAGGCCGACCTGGTGAAACCCGGCCAGCGCGTGGTGGTGGTGGACGACCTGCTGGCCACCGGCGGCACCATGACCGCCGCCATCAAGCTGTTGCGCGACGTCGGCGCCGACGTGCGCGCCGCCGCCTTCCTGATCGAGCTGGACTTCCTGGAAGGCCGCAAGAAGCTGGATGTGCCGGTGCTGTCGCTGCTGAACTACGACAAGTAGGTCAGCAGACCCTCAGACGCCGGGCGGGCGCATCCGCGCCCTTGGGCTTATCCTCGCGTTTCAGTCCGCTACGCTCCCCAAAACGCTCCGGCGGCCCCCCATTTACGTAAACAGGGCCGTGGCCTACCAGGGCATGAGGCTCCTCCTCATGCCCTTGGTACATCACGAGCGGCTTGCCTCGCTGTCGTGCCACCGCCGGAGCGCCAGGCGCTGCACCAGAGACAGCAGCGCGAAGATGGTGATGCCCAGCAGGGAAAGCAGCGCCAGGGCCGCGAACATGCGGGGCGTGTTCAGGCGGTTGCTGGCATCAACGATGCGCCAGGCCAGGCCGCTACCCGTCCCCGACCCCGCCACGAACTCCGCCACCACGGCGCCGATCAGCGCCAGCCCGCCCGAGATCTTCATGCCGGCCAGCAGGTAGGGCAAGGACGAGGGCAGCTCCAGCCGCCACAGCACTTGCCACTTGCTGGCGCCGTACAGCCGGAACAGGTCGCGCAAGCCCGCGTCGGCGGAGCGCAGGCCCAGGGTGGTGTTGCCCAGGATGGGGAAGAAGGCGACGATCCAGGCCAGGATCAGCTGCGCCAGGTCCACCCGCTCATACCCCACCCAGACCAGCAGCAACGGCGCGATGGCCATCACCGGTGTCACCTGCAGGATGACGGCGTAGGGATAGAGGGCGGAGGCCAGCAGCGGCGACCGGGTGAACAGAATGGCCAGCGCCACCCCGCCCACCACCGCCAGGGCGAAGGCCTGTAGGGTCACGGTCAGCGTGAACCACAGCGACAGGCCCAACGTGTTGGGATCGGCCAGCAGCGCCGCCACCACCGCGCTGGGCGGCGGCAGGACGAAGGCGGGGATGGCCAACAGGCGCACCAGTCCCTCCCAAGCCGCCAGGACGATCCCGCCCAGGATGACGGGGGCCACGCGACGCACCGTGTTCATGCCGCACTCTCCCCCGATGGCCGCCCCGGTGGCCGCATAGCCTCCGCCAGAGCCAAGGAAACCGTGCGGCACGCGGCGGCGTATCGGGCGTCGGTGCGCAGGGCCTCGTCCCGGGGATAGGGCAGATCCAGCGGGATGTCGGCATGGATGCGTCCCGGCCGGGGGGCCATGACGATGGCGCGATTGGCCAGGTACACGCCCTCATAGACGCTGTGGGTCACGAACATGGCGGTGAAGCGCTGCTCCCGCCACAGGGCGAGCAGGTCGTCGTTCAGCTTCTGCCGCGTGATCTCATCCAACGCCGCGAACGGCTCATCCATCAGCAGCAGGCGCGGCCGGGTGACCAGGGCGCGGGCGATGGAGGCGCGCATCTTCATGCCGCCCGACAGCTCACGCGGATAGGCCCGGGCGAAATCGGCCAACCCCACCTGGGCCAGCAGGGCGCTGACGCGGGCGTCGGCTTCGGCGCGCGGCACCTTGGCCAGGTCCAGCGGCAGGCGGACATTGTCCTGGATGCGGGCCCAGGGCATGAGTGTCGGCTCTTGAAAGACCATGCCTATCCCACCTGGGCCGATACCGCCGGTGGCGGCCGGCTGGGCCCAGGCGATGCGGCCGGACGTGGGTGCCACCAGGCCGGCGACATGGCGCAGGATGGTGCTCTTGCCGCAGCCGCTGGCGCCGACGATGGCCAGGAACTCCCCCGCGCCCACCGCCAGCGAGATGTCGGTCAGCGCCAGCGTCCCGTTGGGATAGCGCTTGGTCACGCCCTGCAATTCCAGGAAGGGTGCCGGCCCCTGCCCCATCATGTGATCCCGTCTCCAGCCGATGCGGCCTTAACCTTTACCGATGCCGAGAGCGGCGCGCCACCCTTGCTAGACCGGCCGGGGTAGCCGATCATGGTAAAAGCCTTCTGTCACGGGCGGGTTGAATGGGGCGGCGAATCCCGCTACCTGATAAGGGTGCGCGGATGGGCCGCCGGTCTGGCCCCCGCCTTGTTCGTTCCCAAGGAGATCCTGGTGACCCTGCCGATCCGCTTCGACGACGAAGAACCCGACGCCCCCGAGTCCGCTCCGGAAGGCGGCAAGGAGGAGAAGTCCAAAGGCGCGCCCTTCTCCCCCGTGGCCCAAAGCCTGTTCAAGAGCCGCACCATCCTGCTTTTCGGTGAGATCAACCAGAAGATCGCCGAGAGCACGGTCGCCCAGCTGCTCGCCATGGCGGCCGAGAGCGACGACCCCATCCGCCTGGTGATCAACTCCCAAGGCGGCCATGTCGAAAGCGGCGACAGCATCCACGACGTGCTGCAGTTTATCCGCCCGCGCGTCCTGGTCCTGGGCACCGGCTGGGTGGCCAGCGCCGGCGCGCACATCTTCCTGGGTGCGGCCAAGGAAAACCGCTACTGCCTGCCCAACACCCGCTTCCTGATCCATCAGCCGATGGGCGGCACCGGCGGCCAGGCCACCGACATCGCCATCGAGGCGCGCGAGATCGTGAAGATGCGCAAGCGTCTGAACAGCATCATCGCCCGTGAGACCGGCCAGCCGCTTGAGAAGATCGAGCAGGACACGGACCGTAACTTCTGGATGTCGGCGGAAGAGGCCAAGGATTACGGCATCGTCACCCACATCATCAGCAAGGCCGACGACCTGAAGTAAACCCTTGAGCTTCAGAGACCCGATGCCTTGATACGTCGATCAAAGCCGCCCGCGCCCCCGGCGCCGGCGGCTTTTTTCTTGGCCCCGATCGCCCCTTCTGGTCCGGAGTTCCGCATGCCCGACACCGCCGCCTTCCCCCTGTTCTACCCCACCTACCAGCCCTTCATGGGGGAACGGTGGGAGATGCGGCTGGCGGCCCTGGTCATCTGCCCCGGCTATTGGTCCGGGCCGCGCATGGTGGAAAACATGGCGGCGCTGATCCGCCACGACAGCGGCAACACCCGCGCCTGGATGTCGATGACGCCCATGGAAACGGAAAGCCAGGAGATCGGCTGTCAGCTGGCCAGTGGTCGTACGGTGGTGATGGGCATGGGCATGGGCTGGGCCGTGGCCAACGCCGCCCTGAACCCCGCCGTCACCGCCGTCACCGTGGTGGAGTTCGATCCGGAAGTGCTGGCGGCGGTGGAACAGTCGGGCATCTTCCGCCAGTTGCCGCCCGAGGCCGCCGCCAAGATCACCATCCACCAGGGCGACGCCTACACCTGGACGCCGGTGGACGACCAGCCCTTCGACACCCTGCTGGCCGACATCTGGCTGCCGCTGCACGGCCTGGACCGTGAGGCCCAGGTGCGGACCATGGCCGCCAACACCGGCGCCACCCGGATCTATTTCTGGGGCCAGGAGATGAACATGGCCTGGCGCCTGAAGGAACTGGGCCTGCCCGTGGACGCGGCCGGCATCGCCCGCGTGGTGGCGGAATGGGGCCTGCCCCTGCTGGGCCCGGACCAGCCCGGCTATGCGGAACGGGCGGCGGCGGCGGCCGAGCGCTGGCTGCGCGCGCCCGAATAAGCGACCTTCACAAAGTTCCCGGACCGCCATCCCGTAGCGTCATGCCTCCTGCTGCAACGCAGCATGACAGCGCTTACCTATTTTCGGCGATGCTAAGGGCATCCCCGACAGCGTCGCCGATTCCGGAGTGATTCCAGTGCCATTGCCCCTGCTCGCCCTCGCCATCGCCTCCTTCGGTATTGGCACGACCGAGTTTGTGATCATGGGCATGCTGCCGGATCTGGCGCAGGATCTGCGCGTCACCATCCCGCAGGCCGGCATGCTGGTCACCGCCTATGCCTTGAGCGTGGTGGTGGGCGCCCCCATCCTGGCGGTATCGACCGCGCGGCTGCCGCGCAAAAGCGCGCTGATCGGTCTGATGGGCATCTTCATCTTCGGCAACTTCTGCTGCGCGGTGGCGCCCACGTACGGGCTGCTGATGGCGGCGCGCATCGTCACCGCCCTGTCGCACGGCACCTTCTTCGGCATTGGCGCCGTGGTGGCGGCTGGCCTAGTGCCGCGGCACAAGCGGGGCCAGGCCATATCCCTGATGTTTTCCGGCCTGACGCTGGCCAACGTGCTGGGCGTGCCCCTGGGTACGGCGCTGGGGCATGAGCTGGGCTGGCGCGCCACCTTCTGGGCCGTGGTCGCCATTGGCGTCATCGCCGCCGCCGCCCTGACCCTGTGGCTGCCGCGCGGCTTGCCGGGCAGCAGCGGCGGCAGCCTGCTGGGCGAGTTCCGCGTGCTGGGCCGCCCCCAGGTCGCCATGGCCATGATGATCAGCGTCATCTCCTCCGCCAGCCTGTTCAGCGTGCTAACCTACATCACCCCGCTGCTGGAGCGTGTCACCGGCTTCACCCCCGATCAGGTCACCTACGTCCTGCTGTTATTCGGCGTGGGGTTGACGGTGGGCAACCTGGTGGGTGGGCGCCTGGCCGACTGGAAGATGATGCCCGTGGTCATGACCACCTTCGGCATCATCACCCTGATCCTGGTGGCCTTGGTATGGACCAGCGCCACGCCCCTGGGCGTCGTGCCCACGCTGGTGCTCTGGGGCATCGCCGCCTTCTCCGTCGGCTCCCCCTTGCAGATGCGGGTGGTGGACCAGGCGCGCGGCGCGCCCAACCTCGCCTCCACCCTGAATCAGGGCGCCTTCAACATGGGCAACGCGCTCGGCGCCTGGTTCGGCGGCATCGCCATCGACCATGGCGTAGCCTACGGGAATTTGCCCTGGCTGGGCGCAGGCCTGGCCGTCTGCGCCCTCAGCCTGACCGCCATCGCCGCCGCCACGGACAAGGGCGGCACGCAGGCGGATGGCGTGCAGGACGACGACGCTTGCCCCGGCTTCGCGCATTGACGTCGCTTCAATAGAAAAAATTTCGCCCCGTCTGGAATAATCCGCCGGCGGCGGCGTCAATGGGGGGTGCGGCCCCCTTGGGGGCCCGTTTCCAAGGCCGAAAGGGACCCCGCCCATGCCTGGCTATCGAGTTCAGGACATCCTCAGCCGCCGCAGCCTGGTGTCGCTGCTGGCCATCGCCGCCGTCGCGGGCGGGGCCACCGCCGCCTTCGCCTATGCCGGCGGCTGGCTGTCGCCCGGCCGGCTGCAGCCGGCCCAGATCGTGAACGCGCTGGAGGGCCATGACGGCAAACATGACGGCTTCCGTCGCGCCCATGCCAAGGGGCTATGCGTGGTCGGCCATTTCGACGGCAACGGCCAGGGCCTGGCCCTCAGCAAGGCCAGCCTGTTCCGCCAGGCCACCACCCCGGTCATCGGCCGCTTCTCGCTGGCCGGCGGCGTGCCCAACGCCGGTGACGGCCGCGTCACCTTCCACAGCCTGGCACTGAAGTTCGACCTGCCGCAGGGCGAACAATGGCGCATGGCGCTGAACCACGTGCCCGTGTTCCCCGTGGCCACACCGCAGGCATTCCTCGACTTCCAGCTGGCGACCACGCCCGACCCCGCAACGGGTAAGCCAGATCCGGCCAAGGTGCAGGCCTACATGGCGCAGCATCCGGAAACCAAGGCCTTTGCCGACTATATGGCCAAGGCGCCCCTGCCCAGCAGTTTCGCCAACGCCAACTACAACAGCGTCAACGCCTTCCGCTTCACCAACGACCGGGGCCAGACCCGGGTGGTGCGCTGGATCTTCACCCCCGAGGCGCCGTTCGAGGAGCTGGACAAGGCGACGCTGGCCGACCGGCCGCGCGACTTCCTGTTCGATGAGGTCGCGGGCCGCCTCGCCCAGGGCACGCTGGTTTGGCATCTGTCCGTCATCCTGCCCAACGCCGGCGATCCCACCGACGACGCCACTAAGCCCTGGCCGGACGACCGGCAGCGGGTGGAGGTCGGCACGCTGACCATCGACCGCGCGGTGGCCGAGGATGACGGCCCCTGTCGCGACGTGAACTTCGACCCCACCATCCTGCCCGCCGGCGTGTCGCCCTCCGACGATCCGCTGCTGGCCGCGCGTTCCTCCGTCTACGCCGTGGGCTACACCCGCCGCACAGGTGAACCCGCGGCTGCCAGCGCGCTGGCGGCCGACAAGGCCTTCCCCGCCCCCGCTTCCAGCCAGCCCGCCGCCAAGGAGTCCGCGCAATGAAATCGACCACGTTCAGCGGCGCCGCCCGGCTGCTGCATTGGCTGATGGCCGTTCTGATCATCGCCATGCTGTTCATCGGCGTGGGCATGGTCTCCACCGTCGGGGCCAGCCACGACTGGCTGGTGCCGCTGCACAAGTCGGTGGGCGTCACCCTGCTGCTGCTGGTGCTGATCCGCCTGGCCGTGCGTGCCGCCAAGGGCACGCCGCCGCTGCCGGCGGACATGCCGGCGCCGCAGAAGGCCGTCGCCCACCTGTCACACCTGGTGCTGTACGCCTTGATGATCGCCCTGCCGCTGGTGGGCTGGTCCATGCTGTCGGCCGGCGGCTACCCCATCACCGTCTGGGGTGCTGTGCACCTCCCGCCGCTGCTGTCGCCGGACAGGGGGCTGTACGCATCCCTGCGCCACCTGCACACCTATCTGGCGTACGCTTTGTTCCTCACGGTGATCGCCCACTTGTCCGCCGCCCTGATGCATGGCCTCATTTTCAAGGATGGCGTGTTCCAGAGCATGGCGGCCTGGCGCACCCGTCGCTGACGGTGGACCCCGGACCGAGGGATGCGTGCCATGAACGACATGATGCTGCTGGTCGAGCCGCTGATTCCTCCACTGCGCCGTTATGCCCGGGCGCTGGTGAAGGATCACGCCACGGCGGACGATCTGGTGCAGGATTGTCTGGAGCGGGCCATCACCCGCTGGCACCAGCGGCGGCAGGACGGTGACGCCCGCACCTGGCTGTTCACCATCCTGCACAACCTGGCCGTCAGCCATATGCGCCAAAACCGGCGGCGCGGCAGCCATGTCACCCTGGACGACGGTGTGGACGAGGCCATGATCGCCCGGCCGGCGACGCAGGAGGACGCGCTGCACCACGCCGATGTGATACAGGCCCTGCAAAGCCTGCCGGAGGACCAGCGCAGCGTGCTGTTGCTGGTATCGGTGGAAGACCTGACCTATGCCGAGGCCGCGCGGGTTCTGGACATCCCCATCGGCACCGTCATGTCCCGCCTGGCCCGGGCGCGGGAAAAGCTGTTGCAGAAGATGGAGGGCGCCCCCGCGCAGGAGGCTGCGAAGGGCGGCGCCACCATCCATCGCCCCGTTTTCGGCGCTGGAATTTTCAGGAGAGTGAAATGAACCCCGGCCGCCCCATCACCGAAGAAGACTTCCAGGCCTACGTCGACCACGCCCTGGACGAGCGGCGCCAAGAGGAGGTTGAGGAGTACCTGTCCACCCACCCCGACGCCGCCCGGCGGGTGGCCGCCTACGCCGCCCAGCGTCAGGCCTTGCGCGCCGCCCTGGCCCCCATCGCGGAAGAGCCGGTGCCCGACCGCCTGAATCTGGCCCGCCTGATCGAGGCGCGGCAACACCGCCAGGCGCACTCGTGGCTCTCTGCTCCGGGGGCCGGCCTCTGGCGCAACATCGCCGCCGCCGTGGCCCTGGTGCTGATCGGCGGGGCCGGCGGCTGGTCCATGCACGGCATCACCGCCGGCAAGGCGTCGATGAACCCTGAGAGCATGCTGACTCAGGAGGCCATGGACAATTACCGCGTCTACGCCGCCGACGCGGTGCGGCCGGTGGAGATGCATGCGGGCGAGCAGGAGCAGCTGCTGCGCTGGGTGTCGCAGCGGCTGGACCGCAAGGTGGCGGTGCCCGACCTGTCGGCCTCCGGCTACCGGTTCATGGGCGGGCGCCTGGTCGCCACCGCCCACGGCCCGGGCGCCATGTTCTTCTACGACGACAGCAGCGGCAACCGCATCGCCATGCTGGTGCGGCCCATGAAGCAGGACGGCGACGCCCCCATGACCGAGCACCAGAAGGACGATGTCGGCGGCGTCACCTGGTGCAACCGCGGTATGGGCTACAGCTTGGTGGCCGACGCCTCGGCCCAGGCGCTGCACCCCCTGGCGGACGAGGCGCGTCGGCAGCTGCGTACCAAGATTTGAGCTTTCGCGGGCATGGCGGCGAACCAAACGTCGTCCCCGCGCTTGTACAGATCGGTTACTGGATTAAAACGGCAACCACTAGGTTGCCGTTTTTGTTTGGGCAGGCTATAAAACAGCAACCAGGAGGTTGCGCAAAATGTCCGATCATATTCGCAAGTATATCGAGTTGAAGGCCCCCATCTCCCGGGTGTGGCGCGCCCTGACCGACCATGAGGAATTCGGCACCTGGTTCAGGGTCAAGCTGGACGGGCCCTTCGTCCCGGGCCAGGACGCGACCGGCCGTATCACCCATCCCGGCTATGAGCATGTGAAGTGGCGAGCCACCGTGGTGCGGATGGAGGAACCGCACCTGTTCTCTTACACCTGGCATCCCTACGCCGTGGATCCGGAGAAGGATTATTCCAGCGAAACACCGACCCTGGTGGAATTTAAGCTGGAGGAGCGGGACGGTGGCACCCTGCTGACCATCACCGAAAGCGGCTTCGACACCCTGCCCGACCATCGCCGGGTCGAGGCGCTGCGCATGAACGAGGGCGGGTGGACAGCCCAGGCGCACAACATCCGCGCCCATATCGAAGGGCCGATGAATGACTGAGGCCGTCGCGGCCAACCCCGCCGCCAACCCCGCCACGGTCTTCGCCGCCCTGGGCGATTCCACCCGCCTGTCCCTGCTGTCCCGCCTCAGCGATGGGCACGCGCGGTCCATCGCCGCCCTGTCGGCCGACACCACCCTGACCCGCCAGGCGGTGACCAAGCATCTGCACGTGCTGCAGGATGCCGGCCTGGTGGCCTGCGTGCGGGTGGGCCGGGAAAGCCGCTTCGCCTTCCAGCCGGAGCCGGTGGCGGCGGCGCGCGGCTATCTCGACGCCGTATCGGCACAGTGGGACGACGCCCTTTCCCGCCTGCGCGCCTTCGTGGAAGGCTGAGTTTTCCGCCTCTCAAAAAAAATTCAAAAAAATTTTCGTGCCCGGGAATAAAGCGATCTGGCCGGCGTCTTATTGGCATTCCCAGCGCGGGAAAAACAAAACCCCTCAACGCGATGTCAAATTAAAGGAGCTTAGGCCATGAACACCCGGACTCTGTCTGCGTCGATCAGGATCACCGTCGCCGCCGCCTTGACGGGCGCCGCCACCCTCGCCGCCCCGGCATTTGCCGCCCCGGTCGCCGCCCCCGAGGCCACCACCATCCAGCACACCTGCGAACAGACCCTGGGCCTGACCGTCAACGACAGTGGCTACGCGGCCTGCGTCGCCACGCTGGCCCAGGCGCGCGCCGCTGGGATACACGCCGCCAGCACCCAGCCGCAGACGGCCGCCAACACCGCCTGCGCGGACGTGGGCCTGGCCCCCGGCAGCGCCGACTATGGCCGCTGCGTCGCCAACCTGGACGGCGCCCTGACCCAGGCCCAGCTGTCCGCGAACTGAGCCTCCGCCCGCTCTCGAAGCGGGCATCCTTTAAAAATCCGCTCTTAAAAACCGACCTTCTCAACATGGAGTAAAGGCCATGAACACTCGGACTTTGCCGATGCTTATTAAAACCGGCGTCGTCGCCGCCCTGCTGGGTGCCAGTGTCGCCGCCCCGGCCTTCGCGGCCGCCCCGCTGACGGTCACCGTCACGGCCCCCGGCACCGCCACTGTCCAGCATGCCTGCCAGTCGACCTTGGGACTGACCGTCAACAACACCAATTATGCCGCCTGCGTCGCCACCCTGAACCAGGCCGTTGCCGCCGCCCAGCCCCAGAATCATCGCCCGGCACCCACCGGCAACGCTTGCGCCGAGGTGGGGCTTACGCCTGGCACCAACGGATTCGAACGCTGCGTCGCCAACCTGGACGGCGCGTTGAACCAGGTGCTGCTGGCCCCGAACTGACCGCCCCCTTTCGGCCCCGCGCCCTATCCCAGGGCGCGGGCCGCCGGCGGTCACATCAGCACGTGGCCCTTGGGCTGCGGCAGGGATGGCAGGTCCGTCTCCCCCAGCGCCTCGCGCAAATTGATCTCCATGGTATCAGCCAGGGCCTCGATGGGCAGGGCGTTGAGCCGGGTGCCGAACGGCTCCTCCAATTCGTCCCCCAGGGCGTCCAGGCCGAAGAAGGTGTAGGCCACCAGCCCGGTGATGAAGGGCGTGCCCCAGTGCAGGACGTCGGCGAAGCCGAAGGGCAGCAGGAAACAGAATAGATAGGCCGTGCGATGCAGCAACAGGGTGTAGCCGAAGGGCACCGGCGTGTTGCGAATGCGCTCGCACGCCGCCAGGACGGCCGACATGCGGCCCAGCGTGCTCTCCAGCACCGTGTACTGGATGTCGCTTACATAGCCGCCAGCCAGCAGCTCTGCCAGGACTTGGCCCATCTGGCGCAGCAGGAAATCCGGGCGGTTGCGGCTGGCCTCGAAGCCCGCCAGCTGGCCAGCCGACAGGAAGCGGCGCGGCTTGGTGGCGTCGCCGCCGGGCCGCAGGTGGCAGACCAAGGCGTGGCCAAAGGCCATGGCCAGGCGCAGCAGCTGGCGGCGCGCGGCCTTGGGCTCCTTCCCGCCCTGGCCCTCCCGGTCCAGCACCAGCGTCTGCCGGCCCAGGTCGCGCACGGTGTAGAGCAGCTGGCCCCAGTCCTTGCGCGCCTCCCACCAGCGGTCGTAGCAGGCGTTGTTGCGGAAGCCCAAGAACACCGACAGGGCGATGCCCAATAAGGCGAAAGGCGCGCCATTGAAGGCGGGCACCCAGCCCGGATGGGTGGCACGCGCCCATACCACGCCCGCTGACAACACGAAGATGACCAGCACCTGGGGCAGGATGCGCAGAACGATGGAGCCGCGCAGGATGAAGAACAGCCGCAACAGGCCGGGCCGGTCCCGGACGATCATGGTGGAGCTTCCGTCTGACAAGGACCGCGGCCTTCGGGGTGATGGCGACCGGCGGTTTTTCGGACGATGCACCCACCGTCGCCCCGAATCCAAACGCAAAATCAGGCGGCTGCCATCCGTTTCCTTAGCAGTGCGCCCTTAACTGCACCCAAACTGGCACAAATATAAAAAGAAGGTTGGATTGTACAAATATTCATAAAAATAACATCAGTGATTGTTCCATAAACAACTGAATTGTCCAATCCAGTAGATGCTCCCACCCTTATAAAACACCCATACACCGATAGCGTGCCGGACATTTGGCACGCCGACCCTTGAAGGAGATCATGCTATGTTGAAGTCTTCCGCCGCCGTCATCGCCACCCTGTTTGCCCTGGGCGCCCAGCCGGTCCTGGCCGCCGACGCAATGCCGACCGTCACCGTGCACCCGTCGATCGACCGCGCCTGCCAGGACGCCTTGCACGTCAGCCCCGCCGACACCCAGTACGCCGCCTGCGTCGCCAGCCTGAAGGAGACGCTGTCCATGACCAAGAAGATGCATGAGCAACGCAGCAAAACCGCCTGCGCCGAAGCCGGCCTGACCGCGGGCACCGAGATCTACGACCGCTGCGTCACCAACCTGAGCGGCGCGCTGCAGCAGGCCCAGACGACGGTGAACTGATGAACGACGCCTGCCCACGCAGCAGCCGCGCCACTCTCAGGGGCGAGGCTGTTGCTGGGTGATGCAATGGATGCCGCCGCCGCCGCGCACGATGTCCAGCGCCGGGACCTGCACGATCTGGCGGTCGGGGTAGAGGCGGCTGAACAGCTTGGCGGCCTCCGCATCCATCGGGTCTTCGAAGGCGGGCAGGACAACGCCGCCGTTGGCCAGGTAGAAGTTGGTGTAGGACAGGGTCAGGCGCACGCCCGCCTGTTCCTGCCGCGCCGGCGTGCGCAGGGTGACGATATCCAACTCCCGTCCCTGGGCGTCGGTCGCCATGGACAGCCGCTCGATATTGTCCTGGAAGGTGTCGAAGTTGGGATCGTCGGGATCGTCCGTCGTCATGGCCAGCACCAGGCCGGGGCGGATGAAGCACGCGATTTCGTCGATGTGGCCGTCGGTTTCGTCCTGCTCATACCCCCGGCCCAGCCAGATGATCTGGCGCACACCGAGGAAATCACGCAGATGCCCCTCGATCTCCCCCCGCGTCAGGCCGGGGTTGCGGTTGGGGTTCAGCAGGCATTCCTCGGTGGTGATCAGCGTGCCCTCGCCATCCACATGGAAGGAACCGCCCTCCATGATCAGCGGCGCCTTGAAGCGGGGAACATCCAGGCCCTTCAGGATTTCCGCCGCCACCTGGGTGTCGGCCTCGAAATCATCGTAGTTGCGGCCCCAGGCGTTGAAATCCCAGTCCACCCCGCCGATGCCGCCCTTGCCGTCGATGACGAAGCTGGGGCCGTTGTCGCGAATCCAGCTGTCGGACAGTGGCACCGGGATGACGCTGACCGGCGCGCCCGAGCACAGGATGGAGGCGTCGGCCACCTCCCCCGGCGAAGCCACGATGGTCACCGGCTCGAACTGCGCGATGGCCTTGGCCACGGCCGCATAGGCCTGGCGGGCGGCGTCCAGCCCATTGGGGAAGGTCTCCGCTCGGTTGGGCCAGGCCATCCAGCAGCGGTCGTGCGGGTGCCATTCACCGGGCATGACGAAACCCGCCGCAGCGGGGGAACCGGGGGTGTAGGTCATGGGCGCACATCTCCGCCACCGCCTGGGCCAGGCGGCATGTATCCGAAAAAGACAGTATCCAGCCAGGGTTACGGCCTGGCAATCAGCGCTTTGGACAAGTCCGCTTCCGAACCGCCGAGGAGACGTCAGGCCTTGCCGGCCTGGCTTTCCTCACGCTCGCGGATGCGGGCGCGGCGGGCCTCCAGAAAACCCGCCAGGCCGATGCCGGTGGCGACCACCGCCACCACGATGGTGGCCAGCGCGTTGATCTCCGGCTTCAGGCCCAGACGGATGGAGGAGAAGACGATCATCGGCAGGGTGGTGGAACCCGGGCCGGAGACGAAGCTGGTGATGACCAGATCGTCCAGCGACAGGGTGAAGGCCAGCAGCCAGCCCGAAACGATGGCCGGGGCGATGATGGGCAGGGTGATGACGAAGAACACCTTGGCCGGACGCGCGCCCAGGTCCATCGCCGCCTCCTCCAGCGAGGCGTCCATGCTGACCAGGCGCGACTGGATGACCACGGCCACGAAGGACATGGTGAAGGTGATGTGCGCCAGGATGATGGTCAGCACCCCACGTCCCGCCGGCCAGCCGATCAGCTGTTCCGCGCTGACGAACAGCAGCAGCAGCGCCAGGCCCATGATGACCTCGGGCATGACCAGGGGGGCGGAGATCATGCCGGCGAACAGGGCCCGGCCGCGGAAGGCACCGAAGCGGGCCAGCATCAGGCCGGCCACCGTGCCCAGCACCACGGCCCCGCAGGCGGTGGCGAAGGCGATGCGCAGCGACAGCCACGCCGCCTCCAGCATCTGCCCGTCCTCGATCAGCTCGTGGTACCAGCGCAGCGAAGCGCCGGTCCAGACGGTCAGCGAGCGGTTGTCGTTGAAGGAATAGACCACGAGAAGCACGATGGGCAGGTACAGGAAGGCCAGGCCCACGCCCAGCAAGACCATCGGCAGGCGGGACTTTTTCATCGGGCGGCCCCCTTGTCCTGGTCGCGGCCCTGGAAGTGCTGGAAGATCATGATGGGGCCCACCAGGAAGGCCAGCAGGGCGATGGCGACGGCGGAAGCCGAGGGCCAGTCACGGCTGTTGAAGAACAGGTTCCACAGCTCACGCCCGATCATCAGCGTATCGGATCCGCCCAGCAGCGAGGGGATGACGAACTCACCCACCGCCGGGATGAACACCAGCAGCGAGCCCGCGACGATGCCCGGCAGCGACAGCGGCAGGGTGATGGTCAGGAAGGACTTCCACGGCCGGGCGCCCAGGTCCGCCGCCGCCTCCAGCAGCGTGTGGTCCATCTTCTCCAGCGTCGCGTACAGCGGCAGGATCATGAAGGGCAGGTAGGAATAGGTGATGCCGATATAAACCGCGAGGTCCATGTACAGGATCTTCAGCGGCTCATGGATGATGCCGAGGCTGAGCAGCAGGTTGTTCAGCAGCCCCTCGTCCTTCAGGATGCTCATCCACGCGTAGACGCGGATGAGGAAGCTGGTCCAGAACGGCAGGATGATCAGCATCAGCAGCGGCCCGCGCCGTTTTTCCGGCGCCGTGGCGATGGCGTAGGCCATGGGGTAGCCGATGAAAAGGCAGCACAGCGTCGAGACGAAGGCGATCTTCAGCGAGTTCAAATAGGCCAGCAGGTACAGGTCGTCATCGAACAGCGCCTGGAAACCGCTGAAGCGGACGTGCACGTCCAGCCCGCCGTCCACCCACTCGATCAGCTTGGTGAAGGGCGGGATGCCCACCGCCGGCTCCGCCACGCTGATCTTGAGCACGATCAGGAAGGGGATGAAGAAGAACAGGACCAGCCAGGCGTAGGGGCCCAGGATCACGCCCCCCCGGCCGGTGAGGCCCAGGCGTCGGGTGACGCGCAGCACGCGGTCCTTGAGGGTGCGCGGCGCCACAGGCGGCAGGATGCCGGACGGCTGCGGTGCGGCGGAAGGCGACGGTACGGCCAAGGCGGGTCCCCTTCCCTCAGTCCGTCAGGACGACGCCGGCGAACGGGCGCCAGCTCAGCCAGACCTCATCGTCCCAGGTGATGGGCAGCTCGGTCCGCCGGGTCACGTTGGGCGCCGTCGCCCGCACGCGCTTACCGGAGGCCAGGTCGATCTGGTAAATGGAAATGTCGCCCAGATAGGCGATCTCGCGCACCACGCCGCGCGTCACGTTCCGGCCACCGTCGGCCTCCGCCGGCTTTTCCTTGGTGATGCTGACCTTCTCCGGCCGGATGGCGACCCAGCAGTGGCTGCCCGCCGCCAGATGGGCGGTGTGGGTGACATAGAGGTCACAGCCGGCCTCCACCGAGCGGATGAGGGAGTGGTCGGGCTCCGATTCCACGATGTTGCCCTCGAACATGTTCACCGACCCGATGAACTCCGCCGTGAAGCGGCTGTTGGGGTATTCGTAGATCTCGGTGGGCGTGCCCACCTGGGCGATGGCGCCATGGTCCATGACCGCGATGCGGGTGGACATGGTCATGGCCTCCTCCTGGTCGTGGGTCACGACCACGAAGGTGACGCCCAGCTTTTCCTGGATGTTCACCAGCTCGAACTGGGTCTGCTCGCGCAGGCGCTTGTCCAGGGCGCCCAGCGGCTCATCCAGCAGCAGCAGCTTGGGCTTCTTGACCAGGGAGCGGGCCAGCGCCACGCGCTGCCGCTGGCCGCCGGACAGCTGGTGCGGCTTGCGTTTGGCAAAGGGGGTGAGCTTCACCAGTTCCAGCATCTCCGCCACGCGGGTGCGGATTTCATCCTTGGGCACGCCGTCCTGGCGCAGGCCGAAGGCCACGTTGTTCTCCACCGTCATGTGGGGGAACAGGGCGTAGGACTGGAACATCATGTTGACCGGCCGGTCGTAGGGCGGGATGCCCGCCATGTCGACGCCGTCGATGAAGATGCGGCCCTCGGTCGGCTGCTCGAACCCCGCCAGCATGCGCAGCAGCGTCGTCTTGCCCGATCCCGACCCGCCCAGCAGCGAGAAGAATTCGCCCCGGTAGATCGACAGGCTGACATTGTCCACGGCCGTGAAGTCGCCGAAGCGCTTCGTCACCTTCTCGATCCGGATGTACGGCTTGGCGGCCGGATCATGCCAGGGCTCGAACTTCACGGCCGGTGATTTGGCGGCCGGCGATTTGCCAATGGGACCGGTGGCGGCCGGCCGGGGACGAGGGTCGGGGGCGTCGGACATGAGGCGGCGGATCACGATGTTGGAAGTGGGCCCGATGGCGGACGTCCGATGGGCGCTTCCTGAATGAGGGAACCGCCTGCCCGGAATAGCGTTCCGAACCTGCTGAATGCCAGGGCGCGCCCCCGCTGTCCACAGGAACTATGGGGTCTGCGGCCCTGGGCCGCGCGTTTTTTCGCAGGTGCGATTTCGCGCAAAAATGCCAGGAATGAGGGGCGGCCAAGGCTCAAGAAAAAGGGCGCCCCGGCAGGCGGCGCCCCTGTTCCCTGACCCCGGCCGGGCGGCCTAACGGCCGGTCTTGATGCGGGTCCAGGTGCGGTTGCGCTCCTGCTCCGCCCGCTGGGCCAACTGCTTGATGGTGAACAGCTTGTCCATCACGTCCTTGGGCGGATAGATGCGCGGGTTGTCCTTGATCTCCGGCTTCAGCAGGGGCAGTGAGGCCGGCACGGCGTTGGCGTAGGAGACGGCGTTGCTGATGCCGGCCATCACCTTGGGGTCCAGCATATAGTTGATGTAGGCGTAGGCCTCGGCCACGTTCGGCGCCCCGGCCGGGATGGCCAGGGTGTCGAACCACAGCTGGGCGCCTTCCTTCGGGATGGCGTAGTCGATCTTGACCTTGCCGCCGGAGCGGGCCTGCGCCTGCAGCACGTCGCCGGAATAGCCGATGGCGACACAGGCGTCGCCGCTGGCCAGCGGATCGATGACGGACGGAACGAAGGTCTTGATGTAGGGGCGGATGCTGGACATCAGCTCGCCCGCCTTCTTCACGTCGTCCGACTTCTCGCTGCTGGGCGGCAAGCCCAGATAGTTGAGGACGGAGGGTAGGATGTCAGCCGGGCTGTCCAGCACGACGATGCCGCAGCTGGCCAGCTTCTTGGCGCTTTCCGGATCGAACACCTGCTTCCAGCTGTCGATGGTGGCGGTGCCCAGCGCCGCCTTCACCTTGTCCGGGTTGTAGCCGATGCCGACGGTGCCCCACTGGTAGATGGCGGCGTATTCGTTGCCCGGATCCACCTCCGCCAGGCGGGCCATCAGGACGGGGTCCAGGTTCTTCAGGTTGGGGATCTTGGACTTGTCCAGCTTCTGCACCGCTTGCGCCTGGATGAACTTGCGCAGGGTGGGCTGAGCCGTGGGGACGATGACGTCGTAGCCGGAATTACCCGTCAGCAGCTTGGCTTCCAGGGTTTCCAGGTCGGTGTAGACGTCGTACTTGGTCTGGATGCCGGTAGCCTTGGTGAAATCGGCCAGCGTGGTCTCGCCGATGTAGTCGGTCCAGTTATAGACGTGGACCGTCTTGCTCTGCGCCCAGGCGGCACCGGCCACCGCCACCACCAATCCCGCCAGCAGCGGCACCAGCTTCTTTTTCATCCACGTCCCCGTTCTTGGAAATCGGCCGGGCCCCATCGGGCATCCCGTTGCAGGCCCTGGTCGGCGGCATTTGCACCCCATGCGACAGGCCCTGTCAAGCAGCGGGGACGGCCTGTCGCCTATTTGTACTACACCCTGCGCGCAGGTCCGCGCCCTGTGGGACAAGCTGCGGAAAATACTGGCACCTTTGCCCACCCGCCCGGCATCAGGTCGGCGTGCCCCGCGCCGCGATCTCCCGCGTCTCCGGTGTGAGCGGCCGCGCCTCCTTGCCGGCCTGGAACAGGGGCATGGGCTTGGGCTCCTTGGGCCGGAACTGGTTGAAGCCGGTCAGTTTGCCGCTGGCCTGTTCCAAGGCCACACGCTCCTGATCACGCCGCCGCACCTCATCCGCCGTCTCGCGCGCCTCTTCCTCGGACAACCCCAGGAATTCCAGCGCGCCCTGGCCGAAGGCCAATGCCGATTCCAGGGTTTCGCGCACCTGCAGGTCCACGCCCGCCGCGATCAGGTGCAGGGTGTGGCGGCGGTCGTAGGCGCGCACCAGCAGGCCGGCGTGGGGGAAGCTGGACTTCACCAGATCCACGATCTTGTTGGCGGTATCCTTGCCGTCCACGCACACCGCCACCGCCCGGGCCCGCCCGGCGCCGGACGCATGCAGCACGTCCAGGTTGGTGCCGTCGCCGTAATAGATCTGGAAGCCGAAGCTGGCGGCCGCCTGGATCATCTCCACATCCGTGTCGATGATGGTGACATCCAGTCCGCGCGCCAGCAGCGTCTGGCTGACCACCTGGCCGAAACGGCCGAAGCCGATGATCAGCACCGCGCCGTCGAGGCCATCCGGCCGCGCCAGGCCGGCGGTGTCCGGCGCCGGTTCGGGCAGCAGGCTCCACACCAGGCGCACGGTCATGGGCGTCAGCACCATGGACAGGATGACGGTGGCCGTCATGACGGCGTTGACCTGCCCATCTAGCACGCCGACGCCCATGCCGGCGCCATAAAGCACGAAGGCGAACTCGCCCCCTTGCGCGAACAGGGTGGTGCGCTGGACAGCCTCCCGGCAGTCGGCGCCGGAGACGCGGGCCACGGCGTAGATGCCCGCCGCCTTGGTCACGACGCAGCCCGCCAGCACCAGCAGCACCATGCGCCATTCCGCCGCCACCACCGACAGGTCCAGCGACATGCCCACGGCCATGAAGAACAGGCCCAGCAGCAGGCCGCGGAAGGGCTCGATATCCGCCTCCAGCTGGTGGCGGAAGCCGGAGCCGGACAGCAGCACCCCGGCCAGGAAAGCGCCCATGGCCATGGACAGGCCGCTGCTTTCCATCAGCAGGGCCGCCCCCAGCACCACGGCCAGCGCCGCCGCCGTCATGGCCTCACGCACCCGGGACCCGGCCAGCAGGCCGAACAGCGGGTTCAGCACCCAGCGCCCGGCCACGATGACCACGGCCACGGCGGCGGCGGCCACGGCCACACCCACCCAGCTGCCGCGCAGATCGTGGCTAGCCTCCGGCGCCAGCAGCGCAACGATGGCCAGCAGGGGCACCACCGACAAATCCTCCAGCAGTAGGATGGACATCGCGCGCTGACCGAAGGGGGTCGACATCTCCCCCTTCTCCTCCAGAGTCTGGATGATGGCGGCGGTGGAGGATTGGGCGAAGCCCATGGCGGCGACGAAGGCCACGGCGGGCGGAAAGCCGGCCAGCACGCCGGCGATGGTCATGAGCGCGCCGCAGACGGCCGCCTGCGCCACGCCCAGGCCGAAGATCTGGCGCCGCAGGGTCCACAGCTTGGCCGGCCGCATCTCCAGCCCGATGAGGAACAGGAACATGACGACGCCCAGCTCGGCGAAATGCAGCACCGCCGCCGGATCGGCCAGGATGCGGAAGCCGAAGGGGCCGATGGCCAAGCCGGCGGCCAGATACCCCAGGATGGCCCCGAAACCCAGCCGCTTGAACAGCGGGGCGGCCACGACGCCGGCGCCCAGCACGGCCACGATCTGCATCAGGTCGACGCCGGACGACGTGTCGGTCACGCGGGATACCCCCAAGCTTGCCCCAATGGTCCCCGCCCGAATGGTTCGGGGCCCGATGGGCTGGACCCTAACAAGGATGCGATGACCGGAGCAAGGCGGCCCCGGTCATCGCATCCGATTAGCGGAAGTAATGCGGTAGGAAGCGTGAGGTACCGGTGATGATGGGCCCTGGATCCTCGCGCACGCACAGGCCGGCGGCCTCGTCCCCTACCACCCAGGCGCCCAGCACCACATGCCGGCCGTCATCACGGGCCAAGTCCACCGCACGCTGGTAAACCACGGGCCCCTGGCCGTAGGCGCCGGGGGTGCGCACTACCTCCCGGCCGTCCCGCACCAGGCGGATGTTGGCGCCCTCGCGCGCCTGCATGGGCTTGGCGATCCAGTCCGGCCCCACGGCCTCGGCGGTGAAGCCGGCGGGCAGCAGGTTGGGATGGTCGGGGAACAGGTCCCACAGCACGGTCAGGATGGCCTTGTGCGACAGCAGCATCTTCCACGGCGGCTCCACCACCGTCAGGTTGGCGGTCGGGAGGTGGACGCCGAAGCGCTCCGCCGCCAGCCATTCCCAGGGATAGAGCTTGAACCACAGCGCCAGCGGCCGGCCCGCCGCGTCAACGAAGCGCGTCTTGTCCTTGTCCCAGCCCACCTGGGTGATGGGCAGGTGGGCGGCGTTCAGCCCTGCCTGACGCGCCGTGTCCACCAGGTACTCCACCGTCCGCAACTCCTCCTCATAGTCGGCGTAGGACGACAGGTGGACAAGGGCGCCGGATGGCTGGCGCCGGCCGATTTCCCGCCAGCGGGCGATCAGCCGCTCATGGATGGAATTGAACTGGTCGGCATCGGGCAGGACGTCGCGCAGCCAGAACCATTGCACCACCGCCGATTCGATCAGGGTGGTGGGCGTGTCGGCGTTGTATTCCAGCATCTTGGGTTCGGCCAGTTCCTCCCGGTCCGGGTTGAAGGCCAAATCGAAGCGGCCATAGAGGGCGGGGTCGTCCCGCCGCCAGCTGTCGATGACATAGGCACGGTAGGCCGGGCTGAGGCCGAAGCGGTCCATCAGGCGCGGCGTCGCCACCACGGCCGCCACCGCCTGCAGGCATAGCTGGTGCAGCGTGTTGGTCGCGGCCTCCAGCCTGTCGACCTCCCCGGCGGTTAAGGCGTAGGCGGCGGATTCATCCCACCACAGGCCGTCGGCCTCACTGCCGGGCGGCAGGCCCAGAGAGTGATAGGTCAGGCCCTGGGATTCGATACGGGCGATCCAGTCGGCCCGGGGGGTGAAGCGAACGCGTTCCATGATCGCGGGCCTCCCTACTCGCCACCGCCACCGCCACCGCCGCCGTGGCCGCCACCTCCCTCACCGCCACCCCCGCCGTGGGCGGCGGCGCTTTCGCCGAAACCACCGGTTTCAACGCCGCCGGACTTGGACCCGGCGACATAGCTCGCGCCCCCGCCATGGCCACCGCCGCCGGAACGGCAGTCCGCCTGCTGGTCCGCCTTGCAATCCTGATCATGCTTTGAATCACATCCGCTCAACGACAGCGTCGTCGCGGCGGCCAGGGCCGCCAACGTGATGTGGTGGCTGCGTTTCATGGATTTGGTTCCCAAAGGGTTGGCACCGGGGGTGCACCCGATCAGTCGGCTCACACTGAAAGCCCCTGCTTAACGGGGCATCCCCGCGCAGCGAAGGGTGCGCCGGCGCCGGTCCCGGCACCAATGGCACCGCGACATGTCAGGTCCTGCATAATTGTGCGAGACAGCGGTTTGGACGCGCATGCCGGGTGGTGCGCCCATCCCCCCTTGACGCCCCCCTTGACGCCGTGACGCCCATGGCGCACATGGCTTCGCCACTCCCCGTCCAACCCGGTGCCCATCCCATGCCTTGGCGTCCCATGACGGCGGCCGACCTGCCCCCCGCCTTCACCCTGGCCTGCGCCATCCATGTCGACTTCTTCGAGGCGCTGGACATCATGGCCGACAAGCTGGCGGCCTACCCCGCCGGCTGCCTGACGTTGGAGACGGCCAATGGCGGTATTTCCGGCTACGCGGTCAGCCACCCCTATGCGCGGGGCCGCGTGCCCAAGCTGAACCACCTGCTGGGCGGCCTGCCGGCGGACGCCGACATCTACTACATCCACGACATCGCCATCGACGCCGCCGCGCGCGGCAAGGGTCACGCCGAGATGGCGGTGGACTTGTTGGCGGCGCACGCGCGGAGTGCCGGCTTCCGCGAGATGCGGCTGCTGTCCGTCAATAATTCCGGGGCCTTTTGGCGGCGGCGCGGTTTCAGCCCCGCGCCGGATGAACAAGTGGACGTGTCGTCGTACGGCTCGGATGCCACTTATATGCGACGGGTTCTTTAAACCTTTCGCCCATAACGTGATGGCAACGATGTCAATATAGCAACGGTGCCTTGTCCAAGGTCCGGGTATAGCCAGCTGTTAGAGCGGCGGCGTTAAGCCGCACCCTTTTTCTGGGCCCCTTTCTGGTTGGTGGTAACCGATGTCATTCCTGAACGCGCTGCGCGGCATCAGCGGCCGCATCCTGCTCATTCCGCTGCTGGCCGTAATCGCGCTGGCGGCGCTGGGCGCCGTCACCGTCGTCACCTCCAGCCGGACCCTGATGGAGGAGCGGCAGGCGCGCGCCCGCGTGGCGGTGGAGGCGGCGATATCGCAAATCCAGACGCTGGA
Source organism: Nitrospirillum amazonense (assembly GCF_007828035.1). Classification (GTDB taxonomy): domain Bacteria; phylum Pseudomonadota; class Alphaproteobacteria; order Azospirillales; family Azospirillaceae; genus Nitrospirillum; species Nitrospirillum amazonense. Next base: position 109,369 of record NZ_VITV01000002.1, on the reverse strand, counting down.
AGCCAAGGCGAAGGCGGGTGAAATGCCGGAGGACAAGGCCAAGGAGCTGGCCTTGGACCTGGCCCGCGCCTTCCGCTACGACGGCGACCACTACCTGATCATCCACGATGACACGGGCCTGACGCTGGCCAGCGGGCAAAGCCGCACACTGGAGGGCAAGCGCAACATGGACAGCGTCGACGCCAACGGCGTCCACTATGCCCAGGACCAGCTGCAGCGCGCCAAGGAGGGTGGCGGCTTCAGCTATTACGTTTGGCCGCCCAAGACGGGCGCGCCGCCGGCGCCCAAGGCCACCTACAACAAGCTGACCAGCGGCTGGGGCTGGGTCGTGTCCTCCGGCATCTACATCGACGACGTGGACGCGGCCGCCCGGGCCAGCGGCTATCGCACCGCCGGCACGGTGGGGCTGCTGGCGCTGGCGACCTTCGGCCTGGCCCTGTGGCTCAGCCGGGGCATCACCGGCCCCCTGCTGCGCCTGACCAATACCACCAACCGCCTGGCCGACGGCGATCTCAGCGTCACCGTGCCGGGCACCAGCCGCACGGATGAGATCGGCACCCTGGCCCAGGCGGTCAATGTGCTGCGCGACCGCTCGGCGGAGGCCGTGCACCTGCGCGAGCGCCAGGAAGGGATGAAGGAAGAGGCGGAGCGGGAGCGCAAGGCCGCCCTGGCCCGCCTGGCCGACGAGTTCGAGGGCAGCGTGAAGACGGTGGTGGACGGCATCGCCGCCGCCACGACCGAGATGGCGGCCAGCGCAGACGCCGCCACCACGGCCGCCGCCCGGGCGGAAGACCAGACCACCTCGGCCGCCGCGGCCGCGGAACAGACCAGCGCCAACGTGGCCACCGTGGCCGCCGCGACGGATGAGCTGAGCGCTTCCATCCATGAGATCGCCCGCCAGATCACCCAGTCGTCGGAGATCGCGGCCGGCGCCGTGGCCGAAGTCGGCCGCACCAGCACCGCCATGGGCGACCTGGCGGCCTCGGCCGCGCGGGTGGGCGACATCGTGGCGCTGATCACCGGCATCGCCGGGCAGACCAACCTGCTGGCGCTGAACGCCACCATTGAGGCGGCACGGGCGGGTGAGGCCGGCAAGGGCTTCGCGGTAGTGGCGTCGGAGGTGAAGAACCTCGCGACCCAAACCGCCAAGGCGACGGAGGAGATCCAGGCCAAGGTGGCGGAAATCCAAGGTATGACGGATGCCGCCGTGGACGCCATCGCCGGCATCGGCCAGACCGTGAACCGCATGAACGAGATCACCGCCGCCGTGGCGGCGGCCGTTGAACAGCAGGGGGCCGCAACGGCGGAGATCGCCGGCAACGTCCAGCAGGCGGCCACCGGCACGCAGCAGGTCTCCGGCAACGTGACCGCCGCCCGCCAGGCGGTGACCGAAACCGGCCAGGTCGCCCACACCGTGCGCACCGCCGCCGGCGAATTGTCGGTGGAAGCCGAGCGCCTGCGCGGCCAGGTGCACGGCTTCCTGGCCAATATCCGCTAGGAAGCGAGACCAGCGGCAAGAGCGATCGCTCTTGCCGCTGTAGGCCCCGACGGGGGCCGCCGGAGATTGCCGGGGAGCGTCAGCGGACCGGACATCGAGGATGGCAAGCCGGCGGATGCCGGCGCCCGCAGGGCATCAAACATTGAGCAATAAATTCTCCCGCTCCCAACTGGAGATCACCTGCTGATAGGCGGCGTCCTCGGCTTGTTTCACCGCCGTGACGCAAGCGACGAAGCGCTCGCCGAAGATCTCCCGCAAGGGACGGCTGGCGTTCAGCTTGGCCAGGGCGTCGCCCTGGTGGCGGGGCAAGGTGAAGGCCAGGCGATGGGCGGTGCCCTTCACCGGCTCCGTGGGTTCCAATTCCTGCACCATACCCAGATAGCCGCAGGCCAGGCTGGCGGCGATGGCGAGGTAGGGGTTCGCGTCGGCGCCGGCCACGCGGTTCTCCACCCGCCGCGCCTCCGGCTGGCTCAGGGGCACGCGGAAACCGGTGGTGCGGTTGTCCCGCCCCCAATGGACGTTGATGGGCGCGTCCGACCCCTGCACCAGCCGGCGATAGCTGTTCACGTTGGGCGCCAGCAGGGGCATGGCGCTGGGCAGGTACTTCTGCAGGCCGGCGATATGGCTCATGAACAGGGGCGTGTCGCAGCCATCGGGATGGCCGAACAGGTTGCGCCCCGTTTTGGCGTCCACCAGCGACTGGTGGATGTGCATGGCGCTGCCCGGCTCATTCTGCATGGGCTTGGCCATGAAGGTGGCGTAGATGCCATGGCGGATGGCCGCCTCGCGCACCGTGCGCTTGAACAGGAAGACCTGGTCGGCCAGGCTCAGCGCGTCGCCGTGGTTGAAGTTGATCTCGATCTGGGCGGCACCGGCCTCATGGCTCATGGTATCGACGTCGATGTCCTGCTGCTCGCAGTAATCGTAGACCGCCTCGAAAATGGGATCGAACTCGTTGACCGCGTCGATGCCGAAGGCTTGGCGCCCGCTTTCCTGCCGGCCGGAGCGGCCAACCGGCGGGACCAGGGGATAGTCCGGGTCCTTGTTCACCGCCACCAGGAAGAATTCCAGCTCGGGCGCCACCAGGGGCTTCCAGCCGCGCTCGGCATAAAGCTCCAGCACGCGCTTCAGCACCCAGCGCGGGCTGATGTCCACGCTGGTGCCGTCGGCATAGACGCAATCGCAGATGACGGCGGCGGTGGGCGCCTCATACCAGGGAACGAAGCGCACGCTGCCCGGGTCAGGCAGCATGTAGACGTCGGAGTTTTCCGGGTTGGTGACGCTGTTGGGTGGCGTGTCGCCCGTCACGGTCTGGATGAACACGCTTTCGGGCAGGCGCAAACCGCGATCCCGCAGGATGCGCAGGAACTTTTCCGCCGGGACGATCTTGCCCCGGGCGATGCCCGACAGGTCGGGCACCAGGCACTCCACCTCGGTGATGCGGTTGCTGCGGATGAATTCTTCCAGGACGGCCATGGGGTCGTACACCTCGATATCGGGGATGGGACCGCCGCTCACGGGCGATCCGAACCGGACAAAATCGACAGGGACCGTCCCATCATATCGGGGCGGGAATGCGGCATGGCAGCGGCCAAAGCTGGCGGGAACCCTAGCGCTTGCGGCTTATGCCGAGGTGACAGCGCCCCCATCGGATGGTATGTGCGGACGGGTACGCCCCCTCATCCTCCCGGATCGTCCCGCCGCCATGCCGTCCCCAACCCTTCCCCGCGTCCTGAGTTTCATGGCGTTGATCGGCCTCGCGGCGTTGCTGGCCTACGCGACGGTTTCACCCACCCTGGACCTGGCCGCGGCCGGTTGGTTCTGGACGCAGCAGGCGGGCTTCGCCTGGCGGGCGGATCCGGTGGCCAACCTGCTGCACGAGGCGGTGCAGGTGGGCGCCCGGGTGATGGCCGGCGTGCTGGTTCTGGGCACCGCCTGGACCGCCTGGCGTCGCCGGCCCCTGCTGGGGGCGGACGTGCGCGCCTGGGGCTTCCTGCTGCTATCGCTGGCCATCGGGCCCGGCCTCCTGGGCAATGCCGTGCTGAAGGATCATTGGCACCGCGCCCGCCCCGTCCAGGTGGTGGAATTCGGCGGGGCCGCCCCCTATACCCCGCCGGTGCTGCCGGCGCCCAAGGCCAATTGCGGGCGCAACTGCTCTTTCGTCTCGGGGGACGCGGTGCTGGCCTTCTTCCTGCACAGCTTCGCCTATACCGCGCGGCGGCGGCAGCGCCTGTGGCTCTATGGCGGGCTGGGCGCCGGGGCCGGCGCGGGCCTGCTGCGCATTGGCATGGGCGGCCATTTCTTCAGCGACGTCCTGTACGCCGGCCTGCTGGCGGTGCTGACCAGCGCCCTGCTGCACGCCGCCCTTTACAGCCGCCGCGCCACCCTGGCGCTGTGGTGCCGCTGGCTGCCCGGCTGACATGAGCACCTGCTGGCCGGACAGCTGGTACGTCCACTCCTCTCCGCCCGGCCCCGCCGTTGCAGCGCTGGCGGGCGATACGGACTGCGACGTCTGTGTCGTCGGCGCCGGCTACACCGGCCTGTCCGCCGCCCTGACCTTGGCGGAACGCGGCTACAACGTGGTGGTGGTTGAGGCGGAGCGGGTGGGCTGGGGCGCCTCCGGCCGGAACGGCGGCCAGCTGATCAGCGGCTATAACAAATCCATCAGCGCCATCGCGCGGCTTGGCGGCGCCGACGACGCGCGGCGCCTGTGGGCCTTGGCGGAAGAAGCCAAGGCCCTGCTGGTGCGGCGGGTGGACCGGCACGGCATAGCCTGCGCCCTGCGCTGGGGCTACATCAACGCCGCCGCCAAGCCCCGCCACCGCCGGGATTTGCTGGCCCAGCTGCGCGACGCGGACGCCGTGGGCTATGACCGCCTACGCCTGGTGGAGGGCGAGGCGCTACGCGCCCTGCTGGCCAGCCCGCGCTATGATAGCGGGCTGGAGGATATGGGCAGCGGCCACCTGCACCCGCTGGCCTACGCCCAAGGCCTGGGACGCGCCGCACGGGAGGCCGGCGCGCGCCTGTACGAGAACACACCAGCCCTGGCCATCACCACGGGTGCCGCCCCGGTGGTGACCACACCCCGCGGCCGCGTGCGGTCCCGCTTCCTGGTGCTGGCCGGCAACGCCTACCTGGGCGACCTGGCGCCGCCGCTGACGCGCACCCTGGTGCCCATCGTCACCTACATGCTGGCGACGCAGCCCCTCGGCACGGAACGGGCGGCGGCCCTGCTGCCGGGCGACCACGCGGTGTCGGACACCAACGTCGGCCTGCACTACTTCCGTCGCAGCGCCGATCACCGCCTGCTGTTCGGCGGCCGCGTCAACTACGCCAACCGGGCGATGCCTGACGCCAAGCCCAAGCTGGCGCGGGACCTGGTCCACTGCTTCCCTCAGCTCAAAGACGTGGGCATTGATCATTTCTGGCACGGCAGCGTGGGCATGACCGTCAGCCGCCTGCCCCAGTTGGGCCGCCTGTCGCCCACCACCTACTACGCCCACGGCTACAGCGGCCACGGCGTCGCCCTCACCGGCATCTGCGGCCACTTGCTGGCCGAGGCCATCATGGGCCAGGCTGAGCGCTATGACGTCTTCGCCCGGCTGCCCCAGCACCCTTTCGTGCGCGGCCCTTGGCGCGTGCCCCTGCTGGTGCTGGCCGGCCTGTGGTACCGCCTGCGCGACCTGCTGTGAGAAAAGCCGGAGCGCAGCGACCAGCCCGCGGCCGCAGGCGCTGGAGATTTCTGGGAAGCCGAAGGCGGACTGGAAATCGGGGATGAGCCAAGGGCCGGACGGCCCGCCGGCGCTTGAGGAATCAGAAAAACGGCAGTTCGGCTTCCACCGGTTCCGGGACCGGCGCCCTGGGCATGTCCGACAGGGGGATGTCGAAGGTGACGACCTCGGCCGGGATGCCGATCAGCAACAGCGGGCATGGATTGCCCACGCCCCGGTGCACCCGGTCCTCCAGCTTGCGCCAATGGGTGGTGGCCGCTCCATACTTGTCCTGGCAGAAGGAGGCGGCCCAGGCCTCGGCGAAGGACGGCGCACCGCCGGCCATGCGGCGGGCCACGTCATCCTGCTGTCGGGTGGTGGGGCGCAGGCCCAGGGCCAGCACGTCGGCGTCGCAGGTCAGGCCCCGCCCCTGGGCGAAGCGGCGCACCATGGGCACCATCTCATCCTGCAGGCTACGGCCCCGGGTGACGATGACGCCGACGGAGATGACACCCTCGGCATGCAGTCGCTTGAAGTTCTCCAGGTCCCGGTCGAAGAACGGGTCCTTATTGTTCCACTCGATCTCCAGCGCGATGACGCCGACGCCGGGCACGTCGCGCACATGGTCCACCTCGTGGCTGATGGACTCGCGCCGCTTGCCGTTCACCCGCTTCTCGATGGTGAAGTGCGCCTTCTCCCATCCATGCTCGGCCAGGGAGCGGCGAAGGCGTTGGGTGATCTTGGCCTCACCGCCGCCAGACCCGACGATTTCCGTGACGGGGATGGACAGCGCGCCGATGACGGCGTCCAGCTCGGCCATGGCGTCGGGGAAGTCGACGCCCAGGATAGCCCGGGCATGGGACAGGAACTCCACCTGGAAGCCACGCTGAAGCAAGGTAGGGAACATCTGGAGGTAACGTCCGCTGGCGAAAACCGAGGCGGGGACCCTACCCGATCCTATGGCCCTGTCGATACCGGATCCGGCACAGGCACCTCTGGCGCGTTCAATGGCCGCTAGCGGAGGCCGCTGGCCAAGGCATCAGCTATCGTCGCCGGGATACGTCGGTAGGGCATCTATCTCCATCGGCCATACGGCTTCCGGTCCCTTGCTGTCCGGGAGATGCGTAGTCGCCCGCGGCAGGGGTCGTCTAAGGTCTGCGCCGCGAAGCGGGGTCGCGCTAGCGACTCGGGGAGCCGGACCGCCGGCCCGGCCGACAGACCGTCCCTGATCGCGAGATCGAGTAGGACGCCAGGATGATCATGCCTGATCCGTTCAACCAGGAAATGACCTGAGAGGCGAGCGTGAGTGCTGAGCAAGATTTCACGACAACACTGCAACTAAACTCCGCCGGCGACATGGACAAGGCGGAAGACTGGATTCGGGCCAATATTCGGGGTCGCTGGGCCGTGGAGTTTCTGGGCATGGAAGAAAAACTCGACCCAGGCCTGAACCGCCGTTCCCAGGTCTTGCACGTGTCTTTCCGTTTCGGCCTGCGCGAGGATCTGGAGCGGTTCAAGCGTGACTACGCCGGCATAAAAACGCCAGGATCCTCCACCCCAGCCACGGCGGGCGCCAAACGGCCGAGCGGAAAAGCGCCGGCGGCGAAGCCCAAAAGCAAAGGGATTTTCGCGTGGTTGCGCTCGTGAGGACGCACCCCAGATCCATCCGCTTATCGCTTCCCTTCTAGTCGGAAAGACCTATTTTCCGCGCCGGTCGTGTCTCTAGATTCCCAATGGTTTCATGCTTCTGACCACTATCATCCGGAAGCTTTCAGGAGTACCGCTGACAAGGATTGGCCACGGATGTCCTCCTGGCCGCCGCTGGCCAATTCAGGACGTTGAAAAACGGCCTGCCTAATGGAGTAGGCATATGCCCTGCCAATCCTTTTTCGCACTTGCAGCAGAGTATCGGATAGTGTCAGGATCGCGTCAGGCGTTTAGAAATACATTCTCGGATATGCGATTTCAGTGCCCCTGTCACGCTCTGTTAATCGCCCATAAACAATCAACCGCAGGCTGGAGCCATGCGTAAATTAAAAGAAACCTTCAAGCTGCCGCTTATTTTTGATCGGCGCTTCCTTGCATATTTTCATGACATTTTGGTTGCTGGGATTTCGTTTATTGTTTCGCTGTACCTGAGGGTTGGGGATGGCATCATCCACTATACCCAAGCCCTGGTTCCCGGCGCGGCACTCTTCACCATCATCGCCGCCGCCGCCTACCGACTGTTCGGTATGAACTCGGGCGTTTGGCGCTACGCCTCGTTGCGCGATCTGATGGCCATCGCGCGCGCCGTCACCACCACCATCCTGGTCTTCCTGCTGCTGATGTTCCTGGTGACGCGGCTGGACGCCCTGCCCCGCTCCGTGCCGCTGATCAACTGGTTCGTGCTGGTGGTGCTGCTGGGCGGGCCGCGCCTGCTGTACCGCCTGGCCAAGGACCGCCGCCTGGCCGGCATTCTGGAAAGCAACGCCCGCGACCGCATTCCCGTGCTGCTGGTCGGCGCCGGTGACGAAGCCGAGATTTTCATTCGCGCCATGGCCACGGATCGCGACGCCGCCTATCGCGTCGTCGGCATCCTGGACGACAAGGGCGGCCGCATCGGCCGCGAGATCCACGGCGTGAAGGTGCTGGGCCGCCTGGCCGAGCTGTCGTCCGTGGTCGGCGACTTGGCCGCCGGAGGGCAATGCCCGCGCCGCCTGATCCTGACCCGCCCCCGCGCCCGCCTGTCGGGCACCAGGCTGGGCGCACTGGTGGAAAAGTGCGAGGCGCTGAATCTGGTTCTGGCCCGCCTGCCCGACCTCACCGACTTCCGCGACGCCGTGAACGAGGGGCCCATGACCGTGCGCCCCATCGTCATTGAGGACCTGTTGGGCCGCCCCCAGGTGGCCCTGGACAAGGGTGCCATCGACGGCCTGGTCGCCGGGCGCACCGTGCTGGTCACGGGTGCCGGCGGCACAATCGGTTCCGAACTGACCCGCCAGATCGCGCAGCTGAAGCCGCGCCGTCTGATCCTGCTGGATCATGGCGAGTTCAACCTCTACTCCATCGAGATGGAGATGCGGGAGAACTGCCCGGACCTGGATTGCCGCGCCGTGCTGGCCAACGTCCGCGACCGCAACCGCCTCATGGAGGTCTTCCATGAGGAGAAGCCGGAACTGGTGTTCCACGCCGCCGCCCTGAAGCATGTTCCCATGGTGGAGCTGAACCCGGTCGAGGGCGTGCTGACTAACGTCATGGGCACGCGCAACGTCGCCGATGCCGCCATCGCCGCCGGTGCCGCCGCGATGGTGCTGATCTCGACGGACAAGGCGGTGCGGTCCACCAACGTCATGGGCGCCACCAAGCGCATCGCCGAGTGCTATTGCCAGGCCCTGGACATCGTGGCGTCCAGTGGCGCCGGCAAGGGCTGGCAAACCCGGTTCATGACCGTGCGCTTCGGCAACGTGCTGGGCTCCACCGGATCGGTGGTGCCGCTGTTCAGCCGCCAGCTGCGCGCCGGCGGCCCGCTGACCGTCACCCACCCCGAAGTCTGCCGCTACTTCATGACCGTGCGCGAGGCGGTGGAACTGGTGCTGCAGGCCTCCGCCTACGGCATGAACGCCGGGCGCGACGACCGTGGCCGCATCTTCGTGCTGGACATGGGCCAGCCGGTGAAGATCGTCGACCTGGCCCGGCAGATGATCCGCCTGGCCGGCCTGCGCCCGGACAAGGACATCAAGATCACCTTCACCGGCCTGCGGCCCGGCGAAAAGCTGTATGAAGAGATGTTCGCCGCTGCCGAACCGCCGGAACAGACCTCGGCCGAAGGCGTGCTGGTGGCCTCGCCCCGCGCGGTGGACCTGGCCATCCTGCGCCGCTCGCTGGATGAGCTGGACGCGGCCTGCGCCACCGCCGACGCCGCTCGCCTTCAGGCCCTGCTGCACCATATCGTCCCTGACTATAGCCAGCTGGATCCGGTTCCCCTTCCCTCGGAAACCGTGCTGCCAAATCAAGCGTAGCGTCCTGAGGCTTGAAAAGCGAAGGCCCGGAACCGCCAAGTTCCCGGGCCTTTTGTTTCGGTTGAACACAAGTCGATGGCAGGCCCTCATAGGTCCGGACCGGCGCCGCCGGAGCCTGGGGGAACGACATCTCTGAGGGTCAAGGCACCCGGGCGAAACGCACCGGCGCGTCCGACCAATCCACCAGGACGATGGCGTAAGGGCTGGTCAAGCTGCCCGTGGCGGTGTTGCGCGAGGACTGGTCGAATTCGTGATATTCGACCACCAGGCGGTCGCGCATGCCATCCCGATGTTCCACGCGGGTGTTCACCACCTCCACCCCCGCGCCGGATGAGTTGCGGGACCCGAGGAAAACACCCAGCGCCATCAGCCGTTCCGGCAGAGCGCCGGGGACACGCATCCCCACCAGGTCCCACAGCGACTGCCATTCGGCGGCGTTGCGGGCCACCAGGTATGTCGTGCTTTGCGCCCGGCTCAGCCCGCCGTGCCATTCGCCGCGCCCAACAAGACTGGGGGAAACGGCGGGGGGAAGGGCGTTGTCGTCCGGCGGCGGCTCGCCCCCCAGCCACGCCAAGCTGCCGGAACAGCCTGTCAAGGCGGCGCTCATACCCAGAGCCAGCCCCAGCGCAGCCACACGGCGCGCCGGCCGTGCACGGTGGCCACGACATCCATCTCCCGCCCGGCTGTCACAGCGGGCGGAAGCCGCGACCCGGGAACCCTCCCGGCGGATGGACCGGGGCCGGATCATGCCGCCCGGGGCAGAACGGTTTCCACCAGGGTCGCCCAGTAGCTGGCGCCCATCGGCAGAACGTCGTCGTTGAAGTCATAGCGCGGGTTGTGCAGGGAGCACCCCAGGGCGCTGCCGCCCTGGCCCAGCCAGACATAGGAGCCGGGGCGGGCGTTCAGCATGTAGGCGAAGTCTTCCGCCCCCATGCTGGGCCCCATGTCGCCCAGCACGTTCTCCGCCCCCGCGACCTTGGCGGCCACGGCGGCGGCGATGACCGTGGGGTCGGCATGGTTGATGGTAGGCGGATAGCCCAGGTGGTAAACCAGCTCACCCGTGGCACCGAACACCGGTGGCAGGGTCCGCACCAGATTACGCAAGCCATCCTCCAGCTGCTGGCGTATCTCGGGCGTCAGCGCGCGAACGGTGCCGGCCAGCTTCACCTCGTTGGGGATGATGTTGAAGGCCGTGCCGGCATGGATGCGGGTGATGCTGACCACGCCGCACTCCACGGGCGAAAGGCCGCGGCTGACCAGGGTCTGCGCGGCCACTACAAGCTGGGCCGCGACCACCACCGGGTCCACCCCCAGGTGCGGCTGGGCGGCATGGCCGCCGCGGCCCTGGATGGTGATCTCGAACCGGTCGGCGCCGGCCATGACCGGCCCGGGGCGCACACCCATCTTACCTGGCGGCAGTTCCGGCCAATTGTGCATGCCGAAGACCATGTCGCAGGGGAATTGCTCGAACAGCCCTTCCTCCACCATGCGCTTACCGCCGCCAGCCCCTTCCTCGGCCGGCTGGAAGATGAAGTTCACGGTGCCGGAGAAGTTGCGTGTCTCGGCGAGATAGCGGGCGGCGCCCAGCAGCATGGTGGTGTGCCCGTCATGGCCACAGGCGTGCATCTTGCCCGCCACCTTGGAGGCGTGGGCGAAGGTGTTCTCCTCCTGCATGGGCAGGGCGTCCATATCGGCGCGCAGGCCGATGGTCTTGCCAGTGTCCCGGCCCTCCCCCTGCAGCACGCCCACCACGCCGGTGCCGGCCAGGCCGCGGTGCACCTCGATCCCGAACTCGCTCAGCTTCTCGGCCACGAAGGCGGAGGTTTGCGTCTCTTCAAACGCCACCTCAGGGTTTTCGTGGATGTGATGCCGCCAAGCCGTCATGTCGGCGTGGAAATCGGCGATGCGGTTCTGAATGGCCATAACGGAATCTCAAGGGCACGCGAAGGCGAGGCGCTCTGCGGAAAACGGGGCGATGGCATTTCCCAACCGGGACGGCGCCAAGCGCACGGGTTCGACCACCGCATCATAGCCACGGCCAGGGGGGAACCGCCAGGGGCTTCACCCGCCCGTCATGCGCCCCCGACCGTGTGGGCCGCCCCCAACGGCGCCCGCAGCCTGTGGGAAGACGTAACCCGCACCGGCGCCTGTGCGGTTTTATCGCGCCGCCTCCAGCGGCAGGTGCAGGATGACCTTGAGGCCGCCCTCCGCCCGGTTCTCCAGGCGGATTTCACCGCCGTGCGCACGCACCACGTCGTTGGCGACCGACAGGCCCAAGCCGGTGCCGCCGGTGTCGCGGGAGCGTGAGGCCTCCAGCCTGTAGAAAGGACGGAAGACGTTGTCCCACTCCGCCTCCGGGATGCCCGGCCCCTGGTCGGTGACGGAGACGGCCACCGTCTCACCCTGCACGGCCACGGCCACGTCGGCGCTGATACCGTATTTCAGGGCGTTTTCCACCACGTTGGTGAAGGCGCGTTTCAGCGCCGTGCGCCGTCCGACCACCCGCACCGGGCCCGGCGCCGGACTGAAGCCCACGGGCTTGCCGGCGTCCCGATAATCCTCCGCCGCACGCGACAGCAGCAGGTTGAGGTCCAGGGGCTCCAGCGTTTCCTGCGCCGCTTCGTCCCGGGCGAAGGCCAGCGTGGCGCCGATCATCGACTCCATCTCGCCCAGATCTTCCAGCATCTTCTCGCGCACGCCGTCGTCGTCCACGAACTCGGCCCGCAGGCGCATGCGGGTCAGCGGCGTGCGCAGGTCGTGCGACACGGCGGCCAGCATGCGCGTGCGATCCTCCACGAAGGCGCGCAGTCGGCGCTGCATCTTGTTGAAGGCGGCGGCGGCCAGCCGCACCTCACGCGGGCCGGTCTCATCCAGCGAGGGGGCGTTCATGTCCACGCCCAGCCGGTCGGCGGCCGCTGCGAAGCGGCGCAGGGGACGGGTGGTGAAACCCAGCACCCAGGCGGACAGCAGGATGGCCACGGCGGCGCTGCCCGCCAGCGAGGCCAGGAACCCCGGTTCCGACAGGGCGTCGGCCCCGGCCATGGGGATGTGCACGTTCAGCCAGCTGCCATCGGCCAGCTGGTGGCTGGCCATGACGTACTTGGGCTCCGGCGGGGGGGTGGTGATCGTGCCGAAGGGCGGCAGGGCGATCATGTCCGTGTGATGGGGGCCGGGTGGATTCACCTTGGGCTTCTCATACACGTCCAGCGACACGTCCTGGGTGGTGCCGGCGACGTTGACCTTGAAATTGCCGTCGCGCAGGCCTGCCAGCATCTTGTCACGGATGTCGGCCGGCTGGTGGTCCACCACGCCGGCAATGCTGGCGAGACACCCGGCCAGCTGCCCGCTCTGCGCCGCGGCCACGGCCTCGGCCCGATCGGTGCGGTAAAGCCCCAGCGCGATGGCCTGGCTCAGCAGGATGCCGCCAACCAGCACGGCGAAGATGGAATACGACATGCGGTCGGTGACGGCCCTCATGGCGTGCCGACCTCGGCGGAGAAGATATAGCCGCCGGATCGCACCGTCTTGATGATGGCGGGGTCGGCGGGGTCGGTCTCGATCTTGCGGCGCAGGCGGCTGATCTGCACGTCGATGGACCTGTCGAAGGGGCCGGCGGCGCGGCCGCGGGTGATTTCCAGCAGGTCGTCGCGCGACAGCACGCGGCGGGGCCGCTGCACCAGGGCCAGCAGCAGCTCATATTCCCCGGCCGTCAGCGCGATCTCCTCGCCCGAGGCGGCGCTGAGGCGGCGCTGGGCGGGGTCCAGCATGTAGCCGGCGAAGCTGAAGGCGCCCGCCGCCGGGCTGCCGCCCACGTTGGCCGCCTGCGACCGGCGCAGCACGGCCTTGATGCGCGCCACCAGCTCGCGCGGGTTGAAGGGTTTGGGCAGGTAGTCGTCGGCCCCAATCTCCAGGCCCAGGATGCGGTCGGCGTCCTCGCCCATGGCCGACAGCATGACCACCGGCGGGCCGGATTCCGCGCGGATGGCGCGACAGAGGGCCAGGCCGTCCTCGCCGGGCAGCATCAGGTCAAGGACGATCAGGTCGATGTTCCGGTCGGCCAGGAACTTGCGCATTTCCTGTCCGTCGCGAGCGGCGGTGACGCGGTAGCCGTGGCGGGTCAGGTAGCGGGTCAGCAGGTCGCGGATTTCCCGGTCGTCGTCGACCACCAGCAGATGAATGTTCTCAGACATCTCTCGTCCCATATGCGGGCCCGAACCCGCCCGCCGGACAACGCCTCACAAGGCGCTTCCCAAAGGGCGTATCCGAGCATGGACAACTGTACCGGCAATCTCCGTCGCGTCCGACGGGGATGTTGTAACGACACTGTAAATGCCCGCAAGGCCGGTTACGCACTGTTTCATTCGACCGGCCTGGCGGAAATCTCGGCGAAACAGGGCCATGGTCAGATGGGACCGTCAACGAAAACAGGAAAGCCTGAGGCCCCGGGGGCCAAACTTCAGCCAAACCCACCCGGCGGCCCGCTAAAAGCCCCCACCCGAGGAGAACCACCATGAACCGTTTCGCCGCCCTGATGACCGCCACCGCCCTGCTGGTGGGCGCCGCCGCCCCGGCCTTCGCCGACGACGCGATGGTCAGCAGCTCTGACGCCCGCAAGGCTGTCCAGGCTTATCTGCAGGCCCACGACAAGGCCAACCTGCGTGTCGGCAGTGCCACCCGCAAGGACGAGTACTACAACGTCCCCGTCGTCACCGCCGAGGGCATTCCGCTGAAGTCCTTCCGCGTCGACGCCACCAGCGGCAAGGTACTGGACCGCTAACCCTTCCCCTTCCGCGGAGCCCCGACGGGGAATCGTGGGCCGCCTGGCGGCCCCTCCGCACCGATGCGAGACCGGTGGTGGTGGCGCCCCTTCCCCGCCACCGGTTCGAAACGGGATGGCCTGATGGTCGTGTGGCCATCCCCGATCGCACCCGGCGGACGGCGAGCGCGTAGCGCCGTCCGCCGGCTTCCCTTCGGCCGACAGTTCCGGCCGCCCTGCTCCCCCCTCGGAGACGCCCCATGAAAAGCCGACGCGGGCCCCTGCTCACGCTGACGGACGGCGGTGAAGGCGGCTCCCTGCAACAGCGCCTGTTCGACCGCCTGCGCCATGCCATCGCCACCGGCGTGGTGGCGCCCGGCGAGCGCCTGCCCTCCACCCGCACCCTGGCCCGCGACATGGGCCTGTCGCGCAACACCGCCGTGGCGGCAATCGAGCGCCTAACGGCCGAGGGCTACCTGGAATCCCGCGTGGGATCCGGCACCTTCGTGGTGGAAAACCTGCCCCCCGACTACGCCCCGGCCGAGGTTCGGGCCCCGGCGCCGCGCGCCCAGGGCCCGGGGCCGGCGGAAACGGCCCTGCCGTCGCCCACCCTGCCTTTCCGTCCCGGCATCGCCGCCGGTGACCAGCTGGACATCGAGGCCTGGCGCCGAGTGCTCAGCCGTTCCTGGCGCAGCCTCTCGGCCCGCGCGCTGGAGCGGGACAGCGCCCCCGGCTGGCGCCCCTTGCGCGTGGCGCTGGCCAGCTTCCTGGAGGCCAGCCGTGGCCTGCGCTGCCATCCCGACCAGATCCTGATCCTGCCCGGCCGCGCCGCCGCCCTGGACCTGGCGGTGGGCCTGGCCGCCAGCCCGGGCGACCGGGTGTGGACGGAGGATCCCGGCTGCCCCCTGACGCAAGCCCTGGTGCGACGCCTGGGCATGACGCCCGTACCCGTTCCAGCCGATGCCGACGGGCTGGATCCCGCCAAAGGCGCGGCCCTGGCGCCGGATGCCCGGCTGGCCGTGGTCACCGCCAACTGCCAGATGCCGCTGGGCACGGTCATGAGCCTGGAACGCCGCCAAGCCCTGCTGGACTGGGCCGCGCGCGCCGACGCCCACGTGATCGAGGATGACGGCGACGGCGGCTTCACCTTCGAAACCCGCCCGCCGGCCACCCTCATGAGCCTTGACCGCTTGGGGGATCGCCCCGGGGCCCACCTGGGGGACCGGGCCGCCCAGCGGGGCGGCCGCGTGCTGCATGTCGGCGGGTTCGAGCGTATTCTCTACCCCGGCCTGCGCATCGCCTATCTCGTGGTGCCGGACCACCTGCTGGACCGGGCGCTGGAGATGCGCGCCCTGTTCGAGTTGCACGCCCCCGTGGTGGAGCAGAGCGCGCTGGCGGAGTTCATCGACGAAGGGCACCTTGCCTCCCACCTGCGCCGCTCTCGCCTGACCTACCAGGAACGGCGCGAGACGCTGATCGATGCCGCCCGCCGCCTGTGGGCCGGCGCGCTGACCCTGACGCCGGCGGCGGCCGGGCTGCAGATGGCGGCCAAGCTGGCCGACGGACTGGCCCTGAAGACGGTACCCGGCATTTCCCCCACCCTGGCCCCCGACATCGCCCTGCGCCAGGCGGCGCGCGCGCGGTCCATTGACGTGACGCCGCTCAGCAGCTTCCACGCCGGCCGGGGCGGCACCCAGGGCCTGGTGCTGGGCTATGCCGCCTTCCCCCCACCCCTGATCCTGAAGGCGGCGCAGCGCCTGGCCGAGACGCTGGAGGCGCATGCCAGCGGTACCGCCTGCGCCTATTGATTACCCATCATCCCGGTCCATGGAAAATATCGTTGCGCCCGCTCAAAAGGCCGTGTTCGACCAAAGACGGACCGCTTGGGCAATTTGTCCAGCGGATCCGGGCTTTTCACCCCGGGCTTTCGGGGTTAAGGTCCATTTGCCCGCCGAATTGATCAACATCAAAGCTGATGGCCCCGGTCCACTGGCATGGTACTTCTGCTCGGTCGCGGCCTGCCGGCACTTGCCAGCGGTGATTTCGCTGCCCACTATGAGGACAGTGAGCACTTGGTCGGTGATGGTTGTCGTGTCGACCGGTAGCTTGCCGCCGGTCTTCTAGGATTAGAGGACCGCTCCACGAAGGAGCCATCGGACAGATGGATTACGAAGCCTTTTTCCGCTCCCAGATCGATGGCCTTCGCCGCGAGGGCCGCTATCGCGTGTTCGCCGATCTGGAACGCCGCGTGGGTGAGTTTCCGATCGCCTCCTACTACCCTTCCCCGGATGAGCCGCCGCGCGACGTGACCGTGTGGTGCAGCAACGACTATCTGGGCCAGGGCCAGAACCCGGTGGTGCTGGCGGCCATGCGCGAGGCGCTGGCCAAGTCCGGCGCCGGCGCCGGCGGCACCCGCAACATCTCCGGCACCAACCACTACCACGTGCTGCTGGAGCGGGAGCTGGCGGACCTGCACCGCAAGGAAGCGGCGCTGCTGTTCACCTCGGGCTACATCTCCAATGAGGCGTCGCTGTCGACGCTGCCCAAGCTGTTGCCCAATTGCGTCGTCTTCTCCGACGCGCTGAACCATGCCTCGATGATCGAGGGCATCCGGCACAGTGGTGCTGAGAAGCATATTTTCCGCCACAACGACCCCGAGCATCTGGACCAGTTGCTGAGCCGATACCCGGCCGACCGCCCCAAGCTGGTGGCGTTCGAAAGCGTCTACAGCATGGACGGCGACATCGCCCCCATCGCCGAGATCTGCGACGTGGCGGACAAGCACGGCGCCATGACCTATCTGGATGAGGTCCATGCCGTGGGCATGTACGGCGCCCGGGGTGCCGGCGTGGCGGAGCGTGACGGCGTGCTGGACCGGTTGACGGTCATCGAGGGCACGCTGGGCAAGGCATTTGGCCTGATGGGCGGCTACATCACCGGTTCGGCCGCCCTGGTCGACTGCGTGCGCAGCTTCGCCTCCAGCTTCATCTTCACCACCTCCATCGCCCCGGTCATCGCCGCCGGCGCCGCCGCCTCCGTCCGCTACCTGAAGGAGCATGACGAGCTGCGCGTGCTGCATCAGGAACGGGCGGCCACGCTGAAGCGTCTGCTGACGGAGGCCGGGCTGCCGGTCATGCCATCTGTCAGCCACATCGTGCCGGTGCTGGTGGGCGATCCGCGCCTGTGCAAGCAGGCCAGCGACGATCTGCTGACCAAGCACGACATCTATGTCCAGCCCATCAATTACCCCACCGTGCCCAGGGGCACGGAACGGCTGCGCATCACGCCCACGCCCTTCCACGACGACCATCACATGGCCCGCCTGGTGGATGCCTTGCTGGACGTGTGGAGCAGGCTGGAACTGCGCAAAGCGGCCTGAGGCCGTCACCTGATGAAAGGCCGCCCACCCCGGGCGGCCTTTTTCATTGAAGCACCACCAACCGATACCAATGCACTGGAGCGCCGCGACGGTCCGCGTCTTGCGCTCCGGCGCACCCGCGGGCTAGATCCACGGGATATGTTTGAGGGGCGCCATGGTTGAGCAGACCGATTTCGACGATCTTGTTGAACAGCTCAAGGTCGAGTTCCGCGACGACGTCCATGATCGCCTGGGCGCGCTGTATGAGACGCTGAAGGCGGTGTCGCTGGGGCGCATCCCCACCGCCGACGGCCTGCTGGCCATCCGCCGCGACGCCCACAGCCTGCGTGGTTCCGGCACCTCCTTCGGCTTCCCCCTGGTCAGCCTGATCGCCCAGCGTCTGGAGGCCTACCTGACGGGCCTGAAGGATCTGACGGAAAGCCAGATCGTCGACCTGCACACGTTCGCCGATCGCATCGCCGAGGCCGCGGACCGGGACGACACGCCGGACCTGGCGGCCACCAACGCCGTCATCCGCGCCCTGCCCTCGCGCTATGAGTTCGACATTGCCGACGTGGAAGTCCACGACGTCGACATCATGCTGGTCAGTCCCAACAAGATCGTGGCCCGCCGGGTGGCGGCGGAATTGGCGGCCTGCGGCTTCAAGGTCAACACCCTGGCCGATCCCATCGAGGCGCTGGCCGTGGCCGTGCGCGTACCGCCGGACATGATCATCGCGTCCGCCGTCATGGACGGCCTCGGCGGAGTGGACCTGATCCGCGCGCTGAAGGCCATCTCCCTGACCGAAAGCGTGCCCATGGCGCTGCTGACCAGCCTGGACGCCGCCAGCCTGAAGGGCGTGCCCGGCGAGGTGGCGACCGTGCGGCTGGGCCCTAGCTTTGGCGACGACATCGCCGCCGCCATCACCCATTTCAACCTGGGCTGAGGCAGTTCCAACCCGCAGGCGGCCTGCGCCGGTGTGAAGAGGCCTTGCCACCAATCGCCTCTTCGCACCGGCCGAAGCCCGGCATGATTCATCCCCGGGTGATCATCGGCAACCTTCCTCAGCCCTTTTCAGCCGTGGCCGGTGCCGTCAAGACCTGATGAATGAGAGCAGGTCGGGGTTGAGGACATCCGCATGCGTGGTCAGCATGCCATGCGGGTAGCCCGGATAGGTCTTCAGCGACCCATTCTTGAGCAGATCGACCGCGCGCGGCACGGAGCTGGCGAAGGGGACGACTTGATCGGCCTCGCCATGCATCACCAGCACCGGCACCGTAATCTTCTTGAGGTCTTCGCTGTAATCTTCCAGCCACGTGTCGACAGTCGCGTAGTGGGCCAGCGCACCGCCGGCCATGCCCTGACGCCACCAGTTCGCGATGATCGCCTCCGAGGGCTCGGCCCCATCAAGGTTGTAGCCGTAGAACGGATTCTCTGGAACGAACCGGTAGAACTGCGATCGGTTGCCCAGCACACCCGCGCGGATCGCTTCGAACCACTCCGGCGGCTGACCGGACGGGTTGTCCTCGCTCCGATACATGTTCGGCGTCAGGGAAGCGACCAGTACCGCCTTCGCGACGCGCTCCGGGTGGCGGGCCACATAGCGAGCCACCTCACCGCCACCTGTGGAGTGCCCGATATGGACCGCATCGCGCAGCTCCAGGTGCTCGGTCAGGGCCGCGAGGTCGGCAACCCAGTGGTCCATGTCGTTGCCGGTGCTCGGCTGGTCGGACCGGCCGTGGCCACGCCGGTCGTGAGCGATCACCCGGTAGCCGTGGCGAAGGAAGAAGGTCATCTGGGCGTCCCAGTCGTCCGCCGTAAGCGGCCAGCCGTGGCTGAAAACGATCGGCTGGCCTGAACCCCAATCCTTGTAGAAGAGGGTTACGTTGTCCGTCGTGGTAATGGTCGGCATCACGTCGCTCCGTCTCAATCACAGTGCGGGTTCAGACTTCGGGGCGAGCGTAAATGGCCCTTCTGCCGCCGACAAAGACCTTGTACGTTCAAGCTATGCCTCAAAAGCATAACGAGGGGTTCGATGGAACTGCGGCATCTCCGGTATTTCGTCGCCGTTGCGGAGGAAGGCGGCCTGCTGACCGCCGCCCAACGGCGGCTGAACACCTCGCAGCCCTCTCTGAGCCGGCAAATTCGCGACCTGGAAGCGGAAGTCGGCGTGACGCTGCTGGAGCGGCAGGCCCGCGGCGTGACACTGACCCCCGCAGGGCGCGTTTTTCTTGACCACGCGCGGCTGGCGCTGCTGCAGGTCGAGGCAGCGACCGATGCCGCCCGCCGGATGGCACAGCCGGAAAGGCCGATGCTCACCATCGGCTTCATGGTGGGGCTTGAGGTCACGTGGCTCCCTCATCTGCTGCGCATCATCCGCGAGGAAGCGCCGGAGGTTGAAATCACCCTGAGCAGCCTCTCGTCCCCAGATCTCGCCCTCGCCCTGATGCGTGGCAGGCTGGACGTCGCCTTCCTCCGCCCCGAGGCCCAGAGCGTGGGCCTATCCTTCAAATTGCTGGCGAAGGAGCCTGTGATTGCCGTGCTGCCGGCGGGCCATCGCCTGGCCTCCCTTAGGAAGATTCAGCCGCAGGACCTTGCCGGTGAAATCTATGTCAGTTCGGCCAGAACCTCGCCGGTCCTGCAGTCGGTGATCCAGGACTACGCCACGAAGATTGGCATCACGCTCAAGGCGAAGTACGAAGGCGAGAACATATCGTCGGCAATGTCGCTGGTCGCGTCCACGGGCGGCATCACGCTGGTGCCGCTGTATGCGCAAAACATACTGACGCCGAACGTCGTGGCCAGGGCGCTGGAGGGCGTGCCCCCGACCGTCGACCTGACCCTGGGCTACAACCAGGCCAATCCTTCGCGCCTGCTGCGGCAGCTTCTGGCCCGTACGGACGAACTGATCGCAAGCGTCCAAAATCAGAGCATCATCCGCTACGCCGAAGCGCCGTCGTGACCCGACGCGCCCAGCGGTATCCGGCAGGCGATGTTATCCGGCGGCGCCTGTCATGGAGAGCCGGCGGCGCGCAACCAGGCCAGCGCCTTGCCTCGGTCGCCGAACACAGCCTCCGCCAGCGCCAGCGCGCCGGCCGCGCGGAAGGCCTGTTCGCTCGCCTCCATGGCCGATAGGCAGTGTGGGCGCCGCAACTTGGCCAGCAGGCGCCCCTGGCGGGCAGCGGTGGCACGAAAACGGCGTTTGGTATGATCGGTTCGTAGTGACGGCTTGGTCATGGAGAGCCCTCCACCAGGTCACGTAAGTGATGCGCGGGGGACGCCCAGACGGCTTATCGATGCCGCGTCCCCACGCGAAATGATCAGCGCGCCTCCCATTATGCAACGCGCGACCCGGCTGACCATGACTCAAATCAGCCCGTCCGGCAACCCATCCCGGCTCACCCTATCTCGTCGAGGTACTGCCGGGAGAGACGGACGTAATGCGGCGCGGTCAGGGGCAGCGTGGCCTTGTCCTGCTCCGTCAGGGGGCGCAGCAGGCGCGCCGGGCTGCCGCCCCAAAGCTCCCCCGCCTTGACCCGCTTGCCCGGGGTCACCAGGGCGCCGGCGGCGACCATGGCGCCGCTTTCCACCACGGCGCCATCCATGACGCAGGCCTTCATGCCGATGAAGGCGCCATCCTCGATGACGCAGCCGTGCAGCAGCGCCATGTGCCCGATCGTCACATTGTCGCCGATGACCGTGGTGAAGCGCTCATGCGTGCAGTGAACGGTGGTGCCGTCCTGGATGTTGGTCCGCTTGCCGATGCGGATCTGGTTCACGTCTCCGCGCACAACCACGTTGTACCAGAGGCTGGCCTCCTCCCCGATCTCCACATCGCCGATAACGATGGCATTCGCCAGGAAGGCGCTGGGGTGGATACGGGGCAGGACGCCCTTGTAGGGCAGCACCGTGGGCCGCACGGTCGTGAGGGCCTCGCTGGCATTGGTCATTTTTTCTCCCTCATGCGCCGGGCGGCCACACCCGTGGCCTTGGCTTCCTCAATTTCCGGTCCGCTACGCTCCCCGGCAATCTCCGGCGGACGCAGTCGCATCCTAACCATCATGCGACGCATGATGGTCTTGGTGTTGCGCAAGGGAAAGAGGCCCGCGCTTGACACCCGGGCCCCATACATAAGGCGGCTTCCCGATCACGGGAACCCAATCACGGAAACAGGGGCGCCTGCTCCAGGCCGCGATCCTCGGGATAGCCCATCATCAGGTTCATGTTCTGGATGGCCTGGCCCGAGGCGCCCTTCACCAGATTGTCGATGACCGACAGCAGAATGGCGCGGCCCGGCACGCGGTCGGGGAAGACGCCGATCAGGCAGTGGTTGCTGCCCTTCACGTGGCGGGTCTGCGGCGCCACGCCGGCGGGCAGCACGCGCATGAAGGTTTCGCCCTTATAGGCGTCCACCAGGGCGGCGCGCAGGTCATCGGCCGTCTTGCCCGGCGCCAGCTTCACATAGATGCTGGCATGGATGCCGCGGCTCATGGGCATCAGGTGGGGCGTGAAGTTCAGCACCACCGGCCTGCCGACGGCCTCGCTGACACCCTGCTCAATCTCCGGCGCATGGCGGTGGCCGGCGACGCCATAGGCGTGCACGCCCTCCGCCACCTCGCCATACAGGTTGGCCTGCTTGGCGTCACGGCCGGCGCCGGACACGCCCGACTTGGCATCGATGATGATGTCATCGGCCTGGATCAGGCCCTGGCGCAGCAGCGGCAGCAGCGGCAGCTGCGACGCCGTCGGGTAGCAGCCGGGGTTGGCCACCAGGCGGGCGGCCTTCACCGCCGCGCGGTTGGCCTCCACCAGGCCGTAGACGGCCTCGGCCTGCAGCTCCGGCGCCTTGTGGGCGTGGCCGTACCAGGTGGCGTAGGTGTCGACATCGTGCAGGCGGAAGTCGGCGGACAGATCCACCACCTTCAACCGCGGCGGCAGGCTGGCGATGACCTCCTGCGTCGTGCCGTGCGGCAGGGCGCAGAAGACGAAATCGACGCCGTCCCAGTCCACCTGGTCGATCTTCACCAGGTCCGGCAGATCATATCCGCCCAGGTGCGGGAAGACCTCGGCCAGGGGCTTGCCGGCCTGTCGCTCCGCCGTCAGGGCCACCAGGCGGACGTCGGGATGACGGACCAGCAGGCGGACCAGTTCGGCGCCGGTGTAACCGGAGGCACCGAGGATGGCGACGCGCAGGGCGGTGGACATGGGATGTGATCTCCTGGATGCGGACGGATGGGATGGTGGTTGTGAGGCCACATAATCAATCGGGCCCGATACTGCAACCAAGGGGGACGCATGGCTAAGGCCACCTCGTCCCCTCAGCCATGCGTTATTGTCCGCCCCACCTAGTCAAAGCGTCGTCAAAGCGTCACGCCGGCCTTCTTCAGGGCCTGCTGCATCATGGTCATGCTGTCCTCGTTCATGCGGAACTGGATGCGCACGACGCCGTCCACGATGCTGGCCACACGGCCGGGAATGGCGTGGTCGCCCAGACCGCCCACCAGCAGGTCGTCGCCCGGCTTGTTGGCCATCTGGCCGATGCGGGCCGCCAGACCGGCGGCCGACAGGTCGATGGTGCGGCCTGGGTAGATGGGACCCGGCTTACCCGTGGCCATGCATTGCACGGTGATGGGCAGATCCGCCGGGACGCGCTCAAACTGCCGGCGGTCGCCCGCCCGCTCCATGGCGCCCAGGAACTCCTCCACCTCCATCTGCAGCTGTTCCGCCTGGCTGGACAACTCTCCCGCCGCGGCGTGCAACTGGCTGGAGGCACTGAGCGTGAACTGGGCACTTTCCTCCACCGTGTTCATGTTGCCCGCCACCTCCGCCGTGCGGGCCGCCGCCTCCTGCACGTTGCGGCTGATCTCGGTGGTGGCCGCCCCCTGCTCGGTGACGGCCGAGGCGATGGTGGCGGAGTTGCCGCCCATCTGCTCGATGACGTCGGTGATGTAGGTGATGATGGACACGGCGTCGGCGGCGGCCGTCTGCACCGCCATGGCGCGGCTGGCGATGTCCTCCGTCGCCTTGGCCGTCTGGCCCGCCAGCGACTTGACCTCATGCGCGACCACGGCGAAGCCCTTGCCGGCCTCACCCGCCCGCGCTGCCTCGATGGTGGCGTTCAGGGCCAGCAGGTTGGTCTGGCCGGCGATGTCGTTGATCAGCTGCACCACCGTCTGCACGCCGGCCGCCACCTCCGACAGCTCCGCCATCACGGTGCTGGCCTTGCGCGCCTCCTCCACCGCGCGGGCAGTAGTGGCGGCGGTGAACTCCACCTGGCGGCCGATTTCCGAACTGGAAACCGTCAGCTCCTCCGTCGCGGCGGCCACGGTCTGGGCGTTCTGGTTGGCGGCGGTGGCGCCGGTGGCCACGGTCACCGCCAGGCCGCTGGTGATCTCCGCCTGTTCGCGCAGGCCGCCGGACGTCGCCTCCAGCTCTGTCGCGGCGGCAGCGACCGAGCGCAGCTTGCCCGCCACCATGGCCTTGAAGTCACGCACCAGGACCTCCAGCGCGTCATGCCGGCGCTGCTGCGCCTCCCGCGCCGCCGCCTGCTCCTCCTCCAGCCGGCGGTTGGCCAAGGCGTTGTCGCGGAAGACCTGCAGCGCGCGGGCCATTTCCCCCAGCTCGTTGGGCGCGTCGGTGCCCGTGATGGTGAAGGTGAGGTCGCCCTGGGCCAGGCGGCGCATGTCGCCCGTCAGCTCACCCAGGCTGCGCGACAGGCTGCGGGCGATGACGAAGGACAGCGATCCCACCAGCAGCAGGGCGATGACGCCCTCCACCACGCCGCCCACCACCAAGGCCCGGCCTTGCGCCTGCACATCGTCCAGATAGACGCCGGAACCCAGGACCCAGCCCCAGGCCGGGACCAGGGTCACATAGGACAGCTTGTCCACCGGTTCCGTCTGCCCCGGGCGCGGCCACTTGTAGGGCACGAAGCCGTGGCCCTGCGGCCCCGTCGCCATGGCGACGAAGTCGCGGAACATATAGGTCCCGGCTGGGTCCTTGAAGTCGGTCATGTCCTTGCCCTCCAGATCCGGACGGCTCGGGTTCATGACCAGGACACCCTTGGTGTCGTTCACGAAGACGTATTCACCGGCGAAGCGCACGGCCCTGAGGGCCGCCAGCGCCGCCGCCTGGGCGTCGGCCCTGGGCAGGGCGCCCTGCTTTTCCTTCTGGATATAGGCCTCGACGATGGTCTGCGCGGCCCCCACCGCGTCCTGCGCCATGTCGCGGCGATCCCCGTAAAGCTGCGTGCGTTGCTGCGCCACGCCAAGGCCGATGTAGACCAGTGCCGCCAGCACGGCGACGCCCACCAGAACCCAAAGCCGCTGATTGATCGTCCGGTCATTGAACCAGCCCATCTACCAGACCCCCCTCAATAGATGTACATCCATGCGATGCTTATTCTTGATGGAATATCCGACGCGCCACGGTTCTTCAACCTTCGGCCGGTTACGCTTTTTCTGGGGGCGCTGGCGGGCGAGCGGGCGGGCTGGGCCCCGGAAATCAACCGGCAGTCAACGGCCGGGTATTACACCGGCGCCTCAAAAGCCGTGACACATTAACCTGTCGTGAATCGAACGCCCATGCCGGAGGGCGGCCAGCACAGCCAAGTGGCGGCCCATCCTGTTCTTCCGGGTTGTCTACGAAACTAGCCTTGAGGTTAAGTTTTATCCAAATTAAAGTGGCTCCGTATATCCAGGTTGGATAAGTCGGCGTCGGATCAATACTCGCGCACCCCCGGGTGCCGGCGGCTCCAGAACGGGGCGGCCCTCCTGGGACACAAAGTACTTCCGCTGTTCCCATAAGGGGCGCGGCGGGGGGGTTGAAGACCCACGTGGCTGTGGGTGCGCCCAGAAGGGGCGTGGTGGTGCCGAGTGTTAAACATCTCAAAGAGATGTGATCGGAGAGGGTGATGGTTTCGTCTATCGGTACTGTACCACCATCGCAGATCGCGGCTTATTCGACAGCGGCTATTCAGGCCCTGACCACTCAGGACGTCGCGGCCCTCACCACCGCCCAGATCGCTGTTCTTTCCTCCACCCAGGTCACGGCCTTCACGGCCAGCCAGATGGTGTTCAGCGCCCAGCAGCTGCAGGCGTTCAGCGATGAGGACATCGCCGCCTTCAGCCCCGCCGATCTCGAGGCGCTGAAATCCAACCAGGTGCAGGCCCTGACCTCCAGCCAGGTGGAGGCCATCACCGTCAGCCAGCTGTCGGGCCTGTCCACCGCCGCCATCCGCGATTTCAGCCGCGCCCAGGTGGGCTACCTGTCCACAGGCCAGCTGAACGCCCTGTCCACCAGCCAGATCCAGGCCCTTAGCACGGCGCAGGTGCCCGGGTTGACGGTCGGCCAGATTTCGGGCCTCAGCACGGCCAACCTGTCGGCGCTCAGCAGCAGCCAGGTGGCGCTGTTGACCACCGCCCAGGTCCGGGCGCTGACCACCGATCAGCTGAACGCGCTGACCACGGCAGACATGCGGGAATTCTCCGGCACACAGCTGGCGGCGCTCAGCACCGACCAGATTGTGGCGCTCAGCACCCGCAACCTCTCGGCCCTTAGCGCCGGACAGATGCTGGGCCTGACCGCGGCCCAGGTCAACGTCTTCACCACCAGCCAGATGGCCGGCCTGACCACCCAGCAGTTGGCCAGCCTGAGCGCCACCCAAATGCGGGTGCTGGACACCGCCCAGCTGAACGCTCTCAGCACCGATGATTTCCGCGCCCTGACCACGGCGCAAATCGCCAACCTGACGACGGAACAGGTGGCGGGCCTAAGCGTCGCCAACCTGTCGGCGCTGAACAGCGCCCAGGTCGCCCGGCTGAGCCAGGCCCAGGTCCAGGCACTGACCACGGACCAGCTGAACGGCCTGACCACCGCCGACGTTCGGGAACTGTCCGCCACGCAGATCCTGCAGCTGTCCACCGCCCAGCTCGCCGGCCTCAGCACCGCCGGCGTGGCCGCCTTGACCACCAACCAGACCTTGCTGATGTCGGCCGCGCAGATCCGGGCGCTCAGCACCGACCAACTGAACGCCCTGGCCACGGCCGACGTGCGCCTGTTCAGCGCCCAGCAGCTGGGCGCCCTGACCACCGATCAGATGGGCGCCCTGGCGACCGTCAGCCTGGCGGCGCTGAGCGCCACGCAGGTGACGCAGCTGACGACGGCGCAGGTCGGCGCCCTCAGCTCCAGCCAGGTTCAGGTGTTCTCCTCGGCGCAGCTGGCGGCCCTGAGCACCGGGCAGATCCGCGCACTGGGCGCGGATGGCTTGGCCGCCCTGGATTCGTCCCAGGTATCGCGCCTGAGTTCGGCGCAGATCCGGGCGCTCAGCACCGACCAGCTGAACTCCCTGTCCACCGCGGACATCCGGGCCCTGACCTCCGGCCAGTTGACGGCCCTGACCACGGCGCAGTTGGCCAACCTGGAAACGGGCAGCCTTGCCGCCCTGTCCACCAGCCAGGTGACGCAGTTGGCCGCTGCCCAGATCAAGGGGCTGAGCAGCGACCAGCTGAACGCCCTGGGCACCGCCGACATCCGCGCCCTGACCACGGCGCAGATCGCCGGCCTGACGACCGAGCAGGTGGGCAACCTGACCACGGACAAGGTGGCGGCGCTGTCCTCCCTCCAGGTGGCGCAGCTGACGTCCGCCCAGATCAAGGCGCTGACGACGGAGCAGCTGGGCGCCCTGCCCTCCGCCGATGTCCGTGCCTTCACCTCCGGCCAGCTGCGGGCGCTGACCACAGATCAGCTGTCGGCGTTGAGCGGCAGCGCCATTTCCGGCTTTACCACCACCCAGCTGAACGGCTTCACCTCCGACCAGCTGTCGGCGCTGACGACCGACCAGATGGCTGGCCTGACCACCCTGCAGGTGGCAGGCTTCGGCTCCGCCCAGGTGCGGGGCCTGACCAGCGACCAGCTGAACGCCTTCACCACCGCCGACATCGCGGCGCTGACCACCGCGCAGCTGTCGGCGCTGAGCACGGATCAGCTGTCCAACCTCACCACCCTGAACGTGGCGGCGCTGACCAGCGTCCAGGTTGCGCGCCTGACGACCGCGCAGCTGAAGGCACTATCCAGCGACCAGATCAACGCCTTCGACACCGCGGACGCCCGGGCGCTGACCTCCACCCAGGTGAAGGCGCTGACCACCGACCAGGTGGCGGGCCTCAGCACCGCCAACCTGTCGGCCCTGACCTCCGCCCAGATCGCGAGCCTGACGGCCGACCAGGTGGGCGCGCTCAGCACCAGCCAGGTGGCAACCCTGGCCACCAACCAGGTGACGGGCCTGTCCAGCCTGCAGCTGAAGGCGCTGAACAGCGACCAGATCAACGCGCTCAGCACCGGCGACGTGCGCGTCCTGGCCACCGCCCTGACCGCGGCCCTGACCACCGACCAGGTGGCGGGCCTGAACACCGACAGCCTGGCGGCGCTCAGCACCGCGCAGGTGGCCGCGCTGTCTAGCGGCCAGATCCGGGCGCTGGGCAGCGATCAGTTGAACGCCCTGTCCACGGCGGACATCCGCGCTCTAACCACCGCGCAGATCGGGGTGCTGACCACCGACCAGCTGTCCACCCTCAGTACCGCCACCCTATCCGCCCTCAGCAGCACGCAGATCAACCGCCTGTCGTCGGCCCAGGTGCGATCGCTGGGCAGCGACCAGCTGAATGCGCTGAACAGCGCCGATCTGCGGGAATTCACCTCCACCCAGATCGGGCAGCTGACCACCGACCAGCTGTCGGGCCTGACCACGGCCAGCCTGTCCAGCCTGTCCAGCACTCAAATGCTGGGCCTCACCACGGCACAGGTGACGGCGCTGACCACCGACCAGGTGGCGGGCTTGGCCACCAGCCAGGTGGCGGGCCTGACCACGGCCCAGGTCCAGGCGCTGAACAGCGACCAGCTGAACGCCCTGTCCACCGCCGACGTCCGCGCCCTGTCCACCGCCCAGATCGGGGTGCTCAGCACTCTCCAGCTCACCAACCTGGGCACCGACGCCCTCAACGCCCTGTCGACGGCCCAGGTCACGCGCCTCACCAGCACCCAGTTACGCGCGCTCAGCAGCGACCAGTTGGGCGCGTTGTCGACCGCCGACGTGCGGGCGCTGGGCTCCCAGCAGCTGGCGGCCCTGACCACGGACCAGCTGTCGACCCTCAGCACCGCCAACCTATCGGCGCTCAGCAGCACCCAGGTCATCGGGCTGTCCAGCGCGCAGCTGCGGTCCCTGACCAGCGATCAGCTGAACGCCCTGACCACGGCCGACGTCCGGGAATTCACCTCCGCCCAGATCGCGCAGCTGACGACCGACCAGGTGTCCGCCCTGGCGTCGGATAATCTGGCGGCGCTCAGCACCAGCCAGGTGGCCGGCCTCAGCAGCGCCCAGCTGCGCTCCCTCACCAGCGACCAGTTGAACGCCCTGGGCAGCGCCGACATCCGGGAATTCAGTTCGGCCCAGCTGGCAACCCTGACAACCGACCAGATTTCCACGCTGGGCACCGCCACCGTGGCGGCGCTGTCGACCACGCAGCTGGCCGGCCTGGGCACGGCCCAGGTGGGGTCGCTGACCACCGACCAGGTGGGCGCGCTCACCACGCTGCAGGTGTCCAAGCTCAGCACGGCCCAGTTCCGGGCGCTCAGCAGCGACCAGCTGAACGCGCTGAACAGCGCCGACGTGCGCATCCTGACCACGGCGCAGGTGGGCGCGCTGACCAGCGACCAGCTGCTGTCCTTCAGCAGCGACACGATTGCCGCCCTCAGCACCGCCCAGGTGGCCAGCCTGTCGGCGGGTATCCTGAACGCGCTGACCAGTGACCAGTTGAACGCGCTGTCCACCGCCGACATCCGCGCCCTGACCACCGCCCAGGTGGCAGCCCTCAGCACCGGCCAGCTGTCCACGCTCAGCACCGACAACACCGCGGCCCTCACCACCGCACAGGTGGCCAAGCTGTCGACCACCCAGGTGGGCGCGCTGACCAGCGACCAGTTGAACGCCCTGTCCACCGCCGACGTACGGACGCTCAGCAGCGCTCAACTGCGGGCGGTTGGCACCGACCAGATCGCGGCGCTGAACTCCACCAACCTTTCGGCCCTCGGCAGCGCCCAGGTCACCGGGCTGTCCAGCACCCAGATCCGGGCGCTGACCAGCGACCAGCTGAACACCCTGACCACCGCGGACATCCGCGAATTCTCCTCGGCCCAGGTGGCGCAGCTGACCACGGACCAGGTATCGGCCCTGGCCACCACCAACCTGTCGGCGCTGACGACCCAGCAGCTGGCGGGGCTGGGCACCGATCAGCTGGTGACGCTGACCAGTGATCAGGTAGTGGGACTGACGACCCAGCAGGTGGCGGGCCTCAGCACCGGCCAAGTGCGGTCGCTGACCACTGACCAGTTGAGCGCCTTCTCCACCGCCGACGTGCGTGCGCTGACCACGGCCCAGCTGGCCGTGCTGTCGTCCGACCAGTTCGCCGCCCTCGGCACCGCCGCCGCCACCGTGCTTACCACCGCCCAGGTGGCGCAGCTCACCACGGCGCAGGTCCGCGCCCTGACCAGCGATCAGCTGAATGCCCTGTCCACCGCCGACATCCGCGCGTTGACGACGGCGCAGGTCGCGGTGTTGACCACCGACCAGCTATCGACCTTGAGCGCCACCAACCTGTCGGCGCTCAGCAGCACGCAGGTGGGCAAGCTGTCCAGCGCCCAGGTTCAGTCACTGACCAGCGACCAGCTGAACACCCTGACAACCGCCGACCTGCGGGAATTCACGTCGGCCCAGCTGGGGGTGCTGACCAGCGACCAGGTGTCCAACCTCAGTTCCACCAACCTGTCGGCCCTGACCAGCAACCAGGTGGTGGGCTTCACCAGCGCCCAGGTGCAGGCGCTGACCACCGATCAGCTGAACGGGCTGTCGAGCGCCGATATCCGCGAATTCACCTCGGCGCAGGTGGGCGTCCTGACCACCGACCAGCTGGCGGGCCTTTCCACAGCCGTGGTGACGGCCCTCAGCACCACCCAGCTGGCCGGCCTTACCACCGCGCAGCTCGGGGCGGTCACCAGCGACCAAGTGGCGGTGCTGTCCACGCTGCAGGTGGCGAATCTGGCCACCGCCCAGGTGCGGGCCCTGACCAGCGACCAGCTGGGCGCGCTCAACAGCGCCGACGTGCGCGCCCTGACCTCCGGCCAACTGGCGGCCCTCTCGACCGACCAGATCATCACCCTCGGTACCGGCACGGTCGCAGCACTCAGCACCCTGCAGGTGACCCGCCTGTCCACCACCCAGGTGCAGGCCCTGACCAGCGACCAGCTGAACGCCCTGTCGACCGCCGACGTGAGGGCACTGACCTCCGCCCAGGTCGCGGCGCTGACGACAAATCAGCTGTCCACCCTGGGTTCCGATAATCTGTCGGCGCTCGGCAGCGCCCAGATCAACAAGCTGTCCAGCAGCCAAATCCAGGCCCTGGGCTCTGATCAGCTGAACGCCCTGACCACCGCCGACATCCGGGAGTTCACGTCGGCACAATTGTCCGCCCTGACCACCGACCAGCTGGCGAACCTCAGCTCCGACAACCTTTCCGCACTGGCCAGCACCCAGGTGGTGGGCCTGACCAGCGCCCAGGTGCGGGTGCTGACCACCGACCAGCTGGGCGCGCTGACCTCCGCTGACATGCGGGAGTTCACCTCCACCCAGGTGCAGGCCCTGACGACCCTGCAAATCGCCGGGCTCAGCACAGCGGCGGTTTCGGCGCTGACGACCACGGAACTGGGTGGCCTGACATCATCCCAGCTGGCGGCGCTGACCACCGACCAGGTCGCCAGCCTGAGCACGCTGCAGGTGTCCAAGCTTTCCACGGACCAGATCCAGGCGCTGAACAGCGATCAGCTGAACGCGCTGACGCCGACCGACGTCCGGGCGCTGACCACGGCGCAGCTGTTGGCACTGACCACCCGCCGGGTGTCCGCGCTGGGCAGCGACACGGTGGCCGCCCTCAGCACCATGCAGGTGGGCAAGCTCTCCACCGACCAGGTCCAGGCGCTGAACAGCGACCAGTTGAACGCCCTGTCCACGGCCGACGTGCGCGCCCTCACCTCCACCCAGGTGGCGGTGCTGACGACGGATCAGCTGTCCACCCTCAGATCCACCAACCTGTCGGCGCTCGGCAGCGCCCAGGTGAACAAGCTGTCCAGCGCCCAGGTCCGCGCCCTGACCACCGACCAGCTGGACGCGCTGACCACCGCCGACATCCGCGAGTTCACCTCCGCCCAGCTGTCGGCCTTCACCACCGACCAGCTGTCCAACCTGACCTCCGACAATCTGGGCGCCCTGGCCAGCAACCAGATCGTGGGCCTGACCAGCGCCCAGCTGCAGGCCATCAGCAGCGACCAGCTGAACACGCTATCGACCGCCGACATGCGGGAGTTCACGTCGGCCCAGGTGTCGGCGCTCAGCACGGACCAGCTGGCCGGCCTGAGCACCACCAACTTCGCCGCCCTGTCGACAACACAGCTGGCGGGTCTGACGGGTGCGCAGATAACGGCGCTGACCACCGACCAGACCCGCGCCCTCAGCACGCTGCAGGTGGCCAAGCTCAGCACCGGGCAAACCCAGGCGCTAACCAGCGATCAGCTGAATACCCTGAACAGCGCCGACGTCCGCGCGCTGACCACGGCGCAGCTGGCGGCGCTGACCACCGACCAGCTGTCCAACCTGGGCACGGACGCGGTGGCAGCCCTCAGCAGCGCCCAGGTGTCCCGCCTGTCGACCGACCAGATCCAAATCCTGAACAGCGATCAGCTGAACGCGCTGACCACCCTGGATGTTCGCAATCTGACCACTGCCCAGGTCGCGGTCCTGTCCACCGCCCAGCTGTCGGCCCTGGGCTCGGACAATCTCTCGGCGCTCAGCAGCGCGCAGGTCAGCCGGCTGTCGAGCGACCAGCTGCGGGCCCTGACCAGCGATCAGCTGAACACCCTGACCACGGCCGACATCCGGGAGTTCACCTCCGCCCAGTTGGCGACGCTGACCACCAGCCAGCTGACAGCGCTCAACACCGGCAACTTCGCAGCACTGACCACCACTCAACTGGGCGGGCTGGCCAGCGACCAAGTGGCGGCGCTGACCACGGACCAGACGGGGGCCCTCAGCACACTGCAGGTGGCCAAGCTGACCACCACGCAGGTGCAGGCGCTGACCAGCGATCAGCTGAACACGCTCAACAGCGCCGACGTGCGCGCGCTGACCACTGCGCAGCTGGGCGCCCTCAGCACCGATCAGCTGTCCGGCTTGGGCAGCGACACCGTGGCGGCGCTGACTACCCAGCAGGTGGCGAAACTGACCACCGATCAGGTGCGGGTGCTGAACACCGACCAGTTGAACGCGTTCAATACCGCCGACATCCGCGCCCTGACCACGGCCCAGCTGCAGGCGCTCAGCACCAGCCAGCTGTCCAGCCTGAACACCGACGGCACGGCCGCGTTGACCAGCGCCCAAGTGGCCAAGCTGACCACCGACCAAGTCGCCGCGCTGACGACCAACCAGTTGAACGCGCTCAATACCGCCGACATCCGTGCCCTGACCACGGCCCAGGTCGCCGCCCTGACCACGGCGCAATTGGCCGCCCTCAGCACCGCCAACGCCAGCGCCCTGACCAGCGCCCAGGTGTCCAAGCTCGGCACCGACCAGGTGCGGGCCCTGACCAGCGACCAGCTGAACGCCCTCAGCACCATCGATATCCGTACCCTGACAACGACCCAGGTGGCGGCCCTGACCACGGCCCAGCTGGCGACGCTCGGCACCACCAACCTGGCGGCGCTCAGCACCGCCCAGCTGGGGGTGCTGACCACCGATGAAGTCCAGGCGCTGACCACCGACCAGCTGCCAGGCCTGACCACGCAGCAGGTGGCCGGCCTTAGCACCGCGCAGCTGCAGGCGCTGGGCAGCGACCAACTGAACGCGCTGACCACCACCGAGGTGCGGGCGTTGAACAGCCTGCAAGTGGCGGCGCTGACCACCGCCCAAGTGTCGACGCTCAGCACCGACAGCGTGGCGGCGCTGACCACCGCCCAGGTGATCCGCCTGACCACCGACCAGGTGCGGGCGCTGACGACCGACCAGCTGAACGCCCTGACCACGGCCGACGTGCGGTCGCTGACGACGGCCCAGATCACGGTGCTCCGCACGGCCCAGCTGTCCGCTTTGAACAGCGACAGCGTGGCCGCCTTGAGCACTGCCCAGGTGGCCAAGCTGAGCACCGACCAGGTGGGGGCGTTGACCACCGGGCAGCTGAACGCCCTGACAACGGCCGACGTGCGCGTCCTGTCGACGGCACAGCTGAACAGCCTGTCGACCGACCAGGTCGTGGCGCTGGACACCCTGCACGTGGCGGCGCTGACCAGCGCGCAGGTGTCCCAGCTGGGCACCGGGCAGATCCACGTGCTGACCAGCGACCAGCTGGTGGCCCTGCCGACGGCGGACATCCGCAGCCTGACCTCAGCCCAGATCGGGGCGCTGACCACCGATCAGTTGGCCAATCTCGGCACAGCCAACCTGGCGGCCTTCACCACCGGCCAGCTGGCGGGGCTGACCAGCGACCAGTTGAACGCACTGACCACCGACCAGCTGGGGGCGCTGACCACGGCCCAGGTGACGGGCCTGAGCACCACGCAGATCCAGACCCTGACGACGGCCCAGCTGAACGCCCTGGCCACGGCCGACGTGAGGGTGCTGACCACCGCGCAGGTGACCGCCCTGACGACGGACCAGCTGCTGGCGCTGAACAGCGACAGTGTGGCGGCGTTGACCAGCGCCCAGGTGTCCAAGCTGACCAGCGACCAGGTGCAGGTGCTGAACAGCGACCAGCTGAACGCCCTGCCCTCCGCCGACCTGCGCGCCCTGACGACGGCCCAAATCCGGGTGCTGAGCACGGCGCAGCTGGACGGACTGACCACGGACCAGGTGCAGCGGTTGTCCACCACCCAGGTGGCGGCACTGGCCACCAGCCAAGTGGCGGGCCTGACCACCGGCAACCTGTCGGCCCTGACCAGCGACCAGGTGCAGCGGCTATCCACCGCCCAGCTTCAAGCCCTGACCACCGCTCAAGTGCACGCGCTGACCACCGATGACGTACGGGAGTTCAGCACCAGCCAGGTCGCGGCCCTGACCACCGCCCAGGCCCATGCGCTGACCACCGATCAGCTGTCTACGATGGGACAGCGGCTCGCCCTGGCCGTTACCGGCGCCCAGGTCGCCGCCTTCTCCAGCGACCAGGTGAATGCCTGGATGAACAGCATCCTGGGCACCTCCGGTTAAGCCTGGCTTCAGGCGACATGGGCGTCGTTCCGATAGCGGTACGATGCCTGCTTTCCCATAACCGCCAAGTGACATCTGCCGCGCCAGGGGATAGCGCCCTGCGCCTGTTCTCACATCACGCTCAAAAAGAAACGGCCGCCCCGGGTGGGGCGGCCGTTCTTATACTCTCTGCCTTTGAAATCAGGCTCAGGCGGCCTTGCCGCTCTTCGCGATGATTTCGTCGGCCACGTTCTTCGGCACCGGGTCGTAGTGCGAGAACTCCATGGTGTAGGAGCCACGACCCGAGGTCATGCCGCGCAACTGACCGATGTAACCGAACATTTCGGACAGCGGCACGTGGGATTCGACGGCGATGTTGTGGCCACGCTCCAGCTGGCCCAGCACCGTGCCGCGACGACGGTTGATGTCGCCAATCACGTCGCCCAGGTAGTCATCCGGAACGACCACTTCGACCTTCATCACCGGCTCCAGCAGGATCGGACCGGCGGTCCGGATGCCTTCGCGGAAGCAGGCCTTGGCGGCGATTTCGAACGTCAGGGCGTTCGAGTCCACTTCGTGGTACTTACCGTCCAGCAGGGTGGCTTCGAAGTCCACGGTCGGATAGCCAGCCAGGACGCCGTCTTCCTTCTGGACTTCCAGGCCCTTGCCCACCGACGGGATGTATTCGCGCGGCACCGTGCCGCCGACGACCTTGTCCACGAAGGAGAAGCCGGCGCCACGTTCCTTCGGCTCGAAGCGGACCTTCACTTCGGCGAACTGGCCCGAACCACCGGTCTGCTTCTTGTGGGTGTAGGTGTATTCGACGGTCTTGGTGATCGTCTCACGATAGGCCACCTGCGGGCGACCCATCACACCTTCCACACCGAACTCCGTGCGCATACGGTCGAGCGTCACTTCCAGGTGCAGCTCGCCCATGCCGCGCAGCAGGGTCTGGCCGGTGTCGCGGTCCGTTTCCAGACGCAGCGACGGGTCCGCGCGGACCATCTTGCCGATGGCGGCGCCGAACTTGTCCTGGTCGGCACGGTTCTTCGGCTCCACCGACACGCTGATGACGGGGTCGGGGAAGCGCATGCGCTCCAGCACCACCGGGGCGGTGGCATCGCACAGGGTATCACCGGTGTCCGTCTCGGCCAGCGAGACGAAGGCCACGATGTCGCCCGCGCGGGCTTCTTCCAGGTCGTTCGCTTCCTTGGCGAACATTTCCACGATACGGCCGATGCGCTCACGCTTGCCGCGGGTGGTGTTCAGCAGGGAGGTGCCCTTGGCGACGACGCCCGAGTAGACGCGCACGAAGGTCAGCGAACCGTACTTGTCGTTGATGACCTTGAAGGCCAGGCCAGCGAAGGGCTCGTCGTCCGACGACTTGCGCTCGCCGTTCGGGTTGCCGTCCGGGTCCACGGTCTTGATGGCCTCGACGTCCGTCGGCGACGGCAGGAAGGCGACGACCGCGTCCAGCAGCTGCTGCACGCCCTTGTTCTTGTACGAGGAACCGCACAGGACCGGGGTGAAGTCGCCCTTCAGGGTGCCGAGGCGCAGGCATTCCTTCAGCACGGCGGGGGACGGCTCTTCACCGGACTCCAGGTACTGCTCCATGGCCGCGTCGTCCTGCATCAGGCAGGTGTCGATCAGCTCGGCGCGGTACTCGCCAACCTTGCTCAGCAGCTCACGGTCGTAGGCGTTGGTGATCTTCAGCTTGTCGGCCAGGTCGTCGGTGACGTCCCAGATCTCCCACTGGCTGTCCTTTTCCTCGGAGAACCAGACGTAAGCCTTCATCTCGACGAGGTCGATCATGCCCTGGAAGTTGTCTTCCGAGCCCAGCGGCAGCTGGATGACGGCCGGGGTGGCGCCCAAGCGCTTGCGGATCATGTCCACGCAGCGGCTGAAGCTGGCGCCGGAACGGTCCATCTTGTTGACGTAGCACATACGCGGAACGTTGTAGTTGTCCGCCAGGCGCCAGTTGGTCTCGGTCTGGGGCTCCACACCGGCCACGCCGTCGAACACCACCACGGCACCGTCGAGCACGCGCAGGGAGCGGTTCACCTCGATGGTGAAGTCCACGTGGCCTGGGGTGTCGATCAGGTTGATCTTCTTGTCCTTCCAGAAGCAGGACACGGCAGCGGACTGAATGGTGATGCCGCGCTTCTGTTCCTGTTCCAGATAGTCGGTCGTGGTCGACGACTTCAGGTCCTTGGTGTCATGAATGTCGACGATCGTGTGCTTGCGACCCGTGTAGTACAGGATGCGCTCAGTGGTCGTCGTCTTGCCGGCATCGACGTGGGCGATGATGCCGATGTTGCGAATGTCGTCCAGCGGTGTGCTGCGGGGCATTAGAGGGCTCCGTCGTCCAACGTCCGGTGCAAAAGAATGAAGCCGGCGCGGGGGATGTTCAAAAACGAGCGCGGGCCCTGAAAGGACCCGCATGAAAAAAGGCCGGGGGGTCGACGGCACGCCGCATTACCTCCCGGGCGGGCGGATATCTAGCGCGTTCCGCCACCTTTTCCAAGGGCTCATGCGGCATGTCACCCCTGAGCAGGGGAGATTCACGCGCATGGCGGGGCCTTTCCCTGTCGCCTGCCCGATTCCGCCGGGCGGTATACCGGGAGCGGGGCCGATTGCAGCGCAATCCGGCTCCGCTCCCGGCATGGCCTAGGGCTAAAGTACCCCCCGAGTTCGCGAAATCCCGACCAAATGCACCCTTGGTGATCGTGCGCGGACAGCGTGGAATCAACGCTGTGCACCAGGCGGCCCCAACCCCCGGGGCCGCCGCTCCACTTACCCGCAATGGGTGCCCCAGAGTGGAATTGTTAACGATTGGCGGGCAAGCCTGCTTGCCAGCTCCCTGACCGGGCGCACCCCGGACGGCAAGACGAAAGCGGATAATCCTGGACCTCAACGCCCCCGCCCACGGCGGCACCGAAAGAACAAGTCCGCAGGAGAGCGCCCGGCCGTCCCCGGACGCGACCATCGCCGACGCGCACGCCGCCGGCGCCGACATCCCCATCCCCCCCGACGACACCCAGGCGCGCCCCCTTCAGGGCCTGTCCATCCCCCGCCGCCTGTTCCTGGCCTTCACCCTGCTCTTCGTCCTGGCGGCCGCAGTCTGCCTGTGGGGCATGCGCAGGATCGACGTCATCGTCAGCACCACCCGCGACAGCCAGCAGGCCCTGGCCGTCATCCAGGCGGTGGAGGCGGTGCGCACCACCATGCTGGACCAGGAGACGGGCCTGCGCGGCTATATCGTGGCGGGCGACCCCACCTTCCTGGAGCCGACCCGCCAAGCCATGCAATCGCAGGAAAGCCGCCTGGCAAGGCTGGAGGCGCTGATCCAGAGCGACATGGACCAGCGGCGGCGGGTGGACACGCTGCGCGCCGAGGTGCGTGATTGGCAGGACGGCTACGCCAACCCCACCCTGACCATGGCGACAGACCCCACGACGCGGGCCCTGGCCCGCGACCAGGCCCGGGCCCTAGGGGGCAAGCGTTCAATGGATGCGGTGCGCAGCACGCTGGACGCCATCGCGACGGCGGAACGCGAGATGCTGGACCAGGATCTGGTGCGCCAGCAGAACGCCCAGTCGGAAGGGGCGCTGGGCATCCTGGTGGGCGGCCTGATGATCGTCGCCACCGCCATCGGCATCTGGGTGCTGCTGTCGCGCAGCCTGGTGCTGCCCATCATGGCCTTGACCACGGCGCTGCGCGGCATCGCCCGGGGCGACACCAGCGTCACGGTCACCGGTGCCGGACGCAGCGATGAGCTGGGCACCATGGCACGCGCGCTGCAGTCGCTGAAGGAACAGCAGCAGGCGCGCGAGCGCCAGCGGGCGGAGCGCCAGGCCTTGGAACGCCGCATGCTGGCCACCGTGCAGGAAAGTCGTGAGCGGCTGGACAGCATCCTGAACAGCCTGGAGGACGGTGTCCTGACCATCAATGAGGCGGGCGTCATCCTGTCCGCCAACCGCGCCGGCGCCACCATGCTGGGCCGCGACGTGCGCCAATTGCTGGGCCTGCCGGTGGACGATTTCCTGACCCTGCCCAGCCTGGCCGGGGCCAGCGCCGCCGCCAGCGCCGTGCTGGAAGAGGCGGCCGGCACCCTGTGGCTGCCCCTGGCGCTGGAAGGGAACCGCCCCCGCGAGGTCGAGGTGCGCGGCGAGGAACGCCGCTTCCCAGCGGAACTGACCGTCACCACCACCCAGCTGGATGACCGCCCCCTTTACACCCTGGTGCTGCGCGACATCACGCACCGCAAGGAGGTGGAGCGCATGAAGGACGCCTTCATCTCCACCGTCAGCCATGAATTGCGCACGCCGTTGACCTCCATCCACGGGTCCATCCGCCTGGCGCTGGGCATGCCGGACGCCCTGACCGAACAGGCGCAGAACCTATTGCGCATCGCCGACCGCAACAGCGAGCGGCTGATCGCCATCGTCAACGACCTGCTGGATATCGAGCGCATTGAATCCGGCACCCTGGACCTGAAGGCGGACAAGCTGGACCTGGCGGAATTGGCGGCGGAGACGGTGGCGACGCTGCGCCCCATGGCCGAGGAACACACCATCACCCTACGCCACACTTCCGCCGGCCCCCTTCCCGTGGTGGGCGACCCGCGGCGCCTGCGGCAGGTGCTGGCCCACCTGCTGTCCAACGCCATCAAATATTCCAACCCGGGCGGCGCCGTCACCGTGCGGGGCGACATGCAGGAAGGCCGCATCCGCCTCTCGGTGCACGACAACGGCCCCGGCGTGCCCGACTGGTTCAAGCCGCGCCTGTTTCAGAAATTCGCCCAGGCGGACTCGTCGGATAGCCGGCAGAAAGGGGGGAATGGCCTGGGCCTGTCCATCGTCAAAGCCATCGTGGAGCGCCACGGCGGGCACATAACCCTGACCAGCCACCCGGGCGACACGGAATTCGTGCTGACCCTGCCATCCAGGCGTATCGGCGCCCGGTCCGACGCCCCTGCGGCCGCCGACATGCCGCAGCCCCCGTGCCCTGAGCCCCCGTGCCCTGAGCCCCCCTGCCCTCAGGCCCCCTGAACGGCATCTTGGCGGCCCGATAGCCTGTGGCCGACTGTCGCCCGAACTCCATTTGCGCCCGCTGGCCCCGGCGGCTACCCTGATGCGCACTGTAGCGCCACGGGGACGCCGGCATGTCCCGCCCAAGACCACCGCGAGGCAGCATGGCCGAGTCACTGAACCGCATCCTCTATGTCGATGACGAGCCGGACATCCGCGCCATCGTCGAACTCAGTCTGCGCCATGTCGGCGGCTTTGACGTGCAGATGGCTGAATCCGGTGCCCGCGCCTTGGAAATCCTGGACGGCTGGACGCCCCAGTTGATCCTGCTGGACGCCATGATGCCCGGCATGGACGGCCCCGCCACCCTGGCCGCCATCCGCCAGCGCCCGGCCCTGGCCGGCGTGCCCATCGCCTTCATGACCGCCAAGGTCCAACCGTCGGAAGTGGCACGGTTCAAGGAGCTGGGCGCCGTGGGCGTCGTCGCCAAGCCCTTCGACCCCATGAGCCTGCCAAACACCGTGCGCGAACTGTGGGGTGGCGCCGGCCCGACATGATCCAGGACACCCCACCCACCATGCCGACCCTGCCAGCGGACCTGCTGGCGCGGATGCAGAAAATCCGCCAGGACTTCTTGGCCGGCCTGCCGGACCGCCTGACGCAAATCCGGCAGGCGGCCGAGGCGCTGGAAGGACTGGACGGCGACGACGCCACCGCCGCCCGCGCCGACCTGTCGCGCCATGCCCATTCCCTGGCCGGCTCCGGCGCCACCTTCGGCCTGCCGGACCTGAGCGTCGCCGCCCGCGTGCTGGAGGGCGTGATCAACCGGCCGGGCGCCATCGCCCCGTCGGTGCTCCGCGCTGCTATCGATGGACTGGAGCGAACAATCGCCGGCGCCGCCCCGTTGGCCCCCGCCGTCGATACCCTACCCACCGCCCCCACCCTGTCCAGCGAGGGGCCCTACCGTTCCGTCTACCTGATGCAAGCCGATGGCGCGGGCGCCGAGGATCTGGCCGACATCCTGGCCGCCTACGGCTATAAGCTGACCGCCTTCCCCGATGGCGACGCCCTAGCCGCCGCCGTGGCCGATGCCGCACCGGAAGCGATCATTCTGGACGTCAACCCGCACGGCATGATCCCCAACGCCACGCAGATGACGGACGGAAAGGGGCGCAAGATACCGACCCTCGCGCTGTCGTCCGCCACCGGCTTCGCCGCGCGGCTGGCAGCGGCAAGGGCCGGCTGCGACGCCTATGTGGTGAAACCGCCGGACGCCAACGCCCTTGTCGATCATCTGGACCGCCTGACGGAACGCGACCCCGACCAGCCGTTGCGCATCCTGATCGTGGATGACGACGCCACGCTGGGCGCCTATTACGAGATGGCGCTACGGTCCGCCGGCATGCAGACACGGTTGGTGACCGACCCGCTGCAGGCGGTCGAGGCGCTGTATGACCACAATGCCGACCTGATGGTGACCGACCTCATCATGCCCCAGTGCACGGGCTTCGAACTGGCGTCGGTCCTGCGGCAATATGATGGCCTGCTGGCCCTGCCCATCGTCTTCCTGACGGCGGACCTGGACGCGGAGACGCACCGCTCCGCCGTGCGCACGGGCGTTGATGCCTATCTGACCAAACCCGTCGATCTGGGGGACCTGGCCGAAACCGTGCGCGCCCGCGCCCGGCGCGCCCGCCAGTTGAAGGCGCTGATGGTGCGCGACGGCCTGACCGGCGCCTACAACCACCCCATGATCCAGGATTTGCTGGCGACCGAGGTGGCCCGCGCCCAGCGTGACGGAACGGACCTGTCCTTCGCCATGCTGGATATCGACCATTTCAAGAAGGTCAACGACCGCTACGGCCATGGCGCCGGCGACCGCGTCATCAAGGGCCTGTCACGCCTGTTGCAGCAGCGGCTGCGGCGCAGCGACATGATCGGGCGCTATGGTGGCGAGGAGTTCGCCGTGCTGATGCCTCAGACCAAGGCCCAGGACGCGGCGGAGCGGCTGAACCTGTTGCGCCAGCAGTTCAGCGAAATCCCCTATGTGCACGGCGACACCCAGTTCCAGGTGACCTTTTCCGGCGGCGTAGTGGGACTGAAGCCCGGGCTGGATGCCAAGGCCCTGAACCTGACGGCCGACGCCGCGCTCTATCGCGCGAAGAACGCCGGCCGCAACAGGATCGAGCTGGGCTGATTTCAGCGGCGCCGTGGGCCGGCCGGCTTACCGCACGGGCGCCGTCACCACCTTGGCCGTGGTGCTGACCGCCGTGCCGGCCACGTCGGCCGCCGTGCCCACGGCCGTGCCGGCGGCATCGACCACGACGCAGCCGCTGAGGGCCCCCAGCGCCAGGCCCAGCACCAGTACGCTTCTGCCCACCCGGTAAATCTTTCCCTGGAATAACGACACGCCCGACATGGTGAAACCCCTTGGCTGGCCTGGCTTCCCGTCTGATCCGGGATTCCTGGGGGCCGGCCGCCGGCCCCCTTCCCTTTATACGGAAGCAAAGGGCGGGCCAGGGTGGTCTCTGTCAGGCTATGCCGTCTGGGGCGGTTTGGTCAGGCTATGCCTTCCGGGGCGGTCATGTCGAAACCCAGGGGCGTCACCGACACCAGGCCGTGCTTGAGCGCGCCGGCGTCCGTGTCCGGGCCCAGGATGGGCATGTGGCGGCGAAAAGCCATCCAGTAATAGGTGCCGCCGCGCATGTCGGCGCGCGGTTCCACGTCGATGCGATCCAAGGTGCCCCGGCTCTGCCGCGTCAGCACCACGTCGCCCACATCGGCCGCGTCCACGTCGGGGAAGTTCACGTTCAGCACGGCGTTGGTGGCGACCCGCAGGTCCAGCGCATAGTCCAGCGACCGGGCGAAGACGGCCCGCGCCGTGTCCCAGCGCACCTGTCCGCCCTTGGCGAAGGATTGGCTGAAGGCGATGGCCGGAACGCCCAGCAGGCGCGCGGTCAGGGCCGCCGCCACGGTGCCCGAATAGGGTACCTCGTCGCCCACATTGGCGCCCCGATTGATGCCGGACAGCACGATATCCGGCGGATTGTCTTTCAGCAGGTGGCGCAGGCCGAAGATGGCGCAGTCGCTGGGCGTGCCGGTCAGGGCGTAGCGGCGTTCCCCCCGTTCCTCCACCCGCAGGGGCGTGGTCAGGGTGACGGCACGCGACATGCCGCTCTGGTCCTTCTCCGGCGCCACCACCCAGACCTCCTCCGCCACCCCGGCCACCAGGTCGGCCAGCAGGGCCAGGCCGGGCGCGTTGATGCCGTCGTCGTTGGTGAGCAGCACGCGGCCCAGGCGGCGGGCGGGCGGGACGGATGACGTCATGACTCTGGCCTCGAAAGCGGTGGAACCCTATAGATACGGGCGCACCTTTCCGGGCGGCGGCGCGGATGGCAAGCCGCAATGTCGCGCCCCACTCCGCTTTTACCGCTTTTCCCGTCCAATCCTTCAGGAACCCCGGGACCATGTCCGACGACCGGCTGTCCACCGCCCTTTGGGTCCAGTTGCACCTGCGCCGCTGCGCCGCCGACAGCATCCCCGTCTATGTCCTGCGCAAGGGCGAGGCGGAGAGCGGGCTGATCCTGCTGAAGGTCGTCATCCCCTTCCAGGGCGCCAAGGTCTACACGCAGAGCCGCGACATGGACGGCAAGCTGGGCTGGTTCCCCGGCCTCAGCGGCGCCCAGGTGCCGGAATCGGAGGCCGACGCCTTCATCGAGCGCGCCACCCGCCGCGATCCCGACCTGTGGGTGATCGAGGTGGAAAGCCGCGACGGGTCGCACCCGTTCGAGGGCAAGGTGATCTGAGCCCTAGGTGCCCCCCTGCCCGGATCAGACAAGTTTCGACGGAATTGCACGCCGTATATTTAAATTATTATTTACAAACCGACCCGCCAACCTTGAACAAGGCATCTGAATCGCCCTAATTCCCCTTATAAAACAACCCATAAGGGAGAGCGGCATGCCAAGATCCGTGAGTGTCAGGGTTAAAATCCTGGCGGCCGTCCTTTTGCCGGTCGCCGCGATGATCATCATCGCCATCCTGAGCACGTTCCATGAGCGCACCCTGATGTTGGAAGGCCGCAAGGAACAGATGCTGCGACAGGTCGAGTCGGCAACCAGCCTCCTGGCCTATTATCACGACCTCTCGAGCAACGGAAAACTCAGCGAAGCGGAGGCGTTGGAGCGCGTGAAGACGGACATCCGCGCCATCCGCTTCGCCAACGGCAATTACATCTTCGTCTACAGCGATACCGGGATCGCCCAGGTCGTCGGTCCCCAGCCGCAGATGGAGGGCAAGGACCTGATCGACCTCAAGGATCCGAACGGCGTTCCGTTCATCCGGCTGTTCATCGAGGCGGCGCGCGCCGGCGGCGGGGACGTGGCCTACGCCTTCCCCCGCAAGCAGGGCGATGCGCCCGTGCCCAAGCTGGCCTCCATCCGCCCCTTCGCCCCGTGGAAGCTGCTGGTGGGCGCCGGTGTCTACATCGATGACATCGACACCCTGTTCCATCAGCGCCTGATGACCTACGGCACCGCCCTGGCGGTGGTGAGCCTGGCCATCCTCGGGCTGTCGCTCTACCTGGTGCGCACCATCACGCACCCGCTGGAGGCGATTACCGATGCCATGGTGCGCCT
This sequence comes from Nitrospirillum amazonense, assembly GCF_007828035.1. Lineage (GTDB taxonomy): Bacteria > Pseudomonadota > Alphaproteobacteria > Azospirillales > Azospirillaceae > Nitrospirillum > Nitrospirillum amazonense. The sequence goes on along the minus strand of NZ_VITV01000002.1, from coordinate 65,101 downwards.
GACCGATGGTGACCGGAATATCGCCATCACTCACGCCGCGCGGGGGGACGAGATCGGCAAACTGGCGCGGGCCCTGACCGTGTTCCGCGACAGCCTGATGGAACTGGACCGGAAGGAGCAGGAACGGCGGGAGGCGGCCGGCCGCGCCGCCGCGGCGCTGAAGTCGGAGCGCGAGGCCATCGCCAACACCTTCCAGCAGAGCGTCATGGGCCTGATCCAGCGCAGCGCGGAGGCGGCCAACGAAATCCACCACACCACGGAGACGATGAGCGACGTGGCCGACCGGGCCAGCATCCAGGCCCGGGACGCCGCCACCGCCGCCGGACAGGCCAGCACCAATGTGCAGACGGTAGCGGCCGCGTCGGAGGAGCTGTACGCGTCCATCAGCGAGATCAGCCGCCAGGTGGCGGACGCGGCCCGCATCGCGGTCGAAGCGGCGGACCAGACGGGCAAGATCAACACCATGATGCTGAGCCTGTCGCAATCGGCAGGCCGGATCGGCGAGGTGGTTCAACTGGTGGCCGGGATCGCCAGCCAGACCAACCTGCTGGCCCTGAACGCCACCATCGAGGCGGCGCGCGCCGGCGAGGCGGGCAAGGGCTTCGCTGTGGTCGCCAGCGAGGTGAAGACCCTCGCCACCCAGACGGCCAAGGCGACGGAGGAGATCACGGCCCAGGTCGCCGATGTCCAGCAGGAAACGGCGCAGGCCGTCGCCGCCATCCGCACCGTCAGCGGCGTCATCGACCAGATCCGCACCATTTCGTCCGGCATCGCGGCGGCGGTCGAGGAACAGGGCGCCGCCACCCGGGAGATCGCCCGCAACGTCACCGAAGCGGCCAGCGAAACCGAGGAGATGAGCGCCAACATCGGCGGCCTGACCGAAGCGGCGGCGACCACGGGATCGGTGGCGCAGAAACTGCTGTCCGCCTCAAGCGACCTCGCCCGCAATGCCGAACGCATGCGCGGCGACGTGGACAATTTCCTGCGCGGCATCCGCGCCGCCTGACGCGCCGGAGGGCCAACGCGGCGGGGGGCCCTACTCCGCCGCGTTGGCGCGGCCGTCGGTGTTGGCGGGGACCAGGCGGCGGGCGGCGCGGCGGGCCTTGCCGCGATGCAGCTGCCGGTCGATCCAGCGGCTGAAATCCTCCATGTAGAGGTACAGCACCGGGGTGATGTAGAGCGTCAGCAGCTGCGACACCACCAGGCCGCCGACCACCGCCACGCCCAGGGGCTGGCGCAGCTCGGCGCTGGCACCGGAGGCGAGCGCTATGGGCAGCGTGCCCATGAGGGCCGCCATGGTGGTCATCATGATGGGGCGGAAGCGCAGCAGGCAGGCGCGGTAAATGGCGTCCTGCGGCGCAGCACCCTCTCGCCGGGCCTCCAGCGCGAAGTCGATCATCATGATCGCGTTCTTCTTCACGATGCCGATCAGCATCAGCACGCCGATGATGGCGATGACGCTGAGGTCGAAGCCGAACAGCATGAGCGAACCCACCGCCCCCACCGCCGCCGAGGGCAGGCCGGACAGAATGGTCAGCGGGTGGATGAAGCTTTCATACAGCACACCCAGCACGACGTAGATGACCAGCACGGCCGTCAGCAGCAGCAGGCCCTGGTTGGCCAACGCCTGCTGGAACACCTGGGCGGTGCCCTGGAAACTGCCGGATATGCTGTCCGGCATGCCGATGTCGCGCTGCACGCCCTCGATGGCCGTCACGGCGGCCCCCAGGGAGACGCCCGGCGTCAGGTTGAACGACAGGGTGACGGCCGGCAGCTGCCCCTGGTGGTTCACGCTGATGGGGCCCGACGTGCGGTCGATGCGGGCCACGGCGCCCAGGGGGATCAGCTTGCCGCTGTCGGAACGGATGTAGATGCGGTTCAGCACGTCGGCCGACTTCTGCGCCTCCGGCGACAGCTCCAGGATCACCTCGTAATCGTTGGTCGGCGTGTAGATGGTGGAGATCTGGCGCGTGCCGAAGGCGCTGTAGAGGCTGGAGCGCAGGTTCTCCGCTGTCAGGCCCAGCATGTAGGCCTTGTCCAGGTCGATATGGATGGAAGCGTTCTGGCCGGACAGCTGCAGGTCGCTGGCCACGTCCTGCAACTGCGGCATCTGCGCCATCTTCTGCATCAGCCGGTCCGACCATTGGTACAGCTGCGGCTGGTCCAGGCCCTGCAGCGTATACTGGTACAGGCTCTTGGACTGGCGGCCGGAGACGTTCAGGTTCTGCACCGGCTGGAAGAAGACGTTGATGCCGGGGATGCCGGCCACGTCCCGGCGTAAACTCTGCAGCACCGCCTCCATCTTGGGGCGGTGGGCGCGGTCCTTCAGCGACATGAAGACACGGCCGGCGTTGGTGACGTTGCCGCCACCGCCGACAGAGGAGATGAAGGTCTCCACATAAGGATTCTTGGCCACCGCCGCCGCCACCTGCTGCTGCAGGACGATCATGGCGTCGAAGGAGATGTCCTGCCGGGCTTCCGTCTGGGCGAAGATCTGGCCGTTGTCCTCGGTGGGGAAGAAGCCCTTCTGCACCTGCTGGAACAGCACGACGGTGCCCACCAGGGTGGCGAAGAACACGGCCACCACCACGCGGCGGTGGGCCAGGCACCAAGTCAGCGTCCGGTCGTAGCCTTTCAGCCAGGCCTGGAACCCCGCCTCCGTCACCCGCTCGAACCGGTTGGGCTTGGCATGGTGGTCATGGTGGATGAAGCGGCTGCACAGCATGGGCGTCAGCGTCAGCGACGTGATGGCCGAGGCCGCGATGGCCAGGGTCACGGTCACGGCGAATTCATGGAACAGCCGGCCCACCACGCCGCCCATCATGAAGATGGGGATGAACACCGCCACCAGCGACAGGGTGATGGAGATGATGGTGAAGCCGATCTCCCGGCTGCCCTTCACCGCCGCCTCGAACGGGCTCATGCCCTCTTCGATGTAGCGGACGATGTTCTCCAGCATGACGATGGCGTCGTCCACCACCAGGCCCACCGACAGGGTCAGCGCCAGGAGCGAGATGTTGTCGATGGAAAAGCCGAAGGCCTTCATGGCGCCGGCGGCGCCGATGAGGGAGATGGGCACGGCGATGCCGGGGATCAGCGTGGCGCTGACCTTGCGCAGGAACAGGAAGATGACCATGACCACCAAGCCGATGGTCAGGATCAGCGTGAACTGCACATCCTCCACCGCCGCGCGGATGGACAGCGACCGGTCGATCAGCACGTTGATGTTGATGGAGGGCGGCAGGCTGGCCTTGAAGGTGGGGATGACCCGCTTCACGGCGTCCACCACCTCCACCGTGTTAGCGTCGGGCTGGCGCTGGATGGCCAGGACGATGGTGCGGGTGCCGTTGAACCAGCTGGCGGTCCGGTCGTTCTCCACCCCGTCGATGACACTGGCGACGTCGCCCAGGCGCACCGGGGCGCCGTTGCGGGTGGCGATGACCAGGTGGGAGAAGCTCTGCGCGTCGAACAGCTGGGTGTTGGTCTCCAGGATGAGCTGCTGCGCCGAGCCCGAGACCACGCCGACGGGAGAGCTGGAATTGGCGGCGACGATGGCGTTCTGCACCTCATCCACGCCGATGCCCCGGGCGGCCAGCGCCTCCGGGTTCAGGCGGATGCGCACCGCGAACTTCTGCGCCCCCCAAACCTGCACCTGCGCCACGCCGCTGAGGGTGGACAGGGCTGGGCTCAGCAGGGTTTCGGCGTATTCGTCCACCTGGCTCAGCGGCAGGGTGGCGCTGCTGAGGGCCAGCAGCAGCACCGGCTGGTCGGCCGGGTTCACCTTGCGGTAGCTGGGCGGGGTCGTCATCTCGATGGGCAGGCGGCGCTGCACCCGGGACAAGGCCGCCTGCACGTCCAGCGCGGCGCTGTCGATGTCACGGTCCAGTTCGAACTGGATGTTGACGTTGGTGCTGCCCTGCACGCTGCTGGAGGTGATGCTCTCGATGCCGGCGATGGTGGAGAACTCACGCTCCAGCTGGATGGCGACGGAGGACGCCATGGTGTCCGGGCTGGCGCCCGGCAGGCTGGCCGACACGCTGATGACGGGAAAGTCCACGCGCGGCAGGGCCGCCACGGGCAGGTATTTGTAGGCCAGCACGCCGCTGAGGATCAGCGCCGCCGTCAGCAGGACGGTCATCACCGGCCGGCGGATGCAAAGCTCGGAAATGTTCACGTGCGCGCCTTTCCGCTGGCCTGCACGGCGCCCGCGCTGGGATTGGCGCTGTCGGCCTCGACCCCGCCCCCTTGGGTGGCCGGGCGTTCCACGATCTTTGCACCGGGGACCAGGCGCAGCTGGCCTTCGGTCACCACCCGCTCACCCGCCTCGACGCCGCTCGCAATGACGGCACCCTGCTCGGCGAAGCGACCCACCGTCACCGGGCGCATGTCGACCGTGTCGTCGGCCTTGACCACGAAAACGTAAGCGCCGGCCTGGCCGCGCTGCACCGCCACCGCCGGCACGGACAGCACGTCGGCCTCCATGCCCAGGTGCAGGGTGACGTCCACGAACTGGCCCGGCCACAGGGCGCGGTCCTTATTGTCGTACAGGCCCTTCAGCTGGATGGTGCCGGACTGGGCGTCCACGCTGTTGTCAATGAAGACCAGGCGGCCCGTGGCGGCGACCAGGCCGTCGGCGGTCTTGGCCGAAACCAGGGGCGGCCGGCCGGACCGCAAGGCCTGGCGTACCGCCGTCACATGCTTCTCCGGCACGGTGAAGGCGACGTTGATGGGCGCCACCTGCACCAGGGTGGTGAGGGTGGAGCCGCTGTCGCTGCCCTTCACCAGGTTGCCGGGACGCAATTGGATGCTGCCCACCACCCCGTCGATGGGGGAGCGGATTTCGGTGAAGGCCAGGGTCAGGCGGGCCTGGTCCACCGCCGCCTGGTCGGCCAGCACCGTGGCCTCCTGCGCCTTGGCGGTGGCCGACGCCTGCTCGTTCTGCTGCATGGAGACGGCGCCCCGCGCGAACAGGTCGGCGTTGCGCTTGGCGTCGGACCGCGCCTGGCCCAGGTTGGCCTGGTCACGGGCCAGGTTGGCCTCCGCCTGCATCAGGGCGGCCCTGGCCGGGCGCTGGTCCAGCAGGAACAGCAGGTCACCGGACTTGACCTCCTGCCCCTCCTCCACCTTCGCTTCCATCAGCTGGCTGTCGATGCGGGCGCGCACCTGCACGGTGGAGATGGGCTGCACCGTGCCCACGGCGGCCACGTCGATGGGCATGGCGCCGCGCCGCACGTGCGCCGTCACCACCGGCACCGGGCCGTTGCTGTTAGTGCCAGGGCCACGCGTGCCCGGCGGGGCCGAGGCTTCCGCTTCAGCCCCGGGCGCTTCGGACTTGGCCCCCCACACGCGGTACCCGCCGTACGCGGCGATCAGGGCAAGGACCAGCGCGGCGGCGGCCGTGCGACGATTCATCGGGACTTCTCCGGGAACGAACGGGGGCGGGCGACATCGGGACCGGTGGCATCATGGGGCAAAACGGTGACAGTTGCCTTAACGCGGTTGAAAACGACACCAGCCGCCGCCCGTCGGACGGCGGACATCACGCCCAGCCCTGTCAGCCCACGCGTCGGCATCTGCGACCCAACCCCGCGCCTCGTCCGCACAACCGCCAGCCCCCCGGGCCCCACCCCCAAGCAGGCAAAACGTCGCGGATCCCGGTTTTCGCAGTCTTATAAGATATACATCGGCCTCAGGCATTATCCTTAAAGTCTGAGGCCCCGCCAGCGCGTGAAGCGGCCTGCACGAGCGACGGGAGACAGGTACCCGGCGCCGTCCCCTTTGGCGGAACATACCGCCCATCTCCGGCCACGGCGCGTTCATGCCTTCGCAGCCTGCGATGGATAGGGTACACCGGCGCCGTTTTCCCACATTTCCGCATTCAAAGACCTGAGGAGGCTTCTGAAACGATGCGCCGTCTGCTGCTGCTGTCCACCATCCTGGCGGGTTCGCCCGTCCTCTCGGCTTCGGCCGCCCTGGCCGCAGACGTTTCGTCCTCCTATACCGCCGACCATACCGCCGATCGACATACCGACGACCCCCATACCACCGGCGGGCAGACACCCGCCTCTATGGCCCCCGCCGCCGACAGCGACTCTCCGCTGGACCAGATCATCGTCACCGCCACCCGCCGGGCCGAAGCCCTGCGCGACGTGCCCGCCAGCGTGTCCACCGTGTCGCGCGACGAGTTCGAACAGAAGGGTGTGCTGTTCATCGGCGATGAACTGACGGACCTGCCGGGCGTGCTGGTGTCCAAGAACGACATGGGCACCTACACCTCGATCACCCTGCGCGGCGTGCCCAGCAAGGTGCATAACGACACGCTGGTGGTGATGATGGACGGCATCCCCTACGTCACCGGGGATGACGAGGTCGACCTGGAACAGCTGCCCTACAGCGCGGTGGGCAGGGTGGACGTGGTCCGCGGCCCCATGTCGGCCTTGTACGGCCGGGGCGCCATCAGCGGCACCATCAACTACCTGACCCGCGAGGTTACCGGCGAGACCAAGGGCGAGGTCACCCTGCAGGCCGGCAGCGACGGCTGGCTGCACGGCGACGCCCTGCTGCAGACGCCCACCGTGAAGGGTGGCGCGCTGCTGCTGGACGTGGGGCATGAGCGGGGCGACGGCTGGCGCGACCGCACCGGCCGCAACGAGACCAACCTGTTCCTGAAGCACCAGCTGGACATGGGCGATGCCGGCCGCCTGACCGTCACCGCCACCTGGGTGGACACCCGCCAGCAGCTGGCGGGCGAGCTGCCGGTGGACAGCCGGGGTGAGCTGGTCGCCCTGCCGGGCGGCCGCGAGGCCAACTGGAACGAGGACAACGCCGGCTTCTACAAGCGCATGGCCACGGCCACGGCGACGTACGAGCGTGACCTGGCCGAGGGCCTGGTGGCCACCACCAAGCTGCATGTCCGCCAGGCTCTGACCTCCGCCCTGCAGGGCTTCGCCAACGAGTACGACCCCAGCGCCGGCTCGGTCACCTTCACCGGCTTCCGCGTGGACGGCAACACCATCACCGGTTATGGCGAGCAGCAGCTGTCCTGGACCCACGGGCCCTGGCAGGTGCTGGGCGGCGTCAGCGCGGAGCAAGTGCGCGCCCACCATACCGAGCATTGGACCGGCCAGCTGGACGACACCTACTACTACGGTGAGCAGCGCAGCATCCTGACCGGCCAGAACATCGACACGGATGAGTGGGTGACGGACACCCAGTTGAACGCCTACGGCCGCGAGCGCGCCTACGCCGCCTATCTGCAGGTGGACCGGACCTTCGGGCCCGTCACCCTGGACGTGGGCGGCCGCTATGACTACTTCGAGCGGCATGTCGTCTATGGCGACACCACCAGCGGCGGGCCCAACGGCACCATCACGCCGGGCGGCACCGCCTATGACGACAACGCCCATTTCAGCCCCAAGGCGTCGGTCACCTGGAAGGTGACGCCCGAGGTCAGCGCCTATGTCGCCTACGGCCAGGGCTTCTCCGCGGCCTTCGGGCCGCTGTGGTCCTTCCGCACCCGCCAGACCGGCCTGAACCCGGAACTGGCGGACAATGTGGAGGCCGGCGTGAAGGGCGATGCCTTCGGCGGCCTGCTGTCGGGCAGCGTCACCATCTATCGCCTGCAGCGCCACGACCTGCTGCAGGTGGTGGAGGTCAATGGCGTGCCGCAGACCTTCAACACGGGTGAGCAGCTGTCGCAGGGGGTGGAACTGGCGGGCAGCGCCCGGCTGGACAGCCTGGTGCCCCACCTGTCGGCCGACGTCACCTACGGCTATACCGAGGCCTACTGGCTGGACGACCGCTTCGTGGAAAGCGACACGCTGATCCAGCGCGACTTCACCGGCAAGCGGGTGCAGGGCGTTCCCCGGCATACGGGCAGCGTCGCCCTGAACCAGGGCATCCCGGCATTGGGCCTGTCGGCCAAGCTGTGGGTGGAGATGTTCGGCGACTATGCCTACGACAGCCAGAACAGCCGCGTCAGCGGTGGCTACGCCCTGTGGAACACCACCTGGACGTGGACGCCGCCCCATCAGGACACCGTGGATTTGAGCCTGACGGTGCGCAACCTGTTCGACCGCAAGGTGAACCTGATCGAGGCCGACGACAACGGCCCCCTGGGCGCCTTCCCCCAGCCGCCGCGCCAGGTCCTGGGCACGGTCAAGGTGCGGTTCTAGGCGGCCAAGGCCTACGGCACGTTCAAAGACCGGCGCGCGGGGGCCCTCCCGCGCGCCGTTTCTTTATCGCCATCGGCCTAACCGTGTGATCAGGCTTCCCGTCATTCCGAAAAGCCGTAGCCTGAGCATGACGCTTCCTGACGCGACGGACGGCCATGACAAGCAGCATTGCCCTGTACTTCCCCATGCTGGTCCTGTTCCTGTTCACCCTGCTGGTGGGCCTGCGGCTGTTCATCATGCGGGTGCGGGCGGTGAGGCGGGGGAATGTCCGGCTGTCCTACTTCCGCAACTTCACGGTGGGCACCCAGACGGACGGTTGCGCCACGGCCCAGCGCGCCTTCAACAACCTGCTGGAGGTGCCGCCGCTGTTCTACGTCATCTGCGTGGTGCTGATGGTGCTGCGCCAGGGCGACCATCTCTATGAGGCGCTGGCCTGGGTCTTCGTGGCGCTGCGCGTCATCCAAAGCGCCATCCACCTGACCTACAACAACGTGCTGCACCGGGCGGCGGTGTTCATCCTGTCCATGGCCGTGCTGGCGGCGATGTGGGTGCGGCTGGGCCTGACGCTGCTGACCTTTCCCGCCTGACGCTCAGCGGTTGGGCCTGACACGCCAGTAGAGGTAGGAGCGGAGGACCGAGATCAAGGCCAAGGGCAGCAGCACCGCCATCGTCAGGCGGGGCCCGCGGATCAAGGCCGGCGGCAGCCACAAGGTCAGCGCCAGCAGCAGGAAGCCGCCGGCCACAAACAGTCGGCCACCGAAGCGGTGCGTCTGGTCCCACACCCATTCGTCGTTGCGCGTCCACGGCGTGCGGATGCCCAGCAGACCGTTCTGCCGCACCTTGCCCATCACATTGCCCATCAGGACCAGGAACACGCCCATAATCAGCGCGTGGGTGCGGCCCATGTCCACCGGGTGGCCCAAAGCGCCACCCACTAGGGCGAAGTGGGTGAGCGCCAGCATGCCGGTCAGCGACAGACAGGCCGTGCGCCACGCGGTCCCTGACCGCGCCAGGGCCGCCGCGCTGGGCGAAAACCGGGCCAGCAGGACCGTGAGCGCCGCCCATCCCACGACAGTCAAGGGCAGGATCGCCAGCGCCCAAGGTGCCGGGGCAACCCCATTGACCTGACCGTTGGCGCCCCAATGGATGGGCAGGGTCGCCTCCATCCCGACCTGCGCCAGCGTATAGATGCTGACCAGCACCATGACGGCCAGGATCTGGGCCGTCATCAGCCAATAGAACCGAGCGGACATCTGCATGCTCCTCGCGGGACCGCTATTTTCCCGGTTTGACCAGACCGGGGCTATGGGCCGCCCGCTCCCCCTGCCCTATCCCCATGCTGTCCATGAGGCCCGACAGCGCCTCTTCCATCACCGACAGGTTCAGGCGGTAGTAGATAGTGGTGCCCTGACGCTCCTGGTCCACCAGGTCGGCTTCGCGCAGCACGGCGAAATGGCCGGACAGGGTGGGCTTGGCCAGGTCGAAATGGCGGGCGATGTCGCCGGCCGACAACGGCCCCTCCCGCAGCAGCTGCAGGATGCGGCGGCGGCTGGGATCGGCCAGGGCTTTAAAGACGCGATTCATAATAACGGTATTTAGCTAATTAGCGAAATATAGTCAAGTCGCTTTGGCGGCGCCTTCCTCAGTTATTGCATTTTGCAAATTTCGCCAGCGAGGTAGCTCTTGTTGAATGCAACACTCCGCCAAGTGGCAAAATGCGTGACGCAAATGACACACTTTGCGGTGTGTAGGAAATTTTTGCCCAGCACCCCCTATTTCATTCCCTGAACGTTCCCACAATCCTGGCAAACGCGGAATCGACACTATAGACTCCGCTGTGATTTTTCGGTGACCGCCGGCCCGGGAGCGGACCTTGGAAAACCTGTTGCAGACCCTGCGTAATCTGGGGCCGGTACGGCTGGGCGCCATCGGTGGCGTCGCGCTGCTGATCCTGGCCCTGTTCGGCTTCCTGCTGTTCAACGGCTCCTCGCCCAACATGGCCCTGCTGTACAGCGACCTGTCGCCCAGCGACGGCGGCGCCATCGTGCAGCAACTGGACCAGATGCAGCCCAAGGTGCCCTACCAGGTCAGCCCGGACAGCACCCGCATCGAGGTACCCGCCGACCAGGTGGGCCGCATCCGCATGCTGATGGCCCAGCAGGGCCTGCCCACCGGCGGCAACGTCGGTTATGAGATCTTCAATCAGGCGGAAAGCCTGGGCACCACCAGCTTCATGCAATCCGTCCAGCAGCTGCGCGCGCTGGAGGGAGAGCTGTCGCGCACGGTGAACACCCTGGCCCCGGTGCAGCAGTCCCGCATCCACCTGGTATTGCCCAAGCGCGAGCTGTTCAGCCGTGAAACGCAGAAGGCCACGGCCAGCGTCGTCCTGCGCCTGCGGCCCGGCCAGCAGCTGAAGAAGGAACAGGTGGCCAGCGTCCAGCACCTGATCGCCGCGTCGGTCCCGGGACTGCAGCCCGACATGGTGTCGGTGGTGGACGACAAGGGCAACCTGCTGGCCCGGGGCATGGGCTCCGACAGCAAGGAAGCCATGATGGCGACGGCGGAAGAAAAGCGCCTCGCCTATCAGCAGCGCCTGACCGACAAGGTCGAGGAGATCGTGGGCCGCACCGTGGGCATGGGCAAGGTGCGGGCGGAGGTGACGGTCGACATGGATTTCGACCATATCACGACGAACAGCGAGATCTTCGACCCCGACAGCCAGGTCGTGCGCTCCACCGAGACCAACAACGAGAACTCGGAAGACATCAACAAGGAAGGCCAGGACCCGGTGACGGTGGCGAACAACCTGCCCTCCGCCAACGCCGAGAACACCACCAACGGCTCCTCCAGCTCCAAGACCACCAAGACCAACGAGCGCATCAATTACGAGATCAGCAAGACCGTGAAGGTCCACGAGCGCGAGGCCGGCCAGGTGCGCCGCCTGTCGGTCGCCGTGCTGGTCGACGGCAATTACGTGCCCGACGACAAGGGGGTGGCCCAGTACCAGCCGCGCTCGGATGACGAGCTGCAGAAGCTGGGGTCCCTGGTCAAATCATCCATCGGCTTCGACGGTTCGCGCGGCGACACGGTGGACGTGGTCAGCATGAAGTTCGCCACCCCCGAGGGCGAGCTGGAGGCCAAGGAAGAGACGCTGTTCGGCCTGCCCAAGCAGGATGTGTTCCGCATTGCCGAAACCATCGTGCTGGCCATCGTCGCCATCCTGGTCATCCTGCTGGTCATCCGGCCGCTGGTGGCCCGCGCCCTGGACCGCACCCCGCAGCTGGATGAGGAGCCCGACCTGCTGTCCGACCAGAGCGGCGTGCCGCAGCTGGCCGGCCCCGGCGGCGGCGCGCTGGCCCGCGAGCTGGCGCTGGAGGCCGCCCAGGCCAACGAGGAACTGGAACAGATGATCGACATCAACCGCGTCGATGGCCGCGTGCGCGCGTCCTCGCTGCGCAAGGTGGGCGAGATCGTCGAAAAGCACCCGGAAGAGGCCGTATCCATCATCCGGAACTGGCTGTACCAGGAAAATTGAGCGCGGACGTAGCCCATGACCAACATCCGCAGATTCCTGTTCGACAATTCCTTCGATCCCGAGGGCCGCCGCGTTGAGGTGGCGGAGGATTTGCCGCCCCCTGTTGTGCCAGAGCTGCCGCCGGAACCGCCGCCCCCGCCCCCACCGCCGCCGGAACCCACCTTCAGCCTGGCCGACCTGCAGCAGCAGGTGCGCATGGCGCGCGAAGCCGCCTACGCCCAGGGCCATGCCGAGGGCATGCAGGCCGGTGCCGACCAGTCGGCGCTGGCGCTGGCCAACGTGCTGGCGCAACTGCAGGGCAGTGTCGGGCAGCTGATCCAGGCGGAGACACAGGGCCGGGCGCTGCGCGCCCAGAACACCGTCCGCATGGCGCTGGCCATCGTGCGCAAGCTGTTCCCCGCCATGGTCAAGCGCCATGGCCTGGTGGAGGTGGAGGCATCGGTCAACGCCTTCCTGGCGGAGCTGTCGGACGAACCGCGCCTGCTGGTGCGCGTGCATGAGAACTGGCTGGCCCCCATCAAGGAGAAGATCGAGGACATGGCGGCGCGCCAGGGCTTCGCCGGCTCCGTCGCCGTGGTCGCCGATCCCCGCGCCGGGGAACTGGACTGCAAGGCCGACTGGGGCGACGGCGGCGCCGAGCGCGACGTGGCCGCCCTGTGGGCGGAGATCGACCGCATCGCCGGCAATCTGGGACGCCCGCTGGAAGATGGCCGCGAAGCGGCGGAATGAGCGTATAGGCCGTGATAGGCCAACATGTTATGGGCCAGTGTTGTTAGGATGCGTGACCGGGCGGCGCCCCGGCGGTGAGAAACGAGGGAAACGATGAGCCTGGACGATTTCGACGGCCAAGCAGGCATGGACGCCGACGGCGCCCCTATCGTGAAGGACCTGGAGGCCGTCTACGACATCCCGGTTCAGATTTCCGCCGTGCTGGGCAAGTGCACCATGCAGGTGAGCCAACTGCTGAAGCTGGGCCGCGGCGCAGTGGTGGAACTGGACCGCAAGGTGGGCGAGGCCATCGACATCTACGTCAACAACCGGCTGGTGGCGCGCGGCGAGGTGGTGGTGGTGGAAGACCGCCTGGGCGTGACCATGACGGAAATCATCAAGTCCGAACGCACCTGATCCGTAATCGAGACCTGATCCGTAATCGAGAAAAGAGAGACCGTTGAACAGCCGCCCCCCTTCCCCGACCTTGCGCGCCGCCGGCACCGCCGCCGGACGGATGGCTGCGGCCGCGCCGGCGCCGGAGGCGGCGAACGAGACCAAGGGGCCGGCCCATCCGGTGGGGACTCAGGCGCCGGCGTCCGCCCCCCTGCCGGAGCCGGTGCGGGTGCGCCACGGGCTGGACCTGACCACGGTGCTGGGCCTGGCGGCGGGGTTCGCGCTGGTGTTCTCAGCCCTGGCCTTCGGCGGGCACGCGCGCGCCTTCATCAACGTGCCCTCGCTCATGATCGTGGTGGGCGGCACCATCGCCGTCACCATCGTGTCCTTCGCGCGCGAGGACCTGGCGGCCTGCCGCCGCCAGCTGGCCCGCGCCCTGATGCGGCCGGTGGCCGACATCGCCGATGTCTCCGGCTATGTCCTGCAGATGGCGGAGGCGGCGCGCCGCAACGGCCCGCTGACCCTGCAGCCGCTGATGAAGGACAAGGGGGTCGAGCCCCTGCAGGCCCGGGCCATCGAGCTGGTGGTGGACGGCATCGCGGCGGAGGATGTGGAGCGCATCCTGCGCACCGAGATCGAGGCGCAGCAGGCACGGTCCCGCCATGGCGCCGCCGTGCTGCGCCGCGCCTCGGAAGTGGCGCCGGCCATGGGCCTGATCGGCACCCTGGTCGGCCTGGTGCAGATGCTGGGCAACCTGCAGGACCCGGCGGCCATCGGCCCGGCCATGGCCATAGCCCTGCTGACGACCTTCTACGGCGCGCTGGTGGGCAACATGGCCCTGGCCCCGCTGGCCGGAAAGCTGGAACGCAACACCGACGCCCAGGCCATCGTGGACACGCTGTTCATGCTGGGCGCCATCTCCATCGCCCGGCAGGAAAATCCGCGCCGGCTGGAGATGATGATGAACACGGTTCTGCCGCCGGAGCTGCGGCTGAACCATTACGATTGATGGTTGGACGACGGACGCGTCCCCGGTGGGGCGTCCCGGTTTGAAAGGGTTTTGAGCGATGCGGTTGCTGATCGTAGGGACGCTGGAAGGCTACATCACGGCGGCGGGCAAGATCGCGCTCCAGAAGGGCGCGAAGGTCGCCCACACCGACAGCATCGGCGGTGCCCTCAACGCCCTGCGCGGCGGCCAGGGCGCCGACCTGGTGATGATCGACGTCAAGCTGGACGTCGCCATGCTGATCGAGGCGCTGAAGACCGAACGCATCACCGTGCCGGTGGTCGCCTGCGGCGTGGCGACCGACGCGCAGGCCGCGGTGAAGGCCATCCGCGCCGGCGCCAAGGAATACATCCCCCTGCCCCCGGACGCGCAGCTGATCGCTGCCGTGCTGGAAGCGGTGGCGGAGGAAAGCCATGCCATCGTCAGCCGCGACCCCTCCATGGGGGGCGTGCTGCGCCTGGCCGACCAGATCGCCCCCAGCGACGCCAGCGTGCTGATCACCGGCGAGTCCGGCACCGGCAAGGAACTGATGGCCCGCTACATCCACCGCAAGAGCCGCCGGGCCAACGCGGTGTTCGTCTCCGTCAACTGCGCGGCCATCCCGGAAAACCTGCTGGAATCGGAACTGTTCGGCCATGAGAAAGGCGCCTTCACCGGCGCCGTGGCGCGCCGCGTGGGCAAGTTCGAGGAGGCCAACGGCGGCACCCTGCTGCTGGACGAAATCTCGGAGATGGACATCCGGCTGCAGGCGAAGCTGCTGCGCGCCATCCAGGAACGGGAGATCGACCGGGTGGGTGGAACCCAGCCGGTGAAGGTGGACATCCGCGTGCTGGCCACCAGCAACCGCTTCCTGGAGGAGGAGGTGCGGGCCGGCCGCTTCCGCGAGGACTTGTTCTTCCGCCTGAACGTGGTGAACCTGGCCCTGCCGCCCCTGCGCGAACGCCCGGCCGACATCGCCATCCTGTCGCAGCACTTCGCCACCAAATATTCCGAGGCCAACGGCCTGCCGGAACGCAGGGTAAGCCCGGAAGCGCTGGCCATGCTGCAGGCCCACCGCTTCCGCGGCAACGTGCGTGAGCTGGAGAACACCATGCACCGCGCCGTCCTGCTGTCGCGCGGGACTGAGATCGGCACCGACGCCATCCTGCTGACCGGTGCGGAACCGGCGGCGCCGGCGCAAGCCTACAGCGCGGTGGCCCCGGTGGCCGCCCGCGCCACCGCCGCCGCCCAGCCCCCGGCCGCCCCGGCGGGCGAGCCCGGCGCCTCCGGCACTGCCGGCCTGGTGGGCCGCAGCGTGGCGGATGTGGAGCGTGACCTGATCATCGACACGCTCAGCCATTGCCTGGGCAACCGGACGCATGCCGCCAACATCCTGGGCATTTCCATCCGCACCCTGCGCAACAAGCTGAAGCAGTACAGCGATGAGGGCGTGGCCGTGCCGCCGCCGGCGGGTGGCGAGTTGGACCGGGCGGCGATGTAAGGCGAGGGAACGGACACCTGACAGGCACCGGGAAGAGAGACCATGGCTGACCAGACCGCGGCCTCCGGCGGCAACATGCTGCAGTCCCTGTTCGGCAACGCGCGGACCGCCGGTCCGGCGCTGCTGAAGCGGACGGAGATTCTGTTCGCGCTGGGCATCGTGACCATCCTGGTCATGCTGGTCATCCCGCTGCCGACCTTCCTGCTGGACTTCGGCCTCGCCGTTTCCTTCACCTTCTCCGTCCTCATTCTGATGACGGTGCTCAGCATCCAGAAGCCGCTGGAGATGAGTTCCTTCCCCACCATCCTGCTGGTGTCCACCATGTTGCGCCTGGCGCTGAACATGGCATCGACCCGCCTGATCCTGGGCCACGGGCATGAGGGCACCCAGGCCGCCGGCCACGTCATCCAGGCGTTCGGCGGCTTCATCATGGGCGGCAACTTCATCATTGGCGTGACGGTGTTCGCCATCCTGGTGATGGTGAACTTCACCGTCATCACCAAGGGTTCCGGCCGTATCGCCGAAGTGGCGGCGCGCTTCACCCTGGACGGCATGCCCGGCAAGCAGATGGCCATCGACGCCGACCTGTCGGCCGGCCTGATCGACGAGGGCGAGGCCAAGAAGCGCCGCCGTGAGCTGGAGGAGGAAAGCCAGTTCTTCGGCGCCATGGACGGCGCGTCCAAGTTCGTGCGCGGCGACGCCGTGGCCGGCATGGTCATCACCTTCATCAACGTCGTCGTCGGCATGATCATCGGCGTCGGCCAGAAGAACATGTCGTTCCTGAAGGCGGGCGCCACCTACACCCAGCTGACCATCGGCGACGGCCTGGTCAGCCAGATCCCGGCGCTGATCGTCTCGCTGGCCGCCGGCCTCATGGTGTCGAAGTCGGGTCAGACGGGGTCCGCCGACAAGGCGCTGTTCGGGCAGCTGAGCTTCTACCCCTCGGCCATGGGCCTCAGCGCCTTCCTGCTGTGCGCCCTGGCCCTGCTGCCGGGCCTGCCCTTCCTGCCCTTCGTCTCGCTGGCCATCGCCCTGTTCGCCGGCGCCTACTACTTGCCGCGCCTGCGGAAAGCACGGTCGGACCAGATGGTGGGGGCGGAAGCCGGCGGCGCGCCCGGTGCCCCCGCCGGCCCCGGCGGTGCCCCCCTGCCGGCGCCGGAGGAGCCCATCTCCTCCGCCCTAGCCATCGACCTCATCCGCCTGGAACTGGGCTATGGCCTGCTGTCGCTGATCAACACCGACGCCGGCCACCGCCTGACCGACCAGATCAAGGGCCTGCGCCGCCAGCTGGCCAGCGAGATCGGCATCATCATGCCGGCCGTGCGCATCCAGGACAATCTGCAGCTGCCGCCCAACAGCTACGTCATCCGCATCAAGGAGATCGAGGCCGGCCGCGGCGACGTGCGCCCCAACATGCTGCTCTGCATGGACCCGCGTGGCGAGCCCATCCAGCTGCCGGGCGAAGTGACGACGGAACCGACCTTCGGCCTGCCCGCCATGTGGATCGAGCCGGCCTATCGCGAGGAAGCGCTGTTCAAGGGCTTCACCGTGGTGGATCCGCCCACCGTGCTGACCACCCATCTGACCGAGGTGGTGCGCGACAACATGGCGGACCTGCTGTCCTACGCCGAGACCCAGAAGCTGCTGGACGAGCTGAACAAGGAACAGCAGAAGCTGGTGGCCGACGTCATCCCCGGCCAGATCGGCGTAGGCGCGCTGCAACGCGTCCTGCAAAGCCTGCTGGCCGAGCGCATCTCCATCCGCGATCTGCCCGCCATCCTGGAAGGCGTGTCGGAGGCGACGGGCTACACGCGCAACATCACCCAGATCACGGAGCATGTGCGCGCCCGCCTGTCGCGCCAAATCTCCGACAGCCATACCAACGACCAGGGCTACATTCCCCTCATCACCCTATCGCCGGAGTGGGAGCAGGCCTTCGCCGAATCCGTCGTGGGCGAAGGCGACGAGCGCAACCTGGCCATGGCGCCGTCGCGCCTGCAGCAATTCATCACCGCCGTGCGCCAGACCTACGACCGCCACGCCATGATGGGGGAATCGCCGGTGCTGCTGACCAGCCCGGGCATCCGGCCCTTCGTCCGTTCCATCATCGAGCGGTTCCGGCCGGCCACCGCCGTCATGTCGCAGAATGAAATCCATCCCAAGGCCAAGATCAAGACCTTGGGACAAGTGTAAGAGCCGCAGGGGCGGCCGGGGGTATAGAAATAGCGGGGGTGGCGGCAGGACGAAGCGGTCTTCCGCCTGGATGATGTGGGGCGTCACCGAACATGGCTAACGCAAAATTAAGCAAGCGCGGTGTAAATGACACGGCGGGCCGGAAGCTGCGCCCGCACGCCCTTATCGCTGATGCAACGGTCCGAATAAGATGCCATCCTTGGGTCCTTGACGTATTTGTCCTTTTGACGGCAGACAAGCCGGGTTAATGCCCGCATACGCGCAAATGACCTGGCACAGCGCTCTTGATGGGGCGTCGTGCCAGGATGGCCGAACCGGGAAGCGTTCGGCCGCTTCGGCGCAGGGTTGAGGTTGGGGTTTCAGATGCCGTGGGCGGCGGGTGCAGCCGCGGCGGTTCCGGTGGCAGGGTCCCTCGGGGGTGGGCCGCTGTGGGGAGGTGGAGTGGATATGGCCCCTAGGGCAGGACAATCATGCGGCTGAAGTCCTTTCATGCCCCAACCATGGGTGAGGCGATGCGCCTTGTCCGGGAGGTGCTGGGGGATGACGCCATCATCGTCGCCACGCGCGAGGAAGAAGGCGTCGGCGTCCGGGTGACGGCGGCGGTGGAGGAGTCCATCCCCGTTCCGGGCATGCCCGCCCTCAACGACCGCTATCACGACCCGCTGGCCCCCGACCCCGCCGACCAGGTGACGGATATCCTGTTCCGCCACGGCCTGCCGGCCGACCTGAACCAGCGGCTGATGGACAGCATCGCCGATTTCGACGCCAAGGACGCCCAGACCCTGCTGGCCGCCGCCCTGGAGTCCGTCTTCACCTTCCAGCCCCTGCCCGAGGGCCGCTTTCCCAAGCCGCTGATGCTGGTGGGCCCGCCGGGTGCGGGCAAGACGCTGACGGTGGCCAAGCTGTGCGCCCGTGCCGCCCTGAAGGGCCGGCCGGTGGGGGTCATCTCCACCGACACGGTGCGCGCCGGCGGCATCGACCAGCTGGCCGCCTTCACCCGCGTGCTGAAGCTGCGGCTGATGACGGTGGAGGATCCGTTGGCCCTGGCCGACGCCCTGGACGTGCAGCGGGGGGCGGAGCAGGTGCTGGTCGACAGCGCCGGCCGCAACCCCTACAGCCAGGCCGACCTGAACGACCTGCGCGATTTCCTGGTGGCCGCCGACATCGAGCCGGTGCTGGTGCTGCCCGCCGGCATGGACCCGGTGGAGGCGTCGGAAATGGCCCGCGCCTTCCGCGCCCTGGGCGCCCGCCGCCTGCTGACCACCCGCCTGGACATGGCCCGGCGCCTGGGCAGCATGTTGACCGCCGCGCACGAGGCCGGCCTGGCCCTGTGCGACGCCAGCACCAGCCCGCGCGCGGCCGAAGGCCTGACGCCCCTCTCACCCACATCGCTCGCCCGCCTGATGATGCCCGGCTCTGAAACTAGCGAACGCCGCGCCAAGCAAACGGGGACCCACGCATGAACGACCTCCTCTCCCCAACCGGCGCGCCGGCGGCCCTCGCCACCGCCGACAACGTCATGCCCCTGCGGCGCCAGAACATCCTGGCCGTGGCCAGCGGCAAGGGTGGCGTGGGCAAGACCTTCTTCTCCGTCACCCTGGCGCACGCCCTGGCGCGCAGCGGCAAGCGCATCCTGCTGTTCGACGGCGACCTGGGCCTGGCCAACGTGGACATCCAGCTGGGCCTGATGCCCAAGCGCGACCTGGGCCAGGTGATCGACGGCATGGTGACCCTGCAAGGGGCGGCCCAGCGCTTCCCCGAAGGCGGCTTCGACATCATCGCCGGCCGCAGCGGTTCCGGCAGCCTGGCCAACCTGCCGCCGGCGCGGCTGACCCAGCTGCGCACGGAACTGGCGGACGTGGCCAAGAGCTATGACTGGGTGGTCATCGACCTGGGCGCCGGCGTGGACCGCATGGTGCGCACCTTCTCCGGCCCGGCCGGCACCACCCTGGTGGTGACGACGGACGAGCCCACCTCCATCACCGACGCCTACGCCTTCCTGAAGCTCAGCTACCAGGCCAACCCCATGGCCGACCTGCGCGTGGTCATCAACATGGCCGACAGCAAGGCGCTGGGCGAGAAGACGTATGAGAAGCTGCTGACCGTCTGTCAGCGCTATCTGAAGATGTCGCCCAAGCTGGGCGGCATCGTGCGGCGCGACGCCAAGGTGCGCGAGGCCATCCGCAACCAGTCGCCCCTGTTCATGCGCTTCCCCACCTCCGATGCCGCCCATGACATCGAGATGGTGGCCAACCGCCTGAACCAAGGGGGCTGATCCGGCGTGGCCCCCGGCTGGACGGCGCTGATCGGACTGGGACCGCCCCCTAAGGGGTGGAGCCTTCGGCCATGAGCGGCGTCCAGACACCGTCCATCATCACCCAGACGGCTGGCGCCGGGGGCGGCGCCGCCCCCACCGTGCTGGGACAGGTCACGGTGACCCAACTGCCGGACAAGCTGACCGGCCTGGCCCGGGCCCTGGCCGTCAGCGGCATGGTCACGGAACAGCAGGGCGAGCAAGCCACGGTGCGTACCGCCGCCGGCGACGTGCAGGTCCGCACCGAAGCCCCCTTGCCCACCGACCGACCGGTCACCCTGCAAATTCCGGCGCAGACCACGGGCGCCGCGCTGACCGCCACCGTGGTGGCGCAGGCGGCGACGCAAGGGGCGGCCCAGGGGGCAGCGCAGACGGGCGGCAGCGGCCAAGCCGCAGCGGCCGCCCAGCCCCAGCCGCAGCCAGCCGTCCAGCTGCCCAACCCCACCGCCGGCCTGCCGGCCTTGCAGGTGGGCACGACGCTGGCCGCCATCCTGCTGAACCCCGCCCCCGCATCCAACAGCGCCAGCACGCCGGCGCCCAACACCCAGGTGCCGGTATCCGACATCAACCAGGGCCAGGGGCTGGGCCTGATCGTGGGCGCCCAGGGCGACACCGGCGATCAGCCCGACCTGACGGACGACTCCCCACAGCAATCACCGAACCAATCGGCACCGAACCAATCGGCACCGAACCAGCCGGCACCCAGTCCCGCCGCAGCCAACGGCAGCGGCGCCACGGCCCCACAGACAGGCGCCACCGCTCCGGATACGGGCACCGGCCAGCCCTCATCGACCACCCCGTCTGGGACAACCCTGTCCGGGACAAGCCCATCCACGGCCCTGCCGGCAGCCGGCGGCCAGGCCTCTCCCACCCCCACGGGCACGCCCATTCCCGCCTCGGCCACCAGCACCCTGGCAAATCTGCTGTTCGCGCAGACGACAGTCGGTATGCCCGGCCCTGGCGCCGGCACCAACCCGCCCTCGTTGGCCGACCTGCTGCCCGGCATCGCGCCCCCCCCGACGTCTCAAACACCGGTGCCAATCGGTGGCAGCACGCCAGCCACCGCCACGCCCACGCCCGACGGCCAGTCTGCCACGGGCCTGCCGTCGCCGGTTTCATCCCCAGCAACCCCGTCCCCCACCCAAACCGCCATACCGTCACCCATGGCTCCGGTGACGCCCGGCAGCGCCGCACCCGACACCGGACCGGCCGGGACGCAAGCATCCCCCACCGCCGGCGCCCCCCCTTCCACGTCAGCGCAGCAGCCCGCCCCACAAGTGCCGTCCCAACCGGCGGCCCCCGCGCCGCTCGACCATGCCGCCGCCCTGCTGGCTGCCTTGGGCGTCCCGGAGTTCCTGCCGGATCTGAGGCAGTCCGGAACAGCACGGACACAGTCCGGCACACCATCACCGGGGCCGCAATCGGGCGCTGCCCCCTTTCCCACCGTCGTGCCCCCGGTGACGGATGAGGCATCCTTCGTCAGCGGCGGCCTGTTCCTGAATGCGGCACGCCCCAGCTTCGTTCGCACCGGCCTGCCCTCCGGCACCGCCGCCCCCTTTTCCCCCCTGCCCGCCACGACGCCACCGCAGGGGCAGCCGATCACCTCGCCCACACCGTCGGCGGCAACGCCCGTCCCAAACGACCAGGCACCACAGGCCCTAGCGCCACAGGTTGCCACCGTCGCGGCGGCCCCCCTGACGAATCTATTGGCACAGAACACACCCGCACCTTCAGGCCAAGTTGCGTCTCCGCAGATTCCGAACGGTCCCCCGGCGCTGGCCGTACCCGCCGGCCAAGCCGGGCCATCGGCGGCCATGGGCGGCGGTATGGCGACCTCCCCCCTTGGCGTTCCGTCCCAGGCGCCCGGCGCCTCATCCCCTCAGGCGGCGTTGCCCGGCACGCCCCTGCCGGCGGCGCCGGCCCCCTACACTCCCCCCCTGCGCACGCCCCCCAGTCCCAGCCCCGGGCAGACGCTCAGCTTCACCCTGCTGTCCGTACAGCGCCCGGGCATGCCCTTGGAAGCCGCCCCCGCCGGCACACCCGCTGGCACGCCCGCTGCCGGCCCCGGCATCCTGCCGCCGGAGGATGCGGCGGAGGCGCCGCTAAACCCCGCCCTGGCCCGGCCGGGTGTCCTGCCGCCCCTGCCCGGCACGGTGGTGGCCCTGACCCGCACCGGCCAGCCGGTGGTGGAGACCCCGCGGGGCACCTTGCTGTTGCAGGCCCGTACCGACCTGCCCGTGGGCAGCAAGGTGCAACTGGCCACCGCCGCCACGACACCGGAGCTGGACGCTGTACCGCCGCCCATAGACCCGGCGCGGGGCCGCGACTGGCCAGCCCTGCGGGAGGCCTTGGCGGTCATCGCCGCCAGCGACCCCGCCCTGGCGCACCAGCTGATCAACAGCGTGCTGCCCCGCCCCACGCCGCAGCTGACCAAGACCCTGGTGGTCTTCCTGGCAGCCCTGCGCGGCGGCGACGCCAGCGGCTGGCTGGGGTCGGAGGCGATGTCGACGCTCAGCAAGGCGGGACGCGGCCGCCTGTCCGCCCGCCTCATCGATGATTTCAGCAGCATCGCCACCCAGGCGGCGGAACCCAATAAGGAGGGCTGGCGCACCTTCGCCGTACCCTTCGGTGATGAGGTGGGGCGCCTGCAAGTCCATGTCCGCGCCATCAATGAGGAAGAGAGCGAGGAAGAGGAAGGCGGCGCGCGCGGGGTTCGCAACCGCCCGCTGCGCCGCTTCCTGATTGATCTGCAGCTGTCGCAGCTGGGCCCCATGCAACTGGACGGCCTGATCTGGACGGGCCGTTTCGACCTGGTGATCCGCACCCGCCAGCTGCTGCCCAGCAGCCTGACGCGGGAACTGCACGGCATCTACAGCAACAGTCTGGCGGCCGTGGGCTACAGCGGCGGGCTGGCCTTCCAGACGGGCGCCCATGGCTGGGTCGATCATGCCGCCAGCGCCGGCAGCGGCGGCATGGGCCCCGCCACGCGGATATAGCGCCCCTTGTTTCGAGGCAAGACCGCCCCACCTTGGTTAACGCCCTCAGCCATGAACACTCGGACGTGAACAAGCGGGACCTGCCCCATGGACAACCAGCCCACCCTCACCCTGAACGACGGCCGCGTCATGCCCCAGCTGGGCCTGGGCGTCTGGCAGACGCCGGACAGCCAGGCCGCCCCCGTGGTGGGCACGGCCCTGGAGGCCGGGTATAGGCTGGTGGACACCGCCGCCATCTACGGCAATGAGGCCGGCGTGGGCCGGGGCCTGCGCAGCACCGGCATCACCGCCCGCAGCCTGTTCGTGACCACCAAGCTGTGGAACGACAGCCATGGGACGGAGGCGCCGGTGGCGGCACTGGACCACAGCCTGTCGCGCCTGGGCCTGCCCGCCGTGGACCTCTATCTCATCCATTGGCCGACACCGGCCCGCGCGCGCTATGTGGAGACATGGCGGGCGCTGATCGCCCTGTGGGAAACGGGCAAGGCCCGGTCCATCGGCGTTTCCAATTTCACCACCCTTCAGCTGGCCCAGCTGATCGAGGAGACGGGCGTGGTGCCGGCCGTGAACCAGATCGAGCTGCATCCCCGGTTCCAGCAGCGCGAACTGCGCGCCTTCCACGAGGAACACGGCATCGTCACCCAGTCGTGGAGCCCGCTGGGCCAGGGCAAGCTGCTGGACCACCCGGTGCTGGTGGAAATCGCGCGCAAGCATGAACGGACGGCGGCGCAAATCGTCATCCGCTGGCACCTGGACCTGGGCCTGGGCGTCATTCCGAAGTCCGCAACCCCGCACCGCATCCGCGAGAACATCGCCGTCTTCGACTTCCGCCTGGATGAGGCGGACAAGGCCCGCATCGCCGGCCTGGACGACCCGCGCGGCCGCCTGGGTCCGCACCCCGATGATTTCAACTGAGCCTTTCTGATGAAGGGCGGCCGGGACTCCCGGTTAAGTCCCTATTTAACGAGCGAATTGCCCTCTTGCGGGCTGTCGGCGCAGAGGGAAATGGGCTCCAGCGCATCCCGAACGGTTTCCTTGGTCACGGGCTTCCCGTTGGTATAGGCCAGGGAGAGGGCCGGGCCAGCCGCCAGAAACTTCTTGTAAGCGGCCAGGAATGACGAGGGGTCCTGCGGCCAGAAGCCCTTCACCTCAATGTTGTTGTCCTTCAGGTACTGGGGCCGGGGCGTCCACATATTGTATTTGCTGCGATAACCATAGTCCGTACTCCCATTGGGGTCTTGGACCTGCACGTAACAAAAAATGTCCTCGACTAGGCTGGGCTCCATCAACAGTTCCAAGGGCGCGCCGATCTTGGTGTAGAAGGCGAATTCGAATTTGGCCCTTTGGGCGTAGTGCTCATATGCGGGATCATGAACTTTGCCCCGCAGCAGTCGCTCCATCGTGGCGTCGGTGTGATGGAAAGCAACGAGTCCAAGATCGCCGACCGTGCGATCTCGCGCGGCCATGAAGATGAAGGATGCGCAAGCAGACATGCAGTGGCCATCCACCACCAGGGCGATGCCATTGTCATAAACGAGATTGCCGATGACCATGGCCGGCACGGGATACCCGCCACCACTGGTGATGCGCAACGTCCTGACACCCCCGGCCTGGACCAATTTAAGGAACGATACCGCCGTATTGTCGTCGATGGACCCGTCGATGATGACCTCACCCGCCTCCCCTGGTTGGGCAATCGCCATCTTGGACATTGATTGAGAGGGCGCGGGCTCAGATTTGGTTTGAGCGAAGGCAATCCCGGCGATGACCTGAAGGCACAGAAGGGTGGCAAGTAAAAGCGATCCACGCAAGATATCCTACTCCTCCCCCATCCCGCCCTCTTCCTGCTGGCGCAGGTGGCGCTGGGCGGCGACCTCGTCCAGCATCATGGCCTCTTTGCGGGCCAGTTCCGCCCTCTCCTTGCGGATGCGCTCCTCCTCCGCCAGTTCGAAGCGCTTCAGTTCCTGGAAGGCCTGGGCCAGGTCTTCCTCCGCCCGCCGCAGGGCGATCATCAGCTGTTGGCGCGCCGTTTCCATGGCGTTGCGGCGCAGCTTGATCTGGGGAAGGTAGCTGGCGAAGGCCATCGCCATGTCGACGGAGGTGCCGGACAGCTGGCGCTCCATCTCCACCTGCGCCTCGAACTGCTGGCGTTGCAGGGTCAGCCGGTCCTCCTGGTCGCGCAACTGCGTCAGGTGGCGGCGCTTGTCGTCCACCTGGTTCTTGTGCAGCCGGATCAGGGCCTTCAGGCTTTTCATGGGTTAGGGTGATCCTGGTTCGGCTCAGACGGGCCAGCTGGCGCCGTTCAGGATGGCCTGCAGCTGGGCGTAGCCGGTGGCTAGGTCGCTGCGCTCATGGCGGCCCTGGCGCAGGAAGCCTTCGATGTGGGGGTTCAGCTCGATGGCGCGGTCCACCTGCGGGTCGCTGCCGCGGCGATAGGCACCCAAGCGGATCATCTCCTCCATGTCGCTGTAGGAGGACATCAGCCGGCGGGCGGCGATCACCAGCGCGTTCTCCTCATCCGTGTTGCAGTCCGGCATGGTGCGCGAGACGCTGCGCAGGATGTTGATGGCGGGATAGCGCCCGCGCTCGCCGATGCGGCGCTCCATGACGATATGGCCGTCCAGGATGCCGCGCACGGCGTCGGCGATGGGCTCGTTATGGTCGTCGCCGTCCACCAGCACGGTAAACAGGCCGGTGATGGTGCCGTCGCCCGCCCCCGGCCCCGCCCGTTCCAGCAGGCGCGGCAGCTCGGCGAACACGGTGGGCGGATAGCCCTTGGTTGTAGGGGGCTCGCCGGCGGACAGGCCGATCTCGCGCTGGGCCATGGCGAAGCGGGTGACGCTGTCCATCATGCACAGCACGTCCAGCCCCTGGTCGCGGAAATGCTCCGCCACGGCGAAGGTCATGTAGGCGGCCTGGCGGCGCATCAGCGGCGGCTCGTCGCTGGTGGCCACCACCACCACGCTGCGGGCCAGGCCTTCTTCCCCCAGATCGTCCTCGATGAACTCCTGCACCTCGCGCCCGCGTTCGCCGATCAGGCCGATGACGGTGACGGAGGCGGCGGTATAGCGCGCCAGCATGGACATCAGCACCGACTTGCCCACGCCGGAACCGGCGAAGATACCCATGCGCTGCCCGCGGCAGCAGGACAGGAAGGTGTTGATGGAGCGTACGCCCAGGTCGATCTTCTCCCCCACCCGCTTGCGGGTGCTGGCCTGCGGGGGGGCTGCCTTGATCGGGTTGCCCACGGGGCCCAGGGGCAAGGGCCCCTTGCCGTCCAGCGGCTCACCCAGGGCGTTGATCACCCGGCCCAGCCAAGCGGGCGTGGGGTTGATCTCGGGCTGGCCCTCGCTGACCTCGGCGCGGCAGCCCAGGCCGATGTCCTCCAGCGTGCCGTAGGGCAGCAGCAGGGCCTTGCCGTTGCGAAAGCCGACCACCTCGCACGGTACGGGCCGTCCCCCGCGCGAGATGACGCGGCACCGTCCGCCGATGGACAGGCGGCGTTCCACGCCGCCGACCTCCACCAGCATGCCCAGCACCGACGTGACCCGCCCGAAGATCTTGAAGGGGACCAGCGCCTCGATCTCAGGGATCAGGAGGTTGGGATCGTACATCATGGCCGGCCTCTCACGCCCTAAATCCGGTTTTATCAAGCTGTTACGGCCCCAGACCATCCCAATCTCGCGACGGGTTCCGGAGTGGTGCCCACAACGGGTGGGATAGCTAAAGGATAGCCTTACCCGCATAGCATAATGTCGCGGCATCTGTTAACCTAGTCGGCAGTTAACCTCCCCGCTCCCTTGAGACTACACCCCTTTCAAGGAAGACGCCCATGAGAGTACTGGTCGTAGAAGACGATCCGTCGATGGCCAAGAGCATCCAATTGATGCTCAAATCCGAAGGGTTCATCGTTGACATAACCGATCTTGGCGAAGACGGCCTGGAGATCGGCAAGCTGTATGACTACGACATCATCATCCTGGACCTGATGCTGCCCGACATCGACGGGTATGAGGTGCTGCGGCGCCTGCGCTCGGCCCGGGTGACCACGCCCATCCTGATCCTCTCCGGCCTGACGGAGCTGGACGCCAAGCTGAAGGGCCTGGGCTTCGGTGCCGACGACTACCTGACCAAGCCCTTCGACAAGCGCGATCTGCTGGCCCGCATGCAGGCCATCGTCCGCCGCAGCAAGGGCCATTCGGAAAGCGTCATCCGCACCGGCGCGCTGACCGTGAACCTGGACACGCGCTCGGTCGAGGTGGCGGGCCAGCCCCTGCACCTGACGGGCAAGGAATACGGCATCCTGGAACTCTTATCCCTGCGCAAGGGCACCACCCTGACCAAGGAGATGTTCCTGAACCATCTCTATGGCGGCATGGATGAGCCGGAGCTGAAGATCATCGACGTCTTCGTCTGCAAGCTGCGCAAGAAGCTGGCGCAGGCGACGGACGGCAGCAACTACATCGAAACCGTCTGGGGTCGCGGCTACGTCCTGCGCGATCCCAACGAGGCCCGGCAGCAGGCCGCCGCCAGTTAGCCAGTCAACGGTTCCCAAATTTCGAAAGGCCGCGTGCCGCCTGACCAGGCCACGCGGCCTTTGTTTTTTGATCGGCGGCATGAGCTTTAACTCACGCCGTAGACCGCGACCGCGGTCGCCGGAACTTCCGGGAAGCGCAGCGGACTGGAAAGTGAGGATAGCCAAGGGCGCGGATGCGCCCGCCCGGCGCCTGAGGGCGCACTAAACACTCGGCAGCTTGTGAAAGCCGGTGGCGCCCGGATCGGTCCCTGGCGTGGCGTCCACCTCGGTCACCCGGGCATGTGTGGGCCCCCGGCGGCAGCGGGTCACCATGTCCGCCACGGCGGCGGGCGGGCCGGCGAACAGGGCCTCCACCGTGCCGTCGTGCCGGTTGCGCACCCACCCGTCCAAGCCCAGTTCCAGCGCCTGCTCCACCGTCCAGTTGCGGTAGAAGACGCCCTGGACCCGGCCGTGCAGGATGACGTGGGTGGCGACACGGTCGGCGGGTTCGTCCATGGCAGGCTCCATCGGCGAAGGATCAACAGGGTCAAGCATATAACGTCCCCCAACCTCCGACGCCAACGGTCAAGGCAGCGCCCGGTTCCCGTGCGGCAACGCCGGGATGGACAAGGCCCGGGGCCCTTCGGCATCATCGCCGCCAATGGCCCGGCGGGCCTGCGACCAGGGAACGGAGGAAGGCGATGCGGCGCGCGGTACTGGAATGGGGTCGCTTCATCCTGATCTGGGGCGTCTGCGTCCTGTCGTTCCGGGCGTTCGCCTTCGGCAGCTACTACGTGCCCTCGGAAAGCATGCTGCCCACCCTGGCGGTGGGGGACCACTTCATCGCCGCCAAGTACGCCTACGGCTACAGCCGCCATTCCCCGGACATCACCCTGCCGGAGGGATTCATCCCCACCGCCGACGGCCGCCTGCTGTCCCACCTGCCGCAGCGGGGCGACATCGTCGTGCTGAAGCCGGAGGGAGCGCCGGAGGCCCTGGTGAAGCGGGTCATCGGCCTGCCGGGCGACACGGTGCAGATCGCCCATGGGCGGCTGGTGCTGAACGGCCAGGTGATCGGCCGGCATGAGACGGGCGCCTACGATTATCGCGACGATCACGGCCGTACCGTGCATGTGACGGAATATGTGGAGGACCTGCCGTCCACCGACGGCAGCCTGGCCCGCCATGCCATCCTGCAGCGCAGCGATGAAGGTCCGGCCGACAACACCGGCGTCTACACCGTGCCCGCCGGACATGTCTTCCTGATGGGGGACAATCGCGACAACAGCCAGGACAGCCGCTTTCCCTATCCTGACCTGGGGTTCGTGCCGCTGGACCGGGTGATCGCGCGCGCGCAGTTCACCGCCTACACCAATCATTTCTGCAAGGCCGAGAGCGACCTGACCTGCCCCGGCGGCGATTGGAGCACCCGCTTCGGCCGCAGCCTGAAGCCCTGACCCCTTATTGGAAGAACGCCTGCCCCATGGCCAAGCCGACCAAGCCGCCCGCCGGCCCCACCGTCCCCGCCGAGGAACTGTTCGCCCAGGGGGTGGAGCACCAGAACCAGGGCCGCTGGGCGGAGGCGGAGGCCGTGTACCGTGAGGTGGCCCGCATGCTGCCGCGCGCCTCGGCCGTGCACTGGAACCTGGGCACGGTGCGCAAGCACCTGGGCCAGTGGAAAGAGGCGCTGGACGCCTTCCGCAAGGCTGTCAGCCTGGATCCCACCTGGCGGGGCCGCGACTTCAACATCGGCCTCTGCCACCAGAAGCTGGGCCACGCCAACGAGGCGGCGGAAAGCTTCGCCCGCGCCGTGGCGGCGGAGCCGGACGACCCCATCAACCGCTTCAACCTGGCGGCGGCCCTGCGCGACCTGGGCCGCCTGGCGGAAGCGGTGGTGCACACCGAGACGGCGCTGGAGCTGAAGCCGGACTTCATCGAGGCGGAACTGCAGCTGGCCAAGCTGCGCAGCGCCCTGACGCCGCGCTGGCACGTGCCAATGATGAACGACATCGAGCGCAACGCGGCCTATGAGGCGGCCATCACCGCCGCCGTGCGCCCGGGCGACATCGTGCTGGAGATCGGCACCGGCTCCGGCCTGCTGGCCATGATGGCGGCGCGCGCCGGCGCCGGCCATGTCTATACCTGCGAGGCCGATCCCGTCATCGCGGAGACGGCGCGCGCCATCATCGCCGCCAACGGCTACGCCGACCGCGTCACCGTCATCGCCAAACCGTCGGGCGCGGTGACGGTGGGCAAGGACCTGCCGCGCCCGGCCGACCTGCTGGTCTCCGAAATCCTGTCCAGCGACCTGCTGTCGGAACGGGTGCTGCCGGCGGTGCGCGACGCCAAGGACCGGCTGCTGACGCCCGAGGCGCGCATCATCCCCCAGGCGGGTGGCGTGCGCGCCCTGCTGGCCGAAAGCCGGGCGATGGAGCGCACCTTCTTCGTGGATGAGGTCTGCGGCTTCGACCTTGGCGAGTTCAACCGCCTGGCCCCCCGCGCCGTCCGGCTGGACCGCATCGTGCCCTTCACGCCGCTGTCGGCCCCCTTCCAGGCCCTGACCGTGGACCTGGCCGATCCCCAGCCGGGTCAAAGCTGGCGCGGCCACCTGGCCGTGCCGGTGACCGCCGACGGCCGCTGCGTCGGCCTGTTGCAGTGGATATGGCTGAAGCTGTGGGACGGGGTGGAATTCGAGAACAGCCCCCTCACCCCCACCGAGGCGTCGGGCTGGCAGCCCGGCCTTTACCTGCCGCGCCGGCCGCTGGACCTGATGGCGGGGGAGACGGTTGAGGTCACCTCCTTCCACGACGGCCATAACGTCTGGCTCAGCCTCAAGCGCTGACGGGCGTGCTTTACCGGCCCACGGGCCCGCATCGCCTCCCCATTACGCGGCGCAGCACGCCATACGGGAAAGTCCTTCTTGTCACGGCGCCCCAGTAGTGGAAACAATCCCGAGCAACACGCGATTAAGGGGAGCGATTCACAATGGGTGCATTCGAAACGGCGACGGCACGGCGGTCCCTGCTAAAAGGGCTGGGCGCCCTGGCGGTGGGAACCAGTCTGCCAGCCAAAGCGCAGCAGTTGCTGGCAGACCCCGGCATAGAATTGCATCCCCTGCCCCGTGTGGTCAGCAAGGGGGCTTGGTCCGACCTGGCGCGGGCCATGACAGGCGACCTAGTCTTGCCCAATGACGCTTATTTCGGCAACTACTCCCAGGTTAACAACCTGTCCTATTCCCAGCGTCCGGCGGCCATCGCCCGCTGCGTGACCGACGCGGACGTGAGTGCCTGTTTGAAATGGGCACATAACACCAACACGCCCTTCGCCGTGCGGTCCGGTGGTCACAACTACGCAGGCTTTTCCACCACCTCCGGTCTGCTGATCGACATGTCGCCCATGGCCAAGATCAAGGCGGACGGCGACCGCGTCATCATTGGCGGCGGCGCCATCAACGTGGCGGTCTACCGGGCGCTGGAGCGCATGGGCCGCACCATCACCCACGGCCGGTGTGAAGGCGTGGGCGCCGCCGGTTTCCTGCTGGGCGGCGGCATCGGCTTCAACATGCGGCTCTACGGCATCGGGTCGGATCTGCTGCGCTCCACGGACCTGATGCTGGCCAGTGGCGAGAAGGTGACGGCCAGCGCCACCGAGCACGCCAAGCTGTTGTGGGCCTGCCAGGGCGGTGGCGGCGGCAATTTCGGCGTTAACACCAGCTTCACCCTCCAGACCTTCCCGGTCAGCACCGTCACGGTGTTCATC
The DNA here is from genome assembly GCF_007828035.1 of Nitrospirillum amazonense. Classification (GTDB taxonomy): domain Bacteria; phylum Pseudomonadota; class Alphaproteobacteria; order Azospirillales; family Azospirillaceae; genus Nitrospirillum; species Nitrospirillum amazonense. The sequence continues at coordinate 34,024 of NZ_VITV01000002.1, read as the reverse complement.
CTGACCTGGAGTAAAAACCAGGAACGGGTGTTGTACGACCTGCTGCACCGCCTGCAAGAGGCGCCTCCCGGCTTTGGCTGCAAGATCTCCGTGACGCCCCCGACGCCGCAGCAGCGGGCCCAGGGGGACGATATCGTCATCTCCGTCATGGGGCAGGCTCACCAGGGCACGCCCCCCTTGAAGGAACTGTTCGGCACCCTGCTGGAACAGGCGGATCCGAAGCGCACGATTGAAATCGACATGCCCTACTGGGAGGCGCAGGACATTTTGGCGGAAGAGGCCTTGCCCTATTTTTACCGGGAGCAGTCCGTCTTCCTGAAAACGGAGAACCTGACAGAAAAGGCGGTGGCGGATATGATCGCCACGGCCCGGGCCATGCCCGGCACCAGCCTGCCGTCTTCCTTCAAGTTCTTCCAGGTGGGCGGGGAAGTGAATAAGCTGAAGCCCACCGACACGGCCTTCGTCCACCGCGGTTTCGACTGGCTGTTCTCCAGCGAGGTCAACTGGTGGGAGCTGCGCGATCCGCCCAGCCTGGTGTCGGACAACCTGGTCTGGCAGCAGCAATTCTATGACAAGGTGCGCCGCCTCACCCCGTCGGGGGGCGCGTACCAGAACTTCCCGGACCCGGCGCTGAAGGATTGGCAGAGCGCCTATTACGCGGAAAACTACCGGGACCTGCAGAAGGTGAAGGTGGAAGTCGACCCCGGTTCGCTGTTCACCTTCGCCCAGGCGATCAAGCCGGCCTGATCCAGGGCAAAACATCCCGGACACGGCGCCAGGGGAATGGGGTGCCCATACCCCTGGCGCCACCCGAAGGTGAAAGCACTCAATCGTCCAGCATGCCGGCCAGCTTCAAGGCCACGCCCATGTCGCCCTGGACCTTCAGCTTGCCAAAGGTGAAGGCCAGGGTGGGGCTGAGCTTGCCTTCGCTCAGCTTCACGAAGTCGGCCAGCGAGATCTTCAGGGTGGTGTTCACGTCCACCGGATCGCGCGACACGGTGGGCACCTTGGTCGCATCCAGGAACAGGGCCCCGTCGGTGCCGAAGTCGAACTTCACCTTTGCGCCCAAGCCGGTGAACTGGGAAAGCGAGGCGCGCATCTTGGCTTCAAGCTGGTCGAAGGTCATGGGGGAACGGATCCTTGATGGGCGGGGGATATGCGGGGCAAAACGGTTGTTGCACTGCATATAAGGGGGCTCCGCGCGCCCAGTTCCAATGTTTTCTGAGGGCCGTCGGCTCAGGCCTTCAGGAACTCCAGGTAACGTAAACTGGCAGCGAGGTCGGCCTTTAGCGACGTACGCCGGGCCCTGGCCTCATCATCCTCACCCCACTGCTCGATTTGGAACGACTCGTCGAGTTCGGCCAAGTCGAAGGCCTGGTCGGCGTCGATGCGGCCCTCGAACAGGGCCAGGCCCAGCACCAGCGATCCGGTCAGCGCCACGGCGTTCTGCACGCCGGTCAGCTGCCAGTCGTCCAGCGCCTCCAGCGCGCGCTTCAGCGCGTTCAAGGCTACCGGGTCCTGGGCGCGGTGCATGATGCCGGTGGTGGTCTGCAGCAGGGCGTCATAGCGCAACGCCGCCCAGTCCAGCAGCGGCTGCCAGGCGCGCGCTTGCCGTTCGGCCAGCTTCGCCGGCTCGGCGGCGCGGTAGCACAGCAGGTCGGTGCCGCCATAGGCGGCCGCCCCGTCCAGGATGGTGGCGCGCTGCGGCCCCACCCGGTCGACGCAGGTGGACGCCAGCTGCATCATGGGCATGGACTCCGGCACGACGGTGTCGCCCTGGGCGTCCCACTCCGCCGCCACCGCCCGGGCCAGCGCCTCGGTCGGCAACACCAGGTCGGCCTTGGCCGGCGACTTCAGGATACGGGCGTCCAGCTGAACCTGCCAGCCACCATGCGGGCCGGGCACCACGGCCACCGCCTTGTAAATCCGCTTCATCAGATCGTTCCCAATCTCACGCCCGACATTTCAGGCCACCACCAGGGCGGCCACCGCCGCCGGCACCTCGGCATAATCATGGCAGACGCGGGCGGCACCAGCCGCCAGCAAGCTCTGCGGCGCGTGATAGCCCCAGGCCACGCCCAAGGCGGCGGTCCCGGCATTACGCGCCATCTGCATATCGTAACTGGTGTCGCCGATGACCACGGTGGTGGCCGGGCCGGCCCCCGCCTCCGCCATCGCGCGCAGGGCCATGTCCGGCGAGGGCTTGCCCTGGGCGCGGTCGGCCGTCTGCAGGGTGATGAAACGCCCGCCCAGGCCGTGATGGTTCAACGTGGCGACCAGGCCCCGGTGCGACTTGCCAGTGGCGATGCCCAACAGGAAACCCGCCGCCTCCAGCGCGTCCAGCGCGGCCACCAGGCCCGGGTAAAGCGGTTCTTCCGCGATGCCCTTGGCCCGGTTCGCAAAGAACGCGTCCTTGTACGCCGCGACGATGCCGGCCACGGCACCCGCCCCCACCCCTTCGGGCAGCAGGCCCAGCACGGCAACCTCCAGCGACAGGCCAACCTGGCGCCGCACGGCCTCGTCGGTCGGCGGCGTCAAGCCCTGGCTGGCGAAGCCCGCGGCCATGGCGGCGATGATGGCGTGCTGGCTGTCCACCAGTGTGCCGTCACAATCGAACAGGGCCAGGCGATTGAAGGCGGACATGAGGTCAGACGTAGCTGGCGAAAGGATCGCCGTCCTTCATATCGAAGCCGAAATATTCCCAGGTCTTGGCCATGTGCGGCGGCAGGTTGGCCGTCACGTCGATGGGCTTGCCGCCGCGCGGGTTGGGGATGACGATGCGACGGGCGTGCAGGTGCAACTGGCGCGGCAGTTCGGCACCGCCAGGCAGGAAGGCCTCCTGCCCCGCGTACTTGCCATCGCCCAGGATGGGTGTGCCGATGGCCACCATGTGGGCGCGCAGCTGATGCGTGCGGCCAGTCAACGGCCATAGGGCGACGAAGGCGGCCTGCCGGTGCGCGTTCTCGATCACCTGGTACAGGGTGACGGCGCGCGCGCCCTCATCCTCGTCCACCGCCATGCGCTCGCCGCGCGTGCCGGCTTCCTTGGCCAGGGCAGCGTCGATCTTGCCCTGGTACTGCTTGGGCACACCCACGGTGACGGCCCAGTAGTACTTGCGCGCTTCCTTGCCCCGGAAGTACCCGGCCAGGCGCGTGGCGGCGAAACTGGTGCGGGCCAGCACCAGACAGCCGCTGGTATCCTTGTCCAGGCGGTGGACCAGCTTGGGCCGCTCCTTCCCGTCGAAGGTCAGCACGTCCAGCATGGCGTCCAAATGCTTGTTCTGGCCGGTACCGCCCTGCACCGCCAGGCCGGCGGGCTTGTTCAGCACGATGACGTCGCCGTCGCGGTACAGCACCGCGTCGCGCAGGGCCTTCACTTCCTTGTCCGACAAGACCGGCCGTTCCTTGCGCGTCACGGCGCCCGGCGCCAGGGGCGCCAGGTCGGGCATGGGGGGAATGCGCACGGACTGCCCAGCCTCCAGGCGCGTGGCGCCCTTGACGCGGCCGCCGTCCACCCGCACCTGGCCGGTGCGCAGCAGCTTTTCCAGCTGGATATGGCTCAGCGCCGGGAAATGCCGCTTGAACCAGCGGTCCAGACGCATCTCCGCCTCGTCGGCGGTCACGGTCCGCGTCTCGACCTTACGGCCACCCTCATCACTCATGACATCACCGCACGTACCAGGGCCATGCCCACAAAAAGACCGCCGACGCCGACCACCAGCGTCGCCATGAAATACAGCATCGTCACCGGCCAATCCCCTCGCGACACCAGCGTGCCGATGTCCAGCGAGAAGGAGGAGAAGGTGGTGAACCCGCCCAATACGCCCACCGCCAGGAAGGCGCGCAGCTCCGGCGAGGGATGCCACACCCGGCCCGCAGCCTCCGCCAGCACACCCATGAGCACGGAGCCCGCAACGTTCACGAACAGCGTGCCCCAGGGGAAATCCAGCCCCAGCCAGCGCCCCAGCCACACCTGCGACAGATAGCGCAGCACCGAGCCCAAGGCGCCGCCCACGGCGACGACGATAACCTGGTTCATCCCCGACCCCCGAAGGCGGCGGCCCCGCCAATGGCGATGTCGCCACCCGACATATCGCCGGTGACGCCAAAAATCCATCCTTCGCGCCGCGCCGTGCCGGTGTCCAGCCCCTTGGGCGTCCAGACATCGTCCAAAGGCGCCCAGCGCATCATGCCGGCGGCGGCGATCATGGCATCCCCCGCGTGGTCATCAAAGACCGCCGGCACCTCCGCCCCCGCATGGCAGCCAACCTTTGCCAGGGCCGCTGCCATATCCGCCCAGTCGCGAATCTTGGCCAGGCCGTGCGCGCGGCGCCGGAACAGGGTGGGATAGATCTCCGTGACCGCCGACCGGGCGGCACCCTCCGGCCCCGTCAGCGCTTCCGCCGGCCACACCGCCAGCGCATCGCCCAGGCGCCGCTTTAGATGGCGCAGCGACCGCATGCCGGCCAGCGAGGCCTTGCCCACCTGCTTGGACGCCGCCGCCAGGTTGAAGACGGAAACGGGGGTGCCCACGCCCGTACGGGCGGCCACCAGTTCCACCCTGCGGCGCTTGCCCCCGCCTTCCGCGTCGGTCCAGTGGGCCGGCCGCCGTCCCGCCAGCCAGAAGCTGGGGCCCAGGCGCGGGTCGGCCAGCGCCGGGGTGCCGCAAAAATCATCGGCGCCGATGCCGTCGCCGGCGGCCTCATCCACCAGGGCCCACAGGCCCATCATGTCGTCCACCCCGGCGGCGCGGCCATCCAGGTAGCCTACGTCCGGCACATAGGGCAGGGAAAAGCCGCAGTCGATGCCCACCAAGGCGCGGGCGCCGGCGCGGTGATGGTCCGCCAGGCGCTCGGCCACCCAGTCCATGGCCTCGCGGCGGCTCCAGTACCGGCCGGGCGGTGGCACCAGGTGAACCGCGGCCTCATCCGGCCGGACGCGGGCGATGGCGATACCCCGGGCGGGCAGGGCCCCCGTCCAGTCGATACCGATATACTCATCAAAGACCGGCACCAGCCTCTCCTTAACCCTTGGCCTTAGCCCTTGGCGTTTGCCACCCTTCGCCCGTCGCGGTACCGCGAGGCGGCGGATGGCCGCTTTTCAACCACCCCACCCCTGCCCTGTCTGCAACGGACGCGCGCACGGTCGTTGGGCAGGCAACAGTTGGCAGGACGGTCTCACGTGGTAAGCTATATGACCGTCGCTGCGGAGTTTTTCCCGTGTTCGCCCGTAACTGGCTTCTTTCCGCCCGTCCGCTGCCCGCCCTTCTGGGCACGGCGGCGCTCGCCCTGACGGTCCTCGCCGCCCCCGCCGCCCTGGCCCAGGCCCAGCAGCCTACCGCCGCGCCAGCGCCGCAGACCGACGCGCCCAAGCCCGGCCTGGACAAGAACGGCCTGCCCACCTCGGTGGTCAAGGTGGCTGCCCCGCCCGCCCCGGCCAAGGATCCCGACGCGGTCGAACCGCCCCGCACCGACGGCCCCATCGACGACATCATCATCACCGCCCCCCAGTTCGGCAACCGGGAGGAGGTCGAGGCCTTCCACAAGGCGGAGTTTGAGCGCCTGGACAAGATCTACGGCAAGCACGAGGAAAAGCGCAGCCGGGGCGACACCCTGACCAAGGCGCCCGAGTCCAACACCGGGACCACCCGCGACGGGCCGATCACCTTAGACCGGTAAAATTCCCTCAAACGCCGGGCGCCGACATCCGTCGGCTTGGCTGGTCCTCGATTTCCAGTCCACTATCGCTCCCCGGAAATGTCCGGCGACCGCGGTCGCGGCCTACGGCGGCGCGACGTGCGCCGCCGCTTGGATTGTGGGTCAGTCCAGCGCGATGTCGCTGATGTCGCGGCCCTGCACGTGGGCCAGGGCCGCCATGGCCAGCGTGTGATCCTCACGCTGCGGCAGGCCGGAGACGGTCAGCGCGCCGATGCAGCCCGCGCCCGCCACCACTAGGGGTACGGCACCGCCGTGGCTGGCGTAGTCGCGATGCGGCAGGCCGCTCTTGATCTCCAAATTCGTACCCTGCTGCGCCAGGCCCAGGCCGATGGCGTAGGAGCTGCGGGCGAAGTGCAGCGCGGTGGCCCGCTTGCGGCGAACCCAGTCGTCATGGTCCGGCGTGGCCGGCCCCACCGCCAGGCGCAGCAGCTGCTGGCGGTGCAGCGACACATCCACCACCAGCACCCCGCCACGCTCCAGCCCGGCCTGCCGCAACCACACGCCCAGGGCCCAGGCCTCCTCCTGTCCAAAGCGCTCGAACACCAGCCGCTGTTCCTGCAAGGCGATGCGGCGCAGGTCTTCTTCATGGGACATGGGGGGCCTTCCGTGGGGATGAGTGCAGGGCGTCGTGCAGGGTAGCGATACCTGGTCCCGAGCGCAGCCCTCAACGCTCGACCACGATGGTCACCCGCCGGTTCGCCGCCCGGTCGTGCACGTCCAGGGGCCTGGTGTCGGCGTAGCCCACCGCCCGCAGGCGTCCAGGCTCCACCCCGTTGGCGATCAGTTCCCGCACCACGGCGCTGGCGCGGGCGGAGGAGAGTTCCCAGTTGGTGGGAAAGCGGGCCGTGGCGATCGCGACATCATCGGTATGGCCTTCGACCGCGATGACGCCCGTCAGCACGCGGAGACTGCGGGCCACATTCGCCAGCAGTTGCCGGCCGGGCGGCGCCAAGTCTGCCTTGCCGGAGGCGAACAGGATACGGTCCTTGATGGCGATCGTCAGCTTGCGATCCGACAGGATGACGTCAAGGTCGGCCGGTTTCCCCGCCGCCTCCAACTGAGTCAGCAAGGCCTGGGCCGCCGGTGTCAGGGTGGCCCCTCCGCCGGACATGCCGTCCGCGGGCGCCGAGGCGGCCGGCTGTCGTTCGTCGGAAAATGCCTCACCCCGGGGGTTGGAAACTTCCTCCTGGGCTGAGTCGTCGTGCCGGGCCGCGACTGTGCCGGCATCCACCGGCTTGGCGGCCAGCCGTCCCTTCATGCCCAGGATCGCCACCATGCCCAGGAAGACGACCATCAGCAGCGTGACCATGTCCATGTAACTGATGACCCATTCCTCCGACTCCTCCGCCGGGGGCGGCAGCGTGGTGAACTTGGCTGGGTTCGGCCGTTTGGGCATCGGCGCGGATGCCGTACCGGTCTTCCCCAGCTCAGGACGTGCTCCTTCGGGGTGCCAGAGATCAGTCATTGTGTTCCAATCACAGACGGCGCGTCACGGAAAGGCGCCGGCATGGCGTCGATCGTCGGCACCCGGGCAAGAGTTGATATTGCGACCGGCAATTAACACTCACCGCATCGCGCCTTCAAATGTAGCGCAGACTGCAAAAATCCAATTGATTCAAATCATCACAACAGATCTGTAAGCGGATGTACAATAACCATAGCGCCGAAATGAGGCGCAAATGGCCATATTAGCCGTAAGGAAACATATCATGGCCACAAATACGCCGGACGTACTGGCGCATGTCGCCAGTATTATACAGAATAAGCAGGAATGCCGGGCAGCATTGCTTGATCTGTCGGGGGTTGTGGATGCCTATGAACCAGTCATCCACAGAATTGTTGATGCGGAATTAAAGGCGGTCGCAGCAGCCAATGATCATACCGTTGGGATTAATACTTATGGCATAGGCTCGTATGGCTGGCTTCTTATCGGCGATGCGGACAGCGGCGAGACATTGCTGGCCGCGACCGACCGTGTCTGCACCGTGTTCGCCGATGCACACCAGGGGAAGGTCGACGTCCATTGGTTTGATCTGCCCGGTGAGGCCAAGCCTCTGATCGCCTGCCTGCGCATCCTGATGGGCGACAAATCCCTGGCCCCGCCGTCACCCGCCACGGATGATGTGGTCGCCCTGCTGCGCATCGAACGCGGACTGCACGGGGCGGACCTGTCATCCCTGATCCGCCGCCAACCCGTTTACAGGGTTGGTGACGACGGCATCTCTCTGGAGCCGATCATGCTGGAACAGACGGTGGACCTGACCGCGCTGGAGCGGCTGTTCAACGTCACCATCATCGGCGCCCCTTGGATGCACGCCCGCGTGACCGAAATCCTGGACCGGCGCATGCTGCACCATCTGCTGCATGACGAAATGTCGCCGCGATTGCCCATCGCCATCAAGCTTCACGCCGGCAGCGTGCGTCAGGGGAGCTTCGCGGCCCTGCTGGATGAACTGCCGGCCCATTGGCATGCCCGCTTGGCGATCGAGCTTCCGTATGCCGAGTGGCTGGTGGCCCCCGACGCAGTGGAAGAGGCCTTGGCCGTTGGCCGGCGCCGTCAATGCCTGATGGTGTTGGATCACGTCCCGGTGGACCGGGCGGCCGAGGCCACGTTGCCCAAGGATGTGCTGTTGCGGCTGATGCCGGCAGTTTCCGCCACAAGTGGAGAGGCGCCGGCCGCCTTGCGGCCGCACACGGTGCCGAGCGGCGCCACCTTGCGCCAGCTGGTCCGCACCTTGGGCGCCGACCGCTGCATCCTGACCCACTGCGATAGCCTGGCCCTGGTCCATCACGCACTGGACGCGGGCATCCGCATGCTGCAGGGCCAGGCGGTCGCCGACTTCGCGGAGATGCGGCAGCAGGTGGTCCCACCGGCGGAGACGACGGTCGGCCAGGGGGCGGTGGAAGACGGACCGGAGGCGGAAGCCCCTCAGGAAGAAACCGGCCCACCAGAGGGTCTATGGCCCCGCCTTATGCGCTGGTTCCGCCCGCGCCACCGGGCGATGGCCGAGGACGCGCCCGCAGAAGCCCAGACCGGACCGAATGTAACCAAAGGGATGTGACCTCCGCCGCTAGCGTGCCCGCGCCCTAGGAGATATCACTAGGGTATGGCACCCGAGGCACCCAGGACCCGGAGTATGCGCACCGTCGGGGAGGTCCTGGCGGTGGCGCTGGAGCATCACCGGGCGGGCCGCCTGGCGGATGCCGGCGCGCTCTATTCCTCGTTGCTGGCGCAGGAGCCGGAGCAGCCGGACGCCCTCCACCTGCTGGGGGTCGCCACCGCCCAGGCAGGACGCGCGGCGGAGGCGGAGCCCCTGATCGCCCGGGCCATCGCGCTGCGGCCCGGCGTGGCCGACTTCCATGCCAACCACGCCCAGGTGCTGGACACGCTGGGCCGCACGGATGAGGCGCTGACCGCCTACACTCAAGCCCTGCGCCTGAATCCCAACCATCCCGACGCCCTGCGCAACATGGCCCGCCTGCTGGCCCGGCTGGAGCGACTGTCGGCTGCCGCCGACGCCCTGCGCGCCTGCGTGGAGCGGACGCCCGACGACCTGCCCACGGTGACGGAACTGGCGCGCCTGTGCGAGCGGCTGGGCCGGGGGAGCGAGGCGGAGACCTGGTACCGCCACGTCCTGGCGCGCGATCCCTTCAACATCCTGGCCCTGAACAATCTGGGGGAACTGAAACGGCGGGCCGGCGACGCGGCGGAGGCCGTCAGCCTATTGTCCCGCGCCGTGAGCGCCGCCCCCGACGCCCCCCTGCCCCGCTGCGCCCTGGCCAACACCCTGACCAGCCTGTTCCGCTTCGAGGAAGCGGAGGCCCATCTGGCGGAGGCGGCGCGCCGCCGGCCGGACGCTCTGCTGCCCCACCGCGACCTGGGCGTCCTGCTGCGCCTGCTGGGCCGGTCGGAGGAGGCGCTGGCCGCCTTCCAGGTGGCGGCCACCCTGGCGCCGCAGGATCCGGTGGCCAATTTCGGTGTGGCCCTGTGCCTGTTGCGCCTGGGCCGCTACCGCGAGGGCTTCGCGCACTATCGCTGGCGCTGGCCCTCCGCCGCCAAGCCGCCCCGGCACCAGGGCCTGCCGGCCTGGTCGACCGGCGTATCCATGGGCACCCCGGCCGGCCTGCGCCTGCTGGTTTGGCATGAGCAGGGGGTGGGCGACACGCTGATGTGCCTGCGCTTCCTGCCCCAATTGACCGCGGCCGGCGCCCGCCTGACCATCGAGGTGCCGGCCGGCCTGGCCCCGCTGGTGGCGGCCCAGGGCTATGGCGCCGTGGTGGTGGACGCGCAGACGCCGGCGCCGGGTGTGGGCTCTGCGGCCCCCCTGCCCTGGGATGGACAGGTGCCCATGATGGACCTGCCCGGCCGCTTCTGCCCCGACCCTGCCGCCGTGCCCTGGACCGGCCCCTACCTTAAAGCCGACCCCGGCCGCAAGCTGCGCTGGACGCAGATGCTGGGTCCCAAGCGGGGCCTGCGCGTCGGCCTGTTCTGGCAGGGCAATCCAGACTTCCCCGACGACCACTGGCGCTCGCCCGGCCTCGCCCCCTTGCTGCCGCTGCTGGACGTGCCGGGTGTGGAGTTCGTCAGCCTGCAGATGGGCCCGGCCAAGGCCGCCCTGACCGATCCGGCCATCCCCCCTGGCCGCATCCGCGACGCCGCCGCCTCCATCCGCGACTGGGCCGACACCGCCGCCCTGGTGGCCGGGCTGGACCTGGTCATCGGCTCCGACAGCGCCTGCATCCATCTGGCCGGCGCGCTGGATGTGCCCGCTTTCCTGCTGCTGTCCCCCACCACCGACTGGCGCTGGCACGACAGGGGCGACACCAGCCCCTGGTACCCATCCCTGCGCCTGTTCCGGCAGACGCGCCTGGGCGATTGGACGGCGCCGGTGGCCGCGGTCAAGGCGGCGCTGGAGGAGAGGGTGGCCGGGCGCTGACGTGCCGGCTCAGGGGCCACCCCGTGGCACCTTCAGCTGCTTCGGCGCCTCATCCTCAGCAGGAGACTCGTCATCGTCTTCATCCAGGATCTTGGTCACCAGCACATGGACATCCCAGCGGTGGATGATCCGCCATTTGCCGAAAGCCTTGATCAGGATCCGTTCGCCCGATCCGTTGTGGAAGGTGTAACGAACCTGGGCGAGGTGCCAGAGGGGTATTTCGAACCGGGTCACATCGACAAGCGGCTGCGGCCCATCACCCTCAAAGGCATCCCGGTAGCCCTCGGCACACCTCCGGTCGCGCCTTGATGTCGGGGGACAGGATAGGATGGAGAAGCCGGGCTGCCGCGCCTGTACCTCTCGCAGCAGGTCGTCAGGAAAAATACGCCCATCCAGGGAAACATAGACGGGATCGCGGGAACCGAAGTCGGTCAAGGCGTCCGCCAGCCCGTCCACCATCGCGACGAAGATGGGTAACTTTTCATCCTCTGTCGCCTGCTGATCCAGCTCTGCCGCCTTCCACAGCAGCACCAGCAGAATGACAGCGGTCACCACTGACAGGCACAGCCACAACGCAATTCGCAACAGCCAACGAAGCGCGCGCCGGCCCATCAGTACGCCGCCGCTTCAAGGTTGTTGAGCGTTGGCAAATGCTGGAAGCCTAGCGAAAACGCCGTTTTTCCTGGCATCACGATAAACAGTGAAAGAGCCAACCCGGCCCAAATCAACCGACGCTGCCACAGCCGTGGTGCGCTGAAACAAAGGCGCGTCAGCAGAAACAACACGACCCAAACCAACAATGGCCAGATGAAAAATCCGAAGATATCGGCGGATCGGCTGAAGTGTGTCAGCGAACCCGCCACATGCCAGCCGAAACCATAGATCAATCCCCAGAACAGGTTCTGGAAACCATGTTCTCCATTTCCGTCGGGCAGGAAGGTAAAAAAGCTCGCCATGAAGTAGGACACGAAGACAATGCCCACCCTGACCGCACGTTGCATCCTAACGGTCACGTCCATCTCCGCTGCCAACCTCACAACGCATACTGACGCCATGTAACCAGCCGACAAGCTGTTTTTAGCGATCAAAGAACATCCGCCCCGACAGCAATGCCGCAATGCACACGCCAATGCTGCATCTGCGAACGATCTTGGTTACCGTTGCCCTGGTCACCCGTTCGCCTACTTGAGTTTCCATGTCCCACGCCCACACGGTGCCCACCGACCGCTCCTCCCCGCTGGCCCGGCTCGCGCGCTGGCTGCAGGCGCGGTCGTTCGCGCTGACGCCGGAGCAGATCGGCATCACCGAGGGTCTGCGCGCCGCCACGGCGGTGGCGCTGATGGTCACGCTGGCGCTGTACCTGGACCAGCCCATCCTGTCGTGGGCGGCCTTTGCCGCCTTCTGGGCCTGCCTGGCCGACCCCGGCGGGCCTTTCGGCGTACGGCTGCGGGCCATGGGCGGATTCGCCCTGATCGGCACGGCCATGGCGGGGGCCGTCAGCGCGGTGGCAGCGCTGGGGCACGGCTGGGCGGCGGCGGCCCTGTTCGTCGCCCTGTTCATCTGCTGCCTCAGCCGCGTCTACGGCCCGGCCGCCACCCAGGTGGGCGTGCTGGCCTGCTGCGTCGCCGTGGTGGCGGTGGGCTATCCCATGGCGCCCCTGGACGCCCTGCGCCTGTCCGGCGTCTTCCTGCTGGGCAGCGGCTGGGCCGTGGCCCTGTGCCTGGTGCTGTGGCGCATCCATCCCTACGCCCCCGCCCGCCGCGCCGTCGCCGCCATCTATTCCGAACTCGGTGACATGACGGCCGAACTGCTGGCCCTGCACGCCAGCGGTGCCACCCAGGACGCGCGCTGGAAGGCGCATGCTGCCGAGCATCGCCGCGCGGTGCGCGACACGATCGAGCGGGCGCGTGCCGCCGTGGGCCGCTTCTCCGCCGGGCGCGGCAACGGGCGCGACATCCGCCGCGCCCTGCTGGCCGCCATCGAGGCGGGCGAACGCATCTTCGCCGGCCTGATCGCGCTGGGCTATGACCTTGAGCCGCACGCCACCGGCACACCTACCGACGCCGACACCTTGCCGCTGCGCCAGCTGCGCGCCGCCCTGACCCGCACCAGCCGCCAGGTGATGCGGTCCGAGCCCGACCGCGCCCTGGTGGCCTATGAGGCGGAGGTGCTGGACCGCGTCGCCCGGCCAGCGCACGATCTGGTGGGCCGCGTGGCCCAGGTCTGCGCCCAGGCCCTGGCCGACCTGACCCGCGCCTGGGCGCCGCCGGTGGATGACGGCGCACTGGCCACCGTGCCCGAACAGGACGAGACGCCGCGCCGCCGCCTGACGCCCGCCCGGGCCCTGCGCCTGGCCCTGGTCCCTTCCTCCCCCATCGCGCGCCATGCCCTGCGCGTGGCCCTGGTGGTGACGGTAACCTACGCCGTCACCGCCTATCTCGACGTCGCCTATGCCTACTGGGCCACCATGGCGGCGGTTGTGGTGATGCAGCCGCAGGCCGCCACCACTTGGCCCCGCACCCTGGAACGCGTGGTGGGCAGCGTCATCGGCGGCGCCGCAGCTGCCTTCCTGGCCGTGGCCCTGCCCACGCCCCTCGCGCTGCTGGCGGCCATCTTCCCCCTGGCGGCCGCCACCATCGCCCTACGCTCCGTCAGCTACAGCCTGTTCGTCACCTTCCTGACGCCGCTGTTCGTGCTGGTGGCCGACCTGCTGCACCCCGGCCTGAACGCCCATGGCGAAGGCATCGCGCTGGCCCGCGCCTTCAACAACACGCTGGGCAGCGTCATCGGCCTGGCCGGCTGCCTGGTCCTGTGGCCGGAGCGGGAGCCCAAGGGCTTCCCCCACAAGCTGGCGGCGGCGGTGGAGGCCAACATGCGCTACGCCACCCTGGTGGTGCGGGCGGGCCAGACGCCCTATGCAGAGATCGACGCCGCCCGCCGGGCCGCCGGCCTGGCCAGCACGGCGGCCGAGGTGACGCGCCAGCGCATGGTGCTGGAGGGCCGCCGGCGCAAGGCGCACCTGGACGAGGCCGGCGCCGTTCTGGAAACGCTGCGCCGCCTGGCGGGGGCCGCCACCGTCGCTTGGCTGGACGAACGCACCATCCCCGGCCCGCCCGACGCCCGGCGCATCGGCTATTGCGAGGCGGCCACGATGCGGCTGGGCGCCCTGGTGCGCGGCGTGCCGATGGATGATAGCGCCTTGGCGCGCGAGGGCGAACCGCCGGACGACATTGCCCGCGCCGTCACCCACGTCGTGCAGGCGGCCAAGGACTACGCCCGCGCCATGGCGCCGGACAGGGCATAGCCCGGTCCTATAGCTATACTTACACGCTCTTCAGGAACGGGATCAGGTTCTTGAAGTAGAAGTCCTGGTCGTCCCACATGCACAGGTGACTGCCTTGCGGGCAGGTCACGGACCGGGCGTTGGGCATCAGCGTCGCCATGCGCTTCATATCTTCCGGATCCATCTCGTCGTGGGTGGCGCCGATGGTCAGGGTCTTCACCTTGATCTGGGATAGCTGATCCCAACGTTCCCAGTCCTTCAGGTTGCCCGTCACCTCCAGCTCACTCTTTCCCTGCATCTGGTTGTAGATGGTGAGGTTGGCGTGGCGGAAGGCGCGGGTGACAGGCTCCGGCCAGGGGTCGAGGCGGCAGATCATCTGGGGATACATCTCCTCCATCATGATCTTCTCGTACGCCGGGTCGTCATAGGCCTGCTTCGCCTCCAGCTCCCGGATCAGCTTCTGGGACTCGGGCTTCATCAGGCTGCGCAGGGCATTGACGCGCTTCAGGTAGGCCTGGATGCCGGCCGCCATGTTGGAAATGACCAGGCCCTTCAGGTGCTTCTGGTATTTCAGCGCGTAATCGATGGCCAGGATGCCGCCCCAGGAATGGCCATAGAGCACGAACTGGTCCAGGCCCAATCCCTGGCGCACCTCCTCCACCTCCTCGACGAAGCGCGGCAGGGTCCACAGGCTGGTGTCGTCTGGCTGGTCGGAATTGTTCGACCCCAACTGGTCGTAATAATACATCTCGATCCCGGCCTCGGGCAGGAAGGACTCCATCGCCTCAAGGTATTCGTGGGAAAAGCCGGGGCCACCGTGCAGCAGCAGCACCTTCACGGCGCCGCTGCCGATCTTCTTGGTCCAGACCTTGTACTTGCCCCCCGCCACCGGGATCATGCGGATGCCGGCCATGCGAATACCGGGCGGGTTGAGGGGAGCGGCGGGGGCGGCCTCGGCCAGGGAGGGCGTCATCGGGGTGGTCGCGGCGGCCAGAACGGCGGCGGCCGACAGGAACTGTCTGCGGTCCATGAAATCCTCAATAGGAAGGGGCGCGCGGCATGCCGGCGCGAGTTCCGCGATAGAGGTGCCGGAAGCCCCCCTTCTCCGCAAATAATTTCAAGGGCATAGCCCATCAGGGCAGGCGTCAGCTCTCGCCGCTCTCCTTGCCCTCCGCCGCGCGCTGGCGCAGCTTGGCCCAGTAGTCCTGGCGCTTCTTGATCTCGCGTTCAAAGCCGCGCTCCACCGGCTGATAGAACTCCCGCCGCGCCATGCCATCGGGGAAATAATTCTGGCCGGAAAAACCATCGGCCGTGTCGTGGTCGTAGTTGTAGCCCTTGCCGTAGCCCAGATCCTTCATCAGACGGGTGGGCGCGTTCAGGATGTGCATGGGCGGCATCAGGCTGCCCGTTTCCTTGGCGGCGCGCTGCGCCTGCTTGATGGCCATGTAGGCGGCATTGGATTTGGGCGCCGTGCCCAGGTAGATGACGCATTGGGCGATGGCCAGTTCCCCCTCCGGGCTGCCCAGGCGCTCATAGGCGTCCCAGGCGGCAAGGGCGATGGTCAGGGCCTGGGGATCGGCCATGCCGATATCCTCGCTGGCGAAGCGCACCAGGCGGCGGGCGATGTAGCGCGGGTCCTCGCCGCCCGCCAGCATGCGGGAATACCAGTAGAGGGCGGCGTCGGTGTCCGACCCGCGCAGCGACTTGTGCAGGGCGCTGATGAGGTTGTAGTGCCCCTCCTGCGCCTTGTCGTAGAGGGGCATGCGCCGCTGCACCGCCACGGTCAGGGCGTTGGTGTCGAGCGGGTCCTCCCCCGGACGCACCACGGCGTAAATCTCCTCCACCAAATTCAGGAAATAGCGCCCGTCGCCATCGGCCATGGCCTTCAGCGCCGCCCGCGCGTCTTCGGTCAGCGGCAGGGCGCGGCCCTCCTCCGCCTCCGCCCGGCCGATCAGCTTCTCCAGCGCCTCCTCGCCTAAGCGGTTCAGGACGAAGACCTGGGCGCGGGACAGCAAGGCAGCGTTCAGCTCGAACGACGGATTCTCCGTCGTGGCGCCCACCAGGGTGACCGTGCCGTCCTCGACATAGGGCAGGAAGCCGTCCTGCTGGGATCGGTTGAAGCGGTGGATCTCGTCGATGAACAACAGGGTGCCCTGGCCCGCCTGGCGGCGCTGCTTGGCCGCCTCGAACACCTTGCGCAGGTCGGCCACGCCGGAGAACACGGCGGACAGGGGCTCGAACGCCAGGGTGGTGGCTTGCGCCAGCAGACGGGCGATGGTGGTCTTGCCGCAGCCCGGCGGGCCCCACAGCACCATGGAGCTGAGACGGTGGGCGGCCACCATGCGGCCGATGGGTCCCTTGGGGCCCAGCAGATGCTCCTGCCCCACCACCTGGTCCAGCGCGGTCGGCCGCAGCCGGTCGGCCAGCGGGCGCGGCGCCTCCGCCTCGAACAGGGAACCCGATCCGCTCTTCACCATCGCGCCTTACTCATGAGGATACAAACCCGGAACAGCGGGCCCCGGAACACCATGCCAGAGTAGGGCCCGCCTTGGCATCGTCCATTTCAGGGATGCCTGTCGCGGGGCCCCCATTTACACCCTCGCCGGGTTGCATAAACGTTCCCCGTATAAACCAAAGTGGGTCGCTGGTCGCCGGCCAGCCCAATGGAAACAGGGCCTATCCATGAGCCACACACTGACGCGGCTGATCCTGGGCACGGTCTTGGCATGGGTCCCCAGCCTCCCCTGGGCGGCCGTGGCCAGCGACGCCACAACCACGTCGCCCACACCGCCGCCGGTTCAACGGATCAAGCGCACCGACAGCCCTGCGGAATTGGCCCGCCATATCTCGGCCCTGCACGCCGCGCCGTTCAAGGACACGGCCGGGCAGCCGTTCCGCTTCGACAGCCTGAAGGGCAAGATCGTTTGGGTGAACCAGTGGGCCCACTGGTGCGCCCCTTGCGTCGCGGAATTCCGCGTGATGCGCCAGGTGCAGGAGCAGGTGGGCGCGGACAAGCTGGAAATCGTCCTGGTCTCCCGGCTGCGCGACTGGGAAAAGGACCAGGCCTATGTGAAAGAGCATGACTTGCCCTGGCGGCAGGTGGTGCTGGACCTGCCCCCCGGCACGTCACGGGACCTGTATGCCGACGTCTCGATGAATCCGCCGGAACAGACGGCCATCGGCACCGCCTTCCCCATGAGTACCTTCCTGGGGAGGGATGGCGAAGGCTTGCGCTTCGATCGCCACCCCATTCCGGTGACGCAAGGGGGCGATCCGCAAAATTCCCATGACGTGGACATATTGGTCCGGACCTTGACCGGGTGGGCGGCCCGGGCGCCGGGCTGACGCGGCGGCAAACCGCGTCAGCCGGCGACGAAGCCCTCAGCCACCGACGCTCAGCGTCAGCACCTGATCACCCCGGCGGACAGCCAAGTCCCAGCGGCGCTGTGGCTGGTTCACCAACCGTTTCAGGTCGGCCACACGCGTGATGGGCTGGCCGTTCACCTTCACCACCACGTCGCCCGGCTGGAAGCCCAGGGCCTGGGCGGTGGTGCCCGGCTGCACCTTCAGCACGATGACGCCATCGGAGCTGCCGGCGTAGCCGACCTCCTCGGCAAGTGCCGGGTTGATGTTGGCGACGGTGGTGCCGGCGAAGGGTTGGCGGCCATCCAGCGCGGTCTCATCCCGGGGCGGGTCTTCCGGCGGGCCGATCAGCTTCACCGGCAGCTTGGTCTCGGCCCCCTTGCGGATGATGGTCAGGGTCGCGTTCCCGCCCACGGGCAGCAGCGCGATGCGGTAGCGCAGGCTTTCCGGATCATCGACCAGGTGGCCGTTCACCGCCGTCACCACGTCCCCCACCTTCACGCCCGCCTGCTCAAGCGGCCCCTTGGGGTTCAACTGGTTGATCAGCACGCCCTGGGGCCGGGGCAGGCCCAGGTTGGTGGCCAGCTCCTGCGTCACCGGCTGGCCGCTGGCGCCCATCCACGGGCGCACCAGCTTGCCACCCCCCTCCACCGCGGTGACGACGGAGCGCACCATGTCCGCCGGGATAGCGAAGCCGATGCCGACCGAGCCGCCGCTGCGCGAATAGATGGCCGAATTGATGCCGGCCAGCTTGCCGTCCATGGTGATCAGCGCGCCGCCCGAGTTGCCCGGGTTGATGGCGGCATCCGTCTGGATGAAGAAGTTGAAGTCCGACACGCCCACGCCGGTGCGGGCCAGGGCCGAAACGATGCCGCTGGTGACCGTCTGGCCGACACCGAAGGGGTTGCCGATGGCCAGCACCAGGTCACCCACCTGGATGCTGTCGCTATCGCCCAGGTCCAGCGTGGGCAGCTTCTCACCCTTGGTGTCGATGCGCAGGACGGCCAGGTCCACCTTCTCGTCCGCGCTCATTACCTTGGCGGGAAACTCCCGCCGGTCCGCCAGCACCACGGTGATCTGGTCGGCGTCCTTGATGACATGGTCGTTGGTGACGATCAGGCCGTCGGGCCGGATGATGACGCCAGAGCCCAGCGAGGACTCCACCCGCTCGCGCGGAACGCCGCGGAAGGCGTCGCCGAAGAACTGCCGGAAGAACGGGTCCTCCATGAAGGGGGACACGCGCTGCTTGATGACACGGCGGCTGTAGATGTTGACCACCGCCGGCGCCGCCCGCTTCACCAGGGGGGCGTAGCTGAGCGTGATCTGCTCTCGGCTCTGCGGCACCTGCTGGGCCAGGGCCGGCGGCGTCAAGGCCAGGCCGGCGGCGACAGCCACCAGGGCGCAACGGGAGACTAGGCGGCGGAACGGCGTTTCAAGCGTCACGGGGAAGAACTCTCACGTCTGATCGAAACGAGGGGACGGGGGTGAGATAGGGTTCAGCCCGGGTCGCCGCAACGGTTCAGGCAGGATTTCAGGTCGCGTTGGCACATGCCGTTGTTCAGTTCGGGCGTATGATCGCTCTGCCCGGCCTTGGTGTCGCCGCACACCTGGCTGTCGCGGTTGCAGCGCGCCACGCAGGCCGCGTGGGTGTCCAGCTTGCCCTCGCGCTGCGACGGCAGCGCCATGCAGCCCGCCAGCCCTATCAAAAGCAGGCCGGCGAAAGCCGCCTTGGTCCCCAAAATACGCACCGGTTCATCCTCCTGTCCGCGCCCGCCGCACGCCTGTCGTACCGGCGATGGACGGGCGGCAGGATGCGCGATTTGGCCCCCGCCCGTCCACGGGCTTATACGGGCGCTGCGGCGCGACACGGTCGCGCCCCGCCCCCGCCGCCAGAGCAATGAAAAAGGGCGGACCCTCACGGATCCGCCCCTTCCCTTACCATTCCGGAAGTGGAACAGCCTAGACTCAGGCCGCTTCTTCCTCGGTCTCCGTCACCTGGACCGGACCGCTGTCCTGGCCCTTGGCGGAGACGTCGCGGTCCACCAGCTCGATGACGGCCATGGCGGCCATGTCACCGTAGCGGAAGCCGGCCTTCAGGACGCGGGTGTAGCCACCCTGACGGTCCTTGTAACGCTCGGCGATAGTGGTGAACAGCTTGTCGACCATGGCGTTGTCGCGCAGTTCCGCGAACGCCAGGCGACGGTTGGCGAGGCCGCCCTTCTTGCCCAGCGTGATCAGCTTCTCCACGATCGGCCGCAGGTCCTTGGCCTTCGGCAGGGTCGTCTTGATCTGCTCGTGCTTAATCAGGGCATTGGCCATGTTGGAGAACATGGCCAGACGGTGGGTAGAGGTCTTGCTGAACTTACGCCCGGAAACGCCGTGACGCATGGTGCTTCTCCTTTCATGTCCGGGTGTCGGATGCCGACACCTATGACGATCCCCGAAACGCCCGCCTGTGCCCGTAAGGGGCGCTGGCCGGTACGGCGGGGGTGGGCCCTATGCCCTGTACTCCGCATCCGGCCGTAACCGGATGCGGAGAACCTCACATCAAGCTCAGTACGGCTCTTCCAAACGCTTGGCCAGGTCCTCGATGTTCTCGGGCGGCCAGTTCGGGATTTCCATGCCGAGGTGCAAGCCCATCTGGGACAGCACTTCCTTGATTTCGTTCAGCGACTTGCGGCCGAAGTTCGGGGTGCGGAGCATTTCCGCTTCCGTCTTCTGCACCAGGTCGCCGATGTAGACGATGTTGTCGTTCTTCAGGCAGTTGGCCGAACGGACCGACAGTTCCAGCTCGTCCACCTTGCGCAGCAGGTTCTTGTTGAACGGCACCTCGTCGGACTTCTCCGACGCGGTGACGGCCTGCGGCTCCTCGAAGTTGATGAACAGCTGCAGCTGGTCCTGCAGGATGCGGGCGGCGATGGCCACGGCATCCTCGGGCGTCACGGCGCCGTTGGTCTCGATCGACAGCGACAGCTTGTCATAGTCGGTGCGCTGGCCCAGGCGGGTATTCTCCACCTTGTACGCCACCTTGCGGATGGGGCTGTACAGGGCGTCGATCGGGATCAGGCCGATGGGGGCGTCTTCCGGACGGTTCTGGCTGGCGGGGACGTAGCCCTTGCCCTTCTCGACCGTCAGTTCCATGTTCAGGCGGGCGCCGGCGTCCAGGGTGCAGATCACCAGGTCGGGATCCATCACCTCGATGTCGCCCGTCACCTCGATCATGCCGGCGGTGACTTCCTTGGGGCCTTCGGCGCGCAGGCGCAGCCGCTTCGGGCCCTCGCCCTCCATCTTCAGACCCATGTTCTTGATGTTCAGAACGATGTCGGTCACGTCCTCACGGACGCCGGGGATGGAGGAGAATTCGTGCAGGACGCCATCGATGTGGATGGCGGTGACCGCCGCCCCCTGAAGGGACGACAGCAGGACGCGGCGCAGGGCGTTGCCCAGGGTCAGGCCAAAGCCACGCTCCAGCGGGCCGGCGACGATCGTGGCCTCACGGCGCGGATCGGCACCGACGTTCACGTCGAGCTTGCTGGGCTTTTCCAGGGTCTGCCAGTTCTTCTGAATCACGGGTAGTTGCCTCTAATGCCATCGGGAGGACACGACACCCGGTTTCACCGCTGTCGGGTTGCGGATCAGGGCGCCGGTCCTGCGACCGGCGCCCTGTCCTGAACCTGACCACCTCCCCCATGCATGGGCGATCGCGATGGCATGCGAAAGCCGGTCCCGGGGCGGCGGGGAAACGCGGAAGCGTTTGGACCGGAAGCGGCCGCAAGGGCCGCCTCCGTAATCGGTAGAACGATCAGACGCGGCGCTTCTTCGGCGGGCGAACGCCATTGTGCGGGATCGGCGTCACGTCGCGGATGGACGTGATCTGGAAGCCGACCGACTGCAGGGCGCGCAGGGCGGACTCACGGCCCGAACCCGGACCCTTCACTTCCACTTCCAGGGTGCGCATGCCGTGTTCCTGGGCCTTGCGGCCCGCGTCTTCGGCGGCCATCTGGGCGGCGTAGGGGGTCGACTTGCGCGAACCCTTGAAGCCCATCATGCCCGACGAGGACCAAGCGATGGTGTTGCCCTGGGCGTCGGTGATGGTGATCATGGTGTTGTTGAACGAGGCGTTCACATGCGCCACGCCCGAGGTGATGTTCTTGCGCTCGCGGCGACGAAGCCGGGCGGCAGAAGCGTTGGGCTTTGCCATTTCTTATCAGTCCTTCAGCTTACTTCTTCTTACCGGCGATCGGCTTGGCCGGGCCCTTGCGGGTGCGCGCGTTGGTGTGCGTGCGCTGACCGCGGACCGGCAGGCCCTTGCGGTGACGCAGGCCGCGGTAGCAGGCCATGTCCATGAGCCGCTTGATGTTCATGGCGACAGAGCGACGCAGGTCGCCTTCGACCGAGTAGTCGCTGTCGATGACTTCGCGGATACGCAGGACTTCGTCGTCGGTCAGCTGATGCACGCGGCGCTCCAGCGGAATGCCGACCTTGCCGCAGATCTCCTTCGCCATGAAGGGACCGATGCCGTGAATGTACTGAAGGGCGATTTCCACCCGCTTCGCGGTGGGAATATTAACGCCAGCGATACGCGCCACGCGCTTTCTCCATCGTTCATGCCCGCCCCGGCGTCACGCCCGGGCGATGCGATCTTCGTCCACACCCCGCCTGATCACCGGCTCCCGTGGCGGGGACATCCAATGACCTTCGGGGCATCTCATCCGAAGAAAACCTGGAAACTCCAGGATCTCCAAATGCACATACGAACCAACTCCGTCCCGCCACCCCAAAGGGGCGCCAGGGCCGAGAGCCGGTTTCATCCGGACCCGCAGGGCCACAGCCCGGAACGGATCGGATGCGGGAGTATACGCAGGCGCGACCGGATGTCAACCGCGCCCACGCGGGCGGCGCCCACGCCGGGCATGCAGCCAGGTGATAGGCCACCAAAGGAAAAGGCCGCCTCCCCCACTGGAGAAACGGCCCTTTCCCTATTCGGACAACCGCGACGCCCGAGGCTCAGGCGGCGATGATGGCTTCCAGCTGACGGGTGACCTCGTCGATCTCCGCCATGCCGTCCACCTGCTTCAGCACGCCCTTGCCCTGATAGTAAGGCAGGATGGGCGCCGTCAGCGCGTGGTATTCCGCCAGACGCTTGGTGAAGGTCTCGGCGTTGTCGTCGGCCCGGCGCTTGAACTCGGTCGAGCCGCAGATGTCGCAGACGCCCGCCACCTTGGGCTGGTGGAACTTGTCGTGATAGCCGGCGCCGCATTTGGCGCAGGTATACCGGCCGGTCACACGCTCCACCAGGGCTGCGTCGTCCACCACCATCTCGATGATGTGGTCCAGCTTCAGGTGCTTGTCCGCCAGCATGCGGTCCAGGGCCTCAGCCTGTGGAACCGTGCGGGGGAAGCCGTCGAGGATGAAGCCCTTGGCGCAATCCGGCTGGGTGATGCGGTCGGCGATCATCTCGACCATGATCGCGTCCGGCATCAGCTTGCCGGCGGCCATGATCTCCTTGGCCTGCTGACCCAGGGGGCTGCCGCTATCCTTCAGCGCCCGCAACATGTCGCCCGTCGACAACTGCACCAACCCGAACTTCCGTTCAAGCCGCTGCGCCTGCGTTCCCTTGCCGGCGCCCGGCGGCCCCAGAAGAATCAGGTTCATCCACGCCTCCCCCTCAGCTTTGCCTTCTTGATGAGGCCTTCATATTGATGCGCCAGCAGATGCGAATGGATCTGGGCGACCGTGTCCATAGTCACCGTTACCACAATTAGCAGGCTGGTGCCGCCAAAATAAAAAGGAATAGCGTTCTTGGCCATCAACAGTTCGGGCAATAGACAAACCACCACCAGGTAGCCGGCGCCCAACACCGTCAAACGGGTGAGAACAAAGTCCAGATAGTCAGCGGTGTTCTTACCCGGACGGATACCGGGGATGAAACCGCCATACTTCTTCAGATTCTCCGCCGTCTCGGTCGGGTTGAACACGACCGCGGTATAGAAAAAGCTGAAGAACACGATCAGCGCCATGTACAGCACGATATAGAGCGGCTGGCCATGGGTGACATAGCGGGCGATGGTCTGCAGGATCTCCGGACCGGTGCCGCCGGAAAAACCGGTGACGGTGGCCGGCAGCAGCAGAAGCGAGCTGGCGAAGATCGGCGGGATGACGCCCGACGTGTTCAGCTTCAGGGGCAGGTGCGAGGCTTCACCCCCATAGACCTTGTTGCCCACCTGGCGCTTCGGGTACTGCACGATCAGCCGGCGCTGGGCGCGTTCCATAAACACGATGAAGAAGATCACGCCCACGGCGATGGCCAGCAGCAGGGCCAGGATGCCGAAGCCGATGGCCCCGGTACGGCCCAGTTCCAGCAGCTGCATCAGCGCCTTGGGCAGGGCCGCCACGATGCCGGTGAAGATGATCAGCGAGGTGCCGTTGCCCACGCCCCGGGCAGTGATCTGCTCACCCAGCCACATCAGGAACATGGTGCCACCCACCATGGTGACCACGGTGCTGATGATGAAGAAGGGGCCGGGATCGATCACCGTGCCGCCCTTGGCGCCCTGCAGTGCCACGGCCAGGCCATAGGACTGGAAGATGGCCAGGATCACCGTGCCGTAGCGGGTGTACTGGTTGATCTTCTTACGACCCGCCTCGCCTTCCTTCTTCATGGCTTCGAGGCTGGGGATCACGGCCGTCAGCAGCTGCACGATGATGCTGGCGGAGATGTAAGGCATGATGTTGAGCGCGAAGATGCTCATGCGCTCAATGGCGCCACCCGCGAACATGTTGAACATGCCCAGGATGCCGCCCTTGGCCTGGTTGAAAACGTCGGCGAAGGCCTGGACGTTGATGCCCGGCAGGGGAATGTAGGTGCCCAGGCGGAAAACGATGAGCGCTCCCAGGGTGAACCAGAGCCGCTTCTTCAGTTCCGTGGCCTTGGCGAAGGAGCCGAAATTAAGATTGGCGGCGAGCTGCTCGGCGGCTGAAGCCATGGAATCCGTTCCTATCGAGGCGCCTCTCAGGGGCGCGGCACAGACGGTATCAAAAAGACAAAAGAAAAGGGACCGTCGCCGGTCCCCCTAACGGGTCCCACCCCAGATGGGGAGACCTGCGGCAGAAAGAAAGACGGCCGGCGCTCGCTTTTAACACGAACGCCGGCCGCACTTCCTTAATTACTCGGCAGCCGCTTCGACCGCGGGCACCTTGACCGAGCCACCAACGGCTTCCACGGCGGCCACGGCCGCGGCGGAGGCGCCGGCGACATCGAACGCCACCTTGGCGGTGATGCTGCCCTTGGCCAGCAGGCGCACGCCGTCGCGGGACGGGCGCACCAGACCGGCGGCGACCAGCACCTCGGCGGTGATCACGTCGGCGACGTTCAGGCGGCCTTCATCGATGGCCTTCTGGACGGTGCCCACGTTCACCACCGAATAGTCGGTGCCGAACAGGTTGTTGAAACCGCGCTTCGGCAGGCGGCGATGCAGGGGCATCTGACCGCCTTCGAAGCCGTTGATCGACACACCGGAACGCGAGGTCTGACCCTTCACGCCACGGCCGCCGGTCTTGCCCTTGCCGGAGCCGATGCCCCGACCAACCCGGGTGGGCGCCTTGCGGGCGCCCGGGTTGTCGCGAATATCCGTAAGCTTCATGACTTTATCCCTTCAAGCCGTATCGGGAAGGCCTCAGGAGGCCTTCTCGACGCGCACGAGGTGCTGCACCTTGGCGATCATACCGCGGACCGAAGGGGTATCCTCCAGCTCGCTGGTACGGTGCAGCTTGTTGAGACCAAGACCCACCAGCGTCGCCCGCTGGTCCTTCTGGCGGCCGATCGGGCTGCCGATCTGGGTCACGATGACGGTGTTCTTCTCGCTCATCACGCGCTCTCCTTCGCCTCGGCACCAGCCTCGCGGCGGCCCAGGATATCGCTGACGCGACGGCCACGGCGGGCGGCGACGGCGCGGGGGCTGACGCACTGGGACAGGGCGTCGAAGGTCGCCTTGATCATGTTGTGCGGGTTCGACGTGCCAACCGACTTGGTCACGACGTCCTGGACGCCGAGAGCCTCGAAGATCGCGCGCATCGGACCACCGGCGATGATGCCGGTACCGGCGTCGGCGGTGCGCAGCACCACCTTGCCGGCGCCGAAGTGGCCGTGCACGTCATGATGCAGCGTCCGGCCCTCGCGGAGCGGCACGCGGATCATGGAGCGCTTGGCCTGATCGGTGGCCTTGCGGATGGCCTCCGGCACTTCGCGGGCCTTGCCCGAACCAACGCCGACGCGACCCTTGGCGTCACCCACCACGACCAGGGCGGCGAAGCCGAAGCGACGGCCACCCTTCACCACCTTGGCGACGCGGTTAATACCAACGAGCTTTTCTACCAGCTCGCTTTCCTCGCGGTCCCGGGGCGTACGATCCCGGTCCCCGCCACGCTCGCGACCGCCGCTGTTGCCGCCGTCCCTCTCGTTACGTGCCATAATCGCTACCCCTTAGAACTGCAGGCCGGCTTCGCGCGCGGCGTCGGCCAGGGCCTTGACCCGGCCATGGAACAGGTACGAACCGCGATCGAACACCACTTCCGTGATGCCGGCTTCCTTGGCCCGCTCGGCGATCAGCTTGCCGACGGCCTTGGCCGCTTCGATGTCGGCGCCAGTCTTCAGCTCCGCACGCAGGGTCTTGTCGATGGACGAGGCCGCGGCCTTGGTCTGGCCGGCCACGTCGTCGATGACCTGGGCGTAGATGTGCTGGCTGGACCGGAACACGGACAGGCGCGGACGCCCCTGCCCCAGCTTCCGGACCCGCGTGCGCACCCGCTGCTTGCGGCGCGCGCTCAGAACTTTTGCATTGCTCATGATCGTGCGCCTTACTTCTTCTTGCCTTCTTTGCGGATGATGACCTCATCCGCGTACCGGATGCCCTTGCCCTTGTAGGGCTCGGGCGGACGGTACGCGCGGATCTCAGCCGCAACCTGGCCAATCTTCTGCTTGTCGAAACCGGTGATCGAGATGGAAGTGGGCTTGTCGCACTTCATCGTGATGCCGGCCGGGATCGGGAAGCGCACGTCATGGCTGAAGCCCAGGTTCAGGAGCAGTTCCTGACCCTGGACGGCGGCCTTGTAACCCACGCCCGTGATCTCGAGGTTCTTGGTGAAGCCGGTGTCGACACCCTTGACCATGTTGGCCAGCAGCGTGCGGGAGGTGGCCCAGTTCACGCGAGCCTTGCGGCTGTCGTTCGCGGGCTTCACCACCACAGCGCCGTTTTCCAGCGTGGCGGAGATGTCGTCAACCAGGGTCAGACTGAGCTGGCCCAGCTTGCCTTTCACGGTGACGTTCTGGCCGGTGACCTGAACGGTCACGCCGGCCGGAACGGGCACCGGATGCTTGCCGATACGAGACATGTGGCCAGCTCCTTAGAACACTTTGCAGAGGACCTCGCCGCCAACATTGGCGGCACGGGCCTCGCTGTCCGACATGACGCCACGGGGCGTCGACAGGATCGAGATGCCGAGGCCATTAAAGACCCGCGGCAGATCGGCGATCTTGGAGTAAATGCGGCGGCCGGGCTTCGACACGCGCTGCACCTGCTTAATGACAGGCTCGCCTTCGTGATACTTCAGCTCGATACGCACGCTATGGACGCCCGGACGAACCGTGTCCAGGGAGTAGCCACGGATGTAACCCTCGCGCTTCAGCACCTCCAGAACGTTGGTGCGCAGCTTCGAGGCCGGGCTGGTGACAGACTGCATGCGGGCCCGCTGTCCATTACGGATGCGGGTCAGCATATCGCCCAAGGGATCGCTCAACGCCATTTCCCGAACCTCCGATTACCAGCTGGACTTCGTCATGCCCGGGATCTGGCCGGTAGAGGCCAGGTCGCGCAGGGCAATACGAGACAGCTTAAACTTGCGGTAAAAAGCACGCGGACGACCGCTCAGCTCGCAGCGATTCCGAATACGGGTCGGGCTGGAGTTGCGCGGCAGCTCGGCGAGCTTGAGGCGGGCGGCGAACCGCTCCTCGGGCGGCAGGGTGCGATCGGACGCGATGGCCTTCAGAGCATTACGCTTGCCGGCGTACTGCTTCGCGAGGCGCTCGCGGCGCTTGTTCTTCTGAACAGAACTGGTCTTGGCCATGGGAAGCTCCTGCCGCTCAGTTCGCGAACGGCATCTGGAAGCCCTTCAGGAGGGCCTTGGCCTCCTTATCGGTCTTCGCCGTGGTGACGATGATGATGTCCATCCCCCGGATTTCGTCCACGCGGTCGTAGTCGATTTCCGGGAAAATGATCTGCTCCTTGAGACCCATGGCGTAGTTGCCACGACCGTCGAAGCTCGTGCCCGACACGCCACGGAAGTCGCGGACGCGCGGCAGGGCGATCGTGATCAGACGGTCCAGGAACTCGTACATGCGGTCACGGCGCAGGGTCACCTTGCAACCAATGGCCATGCCCTCGCGCAGCTTGAACTGCGCGATGGACTTGCGGGCGCGGGTCACCACCGGCTTCTGACCGGACAGGGCGGTCAGATCGGTGACGGCGGCGTTGATCTTCTTACCATCGGACGTGGCTTCGCCGACGCCCATGTTAATGATGATCTTCTCGATCCGCGGCACTTCCAGGTCGTTGGCGTAGTTGAACTCGCTCTTCAGCGAGGCGCGAACGACGGAATCGTAATGTTCTTTAAGCCTGGCAGCCATAACGCGCCTCACAGGTCGATGACTTCACCGGAAACCTTGGCAAAACGGACCTTGCGGCCGTCTTCCAGGATCCGGTAGCCGACGCGGGTCGGCTTGTTGGTCTTGGGGTCGACATGGGCGACGTTGGAGACGTCGATGAACGCCTCGAGCTCAACGATGCCACCCTGCTGGGTCGGAGTCGGACGCTGGTGCTTCTTCACCAGGTTCACGCCGCGCACCTTGACGCGGTTCTCCTTCGGCAGAACGGCGATCACCTCGCCCTGCTTGCCCTTGTCCTTGCCGGCGATGATGACGACCTTGTCGGCCTTCTTAATCTTCGACATTTACAGGACCTCCGGCGCCAGGGAGATGATCTTCATGAACTTCTTGGCGCGCAGCTCACGCGTGACCGGCCCGAAGATACGGGTCCCGATCGGCTCACCCTGCTTGTTGATGAGCACGGCCGCGTTGCGGTCGAAGCGGATGGCGGAACCGTCGGTGCGACGGATTTCCTTGGCGGTGCGAACGATGACGGCGCGGTGCACGTCACCCTTCTTCACGCGGCCCCGCGGAATGGCCTCCTTGACCGAGACGACGATGACGTCGCCAACGGCCGCGACCTTCCGCATGGAGCCGCCCAGCACCTTGATGCACTGCACCCGGCGCGCGCCGCTGTTGTCAGCGACCTCCAGGTTGGTTTGCATCTGGATCATGGTTTGGCTTCCTTAAGCAAAACAGTTAGACGGCGGCGCCCGACGGGGCGGCGCTTTCCACGACGACGGCCCACCGCTTCCGCTTGGAAATCGGACGGCACTCTTCGATCGTCACCGTGTCGCCAGCCTTATAAGCATTCTGCTCGTCATGAGCAGCATACTTCTTCGACTGCTTAATAAACTTCTTGTACACGGGGTGCATAACACGACGCTCGACCAGCACGATGACGGTCTTGTCGCCCTTGTCGCTCACAACCGTGCCCTGCAAAACACGCCGGGGCATAACGCTTCCCCCTGTCAGGACACGGGCGCAGCGGTTTCCCGCTGGCCCAGGATGGTCTTAATCCGAGCGATGTCGCGCCGAACCTGGCCGACACGCGCGGTATTCTCCAGCTGCCCGGAGGCGCGCTGGAAGCGCAAATTGAACTGCTCTTTCTTCAGCTGCAAGAGCTGGTCCTGCAACTCATCCACGCTTTTCGTGCGCAGGTCGACGGCTTTGGTCATGCCTCAGCTCCCTCACCCAGGCGGGTGATGAATCGGGTCTTAATCGGCAGCTTGGCAGCGGCCAGCTCGAAGGCGCGCTTGGCGAGGTCCGCCGGCACACCATCCAGCTCGAACATGATGCGGCCGGGGGCCACGCGGGCCGCCCAGAACTCGGGCGAACCCTTACCGGAGCCCATGCGGACTTCGGCGGGCTTGCTCGACACCGGCACGTCCGGGAAAATCCGGATCCAGACCCGGCCCTGACGCTTCATGTGACGGGTGATCGCGCGGCGGGCCGCCTCGATCTGG
Source organism: Nitrospirillum amazonense (assembly GCF_007828035.1). Taxonomy (GTDB): domain Bacteria; phylum Pseudomonadota; class Alphaproteobacteria; order Azospirillales; family Azospirillaceae; genus Nitrospirillum; species Nitrospirillum amazonense. The sequence goes on along the minus strand of NZ_VITV01000002.1, from coordinate 4,560 downwards.
CGCGCGGTGATGCGCGCCGGTTCGACCGCCTTCAGGCCAAAGGCGCCGAAGTTCAGCTGGCTGCCGCCCTTGGTGGCGCCGTGGATGCGCCCCTTGTGCTGCTTGCGGTACTTAGTACGTTTCGGACTCAGCATGGCAATTGCCCTCTAGTATCCGTTCACCCTCAGCGCGCCGCGACGGGCTGCTGATCGGCGCGCTTGTCCTGGGCGAACGGATCGTGCGCCAGAATTTCGCCCTTAAACACCCACACCTTGACACCGCAGGTGCCGTAGGTGGTCTTAGCCGTGGCCGTGCCGTAATCGATCTCGGCGCGCAGCGTGTGCAGCGGCACGCGACCTTCGCGGTACCACTCCATACGAGCGATCTCAGCACCACCCAGACGGCCGCCGCAGTTGATGCGGATGCCCTGGGCGCCGAGGCGCATGGCCGACTGCACGGCGCGCTTCATGGCGCGACGGAAGGCGACACGACGCTCCAGCTGGCTGGCGATGTTCTCGGCGATCAGCCGGGCGTCGAGTTCCGGCTTGCGGATCTCGACGATGTTCAGGCTGACCTCGGAGCCGGTCATGCGGCCCAGATCGGTGCGCAGCTTCTCGATGTCGGCGCCCTTCTTGCCGATCACCACACCCGGACGGGCCGTGTGGATGGTGACGCGGGCCTTCTTGGCCGGCCGCTCGATGATGATGCGCGAGGCGCCGGCCGCGGCCAGCTTGCCCTGCAGGTGCTTGCGCAGGCGCAGGTCCTGGTGCAGCAGCGTGGCGTAGTCGCGGCTGGCGAACCAGCGGCTGTCCCAGGTCCGGTTGATACCGACGCGGAGCCCGATGGGGTTGACTTTCTGACCCATGTTACGCGGTCTCCCCCGTGGCTTCCTCGGCGCGCTCGCGCACCACCACGGTCAAGTTGCTGTAAGACTTCTCGACACGGGCGCCGCGACCGCGGGCCCGGGCATGGAAGCGCTTCATCACCAGGGCGCGGCCCACGGTGGCGTAAGCAACCACCAGACGGTCAACGTCCAGCTGGTGGTTGTTTTCGGCGTTGGCGATGGCCGACTGCAGAACCTTCTTCACTTCGCCGGCGATGCGGCGCTTGGAGAAGGTCAGCATGGCCAGCGCGGTGCCGGCTTCCTTGCCGCGGATCATCTGGGCGACGAGGTTCAGCTTGCGGGCACTGGACTTGATCATCCGGCCGTGCGCCGCAGCCTCGTTGTCGGCGAAAGGCCGTTCAGATTGAGGCTTGCTCATTTTACTTCCTCTTCGCCTTCTTGTCGGCCGCGTGGCCGTAGAAAGTCCGCGTCGGGGAGAACTCACCGAACTTGTGTCCGATCATGTTCTCTGTCACGAGCACCGGCAGGAACTTATGGCCGTTGTAAACGCCAAAGGTCAGACCGACGAACTGGGGCAGGATCGTGGAACGGCGCGACCAGATCTTGATGATCTCGTTGCGGCCGGACGCGCGCGCCTTCTCTGCCTTCTTCAAAAGGTAGCCGTCAATGAACGGCCCCTTCCAGACGGAACGGGTCACGGGTCCTACTCCTTACTTAGAGCGACGACGACGGATAATCAGGCCGTCCGTCTTCTTGTTGCTACGCGTCTTCTTGCCCTTGGTCGGCTTGCCCCACGGCGTGACCGGATGACGGCCACCGGAGGTACGGCCTTCACCACCACCGTGCGGGTGGTCGATCGGGTTCATGGCGACGCCACGGACGGACGGACGACGGCCCAGCCAACGGTTGCGACCGGCCTTGCCGATCACGGTGTTGGACTGGTCGGGGTTGGACACGGCACCGATGGTGGCCATGCACTCGCCCCGGACCATGCGCAGCTCGCCCGAGGGCAGCTTCAGCTGGGCGTAACCCTGGTCGCGGCCCACCAGCTGCAGGAACGTACCGGCGGAACGGGCGATCTGCCCGCCCTTGCCCGCACGCAGCTCCACATTGTGGACGATGGTGCCAACCGGGATGTTCTTCAGCGGCATGGCGTTGCCGGGCTTCACATCGACCTTCTCACCAGCGACGACGACGTCGCCGGCCTTCAGGCGCTGCGGAGCCAGGATGTAGGCCAGGTCGCCGTCCTGATAGCGGATCAGAGCGATGAAGGCCGTCCGGTTCGGATCGTACTCCAGACGCTCGACCGTCGCGGGGACGTCGAACTTGTTGCGCTTGAAGTCGACCAGACGGTAACGGCGCTTGTGGCCGCCGCCCATGCGACGCGCGGTGATGCGACCGGTGTTGTTACGACCGCCGGTGCCGCTCAGGCCCTCCGTCAGACGCTTAACCGGCTTGCCCTTGTACAGCTCCGAGCGATCGACCAGCACCAGCTGGCGCAGGCTCGGGGTAATGGGACGGTAAGTCTTAAGTGCCATCGTTAATGCCCTCACACGCCGGTGGTGACGTCGATCGTGTGCCCTTCGGCGAGGGTCACGATGGCCTTCTTGAAGTCGGACCGGCGAGCCACGATGCCCCGGAAGCGCTTGGTCTTGCCCTTCGAGACGATGGTGTTCACGGCCGTCACCTTGACCTTGAACAGGCCTTCGACGGCCTGCTTGATCTCGGGCTTCGTGGCATCCAGGGGCACCCGGAAGGTGACCTGGTTATGCTCGGAGCCCAGGGTGGACTTTTCGGTGATGACGGGCGCGACGATCAGGTCGTACATGCGCTCGGCGCTCACAAACGGCTTCGCGTTCTTGCTCATTTCAGGCGAGCCTCCAACTGCTCGACCGCGTTGCGGGTCAACACCAGGGTGTCGCGCCGCAGGATGTCGTACACGTTGGCGCCCTGCTCCGGCAGCACATCCACGTGAGGAATGTTGCCGGCGGCCCGGACGAAATTCTCATCCAGGTTGGCGCCGTCGATGATCAGAACCGAGCTCAGGCCCAGGGCGCCGAACTGCTCGACCAGCGCCTTCGTCTTGTGGGTCTCGGCGCGGGCGTCGTCCAGGATGACCAGCTTGCCCTCGGCGGCCTTGACCGACAGGGCGGTCTTCAGGGCCAGCTTGCGGACCTTCTTCGTCAGGTCGTGCTCATGGCTGCGCACCACCGGACCGAAGATCACCGCACCGCCGCGGAACTGCGGCGAGCGCAGGGAGCCCTGACGGGCACGGCCGGTGCCCTTCTGCTTCCACGGCTTCTTGGTCGTGCCGGAGATCTCGGAGATCCCCTTGGTCTTGTGCGTGCCCTGACGGCGCTTGGCCAGCTGCCAGTTCACCATGCGGGCCAGCAGATCGGCACGGGCCGGCAGGCCGAACACGGCGTCGTCCAGCTCGATCTCGCCGACTTGCTCGTTCTTCAGGTTCTTAACGGTCGTCTTCATGATGCTCAGCCCTCCTGCGCGGCAGGAGCGTCCTGCGTCGGCGCACGGAAGGCGGCCGGGAAGGGAACGCCCTCCGGCAGCTTCTTCTTCACGGCGTCCTTGACCAGGATGTAACCGCCTTCGGAGCCGGGGACGGCGCCGCGGACGAGGATCAGGCCGCGCTCGACATCGACCGAGACGACCTTCAGGTTCTGGGTGGTGACCTGCTCAACGCCCAGGTGACCCGCCATCTTCTTGTTCTTGAAGGTGCGGCCGGGATCCTGGCGCTGACCGGTCGAACCGTGCGAACGGTGCGACACGGACACACCGTGCGTGGCGCGAAGGCCGCCGAAGTTCCAGCGCTTCATGCCACCGGCGAAGCCCTTACCGATGGTCGTCCCGGTGACGTCCACGAACTGGCCAGCGACGAAGTGATCGACGGTGATCTCCGCACCGACCTCGACCAGGGCGTCCGGGGTCACCCGGAACTCCACGGTCTTCTTCTTCGGCTCAACCTTCGCCTTGGCGAAGTGGCCGCGCTCAGCCTTCGTGACGTTCTTCACCTTGGCCTTGCCCACGCCGATTTCCAGGGCGGTGTACCCGTCCCGGTCTTCGGTCTTGTGGGAGACGACCTGGCAATTGTCGACTTTCAGCACAGTCACCGGCACGTGCTCACCCTCATCCGTGAAGATGCGGGTCATGCCGAGCTTCTGCGCGATCAAACCGGATCGCATTTTAGTCTCTTCTCCTAACAGGGGACATCCTCAGGGGGAGAGGTCCCACAACTCAAACTTACAGCTTAATCTCGACGTCGACGCCGGCGGCCAGGTCGAGCTTCATCAGCGCGTCCACGGTCTGCGGGGTCGGATCGACGATGTCCAGCAGGCGCTTGTGGGTACGGATCTCGAACTGCTCACGCGACTTCTTGTCGATGTGCGGGCTGCGGTTCACCGTGAACTTCTCGACCTGGGTCGGAAGGGGGATCGGACCGCGCACCCGGGCACCGGTCCGCTTGGCCGTATTCACGATCTCGCTGGTCGACTGGTCGAGCACGCGATGATCGAACGCCTTCAGGCGGATCCGGATATTCTGGCTTTCCATCGTCCTAAACCTTGGTTGGAAGCGGTGCCGAATAGCATCGGCACCGCACACCGTCAATCAAATCAGTTGGTACTTATCAGGCGATGATCTTCGCGACCACGCCGGCGCCGACGGTGCGGCCGCCCTCGCGGATGGCGAAGCGCAGGCCTTCGTCCATGGCGATCGGGGCGATC
>NZ_VITV01000001.1 GCF_007828035.1 Nitrospirillum amazonense | reverse complement strand
AAGCCCGTGGCCGCGGCGCTGAGCCCGCTGGTGGTCAAGGACCCGCCCACCTCGGCGATGGTGTAGCTCTGGCCCGCGATCAGGTTGCTGCCCGACAGCGCCGTCACCGCCACGGTGCCGCCGGTGAAGGCGGCGTTGCCGCTGACCAGCAGCTCACCCGCCGTCCCGCTGCCGATGCCCATGGCCAGCGTGCCGGCCGACTGGCTGTAGTTGCCCGTCACGCTGATGGCGTTGGTCAGCAGCACGTTGGCGCCGCTGTTCACCAGCGTGCCCGTGCCGACATTCACCTGGTCGTTCAGCAGCAAATTGCCGCTGGCCAGTTCCACATACGCCAGCGTGCTGGTGATCGTGCCGATGCCGCCGGTCCCCGTCAGCGTGCCCACGGTGGCGCCAGTGCCGCCGGTGATGTTCAGGCTGGCGCTGCCGGCGTTGGTGATGTTGCCGGATATCGTACCGCTGTTGCCCAGCGTGCCCAGCGTGCCCGCGCTGGCGATATACAGCGCCGTGGCGCCGCCGGCGGTGTTGGTCAGGCTGCCGGTGACGGCCAGGCTGGCTAGAGTGCCACCGATATAGTCGTTGGCGGCGACCGCCAGCAGGCTGGTGCCGCTGATCGTGCCGGTCGCCGCTAGGCCGGCGGCACCGCTGGTCACCACGGCCCCGGTGTAGGTCGAGCCGTTGCCGCCCCGGATCAGGGTGACGCTGTCGCCCACCAGGTAGTTGCTGGTGCCATTGAGACCGGCGGAGACCGTGCCACCGCTGACGCTGGCGCCGCCGCTGACGTTCAGGCTATGGCCGGCCACGTCCAGTGTGCCGGCCGTCTGGCTGAAGTTGCCGGTGACGGAGATATCGCCGGCCAGTGCGATGCTCGCACCACTGTTGGCCACCGTGTGCCCGGTGACATCGATGGCATCGCCCAGGCTGACATTCCCCGACGCGAAGCCGAGGTTGCTCAGGCTGTTACGGATGGTACCGCCGCTGAAGCCGCCCACCGCCGTGCCGCTGCCGCCCACGACCAGCAGATCGTGGCTGCTGGTGTTGAGCAGGTCGCCGATCAGGGCGCCGCTGTTGGCCAGTGTGCCCAGGCTGCCGCTGGCCGCGATGTAGACGACCGTGGCGGCGGTGAGGGTGCCGGTGTTGGCCAGCGTACCCAGGGTACCGCCGACATAGTCGTTGCCAATCACCGCCAGCAGGTTGGTGCCCACCACACCCTGGCTCATCAACAGCCCGGTCAGGGAGCCCTGCACCGCCACGCCGCTATAGCTGGACCCGGCACCGCCAGCGACCAGCGTCGTGACACTGCCGGCCAGGAAGTTGCCTGTGGACGCGAAATCCGCAAGCACGGTGCCGCCGCTCAGGCTGGCGGCCCCGCTGACGGCCAGGGCCCCGCCGCTGGCGATGTCCAGGGTCAGGGTGCCGGCCGTCTGGCTGTAAGCACCGGTGACACTGACCAGGCTGTCCAGAACCAGCGAAGCGCCGCTGTTGATCAGGGTATGGCCGGTCACGTTCACGGCGTCGTTCAGCACCAGGTTGCCGGAGGCGAGAACCACGTCGCCGAAGGTGTTGGTGATGGTCCCCTGGCTGCCGGCGATGTAGCCGGTCAGGGTGCCCACCACCGTCCCGCTGCCGCCGGTGATGCTGAGGGTGTTGGCCGACAGGTTCAGGATGTTGCCGGTGACGGTGCCGCTGTTGGCCAGCACGCCCAGGCTGGCGCCGGTGTCGATGTACAAGGCCGTCGGCGCCGTGATCAGGCCGCTATTGGCCAAAGTCCCAATGGTGCCGGCATTGTAGACGCCGTAGGTGGCGCCCAGGATGGTGCCGCCGTTCAGCACCGTGGCGATGTTGCCCGTGTTGTACAGGCCGGCGGCCGTGGGGGCGCCGGCATCGATCAGCGATCCGGTGTTGACGAAGACATCGATGGTGCCGGCGTTGTTCAGCGCCATCTGGCCGGCGACGGTGCCGCTGTTGCTGAGCATGCCGATGCTGGCGCCCACCTGGTTGCCCAGGCCGGTGACGCTGCCGATCACCGTGCCTTGGTTGCGCAGGGTGCCGATGGTGCCGGTGTTGCTGATGCCGGCGACGCTGCCCAGGACGGTGCCGTCATTGCCGAAGCTGCCGACCTGGCCCTGGTTCAGCACGGCGATGGTGCCGATCAGGGTGCCGGTGTTGGATAGGCTGCCAACGGTGCCACCGGCAGCGACGTGGACGGCCGTCGGGGCGTTGATCACGCCACCGTTGCCCAGGCTGCCCAGCGTATCGCCGACATAGTTGTTGGCGATCATGGCCAACAGGTCGACGCCGCCGCCGATGGTGACGGTGCTGAGCGTCACGGCCACGCCGGCCACATTCATCAGGGCCGTCAGCCCGGTATAACTGGAACCGGCGCCACCCACGACCAGGGTGCCCAGCACCGCCCCCACCAACTGGTTGCTGGCTGCCGAAACCGAGGCCGCCACCGTGCCGCCGCTGAGTGCTGCGACACCGGTGACCACCAACTGATCGGCGTCCAGCGCCAGGCTGCCCGCCGTCTGGCGGTAGTCGCCGGTAATGGTCAGGGTGCTGGCCAGGTGAAGCGTGGCGCCTGTGTTGGACACCGTGTGGCCCGCCGCGGCGATCATGTCGTTCAGCAGCAGGGTACCACCGGCAAAAACCACGTCGCCGCCCGTGCTGGTCAGCGTACCGATGCCGGCCCCTGGCCCCGACAACTGCCCCGTCAGCGTGCCGACCAGGGTGCCGGCGCCGCCCGTGATCACCAGTGCGCCGGCGCCGCCGTTCAGGATGTCGCCAGCGATGGTGCCACTGTTGGCGACGGTGCCCAGGCTGCCCAGGTTGACTAGGGCATGGGCCGTGCCGGTCAACAGGCCGCTATTGACCAGGGTGGCGAGGGTGCCGCTGCCGGCCACATAGACGGCCGTGGCCGCCGACAGGGTGCCGCTGTTGGTGACACTGCCCAGCGAGCCGCCGACATAGTCGTTACCGACCGTGAGGGTCAACCCATTGCTGACGGTGCCCTGCGCGGCGGACAGGCCGGTGATGCCGCTGACCTGCAGTTGCGCCGTCACGGTGGCGCCGCCGGCCGCCTGCAGCAGGGTGCTGGTCCCCACCAGATAGTTGGCGGTGGAGGACAGGTTGGCCAGCACGGTACCGCCGACGGTGGCGGTGCCGCTGACCACAAGTTCAGCCGCCTGGGTGTCGTTCCGCGTCAGCACCAGGCTGCCGCCGGTCTGGCTGTAATCGCCGCTGACCGTCACGGCATTGGCCAGCGCCAGGGTCGCGCCGCTGTTCACCACGGCGCGGCCGGTGGCGACGAAGTCATCGTCCAGCAGCAGGGCGCCGGCCGTGAAGACCACATTGCCCCGAGTATTGGTGATCGTGCCCCTGCCCAACAAGCCCGTCAGCGTGCCCAGGCCGCTGCCGGCACCGGTGAACACCAGGTCCTGCGCCGCGTCGTTCACGATGGCGCCCCGGATCATGCCGCTGTTGGCGATGGTGCCCAGGGTACCGTCGTTGTACAGCGCCGTGACGCCCGCCAAGGTGCCGCCGGCGGCGTTCATCAGGACCGCCAGCGTGCCGCTGTTATAGAGGCCGACGGTGCCGGTGATGGTGCCGCTGTTGGAAACGGTGGCGATGCCGCCGCTGTTGTACAGGCCGGCACGGGACACGGCGCTGATCAGGCCCGTGTTGCTGACCAGGATGGCCGTACCGATGTTGTGGAAACCGTCACGGCCGCCGGTGATGGTGCCGATGTTGGCCAGGGTGCCCAAGGTGCCGATGTTGGCAGCCGCACTGCTGGCCCCCATGACGGTGCCGTCGTTCACCAGGGTACCGACGACCCCGTTGTTGGCGACGCCGATCGCACCGCCCGACAACAGGCCGGTGTTCGACAGGGTGCCGACGCTGCCGGAGGCGGCGACGTAGCCGGCGGTGCGCACGCCGGTGATGGTGCCGCTGTTCGAGGCGTTGCCGATGGTGCCGCCGATATAGTCGTTGGCGAACTGCAGCAGCAAGGCGCTGGTGCCCGCCGCTGTCACGATGGTGGTGTTGCCGGCGAAGCCGGCCAGGGCGGTGATGAGGTTGGCGCCGCTGAGGTCGATACCACCGCCAGCCTGCATCAGGGTATAGCCGTTGCCATAGAGATAGGTGCCGCCGGCGCTGAGCGTGGCCTGCACCACGCCACCGCTGACGACGATGGCCTGGCTGGCGACCAGGCGGCCGGTGCCGGGGTCGATGCTGAGGGTGCCGCCGGTCTGGGCATAGGCGCCGGTAATACCAACCTGGCTGGACAGCCGCAGGGTGGCGGATTGGTTCACCACCGTGTGGCCAGTGGCATCGATGGCATCGGCCAGCAACAGGTCGCCGGACGCGAACACCACGTTGGACAGGCTATTGACGATGGTGCCGCCGGTGAAGGTGCCCACCGTGCCGCCGGCCCCGCCGCTGATGGAGAGATCCACGGCCGACAGGTTGCGGATGTTGCCGGTCAGCGTGCCGGTATTGGCCAGCTGGCCCAAGCTGCCGCCCGCCGCGATATAGACGGCCGTGGCGGCCGACAGGCTGCCGCTGTTTGCCAGGGTGGCGTAGGCGCCGCCGATATAGTCGTTCTCCGCCACCAGCAGCAAGGAGTCGCCGCTGACGGCACCGGTGCCGGTCAGGCCGGTGAGGACTGAGCTGACAGTGGCGCCGCTGTAGTTTGACCCGATGCCGCCGGCCACCAGGGTGCCCAGCGTACCCGCCAGATAGTTGCCGGTGGCGGCCAAGGTGGCCAGGACGGTACCGCCGGTGATGCTGGCGGCACCGCTGGCCGTCAGCCCATTGTTCACCGTGGCTCCCAGGGTGCCGGCCGTCTGACTGTAGGCGCCGGTGACGCTGACGGCACCCGCCAGCTGCAGGTTGGCGCCGGCATTGGCCAGAATATGGCCCGTGGCCTGGATGCCGTCGTTCAGCCAGATGTTGCCGCCGGCAAGGACCACATCGCCGCCGACGGCGATGGTGCCCTGGCTGCCCAGGGTGCTGCCGGTGAAGGTGCCCTGGATGGCGCCGCTGCCGCCGACAATGGTCAAAGTACCGGCGGCTACCCGGATGTCGCCGGCGATGGTGCCACTGTTGCCCATGGTGCCGAGGCGCCCGCCCCCGGTCACCAGGATGCCGCCGCTGAGCTGGCCCTGGTTGTCGAGGGAAAGCAGCGTGCCGGTGCCGCCGATGGAAACGGTGGCGATGCCGCCGACGTTCAGGGCGGAGGTGACAACGCCGCCGTCGACGGCCAGGCCGGCCGTCTGCCCTGTCAGGGTGCCGATATTGTCGAGGAAAGTGACCAAGCCGCCGCTGTTGCGCAAGCCATAGGTGCCACCGCCAATGGAGCCGTCATTCACCAGCGCGCCGACGGTGCCGGCATTGCGCAGGCCGGCGTTCTGGCCGACCAGCGTGGTGCTGTTGGTCAGGGTGCCCAGCGACCCTGTGGTGGCCACATACAGAGCCGTGCTGGCGTTGTTGACCGCGCCGGTGATGGACAGCGTGGCGAGCGTGCCGCCAATATAGTCGTTCAGCGCCACAGCCTGCAGGGCGTTGTTCGCCACCGTGCCGCCCAGACCGAAGCCGGTCACCAGATTGGTGATGCTGAGGCCCGTATAGTCGGACCCCGCCCCGCCCTGCACAAGCGGCCCCAGGATGCTGCCGGCCATATAGTTGGCGGTGCCCAAGGCGCTGGTGACGGTGGCGGCGCCACCTGTGAACCGTGCCGCTCCGGTGACGGACAGCATATCGCTGCCGATGCCCAACCGCAGACTGCCGCCCGTCTGGCTGTAATCGCCGATAACGGCCACGGTGCCGCCCAGGATCAGGGCAGCGCCGTTGTTCACCAGGGTGTGGCCGGTCACGTCGACGGCATCGGCCAAGCGCACGTTGCCAGATGCGAACACCACGTTGGACAAGTTGTTGACGATGGTGCCGCCGCTGAAGGTACCCACAGTGCCCCCTGTCCCACCGGTGATGGACAGGTCAAAGGACGAGAGGTTGCGGATGTTGCCGGCCAACGTGCCGGTGTTGGCCAGCTGCCCCAAGCTGCCGCCGGCCGCGATGTAGACCGCCGTCGCGGCCGACAGGCTGCCGCTGTTGGTCAGCGTGGCGGAGGCGCCGCCGATGTAGTCGTTGCTGCCCACGAACAGCAGGCTGTCGCCGCTGGCCGCACCGCTGCCGATCAGCCCGGTCAGGGCGGAGGCCACCACAGCGCCGCTGTAGCTGGAGCCGGCAGCGCCGGCCACCAGGGTGCCCAGCGTACCCGCCAGATAGTTGCCGCCGGCATCAAGGGTGGCCAGGACGGTGCCGCCGGTGATGCGGGCGACGCCGCTGACCGTCAGGCCGTGGCCCACGGTGACACCTAGGGTGCCGGCCGTCTGGCTGTAGGCGCCGGTGACGCTGACGCCGCCGGCCAGCACCAGGAAGGATCCGGTGTTGACCACGGTCGCCGCCTGCACGCTGTCGTTCAGCAGGACATTGCCGCCGGCCAGCACCAGCTTGCCTGCGCCGACGTTGATCAGGCCCTGGCTGCCCAGGGTGGCGCCGGTGAAGATGCCCGTCACCGTGCCGCTGCCGCCGGTGATGGTCAGGTCGCCCGAGGTGGCCACGTCACCGGCGATGATGCCGGCATTGGCCAGCAGGCCGATGGTGCCCGCGGAAATGCCGATGCTGCCGCCGGCGATGGTGCCCTGATTGATGAGGGTGCCCAGGGTGCCGGCCTCCACCCCCACCACGCCGCCGCCGATCACGCCCAGACTGGTGATGGACAGCAGGCCGATGGCGCCGGCGCCGCCGATGCCGGCATTGGTGGTGCCGAGGATGGTGCCGCTGTTGACCAGGGTACCGAGGGAACCGGTATTCTCGACGCCGCTGGCGGCACCGCCGATCACGCCGCCGACGGTGTTGACGAGGATGCCGATACCGCCCGTCTGCTCCACATAAATCCGGGTGCCGATGCTGCCGCTGTTGGACAGCAGGCCCAGCGTGCCCCTTATATCGAACGCGCCGCCGATGGTGCCGCTGTTGACGGCCGTGTCGATGACGCCGTCCGCGAACAAGCCGCCCAGGGTGCCGGCGTTGGTCAGCATATGGATGAGGCCGGTGTTATGGAGGCCGACCCCGGCGCCGGTGATGGTGCCGCTGTTCGACAGCGTGCCGATGGTGCCCAGGTTGGCGATGGCGGTGCTGCCGACACTGCTGATCACGCCGCCGGTGTTGGCCAAGGTCCCCAGGGTGCCGGTCTGGGCCACGTAAAGGGCGGCGCCGTTCTGGACGCCGAGCGTCCCGGTGTTTTCCAGGCTGGCATAGGTGCCGCCGACATAGTCGTTCCGCGCCACCCCCACCAGGGCGGTGCCGGCGATGGCGCCACTCAGGGTCAGGCCGGTGGCGTCATCGGTCACCACCACGCCGGCGTAGTCGGAGCCGGCGCCGCCGGCCACCAGGGGCCCGACCGTGCCGCCCTGCAGGTAATTGCCGGTGGCGGCGCCGATCAACTGCACCTGCCCGTTGGTCAGGCTGGCGCTGCCGCTGGCTGCCAGCTGGCCGGCGCCTGTCACCAGAACCAGGGTGCCGCCCGTCTGGGCATAGTTGCCGGTGATGCTGACGGCGCCGGTAAGGGTCAGGTCGGCGTCGATGTTCCGGACTGTGTTGCCGCCGACATTGACGCTGTCGTTCAGCAGCACGTCGCCGGATGCGAAGATGACATTGCCCAGGGTGTTGGTGATGATGCCCTGGTTGGTCAGGGCGGCGCCGGTAAAGGTGCCGGTCCCGATGGTGGTATTGCCCAGCGTGCCGCCCATGATGGTCAGGTTGGGCGTGGCCGTAGCGTTATTAATGATGTTGCCGGCGATGGTGCCGCCGTTGGCCAGCGCGAAGAACTGGCCTTGGGCGCCGATGCTCAGCGCGGTGGCGCCGCTGATCAGGCCGCCGTTGAAGTTGAGGATGGAGCCCAGTGTGCCACCGTCCTGCACCTGGACGCCGCCACTGATCCGCCCGATATTGCCCAGCGCGAACATCGAACCGCCGCCGCTGACGGCGACGGTGGCGATGCTGCCGTCGTTCAGGGCGAACATCACGCTGCCGCCGTCCACCGCCAGGCCGGCGGTCTGGCCCGCCAGGGTGCCGTGGTTGCCGAGGAAGGTGATGGCGCCGCCGCTGTTGCGCAGGCCATAGGCGCCGCCGGCGATCGTCCCGTCGTTCAGCAGCGCGCTGATGGTGCCGAAATTGCGCAGACCGGCGTTCTGACCCACCAGCGAGGTGCTGTTGGTCAGCGTGCCCGATACCGACCCCGTGGCCGCCACGTACAACGCCGTGCTTGCGGTGCTGACGGCACCTGTGATGGACAGTGCGGCCAATGTGCCGCCGACATAGTCGTTCAGCGCCACGGCCTGCAGGGCGTTGTTCGCCACCGTGCCGCCCAGGCCGAAGCCGGTCACCAGGTTGGTGATGCTGAGGCCCGTATAGTCGGACCCCGCGCCGCCCTGCACCAGGGTGCCGAAGATGCTGCCGGCCACATAGTTGGCGGTGGCCGAGAAACCGGTGACGGTGGCGGTGCCGCCTGCGAACCGAGCCACGCCGGTGACGGACAACAGGTCGCTGCCGATACCCAGCCGCAGGCCGCCGCCCGTCTGGCTGTAGTCGCCAGTGACGGCCACGGTGCCGCCCAGGGTCGCGGCGGCGCCGCTGTTCACCAGGGTGTGGCCGGTCACGTCGACGGCATCGGCCAGGCGCATATTGCCGGACGCGAGCACCACGTTGGACAGGGTGTTGATAAGGGTGCCACCGGTGAAGGTGCCAACCGTGCCCGTGGTCCCGCCGGCGATGGAAAGGTCGACGGCCGACAGGTTGCGGACGTTGCCCACCAGCGTGCCGGTGTTGGACAGATTGCCCAGGCTGCCGGTGGCCGCGATGTAGACCGCCGTCGCGGCCGACAGGCTGCCACTGTTGCTGAGCGTCGCATAGGCGCCGCCGATATAGTCGTTGCCACCCACGAACAGCAGCGTGCCGCCGCTGAGCGCGCCGCTGCCCGTCAGGCCGGTCAGCGCCGAGACCACGGTGGCGCCGTAGCTGGACCCACTGGCCGCCGCCACCAGGGTACCCAGCGTGCCCGCCAGGTAATTGCCGCTGGCGGCCAGGGAGGCCAGGACCGTGCCGCCGGTGATGTTGGCGACGCCGCTGGCCGCCAAGCCGTTGTTCACCGTGACGCCCAGGGTGCCGACCGTCTGGCTGTAGCCGCCGGTGACGCTGACGGCGCTGGCCAGTTGAAGGTTGGCGCCATTGTTGATCAGGGTGTGGCCGCTGACGACGACGTTGTCGTTCAGCAGGAGGTTACCACCCGCCAGCACCACATTGCCGCTGGTGGCGGTGATGGTGCCCCGGTTGGTCACGGTGGCGCCACTGAAGGTGCCCGCCACCGTGCCGGTGCCGCCGGTGATGGTCAGGGTGCCGGACGTGGCCTGGATGTCGCCCAGGATGGTGCCGCCGTTGTTCAGCAGGTCCGGCTGGCTGGTGAGGGACAGGGCGTTGGCGCCACTGATCAGGCCGCTGTTCAGGATGGTGCCGAAGGCGCCGGACAGGGCCGTGCCGCCGGCATCGGTGGCCCGGATGGTGCCGCCGTTGATCACCGTGCCCGTGGCGTTGGAGGAAAAGACGCCGTACTGGGCACCGCTGATCAGGCCTCGGTTGACCAAGGTGCCTAGGAAACCGGCATTCCCAATGCCGCTGGCGGCACCGCTGATCACGCCACCGATGGTGTTGACGAGAGTGCCGATTCCCCCGGTCTGCTGCACATGAACCTGGGTGCCGATGCTGCCGCTGTTGGCCAACAACCCCAGCGTGCCGCTGATGTTGAAGGCGTTACCGATGGCGCCGCCATTGACCAGCGTGTCGATGACGCCGTCCGCGAACAGGCCGCCCAGGGCGCCGTCATTGGTCAGCGTATGGATGAGGCCCGCGTTATGGAGGCCGACCCCGCCGCCGGTGATGGTGCCGCTGTTCGACAGCGTGCCGATGGTGCCCAGGTTGGCAATGGCGGTGCTGCCGACGCTGCTGATCAGGCCGCCGGCGTTGGCCAGGGTGCCCAGAGTGCCGGTCTGGGCCACGTAAACGGCCGCGCCGTTTTGGACGCTGAGCGTCCCGGTGTTGCCCAGGCTGGCGTAGGTGCCGCCGATGTAGTCGTTCCGCACGACGGCGATCAGGTTGTTGCCGATGGTGACGCTGGCCAGGCTGAGACCGGCGCCATCGCCGCTGAGCGTCACGCCGGCGTAGTCCGACCCGGCGCCGCCGGTCACCAGGGTGCCCACCGTGTCGCCCTGGAAATAATTGTTGGTGGCGGCCCCCACCAGTTGCACCTGCCCGTTGGTCAGGCTGGCGCTGCCGCTGACCGCCAGCATGCCACCGCCGACCGCCACGCCCAGGCTGCCCCCCGTCTGGGTGTAGTCGCCGGTGATGTTGACGGTGTTGGCGACCGTGATGCCGGCGCCAATGTTGCGCACGGCAAAGCCGTTGGTGGTGATGCTGTCATTCAACAGCAGGTCGCCGCCGGCGAAGACCACGTCAGCGTACCGGGTGGTGATGCGGCCCTGGTTGGTCAGGTTGGCGCCGGTCAGGGTGCCGATGGTGCCGCCGGCGCCCCCAGCGATGGTGAGGGCGGCCGCCAGCGTGCCCGGTCCGGCGTTGTTCGGGTCGAAGTTGTTGTCGATGTTGCCGGCGATGGTGCCGCTGTTGACCAGCAGGTCCACCTGGCTGCCCACGAAGATGTCCAGGGCTGTGCCGCCCTTGATCAGTCCGGCGTTGGCGAGGGTGCCGATCTTGCCGCCGTTGAAGAGGCCGATGCCGAAACCAGGGGCGGTGATGGTGCCGCTGTTGGCTAGGCGGACGATGGTGCCGGGGCTGACCAGGGCGAAGGACGCGCCGCTGCTGATCGTGCCACCGTTGTCCAGAAGGCCGACGGTGCGGTCGTTATAAAAGCCCACCCCGCTGGTGGCCATCAGGGTTCCGCTGTTGGTCAGGGTGTTGATGGTGCCGTAGTTGCGCAGGGCGATGTTGGTCCCGCCACCGATCAACCCGCTGTTGGTCAACGTGTCGATGGTGCCGCTGTTGGTCATGTCCGACCGGACGGCACCGATACTCCCGCTGTTGTCGAAGGTGCCGATGCTGCCGCTGTTATTGACGGCGAGCCCGGAGGTCACGGTCGCGGCGATGGTCCCGCTGTTGGTCAGCCGGGTGATGTTGCCGCCGTTATAGATCGCGTAGGACCGCCCCAGGATCGTCCCGCTGTTGTTGATCGAGCCGATGGGACTGACGATGCCATTAAGGTATAGGGCCGTCTTACCGGTGATCAGGCCCGTGGTCTGGTTGTCGATGGCGCCGATGGTGTTGAAATTGGAACCGATGATGGCGGTCCGGGCGGAAATGGTACCGCTGTTGAGCAAGGTGCCGATGCTACCGATACCGATGCCGATGGTGTCGCTGTCGATCACACCGCTGTTGTCCAGCAGGCCGATACCCCGGTTGTTGGGGGACGAGATACCACTGGCTGTGCCGGTCAGCGTGCCGCTGTTGGCCAAGGTGCCCAGCGTGCCGTTCAGATAAAAGGCGGTGCGGCCCGTGGCGGTGCCGGTATTGCCGATGCTGCCGATATTGCTGTTGATATAATAGTTGCCGGCCACGGCCACCAGGTTGGCGCCGGACGTCCCGATGCTGGCCGTAACGCCACCCAGCGTCCCGACAAGGGTGCCGGTCAGGCTGGAATAGGTGCCGCTGGTGGCGGAAACCAGGGTGGTGAGGACATCGCCCAGCAGATAGGTGTTGGCGTAGCTAAAGGCCACCGTGCCGGTCACCGCGGCCCCGGTAATGCCGGCGGTACCGCTGACGGCCAAGCCACCGCCGGCCCCCAGCAGCAGCGTGCCGCCGGTCTGCGCGTAATCGCCAGTCACGCCGATGTTGCCGGGCAGGGTCAGCGTGGCGCCTGCATTGACCAGGGTGTGGCCGCTGACGTTCACGCCTTCACCCAGGCGCAGGTTGCCGGCCAGCACCAGGTTGGCAAGGGTGTTGATGATGGTGCCGCCGGTGAGGGTGCCGACCGTGGCGGCCGTCCCGCCCAGGATGGACAGGTCGTGGGCCGACAGGTTCAGGATGGTGCCCGACAGGGCGCCAGTGTTGACCAGTTGGCCCAGACTGCCGGTGGCGGCGATGTAGAGGGCCGTAGGGGCCGACACGGCCCCGCTGTTGGTCAGGGTGGCCAGGGTGTCGCCAACATAGTCGCTTTGCGCCATCAGCAGCAGATTGGTGCCGTCATTCCCACCGGTGAGGGTGATGCCCGTCTGAGGCGCCACCGTCACGGACGCGCCGGTGTAGTCGGAACCGGCCCCGCCCACCACCACCGTGGTGGGGGCGCCCACCACGTAGTTGGCCTGGGTGGGCAGACTGCTCACGCTGACCCGGGCGCCGGTCAGGCTGGCGGCACCGCTGACCACCAGCTGGGCGCCGTTAGACAGGTTCAGGCTGCCGCCCGTCTGGGCATAGTCGCCGGTGATGCTGACGGTGTTGACCAGCGTGATGCCGGCGCCGGTGTTCAGCACCCTATGGCCGGCGGCATCGATGGCATCGTTCAGCAGCAGGGCGCCGCTGGTGAAGACCACGTTGCTGAAGGTGTTGCTGATGGTGCCCTGGCTGTTGGCGGCATAGCCGGTGAAGGTGCCGACGGTGCCGCCGCTGCCGCCCGCGATGGTCAGGCCGCCATAGGAGAAGCTGTCGTTCAGGGTGCCGTTAACGATGTTGCCGGCGACCAGGCCCGCGTTCACCAGGGTGCCGATGCTGCCGCCGAAGACCAGTGCCACGGCCTCGGGCGCCAGGATGGTACCGGTGTTGGACACCGTGCCGATGGTCAGCAGCGACTGCAGGAGGCCGTACTGGTTGCCCGTGCCGCCGCTGACGGTGATGAGCCCGCCGTTCAGCACCGCGGCGATGGACCC
Organism: Nitrospirillum amazonense; assembly: GCF_007828035.1. Taxonomy (GTDB): domain Bacteria; phylum Pseudomonadota; class Alphaproteobacteria; order Azospirillales; family Azospirillaceae; genus Nitrospirillum; species Nitrospirillum amazonense. The sequence goes on along the minus strand of NZ_VITV01000001.1, from coordinate 939,518 downwards.
GACGTTGTAGATGCCGACGCCGCCGGCGGTGGCCGCGATGGTGCCGCTGTTGCTGACCGTGGCCACTGTGGCGTTGTTGACGATGCCGAAGCCGCTGGCGCCCACGGCGATCCGGCCGCTGTTGGACAGGACGCTGGCCACGGTGCTTTGGCTGAGGATGCCGACGTGGGCCAGGATGGTGCCGGTGTTGGACACCGTGCCGATGGCGGCGGCGGTGCCGACGCGGATGCCGAACTGGGTGGTGCTGGCGCTGACGTGCCCGTCGATCAGCCCGTTGTTAATCAGGGTACCGATGGTGGCCGACGCCACGTCAATCCCCGCCCCCACCGTGCCGGCGGTGAGGTGGCCAGCGTTGAGCAGCGTGCCGATGGACGCGCCATCGGCGACATACGCGGCGATGCTGCCGGTATCCACGGTACCGGTCAGCGTCAGGCTGGCGGCATTGGCGCCGATGTAGTCGCTGGTGGCCACCGCCAGCAGGTTGGCGCTGTCGGTATCCAGGGCGGCCGTCAGCGGGCCGAGGCCGCTGGCGACGGTGCCGCTGAGACCCGTGTAGGCGCCGCTGGCCGCGGACACCAGGGTGGACAGTGCGTCACCCACCAGGTAGGTGGCGCCCGCCGACAGGGTGGACAGCGTGGCGATGACGCTGCCGCCCGTCATGGTGGCGCCGCCGCTGACCGCCAGCCCGGCACCCGGCTGCAGGACCAGGGTGCCGGCCGTCTGCGCATAGTTGCCGGTGACGCCGACCACGCTGGCCAGCGTGACGGAGGCGCCGCTGTTGGCCAGGGTGTGGCCGCTGACGTTGACCGCATCGTCAAGCAGAAGGCTGCCGCCGCTGAGCACCAGGTCGCTGAGGCTGTTGGTGAGGGTGCCGCCCGTCAGCGTGCCCACCACGCCGCCGGTGCCGCCGCTGATGGACAGGGTATTGGCCGAGAGGTTCCGGACGTCGCCAGTCAGCGTGCCGGTGTTGACCAGCTGGCCCAGGCTGCCGGTGGCGGCGATGTAGACCACGGTGGCGCCCGACAGGCTGCCGCTGTTGGTCAGCGTGGCCAGCGTACCGCCGACATAGTCGTTACTGGCCACCACCAGCACGCCGTTGCCGGCCACGCTGCCGGTCAGGCTGGCACCGGTCAGCGCACCGAGGGAAACGGATAGGCCGGTGAAATCGGATCCGCCGCCGCCGGCCACCACGGTGACGGGGCTGCCGGCGATGTAGTTGCCGGCGGCGTTGGGGGCGATGCTGACGGTCGCGTTGGTCAGGCTGGCGCTGCCGCTGACCGTCAGCGCGCCGCTGTTGGTCAGGACCAGGCTGCCGCCCGTCTGGGCGTAAGCGCCGGTGACGTTGATGGGGTTGACCAGCGTGAGGGCGGCGCCGGTGTTCAGCACCGTATGCCCTGTGGCGTTGATACGGTCGTTGAGCAGCAGGTTGCCGCCGGCGAAATACAAATCACTGTTGGCGTTGGTGAACACACCCACGACGCTGGTGCCGCCGGGATTGAGCGTGCCGGAGAAGCCGGTCAGGGTGCCGACCGTGCCGGCGGTGCCGCCCAGGACGGTCACGTTGGGCACGCTGGCGGTGAGGGTGCTGGTGCTGATGTTGCCGGCGATGGTGCCGGAATTCACGATGGTCAGGAACGCGCCGCTGGGGCCGCTGGCAATGGTTTGCACAACCAGGGCGTCAGGCGCCGAAATCAGGCCGCTGTTGACCAGCGTGCCGATCGTGGCCGTCCGTTGCACGATGCCGTAGTTGTAGGTGCTGTTGGCGCCAAGAAGAATGGCGCCGCTGTTGACCAGCGTGCCGAGGGTCGCGCTGCTGAGGACACCGGCGGATCCGGCGCGCATGTCGATGGTGCCGCTGTTGACCAGCGTCTGGATGGTGCTGACCGTGGTGTAGATGCCGATGCCGTTGGTCGTGCCCGTGATCGTGCCGCTGTTCGACAGCAGGCCGACGGTGGCGTTGAAGGCCGTAATGCCGTAGCGGATCTGCTGGATCGTGCCGCTGTTCGACAGGGTGCCCACGACGGCGTTCCGCGCGACGGCAATGCCGGTCTGCGGCATACCGTTGAGGGACACATGCAGGTCGATCAGACCGGCGTTGATCAGGGTGCCGATAGTGGCGCCGGTGCCGATGCTCAACCCGATGGTGTCGCCGGTCAGGTGCCCGGTATTGACCAGGGTACCGATGCTGACGCCGGGCGCCACATAGGCGGCGACGGGCGTGGTGCCGTTGGTGTCCACCGTACCGGTCAGCGTTAGACTGGGCGTGCCGGCGCCGATATAGTCGTTCAGAGCCTGCGCCACCAAGTTGCCGCCGGCCGTGCCGAGGGTGGCGGCCAGGCGAGCCAGACTGCTGGTGATGCTGCCGGTCAGGCCGGTATAGGTGCCGCTGCCGGCGGCCACCAGGGTGGCCAGGGCATCCCCTGCCAGGTAGGTGGCGCCGGCCGACAGGGTGGACAGGGTGGCGGTCACTTGACCGCCCGTCAGGCTGGCGCTGCCGGTGACCATCAACTCGCCCGAGGCGCCCAGTGCCAGGGTGCCTGACGCCTGGGTATAGTCGCCGGTGACGGTGACGATGCTGGTCAACGTGACGGCGGCGCCGCTGTTGATCAGCGTATGCCCGCTGACGTTGACGGCATCGTTCAGCAGGAAACCGCCAGTGAGGATCAGGTTGCTGAGCGTGTTGGTGATGGTGCCCTGGCCGCTCATGCCGGTGTAAGTGCCCACCGCCGTGCCGCCGCCCAAGGTTAGGTCGGTGCTGCCGTTGTTGATGACGGCGCCCAGGATGGTGCCGCTGTTGCGCAACACGCCCAGGGTGCTGTTGCTGGAAATGGAAATGGCGTAGCTGGTACCGCCGATCAGGCCATTGTTGACGATGGTGGAGATCGACGATCCGTTGATCAGGCCAATGCCGCCCAGCCCCGTCACGAGGGTGCCACCGGCATTGATCAGCAACGGATTGACCCGGGCGTTATTGAACAGGGCGCCGATGGTGCCGGCGCCGATCACCGTGTTGCCGTTCAGGGTCACGCCGCTGGATGAAAAGTTGCCGCTGTACGTGGTGTAGGCAGTCTGGGCGTGGACGGGCCGGGGCGTGGCCACCATGCCGACGGCCACCACCGCCAGGGAGGAGCCGGCCAGAAGAACCCTCCGGGCGCGGGCGAGCCGCCGCCGGTGGTCGTGTTGTATCTCTTGCGGACAGGTGTCAGCCCCGCCAGCCCCTCGCAGCCCCATCCCCGCCCCCACACCTTTTTGATAGCCCCGCAGAAAATTGCCGCCTTAGATCGTCGGCCCAGATCCGCTAACAGGCTGGATCAGCCTAAACATTTAGATGAACTTTTCCTGGACATACTGCAGACGCGACGTATTATACTTACGTAATATACATTAGCACTATAAGTGAAATTCTTAATTTTAACCAATAACACCTTCCGCATACGCATTCAGACCAATCGTTAAAAGGGCTGGGTGGAAGATCCAGCCCTCATGGACCAGCACACCATGGACCAGCACACCATGGCCCGGCACGCGGGACGGCAGCGTGCCGAACACACCCCAGCCCAGCACCGCGCCCAGGGCCCTTCCGCGCGCGGGGGGGTGATATTGACCAATTGGTTGAGCTGCTCGGGTGAAGACACCCCGTCAGGATGCAGGCTGTGTTGAACGCCTCCCGGGCGATGATGGCCCGGTCCCCCGCCGGCAGGCCGGCGGCCTCCCGTTCCCTTCACCTAATCCAGTCCACCTTCCTCGACGCAGGCAGTAAGGGACAAGTGGAAGCGCATGCGGCGTCAGAGACAGAGTTCGCAGTACCAGCACCAGCCGCCGGAAGCGCCATCCAATTCTTCGTCCGACAAGTCGGTCGGACGGGCGGGAAGCACCAGGGTGTAGCTCGCCTCGGTGTTCTCCACGATCGACAGGCGGATCCCCGCCGGAACGTCGACCCCTTCCGCCGCCAGCACCGCTGACGGATCGGCCAGCAGCCGCGCCTTGAAACCCTCATCCGCCCAGGCCTTGGCAATAATCCGGCCGGCAACCTTGGCATTTTCTTCGTTCAGCATTTGCCCATTCCCCTTTTGGTTCAAACACTCTGGCAGCAATACCCCCGCATCTCCCATCCCCGGAGAAATCCAGGCCTCATCGGACAGGTCTGTCAGGCGGACAGCGCCAGGGCCCGAACGGCAGCGGGATCGGCCAGCAACCACGCCCTGAACCCTTCACCGGCCCAAACCTTGGCGGCGATCCGGCCCGCCGCCTTCGCACTCTTTTCGTTCGTCATGTCCAACCACCTCGAGATTGGTCAAAATGATTGCAAACATGCCGGAAGAAATCCGGAACCTGCTGTCAGGCATACGGTGGTTAATGTTCGACTTATCGCGTGTGCTGTTTGCCGATCTCGCGTGAGAGTAATTACAGGCCGAGAACCTGTCTGTAGAACAAACGCGCCACAGCGGTAAACGCCCCTTCCTGATGCCCTCCTCCCATAACCATCAATCCGAATACTGGTCAGAACGATGGAGTACCGCCCGTAGCCACAAGGCCATGACCAAGGCATCCAGATTCGGAAACGCATCCCGACGCATAATGGAGGGGCGCATCCTCTAGGCCTGCTTCAGTGCCGATCCGCAGCAGACGGCATCATCCTGGATGTCCGGCCATGAAGTTCAGGATCAGGCGCGCGATCTCATCCGTCTGTTCGTCGAGCGCGAAATGCCCGGCATCCAGCAGGTGCACCTCCGCGTCGGGAAGGTCTTTCTTGAACGCAGTGGCACCCGGCGCGATGAACGACGGATCGTTGGCACCCCACGCGACGAGGGTCGGCGGCTTATGCTCGCGAAGCCATGCCTGCCACTTAGGGTAGGCCGCGACGTTGGTACGGTAGTCGTAGAGGAGTGCCGATTGGATTTCGCGCTGGCCAGGCTTTGAGAGGTGCGTGAACTCGTCCGTCCAGGTATCCGGATTGTAGCGCTCCGGATGGGTGCTCCCCGCCGTGTGACGCTGCTCCGTCGCCTCGAACGACAGGAAGGCGTCAACCACCTCCGGATGGCCTTCAGGGTCGGCCCAATATTGGGCAATCTTGGACCATTTCGTGCCCAGCCCTTCCTGATAGGCATTGCCGTTCTGGGTAATGAGCGCCTGCAGCCGCTCCGGATGCGCCACCATCATCCGGAAACCCACCGGCGCGCCATAGTCGTGGATGTAGAGGCTGTAGCGGTCGATCTTCAGGCTTGTCAGAAGGTCATTCATCACCCCCGCGAGATGGTCGAACGTGTAGGCGTAAGCCGACGCCGCTGGCGCATCGCTTTGCCCGAAGCCCGGAAAATCAGGCGCGATCACGTGATAACGGGGGGCCAGCAGAGGGATCAGCGTGTCGAACTCGCGAGACGACGACGGAAAGCCGTGCAGCAGCACGATCGTCGGCGCGTTCCTCGGCCCGGCTTCGCGATAAAAGATTCCGATGCCGTCGACCTTCACACGGTGATAGCTGGTGGTCGACGCCGTCGATTCCAGCGGTGCCGCGGACGCCGCCGCGGCCACGGCCAGCGTCGTTGCGACGGCAACGGCCGCCGCCCTCAACAGGCGAGCTTTGATGTGGGCCACTAGTTTTTTGGTCATTGTAAATCTCCATGCGAACGCATGTTTGCGTCATCGTCGGCGCTCTGGAATCTGAGCGGCCGACCCAGCGCCGTGCCGCTTCCGCGGTTTCAGACGACTTTCGTCTCGCCACCATCGACCCGCAGCGCCGTCCCGGTCATCCAACGGCTTTCCGGGGCGAACAGGAAGGCGATGGCGTTGGCGATATCGTCGGGCTCGCCGTAGCGCGCGATGCCCATTTCGGCGGCGAATTTATCAGTCGCCGCCTCAAGCGGCAGCCCATGCCTGTCGGCGTAACCTTGCAACATGGTCCGCCGGCGGCCGGTCATCACCGAACCCGGCAGGATCGAGTTCACCTGGACGCCATCCTTGATCCCGCTGTCGGCAAAAGCCTTGGCGAGTGCCACGATCGCCGCGTTGATGGTGCCGACCGCCGCAAGCGATGCCTTCGGGGTATAGGCCGATGTGCCCGAGGTGATCGCCACCGAACCCCGCGACGCTTTCAGCGCATCCCACGCCGCGAGGGTCAGGCGACGGGCGGAGTGGAACTTCAGCGCAAGGCCGTCGTCCCAGTGTTCGTCGGTCAGAGCGAAGAGGTCCGCCTGGGCAACCGCCCCGGCGATGCAGGCCAACGCATCGATGCGACCGAAGCGGTCAAGCGTGGCCCGGATGACCGACGCACAAGCCTCCGGTGTCCGCAGATCCCGTGGGAGCGCCAGGGGCTCGGCACCCGCCGAGCGAACGATGTCGGCGGTCTCGGCCAAAGTATCGGCCGACCGCGCGACGATGACGACCGCCTCGAAATCCCGCGCGAGACGGATGGCCGTGGCGCGACCGATGCCCCGGCTCGCGCCCGTGATGATGGCAACGCGGCTCATGATCGAGCCCCTTCCACCGCAAGCGTGTCGATATACTGACGAAACCGGACGATCAGCCCGTCCCGGACAGTCCACACGTGGGCGTAGCGGGCCTGCACTTCCTTGCCGGTCGTTCCATGGACGCCGGTGAAGTCGCCGAGCGAGACGACGGTGTCACCATCGACGATGAACTCAGTCGAAACCAGGGAATGCCGCGGCCATTCGGCCACGAGCGGCTTGATGATGCCGTCAACAACACCGACCACGCCGGGGCCCGTGACCTTATAGTGCCACATGGTGATCCACTCGATGGTCGGAGCAATCAGGTCGATAACACCGGCGACATCGCCGGCGCCGAGCTTTTCGTAGAAGCCGCGGATGGTTTCATCTGGGTTTTTCATGTCGGTCTCCTGGTGTCGGCCTTGGTGTTGCCGGCTGTTGAGCAAGCCCCGGGCGTCACCGCAGCGACGCCCGGGGTGTGGTCGCGGCCTCAGCCGACGTGCTTGACGAGGAATTCGCGCATTGCCGCGCCGATTTCGGCGGCGTGGGTCTCCAGGGCAAAGTGTCCGCTATCGACGAACCGGACATCGGCCGAGGGGACGTCGCGCTTGAAGGCCTCGGCGCCGGGCGGAATGAAGAACGGGTCGTTCTTGCCCCAGACCGCGAGGACTGGCGGTTGATGCGTGCGCAGATAGGCCTGGATGGTGTCGTACAGCGCGACGTTCCCCTGGTAATCGAGGAGCAGGTCGAGCTGGATCTCGTCGTTGCCCAGGCGCGCCAGGTAGAAGTCGTCGAGGTTACGGCCATCCGGCGAGACCAGGCTCGGGTCGGCGACACCGTGCGTATACTGGAACAGGGTCGTTTGCGGCGCGAGGAAGCCACGCAGGGCATCGCGATTGGCTGGGGTCGGATCTTTCCAGTAGGCCTGGATCGGCGCGAAGGCTTCCGACACGCCTTCCAGATACGTGTTGCCGTTCTGCGTGATGATCGCGGTGATGCGCTCGGGGTGCTTGACCGCCAGCCGGAAACCCACCGGCGCGCCATAGTCGAAAACGTAGATCGCGAACTTGGTGAGGCCGATCACCTCGGTGAAACGGCCGATGACCTTGGCGAGGTTCTGGAAGGTGTAGTCGAATTTGTCGCGTGACGGCTGCTCCGTCTGCCCGAAACCCGGCAGATCCGGCGCAACGACATGGTATTGGCCGGCAAGCTCCGGGATCAGATCCCTGAACATGTGGCTGGCGCTGGGGAAGCCATGCAGAAGCAGAACCGTCGGCCGGGTCGCATCGCCGGCTTCCCGGTAAAAGACCTTGAGGCCGTCCACGTCGGTGGTCTTGAATTGAACAGTCATCGCACTTCTCCTTGTTCGAGGGCGTGAGCCAGGGTTCGCCGACGCGTGTCAGCGCCGGCGGTGTTGAATTCCAAATGATTGAGCGGTCAGGTCGGCCGGCGGGTGCCGACCTTGGGGAAGTCGATTTCCGTCTTCAGGGCTTCATTGATGAAGTTGGTGAAGACGTTGAGAGCGACATGCGCAACGATTTCGACGATCTCCGCATCCGAGTATCCCGCCCGCTTGACGTCATCGACATCGCGCTCGGTGACGTGCCCGCGCTCGCGCGCCAGCTTCTTTGCAAAGCGCAGAGCCGCATCCACCGTGATGTCGTTCGACGCGCCGTTCCTGTTCGCCGTGATCTCGGCATCATCCAGAACTCCAGCCTTGCGGGTCCGGTAGGTTTGCGCCGAAAGGCAATAGTCACAGCCATTCACCTCAGCCACCGTGATGGCGATACGCTCGGTGATCAGGCCATCCAGTGCACCGCCCTGAAGCGTGGCCTGGAAGCCCAGCACTGCCTCAAGCGCCGCCGGGCTGTTGGAAACCACCCGGTAGAAATTCGGTATCGCCCCAAGACGCTGATCCACCTCGGCGAGCAGTGGCCGCGACCGCGCCGGCGCTTCCTCCACGCTGGGGGTCGGTATCCGCGCCATGGGCTCTGCCTCCTGATCAACTCGGCCGTGATCGGCCTCTGGCAGCAGAATTACCGCCTTCCACATTCCTCCAGCAGACAGTAGGTTTGGAACCCAGGCTTCCGTTATGTGAGAGGATTGATGGACCGGTTCGAGGCAATGCGTACCCTGGTGGCCGCCGTGGATGGCGGAAGTCTATCGGCCGCGTCGCGGACCCTGAACCTTCCCCTGCCCACCGTCAGCCGGCGGGTCTCGGACCTGGAGACCATGCTCGGATCGCAACTGGTGGTGCGGACCAGCCGAAAGCTGCTTCTAACCGAAGCCGGATCGGCCTATGTCGCCTCGGCCCGGCGGGTTCTGGAAGAACTGGCCGAGGCCGAACGGGCCGCATCGGGCGAATACCGCGCGCCCCGGGGCGAACTGCTGGTCACCGCCCCGATCATGTTCGGCAAGATGCACGTCGCGCCAATCATTCACGACTTCCTCAGCGCCTATCCGGAGGTGACCGTCAGGCTGGCGCTGACGGACGGCGTCGTCGATCTGATCGAGTCACACGTCGACGTCGCCGTGCGGCTGGGCAACCTTCCCGACAGCACGCTGGTGGCCAAACGCGTGGGCGAAGTCCGCTGGATAACCTGCGCCAGCCCGGACTACATCGCCCGCTGTGGCGCCCCCTCGTCTCCGGAAGAGCTGAGCACTCACGCATGCATCGCCTATGAGGGGCTGAAGCTTTGGCGAGATTGGACCTTCGCGGGCCCGCGCGGCGAGCAGACCACGATCATCCGCCCGCGCTACTCGGTGAACACGGCAGACGCCATCATCGCGGGAGCGGCCGCCGGCATCGGCATCGCCTACATCATCTCCTACCAAGCGGCTGACAGCGTTCGCGACGGTGTTCTCGTACCGATTCTCTCCGAATGGGCGCCGCCACCCTTTCCCGTGCAGATCGTGTATGCGCCGCGTCCGCATCAGCCGCTGAAGCTCAAGGCGTTCCTCGACTTCGTCGCACCACGCCTGCAGCAGCGGCTACGAACCGTCGGACAGGTATTCGAAGCGGAACAGGCGCCGGTCGAGGTTCCGGTTTAAGCATCGGACAACAATCCCGAAGCCCGCCCAGCGAAGGGCAAGCGACCCGTCTTCGGACAGGCGGCCGAGCGCTGGTGTGCGCTCGGCCAGACGGCGCATCAGGCTGCCTTGGTTCGCAGCGGCGGGAACGCCGCGTCGATCTCGGTCTTGAAGGTGTTGTTGAAGATGTTGGTGATGAAGCTGAAGGCGGTCTCGGCGACGATGTCGACGATCTCGGCTTCGCTGAAGCCGGCGGCACGAACCGCCTCGACATCGGCGTCCTCGATGTGGCCACGACCCTTGGCGACCTTATAGGCGAACTGCAGCGCGGCGTCGGCCTTCGGATCGGTCGAATGACCGTCGCGGTTCAGTTCCATGTCTTCTGCGCTCAGGCCCTGCAGCTTGGCGCCGAGATAGGTGTGCGCCGACAGGCAGTAGTTGCAGCCATTGACCTCGGCGGTCATGACGTGGATGCGTTCGCGGGTCTTGTGACCGAGGCTCTTGCCGAGCGCCGCATGCATATCGGCGATCGCCTTGAGGGCGTCCGGGGACTGCGAGATCATGGCGAAGAAGTTCGGAACCAGGCCGAGTACCTTCACATAGTTCTGAAGGATCGGTTGAGACTTCGCGGGGGCTTCTTCAAGGGCGGGGACAGCAATACGAGCCATTTCTTTTCTCCTCTATTTCCGAGCCGCTGTGGTGTCGGTGAGGAGAATATGCGGCATTACATCCAGTAGAATAATACACTGAATTTGAGAGCGTAACTTCCATTCGGTGAAAGGTTTGGTCGCCAAGCATGAGACCCACCACCGCCACCGGCCGCCTCACTTCAGCTTCGACAGGACCGACCGCAACCGGCTGGCGGCGAAATCCAGGAATACCCGCATTTTCAGCGGCAGAAGCCCGTGGGCGGCATGGACGAGATGAACCGGAACGGGGTCTACATCAAAGTCCTGCAGCACCTGCACCAGCGTGCCGGCGCGGAGCGCGTCGGCGCAGTGATAGCGGAACACGCGGGTCAGGCCGGTGCGGCGCAGCGCTGCCTGGATCGCTGCCTCGGCCCCCGTCACGGACAGCCGAGGGGCGATGTTGACTTCGAACCTCCGCTTCGTTTCCGGCTCCTGAAACGACCAGGTGGTTGTCGAAGGACCGGCAAACACGACGCAGGGAAGCGTTTCGAGGTCCTTTGGATGCTTTGGAAGACCGTGGGCCGCGAGGAGATCGGGCGATGCGCAGACGAGCGTGTCCATGGAACCGACCCGGGTCGCGATCATGCCGCTGTCCGGAAGCGCGCCGAGCCGAACCGCCATATCGACGTGGTCGTCGTAGAGGTGGAGGTTGTGGTCCGACAGCAGCAGCCGGACATTGATTTCCGGATATGCGGCCAGGAAGTCGGTCACGATCGGAAGGATGTACATCTGCCCGAACAGCATCGGCGCCGTAAGGACAAGCTCTCCGCGGGGCGTTGTATACTCGCCCGATGCGGCACGCTCGACCTCGTCTATGTCCTCCATGATACGCCTGATGCCGTTGACATAGCTCTCGCCCGCGTCGGTGAGCGTCAGCTTTCGGGTGGAGCGCTGCAGCAGCTTCGTCCCGAGATAGGTTTCCAGCTCGCTGATTTTTCGGCTCACGGTCGGCAGCGGCATGTTCAGCGCCTTCGCGGCCGCCGTCAGGCTGCCTTTCTCGACCGTGAGCAAGACGATCGTCATCGCCTCCAATCTGTCCATCGCTTCTTCCGCCCACTGAAAACCGATAGCCCTTGAGGCGCAACTTATGCCTTTGAGCGTAACGTCGCAATTAACGGGCGGGCACATTCCTTCCGGCTTTCGGCGGAAGATGCCCACAATCTTGCGTCCCTTCTTTCACTTCGCGGAAGTGAGACTGTCGAAATCATCACCTTATGCTTCGCATTCCAATGGGGAATTCTGACCGGAACAACGCAATTGCGACCCGGATGAAGCAAAAGATCGTGTCCCACGAAACCCACTATCGCACCTCCGCCAATGAAAATATGAAGCTGGAAAACCATCTGTGCTTCGCCCTCTATGCGGCACTTCATTCCTACAATAATATATACAAGCTTCATCTGGACCCTTTGGAGCTGACCTATCCGCAGTACCTGGTGATGCTGGTGCTCTGGGAGCGTGACGATCTGACCGTCAAGGAGTTGGGGCGCCGACTGCGGCTCGATTCCGGCACCCTGACCCCGCTGCTCAAAAGGCTCGAAGCGGCGGGACGTCTCCGGCGCACACGCGATCCGAAAAATGAACGCCAGGTGCGCATCACATTGACTGGCGAAGGACACGCCCTGAAGGGCTCCACAGCGGCCGTCCCAACGGAGATCAATCTCGCCACCGGGCTCGAGGAGCGGCGCCTCGAAGATCTGCGGGTCGATCTGAACAATCTCCGGTTCAGCCTCGAGGCAAGACATCGCCGGAAAGCAACCTCAAAACCTGATTAATGTGAACCGGCGCCCAAAGCGAGCCCCGAGCTTCCTCGCGCTCAACAGCCTGACAAATCAGCTGAATGAAGCGCGCCGGGATTGTCGGAGGCGTTTTGGTTTGAGTCAGGCAGCCATGGCCGAAGTGTCCGTCATGGCGTGGAAGCGAGCCTCAGCTTCGGCGGGCGGGATGTTGCCGATGGGTCCCAGGATCCGCCGGTGGCTGAACCAATCGACCCATTCCAGGGTGGCGTAGCGTATTCGACGGCTTCAAAGGATCGCCATGGACCACGCCGGTGGATCACCTCGGCCTTGTAGAGGCCATTGATGGTTTCCGCCAGGGCGTTGTAGCTGCGCTGGCCCTGCGGGCTCATAACTGTCGCCGACACTGCCGACCGAGGGCTCGATCCCGGCGTCCACCAGGCGCTCGGTGTATTTGATGCTGACGTATTGAACGCCCCTGTCTGAATGGTGAACCAGGCCGCCGTGCTTGGCCGGTCGCCTTTCATGCAGGGCCTGCTCCAGGGCGTCGAGCACGAAGGCGGCATGGGCCGTCCGCGACACCCGCCAGCCGACGATGCGCCGGGCGTAGGCGTCGATGACGAAGGCCACGTAGACGAAGCCCTACCAGGTGGCGACGTAGGTGAAATCCGACAGCCACAGCATGTTCGGCCGGAGCGCATGGAATTGCCGATTGACGTGGTCCAGCGGACAGGGCGCCGACTTGTCGCTCACCGTCGTCTTCACCGGCTTGCCCCGGATCACGCCCCGCAAACCCATGCCCCGCATCAGCCGGGCGACCGTGCAACGCGCGACGGCGTGGCGCGACGGGTGATCCTTCTCATGATCCAGCACCAGCCGCACCGCACGGGCCCGAACTTCGGGGAAACTTGTTCGTCGTCTTGCTCATCGTGGCTTCAGTCTCTCAGGAGTGAAAGCCTCCGACAATCCCGGCGCGTGTGTGGATGCCCCCGGTTAAGCAAGAGGAATCTTCTGAAGTCGTATCGGCTGCGAGGAGTTCTATCGGTCGTGTGTCAGGCCTCATGATGTGGCCTGAGCGGGCCACGGGCCGGTATGCTGTTCGAGAGATGGGGTCCACATCGGTTCAGAGAGCTTTGTCGCCCGCGCGCCGGGACTGGTTATCCCCACCTGAACATTGAAGTCCTTGCCGCCTACACCGTCAGTCGATCTTCCTGCCCGGGCCGTGAGGCCCGCAACGTGCTCCGTCAGGCGCCGTTACCGACTGCCGGATCACGCTGTCCGATAATCCTGTTGTCTGATCACCATCGCCCAAAGGGTCCGTGCCATCTTGTTGGCCAGGGCCACGGCCGCGACCATGCGCGGCTTGCGCAACAGCAGACGCCCAAGCCAGTTGTCCGGTGTCGCCCCGCGCCGGCAGATCCATCGGATGCGGCTCATGGCGCCAATGATCAACAGCCTTCGGATATCGTCCTGGCCCATTCGGCTCATGCCGCCCAGTCGGGATTTGCCTCCGGAAGACAACTGCTTCGGCACCAGGCCCAGCCAGGCCGCGAAGTTCCTGCCATCGGAAAAGGTGCGCAGGTCCGGCGCGAAGGCGGCAAGCGCACCGGCCGTGACGGGGCCGACGCCCGGAAGGGTGCAGAGACGCCGCAGAAACGCATCTGTCCGGGATGCCGATTGCAGGCGCTGAACCAGGCCGTCGATCCTCACCGTCAGTGCCTTGATCTGCTCAAGGTAGAAGCCAGCCATCTCGCGGACAACGGGCGGCAGATCGTCATCTTCGGCGCCAATCGCCTCCTCCAGCCGCGTGACATTGGTCGCTCCAACCGGCGCGACGATGCCGAATTCCGCCAGATGGCCGCGCAACGCGTTGATCAGCTGTGTCCGCTGCCTCACGAAACACTGGTGGGTCCGGAAGGTAACCGCCCGGGCCTGATGTTCCGCGCTCTTCACCGCAACGAAATGAAGGTTCGGACGGCGGGCCGCTTCCGAGATCGCCTCGGCGTCCGCCGCGTCGTTCTTCTGCCGCTTCACGAACGGCTTCACGTAAATCGGCGGGATCAGCCGAACCTCATGCCCCGCACCTTCGGCGAGCCGACCCCAGTAGTGGCTGGTCGAGCAGGCCTCCATCGCAACGATGCAGCGAGGCTGCCCGCTCAGAAACACCATCAGCTTCTGCCGTGAAAAAGCACGATTGAACAACACCTTGCCGGAAAAGTCCGTCGCGCAGACCTGGAAATGCCGCTTGGCCAGGTCTATCGCCACCAAGTACGTCGTGGTCATGGTGCCCTCCATAACGATGTCCAGCAGACATCATAGCCTGGCATCCGCCGATGCCGGGGAAAGGGGCATCCACACCATCACTTCAGGGCTGGACACAGGCTGAGTTGGCATATCGTTGTAGGTTGTCCACCACCAGCCTAAACAGCATTGAGCGCGGCCTGACCACGCCCTAGGACGTCACGGCCAACGCCATCCGAAGAGCGTTTGGAGAGGAAGGCCTGGCGTTCATCCCCGCCAGCGGCACCTTGGGACCAGGCGTATTATGCTTCTCCAGGTCCACGTCCTTCCAGTCGAGCGAGCACTGTTCGCCCTGCCGCGCGGCGGTCTCGATGGCCAGTCGGGCCAACGGCACCGTCAGGGCCGCGCGACGGCCCGCCGCAAGCGCCTTGAAAAGGGTTTCCTCCTCTGCGGGACACTCCTCCCGTCCCGCGACGACGCGGGCGGGCTGCAGCCGGCGCTCCCGCTTCCGATCAGCCCCCTTTGGGCGCGCCGTCAGCTTGGCCGACGCCATATCGTCGACCACATGGACACCTCATTCGGACCGAGCGTGGTTGATGACGGTCGCGATCAGGTTCAGCCTGCGGACGATGGTCGCCGGAGCGTAGGCGGCGGCGGCCATCCGATCACGGAAGGCGCCCACGTCCTTCGACGCCAGCATGGTCATCCGCATGAGGCTGATCTGGTCGTCCAGGATCACGGCCAAGTGACCCTTCTCCTTGTCGCCACCGAGCTTGGTGGGTGTGATCTCCGCCTGATAGCGGCGAATCAGGTCGCCCAGGGTGTTGCGCTCCGCCTCGGTGCGATCGACGAAGACGCCACAGGAGATTTCCGATTCCATCTCGGCGGCCCAACGCTTCGCGTCGGTCTTGGCCCCGAAGGTTTTGGATTGGGTGGGGAAGCCGGTGCGCCGGATCTTCACCTGGTAGCCGATGACCTGACCTTCCCGGTTCTTCCGGGGGGCGATGGTAGCCATGGGAATGCTGTCCCCGCTGGGTGTCCCGCGGATTCATTTGTCCCCAGATTGTCCCGTAAAATCCAGCTGAAGCGCTGGAAGCGTGGCGTCCCCTACGGGATTCGAACCCGTGTCGCCGCCGTGAAAGGGCGGTGTCCTAGGCCTCTAGACGAAGGGGACAGCGGGGTGGATACATAATGATCCGGCCCCGATAAGGCAAGCGGATAAAAAGCCCCGCCCACCGGTTTTCGCGCATAGGGGGTCTGCCTGTTAGCGCGGCCGGATCGGGCGGGAAAACGGTGATGGTTCCTGGTCAGCGGAAGCGTTCGATGGCGCGTTCCGCCTTCAGGATCAGGTCCAGCATGGGTTCGGTCTTGGGCATGGAGCGCAAGACCTTCTCCAGCGCCTGCAGCTGGGCGGAGACGGCCTTGTTCTTGCCGCGCGCCCGCAGATATTCGAAACGGAAGTTGATGGCTGTCTGGAAGGTGGCCTCCAAATCCGCTTCCTTGGCACGGATGGATCGGTCGAAGCCTTCCTTTTCCGCCACTTTCCGGCAGGCGGTGAACAGGGTCGCGGCGGCCTGGGCCACCGACACCTCGTCATCCGAGGGGCTGTGGGCCATGTCGGGCACCAGCCGCACCTCCAGCTTCTCGCGCACCTCCCTCTGGGGCAGCACCAGGGCCGCGTCGCGAACCGCCACGCTGGCGAACTGGTCGGCCGCCTGGGTCACCTTCTGCCGGGCCTCGACCATCATGGTCTCCCATCCGGCGTTGCCGAACTCCTTCACCTCTTCAGCCATGCCCTGCACCATGGCCCCGGCGTCGGAAATGAGGCGGGCGCAGGTCATCAGCCAGACCCGCCGGGTCATGCCCCGGTCGCCTGCCGCCGTGCGCCCGATTTCCGCCAGGGTACGGGTAAGGTCGCCGAACAGCTTGGCCGGAATCATCTGCAGGCCGGCACTGTCGCCACCGGCACGCAGCAGATCGGCCGACAAGAGGCGCACCAGGCGCAGCGACTGCCACGGCTGGGCCAGCAGGCGCAGCAGGCCATGGAAGTAATAGTCGACCACCTCACGGTCGGCAGCATGCAGGTGCATGTAGCCGTTCTTGGCGATGACCGTGCCCTGGGGATTGAAGTCATGCACCCTGCCGTCCGCCGTGCGCGGACACACCGCACGGATCTGGTCGAACCAGGGGGTCAGCAGCGGATCCAGGCCCAGGATGCGTGCGATTTCGGCCGCGTCTTCAAATGCGCGCGCGCTGCCCAGCAACACCTCCAGCTCGCGCTTGCGCACGGCGGACTGCGCCGCCTCCGCCAACAGGGTGGTGGTGGCCTCAGCCGCGATGCTGCGGCCGAACTGGACGACGGCATCGATTTCGTCCTGCCGTTCCGACGCCACGGCGTTGCGATATTCCGCCGTCGCCGCCGCCAGGCGCGGCCGGTAGGATGACCCCATGAGCAGACGCCACCAGGGCGCCAGGCTGGACCGGGCCACCACCGCCCGCCGCACGCCGCCCACGGAGTCGGCGTCGATCAGGTAGGGTTCGAGGCAAACGCACAGCGCCCGCTGGAAGGTAGGCACGCGCACGGGCCGCAGGCTGCGCAGCATGGGCCGCAAACAGGTCAGGATCTGTTCGTCGGAGGCGGCGCCCGTCTCGGTCGCGCGCGCCTTCTCAACGGCGGCGGCGACACGGACCAGCGACCCCTCGTCCAGGGTGCGGAAGTGGGATTCCAAGCGGCTGAGGCTCGATTCCGGCGCGGCGTCAGCCGGGGCTTCCGGCGCGGCCGCAACCACCCGTTTCGTTCCAGGCTGTCCCGACATCAATACCCCCTCATCCCCCCCGGATGTCCTCGTCGGCTGCCCGGGCGGAGCCTTGGAACCTTCCCGCGTTGTAATGACCAGCCCTTTGATTTTTATGGTCGACGGCCATTCAACGTCCCGCCGAGAGTAACGGCGAGACAGAATGAGACCTTACCCGTAAGGATCGTTTAATGCAGCGTCGCTGTCAATCCAGTCCCGCCCACAATTGGAAAATGATCAACCCGTGACAGCCCGGTTACCGCCAAGCATAAAGAGACGCTGGCGGGCATCGGTACTTCGCACACGATATAATAATCAGATCAATAATTTGAATAATCCCGGCAGTGAAGATAGGATCATAGGATGGCGATTCCGGGCGGACGGAAAGATAGTTTTGGTTAAACTGCCATGCACGGCGGCATTAAGCCGACGGCGCGCGGGCATAAGCGCGGCTGACACCTGGTATCAACACCGTAACGTCAGCGAACATACATCCGATGGAGGCGGGAAATAGGGAAATCATCGCCCCCGCAGCCCTGGTAGGGACCCGTGACGGTTTTCTTACTTTCGTACAGTGGCCACCCAGCGCAAATGCGCCGCGCCACCCTATTCAACCGGGATAAATGTCGCCAGCTTCACGATGCACCCGGCAAAGCGGCGTCATCAATGGTCAGCTGCACGCCCTCCGCCCCGTTCCACCGGTCGGCGCGCAGGGTGCCGGCCAGATGCATGGGCCGACCGCCATGGTTCAGCAGGGCGGGGCCCAGATCCTCATCCATGGCCCGGAAGGCGATGGCCTTCAGGCGGGCGCCATCGACGGAGGACAGGATGCAGCGCACATGGTTACCGCCCACCACGTCGGCCCGCACGATGCGCGCGTCGGCCACGGCCAGGCGCGGTTCGGAGTTGCCGGTGCCGAAGGGGCCCAGGCGGGTGATGTGGCCCAACAGGTCGACGGAAGCGCCGCGCACCGATACCACGCCGTCCAGGTGCAAGGTGGGCACGAGCGGGCCCTGCCCCGCTGTCTGCTGCGCGATGCGCTCCGCCAGGAAGGCGCGCAGGTCGGCCAGCCTGTCCTCCGCCACGGTGAATCCCGCCGCCATGGCGTGGCCGCCGCCGGCCATCAGCAGGCCGGCCTGACGGGCGGCGATGACGGCCGAGCCCAAGTCGATGCCCCGGACCGAACGGCCCGAGGCCTTGCCGATGCCGCCCTCCAGCGCCACCACGCAGGCCGGCACGCCATAGCGCTCCTTGAGGCGGGAGGCGACGATGCCGATGACGCCGGGATGCCAGCCGGCCCCGGCGATCACCAGCGCCCCGGCAGCAAGCGGATCGGTGGCGGCCTGCGCCTCCACCAAGGCGATGGCCTCCTCCAGCACCAGGGCCTCGATGGCCCGGCGCTCGGCGTTCAGGGTGTGCAATTGGGCCGCCAGGTCCCGCGCCTCCACCGGGTCCTCGGTGGACAGCAGACGGGTGCCGAGGTCGGCGCGGCCCACCCGGCCGCCGGCATTGACGCGCGGCCCCAGGATGTAGCCGGCGTGGTAGGCGTCCATGCGTTCATTGATGCCGGCGACATCGGCCAGGGCGGCCAGACCCACGTTGTTGCGACGGCTCATCACCTTCAGGCCCTGCGCCACCAGCGCGCGGTTCAGCCCTACCAGGGGCACCACGTCGCAGACAGTGCCCAGCGCCACCAGGTCCAGCCAGCCCATCAGGTCCGGCTCCACCCGGTTGGCGTACCAGCCGGTGGCGCGCAGGACCCGGTTGACCGCCACCACCAGCAGGAAGCTGACGCCCACTGCCGCCAGGGTGCCCAGGCGGTCGGTCATGGTCTCGTCGAGACGGTTGGGGTTCACCACCGCCCGGGCGGTGGGCAGGGCCGGTTCCGCCTTGTGATGGTCGACGACGATGACCTCCAGCCCCGCCTGCGCGGCGGCGGCCAGGGGCTCGAACGAAGTCACGCCGCAATCGACCGTGATGACCAAGTCCACCCCCGCCTCGCGCAGGCGCAGCAGCGCCGGGGCGTTGGGGCCGTAACCTTCGTTGATGCGGTCGGGAATATAGGCCTGGATGTCGGCGCCCACGGCGCGGAAGAAGCGCACCAGCAGGGCGGAGGAGGTGGCGCCGTCGACGTCGTAATCGCCAAAGACGGCCAAGCGCCGGCCGCGCCGCACGGCGTCGGCCAGATGCTCCGCCGCCGCCTGCATGTCCAGCAGGGCGTGTGGATCAGGCAGGAAGCGTTTCAGCGTGGGGCCCAGGAAATCCTCGGCCTGGTCCAGGTCAACACCACGCGCCGCCAGGACTCGTCCCACCAGTTCCGGCAGGCCGCCGCGCTGAGCATGGGCCAGGGCCAGCCGCTCGTCATGCGGCCGGGCCAGCCAGCGCCGGCCAGTGGCGGACCGCGAGACCCCTAGCAGGGGACGAGGCTCGCCGCCGGAAACATCCCCCGACGGCGAGCCCACAAACGTTAAGTTATTTTGCATCCGGAACGAAACTGGTCTTGGTGCGGAGATTGTGGTGCGCCTCAACATAGCGCACCGTGCCGCTCTTCGACCGCATAATCACCGAGTGGGTGTAGGCACCGCCCGGATAACGGCGCACGCCGCGCAACATGGTGCCGGTGGTGACGCCCGTGGCGGCGAACATGACGTTGCCGCTGGCCAGATCCGTCAGGCCGTACTTGCGGTCCAGGTCGGTGACGCCCCAGCGCTTGGCACGGGCACGTTCATCGTCGTTGCGGAACAACAGGCGGCCCTGCATCTGGCCGCCGATGCAGCGCAGGGCGGCCGCGGCCAGCACGCCTTCGGGCGCACCACCGGAACCGACATACAAATCGATGCCGCTGTCGGGCTGCGCCGTGGAGATGACACCGGACACGTCGCCGTCGCCGATCAGCATGATGCGGGCGCCGGCGGCGCGCACGCGGGCGATCAGCTCACGGTGACGGGGGCGGTCCAGAATGCAGACCACCAGCTCCTCCACCGTGGCATGCTTGGCCAGGGCCAGGTTCTTCAGGTTGGTCTCGATCTTCTCATCGATATCGACCACGCCCTCGGGCAGGCCCGCACCCACGGCGATCTTGTCCATGTAAACGTCGGGCGCGTTCAGGAAGCCGCCCGATTCCGCCATGGCGATGACCGCCAGGGCGTTGGGGCCACCGGTGGCGGTGATGGTGGTGCCCTCCAGCGGGTCCAGCGCGATGTCGATCTTGGGGCCATGGCCGCTGCCCACCTTCTCACCGATGTACAGCATCGGCGCCTCGTCGCGTTCACCCTCGCCGATCACCACGGTGCCGTCGATGGCCAGGCTGTTCAGGGCCTTGCGCATGGCGTCCACCGCGGCCTGGTCGGCGGCCTTCTCATCACCGCGGCCCATCAGCAGCGACGCGGACAAGGCGGCCGCCTCGGTCACGCGCACCGCTTCCAGGGCCAGGTTGCGGTCCATAACCAGGCTGATGTCGCCCTTCGGATCGACGGGCGCCTCAATAGCCTTGCTCATAGTCATCTTCCCCCGAGTCTGTGTTCCGTCGGCCCCCTTATTATAAGGCGGGGGTCCGTGACGGTGGTGTGTCAATAATCCTCGATACGGATCATCCGCGGGGTTTCCTGAACCGCGTCCAGTCCGCCTATGACGGTCAGGGCGCGCAACATGGCCACTTCTTCCGTATCGTGGGTGGTCAGCACCACCGGAACAGCCTCACCCGGCGCCCGCCCCCGCTGCAGGAACGACTCCATGGAGACGTTCTGGTCGCGCAGGGCCGCGGCGACGTCGGCGATGACGCCCGGACGGTCGACCACCATGAGGCGCACATAATACCGTCCGCGCCGCGCCGACAAGGGGGCAGGAGTCAGGGGTGCCAGTTGGCCGGCGGGTACGGCGAAGGTGGGGGTGCGGCGGCCGATGGCGATATCCACCAGATCGGCGACCACGGCGGAAGCGGTAGGTCCGGCCCCGGCCCCCCGGCCCACCAGCGCCACCTTGTCGGCGAAGTCGCTGTCGGCGACCACGGCGTTGAACACCCCGTCGGTGGCGGCGATGAGGGACCCCACCGGCACCATGCAGGGGTTCACCCGCTGTTCGATGCCATTCTCCGTGCGGCGGGCGATGCCCAGCAGCTTGATGCGATAGCCCAGTTGCCCGGCGTAGTCGATGTCCAGCGCGGAGATGTGCCGGATGCCCTCGACATGCACGTTGGCGAAGTCCACCCGCGTGCCGAAGGCGACGGAGGTCAGGATGGCCAGCTTGTGCGCCGCGTCCACGCCATCGATGTCGAAGCTGGGATCGGCCTCGGCATACCCCTTGGCCTGGGCCTCGGCCAGGACGTCGCCGAAGTCGCGGCCCGTGGTCCGCATCTCGGTCAGGATGTAGTTGCAGGTACCGTTCAGGATGCCGTGCACCTCGCGCACCTGGTTGGCGGCCAGGCCTTCGCGCAGGCCCTTGATGACGGGGATGCCGCCGGCCACCGCCGCCTCGAACGCCAGGGTCAGCCCCTGGGCCTCGGCTTGGGTGGCCAGCGCCGTGCCGTGGTGGGCCAGCAGCGCCTTGTTGGCGGTGACCACATGCTTGCCATGGGCCAGCGCCGTCTCGACGGTGCGGGCGGCGATACCGTCCGACCCGCCGATCAATTCCACCACCACGTCGACCTGATCGTCCGACGCCAGATCGACGGCGTTGTCGTACCAGCGCACGGACGACAGATCGACGCCCCGGTCACGGGTGCGGTCGCGGGCGCTGACGGCGGTGACCACCATCGGCCGGCCAACGCGCCGGGCCAGCAGGTCGCCTTGGGTGGCGAGCAGCTTCAGGACCCCGGCGCCGACAGTGCCAAGACCCGCGATGCCCACGCGCAGCGGTGCCGTACCCATGCCTTCCCCCTTATCGACCGCAACCATTAGACTTAGACCACTTTTTTGGAGGCAGCGTCGCCACCGTTGCCGGTCCGGTGCAGGAAGCCCCGGATGTTGCGGCAGGCCTGGCGGATCCGCTGAACGTTTTCCACCAGACCGAAGCGCACATGCTCGTCGCCATACTCGCCGAAGCCGATGCCGGGGGAGACGGCGACCTGCGCCTCCTGCAGCAGCAGCTTGGAGAATTCCAGCGAGCCCATGGCGCGGAAGGGCTCAGGAATGCGGGCCCAGACGAACATGGTGGCGGCCGGCGGCGGCACGTCCCAGCCGGCAGCCGCCAGGCCGTCGATCAGCGCGTCGCGGCGCGCCTTGTACATCTGGCGGATTTCCTCCACGCAGTCCTGCGGCCCGTTCAGCGCGGCGGTGGCCGCCACCTGGATGGGGGTGAAGGCGCCATAATCGACGTAGGACTTGAACTTGGCCAGTGCGCCGATGAGCTTCTTGGAACCCACGCCGAAGCCCACGCGCCAGCCCGGCATGTTGTAGGTCTTGCTGAGGCTGTTGAATTCCACCGTGATGTCGCGCGCCTCGGGGATCTGCAGGATGGACGGCGGCGGGTTGCCGTCGAAATAGATCTCCGCGTACGCGATGTCCGACAGGATGTAGATGCCGTGCTTCAGGCACAGCTCCACGATCGGGCGGTAGAAGTCCAGCGTAACCGTCTGCGTCGTCGGGTTGGCCGGGAAGCTGACGATGACGGCGATGGGCTTGGGCACCGAGTGGCGGATGGCGCGTTCCAGCGTCTCCACGAAATTGTCCACGCCCTCCACCACCGGGATGTGCCGCAGGGCGGCACCCGCCAGCATGAAACCGAAGGGGTGGATGGGGTATGAGGGGTTCGGCACCAGGATGACGTCGCCCGGGCTGGTGATGGCCTGGGCCAGGTTGGCCAGCCCTTCCTTGGAGCCGATGGTGACGCAGGCCTCCGTCTCCGGGTCGATGTCGACGTCGAATCGGCGCTTGTAGTAGGCGGAAATCGCCTTGCGCAGGCCGGGGATGCCGCGGGACATGGAATAGCGGTGCGTCTTGGGATTGCGCACGGCCTCCACCAGCTTTTCCACGATGTGGGGCGGGGTGGGCTGGTCGGGGTTGCCCATGCCGAGGTCGATGATGTCCTCACCGGCCGCGCGAGCTCGCGCCTTCATCGCGTTCACTTCGGCGAACACATAGGGCGGCAGGCGCTTAATGCGGTGGAACTCTTCGTTCATGGGACGGTCTGTACCGATTTCAGGGTGGATGGGAGGCATCGTGGCCGATGGGTTTGTATCGTCCCGGCCGAAGCCGGGCGACAGCAATTTCCACAGGGCGGGCATCCCGTTTCAAGACATTTGCTTACAAGAACGCCCGCACCCAGCTAATTTTCCGCCCCAATCCTGCCCACGGACCACATGGGCCCGGGATATGCCGGATTAGTTCTGGGGGGTCTGGCTGGTGCCGTTGGCGGCGGGGGCACCAGCCTGACTAGCCGCGGCGCCGGTGGCGGCACGGGCGGGGGCGGTGGCGGGGGCGGCAACGGGGGCGGCGGGGATGGCATCGGGCACGCGGCCCGGCACGGCGGGCGGCGCGCTGGGCACCACCGGCATCTTGCTTTGGCTGGGCGCGGCCTGGCCGCCGGCGGACGATCCGCCGAACAGCGCGTTTGACGAGGTGGCGCGCTGCACGGACTGCTGGTCGGGGGAGGCCTGGTACTTGTTCAGGTCCGTGGCGATGGAGCCCGCCGCCGTCCGGTCCGCCAGCAGGGCGTCCATGTCCTTTTGCCGGGTGGCGGGATCGGGCACGTCCTTGGGTCGTTCCGGCACGGAGGCCAGGTTGGGCCACACATCGGGCGGCGGCCCCACGCGGCGCACGGGCCGCTCACCCAGCAGCAGGGCCTTGCTGCTGGCGTCATTGGCCATGGGCTCCGGATCCTCGGGGCCATCATGGAACAAGGCCTGGGGCACCAGCTGGCCAGCGCATCCCGCTAGGCTCAACCCGGCGCCCGCCAGGACCAACGCCAGCAGGCCGCGACCGACCAGCACCCGCACGCCAGAGGCACCCGCGGCAGCATCCATGGACGCGCCAAGGGCGGGGCGGGAACGGTTTGGGTGACCTTCCTGGGTGCTTGCACCCGTGGGCCGTGCGTCAGCGTCGGTGAAAATCATGGCCGGATCGTGTATGAAATCCCCACGGGCCGCAAGCGCCGTGACCTGCCGTAACCCAGCCTTCTTACGGCGGCGGAACGGCCGGGCAGCGGGCGGGCGCCCCCGCCGGACCCGCGCGGAACACCTCGCGCGGATGCCGCTTCATCAGAATAGCCCCTTGGTAAGCTCCCCTGGTAATCGAGGCGAAGGAACAAGAAAGCATGGCCGATACCCCGCCCAAGCGTACCCGGTCCCCGCGTGTTTCCAAAACTGCCCCCGAAACCGTCCCCCCCGCCCCGACTCAGCCGAAGGCCGCCGCGAAAGCCGCCGTGAAGACGGCGCCCGCCGCGAAGACCGCAGCGCCCAAGGCCCAGGCACGTGGGACCTCGCCCCAGCCCGCCCCCAAGGCCGCGCCGGTGAAGGCTGCCCCTGCGAAGGCTACGGCGGGGAAATCCGCCACAGCCAAAGCCGCCCCGGCGCCCAAGGCGCCCGCGAAGACCGCCGCCGCGCCAAGGCCGAAAGTGGTGCGCGCCACCCCCATCGCTCCGCCGGTGCCGGGCGCACCGCACCTGAAGGCACATAAGAACCTGACGCGGGAACCGTTGGCGCCCGTGCCCGTTGCCGGTGTGACGGCGGAAAAGGCCAAGGCCGCCCCAGGAGCGGCCCGGGGGGCCGGGAAGCCGGCCAAGGCCGCTGCCGCCCCGGCCGTGGCCGCCAAGGCCCCGCGCCGCAAGGCCGCCCCCTTGCCACCCAGCGTGGTGATGCCGGCCGCCGCCGCGCTGGACGCGCCGAAGCCGCCCCCCTTCATGCCGGCCCCGGCGCCGAAGGCCGAGGTACCCAAGACCGAAGCATCTGCTGCCGAGGCCCCCAAGGCGGCGGCCAAGCCGGTGGCCAAGGATACCGCCAAGGATGGGTCCAATGGCGAGGTCCGTCTGCCCGACCCGGTGGAAATGACGCTGGCCATGAACCGCATCGCGGAGCAGGCGCAGCGGCTGGTGGCCGATTTCGTGGCCCGCCAGGCGCAGACGCCGGCCGACGGCACCGCCGCCGCCGACCCCATGTCCATCGCCGCACCCTTCAGCAGCCTGCCGGCCAACCTGTCCAACCTGGATCCGTTCAACCTGGGCGGCGCCTTCATGGAGATGACGGCCCGGCTGATGGCCGACCCCAACCGCCTGATCGAGGCGCAACTGGGCCTGTGGCAGGACTATCTGGCCCTTTGGCAGCGCACGGCCCAACGCCTGATGGGGGAGGAGGCGGAGCCCGTCATCAGCCCGGCCAAGGAGGACAAGCGCTTCAAGGACAAGTCCTGGGAGGAGAGCGCCGTCTTCGACTTCATCAAGCAGTCCTATCTGCTGACCGCCAAGTACGTGCAGACCGCCGTGCGCGGGGTAGAGGGGCTGGAGGGCAAGACCGCCAAGAAGGTGGATTTCTTCACCCGCCAGTTCGTGGACGCGCTGTCGCCCAGCAACTTCCCCCTGACCAATCCCGAGGTGCTGCGCGTCACGCTGGAGACGGGCGGCGACAACCTTCTGAAGGGCCTGGAGAACCTGCTGAGCGATCTGGAACGCGGACGGGGCCAGCTGGCCATCTCCATGACCGACTATGCGGCGTTCGAGGTGGGGCGCAACATCGCCGTCACCCCGGGCAAGGTGGTCTTCCAGAACGAGCTGATGCAGCTGATCCAGTACGCGCCGCTGACGGAAACGGTGCACAAGACGCCGCTGCTGATCATCCCGCCCTGGATCAACAAATTCTACATCCTGGACCTGAAGCCGGCCAATTCGCTCATCCGCTGGCTGACGGAGCAGGGCCACACCGTCTTCGTCATCTCCTGGGTCAATCCCAATGAGAAGCTGGCCGCCAAGGATTTCGAGGACTACATGGTCGAGGGGCCGCTGGCCGCCCTGGACGCCATCAAGGACGCCACCGGCGAGGAGGGAGTGAACGCCATCGGCTATTGCATCGGCGGCACCCTGCTGTCGGGCACGCTGGCCTATATGGCGGCCAAGAAGGACGCGCGCATCAAGAGCGCCATGTACCTGGTGACCCTGACCGATTTCACCGACGTGGGCGAACTGTCGGTGTTCATCGACGAGGAGCAGCTGGGCGCGCTGGAGTCCCGCATGAAAAGCCGGGGCTACCTGGATGGCCAGTCCATGGCCACCACCTTCAACATGCTGCGCTCGAACGACCTGATCTGGTCCTTCGTGGTCAACAACTACCTGCTGGGCAAGGACCCCTTCCCCTTCGACCTGCTGTATTGGAATTCCGACAGCACCCGCATGCCGCCGGCCATGCACAGCTTCTACCTGCGCAACATGTACCAGAAGAACCTGCTGGTCCGGCCGGGCGGCATCACCCTGAAGGGCGTGCCCATCGACCTGCGCACCATCAAGACGCCCACCTTCATGCTGTCCACCCGCGAGGACCACATCGCGCCGTGGAAAAGCACCTACGCCGCCACCCAGCTTTATGGCGGGCCGGTGAAGTTCGTGCTGGCGGCCTCCGGCCATATCGCCGGCGTGGTCAACCCGCCGGCGGCCAACAAGTACAGCCACTTCCTGAACGACGCGCTGCCGGCCTCGCCCGACGACTGGCTGGCAGGCACCACCCAGGTACCGGGCAGCTGGTGGCCCGTCTACGCCGACTGGCTGAAGCAATACGCCGGCCCGCAGGTGCCGGCCCGCACGCCGGGCGACGGCAAGCTGAAGCCCATCGAGGACGCCCCCGGCAGTTATGTGAAGGTGCGGGTGGTGGAGTAAGCGTGAGCGGGCCGGGGGCGACCAGTCCCCGGCCCGATTGCCTTTATCAAGCCCCCTCGCGCTTGCGCCGGCGGAACTCCGCCACCTTGGCCTTGGTGCCGCAGCCTTTCATGGAGCACCAGCGGCGGTCGCCGGCACGGGAGGTGTCGACGAAGAACAGGGTACAGGCAGGCGATTGGCATTGCCGGATGGGTGCCCCGCTGCCGAACAGGTGCACCGCGTCGCGCGCCACCGTGGCGATGAAGGCCGTCATGGGGCCCGAGAGGCGCACGTTCCCAGACTGGGAGAGGGCAGGTGTCGCCGCCGGCAGGGCGGCCACCTGATTCAGGACATCCAGCGCCGAATCGACGCTGCCGTTGGGTGGGCCGCTGCCGCCATGCCGATGGACGGCCAGATCGTAAATGGCCTCGCGCAGGCGCCGGGCCAGCGCCAAATCCCCCTCGTCCGCCGGCGGTGCCGTGTCGGTCAGGCCAGCCGCCACCATCCAGCGCCGCACGTCCTCCGGCACCGCCAGCAGTTCGCGCGGCGCGGGCTTCAGCCGCGCCTGCAAGGTGGCCGGCAGATCGATGGCGGGGCAGCCGCCCCGGAAGCGGAAGCCGTCACGCTCCTCTGCCATAAGGTCGTTCTGTCTCATGTAACCGTATTGACAGGTTTCAAGATTGGGGGCAACCATCACGTCATTGAAACCCGATGAACCGGTTACACGAGAGGGAGGGAAAGCGATGACGCGTTTCAACAAGGGGCTGTCCGCCCTGGCCATGCTGGCCGTCCTCGGCGCATCCACCGCCGCCCGCGCCACCGACCTGATTTCGCTGGAGGGCACCTGGGTGATGGACGCGGCGTATGAGATCCATGCCGACGGCAGCCGGACGACCAACTATGGCGAGCACCCGCTGGGCCTGCTGACCGTCGACTCGGCCGGCCGCTACAACATGCAGATCTTCCGGGTGGGCCGGCCCGCCTTCGCCAGCGGCGTGAAGACCCAGGGCACGGCGGAGGAGTATCGGCAGGCCGTCCTGGGCTCCAGCACCCACTTCGGCACCGTCCAGATCGACCGGGCGCATCACCAGCTGGTGTTCGACGTGCAGGCGGCGTCATTCCCCAATTGGGAGGGCAAGCGGCAGGTGCGCGACTACACCTACGACGGCGGGCTGCTGAGCTATGGCGTGCCGGCCAGCGCCTCGGGCGACGGCACCGTGGCCTATTCAGTGTGGCGCAAGGCGCCGTGACCCCTGGCCGCATCACGGGACGTCGACCGCGCCCGGCCTTGTGAAGCCACCCCGAGTCGCTTACAAGAGGGGCCCATGTCCATCCTGACCCCCTTCCTCTGCCTGTTCCTGCCCTTCCTGCTGGCGCTTGGCCTGGTGGGGGCGGCCACCTGGTGGCTGAAACGGCGCCAAGTCATGGATCAGCCCAACGAGCGCTCCAGCCACACCCTGCCCACGCCGCGCGGCGGCGGGCTGGGGGTCGTGCCGGCCCTGCTGGGCGCCTGGGCCGTCACCGGCCTGGTGGCGGGGGATATGGACACGCTGTGGCCCACCATTGCCGCCGCGCTGGCCCTGGCTGTCATTTCCTGGGCTGACGATCTGGGCGGCGTGCCGCCCGGCTGGCGCCTGCTGGCCCAGGTGCTGGCCGTGGCCGTGGGCCTGTCGGCCCTGCCGTCGGAAGCCCTGGTGTTCCAGGGCTGGCTGCCGCATTGGCTGGACCGCTTCGTGGCCGGCTTGGCCTGGGTGTGGTTCGTCAACCTGTTCAATTTCATGGACGGCATCGACGGCATCAGCGCGGTGGAAACCCTGTGCCTGGGCTTAGGCCTGGCCGCCGCCTACTTCGCCGCCGGACTGATGGGGTTCATGAGTTCCTACGCCCTGGCCCTGGCCGGCGTGGCGCTGGGCTTCATCGCCTGGAACTGGCACCCTGCCCGCGTCTTCCTGGGTGACGTCGGCAGCGTGCCCCTGGGCTTCCTGTCCGGCTGGCTGCTGCTGCGCGCGGCAGGCGACGGCCTGTGGCTGCCGGCCCTGATCCTGCCGCTATACTATCTCAGCGACGCCACCCTGACCCTGGCCAAGCGCCTGTGGCGGCGGGAACCGGTGTGGCGGGCCCACCGCCAGCACTTCTACCAGCAGGCCGTGCGCCGCCTGGGCCGGCACGACCTGGTGGCCCTGGCGATCCTGGCCGCCAATGCCGCCCTGGCCGCCAGCGCGATCCTGTCGTTCACCGACCCCAGCTGGGTGGTGATGGCGCCCATCACCGTCGTGGCCCTGCTGGCCTGGATGGCCCAGGCCAAGACGGCGTCCAAAGGCCAGGCGGACGGCGGCGCCACCTGAGTCCGGCCCTGCTTAACAGGTTCCTTACTCAGCCTTGCGATGAGCGGGAAGCGCACCTTCAAAAATTTAAGTTTGCTTGGGGCGACAAATCGCCTAAATACAGAGTTCGCGACGCACCCGCACGTGCCACTGGCCCCTGGGTTCCGGTCATCGAACATGGCCCGAACCCTTGGATGGTTAAGCAACGACGTTAGGCGTCCTTTTTAAGCAGATCCGGCCGAAGTGACTGGGCCGGGCCTTGAGAGGGAACCAACATCATGCTTTCCACCATAAAACGGGCGGTGAAGCGGTAAGCCCCTTCTGGTCCTGACGCGTCTGTTGACGCTTTGAGGTCTTAAGGTCGACGGATCGACCCGATGGCCCGGCAATCACGGCGCTAGACCAGATCATTCCCCTTCCCACCGATCGCTGACGTTGAACGGCCCCTGGCGCCACCGCCATGCCCGTTTCCCCGCGCGGTCCCTGGTTCAGCCGAATGAAGCCGGCTCCCCGTACGCCTGAGGGCGACGACCGAGCCGGACAGGGGTATTGCTATGGCCTATCGTTTCCGTTCCGCCGTTTCCCCCCTGCGCCGCGTGCGCGCGCAGTCCCGTCCCTCCGCCGTTACGGCGCCCGCCCCCACCGTGGACAGCCTGGTCGCCAGCCTGGCGCCGGCGGAGCCGATGCACTGCCTGCGTCCGCGTCAGGTGGCCGCCAACGCGCGCGAGTTCATCGCCGCCTTCCATGACGCGGTGGAGCAGGCGCTGGGCGACGGCGAGCGCGGCACCGTCATGTACGCGGTGAAGTGCAACCCCGACCCCACCATGCTGCGCGCCCTGACCGAAGGCGGCCTGCGCCATTTCGACTGCGCCTCCCCCGCCGAGATCCGCCTGGCCCGCCAGATGTATCCGTCGGCCGCCGTGCACTACATGCACCCGGTGAAGAACCGCGCCGCCATCCGGTCCGCCTATTTCGAGCAGTCGGTGCGCGACTTCTCGCTCGATTCGGCCGATGAACTGGCCAAGATCGTCGAGGTGGTCGCCGAGGGTGTGACCGGTGCCGACGGCGTGGACGCCCGCCTGGACCCCGTGGCGGCGGGCCTGGGCCTGATGATTCGGCTGGGCATGCCCAAGGGCCAGGCCGCCTACGACCTGTCGGCCAAGTTCGGCGCCGCCTTCGACGAGGCGGTGGCCCTGCTGCGCGGCGCCCGGCCGCTGGCCATGCGCGTGGGCGTCTGCTTCCACGTCGGTTCCCAGTGCATGGACCCGCAGGCCTACACCCGCGCGCTGGCCATTGCCGACGCCGTGGTGAAGGCCGCCGGCGTCGCCATCGACGTGGTGGACGTGGGGGGCGGGTTCCCCGCCCGCTACCCCGACATGGACCCGCCCCCGCTGGCCGACTATATGGCCGCCATCCGCGACGGCCTGGTGGCCATGGATCTGGCGCCGAACGTGCAGGTGTGGTGCGAGCCGGGCCGCGCCCTGGTCGCCACCGGCGCCTCGGTCGTCGTCCAGGTGGAACGCCGCCGTGGTTCGGAGCTTTTCATCAATGACGGCGCGTACGGCAGCCTGGCCGACGCCGGCGCCTTGGGCATGCGGTTTCCCGTGCGCCTGATTCGCCCGACGCAGGCCGAGGCGCTGCAGGAGTTCAGCTTCTGGGGTCCCACCTGCGACAGCGCCGACTATATGCGCGGTCCCTTCCTGCTGCCCGCGGACATCCGCGAGGGCGACTGGATCGAGATCGGTCAGCTGGGCGCCTACGG
The DNA here is from genome assembly GCF_007828035.1 of Nitrospirillum amazonense. Taxonomy (GTDB): domain Bacteria; phylum Pseudomonadota; class Alphaproteobacteria; order Azospirillales; family Azospirillaceae; genus Nitrospirillum; species Nitrospirillum amazonense. The sequence goes on along the minus strand of NZ_VITV01000001.1, from coordinate 908,724 downwards.
CGCCGCCTTGCGCACGGCCTTCAACGGCTTCGACCAGGCCCGCCTGGTGGAGGTCCGCGACGCCCCGCTGGTGGCGACCGCAGGCCTGGTCTCCGCCCCGGTTCGGCGGAATTCGCGATACGGCATATTGCGTCGCCGCATCGCTTGAGGCAAACACGGCGCTCTTAATTCAACAGAGGGGCCGGCGCCCGTGAAGGAACGCCGGCGAATTCGCGACAGCAACAGACGGTCGGTCAACCGTTGGTAAAGCCCGGAGAGTTTATGATGTCCCATTCCGTGAAACATGCCGCCATCCCCGGGCGACTTTATATCATCGGTTTCGGCAGTATCGGCCAAGGCGTGCTTCCCCTGGTGCTGCGGCACCTGGACATCACCGCCGACCGCATCACCATCATCACGGCCGACGCGCGCGGCCGGGACGAGGCGGCCCACTACCAGGTGGATTTCCAGATCCGCCCCCTGACCCGCGACAACCACCGCGACATCCTGGTGCCGCTGCTGCGCAAGGGCGACTTCGTCCTGAACCTGTCGGTCGACGTCTCCTCCCTGGCGCTGGTGGAACTGTGCCAGGAGGCCGGCGCCTTCTACCTCGACACCTGCATCGAACCCTGGGTGGGCGGCTATACCGACCCCAGCCTGTCGCCGTCGCTGCGCAGCAACTACGCCCTGCGCGAAGCGGCGCTGGAGCTGAAGACCCGCTACCCCGGCGGCCCCACCGCCGTGCTGACCCACGGCGCCAACCCGGGGCTGGTGTCGCACTTCATGAAGCAGGCGCTGCTGAACATCGCCGAGGACAACGGCCTGGACGTGGCCGTGCCCACCACACGCGACGGCTGGGCCCGCCTTGCCCAGCGCCTGGGCATCAAGACCGTGCACGTGGCCGAGCGCGACACCCAGGTGGCCGACCGCCCGCGCGAGCGGGGCGAGTTCGTCAACACCTGGTCTATCGACGGCTTCGTCAGCGAAGGCTGCCAGCCGGCGGAGCTGGGCTGGGGCACGCATGAGCGCCACTTCCCCGCCGACGGCCAGCGCCACGACTTCGGCAGCCAGGCGGCCATCTTCCTGAACCGCCCGGGCATCAGCACCAAGGTGCGCACCTGGACGCCGATGGAAGGCCCCTTCCACGGCTTCCTGGTCACGCACAACGAGGCCATTTCCATCGCCGACTATTTCACGGCGCGGAACGAGGACGGCAGCGTGGCCTATCGCCCGACCTGCCACTACGCCTATCACCCCTGCGACGACGCCATCACCTCGATCCACGAATTCGTGGGCAAGGGCTATGTGCAGCAGGAGCGGCAGCGCCTGCTGATGACCGAGATCGTCGACGGCATCGATGAGCTTGGCGTGCTGCTGTGCGGCCACGAGAAAGGTGCCTACTGGTACGGCTCGCAGCTGACCGTGGCGGAGGCGCGCGAGCTGGTGCCCTACAACAACGCCACCAGCCTGCAGGTCTGCGCCACCGTCCTGGGCGGCATGGTCTGGGCCCTGGAGAACCCCACCCAGGGCCCCGTCGAGGCCGACGAGGTCTCGTTTGAGCGGGTCATGGAGATCGCCACGCCCTACCTGGGGCCCGTGGTCGGCGTCTACACCGACTGGACCCCCCTGGACGGCCGCGAAGCCCTGTTCCCCGAGGATCTGGACCGCGAGGACGCCTGGCAGTTCAAGAATGTGCGGGTGGTTTGAAGGGGCAAAGCCCCCGCCCTTCTTGGCCTTAAGTTGGCGGCATCAATCCGAATAAGGTCAGAAAGTCACGAACAGTCAGAATTTTAGTGCCCTCGAACCGCCGCAGGCTCAGCAAATCCTGTTTATCGCCGGTAATCAGGAAATCCGCGTCACCTGCCAATGCGGTGGCCAGCAGGTAATTGTCAAAGGGATCGGGTGAGGCGGAGACTGTCGGCAAAGGCTCCACAATCTCCGCAATCTCACGCATGTCATTGATCAACTGACCCGCTATGGCCGGCGGCAGACGCGCCCGTATCTTCGGGTAGCGGGTGACACGCATCAACTCGTCCAACTGGGGCGTCGAGACAAGCAGGCTGAAGCTCCCCTCTCGCCAAAGGGTCACCAAGCGGGCCGGCAGTGAGGCTTTTGCCAGCAGCGCGCTGATCAGGACGTTGGTATCAACGACGACGCGCACCGGTCAGTCAGGCTTTGGGCGTGCGATCTTGCCGCGTCGCGGCGACGGCTTCGTTCAGGAGATCATCCAGATCGTCTGGCGACATGTCATCGAACCCGCCACGTGCCTCCGCCATGGTCTGCTCGAACACCCGCCACTTGACCGCCTCCTCAATGAACTTGGAGAGATCGCCTTTCTTCATGCCACGTTGGGCCAGGAAAGTGCGAACGGCGATATCGGTCTTTTTAGAAACCGAAACGCTCCAGCGCGTTGTTTCAGAAGAGGTGTCGGACATGGCGCAGCCTATGGGCGGATAAGCATATAAGAGTATAAGCGCTTACCCGCCGAATACGAGAGGCTTCGCCTCAGTTTCTTGTGCTCCCTAAAGGCCAGGCACACGGTGAGGTTGGCCCCGCATGCCCCCTCCCCAGCGGGCGCGGGGCTTAAACAATTGCGTGCCGGGCGGCCAGCGATTAAAGACCCGTAACGGGCACTGTCGCCCTTACGACGCCCGGGACCCTTCTGCATTATGACTGACAGCGCCGACGAGGCCATTGCGGCCAAGGCCCTGCTGCCGGCCGGCTTGCGCGATCTTCTGCCGCCCGCCGCCCAGCACGAGGCCCGCATCGTGGAACAGCTGATGGCGGACTTCGGCCGCCATGGGTACGACCGGGTCAAGCCGCCGCTGATCGAGTTCGAGGAGGGCCTGCTGGCCGGGCCCGGCGCCAAGCTGGCGCACCAGACCTTCCGCCTGATGGACCCGGTGTCCCAGCGCATGATGGGCCTGCGCGCCGACATGACGCTGCAGGTGGCCCGCATCGCCCAGACCCGTCTGGCCAACGCCCCCCGCCCCCTGCGCCTGTCCTATGCCGGCCAGGTGCTGCGCGTGAAGGGGTCGCAGCTGCGCCATGAGCGCCAGTTCGGCCAGGTGGGCGTGGAACTGATCGGCAGCCTGCGCGCCGAGGCTGATGCCGAGATCGTGCTGCTGGCCACGGAAGCCCTGACCAACCTGGGCGCCGAGGGCCTGACCGTGGACCTGACGGTGCCCACCCTGGTGCCGGCGCTGTTCCGCTCCCTGGACCTGGATGAGGCCACCCAGCGCGCCGCGCGCGAGGCCCTGGACCACCGCGACGCCGCCGGCTTGGCCGCCATCGGCGGAGCCGCCGCCGAGCTGCTGGGCCGCGTGATGGCCTGCTGCGGCAACGCCCCCGCCGCCGTGGAAGCGCTGGCCGCCGTCGAACTGCCGGCGGAGGCGGAGCCGGAACGCCAGCGCCTGGCCACCGTGGTGAACCTGATCGTCAGCGCCGCCCCGCACGTCCAGATCACGATCGACCCCGTGGAACAGCGCGGGTTCGAATACCAGACCGGCGTCAGCTTCACCATTTTCGCCCGTGGCGTGCGCGGAGAGATTGGGCGCGGCGGCCGCTATCGCACCCTGGCGGGGGAACCGGCCACCGGCTTCACCCTGTTCACCGACACGGTCATTGAGTCCGTGCCCGGGCCGGCGCCGGCCCGCCGCCTGTTGCTGCCCCATGGCACCCCGGCGGCCCAGGCCCAGCGCCTGCGTGAGAAGGGCTGGGACACGGTGGCGGCGCTGGAGCCGCTGGACGATGAGCCGGCCGAGGCCAAGCGCCTGGGCTGCAGCCACCTGTTGCGGGACGGCTGGACCGTCGAGGTCTGAGCGTCCACCTGTTTGGAAATCCTGCGGGTGCCGCATCGCCGCCCCGCGCCTGCTATTGAGCGCCGTTTTAGAGGGAGAAGCATCATGGCCAATGTCGCGGTCGTCGGCTCGCAGTGGGGTGACGAAGGCAAGGGCAAGATCGTCGACTGGCTGTCCAGCCGCGCCGACGTCATCGTCCGTTTCCAGGGCGGCCACAACGCCGGCCACACGCTGGTCATCAACGGCGTCACCTACAAGCTGTCGCTGCTGCCCTCCGGCGTCGTTCGCCCGGGCAAGCTGTCGGTCATCGGCAACGGCGTGGTGGTCGATCCCTGGGCCCTGCTGCGCGAGATCGAGAACATCGCAGCCCAAGGCGTGCAGATCACCCCGGAAAGCCTGATCGTGGCCGAGAACGCCACCCTGATCCTGCCGCTGCACAGCGCGGTGGACAAGGCGCGCGAGGAAGCGCGCGGCGCCGGCAAGATCGGCACCACCGGCCGCGGCATCGGCCCGGCCTATGAGGACAAGGTGGCCCGCCGCGCCATCCGCCTGTGCGACCTGGCCGACGAGGCCGTGCTGGAGCACAAGGTCGACCAGCTGCTGTTCCACCACAACGCCCTGCTGCGCGGCCTGAACGCGCCCGAGATCGACCGGGCCGAGCTGCTGGCCCAGTTGCGCGAGATCGCCCCGCGCATCCTGCCCTACAGCGCCGTCGTCTGGCAGCGCCTGGAGGAGGCCCGCGCCCAGGGCAAGCGCATCCTGTTCGAGGGCGCCCAGGGCGCCATGCTGGACGTGGACCACGGCACCTATCCCTTCGTGACCTCATCCAACACCGTGTCGGGCAACGCCGCCGCCGGCAGCGGCATGGGCCCCGGCGCCGTCGGCCACGTGCTGGGCATCACCAAGGCCTACACCACCCGCGTCGGTTCCGGCCCCTTCCCCACCGAGCTGTTCGACGACATCGGTGAGCTGATCGGCGCCAAGGGCAAGGAATTTGGCGTGGTCACCGGCCGCAAGCGCCGCTGCGGCTGGTTCGATGCCGTGCTGGTGCGCCAGGCGGTGAAGGTCGGCGGCATCGACGGCATCGCCCTGACCAAGCTGGACGTGCTGGACGGCATCGAGGAACTGAAGGTCTGCACCGGCTATCGCTACAAGGGTGAGGTCATCCACCACCTGCCCGCCGGCCAGTCGGCCCAGGCCGAGGTGGAGCCCATCTACGAGACCTTCCAGGGCTGGACCGAAAGCACCTACGGCGCCCGGTCCTGGGCCGAGCTGCCGGCCACGGCCATCAAGTACATCCGCCGCATCGAGGAGCTGATCGAGGCCCCGGTGACCCTGCTGTCCACCAGCCCCGAGCGCGACGACACCATCCTGATGCGGGATCCGTTCCAGGGGTGAGGATAAGCCCGGCGGCGTGGCGGTCACGCCGCCGGTAGCCCGCGACGGCGGGCGCCGGAGCTTTCCGGGGAGCGTAGCGGACTGGAAAGCGAGGATAGCCAAGCGGCCGGATGGCCGCGCCGGCGCTTGAGGAACAAGGAAAAAATGGGTACGGGCGCGACAACCATCATCCCGCCGCAGGGTCCGCTGAAGGGCCGGGTGGCGCCGCCGGGGTCCAAGTCCATCACCAATCGCGCCCTGCTGCTGGCCGGCCTGGCGGTTGGCACCAGCCGGCTGACGGGCGCCCTGAAAAGCGACGACACCCGCTACATGGCCCAGGCCCTGCGCGACATGGGCGTGGGTGTTGATGAGCCCGATGACACCACCTTCGTCGTCCATGGCACCGGCGCGTTGAAGGCCCCAGCCCAGCCGCTGTTCCTGGGCAACGCCGGCACCGCCACCCGTTTCCTGACGGCCGCCGTGGCGGCGGCGGTGGACGGCACCGTGGTGGTGGACGGCGACGCGCACATGCGCAAGCGCCCCATCGCCCCGCTGGTGGCAGCCCTCAAGACCCTGGGCGTGGATATTGACGCCCCCACGGGCTGCCCGCCCGTAACTGTGCGCGGCCATGCTGGCGGATTCGCTGGCGGCCGGGTGGAGATCGATGGCGGGCTGTCCAGCCAATATGTTTCTGCCCTGCTCATGATGGGTGCCTTGGGGTCCCAGCCCACCGACGTGGTGCTGACCGGTGCCGACATCGGCGCCAAGGGCTATGTCGATCTCACCACCGCCGCCATGGCCGCCTTCGGCGCCCGGGTCACCCACCCCAGCGACACCGTCTGGACCGTCGCCGCCACCGGCTACCAGGCCGCCGACTTCGCGGTGGAGCCGGACGCCTCCGCCGCGACCTATCTGTGGGCGGCCGAGGCCCTGACCAGTGGCGCCATCGACCTGGGCACCCCGGCCGACGCCTTCACCCAGCCGGACGCTCGCGCCTACGATTTCATTCGCCTGTTTCCGCACCTGCCGGCCGTCATCGACGGGTCGCAGATGCAGGACGCCATCCCCACCCTGGCCGTGCTGGCGGCCTTCAACACCACGCCCGTGCGCTTCACCGGCATCGCCAACCTGCGGGTGAAGGAATGCGACCGCGTGGCGGCATTGGCGACGGAACTGTCGCGCATCCGCCCTGGCCTGGCGGTCGAGGAGGGCGACGACTTGGCTGTGGCCAGCGACCCCGGCCTGGCGGGCCAGAGCCTGCCCACCCGCGTCGAGACCTACGCCGACCACCGCATCGCCATGAGCTTCGCCCTGGCGGGCCTGAAGATCCGCGACATCACCATCCTGGACCCCGGCTGCGTCGCCAAGACCTATCCGGGTTACTGGAAGGCGTTGGCCAGCCTGGGCGTGGAGCTTCGGGACGAGGCCTGAGTCAGACCAGCAAGGGCAGCGCCTCGGCGAAGGATTGCACCCAGGCACGCTGCCCTTCCGTGTCCGGGACGGGCACGCCCCGCGCCTGGGCGATGCGGGCGAACGCCGCCGATGCATCCAGGCCGGTACTGGCCATCACGCAAGCCGCCAGCAGTGACGACCGGCCGATACCCGCCCGACAATGCACGGCGACCGATAGGCCTGCCGCCACGTCCCGGGAAAGGCGCCGCGCCAGGGAGGCCACCTGGCGCCGCGAATCCGGCACCCCCCGGTCTGGAATGGGAAGGCTGGTGAAAGCCATCCCCAGCCCCCGGCACAGAGCTTCCTCGCTCATAAGGCCCAGTTCGCTGACCTCCGCCGGTTCCAGCAGGCTGATCACTTCGTTGACCCCGGCGGCGTGCCATGCAGCGACCTCATCCTCCAGCCAGTCGCCCGCCCGGGGCCTGGCCATAATGGCCAGCCGGCCTATCCAAGGCGGGTCACCGGAGGCGATCCAATAGAGCGCTGGTTGCATTCGATCCCCTCTCGTCAGACGATGCGCGGTCATAACGGCCCTAATCGGCCTGCTCTTGATATAAATTTGGTGAGCGCCGCCGGATTGGGCGGAAAGTCCATAATGGACTGGCTGGGCCTTCCACCTGCCAATGGGCGGTCCATCAGCATACTCTCGATAATGGCCTGCGCCGGATTGATACTCCACGGCGCCGCCATTTGGCTCCCGAAGTTCTTTCGCCTGGAATAGGCGTCGACCAACCTGGGCGTGGCCCTCGGGGACGAAGCCTGACCCATCGCATAGCCCCTCTTCTTCCGGTTGCAATGACACCGTGGTCATCAGAGACTGCGGCCTTCGCGCGACCGCCGGCCAAACGGTGGCGCGCGGTCTCCGGACCGGGCCATCTCCTATGCACGATGCCGCGTTGTCATCCGGCGCCATGGCGCGCGTGAGGAAAGGACGGGCCTTCATCGTCCTGCTCATGCCCGTTGTCGGCATCCTTCTGGTCCTGAACCTGGCGGAGTTCTGGGGGCTGGCCCCTCGGATGGCGGACCGTGGCGTTCTGGCTTGGCTGGGCCTGCCGCCGGCATCGTGGGAAAGCATCCGCCTTCTGCTGCTGATCGCCTTTTTCGGGGGCGTGCTGCACCGCTATTTCCGCTTCATCGAAAAGTCGTTCGCCGTTTCCTCCGGTGGCGGAGACGTATAATCAGTCCTGGGGCGCGTATTGCCACCCTGGGGAGGGATGCCTTGAAGAAGCGCAGCAGTCCGGTCATGGAAGACATGGGTGACGAGGCCGGCGGGGACCGGCAGTTCGTCACGGCGCTGTCGCGCGGCCTGGACATCCTGCGCTGTTTCGAGCCCACCGACGGCCCCCTGGGCAATGCCGACCTGGCGCAGCGCTGCGGCCTGCCCAAGGCCACGGTGTCGCGCCTGACCTACACCCTGGCCAAGCTGGGCTATCTGGATTACCTGCCCGACAGCGGCAAATACCGCATGGGTGTGGCCGTGCTGGGCCTGGGCTATGCCTGCCTGGGCGGGCTGAAGATTCGGGAAACGGCGCAGCCCTACCTGCAGGCCTTGGCCGACCACGCCGGCGACGGCGTGCTGACCGCCCTGGCCGGCCGCGACGACCTCAGCATGGTCTACATCGCCTGCGCCCGGGCGCCCGGCATGGTCAGCCTGCAGCAGGATGTCGGGTCGCGCCTGTCCTTGGGCCGATCCAGCATCGGCCGCGCCTATCTGGCGGCCCTGGACCAGCCCACCCGGGCCCAGCTGATGGAACGCCTGCGCCAACGGGCGGGCGAGGAGTTCTGGCCCATGGTGGAGCGGGGCATCCTGCGCTCCGCCGACGAAATCCGGGCACGCGGCTTTTGCCTGAACGTCGGCGAATGGGTGCAGGGCGTGAATTCCGTCGCCGTGCCCCTGCGTCCCACCCAACCGGGCCAGCCGCCCTTGGCGTTCAACTGCGGCGGCCCATCCTACATTCTGACGCCCGAGCGGCTGGAAAAGGAACTGGGTCCCCGCCTGGTAGAACTGGCCAACCGCGTGGCCCTGGTCGGCCGGGCGGTTTGAGTCCCCTCCTGCCCTGGCCAGTCCCATTGACGCCCTGCGCCTGTCGAATATACATTGTAGAAGAAATTGAAAGCCGGGCGGGGCGTGATGGGCAGGAACACATTAGGCACACTGGAACAGGCGGTGATGATGGTCATCCTGGCGCTGGGCGACGGCGCCTACGGCGTGGCCATCCGTGATGAGCTGAGCCGCCGCACCCGGCGGGAGCATACGCTGGGCGCCGTCTATACCACCCTGGACCGCCTATCGGCCAAGGAGTTGCTGGAATCCTACCTGGGTGAGCCGACGCCGACGCGCGGCGGCCGGGCCAAGCGCTATTTCAAGCTGACCGGCGAGGGGCGTCAGGCGCTGGATCACGCCGTCAACACCCGCCACGAGTTGGAATTCGGACTGGATCTGGCGGGCAAGGGGGTCTGAACCATGACGACGCCGTCCGAAAACAGCATCGCCGTCGTCACCCCAACCGTCCTGCCCCTGTTCCCCCGCCTTTGCCTGATGCTGGTGGCCACCCCCGAGGAGGTGGAGGATCGCATGGGCGACCTGGAGGAATCCTACGTCAACGCCTTGGCGGCCCTGGGGCCGGATGCCGCCCTGAACCGTTATCGCCGCGACATCGCCTCAAGCATCCTGGCCATCGCCAGCCGGCGGCTGGAAAACTTGGTGCTGCTGCGCTTCCTGGACCGGGGCCGGCTGCTGCAATCGCTTGCCACGATCGCCGTGGCCTTCACCGTCTGCTGCGCCATGATGTCGGTGCTGGTGCCCGTCCCCTGGTGGATACGCGCCGGCATGCCCAGCTATCCCGGCCAGTTCCGGGGCTTCAACCAGCCCGATTATCCCGTCTGCCAGGCCTGGACCGACTATCAGGGCCGAAGCCGCCTGGCGCGTGACCTGCACGGCCCCGGCGTCCACGTGACCGAGGTCACCACCCGGGGCGCGGTGCGCCAGGGCGCGGAACAGGATCTGGCCGTCCTGTTGCCCCAGGCGGCCAAGGTGACCGCCATCTACTGCGGCATCACCCGACCGGGTGCGGTGAAAACCACTGTCGAAGAGTGTTCCCGCGGCGGCTGCGGTACCGGTGTCTCGGCTTTCGTCGAGGATAGCGCCTACGTGGAAGGCCGTGTCCTGACCTTGGCCATGTCCACCCGCTCCGCCGGCCCCGAAGACAGCGTCACCGGCCATTTCTGGATAGGCTGGCGCGACGACGGCACCACCGGCCCCTGAATTCCCGCCCTCCCCCGTCGCCCTCCTGAAGGATCGCGCCAATTTCCTCTACATTGTGCAATAAATTAAGGAAGCAGCAGCCATGCACGCGAATTTGTCGCTTGAGGCCCAGATGCCGTTCCCCGTCGCACTCATGAGCCGGCTGCTGGTATCCCTGATTTCGGCCGCACTGTCCGTCAGCCTGGTCTATGGCCTGATGACGGCCTCGATACCGGACCCCTGGTGGCGGCAGGCGGGGTTACCCACCAACCCCGGTTATTTCCGGGGCGCCAACGTCGTGGACTATCCCTTCTGCCAGGCCTGGAACGATTACCAGGGCGGGAACCGCATGGCGCGGGACCTGGGCGCCCCCGGGGTGCGGGTGACGGAGGCGCAGACACGGGCCACCATCCGCCCGGGAGGGGAAGAGAACCTGTTCGTGGAGCTGCCCGGGACAGCCCAGGTCGTCGCCGTTTATTGCGGCATCTCACAGGATGGGGCGCCCATGGGCGAATGCGCCCGCTATGTCTGCGGCGACGGGGTCGCCACCTTCATCGCCGACAGCATGTACACGGGCAGCGAGTACAGCGGCACGCTGGAGAGCGGCACCCGAATCCTGACCTTGACCCTCATGAACAAGCGGGCTGAAACGCGGCGGCGGAGCACGGTCCGCTTCTGGGTGGCCTGGCAGGACGACACTCCACCACCCGAGGCCACGGCCCCGCAAACGGTCCCTCCGGCCGTCCCCCCAAAAGCCACGGCGAAGCCCTTTTCCAATCCGACCTGATCCGACCGACAGGGACCGGCGCCCTGGGCAGATTGAGAGGGCCAAGGCGTCATAATCCCGCGCAGCGCACCATAAATTCCGTTATGCAGAATTATATTCCGCAGACATTGCAATGCGTCGGCGCTTTGATACTGTCCTGCCGGATGGCGCCGACCCAACCAGGCGCCTTGAGGGAGGGAGAGCACCATGGACGCCAGCGGCATCGCCACCGACTGCACCCCCGTACGCTATCAGCGCCAGGGCCGCACCGGCATCATCACCGTCAACCAGCCGCCCGTGAACGCGCTGGGCCAGGCTGTGCGGGCCGGGCTGCTGCGTGCCCTGGGACTGGGTCAGGCGGACGGGGAGGCGGACCTGCTGGTGCTGCTGGCGGCCGGCCGCACCTTCATGGCCGGCGCCGACATCCGCGAATTCGGCCAGACGCCGCTGGTGCCCATCCTGCCGGACGTGGTGGCGGCGCTGGAGGCCAGTCCCAAGCCCGTCATCGCCGTGCTGCACGGCACGGCCTTGGGCGGCGGGCTGGAGGTGGCGCTGGGCTGCCATTTCCGGGTGGCGCTTCCAGGAACCAGGCTGGGCCTGCCGGAGGTGAAGCTGGGCCTGCTGCCGGGCGCCGGCGGCACCCAGCGCCTGCCCCGCCTGGTGGGCCCGGCCAAGGCGCTGGAGATGATCGTCAGCGGCGAGCCCGTCACGGCGGCCATGGCGCTGGACATCGGCCTGGTCGATTGGGTGGCGGCAGAGCCTGACCCCCTGGCCGCCGGCCTGGCCTTCGCCAAACGCGTGCGGGCCAAGGGCCTGATGCCCCGCCGCACCGGAGCCCGGGGGGATCGTATCGCCGACATCAGCCCGTCGCTGTTCGGCGCCGCCCGCGCCGATCTGGCCCGGAAATCTCCGCACCTGTTCGCCCCGCACCGCTGCGTCGATGCGGTGGAGGCGGCCTGCACCCTGCCCCTGGCCGAGGGGCTGAAGCGGGAGCGGGATCTGTTCCTGGCTTGCATGGACAGCCCCCAGCGCGCGGGCCTGATCCATTCCTTCTTCGCCGAGCGGGCGGTGGCCAAGGTGCCGGGGCTGGCGCCCGACGTGACGCCCCGCCCCGTGCACCGTGTGGGCGTCATCGGCGCCGGCACCATGGGCGGCGGCATCGCCATGTGCTTCGCCAACGCGCATATCCCCGTCGTGCTGCTGGACACGACCCAAGAGGCGCTGGACCGGGGTTTGGCCACGATCCGCCGCAACTACCAGGCCAGCGTGGCCAGGGGCAAGCTGAGCCAGGAGGAAGCAGACGCCCGCCTTGGCCTGATCCGTCCCCGTCTGGACTACGGCGACCTGGCGGACGCCGACCTGGTGATCGAGGCGGTGTTCGAGTCCATGGACCTGAAGAAACAGATCTTCATCCGGCTGGACCAGGTGTGCCGGCCGGGCGCCATCCTGGCCACCAACACCAGCACCCTGGACGTGGACGCCATCGCCGCCGTGACCAGCCGGCCGCAGGACGTGGCAGGCATGCACTTCTTCAGCCCAGCCAATGTCATGCGCCTGCTGGAGGTGGTACGGGGCCGGGAGACGGCGCCCGACGTGCTGGCGACAGCCATGGACGTGGCGCGCCGCATCGGCAAGGTGGGCGTGGCCGTGGGCGTCTGCTATGGCTTCGTCGGCAACCGCATGCTGCACCAGCGTGCGCGCGAGGCCACGGCCTTGGTGGACGAGGGGGCGGCGCCGGAACAGGTGGACCGCGTGCTGACGGGTTTCGGCTTCCCCATGGGCCCCTTCGCCATGGGCGACCTGGCCGGGCTGGACGTGGGCTGGCGCATCCGGGAGGAGCGGCGCAAGGCCGGCGACCCCGACACCCTGCCCCCCGGCTGGCTGGACCGCCTGGCCGAACAGGGCCGCTATGGCCAGAAGACCGGTGCCGGCATTTACCGTTATGAGGCCGGCAGCCGCACGCCCCTGCCCGACCCGGTCACGGCCGAGCTGATCGCCCGGGACCGCGCCGCCAAAGGCATCACCCCGCGGGGTGTCCCCGACCAGGAAATCCTGGAGCGTTGCCTGTACGTCATGGTGAACGAGGCCGCGAAGATCCTGGAGGAAGGGGTAGCCGCCCGCGCCCTGGATATCGACATGATCTGGGTCCACGGCTACGGCTTCCCCGCCTGGCGCGGCGGCCCCCTGTTCTGGGCCGACCAGGTGGGCTTGGGCCTCATCCTGGACGCCATCACCCGGTTCCATCGGGCGACGGGCGCCAAGCAGTGGCGACCCGCGCCGTTGCTGGAGCGCCTGGTACGCGACGGCCACGGCTTCGCCAGCCTGAACTAAGGGGCGACCGTATGGCCTTGGATCAAGAGACGCTGAACCAGCTGCTGGACACCGTGGCCCGCTTCGTGCGCGACCGGCTGGTGCCGCTGGAACACCAGGTGGCGGAAGATGACGCCATTCCACCGCACATCGTGGATGAAATGCGGAATCTGGGCCTGTTCGGCCTGTCCATACCCGATGAGTATGGCGGCCTGGGCCTGACCATGGCGGAAGAGGTGCAGGTAGCCTTCGAACTGGGCCAGACCTCGCCAGCCTTCCGCTCCCTCATCGGCACCAACAACGGCATCGGCTCGCAAGGGCTGGTCATCGACGGGACGGAGGCGCAGAAGCGGCACTACCTGCCCAAGCTGGCCACCGGCGAGATCATCAGCGCCTTCGCCCTGACGGAGCCGGAGGCGGGATCGGATGCCGGCAGCTTGCGCACCAGCGCCCGGCGCGACGGCGACCACTATGTACTGAACGGCACCAAGCGCTTCATCACCAACGCGCCGCATGCCGGCCTGTTCACCGTGTTCGCCCGCACCGACCCCGCCAGCCGCGACGCCAAGGGCGTCACCGCCTTCCTAGTGGAGGCGGGCACGCCCGGCGTCAGCGTCGGCCCGGCGGACCGCAAGATGGGGCAGAAGGGCAGCCACACCGCCGACGTGGTGTTCCAGGACGCGCGGGTGCCGGCGGCCAACATCATCGGCGGGCGCGAGGGCCAGGGCTTCCGCACCGCCATGAAGGTGCTGGACCGGGGGCGCCTGCACATCGGCGCCGTCTGCGTGGGCGTGGCGGAACGCCTGATCCGCGACAGCCTGGCCTACGCCCTGGACCGCCAGCAGTTCGGCCAGCCCATCGCCGAGTTCCAGCTGGTGCAGGCCATGCTGGCCGACAGCCGGACGGAAGCCTACGCCGCCCGCTGCATGGTGCTGGAGACCGCCCGCCAGCGCGACGCCGGCCGCGATGTGGGCACGGAGGCCGCCTGCACCAAGCTGTTCTGTTCGGAGATGGTGGGGCGCGTGGCCGACCGCGCCGTGCAGATCCACGGCGGCGCCGGTTATATGGCCGAATACGGGGTGGAACGCTTCTACCGCGACGTCCGCCTGTTCCGCATCTATGAGGGCACCAGCCAGATCCAGCAGCTGGTCATTGCCCGCAACATGATCCGGGACGCCAAGGGCGGCCGCTGAGGCTCAGTCGTCGAACAGCCAGACTTGGCCGGCGCGGGCCAGGCCGGCGACCGCATCGGCCACGGTGGGACCTTCCATGTCCGGCAGGTCCCGCTTCAGCGCGCCCAGACGGGCACCGTCCGTGGCCAGCAGCTGCGTCAGCACCCGCCGCTGATCCGGCGGCAACCTGGATGGAACCGGCCCCGGGCCGCGCGCGGCGGGATGGATTTCCGTGGTGTCCGACAAGGTGCGGTCCAGGCCCAGGTTCATGGGCTGGAACGCCTCGCGCTCCCCATCCAGCTGGGTGAACAGGGCGTCCAGGTCCGGCTGCTCCAGCGCACCGTGCAGCAGATCGGCCTGAACCGCCATTTGCCGGCGCGTCGCCGCCTCATCGGCCAGGGCCATGACCTCTTCCCGGAAGGCGTCTTCGCCCCCCTCCAGCCGGCCGGCCAGGGCGCGCAGCATGTCGCGGGCGCGCAGGCCCCCCAGGTTGATGGTCAGGTGGACGGAGTGTCCACCCTCCGCCACCGCGGCCCAGTGGATGTCGCCGCGCGGGATGTACAGCACGTCGCCGGGGCGCAAGGTGTCCTCCCACTCTACCGGCCCCGCCTCCGCCACGGTGGGATAGCTGCGGCTGACCAGGGGATGGACGGCGCGGACGCCATGGCAGTGCCAGCGCTTCTCCCCCGATATCTGCAGGATGATGACGTCGTGGTTGTCCCAGTGGGGACCCAAAGCCCCCTCGCGCTGGAAGCTGACATAGGCGTTGGCGCCGCCGCGCACGCGATAGCGCCGCTCCACCGCCGCGACCAGGGCGGCGATGCGGGGGGAGACATGGTGCAGGTGGTTCAGGGCCAGGCTGAGACCCTGGCCGATCTGGTCGTGCAGGGCGGCGGTTTTCAGGAACATCTGGCCCGCCTTGTTGCGGCCTACTACCGTCTCATAGGGCAGATCCTGGCCGGAGCGGACCAGGCGCAGGCGGCCGTTGTGCAGGCCGGCCAACGTCACCTGGGCGTTGATCAGCGACCAGGGCAGCAGCCGGGCGAAAACATCCGCCTGGCCGGTGCACAGGTGCAGGCGCCGCTTTTCAAGGAAGGCCCGGTCCAGATCTACCGGGTCATGAGGACGGACCAGCGCCGACACGCCACCAAGCATAAGCCCACCCCAAAACCATGAACCCGCGCCAGGATAGCACCCTGCCGGAAAGTCCTGCTACTTCGGCGTGTCGGGTGTTACCTGGGCGGGCGTTGCCGGGTCGCCCGCCGGCTTGGCCGGTTTCTTCCGGGGGGCGGGCTTCGCCTCCGGCTTGCCGTCCTCATCCGTGGGCGACAGGAAGAACAGGTTGCGCAGGAAGCCGGGGGCCAGCACGGCCAGCGGGTTGACCGACACGTCCAGGTCGTCCAGCGGGCCCTTCACCCGGTACGTGGCCGACAGCAGGCCCTGCCCCTCGCCGCCCGTCAGCAGGTCGCCGACGATGGGGATGGCGCCCAGCAGCTTGTTGAAGGTGCTGAAGGGAACGATGGTGCCCTGAAGGTCGGCCATGCCGCGGCTGAGGTTGATCTCCCCCTCCATGGTCAGGCCGATGGCGGCGCCCGAGGTGCGGACATCGTGGAAGCTGACGCCGGTGTCGGTCCAGTGGAAGCCGCCTTCCAGCTTGGCAAAGGTGATGGGGGCGCCGCTCATGAAGTCGGAGAAGCCCTGGAAGCTGGCCGCCGACAGCAGGCGCGCCATGACCGGCGCCTCCACCACCTGGTAATCGGTGACATCCAGGGTGCCGTCCACCACCTCATGCGGGTCGCCGGGGGTGCTGTGGCCCTTCACCACCAGCTTGCCGCCGCGCAGATGATCCAGCACGTCCAGCTGCTGCAGGGCCGCACCCGCGTCGTCGGAGGTGATGGTCAGCGCCATGGCGTTGCCGTCCGGCACATAGCGCAGGGCCAGGTGTCCGGCGTTGTCCTTGCCGATGCGGCTGTCCAGCACGACGGAACGCCAGCTGCGGCCCCGGCGGGCGAACTGGCCCTTGCTGGCACCGATCTCGCGCCCGCCGTTGGCCGTCACCACCTTGTCGAAGTTGAAATCGATATCCAGCGGCGGCCGCGCGTCCAGCGCCTTCAGTTCCGCCTCGGTCAGCGTGTGGGATGGGCCCCCACCGCCACTCGCCGACCGGCGGAAGGGCCGCGCGTCCATGGACGGGCCCGCTGCCTTGATCCGCATGCCGCCCGCGTCGTCCACGTCCACCGTCATGGCGGCGTCGGTGCGCCCCTGGCGGTAACGGTCGAGCGCGATATGGCCGATGGAGAAGTCGTGCTTCAGGTCCATGCTGCCCGACGCCTCCATCCCGTCCGCCTTCAGCTGAAAGCGGGTGACGTGCAGCGGCCGGCCCTGGTCGAAGCCCACCTCGACATGGCCGGAGGCGGGTACGCCCGTCACCTTGCGCCAGTCCATCAGGGACACGGCCAGGGCCGACTTGGTCAGGTCCAGGTCGGCCAGGATGGTCTCCTGATGTTGGGCGTCCCTGGTGTAGACCATGCTGACGCCCACGGGGCCGCGCACCCAGTCGGGGAAATCCAGGTGGAATAGCTGGCGGTCGCGGTCGTTGGCCGTGGCCTGCAGGGCGACACGGGTGCCAATGGGCGCCTCCGCCGGGAAATTCTCGCGCCACAGGATGCGGGCCGGCATGCCGTTCAGGCGGGCGGTGCCGTTGGTGTCCATGCCCTTGTTGTCCAGCACCAGGTTCAGATCGCCGTCCGACGCCTTGATGTCGGCGACGATGCCGTCGGCGGCCACGTTCTTCAGGTGCGCCTGCACGCCCAGCTTCACCTGGTCCATCTTCAGGGTGGCGACCAGCGGGAAGTCGAAGCGCAGGGTCATATCAGCGGTGCCGGCCACGGTCGCCGGCACCAGCCCCACCTTCCTGGCATAGCCCAGGGGCGGGGTGTCGATAACGGTGAGCGCGGAGGAGATGGGGCCGCTGACCGGCAGCGTCATTTCCATCTTCTGCGCCGTCTTGTCCAAGCCGGTGATGTCCAGGCGGGAGGTGCCCAGCGCCAGGTCCAGCAGGCGGCCCTGCGTCAGCTCGATGCCCAGGTGCCCGCCGTCGAAGGTGGCGGTGCCGCCCACATCCTTCACCTTGGGCAGGCCGTCCATGTAGTTCACGGTGGCGCCGGAGAAGGCGAAGTTGGCCATCATGCGGCTGGGCACCATATCCGACAGGTCGGCCGGGGCGTTGCCCTCTAAATTGAAGGTGACCTTGTCGAAGGCGCCATCCGACAGGTTCTGCATGATCCAGGCGCGCGGCTTCGGCAGGGCGTCCAGGGGCCACAGCGCGTCCAGCGCGTTCAACGGCACGGACTTGACCTCGGTGGCCAGGGTCACGCGATAGCTGCCGTCGTCCCGCTTCACCCCCTTGCCCGTCAGCATGACGGTGGATGCGGGCGCGGGCCCGCCGGACCCGGGCAGGGTCAGGTTCAGGTGGTTCAGGATCAGGCCCCCCGGCTCCAGCCTGGCCTGCAGATCCAGGTTGGCCACCGCCAGCGGCGCCTTCAGCCGCCCCGGCAGGGTGACGGTGCCGGCCGTGCCGCTGAGCGCCACGTCGAAGATGCGGGGCGAGAAGTCGGAGGCGAGGTCCAGCGTCACCGTGCCGGCCAGGGGCATGTCGATGCCGCCCACGGCCGCCAGCACACCGTCGGACGCACGGGTGACGCGCGCCAGGTCCGCCGGGCTGACGCCGGAGAAATGGGCCACGGCGCTGACGGTGCCGTCGGCCAGGCGATAGCCGAGATCGGCCGCCACCTGCGTCATGTGCCCGCCCAGGTCCACCACCAGCTGAGCGTTGCCAGTGATGCCCCGTCGGTCGCGGGTCAGGGAGATGTCGGCCCGGGGGGCGGACCACACAAGGCCCAGCTGGCGGTTATCCACCGACAGCCGCGCCTCGGACACCACCAGCTTGGTGAGCGCGCCCAGGGGTTCCAGCGGATCCGGCGGCCGCTTCAGCGCCGTGATCAGGTCCGCCATGAAGTCGTTGCCGTCGTCGGTGTCGTCGTCCGACATGAGCGCCAGGCGGAAACGGCCGTCGACCTCGCGGATGGCGTTCAGCCGGGGGCGCACCAGCACGATACGGGTGGGCGCCAGGCGGCCGTGCAGCAGCGCCGGCACCGACAGGGCAACGCGGAATTCCGGCAGCGTCGCCACGGTGGCGCCGCCCGTGCCCGTCAGCACCACGTCGTCGGCCAGGATTTCCACCGTGGCGCCCTTGGGCGCCCTGGCGAGCAGCACCTTGTGGACGGAGATGTGGACGGTGCCGCCGGAATTCACCGCCTGCTCAAGATAGGGCGCGAACCAGGAGATGGGCATGGGCCCTCGGCTGAGGCGCCAGGTCAAAAGGCCAGCCGTGACCAGGACCACCAGCAGCAGGCCCGCCGCCAGTTCCAGGATGACCAGGGCCGTGTGGCCGATCATGCCCCGGCGCTTGCGCGGCGGCTTGGCCGGTGGGGGTTCTGTGGGCTCGGGCGGACGCCGGCCCGGCACGCGCAGGCCCACATCCCCGGACGCCTGCGTCCCGGTCGGCACCTCGGAAGGCGCCTCGGCGGGGGGAATGGGCGGGATCGGACGGGGCAAAGGCTCAGACTTCCGGCATGGCTTGACCGGGTTGCGGGCCCTTGGGCACTCTGCCCCGGGAACCCACAACCGCGAAACGGCGAACAGCGAACGGGGCCCCGTCCCACCCCTTGTCCAGTCCCAGCAACATAGGGTCACGATGGACAGGTTTACACGGGGGCAAGACCCGTTTCCTGGCATAGCCCGGTCAGACATCCATGTTCAATGCGAAATCCCTACCCCAAGCGGCAGATACCGAACTTCTGGCCCGCGGGCTGGAGTCCTGGCAGCGCCGGGCGGAGGACTCCGGCGACAGGGAACTGGCGGAATTCGCCCGAACCTACGCGGCGGATGAGGCGGGCGGGGCCTTGCTGCGGGCCATCCTGGGCAACAGCCCCTTCCTGGGCCAGGCCCTGCTGAAGGAACAGGCCTTTTTCCGCCAGATGGCCACCCTGGGTTTCGACGCCGCCTTCATGGACCTGTTGGAGGGGCTGTGGGCTGAGGTGGGCGGGGCCACCACCACCGAGCGCCTGATGAAGGCGTTGCGCGTGGCCAAGCGCCGCGCCGCCCTGCTGATCGCCGCCGCCGACATCGCGGAATCCTGGACGCTGGAGCAGGTGACCGGCGCCCTGAGCCAGCTGGCGGAGGCGGCACTGCGCCTGACCGCCCGCCACCTGCTGCGCCAACTGGCGGCCAAGGGCGACATCCGCCTGCCCGATGCCGAGAACGACCCCGAGGCGGGCAGCGGCCTGATCGTGCTGGCCATGGGCAAGTTCGGAGCGCTGGAGCTGAACTACTCCAGCGACATCGACCTGATCGTCCTGTACGACGACGGCGTGGTGCAGGCCCGCGACCCGGATGAGATGACCCGCACCTTCGTGCGCTTGGCGCGCGACCTGGTGCGCATCATGGAGGAGCGGACGGTGGATGGTTACGTCTTCCGCACCGACCTGCGCCTGCGCCCCGACCCCGGCGCCACCCCCCTGGCCGTCTCCGTCTCCGCCGCGGAGGCCTATTACGGCAGCCTGGGTCAGAACTGGGAGCGGGCGGCCATGATCAAGGCGCGGCCGGTGGCGGGCGACCGCAAGGCCGGCCAGGACTTCATGGGCCTGATCCGCCATTTCATCTGGCGCCGCAGCCTGGATTTCGCCGCCATCCAGGACATCCATTCCATCAAGCGCCAGATCGGCGCGCATAAGGGCCACCGTGACAAGGCGGTGAACGGCCACGACATCAAGCTGGGCCGGGGCGGCATCCGCGAGATCGAGTTCTTCGCCCAGACCCAGCAGCTGATCTATGGCGGGCGCGACCCCCACCTGCGCACGCCCGCCACCATGATGGCACTGGACGCCCTGGTGGCCGCCGGCCGCGCGGGCGATGACGCCGCCGAGGATCTGAAGGCGGCCTACCGCTTCCTGCGCCGGGTGGAACACCGGGTGCAGATGGTGGACGACCAGCAGACCCACAAGCTGCCGGTGGACGACAAGGGCGTGGCCAGCATCGCCACCTTCCTGGGCTATGCCGACGCCGATACCTTCCGCACCGAGCTGCTGGCCACCCTGGGGCGGGTGGAGGACCGCTACGCCGCCCTGTTCGAGGAGGCGCCGCCCCTGTCCGGCCCCGGCAACCTGGTCTTCACCGGGACGGAGGACGATCCCGACACCATCACCACCCTGCGGGGCCTGGGCTTCCAGAACCCCTCGGCCGTCGCCGCCCAAATCCGCGCGTGGCACCACGGCCGCTACCGCGCCACCCGCAGCACCCGGGCGCGCGAGCTGCTGACGGAGCTGGTGCCCAGCCTGCTGGCGGCCCTGGGCGGCACGGCCCAGCCCGACCAGGCCTTCCTGAAGTTCGATGAGTTCCTGAGCCGCCTGCCCGCCGGGGTTCAGCTGTTCAGCCTGTTCTACGCCAACCCAAAGCTGCTGGAGCTGGTGGCCCTGATCATGGGCACGGCCCCGCGCCTGGCCGACAGCCTGTCGCGGCGACCGTCGCAGCTGGACGCCGTGCTGACCCCTGGCTTCTTCGACCATCTGCCGGACGCCCAGGAATTACGCGAGGGGCTGTTCCGCCAGCTGGCCGATGCCCACCACTTCGAAGAGGTGCTGGACCTGACGCGGCGCTGGACCAGCGACCAGCGCCTGCGTGCCGGCATCCAGATCCTGCGGCACCTGGCCGACGGCGACCAGTGCGGCCCCTTCCTGACCGAGGTGGCGGACACGGCGCTGGCCGTCCTGCATGAGCGGGTGGAGGCGGAGTTCGCCCCCCGCCATGGTCGTTTCGAATCCGGAATGGATGAGGGGGCCGGCATGGCCATCCTGGCCATGGGGCGGCTGGGGGCGGGGTCGCTGTCCCTGGGGTCGGACCTGGACCTGATCACCGTCTATCAGGTGCCGGATGGGGCGGACCAATCCAACGGCCCCAAGCCGCTGTCACCCAGCGAGTACTTCATTCGCCTGACCCAGCGCCTGATCAACGCCATCACCGTGCCCACGGCCGAGGGGGCGCTGTACGAGGTGGACATGCGCCTGCGCCCCTCCGGCAACAAGGGGCCCCTGGCCGTCAGCCTGGACGCCTTCACCCGCTACCAGCGCGAAAGCGCCTGGACGTGGGAGCATATGGCCCTGACGCGCGCCCGGGTACTGACCGGCCCGCCGGCCCTGATGACGCGGCTGACCGAGGCCATCCACGCCGTGCTGGTGCAGCCGCGCGACCCGGACAAGCTGCTGGCCGATGTGGCCGACATGCGCGTCCGCATGGACAAGGAGCACCACACCAAGGACCCCTGGTCGGTGAAGCATGTGCGCGGCGGCATGGTCGACATCCAGTTCCTGGTGCAATATCTGACCCTGCGCCATGCCGCCGACCATCCCGGCATCCTGGACCCCAACACCACCGGCGCCCTGGCCCGCCTGCGCGATACCGGGCTGCTGGACGCGGCGGACGCCGACGCCCTGATCGACATCCACCGCCTGTGGCGCCGGGTGCAGGCCTTCCTGCGCCTGACGGTGGCGGGCGAGGTCAAGGTGGCGGAGGCGCCGCCGGCCCTGCGCCTGGCCCTGGCCGAAGCGGTGGGCCATGGCCTTGACTTCGACGCGGCGGAGGCAAAGATCCGCGCCGCGGCGGCCCAGGCCCACGCCCTGTTCCGGAAGATGGTGGAGGAACCCGCCGCCCGCCTGCCGGCGCCGGCCCCTTGATCCAACCGGCGGGCTGGACCGTATCTGCCCGCGTCATCAGTCCACCGTCGCAAACCTCGGCACGAACCCAGGCCCGAACCCAGGCCCAAACCCAGGAAGGAAAAGCACCATGGCCGTTGAGGTCGGAACCCCCGCCCCGGATTTCACCATGCCCACCGATGGTGGCGGCAGCGTCACCCTGTCGTCGCTGAAAGGCCGCCCGGTGGTGCTGTACTTCTACCCCAAGGACGACACCAGCGGCTGCACGGCCGAGGCCTGCGGCTTCGGCGAATCCCTGCCACACTTCGAGAAGGTGGACGCCACCATCATCGGCGTGTCCAAGGACAGCGTGGCCAGCCACGACAAGTTCAAGAAGAAGTACAACCTGCCCTTCACCCTGGCGTCCGACGCCGACAGCGACGTGTGCGAACGCTATGGCGTGTGGGTGGAAAAGAACATGTACGGCCGCACCTATTTCGGCATCGAGCGCGCCACCTTCCTGATCGACAAGGACGGCCAGGTGGCCAAGGTCTGGCGCAAGGTCAAGGTGCCCGGCCATGTCGACGCCGTGCTGGAAGCGGTGAAGGCGCTGTAAGGAATGCCCACCCGTTCAAGACAAGTCCTGATCTGGTCGTCGTCAGGGCTTGCCTTGATCCTGGCAACCGTCATCGCGGCGGCCTTTTATACCACAACACGCACTCAATCCTCTTTCGATACCATAGAGGTCGGCCAAACGGAGAAATCCGTCATCGGAATTCTCGGACGACCGTCTGTCACGGAATATCCGAGCCGACCGTTCACGCGCTACGCCGTCCATGGATGCGAAACACCTTGCGCCCGACGGATTTGGTACGAAAACAGGTTGGCGCTGGATATGGAGGCCTGGTCAATCTCTATCGGCGATAACGGGACGGTCTTGGAAAAATACCATTGGCTCTCGCCTTGAAGCATTAAGCGAGACAGGGATTCGCCACCGATCTCACATCGGCGCCCAGGGATCGTAGGTGCCGAAGCTCCAGCTGTTTCCCTCGGGATCGCGGGCGTGGTAGCCGCGGCCGGGGTAGCCTTCATTGTCGTGCGGCGGGGTCACGATCTCCGCCCCGGCGGCGCGGGCGCGGTCGTGGTGGGTGTCCAGGTCGTCGACGATGATGTAGACGCACGCCGTGACGCCCCCCGCCTCCGCCGCCGTTTTCCAGCGGTAGGCGTCGGTGGACGGCCCGGGCCGGGCTGACCCCAGCATGACCATGCCGTCGCCCAGCGTCAGCTGGGCGTGGTGGATGAGGCTGGGGTCCTGGTCGTCGGCGTAGACGGCGTGGCGTTGGAATCCGAAGGCGGCGCACAGGAAGTCAATGGCGGCCGGCGCATCCTGATAACGCAGGCAGGGAATCGGGGAACGGGTGGGCATGGGGCTCAGTCTCCTGTCAGGCGGCGACGATGCCGCTGGCCCGACCATAGGGCCGGACGGCGCGGCCTGGATTGGATCTAAATAACCTCCACCACCCCGGCTTCCACCAGCCCGCCGCCGTCCGGAAGGGACCGGGCCAGGTATTGCCCCGGCGTCAGCCCGGCGAACTCCCGAAATTCCCGGATCATATGCGACTGGTCGCAATAGCCGGCATCGATGGCGATGCCGGCCCAGCCGCCGCTGCCCTCGTCCGGCGGCCCGGTCCCCAGCCGCTTGGTCAGTGCCTCGAACCGCATCAGGCGGCGGTAGGTACGCGGCCCCACGCCAAGCGCGTCCTTCACACGATTGGCAAAGTGCTTGGCGCTCCACCCGATGTCCCGCGCGATGTCCGCGATGTCCAGGTCGGGCCGGTCGCGCAGCAGGGCCAGCGCGTGCGCCTGGGCCCCCGGCAGGGCGGGCATGGCGGCGAAGCGGCGGGTCAGCGCGTCGTCCAGCGCGGCCATGCGGCCGGTCCCGTCCGACGCCTCCGCCAGCGCCTGGCCCAGCCGCGTCCCCGCCGGCCCCAGGACAGCGTCCAGGGGCACCACGCGGTCGACCAGATCCGTCAGCGGGCAGCCCAGCAGGCGCCGCAGGCTGGAGAGCGACAGGAAGACATGCATCCCCGCCTGGGTGCCACCCGACCGGGACAGCGCCGGCGCCAAGTGGGCACCAGCCACGAAGCCCTCGCCGGCCCGCAGGGTGATCGGTCGCCCGTCGCCGCCCACGATGCCGATCGGTTCCGCCAGGTTGACGATCAGCACGGCCTGGGCGTGGGGCAGTTCCCGGCGGGTGGTGAAACTGGTCCGCTCGCGATAGTCGGCATAGCCGTCCACCAGGCCCGACAGCGCCGGTGGGGGCGCCAGGCTGGCCACATGCCAGGCGTCCCGCAGGCCGTCATGGCGGCGGATGGACAGCAGACGGGAGGACGGAACGGTCATGGACGGGCCCCGGCAGCGCGGCTGCCGGCCAGCTTGGCACAGATCATCCCGGCTGGGGAGGCCCGGCGCCCGGCGCGTGGGCGTCCCGGTCCGCCAGCACCTACTTCAGCGGATAGTCGAACACGGCATAGTGCCCGCCATGGTCGAACCGCCGGTTGGGCATGTCCGGGCGATGGTTGACGCCGGTGTAGTGGCCGATCAGCGACCGCCGCTCCACACCCGGGCGGTTCGGCGCCGAGCCGCGGTGCATCAGCCGGCCGTGCCAAATCAGCACGTCGCCCTTTTCCCCCAGGAAACGCCGCGTTTCCACCCCCTGGGCCGCGATCTCCGCCTCGATGGCGGGGGTGACGAAGCGTTCCGTCAAATGGGGCCAGGAGGCGCTGCCGGTGGTGCCGGTGACGCGGTCGCGCTCCGCCGCGGACATGAACTGCCGCACCTTCTCCCCCTGCAGCAAGGGCCAGCGATGGGAACCAGGCACGTATTCGAACGGCCCGGAGTCCGGGTCGATATGGTCCAGGGCGATCCATACCGCGGCGTACCAGCCATTGACGAAGGGCGGGCTGAGATATTCGTCCTGGTGCCAGTTGCGCTCGGTGGAGGCCCAGCCGGTGAGGTTAAGATGCAGCATCATCTCCTCCCCGATCAGACTGTTCATGATGGCCATCAGCGGCGGGTGCAGGCAGATGCGCCGCAACTCCTCCACCTGCATATAGGGGGTGGGGGTGATCCAGCCCAGCGCCCGATCCACCTGTTCGCGCCGCTTGATATAGGGATCCAGCAGGTCGTCGCCGAGGAAGCCCTTGAGCAGGACCACGCCCTCGCGCCGCCACTGCCGCTGTTCGGGGGTCAGGGTGGCCTCGTCCACCACCGGCTGGTCCAGGGGCGGCAGTCCTTGGGGATCGGGATGGTCGCTCAACATGGAAAAGCGGATGCCGCCGCTGCTGTCCGGCGGCGTGCCGTAGCAGAGGGCGCCCAGGGGCGGCCGGTCCCCCAGCGTGCGCGCCAGGGCCAGCAGCGCGGGCGCCAGTGCCTGGGCGTCCGGCGCCTCTTCCGCCTCGGCCACGAACAGCCAATAGACGGGACCGCAGCCTGCGGGGAAGGGTGGCACGGTGACTCGGTCACAGCGCAGATCGCCGTCGAACAGGCCATCCGGCGTGCGCGACACCAGCGGTCCCTGGCGCGCCAAGCCGGTGGCCTCATCGACCAGCAGGGCGTGCAGCTTACGCTCCGCCCGGCCGGCCCGGACGTCGCCTGCCACCTCGACGATTTCCAGGTTGGCCACCCGCGTCACCACCCGCTCCACGATCAGCAGCGGCGGAAGTGCGGCCGCCGGCGTGGCGACGGCGGCGGGTTCCGGCCGGCGGCCGAGGAGGCGGGACAGGAGGTTCATGGGGAAGGCCGGCTGATGGAGTGGGGAGAGGTCATATCAGGGGGGTGTGGAACACGGCGTACTGCCCGCTACCCTCGACCCGGCGGTCCGGCATGTCGGGACGGTGGTTCACGCCGGTGTAGTGGGCGATCAGCGACCGCCGCTCCAATCCCGGCTGCCGCGCGGGGGAACCGCGGTGCATCAGGCGGCCGTGCCAGACGAGCACATCGCCTTTTTCCGCCAGGAAGGCGCGCTTTTCGACACCGCGCCGGGCGATTTCCGCCTCCACGATGGGCGCGACATAGGCCTGGGTGACGCTGGGCCAGGCGTCATAGCCGCTGTCGGTCACGGCGGCCAGGCGCCGTTCCTCATCCGTCATGAACTGGCGCACGCGCGCGCCGCGCAGCAGGGGCCAGCGGTGGGAACCGGGAATGTATTCGAAAGGTCCGGCGTCGGGGTGGATGCGGTCCAACGCGATCCACACGGCCGCGTACCAGCTGTTCACGAAGGGCGGACTGAGATACTCGTCCTGATGCCAGTCACGCTCGGTGGACACCCAGCCGGTGAGATTGAGGTGCAGCAGCATCTCCTCCCCCACCAGGCTGTTCAGCACCCGCATCAGGGGCGGGTGCAGGCAAATGCGCCGCAACTCCTCCACATGCATGTAGGGCGTGGGGGAGCGCCAGCCCCCCGGCCGGCCCACCTGCTCGCGCCGGGCGATATAGGGATCCAGCAGATCGTCGGACAGGAAGCCCTTGAGGATGGCCACCCCCTCTTCCCGCCATTGCCGCTGTTCCGGCGACAGCGTGCTTCCGTCCACCACCGGCTGGTCCAGGGGCGGCAGGGTGGCGGCCGGCGGCTCGTCGCTGATCATGGCGAAGCTGAGCTGGGCGCGGTCCAGGCGGGGGCCTTCGCAGCCCACCGCCAGCAGCGGCCGCTGGCCCAAGCCGGCCGCCAAGGCGCGCAGCGCCGGCACCAGGGGGGCAGGATCGGCCTCGCCCAACGTTTCGACCACGAACAGCCAGAAGGCGGGGCCCGTCCCGTCCGGGAATTCCGGGAAGGCGATGCGATCGACGCCAGGAGCGGACTGGGTGATCTGCCCCACCCGGACCTGGGCCCCCGCCTCGTCCATGACGATGGCCTGCAGCGCCCGCCCGGTGCGGATGGCGCGCAGGTCACCGGGCACGGTGATGGCGTTCAGCCGATGGATGAAGGCATGGAACGGTTCGGCGATGACCACGTCCGGCAGAACAGGCGCCACCACCTCCACGGTTGCGGGCGAACGGCGCGAAAGCAGGCGCGACAAGATTTGCATGGCAACCCCAACCCAACGCCGCCCAAGCCCCCCAGGCGGCTGGTCGGGTATACACCGCCGCGCGCGTCCCGTGCAATGAAGGCACCCGCGCGGATAGGGCCCGGCCTCAGGCGCTGGCGCTGCGATTTCCGGCCGTGAGGGTGCCGCCCAGCCGGGCCAGGATTTCGCCGGCCAGGGCGGCGATTTCCTCCGACCCCTTGGCGCGGCGGTCGGTTTCCTGCAGCGACAGGCCGTCCATCATGGCGCCGGCGAAGCCGACGCGGTTGCCGATGGCGGCCTCGGCCATGGGCACGCCCAGGCCCGCCACCGCCTCCGTCAGCCGGTCCGCCAGCTTGGCGCGGGGCGGCACGCGATTCAGCGCCACCAGCACCGCCCGCTTTTCCGCCTTGGCCATCTCCAGCGTGGGGCGGGTGGCCCACAGGTCCATGGGGCTGGGCTGCACCGGCACCACCACCAGGTCGGCCACGCGCACGGCGATGCGCGCCTCCGTCTCGGCATGCGGGGGGCTGTCGATCACCACCACGTCATGTTCCCGCGCCAGGCGTTCCACCTCTTTCTGGGTGCGCCAGCCGTTGATCTGCATATGGGTCAGACCGGGGTCGTCCAGGGCCTGGGCGCGCAGGCCGAACCAGGCGGTCAGGCTACCCTGGGGGTCGATATCCACCACCGCCACACGCAGCCCGGCCAGCGACCAGGCCACGGCCAGCTGGATGGCCAGCGTGGTCTTGCCCGCCCCGCCCTTCTGCTGCGCGATGGTGACGACGTGCCCCGCCATGATGGCTCCCCCTTCAGGAATGACCGTGGCCGGCAGTGTGGACCCGGCGACGGTGGCGGGCAAGTGTGCAGTGCACAATGGGTGATGCCCCAAAAGGGGAGGCCGGCCCTGCGGCCAGTGCCCTTGGACCGGGCGGACGGGTGGGCTAGATAAGGTGACCCCTTTTGCCAGGTGCCGCCCCGTGACCGAGTCCCATACAGCCCCCGACATGTCCCCGCCCACCAAAGAGGCGCTGGAGCGCGCGTCGCAGGCGCTGGCCGCGGGCAAGCTGGTGGCCTTCCCGACGGAGACGGTCTATGGCCTGGGCGGCGACGCCGGCAACGACCAGGCGGTGGCCGACATCTTCGCCGCCAAGGGCCGCCCCAGCTTCAACCCCCTGATCGTCCACCTGCCGGACGTGGAGGCGGTGGAGCGCTACGCCGTGATGGATGAGCGGGCGCACCAGATGGCCGACCTGTATTGGCCCGGCCCGCTGACCCTGGTCCTGCCCCGGCGGGCGGATGCCGCCCTGTCGCTGCTGGTCAGCGCGGGGCTGGACACGGTGGCGGTGCGGGTGCCGCGCCATCCCACCGCCCGCGCCCTGCTGCAAGCCAGCGGCCGACCCATCGCCGCCCCCAGCGCCAACCGGTCCGGCCACGTCAGCCCCACCGCGCCCGTTCATGTGCGCGAGGAATTCCCCGATGGCGGCGGCGGCCGCCTGGCCCTGATCCTGGCCGACGGCCGCTGCCCGGTGGGGTTGGAGTCCACCGTGCTGGACCTGTCGGGCGCGCACCCGGTGCTGCTGCGCCCCGGTTCCATCACGCCGGAGGAAATCGAGGCCGTGCTGGGCCCCATTAAGCGCGCAGCGACCCCGGGCACGGGCATAAAAGCGCCCGGCATGCTGGAAAGCCACTACGCCCCGGGCCTGCCGGTGCGGCTGAACGCGCTGAACGCCGCCAAGGATGAAGCGCTGCTGGGCTTCGGCCCCGACCGCTTCGTCCTGGGCGGGGCGGAGCGGCTGAACCTGTCGCCCTCCGGCGATTTGAACGAGGCCGCCGCCAACCTGTTCGCCATGCTGCGCAAGCTGGACAAGCCCGGTCTCAGCGGCATCGCCGTCATGGCCATCCCCGAGGTGGGCCTGGGCCTGGCCATCAATGACCGCCTGCGCCGGGCGGCGGCGCCCCGGCCCTGAAACGGAACCGGTTAACGAACCACACCGTTAGCACTTGATCACAGCGGGCGGGAGCGGACACTCTGGCGCCAAACGCCCCTGGCTTCCCCGAGGTCCCGCCCATGGCCGATCCCCGGCACATCGTCCTGCTGGCCCAGTACAACGCCTGGATGAACGCCAAGGTGCTGGAGGCGGCGGCGCGCCTGCCGGCCGAGGCCCTGACCGCCGACCGGGGGGCCTTCTTCCGCTCCATCCTGGGCACGCTGAACCATCTGATGGTGGCCGACCTGCTGTGGCTGCGCCGTTTCCGCACCCACCCCGCCGGTTATACCACCCTGGACCCGGTGATGGCCCTGCCGCCACCCACCCGCCTGGATGAGGCGCTGTATGCCGACCTGGCCAGCCTGGCGGCAGATCGCCAGGTGATGGACACGGCCATCGGCCAGTGGGCGGCCTGCATCCGCCCCTGCGACCTGAACCACGTGCTGGCCTACACCAGCAGCACCGGCACAGCCTGCGCCCGCCGCTTCGGCGACCTGATCGTACATTTCTTCAACCACCAGACCCATCACCGCGGCCAGGTCACCACCCTGCTGACCCAGGCCGGCCAGGACGTGGGCATCACCGACCTGGTGGCCCTGATTCCGGATGAAGCCCCATGAGCGTCCGCCTTTCCGAATCCGCCCTGGCCTGCCTGAAATCCCTGTCCGACTTGCTGGGGCCCGGCGGCTACATCACCGATACGGACGCGCAGGCCCCCTACCTGACGGAGGCACGCGGCAACGCCGTCAGCACGCCGCTGGCCCTGCTGCGCCCCTCCAGCACGCAAGAAGTGGCGGCCGTGGTGCGCCTGACGGCGGAGGCGGGCATCGCCCTGGTGCCCCAGGGCGGCAACACCGGCCTGGTGGGGGGTGCCCTGGCGGCCGAGGGCAGCCTGCTGCTGAACCTGGGGCGCCTGAACCGCGTTCGCGAGGTCGATCCCCTGGACCACACCATGACGGTGGAGGCGGGCGTGATCCTGGCCACGGTGCAGCAGGCCGCCAACGACGTGGACCTGATGTTCCCCCTGAGCCTGGGCGCCGAGGGCAGTTGCACCATTGGCGGCAACCTGTCGACCAATGCCGGCGGCATCCTGACCCTGCGCTACGGCAACGCCCGCGCCCAGGTGCTGGGGCTGGAGGTGGTGCTGCCCGACGGGCGGGTGTGGAACGGCCTGCGCCGCCTGCGCAAGGACAACACCGGCTATGACCTGAAGCACCTGTTCCTGGGTGCGGAGGGCACGCTGGGCATCATCACCGCCGCCACCCTGTCGCTGGTGCCCCGGCCGCGCCAGATGGAAACGGCGCTAGTGGCGGTACCCGACGTGACCGCCGCCCTGCGCCTGCTGAAACGCCTGCGCCAAGCCAGCGGCGATGCCGTCTCGGCCTTCGAGATCATGCCGCGCTTTGCCATCGACGGCGCCGCCCGCTACCTGGGTGAACAGAACGACCCGCTGTCGGAGCCGTCCCCCTGGTACATCCTGACGGAACTGACGGCCGGCACTCCCGGCGACGCCCTGCGCGACACGGTGGAGGCGGCCCTGGCCGAGGCCATCGACGCGGGTGAGGCCACCGACGCCACCCTGGCCGCCAGCGGCGACCAGCGGCAGAAGCTGTGGCGCCTGCGCGAGGGCCTGCCGGAGATCGGGCGCAAGGTGGGTGGCGCCCTGCACCATGACGTCGCCGTGCCGGTCAGCCGCGTTCCCCAGTTCATCGAGCGGGCCGACCGGGCGGTGGCGGCCTTGTGCCCCGGCGCCCGGCCCTACCCCTTCGGCCACCTGGGGGACGGCAACATCCACTACAATATTGCCCGGCCGGACAGCGACGATCCGGCCGACCGCGACGCCTTCCTGGCCCTGGGCGAGCGGATCATGCGGGCGGTGCACGACGTGGTGCTGGAGCTGGACGGGTCGATCAGCGCCGAGCACGGCATCGGCAACAAGAAACGCAACGAACTGGCACGCGCGCGGTCACCCCTGGAAATCGATCTTATGGCAAGCTTGAAACGCCTGCTGGATCCGCGCGACCTCATGAACCCAGGGAAAATCTTACCCCAATAGGCAGGATTTTTCGGGGAAACGGGGCCCAGGCATAGGCCAGTACTGACCTTTGGCGTCAATTGACGGCGACTCGGGGGCCATGAGACCCTTGGTTGTAGAGATAAAGGAGCCCGTGGTGTTGCCGCGCGTCAGTCGCCGGCCCACCCCAAGAGAGGGAGAGAGCCTATGCCTGGCAAGACCTCGACCCCCATTGGCCCTCACCCCTCCCCGATGCCCCTTTACCTTAGGCTGCTGCGGGGTGGCGCCCTGGTGGGCCAGACCCCGTTGGCCGATGACAGCGATGCCGCCGTGTCCGTCCCGCCGCAGATGGCGGGTGGCGCGTGCGGCGGCCAGATGATGGCCGGCCGGTCGGAAGATCCGGCCCTGGTCCATTTCTAACGGCTGTACCCCCAACGATCCTAGCCACCCGCAGTAGTGCGTTCGGCCGAGGCGGCTGTATGATCGGCCGCCATGAAGCCGTTCATCACCACCTTCCTGTCCCTGCGACGGCGATCAGCGCCTGTGCGCTATGCCGGGGCCGCCCTGCTGGTGTGCCTGGCGTTCGGCGTGCGTCTCGCGCTGGACGACGTGCTGGACGGCTATCCCGTCGTGCATTTCTTCCCGGCCCTGGTACTGGGCACGCTGTGGTTCGGGGTCGGCCCCGGCCTGGTGGCCGTGGTCCTGAGCACGACGCTGGCCCTGCCCTTCTTCGCACCGGCCGACGACGGCATGCCTTGGCCGCACCAGCTGGCCACCCTGCCCGACCGGCTGGCGGCCCTGCCGCCCAAGGGCTGGGCGGGCCCCGCCCTGTTCGTCGTGACCAGCCTGGTGGTGGTTTCCATCATCGCAGCATTGCACGACGCCCTGGACACCCTGGCGGCGGGGGAACAGCAGCAGGCCATGCTGTTGCGTGAAATCTATCACCGCATCCGCAATGACCTGCAGTCCGTGTCCAGCCTGTTGATGGTGGCGGAAAGCCGGGCGGGTGCCAAGGAGGCGGGGGAACTGGCCAAGGCGGGGGAACGGGTGCGGGTGCTGGGCCTGGTCTATTCCAGCCTGCAGCGGCTGCAGCGCGAGCCCTTCGTGCCGGCCCGCGCCTTCCTGGGCCAACTGGTGGAAAACCTGGCCGCCGCCCATGTCGCCGGCCGTCCCATCACCTTCACCGTCGAGGTGGAGGACCTGAAGCTGCCGCAGCGGGCCGCCGTGACCCTGGGTTTGGCGGCCAATGAGCTGCTGACCAACGCGCTGAAATACGCCTTCCCCGCCGGGCGGCCCGGCACCGTGGCCGTGCGCCTGGGCACGGAGGGACAGCGATGGGTGCTGCGGGTGGAGGATGACGGCGTCGGCCTGCCGCCGCCCGCCCCCAACGGCGAAAGCCCGGCAACAACGGCCGGGCCGGCAGAAGATTCCGGCACTGAAGGCATCCATCATCTCCGCCCGGCCCCCACCGGCCTGGGCCACCTGCTGCTGGAACAGCTGGCGCGACAGTGTGGCGGCCAGCTGGGGCAGGTCAGCGACGGCGGCGTGAAGGCCTGGCTGGCCGTGCCGGCGACGCCGGAGGCCGCCGCCCTTTAGGCGCTGGCCATGTAGGCGGCGGCCATGTTGGGCGCGCGGTTGGCGGTCATGCGCTGTTCCTGCTGGCTGTAGCCGTCTTTGTTGTCCTGGTCCTCATCCTCGGTGGGCGCGGCCAGGGCGTTCAGCATCATGATGGTGTAGGTGGACAGCGGCATCTTGGACGAGCTGGCGCCCCGCACCATGTCCCACGGCTGGGACGTGCTGTCGGCCGTCTGCACGGTGCCCAGCGTGGTGGACCCGGCATATTTGTCCGCGCTGGCACCGCCCGTGCCGTCGAACTTCTTGGCGAAGCGGTCGTAGACCTGGCCCAGGGACAGGGCCTTGCCGTTGGCGTCGTAGAAGACGGCGTCGTTGGCGTCGGCCGCGTCCGGCACCACGGCGTCGGCCGCCTGGTTGGGGTTTTTCTTCAGCGCGTTCAGGAACTTGGAGGCGCCGCCGGCGCCCAGGAAATGGGCCAGGTACAGCTCGGTCCCGCCGATGGTGCCACCCACCTGCTGCTGCAGGGTGGTCTTGTTGTCCTGGGCCAGTTGGGCCGCCATCATGGCGGAGGTGTCGGCATCCTTGCGCAGGTCGAGAATCTTTTGCCGGGTGGCGGGATCGGCGACGTAGGCGCTGCCGTCGCCGCGGGTCTTGATGGCGCTGGCGTACTGCCCCAGGCCGACCTCCGCGCCGTGCTGCTGCACCATGTTCAGCCACGTGGAGTCGGTGAACTGGTAGAGGCCGGTAGCGCTGCTGGTGCTGGCCTTGGCATTGGTGTTGTAGCCGCTTTCCACCGACGCCTGCTTCAGCAGATAGGAAAAATCTACCCCGGCCCTGGTGCTGGCCTGCTGCACCGCCGCCACGATCTTGGCGGGGGCGGAAGACGTCAAACCCTGTGCTGCAGTCAACTGCGTGGTGGACAGTGCGCTGTTCACGACCGGACCTCACTTACCTGGAAAACGACCGGCCGATGGGGGCCGATCCGATGCTGGCCTACAGGGAAAGCAAAGAGCGTGCCAGTCCGTCGCGGCGGCGGGATCCGGGCCGGACTTTCGGCGACGCTTGCCCGTCCGCCGCCGTCCCGGCAGGATGGGCCCCGCGTCGACGGGACGTGGCCCTTCCGCTCAATGATCGGGCCCGCCCGCCCAATAACATTGAGCACCCCCGCCGGCCGTGCGGGTCCCGCCCCAGTCCTGAAGCGACGGGCACCGGGCCCCACCGGCGGGTCCCCCGGGAGGACCCGAGAGACCATGACCTATCAAGCGCCCCTGAAGGAAATCCGCTTCGTCCTGAATTCCGTCGTCGGCCTGGATAAAGTTGCCGCCTACCCCGCCTTCGAGGCCGCCACCCCCGACCTGGTGGACGCCGTGCTGGAGGAAGGCGCCAAGCTGGCCGACAACGTGCTGGCGCCCCTGAACGTGGTGGGCGACCGCCAGGGCGCGAGGCTGACGGACACGGGCGTACGCACCCCCGACGGCTTCAAGGACGCCTACCGCCAGTTTGTCGAGGGTGGCTGGAACAGCGTGCCCTTCGACCCCGACCATGGCGGCCAGGGCCTGCCCTGGACCCTGTTCATCGCGCTGCTGGAAACCTGGACCAGCGCCAACATGTCCTTCGCGCTCGGGCCGCTGCTGACCCAGGGGGCGGTGGAACTGCTGACCGCCCACGGGTCGGATGAGCAGAAGACGCTGTACCTGGAAAAGCTGATTTCCGGCGAATGGGCCGGCACCATGAACCTGACGGAGCCGCAGGCGGGTTCCGATGTGGGCGCTGTGCGCACCCGCGCCGTGCGCCAGGACGACGGCACCTATCGCATCAGCGGGCAGAAGATCTTCATCACCTATGGCGACCATGACTGGACGGACAACATCGTCCACCTGGTGCTGGCCCGCACGCCGGACGCGCCCTCTGGCACCAAGGGCATCTCGCTGTTCATCGTGCCGAAGTTCCTGCTGAACGCCGACGGCACCCCGGGTGAGCGCAACGACGCCTATTGCGTCAGCCTGGAGCACAAGCTGGGCATCCACGCCAGCCCCACCGCCGTCATGAGCTATGGCGACAAGGGTGCCTGCGTGGGCTACCTGGTGGGCGAGGAGAATCGCGGCATCGAGTACATGTTCACCATGATGAACAACGCTCGCCTGGGCGTGGGGCTGCAGGGCGTCTCCATCGGTGACCGCGCCTACCAGCAGGCGCTGGCCTACGCCAAGACCCGGGTGCAGAGCCGCGACGTGGCGGGCGGGCCGCAGCCGGTGACCATCATCCACCACCCCGACGTGCGGCGCATGCTGCTGACCATGCGGTCCAAGGTGGAGGCCGCGCGCGCCATCGTCTATTTCACCGCCGCCTCCCTGGACGGCCGCCATCATCATCCGGACGCGGAGGCCGCCAAACAGGCCGGCCTGCTGAACGACCTGATGACCCCGGTGGCCAAGGCCTGGAGCACCGACATCGGCGTCGAGGTGGCCAGCCTGGGCGTGCAGGTGCACGGCGGCATGGGCTTCATCGAGGAGACGGGGGCCGCCCAGTATTACCGCGACGCCCGTATCGCCCCGATTTACGAGGGCACCAACGGCATCCAGGCCAACGATCTGGTGTTCCGCAAGCTGGGCCGCGACGGCGGAGCCACCGCCCGCGCCCTGTTCGCCCTGATGGCGGAAACGGCCGACGCGGCCGCCGCCCAGCCGGGCGACGACCTGGCCGCCATCGCCCAGGGCCTGAAGCGGGGCATCGCGGCGCTGGAGGGCGCGACGTCCTTCCTGGTGGACAATGTAAAAGCCGACGCCCGCGCGGCGGCGGCCGGGGCCGTGCCCTACCTGACCCTGTTCGGCAACGTCACCGGCGCCTTCCTGCTGGCCCGCGGTGCCGTCGCCGCCAACCAGGCGCTGGCCCAGGGCCAGGACGTGGCCTTCCACGAGGGCAAGCTGGTCACCGCCCGCTTCTTCGTGGAACAGGTGGTGGGCCCGTCGCTGGGCCTGGCCGAGCTGATTCGCACCGGCCACCGCACCCTGATGGCCCTGTCGGAAGACCAGTTCTGAGCTGAACCGAACTGTTGTTATGGGAAGGCCGGGGTCATCGCCCCGGCCTGTTCACGCTCAACGGGTCCGGACCGTGAAGATGGTCATGGGGGCCCGCACCTGGCTCTTGCCGTGGTGGAACAGGGCCACGCGGTCCATCTGCGCCGCCGGCAGCCAGAGGGTACCATCCGCCGCCAGATAGGGCGCGTCCACCCAGTGCAGGCGCGCGTCATGGGCCACGCTGGTCACGCTGCCGTCGGGGGCGCGGCGGCGTACGGCGTTGGCCGCCAGGTCGGTGTAGTACAGGCTGCCGTCCGGCCCCATGGCGGTGCCGCCCACCGGCGGCAGGTCGATCCAGGGTCGCACAGCGTCGGCCAGGGTGGCGGCGGGGACGGCGGGATCATCCAGCAGGCGTGTGGGCACCCGCGACCAGGGCCCTTCCAGGGGCGCGTAGTACAGCCATTCGCCGTCGGGGCTGACCTCCAGCGGATCGGAATGCACGGCCAGGGGCCGGCCGTCCGGCGCCAGCACCGTTTCCCCATCCACGACTATCGGCCGGTCGGCGGGCGCCACGGTGGACGGGTGACGGTCCAGCACCCGGCGGGCGACACCGGTGGCCAGGTCCAGGACGATCAGGCCGGGCTGCCCGGCATCGGTCAGATAGGCGTGCGATCCGTGAAAACGGATGTCGTCGACATAGCTGCCGGGGCGGGCGACGTCGGCCCCCAAGGGGATGACACGATCGACGCGCCCCCTGTTGAGGTCGATGCGCACCAGCTTGGCGCCACCCGGCAGCGGATCGCCGCCGAAGTCGGGGGCGCCGGTATCCACCACCCACAGGCCGCCGGCGTCATCACGGTGGATGGCGTTGATGTTCACGAAGGCGTGGGCCGGATCGGCCCCGGGCACCCAGGCGTTCCAAGCGGCGTCGGGGAAGGGCCTGGGCGCGCCGCCGCCCTCCACCATCACCAAGGGCGGCAACTTGGTCCCGGTCCAGCGCGGTCCGGCCAGGAAGACACGGGCGCCCTCCACCGCCACCGCGTTCCACACGGCATCAGGGTTTTGCACGGCGACGGTCAGCGGGGGCGCCGGCGGGGCGGCGACGGCGGGCTGCCCCAGGATCAGCTGCGCCGCCACGGCGGCGATGATGCGCAGCGAGGGATGCCGGCGGGGGAAGGCGGGAATGGGCATGGCGTCAGATCCGTGACAAGGGACGAGCGGATGCCCAACCCTCACCTATTCAGCCATGCGGGGAAATTCCCCAAGTTCGTAGACAAACTATTCATCCATGAATGGCAACGCCCCGCCCCTGTCAAATCCCCCCGCCGTCCATCAGGTCGGACAGGCGGTCGCGGATGCGGGTGGCCAGGGCGCGGGCGGCGTTGTCGTCGCGGGCGCGGGGCCGGGCGGTGACTATCCTGTCCTCCGACCGCACGGTGGCGGGCGATCCGGCCAGCAGGATGACGCGGTCGGCCAGGTAGACGGCCTCATCAATGTCGTGGGTGACGAACAGGATGGTCTTGGACGTGCGCCGCCACAGGTCCAGCAGTTCGTCCTGCAGGGACTGGCGGGTGATGGCGTCCAGGGCGCCGAAGGGTTCGTCCATCATCAGCAGGTCGGGATCGACCGCCAGCGCTCGGGCGATGGCCACGCGCTGGCGCTGCCCGCCCGACAGCTGGTGCGGCCAGCGGCCGGCCTTGTCCGCCAAGCCCACCAGGGCCAGCGCCTCCTCCGCCCGGCGGCGGCGTTCGGCGCGGGGCAAGCCCAGCCCCTCCAGCCCGAAGGCGACGTTGGCGCGCACGCTGCGCCAGGGCAGCAGGCGGGCGTCCTGGAACACCAGGCCGTAGGGCCGGCGGCCGTTCGACGCGCCATTGCGCGCATGGATCACGGTGCCGCTGTTGGGCGGGACCAGGCCGGCCACCACGCGCAGCAGGGTGGACTTGCCCACCCCCGACGCGCCGACGATGGCGATGAACTCGCCCGGCGCCACCGACAGGTTGAAGTCGCGCAGCACCACGGTGCGTCCGTCAGACGACGCGGGGTTCGGAAAGGCCAGGCTGAGATCGCGGATCTCGATCATGGGGGCAGTCTGCGTCATCTTAAACCTTCCACCGCATCATGCGGTCGCGCACCGCGACGAAGCCCATGTCGACCAGGCCGTAGAACAAGGCCATGGTGGCCATGTAGACGATGACGATGTCGGTCGCCAGCAAGGAGCTGGCCTGCATCATGCGCTGGCCCAGGCCCGGCACGCCGAACAGCTCGGCCGCCACCACCGACATCCAGGCCTGGCCCAGGCCGGTGCGCAGGCCCGCCAGGATGGCGCCGGACGCGGCCGGCAGCACGATCTTGACCAGTTTGGCCGGGGTGGAACGGTGGCCGAAGGCGTCGGCCAGTTCCAGAAGGTCACGGTCCACGGCCTGCACCGCGCCCAGGGCGGCGAAGTAATTGATCCAGAAAACGCCCAACACGATGATGAAGATGGCGGCCGTGGGCGTGACACCGAACCAGATGATGGCGAAGGGCACCCAGGCCAGGCCCGGAATGGGGCGCAGCAGGCGCACCACCCAGCTGGTGAAATCCTCAAGCCGCCGGGACATGCCGGTCAGCACGCCGGCGGCGATGCCGCCGACCGAGCCGATGACCAGGCCCCAGAGATAATGCCCCAGGCTTTGCAGGATGGCGGCCGTCCAGGCCCCGCTGCGCACCTCCGCCACGAAGGCCTGGGGGATGGCGCTGGGCGGCGGCAGCAGGACGGGTCGCACCAGCCCCAGCCGCGGCACAGCTTCCCATACCGCCAGGAAGGCGATGACACCCAGCAGCGCCCACAGGCCGCGATACCGCCGGGACGGCTTGGCCAGGAAAGCGGACGGCGGTATGCGCTTGCCCGGGGCCGGCAGGGCGGCCCCGGACTGAT
Source organism: Nitrospirillum amazonense (assembly GCF_007828035.1). GTDB lineage: Bacteria > Pseudomonadota > Alphaproteobacteria > Azospirillales > Azospirillaceae > Nitrospirillum > Nitrospirillum amazonense. Next base: position 870,299 of record NZ_VITV01000001.1, on the reverse strand, counting down.
CCGGCGGTGTCGGGAAGGTCAAACGACGACGCTCACTTATGGAGTTTTTCGTAATAGCTGGCGTCGAACAGCGTATCCAGCGGCTCCGCCTTCTTCAAGACGCCGGTCTTCACCTGGAAGTCCTGCAGGGTCTTGGTCTTTTCCACGATACGGCGGGGATCGACCACGAATTGCGAGGCGGGAGAGGTCAGGGCGCGCTGCATGGTCTTCACGTCCACGATGCCGCGACCCAGCACCTTTTCCACGTCCGCCGCCGCGCGCGCCGGATCCTGGGCGATCAGGGTGACGGCCTTGTCCACCAGTTCCACCAGCTTCTGCACCAGTTCCGGATGGTCCTTGGCCAGGGCGCCGGTAACGCCCAGCACGGTGCCCGGCTGGTCCTTGATCATGTCCTTGCCATAGGCCAGCACCTTCACCGTGGGCAGGCGGTCCTGGATGATGGTCAGGGCCGGCTCACGCACCGTGGCGGCATCCACCGCCCCCGCCAGCAGCGCCTGCTGGGTGGCGTCGATGCCCATGGGCACAATCTGCACCTTGGCCGCATCGACGTGCTCATCCTCCTGCAGCCAGTACTTCAGCACCGTGTCGGGGATGGAGCCCACGGGCTGGGTCGCGATCTTGACCGGGCGGCCCAGCTTGGCGGCGAGGCGGGCGATGGCTTCGGCCTTGCTGCCGCCCTTGGCCGCCTCGGCCGACAGTTCCGGCCCGCCGGCCACCACTAGCTCCTCCACCGCGGTGGAGGCCACGACCTTGACCGTGATGCCCTGCGATCCCGCCACCATCAGGGGGCCGATGCCGCCCATGTAGGCCTCCAGCGTGCCCGAGGCCAAGCCCAGGATCATATTGGGGCCGCTGTCGAACTGCGTCAGCTTCAGCTCGAAGCCCGCCTGCTTGTCCCAGCCTTCCTGGCTGATGATGTAGGCCGGTGCCGCACCCAGCACCGGAATGTAGCCGATGTGGACCACCGGGTCGGCGGCCTGGGAGGCGGGGGCCGCCAGCAGCGCGCCGATCAGCGGCAGGGCCGTCAGCAGGGACGAGTACGCACGACGCATGGGGCAATTCCCTTCAAGGATGGGCAGGCGAATGACGGGGATTAAGCCGGCCGGCATAGGATCAACGAGCCGGGGCAACTGTCAATGCCCGTGCCCGCGTGCGTGATCTACCGTAAATTCAACACAGCAATATGTTGAATTGCCGCATGCCCGAATGGGGTAAGGGCTGCGTGACGACCGTCACCGACAGCGGCCGGCCCCATCGGCATTCTCCGCCACGCCATCGCGGGGGGAGAGATCCCAGGAAATCTGCCGATAGTGACGCCATCCTCAATTCAACATTAAAGATTCGTCATTATTATCTTTATTGACAGCATGAACTGCGGATGACAGCCTTGGCGCCAAGGAAGGGGCGCTCCCAGCCCTCCTTCCCGGCCAGTGCCGGGCCCTTCGCCGTTCAGGAACAACCGCCCGTTCGTTCCCTTTTCCGGTGTTGGGCCCGGCCAACCGGCCCGCGGCCATTTGACGGAGCAGCTTGCGCCGCGTCACCAACCGCTAAAGCGCCACGAAGCCCCTTCGTGGTTCCTCCGGAACGTGAAGGACCAGCCATGACCCGCACTTTCCCGACCCGACGCCCATTCCACCGCCAGGCTTCCGCCCTGGCCGGACGCTGTCCCCACATGCGCATGGGCTGCCGCTGTTGACGATCCGCCGGGCGCGCGCATGCACGCCCCGCCCTTGTCCAGCCGCAGCGCTCCTCCCCCACAGGGTCCGAGCCACAAAACCATCGTGTTGTTTTCACACCCCCGTCATGGCCGGGGTGTAGAGGGAGCTCATCATGAGCCAGCGAATTCAAAATCAAGACATCGCCCGGGCGCCCGCGCCCGCCGCGGTCATCATCGAAACCGCCCGCCATACGGCGGGGCTGGCCGTCCAGGACGGCAGGGACGTCCAGTTCTTCGCCTCGCACAGCCTGTTTCAGGCCCTGGACGGGCAGCGTTTCCGCAGCGTGCGGGCGCTGGAGCGGGCCGTGAGCAGCCTGGAGGCGGCCATCGCCGACCAGCGCCGCACCCGCGACAGCCGCGGCCAGATCTGGCGCAGCTGGGAAGGCCCCCAGTTGGACGGCAACGGGGCGGGTCAGCCGGAAGCGGCCTGATCCTTAGCGGCCCTGTCCTCGAAGTACGTGTCCCCGAACTCGGCGATCATCGCCTGGGCCTCGTCCACCAGGGCGCGGACCAGGCGGCGGTCGGGATGGGTGCATAGCGTCTCGTTCATCGCCTTGCCCAGCAGGGCTTGAGCCTGGGCCAGCAGCTTCACCGCCAACCGGTCTTCGAGTTCCATGCCGCTCATCCCTTTCCCGTAACCCCTTTCCCATGACCAGGTGCGCAGACGCGCCGGGGTCATTTCCCTTACCGCAAGCTTGCCTCAGGCGGCCTCAGCCAAGATCTCGGCATAAAAGGCCGGGTCGACATTGCCGCCGGACAGTACCACGGCGATGGTGCGGCCGGCCGTTTCCACCTTGCCGGCCAGCAGCGCCGCCAGAGCGGCGGCCCCGCCGGGCTCCACCACCAGTTTTAGGTTCGCGGCCGCGAAGCGCATGGCGGCGCGCACCTCCGCCTCCGTTACCACCAGGCCGGGCCCCAGCAGCGCCTGGGCCAAGGGGAAGGTGATGGTGCCCGGGATGGGCGCCAGCAGGGCGTCACAGGAGGATTTACCGCCCGGCGTGTTGGCCAGCCGCTGCCCGGCGGCCAGCGACCGCGCCATGTCGTCGAAGCCCTCGGGCTCCGCCGTGTGCACGCTGGCCTGGGGACAAGTCTGCTTCAGGCCCAGGGCGGTGCCGGTGGCCAGGCCCCCGCCGCTGCAGTTCACCAGGCAGGCGTCGACCGTCAGGCCCAGGGCCGCCGCCTGGCGCCCGATCTCCAGCCCGACGGTGCCCTGGCCGGCGATGATGTGGGCGTCGTCGTAGGAAGGCACCAGCACCGCGCCGGTGCGGGCGCACAGGTCGCGCCCGATGACCTCACGATCCTCGGTGTAACGGTCATAGAAGACGATTTCCGCGCCCAGGGCGCGCGTGCCGGCCACCTTGATGGCCGGGGCGTCGGCCGGCATGACGATGGTGGCCTTGGTGCCCACCAGGCGGGCGGCCTCCGCCACGCCCTGGGCATGGTTGCCGGACGACCAGGCGACCACGCCCCGCGCCCGTTCCTCAGCCGTCAGGCGGCCCAGGCGGTTGTAGGCGCCGCGGAACTTGAAGGAACCGGTGCGCTGCAGCACCTCGGGCTTCAGCAGCACGCGGGCCCCCACCGCCGCGTCCAGCGCCGCGTTGGTGACCAGCGGTGTGGCCACCGCCTTGCCCGCCAGAAGCTGCGCCGCCGCCTCGACATCCGCGCCCGTCACCGCCATCGCCGCCATGATGCGTTTCCCCTCGTTGAAACCGAGGCGTCAGGCTGGACCGCCGCCCTGTGGAAGGCAAGCCGCCGACGGGCATGGCGCCTATTCGGTCATCTTATTCGTACCGCAGCGCCGTGACCGGCTTCGCCGCCGCCACCCGGGCGGCATGGCCCGCCACCGTGGCCCAGGCGACCAGCAGGGCGGCCAGGCTGGCCAAAGCGAAAACCAGCGGATTGAGGTCGATGCGATAGACATAGCCGCCCAGCCACCAGCCCATCAGCATCCACGCCACGGGCCAGGCGATCAGGTTGGCCACCAGCACCGGCTTGCTGAATTGCCAGACCAGCAGTCGCACGACATCGGTCACGGTGGCGCCCAGCACCTTGCGGATGCCGATCTCCTTGGTCCGCCGCTCCGCCGTGAAGGCCGTCAGGCCGAACAGGCCCAGACAGGCGATCAGGATGGCGAGGCCGCAGAACAGGGCCAGAAGATCCCCCTGCCGCGCCTCGTCCGCATAGACTTGGCGGATATGATCATCCAGGAATTCACGTGTCAGCGGCAGGTCGGGGAACAGCCGGCGCCACGTGTCGTCGATGGCGGCCAGGGTGGCGGCGTCAGCGTTGGGCGCAAGACGTGCCAGCATAATGGACCGGTCGTCATGCATGGCCAGGTAAATCGTGGGCTCGAAGCCGGAGCGGGCGCTGTCGAACTGCACGTCGTCCACCACGCCGATGATGGTCAGCGCGGTGCCGCCGCCATACATCACCGTGTGTCCCACGGCCTGTTCCGCCGTGGCCAGGCCCAGGCGCCGCACCGCCGTGGTCGACAGTATGGCGGGAATGGTGACGCCGCCACCACCCGCCCGCAGGGCGGCATGGCTGGTGATGTCGCCAGGACGCGCCGGATCGAACAGGCGTCCCGCCCGCAAGGGCACGCCCAGGGCCTGCAGATAGTCTGCGTCCACCGGCTCGGTGCGGATCAGCAGGTCGGGCAATCCCTCCGGCGCATCCGGCAGGCGGTAATTGTTGGTCCATTCGCTGCGGTCACTGGGCACATTGGCGGCCGCACCGACAGGTGCCCGGGATGGGCGCCAGCAGGGCGTCACAGGAGGATTTACCGCCCGGCGTGTTGGCCAGCCGCTGCCCGGCGGCCAGCGACCGCGCCATGTCGTCGAAGCCCTCGGGCTCCGCCGTGTGCACGCTGGCCTGGGGACAAGTCTGCTTCAGGCCCAGGGCGGTGCCGGTGGCCAGGCCCCCGCCGCTGCAGTTCACCAGGCAGGCGTCGACCGTCAGGCCCAGGGCCGCCGCCTGGCGCCCGATCTCCAGCCCGACGGTGCCCTGGCCGGCGATGATGTGGGCGTCGTCGTAGGAAGGCACCAGCACCGCGCCGGTGCGGGCGCACAGGTCGCGCCCGATGACCTCACGATCCTCGGTGTAACGGTCATAGAAGACGATTTCCGCGCCCAGGGCGCGCGTGCCGGCCACCTTGATGGCCGGGGCGTCGGCCGGCATGACGATGGTGGCCTTGGTGCCCACCAGGCGGGCGGCCTCCGCCACGCCCTGGGCATGGTTGCCGGACGACCAGGCGACCACGCCCCGCGCCCGTTCCTCAGCCGTCAGGCGGCCCAGGCGGTTGTAGGCGCCGCGGAACTTGAAGGAACCGGTGCGCTGCAGCACCTCGGGCTTCAGCAGCACGCGGGCCCCCACCGCCGCGTCCAGCGCCGCGTTGGTGACCAGCGGTGTGGCCACCGCCTTGCCCGCCAGAAGCTGCGCCGCCGCCTCGACATCCGCGCCCGTCACCGCCATCGCCGCCATGATGCGTTTCCCCTCGTTGAAACCGAGGCGTCAGGCTGGACCGCCGCCCTGTGGAAGGCAAGCCGCCGACGGGCATGGCGCCTATTCGGTCATCTTATTCGTACCGCAGCGCCGTGACCGGCTTCGCCGCCGCCACCCGGGCGGCATGGCCCGCCACCGTGGCCCAGGCGACCAGCAGGGCGGCCAGGCTGGCCAAAGCGAAAACCAGCGGATTGAGGTCGATGCGATAGACATAGCCGCCCAGCCACCAGCCCATCAGCATCCACGCCACGGGCCAGGCGATCAGGTTGGCCACCAGCACCGGCTTGCTGAATTGCCAGACCAGCAGTCGCACGACATCGGTCACGGTGGCGCCCAGCACCTTGCGGATGCCGATCTCCTTGGTCCGCCGCTCCGCCGTGAAGGCCGTCAGGCCGAACAGGCCCAGACAGGCGATCAGGATGGCGAGGCCGCAGAACAGGGCCAGAAGATCCCCCTGCCGCGCCTCGTCCGCATAGACTTGGCGGATATGATCATCCAGGAATTCACGTGTCAGCGGCAGGTCGGGGAACAGCCGGCGCCACGTGTCGTCGATGGCGGCCAGGGTGGCGGCGTCAGCGTTGGGCGCAAGACGTGCCAGCATAATGGACCGGTCGTCATGCATGGCCAGGTAAATCGTGGGCTCGAAGCCGGAGCGGGCGCTGTCGAACTGCACGTCGTCCACCACGCCGATGATGGTCAGCGCGGTGCCGCCGCCATACATCACCGTGTGTCCCACGGCCTGTTCCGCCGTGGCCAGGCCCAGGCGCCGCACCGCCGTGGTCGACAGTATGGCGGGAATGGTGACGCCGCCACCACCCGCCCGCAGGGCGGCATGGCTGGTGATGTCGCCAGGACGCGCCGGATCGAACAGGCGTCCCGCCCGCAAGGGCACGCCCAGGGCCTGCAGATAGTCTGCGTCCACCGGCTCGGTGCGGATCAGCAGGTCGGGCAATCCCTCCGGCGCATCCGGCAGGCGGTAATTGTTGGTCCATTCGCTGCGGTCACTGGGCACATTGGCGGCCGCACCGACAGCGGCGATGCCCGGGATGCGCAGCAGCGCCTGGCGCAGGACGTCGATGCCGGCCAATCCCGCCGGCCGGTCAAATCCACGCAACACCACCGCCCCCTCCGCCCGAAAGCCAAGGTTCTGCGTGCTGGCATAGCGGGTCTGCTGGCCGATGACGATCGTGGCGATGCCCAGCACGATGGCCACCGTGAACTGCAGCATCACCAGGGCGGCGCGCAACCGGCCGCCGCCGGTGGCCCGGCTTTCCCGCAACAGGTCGGTGGGCCGGGGCCGCGATAGGGCGTAGGCGGGATAGAGGCCACCCACGAGACCCACGATCAGCACCAGCGGCGAGATGGCCGTCAGCAGCCAGGCGCCGGACAGGAAGCCCGCGTCCAACCGCACGTTCAGAAGGTTGAGGAACCGGGGCATGGCCAGTTCTACCAACGCCAGCCCCAACAGGCCGGCCACCAGGGCCAGCAGCATCGATTCCAACAGAAACTGCGCCACCAGCTGACCGCGCCGCCCGCCCAGGGTCTTGCGGATGGCGACCTCACGCGCCCGCAGCGAGGACCGGGCGGTCGACAGGTTCACGAAATTGACGATGGCGATGGCCAGCACCAGGCCGGCGACGCCCACGAACCCCGCAAGCGTGACGGGAGATGTGCCCCTGCCCTCGATCGGCTCGGTGTGCATGGCGGTCAGCGGCTGCAGCTCCAGGGTTTCCACCAGGCCCGGCGCCACGGCCTGCATTCCTTCGCGGTGGGCTGCCAGCAGGGCCGGGAAGCGCGGCGCCAGGGCCGCCGGAGCCACACCCGGCCGCAGCATCACGAAAGTTTGAAGGAACTCGTCCCGCCACCGGGTGTCCTTTTCGGCGAACAAGGGGTCCCAGCCGTCCTGGAACTTGGTGGCGATGTTGGTCCAAATCTGGGTGGGCATGTCGCGGCTGAACAGGGTGTTGGATGGCAGATCCCGCACCACGCCCGTCACCATCAGTCCAGCGCCCGACGTCAGGGTCAGGGTGCGGCCCAAGACCTCCGTCGTCCCGAAATAGCGGCGTGCCTGCCCCTCCGTCAGGACCACAGTGCCAGGTCCGGCCAGCGCCGTGGCCGGGTCGCCCGCCAGGAAGGGAAAGTCGAAAAGGCGGAAGAAAGGCGCATCCACCAGCGCGATGCGGTCCTCCACAGGCGCGCCCTTGTCGCGCAGCACCACGGCATGGCGCACCACCCGCACCATGGCCTCCACCTCGGGCAGGTCCGCCGCCAGGACGGGCCCCAGGGGCTTCGCCGTCACCGTCATGCGGCTGGGCTCATGGCCGGGCAGGTATTGCGCCGGAAGCACGCGGAAAATGCGGCCGGCATCGCGATAAAAGCCGTCGAAGTGCGTCTCATGCCAGACGAACAGCGCCATCATGGCCGCCGTGGCGATGCCCAGCGCCAGGCCCGCCACGTTCAGGGCGGCGTAAAGCCGCTGGCGCACGAGCACACGAAACGCGACACGCAGATAGTTCAGCAGCATGGGGCGGGCATCCTATTCGTAACGCAGGGCGCGCACCGGTTTGGCGGCGGCCACCCGGGCGGCGTGGCCGGCCACCGTCACCCAGGCGATCAACAGCGCCACCAGGCCGGCGATGACGAAGACCAGGGGATCGCGATCGACACGGTAGACGAATTCGCCCAGCCAGCGGCCGGCCAGCACCCAGGCCACCGGCCAGGCAACCAGCGTCGCCACGACCACCGGCTTGCTGAACTGCCAGACGAGCAGGCGCACGATGTCGGGCACGGTGGCGCCCAGCACCTTGCGCAGTCCGATCTCCTTCGTCCGCCGCTCTGCGGTGAAGGCCGCCAGCCCGAACAAGCCTAAGCAGGCGATGAGAATGGCGAGGCCGGAGAACAGGCCCAGCAGCTGGCCCTGGTGCGCTGTGGCGGCGTAGGTGTCGCGGATGTGGTCGTCCAGGAATTCCCGCTTCAGCGGCAGGTCGGGGTAGAGGCGGCGCCAGGTGTCGTCGATGGCGGCCCAGGTGCCAACCCCGCCGCCGGCGGCCACCCGCACCGCCATGACGTCCATGAACCGAGGTTCGATCAGGTAGAGGGTCGGCTCCAGCACCGACTTGGCGCTGTCGAACTGCACGTCGTCCACCACGCCGATGACGGTCAAGGCCGTGTGGTCGCCATAGATCACCGTGCGGCCCAGGGCCTGTTCCGGAGTGCCCAGACCCAGGCGTGTCACGGCCAGGGTGGACAGCACAACGCTGTCACCCTGGGGTGCCTCCTCATCCTCCGGCGCGTCGGGTCGGGTGACTTGGCCGTCCATGGGGTGGGCCTGGTCGAACAGCCGGCCGGCCAGAACCTTCATGCCCACGGCTTCCATGTAGCCGAAGTCCACCCCCTCGGTGCGCAGCTGCAGTTCCTTCTCCTTGGGCGTATCGGGCAGGCGGTAGGAGGAGAAGCGATCGGCACCGTCGCCCGGCATCCAGAGGCTGCCGCCCGCCGCTATCACGCCCGGGATGCGCAGCAGCGCCTCACGCAAGGCCTGCTGGTGGGCATGGCCGGCCGGCGTGTCCAATCCGCGCAGCAGCACCACGTTTTCCGGCATGAAGCCCAGGCGCTGAGTGCTGGCGTAGCGCGTCTGCTGCAGCATGACGACGGTGGAGATGCCCAGCACGATGGCGGCGGCGAACTGGGCCACCACCAGGATGGCGCGCAACCGCCCGCCGCCGGCCGCCATGGGCCCGCCCTTCAGCAGATCGCCCGGCCGGGGCCGCGACAGGACCAGCGCCGGGTAAAGGCCGCCGGCCAAGCCCACCACAGCCACCAGGGGCAGCGACACCGCCGCGATCCACAGGCCGGATATGAAGTGCGCATCCATGCGCAGGTCCAGCAGCGCCAGGAAGCGGGGCATGGCCAGTTCCACCAGCACCAGGGCCAGGGCGCCGGAGATGAGGGCCAGCAGCACCGATTCCGTCAGGAACTGCATCACCAGCATGCCGCGCCGCCCGCCCAGCGTCTTGCGGATGGCCACCTCGCGCGCGCGCAAGGAGGAGCGGGCGGTGGACAGGTTGATGAAGTTGATGACCGCGATCCCCAGCACCAGCGCCCCCACGCCCAGGAAGGTGACCAGCAGGCTGAGAGGCACGCCGTCGTCACTGATGCCCTCGACATGCACCCGGGTCAGCGGCTGCAGGTCCAGGGTCGCGCTGGGCTTGCCCGTGGCCGTGTCCAGGTACTCCGTCATGCGGGCCGCCAGGAAGCCGGGGAAGCGTGCCACCAGGGACGCCGGCTCCACCCCCGGCTTCAGCAGCAGGTAGGTGCGCAGGAAGCTGTGGTGCCACTGGGTGTCGGCCGCGGCGAAGGGCTCATCCCAGCCGTCGTTGAGACGGGTGGCGATGTTGGCCAGCATTTCCATATGGAAGACGGTGTTGGACGGCAGGTCACGGATGATGCCCGCCACTGTCAGCGTCACGCCCGAGGTCAGGGTGACGGCGCGGCCCAGGATGTCGACGCTGGAAAACAGCTTGCGCGCCGTCGTTTCCGTCAGGACCACGGTACCGGGTTGGCTGATGGCCGTGGCGGGATCGCCCGCCAGGAAGGGCCAATCGAACAGGCGGAAATAGTCCGCGTCGGCCAGGGTAAGGTGCACCTCGAACACGGCGCTGTCGCGACGCACGGCCACGGCATGGTTCACCACCCGCACCACGGCCTCCGCCTCCGGGAAATCGCGCGCCAGGGCCGGGCCCATGGGCTTGGCCTGTGCCGCCACGGTCACGGCGGCGCCGCTGGGCGTGTGGAAGGTGCGGATCAGGCGATGGATGCGGTCCGCGTGGGAAAAGAAGCCGTCATAGTGCATCTCATGCCAGACGAAGAGGCTGATCATGGCCGCCGTGGCCATGCCCAGCGCCAGGCCGGCGATGTTCAGGGCGGTGTAGAGGCGCTGGCGCACCAGGACCCGCACGGCGACCTTCAGGAAATTGCCGAACATTGCCCCCTCCTTTCCTTTTCTTCCCTCCGTCAGCGGCCGCCCCTTTATTCGTACCGCAGCGCATCCACCGGCTTGGCCGCCGCCACGCGGGCGGCATGGCCTGCCACCGTCACCCAGGCGATGACCAGCGCCGCCAGCCCGGGCACGGCGAAGACCAGCGGGTTCAGCGCGATGCGGTAGGCGTAGCCCTGCAGCCAGCGGCTGAGCCCCAGCCAGGCCAGCGGCCAGGCGATCAGGTTGGCCACCATGACCGGCTTGCTGAACTGCCAGACCAGCAGGCGAACGATGTCGGTGACGCCGGCGCCCAGCACCTTGCGCAACCCGATCTCCTTCGTCCGGCGCTGTGCGGTGAAGGCGGCGAGGCCGAACAGGCCCAGGCAGGCAATCAGGATGGCGAGGCCGGTGAAGCCCGCCAACAGGGTCCCCTGGCGCATTTCGCCCGTGTAGGCGTCGCGGATATGGTCGTCCAGGAACTCCCGGTTCGCGGGGATGGTGGGGAAGGTGTCCTTCCACAGCTGGTCGATGGCGGCCAGCGTGGCGGCCCCGGCGGCGGGTGTCAGGCGGACGGCCATGACGTCCAGGCCGCGTTCGTCCAGCAGGAAGGCGGTGGGCTGCAGTTCCGTCCGGGCGCTGTTGAACTGCAAGTCGTCCACCACGCCGATGATGGTCAGCGGGTAGTCGACGTCATAGATCACCTGGCGGCCCACCGCCTCCTCCGCCGTGTGAAAGCCCAGGCGCTGGGCGGCGCGCCACGACAGCACCACCGTGCGGCCCAGGGGGTCGGTGGGGCGCACATTGTTGATGCCCTCACCCGGGGCCGCCGCCGGATCGCGCAGCGCGTCCGCCGTGGCGGCACGGTCGAACAGGCGGCCGGCCAGCAGCCGCACGCCCATGGCCTGCAGATAATCGTGCCCGATGAATTCACTGCGGAAGACGATGGTGCCGTCGTCCACCGTGCCGGGCACATGGTAGTTGTCGGTGCTGTCTGACCCGTCGGCGGGGGCATGGAAGCTGGCGCCCGCCTGGGCCACGCCCGGGATGCGCAGCAGCGCCTGGCGGAAGCTTTCAATGTGGGCGCGCGCCTCAGGCTGGTGCAACTCGCGCACCAGCAGCACGCCTTCGGCGTTGAAGCCCAGCTGCTGGCTGCTGACGTAGCGCGTCTGCTGGAAGATGACGATGGTGGAGATGGCCAGCAGGATGGCGGCGCTGAACTGCGCCACCACCAGCAGGGTGCGCACCGCTGATCCGCCCGACGACACCGTTCCGCCTTTCAACAGGACCGAGGCGGTGGGCCGTGACAGGACCAGCGCCGGGTAGAGGCCGGCCAGGCCGCCCACCGCCAGCACACCCACCAGTTCCGCCACCAGCAGCCAGGGGCTGTAGAGGTAGCCCCGGTCGAACCGGATGCCCAGCGCGGACACGAAGGTGGGCATGAGCATTTCCAGCAGGACGTACCCCAGCACCGCCGCCACCAGGGTCAGCAGCACCGATTCCACGATGAATTGCCCGATCAGCATGCCGCGCGGCGCGCCCAGCGCCTTGCGCACCGCCACCTCACGCACCCTGAGGGAGGACCGCGCGGTCGACAGGTTGACGAAGTTGACGATGGCGATGCCCAACACCACGGCGGCCACGGCCAGCAGGCCGTGCAGCACGCCCAGCAGGTTGGCGCTGACCCCGGTGGGATCGGTGTGGATGTGAGTGAGGCCGGTCAGCACCAGGGCCTTGGCCGGCTTGTTGGTGCCGGTCGACAGATAGTTGGGGTCGCGCGCCGCCAGGAAGGCGGGGAAGCGCGCCGTCAGCGCCGCCGGGTCGGTGCCGGGCTTCACCAGGATGTAGGTCCGGATGAAGTTGGTGTTCCAGGTCGTGTCCATGCGGGTGAACCAGCCGTCGAAATTCTCGCCCAGCCGGGTCCCGATGTTGGTCAGCATGGCATCACGCCGCAGGTGGGTATTGGTCGGCAGGTCGCGGATGACGCCGCTGACCGTCAGGCTGATGCCGTTGGTCAGCGTCAGCGTGCGGCCCAGGATGTCCACACCATTGAAATACTTCCGCGCCAGGCTTTCCGGCAGCACGACGGTGCCGGGGGCGGCCAGCGCCGTGCCGGGGTCGCCGGCGATGAAGGGCAGGTCGAACAGCCGGAAGAAGTCGCCGTCCACCACCTGCATCCGCTCGCGAAAGGCGTTGCCGTCGCGCGAAACCACCACCGACTCGCTGTGGACACGCACCATGGCCTCGACTTCGGGGAAATCCTGCTTCAGCATCGGACCCAGGGGCTTGGCCGTGGAATCGTAGGTGATGGGCATGCGGCCGGGCACGAATTCCGTCTTGTCGACGCGGTAGATCTGGCCAGCCTTGCTGAAGAAGCCGTCGTAGTGCGTCTCATGCCAGACATAGAGGCCCAGCATGCTGGCGGCGGCGATGCCGATGGCGAGGCCCGCCACGTTCAGCAGGGTGTACAGCCGATCACGCACCAGGATGCGCACCGCCACCCGCAGGAAATTACCCAGCATCTTCATGGCGAGGACTCCTTATTCATAGCGCAAGGCGACGACGGGTTTGGTGGCCGCCACCCGGGCGGCGTGCAGCCCCACCGTGGCCCAGGCGACCACCAGGGCCGACAGGCCGGACGCCACGAACAGTAGAGGGTTGAGGGAAACGCGATCGGCGAAGCCGTCCAGCCAGTGGCGCATGGCGACCCATGCGATCGGCCAGGCGATGACGTTGGCCACCAGCACGGGCTTGGAGAACTGCCAGACCAGCAGGCGCACGATGTCGGTGACGCCGGCGCCCAGCACCTTGCGCAGCCCGATCTCCTTGGTCCGCCGCTCGGCGGTGAAGGAGGCGAGGCCGAACAGGCCCAGGGCGGCGATGACGATGGCCAGCCCCGAGAAGGCGGCGAACAGCTGGCCGGTCTTGGTCTCGCGCTCATAGACGCTTTGCAGCTGGGCATCCAGGAAGACGCGCGGAACGGGCCGGTCCGGCACCAGCTGGCGCCAGCTGCGGTCGATCAGGTCCAACGCGCCCGCCATCTCCCCCGCCTTCACCCGGATCAACAGCTGGCTGTAGTTCTTGGGCGTCACCAGGAACATCTGCGGCGCGACGGCGGTGTGGACGCTGCCCTGGTGGAAGTCTTCCACCACGCCCACCACCGTGATCTCGACCCCCGCCTCACCCTCCTTGCCGGGCAGCATCAGCGGCTGGCCCAGAGCCGCTTCGGGCGAGGCGTAGCCCAGGCGCCGCACGGCCGACTGGTTCAGGACCACACCGCCATGGCGCAGCTTCTGCGGATTGGCCGGGTCGGCCGGAGGAATGGTGTCGGCTGGATGGTCACGATCGAAGACGCGGCCGGCCACCAGCCGAACGTCGAGGGTGACGAAATAGTACGGGTCCACGGCGTCGCGGCGCAGCACCAACGCCCCGTCATCGGCCGGTGCCCCAGGATGGTTCACGCCCGTGTTGTTCTCCGTGCCGCTGCCGGGATAGGACTCGGCCAGTGCTGCGGAGGCGATGCGCGGGTCCTGCCGCAGGGCGTCGCGCAGCGTCTCCGCCTTCCGCTGCAGGTCCGGGCCGTACAGATCGGTCAGGACGACGACGTTCTCCTTGTTGAAGCCCAGCGCCCGGCCCTGGGCATAGGCCAGCTGGCCATAGACCACGCCCGTCGCCACCATCAGGCCGATGGAAATGGCGAACTGCGCCACCACCAGGACCACGCGCAGGCGGCCACCCGCCCCGCTGCCGCCGCTGTTGCCCTTCAGCACCGGTCCCGGCTGAAAGGCGGACAGGAAGACGGCGGGATAAAGGCCGCCGACGCCGCCCACCGCCAGCAGCAGGGCCGCCAGGCAGCCCAGTACCCGCGCGTCGCGCAGATAGTTGAAGGCGAGCGACGGCTTGCCCAGGAAGGCAGCGAAGGATGGCAGCAGCACCTCCACCAGCGCCACCGCCAGGATCAGCGCCAGGCCGGTCAGCAGGATGGATTCGCCCAGGAACTGCGCCATGATCTGGCCGCGGCTGGCACCCACCACCTTGCGCAACGCCACCTCGCGCGCCCGCAAGGAGGCCCGCGCCGTCGCCAGGTTCATGAAGTTGATGCAGGCGATGGCCAACACCAGCACGGCGACGGCGGTGAAGATGCCGACCTCCAGCGGGCTGGTCCCCTCCACCATGGCGTTGCGCACCGGATGCAGATGGGCCTGCGTCAGCGGCACCAGGAAGAATTTGAACACCTCGCCCAGGTGAACCTCACCCGTGCTGGTGCGGATGGGCGGGATGGCGGCGCCGAAGGCGGGAAGGCCGGCCCGGATGGCGTCGGCGCCGGCCTGCGGGTCGACCTCCGGCTTCAGCTTCACAAAGGTCAGGGTCATCAGCCCTCCCCAGTGGTCCCGCAGGTAGTCCGGGGTCTGGTTGGCCTGGCTGTCCATGGGCAGCAGCAGGGCGAAGGCGAACTGGGTGTTGGCCGGCAGGTCGCGCATGACGCCCGTCACCCGCAACGGATGCCCGTCCACCAGCAGAGTCCGGCCCAGCGCGTCGGCGTCGCCGAAATACTTGGCGGCAGTCTTGCGCGTCAGCACCACGGAATTGGGGTCGTCCAGCGCCGTGGCGCGGTCGCCGGCCAGGAAGGGCCAGTCGAACAGTCGGAAGAAGCTGGTGTCGGCCACGGCCACCTGTTCGCTGAACAGCGTTTCATCCCGCTTGAGGCTGGATGTCTGGGGCAGGATGCGGGCCATTTCGGCCACCTGCCGGGGGAAAGCCTGCTTCAGCGCAGGCCCCACAGGCATGGGCAGCGCCGCCCCATCCTCCGGCGCGCGGCCGGGCAGGGTGGCGGTGACCAGCACCTGCTGGATGCGGTCGGCATCGGTGACGTCGCGGTCATAGGTCAGTTCGTTATGGACGAACAGGCCGATCAGGATGGCCGCCGCCAGGCCCAGCGCCAACCCCGCCACTGTGATGGCGGAATAGAGCCTGTGCTTGATCAGCGTGCGCAGCGCCACGGTCAGGTAGTTGGCGAACATGGGGCAGCATTCCCCCTTTGCGGCGAAGGGCGGCGGCAGGAACGGGCGGGACGGAAGCGGAGCGTCAGGCGGCGCGCAGGTTTTCCGCCACCACCTGGCCGTCGAACAGGTTGATGATGCGCCGGGCGTACTGGGCGTGGGGCATGGAGTGGGTGACCATGACGATGGTCGTGCCCTCGCCGTTCAGTTCGGTCAGCATGTTCATGACCTCTTCGCCATTGGCGCTGTCCAGGTTGCCCGTGGGCTCGTCCGCCAGCAGCATGCGGGGGCGCGAGACGACGGCGCGGGCGATGGCCACGCGCTGCTGCTGGCCGCCCGACAGCTGCTGCGGCAAGTGGCTTTCACGGTGGGCGATGTTGACCTTGGCCAGCGCCTCCTTCACCCGCTCCTTCCGCTCGCGCGCCGGGATGTCGTGGTAGAGCAGCGCCAGCTCCACGTTCTCGAACACCGTCAGCTCATCGATCAGGTTGAAGCTCTGGAAGATGAAGCCGATGTTCTTCTTGCGGATGTCGGCCAGCTTACGCTCGCCATAGCCGGCCACATCCTCATCCCCGAACCAGTATTGGCCGCTGCTGGGGTTGTCCAGCATGCCCACGATGTTCAGCAACGAGGACTTGCCGCAGCCCGACGGACCCATGATGGCCACGAACTCGCCCTGCTTGATGTGGATGTTCACCTGGTTCAGGGCCGTGGTCTCCACCTCTTCCGTGCGGTAGACCTTGGTCAGATCGACTAGCTTCAGCATCCTTGCCATCCCCGTCTTATGACAACAAATTCAAAGATCGTTTCGCGAACGGATCAATTCAGTTCGATGCGGTCCATGCGGGCCAGGTCGCCATAGGAGGAGACGATGACCCGGTCGCCCGCCGCCAGCCCGTCGCGCACCTCGATCATCTGGGCGTTGCGCCGGCCCAGATGCACGCGCCGCTTTTCGGCATAGGCGCCACCCGGCTGTACCACGAAGATCCAGTCGCCGCCCGTGTCCTGGTAGAAGCCGCCGTTAGGGATCAGCAGCGCGGTGGTGGCCGCGCCCAGCTTCAGGCGCATCTGCAGGGTCTGGCCGCTGCGGATATCCTGCGGTGCCGCTCCCAAGAATTCCAGATCCACCTGGAACTGGCCGTCGCGAACCTGCGGATAAATCTTGGCGACCTTCAGCTTGTACTCCCCGGCACCGATGGCGGCCTCCGCCGTCTGGCCCAATTCCAGGCGCGACAGGTAGAACTCGTCCATCTGGGCCTGGACCTTGAAGCCGTCGTCGCGGTCGATGCGGCCCAGGCGCTCACCCTTCTGCTTGGTCTGGCCGATCTCCACGTCCAGCACGGTGATCTGGCCGTCCACCGGCGCCCGCACCACCAGGCTGTCCAGGTTCTTGCGCGCCATGGCCAGGTTCTCCTCCAGCCGGCGGGTGCTGTCCTGCATCTCGGTGTACTGGCTGGCGCGCATCTTGTCGGTGGTGCGCATGGTCTCCAGCGTCAGGTCGCGCCGGCGCTCATACCATTTGATCTGATCGCGGATGATGTCGATGTCGCGTTGCGAAGACGCACCCGTCTTGATCAGCGCCGTCTTGCGCTCCAGGTCCTTGGACAGCCAGGACACATTGTAGTCGCACTCCGCCAACTCACGCTGGTTGCTGATGCGGTTGGTTTCCAGCTGCAGTTCGGTGTCGTGCAGGCGGTTGATCTGTTCCATCACCTGCGCCTCACGCGAGATGATGTCCAGCTGCAGCTGGGTGTTCGACAGCTCCACCAGCGGCTGGCCGGCCTTCACCTTCTGGCCCACCTCCACCAGCTTCTTCTCCACCCGGCCGCCTTCGATGCTGTCGAGGTAGACGCTGTTCAGCGGTTCCACCGCGCCGCGCACGGGGATGAAATCCTCGAACGTGCCCTGGGACACGGTGGCCACGGTCAGGCGGGACTCCGCCACACGAACGGTCTGGCCTCCCTGGGTCTGGGTCAGGACGACCGCCCCGCCGGTCAGCGCCAGCAGCGCCACGCCCGCCGCCCAGGCGCGCCTGTCGGTGCGGGCGCGGTGCACCCAACCCTTCCAGCCCTTGGGCTTCTCCACCCGGCGGTCCATGCCAATGCCCATGCCGCCGGTGCCACCCACGCCCGTCCCCTTGACGATGTGGACACCACCAACGGAACCTTCCGCGCTGGAGGAACCCGGCGCGCCCATCACAGCGCCCCCAGGCAGCGGATGGCCACCACCAGCAGGGCGCTCACCAGCCACAGGTCCGGATTGACCGACAGCAGCGCATCCTCGACCCGCTCGATCAGCGACCGGGTGTCAGCGACCTCTTGCATATCCATCAGGATGTCGTTCCGGACCATCATAACCCCACTTCCTTTTCAGTCGGACAGGGCGGGCCGGGAAGGGCCACCCCGCCAGCATCCCATCACAAGGCGGACGCTGCGGGCTTCCAATGGCAAAGGGTATGCCAGATCCAGACTCGTTTATTTATCAATGGATTGAACGTGAATTCCCCGCGTCCGTTTGCGAACAGTGTCCGGATGCGGACACCCCTTGCCGCTTGAATCCGGACTCTCCACCGAAACGGACAGGCCAAATGGGCGGGCCAGACGGGCGGGATGGAACCACCCATCGACAGTCCTGCCCCGCTTCAGGCCCGATTGAACGTCACGCCGCGCGGATGCCGGTGAGGAAGGCCTCGATCTCGCGCTTCAGGGTGGCGGCTTGGCCGGAGAGGGAGCCGGCGGCGGACAGCACCTCGCCGGCCGCAGCGCCCGCCTGGCCGGCGGCACGGGTGACATGCACCACGCTGCTGGTCACCTCCTGCGTGCCCACCGCCGCCTGGGCGACGCTACGGCTGATCTCGGTGGTGGTGGCGTTCTGCTGTTCCACGGCCGAGGCGATGGTGGTGGTGATTTCCGAAATGTCGCCGATGGTGGCGGCGATGGCCTGGATGGCGTCCACCGCCCCGCCCGTGGCCGTCTGGATGGCGGCGATCTGGCCGGAAATCTCCTCCGTGGCCTTGGCGGTCTGGTTGGCCAGGCTCTTCACCTCGCCCGCCACGACGGCGAAGCCCTTGCCGGCCTCACCCGCCCGGGCCGCCTCGATGGTGGCGTTCAGCGCCAGCAGGTTGGTCTGCCCGGCGATGTCCTGGATCATCTGCACCACGGCGCCGATGCGGGTGGCAGCCTCGGCCAAGCCCTGCATGGTCTGGTTGGTGATGCGGGCGTCATCCACGGCGCGCGACGCCACCTGGGACGAGCGCACCACCTGCCGCCCGATCTCGGCGATGGAGCTGGTCATCTCCTCCGTCGCCGCCGCCACGGTCTGCACATTGGCCGAGGTCTGCTCCGCCGCGGCGGACGACACGGTCGCCTGCTCCCGCGTCTCGTTGGCCATGCTGTTCATGGTGCCGGCGGCGCCGTGCAGACGGTCGGCGGAGGTCGAGACATTGTCCAGCACGACGGCGACGGCATGGTCGAAGTCCATGATCAGCCGCTCCACCACCTGGGTGCGGCGCATGCGCTGTTCCTGCGCCGCCATCTGTTCCAGGGCCAGCATCTCCGCCCGCTGGGCGTTCTGTTTGAACACCTCCAGCGAGCGGGCCAGCGAGCCCACCTCGTCCTTGCGGTCCGTGCCCTCCACGATGATGTCCTGGTCGCCGCCGGCCAGGCGTTCCATGGTGTGCGCCATGCGCACCAGCGGACGCGCCACCAGGCGCTGCACGATCAGCCACAGCACGGTGACGGCAGCACCCAGGCCGATGGCGCTGGCCACAACCAGCAGCATGACGGCACGGCGGCCCTGTTCCGCCGCCGCCGCCTTGCCGGCCACCAGCTCGCCATCCGTCATCTTGACCTGCAGGGCGATGGCGGCGGCGGCGGCCTTGCGGGCGGTACGGCCTTCCTTGGCCGAGAAGTCGTAAGCCTGGTCCAGTTCCTGGCGCAGGCCCATGGGCGCCACGATGTCCGACACCTCGGCCCGGCGCTTCACCGCCTTGACCATATCCTCCGTCAGCTGGCGGTCGGCGGCGGTGTCCACCTGGGCCAAGCGCAGGTTGGCGAGGTCCACGGCCTGGGCGAAGTAGTCGTGCCGCTGCTTGTCGAAGCCGGCGCGGGCCTCGGCGTTGCGCTCCAGCAGCAGGTTCTTCTCGGCGATCGTGCCCTCATTCATGGCGTTGGCCAGCTGCATCACCGTCTGCCGGCGCAGGGCCAGCACGTCGACCAACTGGTCCGCCTGGCGGTTCAGCGTGGTCATCGCCGCCCCGGCATAGAGAATGAGGCCGCAGACCACGATCAACAGCATGCCCAGCGGTATGGCCATCTTGCGGGTCAAGGCCAGATCGGAAATCCAACGCATCGCCACCACTCCCGAAATCGCAAAGGGCGAACCCCGTACGGGGCGTCCCCTCGCTGCCGGCATTCTCCATGATGAGTCTGGTGGATTCCGTTAACGTGGGCGACATATGCGGAGGGATATGGCCTTGACCTGGATCAACGCCCCGCCGGCGGGACAGGTGGAAAAGGGGGCATCGCCAGGGGGTCCGTCCCGGCTGGCTCCTCTCAAGGTTTCCAATCCATGCCCGCCCTTTCCTCCCCCGCCCCGTCCGTGGCCCCAGTGCCGCCGGCCAATCGGACGGACGGTGTCCTGAACCTGGATGGTCTGCGCGCCCTGCGCCCGGCCATGGAGCCGTTTCCCCACCTGGTGATGACCGGCTTCATCGCTCCCGTCGTGGCCGTCACCGCCCGCCATGACTTTCCCGACAGCCCCCATGGCGGCCTGGTGCCGGCCCCATCGCGCGCGGAGCTGGAGCGGGGCGACCTGGACGGCTTCACCCGCCTGCTGGCCGCCTTGACAGCGCCGGAGACGACGCAGGCCTTCGCCGAGACCTTCGGCCTGGACCTGGACCCCGATGCCCTGATGGTGACGGTGCGCAGCCGCTGCGTGCCCAAGGACGGGCGCATCCACACCGACAGCGTCACCAAGCGCCTGACGGCGCTGCTGTACCTGAACGACACCTGGACGGCGCCGGGCGGCCGCCTGCGCCTGCTGCGCAGCGCCGACGATATGGAGGACATGCTGGCCGAGGTGCTGCCCTTGGACGGCACGCTGGTGGCGTTCCGTCGCACCGACAATTCCTTCCACGGCCACAAGCCGCACGACGGCGTGAGACGCTACATCATGTTGAATTGGATGGTGGATGCCGGCACCGCCCGGCGCGAGACCCTGCGCCACGGCGTCACCGCCGGCCTGAAGCGCCTGGGCAGCGCCTTCTCCGGCAAGGGGGAGATGTGATGAGCTTTCCAGCACCCCACCTTGGCGCCCCGCATCCTCGCGCCGACACGCCTGCCTTCGACCCGCAGGCCTTCGATGCCGCCACCGGCCGCCATGTGCGCGCCTGCCTGGACGCGGCGGACCGGGACGATCGTCCATACCGCCACTGGTATCTCAACAGCGTCTTCCCGTCCGCCGTGGCGGAGGCGCTGGCCACCCTGCCCTTCGCGGCGCCGGAGATCGACGATACCCGGGGCCGGCGGGAGACGCACAACTCCACCCGCACCTTCCTGTCGACCGACAACCAGCTGCTATATCCGGTGTGCGGCGCCGTGGCGGCCGCCTTCCAGGCGCCTGAGACGGTGGCCACCCTGGCGCGCCAGTTCGGCGTGGATCTCGGCGGATCATCGCTGCGCATCGAATATTGCCTGGACCGCGAGGGGTTCTGGCTGGAGCCGCATACCGACATCGGCGCCAAGCTGTTCACCATGCTGGTCTACCTCAGCACCGGGCCGGACGCGGAAAACCTCGGCACCGACATCATGGACGGGCCCGAGGGCGGCCATGCCGGCCGGGCGTCGGGCCGCTTCAACACCGGGTTGGTGTTCATTCCCGGCAGCGACACCTGGCACGGCTTCGCCCGACGCCCCTTCCAGGGCATCCGCCGCACCATCATCATCAACTATGTGAAGCCGGAGTGGCGGGCGCGGCACGAACTGGCCTTTCCCACCGAGCCTGTCGGCCTACCCTGAGTTCAACTAAAAGGATAGGCTGCAACGCCATTGGAGATTGCGTAAACCGGACCATATGATCGGGCCTGGCGTGGACTGAGGGACGCAAGGGCGGTCGTGACGGTCAATTCCGACATCGGGGCGCCGCGGGTGGCGGAGGCGGAGCTGCCGCGGGCGCCCTCCACCATCGCGGCCCTGCGCCTGCAGATGCTGGCCGCCGTGCTGATCCCCCTGGCCCTGCTGGCCGCGGCGGGGTTGGAAAGCCGCAGGGACATCGTCGCACAAGCCGGCGACCGGGTGGAGCGCATCGCCGCCGCGGTGGACGAACACGCCCAAAAGGTGATCGAGAGCGACCGGCTGATCCTGGACCGGGTGCGCGACCTCGACCCCGCCCATCTCGTCCTCGCCCGCCCCCGGGACGCGAATCAGGTGGGTGCCGCCCTGGCCGGCATGGTGGCCGGCATTCCCCAAATCCAGGCGCTGTGGCTGTGGGATGCACAGGGCCGCCCCCTGGCCGTCAGCCGCCACACCGCCGCCGCCGGCAGGCCCGACATCACCGACAGCCCCGCCTACGGTCAGTTGCGCGCCGGCCAGACGGAGATGCTGATTCCCCCGTCCGACAGCCTGGCAGCCACCAGCGGAACATCGGGCGATCAGCGCGTCTTCAGCCTGGCCCGCCGCCTAAGCCACCCCGACGGCAGCCTGGCCGGCATCGCCGCCGTTTCCATGTCGCTGGCCTATTTCGACGATTTCTACCGGCGGGTGACGCAAGACGACCCGGCGACGACCGTCCTGCTGGTCAACCGCGAGGGCATGATCATGGCGGGCCGCCCAGTCGCGATGGACGGGGCGCAGGTCGATCCCATCTGTCCCGGCCTTCACGCGGCCTGGCGCGCCGGCTGGCCCGCCGCTGGGCCCGCCACTGGGCCCGCCGCTGGCGCCGAGGGCGCCCCGGATGCCGGTTCCCGGGACGCCAGTCCGCCGGATGCCGGCGCCGCGAGTGAGGGGCAACAGCGGCTGACGGCCTGCCGACTTATCGCCAACGCGCCGCTGACAGTGATGGTGGGCGTGGACCGGGCCCAGCTGGACCGCCAATGGCACCGGCGCCTGGGATGGCTGGCGCTGCTGGCCCTGCCGGTCATGGGTGCGCTGTGCGCCACCACGCTGCTGGCCATGCGCCGCGCCCGGCGGGAAAGGCTGGCGGCCCAGGCCCTGCGCGCGGCGGAGACCCGACGGGAGCAGGCGGAGGGCGCGCTGCTGCGCACCCAGCGGCTGCAGGCGCTGGACCAGATCACGGGAGGCATCATCCACGACTTCGCCAACCTGCTGATGACCGTGCGCAGCGGGGCGGAGGTGCTGTGCCGCCGCCCGCACACCGAACCCCAGCGCGAGGTGTTGGACGCCATGCTGCAGGCGATCGCCTGGGGGGAGCGGCTGACCCACAATCTGCGCACCTTCAGCCGCCGGCCCCGCCTGCACCTGGATCTGGTGCGGCTGTCGGACATGGCCGGCGACATCGCCGATCTGCTGCGCCCGGCGCTGCGCGGCGACATCCGCCTGGAAACGGCGCTGCCGCCCAGCCTGTGGCCCCTGCGCGTGGACAGGACGGAGTTCGACCTGGCGCTGCTGAACATGGCGGTCAACGCCCGCGACGCCATGCCCCGGGGCGGCGTGCTGCGCCTGGCGGCCGCCAATGTCCACATCGATCCCGCCAGCCACGAAAGCGACCGTACCGGCGGCCTGATGGGCGACTTCGTACGCCTGACGGTCTGCGACACGGGGTCGGGCATTCCGCCGGACATCCTGGACCGGGTCTTCGACCCCTTCTTCACCACCAAGCGGGACGGCAAGTCCACGGGCCTGGGGCTGGCTCAGGTGCACGGCCTGGCCCGCCAGTCCGGCGGCGCGGCGCTGGCCGACAGCCTGAACGCGGCCGTCCCGAACAGCGCCGCGGCCGGCACCACCATCACCCTCTACCTTCCCCGGGCCGAAGAGGACGCCGCCACCGCCACGGGTACCGGCACCGTCCCGGCCAAAGGCGTTGCGGCCAACGGCGTTCCAGAGGTCGCCGGCAACGGACGTCAGATCCTGTTGGTGGAGGACAATCCGACGGTGGCCAAGGTCATGCGGGACATGGTGGAGGCATTGGGCTTCCGCGTGCTGGCGGCCACGACGGCCGACGCCGCCCAGTCGCTGCTGGCCGACCGGCCGGACATCTCGCTGATGGTGAGTGACATTGTGCTGCCCGGGGGGCGCAACGGCCTGGAACTGGCCCAGGCCGTGCGCCACCTGCACCCCGGCCTGCCCGTCCTGCTGGTCAGCGGCTATGGCGACCGCGTGGCGGAGGCGGAGAGCCTGGGCTTCGCCATCGTGCCCAAACCCCTGGACAGCACCCAGCTGCGGCAGGCGATATCCCGCTGTCTGGGCGCCCGGTAGCGTACGCCGCCCCGGAAGCAGGACTACCCCGATAAGAACGGCGTCACCCCTCCCCCATCGCGCCGGGTTTCATGAAACGCCCGTCGCTGCTATATCTGGGGGGCAGACCAGCCGCCGACAGTTGACGCCGGCGCGAATGGAGGACGGGTGTGACCAGACACGAGGAACGGGTTTTCCGCTCCGCCAAGCCGAAAACGGACCTGGCGACCTTGCGCAATCAGTTGCAGCGCCTGAAGGGCGACCTGGAACAATATCTGGCCCGCAATCGCAGCAGCCCGATGATCGCCCCCCTGAAGGAGCGTATCCGCGAACTGGAAGGCACCATCGCCGCCGCCGAGGAGCGCAGCGCGCGTCCGCGGTCGTCCGGCTGGACTGGTTCCATCGACGGCGCCGCCGCCCAGCGGGCCGAGGCGCCGCCACGCAGCCATGGCGGCCCCGCCGGGGGCGACCGCTTCCCCCCGCGCCGCCGCGCCGCACCGGGTTCGGCCGCCGACAGCGACAGCGAAGAGTAAACGTCAGGGATCGTGGGGCCGGGCCTTATGCCCGTGCCCCGCTGTCTTCGGCCTCAGGCGCCGGTCGCTCCTGGCTTCGGAGCATCCTGGGGCGCCGCATCCTTCGCCGCACCATCCCCATCCCTGTCATGGTCCCCGCCCTTGCCCTTCGGGTCCGGCGGCACGGCGATGATCTCCCGCACCGGCACGCGCAGGTGCAGGGGCTCGCCGATGATCTCGATATCCATGGGGGAGCAGACCCAATCCGACCCGCCGGGTTTGGTCACGATGGCCAACTGCAGACGGGTGGACAGGTCGGGCTGCGGCATGAACAGCTTCAAGTCATAACGCTTGTTGACGCCCACGCGGATACGCACCGTGTAGGGGTCGATGCTGTTCCAGCCATCGATGTCACGGGTGAAGAAGCAGGCCGGCTGCGCCGCCATGGGCTGAGCGCCGGGCGCCTCATTCGCCCGGGCTACGGCTCCCCCGGCGGGGCCGTTCTTGGTGGCCGCGTCCGGCGGAGCGGACTGGCAACCCGCCAAGGCCAAAGCCATCACCGCCCATATCTGCACGTACCGCTTGGTCATCGTCCTACTCCCGAATTGCCGTGGAAACGGCCCTGGAAGGCCCCGGTTCCACACCCCTTATACGGGGGAGTCCCGGCCGGACCCGCTTGCGACAAAAATTCTATCCTGCCGCCGGGGCCGGGTGTACTTTCCCTAGTGGTTCAGGGACCGTGGCATGACTAAAGCCCGGCCCTTACGGAACAATCCGGCAGCATCATCCGCCGGACAGGAGACGACGATACATGGCGATCCGGGTACGTGAAGATTACCGGGGTCTGACGGGGCCGGAAAAGGCCGCCGTGCTGATGCTGGCGCTGGGCGAGGAGCATGCCAGCCGCCTGTTCGCCCTGATGGCGGAAGACGAGATCAAGGAACTGTCCCAGACCATGGCCAACCTGGGCTCGGTCAGTTCCAACATCGTGGAGCGCCTGTTCGTCGAGTTCGCGGAGCAGATCAGTTCCACCGGCTCCCTGGTCGGTACCTTCGACAGCACCGAACGCCTGCTGATGAAGGTTCTGCCTAAGGAGAAGGTCGACACCATCATGGAAGAGATCCGCGGTCCCGCGGGTCGTACCATGTGGGACAAGCTGGCCAACGTGAACGAGCAGGTGCTGGCCAACTACCTGAAGAACGAATACCCGCAGACCGTCGCCGTCATCCTGACCAAGATCAAGGCCGACCATGCCGGCCGCGTGCTGCAGCTGCTGCCCGAAAGCTTCGCCATGGAAGTCATCATGCGCATGCTGCGCATGGAATCGGTGCAGAAGGAAGTGGTGGACGACATCGAGCGCACGCTGCGCACCGAGTTCATGTCCAACCTGGCGCGCACCAACCGCCGCGACGCGCATGAGATGATGGCGGAAATTTTCAACAGCCTGGACCGCAGCACGGAAAGCCGCTTCATCGCAGCACTGGAGGAGCGCAACCGCGACAGTGCGGAGCGCATCCGGGCCCTGATGTTCACCTTCGAGGATCTGGGCAAGCTGGACCCGTCCGGCGTGCAGTCGCTGCTGCGCTCCGTCGACAAGGCCAAGCTGGCGACCGCGCTGAAGGGCGCCTCGGAAACCCTGAAGGACCTGTTCTTCACCAACATGTCCGAGCGCGCCGCCAAGATCATGCGCGAGGACATGGCCGCCATGGGCCCGGTGCGCCTGCGCGATGTGGACGAGGCACAGATGTACATGGTGCAGCTGGCCAAGGACATGGCCGCCCGCGGCGAAATCGTCATCGCCTCCGGCAAGGGTGACGACGAGCTGGTGTATTAGGGTTGTCGCTTGGGCCTGAACGGCGGAAGTCTCTGCTTCATACCGTTGCTGTGATGGGGACCACGGCATAGCGACCCTGACTGATGCAGGGTGCCCGCCTCAGCCCCCGTCTGCCGGAAAGCCTGTCCCCCATGTCCAAGCATCTCAGCATCGACTTCGTTTCCGACGTTTCCTGCCCCTGGTGCGTCATCGGGCTGAAGGGTCTGCAGGCGGCGCTGGCGCGGCTGGAGGGGGAGGTTGAGGCCGACATCCACTTCCAGCCGTTCGAGCTGAACCCCCAGATGGGGGCGGCGGGCCAGGACCTGGATGAGCACATCAGCCAGAAGTACGGCTCCACCCTCGACCAGATGGCCCAGACGCGGGAGATGATCCGCGCCCGCGCGGCGGCCGTCGGCTTCACCATGTCGGCCACTGGCGCCAATGGCGGCAAGCGCCGCATCTACAACACCTTCGACGCCCACCGCCTGCTGCACTGGGCCGAAACCCAGGGGTCCGAGCACCAGTTGGCCCTGAAGCTGGCCCTGTTTGAGGCCTACTTCACCCGGGGGGAGGATCCGTCCGACACCGGCGTGCTGCTGGCAGCCGTAGCCCAGGCCGGCCTGGATGTAGAGGAGGCCCGCGTTCTCCTGGCCGGAGACCGCTATGCCGCCGAGGTGCGCGAGGCGGAACAGCTGTGGCTGTCACGCGGCATCCAGTCGGTGCCCGCCGTGATCGTCAACGGCCGCTACCTCATCTCCGGCGGCCAGCCGCCCGACGCCTATGAGAATGCCCTGAAGAAGATCGCCGCGTCCTGACCAGCCGGGTCAGCGGGCGGACTGCAGTCCCCGCTTCTCGAACCAGTGCTGGGCATAGGGATTGTCGTTGTACGGCGGAATCTCGCCATAGCCATTGCGGGCGTAGAGCTTGCGCGCCTCGGTAAGGCTGCCGTTCGTGTCCAGCCGCAGCACGTCCACGCCGGCGGCGGCCGCGCGCTCCTCCAGCGCTCGCAGAAGGCGCTGGGCGACACCCAGGCCACGGACGGGGGGCGCCACCCACATGCGCTTGATCTCGCCGTAGCCATCCCCCTGGATTTTCAGGGCCCCGCACCCCACGGCCGCCCCGTCCAGCCGCGCGACCAGGAACCAGCCCGACGGCGGCACCAGGTCCCCAGGCTCCGCTGGGGCGCTGCGCGCCGGATCGAAGCCGGTGTCGAAACGCGCCGCCAACTCCTGGAAATACGCCTGGAGGCAAGCCTGAGCCTCGTCGCTGAAAGGGTCGGCCGGCTGGATGGCCACGGCCGACGCCCGCAGGAACCGCTCCACCTCTGCCATGGCGTCCAGCAAACGCTGGCGCTGCGAGGGGCCCAGCGGTTCCAGCAGTGCTGCCGCCCGGTCCCGTGACCGCTGGTCCAGCATGTCCCACTCCCGCTCGCCCTTGGGCGTCAGGGTGACCCGCCGCACCCGCGCGTCCCGCGCGTCGGGTTCCAATCTCGTCAGCCCTTCTGCCTCGAAGGTCCGCAGCAGCCGGCTGATATAGCCCGAGTCCAGGCCCAGGCGGGCGCGCAGCTCGCGCACCGTCGTCCCTTCCCGGCCAATCTCGAACAGCAGGCGGGCCTCTCCCAGCGGGCGGCCGCTGCCCAGGTAGTTGCCGTCCAGCACACCGATGCGGTGGGTGACCGCCCGGTTGAAACGGCGCACGCGGGAGAGTTGGTCGTCGTCCATATCTCTGACTTTAGTCAGACAATATTCCGACGTCAATCATCCCCGCCGGATAACAAACGGCCCGGCAGTTTTCCCACCGGGCCGATGCCTCAGCCGCCTTATTAGTCCGCCGCCTTCGGCCCTCTTATTCACCCGCCGCCTTCGGCCCTCTTATTCACCCGCCGCCTTCGGCGGCTGGGCAAACTGGATCAGGTAATTGGCGTAGTCGGCGACCTTCAGCTTGAAGTCCAGGCTTTCGTTGCCGGCCATGGCGCGGGCCACGATCAGGTGGTTGCCCACCGTGGTGGGCGTCAGCTTGTAGACGCCGGCAGCCCCCCTCAGGCGGGGGTAGTAGTTGGGGTCAACGGGCTTTTCCTTGGCGGACAGGCGTTCCAGCGCCTCTTCCTCCGTCCAGTCGCCGACCTCGACCTTCTTCACCAGGGTCCAGTCCTTTTCCGCCGCCCAGCCGGCGGCCAGCGCCGCGGCCACGGCATCGGCGCCGCCCTCGACCACGCCCACCTTGAAGATGTTCTTGGGCAGGCCGACATCGGACGCCCATTTCGACAGGTTGGCACTGCGCGCGACGAACAGGGTGGCCATGATGGAAACCGGTCTGTTGTTGAAAGGCGATCCCCTGGTCTACCCCAGGGCGCCTGCGGAGACCAGATTTAGCCGCCCCCAATCGCGACACTTTCGGAATTCGCGCAAACGGGTCACGGAAGCGGATGCAACGCCGCCCGCATGTGGGTATGGTGAGGCCGCAAACGCCGGGGGCGGCGTTCAAGTAGACCCATACACCGTTATTTAACACCTGCGGCCGCATTCACACGCGCTGTACTAAAACGCTACAAGAGTCGGGCGATCATCCATGTCGGCACTTCACCGGTTCCGTTTCTTCCGCTTCACGCGGGTCCTGGCCACGACCCTGGCGGGCGCCCTGATGCTGTTCACCGGGCTGCTGTCCACCGGCGCGCTGGCCTCGTTCCGCCTGATCCCCATAGAGATGGACATGGAGCCCAGCGGGCGCGGCGCCACCCAGATCTTCCGGGTGGAGAATGACGGCAAGGACCCCGTGGCCATCGACGTCAAGGTCATGGCGCGCGGCATGGACCAAGATGGCCAGGATGTCCTGACCGACGCGGAAGACAGCTTCGCCATCGTGCCCGAGCAGATCATCCTGCAGCCCGGCGAAAACCAGTCCATCCGCGTGCAATGGTCGGACGATCCCAAGCCGGTCAAGGAACTGCCTTTCCGCCTGGTGGCCGAACAGCTGCCCATCGACCTGGGCGGCACGCCCGTGCAGGGCGGGCAGGTGAAGCTGCTGGTGAAGTACGTCGCCTCGCTCTACGTCGTGCCGGAAGGGGCCAAGCCCAAGCTGACCGTGGTGTCGGCCGGGCCCAAGCCCGCCGCGGCACCGGCCACCGGTACCGTCATGGAAGTGGTGGTGCGCAACGACGGCACCTCGCGCCAGGTCATGCGCGACCTGGAGGTGACCGCCCAGGTGAACGGCAAGACCGTCACCCTGCGCAAGGAGCAGCTGACGGGCATGGTCGGTGAAAACGTCCTTGCCGGGGTCACCCGCCGTTTCCATATCCCCTGGCCGGCGGATCTGCCCCAGGGCCCCGCCACAGTGACCCTGTCGGTGCCCTGATACGAGGACGGCGTTGCGCCTGTCGCGCCTGAATACCGGTAACCGCTTGACTGGCGGCGCCTTTCCCCTTGACCGCCCCGGCCGACTGCGCCGGGGCGCCCTTGTTTGCACCCTCATGGCGCTGCTGGCCGCTGTGCCGGCGCTGGTCGTGTGTGGGGGGGCGCGGGCCCAGACGGCCCCGCCGGCCAACCAGAACACGGAGGCTCTGTTCGAGAAGGCCTTCGGTAAGAAGAAGAAGGCGGAGAAACCCACCACCCTGGACCTGCCGGTGAAAGTGGAGGGGCGTGAGGTCGGGCAGGTGCCGGCCAAGGTGGCGCCCGACGCCGCCGAAACCCAGGTGGACCTGAACCGCCTGGCCCTGCTGCTGCGCGATTTCGTCCAGGCCAAGGTGCTGAGCGACCTGGTGGCCCAGGCCGGGCCCGACGGCTATGCCAAGCTGGGCGCGCTAAGCCTGGGTGGGCCGGCCGGCGGCCCCAGAAGCGGACCGGGTGCGGCCGCCATTTCCATCACGGTGGACCCCAAGGAGCTGACCCTGTCGGTCAAGGTGCCGCCGCAGCTGCGCGCCGTGCGCAACCTGACGGTGGTGAACCGCGCCAACGCCGCCAGCGGCTACCAGGTGCTGGAGCCGGCGGACGCCGCCGCCTACATCAACCTGCGCACCGCCCAGGTCTTCCTGGCCCAACCCGCCACCGACAGCGGCAACTACCGTCAGCCCCTGAACATCGGTTTGGATGGCGGCGGTAACATCGACGGCTGGTCCTTCGAATGGGAGGGGCAGTACCAGGAACAGTACAGCCACCACTTCATGCGCGGCACCGCCCGGCTGATCCGCGACTTTCCCGAGGACGCCGTGCGCCTGCAGGCCGGCGACCTGGATTATTCCATCACCGGCATCCAGACCAACCGGCCCCTGACCGGCCTGTCCATCGCCCGCAATTACACTCTGCAGCCCTATCGCGCCATCCAGCCCACGGGCAGCCGCGACTTCATCCTGGATTCGCCATCGACGGTGGAGGTGCTGGTGAACGGCCGCCCCACCCGCGTCTTCCGTGAGGACGCGGGCCCCGTGAACCTGTCCGACTTCCCCGGCACGTCCGGCACCAACGATGTGCAGGTGCGCATCACCGACGCCTATGGCCAGACGCGGACCATCGACTTCCCCTTCTTCTTCGATTCCGAGCTGCTGGCCGAAGGCGTGTCGGAGTTCAACTACACGGTGGGCATTCCCTACACCACCGGCAGCGATCGCCTGATCTACGACCGCAGCCGCCCCACCTTTTCCGCCTATCACCGCCAGGGCATCACCGATGACCTGACCCTGGGCGCCAGCCTGCAGGCGGACAAAAGCCAGCAGGTCATAGGCACTGAGGTGCTGTTCGTCACCGGCCTGGGCACCATCGGCATCAACCCCGGCGCCAGCCTGGGCGCGTCGCGCGGGGCGTCGGTGGACCTGACCTACCGCAACTATACGAATGACGAGCAGTTCTATCAGCAGCGCACCCTGACGGCGCAGGGCAGCTGGCGGTCCGGCGGTTATGCCAGCCTGGGCACCCTGGACCCGCGCAACACCGTGTCCTACGACCTGGCCGCCCGCTATGGCCAGCCGCTGGACGAGGATCTGACCGCGACGCTCAGCGGCCGCTACCAATTGGTGCGCGATGACAGCCAGATCGACGGCTATTCGGTCGATCTGGGCTTCCGCCGCCGTTTCGGGCGTCATGCCACGCTGGAGCTGACC
This sequence comes from Nitrospirillum amazonense, assembly GCF_007828035.1. Lineage (GTDB taxonomy): Bacteria > Pseudomonadota > Alphaproteobacteria > Azospirillales > Azospirillaceae > Nitrospirillum > Nitrospirillum amazonense. The sequence goes on along the minus strand of NZ_VITV01000001.1, from coordinate 839,281 downwards.
TTCAGCCGGGCGCGCAACACCGTGACGCGCGAGGCCGACAACAGCGCCTACCTCGCCTTCCGCTACACGTTCGGCGACGGCGTCCAGTCCGCCGGCTTCACCATGGACACGCTGAGCCGCCAGCGCGAGCTGGACTGGCGCTACCAGGATCCCTGGCCCACGAATTCCTGGAACCTGGGCGTGGACGCGACCAACACCACCGGCACCTACCAGGCCAGCGGCTCCGTCGGGTACACCATGGACCGGTTCGAAGCCTCCGTCCGCCATGACTACAGCCAGCGCCTGTCCACCCTGGACGGGCCGCTGCAGAATGATGAGCGCACCACCCTGAACTTCGCCACCGGCCTAGTCTTCGCCGATGGCCATGTCGGCGTCACCCGGCCCGTGACCAACAGCTTCGCCCTGGTCGTGCCCCATCCCCGCATCGCGGATGAGGAGATCGGCGTCGATCCCGTCACCGGCCACTACCTGTCGTCCAGCGACTGGCTGGGCCCGCCGGTGGTGCCCAACATCTCCGCCTACCTGGTGCGGCCGCTGCTGCTGGACGTGCCGGACGCGCCCATGGGCTATGACATCGGCAACGACCGCCCGGCCATCGTCCCCGGCAACCACACCGGCACCCTGGTGCCCATCGGCACCGACGCCACCGTGTCGCTGGATGGGGTGCTGCTGGACCCGGAGGGCAAGCCCGTGCCGCTGGCGGCCGGCGTCCTGCACCGCACCGACGGCAAGGGCGTGAAGGCCGCCAACGCCAAGGACCCCAAGGCCGGGCAAGAGGTGCAGTTCTTCACCAACCGCAAGGGCCGCTTCCGGGTGGAGGGCGTGCGCCCCGGCGAGTGGCAGATGCAGCTGATGGGCGTGCCGCACAAGCCCATCCCAGTGACGGTGCCGGCCGAGGCCGAAGGCATGTTCCCGCTGGGCACGCTGAAGCTGGAGGCGCTGCCCGGCCAGACCATCAACCTGTCGCCCACCAAGCCGGCATCGACGACGGGAGGCGGACCCTCATGAGAAACCAGACCTTGGGGATCATGGGGATAGGGTTGGGCCGCCAAGCCGCGAAGCATGCCCGGCCGGAACGTTTCTTGCTTGATGACGCGGCATCGCCCGACGGCCTCCGCCGCCGGGCCCATCCCCTTGACCGGGTGCGCCCGGTCGGGGACGCCGCTATTTTGGATGCCATGGACCAGCCGACCCGCCTTCGCCCTCCCTTTGCCGCCCGGTTCCAGGGCGTCCATTTATGGGCCCTGCTGGCGCTGACCCTGCTGATGGCCCTGCCTGCCACCCCGGCCCGCGCGCTGCAAACGTGCTTCGCCCAGCTGAGCGGCCTGTCGCAGGTGACGCCGGTTACCAGCTACGACCCGTTCGCGGCCCTGCAACCCCCGACCTACAACACGGTGACGGTGCAGTATATCGCCGGCAGCAACTGCACCTTCGGCATCGGCATCGACAGCGGCCTGTGGGGCAGCACGCGGCGCATGCTGGGCCTCAGCGGCAATTGGCTGAGCTATGACCTGTACAAGGACGCGGCGCTGACCCAGCGGGTGGGCGACTATGGCACCGGCAACGTCAGCAACCTGATCACCGGTTCGGTCAACAACGGCCGAGGCACCCAGACGGTCACCACCGGCTTCTATGCCTCCGTCCCCGCCGGCCAGCTGGTGGGATCCAACTACTACTTCGATCAGGTGACGGTGACGCTGTACCAGCTGAACAGCTCGGGCAACATCGTCGCCGTCATGGACAGCGCCATCGTCCAGGTGCGGGCGACCGTGCGCACCTCCGTCTCCGCCACCGTCAATGTCGGCGGCGTGCGCACCAACCTGGGCGCGTCGGCCGCCAACGTGGATTTCGGGGAGCTGACCACCGGCGCCAGCCGCAGCTTCGACCTGGAGGTGTCGGGCAACACCGGCTACAGCGTCTCCATCCAGTCGCAGAACGGCGGCCGATTGGTGAATGACAGCGCCGGCACCTCGATTCCCTACAGCATGACCGTGGACGGCCGGGGCGTGCCGTCCAGCGGCACCACCCTGACCTATTACAGCTATTCCAGCCTGGACCGGCACACCTTCATCGTCGTCATCGGCGACGTCACCAAGGTCATCGCCGGCACCTACACCGACTATCTGTTGATGACGGTTACGGCGAACTGACGTAAGCTCTGGATCAGCGTCCAGGATCGCCCATGTGATCCGACGCGGGGGCCGCAGAAGGCGGTGACCCCACATGAACGACAGATGGCCCCGGCCCCGCCGGTGTCCTTGGAGACTAAAATGTCCCAGCATCTGCCCGATACGCCCCATGCCCCCGCGCATGGTGTTTGTTTGGCCCTGACCGTCGCCGCCACCCTGGCCCTGGCCTCCGCCGCCTGGGCGGCCGGCACCAGCGGCACCATCCACATAGGCGCCACCGTGCCCACCGTGTGCACCGTCGCGGTCACCGACAGCAACGCCACGCTGGACCTGGTCAACGGCCAGAACGCCGTGACCGTGGGATCGGTGACGGAGCAGTGCAACGCCGGCAGCGGCTATACCGTCTCGGTCGCATCGGCCAACAGCGGCACGCTGAAGAGCAGTGCCACCGGATCCGGCGCCGTAGCCTACAACCTGACCTACGACAACACGGCCGCCGCCAAGAACGGGTCGCTGACCACGGACCGGTCCGGTTCCGGGCAGGCCCGCCAGGGCACCCTGGCCGTCAGCTTGCCGGGCAACAACCAGGCCGTGGCCGGGCAGTATCAGGACACGGTCACCATTTCGATCGCCGCGAAATAGCCCTTCAAATCACTTGCCCTTGGCCAGGCCCAGGACCGATCCTGCGGCCTGAAAGGTGGCCCCCCTTTTCCGGGTGAGATGGCCGCCACGATGAATGAAGGGGAAGCGATGCGTCGTTCGATGGTAGCCGCCCACCTGGCGGCAGCCCTGGTTTGCCTGTCCGCCACCGTCAACGCCGCGGACGCGGCCAAACCCGCCGCGCCCAAGCCAGCAAAGACCGGCCCCATCGCGGCCGACGTGCTGGCCGCTTCCAGCCCCTCGGATTGGCGCTCCCCCGACCCGGAAAACCTGCTGTACATGGATCTGGCCCAGGGCCGGGTCATCATCGAGCTGGCGCCCGCCTTCGCCCCGGCGCATATCGACAACATCCGCAAGCTGGTGCGCGAGGGCTGGTTCGACGGCCTGGCCGTTGACCGGGTGCAGGACAACTACGTCACCCAGTGGGGCGACGCCGACAACACCCGCACGCCCAGGACGGCGCAGACCAAGCTGGCGCCCGAATTCGTGGTGCGTGGTGCCGCCGTGGCCAAGCTGGCCTTCACCCCCTTGCCCGACCGCGACACCTACGCCCCCGAGGCGGGCTACAGCGACGGCTTCCCCGCAGCACGCGACGCCAAGGGGCAGCAGGCTTGGCTGGTCCATTGCTACGGCATGGTGGGCGTGGGCCGCGACATGGCGCTGGACACGGGCAGCGGGGCGGAACTGTACGCCGTCATCGGCCAGGCGCCGCGCCACCTGGACCGCAACATCACCGTCGTGGGCCGGGTCCTGCGCGGCATGGACATCCTGAGCAGTCTACCGCGCGGCACCGCCGCCCTGGGCTTCTATGACAAGCCGGAACAGCGCGTTCCCATCACCAAGGTGCGGTTGGCGGCCGACCTGCCGGCCGACCAACGCGAGAAGCTGACGGTGCTGCGCACCGACACCCCCACCTGGGCCGCCTATGTCGAGGCACGGCGCAACCGGCGGGAGGACTTCTTCCCCGTGCCGGCGGGCCACGTGGACGTTTGTAATATTCCCCTACCCATCCGTATGGCGGACGCGCCCAAATAAGCCCCATAGGGTAGAAGCGGGGGCATCAACGGCCGCCCGACCCTAACCCAAAGAACACGTCGGCGTCGTTGCATCCTGCAAGGTCCGGCGTTGACAGCGCTGGGCGATTGCTTGAGAAACTGCAAGCTGCAATGCCTGACGCATTTCCGGTATGGATAGGCGCTGGCTTCAAGTCCCGGTGAAAGCGTCCGCCCTATGGAAACCCGTCCGCGCCGTGTCCTGATCGTCGAACCCACGCCGTCCCTGGCCGCCGCCTACAGCCAGGCGCTGCGCAAGGATGGGCATGCCCTGCAGGTGGTGGACACGGCGCCGGCCGCCCGCCGCGCCCTGGCGGAGGCGCCGGCCGACGTGGTGCTGCTGAACCTGCAGCTGCCGGGCGGCAACGGCCTGGATCTGCTGAAGGAGCTGAAGGCCGACGCCAAGGCGCCGCAGGTGGTGGCGCTGACGGCCCAGGGCTCGGTGCAGATGGCGGTGGACGTCATGCGCGCGGGTGCTGTCGACGTGCTGCTGCTGCCGGCGGGTACGGAGCGCCTGCGCCAGGCCATGGCCGCCGCCTTGGCCGAACGGGCGAAGGTGCTGGAAGCCGCCCCGCCCGCCGCCCCGGTGGAGGATCCGCTGGGCTATCTGGGCTTCGTCGGCACCTCGCCCGCCATGCGCGGCGTCTACCGCATGATCGAGGCGGCGGCGCCATCCAAGGCCACGGTGTTCATCACCGGCGAGAGCGGCACGGGCAAGGAGGTCTGCGCGGAGGCCATTCACCGCCGCAGCCCGCGCGCCGGGCGCCCCTTCATCCCGGTGAACTGCGCCGCCATTCCCAAAGACCTGATGGAAAGCGAGATCTTCGGCCACGTGAAGGGCGCCTTCACCGGGGCGACGACGGATCACGCAGGCGCGGCGTTGCAGGCCGACGGCGGCACGCTGTTCCTGGACGAAATCGGCGAGATGGACCTGTCGCTGCAGGCCAAGCTGCTGCGTTTCCTGCAGACCGGCATGGTCAAGAAGGTGGGCAGCGAAAAGGCGGAGGCCGTGGACGTGCGCATCGTCTGCGCCACCAACCGCGACCCCTTCGCCGAGGTGCAGGCCGGCCGCTTCCGCGAGGACCTGTTCTACCGCCTGCAGGTCATTTCCATCGAGCTGCCGCCCTTGCGCGACCGCGGCGACGACATCCTGATGATCGCGCGGGAATTCCTGGCCAAGTACACGCAGGAGGAACGCAAGTCCTTCACCGGCTTCAGCGATGAGGCGGAGGAGATCATGCGCACCTACAACTGGCCGGGCAACGTCCGCCAGCTGCTGAACGTGGTGCGCAACGTCGTGGTGCTGAACGATGGCGCCGTCATCCAGCCCTTCATGCTGCCGCCGCCGCTGAACAAGCCCACCATGATCGTCCCGCCCATGCTGAACGACCCGCGTTGGGCGGCCATGGCGGGGCCCATGCCCTTCCCCTTCACGCCGCCGCCGGCCGCGAATCTGGCCGGCCCCGCCTCTGGGGGAACGCTGGGCGGCGTGGCGCCAACCGGATTCGGCCTGCCGCCGATGGCGCCGTCGGCACCGGCGCCGGGGGGGGTGTCGGTGGGCGGTGCCCGCATCCCCGGCGTTCCCGCCGGCGCAACCAGCTGGGCCGCCCCCATTCCGCTGGACGATGCGCCCGCCGCCCTCGAGACCGATCCCAATCCTGAGCGCCGCATCCGGCCGCTGTGGATGGTGGAGGAGGAGACGATCGAGGAAGCCATCCGCCTCTGCCAGGGCAACATCACCCGCGCTGCCGCGCTGCTGGAGATCAACCCCTGCACCATTTACCGCCGCCGCCAGAAGAAGCGCGCCACGGCCTGACGTCCAAGGAAACGGTCATGATCACGGAAATCCGGCACATCATCTTCTCCAATGACGAGCTGAAGCTCATCTTCCAGACCGTGCCGCCGGAGGAATTCGACGCCGGCCGCCGCATCCTGAGCATTCAGGTGGTCGAAGGTCCCCCCCCGACGGTGAAGCTGACCAGCGAGCTGCCCACCGGCGGCGGGCGTGAGGTGATGCAGCTGGAATCCTACCAGCTGGCTCGCCTGATCGTGGCCTACTGCCAGAAGAAGCGCATCCCCCTGCCCAAGGACGCGCTGAAAACCCTACACGCCCAGGGTGACCAGCTGTGCTTCAGCATCATGAGCTCGCTCAGCTAGCCAAACCTTCACGACTCTATCTCTTGAGCGGCCGGCCGATCGGCGCGATAGTGCGAATGATGGGCCGGCCCCGAAGGGCACACCCCCGGAGTAGTTGAGATGCAGATCGACAGCCAGGCCGCCGCGGCCACCGCCGCCAACGTGCTTCAGGCCAGCCTGAAGTTCCAGGTGCAGGCCCTGAAGCAGACCACGGACGCCCAATCCGCCGTCGCCACCGAACTGCTGACCGGGCAGAGCGCCGGCCCCGCCCCCACCGACGGTCGCGGCCAGCTGGTCGACATCAGCGCCTGACCCCCCTTGGCGTCCCTGTCCGAAGTACTGTCCACCGCAGTCGCCCATCATGGCGCCGGCCGCTTGGATGAAGCGGAGGCCATTTACGCAGCCATCCTCGAGCAGGTGCCGGACCAGATCGACGCCCTGCACCTGACGGGAGTCCTGAGACTGCAGCGGGCGGTTAGCATGACGCCAGCCGACCCCGCCCGAATCGCGGCCGGCGTGAACCTGATCCGCCGCGCCCATGCCCAGCCGGGCGCCACCGCCATCCCCGACATCGCCACCAACCTGGGGCGCGGATTGAGCGCCCTGGCCCGCGCATATGCCAGAACGGACGCCCGGACCCGGGCGCTGGAAACCCTGCTGGAGGTGGAGGAGCTGGGCCTGCCCCTGACGCCGGCCGACCGTTTGACCCTAGCCGATAACTTGTCGCTGGTGCAGGCGGGAACGGAGGCGGAGGGGCATTACCGCGCCCTGCTGTCGGCTGGCCCAGTCGCAAGCGCTCAGAATCTGCCGGCCCGGGTGGGTCTCGCCCAATTGTTGATCGCCCGGCAACGTCGGGCCGAGGCCTTGTCCCTGCTGGACGGCTTGCCGCCACCGGATTCGCCCCAGGCCACACCCAATCCCAGCGCCCAAGCCGTGGCCCAGGGCCTACGCGCGCAGTTGTTGATGACTTCAAGGCCGGAGGACGCCGCTGCCGCCCTGGTCCATATGGAAAGCATCGGGGGTGCCAGCGCCGAATTGCGCCACCTGTCGGGCAAGCTCCTTCAGACCCAAGGAGATATCACGGGCGCCCGTGCCCTGTACGCCCAGGCCCTGGCGCTGGAGCCAGGTCACGCCGAGGCCCGGCTGGCGCATGCCGAGGCCTGCCTGCGCCTGGGGGCGTGGCGGGACGGCTTCGCCGATCTTTCCTGGCGCTGGATGCGTCCGACCGCCGCCCGCCTCTATGGCTCCATCCCCCTGTGGGAACGGGCCGACCAGGACGTTTCCGGACGACGTCTGCTGGTCTGGGACGAGGCGGAGCTGGATGTCCTGCCCCACCTGGCCCGCTTTCTGCCCCGCCTGCGGGATCGGGGCGCGGAGGTGATCGTGGAGGTGTCGCCCGGCTGGGCCGCCCTGCTGCCCACGGGGCCGGGCCAGCCGTTGGCCGGCATCACCGTCGCCACGCGGGGAACGGATGCGGTGCGCGCCGATTTGCAGGTGCCCCTGCAGGAACTGCCCGACCGTTTGTCGCTGTGGGATGCCGGTGACTTCTGGACCGGCCCTTACCTGGCGGCGCCGGCCGGCATACCGCCGCAGCCCTTCACCGGGCGGGGGGTGGGGGTGGCCGCCAACGTGCCGCCACACCTGGCGCCGCCCTTGCCGCCGGGCGTGACGGCCGTGCCCTTGGCCGTGCCCGACACAAACCAGCCCGAAGCCTGGGGCCGATTGGCGGCAACCCTGGCCGCGCTGGACGCCGTGGCGCTGCCGGCCGGCCCGCTGGCCCACCTGGCCGGCGCCATGGGCCGCCCAGGCGTGGTGCTGGTGCCGTTGGATGCCGACTGGCGCTGGCCGGCGGCGGCCGAGCGCACCCCGTGGTACCCGTCGCTGCGCCTGGTCCATGCCGCCAGCTGGCCCGCCAGCCTGGGCCCGAACCTGGAATCGCCGTCATGAGCGGCATCCTCTATGTCACCGGCGCCGATGAGCGCTATTTCGCCACCACCCTGCTGCTGCTGGAAAGCTTCGCCCGGCAGTTGCCGGACGCGCGGCTGATGGTCTGCGACTATGGCCTGGGCCCCGGGCAGCGCGCCTATCTGGCGGAACGCGGACAGCTTCTGCCCCGGCCCCCCGGTTTGCCGGAAACCCTGCATCCCTATGCCAAGAAGGCCGCCATCCTGGACTATGTCGGCGACCTGCCCTGGCGGGCGCTCTGCTGGATCGATGCCGACATGCTGGCGGTCGGTCTGAATGACGCCGTCATGGCCCAGCTCCTCCAGCGCCTGGAGGCGGGCGGCGCCGACATCGCGCTGACCACCGACATCAACAGCCTGACCCTGTCCGACGTGGCGGCCATGGACAAGGGGGGCACCGGCATGGCGCCCTTCCGCGCCCTGCTGGCCGAGAGCGCCGCCACCCCCGCCGCGCCCTATATCAGCGTGGGCTTTTGGCTGTGCCGGTCACGGGATCTGCTGGTCGAATGGGACCGGCGCAGCCGGGGGATGCGGCCGCATTCCCTGTTTGAGCAGAACGTCATGGCCCTGCTGATCCACGGGCCACGCTGGGGCCATGCCGGCCGGGCGCTGCTGCTGGATCCGGTGGAATGGCAACCGCAAAACCATCTGCTGCCGCTGATCCGCCCGTCCGGCGACGGCTATGGGGTGCGGGGCCGCACCGTGCGGCTGGTGCACTGCACCTCCTGCGGCTACTGGTTCATGGATGTCTATAAAAGCCATGTCGAAGTCAACGGACGGGCCTTGGCCGGGTATTTCCGCATCCTGCATAATCCGGCGTTGCGCGCCCTGCAGACGGACCTTTTGCATGATCATGTGACGCGCCATGGTGACGCACTGGCCCGCCACGGTCTGCTGGGGGATGCGCCGGCCGGGCGAAATCCCTGAAATAACCGGTGAATCGGCGCCCAGTGGGCATATCTTGCCTCTGTTCACCAGCGGCGGCGCCCCCTATCCTCTCGCGATGAGAGAAGCAAGGCGGGCCCCAGGGGCAATCCCGGGACGGGGCCGGCCGGCGGAGGAAGCATGACCGACACGACCGACAGCACGCCCGCCACCCCGGAAGACGCGGCCGCCCTGACCCTGCAGGCGGAAGGCCTGGCGGCACTGGAAAGCGGCGACAACGCCCAGGCGGTATCCCTGCTGACCCAGGCCGTGGGCCTGCGCCCCGACGATGCCGTCCTGCGGGCCGACCTGGGCATGGCCCTGGAACGCCAGCAGGATAACGAGGGCGCCAAGGGCGCCTACGCCATGGCCGTGGCGCTGGATCCAGACAACCCCATTTATCGCTTCAACCTGGGCGCCGCCTGCCAGCGCCTGGGCCAGGGCCATGAGGCCGCCACCCATTACCTGGACGCGCTGGAGCGCGAACCCATGCTGGCGGAGGCCTATTTCAACCTGGCCACCCTGTTCCAGGACGCCGGCCATCTGGACATCGCCGAGCAGCACTATCGCAACGCCCTGGAGGCGCGACCGGCCTATGTCGAGGCCGCCGCCAACCTGGGCCTAGTCCTGCGCCGCCTGGGCCGCCTGGGCGAGGCGCTGGATTACCTGCGCGCCACGGCCCAAGCCCAGCCCGACGTGGCGCAGACCTTCTCCAACCTGGGACTGGTCCTGAACGAGGCCGGCCAGTACCAGGAGGCACTGGCCGCCTTCGATCGGCTGGCGGCGCTGCGCCCCTTCGAGGCCGCCCCGCATGTGGGCCGCGCCCACGCCCTACGCGGCCTGGGACACCTGACCGAGGCGGCCACCGCCATCCGCCAGGCGCTGAGCCGGCCGGAACCGACCATTTCAGCGGAGCTGGAAGCGGCGCAGATCGCGGCCGCCCTGCAGGCCGGCGGCAACGGAGCCGCCGCCCAGGCCCTGGTGGGCGCGTGGCGGGCCTGCGGCGTCACCCCCATCCTGCGCCATACCGAGGCCGCCCTGGGCGTGGCCCCCACGCCCCCGAGGGCCGACCCCGCCTATCTGCAGCAGATGTACGACGCCCAGGTCGCGATGTTGACGGAGCAGACGGTGGCCAGCGCCGCCGCCACGCTGTCGCCGACCCTGGCCAGCACCTTGGCGCGTCACCTGGGACCGGCGGCCGGCACCCTGCAGGTGCTGGAGATCGATTGCGGCGTGGGCGCCCTGGCGCCGCTGCTGAAGCCGTACGCCAGCCATCTGGTGGGCGTGCACCCGTCCGACCCCGCCCTGCGAATGGCGGCCCGCAGCGGACTGTATGACCAGCTGGTGCATGGCGACCACGCCCAGGTGCTGGAACAGTCGGCCGACAGCGCCAACCTGATCGTATCGACCGACATCGCCAACCATCTGGGCGACCTGGCGCCCCTGGCCGCCGCGGCCGCCGACGCGCTGCTGCCCGGCGGCGTCCTGGCCCTGGTGATGGACGCGGCGGAGCCCTGGGCCCCCGCCGTGACGCTGAAGGAAAACGGCCGCTATCTGCATCGCCGCGACGCCGTGGAGACGGCCCTGCGCCAGGCGGGCCTGGCGGTCGTTGAAGCGGTACCCCTGCCGCCCGCCACCGCCGCCGGGGTGGAGCGTCTGCTGGTCGTGGCCCGCAAGGGCTGATCACGACCCCCTTGCGTCCGCCCGCCATGTCGCCACTTCCGCCCCCCGCCCCCAACCCTACGGGGCGGGTATTGGCCTTGCCCCGCTATGACCGGCTGGGCGCGAGCAGCCGGCTGCGCTTCTTCGATCCGCTGCCCCACCTGGTGGCGGCGGGCCTCGACGTGAGCACGGCGCCCTTTTTCGACGACGACTACCTGCGGCGGCTGTACGCCGGCCAGCCGGCGAAGGGCTGGCCCCTGGCCGGCCGCTACCGTCGGCGCATAGCCGCTCTGAGGGCGGCTGGGCGAACGGATCTGCTGTGGATCGAGAAGGAGGCGCTGCCCTGGCTGCCGGCGGGGGCGGAGCGCTTGCTGTTCGGGGGCCGGCCCTACGTGCTGGACTTCGACGACGCCTGGCACCTGCGCTATGCCGGCCATCGCCTGGCGCCGGTGCGCGGGCTGCTGGGCGACAAGCTGGAACGGCTGGTGGCGGGGGCCGCCTTGACGGTGGTGGCCAACGAGGCCCTGGCCGCGTGGGCGGAAGGGGCGGGCGCCCGGCGCCTGTTGCGCCTGCCGACACCGGTGGACTTGGCCCGGTATCAGGCGGCACCGGCGCCGGAGCGGACGGCGGCCGGGTTCCGTGTCGGCTGGATCGGCACACCCTCCTCCGCCCGCTACCTGGCGGCACTGGCCGAGCCGCTGGCGGCGCTCGCGGCCAGCGGCCCCCTGACCCTGGTGACCGTCGCCAGCCGCCCCATCGCCCGGCCCGGCGTGCCGGAGGAGTTCATCCCCTGGAGCGAGACGGGCGAGGCGGAGGCCCTGGCCGGTATCGACGTCGGCATCATGCCCCTGCCCCACACGCCGTTCGCGCAGGGCAAGTCGGGCTTCAAGCTGCTGCAGTACATGGCCGCCGGCAAGGCGGTGGTGGCCAGCCCGGTGGGAGAGAACCGCCGCATCGTGGCCGATGGCGTCACCGGCCTCTGGGCCGACAGCCCGGAAGGCTGGGTACAGGCGCTGGAAGCGTTACGCACCGACCTGGATTTGCGCAACCGCCTCGCCGCAGCCGGCCGCGACCTTGTGGCGCGGGAATATGACTTGGCCGTCCTGGGCCCCCGCCTGGCGGCGGCGCTGGCCCAGGTGGCCAGGGTCTGAAACATTCAAGCCGGGAACGGCGTGCCGATGTCCGCCAGGGTGGGCTGCTTGCCGTCCTTGTCCGACAGCACGGCGCCGGCGAACTCCGGCCACGGGATGCCCAGCGCCGGATCATTCCACAGCAGGCCACGGTCATGGGCGGGGCTGTAAAGCGCCGTCACCTTGTAGGCGATCTCGGTATCGGGGACGAGGGTGCAGAAGCCGTGGGCGAAGCCCACCGGTACCCACAACTGCCAGCCTTCCTCGGCGTCCAGTTCCACGGCGACGTGGCGGCCATAGGTAGGGGAGCCCTGGCGCAGATCCACCGCCACGTCCAGGATGCGGCCGCGAATGACGCGGATCAGCTTGCCCTGGGCCGCCGGCGCCAACTGGAAGTGCAACCCGCGCACCGTGCCCTGAATCCGCGACAGCGACTGGTTGTCCTGGACGAAGGGACCCGTGATGCCGGCTGCCGTATGCTTCTCGTCGTTCCAGGTCTCCACGAACCAGCCCCGCTCGTCGCCGAAGCGACGGGGCTTCACCATGACCAGGCCATCGATGTCCAGGCGCTTCACGTCCATGCTGGGTTCCCACTTTATCTGCCGGTTGTGCCGTGCCGCCCGGGATACGCCGGAGGCCATCAGAAGTCCAGGGCCGCGCCGTGCCGCAGCACGGCGTCGGCCGCCGGCGTGTAGCGCCCGCCCTCGTCATGCAACACCAGGCCCGACAGCAGGCGGGCCGGGGTGCGGGCCCCCAGGCGGGCGCGAACGATGACGCGCTTGGCCTCCGTCCCGGCGCGGGGCCACAGGGGATATAGCACCACGGCACCAAAACGGCCGGCCAGGCGGGCCAGGATCTCATCCACCCGGTCGGCACGATGGATCATGGTCAATGTGCCGCGCGGCGCCAGCAGGCGGGCCGCCGCCGCGACCCAGGTGGCGAGATCGGCCGTGCCCTCGCCATGCGATACCGCCTTGCCCGCCCGTGGGGAACGGGTATGGCGGCCACCGGGATAAAAGGGCGGGTTGGTCATGACATGGTCGAAGCGGCCACCCACCAGGTCGGGATCCGATCCCGGCGGCAAGTGAGCCGGCGCCAGGGCGGCGTCGCCCAAGGTGATGCGTACGCGCGGCGCGACACCATTGAGCTCGGCATTGCGCCGGGCGAGGTCCGCCGCCTCAGGCTGCAGCTCCAGTCCCGCGATGCGCACACCGGGCAGCCGGGCGGCGAGACAGAAGGAGGCGGCACCGGTGCCGCAGCCCAGGTCCAATACCCGCTCAGCCCCCTCGGCCGGCGTGGCGGCGGCCAGCAGCACGGGGTCGATGGCGGCTCTATATCCTTGCGCCGACTGCAACAGACGCACCCGCCCGTTCAGCAGACGATCCTCGGTGATGCCGCCGTCCGCGCAATCCTCCCTCCGGGGTTCCGCGGCGGCGGGCGCGGGAATCACGGCGCGGCCTCCAGCTGCGCCCGTGCCACGGCCAGCGCGGCGGTGGCGGCCGTGACGGCGCCATCGGCCACCATCAGGCGGCGCGGAATGGCGCTGATGCTGCCTTCCACCGCGGCGGTGTAGTCGTCCAGCAGCACGGCCTCGATGCCGGCGTCAGCCAGCACGGCCCGCGCCCAGGATATCTCCACCGCGTTGTTGCTGGTCAGGATGGGTTGCATGAAGGCCTCATAAGAAGTGCGCCGGTTGGCGATGCATCGGGTGCTGATTGACGCACGCGGCATAGATGGGGGGCGGCGATGTGGTCTGCCAGCTTGACCACGGGGGTTGCGCCGGTATGCTCGCTGTCCTATCCAGGGCCGTCAACAGGTCTGCGTTCCGCCACCGTTGGCCCCTACTGGCAGGAGTTCGTTTCGTGGCCGTCGTCACCCCCCTCGATCCCAAGCGCCGGAAGGCTGGCACCGATGCCCTGGAGGCGCTGGTGGAGCTGGTGGCGACCGACCTGGCGGCGGTCAACGACCTCATCATCCGCCGCATGCATTCCGACGTGGAGATGATCCCCCAGCTGGCGGGCTACATCGTGGCCAGCGGCGGCAAGCGCCTGCGCCCGGTGCTGACCCTGGCCGCCGCCCGACTGTGCGGCTATCAGGGCGAACGCCACCAGCCGCTGGCGGCCTGCGTCGAGTTCATCCACACCGCCACCCTGTTGCACGACGACGTGGTCGACGAAAGCGACCTGCGCCGCGGCCAGCCCTCGGCCAACGCCGTCTTCGGCAACAAGGCCAGCGTGCTGGTGGGCGATTTCCTGTTCTCCCGCGCCTTCCAGGTGATGACGGAGGACGGGTCGCTGGACGTGCTGCGCATCCTGTCCAGCGCCTCCGCCGTCATTTCCGAGGGCGAGGTGTTGCAGCTGATCACGGCCAACGACACCACCACCAGCGAGGAGGCCTATCTGGAGGTCATCCGCGCCAAGACGGCGGAGCTGTTCGCCGCCGCCTGCCGCATCGGCGCCGTGGTGGCCGGCCGCCCCGCGGCGGAGGAGGAGGCGCTGCGCAGCTACGGCCTGAACCTGGGCATCGCGTTCCAGGTGGTGGACGACGTGCTGGACTATTCCGCCGTGCAGGCCCGCTTGGGCAAGTCCATCGGCGACGACTTCCGCGAGGGCAAGATCACCCTGCCCGTCGTCCTGGCCTTCCGCCGGGGCGATGACGAGGAACGCGCCTTCTGGCGCCGCACGCTGGAGGACATCGACCAGCGGGATGGCGACCTGGAGCACGCGCTGAGCCTCATGCAGCGTCACAACACCCTGCGCGACAGCGTTGAGCGCGCCCGCCATTACGGTGCCATGGCCCGCGACGCCCTGGGCCTGTTCCCCGCCAGCCCCATCAAGCGCGCCCTGCTGGACGTGATCGACTTCGTCGTCGACCGGGATTTCTGACAGCCCGCTTCAGCCAGATTCTCGAAAAGGCGCGCCCTCGACCGGCGCGCCTTTTTGTTTGGCTGTGGATGCCATCGCCCCAAAAGCGAAACGGCCGGCTTCGGGAGAAGCCGGCCGCTTGTGCGTCCCTGAGATGGTCGGAGAGAGAGGATTCGAACCTCCGGCCCCTGCCTCCCGAAAGCAGTGCTCTACCAGGCTGAGCTACTCTCCGTCTCGGGGTGGGCGGGTATATATCGACATCCGCCGGCCGCCGCAAGCCCTCTCTTTCATCCAATCGCACATCGCCACCGCATGGGTGTCCCGCAGGGGGTACGGGGGCGACCTGTTGCTCATCGGCCACAGGGCACCAAGAGTCTGCGCCTGCCCCGCGAAGTTCCGGTTCTCGCCATGGTTCCGCCACGGTTGGCCGTGAATTTCAATTCCACGCCCATCAGTCGTTCGGCCTAGCAACAGACGCCGCTCAGGGCCGATCGTTTTATGGAGGTGGTATTATGACGACCGTTCGCAGCCTGCTCACCGGCCTGTTCCTGGGCCTGCCCTTCCTGGTCGCCCCCGCCATCCTGGTCGCTGCACCGCGCCCCGACGTCGCCGCCGTGGCACAGGGGACGCCCGCGCCGGCCGCGACGCTGGCGGCCACACCCTCCGGCAAGCTGACGGTCATCCCTGCCCACCTGCCCACCCACATGGACGGCGGCGGCAAGGCGGGCGGGCTCGCCGTGCCCTGCAAGGCCACGACCACCACCATCATCAAGGCCCATGCCGGACGTAGCGTCCCGCATCAGCTGATCGCCTTGAACTGATCAGCGCCTATTGGGATAGGTGCCGGCACCCCAACGACCGGCCCGCCCACCCGAGCATTCCTCATGAAGGTTGAAGTGCCGAAGGGCCGGTCAGCACCGCTGCTGACCGGCCTTTTGTGTTATGCCCGCCAGGCCTTGAGGCGGCGCGCGGCCTCCACCATCTCGGACTCGGCGCCGGCGAAGCTGATGCGTACGGTGTGATGGCCGCGCAGGGGGTCGAAATCCACCCCCGGGGTCAGGGCGACCCCCGTCTCATTCAGCAGACGGGTGCAGAAGGCCTGGGAATCATCCGTGCGGTCGGAAATGTCGGCATAGATGAAAAAGGCGCCGTCGGCCGGTGCCAGCTTGCCGAATCCGGCGGCGGGCAGCAGGTCCAGCAGGATGTCGCGGTTGCGGCGGTAGCGCGCGACATGGCCCTCCAGCTCTTCCACGCAGTCGAAGGCCGCCGCCGCCGCGTGCTGCGACAAGGTGGGCGGGGAGATGTAGAGGTTCTGCGCCAGGCATTCCACCGACCGCACCAGCCGCTCCGGCACCACCGCCCAGCCCAGGCGCCAGCCGGTCATGGAAAAGTATTTGGAGAAGCTGTTGATGGTGATGGCGCCTTCCCCCCCGTCCACCGCCAGCGCCGTGGCCGCCGGCACCGTGCCGTACTCGATGCCGTGATAGATTTCATCGGAAATGAGCCAGACGCCATGGCGGCGGCACCAATCGCCCAGGGCGGCCATGGCGGCGGGGGCCAGCATGGTGCCGGTGGGGTTGGAGGGGCTGGCCACGATCAGCCCCCGGATGGGTCCCCCGCCCTGCGCCAGCAGGCCGTCCAGCAAGGCGGGCGTGGGCTGGAAGCGCGTCTCGGGCCCGGTGGGCAGCTCCACCGGCACCAGGCCGGCCGTCTTCAGGATGTTGCGGTAGGCGGGATATCCCGGGGCCGCCAGGGCCACGCGGTCGCCCGGGTCGAAGGCCGCCAGGAAGGCCAGGAGGAAAGCGCCGGACGACCCCGTGGTCACCACCACCCGGTCTGGGGAAATCACCACCCCATGGCGATCTTGGTACCAACGTGCTATGCCCTCTCTCAAGGCTGGCAGGCCCAGGGCATCGGTGTAGGCTAGGCGATCGGCGGCCAGGGCGTGGGCGGCCGCGGCGATCACCCCCTTCGGTGCCGGGGTGGACGGCTGGCCTATTTCCAGATGCAGGACGTCGCCGCCGGCGGCCTGCCGTGCGTTGGCGGCGCGCAGCACCTCCATCACCATGAAGGGAGAGATGGTGCTGGCGCGTATAGCGACAGCCGGGCGCCTCGCCGCGCGTGGAAATTCATCCTTGGAGTATGTAGGGATCATACCTTACCGCTCGCCTGTTCGGGTATCGACGGCACCGCCGATGGAATTGACAATGTTCTTGCGACCGCGCCGCCTTGCCCGCCTGATCCTGGTCAGCCTGCTGTCCTCGGCCCTGGCCGTGGAGCCGGTGCTGGCCCAGGACCGCGGCATCAACCTGGTGCGTGACGCGGAAATCGAGCACACGCTGCGCGTCTTCGCCACCCCCATCTTCCGCGCGGCCGGTATCGTTCCCGACGCGGTCACCCTGGTCCTGGTCAATGATGACGAGCTGAACGCCTTCGTAGCGGGCGGCCAGAACATGTTCGTCAACACCGGCCTGATCATGGCGGCCGACACGCCGGAACAGCTGATTGGCGTCATGGCCCACGAAACCGGCCACATGGCCGGCGGCCACCAGGTGCGCTCACGCGACGCCATCGAGAACGCCGTCATCCTGTCCACCCTGGCCACGCTGCTGAGCGTGGCGGCGGCCATCGGCGGCACGCGTCGGGGCGATGGTGGTGGTGCCGCCATGGGCGGCATCGCCGGCGCGCAGGAACTGGGCGCCCGGTCCTTCTTCGCCTTCAGCCGCGCGCAGGAGGCGTCGGCGGACGAGGCCGGCCTGTCCTACATGGAGGCCAACGGCTATTCGTCCAAGGGCATGCTGGAGTTCATGGAGAAGCTGCGCCGCCAGGACGCCGGCCTGCCGCAGACCAAGCAGGTGGAGTTCCTGATGACCCACCCGCTGACCAAGAACCGCGTCGAATACATCGAGAACTTCGTCGACCACATCTCGAAATTCACCAACGCCAAGATGCCCTCGGCCTATTACGACATGCACCAGCGCATGCGGGCCAAGCTGTACGGCTTCATCCATCCCGACCTGGCCCTGCGCAAGTATCCTGAGAGTGATACCAGCGTCCCGGCGCGCTACGCCCGGTCCATCGCCTATTACCAGGTGGGCGACATCAACAAGGGCCTGAAGATCGTCGACGGCCTGATCGAGCAGGAACCGAAGAATCCTTACTTCTATGAGCTGAAGGGCCAGATCCTGTTCGAGAACGGCCGCGCCAAGGAAGCGGTCGACCCCTACCGCAACGCCGTCAAGTATGCCCCCGACAGCGCCCAGCTGCGCATGGCCCTGGGCCACGCCCTGCTGGAGGCCGGCGATGATAAGCTGGTGCGCGAGGCCATCGATGTCCTGCGCTCCTCCGCCCGGGATGAGCCGTTGGTGGAGCTGACATGGCTGTTGCTGGCCAGCGCCTACGCCCGCGCCGACATGGCGCCGCAGCTGGCCTATGCCCGCGCGGAAGAGGCTTTGGCCCGGGGCGATATCCGCGCCGCCCGCTATCACGCCGACCGGGCTGAGCAGATGCTGCCGGCCGGGTCGCCCGACTGGGTGCGGGCCCAGGACATCCGCGTGCTGGTGGAAAGTCGCCTGCCGCACAACATGCGTCCGCAACTAGCGCCCAGCAGCGGCCTGGCCTCGCCCGACACGCCCATCATCTCCACCGGGCGCATGCCGGAAGACGCGCTGTCCACCGGCGGAATCTCCGCCATCGGGGCGGGCTTTCCCAGTGTCGCCGACCTGCCCAACGCCACCACCATCGGCAGCGGCCCCACGGGCCTGGGCACGTTGGGGACGGGAACCCCGCTGGGGGGCCCGATGGTGGGACCGCCCTTGGGCGGCGCGGGCCGTGGCGGTCCACAACCCGGCGGGCGCTGATCCTTATCCGCCGCTTTCTTTTTCAGTCACCGCAGCGGGCTTGCCGCGCCGCCAAAGCCCAACTGCCCAGTTCACTGGGGCCTGTCAGGCGGGGTCGCGCGCCTGTTCCAGGGCCCAGGCGGTGACCAGCGCATCGGCGATGCGCATCATCATCAGCAGGGCCAGCCGGCGCGCGATCTCATCCAGGGGGCGCGCCAGATGCAGATGCAGCATGGCGACCGCCCCGGCATGGGCGCCACCGCCGCTGGAGGCCTGGGGAGTCAGCGGCCAGGCCAGCGTCATGGCGTCGTCGGTGAACTCGTGCCGCAGGTCGCCGGGGCTGCGCAAGGCCGTGGCCAGGGCGCCGGTATCGGCCACGGTGGCCAGGGGATGGCCGGCCGCGTCCTGATAGCGCCCGCGCCCCGCCAGGATGCGCGCCGACAGCCGGTCGGCGCCATAGATGACGCAGAACAGGCCATCCGCCGGCTGCTCCAGCACCTCGGCCATCTGGTCCAGCGCGGCGGCCGCCGCCGAGGACGGGCCGGACAGGGCCATCTGGCACAGCCCCAGGCCCGCCACCCGTTCCATGCCCAGGCAGGAGCGTTCCAGCGTGCGGATATGGTGGTAGGCCCGCAGCGCCGTGATGGTGGCGGTGACCAGCTTGCGCGCGGTCAGTTCCGTCTTGGCCTTGTAGTCGTTCACGTCATAGCCGGCGATCACCGCATCTTCCGGCGCCTGGCCCGGCTGGCCCGTGCGCAGGATGATGCGCACCGCCCGGTTGCCCAGCTCGTCACGGATGCGGGGCACCAGCTTCAGGCCCGCGTCGTCGCTTTCCATCACCACGTCCAGCAGGATCATGGCGATGTCGTGTTCCCCCTTCATGACCTCCAGCGCCTCGGCGGCGGAATAGGCGGAGATGAAGGCCAGGCCGCGGCCCTGGAACGCGAACTTGCGCATGACCAGTCGGGTCATGGCATGGACCTCGGGATCATCGTCGACGATCAGCACCTGCCAGGGCGGCATGCCCGGAACCAGTTCCGAGACCTCGTCGGCCTCGTCCTCTTCCTCGTCCTGGAACAGGAAATCGTCGTCATCATCCGCCATGGTCATGGCCAACCCCACCGTCGTGCCCGGGCGCGGAAGCGCATCCCCGCCGGCGCGGTCCCTCGTGACCCGGGCCTGTCCATGACCGCACAGCGCCGCGGCCCTGGCAAGCGCGACGATAGGTAGCCTACAAACGTAGGCGGCGGCCGGTTCGCGCACGACGCCGCACCCGGGTCCCGCCAAGGCTTGCGGCATTGCGCCCCGCCGCCGGCTGGTCCATGCTGCCGGCCTTCACCGTTCCCCGAAGGTTCGGGCCGCAAACCGGAGTTCGTCTCGATGTCGCGTACCATCGCCGCCACCCTCTACGCCACCGTGGCGCTCGCCGGCCTGGCGGTCGTCAGCCCCGTCTTCGCCGCTGACAAACCGATGGGCGACAAACCGATGAGTGACAGGCCGGTGGCCGACAAGGGCCCCTACGACAAGGCGCAGGTGGAACAGATCGTCCACGACTACCTTCTGGCCCATCCCGAGGTGATCGCCGAGGCGGTGCAGGCCCTGCAGGACAAGAGCGAGGCGGAAGAGGCCAAGGCCGCCGCCGACGCGCTGGTGAAGCACAAGGATGAGCTGTTCGCCTCCAAGACCTCTCCCGCGGGCGGCAACTTGAAGGGCGACGTGACGATGGTGGAGTTCTTCGACTACCAGTGCGGCTACTGCAAGCACACCCAGCCGGAGATGGACGCCGCCATCAAGAAGGACGGCAAGGTCCGCATCGTCTACAAGGAATTCCCCATCCTGGGCCCGGCGTCGGTCATCGCCGCCAAGGCCGCCCTGGCCGCCAACATGCAGGGCAAGTACGACACCGTGCACGCGGCGCTGATGGCCGCCACCGGCAAGCTGGACAAGGACCGCATCCTGTCCATCGCCAAGGACGCCGGCGCCGACACCGACCGCCTGGCCAAGGACATGGAGTCCCCAGCGGTGCAGAAGGAGATCGACGCCAACCTGGCGCTGGCCGACGCGCTGAACATCCACGGCACGCCGGGCTTCGTCATCGGCAACACCCTGGTGCCGGGCGCCATCGGCGCCGACGCCTTCAAGGATCTGTTCGCCAAGGCCCGCAGCGCCAAGAGCTGATCCCCGATCGGTCACGCCAGCAGGCGTCAGGCCGGTTTTCTGGGCGATAGGCGGACAGCGGGGCGCATGGGCGGTCCCCGCCGCATGTGTGCGTGGATTCTTGCCCCCGCTGCTGCCCGTGTTATAAAGCGCCCTTCGACGAACGGCGCGCGGGGGACGCATACCCCCCCACGTTCGGTTTTTGAGACGTACGTACGCAAAGGCGATACATCCTTGGCCATCGCGCCCTCCGTCCTGATCCTGAACGGTCCGAACCTCAACATGCTGGGGATTCGCGAGCCGCACATCTATGGCGCGGAGACGCTGGAGGATATCGAGAACGCCTGCCAGGAGACGGCCGCGCGCCTGGGCCTGGAGGTCGATTTCCGCCAGTCCAACCATGAGGGCGAACTGGTCACCTGGATTCAGGAGTCCCGTGGCGAACACGACGCCATCATCCTGAACGCCGGCGCGTACACACATACATCCATCGCCATCCACGACGCGCTGAGCGCCGTGGGCCTGCCGGTGGTCGAGGTGCATTTGAGCAACATCTTCCGGCGCGAGCCGTTCCGGCATCATTCCTATGTGTCGCCGGTCGCGAAGGGCGTCATCTGCGGCTTCGGCTCGCAGGGTTACCTGCTGGCGCTGCAGGCGGCGGCCCGCCTGATCGACAGCCCACCACCCGCGTGACCCGTGACAGGGCAACCGTAACGCCGGCACCGGCGCAGCACCTACGGGCAACCGGCCTAACCCAACAAATCGATCGACCCATCGGCGGCTTAACCGCAGCCCAGTACCCAGGATCATGACAATGGCGACCTTCGAACTCGACAGCGAATTCGTCCGCAAGTTGGCCGAGCTTCTCGGCGAGACCGGTCTCACCGAAATCGAATACGCGGAAGGCGAAAAGCGCATCCGCCTGTCCCGCGCGGCACCAGCCGCCGCCGTGGCCCCGGTCGCCGTGGCCGCCGCCCCGGTGGCGGCTGCCGCCCCCGCCGCGGCCCCGGTGGCCGCCGTGCCCCCGGCCCAGCACCCGGGTGCGGTGAAGTCCCCCATGGTCGGCACCGCCTACCTGGCACCGGAGCCGGGCGCCGGCACCTTCGTGAAGGTCGGTGACGCGGTGAAGGTGGGCCAGACCCTGCTGATCATCGAGGCCATGAAGGTCATGAACCCGATCAAGGCGACCAAGGCCGGCACCGTGACCCAGATCCAGGTTGGCGACGCCCAGCCGGTCGAATACGGCGAAGTCCTGCTGATCATCGAGTGAGGGTTTGACCATGGGCGGCCTGTTCGAAAAGGTCCTGATCGCCAATCGCGGCGAGATCGCGCTTCGCATCCACCGCGCCTGCCGCGAGATGGGCATTAAAACCGTGGCGGTGCATTCCACCGCCGACGCCGACGCCATGCACGTCCGCCTGGCGGACGAGAGCGTGTGCATCGGCCCGCCCTCGGCCAAGGAAAGCTACCTGAACATTCCGGCCATCCTGTCGGCGGCGGCCATCACCGGGGCGGACGCCATCCACCCCGGCATCGGCTTCATGTCCGAGAACGCGCAGTTCGCGCAGATGGTGGAGGAGCACGGCTTCGCCTGGATCGGCCCGTCCCCGGAACACATCCGCATCATGGGCGACAAGGTCACGGCCAAGCGCACGGTGCTGGACCTGGGCCTGCCGGTCGTCCCCGGTTCCGACGGCCCGGTGGAGACGGTGGAAGCGGCCCTAGTGAACGCCAGCCGCATCGGGTACCCCGTCCTGATCAAGGCGGCGGCCGGCGGTGGCGGCAAGGGCATGAAGGTGGCCTGGAGCGAGTCCGAGCTGCGGGAGGCCTATCAGCTGGCCCGGGGCGAGGCGCGCGCCGCCTTCGGCAACGACCAAGTCTACATGGAAAAGTACCTGGCTAAGCCGCGCCACATCGAAATCCAGCTGCTGGGCGACCACCACGGTACCGTGGTGCATTTCGGCGAGCGTGATTGCTCCATCCAGCGCCGCCACCAGAAGGTGGTGGAAGAGGCGCCGTCGCCGGCGCTGAACGCGGAAGAGCGCGCCTTCATCGGCAACCTGGCAGCCAAGACGGCGGCGGCCTTCGGCTATCGCGGCGTCGGCACGATGGAGTTCCTGTACGAGAACGGGCAGTTCTACTTCATCGAGATGAACACCCGCCTGCAGATTGAGCACACCATCAGCGAGATGGTCACCGGCGTCGACCTGGTGCGTGAGCAGATCCGTGTGGCCACCGGCGCACCGTTGGGCTACGGCCAGGACGACATCAAGTTCAACGGCCATTCCATCGAATGCCGCGTGAACGCTGAGAACCCGGTGACCTTCGCCCCCAGCCCGGGCAAGATCGACGGCTACCACGCCCCGGGCGGCCTGGGCGTGCGCGTTGACAGCGCCCTCTACGATGGCTATCGCGTGCCGCCGCACTATGACAGCATGATCGCCAAGCTGATCGTCCACGGGAACAGCCGTAACGAGTGTCTAATGCGCCTGCGCCGCGCCATCGAGGAATTCGTCATCGGCGGCATCGACACCACCCTGCCCCTGCACCAGCGCATCATCGCCCAGCCGGACTTCATCAACGGCGACTATGACATCCGCTGGCTGGAGGAATGGATGAAGAACCAGCCCGCCGGCTGATTTTCATCCTTCGGCATCGCTTCAGCGCGGGCCCGGGAGCGACCGTGACGGTCGGTCCCGGGCCCGTCGCGTTTCCGGGCCTGCACGGACCGGGGAAATGCACTACCCTTCCTGTCACTGAGCGCGACCCTGGGACCGGCATGGCCTTTCTTGTCTTCATCGCCCTGATGGTAGCCCTGTGGGCCCTGATCCGTAGTGAAAAGTCGGAGCGCCGTCTGGCGGAGGTGAACGCCCGGCTGGAGTCGCTGACCCGCCGGTTGAGCCACCTGGAGGGGGGTGACCCATCCGTCCAGCCTGCGGTGGCGCCGCCGCCGGCCCCCACCCTCCCGGCCTCCGTCCCGCCGCTCAGCCCAGTCGCCCCACCGCCGCCGACGCCCATTCCCAAAGCCGTTCTCCAGCCCGTTTACCGGCCCGCCGCCCCGTCGCTGGAACAGGCGCTGGGCACGCGCTGGCTGGTGTGGCTGGGTGCGCTGGCCGTGGCGCTGGCCGGCGTGTTCCTGGCCAAATATGCCGTGGACCAGGGCCTGCTGGGCCCCGCCGTGCGCCTGACCCTGGGCGGCCTGTTCGGCGCGGCCCTCGTTATCGCCGGTGACGTGATGCGCGGCCGCGCCGGGGACACGACCACGACCAAGGCGCCCCTGTCCGCCGCCTCCATCCCCGCGGCCCTGACGGCGGCGGGCCTTGCCATCGCCTTCGCCTGCGTCTACGCCGCGCACGCCCTGCACGGGCTGATCGGCCCCGGCGCCGCCTTCGCCGGCCTGGGCGCCCTGTCGGCCGTGGCTTTCCTGCTGGCCCTGCGCCATGGCGGGGGCGACGGGCTGTCCCCCGGCGCCTTCATCGCCCTGCTGGGCCTGGGCGGCGGCCTGGCCGTGCCCGCCCTGGTGCCCAGCGACCACCCCTCCGCCTGGGCCCTGTTCGGCTATCTGGCCCTTCTGAATACCGCCACCCTGGCCGTAAGCTGGCGCCTGCCGGCCGCCTGGCTGGGCCTGCCCGTGCTGGCCGGGGCGGCGTTATGGGTGGTCACCGCCGCCGCGCATACCGTGGAAGCCACGCCCATCGTCCTGTTCCTGGTGGCCTTGTCCGCCGCCGGGCTGGGCTTCGGCCTGCTGGACCTGCGGCGGGAGCGGCCGGTTGTCACCGATGCCTGGGTTGTCGCCGCCCTAGGCGGCCTGCCCATGGTGCTGGATTGGTTGTTGCTGGTGGCCACGGACTATGACGCCGCTGGCGTGGCCGGGCTGGCGGCCCTGGCCCTGCTGGCCGTCGCCGCCGCGCGCGCGCCGTCCCACAGGCCGGAGGTGACGGAGGCGCTGGCGCCCATCGCCGCCCTGCTGGCCACGCTGGCATTGGCCCAGGGCTATACCGTGCGCACCGCCGGCCTGTCCTACCCCGTCCAGCTGGGCGTGGCCGCCGCCTTCGGCCTGGGCTTCGCGGCGGCAGGGCTGCGGGCCCTGACCGGCACGCACCGCCTGCCCCGGGCCTGGGCTTGGGGTGCCGCCCTGCCCCTGGTGGGGCTGGCCTGGGCCGGCTGGACCTTCGATCATACTGGCGTCCTGCCCGACCTCGCCTGGGCGGGGGTGGCCATGGCGCTGAGCGCCAGCATGGCCTGGGCCGCCGCCTGGGCGGGGCAGGCGGACCGGCCGCAGCCCGTGCCCGGCGCCTTCGTGCTGGCGGCCTTGGCCCTGGCTGGGTTGGCGCTGGCCGCCCTGCTGCGTACCTCGTGGCTGACGGCGGCGGTGTCGCTGCTGGTGCCGGCAGCGGCGCTGATCGAAAGCCGCACGACGGCCGCCCCCCTGGCCGCCCCGCTGGCCAATGCCTTGCGGCGCGGGGCGGTGGCCGTGGCTGTCGTGGTGGTGGCACGCCTCACCCTGAACCCCTGGCTGCTGGACTATCCGCTGAACGGCACCTCCCCCCTCAACTGGCTGCTGTGGGGCTATGGCGTGCCGGCGCTGGCCTGCGCTGCCGGCGCCTGGCTGTTGCGGCAGCGGCGGGACGACCGGCCGGCGCAGGGGCTGGCGGCGGCGGCCCTGGTGCTGGGCCTGCTGTTCGCCTGCCTGGAAATCCAGGTCATGCAGACCGGTAGCCTGGCCAGCGATCCCTTCGCCCTGTTGCCCACCAGCCTCCGCAGCGTGCTGTTCCTGGCGGTGGCGCTGGTGCTGACCGGGCGGGCCGGCAGCGCCGCAGGGCCCGTGGCACACCCCGTCGCCCATTGGGGCGCCCGCATCCTGGTACGGGTGGCGGCGGCCCAGGTGGTGCTGGTGCAGCTGGGCGTGCTGAACCCCCTGTGGGCGGTGGAGCCGGTGGGGCCCTGGCCGGTGTTCAACCTGCTGCTGCTGGTCTACGCCCTGCCCGCCCTGCTGTTTGGCCTGGCGGCTTGGCGGCGGGAAGCCGGACTGGCCCGCCGCGCCCTGGTCATCCTGGTGCTGGTCCTGGCGTTCACCTGGGTGTCGCTGGAGGTGCGCCAGGCCTTCCACGGCAGCACCCTGACCCTGTGGGCCCATGGCGGCGAGCGCACGGACGCGGAGTGGTACAGCTATTCCGCCGCCTGGCTGGCCTTCGCCCTGGTCCTGCTGGCGCTGGGCGTGCGCACACGCCGGGCGGACCTGCGCTATGCCTCGCTGGCCGTGCTGCTGGTGACGGTGCTGAAGGTCTTCCTGTCCGATATGGCCGACCTGACCGGCCTCTTGCGCATCCTGTCCTTCCTTGGCCTGGGCCTGTGCCTCATGGGCATCGGCTACGTCTACCAGCGGGTGGTGTTCGCACCGGCACGGGCGCCGGCCAATCCAACGCCAGGTGAGACACCGTGATGCGCCTGACACCGGAACTGCTGCTGCGCGCCTACGCCATGGGCGTCTTTCCCATGGCGGAATCCGCCGATGACGACGAAATCTTCTGGTTCGACCCGCCGGAGCGGGGGATCCTGCCCTTGGACGGCTTCCACGCGCCGCGCCGCCTGCTGCGCACCGTGCGCCAGGGGCGCTTCCAGGTCAGCGTCGACACCGACTTCGAAGGGGTGATGCGGGCCTGCGGCGAATCCACCACCGATCGGCCGGACACCTGGATCAACGCCCAGATCCTGGAGGCCTACGTCGCCCTGCATCGCCAGGGCCATGCCCATTCCGTGGAATGCCGGCGCGAAGGCCGGCTGGTGGGCGGCCTCTACGGCGTGTCCATTGGCGGGGCATTCTTCGGGGAGAGCATGTTCTCGCGCGAGACGGACGCCAGCAAGGTGGCCCTGGTCCACCTGGTGGCCCGCCTGCGCGCCGGCGGCTACAGCCTGCTGGACACGCAGTTCGTCACCACCCACCTGTCGCAGTTCGGCGCGGTGGAAATTCCCCGCGCAGAGTATCAGGCGCGGCTGGCCCGGGCGCTGCCCCGGCCAGCCCGGTTTCACTGCGGCTTAGACGAGGGCGCCTTGGTCGCCGGGTTTTTGCAGTCCACCACCCAGACGTCATAGACGGGGTCTTCCATTGCCGACAGGGCCGGGCTGGAGGCGAACATCCAGCCGGTGAAGACCTTGGCCGCCGGATCGTCCGGCTTGGCCTCCACGATGTCCAGGAAGGCGGCCGATTCCGGTTCCTCGATGGGCGTGGTCTTGCGACAGGCGCGGGCGGCCACCGTCAGCTGCCCGAAGCGGCCGCTCTGGCCCACCGCGATCTCCACGGTGGAGACGCGGCCCGTCACCTTGTCCAGGCCACCCAGCACGGCGATCTTCATGTCCTCGAAGGTGCGCGCCACGGCCGGCTGCGGCGGCAGGGGCGGCAGCGGCGTCACCGGCGGGGCAGCGCCCTCGGCCGGGACTGCGGCGGCCCCCTCCGCCGGCGCCTGCTGCGGCGGCTGGCCGGCGGCGCCGGGGCCGGTCACCGGCTGGCTGGTGGGCGGCTGCTCCTCCGGAGCCTGGTCGCCGGACTTTTTCTGATCCGGAATCACCGCCGGTGGGGCCGGCGGCGTGCCTGGAATGGTGGGGGCGTTACCCGCAGGCGGGTTCTGGGACGCGTTCTGGGCCCAGGCGCCGGCCGCGGCGGCCAGCACCAGGCACGAGGCCGCCGCCATCAGCAGGCGGCGCTGGCTCATTTGCCGCCGCCGTTCAGCAGCCCCTTGGACGGGTCGGCCTTGGGTTGCTGGGTCTGGGCGGGCTGCTGCCCCTGCGGGGCCGGCTGTGCGGGCTGGCCCTGATTCTGCTGACCTTGGCCGTCGCCGCCCTTGTTGGCGTTGTTGCCGCCAGCGCTGAAGATGAAGCGGCCAAGCAGATCCTCAAGGTTCACCGCCGACTGGGTGTACTGGATGCGGCCGCCGGGCTTCAGCATCTCTTCCTCGCCACCGGGCTGCAGGTTCAGGAACTTGCCGCCCAGCAGGCTTTCGGACGCGATGCCGGCGCTGGTGTCCTCAGGCAGCTTCACCTGGTTGTCGATCTGCATCTCGATCACGGCCTGGTAGGTCTTGGGATCGAGATAAGCTTTGGTGACCGAGCCCACCTTGACGCCGCTGATGCGCACGTCGCTGCCGGCTGTCAAGCCGCCGGTGCTGGCGAAGCGTGCCTGCAGGGCATAGCCCGACACGGCACGGATATTGGCCGTCGTGTAGGCGAAATAGAGGAAGAACGCCGCCACCACCAGGACGACGGCCCCCAGCACGGTCTCGATCACATTGCTGCGCATTCGCTTCCTCTGGAAAACTCTAGAAATAGGACAGGTCCGGAAAGACGCAAGGCCCCGGGAGGGGCCTTGGCCGACGCCTGTCGGGGGGACACCGGTGCCACTGCCCGGTCCCCAGCCCTGTCATCCAACCTGTCACGACGTCGGGGCGGCGTCACCGTCGGCGATACGCCGCGCATCCTGCAGGCCGGCGTCCCTTACGCGGGGGTCCAGGGCTCGTAATCGCCGGTGGCGGCGGCGCGGTGGCCACCTTCATAGGTGTGACCGGGCGGACGGTACGCGTCCACGGTGCCGGTCTGGTTGGCCTCGTGCGGCTTCACCCACGGCTTGTGGTAGGCGCTGTTCTCCGGCAGGGGCTGTTCCATGGAGTAGTGCAGCCAGCCGTGCCACTCGGCCGGGACGGCCGACGCCTCGGGCTCACCCGCGAACAGCACCCAGCGGCGCACCTTCATGCCCGGACGCGCCTTCTTTTCCCGGAAGTAACGGTTGCCGAACCGGTCGGTGCCCACCAGCTCACCCCGCCGGGAAATCAGCAGGCGGATCGACAGTTGGGACAGCCAGGTCAGGATGGAGATGCGTTGGGTCATGGGCCAAAACCAGAAAAGTGTGAACAGGGCCAAGCGCCTGGCAGCGGGCCCCCCGAAACGGACCGGCCGGACTATGGCAGTTTCGGCCCCCCGCGTCCATACGCTGAGGGGCCGCAGCCAGCGGGTAGCTCCCCCGCGTGACGCCTATTGGGATCGGCCGGCCTTGCGCGCCCGCCAGCGGCGCCAGGCGGCGACGGGGCCATGGTCGGCGCGGATTTCCCAAGTCAGCAGCAGGATGCCGGCCAGGACCAGGGGCAGGACATAATACAGGAATCGATAGGCCAGCAGGGCGCCGATGGCGCCGCCGGCAGGGCCGTGGTCGCGCAGGCCCAGCAGCAGGATGGTCTCGAACACGCCCAGGCCGCCGGGCACATGGCTGACGATGGCGATGGCCAGGCCCGCGCAGAACAGGGCGGTGAACTCCATGAAGCCCACGCCCGTCTCCGGCGGCAGCAGGGTCCACAGGGCCGCCGCCGACAACAGGATTTCCAGCGAGGCGATGACGATCTGCGACAGCATCACGCCGGAGGATGGCAGGGCGAAGGACCAGCGCCACAGGCGCACGGGCTTGTGCGTCACCGCCGCCGCCACCGTCATGGCGCCCAGACCCACCAGCACCAGGCCGGCAACGCCCTGCAGCAGCCAGGCCGGCACGTTCAGCAGGCCGGCCCCCACCTCCGGCCCGATGGCCACGCCCAGCGCCCCGGTGAAGGTGATGCCCAGGGTGAAGGTGGTGGTGGAGAAGACGACGATCTTGGCGATGTCCGCCGCCGACAGGCCGGCCACCGAATAGACGCGATAGCGCACCGACCCGCCGCTGATGACGGCGAAGCCGACGTTGTTGGAAATGGCGTAGCCGGCGAAGCTGCCGAAGCCCACCGTGCGGTAGGGTAGCTTGATGCCCAAGTATTTAAGGGCGGATACGTCGTAGAGCGTCATCACCAGGTAAGCGCCGGCCACCAGGCCCGCCGCCTGTGCCACGCTGGCCCAGGGCAGCAGCCGGACATAGGCCCAGACCTCCGCCGGGCGGAAGTCGCGCGCGACATGGCGGATGGCCAGCACCACCAGGCCCACAAGCACCAGGGCCGTGACCAGGGTGGTCAGGCGCTTCATCCAGTTGGGCTTGGCCCCATCGCCAGTCACTTGGCCACCGCCCACCGCCTTGTCATCCACCGCGCTTCCTTCCGGTTTTCCCCCCGCCGGGGCGCGCGCCGCCGGATCGATGACCACCGGGTGATGATAAGTCGGTCGGTTGGGGCGCTGGTCTGGGCTGCGCTCAGGGGGCATTCGGGACGGGGATTCTCAAGAACAAGGGGCCAAGACGCCGCACCACCTGCGGTGCCGGAGGGGCACCCTGCCATCTTCCAGGGGGGTTGGAAACCCAAAAGCGCGGCCGCGCCCCGGGTGTTCCCGGCTCGCCGGGCGCACTGCCCGGGAAGTGGGCGGCCAGACGCATTCTTCAGCTTGCGAACCAGGGTGAGCCAAAACCATGAAAGGCTCGGTTTCGTTGAAGAATCGCCCCCTACCCGAAGAGTCAACCACAACCCGTATGCACCTCCCCTTTAGAGACCACAAAATGTCGTTGATGGTCGAAACATGGTGGCATACGCTTCCCCGACATACAGCATCTAGGGGTGCTGTCGCGGCGTAGAGCACCGGGGACCAGCCCAGGTTTTGGGGTGGTTTTGCCTGTTTCCAGGACCCCAGGTCCGGACAACGATCTCCGGAATCGGCGCCCCCGCGACACCCACCCCACCATCGCGCCATTTCATTCGGGGGTCGGGGCACCATGCGCATCGAAAGACGGTTCACGGTCGACGGTCGGGACGCTTACGAGGGGATCGCCTTCCGCACGGCGACCAGCGAGATCCGCAACCCCGACGGCTCGGTGGTTTTCCAGGCCAAGGACATCCAGGTGCCGGCGGACTGGAGCCAGGTGGCCTGCGACATCCTGGCCCAGAAGTATTTCCGCCGCGCCGGCGTACCCGCCCGCCTGAGGAAGGTGGAGGAAAACGACGTCCCGTCCTTCCTGTGGCGCCAGGTGGCCGACGAGGACGCGCTGGCAGCCCTGCCGGAAAAGGAACGCCGGGGTGGTGAGACCTCCGCCCGCCAGGTGTTCGACCGCCTGGCCGGCACCTGGGCCTATTGGGGCTGGAAGGGCGGCTATTTCGACAGCGAGGCCGACGCCAGCGCCTATTTCGATGAGATGCGCCACATGCTGGCCCGCCAAATGGCGGCGCCCAATAGCCCGCAGTGGTTCAACACCGGCCTGCACTGGGCCTATGGCATCGACGGCCCCGCCCAGGGCCATCACTATGTCGACTTCAAGACCGGCGAGCTGGTGGCCAGCAAGTCGGCCTATGAGCATCCGCAGCCCCACGCCTGCTTCATCCAGTCCGTCGCCGACGACCTGGTGAACGAGGGCGGCATCATGGACCTGTGGGTGCGTGAGGCCCGCCTGTTCAAGTACGGCTCGGGCACGGGTTCCAACTTCTCCCGCCTGCGCGGCGATGGCGAGCGGCTGGCCGGCGGCGGCAAGTCCTCCGGCCTGATGAGCTTCCTGAAGATCGGCGACCGCGCCGCCGGGGCCATCAAGTCGGGCGGCACCACCCGCCGCGCCGCCAAGATGGTGACGGTGGACCTGGACCACCCGGACATCGAGGCCTACATCGACTGGAAGGTGGTGGAGGAGCAGAAAGTCTGCGCCCTGGTGGCGGGATCCAAGCTGGCCAACAAGCACCTGAACGCCATCATGGCGGCGGCGACGGAGGGCATGGGCCCCGACGCCGATCGCCTGGACCCGACGAAGAACAAGGCGCTGAAGCGGGCCATCATCGACGCCCGCAAGGTCATGATCCCGGAAAACTACATCCAGCGGGTCATCCAGTTCGCCGGCCAGGGCTATACGGAGATGGAGTTCCAGACCTATGACACGGACTGGGATTCCAGCGCCTACCTGACCGTCTCCGGCCAGAACTCCAACAACTCCGTCCGCGTGCCCGACGCCTTCATCCGCGCGGTGAAGGAGGATGCCGACTGGAACCTGATCCGCCGCACCGACGGCAAGGTGGCCAAGACGCTGAAGGCCCGCGACCTGTGGGACAAGATCGGCCACGCCGCCTGGCAGTCGGCGGACCCCGGCGTGCAGTACGACACCACCATCAACGACTGGCACACCTGCCCCGAGTCCGGCCGCATCAACGCGTCCAACCCCTGCTCGGAATACATGTTCCTGGACGACACGGCCTGCAACCTGGCGTCCCTGAACCTGATGGAATTCCGCCGGGCCGACGGTTCGTTCGACACCGACGCCTTCCGCCATGCCTGCCGGCTGTGGACGGTGGCGCTGGAAATCTCGGTCCTCATGGCGCAGTTCCCCTCCAAGGAGATCGCGCGCCTGTCGTATGAGTACCGCACCCTGGGCCTGGGCTTCGCCAACGTCGGCGGCCTGCTGATGGCCGAGGGCATTCCCTACGACAGCGCCGAGGGCCGGGCCATCTGCGGCGCCATCAGCGCCATCATGACCGGTGTCGCCTACGCCACCTCCGCCGAGATGGCGGGTGAGCTGGGCACCTTCCCCGGCTATGCCCCCAACGCCACGGCCATGCTGCGCGTCATCCGCAACCACCGCCGCGCCGCCTATGGCGCCGGGGAGGGGTATGAGGGCCTGTCGGTCACCCCGGTGCCGCTGGATGCGGAGGATTGCCCCGACCAGCGGCTGATCGTGGCCGCCCGCCGCGCCTGGGATGAGGCGCTGGAGCTGGGCGAGAAGCACGGCTACCGCAACGCCCAGGCCACCGTGGTCGCCCCCACCGGCACCATCGGCCTGGTCATGGACTGCGACACCACCGGCATCGAGCCGGACTTTGCGCTGGTGAAGTTCAAGAAGCTGGCCGGCGGCGGCTATTTCAAGATCATCAACCGCGTGGTGCCGGAAGCGCTGGCTCGCCTGGGCTATTCCGCCACGGACGTGGCCCGCATCGAGCGCTATGCCGTGGGCCATGGCACGCTGAAGGGCGCGCCGGGCGTGAATCATGAGACGCTGGCGGCCAAGGGCTTTGGCGCGGAACAGCTGGAAAAGCTGGAATCGGGCCTGGCCAACGCCTTCGACATCAAGTTCGCCTTCAACAAGTGGACGCTGGGCGCCGACTTCCTGACCGGGGCCTTGGGCGTGCCGGCGCACAAGCTGGAGGAATTCGGCTTCGATCTCTTGTCCCATCTGGGCTTTGCCAAGGCCGAGATCGAGGCCGCCAACGTCTACTGCTGCGGCGCCATGACTCTGGAGGGCGCGCCGGGCCTGAAGGCCGAGCATCTGCCGGTGTTCGACTGCGCCACCCCCTGCGGCAAGATCGGCACGCGCTATCTCTCGGCGGAAAGCCACATCCGCATGATGGCGGCGTCGCAGCCCTTCATCTCCGGCGCCATCTCCAAGACCATCAACATGCCCAACCACGCCACGGTGGAGGAATGCAAGGACGCCTATATGCTGTCGTGGAGCCTGGGCCTGAAGGCCAATGCGCTCTACCGCGACGGAAGCAAGCTGTCCCAGCCGCTGAACGCCCAGGTGCTGGAGGAGGATGACGAGGACGAGGCCATCGCCGAGACCACGCTGGAAAAGGTGCTGGAGGCCCCGACCGCCGTCCGCGTCGAGGTGGTGACCGAGCGCATCGTGGAAAAGGTGGTGGAGAAGGTGGTGCGCGCCCAGCGCGAGCGCCTGCCCCACCGCCGCAAGGGCTACACCCAGAAGGCCACGGTGGGTGGCCACAAGGTCTATCTGCGCACCGGCGAGTACGAGGACGGCAAGCTGGGCGAAATCTTCATCGACATGCACAAGGAGGGCGCCGCCTTCCGCTCGCTGATGAACAATTTCGCCATCGCCATCAGCCTGGGCCTGCAATATGGCGTGCCGCTGGAGGAGTATGTGGAGGCCTTCACCTTCACCCGCTTCGAACCGGCCGGCATGGTGCAGGGTAACGACGCCATCAAGATGGCGACGTCCATCCTGGACTATGTATTCCGGGAGCTGGCCATCAGCTATCTGTCGCGCACGGATCTCGCCCACGCCACGCCGGACGACATCCTGCCCGACACCATGGGCGGCGGCGTGAAGCAGAGCGACCTGCCGCCGCACGCGGCCGAGGTGGCGGAGGAGACGCTGAACGCGGTGGCGCGCATCACCTCCACCGGCTATGTCCGCAACAACCTGCCCAACCTGCGGGTCCTGCCCGGCGGCCAGGCCGGCCGCGCCGTCGCCGCCTTCCAGACGGCCACCGCGACCGCCACCGCCAGCGTCGAGACCCACGTGGCCACCGGCACCCACGGCGCCGCCCAGGCCTTCTCGGCCCTGAGCCGTGCTGAAAAGGTGGTGACCGGCACCAGCTACGGCGGCGCCGTCTCCGGCGGCGGTGACGCCCGCTGGGAACGCGTCAAGGAAGCCCGCGCCAAGGGCTACGAAGGCGACCCCTGCCCCGAGTGCCAGAACATGACCCTGGTGCGGAATGGAACGTGCCTGAAGTGCGACACCTGCGGCAGCACGACCGGGTGCAGCTGAGGGGATGGTGGGCGGTGCCATGAAGCACCCGCCCGCTTCGCATAAAGCTTAAAACTTAAGGCCCGCCCCGACATCCAGGGCGGGCCTTAAACCATTCGGGCGGCAATTTCGGGCTTGTCACGTCCACTCCGGAAACTGTGACCGGTTCAAATCCAGCCTGGCGATCTGGCCCATCTCCTCGGCGTCCAGCTGGAAGTCGAAGATGGCCAGGTTCTCGCGCCGGTGGGCCGGGTTGGAGGACCGGGGGATGGCGATCACGCCGCGCTGGTAATGCCAGCGAAGCACCACCTGAGCGGCGGTCTTACCGTGCGCGCGGCCGATGGCCTGCAGGGTGGGGTTGGTGAACAGGCCGTTGCGGCCCTCGGCGAAGGGGGCCCAGGCCTCCATGGCGATGCCGGCGGCGGCCAGGGAGCTGAGCGCCGCCGTCTCCTGGAAGAAGGGGTGGGTTTCAATCTGGTTGACGGCGGGCTTCACTGTGGCGTGGGCCATCAGGCCGGCCAACTGTGCGTCGTCGAAGTTGCTGACACCGATCGCCCTGATCCGGCCCGCCTTATGCAGTTCTTCCATGGCCCGCCAGGCGCCGGCGAGGTCGCCGCGCGGCCGGTGGATGAGATAGAGGTCGAGATAGTCCAGGCCCAGCTTGTCCAGAGTGGTCTGGAAGGCGCGCTTGCCTGACTCATAGCCAGCGTCGTCCACCCAGATCTTGGAGGTGACGAACAGGGACTTACGGTCGATGCCGCTGTCCCGGATGCCGGCACCCACCTCTTCCTCGTTGACATAGACCTTGGCGGTGTCGATCAGGCGGTAGCCTGCGGCGATGGCGTCCGCCACGCTTCTGCGACAGACATCGCCGCGCAGGCCGTAGGTGCCAAAGCCCAGGGCCGGCATGGCCACCCCGCCGCCCAGCGGCACCGTGGGGATGGCGGGCGCCTCTGCGGCCAGGGCCCGGCGGGCGCCACCGAAAGCGAGCGCGGTCGCAGCGGCGGCACCGCCGGCGAGCACGGTACGACGTCCCAGCATGATCAGATTCCTTTTCCTTTTTCGGCGTGGGCCGTCGTCTACAGGCCGCCGCCGACCACCGAGCCGTCCTTGCGGCGGGACAGCTGCACCTGGCCGTCCACGCACTTCACATAGGTGGTCTTGCCGAGCACCAGCCCGTCGCAAATGATCACCAGGGCCCGGGGCAGGCCGCCGAACTCCTTGGAGCCGCGCGCGCCGGCGTTGTAGGTCTCAAGATAGGTCTTGAGCGCCGCCTTGCGGACGGGCTGGCCGTTCTGGTCGATCATCGGTGGTTCGGGCTCCCTCACGGAATTTGAGGGGATCATCGCCGAAAGGGGAGGCGCGCCGCCAGCGTCATTTGTCCGTTACGGCAGCGGCAGGCAATCCGGGTTCAGCTTGTTGGCGGTCTTGCCGGTGTAGAGCTGACCGTCCTTCAGGTAGACGGCACCGGTGAAGCTGCCGCTTTTCCACAAGGGCTGGCAGCTGGTGGTGCTGAGCACGAACACCTTGCGGCTGCCGCCGGCGGAGGTGGTCA
Organism: Nitrospirillum amazonense; assembly: GCF_007828035.1. GTDB lineage: Bacteria > Pseudomonadota > Alphaproteobacteria > Azospirillales > Azospirillaceae > Nitrospirillum > Nitrospirillum amazonense. The sequence continues at coordinate 803,801 of NZ_VITV01000001.1, read as the reverse complement.
CCAGCAGATGCTGGCCGTCACTGTACAGCGTGCCCTCGATGGGGGCCACGGCGGCGTCGGCGGTGCAGGTGGTGCCGTCCTGGCCGGTGATGGTCAGCGGCCCCTTCCACGACTTGGCGTCCCCACCGGTGGCGGGGCCGAGGTCCAGGGTCAGGACATCGGCGCGGACTTTGCCTGAGGCGGGTTCCACCGGCTGGTAGGGGCAGACCACGGGCAGGTGGCGCTGGGGGGCGGCCTGGGCCGTGGTGGCGGCAACGACCAGCGAAACGGCCAATGGAAGCAATGTTTTTGCGGGCTTGTTCATGGGCAGGGCGGTCCTTGGAATAGCCTGTCTGCCTAACAAGATCCGCTGCCTGGGCGCCGCCGCCACCTCCTCAGCTGGATTACCCCCTTGGGGACCTCAGGGAAGATCAGTCTCCGGCAGGCAGCGCGGCCCCAGTTTCCAGGCCTTGCGGCCGGTGTGGAGGACCGTGGCCGTCAACGCCACGTCGCCGGAGAAGGCGGGGCTTTTCCACAGCACCCGGCAGCTGGCGGCTTCGATGAAGAAGACCGTCTGCTGTTCGTCCGCATAGGTCGTCATCACGAAGTTCTGGCCATCGGTGAAGAAGGGCCGCTGCAGCACACCCGTGTGAAGGTCGGTAATGCAATAGCTGCGGTCCGGCCGCGTCATGATGATGGGGCCGCGCCAGGTCTCCGGCGTCTTGGGATTATCGCCCGGTCCCAAATCCAGGGTGACCCAGCCCATGCGCATACGGCTGGGGCCGGGTTCGAAGGGCTGGTAATTGCAGGCCGGCACGCCCTCGGCCGGGGCGCGCGCGCCCGCTGGCCAGGCAGTCGCAAGGCACAGGACCGACAGGCACAGGACAAGGATGGGAAGACGGCTGATCCGCATGGCTCGGCGGCTCCTGCCCGCCTATCAAAGATCTGAACGCGTTGCCCGTCCGCGCGCAAGGAACCCTAAAGAGTATGCATCACGCGATGGGCTTCACGCTGGGCAGGAATTCCCGGCCCCGTTCCACCAGAAAAGCTTTAACGGCCGCCGCCGCCGGGGCCAGGCGCTTGTCCGACCGCTTGGCCAAGAACCATTGGCGCACGATGGGCAGGCCCTCCACATCCAGGGGCGCCAGGCGGCCGCTTTCCAGTTCGGCGGCGATGGTGTGGGCGGAGATGAAGGACAGGCCCAGGCCGGCCATCACCGCCTGCTTCACCGTCTCATTGCTGCCCACCTCCATGCTGATGGGGGGGTGCAGATCGGCCTGGGCGAAGAACCATTCCATCAGCATGCGGGTGCCGGACCCCACCTCGCGCACCAGGAACGTCTCATGCGCGAATTCCGCCAGCTTCAGGTGGCGGCGCCCCACCAGCGGGTGGTGCGGCGGGGCGATCATGATGTGCGGGTGGTCGCCGATGGCATGCATGTCCACCTGCAGATCCCGGGGCGGGCGGCCCATGATGGCGATGTCGATGCTGTCGGCCTTCAGCGCCGCGATGATGTCCTCGCGGTTGCCCACCATCAACGACAGTTCGATCTGCGGGTATTCGGCGCGGAAGGCGCCCAGAGCGTAGGGCGCGAAGTATTTGGCGGTGCTGACCACCCCCACCGCCACCCGGCCGCCCGACAGGTTGCGCAGCGCCTCCATGGCGGCGGCACAGTTGTGCAGCTCCGCCTCGATGCGGGACACCGTCTCGATGACCTCGCGCCCCGCATCGGTGGGCTTGAAGCGCTCGCCCAGCCGGTCCAGCAGCGGCACGCCCAGCAGATCCTCCAGCGCCTGCACCTGCATGGTGACGGCCGGCGGCGTCACGTGCAGGCGCTTGGCCGCCGCCGTCACCGAACCCGTCTCCGCCACCGCCGCCAGGGCGCGCAGCTGCTTCAGCGTCACGTTGCGCATGGGCCCTCTCAGCAGGTTTTCAGAAAAACTGAACAAGAAGCTAAGTTTATTCGAATTTTCTAACAAGGCAATCGTCCGCACACTCCTTTCAAGAACGACACGGGGACTGGGAACCCGGCTCACAACGGGAGGACATCATGGCGGACGCCACGACTTTGGCACGGCACCTGGTAGCCTGGAGCAATGCGGCGCATAACGGCGCGGCCCATCGGCGGGCGGACGTGGTCCGCACCATCCTGGCCCTGGCCGACGCCGGCTTGGCCATCGCCGACCTGGTGGCCATGGGCCCCCTGGCGGGCGAGATGGCGGCGGTGCGCGGCGAAAGCAATGGCGACACCCAGAAGGAACTGGATCTCAGGGCCCATGACATCGTCATCGATCGCCTGGCCGGCGCCCCGGTGGCAGTGGTGGGGTCGGAGGAGGCGGACGCCCCCGTCCTGCTGGATCCCGCAGGCACACTGGCGGTGGCCATCGATCCTCTGGATGGGTCCAGCAACATCGAAACCAACGTTTCGGTCGGCACCATCTTCTCCATTTTGGGCGTGGAGGATGCCGACGACCCGGCGGCGGCGCTGCTGCAACCCGGCCACCGCCAGCTGGCGGCCGGATTCCTGGTCTACGGGCCACAGACCGCCCTGGTCCTGACCCTGGGAACGGGCACCGAGATCTTCTTCCTGGATAAGCGGCCGGTGGCGCCCGTGGTGTCGGTGCAGGCCGGCAACGGCTGGGCCGCACCGCCCCCGCCCACGCCCACGGCCGAGTTCGTCCGCATGGCCGGCCCCATCACGGTGGCGGCGGAAACGAAGGAATTCGCCATCAACGCGTCGAACCAGCGTCACTGGGCGCCCAGCATCCGGGGCTACATCGACGATTGCCTGGCAGGGTCGGATGGGCCGCGGGCCAAGAACTACAACATGCGCTGGATCGCGTCCCTGGTGGCCGATGCCTTCCGCATCCTGCGCCGGGGCGGGGTCTATCTCTACCCCACCGACGAGCGTCCGGGATATCACACCGGCCGCCTGCGCCTGGTCTATGAGGCCAACCCCATCGCCCTGGTCATCGAGCAAGCGGGCGGGGCCGCAACGGACGGGCAGACCCGCATCCTGGACCTGACGCCCAGCCACCTGCATGAGCGCACGGCCCTGGTCTTCGGTTCACGCGTCGAGGTGGAGCGGGTGGCCGACCACCATGCCGCCCCGCCCCTCCTGGCCGATCGCGCCCCCTTGTTCGGGCAGCGCGGCCTGCTGCGCGCCTGATGGAAGGGGCCCAGACCATGTCCATCCGCCATCCCATCATTTCCGTCACCGGTTCGTCCGGCGCCGGCACCACCTCGGTCCGGCAGATTTTCGAGCACGTCTTCCGGCGCGAGGGGGTGAACGCCGTCTGCATCGATGGCGACGCCTATCACCGCTATGACCGCGCCCAGATGAAGCAGGCCATCGCGCAGGCCGACAAGGATGGCGATCACCATTTCAGCCATTTCGGCCCCCAGGCCAATCTGCTGGGCGAGTTGCAGGAGCTGTTCCGGCGCTACGGCGACGACGGCACGGGCCGCACCCGCCACTATGTCCACGACTCAGGCGAAGCGGAACACTATGGCTGCCCCCCCGGCACCTTCACCCCCTGGGAGGATCTGCCGGGCCCCAGCGACCTGCTGTTCTACGAGGGCCTGCATGGCGCGGTGGTAGCCGACGGCTATGACATCGCCGGCCATGCGGACCTCAAGATCGGCGTCGTGCCGGTGATCAACCTGGAATGGATCCAGAAGATCCACCGCGACCGCACCAGCCGGGGCTACAGCACCGACGATGTCATGACCACCATCCTGCGGCGCATGCCGGACTACGTCCGCTACATCTGCCCGCAGTTCACCCAGACGGACATCAATTTCCAGCGGGTGCCCACGGTCGACACCTCCAACCCCTTCATTGCGCGGTGGATACCGACCCCGGACGAATCCATCGTCGTCATCCGCTTCCGCAACCCGCGCGGCATCGACTTCCCCTACCTGCTGTCCATGATCGCCGGCAGCTTCATGTCGCGCGCCAATTCCATCGTCATCCCGGGCGGCAAGCTCGACCTGGCCATGCAGCTGATCCTGACGCCGCTGATCCTGCAGCTGGTCGAACGCAAGCGCCGCGCCGGTTGAAGGAGGGACACCGCCATGACCCCCACCCTATCGCTGCGTCAGATCGAAAGCGCGGAGCCCGACACCCCCCCTGATCTGGCCGACATGGCCAACGCCGTGCGCATGCTGGCCGTGGCGGGGGTGGAGGCGGCGAAGTCCGGCCACCCGGGCATGCCCATGGGTATGGCCGACGTCGCCACCGTGCTGTTCACCCGGGTGATGCGCATCGATCCCGCCCGGCCCGACTGGCCCGATCGCGACCGCTTCGTCCTGTCGGCCGGCCACGGCAGCATGCTGCAATACGCCCTGCACCATCTGCTGGGCTATCCGGACATGCCCATCGAGGAGCTGAAACGCTTCCGCCAGCTGGGCTCCAAGGCGGCGGGCCATCCGGAACACGGCCATGCGGCCGGCATCGAGACCACCACCGGCCCCCTGGGCCAGGGCATCACCACCGCCGTGGGCATGGCTTTGGCCGAGCGGCACCTGAACGCCCGCTTCGGTGACGCCCTGGTCGATCACCGCACCTATGTCATCGCCGGCGACGGCTGCCTGATGGAGGGCATCAGCCAGGAGGCCATCGACCTCGCCGGCCACCTGAAGCTGTCCCGCCTGGTCGTGCTGTGGGACGACAACGGCATTTCCATCGATGGGGCCACCACCCTGTCCACCGGCACGGACCAGCTGGCGCGCTTCAAAGCCTCCGGCTGGGCGGTGGAGCGGGTGGACGCCTACGACCATGGGGCCATCGAGGCGGCCCTGAACCGGGCCCAGGCCAGCGACCGCCCCACCCTGATCGCCTGCCGCAGCGTCATCGGCTATGGCGCCCCCACCAAGGCCGGCACCTGCGGCGTCCACGGCACCCCCCTGGGCGTGGAGGAGGCGCAGGCCACGGCACAGGCCCTGGGCTGGGACAGCCCGCCCTTCACCGTACCGGACGACATCCGGGACTCCTGGCGTGCCGTGGGCCGGGCGGGACGGCAAGCCCGCGAGGCCTGGGAACGGCGTCTGGCCGCGCATCCCGCCCGCGCCAATTTCTGGCGCGTCATGGCGGCAGAACCGGGGGCTGACGTGATCGATGCCCTGGCGGCCTACCGGCAGGAACTGGTGGAGTCCCGGCCCAAGATGGCCACGCGCAAGGCCTCGCAGGTGGTGCTGGGCGTGGTGAACGCCGCCACCGACCTGACCGTGGGCGGATCCGCCGACCTGACCCATTCCAACCTGACTCAAACAAAGGGAATGGATGTGATGAACGCCGGCCACTATGCCGGGCGCTACATCCATTACGGCATCCGCGAGCATGCCATGGCCGCGGTGATGAACGGCCTGGCCCTGCATGGCGGCGTCATCCCCTACGGGGGTACCTTCCTGGTGTTTTCCGACTACGCCCGGGGCGCCATCCGCCTGTCGGCCCTGATGGGCGTGCGCGTCATCCATGTGCTGACCCATGACAGCATCGGCCTGGGGGAGGACGGACCCACCCACCAGCCGGTGGAGCATCTGGCCATGCTGCGGGCGACACCCAACCTGCACGTCTTCCGCCCCGCCGACGCGGTGGAGACGGCGGAGTGCTGGGAACTGGCGCTGACCAGTCCCGACACGCCGTCGGCCCTGTGCCTGTCGCGCCAGGACCTGCCCACCCTGCGCCGGGACGCCCATTGGAACCGCAGCGCCACCGGCGCCTACATCCTGCGGGAAACCCCCGGCCCGCGTGACGCCACCCTGCTGGCGACGGGATCGGAGGTGGCGCTGGCGGTGGAAGCGGCGGAACGCTTGGCCGGAGAGGGCATCGCCACCGCCGTGGTGTCCATGCCCTGCTGGGAACTGTTTGAGCGGCAGCCGCCCGCCAACCGCGCCCTGGTGTTGGGCTCAGCGCCCCGCATCGGGGTGGAGGCAGCGGTGCGCTTCGGCTGGGACCGCTGGCTGGGCGACCAGGGCGCCTTCATCGGCATGGGGGGCTTCGGCGCCTCCGCCCCCGCGGCCGACCTCTACCGCCACTTCGGCATCACCGTCGACGCCATCATGGCCGCCGTCCGCGCCCGCGTCGCCCACGCTTAAGGAGCGCTACACCATGGCTCGTATAACCCTTCGTCAGCTACTGGACCACGCGGCAGAACGCGATTACGGCGTGCCGGCGTTCAACATCAACAACATGGAACAGGGCCTGGCGGTCATGGAGGCCGCCGCCCAGGTGGACGCCCCCGTCATCCTGCAGGCCAGCCGGGGTGCCCGGTCCTATGCCGGCGACCTGATGCTGGCCCATATGATCGACGCACTGGAGGCGCTGTACCCCACCATCCCGCTGTGCCTGCACCAGGACCACGGCAACAGCGAGGCCACCTGCCTGACGGCCCTGCAGCACGGCTTCACCTCCGTCATGATGGACGGGTCGCTGCTGGCCGATGCCAAGACGCCGGCGCCCTATGCCTACAACGTCGACATCACCCGCCGCGTGGCGGAGGCCGCGCACTGGGTGGGCGCCTCGGTCGAGGGTGAACTGGGCGTGCTGGGCAGCCTGGAGACCGGCCAGGGCGAGGCGGAGGACGGCCACGGCGCCGAGGGCGTGCTGTCGCTGGACCAGCTGTGCACCGACCCCGACCAGGCTATGGACTTCGTGGCCGCCACCCGCGTGGACGCCCTGGCCATCGCCATGGGCACCTCGCACGGCGCCTATAAATTCTCGCGCCAGCCGGATGGCGACATCCTGGCCATGGATGTGGTGGAGGCGATTCATGAGCGGTTGCCCAACACCCATCTGGTGATGCACGGCAGCTCCTCCGTGCCGCAGGAACTGCAGGATCTGTTCAACGCCTATGGCGGCCGCATGCCCCGCACCTGGGGCGTGCCGGTGGATGAGATCGTGCGCGGCATCCGCTTCGGCGTGCGCAAGATCAACATTGACACCGACTGCCGCCTGGCCATGGCGGTGCAGTTCCGCAAGACGGCGACCGAGAACCCGGCGGAGTTCGACCCGCGCAAATTCCTGAAGCCGGCCATGGACGCCATGAAGGCGCTGTGCCGCGACCGTTTCGAACAATTCGGCGCCGCCGGCAACGCCAGCCGCATCACGCCCCTGCCCATGGCCGCCATGGCCAAGCGCTACGCCACCGGCGCGCTGGACCCGCACCTGGGCAGCACACCGGTAGCGGCTGAGTAACCACCATCCCGCCCCGCCACGCACCTCAACCCTAGGCCCCGACCGGGGCCGCCGGAGAGCTCCGGGGAGCGTCAGCGGACTGGAAATCGAGGAAGCCAAGGGGCGGACGCCCCGCCGGCGCTTGAGGAGGACAGGAACATGAACGCGATCGACAAGCGGGACCGCCGCGACCGTTACGCCGCCGGGGTCATGAAGTACCAGGACATGGGCTACTGGCAGCCGGACTACGTGCCCAAGGACACGGACGTCATCGCCGTCTTCCGCATCACGCCGCAGGACGGGGTGGATCCCATCGAGGCGGCGGCGGCCGTGGCCGGCGAGTCCTCCACCGCCACCTGGACGGTGGTGTGGACCGACCGGCTGACGGCCTGCGACAAGTACCGCGCCAAGGCGCACAGGGTGGAACCGGTGCCGGGATCACCCGAGAGCTGGTTCGCCTACATCGCCTATGACATCGATCTTTTCGAACCCGGGTCGATCGCCAACCTGACGGCGTCCATCATCGGCAACGTCTTCGGCTTCAAGCCGCTGAAGGCCCTGCGGCTGGAGGACATGCGCCTGCCCGTGGCCTATGTGAAGACCTTCGACGGGCCGCCCACCGGCATCGTTGTGGAGCGGGAACGACTGGACAAGTTCGGGCGCCCGCTGTTGGGCGCCACGGTCAAACCCAAGCTGGGCCTGTCGGGGCGCAACTATGGCCGCGTGGTCTATGAGGCGCTGAAAGGCGGCCTGGACTTCACCAAGGACGACGAGAACATCAATTCCCAGCCCTTCATGCACTGGCGCGACCGCTTCCTCTATTGCATGGAGGCGGTGAACCGCGCCCAGGCGGTGACGGGCGAGGTCAAGGGCACCTACCTGAACGTGACCGCCGCCACCATGGAGGACATGTACGAGCGGGCGGAGTTCGCCAAGTCCATCGGCTCGTGCATCGTCATGATCGACCTGGTCATCGGCTACACCGCCATCCAGTCCATGTCCAAATGGGCGCGGCGCAACGACATGGTGCTGCACCTGCACCGCGCGGGGCATTCCACCTACACCCGGCAGAAGAGCCATGGCGTGTCCTTCCGCGTCATCGCCAAGTGGATGCGGCTGGCGGGGGTGGACCACATCCACGCCGGCACGGTGGTGGGCAAGCTGGAGGGCGACCCCGCCACCACCAAGGGCTATTACGACATTTGCCGCGAGGACTTCCTGCCCCAGCGGCTGGAAAACGGCATCTTCTTCGACCAGTCCTTCGCCTCGCTGCGCAAAACCATGCCGGTGGCCTCGGGCGGCATCCATGCCGGGCAGATGCACCAGTTGCTGGACCTCTTTGGCGATGACGTGGTGCTGCAGTTCGGCGGCGGCACCATCGGCCACCCCATGGGCATCCAGGCCGGCGCCACCGCCAACCGGGTGGCGCTGGAGGCCATGGTGCTGGCCCGCAACGAGGGCCGCGACATCGTCAACGAAGGCCCGGACATCCTGGCCGCCGCCAGCCGCCACTGCACGCCCCTGCGCCAAGCCTTGGACGTGTGGAAGGACGTGACCTTCAACTACACCTCGACCGACGCGCCGGATTTCGTGCCGACCGCCAGCGTGGCTGGCTAAAGGATAAGGAGACTGAAGATGCGCCTCACCCAAGGAACCTTCTCCTTCCTGCCCGACCTGACGGACGAGCAGATCACGGCCCAGGTGCAGTACTGCATTGACCAGGGCTGGGCGGTGAACATCGAGTTCACCGACGACCCGCACCCCCGCAACACCTATTGGGACATGTGGGGCCTACCCATGTTCGACATCCGCGACGCCGCCGGCGTCATGGGCGAACTGGCGTCCTGCCGCAAGATCTACGGCGACCGTTACATCCGCATCTCCGGCTTTGACGCCAGCCACGGGTGGGAGAGCGTGCGCCTGTCCTTCATCGTCAACCGGCCCGCCAACGAGCCCGGCTTCGCCCTGGAACGCCAGGAAAGCGACGGCCGGCGCATCCTGTACAGCACCCGCGCCTATGCCGCCCAGCTGCCGGAAGGGGAGCGGTATTCGTGATGGCCGCGACCCTCATGGCAATCCCGGCGGATGCCGCCGACGCGGCGCCGGGGGCGGTGGATCTGCGCGCCGATTTCGAAGCCTCCGGCCTGCCGGAAATCTTCGCGCAGCTGGACCAGGAAATGGTGGGCCTGGCGCCCATCAAGCGGCGCCTGCGCGAGATCGCGGCCCTGCTGCTGGTGGACAGGGCGCGCCAGCGCTTCGGCCTGGCGGTGGGCGCCCCCACCCTGCATATGAGCTTCACCGGCAACCCCGGCACGGGCAAGACCACCCTGGCGCTGAAGATGGCGGCCATCCTGCACCGGCTGGGCTATGTCCGGCGCGGGCACCTGGTGACCGTCACCCGTGATGATCTGGTGGGCCAATACATCGGCCACACGGCGCCCAAGACCAAGGAGGTGCTGAAGCGCGCCGCCGGCGGCGTGTTGTTCATCGATGAGGCCTACTACCTCTACCGGCCGGAGAACGAGCGCGACTATGGCCAGGAATCCATCGAGATCCTGCTGCAGGTCATGGAGAACCAGCGTGACGACCTAGTGGTCATCCTGGCCGGCTACGCCGACCGCATGGACCGCTTCTTCCAGGCCAATCCTGGCTTCCGCTCCCGCGTCGCCCACCATATCGACTTCCCCGACTATGGTGAGGAAGAGCTGCTGGAAATCGGGGAGCGGCAGCTGGAGGCCATGAACTACCGCCTCAGCCCGCAGGCCAAGGCGGTGTTCGCCCAGTATATCGCCCTGCGCCGGGGCCAGCCGCACTTCGCCAACGGCCGGTCCATCCGCAACGCCCTGGACCGCGCCCGCCTGCGCCAGGCCAGCCGCCTGTTCCAGCGGGACGACGGCCCCCTGTCGGTGGACGACCTGACGGTGATCGAGGCGGAGGACATCCTGGCCAGCCGGGTCTTCGCCGGCACGCCCGATAGCCAGGTAGCGGATAAGGAGGCCCCGTCATGACCCAACCCCTGATCGCCCCCAGCATCCTGTCCGCCGACTTCGCCAGCCTGGGCGCCGAGGTGCGCGCCATCACGGCGGCGGGGGCCGACTACATCCATGTCGACGTCATGGATGGCCATTTCGTGCCCAACCTGACCATCGGCCCCGCCGTGGTGAAGGCCCTGCGCCCCCATACCGACCGTCCCTTCGACGTGCATCTGATGATCAGCCCGGTCGATCTCTACCTGGAGGCCTTCGCCGAGGCCGGGGCCGACATCATCACCGTGCAGGCGGAGGCCACCACCCACCTGGACCGCACGCTGGAACGCATCCGCGGCCTGGGCAAAAAGGCCGGCGTGGCGCTGAACCCCTCCACGCCGGAAAGCGCCGTGGCCTATGTGCTGGACCGGATGGACCTGGTGCTGGTCATGACCGTGAACCCCGGCTTCGGCGGCCAGTCCTTCATCCCCGCCATGATCCCCAAGATCCACGCCCTGCGCGCGATGATCGGCCGCCGGCCCATCCAGGTCGAGGTCGACGGCGGCGTGAACCCGGAGACGGCCCGCCTGTGCGTGCAGGCGGGGGCGGAGGTGCTGGTGGCGGGTTCGGCCGTATTCCAGGGCGGGGCCGGGCGCTATCAGGCCAACATCGCGGCGCTGCGCGGCTAAGTGGCACTAGCCCATTCCCCTCAAAACCGCGTAGAGGTGCGCGGGGTTGAGGGAGGGAACCATGTCCTATCGCATCCTGACGCTGGACGGCGGCGGTCCCTGGGCCCTGCTGGAGGCCATGGTTCTGGCCGATCTGTACGGCAGCGACATGCCGGGCCACGACATTCTGGCGGAATTCGACCTGGCGGCCGGCACCTCGGCCGGGGCCATCGTGCTGGGCGGGCTGATCAAGAACCTGACACCGGCCCAGATCCTGGACCTGTTCGTGGATGACGCGCGGCGGGGCAGCCTGTTCGTGAAGGTCGATGGGCTGGACAGGGTGGTGGCCGACCTGGACCTGGGCCCGCGATATAGCACCCAGGGCAAGCTGGCCGGCCTGACCGCCATGCTGGACGACCCCGGCCTGGCACCGCCCACCCCCGCCACGGCCGATGGCCAGGTGCGCCCCCTGGCCCTGTCGGCCTGTCCCATGGCCCGCCTGCCGCTGCCCCTGGCGCGGCGGGGCGCCGTGCCGGTGAAGGTGTTCATCCCCGCCTTCGACTACGCCCAGCGCCGGGCCATGACCTTCCGCAGCTATGCCGGCCTGGCCACGGCGGTGACGGAGCCGCAGGCCTCCACCGCCCCCCTGGCGGAGGTCATCAACGCCAGCAGCACCGCGCCCGTGGCCTTCTTCGACGAACCCGCCCGGTGCGATGGGCGCCTGTACTGGGACGGCGGGCTGACCGGCTGCAACAACCCGGTGATGCTGGCGGTGATGGAAGCGCTGGCGCAACCCGGCGGCAACACCGACCTTCAAATTCTGAGTCTCGGCAGCGGCACCACCCGCCACGCGCCGGTGACCAGCACCAGCCAGCCGCCGGGCGACCTGGCGGAACCTGTGGGAATGCGGGGTACCCTGGGCGACCTGTCGCTGCTGGCCCAAACCACTCTGGACGATCCCCCCGACACCGCCAGCCTGGAGGCCCACATCCTGGCCCAGCGCTTGGCGGGCCGGGACCCCGCCGCCCTGGGCGGGCTGGTGCGCCTGAACGTCTCCGTCCAGCCGGTGCTGGAAAGCGGGGTGTGGACGGCGCCGCCGGGCCTGGCCGACGGGCGCTTCGCCCAGGTGGCGGCCCTGCCGGCCGACGCGGTCGACCCGGCGCAGATCGCCCTGATCCGGCAGCTGGGACGCGACTGGATGGCGGGCGACGTCCCGAACCAGCCCCTGATCACCCGCCTGCCGCAGCTGGACTGCGTGCTGGGCGACGGCAGCTATGCCGAGGCCAAGGCGCGGTGGCTCGCCCTCACCCAGAGGTGAACACCACAACCAAAAAGATAAAAGACCGGGCCACGGCACCCGCGCTGTGGCATGATGGCGGGGCAGTGTGGGGCGGCCGTTCCGGCGGCGGCACCCGCGCCCACAAGCGGGAGAGACGCCTTGTCGCCCTTCGGCGTGTTCATCCTGGCCGTCCTGGCCTTCGCCATCGTCCTGGTCTACAGCAGCATCAAGACCGTGCCCCAGGGCATGGAATATACGGTGGAACGGTTCGGGCGGTATACCCGCACCCTAAAGCCGGGCCTGGCCATCATCGTCCCCTTCGTCGACCGCATCGGCGCCCGTCAGACCATGCAGGAGGTGGTGCTGGACGTGCCGTCGCAGGAGATCATCACCAAGGACAACGCCATGGTGACGGTGGACGGCGTGCTGTTCTTTCAGGTGCTGGACGCCGCCAAGGCCAGTTACGAGGTGCGCAACCTGGACCGCGCCGTCCTGAACCTGACCATGACCAATCTGCGCACGGTCATGGGCTCCATGGATTTGGATGAGCTGCTGTCGCAGCGCGACGCCATCAACGCCCGTCTGCTGACCGTGGTGGACGCCGCCACCCACCCCTGGGGCGTGAAGATCACCCGCGTTGAAATCCGCGACATCCAGCCGCCGCGCGACCTGGTGGACAGCATGGCCCGCCAGATGAAGGCGGAACGCGAACGCCGCGCCCTGATCCTGGAGGCCGAAGGCCAGCGCCAATCCGCCATCCTGCGGGCGGAGGGCGAGAAGCAATCCGCCATCCTGCAGGCCGAGGGCAAGAAAGAGGCCGCCTTCCGCGAAGCCGAGGCCCGCGTGCGCCTGGCGGAGGCGGAGGCCACCGCCACCCGCGTGGTGTCCGAGGCCATCGCCGGCGGCAGCGTGCAGGCGGTGAACTACTTCATCGCTCAGCGCTACGTCGATGCGCTGAAGGGCTTCGCCGCCAGCCCCAACCAGAAGATCCTGTTCATGCCCATGGAGTCGACCGGCATCCTGGGCGCCCTGGGCGGCATCGCCGAACTGGCCAAGGACAGCTTCGCCGGCGTACCGGCCAACCAGGCCCGCGCCGCCGCGCCCCGCCGAAACGATCAGCCACCGGTCCCACCCCCCGGCGGCCCCTGGACCACGCCCGGCAGCTGAGGGAGGAGGTCATGCCCGACTTCACCGCATGGACGCCCCACGCCTGGCACTGGTGGGCAGCAGGCGTCGCCCTGGCGTTGGTGGAAATGGTCACCCCCGGCTTCGGCCTGCTGTGGCTGGGCGTGGCGGCGGTGCTGGTGGGCACGGCGCTGTTCCTCTTCCCCGCCTTGGCCCTGGCCGGGCAGGCGGTGCTGTTCGCCGTGCTGGCGGCCAGCCTGCTGCTGGCCACCCGCCGTTGGCTGGGTGGCGACCGGGCCGAGCCGGCGCCCCCCGGCCCGCCCCTGAACGCCCGCGCCAGCCAGTATGTCGGCCGCGTCCTGACGCTGGAGACGCCCATCACCAACGGCCAGGGCCGCGCCCGCCTGGACGACGGCGCCTGGATCGTCTACGGCCCCGACGGCCTGGCCGCCGGGACGACCGTGCGTGTGGTCGGCGTGGACGGCACGGCGCTGAGGGTGGAGGCGGCTTAGGCGCGCTTACGCCTGCTTCGCCCCCGGCTTTCCCGGTTCCACCACGAAGCTGGCGCGGGTGCTGATGGCGCCGCCGGGGGTGGTGACGCGGTCCATGACGCGGAAAGTGGCCGTCAGCTTGTCATGGCCGATGTCGCACAGCAGGTAGCCGCGCTGGTCGTTCATGAAGCGGATGTGCGGGTTGCCGCGCATGATCTCCTCATAACGCGGGCGCTTGTCGGCGCCATCGCCGCCGGAACTGATGGAGGTGCCGACGAATTCGGTGGCGACCACGCCGGCCTTGTCGCTGTGGTAGTCGGTCTTGAGGTCGCCCACGAAGTTCTGGTGCTCGTCCCCCGTCAGGACCACCACATTGTTCAGGCGGCGGTCTGCGATGTGCCGCAGCAGGCGCTGGCGCGGCTGGTGGTACCCTTCCCAGCTGTCCATGTTGTAGATGGGGCCATGCCAGGGCTCGCGGTTCATGGTCATCATCATGACCTGCTGGCCGATGAGGTTCCAGCGGGCGCGGCCGCGGTCCAGCCCCTCGAACAGCCAGCGTTCCTGGTCCTCGCCCATCATCTCGGCGTCGTCGCTGTCCTGCCCCTCGCACGCGGGCTTGAAGCCGTCGCCGCAGGGCTGGTCGGTGCGGAACTGGCGGGTGTCCAGCAGGTGCAGGTCGATCAGGTTGCCGAAGGCCAGCCGGCGGTAGATCTGCATGTCCGGCCCCTTGGGCCAGGAGGCGCGGCGCAGGGGCATGTGCTCGAAATAGGCCTGGGCGGCCGCCGCCCGGCGCAGCAGGAAATATTCCGGCGGGGCGATGCCGGCGCCGTCGACGGTGCCGGTCCAGTTGTTGTCGACCTCATGGTCGTCCCAGGTGACCATCCATGGGCAGGCGGCGCGGGCCAGCTGCAGGTCCAGGTCCAGGGTGTACTGGGCGTAGCGGCGGCGGTACTCGTCCAGGGAATAGGGCTCGTCGCCTAAGTGCCGGCGGGCGGTGGGCTGGGCCAGGCCGCCGTAATAGCGGCTGGTCTCATGCGTCCGCACCCGATTCTCGTAGATGTAGTCGCCGTAGTGGAAGACGAAGTCCGGCCGTTCCTCCGCCAGGTGGCGGAAGGCGGTGTAGTAGCCGTCCTCGTAATTCTGGCAGCCGACCATGCCCAGGCGCACGCGCTCCACCTTGGCGCCCAGGGCCGGGGCGGTGCGGGCGCGGCCCACCATGCTGCGCTCCGCCCCCACGGTGAAGCGGTAGTAATAGTCGCGCCCCGGTTCCAGGCCGCCCACCTCGGCATGGATGGCGTGGCCCAGTTCCGGCCGCGCCACCTCGGTACCGCTCTGGACGATGTTGCGCATGCGCTCGTCCGTCGCCACTTCCCAGTCCACCTCCACCGGGCGCTTGGGCATACCATAGCCGAAGGCCAGCGGTTCGGGCGCCAGCCGGGTCCACAGCACGAAGCCGTCCGGCAGCGGATCGCCCGAGGCGACACCCAGCGAGAACGGGTCGTTGCTGAACGCCGCCTGCGCCAGGGCCGAGCCCATGGACGACGGCAGCAGGAAGGCCGTGGCGGCGCTGGCGCCGAAGGTCTTCAGCAGGGCGCGGCGGGTGGCCTCGGGAACGGGGCTGAACCGGGTCATGGGCGGCATCTCGGACGCAGATAGGCTTAAGGGAGGAGAGTGCGCGGCAGAGTGCCCGCCGGTGGAACCGCGTTCAACCATGAAAAACCTTGGCGGACGCCCTGTCATGAAAGTGTCGCCAGGACCTTGCAACCTCCACGTATCGTGGGCCGCAACCCTACATGGCGAACCCGCCAGGCTTGCGCCCCATCTTGACCATTTGGTCAGGATCGGCCAGGGTTGGTTCCCGTGCCGTGCCCCCTAAGCCCCCGACTTGCCGGGACCTTGGGAAATGGACTAGGTTTCAGCAGAGCAGGCGGTGCGGCGCATCCCGTTCGCCACCGTCCAAAAGTATGCCCACGGAGGCAGGGACCCTTCATGAGTAGAGCGATCCGTGCGGCGTTGGCGGCGGCCGCCCTGTTGAGCTGCGCCTTCTTCGTCCCTGGGTCCGCCCCCGCCCGCGGGGCGGAGGCCGCCTTCTTTCCCGGCGTGGTCTTCGATTACGGCGGCAAGTACGACAAGTCCTTCAACGAAGGCGTCCTGACGGGCATCGAGCGGTTCCACCGCGAAACCGGCATCAATTACAAGGCGCTGGAGATCAGCAACGACGTCCAGCGCGAGCAGTACCTCCGCCGCCTGGCGGAGCATGGCGCCGACATCATCCTGGCCGTGGGCTTCAGCCAGGCGCCGGCGGTGGCCAAGGTCGCCAAGGAATTCCCCGAGATCAAGTTCACCCTGATCGACGGCGTGGTGAAGCTGCCCAACGTGCAGTCCATCCTGTTTTCCGAGCAGGAGGGATCGTACCTGGTGGGCATGCTGGCGGCGCTGAGCAGCAAGACCCACACCGTGGGATTCGTCGGCGGCATGGACATCCCCCTGATCCGCCGATTCGAGTGCGGCTATGAGCAGGGCGTGAAGGCCGTGGCGCCGGACGACCACATCATCGCCAACATGGTGGGCACCACACCCGCCGCCTGGTCCGACCCCACGCGCGGCGGCGAGCTGGCCAAGAGCCAGTTCGACCGGGGCGTGGACGTGGTGTTCGCCGCCGCCGGGCAGAGCGGCATCGGCGTGCTGCAGGCGGCCAAGGACGCGGGCAAGTATTCCATCGGCGTCGACAGCAACCAGAACCACCTGTTTCCCGGCTCGGTCCTGACCTCCATGGTCAAGCGGGTGGACGTGGCCGCCTACAACGCCATCAAGGCGGCACAGGACGGCACCTGGCAGGCGGGCGTACGCACCCTGGGCCTGAAAGAGGAAGGCGTGGGCTGGGCGCTGGACGAGAACAACGCCAAGCTGGTGACGCCGGAGATGAAGGCGGCGCTGGACGCGGCGTCCGCCGAGATCCAGAACGGTACCCGCAAGGTCGCCAATTACGACGAAACCAACGGCTGCAAGTACTGATAGGCCATCCCATCCACGCATCGGGTCCCTTTCCCGGCCCCCCAGAACCAGAGACCAGCCGCCCCGTGTCGCAAACCGTTCCCCTCTCCGTGCCGCCACAGCCGGGCCCCTGGGCCGTGGAACTGGTGGGCATCGACAAGCGCTTCGGCCCCGTCCACGCCAACAAGGCGGTTTCGCTGCGGATCCGCGCCGGGTCCATCCACGGCCTGGTGGGGGAGAACGGCGCCGGCAAATCCACGCTGATGAGCATCCTCTACGGCTTCTACCAGGCCGATGAGGGGCAGATCCTGGTGAACGGGGCCGAGGTGCGCATCCGCGAGCCCAAGGACGCCATCGCCCTCGGCATCGGCATGGTGCACCAGCACTTCATGCTGGTTGAGGAATTCACCGTGCTGGAGAACCTGATGCTGGGGGCCGAGGGCGGCGCCCTGCTGAAGGACGGCATCAGGAAGGCGCGGGCGGAGGTGGAGCGGCTGGAAAAGGCCTACCGCCTGGACGTGCCGCTGGACGCCAAGGTCGCCGACCTGAACGTGGGCATCCAGCAGCGGGTGGAGATCCTGAAGGCGCTGTACCGGGGCGCCCAGGTGCTGATCCTGGATGAGCCGACCGCCGTGCTGTCGCCCCCGGAGGTGCAGGACCTGTTCCGCATCCTGGATGCGCTGCGCGCCCAAGGCCGCACCATCCTGATGATCACCCACAAGCTGAAGGAGATCATGGCCATCACCGACGCCGTGTCGGTGCTGCGCCAGGGGGCGGTGGTCGCCAGCTTCCACACCCAGGACACCAACGAAGCGGCCCTGGCCGAAGCCATGGTCGGACGGCGCGCCAACCCCGCCGTGCGGCGGCCGGGCGCGCCGGCGGGCGCGCCGCTGCTGACGGTGGAAGATCTCAGCATATTCGATGAGCGCGGGGTGGAGCGGTT
Source organism: Nitrospirillum amazonense (assembly GCF_007828035.1). Taxonomy (GTDB): domain Bacteria; phylum Pseudomonadota; class Alphaproteobacteria; order Azospirillales; family Azospirillaceae; genus Nitrospirillum; species Nitrospirillum amazonense. The sequence goes on along the minus strand of NZ_VITV01000001.1, from coordinate 786,179 downwards.
GAAGCGCGCCACCTTCCGCGTGCGGGCGGGCGAGATCGTCGGCGTGGCCGGCGTCGCCGGCAACGGCCAGTCGGAACTGCTGGAGGCGCTGTCGGGCATGACGCCCTTCCAGCGCGGGCGCGTCCACGTCAACGGGCGCGACGTGACGCCGGAGTCGCCCATGGATCCGGCCCAGGCCCGGCGCCAGGGCATCGCCCACGTGCCGGAGGACCGCCTGCGCCGCGCGGTGGTGAAGCCCTTTCCCGCCTTCCAGAACGCGCTGCTGGGCTATCAGGACGACCCGGCCATGGCCGACGGCCCGCGCCTGAACTGGAAGCGCGTGGCCGCCGCCACCGCCCGGCTGATGGAGGACTGGGACGTCCGTCCCCGCCAGCCGTCGCTGCGCACCTCGCTCTTCTCCGGCGGCAACCAGCAGAAGCTGGTGCTGGGCCGGGAGATGGAGCGCGACCCCAACGTGCTGCTGGTGGGCCAGCCCACCCGCGGCGTGGACATCGGCGCCATCGAGTTCATCCACCGCCGCCTGCTGGCCATGCGTGACGCCGGCAAGGCCATCCTGCTGGTCTCCGCCGAGCTGGAGGAGATCATGGCCCTGTCCGACCGCATCCTGGTGATGTGCGACGGGGCCATCACCGGCGAGCTGGCGGCCGAGGACGCGACCGAGGGCCTGATCGGCCGCCTGATGGCCGGCATCACCGACGATATGGAACACGGGTCGCGTGCGGACGCGGCCGGAGGGGCGGCATGAGCGCATCCACCAACAGCGACGGCCTGCCGCGCTGGGCCACGCTGGCCCTGCTGCCGGCCATCAACCTGGGCGCCGCCCTGGTGGTCTCGTCCCTGGTCATCCTGGCCATCGGTCAGGACCCCCTCTCGGCCCTGGCCTTCATGGTCAAGGGGGCGGTGGGCAGCGGCACGGGCCTCAGCTACACCCTCTATTACGCCACCAGCCTGATCTTCACCGGCCTGGCCGTGGCCATCGCCAACCATGCCGGCCTGTTCAACATCGGCGGCGAAGGCCAGGCCTATGTCGGCGGCCTGGGCACCGGCCTGGTGTGCCTGGCGCTCAGCGGCTGGCCCTGGTACACGGTGCTGCCGGTGGCCGTGCTGGCGGGCGCGCTGTTCGGCGCCGTCTGGGGACTGATCCCGGGCTATCTGCAGGCCTATCGCGGCAGCCACATCGTCATCACCACCATCATGTTCAACTTCCTGGCCAGCGCCCTGATGGTCTACCTGCTGGGCGGGCCGCTGATCGAACATGGCCAGATGGCGCCGGAAAGCCGGGAATTCGCCGAAAGCACCTTCCTGCCGGCGGTGAAGGAGATCGCCGCCGGCCTGGGTTACCGCACCAGCACCCTGCCGCTGAACCTGTCGCTGCTCCTGGCGCTCTTGTGCGCCGCCGGTGTCTGGTTTCTGATCTGGCACACCCGCTGGGGCTTTCAGATGCGCACGGTGGGCGCCAATGAGGCCGCGGCGCGCTATGCCGGCATCAACGCCCGCACCACCATCGTGGTCGCCATGGCCATTTCCGGTGCCTTGGCCGGCCTGGTGGGCATCAACGAGCTGCAGGGTGTGCAGCACCGCATCACCCTGAACTTTCAGGCCGGCATGGGCTTCACCGGCATCGCGGTCGCCCTGATGGGCCGTGGCCATCCGGTGGGCATCGTCCTGTCGTCGCTGCTGTTCGGCGCCCTCTACCAGGGCGGGGCCGAGCTGTCGTTCGAGTACAACGAGATCAGCCCCCGCCTGGTGGTGGTCATCCAGGGCGTGGTCATCCTGTTCTCCGGCGCCTTGGAGCATATGTTCCGCCCGGCGCTGGTGCGTTTGTTGAAGCCCAAGGCGGCGGCATCGGCCGCCGGCCAGCGCGCCTGAGATCCCGGGGAAAGAGACCATGGACGATACCGCCCTGTGGATCGTGTCGCTGCTGGCCAGCACCGTGCGCCTGGCGACACCGCTGGTACTGGCCTCGCTGGCCGGCTTTTATTCCGAACGCGCCGGTGTGGTCGACATCGGCCTGGAAGGCAAGATGCTGACCGGCGCCTTCGCTGCCGCCGCCACGGCGGCCGTCACCGGGTCGCCTTGGGCAGGCCTGGCGGCGGCCATCGCCGCCTCGCTGCTGCTGGCCCTGGTGCACGGCTTCGCCTGCATCACCCACCGGGGTGACCAGGTGGTGGCCGGTGTCGCCATCAACACCATCGCCGCCGGCCTGACCGCCGTGCTGGCCAACGCCTGGTTCGACCTGGGCGGCCGCACGCCCTCGCTGGATGGCGGGCAGCGCTTCCTGGGCCTGCACTTCCCGTTGGCGGAGGCCGTGCGCGGCGTGCCCCTGCTGGGCCGCTTCTATGGCGAGGTCATCGGCGGGCAGAACCTGCTGGTCTACCTGGCGGTGCTGGCCGTGCCCGCCACCTCGTGGGTGGCCTATCGCACCCGCTTCGGCCTGCGCCTGCGCGCGGTGGGGGAAAACCCGGCCGCCGTGGACACCGCCGGAATTTCGGTGCCCTGGCTGCGCTATCGCGCCGTGCTGATCACCGGCCTGCTGTGCGGCGTGGCCGGCGCCTACCTCTCCATCGCGCAAGGCGCGGGGTTCCAGGAGAACATGACTGCGGGCAAGGGCTATCTGGCCCTGGCCGCCCTGATCCTGGGCAAGTGGCGGCCCTACCCCACCCTGGCCGGCTGCCTGCTGTTCGCCGCCACCGACGCGCTGCAGGCGCGGCTGCAGGGCGTGGCCCTGCCGGTCGTCGGCGCGGTGCCGGTGCAGATCATCGAGGTGCTGCCCTACATCCTGACCGTGCTGCTGCTGGCGGGCTTCGTCGGCAAGTCCATCCCGCCCAAGGCGGCGGGCCAGGCCTATGTGAAAGACCGGTAAGCGACCTACATCAAAGCCTGTGGCGAGGGCGTGGGTGTAACACCACGCCTGTAGAGCCAGGGGGCCGGAACGCATCCGGCCCCCTTTCCCAATGCAGATCCCCGATACAGATCCCCGATACAGATCAAGGATGCCCCCGCCATGCCCGCCTGCCGCCGCCTGGCCGCCCTGCTGTTTACCGGTACCATAGTGTTCGGGGGCCTGGACGCGGGGGCGCAGGAGGCCAGGTCCGACCAGATTGACGTGCAGATCCTGTCGACCACCGACCTGCACATGAACGTCATGGACTACGATTACTATGCCGACAAGCCGGACCCCGGCGTCGGCCTGGTACGGGTGGCCAGCCTGATCCGCAAGGCCAGGGCCGAAAAGCCCAACACCCTGCTGGTGGATGCCGGTGACCTGATCCAGGGCACGCCCATGGGCGACTATGTCGCCCGGGTGCAGGGCCTGGGGCCGGGCAAGTTCCAGCCCATCATCGCCGCCCTGAACGCGCTGGGCTACGACGCCGCCGTCATGGGCAACCATGAGTTCAATTTCGGCCTAGACTATGCCGTGGCGGCGGAGAAGGAGGCCAAGTACCCGGTGCTGGCCGGCAACGTGAACCGGGTGGAGGATGGCCAGCCCCTGTTCCCCGCCGGCGTCATCCTGGACCGCGACTTCACCGACGGCGCCGGCGCCAAGCATACGATCCGGGTGGGCGTGGTCGGTGTGCTGACGCCCCAGATCGTGCTGTGGGACAAGGACAAGCTGGAGGGCAAGGTCACCACCTCCGACATCGTGGAGGTGGCGGCCAAGACCGCCCGGGACCTGAAGGCCCAGGGCGCGGACGTGGTGGTGGCGGTCATCCACAGCGGCTTGTCGGCCGCCCCCCACCAGAAGATGGCGGAGAACGCCGGCGTGGCCGTGGCCGCCATTCCCGAGGTGGACGCCGTCGTCACCGGCCATGCCCACCGGGTCTTCCCCGCCGCCGATTATGCCAACCTGCCGGACGCCGACATCCCACACGGCCTGATCCATGGCAAGCCGGTGGTCATGGCCGGCTTCTTCGGCGACCATCTGGGCGTGATCGACCTGATCCTCTCCGCCGACCCCAAGGCCCATGGCGGCAAGGGCGGCTGGACCGTGGCCGCCGGCCATGCCGAGACCCGGCCCGTGCTGACCCGCGTGAACGGCAAGGCCACGCCGCTGGTGGAACCGGACGCGGCGGTGGCGGCCATCGCCAAGGATGCGCATCAGGCGACCCTGGATTATGTGCGCCGGCCCGTGGGCAAGAGCACCGGCCGCATCGAGACCTATTTCAGCTTCATCGCCGATCAGCCGGCCTTGGATATCGTGTCGGACGCCCAGCGCCAATACGTGGCCAAGGCGCTGGCGGGCGGCCCCTACGCCAAGTTGCCCATCCTGTCGGCGGCCGCCCCTTTCAAGGCGGGGGGCCAGCCCGGCCCCGACTATTTCACCGACGTGGCCGCCGGGCAGATCAGCCTGCGCAACGTCGCCGACCTTTACCTCTATCCCAACATCGTCGCCGCGGTGAAGGTGACGGGCGCCCAGGTGCGCGATTGGCTGGAGATGGGGGCCCGCGTCTTCAACCGCGTTGACCCGGCCAAGAAGGAGCCGCAGATGCTGGTGAACCGGGCCGTTCCCAGCTTCAACTTCGATGTCATCGACGGCGTCACCTGGCGGGTCGATGTGACCCAGCCGCCGCGCTTCGGCGGCGACGGCAAGCTGGCCCCGGGCGACAACCACCGCATCGTCGACCTGCGCTACAACGGCCAGCCGGTGAAGGATGACGATGAGTTCATCGTCGTCACCAACAATTACCGCGCCAACGGCGGCGGCAACTTCCCCGGCCTGGACGGTAAGAACATCGTCTACTCAGGCACGGAAACGATCCAGGAGATCATCGCCGACTACCTGCGCGCCGCCGGCACCCTGGTACCCGCCACCAACCACAGCTGGGGCTTCGTGCCCGTCACCGCACCGGTGACCGTGCTGTACGATACCAACGTCAAGGCGGCGGCGCTGTTGACCCAATACCCCAACCTGAGCGACGTGGGGCCTGGCGACCCCGGGCTGGAACTGTTCCGGGTGGATTTGTCGCCCACCGCGCTGGCCGGCCAGGGGCTGGGAAAATGACGGCGGAAAAGAAGGTTTGGCGGGCCTATCTGGCGGGCCCGGAAGTGTTCCTGCCCGATCCCGGGGCGGCCGCTGACGCCCTGCGCGCGGCCTGCGCTCGCTTCGGCATCGTTGGCGTCTTCCCCATGGATGGTGCGGTGGTCTCGATCCCAGGCGAGACGGCGGCGGATCACGCCGGCCGCATCCGTGCCACCAACCTGGACCTGATCCGGAACACGGATCTGGTGCTGGCCAACGTCAGTCCCTTTCGCGGCCCCTCGGCCGACGACGGCACGGCCTATGAGATGGGCTTTGCGGCGGCGCTGGGCCGGCCGGTCTTCGCCTATACGGCCACACCCGCCAGTCTGCTGGATCGGACCCGTGCCCATTTCCTCCTGACCCAGGACACCAAGGGCGACTGGCGCGATCCGGAAGGACGTATGGTGGAGGATTTCGGCCTCGGCGCCAACCTGATGCTGGTTCACCCCGCGCCGTTCCCGACGGCCCAGCCTGGCCCCCTGGGCATTTATCATGGGGTGGATGCCGCCCTCAGCGCGGCATGGGACTGGGTTTCCTTCCAGGAGCGCTGACCGGAAAATGAAACAGCCGGGCGTTGCCGGCCCGGCTGTTTCAGGTCCATCTGTTTCCCTGCGCGTCAGGCGGCGTTCTGCGATACGCCCATGCGCCGGAACCGGTCACTGTCCAGCACAACCTCAAGCGCCAGGCTGAGGCGGTCGCTGGAGCGGCCGTCGACCAGGAATTCGACATGGGGCGGATGACCCGCCCGCTGATGGATGGCATGGACCAGCAGGCGACGCTTGGGCAGCTTCACCTCTTCCATCCATTCACCCGGTTTGGGCGGTTCGACCCCGCGCCTAGACAACGCCATAGCTTCCCTACTCCTTAACAGCCCCCGGGGCACCTGCCTGCGCGGCGCGCCTTTTGGGGGTCGGCTCTAGAAACCCAGGCCGTTCGCCGGACCGGTCCGCCCCGGGGAATGGAACCCGTGGGCTGTTGCGATCAGCATAATCCAATTCAAATGCCAAGGGATATAGCTTAGGGGTACGTCATCACCTTGTCACCCGCGATCTTCCCCCGATTTTCTGGCCGTAGACGTCGGCGCGGGAATCCAGGTGGCGCGGCGGTCGTCCGCACGACCGTTCCGAATACGTAATGAACCCGACGATACGGGCGCTTTATCCGCTTTCAGCCGCCGTTCAGCCAGCCATCGCGCCAGGCACCTGCGGGCCCGATATGACCCAAAGAGCCAAGGGGATCGGCCTCATCAAAGGGATTAGACAAAAGGGCATGTCCATCCCGCCGCGCGGCACACCCCATGGCATAGGCGATTAAGGAAAGGCCCGCCAGTTCGCCGGCCAGAACCGGGGCCGGGAAAGGCATCACCACGGCCGTGGCAGGGGGCAGGAGAAGGTTCATGGGGACGGTGTTTCCCTGGCTATGCGTTCCGGATAGGGCCAGGACTATCCCTCGCCAGCCGCACCGTCCTTGAGCTGGATCAATCGCTGGGCAATTTGTTTGGCCCCCGATTGATCCAGCTCAGCCGAAGGCCTGCAGCCCCGTCTGAGCCCGGCCAAGAACCAGGGCGTGGACGTCGTGGGTCCCCTCGTAGGTATTCACCGCCTCCAGGTTCAAGACATGGCGGATAACGGGGTACTCATCGGACACCCCGTTGCCGCCATGCATGTCGCGGGCGGCGCGGGCGATGTCCAGCGCCTTGCCGCAGTTGTTGCGCTTCATCAGGCTGATCATTTCCGGCGCCGCGCGGCCCTGGTCCATCAGCCGGCCCAGGCGCAGGGCGCCCTGCAAGCCCAGGGTGATTTCCGTTTGCATGTCGGCCAGCTTCTTCTGGATCAGCTGGGTCGCGGCCAGCGGCCGGCCGAAGGCGGTGCGAGTCAGGGTATAGTCGCGCGCCGCGAACCAGCAGGCCTCCGCAGCACCCATGGCGCCCCACGAGATGCCGTAGCGCGCCTTGTTCAGGCAGCCGAAGGGGCCTTTCAGTCCCACCACGCCGGGCAGCAGGGCCGTCTCCGGCACCATCACCCCGTCCATCACGATCTCGCCGGTAATGGAGGCACGCAAGGAGAACTTGCCCTCGATCTTGGGCGCCGACAGGCCGGTCATCCCCTTTTCCAGGATGAAGCCCCGGATCTGCCCCTCGTCGTCCTTGGCCCAGACGACGAAAACGTCGGCCACCGGTGCGTTGGTAATCCACATCTTGGATCCGGTCAGGACATAGCCATCGGCCACGCGGCGGGCCCGCGTCTTCATGGCGGCGGGATCGGACCCGGCGTCCGGTTCCGTCAGACCGAAGCAACCGATCAACGTGCCGGCCGACAGGCCGGGCAGGTAGCGCTGGCGCTGTTCCTCGCTGCCATAGGCGTGGATGGGATGCATGACCAGGGAAGACTGGACGCTCATGGCGGAGCGGTAGCCGCTGTCCACGCGTTCCACCTCACGCGCCACCAGGCCATAGCAGACATGGTTCACCCCGGCGCAGCCATAGCCGTCGATGGTCATGCCCAGCAGGCCCAGCTCCCCCATCTCGGCCATGATGGCGGGGTCGAACACCTCATGCCGGAAGGCGTCGCGCACGCGGGGCGCCAACCGGTCCTGGCAGAAGGCGCGGGCGCTGTCGCGCACCTGCCGCTCCTCCGCCTCCAGCTGGTCGTCCAGCAGCAGGGCGTCGTCCCATTGGAAGCCGCCCTTGCCCGCACTGTCGCTCGCCATGGGTCTTTCCCCTGATTGGTGGTCGTTGGATGGGCCGCATTGCAGGCGGGAAGCCACGGGCGGTCAAGATACTCCGTGAGTATCTGCATTATGCATTGCCCATTTCAATACACCTATCCCAAGGGCGCGATGCGTGTTGCAGTGCAAAACCTATGAGCAATGGCCTAGTCCATAGGGACAGGTTAAGTCTCGTTAAGATATTTCCCACCAATACGTTGATTTTATTTAGACAACCCCCACTGGGCCAAGCTTTGGCACGCGGTCTGCTTATAACGGGACATGAACGAAACGGGCAAAAGCCCACTCGAACCGATAGGACCTTTCGCCATGATCCGCCGCACCGCCGCCGCCGCCGCCCTGGTCGCCACCCTGGTTTCCGCCCCGGCCCTGGCCGACACCTCGGGCAGCATCAAGCTGAGCGGCACCGTGTCGCTGACCTGCACCGTGGCCGTCACCGACGCCGGCGCGCAGCTGAACATCCTGGCCGGTTCCAGCAACGTCGCCGTCGGCAGCGTGGTCGAGAACTGCAACGATGGCGCCGGTTACACCATCACCGTCGCCTCCGCCAACGGCGGCAGCCTGAAGTCTTCCGCGACGGGCGCCCAGCCGGTGACCTACACCACCAGCTATGATGGCACCAACGGCTCGGGCAACAGCTTCGCCGTCACCCGTTCCGGCGCCCAGTTCAACAAGACCGCGGCCGTCTCCGTGACCGTGCCCGCCAACGCCCAGGCCATCGCCGGCAGCTACAGCGACACCCTGACCATCACCATCGCCGGCAAGTAAGCCGCACACGGGGTACGATGGATGCGATACGGCCGACCCCATCGGCCGTATCGCTATTATATTTTGCAATTGCATAACGCTAAGACGCACTTGCGCCTATAAATGCATGTCGCAACGAAGCCAGAGCTGTACCGCCAGCACTCACGGCCAAGATGGAAAATTAATCATTATAAATCAATAATTTAACTCATTCTCTTGCGGCCCAGACCACTCTGGCACTGTCTTTGCTTTTAACCAATCATGAACCAAATGGGCAAAAGCCCATCGAACCGTTTAGAGGCCTGTCATGATCCGCCGCATCGCCGCTGTCGTCGCCAGCACCGCCTTGGCTTCCAGCCTTCTGGCCGCCCTACCCGCCAGTGCCGCCACCTCAGGCACGATCAAGCTGAATGCCACCGTCGCCCAGACCTGCACCGTGGCCGTCACCGATGCCGGCGCCACCCTGAACATCCTGTCGGGTTCCAGCAACGTCGCCGTCGGCAGCGTGGTCGAGAACTGCAACGACGGCGCCGGCTACACCATCACGGTTGCCTCCGCCAACAACGGCACGCTGAAGTCGTCCGCCACCGGTGCCCAGGCCATCAGCTACACCACCAGCTACGACGGCACCAACGGCTCCGGCGCCAGCTTCGCCGTCACCCGCTCCGGCGCCCAGTTCAACAAGACCTCCGCCGTTTCCGTGACCGTGCCCGCCAACGCCCAAGCCATCGCCGGCAGCTACAGCGACACGCTGACCATCACCATCGCCGGCAAGTAAGCCTGGCGATATCCCAACACCGAAAAGGGCGGTCCCGCGAGGGGCCGCCCTTTTTCATTGTGCATTTTCTGTCGGGATTAATCGTGGATAAATGCATGTGCTAATGCATTGACGTGGCGGCCAGTCCTAATCTTTGGGTTATTGCGCAACGCAACAATCTGGAAGAGATTAGTGTGACCTCTCATCGCAGCAAAGAAATTTATCTTTTTTTATCAAATGCATATGCGACATTTCCAGCGAGCGACAAATCTCGGCACGGCATGTGCTTATAACCAGGCATGAACCAACCGGGCCGCTGAAGCCGCCCACCGAACCGATAGGAACCTCATCATGATCCGCATCGCCGCCGCCGCCGCTGTTGTCGCCCTGTTCGCCGCCGCCCCCGCTTTCGCCGCCGCTGGCGCCTCGGGCACCATCCAGCTGAACAGCTCCGTCGCCCAGACCTGCACCGTGGCCGTCACCGATGCCGGTGCCACCCTGAACATCCTGTCCGGCTCCAGCAACGTCGCCGTCGGCAGCGTGGTCGAGAACTGCAACGACGGCGCCGGCTACACCATCACGGTTGCCTCTTCCAACAACGGCACGCTGAAGTCGTCCGCCACCGGTGCCAGCGCCATCAGCTACACCACCAGCTACGACGGCACCAACGGCTCTGGCGCCAGCTTCGCCGTCACCCGCTCCAGCGCCCAGTTCAACAAGACCTCCAACGTCTCCGTGACCGTGCCCGCCAACGCCCAGGCCATCGCCGGCAGCTATGCCGACACCCTGACCATCACCATCGCCGGCAAGTAAGCCGCCAGCGACGGTCACCCTCAGACCAAGGTTCGGGAGAGGGCGCCCCACGCCGGGGCGCCCTTTCGCGTGTCCGCCGTCTAGCGGACTGCAAATCCTAATGCATTGATTCAGCTGAGTTCCTAACCTTTCGCATGGTGCGTGACGCAACAGTGTTACCGGCGTGCCCTGGCACGCCTTCGTGGCGATAGGTCAGATAAATCAATGCTGTCAATTGGTTAACGGATTAATGCCGTCCCAGACCCGGTTCTGGCACCGTGATTGCTGTTACGTCTCACATCAAAGCAATCGGGCAACAAGCCCAGCCGAACCGATAGGAACCGTCGTCATGATCCGCTTCGCCGCCGCCCTGATCGCCGCCACCACCGTCGCCGCCGTCTCCCTGGCCGCCGCCCCCGCCTTCGCCGCCACGGCCGCCGCCTCCGGCACCATCCAGCTGAACAGCACCGTCGCCCAGACCTGCTCCGTCGCCGTCACCGACGCCGGCACCCAGCTGAACATCCTCACCGGCTCCAACGCCGTCACCGTCGGCAGCGTCGTCGAGACCTGCAACGATGGCGCCGGCTACCAGATCAGCGTCTCCTCCGCCAACGGCGGCACCCTGAAGTCCTCCGCCACCGGCGCCCAGCCCATCAGCTACACCCCCATCTACGACGGCCAGTCCAGCGGCAGCAGCGTCAACGTCGTCCGCTCCTCCGCCCAGTTCAACAAGACCGCAACCGTCGCCGTCACCGTCCCCGCCAACGCCCAGGCCATCGCCGGCAGCTACACCGACACCCTGACCATCACCATCCAGGGCCGCTGATCACACACCCAACAACCACACCGGTTCGGCTGACCATACGGCCCCGCCTGGATCTCCCGGGCGGGGCCGTCGCCGTTTTTGCGGTCGCAGCAAAAAGATACTGCGGTGCGGGCAATAAAAAACCCCGGCTGCCAGAAGGCGCCGGGGCTGAGTTTTCAGAAGGGAGGAAAACGCAACCAAGTTGCACCCCTGTTATCGCACCGAACTATGAATAATTCCTTTACCGCACCGCACACCGCACCCTTGGCGGCGGCCCTCGCGGCAACGGGCGCCCCTCTGTCCAAGCGGCAAACGATCCTGTAATATCAACGCGATCAGCCCTGGCGCGGCAATGACAAGGCCAACCCTGGACCGTCGCCGTAGACCCGGCGGACGGCCCAAGGGTGAAGAGAATTCGAGGTACCCCCTGCGGCCGGGGCTGGGGTGCGGGATTTCTTGGGAGGAAACGGAATGAACGGAACCGCCGGACGGCTCGTCTGGCTGATTGTGGCGCTCGTCGGCGCCGCATCGCTGGGTGTCGTCGCGCTGTCGCGCGGCGAAACCGTCAATGCGCTGTGGGTGGTTGTGGCGGCCTTGTGCACCTACACCATCGCCTATCGCTTCTACAGTCTGTACATCGCCAACACCGCCCTGAAGCTGGACGGCGGGCGCCCGACCCCGGCCATGCGCCACAATGACGGCCTGGATTACGTGCCCACGGACAAGTGGGTGCTGTTCGGCCACCACTTCGCCGCCATCGCCGGCGCCGGCCCGCTGGTGGGCCCCGTGCTGGCAGCGCAGATGGGCTATCTGCCCGGCACGTTGTGGATCCTGGTCGGCGTGGTGTTCGCCGGCGCCGTGCAGGACTTCATCATCCTGTTCGCCTCCACCCGCCGCGACGGCCGCTCGCTGGGCGACATGATCAAGTCCGAGATGGGCACGGTGCCGGGCGTCATCGCCCTGTTCGGCGTGCTGCTCATCATGATCATCCTGCTGGCCGTGCTGGCGCTGATCGTGGTCAAGGCCCTGGCCGGCAGCCCTTGGGGCACCTTCACCGTCTTCGCCACCATGCCGATCGCCGTGCTGATGGGCATCTACGGTCGCTTCATCCGTCCCGGCCGCGTGGGCGAGATGTCGGCCATCGGCCTGGTCCTGCTGCTGCTGGGCATCATGGGCGGCCAGTGGGTGGCGGAGGATCCCGCCTGGGCCGCCGCCTTCACCTTCAAGGGTGAGACGCTGGCCCTTATGCTGATCGCCTACGGCTTCATCGCCTCGGTCCTGCCGGTGTGGCTGCTGCTGGCGCCGCGCGACTACCTGTCGACCTTCCTCAAGATCGGCACCATCATCGCGCTGGCGGTCGGCATCCTGATCGTCATGCCCGAGTTGCACATGCCGGCGGTCAGCCGCTTCGTCGACGGCAGCGGCCCGGTCTTCTCCGGCCAGCTGTTCCCCTTCCTGTTCATCACCATCGCCTGCGGCTCGGTCTCGGGCTTCCACGCCCTGATCTCCTCGGGCACCACGCCCAAGATGCTGGAGACGGAGGCCCAGGCCCGCATGATCGGCTATGGCGCCATGCTGGCCGAAAGCTTCGTCGCCATCATGGCGCTGATCTCGGCCTGCGTGCTGCACCCCGGCGTCTATTTCGCCATGAACACGCCGGCCGGCGTCATCGGCACCACAGTGGACCAGGCGGCCCAGGTGGTGGGCAACTGGGGCTTCGCCATCACCCCAGACGAATTGGCCCAAGTGGCCAAGAACGTGGGCGAGACGACCATCCTCAGCCGCGCGGGCGGCGCCCCCACCCTGGCGGTGGGCATGTCGACCATCCTGTCCAGCCTGGTGGGTGGCCAGTCCATGACCGCCTTCTGGTACCACTTCGCCATCCTGTTCGAGGCCCTGTTCATCCTGACCACGGTCGACGCCGGCACCCGCGTCGCCCGCTTCATGATCCAGGACCTGCTGGGCACGGCGGTGCCGGCCCTGCGCGTGACCCAGAGCTGGGGCGCCAACCTGCTGGCCACGGCCATCGCCGTCGCCGGCTGGGGCTATTTCCTATACCAGGGCGTGGTCGATCCGCTGGGCGGCATCAACACGCTGTGGCCCCTGTTCGGCATCTCCAACCAGATGCTGGCGGCCATCGCCCTGATGCTGGGCACCGTCATCCTGTTCAAGATGAAGCGGGAGAAGTTCGCCTGGGTCACCATCCTGCCCACCGTGTGGCTGGCCATCTGCACGCTGACCGCCGGCTGGCAGAAGCTGTTCGATGACAACCCGGCCGTGGGCTTCCTGGCGCACGCCAAGAAGTTCTCCACCGCGCTGGCCGACGGCAAGGTGCTGGCCCCGGCCAAGACGACGGAGGCCATGGCGCGGGTCATCACCAACGACTATGTCGACGCCACCCTGTGCGGCCTGTTCATGGCCGTGGTCGTGTCCATGCTGGTGTTCGGCATCCTGAACATCCGCAAGGCCCTGGCCAACCCGCGCGCCACGGCGCACGAGGTCGGGATCGGTGGGGCCGCCGTCGCCGCCGGGGACGACTGATGTCGGCACAAGCGCAAGCCCTTCCCTTCGCCAAGCTGGTGGCCCGCATGGCCAACCTGATGGTGGGGCTGCCGGACTATGACAGCTATGTAGAACACCGGCGCCTCAACCATCCGGACCAGCCGATCATGTCGCGGGAGGAATTCTTCCGCGAACGGCAGGAGGCGCGCTACAGCGGCAAGGTCGGCCGCTGTTGCTGAACCTGCCGGATTTGTTTACCGAGAGGGGGCCCTGACCGGCCCCCTCTTTCTTTGCCTGACGAAAGCCCCAGCATGCGCATCATCTCCGCCAACCTGAATGGCATCCGCTCCGCCACCACCAAGGGCTTCTTCGACTGGATGGCGGCCCAGGACGCCGACGTCGTCTGCGTGCAGGAGCTGAAGGCCCAGGCCGAGGACATGACGCCCCTGATGCTGGCGCCCAGCGACGCCGCCGGCGCCGCCTATCACGGCTATTTCCAGTATGCGGAGAAGAAGGGCTACAGCGGTGTGGGCGTCTACAGCCGCAAGGCGCCCGATCAGGTGATCCTGGGGCTGGGGCATGACGACATCGACGCCGAGGGCCGCTATGTCGAGGCGGTGTTCGGCGACCTGTCAGTCGTCTCGGTCTACCTGCCCTCAGGTTCCAGCGGGGAGCATCGGCAAGCCGCCAAGTTCGCCTTCATGGACCGCTTCCTGCCCCATATGGCGGCCCTGGCCCAGGCCGGCCGCCAGGTCATCCTCTGCGGCGACTGGAACATCGCCCACAAGGAGATCGACCTGAAGAACTGGAAGGGCAATCTGAAGAACTCCGGCTTCCTGCCGGAGGAGCGCGCCTGGCTGTCCCGCCTGTTCGATGAGCAGGGCTGGGTCGACGTCTATCGCCGCCTGTACCCCGAGGCGGGCGAGGAAGGCTATACGTGGTGGTCCAACCGGGGCCAGGCCTGGGCCAAGAACGTGGGCTGGCGCATCGACTACCAGATCGCCACCCCGGGCGTGGCCGCCACCGCCAAAAGCGCCGCCATCTACAAGGACCAGCGTTTCAGCGACCATGCGCCGCTGACGGTGGATTATCTTTAAGTTTTTCCTCAAACTCCGGCAGGCGCATCCGCGCCTTAGGTGGGATGAAAAAACCTCTTGAGCCGGACCCTGGGTCATACCCGCACCGTGCCTTATCGACGATGATCGGGGACAAGATGGTGCGGACGAGGGTGAACGGCATGGCCGGAAAGCGGATGGCGGAGCCGGTGCTGACGGCGGCGGAAGCCGCGGCGCGCACCGGCCTGACCATCCGGGCGCTGCGGGTCTATGAGGCGCGCGGCCTGCTGGACCCGCCGCGCACCGACAAGGGCTGGCGGCTGTACGGCCCGCGGGAGTTCCAGCGCCTGGGCATCATCCAGGCGCTGAAGTCCCTGGGCCTGTCGCTGGCCGAGATCGCCCGGGTTCTGGCCGGCGACACCCCATCGCTACGGCGCGTGCTGGAGGTGCAGGCCACCCTCTGGCGCGGGCGGCTGGCGGCGGCCCAGGCCGGCCTGGACCTGGTGGAACAGGCCCTGGCCCGTACGGGCATGTCCCGCCCCGGCACCACCCCGATCTCCGTCGATGACCTGTGCACCTTGATCCGGAGATTGGACATGAACACGATGCCTGAAACCCTGCGCACCGTCCTGGCCGAGGACTATACGGCCGAGGAACGCGCCACCCTGATGACGCCCCGGGGCGGTGAGGCGGCGGCAGCCGAGGGTACCCGCGCCTGGACGCAATTGATTGCCGACATCCAGGCCCTGCGCCAAGCCGGCGTGCCGGCCAGCGACGCCCGCGCGCAGGAGGCCGCCCGACGCTGGCAAAGCCTGGTCACCGCCTTCACCCAGGGCGACGGGACGGTGGCGCAGCGCACCGCCGGCCTGTGGCAGAAGGCGCTGGACCGCGACCCGCAAGGCCAGGGCCTGCCCTTCGACCAAGGCCTGTGGGACTACGTCGGTGCCGCCATGAAAGGAAGCCAGGCGTAGGCAATAGAAAACCCGCCCTGGCCGGCGCCGGGGCGGGCTTTCCTTGAGACTCAAGCGGGCTGGGATCAGCGCGCTGCCTTGGCCTGCGACAGGAAGCTGCTGCCGTCGTCCTGCCAGCCGCCGCCCAGCGCCTTGAACAGGCTGACGCTGGCCTGCACCCGCGACAGCTTCACCTGGGCCAGGGTGTCCTGGGTGGACAGCAGGGTGCGCTGGGTGTCCAGCAGGGTCTGCAGGTCGGTCAGGCCGCCGCGGTAGCGATCCTCGGCCAGTTCGAAGGCCCGCTGGCTCTGGGCCACGGCGTCCTTCTGCAGGCCGTACTGGTCCTGGTAGCGGTCGATGGAGTAGACGGCGCTTTCCACGTCGGACAGCGCGGACAGCGCGGCCTTGCGGTAATCCTCCGCCAGCTCCCGGTGCCGGCCCTCGGCCTGGTGCACCTGGCCCTCCAGACGGCCGCCGGAGAACAGGCTCTGCGCGATCTCGCCGCCCAGGCTGAACAGCAGGGTGGGGGCGTTCACCAGGTGGGCCAGGGTCGCCGCCTCGACGCCCGTGCTGGCGTTCAGGGTGACGGACGGCAGCATCTGGGTGCGCGCCACCTTGATGTCGGCACCGGCGGCGGCCAGCTGCGCCTCGGCAAAACGGATGTCGGGGCGGCGGGTCAGCAGTTCGGCCGGCACGCCGGTGCCCAGCGCCGGCGGCTGCACGTCGGCCAAGCCCTTGGCCTGCACAGTGAAGCCTTCGGGCGCGCGGCCCAGCAGGATGGCCAGGGCGTTCAGCTGGGTGCGTTCCTGCTGCTCCAGGGCCGGGACGGCGGCGCGCTGGGTGGCGACGATGGAGCGCTGCTGCACCAGGTCCAGCTGGCTGTCGGCGCCGGCCTGCACGCGGGCATCGATCAGGGACAGCACATGCTCGGCATTTTCCAGGTTGCCGCGCGCGACCGCCAGGCGGTCGCGGATCGCCAGGATCTGGAAGTAGGTCGCGGCCACGTTGCTGCTGAGCGACAGGGCCACCGTCTCGCTGTCGAAGCGGCTGGCGTCCAGGCTGAACTGGGCGCTGTCGCGGGTGGCGCGGTTCTTGCCCCAGAAGTCGATCTCATAGCTGGCGGACAGCGAGGCCTGGTGCACGTTGCCGGCGTAGTCGCTCAGCGGCACGGCGCCGTTCAGGCCGGCGGCGGCCGAGCCCTTGATGTTACGGCTGCCGGAGCGGGTGCTGCTCAGCCCCAGCTGCACGCTGGGCCACAGCGAGGCGCCGGAGATTTCCGCCTGGGCCTCGGCCTGGGCGATGCGGGCAGCGGCGGCGCCCAGGTCGGGATTGTCGGCGCGGGCCTGTGCCAGCAGCTGGGTCAGTTCCGGCGAGTTGAAACCCGACCACCAATCGGTCGTCGGCCAAGCGGCGGCGTCGGTGGTGACGGCCACCGTCTGGGTGGTGCCGTCCTTCGCACCGCCCTGGGTGGAGGTGGCATCCCAGTGAGACGGCATCACCAGGGACTTGGCCGGGTCGGCCGGGGTTTCCCCGTCCAGCGCGCAGGCCGCCAGCATCAGCGGCAGGAAGGCGACGGCCAGGCGACGGGTGGCGAGGCGGCGGAACCAGGAGGTGGAAGCAAGGGTACGCGACGTGGACATCGTGGAAACCTTCGATCCGGCAAAACGGTTTCGTGCCCCTCGCGCGCGGAAACGGCGCAGGGGCTGGGCAGATAGGACGCGTGTCAGAGGGAAGCGGCGTGCGCCAGGCCGATCGGGTTGGCCCCCCGCCCCTGCCCCGCGCACCCGACCCGGTGCAATCGTGCCGTTGTTTAAGGCAAACCCCGATCGCGTCTCAGTGACGCGGCGCACATGGATTAACGCGGGCGCACAATAGTGGCGCATGCCACTGTTGCGTTCAGCGGATCAGCAGGCGGTTGAAGACGAAACCCAGCACACCCACGCCGCCGATGATGGCGGCCATGGGCCAGGGCGTGCCGTCGGCCAGCCAGCCCACCAGGGTGCCGACCACGGCGCCGGTGACGAACTGGGTTGACCCCATGAGGGCCGAGGCCGTGCCCGCCATGTGCGGGTATGAGGCCAGGGCGCCCGCCGTGGCATTGGCGCCGATCAGGCCGGTGAAGGCCATGAACAGGAACAGGCCCGCGACGATGCCCCACAAGCCACCCGCGCCGGTGTGGCCGGCGATGGCGAGACCGATGCCGAACAGGGCAATGCAGGCCGATCCCCAGGCCAGCAGGCGATCCGTGCCCAGGCGCAGCACCAACCGGCTGTTGATCATGTTGACGATGATCATGCCGACGATGTTGAGGCCGAACAGCAGGCCGTACAGACGGGCGGGCACCTGGAAATAGTCGATGTACACGAAGGGCGTGCCGGCGATGTAGGCGAACATGCCGCCATAGATCATCGCGGACGTCAGGGCGTAGCCCAGGAAACGGCCGCTGATCATCAGCTGGCCATAGCTGCGCAGCTGGGCCAGCCCGTTGGACCGCGCCCGCAAGGCCGGGTTCAGGGTCTCATGCTGGCTGATCAGGCCCACCATGGCCACCAAGCCGAAGCCCGCCTGCACCCAGAAGATGGCCCGCCAGTCCAGGTAGGCCAGCACCTGGCCGCCCAGCAGCGGGGCGGCCATGGGGGCGATGCCCATGACCAGCATCATCATGGAGAAGACGCTGGCGGCGCGGTCACGGTCGAACACGTCGCGCACCATGGCGCGGGCCAGAACCGGCGCGGCGCCGGCGCCCGCCGCCTGGATGGCGCGGCACAGGCTGAGGGTGGTGATGTCCTGCGCGGCGGCGCAGCCGGCGCTGCCCGCCAGATACAGCAGGATCCCCACCAGGATAGGCCCGCGGCGGCCGAAACGGTCGCCCAGAGGCCCCCAGAACAGCTGGCACAGGCCGAAGGCCAGGAAGAAGGCGGTGAGCGACGATTCAACCCCGGCCTGCGTGACCCCCAGGTCCCGGGCGATCTGCGGCATGGCCGGAAGGTACATGTCGACCGACATGGAGCCGAAGGACATCAGCATGGCCAGCATGGCGACAAAGCCCACGCCACGCTGCGTCAGCAGCCCAGCGCCCCGGCGCCTGCCCGCATCCACGGCCCCCGAGACCGCAGAGCCCCCCATCGACGCGCCGCCGGCGATCGCCGATCCCGAGGCCACCTGTTCCACCGCCACCTTCAGCTCCTTGAGCGGTGCGCCCGCCCCCAACCACGCCATTGAGCATGTGCAACAATGATGGCCACAGCCGGGGCGCTAACCAATCCGGCCTTTGTGCGGATCAGCCCCGCGCCGGACGACGGGCGGCGCCACCACCGTTTCCCCCAATAGACATTCCCAAAATAAAGGCCGGAGCCCCCGGTTCCCCGGCGCCTCCGGCCTTTCGCGATCGCATCCGGCGCCCGACGTCGGCGCCCGATTGGCTTAATAGTGGTCGTAATAATCGTGATGCCAATAGTGGTGGTGATAAGGACGTTCCTCAATCACGCAGCCGGACAGTCCGGCCAGCACCATCCCGGCCAGGACCAGCCGGGTCAGAATGGAACGGGATCGATCAGACATGATGTATCTCCGGACTATCGGGCCGCGCCCTGGGCGTGTCCCGTGGGGCTATCGGCATGGGAAAAATCTGGCAGCCAAATGCGACAACAAGACGGCGGCTGCTGGGCATGATCGGGTTCATGCCGTGGCACGCTGACGCAGGGAAAGCGCCGCGGAGTGCGCAGCAGAACGCCCGGCCCATCGCTGGACCGGGCGCCTGGCAAGCCCGCAAATGCTTATGCCGATGCTTCCCGCCTGGGGACGGGGTCAGTGGTGGACGAACCCGCCGCCGTGTCCGCCCCAGTGACCACCGCCCCAATGACCACCACCCCAGTGGCCGCCTCCCCAGTGGCCGCCTCCCCAGTGGCCGCCAGACCAGCCCCCGTAGTGGCCATGCCAGTAACCATGGCCCCAGCCGTAATACGGGTAATAGCCGCCGATGCCGACGTAATAAGGATAGGCGCCGTAATAGCCGTAGCCGTCGTAGTAAGGGTAGGTGGAATAGGCGTAGGGGCCCGAATAGACCGGCGTGGCGTAGTAGCCGTCGGCCACGCAGCCCGACAGGGCCAGAAGCGCCGCGCCAGCCGCCAGGCCTTTCAACGCCAGGAAGGGCCAGCGGCGTTTCGGGGCCGTGGATGGCCCGGTCGTCAGCGCGGTGTTGCCAGGCAAGGACATGGTTCGTGCACTCCCTGAGGGGGATCGTGCGGCGGGCGAGGATGGGGTCGGCCCTGGGATCGGCGGTGGTCGGCCCCGGCATGCGACCCGGGCACACATCCTGTTACATCAAGCAAATGAGCGCTCGGCCCCGCCGCCGCAAGACCCGGGCGCCGCAAGGCTGGCGTGCCGCCCATGCGCGCAGGGTTGCGGCCGATGGTTGCCCGCCAACGGTGGCGGGAAAGCGGTGGCGCGGCCTGCGCACTGGTGTCCGGCGACGGTTTGCGGTATCTGGCAGCACAGATACCCCTTCTTTCAGCCTTGAGACATCACGACGATGAGCCAGTGCCATTGCGGCAGCGCCCGCGCCTATGAAGATTGCTGCGGCCCCTATCACGCGGGCACCGCCCTGCCGCCCACGGCCGAGGCGCTGATGCGCTCGCGCTATTCCGCCTTCATCGTGCACAACATTGACTACCTGCAGAGCACCCTGCTGCCGGAGACGGCGGAGGACTTCAACCGCGAAGAGACCGAGCAGTGGGCCCGCGACAGCACGTGGCAGGGCCTGGAAGTGCGGTGGACCGAGGCCGGCGGCCCCGAGGACGATACCGGCAAGGTGGAGTTCGTCGCCCGCTTCAACTTCGAGGGCAAGGACTACCTGCACCACGAGACCAGCCGCTTCGAGAAGCGCGACGGCCGCTGGTACTATGTCGACGGCGCCATGGGCCCACGCCCGCGCACGGCGGAGAAGGTCGGCCGCAACGACCCCTGCCCCTGCGGCAGCGGCAAGAAGTATAAGAAGTGCCACGGCGCCTGAGCCGCCTGGCGTTCACGCGATTGCCCCCCGCCAGGCGAAGCCCGGCGGGGGTTTCGATTCCAGCCATGAGGATCGGGTTCAGTCGTCGTCCTCCCTGCCGCCCCGGCAGAACCGGTCGGATTGCTGTTGGTAAAGCGCCATGGGGTCGAGGCCCAGGGCGGCGCGGCGCGCCGCCAGCCCATCGGGATCACTGACCTCGCTCATGACCCAGGTTTTGGTGGCGGGGTCGCACCGTCCCTGGGTGCCGTACAGTTGCGGGTGCTGGTTGGACACGGCGTTGCGATCGAACAGATAGGCGTATTGCACCGCCGGGCTCTTCCCCGCGTCAACCGCCGCTTTGACTGCAACCAACACGGCCGCCTGAAGGTCGGGATCGGTGCGGCCCGAGTGCTGCGCCACCAGCCACGCCCCCGTCGCCGCGCGACGCCCCCAGTCAACCTCGGCCGGCCAGCCGACCGCGTCCATGAGCCGTCGCAGCCGCCGGCGATCATAGGTGTCAGCCGCCCGCATGCGCGGGCCCAGCGCCTGCCAGCAGGCCTGCACCTCCACCCTGGGCAAGGTGTTACAATTAGGGAAGGCGCGGACCATCTGGTCCATGTCCCAGATCAGCCACAGCTCACCTTCCACGCAGGCTGGGGCGGTAAGCGGGCAAGCGTCGGCGTTTAGAGCCGTCTGCGCCCGGACCAGCAGCGAGTCCACCTGCGCCTTGCTGGGCATGTCGCCGCGGGCCCGAAGGCCATCGACCATGCCCACGGAACCTTGCCCACCGCCAGGGCCCTGCGCCAAAAACGTGTTGTCGTGGGCGATCCGGGCGCGGATGGCCTCCACCTGGTTGCGATAATTGGACACCAGGGCCGCGCGTTCCGTTTCACAGGCGGCGTCATCGCACGCCGCATGGCTGACCGTGAAAACGGCGGTCGTGGCGAAGGCGGCGATCCCCACGGCGCAGACGATTTCGGCCGGGTCGCAGGTGTGGTCGTCCAACGCCGCCTGCGACCGTGCCATGTAGGCCGCGGCCTGAGGCGCCGCCTGAGCCAAAGACCCGGTGGTCTGGGGCTGGATGAAGACCGCACCGGCCGGCGCCACCGCCAGCATCACGCCCATAGCCAGCAAAACGCCACCGCATCCACGCCGCATCGCGCCCCCCACAAATGGAATATGCCGTTGCTTATACTATCAGCGCCTGCGGTACCCGGCGCGTCCTAACGTCGCTTCGTCCCGTCTTCGGACTTTGGGCCGACATGGCTGTCACGGGGCGGGTAACCCGTCCGACGCTTGCTGGCAGTTCGCTTTTCATGCGACCGTCGCGGACGATAAAACCAGGCGAGGAGATGGGCCCATGCTTATCCCTGTGCTTATCGTGCGGGACATGGCGGAGGCGCTGACGTTCCTCACCCAGGTGCTCGACTTCAACCTGGTCCGGAGCTTTCCGGCAGAAGCGCCATTTTACGCCCTTCTGAACAGGGGCATGGACGAATTGCACCTCAACCTCACCCCGGACGGGCGATACGGCCGCGCGTCGACCATCGTTCTCTGTGACGATGTCGACGGGCTGTTCGCATCCTTCACGGCGCGTGGCCTGGTGGTACCGACGAGAGCGAATTCACCGGTGCATGAGGGGCCACTGGATCAGACCTGGGGCACGCGCGAGGTCTATATCGACGATCCCAGCGGCAACACCTTCATCTTCCAGCAGCGCTAGCGCCGCTTCATCACCCGCCGGTTCACGTCCGGGTCGAAATGGCTGTCGCGGGGCAGCCAGGGCTGGCGCGGCGTATGGGGGGAGGAGTGGACGTTGTACTGGGCCGTCAGGATCAGGCGGCGGCCGCCGCGGGGCAGCTGCCCCTTGTGGAAGCC
Source organism: Nitrospirillum amazonense (assembly GCF_007828035.1). GTDB lineage: Bacteria > Pseudomonadota > Alphaproteobacteria > Azospirillales > Azospirillaceae > Nitrospirillum > Nitrospirillum amazonense. The sequence goes on along the minus strand of NZ_VITV01000001.1, from coordinate 763,956 downwards.
GAAGGTATCAGCCAGGAAGCGGGTGCCGGCCGGCCCGGTCACCGTCGCCACCTTGTCGGCGCCGAAGACACGGTGCACCACCTCGTCCGACAAGGCTTTGCCCACCGCCAGGCGGGGGTCGCGGTGACTGCCACGCACAAAGACATGGGGGCCGTCCTCCTCCCCCACGTCGGTCAGGTAGAAGAACAGCTTGAAGCCCTTCAGCGAGTCCCAGTCGCGATGATAGCGCTGAGTGCCCTTGGCCGACGGACGGTCGCCGTAGGACCACCAGCAGCCGATGTTGTCCAGCACCGGCTTGCAGCCCAGGTACAGTTCCGCCACGTCCAGGATGGTGGGATCGTTCAGCAGCGCCAGCACATGGGGGGCGGCCAGGATGTCCTGTACCGCGTAATAGCCCATGTTGGTCTCATCGCTGGCCGGCTGATCCCAGGGGAAGGTCCCCAGGTGGGGCCGGAAAGGGTCGCTGCACCGCACACCCTGGAAATAGGCGCGGATCTCCGCCGCCACCTCGCCATCCAGGGCCGGCAGGGGCACCAGGCCCTGCCAGGCCAAGTCGCGCGCCCAGGACCGGGCCTGGTTCGTGGGCCGAGGCCAAGGCGACTTGGGCTGGAAGAAGGCCACGACGGCGGCGGCGACATCACGCGCCCGAGGCGTCCAGATCATGGGCAGCAGGTCATAGATGGCCAGCCGCCGGTCGATTTGCGCCCGTTCCAGGAAGACGCGCCAGGAGGGGATGCGGGTACGCCAGCGCTCCACCAAACTGATGTCGCCCTCCCGAGATCCCGTCACCGCTTGTTCCCCCTTCACCGTCTGGTTCCGCCCGCGCTCAGGGCAGCAGGACGGGGCGGCCATCGGCCTTGTAGACCACGCCCCCCTTCATGACAAACCGCACCTGTTCCATCAACTCCAGATGGCTCAGCGGATCGCCGGTCACGGCGATCAGGTCGGCATAGCGGCCCGGCTGCACCGTGCCGATGCGGTCCGTGGCACCGATCAGGTCGGCGGCATTGCGGGTGGCGAAGGCCAGCGCGTCGGCCGGGGTCACGCCCGCCTCGGCCAGCAGGGCGAATTCCCGGGCGTGGTCGCCCTCGCCGATGTCGGTGCCGTAGGCGATCTTCACCCCCGCCTTGTAGGCCAGCGGCAGGTTGCGCTTCGGGATCGCGTCGTTGGCCAGTTCCTTTTCCGCCGTGCCGGGGGGCAGCAGCTCAGGATGTTCCTGCGCCGCCTTCATGAACACGTCGTAGACGGTCAGCGTCGGCACCAGGTAGGTGCCGTGGGCCTTCATGGCCTTCACCGCGTCGGCATCGGCGAAGGAACCGTGCTCGATGGAATCGACGCCGGCGTTCACTGTGTTGATGATGGCCTGGGCGGGGTAGGTGTGGGCCGCCACCTTCATGCCCAGCGCGTGGGCGGTGTCGATGGCGGCCTTGATCTCCTCATTCGTCATCAGTTGGGCGCGGGGGTCGTCGCCGGTGCTGGCGATGCCGCCCGACGGCATGATCTTGATGACGTCGGCGCCCCGCTTGTGATGCTCCCGCACCCGCAGCCGGGCCATGTCCGGCGTATCAACGATGCCGTTCTGCCAGTCGGGATGGTGCAGGCGGGAGTCGAAGCCGTTGGACGGGTCGCCATGGCCACCGGTGGGGCCCAGCGGTTCCAGCGACACCCACAGGCGCGGGCCCGGCACCTTGCCGTCATTGATAGCGTTGCGCAGCGACACCGTGTCGTCCCCGCCGCCTACGTCGCGCGCGCTGGTGAAGCCCTGCAGCAGCATGGCGCGGGCGAAGATGGCGCCGTCCAGCACCGCGTCCACGGCGGTGTGGGTCATCATGTCCTCCACCGCGTTGGCCTGGCTGGGCAGCTTGGACGAGATGTGGACGTGACAGTCGATCAGGCCCGGCAGCACCGTCTGGTCCTTCAGGTCGACGACCGTGGCGCCGGGATGGGCGACGTAGCCGGCCTCCACCGCCGCCACCTTGCCCTCGTGCACCACGATGGTGACCTGGCGGCGGAGGGTGAAGGTGACGCCGTCGATCAGCGCCCCGGCATAGACCACGGTGTCGTGCGGCGCCTCGGCCGCCCGCGCGCCCACCATCATCGCCGTGGACGCCAGCAGCGCCGCCACCGCGGCGCACGTCCCCATCAAGCCCCTCATCCCCATGCCCTTTCTGCCGGTCGCCCATCTTTGTGGGGCCGCCCGTTCCGGCGGCGGCCCTTGGTGCAACGGTATCCGGCCCGGCCCCGGTCCGGCAACGGCCATTGCCAAAGGGGCCGCGTTCATGTGTTTTACCGGTGCCACCAAAGCGAGAACCCGAGGTCCGTCCGACGCCCATGTCCGCCGCGCCGTCCCCCTTCGTCCACATCCGCGACGCCAACGCCGCCGATCTGCCGCGAATCGTGGCCATCCTGAACGAGGCCATCGTCCATACCACCGCGATATGGAGCCTGGAGCCCACCTCGGTGGCGGAGCGTGCCGCCTGGCTGGCCGAGCGCCAGTCCAAGGGACAGCCCGTGCTGGTGGCCACACCCGGCCCCGACGCGCCGCCGGGCGAGGTGCTGGGCTTCGCCACATATGGGGAGTTCCGCGCCCGCAGCGGCTATCAGCACACGGTGGAGAATTCGCTGTACGTGGATGAGGCGGCGCGGGGCCGGGGCATCGGCACCGCCCTGCTGTCCGCCCTGCTGGCGCGGGCGACGGCCACCGGCCTGCATGTCATGATCGCGGGGATAGAGGCCAGCAACCTGACCAGCATCCGCCTGCACCAGCGCTATGGCTTCAGCGAGACCGGGCGCCTGCCCCAAGTGGGGCGCAAATTCGACCGCTGGTTGGATTTGGTGTTCCTGCAGAAAATCCTGAACTGACCCTTTCCCATTCCCATCCTGACCAGACGCGAAACACGCCCATGGAAATCCACGCCCCGGAAGGCCCCATCCAATCCCTGAAGGACTTCGCCATCCATATCGGCGTGGTCACCATCGGCATCCTGATCGCGCTGGGCCTGGAACAGGCGGTGGAGGCCTATCATCGCCATGAATTGGCACGGCAGGCGGTGGAAAGCTTCCATGCCGAGCTGGCGGAGAATCGCAAGGCGGTGCAGGAGGTCATGGCCGAGGTCGCCGGGCACAGTAGCCGGGCGGAGGAAGACATCGCCCTGCTGACCGCCTGGCAGCAAGGCAAAGGGACAGCGGGCGCGGAGCTTAAGTACCCCGGCATCCGCCTGGACCTGATGTCCAGCGCAAGCTGGGATGCCGCCATCGCCACCCAGGCCCTGGGTGAACTGCCCTACGACGAGGTGCGCCGCTACGCCGAAGCCTATGCCGGCTTCCGCCTGTTCACAGAGCAGGAGAAGGCGCAGCTGGCGGAATGGCAGGACATGCGCCTGTTCGGCACCGATCCCGCCCAGATGAGCCCCGCCCAGCGCCAGACCCTGATCGAACGGCTGCGCCACTATCAAAACTACGTCATCGTCCTGGCCTTGGCCGGCAAGGGCGCCCTGGCGGCGGCCGACCGCGCGCTGGAAACCCCCAAGAGCCACTGATCCGGCGGTGGCAAGGTCAGGGCTGCCGCTTCAGCGCCAGCTTGAACATGGTGGACCAGCCGTCCTTGGTCTGGGCCTCGCTCCACGCCTCATATGATGCGGGCTCACCATCGCCGGTCCCTTGCGGGGTCCAGCGCACGCGATAGGTCATGGCTTGGCCCTCCGCCACATACTGGGTGGCGGGGAAGACCAGGGCGCCGCCCTCGGCCGTCACCGTGCCGTGACTGATGCCGCCCTGGTTCTCGATGTAGAGGTATTCCACCCGCTTGGCCGCCGGGTCCCAATAGTATGTCGTTTCGCCCACATAGTCCGGCTGGCCGGGCGTGCGCACCGTGTGGGTGTCGCGCAGGGCCTTGCCTTCATACAGCCAGGCGAAGCAGTGGGTATCGGTACGCTGGCCGCCGGGGAATTCACCCCTCCAGCAATGGCCGGCGAGAAAGGCCATGGGCTTCAGACCCGGCGCCGGATCGGCGAACGCGGCCATCGACACGCCCGCGATGGCGCCCAAGGCCATACCCACCGCCAACCTGCGCATGATGCATTCCCCCACGACGATCCGGCGCCACCCTGCCGCCTACAGCCTTAGGCGGCAAGGACGCAAGGGGATGGGATGGATGCCCGCCGTTAATATGACCGTCAGCCGGTGGGCGGCCCGATATAGCTGGACAGTCCCCGGATGTTCTCATCCACCACCAGGCGGTGGTTCAAGGGCGGGAAGGCCCGCTGCGTACAGTCCAGGCGCGGGCACAGGCGGCAGTTGGTGCCGACCGGCGTGGCCTGCGCGCCGGCCAGGTCGATGCCGTCGGCATAGATCAGCTGGTGCGCCTGCGTCGCCTCGCACCCCAGGCTGAGGGCGAACTGGCGCGGCACGCTTTTCCACCCGCCGGCCTTGCTGAGGGTGCGGGCAATGGCGAAATAGCTGGTGCCGTCCGGCATGCGCATCAGCTGAGTCAGGATCTGGCCCGGGTTGCGGAAGGCCTGGTGCACGGTCCAGCGCGGGCAACCGCCGCCGAAGCGGGCCATGTGGAAGCCAGGCACGGCGCTGAACCGCTTGGAAATGTTGCCCGCCGGATCCACCCGCACCAGGAAGAAGGGGACGCCCTTGGCCCCCGGCCGCTGCAAGGTCGTCAGCCGGTGGCAGACCTGCTCGAAGCTGGCGACGAAACGGTGCATCAGCACCTCGATGTCATAGCGGGCGGACTTGGCCGCCTCCAGGAAGCGGCCATAGGGCATCATGACGGCAGCGGCGAAGTAGCCCGCCAGGACGATGCGGGCCAGCTGACGCGAGTCCTCGCTGGCCATGGTGGCCTTTTCCACCGTGGCCGACAGCAGGTCGCGGTGGCGCATCAGGGCCACCTGCACCGCCAGCTGGAAGGTGCGCCCCGCCGGCGGCAGCATTTCCGAGATCAGCACGCGGCGGGAATGGCGGTCGTAGCGGCGCACCGTCTCGCCCATCACCTCCACCGGCATCAGCTTGACCGTCAGGCCGTGGGCCTTCTGCACGAAACGGGCGAGGGAACCATAGAGGTCGGCCGAATCCAGGTCCCCGTCGAACCACAGCGTTTCCGCCGCCAGCTCCAGCTCGGGAAAATGGTTGTTCTGGTCCTGGAAGAACTCCCCCACCTCATCCTGGGCGAACTGCTGGCCGGCCGCCTGGGGGTGCTGGCGGTCGCGGTCATCCACCTTTTCCGCCAGCGCCTGGATATCCTCCCGCGCCTCGAGATAGGCGCGGTAAAGGGTGACGACCGCCTGGCCCAGGCCGGGGGCGACCGCCGCCAGTTCCTTCATGTCCTGGTTCTTGATGTCGTTATGGTCGAACAGCGGGTCGGCGAACACCTCGCGCAGGCCCGCCACCAGCCGCACCTCGTCATCCTCGGCGAAGGTGGCGAGGTCAACGTCGAAGGTCTGGCCGATCTTCAGCAGCAGCGCCACGGTCAGCGGCCGCTGATTGCCCTCGATCAGGTTCAGATAGGAGGGGGAGATGGCCAGCATCTCCGCCATCTGGGCCTGGGTCAGGTGCAGGTCGCGACGCAGGCGGCGTACCTTGTGGCCCAGCATCGCCTTCTTTTCCGCCATCGCCCGCCACCCCCTCCCATCCGGTCCCGTGGCGGCCTGTTCAGACGGGGTGTTAGCCCTGCCGCCACTTGGTTCCCACCCCTTCAGCACTGCGCCGGAAGGGTAAGTGAATTTACAAACTTTACAAGTTTTCACTTACCGACATTACAAGAGATTACATCGTTACCACTTTTCAATCAAAGACTTATTGATCCAGTTTACCAAATCGCCAAGTCTAATGCAGTGCAGTGAACGCGACGGACGCAGTGCGAAACAGGCAAACGCCGGCGGTCACGGGAACATCATAAGGTCGGCCGGAACCATCATGGTTCCAACCCCGCTCAAAAGGCCGTCCGACGTCTTGAATGAAAGGAATTAGGCGATCATGGCTCCGCTGGATCAAGGCACCACCCCCACCGACCTGAAGGCGCTGCATGCCCGCCGCTTCGACGGTGTGAAGCGCGACTACACCATGGAGGACGTGAAGCGCCTGTCCGGCACGGTGAAGATCGAATACACCCTGGCCGAACTGGGCGCCCGCCGCCTGTGGGAACTGTTGCACACCCGCCCCTATGTCCACAGCCTCGGCGCCTTCACCGGCAACCAGGCGGTGCAGATGGCCAAGGCCGGCCTGGAGGCGATCTATCTGTCCGGCTGGCAGGTCGCGGCCGACGCCAACCTGGCGGGCCAGATGTACCCGGACCAGAGCCTGTACCCGGCCAACTCGGTCCCCAGCGTCGTGAAGCGCATCAACAACGCCCTGCTGCGCGCCGACCAGATTTCCCATTCCGAGGGCAAGGACGACATCAACTGGATGGTGCCCATCGTCGCCGACGCCGAGGCTGGCTTTGGCGGCCCGCTGAACGCCCATGAGCTGATGAAGTCCATGATCGAGGCCGGCGCCGCCGCCGTCCATTTCGAGGACCAGCTGGCGTCGGAAAAGAAGTGCGGCCACCTGGGCGGCAAGGTGCTGATCCCCATCCAGCAGTTCATCCGCATCCTGAACGCCGCCCGCCTGGGCGCCGACGTCTCCGGCACCAGCACCCTGGTGGTGGCCCGCACCGACGCGGAAAGCGCGCAGCTGATCACATCCGACGTGGATGAGCGCGACCATCCCTTCATCGACCGCAACGACCGCACGCCGGAAGGCTTCTTCCGCATCCGCAAGGGCATGGGCGTCGATTACTGCATCGCCCGCGGCCTGGCCTACGCCCCCTATGCCGACCTGCTGTGGTGGGAAACGTCCAAGCCGAACCTGGATGACGCCCGCCGTTTCGCCGAGGCCGTGCACAAGCAGTTCCCGGGCAAGCTGCTGGCCTACAACTGCTCGCCCAGCTTCAACTGGCGCGCCAACCTGGACGAGGCGACCATCGCCCGCTTCCAGCAAGAGCTGGGCGCCATGGGTTACAAGTTCCAGTTCATCACCCTGGCGGGCTTCCACTCGCTGAACTACGCCACCTTCGAGCTGGCGCGCGGCTATAAGGAGCGCGGCATGGCCGCCTTCTCCGAGTTGCAGCAGAAGGAATTCGCCGCCGTGGAGCACGGCTTCACCGCGGTGAAGCACCAGCGCGAGGTGGGCACCGGCTACTTCGACGCCGTGTCCATGGCCATCACCGGCGGCACCAGCAGCACCACCGCCATGAAGGACTCGACCGAGACCGACCAGTTCCACTGATCGTCTCCGTCCCCGGAACGGGGTGACTTCCAGGGAAGGCCGACGCACCGTTCGCCTGGAAGCACCCTTCGGGCGGCGGCGGGAATAAACGACGCTGGAGCGTCCCGCCGCCGCCCGGTTTTCCCCTCCGGATTTCCCTCCGGATTTCACCGAATTCCAACGCGTCCACGAGATCGGCAGGGGATGGCCCATTCCATCCCCTGCCCTGGCAAGGGTGCGGCGACGGGGTTTGAACGACGCTGGAGCGTCCCGCCGCCGCACCCCTGCCCCCTTACATCACCGCCTCCGAGGGCCTGAGCCTATCCGCGACAGGCCCCCTGATCTGAAGGGAGAGGTATCATGCCTGACGCTCTGCTCGCCCCCTCGGCCCCCCGCCTGTCCCCGGATGCCCCGGTAGGCCGTATCGAGATCCGCGCCGCGTCCAAGCCCGGCTATGATGTCCTCCTGACCCCCGCCGCCCTGGCCTTTGTGGCCGACCTGGAACGCCGCTTCGGCTGGCGCCGGCGCTATCTGCTGGAAAAGCGGGTGGAGCGCCAGGCCCGTCTGGACGCGGGTGAGAAGCCGGCCTTCAACCCCGCCTGCGGCTATGCCCGGCACGAGGAATGGACGGTCGAGCCGCAGCCGGCCGACCTGCGCGACCGCCGGGTGGAGATCACCGGCCCCGTCGAACGCAAGATGATCATCAACGCGCTGAATTCCGGCGCGCAGGTGTTCATGGCCGATTTCGAGGACAGCAACGCCCCCACCTGGGCCAACGTCATGGATGGCCAAGTCAACCTGCGCGACGCCATTCGCCGCACCATCACCCATACCGATCCGGTGTCGGGCAAGAGCTATGCCCTGAATGACAAGGTCGCGGTGCTGATGGTCCGCCCCCGCGGCTGGCACCTGGAGGAAAAGCACGTGCTGATCGACGGCCGGCCCGTGTCGGCCGCGCTGTTCGACTTCGGCCTTTATTTCTTCCACAACGCCCGCGAACTGCTGGCCCGGGGCAGCGGCCCCTATTTCTACCTGCCCAAGATCGAGGGCCGGGCCGAGGCGCGCCTGTGGAACGACGTCTTCCTGCACGCCCAGGAATGCCTGGATCTGCCCCCCGGTACCATCAAGGCGACGGTGCTGATCGAAAGCATCCTGGCGGCCTTCGAGATGGACGAGATCCTGTATGAGCTGCGGTGCCATTCCGCCGGCCTGAACTGCGGCCGCTGGGACTACATCTTCAGCTTCATCAAGAAGTTCCGGAACGATCCCGACGCCCTGCTGCCCGATCGCGCGGCCGTCACCATGGACAAGGCCTTCCTCAACGCCTATTCCCGCCTGGCGGTGAAGACGTGCCACCGCCGCGGCGCCCCGGCCATTGGCGGCATGGCGGCCTACATCCCGGTGAAGGACGATCCCGTCGCCAACGACCGCGCCTTCGCCCAAGTGCGGGCGGACAAGGAGCGGGAGGCCCGCAACGGCCATGACGGCACCTGGGTGGCCCATCCGGCGCTGGTGCCGGTGGCGCGCGAGGTGTTCGACGACCTGATGCGCACCCCCAACCAGATCCACGCCACCTGCCACGACGTGCGGGTGACGGCGGAGGATCTGCTGGCCATCCCCCAAGGCCCCCGCACGGAGGCGGGCCTGCGCCAGAACGTGGCGGTGGGCATCGGCTACATCGAGGCCTGGCTGCGCGGCCAGGGTTGCGTGCCCCTGTTCAATCTGATGGAGGACGCCGCCACGGCGGAGATCAGCCGCGCCCAGGTTTGGCAATGGCTGCGCCACGGTGCCAAGCTGGACGACGGCCGCACCATCGACCATGCCCTGGTGGAGCGCATCATCGAGGAGGAACTGGCCGCCTGGATCGGCCGCGTGGGGGAGGTGGCCCTGGCCCACAGCCGGCATGAGGAGGCGGCGCGCCTGTTCTCCGACCTGGTGTTCCAGCACCGCTTCGCCGAATTCCTGACCCTGCCGGCCTATGATCGGCTGATGGAGACAGGTTCCTGAGTTCCCGGGGAGAGGGAGGAACGCCCAAGCAAAAGGGCGAAGACCGCGGGGAAAGGCCGGCGCCCGGATGGATGCCGGCCTTCCTTGTTGGCCTGCTTTCCTTGTTTGGTCCCCTCGGCGTTTGGTCCCCTCGGCCTTAAGACGGCAACTTCACCGGCTGGGGCGGGTTCTGCAGGATCAGCTGGCCATAGGCCGTGGTGTGCTGGAACAGCACCTGCTCGGTCCAGGACACCTGCGTCTTGTCCGTGGGCGGGGGCGACACCGCCGCGGCCTGGGCCGGGGTCAGGTATTCGATCACCTCGCCGCCACCCTCGGACACCTTGTAGCTGGAGACGAATTCGTCAAAGGCGGCGGGCTGCCCCTCGGGATTCAGCGCCTGGTTGTTGATGGGGGTGTAGGGGCCGGCCACGGCCTCCCCCTTCTTGGCATGGGCGCGGGCGTGCGAGATGAGGTGGGTGATGAGGTCGGTGGTCAGCGCACCGTAATAGGTGCCGTAATAGCCGGGAATCGCGTCCAGCATGGCGGACCCCCAGGCGTGGGGCACCACATCCACGTTGTTGTACATGTCGTGGTTCCAGATCTGCCAGGGCTGGCTGCCCGTCTGGTCTGCGCCCGCCCAGCCGGTGCCGTTGACCAGCGCCGCGAAGGGGGCATTGCCCGGGGTGGCGCCGGCGGTGGCGTAGATCATGGCGTCGCCGGCCGTCCACGAACTGCCCTGCAGCAGGCCGGCGGTGGGGTCGAAACAGGCCATGGCCAGCGTCGGCGACAGGGCGCCCGCCAGCGAGTGGCCGGTGAAGGTCAGCGTGGTGCCGGCGGGCGGGGTCAGCCCCTTGAGGAAAGCCACCAAGGTCTGCTGGGTGATTTGGGTGTCGATGATGCCCAGCAGGTTGGTGATGCCGGTGTACGTCGCCATGGAGATGCAGGGAATCTGGGCGCTGGGCTGGGTATCGTTGGTGCCGCCATTCCACATCTGCAAGGCCCCTTCCCAGGCCACCACGGTGGCCACCGCGAAATCCTCCTTCAGCCAATCGTAGAAGGATTTGAAGTTGGTGGCGGCGATGGCCACGACATAGCGGGCCAGCGTGGGGCTGTAGACCACGAATAGCGCGTTGGCGGCGTTGAAGCGGGCGGTGGGCGGCGACGCCTCCCAACGGACGCTTAATGCGACCGGATTGATGCACAGGACCTGGGGGCCCCATACCACGGTCCAGTCGTCGGCCCCCAGCTGCGAGCCAGCGGCCTTGATCGCCTTGTCGACGCCGGTCGTCAGGATGGCCGTCAGCTGCGCCGCCGCCGCCGTGGCGCCCGCCTGCAGGGCGGCGTTTTTGGGCAAGGACTTATCCAAGTCCACCGTCACGTCCTGCCCGCCGGCGTCGTTGGCGATGTTGTTGAAGAAGAAGGTGGTCTGCCACGCGTCGTAGGTCGTCACCATCCCGTTTACTCCCGCTGATTGCAGGACGCCATCAAGAGCGTCCCATATGAAGGCGGAAATACAATTAATACGTATGTATTTTACGTTCAACACGCGCATGAGATGCATGTCGTCAGGACAGCCCGCCTGCGACAAAGACGACAGTACCGGCCCCATCCATACCCGCCATTGGGGGCGGCTGATATCATGGCCGCGCTCTGGGCAATGGGTGTGGTCGGCGGACGTGCGTGTGCAACGGCGGGTGTTGGAAATGACGGTGAAATGGCGGGCGGCCGCCCTGGCGGCAGGCCTGTCGGGTGCCGCCTTGATGACCGCCACCGGGACCAGCGCCCAATCGCCGGCCCCGTCACCAGCCTCGCCGGAGGTCGCTCATGCCGTCCCGGTGGATGCCCCGCAAACCCAGGCGTACCAGAAGGCCGACCCCCATCATGGTCTGGCCCGCCGCCGCGCGGCCGTGGCGGCGGCGGCCAGCACCGACGCCGCCTGCCGGGAAATGGGCGATTTTTACTGGGAGATCGGCGACGGCAGCGGGACCCTGGCCAGCGGCACCCGGGGCAGCCGCTACAGCGCCAACAAGCCCTTGCAGGTGGCCAGCGCCAGCAAGCTGGTCTTCGCCGCGTATGTGGTGGAGCGGGTGGGCGGCCAGCTGACGCCGGATCAGCTAGACGCGCTGGAGATGCGGTCCGGCTATGACAACTTCAACCCGCTGGCCTGTTTCGCCGCCCACACCGTGGCCGCCTGCCTGGACCGGCGCGGCAACGGCTTGCGGAATGCCGAGCACCAAGGCCGGTTCAGCTATAACGGCGGCCACGACCAGTATCTGGCCACCACCCTGGGTCTGGGCGATCTGGATCGCTACGGCCTGGCGGCGGAGGTGCGGCGGGTGTTGGGCCCGGACCTGCACCTAGACTATGCCGCCCCCCGCGTGTCCGGCGGCCTGAAGGCCAGCCCGGCCGCCTATGGTGCCTTCCTGCGCAAGGTGGTGTCCGGCCATCTGCGCATCCATGACCTGCTGGGCAGCCACCCCGTCTGCACCCAGGGGCCCGACTGCGCCGCCGTGCAGGCGCCGGATTTGCCCCAGCCCTGGCACTACAGCCTGAACCATTGGGTGGAGGATGGCCCCGGCGGCGACGGCGCCTTCAGCAGCCCGGGCATGATGGGCTTCTATCCCTGGATCAGCGCCGACCGCCGCACCTATGGCCTGATCGCGCGCGAGGTCATGGCGCCGAAGGCGTATCTGGCCAGCATGGCCTGCGGCCAGGCCCTGCGCCGCGCCTGGAATCAATAGTCGGGCTTCGTGTTCGGCCGGATTTCGTGGTTCCGGGCGGCAGCATCCGGTGGGCCGGCTTCCTACTTGGCCTTGGGTGCCGGCTTACCCCAACCGGTGGCGTCGAAATAGACGCGCACGCGTCGCTGCTGGGCGTTTTCCAGGGTGAACTGGTCCAGCACATGGTCGTTTTCCGTCAGCTGGCGCTGTTCCACCTGCTTCCAGCCCGGATAGAGGATGCCCAGCGTGGTGTATTCGCGCTTGGTGCCGGCGGCGCTATCGGTGATGCCGGCCAGCACGATGGGGTCGCTGGCGAGGTCCCCCTGCCCCTTGCTGGCCGGCAGGTTCAGCTTGGCCTCGATGCTGTTCAGGAATTCCTGGTGGCTGGATATGCAGGGGGCGCAGCCGGCGCGGCGGGCGATGTTGTACCAGTACTGCGCCTCTCCGGCGCCGCCGCCGGGGATGCTGCCGTTGTTGTACAACTGGCCGTAGATCAGGGCGGCCATGCCCAGGCCGGCCTGGGCGGCGGGCTTCACCACCTGCGCCGCCTTCTGCGGATCCCGGGCCGTACCCCGGCCGTAGTAATAATAGACCGCCAGCGCCTCGCGCGCCTTCAGGCTGCCGCGGGCCATGGCCTGGTCGAACAGCGCCAGGGCGGAGGCCATGTCCTGCGACGACGGTCCCTTGCCGTTCTTATCCTCCATCTGCGCGTCGGCCTGGGCCACCAGCCGCTGCGCGTCCGGCGGATCGACGGGGGGATTGATGTGGCCGTCCAGCGGCAGGGTGGACATGGCCATCTGACCCGCCCGGCCCTGCGCGCCGGGCATAATGGTATCGGGCGTCTGGACCGGCTCGGCCTGCGCGGGAGGCGCCTGTACCGCCGGAGCCGGCAGGACGGGAACATTGATCGGGGCGGCCGGCGAGGCGGCGGGCGCCTGCGTCACTGACTGGGCAGAACCCGCAGGCTGGGCGGACGCCGGCGCGGGTGGGGCCTCAGGGCCCTGGGCCAACCGGGACAGCAGGCCGTCGCCGGGCTTGGCGGGGGCGGTATCGTCGTCACCCTCGAAAAAGGCGCAGCCGGACAGCAGGGACGCGGCCAAGCCGGCGGCGGCGACGGAAGCGGAAAGACGACGCGAACGCATGACACCCCGATATGGATGATACCCAGGACGAACCGCAAGCCGGTCCCGCGCCCACTGTAGGCCATGGACGCGGATCCGCAAGCGACCCAGCTTTACACGGGCACGATAGCCGCCAGTCAGCGCACACCCCGTTGGCGCGGATCCAGTCAGCGCATCAGCGCCAGGACGCCGCCAGCCCCGATGAGCAAGCCGCCGGTGAGGCGGTTCAGCTGGCGGGCGGCCTTGGGCGTCTGCAGACGGCTGGCCAGGGTTTGCCCGCCGATGGCGTAGGTCAGGATCCAGCCGAACTCGATCACCACCATCAGCACGGTCAGCAGGACCAGCTGCGACGTCAGCGGCTGGGCGGCGTCGATGAACTGTGGGAAGAAGGCGGCCATGAAGATCAGCGCCTTGGGATTGGAACCGCAGACCAGCAGGCCGCGCAGCAGCAGTCGGTGAGCGCTGGCGTCGGCGGGACGTACGGCCTCCCCCCGCTGTTCCACGTCCGCCTCGGCGCGCAGCGTCTCCTTCGGGTCCGCCCGCCAGGCTTGGACACCGAGGTACAGCAGGTAGGCCACGCCCAGTACCTTCACCACCATGAACGCGGTGGAGGAAGCCTGCAGCAGCGCCGCCATGCCCACCGCCGACAGGCCGGCCATGGCGCCCAGCGCCAGGCACATGCCCGCCCCCGCCCAGGCCGCGGCGCGCACGCCATGGCGCAGGCCGATGCCCATGGCGAACAGCATGTTCGGGCCGGGAGTGGCCGACAGTAAGAAGCAGGTGACGGCGAAGGCCGATAGGGTCTGCCAGCTCAACATGCCCAGGCGTCCTCGAAGGATGGAGTGGGGCGGGAGTTTAACGCGGAAGACCCCGGCTGATGAGGGGGATCGCGCGCAGGGAGCCCATGCTGCCATGCCATGGCGTCCATCTCGGGACAGCAAGCGCAACTCATTATTATTACTCGTATATCCCGTGTTGCCCACGCACGCGGCGGGTTGACGGGCGCCATGACTTGGCTAGTCTTCCCGGCATTCCCCGTTCCTGCGCAAGGCCATCCCCATGAAGGACTTCTCCGACCTCACCGAACAGGAGCTGCTGGCGCTGGCCGTGTCGCTGGAGGAGGAGGACGCGCGCATCTACGACGAGTTCGCCACCGGCCTGCGCGAGAACTTTCCGGAAAGCGCCAAGGTCTTCAACGCCCTGGCAGCCGAAGAGAACGGCCATCGCCACCGCCTGATCGAGCTGTACCGCCAGCGCTTCGGCGAGCATATCCCCCTGATCCGCCGCCAGGACGTGCGCGGTTTCGTGCAGCGCAAGCCGGTTTGGCTGATCCGCCCGCTGTCGCTGGAGACAGTGCGCCAGCAGGCCGAATTGATGGAGGCGGAGACCAAGCGCTTCTACACCCGGGCGGCCCGCCGCTCCACCGACGCCGCCATCCGCCAGTTGCTGGGCGACCTGGCGGATGAGGAGCGCCGCCATGAGGCCCGGGCGGAGCAGCTGGAGTCCCGCCTGGTGACGCCTCAGGTGCGGGAGGAGGAGCACGCGTCGGAACGCCGCCTGTTCGTGCTGCAGGTGGTGCAGCCGGGCCTGGCGGGGCTGATGGACGGTTCCGTCTCCACCCTGGCGCCGCTGTTTGCCGCCGCCTTCGCCACCCACGACACCTGGCAAACCTTCCTGGTGGGCATCGCCTCGGCCGTGGGCGCCGGCATCAGTATGGGCTTCGCCGAGGCGCTGTCCGACGACGGCAGCCTGACCGGCCGGGGCAGCCCTTGGCTGCGCGGCCTGGTCTGCGGAATCATGACCGCCGTGGGCGGCCTGGGGCACACCCTGCCCTATCTCATCCCCCAGTTCTGGACGGCCACGGCCGCCGCCGCCGCCGTTGTGGTGGTGGAACTGGGCGTCATCTCCTGGATCCGCAACCGCTACATGGACACGACCTTCCTGGCCGCCGCCTTCCAGGTCATCATCGGCGGCCTGCTGGTGTTCGCGACGGGGATTTTGATCGGAAGCGCGTGACGCGCTTCTCAGACACGGGCGCCCCCGGATGGGACGCCGGCATCTGAAGAAACTACACAGCTAGGCCGCGGCGATGGGCACCGGATAGTCGCGGGCCAGCGCGGCCCAGGATGCCGGCGCCACGCCGACGATGGCGGCGACCAGCTGGCGCGCCTCTTCGGCGTCGTCCTGGATGCACGCCTGCTCCAGCGACTGCGCCAGGTACTGCAGGCGGCGCAGGCCCAGATTGCCCACGGTGGAGATCAGGCTGTGCGCCTCGCGCCGCGCCTCGGGCAGGTTGCCGGCGGTGACCAGGCCGGCGGTGCGGGCGATGCGGGCCTGTCCGAAGCTGACGAACTCCCGCACCATGTCCACCGTGCCATCACGCCCCGCGAGGTCCACCAATTTAGCCAGCGGCTCGCCATCGAACAGGGGTTGGTCGGCCATGGGAAAGCCGTCGCTGGGGCCGGCCATGGGCTGTGGCCCCTCCGTCGCGCCAGGGACCGCCGACACGGCGGCCCCACCGGTCCAGCGGGCCACCAGGTCAAGGAAGCGGCCCTGGTCGAAGGGCTTGGACACGTAGTCGTCCATGCCGGCGGCCAGGTATTCCTCACGCATGCCCACCATGGCGTTGGCGGTCATGGCGATGACCGGCACGCGGTGGCCCGGCGGCTCGCCCGCGCGGATGCGGCGCGTCGCCTCCAGCCCGTCCAGGCCGGCCATCTGGATATCCATCAGCACCAGATCCACCGGCGGCTGGCCCAAGGCGATAGTGGCGCCCGCGGCCCCGTCGCTGGCCAATTCAACGGCGTAGCCTTCGGTGCGCAGCATCATCTCCGTCAGGCGGGCGTTGATGCTGTTGTCCTCCACCACCAGCACGCGGCGGCCAGCGCCACGTCTGGGCGGGGGGGCTGGGGGCGGGGCGGAGGGAAGCGGCGCCGCTTCGGCTGCGGCCTGGCCGGGCAGGCGCGGCAGGGTCAGGTCGATGATGAAGGTGCTGCCCTGGCCGGGTGAGCTGTCCAGGGTGATGGTGCCGCCCATCAGGGTCACCAGTTCGCGGCAGATGGACAGGCCCAGGCCACTGCCGCCATAGCGCTGGGCGATGCTGTCGTCACCCTGGACGAAGCGGTTGAACAGCCGCGCCTGCTGATCCGCCGTCATGCCGATGCCGGTGTCACGCACTGTCAGCACCACGCGCACGTCGCGCGGGCGGCCCGCGTTCCCCACCGGCGCGCCTTCGACCACCTCGGCCGTCAGCTGGACCTGCCCCTTGTCGGTGAACTTCACGGCATTGCCCAGCAGGTTCAGCAGCAGCTGGCGCAGGCGGCGGGCGTCGCCGCGGAAGGTGGCCGCCGCCTCGGGCGCGATGCGCGTGCTGAGGGCCAGACCCTTGGCCCGGGCCTGGCCTTCCATCAGGCGCGCGGCCTCCGTCACCACCGCGGCCAGCTGGAAGTCCGTCGCCACCAGGTCCACCCGCCCGGCCTCCAGCTTCGAAAGGTCCAACAGATCGTCCACCAGCAGCAACAGGGTCTGCGCGCTGTCACGGATGATCGCGGCCAGGTCGCGCTGCAGGGGCGCCAGCGGCTCCGCCGCCAGCAGCTGCACGGCCCCGATGATGCCATTCAGCGGGGTGCGGATTTCATGGCTGGTGGCGGTCAGGAAGGCGGACTTGGCGGCATTGGCGTCTTCCGCCACGCGGCGCGCCTGCTCCAGCTCGGCGGCGGCCGTGGTCAAGGTATCGCGGGCGGCGCGCAACTCCTCCTCCTGCCGCACCCGCTCGGTGACGTCGCGGGCGGCGGAGATCAGCAGGGGCATCCCGTCGTCGCCCCGGGTGAGAGAGATGATGGTCTCAAGCCAGATCCAGCGGCCGTCCTTGTGACGCAGGCGGAAGCGGGCGGAAACGCCGCTGGCAAGGTCGCCGTCGGCCATGGCCCCGGCTGCGCCGGAACCGGCCCGCGAGGCCGCCGCCGATAGCGCGTCCAGGGTGGCGTCGATGGCATGGTCGTCCGGATGGCGCAGATCCGACAGGGGCAGCTGCGTGAATTCCGCCACGCCGTAACCCAGGATGCGTTCCACGGAAGGGGAAACGTAGAGGCGGGTGCCGTCGGGCCGCGTCAGCAGGATGATGTCGCTGGCGCGATCCGCCAACAAGCGAAAGCGGGCCTCGCTCTCTTCAAGCGCGTCGCGCGCCTCCACCAGGGCGGTGATGTCGCGGCCGACGCCGCGCCAGCCCCGGATGGCGCCGTCGGCGTCATAAAGCGGGCGGCCCGACAATACGATGTGGTAGCGCCTGCCGCTGGGGTGGCTCACCACATAGCGCAGGTCGCGGAATTCCTGCTTGTCGGCACCGCCGGCCAGGGCGGCGGCGGTCTCGGGCGTGGGGGTCAGGCCGCCGATCTGCTTCTGACCCACCATGCGCAGGGGATCGAGGCCGATGGACCGCACGCCGGGCGACACATAGGTCAGCCGGCGGTCCGGATCCGCCTCCCAGTACCAATCGGTGGACACGTCGATCAGGTCCCGGAAGCGCACCTCGCGCTCCGCCAGGTCGGTGGCGCCCTGTTCCAGGTTATGGGCCATGGTGTTGATGGCCCGGGCCAGCACGGCGAATTCAGCGTCCGACGCCCGTTCCGGCGCGCGCGCCCCCCGCTCGCCCCGGCCGATCCGCTCCACCACCCGGGTCAGGGTGCCGAGGCGACTCATGACCGAGGTTTCCAGCGCGAAGATCCCCAGCAGGAGGGCGGCGGCGGCCACGGCCGCCAGGCCCATCATGCTGCGCCAGAAATCATCGTCCGCCTCACCCACCGCCTCGGCCCGGGGCAGGCTGACCACAACGCGGGCATTGATGCCCTGCAGGGTGCCAAAGCCGATAATGCGCGGCACACCATCCAGCCCTGCCGACAGCAGCGTGCCCGTGGGTTGGGCGAACAGCTGCGCAACCAGGGCGTCGTCCAGCCGCTGGCCGGTTAGGACCGCGCCGGACGGGGTGTTCCCCAGCGGGGCGGCCGCGCCGTCCGCCTGGGGCTCCACCGGAAGGGGTGCCGCCGCAGCGGGTGCCTGGGCCGGGGCGGGGAAGCGCACCAGCACCTCGCCTTTGGCATCGACGATGGCGAACAGGCCATTGGGCATGTCGGCGGCCATGGCCGCCAGGCGACCGGCCCAGTTCAGCCGCATGCTGGCCCGGGCCACGGACTTGACCTGGCCATCCGGACCCAGGATGGGGCGGGCCATGGCCAAGATGGGGGCCTGCGTGGTGCGGCCTATCATGTAGTCGCTGAGCGTGGCGCGGCCGGTGCGCACCGCCTCCTGGAAATAGGGGCGGTCGCTGACATTGAGGGCGGCCGGGGGGTTGCCGGTGGAGGCGCAGATCGTGGTGCCGTCGGGCCGCGAGAGGAAGACGTTGGCGATCCACGGCTCCGCCGCCTTCAGCCGGACCAGGTCGCCGGCGCAGTCGCCGGCCGACAGATCCACCTCCTGCAGGGCAACGGTTTCCACCAGATGGCCAAGCTGCTCCACCAGCACCCGGTGTTCCTCCTCCGCCACCTGGGTCAGGATGCGCACGTGGGCCTGGGCAGCCATGACCGCCGCCTGGCGCCTGGACTGCCCTTCCACCACCATCAGGGCCGCCATGGCGCCGATGACGGCCACCAGCAGCAACAGCAGCCTGCTGCGCAGTCCCGGTAGCCGCATCACCCCTCACCGTCCGCGCGCCGCATGCACCGCCCCCGATTACAGCCGGCAAGCCCTGGCCGGCAAGCCCCTGGAAGGCATACCAATATCTATATTAGGGCCGGGCGCCGCCCCCGCCAAGAGCGGCGCCCGCCGCGAGACTGGCGATTGGGTGGTAGGAAGGTCCCGTCATTCCACCATGCCGTTCCGGACATACCGGGCCCCGCCGGCCGGACTGGCGGCCGCGCCGCCGCCCACGGCGCTGATTCGCCCGAATTCCTGATCAACAGGTCAAGATTTCATCATTCTGCAACACTTGCCCCGACACAGATGGTGGACGCATGTGCGTCAATATTCATCTTATTGATAGTAAATTATTTTTTGACCATTTCTGCGCAAAAAAGCTGCGCTGCACTTTGTCGCGCCGCCCGTATCACATGTGCTTTGACGGCCACAGTTAGGGGCAAATCGGCGCGTTTTGGTGGGAGTTGGGCAAGAAGGCCGCGCCTCTGTAATGGTGTTGTAATACGAAGAAGGGAATAAAGCGCCCGACACGGCCTCACCTGGCTGAACGAACGGGTGCGGACGGGTGTGTGGCTGACCGAACGACGAACGATCCAAATTCTGGGGGCAATCGATGAAGAAGCTTAATCGCGCGCAGGCGCCGGGGCGCCGCTACGCCACTTTCCTGAAGCTTGGCACGGGCATGGTCGCCCTGGCGACCGCCACCGCCTGGGTCGCTCCGGCCCTGGCGCAGTCCACCGCGTCCGAAATGGATGAGATCGTCATCACCGGCGCGCGCAAGCAGCCCAACATCGCCGGCCTGATCCAGGCCGAGACGTCCCCGAAGTCTCGCTCCACCGTGACGCAGGAATACCTGGCCACGCAGACCGCGGGCCAGAGCGTGCTGGCCAGCCTGAACCTGCTGCCGGGCGTGAACTTCACCAACAACGACGCCTACGGCTCCTCCGGCGGCAACATCCGCATCCGCGGCTTCGACGGCAACCGCGTCTCGCTGACCTTCGACGGCATTCCGCTGAACGACACCGGCAACTACGCCATCTATTCCAACCAGGTCATCGATGAAGAGCTGGTGAACCGCGCCACCGTCAACATCGGCACCACCGACGTCGACAGCCCGACCGCGTCGGCCACCGGCGGCACCATCAACGTCCAGACCCGCAAGCCGCTGGACGAGCTGGGCGTCGAAGGCAAGCTGAGCTTCGGCAGCAACAGCTACAAGCGCATCTTCACCGTGCTTGACACCGGCGACTTCGGCCCCGGCAACCGCACCTCGGCCTTCCTGGCCGCGTCCTACCAGGACTACGACAAGTTCAAGGGCTACGGCAGCCTGCAGAAGAAGCAGTTCAACACCCGTATCTATGAGGATCTGGGTGGCGGCGACTTCATCTCGGTCGCGGCCCACTACAACGAGAACCGCAACAACTCGTACCAGACCAACAGCCGCGCGACGTTCGCCTCGAACTACTTCGCCGACTACAACAACACCTGGGTGCCGCAGACGGCCGTCAACGGCAAGGCCGATACCGTCCCCAGCACGGACAGCAACTACTATAATGTGCGCGTGAACCCGTCCAACACGGGCAACATCCGCGGCCAATCGCGCTTCCACCTGTCCGACGACGTCATGCTGACCGTCGACCCGTACTTCCAGTACACGCTGGCCAACGGCGGCGGCACCACCTCGATCAAGGAAACCGACCCCCGCCTGATCGGCACCAGCAAGACCGCCAAGGGCGTGGACCTGAACGGCGACGGCGATCTGCTGGACACCGTGCTGCTGTACGCCCCCAGCAACACCAACACCTTCCGCAGCGGCGTCACCTCCTCCCTGATCTGGGACATCGACGACAACAACCGCCTGCGCGTCGGCTATACCCTGGACTACGGCCGCCACCGTCAGACCGGTGACTTCAGCTACATCGGCGCCGACGGCACCCCGCTGGACGTGTTCGGTGGCAAGAACTCCGGCCAGATTTACGCCGCCGACGGCTCGCAGCTGGAAGCCCGCAACCGCTACTCCATCGCCGAGCTGAACCAGGCGTCGCTGGAATACGTGTTCAAGGCCCTGGACCAGAAGCTGACCGTGGTGCCGGCCCTGCGCCTGCCCTTCTTCCACCGTGAGCTGAACCAGTACTGCTATACCTACACCAGCACCTCCACCAACGTGGCGTCACTGAGCAGCAACCAGTACTGCACCACCAACCCGACGATCACGCAGACCAACCTGTACCGGACGCCGTTCACCGGCACGAAGGACTTCAGCGATCCGCTGCCCAGCCTGGGCGTCGTCTACCAGATCACGCCGGAACACCAGGTCTACTTCCAGTTCTCGGAAGGCTTCTCCGCGCCGCGTACCGACAACCTGTACGGCGTGAAGACCGACCAGCCGGGCATCGTCGATCCGGAAAAGACCTATAACTTCGAACTGGGCGAGCGTTTCCAGACCAACTGGCTGATGACCTCGGTCAGCGGCTGGTACACCCGCTACATCAACCGCATCGTGTCCGCCCTGGACCCGAACGACGCCAACAATACCATCGACCGCAGCCTGGGCCGCGTCGATCTGTACGGCGCCTCGATCGAGGCCGGTTTCGCCATCACCGATCAGGTCAACTTCTACACCTCGGGCAGCTACACGCACTCCGAAGTGAAGAACAACCTGGCCGGCCCGGCGGGCTACGTCTACAACACGTCCGGCAAGCAGCTGGTGGACACGCCGGAGTGGATGGCCGCCGGCCGCGTCGAATACAAGCCGCTGGACATCCTGTCGGCCTCCATCGAAGGCAAGTACACCGGCACCCGCGCCGCCACCGACGTGAACGACGAATGGACCACCCCGTTCTTCGTCGCCAACTTCGAGACCCGCCTGGATCTGCCGGACGCCGGCGGCTTCAAGGGCACGTACCTGCAGTTCAACGTGAACAACCTGTTCGATCGCCGCTACCTGAACACGATCTCGTCCTCGACCTCGATCGCCACGGTGGCCGGCAAGAGCAGCCTGCCGTTCTACCAGGTTGGCGCCCCGCGCACGTTCATGGGCACCATCCATACCTCGTTCTGATCGCGCGTTCCTCCGGCGGTCTGCGAGCCGCCGGGCCCAATGCGAAAGGGGCGGCCTTCGGGTCGCCCCTTTTTCTTTGGTTCATCGCGGAACACCGGGGAATGTATAAGGCGCGCGATAAGACGGATTTTCTCGTCGGGCGCGAACGCGCCGCCCGCTCTTTGGGCAATGGGCGGTAGTGCCTACTGATTCGGCAGCGGCCCCGGCGCGGGCCCCGTCCCCACCCGCGAAACGATGCAATTTGTCGCTGTTACCGTTTGGTTTTTAATTTGCAACAGATGTGTGTCGGACAGCTCATTCTGTCGCCTGGTTATTTTTGTCCAATTTCAACATTTTTGGCGCAAGTTTATCGCTTAAGTGTAACCAAAAAGCTACAGACATGCACGGAATCGGCCGCCCTACCCCTTGGGTCGTTGACGCATTGCTAACGTGATCGGAAAACTTCCTCCCAAGCCAAACAGAACGCTGGGCAGAAGCGGACTGGGGAGCTGCCGCCAGAGGCCGGGAAACACGCCCAGGCGGCGCCGAACGGGGAACAACCAATCCGAAATGGAGATGGACTACATGAAGGGATTTGAGAGCAGGATCCGTCAGTCGCTGCTGACGGGCGCCGCCCTTGGCGTGTGCGCCCTCACGATGTCGACGACGGCCTACGCCGCGGCGGCCGCCGACGATCTGCAGGAAATCGTCATCACGGGTTCGCGTATTAAGACGGATTCGTCCGCCGGCATCAGCCCGGTGACCAGCGTCGGCAGCGAGGAAATCAAGCTGCAGGGCGCCACCCGCATCGAAGACGTGATCAACAACCTGCCCCAGGCCTTCGCCGGCCAGGGCAGCATGATTTCCAACGGTTCCAGCGGTACCGCCACCGTCAACCTGCGCGACCTGGGTGCGTCCCGTACCCTGGTGCTGGTCAACGGTCACCGCATGCCCGCCGGTTCGCCGCTGAACCCGGCCGCCGACTTGAACGAAATCCCCGAAGCCCTGGTGAAGCGCGTTGACGTGCTGACCGGCGGCGCCTCGGCCGTGTACGGCGCCGACGCCGTGGCCGGCGTCGTCAACTTCGTGATGGACGACAATTTCGAAGGCGCCAAGGCTGACATCAGCTACAGCTTCTACCAGCACAACAACGACGCCACGAAGTTCCAGAACGCCGTCAAGGCGCGCAACTTCGGCCTGCCGGAAGACGACGTCACCGACGGCTTCACCCGCACCTACTCCGGCGTGCTGGGCGTGAACACCCCCGACGGCAAGGGCAACATCACCGTCTACGCCGACTATCGCAAGACAATGGCGGTGACTCAGGACAAGCGCGACTACAGCGCCTGCGCCATCAGTGTCTCGGCCAAGGGCGCCTATTCGTGCGGCGGCTCGGGCACCACGGCCCCGGCCCAGATCATCGACAACAACATCGACGCCAAGAGCCCCAACAGCGGCGACTACATCGTCAGCGGCACCAGCCTGCGCGACTACACCTCGGCCGACGCGTTCAACTACGCGCCGTACAACTACTATCAGCGTCCTGACCAGCGCTATTCCGCAGGCTTCTTCGGTCACTACGACTTCAACCCGCACGTCCAGGTCTACACCGAATTCATGTTCCACGACGACCACACGGTCGCCCAGATCGCCCCGTCGGGCATCTTCGGACAGGAATTCACCATCGCTTGCAACAGCCCCCTGCTGTCCGCGAGCGAGTCCTCCCTGTTGTGCGGCAACGCCATCTCCGCCAAGACCGGCACCGCCGACGTCAGCATCCTGCGCCGTAACGTCGAAGGCGGTGGCCGTATCGACGATCTGCGTCACACCTCCTACCGCGAACTGGTCGGCTTGAAGGGCGACCTGTGGGATGGCTGGAGCTATGACGCCTATGCCCAGCGCAGCACCGTCATCCTGTCGGAAACCTACAAGAACGACTTCTCGCTGGCCCGCACGGCCGAGGCGCTGAACGCCACGACCGACAGCAGCGGCAAGCTGGTTTGCGCCAACTCCGCCGCCGTGGCCGCTGGCTGCGTGCCCTACAACATCTTCAGCAGCAGCACCGCCATCGACCCGGCCGCGCTGAGCTACCTGCAGACCCCGGGCTTCAAGGAAGGCTCGACCGTCCAGGACGTGGTGGATGTCTCCATCAGCGGCGATCTGGGCCGTTACGGCTTCCAGAGCCCGCTGGCCAGCCATGGCGTCGGCATCGCGTTCGGTACGGAATACCGTCGTGAAGAGCTGACCCTGAAGGTCGACCAGGAATTCGACAGCGGCGACCTGGCGGGCCAGGGCGGTCCGACCCACGGTGTGGCCGGTGCCTACGACGTCCGTGAAGCCTTCATGGAAGTCAAGATCCCGCTGGTCCAGGACAAGCCCTTCGTCAAGGACCTGAACCTGGAAGGCGGCTACCGCTATTCCGACTACAGCACCTCGGGCAAGACCGACACCTACAAGGTGGGTGGTGAGTGGGCCCCGACCTCGGACGTCCGCTTCCGCGCCGGCTTCAACCACGCCGTCCGCGCCCCGAACGTGGTCGAACTGTTCACGCCGTCGGGCGTGGCCCTGGGCCTGTCCAACGACCCCTGTGCTGGTGACATGACCGCCAAGGGCGCCCCGACCGCTGCCCAGTGCGCCAACACCGGCGTGACGGCCGCCCAATACGGTCGCATCACGGCCAACCCCGCTGGCCAGTACAACGACCTGGAAGGTGGTAATCCGAACCTGCAGCCGGAATCGGCCGACACCCTGACCGTGGGTGCCGTGATCACCCCGACCTTCCTGCCGGACCTGACCTTCTCGGCCGACTACTTCAACATCAAGATCGACGGCTTGATCAGCGGCATCGGCGCCGATCTGATCATGACCAACTGCTTGACCGGTGTTAACACCAGCTTCTACTGCCCGCTGATCAAGCGCTCGGCGACCGGTTCGCTGTGGCTGGGCACCACGGGTTACGTCACCAACACCAACCAGAACACCGGTAGCGAAGAGACGTCGGGTATCGACTTCAACACCAACTACCGTCTGGACCTGGCCGACATCGGCATTGAGAAGCTGGGCGCCCTGAACTTCAACTTCACCGGCACCTATCTGATCGATTTCGTCACCCAGGCCCTGCCGGGCTCGGACGGCTATGATTGCGCCGGCCTGTACGGCGCGACCTGCTCCACGCCGCTGCCGGTGTGGCGTCACAAGGTCCGTATGACCTGGGAAACCCCGTGGGATGCGACCATGTCGGTCAACTGGCGCCACATCAGCGGCGCCGATTGGGAACGGACCAGCAGCAACGCCACGCTGAACGGTTCCGTCATCCCCGGCCTGGCTCACATCGACAGCTACGACTACTTCGACTTCTCGGCTTCCTACCAGGTCAGCGATTGGCTGACCCTGAGCGGCGGCGTGAACAACGTCTTCGACAAGGATCCGCCGCTGGTCACGACCCAGGTGAACGGCAACTCCTCGTTCATCAACGGCAACACCTATTCTCAGGTGTACGACAGCCTGGGCCGTTACTTCTTCTTCCAGGCTTCCGCCAAGTTCTAATCGAACACGGCATAGCCTTCAGTCCAGAGACGGCGGGTCCCCCGGGGCCCGCCGTTTTCTTTTTCCATTCAATGCGTTGGCGATGGTTGCTTGACCCTGGGCGACAGCCGTCGCTATTCCGCCCGGTGTAAAGCCGTGGCACACTGCCGCCCACGGATCACGCCTTAGGAATCCCGGACCATGTCGTTCAAGAAGATGCCGTCGCTGACGGCCGCCACCCTGTTGCTGGCCTTGGCCGTGGCACCCGCCGCCCCGCAGCCGGCCCGCGCCGCCGAGAGCCTGGCCTCCTGCCGGGCGATTGGTGACGCCACCCAGCGTCTGGCCTGCTACGACGCCTTGGCCGCCGCCGCAGCCAACGCCCCGGCCGCCCCCCTTCCCAACGCCGCCACTGCCAACGCCACCCCAACCGCGCCCGCCGTGCCGGAGGATCCCACGGCACGGTTCGGCAAGGAAAAGCTGCCCCGGACGGAAGAGCAGCAGGCCAAGGACGATGCCGAACAGGATGAGGAGATGCATTCCACGGTCGCCTCGTCGGTGGCCCTGCCCTATCGCCTGTTCGCCGTGACCCTAGCCAACGGCCAAACCTGGGTCAGCAAGGAGGCGCTGACCTTCGACCCGAAGCCGGGCGACGAGGTGCGCGTCATGCACGGCCTGTTCGGCAGCTACTCTATGGTGGTGGGCCGCAGCCGGCCGGCGAAGGCGACGCGCGTGAGCTGACCGTCCATCAGCACCTCAGTCATTACATCGTGTATTTCGAAGGGCGGCCCTCATGGCCGCCCTTTCCGCATGCCGACTCGGGGGCATGGCCATTCAGCGCCAGGCCCGGACCGAACCCGCACAATCAACCCTCTACACCATCCGGCATACCTCTGGCGCGGAACACAGGGGCATTGGCAAGCGCGAATGGAATGCGCCCAGCGCCTGGCTGTGCCAAACCTGACCATTCGGTCAGAAAATGGTTGCCGCAACCCCAGGCTGCGCCGATGCTGATGGCATCCCAGGAACGACAGGCGCGGCAAACCGCCCGCGGGCCTCGGGGCGGGTAGGTTCGGGGCTCGTCAACGATCGCCCCGCCCAACCACGGCAAAAAGGGCCTCTCAATAAAACGGCCCCACAATAAAACGGGCGGAATCCATCGAGCCTGCTTTCGTCAAATCCAATCACGAAAGACGGGGACAACAATGTCGAACAGGGCAGTTCCTATAACGGGCAAAGATCAAAAGAAGATGCGCGCCATGCTGACGTCGTTTCTGGCGGGTGGCGCGGCCGCCCTGCTGGCTGGCGGCACCCAGGCGCAAACGGCGGCCACCGCCACCGACGACTCGGTGTTCCAGGAAATCGTGGTGACGGCGCGCAAGCGGGCGGAAAGCCTGACCGAGACGCCCACCGCCATCTCCGCCTTCACGGCGGAGGACCTGCAGCAGCGCAACATGGAAAACCTGGCGGACGTGGGCAAGTACGTCCCCAACCTGGAGATCAACCGCTTCGGCGTGGGCAACCCGGCCCATGCCGCCATCTTCATCCGCGGCATCGGTTTGCAGGACCACATCATCACCACCGACCCCGGCGTGGGGGTCTATGTCGACGGCGTCTACCTGGGCCGGCAGATGGGGTCCAACCTGACCCTGGCCAATATCGAGCGGGTGGAGGTGCTGCGCGGGCCGCAGGGCACGCTCTACGGCAAGAACACCATCGGCGGCGCCGTCAACATCATCACCGCCCAGCCGGGCGACGAGCAGGTGACCAAGGCGGAACTGAAGGTGGGCAGCCGCGCCCGGGTCGAGGCCAACGTCTACACCAACACCAAGGTCACCGATAAATTAGCCGTGTCCTTCACCGCCGCCGTCAACCGCCGCGACGGGATCGGCCAGGCCCTGAAGGTGAACGCGCCCGAGGATGTGGGCGAGATCAACGAGGTATCGGGCCGCGCGGCCGCCAAGCTGCAGGCCTCGGAAACCTTCTCGCTGCTGCTGACCCTGGACGCCATGAACGGCATCTACGGCAAGACGCCCACCACCATGGAGGTGAACAACCCCAACGGCTTCTTCACCGGCACCCTGGGCCTGAGCGAAAGCCTGCTGCCGGCCAACCCGGACGACAGCAATTCCAATCACGCGGAACTGTTCAAGCAGACCATCCAGAACCGCGGCGCCTCGCTGACCGCCAACTGGGAGCTGAATGAGAACCTGACGGCCAAGGTGCTGGGCGGCTTCCGCTATACCCACTACACCGGCGGCCTGGACGACGATCAGACCTACCTGGACCTGGAATCCTATCCGGAACGCGGCTTCGCCCGGCAATATTCGGTGGAACCGCAGCTGAACGGCGAATACGGCAAGCTGGACTTCGTCATCGGCGCCTATGCCAGTGATGAGCAGGGCAACACCAATTCAGGTCCCACCGTCTACATAAGCCCCAGCGGTTATTTCGACCTGAAGCAGACGACCAGCAGCTACGCCGTCTACGCCCACGCCGGCTACAAGATCCTGGACGATCTGAAGCTGTCGGCCGGCGCCCGCTATTCCGATGACCATAAGGACGCCAGCGCCCAGTTCGACAGCTGGACCGATCCTTCGCGCGTCTACCGCAGCCAGTCGTGGAGCGCCACCACCTGGGACGTGTCGGCCACCTATGACATCGCCAAGTCCGTGGCCGCCTACGCCACCATCTCCCGCGGGTACCAGAGCGGCGGCTTCCCGCCCCGGCCTTTCAACGGGCCCAGCTACTTCACCGCCTTCAACCCCACCTTCGCCACCAATTACGAGACGGGCATCAAGGGTGTCTTCTTCGACCTGCTGCAGATGAACGTGTCGGGCTTCTACACCGAGTACACCGACCTGCCGCTGGAGGTGTCGCAGCCATCGGCCACCGGCTTCAATACCCGCATCGAGAGCGCCGGCCAGTCGGAGGCCAAGGGCTTCGAGGTCGAGGGCACGCTGAAGCTGAGCAGGGCCTTCGACATCCAGACCTCCGTCGGTTTCATCGACGCCCAGATCACGGCGGTACCGAGCGACGCCACCGCCATCAAGGTCGGCTTCACCCCGGCGCTGACCCCGCAGTGGACCCTGTCGGTGGCGCCGCAGTACCACCTGTTCCTGGAGAGCGGCACCATCGACGCCCGCATCGACTATTCCTATCGCGGCAAGGAATACGGGCAATCGGCCAACGACAGCTACAACCTGATCAAGTCGCGCAGCCTGTTCGGTTTCAACATCGCCTACACACCGGCCCAGGGCCATTGGACGGCGGCCGTGTATGGCGAGAACATCTTCAACAAACGCTACGACGTGGGCCGGCTGGATGACGCCTTCGCCGGCTTCACCGAGATCATCCGCAACAACGACCGCAGCGAATTCGGGCTGAAGGCCACATATACGTTTTAAAGCCCCAGGCTGATCTTCCCCGGGGGCGATGACTGACGGCCCCGAACCTGGACCCCGCCCGGACGGCACGCCGGGCGGGGCCTTTTCTTTGGCCAAGCTGTGGGCGCCGGCGACTGGGGGCCCGCCTCAGTGCACCCCGGTGGTGTCGGCCACACGCGTGGGCTTGGGTGCCAGCCAGATGACCAGGGCCGACAGGCCGAAGGCGATGGCCACCCCCAGGAAGATCTGGTTGGTGGCCAGCATGACACCCTGGCCCTGCACGATGCGGTCCAACTGCTGGATGGACAGGTCGGGACCCACCAGGCCGGGACGCAGCAAATCCGCCAGTTCAGCCCGGTTGCGGGTGGCGCCATCCTCCCACAGCGTGTTGACGAGGGAGGTGGCGAAGGCGCCCGACAGCGTGCGCAGAAAGTTCATCAGGCCCGCCGCCGAGGCGGTTTCCTCCACCGTCACGCTGGCCAGCGCCAGGCCGGTGAGAGGCACGAAGAAGAAGGGCATGCCCAGACCCTGCAACAGCAAGGGAAAGGCGATCTGGCCATAGGTCATGTCGGTGCTGGAGCCGCTGCGGTAGAAGGTGACCAGGCCCAGCCACATCAGGCCGAAAAACACCAGCGGGCGCGGATCGACCTTGGCCGACATCCTGGCGACCATGGGCGCCGCCATGACCGCCAGAATGCCGGTGGCCGCCGTGGCGTAACCGGCCCAGGTGGCGGTGTAGCCCATATTGCTCTGCAGCCAGAGCGGCGTCAGCACGGTGGCTCCGAAAAAGGCGCCGAAGCCCAGGCTGATGGTCAGCACCGCCATGGCGAAGCCGCGATGGCGGAAGACCTTCAGATCCACGACCGGATGCGCCTCCGTCAGTTCCCAGATGAGGAAGGCGGCCAGGCCTATGGCGGCGACGATGGCCAGCGCCACGATCTCGGTGGAGGAGAACCAGTCCATGTCCTTGCCCTCGTCCAGCATGATCTGCAGGGCGCCCACCCAGACGATCAGCAAGATCAGGCCCACCAGGTCGAAGCGGGGGCGAACGGTCGGCGTCTCGAACAGTTTCAGCAGGACCCAGCAGGCCGCCGCGCACAGGATGGCGATGGGCACGTTGATGTAGAAGATGAAGGGCCAACCCCAGCTGTCGCACAGGGTGCCGCCCAGGATGGGCCCCAGGATGGGCGCCACCAGGGTGGTCATGGCCCAGATGCCCATGGCGGACGGCGCCTTTTCCTTGGGGAAGACGCGCAGCAGCAGGGTCTGCGACAGGGGCATCAGCGGCCCGCCGGCCAGGCCCTGCAACACCCGGAACAGCACCAGCATGCCCAGGGACTGGGCGAAGCCGCAAAGGGCGGAGCAGATGCCGAAGCCCAGCATGGCGATGACGAAGGTACGCACGGTGCCGAAGCGGCCGGCCAGCCAACCGGTCAGCGGCACGGTCACCGCCTCCGCCACCGAGTAGGAGGTGATGACGAAGGTGCCCTGGCTGGAGGAAACGGCCAGGCCACCGGCGATGTTGGGCACCGAGACGTTGGCGATGGTGGTGTCCAGGACCACCAGGAAGTTGGCGGCGGCCAGCAGCAGCGCCGCCACGGCCAATTGCCCGCCGGCCAGGGTCTTGGGCGCCCCGGCGTCGGAGACGGCGCTGCTCATGGGCGGTCCCTCAGCGCTTGCCGGCGGCGCCAGTCGGCGCCGTATCGATGGTGACGTTCATGGACAGGCCGACGCGCAGGGGATGGATCGCCAGCTCGCTGGGGTCCAGCACCACGCGCACGGGCACGCGCTGCACCACCTTGATCCAGTTGCCGGTGGCGTTCTGGGCCGGAATGACGGCGAAGGCGGAGCCGGTGCCACCGGCCAGGCCGGCGACCTGGCCATGGAAGACGACGCCCCCGCCATAAAGGTCGGCCGTCAGCTCCGCCGGCTGGCCGGGACGCACATGGGCCAGCTGCACCTCCTTGAAGTTGGCATCGACATAGGCCTCGCCCACCGGCACCACGCTCATCAGCATGGTGTCGGCCTTGACCCGCTGGCCCACCTGCACCTGGCGGCGGGCGACGACGCCGTCGAAGGGGGCCCGCACCGTCGTGCGGCCCAGATCCACCTGGGCCTGCTCCACCCGGGCGCGGGCGGCCATGACCTCGGGATTGGTGGCCACGTCACTGTCGGCGATCAGCACGGTGTTCACCTTTTGCGAGCCCTGGGCGGCGGCGCGGTTGGCTGCGGCCTGGGCCCGGGCCGCCTTGGCCACGGCCAAGTTGGCGGTGGCGGTGGCGAAGGCGTTCTGGGCGCTGGTCAGTTCCTCGCCCGACACGGCGCCGGAGGCGGCCAGCGCCCGGCGCCGGTCCAAATCCACCCGGGCGCGATCATAATCGGCCTGGGCGGAGGTCAGCTGCGCCTCGGCCCGGGCGGCGTCGGCGTCGCGCGCCGCCACCTGGGCGGCCAGGGCGCCATCATTGGCGAAGTAGCCGCGCACCCGGCGCTCCGCCTGGCCCAGCTGGGCCTGGGCTTGGGCCAGGGCGATGCGCGCGTCGGTGTCGTCGATGAGCACCAGCACGTCGCCCTTCTTCACACTTTGCGTGTCCACCACCGGCACGGCCCGGACGGTACCATCGACGGAGGAGGTCACCTGCGCGGCGTCTGCGTTGACGTAGGCGTTATCGGTGGAAACGTAGCGACCGCCCGTCACCAGGCGATAGCCGCCATAACCCAAGCCCGCCAGCAGGACGACGGCGCCCAGGCCGGCGAAAAGGTGGCGCCGGGGCGATGGCTTCCTGGCGGCCGGCGCGAGGACATGGACGGAGGAGGGTTCGGCCGCCTCGGCGGCGGGGGTGCGGGACGGGGTGGACATGGGGATGATCCTCGGGAGCGCGGCGGGTCAGCGGGCGGCGACGGTTTGGGGAGCGGCGGGCGCGGCCTGATAGCCGCCGCCCAGCGCGCGGATGAGGGCGATGTCCAGCGTGAAGGCGCGGGCCTGCAAATCGGCCAGGGCGCGACGGTCGGTGATGAGGGTGTCCTCCGCCGTCAGCACGTCCAGGTATGTGGAAAGCTTGCCCTCGTACCGGGCGGTGGCGATGCGATGGGCATCGGCGGCCGCGGCCATGGCGTCGCGGGCGTGGGTCAGCCGCGTTTCCAGCGCGCGGGCGCTGGCAGCGGCGTCGGCCACGTCCTGCAGTGCCTTGGCCACCGTGCCGTCGTAATCGGCGACGGCGGCGTCGTAGTCGGCCCGGGCACCCCGATACTGGGCGGCAAGCGCCCCGCCTTCGAACAGGGGCAGGCTGACGGCCGGGCCGACGCTGCCGATGGTGGCGCCGGATTTGGTCAGGGCGTTCAGGCCCAGGGTCTGCACCCCGAAATAGGCCGCCAGGTTCACGTTGGGATAGAAGGCGGCCTTGGCCACGGCGATGCGCTTGGCCGCCGCCTCCACCGTCAGGCGGGCGGCCACCACGTCGGGACGGCGGCCCAGCAGATCGGCCGCCAGGTTGGCCGGCAGGCCGAATGCCTTCAGGCTGGCGCCGGCCGGCGGCTGGATGGACAGGCCCCGGTCGGGCCCGGCGCCCATCAACGCGGCGAGGCGGTTGCGGGTCAGGGCGATGGCCTCGTCCTGGGCGGCCAAGTCACCCCGGGCTGCCGCCTCGCGCGCTTCCGCCTGGCGGACAGCGCCCAGGGTTTCCAGCCCGTTCTCCCGCCGCTGGCGTACCAGATTCGTGCTGCGCACCCGCACGTCCACCGCCTCGGCCGCGGCGTCGCGGTCGGCCGCCTGCTGCGCCAGGTCGGCGTAGGCGGCGGCGATACCGGCCGATAGGGTCAGGCGGGCCTGCGCCACCTCCGCCCGCGCCGCCTCGGCGTCCGAGGTGGCGGCCGCCAGGCTGGCGCGGTTCTTCCCCCAGAAATCGAAGTCATAGCTGAGGTCCAGGGTGGCGCGCGGCACCTCGTGATAGCCCTTGGGCACGAAGGCTGGCGGGAACAGGTAGCGGTAGCTCTGCTTGTCCTCCGTCACCTGGGCGTTGGCGGTCACGCTCGGCAGCAGGGCGGCATCCGCCTGGTCGGCCAGGGCCTCGGCCTTGCGCAGCCGCGCCGCCGCCGCCGCCAGGTCCGGCGCGCCGGCCAGCCCTTCCTCGATCAGCGCATCCAGTTGGGCGTCGCCATAGGCGGCCCACCACCGATCCTGCGGCCAAGCGACTGCGGCGATGGCGGGAGAGGAAGGGGCAAAGCTGGCTTGTGTGGCAAAGCCGGCGGCGGCGCGCGGCGCGGGCGCCGGGCCCACCTCCGGTACCCAGGCACAGGCGGACAGGCCCAGGAGTGCTGCGGACAGGCACAGGGAAACGCCCAGGCGCTGCAACGGGCGGCTGGGAAGGGAAGCGGGGGCGGACATGAGGGCCTACTGGCATAAATAAACCGTACGGTTTGGTTTTATGGGCTTGCGTGGCGATCTGGTCAAGCCATAAACGTACCGTACGGTTTAGTTATGAAATGTTACGCCTTGCCGTCGCGGAACCGTACGGGCATGGTCGCCGCCATCGACCACGGCCCACCAAATCCAGCCGGCTGGCCAGCCTTTAGGAACGCGCGCCATCATGAAGGTGAAGACCGAAGCCCGCCGCCAAGCCATCCTGGACGCCGCCGGCGCCCTATTCCAGGAGGTCGGGTTCGCCGCCGCCTCCATGTCCGAGCTGGCGACGCGGGTCGGCGGGTCGAAGGCCACGCTGTACAGCTATTTCCGGTCCAAGGAGGAACTGTTCGTAGCCGTCATGGCGCATGCCGCGGCGGAGATGAAGCAAGCCTCGTTCGAGGCGCTGAACCCCGACGACGACGTTCGGGAAACCTTGACCCGCTTGGGCCGCATCTATCTGCGCTTCGTCTTGTCGCCCTGGGCCATGTCCATCCGCCGCATCGCGGTGTCGGAAGCGGCGCGGTCCGAGGTTGGGCGGCTGCTGTATGAGAACGGCCCCAAGGTGGGCTGGTCGAAGTTCGCCGCCTATCTGACCGTTCTGATGGACCGGGGCCGCCTGCGCCGGACGGACGCCGACCGCGCCGCCGCCCACTTCCGTGGCCTGGTGGAGGCCGAGCACGTGGACCTGGTCATGCTGGACGCCAAGGAGAAGCCTGGTCCCGCCGCCATCGACACGGCGGCGGACTCGGCGGTGGACGTGTTCCTGCGCGCCTACGCCGCCGGCTGACCTGGCCGCGTCACAGGCTGGAGAAGCCGCCACCCGCCGCCTTGGGCGTCAAGGGGGCGGCGCCAAAACCGCCGACGGACACGGGCTGCTGCGCCTGGAAATCGTCTATAGCCGCCATGATGTGGGCGATGAAGTCACGCTCGGCAGCCGACAGGCGCGGGCTCCAGATGTCGAAGATCATGACCACCCGCACTTGGTCGCTGTCGTTCCAGGCCTCATGCTCGATGGTGTCGTCGAAGGCCCAACCCACCCCCACCTTCCATTCCCGCGTCTGGTTGCCCACGCGGAAGCCGCAGCCCGGCGGCACCACCAGGGGCAGGTGCACCACCAGGCGGGTGTTGGCGACACCGGTATGCGGCGGGATGCGTGTGCGAGGCTTCAGGACGGAGAACATGGCGGCGGGTGACCGGCGGATCATGCGCGGCTGCGGCATCTGCTCCAGCACGGCCATGGTCCTGGGCGCGCGGTCGGCGTTGCCGGGCACCGGCAGGCCGTGCTGCAGCAGGTGAAAGGCGCTCCACCGTGGGGAGCGGTTCAGTTCCGCCCATTGGTCCAGGGGCAGGCCATCGCGATAGTCGATGTAGGGCATAAAGGCGTCGGCCAGCGCCTCGTCGGCCAGAATGGCCGCCAATTCCGCCTGGATGTCGGCCGTGGCGGCCTCCAGCGTGGGCAGCCATGGGCATTCCTCGCGATCGTAGAACTCGATCGCCGGCATGTCGGGATAGTGATAATGCGTCGGCTGCTGGGTGTAGACCTTGCGCCGGCCCAGCACCTGGTCGGTGAAGAAGGCCATGCGCCGGGCGTCGGCGCTGGTGCCCCGCGCGGCACCCTGGTCCACCACCGGGCGCAGGAAATCGGCCATCTCCTGGACATGGGCGGCGTGGGCCTTGCGTGCCTGGTCCAGCGCCCGCTGAGTCGGCGGATCCAAATTCTGCTGCGTCTCGCCCAGGGCCACGGCCACGCCGTAGGCCTCGCCCGCCTCGCGCTTGCGGCCCAAGGCCTGCAGCAGCGACGCCCGCATCAGCAAAGCCATGAACAGCCGAGGCTCCACCGTCAGCACATGGTCCACCGCCGCCAGCGCGTCGGCGTGGCGGCCCATGGCGCGGCGGGCCGCCGCCAGATTCAGCCACAGCGGCAATTCCCCGGGCGACTGGCGCAGCGCCTCTTCCAGGATGGCGTGCGCGTTCGCGTAATTGCCTGATTTCATGGCCGCCATGGCGGCCGCATTGGACCGCTGGGCTGGGACATCAGGCTGCATCGTTGCTCCCCGTTGTAGGCGCCTTAACACCGCCATGGCAGCACAACTTTGGCCGCAATGCTAGGGATGTGAGCCCTAACCTTTTGGAAAAGCGCTTAATTGCACCGCCGTTGTGCAATCTTCCAAGAATGGAAGCACGACATTGCATCTAATACTGATCGCATCATCAAAATAAATATAATGCCAGTTACGAAGCAGTTACCAAAATCACGATGCGTTATTAAGATTAAGTGTCACTGAAACGTGACATAGACTCGCTATATGAATCGTTATTATCGCGTTTAGTTGACGCTCGTTTTTCACTCCTCAAAAACTCTGCTCCAAGCGATCCGGCAGCCTCAGCCCCTTTTCAGCACGGGGATTGCCGGCGTGACCGTCAAGACGCCGTTACAGGCGGTTGGGTGGAGAAGAGACAAGTGAAGAAAATGACAGACCGGGGACGTTTGCTCACGTCGACGACATTGATGGGGACCATGCTGGCCGGTTCCATGGCCGCATGCGTGATGGCGATGGCGGTGGGCACCGCCGCTGCCGCGGAGGACGATCTGCAGGAAATCGTCGTCACCGGGTCGCGCATCAAGCAGGCCGCGAACCTGAGCAGCGACAGCCCGCTGACCACGGTCACCGACAAGGAAATGAAGCTGCAGGGCACGACCAACGTCGAGACCATGCTGAACCGCCTGCCAGGCGTGACCGCCGACCAGACGCAGGGCGTGTCCAACGGCGCCAGCGGCACGGCCACCATCAACCTGCGCAACCTGGGCCCCTCGCGCACCCTGGTGCTGATCGACGGCCGCCGCATGGCCGGGGGCGACCCCAGCTATCCCTACGCCGACGTGAACTTCATCCCGGCGGCGCTGGTGGACAGTGTGGATGTGGTCACCGGCGGCGCCTCGGCCGTCTATGGCTCCGACGCCGTCGCCGGTGTCGTCAACTTCAAGATGAAGCGCGATTTCGAGGGCGTGAAGGTCGACTATCAGCTGTCGGCCGCCCAGCACGACAACGACAACAAGGAAGCGCAGACGGCGCTGAAGAACTTCGGCGTGTCCGTTCCGGGCAGCCAGTTCGACGGCTTCGTGCGCGACAGCAGCTTCATCATCGGCGCCAACGCCCCCAACAACCGCGGCAACGTCACCGCCTATGCGACATACCGCTGGACGGAGCCGGTGAAACAGTCCAGCCGCGACTGGTCCGCCTGCTCCCTTTCCGTCTCGGGCGCCGACAACGACAGCCACGTCTGCCAGGGGTCCAGCAACAACACCTATGGCCGTTTCCGTACCAACGGGTCGGGCACCGGCCTGTCGCTGAACCCGGACGGCTCGTCCACCTTCGTGCCTTACACCAACGCCCTGTCCTACAACTACGGGCCCTACAACTACCTGC
Source organism: Nitrospirillum amazonense (assembly GCF_007828035.1). Taxonomy (GTDB): domain Bacteria; phylum Pseudomonadota; class Alphaproteobacteria; order Azospirillales; family Azospirillaceae; genus Nitrospirillum; species Nitrospirillum amazonense. The sequence goes on along the minus strand of NZ_VITV01000001.1, from coordinate 727,418 downwards.
AGCGCCAGGACGAGCGGTACACGGGCGGCGCCTTCGCGCACTATGAGGTCAGCCCGGCGTTCGACGTCTACACCGACTTCATGTTCATGACCGACCACACCCGGGCCCAGATCGCCCCGTCGGCCATCTTCAATTCCGCCCTGTACAACATCAACTGCGACAACCCGCTGATGTCGGCGTCTGAAGCGACGGCGCTGTGCGGCAGCAACGCCGGCACCAGCACCAATTGGTCGGGCACCATCGGCCTGCGCTTCAGCGGCTCGGGCATGGAGCGGTACGACGACATCCGCCACACCGATTACCGCTATGTCATCGGCACCAAGGGCGATCTGGGCGGCGGCTGGAGCTATGACGTCTCGGCCCAGCACTCGGAAGTGATCTACACCGAGCATTACGAAAACGACGTCTCCATCTCCAAGGTCCAGAAGGCCCTGAACGTCGTGAACGTGAACGGGGTGGCCACCTGCCAGTCCGTCATCGACGGCACCGACCTAAACTGCGTGCCGCTGAACATCTTCTCGCTGAACGGCATCAGCAGCGACGCCTGGAACTACATCAAGACCACCTCCTTCAAGGAAGGCAACGTCACCCAGGACGTGGTCCAGGGGTCCATCACCGGCGACTTCGGTCGGTTCGGGATGCAGAGTCCGCTGGCCAACAACCCAGTCGCCATCGCCTTCGGCACCGAGTACCGCAAGGAAGGCCTGAATCTGAAGGTGGACGAGGAGAATTCTTCGGGCGACCTGGCCGGCTCCGGCGGCGCCACCCAGAACTCCAGCGGCTCCTACGATGTGAAGGAAATCTACGGCGAACTGCGCGTGCCGCTGATCGAGGGGCGGGAGTGGGCCAAGGCCCTGGTGCTGGATACCGGCTACCGCTGGTCGGACTACAGCTCGTCCGGCGTGGTCGACAGCTGGAAGGCCAGCCTGACCTACGCGCCCGTCTCAGACCTCAGCTTCCGCGGCGGCTACAACCGCGCCGTCCGCGCCCCCAGCATCCTTGAGCTGTATTCCACCCAGACCGTGGGCCTGACCTCCGCCTCCGATCCGTGCGCGGGTTCCAGCCCGTCGGCCACGCTGGCCCAGTGCGCCCGCACCGGCGTCACCGCCGCCCAGTACGGCACCATCGCGGAATGCACATCCTCGCAGTGCAACGTCCTGACCGGCGGCAACACCGCGCTGAAGCCGGAAACGGCCGACACCTGGACCATCGGCACCGTCATCACCCCGACCTTCCTGCGTAACTTCTCGGCAACCGTCGACTATTTCGACATCCGTGTGACCGACCTGATCAGCACCCTGTCGGCCTCGTCCGTGCTGAACCAGTGCCTGAACAGCGGCGACAGCTATTACTGCAGCCTGGTGCACCGCGCCAGCAACGGCAGCCTGGCGCTGACCGGCGGCTACATCATCGATACCGAGCTGAACACCGGCTACCTGAACGAGCAGGGAGTGGACATCGGCCTGAACTACCTGGTCGACCTGGAAGACCTGAACGTCAAGGACCGCGGTTCGGTGCTGTTCAACTTCAACGGCACCTGGATGGCCAACTACCTGGTGCAGCAGCAGCCGGGCGAAAGCGCCTACAACTGCCGCGGCCTGTTCGGCGTGACCTGCGGCCAGCCCATGCCCATGTGGCGCCACACCATGCGTGTCACCTGGCAGACGCCGTGGAACGTCGACCTGTCCGGCAACTGGCGGTACATCGGCGGCGTAAAGCTGGACCAGAACACCAGCAACGCCCTGCTGTCGGGCGACTACGACAAAGCCGACGGCCGCATCAACAGCTACAGCTACTTCGACATCGCCCTGTCGGCCACACTCTACGACCACTACACGGTCCGCTTCGGCGTCAACAACCTGTTCGACAAGGATCCGCCGATCCTGGACAGCAACGTCTACGGCATCGCCGGCACGTCCAGCTACGGCAATGGCAACACCTTCCCCGGCATCTACGACACCCTGGGACGGACCTTCTTCCTGGGTGTGACCGCCGATTTCTGATTGGCGATCATCCCGTTTCAAGACGAACGGCGGGTCTTCGGACCCGCCGTTTTCCTTTGTTGGCAATATCTTGTGCAAAATAAGATTGTATCGATGATTTTCGATATACCGGTCCCACCCGCTTGGCGCTAGGCTGCGTCCCGCGTCAGCCAAGGCCGGGGCACGCCGGCCCTTCGATACCGGGAGAAATCCGCCCATGAGCACGCCCACCAATCACCAGATCCGCCTGGCGGCCCGCCCCGTCGGCCTGCCGAAGGACAGCGACTGGCAGCGCACGGAAGAACCGGCGCGCCCGCCCGCCGAGGGCGAGGTGCTGGTGCAGACCCTGTACCTGTCGCTGGACCCGGCCATGCGCGGCTGGATGAACGAGGGCAAGTCCTACATCCCGCCCGTAGGGCTGGGCGAGGTCATGCGCGCCGGCGGCATCGGCCGCGTGGTGGCCAGCGCCGCCCCCGCCTTCACCACCGGCGACTACGTCAGCGGCGCGCTGGGCGTGCAGGAATACGCCACCCTGTCGGCCAAGGCCCTGACCAAGGTCGATCCCGCCCTGTCGCCCCTGCCCGTGCACCTGAGCGCGCTCGGCATGCCGGGCATGACCGCCTATTTCGGGCTGCTGGACGTGGGCCAGCCCAAGCCGGGCGACACTGTGGTGGTCTCGGCCGGCACCGGCGCCGTCGGCGCGGTGGTGGGACAAATCGCCAAGATCAAGGGATGCCGCACCGTGGCCATCGCCGGCGGGCCGGAGAAGTGCCGCTACGCGGTGGAGACGCTGGGCTATGACGCGGCCATCGACTACAAGGCCGGCGACATCCGCAAGGATTTGCGCACTCACTGCCCCGACGGCGTGGACGTCTATTTCGACAATGTCGGCGGCGACATCCTGGAGGCGGTGCTGGCGCAGCTGGCGCGCAAGGCGCGCATCGTCGTGTGCGGCGCCATCTCGCAGTACAACAACACCACGGCGGTGAAGGGACCGGCCAATTACCTGTCGCTGCTGGTCAACCGCGCCCGTATGGAGGGCATGGTGGTGTTCGACTATGCCGACCGCTATCCGCAGGCGGTGGCGGAGATCGCCGGCTGGATCAAGGAAGGCCGGCTGGTATCACGCGAGGACATCGTGGAGGGTGGCGTGGCCGCCTTCCCCGACACGCTGCTGAAGCTGTTCACGGGGGAGAATTTCGGCAAGCTGGCCCTGAAGGTCGCCGACTGAGCAAGACGGGACAAGACGCGCCCCGGCGGCCCAACCGCCGCCGGGGATCGCGACTTCACGTCAGGCCGAGGCGGACGCCCAGGTGGCGCCGGTAGCAGACCGGGTGGCAGCGGGGGCGCCTTCCCCATCATCCAGGATGGGTACGGCCTGCACGATGATGCTGTTCAGCGTGCGGCACAAGGTGCGGCCCCGTTCCGTCAGGTGCAGGGTGCGGACGCGGTTGTCATGGTGCAGCGTACGCGCCTCCACCAGGTCCGAGGCCCGATTGCCGAACCCGGTGGAAAGGCGGGCAACGATGCGCGACACGGTGTGCGGCTGCGCCCGCAGCAACATCCCCAGCTCCCGCAGGCTGATGCCTTCGTTCTCGCAGATGTACAGGAAACCGCAGGCCTCCTGCAGCGAGAACTGCTCATCCACCGCCCGCATGGCTTCCAGGGCCGCCAGGGGAGCGCTGCGCTGCCGATGGCGGTGGTCGTTCTGATTAGCTGTCATAATGGTGCATGTTCCCCGTGTTGGAGGCCAGGCGCAGGGACGGCCGCACCTGGGAAGCCGCGCGCTGCTTCACTTGCGAGAATGTGAGGTTGGCCTGAGGGTAGGTGGCCATGATGGGCTCGAACAGACGGCGGATCGCCGCTTGATGGTCACCCGCCGCCACGAAGTCGTCTGCCTCTACCTCGATCACGATGACGCTTTTGATCTTCATTTCTGCAAATCCATTTCCTTGGCCCGCCCCACGCCCCCTGGTCGTGCCCCTTCCAGGAACGCGGGACGAAACCGCCCGAAACCGCCAGATCCGCTGTCTCCCGGCCTATCCTCGCCGCCATCAGCCGGACGCGGGATCCGCCTGGTGGTTGCGAAATCAACCTGAGCCATTGCAGAAATGGCACTCATGATCGCTCGGGCCCAACACACCGATGCAACGCTGCAACCAATCCTGGTTCCCGGGCCTAAACCGCCCGGACACCGGGGCCGCCCCTTGGCACTTCAGCCATCTCTTCCGCAGGGCGACACGAATTAGGTGCGCTTTTGTCGTTATACGGACGAGCCGTCAAAAGCTGTCGCTTGCAGGAACGATTAAGGCGCCGATTTTGCCGCCCTCTCGCGAAGGCACGGGGGAGGCCCGGACAAAGCCTGGAACGCCACCCGGCGCCACCCTGAGCGGCGGGGCCGGACCATCTGAAAAGAAATGGGCATTCGCCCTTTACCGGTTCGGGCGTCCCTGACGGGATCCTTTTCGTTGATCCCACGGTAGCGGCCGCACCCGTCGCGCGCCATCCGCCAATCCGCCTATGCGGTCACCGCCCGCGGCCGACTTGGGCCGGACATGAAAAAGGCGGGCGCCCATTCCTTTTCAGATGGTTGCGGCCCCGCTCCTGGGTATTTCAATGAATGGATTATAGAAGGTCAGCGCATCGGCAGGGGAATCACCTGGGCGGACGCCATTTCCTCCCAATCCAGGGCTTGGTCGGCGCCCAGCATCGCCTCCTCGTCGCGGTCCCGCTCCCGGATGGCAACGAAATCCTGGATCTGGTCCATGAACAGACGCACCAGGTTCGGGTCGAAATGGGCGCCGGCCTCGCCGGTGATGTGGGCCAGGGCCCGAGACAGGGGCCACGGCTCCTTATAGGGCCGGGCGGACATGAGCGCGTCGAACACGTCCACCAGGGCCACGATGCGGCCGGACAAGGGAATGGCGGGGCCTTTCAGTGCCCGGGGATAGCCCTGGCCGTTCCACCGTTCGTGATGGCTCAGGGCAACCTCCGCCGCCAGGTCCAGCAGCGGCAGGCCGCTGCCCATGAGGATGCCGGCGCCGATGGTGGTGTGGGTCTTCATCACGTCCCATTCTGCGGGGGCCAGGGGGCCGGGCTTCAGCAGGATGGCGTCGGGGATGCCGATCTTGCCCACGTCATGGAGGGGGGCCGCCAGCGCCAGCTGGTCGGCGAATTCAGCGTCGCATCCTGCCAGCAGCGCCAAATGACGGGCCATCTGCCCCACCCTGTCGGTGTGGGAGGCGGTTTCGTTATCCCGCAAGGCGCTGGCGGATCGCAGGCGGTTGATCATTTGCGATTGCGCTTCACCCAGCTGGGCCCGCGCACTGACCAGCATGACTTCCGACCGGCGGCGCTGAGCCACCTCCGTCGCCAGGATGCGGCTCATTTCCGTCAAGCGGTCGGGGGGCGGTGGGGCCACGAGCGTCCGGCGGCGCAACACCTCGCGCACGGCCACGGCCGCGGCCAGGGCGGCGGTCAGCAGGGCGGGCCAGTATCCGGCCAGGTGCGCGGCGTCGGCCACCAGCAGGGCCCCGGCACGCATCACGACGATATCCATAACCCCGCTCCTTCTACCCACGAAGGCAGTCTTGGCGGGAAGTGCTTAAGGATTTGCTACCGGCCCCTAAGTAATAGACCGCTTGGCCAATGGCATAAGGAGTACCACCTAGGACCCAGCCCACCCCTGCTTGAAGTCGCCGGCACACCTGGTCACGGCCACACCGGCCGTGGCGTCGCTCGCCGGGTGGGTAGCTTTGGCGGTTCGCAAGTCCGGCTAAACCTGGACCTGCCGGTGCCCGGCGGGGTATGACGGTGAGGCGCCCTTCCACCCCCCACCGCCCGAGGACAGCCATGCCGGACCAGACCGTCCCCCCCGCGTCGGACGCCGCCGCAAAGCCCGCGCCGGGTACGCCGCCCCTGAAGGTGGCCATCCTGCCGGTGACGCCGTTCCAGCAGAACTGCTCCATCCTGTGGTGCACGGCGACCAAGCGGGCGGCGGTGGTCGATCCTGGCGACGGCGTCACTCAGATCAAGGAATTCCTGGCGCGCCAGGGCCTGACGCTGGAACGCATCCTGGTGACCCACGGCCATGTCGACCATGCGGCCGCCGTGGCGGACCTGGCGGCCGCGACCGGCGTGCCGGTGGAGGGGCCGCAGCTGGAGGACAAATTCTGGATCGACCGCCTGCCGGAAGACGGGGCCAAGTATGGCATGCTGTACGCCAAGTCCTTCACCCCCACCCGCTGGCTGAACGATGGCGACACCGTCATGGTGGGTGAGTTGACGCTGGATGTGTTGCATTGCCCCGGCCATACCCCCGGCCACGTGGTTTTCATCCATCCGGCTTCTCGCTTGGCCGTCGTGGGCGACGTCATTTTCCAGGGCTCCATCGGCCGTACCGATTTCCCCCGTGGCGATCACGCTGCCCTGATCCGGTCCATTCGTGAGAAGTTGTTCCCCCTGGGCGACGACATCACCTTCCTGCCCGGCCATGGCGAGCCCTCGACCTTCGGCCAGGAGCGGCGTAGCAACCCCTTCGTATCCGACCGCGCCGTGGCGCGGGGCTAAGCCCCCGCCCCCTTTCTGGAAAGTCCCATGGCCAGTATCACCGACGCCCTGAACGAGGCCTTGCGCCATCACCGCGAGGGCGCCCTGGGCCATGCCGAGGTGATTTACCGTCGCATCCTGGCTGTGGCACCGGCGGAAGGCGACGCGCTGAATCTTTTGGCCGTGCTGTGCCTGCAGACGGGTCGGGCGGAGGAAGCCCTGGACCTCGCCGGCCAAGCCACGCAGGCCAACGCGGCGGCCGCCGCCTTCCACGTCACCCGCGCCGACGCGGCCGCAGCACTGGTCCGCCCCGCGCTTGAGGCGGACTGCCTGGAGCAGGCCCTGGCCCTGAATCCGCCCGCGCCCCAGGCGGCGGGCTGGCAGCGGCGGCGGGGCCGCGCCCTGGCGGCCATGGGGGACGCGCCGGCCGCCGTGCGGGCCTTGAAGGCCGCCGCCGCCCTGGCGCCGGACGATATCGACATCCTGGATGACCTGGCGGTGACTCTGACGCGGGCTGGCTTGACGGACGAGGCGGAAACGGCGTTCGCCGAGGTCCTGCGGCGACAGCCCGGCCACGCTGGCGCGACGCGCAACCTGGTGAGCCTCTGGCTGAACCAGGCCGGCGACCACCTCTCCCTCTCCGAGGGGGGCGCTCCCCAGGGGTCCAGCGGCCACCGGGCCACGATCGCCGCCACCCTGGCCCGCCGTGCGGTGGAGTTGGATCCCGGCCGGCGTGAGGGCTGGGCGCGGCTGGGGTTGGCCCTGATGGCCCTGAACCAGCCAGAGCCGGCGGCCGACGCCCTGCGCCGGGCCCTGGCCCTGCCCGGCATGGCGGACGAGACGGCCGAAATCCTGATCAACCTGGGCTTCCTGGAAACCCGGCTGGGCCACTTCGATGCCGCCGCCGCCGCGTTGGACCAGGCCGAGGCGCAGGACCCCGGCCGGGCGGAGGTGCTGAACCACCGGGGCGTATTGCTGCACGCCCAGGGCCGGCTGCCGCAGGCGGCGGATGTCCTGACCCGCGCGGCCGCCACAGCGCCGGACGACCACCGGCCGCTGACCAATCTGGCCACGGTCTTGAAGGACCTGGGCGACGATGACGGGGCCGAAGCGCTTTACCTCAAGGCGCTGGCCCTGGCGCCCGGGGAACCGGCGGTGCACTGGCAGCGGTCGCTGGCCCGCCTGTTGGCGGGTGACCTGGCCATGGGTTGGCAGGAATATGAATGGCGCCACCAGACCGGCCAAATGCCGCCGCCGGACCCCAGCTTGACCGTCCTGCCGGAATGGCGGGGACCGGATCCGACGGCGATGGCAGGCACACGCCTGCTGGTGCATGCCGAGCAGGGACACGGCGATACGCTGCAATTCGCGCGCTACGCCGCCCTGCTGGCGGGGGCGGCCAGCCGGTTGGGCCTGGCCCGCGTCGGTCTCATAGTGCAGCCGGCGTTGGCGCGGCTGATGGCTCTGAGCCTACCCGGCGTGACGGTGGTTCCACCCGGCGCCACGGTCAGCGCCGCCGATTGGGATGCCCGCGTCCCGCTGATGAGCCTGCCGCACCGCCTGGGCACGACGCTGGAAACCATTCCAGCCCAGTGTCCCTATCTGACGCCGCCGCCGGTGGAGGGCTGGCGGGCGCGGCTGGCCCAGGCCGTGCCGGCGGGCATGCGGGCCGTGGGCCTGGTATGGGGCGGCGACCCCCGCCCGGACGACCCCGTATCGGCCTTGATCGACCGACGCCGCAGCGTGCCCTTGGCGGTGCTGGCTCCCCTGGCCGCCGCGGATGACGTCCGTTTCATCAGCCTGCAGAAAGGCACCCCGGCCGCACAGGCAGCCACGGCGCCCTTTCCTCTGCTGGACTGGACGGGGGAGTTGCGGGACTTCGCCGACACCGCCGCGCTGGTGGCCTGCCTGGATCTGGTCATTACCGTGGACACGGCGGTCGCCCATCTGGCGGGGGCCTTGGGCCGGCCGGTATGGGTGCTGTCCCGCACCGACGGCTGCTGGCGCTGGTTGCGCGATCGCGCCGACAGCCCCTGGTACCCCACCCTGCGCCTGTATCGTCAAGAGAGTTGGGGCGATTGGTCAGCCACGGCGCGCCAGTTGGCAATCGACTTGGTTGCGAAACCAATCCCCTGAAAATGTTATCTTTTTGATTGATCGCGCATCGAAACTCGGCCCCCGCGGCAATCTCTGATCGCAAGCAGGGCGAAGCCGCGTCCTATCCTAACGGTAGAGTTGCGAAAAAAATTTGTGCGGCCGCGTCAATTTTGTTAAAGTTATTGTTGAAAAATTTACTGTGGCGTGAATCCGCCACCCCCGACCACCTTTTCGCCGGTCTTTTCCAAAGGACTCGTCCCTGGGAAGCCCCTCGAAACCAGAGGTGGAATAAGGGGTCCGAACCGATGTCTTCCTGGCCTGCGCACGTCCCTTACGGGCGCGTGTCGAATATTTCCGATTGTCTCCTAACCAAGGACCGAAGTCCATGGCCCTGGATGGCGTGTTAAGCACTGGCTCCGTCTACACCCAGATCCCCAACGGGACCCTGGCGACCTTGGGCTATGCCACCAACGACACCTCGGCCGAGGCGACGGCCGGTTCGTCCACGCCTGGTTCGCCCACGCCTGGTTCGTCCACGCCTGGCGCCGCCTCCGGGGGAACCTCCACGGCGGGGGAGGAGACGACGTCGCGTCTGTCGGCGCCCGCCTACATCAGCCCGGTCGTCACATATGACAGTCAGGCGGCCATCGCCATCACCCAGTTCCGCGACAGCACCACCGGTGCCGTCGATTATCAAATCCCCTCCCGCCAGGTGGTGGAGCAATATCGCCTGCGCGCGACCGGCGCCCCGCATTACAAGGGTGGCAATCCGCTGTTGCCGGCCGAAGTGACGGCCCCCTCCAACGACCAGTCGGCAGCGGGCGCCACCGCGTCCAACACCAGCACCACCGCCTCCTCCGCCGGCACCACCGGCGCGTCGTCCACCAGCACGGGCGGCGCCGGATCGGGCAGCGCCCTGATAAGCCCCCTAGTGGCGGCGGTGACCTTGGGTGCTGCGGCCGTCAACGTGGTCGCCTGACGCCTCTTCCCCGTACAGGCCAATGGCCGTCGTCCGCCTGGTAGGGCGGGGCCTGCCTGCTTTTCCGATCCAGTCCGCGATTTGTTTTGAACCGGCATGCCGCTCGCGGCCATGCTGCGGGCCTATCGCGTGGAGCACCGGCCGGGACGGCACGATCACTATGGCTACCGTTGAAGACAGGCTGAAGCTGGCGCTGGACCACCATGAGGCCGGCCGCCTGGCGGAGGCGGAACTGCTGTATGGCCGCGTGGTGGCCGTGGCGCCAGATCATGTCCAGGCGCTTTATCTTTGGGGCATGGCTGCCCACGAGCGCGGGGACGACCAGGTGGCGCTGGCTCGGCTGGAACGGGCCCATTACCTGGCGCCGGACATTCCCGCCATCGCCCTGCTGCTGGCCACGGTGCGCCAGGGCCAGGGTCAGCCCGATGCCGCCGAAGCGCTGTATCGGCATGTGCTGCAGAGGGAATCTGGCCATGCGCAGGCCGCCGATGCCCTGGCGACATTGCAGGAGCGCCGCGCCGCCGCCCTGCTGGAGCAGGGGCACGCCACCGACGCGCTGCCTCTCTATGAGCAGGCTGCGGCCGCCCGGCGCGGGGCCGGTTTGGTGCCAAGTCCCGAAACATGGAATAGCCTGGGCGCCTGCCTGCTGGCGGGGGGGCGAACCGCGGAAGCCATTTCCGCCTTCCAGGCGGCCGTGGCCGCGGATCCGCGATACGGTGAGGCGCTGTCCAACCTGGGCGGCGCGCTGAAGGCGGCCAAACGGTTGGACGAGGCGGCGGCCAGCTACCGCCAGGCTCTGGCCCTGTTCCCCCGGATACCCGAGTTGCACACCAACCTGGGCACCGTGCTGAGCGAACTGCAACGGCCGGCCGAAGCCCTGGCCGCCTACGAGGAGGCCGTGCGGCTGAACCCCGCTTTCGTCGGCGGCTGGCTGAATGTGGGCATGGGCCGGCGCGCCATGGATGATTTGCACGGCGCGGTCGATGCCTACCACCGGGCTTTGGCCCTTGATTCCACCTTCCACCGCGCCTGGACCGCCCTGGGCGCCGCCCTGTACGACCTGGGCCGACTCGAGGATGCGGCCCAGGCGGCGGAAAAAGCGCTGGCCCTCAAGCCCGACGCGGTGGAGGCCAACTGGAACCTGGCGCTGGTATCCCTGCTGCTGGGCCGATACGCCAAGGGCTGGCCGCTGTATGAATGGCGACGCCACAGCCGCACAACCCCCCTGCGCACCTTCGACCGCCCGGACTGGGACGGCGGGCCCTTCCCGGGTCGTACCCTGCTGGTCCATATCGAGCAGGGCCTGGGTGACATGCTGATGGCGGCGCGCTATCTGCCGCTGGTCGCCGCCCGGGGCGGCCGCTTGCTGGTGGAGACACCGCCGGAGCTTGCGGCCCTGTTCCAGGGGTTGGCGCATCCCGGCCGGCTGGAGCTGGCGCCCACGGACCAGCCGCTGCCCGCCTTCGACCTGCAGTGTCCCGTCATGAGCCTGCCGGGCCTTTTCCAGGCCGGACTGGCCCCCATTCCCAACAAGCTTCCCTATCTTTCCCTGGACGGGCTGCCGGGAGAAGACCACCGCCGCGCGCGCTGGCGTGACCGGTTGCGGGGGGCCATGGCGGATCCCGGCGCCCTGAAGGTCGCGCTGGTCTGGGCCGGCAACCCGAACTTCACCGGCGACCGTTGGCGCTCCCCCCGGCTGCCAGCCTTCGCGCCGGTGCTGCGTGTGCCGGGGACGCACGTCTTCAGTATCCAAATGGGCGATGGGCGGCGAGATCTGGCGGACGCAGACCTGCCCGCCGCCTTCACCGACCTGGCCCCGGACATCAAGGATTTCGCCGATACCGCCGCCATCCTCGCTGAGGTGGACCTGCTGATCAGTTCCTGCACCGCCCCGGTCCATCTGGCCGGGGCCCTGGGACGGCCGGTGTGGGTCATTCTGCCGCAGATCCCCGACTGGCGCTGGGGCATGGGCCGCACGGACAGTGACTGGTACCCCAGCGCCCGCCTCTATCGGCAGGAGGCGCGCGGGGATTGGCGTCCGATCATGGCCCGGGTGGCCGCCGACCTGGCGCGGCGTGTCGCTGATACCGCTATCGAGGCGCCTTGATCCATGTTAAGGATCCGTCAACAGTTGGTGATGTATTGAACCATCGTGGTGAAGGCCGGCACGACGGGTGAACCCTGAGACATAGACAAAACGTCTAAAATTTTATCAATCGTGCCTTGACTCCGTCACAGAAACCAGTCATCACTTAACGTGTCCGAAAAACTCGGGCGACACATACCCTCTCCAAAGGAGACTTTTTATGTCTGACGCCGTTCAGCTTTCGTCCAGCATGCGGACCAACCTGCTGCTGCTGCAGCAGACCAACACCGCGACCAGCAAGCTGGAAAACCAGCTGGCGACCGGTAACAAGGTCAATTCCGCCCTTGACGGTCCGACCGCTTTCTTCGCCGCGCAGAGCCTGAATCAGCGCGCAAGCGACCTGTCCACCCTGAAGGACGGCATGTCGCAGGCCGTCAGCACGATCAAGGCTGGCAGCCAGGGCATCACCTCCATCCAGTCGCTCGTGACCCAGGCTCAGGGCCTGCTGACGACCGCCTATGCCAACCTGGGCACGGATGCCGGTGCCGTCGCGACCCGCAAGTCGCTGGCCGATCAGTTCAACGGTATCAAGGACCAGATCGACAAGCTGGCGGGTGACAGCGGCTACTCGGGCAAGAACCTGGTTGCCGGTAATGGCCAGTCCTTCGCCGCCACCTCGACCACGATCGCGACCGCCAACTCGATCACCTCGATCTCGAACGCCCGCGTCACCAACATCACCGGCGCCGACACCTACTCGGTGAAGATTTCCGGCACCGGCGACATCTCCGGCGCCGCCGGCGACATCGCCAACGCCGAGACCGCTCGCGGTGTCTTCGGCCTGAAGATTTCCGGCAAGCTGAGCAGCACCTCCGGCAACTTCTCCGACATCTCCATCCAGACCCGCGGCTCGGTCGGCCAGCAGCGCAGCGTCGTGGTGACGGAAGGCGACGAGTCGCGGACCATCAGCTTCTTCGACAACACCCAGTCGGCCACCAACACGCTGCAGACGGCCGGTTCGTCGGGCACGCCCCAGATTTCGCAGGTGTCCATCACCGGCAACATCGAGCAGGGCGACACCTTCACGGCCACGATCAACGGCACGTCCTTCACCTACACCGCTTCGGCTGGTGACGTGTCGGCCGCTGATACCGCGACCCGTCAGCAGAACATCGCCACCAACCTGAAGGCGGTGATCAGCAGCTCCCTGCACGGCGCGTTCTCGGGCTTCTCGGTCGGTGCGGGTGGTGCCAACAACCAGTTCACCATCACCGCCGGCGCCACCGCTGGTACCGCCAGTTCGTTCTCGCTGGGCACTTCGGCGTCGAATGCCCTGACCAAGGACATCTCGCTGTCCTTCTCGTCGGGCACGGTGGTGTCCTTCACCGTGGACCGCGCCTCGCTGGAAGCGCTGGGCACCGCCGGCAACGGCACGTCCACCATCGAGAAGAACGTGGATGTTTCCGTGACCGCCACGGACCTGAACGGCGTCTCCGTGACCCGTTCCGGCACCAACGAGCGCGGCGACTCCAAGCTGTCGGATGGTGAGAACGCCTTCTCGTTCAGCACCGGCACCGTTCGTCTGAACGTCGACGCCAGTAACGTTCGGCAGGCGGCCAGCGCCAACAAGGCCGCCAACATCTCCACCGCGCAGACCACCGCGGCGGGCACGTCGAACGACCTGAGCGTCCAGTTCAACGAGAACAACAGCAGCGGCATCACCGTGGCGGCGACCAACGTCACCACCTCGGGCCAGGGTCTGGCCATCGACTACGCCCAGAACAACTTCCTGGATCGCGCGGACATCGACAAGGCCCAGGCCCAGCTGACCAACGCGACCAACGTTCTGCGCTCCGCGTCCCAGACGCTGGCCACCAACCTGAACATCATTCAGACCCGTTCGGATTTCACCAACGCGTTCAACAATGTGTTGCAGGATGGTGCCGACAACCTGACGCAGGTCGACCAGAACGAAGCCGGCGCTCAGTTGCTGGCCCTGCAGACCAAGCAGTCCCTGGGTGTCACCACCCTGTCCTTGGCCAACCAGGCTCAGCAGTCCATCCTCAAGCTGTTCTAATAGATCAGCTCAAGCGTGGAAGTACCGAGGGTGGCGGACGGCAACGTCCGCCACCTTCTTTTTTGGCTGGGCAATTCCGGCGGCCAGCGGTTTTTTGGTGACCGGACGGGGTCGGCTGCCGTAATTCCTAGGGGTGCGCGCATACGCCCGCCCGTTCGGGCGGCTTCATTCGTTTAAGGTTCTGCCCGGTTCGGCCCGCACGGCTGAGCCATGGCCCCGGGCCCTGGCCCCGAGGCTGCGTTCTGAAGGAAGGATTGCCCCCTTGCCGCTGAAACTGGTGTTACGTCCGGGAGAAAAGCTGATCGTCAACGGCGCCGTCATCGGCATCGGCGATCATCCCGTCTCGCTATTCTTCTACAACAAGGTGAATTTCCTGCGTGGCCGGGAAATCCTGAAGGAAGAGAACTGCGACACCATCGAGAAGCGGCTCTATTTCATCATCCAGCTGATCTATATCTTCCCCGAGGATGCCAGCACCAACATGGTGCACTTCGCCGCCATCCTGGAAGAGGCGCGGGTCCAGCATCCCGACAAGGCCGACCTGTTCGACGAGGTGCAGACGCTGGTGCGCGAGGGCAACAACTACCGCGCGCTGAAGCTGTGCCGCAAGCTGTTCGACATCAAGGAAACGGCCGAGGCCGCGCCGGCCCCCAAGCCGCCGGTGGAGGTTGTGCGCCGCCGCCGCAAGGTGGCCGCCCCCGCCGTCGACGAATAATACCACCGGCACGAGATGTTGACTCGTGCCGGTGTAGCCCGCGACCGCGGGCGCCGGAGCGAGCACCGCAGGGCACAGCGAGGAAGCCGAGCCAGCGCATGCTGGCGCCCGGCGATTGAGGGGGCATTTGAGCGGTCACGATCAAATGCCACGGGTATCAGCTCCGGCCTTTCAGGCCGGCAGCACAATGGTCTCGCACACGGCCAGCGGCCCCAGGGTGGCCGCCGCCGTGGCCCAGGACCATCCCACCCCGAATCCGGACAACAGGACCCGCAAGGCCCCGGCCTTGAGGTCGGCCGCCACCGCGTCGGTCAAGGCCAGCGGCACGCTGGCCGAACTGGTGTTGCCATGGCGGGCCAGGGCCAGCACCAGCTGTTCGTCCGTGGCGCCGATCTTATGGCCCAGGCGGCGGAGCATCATTTCATTGGCCTGGTGCAGGACGAAACGGTCCACATCCGCCGCGGTCCAGCCGATGGCGGCCAAGGTGGCGGCGATGGCGCCCGGCACTTCACGCAACGTGAAGGCGAAGACCTGGGTGCCGTCCATGAACAGGCGTGGCGGCCGGTCCGGCCCCCGCATGGCCCCCCCCGCCGCCATGAGATAGGGGGCACCGGCGCCATCCGTGCCCACGTCCACGATCATGGGCGGCGCGGCGGCGTCGATCTCCAGCGCTGTGGCGGCGGCGGCGTCGCCAAACAGGGGCGCCACCGCCCGGTCATCCGGATCCAGGATATGGCTGGTTGTGTCGCCCGCCAGCAGCAAGGCCCGCGCCGGCCGCCCATCGGCCCGGGGCAGCAATGAGGCGAGCGCCGAGCCCGCCGCCCACAGGCCATAGACATAGCCGGAGCAGCCCAGCGACAGGTCGAAGGCGGCGGCGCTCTTGGACAGGCCCAGCCGCCGCTGCACCAGGCAAGCCGTGGCCGGCAGCACCTGGTCGTGGGTCTGGCTGACGAAGACCAGCAGGTCGACGCTGTCGGCTGCCCAGCCCAGCCCGTCCAGCAGCGCCTGGGCCGCCGGCACCGCCAGGTCGGATGTGCATTGGCCGGGCGCCGCCAAATGGCGGGCATGGATGCCGGTGGCGGTGGCCAGGCGGCGCGCCGCCTCTTCCCCGAAACGGGCGGCCAGGTCCGCCGTATCCTCCACCCGGGCCGGCAGTGCCGAGACGATGCCCCGCACCGCCACACCGTTCAACCGGGCCAACGCCATCAACGATCTCCCATCAGCAACTGATGCCGCCGTCGACCACCAAGGTCTGCCCGGTAATATAGGCGGCGGACGGGCCCAGCAGGAAGCGCACCACCGGCACCACGTCGTCTGCCGTGCCCAAGCGGCCCAGTGGCGTGCGCCGGATGATCTGGTCGCGCTGGCCGGCGCTGAGGGTCGAGGACATCTCTGTCTCCAGATAACCTGGTGCCACCGAGTTGACGGTGATGCCCCGCCGCCCCACCTCTCGCGCCAACGCCCGGGTCATGCCATCCATTCCCGCCTTGGTGGCGGCATAGGCGGCCAGGCCGGTATAGCCGCGCTGCCCAATGATGGAAGAGATGTTGATGATGCGCCCACCAGCGGGCGCCGCCGTGGCTGGGCGGCGCAGCAGATGCCGCAAGGCCGCCCGGGCAGCCTGGATGGCGCCGTTCAGGTTGGTTTGGATCAGGGTGTCGATTTCCACCTGGGGCAAGGTGGCCAAGATGCCCTCGCGCGCGATGCCGGCATTGTTGACCAAGCCATAGAGCCCGCCGGCCCAAGCCGTGGCAGCGTCGACGAAGGCGGTTACCTGATCCGCGTCGCCCACCTGCGCCACCTGAAACAGGAAGCGGTCGCCGTGCCGGGCCGTCAGATCCTCCACCTCCGCCGTTGGCCCGCGGGCGCAGGTGGAGACGCGCCAGCCGTCCGCCAGCAGGGCGCGCACAAGCGCCAAGCCCAGGCCCCGGCTGCCGCCGGTGACGATGATATGGTCACTCATTCCTGCACCCGTTTCTTTTTGCCGGCCGGGGATAATTCCAGCTCCGTAACGAATTCCAACCGCCGGGGGCGGGCCGCCGCCGGCAAGCCAGCCAGGGCCGCCGCCACCCTGGGGCGCAGGACCTCAGGATCCTGGCCCGGTACCACCACCAGCTGTGCCGTCAGCAGATGCCCGGTGATGGGGCTGGCCCGCACCCGCACGGCGGCGTCGGCGACGCCCGGTACCGCCTGGATCAGAGTCTCCACTTCATCGGGCATGACCTTCACGCCGCCGACGTTGACCACACCGTCCTCACGCCCCCGGAACAGCACCCGGTCGCCCACGATGTCCACCCGGTCGCCCGTGGCATACCAGCCGTCGGCATCGGTCAGCAGGCGGCCGCCGGCCAACGCGATGGCCAGCCGGGGCCCCCGGACCCACAACACACCGTCACGCACGGCCAGGTCGGTACCCTCAATTCCGGTCTCCAGCCAGGCGGCGGGGAAGCCGGCGCGGCCGTCCGCTACGGCGAACAGGGCGCCCGCCTCTGTGCTGGCATAGATGTGACGCACGGCGGCGTTGGGAAAGGCGGCCGCCAGCCGGTCCAGCAACGACTGGTCCGTCGCCTCACCCCCCAGAGTCATCGCCTTCAGCGGCGGCGTCTTCCCCGTCAGCAGGAAGGCCCGCCAGAAGCTGGGCGTGGCGCTGATGTGGGTGACCGCATGACGCTGCGCCAGGTCCGCCAGCGCCGGCACGTCGGGGGCGTCGCCCGCCACCAGCGTCCCGCCACCGCGCAACACGGTCAGCAGCACCTGCAGGCCGGCATAGCCACCCGGGTCGAAGGTGGCCAGCCACACGCTGCCCCGCCCCCGCCCCCCCTGGATACGGGCCGCCAGCCGATCGAAAGCGTGGCGCAGACGCTTGGGCGTGCCGGTGGTGCCGGAGCTTTCCAGCACCAGGGCGAAGCCGGGCGCGGCCCCGGACAACGCACCGCCCGGGCGCGTTACCCCGCCGCCGGCATCCACCACCGCGTCAACCCCGGCGGGCACAGCAGTGCCCCGCATCAGGAACAGCTCGGCGTCCAGCAGGCGGGCCGCCAGCAGGGCCACCGCCACAGCCAGCGGTGTGGCCGCAACCGCCGCGATGCGCGCGGCGGGCCGCAACCGGCCGGCCAAGTCCCGCGCCCGCTCAAGCAAGGCCGCCTGGTCATGGGACTGGCCGTCCTGGATCAACCGGCAGGCAGGGTCCAGCCAGCCCATTCCATCCGCCGGAGCGGGGAATGGCGGCGGGGCGGCAGGCGGGGACATCATGGCACCAGGCGGTTCCTTGCGGGGGAACAGGATCAGGAAAAACAGGTCCCTACTATGGGCCAGCCACCCCGCCCGCGACAGCCTTAATGCACCATCCGGCTTAATGCGTCACTTGGCCGATGGCGGCGGCAGGGTCATGGCCAGCTGGTCAAACAGGAAGCCGTAGATGTCCGTCGATAGGGCCACGCGCTCGGCCAGGGAACTGCCATGGCCATGACCGGCATTGGCGGTGGTGCGCAGCAGGATGGGCAGGCCGGTGGGGTTGGCCGCCTGCAGCCGGGCCACCATCTTGCGCGAATGCATGGGATTCACGCGGCCGTCATTCTCCCCCGTCGCCAGCAGCACGGCGGGATAGCGGACCCCATCCGTCACATGGTGATAGGGCGAATAAGCGTACAGCGCCTGGAACTGCGCCGAATCCTTCACGGTGCCGTATTCGGTGATGTTGAAGGCGCCGTTGGGGTCCAGTTCCGTCCGCACCATGTCGTAGATGCCGACATTGCCCACCACGGCGCGGGCCAGGTCCGGATGCTGGGTCAGGGTGGCGCCCATCAGCAGGCCGCCATTGCTGCCGCCGATCAGGGCCAGGTGGTCGGCATCGGTATAGCCCCGCTGCACCAGCAGGCGGGCCACGGCGGCGAAATCGTCGAAGACATGCTGCTTGTTCGTCAGGCGGCCAGCATCGTGCCAGGCCTCGCCAAACTCCGCCCCGCCGCGCAAGTTGGCGATGGCGTAGATGCCGCCGGCGTCCAGCCACAAGCGCTGTTCCGCCGTGAGCTGGCCCGGCGTCAGGCTGACGCCGAAGCCGCCGTAGCCGGTCAGCAGCGCGGGCGCCTTGCCCCCTTTGCGCGCGCCCTTCGGAATGATGATGGTGACCGGCACCGAGGTACCATCGGCGGAGGTGGCGGCGTCGCGCACCACCTCGGCGTCGCTGAAATCCAGCCCACCGGCGGCGGACAGCTTGGTTTCGTCCATGCTTTGCCGGCGCTCGTCGTAGATGGCGTAGGCGGGCGCCTTGAGATAGGTGGTCATGTCATAGAGCACGCGGTTGCCGGCCAGGGGCACCAGCTCATGGTTGGCGGAGACCGGCGGCAGGGGCAGCGGACCCAGCGGCTGACCCGTGGCCGGCGCCACCATGGCCACGGTGATGGGGCCGCCTTCAATGCGGCGCAGATAGACGCGGCTGTCCGTCACGGCCAGGGAGTGGGAGCCCCGGTCGGACAGCAGCGCCGCCTTGCCCTCGGGTACCAGCACCTTGGCATGGACCAGGTTGGTGTCCCCCGGCGCCAGGCGCAACAGGCGCCCCGCCGGCGCATTCAGGCGGGAAATCAGGTAAAGCGCGCCGTCGGGCCCGGGCGCCACCGCCACCGCCTTGTCGGCGAACCGGGTCACCGGCGCCGGTGTGCCGGTAGGCCCGGCGGCCTGGGGCAGCAGGAAGTGTTCGAATTCCCCGCCATCGCCGTTGGCGACCGAGATGACCAGGGGCCCCGTGCCTTCGCGATTGTCCAGCTCCACCTCCGCGATGCGGGGAAAGTCGCGGCCCAGCACGTAACTGTCGTTGCGTGAATCGCCACCCAGCGGGTGCCAGTAGACCTGCATGTAGAAATGACGGTCGGCCTCCGGCCGCTCCTCCCCCGGGTAGCGGGTGTACCAGAAGCCCTTGCCGTCCGCGGACCAGGCCAGGTCGCCACCGCCGGTGGGATATTGCACGCGGGGAATGACCTCACCCACCTCCGTCCCGGTGGCGGTGTCAAAGACATGCACGCTGCCATTCTCACTGCCGCCCGTGGACAGGCTGGCGGCCACCAGCCGGCCGTCGGGGGACGGCACGAACCAGTCCACCGCCGTCAGGCCGCGCGAGTCGATCCGGTTGGGGTCGATGATCACCTTCACGTCCAGCGCGCGCGACGGCGCCGTGGTCATCCCATCATCGATCATGACCACCTGCGGCTGTTGCAGGCGCGGGTCGATATAGCGGGCGAACAGATGGCCGCCGGCGGCGCGCACGCCGGAATAACGGCTGGGCGTAGCGGCGATCAGCGACTCCAGGCGCGCCTTGATGGCGGCGCGCTGGGGTACGGCGTCCAGGTAGACGCGGCTGTAGGCGTTCTCATCAGCCGACCAGCGCTTCACCACCGGGTCGGACCAATCCTCCAGCCAGCGGTAGGGATCGGCCACCGGCTGGCCGAAGAAGCTGTCCGTCACGGGCTTGGCCGGGGTGGAGGGCAGACCCACCGCCCCGGCACCACCGCCAAACCAAGCCATTCCAGCCAAGGACAGGGCGATGAGGCGGGGGGCAGCCAGGCGGGCCATGGGCGGTGTCCAGAAAGGGGAACGGGCCGCGCAGTGCACCACCGGCGGCCCGTTCTGCCAAGCCTCTTCTCGCAAACTTGGAATGCTGGCCCCTTAACCCTCCTCCTAGGACGCGACCGCGTCCGCCGGAGATTTTTGGGAAGCGGAGCGGACTAAAAATCGAGGAAAGCCAAAGCCGTGAATGCGGCTGCCGGCGCTTGAGGAAAAAACTAAGCCTCTTCCTCCGCGTCCAGGTGGAACTGCGCCGTGTCGCCGTCATAGGCGAAGACCTCGGCATAGCGCGCCCAGCTGATCATGGCCTTCAGCGTCTCATCCGCCGCGGTCTCGGACATATGATCCTCCAGCTCCGTCTCGAAGCGGGGCCGGGGGGCGCGGTGGTTTGGGCGTTCCTGCAGGACGCGGCGGATGTGGCTGGCCAGCGGGATGCGTTGCAGCAGATGGTCGGCGAACAGGCGCTTGCGCACGTCCAGCTCGGCCTGGGCGAATTGCCGCGCTGGGGGCAGCAGGCGGATGTCGCCCTCCACCACCTCGGCGAAGCCCAGCATCTGCAAGGTTTCCGCCACCTTCAGCAGGTCGTCGGTGGACATCTGCAGGGCGGAGGAGATGACGGGCAGGTCGGCCACGCCGTTGTGCGGCTCGGCATCCACCATTTCCATCAGACCGGCCAGCACGTTGGTCGACACATGCGGCAGCTGCAGGCTGAGGCCGGCGGCCAGCGTCTCGGCGATGCCCGGCGCCGCCTTGCGCCGGCGGGTCATCAGGCCATAGATGTGGTCCACCAGCTGGCGGAAGGCCGGGTCGGTGCGGACGCGCGGATGGGGCAGCGTCACCTCGATCTCCGCCGCGACCCGGCCCGGGTTGGACGACATCACCAGGATACGGTCGCACATCTGCACCGCCTCCTCGATGTTGTGGGTGACCAGCAACACGGCGCCGATGGCCAGGTGACCATCGCCCCACAGGTCCAGGAAGTCGGTACGGACGGTTTCAGCCGTCAGCACGTCCAGGGCCGAGAACGGCTCGTCCAGCAACAGGATGCCGGGATCCAGCACCAGGGCGCGGGCGAAGCCCACGCGCTGGCGCATGCCGCCCGACAGTTCGCGGGGATAGGCGTTCTCGAACCCGTCCAGGCCGATGAGGTCGATGGCAGCCAGCGCGCGCTTGCGCATCTCCGCCGGGGGCACGCCGCGCGCCTCCAGTCCCACCTGCACGTTCTCCAGCACCGTCAGCCAGGGGAACAGGGCGAACGACTGGAAGACCATGGCCACGTCGTTGGCCGGGCCGGAAACCGGCTTGCCCGCCACGGACACCTGGCCCGAGGTGGAGGACAGCAGGCCGGCGATGATGCGCAGCAGGGTGGACTTGCCGGAGCCGGAGCGGCCCAGCAGGGCCACAATCTCGCGCCGGTCCACCGTCATGTTGACGTTATCCAGCACCAGGGGGCTGTCGGGGTCGGCGTCGTAACGCTTGCTGACGTCCTTCACGGTCAGGATGGGCACGCCGCTGGGCAGCGGACGGGGGCCGGAGGACGCCCCACGGGGAGCGACTCCGGCGGTGGCCAGGTCGGCCGGGGCATGCACGCCCAGGGCCGCGCGCAGGGACTTCGGGGTCAGGTTCATGATGGGGACCTCCGTTCCTTCAGGACACGCGCAGGCGGCGTTCGGCGTACGCGTACAGCGGCCGCCAGACCAGACGGTTGAACAGCACGACGAAACAGACCATGACGACGTTGCCCAGCACCAGGCGCGGGAAGTCGGCGTCTGTCGTCATCTGGGCGATATAGGCGCCAAGTCCACGTGCCTGGACGTGGGTATCGCCCCAGGACACGGCCTCGGCCACGATGCTGGCGTTCCAGGCGCCGCCGCTGGCGGTGATGGCCCCCGTCACCAGGTGGGGGAAGACACCGGGCAGCAGGGCGTCCCGCCACTTCTTCCAGCCGCGCAGGCGCAGGTTGGCGATAACGTCGCGCAGATCCACGGGGTAGGCCTGGGAACCGGCCACCACGTTGAACAGGATGTACCACTGCGTGCCCAGGATCATCAGCGGCGACAGCCAGATGTCCGGGTTCAGGGTCCAGTGCACGATGGCCGCCACCGCCACGGGGAAGAACAGGTTGGACGGGAAGGCGGCCAGGAACTGGGCCAGCGGCTGGACGATGGCGGCCAGGCGCGGGCGCATGCCCACCATCACCCCGATCGGTACCCAGATGACCGCCGCCAGGACGATCAGCACCACCACCCGGACCATGGTGGCCAGGCCCAGCAGCACCACATGGCCGACATCACCCCAGGTGACGCCGGTGGCCATGAACTGGACGCCGTGCACCGCCACGTACAGCGCCATGACGGCCAGGGCGCCCTGCCACACATAATCCCCCATGCGCACGGCCCGGGGGCTGAGCCTGGGTGCCGGCAGCTTGGGCAGGGACGGCAGGCGCCAGCGCAAGGTAGCGCGGGCGGCGCCGCCGGCCGGCCGGCCCAAGGTGCGGAACAGAGTGGAGCGTTCCACCATGGTCAGCACCCAGGAGGTCGGGCGTTCCTCTGCCTGCACGGTGTCGGCGCGGAAGCGGTCGGCCCAGGCGACCAGCGGCCGGAACAGCAGCTGGTCATAAAGGATGATGACGCCCAGCATGGTCAGGATGACCCAGCCGATGGCGCCCAGGTCGCGCTGCTCGATGGCCAGCGCCAGATAGGCGCCCACGCCCGGCAGGGTGATGGTGGTGCTGCCCACCGTCACCGCCTCGGCCGCCACGACGAAGAACCAGCCGCCGGACATGCTCATCATCATGTTCCAGACCAGGCCGGGGATGGCGAAGGGCACCTCAAGCCGCCAGAAGCGCTGCCAGGTGGAGAAGTGATAGCCCGTGCACACCTCTTCCAGGTCGGACGGCACCGTCCGCAGCGACTGGTAGAAGCTGAAGGTCATGTTCCAGGCCTGGCTGGTGAAGATGGCGAAGATGGAGGCCAGCTCCGCCCCCACCACCTGGCCGGGGAACAAGCCCAGGAAGAAGGTCACGGTGAAGGACAGGTATGTCAGCACCGGCACGGACTGCAGGATGTCCAGCGCCGGGATGAGGATCTGCCCCGCGCGCTGGCTTTTCACCGCCAGCGGCGCATAGACCAGGGTGAACAGCAGGGATGCGCCCAGGGCCGCCAGCATGCGCAGCGTCGTGCGCAGGGCGTAGTAGGGCAGCGTCCACGGGTCCAGGGTGATGGGCGTGCGTTCCAGCTGCGACAGCGGCTGCGCCACCTCGTGCCCGCCGAAGACCAACAGGGCCAGCAGGCCCAGGACCAGCGGCAAGGCCACGACGTCCCAGCGGGACGGCGCCAGGCGGGCAAGCGGGCTGGGTGATCCCAGCCCGTCACGGCCGCCGTGAAGGACATGCATCGTCATTGGCCGTTCCCCCCGTCACCCTTGGTTTCGGATGGGGTGTCGGGCCCGAACAGCGTCAGGGGAATCAGGTACCGGTCAGCGGGCGTACCGCGTTCGGCCCTCCGACGGTGCGTCGTTGGCGGCGATGTCATTGGCGGCCACCGGCCGGCGCATCAGCATCCAGCCCATAACGGGGCGGCCGGCGGCATCCTGCCGCCACACCAGGGTGAGGCCATGGCCAGAGAGGGCCGCGCGCTGCGCCTGCGCGGCACGGGCCGCCGCCGCCATGACGGCGGACACGGGATCGGTCCCGGCGGAAAAACGGGTCTTGTTGAGGGCCATTGCTGCCTCCGTCACGCGGCCGGTGCCCGGCGGGGACGAAGGCGGGGATGGGGGCGTCGATGCCCCCGTCTCAGCGAGGGGCCCGACACTCCCACCCACACCCCTGTCCCGGCTGGCGGTCTGTAGCGACCAGTCGCGCCGGATGGGTCCGGCCAAACGGGTCCGCGCCGCTCTCACTAGGTCGAGGGTTCATTCTCAGGGTGACTGTTCTCTTGGGGTTGACGGCATATCGCCCGTCGTGCGGAACCGGGGTTCCAGACGGCGGAGGACAACCGACGGCCCGCCAATAAACCGGGCGGGGGACCCGCGTCAACCCCAAACCAGAGCGCGATTTGCCGCGATGCAAAATCATCCGGTCCCGATCATGCCGCGCGGGCCGGTTTCACCCTGCCATGCGCCAATTGGCGCAGGCGGTATCCGGCGTGGGATGACATAAAACCGTCACCCGGCACCGCTATAGCCTGCCGGCCGGCATGGGCGGGATGGCCCTGAGGATGGACGGCGAAGCGGACCCAGGCGGGCGGGTGCAAGCGGTGCTGACGCCTGGCGGTTTTCGGGGTAAGAGAAGGCGCGAAATACAAGGCAGGGCAGTCGGGTACGGGCCTTTTCAAATCTTACCGGCCACGCCCATCCGTGGGAATAAGCGAGACAACAGGATCTTCGGACGGCCGGCGTATAAACCCGGGTTCCAGAGATCATCGGGAAGGTTGGGATTTCGATGCGACGCAGTGTTTGGGTGTCTGCCCTGGTCGTGGTGCTGCTGGGTGGTGGCGCGTGGTGGGTCATGCACAAGAAGCCGAGCAGCCAGGACGCGGGCAGCCCCCCAGGTGCGCCGGGTGGGCGGCCCGGCGCCGGCGGCCCGCCCCCGGGCGGCCCCGGGGGCCCCGGTGGGGGCGGCGGGCGTCGCGGCGGCGGCTTCTCCATCCCAACCGTGGCGGTGACGCCGGTGGTGCTGGCCGACATGCCGGTCTACCTGGACGGCCTGGGCACGGTGCAGGCGCTGAACACCGTCACGGTCAAGACCCGCATCGGCGGCCAGCTGACCAAGGTCGCCTTCACCGAAGGCCAGACCGTGAAGGCCGGCGACACCCTGGCGGTGGTCGATCCGCGCCTGTACCAGGCGGCGTATGACCAGGCGGTGGCCAAGGTGGCACAGGACCAGGCGCAACTGGCCAACGCCCGGCTGGACCTGGAGCGGTACCGCGCCCTGGCGGCCGAGAAGTACGGCACGCAGCAGACCTATGACACGCAGAAGGCCACCGTCGCCCAGTATGAGGCGACGCTGAAGTACGACCAGGCGGCCGTGGAAACCGCCCGGACCAACCTGGACTGGACGGTGACCAAGGCGCCCATCGACGGCCGCACCGGCCTGCGCCTGGTGGACGTGGGCAACATCGTCAGCTCCGGCGACAGCACCGGCCTGGTGGTCATCACCCAGATGCAGCCCATCTCGGGTGTCTTTACCCTGCCGCAGCAGCAGCTGGACGTCATCAATGCCCACCTGGCCAAGGGCGAGACGCTGAGCGTGCTGGCCGTCAGTTCCGACGGCCGCCAGCTGGACAAGGGCACCCTGACCACCCTGGACAACCAGGTGGACACCACCACCGGCACCATCAAGCTGAAGGCGTCCTTCCCCAACAAGGACAATCGCCTGTGGCCGGGCGGCTTCGTCAACATGCGCCTGCTGCTGGAAGTGAAGCCCAAGCTGGCCGTGGTGCCGGCCTCCAGCATCCAGCATGGCCCCAACGGCACCTTCGTCTACATCGTCAACGAGGACAACACCGTCACCCCCCGCCCCGTGACCGTCATCCTGAACGAAGGCGACAAGTCCGCCCTGTCCGACGGCGTGCAGGTGGGCGAGCGCGTGGTGGTCAACGGCCAGGACCGCCTGCAGGACGGCGCCAAGATCAACATCGCCGCCCCGGCGGGCGCGACGCCGGACGCCGGGGCGCCCGCGGGCGCCACCGGCCAACACCACCGCGGCCAGGGTCAGGGCGGCAACGGCCAGGCCGGGCCCGAGGGTG
Source organism: Nitrospirillum amazonense (assembly GCF_007828035.1). GTDB lineage: Bacteria > Pseudomonadota > Alphaproteobacteria > Azospirillales > Azospirillaceae > Nitrospirillum > Nitrospirillum amazonense. The sequence goes on along the minus strand of NZ_VITV01000001.1, from coordinate 701,631 downwards.
AGCACCATCGCCGCCGCAACCAGGGCGGCCAGCCGGGCAGCGACCCGGCCCAGGGCCCGACGCCACAGGGTGCGCCCAACCCCAATCAACCCGGCAATGGCCAGCCTGCCAATGGCCAGCCCGCGCAGGACAACACCCAGGGCAGCCAGCCGCGATGAACGTTTCCGCCCCCTTCATCGCCCGGCCGATCGCCACCACGCTACTGGCGATCGGCATCGTGCTGGTGGGCTTCCTGGGGTATCGGGCGCTGCCGGTGTCGTCGCTGCCGGAAGTGGACTTCCCCGTCATCCAGGTCACCACCCAGCTGCCCGGCGCCAGCGCCGACACCACCGCCACGCTGATCACCGCCTCGCTGGAACGCCAGCTGGGGCAGATTCCCGGCCTGGACGTCATGACGTCCATCTCCAGCTTCGGCGTGTCCAACATCACGCTGCAGTTCGGCCTGGGCCACAACATCGACGACGCAGCACAGGACGTGCAGGCGGCCATCAACGCCGCCGGCAGCACCCTGCCCAAGACGCTGCCCTATCCGCCCACATACGCCAAGGTCAACCCGGCGGACCCGCCCATCCTGTCGCTGGCGCTGACCTCGGAAACCCTGCCCATCTCCACCCTTTCCGACACGGCCGACAGCCTGCTGGCGCAGAAGCTGAGCCAGGTGTCGGGCGTGGGCCGCGTCACCGTGCAGGGCAACCAGCGCCCGGCCGTGCGCATCCAGATCCAGCCGGAGCGCCTGGCCGCCTACAGCCTGAGCATGGAGGACATCCGCACCGCCCTGGGCAAGGCCAACGTGAACCAAGCCAAGGGCAGCTTCGACGGCGTCGCCCAGGCCTATACCATCACCGCCAACGACCAGATCGAAAAGGCCGAGGCCTATTCCGACGTCATCGTCACCTACAAGAACGGCGCCCCCGTCCACCTGAAAGACGTGGGCGTGGTGACGCGCGGGCTGGAAAACTCCCGCGTCGGCGCCTGGTTCAACGGCAAGCAGGGCGTGCTGCTGGACATCCAGCGCCAGCCCGGCGCCAACATCGTGGAAACGGCGGACCGGCTGAAGTCCAAGCTGCATGAGCTGCAATCGGCCCTGCCCGCCGGCATCAAGCTGACCATCGTCGCCGACCGGACGGAAACCATCCGCGCCAGCGTGCGCGACGTGCAGCAAACCCTGGTGCTGACCACCGTGCTGGTGGTGCTGGTCATCCTGGCCTTCCTGCGGTCCGGCCGCGCCACCGTCATCCCGGCCGTGGCCCTGCCCCTGTCGCTGATCGTCACCTTCGGCGTCATGGCGCTGTGCGGTTTCAGCCTGGACAACCTGTCGCTGATGGCCCTGACCATCGGCACCGGCTTCGTCGTCGACGACGCCATCGTCATGATCGAGAACGTCATCCGCTACATCGAGGCGGGCGAGGCGCCCCTGCCGGCCGCCTACAAGGGCGCCAAGCAGATCGGCTTCACCGTGATCTCGCTGACGGTGTCGCTGGTGGCGGTGTTCATCCCCCTGCTGTTCATGAGCGGCATCATCGGCCGCCTGTTCCGCGAGTTCTCGCTGACCTTGACCATCGCCGTCGTCGCCTCGGCCGTCGTGTCGCTGACCGTCACGCCCATGATGTGCGGCCGCCTGCTGCGCAGCCATGCCGAGGAACAGGCCGCCCACCGACGCCGCGCGCGCTGGGCCAAATATTCCCCCCTGGAATGGACGGAAGCCGGCTTCAACTGGATGCTGCGGGGCTATGAGCGGACCCTGTCCGTGGTCATGCGCTTCCAGTTCCTGACCCTGCTGGTGGCCATCGGCACCCTGGTGCTGACCGTCGTCCTCTACATGTGGATGCCCAAGGGCTTCCTGCCCAGCCAGGACACCGGCATCCTGGCCATCACCGTGGACGGCGACCAGGACAGCTCGTTCTCGTCCATGCGCCGCCTGCAGCAGCAGGTGGCCGATATCGTCGCCCAGGACCCCGACGTGGTGTCGGTGACCAGCTTCGCCGGCGCCAGCACCGTCAACCCCACCCCCAATACCGCCCACCTGTCGGTGGGCCTGAAGCCGCGGGACGAACGATCGGCCAATGCCGACGCGGTCGCCGTGCGCCTCAGCCACAAGCTGTCGGGCGTGCAGGGTGAGGTCTACGTCCAGTCGGTGCAGGACATCCAGATCGGCGCCCGCGCCAGCCGCACGCAGTACCAGTACACTCTGGCCGACGCCGATGGCGTGGAACTGGCGGAATGGGCGCCCAAGCTAGTGGCCAAGCTGCGCAGCCTGCCCCAGTTCCGCGACGTAGCCAGCGACCAGCAGACCAATGGCCGCCAAGTGGTGCTGAACGTCGACCGCGCCCTGGCCGCCCGCCTGGGCGTCAGCATCCAGAGCATCGACGACGTGCTGTACGACGCCTTCGGCCAGCGCCAGATCTCCACCATCTACGCCCAGATGAACCAGTACCGCGTGGTGCTGGAGGTGCCGGAGAAGCTGCAATCCAGCCCCGAGGCGCTGGGCCGCCTGTATGTGCCCAGCACCGGCGGGCCGGTGGCGGTGAACACGGTGGCGCAGAGCACCCAGGTCACCACCAACACCCAGGTGCCGCTGAGTTCTCTGGTACAGATCGAGACCACCAGCGCGCCCCTGACGGTGAACCACCAGGCCCAGTTCCCGGCCCTGACCGTCACCTTCAACCTGGCCGAGGGCCAGTCGCTGGGTGACGCGGTAGACGCCGTGACCAAGGCGGAGAAGGACATCGGCATGCCGGACACGGTGACCGGGTCCTTCGCCGGCGAGGCGGCGGAATTCCAGACCTCCATCGCCAGCGAGCCGTGGCTGATCGCCGCCGCCGTGGTGACGATCTACATCGTGCTGGGCGTGCTGTATGAGAGCATCATCCACCCGGTGACCATCCTGTCGACCCTGCCATCGGCCGGCATCGGCGCCCTGCTGGCGCTGTGGCTGACCGGCAACGACCTGTCGCTGGTCGCCCTGATCGGCATCGTGCTGCTGATGGGCATCGTGAAGAAGAACGCCATCATGATGATCGACTTCGCCATCGAGGCGGAACGGGTGGAGGGCAAATCCCCCCACGACTCGATCGTGGAGGCCTGTCTGCTGCGCTTCCGCCCCATCATGATGACCACCATGGCGGCGCTGCTGGGCGCCCTGCCCCTGGCGCTGGAGCATGGCACGGGGTCGGAGCTGCGCCGGCCGCTGGGCATCACCATCGTCGGCGGCCTGATCCTGTCGCAGCTGCTGACCCTGTACACCACGCCGGTGATCTATCTGTACATGGAGCGGCTGCGCGCCTGGGTCGCCCGGCGCACCGGCGGCGACCGGACGGAAGACGTGCCCCCGGGCGCGCCCCCACCCCTGACGGGCCTGGCGGACTGAGGCGCGGAGCAGCCACCCCATGAGCATCTCCGAACCCTTCATCCGCCGGCCCATCGGCACGGCCCTGCTGGCCATCGGCCTGGCGCTGGTGGGGGCGGTGGCGTACGCCTTCCTGCCGGTGGCGTCCCTGCCCAACACCGACCTGCCCATCATCTTCATCCAGGCCAGGGAATCGGGGGCCGACCCCGTGACCATGGCCGCGACGGTGACCGCCCCGCTGGAGCGTCACCTGGGTGAGATCGCCGGCGTGAACGAGATGACCTCGTCCACGTCGCTGGGCGTCAGCACCATCATCCTGCAGTTCGACGTCAGCCGGCCGGTGACGGACGCGGCGCGCGACGTGCAGGCGGCCATCAGCGCCGCCGCCACCGACCTGCCCTCCGGCCTGACCAGCCAACCCACGTTCCGCAAGGCCAACCCCAACGGCCGGCCCATCATGACGCTGGCCCTGACGTCCAAGACCCTGACCAACCAGGCCATCTTCGACGCCGCCGACGGCATCCTGGCCCAGCGCCTGTCGCAGATCGAGGGCGTGGCCCAGGCCTCGGCCGCCGGTGGCGAGAAGTCCGCCATCCGCGTGCAGGTGGACGTGAACGCCCTGGCCGCGCGTAAGATCAGCCTGGCCGACATCAGCACCGCCATCACCAACGCCAACGTCAGCCAGCCCGTGGGCACCATGGACGGCGAAGACACGCTGATGACGGTTACCACCAACGACACCATGCTGAAGGCGCAGGACTACCGCGACCTGGTGGTGCGCACCGCCAGCGGCACCGTCTTCCGCCTGGGTGACGTGGCCACGGTGCTGAACAGCTCGGAAAACATCCGGCAGGCGGGCTGGTTCGGCACGCAGCCGGCCGTGCTGGTCTCGGTGCTGAAGCAGCCCGGCGCCAACGTCATCAAGACGGTGGACCTGATCAAGGCCAACCTGGGCCAGATCCAGAAGTGGCTGCCGCCCGGCATCGACATCAACGTGGTCAACGACCAGACCGGCACCATCCGCGCCAGCGTGGACGACGTGCAGATCACCATGCTGATCTCCATCGGCCTGGTCATCCTGGTGGTGGGCCTGTTCCTGCGCCGCCTGGCGCCCACGCTGGCCGCCGCCACCGCCGTGCCCCTGTCGCTGGCCGGCACCTTCGCCGTCATGTGGATGCTGGACTACAGCATGGACAACCTGTCGCTGATGGCCCTGACCATCAGCGTGGGCTTCGTGGTCGACGACGCCATCGTCATGATCGAGAACGCCGTCCGCCATCGTGAGATGGGCAAGCCGCCCTTGCAGGCGGCCCTGGACGGCGCGCGCGAGATCGGCTTCACCATCGTGTCCATGACCCTGTCGCTGGTGGCCGTATTCATGCCCATCATCTTCATGGGCGGGCTGGCGGGCCGGCTGTTCCACGAATTCGCCATGACCCTGACGGCGGCCATCCTGGTGTCGGGCATCGTATCGGTGACCCTGACGCCCATGATGTGCGCCCGCTTCGTCGACCATGCCCGGGAGCGCAAGGCCAACTGGGCCGACCGCTGGGTGGGCCGGCCGCTGGACGGCGCCACCAACCTGTATATGAAGGGCCTGGGCTGGGTGATGCGGCACCGCATCCTCATGCTGTTCGTGGCCATCGGCACCATTTTCGGCACCGTCTACCTGTATGGCGTGGTGCCCAAGGGCGGCTTCCCCCAGCAGGACACGGGCCTGCTGCGCGGCAGCGTGCGCGCCTCGGCCGACACCTCCTTCCAGACCATGCAACGCCGCATGCAGGAGGTGGTGAAGATCATCGCCGACGATCCGGCGGTGGCGGCCATCGGCGGCACCACCGGCGGCGGCGGCGGCGGCCCCGGCAGCAGCAGCGCCAACACCGGCAGCATGACCATCTCGCTGAAGCCCAGGAACCAGCGCGACGCCAGCGCCGACCAGGTCATCGCCCGCCTGCGGCCCAAGTTCGCCAAGATGGAGGCGCTGCAGGTCTTCCTGCAGGCGGAGCAGGACCTGCGCTTTGGCGGACGCAGCAGCGACTCGCAGTTCCAGGTCTCACTGCTGAGCGACAACCTGGACGACCTCTATGAATGGGGGCCGAAGCTGGTGACCAAGCTGAAGGAGCTGCCGGACTATTTCCAGGATGTCAGTTCCGACCAGGACAAGGCCGGCCTGGACGCCAAGGTGGTCATCGACCGCAACCTGGCCTCGCGCATGAACCTGACGCCATCGGACGTGGACGCGGCCCTGGGCAACGCCTTCAGCCAGAAGCAGGTCAGCACCCTCTACGGCGCCCGCAACCAGTACCACGTGGTGCTGGAGGCGACGCCCAATGAGCAGAAGGGTCCGGACGATTTGGTGCGCATCTATGTGAAGTCGGTGGCGGGCATGGTGCCGCTATCCACCTTCGCCAAGGTGCAGGTGCAGGAATCGCCCCTGTCGGTGAACCATGAGGGGCAGTACCCCTCCTCCACCCTCAGCTTCAACCTGGCCGACGGCGTCGCCCAGGTGGACGCCCTGGCCCGGGCGCAGCAGGCGGTGACGGAACTGGCCATGCCGGCCTCGATGCGGGTGGAGGTGGGCGGCATCGCCCGCATCTTCCAACAGCAGAACCAGGGCCAGCCCCTGCTGATCGTGGCGGCGCTGGTGACCATCTACATCGTACTGGGCATGCTGTACGAAAGCTGGGCCCAGCCCATCACCATCCTGTCCACCCTGCCCTCCGCCGGCATCGGCGCCATCCTGGCGCTGATGGCCACGGGGTTCGAGCTGTCGATGATCTCCTTCATCGGCATCATCCTGCTGATGGGCATCGTGAAGAAGAACGCCATCATGCTGGTGGACTTCGCCCTGGCGGCGGAGCGCATCCAGGGCATGTCCCCCGTGGACGCCATCACGGAGGCGTGCCGCGAACGGTTCCGCCCCATCACCATGACCACGCTGACCGCCCTGCTGGGCGCCGTGCCGCTGGCCATCGGCGGCGGAACGGGGGCGGAGCTGCGCCAGCCGCTGGGCGTCGCCCTGGTGGGCGGCCTGCTGGTGTCGCAGTTCATCACCCTCTACACCACGCCGGTGATCTACCTGGCGCTGCGGAACCTGCGGCCGCGCAGGCCCATGCTGTCCCGCCTGCACGCGGCCATGGCCGGGGTGAAGCGAAGCTGAGGCATCCGACAGGACCAATGGAAAGGGCCCGCCGGATCACCCCGGTGGGCCCTTCTCATTTTCGCGCGGATCAGACGGGCCGGATCAGGAGGCGACCAATGACCAGTCGGTCGGCTCCCACAGGGCGCCGGAGTCGGCAACGGCATCGCCCTGGAACAGCAGCGCGTCCGGCGTGACGCCGCAGGCGCGGTAGCCGAACAGGGCCAGGGTGGCCGGCAGATCCACGCCCCAGCCCTTGGCGCCGCGCCGGTCGATGACGACCAGCCGGGGGCGCAGGGCCTGGGGTGCCGCCTGCAGGAAGGGGATCAGCGCCAGGTCGGCGCCGGCCTTGTAGCCCAGGCGCAGCACGTCGACACGATGCAGGCCGGCAGCCCGCACCAAATCCAGCAGCGGGCGGGTGCGCACCAGGGCCGGCGGTGGCCCCTCCCAGGCGGGCACCGCGGCGGCCCTGCGGGCGCCGGTCGCGAGGACCAGGCCGTCGCAAGTGGGGCCCGCCGCCTCTTCCGCCAGGGTCACGGTAGCGGCGATGGGATTCAGGGAGAGGTTGACCGCCAGCCGGTCGCGGGTGGCGGCGTTCGGCTCCACCGCCAGCACGCGGCCCTGGGGGCCCAGGTGGCGCGCGGCGGCAAGGGTGTGCAGGCCGGTGCCGGCGCCGACATCGACAAAAACACCATCGGCTGGCAGGGCCGCCGCGACATGGGCCCGGGCCCGGGCCGCCGCCTGGCGGGGCAGCGCCAGGAACCGGCGGTCGTCGGCATGGTCGCGGACGTGCAGGCGGCGGCGCAGGCCATCGGCCGCCACATCAATGACGGAGCCGTAGAGCCAGGGCACCATGACCCGCACCACCGGGCCCAGGACGCCGCCGGCCACCCGGCCCCAGCGGCTGGCCGGCAGGGCGGCGCCGAGCGCCAGCAGCAAGCCCGGCAGCCCGCCGGGGCGATGCCGTCCGAAGCCATCGTCCACCGGTGCCACCGGGGCGCGATAGTCGATGACGGGAGTGCCGGCCGCTGGACTGGCGGGCGGAACGTCCCAGGATCCGGAAGACGGGTCCGGCAGCAGGGCGGCGGTGAGGACGGTCATGGTGGTCAGCACCCTCGGTTGATCAGCGCGTGGCAACGATGGCACAGTCAAGCTGACGCCTTGCTGACGCGGTTTTTCGCCTCTCAAACCGGCCCCGCCCCGTGAAAATCAGCAGGACACCGACAGGCCGCGCTTGTTCGCGCGTATAGATACGTCTGCCGCCCGCAGTGGGCGACTTGTGGGAACTTGGCCGATGCGGCTTCTTTTGGTCGAGGATGAACGGGATCTGCGGACACTAACCGCCGATCACCTGTCGCGAATCGGCTTCACCGTCGATGCCTGCGGCAGCCTGGCCGAGGCCGACGACTATATCTCCACCGCCGACTACGACGCCCTGGTTCTGGACCGGCGCCTGCCCGATGGCGATGGCGTCAGCCTGGTGCGCCGCCTGCGCGGCTGCCGCCGCAAGGTGCCCATCCTGATGCTGACGGCCCGGTCCACCCTGGATGATCGCATCGAGGGGCTGGACGCCGGCGCCGACGATTACCTGGTCAAGCCCTTCGACATGGGGGAGCTGGCGGCCCGACTGCGGGCCCTGCTGCGTCGGCCGGGTGGCGTCATTGGCGTGGTGCTGGAATGCGGCAACCTGTCCTTCGACAGCGCCGCCCGCAGCGTGGCCGTGGCCGGTGCCCCGCTGACCCTGACGGCGCGCGAGCTGGCCCTGCTGGAGGTGCTGCTGCGCAAGGTGGACCAGGTGGTGACCAAGGCGCACATCGACAGCGCCCTCTACGGCTTCGGCAACGAGGCCACCGACAACGCGGTGGAGGCCCTGGTGTCCCGCCTGCGCCGCAAGCTGGCGACGGCGGAGGCCACGGCCGGCATTATCACCATGCGCGGCCTGGGCTATATGATGAGCGCGTCGTGAGCCCCCTCTTTCCTCGGATTTCTTCCTGATGCTGGCCACCCTGGCGCAGATCTGGCGGCACCGGTCGCTGCAGGGCCGCCTGGCCTGGCGCCTGGGCCTGCTGTTCCTGGCATCCGTCGCCGTGGGTATCCTGCCCCTGGTGGTGCGGCTGGAGGAAGCAGGCGGCGTCGTGCAGCGCAAGGTGCTGCGCGGCCAGGCCAATGAACTGATGGCCGTGTTCAACCACGGCGGCCTGTCGCTGGACCGCCTGCCGCCGGATCTGGCCAACCGCTATGCCCTGGAAGAGGACGGCGTCATCTATGCCGTGTGGGACCAGCACGGCCGGCTGCTGACCCAGTCCCTGCCCCGCGCCGCCAATACCCTGCGCGAGGCGCTGAACCAGCCGGACACGGAATATTTCTTCCGCCCGCCGGGCGAGCCGGAGCGCTATGGCCTGGGCACGCCCATCAAGCTGGGCGACCGCACCCTGACGCTGGCGGTGGCGCAATCGCCCACCGCCGACCAGAAGATCATCAACGGCCTGCTGGATGAATTCGTCCGCGACATCCTGCTGTTCGGCATCCCCGTGGCCCTGATCGCCGCCGCCATCGGCGTCTGGACCATCCGCAGCAGCCTGACCCCCATCCAGGAGGTGTCGGAGGAGGCGGCGGCCATCGGCCTGGACCGGCTGGACCACCGGCTGGACGGCAAGAACCTGCCCAGCGAAGTCCTGCCCCTGGTCGACGCCTTCAACACGGCGCTGGCCCGGCTGGAAGGCAGCTTCCGCCACCACCGCCGCTTCATCGCCGACGCCGCCCACCAGCTGCGCACCCCCCTGGCCGTGGTGCAGGCCCGCCTAGAAAGCGGGGAGGCCGACATGGCGGCTGTGCGCGCCGACGTGCGCCGCCTGTCCCGCCTGGTGGCGCAGCTCTTGTCGCTGTCGCGCCTGTCCGGCACCCCCCTGCCCCGCACCGATCGCGTCATGGCGGGCGAACTGACGGCGGGGGAACTGGTGACCCTGGCGCCCTTCATCCGCTCCCTGGGCAAATCCATCGAGCTGGAGGTTGTGGAGGACTTCCCCCTGGTGTGCAACACCGGCGCCGTGGCCGAGGCCCTGCGCAACCTGGTGGAGAACGCCGTGGCCTATGGCCCGGCCGGCGGCACGGTGGAGGTGCGCGTGGGCCCCGGCCCCATCCTGTCCGTCGCCGACCGGGGCCCCGGCCTGCAAGGCGAGGATCCCCTGACCTTGGCGGAGCCCTTCGTGCGCGGCGCCGCCGGCGCCGGCATCACCGGCTCAGGGCTGGGCCTGGCCATCGCCATGGAAATCATGCGCCAGCACGGCGGCCGCCTGGCCGCCCGCGACCGCCACGGCGGCGGCGCGTTGTTCAGCCTGTGCTTTGAGGATAAGGCTGCTTGATAAGACCCGTCAGGGAACCTCATACCTTCAGGAAGATCCGCCGGCGGTACAGCACCTCGAGGATCGCCCACCACAGGGCGACAAAGCATAGGGCGAAGGCCAGCGAGGCCGCCTTTTCCGGCAGCAGGGGATAGAACACCGCCTCGTAGATCACGTCCTGCAGGGGGGCAATCCGGTGGTCCCAGGGCAGGGTGATGACGCCGCCGATGATGATGGCCATCAGTTCCGATCCGACATAGGCCAGGATGGGGTTGACGCCGAAGACCAGGGCCGGCCGGGTCCAGCGGCGCCAGCCGCGCACCTCCACCACCCACAGCAGGGCACCCAGGCACAGGCAAGCCATGCCGGCGGTCAGGGCCACGAAGGAGCTGGTCCACAGGCTCTTGTTGATGGGGAAGGCCAGATCCCAGATTTCGCCCAGCAGGACGCCCACGACCCCGGCCACGATCAGGCCCCGGATGCGGGCCGGCAACGGCAGGGGCCGGGCCAGCCAGCGGCCGGCCTGGACGCCCAGCAGCGCCGTGGCGATGGCCGGCAGGGTCGACAGGACGCCTTCGGGATCCCAGGTCTTGGCGGCGGCCCACAGGTGGTTGCCCCAGGCGCCCCAGTCGAACAGCGCGCGGTCGACCGCCGCCGCCACGGTGGCGCCGGGATGGGCCAGTGCCGCAAGGCCGGTGGCGCCGGTGCCGGGCACCGGCACGCAGGTCATGACCACCCAATAGCCCAGCAGCAGCAGCAGGATCAGCGCCCCCTGCCCCTTCGGCCCCATCCGCAGCGACAGCAGGCCAGCGGCGGCGTAGCACAGAGCGATGCGCTGCAGCACACCGGGGATGCGCCAGGACAGCACCTGGGCCGCCGCGCGATCGGCCAGCGTGCCGTGACCGGCCAGCGCGTAACCCGGGAACCAGGCGATGAACAGGCCGAGGCCGAACAGGATGAGCGCGCGCCGCAGGATCTGGCGGGCCAAGGCGCCATCGTCATCCCCCCGTGCCCGCCGCTGGGTCAGCGACAGGTGGGTGGTGATGCCCACCATGAACAGGAAGAAGGGGAAGATCAGATCGGTGGGCGTCCAGCCATGCCATTTGGCGTGGCGCAGCGGCCAATAGATGTCGGACCAGGTGCCGGGATCGTTGACCAGCAGCATCAGGGCCACGGTCAGCCCCCGGAAGATGTCCAGCGAGAGCAGGCGTTCAGGCTTGGCGGCGGGAGAGGGCTCCACGGAAGGGCGGTCCAAGGCGGGCGCGGACATGGGGAACAGGCAGGCCTTTCAACCAGGGAACGGCGCGGGGATGCGATCAGGTGTGCCAGCACGCGTCCCGCGCGGCTAGCCCCAAGGTCGGCATTTTGCCGGAAATGACGATGGCGCCCCTGGCTTTGAGGACGGCAGTCAGCCACCGGCCTTGGCGGGCGCTGTATCGGCCTGGGCCTCGGTCTGTTCCACCGACCAGCCGCCGCCCAGCACGCGGTACAGCGTGACGATGGAGGTCAGGTAGTTCAGGCGACTCTGCACCAGGCTGTCCTGGGCGCTGAACAGGGTGCGCTGGGCCGTCAGCACGCTGACCATGTCAGCGGTGCCGCGCTGGAACTGCCCGGTGGTGCCGCGCAGGGCCACGTCGGCCGAGGCCGTGGCCTTTTCCTGGGCGCCACGGATGTCGCGGGTGTAGCGCACCCCGGCCAGCGCATCCTCGACATCGGAGAAGGCGGTGACGACCGCCTTCTGGTAATCCGCCGCCAGCTCCTCCACCCGGGCGCGCTGCACGTCGGACTGGGCCTGCAGGTTGCCGGCGTCGAACACCGTCTGGCTGAGCGAGGTGCCCAGCGACCACAGCTTGCTGGCCGGGTTGAACAGGTCGCCCAGCGACTCATTCTGATAGCCGTAGCTGCCGGTCAGGCTGAGGCTGGGGTATTGCTGGGCGATGACGCTGCGCAGGGTGGCATTGGCGGCGATCAGCTGTGCTTCGGCCGAGGCCACGTCCGGCCGGCGGGTCAGCAGGGTGGACGGCAGGTTGGGCGCCACCTCGGGCTCCGCCAGGCCGCTGAGGGTGGTGCCCTCGATCTTCAGCTGTTCCGGCAGCACGCCGACCAGCACGGCCAGCGCGTCGATCTGCTGCGCCAGGCTTTGCTCATATTGCGGGATGGCGGCGCGCTCGCCCTCCACCACGTTCACCTGGTTGGCCACGTCGACATCGGTGGCGGTGCCGGCGCGGGCGCGGGCCTGGATGCCGCGCAGCACGTCCTCGGCATCGCGCAGCGACTGGCGGGCCAGGGCCAGGCGGTCCTTGTAGGCCAGCGCCTGGAAGTAGTCGGTGGCCACCGTGGCGATGGCCGTCATCAGCACCGTCTGCTTGTCGTAGCGGCTGTAGTTCAGGCTGGCCTTGGCCGATTCGAAGGCGGACCGGTTCTTGCCCCAGAAATCCAGCTCGTAACTGGCCGACAACTTGGCCGAATAGTTGCTGCTGATGTTGTTGCGGGTGATGAAGTTGCCGTTGCTGACGGTGGTGGTGCCGCCGCCCGTTTGGCTGCGGGTGCGCCCCGCACTCGCCGTCACCGTGGGGAACAGGGTGGAGCGTTGTTCGTCCACCGTCCCCTCGGCCTGGCGGATGCGGGCCACCGCAGCGCGCACGTCGAAGTTATTCGACGCCACGCGGGCGATCAGGCTGTCCAGTTCCGGCGACTTGAATTGCCGCCACCAGTCGGCGGCGATTTCCGTACGCAGGGTCGCGTCCTTGGCGGCGTCGCCGGTCACCGTTTCGCGATAGGCCGCCGGCTGCGGCGTTTCCGGCCGTTCATAGTCCGGCCCCACGGTGCAGCCCGTCAGCGCACCCGCCATGACAAAGGCCAGCAGGGGCCGCTTGGCGACGGACGAAAGCAGGGAACGGGACGACCGGTGGCGCAGCATCGCGGGACGTGATCCAGGAAGGGAGGCCAGATGGAAACGCGAAATGGGAACAGACCCGGCGCCCTTCTTTTCACACCGGAAGCCCCCTGTCACGGACGAACTGGGCCTGCGCCCAATTGGCCCAGCCACCAGCGGGCGAAGTGGAACGCCCACCCCCGTGACCGCCCGATGGTACGAAACAAAAGCCGCCAACCTGTCGGGAAAAATGGACACGGGGCTCGGCCATTTGCCGCCCCGCCACCATCCGGTCAGCGCGCCTGAGGCCAATGCACCGATACTTACCGCCGGCTCATGCCGGCGATAATCGTATCCAGCATCACGTCCAGGTCGGCGTGCATGTCCAGTGTGCGGTCCAGCAAAGTCCAGCGCATGACCAGGCTGTGCTTCATGCCCGAAAGGATCCAGCCTACGCGTTCCACATCGGTGTCGGGCGAGACCTCGCCCGCCGCGATGCCTTCGCGGATCAGGGCGCAATAGATGCGGTGGGGCCGCTGCAGGCGTTCCGCCAGCAGGCTGCGCATATCGGGACTGTCGGCCAGCACCTCGCGCGAGAACATCAGCGACGACAGCGCCGGGATGCTTTCAGCCAGACCCAGCCAGGTGTGCATGACCTGTCGCAGGCGGGCCATGGGACTGCCGGCACCGTTCAGCGCTTCCTGGATCGGTGGGGCGATGCGGTGGGAGAGGCTGTCCAGCAGCGCTTCCCACATGGCGCGCTTGGTGGGGAAATGGCGGAACAGCGAGCCCTGGGCCATGCCGATGCGACGGGCAATGGCCGTGGTCGTGGTGCCGCCGGGCCCCACCTCATGCAGCAGTTCCAGGGCGGCGGCGATGATCTCCGCCCGGCGGGTATCGCCCGCCTTGCGCTGGCGCCCACCGGGGCGGCCGTCGGGACGCTCTCCGGAGGTGTCATCTTCCATCACCGCTGTCTCACCCTGGCCCATTGCCGCCCCCCGGGTCACGCTGGCGGCGCGCTGGCGGCGCCGGCGGCCGTGGTCGTCTCCCCGGCCTGCCAGCCGCCGCCCAGCGCCTTGTAGAGGGCGATGGTCTGCTGCACCAGGGCATAGTCGCTCTGCGCGACGGCGTCCTTGGACGTGGCCAGGGTGCGGTCGGCATCCAGCACGGTCAGGAAGTCGGCCAGGCCGGCGCGGTACTGCGACCGGGCGCGGTCCTGCGCCAACTGGGCGGCGTCCAGGGCGCGGTGCAAGGTCTCGTTCCGCTGGCGCTCGTTGGCGTAGGCGACCAGCGCGTCCTCCACCTCCTGGAAGGCGGTCAGCACCGTCTTGCGGTAGGTGAGGCGCGCCTCTTCGGCCTGGGCCTCGGCATCCTTCACCCCAGCCTTCAGGCGGCCGCCATCATAGATGGGGCCGCTGAGGGTGGGGCCCACGCTCCAGCCGAAGCTGTCGCCCTGCAGCAGCTTGCCGATGTCGGGGTTGAGGAAGCCGCCGATCAGGCCCAGCGACAGCTTGGGGAAGCGCGCCGCCTCCTTCACGCCGATCTGGGCGTTGGTGGCGGCCATGGTGCGCTCGGCGGCCCGGATGTCGGGACGGGCCCGCACCACCTCGGACGGCAGGCTGGCCGGCAGGGAGGGCGGCAGGGGTACCTCCGGTCCGGCGGTGGTGAGCAGGCTGTCCACGTCGGCGGGGGTGCGGCCGGTCAGGGTGGCGATGGCGTGGGCCCGCTGGGCCGCCTGGGTCGCCAGCGACGGCAGTACCGCCTTCTGCTGTTCCAACTGGCCGTCAGCCTCCGCCAGCTGCAGTTCGGTCGCCAGGCCCACCTTGTACTTCGCGGCCGTCAGGTCGCGGGTTTCCTGCGACAGGCGCACGTTCTCGTTGGCGATGACGATGCGCGCCTGGACGGACCGCAGGGCGGCGTAGTCAGTGCCCAATTCGGCCAGCATGGACATGACCAGCGAGCGCCGGTTCTCGATACCCGCCTCGATGTTGGCGTCGGCCGCCTCGATGCTGCGGCGGGTGCCGCCGAAGAGGTCCAGTTCCCATGAGGCGTCAAAGCCCGCCAGGAAGATGTTGCTGGTGCCGCCGAGTGAACCGGTCGCCCCCGGGGGCAGGCGGTTGCGCATGGCCGCGCTCTCCCCCTTCACGCTGGGGTATTGGGCCGCCGCTGCCTGCTGGCGCTGGGCGCGGGCGGACAGAATGCGCTGTTCCGCCACCTTCAGGTCCAGGTTTCCGGCGACCACATCGGCCACCAGCTTGTCCAGCGTGGGATCGTGGAACTCCGTCCACCAATGGGCCAGCACGGTGGGGTCGGTATTGACCTGGGTCTTGCCCGCCACCTGGCCCGTCGCTTGGGTGGTCGTGGCGCTCCACGCCGTGGGGGCGTCGGCCGCCGGCGGCTGGTAGTCCGGACCCAGGGTGCAGGCGGCGGTCAAGGCCAGGGCCGCCGTGGCGGCCAGCAGCCGGGCTCGGCGCGGAAGCGGGAAAAGGGGAGTGGAAGCGGGCATCAGGGTCACTCCGCGGCGGCGGGCTTGGGCGCCGCCTTGGTGGATTTCATGAAAAAGGCCAGGGGCACGACGCAGAAGGCGACCACGCCGGATATGCGGAAGACGTCGACGTAGCCCAGGATGGCCGCTTGGCGCACCAGGGCGCGGTAGATGCCGCCCAGCGCTGAGGAGTCCATCTGCGAGGGCGTCAGCCCGTGGCCAGCCAGGCCGTTCATCCAGGCCTGCTTGGTCATCTGATAACCCATGTTCAGGTCCGACAGGTGTTCGACCAGATAGGCCTGGTGCACCTGCGACCGCTGGGTCAGATAGGCCGTGACCAGGGCGATGCCGATGCTGCCGCCCAGGTTGCGCGACATGGCGTAGAGGGCGGCGGCGTCGCCGTTCATCTCCCGCGGGACGGAGGCGAAGGCCACCGTGCTGATGGGGATCATCAGCAGTGCCGTGCCGAAGGTCTGGGCCAGGCGCATGCTCATCAGGTTCAGGAAGCTGACCTGGGGCGTGATGGTGCCCGTGTAGAACATGGCGATGCCCAGCAGGAAGAAGCCGGTTGCCACGATGAAGCGGGCCTGGAACTTCTTCAGCAGCACGCGGGTGATGATGGGAATCATGAACAGGATCATGAAGCCACCGGGCGACAGGATCATGCCCGACCAGGTGGCGGTGTAGCCCAGCTGGGATTGCGCCAGCTGCGGAATCAGCACGGCGCTGCCATAAAGGGTGGCGGCCATGATGCTGATGAACAGGGTGCCGATGGCGAAATCCTTGTTCTTCCAGACCCGCAGGTTGACGATGGGATCGGGCCGGTCCAGCAGCCAGACGACGGCGCCCACCAAGCCCAGCACGGCGCCAACGCCGAAAGCCTGGATGAAGCCGCTGGAAAACCAGTCCTCCTGCTCGCCCCGGTCCAGCACGATCTGCAGGCAGGCGAAGCCGGCGGCGATCAGCGACAGGCCGACCACGTCGATGTTGCGCTTGCCCTTGCCGGCACCAGCCTTGGCCCAGGGCGGATCCTCCACCACCGCCGAGATGGCGAAGGTGGCGATGACACCCACCGGCACGTTGATCAGGAACACCCAGCGCCAGCTGAAATTGTCCGTGATCCAGCCACCCAGCGTCGGCCCCATGATGGGGGCGGCGATGATGGCGACGGCCGTGACGCCGAAAGCGGTGGCGCGCTTGGCCGGCTCGAACGTGTCCAGCAGGATGGACTGCTGGTTGGGCTGCAGGCCGCCGCCGAAGAAACCTTGCATCAGGCGGAAGATGATCAGTTCCGGCAGCGAAGTCGACAGGCCGCACAGCAGCGACGACACCGTGAACATGATGATGGACAGCAGGAAGTAGTTCTTGCGCCCCATCATGCGGCCCAGCCAGCCGGACACGGGCAGCACGATGCCGTTGGCCACCAGGTAGGAGGTCAGGGTCCAGGTGCTTTCATCCGTGCCCACCGACAGGCTGCCGGCGATGTGCGGCAGGGCCACGTTGATGATGGTGGTGTCCAGCACCTCCATGAAGGTGGCGACCGTCACCACCATGGCGACAAGGTAGGGGTTGTGCTTGGGGCGCCAGGCCGACGCCCCGTGATCCGCCTCGGGTGGGGGAAGTCCTTCGCTCACCGCCGCCCCCCTCAGTTCAGGTTGACGGTAGGTTCGACCGACAGGCCCAGGGGCAGGGGGTGATCGGCGGGCAGGCCGCCCGTCACCTTGATCTTGACCGGCAGGCGCTGGACGATCTTCACGAAGTTGCCGGTGGCGTTTTCCGCCGGGAAGGCGGTGAAGCGCGAGCCGGTGCCCATCTGGAAGCTGTCGACGGCGCCGGTCAGCTTCAGGTCGGGGAAGGCGTCGACATCAATGTCGACCGGCTGGCCCACGCGCATGTGCTTCAGCTGGTTTTCCTTGAAGTTGGCGACCACCCACACCTCCGGCGTCACCAGCGTCATGGCCGACTGCGACACCTGCAGATAGTTGCCCTTTTCCACCGCGCGCTTGGTCACCCAGCCATCCTGCGGCGCCACCACGGTGGTGTAGGACAGGTTCAGCTCCGCCTGGGCCAGTTCGGCCTGGGCGGCGGCCACCTGGGCCTCCCACTGCTTCACCTGAGTGGCGGCGACCTCGATATTGCGCGGCGCCTGCTCCGCCGAGCGCAGCTTGGCGTCGGCGTCGGCCAGCTGGGCCTGGGCGGTGCGGAATGCCGCCTGGGCGGCGTCGATCTGCGACTTGGTGGTCGCGCGGACGTCGATCTCGGTCTGGCGCGCCAGGTCGGACTTCGCCCGGACCAGCGTGGCCTCGGCCTGGGCGCGGGCGGCGCGGGCCTGGTCCAGCTGCGCCGGGTAGGAGACCTGGGCGATTTCCAGGTTGGTCTGCGCCTGCGCCAGCTGCGCCTGCGCCAGTTGCAGCTGCGCGGCGTCGCGGTCGCGGGTGTTCTGGTAATCGCGGGGATCGATGCGGAACAGCAGGTCGCCGGCCTTCACCTTCTGGTTATCCTGCACCGCCAGCTCGATCACCAAGCCTGAAACCTTGGGCGCCACCGTCACCACCCGGCCCTCGGTGAAGGCGTCGTCGGTGGATTCCTTGCCCCGGCCACTGAGCCAGAGGACGACGCCACCGACCACGATGATGGCCAGCACGCCGAAACCGATGATACGCGGCAGGGGGGAACGCTTGGGCGGAAGGGCGGTGGGCGCGCTGGTCATGATGGTCCTTTGGTCCCTGATCGTTGAAGGCCGGATCGGGCTTGGGCACCCGGGAGGGGTGCTAACGCCTTGGGCCCGGCCTGGCCGGGTCAAGGAATGGGGATGTGTGGAAGGTGCCGCGAAATCCTGCGGCGCGGAAACTGCTTGCAAGCAAGTTATTGCTTATGGTTCCGGAACGCACCTAATGAGGATGGCGCAGATCTGGGATGCGGCAAGCGCCAACACCGTGAGATGTGAGCGCAGGCCCGTACGCCCGGCCAAAACCTTAAAATTCCAGGCCATTTTCCGCGATGACGCCACCTCGCTTATCACCAGCTGGAGGCGCCTGTCAGCGGCGGCGATCACAGGGTCAGCCGACGACGCTAGATGCCCAGTTCGCGGTTCAGACGGGTGGTGCCATAGATCTTGGTCAGCGCTTCCTTCACCGCCCCGACCGACACCCAGACGGCGCGGTTGGAGTTGTCATCGAAGCCGAAATCACCGCCCAGCGACTGGCTGTTGCCGTCGAAGATCATGCCCACCACCTGGCCGTCGGTGTTGACCACCGGCGAGCCGGAATTGCCGCGCACGATGTCGTTGGTGCTGACGATGTTCAGCTTGCGGCCGAAGTCCACATCGTTGCGGGCACGCAGCCAGGAGCGCGGCAGGGCCAGGGGTTCCGCCCCGGTGGCGCGGCCATAGGCCTCGCCCATGGTGGTGTAGTAGCGCACATGGCGGCCGTTCTCGTCATAGCCCTTCACCGTGCCGTAGGACACGCGGGGGGAGAAGGTGGCGTCCGGGTAGGCGCCGGTGCCCTTGGCGGCGAAGACGACCTGGGCGATGACACCGGCGTTGCGCCGTTCCACCGCTTCCACATTCACCTCCACGTCGCGCCGGATGGCCAGTGCCTGCTTGTCCACCTCCTGCGCGAAGCGGATCAAGGGGTCGTGGCTGTTCTTGATGGCCTCGATGCCGCCCATCAGCAGGCGCTTGCGTTCGTTGGGGTCGGCCAGGCGGGTGCCGTCCACCAAATCGCTGGCCATCTTCTCCGCCGTCTGCGCGCCCAGCACGTCGCGCACCAGGGGATCGTCCGGCCCCAGCACCCGCCGCAGCTGGACCAGCCAAGCGCGCAGCAACAGCTTTTCCAGGTCGTTGGAAATGGGTGCGTTCGCCAGCAGGCGTTGGCGGGTGAAAGGGATGCCGGCGTCGGTGAATTCCTGGAATCGCTTGATGTCGGGCAGCTGGCGCTGTTCCGCCGCGCGCACCAGCAGGCGGGCGTAGGCAAACAGGTCGGATTGGGGCCCGCGTCCCTCCTCCACCACCTCCATGCGGTCGGCGACGGCGCGGTAATGGCTCACGGCCTGGGCAATGGCGGCCCAGGGATCGCCGAAGCGCTGCTGGAACTGCGGGTCGGCGGCCACCTTGGCCCGCAGCTCATTCTCCGCCCGCCTGCGGCTGTCGATCAGGCCCGGATTGACCAGGGCGCGGAACTGACCCAGGCGGGCCTTGTAGGCGTTTTCCACCGCGAACAGCTTGGCGAAGGCCACGCGCGCGTGTTCGGCCCCCTCGGCGGAGAATTGCAGCAGCAGGCCGCGCAGCTCTGCCAGATAGACCAGGCATTCCGGCAGGACGACGTCGCGGTCATATTCCAGTTCCGCCACCGTATCGAGGCGTTCGGTGGTGCCGGGATTGCCCGAAGTGAAGACCAGGTCGCCCTCCTGCGCATCCCGGGGGGCGTAGGCGAAGTAGTTGGCCTGGGTGTTCAGGGGCGCGCCATGCTCGTCATAAACGCGCAGGAAGGCCACATCCAGGTCAAAGCGGGGGAATTCGAAATTGTCGGGATCGCCGCCGAAGAAGGCGATGTCTTCCTCGGGTGAGAACACCAGGCGCACGTCCTGGTAGCGGCGGTATTTGTACACGTCGTAGACGCTGCCCCGGTACAACTCCACCACGTCGCAGCGGATGGCCTCATCCCCGCCAGCGCAGTCACGCTGCAGCTTGGCCAGCACCTCGCGCAGGGCGCGACCATAATCCTGGCCCTCACGGCCCGCCACCGCCTCCCTGACCTGGGGGGTGACGTCGGTGATGCCCACCAGTTGGTTGGCTTCCACGTCGGGGCATTTCACCTCGTCCTCCGGCTTGGCGGCGTAGAAACCGTCCTGCACCAGGTTGTTAGTGGGTGAGGACAATTGCTGCAGGCAATCGCGGGTGCAGTGGTGGTTGGTCTGGACCAGGCCGGCGGGAGAAACGAAGGAAGCGGAGCAGCCCCGGGGCAGCCGCAGGGACGCCATGCGGAGATGGTCCAGCCACTGGGCGGTAGGCTCGAAGCCGTAGGTCTCCTGGACTTTGGCACTGGGGAAGTGGTTGAAGGTCCACAATCCCTCATCGGCGCGGGCCCCGAAAGGCGTGGAGGCGAAAAACCCGGACAAGCAGCCGCCTACCACAGCCACCCTAAGCCCCGTACGCATGGTCCCTGTCCCTTGCATGCCCGTTTGTACCTCTTGATCCCGGCCTCCCCGCCGGGCGGTACATTCTCATGAGCATACCCCTAAGCCAGATGCGGGCGGGACAGGATTTTGTAACGGAAGTGCAAATGTCGCGGCCCGGAACGCGAAAACCCCAGGGAAAGCCCTGGGGTTCGCGTGACGCCTATTCCAATGAACAGGGACTTCAATGACAGGGACAGGGGCTGGCCCGTCAGTTGACGATGCGCCAGGACCCGTCAGGCTGCCGGCAGGCGGTACCCACCTGCTGGCTGGGCTGTCCCGCCACGGTGATGGTGGAGGTGTATTCGCGGCAGTTGGCCTGGTCATAGGCCGGCTTGGCCGCCACAGCCTGGACGGGCTGTGCCACCACCGGCGGCGGCGCCTGAACCACGGCCGGGGCCGGCGCTACATAGGCCGGAGGCGCGTAGTAGGGATAGGGTGCGTACGCCACGGGGTAGGGCGCCCAGTAAGGGCCGCGCCAGCGCCAGTAAGGGTCATGCCAATAGGCGCCGTAATAACCCGCCGGATAAAAAGGGCCGACGCCGATACCAACGCTGACGAAGGTGCGGGCGCTCGCCGGGGCGGCGCCGCCGGCCAACGCCAGCAAGGCCACCACCAGCGACATCATCACCAGGAACGGAGCCTTGAACACGCGCTGCATGATCATCCTCTTTCAGACGGCGGAGCCGCCGATGCGGTACTCCGCCCCAAGCCGCCCTTGGTCACGTCAGGTAAGGGCCCCGGGGCGCTCGGGGCCATCCCTGCCCTATAATACGGGATTATGGCCTTTACCTGACGGCCCGGCGGGTGCGGCATTTGGTTTACCTACTCCGATGCCCGCGCATGGAAAAAGGCCCGCGGTATGCATCCGCCGCCCCTCCCCCACCCCTGGTTCTCAATGGGCGCCCAGCTCCTTGGACAGGCGGTTGGCTTGGTAGACCTTGGCCAGCGCCTCCTTCAGGGCGCCGACCGAGACCCAGACGGCGCGGTTGACCGAACCGTCATAGCCGTAGTCGCCGCCCAGCGACTGGATGTTGCCGTCGAAGATCAGACCCACGACTTCCGCGTCCTTGTTGATGACGGGGGAACCGGAATTCCCGCCGATGATGTCGTTGGTACTGACGGCATCGAACTTCTGCGCGGGGTTGATGGCGTCCTTGGCCTTCAGCCAGCTGTCGGGCAAGGCGAAGGGGAAGGCGCCGGTGGCGCGGTCGAAGGTGCCGCCCATGGTGGTGAAGGGCGCCACGTGCTGGCCGTTCTGCTCATAGCCCTTCACCGTCCCGTAGGAGACGCGAGGGCTGAAGGTGGCGTCCGGGTAGACGGACGTGCCGTGCACCTTGAACATGGCCTGGGCGATGTAACCAGCGTTCTTCTGCTGCACGGCCGACACGTTGGCTTCGACATCGCGGCGGGCGGCCAGGGCGTCGGCGTCCACCAGCTTGGCGAACGTGATCATGGGATCGGTGGAGGCGTCGAGGGCCGCCTGGCCGCCTTCCAGCAGGCGCTTGCGCTCCGCCGGGTCCCCCAGGCCGGAGCCCTTCACCAGTTCATCCGCGATCTGCTGGGCAGAGCGGTTGCGGAAGACCTTCCGCACCAGGGGGTCATCCGGGCCCAGCTGGCGCTGCATGTAGACCAATTGCATGCGCATCAGCACCCGTTCCAGCTCCGGATAGACCGGGCTGTTGGACAGCAGGCGCTGGCGGATGGAGGGGAAGTTGGCGTCGGTGTATTCCCGCAGGCGCTTGCCGTCCGGCAGGGGTCGTTCGCTGGCGGCGCGCACCAGGTTGCGCGCATAGGTGAACATGTCGGACTGGGTGAAACTGCGGCTGCCCTCCAGCACCTGATAGCGGGTGGCGACCACGGCGTAGTGGTCCACCGACTTGGCGATGGCCGCCCAGGGGTCGCCGTACTGCTGCTTCAACGCCGGGTCGGCGTCGATGAGCGCCTTCAGCGCCGCCTCCTCCTTGCGTTTGGCATTGATCAGGGCCGGGTCGACCAGGGTCTGCAGCCCGCCGTACAGCGCCTTGTAGCTGTTCTCCAGGGTGAACAGCTTGGTGCGTGCGATACGGGCGTTCTCCTCACCCTGAGCCGTGAACTGCAGCAGGATGCCCCGCAGTTCCGACAGGTACAGCAGCCGGTCGGGCAGGGCATGGTCGCGCTCATATTCCAGCTCGGCCACGGTGTCCAAGCGCTCCGTCCGGCCAGGATTGCCGGAGGTGAAGACCAGGTCCCCCTCGTTCGCATCATGGGAAGCGTAAGGGAAATAGGTCGCCTTGGTGTTCAGCGGCTTGCCGTCCTTGTCGTAGACGCGGACGTAGGAGACGTCGAGGTCGTAGCGCGGAAACTCGAAGTTGTCCGGATCGCCGCCGAAGAAGGCGATGTCCTCTTCCGGCGCGAACACCAGGCGCACGTCCTGATAGCGATGGTACATATAAAGGTTGTAGGCGCCGCCGTGGTAGAGCTCGACCACGTCGCAGCGGGTGTCATCGGCGCCGCCGGTGCATTCCGTCTGGATGGCGGCCTGCACCTCCTTCAAGGCGGCGGAGAAGGCATCGCCCTCCTTGCCGGCGGTGGCGGCGTTCACCCGCTGGGTCACGTCGGTGATCTGGACCAGCTGGTTGACTTCCATATCGGGGCACTTGGCCTCGTCCTTCAGTTCGGCCGCGTAAAAGCCGTCTTTGATATGGTTGTGGTCGGCGGTGGAGACCTGCTGGATGCAAGCGCGGGCGCAGTGATGGTTGGTCTGCACCAGGCCGCTGGCGGAGACGAAGGCGCCCGAGCAGCCGCGCGCCAGGCGGACCGAGGCCAGCTGCACCCGTTCCAGCCACTTCGGGTCCGGACTGAAGCCATAGGCCTGCTTCACTTTGGCGCTGGGGAAATTGTTGAAGGTCCACATGCCTTCATCGGCGCCGGCCACCGTGGGCACCAGCAGCAGGCCAGCCAAAGCGGCGGCCAAAACGGTGACCACCGGGGCGCTCAACGACACGCCCTTCAGGAAATCGCGCATACCAGTAAATTCCTCACGACAGGTCGATCCCGTGCCCCGCAGCCGGGTTTTCCGACTTGCAGCATGTCTGTCGTGGGATTGCAAGGTTGGCGGCGGCCCCTTAGGCCGCCAGGTCACCCATCATCATATCGGGCTGGGCGTCCGGAAACTCCGGTGCCTGGTCGAAGGGCGCCATGGCCGACAGACTGTCGGTACGGAAGAAATAGACCATGTGGCTCTTCAGCGGCGTGCGACCCGGCGGCGGCGGGGCGTTGCGGTCGCGGCCCCAGCGGCGGGGATCGACCACCGTCAGCCCGTATTCCGGCAGCGCCTGGCGCTTCTTGGCCAGGGCCACCAGCCGGGCCTTGAACACCTTCAAGTCGCTTTCGGCGCCGACACGCAGGCGCAGCTTCTCAATGTTCATCTTGAACGCGCCCTGGTTGCCGCAATGGGCGCGCGCAATCTCGTACAGCCGCTTTTCCGTGGGCGACAGCTTGAAGTAGTCGGGGTGGTAGGTGAGGATTTTGCGGTCCTTGACCACCGCCCGGTACAGCCAGTCGCACAGTTGCACCGTCAGCGACTTCATGGTCTTCCCACCATCCTTGTCGCGACGGTAGTTGATGCGGTAGTCCAGCACCCACGAGAAGGCGCCCGTTTCCCCCTCGCCCCCTGTCTCCAGGTTGGTCAGCACCTGGGTGGACTGCAGGCGCTTCAGCGCGTCCTCCAGCCGTTGATAGGCGGTGTTGGTGGCGTGGATGCCTACCACGCGGAAAAAATCATGGCCGGTGAAGGTGAGGCGCGGGCTGACCGGTTCACCCCGGTTCAGTTTGTCCTGGATCAGGGAGACGAGGTAGATCAGCACCTCCTTGTCCCAGATGTTGGCGACGCCGTGCTTGGTGCCGGTGACCTCGATGCGAACGGTGCCGTCATCGTAGACCGGCAGCTCCGTCACCGTCTCCTTGCTGAGGGCGAAGAAGTTGAAGACCATGACCAGGCGGTCGTTCTTCACCTTGCCGATCAGGGGGCTGTCCAGGGCCAGGGCCAGCTGGCTGCCAGCCATCGGGGCTTCCACCATGGCCGGCGCGGAAATCCTGTCCGCAGTCCCTGTCATCGTCCCCGCCATTGTCGCCACCCCTCACACAGCAGGCCCCATCCACCATGGATAGGGCGTTCGGACTCCGGATGATGAACGCGGCCAATCGTCACCGCCAACGGCAAAAACACGCTTGGTTGCCGATCCCTTGAGATTCTGGCGGTGCCACCCCCAAAATCTGGTGTCCACGTCGAGTCGATAGGATCGCAGGTATCCGAACCCGTGAGCTTCGGTAACCGAACCCTTGAATCGACTCGGGATAGACTTGGCCGACTCATCACGGCGGGTTGAAATCAGCCGGACTCGGGCCCATGGTGAGTCGGATCGCGGTATCAGAGTCCGGAACCGGACCGCCCAACCTCCCGAACTCAAGGGAACCGCAACCGGGATTGAGGGAACGGCAACCAAGATCAAGGGTATGGCAACCGACTCCGGTCGACTCGCCCTGTTTTCCCTCAAGGGTTCGGATACCGTTTTTCCCAACTCCAGGGTTTGGAAACCAACGGCCAAGGGTTCGGTGACCCGAGACTCCAGGGTTTGGACTCCGCAGCCCCAGGGTTCGGAAACCGGGAGTCGCGGGAATGGTTACCAAATGCGTCATTAAGCTATTGGGAAAACGGCATTTTCTGTCGCTGTAACAGTTAAACCCTATATCTCTTTAACCCTGAATCCTTTTAAAGAAACTATCCACAGGCCAGCCTTTCCGGGACACGGACAATGGCCACGGGATCAAGCTTTGCGGGTTCCACAGCTGGCTTTCCCCTCAAGCTCACTCCCCGATCGATGCGCGCTCGTCATCGGTATTTCAGAGAAAACCCAGGAAATGCGCCATTTCCGACGGGACACCTCATCCGTTGGAATTGGTATCCGTTCCCTTGAAGATCGGGGTGCGCCCAATAGAAGATCGCCACGATTTGCAGTTCCGATCGCCCCGCTTTCAAGGTTACAGTTACCAAAGGCGGTGGCTCAGCCAATTGATGAAATCCCATCAGCGAATTTTTTCGCCTAATCGGCAAAAAATCGATGATGAGTCAGTTATCCGCATATTTGCCTGAAGATCGCGGTTGGCGTCCGGATCGCCGTTGGGCATTATCCGGCCATCTCTGGCAGCCCCTCGGATACACCAATGACCACCGATGTCAGCGCGCCCGCCGATAACGCCATGCCGGCCGGCGACGACCCCTTGCAAATTTTCCTGGACCACTCGGAAGGCTGTGACGCCATCCAGCGCAAGATCATCGAGGTGCAGGCCTATCCCGGCCACGCCAAGAGCCTGCGCCTATTTCCGACCTCGGAAGCGGCCCGGCTGATCCGTATCTCGGAGAGCCACCTGCGCGCCCTGCTGAAGAACGAGCAGTTCCCCCAGGGCACCGTCATCGGCGGCAACAACCGCCGCGGCTTCACCCTGGCGGAGGTGAACCAGATTCGCCGCCAGCTGTTCCAGCAGACCGGTGACGTGCGCTATCGCGTGGGTCGCGATCGTGAAGCGGGGGAAAAGCTGTCGGTCATCACCGTCGCCAACTTCAAGGGCGGGGCGGCCAAGACCACCCACTCCGTCCACTTGGCGCAGTACCTGGCTCTGCAAGGCTATCGGGTGTTGATGATAGACCTCGACAGCCAGGCCAGCGCCACATCGCTGTTCGGTTTCGTCCCGGATGAGCAGTTCGACCGGTTGGATACGCTGTACCGCCTGTTCACCCTGGACGACAGCCAACGGATCAACGATCTGCGGCCGCTGATCCAGAAGACCTACTGGGACGGGCTGGACGTCATCCCCGCCAACCTTGGCCTGTACTCCACGGAGTTCGAAGTGCCGGTGCGGCAGATGCGCCAGCGGGAACTTCGCTTCTGGCGCATCCTTGCCGACGCCCTGCCCAGCATCGACCAGGATTACGACATCATCGTCTGCGACTGCCCGCCATCGCTCAGCTACCTGTCGATCAACGCCGTCATGGCCGCGAATTTCCTGCTGATTCCCATTCCACCCAGCATGCTGGATTTCAGTTCCGCTGGCCGCTTCTTCCGGATGGTCTATGAAACGCTGTCCACCTTGGCGCAAGCCGAAGGCGGTCGGGTGAAGACCTTCGACGCCGTGCGCCTGCTGGTTTCCAAATACCAGACGGCCGATGGCAACCAGAGCCAGTTGGTGAAGTGGATGGGCAGCATCTTTGCCGACACGCTGCTGGAGAACCGCATGGCGCTGACCACGGGTCTGGATAGCGCCGGCAACCTGAAGCAGAGCTATTACGAGCTCGAGGCCAGCGACGTGAACCGCCGTACCTATGAGCGCGGACTGGAATATCTGAACAACGTGAACGCCGAGATCGAGCGGGTTATCTGGGACATCTGGAAGCGCACGCCGGCGCGGGAGGGAACGCGATGAGCCGCAAGGACAGAATGGCCGAACTGGACAATGCCATCGGCGACCTGACCGCCACTCGGGCGGCGCGGCCCGTTTCCCCCCGATCCGCTATCCCAATCGTCAACCAGATCGAGAGCGTGTTCCAGGACAGTGCCAAGGAGCTGGAGACGCTGCGCGACAGTGGACGCGTATTGCTGGAGCTGGATCCGGCCGACATCCATAGCACCCAATACCAGGACCGGCACACCGCCGCCTTCGCCGATGCCGCCTTCGCCACCCTGGTGCAGGACATCCTGCGTCATGGCCAGCTGGCACCGGTGCTGGTGCGCCCGGCGGCGGACGGCAACGGATATGAGCTGATCGCCGGTCATCGCCGGACGGCGGCCTGCCGTCAACTGGGTCGCAAGGTGGTGGCGCGGGTGATGCAGGCGGACGACCGCGATCTGCTGATCAAGATGGTGCAGGAGAACGAGGCCCGCGCCGACATCTCCGCCTACGAACGGGCGGTGCAGCTGAAGACTGTGCTGGATACCGGGCTGATGAGCCGGGCTGAGTTGATGGAGCGGCTGGACTTCAGCAAGGGGCATCTGTCCAACCTGCTGAAGTTCGCCGAGCTGCCGGCCACGGTGGTTGCGGCCCTGGATGATCCGAGGCCGTTGAAAATCAGCGATGGGGCCAAGCTGGCTCGCCTGATGGCTGAAAGCGAAGAGGTGGCCGCCCGGGTGGAGGCAACCGCCGCCGAACTGAGCGGGAAGGGGGCGGATGATAATTTGAGCTTCGCTGCCCGTCTGCGTGCCCTGATGGCAGCGGCGCAGAGGGAAGGGGTCCCGGAACCGGAACTGGCTGGGGAGCGGGTCATCCGGTCCCGTACAGGCCAAGTGCTTGTGCGCCTGTCGTTGCATGAGGGGCGGCCCATCCTGCGCCTGGCAGCGGGGTTGCCACCACAGGCCTTGGATGCGCTGTTCGCCCAGTTGCCAGAGGCACTGCGCCGCTGCGGCCTGGATGTGCCGGATTAAGGGTTCGCCTT
Organism: Nitrospirillum amazonense; assembly: GCF_007828035.1. Classification (GTDB taxonomy): domain Bacteria; phylum Pseudomonadota; class Alphaproteobacteria; order Azospirillales; family Azospirillaceae; genus Nitrospirillum; species Nitrospirillum amazonense. Next base: position 673,802 of record NZ_VITV01000001.1, on the reverse strand, counting down.
ATCTGTACGGCCAGGGTTCATCCCTGCGGTTTTTCTGAAAAAACTTCGGAACGGCCCCGTCCCCGCGACGGGGCTTTTTTCTTTAAACCGGGACGGCAAACGGGGCGCCTCTTCAAGGGAACGGTTACCGAAGTTTTTTCAGAAAAACCGGCGCCGGAGGGCGGGCCAGAGCGGCTGGATGTCATTCCACCATATAGGCGCGGTAGGCGTCCCGGCCGGAAATCTCCAGGACCAGCCGGTCACGGTGCAACCCATCCAGCAAGGTGCGGGCGGCCGTTCCGCTCATGTCCAGTGCCTGGGCCAACCGGCCGGAGGTGACCACCGGCTGGGCCAAGAGAAAGGTTGCCACCTGTGGCCCCCGCGAGGTGGAACGCTTGGGCCGCAAGGCCTCCGCCAGCCTAACCTCGGCCAGGCGCAGACGACGCAGCAGTACCTCGCCCCGGGCCAGGCCGCGGGCGGCGGCGCTGAGGAAAGCCAGCAGCCAACCTTCCTGCCGATCCGGCCGATACTCCAGGGCATGACCCAGGAAGCCGATGGAGGGCATCAGCACCGGACCGCCGGCGAAGGCAGGATGGGTCGGGCTGACGAAGGTATCTGAACCCTCGAAGGTCGCCCCATCCAGATTATGACGACGGGCCATCACCAGGCCCTGACGGGCGGGCCACCAAGCCGCCAGCAGCCGGCCCAGGGCGGCGCCGGCGCTGCGGTCGGCCCGTACCCGATGCCAGTGGGCCAGGAAACCAGCCGCACCGGTGAGCGCAGGCGCGGCCCGGAGGCGTGTCAGGTCATCGGGGGCCAAGGCGGCCTGCAACACGGCCCAACGCTCCTCCGCCTCCACATCGTCGGCTGCCCCATTCCATAGGGAAAAGCCGGTGCTCCGAGTCAGGCGCGTCCGGTCCAGCGCCGCCAATCGACGGGGGGTGTAAAGATGCCGGGGATGGCGGGCCACGATGCGGCGCACGAGATCATAAAGGGGCAGGGCCTGGGCCAAGTCAGGGTCGGGCGCACGGTCAAGGCTGTCCCAGGCCAGCAGGCGCAGGTCGGCTGTGTCGATAAGGACGCCGTTCAGGCGGGCGGAGGCCGCCGCCTCCTCAATGGCCATGCGGTTGATCCAGCCTGCGGCGACGGCGCGACTGCTTGCGGCCAGCCCACAATCCAGCCGCACGAGGGCGGCAGTGGCTCCCTCCAGCGCCAGCAGCTCCGCTGCGGTGTAGGGCTGATTAGGGCCGCCGCCACCTTGTGGAGCGGGGGCGGGGGGGGACGGGGGCTCAGCGATGGCCGGGTCTTGGATTTTGGCCGGGGCATAGGGGTTCCCGGGCACATCCCACCAGTCTTGGCTCATCCTATTCCCCCACACGGCGTCCCCAGAAACATTGGAGATGTACAGGGTGGAAAGCAAGTTATTAAGGATTTAGCTTTTCTCTGATGGAACGAGCACCCCAGCGGTCCGGCATCAAAGGTATTTGATGATCTCGGCCATTTCCGACAGCCGTGCCCGGGTCTCAATGGGCAAGGGGCCGGTGGCCTCCTCCAGATGATGCTCGATATGGTGCAGCACCAGGGCGATCTTGGCCTTGTCCACCGCCTTGACCACGGCCTGCAGCTGCTGGGCGATGGTCAGGGCATCGCGCCCCTCTTCCACCATCTGCACGATCTTGGCGAAATGGCCTTGCGCCCGCTTCAGGCGGTTCAGGATGTCGGGGGTGGTGGCGTGCGTCATCCCTTGACTCCTATCCCCCCAGGGGGGTCAAGTCAAATCACCTATGGGAAATGTCGGGCGATGTGCCGCCGTGTCAGTGAAACCGGCCGGCCGGAGCCCCGGGATTTGACCGCAAGAGCCGGGATGTCGGGGCCGGGGACCAGGGGTACATCAGAGGCAGGAACGACACCATATCAGGATGACGACCATGCCGCCTGTCACCGCACTCCCTATCCCCGCACTTCAGGTCCCGATGACATCCGCCCCGACCCGCGCCCCTCTCGAGGCCGACGCCGATCCACGTTGGCAGGCGCTGCTGAACCGGGACGCCAGCCAGGACGGCCGCTTCGTCTATTCGGTGAAGACCACCGGCGTCTATTGCCGGCCCTCCTGTCCCTCACGCTTGGCCAAACCGCGGAATGTCGCTTTCCATGATAGCTGTGCCGCGGCGGAGCGGGCAGGCTTCCGTGCTTGCAAGCGCTGCAAGCCGGACCAGCAGGGCATCGCCCAGCGCCAGGCCCAGCTGGTGGCGGAGGCCTGCCGCAGCATTGAGACTGCAGAGGAGGCGCCGGGCTTGGAACAACTAGCTGACCAGGCCGGCCTCAGCCCCTATCATTTCCACCGCGTGTTCAAGGCCGTCACCGGCCTGACGCCCAAGGCTTATGCCACGGCCCACCGTGCCCGCCGGGTGCGGGACGAGTTGAGCCGCCCCGGCGTCACGGTCACCACGGCCCTCTATGATGCGGGTTTCAACGCCAGCAGCCGGTTCTATGAGGCGGCGGAGGGCATGCTGGGCATGCGACCGGGCGACTACCGTGCCGGTGGCGCCAATGCCGACATCCGCTTCGCCGTCGCCCAGTGCAGTTTGGGTGCCATCCTGGTGGCGCGCAGCGAGCGCGGCATTTGTGCCATCACCTTGGGCGATGATCCGGACATGCTGGTGCGGGACCTGCAGGACCGTTTCCCCAAGGCGCGGCTGACGGGCGATGATCCGGAATTCGACGCCCTGGTCGCCCGGGTGGTGGGCTTCGTCGAGGCGCCGCGACTGGGCCTGGACCTGCCGCTGGATGTGCGCGGCACTGCCTTTCAGCAACGGGTGTGGCAGGCGCTGCGCGCCATCCCCGCGGGGGAAACGGTGAGCTATGCCCAGGTGGCGGCCAGCATCGGTGCGCCCAAGGCAGTGCGGGCTGTCGCCCAAGCCTGCGCCAGCAACGCCATCGCCGTCGCCATCCCATGCCACCGCGTGGTGCGAACCGATGGCGCGCTGTCCGGCTACCGCTGGGGCGTGGAGCGCAAGCGGGCCCTGTTGGCGTGCGAGAGGGTGTGATGGGGGACATGGGCTCCCGCGATGCCGGCTGCGATGGCATTGCCAGCATCGACGGCTATGACTGGTCAGCGATTTCCACCGAATTGGATGCGTACGGTTGCGCTGTACTTCCCGGGCTGCTGAATCCCGAGACGTGCGGGGAATTGTCGTCCCTGTACGCGCGGGACCACGGCTTCCGCAGCCGGGTGGTCATGGGCCGGCACGGCTTCGGCATGGGCGAGTACAAGTATTGGGCCTACCCCCTGCCGGGCCCGGTACAGGCATTGCGCATCGGTCTCTACTTCCGGCTGGCGCCGCTGGCCAATCGGTGGAACCAGCGACTGGGGGAGGAAGTGCGCTATCCGGACAGCCACGCCGACTTCCTGGCGCTGTGCCATCAGAGTGGCCAGGTGCGGCCCACGCCGCTGCTGCTGCGGTATGGGCCGGGCGACTATAACTGCCTGCACCAGGACCTGTATGGCGACTGGGTGTTCCCCTTGCAGGTGGCCGTCCTGCTGTCGGAACCGGGGCGGGATTTCACGGGCGGGGAGTTCGTGATCACCGAGCAGCGGCCGCGTATGCAGTCGCGGGCCGAGGTGGTGCCCCTGCGCCAGGGTGACGGCGTCATCTTCGCCGTCCACCACCGGCCGCTGTCAGGAACGCGAGGCACCTACCGGGTGAACCTGCGCCACGGCGTCAGCCGACTGCGCACGGGCCAGCGGCACACGCTGGGTATCATCTTCCATGATGCTGTTTGATGCTCTGGCATCCGCGGTTGGCCGATCTTCGTGCGGGACCGGGCGCCTGCCGGCCTAAGTGCACTCTATATATAATGAGCGGCATGAGGTGGTGCCTTATACCGCTGTAGAAGGCGACTGCGTTCGCCCGAGTTTTGTGGGGAGCGTAGCGGACTGCAAAACGAGGATGGCAAGCGGGCGGATGCCCGCGCCCGCAGGGCATCCTAACTAGGGCTCGCGACCTTCACCTGGCCGCTGACGATGGCTTGGCGGGCGCGGGCCACGGCCTCGACGATGGCGGGGGTCCAGACGGCGCGGTTGTCGGCGTCCACCACCACGTCCACCCCGCCCTCCTTCAGGCCCAGGCGCGTGATGCCGGAAGTGAAGGTCTGGCTACGGCCGGCTTCGAAGGCGCGGGCGATGGCCACGTCCAGGCGCTTGACCATCGAGGTCAGCATGTGGCCGGGATAGAGGTAGTTCTGGTTGCTGTCCACGCCCACGCCCAGGGCGCCCTTGGCGTGGCCGATGTCCAGCGCGCCCAAGCCGGACACGCCGGCGGCCGGGAACAGCACGTCCGCGCCGTGACGCAGCATGTCCCGTGCAATTTCCGAGGCGGCGAAGGGGTCGGAAAAGCCCTTGGGATCGCCCGCCACCAGGCCGGTCATCACCGTGGCATCCGGCCGGGTATCCTTGACACCCTGGGCGTAGCCCTTCTCGAACCGCTCGATCACCGTCGCCGGCATGCCGCCGATGAAACCGACCGTGCCGCTCTTGCTGGCCAGGGCCGCCGCCACGCCAACGAGATAGGAACCTTCATTCTCCGCGAACAGGACGGAAGCGACATTGGCGCCCGGCACCACGCCGTCGAACAGGGTGAAGCGTACGTCCGTATGTTGGGGCGCGAAGGCGGCCAACGCGGTCTGAAACCGGAAGCCGATCAGCGCCACGTCGGTGCAGCCGGCGGTGACGGCGGATTGCAGGGCGCCGGGGTAGGCCTCCTCGCCCGCCGGTTCGAACTCGGCCACAGCGACGCCCGTCTTCTGCGCGAAGGTCTGGCTGCCGTCATAAGCCATCTCGTTGAAGCTCTTATCGAACTTCCCAGCCTCGGTATAAACGACACAAGGCTTAAAGGCCGCGGCGCTGGCGATGCTGGCAGTGCTGGCAAATAGGGCGGCCGCGAGGGCGATCCGGATCATGCTGTCTCTCCTCAAGCGGCGGCTTCGGTGGCGCGGACCTGGCCCAGGAATCGGCGCACCGCCTCATCCAGGCGCGCGGCCTGATCGGCTAGTCCTTGGGCGCTGGCCCGGACCTGTCCGGCCGACTCGCCAGTCGATAGGGCGGCGGTGTGCACGCGGCCTATGGTGCTGTTGACCTCTTCCACGCCCAGCGCCGCCTCGCTGATCGACCGGCTGATCTCGGCCGTGGCGGCGTTTTGCTCTTCCACCGCTGCGGCGATGGTGCTGGACACCTGGCTCAGCTGCACAATGGTGCCGCCGATCTGGCGGATGGAATCCACCACGGCGCCCACCGCGCTGCGCACGGCGGCGACTTCGCCGGCGATGTCGCCCGTGGCCTTGGAGGTCTGGCCCGCCAGGCTTTTCACCTCCGACGCCACCACGGCGAAGCCCTTGCCGGCGGCAGCGGCCCGCGCCGCCTCAATGGTGGCGTTCAGCGCCAGCAGATTGGTCTGGCCGGCGATGTCGTCGATCAGCCGGGTGACGCTGCCGATGCGCTCGGCGGCACCGGTCAGACGCTCCACCATGTCAGCGGCCCCATCGGCTTCCTCATTGGCGCGCTGCGAGATGCTGATGGCCTGCTGCAGCTGGCCGCTGATCTCCTGAACCGACAGGGACAGCTGTTCGGTGGCGCCGGCCACGGTCTGGGTATTGCGCGAGGCCGCTTCGCTGGACATCGCCACGGTGTTGGCCTGCTCGGCGGTGGCATCGGCCGACTGGCCCATGCTCTGCGACAGGGCGGTCATCTGCGCCGCCGCATCCACCAGCGCGGCGATGATGCCGCCCACCGACTCCTCGAAGCTGTCGGCCATGGCCGACATGGCCGCCTGCCGCTTCTGCGCCGACTCACGTCGTTCGGTCGCCAGCTGCACGTCATGCTCGCGCACTTGCACGGCGTTGGCGCGGAAAACGGTGACGGTGCGCGCCATCTCCGCGATCTCATCGCTGCCGCGTGTATCGATCTCCACATCCAGGTCGCCGCCGGCAAGCGCCAGCATGCTGCGCGACAGGTTGGCGACGCGGCCCGCAATGCTGCGGCCGACATAAAACACCGCCACGCCGACGGCGATGGCGACACCCGCCAGGCCGGACGCAATCAGCAGGCCGCGGGCGAAGGACACCACGTCCTCCAGCGCCTTGGCCTTGGTGCGCACCTCCGCCTGGGTTTGGGCGCCCAGTTCCGCGCCCAACTTCTGCACCCGCGCGGCGATGGCGGCACTCTGGTGCAGCAGGCCGGTGCTCTGGTCCTGCGCGTCGGCCAGGCGGCTTTTCATCACGGCCAGGCCACCGGCGGTGACGTCGCCGAAGCCGGGTGTGGCGGCAACCGCCTCGCCCAAGGCCACGCGGGTCAACACGTCCAGGCTAGCGGCGACGATGGCGCGGGTATCGGCGGGCAGGGCCGCTTGCGTCGCGCGCAGATGCTGCAGGGCAGCGGAAAGGGCCGCCTTGGCCGCCGCCGGGTCTTCCCCCGCCGTGGCCGGCGTCGCGAGGAGCGCGTCGAAGGCCCGTATCTCAGCCAAAGCGGACAGGACCGCGGGGCTGGGACTGCGACCTAGTGCCGTCATCAGGGCGGCCTGCGCCCTGGCATCGGCCTCGGCCACCGCCTTCTCAGCGGCGGCCACGGCCTGGCGCAGGCGCCAGCGGGCATCTTCCGCGCCGTTCAGCACCTGCAGCAGGGCGGAGAAGCGGCCGCCCAGTACCCGCAGCTCATCCAGCTGCGGCGTCTGGCCCAACTGGGCGTTGGCCTGACGCAAGGCGTCGTTGAAGGCCTTCTCGGCCACGGTCAAGGCCTTGCGGGTGGCTTGCGCCTCTTCATGCGTGGTGGCGATGGAGGCGTCCATGGACGTGCCGGCCAGTCCCTCTGCCGCGCGGGACAGGGCGTCCAGCGTGTCCAGCCGGGGCAGTGTCTCGCCGACGATGCCATTCAGCGTGCTGTCCACACGGGCGTAGGTCAGCCAGCTCTGGCCGGTGATGACCAGCATGGCCAGGATGATGGCGCCAAAGGCCAGGCCCAGGCGCACGGCCAAGCCCAACCGCCGTTTGCCCACCTGGCCTAAGTCGGTGTTCCGCATAATTATAGGCAGTGTCGTCACGGCGACCATGGCTCCGTCCCTTCCCGATGCGGTTGGAGAGGCCTGGGCGCGTCATTCCCCCATGTCACCGGGCGGAGTTCAGCCCCGTCCCGTCCCCCGACCGCCGTCCTCAGAAGCCCCCATCAGGCCGGTTGGACGTCCGTGCAGTCATAGGAAATCTTGATGATCACTGTGTGACAGTCCGGGGGGCGGACAAAGAAAAAACTGACCATATGGTCAAGTCACGGCCTATCCTTCCGGCTAGCGCCCAACCGGGCGGCAGACAGCGGATTCTTTAGGCAAAAATCAGGGAGGGCAGCGGGCTGAAAGCCACAGGTCGCCTAAGGTTGGCGATGTATATTGGATAAACGGATCAGGCCGCGATATCGGTGCGGCACCGTACCCGCGACTCGGGAAGAAATCCCGGTCGCGGGGGGATCAGTGGAAACGGCCGTTGCGGGTGCTCTGCAGCACCATGTCCAGCCCAGCGCGCAGCACGACCATCTGGTCGAAGGACAAGCCGGTCAGCGCCAGGAGGGCGGGCAGCAGGGTGCGGGCGCGGCGGCCGAGGGTATCCATCACGGCGGCGCGGGCCGGTGCGCGGCTGAACAGGGCCGGAGCCGAACGGGCGGCGCAAGCGAGGCAAAGCGTGGTCATCGTCGTCTCCTTTCCTGGCGTCGGGTCCTAGCGGCGGTGCAGCGGGGCTCGGGGCCGGGGTCTAACGTGTTTGATGTCTGAACTATATTTCTGGAACGATTTTGGCGGTAGTTGGGCTTGTCGGCACTCCGCGTTCCATAATTGGAACACTATTGAGGCGGTCAAAAGGGCGCCGCGCGCGACGCTTTATCTCACCCCGATACAACGGCTTGCCGCTTGATCCAGCCCGTGACCGGCCATAAATCGGACGCAATGGCGGTGTTGTATCAATCTGCCCGGCCGCTTGGCTGTGACGGCCCCCGCAGGGGCCATGCTGTTTTCGATGAACAGGAATTCCCGTATGCGACGCCTGACGTTCCGTGCCCTCAGTTCCCTTGCCTTGGCGGTCACCGTGGCCGTCACCGCCGCCACCGTGCCGGCCCTGGCCCAGGATCGCTGGGATGATCATCATCGGGGTGAGGAACGCCGGTGGGACGACCACAGGGGGGACGACCACAGGGGTGGCCCCTGGGCGCCGCATTGGGGCCATTTCCGCGACCATGACGTCTTCATCTATGGCCGCGGACCGGTCATCGTTCCGGAATATCGCCGCCATGTGTACCGCGACGTGGTCGTGCTGCGCCCTTACGGCGTCTATTACACCGGCTATGGCCACTATTACCGGGACGAAGAGGCCTATCGTTGGCTGGGCCTGACGGCCATCACCCTGACGCTGCTGGACAGTCTGGCGGAACAGCAGCAACGCGCGCTTGAGGATGCGCAGATCCGGGCCACCATGGCGCCGGTGGGCCAGCCTGTCGTCTGGAACGACGGCCCGGCCAGCGGCAGCGTCACCGCCCTGCGCGACGGCCACACGACCGATGGCCAGTATTGCCGGGAGTTTCAGCAGAACGTGACCATAGGCGGCCAGACGCAACAGGCCTATGGCACCGCCTGTCAGCAGCCCGACGGCGCTTGGCATGTGGTCGCGGACAACTGATAGTCCGTGTCAGTAACGGCTCGGCGGGGGTGTCCTGGTCGGATACCCCTTATGGCCCTCTATGTTACAGCCCTGCGACAGGTTAGCACCTTCCCCCGCGTATAACGGAACAGTTGCCATTCTGTGGGCGACGGGTGGGGCGCGCCGAAGCAACAGCCAGGCAGTGGTGGTGATGGCCGGCGGCAGTCCGGCGGCACCGCTTCGCATCGCCCACCCCGCCGATCGCAGGACTTTCCAATCCGTAGGGGAGCAGTGCGCCGGCATGTCCTCCATCGCCCTGTCAGACAACCCGGCCGCGCGAGGTGCCACCCGGCGCCTGATCCCGTCCTCGACGGGGGCCGTTACCAGCATCGCCCACGTGATCATCCCCCACGGCTTCGGGGGGGCCGAAAAGCATGTGATGGAACTGGCGGAATTCCAGGCTGACGATCACCAGGTGATGGTCATCCTGGGTCCGGGGGAGGACGGGGGCGTCGGCGCCCGGCACCTTGCCGAATCTCTGGACCCCCGCGTGTCGGTGGTGTGGCTGCCGGCGCGCATGCGCACGGCCGCGCTGTTCTGGAAGCTGTTGGCCCTTTGCCCCGACATCGTCCACGCCCACCTCAACACCGCCGCCCGGCGGGTGCTGCGCTGCCGGCCGGGCTGTCCCCGTGTCGTCACCCTGCACAATGGCTTCCGCGCCGGCCTGCATGACCGCTTCGACGGCATCATCCGCATCGCCGACTATCAGGCCCGCATGATGCCGGCGGCGGCCCGTGATCGCTCCGTCACCGTGCACAACTGGGTGTTGCCGCAGAGGGGCGCGCTGACCCGGGCGGAGGCGCGCCTGGCCCTGGGCTTGCCGCAAGACGCGCCCGTTATCGGCGGCATGGGCCGGCTGGAACTGGGCAAAGGCTTCGATGTGCTGGTGGATGCTTACGCCCGCTTGCGCGCCCACCGGCCGGATGCCCGCCTGGTGCTGTTCGGTCAGGGGGCGGAGATGGCCGCCCTGCGTGAGCAGGCGGCACAGCTGGCCTTGGGCGATCGGGTGGTATTCGCGGGCTTCCGCCCCGATGTGCGCCGTTACCTCCCCGCCCTCGACCTGGGCGTCGTCGCCTCCCGCCATGAACCTTTCGGCCTCACCCTGCTGGAATACGCCGACGCCGGTGTGACCCTGGTGGCCACCCGCACCGGCGGGCCGCTGGAAATCCTGGGCTTCGACTATCCCTTCCTCTGCCCGCCCGAGGACGCGGACGCCATGGCCGAGACCTTGCTGGCCGCACTGGACGGCCGGACGCCCGCCCGGGTCGTGGATCTCACCCGCTTTCGGCCGGAGGTGCAGATGGCCAAGGTTGGCGCGCTATACGCCCAGCTGGCCGGCGCGCAGGCGCCCGTGGCCATATAGACGCGCGCGCGGCTGTGGGGCCTTTCAGGTCGCCTGCCGGCGAATAACCCGTCCATGTCCATCATCAGGCTTGCCCCTCGTGGCTCCTTCGCCTTTCCTGCCAGTCAACGAAAGGAAGGCGGCAATGGGCAAAGCGGCGATTTTTCCTCTGATTTTGATGGCGTTGCTGGCGCCGCTGGCAGCTGAAGCCGGCCCGCTATCCATAGCCCCTCTGGTCGCCGACTACGATGCCCTGCTTCAGGGCGGGAAAGAAGACGGCCGCTGCCTGCCGGATGTCAGTCCCAAAGCGGCGGCCGAGCGGCGGACGCGCCTGGAGGCGTTCGTCCACCGCCTGGGCGCGATCGACCCCGCCGGCCTGACGCCGGCCGACCGCCTGACCTATCGCTTCATGCGCTGGGACGCGGAGGATCGACTGGCCGGCATGGCCTTCGACCAAGACCGCATGCCCTTCAACAGCGACAGCGGCTTCTACGCCACCCTGACCTACACTGCCAGCCGCACCCATGTGCGCACGAAAGCGGAGGCGGAAGCTTGGCTGGCCTGCCTGGAGGCCGCGCCCGACTATTACGCCGCCAACATTGCCAACGCCCGGCGTGGCATCGCCACGGGGTTTGTCCAGCCGAGGTTGATCGTGGACGCCGTGCTGGACATCGCCCGCAGACAGGCGGACACCCCTTTGGACGAGGACGGCCTGCTGTCACCCTTCGCCGGGTCGGGGGACCCCGCCGCGATGACGGAATGGCGCGCGCGGGCGCGCCAGGTGCTGGCCGACATTGTGCGTCCCGCCCAGCGCGCCTTTGTCACCTTTCTGGAGCGGGAATATCGCCCGGCGGCCCCCGAAAGCCTGGCGGCGCGCGACCTGCCCGATGGTGAGGCCTATTACACCTGGGCGGTCCACCACCACACCACCACCAGCCTGGCGCCGGATGCCGTGCACGAGATCGGCCTGAAGGAGGTGGCGCGCATCCGGGGGGAGATGGAGGCCTTGATCCGCCGCACCGGCTTCACCGGCAATTTCGCGGATTTCCTCGCCTTCCTGCGCACCGATCCGCGCTTCTACGTCACCACGCGCCAGGCGTTGTTGGAAAAGGCCTCGGAGATCGCGAAGCGCATCGACGACCAGCTGCCGAGGCACTTCGGCCGGCTGCCGCGCCTGACCTATGGCGTACGCGAGGTGCCGCGCGATATCGAGGACACGTACACCACGGGCCGCTATTTCCCCGGTGACGCCGCCAAGGGCATTGCCGGCGGCTTTATGGTCAACACCGGCAAGCTGGACCAACGGCCCCTTTATGAATTGCCGGCCCTGGCCCTGCATGAGGCGGTGCCGGGCCATCACCTGCAGACCGCGCTGGCGGCGGAGCTGGAAGATTTGCCGCCCTTCCGCCGCCGCGCCTATATCAACGCCTATGGCGAGGGATGGGGCCTCTACTCCGAGCAGCTGGGGGAGGAAATGGGCATCTACCGCGATGATTATGAGCGGTTTGGGCGCCTGTCTTTCGACATGTGGCGGGCCTGCCGCCTGGTGGCCGATACCGGCATCCATTGGAAGCACTGGACCCTGGACCAGGCCCGCGCCTGCTTCATCGACAACACCGCCTTGGCCCCGCACAACATAGAGACGGAGCTGCGGCGCTACATCGGTTGGCCGGGGCAGGCGCTGGCCTACAAGATCGGCGAGCTGAAGCTGCTGGAACTGCGCCAGCGGGCCCAGGACAGGCTGGGCGAGCGCTTCAATGAGCGCGCCTTCCACGACGCCGTGCTGCTTTCAGGCTCCCTGCCGCTGGATCTGCTGGAGGAGCAGGTGAATGGCTGGATCGCGGCGCAGGGGCGCTAGCGGCCCATCTCTTTCAGCCAGGCCGCGTGGAAGGCGCGGATGCGTCCCTCGTTATGGCCCAGCAGGGCGGGGCGGTCGGCCTGCTGGCTGCCGGCCCAGGCCGCCTCCGCCACCGACTGGTCCTCCGCCAGCAGCCGGCGGTTGAAGTCGGCGAGATGCCCTTCCACGCCCTGGCGGGCGGCGGCGCTGGCGCCCGGCTGCTGCCTGGCCAATGACAGGCGGTAGCGCAGGTGGCAACGGCCCGGCCGTACCGTGCCGTCCGGCGCATACACCGGCTCGTACGTCTGTACGCTGGCCATCAGGCCGGCGGTCAGGCCGATGGCCAGGTTGGGGAAGATGATGGCGTGGTCATAGTCGGTGAAGGCGGTCAGGGGCGTCAGCTTCAGCCGCTTGGCCACCCCCTCCCACCAGCGGCGGGTTTCGGCGGTCAGGCCGATGGTGCCGGTACTGTGGGCGCCGTGCTCGGCGCACTTCCAGACGCCCTCGGTCACCGTGCGGAAGGTTTCCGGATGCACGCTGTCGACGTGATAGACCTCCAGCACGTTTTCCATACCCACCTTCCAGTCGGCCCGCCAGTCCAGCGGCGCCTGGTCGAAGGGCGCGGCGAAGCCGTCGGACACGGCGTCCAGCCAGGCGCCCAGCGGACCCAGCCAGATGTCCAGATCGGGCCCGCCGGGAATGAGGCGGACGAAGATGAAGCGGCCGCGCCGTGCCACCTCATATCCGGTCAGGGCCAGGGCGGCCTTGTCCGCCTTGTCCAGCTGGAAACAGGGATCGTTGCCCGGTATGCCCACCGGAACCCCCTCCCGGCTGTAGGTCCAGCCATGATAGGGGCAGCGCAGGGGGCCGTGGCCGCGCTCCGCCGTGTGCAGGCGGGCATGGCGGTGGGAACAGACGTCGCGGAAGGCACGAATGTCGTCATCGAAACGCTGCACCACCACCGGCACGCCGGCGATGGTGCGTACCAGATAGCCGTCGGGCGCCGTCAGTTCGTCATCGAAGCCGACGAAGTGCCACAGGCGGGCGAACAGGGCTTGCGTCTCCGCCGCGGCGGCGGCGGCACCATAATCCTCCGGCCCCACCGCCGCCCGCATCGCGTCCAACCTATCCGTCATGCCCTGAATCCTTTGCCCCAAATCTCTTTCCCCAGTCCAACCGGTTCCCGAGCCCAACCGGGCCTTGTTCCGCCGCCTGGGAACCCTCATTCTGCCGCCATGGCCAGTGTGACCGAAGCCCTCTCCGCTGCCTATGAGCATCACGTCGCCGGCCGGCTGGACGCGGCGGTGACACTCTATGGCCGCATCATCGACGCCGAGCCGCGCAACCACGGGGCTCTGCATCTCCTGGGCCTGGCCCGCATCCAGCTGGGTGACTTGGACGGCGCCACCGAAAGCATGATGCTGGCGGCGGCCATCGTCCCGGACAACCCCACCTATCGCAGCAACCTGGGCACGGCGCTGAAGGCCCAAGGCCGATTCGATCTGGCAGAAGAAGCCTATCGCCAGGCGCTTGCCATTGATCCTGGTCATGTCGACGCCATGGCCAACCTCGGCGGGGTGTTGCACGCCACCGGCCGGCTGGCCGCCGCCATCGCGTGCCTGGAGCGGGCGCTGCCCCTGGCGCCCGACCATGCCGTCACCCTGATCAACCTGGGTGTGGCGCTGACGGACCGGGGCCAGCTGCCCCGCGCCCTGGGTTTGCTGCGCCGCGCGGTGGAGGTGACCGCCCCCGCGCCCGGCCAACCCCTGGGCGAACGGGGCGGAGAGGCGCGCTGGGATTTGGCGCTGGCCCTGCTAATGGCTGGTGACTACGCCGCCGGCTGGCCCCAGTTCGAGGCGCGGCGGGGCCGCGCCGGCCATGTCCTGGCCCGGCCGCACGGGCTGGAATGGGATGGCGCCGACCCCGCCGGGCGCACCATCCTGGTGCACAGCGAACAGGGCCGGGGCGACAGCCTGCAATTCGTCCGCTTCATCGCGCCCCTGGCGTCCCGGGGCGCCCGCGTCGTGCTGGCCTGCCAGCCGGAACTGGTCCGCCTGCTGGCCACAGCGCCCGGCGTGGCCCAGGTCGTGTCGACGGCGGATCCCTTGCTGCCCGTCTATGACGCTTACTGCCCGTTGCTCAGCCTGCCAGGTCGCCTGGGTCTGACCAGCGCCTCGGAGCTGGCGACGGCCGGGCCCTACCTCACGCCGGATCCGGCCCAGGTGGCGACGTTTCGCGCGCGCCTGAACGACGTCGCGGCCGGCCGGCGGACCGTGGGCCTGTGCTGGGCGGGGGCGCCGGGCAATCCGGTCGATGCCAGGCGCAGCCTGGATCCGGCACTGCTGGCCCCCTTGGCGCGTTTCCATGATCGGGTGGCCTTCGTCAGCCTGCAGAAGGGTGGCCCTGCCGCCCCGGCCGCCCTGCCGTTGATCGACTGGACGGCGGAGCTGGCGGATTACGCCGACACCGCCGCCCTAGCGGCCACCCTGGACTTGGTGATCACCGTCGACACCTCGGTCGCCCATTTGGCCGGCGCGCTGGGCCGCCCCGTCTGGCTGCTGAACCGCTATGACGGTTGCTGGCGCTGGCAGAAGGGGCGGGTGGACAGCCCCTGGTATCCCGGCTTGGTGCAGCTGCGGCAGGAAGAGATGGGCGATTGGCGCGCGCCCCTGTCCCGCCTGACCGCCCGGCTGGGCGCCTGGCTGGCCGCCCCGACACCATGACGCCGTTGCATCAGGCCGTGGCCCGCCACCAAGCGGGCGCCTTGGATGAGGCGGCGGACCTTTACGCCCAGGTGCTGGCGGCGGAGCCGCATCACCCGGATGCCCTGCATCTGCTGGGTGTGCTGCGCGGGCAGCAAGGGGATCCGGCAGCGGGTGAGGGGCTGGTGGCGCGCGCCGCCGCCCTGCGGCCGGATGCGGAAATTCTGACCAACCTGGGCCGCCTGCGCGCAGCGCTGGGTCGCCTGCCGGCGGCGGAGGCCGCGTTCCGCGCCGCCCTGGCCCGCGATGACTCCCATGCCGGCGCCGCCTTCGCCCTGGGCACCCTGCTGCTGAACCTGAACCGTCCGGGCGAAGCGCTGGCACCGTTGGAGCGGGCAGCGGCGCTGGACCCGGCGCATGGCGCGGCCCATGCCAACCTGGGTGTGGCCCTGCACCGCATGGGCCGCCTGGTGGAGGCCGAAGGCGTTCTGCGCGCCGCCGTCGAGGCCGATCCTACGCAGGCCATCGCCCGTTTCAACCTGGCCTCCGTCTTGGAAGACCTGGGGCAGCTGGATGTGGCGGAAATGGAATACCGGGCGCTGACGGCCCAGCGGCCGGACATGGCCGATGCCTGGCTGAACCTGGGCATCTTGCTGCAGCGCCGGCACCGCGATGTGGAGGCGCGCCCTTGCCTGCAGGCGGCGCTGGACCGGGGCACCAGCCGGCGGGCGGGCACCCTGGCCCATCTGGTGCACATCGACGCCCGCCTCTGCCGCTGGGACGACGTCGCGGCGCGGACGTCGGATCTGCTGGCCGCGGTGCAGGCGGGCGACGACAGTGCTCCGCCCTTCGCCGTGCTGTGCCTGGATGTGGATGAGGCCTGGCACCAGCGGGCGGCCCGCCTGCACGCGGCGACCGTGGCGCGCTCGGCCGGCGCGCCCTTGCCGCCGGCCAGCCTGGGACCCGCCGGAGAACCGTTGCGCGTCGGCTACCTCTCCGCTGATTGGCACCAGCACCCCACCGCCTACCTGATGGCCGGCGTGTTGGAACGCCATGACCGTGCGGCGGTAGCGGTCACCGCCTTTTCCTATGGGCCCGACGACGGCAGCCCAATGCGGGCGCGGCTGCGGGCCGGGGCCGACCGCTTCGTTGAACTGCGTGGCCTGGATGACCGGGCGGCGGCGCAAGCCATTCGTGCTGCCGGCGTGGACATCCTGGTCGACCTCAAGGGTTATACCGAGGGGGGGCGGCCCGGCATCGCCCAGCTGCGCCCCGCCCCGGTTCAGGTTCAGTACCTGGGCTATCCCGGCACCCTGGGCCGTGGGGCGGGCATTGATTATGTGCTGGCCGACGCCGTGGTGCTGCCGCCGGAGCGGACGGGCTTCTGGGATGAGGCGGTGGTGCGCCTGCTTGGTTGCTATCAAGCCAACGATGGGAAGCGGCCCATCGGCCCGCCGACCACACGCGCGGACTGGGGCCTGCCGGCCGACGGCGTCGTCTTCGCCTGCTTCAACGCCGCTTACAAGCTGACGCCGGAGGTCGTGGCTTGCTGGGCCCGGCTGTTAGCCAAGGTTCCGGGATCGGTGTTGTGGCTGCTGGATCCGGGATCCGCTCAGCCGGCATTGCAGGCAATGCTATCAGCCGAGGGTGTCGATCCCGGCCGCCTGGTGGTGGCGCCGGCCCTGCCGAAGGCGCGCATGGCCGACCACTTGGCCCGCCACGCCTGCGCCGATCTGTTCCTGGATACCCATCCGGTGAACGCCCACACCACGGCGGCCGATGCGCTTTATGCCGGCCTGCCGGTGTTGACCCGGGCGGGCGGCCCCTTCATTTCCCGGGTGGCCGCCAGCCTGCTGACGGCCTTGGGATTACCGGACCTGGTGACGTACAGCCTGGAAGCGTACGAGGTCGCAGCCCTGAGTTTGGCTCGGGATTCGGCGCGTTTGACGAATGTACGCGCCCGTCTGGCCGCCGCCCGGACGCTCCCCGGCGGGCCCTTCGACACGGACACGTTCTGCCGCCGGCTGGAAAAGGTGTACGCCCGCATGGCGGGGCGGGTGCGGGACCGGCTACCACCCCTGGGGTTCGATGTGACGTAAGCATACCTCGCCCGGCGCGAGGGATACCCACCATACCGGTAACACACGGCTGCCGCTGTGATCTGGCGCGTGGTGGGTCCTTGTACTTTGCGTTACACCCGTGCCCAATTTCGCCGGCGCTTCGCCGCCAGCCTTCTCAAGGGAATGGATACCGTCCGCATGACCATCGACCGCGCCGCCGTTCTCGCCGCCGCTTCCGATCTGTTGCGCATCGAGGCCAACGCCGTCCTGCACCAGGTGGAGGCGCTGGATGGCGACTTCCTGAACGTTGTCGAGCATATCTGCGGTGAACACGGCAACACGCTGGTGGCCGGCATCGGCAAGTCGGGCCTGGTGGCCCGCCAGTTCGCCAGCAAGCTGGCCAGCATCGGCGCCCGCGCCTTCTATTACAGCGCCATCGACAGCCTGCATGGCGAGTTGGGCCTGCTGCGCGAGGGCGACCTGCTGATCCTGCTGTCCAACAGCGGCCAGACCCAGGAACTGGTGGACGTGGCCAAGGCGGCGCAGCCGCGCGGCGTCAAGGTGGCGGCCATGGTGGGGCGCGTGCCTTCCACCCTGTCGCGCATGGCCGACTGGACGCTGAAGGTCCATGTGGAGTCCGAGGCGACGGACACCAAGCTGCCGACCGCCAGCACCACCGCCATGCTGGCCTTCGCCGACGCCTTGGTGGTGGCGGTGGCGACGGAAAAGGGCTTCACCGCCAAGGATTTCGGCCGCAACCATCCCGGTGGTACCCTGGGCGTGGTGCTGGGCGCCTATGTCGATGACCTGATGGCCAGGGCTCCGGATCATGTGGCCCTGGTGGGCCCCGACCGGCCCATCCTGGAAACCCTGCTGGAAATGACGCGCCACCCTGCCGGCGCCGCCCTGGTGGTTGATGCCGATGACCGGCTGCTGGGCCTTATCACCGATGGCGACATCCGCCGCGGCTTGGCCCGCGTGGGCAAGGATCTGCTGGACCGCGATACCCGCGCCCTGATGACGCCCAAGCCGCGCACCTGCCGCACCGGCACCACCGCCATGGCGGCGCTGGCCCAGATGGAAAGCCCCTCGCAGGTCTATGTCCTGCCGGTGGTGGATGCGGACAACAAGGTGCTGGGCCTGCTGCGCATGCATGACCTGGCCGGCCTGGACGTGGCGCGCACCGCCGGCTAAGGCGTCTCGCTTTCCAGCAACGCCCGCAGGCGGGCCATCAGGTCCGCTTCCGTGATGTCGGTGTCCTGCTCCAGGCCCAGGTAGGCGAAGGCGGCATCGACGAACAGGTGGGGCATCAGGTGCTCGTGGCTCAGGGCGTGGATCAGGGGCGGCAGTACCCGCGCGTCCCGCCGCCGTGCCAAGCCATGCATGGCTTCCGCTTGGGTGAACACATCCTCATCATCCACCCGGCGCAGCAGGGCTGCGCGAATCTCCGGGCCGTCCAATTCGGTGGTCTGCCCAATCCCGGTGGTCGCCCAGTCCCGTACCTGGTCGTACACGTCCTCCATCAAGGCCAGCAGGGCCTCCACCGCCACCGGCGTGGTGCTGCCGCACAGCGCAAAGGCGATGGCGTAGCGGACGTGCGGATCTTCATGGTGGCAGCGGGCGGCCAGGACCGGGTCGCAGCGCCGGTTGCCCAGATGGCCCAGGGCGAAGATCGCATCGACCATGACGCCGGCGTCCTCATCGTCCAGCAGACGCAGCAGGACGCTGCACGCCGGTTCGGGAAAGGCGCGTTCGTCACTGCGCTGGCCGGGGCCATGCATCTGCCCCAGGACGACGGCGGCCAGGCGCCGGCGGATCGGCTCAGGTGAACGGCTGAGGTCCAGGATGCGGGCCAGCCCAGCCTGGGTGCCCATGCCCTGCAGGGCCACCAGGGCCGGCGTGCGGTCATCGTCGCGCCGCATCTCCGCCACCGCCGCCTCGATCAGGCTGTCAATGGAGGGAAGGTCGCTTTGACTGGTTTCCAAGGGCGTTGACGGCATTGCGGCCTCGACCTCGACACGTGGTTCCAGCCCGATCCGGGCCAACCCATCCAGACGAGCGTGCGATCAAGGACGCCGACAGGCAAGCCCGCACGGGCGAACCCTGTACGTCTGGAAAGGGGGCCGTTCAGGCGGACCGCCGCGCGCGCATCTCGGCCAGCGCCTCCTGCACGATAAGGGATCGCGCCCGCCGCATGGCGGCCTTGAATCGCCGCTTCCACCCCGGGGGCGACGTGAAGGTGATGCGCAGGCGCGGCGGCCCCCCGAAGGCCAGCACCAGGGACAGGCCCGAGAACCGCTTGGGTATCGCCTCGAACTCGGTCAGGAAATGGTCCACCTGCTCCAGCAGCAGCGGACGAACCGCATCCGTCAGCGGCGACGGCGGCAGGGCCCGGACCTTTTCGCCCCAGGCGACGGCCGTCACCGCCGCGGCGGCCACGGCGTCGCAGGCCGCCTGAATGGCCTTGGGCGTCCAGGGATCATCAGGCGATTGCCAACTGGCCACCAGCTGGGTGTTGATCGCGGTCGTCACGGCCAGGATCGCCGTCCCCAATTCCATCAGCAGGGCCTCATCCACCATTGTCGCCCCCTCGGGCGTCCGCCCGCGAGTGCCCTTGGCCCACCGTCGCCGCAGACCCTCGGCCCGAAGGCGCAGCAGCTCCCCGGCCAATCGATAGGGCCAGTGGCGCGGCTTCCCGCTGATCAGGTTGCGCGCGCCGGCGCTTTCGCCGTCAAAACCCGAATGCTCCGCCGTCATGACCTCGCCCCGTGGGATGTCTTGCACCACCGTCCACAACTCAGCATGAGCGCAAGTTGCGCGATAAGCAACTTCTTTGGTGTCGATGACGCCTGGCGGGACAGTGGGCCGGTTGGTGGCGGTCCGTCCTCCGCAGCGCCATTCCAGCGGCCCCCCGCGAAGTGCTATCAAGGGTGACAGCATTGTGAGCAATCCGCCGCCGCCCAAGGGTCCGCGCCATGTCCGATCCCGCCCGTCTCACCTTCCGCACCGGCCAGGTGCCGTATCTCATCGCCGAGATGTCCGGCAACCATAAGGGGGAGATCGAGCGCGCCATCCGCCTGATCGATGCCGCCAAGGCGGCGGGTGCGGACGCGGTCAAGCTGCAGACCTACACGGCCGACACCATCACCCTGAAGTCCAACCGCCCGGAGTTCCAGATCCATGGCGGTCCCTGGGATGGCCGCAGCCTGCATGAGCTGTATGAGGAGGCGCACACCCCCTGGGCCTGGCATCCCCAGCTGTTCGCCCATGCCGCCATGATCGGCATCACCATTTTCAGCTCACCCTTCGATCCCACGGCGGTGGATCTGCTGGACCGGCTGGGCGCGCCGGCGTTCAAGATCGCCTCCTATGAAATCGTGGACCTGCCGCTGATCCGTTACGCAGCCGCCAAGGGCAAGCCGCTGATCATCTCCACCGGCATGGCCACCTTGGGTGAGATCGACGACGCGGTGACGGCCGCGCGCGAGGCGGCGCCGGCGGGCACGCCCGACCCCGTGCTGCTCCATTGCACCAGCGGCTATCCCACCCCGCCGGAGGAATGCGACCTGCGCACCATCCCTCACCTGGCCCAGGCCTTCGGCGTGCCCACCGGCCTGTCCGACCACACCCATGGCATCGCCGTGCCGGTGGCGGCGGTGGCGCTGGGCGCCATCGTTATCGAGAAGCATCTGACCCTGTCGCGGGCCGAGGGCGGCGTCGACGCCTCCTTCTCCCTGGAACCGGGGGAGTTCAAGGCCATGGCCGACGCTTGCCGCGTGGCCCATGCCGCCTTGGGCCAGGTCGGCTATGCCGTCAAGCCGTCCGAGGCCGGCGGCCGGTCCTTCCGCCGCTCGCTCTACGTCTCCGCTCCCGTGAAGGCGGGGGAGGTGTTCACGCCGGCCAACGTCCGCTCCGTCCGCCCGGGCCTGGGGCTGTCGCCCAAGCATTTGGACCAAGTGCTGGGCGCCCGCGCCACCCGGGATATCGATGCCGGCCAGCCTTTGGACTGGGGGATGGTCCAGCCGTGACGGCCGCGGCCCAAAAGCACCGGGTCGTCTGCATCACCCAGGCGCGCATGGGGTCCACCCGCCTGCCGGGAAAGGTGCTGCTGACCGTGGCGGGCCGGACGCTGCTGGCCCACCAGGTGGAGCGGTTGCGCCGTGCCGCCCTGGTGGATGAGGTCGTGGTGGCCACCAGCGACCGCGCGGCCGACGACGCCATCGCCGACCAGTGCCGCGTCCTGGGCGTCGCCTGCTTCCGGGGCAGCGAGCATGACGTGCTGGATCGTTTTTGCCGGGCCGCCCTTGCCCATCATGCCGATGTGGCGGTCCGGGTGACGGGCGATTGCCCCCTGATCGACCCTGGCCTGATCGACCAGTTGCTGACCCTTTTCCTGGCGGCGGACCCGCCGCTGGACCACGCCTCCGTTGACATCGGCTATTACCCGCGCGGCCTGGACGCCGAAGCCATATCAATGACGGCCTTGCAGGCGGCGTGGCAAGAGGCAAGGGAACCGTTCGAGCGTGAGCATGTGACGCCCTTCATCTACCGCCGGCCGGACCGTTTCCGCCTGGGTTCCCTGCCGCCGGCAGGCCCGGCGCCGGTGGAGATGGGGCCGCAGCGCTGGTGCGTGGACACGGTGGAGGACTTCCAACTGGTCCGCCGTTTGCTTGAAACCCTGCTGCCGGCCAAGCCGCACTTCACCTGGACGGATTGTCTGGACGTGCTGCGCCGGCACCCCGATTGGGTGCTGCTGAACCGCGACGTGGTGCAGAAACCCTTGGCTTGAGAGGAAAAGAAGAGATGAACCGGAACGAATTCCTGGCGGCGCTGGATGAGATGCTGGAGCTGGACCCCGGCACCCTGAAGGGCGGCGAAACGCTGGATGACATCGACAGCTGGGACAGCCTGGCGGTCATCAGCTTCATCGCCCTGGTGGACGAGAAGTTCAACACCGTGGTGGCGGGCGAGGATCTGGCCAAGGCCAAGACCGTGGACGACCTGCTGGCCCTGGTGTCGGACCACGTCACGGCCTGACCGGTGAGTTCAGGGACTGAGCCGGAACGGCTGCTGGCGGGCCGCCGCATGCTGCGTTTCGCCGGCGGCCCCGGCGCCGCCGTCGACCGGGGCCCGAAGGAGACCGGCGACGCGCCGCTGGTGCTGATCCACGGTTTCGGCGGCGACGCGCTGTCCTGGCAATTCAACATCCAGGCGCTGGTGAAGGGTGCGCCGGGGTCAATCGGCCGCCGAGTGCTGGCCGTGGATCTGCCGGGCCATGGCGCCTCCACCCTCGACGTGCCGTCCGGCCTGGGCGGTGTCGCCGACTGGGTGGTGCGGCTCATGGACGCCGCCGGCGTGGACAAGGCTGACATCATCGGCCATTCCATGGGCGGCAGGGTCAGCCTGCTGCTGGCCGAACGCCATCCGGACCGGCTGCGCCGCATGAGCCTGATCGCCTGCGCCGGGCTGGGCAGCCGGGTGGATGCGGCCTTCCTGCACGCGCTGTGCACGCTGGAGACCTTGGACCAGGCCCGCGCCTTGATCGACCGGCTGTTCGCGGGGGCGCCGCCCAACCGCGACGTGCTGGCGCGCGCCTTCCTGTCCCGCCTGGCGGACCCCGTGGCGCGCGGCCCGCTGACCCGGCTGCTGGACCGACTGGTGGCCGACATCGACGCCGCCCCGCGGCAGTTCGATTGGACCCAGCCGCTGCCGCCGCTGCAGCTGATCTGGGGCGAGGCCGACGATATCGTGCCGCCGCCGGAGGCAGGCGCCATCCCACCCCATATCATCCTGCATCGCTTGCCCGGCGTCGGCCACATGCCCCAGGCGCAGGCGGCCACGCGGGTCAATGCCCTGCTGACGGAGTTCCACGCATGAGCACGATCGGACTGAACGAGGGCGCCATGCTCGCGCTGATCCATAGTGAGGTCCTGAAGATCCTGGCCGACAAGGGCGAGGCCTGGACCGGATCCTTCGGGCCGGAGACACGGTTCCTGGACGGCGGGTTGCCCTTCGACAGCCTGGACCTCGCCACCCTGCTGGTGGCGCTGGAGCAGCTGACCGGCATGGATCCCTTCCGGGCCGGCTTTCGCCAGTTCACCACCGCCGGCGAACTGGCGGCGCTGTACCTGGAAGCGTAATACCGCTGCGTCCGCCGCCGGCGCATCGGGAACAGATCGGATACTCTATCCGATTTGTAACGGAACTGTATCGCGCCGTTTCCAGGCGCCCCGGCCTCTGTTAGCCTGATCAACAAGGTTGAAGCAGTGCGCTTTTTTGAGGCGGCCTGCCTTAACCCCTTGGGGCGTTACAACAATCAACAGGGGCGAAGGCGGCGTTCCCATCCCGGGGCGGGCGCCTTTTCGGGCACCCGGCAGAACGGGAAGACGATACTTCCATGAAACGACACCATCGCGTGGTCCCGCTGGTGGCCGCACTGGCGCTGCTCGGCGCCTGCGCTTCCAGCGCGCACCAGGACAGCCCGGCCGCATCCCCGGCTGACAAAGGCAAGGACAAGCCGGTCTACGCCGGCCTCGATCCGGCCGATGACAAGAACCCCTTCCCCAGCACCTACCATCCCCTGCCGTCGGTGGCGACGGCCCTGGTGGGCGCCACCATCTTCACCGGCACGGGCGCCCGCATCGACGGCGGCACGGTGGTGCTGGTGGATGGCAAGATCGCGGCGGTGGGCAAGGACATCGCGGTGCCGGCCGGCGCCAAGGTCGTCGACGCCCATGGCAAGTACGTGACCCCGGGCATCATCGACGCCCACAGCCACCTGGGCGTCTATGCCACGCCCAGCGTCTGGGCCAATTCCGACGGCAACGAGATGACGGACCCCAACACCGCGCAGGTATGGGCCGAACATTCCGTCTGGCCGCAGGATCCGGGCTTCATCCGCGCGCTGGAAGGCGGCATCACCACGCTGGAGATCCTGCCGGGTTCGGCCAACCTGTTCGGCGGTCGCGCCGTCATCCTGAAGAACGTGCCCGGCCGCACGGTGCAGGACAAGAAGTTCCCCGGCGCGCCCTATGGGCTGAAGATGGCCTGCGGTGAGAACCCCAAGCGCGTCTACGGCAGCAAGGGTCGCACCCCGGCCACCCGCATGGGCAACGTCTTCGGCTATCGCAAGGCCTGGATCGACGCCCAGGAATACCGCCGCAAGTGGGACGACTACCGCCGCAAGCTGGCCGACTACAAGGCGGGCAAGGGCGACAAGGCGCCCGACGCGCCCAAGCGCGACCTGCAGATGGACACGCTGGCCGGCGTGCTGGACGGCAGCATCCTGGTGCAGAACCACTGCTACCGCGCTGACGAGATGGCGCAGATGATCGACATCTCGCACGAGTTCGGCTTCCACATCGCCATGTTCCACCATGGGTCGGAGGCCTACAAGATCGCCGACATCCTGAAGAAGGAGGACATCTGCGTCGCCACCTGGGGCGAATGGTGGGGCTTCAAGATGGAGGCCTACGACGGCATCGAGGAGAATGCCGCCCTGCTGCAGAAGGCCGGCGTCTGCACCGTTATCCACTCCGACGATGACATCCTGACCCAGCACCTGGTGCAGGAGGCGACCATCGCCCTGGCCGCCGGCCGGCGCATGGGTATCCAGATCGACGAGGCCGAGGCCATCAAGTGGGTGACGGCCAACCCCGCCAAGTCCATCGGCGTGCTGGACAAGACCGGCACGCTGGAACCCGGCAAGATGGGGGACGTGGTGCTGTGGAGCGCCGATCCCTTCAGCGTCTACGCCACGGCCGACCAAGTCTTCATCGACGGCGCCCTGGTCTACGATCGCCATGACCCGGCGGCACAACCCAAGTCCGACTTCGAACTGGGCCAGACCGGGCCTGCCCATCCCGGGCCCCAGGGCGTCGGACCCGGCCGCCCCGTCTTGACCACCAGCACGGAGCAGCCGCAATGAGCCGCCGTCACACCTTAATGGGCCATACCCTGATGGCCGCGGCCTCATCCCTGGTCCTGCTGGCCGGCGCCGCCGGCGCCGAGACGGTGGCCATCACCAACGCGCGTATCGAGACCATGGGTCCGGCGGGGGAGATTCCGTCCGGCACCATCCTCATCCGCGATGGCCGTATCCAGGCGGTGGGCGCCTCGGTATCCATTCCGGCCGACGCGCGCCGGGTGGACGCCAAGGGCCACATCGTGACGCCGGGCCTGGTGGCCAGCGACACCAGCCTGGGCGCCGGCGAGGTGGAGGGCGAGGCCTCCAGCAACGATTTCGCCGGGGCGACGGCCGAGATGTCGGCGTCCTTCGACGTGTCGCTGGGCATCAACCCCGCCTCCATGCTGGTGCCGGTGGCCCGCGTGGGCGGCGTCACCCGGGCCCTGGTCACGCCGGAGCTGTCGGGACGGGGCGAAAAGAAGGGGGAAAAGCTGTTCGCCGGCCAGGCGGCCGTGGTCGACATGTCCGGCGGCACGGACAGCATCACCAAGCGCCGCGCCGTGCTGGTGGTCGATGTGGGTATCGAGGCCATGGAGCATCTGGGCGGCAGCCATGGCGGCGTGCTGCAACTGCTGGAATCCAGCTTGGAGGAGGCGGCCAGCTACGCCGCCAACAAGGGCGGGTATGAGCACGGCACCCACCGGCCCTACCGCCAGAGCAAGGAGGACCTTGAGGCCCTGCTGCCGGTCATCCAGGGCAAGATGCCCCTGCTGGTGGGCGTGCACCGGGTCGCCGACATCCGCCGCACCCTGGAACTGGGCAAGCGCCTGAAGCTGAAGCTCATCCTGGATGGGGTGGAGGAAGGCTGGATGATGGCGCCGGAGATCGCGGCCTCGGGCGTGCCTGTGGTGGTCGATCCCCTGGCCAACCTGCCGCGTGACTTCGAAAGCCTGAACGCGCGCCTGGAAAACGCCGCCATCCTGCAGGCGGCCGGTGCCACCGTGGTGATCAAGGGGCCCTACGTCGGCCACTACGCCCGCCAGGTGCGCTACAACGCCGGCAACGCCGTCGCCCACGGCATGCCGTGGCCGGCGGCGCTGGCGGCCATCACCGCCACCCCGGCCAAGGTCTTCGGCTTCAGTGACCGGGCGGGCTCGATCGAGCCCGGCCGTGACGCCGACCTGGTGGTGTGGTCCGGCGACCCCTTGGAAATCCTGTCGGTGGCGGAGCATGTCTTCGTCCGCGGGACCGAGGCGCCCCTGACCAGTCGGGCACAGGATCTGGCCCATCGCTACCAGACGCCCGACGCGGCCCTGCCGCCGGCCTATCGCAACTGAGCATTATCGTCTAAAGGGGGGGCGGGGTGTTCCGACGGGGCGCCCCGCCCTTTTCTCTTGGACCCGGCCCCATGCCCGACTGGTACTACGACCTCAGCGACACCGTCAGCGGCTGGATCCACGGCGTCTCCGTCTGGGTGATCATCGGTGCCATGGTGGCGGCCTACCTGGTGCTGACCGCCCGCAGCGCCCATAAGCAGGGCGAGTTCGGCGAATTCGCCCGCAGCCTGGGCCTGACCGTGGCCTTGCTGGCCGTCCTGGGCGGCTTCATCGAAGCGTGGATCTGGGTGGACCGGCACTGGTAGGCGGATTCACCCCACACCCCGGATCAGGGCCAGCAGATCCTCATCCGACAAGTACCCAGCGGTGTCGGCGTCCTGCAACAGGGCGTCGGCCAGGTCGCGCTTGCGACCGTGCAGGGCCACGATGCCCTCCTCGATGCTGCCCTTCAGGATCAGGCGATAGATGGTCACCGGCCGGCGCTGGCCGATGCGGTGGGCGCGATCGGAGGCCTGGTCCTCCACGGCCGGGTTCCACCAGGGGTCCAGGTGGATGACATAGTCGGCCGCCGTCAGGTTCAGGCCCACGCCGCCGGCCTTCAGGCTGATCAGGAACAGATCGCCCTCGCCCGCCTGGAAGGCCGCCACCCGCCGCTGCCGCTCCGCCGCCGCCAGGCTGCCGTCCAGCAGTTGATAGGTGACGCCCATGCGGTCCAGGGCGGTGCGCACGCGGTCCAGGTGGCCGATGAACTGACTGAACACCAGGGCGCGGTGGCCGCCCTCGCGCAGTTCTTCCACCAGTTCCAGGAAGGCGTCCAGCTTGGCCGAGGGCAGGTGCGCGTCGGCCGCCACCAGGTCGGGGTGGCAGCAGGCCTGCCGCAGGCGCGTGATCTCCGCCAGGATATGGATGCGGGATCGCTCTCCCGACATCTCCTCCAGTTTTTCCAAGGCGCGGCGGCGCAACGCTTCGTAAAAGGCGATCTCCTCCGCCCCACGCTCGACCAGCAGGGTCTGCTCCGTGCGCGGCGGCAGTTCGGCCAGCACGGCGCCCTTGGTCCGGCGCAGCAGGAAGGGTTGGACCACCGCGCGCAGGGCCGCGCGGGCGCCAGGGCTGCGCGCCGCCTGGATGGGCGTGCCGAAGCGCTGGGCGAAGGTCTTGCGGCTGCCCAGCACGCCGGGGTTGGTGAACTGGAACAGGCTCCACAGCTCTTCCAGGTCGTTTTCCACCGGCGTGCCGGTCAGGGCCAGGCGGAAGCCGGCGTTCACCGCGCGGGCGGCCTGGGCGCGGCGCGTATCCGGGTTCTTGATGGCCTGCGCCTCATCCAGCACGGCCACGGCCCAGGGCACGGCCGCCAGCAAGGCTTCCTCCCGCACCAGCAGGCCATAGGTGGTGACCAGCACGTCGCCGGGCCCCAGGGCGCGCAGCACCTCCTGCCGCCCGCCCGTCTCGGCCAGGCGGTGGACGGTCAGGCCGGGGGCGAAGCGCGCCAGTTCCGATTGCCAGTTGCCGGCGACGGAGGTGGGGGCCACCACCAGCATGGGGCCGTCGCCGGCCTTGGCCGCCATCAGGGCTATCGCCTGCACCGTCTTGCCCAGGCCCATGTCATCGGCCAGCAGGGCGCCCGCCCCCAGGCGCGCCAGCCGGCTCATCCAGAAATAACCCTCCGCCTGGTAGTCGCGTAGTTCGGCGGTCAGGCCGTTGGGTAGGCGCGGCTGCCAGGCCGCCGCGTCGTCCAGGTTCTGGATGAAGGCGCGCCAAGCCTGGTCCACCTGGGCCGAGGCCGCTTCCTCGACCAGGCCGCGCAGGGCGGTACCGGCCGCGCGCGGCACCTTTGTTCCCCCAATGCGCAGCAGGCGATCCAGCTGCTGGCGGAAATGGCGGTCCAGGGCCACGAACTGGCCGTCGCCCAGGGGCACGAAACGGCCGGGCGCGTCCTCCAGCCGGATCAGCAAATCCTTCAGGTCCAGCACCAGCCCTTCGTCCAGCTTCAGGGTCCCGGCCACGGCGAACCAGCTTTCGGTGCTTTTGACTGTGGTGCTGAAATGGCTGGTGCCGGCCTCGTCGCCGCGCAGGGTCAGCTTCTGCCCCTCCGGCCACTCCAGGGCCGGCGGTTGGGGCAGGGCCTTCAGCTCGCTCAGGAATTCCAGCGCGGCGCTCAGGCCTTCCAGCTCCCATTCCCGGCCTTCGCCACCCAGGCTGAAGCAGGCGTCGGCCAGGGCCTGGGCCAGGCGTTCCTCCGCCGCCAAGTCGCGCAGGGCGCGCCGGCCGTTGCCGGTGACGCGCCGGCTGCCCTGGCCCGGTGCGAAATGGGGGCCATCGGGGCCCAGCGGCCGCACGACCAGCGAGACCTTCAAACCAGGGTCCAGCAGGCGCAGCCGCACCACCGGGGCGGGGTCGCCCGCCTCCGTCCGGCCCTCGTCCAGGTCGGCGGCCTCCACCCGCACCGGCAGGTCGGGCATGCGGGAGCGCGCGATGGCGGCCAGGCGGTCGCGCGCCATGGCCGGCACGGTGATGCCGTCCGCGCCCAGCAGCTTGCCCGCCGCCACGGCCTTGTCGTCGATCACCACCACACGCCAGCGGGTGGGCCCCTCCACCTCGATGATGGCGTCCACCTCTTCGGCCGGATGCGACAGGGCCAGGCGGTAGCCGCCCCGGGTGCCGGCCAGCACCAGCTCCGGCCGCGCCAGCACCAGCTCCACCGGCGGTCCCGGCTGGCGGCGATAGAACACGCGGGGATGGCCCACCAGGGCCGGCAGCGTGTCGCGTGGTGGCAGAAAATAGTCGTAGCGGGAGCGGCCGTGGCCCCAGCCGTCGTAATCGCGGGCGATGGTGGCGATGACCCGCCGGTCGAACTCATCCAGATAGCTCAGCTGGGCGTCACCCTGGTACAGGCGCTTCAGCGGGATGGGCCGGCCTACGCTCCAGCCCTGGGTCGGGCTTTTGGTCGGGCCGCGCTGCTGCACCTGTTCCACCGGCTCCACCGCGCCGCTGCTGGGATCGACCAGCCAGGCCAGGCGCTTGCCCGTCATCTTCTTTTCTACCGGCGCCGGCGGTTCCAGCAGCACCTCCAGGCTCTCCAGCGCCCGCTCCCACGGTTCCTTGACCGGCAGCAGGGTCAAGAAGCGCAGCGTCACCCACCTGTCGGGCCGCGCCAGATGGGTTTGATAGGGGGTCGGGTCGTTGGCCACCCGGGCCAGCACCTCCGCCATCAGGTCGGCGGCCAGGGGCATGGTGGGGGCCAGATGGCGGAACCACTGGTCCCAGGCGTCGGCATGCTGGCGGGCTAGCGTCGCATCCACCACGGCCGCCGCCACGGCCACCAGCCCTAGGCCCAGGGGGGAGGGCCGTGCCATGGTGTCGGTGGCGCTCAGCAACCATTTCACGCCGTTCAGCGCCGCTTCCGGCTTGTTGGCGGCCAGGCTGGCCAGGGCCTCGACGGCCATGGAGCCCAGGGGGATCTGCCCCGCCTGGGCCATGTCCTGCGCCAGGGCGGGGATGGCGGCGTGCTGGGCCGGGTCGCCCCCAGCCAATTGCGCACACAGATGCAGCACGCCAAGGTGTCCAGGCAGGCCGCCCTTGCGTTTGCGCAGGGCCCGGCGGTGCTGCGTCACGGCCTCGCCGAACAGCGCACGGGCCCGGGGCGCGTCCTCCGACAGCAGGGCGTGGGCGGCGGCATAGGGCAGGGCCGCCTCCGGCGTCGGCGCATCCGCCAGCAACGCTTGCAACGCTGGCAATTGCCCGCTCAACAGCCGGAAGTCGGCGATCAGGGTGAAGCAATCGCGGCGCAGGATCGGGTGCGCCTGGGCGTGGTCCACCAGGGCCGGTAAATCCGGCGACATTTCCGCCGTGGCCATCCAATGGCCGAGCTTCGCCGCCAGCAGCGTCGCCTGGATCACCGGCGCGCGTCCGGCCAGCCAGTCGACCCCCAGCGGCACCAGCGTGAAATGGCGATTGAACAGCTCCGGCAGCGCATGGGCGGGACGCCTGACCAGGCCCAGCAGGCGCTGGACCTCCGCCCCATCGTTCTGCAACGCGGCCAACCTCAGGCCACGCGCGAAATCGATCTCCACCAGCTTGGGGTCCCAATAGCTTTTCGAGTCGCCGGGCAACTGGGTGCGGATGGCGATGGCCAGGGCCTTGCCCTCCGCCGTTTCGAGCGCCGTGGTCGCCACGGTGTGGGCCAGCGCGGGCGCGCAGGCCATCTTGTTGTTCAGCAGGCCGTGTCGGCGCAGGCTGTTCTGCGCCTCGGTCAACGCCTCATGGGTCCAGAGCGCCGGACTAACGCGCGCCTGGTTCAGGCAATCCAGCAGCGCGCGGGCCGGCGGCAGCGGGCCGATCAGGGCGATAAGGCGCAGCAGGATGCGGTCTAGCGGCGAAAGCGCGTCGAGATCGGGCGGGGTCATGCGGCGACCATAACGGCGATCAGCCTGGCAGGGCCAGCAACGCGTCGGCGATGCGCACCGCGCCCAACCCATCCACCAGGTGGCCGTCATCGCCCTCGCCTATACGGTGGCTCAGGGCCGCGCGTGCGTCGGCATCGGCCCATAGCGCCAGGGCGTCGGCCGTGATGCGCTCCGCCGCCTCGGCCTTGTCCATGCTGCGTGCATCGATGACTCGGGCCTTGCCCGATGCCGCCACCGCGCCGGCACTGCTGGCCTGGTTGTCCGCCACCACCACCAGCAGCGTGGGCACCGTCAGGCAGGCCAGCTCCCCCAGCGTGCCGCCGGCGGCGGACAGGGCCAGGCCGGCCTCGCGCATCAGGTCGGCCATGCGCGGTGTTTCCACATGGACAACCGTGTTGGGGTAGCGGTCTCCGGCGGTGCGGATGCAGTCGGTGTTGGGGTTGCTGCCGCCCACCACCACGTCCAGGCCGACGCCGGCGGGCAGGGCCGGGGCCAGGCGCTTCAGGCAGGGCAGCGTCAGGCCCGCCGGGTCGGTGCCGCCGAAGGTCAGCAATAGGCGGCCGCGGCTGTCCAGGGGGGGCAGGGCCTGGCCGCGCGCCCGGCGGAACTCCGCCCGCAGGGGGGCATAGGCGGGCCCCAGCGCCAGGACCGCATGCGGGTTGGCGGCCCGATAGGCGGCGGCGTCCACGGCGGCGCCGGCGTTCACGATCATATGGGCGTGCAAGGGCCGCGTCCCCGGCCCGTCATCGAAGGCCATGACCGGTTTGCCCAGCGCCGCCAGTCCGGCACGATAGTCATCGTTGAAGTGATAACCGTCCAGGATCACGGCGCCGGCGTGGTGCCGGCGGATCTGTTCGGCCAGGCCGGCCAGATCCGCCCCGCTTGCCGCCGGGCCCGGCACCAGGCTTACGCCGAAGCCGGCGGCATCCAGGCGATGCGCCAGGGCCGGCGGCAGGTCCACGGCGGCGAACAGGGGTGATATCCCCCGTTCCTTCAGGGCCTCCGCCACCGACAGGCAGCGCATGACGTGGCCGGTGCCCATGGACGCGGTGGCGTCGGCGCGGATCAGGATGGTGCTCAACAGAGGGCCTTTGGCATCGGGGCGGGAATGGCCATAGTATAGCAGCTAAGGACACTTCTCTCAGGGCGGGTTGCGGTGAAGGCCATCGTCGAAGGCGTGCGGATCAAGGGCTTCCGGGCCGTGGTGCCGAAGGAACGGCATTCCTATCTGGAAGACCACACCCTGTTCACGGAAGATGAGGCGAAGAAGCTCTACGCCACCATCGGCGTGGCGGAGCGGCGTCTGCTGCCCCGGCCCTACATGGCGTCCGACATGTGCGTGGCGGCGGCCGAGGGGCTAATGCAACAGCTGGGCTGGGACCCGGCCTCGGTCGATCTCCTGATCTTCGTCAGCCAGGATGCTGATTACGTGCTGCCCGTCACCGCCGCGGTCATGCAGCGGCGCCTGGGCCTGCCCACCAGCACGGCGGCCTTCGACGTGCCGCTGGGCTGTTCCGGCTTCGCCTACGGTACCTGGATGGCGGCGCGCCTCTTGGGCGGCAGCACGGCGCGGCGTGCCCTGGTGCTGGCCGGTGACAATTCCGCCCGCTGGCTGCGCCCGGATGACCGCGCCACCCTTCCCCTGTTCGGCGACGCCGGCAGCGCCACGGCGCTGGAGGTGGATGCCGATGCCCCCCCCATCCACGCCATCCTGGGTACGGATGGCAGCGGGGCCAAGCACATCTTCGTCAAGGCCGGCGGCAAGCGCGACTGCCTGATCCCGGGGGAGGAACCCTGGTCGGAGGAAGAGCACAAGCGCCTCTACCGCGACGCCCGCCTGCACCTGAACGGGGCGGAGGTCTTCACCTTCACCTTGCGCTCCGTCCCGCCGCTGCTGCGCGAGGCCATGGAGCATGCCGGCGTGACGCTGGACGATCTGGATATGATCGTCCCGCACCAGGCCAACCGCATGATGCTGGACCACATCCGCAAGAAGATCGGGGCGGCGCCCGAGCGCTTCCTGATCGACATGGAGAAATTCGGCAACACCAGTTCGGCCTCCGTCCCGCTGGCCATCTGCCATCGCCTGGGCCCCATGCTGGCGGAAGGTCCGAAGAAGCTGCTGATGGCCGGCTTCGGCGTCGGCTGGTCCTGGGGCACCCTGGTGGCGGAGGTCGGGCCCATCGCCGAGCCCACGCTGGCGGAGATGCCGGACGATTTCGCGCCGCTGGAAGTCTGACGCCCGTGAACGCCTGGGACCTGCCGCCGGAGCAGCCGTGCTGGCCGTTCAACGGCGGCGACTGGCGCATGGCCATGGGCCTGATGGCCCTGGACCCCGCCCGGTGGCTGATGGTGGACGACAGCTGCCCCGCCCTGCTGGCGCAGCGCCGCCAGCTGCTGGCCCAGCGGCACGGGGCCGTGACCGGCTTCCTGCCGGGCAGCGAGGCGGCCCAGGGGGAAGTGCTGGCGTTGCTGGCGGACCATCTGCCCCATCACTTCCCGCGTGCCTACGCCCGCGAGGGGCACCGTTTCACCTGCCACATCACCGGGGAGGTATGGGACTTGGCGGCCGCCGGCGCCAATCCGCTGGAGGTCGCCGGCCGCCTGGTGGCGGAGGATCTTTGCCTGTTGCTGCCGGACTCTGATGGCGTGCCGGTGCTGGCGGCCGCCGTGCTGTGCTTTCCCAACCGTTGGCGTCTGCATGAAAAGCTGGGGCGGCCCATGGCCGGTATCCACGCGCCCGTCGCCCTGTATGGCGAGAAACTGGGGCGGCCGGTGGACCGCTTCCTGGAAACCCTGGCGCCGGAACGGCCGGTATGGCGCATGAACTGGGGCCTGAACGACGATTCTGCCCTGTTCCAGCCGGATGAGGTGGCGCACACCGCCGCCGATGGCGCCATCATCGCCGACAACGCCGCGCACCGCCTGTTCCTGCGTATCGAACGCCAGACCCTGCGCCGCTTGCCCGCCACCGGCGCCGTGCTGTTCACCATCCGCACCTATCAGCGCGCCCTGGCCGACCTGACCGCAACCGAGGCGGCGCAGTTCGCCCACATCCTGCGCACGGTGCCGGAACCGGTGGCCCGCTACAAAGGCCTGCTGCGCACCGGCGGCCCCGCCCTGGGCTTCCTGGATCGTTTGGCGCAAGGCCTGGGCCCCTCATAAGGCCCATGAGGAAATTCCAACCGTCCCCGTGTTGACAGGGTGGGCGCGGGCCTGTCCTATCCGACAGGTCATCCGGCCATCGCCGGATGGCGACACGCTTGTTCTCAGGGCAGGGTGAAAATCCCGACCGGCGGTATCCCCTCTTGATGGAGGGGGAGCCCGCGAGCGCCCGGGGGCGGTAACGCCCACGGGGTCAGCAGACCCGGTGAAATGCCGGGGCCGACGGTTACAGTCCGGATGGAAGAGGATGAGCCGGCCCGCGATGTGCGGGCGCACCCCCTGGGGCCCTGCCGGGCCTCGGGTTTGGGCGCGCGTCCGCGGATGGGGTCTGCCTCGGGGGAACCTCCCGTTCGCCCATAGTCTCTTTTTGCCCTGATTCAGGCTCGCCCGATTGTTCAACGGAGTGAGACCCTTGAGTCAGATTTCCCAAACCCCCGCCCATGACGACGATCTGCTGTCCCGGTTCGGCGACGCCGAAACCCGGGTGGCCCGCGCCGTGGCCGCCATCCAGGCGGGCCAGGGCGTGATCGTCGTCGATGATGCCGACCGTGAAAACGAAGGCGACATCATCTACGCCGCCGACAGCCTGACGGTGGAACAGATGGCGCTGCTGATCCGTGATTGCAGCGGCATCGTCTGCCTGGTGCTGACCGA
Organism: Nitrospirillum amazonense; assembly: GCF_007828035.1. Taxonomy (GTDB): domain Bacteria; phylum Pseudomonadota; class Alphaproteobacteria; order Azospirillales; family Azospirillaceae; genus Nitrospirillum; species Nitrospirillum amazonense. Next base: position 639,690 of record NZ_VITV01000001.1, on the reverse strand, counting down.
CGAACACGCCCGCGTCCTGGAATTGCCGCCTATGGTGGGCGCCAATTCCTCGCGCTACGGCACCGCCTTCACCGTCAGCATCGAGGCCAAGACCGGCGTCACCACCGGTGTCTCGGCCGCGGACCGTGTCACTACCATCCGCACGGCCATCGCCGATGGCGCCCAGCCGGAAGACCTGGCCCGCCCCGGCCACGTCTTCCCCCTGCGCGCCCATCCCGGCGGGCTGGCGGCCCGTCGCGGGCATACCGAGGCCACCATCGACCTGGTGCGCCGGGCGGGTCGCATCCCCGCCGGCGTGCTGTGCGAGGTGATGAAGCCCGACGGCAGCATGGCCCGCCTGCCCGACCTGGTGGCGTATGCCGAAACCCAAGGCATGCCGCTGGTCAGCATCGAGGATCTGGTGGCGGTGGCGGCCCCGCTGCGCGCCGTCGCTTGACGACTCCCTGCTGAAAACGCGGACGGGGCAAAAAAGCCCCTTGCTAAAGGTTGGGCTTCATTGTACCAATCGGTCCACAACGTACCGATTGGTACAAACCCTAATCCATGGAGGTTCCGATGTCCCGTCCGCCCCTGCCGCCTTTCACGTTGGAGACCGCCATCCAGAAGGTGCGCGCCGCCGAGGATGGCTGGAACAGCCGCGATCCCGCCAAGGTGGCGCAGGCCTACACGGTCGACAGCCGCTGGCGCAACCGGGCGGAGTTCGTCACCGGCCGCCCGGCCATCGAGGCCTTCCTGGCCCGCAAGTGGGCCAAGGAACTTGACTACCGGCTGATTAAGGAAATCTGGGCGTACACCGAAAACCGCATTGCCGTACGCTTCGCGTACGAATATCGCGACGACAGCGGCAACTGGTTCCGCGCCTATGGCAATGAGAATTGGGAGTTTGACGCCGACGGCCTGATGCGGGCGCGCCACGCCAGCATCAATGAACACCCCATCAAGGAGGCGGACCGCAAATTCCACTGGCCGCTGGGCCGCCGTCCGGATGACCACCCCGGCCTCAGCGACCTGGGCCTGTAGGCCATGGCGCGCACCCTCGCCGACCGCCAGGACGTCATCCCCGTCCTGGCCGAGGTCTTCCGCGACCATGGGTTCGAAGGCGCCAGCCTGTCGGCCATCACCGCCCGCACGGGCCTGGGCAAGGGCAGCCTTTACAACTTCTTCCCCGGCGGCAAGGCCGAGATGGCGGAGGTGGTGCTGGCCCATATCGACGGGTGGTTCCGCGCCCACGTCTTCGAGCCGCTCGAGCGGACGGGAGACGGTTTGAAGGCGGTGGAGGCCATGTTCCAGGCCACCGACGCCTATTTCCGATCCGGCCAGCGGGTGTGCGTCGTGGGCGTTTTCGCCTTGGGTGACGCCCGTGACCTGTTCACCGAACAGGTGCATGGCTATTTCGCCGCCTGGGTCCGGGCCCTGGCCGGGGCCCTGGTTCGGGCCGGCCGCGACCCGGACCAGGCCCAGACCCAGGCGGAGGAGGTGGTGGCCGGCATCCAGGGCGCCCTGGTGTTGTCGCGGGCGCTGAACGACACTGGTGTCTTCACCCGCACGCTGGCGCGGCTGCGGCGGACCTTGGCAGACGATTAAGAGGGCGTCCGAATGGCCTATTCCCTCGGCCCGCGGTCCCCCGGCCGCGGGCGTATCTATCGTCTGAAATACCACCTTTGTAGCAAAACCAAGGTCTTGTGGTCTGAAACCTATCCTCTTTGCGTAATCCCTGGGTGAAATCCACCTGGCGGAGCGTGCCTCATGACGTTGCTAAGCAATCTTCGAATCCTGGGGAAACTGGCCGCGGCCTTCTCCCTGGTGCTGGTCATCTCCTTCGTGGTCAGCGGCCTGACCTACACCCGCGTGTCTTTCATCCAAGACAGCACCGGGTGGACCACACACAGCTACAAGGTGTTGGACGCCGTCGATGGGGCGCTTGCCGCCCTGGTCGACCAGGAAACGGGCCTGCGGGGATATCTGGTGGCGGCGGACGAGGCGGTGCTGGCCCCCTACCACAGCGGGGCCGGCGCCTATGCCCAGGCGATGGCCACGGCACGCACCTTGACGGCGGATAATGCGGCCCAGCAGCGGCGCCTGGACGATATGGACCGTCTGGCCCGCGCATGGCGCAACGACTATGCGGAAAAGCTGGTGGCGCGCATGAAGACGGACCAGCGGGACCAGGCGCGTACGCTGGAGTCGGTGAACGGCGGAAAGGCGCAAATGGACGCCATCCGCGCCAAGGTGGCCGAAATCACGGCGGCGGAGCGGGACTTGCTGGACCAGCGGCATGATGAGCAGCAGGCGGCCTTCCACATGACCTACTGGACCACGGTGCTGGGCGGTATCGCCGCGATCGTGGTGGCCATCCTGGCCGCGCTGATGCTGTCCGGTACGATCGCGGCCCCCATCTCAGCCTTGACCGACCGTATGCGCCGGCTGGCGGAGGGCGACCGGGGCATCGTGGTCGACGGCCTGCAGCGCCGGGACGAGGTGGGTGCCATGGCCCGCGCACTGGACGTGTTCAAGCAGAACGCCATTGAGGCGGACCGGCTGGCGGCGGAGCAGCGCCAGGCGGAAGAGGCCAAGTTGCGCCGCGCCCAGGCGGTGGACCGGCTGGTCCAAAGCTTCGACGGCGCGGTCGCCGGCATTCTCGAGGCGGTCAGCGGCGCCGCGGTCCAACTGGACTCGACCGCGCAGAGCATGACCGACGTGGCGGAGCGCACCAAGGCCCAGGCCGCCGCCACGGCGGCGGCGGCGGAACAGACCTCCGCCAATGTGCAGACCGTGGCATCGGCGGCGGAGGAGATGACCAGCTCCATCCAGGAGATCAGCCGGCAGGCCGCCCGGTCCAGCAGCGTGGCGTCCCAGGCGGCGCAGGCCGCGACCCGGTCCGACACCCTGGTCCAAGGACTGGCGGACGCGGCGCAGCGCATCGGCACCGTGGTGGAACTGATCCAATCCATCGCGGGCCAGACCAACCTGTTGGCCCTGAACGCCACCATCGAGGCGGCACGGGCTGGCGAGGCCGGCAAGGGCTTCGCCGTCGTCGCCAGCGAGGTGAAAGGCCTGGCCAACCAGACGGCGCGGGCGACTGAGGACATCGCCCGCCAAATTCAGGAAATGCAGGAGGCCACCAGCGGCGTCGTCGCCGCCATCCAGGGCATCAGTGGCACCATCGAGGAGGTGAACGGCATTTCGGCCACCATTTCGGCGGCGGTCGAGGAACAGAACGCCACTACGTTGGAAATCGCCCGCAACGTCACCCAGGCGGCGCAGGGTACCGAGGAGGTGTCGTCGAACATCACCCGGGTGACGGGGGCCGCGGGGGAGACCGGTGCCGCGGCGTCCCAGGTGCTGGCCGCCGCCCGCTCCCTGGGCAGCCAGTCCATCGCTTTGCGGTCGGAAGTGGTCCGCTTCCTGTCGGAAATCCGGGCCGCCTGACCCGTGCTATGCCACCGCCCGCACCCGCCGGGCGGTGGCGAACACCGGCACGCCCAGGACGCGAATGTAACACAGCCACCAGCGCAGGCTCCGGCTGTACTTGCTGCGCCTGTACGTCCCGGGCAGCGGGGCCAGGCGCGTACGCTCCTGCCGCCAGGGCAGGTCGTGGATGACGGGATGGGGGGTGCCGCACAGGCGGGCCACGTGCGCCTCGATAAGGTTGACGGGATAGTACTGGGCCATGCGCTCCAGCCGCTCACGCAGGCGGGCCACGCGCTGCTGGTTCTGGCTGAACACGGCCACCTTCACCAGGGGCATGCGGTATGTTTCCAGGCACGCGTCGAAATAGACGTCGGAATACAGCTCCTTGGCCACAAAGGGCCGGGGCAGGTAACGGCCGGGACGGAAACCAAGGGCCAGCAGCCGTTGGCTGAGGCCGAATTCGTAGGCGCGGCAGACGGCCGCCTTGTCGGGTTGTCGCGTCACCTCGTCCCAGAAGCGGCTGAATTCCGGATGGCCGGTCACCGCCGGCCGGAAAACCAGGAAGTTGCTGGTCAGATAGCGGATGTCGCCATCCACCAGCCCATCGGTCAGCCCCCAGAAGTCGCAGTCCCGCCCCGCCATTGTGTCGAACACCGGGGCGAAGGGGAACACGCCGCCATAGCAGCTGTCGTTGGCGACGATGACCTCGTCATAAAGGGCAAGGTCGCCGCCCAGGGCCTGGACGCCCAGCTTCCAGCTGCCGAAGTCATAGGCGCCGTGGCGGCCGGCATGCACCAGCTCGGCCAAGCCCGCCAGCCGCTCCGCCTGGCCCTCCATAAGGGCGCCGTCGGATACGAAGAGGATGCGCTCCGCCACCTCGCGCAGGCTGCGCAGGTAATAAAGGACATGGTCGTCGATCTGGCCGTCGCGGTCGAAATGGGCGAACAGCGCCACGCGGCGGGGGATGATAATGGGGGGATAACCGGTCGGGATCATGGTCGGGGTCTTTGCCCTGGGAACTAATTGCTTGTCCCTTCCACGACCGTTAACCAAGAGACCTTGCGGCCTATCCGCCTTTTAGCCAGGGGGCCACATATGGCCATCCCAATCGGCATATTCCCTGAATTTCAGCCGTTTTTCCGCCCATTCCGCCGCCGATATCTCGAACAGGTGGACATCGTATGCCTGACCTTCCTTCACGGCATGGTCCTTCAGCACGCCGACATGGCGATAGCCCAGCATGGTCTGGCCGCGCAGGACACGGTCATTGTCGGCCATGACCTGGTTCACCACCTTGCGCAGGCCCAGGGCGTAGAAGACGTGATTCAGGGCGTGGGCGAAATTCAGCGGGGCGGAGCCGGTGCGCCCGCGCCGGTCGGCCATGTAGGCGCCCAGGGTGGCGATACCCCAGGCCGCATGAGTGATGGTGATGGAGGCGTAACCCACCGGCACCCCATCCACCATCATGATGCGGTGGTGATAGTCATCGCGCGCGTTGCTGCGCGCCAGCCAGGCCCGCTGCTTCCCGATGTCGTCCTCAACCTGCGTGAACAGGTGGCGGGAGATGTCGGGGCGTAGGCGCCAGTCCAGCAGCAGGCGCGCATCCTCTTCCGTCGGCCGGCGATAGCTGAGGGTCATACGGCATTCTCCTCATAGGGCGCATCCGCCGGCAGCGGCGGGGCGTCCAGTCCCAGGGCGCGGGCCCAGGCGTGATGGAAATCGGCGATGCGGCGCTCACGCCGGCCCAGGATGCCGGGGCCCAGGGCCGCCGCCCGCCCTTGCTGCACCCGTTCGCACAGCGGCTGGTCCTCCAGGATCACGGCACGGGCGGACCCCGCCAGCACGCTGGTCAGCGACCGGCGGAAGGCGGCCACGGCCGGCTTGTCCGGGGCCGTCACCGGCAGGAACAGGCGCCAGTCCAGGCGGCTGCGATCCGGCGCCAGGGGCGTCACCGTGTGGGTGATGACCATGGCACCGTAAAAGCTGGCCACGTACAGGTTGGGGAAGACGAAGCAATGGTCATAGCGGGCGTGGTCCACCACGCGGCGCAGACCCACCTTGCCGTCGATACGCCGCCACCATGTCTCCGTCCCATCGGACAACAGCCAGCTGGATGTGCTGTGCCGGCCGTGGCGGGTGGTTTCCAGATGTGTCTGCCAGTCGGCGTGCACGGCGGGATGGATGGTGGTGGGGTGGACGGTGGAGCCGTGGAAGTCGTCCATGGTGTTTTCCACCAGCGCCTTCCAATTAGCGGCGAACTCCACGTGGTCCTCAGCGATGGGCTGGTCGCACTGGCCCGACAGCCGGGCGAGGTGCCCTGCGACCGGCCCCAGGTGGTCGGCCAGGCCCGGGCCGCCGCCTTGCAGCCGCACGAAGACGAAGGCGCCGCAGGCGTCCACCTCCAGCGCGCGGCCCTGGCCATCCGTGGCCGTGAGCGCGGCGGTCACAGTGACGGGTGTGCCCAGTACCGTACGTGTCAGGGGCGTGTCGAACCGGGTGCCGACGTACAGCCACTGCCGACGCAACACCGCCAGTTCCCGGGCGTGGCAATCGGGATCATCGAACCAGCGGGCGGGCAGCATTTCCCCCATCACGCCGGCTCCGTGAAGATGGCGGCGGCGTCCGCGTTCACCCACACCTGGCCGTTGGCCACGGCCAGGCCCACCGGCGCCAGGGCCAGGCGGCGGCGAGCCTCCGCATCCAGGCGGAAGTCGCTGTCGTCGAAGGGAATGCCGATGGGCACGCCGGCGGCGTCATAGACCCAGCCGTGATAGGGGCAGCGCAGCAGGCCACGCCCGCACGGCTGGTCGTGGATCAGGGCGTAGCGGTGGGAACAGACGTTGCGGAAGGCCTTCAAGGCACCCTGGAAATTCTGCACCACCACGGGGATGGCGGCCCCGGCGGCATCCGGCGCCCGGCCCGTCAGGTAATCGCCATGGCCGGCCACGCTGGCGGCGTCGCCCAGCTTGATCCAGGGGGCCGTCACGCCGTGCGTCCCCCGTCGACGGTCAGGGCCGTGCCGGTGATCCAGCGGCCGGTGTCGGCCAGCAGATAGGCGATGGCGTGGGCCACATCGTCGACATGGCCGAAGCCCAGGGGCTGCAGCCGCTGCAGATGGTCGATCTGTTCCTGGCTCAGCTTCTCGAACCCGCGCTCGATCAGGTCGGTCATGACGATGCTGGGCACCACGCAGTTGACGCGGATGCCGTCCGGCAGCAACTCGGCCGACAGGCCCTTGGTGGCGGCGATGATGCCACCCTTGGCCGCGGCGTAGACGATGTTGGCGGGCGAGGCGGCGGTGGCGGCGGTGGAGGAGATGAAAACCATGGCCGAGCGCTCGGCCCGCACGCCCTTCTGCCGCAGGCCCTTGGCCAGTGCTAGGCACGAGCCCAGGTTGACCCGCATCACCTGGTCGAAGAATTCCTGGGAGAAGATGCGGATGGGGCGCAGCGTCTGCATGCCGGCGCAGTGTGCCACCCCGTCGAAGGGCCCGGACAGGGCCGCCTGCTCCTTCATCCAGGCCGGGATGGCGTCCAGGTCGCCCATGTCGAAGGGGGCCACGCGGTGCCCTTCACCCGTGAGGCGCGACAGGGTGTCGGCCAGCCGCCCCTCGTCCCGGCCGTTGAGGGTTACGCGGGCCCCCAGGCGCGACAGCAGCACGGCCGTGGCCTGGCCGATGCCGGCCGACGCGCCGGTGACCAGCAGGGACCGGCCGGCCAGGCTCATGGGATTGTGCAGGGTGTCGCTGGGCTGGGGCATGGGCATTTCCTTATCTTTCGCCCCGACTATCCGGGCCCTGAGGCGGGGCCGTCAATGATCTGCGATAAATTCCGGCGGTGACGCCTTGACTCAAGAAAGGATCGAGATATATCTTAATTCACGATATATCGAATAACAGACGAGATAGGATCGAGAGACCATCATGCACTTTTTCAAACATCATGGCGGCAAACACCCCGAGGGGGGACGTCGCCACGCCCGGGGCCGCGACGGCGAGGGCTTCTGGGGCGCCTGGGGCGGCCACGGCGATCATTGGGGCCGGGGCGAGCGGGGTGAGGGCTTCGGCGGCCGGGGTGGCCGAGGCGGTGCCGCCCGCGTCTTCGAGAATGGCGACCTGCGCTTCCTGTTCCTGGACCTCATCCGGGAAAAGCCCCGCTATGGCTACGAGATCATCAAGGCCATCGAGGAAAAGGTCGGCGGCGGCTACAGCCCCAGCCCCGGCGTCGTCTACCCGACGCTGACCCTGCTGGAGGAAATGGGCCATACCGAGGTCTCGGTGGGCGAGGGTGGCAAGAAGCTGTACACCCTGACCGAGAGCGGCGCCGCCTTCCTGGAGGAAAACCGCCACGTCCTGGCCGCCATCAAGGAACGGCTGGACAAGATCAGCGCGGTGCGCGGCTGGATGCCCCCGGCACCCGTCGTCCGTGCCATGGAAAACCTGAAAATGGCCTTGCGCTTGCGTCTGCGCGGCGGGACCCTGACGGAAGAGCAGGCGCGCGCCATCGCCCAGGCCCTGGACCAAGCCGCGCAAGCCATCGAACAGGCCTGACGGCCATCCCACGTGAACGGAGAGGACGTCCATGCCCACCCGTACCCGTGACCTGCCCCGGACCCGTGACGTGAACGCCATCGACATCCGGGGCCGCCTGCAGGCCCTGTCCCGTTCCCAATCCCTGGGGCGGCGGGTCGTTCACCTGAGCGAAGACCGTGACGCGGCCCGTTTCCCGGAAGACTCCGAACAAGGCAGGGACGTTCCCGGCCCCGGGGACCGGCACTAGCCCTCTGGTCAGGGCGCCAACACTTGTCATACGAAACGGTCCGGTTGATGATCAGGCCAGTTTCACTTGGCAAGCGCGGCCGTATCCCTGCAGGGGACGCCCGTCCCCTTCGCAGGACCGCCCCGATACCATGACGCGTGCCGACGACAGCCTTCCGACGCGCCGCCTGACGGTGGCCTATGTCGCCGCCCTGTCCCTGATCGCCCTGCTGTCGGGATCGGTGCACCTGCTGCTGGACCATGTCATTTCCCAGCAGCGCGACAGTGGCACCATCATCAATGTCGCCGGCCGTCAGCGCATGCTGTCGCAGCGCATCGGCCTGCTGGCCCGCGACTTCTATGAGGGCCATGACGAGGCGGCGCGCGTCCCCCTGCTGCAGGCGGCCGCCACCATGGAACGGGCGCATCGCGCCCTGCTGGGCGGCACCGGCGACATGGGCATCACCCATGGCCTGTCGGACGCCGCCCGCGCCCTTTACTTCTCCCCGCCCACCGACCTGGACCGCCGCACCCGCGATCTGGTTCTGGCCGCCCGCATCCTGGCGGGGTCGGAGGGGCCGCAGCCCCTGGACGCGGGCACGGCCGACATCCGCGCCCGCGCCTTCGGCGAGATCCGCGATCAAACCCGCGACATCATCATGCCCATGCTGGACCAGGCGGTCCGCCAATTCGAGACCGAGGCGACGGAGCGCATCGAAGGATTGCGGCGGGCGCAGCAGGGCGTGTTGGCCATCCTGCTGACCACCCTGCTGGCCGAGGCCGTTTTCATCTTCCGCCCCCTGGTCGGCCGGCTGAAGGCCTATGCCGGCCGCCTCTACGACATGGCCACCCGCGATGTGCTGACCGGCCTGCCCAATCGCCGCCATTTCCTGGATGTGGGGGAGCGGGAGGTGCGCCGCGGGCGTGAGGCGGGCCAGCCCCAAGCCCTGTTGATGATCGACATCGATCATTTCAAGGCCATCAACGATACCTTGGGCCACGCTGCGGGTGATCGTGTGCTGTCCCAGTTCGGCCGGCTGCTGCAAGGCTGGCTGCGGGAGGGCGAGGTGGCGGGCCGCATCGGCGGCGAGGAATTCGCCGTCCTGCTGCCGGACGCCGATACCGTGGACGCCGCTGCCCGGGCCGAGACCTTGCGTCGCGTGGTGGAGGCGGCCCCGGTCAACGGCCATGCCACCCTGGCCTGGACGGTGAGCATCGGCGCCGCCCGAGTGTCCGGCGGGGACGACGGCTTGGCCGACGCGCTGCGCCGGGCCGACCTGGCCCTCTACGCCGCCAAGGCGGCGGGCCGCAACCGCGTGCACCTCAGCGCGGATTCCTGATCGCCGCCTTTCCGGACCACGGAAGGTGTCACGCTGCGTCAGGCGTCATAGCGACCGGGGGTGGCGGTGCGTTCCAGCGCCATGGGCCGCACCGGCAGGGAAAGGCCGTGGGCAGCCAGGGCGCCGGCCATGGCGCGGGACGCCACCATCAGGCCGTCGGTGGTCCCCGGCCGCATCAGGTGCTCCACCAAGGCATAAAGCCGGGCGGCGGCGGTGGGGTCGGCGGAGGGCTGTGCCAAGGCCAGCAGGCGCAGCAGCTTTCGCTCATCCGGCGTCAGATCCTGGCAACCGGGGCACCCCACCAGCGGCTGTTGCCGGGCCGAGCGGCCGTACAGCAGCAGAAAGGCGCGGAAGGTGGCCATCACCTCGTCCGCGTCCTCACCGCAGGCCTGCAGGAAGGCGTGGCGGATCAGGGGACAGCCGCGCCGGGCCGGGCTGGAATACGGTTGGGCCATGTGGCGCAGGCTCCATACCAGCAATCTTTCCCCGGAACTCAGGCCTTCCAGCGGCGCGGGCTGAGGCAGGCTGTCGCGGTGGGTGATCATCAGATCGTGGGGCATCTCGGGCCTGGCAGCTGTGATTTCCGGTCGGACCACGATAGTGAGAATCATTATTAATTTCAATATCAGAGATTAATGACTTTTTAGGGGGATGATTCACTACTTTTGGTCAGGCGGCTAAAGCCTTTACGCCGGGTTAACCTTTCCGGCGCGAGGCTGGACACCAGGCCAGAGCCCGTATCGGGGGCGAAAGGAACGGCCTGGGACAGGTACTCGGGGGAGGAATGCGATGCGCGACACGGGGCCCGTGACCAACCGTGAGGTGGAGTTGCGCGAGGGGGAGCTGCTGGTCTCCCGCACCGATCCGTCGGGCCGCATCACCTATGCCAATCGCGCCTTCGTCCGCCTCAGCGGATTCAGCCATGAGGAACTGATCGGCGCACCGCACAACCTGGTGCGCCATCCCGACATGCCCAAGGCCGCCTTCGCCGACCTCTGGGCCACCATCCGCGCCGGCCGGCCCTGGGACGGGCTGGTCAAGAACCGCACCAAGGCCGGCGATCATTATTGGGTGCGCGCCAATGTCACGCCGGTGATGGAGGGCGGCACGGTCGCGGGCTTCATCTCCATCCGCAGCAAGCCCGGCCGGGACGAGGTGCGCGCGGCCGAGGCGCTGTATGCCGAGCTTCGCGCTGGCCGGGGGACTCTCAAGGACGGCGTGGCCGTGGCCAATGGCCTTGGTCCCCGCCTGCGCCACTACGCCGGCAGTGTGCGCGGCCGCATGATCCTGACCATGGGCACCATGATCGCCTGCACCTTGGTGGCGGGCGGCCTGCGTTTCCTCGGGCCCTTTGGCGAAAAGATGGACGCGGGCGCCAACAGCGCCCTGTGGCTGGGCGCCAACGCCGCCATCATCCTGGTGTCGCTGGCCGTGTCCGTGCTGGGCGGCAGCCTGATCCTGCGCACTCTGCGCCAAGCCCTGGGCCGGGTGGAGGGGCACTTCGCCGCCGTGGCGGCGGGGGAATTCGACCACGCCATGCCGGCGGACCCGGTGGCGGAGTTCCAGGCCATGACCGCGACGCTGCGGGCCCTGCGGGCGCGCCTGGCCTTCAGCACAGACGAGCGGGTGGAACTGATGGAGCGCACGCGCGAGGAGGCGCGCCTGGCGTTGCTGGAAACCTGCCGCGCCATCGAGGCCGACCTGACCGCCACCTGGATGGGGGTGGAGCGGGGCAGCCACCGCGCGGTGGATGGGGTGGCCCATCTGAAGCAGGCCGTGACCGTGGTGCGGGAGAACACGGTGGCCGTGTCGGCCGCGGCGGAGCAGGCCAGCGGCAACGCCGGCAACGTCGCCGCCGCGACGGAGGAGCTGGGCGCCGCCGGGGATGAGATCGCCCGCCAGGCCGCCCGCTCCAGCGACGTGGCCCGCCGCGCCGTAGACAGCGCCCGCCTGGCCGCCGGCGCCATCGAACGCATGGAGGAGGCGACGCGCCAGATCGGCACCGTCACCGACCTCATCGCCGATATCGCCGGTCAGACCAACCTGCTGGCCCTGAACGCCACCATTGAGGCGGCGCGGGCCGGTGACGCCGGCAAGGGCTTCGCCGTGGTGGCGCATGAGGTGAAGTCGCTGTCTGGCCAGACGCAGAAGGCCACGGACGACATCGGGACCCAGGTGGCGGGCTTGCGCGGCGCCGTGTCGGCCAGCGTGGACGCCATCCGTGCTGTCATCACCGTGATCAGTGAAATCAACGAGGCCTCGTCCGCCACGGCGGCGGCTGTGGAGCAGCAATCCGCCGCCAATGCCGAGATCGGGCGCAGCGCGTCGGAATCCGCCGGCGCCGCCCGGCAGGTGTCGCACAGCGTGGGCAGCATCCGGGGACAATCTGATGAGATCGCCACCATCGCCGCCGACCTGGATCTGCGGGTTGGCGAAACGCAGACCGCGGTGGTGGACCTGAAGCGGCGCATGACCATCGCCTTGCGCCAGTCGCTGGCCGGTGACCGCCGCGCCGCCGACCGCGTGCCCTGCGACATGCCGGCGACGGTGGAGGTGAACGGCCGCCCCTACGCCGGCCGGCTACAGGACTTGTCGGCGCGCGGCGCCCTGGTCGCGGCGGACGGCCTGCCCGCCCTGGCCGACCAGCAGGAGGTGGCGCTGGCCGTGGAGGGTGTGGGCACGGTGGCGGCGGTGGTGGCGGGCACCAGCGAGTTGGGCCTGCACCTGTGCTTCATCCATGTCGATGCCGCGACCCAAAGCCGGCTGAAGGCGACGCTGGACCGGGCGCTGGAACGGCACCGCGGCTTCATCGACCTGGCGCTGGGCGCCGCCGGCCGCATGGGCCAGGCGCTGGAAAGGGCCCTGCAGGCGGGCGAAATCACCGAGACGGCGCTGTTCTCGCACGACCTGGACCCCATTCCCGACACCGATCCGCAGCAGTACATGGCGGCCTACACCCCCATCACCGACCGCCTGTTCCCCGACATCCAGGAACCGGTGGCGGCAGGCGACCCGCGCATCCAGTTCTGCGCCGCCGTTGTGCCCTCGGGTTATCTGCCCACCCACATGAAGCGGGTGTCGCAGCCGCAACGGCCGGGCGACTATACCTGGAACATGGCGCACAGCCGCAACCGCCGCCTGTTTAACGACCGCGCCGGCCTGGCCGCCGGCCGTAACACCGGCGATTTCCTGGTGCAGTCCTATTCGCGAGACATGGGCGGCGGGGTCATCGTTCGCCTGAAGGAGGTGGACGCCCCCATCCGGGTGCGCGGCCGCATCTGGGGCAATGTCCGCGTGGCGTTCAAGGATGAATAGCGTGCCCCAAATCGCGGGGGTGCGGCCATTCGGCCGCCCATGCAAAATTTTGACGCATCCACAAATTTGAACCGTCCCGCCCCAGGCGTCGCCGCTATGCGGCGGCGGCGGGGGTTGACGGCTTTACCCGCGCGCGAGGGCGCATTACCAGGGAGGGACAAACGTTAAGCCGCCATCGCGTATCCCGGGACCAACCGGGGTAAAGACGGGACGGTGCCGGGGGGCGCCGGGATGGGCCTGAGTTAAAGGGGGGCATACAGTCATGCAGATCGTCAGCGCCACCGACCGCCGGCGGCAAATGCCTATGGGCGACCGTATCCGCGCGCGGCGCAAGGCGCTGGGCCTGACCCTGCAGCAGGTGGCCGAGCGCTCCGGCCTGTCCGCCCCCTTTATCAGCCAGGCGGAACGGGATTTGAGCGTGCCCTCGCTGGTCTCGCTGCTGGCCCTGGCCGACGCCCTGACCGTGGACCTCACCTATTTCATGGAGGTGCCGGACAGCGGCACCATCGTTCACCGCGCGGCCAAGCCCCGGCGCATCGAGGTCGACAGCCCGGTGGATTACATCGACCTGGCCAGCAACCTGGCGGACCGCAAGCTGGACATCATCCTGATGCGGGTGCCGCCCGGCCATGCCTTCCCCACCGACCAGCGCAACGGCGAGGATTTCCTCTACGTCGTGGAGGGGGAGATGACGGGGACGGTGGGTAAGACCAAGGCCAAGCTGGGTGCGGGTGACAGCCTGCATTTCGACAGCCTGCAGCCGCACAGCGCCCGCAACGCCTCGGACCAGGACGTGGTGCTGCTGTACGTCGGCACCCCGTCCATCTTCCGCAAGTCGGCCGATGGCGTCATCGAGGCCGGCGAGGCCGATGCCTGAGATCGACTTCCGGGTCACCTCCATTTGTCCTAAGCAGCGTATTGCATCCGGCCTCGTCCTGACCCACTACTAAAGGCAACAGACAGGGGCAGGGGCGATCCGTGGCAGCGGTCGGCCGCCCTCACGGATGGGGTTCATGAAAAACACGATCAGCGCACTTCTGCTGTCGCCCGGCCTGATGCTGGGGGCGACCGCCGCCTTCGCCGATTCCACACCCGCCACGCCGCCCACCGGCATCCCCGAGGACAGCCGGGCGTGGATGGAGGATATGAACAACGCAGACGCCCTGGCCTGGGCCAAGGCGGAAACGGACCGCTCCACCGCCGTGCTGCAGGCCGACCCGCGCTACCCCGCCCTGCTGGCGGAGGCGACGGCCATCGCCGAAAGCAAGGACCGCGTGCCGGGCGTCAGCTTCCGCGGCGACGCCGTCTATAATTTCTGGCAGGACGCCGACCACGTGCAGGGCCTGTGGCGCACCACCACCCTGGCCAGCTTCCGTAAGGACAAGCCCGACTGGCAGACCGTGCTGGACGTTGACGCCCTGGCCAAGGCCGAGGGCGTGAAGTGGGTGTTCAAGGGCACCGACTGCGACGAGGAAACCCGTCGCCACTGCGTCGTCCACCTGTCCAACGGGGGTGAGGACGCGGTGACGATCCGCGAGTTCGACATGAAGAGCCGGGCCTTCGTGCCCGGCGGCTTCGCCCTGCCGCGCGGCAAGCAGACTGTCGCCTGGGCGGACACCGAAACCCTGCTGGTGGCCCGCGACTGGGGCCCCGGCACCATGAGCGGCGCCGGCTACCCCCTGGTCATCAAGACGCTGAAGCGCGGCCAGCCGCTGGACCAGGCGCAGGAGGTGTTCCGGGGCCAGCCGTCGGACATGTCGGTCGGCGCCGAAACCATGCGTGACGCCCAGGGCCACCAGGCCACGCTGATCACCCGCAACCTCAGCTTCTTCGAGGTGGAGACCTATCTGCTGGCGGGTGGGCAACCGAAGCGCCTGGCCTTGCCGCTGAAGGCCCGCGTGCACGGCATCCACGAGGGCCAGCTGATCGTGGAGGTGAAGCAGGACTGGACCGTGGGGGGCACCGCTGTGCCCCAGGGGGCCGTCGTGGCGCTGGATCTGGCGGCGGCCACGGCCGATCCGGACCATTTGCATCCCGTGCCTGTCTACACGCCGACCTCGCGCGAAGGCCTGAACGACCTGGACTTCACCAGGCACCACCTGTTGATCAGCCTGACGGACAATGTGAAGGGCCGCGTCTATGTGGCCGACCGCAATGCCGACGGCAGCTGGCGCCGCGCGCAGCTGCAGCTGCCGGACAACGCCAACATCACCGTCACCGGCACCGACCGCGACCATGACCGCGCCTTCGTCACCGTGGCCGGCTTTCTGGAGCCGCTGACCCTGTCGCTGGTCGACACCAACACCGGGGCGGTGGAAAGGCTGAAGTCCACGCCGCCGCAGTTCGACGCGTCCAAGGCGGTCGTGGAACAGCGCGAGGCGGTGTCCAGCGACGGGACCCATGTGCCCTACTTCGTCGTGCGGCCGCGCGACGTGCCCTTCGACGGATCCACCCCCACCCTGCTGTACGCCTATGGCGGGTTCGAGGTGCCGATGCTGCCCCGCTACCTGGGCGCCACCGGCAAGATGTGGCTGGAACGCGGCGGCGCCTATGTGCTGGCCAACATCCGGGGCGGTGGGGAGTTCGGCCCCGCCTGGCACGAGGCGGGCCTGAAGACCAAGCGCCAGGCCATTTACGACGACTTTGTCGCCGTGGCCCGCGACCTGATCGCCACCAAGCTGACCAGCACCCGCCGGCTGGGCATCGAGGGCGGCTCCAACGGCGGCCTGCTGATGGGCGTGCAGTTCACCCAGCATCCGGAACTGTGGCGCGCCGTCGTCATCCAGGTGCCGCTGCTGGATATGCTGCGCTTCCCCGTCATCGGCGCCGGCGCCTCCTGGATGGGGGAATACGGGGACCCGGCGGTGCCGGAAGAGCGGGCCTTCCTGGCGGGCATCTCGCCCTACCACAATCTCAAGGCAGGGGTGACCTATCCGGAACCCTTGTTCGTCACCTCGGCCAAGGATGACCGGGTCAATCCCGGGCACGCCCGCAAAATGGCGGCCAAGATGAAGGAGATGGGCCTGCCCTACCTCTATTACGAGAACACCGAGGGCGGTCACGCGGCCAGCGCCAACCTGAAGGAAACCGCCAGGCGGCAGGCGCTGGAGTTCACCTACCTTTTACGGAAACTCAAGGATTAGGGATCAATCCTGGAACGGGGCAGGTGTTCCCTGCCTCCGTTCCGCTGTGTTCCTGACCCCGGCCGCCGCCGCTGTCGTCAGGGGACAGGTCCCGATCCGCCGAGGCTGTCGCGTCCCATGCCGTCCGTTTGTTCCCGTGTCCTTCCGGCTCTGCTTTTGGCGCTGTCGCTGGCGGCATGCGCCCAAAAGCCGGCTGCCGAGCCGGCGAGCCCGCTGTCCGGCCTGTCCTCCACCTACACCGATCCCTACGCCTGGCTGGAAACGCCCGACTCGCCGGATGCGCTGGCCTGGGTGGCGCGGCAGAACCAGCGCACGCTGGCGGAACTGACGCAGGACGCGCCCCTGTCCGATTTCATCTCCACCGCCACCCTGCTGGCGCATGAGGCGTCGGAAGAGGGTGGCAGCGGCGCGCTGCCCTCGGGCGGGGCGGTGGACGGCAAGGATCCGGCCGTCACCACCATCGACGGCGTGCGCCATGTCTATGCCGGGTCCAATTGCTACGGCACGGTCGATCCCGATGCGCCGCCGCCGGCCCCGGGGGCGGACCCGGTGGTCATGGGGCGCACCTGCCTGGTGTCGCTGTCGCGCACGGGTGAAGATGCGGTGGAGGTGCGGGAATACGACCCTGTGGCCAAGGCTTACGTGCCCGGCGGCTTCCACCTGCCTTACGCCAAGCAGACGGTGGTGTGGCTGGACCATGACACCCTGCTGGTGGCCCGTGGCTGGGATTCCAGCGACGCGGCGCTGACCCGCTCCGGCTATCCCTACGTGGTCAAGGTGGTGCAGCGCGGCCAGCCGCTGGACCAGGCGCATGAGATTTTCCAGGGCCGTGTCACCGACACCTCCGTCAGCCCGGCCATCTTCCGCGACCGCCAGGGCCACCGCGCCATCGTGCTGGTACGGCGGCCCAGCTATTTCACCACGGAACATTATCTGGTTGAGGGCCGCCACACCCTGAAGCTGGGCCTGCCGCCGCTGGCCGAACTGGCGGTGCTGGCCAACGGGCAACTGGTGGTCAAGCTGGGGCAGGACTGGCAGACGGCCAGCGGCCGCACCTTTCCCGCCGGCTCTTATGTCTCGGTGGATTTGGATGCCGCCCGCCACGACCCGGCCAAGCTGAAGGCGGCCCCCGTCTATCTGCCCGGCCCGCGCGAGGCCGTGACCAACCTGGTGAAGGCCAGGTCGCACCTGGTGGTGACCAGCGACGAGAATGTGCGCGGCCGCCTGACGGTGCTGACCCGCGTCGACGGTGGCTGGAAGACGACCCGTGTCGATCTGCCGGATATGTCGGCCGTCAGCATCAAGTCCAGCAGCGAGGACAAGGACAAGCTGACCGTGACCGTGGCCGGCTTCCTGACGCCCCAGGCGGTGTGGAGCGTGGACCTGGACAGTGCCGCCGCCACCCTGGTCAAGGCCGGCAGCCCCGGCTTCGACGCCAGCCCCTACACCGTGGACCAGTGGCAGGCCGTGTCCACCGATGGCACCGCCGTCCCCTATTTCATCGTCCACCGCAAGGACATGGTGCTCAGCGGCGACAACCCCACCCTGCTGACGGCCTACGGCGGCTTCAACCTGTCGCGCCTGCCGACATATTCCGCCACCATCGGCAAGCTGTGGCTGGACCGGGGGGGCGTCTATGTCGTAGCCAACATCCGGGGCGGGGGCGAGTTCGGCCCCGCCTGGCACGAGGCGGCGCTGAAGACCCACCGGCAGAAGTCCTTCGACGACTTCACCGCTGTGGCGCGCGACCTGATTCAACGCCAGGTCACCCAGCCGGCACGCCTGGGCATCAGCGGCGGCTCCAACGGCGGCCTGCTGATGGGCGTCGCCCTGACCCAGCACCCCGACCTATGGGGGGCGGTGGCCATCAAGGTGCCGCTGCTGGATATGCTGCGCTATGAGGCCATCGCCGCCGGTTCGTCCTGGGTGGCGGAATACGGCAGCGTCTCGGTGCCGGAGGAACGCGCCTTCCTGGCCAGCATTTCCCCCTACCAGCGGCTGGATCCCACACGCACCTACCCGGAAACCCTGATCATGACGGCCACCCACGACGACCGCGTGGGCCCCGGCCATGCACGCAAGTTCGCTGCCCGCATGGAGGCGCTGGGCAAGCCCGTGCTGTTCTATGAGAGTGACGAGGGCGGGCACGGCACCCGGGGCCTGGATGACGCCGCCCGTGCCCGGGGCCCCGCCCTGGAACTGGCCTACTTCGCCTCCCGCCTCATGCCGCGGCATGCCGAGCGTCCCGCCGGCGGCCAGGTGGTCGCGGGGGCCGCCGACTAGGGATTGTCTCACGCAAATCCTATCTATGTAGCCTCTCCGTCCGCGCCCTGGACGATACGGCATCCGGGTGCGACAAAGGTCCCCTGGCGGGAACGGCCGGGGCCTCCATGCCCCCGGCCTGTTGGGGGATGAGGGATGGCCTTGGGCTTGCGGCGGCGCCTGTTGCTGCTGCTGATCGGTACGACCGTGCCTTTCTTCCTGTTGCTGCTGGGCGAAAGCCGGGCCCGGCGGGACGAAGCCGTCGCCGCCGTCGAGGCCCAGGCGGTGGAACTGGCCCGCATGGCGGCGGACGAACAGGAACGCCTGCTGGACCAGGTGCGGCGGCTCAGCCTGGGCTTCGCCCAGCATTCCGCCCTGCTGCCCACCGACCAGTGCGTCGACGACGCCCGCATCCTGAAGGCGTCCCAGCCCTGGGTTTCCAACATCCACGTGGTCAAGCCCGATGGCTCGGTCATCTGCTCATCGGCGGACCAGCCGTGGTCCAACTACAGCGACCGCGAATACGTGCGCCAAGCCTTCGAGACCGGCCGGGCCAGCACCAGCGACTATGTGTTCGGGCGGCCCAGCAACCGCGTCATCCTGGGCACCGCCCAGCCGGTGTACAGGACGGGCGGGCCAGCGGCCGAGGGCAAGCCGGACGCCCTGGTGCTGGCGGGCCTCAGCATGGATTGGATCGAGAAGACAGGCGCCCGTTTCAGCCACGACGGGTCCCTGTTCCTGCTGGTGGACCGCACCGGCACGGTGCTGGCCCGCATCCCAGAACGGCGGGATCTGGTGGGGCATAATTTCAAGGACACTCCGTTCATTCAGGCGGTGCTGGACGGGCCGACGGACCGGGGGGAATTCGTCACCCTGGACGGGGTGGAGCGGCTGGTGGGCATCGCCGCCCTGCCCAGCAGCGGGGCGCATGTCGTGGTGGGCGCGGATCGCGCCGCCGTCCTGGCCCCCATCCTGGCCGATCAGCGGCGCACCCTGGCCTTTGGCGGCGTGGCCGCCCTCTGCGCCCTGCTTCTGGGCTGGGTGGGGGTGGAGGCGACGGTGCTGCGCGGCGTGCTGGCCCTGCGCCATGCCGTCTCCCGCCTGGCCGCCGGTGACAGGGGCGTACGCGCCGCCATCGCGCCGGGCACGGCGGAGTTCGCGGAGCTGGCCCGATCCTTCAACGACATGGCGGCGGCGCTGGATCGGCACGAGCGTGAGATCGCCCAGCGCGAGGCGCAGTTCCGCGACCTGACGGAGGTATCCAGCGACTGGTTCTGGGAAACCGATCCGGAAGGGCGCTTCACCCAGATGTCCCAGGGCGTCAGCAGTCTGGGCATCCCGGCGGGTCATTTCCTGGGCCGTACCCGCCGCGACTTCGCCCTCGATCCCGACAATCCCGACCTGTTAGTTTATGAGGAGCGATTGGCGGCGCGCCAGCCATTCCGCAACCTGACCTACAGCCTGTACGGCGAGGATGGGGTGCTGCGTCACGTGGTGGTCAGCGGCAAGCCCTTCTTCGATGAAGCCGGCGTATTCCGGGGCTTTCGCGGATCGGGACGCGACCGTACCCACCAAGTGGCGGCGGAAGAGCGCCTGCGCCTGCTGCAATCGGTGGCGGTGCACGCCACCGATGGCATCATGATCACCGAGGCCGACGCGCTGGACGAGCCGGGCCCCCGCATCATCTTCGTGAACGAGGCCTTCACCACCGTCACCGGGTTCTCCTGGGACGAGGCGGTGGGCCGTTCCCCCCGCTTCCTGCAGGGGCCGCTGACCGACAGGGCGGCGCTGGAGCGCATCCGCCAGGCGTTGGTGGCGGGGGAACCGGTGCGCCAGCGCCTGCTGAACTATACCCGCGACCGCCGCCCTTTCTGGGTGGACCTGGCCATCTTCCCGGCCCGTGTGGGCACCCGCGTCACCCATTACGTCGCCCTGCTGCGCGATGTGTCGGACCAGGTGGCGGCGACCCTGCACCTGAACGCCCAGGTGACGGAGCTGGAGGCGGCGCGTGCCACCCTGCAGGCGCAACGCACCCTGCTGGACAACGTGCTGAACGCCTCGCTGGACGGGGTCTTCGCCTATGAGACCATCCGGGACGAAAACTTCGACGTCAGGGACTTCCGGTTCGAGCTGGTCAATGTCACCGCCGAGAAGATGGCCGGCCGCTCCGCCCACGACCTGGTGGGCCGGGGCCTGAAGGAGCTGTTTCCGCATCTTGCGGCCGGTGGCCTGTTCGACCGCTATGTCGAGGTGGTGGACACGGGCCGCGCCACCACCTTCGAATATCACCGGGATGAGGACGGGCGCTGGTTCCGCATCACCGCCGTGCCCTGGGGGCGTGGCCTGGTGGTGACCCTGTCCGACATCACGCGGGAGAAGAAGCGCGAGGGCGACCTGGCCGCCCTGGCCGATGATCTGGCCGGCGCCAAGCAGGCGGCGGAGGCGGCCAATCGCGCCAAGTCCGATTTCCTGGCCAATATGAGCCATGAGATCCGCACGCCCATGAACGGCATCATGGGCATGACCCAGATCCTGCTTGGCACCGCGCTGGCGACCGAGCAGCGCGCTTATGCCGAGGCCATCCACGACAGCGCCCAGGCCCTGCTGAACATCATCAACAACATCCTGGACATCTCCAAGCTGGAGGCCGGCAAGGTCGAGCTGGAGATGGTGGACTTCGTCCTGGATGAGGTGGTGGAGGGCGTGGTGGCCTTGCTGACGCCGCAGGCGCGGGAAAAAGGGCTGGATCTGGACGTCTCCGTGGCGCCCGAGGTTGCCGGCGCCTATCGCGGCGACCCCACCCGCCTCCGCCAGGTGCTGCTGAACCTGATGGGCAACGCTGTGAAGTTCACGGCCGAGGGGCGCGTCAGCCTGGCCATCACGGCGGCACCCGCTGAAAACGGCGGAGACCGGGCGGACGACCGCCGCCGCCTGCGCTTCACCGTCGTCGACACGGGCGTGGGCATGGGCGCCGACCAGCAGGCCCGCCTGTTCGAAAAGTTCACCCAAGCCGACACGTCCATCAATCGGCGCTATGGCGGTACCGGCCTGGGGCTGGTCATCTCGCGCGAGCTGGTGCGTCTCATGGGCGGCGGCATCACCCTGGACAGCGTGCCCGGCGCCGGTTCCACCTTCGCCTTCACCATTCCGCTGAAGCCGTCCAGCGTGCAGGTGGCCCGCCGCGCCGCGGCCGTGGCCGCACTCAGCGGCCTGCGGGCCCTGGTGGTCGGGGCCAGTGGTCTGGTGAAGGCGCTGGAGCGCCTGGATCTCATGGTGACGTCCGTGGCGGACGCGGACGCCGCTGTGGCCGAGGTGGCGGCGGATGAGGCCTGGGCCTTCGACATCGTGGTCGTCGCCGAGACCCCCTCCGATGCCGCCGTTGGTGCGGACGGTCCCACTCTGGCCGCCCGGCTGCGCACCCTGCCCCGGGCGGCGGCGGCCAAGATGGTGGTGGCGACCGACCGGCAGCAGGTGGCCGAAGCCGATATGGCGGTGGACGGCGTGCTGACCCAGCCGGTACGGGCTCCAGCGCTGCGCGCCCTGCTTCTGCGGCTCTTTGGCGGCGGCGACGTGATGGAGACCGAGGTGGACGGGCCGCTGGCGCGCGACCAGGGGGCTCGCGGGCTGGGCCGCCGACTGCTGCTGGTGGACGACAACATGGTCAATCGGTCCGTCGCGCGCATCATGCTGGAACGCGACGGCTATACCGTCGACATGGCGGAGGACGGTCAGGCGGCGGTGGCCGCCTGCCGGACCACGGCCTATGACCTGGTGCTGATGGACGTGCAGATGCCGGTGATGGACGGCGTGACCGCCACCCAGGTGCTGCGCCGTGACCTGGGTCTGCGCCATCTGCCCATCCTGGCCATGACCGCCAACGCCATGGTGGGCATGCGCGAGGAATATCTGGCCGCCGGCATGGACGACTACGTCTCCAAGCCTTTCGACCAGCAGCAGTTCCTGGACACGGTGGCGCGCTGGGTGGCCAGCGGCGCCGACCATGCCGCAGGCCCGCTCCCTGATGTGGAGGCGGCGCCGTCGGATCCGATGGCGCAGGACGACGCCAGCCTGGGCCGGCTGGACCCCATGGTGCTGGCTGGGCTGCAGGCCATCGTGCCGGCGGCCGACTTCCAGGTGCTGGTGGAGAATTTCGTCGAGCACGGTCTGGCCCGGGTGCGGCGCATCCAGGCCCTGGCGGAGGCAACGGACCTGGCGCCCCTGCGGGCGGAGGCACACGACCTGATCTCCACCGCCGGCAATGTCGGCCTTGTGGGCCTGCAGGCGCTGGGCCGCCAGATGCACGACGCCTGCGCCGACGGGGATATGGGTGCCGTGCGAGCCCTTGCCGTCCGCATCGGCCGTGTCGGCCCCGGCGCCTGGACGGCGTTGGGCGAACGGTTTATCGGTAAGGCGGTGGAGGTGGCGGACGACTAACTCCCAGGAATGGCGGCAGGAAAGCATGAGCAAGGGTGCGATCGTATTCGCGGAGGACGAACCCGGCCTGCGGGCCATGATCGGCGCCCTGCTGAAGGCCGGTGGCTACACCCCCGTGCCCGTGTCCGACGGTGCCCAGTGCCTGCGGATGCTGAGCCAGGTGCAGCCGCGCGCCCTGCTGCTGGACATCACCATGCCCACGCTGGACGGGTTGCAAACCCTGAAGGCGGTGCGCGGCAGCCACGCCCTGTCCATGGTGCCGGTCATCATGGTCACCAGCCATGCCGAGGCCGAGGTGTTGCAGGAGGCCCTGCGCAATGGGGCCGCCGGCGTGATCCTGAAGCCCTTTAAGGCTGAGGAATTCATTCCCCGCATGGAACGCTGCATCGCCCAGGCGCGCGGGCGGCGATAGGCCGTGGCTTGGCCGCCGTGGATTGGTACAGTGTCGCCGACACGGTCGGCGACCATGAAAGGCAGGAGATGAGCGTGACGGCAGGGGACCAGGCGGCAACCGCGCTGGATGAGGCGGCGATCGGCCGTTGGCGGGATCGCATACGTCAGACCACCTTCGCCAATTATCATTTCGAGATGGGCATCGCCCTGCTGATGGGCGGCGACGCCCAGGCGGCCCTCGGCGCCCTGCAGCGGGCTGTGGAGATCCAGCCGGACCTGGCCATCCTGTATCCCCTGCTGGCGTGGACGGAAGAGCGCTTGGGCCAAGCCGAGGCCGCGCGGCAACGGCAGGCCGACCTGCAGGCACGCGCGCCGGCCTTGTGGCTGGACGGTTGCGCCAACCTGTCCGCCCGCCTGCTGAAGGATGGCAAGGCGGAAGGCGTGGCCTGGGCCCGCCGCTTCGTGGAGCTGGCGCCCGCCACCGACATTCGCGTGTCGGCGCTGGCCGGCCTGGCGGCCCACGTTGAAGGGCGCATCCCCGATGCGCTGGCCGCCTGGGCGCACGCGCTGACGGTGGCTAGCGACATCCCGGCCAGTTCAGCCGACGACCTGGCCAGCGCCCTGGCTGATGTCTCCAACACCCTTTTCGCTCAGTGGCGGGACGATCAGGTGCGGCGGACGGAGTTGGCGCTGGCGGCCGCGCGGGTGGCCAGCCGGCTGGTGCCGACCCGTCCGGATTTGCGCTTCCAGATCATCCGCTGCCTGGTGCGCCTGGTGCGGCCACAGGAGGCGGTGCCCGAGATCGAGGGCTACGTCGCCCTGGTGGGCGCGGGCGCCGCGGATGACAAGAACCTGCTGCTGCAATGGGGCATGCGTGACCTGGCGGCCGGCGACCTGGCGGCGGCGGCGGAGCATTTCAGCCGCTGCGCCCAGGTTGACACCGGCTGGGCCTTGCCGGAAAGCCACCGTGCCCTGGTGGCGCTGCGCCGGGGTGATACGGCTCAGGCGGCGGCCCACGCCCAAGCGGGCTGCACCCGTGAGCCGCGCAACTACTTCGCCAACCAGTGCCGCGGCCTGGTGGAGTTTGAGGCCGGAGCCCTGGCCGAGGCCGTCGCCAGCCTGAAGCAGGCCAGCGCCCAGGCGCCCAACCAGCCGCTGGCCAAGCTGCTGCTGGCCATGGTGCTGGATGGTGCCGGGCAGGCGGCCGAGGCGGTGGCCGCCTATCGCGAGGCTGACGCGGAAGGTGGGGCGCTGATGCACCGTCAGCTGGCCCTATACCCGCCCGCCTATCAGGACCGCGTGGCCGCACTGGCGCGCAAGGCGGGCTGACACAGGGCGACCGCCTCGCTCAGGCCCCGGCGAGCCGTTCCAGCGCCGCCGCCACCCGGCCCACATCATAGTCGGCCATGGCGGGGAACAGGGGGAGGGACAGGCAGGCCTGGTACCAGCCGTCGGCGCCAGGCAGGTTCAGGCTGCCATAGCGCTCCCGGTAATAGGGCTGGTGATGCACCGGGATGTAGTGCACTTGGCTGCCCACGCCCTGGGCCCGCAGCTCCGCCATGACGGCGGCGCGGTCGCGGCCCAGGGCTGCGAAATCGATCAGGACGACGTAGAGGTGCCAGGCGGGCTCGCCCCCGCTGCGCCCCGCGTGCCGGATAAGGGGGGCCAGAGGCGCGAGGCGTTCATCGTAGCGCGCCACCATCTCCGCCCGCCGGCGGACGAAGCGGTCCAGCTTGCCCAACTGGCTCAGGCCCAGGGCGGCGTGGATGTCGGTCAGGCGGTAATTGTACCCGGGCGCCGGCATTTCGTAATACCAGGGGTTGGCGGCACCGGTGGCGCCAAAGGCCGCCGCCCTGTCCTGGAAGGCGGCCGGATCCCGCACCATGCCGTGGCTGACATTGCGCCGCAGGCTGCGCGCCAGGGCGTCGTCATTGGTGGTGACCATGCCGCCCTCGCCGGCGGCGATGGTCTTCACCGGATGGAAGGAGAAGCAGGCCATGGCGGATCGGTCGCAGGCGCCGAGGGCCACGGTGCCCACACCCCCATTGGTCCTGGCCCGGCGGCTGCCCACGGCGTGGCAGGCGTCCTCGATGATGGCCAGGCCGCGCGCCTCGGCCAGGTCGCCCAGGGCGTCCATGTCGGCCGCCTGACCGGCGAAGTGCACCGGCGCCAGGGCGCGCACCCGCCAGCCGGCAGCCTCCGCCCGGGCGATGGCGGCCTCGGCGTCTGCCCGGCCCATCAGGCCGGTTTCAGGATCGACATCGGCGAAGGCCACCTCCGCCCCGCAATAGCGGGCGGCGTTGGCGGTGGCCAGGAAGGTGACGGCAGGCACCACCACGGCGTCGCCGGGCTGCAGGTCCAACGCCATGCAGGCCAGATGCAGCGCCGCGGTTCCATTGGCGCAGGCGATGGCGTGGCGGGCGCCCACGGCTTGGGCGAAGGCTTGCTCGAACCGGGTGACGGTGGGGCCCTGCGTCAGCCAGTCGCCGCGCAGCACGGCGGTGACGGCGGCGATGTCGTCCTCATCGATGGCCTGCCGGCCGTAGGGCAGGTAGGAAGGCACAGACGGGGTGTCGGCAGCCATCACGGCCTCTGCAGCAGCACGGCCAGGCGTTCGGGGGTCAGCCAATCCGTGTTGCTGTCGCTGCGATAGCTGAAGCCATCGGGTACCGGCTTGGCCCCCAGCTTGACGTAGGCCTGGCGTGTCCACCAGTTGAAGGCCGGCTCGATGACGTAGCGATCCTCCATCTCGAAGGTCTGGCGGCTGTCGTCCTCGGTGATCATGACCTCGTGCAGCTTTTCGCCGGGACGGATGCCGATGACCTTGTGCGGCAGGTCCGGCGCCATGCAGCGGGCCAGGTCGCCTACCCGCATGCTGGGAATCTTGGGTACGTAGATCTCGCCGCCCTGCATCATGCCGAAGCAGGACGCCACGAACTCCACCCCATGCTGCAGGGTGATCCAGAAGCGCGTCATGCGCTCATCCGTGATGGGCAGCTCGCCGGCGCCCTCGGCGATCAGCCGGCGGAACAGCGGGATGACACTGCCGCGCGACCCCACGACGTTGCCGTAGCGCACGACGGCGAAGCGGGTGCCCACCGATCCCGACAGGTTGTTCGACGCCACGAAGATCTTGTCGGACGCCAGCTTGCTGGCGCCATACAGGTTGATGGGGCTGGCGGCCTTGTCGGTGGACAGGGCGATGACCTTGCGCACCCCCGCCGCCAGGGCCGCGTGCACCACGTTCTCCGCCCCATAGACGTTGGTGCGGATGCATTCGATGGGGTTGTATTCCGCCGTCGGCACATGTTTCAGGGCGGCGGCGTGGATGCAGTATTCGACCTCGCGCATCGCCATTTCCAGGCGGGACCGGTCGCGCACGTCGCCGATGAAGAAACGCAGCACGCCTTCGTGGGCCACGCCCAGCTGCTGCTGCATTTCATACTGTTTGAACTCGTCACGGGAGAAGATGATGATCCGGCGCGGCTTGGCGTGTTCCAGCAGATAGCGCACGAACTGGCGGCCGAACGATCCGGTCCCGCCGGTGATCAGGATGGATGCGCCGTTGAAGTCGGCCAGGGCCGATTTAAGGAACTTCGACGTCATGTCTGCCCCCGCCGCCGGTGGAGCCGTCCCCCCGGGCCTGAAAGTTCGCGGAGATCGCCCGGACAGGACGGTCGCCGGATGGTTGGGGTGAGTATAGCGCCAACACCACGGCAAGTATCAACAATCTGTGTGGTTTATGTAATCACCATACAACTGCTATCCTAACGGGGTGGTTACACGGGGTGGGCCTTCCGTTGGCGGCGAAACGGGGGTTGAACCTCCGAACAATGTTCCTGACAGGTGATAAATGGTCCATGGCGGCGCCGGTACGGGGGCGAAGGGCGACCGGCAGGCTGGCGGGCAGATCGCCGGCTTGCTGGCCCAGGCCATGGACCAGCACCGCGCTGGCGATCTCGCGGGGGCGGAGACGCTCTACCGCCGTATCCTGGCACTGGATCCGGCCCAGGCCGACGCGCTGAACCTCTGCGGCGTGGCCTGCCATCAGCAGGGGCGCTCGGTCGAGGGGCGCGCCCTGCTGGAACGGGCGCTGGCCGCGCGGCCCGACGACCAAGGCTCGCTGGAAAACCTGGGCCTGCTGCTGGTGCAGGTGGGGGACGCGGCGGCGGCGGTGCCCCTGCTGCGGCACACCCTGCGCCTGTTTCCCCGCAGCGTTTCCGCCTGGATGTCCCTGGGCCTGGCCTATGCCGAGCTGAAGGACCACCCGGCGGCCATGGCCGCTTATCACAGCCTGCTGGATATCGCCCCCACCCATGTCCCCGCCCTGCTGAACCTGGGCGACCTGATGCGCCAACTCTATGATGGCGAGGGCGCGGCGATCATGGCCCGGCGCTTGCTGGCGCTGGAGCCGGCCAACCCCCGGGGGCTGATGTCGCTGGCCAACGCGCTTCAGGTCCTGGGTGATCTCCCGGAGGCGGAGGCCGCCTTCACCCGGGCGCTGGCCGCAGACCCGCAGGATCCGGCGCCGCGCTATAACCGCGCCTATGTGCGGCTGGCGATGGGCCAGCTGCCGGGTGGCTGGGCCGATTACACCAGTCGTTTCGTTACCGGAAATATCCAGCCCTGGCGATATCCCGACCGCCCCCAGTGGGCAGGGGACGCGTTGGATGGCCGCCGCCTGATGATGTGGCGGGAACAGGGGCTGGGCGATGAGTTCATGTTCTCACCCCTCTATGTCCCGGCCCTACGTGCGGCGCTGGGGGGGGCTGCCGGCGGCAGTGTCGTCATCCTGACGGAGCCCCGGCTGATCGGCCTCATGTCGCGCTACCTGCGGCGCGAGGTGCCGGATCTGGCCGATCGCGTGGAACTGCGGCCCGAACCGCTGGGCGGCAACGATTTCGACGTACACCTGCCCGCCGGCGGCTTGCCGGCCCTGTTCGGTGCCCGCCTGCGTGATTACGCGGGGCGCGGCGCCGGCTGGCTGGCGGCCGAACCCCAGGCAGTGGCGCACTGGCGTCAACGCCTGGCCGATCTGGGCCCCGGGCTGAAAATCGGCATGTGCTGGACCTCCGGCATCAGGGCGCCGCACCGCGACCCCAATTACCTGGGGCTGACGCGGTGGGCGCCGCTGCTGTCCCTGCCGGGCATCACCTGGGTGGATCTGCAATACAGCGACGTCACGGCGGAGCGGCGGGCCGCGGCGGAACAGGGGCTTCGCCTGCCGCATCGCTTCACCGACCTGGACCAGCGCAATGATATCGAGGGCGTGGCCGCCCTGATTTCCGCCCTGGACATGGTGATCACCGCCCCCACCTCGGTGGGGGAGCTGGCGGGCGCCCTGGGCGTACCCATTTGGCGCATGGAGTTGCCGGGCGACTGGTCCATGCTCGGGACCCGGGTACGGCCCTGGTACCCGGCCATGCGCATCTTCCCGGCCGAGACTGTGGCCGATGCCCTGGACCAGGTGCGGATGGCCCTGCTGACGCTGGCTGATTTTGGTATCGAAACAAATGACCGTGGGGTGGCGCCCCGGGCGATGTCCCGCCCCCCCGACTTGCCGACCCTGGCCCAGGCCTATGATCTGCTGACGGCCGGCCGCGCGACGGAGGCGGTGGCCGCCCTGGACGCGCTGATCGCATGGGGCGAATTGGCGCCGACCGCGCGGGGCCAGGCGCTGCACCTGCTGGGACTGGCGCGCTTCCATAGGGGTGACGCCGCCGGGGCGGTGCCCGCCATTGTCCAGGCCCTGGCCCTGCTGCCGCCGGAACAATCGGCCATGCCGGCCAACAACCTGGGCAACATCCTGCGCCAGCTGGGCCGCCTGGCTGAGGCGGAGGCCGCCTACCGGCGGGCGCTGGCGCAGGACCCGGCCCTGGCGGCGGCGGCATCCAACCTGGGGGCGCTGCTGCGCGACCGGGGCGACTTGGCGGGGGCGGAGGCGGCGCTGCTGCACGCCCTGCGGCTGGCGCCCGAGCGGGCGGAAACGCTGGTCAACCTGGCGGGCACGATGACGGCCCTGGGGGCTCCGTGGCAGGCGGAATCCCTGGCTCGCCGGGCGGTGGCCTTGGCGCCGGGGATGGCGCATGCACACGGCAACCTGGGTACCGCCCTGGTGGCCCAGGGCCGCCTGGCGGACGGAACGCGCCACTTGGCCGCGGCCGGGGCGCTGGACGCCGGTGAGCCCCTGATCCAGTTCAACCTGGGCCTGGCCCGCCTGGCGCAAGGGGACCTGGCGGCAGGCTGGCAGGGCTATGCCCGCCGCGACCTGGGCGGGGCGGCGGGCCCGCTGCCGGCGCCGCCGTGGCGGGGGCAGGATTTGACGGGGCGCACCTTGCTGGTGCGGCGCGAACAGGGCCTGGGGGATGAATTGCTGTTCGCCAGCCTCTACCCCGACCTGGCGGACCGGGTGGGCCGGCTGGTCATCGATTGCGATCCGCGTCTGGCCGCGCTGTTCACCCGCGCCTTTCCCGGCGCCGTCATCGCGCCGGCGGGCCGCGTGCTGAACGGTGGCAACGCCCCGATGCCCGACGCGGCCCTGTCGGCGGGCGACCTGCCGGCCCTGTTGCGGCCGGACCTGGCCAGTTTCGCCGGGGGCCCGACGGCCTATCTGACGGCCGACCCGGCGCTGGCGGCAGTGTGGGCCACCCGTCTGGCGGCGCTGGGCCGGGGCCTCAAGGTGGGTTTGTGCTGGCGCAGCGGCCTGCGGACTGAAGAACGCGGCCGGTTGCTGTACCCGCAGCTGGACGAGTGGGACCCGCTGCTGCGGCTGCCGCACGTGCACTTTGTCAGCCTGCAGTACGACGGCGCGGCGGCGGAGCCCGAGCTGATGGCGGCCGAGGCGCGCCTGGGCATCCGCATCCACCGCTGGCCCGACCTGGATTTGCGCGATGATCTGGACGGCGTCGCGGCCCTGATCAGCGGCCTGGACCTGGTGGTGACGGCCGGCACCGCCGTGTCTGAACTGGCCGGCGCCCTGGGTGTGCCGTGCTGGCGGCTGGGCGCCACCTTTGAATGGACCCGGCTGGGCAGCGGGGCGCGGCCCTGGTTCCCGGCGCAGCAGCCCTTCTTCCCGCCGGAGGGCGAGGTCATCGGCGTGGTGCTGCCGCATCTCGCCTGGCGGCTGGCCAGTCTGGTCCGGAGCGCCCTTGCCGATGGTCCTGCGCCGTCGCCCCCAGCGCCATTGCCCCCGGCACCGTCACCTGACACGCTGTACGCCGACGGCCTGGCGGCACGCGACGCCGGCCGGGTGGACTTGGCTGTGGAGCGGTTGGGCCAGGCGGCGGACGCTGGCCATGCCAGTGCCCTGGCGGCGCTGGCCGGCCTGCTGCGGCGGGAGGAGCGCTGGGCGGCGGCGGCGGACCGTTACCGCCAGCTGCTGCGCCTGCGCGCCGACAATGCCGAGGCGCTGTCCGGCCTGGGCCTCGCCCTGCAGGGCTTGGGCCAGGGGGCTGACGCCCTGCGCTGCCACGACCGGGCCGTGCAGCTGGCGCCGGACCGGGCGGTCCTGCATGCCAACCGTGGCCTGACGTTGACCGCGCTGGGGAATGACGAAGCGGCGGCAGAGGCCCAGCGCCGGGCGACGGAGGCCGACCCCGGCTGGGTCGGCGGCTGGGTTAACCTTGGTGTCGCCCTGACCCGGCTGAACCGGCCGGACGCGGCGCTTGAGGCCTTTCACCGGGCGTTGGCGATCGAGCCGGCATCGGCGGCGGCGCTGAGTGGCCTGGCCAACCTGCGCCTGCTGCTGGGCCAACCGGAAACCGCCGCCGCCCATCTGCGCGCCGTGCTGACGCAGCAGCCCGACGACGCCGATACCCATCTCAATTTGGGTCGGGCCCTGTTCGACCTGCGCCTGGTGGAAGAGGCGCGCGACCATTACCGCCGCGCGTTGGCGCTACGGCCAGGCTGGGCCAAGGCGCGGGTGAACCTCTCCATGCTGGCGCTGGAGCTGGGCGACCTGGAGACCGGGTGGCACGATTATCCCGCCCGCTTCGTCGTGCCCGACAGCACGGCCCGGCGGGACCTGGTGCTGCCGGCCTGGACCGGTGGCGACGTGCGGGACCGCGCCCTGCTGGTATGGGGCGAACAGGGCCTGGGCGATGAAATCCTGTTCGCCAGCTGCCTGCCCGACCTGCTGCGCTGGCTGGGCGCGCGCGGCTGCCGCCGCGTGGTGGTGGAGGTGGACGCCCGGCTGGTCGGCTTGCTGTCCCGGGCGCTGCAGCCGCAGGTCCCGGCGGGCCTGGACCTGGTGGTGCGTGGCCGTACCGACACGCCGCGCGACGCCGACATGCATGTGCCCCTGGGCGGACTGCCGGCCCTGCTGCGCCGCTCCCTCGGGGACTTTCCGGGGGGTCCGCCGCCCTGGCTGCGTCCCGATCCGCAGCGGGCGGCGTTCTGGCGCGGCCGCCTCGCCGCCCTCGGGCCCGGCCTCAAGGTCGGTTTGTGCTGGCGCAGTGGCCTGCGCGGCCTGGGGCGGCAGAACCTGTACCTGACTCTGATGCAGATGGTGCCGCTGCTGACCGTGCCGGATGTCCATTTCGTGGTGCTGCAGTACGACGCCCGCGCCGGCGACGCCGCGGCGGAGATGGCCGAGGTCGCCGCCGCGACCGGCGTGACCCTGCATCTGTGGGACGACCTGGACCTGCGCGACGATCAGGAGGGGGTCGCGGCGCTGATGGCGGGGCTGGATCTGGTGGTGTCGGCCGGCACGGCGGTGGGTGAGCTGTCGGCGGCCCTGGGCATACCCACTTGGCGGTTTCAGCACATGCCGGCCTGGGCGTCCCTGGGCACCGGGGCGCGGCCCTGGCTCCCGGCGCAGCGCCAATGGTTTTCCGGCTGGGGTCCGCCGGAGGTGGTCGTCCCGGCCATACGTGCGGCGCTGCTGCGCCTGAGGGCGGAGACGGTGGCCAGCCCGCCGATGGATAACCCGGCCACGGTGGAGGCCGGCATGGCCGCCCATCGCGCCGGCGATCTGGCGGGGGCGGAGGCGATCTACCGTTCCGTGCTGGCGCGGGTGCCCGGGGATGTCGATGCCCTGCACCTGCTGGGCGTGGTTATGGTGCAGGATGGCCGGGTGGACGAAGGGGCCAGCCTGCTGCGCCGCGCGGTCGCGGCGGACCCCGCCTTCGCCCAGGCGCACAACAGCCTGGGCGGCGCCCTGCGGGCCGGCGGCGATTTGCCCGGCGCCCTGTCCGCCTTCAGCCGCGCCACGGAACTGGTGCCGGACTATGTCGAGGCCTGGGGCAACCTGGCCGGGGCCCATGTCGAGCTCGGCGCCTGGGATGCGGCGCTGGCGGCGGCGGGTCGCGCCCTGGCGCTGCGTCCAGGATATGCCAAGGCCCTGGTGGAGCAGGCCCGCGCCCTGGCCGGCCTGCGGCGCACGGCTGAGGGCTTGGCCGCCGCGCGGGCCGCCGTGGCGGCGGAGGAGACGCCCTACACCCTGACCAATCTGGGCCTGGCCCTGGGGACGGAGGAGATGTGGGGACTGGCGCGGGCCTGCCACGAACGGGCCCTGGCCCTGGACCCCACCTATGTCGAGGCCGCTAACAACCTGGCCCTGACCTGGCTGGGGGAACGCGGGCCCACGCGGGACGCCATTCGCCAGACCCAGGGCCAGGCCCGGGCGGGCTTCCAGCGGGCCCTTGCCCTGCGGCCGGATTTCGCGCCCGCGCGCTACAATCTGGCCATCCTGGATCTGGCCGAGGGGCGGCTGCCAACCGGCTGGTCCGGCTACCAGGCCCGCTTCGACGCCGGCCAGGCCCTGCCCGACCGCCGCTTTCCCCAGGCCCGCTGGCAGGGGGAGGCGCTGGGCCGGCGCCGCCTGCTGGTGTGGCGGGAACAGGGCCTGGGCGACGAGCTGCTGTTCGCCAGCCTGTATCGGGAGCTGATCGCCACCCATCCCGAGGCCAGCTTCGTCTTGGAATGCGACGCCCGGCTGGCTGGCTATTTCACCCGCGCCTTCGTGGACCCAGGGAGCGGCAGGGTGACGGTGGCGCCGGACTTCATCACCGCCGCTGCCGCCGGCGCCGACCTGCACATCCCTGCCGGCAGCCTGCCCCAGGTGCTGCGGGACGGTCTGGGCGCCTTCACGGGGCAGGCCTATCTGACGCCCGATCCAGCGCGCCTGGCCGCCTGGCGGGTGCGGGTGGACGCGCTGGGGCCGGGCCTGCGCGTGGGCCTGTGCTGGCAGAGCATGGTGCGCGACCTGGACCGGGACAGCGCCTACACCCGCCTGGCCGACTGGGCGCCCCTGCTGCGCCTGCCGGGCGTCATCCCGGTGATGCTGCAATACGGCGCGGTCGAGGAGGAGGTGCGGGCGGTGGAGGCCGCCCTGGGCGTCACTCTGCACCGCTGGGCCGACACTGACCTGCGCCAGGATCTGGAGGCGGCGGGCGCCCTGACTGCCTGCCTGGATTTGGTGGTCACGGCCCCTACCTCCGTCGGGGAACTGGCGGGCGCCTTGGGCGTGCCGGTCTGGCGGGTGGGAACGCGCATGGACTGGTCCATGCTGGGCACCGCCGTGCGGCCCTGGTTCGCCGCCATGGCGGTGGTGCCGGCCCCGGCCGACGGCCGCGCCGCCGACACGGTGGCGACGGTGGTGGCCACCGTGGATCGGCTGCGCCGCGGGCTGCCCGTACCCCCGCAATCGTCACCTTCCGATGTGGATGGCCTGCTGGCCGCCGCCGCGCGTCATCAGGCGGGCGACGCCGCCGGCGCCCTGGCGCGCTACCGCGCCGTGCTGGACCGCCAGCCGGACCAGCCGGTGGCCCTGCATCTCCTGGGTTTGGCCCTGGCGCAGCTGGGCCGGGCGGAGGCGGGCCTGCCCTTCCTGCGCCGGGCGGTCGAGGTGGCGCCTGCCTATGCCGCCGCCCAGTCCAACCTGGGCAACGTGCTGCAGACCCTGGGCCGCGCGGCGGAGGCCGAAGGCCATTATCGCCTGGCCTTGGACGCGGAGCCGGACCGGCCGGATGTCCTGACCAATCTGGGCAACGCCCTGCTGGCGCAGGGCCGCGCGGCGGAGGCGGCGGCCTGCCAGGAAAGGGCCCTGCAGTTGGCGCCGGACCTGGCAGCGGCCGCGTCCAACCTGGGTACGGCCCTACTGGCGCTGGACCGCCCGGCGGCGGCCATCGACGCCTTCCGCCGGGCGCTGGGCGGCGCCCTGCTGCCGCAGGAGGTGTCGGATACGCAGGATCCCGTGGTCATCGACGCCCTGTGCGGCCTGGGCGAGGCCCTGCGCCGCGCTGGCGACATCTTCGCCGGACCGCCCTGGCTGGAGCGCGCTGTGGCCCTGGCGCCCGACCAGGCGACCGCGTGGAACAACCGGGGCCGCTGCCTGAACGATGCCGGCCGCTATGCCGCTGCCGGCGACAGCTATGCCCGCGCCATCGAACTGGATCCGGCCTTGGCCACGGCGCATTTCAACCGCGGCCTGGTCGATTTGCAGCTGGGCATCCTGAAGCGGGGCTGGCAGGGCTATGCCTGGCGCTTCGCGGCCGAGGATAAAGGGACGGCACCCCGCTTCGACCGCCCGGCTTGGCGCGGGGAAAGCCTGGCAGGCCGCACCCTGCGGGTGTGGCACGAACAGGGACTGGGGGACGAACTGCTGTTCGCCAGCCTCTATCAGGCGCTGGCCGCGCGGGCGGCCCACCAGGGGGCCACGGCCGTGCTGGTGGAGTGCGATCCGCGCCTGGCCGGTCTGCTGGGCCGCAGCTTTCCCTCCCTGCGCTTCCTGTCCCGGCCGCGCCGGCAGGAGGCGGCCGCGCTGGAGCCGGCGGGCGCCGACTTCGTGGTGGCGGCCGGCGACTTGGCGGCCCTCTTGGCGCCGACGCTGGCGGATTTCGCCTGCAGCGGGATGGCGGCGGGCTATCTGCTGCCCGATGCGGGGCGGGTGGCCCATTGGCGGTGCCGGCTGGCGGAGCTGGCTTCCGGGCCCGCCTTAGTGGTGGGGATCGCCTGGCGTTCCGGCCAGCTCAGCACCGAACGGTCGCGGGCCTATTCCACGCTGGCCCAATGGCGGTCCATCCTGTCCCTGCCGGGGGTCATGGCGGTCAGCCTGCACTATCAGCCGGCGGTGGAAGAGATCGCGGCGCTGAAGCGCGACCACGGCCTGACGGTCCATCGCTTCGCCGATGCCGACCTGCGCGACGATCTGGAAACGGCCGCCGCGCTGACGGCGGCTTGCGACCTGGTGATCGGTGCCGCCACGGCGGTGGGTGAGATGGCGGGGGCGGTGGGCACCCCCTGCTGGCGCTTCGCCTCACGCGACTGGACGACCCTGGGCACCCCGGTCCGTCCCTGGTTCCCGTCACACCGGCTGTTCGCGCTGGAGAAATACCAGCTGGAACCCGAACGGGCGCTGGAGGCCATGGCCATGCAGCTCCAGCGGTTGATGGAATAAACCCGGGTCAGCGTCCGGCGGGGATGTCCCATTCCTGCAGGGTGCGGCTGGCGGCGTCGCCGTCGTCGAAGCCGTGGATGGCCACGTGGGTGCGGCCGCTGCGATAGGCCCAGACTTCCGCCCAGGCGTATAGGCGGTCCACCTCCCCCGTGCCGCCCGCCTTGACCGCCGCCAGGGGCGACCCGCCGGATCCGATGATCACCTGCCAGGCCTGCCCACCCTGCGCCTTGGTCGGCTGCCAGGCGTGGAAGATGTGCTCATGCCCGCAGAAATATGTCGCGTGGTGGCGTTCCACGATCTGCCAGAAGGTGTCGCGCATGGCCTCGCCGCCCGCCTCCAGGCCGGTTTCCTTCTCGGCCTTGCCCACCTTGTCCTTCGGCACGGGGAAGTCGTAGTTGTAGGCCATCTTGTGGCCGAAGATGTAGATGTGGGTGGCGCCGCGCGCCTCGGCCGCCGTCAGGTCGGCCTCCAGCCAGGCGACGGGTGCGGTGCCGTCGGCGCCGCTGGGGTCGGTGTTGATGACGGCGATATGCACCGGGCCGGTGTCGAAGCTGTAGGTCAGCTGGCGCTGGTCGCTGGTGATGCGGTCGGTGCCGATGGCTGGCGTGTTGTCCATCGACCAATGGGTGGCGGGCACGCCCGTCAGCCGCTGCCATAGCGGGGCGTCCAGCACCAGGTCGCCCATGTTCGCCCGCCAGGCGTCCTCGTTGGCGGTGTTGGCCAGCTTCAGGGTCTTGCCGTTGGGCTGCTTGACCTTGCTTTCCGTCTCATGGTTGCCGGCCACGGGCAGGACGTAGGTGCCCGTTTCCATCAGCGGGGCCATCATGCCGCGCCAATAGGCGTACTCGCGGTCCAGCAACGGCCGGTCGGGGGTGTAGCCCATGACCATATCGCCCAGGAAGATGAAGGCCTGGGCATGGGCCGCCTGCACCTCACGGCTAATGCGGGCCAGCTGCCGCGTCGCCTGCAGGAACGGGGCGTCATGCACGGTCAGGCGCGGGTCCTCCGGATCCTGGCGGCTGTCGCCCACCGTGGCGAAGTGGAAGACTACCGGATCGTCGGCGGGCGCTGCCCGGGCGGCCAGGGCGGCGGCCAGGGCGGCGGCCAGGGTGGCAGACAGGCAGGCGCCGGCAAGCGCCAGCAGGCGGGCGGTGCGGATCATGGGGGAAACCTGAAAATGGGGAAGGGGGCGGCAAGGCGGCCGCCCCCGACGGTTGCGCCTAGGCTCAATATTTGACCTGGATGGTGCCCTGGATCTGGCGGCCGGCCTGGAAGGTGTAAAGGCCGCCGCCATAGGTGGTGATGGCCCGGTCGTTGGCCAGGTTGAAGGCCGCCAGTTTCAGCCGCACCATGCCGAAATCGTAGGAAATCGAGGCGTCGGTGGTGGTGTACTCGGGGATCTCCCACGCCTGGCCCGGCGCCAGGAAGGTGCCGTCGGCAGTGGTGGTGGCGGTGTTGCCGTTGTAGGCCACGACCTGGCGGCCCACCTGCTTGCGGCTCAGCGTCATCTGCCAGGGTCCCTGGTTGAACAGCACGCCGATGGCGTCCGTCCATTTCGGCACCTTGGTCAGGCCCTGGTGCGCCGTCAGGTCCTTGGCCGCGTTGATCGAACCGTTGACGAAGAAGGTCACGCCGTTGTCGAAGCTGTAGGCCGCCTGGCCTTCCACACCGCTATATCGGGCGTTGCCGGCGTTGACGTAGAACTGGCCGGTGGGGTCGGCGACCGACAGGTTGGTGACGTCGATCCTGTAGATGTCGGCATCGACGGTGATGTTGTCGCGGCTCCACACCGCGCCCAGCTGGTAGTTGGTGGTTTCCTGCGGCTTCAGGGCGTTCAGGTCCAGGTTGTTCACATACAGCGTGGACAGGGACGGGATCAGGAAGCCGGTGGCGTACTGGGCGTAGACCGCCACCTCCGGCGTGATCTTGTAGTTGGCCGTCAGGAACTTCAGCGTCTTGTCATAGACGTTGTCGCCGTGCAGCGGCCCGCGGGTGAAGTTGGTGACGCCGCTGTTCTCCATGGCGGCGTCCACGGTGCGGTCGAAGTTCACGTACTTGACGCCCGGGGTGATGGTCAGCCGCTCGATGGGGCGCAGCTCAAAATCGGCGAACAGCTGGTACTGGAACCATGAGCTGTCCTCCAGCGTCTTGACGTTCGAGACGTTCTTCACCACCGGCGCCGTCAGGCTGGAATACTTCAGGTCATCGATGCCCTGCGTCAGGTCCTGCAGCAGGTTGTGCCGGTCGGTGCTGGAGGTTTCGACCAGCCCGCCCACCTTCAGGGTGCCGAAGGTCCAGTCCTTGTTGCCGCGCAGGATGTCGCCGAAGACGCGGTAGCGGTTGCCCTTGCTGTAGCCGCCGATGTCGGTCTTGGGCAGGTTCTTGTTGCCGGTGCTGGAGGTGTTGGCCGCCCCCACCAGGCCAGTGACGTCGTTCACCGATTCCGTCTGGTTGGAATAGAAATTGGTGTAGGCGTCATTGTCGACACTGAAGCCGTCGCCCAGGTCGCCCTTGACGTTGATGTAGTCGAAGTCGCTGGATTTACGCTGCTGGTTGTACTTGTAGTAATGCTCGTCCTTGGGGTTGTCGTTCAGGGCGAAGTCCTTGCCGTAGGCCACGACCTGGGCCCAGGTTTCGCCCGGGCCGGCGTCGGACTGGTAGAAGTGGGTGCGGTTGTGGGTGGCGAACAGCGTCGCCTGCCACGTCTCGCTGATGGGCACCTGGATCTTGATCAGCTGGTTCTGCGCCTCGCCGCTGGAGAAGCTCAGCTCGCCGTCCGACTGCCGCTCATCGAAGTTCAGCAGGATCTTGGTGCCGCCCAGTTCGTCCAGCTTGCCGGTCTGGATGGTGGAAACGAAGTTCTGGGTGTTGAACGAGCCGAAGGTGATCTTCTGCGACAGGCCGAACGTGTCGTCCACGGTGGGCGAGAAATAGTGGATGGCGCCGCCGAAGTTGGCTTGGCCCAGGTCGCCCGCCGCACCCGGGCCGCGGTCCACGACGGCCGATCCGATGGTGGACGCCGGGAAGTATGAGGCGGGGTGGTGCGTCGGATCGTTGGTGTCGCCGAAGGCCATGCCGTCGTAGGTGATGTTGAACTGCCCGTCGGCGAAGCCGCGCAGGGTGACCTTGTTGGTCTCCCCCACGCCACCGCCGTTGGAGGCGATGCCGCCGATGCTGGGGGCGATCAGGACGGTGGTGGTGAAGTCGCCGGTCTCGGGCGTCGCCTGCTCGATGTAACGGCGGCTGATGAAGGATTTCGGCTGGGTCTGGTCCAGCGACGCCTTCACGGGCGCCTCGGCGGCGGCCCGGTTGCGCTCCGCCTCGATCAGGATGGTGTCCACGTCCACACCTTCCGAGCCGGTGCCGGCGGTGGAGCGGCTGGCGCCCCCGCCCGTGTCCCCGGTGCCCGTATCCCCACTGCCCGTATCCCCACTGCCCGTGTTCCCACTGGCGCCGGCGTCCACGACGGCATCGGCGGGCGCGGCCCAGGCCCCGCCGGCCCAGGCCAAGCCCACGGCGCTGCCGGCCAACAAGGCGGCGCGGAGGAAACGGCGGCTGCTTCTTGTTTTGTTGAACATTTTTCGGCTCCCCATGAAAAACGTGGCGCTTCACTAGGTTTCGCGCCTTGGGGGTGCACGTTAAATTTTGGTTGACTGTTTATTTCGTTATTATTACCGGAAAAGAAATTATCTTGGGTTTTGGTCGATTAACGACTTCGTTATAAATTAAACATTCTGTTAATTTTGACGCTGCGAGCGGCAGAATTCGGCGAAAGCACGTGGTTCTTGTTGATCTGGCCTTAACGCCGATCATCGTTTGACATGAGCGCCGAGAGCGACACCAGATTTATACTGATAATAATTTTCATGGCGCGCAGGCAGGCCCGCTGCGCCACTATGACGCAGCGGGTCACGGCCCCAGCCCCCCCCGGGGCAGTGGGGCAGCGGGGCAGGAATCAGCGAGTCAGGATGTTGACGGCCGCGAACAAATCCAGGATGTGGCGGGCGCGGACGTCCCAGGTGTGGTGCGCGGTGGCCTGGCGGAAGCCCGCCCGGGCCACGGCCGCCAGGCCGTGCGGGTCGGCCAGCGCCGCCTCGATTTGGGCGGGCAGGGTTTCCAGCGCGGTCCAGCGATAGAACAGGATGTCACGCCCGTCGGTGTAGTGGCGGTCGTAGTAGCGGCTAGTGTCGGATACGACGGCGGCGCCGTTGACTTGCGCCGCGAACACCCGTTCGTGCCCGCCCGCAACGAAGTTGTTGTTGCTGTTCAGCACCAGGCGGGTGCGGCGCAGCAGGCGCAGCGTCTCTTCGAAGCTGCCTTCCCCCCGCCAATCGAAGGCGGGGAAGGGCCGGTCCTCCCACCCTTTACCGTAAACCACCAGCGGCACCCCGGCGGCATTCAGGGTCACCAGCAACTGGTGTCGGCGATAGGCTTCCACATAGCGGTAGACCTCGCCTGATTTGCGGATCAACTGGATTCGGCTGGCGGGGGGCAGGCTGGTGTCGCGGACGGCCAGCACCTGGTCGATGGCCTCCTCCAGCGACAGCGTGTCCTGGCTCAGCGCCAGGTCGGCGGCGTCGTCGAACAGGGTGGTGACGAAGTTGCGCTCGGCGCTGTGCCATTTCCGCTGGGGCGCGCCCCGGTAGGTGCCGGTGAACAGCAGGGGGATGTCGCGCCGCGTGGCCCAGTCCTGGAACAGCGTTTCCTCGTCGGGCATGGCCGGCGGAATGCTGGTGTTGGCGCCCGGCGGCATTATCGACAGCGCGGCGAAATGTTCGGGGGGGAAGCTGTCGCGCACCAGCTTGACGTGGCTTTCGTCGAGGAAGCTGACGATGAGCCGCCGGTCCATCTTGATCTCCAGCCGGGGCCATAGATGCACCGGATGGTCGACATGCAGGGTGATGAACAGGCTGTCGACCGCATCGTACAGCGTCTGGTCGCCGACGCGCATATCCACCCCCATGCCGTTGAGGGAGTAGAAGAACTGCACCGGCTGGCTGAGTGCGGCGTTCAGCCGCGCCATTCCGTCCGGGAGCAACAGGTCGATCACAATGGCCTCGTGCCCCATGGCCGCGAGGGCCGCCGCCAACTGGTCGATATGCAGCCGAAGCGAGCCGTATTGCGACTGGCCCTTGAACAGAACGATACGCATGACCTCTCCCCTGGGGCGTCGGCCCCTGGCGCCTAAGGTGCCCCAGCCGGGCTGGTGACGCCAGCATCGGACACCGGTGCCCAGACGGTCATGAATCGTTAACCAATATGTCGCCGTCTTTTCAAGCGGATGGCGTAACGGACGGTTTCCCAACCCTCGCCGGATGATCGTCCATGACCTTGGTGAGCCCCGCCGGGCCCTGTCGCGGTTGCTGCTGGGGGCCGCAGCCCCGCCGGCGCCGGGCGCGCGCGGGGCTTGGGCGGCAGCCACCCCAAGGGTGGGACGCCCGCCACCCCCGAGGGGGAAGAACCGTATACCAAAATGTCACACCGTTGCCAGTAAACGGATCGGTAATCGCACTGTCTTAAAATATTCACATCGCGTTGCTATGCAGCATGCGCTTTCAAGCCGGACATAAAGGTGACCATATCACTTATGTGTACTGCCGGACGGGGAAGATTTTAAATAAATCGAAGGGGGAAATTCGATGCTGAAGAATCGGTTGTTGGCAGGTGTGTCTCTGCTCATCCTCGGTATTTCCAGCGCCACGTTC
Source organism: Nitrospirillum amazonense (assembly GCF_007828035.1). GTDB lineage: Bacteria > Pseudomonadota > Alphaproteobacteria > Azospirillales > Azospirillaceae > Nitrospirillum > Nitrospirillum amazonense. Next base: position 598,534 of record NZ_VITV01000001.1, on the reverse strand, counting down.
GCGCAGACGGCGCCGGACGCCGCCGCGGATGCCGACGCGCTGCAGGAAATCGTCGTGTTCGGCCGCGGCGAAACCCGCCAGGTGCAGGCCATCACGCCCATGGACATGCAGATCGCCGTTCCGGGCGCCAGCCCCATCAAGGTGATCTCCAAGCTGCCGGGCGTGAACTATCAGGCTGCCGATCCCTACGGCGCCTACGAATGGGCCGTGCGCATTTCGGTGCGCGGCTTCAACCAGAACCAGCTGGGCTTCACGCTCGATGACATCCCGCTGGGTGACATGAGCTACGCCAACGACAATGGCCTGCACATCAGCCGCGCCATTTCGTCCGAGAACCTGGGCGTCACCCAGATGGCCCAGGGCACCGGCGCCCTGGACACCGCCTCCACCTCCAACCTGGGCGGCACGCTGAAGTTCAAGTCGGCCGATCCGGAGACCACCGCCGGCGGCTTGGCCGCCGTCAGCTACGGCAGCAACGCCACGGTGCGCGCCTTCGGCCGCATCGAAACGGGTGAGATCGACGGCGGCGGCCGCGGCTATCTCAGCTACGACTACCAGCACGGCAACAAGTGGAAGGGCCAGGGCGAGCAGTGGCAGCAGCAGGCCAACGGCAAGTTCGTCCAGCCGGTGGGCGAGGGCACGCTGACCACCATGGTCAACTACTCGGACCGGCATGAGAACGACTACCAGGACCTGTCCTTGGCCCTGATCGGCAAGTTCGGCTACAAGCTGGACAACATCTCTGACAACTACACGCTGGCCAAGGCCATCGCGACCGCCTACCAGGCGGGCAAGGCCATTCCGGCGCCGTATTCCACGCCTGACGACGTCTACTTCGACGGCGCCGGCAACCGTGAAGACATCATCGGCTCGACCCAGCTGGAATACCCCATCAACGACCGCCTGTCGCTGAAGGCCATGGTCTATGGCCACCACGACAAGGGCATGGGCACCTGGGACACCCCCTACGTCCCGACCCCCGCCGCGTTCGGCGGCTCCCCCATTTCCATGCGCACCACCGAATACACGGTGTCGCGCATCGGCACGGTGGACAGCCTGACCTACACCCTGGCCGACCACACCATCGAAGGTGGCCTGTGGTTCGAGAACAACGACTTCGACCAGGCCCGGCGCTACTACGGCCTGGGATTGGCCAGCCCCGGCCGCACGGCGGATGAGTTCCAGGAGAATCCCTTCGCCACCCAGTGGCAGTACGCCTTCAACACCAAGACCTACGTGTTCCACCTGCAGGACACCTGGCAGGCCCTGGACAAGCTGAAGATCAATTACGGCTTCAAGTCGATCAAGGTGGAGAACGAGAGCCAGACGCAGCGCTACACCTCGGCCAGCGACATCATCAACGGCTCTATCGACACCTCCAAGGGCTTCCTGCCGCAGGTGGGTTTCAACTACCAGCTGACCGACGAGGCCGAGCTGTTCGGCGACTACGCCAAGAACGCCCGCGCCTTCGTCAGCTCGCACACCGACGGTCCGTTCTCCACCACCCAGTCCGGCTTCAACGCCATCAAGGGCAAGCTGAAGCCTGAAACCTCCGACGCCTTCGAGGTGGGCACCCGCGCCCATGTCGATACGTTCGAGGCGGTGGCCGCCGCCTACTACGTCAGCTTCCATGACCGCCTGCTGGCGACCACTGTGGGCTCGGGCATCCAGGGCAACCCGTCGGCTCTGTCCAACGTGGGTGGTGTCACCTCCAAGGGCATCGAGTTGGCCGGCACCTGGAAGTTCGTGAAGAACTGGTCGCTGTACGGCTCCTACTCGTACAACAAGTCCACCTACGACGACGATACCCTGAACGGCGACGGCACCCTGTACGCCGCCACCAAGGGCAAGATCACCGTGGACAGCCCGCAGAACATGGTGAAGGCCGAGCTGTCGTTCGACAACGGCATGCTGTTCGGCGCGGTCTCCGGCAACTACATGAGCGAGCGGTATTACACCTACATCAACGACGGCAAGGTCCCTGGTTACATGACCGTGGACCTCAGCTTCGGCTACCGCTTCCAGGGCGGCGGCTGGCAGCGTGACCTGGAAATCCAGGGCAACGTCACCAACCTGTTCGACCGTCACTACATCTCGTCCATCGGCACCAACGGTTACACCGTCAGCGACCCGACGGGCAGCTTCCAGACGCTGCAGGCCGGCGCCCCCGCCGCCGTGTTCGTCTCCGTGCGCAAGAAGTTCTGAGGCCGCGTAACTTGCATAAGTGCGACATTTTGGGGGTGTGACCTTTTGCGGTCTCACCCCATATGAGGAAAGACATATATCTTTCAGGGGCCTCGCCGGCTAACCGGCGGGGCCCATTCTTTTTATCCGCGCAGGATGGGGCGGCACCATGCACCAGCTCACCTATGGCGATCGCCTGCAGGCCGTGATTCGGGACGATGCCTGGCGCATGCGGCTGCTGGCCCATGTTCGCGCCCTGGACCTGCCGGATTGCTGGATTGGCGCGGGCTTCGTGCGCAACGCCGTGTGGGATCAGCTGCACCGCCAACAGGCCGGCCCCGAAACGGCGGGCCAAGCGCCCGACAGCGATGTGGATGTGGTGTGGTTCGACGCCGTGCGCCCGTCCATCGCGGTGGATCGGGACCTTACCGACCGCCTGCTGGCCCTGGCGCCCGGTGTTCCCTGGTCGGTGAAAAACCAGGCCCGCATGCACTGCCGCAATGGCGACGCGCCCTATGCCGGCTGCGCCGATGCCCTGCGCCACTGGCCGGAAACGGCCACAGCCGTGGCAGTGCGCCTGACCCCGGGCGATGCGCTGGAGATTCTGGCGCCCTTCGGCTTGGACGACCTGTTCGGCCGCGTCATCCGCCCCACGCCGGCCTTCCGGGGCGCCAAGCGCGAAATTTTGCGTCAGCGGGTGCGCGAGAAGCGCTGGCTGGAACGTTGGCCCCTGCTGCGGGTGATGGACGTGGACTGAAAAGGCCGCCGTCAAGCCCCCGCACGGGGCGCGGCTGGTTTTCGCAACTAACCGTTTCCTATTTGACAGAACCCCGGTACTGAAGACGGCCGCCCTTGTCTTCAGCACAGGTCCGCCGTCCCATGACCGTGTCATCCGAAACCACACCCGGCCAAACCGCATCGGGCGGCCTGTCCGCCGGGCTGACGCTGCTGTTCGCCATCACCTGCGGTGCCGTGGTCGCCAACATCTATTACGTCCAGCCGCTGCTGGCCGACATCGCCGCCAGTTTCCAGGTGGGCATGGGGTCGGCGGGCATGCTGGTGACGGTGACCCAGGTGGGCTATGCCCTGGGCCTGCTGCTGGTGGTGCCCCTGGGCGATACCCACAACCGCAAGCGCCTGATCCTGACCCTGCTGGCCCTGTGCATCCTCCTGTTGCTCGGGGCCGCGGCCAGCCCCGGCTTCCTCACCTTCGCCGCCGCCTCGCTGGGCGTGGGCGTGCTATCCTGCGCCGCCCAGGTGGCGGTGCCTTTCGCCGCGTCCCTGGCGCCGGACCACAGCCGGGGCCGCACCGTAGGCACGGTCATGAGCGGCCTCATCCTGGGCATCCTGCTGGCCCGTACCATCGCCGGCGCTATCGCCCATTATGCCGGCTGGCGCGCCGTCTATATCGCCGCCGCCGTCGTGATGACGGTGCTGGGCGCCTTGTTGGCGCGCGCGCTGCCGGCCGACCCCGCCCGTCCCAGCATCCCCTACGGCCGGTTGATGGCCTCCGTCCTCCACCTGGCCCGCACGGACGCGGTGCTGCGCTGGCGCTCGCTGATGGGGGCCCTGGGCTTCGCTGGCTTCAGTGTGCTGTGGACGGGCCTGACCTTCGTGCTCAGCGACGCGCCCTATCATTTCGACCAGGCCACCATAGGCCTGTTCGGTCTGGCGGGCCTGGCCGGCGCGCTGGCCGCCAGCCGGGCGGGCCGCCTGGCCGACAAGGGCCATGCCCACGCCGCCACCGGCCTGTTCGCTGCCGCCTGCCTGGCCGCCTGGGGCTTGATGGCCTTGACCCACTGGTCGCTGATCGCGCTGACCGCCGGCATCCTGTTGCTGGACATTGGCGTGCAGGGCCTGCAGATCACCAACCAGAGCGTCATCTACGCGGGCAACCATGGTGCCCGGGGCCGGGTCACCACGGTCTACCTCACGACCTATTTCGTGGGCGGCGCTTGCGGCTCGGCCGTGGCCAGCCTGGCGTGGGACCTGGGCGGCTGGCTGGCCGTGTCGGCCACTGGCGGCGCCATCGCCCTGGCCTTGCTGGGCTGCTGGCTGCTGGCCCACGCCCGCCGCCAGGAAGTATGAGGCTCAAGGCCCGCTGACCACCAGGCGGTCGGCGCCGATGTGCCGGCGCAGCACGTCGGCCAGGGCCGTGGCCTGGACGGCGCGGAAAGGGTCGCGCCCGGTCAGCACCAGGGCCACGTTGGCCGGGGTGATGTCCAGCACGGCGGCGATGGCCACCTGCAGCTTCAGCCGCCGCACCTCCGCCGCCAGGTTGTGCGATTGGCCAGGGTCGATGTGCACCCCCTTTTCACCCGTGCGGAAAGCCAGTTGGACGGTGCCGGTATCCGGCCGGGATGCTGCGGGCGCACGGGTGAGCAAGGGGACGGTATCCGCCCGCCCGCCCTCGCCGGCGGGCATCTGCGCTGTGGAGAAGTCTGGCAGGGCGGGGCAGCCATCGGCCACCACCCGCGCCAGGGCGCGCATATGCCCCAGCCGCGCCTGGCCGTCCTGGTCCAATTTTTCCTCCAACCCTTCCGTGCCCGCCAGCCAGCGCTCCAGGACATGGCGCGTGCCCAGGGCGCGGGGCGCGGTCGAGGCCGCCAGCTGGTCCATCAGCGTGGCGCTGGTTTCCAGCTCCAGCCGGGCCAGGTGGCGTTCCAGCAGGGCCAGCTGCTCCATCGCCTCGGTACGGCGCGGTTCCTCCAACGTGTCCACCTGGGTGCCGATGACGGCGACGAACGACAGCACCTCGCTGAACAGGGGCGACAGGCGGCGCAGGGTTGCATACGCCTCGTCCACGTGCGGTTCCGCCGCCAGGGTGCGGGCGCAATCGGCGCCCAGGGCGCGCACAGCCTCGTTCAGCTGGGCGATCTTCTGACGGGTGGCGCGATAGCGGCGGGATTGGTCAGTGTCACGCCCCCGCCGACCCTCCTGGGGACGGCGCCGGACGTCGGGGTTGGGGGCCGGCGGTGATGCCGTTTCCCTGGACATGCTTGTGCGGCCTGGCCTCTTTGGTCGAGACTGCGTCGACAATCGTTAGTTTACCATAAGCCCGTCCCCGCGCCAGCGGCGTGGGAGTGGGGCTCTTTGGGGCATTTTGGGGAAAGGGGTGTCGCCGTGGCGACCATCGCTGAGGCGCTGCAGGCCGCCTTGGATCATCATCAGGCGGGGCGCTTGGCCGAGGCGCGCATCCTCTACGGCCGGATCCTGGCCGTGGCGCCCGACACCCCCGACGCCCTTTACCTGTTGGCCGTGCTGGACGCACAGGCTGGCCAGTTCGACGCGGCTGCGGCCGGGCTGGAGCGGGCGCTGGCGCTGCGGCCGGAGGCCGTGGCTTATCGCCTGACCCTGGCCAAGGCGCTGATGGCGTCCGGCCGGGCGGAGGCCGCCATCCCCCAGTTCCGCGCCGTCCTGGCCCAGCAGCCGGACCAGGCGGAGGCCTTGGCACCCCTGGCGCGGCTATTGGCCGGCCGGGGCGAGCCAGGTGGCAAGGATGAGGCGGCCGGCCTGTTCGAACGCGCCAGCCGGTTGGCGCCGACGGATGCGGCTTTGGCGCTGGACCAGGGGCGCTGCCTCCACGCCCTTGGGCGGCTGGACGCGGCGGCGGCGGCCTTGGCCCGCGCCCTGGCCCCGGCGACGGGGGCGACCGCGGCCGCGGCCCACATCACGCTGGGCCGCGTGCGGGAGGCACAGGGGCAGGAGGACGCGGCGCTGGCTGCCTACCAGGCCGCGCTGGCCGTCCCCGGGCTGTCGGCCGGCGATCCCCTGTTGGCGGCGCAGGGCCTGCAGGTGCAGGGCGCGCTGCTGCACAAGCGGGACCGGGCGCAGGACGCCGCCGCGGCCTATGAGGCGGCGCTGGTCCTGGCGCCGGGTCTGCTGCCCGCCCGCTTCGGCCTGGGCCAGGTGCTGGCCGGTCTGGGCCGGCTGGAGGCCGCCGCTGACTGTTTCCAGGCGGTACTGGATCGGGAGCCCGCCAACCTCATGGCCCATGAGGCGCTATGGCAGTTGCGCGAGCGTCAGGACCGGCCGGACCAGGCGCTGGCCGTCCTGGACGCCGCGCTGGCGCTGGCGCCGGACCGCCCCGACCTGCTGTTCGCCCGCGCCCGCCTGCTGCACCAGGCCAAGCGGGATGCGGAAGCCCTGTCCGCTTACGCGACCCTTATGATCAGGGGCGACCTGGCAGCGGACCTGCGCGCGGCGGCGGCCAGCAATCGCGCCACCTTGCTGGTCTCCCAGGGCGAAATCGCGGCGGCAGCGGCCCTGCTGCCCGAGATCCAGGCCCTGGTTCCGGGTACTGGGGCGGCGGGGATGGAAGACTGCCACCGCCTGGCCCGCCTGTTGGCCGACATCGCGCCCGCGACGGATCAGGCGTGGGACGCCCTGGGCCGCCTGGTCGCCTGGGTTGCGACGGAATGGGAGGCGCGGGACTATTTCTGGAAAAACGCCTACTATCTGGCGCTGGAGACCGGCAACCATCTGCTGCGGAAGCCTGATGGGGCGGCGCAACTGCCCCGGCTGGTCGAGGCTGTCACAGGGGCCGCCATGGGGCGTGACCCCTTGTTGGACCCCTGGTTCACCTTCCTGGACGGCTGCGTCGCCCTGCGTCTGGGGCACGAGCGGCGGGCGAAGGATTGTTTCGCCAGCTTGGAACAGGCCCTGCCCTTCGCGGCCCAGATTCCCCTGGGCGATGACTTCCAGCGTTGGACCGCCGCCGCCGAGCCGTTGCGCGCAGGCTTCGACGCCACGCTGGACTGGGGGCGGACGGCGCCGGGCGTCGCCGAAGAGCCCGTGGTGCTGGTGGCGGCCGACAGCCGCTATGTGCGCCGCTTCCTGCCCTTCCTGGCGGCCTCCATCGCCGCCGTTGCCGCCGGCACCCGCCTGCATGTCCATATCTGCGACCCAGCGACGGATGACATCGACTTCCTGGCGGCGGCGGCACCCGGCCTGCGCCTGGGATGGTCGACGGAGGCGCTGGATCCGGAACTGCACCATGAAACGCGCCTTACCTACCTGACCGCCGCGCGCTTCCTGCGGCTGCCTCAAATCCAGGACCGTTATGGCGCGCCGCTGGTGGTCGCCGACATCGATGCCGCTTTCCTGTCCGACCCCGCCCGCTTCGTCGCCGCCCTGCCCGCCGGCCGGCCGGTCGCGGCCACCTGGGGCCCCGCCAACCTGGCGGCCCCCTATGACGCGGTTGGCGGCGGCCTGGTGGCGGTCGGGCCGGGGGACATGGCCCGGGCTTTCGCCCGGGGCGTGGCCGACCTGCTGCTGTATCACTGGGACCGCTGCCGGAACGGGGGCCCGGTCCTGGGCTATTTCCTGGATCAGGTGGCCCTGGTGGCCGGTGTCGATTTCGTGCTGACACCCGACCGCCTGCTTCCCGTCCACCGGGCCGGGCGCGTCTATCGACTGGATGGCGGCCGGCTGGATGGCGGCGCGGGGCCGGCGATGTTCGTGCCCATCGTGCCGGAGAAGACTCTGCCCGATATCGACGCGCGCCTGGACCAGGCGGTGGTGGCGCTGCGGGCGGGTGCGGGGCGGAAGGCGCTGGAAGCGTTTTTCCAGATTCCACCGCTGGCGGACGCCTAACCTTTTGCGCCGATCCCGGGACGCGCCGGTCCTGGCCTTCGCGCCGCGCTCCAGGCAAAAAACTGACAGGAACACGGGGTCGGACGCCTGCCTGTCGAGGATTTGGTAATCATTTGGCGTTAACCATGGCTGCGGGTCGCCCGCCGCGGCGATTTCTTGTGAGGGAATGCGGACCCGGTCATGATTGGGCGGCGCTTTTTGCGGGCGGGATGCGCCCTGGCGGGGCGGTTGGGGGCCGGGCGGTTGGGCCTGGCGCTGCTGCTTGCCTGCGCCGCCGCGTCGGCCTTTGCCGCCCAGCCCACCGCTCCCGCCGGCGCTTCCGATCCCTGGGCCCGCCTCTCCGGCCCCGAGTTCGACCATTTCCCCCCCGCTCTGCGCCTGCCCAGCGACGTGGTGACCAGCCTGGCGCAGACCCGCCATGGGGTGGTTTGGTTCGGCACCTTCGGCGGCCTGGTGCGGTTCGACGGCTACCGCACCCAAATATACCGGGGCTCGCCCGACACCAGTGCTGGCGGCGGCTCGCCGCCCGGCAAGCAGGGGGCCGGCGCGCCACCGCCCTCTTATGTCTTGCCCGATGCCTATGTGCGCAGCCTGCTGTACATCGACGACGGCGGCCTGCTGATCGGCACGAACGCCGGCGGCCTGGTGCGCTTCGATATGGACGCGAACGGTTTCCGGGCCGTGCCCATCGCACACCGCGCCACCGCCGCCCGCATCATGGCCCTGGGGCCGGCCCGCGACGGCGGCGCCTGGGTGCTGTCGGACCAGGGGCTGGACCATTACGACCCCCATGCCGCCGCGGCATCGCCGGTGGCCGACGCGGGTGCCGGTGGCGTCAGCCCCCGTCTGTTCGCCGTGCTGGAGGACAGCCGGGGCGCCTTATGGCTGGGCGGCCACCCCGGGCTGTTCCGGCGCGGCGCGGGTGAGACGGCGTTCACCCGCGTGGCCGCCCCGGTGGATGACCCTATCCTGGCGCGTGCGCTGGCCGACGACGTCTGGGCCCTGTATGAGGACGGCCAGGGCCGCGTCTGGGTGGGGACGGGCGAGAATGGGGCCTTCGCCCTGGACACCACCACGGGCCGTCCCCTGACAATCAAGGGCCTCAGCGGCGCGGATGGCGTGGCGGCGCGCCACACCGTGCGCGCCATCACCGAGCCGGAAGGGCCCGGCGGCCCCCTGTGGCTGGCCACCGACGGCGTCGGTATCCTGACGCTGGATGCTGACGACCGGGTGGGCATCCTGGCGCACTCTGAAATGGTGTCGACCTCGCTGGCTGGCGACGTCGTGCGCGCCTTCCTGCGCGACCGCAGCGGCAATGTCTGGGTAGGCACACAACGGGGCGCCGACCGGGTGGAGGCGGGGCAGCGCCTGGTTTCCACCGTACAGGCCGCTCCCCCGGGCGGCGTCGGCCTGGCGGACGCCGACGTGCATGCCCTGACCACGGATGCGCGGGGGCGGGTGTGGCTTGGCCTCGGGCGCGGGTTGGTCGACGTGGTCGACCCCGCCGACGGCACCTTGCGTCACGTCGTCCTGCCGGGGGTGGACCGGGGCCGGGACATCTACAGCCTGGCGGTTCTGCCAGACGGGGCGGTGCTGGCGGGCGGGCGCGGTGTCACCCGCATTGATCCCGTCACCTTGGCCGGCACCTCGTCCTGGATACCGGCGCTGGACGGCGTCGTCGTCCTGTCCCTGGCGGCGGCACCCACGCCCGCTGGAACCGCCGTGTTGCTGGGCGGCTATGACGGACTGTACATCCGCCAGCCCGACGGCACCCTGACCCATCTGGTCCATGATCCGGCCGATGCGGAGAGCCTGCCCGCCGACCAGGTGAACAAGATCCTGGTGGTGCCTCCCTGCGCAGACGCCCCCCAGGGCGCGGTATGGCTGGCCACGTCCGGCGGCCTCGCCGTGGCCGACCTGGCGGGTATGCCGCGCCCGCGCTTCCACACGCTGCGGCGTGCGTCGCAGGCGGGCGCTATTGGCGGCCTGCCGCACAACGTGGTCAACGATGTCGTCGTGGATGGCGCCGGCAATCTGTGGGCCGGCACCTATGGCGGCGGCGTGGCTGTGCTGACGCCGGCGCAGATGCGGGACGCGCTGGCCGGGCGCCGGGGAATCGCCCCGCTGGTGGTGGATGAGACGCAGGGTCTGGCCAACAACGCTGTATCCGCGCTGGCGGTGGATGGCGACGGCAGCGTCTGGGCCGCCGCCGCGGCCAGCCTGGTGAAGTTCAACGGCCCCGGCTTTCCACCCCGCGTTCTGGGCGCCCGTGACGGTGTCATCGTCCGCGCCTTCAACATCAAGGCGGCGACCCGAGGCGCTGGGGGCGAGGTGCTGTTCGGCGGCATGGGCGGCCTGACGGTCATGCGGCCCGGCATGCTTCGTCCATCCGTGCCCGTTGGCGTGCTGGCCGTCACCGCGTTGGATGTGAACCACAAGGCGCAGCCGCCGGGCCGCCTGCCCCCACCGGGCGGCACCCTGACCCTGGGCGCCGGTGTGAAGACCATCCGCCTGGCCCTGTCGCTGCTGGATTTCCGTGCCCCGCACGACACCCGCTACGCCTATTGCCTGGATGGGTTCGACGAGGATTGGGTGGAGGTGAATGGCGCCCAGCCCCAGGCCGTCTACACCAACCTGCCGCAGGGCGAGTATATTTTCCGGGTGCGCGCCTGGACCGACCTGCCGGGCCTGGCCCTGTCCAACAGGCAGGAGGCGACGGCCGGGTTCGATCCCGACGCCGAGCCGGTGGCGCGGCCCGGCCAGAACACGGCGGACGCGCTGTCCATCCCGCCCATGGCCGAACTGGCGTTCCATATCAGGGTCTTGCCCCATTGGTACGAACAAGCCTGGTTCCGGCTGCTGCTGGTTTTCGGCCTGGTGGCGTTGATGGCCTGCGTGCTGGCGATCCGGACGGAGGCGCAGATGCGCCGCGAACGGGCGCTGGGCCGCATCGTCGCCGCCCGCACCCGCGACCTGCGCGCCGCCAACACCAAGCTGGAACAGCTGGCCAGCACCGATCCGCTGACGGGCGTCCTGAACCGGCGCCGCTTCTTCGAACTGGCGCGGCTGGAATGCGATCGCTCCCGCCGCTACGGCCGCGCCTTCTCCGTCATCCTGTTCGACCTCGACCATTTCAAGCGCATCAACGACACCTTCGGCCACCTCATGGGGGACGAGGTGCTGCGGGCGGCGGTGGCGGTGGCGGCCAAGGCCTGCCGCACCGTGGACTTGCTGGCCCGCTTCGGCGGGGAGGAGGTCATGATGCTGCTGCCCGAGACGGACATCGCCGGCGCGCAGGTGGTGGCGGAACGCATCCGCACCAGCCTGGCGGAGATGGAGGTCGCCTACGATGGGCGAGTGGCCCAGGTGACGGCCAGCCTGGGCGTGGCCCAGTGGCGCAGCCCCGATGAGACGCTGGAGGATCTGCTGGCGCGGGCGGACGGCGCCCTCTACCAGGCCAAGAAGGGCGGTCGCAACCGCACCGTGCTGGCCTATAACGAGGTGGAACGGGCGGCCCGCATGGGCTGGGCCATCGTCCCGTCCGGTGACCCAACGGGAGATGAGGCCGCTGCGGCGCTGGTGGCCGACACCCCACCGCTGGAGCCGCTGGCCCGCCTTGCCGGCCTGGGCGATGCCACGCTGGTAGACCCTTATGAACGCGAGACCTACGACCGGCCGGCATCCAGCCCGGACGAGGACGTGCCGCCCGAGCCCAAGGCGGCGTCCAGTTAGCTCACACCGTTGTAGGCCCCGACCGGGGCCACCGGAAGTTTCTGGGGAACATCAGCGGGCTGGAAACTGAGGATATGCCAAGCCAGCGGATGCTGGCGCCGGCGTTTGAGGGAGCTCACTAGCGGGTCACCGGCCCATGCACCAGGCCGGGCAGGGCCAGCCAGTCCTCCGGACCGTCCAGCGACAGGCCGGGGTTCCAGGACCGGTCTTGGCCGATGGTGGCACCCCAGCGCTCCAGGAAGGCCAAACGCTCCTGCTCCACCCGTTCCCGCCGGTCGGGCGCGTAGGGCTCCAGCGCCGTCAGGACGGCATGGGGCGTCCACAGCGTGGCGTAACCCGCCTGTTCCAGGCGCAGGCAGATGTCCACGTCGTTGAAGGCGATGGGGAAGGTGTCGGCGTCGAAGCCGCCCACCGCCTCGAAACAGCTGCGGCGGATGGCCATGCAGGCGCTGGCCACGGCGCTGACGCGGTGGGCGCACAGGCCGATGCCCAGGTCGCCCACGGTGTCGCCCGGCCGCCCGGCGAAGCGTGATCCGGCCAGGCGAGCCGCACCCGGGCCGTTGCCCAGGCCCAGCACGATGCCGCCGTGCATGATGGTGCCGTTGGTCGACAGCACTTTGGGCCCCACGGCGCCAATGTCCGGGCGCAGGGCCTGCGACACCAGCTCGCGCAGCCATTCGGGGTGCTGCGGTTCCATGTCGTCGTTCAGGAACACCAGCACCTCGCCAGCGGCGGTGACGGCGGCGCGGTTCATCATGTCGGCGAAGTTGAAGGGGCCGCGATGGGGGATGACCCGGGCGCCCGGGCGGTCGCGCAGCGACTCCAGATAGGCCAGGGCTTCCGGGTCGCGGCTCTCGTGGTCCATGACCAGCAGTTCGAAGGCGGAATAGCGCGTCTCGCCCAGGATGGCCTCGACACAGGGACGCAGCAGATCCACCCGGTCACGGGTGGGCATCAGCAGGCTGACCACGGGCTGGCGATCCGGCAGGGGCCAGATGACGCGGCGGGCGGTGTGGCCCTCGCCCTTGGGGTCCCTCTCCGTCACCGGTTCGGCCACCGCGCCCGGATGGTAGGTCGCCAGGAAGGACTGCAGGGCCGGCAGCCCGCCCACGGGCAAGGGCCGGCGGCGGCGCATCAGCACGCGCGGCATGTGGCGCACATGCTCCCGCCCCGCCAGGTGCGTCGCCTCCAGCAGCAGGCGGTACCGGTCCAGCCGGCCCGGCTGCTGGCCCACGGCCATGGCCCGGCGGGCCAGGGCGGTGCGCATCAACAGCAGCTGACCGGGATAGGCGCCGCTGGATCCGTACAGCAGGTCGGGGTCGAAGGCGGGCTTCAGCACCGGGCGCAGGGGGTGGCCCAGGCGGTCGGTCCATTCCTCGTCGGTGTAGAGGATCTGGGTGTCCGGGTTCTGCGCCATGGCCAGCACGCACAGGGCCAGGGCATGGCGGGGCAGCAGGTCGCCGGGCGACAGCAGGGCGACGGTGTCGCCCTCCACCTGGCTCAGGACGGGCAGGCCGGCGCCCCGGCGCTTCACGCGCGGGTCGCGGAAATCGGTGGCGGTGTCGGCCGGCAGCCACAGGTCCCAATTGTCGTGGATCTGGCGGGTCAGGCTGTCGATCGTCCGGCGCACGGCGATGGCCCAGGCGGCGGGTTTCAGGCCGCTGTTCTCCGGCCCCAGCATGATCAGGCTGACGCGCGGCGGGGCGGGGAGGCGGGCCAGGGCCACGGATATTTCGCCGGCCTCGGTGCGGCGGGGGCCGTCGCGGCGCAGGGTCCAGGCGCGGTAGAACGATCGGGGCGCCAGCGACTGCCACAGGCGGCTGGCCACGTCGGCGAATTGGCCATGGGCCACCATGCGGCTCAGCGCCCGCACCAGCGCCATGCCCGTGGGGCCGCGCAGGGGTTTTGTGGGCGGGGGTGGGGCCGCGTCTATCGCCGTGCCGGGCACGTGCATGCTGCCGGGGTGCGCGCCCAGGGGCGCCCCTTCCAGGTCATGCGCGGCCACCGCGTCTTGCGATCCCCTTGCCGGGGGGTGGTCCGGGTTCTTCTGATCCACGTGCCGGTTGCCCCGCCTCTTGGAAAACAGCTTCGGTTCCGTCGGCGCCCGCGGGCGCCCCGGTCCCCAGAAACAACAAAGCGCCAACCCCGCGCCCGGGTTCAACCAGGCACTGATCGGCGCTCCCCCAACCGGCCGGTCCCCCATCCCATCGGGGCCGCCCATGTCGTTATTAGGCGATTCATGGGGGACAGGCCGCCCCTGGGTCAAGCGGCAATGCGGGGTGCCTCCCTCTGGTGGCCGGCGACTTAGAAGGGGTGTCGCCAAGGCCGGGGGCGGCTGCTATCCAAGATGGCCATGGAGCTCCCCACCCCCGCCCCCGCTGCCCCGTTTCCCGGCCGTATCGCGGCCCTGGTCGTCGCCTACCGGCCCGATGACGGCCTCGCCGCTTGCCTGGCCGCCGCCGCCGGCGCGGCCGACCGCGTCTTCCTGTTCCAACAGGACCGGGGCCGGGACGCCGCCGATGACGCCCGGGTGGACAGGGCGGTGGCGGCGACGGGCGCGGTCCTGCTCACGGATCCGGCCAACATCGGTCTGGCGGCGGCGCAGAACCGCCTGATGGATCAGGCACTGGCGCAGGGGGCCGACTGGCTGCTGTTCCTGGACCAGGACAGTGTGCCGCGACCCGGCCTGCGGGCCGCCTATGCCGCCGCCTTGGCGGCCGCGCCGCCTGACACGGGCTTGCTGGCCGCGCGTAACGTGGAACCGGAGGGCGGGCCCGACTCGCCCTGGGTGGTCAGCCCCGACGCCCGGCGCTGGACCGTGGTGCGACGACTCGACGGTCCGCTGCTGCCCGACCTTCTGTTGGCCCCCGCGTCCGGCAGTCTGGTCAGCGCCGGGGCCGCCCGGGCCTGCGGCCCCTTGCGCGACGATTTCTTCATCGACTGGGTGGATGTGGAATACGCCCTGCGCCTGCGCCGTGCCGGTTTCCGCCTGGTGGCGGTGCGCGACGCCCTGGTGGACCACCGGCTGGGCGCCGTCACCCACGTGCAGGCGGGCGGCCGGGCGCTGGCGATCACCCATCACGCCGCCGGCCGCCGCTGGTTCCAGGCGCGCAACGCGCTGTGGACCTGGCGCCTGCACCGGCGCGCGGTGCCGGCGCTGACCGGCTGGACCCTGCGCATCCTGGCCTCCACCGCCGTCAAGATCGCGGTGATGGAGCGCGACCGCCTGCCCAAGCTGGCGGCCTTCGCCGGCGGTCTGTGGCATGGGGTGTGGCAGGGCCTGGCGCGGCGGCCCCAACCCTAAAGCCGGGCTTGCCGCCGCCAGGGCCGCGCCGTATCAGTCGTGTTTCAGGCGCTGAGAGTTTCCTTCGCATGACCACCGACTGGACCCGGGGCTACGCCTCCGACCTCGACTATACCCGGGGCTGGTACCGGGAGCTGTCGCCCCTGTGGCTGGACACCGCGCTGGTGCTGGCGGGTGTGGCGCCGCCCCAACCGGGGGAACGTGGCCCGGTGTGGCTGGAGCTGGGCTGCGGCCACGGCCTCTCGGCCCTGGCCTTGGCCGCCGCCCGGCCGGACATGACGGTCATCGCCGTCGACTTCAACCCCACCCATATCCATGGCGCCCAGCGCCTGGCCCAGGCCGCCGGCCTCTCCAACATCCGCCTGATCGAGGCCGACTTCGCCGAGCTGGCGGCCGATGGGTCCAATGATGCTGCCGGCCTGCTGCCGCCCCTGGATTATGTCGTCCTGCACGGCGTCTATACCTGGGTGGGGGATGAGAGCCGGCGGCATATCGCCCGGCTCATCGCCCGCCGGCTGAAGTCCGGCGGCGCGGCCTATCTCAGCTACAACTGCCTGCCGGGCTGGGCGGCGGCCATGCCGGTGCAGTTCCTGCTGAACGCCTACGGCCAGGCGCTGCCCGGCCCCAAAGCCGCCGCCGGCGATCAGGCGCGCGACCTGCTGCTGCACCTGCTGAACCAGGGGGCCGGCTATTTCAACGGCAACGCCGCCGCCAGCGCCCGGGCGGATCGCCTGCGCGGCGCCACGGCGCCCTACCTGGTGCATGAATACATGCACAGCGGCTGGCAGCCGGCCTACCATGCCCAGGTGGCCGACGACCTGTCCGCCGCCAAGCTCAGCTACGCCGGCAGCGCCGCCTGGGTCGAGAACTTCCCCGATCTGATGATGACCCGGGCGCAGCAGGACATGGCCGCGGCGGCCCCCACCCGGGCCCTGGCCGAGACGGTGAAGGACTACGTCACCAACCAGCCGCTGCGCCGTGACATCTTCGTGCGCGGGCCATTGGCCCTGGACCCCCGCCAGCGCGTGGCCCGCCTGGGCGCCCTGCGCCTGGTGGCCCTGGGCGAACCCGGCGCCGCCCTGCCGGACTTCACCCTGCCCTTGGGTCCGCCCGATCCTGAGGTTTCGCGCCTGTTCCACCCGGTGCTGGCGGTGCTGGCCGGCGGGCCCGCCACCTTGGCGGACCTGGTGGAGCATCTGGCCCGCACGGTGCCGGATTGGGGACCCGACAGCGCCGGCTGGCTGCTGCGGGCCCTGGCCATCCTGGTGGCGGGCGATGTGCTGGCACCTTGCCTGGCCGATGCCCAGATCCAGGCGGCCCTGCCCGGCGTGCGCCGCCTGAACCAGGCCCTGTTGGCCGACAGCCTGGTGACCGGTGCCACTTTGGATCCCGAGATCCGCCTGCCGGAACGCCTGGCCTCCGCCGTCACCGGCGGTGGCGTCATGGCCTCGGTGGAGGAAATGGGCGCGCTCGCCGCCCACTGGGCGGGCGAAATGGTCATGCCCCCCGACGCCCTGTCCCGCCTGGCGCGGCTGGGCGTGCTGTGATGGCAACGACAGGGCGCCTTGGCGACCCCAGCGGCGCATGCCGCTTTGACGCCCGCCCGGTGGCGGCTTAATCTCCGCCGCTTCACTCCGTTTACCTCAAGACGACACATCCATGACCCACGCCCTTCCGCTCCGTCCTTCCACCATCACGCAGGCGCTCTGATGCTGGCGAAACTGGTGGTCCTGGTCGGGCTGGTTGTCCTGGTGTGGAAGGCTTATCAATGGGGCGCCCTGGCCCAGCGGCGGAAAATGGCCGGTGGGGCCCCCGCCGCCAGCCGCCCCGGCGGTCGCGCGCCCCGCGCGACGGAGCCCGCCGCCGAGGATTTGCACGCCTGCGCCATCTGCGGCGCCTACGTCGCGCGCGGCTCCACCCCCTGCGGCAAGCCCGAGTGCCCGCAGCGGCGCTGACGGATGGCGTCAGCGCCGCCGGACACTCAGCCTACAGCGTCACCACCACGCGGCCGTTGACCGTGCCGGCGCGCAGGCGGTCGAAGATGGTGTTGATGGCGTCCAGGGGTTGGACCTCCACCTCCGCCTTCACCTTGCCCTCGCCGGCGAAGGCCAGGGCCTCGGCCAGGTCGGCGCGGGTGCCGACGATGCTGCCGCGCACGGTGATGCGGTTCAGCACGACGTCGAAGATGGGCAGGCCGAATTCGCCGGGCGGCAGGCCGATCAGGGCCACGGTGCCGTGGCGGCGGCTCATGCCCACGGCCTGGGTGAAGGCGGGGCGGGAGACGGCGGTGACCAGCACGCCATGGGCGCCGCCGATGTCGCTGTGCAGGCGCTTGGCCGGATCCTCCGTGCGGGCGTTCACCGTCAGGTCGGCGCCCAGCTTCCGGGCCAGCTCCAGCTTGTCGTCGGCGACGTCGATGGCGGCGACATGCAGGCCCATGGCCTTGGCGTACTGCACGGCCACGTGGCCCAGACCGCCGATGCCGGAGATGGCGACCCACTGGCCGGGCCGCGCCTCAGTCTCCTTCAACCCCTTATAGACGGTGACGCCGGCGCACAGGATGGGGGCGATTTCCTCGAAGCCCACGCTGTCCGGCAGGTGGCCGACGAAGTTCGGGTCGGCCAGCACATAGTCGGCATAGCCGCCGTTGACGGAATAGCCGGTGTTCTGCTGGGCGGTGCACAGCGTCTCCCACCCCGTCAGGCAATGCTCGCAATGGCCGCAGGCGGTGTAGAGCCAGGGCACGCCCACGCGGTCGCCCTCTTTCACGCTGGTGACGCCGGCGCCCACGGCGGCGACGTAGCCCACGCCCTCGTGACCGGGAATGAAGGGCGGCTGCGGCTTCACCGGCCAGTCACCGTCGGCGGCGTGCAGGTCGGTGTGGCAGACGCCGCTGGCCTGGATGCGCACCAGGATCTGGCCGGGGCCCACTTCCGGTACCGCGACCTCGCGGATGTCCAGGGGCTTACCCAGGGTGTGGACGACGGCGGCCTTCATGGTCCGGGGCAAAGACATGGGGAACGGTCCTTCCTGTCGGGGGGCGAACGGCGGTGGCCGTTCGTTCGCCGACAGAAGATACCGGCGGGCCGCTCGCAGCCTTGAGATGGGTCAAGGACCGGACGGATCTACCTCTTCCGTGACGGCCAGCACCGTCTGGCGCACCTCGGGCGGCAGACGGTCCAGCACGCCGGCCACGCCGCGCAGGGCGGCGCGCAGGCTGTAGACCTGGTCGATCAACGACAGCACCAGGGGCAGGGTGTCGTCGGCCACGCCCATGTCGTGGCGCAAGTCGCGGATCAGGCCCACGCGTGCCACATCCACGGGGTGGAAGCGCCAGTCGGCCGCATGCTCCGGCCCGCGGTCGCCGTCGGGCCGCACCCAGCCTTGCGCCACCCACCAATGGATGTCCTGCTCGCCAACGTCTGGGAAACGGGCGCACACGGCCTTCAACGTCAACAGGGTCAGCGTGCCCATGGCTCAAGCTCCCTCACGGTCCAGGTCGGCCAGGCCGGCCCGCGGGTCGGCGTCATGCCGGGGCTTCCAGCCTTCCAGGAAGGCCGCCAGCTCCGGCTCCTCGCCCGGCGGCAACACCACCTTCAGCTCCACCATCTGGTGGCCCGCGCGGATGCCCCGGCCCTTCAGGCGCAGGCGGGTGCCGCTGCTGGAGCGGGGGGGGATGGCCAGCATGACGCTGCCGTGGATGGTGGGCACCTTGACCTTGGCGCCCAGCACCGCCTCCTTCAGCGTCACCGGCAGTTCGATGATGATGTCGTCGCCGTCGCGGCGGTACAGCGGGTGGGGCGAAACCGCCACCTCCACGAAGGCGTCGCCGTGGGAACCGCCGTTCACGCCCGGCCCGCCCTTGCCCGCCAGGCGCAGCGCCTGGCCGTCCTTCAGGCCGGCGGGGATAGTGACGTCCAGCACCTGGCCGTCGGGCAGGGTCAGCCGGCGGGTGGCGCCCCGGGCGGCGGTCAGGAAATCCACCGTCAGGGAATAGTGCGCATCCTGGCCCTTAAGCGGAAACCCGCCGGCGCGGGTGCTCCCGGGGCCGCCGCCCTGGTTGAAGGCCCGGCGCAGCAGGCTTTCCAGGTCGTCATGGTCGAAGCCGCCGAAGTCTTCGGCGCCGGCGGAATAGCGGGCATGCCCCCCGTCCCCGGCGTACTGGCGGTAATAGCTGCCCCCGCCGGCGGGCCCGCGTGGGGCCGTTTCCGCCCCGGTGGCGTCGATCTCCCCCCGGTCGAAGCGGGCGCGCTTCTCCGCGTCCGACAACAGGGCGTAGGCGGCGGCGATCTCCTTGAACTTGGCCTCGGCCTCCGGCTTGCCCGGGTTCAGGTCCGGATGGTGCTTTTTGGCCAGGGCGCGGTAGGCGCTGCGGATGGCTTTCTCATCGGCGTCGCGGGCGACGCCCAGCAAGGCGTAGGGATCCACCGTAGGCTACCTCATTCCAGGGAAGGGACCAGGGGACGCGATCATGCGGCCGGCCTTGGGGCGGCCCGTTGGGGGATTTCCCGCGCTGTGACGCCCGGCCTCCCCCGCCGGGGGCGCCAGCAGGGCTTCCGCCTGCCGCAGCACCGTGGCCGGGGTGGGACCGGCGTCCAGGATAGCCCAGCGCACCTCGCCGGCACCCTTGCGCATCTGGCTTAGCAAAACGGGCATATCCGCGTCCGACGCATCCCGGGCTGGCCCCTCGCTCCGCCGACGCAACCGCTCCGCCAGCATCGCCTCCGGCGCCTGCAGCCACAGGCCAGTGAAACGCGCATGGGCCTGGGCCGCCACGTCCGCCGCCAGGGCGCGTTCGGCGGGGTCGGCGAACACCGCGTCCAGGATGACGCTGCGTCCGGCGGCCAGACAGGCGGCGGCCTGGGTGCGCAGGCGGTCGTAGACGGCGGCGCTGACGGCCGGGCTGTAGGCCTCATTGGTCAGCGCCTGTTCCGGCGCCACGCCGAACAGCTGCTTGCGGATTACGTCGGTGCGCAGCACGCGGGCGCCCGGGGCCGTGCCCAGCAGGGGGGCCAGGGCCCGGGCCAGGGTGGACTTGCCCGTGCCGCTGAAGCCGCCCACTGCCACCACGCGGGGCCGATCGCGGCGCAGGAAGTCCAGCGCCAGCTGCAGGTAGCGGTCGGCCTCCACCGCCCCGGCGGTCTTTTGCGTGGGCGTGGTCTGGCGCCGGGCGGCCGCGGCCGTCACCTGGGCCCGCACCGCCGCCCGCACCGACAGGAACAGGGGCAGGGCCGGCAGCCCGCCCAGGGGCTGGCCTTCCGGTCCGGCCATATCCTCCCCCGTCAGGTCCAGGTAGCGGTTCAGCACCAGGCTGGCCAGGTCCGCGCGGTCGCGGAAACACAGGTCCATCAGCAGGAAGGCCAAGTCGTACAGCACGTCCGTGCAGGCCAGGGCAGGGTCGAACTCGATGGCGTCGAAGGGCGTGGGCGTGCCGTCCACCAGGCAGACGTTGCCCAGGTGCAGGTCGCCATGGCAGTCGCGCACCCGGCCCGCGTCCCGCCGGGCGTCCAGCAGGCCGCCTTGCGCCGACAGGGCCGCCTGCACCTTGGTGTTCCAGGCGCGGATGTCGGCGGCCGAGAAGGCGTCGCCCGGTTTCAGGTTGGCGCGGGTGATGGCGATGGCCTCAGCCAGGCCCTGGGCCCCGCCGCCCTCCGTGCGCCCCGGCTGCGCCCGGTGCAGGCGGGCCAGGCGGTCGGCCAGATCCAGCATCAGCTGCGGCGTCAGCCGGCCCTGCGTCGCCATGCGGTCCAGCAGGGC
Organism: Nitrospirillum amazonense; assembly: GCF_007828035.1. Classification (GTDB taxonomy): domain Bacteria; phylum Pseudomonadota; class Alphaproteobacteria; order Azospirillales; family Azospirillaceae; genus Nitrospirillum; species Nitrospirillum amazonense. The sequence continues at coordinate 577,962 of NZ_VITV01000001.1, read as the reverse complement.
GTCCTGGTCGAAGCGGCGCATGACCAGCAGCCAATCCACCACCTGATCGGGCGGCAAGGGCGGCTCATCCTCCCCCGCCGCCCATTCCGGCCCCAGGGTCAGGCCGTCGGGCGTGCGCAGGACGGGGCGCAGGCCCAGGTACAGGTTGGGGGCGAAGCGGCGGTTGACCGCCAGCTCCGCCAGGCAGAAATGCCGGCGCCGTTCGACCGTGGAATAATCCAGATAGGAATAGCGCACGGCGCGCTTCAGCTTGTAGGCCCGGTCGCCGGCCAGGAAGACGTGGGAGATGTGGGTGTCGATACGCTCCACCCTGCCACGGGCCCCGAAGGATTCCGGATGGGCCAGGAAGGCGAGCGTCTCGGTCTGGTCGTCCATCGCGGCAGACTCCCTGATTGCGGAAAGGCGGAACCCGGGCGATGGGGTGCTACGGGCTCTCTTGGGGAAAAGCATAGGCCCCCCGGCGGTTCCGCCGCGTTGAGCGGGATCAAGCGACGGTGCGTCCGTTTCTTTGCGGAACCCGCATACGGGGACCCACACCCGTTCCGTTGCGGAACACGCGTGTCACACCCGCGTCAAAACGGGGCCCACATGCGGGAAACGCGCCGGTCGCCGCCTTGATTTGGGGTTCGCCCGCCTTGTAAGGTGCGCCGCAACGCAACAAAGGGCCGGGGAGGACGGGTTTTCGAACCCCAAAAGTTCCTTTTCCGCCCTTCCAGGGTGAAGACGGTCAGGCAATGGCGGCCTCAGGCGCGGCGAAGCTCAGTTTCCAGGGACTTATCCTGACGCTCCACCAGTTCTGGTCGGAGCAGGGGGCCCTGATCCTCCAGCCTTACGATATGGAGATGGGGGCCGGCACCTTCCACCCCTCCACGACCTTGCGCGCACTGGGCGCCACGCCGTGGAGGGCCGCCTTCGTGCAGCCGTCGCGCCGGCCCAAGGACGGCCGCTATGGCGAGAACCCCAACCGCCTGCACCAGCATCACCAGTACCAGGTGATCCTGAAGCCCTCGCCGGCCAACGTGCAGGAGATTTACCTGGAAAGCCTGCGCCGCGTGGGCATCGACCCGGCGCAGCACGACATCCGCTTCGTCGAGGACGACTGGGAAAGCCCCACGCTGGGCGCCTGGGGCCTGGGCTGGGAGGTGTGGTGCGACGGCATGGAGGTGACGCAGTTCACCTATTTCCAGCAGGTCGGCGGCATCGAGTGCGAGGTGGTGGCGGCGGAGCTGACCTATGGCCTGGAACGCCTGGCCATGTACATCCAGAACGTCGAGAACGTGTACGACCTGGACTTCAACGGCCAGGGCGTGAAGTACGGCGACGTCTATCACCGCAATGAGCGGGAGCAGAGCGCCTATAACTTCGAGGCTGCCGACACCGCCATGCTGCTGCGCCATTTCGAGGACGCGGAGCATGAGTGCGCCGAGCTGCTGAAGCGCGGCCTGGCTTGGCCGGCCTATGAGCAGTGCGTCAAGGCCTCGCACAACTTCAACCTGCTGGACGCGCGCGGCGTCATTTCCGTGGTGGAGCGGCAGAGCTACATCCTGCGCGTCCGCAACCTGGCCAAGGCCTGCTGCGAAGAGTGGGTCAAGGGCGACAAGAAAGTGGACTGGACCCTGCCTGGGCCCGTTTCCGGTAAGGGGGCCTGAACCATGGTCGAGCTGCTGATCGAGCTGTTTTCCGAGGAAATCCCCGCCCGCATGCAGGTGCGCGCGGCCGATGACTTCAAGCGCCTGGTGACCACCAAGCTGGCGGACGCCGGCCTGGCCTTTACCGATGCCATCGCCCATTCCACCCCGCGCCGCCTGACCCTGGCCGTCACCGGCTTGCCGGTGCGCCAGGCCGACGTGCGGGATGAGCGCAAGGGCCCGCGCGTGGGATCCCCCGACGCCGCCGTCCAGGGCTTCCTGCGTGGCGCCGGCCTCACCAGCCTGGACCAGTGCGAACAGCGCGACACCGGCAAGGGCGTGTTCTGGTTCGCCGTGGTGGAAAAGCCGGGTGGGGCCACGGTCGACGCCCTGCCGGGCATCATCGACGCCGCCATCCGCGAACTGCCCTGGCCCAAGTCCATGCGCTGGGGCAGCAATACCTTCCGCTGGGTGCGGCCGCTGCAGTCCATCCTAGCGCTGTTCGACGGCGTGGTGGTACCGGGTTCCCTCACCCTGAAGACGGCCGAGCCGGCGCCCGAGGCGTCGGAGGGCAACGTCTGCCTGGGTGGCGAGCCCACGGCCGTCACCCTGCCTTACGGCAACACCACGCGCGGCCACCGCTTCCTGGCGCCCGACGTGCTGACCATCACCGACTTCGCCGATTACCAGCAAAAGCTGGCCGGCGCCTTCGTCGTGCTGGACCGTGAGGCGCGCAAGGCCCGCATCCTGGAACAGGCCAACGCGCTCGCCGCCGCCGAGGGCCTGAGCTTGCGCGACGATCCCGGCCTGCTGGAGGAAGTGGCGGGCCTGGTGGAATGGCCGGTGGGCCTGATCGGCACCATCGACCAGGCCTTCATGGACGTGCCGGCGGAGGTGCTGACCACCTCCATGCGCACCCATCAGCGCTATTTCGCCCTGGAGACAAGTGACGGCAAGCTGGCGCCGCGCTTCATCCTGATGGCCAACCGCACCACCGAGGACGGCGGCAAGGCGGTCGTGGCCGGGAATGAGCGCGTGCTGCGCGCCCGCCTGTCGGACGCCAAGTTCTTCTGGGACCTGGACCGCAAGGTGCCGCTGGAAGACCAGGCCAAAAAGCTGGCCGACATCACCTTCCATGCCAAGCTGGGCACCACGGCGGCCAAGGTCCACCGGGTGGAAGGCCTGGCGGCGGTCATCGCGCGGGCCATCCATGCCGACGTGGACGCCACCCGCCGCGCCGCCCGCCTGGCCAAGGCCGATCTGGTGACCGGCCTGGTGGGTGAGTTCCCCGAGGTGCAGGGCATCGTCGGCCGCTACATCGCCTATGAGCAGGGCGAAAGCGCCGCCGTGGCCGAGGCCATCGCCGACCATTACAAGCCCCTGGGCCCCAGCGACAGCTGCCCCACCGCCCCCGTCTCCGTGGCGGTGGCGCTGGCCGACAAGATCGACACCCTGGTGGCGTTCTTCGGCATCGATGAGAAGCCCACGGGGTCCCGCGATCCGTACGCCCTCCGCCGTGCCGCCCTGGGCGTCATCCGCCTGGTGGTGGAAAACGGTCTGCGCCTGGACCTCGGCGACTTGTTCCTGGTGGCGCGCGGCCAGCTCAACCTGGACAACGCCGCCCTGGACGGCGAGTTGCTGGCCTTCTTCGCTGATCGCCTGGTGGTGGCCCTGCGCGAAAAGGGCGTGCGCCACGACCTGATCGCGGCCGCACTTTCTCATGGAACAGGGGCCGGCCGGGCGGAGGGCGACCTGGTCCGCCTGCTGGCCCGCGTGGACGCGCTAGCCGGCTTCGTCAACACCGACGATGGCGCCAACCTGCTGGCCGCCTTCCGCCGTGCCGCCAACATCCTGCGCATCGAGGAGAAGAAGGACGGCCACACCCATGACGGCGTGCCCGACCCCGCCCTGCTGCAGGTGGATGAGGAAAAGGCGCTGGCGGCGGCGCTGGATGCCGCGCGCACGGCGTCGGAGCCGGCGCTGGCCGCCGAGGACTATGTGGGCACCATGGCCGCCCTGGCGTCCTTGCGCGGCCCGGTGGATGCCTTCTTCGACAAGGTGACGGTGAACGCCGACGATCCGGCCTTGCGGGCCAACCGGCTGCGTCTGCTGGCCAGTATCCGTCGCACGCTGAACCATGTGGCGGACTTCTCGGTCATCGAGGGGTGAGTCGCGGGGGCCGGGAAACCGGCCCCCGTTTTCGTTTGGCGCCCGGGACCGTGGGTGCGGTCACAATCTTGGCCCTTCCGTTGGCCCGGATAGTCTGCAAGGCTTTGATTTCAGTACGCGTGACAAAACGGGGCCCGGCTTGACCGGACCCTGAAAAAACACAAATCGCAGTGAAAAACTTCGGGGAAACTGGCGAGTGGCGGCCCATGAGTGAACCGGCCGCGGCTCCGCCGAACTCATCGGGTGAGGAACCATGAGCGTGTCCAAGTGGGTGTACAGCTTCGGTGATGGCAAGGCCGAGGGCCGGGCCGAGATGAAGAACCTTCTGGGTGGCAAGGGTGCCAACCTGGCGGAGATGAGCAATCTGGGATTGCCCGTGCCGCCCGGTTTCACCATCACCACCGAGGTCTGCACCTGGTTCTATGACAACGGCCGCCAGTATCCGGCCGAACTGAAGGACCAAGTTGCCGCCGGCCTGAAGGCGGTGGAGGGCATCATCGGCGCCACCTTCGGCGATGCCGAGAACCCGCTGCTGGTCTCCGTGCGTTCCGGCGCCCGCGCCTCCATGCCCGGCATGATGGACACGGTGCTGAACCTGGGCCTGAATGACGTCACCGTCCGGGGCCTGGCCAAGCGCGCCGGCGATGAACGCTTCGCCTATGACAGCTACCGCCGCTTCATCCAGATGTACGGCAACGTCGTCCTCGACGTGGACCACCACCATTTCGAAGAGATCCTGGACAGCCACAAGCGCGACCGGGGCCTGAACTACGACACCGACCTGGAAGCCGGCGATTGGCAGGCGGTGATCGAGGGCTACAAGGAGGTGGTGCAGGAAGCCTTGGGCCGCCCCTTCCCGCAGGATGTGCAGGAACAGCTATGGGGCGCCATCGGCGCCGTCTTCGGCAGCTGGATGAACCAGCGCGCCATCACCTACCGCAAGCTGCACGACATTCCGGCCAGCTGGGGCACGGCGGTCAACGTCCAGGCCATGGTGTTCGGCAACATGGGCGACGACTGCGCCACCGGCGTGGCCTTCACCCGCAACCCGTCCACGGGTGAGAACGCCTTCTACGGCGAATACCTCATCAACGCCCAGGGTGAGGACGTGGTGGCCGGCATCCGCACGCCGCAGCACCTGACCATCGCCGGCCGCCAGGCCAACGGTTCCGACCTGCCGGCCATGGAAGAGAGCATGCCGGAGGTGTTCCAGCAGCTGGACGCGGTGCGCCTGAAGCTGGAGCGGCACTACCGCGACATGCAGGACATCGAGTTCACGGTGCAGCAGAAGAAGCTGTACATGCTGCAAACCCGAAATGGTAAGCGCACCACCGCCGCGGCGTTGAAGATCGCCGTGGACATGGCGCGGGAAGGCCTGATCGACGAGGCCGAGGCCGTGCGCCGCATCGAGCCCAAGTCCCTGGACCAGCTGCTGCACCCCACCCTGGACCCCAAGGCCCCGCGCAAGATCATCGCCAAGGGCCTGCCGGCCAGCCCGGGTGCCGCCTGCGGCAAGGTGGTGTTCTCGGCGGACGAGGCGGAGCGCCAGTCCCAGATGGGTGAGGCGGTCATCCTCTGCCGCGTGGAAACCAGCCCGGAAGACATCCACGGCATGCACGCCGCCGCCGGCATCCTGACCACCCGCGGCGGCATGACCAGCCACGCGGCCGTGGTGGCGCGCGGCATGGGCCGGTCCTGCGTGTCGGGCGCCGGTGAGCTGCGCATCGACTACAAGACCGGGGTCATGACCGTGCGGGGCGAGAAGATCGCCGCCGGCGACGTCATCACCATCGACGGATCGACCGGCGAGGTCATGCTGGGCCACGTGCCCACCATCCAGCCGGAACTGTCCGGCGACTTCGCCACCCTGATGGGCTGGGCCGACCGCTTCCGCCGCATGAAGGTGCGCACCAACGCGGAAACCCCGCTGGACGCCCGCACGGCGGTGAAGTTCGGGGCGGAAGGCATCGGCCTGTGCCGGACCGAGCATATGTTCTTCGATACCGAGCGCATCATCGCCGTGCGCGAGATGATCGTGGCGGAGACGGAGGCCGGCCGCCGCGCCGCCCTGGCCAAGATCGCGCCCATGCAGCGCCAGGATTTCGTGGAGCTGTTCCGCATCATGGCCGGCCTGCCGGTCACCATCCGCCTGCTGGACCCGCCGCTGCACGAGTTCCTGCCCAACAGCGAGGAAGAGATGGACGAGGTGGCCAAGGCCGCCGGCACGGACATCCAGCGGGTGCGCCACCGCGCCCTGCAGCTGCACGAGGCCAACCCCATGCTGGGCCATCGCGGCTGCCGCCTGGGCATCTCCTACCCCGAAATCTATGAGATGCAGGCCCGCGCCATCTTCGAGGCGGCGGTCGAGGTGGGCAAGGCCGGCCAGACCGTGATCCCGGAGATCATGATCCCCCTGGTCGGCACCAAGAAGGAACTGGACATCCTGAAGGCCGTCATCGACCGGGTGGCGGGCGAGGTGAAGCAGTCCTCCGGCGTGCAGATCGACTATCTGGTCGGCACCATGATCGAGCTGCCGCGCGCAGCATTGCGGGCGGCGGAGATCGCCCAGTCGGCCGAGTTCTTCAGCTTCGGCACCAACGATCTGACGCAGACCACCTTTGGCATCAGCCGCGACGACGCCGCCAGCTTCCTGCCCGACTACCAGCGGGCCGGCATCTTCGAGCACGACCCCTTCGTGACCCTGGACACCGAGGGCGTGGGCGAACTGGTGTCCATCGCCGCCGAACGGGGCCGCAAGACCCGTCCGGAGATCAAGCTGGGCATCTGTGGCGAGCACGGCGGCGACCCGGCCTCCGTCTACTTCTGTGAGAAAGTGGGGCTCAGCTACGTCTCCTGCTCCCCCTACCGCGTGCCCATCGCCCGCCTGGCGGCGGCGCAGGCGGCCCTGATGGGCGAGAAACCCGCCAGCGAGGCGTAAGCGGCGGTTCCGCGTCTAAGGTTGAGGGCGGCGGGGGCGATCCCGTCGCCCTTATTCTTTGGGCGCCCGGGAAAACGGCGTCAGCTCCCCGTCGCCGCCTTCTGGAAATGCTGGCGGGCGATCGCGTCCAGCCGGCCCTCACGGTACAGGGCCTCGGCCGCGTCCCGCAGGATCGCCGTCTCGGGGGCGTCGCGGGTGGCGGGGTCGCAGGACAGCCAGGCCTCCATGGCGCTGACCTGCACGCGGTCGCCCAGCTGGTCGGTCAGGTTGTTTTCCCGCGCCACCACGTCGATGACGGAGGCGATGCCCATCACGGCGTTCACCCGGCCGTGGGCCATCATGCGCAGGCCGTTCAGCGTGGACGGCACGGTCTGCACGGTGATCCCATATTGCTGGATGACTGGGACCAGGGCCTGGGTGCCCGTGGCGGTCACGGCCACCGGGCCCACCGTCCGCAGGTCATCGGGCTTCGCCAGCGTCACCCCCTGACGCGCCACCGCCACCAGCTGCGTCCCCATGGTCAGGGCCAGGGGCACGATGGCCCGGTACGGGTCGCGGATGGGCACGGCGACCATGCCATAGACCTTGGGACCGCCCGGCGGCCGTTCCCGCGCCAGCTCGGCATACACGCGCACCACCGGCAGCAGCTCGACGGTGGCGCGGATGCCCGCGCGGTCCAGGATGGCCTGCGCCTGTTCCACCACCAGCCCCCTGGCCTGGCCATCGGCGCCGCGCTCACCCAGCACCGGCAGTTCCGGCACCAGCATGCGGACGGGCTCCAGCGATGTCTGCGCCCGGGCCACGCCCGCCCCACCGGCGGACAGCGCCATCAGGAATGACAGGACGGTGCGGCGGTTGGGGGTCATGATGAGCACGCCCGGCGAATGGAATTGCCCGGTCAGATGGTCAAGGCCCCCTGCCTGGACTACCCCAATTCAGCGCGCAGCTGCCCCAACGGCAGTGCAGTCGTCTCCTTGACGGTCGACACTGCCATCATCGAATTTATTTCGCGCACGCCGGGCAACTGCGACAGCTTCTTGAAGAACAGGGCTTCATAGGCCTCGACGTCTTTGGCGACGATGCGCAGCAGGAAATCCACCTGGCCCATCAGCACGAAGCACTCCAGCACCTCCGGTATGTCGGCGATGGCGCGGCGGAAGGCGTCCAGGCTGTCGCCGGCGTGCGCCTCCAGCTTAACATGGGCGAAGACCAGGAAGTTCAGGCCCAGTTCCCGCCGGTCCAGCAGGGCCACGCGCTGGCGGATCAGCCCTGTCTCCTCCAGCCGCTGGATGCGGCGCCAGCAGGGCGATTGCGACAGCCCAACCTTGTCGCCCACGTCGGCGGCCGAGGCGGCGCCGTCCTGTTGCAGCACGTCCAGGATCTTCCAATCCAGCCCGTCCAGCTTGTGCCGCATGATCCATCTCCATATCGCCGCATCAAAACATGAGTCATGTTGATAATGGCGATTTTGAACAGTCTTCGCAAAGACTATGCGCGCCTTGGTCGCTATTGTTGCTCTCATCGGAACACGATTTGTTGAAGAGCCGCCGCCATGCCCCCCCTGGATTGCTCCCCCGCCGACTATGCCGTCCTGCATCCCACCTTGACGTTGGTGCGCAGCGGCGATGGTTTCGTTGCCCTTGCCGTGAACCGCGCCGGCCCGGTGGACGTGACCCTCGACTGGAGCCGCCTGGACCCGTTGGAAAATACCGACGGCCTGGACGCCGCCATCGATTACGCCCTGTCGGTGGCCCGCCATCGGGGGGAAGCCGACCGCCGCGCCGGCCGGCCCTGGGCCACGGCCCATGCCGTCGTCGTCGGGTATGAGGGCGATGCGGCCGAGGCCGCCGTGCGCCGTGCCGTCGCCGTCGCCGCCGTGCCGGTCGCAGGATTGCCGGAGACCCGGGTATGACCGCCGCGACCCTGCCGTCGAACGCCAGCCCCGTCATGCTGTCGGTGGCGGCCGACGCCAGCCCCGGCCTGCTGTCCCGCCTGATGGGCACCCTGGCCCGCCTGGACATCGTGCCCCTGCACGTCTATGCCCGCCGCCGCGCGGACCTTCCCGGCGAGGACATGCTGGAGGTGGACATCCAGCTGCCCGAAACCGCCTCGGCCTACAGCGAGCGCGTGGCCGCCCTGTTCCGCGGCGTGGTGGGCGTGCATCAAGTCGCAGGGAGTATTTAGGCGTCCCTCAGGCGCCGGGCGGCCGCATCCGCGGCCTGGGCTTGTCCTCAGTTTCCAGTCCACTGCGTTCCCCGGAAACCTCCGGCGGCTGCCGTCGCAGCCTACAGCGGCATGGGGCCATGCCGCTGGTCCGAGACTTAAGTTACAAAGGCTGCACGGCTGGTGCTTCCGTCCCAACCCGCCAGCTGCGCAGGCCAACGATGGCCAAGACGATGAAGGCGGCGTAGAGGCCGGCGGTCAGGTACAGGTCCTTGACCACGTACATGGCGACATAGACCACGTCGACGGCGATCCACAGCCACCAGTTCTCGATGTGCTTGCGCGCCGTCCAGTACTGCGCCACCAGGCTGAAGCCGGCCAGGGTGGCATCCAGATAGGGCAGGGAGGCATCGGTCCACCGGGCCATGGCCAGGCCCAGGGCGACGCTGGCGATCCCGCCGGCGGCCAGGCCGAGGATGGCGGCTTTCAGGCTCAGCGGCGCCACCACCACCTGGCCGTCATCCCGCACCCCCCGCCACCAGCACACCCAGCCATAGGCTAGGAAGGCGCCGAACACGGCCTGCAAGGCCATGTCGGAGTACAGCTTGGCCTCCAGGAAGACCACGCCATAGAGCGCGACGGAGGCCAGGCCCAGGGGCCAGCACCATAAGGACCGGCGGGTGGTGGTCCAGACGGCCAGTGCGCTGACGATGACGGCGACGATTTCCAAGGGGGACATGGGGGAAGGGCGCCGCCGTTCGGGGTTACAGGGTCAGGTCACGGATGAAGGCCAGCAGGCCCTGGCCGTCGGCCCCGTGGAACCAGGCGGCGTGGCTCAGGAAATAGCCCTCGTACGCCAGGCCGGCATTCTCCGCCGAGTGCGTGACGCCGTGGAAATAGTCGGTCTCCGCCAGGGCGAATTCCGCATGCACCAGGGGCAACAGGGCCGCCAGCGCCTGGCGCCGGGGCGCGTCCAGGGGGCTGACGGCATGGTATCCCGCCATCAGCGCCGCCACCTGGTCAAGGTGCACGGCGGGCTGACGCCCCTCCGTCAGGGCCAGCCATTCCACCGTGTTGCGCTCGATGGCCGTGGCCAGGTCATAGAGGGCCGTGGTGCGGTCGGCCAGGCCGAAGTCCAGCACCGCCGCCACGCCGGCCGTGGGGCCGGCATCCGTCCAGGTGAGATTGGACGCGTGCGGGTCGTTGTGCGTCCATAGGGCCGGCAACCGGTCCAGGTACGGCCGCAGCGCGTCGTGGAAGGGCAGCAGCAGGCGCTGGGTGTCGCGCCGCCAGGGGCGGGTCGACAGGTAGTCGGCCAACGCCGGGCGGGCCGCCACATAGTCCGCCATGGCCGCCAGCGGGTCGTCGCTGGAAAACAGGGTGAAGCCCGACACCAGGGCCTGGCCCCGGCGATGCGGCCGGTTGAACCCTTCCGAGGCCTGGTGCAGGCGGGCCAGGGCGGTGCCGGCGGCGCGCGCGTGGCCCAGGTCGCGGAAGGGCGTCCAGGACAGGGCGTCCCGGTACAGATCCAGGCCCGGCGCCAGGCCATGGACCTCATAAGTCCAATCGCCCAGGGTCAGGGCGCGGGCGCCCCTATCCGTCGCCAGCACATCACAGATCTGCACGCCTAGGGGTGCGCCGCGCCGGCGCAGATGGTCCATGAAGGCGTGCTCATCCTCCAGCTGGGCGGCGGTCCGCACCCGGGCATGGTGGCGCTTCACGAACACCGCCGGGCGGGCGCCACCCGCCGTCGCCACCACCGAGGCGGCGGAGAAGGGGCGCGGGCTATGGCTGAGGATGCCGCGCACCGCGCCCACATCGGGGTAATGGCGCAGCAGGGCCGCCACCTCCGTCCCGGTCAGGGGCGGCCAGTCAGGCAGCACGGCGCCCACGCCCATCCCATGGGCGTGATGCAAGCTGTCGAGAGTGGACCGGGCGGGGGAAGCGCTCATGAAGCGGGGCGGGGACCTTACAGGGAATACTGCAGCGTGAAGCGCGCCGTGCGCGGCGCCCCCAGATGCAGATAGGCGTCGCCGGCGCTCTCGCCAACATCTTTCCAGTACCGCCGATCCAGCAGGTTGTCGACCGACAGCCGCAGGGTCAGCTTGTTGTCCAGCGCGCTGGGGGCGTAGCGCAGGCCGGCGTTGAACAGATGATAGGCCGGCGCTGTGGCCACGGCGTCACGCGCCGCCGCCCGTTCCCCCACGTATTGCCAGCCGGCCAGCAGGGCCAGCCCGTCCAGGTGCGGCAGGGTGTAGTCAGCATAGAGCGCCGTCCGCACATGGGGCACGTTGATGGCCTGGTGGCCGTCATAGCTGGGGGTGCCGGTGCCGTAGGCCACGGCATGCATGAAGGTGGCGCTGGCCGTCAGGCGCAGGGCATCGGTCACCTGGCCGGCGGCGTTCAGCTCCAGGCCGTCGTGCCGCTCCGTCCCCTGGCGCACATAGGTGAAGCCGTATTCGCTGTCGTCGGGCTTGGCGTACTCGTACGCCTTGCTCAGGCGGAAGACGCTGGCGCCCAGCAGCAGCCCGTTCCAGTCGTACTTGGCGCCCACCTCATCCTGCCAGGACAGGGATGGCGACAGGATTTCGCTGGCGTTGGTGGCCCAGGCCGGCGCCTGGCCGCCCAGGGACAGGCCGCGCGCATGACTGGCGTACAGGGTCACGGCCGACAACGGCTTGTAGACCAGGGCCACCTGCGGCAGGGGCAGGGTTTCCGCCGTGTTGCGGATGGTGGCATGGTCGATGTCGTAGGCGCGCTCGCGCAGGAAGACGGTGCGCACGCCGGCATCCAGTTCCAGCCCCGTCACCAGGGCGCCCAGGTCGATGCGGTCCATGGCGCTGATGGCGTACTGGCGGCTGTCCAGCCGTTCGTAATTGGCGCCCGGACTGTTGGGCGAGGGCGCGAAGGCCAGGGGCGTGGGGTTGTAGATGTTGTCGCTGCCGACATAGTCATAGACGTAGTCGGTCTGCGTCACCGTGCGGCGGAAGACGCTGGCGCCCAGGGTCAGGTTGTGGCCGATGGCACCCGTCGCCACCTTGCCCAGCACCTGAGCCTGGGCCTGGTCATCCTCCCGCGCGTCGTTGGGGCTGCGGTAGTCGTAGACGTCGAAATCGCCGTTGGGCGCGAAGTAATAGCCGGGCGACTCGCCGGCGGCACAGCTGGCCACATAATAGCAGCCGTAGGCGAAGGCGACGTTGTCGTCGATGACCGTGCGGCTGTGGCCCACCTGCACCGTCAGGCGCCAGTCGTCGCTGAAGCGGTGCTCATACTGGCCGGACAGGTTCAGGGCATTGATGGTGACGGGTTTGGTCCACGACTGGGCGCCCAGCATGCGTGAGGGCGAGACCGTGTCCAGCGCCGGCAGGGCCGTGCCGCCCAGCAGCTGGTAACCGGAGACGGAGTGCTGCACCCGGCGCTGGTATTCCAGGTCCAGGTTGACGGTGTCGTCCTCCGTCGCCCGCCAGTCGCCGGCGATGGACCCGAAATTGCGGTAGCCGTCGGCATGGTCGACGTAGCTGGCGATGTCCTCATGCGCCGCGTTCAGGCGCAGGCCGTACTGCTTGCGCGTGCCGAACAGACTGCCGATGTCCACCGCGCTGTAGAGGCCGCCGCGGTTGTCGGTGCCCAGGGTCAGGCTTTGCACATCCGCCGGCCGCTTGGTGACGTAATCGACCAGACCGCCCGGCGCCACCACGCCGGCGTCCACCCCGGCCAGGCCCTTCAGGAATTCCACCCGTTCCTTGTTCTCCAGCGCCACCGGCTGTTCACCGGCGATGGTCAGGCCGTTGATCCGCAGGCCGGTGGCCAAGTCCAAGGGGAAGCCCCGGATGGCGATGTCCTCGTAATAGCCTTCCGGCGCGTAATTCTCCCCGATCGAGGCGTCGTTGCGGATCAGGTCGCTCAGGCGCCGGGCCTGCTGGTCGTCCATCAGGTCGCGGGTGACGACGCTGACCGAGGCCGGGGTGTCCAGCACCGTGCCGGCGGCACCGAACTGGATGTCGGTGGCGCGAAAGCCCTGGTCGCGCACGCCGGTGACGATAACGGTGGCCGGCTGGTCGGCCGGTTCGGCCTGCGCGGCCCCGGCCATAACCAGGGCGATCACCGCCACGGAGTGCATCAGGCGGGCATGGCGGCGGTGGGAAATCGTCACGGGACTGTCATCCTGAAAGGGCGGCGCTGCCGTGCCCGCCGCTGGGCGCGCGGGGTGGGGCAAGCCACGAACAGCATTGGGATTGGCGGCTTTTTGGCGGATTCCCGCCGCCGGGTCAAACCTCTGCCTGCTCAGGGCCGGGTTGCGCCAGTGCCGGACCCAGTAATGAGAATGAGATTGATTCTTAATTTCATGAGTCATATAGGTGCACCAGGAACCAACCTGATGGGGAAAACAAGAATGCGGCAAACGCTGTTGAAGGCGACCGTTCCGGTTTGGCTGCTGGCGGCGCTGGGGGGCGCCACCCTGGCCCATACCGCGCTGGCGGCGGCTCCCGACCCGGCCCCCGCCGATGGCACCGATGCTGACCCGGCGGCGACGGTCACCGTGACCGCCACGCGCACGGCCAAGGACATCAGCGACGTGCCGGCCAGTGTCAGCGTCATCACCAGCCAGCAGATCGACGACCAGCTGGTGACGGACATCAAGGATTTGGTGCGTTACGAACCCGGCGTCTCCGTCCGTAAAAGCCCGGCGCGTTTCACGCTGGCCGGCGGCGCCACCGGCCGTGACGGCGACAGCGGCTTCAACATCCGGGGGCTGGAGGGCAACCGCGTCCTGATGCTGACCGACGGCATCCGCGTGCCCGACGCCTACAGCTTCGGCGCACAGAACATGGGGCGGGGCGACTATGTCGACCTGGGGCTGCTGAAGTCCGTCGAAATCCTGCGTGGGCCGGCCTCGGCGCTCTACGGCAGCGATGGCGTCGCCGGCGCCGTCAGCTTCATCACCAAGGATCCGGACGACTTCCTGACCACCGGTAAGGACTGGGCGGCCCAGGGCAGCGTCGGCTACACCTCCGCTGACGGGGCCTGGTCCAAGGGCGCGCTGGCCGCGGGCCGGGTGGGCAAGCTGCAGGCCCTGGTGGCGTACACACGCCGCGACGGCAACGAGACCGCGACCAACGGCGACAACAATGCCGCCAACACCGACCGCACCACCGCCAACCCGCAGGACCTCTATTCGAACGCCGTCCTGGCGAAGGTGGTCTTTGAACCGTCGGACGCACACCGCCTGCGCCTGACCTTCGACCATGATGACAACCACACCAACACCACGGTGTTGAGCGCCATCGCCAAGCCACCGCTGGCCGCCACCAGCGTGCTGGGCCTAATCGCCCGGGATCGGCAGGATCGCAACCGCATCAGCCTGGATCACCGCTACGATATCGGCGCCGACGTGATCGACAGCCTGCATTGGACGGCCTACTACCAGGAAACCCACGCGACCCAATATGGGGCGGAGGATCGCAACACCGCCGTTGATCGCACGCGCGACAGCACCTTCGACACGCGTGTCTATGGCTTCGACGTCCAGGCGCAGAGCAAGACGCTGGGCCACGACCTGACGCACACCTTCGTGTACGGCGGCGACTACTCCGTCACCCACCAGGAATCGCTGCGCGACGGCACGGTGCCCTCGGCCGGCGACGCCTTCCCCTCGCGGGCCTATCCCACCACCGACTACACGCTGGCCGGCATCTTCCTGCAGGACGAGATCAACGCCTTCGACCGGCGGCTGACGCTCTACCCCGCCGTGCGCTTCGACTATTACGACCTGTCGCCCAAGAAGGACGACCCGCTGTTCACCGCGCTGACGCCCATTTCCAAAAACGACAGCCACGTCTCGCCCAAGCTGGGCATCCTCTACCACCTGCTGCCGGACGTGGGCGTGTTCGTGAACCTGGCCGAGGGCTTCAAGGCGCCGGCGCCATCGCAGGTGAACAATGGCTTCGCCAATCCGACGCAGAACTACAAGTCCGTCTCCAACCCCAACCTGAAGGCGGAGACCAGCCAGACCATCGAGGGCGGCTTCAAGTTCAACGGGGGCTGGGGTGAAAAGACGGGTACTGGTACCGGGAACGCCGTGCTGGGCGGCGGCCGCTGGGACGCCAGCGTCACCGGCTATGCCGGCCGCTACCGCGACTTCATTGACCAGGTGCAGGTCGGCGGTACCTTCACCGCCGCCAACCCGGCCATCTACCAGTATGTGAACCTGTCACGGGTGACCCTGCGGGGGGCGGAGGCCAAGGGCCAGGTCACCCTGAATTCCGGCATCGGCGCCCTGGCCGCCTTCTCCTACACCCATGGCGAAAGCACGTCGGGTGGCGTCACCACCCCGCTGGACAGCGTCGACCCGTGGAAGCTGGTGCTGGGCGTCACCTACCGCGACCCGGCGGGCCGCTTCGGCGGCCAGGTCACCATGACCCATTCCGGGGCCAAGGACCGGTCCGACGTCAGCAGCGCGGCCTACTTCATCCCGGGGGCCTTCACCATCCTGGACGCGACCGCCTACTGGAACGTGACGGAGAACGCCAGCATCCGCGCCGGCATCTTCAACCTGACGGATGAGAGGTACTGGTGGTGGGGCGACGTGCGCGGCCAAGCCTCCACCTCCACGGTGCTGGACGCCTGGACCCAGCCGGGCCGCAACGTCGGCGCCTCGCTGACCCTGAAGCTGTGACCCCGAAGCGCTGATCCCGATCCGGCCGGCGGGGGGGGACGCCTGGCCGGGTCGCGTGGCGGCGGGCCCCGCCCGTGCCCGCCGCCACCTTCTTTCCCGATGACCTGCCCCAAGAGGCCACCCGATGACCACGCATGAAACCTTGAAGACGCCGGACACCCTAAAGACCGGCCGCCGGACCTTCCTGACCGGCACCGCCCTGCTGGGCATGACCGCCCACCTGCCGCTGGCCGCCCGCGCGGCCGAAACCACCGCCCCCTCCACCGCTGCGCCGGAGCAGGACAGGAAAGCCATCCTGGCCATGGCCGGCACCTACAAGGTGACTTTCGATTTCCGGGAGACCACGGCCTTCCTGATTGACTACAAGCCCATCGCGCCCAAGGTCAGCGGTGGGAACGAGGTGGTGCGGGTGGTGGAGGACACCGGCTCCATCATCCGCCTGCAGCACATCCTGGTGGTGGATGGCGAGGACGGCTTGCCCGTGGTGGTGAAGCATTGGCGCCAGGATTGGGTTTATCAGCCCGCCACCGTGTTGACCTACCAGGGCACCGGCCACTGGTCGCTGACCCCGGTGGAAGGGGCGGCCGCGAAGGGCGCCTGGTCGCAGACCGTCTGGCAGACGGACGATTCCCCGCGCTATGGCGGGGTGGGCCGCTGGCGCCACGATGCCGGCGTCTCGCGCTGGACCAGCGACGAGACCTGGCGCCCCCTGGCCCGCCGCGATGCTACCCGCCATCCGCCCTACGACCGTTACAGCGGCACCAATCGCCACGCCCTCACGCCCGCCGGCTGGGTGCATGAGCAGGATAACGCCAAGCTGGGCATTCGTGACGGCGCCCTGGTGACCTTCGTGCATGAGACGGTGGTCAACACCTACGTCCGCTTCAGCGACTTCCCCGTCACAGCGGCCGACGACTACTGGGCCAAGACGTCCACCTACTGGGCGGCTGCGCGTGCCGCCTGGGACCAGACCATCGCCCGGCACCAGGGGGTCGGCGTGACGGAGGAGGCCAACAACGGCTCCGTCACCGGCAAGGCGCTGATGGGCCTGGCCGACAGCATCGCCAAGGGCGGCAAAAGCACCCCGGACGCCATCGCCGAGGCCCGCCGCGTCATCGCCGACGCGACACAAGCCCCGGCCAAGTCCGGCGCCTGACGCCGCCCCGGCCGTGTCAGGTTTTCACGCTAGCCACAGCGCCGCCAGGGCCACGGCCGCCGGCATCGCCTGGATCATGAGGATGCGGCGGCTGACGGACCAGGCGCCGTAAGCGCCGGCTACGATCACGCACAGCAGGAAGAAGGTCTTGATGTGCAGCGCTGCCGCCGGGTCGGGATAGGCTAGGCCCCAGACCAGACCCGCCGCCAGGAAGCCGTTGTACAGGCCCTGGTTGGCGGCCAGCACGGCCGTCTGCGCGGCCTTTTCGGGGGAGTTGCGGAAGGTGCGCAGGCCTAGCGGCTTGGTCCACAGCACCATTTCCAGCACCAGGAACCAGGCGTGCAGCAGGGCCACAACGGCCACCAGGATAGTCGCGATAACGGCCATGGAAAGGACGTCCCCCAAAGGTTGTTATGGACCCACTATGCCGGGTGCCGGGGTGTTGGCAAACACCAAAGGAAAAGGCCGCCCAGTCGCCCGGGCGGCCCCCCTCGATCACGCCTGGATCAGGCGCTTACCACTTGTAGGCCACGCGGAAATAGTACATGCCGCCGTCGTACCCGAAGGGTGAGGTGTCGGGATACTGGTCGCCATAGTTCAGGCGGCCGGCGCTGCGGTTCTTCTGCGGGTACTTGTCGAACAGGTTCTGCGCGCCGACCGTGGCGGTCAGAGCCTCGGTCACCTTGTACCCGATCTCCGCATCGAAGATCCAAGCGGGGTCGTAATGCTGGCCGGCGCTGGAATTATCCTGCCAGGCGCCGTAGTAGCTGCCACGGTACATGAGGCTGAGCGCGCCGATGTCGTAGGTGGCGGTCAGGTTCACGCGGTAATGCGGCAGGCCGTTCTCGATGTCCGCCTTGCGGTTGGCGTCAATCACGGCGGCGTCGTATTTGGTGACGTCGGTATGGTTGATGTTGGCCGCCGCCGTCAGGTGCAGGTCGCCGTCATAAACCTCAAAGGTCTTGTTGGCGACGATATCCACACCTTGGCTGCGGGTGTCGAAGGCATTGGTGAAGAAGTTGACGTTGCCCAGGGTGTTGGCGCCCACCACGCCCAGCGCCGCCAGCTTGATCTGGTCGGCGGCGGAAACGGTGAAGTCGCTGGTGATGCCGATGCGGTCCTCGACCTTGATGTTGTAGTAGTCGACGGTCAGGTTGACGCCGCCCGGCAGGTCGAAGACCAGGCCGCCGGCGATGTTGAACGAGGTCTCGGGCTTCAGCGTCTTGGCGCCGTAGTACTGGGCCACCACGCTGTCGACCGGGAAGGTGCCCAGCACGATGGGTTCCGGGCTGCCCGCCTTGAAGGTGGTCTGCGTGCTGCTGATGTGCGACTGGCCGGGCGTGGGGGCACGGAAGCCGGTGTTGATGGACGACCGCACCGCCACCCAGTCGGTCAGCTGATAGCGGCCGAAGATCTTCCAGTTGGTGGTGTCGCCGAAATCGTCGAAGTCTTCATAGCGCAGGGCCACGCCGGCGCTCAGGTCCTTGATGATGTCGGCTTCGGCGTCGGCATAGAAGGCGTAGTTGCCGCGGGGGTACTGGCCGGCATCGTTGGCGGTGAAGCCGGGATAGCCGTTGGACCCGATGGGCATGCCGGCGGTGTAGTACTTGCCCGCCTGGTACGAGGCCACGTCACCCGACTTGATGGTGTAGGTTTCGCGCCGGTACTCGCCGCCGCCCGCCAGCGTCAGGGGGCTGGCCAGCCAATTGAGATTGATGGGGTAGGTCAGGTCCAGGTTCAGGTTGGTCTCTTCCTGGATTTGGGTCCCGACATAGAACTGGTGCGGGCTGCTGGGCCCGAGCGAGGGGTTGACGGTGTTGCGGATGCTGTAGCGCAGCTCATCCTTGCCGTAGCTGGCGCTGGCGTCGATGATCAGGCCGGACTTCAGAGTCGTCCTGTAGCCACCGGTGATGCTGCTATCCAGGATGTCGCCATAGAACCAGGGCGTGAAGCCGTTGGGGAAGACGCTGTTCCACTTGAAGGTGGCGCCGTTGTCCAGAGTGAAGGGCGTGATCAGCCACGACACCGTGGTGGGGTTGCGGTAGTTGAAGCTTTCCTTGGCGTAGCTGTGGCCAAAGTTGCCGAACAGGTAAACCTTGGAATTGTCGCCCAGGTCGATGCCGCTGTTGACGAACAGCCGCTCCGCCTCCACCGCCGGATCGCCGAAACGCTGGGCCGGGTTGGGGATGGTCAGGCCCTGGGCCGCCAGCTTGGCGGCGTCGGGGCGCTGCGTCCCGCGCGAGGTCGGGTCGTTCTTCACATACTCGGCGCTGATGTTGACGAAGCCGCGGTCGCCCAAAGGCAGGCCGGAATTGGCCTGGATGTGGGCGCTGCCGCCGTCGCCGGCATAGGTCTGGCCCCACTGGGCCACCACCGTGCCCTGGTCGGCGCTGTCCTTCAGGGTGAAGTTCATGACGCCGGCGATGGCGTCCGAGCCGTACTGGGCGGCGGCGCCGTCGCGCAGCACTTCCAGCTGCTTGATGGCGATGGCCGGGATTTGCGCCAAATCGGGGCCTTGCGAGCCCACAGTCAGGCCGTTGGCGCCGATCTGCACCAGGGCCGAGCGGTGGAAGCGCTTGCCGTTGATCAGCACCAGCGTCTCATCGGGCGGCAGGCCGCGCAGCGTCGGCGGGCGTACGAAGGTCGAGCCGTCGGAGATGGAGAAACGGGCGACGTTGAAGGACGGCACCAACTGGCGCAGCAGGTCGTTGGTGTCACCGCCTGCCTGGCGCGACAGGTCGTCCGGCGTGAACACGTCAATGGGCGACGGGCTGTCCGCGACCGAGCGGTCCACGCGGCGGCTGCCGGTCACCACGATTTCCGACAGCGCGTCGGCGTCGGCGGCGGGCGCCGGCGCCGTGGCGGCGGTCGCGGCGGCGCCCATGGCCAGCCATCCCGCTGAGCACAGCAGGGCGATACCCAAGGCTTTACGCGCACTTATGGCGTTGGTGTTGTTTGTAAGCGTCATGTTGGCCCCCTGATCTTTGGATGTTTTGTTAGATCACGGCAGCTTGATGGCGCGATTCCCCGCGAATTTTATGAAACGAAGCGACTCATTGCCCCGGCCGCCTCTTTTCAAATCCTCATCGATTGCGATGCGGAAGTAGATTTGCCTTTTTGAAAGGCGGCTTGACTTACAAGCGTACTCCTTTCCCTTGTCTTGGCCCTTTCCGGACCCTTTCCTCGATTCGGGGCTTCCCGACCCCGTCCAGGAAAGGTGTCCTTCAGGACCCGTTGAACTTCAGGCCGACCGCGCCGATCAGTGGGTGACGGTCGGCGCCTTGTCCTGCGGATGGGCGTTCGCCTTCACTTGCGCGACGAAGCCCGGGTCCACGGCCTGGGCCTTGTTGCCCCAGGCCTGGCGGACGTAACTGATGATGTCGGCCAGCTGCTCCTCGCTCAGCAGGGCCGCGAAGGTGGGCATGCCGCCCCGGCCCTGCAGCACGGTGCGCACCACCGGTTCCGGATCGCCCTGCACGAAGGGGTCGCCCGCCAATGCCGGGAAGGCGCCCTTCACGCCCAGGCCGGTCTTCTGGTGGCAGGCGGCGCATTTGTGGTTGAACAGGTCCTGACCCTTGGCCACGTCCTGCGCCAGGGCGGGCGACATCATGGCCAGACCGGTGACGCCAGCGGTGAGGAGAGCGGCGCTGAGGATGATGGTCTTGCGCATTCCCCCCTCCCTCACGCCGCCACGCGCTGATGGATCTGGGCGATCTGGTGCCAGGCGGACTCGATGGCCCCGGCCTGCCAGCCGCCAATGTAGCTGATGTGCTCTCCCGCCAAGTAGATGCGACGATCGGGCTTGACCAGTACCGGATAGGCGGTCGCCCGCGCCTCCGCGCTCCAGTTGCCCCAGCCGCCCAGATTGTACTGTATCAGGTGCCAGGAGGCGGAGAAGGCGGTTTCGAAGCTGTCCTTGTATTGGGGGAAGATACGCTGCCCCGCCTCCAGCGCGATGGCCGCGCGCTCCGCCGGGGTGTTGCCGCTCATGTCCGTCGCGTCGGCGCCGAACATGTAATAGCCCAACAGCACACCCTTGGCCGACTGCCAGCCGGATGACGGCAGGCTGATCAAATTGAGGCCGGGGGCGTCGGTGTAGACATGGCCGCCATAAATGGCGTCGTCCTCTTCCCAGAACCGGCGTTTCATCTGCAGGCCGATCTTGCATACAGGGTCGTAGGACAGCTGCCCCATGGCCTGCTTGTAGGCGTCGGAGAAGTCGGCATCGATGGTGCGCAGCACGCTGACCGGGATGGTGCACAGGCAATAATCTGCGCTGACCGTGGCGCGCTTGCCTGTCTTGGTGTCCAGGTAGTCCACCGTGACGCCGCTGTCGGACTGGCGGATGCGCTCCACTTCCGCGTTGTACTTGATCAGGTGGCCGACGTGCTTCTCGAACCCCTTGGCGATGCGGTCCATGCCGCCCACCGGCTGGAACATGGTGTGCTGCTGGTCGAAGGTGCCGACCGACTGAACCATGCGCCACAGCCGGGACTGCACCAGGTCGGGGAAGGCGTAGGGGGTGCTGGGCACGCCGGGGCCGGGGTCATCGATGCCGGCGCCCGGGTTGACCTTGTAGCCGCGGCCTTCCGTGCCGCGATAGCTGAGGTCGCTCTCCAGATAGCCTTCGCCGCGCAGGTACTCGATGAACAGTTCCACGTCGTCCTTGGCCAGGCCGGTGTCCAGCTTGCCCGAGGTGGCGGCCTTGGCCACCAGTTCCGACGTGTAGCCCCGCATGTCGGCCCGTATTTCGAACTGGCGCACGCGCTTGCCGGCCAGGGGACCCTTCACCGTGTCGAACTGGGCGTAACTGGCATCGTTCTCGTTGACGAAGACCTCCAGCGGGATGCCGAACGTCTTGGTGTAGTGCAGGGTGGAGCGATGGCAGAACGGGATGCGCCAGGGGCCGTGGTTCAGGTACAGGCCCTCATCGAACTTGCACTCCTGCTCCTCCCCGCCCAGCTCCGTCATCTTGAAGCCCTTGCGGGCCGTCTGGCAGCGACCGCCGCCGAAGGCGCGCGCCTCCAGGATGGTGACCTGATAGCCCAGCTTGGACATTTCATAGGCCGCCGTCATGCCGGCCACGCCGGCACCTAGGATCAGCAGCTTGTGCCCCGCACCCGATCCGCGCAGGGCCGGCGGCGCGCTGGTCATGGAGGCGATGCCCGCCCCCCAAGCGTTCAGCGCCGTCATCACCATGGCGCTGCCGCCCAGCAGCGCCGCCTTTTCCAGAAAATGGCGCCGTGTCACCCCGGCGCGGGGCAGGTCCGTCATGGCAGGCATATGCACCCTCCTTGTCCGCATCGCGGGACCGCCCGCCGGTTCGCGGCGGGCGTCACCAGGCCCTTGGGCCGCCTGAACGGCGTCAGGGCGCGCGGGCGGCGATCACCTCGATCTCGACCATCAGGCCGGGGGCCGCCAGGCCCGCCACCTGCACGGTGGTGCGGGCGGGCTTGTTGGGCTGGTCAGCGGTGCCGAAGAACTGCGTGTAGCCGGACATCATGCCGGCGAAATCCATCTTGCCGTCATGGGCCGGATCGCCCACCAGGTAGACGTGCATCATGACCACGTCGCCCAGGGTCAGCTTCTGGGCGGCCAGCGCCTCCTTGATCTTGTTCAGGGTGCTGACGGTCTGGATGGCGGTGTCGCCATAGGCCTGCGGACTGCCCTTGGGCGCGTTGGGGTCGGCCACCGACGGCGTCATGCCGCTGAGGTACACCACGTCCGATCCCGCCGGCACGGATACGGCGGCGGAGATGGGAAAGCCGCCGGCGGCGTCGGTGCGGGTGATGGGCTGCTTGGCCGTCGCCGTTCCGCTGGATGAGATGATGCCGGCTTCTGTGATGATGCCGGCCAGCACGGCGGTCAGGGCCAGGGCGCCCAAGAAGCGGGCCATGCGGCGCTCGGGGCTGCGGGTGGAATGGGTGGTCAAGGCAAGGCTCTCCTGTTCCGTTTTTATGGTCCTGTATCGACGGACGCCCGCTGCCTGACGGTGCGCGCCCGTGCCACTTATGGTTTTAAGCGGCGGGACTTGTCGTCTCCGGCCCGCCGGGCCGGGCCCGGCGGGCGGAGTGGGGTAGTCGGCGGCGGCTTCGGACGTGTGCGTCGCACAATTTCCGTGTAGTCGCCGGTACAGGGGTGCGCTGCCGGGTCAGCGCCGCGCGCGGCTCCCGGGGCGTGTCCTCATGCTCTGGTTGATGGGGGTGTGAAAGGAAATGATCGCCGAAAATATGAATGGCCGCCCGCGTGGGCGGCCATATCTGCAATATCATTAGCAAAATACTGAGTATCGAGAGTCGGAATCTTACCGGCATGCCGGCCGGCCACCAGGTCAGCGCAGCCTGGAGCCCGGAGAATATTTTTGACAATGATGGTGACGGCCCGTTTCGTCATGCGTCTCTGTCAAATTGAGAAGTGGATGGAAGTCTGCTTGCGTTTCTCTTTTATCGACCCAACTGCCAAAACCCCGGTTCCAGCCCCATTTTTCAGGGGATGAGACCGTTTTCACTCTGTCAGGGTTTATCAGCAATAACCGGGCCAGTTCGTTCGCGGCTGCGATATAAGCATTTCGGCAGAGGCAACGGTGAATCGGGCGCACAGCGATTGGGCAATTCAGGATTGTTACAGGCATGTTGCCGCAAAGCTGTGCAGACGCGACGGCCCTATGAAGCTTTAGGCTGTGGGGGGCTGACTGTCGGGAACGGCACTGGACAGGCCGGTCGCTTGCTGTAAGCAGGAAGTGACCCACGCGGCCCCTATTCCCGACGTTCTTTCGATGCGCCTGCTGAAACCTTTGGCCTACGGCCCCATCGCCCGTCTATGGGGCGCGTTGTCGCTGTCGGCGGTGGGGGACCAGTTGCATCAAATGGCGCTGGTCTGGCTGGCCGTGGGGCTGGTAGGGCCAGACACCGGCTATGTCGCGGCGGCCGACACGGTGGCGCTGATGACGGTGGCGCTGCTGGCGGGCGCCTGGGTGGAACGCTGGGACCAGGGCAGTGTCATGATGGCGGCCGACTTGGCGCGCGCCGGCTTGGCAGCGGTGCCGGTGCTGGCGGCACTGACCGGCCAACTCACCCTGTGGACCCTGGTGGTGCCATCGGTGGCGCTATCCGCCCTGGCGGGGTTGTTCGACCCGGCGCTGCAGGCCTCGCTGCCACGGCTGACGGCGGACCGCAGCCTGCTGGCCGCCACCAACGCCCTGTTCGATGGCACCTTGCGTCTGGCACGCCTGGTCGGTCCCACGCTGGCGGGCGCCCTGGCGACGCTGATGCCGCCGGTGGCGCTGATGGGGGTGAACGGCCTCAGCTTCCTGGCATCGGCCTGCGCCGTGTTCAGTGTCCGGTCGCATCTCGCCGACCCGGCGGGGAAGGCGCCTGTGCACGCGGCCGCGGCGGCGGACACCCTCGCGGGGCGCTTGCTTGCTGGCTGGCGCCTGGTGCGGCGGGAGCCGCCCTTCACCTATCTGCTGTGGCGCAGCGGCCTGACCGGCGGCCTGTGGACGCTGACCATTTGGCTGTCGCTGCCCCTGCTGGTGCGTCAGCAGGGTTTGGCCGGGTTCGGCCTCAGCGGCCTGTCCGCCCTGGCCCTGCTGTTCTCGGCCTATGGCGCCGGCAACCTGATCAGCAACCTGGTGGTGGGCAGCCTGCCGCCAGGGGGTGTGCTGACCCGCCGGCCCATGGCCCTGGTGGTCGCGGGCGACGTGCTGGTGGGCGGCGGCTTCGTCGTCATGGCGCTGGCCACGTTCGTGCCCGTGCCATGGACATTGCCCGCCATCGCGCTGTCGGCCGTAGCCACGGCGACAGGCGGCCCGGTGTGCCAAATCCCTCTGACCACTCTACGCCAGACACGCTTCAGCGGGGGTGAGATCGCCGCCGTCTTCCGCCTGTTCCTGGTGCTGGACTGCCTGGGAACGCTGGTGGCCATGACGGCGGCGCCGACGTTGTTGAACCTCTTGCCCACGCCCTTGGTCATGGCCGCGTGTGGCGCGGTCATCCTGTGCACGGCGCTGATCTTCGGCCGGCGGGCGGACCGGCGCACCATGGTTGCGGGCTAGGGGGGTGACGGTTACGCTCTTCCCCTCCGCGTGACTGGCGCAGGCCCCGGAACGGGGCTGGATGGGGCACCATCGGGAAGCGCGGGCGCACCTTCGTGCCGCACGCCTGGGCCATCCACCCGTTTTGAATGGAAAGGGCGCCCTATGCTTGCCAGCTTGATCCCCATCCTCGTCGCTTTGCTGCTGGGGGCCATGGCCCCTGGTCCCAGTTTCGTGCTGGTCACCCGCACGGCCGTCACCCAGTCCCGCCGCAATGGCCTGGCCGCCGCCGTCGGCATGGGCGTGGGCGGCACCTTCTTCGGAACCCTGGCCCTGCTGGGCCTGACCGCGCTGCTGACCCAAGTGGCGTGGCTGAACATGGCGCTGCGCCTGGCCGGGGGCCTCTACCTTCTTTACCTCGCCCTGCGCATGTGGCGGGGCGCCGGTACACCGCTGGCCATGAGCGCGGACACGCCGGCCCAGGGCCGCGCCCCTTCCCTGGGCCGGGCCTTCGTCGTGGCGTTGGCGACCCAGCTCAGCAATCCCAAGACCGCCATCGCCTACGCCAGCATCTTCGCGGCGCTATTGCCCGCCCAGTCCGAGCTTGGGGGGCCGCCGTCCCACCTGCTGCTGGTTCTGCCGCCGGTGATTTTCCTGATCGAGGCCGGCTGGTACGGCGTGGTGGCCGCGGCCTTTTCGGCGGCGGCGCCGCGCCGCGCCTATCTGAAGGCCAAGGGCGGCATCGACCGGGTGACGGGAACGGTCATGGGGGCGTTGGGCCTGCGCCTGGTGGCCGACGCCGTGCGCGACGCGGCCCTGGCGCGCTGACGCCACGATTGGGTCGGGAATGGGTGGGCGAGGGATGCGCCCACCCGCGCCGCATCAGGCCATGTAATCGTGCAGCACCCGGCCGAAGGGCAGGGTGAAGTCCACCACCTGGTGGCGGCCGCCGACGATGCGGCGTACCGGCAGGTCGGCCACGCGGCAGTTGACGTGAGGCATCAGGTGCAGGCGGGCCGGGCCGTCCCAGGCGCCGTGGACATGGATGTCGGTCAGGTTGTAGCCCACCAGCTGGGCCACCTTGGGGCCGCCGTCCACGTCGGGAATGAACTTCAGGTTCACGTTCAGCTTGCCGATGCCCTTGGCCACCTCATCCAGCCGGTCGGCCAGGCTGAAGTGCTTGTAGGTCATGGTGCCCATGGCCACCCGCTCTTCGTCGTAGTGCAGCGTGCCGGTCAGGGTGTCCTTCTGCACCTTCAGGCGGGGGATGCCGTACTTCTTGGGGAAGCCCCAGATCTCGCGGCCGGCGGTGATGGGCGGCTCATCGTCCAGGTACATCTGGACCGAGAAGTTGCAGGGCTCACCATTGAACTGGGCGACGATGCCGGTGCCGCTCTCCTCATAATCGCCAAAGCCGGAGCTATCCGGCATCTTCATCCATTCATAGAAGCACAGGTTGCCCGGCGCCGGCTCCAGCGGTTCCGGCAGGGCCCGGCGGATGGCTTCCGGGTCGCTTTCATAGGTGATGATCAGATATTCGCGGCGAATGAAGCGGTAGGGCCCCCGCGGATAGCTGGGGCTGAACAGGGGCATGGAACTGGCGGAGAGGATCTCGTCACGATTCATGTCGGCACTACTCCCAGGCGTTCAGAGCCAAAAGGGGGGAAGCACCGGGACCGGTCGATGGGCGGGATGGTTGCAGGACTTTAGCGGCGGACCGATACCCGGACGAAGGGATGACCAGGATGTCGGATGCATTCCCGGAAAACCATTCCCTGTCCGAGTAATTTTTGTTGCGCCGCATCAAAACCAAAGGCAGACGGGGGCGGCGGATGGCCGCACCCCGTTTCCTCAGCCTTATCAATAACCGACGGTGAAGCGGCGGTTGGCGTGCGCCGGGCTTTCCACCTCATCCACCAGCGCGACCGCGAAATCCTCATAGCTGACCTGGCTCTTGCCCGTGGCGTCGACCAGCAACTGGTCGTCAGCCAGGCGGAAGCGGCCGGTGCGCTCCCCGGCGAAGAAGAAGGCGGACGGCGACAGGAAGGTCCATTCCACGCCGATGTCGCCCTGGCGCAGCGCGTTCAGCACGTCGCGGCCGGCGCCGGCCTCCGCCTTATAGGCGGGCGGGAATTCCGGCGTGTCGATCAGCGCCACGCCCGGCGCCACCTCCAGCGAGCCGGCGCCGCCGACCATCAGCAGGCGCTTGACGCCGGCGGTCTTGATGGCGCTGAGCAGCGAGGTCAGGTCCAGACCCTGGAAGCGGGTGCTGCTGATGACCGCGTCGTGGCCGGCCAGCGAAGGGGCCAGGCCGGCGGCGTCGTTGGTGTCGCCGGACTTGGCCGTCACGCCATCCTGGACCGGTACCTTGGCCACGTCGCGGGCGATGGCGGTGACGGTGTGACCGCGGCGGCGCAGCTCCGCCAGAACGCGGGTGCCGACATTGCCGGTGGCGCCGATCAGGGCGACTTTCATGGGATGTCTCCGGTTTGAGCGCTGGCGGATTGTCGCGCAGCGGACTAGGTTACGTTCGGTAACCAGATGCCATTTTGACTGCCAGGTTTAAAGAAGGCACGTTTCGGTGCCCTGGTTATCGTGGCATTACCACCCGCCCCCATAGGAATTGACGCGCTCAGGACAGAGACACTCATGGACGGATGCACGCCCGAAGCAACTGTGGAACCCGTCATCGCCGGGGATGTGGTGGCCGCGGGATATCGCCCCGACGCGGAGGATGGCGTCTGCCCCGTGCGCGATGTCCTGGACCGCCTGGGTGACGCGTGGAGCGTCCTGGTCATTCGTCACCTGGACGGTGGCCCCGCCCGTTTCAACGCCCTGCGCCGCGCCATCGAGGGCATTTCCCAGCGCATGCTGGCCCAGACCCTGCGCAAGCTGGAACGCGACGGCCTGGCCCGCCGTACCGTGTTCCCCACCACCCCGCCGCAAGTGGAATACGCTCTGACGGACCTGGGCCGCAGCTTCTCCGCCCACCTGGCGCAACTCGCCCAATGGGCCGCCCTTCACCAGCCCGCCATCCGCGCCAGCCGCCGGGCGTACGACGCGGCACTGGGTGACGACCCCGCATAGGATGGGGCGGCATGACGCTGCGACATTATGCCGCCATTTGCGGCTACCATTAACCACAATCATGCAATGAATCACAAATCGGCAATCAATATGCTCGGGAGATTGCTATCTCCTTAGTGGTGAATCCTCATGCATATTCGGTTAGCGCTTGCTGCTACTTTGGCCATATTCAGCCTGTCGGCCTGCTCCTCCATCATCGAGGGCACCTCCCAGGAAATCACTGTGAACACCAATCCCGCCGGTGCCAGTTGCGCCCTGGAACGGGAAGGCACGGTCATCGCCCGGGTCAGCCAGACCCCGGCGTCGGCCACGGTGAAGAAGACCAAGCACGACATCACCATCCGTTGCACCAAGGATGGCTTCCAGGAAGCGACCTTCCTGAACAAGTCCGGCACGGCCGGCGCCACCGTCGGCAATATCCTGGCCGGCGGCGGTATCGGCTGGGCCATCGACAGCGCCAGCGGTGCCGACAACAAGTACGACAGCCCGGTGAATGTCACGCTGGTGCCCGTGGGCGCCACCGCGCCGGCCCCAACGTCCGCGCCCGCCGCGGCCCCTGCGGCGCCGGCGGCGAAGTAAGCGAACCTTCCGCTGATGCGATGAGGGCGACGGCCGGCCGGCCGTCGCCCTCTTCTTTACCGGGAATGGCGCCGGGCTGGCCTCAGCTGCCGGCGGTGGCGCGCAGTTGATCGGCGATGGCAGCAAGCCGATCGCCCAGATCCTTGGTGGCGGCGGTGCTGGCCTGCTCGTGGGCGCGGCTGCTGTCGACCAGGGCCTTCAGGTCACCGGTCAGGTCCAGCAGGCCGCGGATGGTGCGGTCGGCCGCCTCCATGCGGATACGCAGGCCGTCGGCCAGGGATTGCACGGTCGCCAGGTTGGGATCGACGCGGGGTGTAAGTGCCTCCGTCAGTCCGCTGGTCAGCGCGCGCAGGGATTCCGTCGCCTCGTCCTGGCGGGCCAGGGCGCGGTTCAGGGCGTTGGTGGCGCCGCTGGCGTCGGTCGCCAGGCTGGTGGCCTCCCGCTGCAGGTCGCGCACCGCTTGCTCCACCCGCGTCCCGGCGTCGCCCAGGCCGGCGGCCAGCATGTCCGACAGGCGGGTGGCGGTGTCGCCGATGCTGCCGGCCCGGTCGCCCAGGGCGTGGGCCGTGGCCTCCAGCCGCGCGATGGCCTCGTCCGCGGCGGCCTTCTGGTCAGGATCGGCGCTGCGGCGTTCCAGCTCGGCGCGCATGGCCTCCGATATCTTGCCGAGGCTGTCCAGGGTGCGGGTCATCTCGCCCGCGCGCAGCGCCACGCCCGCGGCGGCCCCCGCCAGGTCGCGCTGTACCGCCGCCAGGCTTTCCGCCACCGGCTCCAGGCGGGTGCTATTGGCCTCGGCTGCCGTCTCGATTAGGCGGTTGGCGCGGTTCAGGCCGTCCAGCGCGCCCGACAGGTTGCGCGTGACCTCATCCGCCGTGCCGCGCAGCAATTCGGCGGAGCCTTCCACCCGGCCCGTCACCCGTTCCAGCCGATCGCCGGCGTGGGCCAAGGCGGCCTGCAGGTTGCGGTCGCTGTTGCCCACCGCTTCCGTCGCGCGCGTCAGGCCGGCCGTGGCCTCCGCCGAGCTGCTCGCCAGCATCTCGCCCGAGGCGCGCAGCAGCTTGACCGAGGCCAGCAGCTTGTTCTGCAGGTCGCCCATGGCGCTGTTCATGCGCTCGTTGGCCTCTTGCGCCTGGCTTGTGGCGCGGCGCAGCTCCCCCTCCGTCTCCGACAGGCCGCGCACGACGCGGCCCACGTCCTCGCCCGCGGTCAGCACGGTGTTGGCCACCAGGTCGGCGTTGCGCCGCAGCGCCTCCACCAAGTTGTCCAGCCCGCCACCGCCGCCGCGGTCGTCGAAGGCGTGGACCTGCAGGGCGGCGCGGCTCAACAGCTCCGTCGCCTCCTTGATCTCGCGGTTGCTGTCGCCGGCGGCCTTGGCCACGGCGCCGCACAGCTCGCCCATGCGGCGCACGCTGTCGGCCAGCTCCTGCCGGGTGTCCCCCAGCAATTCCGTGAGGTCGCGCTGGGTGCCGCTCAGCAGGCCGGTCAGGTCGCGCCGGGTGTCGGCCACCAGGGTGGACACGGCGTCGCCATTGCCGGCCAGGGTGTCACCGGCGCTGCGCAGGCGGGCGGTCAACTGGTCGAACAGGTCGCCGGCATTGCCGTCGAACTTCAGGCGCACGCGCCCGTTCTCAGTGATGATGGACACGTCGGGCAGATCGGCCACCTGGCGGCGGAAGCCCTCGATGGCGCGCGCCATGTCGCCCAGTTCATCCACGCGGTCGGTGCCGGCCACGGGCACGCGCCAATCCCCCCGGGCGACTCCGCCCACGCTGTCGCGCAACTGGGCCAATGGTACCAGCAGGCGCAGGCGGATCAGCCACAGGGCCGCCGCCGCCGTGGCCAGCATGGCGCCCACGGCGGCGATTCCCAGCCAAAAGCCGGCGCGGGCGGGGCCGGCCAGGACATCGGCCGTGGTCTGCACCTCCTGCCGGCGCAGCTGGGCGATGCGGTCGGCCACGGCGGCATGCAGGGTCATCAGCGACAGGCCGGTGGCGCCGGACAGGGCCTGCGGCTTGTCGCCGGCGGCATTCACCGCCGCGCGATAGCGGTCGATCAGGCGGTGCAGGTCGCGCGCCAGATCTGATTCGGCCGTGGTCAGGCGGTTGCCTTCGAAGGCGCGGACGTTACGGTCCGCTGTTTCCAGCGCCTGGGCGATGTCGGCCCGCGCCTGGGCGCTGCCGGTTTCGGCGTACACGGCCAGCGCGTTCAGAAGCCCGCCGTTACCCAGGGCCGACCGCGCCTCATCCAGGGCGCGGGATTTGGCGGCGGCGGCGGCTGGCGTCTCATCCAGCGACCTGTCCACGCGGCTGAACAGGGCCATGTTGTAGGTCGCGGCCGCCACCAGGGCGACCGACGCGACGACGACCAGGGCGGCGATCCAGCCGCTGGCGCGCCGCAGGCTGCCGGCGTGGCCCCCTCTGGCGGTGCCGTGCGATGAACTGACCCCTGACCTCATACCCCCCACCCGCCTGTCGTCCCATTTCCACACACGCCGATCTCCAGGGCGCCCCGGTCCAGGGCGCCCCGGTCCAAGGCGCCCCGGTCCAAGGCGCATGGTGTGGGAGGGCGCCCCATCTTCGTCAATGACTTTGTACTTAAGCACTTTGCGCCGGCTGGCACGATGATGGGTTGGCGTCATCAGGCGCGTACCAAGAGACCGCGCGACCAGGGTGCGCGATTGCGACCTTAATGCCGGGTGCCGGGCGGGGGCTTGCCCCCACGCCGGGCAGGGCGTAGGAAGGATCAGGTCGGGCGAAGTTGGTGCGCCTGGATCCTGGGTGAGGAGGCCCGGTTGTCTGCGCCGTTGTGGCTGCGCGGGTTTCGTATCGAGGGCCTGTATGCGTATCGTCCAGATTATATTGTCCAAAGGGTTCCGTGGGGCGGAACGCCACGTCACGGAATTGGCGACGGCCCAGGCGCGCCACCACGACGTGCTGCTGATCGTCCGGGCTGATTGCGCCGACGCGGGCGGTCGTTCCATCCGCGACCAGCTACCGCCCTCGGGCGCGCTGCCGGGACTGCGGGTGGTGACGGTGGGACCCGGCCTCATGGCCCCGGGGATATGGAGCCATATCCGCCGCTTCCGGCCGGATGTCATCCATTGCCATGGCGGCCGCGCGGGCCAGACCGTGGGCCGGCTGCGGCCGCTGTTGCCGGGCCGCCCATCCCTGCTGGCCACCATGCACCCCGATTACCGCCGCCGGTGGTACCAGAACCACGACGCCGTGGTCGCCACCACCGATTGGCAGGCACAGGAGGCCAAGCTGGGCGGGTTCGAGGGGCGCATCGCCCGCGTGAACCTGTGGCGGCAGGCCCATCCCGTCCCGCATGCCGGCCGCATCGCCGCACTGCGTGCGGAAATGGGTGCGGAACTGCCGGGCGACGTGCTGACCTTGGGCGTGGGGCCGCTGATCCGGGAAAAGGGCTTCGACCTGTTGGTCAGCGCGGTGCGCGGCTTGGACCACCCGCACCTCAAGCTGGCCATCGTTGGCGATGGTCCCGAGATGGGGGCATTGCGCCAACAGGCGGCAGACTGCCCGGCCATCCGCTTCCTGGGCTTTCGGGGCGATGTAAAAGATTTCTACCACGCCGCCGACCTGTTCTGTTCCCCCTCCCGGTTCGAACCGTTCGGTCTGGTGTTCCTGGAGGCACTGGACGCCGGCGTACCCGTCGTGGCCTCCGCCTCGGAAGGGGCCCGCACCATCCTGCAGCCCCCGTCACAGGACGGCAGGGACGCGTTCAGCGCGGCCGACGGCGCGCGAACGGGCAGCGGCTTGGCGCTGGCCCCGCTGGCGGCCCTGGGCGATGCCGATGACTTGGCGGAGCAGTTGGGCGTGGCGCTGGAGGCGATGGCACAGGCCCGTGCGGCTGGACTCCGCCTGCGTCACCGGCCGGAGCTGCCCGCCTACAACCAGGCCACCAGCCTGGAGGCGCTGGAACGGCTCTACGCCGAACTGATCGCTTCTGCCGAGGCGGCCGCCGCCGCCGCGCTCAAGGCCGGGGCGCCGGCACCGGGCCACTGACCGTCAGCGGCACGCCGCCGCAGCTCAGGGCCACGTCGGGCTTTTCCACGTCCTCGATCCGCAGGACCGCGAGGCCCAGGGGCCCCAGGCTGCTGCGCATTTCGCCCACCTCGCGCTCCCCCCACAGCACCGGCGTGCCGGCGGCGGGCAGGGCGTTTCCGTCGGTTGCCGTCACCCGCATCAGGCGCTTGCGGATCAGGGCGCGATAGTGGGTGCGGGCCGTCAGTTCCTGACCCATGTAGCAGCCCTTGTCGAAGGCCACAGCGGATAGGCTGTCCATGCCGTTCTCGAGCGGAATGGACTTTTCCGGCACCAGATCGCGGCTGCCATCCGGCACGCCCAGGTCCAGCCGGCGCCGGGCGTAGGCGTCGGCTGCGTCGGGCAGGCTCTCCGCCAGCGGGCGGGGCAGCAGCAGGCGCAAGCCCAGACCGGCATGGCGCGGATCGACATAGGCGATGGCCGGGCCGTCCGGCGTTTCCATGATCCCCGCGGCACCAGGCGCGGCGTCCGGCGCCGCCCCGTCCAGGGCTACGCCCACCGCCCATCGGGCGCTGGCGTCGGCCAAGGCCACCTTGGACCGCAGCTTGTACATCGACAGGCGGCGCAGCAGGTCGGGCGCCCGCGCCGCCTCCGTCTCGATCAGCAGGGTTTCGTTGCCGTCGGCATCCACCTGGGCGGTCACGAACAGCTCGTGCAGGAACTTGCCTTGGGCGGTCAGGAACAAGGCGTAGATGGCGTGGGAGGTGCTGACGCGGCGAACGTCGTTGGTGATCAGCCCCTGCAGGAAGGTGCGGGCGTCGGGCCCGGTCAGCGCCAGCACGCCCCGGTCGGCAAGCCGGCCGGCCACGCCGTGGGTGATCAGGGGCCAGGAAAATGCGACGCCTTCAGTCATGATGCCGGACCTGAACAGTTTTCCCAATGGGGTGCTTCAACAGGTAAGGGGTGGCGCGTTACGCCGCAAGGGTTCCCATCCGTATGCAAGGGTCGACCGCCATCGCCGCATTGGCAAGCGTCTGACGGCGCTTGTATAAGGGGCCGGTCGCCGGGGTCATGCCGTGGGTTTGGGGGCCAGTCTGTTGCGGGTTTTGTTCATCACCTCCACCCGTCTGGGCGACGCGGTGCTGACAACCGGCTTGCTGGGGCATCTGGTGCACCAGATGCCGGATGCGCGCTTCACCATCGCCTGCGGTCCCATCGCCGCCCCCCTGTTCCGCGCCGTGCCCCGCCTGGACGAGATCATCGCCATGCCCAAGCGGCGGCTGGCCGGCCACTGGCTGGACCTGTGGCGGCAGGTGGCGGGCCGGCGCTGGGATTTGGTGGTGGATCTGCGCAACAGCGCCGTGTCGCGCCTGGTCCTGGCCGGTCGCCGCGCCACGTTCCGGGGCGGTGACGATCGCCAGCCCAAGGTCGTGTCTCTGGGCCAGGTGCTGGGGCTGGAGCCGCCGCCCAACCCCCGCCTGTTCCTGAATGACGCCATCCGCGACGAGGCGCGCGTCCTTCTGGGGCCCGACACCGGGGGCCCGATCCTGGCGCTGGGCCCCGCCGCCAACTGGACGGGTAAGGAATGGCCGGCGGATCGCTTCGCCGCGCTGGCCCTACGGATGGTGGCCGGCCCGCTCGCGGCCGGTCCCAGCCCCGCCCGGGTCATGGTCCTGGCGGCGGAAGCGGAACGGCCGCGCTGCGCACCGGTGCTGGACGCCCTGGGGGCCGCGCTGGGTGCCGGCCGGGTCATCGACCTGGTGGGCCGCACCGATCCGCTGCTGGCGGGCGCCTGCCTGGAACGGGCGCGGCTGTTCGTCGGCAACGACAGCGGCCTGATGCATGTGGCCGCCGCGGCCGGTACGCCCACGCTGGGTCTGTTCGGGCCCACCCCGTCGCACCTCTATGCGCCGTGGGGTTCCCAAGCCCGGGCCGTGGTGGCGCCGGTGGCCGAGCCGGGCGCGTCGCCCGAGGCCCGCATGGCGGCACTTTCCCTCAGTCACGTGGCGGACGCCGCGGCTGAATTGCTGGCCCAGGTGACGGCCTATCCCCATGCCCATCCTGTGACCTGATAAAAAAGCGCTAGGACCATGGCCGTTCCCGAGTAAAAGGTGGGGCCTTGGTGGCCAGGCTGGGGGGCCTTGGGCCACCGGAGAGATACGCTGGAGCAAGATGTCGTCGACCCAGACCACGCGCGAACTGCGGGCCAGTGCACCGGTCATGTCCCCCTTGCCTGCCGCCCCGCCGGCGGCCGAGCCCACCGCCATATCCCGGAAGGCGGCGCCCTTCAGCCTGGCATGGACGGGCCTGACGCTATTCCTGCTGACCGTGCTGGGCTTCGTCTGCGCCCTGCTGCCCTTGGGCACGGCACCCGCCCTGATCAGCCTGTCCTTCCTGGGCGGCATCCTCTACGCGCTCACCGCCCGCCGGCTGCCCACGCTGCTCACCGCCCGCGCGACCTGGCGCGCCACGCCCCTGCTGCCCCTGGCGCTGTGCCTGCTGCTGGGGGCGGTATCCGTGCTGTGGACGCCCGTGCGCAAGGACGGCGTGGGGCAGCTGCTGACATTCCTCTACACTGTCGTGCCCTTCCTGTTCTGGATCGGCACCCTGCGCGAGGTGGATGAGCAGCGACGCTGGCTGCTGATCCGCTGGGCCGTCATCGGCATGCTGGTGGGCCTGGCCATCTTCGCCGTCGAGGTGGTGGGCGACCAACCCATCTACCGCCTGGAAAAGGCGCTTGAGGGCACGAAAGTAGACCATGACCGGGCGCTGAACCGGCCCGCCGTGCTGTTCGCCACGCTGGCCTGGCCCCTGGGTCTGGGCCTGGCTCGCCTGGCCTGGGTCACAGGCCGGGGGGCCGTCGCCCGCCTGCCGGCGCTGACGGTGATGAGGCTGCCCCCGGCTGGGCGGGCCATGCCTTGGGCCTGGGTGATGCCAGCGGCCTTTTTCCTGGCGGCGCTGGGCGGCACCAGCGCCTCGGCCAAGGTGGGCCTGGGCGCGGGCCTGGTGTTCTACGGCCTGGCGCGGCTTTCCGCGCGCACGGCCCGGGTGCTGCTGATCGTGGCGCTGGTGGCCGGTCCCACCCTCTCCATCCCCATCTCGCTGGCCCTGCACCGCGCCGGCTTGACGGAAGAGGCGCGCATGCCGTGGAGCTTCCGCCACCGGGTGGAAATCTGGGACGTGGCCGCCCGCCGCATCCTGGAAAAACCTCTGCTCGGCTGGGGACTGGACAGTTCCCGCAACATCCCGGATGAGGGCGAGGTTTCCAAGTTCCACCCTGAATCCCCCATCATCCCCCTGCATCCGCACAATATTTTCCTGCAGGTGCTGCTGGAGCTGGGGGTGGTGGGCAGCCTGCTCTACACATGGCTGGGCGTGGGGCTGGCCTGGGGCACGCGGCGCCTGCCGGCTTATGCCCAGGCCACGGCGCTGGCCGCCATCGCCGCCACCATCGCGGTGGGCTGCTTCTCCTACGGCGTGTGGCAGACCTGGTGGCTGTGCGGCATCATGCTGGCGGCGGGTCTGCTGGAACTGAACCTGCCGGCGGGATGGTGGACGCGGGCCGGCAAGGCCTGACGCCGGGGGCGGCGTTGGGGCAGGCCAGCATTGCTGACGGCTTGCCCCCGGCGGGCTGGCGGGGGTAAATGGCAACCCCATATTCATTGCCCAATAGCCCTTCCTTTGAGGACCCGCCCATGCCGCCCGTGAAAAAGAACCCGCTGAACCTGAATGCCCTGCAGCTGAAGACTCTGACCCTGCTTCAGGTCCTGGCCGGGCTTGAGGGCGTGGGCCAGCCGGTGGTCGAGGGCGGCGTGATGGTCGACCGCTTCCCCCACGCGCACGGTAACCACTTCCACCTGGGGCCTTACACCGTGATGTCGGCCGATGCCACCGGCCTGTCCAACGAGGCCGCCTGGGTGGCGCTGGAGCGCAAGGGCCTGATCAAGTCGCAGTTCCCCAACGCCGCCATCGTGACCGAGGCGGGCTTGGCCTACGACACGGGCATCCGTGGCCAGATCCTGCACGGTTCCGACCACTAAGGCCGCTTTGAAGCAAAACGGGGCGCGCCGGTCCGGCCGGCGCGCCCCTTCTTCATTTATACAATCGCCTGCAGGCCCAGCAGGCGCTTCCTGGCGGCCGCGTATTCGTCTTTAAGCTTCGCGATCAGGTCGGCGGTGGGCAGGACGTCGCCGATGGCGCCCACGCCCTGGCCGGCGCCCCAAATGTCCTTCCACGCCTTGGCGCCCGAGGCGGCCGCGCCGAAGTTCATCTTGCTACGGTCCACTTGGGGCAGGTTGTCGGGATCCATGCCGGCGGCGACGATGCTGGACTTCAGGTAGTTGCCGGCGACGCCGGTGAAGAAGGGCGTGTAGACGATGTCGGACGCGCTGGCCTCCACGATGGCCTGCTTGTAGCCGGCGGCGGCGTTGGCCTCGGTCGTGGCGATGAAGCGGGTGCCCATGTAGGCCAGGTCCGCCCCCATCGCCTGGGCCGCCAGGATGGCGTCGCCGGTGGCGATGGCGCCGGACAGGATGATGGGGCCGTCGTAGAAGCGCCGCACCTCCCCCACCAGGGCGAAGGGGCTCAGCGCCCCGGCATGGCCGCCGGCGCCGGCGGCCACCAGGATCAGCCCGTCCACCCCGGCCTCCAGCGCCTTTTCCGCGTGGCGCAGGCTGATGACGTCGTGGAACACCAGGCCGCCGTAGCTGTGAACGTGGGGCACGATGTCACCGGGCGCCCGCAGCGAGGTGATGATGATTGGCACCTTGTGGCGCACGCACACCTCCATGTCGTGCTCCAGCCGGTCGTTGGACTGGTGGATGATCTGGTTCACGGCATAGGGCGCGATCTTGGCGTCGGGATTGGCGGCGCGGGCGTCGGCCAGGGTGGTGTCGATGCGCGTCAGCCACTCATCCAGCGCTTCCTTCGGCCGGGCGTTCAGCGCGGGGAAGGACCCGACGATGCCGCCCAGGCACTGGGCGATGACCAGATCCGGGTTGGACACGATGAACATGGGCGAGGCGATGACCGGCAGCGCCAGGTTCTGGGCAAGGACGGGCGGCAGGCTCATGGAACGGCGTCTCCCCTGTATTTCTTGAACAGCCGCATTTCTTGAACAGCCGCGGCCGGCCGATCCGGCCTCAATGCCACGGTGCTCAGGAGGCGTCAATGCAGGGGAGGGTGGCGCTTTTCCTGGGAGAACGGTAAAGCCCAGGCGCAGCCCACTGCCGCGCGCCAAGAAATTTTTCACGGCATGGGGCGCAAGAAAATGGGTGGGGACCGGGGCGGCCGGTCCCCACCCAAGGAGCCTCAGGCGGGAGGGGAACCACGTGTCTGAGGGCCGGGAGAACTTTAGGGATAGTTGCGCGGCACCGGCGCCGGGGGCGGCGCCATGGTGGTGGAATTGGGCGGGGCGACGCTGCCGATCAGGTTGTTGTCGGCGTCGTAAACGGCACCGCCACCGGCCGGATAGAACACCACCTGGCCGGCGGTGCGGCCGCGCTCGTCCACCATGCGGTAGCTGTGGCTGAGGTCCACCCGCTCGGGGCGGGACGACCCGCAGGCCGCGACGGCGGTCAGGGCGGCGGCGGCCAGCAGGCCGCGCCACAGGAAACGGTGACGACTATTCTTCAAGATTTCCTCCGGTCAGCAAGGGTTTCAACGACGC
Source organism: Nitrospirillum amazonense (assembly GCF_007828035.1). Taxonomy (GTDB): domain Bacteria; phylum Pseudomonadota; class Alphaproteobacteria; order Azospirillales; family Azospirillaceae; genus Nitrospirillum; species Nitrospirillum amazonense. Next base: position 539,865 of record NZ_VITV01000001.1, on the reverse strand, counting down.
CCCCAAGTCTTTTTCACGGATCAGGAAATGGGACTGCAAATCACCAATCACAGGTGGAACGCTAGCATGGGCACCGCCACCTGTCATGAAGCAGTCCGACGTAGGCGGAAAGGCGGGTGAATTCTGGGGCTCTGCTTGCCCATGACAAAAAGGGGTGCCCTAGTACTAAGGCACCCCCATCCGGTCTACGCGGGTTGGTTTAGGAAACTGTGGGCACCGGGTTGGGTGGCCCAGGTTTACGCCTTGGGCGACAGCAGATCCTCCAGCCCGATGCGGCGGAACATTTCGGCCCGCACCCGGTCGGCGACGCCGTTCACCACCTCCGCCCCGTCCTGCGACGGGTCGATGTGGGTGCGGAAGGGGCGCTTGCCATGGGGCAGATCCACCACCCGCACGATGGCCTCGGCCACGCTGGCGGCGTCGGCGTCCGGCGGCTCCAGCGCCGCCAGGCCTTTCAGCGCGCGATCCGGCACATCGGCGTAGGGTCCCTGGTTGTATTCGGCGGCGCGGTCCGTGTCGGCCGGCGATCCCGAATGGGCGAAGTGGTTGGTGCCCTTGGTGAAAGCGCCCGGGACGATGATGGCCGTCTCGATGCCCCAGCGGGTCAGTTCCGAGGCGTAGCTGACGGCCAGGCTGTCCATGGCGGCCTTGGCGGCGAAATAGGGCGCCAGATAGGGCGGGGTGCCGCCCCGGGTGCTGCTGCTGGACACCCACACCACCAGGCCCTTGCCCTGGCGCCGCAGGTGCGGCAACGCCGCGCGGTTCAGCCGCTGGGTGCTCAGCACGTTGATGTCGAACAGCTGCGCGTACTGCTCCGGGGTGAAGGCCTCGGCCGGGCCGAAGGACATGTGGCCGGCGTTGTGCACGATGACGTCAAGGCGGCCGGCCTCCTTGATGATCTGGGCGACGGCGGCCTCGACCGAGGCGTCGGACTGCACGTCCATTTCCGCCGTGCGCAGATCCACGCCATGCTCGGCGGCGTAGGCCTTGGCCTTTTCCACCTGCGGGGCGTTGCGGCCCCGGGTGTCGCGCATGGTGGCGTAGACGGTATGGCCGGCCTGGGCCAGGGCGCGGGCGGCCAGGGCGCCGAACCCGCTGGAGGCGCCGGTGATGACGATGACTTGGCTCATGATCGCATGCTCCTCATTCCCTCAGGTGCCGGTTCAGATGATGCCGCCATTGGCGCGCAGCACCTGGCCATTGATCCAGGCGCCATCCGGGCCGGCCAGGAAGGCAACCGCGGCGGCGATATCCTCGGGCTGGCCCAGGCGCTCCAGCGGGGCCTGCTTGGCCAGCCGGTCCACCACCTCCTGCGGCTTGCCGTTCAGGAACAGGTCGGTGGCGGTCGGGCCGGGGGCGATGGCGTTCACGGTGATGGACCGGCCGCGCATTTCCCGCGCCATGACCACGGTCAGGGCCTCCACCGCCGCCTTGGTGGCCGCGTACACGCCGTACGTGGGCGGGTACAGTCCGACGATGCTGGAGGAGAGGTTGATGACCCGGCCACCTTCGCGCAGACGCTGCGCCGCCTCGCGCAGGGTGTTGAAGGTGCCCCTCAGGTTGACGTCCATCAGCTTGTCGAAGGCGTCGTCGCCCACGTCGGCGATGGCGCCCAACGGCATGATGCCGGCGTTGTTGACCAGGATGTCGACGCCACCGAACGCGGCCTCCACCCGATCGAACATGGTCTTCACCGCGGCGGCGTCGGCCACGTCGGCCTGCACGGTCAGGGCGCGGCCGCCGGCGGCCTCGATCTTGGCGGCCACGGCCTCGGCGGCGGTGGCGCTGCCGGCGTAGTTGATGATGACGGTGTGGCCGTCGCGGCCCAGCCGTTCAGCGATGGCGGCGCCGATGCCGCGGGACGCACCGGTCACCAGCGCGACCTTGGGCGCGACCTTCTTGCCGTTCGTGTTCGTGGTCATGACGTGATCCTTTCCTTCGGTTCGGGCCCGCACCGTCGCGGGCCGCTGCAGTCGATGAAGAAAAGGTGCGCCCTAGCTGATCCTGGATAAATGGTCTATGTTTGCCATCATTATCCAAAAATGATCAACAATAGGCCGGTAGCCCATGGACCGCTTCGACGCCATGCGCGTCTTCACCCGCATCGTGGAACGGCGCAGCTTCACCGCGGCGGCGGAGGATCTGGGCATGCCCCGGGCGACGGTGACCCACACCCTGCAACAACTGGAGGGGCGGCTGGGCACGCGGCTGCTGAACCGCACCACGCGGCAAGTCAGTCCCACGCTGGATGGCGAAGCCTTCTACCAGCGTTGCCTGCGCCTGCTGGCGGATGTGGAGGAGGCGGAGGGCGCCTTCCGCGCCACCGATCCCAAGGGCCTGTTGCGCGTGGATGTGCATGGCAAGCTGGCGCGGCACTTCCTGTTCCCCGCCCTGCCGGATTTCCTGGCCCGCCATCCTGGCCTGGACCTGAACATCAGTGAGGGCGACCGCCTGGTGGACCTGGTGCGTGAGGGCGTGGACTGCGTGTTGCGCGCGGGCGAGCCGCGCGACAGTGCCCTGATTGCCCGCCGCGTCGGCCTGATGCCCCAGGCCACCGTGGCCAGCCCCCCGTATCTGGAGCGTCACGGCGTACCCGCCACGCCCGACGACCTGGCCAACGGGCACCAGGCGGTGAACTTCGTCTCGTCCGCCACCGGCCGGCCCTTCCCCTTCGAATTCATGGTGGGGGATGAGGTGCGCAGCCTGACCCTGCCGGGGCGGATCAGCGTCGCCAGCGCTGAAAGCTTCACGGAGGTTGCCCGCCTGGGTCTGGGTCTGATCCAGACGCCGCGCTATCACCTGGGCCCGGATCTGGCGTTGGGACGGCTGGTGGAGGTGCTGTCCCTCTACCCGCCGCCGCCCATTCCCGTCTCCGTCCTTTATCCCCACAACCGGCAGCTGTCGCCGCGCGTGCGGGTATTTGTCGACTGGGTGGCTGGGTTGTTCAAAGGCTAGGCCGCGTCCCGTGCAAATAGGCCCGCACCGTGCGGGCCAGGGCCTCGTCCTGGTTCAGCGGCGGCTGCCAGTCGAAGGCGGCACGGAAGGCCGCATCATCGATCTCCAGCGATCCCGTCAGGCGGTCGGCGATACTGGACAGGCGGGGAAGGCGGCCGGCCAGGCTCCAGAACACCGCCGGCAGGGGAACCAGCCACGGCCGCTTGCCGGCGGCGGCGGCCAAGGTGGCCACCAGACCGCTGGTGGACAGGGCGGGCTGATCGGCGACCAGGAAGGTACCGGTGATCCCGACCCGTTCCACCGCCCGGGTGATGGCATCGGCCAAAGTGTCGAGGCTGACCAGGCTGCGCCGGTTGGCGATGCCGCCCAGGGGCACCAGGGGCCAGCGCGTGGCTAGGCGCAGCAAGGCCGCCATGTTGGCCTTCACCCCCGGTCCATGAACCAGAGGCGGCCGCAGGATGACCAGCGAAAGGGGGCCGTCCGGCGGGCATAGCGTGGTCAGGGCCTCTTCCGCCGCACGCTTGGACTGCCCATAGGCGTCCTCCGGCAGGGCGGGATCCAGTTCCGTCAGGGGGCGGCCGGGGCTGTGGTCGCCCTGGGCCTTGACGCTGCTGACATAGACCAGGCGACGCAGCCCCGCCGCCTGCGCCGCCTGGGCCAGGCGCACGGTGGCGGTGACGTTCAGGGCCTGCAGCGCGGTCGGCGTGACGTTGCGCTGATGCGCCAAGCCCGCCAGGTGGACCAAGGCTTGCGCCCCCTCCAGCACCGGGGCCCAGTTCACCGGGCCGGCCAGGTCACCCACGGGTGCCGCGGTCACGCCCGTGGGCAGGCTCACGCCGGCGTTGCGCACCACGGCGATGACCTCATGCCCGCCGGCCAGCAACCGGGGCAGCAAGGCGCGGCCCACGAACCCGGTGGCCCCGGTCACCACGATCTTGGCCATGCCTGTTTCCTCGTGCCAGCCCTTGGGTTCCGCCTGAATGACACGGACGCGGGCGGCAGGGCAACGGGGGAAACCGCCAAGCTTTACTGATAGTTCCGGATCACGCGGTCCAGCGTGCCGTCGCGTCGCAAGCCCTCCAGCGCCGTGCGCAGACGGGTCACCAGGGCGGGGTCGGTGCCCAGGTTGCAGGCGATACCCACCGGGGCCACGCTGAAGGTCAGCACTGGCTCGATCGCCACCCCCGCCTGGCGGGCCAGCCAGCGGCCGCTGATGGCGCCGGCAGCGGCTAGGTCGGCGCGCCCGGCGGCCAACATGGGCATCTGGTTCGCCAGCGACACCTCGGTGATGTCCAGCCCCTGGTCGCGCAGGGTGGTGGCGAGCATGGTGCCCACTGGCACCAGGATGGACAGGGGCGTTCCCCGCGCCTGCGCCTCGGCGGCCAGGGTCTTCACCTCATCCAGGCTGGCCAGGGTGTGGGTGCCGTCGGGATGTGCGCGATCGTAGTGCAGCCAGTCCGCCCGGGCGAACAGGGCGGCGCCGCCTTGCGCGATGGGTGCCACCCACTGGAATTGGGTCTGCCGCTCTGGTGTCTGGTTCACCGCGAACAGGCAGGTTCCCGGCACCTCCTGCACCGTGTGATAGCCGCGGCGCCACGGCATGACCTGCACCTGATAGGCGATGCCCGCCGCCGTCATCAGCGACGGCAGCAAATCGCCCATGATGCCCGTCAACCGTCCGGTGGCGGGGTCGGTATAGTTCAGCGGCGGGTTTTCCTCGGTGATCAGCGTCAGGGATACCGCCGCCTCTCCCGCCAGGGCCGCTGGCACCGTCCCAAGCAAGGCGCCCAGGCACAGCGCCGCCAGCCGCACGGGGCGGGGTGCGTGGGGGCAACGGACTGCGGCGGGGGTACCGGACATCGCTTCCTGGCGGCGGCGCTGCGGGGAAGATCCGCCGGGAAGGGGCGAACAAAGAACCGGGCGGAGCAAGGTATTGTCCGCCCGGATTACCTACCAATTCCTTAACGATGGTGGCGGTGCGGTGACCGCCCGCGTCATTGCAGGTTGGCGGCGCTGGCGATCTTATGCCGCACCACACCGCTTGCCGCCGCCAGGGCCGCCGCGCGCTGCAACAGCCAGCCGCGCATTTCCGGCGGCTGGCGGTCCAGGATGGCCTCCACCGCCAGCGCGTCACCCGCCGTCATGTCGGTGGCGGCGTTCAGCAGCAGTTCCGCCAGCGCGCGGCAGTCCGCCGCCTGGCCCGCCGTGCCGGCCTGGAACAGATGGCGCATGCGGGCGGCCGCCCCATCGGGATCCTGGCTGTACAGGACGCGCGCCGGCTCGGTGATCTGAAGATCGGTATCGGGGATGTCGGGTGGCGTCATCTGGCCGTTCCTTCGGGGAAGAAGAGGTCGGTCGGGACGTTGCATACCCTAACATCGGCCCCCCGCCGGGGGGAGGCTGCCAAACGGAGAGGGCCGTTCGGGCTAGCCCCCCGCCGGGGCGCGCTACACCGCTGCGGGGTTTTCGATGGGCGTCTCCGCCGGTGCCGCCGCCGGCGGCGTGCGGACCGGCATGGCGATGGCGCGCAGCGACTTCGACGTCAGGCCTAGGGCGACGATGCCCCACAGCGCCAGGCCGCTGCCCAGGAACATGACCTGCGGCGGGACGTAGCGCATGAGCCAGCCGCACAGGGCTGACGACAGGGGCGCCAGGCTCATGACGATGAACATGAACAGGCTCATGCCCCGGCCCAGCATGGCGGGTGGTATGCGGCGCTGGATCCAGGTGAAGACGCCGATCTGGATGAAGCCCGCCAGGCAGCCGGCGATGGCCATCAGCAGGGCCGCCTGCCAGGTATGCTGGGCTAGGCCCATGGGCATGAACACCAGGGCCACCAGGCTGTCGATCAACAGGATGGTGGCGCCCAGCGTGCGCAGGCGGAAGTTGGGCCGGGCGCCCGATACCGTCATGCCCACCAGGGTGCCCACGCCGTGCAGCCCCATCATCAGCCCGAAGCCATCGGCGCCGTCCGCCAGCCGGTCGCGGGCGAAGACGGGCAGCACCGCCTGCAAGGGCCCGCCGATGAAGAAGGTGGTGGCCGAGAAATACAGGCACAGGGCCCTGAGCTCTGGATCCCGCCAGAAATGGAGGATGCCGTCGCCGATGGAGCGGAAGACGGCGCCCAGGCTTTCCCCCTTCCGCGCCGGGGTGTCACCCGGCAGGGTCAGCATGCGCACCTGGTACAGGGTGAGGGCGGAGATGACGAAGGTGGCGCAATCCACCAGGAAGGCGGCGCCCAGACCGGCCAGGTCGCTGGGCGCCCCCGACGCGGCGGCCTTGCCGCTGCCGCCCACCACGGCGATCAGGCCACCGGCCATGAGCGGGCCCAGCAGCAAGGTGGCCTGGCGCAGGCCCATCATCATGCCGTTGGCGGCCTGCAGTTGGTCGCCCGGGATTACCCGGGGCAGGATGGTGGTGCCGGCCGGGATGCTGAAGGCGCTGGCCAGGCCGATGCCGAAAGCCACCCCGCACAGCACGGGAATGGTCAGGGTGCCGGTCAGCACCCCGGCGCCCAATCCGCCGAGCAGCACGGCGTTCACGTACTTGGTCAGCAGCAGCACGCTGCGCGCGGGATAGCGGTCCACCAGCGCCCCACCCACCAGCAGGAACACGGCGCGCGGCAGGCTGATCAGGCCCAGCACCAGGCCCATAGCCAGGGTGTCGTTGGTCACGGCCAGCACCAGCCACGGCATGGCCAGCAGGCTGAACTGGTCGCCCAGCATGGAAATGACGCCGCCACCCAACAGCCACAGGAAATTGCGATTGTGCATGAGGGGATTGGGCGGACGCTTCGGCTTTGTCTTGGCGGACATGGGCTTGCCTCAGGACAACGGGGGTTTGGCGGGCTTGGCCGCCCGGGGACGTCTGGTTTTGGCCGGCAGCGGGGGCACCGGCAGCGGGGGTACTGGCGGGGGCGCCTGGGCATATCCCGGGGGTAAGGGCGGCTGACCCGCCGGAAACAGTGCCATCAGGCGCGCCCGGTCATAGTCGGGCGGACGGATGTCGCCTGCCTCGATGGTTTCCAGCAGCTTGGCCAGCCATGCGTTCTCCGTTTCCAGGTGAGCAAGGCCGTTTTCCAGGATGGCCCGCATGCCGGTGGATTGGACGGGCGCCAGATAGTCGGCCAAGGCCTTCAGGGGACGGTGATAGTCCCGCTGCACGGCCAGGCGTTGGCGCAGCGCGTCCGCCACCGCGTCGGGATCGGCGTGGTGCAGGAACATCAGCGCGGGATAGAGCGGGTGATAGCGGGGCGAGACGTCGGCCAGCCGTTCCGCCATCAGGGCGTGGAACCGGGCGCGGCCGGCGGGTGTCAGGCCATAGGTGGTGCGCTCGCCCCCGCGGGCCACCGCCTCCACCCCCTTGGCCTCGATCAGGCCGTCGCGCGCCAGGCTGCGCACGGCGTAGTACAGCGTGCCCACGTCCACGTCGATGTAATGGTCGACATGGGCCGCCGTCAGCCGGCGCTTGATTTCATAGGGGTGCAGGTCGCCGCCCTGCAGCACGCCCAGGATGAGGAGTTCCGCTTTCATAGTTTAAACAAACTAATATAGTTGGATTAAACTATCAATCGCCTTTTTACCCGGGTTTTATGGCCGTGACGGTTTTCCATTCGGGTCCCGCGCATGCCCCTTGCGGGCGGGCGCCGCCCGCGATTCAATGCGCCCCCATGAACCGCCTCACCCTCCGCATTGATTTCGGTGACCAGGGCGCCGTCGGCCCCGGCAAGATTCGTCTGCTGGAAGCCATCGCCGAGCACCACTCCATCTCCGCCGCCGGGCGGGCCATGGGCATGTCCTACCGCCGCGCCTGGCAACTGGTCGACGCCCTGAACCAGACCTTCGTCCAGCCTTCGGTCACCACCCAGGTAGGCGGCGGCGGGGGCGGCGGCGCTGCCCTGACGGAGTTCGGGCATGAGCTGGTGGCGGCTTATCGCGCCATGGAAAAGGCGGCAGCCGAGGCCACGGCCGACATCCGCGCCGGTTTGGCCGGCCGCCTGCGGCCACCCGGCGCCTAAGGTCGCAAGCGGCCGGTTGGACAGCGTTGTCAGAAGACACCGCGCGGCCCTCATGTTATCCCTCCCACCATAAGAATTGGCAGGAGGGACACCCATGCGTTTCGCCGGCTTCGCGACGTTCGTCGCCGCCATGGCCACGGCCGTCATCGCCCATGCGGCCGACAACGACCATTTCCGCAGCCGCATCACGCTGTTCGACATCGCCAGCGGCAAGACCACGGTGCTTTTCACCGACGATACGGTGTGGGAAGCGCCAAACTGGGCGCCGGATGGCCGGTCGCTGCTGGCCAACAGCCAGGGCGTCCTCTACCGCATCCCAGTCGCGGGGCCGGACGCCGGCCATCCGAAGGCCATCCCCATGGGCGACCTGCGCTGCAACAACGACAAGGCCTATACCCGCATCGGGGACAAGATCGCCGCATCCTGCGGGGTGGGGTCCATGCGCGATAGCTTCGTCTATGTGGTGGGCAAGGACGGCGTGGCCAGGACCGGGGACGCGCGGCGCATGACGCCCGCGACACCCAGCTATTTCCACGGCTGGTCGCCGGATGGCCAGTGGCTGTCCTTCGTCGCCAAGCGCGACGGCGCCCAGACCTACAACCTCTACCGCGTGCCGGTGGACGGCCCGGTGGATGGAAGCGCCGAACAGCGCCTGACCAACATCGCCGCCAGCGACGACGGCCCGGACTACAGCCCCGATGGGCGCTGGATCTACATCAATTCCGACCGCCAGGATGGCTGGGACATCTGGCGTTTGCCGGCCGATGGCGCGGGGCCCAAGGAGTCGCGGGCGCAGCGGGTGACACACGACGCGCTGGAGGACTGGTTCCCCCACCCCTCGCCGGATGGGCGCCACCTGCTGATGCTGTCCTTCCCCGCCGGCACCAGGACGCATGACGGCCGCATCCCCGGTGTGCAACTGCGCCTGATGGATCTGCCGGGCGACGGGACGCCCAAGGCCGACGCCCCCATCCGCAGCCTGCTGACCTTCTTCGGCGGCCAGGGCTCCCTGAATGTCAATTCCTGGTCGCCGGACAGCCAGCGCTTCGCCTTTGTTAGCTACGAACCGCTGCCCTAACTTCCCAAGGCCACGGCCTTGACGATGGCCCACAGGGGCTGGCCCGGTGCGATACCCAGGGTGTCGGCGCTGGTACGGGTGACGCGGGCCAGCACGGGGGCGCCCACGCATTCCAGGCGCACCACCCGGCTGCCATCCGCGTCCTCTCGTACGTCGGCGACGATGCCGGGCAGGATGTTCAGGGCCGACAGGCCCTGAGGCGCCCTGTCGGACAGCAGCACGTCGCGGGCGGGGATGCGCAGGCGCGTGCGGGCGCCCGGCGCCAGGTGGGCCGGCAGATGGGGCACCAGGATGCGGCCGGCGGGGGTGTCCAGCTGGAACAACCCGTCATCCGTGCAGGCCCCCACCACGGCGTCCAGCAGCGACCCCGCCTCCGCCCCGCCGGTCAGGTCCATCAGGTCGGGACGGGACCATAGGGTGGACGGGGTGCCCACGGCGCGCACCCGCCCCTGGTCTACCATCACCACCGTGGTGGCCAGGCGCGCGACCTCCGCCACCGCGTGGGTGACGTACAGGATGGGCAGGCCGGCGTGGTCGCGCAGCCGTTCCAGATAGGGCAGGATCTCGGCCTTGCGCGCCTCATCCAATGCCGCCAGCGGCTCATCCATCAGCAGGATGCGCGGGGCCGCCAGCAGGGCGCGGCCCAGGGCCACGCGCGCCTTCTCCCCACCCGACAGGGTGGTGGGACGGCGGGCCAGCAGGGGGCCGATTCCCAGCAGGTCGGTAACCGAGTCCAGCGTAGGCGCCTCCGCCGCCACATGGCGGCGGGCGAACCAGCGGCCATACAGCAGGTTCTGCCGCACCGTCAGGTGGGGCAGCAGCCGGGCCTCCTGGAAGACATAACCGACGCGGCGGCGATGGGGTGGCAGCCACAGGCCGGCCGCCGTATCCACCAGGGGCACGCCATTCACGGCGATGCGGCCCCGGTCTGGACGCTTCAGGCCCGCCACCAGGTCGATCAGCGTGCTCTTGCCTGAACCTGACTGGCCGAACAGCACGGTCAGGCCCCGGCCGGCCGTCATTTGCGCCACCAGATCGAAAGCGCCTTGGCGCAGGGTTACATCAAGGTCAAGGGCGGGCGGCGCGCTCATTCACGCCACCCCGCCGATGCGCCGGCTGACGCTGCGCGCCAGCGCTTCCGACAGCAGCAATGCCATCAGCGACAGCACCACCGAGACCGCCACCAGGCGCAGGGCGCCGGCGTCGCCGCCGGGCGACTGGGTATAGGCGTAGATGGCGCCCGACAGGGTCTGGGTGCGGCCGGGGATGTTGGAGACGAAGGTGATGGTGGCGCCGAATTCGCCCAGCGCCTTGGCGAAGGCCAGCACCGCGCCGGCCAGCACGCCGGGCAGCATCAGGGGCAGGGTCACCGTGGCGAACACCCACAGGGGTGGCGCGCCCAGGGTGCCGGCCGCCTGCTCCAGCCTGGTGTCCACCGCCTCGATGGACAGGCGGATGGCCCGCACCATCAGGGGGAAGCCCATGACGCCGGCGGCCAGCGCCGCGCCCGTCCAGTTGAAGGCGAAGACGATGCCGATGCTGGCCAGGGGCTTGCCCACCCAGCCCTGGCGCCCCATCAGCAGCAACAGGGCATAGCCCGTCACCACAGGGGGCAGGATCAAGGGCAGGTGGACAAGGCCATTCAACAGATCCCGCCCCCAGAACCGGCCACGGGCCAGCGCCAGGGCCACGGCGATGCCGGGGGGCAGCGACGCCAGGGTGGCCCAGATGGCCACCTTCAGGCTGAGATGGATGGCCGCCACCTCATCCGGACCAAAACCGAAGTCGTTCATGAGGGCCGAGCGGTCAGGAAGGAATCACTTCGCCGACAGTACGGTGAAACCCTGCGCCTCGAACAGGGGGCGCGCGTTGGGGCCGGCCAGGAAATCCAGAAAGGCCCGCGCCTGGGCGTTGGTGGCCTCCTTGGCCAGGGCGATGGGATAGAGGATGGGGGCGTGGCTGTCGGCGGGGAAGGTGGCGACGATGCGCACGCCCGGTTCCGCCACCGCGTCGGTCTTGTAGACGATGCCGAACGGCGCCTCCCCCCGGGCCACCAGGGCCAGGGCGGCGCGCACGTTCTCTGCCGGGGCCAGGCGGTCCTGCACCTTGTCCCAGGCGCCCAGCTTCTGCAAGGCGGCCTTGGCGTACTTGCCGGCGGGCACGGCGGCCGTGTCGCCCACGGCCAGGCGGCCTCCCTTCTGCGCGGCATCCAGTGCCTGGTCCAGGGCGAAGCCCTGCTTGATCTCGATGGTGGTTTTGGCATCGGCGGGGGCCACCAGCACCAAATCGTTGCCCAGCAGATCGCGGCGGGTGGCGGGCTGGATCAGGCCCTTGCCGGCCAGATAGTCCATCCAGTCCTCGTCAGCCGAGATGAACACGTCGGCGGGGGCGCCCGCCTCGATCTGCTTGGCCAGCGCGGAACTGGCGGCGTAGGTGACGGTGGCCTTGGGCCTCCCGCCGGCGACGAAAGCGGCATTGGCGTTGTCCAGCGCGTTCTTCAGGCTGGCGGCCGCGAACACCAGGGGGCCACCGCCCTGGGCCAGGGCGGTGGCGGTGCCCAGGGCAATCGCGACCGCCACCGTCGCGCCAGCCATCGCCAGCCGGCCCAGCATCCGCCGGCTCCACATTTCATGCATTGTCTTGCCCCCTCGCGTTTCAATCACACGCTATATCCTGATGAATATAGCGTGTGATTGGGGCCGTCGCCACGCGTATCCGCCGCCCGGATTCGATCATTTCATCGCAGTGCTGCGAACGACTGCCTTCCGCAACGGCGGACAGGCCAAAGGCAGTCGCGGAATTTGCAGGCGGACCGCATGCCCTCTTACCGCTGGCGGCGGGCCGGGGGCGGCATCACCCTGGCTTCCGGCCAATCTGCGGGGGCTTCGCCCTGCGCCTGTTCAAGCCTTGGGGATCATCGCCATGACCAGCATCTCGTCCGGCACCAACATGACCGTCTCGCTCAGCTCCCTCCTGCAGAGCGGGGGGACCACGTCCGGCGGCGCGTCGTCTTCGGCGTCATCGTCCACCGCATCGTCGGACAGCAGCGGCTCGGCCGGCGGCACCAGCAGCAGCTCCTCGACCAAGACGGTAACCAGCACGGTCACCACCACGGCGCCGGATGGCTCGACCACCACCACCGTCACCTACTCCGACGGCTCCACCACCACGACCACGACGCCGGCCACCCAGGCGGCGGCCAAGGACGGTTCGGGAATGGGCGACAGCGATGCCAGCAGCGCCAGCAACGATGGTGGCCAGGGTGGGCAGATCAGCGCCGTCAACATGCTGGTGTAATCAAATTACCTTGCGCACAATATAATTCATCCTGTAGCCTTGGGAAAGATCGGGAATCCCCGGGGCACCGGACCCTTGGGCCTTCCCGCCAGGACGAAACGGGGGAAGGCCATGGCCACGATTTACGACTACACGGTGCGGGACGCGGCTGGCGGCCCGGTGGACATGGCGGCCTACAAGGGCAAGGTCGTGCTGGTGGTCAACGTCGCCAGCAAGTGTGGCTTCACCCCGCAGTACAAGGGGCTGGAGGCCCTGTACCGCAAGTACAAGGACCAGGGGCTGGTCATCCTGGGATTCCCCTGCAACCAGTTCGGCCAGCAGGAACCGGGTGACGCCCAGGAAATCCAGAACTTCTGCTCCCTGACCTACGACGTCACCTTCCCCGTCTTGGCCAAGGTCGAGGTCAACGGCGACAAGGCCGAGCCGTTGTATGAGCATCTGAAGGGTCGCGCCCGCGGCTTCCTGGGCAGCAAGTCCATCAAGTGGAACTTCACCAAGTTCCTGGTGGGCAAGGATGGCAAGGTGAAGCGGTATCCGCCGGTGGCCAAGCCCGAGAAGCTGGAAAAGGCCATCCAGGCCGCGCTGGCCGCCTGACAGGCCCAAGGCGGGGGCGTCCGCTGGTTTGGCCTCGGCCCGCGCCCTGCCGCGCCCACGGTCACCGGCCGCCCTTGCCAGGATGGTGGCCGGTGGCGTCAGCCACGGTATTCTTCGGCCAGCAGGCCCATGACCAGGCTGTCGTGCCATTGGCCCATTAGGGAATAGGTTTGCCGCTCCCGTCCCTCGATCTGGAAGCCCAGTTTTTCATAGCAATGGACGGCGCGGGTGTTGATGGCCAGCACGCGCAGGCCTATGCGGTGCAGACCCAGGGGACCGAAGGCGTAGGGGAACAGCAGGCGCATCGCGCGCATGCCCAGCCCCCGGTCCAGCGCCGCCGGGTCCAGCAGGCCGATACCCAGGCTGGCGGTGCGCAGGCCCGGCGCCAGCGCGTCGTTCACTCCGCCCAGGCGCACGCTGCCCACCATGCGGTCAGGCAGGGGGCCGTCCGCCCCCTGCGCCCCCGGCTCCGGCAGGGCTATGGCCCAGCTGTAGGGGAACTTCAGCTGGTCGGCCATCCATAGGTCGGCGTCGGCCTGGGTGTACCCTGCCGGCGCGCCGCTGCCGTCCCAGCCCATCAGGTGGTGGATTTCCGGATCGCGGCCCAGGGCCAGGCGGGCGACGACATCATCCAGGCGCAAGGGCCGCAGAATGACGCCGCCGTCGCCCAGGGTGGGCACGATCATTGGGGCGGGTATCGCATCCGCATCCGCCATGAGGGCATCCTTACATCACCAAATCCCATGCCCCACCTTCCACGAGGGGACGCGGGCCTGGCAAGGCGTCAGGCGGAATAGGACGGCGATATGGGGCCGTCACGACTCGATCTTGATCTGGTCCGGATCGGACACCACGATATGGGTCTGGTAATAGGACTGGCCGGTGCGCTCGCCGCTCTGGTTCAGGTACCAGATGGTGACGCGTCGCGCCTCACCCAGCACCGTGACGCGATGGCCCTTGAAATGGGCGTCGGCATCCTCGCCGTAGGCCTGTTTGAAGGCGGGCAGGGCGCTGGGCAGGATCTCGATCGTCAAGGTGTGCGGGTCGCGATAGTCCTCCTGCGAATTCAGGAAGATGCGGCCGTTCTGCCGGCCGGTCGCGACCACGTCCATGACATAGGTATCGGAATAGACGTCCGGCGCCACAGCGGCGGCGTAGTGGATGGCGTCCTCAGGCGTCAGCGGCTGGGTGGCGCAGCCGGCCAGCAGCGCGGCGGCAAGAATCGACAATGCGGCGGTCTTCATAGGGCTCTCCAATGACGATAAGCGCGTCACCAAGATAAGGCGGAGGAGCGTCCGTTCAATTTGACGGCGACACGGCGCCCGTCCCTTCAGACTTATCCGGACCGGTTCAGGAACCCAACTGGATTTGGCTCGGGTCGGCCACCAGAATGTGTGTCTGGTAATAATATTTATCGGTTTGCTTGCCGTTGGCGAAGAACCAGATGGTTACCCGCTTGGCTTCGCCGCTGACCAGGATGCGCCGGCCTTGTAGGTAGGTGTCGGCGTCCTGGCCGTAGGCTTGGCGAAAAGCCGGGATGGCGGTGGGCAAGATCTCGACCGTCACGTTGCGCTGGTCACGGTAGTCCATTTCCGAATTTAGATAGATGTGACCATGCTCACGCCCTGTGGCCCGCACCTCCAGGGCATAGGTGTCGAACACACCGTCCGGCGCCGCCGCCGCCGCCCGTTGGACCGCATCGTAGGATGTGGTTGGCGAAGTGGCCGGCGGGGCGGCGCAGCCAGCCAGCAGCAGGAAAGCGGTGGCCAGGACGAGGGTGGTCTTCATCAGGCGTGGGCCTCAAGCGAGGAAGGGGCGTGCGCTCACCGTAGCATCGCATCCACCATCCCCTCAACTCATGGAGGGTGGATGCGGCATTTTATACAATCACCGCTACCGGTGCGCGAGGCTAGGCCGCCGGCGCCAGCAGCCACAGCAGGAACAGCACCAAAGGTAGGTGGAACAGCAGCTGGGTAAAGCTGAAGCCCACAATATCCTTGGCCTTCAGGCCCAGCACGCCCAGCAGCGGCAGCATCCAGAAGGGGTTGATCAGGTTGGGCAAGGCCTCGGCCGCGTTGTAGACCTGCACCGCCCAGCCCTTGTGGGCGTTCACGTCGATGGCGGCCTGCATGACGTAGGGCGCCTCGATGATCCATTTGCCGCCGCCCGAGGGCACCAGGAAGCCCAGGATGGCGGAATAGATGCCGATGACGACGGGGAAGGTGCTGCCGCTGGCCAGGCTGACGAACAGATGCGCCAGATGGTGGGAGATGGACTGCCCATCCGACCCCGGCACCTGGGTCAGCAGCTGGGCGATGGCGCCATAGAAGGGGAACTGGATCAGCACGCCCGCGGTGCTGGGCACCGCCTTGGACACGGCGGCCAGGAAGCTGCACAGCCGCCCGTGCAGCAGCAGGCCAAGCATGATGAAGAAGAAATTGTAGGTGTTGAGGTTGGAGATGACGCCGAGGGCCGGTTTGTTTTGGAACTCATGCACCAGGAAGCCGGCGCCCAGGGCCACGATGACCAGCGGCAGGATGGGCGTCAGCTCCAGCCAATCGCCCGGCCGGGTGGCGCTTCCTTTTTCGGCGGCGGCCTCCGTTACGTCCACGCCCAGGTCGGCGGCGGTGCGGGCCCGCGCGTCGCCGGGGGCGGAATAATAGGCGATGGCGACGGACACCAGCAGAATCACCAGGCCCATCACCATGGACTGCCAGAGGAAGATGGTCTGGCTCAGGGGGATGATGCCGGTGATGTCGGCCACCGCCTTGGGCAGGCTGGCCGGGTTGGCCTGCAGCATGGCGGCCGAGGAGCTGAGGCCCAGGGCCCAGGTGGCGCCCAGGCCCAGGTAGGCGGCCGCCCCCGCCGCGCGGTAATCCACACGGATGTCCTGGCGCCGGGCCAGCGCCCGCACCAGCAAGGCGCCCAGCACCAGGCTGAGGGCGTAGTTGAGGTAGGAGGCCGCCATGCTGACAAAGGCGGTGAAGGCGACCGCCCCCCGGCCGGTGGCCGGCACCCGCGCCAGCCATTCGATCAGCCGCAGCACGGGCGGCGAGCTGGCCACGACATAGCCGGTGATCACCACCATGGACATCTGGATGGTGAAGGGGATCAGGGACCAGAACCCATCGCCCACGCCGGTGGCGACGGCACCCACCGGCGCGCCCGTTACCAGGTTGCCGGCGGCGACGATGATGACCCCCAGGACGACGAAAACGAAGGCGTCGGGGAACCATTTTTCCGCCCAGCGGGTGAAGGCGACGGCGCAGCGCGCTAGCACCCCCTCGCCGCCCGCCCCGGCGCTTTCCATCTTATTGATTGCCATTCACGTTCCCTCCACGCGGGTCTTCCCCCGCCGCCATTAACCTTAGCGGCGAGAACGGGGAAAACCAGCGGCAAGGTGGGGTGTCACAGCGGTCATACCCCCTCATCCGGGGTCTTGAACACGCGGGTGCGGCAGATGCGGTCGTGGCCGGCGGTTTTCTGGTCGGTGAAGGCCACCATCAGGTAGTTGACCAGCAGGGCCACGAAGAAGACCAGCACCACCGCCAGGTACAACAGGGGTGCTGTCTTGGCCTGGGATTGCATCAGCAGCAGCGGCAGGGTCAGCAGTTCCTGCACGCCGATGCGGGCGAAGGCGATGCCGGGGCCCACCCGTCCACCATCAGGCCGGGCCACGACCAGGGTCATGAAGCGCTTGCCCGGCGTCGCCCGCATGCCGCTGGCGACGAACAGCGTGTGGTAGGTGAGGTACAGCGCGATGTTCACCACCGTTGCCGTGCCTAGGGCCACCGGTGATGCCCCGGATCCGGCCGCCATCTGTGGCGCGAGCGGATAGCCGAAAGCCACGGCCAGGGTCAGGGAGACGACGAACAGGATCAACGTGTCGATGAGGGCCGCGAGCGCCCGGCGCCAAAAGCCGCCGTAGGTCTAGCCAACGGGGATGGTGCTGTTTTGCAAGGGAAGGGTGGGGACGGTCGTCTCGACGCTCATGGTCCCTCTTGTCCGTTGGTTGAGGGGCGGGTCCATGAGGGTAGGCCCATCGGAGCATGAGGACAATGCCGCCACAACAAGTGTCACCGTCTTGAATGAGACGGGGCCGGTGAAGGCGGCGGCAGTGCCTGAAATATTATCGCCATTAAAGCGCCGTTTACGTTAAATCAGGATGGTTTGCCGAGTTAATTGGCCGTTCATCCCAAGTAAATGGCGCTGTGATTATTGTGTGACGACTCTTATCATCCTCTCTCCAATAGGGCAAGGGGGTGAGCGTTACGATTTGTTGACTGCGCGGCGACTTGTGATGAGTTGTGACAGGTCGCGCAACGTCCTGGCGCCTTGGATCAGCGCATTTCAATCCCCGGGGGGCATTGCGGGCAGCTCACCATAATCGCCAGGGTGGGCAGGCCCTGGCGCGGTGATGGGCATACGGCTCAGGGCTGCTTTTTATCGTCCGGCTGGGGTGCGGGGGATTCGCCCTCCGCCGCCGGTTCCGCCTCCGGCGTCACCCGGCGCAGGCGTGGGCCCATTACCTGGAAAACCGGACCGCCGACATACGAGAAATAAATCTTGCGTTGGCTGTGGGAGACGAACATGCGGTGGGCACGTAAAAAGTCCAGGCCCAGCAGCATCTCCGGTACCTCGCGACCGCCATGGCTGAACAACTCGCCGAAGCGCAGGCGGACATGTTTGATCTCCTCATCCCCAAGCCGGAAGCTGTCGAAGACGCCGATATAGTCTTGCACCTGGTCGTCGCCGACGCCCGCTGATTTGCCGCTGCGCGTCACGCCGGGGCTTTCCGGTGTCAACCCTGCCCGGGCCGCCGCCCGTTCGGTTATCACCGAGGTGGATGCGCCCGTGTCGAGAATGGCGCGGATTTCCTCACCGTTGAGCAGGACCTTCAACCAGATCTTCGGATTCTCTTTCGAAAAGCGGCTGAATTCCGCCTCGTTGTAAGCGTCAGTCCAATAGGCCAAGGCGACGTCGTCGCAGTTCTGGGGTTGAAACAGGCTGACTTTATTGTGGGCTATATCGATATCCAGGTCGAACTTGGACAGGAAATTCTCCCCCATGAGGCCGAATATCTTCTCATTGTCCGACAGGTCATGATTGGTGAATACCGGATAGTCGATGTGATGGGCCTTCCAATCGCCCAGCCGCAGTTCGTCGATCCTGGCTTCCTCGACGCTGACCCGGCCCCCGACGCCTTCCATGTAAATTCCCGGCACCCAATGCCCGGACAACTGCAACCTTTTCGCCGCCGGCTTGGTGATCGTGCCAAACGTGGCGCCTGTATCCATGATCAGATAGCCGTCCTGGCCATTCACACCCACGTCCAGCAAGGGCATGTTGGCGTCCATGGTCAGGCCTAGGGTGCCGACCCGCAGCAACTGGCACTTCCGCTTGTCTTCGCTCGCCTGGGCGTTGCTGTGCGGGCCCACCGTGGCGCAGGCCAGGGTCAGGCCCAGGGTCGCCACCGCCAAGTGGCGGAGGGTGCGACGGCGTCGCGTCGTCATGGTCATGCTTCTTTCTGCGTTGAAAGCTGCGGGCGGTCTGTTCGGGTGGTTGACCCGCCGGGACCAGCCATCGAACCCATGGGCATCATCACCGGGCGGGCTCGCGCTGGTGCGGCCTTCAAGCATTTCGCCCGACGCCTCGGCACCGGAACCATGCCGATTCCCAACCGGGGCCGGTTTCCCCATCGTCACAGTCAGACTATCCCCTAGGCCATCGCACCACGCGCGGCCATTGCGCAAACAATGCCATGACGCTCGCTGGTTGTGAAAGCCGGAACATATTGAAATGCAATTATGTCGCTGGTCCCGATGATCCGGCGCCAGGAACGACGCGACATCACCCCTTACGGTCAGTCTGACGGGCTTCAGCGCCCTTCCGTCTCCGCCGGCGCCATATCAGCCGCCTGGTCGGCGCGAGGCAGCCTGGGACCCATGACCTGGAAGATGGGCCCGCTGCCGACATAGGCGAAATAGAGCCGGTGCTGGCTGTGTGAGATGAACACGCGGTGGGCGCGCAGGAAGTCCAGGCCCAGCAGCATCTCGGGCACGTCCCATCCGCCGTTGCCGAACATTTCGCCGAAGCGCAGATGGACACGGCGGATTTCCTCATCCCCCAGTTTGAAGCTGTCGAACAGGCCGACATAGTCGTCGACCGCGTCATTGCCGATGCCGCCAGACCTGCCGGTGTGGGTGACGCCGGGGGTCTGCGGCGTCATGCCCAACCGCGCCGCCGTTTGCAAGGTCATGACCGAGGTCGCGGCGCCCGTATCCAGAATGGCGCGTACCGGCTGCCCGTTGATCAGGACGGTCAGCCAGATCGGCGACCCGTCCTCCCGCATGCGCTCGATCTTCGTGTAGTCGTAGGGTATGCCCCAGTAGGACGCCAGGGCGGTATGTTCGCAATCCTCGGCATGGAAGAGGACCAGGCGGTTGTGGGCGATATCGATGTCCAGGTCGAAATTCGACAGGAACCGTTCGCCCAACACGCCGACGACGTCCGGCCCGTCGCCAACGTCGTGGTTGCTCAAGACCGGCATCTCCACCCGATGGACCAGCCAGTTGCCCAGCGTCATGTCGTCGATCTGGCTGGAATAGATGGCGACGCGGCCACCCACACCCTCGGCATGCTGGCCGGGCTCCCACCCGTGGCGCAGCTTCAGCCTCTCGGCGGCCGGCCTGGTGATGAAGTTGGTATCGGCGCCGGTGTCCAGCAGCATGTGAACCTGCTGGCCGTTGATGCCCACGTCCACCAGGGGCATGTTCCGGTCCATGGTGATGATAAGGTTGCTCATCGGCTGCAGTTGGCATTTCGGCTTTTCCGCCGCAGCGGGTGACGCCGCCAGACCCAGGCACAACAGGCCACCGGCCTTCACCAGCATGACGAGCCGACGCCATGCCGCCGCCGGTCCCGCTCCCGGACCCGCACCCCTTACAGTCCAAGCCATATATGCCCCCCTATCCCCGGTCACCGGGGCCGGCACGCTCCTGGCGCCGTTTCTGGCGCCAGGATAATACGCACCGCCCCGGCGGCACCAGGGATCCGCGAGGCGGTGGTCAGCCCTTGGTCGGGAACATCCTGGCCGTGACGTCGGCCATCTCTTCCGCCGACGGCTTGCGGCGGGGGCTGGACAGCGACCAGTCCTGGCCGAAGGGGTCGGTCAGCTTGCCATAGCGATCGCCCCAGAACTGATCGGCCAGGGGCATGGCGATGTTGGCGCCGGCCGCCACGGCCTTTTCCCACGCGGCATCCACGTCGGCCACGGTGATGTGCAGGGTGATGGAACAGATGCCCACCGCCTTGGGGCTGCGGCTGCGGCCGCCGGCAAATTCCGGGAAGTCGTCGTTCAGCATCAGCACGCCGCCATCGGGGAACACCAGGCTGGCGTGGAGCACGCGGCCATCCGGTGTCAGGTGGCGGCTCGCCTCGGTGGCGCCGAAGGCCCGGGTATAGAAGTCGATGGCGGCGGCGGCGCCCTCGACCGTCAGGTGGGGCAGGGGATGGCGTGGATTGGGCTCGGTCATGGCTGGTCTCCTCCCGGTTCGGTGTCGTGGCCGGCCAGATGTCCGCTGACCGGCGCCCACCATTCTACACGGTTGGAATGACGCTTAGGCGCTTCCCTCCGCACCCTTCAGGATACGCCGCCCAGGGCTCGCAGCAGGACGGTGGCGATGACCACCATGGCGGCCCCGCCGATGCGGGTGGAGATCTGGGCGAAGGGCATCAGGCCCATGCGGTCGGACGCCGACAGGATGGCCACGTCGCCGGTGCCGCCCAGGCCGCTGTGGCAGGCGGTGACGATGGCGGCCTCCACCGCGTACATGCGCATCTTGTGACCGATGAAGAAGCCGGTGGCGATCATGGCGGCCACGGTGGCGGTGCAGATGGCGACATAGCCGACCGTGAAGGCCCCCACCAGCTGCGGCCACGACACCAGCAGGGCGCCCATGGCCACCAGGATGGCGAAGGTCAGGTTGGTCGACATGAAGCGGTTGATCTGATAGGCGCCCAGCTCCATCTCCGCCGGCAGGATGCGGGTCAGCTTCAAAAGGGCGGACCCCACGATCATGAGGATGGGGGCGGGAATGCCGGTCAGGGGCGCCAGTTGCGTGCCCAGGATGAACAGGCCGCAGGCCAGCAGCAGCCCGGCCCCCATCAGGCGCAGCTCGATGGGCCGGTCGGGCGCGCGCTCCGCCAGCAGGTCCTGGTCGGCGCCGGAGCGCACCAGCATGCCGTTGCCGTTGTAGCGCGGGTTGCGCTGGCCGAAGCGGTTCAGCAGGCCGCAGCCGATGATGGCCGCCACATTGCCCAGCAGGGCCGCCGGCACCATCATGCCCATCAGGTCGGCCTGGGGCCGGCCCAGGATCTCGGCATACCCCGCCGACAGGGGCAGCACGCCCTCGCCCAGGCCGCCGCCCAGGATGGGCACCAGGATGAAGAAGAAGGTGTGGGCAGGACCGTAGCCGAAGGCCAGGCCGACGCAGATTCCCGTGCCCAGCGCCGCCAGCGTGCCGCCCAGCAGGGGCACGAACATGCGCAGGAAACCCTGGACCAGCACCCGGTGCGGCATACCCAAGATGCTGCCCGCCACCAGGCAGGCGATGTAGAAATACTGGAAATTGGCGGTCTTGAAGGTTGTGGTCACGGCCTTGACCATGGCCGGGTCGGCGACACCGGTACCCACCAGGGCCGCCGGCACGAACAGGCACAGGATGGCGGTGCCGCCGATATGGCGCAGCACGGGCAGCCGGGCGCCCAGCTCCCCCAACAGGAAACCGGTCAGCATCAGCACCGACAGGCCGCCGATGACGTCGTTGGGCAGGCGCCCGGACATCGCGGCCAGGACGGTGACGGCGCATAACGCGATATAGATGGGCAGGGGCAGCGGCCCGATGCGCAGGGGGGCCAGGCGCGCCGGCGCCGAGGGTGTGCCGGGGATGGCGGCGGGGATCTCGGTCACGTCTTGGGTCCTCCCATTCTTATTTTGGCCATTCTTATTTTGGCAAGGCGGGGCCGCTGCCGGCGCCCCGGTGGGGTGCGAGGCGGCACGCTGACGGGGGCAGCGGCTCAGTAGAACCAGGGATTGGCCTGGCGGTGGCCGTCCTCGAATGCGCGGATGGCCTGGGCGTGTCGGGCCAGCGTGGCGCTGACGCCGTCCAGGCCCTGGATCAGGGCGTCGCGGCGCAAGGCCTCGATGGCGAAGGGTATGATGTGGCCGTCGGCATCCACGGTGATGGTCTGCTCCGGCAGGTCAATGGTCAGACCGTTGGCGCTCGGCTGGCCGACCCGGGTCATGAGATCATCAATCACAGCGGCGTCCAGGGTTACGGTCAGGATGCCGTTGCGCTGGCAATTGTCGTTGAAAATGCCGGCGAAGCTGGTGCCGATTAGGGCGCGGATGCCCAGTTGGGCCAAGCCCCACACCGCATGCTCGCGGGAGGAGCCGCAGCCGAAGTTGGGCCCCACCACCAGGAAGCGGGCGCCCTGCCAGCCGGGGCGGTTCAGGATGAAGTCGGCACGCGGCTGGCCGTCGGGACCGAAACGCAGGTCATAGAATACGCCCCGGTCCAGCCCCTTGCGGTCCACGCCCTTCAGGAACTGCTTGGGCATGATGACGTCGGTATCGACATTGGGCTGGGGGAAGGGGGCGGCGGGGCCGGTGACGCGGATGAAGGGCTGCATCAGGCGACCTCCTCCTGGGTGCTGAACGTGCGGACGTCGGCCAGGTGGCCGGCGATGGCGGCGGCGGCCACCATGGCGGGGCTCATCAGGTGGGTACGGGCGCCCTTGCCCTGCCGACCCTCGAAATTGCGGTTGGTGCTGGAGGCACAGCGGTCGCCCGGCCGCAGCACGTCGTCGTTCATGGCCAGGCACATGGAACAGCCGGACTGCCGCCATTCGAAGCCTGCTGCGCTGAACACCCGGTCCAGCCCCTCGCGCTCCGCCTGCGCCCGCACCTGGGTCGATCCCGGCACGATGATGGCGCGCACGCCGGCCGCCACCCGCCGGCCGCGCAGAACGCGGGCGGCGTCGCGCAGATCCTCGATGCGGGCATTGGTGCAGGACCCGATGAAGGCGTGGCTGATGGTGATGCCGTCCAGCGCCGCGCCCGGCGCCAGACCCATATAGTCCAGCGCGCGGGAAAGCGCCGCGCGGCGGCCAGGCTCCGCCTCCGCTTCCGGCGCCGGCACGGTGCCTGTGATGACCGCCGCCTGGTCGGGGCTGGTGCCCCACGTGACCATGGGCGCCACGTCTTCCGCGACCAGGTGGACTTCGCGGTCGAAGATGGCACCCTCGTCGGTCCTGAGCGCCAGCCAGGCCTCCGCCGCCTGGCTCCACAGCGCCCCTTTGGGGGCCCGGGGCCGGCCCTGGATGTAGGCCAGCACCTTCTCATCCGCCGCGATGATGGCACCACGGGCGCCGGCCTCCACGATCATGGTGCAGACGGTCATGCGCCCCTCCACGCCCATGGCGTCGATGGCGGGCCCGGCGAATTCCACGGCGTAGCCGGTGGCACCGTCGGCACCGATGCGGCGGATGACCTCCATCACCAGATCCTTGGGCGTCACGCCGGGGGCGAGATCGCCGTCCACCGTGATGCGCAGGGTTTTCAGCCGGCGGTACACCAGGGTCTGGGTCGCCAGGTAATGCTCGATGTCCGAGGTGCCGATGCCGAAGCCCAGGGCGCCCAGCGCGCCATAGGCCGTGGTGTGGCTGTCGCCGGCCGCCACCACCATGCCCGGCATGACCAGCCCCTGCTCCGGTGCCACCACATGCTCGATGCCCTGGCGCGGGTCCAGGATGTCGAACAGCTCGATGCCGAAATCGCGGGCGTTCTCGCGGAAATAGGCGATCTGCGCCGCCGCTTCCTTGTCCGCCACCTCCAGGGTGCGGTGGCTGACGGTGGGGTTCACATGGTCCACCACCATCAGGGCGGCGGACGGGTTCCACACCGTGCGTCCGGCCTCGCGCAGGCCGCTGAAGGCCTGGGGGCTGGTGTATTCGTTCAGGATGGTGCGGTCGACATACAGCAGTACCTGTCCATGGTCGTCCAGGCGGCAGACGGTATGGGCGTCGATGATCTTGTCGTAGAGCGTCCGGGGCATCTCTTTCTCCCTATGGACGCACTATGGAAGCCCCGTCGGCTCCTTGCCCAATGCCGTCTCCGTATAAGCTTATGCGGGGGCACGTCCCGCCACATGCGCCCAGAACTTCTCCGCCACGGCGGATTGCCGCGCGCGCGACCGGTAGAGGTGGATTTCCATGGGGATGTCCCAGCTTTCATCGCCGGCGCGCACCAGCTCCCCCCGATCCAGATGCTCCGCCACCAGGCTCAGCGGCGACCACCCCAGGCCGCGCCCGTCCAGCGCCATGGTCACCAGCAGCTTGGCCAGGTGCGAGGTGAAGGTGGGCTTCAGGTGGGTGGCGGGCAGGGCGGTCTCCAGCGCCGCTGCCACGATG
Organism: Nitrospirillum amazonense; assembly: GCF_007828035.1. GTDB lineage: Bacteria > Pseudomonadota > Alphaproteobacteria > Azospirillales > Azospirillaceae > Nitrospirillum > Nitrospirillum amazonense. The sequence continues at coordinate 515,452 of NZ_VITV01000001.1, read as the reverse complement.
CGCCCCATGCCGGATTCCGGGCGATAGGCGACATAGGCCACGGGCGCGTCGGTATGGCCCGGCAGGGTGTGCAGCGGCCGCCCCGCCGCGTCCGGCGCGCTGACCGGCACCAGCATGTCGTCACCGATGTGGACGGAGCGGAACTGGCCGGGCGCCAGCAGGGTGCTGGCCGCCGGATAATGATGGCACAGCAGAAACTGCGACTGGCCCTGGATCATCATGCGTTCGCAGATCTCCATATGGTTGGCCACCATCTGGACGTTGATGTTGAAGGGCAGCGTCGCCTCCACCCGCCGCAGCCAGGCGGGGAAAAAGGTCAGCGACAGGGCGTTGGTGGCGGCGAAGCGCAGCAGTTCGGTATGCCCCTGCGCCACCTCCCGCGCCTCATCGCGGCCGCTGGCCAGGCGGCGCAGCGTCTCCTCCGCCGTCACCTGGAAGGACTCGCCGGCGGCGGTCAGCTCCACCGTGTGGGTGGTGCGGTGGAACAGGGGCGTGCCCACCCAGTCCTCCAGCGCGCGGATGCGGCGGCTCAGCGCCGGCTGGGTGATGTTGCGGTTCTCCGCCGCGCGGGAAAAGCCGCCGTGCGCCACCACCGCCAGGAAATCCTCCAGCCACGCGACTTCCATATCCATCCCGCCTTTAACCGACAAAGCGCTCCAGCGCCGTGGCGTCCAGCACCTCGACACCCCCATAGCCCCGGCGCACCAGGCCCAGTCGCGCCAGCCGGCCCAGGGCGCGGTTGGCCGTCTGGCGGCTGAGCCCCAGCATGCCGGCCAGATCCTCCTGCGACAACGGCAGAAGCACAGGGCCGCTTCCCGCATTCCCCGGCGGCGCCTCCTCCAGCCGGCACAGCAGCGCCAGCAGGCGGGCGGTGCGCTGGGGCGTGGGCAGGGCCAGCACCTCCCCCAGGTAATGCGTGGCCTGACGCAGGTGGCGGCTGAGGATGCCGGCGAAATTGGCCCAGCGGCGGGGGTCGGCCTCCACGATTTGCGTGAAGGCCTGGGCCGCCAGGTGCAGCACCACGCTTTCCCCCCGCGCCACCGCCGTCTGCCCCCGGGGCAGGCCATCGACCATGGACACCTCGCCGAACCAGTGCCCCGGCCCGGCATGCAGGATCACCACCTCCCGCCCATCCTCCTGCACCGTGGCCAAGCGCATGCGGCCCGTGACCAGGGCGTACAGTCCATCCGGCGCGTCGCCGCCACGATAGACCGCCTGGCCGTCGGGGTACGTGCGCAGGCGCCCCCGCGCCAGGATCTCGGCGCGCAGATCCGCCGGCTGCTCCGCCAGCCACCCCCGCGCCTCCAGCACCTGGGCCGCCGCGTGCTTGTCCACCTTCGCTTCCCCCAAACGGTTCGGCTCAGATTGTCAAATCCGCGACATTCTTGGAAGCCGTCCGGGCGTAGGCTGTGCACATCATAAAAACACCGGGAGGACCCCATGTTCGACACCGCGCCCAAGCTGGCCCCCGCCGACCAGCCGCCCTTGCGTGACCGCGTCTCGGCCGAGGAATGGCGGCTGCGCGTCGATCTGGCGGCGGCCTACCGGCTGGTGGCCCTGTTCGGCTGGGACGATCTGGTGTTCACCCACATCTCGGCCCGGGTGCCGGGGCCGGAGCACCATTTCCTGATCAATCCCTACGGCATGCTGTTTGAGGAGATCACGGCCAGCAGCCTGGTGAAGGTGGACATGAACGGCAAGGTGGTGCTGGACACCGGCTTCCCCGTCAATCCGGCGGGCTTCACCATCCACTCCGCCGTACACCAGGTGCGCGAGGACGCGGGCTGCGTCCTGCATCTGCACACCGCCGACGGCACGGCGGTCTCGACCTTGGAGGAAGGGCTGCTGCCCCTGAACCAGACGGCGCAGCTGGTCATCGACGACTTGGCCTATCATGACTACGAAGGGGTGGCGTTCGAGCATGACGAGCGCCCGCGCCTGCAGCGCGACCTGGGCACCAAGAACACCATGCTGCTGCGCAACCACGGCACCCTGACCGTCGGCCGCACGGTGGCGGAGGCGTTCACGCGCATGTATTTCCTGGAACGGTCCTGCACCATGCAGGTGCGCACGCTCACCATGGGCCGGCCGCTCTACCCTGCCGCCCATGAAGCCATCGAGCGTAATATCCACATCAGCCGCATGGGCGTGTCCCAGGCCGCCAACCTGCTGGTCTGGCCGGCCCTGCTGCGCCGGCTGGACCGCCAGATGCCGGGGTATCAGGACTGACAAATGGGGCGTGGGCGAGGGGCGCCAACCTCCCGCCCATTCCCATCAATACCCTTCATCCACCCAGTGCTGCGTGGACTTCTTGGGACGCTTGTAGCCGTTGTCGGGCTGGCGCGGGGGCAGGGGCAGTTCCACCGGGCTCAGATCCTTGTAGGGGATCTGGTGCAGCAGGTGCGCGATGCAGTTCAGGCGCGCCTTCTTTTTGTTGTCGGCGTCGACGATGTACCAGGGGGCATGGGCATGGTCGGTGTGGGCCAGCATCACGTCCTTGGCTTTGGAATATTCCACCCAGCGGCCGCGCGACTCCAGGTCCATGGGCGACAGCTTCCAGCGCTTCATGGGGTTGTGCATGCGCTCCACGAAGCGCTTCTCCTGCTCCTCATCGCTGACCGAGAACCAGTATTTGATCAGGATGATGCCGGACTTCACCAGCATCTCCTCGAACAGGGGGCAGGCGCGCAGGAACTCCTGGTACTCATCCTCGGTGCAGAAGCCCATGACCTTCTCGACACCGGCGCGGTTGTACCAGCTGCGGTCGAACAGGATCATCTCGCCGGGGCCCGGCAGATGCTGGACATAGCGCTGGAAATACCACTGGCCCTTCTCCCGCTCCGTGGGCGTGCCCAGGGCCACCACGCGGCAGATGCGGGGGTTCAGGCTTTCGGTGATGCGCTTGATCACGCCGCCCTTGCCGGCGGCGTCGCGACCCTCGAACAGCACCACCACCTTCAGACCCTGGATGCGCACCCATTCCTGCAGCTTCAGCAGCTCGAACTGCAGGCGGGCCATCTCATCGATATACTTGTAGTGCTTGGGCGGCCGGCCCGGCTTGCCCGGGCCCAGGATGTTCCAGCGGTCCTCGATGCGCTTATGTTCCTTGGCGTTGCGCAGGATCTCGCCGTCCAGCGGCGGGGCCGGGCTGATGTCCGCCATCTCTTCCGGGGTGGGCTCGCCCACCTCGCCGCTCTGGGCGGCGCCATTCGTGTGTTGCGTGTTCTGGTTCGCGTGCTTCTTGGACTTGCCGGCCATGGCGTCTCAGGCCTCCCAGTAATGTGCGCGGGTGAACCGTTGCGGTTCCTTGCCAAGCACCTTGTCCCTGAATGGGGCGCCCCATCCTTGCGCCATGTCAATGCGCCCTTCGGTTATGTGGATTGCATAATGAAAGTGACAAGGGCAAGATGGCGGTGACGCGCTACGTTCAAGAGGATCAACGATGGTTGCCGCGGGTAAGGCCGACAAGCAGGTGGGCGAGGCGGAACGCATGGCGGCGCTGGCCCGCATGGATGGGCTGGATTTCCTGCACGCCATGATGGCGGGCGACCTGCCGCCGCCGCCCATCTCCCACACCCTGGGCTTCACGCTCAGCCATGCCGAACACGGCTACGCCGTCTTCACCGGCACGCCGGTCCACGCCTACTACAACCCCATCGGTTCGGTCCATGGCGGCTGGATCGCCACCCTGCTGGACAGTTGCATGGCCTGCGCCGTGCAGACCACGCTGACCGGCGGGCGCGGCTACACCACGCTGGAACTGAAGATCAACTATATCCGCGCGGTGACGGAGGCGACGGGCCCGGTGCGGGCCGAAGGCCGCGTCATCCACAGCGGCGGCCGCACGGCCACCTCCGAAGGCCGCCTGATCGATGCCCAGGGCCGGTTGCTAGCCCACGGCACCACCACGTGCCTGGTGTTCGACCCCCGGCCGCCCAAGGCCTGACCCACTTTGAGCTGGGCTGCCGGCGACTGGATTGTTGGCCGGTGAAGGCGCGGTGGGCGGTGTTCCGCCGGCCGGCCGCCCGTCCAGTTCCTCCACGATGCGCCGGTGCAGGGCACCGTCCAGCGGGTACCCCGCCATCAACGCCAGGGTGGCGATGAACAGGCCGCAGGGCAGCAGGGACATGAGCAGGCGCAGGCCGCTCAAGGTTTCAGCCGATTGGGTGGCGTTGGGCACGAAGCCGATGGCGGACAGCAGCCAGCCCAGCAGGGCGCCGGCCAGGCCCAGCGCCACCTTCTGCGCCAATGAGGCCACGCCGAATATCTTGGCCTCGTCCCGGCGGCCGAAGCGCCACTCGTTGTAATCGACCAGGTCGGGCAGCATCGCCCAGAAGCCCACGGCGTGGACGGTGCAGCCCACGAACAGGGCGGCGATGGCCGCCACCGCCAGGGCCGGCCGGTCGCTGGGCGCCATCAGGAAGGCCAGGGAGGACAGCGCCGCCAGGCCCGTTCCCGTCTGCCACGACACCTTCTTGCTGGTACGGCGGGACAGCCATACCCAGAAGGGCACGCTGACGGCGCTGGCGGCGGAGAAGGCGGGCATGGCATAGGCGGCCAGGTCCATGTCGCCCACGTCGTACTTGAAGAAATAGACCAGGTTGCGGAACTGAAGGGCGCCCGCCACCTGGATCAGGCCGATGGACACCAGCAGGCGCATCAGCGGGCCGGAGCGGCCCAGCGTGCGCAGGAAGCCGACGACATCGCTGTCAAGCGCGGCGCGCGAAGCCGGTGTCAGGGCCGGGTATGGCTGTTCCTTGACCACGCTGGCGCACAGCCAGAACAAGGCGACGGACAGGCTGCCCACCACCAGGCCGCTGATGCTGTAGCCCAGGCCGGCCCCCGCCGTCCCGCCGTGCCCGCCGCTTGCCATGTGGTCGATGCGGGCGGCCAGGGCCGGCAGCAGGAAGGACACGGTGATGCCGCCGATGAAGGCGCAGGTCATGCGATAGCCGGTCAGGCTGGACCGTTCCTCCGCGTCCTGGGTGATGCGGGCGGACAGCGAGGCGTAGGGGATGGAGACAATGGTGTAGACGCCGCGCCAGGCCATGTGGCTCAGGATGGCGTAGGCGATCAGGCCGCCCTGGCCGAAGCCGGGCGCGGTGAAGCAGGCCGCCATGACGGCGCCCAGCGGCACGCCGCCCCACAGGATGAAGGGTCGGTACCGGCCCAATCGCGTGCTGGTGCGGTCGGCCCACACGCCCATCAGGGGATTGGCCAGGCCGTCGGCGATGGCGGCCACCAGAAAACCCACGCCCACCCACACCGGGGGCACGCCCTGCACATCCGTCTGGAAATAGGCCAGGAACAGGGTCATCGCCTGCCAGTGCAGGTTCAGGCCCAAGTCACCGATGGCGTAGCCCAGCTTGGTCTTCAAGGCGACGGGCGCCTGTCCGTATGCCATCTTCCCCCCGGGGAATTCTTCTCTTGGGGCCGGGGTGGCGGCGGCGGAAATGACAGCGGTGCCGTCCTCCCCCTTCCGACCCAGGCCAACCCCAGGAAACAACATCCGGTGGCGGTCACGCCAGCATGCCTTTCGGACGGTGGCGGTCAAATGATGGACGGGCGCGCTTTTTTGCGCCATCGATGCAGGATTGCCGCAGCCCGGCGCTTTGGGCGATTGTGGGCCCGCGCCGGTCCCACGAATGGGGAAGCGGCGCCGATATAAGGATGGGAGTGGACATATGGCGGGGCCTGACCGCAAGCCGACGATCATCGATGTGGCGCGCCTGGCGGGGGCGTCCATCAAGACGGTGTCGCGGGTCATCAACAAGGAACGCTATGTCAGCCCCGACATGCAGGAGCGCATCGAGAAGGCTGTGGCCGAGTTGGGCTACCAGCCCAACATGATGGCCCGCAGCCTGGCCAGCGAACGCTCCAACCTCATCGGCCACCTCTACGGCGATGCCGGCGGCCCCTATACCCTGGAAATCCAGGTGGGCCTGCTGAACCGCTGCCGGGCCCACGGCTACCACCTGATGATCGAGGAAATCGATTATCGCAGCCCCAACGTGGAACAGCGGGCCAGCGCCATCGTCAACCAGATGCGCCTGGACGGCGTGGTGCTGACGGCCCCCGTGACCGACAACCCCATCGTGCTGCGGATTTTGGAGGAGGCGGGCGTCCCCTATGTCCGCGTCACGCCGCAGCAGGAATCGGAAACCTCTCCCTCCGTCCGCATCGATGAGCGGCAGGCGGCCTATACCCTGACCCAGCATCTGCTCGCCCTGGGCCACCGGCGCATTGGCTTCATTAAGGGCAAGGCCAACCACACCGCCACCATTCTGCGCTACACCGGCTATTGCGAGGCGCTGACCGACGCCGGCGTGACGGTGGACCCGGTGCTGGTGGAGCAGGGGGAGTTCACTTATGCCTCCGCCGTGGCCTGCGCCCGCCGCCTTCTGGACCAGCCCCACCGTCCCACCGCCATCTTCGCCAGCAACGACGAAATGGCCGCCGCCGTGGTGGCGGAGGCGCATAACCGCGGCTTCAGCCTGCCGGCCAACCTGTCGGTGGTGGGCTTCGACGACACGCCGCTGGCCGAGATGATGTGGCCGCCGCTGACCACGGTGCGCCAGCCGGTGCGGGAAATGGCGGAAACAGCGGCCGACATCCTGATCGGCCTGCTGTCCCAGCGTGGCAAGGTGGACTGGCCCAAGCCCGTGCCGCACCAGGTGCTGGCCCACACCATCCTGCTGCGCCAATCCACGGCCCGCCCGCCGGGCAAGGCCTGATTCCCCGCGGCAAGGACGCCTAGCGGCGTCCGCCCACGGCCGGTGCCGCCTGGGGCGGGCGGAAACCGTTGCGGTAGACCTCCTCCACCAAGTCGCGATGGGTGGGCAGGCTGGACACCGCCTGCGGGGTCACGGTGCGCAGGCCCCGGAACTCGTGCCGCGCCTCATCCATGCGGCGGTGCAGGGCGTGCGCCGGCTCCAGGTCGGTTTTGAAGCCCATGCCGTACAGGACGTATTGGTAGCTGGCCGGCAGGAAGGTCTCGTGGTCGGCCACGAAATCGAAGCGCCCGGGCGGCCGATGCGCCCATGCGGCCAGGCGGTCGCGCAGGCTCTCCGGTATGGTGGCCGGGTCGGCGTTGTCCCGCCAATAGGCGCTGTCGGTACGGCGGGTGATGCAGTAGTGCAGCTTCAGGAAATCGACGATGCGCTCATACCGCTTGCCCATCAGCGCGTTGTAGGTGCGGGCCGTCGCGGCCATGGACGCGGCCGTCTGGGCGCTGTCCAGGCCTGTTTCCCCCCAGGGGAAGTACTGGGCGATCATGTGGGCCGCCACCTCAATCAGCATGATGCCGGTCGATTCCAAGGGCTCGAAAAAGCCGCCGGACAGGCCCACGGCCACGCAGTTGCCCACCCATTGGGCAGCACGGCAGCCCGAGTCGAACTTCAGCAGGCGGACGTCGCGCCCTTCGGCCACCAGGCCCAGGTAGCGGCGCAACACTTCCTCCGCCCGGGTGTCGTCGGTGTGACGGCTGGAATAGACATAGCCGGTGCCCCGGCGGTCGTTCAGGCCGATGTCCCAGGTCCACCCCGCTTCATGAGCCGTGGCCACGGTGTAGGAGGGGATGGGCGCGTCGGGCCGGTCGTAGGGCACCTGCAGCGCCACCGCCCGGTCGTTGAACAGTACGTCCTGATAGGACTTGAAGGGCACCTTCAGCGCCCGGCCAATGATCTCCGCCCTAAAGCCGCTGCAGTCGATGTAGAGGTCGGCGCTCAGGCTGCCGTGCTCGCGCGTGTCCACCCGCGCCACCGCACCACTGCCGTCCAGCACCACGTCGGTGACGGTGCCCACCCGGTGGCGCACGCCCAGTTCGATGGCCACGGTGCGCAGCAGCACGGCCAGGCGGTTGGCGTCGAAGTGATAGGCGTAGTTCAGGGGCGCTGCATAGGGCGGGTCGATGGGCCGCTTGGGCCCGCGCGCGGCGTCCGCCACCGCCTTCTGCAGGGTTACGGCCTCGGCGAAGGGCAGGTCCCCCGCCTCGCCCAGCAGCCAGTAGGGCAACAGTTCCGGCCCGTTACCCTGGTGAGGGAAGTTGAAGGGGTGGAAATAGTGGGTGTGCCCGGGCACGGCTCCCAGGGCCTGGGTCGGCGATGCGTCCGGCGCCGGTGTTTCCGCCCAGTCCACGAAATGGACGCCCTGCTTGAACGTGGCGCTGCTTTCCCGCAGGAAGCGCGCCTCGTCGATGCCGATGGCGGCCAGGGTGGAACGGATGGTGGGGAAGGTGCCCTCGCCCACGCCGATGATGCCGATGTCGCTCGATTCGATGAGGGTGATTTCTGTCCCGCCGGACAGGTTGGCGCCCAAGGTCTTGGCCAGGTAGGCGGCGGTCAGCCAGCCGGCGGTGCCCCCGCCCACGATCAGGATACGGCGCCGGGCGCCATCCGCTGCGGTCATCATTTCCTCCCTCATGGCCGCCTGTCCCCTTGGCGGAACGGCGGCAGTTCTTATGTTTCTCAAACCGTTACGGCGGGATCGTCGCTTTTCGTGGCGGCGCCCGCCGCCCCGTCACCCAGGGGTTGCCGGCCAGTTCGTTGCGCTGCCGCAGGCTTTGTCCCGCGCATGAGGCCAGAATACCACGGTTGCCGCCATATGACAGCGCTGTGCGACAACGTTGTCATAATTTTGTTGACAGCATTGTCAGCCCCGCTAAACATGCGACCCACAACGGCGCCGCATCCATTGGATGTGGGCGGTGACCGTCGAATATCCGCCTAGAGCAACCAGGCTAGAATAAAAGGGAGGAAGCGAGATGAAGGCGAGACTCGGACTCTATCTGCAAGCAGCGGCTGTGATTGCCCTGTCCGGTGGCGCGTACGCGCAGACCGCGACGGCCCCGGCCGGTCCCTCCGACACCATTGCCGAAATCGTCGTTACCGCGACCAAGCGTGAAACCAAGCTGCAGGAAACCCCGATCGCCGTCTCGGCGTTCAGCCAGGAAAGCCTGGACAAGCAGCAGGTCAAAGACATCACCGATCTGTCCAAGTTCGTGCCCAGCCTGCAGTTCGGTCAGCAGGGCGACCAGAACGCCATCACCCTGACCCTGCGCGGCATCGGCAACGACAGCGCCTACACCGAAGTGGCCGACCCCGAGGTCGCCATGTACGTCGACGGCATCTACTCGCCGCGCGCCCAGGGCGCCTCGGTGCTGATGTACGACATGGAACGCGTGGAAGTGCTGCGCGGTCCGCAGGGCACCCTGTTCGGCCGCAACGCCACCGTCGGCGCCGTCAGCCTGATCTCCGCCAAGCCGACCTTCGACAAGGAATACGGCAACGCCGAGGTCGTGGCCGGCTCCTACGGTCGCTTCGGCACCCGCGGCATGTTCAACATGCCCGTCTCCGACAAGCTGGCCTTCCGCGTCGCTTTCGTGACGGACAAGCACGATGGCTATGTCGACTACCAGCCGGCCCCCAACGTGCCGGGCGTGAACCCGGCCGCCTACGTGACCAGCGGCCCGAAGTACTACGCCGGCGACCAGAAGTCGTTCCGCGTCAGCGGCGCCTGGCGCCCGACGGACAGCTTCAGCTGGGACCTGAACTTCGAATGGTATGAAGACACCGGCACCCCGGTCGAGCCGCTGATGCAGACCCCGCGTCCGGGCACGAACCTGTGGTCGGTGCAGGCCGACACCGCGCCGTTCCAGGACCGCACCGCGAAGTCCGTCCACAGCAAGATGGACTACGACATCAACGACTACCTGCAGCTGTCCTACATCGCCGGCGCGTCCTGGCTGGGCGGCAACAACCAGGTGGACGCCGACAGCGGCGTGCTGCCGCCGACCAGCGCCACCACGCCGTCCGGCGCGTTCGAGCAGAACAGCACCGTCTGGTCCAGCTACGACTTCTTCAGCCACGAACTGCAGCTGAAGTCGTCGGGCGTGCACACCATCGACTGGATCCTGGGCGCGTACTACTCGCACGAAACCAACAAGATCCGCTTCGATATCGACCAGGCCAACGGCTATCGCCTGGGCACCTTCAGCTGGGCCGGCAGCTTCATCCAGTCTGATCGTGAGATCGAGTCGGCCGCCGGCTTCGGCCAAGCGACCTGGCATGTCACCGACGACATCCGCCTGACGGGTGGTGTGCGCTACACCCGCGACGACAAGGAAGACATCGGTGGCCGCAACGTCACCTGCAACGGCTGCACCCAGGGCATCTTCGGCCGCGATCCCTACTCCATCCCCGGCTACACGGCGTCGCCCAACGACGTCTATGGCCAGTGGAGCAAGGCCACGTGGCTGGTCCGCGCCGATGCCGACATCATCAAGGACGTGCTGATGACCTATGCCAGCGTCGGCACGGGCTTCAAGTCGGGCAACATCGAGGACGGCGGCAAGCTGGCCGGCCCCGAGACGCTGACCAACTATGAAGTCGGCGCCAAGACGACGCTGTTCGGCGGCCGCGCCACCTTCAACGTGGCGGCCTATTATGAAGACTTCACGGGTTATCAGGTGAACCAGGCGGTCACCACCCGTGACGCCGCCGGCCATGTCATCGGCTCGCAGATCGTGACCCAGAACGCCCAGGGCGCCAAGGCCTACGGCCTGGAAGCTGAACTGGCCGCCAAGGTCACGCCGCGTGACACGATCAACCTGTCGCTGTCCGCCCAGCACACCGAGATGGAAGAGCTGCAGAGCATCGACGCCCGCCTGTACAGCGGCGGCGATGTGTCCCACCTGGTCGAGCTGAAGGGCAACGAGCTGCCCCACGCCCCGGCCCTGTCGGGCACCGTCGGGTACGAGCACGTGTTCGACCTGCCCAACGGCGGCACGCTGACCCCCCGCGTCTCCACCCATTTCGAGACCCGCAGCTACCTGTCCTTCTTCAACGCTGGCACGTACGACGAGCAGAAAGCCTATACCCGCACCGACCTGGCCGTCCGTTACGACGCGCCCAGCGGCAAGTGGTCCTTGGAAGGCTTCGTCCAGAACGTGGAAAACGCCAACATCAAGTCCAATGCCGGTGCCTTCGGCGGCCCGGCGACCCCGGTGTGGACGGCCGTGTACCAGCCGCCCCAGACCTGGGGTGTGCGGGCCCACGCCAGCTTCTGATCCGGTTCGTTCGCGTTGTTCGACCCCCGGGGCGCGGGGGCTCTCCTCTCCCGCGCCCCGGTGTTTTCCCTTCTTGGCAGGATACTCTCTCCCCGAATCCTGCGCCTTGATGGGCGGTGCCCCCGCACCGCCCATCCCTTTATCCCCCTGTCGCCATCGCCGTCCGACGCCACGATGACAACGCGTCACGTCGCCTGATGTCGCCCCTGATTTGGGAGACCCCATTGGCCCAGCCAGAGAAGCGGTCGATCACAATTCGGGAGGTCGCGGACCTGGCCAAGGTGTCCATCAAGACCGTGTCGCGGGTCATCAACCGCGAGGCCGGCGTTTCCCACGAGACGCACGCCCGGGTCATGGACGCCATCGCCCGCCTGGACTACCGCCCCAACCTGAACGCCCGGGGCCTTGCCGGCGACCGCTCCTTCCTCATCGGCCTGTTCTATGACAACCCCAGCGCCCATTATATGAGCGACGTGCAGGCCGGCGCCGTGGCCCGCTGCCGCGAGGGCGGCTTCCACCTGCTGGTGGAGCCCTGGGACAGCACCGACCCCAACGTGGGCGACCAGGTCCTGAACCTCATTTCCCAGCTGCGGCTGGAGGGTGTCATCCTGACGCCGCCGCTGGTCGACCACGCCGGTGTGCTCGACGCCCTGCGCGCCTCGCGCATTCCGCTGGTGCGCATAGCGCCGGACACGGACCGCGAGACGGCGCCCTTCGTCTACATGGACGACTACGCGGCCTCCCGCCAGATGGCGGCCTACCTCATCAGCCTGGGCCACCGCCGCATCGGCTTCCTGCTGGGCCATCCGGAACACGGCGCCACTGAACAGCGCTACCGCGGCTTCCGGGATGAACTGGCGGAACACCGCATCCCCCTGGATCCGGAACTGGTGCGTCCCGGTCACTTCTCCTACCGCACCGGCATGGCATGCGCGGAACAGCTGCTGACCCTGGCCGACCGTCCCACCGCCATCTTCGCCAGCAACGACGACATGGCGGCGGCATCCGTCGCGGTGGCCCAGCGTCTGGGCCTGTCGGTGCCGGCCGACCTGTCGGTCGCGGGCTTCGACGACACGCCGGTGGCGCGCATCATCTGGCCGCAGCTCACCACCATCCGCCAGCCCATCAGCCGCATGGCGGCGGCGGCGGCCGACCTGTTGATCGACCGGGCGGTGCGGCGCCAGCCCTGGACCCATCCCATGCCCCGCCGTCTGCTGGAGTTCGAGGTGGTGGTGCGGGAATCGACCGCCCCGCCCTCCAGCGTGCCGTCCCTCGGCCGCGCCCGGCGCTGATCCAACCCAACACCCAAGGCGCGCGGGCACCGGTTCCGCGCGGGAGGACTGTCATGGCCAGTGATGTGAGACTTAAGGGCGGGCATGACGCGCATGCCGGCTCCGGCCTGGTGGTGATGCTGACCCTGGTCGCCACCCTGGGCGGCCTGCTGTTCGGCTACGACACCGCCGTCATCTCGGGGGCTGTGAAGTCCATCGACGCCAACTTCATCGACCCCTTGGGCCTGGCCGACACGGCGCGCGACAGCCTGTCCGGCTTCACCATCTCCAGCGCCCTCATCGGCTGCATCGTCGGCGGCATGATCGCCGGGTGGGTGGCCGATCGCTTCGGGCGCAAGCGCGGCCTGTTCCTGGCGGCCGTGCTGTTCCTGGTCTCCGCCATCGGGTCGGCCTTGCCGGAACTGGGGCTGGGCACCGTCGGGCGGATGGGGCCGGCGGCGCTGACGCCCTTCATCATCTACCGCGTCATCTGCGGCGTCGGCGTGGGCATCGCCAGCATGCTGTCGCCGCTGTACATCGCGGAGATCGCGCCGCCGCACGCCCGCGGCCGCCTCATCTCCTTCAACCAGATGGCCATCGTGCTGGGCATCGCCGGCGTCTATTTCGTCAACTGGGCCATCGCCGCCCAGGGCGACACCGCCTGGCTGAACAGCGTCGGCTGGCGCTGGATGCTGGGATCGGAGGCATTGCCCGCCGCCCTGTTCCTGGTGCTGCTGGCCTTCGTGCCCGACACGCCGCGCTGGCTGATCAAGGTGGGCCGCACGGCGGAGGCCGAGGCCACGCTGACCCGTCTGATGGGGCCGGCCGAGGCCGCCCTCACCCGGCGCGAGATCGAAGGCAGCCTGGTGCAGCATACCGACCGCCTGCTGGCCTACGGCGTCCTGGTGCTGGTGGTGGGCATCATGCTGTCGCTGTTCCAGCAGCTGGTGGGCATCAACGCTGTGCTCTACTACGCTCCGCTGATGTTCGAGAACATGGGGGCGGGTACCGACAGCGCGCTGCTGCAGACCGTGGTGGTGGGGGCGGCCAACGTGCTGTTCACCCTGGTGGCGATGGTCACGGTGGACCGGCTGGGGCGCAAGCCGCTGCTGATCGCCGGCGCCGCCGTCATGGCGGTCGCCATGCTGGCCCTGGGTTTCCTCTTGAACCAGCACCAGATGGGCATCGGCGCGCTGGTGGCGGTGGTGGTCTACGTCGCCGGCTTCGCCTTCTCGTGGGGCCCGGTCGTCTGGGTGCTGCTGGCGGAGATTTTCCCCAACCCCATCAAGGGCAAGGCGCTCAGCATCGCCGTGGCGGCGCAGTGGATCGCCAACTGGGTGGTGTCCTGGTCGTTCAAGGTGCTGGATGGCAACGCCGCGCTGAACGCCATGTTCAACCATGGCTTCGCCTATTATCTCTATGGCGCCTTCAGCATCCTGGCCGGCCTGTTCGTCTGGCGCTTCGTCCCCGAAACCAAGGGACGCAGCCTGGAGGAGATGGAGGGCGTGTGGAAAGCGGCCGGTCGCTGAGCCTTCCTTCTGGCGGTTGATAGCGGTCACAGCTATAGGTTGGGCGGCCCGCCTGGGCATGGGCGCGCCGCTTCCTTTTCTCCGACAGGGTGGTTCCGGTGGCGTCGTTGTTCGAGACTAGTCCCGGGGACGGGGACAGGGTGCTGGCCGACCGGCGGGCGGTGCTGGCCTTCTGGGTCGGGTGCGCCGTGGTGACCGCGGGCGTGGTCCTGCATTTGCCCATGTTCCTGATGGCCAAGGACGTCGGCTATCGCCTGGCCGACATGCCGATGGACATGGGTATGACCATCGGCATGGGCCTGATCATCGTGGGCGTCCTTATCGCCGCCTATGGCCTGCTGCCGCGCAAGACGGCGGTGGCGGCCGTCGACCTCGCCGTGGTGCATGACGACGGCCCGTTGCGCGCGGCGCACTGGCGGCTGATGGCGGTCATCGTCGTGGCCCTGGTCATCGACGTCATGAAGCCGGCCAGCCTGGGCTTCGTCCTGCCCGGCATGCGCGATGAATACGGCGTGGACAAGATGACGGTGGCCTGGCTGCCCATGGCGGCGCTGGCGGGCACGGTCGTGGGCTCCTTGATATGGGGGGCGCTGGCGGACGTCTATGGCCGCCGCGCCTCCATCCTGCTGTCTTCCGTCATGTTCGTCGGCACATCCATCTGCGGGGCCATGCCCGATTTCTGGTGGAACGTGGCCATGTGCTTCCTCATGGGGGCGGCGGCGGGCGGCATGTTGCCGGTGGCCTACGCGCTGCTGGCGGAAACCATGCCGCTGCGCCACCGTGGCTGGAACCTGGTGCTGGTGGGTGGCCTGGGGGGCATTGGCGGTTACCTGGCGGCCAGCGGCCTGTCGGCCCTGCTCCAGCCCCTGTATGGCTGGCGCATCATGTGGCTGCTGAACCTGCCCACGGGCTTGATCCTGGTCTTTCTCAACGGCCAAATCCCGGAATCGCCCCATTTCCTGCTGCTGCGCGGCCGCCTGCGCGAGGCGGAGCGCACGCTGGCCCGCTTCGGCGCCGCCCTGACGCGCGAGGCGGAGGGCGCGCCCGCGTCCAAGGGGGGCGAAACCCACTTCCTCAGCGGCCGGACCCTGGCCCTGACGGTCACCGCCCTGGCCTGGAGCTTCACCAATTTCGGGCTGCTGCTGTGGCTGCCGGCCGAATTGACGGCCAGGGGCATGGACGTGGTCATGTCCAGCCGCCTGTTGGCGGCGTCCGCCCTTATCGCTTGCCCGACCATCGCGGTGGCGGCGCTGCTCTATTTCCGCTGGAGCACGAAGTGGACGCTGGCGCTGATGATCGTCGTCGCCATCGCCGGCCTGGGCGGCGTCATGCGCCTGGGCGACGGGGCCGGCCTGCTGGACGTGGTGGCGCCGGTGGCGCTGCTGATCGTCGGCAGTAACGGCATCCTGGCCGTGCTGCTGCCCTACACGGCCGAGAACTACGCCGTAGGCCTGCGCGGCCGCGCCACCGGCTGGGTCGCCGGCTGCAGCAAGGCCGGCGGCCTGGTGACCCAATGCCTCGCCATCGCGGCGCTGGTGCCCGGCTTGGGGACCCTGGCGCTGGCCATCGGCGGCCTGATGGCGGCCGCGCTGCTGCTGGTCATCTATTTTGGATCCGAAACACGGGTTGGCCGGCGGGATGCGGATCCGCCGCCGACGGCCGCGGCGGCGGAAACCAGCGGCGCTTGAGCCACTCTCTCCAGAGGGGTACCCCGATCGTGCGAGTTCTCCCCGGCTTGCGGTAGCGGCACCATAGCCATTCGGCGCTGTGCGAACGGGAGTGTTGGCGACGGCATGCCAAATTTGATCAACAAAATTGCGACCTGGTGGCTGGGCGAGGGCGAGCAGCCGGTGACACCTGCCCGTCCCACCCGTCCGGACGCCGTTGAGCCAATCACGCCCGACGCGGGCCCGGACGATATCCAGGGCAGGCTGGGCGCCATCCTGGAGCATCAGGCGCGGGTCAGTGCCGGAACCGTCCAGCTTCTCGGCCTGGAAAGCCTGAAGGAAAAGCTCGGGTCCCGCTGGCCCTCGGTACGCGACCGCGTACACCAGTTGACCGAACGCCTGCTGAACCAGTCGCTGGGCCCCGGCGACGTGGTTTTTCCCTATGGACCCGACACCTACCTGGTTGTCTTCGCCCAGATGGACGAGCGCGCGGCCGGCCTGCTGTGCGCCCGCGTGCTGCAGGACCTGCAGCGCCTGCTTCTGGGCGATGCCGACACCGCCACCATCGTAGTGCGCACCGCCGTGCGCCAGGTCACGGGCGACCTGGTGCTGAAACCCCATCGCCTGGCCGACCTGTTGGCCGGCACCGCCCGCGCCGAGGCCGTGGCCAAGGGACGGGAGGAGGCAGCGGCGTCGGGAAGGGCCGCGCCCGGCTGGACCGAGTTGCACGGCGCGCCGGGCCGCGACGTGGGCGGCGGCACCCTCATCCAGGGCGCGGCCGGCGTTGCCGGCGCCCCCGGCTGGATGCCCTTGCCCAGCCAGGGCGGCCGGACAGGCTTCAGCCAGGGCGAGGTCACGGCCGCCTGGGCGGCGCATGGTCAGCTCGGGCCGCTGGAAATCGTCTACCGCCCGGTCTGGGACGCCAACCACCAGGCGCTATGTCTTTACATCACCCGGGGGCGACGCATGCGCCGGGGCGGGCAGGCTGTCTATGGCTACGACTCGGTCTCCAAGACTTCGGTTGGTGGGACCTTGTCGGCCGAGACCCTGAACGCCATCCTGGATTTGGATGAGGAAGCGATGCGCCAGGCCATCGCCACCTACCTGGAACTTTACGACAACCGCTTCCGCTTCTTCCTTTCCCTACCGGTGCATTATGAGACGCTGGCCGGGTTGCAGCGCCGCCGGTCCTACGTGGCGCTGGCCAGCCGCATCCCGTCCCACCTCATCCCTTTCCTGACTTATCATCTGGTGGGCCTGCCCGAGGGCACGCCCACCGGGCGGCTGGCGGACTTCGTCACCGCCCTGCGCCCCTTTGGCCGCAACCTGATGGTGGGCGTGGCCCTGGGGCGCCAGGACATGGCCACGCTGGCCGCGGCGGGGGTCAAGGGCGTGGGCATCATCCTGCCCGGCGCCGGGGACAGGACGGCCATTGATCACCCCGGGGCGGAGCGCCCCAGCCCGGAACGGGTGGCGACCGACCTGGGCCTGGTGGCGGCCGAGGCCCGGCGCCATCGCCTGAAACTCTATGTCGAGGGCGTGGATTCGGTGGAGACGGAGGGGCTGGTGGACCGCGTGGGCGCCGATTTCATTGCCGGCGACCTGATCGGTGGTTGGACGGAAGCGCCGGAACACATCGTGCGCATGTCCCGCGTCGATCTGCTGGCCAATTCCCGGCAGCCGCCCTCTTAGAAAGCAGAGCCCTTAACGGAGACGGCTCCTACTGCGCTTTGGCCCCCGGCCGCCGATCGGGGGGCAGCTTGGCCCAGAGGCGCCGCGCCTCCGCCGGGTCCTTGGGCGCGCCGTCGCCGTTCTCGTACATCTGCGCCAGCAGGGCTATGGCGCCCTGTTCGCCGCCGTCCGCCGCCTTGCGCAGCCAGTGCAGCGCCTGGGCGTCGTCGCGGGCGACGCCCTCGCCCTGGCGGTATTGGAAGCCCAGGGCGAACTGGGCGGGAACCCAACCGCGTTCGGCCGCCATCATGTTCCAGCGCGCGGCCTCCACCGGGTCCTTGGTGACGCCCACGCCGGCCAGGTAGATGGCCCCCATCTGGCCCTGGGCGCGGACGAAGCCCTGGCTGGCCGCCTGCTTGTACAGGCGCGCCGCCTCCGTCGGGTTGGGGGGTACGCCGGTACCGTTCTGATACATCCAGCCCAGGTTGGTCTGGCCGGCGGGGTCGCCCTGGCGGGCGCCCAGGGTGTAGAGGCGCACCGCTTCGGCCACGTTCTTGGGGACCCCGCTGCCGTTCTCGTAATGCCAGCCCAGGCTGACCTGGCCGCGGGCGTTGCCCTGGTCGGCCGCCAGCTTGTACAGGCGCGCGGCCTCCGCCGGGTCCTTGGGCAGGCCGTTGCTGCCCTGGTCGTACAGCACGGCCAGCCCCACCTGGGCCTGGGCGTTGCCCTTCTCCACCGCCTGGCGCAGATAGGCCAGCGCCTTGTCCTGGTCCACCGTCACGCCCAGGCCCTGGCCGTAAATCTTGGCCAGCTCGACCATGGCGCCGGCGTCACCCTGGTTGGCCAACTGGGTCAGCGTGGGCAGTGCCCCGGCGTAATCGTGCCTGGCCATGGCCAGGCGCGCCATGGCCAGGTCGGACGCGTTGTCGGCCCAGGCTGGACTGGCGCCCCCGCCGAACGCCAGCAGGGCGAAGACGGCCAGGGCCATGGCCAGCGTCGACCGGTGATGGGCGGTTTGGTGCGGGGATCGCGGCATGGGGTCAGGTCCTTGGCCGAAAATGGGGCCCGTCAGGTCGGGCGCAGAACGTCGCGCAGCCAGCGGTTGGCGGGGTCATCGTCACTGGCGCGATGCCAGTAGAGATTAAACGCCAATGGCGGCATGTCCAGAGGCAGGGGCAGGGTGACCAGGGCCCCCCGGCTGCCGTCCACCAGAGGCTGGCTGTGATGCCGGCCCATGGTCAGCAGCAAGCCGCCGCCTTTCAGGCCCGCCTCCGCTACCACGCGGCAGGCGGTCTCATACCGTTGGCAGCGCAGCGAAATTTTCCGCTGTATGCCCAGGCGCAACAGGGCGTAGTCCTCCACCGCCGGACCGCTGCGGCGGGAGGAGACGGCGATGTGCCCCGCCGCCATATACCCCTCCAGATCAACGGGGGCATGGCCCGCGGCCGCGACCAGGCAGTAATCGTCGCTCAACAGCGGCAGATGGCGCAGGTCCGGGTCGGGCGCCAGGGTCACGTCCACCGCCAGATCCATGCGGCCCCGCGCGAGGTCCGCCTTCATGGTGGCCCGGTCCAGCCGCACGCTGTCCAGCCGGGGGCTGGACCCCTCCGCCAGGTGCCGGCGCAGGCGGGCCATCATGGCTGGTAACAAGGCGGGTTCCACGGCCTCCGGCATGGCGATGACGGCCTGGCGCAGGTCGCGGTCCGGCTGGAAATCCTGGGCGTCGGCCAGGGCCCGGCCCAGGGCCGCCAGCGCCTCGCGCACCCGGGGGGCCAGCCGGCGGGCAAGGGCGGAAGGCGCCACGCCCCGGCCGTCGCGGGGGAACAACGGTTCGTTTTCGGTACCCAGATGCGGGCCCAACTGGTCCCGCAGCCGGGCCAGGGCGTGGCTGACAGCCGATTGCGACAGCGCCAGCTCATCCGCCGCGCGCGTCAGGCTGCGCGCCCGGTAGACCGCATCGAACACCCGCAGCAGGTTAAGGTCCAGCCTGGCCAGCAGGCGGATATCATGAACGTCATTCATGGTTTATCGCGCATAAACTTCCCATCGGTTCATGTCAATCCGGCGCTACACTCCTTTCAAACCTGGGACGCCACGGCGTCCGCCGGAAAAAAAGGGAGAGAACGCCGATGGACTTCCAGCCCAGCGCCCGTGGCCAGGATTACCTGGATCGTGTCCGCCGCTTCATCGCCGACCATATCGCCCCGGTGGAGGCCCAGTACTGGCGCGACGTGGCCGCTCATGACGGCCCCGACTGGACCGCCTGGCGCGTGCCCCCCAAGATGGAAGAGCTGAAGGCCCGGGCCAAGGCCGAGGGCCTGTGGAACATGTTCCTGCCTGACGCGGAATTGGGCGCCGGCCTCAGCACCCTGGAATACGCCCCCATCGCCGAGGCCACGGGACACAGCCTGATGGCGCCGGAGGTGTTCAACTGCAACGCCCCCGACACCGGCAATATGGAGGTGCTGTGGCGGTACGGCAGCAAGGAGCAGCAGGAACGGTGGCTGAAACCCCTGCTGGCCGGGGAAATCCGCAGCGTTTTCAGCATGACCGAGCCCGAGGTGGCCTCTTCCGACGCCACCAACATGGCCGCCACGGCGGTGGTGGAGGGGGACGAGGTGGTGGTCACGGGGCGCAAATGGTGGTCCAGCGGCATCGGCGATCCCCGCGCCCGCATCGCCATCGTCATGGCCCGCACGCCGGATGAGAGCCGCGACCGCCATCACCAGCATTCCATGGTCCTGGTGCCCTTGGACACGCCGGGCGTACGCATCGAACGCATGCTGCCCGTCTTCGGCGCCTGGGACGCCCCCCACGGCCATGGCGAGGTGGTGTTCGACCGGGTGCGCGTGCCCGCGTCCAACCTGATCGCCGGCCCTGGCATGGGGTTCGAAATCGCGCAGGGGCGCCTGGGCCCCGGCCGCATCCACCACTGCATGCGCTGCCTGGGCGCGGCCGAGGCGGCGCTGGACCTCATGATCCGCCGAGGCACCAGCCGCACTGCCTTCGGCCGCCCCTTGATCGATCTGGGCGGCAACCGCGAACGCGTGGCGGAGGCCCGCGTGGCCATCGACCAAGCCCGTCTGCTGACCCTCTACGCCGCCTGGAAGATGGACAAGGTGGGAACCCAGGCGGCCTTGACAGAGATTTCCGCCATCAAGGTGGTGGCGCCCAGCGTGCTGGAACGGGTGGTGGACGATGCCATCCAGATGCACGGCGGCGCCGGCGTGTCGGGCGATACGCCGCTGGCGGGCTTCTACGCCCAGGCGCGGTCCCTGCGCCTGGCTGATGGACCGGATGAGGTGCACAAGGCCATGATCGCCCGTATCGAGCTGGCCAGGCGCGGCTACAAAAAGACAAAAGGGGAGGGTTGAGGGATGGGTATCACGCCGAAGACGGGGCCTCAGGGCGGGCGTATCTTCATCACCGGCGGGGCCAGCGGCCTGGGCCTGGCGCTGGGCAAGCGCTACGCCCGCGCCGGCTGGCGCGTGGCCGTGGGCGACATCAACCCCGACGCCATGGCGTCGGCGGTGGCGGAACTGTCGGCCATCGCTCCCGATGCCTTTTCCATCCCCTGCGACGTGCGCGATGACGCGGCGCTGGACGCGGCGGCCCAGGCCCTGACCCAGCGCTGGGGCGGGGTCGACATCGTCGTCAACAACGCCGGCGTGGCCCAGGCCGGCAATATCGACGACACGCCGCTGGATGATTGGCGCTGGATCATCGACATCAACCTGATGGGCGTGGTGCGGGGCTGCAAGGCCTTCACGCCGATGTTCAAGGCGCAGGGTCACGGCTATTTCGTGAACACCGCCTCCATGGCCGGCTTGCTCGATATGCCGACGATGAGCGCCTACAACGCGACCAAGGCGGCGGTGGTTTCCCTTTCCGAAACGCTGCAGCACGAACTGGCGCCCAGCGGCATCGGCGTCAGCGTCATCTGCCCCTCCTTCTTCAAGACCAACCTGGCCAGCAGCCTGCGGACCACCGACCCGCGCCTGCGCGCCCGGGTGGACAAGCTGCTGAACCGCCCCGGTATCACGGCCGACGATGTGGCGGAGTATGTCTACCAGGGCGTGGCCGCGGGCCGCTGCCATCTGTTGCCGCACAAGGAGGGCCGCCGCTTCTGGCTGATGAAGCGGCTGATGCCGCGCGCCTGGTACGTGGCCATGATCGACAAGCGGGCACGCAGCATGGCGACCCCGTCGCGCACCGCCGCCGCCGGGCCCCCGCAGCCGGCGACCCCAACCGGGTCGCGCGGATGACGGCGGCGTCCGTGGCGGCGGGGGAGGCCCCGCCCCGTCCCGTGACCGACCGGGCGGGCCCGGTTCGGCCGGGCGAGGATCTGGACGTCGCGGTGGTCGACCGCTGGCTGAAGGAACGGCGGCCGGACCTGCGGGGCCTGCCGGCCGTGACGCAATATTCCGGCGGGGCCAGCAACTGGACCTACCGCCTGGCCTATGGCGAGGACGGGATGGAGGGCGACTTCATCCTGCGCCGGCCACCGGTCGGCACCAAGGCCAAGTCCGCCCACGACATGGCGCGCGAATTCCGTGTGCAGCAGGCGCTGAAGCCCGTGTTCCCCTGGGTGCCCACCATGGTGGGGCTGTGCCAGGACGAACGGGTCATCGGCGCCGATTTCTATGTCATGGAACGCATCGCCGGCATCATCCCCCGGGCCAACCTGCCGCGCGGCCTGGACATGGGGCCGGATGCCGTGCGCCGCCTGTGCCTGGCGATGGTGGACAAGCTGGTGGCCCTGCACCGCGTGGACCCGGACGCCGCCGGCCTGTCGGCCCTAGGCAAGGGCGACGGTTATTGCCGCCGCCAAGTGGAGGGCTGGTCCGGCCGCTACCAGAAGGCGCGCACCTGGAACGTGCCCTCCTTCGCCAAGGTGCGGGCCTGGCTGGCCGCCAACACGCCGGCGGACAGCGCCGCATGCGTCATCCATAACGACTGGCGTTTCGACAACCTGGTGCTGGACGCGGCCGACCCTACCCATGTCATCGGCGTGCTGGATTGGGAAATGGCCACCATCGGCGACCCGCTGATGGATCTGGGCGGGGCGTTGGCCTACTGGGTGCAGGCGGACGACGACTTCTTCATGCGTTCCATCCGCCGCCAGCCAACTCACCTGCCGGGCATGCTGACGCGGGACCAGGTGGTGGCGCACTACCTGGCGGCCATGGGTGACCGGCTGGATGCGAAGGCGGTGGACTGGACCTTCTATGAGGTGTTCGGCCTGTTCCGCCTGGCCGTCATCGCCCAGCAGATCTACTACCGCTATCACCACCGCCAGACCCGCAACCCGGCCTTCAAGCGCTTCTGGCTGCTTGTGACCTACCTGGATTGGCGCTGCCGCCGCATCCTGCGCCGGGCGGGGCGCTGATCCCATGGTGGCGCTGCACCTGATCCGCCATGGCCAGGCCTCCTTCGGGGCGGACGATTACGACCGGCTGTCGGCGCTGGGCATCGCCCAGGGCCGGGTGGTGGGCCGGCAGCTGGGCGCCCGGTTGGGGGCGGCGGACATCGTCGCCATCAGCGGCAGCCTGAACCGTCACCGCGACACCGCCGCCGCCTGCCTTGAGGCCATGGGCCGGGGCGGCACGGCCTTGTCCATCGATCCCGACCTGAATGAGTACGACCCGGCCGACGTGGTCGCCTGCCATCGTCCCGATTTGGCCGACGCCGCCGCGCTCAGGGCGGAACTGGCCACCGCGCCCGATCCCCGGCGTGCCTACCAGGCCTTGTTCGCCGAGGCGGTGGCCCGCTGGATGGGAGGCCAGCACGATGGCGACTACACCGAATGCTGGCCGGTGTTCCGCAACCGTGTGCTGGCCGGCTTGGCCCGGGCGGCGCAAGCGGGCGCCCAGGCGGGCAACACCGTCCTGGTCTTCACCTCCGGCGGGCCCATCATGGCGGCGGTGCAGGCGGTGCTGGGTTTGGATGATGCCGGCGCCCGGCAGGTGCACTGGGCCCTGGTCAACGGCGGCGTCACCAAGCTGCTGGCCTCATCCAAGGCCGTGGGCCGGGTGGGGACGGGCTGGTCGCTGTCCAGCCTGAACGAGCAGGCGGGCCTGGACGGCCCGGGCGGCCTGCTGACGTATCGCTGAGGAACCGAGATGCCGGCCAAGACCATCCTCATCACCGGCGCCAGCTCCGGCTTGGGCCTGGGCATGGCCCGGGAATTCGCCGCCCTGGGCCGCGACCTCGCCCTGTGCGCCCGCCGCACCGACAGGCTGGAGGCGCTGCGGGACGAGCTGCTGCGGGCCCACCCCGGCATCCGGGTATCCATCCGCCCGCTGGACGTCACCGACCATGCGGCGGTGTTCGAAACCTTTCGTGCTTTCGATACCGAAATGGGTGGGCTGGACCGTGTCATCGTGAATGCCGGCATCGGCTCCGGCCGGCGCATCGGCACCGGACATTTCGCCGACAACCTGGCCACGGCCCAGACCAACTTCGTGGCGGCCCTCGCGCAATGCGAGGCGGCGCTTGAGCTGTTCCGGACCCGGAACAAAGGCCATCTGGTGGTCATTTCTTCCATGAGCGCGCTGCGTGGCCTGCCCAAGCATATGACCACCTACGCCGCCACCAAGGCCGGCTTGGCCGCCCTGACGGAGGGCATCCAGGCCGACCTGCTGCGCAGCCCCATCCGGGTCAGCAGCATCCTGCCCGGCTATATCCGCACCGAACTGAACGAGGGCGCCAAGCGCCTGCCCTTCGCCGTCCCCGGCGACGTGGGCAGCCGCCTGCTGGTGCGCGCCATCGAGCGGGAGCCGGCCAAGGCCTATGTCCCCGCCTGGCCCTGGGCCTATATGGCGCCGATCATGAAACTGCTGCCCCTGTCGCTGGTGGCCAAGCTGGCTTAAGTGCCCTTGCGCCGCCAGCGGCGCCAGACCACCCGCAGCAGCCAGCCGGTCAAAGCCGCCAGCGGCAGCCAGGGCAGGATGCGGGCGGTGAAGGTCATGACGTTGGCCAACGAGTCCACCAGGATGTCGCCGAAATCCTTGGCGGCGGTTTTCAGTGGCCGCCAATCCACGCCGTTGGGCTTGGGCTCATCCGGCTGGATGCCGTCATAGCGGATGTCGACCTTCACCATCTCGGTCTGGGTGCGCAGATAGTCGCGCTGGGCGGTGGCGCTTTCGATGTCGCCCTGCACCTGGGCCAGGGTGTGTTCCACGTTCAGCAGGTCGCTGACGTTCTTGGTGTTGGTCTGATGCAACAGCGCGGTCAGCCGCTCCCGCAAGGCGATCTTGGTTTCCAGCCGCTTGTCGACGTCCAGCACGGCCAGCGTCTTGTCCTCGCTGGTTTCCGAATGGGCGGCGATCTCCGCTGGCGGGGCCGCCAGGCCGGCGGTGAAAGGGGCCAAGGCCGCTGGTGGCAGCCGCAGGCTGGTATGGGCGGTGACTTGGCCCCGGAATCCGGTACGGTTCAGCTGGGACTCGAGAATCTCGCACCCCAGTTTGGCGCAGGCGTCCAAGTCGCGGCGCTGTGCCATCTCCACCGCCTCGGCCGGCAGGCGCAGGGTATAGCTGTGGCTGAGGGCCACATATCGACGCTTCATGGCCTCCAGGCCCGGCTGTGGCGCCATGCCAAAAGAGGGGACGAAATCCTCCTTCGATCCTGGGACGGGCCCCATCGGCCGGGGTACCGCCGCCATTTCCCTCTTTTCCGGTGCCTTGCCGCAGGCCCCCAGCGCCAGGCAAGCGGCCGCCACCAGCAGCAGGCGCCGCTGGCCCCTCCATCGCATCATGGTACGATCCCCATCGCAGAAATTGAACGTTGGTGGATCCTTAGAGCCCTTAGTGGCAAATCTCGGAAGGAATCGTGGCTTTATCGCCTCGATTCATCTATCGCCGCAGCCAGGGGGCGGCCGGTGTCCAGAAGATGATGTCCACGCCCAGATAGCGCTCGGCATAGTCCACCAGCGCCTGCCTGGTGAAGGGCTTGCCGGTCTCGGGGTTGGTGTAGGTCAGGGTGGGTTCCTGCACCGCCATGGCGACCAGGGGCAGGCGGCCCCGATATCGGTTGAAGAAGGGATAGGCGTTGGCCATCTGGGCCTTGCGGCCGGGGACGATGTCCGGCCCGCCCAGGCCCACGCCGTTGGCGGCGGCGAAGGCGAACAGGCGGGACATATAGTGGTGGTCGTCCCCCCACTCGCAGGGCCAGAAGTTCACGTATTGCACCACCCGGGACCGGGTGAAGGCCCGGCGGGTGGCGGCCAGGTTGTCCAGCGTGGCATCGACATAGGCGTCGCAGCTGAAGCCGGCGTTGGGCTGTCTGGGATCGATGTCGGCGGCCGTTTCCGGCAGGGTGATGGCCAGCACCCGGCCGTCGAAGCGCTCGGCCAGCGCCGCCAGCAGGGCCTGGTAGCGGGCACGCAGGGGCGGGTTCCACTGGGCCGCCACCCAGCCCTGGGCAACGGGCTTGCCCTGGCCCGGCCGATCGATCTGCGCCACCAGCCCACCGCCATAGGTAGGGTCGGTCAGCAGATAGTCCGGCAGGTTGCGCGCCTTGGGCGTGAAGAAGCGGTCCTGCACTTGAATGACCAGCTTCTTGCCCAGGGGCTCCAGCCGCGCCAGCGCCGCGTCGATGGCGCCGAAGTCGTACTCGCCCCGCGCCGGCTCCAGGCCTTTCCAGGAATAGACCAGTTGCACCCCCTCGACCTCCGGCCGGTAGAGCATGGCGTCATACCGGCCCAGCGCGTCGGCCGGCATGTAGAGGAAGGTGCGGGGCGCCGCCGCCTGTGCGGGCAGGCTGAACAGCAGGAGGGCGAGAAGGCCGGGGATCAGGCGGGTCATGGCGCGTGATACGGGCGCGGGCCGGTATCGCCTGCGGTGCGGCTTCGCATTCTCAAAGGGTTGGTAACGCCGCCCGCGCTGAAACGCAGCGTTAATACGAAACGGTATCGGGCCTTTCGGCTGAATACAACCAGGAATACCAAAGGGTTCGCGGAAACAAATATTCAATGGTTGTGACAAATCCTGTCCATCTGGTCATGTTTTTTCGGCCGCAGGGCCGGCGGCCATTGACAGGGCGGGGATGGCCCGCCATCAACGGGGCGCGATACTGCGGTTGCGAAACCAAGGGGGCGGTTGGTGGTGAAGGCAAGGACCTGGCCGGTCATGGCCGTGGTGGTGGCGATGGGGCTGTCGCTGCTAGGGGCCACCGGCGCCCGCGCGGCCCAGTCCGGGACGACCAGGCCGGCAGCGGGGGAATCGGCGCCCTTCCTGGTCGTCAGCGACATGCACTTCAACCCGCTGGACGACACCAGTCTGGCCGCACGGCTGGACGCGGCGCCGGCCAAGGACTGGCCGGCCATCCTGGACGGCACGGCCGGCCGCCGCCTGTCGCCCTTCGGCCGGGACAGCAACTGGTTCGTGTTGCGCTCCGCCCTGGCCGCCATGCGGCACGCCCAGCCGCACCCGGCCTATATCCTGCACACCGGCGACATGCTGGCCCACGATTTCCGCGACACGTTCGAGGCGGCGTTGCCGGCGCACAAAGGGGATGAGGCCGCCTACCGCGCCTTCGCCCTGAAAACGGTCACCACCCTGCTGGAAACCCTGCGCCGCACTTTCCCCGGCGTGCCGGTGCTGACGGCGCTGGGCAACAACGACAGCTATTGCGGCGACTACGCCGTGGAACCCAGCGGCCAGTTCCTGGGCGACACCCTGCCGCTGTTGACCCAGGGCTTCGGTCGTACCCTGAACGGCCGGGCGGACCAGGCCGGCATCGGGCGCGACTGGCGCCAGGCCGGCAACTACGTCATTCCGCATCCGACGCTGAAGGGCGTGCGCATCCTGTCCTTCGATACGGTGATGCTGACCCGCAAATACAAGAACAACTGCGGCCGGGCGGATGACACGCCGCAGGACACCACGCTGGCCTGGCTGCACCAAGCCCTGGCCGACGCCAGGGCTGCAGGCGACAGCGTTTGGCTGATCACACACGTGGTGCCGGGCATCGATGGCTTCGCCACCGCCAACAACTGGTCCAAGGCGGCCAAGGCGGCGGCGGTGGCCGGCCAACCGATACCTGCCTGCACCGCGCCCGTGGAACTGTTCGCCCCCGGCATGGAGGCGCGGTTCGAGGCGGAGCTGGCGCAGTATCACGACATCATCAAGGTGCTGTTCGCCGGCCACATCCATATGGACGACCTGCGCCTGGTGGGGCCGCCGGGTGCCGGCGTGCCCGTGCTGGTGACTCCGGCCGTCAGCCCGGTCTACCAGCAAAGCCCGTCGTTCAAGCTGGGCCAGGCGGCGCCCGACGGCACCATCACCCACCTGACCACCTATTACCTGACCAACCTGAGCGATCAGCCCAGCGTGGCCAACGCGCATTGGGTGCCGGAATACGACACCGCGCAGGCCTGGGGCGCCAAGCCGCTGAGTCCCGATGCCCTGCGCGGCATCATCGCGCATATCCGTGACAGCGGCCCCGCCCGCGCGCTCTACCGCAGCATCTACAGCGTCGCCCGGCCCCAGGCCTCCGCCATGATTCCGGATAACCAGGCGCTGTACCTCTGTGCCCTGGATAACACCCTGGCGGAGGCCTACACCCGCTGCGCCTGCCCGGCCCCCTGAAGGAGCAACCATGTCCGTCCGCGCCCTCATCCTCGCCCTGTCCCTGACGGTGCTGGCCGGTTGCGCCAACCAGGCGGGGCCGGTGGCGGACCTGCCCAACCTGGGCGTGGTGAAGACCCAGTTGGTGGCCTATCACGACAGTGGCGCCTATGATCGCGACCTGGCACGCGTGGCGGGGGAGGCTGGGGCCTGGATCACGGCGCGCGCCGCCACCTTGCCGGCCGGATCCCACCCCGCCCTGGTGCTGGACATTGACGAGACCTCGCTCAGCAACTGGCTGCAGCTGAAGATCAACGACTTCGGCTACATCAAGGCCGGCGGCTGCGATCTGGACCGGGGGCCCTGCGCGGCCCCGGCGTGGGAGATGATGGGACGCGCCGCCGTCATCGCGCCGACGCTGGAACTCTACCGCCAGGCGCGGGCGGCGGGCGTCGCGGTGTTCTTCATCACCGGCCGGCCGGAGACGGAGCGCGAGGCCACCGCCCGCAACCTGGCGGCCGCCGGGTATGAGGGCTGGGCCGGCTTGGTGCTGCGAGCCGCCGGTGCCCATGGCTCTGCGGCGGATTACAAGGCGGCGGAGCGGGCGCGCATCGAGGCGCAGGGCTACACCATCATCGCCAACATGGGCGACCAGGACAGCGACCTGGCCGGCGGCCACGCCGAGCGCACCTTCAAGCTGGCCAATCCCTTCTACTTCATCCCCTAAATCCTTAAGCCGGCCTGTCAATCTTGCAATTAAAGCGGGCCGCCCGCATCCTCGGCCACGACCCCGCGCAACCGCGGGGGCCAGCGCCGCGTGGCGGCGGAGTGGATGCCTTGGGGGGCGGGGATGAGCGGGGAGATCGACGCGGCCGGTGGCCTGGCGGAAGCCAGCCTGGTGGCCAGGGCCATCGAGGGCGAACGGCACCACACGGCCGTCAGCCATGAGGACGGGCACCACCGTTGCGCCAACTGCGGTGCGCATCTGGCCGGCGCCTATTGCCATGCCTGCGGACAGCCGGGGCACGTCCACCGGTCCATGCTGCACATCGCGGAAGAGTTCTTCCACGGCATCCTGCATTTCGACAGCAAGGTCTGGCGCACCTTTCCCATGCTGGCGTTCCGGCCGGGCAAGCTGACGCGCAACTATGTTCACGGCCACCGCGTGCGCTATGTCTCGCCCCTGGCGCTGTTCCTGTTCTGCGTCTTCCTCATGTTCTTCTCCCTGTCCTTCATCGATACCCCCAACAAGGTGATCAACGGCAACGCGTTGAAGAACCTGGACCACGGATCCATGGCCGACGGCCGGGTCGAGCTGGAATCGGCGGTGAACGACGCGAAGGCGGAACTGCAGGACGCGGAAAACGACCTGGCCGAGGCGCGGCAGGACGGCGGCAACATCGACAAGGCCACCGTCCGCCGGGACAAGCGCCAGCAGGAACTGAAGGTGGCGGAGGCCGTGCTGAAGGCCTTCGATGTGGCGGCGGAGAAGGTTGGCCAAGCGGCGTCCACCGCTTCAGCTCCGGCCCCGGCCGGCGCCCCGGCTCCGGCGGAAGGGGTACCGCCGCCAGCGCCTACGGCCGCCCCCGATGCGGCGGCATCTTCAGCCGAGCCCCAGGCCCAGCCCCATAAACCCACCAAGGAAGAGCATCGCCAGCAACAGGTGGCCAAGCTGTTCGGCGCCACGGACGAGGAGCCGGCCACGGGTGATGAGCCGTCCTGGGCGCGGGCGGCCAAGCGCCTGGCCGATTCCAAGGAGATGTTCGACGTCGACCTCGGCATGCCGAAGCTGGAGGAACACATCCGCCACGCCCTGCGCAACCCCGAGCTGACGCTCTACAAGATGAAGGAATCGGCCTCCAAGCTGTCCTTCCTGCTGGTCCCGCTATCCGTGCCTTTCATCTGGCTGATGTTCCTGTTCAAGCGCGGCATCTACCTCTACGACCACGTGGTCTTCGCGCTGCACTCCCTGTCCTTCATGGCCGTGCTGACGGCGGTGGCCGCTCTCGGCTCCCGCGCCGGGCTGGGGGCGGCCGCCATCGGCAGCCTCATGTGCTTCGCCCCGCCCGTCCACATGTACGCCCATCTGAAGGGGGCCTACCGCCTCGGCACCTTCGGCGCCTTGTGGCGCACCATGGTGCTGCTGTGGGTGGCCCTGCTGGCGCTGACCTTCTACCTGGTCTTCATCGTCTCCATGGGGCTGGTGGAGTAAGGGCGCCTACTCCAGGCTTTCGGTCAGGCTGGCGGCGATGGCGCGGGTGGGTGTGGTGGCGTCGGGGTTGGCCAGGGCCAGCACACGGCGGCCCTGGCGGGTGTAGGCCATGGCGGCGCGGATCTGCGGGTCGTTGCGGAACAGCGCCATGAAGGACCCGTCGGCGTAGGCCTGATACAGCCCGTCCTGCAGCATGTCGGCCAGCCGGTCGTCATGCTTGGCCACGAAGAAGTAGAGATAGAAGTCGCGGTAGAAGAGCGCGACGTCGCGGGCCACCGTCACCGGCACGCCGGCCTCACGCGCCCGCTCCACCTCCTGGTCGATGTCCAGGCTGCTGCGCGGCACGGCGTCGGCACCGCCGGTGGCGACCTCGTTGTACAGGTTGCCCGCCGTCTCATGCACCGTCTGGCCGGCGGCGCGCAGCAGATGGGCTTCGGGCCAGCCTTGCCCCTGCGCCAGCGACAGTTGCCCCGGCGACAGGGGCGTGCCGGCATTGATCTTGGCCTGCGTCGCCTCATTCACCGCCAGCAGGCGATAGCCCATCAGGCCCCGATCCAGCGGCACCCGCACCGGCTGGAAGTGCGCCTCCAGCGCCGGCGCGGTGGGCAGCCAATAGACATCCACCGTGCCGTTGTCCGGCTGCTCCAGCAGGCGCAGCACCTGCGCAGTGGGCAGGGCGTGGTTGTCGACCTTCAGCACATAGGGCCGGCCGCTCTTGTCCAGGGCCAGCTTCAGCACCTTCAGCACGTAGGCGGGGGCTGTGCCTTGGTTCAGGGCGTGCACCACCAGCGGTGCCGGGACGGAGGCGCCAGGCATGGCCAGGCCGCCGGTATCGACGGGATCATCGCTGGCGGCCAGGGCGGACACGGCCCAGCAGGCGGGGGTCAGGAAGGCTAGGATCAGGAAGGCGAGGGTCAGCCGCAAGACGGGCTGCCGCTGGCTGAACCGCGGGGCGGGCATCATGGCGCAAACACATCCCTTCGGCCCCTTCTGCCAAAGGGCCGTTGTCGCTTGGTGGTGGCGGGCCCTTCTGGGCCTTGGTACGGCCGACCTTATCGGCGGCTTTTTTCCTGAGGGACCCCTGATCCCGGGGGCCAGGGTTGCCCAAGGGATTGAAGACTACGCCGCCAGTCCTAACCAGTCGTTAAGGCTTGAGCATTAGGTCGCCCGGGTAAACTTGGCGTCATCGCGTGCCGCCGTCTTGTGGGGGTGCGACATTTACGCACGCACCCTCCGGCTATCCCACAGTACAGCTAAAGCATTGAGAAAAATTTCTATAATAATCAATGAATTAATATGATTTTTGCAGCAGATTTCGACAAGTGTCTGTTAATCCCTCTTTAATTGGGGGAGGGGGATCAAGGGGGCGTCATCTCATCGGACCGCCATTGGCCGTCCACAGCAAGCCGCATCCAGGAAAGGACCCCTTATCATGACAGCCTGGCGCAACCTCTCCATCCGCCTGAAGGTCCTGACGGCGTTCCTGGTGGTCTTCCTGGCGACGCTGGGCCTGGGGCTGTTCGGCCTCAGCCGCACGGAAGCGGTAAGCGGCACCGCAGCCGACATGCGCGACAACTGGCTGCCATCGACGGCGTTGCTGGGCCGTCTGGGTGTGGCCGTGGCCGACGCCCGCGTGGTTGAGGGGCGGGTGATCATCGCCGCCAGCGCCAACGACGCGACGCTGATACAGGCCACGGTCAAGCAGTACGCCGGCGCGACCGCCGCCGTGGAAAAGGCGCGCGCCGATTATCAGCCGCTGATAACCGCCGGCACGGATGACGAGCGGCTGATGAAGGAATTCGACGCCAATTGGGTGCAGTACAGGGCCATCGCCGCGCGGGTCCAGGACATGGTGACCAAGGGCGAGGTGGCGCAGGCGTTGCCGCTCTACCTGGGCGAGGGCCTGAAACAATACCAGGCGGCGCGCGATGCCATCATCGCGGACAACGACTTCAACGGGAAAGAGGGCAAGAAGGCGGCCGACGCGGGCCAGGCCCTGTCCGACAATGCGGTGTGGATGACCTGGGTGGCCATCGCCGTCACCGCCCTGCTGTGCGGCGGCGCCACGGTGGTCATCGTCTCGGGCGTCGTCCGTCCCATCGCCCGCACCACCGGCGTGGTCGAGACCATGGCGGCCGGGAACCTGGGGGTCACCGTCACCGACACGGACCGGGGGGACGAGGTGGGCACGTTGGCCCGCGCGCTGGAGGTGTTTCGCGACGGCATGGTCAAGGCCCGCGACCTGGCCCAGGCGCAGGAGCTGGAGCGTCAGGCTAAGGAGCGCCGCGCCGTGGCGCTGGAAGGCCTGGTCCAGGGCTTCGAGGCCAAGGTGGCCCAGTTGGTGGACGCCCTGGCCGGTGCCGCGACGGAAATGCAGGCCACGGCCGAGAGTATGGCCAGCACGGCGGAGCAGACAAACACTCAGTCCAGTGCCGTGGCCGCCGCCGCCCAGCAGGCCTCCGCCAACGTCCAGACCGTGGCCTCCGCCACGGATGAGATGGTGGCGACGGTGCAGGAGATCAGCAGCCAGGTGGAAAAGTCGCGCACCATCGCCACCAAAGCCATCCGGGAGGCGAACGACACCAGCGGCACCGCCCGGCGCCTGGCCGACAGCGCCCAGCGCATCGGCGAGATCGTGCAGCTGATCAGCGCCATCGCCGGGCAGACCAACCTGCTGGCGCTGAACGCCACCATCGAGGCGGCGCGGGCGGGCGAGGCGGGCAAGGGCTTCGCCGTAGTAGCCAGCGAGGTGAAAAGCCTGGCCAACCAGACCGCCAAGGCCACCGGCGACATCGAAAGCCAGATCGGCGAGATCCAGGGCCTGACCACCCAGGCCGTGGCCGCCATCGAGAGCGTCAGCCGCACCATCAACGAGATGTCGGACATCGCCATGGCCATCGCCTCCGCCATCGAGGAGCAGTCGGCCACCACTTCGGAAATCGCCCGCAGCGTGAACGAGGCCGCCAAGGGCACCGAGGACGTGTCACGCAACATCACCGGTGTGCACCAGGCGGCGGTGGCCACCGGCGCCGCTGCCGGCCAGCTGCAGGACTCCGCCCGCGACGTATCGCATCAGGCGGAGGATCTGAGCGCCGAGGTGTCGCGCTTCATCATCGGGGTGAAGGCGGCCTGATCCTGCTGTGACGCCTGCTCCAGCGGCCCGGGATCGCAGGATGCCGGGCCGTTCCTTTTCGGGGCTTTAATGAACGGCGGCGCCTTCTGCTATGGAATTTTAATGGCCTGATGGCGGCTCAATGGGGGCCTGGACGACCCCTGCCGGACACGCCGCCATGTTGGGCTTCACCACCCTGATCGACCTCATCACCCATACCCCCGACATCGCCACGGCGGACCAGACGCCGCCGTCGCCGCGCGCGGCCGACTGGTTCTTCGCCACGCCGGCCCACCTGCCGGCCGGCGGTTCCGTGTGCGTCGACCTGGCCGCAGGCCGGGTGTGGATCAGTGATCCCCGCCGTGCCGGCGATTTCCCCCTGGCCGAGGTGGCGGTGCAGCCCATCCGGCCGGCCGACATCGCCCGGCCCGAGGCGCTGGCCCAGGTGGTCCTGTGGGCGGGGGAGCCGGTGCCCTGGCGCTACCGCATCCCCTGCGCCTCCTGGCGGCAGGCCCGCACCGTGGCGGCGGAATTGGCCCTGGTGCTGGAGCGCGCCGCCGGCCAAGAGGGCAGCCGCTGCCTCAGCTTCTGATCTTCTGCCTGTCCTGCGGGCGGGGTACCGCTTCGGCCGGTGCGGCGCGAGGTTGGCCCCGCCCTGGGTAGGCCGCCGGTCCAGACCCCCCGGCGGCCTATTCCCTTTGTGCGACGCAAAACCTTCTTCGCACCTGCGAGAGCGCTTGGTTATACTGCGGCCTCGCGGGGTTATCCCTGGCGCCTGAGCGGCCGGCGTATGGGAAAGACGAAGAGGGAAAGCTGATGGCCTTTACCGACGCGACCAGCCCAAAGCGGTCATTCGAGATGCCCGAGGGCTTCCTGGATCCCACCAATCACTGGCCTTTCCGCCTGTGGCAGGATGGGCTGGCCTACACGGTCGACGCCTTCCAGCGCACCGCGTTGGTGATGGACGTGCTGCGGCAGCGCGGCGCCCAGTACCATGAGCACATGGCCCAGACGGCGCCCACGGTGCTCAGCTTCGAAAGCGAGACGGTGCTAGATGGCGCCACCTTGCCCCGGCCGGTGAATTATTCGCTGCAGCGCATCATTCCGCCGGCGGGCGTCGAGCTGGACCTGAAGAAGCGCCCCTTCGTCATCGTCGATCCCCGCGCCGGCCACGGCCCCGGCATCGGCGGCTTCAAGTCGGACAGCGAGATCGGCGTGGCCCTGGCCGCCGGCCATCCCTGCTATTTCATCGGCTTCCTGCCGCGCCCGGTGCCGGGCCAGACGGTGGAGGACGTGATCGCGGCCGAGGCCGCCTGCCTGGAAAAGGTCATCGCGCTGCATCCGGAGGCCGAGGGCAAGCCGGTGGTCATCGGCAACTGCCAGGCCGGCTGGCAGCTGATGATGACGGCGGCCATCCGCCCCGACCTGTTCGGCCCCATCATCATCGCCGGCACGCCGCTGTCCTTCTGGGCCGGCCATCGCGGGCAGGACCCCATGCGCTACAGCGGCGGCCTGCTGGGCGGCAGCTGGCTGACGGCTTTCGCCAGCGACCTGGGCGCCGGCCTGTTCGACGGCGCCTGGCTGGTGCAGAATTTCGAGAACCTGAACCCCGCCAACACCCTGGTGGGCAAGCAGTACGCCCTATGGGACAAGGTCGACACCGAGGCGCCGCGCTACCTGGGCTTCGAGAAGTGGTGGAACGGCCACGTCCTGCTGAACGGCGAGGAAATCCAGTACATCGTCGACAAGCTGTTCGTGGGCAATCGCCTGGCCACCGCCGACATCGTCACCAAGGACGGCGTGCGCGTGGACCTGCGGGCCATCCGCTCCCCCATCATCGTCTTCTGCTCCAAGGGTGACAACATCTCTCCGCCGCCGCAGGCGCTGGGCTGGATTTGCGACCTGTATGAAAGCGTGGACGACATCCGCTGCCACGGCCAGACCATCGTCTACGCCGTGCATGAAAGCGTCGGCCACCTGGGCATCTTCGTCTCCGCCGCCGTGGCGCGGAAGGAGCATCGCGAGTTCGCGTCCAACATCGACTTCATCGACGTGCTGCCCCCCGGCCTGTACGAGGCGCAGATCCTGCCGGCCGAGGCCGCCCCCTCCGGCCAGTCTGGGCAGGAGGGCGACCCCAACGTCCTGCGCTTCGCCGCCCGCAGCATCAATGACGTGGCGGCCCACGTCGAACCCCTGCCGGATGACGAACGCCGCTTCGCCACCGTGTCCCGTCTCTCGCGCGTAACACTGGGTCTGTACCGCGACCTGGTGCAGCCCTGGGTGCGCCAGCTGGTGGGGGAGACGACGGCGGAAATCCTGCGCAGCCTTCACCCCTTGCGCCTCAGCTACGAACTGTTTTCCGATACCAACCCCTGGCTGAACGGCGTGCCGGAACTGGCCGCCGCCGCCCGGCGCGACCGTCGCCCGGTGGGGTCGGAGAACATCTGGCGCAACCTGGAACAGCGCCTGGCCCGCCAGATGGAAACGGCGCTGGACGTCTACCGCGACCGCCGCGACGCGACGGCGGAGGCACTGTTCATGGGCATCTACGGGCACCCGCTGACCCAGGCGCTGTTCGGCCTGAACGCCGACGACGCCCCGCCCCGGAGCCATCCCGGCGAGACCCCGGAACACCGCCGCTTCCTGGCGGAACAGGGGGCGGAGTTGCGCCGGCGCCTGCATGTGGGCGGCCTGCGCGAGGCCGGCATGCGCGCCCTGCTGCATGTGGCGCTGGCGGAGCGCATGGCCGACGCCCGGGGCTTCAACGCCCTGCGGGCTTTGCGCGACACCCACGGCCGGGGCCTGGAACTGGCGGAGTTCAAGCGGCTGGTGCGCGACCAGTTCCTGATGCTGCTGCTGGACCCGGCCGCGGCACTGGAGACCCTGCCCGACCTACTGGCTGGCGCCACGGTGGAGGAAATCACCCGCGTCTCGGAAGATCTGGTGATGGTGGCCGGCGCCGCCGGGCCGCTGGACACCAAGGGCCAGGAACGGCTGGACAGCATGGTGGCCCTGTTCCAGGACCTGGCCGCCAGGGCGCCCAGGGCCCCGGGCAAGGCCTCTCCCGCCGCCACCGCGCCGGCGCCCGACACCAGCCTGCCCAACCCGGTGCTGGACCAGGCACCGGCGGCGGCTGCCCCCGCCGCCGCGGCGGAGCCCAGCGCGCCGACGCCGCCCCGGTCCAAACCCACCGCCGCCAAGGTGCGCCGGGCCAAGGCGGCCCCCACGCCGACGGAGCCCCCGCCCGCCGAGACCTCCGTCATCACTGAAGAACCCACCACCAGCCCGCCGGTGGAGGTGGCGGCCGAACCCAAGCCCGGCCCCGTGGCCACGGCCCCGGTGACCGTGCCCCAGCGCGCCCCGACCCCCCGCCGCGCCAAGGCGCCCCGGCGGTAAGGATCGCGCATTCACACGTCCTGCGGGCAAATGCCGTTGGTCTGATCCGCCCTCCCGTCTAGAATGCTGTCCCGGGGCCGGTGGTGTTGGCCGGGTTGGTTGGCGTGGGGGATGGATATGCGTGGGTGTTTGGCGGGTGCGGTCCTGGCCTGGTGCCTGGGCGGCGGCTTCAATTACGCCTTGGCGGCGGATAAGCCCGTCGTGGCCCCGCCGGAGTCCTGGGTGAAGCTGGTCACCGCCCCCGTGGCCCTGGCGGGGGGCAGCACCTCGGCCGCGATCCAGGTGCTGCTGACCGACTGGCAGATGAACCAGGCGGCTGGCGGCCTTTCGCTTTACCGTCACGACGTGTTGCGGGCGCAGACACCGCAGGGGCTGGGGGCCATGGGCTCCCTGCAATTGAGTTGGAACCCCGATACCGAAGTCCTCACCCTGCATCAATACCAGATCCGCCGGGGTGACCAGGTCATCGACCTGTTGGCGTCGTCCCAACCGTTCACTATCCTGCGGCGGGAACGCAATCTGGAAGCGGCGGCCCTGGACGGCACCCTGACCGTCACCCTGCAGCCCCCGGGCTTGCAGGTGGGCGATGTGCTGGAAGCCGCCTATACACTGACGCGGAACGACCCCGTCCTGCAAGGTCAGGCGGGAGTACTGTTCACCGAGGTTTGGAAAGAACCAGTCGCCCGTGTCCATGTCCGGGCCAACTGGCCCCGGTCCCAGCCCTTGCGCTGGCGCGTCACCGATGGACTGGACAA
Source organism: Nitrospirillum amazonense (assembly GCF_007828035.1). Lineage (GTDB taxonomy): Bacteria > Pseudomonadota > Alphaproteobacteria > Azospirillales > Azospirillaceae > Nitrospirillum > Nitrospirillum amazonense. Next base: position 478,206 of record NZ_VITV01000001.1, on the reverse strand, counting down.
GCCCAGGACAGCTCCGGGCGAACTGAGCCTGGACATGAAGGACGTGGCGGAATTGCACGGGCCAGAGGGCGCGCCCGCCCGCTACTTCAATTTCCGCCAACTGGAATTCAGCACCTATGCCTCCTGGGCCGAACTCTCCACCCAGATGGAAGCGCTGTACGCCAAGGCGGCGGTGCTGGCGCCGGACTCGCCCCTTAACGCGGAGGTGGCACGCATCCGAGCCGCGTCGGCCGAGCCCAAGGTGCGCGCCGGCCTGGCGCTGGCCCTGGTGGAGGATCAGGTGCGTTACCTGTTCCTGGGTATGAACAACGGGGCCCTGGTGCCGGCGGTGGCCGATCTGACCTGGACGCGCCGCTTCGGTGACTGCAAGGGCAAGACAGCGCTGCTGCTGGCCCTACTGCACGCCCTGGACATCCTGGCTGAACCCGCCCTGGTCAGCTCGACAGGCGGTGACGGCTTGGATGCCCGCCTGCCCATGCCGGGCCTGTTCGACCACGTGCTGGTGCGGGCCCACATCGACGGCCGTGACTATTGGCTGGATGGCACCCGGTCGGGCGATGCCGGCCGGGATCTGGATCGGCTGCCCGTGCCCTATTTCCATTGGGCCCTGCCGTTGCTGCCCCAAGGGGCGGCCCTGGTGCCCGTGGTGCCGCCCGCCCCGGATGAGCCATCGGCGTTGACGACGCTTGCCATCGACGCGTCCGCCGGGATCAGCGTGCCTGCCCGCGTCCACGGTGAACAGCTGTTGACCGGTGACGGCGCCCTGCAGGTCAAGCAGGGCCTGGACAACCTGACGGCCGACGCGCGTGAACGGACGCTGCGGAACTTCTGGACTAAGCGTTATCCCAACCTGCGACCGCAGACGGTCAGCGCCGATTTCGACGTGGCCACGGGGCGGCAGACACTGCTGATGGATGGGGAACAGACGCTGGAATGGAAGCGCCTGGGGGCCACCACCGCCGTGGCCCTGCAACTGCAGGAAGGGGAACTGGGCTGGAAGGCGGACGCCAAGCGGCAACCGGGCCCGCACCAGGATGCCCCCTTCGCTGTCGCCTATCCCTTTTTTGAACAGACGCGCGAGACCATCATCCTGCCGCCGGACGCCTTAGGCGCCACGGTTCAAGGCGGTAACGTGGACAAGACGATAATGGAAATGGCGTTCCACCGCGATTTGAAGGTGGAGCGCAACGTCCTGACACTGGATGTCAGCACCCGTGCCCTGAAGCCGGAATACATGGCTTCCGCGGTGGAAGTCGAAGCCGCCGCCGCGCAGATCCGCGCCCTGTCGGAAGAGACCGTCTTCCTGATCTCTCCCCTGAACTACCGTCCCACGGAGAAGGAGCAAGCGGCGTTCCTGGAAAAGGCGCCCCCTACGCCCGAGGGATTGGTGAATCGCGCCGGCGTCCTCTTCCGCCGGGGTGATAAGGCGGGCGCTCTGGCGGATGCGGAGAAGGCCGTCGCCTTGAAACCAGACTGGGCGCCAGCCTACGGCATGCGCGGGTATGTCCGCATGGAAACAGGTGATGCCAAGGCAGCCCAGGCGGACTTTGACAAGGCATTAGCCCTTGATCCCGCCTGTGAGCAGGCGATGGTTGGCATCGGCCAGTTGGCCCTGGACCAGGGGCGCAATGACGACGTGGTCCTCTTCGCCTCGCGGACCCTGCAAGTTTGGCCGCTCGATCTTGCCGCCATGGGACAGCGCATGTTGGCCTACTATCGGCTGCATAAATTTGACCAAGCCTTCACGGACGCCACCGAGTTGAAGCGGCTAGATCCCAACCGCCTGGATGCCTATGAGGTACGGGCCAACGTCTTGCGTCAGCGAGGCGACACGGATGCCATGGCGGCGGAGGGTGACGCGGCCATCGCCGCGCGGCCCAACGACGCTCAAGCCTATGCCCTGAAGGGGGTAGCCCTGGAAATCCTAGGCCGGAAGGATGAAGCGGTGGCTGCCTACGATCACGCCCTGGCGCTGAAGCCCACCGCCTCCGTCTATGCCCAGCGCGCCCGTGCGCGATCGTCGTCCGACCAGAAGGGCAAGGTCGCTGACCTGACAGCCGCCGTGGCGTTGGCGCCGAACCAGAGTGAGTATCTCGCCTCCCTGGGGGCGGCAGAGGCGCGGCTGGGCGACAACGCCGCGGCCGAGGCGGCGTTCACCCAGGCCCTGAGCCAAGCTGGCAGCAAGGGCGAGGAAAACGTCCTGTACGCGCGCGGGCGCTTTTATGCCCAGACCCATCGTGACCAGCAGGCGCGCGAGGACTTCGCCAAGGTCCGCGAGAAAGTGGCCGACAAGGCATCGGGGTTGAATGAGCTTTGCTGGGTGCAGGCAACGGCGGGCTTCGCGCTGGAAACCGCCCTGGCTGACTGTGACGAGGCCTTGAGGCTGTTGCCCACCGCCACCCCCATCCAAGACAGCCGGGCCTTCGTCCTGCTGCGTCTGGGACGCTATGACGAGGCGATCGCCCAATACGACGCGGCGCTGAAGGACCGCCCCGCCAGCGGTTCCAGTCTCTATGGCCGGGGCCTGGCGAAGCTGCGCAAGGGCATGGCAGCGGAAGGGCAGGCCGACCTCGCCGCCGCCCGGGCTGCCGATTCCCGGGTCGATGAGACGTTCAAGGAATATGGCGTCACACCATAAGGCTGGTTGCTGGGCTCACACCGCCTTGGGGGGCACCCTCGTCACCAGGTCCGCCAGCGCGTCCAGCGCCGGCTGGCGGGTAAAGGTGGGGCGGCTTACCAGGCGGATCCGGCGGCCGGTCCCCGTGCCGGCCAGGGGACGGAAGACCACGTCGCGCCGTCCGGCGTGGACCTCGGCCGCCAGCGCCGGCACCAGGGTGGTGCCGTAACCGGCCGCCACCATGTTCAGCAGGGTCTCCAGGCTGGTGGCGCGCAGGGACCAGCCGCCGGGGTCGGGCCGCGCGCAGGCGGCCAGGGCCTGGTCCCGCAGGCAATGGCCATCGGCCAGCACCAACAGGTCGGGCGCCAGCGCCGCCTCGTCCACCGGCCCGTCGCCCTCCGCCAGGGCATGGTCGGGCGGCAGTGCCGCCAGGAAATCCTCGTGGAACAGAGGGCGCTCCACCAGGTCATCGCCCGCCGCGGGCGTGGCGATCAGCGCGGCGTCCAATTGGCGGCGGCGCAGGCGCTCCACCACCGCGTCGGTGGTGTCTTCCCACAATTCCAGGGTCAGGGCGGGGCAGCGCCGGCGCAAGGGGGCGAACACCCGGGGCATGAGATAGGGCCCCAGGGTGGGGATGACGCCCAGGGTCAACGGCCCGGCCAGCGGGTCGCGCGCGCCGGCCAGGGCCACGATGGCGTCCGCCTCCGCCACCGCCCGGGCGGCGTGGACCAGCACCTCCTCCCCCAGCGGCGTGGGCGCCACCCATTTGTTGGTGCGCTCGAACAAAGGCGCGCCCAGCCGCGCCTCCAGCTTGGCCACTTGGCTGCTGAGGGTGGGCTGGCTGACGTTGCAGGCGGCGGCGGCCCGGCCGAAATGCCGGTGCTGGGCCACGGCCAGAAGGTATCGCAGATCGCGCAGGTTCACGGGCGGGCGAACTCCTGAAAACACGCCGACGATATAGATGGTCTATCGTCACGATACGAACAATCGATTTTACGCATGAACGCCGGCCGGCGTAGCTTTTCCTCGTCGGGCGCCAAGGCGCCCAAGCCCATCAGAAGACGACGAGGGACGATAGTCATGACCAGCCAGCCACCCCGCATGACCACCACCGCGGGCGCCCCCATCGCCGACAACCAGAACAGCCTGACCGCCGGCCCGCGCGGCCCTGTCCTGATGCAAGACTATCAACTGATGGAAAAGCTGGCGCACCAGAACCGCGAGCGCATTCCGGAGCGTGTGGTGCATGCCAAGGGCTGGGGCGCGTTCGGCACCCTGACCGTGACCCACGACATCACCCGCTACACCCGCGCCAAGGTGTTCGGGGCGGTGGGCAAGAAGACCGATCTGCTGATCCGTTTCTCCACCGTTGCCGGCGAACTGGGGGCCGCGGATGCCGAGCGGGACGTGCGCGGCTTCGCCGTCAAGTTCTATACCGAGGAAGGCAACTGGGATGTGGTCGGCAACAACACCCCCGTCTTCTTCATCCGCGACCCGCTGAAGTTCCCGGACTTCATCCACACGCAGAAGCGCCACCCCCGCACCAACCTGCGCAGCCCCACCGCCATGTGGGACTTCTGGTCCCTGTCGCCGGAAAGCCTGCACCAGGTCACCATCCTGATGTCGGACCGCGGCTTGCCGCCCAGCCCGCGCTTCATGAACGGCTACGGCAGCCACACCTACAGCTTCTGGAACGACCAGGGCGAACGCTTCTGGGTGAAGTTCCACTTCAAGACCCAGCAGGGCCACAAGCACCTGACCAATGACGAGGCGGCGCAGGTGGTGGGCCGCTCGCGCGAAAGCTACCAGGAGGACCTGTTCGGCAGCATCGAGGCGGGCGACTTCCCGCGGTGGACCCTGCAGGTCCAGGTGATGCCCGAGGCCGACGCCGACAAGACGCCCTACAACCCCTTCGACCTGACCAAGGTGTGGCCGCACGCCGACTATCCGCTGATCGACGTGGGCGTGGTGGAGCTGAACCGCAACCCCGACAACTACTTCGCGGAGATCGAGCAGGCGGCGTTCAGCCCATCCAACGTGGTGCCCGGCATCGGCCACAGCCCGGACAAGATGCTGCAGGCCCGCATCTTCTCCTACGCCGACGCCCACCGCTATCGCCTGGGCACGCATTACGAGGCGCTGCCGGTGAACCAGCCCAAGTGCCCGGTGCACCACTATCATAAGGACGGGGCCATGCGCTTCTTCCGCAACGACACCGGCAACCCCGACGCCTATTACGAGCCCAACAGCCTGGGCGGCCCGACCCAGGACCCCAGCGTGGCCGAACCGCCGCTGCGCCTGTCGGGCGAGGTCGGTCGGCATGACCACCGTGCGAGCAATGACGACTACAGCCAGCCGCGTGCCCTGTTCACCCTGATGGACCAGGGCCAGAGAGAGCGGCTGTTCGCCAACATCGCTGCCGCCATGCAGGGCGTGCCGCAGGCCATCGTGGAGCGCCAGCTGGGCCACTTCGCCCTGGTCCATGCCGACTACGCGGCGGGTGTGCGCCGGGCCCTGGCCCAGGGCGAGGGCGCCGACCGGCCGGAGACGGCCATCCCCTGACACCCCATCCCACCCTGGAGCCCGTCCCCCAAACCGGCCCCTCCCGTGATCCCCCACCGGGAACTGGCCTTGGCACCAGGGAACCTGGTGACCGGGTGTGCCCGAAAAGCCACCCGGTCACATTTTTCTTTAACAATCGCGCACTTTCAGGTTGTGGCCGGGCGGCCCGGCAGCTTAGCCTCCAGCCCATCACAACAAAGGGTCATATTCCGATGCGCCTCGTCACCCAATTCAGCCAGCAAACCGCTGTGCCGCTTGGGGCGGGGCTTTGTCTGTTTATGACACGGGGTTTTGGGGGCAACGGCTAAGCACCGTCCCCGACACACCCGATAACAGGCCCCGCGAGCAGCTGCCCGCGGGGCTTTTTGTTGTGCCCCAATCCCGCCGATGCCGCCGTCCCATCCCTTGCGGGGCGGTGGCGTCACCACCCTGGCAATGCCGGCGCGGCGCGGGAACGACCTTTTAAAATTGGGATGGTTCTCATGGACTTGGACACGCTGATCACCATCGCGCCCAACCTGTTCCTGCCGGCCGCTTTCGCCGGCGTCTTCCTGAAGGCCATGCTGCTGGGCCTGGGCGTGGCGGCGCCGGTGGGCCCCATGGCCTTCCTGTGCATGCGGCGGACGCTGGCCGGCGGCTGGCGCCTGGGCCTGGCCACCGGGGCCGGCATCGCCACCGGCGACGGCGTCTACGCCGGTGTCGCCGCCTTGGGCTTGACGGAGGTCTCGGCTTTCGTCACCGACCATGGCCGGCCGCTGCACCTGCTGGCGGGGCTGTTCCTGGGCTGGCTGGCCTATGCCGCCCTGCGGCGGAAGCCCGCCGGCCCTGAAACGCTAGAGGGCAATAGCCGGCCGGCCGCCCTCTCGACGCTGTCCCTGCCGCGCGCCTGGGCCTCCTCCTTCCTGCTGACGCTGACCAATCCGCCCACCATCATCGTCTTTGCCGCCATGCTGACCGCCTTCGTCCCCCTCTCGGCCCTTTCCGGCGCGGTGGTGGCGCGCCTGCGCATCGCCACCACGGTGGCGGGCGTGGCGGCGGGTTCCCTGTTGTGGTGGGTGGTGCTGGTGGCGGGTGTGGGGGCGCTGCGCGGCATGATGGCGCCGCGCGTGGCCCGGGCGCTGGACTTCACCGCCGGTCTGGCCTTCCTGGCCTTCGCGGCGGTGGAGCTGCGCCGGGCGGTCCTGCCGTGAGAGGCGCGTGCCTTGAGGTCAGCGTCCGCGGTATCGGGCCAGGACATGCCGGCCCTCGGGCGACATCTTGGGCAGTACCTCCATCATGATGTCCTCCAGCACAGGGCCGATGGCTTGGCGCTGTTCGCGGGCGTTGGCCATGGCGGCGCGCAGGGCGTCGGGGTCCAGCGGCGTGCGGTCGATTTCCGCCCGCACCTGATCCATGGCGGCGGTGAAGCGACCCTGCGCCGCCTCCAACTGCGCCATGTGGCTGACGATGGCGCCGCGCAGCAGGCTGCGATCCCCCGCCGGCAGCGGTTCCGCCAACTGCCCCACCAGCGTGGCCAGCGCGTTTCCGGCGGCGGAGCGGGCCAGCGCCGGGGGCAGGCTGCCCAGGGCCGTCCGCTGGCGCCATTGCTGGGCGCCCAGGAAGGCCAGCAGGAACAGGTTCAGGGCCAGGGACAGGAGGAAGAGGAAGCGCAGAACCGGTGAGCGCATGGGGGCAAACCTTCGGTGAAGAATTGGGCGGACGGGAACGGGGGCGCTACTGCACCAGCCAGTCGCCGCCCACACCCGCCAGGGTGAACAGGGTGGCCAGCGAGGCTGTGGCTGGCGCCGTCGCCTCGGCCGGCGGCGTCAGCCAGGTGCCGGCCAGCCAGCCGGCCACCGCCATGGTGGCGAAGACGGCGCCGGCCGGCCGCCAGGACAGCCATGGGGTCGACGGGGCCGGACCCTGCCGCTGGCGGATGCGGCGCAGGCTGGCGTCGATGCCGGCCTGGACGCGGGCCGCGCCCGGCGCATCTTCTTCCAGGCCGTCGCCGGCAAGGGGGGCCCAGCGACGCAAGGCGGCTTCCCACAGGTCGCGCGCGTCCGCGTCCTGGGCACGCAGGCGCCGGGCGGTGCGCCGGGTCTCCGGCGGCCAGTGGTCGATGTCCGGCCCGTGGGCCGCCAGCAACCGGGCGAATTCCTCAATGGTCATGGCTCACCCTTCCTTCCAAAAGGCTCCCTGCTGCCCTTGGCCAGCGCCCGTTCCAGCGCGCCCCGGGCACGGTACAGCAGCGACCAGTAGGCCCGCAGGTTCAGGCCCAGCACGGCCGACGCCTGGGGCCCCGGCATTTCCTGGTAATAGAACAGCACCAGGGCCGCGCGCTGCTTTCCCGGCAGGCTGGCCAGGGCATCGCGTACCCGCCGTTGCTCCGATCGGCGTTCCATTGTCTCGGCGGCGCCGTCGCTGGGGTCGGCCACGTCCATCGCCGCCTCCAGCGGGGCGTGCCGGCGGCCGCGCAGGCGGTCGAGGCATAGCCGATAGGTGACGGTGTAAAGCCAGGTGGACAGCTGGGCGCGACCAGGCGTCCAGCGTGCCGCATGGTTCCACACCCGCACCAGCACCTCCTGCGCCACGTCGTCGGCCTCCGCCTCCGAGGTCAGCAGGCGCTTGGCCAGCCGCCAGGTGGCTGCATAATGGCGCTGGCCCACCTGACGCAGCGCCCGCTCGTCCCCCTGGGCGACCCGGGCCATCAGGGTGTCGTCGTCCGCCCCATCGTCCCCGTCGGGGGCGGGCAGGCGGCCCCAGGGCTGCTGGCCCGTCACGGGATGTCCTGTCGCAAGGACGTGACCCGCGCGCTCAGGCTGTCGCCGGGGCGGCCGAACAGCTGGCGCAGGCGGGCGCCCACCCCCCGCGCCCGGGCTACGTCACGGGCCATGGCCCTCCATTCGCGCAGGCACACCACCAGCGGATTGCCGCTGGGGGCGACATGGGCCAGGCCGTAGGTCAACGGCACATCGGGCGACGCCTGGGCGAAGGTGCCGAACAGCCGGTCCCAGACGATGACCACGCCGCCGTAGTTGCGATCCAGGTATTCCAGGTTGCTGGCATGGTGCACCCGGTGGTGGGCGGGGGTGTTCAGCACCCATTCCAGCGGGCCCACGGTGCCCACCGCCTCGGTATGCAGCCAGAACTGATAGAACAGGTTCAGCGCCAGCATCCCCGCCACCGCCACCGGGTTGAAGCCCAGGAAATACAGGGGAACGTAGACCAGCCAGCCGCCGGACAGCACTTCCGTCACCCCCAGCCGAAAGGCGCTGGCCAGATGCAAGGCGGTGGGAGAATGGTGGACGCTGTGCGATGCCCAGACCCAGCGCACCTCATGACCCAGGCGATGGCCCCAGTAGTAGCAGAACTCCTCTCCCGCAAACAGCAGGGCCAGACCCCACCAGCGGTCCAGCGGCACGGTGGCGATGCGGTGGGTCCAGGCATACCAGGCCACCGGCGCCACGACACCGGCCAGCGCCAGCTTCATGGGTATGCGCATCAGCAGGACGGCCACCGAGGTCGCCGTTTCCGACCAGGGATAGGGCCGCCGCCGCGCGGCGTACCACGCCACCTCCGCCGCCACGGCGGCCGCGACAACGGGGTAGAACTTCAGGGGAAGGACGCTGGCGCCACCCAGGATGGCCATGGCCGAACCTCGCGGGAAACGGTGGATTTGGCGCTGATACGCAGGCCGAGCCTTCCCGTGTTCGGGCGGGGTCGCAGGATTTTTGAAAAACGGGATCGAATAGTTGGCGGGGGCCGCGGCGTACCAGGGCCAGGCGGCGGAAATGGCCGTCCCTGTCCCCTTCAACATGGATACCCCATATGATGTCCAAGACGATTGTTGGCACTTCCCTCGCCCTGTCGTTGGTCCTGGCACCCGTGGCGGCCCTCGCCCAGTCCCAGGATGGCCAGCCGGCCCACCCCGCCGCGCGCGCCGCCATGAAAGCCTGCCAGCCCGACCGCCAGGCCCTGTGCAAAGACGAACAGCCCGGCGGCGGCCGCATCCTCGCCTGCCTGAGGGCGCACGAGGACAAGCTGTCGCCTGACTGCAAGGCGGCGCTGGCCACCCTGCCGGCCAAGGGCCAGGCGCCCCAGAACCAGTAAGGCCGGGCCAACAAGGACGGGTCCGCGGGCAGCCCCGCCCTGTGCAAACAGACAGGGCTGCCCTCCAACCCAAGGCGTTGGCGGGGGCGGACGATCTGCTATTCTGCGGCCCTCCGGACCCGGAATGGGGTTCGTCCTTCGGAGCCCGCGTTTCCATGCCTGCCGCCGCGCCGCCACCATCCGCCCCGTTGTCCCCGGTCGCTACCGCCCCGGTTTCGACATCCGGGCACGCGCATAGCGCCGCCGCGTCCGGCGCGCCGGAGCGGCTGACCCTGGCCCTGCCCAAGGGCCGCATCCTGGATGAGGTGCGGCCGCTGCTGGAGGCCGTGGGCCTGCGGCCCGAGGCCGCGTTCGACGATCCCAAAAGCCGGGCGCTGCGCTTCGCCACCAACCTGCCGCATGTGGAGATCATCCGCGTGCGCAGCTTCGACGTCGCCACCTTCGTCGCCTTCGGCGCCGCCCAGATGGGCGTGTGCGGCAACGACGTGCTGATGGAATTCGACTATCCCGAAATCTACGCGCCCCTGGACCTGGGCATCGGCCATTGCCGCCTGGCCGTGGCCGAGCCGGTGGCCGAGGCGCAGGGCGACGATCCGTCGCGCTGGAGCCACGTGCGCGTGGCCACCAAGTATCCCGAGGTCACCCGCCGCCACTTCGCCCGCCGCGGCGTGCAGGCGGAATGCATCAAGCTGAACGGCGCCATGGAACTGGCGCCCAGCCTGGGCCTGTGCCAGCGCATCGTCGACCTGGTGTCCAGTGGCGCCACCCTGAAGGCCAACGGCCTGGTGGAGATCGAGCATATTGCCGACGTGACCTCGCGCCTTATCGTCAATCGCGCCGCTTTCAAGACCCGCCATCCGGAGATCCAGGACTGGATCAACCGTTTCACGGAGGTTGTCACCCATGCCGCGTGAACTGCGCACCACCGATGCCGGCTTCGAGGCGGACTTCGACCGGCTGCTGCATGCCAAGCGGGAATCCCAGAGCGACGTGGCCGACGCTGTGGCCGAGGTGCTGCGCGACGTGCGCCTGCACGGGGATGAGGCGCTGATCAAATACACCAGCCGCTGGGACCAGCTGGACCTGACACCCGACCGGCTGCGCATCGCCGAGTGCGAGATCGAGGCCGCCGTGGCCGCCTGCGACCCCGAGGTGATCGAGGCGCTGAAGGTCGCCGCCGGCCGTATCGAGGCCTTCCACCGCCGCCAGACGCCCGATACATACGATTACGTGGACGAGGCGGGCGTGCGCCTGGGCGCCCGCTGGACACCGCTGTCGGCCGTGGGTCTGTATGTGCCCGGTGGCCTCGCCTCCTACCCCAGCTCCGTCCTCATGAACGCCATCCCGGCCAAGGTCGCGGGCGTGAAGCGGCTGGCGATGGTGGTGCCGACGCCGGAAGGGGCGCTGTCCCCCCTGGTGCTGGCGGCCGCCCGCATCGCCGGCGTGGATGAGATCTACCGCGTGGGTGGCGCCCAGGCGGTGGCGGCGCTGGCCTATGGCACCGCCACCATCCGCCCGGTGGACAAGATCGTGGGGCCCGGCAACGCCTATGTCGCCGCCGCCAAGCGCCAGGTGTTCGGCACCGTGGGCATCGACATGATCGCCGGCCCTTCGGAAATCCTGGTGGTGGCCGATGGCGCCAACGACCCCAGCTGGATCGCGGCCGACCTGTTGTCCCAAGCCGAGCATGACAGCAGCGCCCAGTCCATCCTGATCAGCGATGACGCCGCCTTCATCCAGGCGGTGCGCACGGCGGTGGACACCCACCTGAAGACCTTGCCGCGCGCCGTCATCGCCGGGGCCAGCTGGCGCAACAACGGCGCCACCGTCCTGGTGCGCGACCTGGACGAGGCGGTGGCCCTGGTCGATCGCCTGGCGCCGGAGCATCTGGAACTGGCAGTGGCCGATCCGGACGCGCTGGCGGCCAAGGTCAACCACGCCGGCGCCATCTTCCTGGGCCGCTATACGCCCGAGGCCATCGGCGACTACATCGCGGGCCCCAACCACGTGCTGCCCACAGCCCGCAGCGCCCGCTTCTCCTCCGGCCTCAATGTGCTGGACTTCATGAAGCGGACCACCCTGGTGGGCTGCGACGCTGCCAGCCTGGGCCGGCTGGGTCCGCAGGCCGCCATTCTGGCCGATGCGGAGGGGCTGGGCGCGCACGCGCTGTCGGTTCGCGTCCGGCTGGGCCGCTGAGGGAACGCCCGGATGTCGGATGCCCCGAAGCCGGACGCTGGCCGCCAGCGCATCGTCCACGTCGAGCTGGTGGAACAGACGGCCATCCGCCGCCGGCCGGAGGTGGAGCATGAGCGGGCGGTGGCACTGTTCGACTTGGTGGAGGAAAACCAGCAGTTTCAGCTGGTGGACCATCCGGACGCCGGGCCCTATCGCCTGTTCCTGTCCATCGAGGACAACCGCATGGTCTTCGACCTGCGGGACGAGGGAGATGCGGAGGTTGACCGCATCACCCTGCCGCTGACGCCCCTGCGCACGGTCATCCGCGACTATTTCCTGATCTGCGAGGGCTATTACAAGGCCATCAAGACCGCCAGCCCGTCGCAGATCGAGGCCATCGACATGGGCCGGCGGGGCCTGCACAACGAGGGCTCCGACCTGTTGCGTGAGCGGCTGGCCGCCAAGGTGACCATGGACCACGGTACCGCCCGCCGCCTCTTCACCCTCATCTGCGTCCTGCATATCCGGGGCTGAGGGGAAAGATGGCGGAGCGCCCGGATCCTTTCGCCGCCTTCGCCCCTGCCGTGCACCCGGCCCAGATCACCAGCGTGCTGTTCGCCTGCACCCACAATTCCATCCGTTCCCCCATGGCGGCGGCGCTTTTGCGCCACCTGCACGGCCACCGCCTCTATGTCGACAGCGCCGGTGTGCGCGAGGGCGACCCCGACCCGTTCGCCGCCGCGGTGATGGAGGAAATGGGCATCGACATCAGCCGCCACCGCGCCAAGACCTTCGACCAGTTGGAGGACACCAGCTTCGACCTGGTGGTGTCGCTGTCGCCGGAGGCGCAGCACCGCGCCGTGGAGATGACCCGCACCACCGCCTGCGACGTGGAATTCTGGCACACCTTCGACCCCAGCTTCATCGAAGGCAACCGCGAGACCCGCCTGGCCGCCTACCGCCAGGTGCGCGACAGCCTGCTGGCCCGCATCAAACAGCGCTTCCCGTTGGGGCCTGTGCCGGTGTTGTAGCCCATCCGGCTGTGCTTGAAGGGAATGTTTCTCGCTCTAGTTCATCGTCCCGGGTCGCTCAGGGTAAATGCCCGAGTGTCCAAACAGCCTGTTTAGGGTTGGGAGGAAACGGATGAAAGCGAACTTCAATCGCATGTGGGCGGCGTTTCCCGACCATGCGACATATCCGACGTTGAAGGACCTTTACACTTGGCTGGGTGGCGCCGCCGCCAATAACATCAATGAGCCTGGCTTCGGTCCCAATGGAAATACCTGCGCCAGCCGGATGAGCGTGGCGCTGAATCAAAGTGGTGTCCCGATCCTTAGTTCCACTGCGATTGCAGCCGGTGCCCGCACCATTGGCACGGCCGATGGTTCCCGCATCATCTACGCGGTGTCGGACCTGCGCACGTATCTGCGGCATACGCTGGGTAAGCCATCTTTGGACAACACAAGTCCATTCGACGACGCTTTCCTTAACAAGCAGGGCATCATCGCCTTCAGCGTGAATTGGTCGAATGCTACGGGGCATATCGCGCTATGGAACGGCTCCAACTACCGTGAACCGAGCCACGACAATTACGCGGCTTACGTCGACCCGGTAAATACCAAGGTTAAGACATCAAAGGGCGAATTCTGGGAGTTGCCGTGACATGATGACCAAACACTATGGCCTGTTACTGGCGGCTGGTCTCCTCGGTTACACCTCCGTTGCCTTCGCCGCGGGGCGTAGTGAGGCGCAGCGGGACGTGGAGGGCTACGCCGTCGCCACCTGTTTGGTGGCTCAGGATCAGCCTTACCTGAAGGAGCAGGGCTATGGCTGGGGCGAGACTATCGTGCAAGGCAGAGGCCGTGATCCTGTGATGTTGGCGCCGGTCAGGGCGGCCGTTACGGCGGCCCTGGCCAAGGGCGACATGCCGGTGGCGCGGGATGAAGGCAACCCGCAGCAAGGCAAAGCCCTACCCGTTCTCTATTGCGGGGAGATCATCGACAAGCCGGGCGTGCGCGCCGCGATCACAAAGGTTCTGGCCAAGCTGGGTAATGGCCGGTGATGCTTAGCCCGGTCAGCGCCCATCCTTCCCATACCAGAACCGATCCGGCAGGGCCGCCGTTTCCGGGGACAGCAGCGGGTTGGGAATCTCGATGCGCCGTCGGCCCTCTAGATGGGCTTCGGTCAGCATCTGGCGGATGTAGGGGCTGTCGTTGAAGTATTTCAGGAAGCTGCCGTCCTCATAAGCTTTCAGCAGCCCCCTCTCGATGGCGGCGGCCAGGGCCTCGTTGGCTTTGCTGGTGTAGAAGAAGCTGTCGAAGGGATAGACCAGGACAAGGTCGTTTTCCACCGCCAGGTCGGGCACGTCGGGCGTGCGTTGGGCGACCTCGGCGAAGATCTCGTTGGCGCCGCGGGGGAAATAGTCGATGCGGTGCAGGCCCACCAGGCGGAACAGCAGGTCATAGCGGAAGGCCTCCACCGGCAATCCGGCGGCCTGCAGGATGTCGACATCGGGCCAGCCCAGGGCTTGGCCGGCGGTCAGGCGCCTTAGGTCGTCCAGGGTACGGACGGCGGAAAACTTGGCCTGCGCCGCCTTGTTGATGATGAACAGGCGATAGCCCAGCACCCCCCGGAACAGGGGGATGCGGATGGGCCGCAACTCCCGCTCCAGCTTGGCGGACATGCCGTTCCACAGCAGCGTCACCTCCGTTCCCTGTTGCAGGGCCACGGCGGCGCGCGCCTGCTCCATGACCGTGGCGCTGGGCCGGATGGTGTAGCGCGCACCCACCTTGTCCAGGGCCAGGCGCAGCAGGCCCAGGGGGTATTCGTCGCGGGGGTCGGTGGCGCTTTCCGTGGCGCGGGGATAGACGATGGTGAAGACCTCATCGTTCTGCACGCGCGCCGGGGGTGGGGAAGCGTCATCGGCGGGCGGCACGGCGTTGCCCGCCGCCCGCGTGTTCGTCGTCACCAAGGCCGTGCACAATAGTGCCGTGGCCACCCTTGTCCACCCCATCGAACCGTCCCCCGCAGGCCGCGCCGCATCCCCCCGGCGGCGGCGTGACCCCTGATCTTGCCTTATGGCGGCACCATTTGCGGCGCGTATTTTGACAAATGAAATCGTTCACAGGTGCCGGCGTCAGAAATCGTTGCGCGCCGTCTAAGCGCCGTGGCGCCGGCCGACACGGTATGGAACAATTACTGTCAGACCTTTCACAACCCGGCGGTGTCTGATGCGTTGGCTTGGCGTGGCGCTCGCGTGCCTGTTGGTTTCCGTTTCCTTGTCCGGTTCTAATGCCCATGCCCAGACGAAGCCGCCCGAAGCGCCGTCCCCGGGGGCCAAGCCCGCCACCGCCCCACCGCCCCTGATGCTTCAGCATCCCAGCCTGTCGGCCAGCCTGATCGCCTTCGATTACGGCGGGCAGATCTGGACCGTGCCGCGTGCGGGCGGACAGGCCACCCTGCTGGTGGCGGGGCAGGGGCAGAACAGCGGCCCTGTCTTTTCCCCCGACGGCAGCCTGGTTGCCTACACCGGAACCTATGACGGCAACACCGACGTCTATGTCGTGCCCGCCACCGGCGGCCAGCCGCAACGCCTGACTTGGCACCCCGGCCGCGACGTGGCGGTGGGCTGGACGCCGGACGGCAAGAACGTGCTGTTCCGCACGCCGCGCACCACGCCGCGCGACCTGGATCAGCTCTACACCATCCCCATCACCGGCGGGGCGGCCACCCAGCTGCCGCTGCCCTCCGGCTTCCAGGCCAGCTATTCCCCGGACGGCGGGCGCCTGGCCTACGTGCCGTTCTCGCAGTGGCAGCCGGCCTGGAAGCACTATCGCGGCGGCCAGACCTCGCGCGTGTGGATCGCCGCGCTGAGCGACAGCAGCGTGGTCAAGATCCCGCGCGACAACTCCAACGACCGCAATCCGCTGTGGGTGGGCGACACCGTCTATTTCCTGTCGGACCGCGAGGGGCCGGTAGCCCTCTACGCCTATGACGTCAAGACGGCCAAGGTCACGTCCGTTGTCCGTAATGAGAGGGGCTTCGACATCCAGTCGGCAGCGGCCGGCCCGGGCGGTATCGTCTATGACCAGTTCGGCACCCTGAACCTGTACGACACCACGACCCGCCAGGCGCATGCCGTGCCGGTGACCATCTCCGGCGAACTGCCGCAGACCCGGGCCCACCTGGAAACCCTGGACCCGGGCCAGATCCTGCACGCGGCCATTTCACCGACCGGCAAGCGGGTGCTGTTCGAGACGCACGGCGAGATCCTGTCCGTGCCGGCGGAAAAGGGCGATGTGCGCAACCTGACGCAAAGCCCCGGCGTGGCCGACCGCGACCCCGCCTGGTCGCCGGACGGCAAGACCGTGGCCTGGTTCTCCGACCAGGGTGGGGAGTACGCCCTGCACCTGCGCTCCGCCGACGGCCTGGGCCCGGTGAAGGTCATCGGCCTGGGCCAGCCGCCCAGCTATTTCTACGGCCCCCTCTGGTCCCCCGACAGCAAGAAGATCGCCTATACCGACAAGCGGCTGAACCTATGGGTCGTCGATTTGGACCACCCCACCCCGGTGAAGGTGGACACCGACCGCTATGACAGCCCGGCCAGCCAGCTGAACCCGGCCTGGTCGCCGGACAGCCGCTGGATCGCCTACGCCAAGCAGCTGCCCAACCACCTGCACGGCATCTTCGTCTACAGCCTGGCCGACAAGAAGGCGCAGATGGTGACGGACGGGCGCAGCAACGCCACCTCCCCGCGCTTCGATCGCGGCGGCAAGTACCTGTACTTCGTGGCCTTCACCAACAATGGCCTGGACCAGGGCTGGCTGGACATGTCCAGCATGGGCCGCGCCACCGACGGGCGCGTCTATGTCATGGTGCTGCGCCGCGACCTGCCCTCGCCCCTGGCGCCGGAGAGTGACGAGGAAGCGGCCGCCGACGGCAAGAAGTCCGGCCAGGATGAGGGCGACAAGAAAGGGGATGACAAGAAGGGCGATGGCAAGAAGGCCGCGGAGGTCCGCATCGACTTCGCCGGCCTGGACCAGCGCACCCTGGCCCTGCCCATCCCGCGCGTGAACCTGGCGGGCATCGAGGTCGGGACGGAGGGTATCGTCTTCGCCGCCGCCCAGCCGGTAGCCCTGACGGATGAGGATTACCTGGAGGGTGACGAGAACGGCCCGCCCAGCCTGGAGGTCGCGCGCTTCGACCTGAAGACGCGCAAGACCGACAAGTTCGTGGACGGCGTGGACGCCGGCAGCTTCTTCGTCTCTGCCGACGGGCGCAAGGTGCTGTACGCCCAGCACGGCCGCTGGTTCGTGAACGGTGCCGACAAGGCGCCCGACGCCGGGGCCGGCGCCCTGAAGCTGGACGAGATGCAGGTCTGGGTCGACCCCCGGGCCGAGTGGCGGCAGATGTACCACGAGGCTTGGCGCATCGAGCGCGACTTCCTCTACGATCCCAAGGCCCAGGGCCTGGATTTGGCGAAGGCCGAACAGGTCTACGCCCCCTTCCTGGAGGCGCTGGCCGGCCGCGTGGACCTTAACACCCTGTTCGCGGAGATGACCGGCCACATCGGCCTGGGCCATACCTTCGTGGGCGGTGGCGCCTTCCCCAAGCAGGACAAGGTCAGCGTCGGCCTGCTGGGCGCCGACTACCGCGTCGTGGCCGGCCGCTACCAGTTTGCCCGCATCCTGGAGGGGGAGAACTGGACGCCCGGCGCCCGGGCGCCGCTAACCCAGCCGGGTGTGAACGTCGCCGTGGGCGACCTGTTGCTGGCGGTCAATGGCAACGAGGTGAAGGCGGACCAGGAGGTCTACCGCTACTTCCTGGGCACGGCCGGCAAGCAGACAGTGCTGACCGTGGGTCCCAAGGCCGACGGCAGCGGGTCGCGCCAGGTCACGGTGGTGCCCTTGCCCTCGGAAACCAAGCTGCGCCTGCACACCTGGATGGAGGAGAACCGGCGCAAGGTTGACCAGCTGTCGGGCGGGCGCCTGGCCTATGTCTACCTGCCGGACACGGCGGCGGGCGGCTTCGCCAACTTCAATCGTTACTACTACTCGCAAGTGGGCAAGCAGGGCGCCATCGTGGATGAGCGCTTCAACCACGGCGGCCAGATCGCGGACTTCATCGTCGAACAGATGAAGAAGACGCCGCAGATGATCGACGCCACCCGCGAGGGGGAGGAGATGGTGGAGCCGGCGCAGGCCATCTACGGCCCCAAGGTCATGATCATCAACCAGATGTCGGGCTCCGGCGGCGACGCGCTGCCCTGGCTGTTCCGCAAGGCCAAGCTGGGCACCCTGGTGGGGGTGCGCACCTGGGGCGGCCTGGTGGGCATCGGCGGCTATCCCCCGCTGATGGACGGCGGCTCCATCACCGCGCCGCGCTGGGCGCTCTACGGCACCCATGGCGAGTGGGAGGTGGAGAACATCGGCATCCCGCCGGATGTGGAGGTGGAGCAGGACCCGGCCCTGGTGCGCCAGGGCCACGACCCGCAGCTGGAAAAGGCGGTGGCCGTGGCGCTGGACCAGCTGGCCAAGAACCCGCCGCAGACCTTCACCCGCCCGGCCTACCCGGACCGCAAGCCGGTGCTGCCGGAGACGGGTCGATAGGTTGGCGGTAACGGGCGCGGACCATCATCCGCGCCCGTTTCTCCGCTAAGTCTTTCAGACGGCCTCCGCCACCAGCCCATCGGGCGGATCCGTCCGGCTGGGCGCGGGGTCGGGGATACGCAGGCCGTGGGTGTGGGACAGCATGGCCTGGGCGATCTCCCGCTCGCCCATGATGACCAGGCTGGCGCCGTGCTGGCGCAGATGGTCCACGGCGGCGTCGGTGTGGGCGCGGGCGATGATGTCCAGCTGTGGGTTGCGCTTGCGCGCCTGGGCCACCACCTGCCCCGCCTCGAAGCTGTTGGGCACGGCCACGAACAGCCACCGCGCACCCTCCAGGTTGGCGGCGGCCAGCACGTCCGGCTGGGCCGCGTTGCCGGCAATCACCTCCTGCCCGGCGCCGCGCAGCTGTTCCAGGATGCCGGTGTCCTCTTCCACCACCAGCACGGGCGTGCCGTCCTGGCGCAGGGCCTCGCCGACCAGGCGGCCGACACGGCCATAGCCGATGATGATGGCGTGGTCGGCCAGGGCGGTCGGTTCGGGGGCCGTGAGGGTTTTGACCTTGGTCGGGGCCTCCGCCGTTTCCGCCTCGCCGGTGGTGGCCGCCGCCTTGCGCGGGCGGTGGGCAGCCAGGCGCTGCAGGCCAATGAACACCAGCGGGTTCAAAAGAATGGACAGAATGGCCCCCGCCAGGATCAGGCTCTGCCCCGTGGGCGGCAGCAGGCCCAGATCCACGCCGAACGCCGCCAGAATGAAGGAGAATTCGCCGATCTGCGCCAGGCCGCCGGCGATGGTCAGCGCCGTTGGGATGGTATGGCGGAAGGCGCGCACCAACACGTAGGCCGCCACCACCTTGCCCACCAGGATGATGGCCAGGGTGCCCAGCAGGGGCAGGGGGTGGTCGATCAGGATGTGCCAGTCGAACAGCATGCCCACCGACACGAAGAACAGCACGGCGAAGGCGTCGCGCAGGGGCAGCGATTCCTCTGCCGCCTCATGCGCCAGCGGGGATTCGGCCAGGGTCATGCCGGCGAAGAAGGCGCCCAGCGCGAAGGAAACGCCGAACAGCTCGGCCGCCCCGAAGGCCACGCCCAGCGCCACCGCCAGCACCGCCAGGCGGAACAGCTCGCGTGAGCCGGTCTGGGTGACGCGGTGCAGCACCCAGGGGATCAGCCGGCGCCCGCCCGCCAGCATCAGGGCGACGAACAGGGCCACCTTGCCCAGGGTCAGCGCCAGGGTCAGGGCCAACTGGGACAGGGGGGGCGAGCCCATGCCGCCCATCAGGTCGCCCAGCGCCGGCAGCAGCACCAGCGCCAGCACCATGGCCATATCCTCCACCACCAGCCAGCCGATGGCGATCTTGCCGCCCTGCGTCTCCATCAGGCGGCGTTCCTGCAGGGTACGCAGCAGCACCACCGTGCTGGCGACCGACAGGGCCAGGCCGAAGACCAGCCCCGCCCCCAGGCCCCAGCCCATCAGTCGGGCCAGGCCCATGCCCATCAGGGTGGCGACGCCGATCTGCGCCAGGGCGCCGGGAATGGCGATCAGCTTCACCGACATGAGATCGGACAGGGAGAAATGCAGGCCCACCCCGAACATCAGCAGGATGACGCCGATCTCCGCTAGCTGCGACGCCAGGTGCTGGTCGGCGACGAAGCCCGGCGTGAACGGGCCCAGGATGACCCCCGCCAGCAAATACCCCACCAGGGGCGAGATGCGCAGGCGGGTGGCGATGGCGCCCAGGACGAAGGCGCAGCCGAGGCCGCCGACGATGATGGCGATCAGGGGGGTCTCATGCACCATGGGCGGGGGGTGGCCTCCGGATATGGTTTTGGGGGCTTATGCCCCGGCTTCGCGGGGCACCCTAGCAGGCCGGGCCGTCCCATCCCACCCTACAACGGGCGGAATTCGCCTGGCGCTGCCATTTTATGGGCCGGAATGGAAACGGCAGTGACGGGGGGCACCGGGACCCCCGCGTCACTGCCGTTGTTCACGTCGTCATGGGCCCAGGCTTACGGACCCGAGCCGCGCCACGTTGTCGTCGGAATTGCGGTCGATCAGCTTGTTGTAGGGATCGACGCCGACGAACGCCGGCTTCCTGTCCACCACCAGCTCGATGGTCTGATCGCCGAAATGAAGCGGATGCTTGGCCAGGTGGATGACGTCGTGGTCACCGAAGGCCCCTTTCCCCGGCTCGGCGCTGAACAGGCCGATGTCGATGGGCATGGCGATGAAGGGAATGGGCGCCTCCTTGCCTTGGCCGTCCGCCTCGAATTTGGCGGCGCTGACGGTCACGCTGACCTTGTACCGGCCGTCGGGCAGGGCCTCGGCGTGCGAGGCCGTGACCTTCAGGTCATACAGGACGATCTTTTCCAGCATGTCGCTGATCAGGTCTGCCTGGTCCGGCGCCTCCGTCTTCAAGGCCGCCACCAGGTCGGTGGACAGGGCGTAGCGGTCGGTGCGAGCCCGGCTTTCCTTCAGCAGGCGGGCCAGCGCCCGGTTCACCGTCTCCTCGCCCAGGTAATCCTTGAGCGCGTACATGGCCAGCGAGCCTTTCTGGTAGTGGATGTAGGGCTGCCCCTCCACCCGCACCAGCGGCAGTTCCTCCAGATCCTCGCGCCCGCGCGCGCCCAGATAGCGGTCCAATTCGAATTTCAGGAACTTGCGGATCTGGTGGGGGCCGTATTCATGCTCCATCACCATCAGGGCGGTGTACTGCGCCAGGCTTTCCACCAGCAGGGTGCCGCCCTGG
The DNA here is from genome assembly GCF_007828035.1 of Nitrospirillum amazonense. Classification (GTDB taxonomy): domain Bacteria; phylum Pseudomonadota; class Alphaproteobacteria; order Azospirillales; family Azospirillaceae; genus Nitrospirillum; species Nitrospirillum amazonense. The sequence continues at coordinate 457,406 of NZ_VITV01000001.1, read as the reverse complement.
ACGTTGGCGGCGATCAACTGGTGACCCCACCATTGATGGGCGACCTCGTGCGCCGTGACGTAGAACACCGGATCGATCTTGGTCTTGTCGCGCAGGTCGCTGACGAAGCCGATGCCCTCGGAATAGGGAACCGTGTTGGGGAAGCTCTGGGCGAAGCGGCTGTAGTCCGGGAACTCCAGCACCCGCAACTGCCGGTGCTGATAAGGGCCGAAGTTCTGGCTGGCGTACGTCAACGCCCGCTTCATGCCCAGCATCATGCGGTCCACGTTCCAGGCGTGGGGCTGATGGTAATACACCGCCAGGTCGACGGCGCGGCCGCCCTCGCCCCAGGTGTCGCGCGCCACGGTGTAGCGGGCCGACAGCCAGGATTCGAAATGGGCGATGGGGGTGTCGGTGCGATAGTGGAAATAGCGGCGGTCGCAGCCCATCGCATCCTTGGCCGTCCATTCCTTTTCCAGGTAGCCCGGTGCGATGGCGATCTGGTCCGGCACGGTGGAGATGGTGGTCTCGAAATCCACGAAGTCGGCGTCGGGCCCCAGGTCCGACACCGTCCATTGGCTCTGATCCTCCAGCTTGGCCATGCGGTCGATGGGTTCCAGCCCGTGCTTGCGGCGGCGGAACCGGTCCTGCAGCAGCCGGGCCTTGGTGAAGCCGATGACCGGCAGGGCGCGGCCATAGCCGATGAAGCTGCCGTTATCCACCACCATGGGGGCGCGGGCGTTGTTGGTGAAACCCGGGTGGCGCTGGCTGATGGTGAAGTCCAGTTGCCGGCGCTCCCCCGGCGCCAACGGCCGGTCCAGGGTGAAGATATAGTAGTTCAGCGCGTGGTCCTCGGTCGTCAGCCGCGCCCCCTCCAGCGACGCTTTCCCCAAGTCGATGCCGGTTGGCAGGACCATGTGCACCTGGGACAGGGGTGCCTGTGTGTGGTTCTCCAGGACATAGCGTCCGCGGGCGTCAAAGCCCTGGACGGCGGGATAAAGGTCCACATCCACCGACACGCTGGTGATGCGCGGCTGGGGCAGGGTCTCGTACTGGCGGTAGGCATGCTCGAAGGCCACGTCGCGGGCCTCGTCCCCGTCCCGGCTGTGGAAGGTGTTCAGGACGTGGGTGTTGTGGTGGATCCATACGCCGCTGGCGATGAAGGCCGCCAGCAACAGGCCGGCCAGGGCGCCGGTGGGCAGGGTCCACCCCGTCACCAGTGCCCGGCCCCGGTCGCGCCAGGTCAGGGTGCGGCTGCGCGGCCACATCAGATGGGTCAGCAGCAGCAACAGCACGGCCGCCGCCCCCCAATAGACGCTGAACCAGGTATGGCCCGCCAGGAAATGGCCATAGCCGTTCATATCGGACAGGTGCAGGTCCGGCGTGCCGCCGTACAGCAGCAGGTTGTCCTCCAGCCCCAGGCGCTGCGCCGTCGCCAGCAGGACGGTGTAGACCACCATGACCGCATAGCCGACGAACTTGTTGGGCGACAGCACCTGCGCGAACAGGGTCAACGCCGCCACGATCAGCATGTCGGGGAAGGCCATGCCCATCAGGGGCGTCAGGTACAGGCCGGGCTCGATGGCCACGGGTCCCCGGGCGATCTGCACCCCGACCGACGGCAGGATGGCGACCAGCCATAGGCCGGCCATGACCAGGGCCACCGTCAGGAACTTGGACAAGGTGAAGACCCAGCCGGGAGCCGGCGTGGCGCCCACGATGTCGGCCATGCCCGCCTGGCGTTCCCGCCACACCAGTTCACCCGTGTAATAGCTGGCGATGGCCAGCGGGGCGATGGTGAAGGTGCCCAGGATCAGCAACACCATGAGGCGGGTCACGGGATAGGTTTCCGTGCCGTACCATTTGTTCTGCAGCAGCAGCGACGCCGTCATGTTGATGGTGCTGAGCGCCAGCAGGATCCAGAAGCTGGGGCTGCGCAGCGTGGCGCCCACCTCGAACGCCAGGCGGCGGCGGAGCATCAGCCACGCCGCGCCCAAACCCAGGCGGGGCGGGACGGGCCGAAGCACGGCCGCTGGAAGGGCCGCGTCCGTGGCCGGTTTGGGCGTCGCGGGCGGGCGGGCCCCCTGCCGCAGGGCCCAGGCGTCCCCCGCCAGCCCGATGCCGAACAGCGCCAGGCCCACCCCGACCCATATCGCCCGGTTGGCCAGCAGGATGCCGGCCAGGGGCGGCAGCTGGGTATTGCGCTCCACCACCGTCCAATAGCGGGTGATGTTGGCGTAGGGCGACAGGCCGAAGGGGTCGAGATAACCGACCAGCGTGCGATAGCTGGGGTCGGACATGGCATTGCTGCTGACGGCATAGATGCCGATCAGGGCGATCATGACCACGTACGTCGCCATCTGGCGGCGGGTGAAGGCCGCCACGGCGAAGAACAGCGCGCCCGTGACCAGCATGTTGGGCACGCTGAACACGCCCAGCGCGTACAGGTAATCCAGCGGGCGGAAGGCGCCGAAATGCTCCGGATCCACCCACCAGGCCAGGCGTCCGACGATGACGCCCCACTGGCAGGAGGAGATGGCGATGGTGCAGGCGATGATGGCGCCCACCAGGCGCCCGCCCAGCAGCAGGGGACGGGGCACCGGGGTCGCGCCTACCATGCCCGCCATGCCCGTGTCGGCGTCGCGCAGCACCGGGTCGGTCAGGCCGCGCAGCACCATGGTCATGGCAAACAGGCTGAGGATGCCCGCGATCTGCAGCACGACGAAGGGGCTGTCCATGTGGACGCCGTTGCTGCGGCCGCCCACCTGTATCTGCTCCACCGTCGTGGCCAGGAAGGTGATGAGGAAGAAGATGAGGAAGTTGATGATCAACGCTGGTTGGCGCAGCTGATAGCGCAGCTCGAACCAGGCGATGCGGGCAATAAGGCACAGCGCGGCCATGGGGTGACCTGTCCGTTGCGGAAAAGGATAAGGGTGGCCAGGGGCCGGCGGCATCAGGCGGCCAGCACCGCAGGATGTCGCCGCTGGTGAAGGGCCGCGAAATAGACGTCCTCCAGATCACCCGGCACCGCCTCGAACCCGGCACCGGGGTCACTGTCGGCCAGGACATGCAGCACGCTGCGCCCGCCCACCAGTCGGGTGGCGATGACCTGGTAGGATTGGCGGTAGGCCTCAACCTCCACCTTTGCCACCACCTTGCGCCAGACGCGGCCGCGCATGCCCTCGATCAGGGCGGCGGGGTCGCCCTGGGCCACGATCTGCCCGCCCTCGATGATGGCCATGCGCGGGCACAGGTCGGCCACGTCGTCGACGATGTGGGTGGACAGGATGACCACCACATTCTCCCCGATCTCCGACAACAGGCCGTGGAAGCGGTTGCGCTCCTCCGGATCCAGGCCAGCGGTGGGCTCATCCACGATGATCAGGCGCGGGTCGCCCAGCAGGGCCTGGGCGATGCCGAAGCGCTGGCGCATGCCGCCGGAAAAGCCCGAGAGCGCCTTCTTGCGCACGTCGTACAGATTGGTCTGCTGCAGCAGGGCGGTGACCTGCTCCCGCCGTTCCGCCTTGTTGGACAGGCCCTTCAGCACGGCCAGGTGGTCCAGCATGTCCTCCGCCGAGACGCGGGGGTAGACGCCAAATTCCTGGGGCAGGTAACCCAGGGCTTGGCGCAGACGCTGGGGTTCCGCCAGCACGTCGACACCGTCGAAGGTGACGCGGCCGCCGGTCGGCTGCTGCAGGGTGGCGACGATGCGCATCAGCGTGGATTTGCCGGCGCCGTTGGGGCCCAGCAGGCCGAACATCCCCCGGGGAATGTCCAGGGTCAGCCCGCGCAGTGCCTGCACGCCGTTGGCATAGGTGTGCGTCAGACCGTCGATCTGCAGCATGGTTTCAGTATCCCCCGCGTTCATCCCTGCAAATCAGGGTGTTAGCGTCCATGGTATTGCAGGGGCGACGCAAATCAATGCCATTATGAGGTGATGGCAGGGGGCCAATTTCAGCTGCCACTTGTGCGCCGCCTTGGCTCAGGCGCCCGTTGCCAGATCGCCGGCCAATGGCGGGGCGGACGGTGGCGATGCCGCGGCCTTACGCCGCGTCCGCTTGCGCCGGGGCTTGGGCAGGGGCGTCTCGGGCGACGATATCTCGGGCGGCGCCACCGTCTGCAGCGCCGCCAAGGGCGGCGGGTCGATCGTCTTTTCGACGGGGGGCTCCGCTATCGGCGCCGGTTCCGGCAGGTCCGCCGGCCCGGTCGTCTCTTCGGCCGCTGCCGCGCCGGGCGCCTCCACCTTGGGCTGGTGGGCCTGCATCCAGGTGTAAATGATGGCCATCAGCACGAAGGCGGTGACCAGCAGGCCGCCGGCCAGCATGTGCACCGTGTCGCCCCGGCGCAGCAGGCTGAGGCCGAACAGAATGCCTGCGGCGCATTGTGCGGGCACCAGCAGGCGGGCGCCCAGGCGGCGCCACGGATAGATGCGGGCGCGGGCCAGGGCGGTCTGGAAGATATCACGCGCCATCCGCCCCACAGGGCGCAGATGGTGCGCCGGCCACTGCCGGGCGGATGCGGTTGCTGGCCGCAGACGGGCGTGGAGTCGGCGCAGCAGCGCCAGACCCGTCGCGCCCCAGGTTCGACCCAGGCGCAGGATGGCGTGACCGAACCGGCCGGTGACCGCGTTGCCTGCCGCGCTGATCCGCCAAACCAGCCGGCCCCCCCTGTCAAGGCCCTTGGCCAGCCTTTCCAGCACGCCCCAGCCTATGGCTGCAAGGCGGGCGGCCAGGCGCGACGGGGCGCCCGGGCCCCTGCGGGGCGGCGGGCCCAGCCGGGCCGGGGCGGCGGCCTGCCGCTCCATCACCCGCAGGGTGCGGGCCAGGCGCCAGGTCAGGCGGCTCGCCTGGTGATCCAGGACATAGCCCGCCCGTACGGCCAGGGCAATCCAGGCGCGGCGCAGGCGGGCGGACGCGCCGGTGCCGCGCGGGTCCCGCATGTGGCGGGCGGCGTTGTCCAGCGCACGGTCGCGCCAGTGGCGCAAGGTGCCGGCGGCGGCCTGCGGGCCGGTCAGGGTCAGGAACAAGGACAGGCGCTGCCCCCAGGCGCGGGTACGTCCGAACAGGGCGGCACCTGCACGGTGCCGAAGGGCGCGCAGCCAGATCAGGGCCAGGGTCCAGGCGATGGTCCCCCGCCGGCCCAGGCCGGCGCGGGCGCGGTAAAGGCAACGGGCCACGGGGCCGGCCGGCGGGTGTGCCGAAACCGCCGCCCCGGTTATGGCCGCGTCGACCGTCTGCGCGATCGCGGCCCCCTGATCCCTGCCGTCCCCCGACATGGCGCCCCCGCCTATCCCCGGGGTGGCGCCGCCCCTGGCGACCACCCAAGGGCACAGTCTGGCAGGTTCGCGGCAGCCCGCAAGGTGCTGCACCTATGCCGTTCGGACGGGCAACGCCGTCGCGCCCGGGGGGCCTTGAGTCCTATGGACAGGCGGGGGTCATAGCGCCAGGCCGAAGGCCAGGCGCAGGCCCTCATGCAGTTGCACGCCATAGCCGCCCAGCACGGCCAGCCGCTCGATCAGCACCAGGATCAGGGCGGAGAACAGCACCAGCCGCAGGGTCGCGCGCAGGCGCCGTTCCGGCTTCACCTTGGTCCACACCCGCAACAGGGCGGCCAGGAAACCCAGGCCCAGCAGAACCGCCGACACCCGCAGGCCCACGACCACGCCCAGCGTGCCGAACAGAGCGACCAGCGCCGCCATGCCCACCAGCACCAGGCGCAAGATCATGCCCCGGCCCCCGTTCACTTGGAAGGGCATCAGCGGGCGACCTTCACCAGGGCGTGGTTCTTCTTGCCGGACGACAGCTTGATGATGTCGCCGTCGGTGATGTCGGCGGCGGTGATCTTGGCCTGCTCATCGGCGATGCGGATGTCGTTGACCTTGGCGCCGCCGCCCTTGATCAGGCGCCGGGCCTCGCCGTTGCTGCCCGCCAGGCCGGAACGCAGCAGCAGGGCGTAGGCGGGAATGCCCTCCTCCAGTTCCGCCAGGCCCACGTCGATGCTGGGCAGGCCTTCTGAGGTCGCACCCTGCTCGAACGTCTGGCGGGCGGTCTCGGCGGCGGCGGCCCCCGCCTCTTCCCCGCGCATCAGGGCGGTGACGGCGTTGGCCAGGATCTTCTTGGCCTCGTTGATCTCGGCCCCCTGCAGGGCCTCCAGCCGCGCGATCTCATCCAGCGGCAGCTCGGTGAACAGCCGCAGGAAGCGGCCCACGTCCGCGTCTTCGGTGTTGCGCCAGTACTGCCAGAAGTCCCAGTCGCTCAGCCGCTCCGGATTCAGCCAGACGGCGCCGTTGGCGGTCTTGCCCATCTTGGCGCCGGACGCGGTGGTCAGCAGCGGGGCGGTCAGGCCGAATAGGGCCGCCTGCGACACGCGCCGGCCCAGCTCCACGCCGTTGACGATGTTGCCCCACTGGTCCGACCCGCCGCACTGCAGCTGGCAGCCAAAGCGGCGGTTCAGCTCCACGAAGTCGTAGGCCTGGAGGATCATGTAGTTGAATTCCAGGAAGGTCAGCGGCTGTTCCCGGTCCAGCCGCGTCTTCACGGAATCGAAGGTCAGCATGCGGTTGATGGTGAAGTGGCGGCCCACGTCGCGCAGGAAGGGGATGTAGGCCAGCTCATCCAGCCAATCGGCGTTGTTGGCCAGGATGGCGCCGTTGGGCCCGTCGTTGAAATCCAGCAGCCGATCCATGGGCTTGCGGATGCCCAGAATGTTCTGGGCGATGGCGTCGTTGGTCAGCAGCTGGCGGGATTCATCCTTGCCCGAGGGGTCGCCGATCTTGGTGGTGCCGCCGCCCATCAGCGCGATGGGCCGGTTCCCCGTCCGCTGCAGCCAGCGCAGGATCATGATCTGCACCAGGCTGCCCACGTGCAGACTGTCCGCCGTCGCGTCGAAGCCGATATAGCCCGTCACCGGCCCGGCCAGGAAGGCGGCGTCCAGCGCCTCCATATCGGTGCACTGGTGGAAGAACCCGCGCTCCGTCATGACGCGCAGGAACTCGGACTTGGGGGCGTAGGGGGACGCGCTGTTCATGGATGAACTCTGCCAGCTGGGAAACGTCTGTCGAAAAGGAAGACGTCTGTTATCACATCCCCCATTCCTATAAAACGCCGGCCCGTAAAGCCAGCCGGGTTCTTCGTCGGGAATGGGTGTCGGCACCGCGTGTGTCGGTGTCGCACCCTTGATCAGGCCGCCCGGCTGCCTTCCAGCCGGCGCAACGCTTCCGTGTCGCGCCGGGGCGGCGCGCCGAACATGCGGGCGTATTCGCGGCTGAACTGCGACGGGCTTTCGTATCCGACCTGGAAGGCCGCGTCCTCGACGTTGGCCGCGCCCGAGACCATCAGGCGCCGCGCCTCCAGCAGGCGCAGCCGCTTTTGGTACTGCAGCGGCGTCATGGAGGTCAGGGCCTTGAAATGCCGGTGAAAGGCGGAGGGGCTGAGCTGGGCGACGGCCGCCAGCTCGTCCACCCGGATGGCGTCGGTGTAGCGCGCCCGCAGCATGTGGATGGCGTTGATGACACGCTGGGTGTGGTTCTGGGCCAAGGTCATGCGCGCGACCTCCGCGCCATGCGGGCCGCTCAGCAGCCAGTAGCAGATCTCGCGCATGATGGTGGGATACAGCACCGGAATGGCCTGGGGCCGGTCCAGCAGGCGCACGGCGCGCAGGGCGCAGTCGGCCAGGGGGCCGTCGAAGTCGGTGACGAAGACGCCGGGCCCGGTGGCGTCGCTGACGGGCAGGGGATTGTCCAGCCCCTCCCACACCTCACGCAGGATGCCCAGGTCCAGCTGGATGACGATGCCCAGGTAGGGCTTGTCCGGGCTGGCCTCGCTGACCTGGCCGGAGGCCGGCATCTCCACATTGACCATCAGGGCCTGTCCGGCACGGTAATGATAGCGCCGGTCGCCGAAGGCCGTCCATTTGGCGCCCTGAACCACCAGGCACAGGGCCGGCTTGTGGATGATGTGCGAAGGCGGCTTCTGCTGGTTGGTGCGCATGACGATGAAGCCGTCGATGGCGGTGGGATAGGGGCTGGTTCCGCTTTGCGCGTCCGTATAGCGGGTCACCGCCTCAACCAGGGCGTCCAACATGTCCCATACTCTCGCTTGGCGCCCCGCTTGGGGGCCGTTGCGTCAGGAAGTGGGAAGCCGAGCAGGATCAGGCAAGAACTAGCGGGGTTCCGGCATTCAAGCGAAACGGGCCGGCGCCTATCTTCCAGGTCAACACCCATTCGCACGGAGATGAGCGATGACCTTGGAAAATTCAGTGGTGTCAAAGGGCAAGGTGGCGATCGTGACGGGTGGCAGCCGTGGCCTGGGCCGCAGTACCGTCCTGGCCCTGGCCCGCGACGGCATGGACGTGATCTTCACCTATCACGCCAATGGGGCTGAGGCGGACAAGGTGGTGGCGGCGGTCGAAGGGCTGGGCGCCAAGGCGGCGGCCCTGCGGCTCGACACCGGTGCGCCCGTCACCTTCGGCAGCTTCGTCGACCAGGTGCGGGCCCTGCTGGCGGACTGGGGCGTGGAGCGCTTTGATTTCCTGGTGAACAACGCCGGCACCTCGCACCACAACGCCATCGCCACGACGACGGAAGCGGAGCTGGACACCCTCTACAACGTGCATTTCAAGGGCGTGTTCTTCCTGACCCAGGCGCTGTTGCCCCTCATGAACGACGGCGGCCGCATCGTGAATGTTTCCACCGGCCTGACCCGCGTCTGTGTTCCCGGCAGCGCCGCCTACGCCGCCATGAAGGGAGCGGTCGAGGTTCTGACGCGCTATCTGGCCAAGGAATTGGGCGAGCGCCGCATCGCCGCCAACACGGTCGCCCCCGGCGCCGTCATGACCGATTTCAGCGGCGGCATCGTCCGCGACAATCCCGAGGTCAACAAGCGGGTGTCGGATATGACCGCCCTGGGCCGTCCCGGTTTGCCCGAGGACATCGGTCCCATGATCGCCGGCCTGCTGACCGAGGCCAACCGCTGGGTCAACGGCCAGCGCATCGAGGTGTCGGGCGGCATGGTGCTGTGAGGCGGAAGGCCTCAATCGCCGGCCATGGGCACGCGGGCCTCTTCGGCGATGGCCTGGTTCAGGCGGTCGATCAGGGCGCTGGCGGTCGACTGGGTGCACATGACGCGGCCCGGCTGGCTGGGGCCGGCGTCGGGCGTGGGGATGATCCGCAGGTCCGCCGGGGAGATGTGCCGTTCCGCCAGCATGCGGTCCAACGCCAGGCGGTTGATAAGGGCGAAGTCGATGCGGCCCTTGGCCACCATGGCCACCAGGGTGCTCTGGCCGCCGCGCACCCGCTCCCGGTTGGGGGCGTCGGGCGTGGGGGCAGCCCCTGGTTGGCCGGCCCCTGGTTGGTCAGCCCCTGGTTGGTGAGGGCGCCCCGGCTGGACGTAGCGTTCGTCCGCCCATGACCCGTCGGAAAAGCCGAAGACCAGGTCCGGGCGGGTCAGCAGGTCCGCCAGCGTCGGGTTGGTGCCGATGCGCGGGTCGCTCGCCCGGACCAGCAGCACCCAATCCGGTGCCGGCCCCAACGGATCGGTGAATTTGAAACGGCGGGCCCGGTCGGGCGTCAACGCCCAGTTCAGAGTGCACAGGGGCTGGCGGCCGGAGTCCAGGTCGTTCAGCAGCCGTCGCCGGGTCCACGGCTCCTGCCACACCAGGGTCAGGCCGGCGCGGGCCGCCACCCGGTTCATGGTGTCGACCAGGGGGCCGTAGGGCTGCTGCGTTTCGCGGTTCCAGTTCAGCACGGGCGGCTGCTCCGCGAAGACCATCACCAGCGTGGGGTTGGGTGGGGGCGCGTCATCGATGACCGCGCGCGCCGGCGGCGGATAGCCCAGCGCCATGCCGCATGATATCAGGACCGCCACCCGGAAAACGGCCGCCAGGGCACGTCGTCCGGGCCGGGTGCGTACTCGGGAAAACGCTGGTCCGTTTCTATTCGGCGGCAAGCGTCTTGCCCAGATTGTTGTCCAGGTAGGTGCCCACGACCTCATTCAACGCGTCGGACCGGTCGTTGAAGAAGTGGTTGGCGCCCTCGACCTTCTTGAAGTCGATCTTGATGTCGCGCTGGTTGGACAGCTTGTTGACCAGCTTGGTCACCGCCGCGTCCGGCACCAATTCATCCTTGTCGCCGTGGACGATCAGGCCGGAGGAGGGGCAGGGCGCCAGGAAGCTGAAGTCGAACATGTTGGCGGGCGGGGCCACCGACACGAATCCGTCGATCTCCGGCCGGCGCATCAGCAGCTGCATGCCGATCCAGGCGCCGAAGGAGAAGCCGCCGATCCAGCAGGCCGTGGCGTTGGGATTGTAGGTCTGCAGCCAATCCAGCGCCGACGCGGCGTCCGACAGCTCGCCCTCGCCCCGGTCATAGGTACCCTGGCTGCGGCCGACGCCACGGAAGTTGAAGCGCAGGCAAGAGAAGCCGCGCTGCGCGAAGGCGTGGAACAGGGTGTAGACCACCTTGTTGTTCATGGTCCCGCCGTACTGCGGGTGCGGATGCAGCAGCAGGGCGATGGGGGCGTTGGTCGACTTGCCGTGAAGGTAGCGCCCCTCGATCCGGCCGGCCGGTCCATTGATGATGACTTCAGGCATCGTGCTCCGTTTCCGCTGCTGTATGGAACGTGGTACCCGTACCGTTGGAACCTGCACGGGGGGAAAACAGCCACATCAAGGCCCGTGGCGCTGGCATCGCTTGACCCCGCAGGCACGCGATCTTATATCGCAAGGCTGGGCCTCCTGGAGCCATGTGCGGACGCATCGGACAATCTGACCCCCCGTTTCTCGGGACGGCCAGGCTGCAATGATGGCAGACGACCATTCCGGGCGCGATTTATACCACAGCGAGCGCATCGGTGTTCAAGCGTCTTCAAGAAGAGATCGAGGGTATTAAAGCCCGCGACCCGGCGGCGCGCTCCACCCTGGAGGTGCTGCTGTGCTATCCGGGCCTACATGCTGTGCTGTTGTACCGCCTGGCCAACCACTGCTGGCGTAACGGCTGGCCGACGCTGGGCCGATTCATTTCGCACCTGGCCCGCATGGGCACCGGCATCGAAATCCACCCCGGCGCCACCATAGGCGAGGGATTCTTCATCGACCATGGCATGGGCGTGGTGATCGGCGAGACGGCGGAGATCGGCCGCAACGTCCACCTCTATCACGCGGTCACCCTGGGCGGTACCTCGCTCAGCAAGGGCAAGCGCCATCCCACCGTGGGCGACAATGTCATCATCGGCGCGGGTGCCAAGATCCTGGGCGCCATAACCATAGGGTCGGGGGCGCGCATCGGCGCCAACGCGGTGGTGGTGGCCGACGTCGCCGCGGGCGCCACCATGGTGGGCATCCCGGCCCGCGCCGTCACGGCCAAGGCCAAGACGGAAAAGGACCAGTTCCTGGCCTACGGCACGCCCTGCAACAACCTGCCCGACCCCGTGGCCCGTGCCCTGCAGGCGCTGACCGACCAGGTCAGCACCCTCAGCCGCCGCATCGAGGAACTGGAGCAGGCGGCCCCCATCGTCCCCTTGGTCACCCCCGAGATGATCGCCCCCCAGATGGCCCGGGCCGGCGTCGGGGATGAGGAGTGCGGCAAGTCCGGCCGCCCACCCTGCTGAACGGCCTGACCGTCCCTTCCAACCGGTTCACCCTGATGCCGTCGATCTATCTCGACCATAACGGCACCTGCCCGCCCCGGCCCGAGGCCGTCGCGGCCATGGTGGCGGCGCTGTCCCTGCCGGGGAACCCCTCCTCCGTCCATGCCCAGGGGCGTGAGGCGCGGCGGCGGGTGGAGGTGGCGCGCCGCCAGGTGGCGGCACTGCTGAACCTCCCCCCCGCCACCCTGATCTTCACCGGCAGCGGGACGGAGGCCAACGCCCTGGCGCTGGCCAGCGCCGGCGAGCGCCCCGTCATCACCAGCGCCATCGAGCATGCCAGCGTGCTGGAGGCGACCCCGGGGGCCGGCCGCTGCCCAGTCAACCCGGATGGCGTGGTCGATTTGGGCGCGCTGGACACGATGCTGGGGAATGCCGGCCGCCCGGCCTTCCTGTCGCTCATGGCGGTGAACAACGAGACCGGCGTCATCCAGCCGGTGGCCGAGGTGGCGACCCTGGTGCGGCGCCACGGCGCCCTGTTTCATTGCGACGCCAGCCAGGCGGTGGGCCGCCTGGCCTGGGACTGGGCCGCCCTCGCGCCCGATTACCTGACCGTTTCCGCCCACAAGATCGGCGGGCCCCAGGGCGTGGGCGCCCTGGCCGTGCGCGACGGCGCCCCCCTGGCCCCCATCCTGCGCGGTGGCGGACAGGAGCGGCGGCGGCGGGCGGGGACGGAGAACGTGGCCGGCATCGTCGGCTTCGGCGCGGCGGCGGCGGCCTGCGACGCCGGCGCCTTCAACCGGCTGGCGGTCTTGCGCGACGGGTTGGAGGCGCGCCTGCGGGCGGCGGCGCCGGAATTGGTCGTGGCCGGCGCCAGGGCGGAGCGCGTGGCCAATACCAGTTGCCTGGTGACGCCCGGCTGGCGGGGGGAAACGCAGGTGATGGCGCTGGATCTGGCGGGCTATGCCGTCAGCAGTGGCTCCGCCTGTTCCAGCGGCAAGGTTGCGGCTTCCCACGTGCTGGCGGCCATGGGAATGGGCCCGGATCTGGCCGGTTGCGCCATCCGCGTCAGCCTGGGCTGGTCGACCACCGAAGATGAGGTGCACCAGTTCGCCGACGCCTGGACGGCTCTGCACGGCCGTCGTGCGCCGGCACCGGCGGCACAGCAGGCCCATCTATCGCCACAGGATAGGCAGTCTGTCATTTCGCAGACGGTGCGGCAGCAGTAGGGTTGCGCCCCGGCTGGCTTAAGAAGGCCGGGCTAGGGTATGACTCCCCGGGGGCGGGGTGAAGCAGGGGTAGGCGGGCGCATGGCCGAAGGTAGTGGTGGGAACAAAGCCCCGCAGAACGGAGCGGGACAGGGTGTCTCCGGCGTGGTGCCGGGCGGCATGGGGGATTGCTGGGCCTGTGGCAAGCCGGTCTCCGGCCGGGCGCTGTTCTGCCACAACTGCGGCTCCATCCAGCCGCCGGCCGACCTGGACGCCTTCGCACGCCTGAATCTGGAACGCCGCTTCGATGTTGAGCGCGCGGTGCTGGACCGCCAGCGGACCGGCTTCATCCGCATCCTGGATCCGGAACGGCTGAAGTCGCGCGGGCCCCAGGAACGCGCCTTGGCCGACCGGCACCGCCAGGCGGTGGAACAGGCCTACGCCACCCTGCGCGATCCCGCGGCCCGCGCCCGCTATCTCCTGGACTTGGTGCGCCCGGACGGCGACCTGCCGGGCACGCCGGGCAAGGGGCCGGAGGATGCCGACATGGCTGATCTGGCGGCCCAGGTGGCGGAACTGCACGCCGCCAACCCGGTGGATGAGGACCAGCTGGAGCAGGCGACCCTGGGCGTCATCGGCGCCATCGCCGGCACCCTGGTGGACCTGTCCGCAGCCTTCCACAACGACAACCTCGCCGCCGTGCCGGCACTGGCCGAGCGCCTGGCCCTGTGCCAGCAGCTGGGTGAGGCGCTGGGCGCCGTGACGCCGCCTGACCTGGATTGAGACACGCCCCCGTCGATCCCCATCCTTGATCACCCCCCGCCCTCGGGCGCTATGTTTGGGGATGGGCGGCGCCTGGGCCGCCCGGCAGCCACCGGGTGCGGGGCATGGACAAGACTTACGCCAGCGTTTCCTCCTTTGACGACGGCGCCCGGCGGCCGGGCCCTGCGGGGCCGCTGGACCGTCTGCGACGCCTGATCGCGCCGGAACGCGGCGACCGGGAGGATACGCAGCTGGCCGTGGCCTTGTGCTTCGTCGCCGGCATGACCAATGCCGGGGGGTTCCTGGCGGTGGGTCAGTACACGTCGCACATGTCGGGGGTGGTGTCGGGCCTGGCCGACAACCTGGTGCTGGGCGCCACCGACATGGTTCTGATGGGGCTGCGCGCCCTGGGCGCCTTCCTGGCCGGCGCCGCCTGTTCCGCCATCCTGATCAACTGGGGCCGGCGCCGGGCCAACACCAGCCAGTACGCCTTGCCCCTGTTGCTTGAGGCCGCCCTGCTGCTGCTTTTCGGCGCGCTGGGCGTGCTGCGCCCTGCGGTTCCCTATTTCCTGGACGTGGCCGTGCCGCTGCTGTGCTTCATCATGGGTCTGCAGAACGCCATCATCACCAAGATATCCCGCGCCCGCATCCGCACCACTCACCTGACGGGGATGGTGACGGATATCGGAATCGAGCTGGGCAAGATGCTCTATTGGAACCGGCGGGCGCCGGACGCCGTCAGGGCCGCCGGCCAGGACGCCACCCGCGTCCACGCCGACCTAGCCAAGCTGCGCCTGCTGTCCAGCCTGGTCGGGTCGTTCTTCATCGGCGGGGTGCTGGGCGCCCTGGGCTTCAAGGCCATCGGCTTTTCCGTGACCGTGCCGTTGGCCCTGCTGCTTTTGCTGCTGGCCATCGTGCCACTGATCGACGACCTGCGGCGCGCGCCCGCTCGGCGCTGACGGCTCAGGGCGCGCCCACCCCCGGCATCACCCGCACCTCCAGTGCCGACGGGTAGTCGGGGCTGCGGTAGACGCGTTCGCGCGCGGCCTTGAAGTCCTCCGGCTTGGCGTTGGGGATATCGACGAAGGTTTGCGGGTTGCGGTCGGTCAGCGGGAACCAGCTGCTTTGAATCTGCACCATGATGCGGTGGCCGCGGCGGAAGGTGTGGTTGACGTCGGCCAGGGCGTAGCGGATGGGCGTAACCTGGTCCGGCACCATGGGTTCCGGCTTTTCGAAGCTGTTGCGGAATTTGCCCCGTAGCGGATCGCCGCGCACCAGCTGCTGGTATCCGCCCAGATCGACCGACGGCGGCGGCACGTCGGCCTTGGGGTCGGTCGATCCCTCCGCCCCACCGGCCTGGCCGGGCGGCAGCTCCTGCGGATAGACATCGATCAGCTTCACCACCCAGTCGCTGTCGGTGCCCGAGGTGGAGACGAACAGCTTGGGCGACACCGGCCCGACGATGGTGACGTCGTTCTCCAGCGGGGCGGTCTGGTAGACCAGCACATCCGGCCGGGTCGTGGCGAAGCGCTGGTCGGCCACCATGTACTCCTTGGGCACGTCGGTGGTGACGTAGCCGACGTAGGGCACGGGATGGGCCGGGTCGCTGACGTATTCGTCGAATTTGGTCCCGTTCTTGGCCGTCGGCGCCGTCCAGGCCAGGCCGCCGCCGGGCTGCAGGTACAGGGTGCGGGTCTGCGCCTGCTTGGGCGGCCAGGAGGCATACTGGCGCCAGACGTTGGTTCCCGTCTCGAACACCGTGGCCTTGGCCAGCTTGGGGTCGGGCGCACCCTTCAGGTGTTGTTCGAAGAAGGGGAAGAGGATGTTCTTGCGGTAATAATCGCCGGTGTCTGAGGCGAAGTCGACCGCGCCCAGCTTGCGGCCGTAGGACCGGGCCCAGCCGCCGTGCACCCACGGGCCGATCACCAGGTTGTTGGGCGTGCCGGGGTTCTGCGCCTCGATGGCGTTGTAGGTGGTGAAGGGGCCGTGCAGATCCTCCGCGTCGAACCAGCCGCCCACGGTCAGCACGGCGGCCTTGATGTTCTTCAGGTGCGGGGCGATGGCGCGCGGCTTCCAGTAATCGTCGTAGGTGGGGTGGTCCACCATTTCGCGCCAGTTGATCCCGTCCTCCTTGCTGAACAGGTCGCTGATCTGCGCCAAGCTGCCCTTCCTCAGGTAGAAGTCATAACCGTCGGTGGTGCCGAAATCATAGTCCGACCAGCCGCGCGGTTCCGTGGTCGGGTTCTTCTGCGGCTTGAACGCGGCGTAAAAGCTGAAGTTGGCCGCCAGCATGTAGGCGCCGCCGTGATAGGCGTCGTCGCCCATGTACAGGTCCGTCACCGGCGCCTGGGGCGAGGCCGCCTTGATGGCCGGATGGCTGTCGATGATGCTGGCCGAGGTGAAAAAGCCCGGGTAGCTGATGCCCCAGATGCCGACCTTGCCGTTGTTGCCCGGCACGTTCTTCAGCAGCCAATCCACGCTGTCGTGCATGTCGCTGCTGTCGTCCGTGTCCGTCTTGGACTTCTTGACGTCGATGTGCGGCCGCATTTCCACCCAGCTGGCGCCGGACATGAAACGGCCGCGCACATCCTGGAAGACGAAGATGTAGCCGGACTTGTCGAAGTCCGGTGACGGGCCCAGCTGCTTGGGATAGGCCTCGCTGCCGTACCACAGCTCCCTGCCCACCCGGGCGCCGACACCATAGGGCGTGCGCACCATTAGGAAGGGATAGGTCTTGGACTGGTCCTTGGGCACATAGACGACGGTGAACAGCTCCACGCCGTCGCGCATGGGAATGCGGTACTCATACTTGGTGTAGTGTTCCGGCACGCTGTAGGGCTTGTCCTGCCCCTGTTGCGCGGCCCCCTGGGCCGCCCCTTGGGCCAGGGCCACCGGTGCCGCCATTGGCCCCGCCAGCGTCAACGCCAAACCCAAGGCGGCCACCGCGCACGCCGCGCCCTTGCCCATCGTCATGCCATTCCCCATCCAGCCAATGCCCAATTGCGGGCGATCCGGCGCCCGAACCGTTTGGCCGTCAAGCTAAGCCATTACGGATCCTGGCGGAAGCGGCGATTGGGATGGGGTCAGGAACAGCCGTCGGCCGTCTCCGGCGCCTCGCTGTCGGCGGGGCGGGGGATGTGCAGCTCGGTTGCCAGCGCGGCGTCGCTGCTGCAATAGGGCTTCTTGGTCTGCCAGCTGCGGATGCGGCGGAAGGTGTCGGGGGTGGTGCCCACGGGGTCGTCGTCCTGGGCGTTGGCGGTCAGCTGATAGACGGCGATGGTGGTGGGGGCCGGGTCGGGGACGGAGTCACCCATCTTGCGGGTGGCGATCAACAGCAAGGTCTGCGGCTTGCCCTCCACCGTGCCGTGGGCGAAGACGACGGATCGCAATGCGTCCTCCCCGGTGTGCGGGCTGTCCCGCACGATTTCCGCGACGCCGGGCGGTGTCTCCGCCTCCACCGACACCAGGTTCCAGCCGTGGCGGTCGCCGCCGGCCGGCTTCATCAACACCATGTAGGTGGCGTGGCCCCAGGCGTTGCCGTTATCGCGCCAGGCGCGGATGACGATGGCCGTCCGGCCGTCCGGGGCGAAGTTGTCCAGCGTGTTGACGCCGTACTCAAGGGCGATGGGATTTAGGTTGGCGATGCCCTGGGGACCATCGCCCGGCGCCGCTTTTGTGCCCTGGGGTTTGGCCGCGACGGCGGGCTGGGCCATCAGGGCGAGGGCCAGGAATGATGGCAACAGCCAGCGAAGGGGCAGCATGGGACGGGCCTTGTCTGTCATGGGCAGCGATTCCCGACCTTCATACAGCGCCGTCCGTGTCGATTCCATGACGCGCCCGGCCGCAGGCGCACCGTTGGCGGCCGGCATGCGTGACGCCATCTTTACAAGTGGGCCGCCGCCCTCTACCAAAGCAGGCTGATCCGGGCGGCGTCCGGGGCGCCCGCCGGTGACGATCCATTTATTGGCCAACCCTTATCAGAGTGATCCAGATCCCATGCCCAAGATGACGTTCGTTGAGACCGATGGAACCCGCCGCGAGGTGGACGCGCCGCTGGGCCTGTCGATCCTGGAGGTCGCGCGTCGGCACAACATCGATCTGGAAGGCGCCTGCGAGGGCTCGCTGGCTTGCTCCACCTGCCACGTCGTCGTGGCGCCGGAATGGTACGACCTGCTGCCGGATGCCAAGGAAGATGAGGAGGACATGCTGGACCTGGCGTTCGGCCTGACCAAGACCTCGCGCCTGGGCTGCCAGATCCGCATCTCCGAAGAGCTGGACGGCCTGGTCGTGCAGCTGCCGGGCGCCAAGTGATGCCGACGGCATGAGGTTCTCCTCATGCCGTTGTAGCCCGCGACCGCGGGCGCCGGAGCGAGCACCGAAGGGCGGAGCGAGGAAGCCAAGCCCGCGGATGCGGGCGCCCGGCGTCTGAGGGCGTGCAAACACACAGGCCGGCCTTGCGGGAATGACCGCCAGGCCGCGCTTGCGCTTTGGCGCATCTTGGCCCATATGCGGGCCCATGAATTCCCTAGGCTTCGATAAGGCGCCGGCCGACACCCGCGTGGTGGTCGCCATGTCCGGCGGGGTGGACAGCTCGGTCACCGCGGCCCTCCTGAAGGAGGAGGGCTACGACGTGGTTGGCGTCACCCTGCAGCTGTACGACCACGGCATGGCCGTGGGGCGCAAGGGCGCCTGCTGCGCCGGCCAGGACATCTACGACGCCTCGCGCGTGGCCGAGACCATCGGCATCCCCCATTACGTCCTGGACTACGAATCCCGCTTCTCCGACGCGGTGATGCAGGATTTCGCCGACAGCTACCTGCGCGGCGAAACGCCCATCCCCTGCGTGCGGTGCAACCAGCGGGTCAAGTTCCGTGACCTGCTGGACCAGGCCCGCGACCTGGGGGCGGAGGCGCTGGCCACCGGCCATTACGTGCGCCGGGTGCAAGGGGCAAACGGCGCCGAGTTGCACCGTGCCGCCGACCCGTCCAAGGACCAGAGCTACTTCCTGTTCGCCACCACCCAGGCGCAGCTGGACTTCCTGCGTTTTCCCTTGGGCGGCATGCCCAAGACGGAAACCCGGGCGCTGGCCGACCGCTACAACCTGCCGGTGGCCGACAAGCCGGACAGCCAGGACATCTGCTTCGTCCACAACGGCTCCTACGCGGCGGTGGTGAACCGCCTGCGTCCCGGCGCGGTCACGCCGGGTGAGATCGTGCATGTCGACGGCCGTGTGCTGGGCCGGCATGACGGCGTCATCCACTACACCGTGGGCCAGCGCAAGGGCTTAGGATTGGGCGGCAACGCCACCCTGGCGGTGGAGCCCGGCGGCGATACCGACCCGCTTTACGTGGTGCGCGTGGATGCCGCCAGCGCCCAGGTGGTGGTGGGCCCGCGCGCGGCCCTGGCCAGGACCCGCGTGACCGTGCGCGAGGTGAACTGGCTGGGCGGTGCCATCCCAACCGATGGCGTGCCCGTGACGGTCAAGTTGCGCTCCGCCCAGCCGGCCCTGGCGGCCCGCCTGTTCCTGGATACCCAGGGGGCAGCCACCGTTGAACTGGACCAGCCCCAGTTCGGCGTCGCCCCCGGCCAGGCCGCCGTCTTCTACCAGGGCGACCGCGTGCTGGGCGGCGGCTGGATCGTGGGCGCGGCCTAAGCTGCCGCGACACAAATTGAGCCCGTAGACCCAGCTAGGAATCCAGCGGAGCGCTGTGCGCTTGAAGGAATGCTAAATTTGGCATATTGTGCCTGACGACCTGACGACCTGACGACCTGACGACCTGACGACCTGACGACCTGACGACCTGACGACCTGACGACCTGACGACCTGACGACCTGACGATGAAGGAGAAGCTGAAATGACCACCCATTCAGCCGGCCCTAAGGAGGGGCATACTGGTTATGGTTTTGGGAAGGCGAGAAGTCCGATGGATAGCCTCAAGCCATAAGGATTTGAGGGAATTCCCTGAGGATGTTCAAGATTTGGTGGGCTTTGGACTTTACCAAGCCCAAATTGGGAAAAAGCACCCCAATGCGAAGCCGCTTAAGGGCTTTGGCGGAAGTCAGATTTTAGAATTGCTTGATGACCATGATGGGGATGCGTACCGGTGCGTTTATACGGTCCGCTTTGAAGATGCCATCTATGTCCTTCATGCCTTTCAGAAGAAATCGAAGAGGGGGATCGCGACCCCTCAAGCGGATATGGATTTAATTAGGACCCGCCTGAAGTTGGCTGAAGAAGATCATCGTCGGCGCCAAAAGGATAAGCGCAATGAATGACGACGTAATGGTGAGTAGCGGCAACGTCTTCGCGGACTTGGGATTGCCTGACCCGGAGATACGCCAGGTCAAGGCGGAAATTGCGTCGCGCATCAGTGACGTGATCGAAGAACGTAAGCTGACCCAGGTCCAGGCAGCGCAAATCCTAGGCATTGATCAGCCCAAGGTGTCTGCCCTGGTTCGGGGCAAGCTGTCGGGCTTCACCCTGGATCGGTTGCTGCGTTTCCTGAATGATCTGG
Organism: Nitrospirillum amazonense; assembly: GCF_007828035.1. Lineage (GTDB taxonomy): Bacteria > Pseudomonadota > Alphaproteobacteria > Azospirillales > Azospirillaceae > Nitrospirillum > Nitrospirillum amazonense. The sequence continues at coordinate 437,362 of NZ_VITV01000001.1, read as the reverse complement.
ATGTGGATGTGGAAATTCGCCTGACGCCCGCCAAGGGCAAGGCGCACACCGCCGTTGCTGCTTGAGGTTCCTTTAATGGAAGCCGGCCGTCCCAGCCGTACCGCCCTGGCGGTTGCCGCGTTACGGGCGGCGCATCAGGTGATGGATGCGCCCGTCATTTTCGCCGACCCGGTGGCCTTGCCCATCCTGGGGCCGGACGCCGAGGCCCGCATCCGGGCGGATGAGGCGCGGCTGCACGCGCCGCCCGCCCGCTTCCTGCGCGCGGCCCTGGTGGCGCGCAGCCGCTTCGCCGAGGATAGGCTGGCGATGGCCGTGGCCGCCGGCGTGGACCAGTACGTGGTGCTGGGCGCCGGGCTCGACACTTTTGCCTATCGCAACCCCCATCCCGGTGTGCGGGTGTTCGAGGTCGACCACCCGGCGACCCAGGCTTGGAAACGCGCGATGCTGGAGGCGGCGGGTATCGCGCCGCCCGCCGGCGTGGCCTATGCCGCCATCGATTTCGAGCGCGACACGCTGACGGACGCCCTCACCCGCGCCGGGTTCGATTGGAACCGTCCGGCCTTCATCGCTTGGCTGGGCGTCACCGTCTACCTGACGCGGGACGCCATTCTGGATACCCTGCGCCGTGTGGCGACCCTGCCCGCCGGCAGCGCCATCGTCTTCGACTACAGCCTGCCGCCCGACCGCCTGACAAAGGCCCAGCAGACCACCTTCCAGGCCATGGCCGACCGCGCGGCGGCGGAGGGTGAGCCGTGGCGGAGCTTCTTCACCCCTGATGCGCTGGGGGCCGAGCTGCGCCGCCTGGGCTACGGCGCGGTGGAGGATGTAGGCCCGGTGGAGCTGAACCCCCGCTACTTCGCGGGACGCGCCGATGGCTTGGTCCTGGGCGGTATCAGCCGTCTGGTGCATGCGGCTGTTACCGAGCCGTCACCAACATCACATGGATTGTAGCTCTGGCGCCTCATACACTCTCCGGTAAGTGGACGACATGGGGGTGGATGATGCGGGGACGGATGGGCCGCCTGGCCCTGACGGGCTGGGCATGCATGGGCTGTATGTGCGCGGGATGGGCGGCTGCGGCCCCCTCGGCCGGAACGGCGGTGCCGGGCTGGCCGGTGCTGGAACACCATGTCACCGACTCTCTGGGACGCGACATCACCTACTATCTGTCCATACCCCAGGGGCGGCCGCGGCCGTTGGCCGTCATCATCCAGGGGTCCGGCTGCGCCGCGCTGTTCCATGACACGGACGGCCGCAGGAGCACCCGCTTCTTCGCCTTGGGTGCCGCCCTCAAGGATGGCCGCTTCACCGTGCTGGCGGTGGACAAGCCTTATGCCGGCCTGCCCGAGGGGGCGAAGGGCACGGGGGCGGAAGGCTGCGATGCCCGTTTCAACCAGGACTTCACGGCGGAGCGCTGGCTGGCCGCGCTGCAGGCGGCGCTGGCCGACGCGCGGGGACAGCCGGGGGTGGACGGGGCCCGCACCCTGGCTTTCGGCCATTCCGAAGGGGCGGTGATGGCGGCCTTGCTGGCGGGGCACGACGCCACCATCACCGATGTCGCGGCCTTCGGCGCCGGCGGGCCCACGCAACTGTTCGACATCATCGCCTTCGCCTACCTGGGCGGCGGCTGGGCCCATGTCGGGCGTGACGGGCTGGACGGGTTGGCGGACCAGGTACGGGCCATCAACGCCGACCCCGACAACGCCACCACCTTCGTCTGGGGCCACCCTTATCGGCGGTGGAGTTCCTTCTTGCGGGTTTCGGCCGCGGAGGAACTGCGGCGGTCCAAGGCGAGGGTCTACCTGGCCGGCGGGACGGAGGACCAGGCCACACCCCTGCTGTCACTGGAACTGACGGCCGCCACGCTGCTCGCCAATGGACGCGACGTCACCCTGCGGCGCATTTCCGGTGCCGACCACAGCCTGGCGACCACGCCCGGCAGCACGGCGGAGACGGCGGCGGAATACGCCCGCGCCTTCGCCTGGTTCTGGAAAACGGACCCGCTTAGGCCGGAGGGCAAGGCCCCCTAGCCGGACGGCGCACGCTTAAGGGGTATCGCCAGCGGTTTTGCCCGCGCGTAGTCTGACCTCACCACATTCGGCATGCGGAACAAGGGCTTGCCGACACCTTGGGGAGGATGAGGATGCTGCGTACCGTTGCGATCATGTGCCTGGCGGCTCTGGCCCTGGTCGGGTGCTCCATGCCCACGCCCGTGTCCAACGTCTCGGCGGAGGACCTGGCCGGCACGGGGTGGGAACTGCAGCACTGGCAGCAGCGCAACGGCGGCGCCTATCCCCTCATGCCCGGCGGCAACGGCGGGCCTATCAGCATACGCTTCAGCCGCGATGGGGCGGCCAACATCCTGTCGGGCAGTGCCGGCTGCAACCGCTATCGCGGTGGCTATACCCTGGGCGGGGGATACCTGCAGGTGCTGCCGGCCGCCACCACCCGCATGGCCTGCCTGTCGCCGGAACGCGCCAAGCTGGAGCAGGACTACCTGAACGTCCTGGCCAACGCCACCACCCTGACCCGCGAGCGTGATCCCGGCCGCGATCTGGATACCCTGACGCTGGCCAGCAGCGAGGGCGACGAACTGCTGTTCGTGCGTGTCCTGGGTGGGGAGACGCCGGAACCGGGGTCGGTCGGCAACACCGTGGGCCAGTAAGCTATCGCGATGTTCAGAAACAACAAACCCCTGGGGTCCGTGCAGGTCGCCCCAGGGGTTCGTGTAAGCGGCGGGTGCGGGTTAGACACCACCGAATTGGTAGCAGCGGAGGGATTTGAACCCCCGACCAAGGGATTATGATTCCCCTGCTCTACCACTGAGCTACGCTGCCATAAACCACCGCCGGACGGGCCGGCGTTGGTGAGGGCCGTCATGTAGGACACCTGACCGGGGCCTGTCAAGGCCCTCGCCAAAGCCACGGCGCATTTTTCGGCATGGGTCCGATGCGCCGCCGAACGCGGCCCTTATCAAGCGCCAATCCCTCCCGCGCCGGGCGATCGGCGCCGCGAAGAACAGGTGGCGGGGCAAGGGTACCACCGATACAGTCACCGCCGCATCCTATCCGCCTGGACGCCGCCAAACCCGCATGCTGTCCCTGATCACGGCCCCCTTCCGCCTGCTGTTCCGCCTGGTGGGGTTCCTCATTCTCATGGCGGTCGTCCTGGTGGTGGTCTTCCCCTACGCGGTGGATCTGCCCGGCTGGGCCCAGACCGTCATGGCGCGCCTGAGCGACGACCCCGCCAGCGGCGTGGTGGTGCGGGCGGAGCCGGAGGTGCAGCGCGGGGTCATCGCCCGCCTGGTGCTGCATGACCTCAGCCTGGCCAATCCCCTGACGCCCGACCGGCCGTCCATCACCGCCGCCCGCGCGGTGGTGGAGGTGGACCCGCTGGCCTCGCTGACCAGCGGCCGGCTGGTGCTGCGCACCCAGGTGCTGGACCCGGTGATCTATGCCGATCGGCCCATCAATCTGCGCGGTCTGCTGGCGGGCGTGAATCGCACCCTGGGCGGCGCCGGGATCAGCAACAGCGTCAGCCTGGTGGGTGGCAGCGTAAGGCTGTCGGGCAAGGGAGGGGAGGCTGGCATCGACCTGGGGGCGGTGACGGTGGAGGCGGCACCGCTTGCCGATCACGCCGGCAGGGGTCGCGGCCCGTCCTGACCGGCAACGGCTTCTTCTTCCGCCGGCCGGTGATGGATGTCGGCCCGCCGCGCCAGCCAGGCCAGCAGCATCAGGCCGGGGATGCCCAGGCCGGCGCTGACGGCGAAATACAGCGGCCAGGAATTCAGCTGGTCCGCCAGCCAACCGGTGCCGCCTGACAGGATGTCCAGCGGCAGGGTGGCCAGGCTGGACAGCAGAGCGTATTGCGTGGCGGTGAAGCCCGTGTCGCACAGGCGGGACAGGAAGGCGGTGAAGGCCGCGGCACTCATGCCACCGGCGAAGAACTCCAGCCCCACCACCAAGCCCAGCAGGGTCACGCTGTGCGGCTGGGTCGCCAGCACGGCGTACATCAGGTTGGTGATGATCATGAAGCTGCCGCACAGGAACAGGCCGCGCACCGCGCCGGTGCGCCCGGCCACTGTGCCGCCGGCTATCGCGCCGGCTATGGCGCAGGCCATGCCCAGCATCTTCGTCACCGCCGCGATCTCCACCTTGGTGTAGCCGTCGCTCAGGAAGAAGTTGGTGGCCATGACGTTCACATAGACGTCGCCGAGCTTGTAAATGGCCACGAACACCAGGATGGCCAGCCAGCCGCGCCGTGTGGCGAAGCGGGTGAAAGGCGCCACCACCGCATCCTGTACCCAGACATCGAAGCGCTGGCGGGGCGGGGCCGGCGGACGCGCGGGCTCCGGCGCCAGCAGCACCGCCACCATGCCGATGGCCACCAGCGCCGCCATGACTACGTAGACGGTGGACCAGGGCACCAGGGTGGACAGATACAGGGCGCCGGCGCCGGCGACGATCATGCCCAGGCGATAGCCCACCAGATAGGCGCCGGCCCCCGGCGCCTGCAGCGTGTCGGGCAGCAACTCCACCCGCAGGGCGTCCAGCACGATGTCCTGGCTGGCCGAGGCGAAGGAGGTGGCGACGGTAGCCACCGCCAGCCAATAGAGGTTGGCGGCAGGGTCGCTGGACGCCATGGCCAGCAGGGCCAGCATCAGGGCCGCCTGGGTCACCAGGGCCCAGCCGCGCCGCTGGCCCAGCGCGCGCGTCAGCAGGGGCAGGGGCAGCCGGTCAATCAGCGGCGCCCACAGCGGCTTGAAGGTGAAGGGGCTGCGCACCATGGCGAACAGGCCGATGGCGGTGCGGCTGACGTGCACCTCCGTCAGCCAGGCCGACAGGGTGGAGAACAGCAGGAAATAGGGCAGGCCGCTGGCGAAGCCCAGGAACAGCACCGTCAGCACGCGGCGATCCAGCCAGAGGGTCCATGCGGGGGCAGGTGCGGCGGATGGCGGAGTCGACGGTACGGTCATGGAGGCGGCGCTGCCCTTGATGGGGCCCTTGTCGGGGACGTCTGGGACGGCGGCATCATCGCCTGCGCGGCATGCCCCCGTCCAGGCTTCACGCCATCACGCCGGCAGCCCCGCCGCGAACAGGCCGGTCACCTGGCGCGCCAGGGTCTCGGGCGACGCTGCATCGGCCTGGGGGGTCAGTCGGCCGTCCACCGTCAGGCAGGCCAGGCCGTGGACCAGCGACCAGGCGGCCACCACGGCGGCCTCGCGCTTCTCCTCCGGCACCAGGCCGGCAACCCGGGCGGCCAGGATGCCGTACGCGCTTCCAGCGGTGGGTGGTGGTTTCGGCGGCAGGCCGCTGCCGAGGGACGCCCCGAACATGATGCGGAACAGGGCCGGGCGTTCCAGGGCGAACAGCACATAGGCCACGCCTTGTTCCACCAGGGCTTGGCGCGGGTCCGCCGCCGTGTCGGCCCGGGCCAGCCTGTCGCGCAGATCGGCGTAGCCTTGCTCCGCCACCGCCGCCAGCAGGTCGGCCTTGTCGGCGAAATGGCGGTAGGGCGCCATGGCCGACACCCCCGCCCCCCGCGCCGCCGCCCGCAGGGTCAGGGCCTCCACCCCGCTTTCCTCCAGCAGGCTGAGCGCCGTGCGCACCAGGGCGTCGCGCAGATTGCCGTGATGATAGGCAGCCTTCTCAGTTGACACTGTAAACATCCCTGTTTTAAATGCCGTATGTTTACGAAGTAAACTTCATTGAGAGGCTGTCATGCAACAGCGCCGCGCCTCGGTCGACCTGTCCGCTTATCCCGACCTGGTGGTGATCTACCTGGGCTTTCATGTGAACAGCCTGCGCGGCATCCGGGGCCTGATGCGGCTGGGCCAGGGCCTGAATCGCATCGCCCGGGATTTTCCCGAGGGCCTGCTGGCGCATGAACGGATGATCTATGGCCTGCGCCACATCGGCATGCGGCAGTACTGGCGCGACCTGGACAGCCTGGAGCGCTTCACCCGCAGCGAGCCGCACAAGACCTGGTGGCGGGATTTCCTGGCCAAGGATGCCGGTGCGGGCTTCTGGCATGAGACTTACCGCCGCCAGGGCGGGATGGAGGCGGTGTACGTCAACATGCCCCGCCCCATCGGCTTCGGCGCCTTCGCCACCGCCCGCACCCCCACCGGTCCGTTCATGAGCGCGCGGGAGCGCCTGGCCGCGGGCTGACGTTCCTGGCTGATGGGCCTTTATCCCTTATCCGTTCTGCGGGATGATCGGCGGCCGTCCTTGAGGGACGGTCAGGGATAACGGCGTTGAGGGGACAGGGGCATGGCGACGACCGGTGCGCGGATGCTGGCGGGTGTGGCTTTAGGGTGGACGCTGCTGGGCGGCACGGCGCTGGCGGCCGAAAAAACGCATCCCTGGGCGCTGGAGCTGCATGGTGGTGCCGGCACGGTCGATCCCGCCAAGCTGACACCGGAAGCAGCGGCCGCCTACCAGGCCGGCATGACCGCGGCGCTGGAGGCCGGCACCGCCGTGCTGAAGTCCGGCGGCGCGGCGGTGGACGCGGTTGAGGCCGCGGTCAAGGTGCTGGAGGATGACCCCCTGTTCAACGCTGGCCGGGGGGCCGTCTTCACCGCCGCCGGCCGCAATGAGATGGATGCCGCCATCATGGACGGCGCCACCCTGAAGGCCGGTTCCGTCGCCACCGTCACCCATACCCGCCACCCCATCAGCCTGGCCCGCGCCGTCATGGAAAAGACGCCGCACGTCCTGCTGGCGGGCGAGGGGGCGGACGCCTTTTCCAAGGAGGCGGGCCTGGAACAGGCCGACCCCGCCTGGTTCTTCACCGAACGGCGCTGGCAGGCGCTGGTGAAGGAACTGACGGACAAGGGCGTGCCGGTACCGCCGCGTCCGGCCGGGGCGCCGGCGGAGCCGGACAAGCATACCCTGCTGGACCTCAGAAACTTCGAGCCGGCTGACGCCCATCGCTTCGGCACGGTGGGCGCCGTGGCGGTGGACACCAAGGGCAACGTGGCCGCCGCCACCTCCACCGGTGGTATGACCGCCAAGCGGCCGGGCCGAATCGGCGACAGCCCCATCATCGGCGCCGGCACCTATGCCTCAAACCAATCCTGCGCCGTCTCCGCCACCGGGTCGGGTGAGTACTTCATCCGCCTGACGGTGGCGCGGGAGATCTGCGCCCTGGTGCAGTACCAGCATATGAAGCTGCAGGCGGCGGTGGATGAGGTCATCCAGCACCGCCTGACGGCCCTGGGCGGCGACGGCGGCGTCATCGCCGCCGCCCCCGACGGCACGCTGGCCTGGGGCTTCAACACCACCGGCATGTACCGCATCCGGGTGAAGCAGGGCGGGACGCCGGAATTCGGCATCTTCAAGGACGAGGGCGTCGCCAAGGCCCATCCGAAGAACGAGCCCTGATCCCATGCGACGGTTCACTCCAAGGGGGCTGCTCGCGGCCTGCGTGGCCACGGTCCTGTTCTTGCTGCCGCTGGTGGCACGGGCGGACGATGCCTTGCTGCTGATCCGCCCGGCACGGGTTTGGACGGCGGAGGAGACGGCACCCCACGCCGGTTGGGCCGTCCTGGTCAAGGGTGACCACATCCAGGCCGTGGGGCCTGAGGCGTCCCTGGGCGCGCCGGCCGATGTGGCGGTGCTGGATTTGCCGGACGCCACGCTGCTGCCCGGCCTGATCGACCTGCACTCCCACCTGTTCCTGCACCCCTATAACGAGGCGTCGTGGGACGACCAGGTGCTGCGCGAAAGCCTGTCCTACCGCACCCTGCGGGCGGGGCGTCAGGCCACGGCCACCCTGCTGGCGGGTTTCACCACCCTGCGTGACTTGGGGACGGAGGGGGCGGGTTATGCCGACATCGGGCTGAAGAAGGCCATCGAGGATGGGCTGATCCCTGGACCGCGCCTGTTCGTCGCCACCCGTGCCATCGTGGCCAGCGGCGCCTACGGACCTTCCGTTGCCAAGTTCCGCGAGGATATGGACCTGCCCCAGGGGGCGGAAGAGGCGAGCGGTGAGGCGGCGGTGGCCGCCGCCGCCCGGGGTCAGGCGGCGCGCGGCGCGGATTGGATCAAGTTCTATGCCGACTATCGCACAGGGCCGGACGGCGGCACCCGCCCCACCTTCAGCCAGGCGGAAATGGCGGCCCTGATCGCCGCCGCCCACGACACCGGCCGCCCGGTGGCGGCGCACGCCGCGTCGGATGAGGGCATGCGCCGGGCGGTGCTGGCCGGCGTGGACACCATCGAGCATGGCTATGACGGCACCGACACCACCTTCAAGGAAATGGCCAAGCGCGGCGTCGCCTATCTGCCCACCCTGACGGCGCCGGAGGCCACCAGCCGCTATTTCAAGGGCTACGTCCCCGGCCAGACCCCGCCCACGCCGGCCATGCAGGCGGCGGAGGCTGCCTTCCGCCGGGCGCTGAAGGTGGGGGTCACCATCGGCTGCGGCAGCGACGTGGGCGTCTTCGCCCATGGCGAGAACGCGCGTGAGCTGGTGTGGATGGTGCGCTACGGCATGACCCCGGTCCAGGCGCTGACGGCGGCCACGGCCACCAACGCCCGCATCCTGGGCCAAGCCGACCATTTCGGCCGCATCCACGCCGGCCTGCTGGCCGACCTGGTGGCCGTGACCGGCGACCCCACCCAGGACATCGGCGCCGTGGCCAACGTCGTCTTTGTCATGAAGGGTGGCGCGGTGGTCCGCAAGCCATGAGGGCTGGTGGTGTCGCGAATGGTGTTAGGGTAGCGTCCAGGACATGAGACATAGCGGGGCCGCCATTTTGAATCCCTGGGATGCGCCGATGGGGGGCTAAGGCCCCCCTCGGCCAGCCAGCGGGAGATTCCGGGTCTCCGAATTATCCGGCCATGGCCCGGACGAAGCGTTGGAAGGCGGGACGTTCGGCCAGGCGGCTGAGGTAGGCGCGGAAGACGGGCTTGTCCTTGAACAGGCCCATGACGTCCAGGGCCCAGTACATCATGACGCCCCACTGGGTGTCGGCGGCGGTGAAGCGGTCGCCGACGGCGTAGTCGTGGGCGCTCAAGGTGCGCTCCAGGTTGGTCACCATGTCCTCGAACTTGCCGTAGGCCGCCCCCTTGCCGTCGTAGGGCCACTGGTTCATGTGCGCCACCAGGCAGGGGTCGACCACGGAATCGATGTAGACCACGCTGGTCAGGTAGGGGCCGCGGCGCGGGTCGTCCAGCGCGGGGGCCAGGCCCGCCTCCGGAAAGGCATCAGCCAGGTAGAGGGTGATTGCCGCGCGCTCCGTCACTACCACGCCGTTATGCCGGACGGCCGGCACCTTCTTGTGCGGTTGGATGGCGCGATAGCTTTCCGGCGCGCCGCCTTCGGCCCGGATGTCGATGTGTTCGCTCTCATAGGGCACGCCCAGTTCCTCCAGCAGGTAATGGATGCTGGACGAGCGGGTGCTGGGGCAGTGGAAGAAGGTGAGCATCGCGACGTCTCCCAAGGGTGTCGGTGGTTGTCTTGGGGGTCACTTTACGATATGCTGCTGACAGAATATGGCAGTAGCGCGCGCATGAAAAAGGCGGCGCCCCGGGGACGCCGCCTTCCGCACTGGTAAGACCCGGATGTCGCTTACGGACGGCCCAGGAAGTCCATCTTGCCCAGCTCCACGCCATTGTGGCGCAGGATGTCGTAGGCGGTGGTGACGTGGAAAAAGAAGTTGGGGATGGCGAAGAACAGCAGGAAGGCCTGGCCGGGGAAAGGCACATCCTCGCCCCGGATCTTCAGGGTGATGGTGCGTTCTTCACTGCCGTCGATCTGGGCCGGGGTCACGCTCTTCAGGAAATCGACCGTCTTGGCGATGCGGGCCTGCAGGTCGGCGAAGGTGCTCTCGGTATCGGCGAAGCTGGGGACCTCGACGCCGGCCAGGCGGGCGGCGGCGCCCTTGGCGGCATCGCTGGCGATCTGGATTTGGCGGGCCAGCGGGTGCATGTCGGGGGCCAGGCGGGCATTCACGAGCACCGCCGGGTCGATCTTCTTGGCCTCGGCATGGGCGACGGCCTTGTCCAGGATGGCGGACAGATTGCCCAGCAGGCGCAGGAACACCGGCACGGACGCCTGGTACATGGAAAGCGACATCGGGTGCACTCCGATAGGGTTGGGATGGCGGCCAAGATACGGGCGCCCCAGGTGGCGGATGTGCGCGCGGTCACCCTGGCGCTTGAATTTTACATGACCGATGTGGCGAACAGCTTTTAAAAGCGGAAGTTGAGGCCGACCCGCGCCACCTGATCGGTCAGGCCCCGGATGTTGCCGGCGTCCTGGCGCAGTTCCAGGCTGCCGGTCACGCTCAGCGCCTGGCCCCAGCGGCCGGTGGCCACGGGGGCGGCGTAGCTCAGCGCCATGTCCGTCTCCGCCCCGTCCGGCCGCAGGGACACCCGCATAGGCGTGGTGGTGGCATAGCCCTGGTCGTCCACGCTGGTCATCAGCAGGGTGGCGGTGCCGGCGACCACGCGCAGGGGACGGCGCCAGACGGCCGTCAGGCTGTCGCCCTCCGTCACCGTGTCGCGCTGGGCCAGCGCCAGGCCGTAAGACCGCGCCAGCAGGGGCCCGATGCCGCTGACGACGCCGTGGGCGTTGTCGGCGGCGCCGGTGCGGGCCAAGCTGGCGTCCAGCATCAGGCTGCCGCCCGGCCACAGGGTGACGGCGGTGGCCAAGCCCAGGGACACGGTATCGTTATGGTCGCCCAGGCCCACCACGCCGCCGCCGCGATAGCGGCTGCCCAGCAGGCCGTTGCGCTCATCCAGCAGGCTGGCCGACAGGCTGGTGGTCCAGCCCGGCCCCAGGGTCCAGTTCAGGCCGGCGGCCACGGCGTCGGCCTGGCGGTCCAGCCCGCCGCCAGTCAGCACGGGCCCGCGCCACGGGTTCCAGTCGCCGCCCGCCAGGTCGCGGCGGGATAAACTGTCCGTCCCCGGCGCGCCCGACCAGCTGAGCGCCAGGCGGGCGCCACCCAGGGCGCGGCCCACCCAACCGTCCAGATCCGTGCCCAGGGCCGCGAAGCCGCCGCCCTGGGCCAGGCCGGTCAGGGCCGTGGACACGCCAAGCGTGCCGGCGGTCGTGCCGGCGGCATCCGCCACCGACGTCGCGTCGCCCCACAGCGCCTGGGCGAAGGAGGCGGCGGCCGGGAAGCCCTGGCCGGCGGCCAGTGTCATGCCGCCCTGGCTGTAGGACAGGGCCCAGCCGTCATGGCCGGCATAGCCGTCCCGGGACGATAGGGCCTGGGGGCGGCCGGTGGTGCCCAGGCTGGGGCTGTCGGTATAAGCCAGCGTCAGGCCGCCGCCGTCGGCGAACTTGGTGCTGCTGGTGGTGACGGTGGGGGCGGGCAGGGCCGCGGTGATGGAGGAGGCGGAGACCGGCTGCTTGGCGATCAGGCCGCTGAGGTTGACGGTGAAGTTGCGCTGGTAACCGTCGAAGGCGGTATAGCTGGCCAATTGGGCGCTGACACTACCCAGCGCGCCAAGGGCGCCGCCGGTGATCAGGCTGCCCGTCAGGCTGGTGACGGGCAGGGACTTGCCGTTGGCCTCCACCACCGACAGGGTGCCCAACGGCTTGAACGCCGTCGTCAGGTTCATCAGGCCGTTGCCATAGGTCGAGTCCACGCCCTTGGTGCCCATGTCGGCGGCCGAGGCGAACAGGACGGCGGTGGCGGTGCCGTTGCGGTACAGCACGGGCCAGGTGGCCTCCAGCAGGGCGACGGCGCCGGACACCATGGGGGCGGCCATGGATGTCCCGCTCCAATAGGCCAGGGCATTGACGCCGTACTGGATGCCGGGCGCGACGATGCTTTCGCCCGGGGCCATCAGCCAGAGGGAGGCGTAGCTGACCCGCGTCGTCCCGGCGACGGCATAGCCGGAACCGGGCGTGTTGGAAAAGCTGGACAGCTTGTTGGCGCCGCTGACCGACCCGGCGAAGGCCAGGTGAGTCAGGGCCGCGGCGGAAAGGCCGGTGGAATTGGCACCGCCATTCAGCGCGGTGGCGGAATTGCCGCCGGCGAACACCAGCACCGCCCCCTTGGCCGCGGCGTAGTTGATGGCGGTGACGATGGCGTTGGTGGGCAGGTAGGTCAGCGACAGGTTGATGACCTTGGCGCCGGCGTCGGCGGCCTTGATGATGCCATTGGCCACATCCGTGTCCGTCCCGCTGCCGCCGACGTTCAGCGCCTTCTCCGACAGGATGGTGGCTTTGGGCGCCACACCGGCCATGCCGGCCCCGGTGCTGGTGACGGCGCCAGCCGCGATGGCGGCCGTGGCAGTGCCGTGGCCGTTGTCGTCGGTGTAGCCCCTGGGGCAGGTGAAGGTGCGGGCGGCGCAGGCGGAGGCGGTGGACACGCGGCCGGTGACGTCCGCCTGGGTCGCCACCACGCCGGTATCGACCAGCCCGATGGTGATGCCGCTGCCGCCGGTGGCCGCCACCTCGATGGCGTTGGTCAGGCCCAGTTGCGACCACCAGCCGGCGGAGTAGCCGGTGGCGTAGGTTTGCGCCGCGGCGGCGCTGGGCAGGCAGGCGCCCGCCAGCAGGCCGACCCGGACCAGCCGCGTCAGGGACGCGCGGGCGCGCGTGTTCTGGACCATCATACCGCCTCTCCCGATCGCCTTTGACGACCCATGGCCGGCCCGTTTTGGACCCGTGAAGGGGAACAGTCTAAGCCATCTTGCCTAGGCCGGGACTCGGCCATCTGGATAGGGTAGGGCTTTGTTCAAGGGGTGGCGCGACCGGCAACCGCGTTTGCCGGGTAACAGTAATGCGTGAAAGGGCCTCAAGAAGACTGGAAAAGTATAAAACAGGGCAGTACATAACGAGACCGGCTTGCTGCCAGACTTGAAGGGGCGTTCGCGCCCGCGACCGTCGGATACCTCCGTCGCTACTCTTAAAGTCTTGGAATTCAGGCTGGCTTTCGGGTTTCACGAGGTGGGTCATGGCACTGGATAAGGCGGGGCGCTGGGCGCCCGATAGCTGGCGGTCTCGGGAAGTGCGGCAGATGCCGGCCTATCCGGACACCCAGCGCCTGCAAGCCGTGGAGGCCCGCCTCGCCAATTATCCGCCGTTGGTCTTCGCCGGCGAGGCGCGGCGCCTGAAGGACCACTTGGCGCGAGTGGCCAAGGGCCAGGGCTTCCTGCTGCAGGGCGGCGATTGCGCCGAAAGTTTCGCGGAGTTCCATCCCAACAACATCCGCGACACCTTCCGCGTGATGCTGCAGATGGCCGTGGTGCTGACCTTCGGCGGCGCCACGCCAGTGGTGAAGGTGGGCCGCATGGCCGGCCAGTTCGCCAAGCCGCGCTCCGCCGACCTGGAGGATATTGGCGGCGTCTCACTGCCCTCCTACCGCGGCGACATCATCAACGGCTTCGACTTCACGGCCGAGGCGCGGGTGCCGGATCCGGAGCGTATGGTGCAGGCCTACAACCAGGCCGCCAGCACGCTGAACCTGCTGCGCGCCTTCGCCCAGGGCGGCTATGCCGACCTGCACAAGGTGCACCAGTGGAACCTGGGCTTCGTCGACCGCAGCCCGCAGGGAGAGCGGTACCGCGACCTGGCCAACCGCCTGGATGAGGCGCTGGCCTTTATGGCTGCCTGCGGCATCACGGCGGAGACCACCGCCCAGATCCGCGAGACGGAGTTCTTCACCAGCCATGAGGCGCTGCTGCTGCCCTATGAGCAGGCGCTGACCCGCGTCGACAGCACCACCGGCGACTGGTACGACGTCTCCGCCCACATGCTGTGGATCGGGGACCGCACCCGCCAGCCCGATGGCGCGCATGTGGAATTCCTGCGTGGCGTGAAGAACCCCATTGGCCTGAAGTGCGGCCCGACCACGGACCCGGATGAGCTGATCCGCCTGATCGACATCCTGAACCCGACGGACGAGGCCGGCCGCCTGACCCTGATCGCCCGCATGGGCCATGACAAGGTGTCGGACAAGCTGGCGCCGCTGCTGCGCCGGGTGCGCGACGAAGGCCGCACCGTGGTGTGGAGTTGCGACCCCATGCACGGCAACACCATCAAGTCGGCCACCGGCTACAAGACGCGCCCGTTCGAGCGCATCCTGGCCGAAGTGCGCGGCTTCTTCGACGCCTGCCGGGGCGAGGGCGTGCATGCCGGCGGCGTGCATTTCGAAATGACGGGCCAGGACGTCACGGAGTGCACGGGCGGCGCCCAGGCCATCACCGAGCACGCGTTGGCCCAGCGCTACCATACCGCCTGCGACCCGCGCCTGAACGCGAACCAGGCGCTGGAATTGGCGTTCCTGGTGGCCGAGGGACTGAAGGCCAGCCGGTCCGGCCAGCCGCGCCGGACCGAGGCAGCCGAATAAGGACTGTTTCGCCATCGAAATAAAACGGGCGGGAGCGCGAGGCCCCGCCCGTTGTTTTTGGCGCTGGGCCGTTCTGATCAGGCCAGGGCGGCGTCGAGCGTGATCTCGGCGTTTAGCACCCGCGACACCGGGCAGTTGGCCTTGGCCTCGGCGGCCAGGTCCTGGAACTTGCCGGGCTCGATGCCCGGAATCTTGGCGCGCACCGTCAGCTTGACAGCGGAAATGCGCCAGCCGCCGCCTTCGCCTTCCATGGTCAGCACGGCGTCGGACTTGATCTCTTCCGGGGTGAAGCCGGCGCCTGACAGCATGAAGGCCAGCGCCATGCTGAAGCAGCCGGCATGGGCGGCGGCGATCAGTTCCTCGGGGTTGGTGCCTTTGCCATCGCCGAAGCGGGCGATGTAGGAATAGGGCACGCTGGACAGCGTGGCGCTCTGCGTCGTCAGGGTGCCGTCGCCATCCTTCCCGGTCCCGTGCCAGACGGCGTTCGCGGTGCGCTTCAACTGGGCCATGACGATCCTCCTCGATGCAATGGAATACACCCTTGGCCGCTCTATCGGGGGCCTGGGCGCTGCGGGTAGAGTAGCAAGCTATCGTGTCAGTTCCATGCGGCGACCCCCGTGATGCGCTGATCGCAACCATTCCAGGCCGTCCATGCACGATCTTCCGCGCCGCCCGCATTGTCCCCCGGCCACGCCGTGAGGTGCCGGCTCCTGTGGGCCAGCCTGCTGACCGTGGCCCTGCTGCATCCGATGGTGGTACGCGCCCAGGCCTATCAGGACAGGGCGTGGCAGAGGGTGGACGCCGCCACCTTGGCCTTCCACGGTGAAATCCTGCCCCGGCGCTTCCTGCCGGGCGAGCATCCGCTCGGCGACGCTGACTTGTTGGCGCGTAACCTGACGCCGGAGACACGGACGCTGGTGTTGGATTCCGGGGGCGGCGACGTGGCGGTCGCTCTGGAAATGGCCCGCCTGATCCATGGGCGGCAGTTGGACGTGATGGTCCAGGGGCGATGCGCCTCCGCCTGCGCCCTGCTGCCCTTCCTGGCGGGACGGCGCAAGATTGTGGCGCCCGGCGGGGTGGTGGAATTCCATTCGACCAACAGCCTGGACCCGCGCGACACGGCCGATGCCCGCGCCCACCTGACGGCGCAGATGGACGCTGTCCGTGGCCAGATTCCCAATCTGGCCCAGGACGGCGTGACCGTGACGCCGCCTGACCTGGGGGATGCCACGGTGGAAGCCATCCTGGCCGCCCGCCGCCAAAACGCCGCCAGATTGCGCCAGGCCATCGCGGCGCTCTATGGGGAGTGGGGCGTCGCCGCGGCCCTGTTGGATGATATTGACCAAGCGGCCGACGCCTATCTGGCCGATCATCCCGGCGTGGCACGCGACCAGGTGTGGTGGTGCCTGGCGCCAGCCCTGTTGGCCGGCCGCTACGGGGTGATGGGACTGGAGGCGCCGGCGGGGCCCTTGCCTCCGGACGTGCTGGCC
This sequence comes from Nitrospirillum amazonense, assembly GCF_007828035.1. Classification (GTDB taxonomy): domain Bacteria; phylum Pseudomonadota; class Alphaproteobacteria; order Azospirillales; family Azospirillaceae; genus Nitrospirillum; species Nitrospirillum amazonense. Next base: position 421,558 of record NZ_VITV01000001.1, on the reverse strand, counting down.
AGTCTGGAGCGCACCGTGGGCGGCGTGCACCTTGTGCGAGAGCGGTAGCACGTTTCAAGAGGTATCGGGCTCAAGAGGTATCGGGCTCAAGAGGTGTGGGGTTCCATCCACCAGCGCCGGCTGAAGGTCAGCACGTCGTCCATCTGCCGGTCCAGGACACCCAGCATGCCGCCGGTCCAGGTCTCGAACGCGGCATTGCCGTCCAGGGTGCGCACGTTCTGCGGCAGGGTCCGAATCAGGGCGGTGGCATTCTCGCCTTGGCCGTAATCATGGCCCAGCTGTTGGAAGTAAAAGCCGGGCAGGGTGAAGCGGGGCCGGCCGCGATAGGCCAGGACCACGGTGTCATAACTGCGCTCATGCAAGGTGGCGGCGGCTTGCATCAGGACGCGCAGCACATCCAGCGGTGTGGCCGTGGGCGCCGTGCCCCAGACGTCCACCACCAGGGTGCCCGGCAGCACCAGGGCCCGGTGATAGGTGACGATATGGACCGGGGTGTTGCGTGGATCCTGGTCCAGCGCGCGGGCCACGGGCAGGGTGACGCTGACCAGATTCCATCCGGCAACGACGATGGCCACGATGGCCAGGCCTAAGGCCCCCTTCACCCACCTGGACAACACCCATACCCCGCCAACCGACGCGCTGGCGCCATGCTAGCGTTCCTATGGAGGATTGCAATCCATAGGCGTAAAACATTCAGATATTAATCTGTTAACGCGAAGTCCATGGCCATTTCAGCATGCAGTCGCGTTGTATCGAATACTGGCAGATCACTGTCGTCCTGACCCATGATCATGCCGATTTCCGTGCAGCCCAGGATGACGCCATCGGCACCAGCCGCGCGCAGGCGATCCACCTCCGCCAGGATGGCGGCCTTGGAGCCGGGCAGCACGATGCCCCGGCACAGTTCCTCGTAGATGACGCGGTGGACGGTGTCCCGGCCGGCGGCATCCGGCACCAGGGCATCCACGCCATAGTGCTGGGCCAGGTGGCCGCGGTAGAAGTCCTGCTCCATGGTATAGCGGGTGGCCAATAGGACCGGGCGGGTGCTGCCGGCGGCCTTCAGGGCGCGGCCGGTGGCGTCGGCGATGTGCAGCAGGGGGATGCTGGTCGCGGCGCGTACGGCGTCCGCCGACTTGTGCATGGTGTTGGTGCCGATCATCAGCGCCTCGGCACCCGCATCCTGCAGGCGGCGGGCGGCATCGGCCATCAGGGCCCCGGCGCCTGCCCAGTCACCCGCATGCTGCTTGGCCGCCACCTCGGCGAAATCCACCGACCACAGCAGCACGCGGGCGGAATGCAGCCCGCCCAGCCGGTCACGGGCAATGGTGTTGAGATGCCGGTAATAGAGCGTGGTGCTTTCCCAGCTCATCCCGCCGATCAGGCCTAGCATACGCATGGTGGACGCCCCCTTCGCCTCGTGCACGGGAAACGCTCTCACAGCACCATGGCGGCCGCCAGCTTGAACGGCGCACGGGTGCGTTGCACCCGGGCCAGCAGCCAGGCGCCCTCCAGCGCGATGAAAAAGCGCGCCGCCCGCTCCCGCGGGTCGCTGACGCCCAGGCGCTCGGCATGGCCTGCCGTGCGCACGGCCCAGTCCTCCAGCACCTCCGCCACCACGGCGGACAGGCGCGCGGAGTCGGGGATGGCGCCGATGACCAAGGCCGTGACGGGGCAGCCATCGCGCCAGTCCGAGGCCTCGAACCAGTCGGCGATGGTGTCGGCCAGGGCGTACACGCCGTCGGCGAAGGTGGGGGCGTCGGTGAAGGCCTGGTCGATCATGCGGGCGATGCGATGCCCGGCCAGGCGGGCTGCCTCTTCCGCCAGCTCTTCCTTGCCGCCTGGGAAGTGGTGGTAGAACGAACCCTTGGGCGCGCCGCTGACGGCGATGATCTCGTTCAGGCCCACGCCATTGTAGCCCTTGCGCCGAAACAGGGTCACGGCGGTATCGACGAAAAGCTTCTTGGCATCTGACAGGCGCGGCATGCCCCTTAATGCCAATTGTATGTCGGTCGGTCTAGTGATATCCCGTTCTATGGCGGTCACCATAGAACGGATCGCAGCGGACGGGGGACGCGTCGATGGCGGAAGATACAAGCGACCAATCGGTACACATCACCACCCCGGATGGCGCCCAATTGGCCGGCCGCCTGGCCCTGCCGCCGGACGGGCGTGAACCCCGGCTGGCCGTGGTGCTGCATGGCGCCACCGGCGTGCCGCGCGACTACTACACGCGTTTCGCCGCCTGGCTGGCGGCAGCCCGGGGCGCGGCGGTGCTGACCTATGACTACCGCGACTTCGGCGCGTCGGCCGCCGGGCCGGTCACCCGGTCCGACGCCACCATGGCGGTGTGGGGTGTGGTCGACCAGGCGGCGGCGCTGGACTGGCTATGCGATCGGTATCCAGAGGCCGAAATCTGGGTGGTCGGCCATTCCCTGGGTGGCATGTGCCTGCCTTTCCACGCCAACGCCGGACGGGTGGCGCGGTTGATCGCCGTCGCCTCCGGTCCCGCGCATTGGACCAAGCACCCGCTGAGCTACATGCCCTCGGTCATCGCTTTCTGGTTCCTGCTGGGGCCGCTGGCTACCCTGCTTTGCGGGTATCTGCCGGGGCGGCTGCTGGGCCTGGGCGCGGATTTGCCTAAGGGGGTGTTCTGGCAGTGGCGGCGCTGGTGCACCTCACGCGCCTTTTACCGGGTGGATTGGGGCCGGGCCATGCCCTATCCGATGCCCGATCGCATGACGGGGGCCGTCACCCTGGTGGGCATCGCGGATGATGAGATGATGCCGCCGGAACGGGTGCGCCGCCTGGCGGACTTCTACCCGGCGGCCACCATCAGCCACCGGGTCATCACCCCGGCGGAGGCCGGGTCCAAAGCTATTGGCCATCTGCGCCTGTTCACCGAGCGCAACGCCTGGGCCTGGCCGCTGCTGCTGGACGGCACCGCGTAAGGGCCGGTGCCGTCCGGTACCATGCGACCGGACGGCGGAGCTGACCCGGCCCCCTTCCACGGCAGGTTGGGCGGCCGGTGGCTCGGCCGCGAGTGGTATCACGGCACCAGTTGCAGGGTGTTGATGGTGATGTGCGGCCACTGGATCTTCCGTCCCGGGAACTCGGGGGAATCGAAGAACTCCAGGATGACGCGCTGGGCGTACTGCAACTGCAGCTTCGGCTGGTCCGGGGTATGGCCGGGCAGTTCCTCGACCCACAGGACGAAGCGCATCTCCGTGGCATTGGCGTTCTTGACGATGAAGGGCAGGTTCTCGATACCCCCCTGCACCGTCGTATCCATCAGCAGCACGGTCATTTTCGAGAAGGTTTCCGCCGCCGGGAAGGTCAGCAGGCTGAGCGGGTCGGTCGGGTCGAAGCCGGGGAAGCCCGACGAGGGCACATCACCCTTAAAGGGGGTGTCATGAAACTGTTTGTAGGGCGCCAGGTAGGGGTTGCTGAGGTCGCGTGGTCCCGCCCCGATGGGCAGGGCGGAAAAATCACCGATGGTGGCCGGGGCCAGGCTGATGGGCGCGTTGGTGACGTCGATGGACACACCCAGCGTGGTGATGGTGTCGCCGTGGGGAATACTGCCCACACGCGCGACATTCAGCGGGAGGCCGTTCATGGGCGGGGTGTTCGCGCTGATCGTGACTTCATTGGTCAGGTTCAGGAAGAACCCCGGCTCACGGTGAATACCCTCGCCGGCCTTCAGGGGCGAAATCTGCGATCCCATGGAGTCGATGGCGGCAACCTGCGTGACATTCTGGATGTACTGCAACCCTACGATCTTTTGATCATTGGGCGCGCCGCGATTGGGCACGTCGTTTAGTTCGTGGGTGAAGGACAAGCTTTCATCGAATTGATTGAACAGGATACGGAACTTGCCCGACACCCCCCCGGAATGCGCAGCATCGACCGGCAAGGCGATCATGTTCCAACCGCGGCCCTTGCCCACCCAATGACCCGGCAACTGGGCCAGTGGCCCCAGTGCCGGCGAATTCTGTTGCGCGGTTAAGATGCGGCGCCTCAAACCAGGCGCATTTTCCCCCGTCATATTCGGCCTCTCTGAATCGCTGCACATGGGTGCCGGTGGTGCAAGGGGCCGCCGACACAACCACAGAGGTGCAATTCTCGGGGTGTAGCACCAAAAAAGATTACTGCGAGTCAAAACATCTCTTAATTGCATATGTGATCAAAAGTGACAGGTAAATTGCAAATAATGGAGGTTAAGCACGGTTTAGCTGTAGCAATAAGCCGCCCTCACGCGGGGGATCCAAGCAGGCGGCAACGGGGATGCCTCTAGGCTACGCGCCGGCGCGCCGCTGACCCGGCGGGCGGCCAAGGTAGCGGCGTGCTGGCCATCGATGGATGCCAACCTGCCGGGACTCATCCGTCCCAGCCCGCAGCGCACAACCGCCTGGGCGCTATGGGTGATTTAGGTTAGGCCGCCACGGCTGCGGGGGCGGCGACCGCCCGTTCCAGACGGCCCAGCAGAGTGCCGAACAGGGCGGTTTCCGTCTGGCATATCCGCACCAGGCGGGCGGGTTCCCACGCGCCCAGGGCGCCCAGCCGCGTCGCCATGTCGGACAGGTGGCCCTGTTCCTCCGCCAGCAGGCTTTTCAGCGAGATTTTGGATCCCGCCCCGCGCAACGCCGTCTCATAGAGGTGGTAGAACCACACGGCGCGGAACTCCACGATCAGCGACATGTGCAGGTACAGCACTTTGGAGCGGGGCGGTTCGCCCGCCAGGGCCTGTTCCACGGCGATGTCCAGCTTCTGGAAATACAGACGCCCAGCGGCGGGCGACAGCAGGTCGGCCTGGACATAGTCCAGCGGGCGGCGGGCCACGCCCTCGGCATGGCGCTTGAAGAAGAAGGCGTGGCGTGCCTCTTCCGCCAGGTGCTTCAGGGTGGGCAGGTCCATGCCGGCGCCATGCTGGGTCGCCATGATCTTGTTGCTGCCCATATGCTCCATCAACGACAGCTCGTTTATGAAGCGGGCATGGGACGCGGGCGTGCGCAGGACATCGGCCAGGAAGGCCCGGACACGGGGGACCAGGGGGGCGTTATCGGCCTCGAAGGCGCCGCGCACGGTATCCAACGACTGCTGCATGATTCTGGAACCCTTACACCAACCGGCCTCCGTGACCGGGCGGGCGCACTCTGCGCGCGGCGTTTGGCCCCGGGCAATAGGATTCGCCCACCGTCCAAATAGGGGCCATCATTCGTCGCAGTTATGCCACCATGCGCGCGCAGCCTGACATGGATTGACGAGAACCAGGGTGGAACCTGCCATCATGTCCAGTTATGCGGTACCTGAACGCCCCATGGCCCGGCGCCTCGGCCTTCGCTACGGCGCCATGACCGCGCTCGCGCTGCTGATGACCATACCCCCGTTCATGGGCGATCTGGCGCGCGCCCAAGAGGGTGCGCCGGCCTACGACGATGGCGGCGACCAATATGCGGGCGATCCGCCGGCACGGGTGGGCCGGCTGGCACGGGTGCAGGGCACCGTCTCCTTCCACACCGCCGACGGCACCCAGTGGGACCCCGCCACCCCCAACTACCCCCTCACCAGCGGCAACGCGCTGTGGACCGAGCCGGGGGCCAGCGCCACGGTCGATATCTCCACCACCCGGCTGATCATGGACGGCACCACCGAGCTGGATATCGACAGCCTGGACGACCGCGATTTCACCGCCGACCTCGCGCAGGGCCAGGTCTATGTGCGCATCCGGGGCCTGTTGCCCGGCGAACGCTACAGCCTGCGCACGCCGCGCGGCCTGGTCACGCTGGAGGGGCCCGGCAAGTACGAGGTTTCGGCCGGGGATACTGACACCCCCACCCGCGTCACCGTGCTGGAAGGGTCGGCGCAACTCAGCGGCCAGGGCCTGTCCCTGCGGATCAATGGTGGGCAGACGGGGGAGATCACGGGCGACAATCCGCCCAACGTCAATGTGCGACCCGCCGAACACGACCCCTTCTTGACGGCCATGCTGCGCACCGACCGCGTCGGCTCTTCCACGCCCCCGCCGGACGTCATGGCCATGCCGGGCGCCGACGACCTGGGCGAATACGGCAGCTGGCAGGCCACGCCCGACTATGGGCAGGTCTGGTATCCGCAGGTCGCGCCTGACTGGGCGCCCTACCGCGACGGTCACTGGGCCTATGTCGCCCCCTGGGGATGGACCTGGATCGATGATGCGCCGTGGGGATTCGCCCCCTTCCACTACGGGCGGTGGGTGGATATCCGTGGCCGCTGGGCCTGGGCACCGGGCGGCACCGTCGTTGTCGGCGGGCCGCCGCCCCCGCCGGTCTACGCCCCGGCGCTGGTCGCCTTTTTCGGGGCTGGCGTGGCCATCGGCGTCAGCATCGGCGGCCCCCATTATGACGACAGGGGGCACCCACCCGTCGGCTGGTGCCCGCTGGGCTGGCAGGAACCATACCACCCCTGGTACCGGGCCAGCCCGCGCTATGTGGAGTATGTGAACCGGCCGGTGGTTCGCAACCTGACGGTCGTGAACAACGTCACCAACATAACCATCAACAGTTACGCCAACCGACGTGGCGCCTCGATGATGCCGGCGGACGCCATGGTGGCCGGCCGCTACGGCCGCTATAACGGCGGCGCCCGGCCTTGGGACGAGCATCAGCTCGCCAACGCGCGCGCCGTTGTGGGACGACCGCCGTTGCAACCCACCGTCGCCACCGCCGGTGTGACGCCGCAGGTGGCGCAGCATCTGCACCTGCCCGGCCCGCCGGGCGGCACTCCCGTCCCGCACCCAGCCAACCCCGGCCCCCGTTTCGAGCCACGGGCCGAAGGCGCAGGTCCCCGGCCCCTGGATTTGCGCGGGCCTAATGGTGCCCCTGCCGGAGGTCCGCAGGCCGGTGCTTTCCGGCCGGGCGATCCGCATTCCAACGGTAATGGGCCCAATGGTAACGGGGCCAACGGCAACGGGCCCGGGACCGACCAGCCTGGTGGTTTCCGTCCGACGGACCGCCGGCCGGATGAGCCGGGATTCCATCCGGGCCAACCAGGGACGAACCGACCTGAGGGCGCTGCCTGGGCCAACCGGGGTCCTGGCGGGCTGCCGACCTTGCGCGACCATAACCAGCCGCCCGGCCCGCCGCCGGTTCATCAGGCGGCGCAGGAACGCCCCGGACCCACAGCCGGTCAGGCGTCCCCTCCCGCGCAGCGGCCCGATGGACCGCCACAGCAACCCAATCACCAGGAAGGGGGGGCGGGCGGCCCCCCGCATTCGGCGGCCCACCCGCCTCAGGGCCAGCCGGGCCCCGCCCAACAGCCCGGGCCCGAACGTCCGCAGGGGGCGCCGGCGGTCCCGCATGGGGAACGCCAGCGGCCCGACACGCCAAACTTTGAGGAACGGCGCCAGCCGCGGGGGCCGCAGCCGCCGCACCAGGCCGAGCGCCCCCAACCTCCGCACGAAGTCCATCAGCCGTCCCGGCCGCAGGAGCCGCAGATGCGGCCGCAGTCACCGCCGGAGCCCCGGCCGCATATGGATATGGCCCCCCGGCCCGAACCGCAGCGCATGCCGCCGCCTCAGGCGCGGCCGGAGGCACCGCATCCACAGCCCCTGCAACATCCACAACCGCAGCAGCACCCACAGCCTCAACCGCACGCTGAGCCGCAACATCAGCAAGCGCCGGGCCGCCCCAACGATCCCGGCCAGCCCCATCACAACTGACGGGAATGGCGATCAGACCTGTTCAGCCGTGCGGAAGCCGTCGTGGTGGCGGATCACTTCCTTGATGATGAAGTTCAGGAACTTGGCCGCGAAGTCCGGATCCAGGTGGGCGCCCTCGGCCAGGCGGCGCAGGCGCTCGATCTGGGCCGCCTCGCGGCCTGGGTCGCTGCTGGGCAGGTCAATACGCGCCTTCAGCGCCCCGACCTGCTGCGTGCACTTGAACCGTTCCGCCAGCATGTAGATCAGGGCGGCGTCTATGTTGTCGATGCTGTCGCGCAGGCGCTTCAGTTCGGGATGAATGGCGGGGGCAGGGTGCTCGGCGCCGGACATGGCCACTCCTTGGGATCACGGACGGGCCCGACAGTACAATCCGCCGCCGACCGTCGTCAGTGAAAATTATGAGGGGCTTTTATAACAAACGGTCGTGTGTGCGCTGGAAGCCGCAACAGCCGATGCATAAATTCAGACCTTCCTGAACCAAATTTACGGGGGTGGCCATGGAGGCCGGGGGAGAGACGGGGGCCGCGCCGGGCGGCTGGCAGTTGGCGCAGATGAACGTCGGCACGGCGCTCTACGCCATGGATGACCCGCGCATCGCCAATTTCGTGAACCAGCTGGACGAGATCAACGCCTTCCGAAGGCAGCCCCGGCTTCGTCTGGCGCCTGCAGTCCGACAGCGGCAACGCCACCGACATCCTGGTCAGCGACAATCCGCGCTTCTTGGTGAACATGTCGGTGTGGGCCTCGGCCGAGGCACTGTTCGATTACGTTTACAAATCCGCCCATCGCACCGTCATGGCGCGGCGGCGGGAGTGGTTCGAACGGCCCGTGGACATGTACCAGGTCCTCTGGTGGGTTCCCGCCGGCCATCGCCCCACCCCGCGGGAGGGGTTGGAGCGTCTGGCCCATTTGGAACGGCACGGGGCCACGCCCGACGCTTTCACCTTCAAGCAGAAGTACCCGCACCCGGCCGCCCCGCCCGCGGCGCCTCAGGACATGGCGCCGGAACCGCATTGCGTCGGCTGGGAGTGAGCGCGCCCCGGGAAGGTCGCATTAAATCCCGGGGGGTGGCGTTTTTTCGCCACCTTTGGGCGGTGTCATGAAAGTGCCCGGCGAGGCCGGGACCTGTCCATGTCGAAAGGATCGAGACCATGCCCGTCCTGACCCGCTCCACCACCAGCGCCTCCCCGTCCGTCGGCCTGTCCTGGCGTCGTCGCGGGATCGCTGCCCTGGCCCTGGCCTTCGGCCTGGCGTTGGCGCCGTTCATGACGGCCGGCAGCGCCCAGGCCGAGGTGGTCCATCATCGCGTGGTGCATCACCGCCACCATCATCACCACCATCACCACGTGCACCATGTGGCGCATCACGCCCCCGTGCATCATCCCCATGGCTAAAGCCGGGTAACGGCGACCGGGGGCCGGCCCACTTTTGCGGGGTACCCCGCCAATTGGCCGGCTTTCGGCCCCAGATGAAACGCCTTGGCGGAACTTTACGGTCCCCAGGGCGTTTTCATATCCGTTCTGCTCCGCTTACCCGCCGGCCCGGTTCCAGGATCCGGCCCATCCCAGGGGTGCCGTTGGGGCAAAGGGTATACCCCCGCCCGGACCACATTGTTTGCGGTGTTGCGACGTTTTTTCGCCACCATTGGGCGGTCCCCTGATGTCACGCCTTTCTTACAAGGAATGGAGGACGACCCATGTTCACGAAGTTGACCACCGCGGGCTGGGCCCGCACGGCGACCGCGCTGACCCTGGCCGCCGGCCTGGCGTCTGCCCCCGTCTTGAGCGCTGCCGCCTGGGCGCAGACCGCGCCGCCCGAGGGCACGCCCATGCCGGGCACACCACAATCCGAAGACACGACCCGCAGCGGCACGCCGTCGACCCTGCCGCCGGCGCCGGATGCCACCAGTCCCAGCCCGTCCAATTCCCACGGCCTGCCGGGTGACCGCGCCGGGATGGGCCAGCAGCCAGGCCAGCAGCCCGGTATGAACCAACCGGACGTTTCGTCGCCGTCGACCATGCCTCCGGCCCCGTCGGACCAGAGCGGCTCCATGTCCTCGTCCTCCGGGCAGGCGGTGACGGAAAAACCGCCCGTGGTGCAACCGCTGCCGCCGCATGACCCCAACGACGACAAGGGCAAGGCCGCGAAGTCGTCCAAGGCCAGGAAGTCGGCCAAGCACACCGCCCAGAAGAAGACCGATCCCGGCCAGAGCCCGGAGGAGGCCGCGCCGCCGCCCCCGGCTCCGTCCAGTCCGGACAGCGGCACCACCGGTTCGACCAGCCAGCCGGACAATCCCCGTCTGTAAGGCCCCGTCTGTAAGGTGCGGCCGGACGCGCGCTTGTGAGGCACCGTCCATCTCCCTTCAGGCGCGTTGTGCGAAACCCCCGGGGGCCCGTCCCCGGGGGTTTCGTTGTGACCAGCCCTCTTATTGCCGGCGACGACCTGACCGGCATGGGCCATTCCCCCCGGGGCGCCTGAGCGGCGGGCCAAGGTACCGAGCCTGAGCCGGCCTAGGTGAAGACGAACCCCAACCGCACATTTCCCCAGAGGCGGCGATCGACCACGATGGGGCAATCGATCTCCTTCATGCGCCGTGATCCGCCATCACCCAGGTCACGGTTGTAGGCCTGGATCAGGAAGGGGCGGCTGTTGCGCGCGGCCGCTAGGCCGGTGCGATCCAGATAGCGGCGCCGGCTGCGGGTTTTGCCGTCCGGTTGGGCGTTGTGGGTGGGTACATAACCATTGGTGGCCGCGGCCACGCAGAAGATGATACGACCGTCCTGGGCCAGCGCAGGTTCCTGCAGAGATGGGAACAGCTCATCCGCCAAGGCGGTGTAGGGGGCGATGTATTGCTCCGGCGAGGTCCCGGGAACGGGGTCCAGGGCTTCGCTGAACAGGGCGTCGTGGGTGATGCGACCGTCCCGCAGCGCCTGGATCAGGGCCGCGGTAATGTCGGTGGCCACCTTCCGCGCGGCGGTGATCAGCCCTTCATCCGCGGCGATCATGGCGTAATAAGTGCCTTTCAAGCGCTCCCGCACAGCGGCATCCAGTTGGTGGAAACGTACATGCAGGCCTGCGGGGCTCTGGGCCGCAAGGTTGCAGGGCAGATTGCCCACGCCGTCCAGATGCAGCACGGCGGCGGCGCCGTCCGGTGGCAACGCGACGTCCTTATCCGCCAGCGCCGCCACGGCCCCACCCAGCGACAGGTCCAGGACGCGCGCCGGATGACGTCGCCCATCCAGGGTCACCGCTGCTGCCAGGTCGCACGGAATGCGGTCGGACTCGCGCCGGTCCCCCGCCACCGACTGGCGCAGCACCATCAGCAGGCGCGTCTTCATCTGGCTGACGGCCTGGTTGGTGGCGGCCACCTGGCGGCTGACGGTGCCGGCGGCCAAGCACACGGTGTCCGCTTGGCCGCGGATGTGGTTGACGCTGCTCGACACCTGGGTGGCGACGTCGGCGGATTGCGCGGCGCCTCGGCCGATCTCAGCGTTGGCGGCGGCCTGTTCTTCGACCGCCGCCGCCGTGGCGGTAGCCGCCTGGTCGATCAGCTCAATGGTGTGGATGACGGCGTGCAGGGCCTGAACGCTGCCGTCCACCGCGCTGCGGATGTCCGTCACCTGCTGGGCGATCTGCTCGGTGGCTTTGGCGGTCTGCGCGGACAGGCTCTTCACCTCCCCGGCCACGACGGCAAAGCCTTTGCCGGCATCGCCGGCGCGCGCCGCCTCGATGGTGGCGTTCAACGCCAGCAGGTTGGTCTGGCTGGCGATGTCGCCAATCAGGGCCAGCACTTGGCCCACCTCGGCCGTCGCATGTTCCATGCGGTGCAGGGCCTGGGCGGCGTTGCGGGCGTCCAGCACGGCGCGGCGGGCGATATCGCTGGATCGTGACGCCTGGTGGGCGATCTCCGTCCCCGCCGCCCCCTGTTCCTCGGCCGCGGCGGCCACGGTGGCGGCGGTGCCGCTGGCCTGCGTCGCGGCGGCGGCCACCACCACAGTATCCTGCTGCACCTCCTGGATGTTACCCAGCAGGCCGGTCACGGCGTTCTCCACCTCGGCGGAGGTGCGGTTGATGTCGCGCCAAGTGGCCTCCAGGTCGGTTTCGATCAGCTGACAGGTCTCCAGCAGGGTGCGGCGGGTGGTTTCCTGCTCCCGCGCTTCCAACTCCACCCGCTCCCGCGCCTGATAGGCCAGGATGGCCCTCAGGGCCCGCAGCCGGCCGGCTGCGGCCTGGAAATCGCGCAGGGCCGGCAGGTCGATGACGTGCAAATGGTCGCCCTGGATCAGGGCGTCGATGTCCTGAACCTGGCGGTGCAGGATGGTGCGCAGACGCCGCGCCAGGGTCAGGCACTGGACCAGGGTCGGGGGCACCGCCAACGCCGCCGCCCACCCGGCGGGCAGGCCGGCGGTGGCGGCGGCCAGGCCGGCGGTGGGCACCAGCACCAAGGCGGCCAGCCGGGCGTTCAAGCCGCCCAGCCAGCGTGCGATCGCGTGCGCCACTCCGGTCCCGTGCAGTTGCCCACCGGCCAGGCGGACGCCGCCACCGCCCTGCCGCAGGGCGGTGTATAACCGGTCCGCCGCCGCAACCTCCGCCCGGCCGGGCTTGGTGCGGATGGAGATATAGCCGGTGATGCGGCCGTCCTCCTGCACCGGAGTGACGTTGGCCCGCACCCAGTAATGGTCGCCGGACTTGGCGCGATTCTTCACCAGCCCTTCCCACGGTTGTCCCGCCTGGACCGTGGCCCACAGGTCGGCGAACGCGGCCTTCGGCATATCGGGATGGCGCACCAGATTATGCGGTGCACCCAGCAGTTCCGCCTCGCTGAAGCCGCTGATGGCGATAAAGGTCTGGTTGACAAAGGTGATGCGTCCCTTGTCGTCGGTTCTGGAGACGAGCATTTCCCCTTCGCCGACCAGGATTTCGTTTTGGGTCACTGGGCCGGTGTCGCGCATGTCATTTGTCCTGCCAATTATTGGCGCTGGCTGCGTTGTCCGGCCTTTGTCGTTTATTTTATCGATCTGTGATTGATGTGGCGCAAACCTATACCGAAGAATACGGGCAGTTCATTCGGAAAATAATTTCCTAAACTACTTCCGCACGCGGCGATCGATGATGGCGACGGTGGCCATCCCGATCAGCATGGCCAGGATGAACAGGGGCGCGCCCACCAGGTCCGCCCCCTTTGGGTCGGCCATCGCGACGCCCAGGGCCGCTAGCGCCGGACCGGGGCAATAACCCACCAATCCCCAGCCAATGCCGAACAGGGCGGCCCCGGCCACCAGCCGGCCGTCGATGGCACGGGCGGCCGGCGGCTGGAAGGCGGGTGCCGCCAGGGGCGCCTGCCGACGGCGCCCCAGGGCGAAGCCGGCCGCCGCCACGGGCACCGCCGCCGCCATGACCAGGGCCAAGTTGGGGTCCCAGCCGCCGGCCACATCCAGGAAGGCCAACACCTTGGCCGGGTTGATCATGGATGACACGGTCAGGCCGAACCCGAACATCAGGCCGGCCGCCAAGGCTAGAATGAGACCGCGCATGGGCTCAGCCCCCCAGGACATGGCGGTGGAGAAAAACGGTCAATGCGGCCACGGCCATGAAGACCCCGGTGGCTGTCGCGGAACGCGGCGACAGCCGGGCCAGGCCGCAGACGCCGTGGCCACTGGTGCAGCCGCCCCCCAACCGCGTGCCCACCCCCACCAGCAGCCCGCCGACGATCACCAGCGTGGGGCTGGCCCCGAGTGCGCCGGTTGGCACGGGGCCGCCCGCCAGACGGTACATCACCGGCGCCGCCATGACCCCGGCCAGGAAAGCCAAGCGCCAAACCCGATCGCCCCGTGCGGCGGTCATCAGGCCACCCACGATGCCGCTGATGCCGGCGATGCGACCGAGGCCCAGCCACAGCACGGCTGCCGCCGCGCCGATCAGGGCGCCGCCCATCAGGGCATCCGCGGGGGTGAAGCCGTTCATGGTTGTTCCTCCGGCGCGCAGAACAGGGCGTACAACGCCTCCAGCATCGGGCGTACCTTGTCGGACCCGATGCGGTAGTGGATCACCGTCCCCTCCCGCCGCGTGGCCACCAGCCCCTCATCCCGCAGTTTCGCCAGATGCTGCGACAGGTTGGACTGCGCCAGTCCCAGGTGTTGCCCCAGGGCGCCCACCGTCATCTCCCCCTGCACCAGGGCGCACAGGATCATCAGCCGGTGCCGGCTGGCCAGCGACCGCAGGAAGGCCTCCGCCTCAGCCGCGCGGGCCTCGAGGGACGAGGGGTCGGGCAAATCCATCATACATTCCTAATTTCTAAATTAGACTTGACTAATATATAGGAAGGCATCAGCTTCAGGCAAGCGTTCCGGCGCTTGCCGGACATCTCCTTGAAAGGGACAGCGGCCATGGCCCCCGACGTGCAGGCCTTTTTCGATGATGCCACCAACACCGTGACCTATCTGGTCACCGACCCCGCCAGCGGGGCGGCCGCCATCATCGACAGCGTGCTGGATTTCGATCCCAAATCGGGGCGCACGGGCACGGCCTCGGCCGACCGGATCATTGCTGCCGTGCGGGCGCGGAGCCTGTCGGTACAGTGGATTCTGGAGACCCACATCCACGCCGATCATCTATCCGCCGCCCCCTATCTGCAGCGGGCGTTGGGAGGCCGGACCGGCATCGGGGCGGAGGTGCGGCAGACCCAGGCCATCTTCGGCCGCCTGTTCAACCTGGGGGGTGACTTCGCGACCGATGGCCGCCAGTTCGACCATCTGTTCCAGGATGGGGAGGCGGCGGCCTTGGGCGGGCTGACGGTGCGGGTGCTGCACACGCCCGGTCACACGCCGGCCGACGTCAGCTATGTGATCGGTGACGCGGCCTTCGTGGGCGATACCTTGTTCCAGCCGGATTACGGCAGCGCGCGCACGGATTTCCCCGGGGGCGACGCCGCCACGCTCTACCGTTCCGTCCGGCGCCTGCTGGACCTGCCGCCGGACACGCGACTGTTCACCGCGCACGATTACAAGGCGCCGGGTCGCGACTATTATGCCTGGGAAAGCACGGTGGCGGAGCAGCGCGCCCGCAACATCCACTTGCGCGACGGGGTGGATGAGGCCGCGTTCGTCGTCCTGCGGCGGCAGCGCGACGCGGGCCTGGACACGCCCCGCCTGCTGTTGCCTTCGGTCCAGGTCAATGTGCGGGCGGGGAACCTGCCCCCGCCCGAGGGGAATGGCGTCCGCTACCTGAAAATCCCGCTGGACGCCCTGTAACCGGTCGCTCAGCGATCCGCCGCTCAGTTCTTGGGCGTGGTGCGGGCCAGCAGGTCGGCCAGCTTGTCCTGCCACAGCACCGCCCAGGTGTGGCTGCCGTGGCCGTGGGTCTGGTCGCTGGCCGGGATCAGGATGAACTGGCCCTTGGGAATGCGCTTCACGAGCTGTTCGGCCAGGCCCAGTTCCGGCGGATTGATGAAATCGTCGCCGGAATTGATCCACAGCACCGGCGCCTTGATCGTCTCCAGCTTGGGGGACGGGTCGTAGAAGCGTGACGCGTCCAGCTGATAGATCAGGTCGTTGGCCTCCATGCCGCTCACGTCCAGGATTTTGTCCACCGCGGCGTCGGCCGCCTCGCGGGTGGGATAGGCCTTCTGCATCTGGATGGGGGCGCTGCCGGCGATGGACAACAGCGCGGCGGCGGTGCGCAGGCCCTCCTTGGGCTGGGCCTTGTACTCGCCGCCTTGCCAGGCGGGGTCGGCCTTGATGGCGGCAATCGACATCTGGCGCCACAGGCGGTTGCGTCCGGCGATGGTCTGCGGCAGGCACGCCAGCGGCATCAGCGCGTCCATGGCGTCGGGGTAGGTCTCGCCCCAGACGAAGGCGTGCATGCAGCCCATGGACGTGCCCATGACCAGGCGCAGATGGTCCACGCCCAGCCTGGTCACCAGCTGATGTTCCAGCGCCACCATGTCGTCGTAGTCATACTGCGGGAAATGGGCGTGCAGGCCGTCGCTGGGCTTGCTGGACTTACCGTGGCCAACGTCGTCCGGCAGGATGATGTAATAGCGCGCCGGGTCCAGCACGCCGCCCGGCTGGAACAGCACGTCGCTGAACTGCGGGCGCAGGAACTGGGCGCCGGTGCCGCCGGTGCCGTGCATGATCAGGATGGCGTTGTCGACATGGCCTTTGGCGTCACGGTGCGGCGTGCCCAGGGTGGTGTAGTGCAGCCGCACCTCGGGCAGGGTCTCGCCGGTCTTGAACCTGAAGTCCTTCACCGTCACGTCACCCTCCTTGGTGACGGGCTTCACCGGTTCGGCGGCCAGCGCGGCAGCGGTGGCCAGCAGGGCGGCGCCCAACAACAAGGGCGCGCCGACGGCGCGGGCGAGGGATCGGATCATGGCGTGAAGGCTCCAGGCGGGGTTCTTATCGTATGCAATATACGCCGACATTCACCCAACCCGGTATATTCCGTTGGTCGGTTCCCATCCCTGGGTGCGACCCTGCCAGGGTCAGCGCGCGGCGGACGGTCCCCGCGCGGCGATGGCCTTGTGCGCCCGGTCCAGGAAGCCGTGGGACAGGGCGTGGTACACCGCCTCCGCCCCTATCATGCGGGCGGCGCCGCAACCGATCAGGCTGCCGGCCATGATGGGCACGGCCATGGCGTGGTTGCCCGTCATTTCCAGCACGATGACGAAGGCGGTGATGGGCGCCTGCACCACACCGGCGAAGTAGGCGACCATGCCCACCAGAACCGCGACCTCGGCATTGGCGCCCGGCAGCAGGTGCCCCAGTTCCGCACCCAAGCCGGCCCCCACGGCCAGGGAGGGGGAGAAGATGCCGCCGGGAATGCCGCTGACGGAGGACAGGGCCGTGGCCAGCCACTTGGCCGGCCCGAAGATGGGGGATACCGCGGCGGCGGCCTGCGGATGGGACGCCGCCTCCAGCAGGGCCTTGGCTTGCGCATAGCCGGTGCCATAGGTGTCGCCGCCGGTGGCCAGGCCCAGCAGGGCCAGCGCCAGGCCGCAGAGGGCGGCGAAGGGGACGGGATGGGCCTTGATCCAGCGCCCGGCGCGGCCGGCGTGGCCGGGCCAGTGGCCGATGCCCTTGGCCATGCGGACCACCACCCGGCTGAAGGCGCCGCCGGCCAGGCCGCCGATGGCGCCGCACAGCGGCACTAGCGCCCAGTCCTGCCAGGTGGCCATATGGGCCGTGCTTTGCCCGAAATAGAGATAGTCGCCCTGGATGGCCAGCGGGGCGGCGCCGGCCACCGTCACGGCGGCCAGCACCAGGGCGCCGGTCCGCATGTCGAAGCCGCGCCCCATTTCTTCGATGGCGAAGACGATGCCGGCCAGGGGCGTGTTGAAGGCGGCGGCCACGCCGGCGGCGCCGCCGGCAAGCAACAGGCCGGGAAAGCGTCCGCCGAAGGTGGCGCCCACCCGATGCATGAGCGAGGCGCCCACCTGCACCGTCGGCCCTTCGCGCCCGATGGAGGCGCCGACCGCCAACCCCACCAGGGTCAGCACGATCTTGCCCACCGCCAAGCGGATTGAGACCAGGGCTGTCCGTTCCCGCTGGTCGCGCAGCTCCCGGGCGGCGATGGCCTGGGGTATGCCGCTGCCGCCGGCATTGGGGAAATAGGCCCGCGTCAGCCAGGCTGACAGCGCCAGCCCCGCCGGGGTGAGCAGCAGGGGCAGCCAAGGCCGGCCGGCGATGGCGCCGCCGAACAGTTCCTGCGCCTTGTCCGCCAGGGCGGCGAAGACGACGGCCGCCAGACCCACCAGCACGCCACCACCCCAGAACACCAGCCGCCGTTGCCACCCCTCGCGGGAAAGCCACAGGCGGCGGGTGCGTCGGTATGCTGCCAATGCCATGGGAGGGGGCCCCTTCTCGGGAAATTGTGTCTGGAGGGACGGTGAGGATGTCGACGCACCCTAGACCATGATCCGGCCGGGGGCGACCTGATCCTGTCCTTCATAAAGGTGAACGCAGGCCCGTCGGCCTGTCATGCCTGCGGCCTCGGGGTGGGCGGCCCTGGCGATATCCAGGCCGCGGCGGCGGTTTCAATTCGGCCCGAGTGCCAATTGGGTCCACTGGCTGTAAGGTGCGGCGAATTGACGGACCCTCATGCCTCAAAGGACGTGATCGCCCATGACAGACATGCCCGACGCCGACGAGCGCGCGCGTATACTGCTGGCCCAGGCGCACGCGCGGCTTGATGCGGGCGATGGCGCGGGGGCGGAGGCGCTGTGCCGCGACGCGCTGGCCCAGGATCCCGCCTGCGCCGCCGCGTGGAACATGCTGGGCGCCCTGTTGCTGCAGCGTCGGGACGCGACGGCAGCGGAGTGTTTCGCCCAGGCTGTCCGCCACGGCCCCCAGGTGCTGGAGCATCACCGCAACCTCGCCGGCGCGCTTCACCAGATGGGGCGCTCGGCGGACGCCGCCGCGGCGCTCGGCCGCGCCCTGTCCCTGCTGGGCCCCCACGGCGGGCTGCTGGCGGCCCTGGGCGACGCACGGATGGCCCTGGGCGACACCCCGGGCGCCGTCACGGCCTATCGCGCCGGGCTGGACCATCTGGCGCCCGGCCCTGAGAAGATACGGGTCCAGGGCAATCTCGTGCGTGCCCTGTCCGCCTGCGGTTGGTGGGATGAGGCGGTGGCGGTGGCGCGGGAAAGGGTGACGTCGGCGCCCGGCGCCCTCACCTGGCGCGACCTGGCCAATACCCTGCTGGCAGCCGGCCAGGTGGACGCGGCGGTGGAACCGGCGCTGGCCGCTGTGGCGCTGGCACCCGACCGGGCCGATTTGCGCGTCGTCGCCTCCGCCGTGCTGATCGATGTCAACCGCATCGACGAGGCGGCGACCCAGGTGGCGGCCGCCCTGGCCCTGGCGCCGGACATGGCCGAGGCTCAGGCCAACCGCGGCTTCATCGCTCTGCGCCGGGACGATGCCGCCGGGGCCGCCGCCGCTTTCCGTGCCGCCCTCGATGGCACGCCCGCTGGCGGTGGCCTTCCCTTGGCTGCCCTGCATGAGGGCCTGGGCACGGCCCTGCTGCGCCAGGGCGACATCGCCGGTGGCGCCCCCCATTTCGCTTGGCGCTATCGGATCCCGGGCCTGGGTCCGGCGCTGGCCGGCGTCCCGGTATGGGATGGCGTGGTCCGGCCCGGTGTCGCGCTGGTGGTGACGGCAACCCAAGGGCTGGGTGATGTCATGCACTTCATCCGATATGCCCCGTTCCTGCGCCAGGCGGGCATGCGGGTCATCTTCCGGGGCATGGCGGCCCTGGTGGATTTGCTGAACGCATCCGCCCTGGTGGAGGGGGCGGGGCCTTTGGCCCAGCCGCTTGCGCCGGATGCCGGCTGGGTGCAGGCCGATTGCCTGGCGCTGCTGCCCCTGGCGGCGACATCCCTGGGTTTCGCCGCTGATACCGTGCCCTATCTGACGCCGCCGGCGGACGCGGTCCAGCGCTGGGCGGGGGTGCTGGATGGCCTGCCGCCGTTCCGCGTGGCGCTGGTGTGGGCGGGGTCGACCCGCCTGGCCTACCACCGCCACCGGGCGCCGCGCCTGGCGCCCTTGCTGCCGCTGCTGGACGATCCGGCGCTGACGGGCCGGGTGGGCTGGGTCTGCGTTCAGACCGACGATGGGCGGCGCGACCTGGCGACGGTGGGTGCCGCCTTGGCCGACCGGGCGGATTTCCTGGATTTGGGTGATAGACTGCGCAGCCTGGCCGACACCGCGGCCATCCTGGCGCAGGCGGATCTGGTCATCGCGCTGGATACGGGCGTGGCCCATCTGGCCGGGGCCCTGGGGCGCCGGCTTTGGCTGATGCTGGACACGGGCAGCGAATGGCGCTGGTTCTCGGGGCGGGAGGACAGCCCGTGGTACCCGACCGCCCGCCTGTTCCGGCAGCGGCGCCCCGGCGATTGGCCGGGCGTGGTCGCTGACATGGCCGCGGCGTTGCGCGGCCATGTCGCGGAATAGCGGCGGGGCGGCCTGGATGGCCGGGCCCCGCCGCCGGAACTTACTTGCCGTCCTTCGGCGTGCCGGTGCCGTTGAACGCCTCGGTCTTGCCGCCCATGCTGGCGCAGGTGCCGGCCTTCACGGCCTTCCAATCCTGGCCGTCATAGTTCTTGGTGGACTGGCCGGCGCAGGAATGGGTGCCTGAGGCGTTGGCGCAGCTGTTCTGCCCAGCCTTGGAGATGCCATAGCACTTCTCGGTGGCGTCGGCGGCGTGGGCCGGGCCGGCGAACGCCGCCAGCGCCAGGGCGCCGGCCAGGGCGGCCGCGACGGTGACGGCCGTCTGCGGCGTGGCAGAAACGTCGGCGGTCTGCCGGACGGTGGACGAAACACGGGATTGAGACATGGGCCTTCCTCCTGTTGGGGCCGGGTGACGGCCGCGTCGGCCCCTCCGGCTAGGGGGAAGATAGGGCAGGCGGCGATACTTGCAAAACAGCCTTTAGCGCGGATCGTGCGACAAAACGGATAGTATCGTGCGTGCAGGTCTCGAAAGACGGGAAAGCCTGAAGGAAAGCCTCCGCCCATGACCGACACCTTCCAAACCGATGACCTCGTCCGTTACGCCGTGGGCCTGCACAAGGCCGGCAAGCACGAGGCGGCGGCGGCCATTTATCGCCAGGTCCTGGACCGCGACCCCGGCCGGGGCGACGCCGCCCATCTGCTGGGTATGCTGCTTGCCCAGACCGGCCGCCTAAGGGAGGCGGAGTCCCATATCCGCCAGGCCCTGACGCGCTTCGACGCCATGGCCGACCTGCACGCCAGCCTGGGCCTGGTGCTGGCGGACCTGGAACGGCTGGAGGAGGCTGCCGCCAGTTGGCGGCGGGCCCTGGCGCTGGCGGCGCCCGGCACCCCCTGGGTGCCCGAGGTGGCGGCGCGACTGGCCGCCGTGCCCGCGGTTCCCGCGCCGCCGCCGCAGGGGGATGCTGTGGCCTTGCTCGCCCTGGCGCGGCAGCGGCTGCGCACGGACGACCTGGGGGCGGCGGAAGCCCTGTGCCGCGAAGCCCTGGCCGCGGATGGAACGTATGCCGACGCCTGGAACATGCTGGGCGTGCTGGCGCTGCAGGTGCGTGACGAAGCCGCTGTCGAGCATTTCGCGGCGGCGGTGCGGCATGCGCCCCAGAATGTGGCCCACCACAGCAACCAAGCCGCCGCCCTGTATCAGCTGGGTCGGCCGGCCGAGGCGGCAGAGGTGATCAATAACGCCCTGGCGGTTATCGGCGCGCGCGCCAGCCTGCTGGCCCAGTTGGGTGATGCCCGCTTCGCCCAGGGGGACAGCGTCGCCGCCGCCGCGGCCTATCGGCTGGCGCTGGATTATCTGGCGCAGGAACAGGCCCAGGGGGTGGTCTCCGGTATCGACGCCTTCCGCGTCCAGGGTAACCTGGCCCGGGCATTGTGCGCCTGTGGCCTGGCGCGCGACGCGGTGGCCGTGGCGCAGACGCGGGCGGCGGGCGTACCGGGGGTGGACGCCTGGCGCGACCTGGCCATCGTCTTGCTGGCGGCGTATGACCCGGACGCCGCCCTGGCACCCATCCTGCGGGCGGTGGAGGCGGCGCCGGAACGCGCGGATCTGCGCGTGACCGCGGCGGCCGCCTGCATCGACGCCAACCGCGTTGACGAGGCGGCCGCTCATGTGGCGGCTGCCCTGGATCTTGACCCCCACTCGGCCGAAGCGCATGCCAACCAGGGTTTCATCGCCCTGCGGCGCGGGGATCCCGTGACGGCGGAATCCTGTTTCCGCACGGCGCTGGACCGTCATCCGCCAACGCGCGACGCCAACATCGCGGTGTTGCACCAGGGGTTGGGCATGGCCCTGCTGCAGCTGGGCGACGTAGTGCGCGGCGCCCCGCATTTCGCCTGGCGTCGGCATATGCCCGGCCAGGGCCAAGGCTTGGCCGATGTGCCGCCCTGGGATGGCGTGGTGAGGCCGGGCGCGCATCTGGTCATCACCGCCACCCGGGGGCATGGCGACGTGATGCAGTTCATCCGCTATGCGCGGCCGCTGCGGGCGGCGGGCATGCGGGTGGTGTTCCGGGGCATGGACATCCTGCTGGACCTGTTAGCGGCCTCTGATTTGGTGGAGGACGTCGGCACCCTACGCGACCCCTTGCCGTCGCCCAGGCCAGGGCATCAGTGGGTGCAGGCGGACTGCATGGCCCTGCTGGCCCTGGCGGGCACGGGCCTGGGCTGGGCGGCGGACACGGTGCCGTACCTGGCCCCGCCGGCCGATGCCGTTGCCCGCTGGGCCGGGGTGCTGGACACCCTGCCGCCGGTGCGGGTGGCGCTCAGTTGGGCGGGCTCGACCTTGTTTCCCTACCACCGCCACCGGGCGCCCCGCTTGGCACCCCTGCTGCCGCTGCTGACCGATGCGCGCCTGGCCGGCCGCGTGGGCTGGGTGTCGGTGCAGACGGACGATGGGCGCCGGGATCTGGAAACGGTGAACCTGCCTTTGACGGTGCGCGAGGACTTCCTGGACGTGGGCGACGGCCTGCGCAGCTTCGCCGACACGGCCGCCATCCTGGCCCAGGTGGACGTGGTCATCACCCTGGACACCGCCGTGGCTCATCTCGCCGGCGGCTTGGGCCGGCCCCTGTGGCTGATGCTGGATACCGGTTCGGAATGGCGCTGGCTGACCCGGCGAACGGACAGCCCCTGGTACCCCACCGCCACCCTGTTCCGCCAGGCCCACCCCGGCGATTGGGCCGGCGTGGTCGCTGCCCTGGCGGATGCGCTGTCCGCCTATGTGGGGGCGTCCATGGGCGCCCCTGTAGGAAAGATTCCCGGCGCAGTTTGAATGGAAGGCCGGTCTTTTGGGTTAGGGTGCCATCGTGGCGCTTGAACCGCCCCACCCCACCGCCAATCGTTTAAGGGGTGAGGTGGTGATGCGGGATCTGACAGACGTTTTCGATCGTACGGGGGCGATGGACCGCCCTCCCTATCGCGGCTTATTGGGCGAGATCTGGTCGCTGCCCAGCTATCGTCCCGAGCCGCCACCGCCCCTGCCGGCGGGCGACCGCACGGT
Source organism: Nitrospirillum amazonense (assembly GCF_007828035.1). GTDB lineage: Bacteria > Pseudomonadota > Alphaproteobacteria > Azospirillales > Azospirillaceae > Nitrospirillum > Nitrospirillum amazonense. Next base: position 398,862 of record NZ_VITV01000001.1, on the reverse strand, counting down.
CCTGGTCATACCGGCCTTCCTCACCGCCGATCTCTTTACCCAGCCTTTGCGGGCTTTCCTGGCCCGGTGCGGCCATGCGCCCCAGACCTGGGGGCTGGGCATCAACTGGGGGCCGACGGCATCGGCGCGTGCCGGCCTGCGCCGCCGATTGGATGAGATCTGCGCCGCGACGGGCACGACCATCGATGTGGTGGGCATCAGCCTGGGCGGCCTGCTGGCCCGCGACCTGGCGCAGCACAGGCCGGACCAGGTGCGTCGCGTGATCACCATCGGCAGCCCGGTGCGCCTGCCCACGGCCACGCCCCTGGAACCCCTGATCCGACTCATTGCCCGCCGTTATCCCGAGGATCTTGAGCCTGGGCAGTTGTCCCAACCCCTGTCCATGCCCACCACCGCCATATACAGCCGTGACGATGGCGTGGTCGCCTGGCAAAGCTGCTGGGTGCCGGAACCACAGGGCCGCGTGGTGGCGGTGCATGGTGCCCACGTCACCATGTGCCGTAATCCGGACGTGCTGCGCGCCGTGGCCGAGGCGCTGGCCTAATCAGGGCGTCGCGTCGTCGCGGAAGATCATCTCAATGGGCAGGCCGAACAGCCGCCCAATCCTGAAGGCCAAGGGCAGCGACGGGTCGTAACGTCCCGTCTCCAGCGCGTTGACCGTCTGGCGCGATACGTCCAGCCGGCGGGCCAGGTCGGCCTGGGTCCAGCCATAGCGGGCGCGCATCTCACGCAGGCGGTTGTTCATGCGGGCACCCCGTCGTGATGGCGGCCCTTCCCAGGGCGGGGCGGGCCGTCACTCCTCGTCATTCTCGTCCCCCTCCGGCGCCTGCAGCCAGCGGCCCAGGAACTGGCCAACGACCAGCAGCAGCACCATCAGCGGCCACACCGTGAACATGGACAGGCGCGGGAAGCCCGCGACCTCCAGAAAGCCGTAGGTGAAGGTCAGCAGGGCGGTGCCGGCGAAGGCGAAGCCGATGGCGATCAGCTGCACCCGTCCCTCTTCCGGCCCGCTGCGGCGCAGGTGGCGCACCACGGCCCACCAGATGCCGACGCAGGCCACCATAGGGGCGAAGGCCACCACGGTACGGGTGCCGCCCTGGACCCAGCCGTTGTTCAAGGCCATCAGGGCCAGGGTCATCAGCAGGCCGTAGGCCAGCAGGGCCACCACGAATTCGATGAGATAGCGTTTGCCGGGCATGCGTGGGATCCGTTGGACGGGCGGGGGCTATCCCCCGGAGAATACAGACAGGTCGCTCACCCAGACAAGTATGCGCGACATGGCGGTGTCGTTGCCTTGGTGGTGCGTCACGCGTCGGTGATAAGGGTGTTCAAGGCGTCCAGCCGGTCGGCCAGGGGACCGTCGCGGCGGATCAGCATGCGGATTTGCACACGCGTCAGCGCGAAGGGCAGGGGGGCCAACTCGCCTGCCAAATGCAGTGTCTCCAGCAGATGCAGTCCGTTGCGATGAACCAGGACGCAAAAATCCGCCCGGCCGTAGCGCACGCGCTGCAGCATGCCCTCCGTCGTGCCGCTGCGTTCCAGGTTCAGGCCACGGGACTCCAGCGCGTCCATCTCGGCGCCATAGGCGCTGCCCAGCGGGGCAACACCCGCCCGGCCGAACAAATCGGCGACGGTGCGGTAGCGGCCCACATCGGGACTGCGCACGAAGGCGCGCACGTCGTCAGTGGCATAAGGGGCGGTATAAAGCATGCGGTCCGTGCGCTCGGCGTTCCACAGCGCGGAGACCAGCAGGTCCACCCGGCCGTGCTCCAGCGCCGCCAGTGCCCTTTGCCAGCGACCGAACGTCAAAGGTATGGCCGCCAGTCCCAGGTGATCCAGTGCTGCCTGTGCCTTGTCGGCCCCCAGGCCACGGAGCCGATCCCCCTCCTCCCAGCTGTAGGGGAACCAGGCGGGGTTGCCGCCGATACGGATGGCGGGCGTCTGCGCCCCGGCATCGCGTCCGGCCGCGCCCCATAAGGCGGCGGCCAATAAGAACCCGCGTCGCGTGGTCACGCCGGCGGCGGTGCCCGTCGCACCGGATGCCGTCATCGCTTGTCTGCCCCATCTCGCCCCACCGTCCCGGCTGGCCTTCCACCGGCCACGCCGTCGGGGGCGTCATTCGTTCGCTTGCAGGATGGCAAAGGATGGCAGGCCTGTCGCCCGGGTTCTACCACCGTCAGCAATCTTTCATGGGCGTTTCGAACGTGAACCGGTGGCCGGCCGCAAAAGCGAACCCCCGCATGCGAGGGCATCCGGGGGTTACGGTCTTACGGGAACATGTCGTCCACGGCGCTTTGGCTCAGCTTGCCGTCGCTGGCGGGCGGCTCTGGTGCCTTGGCTGGCTTGGACGGAGGGGGCGGCGGTGCCACTGGCGGCGGCGATGCGACCGGGGCGGGCGGCGGCGGTGGAGGCGGCGGGGGGGCGGCCACCGGGGCGAAGCCACCGCCATCCATCAGGGCATCGACCATGTTCTGGTCGATGCCGCCGCGCAGGGCGGGGCCGTGCATCAGATGGCTGTCGGGGCGGACGTCCTGCGGATCGTCCATGATGGCCTCGGCCGCTTCGGTTTCCAGGCCCCAGATTTCGATCATGGTGTGCACCCGGCGCTCGATATAGCGCATGGTGTTCACGACCTTGGTCATGCGCTGGCCGGTGATGTCCTGGAAGCTGCACGCGGTCATGATCTCCATGACCTCGTTATCCAGTTCGCTGGCCACGGCCGGCGACTCGCCGCGCAGGCGGTCGGCCACCGACTGGATGCGCTCGGCCCCGTTCAGGATCTCGGTGGTGGCGTGCTCGGTCGCCTGCAGGATGGCGTCCAGTTCCTCGGTCGCCAGCATGATGCGGTTGGCGGAGGGGTCGTCCGGCTTCAGGGCCGCGATCTCGCGCCGGGTCTGGGCGATGTGCGACGCCATTTCCTGCAGCTCCCGCCGCAGGATGCGGATATGGGCGCCGGAGCTGTCGACCTCGCCCCCCGTCTTGGCTTCCTTCAACAGACGGCGCACGTCGTCGATGGCGACGACGCGGCCCCGGCGATCCCGCATGCGCAGAAAGGCACGCCCGCGCGCCGTGGACTGCAGCGCGTCCTCGATACGGGCGTATTCCTCGTCAGACAGGTCGGAAAAGAAATCCGACACAGGCATCACCCCAGCGCGCCGATGACGCTCTCGATCTTTTTCTTCAGCGTGTCGGCGTTAAAAGGTTTCACGATGTAATTGTTGACGCCGGCTTCCTTGGCGGCAACGACGTTCTCGGTCTTGGATTCCGCGGTCACCATGATGAAGGGCGTACCCTTCAGGCGGACGTCCGCGCGCACTTCCTTGAGGAGCTGAAGGCCGGTCATCGGCTCCATGTTCCAGTCCGAGATGACCAGGCCGAAGGTGGACGCGCGCAGCTTGGCCAACGCCTCGGCGCCGTCGGCGGCCTCGTCGATCTTGGTGAAGCCGATCTGCGTGAGCAGGTTCCTGATGATGCGCCGCATCGTCGCGTAGTCGTCGACGACAAGGACCTGGATATTCAAGGACACGCAAACCCCCAAGTGCCAAAAGTTGAGCGGAGGATGGAAACAGGGCGCGGGAGAGTGCCCCCTCCGATCCGGTGGCCGGTCAGGAAATCCTGCCGGGTGGGCGTTCTGCCCGTTCCGGGACATGAAAACACTTCCCGGCGCGTCCCTTCTGAACGGCGCCGCGCGGCACTTTGGAAGGCGCCCAAACGGTTGTCAAGCATCGCCCCGGGATAGCTTGTCTCTTTGACGGAATCACCAATAGCCGACCCCAAGGGCTTGAGCGCCTTGCAACTCTTGGGTGGTCTCAGCGGCGCGGGACCAAGGCCAGGATGCGGTCGCACGCCTCGGTGATCGCAGTGTCGGCGACCAGGCGGGCGGCCATCTCGGCGCAGCGGCGTTTCAGGGCGTGATCGCTGGTCAGGCGCTCCAACGCCGCCGCCACGGCGGCGGGGCGGTAGAGGCGCATCGTCAGCTGCGTGCCGACGCCCAGGGCGACGGCCCGGGCGGCGTTGTCGAACTGGTCATGGGCCATGGGCCGGATCAGTTGCGGCACGCCGGCGGCCAGCGCCTGGCTGGTGGTGCCGATGCCGCCATGGTGGACGAAGGCCGCGCAGCGGGGCAGCAGGCGGCTGAAGGGCGCGTAGTCAACTCGTATCATGCCGGGCGGCAGCGGATCCGGCACCTGGTCGGCATGGCGGGTCAGCAGCACGCCGCGCCGGCCCGACAGGCGGCAGGTCTCCGCCGAGGTGGTGAAGAAATCCAGCGCGCGCGCCGTGGCGGTGCCGGACGTGAAGGCCACGGGCGGCGGCCCCTCCGCCAGGAAGTCATCCAGCTCAGGCGGAAGCGCTGCGGTGGGGGCGCCATCGTACAAGGGGAAGCCGGTCAGGACCAGGCCGGCGGGCCAGTCGGGCTGGCGCGGCGCGTACCAGTCGGGGAACAGCCCGATGACCAGGTCGGCCTGGTTCAACCAGTCGCCCATGGGGCGGCGCACCGGCGCCAGGCCCACGGCCCGGCGGTGCCGGTTCAGCACCGCACCCAGGGTTGGGGCCACCATGAAATCGTCGACCAGGCGCCAGAACAGCTGCTTAAGCCAGCGTGGCGCCCCAGCACCCGGCACCGGCCCCCCATGGCGCGGAAGCGCGTGCAGGGTGCGGAGGACGCCGGGCGCCAGGTGGACGGTGACGGCGGGCAGGCCGTGGCGCTCCGCCAGCGACCGTGTGGCGAAGGCCAGCGTGCTGCCCACCACAAGGGTTTGACCCGGCACCACGGCGGCGTCCAGCGTGGCCCAGGCCGTCGCCCCCGTATGCTCCATGGCTTGGGCCATGACGCGCAGCGACCGGCTGGGATGGTTCAGGTCGGGATGGCGCAGCAGGCTGTCGTAGAATTCCGTCGTGCCCAGGGCGGTGAAGGGCACTCCCGCCTGGCGCGCCAGCGGCTCGAACACGGCCATGGCGAAAAGCTGGGGTTCATGCCCGCGCCGTCGCAGTTCCGCGCCCAGGGCGATGAAGGGCAGGACGTCCCCATGCGAGCCGGCGGCGACGATCAGAATTTTCACAGGTGTCGGCGCCTTCATCCACATGACGTCCCGGACTTACCTTGGCCTTGGCGTGGTGGCAAGGCGCCCGGATTCTTCGCCCGCCGCCGTGTAAGGGCGGCGGGCCGTTGCCTGGCCCCCGTCCGGGCGCTAGGGTCCCAGCCCACATCTTAGTTCCCTGTTGAAAGGGCCACCCGCCCCATGCGCCGTTCCATCCTTCTCGCCGCCATGCTGCTGCTGTCGCCCGCCGCCCTGGCGCAGTCGGCGCCGGCAAAGCCCGCCCCGTCCAAGCCGGTATCCGACCTGCCCGCAGGTGGCCTGCCCAAGATGGGCGGCGACTACCAGGCGGCGGAGGCCCTGACGGTCAACGGCGTGCGCCAGGACCTGCGCGTCTACCATGACCAGGGCCGGGAACGGCGCGAGATGAGGGAGGGGGGGCTCAGCACCATCCTCATCCTGCGTCCCGATCGCGATACCGCCTTCGTGCTGCAGCCGGAGTCGCACATGGCGGCGCCCCTATCCCCCCAGGACCCGGAGGCAGCCCCCGACCTGACCCGTCTATCACAGCTGGACGCCGAGGCGCTGGGCCGGGACACGCTGGGGGGTGAGGCGGTGGTCCGCTACCGCGTCATTGGCACCTACGACCAGGGTGGCGGGTTCGAGGGCCAGGTCTGGTCCACGGCGGACGGCATCTACATGCGGGTCGAAGGCACGGCCAATGACGGCAATGGCCCCGTCACCATTCGCCTGGACCTGGCCGACCTGAAGCGCGGCCGGCAGGACGGGGCCCTTTTTGAGTTGCCCAAGGGCTACACCATGATGAACTTCGGCCCAATCGACGCGCCCGTTCCGGAAGGCTTGCGCGGGGATACGCCCAAGCCGTAATCCTTATTCCTGCGGGTGGGCCCCTGGGGCGGCCCTATCGGGTGGGGGAAGCCACCGTTCAGGACAAAACAACCGGCACCATCCGGCGTTCGGCCTTGATCTTAAGGGCGGCGGGAGGGGCGGCCGGCTTCGCAGGAGCGGTTTGATGCGCGGGCACAGCTTTATCTATTCCACCCTGACCTATTCCATCCTACTGGCGGCGACGCAGGCCCTTCCGTTCGCGGCCGGCACCGCCCAGGCGCAGGTGCCGCTGAACGCCCGCCCCGCTATCGGCGGCCAGGTCGATGCCCAGCACCAGTTCATCCTGGATTACGCCAAGCAGCCCGGCGTGGAGATGTCGACCAACGGCGTCGCCTATCGTTTCCTGCGCAAGAAGGAGCCGGCCGTCGGCCAGCAGCCCAATCCCAGCAACCGCATCCGGGTGCATTACGAGGGCAGGCTGACCGACGGCACCGTCTTCGACAGCTCATACCAGCGGGATGAGACGGCGGTCATGTCCCTGGAAAAGGTGGTGAAGGGCTGGGTCGAGGTGATCCCGCGCATGCATGTCGGCGACAAGATCGAAATGGTCATCCCGGCGGAGATGGGCTACGGCCAGAAGGGTTCGGGTGACGGTGTCATCCCCGCGGGCGCCACCCTGATCTTCAAGGTCGAGTTGTTCGAGGTCATGCCGGGCGAACTGCGCAGCAAGGGCGCCGGCTGATCGGGGGCGCGATCGTTCCGGCGGCTTGCGCACCGGGCGTCGCCGCCTAAAGACTCTTGCGTTGTTGCGCCCAACCCCGTCACATCTTGGGATGTATACCGTTCGGGGAGTCCCGCCGGTACCGAGGGAACAGGCACGGGCAAGGTTTTGGGATCAGTCGCCGTCGTGAGCGTGGGGACGACCGCTATGGGGTGGGGGCGAGTGCGGCGCTGGCTGGCGGCCGTCTTGCTCTGCGTCCCGGGCTGGCTTGGCGCCCTGCTGCCGCCTGCGGCGGCGCAGGAATACGCCTTCCGCTCCTACACCCAGGAAGATGGCCTCGCCAACTTGTCCATCACTGCCCTGGCGCAAGATGCCATGGGCTTCCTCTGGGTGGGGACGGAAAACGGGCTCTATCGTTTCGATGGTGGAAAATTCCAGCGTTTCGGCCCTAGTGAGGGGTTGAAGGAACCCTACGTCAGCGCGATCCACGTGACACCGTCGGGGGTGCTGTGGGTGGGTACGACCGGCGGCCTGTACCGCTGGGACGGCCGCATCTTCGCCCCCGTGTCCCAGGACGGGCGGCCGGTGCCCGTATGGCAAGGCCAGAAGCTGGCGTCGCTGGATGCGGGCCACCTGCTGGTGGTGGGTCGCGAGGACCTGCTGGTGGTGGAGGCGCACAGGGCCGACGCCGTGCCGGGTGCCACCACCGCTGTCGCCTGGGTCGCCCGCCCTTATTTCACGCCGGACCAGAAGGCCGCCCAGCCGGCGCTCAACCGAATCCAGAGCGTGCGGGTGTTCGGTGTGGGCGAGCAGGGCGGCGGCGACATATGGCTGGGCTGCGGCCAGGCGCTGTGCGAGGTTCGCCAAGGCCAGCTGAAGTTGTGGGGTCCCGACCAGGGTGTTGCTCCCGATCGCTGGGGCAACGTGCTGCGCGATGTCGACGGCACGTTGTGGGCGCGTGGTGAACACCAGGTGCTGGCGCTGGCGCCGGCCGCCGCCGAGGGCGATGGTGGGCGCTTCACGGCGCAGTTGCCGCTGCCTTCGACCCGCACCAACGTCCGGGTGTTCCTGCCCCTGCTGCAGGATATGGATCGCAACATCGTCACCTTCGGCGACCAGGGCCTGCTGCGCCTGGCGCACCCGGGCAATGGACCGGCGCCAACTCGCTGGGAGCAGCTGGGCGACGCCAATGGCCTGCCGGCGCGGGAGGTCAGCGCCCTGCTGGTCGATCACGACGGCGATCTTTGGGTGGGATCGGCCGGCTTGGGCCTGACCCACTGGGTCGGCTATCGCAGTTGGGCCAACTGGACGGCGCGCCAGGGGCTGATCCATGAATCGGTCTGGTCCTTTCACCGTGACGGCGCCGGACGCCTGGTCATCGGCACCGACGGTGGCTTGGCCCGGCTGGAAGAGGGGGGTGATACTCCCCCGCACATCATTCCGGCGCCCGGCGGCCAGCCCGTTCTGAACCATCAGGTCGGCAGCCTGACCTTGGACAAGTCCGGCCGCCTGTGGGGCGGCACCTTCTCAGGCCTGCTGTTCTACCAGGATGCGGGGAAGGACGGGGCGCCGCCGCCGCCTGTCGTTGTCGTCGCCCACCTGCCCCTCATCTTCCAGGTTTTCATCGATGCGCAGGGCCGGTTGTGGGTCATGACGCGCAAGAAGGGCCTTTACGTCATCGACAAGCCGGAAGGTCCGAATCCCCTCGTGGCGCCCCTGGGTGCTGCCCTGCCCATTCCGCCCGACAGCTCGGTTTCCAGCGCCTGCCAGGCGCCGTCCGGCACCCTGTGGTTTGCGACGGAAGCCGGCGTGCTGCGCTTTGGCGAGGGTAAATGGACAGCGCCGACCATCACCGGCGTGCCCCCAGTCACCCGCTTCAACGTCATCGCCTGCGCCCGCGACGGCAGCCTGTGGTTGGGCGGCGAGACCGTCCGCCTGGCCCATGTGCAGGAGCCGCCAGGCAACGCGCCGGGGGCCGGCACCGGCGTTCTACAGCCTGTGGGCGATGTGACAGAGGATCTTGTGGGCGACCGCCAGGTGCTGGGCCTCCTGGAGGACCGGCGCGGCTGGATGTGGCTGTCTACCGACAGCGGGGTGCTGGTGTGGAACGCTGGCGCCTTGCGTCAATACAGCCACGATACCGGCCTGGTGTGGAACGACTGCAACCAGAGCGCCCTGATTGAGGATGATGACGGAACCCTGTGGGTGGGCACCAGCAAGGGCCTGACCCATATCACGCGGCCGGATCTGCTGTTCAACCGGCCGGCGCTGGTGACGCGGGTAACGGGCATCGAACGCAACGGCGTGGCCTTGCCCACAGACGGCAATTTCGAACTGCCCTGGGATACCGCCCCCCTGACCTTCCATCTGACCACGCCCAGCTTCCGCAGCCGGGGCGGGCAAATCTACCGCTATCGCCTGAACGGTCTGGAAAGCGACTGGAACGTGACGGCGGCCGAGGAAATCCGCTACTCCGCCCTGCCATCAGGCACGTACGAGCTGGAACTCGTGGCCCGCAATACGGCGTTGCAGGCCATGGCCCCCTCCATCCTGGTGCCTTTCAGCATCCGGCCACCCTGGTGGCAGACCAAGTTATTCTTCGCTGGCTGCGCCCTGTCCGTAGTCGCGATCGGTGTCGCCATCTACCGCTGGCGCACCCATGCCGACATGCAACGGCGGCGCACCCTGGAAATCCTGGTGGAGGCGCGGACCCGGGAGTTGGAAGCCTCGCGGGAGCAACTGCGCCAGCTTGCCATGTACGACAGCCTGACCCACCTGTGGAACCGCCGCGCCATCCTGGATTTGCTGGAGTTGGAATTGGCGCGACGGCGTGAGGACGCATCGCTGACCGTGGTTCTGGCCGACGTCGACCACTTCAAGCGCATCAACGACACCCATGGCCATCCCGCTGGCGACGCCGTGCTGGTCGAGGTGTCGCGCCGCCTGTCCGCCGCCGTGCGCAGCTACGACGCGGTTGGTCGCTACGGTGGCGAGGAGTTCCTGATCCTGTTGCCCGGCCTGGGGCGGGACGACTGTGGGGACGTGCTGAACCGACTGCATGGCGCCATTTCCCTCACCCCCATCGCCTTGGGTGACGTGCCTTCAGGCGTGATCCATGCTCATGAGGAAGGGTGGCCTGACGCCACGCCGGACGTGCATGTTGACGCCTTTGGCGTGAGCGTAACGGTGACTTGCAGCTTTGGCGTCATCTCCGTCGGGCCGACGTCCAGCCACGGGCCGGCGGGCGTGCCCTCGCTGGCGGAAATTATCAAGCGGGCGGATCAGGCCTTGTATCGGGCCAAGCACTTAGGTCGTAACCGGGTGGAGTACGCGACCGGAACGTGACCGCCCCCCCGTGCGTGAGGACGGGGGGGGGAAAAGCCGGGAGGCACGCCATGGGCCTGGACAGGCGCATGTTTATTCGGGCCATGTCGGGCGGCGCTGCGCTGGCCCTGGCCGGGCGAGTCTCCGCCTCGCGGGCCATGCCCGAGGATACGGGCGCAGAGGCGGGACCGGTGCGCTTCCTGCTGTCCGCCCTGCCCCTGTGGACGGAAGGGGAGGGGGATGGCGCCACCGGCCCCATGCCCGACATGGCCAGGGCGATCTTGCGCCGCGCCGGCCAACCCGGCCACCTGGAGGTAATGCCACAGCTGCGCCTGTATGACGAGCTGATGCGGGCGGGCACGGTGGTGTTCGCCCTGTCCGACAATCATCCGCCCGACAGCCGGCTGACAGGCACTCAATTACGGGGAGCCCCGGGCGCGGGCCGCGAGGGGATGTCCGCCATCGCCTTCGTCCCCCTGGCGCCGGTGCTGCAGATGCCGTTGGCGGTGGTGGCCCGCACCGGCACACGACTGGTCAGCCAGGAGGACGTGCTGGCCCTGGGCCCCGTGGCCAGTACCCGCACCACCGGCGGCAGCGTCGCCCGGCTCATGGACCGGCTGGGCGTTCCCCTGGTGCCGGCCCCCTCGCTGGAGAGTGCCCTGCGCATGCTGCGCGCCGGTCGAGTCAATGGCGTGGTGGGGGCGGAGGTCATGCTGGACGCGCTGATCAGCCGCCTGGGACTGGCCGATGAGCTGGGCAGTAAGTGGCGGGTGGGCGCCATGGAGGGATGGCTCAGCTGCTCCCGCGACGCGGCCGCCACCAAGGCGGCGCAGGATTTGCGACGGGCGGCGGACGAGTTGCGTGCCGAAGGAGTGTTCGACCAAATCCTGGAACGATATCTGGGCGCGGCCGTCCAACCCGCAGGTCCGGTGCCCTGATTTCACTCAGGTGAATTTAGCTCATGTGAAGGTGCGAAAGGCGCGTTTGTCCGGGTTATAAGGAAACGGGAACAGTGGGCGCCTCTTCCCTCGCAAAGGTGTCCCAATGACTACCCCCGTCCTCTTGCGCGCCGTCGATGACGACGGCATCGCCACCCTGACCCTGAATCGTCCGGAAAAGCTGAACGCCCTCAGCTACGCCCTGGTCGACGCCCTGCTGAAGGCGTTGGAGGAGATGGAGGGCGACGACGCGGTCCGCGCCGTCATCCTGACGGGTGCCGGCGACCGCGCCTTCTCCGCCGGCGGGGACATTCCGGAGTTCGCCGGCAGCGTGCGCCTGGGCGCGGCGGTGGCGGTTCGTGACTTCGTGCGCCGGGGCCAGGCCCTGACCAGCCGTATAGAGGCCTACTCCAAGCCCATCATCGTCGCCGTCAACGGCCTGGCCTATGGCGGCGGATGCGAGATCACGGAGGCGGCGCCCCTTGCGGTGGCCAGCGACCGCGCCCTGTTCGCCAAGCCTGAGATCAAACTGGCGATGCCGCCCACCTTCGGCGGGACCCAGCGACTGCCGCGTCTGGCGGGGCGCAAGCGGGCGCTGGACCTGCTGTTGACCGGCGATAGCTTCACCGCTGAACGGGCGCTGGACTTGGGGCTGGTCAACCGGGTGGTGCCGCATGATCAACTCATGCCCGCCGCCCGGGACCTCGCCCACCGCATCATCCGTCATGCGCCCGGCGCGGTTGCCGCCATCCTGGCCGCCGTGACACGCGGGGTGAATATGCCCATCGCGGAGGGCCTGGCGGCCGAAAGTGCCGCCTTCGCCGCCCTGGTTCCCGGCCACGACCTGGAGGAAGGGCTGGATGCCTGGATCTCCCGCCGTCCCGCCGTTTACACCGGCACCTGATACGCACGGCATTTGAACATTACCGTTCAAATGCTCCCTCACGCGCCGGGCGGCGGACATCCGTCCGCCTAGGCTTGTCCTCGCTGCGCCCTGCGGTGCTCGCTCCGGTGGCCCCGGTCGGGGCCTACAGCGGCACGAGTCGCCATCTCGTGCCGCTGGTATGACTACACGATCGGGGGCGCGGCCAGCTCCGCCTTGATCCAGGCGCGGAAGGCCGCTACCTCCGGCCGGTTGCGGCCGGCCCGGCTGGTGATCAGCCAGTAGCCGGTGCGGATGGGCCTGGGCGGGCCCAGCACGGCCACCAGGCGGCCGGTGGCCAAGTCGGTGTCCACCAGGGGCAGGCGGCCCATGGCCACGCCTAGGCCACTGGCCGCCGCCTCCAGCGCCATGTGCACGGTGTCGAACCGGGCGCCTCCGGTCAGGGCGCTGATATCCACCCCTGTCAGCACCGCCCACGTGGCCCACTCCTCCGTCACGCTGTCGACGTGCAGCACGGGCAGGGACTCCAGGTCGGCCGGGGTGGTCACGCGCGCCGCCAGGGCGGGGGCGCAGACGGGCATCAACGCCTCCCGCACCAGGCAGACGGCGTGCAGGTCGGTCCCCTCGTCGGGTCGCCAGTCGTCCTGGCGCATGCGAATGGCCACGTCTACGCCGTCCCGCGGCAGGTCCGCTGCGCGCTGGCTCGTGTCCAGGGTCAGGGTGATGTCCGGGTGCTGGTCGCGGAAGCGGGGCAGGCGTGGCACCAGCCAACGCAGGCCGAAGGTGGGCGCCACGCTGACCGCCAGCCGGCCGCTGGGCGCGCGGCCGGGCAGGGCGGATGTGGCCACGGCCAGCCGTTCCAGCATGCCACGCACCTCGGGCAGATAGGCCACACCCGCCGGCGTCAAGGCCAGGCTGCGGTGCCCCCGCGTGAACAGCGGCGTGCCCAGCCAATCCTCCAACGCTTGCACAGCATGGCTGATGGCGCTGGGGGTGAGGTTCAATTCTTCCGCCGCCTGCTTGAAGCTGAGATGGCGCCCCGCGGCCTCGAAAGGGCGCAGGGTGCTTAGCGGCGGCAGGTGGTAGGGCATGGCGGCGGCTCATCCATTTTCGGATGAGAATAGTTCATCCGAGGGGTGGCCCGCCACCGCCCCCACGGATTCCCGGCCGGCTCAATCGCCCTTCAGACGCTCCATCTGGGCGCCGCAGGCGTTCAGCTTGTCCTCGATACGCTCATACCCGCGATCCAGGTGATAGATGCGGTTGACCGTGGTTTCGCCCTGGGCGGCCAGCCCGGCGAGCACCAGCGAGACCGAGGCGCGCAGGTCCGTCGCCATCACCGGCGCCCCGGTCAGGCGCGGCACGCCACGCACCAGGGCGGACGAACCGTGGACCGTGATGTTGGCACCCATGCGCGCCAGTTCCGGCACGTGCATGAAGCGGTTCTCGAAGATGGTCTCGGTAATCATCGAGGCGCCTTTGGCCGTGCACATCAGCGCCATCATCTGCGCCTGCAGGTCGGTGGGGAAGCCGGGGAAGGGCTCCGTCATCACGTCCACGCCCAATACCTCGCCATTGGCGCGGCGCACCTTGAAACCGGTGTCGGTGGGGGTGAAGACCACCTCCGCGGCGGTCAAGGCCGTGGCCACGGCCTGGATGTGTTCCAACTCGCCACCCACCAGTTCCAGCTCGCCGCCGGTGATGGCGGCCGCCATGACATAGGTGCCGGTCTCGATGCGGTCGGACACGATGCGATGGCGGGCGCCGTGCAGCGACGGCTTGCCCACGATGTGCAGGCGGTCGGTGCCGATGCCGCTGATTTCGGCGCCCATGGCCACCAGGCAGTGGGCCAGGTCGGTGATCTCCGGCTCACGCGCGGCATTGATCAGGACGGTCTCGCCCTTGGCCAGGCAGGCGGCCATCAGCAGGTTCTCGGTGGCGCCCACCGACACCTGGGGGAAGACGAACTCCGCCCCCCGCAGCCCTTCGGGGGCGGAGGCGTGGATATAGCCGGCCTCAAGCTCGATCTTGGCGCCCATGGCCTGCAGCCCTTTGATGTGCAGGTCGACGGGGCGGGTGCCGATGGCGCAGCCGCCGGGCAGCGACACCTTGGCCTGGCCGAAGCGGGCTACCAGGGGCCCCAGCACCAGCACGCTGGCGCGCATCTTGCGCACCAGGTCGTAGGGCGCCTCGGTGGAGGTGATGGTGGCCGCGGTCAGGTTCACCGCGCGCTGGGCGCAGGAGGTGGCGCCCCCCTCGTACACCATGTCCACACCGTGCTGAGCCAGCAGGTTGGCCATGGTGGTGATGTCGGCCAGGTGGGGCAGGTTGTCCAGCGTCAGCGTCCCCTCGGTCAGGAGACAGGCGGCCATCAGCGGCAGGGCCGCGTTCTTGGCGCCGCTGATGCGGATGCTGCCGTTCAGCGGCGTGCCGCCGCGTATGCGTAACTTGTCCATGGGAAAGGGCCGATCGGTTCGAACGTGCCGGTCTTGAGCCCCCATCTTGGGGGCGGCGCCGGCTGAAAGGGTGATGGCGGAGGGGTATGGCGGAATTGGGGCGGCGGCGGTCCGCCGCCTGGAAAATCAATGTGGGTCGCGGCTCACAGGCGCGGCAGGGTCACGCCGCGCTGGCCCATGTATTTGCCCGAGCGGTCGGCATAGGACGTCTCGCAGATGGTGTCGCCCTTCAGGAACAGGAACTGGCACAGGCCCTCATTGGCGTAGACCTTGGCGGGCAGCGGCGTGGTGTTGCTGATCTCCAGCGTCACGTGGCCCTCCCACTCCGGCTCCAGCGGCGTGACGTTCACGATCAGGCCGCAGCGGGCGTAGGTGCTCTTGCCCAGGCAGATCACCAGCACGTCGCGGGGCACCCGGAAATATTCCACCGTGCGCGCGAGCGCGAAGCTGTTGGGCGGGATGACGCAGACGTCGGTCTTGCGGTCCACGAAGCTGGCGTCGTCGAACCGCTTGGGATCGACGATGGCGCTGTCGACGTTGGTGAAAATCTTGAACTCGTCCGCCACCCGTGCGTCATAGCCGTAAGAGGACAGGCCGTAGGAGATGACGCCCTCGCGCTTCTGCGCCTCAACGAACGGTTCGATCATGCCCCGGTTCTGCGCCATGTCGCGGATCCAGGTGTCGGGCATGATGGCCATGGGCGTCGCTCCTGCGGTCGGGGGTCGGTGGGATGTGCACTAACGGTGCGCTTTCCCTTCTTAGACCCTCCCCGTCCGCCGCTCAAGGTGACTCTGACGTCTTGGCTGGTGGGTGTATGCACCAGGAATGGGCGCGGGCTTGCGGCCGTACCCACCACATCTTGGGGGGTCACTCGGTCTCGGCCGCCGGGGCGTCGGTGGCGTCCCCCCGCTCGCGCGACTGCACCTTGCGGCGGCGCAGGTTTTCGCGCAGGGCGGCGGCCAGGCGTTCCTCCCGGGTCATGGTCTTATCGGCGCCGGATTTCGCGGGCGGCTTGTCGGTCATGGGGCGGTGTTACTCCTAAGGGGCCGGGCTGGAGGTGGATGCCCTGGCCTTTGCCCTATCGCGGGGTCCCGAAAATAGGCGCAGAATGGCGGCACGCCAAGGGCTTCGACCCCGTGGACCGTCAGGGCCTGGCACCTGCCGATCAAAATTCTTTCATTTTCTTCGCTCAAAAGGCTTGCATCCCCTCCGCCCCTGTGGCAATTACCCCGCCCACCGGACGGGCGCTGCCGTAGCTCAGTGGTAGAGCACTCCCTTGGTAAGGGAGAGGTCGAGAGTTCAATCCTCTCTGGCAGCACCATCCGAACCCTCCTTAAAATCAGATACTTAAGTCCGCGTCGCCTGCCGGGGCGAAGGTGCGGCCAATCGTCGTTTCCCATGAACAATCGTGGAACGGCACCGGTATCCTGGTGGAAAATCCGTACGCCGGTTGAGTCCCTGGCCATGGCGTTGGGACTTCACATCGGTGCCATAATCGCTTCCGACACTTCGGACGTTCCTCGGCGGTAGCTGCCGCTTTCCCGAGCCTTCATCAGCCCGGAGACATCCATGCCCGATCTCGCCGCCCTGCGCGCCCTGCCCGCCGACAAGCGTAAGGAGGCCGGCAAGGCCCTGCGCGACGCCGCCCCCCGCTCCGGCAACGCGGCCCTGCCGCCGCTGAAGGGCCGGGGCGATCCTATCGCGCTGCTGGTTGCGACCTCCGCCACGCGCATCCAGTCGCTGCTGCCCGTGCGCTGGGCCCGCATGGTGGCCAGCCCCTTCACCTTCCTGCGCGGGGCGGCGGCGGTCATGGCCCGCGACCTGGCCCAGTTGCCCGTCAGCGGCATTCGCGTCCAGGCCTCCGGCGACTGTCATCTGATGAACTTCGGCATCTACGCCAGCCCCGAAGGCCGGCCCGTCTTCGACCTCAATGACTTTGACGAGACGCTGTCGGCGCCCTTTGAATGGGATGTGAAGCGGCTCGCCGCTTCGCTGGTGCTGGCAGCACAGGACGCGGGACATGCGCCCGGGGGGGCGAAGGACATGGCGCGCGCCGCCGTCACCGCCTATCGCCTGCGCATGGGGGAACTGGCGGCGCTGGACCCGCTGACCGCCTGGTCCAGCAGGGTGGACATCGCCGCCATGGTCCAGGGCATCAACGATGAGGCCACGCGCGCCAAAGAGATGGACCTGTTGGCCAAGGCGGCTGCTACCCCGTCCGCCGGCGACGACTTTCCCCGCCTGGCCCAGGGCGATGGAAGCCAGGCCCGCATCCGTGATGCCCCACCGTTGATCTATCATTTTGACGAAGGGACGGACCGCCAGGGCCAGGCAGCCCTGCGCGCCCGCGCGCTGTTCACCCGTTACCGGGACACCTTGCCGGAGGAACGCCGCTTCCTCATCGACCGTTACCAGTTGACCGACGTGGCCTTCAAGGTGGTAGGCGTGGGCTCCGTCGGCACCTTCTGCGCCATCGGCCTGTTCGTCGACCCAGACGGACACCCCTTGTTCCTGCAGGTGAAGGAAGCGACCGCGTCGGTGCTGGCGCCTTATGCCGGCCCGTCGCCTTACGCCAACCAGGGCCAGCGGGTGGTGGTGGGTCAGCGGACATTGCAGACGGTTAGCGACGGCTTCCTGGGGTGGGCGGCGGATGAGGCCGGACGTCATTTCTATATCCGCCAGTTGAAGGACCGGCGGCTGGCGTCGGCCAGCACGCTGATGGAGGACGACCGGCTGGATTTCTACGCCACCCTGTGCGGCGCCACGCTGGCGCGCGCCCACGCCCGCTCCGGTGACGCGGCGTTGATCGCGGGCTACCTTGGCAATTCCGGGACCTTCGACGACGCGGTGGCGGACTTTGCCGCCGGCTATGCCGAGGTCAGCGCCGCTGACCATGGGGCGTTGAAACAGGCCGTGGCCGATGGCCGGCTGGAGGTGGCGGATCTGCCGCGGAAGGCCAAGGGCAAAAAGGGGTGATGACCGGCGCCCGTCGCCTCCAATTCGGCAACCATCGCGTTTTTGTCCCGATTCGCCTTTTCCGTGCGGTGGGGCTGGGTTGGGGTGCGTCAATTTGCCTGACCAGGCGGTCAGAAAACAGTCACAAAACCTGACCATTTGATCAAGTTCTGGGCGAATTCGCCGCTGCGAAGCGCAAAGGACATACTGCAACCGACCTTTTCTCCCAACGCCTTGAAACTGCAACACCCCAATGTTAGTGCAGGTGCACAAACATTGGTTGGCGACCTCTTGGGAAGCAGGGCGCCGGTAGGAAAAGATCGGGGGATTCTCATGACGACTTTCACGCCGGGCGGCGTCGCCGCCCGCGAACGTTTGCGCTTGCGCCGCATCCTGCTAGCGGGTGCCGCCCTCAACGTGATGGTGTGCGGGGCCGCCATGGCGCAGGAGGCCTCGTCGGCCGGCGACGTGGAAACCATCCTGATCACCGGCGGCCGCCCCGTGAGCGCCACCGGCCAGATCACGATGCAGGAGGCGCCGAAGTCCGCCTCCGCCGTCACGCAGAAGTTCATCCAGGATCAGCCCGCGGCGGCCAACCCCTTCCAGCTGATCAACCTGGCGCCGGGCGTAAACTCCAACGGCCGTGACGCCACCGGCACCGGCCGTGGCGCCATCTCCGTCCGCGGCTTCCAATCCAACCAGATCGGTCTCATCCTGGACGGCGTGCCGGTCAACGACAGCGGCACCTTTAACGTCTACCCGCAGGAATACATCGACGCCGAGAACCTGTCCCAGGTCTACATCATGCAGGGTGCCGGCGATGCCGACACGCCCAACGTGGGTGAGACGGGCGGCAACATCGGCATGGTCATCCAGAAGCCGTCCGACGATTTCCATGTGACGCTGCAGCAGGCGCTGGGCGACAACAACCTGCGCCGCGAGTTTGTGCGCGTGGATACGGGCGACCTGGGCTTCCGCACCAAGGCCTTCATCTCCTACTCCAATGCCGAGGTGGACGTCTGGCGCGGCGAGGGCACGACCAAACGCCAGCATGTCGACGCCTCCATCGCGCACGACATCGGCGACAGCAGCCGCATCGCGCTCAGCGCCTTCTACAACACGGCCGAAACCTATTCCTATCAGGCGCTGACCAAGGCACAGATCGCCCAGTACGGCTATGACTTCAACTTCGCCACCCTCTTCGCCCCCACCGCCCCGGCGGCGACCGGCACGGTGCAGAACGACAACAACGGCCCGCTGCTGACCCAGCGCTCCAACTACTACAAGCTGGCGACCAACCCGTTCGAAAACCTGGTGGTGTCGGTGAAGGGCAACTTCGCCCTGACCGACAACCTGCGCCTCGATGTCCAGCCCTACCTCTGGTACGGCTTCGGCGGCGGCGGCACCGCCGGCTATTTCTCCGAAACCAACGCGGCGCAGTTCGGCGTTCCGGGCCAGGCGTTCAAGGGCATCGACCTGAACGGCGACCACGACACGCTGGACAACAAGCTGTTCTACAACCTCTTCGCCCAGCAGCAGATGCGCCCGGGTTTCGTCACCCGTGGCAAGTGGACCTATGGCCACAATGAGCTGGTGGTGGGCTTCCAGTACGAAACTGGCAAGCTGCGCGAATGGAAGCCGCTGCTGTCGGTCGACGCCAACGGCAATCCCGTCAGCCTGTGGCCCGACCTCTACAACGAGCATGTGTTCCGCGCCGACGGCAGCGTCGTCCGTACCCAGGACCAGAAGACGACGACGGAAGTGGTGCGCCCCTTCGTGGTCGACACCCTGAACCTGTTCGATGACAAGCTGGCGCTCAGCGTCGGTTTGCAGCATTCGCAAATCAACCGCAGCGGCATCAACTATCTGCCGCTCAGCCTGCGCACCGCGAACGCCAACGCCATCGCGCCGACCCATCCGGAACTGGACCAGGGCAAATTCGTGCCCAGCGCCGGTGCGGTCTACCACATCGACGACAGCAACCAGATCTTCGCGTCGGCCACGCAGACCTTCCGCGCCACCGACAATTCCGCCCTGTACACGCCGGGCGTGAACCTCTCCACCATCCAGCCGGAAACCACCGTGGATCTGGAGGCGGGCTACCGCTACGCCGGTGAATGGTTCATTAGCTCCGTCACCGTCTTCAACACCAATTACACCAACCGGCAGCAGTCTCTGTTCGATGTCACCGCCAACACCACGGTGTCGAAGAACATCGGCGGCGTCATCATCAAGGGTCTGGAGGCCGAGGTCGGCACCAAGCCCATTGACGGCTTCTCCGCCTATATGTCCACCGCTTATACCCAGAGCCACCTGAAGAACGATCTGTACGTCGGTCTGGCCAACGGCTCGACGGTGCCCCTGCCCACGGCGGGCAAGCAGCTGACGGACACGCCGGAATGGCTGGTTTCTGGTCTGCTGCGGTATGAGCGGGACAGCTACTTCGCCCAGATCCAGGGCAAGTACACGGCCCATCGCTTCAGCACCCTGACCAATGATGAAGAGGTGCCGTCCTTCTACACCTTCGACGTCGCGGCCGGGTACACCCTGCCGGAAGCGCTGACCGGACGGTTCGCGACCAAGCTGGTGCTGTCGGTCACCAACCTGTTCGACAAGCGCTACCTGGGCGGCATCAATTTCGGCAACAACGCCCAGCCCTACAACGGCGTCGCGGCCAACCTGCCCAGCTATCAGCCGGCGCCGCCGCGCTTCATCTCCGCCAAGATGACGGTCACCTACTGATCGTGGCCGCATAAGTCTGGAAGGGGCACCGGTGGCGACGCCGGTGCCCTTTTCCTTTCAGGGCGCGGCGTAGCGGCGGTGCAGCTCCGCCGCCATTTCCCCCATGTGGGCGCGCAATGCCGGGGGGCCCAGGACCTCCACCGTCAGGCCCAGGCCCAGCAACTGGCGGGCCGTCCATTCCACCGCCTCCAGGGGAATGTCGGCTTCCGCCCAGCCGTCGGTGTCGGCCGCCTGCAGGGTGGCGGTGATGCGTTCGTTGAAGGCCGGGCCCAAATTGCGCAGGGATTTCAGGCCGGCCGCTGTGGCCTTCACCCGGGCGGTGCCGGTGTACAGACCGGCCTCGAAGCTTTGCAGCGATTCCTGCCAGTGGGCCGGCAGGTTGAAATCCGCCGGCCGGGTGAAGCGCCGGTCCAGCACGGTGTGGGCCAGGATGTTGGAAACGCGGTAGGTGCGCGGGCTGCTGGTCGGCTTGCCGGCCTTCGTCTGCGGCCTCTCCACATGGGACTGGGCCACCAGGTACCAGACGCCCCCTTTCAGAACCAGCCCCAGCGGTTCCACCGTGCGCTCCACGATGCCGGCCCAGCGTTCATAGCGCATGCGGATGACCTGCTCGTTCCACACTGCCCGGGCGATGTCGGGCAGGATGTCGACCTTGCCCGGTTCCTGGAACCAGCCCACCGGATCCAGGTGGATGCGGGCGTTCAGACGCGAGGCCGTCTGGCGCCCCTGTTCGGGCAGGGCCGCCAGCAGCTTCAGCTGGGCGGCGGCCAGGGTGTCGCCCAGGCCCAGTTCCGCCGCCGGCCCCGGCAGGCCCGCCAGGAACAGGCTCTCCGCCTCCTGCGCCGTCATGCCGGTCAGACGGGTGCGGTAGCCATCCAGCAGCTGGAATCCCCCGGCGCGTCCCCGATCGCCGTAGACGGGGACGCCGGCGGCACTCAGGTCGTCGATGTCCCGATAGATGGTGCGGACAGTGACCTCAAGCTCATCGGCCAGGGCCTGCGCGGTCTGGCGACCTCGGGTCTGAAGCAGCATGAGCAGGGAAAGAAGACGGCTGGCGCGCATGATTTTCAAACTAACAGATTATACCTGACAAAGGATGTCAGGTTTTGTCCGGTAAAGTGCGCTCACCGGACAAAACGCCCGGTTTTCCCATCGCGGAGGACCGTTTCCATGCATGCCACCAGCACCCATACCCCTACCCGCCGCGCCGCCCTGTTAGGCGCCGGTCTCATGGCCTTCGCCGCCGTCCCGGCTCAGGCGGAGCACTTGCCCGCCGTCGATCGCCTCCCGACCGATCCGCACCAGCCCGATCTGCTCACGGGCGGCCCGGGGGCAGGCGACTTCGACTTCTTGGCCGGACGCTGGTCGGCGCTGAGCCGCCGACGGCTGAACCGCTGGGTGGGCGATGACCGCTGGGACGAGGCGCGGGCCAGCGCCCACGGCCAAGTCATGCTGGGCGGCCTGGCCTGCCTGGATGAGTTGGAGCTGCCGGCCCTGGCGGACCAGCCCAGCGCCGCCGTTACCTTCCGCCTGTACGACCCGGCGGCCCGGCATTGGGCACTCCACCGGGTGGACGGGCGCACCGGCACCTTGCAGGCCCCCCTGACCGGGCGTTTCACCGGTGGCCTGTTCGCCGGCCGGCGGGGTGACTTTCGCGGTCAGGATTTCGATCCGCTGTTGGGTCGGCCGGTTCAGGCGCGGGTGATCTGGTCACGCATCACCACCACCTCCGCCCTATGGGAGCAGGCGTGGTCGGCCGATGAGGGCCGCAGCTGGGAAACCAATTGGACCCTGGCCTTCACCCGGGTTTGAAGAGGCTTGACCTCAACTTTGCTTGAGGTCTTAGCGTGACCCACAGCTCAAACGACAAGAACAAGGAAAACCACCATGAGACTGCAGACCGCCATATTGCTGGCCCTGACCCTGCTGGTGGGCGCCGGCATGGCCGACCGGGCGCTGGCTTGGCCGCCCGACCTGATGCCGGCCGACGCCTTGCCCCTGAAGGTGGCGCTGCGGGCGGAGGCGCCGACGCCTAAGGTCAAGGTTTCGCCGGTCACGAGCCCCGCCGCCTGCTGCGCTGTCTTGGAGCTGCGTCAGTACACCCTGAAGCCAGGCCAGCGGGACGCGTTGATCGACCTGTTCGACCGCTATTTCCTGACAGGGCAGGAGGCGGTGGGTGTGCGCGTGGTGGGCCAGTTCCGCGACTTGGATGACCCCGACCGCTTCGTCTGGCTGCGGGGTTTCCCTGACATGCCGGCACGCGCCGCCAGCCTGGCGGCCTTCTATGGCGGACCAGTATGGCAGGCGCACCGTGAAGCCGCGAACGGCACCATGCTGGACTCCGATAATGTCCTGCTGCTGCGGCCGGCAAGCGCGGCTTCAGGCTTTGCCGGTGCCGCGCCGTTGCCGCCGCCGGTGACGCCCAGCCCTGCGCCTCTGCCGCCTGCGCCCCTGTCGCCCGCGCCTCCCGGCGCGCCGCCGGCAGGGCATGGCATGTTGGTCGCCACCCTCTATTACCCCTTCCCAGCCCATGACGCCGCTGCGGCGCTGGATTTGGCTGACGCCTTCGCGCGTGACGGGGCGCCGGCTTTGGCGGCGGCCGGCGGTCCCATTCTGGCGGCCTTCGTCACCAATCCTGAACCCAACAATTTTCCCCGCCTGCCGGTGCGGGAGGGGGAGGTTGTCTTCGTCACCTTCCAGGCATTCGCTGACGCGGCGGCCTACGACCGCTATCGCGCCCATGTCGTGACGCCCTGGTGGCGCGGGCATGTGCTGAAAGGCGCGCCGGAGGTTCGCCGTTTGGCCCCGACTTCCGGATCCCGGTGGCAAGGGTCCTTCTAACCAATGTCTAGGGCTGACCAATGTCTAGGGCCCCGGGCCGCCTTTTGGGGGCCTTGGCCTCGGGCCCCGGCTTCCGGACAGTGGCGGGACCAAGTCCTTGCCGGGAGGCCAAGATGGAACAGTCTACAGTTCAGTCCGTGTCATCCCCCGCGACCGCGCCCATTCCGACCGGACTGCGCCGCCGCCGTTGGCTGAAACCCATGTTGGTGGGAGCCGGCATCCTGGGCGCGGGGCTGCTGCTCAGCGCGTGCGCCACCCAGCCGCCGCCCATGGCGGGCCGTGAGTTGCCCGGCTTCCTCTACGGCTTGCTGCACGGATTGATCGCGCCTTTCAGTTTCCTCTACAGCTTGATTTCCGATACGCGGGTCTACGCCTATCCCAACCCCGGCCGCTGGTACGATTTCGGCTTCCTACTGGGCGTCAGCGCCTGGGGCAGCGGCGGCACCACCGTGGTGCGCCGCTGAGATCCTGTCCGGTACGCCTCAGGGCGGCGCCAATCCGATGGGGGGAGTTGCCGGGTAGCGGGGCGGCAGGGCGCGAATGGGAATTTCCGCCGCCGGCGAGGGCGCCGGGCTGAAGGGCGGCACCAGGGCCAGGCCTCGCTCCAGCGTCCATAGCGCCGCTTCGCGGCTGTCGCCCGCTTCCTCGGCCAAGCCAGCCCGGGCCAGCACGTCCGCCTGTTTCAGCAGGCTCGCCGCTGCCTCCATGCGCACGCGCAAGGTGGCGGCCGGGCGCAGGTCCGCTTCCCTTACCTGGCCGTGGGCCTCCAGTGCCGCTTCCAGCCGGCCCATGCCCTCCAGCGCCTGCTCCAGCGCAGGCGCCGCGTTTTCCAACAACTCGTCACAGGCTGCTTGGCCGTGTCCCTGATCCAGCCGCCGGCTGGCCAGGCGGACGCTGAGCGCCGCGTGCGCCACATGGCGCGCCAGGGTTGGAATTTGGACCGCCAAGGGCTGCATGGCCGAGACGCGCGCGGGCAGGGCGGCGGCAATGGGAACAGGCGGCGCGGGTGACGCGGACGACATGGGGCGGGCTCCGTTTTTGACTGTCAAAAGGAACCCCGGGGCGGCGGCAGCCGTTCGGCGCCTGCCCACCCCGGGGAGGGGGCGACCCACCCGGGGAGGGGCAGGGGGCGGGTCGCCATCGCCGGGCGGCGCCGATGGGGAAGCGCCGGCCGGTGAGGATTACCCTGGCAGGAGAAAAATACCCCGTCAAGCAAATTCGGGGAATAATCCCCCTGCTGGGTGACGCTCTCCGGCTCGTTCCGTCAGTGGCGCATCGGCCGCCGCTTGACCGCCTCGCGTCAAAATGAGAACGTATAGAGAACATATGGCAGGCGTGCCGAAAGGCGTTCTATGCCCTGGGGCGCACGTTAACCGGGAGTTTCGGCCAAAGATTTATCGAGGACGTACGGATTTACAGGGCTTGGCGCTTGGGGCTGTCCCATTGGGGCAGATCTGGGCCGGGCCGGTACCAGGAACGGCATCCCGGAACAGGATCGGGGCCATTGCGGGATAGAGGAGTGGAATGTCCGGTCGCGTGTCGCAGCGGCGTTTGCCCCTGGCTGGGGAGGTTTATCCCGGCACGCCCGAGGCGCCGCCCGCCGGGCGGCGCCTGCGGGTCATCGTGGGCGGCGTGCCGGTCGTGGCGTTGGTCAGCGATGCTTGGCCATGGACTCTGTTGTCGCTGACCCGGCACCGGCAGGTGGACATGGTGCCGTCCTTGCACCAGGTGGCCGGGGGTGCGGCTATCGCCGCCGACGCCTGGGTTGCGTTGGATACGGCTGCAGTCCCGAGCGGCCTGCGCGTGCGCCTCTATCTGGTGGATGCCCTGCCGGCTGATTCGACAGCAACGGTGGGGGAGAACGACGGCCCAGCCGACATGTTGCTCAGCCGCGATCTGGCCGCCTGCCTGGGATGGGCGTCATGCTGATGACTGATAAGAGGGCTGGCGTCGGCGGCGCCTCAGCGCCGGGCGATCTCGCGTTCGATTTTCAGCTTTTCCAGGTCCAACTGGAACAGGCGCACCAACTGAGCGGCCAGGTCCAGGTCGCCCTGGCGGTAGGCAGCCCGCACCTTGTCCAGTACGGCGTCCAGCACCGCATGTTCGGGCAACGGCGGCGGTTCCTGCACGGCATAAGGGATGGGATGCGGAGTGGCGAGATGGCCAACCTCGTCCCTCGAGTCGTCGCCCAGCCGGCTCTCACCGATCAGGTCCTCGATTCGGCAGCCCAGGCCGCGCGCGATCTTGTAGATGGTGTCGGCGCGGGGGGAGGCGGACTTGCCGTACATGATGCCTTTGATGGTGCCTTCGTTCAGGCCGGCTGCTCGTTCGAATTCCGCATAGCCCAGGTTCAGCGCCGACAGGCGACGGCCCAGCCGCTCAGCCAATGGGCTGGGCGCGGGGGCGTTCGGGATGACTTTGGCGGCGGTGGTCATGTGGGGAAATTTACCCTGAGGCGAAAGCGGCGTCGCGGGGGAATTATACCCTAGAAATCGGGAGAAATTTACCCTATCCTTGGCGATATGACCAGGGGCTAATGCAGCCCGCTGGTTCTGAAGCCCGAAATAGGAAAGGAAGTCCATGTCCCCCAGTTCCCGGGGCGCCGCCCCCCGTCCATGCTCGGCCGGCGCGGCGGCATCGCACGCCGTCGGCGCGTCCGTCACCACCAGCTTGCAGGGCCGGCTGGGCCGCACGCCCTCGACGCCCGACGACCTGCGCTCCATGGCCATCGCTGCTTGGCATAAGCGCGGCGTGGCCATGATCCGGCTGGAGGATCTGCCTAACGAATTTGATCGCCTGGCGGTGGAAGCCATCGCCACCTCCCTCTACGGCAAAAGGACGCCTTCGGAATGACCACGCCCACAACCGCTTTCGGCCCGTCATCCGCCACCATCCACAAGGCGCCGCCCCGCCGCCGGGCCGGTCGTCCGCGTAAGGCCGGTGCCCGCCATGCCTGCGGCCAACTAGTGCAGGCCGACGCCGCCGCCATCCTGCCGCAGGCGCTGGAACGCCGGGCCGACCTGCTGGGTGCCCCGGCCTCGCTGCCGGTGGCTCAATTGCTGGACCAGCGGGCGGGGCAGCCCCTGGGGCAGCTGCTGCTGCGCGGTCGCCTGACCCAACGGCAGCACGATGCCGGCCAGGCCGTGGGCGGCCTATGGCGCGCTTGGCTGTCCTTGGCCGAGGCGCCCAAGCCTCATGCCTACGTGCCGGAGTCCGGCAGTGGTGTCGTGCGGGTGGATGTGGATCCCAACCGCTGGGCCCGCACCGATGATCGCCTTGCCCAGGCCCGCGTGCTGATCCGGGCCAGCGGGCCCCATGGCCTGCTGGCCCTGACTTTGGTGGAAGGGGTGTGCGCGGATGAAATCATGCCCCGCCGGTTCGAGGCCACCTGGGCCGGCGACTGGCCCCAGGGCTGGGCGGCATTGACCACGGCGCTGGACGCCTTGGCCGATCATTACCGCCTACCCCGCGACTGACCGTTGTTGGAAAGGACCGACCATGACCGTGCTTCCCTCTCGCGACGATACGGGTGCCGATCATCCCGCCTTGGCCGCCGCTTGGCGGGACCGCCGGCGCGGGGGCCTGAGCTCCTATCCCGTCCTGACCCCGGCCGGCCTGGTGCTGGGGACTGGCACCCTGCTGGCCAAGCGCCTGAAAGATGCCTGGGCGCCGCAGGCCTTGGATTTCGATGCCGACCGCCTGCTGGCCTTGCTCGCCATCGCCTATGACCGCCCCTACACGGCGGAGCAGGCGCGGCGCATCCTGGCCAAGGTCCAGGCCGCCGGCCGCGCCCTGGCGGTGGGTGAACCCGTGCAGGCGGCCATCCACTTGGCCCATGCCGGCCTGGGCGTCCTGCCCGATGCGGACAATGCCGCCCGCCGTCTGTTGCTGGCGGAGATGCTGCTGGACCAGGGGATGACTCCGGACGCGTTGATGAAGGCGGCCGGCTTTCCGATGGTAAAATACAGTCCTGATCAGCCCAGGGACAACCACGGTCGGTGGACGGCGGCTGACGCAGGTGGCGATTCATCCGCCGGTTCGGGGCCGCGTTTCCTTGTAAGCCCGGATCCCGAGGATGGAGGCTTATCCCGTACCTTGGCAGTCAGGGGCGCTGTCGCGACGGCGGCTGCCCCGGGCAAACAGTGGCAGCAACACTGGCTAAAGACGCCGCAACCGGGACTGCTCGATAAGCTCGCGGGTAGCGAGCAGTCGGCGAATGGTCATGCGGAAAGCTATGGATACGACGCCTTCTATCCAGGAACTGGTAAACATCCGGACCCTGCGTATGGGCGCTATCAAATAAAGGAAACAACGCTGATTGCTCTGGGCGCCAAGAGCGGCAAAGGGAAGGACGCATGGGACACAGAGTTCGGCAGGAAATATAACATTAAGACCGATGATGATTTTCTGAATAGCGAAGAGGCCCAGGATGAGCAGGGTATAAATCTGATCAACAAGATCGTTAAAGAAAGTGCGCCATTGTACAAAAAATACGGAGGTCGGACATTCATTGGAATAAAAGGTGAAGCCATCAAGGTGACGCAAGCTGGACTTATCGGCGCCTTCCACCGGGTGGGAGGGGCGGCGGTCCGGGCATATTTCGCCCGATATGACGGGCGGGATACCAAGCCTTATCGCAATAAAATTCTGGCCGACGCCGACAACAAACACGCGAAGGGGCGACTGGATGCCAAGGTGGAAACGAGACTGCGCGAGTTCCAGGATGTGCCCTATAACGATGAAAATTGATCTGCGACTCCCCCACCGACAGGCGATTTTTGCCGAGATCCCCCCTAACGCGGGTGGTATGATGCCGAAATATCAACTTCGGGGGCGTGATATGCACCGCGCTTTGGGATTGGCTTGCGTGGTTTTGGTCGGCTTTTTTACCTCCAGCCCGGTTGGTGCTTGGGCTGCAGCTCCCAAGACGCCCAGTTCCGTCGACCCGGATGAATCCCGTTTTGATGATCCACGATTGGGGCGCTACATGCTGCGCAGCAGTGTCCTCATCGGTTTGGGATTGAAGCACGGATGGGGGAGCGATGGCTGGGGGCGGACGGAATACGCGAAGGCGTTCCATATCAAAAGTGACGAGGATTATCTTCACAATCCAGCGGCGCAGGACGGTGCGGCTGAAACGTTGATCGCCTACCAAGTTGAAGCCATGGCGCCGCTGCTTAAGCGCTACGATGGGCGCACCTTCAAGACGGCTGACGGAAAAACAGCGACAATTAACCAGTCCGCGTTGATCGGTGCCGCCCATCGGGTCGGCGTCCATTGCGTGATCGCCTATTTCCAAACTTACGACGCGCACGATACCGTAGGGAAAGCGGACCAGATGCCCTCCCGTTTCCGCCAAGTGGAAGTCCGTCTCGTTGATTTCAAGGATACACCTTACAACCAAGACGGCGCGGACCAAAAAACAGGAAAAAAGAAATGAAACGGCGATTGGGATTGTTCTTGAGCTTTATGCTGCTGGCCACCTGTCCCGCTCCGGTTGGTGCGCAATCGCCGAAACCAGCACCTGGACATCTAGTAGTATTCTCCGAATTGTCGGGAGCCAAAATTAAATTGGCTCGCCAATTACTCGCCATCAATACACCCGCCGGCGCCGATGATTTTGGGCATATTGCCGATCCGAAAAAAATTGTGCGCTACGCCGAAGTCGATTTGAATGGAGATGGCGTTCCAGAAATACTTCTGGCTGTCGCGGATGCCTATTATTGTGGCACGTCGGGATGTACGGTCTTTGTGTATCAAAAACAAGGCGACATCTGGACTTTTCTGACGCCGCTGTGGACGGATGCGGGTGATTTGGTTGTTTTGGATCGTACGGACAACGGTTATCGGCGCTTCATCCATGTCTATATCGACAGCAACGCTGATCGGCCAGATGAGGGCGGGGATTATCCCAGGCATTACGAGATGATGTCATGGACGGGTAAGGCCTATCGCTATGAGCCCCTGACGGTGGAAGCGTTTACACGGCTCTCATCGCCTTCCGGAAAAAACTGAATCGCATGTAAAAGCGACTTGACGCCAATTCCCGATGCCGCCATATATTGAAATATGAAATGCCGATTTGCGCCCGGAAGGCTGAATGCCTTGCCGGGCGTTTTGTTTTTCGACGCCCACGCGGGCCTCGCTGCTTCCTATGTGAAATAGCCGTTCTCATTCCTTTCAGCGTGCCAGGAACGTACCTCCGTGCCGATGCGCGATATGTCTAAATGCTGTTCTTGGCCCTTATGGCCGCAGCCCGCCTCCTGGTTTGCTGGGCGGTGCTGACCACGGCCTTGGACGCCCTGGCCGACCATTACCGCATGCCCCGCGATTGACCCTCGCCGGAAAGAACCGACCATGACCGTGCTTCCTTCCCGTGACGATACGGGTGCCGATCATACCGCCCTGGCCGCCGCTTGGCGGGACCGCCGGCGCGGGGGCTTGAGCGCATATCCCGTCCTGACCCCGGCCGGCCTGGTGCTGGGGACTGGCACCCTGCTGGCCAAGCGATCGAAAGATGCCTGGGCGCCGCAGGCCTTGGATGTCGATGCCGGCCGCCTGCTGACCTTGCTCGCCATCGCCTATGACCGCCCCCACACGGCGGAGCAGGCGCGGCGCATCCTGGCCAAGGTCCAGGCCGCCGGTCGCGCCCTGGCGGCGGATGAACCGGTGCAGGCGGCCATCCACTTGGCCCATGCCGGCCTAGGCGTCCTGCCTGACGCGGACAATGCCGCCCGCCGTCTGTTCCTGGCGGAAACACTGCTGGACCAGGGGATGAATCCGGAAACGTTAAGGAAAGTTGCTGGCTATGGCGATGATCAGGCCGTCTTAAAGTATAATGAGAATCATCGGCCTTCTGGCCCAGGCGGCGGTCAATTCTACTCCCCTTCGGATGCCGGAGGCGGTACGCCGTCTTCGGTGATGAATAGAGGGCATGGCGCGGCTAGGCCGATTCAGAATGATACCGTGGAAAAGAAGCGGCGGTTCGTGCAGCGCACTATTGGCGTTGCCCGCGAGATTGCTGCGAAGCTCAACGTTCCGGTGGAGAATATTTTAGGGCTGTCAGCACTGGAATCGGGATGGGGCGGTCAAAACCCGGATTCAAGGTTTGCCAAAGATGGAAACAATTACTTTGGCCAACACGCTCATTCTAAATATGAGAATGGAACGATGTTCAACAAAAAGGGGAACGTTGAAATGTCGACGTTCGCTACACCGGAAGATTCCTTCCGATCCTTCGCGGAAAGCCATGGCGATTTGATTCGTAGGGTGCGAGCTCCAGAGGAGCGCGCGCGAAAATTGCAGGACTCTCGTCGATTCGGCATATTGGAAAATGGAGAACCTGTAGTGGACTACGTTGGGAACGTGGCGGGGACTATCAGGAAATTGCGGCCTATTATCGCTGAGCATGCGGGGGAATGAATAATGGGAATATTAAAAAGCTGGCCCAGTTCTGTGGTCTTGATTTTCGCGGCGGCCCTTTCATGGTCACCTGGTCGCGCCCTTGGTGCGGATCAGCGGAGTGATGTTCTGCCTTACAAGGTGAATTTGGACCAAGCGGAGGCATTGGCAAATATTGCATTGAAAATGGTTGATGATGGGGCTTGGCTCGAAGGTGGGCTCGATGACGATGGGCGCTTCTATGGCTACTGGGCTTATGCTGTCCATGGTAATGGTCATTATGCCGAAGTGGCGGTGAATCCCTGGACAGGCGACGTATGGGACGTTTGGAAGTGCAAGAAGATTAAGAAGCCGGAATTGCAGGCTGCTCAGAAAACACTCAAGGAGATAAACTTTTCTGAAAGGGAAGATCTCCTGTATGCCAACCTGAGCATGCGGCGGCCTATATGTCTGAAAGATTGGTAATATGTATAAGATTGCATGAGATGTCAGCGCCAACGAAATCCGAGTGCGATAAATGACTATCGGTGATGCAGCCATGTATGGCCGGAGGTCGCGCGCATCATGGGTATCGTGGCTGCCAGGGGCGGACCAACAAAAAAGTGACGTGCATGTAAAAGACGCTTGACCTCACTTCGCAGCTCCATTATATATCGAAATATGAGATGCCGATTTGCGCCCGAAAGGCTGAACGCCTTGCCGGGTGCTTCGTTTTCGGGCCTGGGCGATTGAATGTGCCGCTGGCCTGAGTGGCTTTCTCTCATTCTCACAGCCTTCGAGAGGTGCGCCGCCGTGCCGATGCGCAAGACGCCGCCCATGCCGTCCCTTGTCCAGGGGGCGGGCCCTGAAACCTTATCCTCTCATCCCCCAACCGACATTCCGGTGTTGCCCGCCCCCACCTCCGTCCGCGCCACCCGCGCCCGCCTGGTGATCAGCGATGGTCGCCGGGCGGAGGTGGCGGACTTGGCCGGCAAAGGGGTTCCCCGCGGTGTCATCGCCCGCATGCTGGGCATCAGCCCACGCACGCTGCGCCGTCATTTCGGGCGGGAGCTAGAGATGGGCGCCGCCCGCGCCCACGCCCGCATCGTGGAAACCTTGTACGCCAAGGCGCTGGAAGGCCACGCCCCCTCGCTCATCTTCTGGTGCCGGGTGCGCCTGGGCTGGGGCGGCAAGCCGGGTGAAGTCGATGATGGTGGTCCGCTGGAAGGCGAGGGTGAGGGCTATTGCCCGTCCCCCCGTGCTGGTGGCGCCACGTCGCCGCCCATCGATCCCATGGCCTTGGAAAGCCTGAACGATGCCCAACTCGAAGCCCTTCTCCGCCGCCTGGAAGCGGCGGGTCTTGACCCGGGCCCTGACGGTGGTTCGGGCGGAAATTGAGCGGCGGGCGCACACCCGCTGGGCGCCCTTTCCCGGGCCGCAGACCCAGGCGCTAACCAGTGCTGCCGACTTTCTTTACTACGGTGGGGCCGCCGGCGGCGGCAAGACCGACCTGCTGCTGGGCGCCGCCCATACCCGCCACCGCCTGTCCATCATTTTTCGTCGCGAATTTCCCCAGCTGAAGGGCGTCACCGACCGGGCGCAGCAGCTGTTCCGTGGCCGGGGGCGTTGGTCCAAGTCCGATTGGACCTGGCGCCTGGATGACGGCCGGGTCATCGAGTTCGGCGCCGTGCAGCACGCCGATGATGTACATAAATACCAGGGCCGCCCCCACGACCTGATCGCCTTCGATGAACTGCCGCACTTCACCGAGGCGCAGTTCCGCTTCCTGGTGGGCTGGAACCGCCCGGGCCCGGGCGTGGACCCGGCCCAGCGATGCCGCGTCATCGGCGCCGGTAACCCGCCCACTGATGCCGAGGGCGCCTGGGTCATCCGCTTTTGGGCGCCCTGGCTGGACCCGACGTATCCCAATCCCGCCGCACCGGGCGAACTGCGCTGGTTCGTCACCGACGGTCAGGGCCAGGATCGTGAGGTCCCGGGACCAGAACCTGTGACCTTGGGTGATGGCGACGTGCTGACGCCGAAGTCCCGCACCTTCATCCCGGCGCGGGTGGAGGACAACCCGGTGATGATGCGGGCCGGCTATATCGCCACCCTGCAGTCTCTGCCGGAACCGCTGCGCAGTAAGATGCTGCGCGGCGACTTCGGCGCGGGGCAGGAGGATCATCCCTGGCAGGTCATCCCCACCGCCTGGGTGGAGGCCGCGATGGCCCGCTGGCAACCTTCTGGTGAGGCCACCCCGCCTTTGGTGGCGCTGGGCGTGGATGTGGCGCGGGGCGGGCGGGACCGAACCGTGCTGGCCGCCCGGCACGGGGTCTGGTTCGCCCCGCTGGACGTGGTGCCGGGCCGCGAAACACCCGATGGCGCCGCCGTTGTAGGCCTCGTCCTGCGGCGCCTGGCGGGTGCCACGGCCGTGGAGACGCCCGGCGGCGTCGCGGTGCAGGTGGACGCCATCGGCGTCGGCGCCTCCGTGCAGGATCTGGGCGTCCTACACGGCCTGCGCATGGTGGCGATGAATGCCGCGGCGGCCAGCGGCGCCCGCGACCGGGGCGGCCGCCTGGGCTTCGTCAACCGCCGCGCCGAATGGTATTGGAGCCTGCGCGAGGCGCTGGAGCCCGAATTGGGTGCCGACCTCGCCCTGCCACCGGATCGCGAACTGCTGGCCGATCTGGTGGCGCCGCGCTGGAAAATGACGGCGCGCGGCATCCAGATCGAGGCCAAGGACGACATCAAGGCCCGCATCGGCCGCAGCCCCGACAAGGGCGACGCCCTGGTGCTGGCCCACGCCCAACCCGCCGGCGACGGCACCGGCCTGCTGGCCGTCTACGCGGAGATGGCGGCGGGGCTTGTTCCCCCCGCCCCAGCAACCCACGCCCCGGCCTGAGGAAAGTCCCTATGCATCCCTGGATCACCGAATACCACCTGGCGCCGCCGGGCGGTGATGGACGGCGTGCGTCCATGGATGGCGATACCGGTGCCCGTCTGGGCGACCTGCCGCTGCTGGATCGGTCGCCGTCCGGCGTCTGGCGGCCCCGCGACCGTGCGGTGTTGGAAAGCACGCTGTCGCGTCACTACGGCGAGCCTGTGAACTTGGTCGGCCGCATGCCTGCGCTCGCGGCGGTCGCGAGAGCCTTGACCGAGGGCGACGTGGTCCGTGCCCACATCGCCCTGTTGCATGTCCGCCTACCACCGTTGCCGGAACGGGTGGTTGCTGTGAGCGCGAACGAGAATGGTTTGGCCAAGCAGGCAACCGCCAATTATCTGACCCAGCCCCGGATTCCCGCTGGTGCGCTGGATGCGAAGCCCGGGACCTGGACTTCCATCGGTGCCGGTGGAACAGCGGCCCTGGACGCCGCCCTGGCGGTGGCGCGGACGATAGCGGGCCGCGCCACGCTTGTGGGCGCCATCCTCATCCCCGGCAATATCGGCCAGACACGCAGCGGTCAGGTTCCAGGTACCGGCGTGGACTACGGCTACGCGGAAGGCCAATTGACTTTGACGGTCAAGGACGGCGACGGGCACACGCGCCTGATCTACGATGGCAGCGGTGATCTTAATGGACAATATCGAACCCCCGATGGTGTCCCGTTTGCACAGGCAGGCCCCGATGGTCTGGCGATGGCTCCGGGAGTTATCGCTGCGCTGGCGGGTGGCGACAGGGTTTTCTCGCAGAAGACGAAAACGCCTAACGAAGGAGAGCCTGGAACCTGGGCAATCAACCCTGGCAGCGGCCAGCAACGACTTTATGGCCCTGACGGCTATCCCATACTCGATATAGATTATGATCATGATCATTGGGGAGTGCCGCACGCTCATGACTGGCTGCCGATCCCTGGCAGCAAGCGAACGAAACGGCAGGATGGACGTAAGCTGAGGGACGACGACCCTAGGCCGCCGAAAGAAGAGACAGGGAAAGAATAAAAACTCTTTTCACGGGGGTAATGATGCGTAATTTGTCAGGTTTTCATGACGCGGAATTGATAGGTGTCGGTTGGGATCCGGTCGATGCGACCCTAATTCTTGAATTCATGCGCGAAGGGCGAAAAGAGAAGAAGGCGATAAGATTCTCTGGTGTTGTGGAGTTTCGTCTCGTTGACTTCATCAATCAGAATGTCGTGCACGATGTTAAGATTTTTTCCGGCCAGGACGAGGTGGCTGAGAATTTAACCCACTTCATCAAGTGGATGCTGACGTTGTCGGATGGTGCGGAGTTTTCCGAAACAGAAACAATCAATGATTACGTCAGTAAAATAAGAAAGAGCGAAATCCTGTTGTGCGTTCTCAATCCCTCCTGGGGTTGCGACGTGGTGGTGGCGGCGCGGGAATTCGAAGTTCTTTGATGGCAACGCATAGTATAGTCGGGCTCAGTTTCCAACATGTCGCCGCTCTCCATGCCCTGGATCAGGATTCCGTTCAGAATCTCATCGGCGCTGGGGGCCGGGATTGGGGCTTGAGTAGGGCGCAAGCCTTGGTCCAGGTGAAGGCGTGGGCAGCGGACGATCTGTTTTGATGCGATAAGGACGGAAAGAGGCGCCTTGGAAAGGGGACTGAGCAGATGCCATTCTTAGACGACGATGTTGTCCTGGCCTTCGACCCCCATTTCGGTGAGCGGCTCAACGCATTCGTTGGACTGCATCCTGTTTGGCTATGTCAATCACCCGCGAACAGGGAAGCCGCCGAGCGGCTGTGGGCCAAGGGTGGTCATGCTCACCAGGTCACGGTCTTCACCAGGGCGGATAAGACGTCACTGGAGAACGCGTTCATCTCCCTTCTGGATACGATTGACCAGCATCATCCCATGTGGCGCCGATTGAGTGTATTTGGGTGCCAGGCGACCCCTGCGATCAGGGAGGCTCTCGCTGGCTATGGTGGGAGCGCTTTTGAAGAGATGCCGGGCGGGTTTGCTGTCGATCGCGGTGCCCTTGCCCTTGGCTAAGCAGCTGGTGGAGCCGGCGCGCGCCTCAAGCGTCGTTCATTAACCACGCCCTATCCTTCCACCTCAGGTCAAACACTCCGCTGCGAAAATGCTACGGCGTAATTCCGCTTGCCCGCCTCCATCACGAAAGACGAAACTCATGTCAAGCAACCGCGACAGCAAGGGGCGCGCGGTAGCGCCGGGGATTCTTGCCCGCGCCAGCCGCGCCCTGGGGGCGGCCGTCTCCTACACGGTGACAGGTGACGCCTCCTCCTGGTTCGGGCCCTTGGACCCGTTGCCGCCTTCGGCGCCAGAGGTGGCGGGGCGGCAGTTCGACTTCCCCTCTGGCTACAACCTGCTGCAACGGCCCAAGGCCTATGAGGGCACGCGGTTCGAGGCGCTGCGGGCGCTCGCCGACAGCTGGGACCTGCTGCGCCTGCTTATCGAAACCCGCAAGGATCAGATGGCGGGCCTGACCTGGACCATCCGGGTGCGTGGGGCGGCGCCAACCACCAACGCCGCCGACGCGCGGCCCGACGCCCGCATCGCGGCGCTGACCGCCTTTCTGCGCCGGCCGGACGGTGTGCATTCCTGGTCGCGCTGGCTGCGCCTGCTGCTGGAGGATCTGCTGGTCATCGACGCGCCCACGCTCTATGTGGCGCGCACCCTGGGCGGCCGGGCGCGGGCGCTGCAGGTCATGGACGGCGCCACCATCAAGCGGGTGATCGACCCCTTCGGCCGCACCCCCCTGCCGCCGGCGGTGGCGTATCAGCAAGAGCTGAAGGGCTTACCGGCGGTGGACTACACCACCGACGATTTGATCTACGCCCCGCGCAACCCGCGGCCGCACCGTGTCTATGGGCTGAGCCCGGTGGAGCAGATCGAGACCACGGTCAACATCGCGCTGCGCCGGCAGATATGGCAGCTGCAATATTACACCGAAGGCAACATCCCCGAGGCGCTGATCGGCGTGCCCGATGCCTGGACGCCCGACCAGATCCGCCAGTTCCAGACCTATTGGGACGCGCTGCATGAGGGGGACACCGCCAGCCGCCGCCACGCCAAATTCGTGCCCGGCGGCGTCGCCCGCACCTTCATCCCCATCAAGGAACCGGAGTTGAAGGGTGTGTTTGACGAGTGGCTGGCGCGGGTGGCGTGCTTCGCCTTCTCCGTCAGTCCACAGGCCTTCGTGGCGCAGATGAACCGCGCCACCGCCCAGACCGCCCACGACGCTGCGCACGAGGAGGGGCTGGGGCCCACCATGTTGTGGGTCAAGGAACTGATCGACGACGTGCTGGACCGCGAGTTCGATGCCGCCGACCTGGAATTCGCCTGGAACGACACCCGCGAGGTCGATCCGGTCAAGGCCGCCACCATCGCCAATATCCATGTGCGCGCCGGCATCAAGACCCTGAACGAGGTGCGGGCGGACATCGGCTATCCCCCCGTGCCCGGCGGCGACCGGCCGCTGATCTACACCGGTGGCGGGGCCGTGCCGTTGGAGCAGGCGACGCAAGGCCTGCCAGGGCAGGAGCCCGACGTGCGCCCTGAACCCACTTCCGACCCCAACCCCGCCCCCACTGGCCCTGAAGAGGAGACCTGACGCCATGCGCTTGTTCGGCAATTTCACCAAGGTGGAGGAGGGGGCCGACGGCACCCTGATGGTGGAAGGCATCGCCACCACCGAAACCGTGGACGGCGACGGCGAGGTGGTTGAGGCCGATGCCGTCAAGGCGGCCTTGCCCGACTTCCTACGCTTGGGCTCGGGGCCCCTGCGCGAGATGCATCAGCCCCTGGCCGCCGGCCGGGTGGACGCGGCCGCGGTGGGCGCCGACCGCCGCACCCGCATCACCGCTACGGTAGTGGACCCTGTGGCCATCCGCAAGGTCAAGGCCGGCGTCTACAAGGGCTTTTCCATCGGCGGCAAGGTCGTCGCCCGTGACCCGGACGACCGCAACACCATCACCGCCCTGCGCCTGACGGAAATCAGCCTGGTGGACCGCCCGGCCAACCCCGATGCCGTCATCACCCTGGTCAAGCTGGAGGATACCGACATGACCGATACCGACGCGTCGTCCAAGAAGACGGACGGCGGCGGGGACTGTGATGCCCTGGCCGACTGCACAGCGCTGGCCACCATCCTGAAGGCGCTGAGCGCCGCCGTGGCCGGCTTGTCGGCCGAGGACATGAAAGAGCTGCTCTCCGCCCTGGAGGCCGCCAACACCGATGAGGCGCCGGACGATGATGCCGACGCGGAGGAGGATGAAGCGCCGGACGACAAGACCGCCGCCCTGGGGATCGGCGATCTGCGCAAGGCCCTGGACCGTGCCCGGGCTGATCGCGCCGGCCTGCTGCGTCAGCGCGACGCCCTGGCCGCGCGTGTTAAGGCGCTGGAGGCGCAGCCCCGTGCCGAAGACTATGTGCTGAAAGCCGCCGTGGCCGGCACCGCCGCGACCAAGACCACCCTGGACGATCCGGCCACCGCGCTGGATGCCATCAAGAAGGCGCAGCGCCACCCGGCGCACATGACGCCGGCCTTCTAAACCCTTCCTTCCGACCTGATCCCTTCCCGGCTGTTCGCCCGCCCCGTCACCTGACGGCGGCGTGGGCTGCCGCATGCCTTTTTCACCCTGTTGGAGACATCGATGACCGGCATTCCCACCGCCGTCCCCCCCACCGTCACCGGGGACACCTTGGCGGCCTTCAAGGCTGCGCAGGGCCAGCGCCTGGCTGGCGACGACCTCGCCAAGTCCACCTTCACCCAGTCCGGCAGCCCCACCTCGGGCCTGACCTTCTATGACCTGGAACCCGGGGCCAAGCTGCTCTATCCGGTGC
This sequence comes from Nitrospirillum amazonense, assembly GCF_007828035.1. Taxonomy (GTDB): domain Bacteria; phylum Pseudomonadota; class Alphaproteobacteria; order Azospirillales; family Azospirillaceae; genus Nitrospirillum; species Nitrospirillum amazonense. The sequence goes on along the minus strand of NZ_VITV01000001.1, from coordinate 360,969 downwards.
TGACGCCGCTGCGCAACAGCATTCCCCGTGTCTCCGGCCGGGGCGGCATCCAGGCCAACTGGAAGGCCATCACCGGCGTCAACACCACCGGCGTGCGCGCCGGCGTGTCCGGCGGCAACCGCGGCGGCGTCATCGCCGTCCGCACCCAGGACATGAACGCCGTCTATCGGGGCCTGGGCCTGGAAGCCAGCGTGGACTTCGAGGCGGACTATGCCGCCGAAGGCCTGGACGATGTGCGGGCGCTGGCGGTGCAGAACCTGCTGGAAAGCCTGATGATCCAGGAAGAACAGATGATCCTGGGCGGCAACGCCTCGGTGGCGCTGGGCACCACCGCCACCCCCGTGGTCACGGCGTCCAACAGCGGCGGCGCGCTGGCGGCCGGCACCTGGTCCGTCATCGCCGTGGGCCTGACGCTGGAGGGCTATCTCAACGGCTCGGTCACCGGCGGCATCCAGGGCCAGATGACCCGTACCAACGCCGATGGTTCCAGCGACCAGTTCGGCGGCGGTGCCGCCAAGCCGTCCACCGCCGCCACCGGCACCACCACCGGTTCGGCCGGCAGCCTGGCGGCCACCGTGGCGCCGCTGGCGGGTGCCGTCGCCTATGCCTGGTTCTGGGGTGCCGCCGGGGCGGAGAAGCTGGGCGCCATCACCACCATCAATTCTGTCGTCATCACCGACCTGGCGGTGGGCACCCAAACGGCCGCCAGTCTGGGTGGCGGTGACAACAGCCAGAACAGCCTGTCCTTCGACGGCCTGCTGTACCAGGCGTTCAAGGGCGGCTCCAACGCCTATGTCCAGGTCATGCCCACGGGCACGGCCGGTACCGGCACTCCGCTGACCGCCGACGGCGCCGGCGGCATCGTGGAGATCGAGACGGCGCTGAAAGCCTTCTGGGACAACTACCGCCTGTCGCCCCAGGAAATCTGGGTCAGCAGCCAGGAGGCGCAGACCATCAGCCGCAAGATCCTGACCGGCAACGCCAACTCCGCCCAGCGCTTCGTCTTCAACACCGACCAGGCCCTGCTGGGCGGCGGTGTCATGGTGCGCACCTACCTCAACCGCTACAGCATGGTGGGCGGCCAGACGCTGGACATCAAGGTGCATCCCAACATGCCGGCGGGCACCATCCTGTTCCGCACCACGCGCCTGCCCTATCCCCTGGCCAACGTCACCAACGTGACGCAGATGCGCATGCGGCGCGACTACTACCAGATCGAATGGCCGCTGCGCACCCGGCGGTACGAGTACGGCGTCTACTGCGACGGCGTGCTGCAGAACTACTTCCCGCCGGCTTTCGGCGTCATCACCAATATCGCCAACGGCTGACGCGGGCCGGGCGGGGCTGGCCTGTCCCATGCCCCGCCTCTTCGGAGGTTGCTGCCCATGGACGACACCACGCCGCTCACTCCTCCACCCCTGGCCGACGTGGCCACGGTCAAGGCGTGGTTCAGCCCACCCTTGACCAGCACGGCGGATGACGCCCTGCTGACGCGCTTGATCCAGGCGGAAAGCGGCTTCATTCGCGCTTGGCTGGGCCGGGACCCGTCATTGGCCACCTACACCCAAACCCTGGATGGCACGGGTAACGCCGTGCTGCCGCTGCCCTACTATCCCGTGATGGATGTGATGGCGGTGGCGGTGGACGGCACGCCCGTGCCCACCCAGGCGGCGGATCAGCCCCTGGCCTACGGCTACGCCCACGATGGCCTGTCTCTGGTGCTGACCGGCGGCGTATTTCCCAAAGGCCGCCGCCGGGTGACTGTCACCTGGACGGCCGGTTACGACCCCCTGCCGGCCATCCTGGAACAGGCGTGCGTGGAACTGGTGGCCCTGCGATATCGCGAGCGCGACCGCGTTGGCCTGGTTTCCAAGGCCCATGGCGGGGAGACCACCAGCTACCTGCAAAAGGAAATGCCGGACAGCCTGGCGGCCGCCTTGGCACCCTATCGCCGGGTGGCGCCGCTGTGAGCGGCGGCGTCGATGTCGTCGGTCTTGTCCAACTGCAAGACCGCCTGACGGCCCTTCCGACGGTGATTGGCGCCGCGCTGGCCGAGGTGATGGGGATTCAGGCGCAAGCCTTGGCCAACGCCGCTGGTGCCCGCCTGGACAGTCAGGTCAAGGGCGGGTCTGGCACGCTCAGCCGGGCCCTCATTCCCACGCTGACGGTCAACGGCCTGGCGGCGACGGCGGGGGTGACGGTGGACGACTCCTCGCCTGCCGCCGCCTATGCGGCCTTCCAGGAATACGGCTTTCACGGCACGGAATCTGTTCGGGCGCATCTGCGCACCATCACCCAAGCCTTCGGCCGGTCCATCGCCCCGGTCAGCGTCCCGGTCCAGGCTTATGACCGGCGCGTCGACTATGCCGGCCATCCCTTCCTGACATCTGCCCTGGCCGACAACGCCGACCGCATCCGCGCCGCCTTGGCCGACGCCATCGGCACGGCCGCCGCCAATCAGCTCAATTCTTGAAACCAGGACCCATCATGGCCCGTGAGGACATCCATGCCGCCCTGTTCGCCCGGCTGACAGCGGCGGCGCCCTTCGCCACCGCCAGCCGCCGCGTGCGGCTGTGGAACGACCTGTCACCGGCACAGCAGCCCGCCCTGTTCCTGATGAGCCGGGGGGAGGAGGTGACGCGCCGCGACACTCTCCCGGCCCACCGCGTGCTGCGGGTGGACATTCTGCTCTACGCCCAGGCGCCGGACGACGACACCGCCGGCGCCGTTGTGCTGAACCCCCTGCTGGACGCGGTGGAGGCCGCCCTCCGGCCTCCGCCCGGCCAGGACAAGCAGACCCTGGGCGGGCTGGTCTACGACTGCTGGATCGAGGGCCAGGTGACCACGGATGAGGGGGCCTTGGGCTCCCAGGCCGTGGCCATCGTGCCGTTGCACCTGCTCATTCCCTAATCGTTATCAAGGATGCTTGCCATGACCGATGTCGATGCGGCGGCCGATACGGCCGCCGCCGCTGAACCCTTGCCCGTTTCCGTTCCGGCCCCCTGTGACTGGCCGGAACGGCTGGAACGGGCGGTGGCCGCCTGGCTGGCGGAGGAAATCCACAACTCGCCCGTGGCGCGGGTGACCGACGCCTACAACCACCTTGTCACCACCCTGGATGGGCTGAAGGCCCGCATCCTGCAGGAGATCTGATCCATGCCCCAATATTCCTTCGGCGCCGGTTCCCTGTTCGGCACGCCCATCGGTGTGGCGAACGCGACCCCCATTCAGTTCGGCACCCTTCAGTCCGTCTCCGTCGATATCGACTTCACGCTCAAGGAGCTGTACGGCCAGAACCAGTTCCCCGTGTCCGTTGCCCGCGGCCAGGCCAAAATCCAGGGCAAGGCCAAGACCGGCCAGATCCAGGGCGCCCTGTTCAACAGCCTGTTCTTCGGCGGCAGCCAGTCCACGGGGCAGCAGCTGGTGGCCCTGAATGAAGCGGCCAGCGTGCCGGCCACCAACCCCTACACCGTCACGGTGGCCAACAGCACCGGCTTCCAGGCCGACCAGGGCGTGGTGTTCGCCGCCACCGGCGTGCCGCTGGCCAAGGTGGCCAGCGCGCCGACGACCGGCCAGTACAGCCAGTCGGGCGGCACCTACACCTTTGCTGCCGCCGACACCGGCGCCGGCCTGCTGATCAGCTACAGCTACACCAGCGCCACCGGCGGCACCGTCACCACGATCAGCAACCAGCTGCAGGGTGTCGCCCCGACCTTCTCCTGCGTGCTGACCACGCCCTTCGGTGGCCAGAACTTTGTGCTCAGCCTGAACGCCTGCACCTCCAGCAAGCTGCAGCTGGCGACCAAGCAGGGCGACTATATGCAGCCGGAGCTGGACTTCATGGCCTTCGCCGATCCCTCGGGCACGGTGGGCAAGCTCAGCGTCCAGGGTTAAGACCATGGGCGCCAACGTGGTGATCGGGGGCACGGACTATCCCGTGCCGCCCATGAACTTCGCCGCCCTCAAGGCGGCGTGGGCCGACATCAAGGGGCTACCCCTGCTGACCGACCCGGTGGACCAGGCATCCGCCGGCATCCGCATCGTGGCGGCCGCCCTGAAAAGTACCGCGCCCGACCTGACGGCTGAGGCCATTGAGCAGAAACTGGCCGCCACCGAGTTCCCGGCCCTGGTGTCGGCGGTGGTGGGCATCCTGCGCGAGTCGGGACTGATTCCGACGGGGGAGCCGATACCGCAGGCGGGATCGTCGACGACATCGACGACCTGACTGCGGAGCTGGTGGCGTCAGGCTGTGGCGCCTGGGACGAGGTGGAGCGGCAGTTCACCCTACCGCGCTACCAGGCGCTGTGGCGCTATTGGCGCCACCATCCGCCGGTTCACCTGATGGTGGCGGCCTATCTGGGCATCAAATCTGGAGGGCCGCCACCAGCTGATGAAATGGGGCTGGCGGACTTGTTGGCGATGTTCGGCGAGGGGAATATCGGCTGAAAGTTGTGGAAGTTGTTGCTATTTTGTTCGGTTTGTTGAATATTGCCACTTCGGCAACAGGGGGCGAAAATGAATAAGAAGTATCTGACAGGTGCGGCGGCGGCTGTTGTGTTCATGGCGGGCGCGGGGGCCTATTTTCTCTATGGCAAGCATTTCCCAAATGAGCCGACGGGTTTTGATGGCATCGCGTTTGGAAGCCCTCTCGCGGACCACATTCAACGCCTGGGATTGGAGAAGAAGGATAACTCCAACTCGCCAGAGGGAAAAGTCGGCATAACTTCGTATGAGCCGAATAATGAGAAACTCCCTGTTGACGGGCGCGGCGATGACGTTCGCTTGCTTGCATATAAAGGGAATTTCGTAGGTATGTACTTGTCACGCTCGAATTGCGGCAATTTGCTCGATGTATATATGAATAAATATGGCAAGCCAATGAAGGAATCTGTGAAGGAAGGGTATCATTCCTATTTTTGGTCAGGCTCTATATCAAAAATAAAGATTACAACTAATGGTTCGTGGTGCGAATCCACAATAAGATATGTACCGGCTTTGGAGGAATTGATGAAAATGCGGAACAATTAATAAAAATAGACGATGTTTAATCATCTTAAATTTCCTGACATGAATAATATTGTCTTAAATAGATTTTGATATCCACTAGAACGAAAGAATGCCATACCCCGCATGGGGTGGCGTTTTTGCGGGGATGCCATGGCCGATAAAGTGACTGTCCAAATTGACGGCGACGCTAGTGGGCTGGCCAAGGCGGCCACCCAGGGCGGTCAGGCCATGGATCAGGCCACCGATGCCGCTGTCACACTACAGAACAACGTCCAGGCCCTTAAGGAGGTCGCCTCCCGCCTGTCCGCCAATATGGCGGAAACGTCCCGGCAGCTATCCGCGGCATCCTCGGCCTTGACGGAGGCCACCGCCCAGGCGAGCGCACACGCCGAGGCTAGCCGCAAGGATGCCGAGGCACAGGAGAAGACGGAAGGCAGTTTCAAGAAGGTCGCGGGTGCCTTCAAGGACCTGGGTGGCGCGTCCCTGTCCATGGGCAAGGAAATCCGGGATGGGACCAATCCCTTGCTGGCCATTGTCGAGCAAGCGCCTGCGGTGGTTGGTGCTCTGGCGGAATTCGGACCGGTGGGGGTTGCTGTCAGCCTCGGGCTGACGGCGCTGGGGACCGCCGCCTATGTGGTGATCGGTGACTTCGTTGAGCTCAAGCAGTTGTCGAAGGACATCTCCGGCCACCTGACGGCGGTGGGCCTGGGCGCCACCGGTTCGGCGGAACAGGTTGAGGCCTGGATTAATTCTTTGCATGAGGATTTTGGCCTTTCTCAAAAGGACGCCGCGGCCGTCGTGGATGCCATCCGGTCCATCGGTGTGGCGTCGGTGGAAGAGAAGGACAAGCTGCAGGGCTATACCGGTATGCTGGCGAGCCTGGCGCCGGCTTTGGGTGGGGCGGACAAGGTCGCCCAGGCGCTTGCCGGCGCCTATAAGGGCGGGGCGGATGCCATTCTGGAGCTGGACAAGGCCCTGAACTTCCTGACGGTCAGCGATCAACAGGCGCTGCGCGCCGCCAAGCAGAACAACGATCTGCTGGCCGAGCGCGCGATACTGATGCACGCCCTTAGCCAGAGATACGACCCCCTGGTCCAAGCGGAACACGATCTGGCAGAGGCGATACGTAAGCGAGAGGCTCTTGGGAGGGGCTTTTTCGAGGAGGACAACGGCTGGAGCGGCCTTTCTCAGGAGCGTCATCAGGCAGACCAGGATGTCGAAGTCGCCAGAAACCGTGTCGACTCGTTAAAGAAAACCCCTGGTCCGGACCAGAAGGCTAAGGAGGCCGATGGAAGGGCGGCGGAGGCGGAGCGGGCACGGGCCGCCGAAGTGGCGCGCATTGCGGCTGAGGAAAAGGCGCAGGCCGACGCGGCCGCCCGCGCTCGTCAAGCTCAGGAAGAGGCCGCCACCACGGAGCGGCGCCGGCGGGCTCGTGAGGCGCTGGGCGACCAATTGGCAAACATCCGCGATGGCGTGGCCGCCACCCGCGAAGGCTCAGTTGAGCGGGAAGCAGCGTTGGCTGGGGAGTTGGATTTCGTCAAGGCCAACTATGGCGCGCGGTCAGCCGAGGCACGACGGGTCGAAAAGGAGATTACCGCCGCCCGTAAGGCAACTTTGGATGAGGAGACAGCGGACCTGCGCAAACAACTGCAGGACAGCCTCCGGAACATGGATGACCACAATAACATTCTCGCCAAGCTTTCGGCAAAAGAACAAGAGCGTTACGGCAAAGGTTCCGATGCTTTAAGGAAAGCTCAGGAGACGGACCTGGCCACCGTGCGCAAATACCTCGACGACAAGGCGAAAGAGGACATTGACCAGAGTAACGAGGATTGGCAGCGATACGCGAAGGATCAGGAGCAGAAACGCCAGCTCCAGAATATGTCCCTGGCGGAAGTTGCCACCGCCAAGCGAGCCGAGGTCAAGGCGCAGAATGACGCTACAGTGGCCATTCTCGAAGGTTACAGGCAGCAGGCGTTGGCTGCAGCCGCCGCATCCGGGGAAGAAGCCAGCGTCGCGAAGGACTACGACGAGAAGATAGCAAAGATCAGGCGGGCCGCTGAACAGCAGGATCGTGACATCACGCACCAACTGGAGCATGACAAGCAGAAGGAATACCAGCAGACGGTCAGCGGCATCACCAAATCCATGGGCACCATGGTGCAGGGGCTGGTCACCGGCACCAAGACGGTGCGCCAGGCGGTCAGCGACATGGCGAAATCCGCCCTGTCTGAACTGGTGGGCATGGCCGAGAAGCAGGCCAACGCCTGGATCATGAGCAACCTGATCAGGCAGGATTCCGACCAGGACACGGCCACCAAGGCCATGGCGCAGTCGGTGGAGACCGCGACCGCCCAGATTAAAGATGCGGCGGCCACCGGCGCCGCCAATGCCTACGCCTCCGCCAGCGCCGGGCCGGCGTGGTGGGTCGCGCCGGCTATTTCCGCCGCTGTGCAACTGGCGATCTCCGGCCTGACCAGCAGCCTGTCCAGTGCTGCCGGCGGCTGGGGGCGGGTGCCGGCCGATGGCATGCTGACGGAGTTGCACAAGGACGAGATGGTGCTGCCGGCCAGCATCGCCTCGCCCCTCCGGTCGGCGCTGGCGGCCCAGACACTGCCCAACCTGGCCGTGCCGGCCTACGCCGCCGCCAACCTGAACCTGCCGGGCCGCGGTGTCGCCAACACGAATGCTGTTTCCGGCACCGGTGGTGGCGCCAATGTGACCTTCACTGTCCAGGCCATGGACAGCCGCGACGTGGCCAGCTTCTTCAATCGCCATGGCGACAAGCTGGTATCGGCGCTGCGTGGGCAAAAGCGAAATTTTTCCTTCTAATACTGCGCCAGAGCCATGGTCGGCGGTATCAGCGAGGGGAGGTAGTCAGGTGCGATATAGGATGACCGTGGTGGGGTTGAGCTTGGCCGCATTGGCCGGGTGTGGTTCACCTCCGCCCCCACCACCATTTACGCTACCCCCTCCGCCAAGGGCGGACGCGGTTGTCTCCCTCGCGCCCCCGCGCCAGGCTCCGACCGGCTTGCAGCTGCGGGATGCGCAGATGGTCTATGCCGAGCCTGAGGAGATCAAGCCCCAGGACGCCCAGTTGTCGGAGGTCCGTCGTCATCAAGGGTTGATCCGGTCGGGTCAAGAGATGATGGCCTGTATGGACGTGCCGGCGGCACGTTGCCTAGCAAGTTTGGCGACGGTTGCGCGTGTCCGAATGTTCCCCCGACCGGAGCAAACCCTGTTTGGGGACACCCCGCCTGACTTGACGGGGCGGCCGGGTTTGGCATCGTCGATTGAGATGGACGTTCTCACCAACGGTTTCTCAACGCACAGTGGACCCGCCAAGGGCACAAATTATGGAGTTTCCCTCGTTGTCGATGGGGGGGCAGAACGGAATGTCCAAAGTATAAGAATCATGATGATTGACGCTCAGGTGCGGCTGTTTGGGGCGAGGACGGAAGAGGAATTCGATCGTTATCAGATTTATGACCTTTTTCGGTTGATTTTTGCTCGAGCCTGTCCTGGCCTTGATCGCAAAAAGCTTTATGAGTTTTTATACTTGGATGCATTTGATTCGTATAATGTAGGTTCTAGTACAAATCGCTCTGCAGATCATGTCCATGGGGGTTTTTGCGGATATGAGGTGCACAAAGAAGTTGATGTGCGCAAAATAAAAATGAACCGGGAGGAAAGATATTGGGCCGAGAAACACCGACGTCCACTTTCTGAGGTCGATGAGTATATAGTAATAAAACGAGCGGGGAATAAGTAAATGAGAATAAAGAAAGTTATTTTCATAATAACTTTGTTGATTTCGGCTGCCTTTTTCGCGCCAGCTCGGTCGGAACAATCCTCCGCTATAATGCAGCCCTCCGGTTCTGGAGATGTTCTTGCCGAATCAGCCTTAACTAGAGACCCGCAAAGGCTTGCTCTGCTCCAGCATCAAGACGCAATACGCACTGGCAGGGAACGGCCAGGTTGTATAAATTTGCCAGCTGTACAATGCATAGCCAGTCTTGGCACGACGATGTTTATAGATTTGACATTTACGCGATCGCAAGGCCAGTCCCTCTTAGGCGATGATCCTGTCGCCCGCGGTACCAGAATACGGCCTAAGACCACCATTTACATAAATGCGTCTGTGAACGACAGACCATATCTTGATACTTTTGGTGTTACGCTGGCTACGGATGATTCCGAATATAGATACGTTGATAGTGTCATTATTGATCTTAGAAATCTTACGACCTTTCTTAAAGGCGTTAGCTCTCCAGATCAAATTGGAAATTATCGCTTGTATAGGATATTTTATCCAGTCTTCATAACGGCGTGCCCAAATTTGTCAGATATCGAATTTAATAAGTTCGTATACTACAATATACTTAAGAATTATGCTAATTATGGCGCTTCGCAAAAGATATGCGGGGCAAGCATTAAATTTGAGGATGATAAATTTGTAATAAATGAAGATTATTAGGCAGAATATATAAAACGTCGAAATAACGGCGCAGGGTTTTATATATAGGAAACTGGCGGTCATTTATAAACAAATACATTTGTAAAATAGAGAAGATCTGTACAGAGACGGTTATCCCCTGACAGTCGCCACTTCGGGTGAGGTCATCAGGCGGCGGGTTTGAGGTTGGCTTCGGGCGCCTCGTTCTGTGGTTTGGGGATGCCGTCGCGGAAGGCCTGGAGGGGTGTTGTGCCCTTCATGCCGCGTCCCTGGTGGGGCCGCTTGGTATTGTAGATGATCAGGTACTGGTCGAGCACGACCTGCATCTTGCTGCTCCGCGCTGCCCTTCGGGTCTTCGATGGTGTCGAACCAGGTGCGGCGGCCTTCGACGCGGAAGTGCTCGTCGAGCAGCGTGCGGTGCAGTCGCTCGACAATGCCGTTGGATTGCCGGCGTTTGACTTGGTCCGCTTGTGCTCGATGCGTTCCAACTGGAGGAACAGTTCATAGGGGTGCTGATCCTCGCGGCCACAGAACTCTCGGCCGTTGTCGTTCAGCACAGCCTCGACGGTGGCGCCTTCGGCCTCGAAGGTGGGCAGCACGTCGTCGTTCAGGGTCTGGACGGCGATCAACGGCAATTTGTTGGCGTAGAGCCTGGCCCAGGTATGACGGCTGTGGCAGTCGATGGCGGTCTGCAGGTAGACCTTGCCCACACCCTTGAGGACGCCGACGAAGAAGGTGTCCACGGCCACCAGGGCGCCGGTGTGGGGCGCCTCGATGTGCCGTTCCCGGAACTCCGGGCTGAAGCGTTCCAGCAGGCGGATTTGCTCGTCCTACAGGGTCAGCTTGCGCTCCGCCGTGCTCTTCTCAAGGTGCAGCAAGCGGTCGTGCTTGGTCAGCAGGTTGTGGCGCTGCCACACGCCACGCACGCCGCCGGATGATACCTGGATGTTCCGCATCGCCAGTTCCTGGGCGACCCGCAGGGGGCCGTGGCAGGGATGGGCCAGGGCATGGTCCAGCACCGCCGTTTCCACCTCCGCCGACACGCGGTTGGGATGGGGGCCGCGCGGGCCGGGCGGACGGTCGATCAGGCCGTCGGCGCCAAAGGTCTGGTAGTTCCGGCGGATCTCATAAAATTACTGTCGGCTGTAGCCCATTACCTTGCAGGCCTTGCTGACGTTGCCGAGGTCGGACGCAAGTTCAAGCAGGCTCTGCTTACGGCGTTCTACCTTCTGTGCCGTAGGTCATGTCGCTCTCCGGTTCCTGGGGTGATGTTGCTCGCAACTCCATCAAACCCACCAGAGGTGGCATGGCCACACCGGCCCCCGCGGGGGGCCGGTGTGGCCGGAACTGTCAGGTCATTACTCTCTCAGCACAGAAAATCATTCCGAACCTGGCAATTCAGGTTTCTGCGAGCGATCTAAGATCGAAAATATTGAACGAGGCTGTGCCATGACCGCGATCTATCCGACCCTGGCGGGCCTGGGCTATTCCGTCACCAAGAAACCGACGCTTTCCACCAAGATTGCCACAGCGGCGTCTGGCCGTGAGACCCGCATGGCCATGTGGTCGGCGCCCCTCTGGGAATTCCAGCTCAGCTATGACTTCTTGCGGGACACGGCGGCGGCCAACGAGCTGAAGCAGCTGCTGGGCTTCTATTTGCAGATGCAGGGCGCATTCATGCCGTTCCTGTTCCAGGATCCGGATGACGGCCAAGCAACGGCTCAGACCATCGCCGTGGGGGACGGTGCCGCCGCCAGCTTCACCCTGGTCCGCACCTTCGGCGGCTATGTCGAGCCCGTGGGCGGCGTCATCGGCGGCGTGACGGTCTATGTCAACGGCGCCCGCCAGACCTCCGGCTACAGCGTCGCCGGCAACGTCCTGACCTTCGCCAGCGCACCCGGCGCCGGCACGGTTATCTCCGCCGACTTCCAATACGCGTTCCTGTGCCGCTTCAAGGATGACGGCCTGGAGTTCGAGAAGTTCGCCGCCCAGCTGTGGCAGGCGAAGCAGGTCAACCTGATCAGCGTGAGGGCCTGACGCCATGCGCTCCACCGACACCGCCTTCATCCAATGGCTGCGCACCACGCCCAACCTGTGGTCGGCTGACCTGTTCACCGTCACCCTGACGGCCCAGGTCGGCAACCCCAGCGCCCCCACCGGCACGGTCTGGCGCTGGACCAGCACCGACCGGGCCGTCAGCTACGGCAGCAACACCTGGCTGGCCACCGGCCCCCGCATCGCCCGGACCACCTGGTCGGCCAAGGCCCAGCTGGAGGTGCCGCAGATGGAGATCACCATCGACAGCGCCGCCAGTGAGCTGCTGGGCGACGTGCCGGTCAACGCCTTCGTCAACAACGGCGGCTTCGACGGCGCCCGCATCCGGCTGGAGCGGGCGCTGATGCCCAGCGCCAGCACCGCCGCCTTCGGCACCATCCTGCTGTTCGAGGGCCGTGTGTCCACCGCCCAAGCCGGCCGGGCGCGTGCGACGCTGACGGTTAAGGGCGACCTGGTGCTGCTGGACCAGCAGATGCCGCGCAACCTCTACCAGGCCAACTGTCTGCACACCCTGTACGACAGCGGCTGCTCCCTGCTGCGCTCCCGCTATAGCTGGAGCAACAGCGTGGGCCAGGGGTCGATTGTCGGCACCATCGTGCCAGCGACGCCGCTTTCCGCCCTGGCCCCCGACGGGGTCGGTGCTGCGGTCGATCCCCAGGGCTTCGTCCAGGGCGCCATCAGCTTCACCGGTGGCCTCAACGCCGGGGTGGTGCGGGCCATCAAGGTGGTCAGCGGCGGCAACATGGGGCTGGCCTATCCCCTGCCGCATGCGCCGGCCGTGGGCGATCCGTTCACCATCACCTATGGCTGCGACCATACCGCCACCACCTGCAAGGCCCGGTTCAACAACCTGGCCAACCTTCGCGCCTTCCCCTACATCCCGGCCGCCGAAACCGCAGCCTGATCCCATTTCCCGGAGATGACCATGATCGACGACGCAAGCCGCGTCGCTGGGGAGGTGGCCGCGCGCGCTTCGGTCGCGGGGGAGGCCCTGACCTGGGTGGGCACGCCCTATCACCAACTGGCCGACATGAAGGGGGCGGGTGTCGATTGCTCCATGCTGCTGGTCCGCGTGTTCGTGGACACGGGCGTGCTGCCACCCTTCGATCCGCGCCCCTATCCGCCCGACTGGCATCTGCACCGCTCGGACGAGCGCTATGTCGATTGGACCGGGCGCTTCGGCCGGCCCTTCGATCCGGCGGTGCGACTGCCCCAGGCGGGCGACGTGGTGCTGGCCCGCTTCGGCCGGTGCTTCAGCCACGGCGCCATCATGACGGGACGCTTCGAGCTGGTCCACGCCTATGCCCGTGACGGCCGCTGCGTGGTGGGCGACCTGCGCCAACTGCCTTTCCTCGACCGTCCCCTGATCTTCTACAGCCTGTGGGGTTGATGCCATGTCCGGCTTATTCGGCGGCGGCAAGACCAATGCCGACACCAAACCCAGTTACACCGGGCTGCAGGTGCAGACCAGCGCCGCCGGCCTACCCATTCCCCTGCTGTGGGGCACCCAGCGCGCCGCCCCCAACCTGTTCTGGTACAACGACTTCACCTCCAAGGCCGTGGCCAGCGACACTGGCGGCGGCAAGGGCGGCGGGGCGCAGTCCACCACCCAGGTCTACAGCTGCGCCGTGGCCATGGGCCTGTGCGAGGGCGTGGTCAACACCATCGGCCGCGTGTGGGCGGACAAGACCGACACCAGCCTCGCCAAGCTGAACCTGACCCTGTTCACCGGCGCCGCCGACCAGGCGCCCTTCGCCTCGCTGTACACCAATCATACGGACCAGGCGCTGTCCTACCCGCATACCGCCTATGTGGCCTCACCCTCCTATGACCTGGGCAGCAGCGCCAGCCTGCCCAACCATAATTTCGAAGTGCAGTCGAATGCCGTGCCCCGCACCGGCCCCAGCGCCTTCGACGCCAACCCCGCCGACATCCTGGTCGATTTCCTGACTAATGAGCGCTATGGCGTGGGCCTGCCCGCCGACCGCATCGGTGACCTCGGCGCCTGGCGCAGCTATTGCGCCGCCGCCGGCCTGCTGATGTCACCCTTGCTGGCGCAGCAGGAGGCCGCCAGTGACGTCGTCAACCGCTGGGCCCAGCTGACCAACACCCTGATCTATTGGTCCGGCGACCAGGTGCGGGCGCTGCCCCTGGGCGACCAGCCGCTGACCGGCAACGGTGTCACCTTCACGCCCGACCTGACGCCCGTCTATGACCTGACCGATGACGACTTCATCGCCGGTACGGGCGATGACCCGGTGACGCTCAGCCGCACCGACCCGGCCGACGCCACCAACACCGCCAAGCTGGAGTTCAAGGACCGCGCCAACTCCTACCAGACGGCCACGGCGGAGGTGCGCGACCTGGCGGCCATCGACGCCTATGGCCTGCGCACTGGTGACCCCGTGCAGGCCCATGAGATCTGCGATGCCACCACCGCGTCTGCCATCGCCACCCTGATTCTTCAGCGCCAGCTCTACGTCCGCAACACCTACCAGTTCAAGCTGGCTTGGACCTTCGCCCTGCTGGAGCCGGGCGACATCGTCACCCTGACCGACACCGCCCTGGGCCTGGCCAAGTTCCCCGTCCGCATCATCCAGATCGATGAGGATGAGGAGGGCCTGTTGACCTTCACGGTGGAGGAGCTGCCGGCCGGCATCGGCACGGCCACGCTGTACCCCACGCCGGTGACCAGCAACACGCCGCTGAACACTGGCGTCGATCCCGGCGACCTGGCCGACCCGGTGATCTTCGAACCATCGCCTGGCCTATCCGGCGGCGTGCAGCAGGTGTGGATCGGTGCCTGTGGCCTGTCGCCCAACTGGGGTGGCTGCTCCGTCTGGGTGTCGGTCGACGACCTGACCTATCAGCGGGTGGGCCAGATCACGGCGCCGGCGCGGCTGGGCACCCTGGGCCAGGCCCTGACGGCGGGGGCGGCGGATGCCTACATCAGCCTGGCCACCAATCGCCTGAAGCTGGCGGGTGGCAGCGCCGACGATGCCGCCGCCGGGCGCACGCTCAGCCTGGTGGGGGCGGAGATGCTTGCCTACGGCCCGGCCACGCTGACCGGTAGTGCCGCCTACCATCTCTGTGACCTGAACCGTGGCCTTTATGGCACCGTAGCCGTTGACTACCCGGCCGGCACGCCCTTCCTGCGGCTGGACGAGGCCGTGTTCAAGTATGACCTGCCCGCCGCCTACATCGGCCAGACGCTGTACATCAAGCTGACCAGCTTCAACATCTTCCAGGCGGCGGAGCGCAGCCTGGCGGAGGCGAATGCGTATCTCTACAACCCGGTTGGCGCGGTGGGCGTGCTGCCGGCCCCCACGGGCCTGACCCTGGCGGTGGAGAACGCCTTCCTGGCCGACGGCACGGTGCAGCTGGGCATCCGCGCCCGTTGGACGCCGGCCAATGCCGGCATGGCGACCGACACCGTGCTGCGCTGGGGCGTGGCGGTTAGTGGCGGCGTCACCGACTGGCAGCAGGTCAAGGTGCCGGCCGGATCGACCGACACCCTGCTGATGCCCGTGACCCAGGCGGTGACCTACACGGTGCAGGCGGCCAGCAGCATCGGCACCGACGTGCGCTCCACCTGGGGGCCCGCCGTCAGCATCGCGGTGGGCGGTGTGCTGGGCGGCGCCAGCGTCACCCACCTGGAGCTGTACGGCCAGGGCCTGGATACCGAGTTCGTGGGCCGGGACATCCATCTGGTGTGGCAGGGCAACTTCCCCGCCACCAGCGCCAGCCTGGGCAACCAGCCCTATGGCGCCGGCTCCGGCTACGTGAACCCCTACTTCCAGGCCTACGCCGTCACGGTCATAGAACCGGACAGCGGTGCCGTGCTGCGCGCCGACCTGGTGACCACGGAGGAGTACTTCTACCTCTTCGACAGCATGAACGCGAAGGACGCCGGCGGCCCGCACCGCCGCCTGACCTTCAGCGTCACCATCCGCGACAAGCTGGGCGGGGAGAGCAAGGCCGCCACCCTCACGGTCAACAACCCCGTGCCGGCGCAGGTGCAGCTGACGGCACTCCCCACCACGGCCGGCACCCTGTTCGGTTTCATCGCCCCCACGGGTGCGGACGCGCTGGACTTCGCCGGGGTCAATGTCTGGGTGGGGGCCACCGCGACCGTTGATACCAGCGGGGCACCGGCGGCCAGCGGCAGCACCGCGCCCTTAATGGTGGCCGGCCTGACGGCGGGGCAGACCTATTACGCCGTGTGCCAGACCTTCGACACTTTCGGCACGGCCGGTTGCCCCATCAGCGCGCCTTTGCAGTTCCTGGTGCCCTATGTGACATCGGCCCAGATCGCCGCCAACACCATCGGCAAGGACAAGCTGGTGACGGACCTGGTGAACACGCTGGGCCTGGTCACCGGCGGTACCGACGTGGCCGGCAGCGTCGCGGCCCAGGTGGCGGCCGAGGCGGCGGTCCGCGCCCAGGCCATCCAGCTGGAAGCAGCCACGCGGGCGCAGTCCATCCTGGACAGCGCCAGCCAGTTGCAGGCGCACATCGACACCGTCAGCCAGGCGCAGCAGACCACCGCCAACAGCCTGGCGACCACCACCACTACCCTGACGGCGGCGATCAACGGCAACGGCGCCGCCATCCAGGCGGAGCAGACCGCCCGGGCCAGCGGCGACAGCGCCAACGCCCAGTCCATCACCACCCTGGCCAGCGAGGTGCACAACCCCACCACCGGCCTGGCGGCGGCCTTCTCCGCCATCAGCAACGAGGCCAGCACCCGCGCCACCGCCGACAGCGCCAACGCCAGTGCGACCAGCGCCCTGGCCGCCCAGGTGAACGACAGCAGCACCGGCTTGGCGAAGACGCGCGCGGACCTGGCGGCGGAGCAGACCACCCGGGCCAACGCCGATAGCGCCTTGTCGACGTCGCTCGCCAGCCTGACGGCCTATGTCGGACCCAACCCCAACCTGTGTCCCGACATCGGGAGTTGGACGCTGGGCGTCATGGCGGCTGTGACGGAGGCCGTTGCGGGCTTGATCGGCTACTTGGCCAACCCATCGGGGGTGGTGGCCGCCAGCAGCCCACCCATGCCCAGCACGCCTGGCGCGACTTACACCATCACCGGCGACAGCCACATGATCCTGAACGCGGGCGGGGCTGGCCAAGTCTACTTTGACCTGGTTTTCAAGGATGCGGCCGGTAACGTCCTGCTGGACGGTCCGCAAAAACCCATCGGCACCAGCCATGGCCTGGGCGCGCCCGGCACGCGGCCGGCCCATGCCGTCACCGCCACGGCGCCCACCGGCACCACCCAGATGGTGGCCCGGTTCGTGGCCGAAGGCCTGAGCAACTGCACGTCCATCGCCTTCCGGCAGGTGAAGGTGGAAAGCGGCGCCGTCGCCACGGTCTACACCCAGGAAGGCCAGGCCCTGGCCACGTCTGCCGCCATCCAGACGGAGCAGACGGCCCGGGCGAATGCCGACAACGCCCTGTCGGCCTCCATCAGCAGCCTGTCGGCCCAGGTGAATGACAGCGCCACCGGCCTGCCCAAGACCCGGGCGGACCTTCAAAGCGAGATGACGGCCCGGGCCAATGGAGACAGCGCCAACGCCACCTCCATCACCAGCCTGTCCACGACGGTGAACGGCAACACCGCGTCGATCACCACCCTGCAGTCCAGTGTCAACGGTCTGAACGCCCAATGGGTGCTCAAGACCGACATCAACGGCTATGTGGCCGGGATCGGGCTGGCCAACAGCGGCAGCAGCAGCACCTTTATCATCCGCGCGGACACCCTGGCCCTGGTGCCACCCAACAGCACCACGACGCAGTCTCCATTCTTCGTCACCTCCGGCGGCCAGGTGGTGATCAACAACGCCTTCATCCAGAACCTGTCGGCCAACGTCCTGACCAGCGGCACTATTGGAGCTGGCATCGTCTACGCCGGGACCATCGGCGTGGGGCAACTGACGAGTGGAAATATCGTCAGCAAGGACATCAGGGTCTGGGCCGGATCGGGCGGCTACATTGATCTGCACGGCAACCTGGGTGGCGGCCCATCCATCAATGTCAGTGCCAACGGCAGCACTGACCGCGTGCAGATCGGCTACCGTGGCGGCGATTACGGCATCTGGAGCTGGGACCAGAACGGGCGGGAGCTGTTCAACAGCAACGACCTGGGCGTCGGCGTGGCCAGCGGCACGGCATCGGTGTCTGCCTATCAGGATGGTTCCAGCATCACGATGGCAAACAAGGGCGCGTGGACCACCATCACCACCGTTCCCGCTTTCCAGGTGCGCGGCAACCCGTGTGACATCAAGGTGAGTTTCAGTGCCACGCCGGGCACGGCGGGTGCGGCCAGCAGTCCGAAGATCCAGGTTGTGCGCAGCAACACGCGCACCGGTGATACCGCCACGGTTGGCGCCACGCTGACCAGCGCACCCTATCAGTGGGTGTTCACCATGGACGCGTTCAGCGACCCCAGCCTGGATACCTATACCTACACCCTGCAGGGCTGGCGACCCGCCGACACGAGCGCCGACGGCGTGACCACCACCTACGCCGGAACCCAGTATTGGAACGTCTATGTGCAAGTGAGGTGGTTCCGATGACCGACGCCCCGGCACCGGCCGACGCGGCCGTGCATCTCTATGTCGACTACGATCCCGCCACTGGCCGCATCCTGGCCCTGCACCACCGCAACCCGTACAGCCTGCTGGTGGAGGGGGTGGGTCCCGATGGTATCGGCCGGCTGAAGATCGCCGACGGTGAGGCCGAGGGCATCTGGTCCTGCCGGGTGGTGGACGGCGCGCTGGCGCCCCGGGAGGAGGCCGACCTGGCGGCGGCAGCCTGGGCCCGCGCTGTGGCGGAACTGCGAGACCAGCGCGACCTGATGCTGTCCGCCAGCGACATCCGGGTGCTGCCCGACCGCTGGGCCGCCATGACCGACGCGCAGCGCGCGGCCTGGACAGCCTATCGCCAGGCGCTGCGCGACCTGCCCGCGAACACCACCGACCCCACCGTGCCGGCGTGGCCGGTGCCCCCCAGCTGAGGCCGCCATGACCCAATACACCACCGGCACCATCACCCTCACCAACGGCAGCGCCATGGTCACCGGCACGGGCACGGCGTGGCTGGCCAACCTTGCTCCCGGCACCCTGCTGACCGTCAGCGAGGACGATCCCGTGGGCGTCGTCGTCGCCGTGACGGCGGACGGCAGTCTGACGCTGGAGACGCCCTGGCCCGGCGCGTCCTACACCAACACGGCCTATGAGGCCGTGCGGGACTTCGACCCCTCCACCGGGGCGCCCTTGCTGTCGCACGGCCTGCGCAACACCAACGTGGTGGTGAACCGCGCCATCCTGGCGCTGGGCAAGCAGACGGCCACGGCGGTGAACGCCTACGTCAACGTCCAGGCGGCCCAGGCCGCCGCTGCAACGGCCACCACGCAGGCGGGCATCGCCGCGACCCAGGCCACAGCCGCTGCCGGCAGCGCCACCGCCGCCCAATCCACCGCCGACAGCATCGACGGGCTGCTGGTGAGCATGGCCACAGCCTTCACCGACAGCCAGACCCGCTACGTCACCGCCATCGCCTTCAAGTAAGGGGCCCCCATGACCGATCTCGCCACCCAAGTCGCTGGCCTCACCACCAGCGTCAACGCGCTGACCAGTGCCGTGAACGTGGCCAAGGCCACGCTGGACGCTTCCGTCAGCGCCGCCGGTGCCAGCGCCACCACGGCGCAGGCGGCGGTGACCACCGCCGCGTCGTCGGCCACCGCCGCCCAGGCCGCTCAGGCGGCGGCTGTGGCGGTCAGCGGGCTCAGCAACCTCAACAGCTTCCTGGGCCAGATCCAGGCCGGGGCGCCGACGGCGGTGTTCTGGTACGACACGACGCGCGACAGCGATGGTGGCGCTTGGCGGAAGCGTTGCACTTGGCAGAGCTGGGTGACCGAAGCCGCCAGCAGCACTCGGGGCAGCCGGGCGAGCTTCCCGGGGCAGGCGCTGATCGTCGTGGTGGGCAGCACCATGACCATCTATGACGCGGATCAGGCGACGCCCATCATGTGGATGGTGTTCAACCTCGGTATCTATCTTCACGGCTATGGCGCCGTCACCAGCGTCACCGCGCGGGACGGCTGCCTCTACCGCAGTGACAACACCGGCACGGATGGCGATGTCTACACCCTCGACTTCATCCGTGATGACAGTTGGGGTGTACATAGCGCCTATAAGTTCCGTCCGTCCAACCCCCGCATTGTTGACCGCAATTCGGCTGCTACGTCCGCCGCTCAAATCGGCCCCGCCATCGGAGCATCGCAATGCAACAGCGTTGCTGTGACCGTGGTGCCGGGCGCTCCAATCGACCGGACAACCGGCCTGCCCAAGCCAACCATCGTTATCGCCCACATCAACGGCATCAGCGTCATCCACCCCAGTGGCCAGGTGGCCAATATCACCGCGGGCGGTGGATATCTTGCCTGCGCCATCATCGACGGACTGCGCCTGGCGGCTATCCTGGCGGCGAATAGCACCATCGTGGACTATGGTCCCATCCCCTATGCGAACATCGCCCGGTCCGCCTGGCTGCAGTACTCGGCGGGCACGCCGTCCGGCGGCGGAGCCATTCAACGGCCGGAGACGACCGGTATAGGTGGTGTCATTGACGGTGGGCTGCGCAACCTCGGTGCGCTCTGGCGGTACCACGAGGACCCGGTAAATCCAGCGGCTGGCATGCTGGCGATGATCACCGCCAGCGGCGGCCCCTACGCCGGCGGCGGCGCGTTCAATACGGGGTGGATGGTGGGTGATTGCCGCCTGGCGCTGTCGTCGACCAGCACTGCCAGCGTGGTGGCGAGCGGCGAGTTGGTCACCAACGGCACCTTCGCGTCGACTTCCGGTTGGATCGCCTATCAGGGCGCGACGTTGGCTGCGGCCAACAACACCCTGACCATCACCAATGGCGCGGCATCGAATGGAATTGCATATCAAGTCATCGCCACGGTTGCCGGCCAGACATACCTGGTAACGGTGGACGGCGTCGGGGGAACCTCGACCGTGGCCATCGTCAGTGCGGGGTCGGCCGTCAACAGCAACGACCTGGGGCAAGTTGTGGCCACCTCCTCGGCCACCGGGATCACGCTGCAATTCACCGCCAAGACCACCACCAGCTATGTCAACCTGGTCTGCGACAACGTCTCGGGCCACACCGTCTCATTCAAGAATTGTAGCGTGCAGCTTGCCGAACCCGACCGCAGCGCGAAGGCCATTGGCCTTCGGGTGGTGGGCACGCTGACCAAGGCGCTGGTGGCGACCGCGGCCGACCTATCGGCCATCGGCGGATTTTCGACCAGCAACTACCTGCTGCAGCCCTACAACCCGGCACTCGATTTTGGCACCGGTGACTTCAGCGTCGCGTTCTGGGCCAAGAATGTCAGCAATACCGGTTCGTTCCTGCGACGGGAGAGCAATACCGGCAGCGGCTCCCCGCTGATCCGCGCGATCGTCAGCGGCGGCAAGATGGTGTTTGTCGTCGGCGATGGCACCAATACCGCGAGCGTCACGTCCGTGTCTGATGCCTGGGGCGCCAGCATGCCCTGGACGTTGTATACCCTGGTGCGGCGCGCCGGCACGCTGGAGCTACGGGTCAACAGCGTGCTGGAGGCGGCGAATGCCAGCACTGTGGGGAGTGTAACCAATACGGCGGCCACCCTGGTGGTGGGTAACGCGATCGACGGCAGTTATCCCGGCATCGGCATGTCCATGGCGCTGATCCGCATCAGCGCCACGGCGCCCACGCCTGAACAGATCGCCCGCATGTACGCGGATGAGCGGCCCCTGTTCCAGCCGGGCGCCAAGTGTGTGCTGGGCGGTACCTCCGCCGCCGTACAGGGCCTCGCGCATGACCCGGACACGGGCGCGCTCTACGCTGCCAAGAGCGACGGCACGTCGGTGTTCCAGGGGTTGGTGCGCACGGCCCACCTGACCGGCCTCGCGACCACCAGCAACAGCGATAACCACAGCGCGGTCGCCGCGCGCCAGGGCGGCTATGTCATCGCCACGGCCAACCAGGCCGTCGCCAGCCAGCCGGCCATCACCTTCCGCGACCGCATCCTGGCGGATCGGGTGCCGGTGGCGCCCATCGACGCCAACCGCGTCGTCTTCCCCGTCGTCGCCACCACCGACGCCACACCCACGGTGATCGCCCGCCTGCCGGTGGCCGAGGGCGATGAGCTGCAGCTGTTCGTCGATGTCGAGGCCACCGAGTATGGTGCCACGCCGACGGAGCGCATGGGCTATCAGCGCCGGGCCCGTGTCTACCGCCTGCCCAATGGCAACGTCACGGTGGCGGCCGTCCAGACGCTGGCCACCGACTATGAGAGCGCCACCACCACCTGCGACGTCACCGTGGTGGCCGAGACCGCCTCGCAGACGGTGTGCGTCCAGGCGACCGGCGTGGCCGGCAAACGCCTGGCCTGGGCCACCCTCGTCCACATCAACCGCAGCGGCGCCACCCGCTACGCCGCCTGAAGGAGGGCGCCACGATGATCCGTGCCACCGACATGATCGACGCCTACAAGGGCGACAGCCTGGTCTACCGCTGGAGCCTGGTGGACGGCCGGCCGCGCTGTGCCGACCATCCGGCCGACGTCGCCACCGCGTCGCTGGCGGACATCGCCGGCCAGCTGGCCATCAACCGCGCCATCCGCGCCCTCCAAGCACAAGTTGACGCCTATGACGATGCGGTTCTGCTGGCCAGCCGGCCGGAGCCGGACGCCACCGTGCCGTTGTTCGACGACGCTGGCGCCCACGTCGGCGATCAGCCCAACCCGGCCCATGCCGCCTGGGCTGCCGCCGGCGCGCTGCTGGCCAACGCCCCGGCCGAGCTGCTGCACCTGATCCGCACGCGGGACGATGCGCTGGAGACGGACCCCGCCACCGGCTTGCTGGCCGAGGCGCCGTTCGAGCTGGTGCCGCCGCCGCTCCCCACCTTCGACCCCGCCACCGAAACGGTTGACCTGGTTGCCGGCGCCTGGTCCGACGTTCGGCCCCTTACGGCGGAGGAAGCCACCGCCTGTCGCGCTCTGATGCTGGTCCGTTGGCCCCGGGTCATGACGCCCCGGGACGCCATCGCCTATCTGCTGACCCCGGCCGAGTGGCTGGCTATCTCCACCAGCAGCGATCCCGAGGTGCGGGCCACGCGGCAGGCGGCGCTGGGCGCCAATACAGTTGATCTCGACAATCCGGCCACCGCGGCCGCGCTCCAGGTGTTTCAGATGGCGGGGCTGCTCTCATCCGAGCGGGCGAAGGCCATCCTGGCGGGTGAGCGCCGGGCTTGAGAATTGGTTATCCATCCGCTGTCTGCCTGCCTTTGGCGTTTTTATTCTGACAAGGATCGGTGAACACATGGACATCGTGGCAGGAGAAACCCCCCTGGCGATCAGCGCCACCCTGGGCTCTACATTGGCCATCGCCGTTTCCGCCCTGGCGCATCGTAGCTCCCGCCGCCGGCGGGCCGAAGATGACGAGGACGTTGGCTTGGCGGAACGGGTAGCGGTCTTGGCAAGCCGTCTGGAACGGGCGGAGCGTGATATTGCCAATGACAAGCAGGGACGACAGGCCTTCGCTGCGGCTCAGGGCGAAATGAAAGCTGTCGTTGTCCAACTGGCGGCGCTGGCCACCCAGATTGAGGCCTTGGGCACCAAGCTGGACAGGCAAAGCCAGAACCTGACCCGCGCACACGAGCGCATCGACGACTTGCACCGCTTGGCCGCCAACCAATTTGCGCAAGGGGTGGTCTGACGCGAGGTTATGCCCTTTCAAACATCCAAACGATAGGATGACATCGATGACTTTGGATTCGATGGCGCTGGCTGCCGACCTGCGCCGTGACGAAGGTGTTCGCCTCAAACCTTACACTGACACCGTTGGAAAGCTGACTATTGGTGTCGGCCGCAACCTGAGCGATGTCGGCTTGTCGGGCGGTGAAGTCGATGCCCTGCTGGCAAACGACATAGCCCGCGTTATAGCGGAACTAGACCACGCTTTACCCTGGTGGCGCACCCTTTCCGAGGCGCGGCAGCGCGCCCTGGCCAATATGGCGTTCAACATGGGCGTTCCAACCTTACTTACTTTTCACATCACCCTGGGCCATCTCCAGGCAGGTCGGTTCGACGCGGCGGCGGAATCCGCCCTCGCCTCTCGTTGGGCCAGCCAAGTCGGCGCCAGGGCCAACCGTATCGCGGCGCTGCTCAAGGCCGGCTGAGTTACGTCACGGGAGTTTCGCCAATGGGTATTTTACAGGACATCCTATCACCGGCCACAGGCGTGATCGGTCCGGTTGTGACCAAGCTACTGGACTTCATTCCGGACCCGGCCGCCCGTGCACAAGCCGAGGCCGCCGCTTACAAAGAGGCCGCCGATCGGATCCAGCAATTGGATCTGGCCCAGTTGGACGTCAATCGTGCCGAAGCTGGCAACAACAGCGTCTTCGTTGCGGGGTGGCGTCCTTTCATCGGTTGGGTGTGTGGCACCGCGCTGGCCTATCAGTACATCGCCATGCCGCTGCTCGTCTGGGTGGCCGGGTTGGTCGCTGGCCATGCCGTGATCCAGCCCCCCAAGCTTGATGATCAGTTGACAACAATTTTGCTCGGTATGCTTGGCCTTGGCGGCCTGCGCACCTTGGAAAAAGTCAAAGGCGTTAAGTAACGTCCCCGCATCATGTCGCGAACGCCCCCAGGCGGCCTTTCCCGAATGGCGGAAAGGCCGCCTGGGGCTTTCCTGCTTTGGGAATTAGCGTTTCAGTAAGAACTCGCGTCCCATCTTCACGCGGGCCACGCCATCATAGGCGACAATGTCGGCCGTGGCATAGGTTTCCCCCCAATGTTCGGGCAGGAAGCTGCCGGTGCCCACCACGTCGATGGGCGCCTGGGCATCGGCCATGACCCGGCACTTGGCGGGGCTGAAACCGCTTGAGGCGACGATGCGCACCTTGGTGAAACCCGCTTGGTCCAGGTTCTCACGTACCCAGTGCAGACCTGCGGCGGAAACGCCGGCGCCAATCAGATAGCGCAGCTCGGTTTCATCGCGGTATCCCCGGATGCTGTCCGGCGCGCGGCGCTCCAACACCGCATAGCTTTGCGGAGGATCCAAACCCTCGACGAAGCGTCCGCCGGGTGTGTCCAGGCGTACCGACAGGCTGCCTGCGGCGGCCAGCTCAGGGAAGCGCCGGCATACCGCGAGGGTGTCGCTGACCTCACGGCCGAAATAATCCACCAGCACGGTCATCGCTTCGCCGGGGAAGGTATCGTGGTAAAGCTCGGCCGCCTTGACGGTGGAGCCGGCGTAGCCGATCAGAGCGTGCGGCATGGTGCCGAAGCCGTGGGTTTGGCCGAAATAGTGGGCGGTGGCATCTGTGGCGTTGCCGATGAAGCCAATGGCGCCGACCTTGCGCTTGGCCCGTTGGGAGCCGACGCTGGCGGCATAGGCCATCAGGTCGGCCATTTCAGTACCGGCGCAATGGCGGGCGTCCATGGCCAGGAAGGCGGATTTGGGGAGGCCCGCGCTCATTACGAAGGCGTTATGAGCAGCCACACAAGCGGGCCCCAGCTTCATCAGGAATAAGGTCTCCAGCTCCGCGAGCTGTGAGAAGGGCCCCGTGATCCACATCATGGGTTCGCCAGCACCCACCCACTGTCCCTCGTGGTAGCGGACCTCGATTTCCGGCGTGAAGCCCCGGGCCGCCGCCACCGATTTAAGCCAGTCCAGCGCTAGCCTGGGGGCGAACACCACGGGCCGCCGCATGAAAACGGCGTAGGTGACGGGAACGTCGCCGTGCCGTTCCACGATGGTACGGGTGCGCTTGAAATAGACGTCGGTCCATTGACCGACAACGTCTGCCGGAGGCCAGGCCTGAGCGGTCTCTCCGGGGGGCGTTGAGATGCCGGCGCTGGGCGCCATCACTTGCTTATTATCCTCGGCCATGTGGCCATCCTTCCGTCGTCCTCAGGACATGCGCTGGAGGATCATAGACGATGGCCCGTGGGCTTGGGCAAGCCGCGTTGTAGGTGTACGTGGAACCGCGCGCCCTTACTGCGGCTTGTCGGGGTTGGCGGAAGGTGGCGTTTGGCCGTAGGCGCGGGCATAAGCGCCCAGTGCGGTCTCGTGCACATTCTGCTGAATTTCTGCAATCAAGCCGCGCACCCGGGCGAAGGCCGCATTGGCGGCCGCGGCGTCGAAGGGTTGCGCTTTCAACTGCTGCACCGCCTCGCGGCGGGCATCCCGCAGTTGTTGCAGTTGGATCTGCGACAGATCCTGGTGAGCCGTGATGGCATCCTTCAGGAACGGCAGCACTTGCTCCGGCGCGTTCTTCACGAACAGGTCATAGGGGCCTGGGCGGGTGTTGTTATTGGGGTTGGCGTCACCACGGGCAACATTCACCCGGCCCGGCGGGCGGACGCCATCCAGGCGCTGACCCACGACCATGCCCGCGACCAGCAGATTGATCGAGACGGAAATGGCCAGCAGGACGATCACCAGCTTGGACAACGTGGGGCTCCCAGGGGAAGTGCCCGGGTCGGAATGCGCACGCCCCTCGGTCACTGTCCAATCTCCGTGTCGATTTCAGTCATAGCCTTCATGTATTCGGTCGTCGCGGAGGTTCGCGAGTCATTGGAGGGCAGAGCCAGGGGAGAAACGCCATGTACCCCCAATACGATGCCGACCACGGCCGCCGCCAGTCCAGATACCAGGGCAGCGGGAATACCGCCCGCCCAGACCGCGCGGCTCCCGCCGGCGAAGGCTGGGGCTCGGCCGGGCAGTCCCGTTCGCGGGGTAGGCAACCTACGGTCAGTGATGCGCGTGGCGGCTCGCCCCCCGGTCGCGGCGTTGGGGATGGCCAAAATGGCGCGGCGTAGTTCGGCGCTGGCCCGGTCAAGGGGCATAGCCGTCAGCGCCTGTTCGGTCAAGCCAGCCTGGGTCAGCACGACCCGCGCCGCATCCGATTGGGCTAGCAGACCAGCTGCCCGGGGGCGGTCCGCCACCGGCCACAACTCTGGGTCCGGGCCGTGCAGATCCACCAGATCCTCGAATTCCGCGATCGTCATCATCCCGTCCATCATCGCGGCCCTCCCGTCCGTGAGCGTCGACCGTCTTGGGCATCGGATGGCGCCAGGGGCGCCAACGTCGCCCGCAAGGCGCGCCGGGCCCGAACCAGCAGGGTTTCAAGCGCGCCGACGCTTACTTCCATGGCGGCCGCGGCCTCCGCGTTGCTCAGGCCCGCATCATAGCACAAGGAAATGGCCGCCCGTTGCCGTTCGGGCAGATCATCAACTGCCCGCGCCACCAACCGCCCGAGTTCCGAGCGTTCCACCAGGGCGACGGCGTCAAGGGATGGATCCACCGGTTCAGGCACGTTTTCGAGCGTGTCGTGCACTGGCCGGCGTCTGCGATCTAGGCACAGGTTTACGGTGATTCGGTAAAACCACGTGGAAAAGCGGGCCTCGGCCGGGCGGAAACGCTCAGCATGTTGCCACAAGCGCAGGAAAGCTTCCTGCGCCACGTCCTCTGCCTCGGCCGCCCCACCCAGGACGCGGCGCGCCAGCGTGACCGTCCGGTCCAAATGCCGATCCGTCAGCACCCGAAAGGCTTGCGCGTCGCCCTGGGCAACCCGGCCGACCAGGTATTCATCACTGCTGGTGGCCAGGTTTTGGCCATCGCTCCGCTGCACAGGGTCGCCTTTGCCGTCCCGGGTGAAGGGCAGCCCCATTAGGCCGCCCACCCGCGTAGTTAGACCAATCGCTGCCTTTGCGCCAGAGAGGCCATAGGCGTAGCCCTCCCCGCCGGACGAGGGCGTGGCCGTGACAGTTGAACTGAGGGAAGGAAAGGACGGGGACATGGGCGACGGCATCCCTTGCGGATTTTGCCTGGTTAGGTTGTGTATCTACGGGCGGTAGGGGGAAGGGCAAATGGCGGCGCCACCTGAAAAGCCGCCTACGCCTGTGACACAAACTTGGCTATGGTACGTGAGGCTGTCGCGCAACCCTGCGCTATCTAGGGGTGCGACAGAACGGACAGGCGGCGGTCAATGTCACTTTATATGCCTACTCGCGAAAGTGGTGCGCGCTATTAGTTAATCAATGTGATCAAATATGATACCTTTCCCGCACATGAAGATTACCGCGCGAAGCGTCGCGGACGGGTGAGGCGGAGAGCGGACAGGTGCGGTGCGGGCGGGCGGACTGCTGTCATGAGCTTGGCGGAGCGGGAACGGAAGACTAAGGGCGTCATCTTCGGACGCAGCCTCAACCACCGGCCGGAACCGGTGGCGGGGGAAAGCGTCGCCTCGCCCCTTCGCCTGACCGATGTGGAATATTTCACGCTGCCGCAGAAATCCTGGCGGGATCAGGTACGTCTGTTTCTGCAGGCCAGCGGCCTGTCCACCATCCCCATGATGACCCGGCTGCGTTGGCAGGCGCATGACACCATCGAGTGGCTGCAGGCTTCTCTGCTGGGCAAGGGGCGGGCCAAGCGCGTCGCCATCACGCACCCCGTGCAGTTGCTGCCCGCGATGGAATTCTTGATGGGCTTGCCGCCGGATCTGGATGTGGAACGGCGTATGATCCAGACCCTGGTGGGGCGCGCGCTAATCGATTATCGCAAGCGCATCAGCCAGGAACGGGAGAAGCCGCTACTGTTCGCTCGCGAGGCGTCAAATTACTTCTATGCAGGATTCAAAGATCAGCAGCTGATCTCAAAGGTTTCTGCCCCAAGTGAGCAATTCTTTGTCGTTCAGCGCATCTATAATAATTACTATTACTTTCGACTATTCTATATATGCTCGATCATTTCGCGGGAGCCGGCGGAGGGGGCGAACAAACTGTTTTCCAAATTCATGCGGTCTTCTTTTTTTCTGTCGACGGTGCAGGATGATGGCACGCTGGCCGCCAAGCCCTCCTACCGCTCCCTTCCACCCAAGGACCACGTGGTCTATCTAGCCAAGCGCGACAATGCACTGCAGGCGCGGTTGCGTGAGGATTCCGGCCTGCGTACGGAGTTGCAGTCCGTCTTGCGCTATTTCCGTCCCTTAAGGGGCTAAGGCATTGCCGGGGGCGGTCGAACCCGGCCACTATGCCACGGCGGTTGGTGCAACACCGGTGGACGGGATGGATGAGGCGGTTCCGGGCTTTAGCCTGTCGGTGCAGGAGGGCGTGGCCACCCTGACGGTGGACCGCCCGGACAAGCACAACGCGCTGTCGCTGGAGATGTGGCTGGCCCTGCCCGGCCTTATGCACGGGCTGGGGATCGATGCCGATGTACGGGTGGTCATACTGACCGGTGCCGGTGGTACCGCGTTCTCCGCCGGGGCCGACATCACCGAATTCGCCGAGCTGTTCGCCACGGCGGAGGGCACTGCCCGTTTCAACGCCGCGGTGAGATCCGCCAACCTGGCGCTGGAGCGCTGCCCGAAGCCCACCATCGCCATGGTGCAGGGGTTATGCGTGGGGGGCGGCTGCGGCTTAGCGTTGCATTGCGATCTGCGCTTTGCCGGGGCCGGCGCCCGCTTCGGTATCACCCCGGCCAAGCTGGGGTTCGTCTACCCGTTCGAGGACACGAGGCGCCTGGTCGATCATGTCGGGCCCGCCCGCGCCAAAGATCTTTTGTTCAGTGGCCGGCTGATCCGGGCGGAGGAGGCGCTGGCCATCGGCCTGGTGGACCGGGTGGTGGAAGACGCCGCGCTGGCGAACGCGGCGCGCGAGTATGCAACGACCCTGTGCGGCCTATCGCAATTCTCAATACAGGCGGCCAAGCGCATCATTCAGGCCGTCCAGGATGGCGCCACAGCCACCACCGATGCCGGCGCCGCCACTTTCCTGGAAGAGGCCGCCCGCAACGTGGATTTCGAAGAGGGGCGCCAGGCCTTCCTGGCCAAGCGCCGGCCCATCTTCACCTGGCGGGGTTGGGGGCGCTAGCCGCGTCAACCGGGGAGGCAAGTCCCCGGTATACGGGATCGGCGGCCTCTTGCAGGCCCCAAACCGGATTGGCCGCGGCCATGCGCGCCAAGTAATCGCGTACGGCGACGGTATCGCCCAGCATCAGTGCCACCCGGGCGGCGCGACGCCACACCCGATCCCAGCCATGGGCCAGTTGAGCGGCTTCAGCGAGGGCCGCCCGCGCCGCGGCCGTGTCACCCTTGCGGGCGGCCCTGTCGGCGCGGATCACCGCCTGCCAGGCATGGTGGCGCTCCACCAGGGCGCGCAGATCGGGCAAGGGCTGGGCGCTGGCGTCCACCCGATAGTCCAAATCCAGGGGGAAGCCATCGGGCGTGCGCGCCACCAAGGCGGCGGACAGCTTGCCGATACTCTGCCCACCCGCTGCTTGGCCAGCCTCCAGCGCCGCCAGCAGTCTATCCTCCAACCCACCCCGCGCGGCCTTGTAGGCATCCTCCATGGCCGTCAGCACGGCGGGGCCCGCCAGGCCGTTGCCCTGCACGGCATAGCCCGGCCCGCGCCTATCACCAGCGTAAGCGGACGCCATAGCGTCGCGTCCGGTAAAGACGGCAGTGCGTCCTTGAGCGTCGACCAAGGCCACTTGGCGCGCTTCCATTCCCTCGCCATCGAAGTCACCATCCTCCCGCAACAGGGTGGCGAGGGCCTCGGCTGGGGTATGACCGGCGGCCATCAGGGCCAGGGCCTTGGGACCCATGGCCGGGTTGGTTTCGAACTGTGTGACGACGGCGCCGACGCCGGCCTGGGCGTAGTCCACGCTGGCCCCCACCGCCAGGTTGTTGGTGGCGACGGCCACGCCGCAGCGGTCTTGGTCGCAGGCGATAATGGAGAAGGTGGCACCCGCCGGTGCCGTCGCGGCCAGCAGGCCGGCCAGGGCGAGGGGGCCAACCACCACCGCATGGGCATCAGCGCACCAGGAAGCAGGTGCGGCCCTGGCAGCGGACATAAACCGCCAAGTCCTTCCCGTTCTGACAGGTGATCTTGTAGACGATGTCGGGATTGTTGCCGACGAAGCGCTGCACCGCCTCCACTTTGTTGGGCTTGCAACTGGCCTCCAGCGCCACCGATTTGGCTTCCGCCTCCGCTTCCGCCGCCAGCGCGCCATGGGTGGTCCCCATCACTGCGCCGGCCAGCAACAGGACGACCAGCCGCGTCGCACAATGGGGAAATATGTGGCGCAAGGTCCGCATCTTTCGCTTGTCTTAGAAATGGGTGTCTTAGGAATGGCCCGTTCCAGGGTTGGGCATCCTGTAATGGAGCAATCGTACCATTGCCGGATGGGCACGGTCACGGGGGTAGGCGGAGTGGGCACGGCACCATCTATGGTTGTTCTTATGTGAAAAGGGAACGGGTTTCTTTATTTAGTTAGAGGTAGGTACAGAGCCAGACGTGCCGGCTTTTATCACAAATGTGATGAGAACTACCCACATTGCGTAAGGTAAAACTCATCTGAAATACATACGTCTACGGAGGAAGCCTATATTGACGGAAAACTCATACTCATGAGGAAGTTAGGCTTGAGCACCGTAAGCCGGGGCAGGCCGGCCGCGTGGCGTATTTGTGAGAGGGCGTTATGGGCATGCAGACGACCCGGAGTTCCGGCCTGACGCTGGACGAATACAGGCAGATGGAGGAATCCCTGCTGGCCACGGCCAAGGGCCGGGACTTTTTCTATGAGGTTCAGCGGCGCGCACGGTCGGTGGAAACCGATGAGCTTCGGCGTACCATCGCCAGCATCCAGCGATTGATCGCGGCCTCCCGCAATGACCCTGCGCCGGCCCCGGCCGGTGGTCAACTGGGCAACCCTGAAATCGCCTTCCTCAAGGCAGAGGTGGAGGCCATGGCCAACACCATCCGCCTGGTGAAACGTGAAATCGCGGCCATCAAGCCCAGCGATCCCAAGGCCGACCGCATCAGCGCCGCCACCTCGGAGCTGGACGCTATCGTTACCGCGACGGAGGAGGCGACCAATCGCATCCTGACCACGGTGGAACGCATGACCGGCGCCCTGCGTCGTCTGCGCCCGGGCCGCATGGTCGACGGTCAGTTGCTGACGGCGCTGGAGAACGCCTGCATGGACGTGATGATGGCCTGCTCCTTCCAGGACATCTGCGGTCAGCGCACCGCCAAGGTGGTGAACACCTTGAGCTATATCGAGGAACGGGTGGGCGTGATCACCGGCCTTTGGCGCACCCTGCCGCAGGCCTCGACCGCCCCCGCCATGCCGCCGGCGGATGCCCCGCGCGAGGTGCTGCTGCCGTACAAGCATGACGACGCCCGGCCCGATGCCCATCTTCTGCATGGGCCCGCCCTACAGGCGCCGTCGCAGACCACCATCGATGCCCTGTTCAGTGCCGTTTCGCCCGCGCAACCGGTGGCGGCGAAGCCAGCCGCGCCGGTGAAGGACATGGTCATCCCCAGCACCACCGGCCTGTCGGCCGATGCGCTGCGCACCCAGCAGGAAATCGACGCGTTGTTCGAGGCGGCGCACTGAAGCCATGTAGGCCCGCCTTGGTTCGCGCGCGAATATGTTGATACGGCCTTCTGCAGGGGGGCGAAGGCCGCCGGGTGCGCCGGCATGTGGAGCATTTTCCCCAATAGTCAGGGCACCGATGCACCACCCGCCCGCACCAGGGCGGCGACGCTGGCGGCCCCATCCCGAGCCAGTCCGCTCACGGTGCTGGTGCGGTCGGCGGCGGGGCGGTTCTGGCTCATCTTCCACTTGCCTTCCACGCTTGTGAGCATCAGGCGGAAGCCGACGATGCCGCGCAGTTGCGCCTGGATGAAATCGTCGGGCGCGTCAGCGACCCTCCAGGGGGCCGCGCGGCCCTCCTCATGCCGATCGGTCAGGCCGCCCACCAGGTTCAGCAGGGCGTCTGCATCTTCGAAGAAGGTGATCGGCCCCCGGGCATGGATGGTGGCGTAGTTCCAGGTGGGCACCACCTTGCCGGTTTCCGCCTTGGTGGCGTACCAGGACGGGCTAATATAGGCGTCGGGTCCCATGAAGATGGCCAGCGCCGGGCTGCCCGCCGGCGTCTCCCGCCATTGCGGATTGGCTCTGGCAAAGTGTCCATAGAGCGTGCCGTAAGGTCCCTCATCCGCCCGCAGCAGCAGGGGTAGGGGACTGGCCTGGGGTACGCCGTCCGCCCCCACCGTCACCAGATTGGCCAAGCCAATGGCCGCCATGGCCTGGTGCAGCACGGGTAAGCGGTCTTCCTTGAAATGGATCGGGCGGTACATGGCGGCAGGCTTTCCATGCTGCGGATGATGGCGCGCAGCTTCCTGCGAAACTGGATTGCCTCATAGCGCCAATTATCGCGTTCTGATAAGTCCAGTAGGCCCGTTCCGGTATGAGGGATTGCGCCGTCCATGTCCGCCATCGCGCCCCTCTGGAATAGCCTGATGCTGGACCGGCAGGCGTCCACATCGCTGCAGGACCAGATCGTCGCCTATTTCCGCGATGCCGCCCTGTCCGGCCGCCTGCCTGCCGGTACGCGGCTGCCGTCCAGCCGGGAACTGGCGCGCGACCAGGGGCTGGCCCGCATCACCGTCGTCCAGGCGTATGATCGATTGGTGGCCGAGGGTTATGTGCTAGGCCGTGTCGGGGCCGGAATGTACGTGGCCGAGGGCGTGGCCACGACGGCACCCCGCGCCGTGCCCGGCGCCCCCGTATCCGCCAACCCCACAGCGCTGACGGCGCCCCCCATGCCCCTGGCCGTCGGCATCCCCGCGCTGGACCAGTTCCCCTGGGCCGATTGGGCCAAGGCGGGGATGGCGGCCCAGCGCGGGCGTCCGGCGCACCTGCTGGCCTATGGCGACCCCTGCGGCACGGTGGAGCTGCGTGCCGCCATCGCCGACTATGTTGCCGTGGCCCGCGGCATCGCATGCACCCCCGGTCAAGTCATCATCGTCAGCGGCGCCCAGCAGGGCATCGATCTCGTGGCCCGCACCCTGCTGTCTCCTGGCGACGCCGTCTGGTTCGAGGAGCCTGGCTATGTCGCCGGCCGGTGCGCCCTGGCGGCGGCGGGGCTGGAAATCGTGCCGGTGCCGGTGGATGGCGACGGCATGGACGTGGCCGCCGGCTTGGCCGCCCGGCCCGGCGCCCGCCTGGCCCTGGTGGCCCCAACCCATCAATATCCCTTGGGCGCGACGCTCAGCCTGGGGCGCCGCCTGGCGCTGCTTGATTGGGCCGAGGTGGCCGATGCTTGGGTGCTGGAGGACGATTACGATGGGGAATACCGCTATGGCGGCCGGCCGCTGACGCCGCTGCACACCCTGGACGGCGGCCGGCGGGTCCTCTACCTGGGGACCTTCAGCAAGGTTTTGGCCCCGGGCCTGCGCTTGGGTTATCTCATCGTGCCGCCGGCCCTGGCGGACCGGTTCGCCAATGCGAAGTGGATGCAGGACCGGGGGGCGCCGGGTCTGACGCAACAGACCTTGGCGCGCTTCATCACCCAGGGTCGCCTTGCCGCCCATGTGCGGCGCATGCGCCCCCTCTATCGCGCCCGGCGCCAGGCCCTGATGGCGGCCCTGGCCGAGCATGCCGCCGATGTGCTGGATGCTGACGGCAATCCCGAGGCCGGCCTGCATCTGGTGGCCCGGCTGCGGGTGCCGGGCGACGACGCGGCCATCGCGGAGGCCGTCCTGGCGCGGGGCGTCAAGGCGGCGGCCCTTTCCTCCTATTACCTCGGTTCCGCACCCGCCGGTGGCTTCGTTCTGGGCTTCGCTGGCACGGCGGAGGCGGCGATGGCTCCCGCCGCGCGCATCTTGTCGGCGGCGATCCGCCAGGGTTAAGCCCCCAACTCCTTGCGCATGGGCACGAACGCGATGGTCTGCCCGTTGGGCAGGGGGTGGAGCACCTCGCCCGTGGGGTGGAAGCCTAGGGCGCGGTAGAGCGGGACGCCGGGCAGGGTTCCCATCAGTTCCAGCGCCTGAAAGCCCGCCGCCCGCGCTTCCGCCTCGCAGGCCTCCAGCAGGGCGCGGCCAATGCCCTGGCGCGCGCGCTGGGGATGGACAAAAAAGGCGCGGATGCGGGCGGGGTCGCGGGCCGGGTCCAGCATCTGCGGGCTACGATCCGGTCGGGCATCTCCGCCGAACAGGGTCATGCGCCGGCTCCACCCGCCGCAGCCGACGAAAAGGCCGTCCGCCTCCTCCGCCACGAAATAGGTCTGGTCATGGATCAGGTCGCTGTCCACGCCGAAGGCGCCGGCAAGCGCGCCCTCCACCACCTCGGGCGTGTAGTGGTCCCCGCTCAGGCCCCGGGCAGAGGCTTGGATCAAGGCCTGCAACGCCGGCTTGTCCGCCAATGTCGCCTTGCGCAAGGTGTAGGCCACGGTGTCCCTCTCCCATCTTCGATCCATGCCTTAAGCTGTTGATGATACACTGGTATCACCGCCTGTCCCGTCGCTTTGGGGAATTGCCGCCATGACGCCAGACGATTTCCGCCGCATCGCGCGCTCGCTGGCCGGGGTGGAGGAAGGCGCGCACATGGGCCATGCCGATTTTCGCGTGGGTAACCGCATCTTCGCCACGCTTGATCAAGACGCGGGGGACCCTGGTCTCGGGCGCGGCATGGTCAAGCTGGCGGTGGAGGAGCAAGAGATGAGGGTGGCAGCGGCTCCGGCCGTCTTCCAGCCGGTTCCCGGCGGCTGGGGGTGGGGTGGCGCCACCCACGTGGCCTTAGCGGCAGCGGATGAGGCCATGCTGACCGGCGCTTTGACGGCTGCCTGGCGTCTGGCGGTGGCCCAGGGGCCGACGCGGCCTCGAAAAAGGGTAGTTGGCGCAGGAAAACGGCTTAGTCCTTAACCCCTGGCGCATCCTGCTTCAGCCACCAGATGGCCAGTTCGTCGGCCGGTAGGCCGGGGCTGTAGAGGAAGCCTTGAGCCACGGGCACGCCCAGGGCGCGCAACCGCTCCGCCTGGTCCACCGTCTCCACACCCTCGGCCACCACCTTGGCGTCAATGACTGCCGCCACCTGGATGATGGCGCGCACCAGCATGTCCGATTTGGCGTCCCGGTTCATGTCTTGGACGAAACGCCGGTCTATCTTCACCGTCGTGGCCGGCAAGCGGTTCAAGTAGCTCAGCGATGAATAGCCGGTGCCGAAATCGTCCAGGGCCACGCCGAAGCCACGGTCCCGCAAACCCTGGATATGATCGAACGTGCGCGCGTCATCGCCGACGAAGACGGACTCGGTGATCTCCATCTCGATGCCCTCGGCCGTGGCCTCCTGCGCCATCAGCACGCCGTCGATGCCTTGCAGGAAATCCGCCTGTTGCACTTGCAAGGCACAGACGTTGACGGCAACCGGGATGTCCAATCCCTCCGTCCGCCAGGCGCGGCGCTGGCGTATGGCCATCTCCAACACCTGCAGCCCCATGGGCAGCACCAGGCCGCTGGCCTCCGCCAGATCCAGGAACTGGGCCGGCATCAGCAGGCCATGCCGGGGGGATTGCCAGCGCACCAGCGCCTCCACCCCTACCGGCCGCCCGGTTGTCAGGTCCAGCTTGGGCTGGTAGTGCAGCACCAGTTCGCGGTTGCGCAGGGCGGCACGGAATTCGGCCAGCAGTGCCAGGCCGGCATGGTTGCGCCGCTCCAGCTCCAGATTGAAGGCGATCAGCCGGCCACGGGCGCGCAACTTCGCATCCTTCAGGGCCAGCGACGCCTGCTGCACCAGCAGGTCGCCGGCCGGCTGGCCGTCATCGCCACCGGTCGTGCCGGTGACGGTGAACGTGCAGCCGCTGGTGGCCGACAGGCTGGCGTGGCGGCCGGCGACATCGAATCCGGTCTCGAACGCCACCTCCAGCCGGCTTTCCAGCAGGGCCAGCGACAGTTCCGCCTGCGCCGGGGCCGGCAGGGCCAGGGCGAAGCGGTCACCGCCGAAGCGGCTGATGGCCACAGCCTCGGGGAAATTGGCCACCAGACGGTGCCCAACGGCGCGCAGCAAAGCGTCCGCCACCTGAAAGCCCAGGCGCGCGTTGATGAAGTGGAACTGGTCCAGGTCCAGCAGGATGACCACCAGGTTCTGGCCGGACGCCGCCCGGTCCAACGCCGCGATGAAGCCGGCCCGGTTGGGCAGGGCGGTCAGGGGGTCGGTGAAGGCGACAGATCGCAGGTGCTCGAACAGGGTCGCCGTTTCAAAGCCCAGCGCCACGTTGATGGTGAACAGGCGCACGAGGTCGCGCTTCTGCTCGTCCACTGGCGTGGGGGTGGACATGTAGATGGCCGCCGGGTGGGCGCTGCCCGATTGCAGGTACAGGATGTCACCACCCCGGCTCTTGAACCCTTCGCGGCGGGAGAACGCCTCCAGCAAGGCGGCCTCGATCTCCATATTGCCCAGGCTGGACAGGGGCTTGCGGATGTGGCCGGCGAAACGGCCGGCGGCGGCCACGATGACAGGGCCGTCCACCGTGCCCTGGGCGCACAACAGGCCCTCAGGCTCCATGCCCATCTGGGCGGCCAGCTGGATCAGGACGCCGGCGCTAAACTCGTTCAGGCTGCGCTCGCTGAATAGGTCGGCGGAGGCCTTGATCACCTGCTCCAGCCCCCGGCGGTGCCGGTCCAAGGCCACGATCTGCTCATAAGACCTGAGGGCGGTGATGATGCTGGAGGCCAGGCGGGTGACCGTCAGCTCGGTCTTGGCCTTGTAATCGTTGATGTCGTATTGGCGGATGACCTCCAGCTCGGGGGCATAGCCCGGCTGGCCCGTGCGCAGCACAATGCGCACCTGGTCGTTGCGCAATTCCTCCCGGATACGGCGCACCAGATCCAGGCCGGCGCGTTCATCCTCCATCACCACGTCCAGCAACACGACGGCGATGTCGGGCGTGCCGGCCAGATACTCGAACGCCTCCCAGGCAGTATAGCAGCTGTCCAGCGTCAGCGGCCGGCCGCGAAAATCCATACCCTCCAGGGCCAGGCGGGTGGCCAGGTGCACCTGCTCGTCATCGTCGACAACCAGGATGCGCCAGCCCGGCCCGCTTTGTCGGGCGGTTCCCCGGTCATCCTCGATATGGATCAGGGCTTCAGCCGGGTTCGCCATCAGCCGGGTTCTCCCGGTGAGGACGACGGCGCGTCGTCGGCGGTGTGTGGCGCCATCAGGGGTACCGTCAGCGTCACGGTCGTCCCCTGACCGGGCGTGGAGGCCACGGCGATGGCCCCGCCCAGGATGCCCGTGACGATGTTGTAGACGATATGCATGCCCAGGCCCGATCCCCCCTGGCCCATCTTGGTTGTGAAAAACGGTTCGAACAAGCGCCGCCGCACATCCTCGCCCATCCCGGCGCCGTTGTCCTGCACGCGCAGGGTTACATCCCGCGCGCTGCGGCTGGCCTCTATGCGCAGCAGCTGTCCGGTGGTCTGGCGTTCCCGCGCCGGCAGTGCCGTGTCGAAGGCGTGGAGTTCCGCGTTTTGGATCAGGTTGGTCAACACCTGGCCCAGCGGACCGGGGTAGCTGTCCAGGTCGATG
Organism: Nitrospirillum amazonense; assembly: GCF_007828035.1. Lineage (GTDB taxonomy): Bacteria > Pseudomonadota > Alphaproteobacteria > Azospirillales > Azospirillaceae > Nitrospirillum > Nitrospirillum amazonense. Next base: position 323,010 of record NZ_VITV01000001.1, on the reverse strand, counting down.
CCGTCCGGGATGGTGGTCTCCACCCTGAAAGAGGCGCGCCGCAGCATGGGGCCCAGTGTGGTCAGGGTGTCGGAAACCATTTCGCCCAGGTTGAAGCGGCGGCGCTGGGAACTGGCGCGGTCCACCGCCACCTGCTTAAAGTGCTGCACAAGGGTGGTCGCGCGGTCCAGATTGCGCTCCAGCAGGTCGGTGCTGTCACGCGCCACGCGGGCGAAGCGGTCCACCGTGCTCTGCCGCAGCTGCCCGGCCTCGATGGCCGCCAGAAAGCGCTTGGTCTCCAACGCCAGGGTGCTACTGGCGCTGACGGCCACGCCCAGGGGGGAGTTCACCTCGTGCGCCACCCCGGCAACCAGGGATCCCAGCGCGGCCAGCTTCTCCGATTCCACCAACTGGTCCTGCAACTGGCGCAGCGTGGCCAGGTTGGTCTCCGCCTCCGTCTTGGCGGCGGACAGGGACTGCGCCTCATTGGTGCGGGCGGCGATCAACCGGTCGCGCTCCGCGCTTTTGTCACGCAGCACGGCCAGGGCCGCCGCCAGGCCGGCGATCTCGTCCCGCCGGTCGGTGCAGGGCAGGGGATGGTCGTAATGGCCCTGGGCGAAGGCCTCCGTGGCCAGGGTCATGGCCTGGATGGGGGCTGCGATGGTACGGATGGCCAGCCAGGCCAGGGCGGTGCCCGCAACCACCGCCAGGCCGATGGCGGACCACAGCAGCAGGCGCGTGGCGGCGTAGATGGTGTTGCCTTCGCGGGCCGTGGCCCGACCCTGGTTCACGTTGAAGGCCAGATCGCGCAGGATGGCGTCGGTCGCCTGGGTATCGGCGTCGCGCAGCGGCCCGTTGTAAAGGGCGATAGCCTGGTCCCGGTTATGCTCCCGCACCAGGTCGCGCAAACGCATCTGGTACTGCTGTCCAGCGGCCCAGGCCTGGTCGAAGGCGTGTAGGCGCTGCTCATCCTCCGTGTTCATCACGATATATTGCTGATAGTCGCGGCGCGCGATCTCGACATCCTGGCTGCGTTGGTCCAGCGCCTGCAGGTTGCGCTCCAGGTCGGCCTCGGGGGCGAACAACAGCCGCGCCTCCGCCAGGCGGTGGCTCTTGATGGCCGAGATCATCTGCCCGTTCACGGCCGTGCTGGGCAGCCAGTTGTCCCGGATCACGGCCGCCTTGTCGTTGAGCGCGCCCAGCCGCTCCATGGCCAGCCCGCCCACCAACGCCATGCCCAAGGTTAGCAGGCCAAAGGCCAGCAGAAGGCGCAGCCGCAAGGTCAATCCGCCGGCGGTGCGCGCGATCCGGTTGGACAAGTCGGCCGGGGGCCGGAGCGGGGTGGTGGCGACCATTTCCGCCGCTCCCATTTCAAGCGACCGGGGGCCGGAGGACTGTGCCATGAGCCATGCTTCCGCTTGCGATCCGCCGTCGGGCCGATCCCGGCATCTGGGCCTCGCATGTCCGGGCGGCAACCGCTGCCCAGGCGGTGCCCCGGCCGGGAAAAGACACGTTATCCCCTTAGCTTAACGTCTGCCATCGGCGGCGGACAGGGGCCTGGCTCTATCCTCCGGTACAGGACGGCGGCGGGCAAGGGTGCGAAAGAGGGGGCGGAGGCACGCTCAGCGCAAAAGAAAAGGGCCGCCCGGCTGGACGGCCCTTCCCCAACAGGAGGCTTCCCTGAAGGAAGCTGATCCAATCAGACGGAGTAGTACATCTTGTATTCGATGGGGTGCGGCGAGGTTTCGAACGCCAGCACTTCTTCCATCTTGAGGTCGATGTAGCTGTTGATGAAGTCCTCGGTGAAGACATCGCCCTTCTTCAGGAAGGCGTTGTCGGCCGCAAGGGACTCCAGGGCCTCACGCAGCGAACGGCAGACGGTCGGCACTTCCTTCAGCTCTTCCGGCGGCAGGTCGTACAGGTTCTTGTCCATCGCGTCGCCGGGGTGGATCTTGTTCTGGATGCCATCCAGGCCGGCCATCAGCATGGCGGCGAAAGCCAGGTAGGGGTTCGCACCCGGGTCCGGGAAGCGGACCTCGACGCGCTTGCCCTTCGGGCTGTTCACGAACGGGATGCGGCAGGAGGCCGACCGGTTGCGCGAGGAGTAGGCCAGCAGCACCGGCGCCTCGTAGCCCGGGACCAGGCGCTTGTAGCTGTTGGTCAGCGGGTTGGTGAAGGCGTTCAGGGCGCGGGCGTGCTTGATGATGCCGCCGATGTAGTACAGGGCGGTCTCGGACAGGTCGGCGTAGCCGGAACCCGCGAACAGGGGCTTGCCTTCCTTCCAGATGGACTGGTGGCAGTGCATGCCCGAACCGTTGTCGCCGAACACCGGCTTCGGCATGAACGTGGCGGTCTTGCCGTAGGCGTGGGCGACGTTGTGCACCACGTACTTGTACAGCTGCATGGTGTCGGCCATGCGGACCAGGGTGCCGAACTTGATGCCCAGTTCGTGCTGGGACGCGGCCACCTCGTGGTGGTGCTTCTCGACCTCGACGCCCATGTCGGCCAGCACGGTCACCATCTCGGCGCGAAGGTCCTGGCCGGCGTCGACCGGGGCCACCGGGAAGTAACCGCCCTTGACGGCCGGACGGTGGGCCAGGTTGCCCTCTGGATAGGCCTTGGCGGAGGTGTAGGGGCCTTCCTCGCTGTCGAACTCGTACATGACGCGGTTCATCGAGACGTCGAACTTCACGTCGTCGAACACGAAGAACTCGGCCTCGGGGCCGAAGTAGGCGGTGTCGCCGATGCCGGCGCTGGCCATGTAGTTCTCAGCGGCCTTGGCGATGGAGCGCGGGTCGCGCTTGTAGGGCTGGCCGGTGGAGGGCTCCAGCACGTCGCAGAACACGGTCAGCAGCGGCTGGGCGGCGAACGGGTCCAGGATGGCGGTGGCGGGGTCGGGCATCAGGATCATGTCCGACTCGTTGATGGCCTTCCAACCGGCGATCGACGACCCGTCGAACATCACGCCGTCGGTGAACATCTCCTCGTTCACGGTGCTGATGTGCTGGGCGGTGTGCTGCAGCTTGCCGCGCGGATCGGTGAAACGGAAGTCGACGTACTTGACGTCGTGCTCCTTAACCAGGTCGAAGAACTTCGCGATATCGGACATCTTGATGGGTTCCCTAAAGTTCTGGGAGATGTTGGGTGACTACTGACTTTGCGTGCATGGGCGGGAACATCGCTGCGCCCCCCATCCCATAATGTTCCGGCGCCCTGGGTTACTCCCATCCCGGGCCGCCAGCCCCAAATGTATGATCAATGATCGATGACCATTGATATCCCGGACGGCAACGCGCCCGGCCGTTTCCGTCTATGCCACCCGGCGTGGCATCCGGCGAACCGGCGTCAGACGGCGTCCGGCCCCCGTTCACCGGTGCGGATGCGGATGACATCCTCCACCGGGGTCACGAAAATTTTGCCGTCGCCGATACGGCCGGTATGCGCCGCCTGTTGAATAGCCTCAATGGCGCGATCGACCAACTGATCGTCCATCACGATCTCGATCTTCACCTTGGGCAGGAAGTCCACGACATACTCCGCGCCGCGATACAGCTCGGTATGGCCCTTCTGCCGGCCGAAGCCCTTGGCCTCGGTCACGGTGATGCCCTTGATGCCGACTTCGTGCAGCGCTTCCTTCACCTCGTCCAGCTTGAACGGTTTGATGATGGCTTCGATCTTTTTCATCGCTTACGGCCACGCCTTCGCTTCAAGGGCGGGAGATGGTCGGCACCAGTGCCGGGACTGCGGGGCCCAACGGGGCCGCATGCCTGGGAACTGATGCCGGAAACCCCCCACGATTTTCAATTCGGTATCTGGCCCATAGACAACACGGGTGGGGCGCATCCCGCAACAGGCGTCGCCGCCCCCCATGTGGCCCGGCCGGACCGGGGCAACAGGATAGCACGCCCCATGCCAACCCGGCCGACGGGGCGAGCCCGGCCCTCCGGCCCCTCCGCCCCCAACGTATGCGCACTTCTTATGCAAACAACAGCACAAAAATTAATCAACAGCCTGTATTTTGTCCTTTGAGGTGTCGGTGTGGCTGATTTGCGGGGATGCCAATGCCTCGATTGCAGCCTATCGCGGGGCGCGACCCCGGCATGTGAAGATTATTTTATCAGAATGCTTGACGGGGTGGGGGCAGGTGGTGCAGAAACCCGCCTCACGGCGGCGGTGGTAGCTCAGCTGGTAGAGCTCTCGGTTGTGGTCCGAGCGGTCGTGGGTTCGAGTCCCATCCATCGCCCCATCCTCCTTGTACTATGTATAAGGACAGCAAAGGCGCCCTCACCGGGCGCCTTTTTGCTTTTCTGGGTCCTTTCACCATGCGGCGGCGCTAGACTGACTTCCCGACAGGCAAGCCGGGCGGCACCATGACCTTCACCTTCGGCGACATCTGCGCCCGGGCCCTGGCTTGGCCGGGAGTAGAGGAGGGCACCTCCTATGGCACGCCAGCGCTGAAGGTGCGCGGCAAGCTCCTGGCCCGCCTGCGCGAGGACGGCGACACCCTGGTTGTTACCGGCGTGGACACGGACGAGCGCGCCCTGCTGATGGCTATCGAACCCGCCGTCTATCATCTGACCGACCATTATGTGGGCTGGCCCATCGTGTTGGCGCGCTTGTCCGCCATCTCCAGCCAGAGCTCTTTGGACAAGGTGATGGGCCTGCTACACCGCCAATGGCGCGCGGTGGCGCCCAAGACCCTGGTCCGGCGGTTCGACGTGGCCGGTTCGGCATAGTCGGATCTGCGGCGAACGTCAGTGGCCGCCGCAGCTACTGCCCCCGCATCCGCCATGGCCGCCACATCCGCCGTGCCCGCCGCCGCAATGGCCATGCCCATCCCCGCCGCCGCCGTGATGGTGGCCTTGGCCGCCGCCATCCCCGCTGGTGGAGAATGAGTCGGTCGCACCGCCGCCGTGACTCCGCGTCTTGCTCACCCAGGCCACGGCCAGGGGGCTGGGCGCCGGCCATGCCAACGGGTCGGGCGCCCCGTAGCACTCCTTGTAGGCGATCCAGGTGCGGGCATAAGCCTCCGCGCTACCGGCGCCGACATGATGATGGATGAAGCGGCCGGCCACGGCCTGACAGTAGGCGGCATACAGGGCGGTACACAGCACCAGTTCGTGCCAATAGTCATCGACCAGGCTGTCGGGTGCGCCCAAGGGCTGTTTTGCCGCCCATCCCTGCGGGGCGGCCATCAGGCCGAAATAACGCCGGAACTCCTGTTCCCAGAAAGCGGCGCCGGCGGCGTCCAGGTCATACCGCTTGCGGAAGCGCTCCGTCGCGAGCGAGAGGTCGTGGACGAACACGGCCCGCAGGCGTTTTTGACGTTTGTTGAGAAGGTGGCCGCCCCAGGCGGCTATGGTGGCCCAACTGGCCAGGATCAACGTACCCGGTCCCCAAATGGCGGACATAAGCCCTCGACGGGTGGTTACGGACGACTCCATTATACCTGGGGAATCCCGCCGCCGCCAGCGTGGCGTTGTCTTGCCGCCGCCGGCATCAACCCCTGGTCGTTCAATCGCCCGAGTGTCCGCCCATGGCCCCGACCGCCGCTTCCGCCCTCGCCCTGCTGTCCGTGGCCCACATGCGGGCCGCCGATGCCGCCGCCATTGCGGGGGGAGTGCCGGGCATCACCTTGATGGAGCATGCGGGCCGCGCGGTGGCGGGCGTCGTGATGGCGCGCTTCGGCCTGGGTCCGGTGACGGTGCTGTGCGGGCCGGGCAACAACGGCGGTGACGGATTCGTGGCGGCCCGTCATCTGGCCGCCGCCGGCTGGCCCGTGCGCTTGGCCACGCTGGGGGATCTGGAGCGCTTGACGGGTGATGCGGCCCTGGCGGCGGCCGATTGGGTGGAGATCTGGGGGCGGGACTCGGTGCTGGAGGCCGTACCCGCCGTGCTGGCCGGGGCGACGGTGGTGATCGACGCGCTGTTCGGCGTGGGGCTGTCGCGCCCCCTGGGCGGCAGGGCGGCGGAGGTGGTGGCCGCCATCGCGGATGCGCGCCGGGGCGGGGCCGTCGTGCTGGCGGTGGACGTGCCCAGCGGCCTGGACGCCGACACCGGCGCGCCGGTGGGCGACGTCATGGTCCGGGCCGACGTCACCGTCACCTTCTTCCGCAAAAAGCCGGGGCATCTGCTGTTGCCCGGCCGTGTGGCCTGCGGCGCCACCATCGTGGCCGACATCGGCATTCCCGATGTCGTGCTGGCGGACCCGGCGGTGGCCACGGACGTTTGGGAGAACGGGCCGGCCTTGTTCACCGGCCACCTGCCGCGCCCCCGCGTCGATGACCATAAATATAGGCGGGGCCATGCCCTGGTGCTGGGCGGGGCGGTCATGACCGGGGCGGCGCGTCTGGCGGCGCGCGCCGCGCAGCGCGCCGGCGCGGGCCTGGTGACGGTGGCCAGCCCACCCGCGGCGGAGCTGATCTATCGCCTTTCCAGCCCCAGCCAGATTGTGCGCCCCATGGCGGACCTGCACGCCGCCGAGGCGATCCTGGCCGACCCGCGCATCACGGCAGCCGTGCTGGGTCCGGGCGCCGGTACGGACGACGATGGCCAGGCGCTGCTGCGCGCCCTGGTCGCCGCTGCCCGCCGGCGCGCGGGCGGCCAAGTGGATGCCGGCTCCGGGGGTGCCGGCTTCGGCCTTGTGCTGGACGCCGACATTTTCACCGCCTTCGCCGGCCAGGCGGACGCGCTGGGGGCTCATCTGGCGGGCCGGGTGGTGCTGACCCCGCACGAAGGCGAGTTCGCCCGCCTGTTCGGGCCGGGGCACGCCGTACTGGCGGGGGACAAGCTGACGCGCGCCCAGGCCGCCGCCCGCCATCTGGGTGCGGTCATCCTGCTGAAGGGGCCGGACACGGTCATCGCCCACCCTGATGGCCGTGCCGCCATCGAGGCCGGCGGCCCGCCCACGCTCGCCACCGCAGGGTCGGGTGACGTCCTGGCGGGCCTGTGCCTGGGCCTGCTGGCCGGCGGCATGGACGCCTGGCATGCCGCCCTGGCCGCCGCCTGGCTGCATGCCCGGGCCGCCCTGCGCTTCGGTCCCGGCCTGGTGGCCGAGGACTTGCCAGAACAGGTGCCGACCCTGTTGGCGGACTTGGCGGCAACGTGACGGCAAGGCGGGCGGCGAGATGCCAAATAAAAATCCTATAAAATTGTAGATAAGCCCGCTGACATCCACGTCGGCGACTAAGCCCTCCCCTTTGGCGCAGACCAACCCCCACAGCCTGTCGCGGCAGGAATATTTAAAATGCCATATTTGCCATATGCCAAAAGCATTGCCCGCACTAAAACAATGAGATACTCTTGATATAGATTGAAACTGCTTCGCGGCATTTGCCCCCGACCAGGGGCGTGACTGGCCGGCACAATAACCATTTCCACCCCCACTGGGCTTCCGGCACGCGTATCTGGTCCGGGCCTGGGAAGGGTCGGCTTCCCGAAGTATTGGGAACTGTGGGGGTGGCGCCGACCCATGTCGAGGTATCGCGGGCGGGGCAAGGCGACGGGGCCTTTATCCCGAACGTCTGGTGTCGGCGCCAATAAACGCCCTGTTCATTGGGTGGAGTGCCGGGCCTGCTTTATTAGGGGGGCAAGTGTGGGCTTCTCTCTTTTCCGCCGGTCGCGCCTGGACGATCCGTTGCAGGTTGGCGCGCAGTATCGTCGGGTCGTTTCCGGCAGCGTGACGGAAACGGCAGAGGTCTTGACCATCACCACAGACAGTTTCCACATCCCACACGTGCGTTTCATGGTGCGCAACAACCTGCCCGAAGGCAGTTGCGCCCCGGACCAGCGCACGCTGTCGGCTGAAAGCTTCAGCCGCCTGTTCAACGAGCGGGTCGCCAGCTGACGGGACCCCCTACTCGGTGCGCTCATACATCTTCTGCGCAACCACCCTTTCCAACCCGACCCCACCCGGCAGCCCGTCTCCACCCAGGGTGACTGCGCGTTTTCCTGAGGGTGCGCGGGTGAGGGCCATCGCATCCGCCGCATGGCTGCAACGCCGGCGGCGTTTCCTACAGATCATGACCAGGCGGTGGACGGGATCGGAACCGCCCCGCCGAACCGGCCGCGTGTCCCTCGCCGGAGGTGGTAGTCCCCGGAACGGCCTGGAATAGTTGGTGGAATTGCCCATATCGTCCACCTGGGCCACTCTCGCTGGTGGCTATGCCGGCAGGCATTCCGCCATGCCGGTATGCCCCGGAAGGCGTGCTAGGGACGGTCGGTATGGGATGGAAAGACGCGATGTCCTCTGAGGCCCCGGCGTGGTCGGCGCCCATCCCGCCTGCGCCTTCCGTCCCGGCTCCGTTCCCTCCCGTGACTTTCACCGGCCCTGTGGGTGACCTGGTGGATCTGGTCCAGGCCTTGTCCTTCTGCCGCGACGTGCCCAGCGTCATGGCTGTGGTGCGCATGGCGGCCAGGGTGCTGAGCGGTGCCGACGGCGTCACCTTCGTCCTGCGGGATGGCGAGCTGTGCCACTACGCGGATGAGGATGCCATCGGCCCCCTGTGGAAGGGCCGGCGCTTTCCCTTGTCCACCTGCATATCCGGCTGGGTCATGCTGAACCGGCAGCCGGCGGTCATTCCCGACATCTATCAGGATGATCGCATCCCCCATGACGCCTACCGCCCCACCTTTGTGAAAAGCCTGGTGATGGTGCCGGTCCGCACGGATGAGCCGGTGGCCGCCATCGGCGCCTATTGGGCGACGGTGCGCATGCCCAAGGCCGAGGAGGTGGCATTGCTGCAGGCTGTTGCCCATTCCACCGCCGTGGCCCTGACCAATGTCCAGCTTTATGAGTCGCTACGCGCCGCCGTCGCCGAAAGCCAGGCGCGGGCGGAGGAGGCGGAAAGGGCCAATCGCGCCAAGTCCGTCTTCCTGGCCGCGATCAGCCATGATCTGCGCCAACCGCTGCAGACCATGCGGCTTTACCACAATATGCTGAGTGAGCGGGCGGCCAACGGCCGCGCCGCTGTTGCCCCGGCGGCTGCCGGTGGCGCCGTTTTCCGCCCTGCATCCGCCAACGGGTTGGCCAACGCTCTTGACCGCAAGCTGATCGCGGGCATGGGGGAAGCGCTATCGGCGGGGGAGGAGCTGTTGCGCGCCCTGCTGGACGTGTCGGTGCTGGACGCCGGCACGGTGACGGCGAATCCGCAGCGCTTCGGTCTGGAGGCGATGGTGGCCGGCCTGGTCAGCGCCGTACGGGGCGACGCCGAGAAGGCGGGGGTGGAGATCCGCCTGCGCGCCGCCGCCAAGGCCGGCCCGCAGGCGGCCCTGGAGGAGGCGGACACCGACCCCGTCCTGCTGAAATGCATCCTGCGCAACCTGCTGACCAACGCCATCCGCTACACCGGCCGCGGCGGGCGCGTCCTGGTTTCCACCCGCCGCCGGGGCCGGTCCATGCTGGTCCAGGTGTGGGATACGGGCGTGGGCATTTCCGCCGATCAGCTGGACACGGTGTTCGAAGATTTCGTCCAGCTGAGCAATCCGGAACGTGACCGGACCAAGGGACTGGGACTGGGGCTGGGCATCGTCCGCCGCATGGCCCGCCTGCTGGGCACCACCGTCACCGTGCGCTCGGTTCCCGGCCGTGGCTCGGTCTTCTCGGTCCTGGTGCCTTGCGTGCCGACGGCGCCGGCTGTGGGGGCCCCGGCCACCAGGGACAGCCTGCGGGCCTTTCCCCGCGACGGCCAGCGCCCGGCCCAGCGGGAGAGCGACCCGCGCACCATCCTGGCGGTGGAGGACGACGCTCTGCAGCGCATGGCGCTGGGCGCCATCATCGAGAGCTGGGGCTATCGCGTCATCACCGCCGCCGGGTCCGACGACGCCCTGGCTGCCATGCGCGACGCCGTGCGCCTGCCGGGCCTGGTGATCAGCGACTTCCGCCTGCCCGGTCCCCTCAACGGCGTGCAGCTGGTGGCCCGCCTGGGCAACGAGGTGCGGCGCCATCTGCCCGGCATCATCGTCACCGGCGACACCGACCCCGCCCGCATCCAGGAGGCGTCGGCCACCGGCTGCGTCCTGATCCACAAGCCCTACCTGCCCGAGGTCCTGCGCGCCGCCATTGAGGAGGCGATGCGCGGGGAGGACGAGGGCGGAGGCCGGAGGGATGACCAGGCGGGGGCGTTGGACGCCTGAGGGACCAGCCTGCGGCGAAACGGCATCAAAACTTTCAAGGGGCAAATTTTTAAATACCGGGCTTCAGGCCCGGCGCGGCCGGGTCTATAACCCTGGGCAACGATCGGGCGCCGCCTCCCCTCGCGGTGGCACGCGCCCCACCCTTAGGGAAGATCTACGGTATGCCCGACGCCGCCTCGACCGTTATGGCCGCCCCCGCCGACAAGATCCGCCTGCTGGAGGCGCTGGAGCGCAAGGTGCTCTGGCTGTCGGCCTGGACCATCCACAACGCCAACCACATCCGCCCGTCGCGCGACGGGTTGAAGGTGGGCGGCCACCAGGCCTCCAGCGCCTCGCTGGCCAGCATCATGACGGCGCTTTATTTCGACGTGCTGCGGCCGCAGGACCGGGTGGCGGTGAAACCGCACGCCAGCCCCGTCTTCCATGCCATCCAATACATGCTGGGCCGCCAGACCCAGGAGAAGCTGGAGCGTTTCCGCGCTTTGGGCGGGGCCCAGAGCTACCCCTCGCGCACCAAGGACACCGACGATGTGGACTTCTCGACCGGCTCGGTCGGCTTGGGCGTCGCCGTCACCGCCTTCGCTTCCCTGGTGCAGGACTATGTGCGCCTGAAGGGCCTGTCGGACCAGCCGGAGGGACGCATGGTCGCCCTGGTGGGCGATGCCGAGATGGACGAGGGCAACGTCTTCGAAGCCATGCTGGAAGGCTGGAAGCACGATCTGCGCAACACCTGGTGGATCATCGACTATAACCGCCAGAGCCTGGACAGCGTGGTGTCGGACCGGCTGTGGGTGCCCATTGAGGGCATGTTCCGCTCGCTGGACTGGAACGTGCAGATCCTGAAGTACGGCAAGAAGCTGGAGGCCGCGTTCGCGCAAGAGGGGGGCGACGCCCTGCGCCAGTGGATCGACACCTGCCCCAACCAGCTGTATTCCGCCCTGACCTTCAAGGGCGGGGCCGCCTGGCGCGAGGCGCTGACCCACGACTTGGGCGACACGCGCGGCATCCGCCACATCCTGGACGCCCATGACGACGCGGCCCTGGGCACCCTCATGACCAACCTGGCGGGCCATGACCTACCCACGCTGCTGGAGACCTTTCACGGTACGACCGACGACCGCCCGGCTTGCTTCATCGCCTACACGGTCAAGGGCCGGGGCTTGCCCTTCCAGGGACACAAGGACAACCATTCCGGCCTGATGAACCCGGACCAGATGGCCGCCTTCAAGGCCGCCTGCCGGCTGAAGGACGGCCAGGAATGGGACCGGTATGCGGGCCTGGACGTCGATCCGGCGGCGCTGGACGCCTTCCTGGCGGACGTGCCTTTCGCCCAGGGTACCGGTCCGGGTAAGGCGAGCCGCCGCCTGAAGGCCGCCGCGATCCCGGTGCCGCCCGCCCTGGCGGTCGATCTGGGCGCCCGCATGTCGACGCAGGAGGGATTCGGCAAAATCCTGGGTGAGATCGCCAAGGGCGACGACGACCTGGCCGCGCGCATCGTCACCACCTCCCCCGACGTCACCGTGTCCACCAACCTAGGCCCCTGGGTGAACCGGCGCGGCCTGTTCGCGCGTACCGAGACGCAGGACGTCTTCCGCGAACAGAAGGTGGTTTCCGCCCAGCGCTGGCAAGGGGCCCCCGGCGGCCAGCACATCGAGCTGGGCATCGCCGAGCACAACCTGTTCCTCATGCTGGCGGCCCTGGGCCTCAGCCATGACCTGTTCGGCGCCCGGCTGCTGCCCATCGGCACCCTTTACGACCCCTTCATCAAGCGCGGCCTGGACGCCATGAACTACGCCGCCTACCAGGACGCCCGCTTCATGGTGGTGGCCACCCCCTCGGGCGTCACCCTGGCGCCGGAGGGTGGGGCGCATCAGTCCATCGCCACGCCGCTGATCGGCATGGGCCTGCCCAACGTGTCCAGCTATGAGCCCGCCTATGTCGATGAACTGGCGGCCATCATGGCCTGGGGGTTCGACCATATGCAGCGGCCGGACGGCGGCTCCCTCTACCTGCGCCTGACCACCCGCCAAGTGGACCAGCCCAAGCGCGACCGGGGCCTGGACCGCGACGCCGTCATCGCCGGCGGGTATTGGCTGCGCCCGCCGGCGCCGGATGCGGAGTTCGCCATCGTCTATTGCGGCGCCCTGGCGCCCGAGGCGCTGGAGGCCCATGCCCAGGTGCTGGAGGACTGCCCCGGCGCCGGCCTGCTGGCGGTGACCTCGCCGGATCGGCTGCACGCCGGGTGGACGGCGGCGCAACGGCAGGGCAGGGGCGGCGACGCCCATGTCCACCGCTTGCTGTCGGCCCTGCCGGCCGGTGCCAAGCTGGTGACCGTCATCGACGGCCATCCCGCCACCCTGTCCTGGCTGGGCTCCGTGCGCGGCCAGACCGTGGCGGCCCTGGGGGTTGAGACGTTCGGCCAGTCCGCCGACATCCCCGACCTGTATCGGGTCCAGGGCCTGGATGCCGACGCCATCGTGGACGCGTGCGCCAAGGTGCTTTTGGGCTGATATGCGACCAAGCCACCGGCATGAGCCCCCATGCCGGTGGTGGCCCGCGGCCGCCGCTTGAGGGCGACACAGACCCTCAGAACTCTCCCAATGCCCTGATCTGGGTGCCGTGGGCCGTGAAGTTCTCCGGCGCCAGCCAAGCCGCCAGGCGCTGGCGGCGCGCCGGCCATTCCGCATCCAGAATGGAAAAGACGTTGCTGTCCCAGTTGCGGCCCTTCAGCCACAAGGTCTGGCGCAGCAACCCCTCATGGGTGAAGCCGTAGCGCAGCGCCGCCTTGATGGAGGCGACGTTGGGCGGGCCGCAGCGCCATTCCAGGCGGCGATAGCCCCCCTGGCCCGCCCCTTGGCCCAGCGCATAGTCGATCAGCAGGAACACGCCCTCCGTCCCGGTCACCTTGCGGCTGAGGAGGGGGCCGTAGACCAGGCCCATCTCCACCGTTCCCATGTCGGGGTTGGCGTTCAGCAGCAGCAGCAGGCCGGCGGCCGCCGGCGCGCCGCCCGTCTTGTCCATCACCGCGTACATGGTCTGCCCCGGCCGGGGCAGGCGGTCGCGCAGCCATTGGGTAAAGGCCGCCTGGTCCGCGAAGGGGCCGCCGGGAATGTGGTCCCACAGGTTGGCGTGCTGGCCGATCGCCAGCCACAGGCCAGGGGCATGGCGGTCCAAGTCGATCCGTTCCAGATCCACCGTGCGGCCGGGCAGCCGGTCGGCGGTCAGGGCCGGGCGGGGCAGGTCGGGAATGAGGGGCGGCGATGGGGCGGTCATGGCGGCGGCGGTCATGCGGCGGGGAACCTCGGTTGGCGCGGGCGGTCCTTGGGGAAATACAGCATAACAAGCACTTCGTTGCCGCCGATAGCCGGCTTCATGGGGTGATTCGTCGATGGGCTTCGCAATGGCCGCCACTTTCGGTCTGGCCGGCGGGGCTGACCGGTGGGGTGGGACGGGCGGCGCTCGGCCCTTTGATAGGCCCCACCCCTGGCCTAGATTCCTATTTACGCGGGTGCGCGGGTGCTATAGATCGGACGGCGCCTGGAAGGGTCCGGGCGCTATTTCCATGCCTATTCCCCATTGGCGCCGCCGGCGTCGGCGGGGGCGGGCTTCTGGGAACGGGGCGCCCAAGCGATCCTAGAACCGGGTTTGGCCGCGGGCGTGGCGGAACTGGTAGACGCGCCGGATTTAGGTTCCGGTGACGAAAGTCGTGGGGGTTCGAGTCCCTTCGCCCGCACCAAGCACGAGATATCAACCCAACCGCCCGTGGTCCGTCCGGCCCCGGGCACCCAGGGGCCGGGAACGCCGGCATCCGGGGCCGATCAAAGAGACAGGTTCGAATAGTCCCATGAACATCACCGAGACCAGCACCGAAGGCCTGCGCCGCGAATACACGGTCGTCATCCCCGCCGCCGACGTGGCCGGCCGCGTGGACGCCCAGCTGAAGGAAATTGGCAAGACCGTGCGCATGCCGGGCTTCCGCCCGGGCAAGGTGCCGATGTCGGTGCTGAAGCAGCGCTATGGGCAGTCGGTGATGGGTGAAGTGCTGGACAAGGCCATGTCCGACAGCGCCGCCAAGGTGGTCGAGCAGCACAGCCTGCGTCCCGCCCTGCAGCCCAAGGTCGAGATCGTGAAGTTCGAGGTCGAGAGCGCCAGCGACCTGGAGTTCAAGCTGGCCTACGAGGTGCTGCCGGAATTCGAGCCCGCCGACCTCAGCGGCGTCGCCATCGAGAAGCCGGTGGTCGAGATCACCGATGAACAGGTGGACGAGGCCGTGGGCCGCATCGCCGCCGGCCGCAAGACCTCCGCGCCGCTGACCGAGGACCGTCCGGCCGCCAAGGGCGACATCGTCGTCATCGACTTCGACGGTTCGGTCGACGGTGAGAAGCGCCCCGGCATGAAGGGCGAGGGCCATGAGCTGGAGCTGGGCTCCGGCAGCTTCATCGACACCTTCGAGGAGCAGCTGGAGGGTACGCGCGCTGGTGACCACCGCACCGTCAACGTCACCTTCCCCGAGGGCTACCACGCCGCCGAGCTGGCCGGTAAGGCCGCCGTGTTCGAGGTGGACGTGAAGGAAGTGAAGCAGGCGGTCGAGGCGACCATCGACGACGAGTTCGCCAAGGGCCTGGGCTTCGACGACCTGGCCGTGCTGAAGACCGTGATCCGGGATCGCCTGGGCGGCGACTACACCGTCATGAGCCGCCTGCGCGCCAAGCGCGCCCTGCTGGACCAGCTGGCGGAGCTGCACAGCTTCGAGGTGCCGCAGGGCATGGTCGATATCGAATTCGACCAGATCTGGAAGCGCCTGCAGGACGAGCTGAAGGCCGGCGACGCGGGCGAGGACGCCGGCAAGGACGAGGAGGAGCTCCGGAAGGAGTACCGCGACATCGCCGTCCGGCGTGTTCGTTTGGGCCTGGTCCTTTCCGAGATCGGTCAGAAGAACAATATAACGGTGGCGAGGGAAGAGCTGAACCAGGCCGTGCTGGCCGAGGTGCGGCGCTACCCGGGCCAGGAGCGTGAGGTTTTCGACTTCTTCAAGAACAACCCCCAGGCGGTCGAAAGCCTGCGGGCCCCGGTTTTTGAAGACAAGGTTGTCGACTTCATCCTGGGACAGGTTAAGGTGACGGAGAAGCCCGTGTCGGCTGAAGAGCTGATGCAGGACCCCGATGAGGAAGAGGCGGCCTAAGGTCGCGTCTCCCGTCTTCGGTTTCTGACGGGCCTCGGTATTCAAACGGAATGGGGGAGGGATCGTCCCTCCCCCGGACCGGCAACGGGCCCGGGGATGGCCCCCGGGTCGGACGCAGCGCTGGAGCAGGCATGATCGACTTTGAGCCGCAGATGAACACGCTGGTCCCCATGGTGGTCGAGCAGACCAACCGGGGTGAGCGGGCCTACGACATCTATTCGCGCCTGTTGAAGGAACGGATCATCTTCCTCGTCGGTGGCGTGAACGACGCGGTGTCCAGCCTGATCTGCGCCCAGCTTCTGTTCCTGGAAGCGGAAAACCCCACGAAGGAAATCTCCTTCTACATCAATTCGCCGGGCGGCATCGTCACCTCGGGCTTGGCGATCTACGACACCATGCAGTACATCCGCTGCCCGGTGGCGACCCTGTGCATCGGCCAGGCGGCCTCCATGGGCTCGCTGCTGCTGGCCGGCGGCTCCGAGGGGCGGCGCTTCTCGCTGCCCAACAGCCGCATCATGATCCACCAGCCCTCGGGCGGCGCCCAGGGCCAGGCGGCGGACATCGAAATCCAGGCGCGCGAGATCCTGAAGATCCGGCATCGCCTCAACGAGATCTACGTGCGCCACACCGGCCAGCCGATCGACAAGATCGAGCGGGCGATGGAGCGTGACAACTTCATGACCGCGGACGAGGCCAAGGCGTTCGGCTTGATCGACGACGTCATCGCCACCCGTCCCGGCGCCGGTGGGACCGCCCAGGCGGCCTGAGGTGCCAACGGTTTAGCGTCCGGGCTCCGGCGGGATTAACCTTCCGCCGGAACGCCCCCACCGGGATACCCCGGTATGGGTGTTCGGACACGAAGAGACACACGGGGGGTTGAAAGCCCAGCGTTCCGTGGTGTTGAATGGGCAGGCAGTGGCGGGTGAGCGGTGTTTCATCCCCTTGTCCGCCGGCCGATCCCGGGAGGATCGGGCCCCGGTTCCGTCATCGTGATGGCTCCGGGTGACTGTCCCGGTGATGTACGGAGCTTTTATGACCAAGTCGACCGGCAGCGATTCGAAGAATACCCTCTACTGCTCCTTCTGCGGGAAGAGCCAGCACGAGGTGCGGAAGCTCATTGCCGGCCCCACGGTGTTCATCTGCGATGAATGCGTGGAATTGTGCATGGACATCATCCGCGAAGAGAACAAGACGACGCTGGTGAAGTCCCGCGACGGCGTTCCCACCCCACGCGACATCTGCGCGGTGCTGGATGACTACGTCATCGGGCAGAGCCACGCCAAGCGCGTGCTCTCGGTCGCCGTGCACAACCACTACAAGCGGCTGGCACACGGCACCAAGCACAGCGACGTCGAACTGGCGAAGTCCAACATCCTGCTGATCGGCCCTACGGGCTGTGGCAAGACCCTGTTGGCCCAGACGCTGGCCCGCATCATTGACGTCCCCTTCACCATGGCCGACGCCACCACGCTGACCGAAGCCGGTTACGTGGGCGAGGACGTGGAGAACATCATCCTCAAGCTGCTGCAGGCCGCGGACTACAATGTTGAGCGGGCGCAGCGTGGCATCGTCTACATCGACGAGGTCGACAAGATCAGCCGCAAGTCCGACAACCCGTCCATCACCCGCGACGTGTCGGGCGAGGGCGTGCAGCAGGCCTTGCTGAAGATCATGGAAGGCACCGTCGCCTCCGTGCCGCCGCAGGGCGGGCGCAAGCATCCGCAGCAGGAATTCCTGCAGGTGGACACGACCAACATCCTGTTCATCTGCGGCGGCGCCTTCGCCGGCCTGGAGAAGATCATCGCCGCCCGCGGCAAGGGCACGTCCATCGGCTTCGGCGCCGATGTGAAGGGCCCGGACGACCGCCGCACCGGCGACGTGCTGCGCGAGGTGGAGCCTGAGGATCTGCTGAAGTTCGGCCTCATCCCGGAATTCGTCGGCCGTCTGCCCGTGGTGGCGACGCTGAACGACCTGGACGAGGAAGCGCTGATCGAGATCCTGACCAAGCCCAAGAACGCGCTGGTGAAGCAGTATCAGCGCCTGTTCGAGATGGAGGACGTGAAGCTGTCCTTCGCCGAAGAGGCTCTGAAGTCCATCGCCAACAAGGCCATTCAGCGCAAGACCGGCGCCCGTGGCCTGCGCTCCATCATGGAGTCCATCCTGCTGGAGTCGATGTTCGATCTGCCGGGCCTGCAGGGCGTGGATGAGATCGTCATCAATGGCGAGGTGGTCGAGGGCCGCGCCCAGCCGCTGTACATCTACGCCGACCGCAAGGCGGAGGCCGCCCCCGTCGCCTGACGGGGCCCGTGCATCGGCGATAGCCAGTTTGGATAGTCTTGAGACCCGGGAAGTCCCTGATCGTGGGGGTTTCCCGGGTTTTATTTTGCCTTCGCCGCATAATTGGTCCGGAATCCAGGCACTTGGGACCGCGAGGGTCCCAAATGGCGGGCCACATGGTTGCAAAAGCGCGAGTTTCCCGCCGTCCGACCCTTCCGTAGCGCAGATTTCGTCGGGTTCAAGCCCTTGAAGGGGGGGGATCGGTGTGCCACGTTACCAGGGCGACCTCCCGACGCCGTGCCCATGACGGGGCGGCTGGTGGATGGCGGGCCAGGCCCATTACGGGCTGGCCGCTGAGATTCTGAGTGGAAGGTCAGATCTATGTTGGAAGCCACCCGAGGAACCCTTTACCCGGTCCTCCCCCTGCGCGACATCGTGGTGTTCCCGCACATGATCGTGCCCCTGTTCGTGGGGCGCGAAAAGTCGGTGCGCGCGCTGGAAGACGTGATGAAGGATGACAAGCAGATCCTGCTGGTCACCCAGAAGAACGCCGCCCAGGACGATCCCACGCCCGACGACATCTATTCCGTCGGCACCATCGGCACCGTGCTGCAGTTGCTGAAGCTGCCCGACGGGACGGTGAAGGTGCTGGTCGAAGGCGGGCAGCGTGCGCGCATCGTCAGTTTCGAGCGCAATGAGGACTTCTTCCAGGCCTATGCCGAGCCCATCGAGGAAAAGACGGGCGAAGCGCAAGAGGCGGAGGCTTTGGCCCGCGCCGCGGTGGCCCAGTTCGAACAGTACATCAAGCTGAACAAGAAGATTCCGCCGGAGGTCCTGGTCTCGGTCAACCAGATTGAGGAACCGGGCAAGCTGGCCGACACCATCGCTTCGCACCTGGCGCTGAAGATTCCGGAGAAGCAGCAGCTTCTGGAAGCGGCGACGGTGGGTGAGCGGCTGGAGAAGGTCTACGCCTTCATGGAAGGCGAGATCGGCGTACTGCAGGTGGAAAAGCGCATCCGCAACCGCGTCAAGCGGCAGATGGAGAAGACCCAGCGCGAGTACTATCTGAACGAGCAGATGAAGGCCATCCAGAAGGAACTCGGCGAGTCCGAGGATGGCAAGGACGAGGTCGCCGAGCTCGAGGAACGCATCGCCAAGACCCGCTTCAGCAAGGAAGCCCGGGAAAAGGCGCTGGCTGAGGTCAAGAAGCTGCGGACCATGAGCCCCATGTCCGCCGAGGCGACGGTCGTGCGCAACTACCTGGATTGGATGCTGTCCATTCCGTGGAAGAAGCGCACCAAGGTGAAGAAGGACATCAAGGGGGCCGAGGCCATCCTGGATGCCGATCACTACGGCCTGGAGAAGGTCAAGGAGCGTATCCTGGAGTACCTGGCCGTGCAGCAGCGCATGGACAAGGTGAAGGGTCCCATCCTGTGCCTCGTCGGCCCGCCCGGCGTCGGCAAGACCTCGCTCGGCAAGTCCATCGCCAAGGCCACGGGCCGCAACTTCGTCCGCGTGTCGCTAGGCGGCGTGCGGGATGAGGCCGAGGTGCGCGGCCACCGCCGCACCTACATCGGCTCCATGCCCGGCAAGGTCATCCAGGGCATGAAGAAGGCGAAGTCGTCGAATCCGCTGTTCCTGCTGGACGAGATCGACAAGTTGGGCGCCGATTGGCGGGGCGACCCGTCCTCCGCCCTGCTGGAGGTCCTGGATCCCGAGCAGAACGGCACCTTCAACGATCACTACCTCGAGGTGGACTACGACCTCTCCGACGTGATGTTCGTCTGCACGGCCAACACCCTGCGCATGCCCCAGCCTCTGCTGGACCGCATGGAGGTGATCCGGCTGTCGGGCTACACCGAAGACGAGAAGATCGAGATCACCCGCGGCCACCTGATCGACAAGGAGCTGAAGTCGCACGGCCTGAAGGCGGGCGAGTTCACCATCTCCGACGACGCGTTGCGCGACCTCATCCGCTACTACACCCGGGAAGCCGGCGTGCGCAGCCTGGAGCGTGAGATCGCCAACCTGGCCCGCAAGGCCATCAAGGAGATCCTGATGAAGGGGGTCGACAAGGTGTCGATCACCCGTCGCAACCTCGACAAGTATGCCGGCGTGCGCCGGTTCCACTATGGCGAGGCGGAGAAGGAGGATCTGGTGGGCTGCACCACCGGTCTTGCCTGGACCGAGGTGGGCGGCGAGCTGCTGACCATCGAGGCGGTGATGCTGCGCGGCAAGGGCCGCGTCACCACCACGGGCAAGCTGGGCGACGTCATGAAGGAATCGGTGCAGGCCGCCGAGAGCTTCGTGAAGTCCCGCTCCGCCCAATTCGGCATCAAACCGACGCTTTTCGAGCGCAAGGATATTCACGTCCATGTACCCGAAGGGGCTACGCCTAAGGACGGTCCGTCCGCTGGCGTTGCGATGACAACCTCCATCGTGTCGGTGCTGACGGGCATTCCCGTGCGCAAGGATGTCGCCATGACCGGCGAAATCACACTGCGCGGTCGGGTCCTGCCCATCGGCGGCCTGAAGGAGAAATTGCTGGCGGCTTTGCGCGGCGGCATCAAGACCGTGTTGATTCCAAAGGATAATGAGAAGGACCTCGCTGACATTCCCGACAACGTCAAGCGCGGCCTGACCATCATCCCGGTGACGACGGCGGACGAGGTGCTGGCCAACGCGCTGGTGCAGCCGCTGGTGCCGATCGAGTGGTCGGAGCCGGAAGTCGTTGAGCCCGTCGCCGCGAAAGCCGCGGAAGACGGTAAGGATGACGTGATTCGGCATTGAAGTACGAACCGAAATCGTGTGAATTGAAGACCTGACGCGACGGCCCCGGGGCGGATAACCCCGGGGCCGTACGTCCGAACCGAATCCCAATCCCGGCGCGTGCCCCGCGACCGGGACGAAATCCAAGATCAGATTCCTGCTTCAAGAAGGGGGGCCTTAAGTGAATAAGAACGATCTCGTTGCCGCCGTCGCCGCGAGTGCGGAGCTGTCCAAGGCTGATGCGAACAAGGCGGTCGATGCGGTGTTCGAGGGCATCACCGAAGCCCTCAAGAAGGGTGATGAGGTTCGCCTGGTTGGTTTCGGCACCTTCGCCGTTGCCGAGCGCGCCGCTTCGGAAGGCCGCAACCCGCGTACGGGCGAGGCGATCTCCATCGCCGCCAGCAAGCAGCCGAAGTTCAAGCCCGGCAAGGGCCTGAAGGACGCGCTGAACTAAGAACGGCCCAACCGCCGTTTTATGCCGGTCTTGGGGGCCGGTCGCCGCAGCCTGCGGCCCGCCCCCGCCCGGATGTTCAGGCACGCCGCTCCAACTATGGGGCGGTGCGCTCGGGGGACACCGGCCATGGCCGGCTACAGTCCCGAGCCCAGTGCTTATAAAAGGCGGGACGCCAATGGGTGTTCCCGTCTTTTTTGTTTCCGCGGCATTATTATTTTTCCAGGCCCCCTTTCGCAAAAGGGGTTCCCAAACGGGTCACGGGCCGCTAAAGCCTCATGTCCCGGCGACCCGCTTGACGGCGGGGGGCTGGTCGGACGCGATGGGCGGTTAGCTCAGGGGTAGAGCAGGTGCTTTACACGCATCGGGCCGGGGGTTCAAATCCCTCACCGCCCACCATCGCCACAGGTCCCATCGCTCCAGGTCCAGGACAGCATGCCGCCAGTCTTTCGCCCAGACACCCGCAGCAGGGCGTCAACGGGTCGAAGGCCGGGGCGGCGGCTGGTGTCGCTATGCCATTTGGCCCCGGATTGTCACTTTGACCGGCGGGGCAAACCTGTAATCATCCCCCCGGGTTGCCCATATAGGGGCGATCCAGCGGCACGGGGCATTTCTGTGATTGGCAAAGCGCGCGGAGCCTTCCCATCCTCACCCTTATGCAGCGGGGACGGTGGTGGTTGCGCATGTGAGGACGGCGGCGACGGCGTCCGGTTTTGGAGGGGGCATGGCGTCGAACGGGCAGTCGATCTGGGGGGAAGTGGTCGATCTTTATCGCGAGGTATTCGCCAACCCGGCGCGCATCGTCCGTTTCCTGGGTATGCCGGCCGTCTTCAGTCTGGCGACTGCCCTTTTTTTTCAAACGCGCAACATCCAGTTCGTCGGTCATGAGCTCAATGACGAGCGAATGGAAGAGTTCGGCTTCCTCCTTCTTATCACCGCCGTCTTCCAGACCTGGGCACATATGCGCTCCCTCTCTGCCTGGAGCCGTTGGATTCATACCAGCAAGGAGCCGGTGACTTTCCTGCAACCTGGCTTCGGGCGCAACGAGTGGGCCGCCACCGGCTGGCAGATCCTCTACTTCTTCACAGGGGCCATTCTCTTGATGGTCCTTTTTTTCGTCAAAGCCCTGCTGGTGGATCCGACAACTGAAGATCAGGCGGGGCCTGGCGTCTGGCTGGCTGGGGCCGCTGCAGCGATCGCCGTGGGTGTGCTGGCGCTACATGTTACCGTGCGCTTGGGTATTGGTTTGGTCGCTATTCTGCAAGGCGAGCAACCCGCCTTCGGCAAGTACTGGAGAGCTTCGTCTGTCCTGGGTTGGCGTCTGACTGGCGTGGTGCTGATCAGTCAGGCGGCATTCCAGCTTCCCTGCTTCTTCTTCAACAGACTGTTTATAGGCGACTTGATGGCCGCCAGCACCGACGTGGTCGTCAGTCTCTTGTGGACCTTGGCCATGGCCGTGGTGAATTTCATCTGCGTCGCCTTGCTGGGCGTGGCCCTTGCCCGGGCGCACCGGGCGTTGAGCCAGGACGGCACGGCTGCCCAGGTCCTGCCGGCCGCGGGCGGCCAGGGGCGGTGATGGGTCTCCTGCCGCCTGACGGGGCCGGCGGGCTAACCCGCCAGCATCGAATCTTGCTGATCATCCTGGGCTTGGCCATGATCGGCGGGCGCGTCTGGGATATGAACCATGATCGCAGCGCTGGCCCGTGGATGAACGTCCTGGTCATCGTCCTGGGCGCCGTCGTCCTGGCGGCGGCCTTGCTGGCGGGCCGGGACCGGTCAGGACGCTAATTCGCCCGCCCGGAAACGCCTGCCCGCCCCCGCTGCCCGCCCCCGCGCCTGGACTAGACGCCCCATGGAAACGATGACCGCCGTCCTCATCCTGCTGGTGACCGTAGCGGTTTCCGGCATCATCGGCCGGTTCGTGACGCGGGTGCCCCAGCCCTTGATCCAGGTGGCGCTGGGGGCGGCGTTGGGCTGGGCGTCGGGCGTGCCCATCGTCCTCAACCCCGACCTCTTCCTGTTGGTGTTCATTCCGCCGTTGCTGTTCCTGGACGCCTGGCGATTCCCCGCGACGGAGTTGCGGCGCCTGGGCGGCATCATCGTGACCCTGGCGGTGGGCCTGGTGGTGTTCACCGTGGTGGGGGCGGGCCATGTCATCCACTGGCTGCTGCCGGCCGTCCCCCTGTCCACCGCCTTCGCGCTGGCGGCCGTGCTGTCGCCCACCGACGCCGTGGCCGTGTCGGGTATGGCGGCCGGCGGCGGCATGCCCCGCCGCTTGAAGCATATATTGGAGGGGGAGGCACTGCTGAACGACGCCTCCGGCCTGGTGTGCCTGCAGTTCGCCGTGACCGCGGCGCTCACCGGCACCTTTTCCATCGGCGGCGCGGCGGTGGCCTTCCTTTGGGCGGCGGGCGGCGGCCTGCTGGTGGGCGTGGTCGTGGTGGCCGCCGTGCACCTGGTCCAGAGCTGGATCATACGCCTGCGGGGCGATTCCCCCGCCGCCACCATCCTGACCATGCTGCTGGTTCCCTTCGCCGCCTATCTGGCGGCGGAGCATCTGGACATGTCCGGCATCCTGGCGGCGGTCGCCGCCGGCATGACGCTGAACCTGCTGCCGCTGGAGGAGTCGGGGCAGGTGGCCACCCGCCTGCAGGGCACGGCGGTGGGCGACATGATCCAGTTCACCCTCAACGGCGTCATCTTCGTGCTGCTGGGCTGGCAACTGCCCGGCATCCTGGTCCAGGCGCCCATGATCGCCATGCAGGCGGGCGCCCCGCACACCGGGCCCATGGATATGCCGGTCAGCCTCGGCTGGCTGGGCCTGCATGTCGCCGCCATCGTCGGCGCCCTGCTGACCCTGCGGCTGGTATGGGTCTGGCTGTCGCTGCTGGTCAGCCGGGCCATTGCCCAGCGGCGGGGGCGCGCGCGGGCCGGGGGGGCCGCCGGCTCAACCTTCCGCCTGGTCAGCGTCACCACCGTTTCCGGCGTGCGCGGCGCCGTCACCCTGGCGGGCGTCCTGTCCCTGCCGGTCTGGCTGCGGGAGGGCGTGGCTTTTCCCGGTCGTGACGTCGCCATTTTCCTGGCCTCCGGCGTCATCCTGGTGTCGCTGCCCATGGCCAGCCTGATGCTGCCCTGGCTGCTGCGCGGCCTCAGCATGCCGGGAGAGGACCTTACGGTGGAGGAGGAGAGGGTGGCGGAGGCCGCCCTGGCCCGCGCTGCCCTGCGCCGTCTGGAGCAGGCCCACCAGGCCGTGTCTCCCGCCGCATCCGAGGCCGATCTTTATACGGAGGCGGCGCTGCGCCTGATGGAGTTCTACCGCCGCCAGGTGGAGGACCCCGACATGCCGGTGGATGCCCGGGTGTTGAGCCGCCGGCGCTTGGCCATCGAGGCGGAGCTGCGGCTGGCGGCGGTCCGGGCCAAGCGCGATGAGCTGGCGCGTCTGCACCGCACCCACGCCATCAGCGACGAGACCTGGCGCCGCATGATGCACAGCCTGGACATGATGGAAGCGTCCCTCGGCCGCTCCCGCGTGCTTTAGGCGCAGCCCCGGTGTTGCCGCCGCCACTTGCGGTGGCGGGGTCGCTGCCGGCCCACACATGGCTGCCCCTATCCAACAGCAGTGGTCGTTTTCCCGTCGGGCGCCTTCCTGGAAAGTGCTACCCTCGGTCCATCCCCGGACGCATGAGTCCGGGCGGCCTGCCTGGCAACGAACCGGAGCATACGGTCATGGAGAGTGATGAGCGCCGCCTGGGCGATCGGATTCTGAGCGCGCTGGAATTGGCGGT
This sequence comes from Nitrospirillum amazonense, assembly GCF_007828035.1. Lineage (GTDB taxonomy): Bacteria > Pseudomonadota > Alphaproteobacteria > Azospirillales > Azospirillaceae > Nitrospirillum > Nitrospirillum amazonense. The sequence continues at coordinate 298,433 of NZ_VITV01000001.1, read as the reverse complement.
GGAGCAGGGCAACCTTACGGTGGCGGAGCCGCTGGCCCAGGCCCTGGAACTGAGCATGACAGCCTTCGGTGGGCCCGATGCCGTGGACCACCGCGGCGTGCCGATGCGCCTGCTGGACGCGCTTGACCGGCTGGACAGCCTGCGTCGCGCTCAGAAAGTCGCTTAAAATCAACAACTTATAAAAAGACAAAAAAAATCGCCACCGCCGCGTTTTTCTTGTTTGACAAGGGGTGGGCGTTTTTACTACAAACCGCGCACCGCAGCGACGCTGACGGCGCGAAACGCACCGAACGATAAACGAACGGGGCGAAATAAGGCCGGAAAGCGATGTTGCGAACGACGCGGGTGTAGCTCAGTTGGTTAGAGCGCCGGCCTGTCACGCCGGAGGCCGCGGGTTCAAGTCCCGTCACTCGCGCCACTTCATCGAGCCTAGACAGAAGGTCCGATGCGTTAGCAAGGCCGCGCTGGCAACAGCGCGGCTTGCTTGCTTTCCGGGTTCTCGCACCTGCGGTAGAGTGGCGGTTGAGAGTGGCTCTCAACAACTTCGTTTCCGGACATTTCCCCCATATTTTCAGCGCCTTGGCCCCTGCGGGACGCATGGCGTAATTTGCTTTCCTTGGGCACGGCACCCGCCTATATTCCAACACGCCCGGCCCCAAGCCGGGCTTTTGTTGCAGGCGTCCGGACCCCCGCATGGGTTCGGAGGTTATGTCCAGAACCGGCGGGCAGGCCGGGTGGGGCCAAAAACCGACAATCAGATGTGTGGGCCTGGGCTTCATGCACTTGGTTGCGGCTGGCACCTTCCGCAAGCCCCGTCGGGCCAACCAGGACGAAATTTGGGGCACACTCATGTCCAGTCAGGTTATGTCCACCGAGCTGCTGAGCCAGTATCTGCCGATCATCATCTTCCTGGCCATCGCCGGGGTGATCGCGGCGGCCATGGTCTTCGGCTCCATGCTGGTTGCCAAGCAGAAGCCGGATAGCGAGAAGCTGTCGGCGTACGAATGCGGCTTCGAGCCGTTCAACGACGCCCGCAGCAAGTTCGACGTGCGCTTCTACCTGGTCGCCATCCTGTTCATCATCTTCGACCTGGAAGTGGCTTTCCTGTTCCCCTGGGCCGTGTCGCTGGGTCGCATCGGCCTGTTCGGCTTCTGGTCCATGATGGCCTTCCTGGGCATCCTGACCATCGGCTTCATCTACGAATGGAAGAAGGGCGCGCTGGACTGGGAGTAATCCTGGGCGGCGCTTGAGCCTTTTCCCTCGTTTCTTCGCATCGCTGCCCGTTCACACCGGAGCCAGACCCGTGACGTCTTTGCCAACCCACTCTTCCGTTTCCCCCGCCGGTGTTCCCGCCGGTGCGGGCGCGCCCCTGCCGCCGGGCCCCGCCCAGGACGCCTATATCAAGGCCGTGACGACGGAGTTGCAGGACAAGGGCTTCGTCGTCGCCAAGCTGGACGCCCTGCAGGAATGGGCGCGCACCGGGTCGCTGTGGCCCATGACCTTCGGCCTGGCCTGCTGTGCCGTGGAAATGATCCACGCTTACATGAGCCGCTTCGACCTGGACCGGTTCGGCGTGATTCCGCGCCCCAGCCCGCGCCAATCGGACGTGATGATCGTGGCCGGCACCCTGTGCAACAAGATGGCCCCGGCCCTGCGCAAGGTCTACGACCAGATGGCGGAGCCGCGCTGGGTCATCTCCATGGGTTCCTGCGCCAACGGCGGCGGTTACTACCACTACAGCTATTCCGTGGTGCGCGGCTGCGACCGCATCGTGCCCGTGGACATCTACGTTCCGGGCTGCCCGCCCACGGCTGAGGCGCTGGTCTACGGCGTGCTGCAGCTGCAGAAGAAGATCAAGGGCGGTAACCGCCTGGTTCGGCGCTAAGCGGCCCTCGAGGGATCGGGAATGAACGAAGAAACCCTACAGGCGCTGGGCGCCAAGATCGCGGCGGCCCTGCCGGGTGCCGTGACCGGCACCGAGATCCAGAACGGCGAGCTGGTGGTCCGCACCACGCGCGAGGGCCTGCTGCAGACCCTGACCGTGCTGCGTGACGACGCCGGCTGCCGCTTCACCCAGCTGGTCGATATCACCGCGGTGGACTGGCCCTCCAAGCCGGAGCGGTTCGAGGTCAACTACATGCTGCTGTCGGTGTCCAAGAACCTGCGCGCGCGGGTGAAGGTCACCACGGATGAGGACACGCCCGTGCCGTCCTGCGTCCCGCTGTTCCCGGCCGCCGGCTGGTACGAGCGCGAGACCTGGGACATGTTCGGCGTGTTCTTCGCGGGCCACCCCGACCTGCGCCGCATCCTGACCGACTACGGTTTCGAAGGTCACCCCCTGCGCAAGGACTTCCCCCTGACGGGCTACGTCGAGGTCCGCTACGACGACGAGCAGAAGCGCGTCGTCTATGAGCCGGTGAAGCTGACGCAGGACTTCCGGGCCTTTGATTTCATGTCGCCCTGGGAGGCGATGACCGATGTGCAACTGCCGGGCGACGAGAAGGCGGTCATCCCGCTGGGCGCGTCGCTGCGCGACGGCAGCGTGAAGAAGTGAGATCGGCCATGGCCAATCCTGTCGAAAGCCAAATCAAACCCTACACGATGAACTTCGGGCCGCAGCATCCTGCCGCCCACGGCGTGTTGCGCCTGGTTCTGGAGATGGACGGCGAGATCGTGGAGCGGGCGGACCCGCACATCGGTCTGCTGCATCGCGGCACCGAGAAGCTCATCGAGTACAAGACCTACATCCAGGCGATGCCCTATTTCGACCGGCTGGACTATGTCTCGCCCATGTCGGAAGAGCACAGCTTCGTCCTGGCCGCGGAGAAGCTGCTGGGCATCACCCCGCCCAAGCGCGCGCAGCACATCCGCGTGCTGTTCGCCGAGCTGACCCGCATCCTGAACCACCTGCTGAACGTCACCACGTTCGCCATGGACGTGGGCGCGCTGACCCCGGCCCTGTGGGGCTTCGAGGAGCGCGAGCTGCTCATGGAGTTCTATGAGCGGGTGTCGGGTGCCCGCATGCATGCCAACTACTTCCGCGTGGGCGGTGTCCACCAGGACCTGCCGGCCGGCATGCTGGACGACATCGAGGCCTACGCGGCCAAGTTCGAGAAGTTCGTCGACGACGTGGAAGGCCTGCTGACGGCCAACCGCATCTTCAAGCAGCGCCTGGTCGACATCGGCATCGTCTCGGGTGACGAGGCGCTGGCCTGGGGCTTCACCGGCCCGGTGCTGCGCGCCTCCGGCATTCCGTGGGACCTGCGCAAGGCCCAACCCTACGACACCTACGCCGAGTACGACTTCGACGTCGCCGTGGGCAAGACCGGCGACTGCTACGCCCGCTACCTGGTGCGCGTAGAGGAGATGCGGCAGTCCAACCGGATCGTGCAGCAGGCCGTGGCCAAGCTGCGCCAGACCCCCGGCGCCGTGAAGGTGGACGACCGCAAGATCGCCCCGCCGCCGCGTGGCGACATGAAGCGCTCGATGGAATCGCTGATCCATCACTTCAAGCTGTATACCGAGGGCTACCACGTCCCCGCCGGCGAGACCTACACCGCCACCGAATCGCCCAAGGGCGAGTTCGGCGTGTACCTGGTCTCCGACGGGTCAAACCGTCCTTATCGCTGCAAGATCCGGCCGACGGGCATCGCCCATCTGCAGGGTGTTGATTTCATGTCCCGGGGCCACATGCTCGCCGACGCCGTCGCGATCATCGGCTCCATCGACGTCGTGTTCGGAGAGATCGACCGATGAGCGCTTCCGAGACCCCTGCCGGTCCGGCGACCTTCGAATTCACCGCCGACAACCTGGCCCTGGCCCAGCGGATCATCGCCAAGTATCCGGAAGGCCGCCAGGCGAGCGCCGTGATGCCCCTGTTGGACCTGGCCCAGCGCCAGCACGACAACTGGCTGCCCCGCGCCGCCATGGACTACGTCGCCGGCATGCTGGGCATGGCCCCCATCCGCGTGTACGAGGTCGCCAGCTTCTACACCATGTACAACCTGAAGCCGGTGGGTAAGCACTTCGTGCAGGTCTGCACGACCACCCCGTGCTGGCTGCGCGGGTCGGACGAGGTGCTGGCGGCGTGCAAGCGCAAGCTGGGCATCGGCCCGGGCGAGACCACGGCCGACGGCCAGTTCACGGTGGTCGAGGTGGAATGCGCCGGCGCCTGCGTCAACGCGCCCGTCATCTCGCTCAACGACATCTATTACGAGGACCTGGACGGCCCCTCCACCGAGGCGCTGCTGGATACCCTGATCCGGGGCGAGACGCCCAAGCCCGGCCCGCAGAACGGCCGCATCAATTCCGCGCCCATCGGCGGTCCGACGACGCTGATCGAGATGGCGCAGCGTAACGGCGTCAAGCCGGCGTCGCAGGAGTAAGGCCGATGTTGCGCGACGAAGACCGCATCTACACCAACCTCTACGGCTACGAGGACTTCCGCCTGGAAGCCGCCCGCAAGCGCGGCGACTGGGACGGCACCAAGGACATCCTGGCCCGCGGCCGCGATACCATCATCGAGCAGGTGAAGGAATCGGGCATGCGCGGCCGTGGCGGCGCCGGCTTCTCCACCGGCCTGAAGTGGTCCTTCATGCCCAAGAAGGTGGATGGCCCCGTCTATCTGGTGATCAACGCCGACGAGGGCGAGCCTGGCACGTGCAAGGACCGCGAGATCCTGCGCCACGATCCGCATAAGCTGATCGAAGGCTGCCTGATCGCCGGTTTCGCCATCGGCGCCACCGCCTGCTACATCTACATCCGTGGCGAGTTCTACAACGAGGCGTCCAACGTCCAGGTCGCCATCGACGAGGCCTACGCCGCCGGCCTGATCGGCAAGAACGCCTGCGGCAGCGGCTACGACTACGACATCTACCTGCACAAGGGCGCGGGCGCCTACATCTGCGGCGAGGAAACCGCGCTCATCGAGTCCATCGAGGGCAAGAAGGGCCAGCCGCGCAACAAGCCGCCGTTCCCCGCCAACGCCGGCCTGTATTCCCGCCCCACCACGGTCAACAACGTGGAGAGCATCGCGGGCGTTCCCACCATCCTGCGCCGCGGTCCCGCCTGGTTCGCCGGCATCGGCCGCCCCAAGAACGTGGGCACCAAGCTGTTCTGCATCTCCGGCCACGTGAACAAGCCGTGCAACGTGGAAGAGGAGATGGGCATCCCCCTGAAGGAACTCATCGAGCGCCATGCGGGCGGCGTGCGCGGCGGCTGGGACAACCTGCTGGCCGTCATCCCCGGCGGCTCCTCCGTGCCGGTGATGCCCAAGAGCATCTGCGACACCGTGCTGATGGATTTCGACAGCCTGCGTGAGGTCGGGTCCGGCCTGGGCACGGCGGCCGTGATCGTCATGGACAAGTCCACCGACATCGTCCGCGCCATCGCCCGCCTGTCGAAGTTCTACATGCATGAGAGCTGCGGCCAATGCACGCCCTGCCGCGAAGGCACCGGCTGGCTGGCCCGCGTCATGGACCGCATGGTTCGCGGCCAGGCCCGCCTGGAAGAGATCGACATGCTGCAGGACGTCACCAAGCAGATCGAAGGCCGCACCATCTGCGCCCTGGGCGATGCCGCCGCCTGGCCCGTGCAGGGCCTGATCCGGCACTTCCGTCCGGAGATGGAACGCCGCATCGCCGATTATCGCCAGAGCATCGCTGCCGAGTGATCGGTGGAAGGATTTGAGACATGCCGAAACTGACCATCGACGGTATCGAGCTTGAAGTGGCGCCTGGCACCTCCGTGCTGCAGGCCTGCGAGCAGCTGGGCATCGAGGTTCCGCGCTTCTGCTATCACGAGAAGCTGTCGGTCCCGGCCAACTGCCGCATGTGCCTGGTGGAGATGGAGAAGGCCCCCAAGCCCATCGCCAGCTGCGCCATGCCCTGCGGCGAAGGCATGGTGATCAAGACCGACACCGACACCGTGCACAAGGCGCGCAAGGGGGTGATGGAGTTCCTGCTCATCAACCACCCGCTGGATTGCCCCATCTGCGACCAGGGCGGCGAGTGTGACCTGCAGGATCAGGCCGTGGGCTACGGTTTCGACCGTGGCCGCTACGGCGAGGAAAAGCGCGCGGTCAAGGACAAGAACCTGGGCCCGCTGATCAAGACGATCATGACGCGCTGCATCCACTGCACGCGCTGCATCCGCTTCAGCGACGAGATCGCGGGCGTGTCCGTGATGGGCGCCACCGGCCGTGGCGAGCATATGGAGATCGGCACCTACGTCGAGGCCGCCGTCTCGTCCGAGCTGTCGGGCAACCTGGTGGACGTGTGCCCGGTGGGCGCGCTGACCTCCAAGCCCTATGCCTTCACCGCCCGGCCCTGGGAACTGCGTAAGACGGAATCGGTGGACGTCCTGGACGCCGTCGGGTCCAACATCCGCATCGACACCCGCGGCGGCGAAGTGCTGCGCATCCTCCCCCGCCTGAACGAGGCGGTGAACGAGGAATGGATCAGCGACAAGACCCGTTACGCCCATGACGGCCTGAAGCGCCAGCGCCTGGACCGCCCCTACATCCGTGAGAACGGCAAGCTGCGTGCCGCCTCGTGGGAAGAGGCTTTGGCCCTGACCGCGTCCAAGCTGAAGGGTGCCGCACCGGAGAAGATCGCCGCCATCGCCGGCGACCTGGCCGACGCCGAAAGCCTGCTGGCCTTGAAGGACCTGCTGGGCGGCATGGGTGTGGCCAGCCTGGAAAGCCGCCAGGACGGCAGCGCCATCGACGCGGCGTCCCGCGCCGGCTACATCTTCAACAGCACCATCGCGGGCATCGAGCAGGCGGACCAGATCCTCCTGATCGGCACCAACCCGCGCTGGGAAGGCGCGCTGGTCAACGCCCGCATCCGCAAGCGCTACCTGCAGGGCGGCCTGACCGTCACCGTACTGGGCCCGCGCGTCGATCTGACCTTCCCCATCGAGCACCTGGGCAACGACGCCACGCTGCTGAACGCCATCGCCGACGGCAGCCACCCCTATGCCGAGACGCTGAAGGCCGCCAAGAAGCCCCTGCTGATCCTGGGCTCCGGCGCCCTGGCCCGTCCGGACGGCGCCGCCGTCTGGGCCGCCGCCCGCGCGGTGGCCGAGGCTTGCGGCCTGGTGCGTGAGGACTGGAACGGTTTCAACGTCCTGCACCGCGCCGCCTCGCGCGTCGGCGCCCTGGACCTGGGCTTCCTGCCCGCCGAGGGGGGCCGCGACCTGGCCGGCATCCTGGACGGTGCCCGCAAGGGCGAGGTCGAGGTGGTCTACCTGCTGGGTGCCGACGAGATCGACGCCCAGAACTTCGGCCGCGCCTTCGTGATCTATCAGGGCCACCACGGTGATCGGGGCGCCCACCGCGCCGACGTCATCCTGCCGGGTGCCGCCTACACCGAGAAGAACGCGACCTACGTCAACACCGAGGGCCGCGCCCAGCATACCCGCCAGGCCACCTTCCCGGTGGGCGAGGCGCGTGAGGATTGGAAGATCATCCGCGCGCTGTCCGGCGCCCTGGGCAAGCCCCTGCCGTATGACACCCTGCAGCAGCTGCGCAAGCGGCTGGCCGACGCCAACCCGGTGTTCGCCCAGATCGACCGCGTCACCCCGGCCGCCTGGGGTGCCTTTGGTACCGCCAGTGCCGTGGCCGCCGCCCCCTTCACCCTGCCGGTGGAGAACTTCTACATGACCGACGCGATCAGCCGCGCCTCGGCCACCATGGCCGAATGCACGGAGGCCTTCGTGTCGCCCGCCGTTGCCGAGAGGACCGGTACCCATGGCTGATTTCCTCGCCCTGCACCTGGGCTTGCCCCTCACCTGGGCGACCCTGGTGGCGATCATCCTGAAGATCCTGGTGATCACGGTGCCGTTGCTGATCGCGATGGCCATGATGACCTACATGGAACGCAAGGTGCTGGCCGCCATCCAGCTGCGCCAGGGCCCGATCCTGGTCGGCCCCTTCGGTCTGCTGCAGCCGTTCGCCGACGGCCTGAAGCTGATGACCAAGGAGACCATCATCCCGGCCGGCGCCAACCGCGCCGTGTTCCTGGTGGCGCCGATGATCACCTTCATCCTGGCGCTGGTGGCCTGGGCGGTCATCCCCTTCGGTGAGGGCCTGGTGCTGTCCGACATCAACGTCGGCGTGCTCTACCTCTTCGCCATCAGCTCGCTGGGCGTCTACGGCATCATCATGTCGGGCTGGGCGTCCAACTCGAAGTACGCCTTCCTGGGCGGCCTGCGCTCCGCCGCGCAGATGGTGTCCTACGAGGTCTCCATCGGCTTCGTCATCATCACCGTGCTGCTGTGCGTCGGCTCGCTGAACCTGTCGGACATCGTCCGGGCGCAGACCCACCTGTGGTTCTGCATCCCGCTGTTCCCCATGTTCGTGGTGTTCTTCATCTCGGCGCTCGCGGAAACCAACCGGGCCCCCTTCGACCTGCCGGAAGGCGAGTCCGAGCTGGTGGGCGGTTTCCACACCGAATACTCGGCCATGACCTTCGCCCTGTTCTTCCTGGGCGAGTACATCAGCATGCTCCTGATGAGCGGGATGACCTCCATCCTGTTCCTGGGCGGCTGGCAGCCGTTCCCCCTCCTGGGCTTCATCCCCGGCCCGCTGAACCTGATCATCAAGATTTGCCTGTTGATGTTCGTGTTCATCTGGGTGCGCGGCACGTTGCCCCGCTACCGCTATGACCAGCTGATGCGCCTGGGCTGGAAGGTCTTCCTGCCCTTCTCTCTGGTCTGGGTGATCCTGACCTCCGGCTTCCTTGTCTACTTCGACAAGCTGCCGCACTGAGCGATGCGTCCCCGCCCCGGGGCGGGACTTTGGTACTGACTTGTGACCGCGGGGGGAGCCGCCCCCCGCATCAAGGAATGAGGTGACGACATGGCCTGGCTCGACCGCACGGCGCGCGGCCTGTTCATGACCGAGCTGGTGAAGGGCTTCGCCCTGACCTTCAGCTACATGTTCAAGCCCCGGGTGACGCTCAACTACCCGTATGAGCGCAGCCCGCTCAGCCCCCGCTTCCGTGGCGAACACGCGCTGCGCCGCTATCCCAACGGGGAAGAGCGCTGCATCGCCTGCAAGCTGTGCGAAGCAGTGTGCCCGGCCCTGGCCATCACCATCGAAGCGGAACCCCGTGAGGACGGCTCGCGCCGGACCACCCGCTACGACATCGACATGACCAAGTGCATCTACTGCGGCCTCTGCCAGGAGGCCTGCCCGGTGGACGCCATCGTCGAGGGGCCGAACCTGGAGTTCGCCACCGAAACGCGCGAGGAGCTTTTCTACAACAAGGAAAAGCTGCTGGCGAACGGCGACCGGTGGGAGCCGCTGCTGGCGGCCAACATCGCCGCGGATGCGCCCTACCGCTGAGCCTTGAGTGCGCCTTTAACGCCTTGTGACGCCTAACCCCGTGACACCCGCGCGCGGGATCGCCCGCGCCCCCGACGTCGAGTCAGGGACCCAGACGATGGGCCCGGTTACCGGAGAGAAATCTTGATCGCCAACGTCCGCAACCCGCACCGGAAGGAGAGCCGCCGATGATACTGCCCGCTCTCGCCTTCTATCTGTTCGCCGCCGTGCTGGTGCTGGCCGGCATGCTGGTGATCACGGCGCGCAACCCGGTGCACTCCGTCCTGTTCCTGATCCTGGCCTTCTTCAATGCGGCCGGCCTGTTCGTGCTGATCGGGGCGGAATTCGTGGCGATGATCCTGGTCATCGTCTACGTGGGCGCCGTGGCGGTGCTGTTCCTCTTCGTCGTCATGATGCTGGACATCAACTTCCAGGAACTGCGCAAGGGCTTCCTGCGCTACCTGCCGGCGGGCCTCGCCGTGGGGGCGGCCCTGCTGGCGGAACTGGGGCTGGTGATCTCCGGCTGGGTCTACGCCGGCCCGGCCGACAGCGTCCGCGCGGCGCCGACGCCGGAAAGCGTGGGCAACGCCCAGGCGCTGGGCGACCTGCTCTACACCCAATACGCCTTTATCTTCGAGGCCTCTGGCCTGGTGCTGCTGGTCGCCATGATCGGCGCCATTGTGCTGACCCTGCGCTCGCGCAAGGGCGTGCGCCGCCAGGTCATCGCCGACCAGCTGGCCCGCCGCCGCGAGGACGTGGTGGCCGTGGTCAAGGTCCGGACCGGGGAGGGCGTGTAAACCATGGAAAACATGATGGATATCGGTCTGGGCCACTACCTGTCGGTGGCGGCCATCCTGTTCATCCTGGGCGTGTTCGGCATCTTCCTGAACCGCCGCAACGTCATCATCATCCTGATGTCGGTCGAGTTGATCCTGCTTGCGGTCAACATCAACCTCGTCGCCTTCTCGGTCTTCCTGCACGATCTGGTGGGACAGGTCTTCGCCCTGTTCATCCTGACCGTCGCGGCTGCCGAGGCCGCCATCGGCCTCGCCATCCTCGTCATCTACTTCCGCAACCGTGGCTCGATCGCGGTTGAGGACATCAACCTGATGAAGGGTTGAGGGCCATGGCCGTTATCGCAGCAATCTTCCTGCCGCTCCTCGCGGCGTTCATCGCCGGCTTCTTCGGCCGCCGCATCGGTGACCTGGGCTCCCAGCTCGTCACCTGCGGCGCCATGGTAGTCGCGCTGGTCCTGTCCATCATCCTGTTCATCGACGTGGCCGTGAACGGTCATGCCACCGTGGTTCCGCTGGCCAACTGGGTTGCCAGCGGCGACTTCCACGTCGATTGGGCCCTGCGCGTCGACACCCTGACGGCGGTTATGCTGATCGTGGTCAACGGCGTGTCGACCATGGTCCACATCTACTCCGTCGGCTACATGAGCCATGACCCGGACAAGCCCCGGTTCATGTCCTACCTCAGCCTGTTCACCTTCATGATGCTCATGCTGGTGACGTCGGACAATCTGGTGCAGATGTTCTTCGGCTGGGAGGGCGTCGGTGTCGCCTCCTACCTGCTGATCAACTTCTGGTTCGAGAAGAAGAGCGCCAACGACGCCTCCATGAAGGCGTTCCTGGTGAACCGCGTCGGTGACTTCGGCTTCGCGCTGGGCATCTTCTCAATCTTCATCATCTTCGGCAGTGTCGAGTTCGGCACGATCTTCCCGGCCGCCGCCGGCAAGGCCCACGCCACCTTCAACTTCCTGGGCTGGCATGTGTCGGCGCTGGACTGCGCCTGCCTGCTGCTGTTCGTCGGCGCCATGGGCAAGTCGGCCCAGCTGGGCCTGCACACCTGGCTGCCGGACGCGATGGAAGGCCCGACCCCGGTGTCGGCCCTCATCCATGCCGCCACCATGGTGACCGCCGGCGTCTTCATGCTGGCCCGCATGAGCCCGGTGTTCGAGTATGCCCCCGCCGCCCTGGCCGTGGTGACCGTGCTGGGCGCCCTGACCGCCTTCGTCGCCGCGACGATCGGCATGACCCAGTTCGACATCAAGCGCGTCATCGCCTATTCGACGATGAGCCAGCTGGGCTACATGTTCTTCGCCATCGGCGTGTCGGCCTACCAGGCCGCCGTCTTCCACCTGATGACCCACGCCTTCTTCAAGGCCCTGCTGTTCCTGGGCGCCGGTTCCGTCATCCACGCCATGTCGGGTGAGCAGGACATGCGCAAGATGGGCGGTATCGCCAGGCTGATCCCCTTCACCTACGCGGTGATGTGGATCGGCAACCTGGCCCTGGCCGGTGTTGGCATCCCCAAGATTGGCGCATTCCCTGGCTTCGGTTTCGCCGGCTTCTACTCCAAGGACATCGTGCTGGAGGCCGCCTACGGCTCCGGCACCGCCGTCGGCCACTTTGCCTACTGGCTGGGCATCGCCGCCGCCTTCATGACCGCCTTCTACTCCTGGCGCCTGCTGATCATGACCTTCCATGGCAAGCCGCGCGCCTCCAAGGAGGTCATGGACCACGTGCATGAGAGCCCGCTGGTCATGACTGGTCCGCTGACCGTGCTGGCCATCGGCGCCCTGATCGCCGGTATCGGCGGCTACGAGTGGTTCGTCGGCCATGCCGCCCGCGCCGAATTCTGGCGCGGCGCCATCCAGGTCCTGCACGCCCATGACAGCATCCACGCCGCCCATGAGGGGCCGGAGTGGGTGGGCCTGCTGCCGCTGTTGGTCGGCCTGGCCGGCATCGCCCTGGCCTATGTCTGCTACATGTTCGTGCCCGGCATCCCGGCGACCTTCACCAAGATCGTGAAGCCGCTGCATGTGCTGGTCTTCAACAAGTACTTCTTCGACCAGATTTACGACGTGCTGTTCGTGAAGCCGGCCCAGGTCCTCGGCTTCGGCCTGTGGAAGGCCGGCGACGGCGCCATCATCGACGGCTTGGGCCCCGATGGCGTCGCCAAGACCACCCGCGGTGTGGCCGCCGGCGTCAGCCGTTTGCAGTCCGGGTACGTCTACCATTACGCATTCGCCATGGTGATCGGCGTGGTCGCGCTGGTCGGCTGGTTCTACTTCAAGCCCTGAGCAGGACGAGGCATCTAAGATGGCTGATTGGCCGATCCTGTCGCTGACGACGTTCCTTCCGTCGATTGGCGCCCTACTCATCCTGCTGGTGCGCGGCGAAGAACAGGCCGTGGCGCGGAACGCGAAGGCGATCGCCCTCGCGACCTCGCTTCTCACCTTCATCGTTTCGCTGTTCATCCTGGTGAAGTTCGACCCCTCCAGCGCCGGCTTCCAGCTGGTGGAGGAACACAGCTGGATCCCGGCATTGGGCATCCAGTACCTGCGCGGCATCGATGGCGTGTCCGTCTGGTTCGTGCTGGCCTCGACCTTCCTCACCCCCGTCTGCGTGCTGGCCTCCTGGGACAGCATCGAGAAGCGGGTGAAGGAGTTCATGATGTCGCTCCTGCTGCTGGAGACCATGCTGGTCGGCATGTTCACCGCGCTGGACTTCATCCTGTTCTACATCTTCTTCGAAGGTGTCCTGCTGCCGATGTTCCTGATGATCGGCGTGTGGGGTGGTCCGGGCCGCATCTACGCCGCCTACAAGTTCTTCATCTACACCTTCATCGGCTCCGTCCTGATGCTGCTGGCCATCGTCGCCATGTACCTGCAGGTCGGCACGATGGACATGCGAGTGATGCTGGACCACACCTTCGATCCGTCGATGCAGAAGATCCTGTGGCTGGCCTTCTTCGCCGCCTTCGCGGTGAAGACCCCGATGTGGCCGTTCCACACCTGGCTGCCCTTCGCCCACGTGGAGGCGCCGACCGCCGGCTCCGTCATGCTGGCCGGCGTCATGCTGAAGATGGGCGGTTACGGTCTGATCCGCGCCAACCTGCAGATGCTGCCCATCGGCTCGGCCACCTACACCAACCTGGTGTTCGTGATGTCGGTCGTCGCCATCATCTACACCTCGCTGGTGGCGTTGGCTCAGACCGACATGAAGAAGATGATCGCCTATTCCTCCGTGGCTCACATGGGCTACGTCAGCATGGGCATCTTCGCCGCCAACGCCCAGGGCCTGGACGGCGCCATGTTCCAGATGCTGTCGCACACCGTGGTGTCGGCGGCGCTCTTCCTCTGCATCGGCGTGGTCTACAACCGCCTGCACACCCGTGAAATCGCGCGCTACGGCGGCATGGCGCACAACATGCCCAAGTACGCCGTGGTGTTCATGCTGTTCATGCTGGCCTCGGTCGGCCTGCCCGGCACCTCGGGTTTCGTGGGTGAGTTCCTGTCCATGCTGGGCGCGTACGAGGCCAACACCTGGGTGGGCCTGTTCGCCTCCACCGGCTTGGTGTTCGGCGCCGCCTACATGCTGCTGCTCTATCGCAAGCTGTTCTACGGCAAGCTGGAGAAGCCGGACGTGATCGCCATGCCCGACCTGAACGGGAAGGAGATCCTCTACTTCGCCCCGCTGGTCGCCATCGTCATCATGATGGGCGTCTATCCGAAGAGCTTCAGCAGCGTGTACGCCGCCTCGCTGGACCATATCCTGTCGCACCACCGCGAAGCCCTGGCCGCCGAGGGACTGACCCCGCCGGTTGCCAACCCGGCCTCCGCCTTCGTCCCGGCCGCCAACGCCGGGACCCTCTCGGCCCACCCGGCGACGAGTGAGACGCCGGGCACCGAGCCGGCGGTTGAGCCGTCCACTACTGAAACACCCGCCGAGACGCCCGCGCAGAGCGAGCCCAAGGCGGATGCCAACCCCGACGCCGGCCACTGATCCAGCGGGAAACGATCCATGCAACCTGTCCTTACCGATCTGATCCCGGCCCTGCCTGAGATCTTCCTGGCCGTGGCGGCGCTGGCGCTGCTGATGCTGGGTGTGTTCAGCGGCAAGAATGGCACCCGCCTGGTCAGCGGCCTGGCCGTGGTGGCGCTGGTGGCGACATCCGTGCTGCTGGTCCGCCAGGAAGGCTACGACGTGGCCTTCTCCGGCCTGTTCATCACCGACGGCTTCGCCGTCTTCTCCAAGCTGCTGGTCCTGCTGGGCACCGGCCTGTCCATCATCATCGCCCAGAACTTCATCGCCCGTGAGGACATGGACCGGTTCGAATATCCGGTGCTCATGCTGCTGGCGACCGTCGGCATGATGATGATGGTGTCGGCCAACGACCTGCTGACCCTTTATGTCGGCCTGGAGCTGCAGAGCCTGTCGCTCTACGTCATCGCGTCCTTCCGCCGCGATTACGCCAAGAGCACCGAGGCCGGCCTGAAGTACTTCGTGCTGGGTGCCCTGTCCTCCGGCATGCTGCTGTATGGCATCAGCCTGATCTATGGCTTCGCCGGCACCACCAACTTCATCACCATCGCCCAGGTCTTGCAGGCTGGCCCGGCGCCCCTGGGCGTCATCGTCGGCCTGGTGTTCGTGGCCGCCGGCCTGGCCTTCAAGATCTCCGCCGTGCCCTTCCACATGTGGACGCCGGACGTGTACGAGGGCGCCCCCACCCCGGTCACGGCCTTTTTCGCCGTGGCCCCCAAGGTGGCCGCCATCTGCCTGTTCATCCGCGTGCTGGAAGGCCCCTTCGGTTCCCTGCTGCCGCAGTGGCGCCAGGTGATCGAGTTCTGCTCCGTCGCCTCCATGGTGGTCGGCTCGCTGGCGGCCATCCGCCAGAGCAATATCAAGCGCCTGATGGCCTACAGCTCCATCGCCAACATCGGCTACGCCCTGGTCGGCGTGGCGGCCGGCACCGCCGAGGGCGTGCAGGCCGTGCTGATCTACATGGCGATCTACCTGGTGATGACCGTCGGTACCTTCGCCATCATCATCGGCATGCGCCAGAAAGGTAAGGCCGTGGAAGAGATCGCCGACTTGGCGGGCCTCTCCAAGACCAATCCCATGCTGGCCCTGGCACTGGCCGTCTTCATGTTCTCCATGGCGGGCGTGCCGCCGGCGGCCGGTTTCTTCGGCAAGCTGCTGGTGTTCATGGCCGCGTGGAAGGCCGGGCTGTACCCGCTGTCCATCATCATGGCGCTGACCAGCGGCATCAGCCTCTACTACTACCTGAAGATCTGTAAGGTCTCCTGGTTCGACGACGTGAAGGAGCCGCTGGATCGCCCCACGGCCGGCCTGTCCTGGGTCGTCACCGCCACCGCCCTGGTGGTGTTCCCGGTGGCCCTGGTGATCGGCACCCCGGTGCTGAACAGCGCCGCCGCCGCCGCCGCCAGCCTGTTCCATTGAGCGGGCGGGCGCTGACCCCCAGCGCCCCGCCCCACCGTCTGCCGGAGTGGATCCGGCCGACGGTGCTGGAGCGTTGCGGCAGCACCAACGACATCGTCAAGGACATGGCCCGTTCTGGCGCGCCGGAAGGCACGCTGGTGCGGGCCGTTCGTCAAGAGGCGGGCCGGGGCCGGCGCGGCCGGTCCTGGACTTCCGAGCCCGGCAATCTCTATTGCACCTTGTTGCTGCGGCCCGGCGGCACGCCACAGCGGGCGGCCGAGCTGTCCTTCGTCACCGCCCTGGCGGCGGGGGAGGCGGTGGATGGCCTGGTCGCCGCGGCACCCAAGCTGAAATGGCCCAATGATGTCCTGGTCGATGGCGCCAAGATCGCCGGGATCCTGCTGGAATCCGAGGCCGAGACGGACGGCGGCGTCGCCTGGGTGGCGGTCGGCATGGGCATGAATGTTCGACACCATCCGGACACCCCGGGCTACGCCACAACCTCGCTGCTGGCCCAGGGCGCGGATGTGGAGCCGGATCTGGTCATGGCGGCCTACGCTTGCACCTTTGACCGCTGGTACCGCCGCTGGCAGGACTATGGCTTCGCGCCCGTGCGCGCCGCCTGGCTGAACGCTGCCCAGGGCATCGGCGGCCCCGTCACCGTCCGCCTGCACGACCGCAGCTTCGAGGGCCGCCTGGTCGATCTGGACGCTGATGGCGCGCTGCTGGTGGAAACGCCCCAGGGGCTGGTGAAAGTCACAGCCGGGGACGTCTTTTTCCCCCATGCTGCCCGGCAGACCGCCTGAGACAGGGAGCCCGCCCCATGCTGCTCGCCATCGACGCCGGCAACACCAACGTGGTTTTCGCCATCTATGACGGCGACACGCCCCGGGGCCGCTGGCGCATCTCCACCGACAGCCGCCGCACCTCCGACGAGTACGCGGTGTGGCTGACCTCGGCCATGGCGCTGAAGGGCCTCGTGGCCCGGGATGTCAACGCCGCCATCCTATCCTCCGTCGTGCCGGCGGCCACACCAGACCTCATCCGGCTATGCAAGGATCATTTCGGTTGCGTGCCTATGCGCATCGGTGACCCGGCGGTGGATGTCGGCATTGAGATCCGCATCGACAACCCGCGCGAGGCCGGCGCCGATCGTCTGGTCAACGCCGTTGCGGCAACGGAACGATATAAGGCGCCGCTGGTGGTCCTGGATATCGGCACCGGCACCACCTTCGACGTGGTCGATGCCGATGGCGCCTTCGCCGGCGGCATCATCGCCCCCGGTCCCACCCTGTCGCTGGACGCCCTGCACCGCGTGGCCGCCCAATTGCCCAAGGTGGACATCGCCAAGCCGGATCGCGTCATCGGCCGCGGCACGGTGGGTGCCATGCAGTCCGGTATGTATTGGGGTTACACCGCGATGATCGAGGGCTTGCTGCGCCGTATCAAGGCGGAGCTGTCGCCCACCGGCACGCCCCCCGTCACCGTCATCGGCACCGGCGGCATGGTGCGGGTGTTCGCGGAGGAGACGGGCATGGTCGACCACATCGACAGCGACCTGACCTTACGCGGGCTCTTGCTCATCCATCGCCGCAACGCCAAATCAGGGGGCTGACGCCCCGTTCGCCCGTCCCGCCGTTTCCCGTTTTCCAGGTTTCCATGATCGACGATTTGCTGTCCCCCGACGCCCTGTATTTCCTGCCGTTGGGTGGGTCCGGCGAAATCGGTATGAACCTCAACCTCTACCATCATGCCGGTAAATGGCTGATGGTCGACCTGGGCGTCAGCTTCGGCGATGATGCCGCGCCGGGCGTGGACGTGGTCATGCCGGACCCCGAGTTCATCGCCGAGCGGCGGGAGGATCTGGCGGGCCTGGTGCTGACCCACGCGCATGAAGACCACCTGGGTGCCGTGCAGTACCTGTGGACGGAGCTGCGCTGCCCCGTCTACGCCACCCCTTTCACCGCGGCCGTGCTACGCGCCAAGCTGCGCGAGACGGAGTTCAGCGGCCTGGTGCAGATCATCGAGGTGCCGCTGTCCGGCCGCTTCCAGGTCGGCCCCTTCGATATCGAGCTGATCAGCCTCACCCATTCCATCCCCGAGCCGAACGCCCTGGTCATCCGCACCGCCGGCGGCACGGTCCTGCACACCGGAGACTGGAAGCTGGACCCCGATCCCCGCGTGGGCGCGCCGGTGGACGAGGCGGCGCTGATCGCCCTGGGCCACCAGGGGGTCACCGCCTTGGTCTGCGACAGCACCAACGCCACCGTGCCCGGCACCTCGGGTTCAGAGGGCACGGTCGCCGTGGGACTGGAGGAGCTGATTGGCCGCTACCCCGGTCGCCGTGTGGCCGTGGCCTGCTTCGCCACCAACGTCGCCCGCCTGCATTCCATCGCCAAGGCCGCCGCCGCGCACGATCGCCAGGTGGCCCTGGTGGGCCGCAGCCTGCGCCGCATCAACGAGGCGGCGCGCGCCACCGGCTATCTCAAGGACCTACCGCCCTTCGTCACCGAGCATGACGTGGGCTATCTGCCGCGCGAGGCCCAGGTGCTGATCTGCACCGGCAGCCAGGGGGAGCCGCGCGCCGCCCTGGCCCGCATCGCCGACGGCGACCATCCGGAGATCGACCTGGAGCCGGGCGACGTCGTCGTCTTTTCCTCCCGCGAGATCCCCGGCAACGAGAAGGCCATCGCCAAGGTGCAGAACGGCCTGATCCGCCGTGGCATCGAGGTGGTGACGGCCAGCGACGCCGACGTCCATGTCTCCGGCCATCCGGCGCGGGATGAGCTGGCGCAGATGTACCAGTGGGTGCGCCCCTTCCTCGCCGTGCCGGTGCATGGCGAGCAGCGCCACCTGAAGGCCCATGCCGACCTGGCGCTGGAATGCCAGGTGCCGCGCGCCCTGGTGCCCGAGAATGGCGTCGTCATCCGCATCGGTCCGGGCGAGCCGGAGATCATCGGCACCGTGCCCTCGGGCAAGTTGTGCCTGGACGGTCGCCGCCTCGTGCCCCTGGGCGGAAATCTGCTGCGTACCCGCAACCGCATGGTCTTCAACGGCGCGGCGGTCGTCACGCTGGTGATGGACGATACCGAGCTGCTGGCGGACCCGAAGCTGTCGGTCATCGGCCTGCTGGACGGGGAAGAGGACGCGCTGTTCATCGAGGGGCTGGTCAAAGGCATCGGCCAAGCGGTCGATAAGCTGGCCGAGGCGGAGCGGCGTGACGATGTGGCCGTGACCGAGGCCGCGCGGCTGGCGGTGCGCCGCACCTTCCATGCGGCGCAAGGCCGAAAGCCGGTGACCGAGGTACACCTGGTGCGGGTGTAGGCCGGACAGGGGAAGCGGCGCCCCTGGGACGCCGCCAAAACGGCCCGTGCGCGCGTTTCTTTGCGCTGATCACGGGCCCACGGGATGGGAAGCGTCATGAGCCTGGTCACGCTGGTCGCGGTCTATTTCACGCTGTGGTGGGTGGTTCTGTTCGCGGTGCTGCCCATTGGCGTGCGGCGCGATGACAGCCCGCAAAAGGGCAACGATCCCGGCGCCCCGGTATTTCCCGATCTCAAGCGCAAATTCATATGGACGAGCCTGATTTCAGCGGTAATTCTCGGGCTCGTCTGGGCTGTTTTTCATTTTGGCCTCATTAACTACGATCAGCTGTTCGATCCCCCGGGGAACGCCCCTTCTTGAGGCGGGTGGGGTTGGCGCGGCCGGTCGGCGGTTGGCACGGGCCGGTTTGGTCGTCTGGGGAATGCTGATCCAAATCCTGATGGGGTTTTCCGCCCTGCTACTGCTGGCCGCCATTCTGCTGTGGCTGTGGCGGCAGACCGTGGAATTGCGCCTGCGCAAGTCGCTGGGCTCCTCCACCGACAAGATGCGCGCCGTCTCCAACGAGAAGACGCAGGTTCTGTCCTTCCTGGAACAGCAGCGCATGGCGCTCGGCTCCAAGCGGGCGGATGCCGCCAAGATGCGCATGGCCATTTCCCAGCTGCGCGTCGACAACAACGAGATGCGCGCCCGCGACTTCTACGTCCTGCACCAAATCGGCGAGCCCTCCAAGGACAAGGAGGAGTATGCCTGCAACCTCATGCCGTCGGCCACGGTGGAACCAGGACGCGAGCTGCCGCCCGCTCTGCGCGGTGTCGACCACCGCGGCAGCATCTGGGCTGAATCGGAAGCCGCCGCCCGGCGCCAGATTGAAATGCACTTCCCGGAAAAGGGCCCCTTGCGCCCCACCGGCTTCCGTCGGGGGGCGTGATGGAACTGGGTTGGCTGATGCTGTTGATGATCGGCCTGCTGGCGGCGCTGCTGTTCCGCCAGTGGCGCGAACTGACGGTGCGCCGGCTGGAACTGAGCCGCCAACTGGAGAAGCGCGAGGCCCTGGTGGCCCAGTTCCGGCAGGAGATCGACGGCACCTCCGGTGAGCTGGAGCAGATCACCAACACCATGGACACGGTGACCGCCACGTTGGAGGAACTGCGCGAAGAACTGGACAACCTGGACAAGGAGCGCAAGGCCCTGCGCGAGCGGCGGCTGCAGCCCCTGGTCCTGCTGGACCGTCAGACCCTGAACGCGCAGCACTTCTGGGAACTGACCATCTCCAACCCCGATTTCGGCGAGACGGCGACCGCCCGCATGGCGCCGTCGGATTATGTCGACGATTGGGTATCCGGCCGCGTTTATCTGGTGGGGGCCGACACGGCGGAGGAGGCGACCAAGCGCGCCACCCAGCGCTTCAGCGCCTCCATGGGGTACCGGGTCTTGGGTGCCGTCGCTTTCCGCCGCCGCTGAGGCTTGGCCGAGGGCCTGGAAAAGAGGGCATGGGAAAAGGGCGGCACCGGTCAACCGGATGCCGCCCTTTCTCATTCAGCCGTGGTGCCAGTCAAAGGACTGGCGCACAGGTCAGCGCCAGTGGCCCTCGACCCACATGTGGCGGCCGTCGGGGCGGGTCCGCCAGTGGCCGGGCACCCAATGGGCGTGAGGATGGGGCGGGGCGGCGTAATGGCCTTCCTCCCAATCCCAGCGGTCATGCCAGGCCCAGTGGCCGCCCACCCAGACATGGCCGGGTTCCGGCGGCGGGGGAATCACCTCATGGCGCGGCGGCGGCGGGGCCTCGCGCACCCACAGGTCCACGCCCACCTGGGCGTTGGCTGTGCCGGCGCCGGCGATGAACAGGCCACCGGCCAGGGCCACGGCCAGGGCGGCGGCGCTGACGGTGGCACGGGCGGACTTCATGACGGACTTCATGGGGTCACCTCTTGGTTTGACGGGGCCGATATCATTGGCGCCACCCTTGTTACGAAGAAGACGGCAAGTTCCCGTCATACATAACGCAGGTAATCGCCAATCACTCGGCCATCGCCGCCAATGAGGCCAAGGATTGATGGCAAAATGGTGTCGCCACCGGCTCCACATTTTGTCCGCTCTACTGGAAAATGTTCATATGCCCACCGGCAACTAGATCATCCTGGCTATCCGGTCCGGCTGAGGCGATTTGCCGCCTTGGGGATAGATCAGGGCGTGCCCCCGGAAAACTGCTGCGCCACCTGAAGCAGCATCAGGACGCCCAGCACCGCCACGCCGCCCAGGCAGCCCAGGATGATGGCGTAGCCGCCATAGAAGAAGGGATGGGGCGGGCGGCCGTTGCGGATCATTTGGCGTGCCAGCAGAAAGAACATCCATACGCCGGAACACAGGGCGCCGATGCCGAACACCAGGCGCAGCACCAGCACCACGGCCATGGTGCCGCCGATAAGCCCCGCCGCCACGCAGACGGCGACCAGGGTGATGAAAAAGGCCAGCACGTTGCGGAACAAGCGGCGACGGGCGGCGGGCGACAGGGTCGGTGTCATGGGCGAAGGGAACGCTCTTTTTCAAGGGATCAGAGGACGGCGCTGTACAGGGCCACGGCGTCGTCCAGGGTGACGGGTCGGGGGTTGTTGACCAGCAGGCGCTGCACCTTCATCGCGTCCGCCGCCAGCAGGGGGATGTGACCGGCGGTGACGCCCACGTCCGCCAGGCGCCGGCCGAAGGGCATGGCGCCGACCAGGCGGGTCATGGCGTCCACGAAACCGTGAGAGGCGGCGGGGTCGTCGGCGCCGCTCAACGCCGGGTCGATCAATCGGCCCAGCTCGGCATAGGCCTGTTCCGCATGGCTGCGGTTGAACGCCAGGACGGGGGCCAGCACCAGGGCGTTGCTGTGGCCGTGCGGCACATGGAAATGGCCGCCCAGGGGATAGGCAAGGGCGTGCACCGCCGCCACCGGCGCATTGGCGAACGCCATGCCGGCCAGTAGCGAACCCTGCAGCATGGCGGCGCGGGCCGTCACGTCGCGGCCGTCGGCCAGCACCCGGGGCAGGTTGGCATACAGCAGCATCAGCGCCCGGGTGGCCAGGCTGTCGGACAGGGGGTTCTTCTTCAGCCGGCTGGTGTAGGCCTCGATGGCGTGCACCATGGCGTCTATGCCGGTCATGGCCGTCACCGCCGGGGGCAGGCCCAGGGTCAGCGTCGCGTCCAGCACGGCGGCGTCGGGATAGAGCAGGGGGCTGACCACGCCCTTCTTCTCATGGCTGGGCGTGGTGACGATGGCGATGGCCGTCACCTCCGAGCCCGTGCCCGCCGTGGTCGGCACCTGGATCAGCTTCAGCCGGGGGCCGCGCGCCAGGTTGATGCCATAGATGTCGGGCAGGTTTTGCGGATGGCCGGCCAGCAGGGCCACCAGCTTGGCCGTGTCCAGGGAACTGCCGCCGCCCAGGCCGATGACGGCATCCGCCTGGGATGCGCGGGCTGCGGCCACGGCGTGCAGCACCACTGCCTCCGGCGGGTCGGCCTGCACCTCGGTATACAGCACGGTCTCGATGCCGGCGGCACGCAGGCCGGCCAAGGCCGGCTCCACCACCCCGGCCTTTACCAGGCCGGGATCGGTGACCACGAAGACGCGCCCCACCCCCAGGTCGCGCGCCAGCTCACCCAGCCGCGCGGCCCCACCCACCTGGGCCAGGATGCGGGGCGTGGTCTCGAACGTGAAGTCGCTGTGATGGATGTCGCCAACATGGGTATTGATGTTCGTTGGGGTCATTTGGGGTTTCCTCCTGCCGCGTCCCCTTCTAGCATCCGCCCGCCTCGTCCTCCTACCCTTCACCACAGGATTTAAGCCCATGTCGGGATACTGCGCCATCGCCCCGGGCCATCCCTTCCACGGGCCTTATCATGAGCGGGAACATGGTTTCCCGACGACGGATGAGGCGGTGCTGTTCGAACGCCTGATGCTGGAGGTCAACCAGGCCGGCCTGTCCTGGCTGGTGGTGCTGCGCAAACGCGACGCCTTCAACGCCGCCTTCCATGGCTTCGACGTGGACAAGGTGGCCGCCCTGGGGCCGGATGACGTGGAGCGCCTGATGCAGGACGCCGGCATCGTGCGCAACCGTCTGAAGATCGAGGCCGCCATCCACAACGCCCGGGTCATCCAGGCCCTGCGCGCCAGCCACGGCGGCTTCGCCGCCTGGATCGCCGCGCACCATCCCCTGACCAAGGCGGAGTGGGTGAAGTTGTTCCGCCGCACCTTCCGCTTTACCGGCGGCGAGATCGTGGGCGAATTCCTGATGAGCATCGGCTATCTGCCGCTGGCCCATGCCGAGGACTGCCCCGTGGATCATGAGCTGGCCGCGCTGGGCCAGCCGTGGCGCAAGGCTGTGGCCGACGGGTTTGTCTATTAGCTAGCCGGCGGCGCGGAACGCCGCCACAAGCGTGGCCAGCGCGGCGCGGCTGCGCCGGTCGCTGACGGCGGAGCGCAGCACGACCGGGGCGCTGGGCAGGGGCGGCAGGCCAAAGCGCCCGCCCACCTCGACGGCACCCAGGGGGGCCGCGCGTGGCGCCAGGGCCGCGACGCCCAGCCCCGCCAACACGGCGGCACCGACCGCAGCGACGCCACCGCCCACGAACACCTCGGTCCAGGGAATGCCGGCGGCG
The DNA here is from genome assembly GCF_007828035.1 of Nitrospirillum amazonense. GTDB lineage: Bacteria > Pseudomonadota > Alphaproteobacteria > Azospirillales > Azospirillaceae > Nitrospirillum > Nitrospirillum amazonense. The sequence goes on along the minus strand of NZ_VITV01000001.1, from coordinate 274,913 downwards.
TCCAGCGCCCGCACGGCATGGCCGCGCACGCCGCACGGGGCGGACAAGGTGGCGATGGGCAGCGGGGCGGCCGGGGGCGGCTCCCAGCCCGGGGCAGCGAACCAGCACAGGGGGTCGATGAATAGCGGCTCCCCGGCCTCAGTCGCCAGTTCCGTTGGGCGTCCGTCCAGGGGTGGTTCCAGCCGCAGGATGGCGGCGTCCAATTCCCCCCGTTCCAGCAGGGCGCCCAGGTCGCGGGAGGCGGCGATGCGCACCTCCATCACCAAGGTGGGGTCGCGGCCTTGCAGGCGGGCCAGCAGGCCAGGCAGGTCGCGGCCGGCGACGTGGTCGCTGATGCCGATGACCAGGCGGTGCGGCGCCTCTTCCAGCCCGGCCAGCGCCTGGTCATGCGCCGCCAGCAGCCGGCGGGCCGGTTCCAGGAAGGCGGCCCCCTGCGACGACAGCCGCACCTGGCGTGGCGTGCGCTCCAGCAGCCGCTGGCCCAGCCTGTCCTCCAGGCGTTTCAGCTTCAGGCTGATGGCCGACTGGGTGGTGCCCAGCGCCTCCGCCGCGCGGGTGAAGCTGCGCAGCGTGGCCACCAACACGAAGGCGTGCACGGCGTCCAGGTCCAGGGGCCGGAAGGAAGCGGTGGTGGCGGTGGTCGTCATGATCACGAACGACAATGAATAAAGGGTCTGGGGATTTTAAACGGAAATCCTAGCGGCCGTCCATGTGGCGGCCGTCTGGTGCCCCGGTGTGTAGCCGATTGCCTATTATTCAGGCTGATACCGCAACCATGGGGGCTTTGCTGTCGCCCTGGGCATTTCGCCTCGGCCGACGGTGCTAGGCGCGATCGGTTGGCGCGGTCGTCCGGCAGGGGTGACCTCCGCCATTTCGGATAGACGGCGGCGCGGGCTTCGGCGGCGCAACATGAAAAGGGGATGATTCGGAGGTGATTCTGTTGCGCTGCGGAGCGCTTCCGAAGCGTCGCCGGGTAGCGCCAGCTTATATATTGAGCAATTACCAGCCCATAAACGGGGCAATTGACCAATCATTATGCAAAAGCACAGAAAAAGCACAAAAAGAAAGGCCAGCCCTCCGTTAGGGCTTGCCTTTCGAAAACTCGGCGTAGCATTATCCAAGCGTTGGAGGGTACATCCCCCTCTGACATTGAGTCGCTTGGTGGCGATTCCTCCCTAAACTCAAGGCCGCGCCGCGCTATCGCGAGCGCGGTCTTTTTTATGCCCTTGTGTTTACGAGGGCGGAGTATAGGGAGACGAAATCATTCCGTCATCTGTTTTTTGATCATTTTCAAGGCACGATGCCCGAAAGGCGGCCTTTTCGGTCAAAAACAGCGGCCAATCATAAATTTCACTCAACGAAAGCCAGGGAATTCCCTATTTGGATCAATGCCCTGGCGTTTAAGCCAGGGCGAAGCGCAGCGTGAAGAGTGCTGCCAGAATGGGCAGGGCCAAACCCAACTCCCGCCCCTTGCCGGTCAGCAGCTTGATGGCGCAGTGGGCGATCAGGCCGAAGGCGATGCCGTCGGCGATGGAGAAGGTGAAGGGCATGGCCAGGGCCGTGATCACCGCCGGGACCGAGTCGGTCACGTCGTCCCAATCGATTTCCGCCAGGCCGCGCACCATCAGGCAGGCGACGTAGAACAGCGCCGGAGCGGTGGCGTAGCCTGGAATGGCGGCCGCCAGCGGCGATAGGAACAGGGCAGCCAGGAACAGCAGGCCGACCACCACGGCGGTCAGGCCGGTGCGCCCGCCGGCGAAGGTGCCGGCGGCACTCTCGATATAGGCGGTGACGGTGGAGGTGCCCAAAGCCGCGCCGGCGGTGGTGGCCAGGCTGTCGGCCAGCAGGGCCCGCTTCAGCCGGGGCAGGCGGCCTTGGGCGTCCAGCAGCCCCGCGCGGTGGGATACGCCCACCAGCGTGCCGGCGGTGTCGAAAAGGTCGACGAACAGGAAGGCGAAGATGATGGCGGTCAGGCCCATGTTGAAGGCGCCGACCACATCCATCCGCAACAGCGTGGGCGCCGGGTTGGGCGGCAGGGAGACGGGGCTGGCGATCAGGGGCGTGACGCCCAGCGCCATGCCGGCCAGCGCCGTGCCGATGATGGCGATGACCACGGCGCCGGTGACCCCGCGCGCCACCAGCACCACCAGCGCCAGAAAGCCGGCGCAGGCCAGCAGGGCCTGCGGCTTGCCCAGGGGCCCCAGGGTCACCATGGTGGCGGGATGGGCCGCGACGATCCCGGCGTTCTGCAGGGCGATGAGGCCCAGGAACAGGCCGATGCCGGCGGAGATGGCATGCTTCAGCCCCGTCGGGATGGCGTTGACGATGGCCTCGCGCACCGGCAGCAGGCTCAAGATTGTGAAGCCCACGCCCGACAGGAAGACGGCGCCCAGCGCCACCGGCCAGGGATAGCCCATGCCGCCCACCACCGAATAGGCGAAGTAGGCGTTCAGCCCCATGCCCGGCGCCAGCGCGATGGGATAGTTGGCGTACAGCCCCATGATGAAGCAGCCCAGGGCGGAGGCCAGGCAGGTGGCCACGAACACCGCCCCTGGGTCCATGCCGGCCTTGCCCAGCACCTGGGGGTTCACGAAGATGATGTAGGCCATGGTCAGGAAGGTGGTGACCCCGGCCAGGATTTCCGTACGCACGGTGGTGCCATGGGGCGTCAGCCCGAAAAAACGATCAAGCACGTGATGCCCCCGCGTTATTCTAAGGATCGCGCCCATGGTCGGCGCGGACGCCCTCGCCAAGCAAGGACAAAGCCAATGCCGCGGATCGCCGCTGTGATGACCGGCCTGCTGGTGCTGGCTGCCGGTACGGCCTGGGGGCAGGGGGTGCCCCAAGGGGCGTCCCAGGAGGGGGCGCAGAAGGGCACGTCGAAAGGTCCGACCATCGCCGTCGACCCCGCCGCCTGCCAATGGGCGGTGCGGCATGAGCCGGCGCCCGATGTCGCCTATCAGCCGGGCGTGGATGTGGACGGTAACCCGGTGGCGCCGGCCGATCTGGACGGCGGCGTCCGCCTGCCCGCACCCCAGCGCATCGAGATCCCGCTGACGGCGCGCCTGGCCCGCGCGCTGCCGCAGGCCCCCGGCACGGCCCGAAGCAGGCCCGACGCCTACTTGGGCCTGCTGACGGTGGTGGGTGACCAGGTGCTGTTCGACGGTCAGCCCCTGACCGATCCGGCGGCGGATGAACTGGCGGCGCTCTGCCGCCAGCAAGGGCTGTCGGGCCGCTGAGGCGCACCGAAGCGGAACCTTGGGCGTGCGCGGAGGGTTTCAGGGGCCCGACAACGGCGCCAACCATCCGCAGAAGGAGCGCACCCATGGCCACGGCCCACAAGACCGCCCACAGCAGCCATACCAAGGCCAAGACCCGCACGACGCCGCGCCGCACGCGCCGCACCGCCACGCGTGATCCGCTGGCGGTCAGCCTGCTGAAGAAGGACCACCGCGAGGTCGAAGGCTGGTTCGACGAGTACGAGCAGCTGGACAGCGATGATGAGAAGCTGGCGCTGTTCAACAAGATCGCCCTGGCCCTGAAGGTCCACACCGCCATCGAAGAGGAAATCTTCTATCCCGAGGAACGGGGAGAGGTGGAGGACGACATGCTGGACGAGGCCTATGTCGAGCATGACGGCGCCAAGAAACTCATCGCCGAGATCGAGGCCATGAAGCCGGGTGACGAGTTCTATGACGCCAAGGTCAAGGTGCTGGGTGAGTACATCAAGCACCACGTCAAGGAGGAGGAGCAGCCCGGCGGCCTGTTCTCGCAGGCCAAGCGCGGCGATGAGGACCTGAACGAGATGGGCGAGCGCCTCAAGGCCCGCAAGCAGGAACTGATGGCGGAGTGGGGCCAGGCCTACTCCTGATGACGCGTGACGCCCGCGGCCCCTTCCTCACCGGGGGGGCGCGGGCACCGCCTGTAACCGTTCCGTTACAGGCCCGGCCTTTTTCCCGGTCCCCGGGGGCGGTAGTCTCGCCCATCGAATTATAATGGGGACTTCATGTTCAATCGTCGCGCCTTCCTGGCCGCCAGCGCCGCCTCGGTCGCCCTGGCCACGGTCCGTCCCGGCTTCGCCGCCGATGCCTCAAAGCCCGCCGCCGACCTTAACCACCTGCTGGACACCTTCTTCCAGGAAGATCTGCGGCGCAGCCCCGAAGGCGCCACCATGGCCGGCATGGACACGGGCAAGCTGGCCGGCCTGCGTGCCAAGCTGGACGACCGCAGCCCCGCCGGGCGCAAGGCCGACAACGCGGTGACGGAAGGACAGCTGCGCCGCCTCAAGGCCATCGACCGCAAGGCGCTGACCGGCATCGACGCCGTGAACTACGACAGCGTGGAGTACGTGCTGGCCGAGGCGGTGGAGAGCAACCGCAAATTCCCCTTCGGCTCCGGCGGATCGCCCTATGAGCTGTGCCAGCTGCAGGGTTCCTACCAGTCCATTCCCAACTTCCTGGACGTGCACCACCCCATCGAAGCCAAGGCCGACGCGGATGCGTATCTGGCGCGTCTGGAGGCCTTCGCGGGTGCGCTGGACACCGAGACGGCGCAGTTCAAGCATGACGCCGCCCAGGGCATCCTGGCCGCCGACTTCATGCTGGACACGACCCTGACCCAGCTGCGCGCCCTGCGGGTGGACGCGGTTGCGTCGGGCCTGGTTTCCTCCGTCGCCAAACGCGCCAAGGAAAAGGGCCTGGGCGACACCTACGGCGCCCAGGCGGCCAAGATCTACACCGACAAGGTCGGCCCGGCGCTGGACCGCCAGATCGCGGCGGTGGAGGCTGCCCGCAAGACGGCCACGCACGACGCCGGCGTCTGGCACATCAAGGATGGCGAGGCCTGGTACGCCCAGGGCCTGAAGTCCAGCACCACCACCACCCTGTCCCCGGACGAGGTGCACCAGATCGGCCTGGACCAGGCCAAGGAGATCGGCGCGCGGCTGGAATCGCTGCTGGCGGCCCAGGGCCTGACCCAAGGCACGGTGGCGGAGCGCATCAAGGCCCTGCGCGCCCGGCCCGAGAGCACCTATCCCAACACCGACGAGGGCAAGGCCCAGCTGGTGGCCGATTTGCAGGTGAAGCTGGACGACATGGCGTCGCGCCTGCCGCGCATGTTCCGCGACATCCCCAAGGCCAAGGCGCGGGTGCAGCGGGTACCGGCGGCCATCGAGGCCGGCGCGCCGCTGGCCTACTACGAATCCCCGCCGCTGGAAGGCGACCGGGTGGGCACCATCTACTTCAACCTGCACGACACGGCCGAATGGCCCAAATGGTCGCTACCCACCACCGTCTACCATGAGGGCATCCCCGGCCATCACCTGCAGGGATGCATCGCGCAGGAAACCAAGGGCATCCCGCTTTACCGGGCCAACATGTTCTTCTCCGGCTACGGCGAGGGCTGGGCCCTATATGCCGAGCAGCTGGCCGATGAGCTGGGCATGTACGACGCCGATCCGCTGGGCCGCATCGGCTTCCTGAAGTTCCTGCTGTTCCGCGCCGGCCGTTGCGTCATCGACACCGGCATGCACCACAAGCGGTGGAGCCGCGAGCAGGCGGTGAAGTACATGGTGGACCTGACGGGCGACACCGAAAGCGCCATGACGCGGGAGACCGACCGCTACTGCGCCTGGCCGGGCCAGGCCTGCAGCTACAAGATCGGCCACACGCTCTGGAACCGCCTGCGCGACCAGGCCAAGACCGCGCTGGGCGACAAGTTCGACATCAGGGACTTCCACCAGGTGGGCCTGAACTCCGGCGCCGTGCCGTTGGACGTGCTGCAGACCATGGTGGGGGACTATATCGCCCGCGTGCGGCGGGGCTGAACCGCCGCGCCAAGGACGGTGGCAAAGAAAACGGCCCGGGGAGCGATTGCCGGGCCGTTTGGCGTTCAGGACAAGGTCATCCGCCTCAGGCGGCCTTGGCGTCCACCAGGAACTGTTCCACCAGGCCCCGCATCTTCTCCGCCTCCCGCGCCATGGAGGTGGCGGCCGTCAGCACGTCATGGGCGGAATGGCCCGTCTCATCCGCGGCCTGCGACACACCCTGGATGTTCTGGGTGACGCTGTCGGCACCGGCGGCCGCCTGCTGCACGTTGCGGGCAATTTCCTGCGTCGCCGCCCCTTGCTCCTCCACCGCCGAGGCGATGGTGGTGGCGATGCTGTTGATGTTCTCAATGGTGCCGGAGATGGCGCCGATGGCGGTCACCGCCTCGCGCGTCGCCTCCTGGACCTGGGCGATCTGAGTGCTGATCTCCTCCGTGGCCTTCGAGGTCTGGTTGGCCAGGCTCTTCACCTCGCTGGCCACGACGGCGAAGCCCTTGCCCGCTTCACCGGCGCGCGCCGCCTCGATGGTGGCGTTCAGGGCCAGCAGGTTGGTCTGGCTGGCGATGTCGGTGATCAGCTTCACCACGTCGCCGATGCGCTGGGCGGTCTGTTCCAGGCCGGCGACGATGGTGCCGGTGTGGGTGGCCTGGCGCACGGCGTCGCCGGCGACCGTGGTCGACTGCGCCACCTGGCGGCTGATCTCCTGGATGGAGGAGCTGAGTTCCTCGGCGGCGGCGGCGACGGTCTGGACGTTGGCCGAGGCCTCCACCGCGCCGGCGGCCACGGTGGCGGACTGGCGGGTGGTCTGCTCGGCCGAGGCGGACAGCGAGCTGGCGGTGGCCTGCATCTGCGTGGCGGCGGAGGCGACAGCGCCGATGACGTCGCCGGCCTGCACGTCGAAGGTGCGGGTCAGGTTTTCCAGGGCGGCGGCACGGGCGACGCGGGCGGCCTGTTCCTTTTCCTGCTCGGCGCGCAGGCGTTCCGCCTCGCGGGCGTTGTCACGGAAGACCAGGGCGGTCTTGGCGATGTCGCCCACCTCGTCGCCGCGCTCGGTGCCGAAGATCTCGATGGTCAGGCGGCCGTGGGCCAGGTCCTGCAGATTGCGCACGATGTGGGTGATGGGGGTGACCAGACCGCGGCGGGCGATCAGCATGCCGACGACGATGCCCACGGCGATGCCGATGACGGCGACCGCGACGATCATGATGGTCAGGTCGCGGGCGACGGTCTGGGCGTCCTGCGCCACGGCGGTGCCGTCCTCGTCCAGGGACTCCTGCAGCGCCTTGATCTTGTTGCTGAGCGCGGTGGAGGCGGTGCGGGACTGCGCGACCTCGTCCAGGATTTCCTGGCGGGCGGCCTCGTTCTTCAGGTCGGCATGCTTGCGGCTGGCCGCCATCGTGCCGTCGAATTCCTTCTTGTAGGCGGCGAAGGCGGTCTTGATCTCCGCCAGCATGGGCCGGTACTTGGCCTCCACCTGCTGGTCCAGCAGGGTCATGTTCTTGGTGAACTCATCGACCCGGCCGGCGACGTTCTTGGCGACGTCCTCGGTATCCTTGGGATCGGCGGCCATGCGGTATTCACCGCGGTTCATGTAGATCACGTTGGCGTTCAGCTGCGCCGCCTGGTGCAGGTTGGTCCCCATGACGTCCAGGCGGTGCGTCGCCACCGACAGCGTCGACATGCCGATGTAGCCGGCGATACCGATGGCGACGGCGGAAAGCGCCATGACGAGGATGACCAGGTTAATCTTTGTCAGAATTTTGGCATTGGCCAACATGATTGCGGTCCTTGCGGCGGCGGGCTTTCCCGGCGTGATAGCAGCGATTGGTTAAGGGCCGGTAAAAACCACAAGCCGGATTTCAAGGTCAATGCATGGCTTCCATCTGATATTGCGATAACATTTACATATTAGAAATTTTCTTAAATTGCCGTTAATATATTGTTTCCCATAAAGTGGAGTGTTTCGTTCCAATCGACGCAAGATTTGGTGATTCAATCATTATTACTGCCGTAATAGGCGCAGGATTTTACGTTCGACTCCAAAGCGCATGGCTATCTTGCATAAATCGGATGGTTGTGCCCGTCATGCGTAGACACGGAGCATCTTTTGGGTGGGGCGGCGCGGCCAAAGGCGCCTTTCCCGCCGCCATGGACAGGGGGGACGTCATTGCCTAAAGTCGCGGCTCCATTTCCGTAATCCAAGTTCACGAAGGCGACGGGTTCCCGCGATGCGCTCCTCCCAGTTTTTCCTGCCCACCCTGAAGGAAACCCCGGCGGAGGCGCAGATCGCCTCGCACCGGCTGATGCTGCGCGCCGGCATGATCCGGCAGACCAGCGCCGGCATCTACGCCTGGTTGCCGCTGGGCTGGAAGGTCCTGCGCAAGATTTCGCAGATCGTGCGGGAGGAGCAGGACGCCGCCGGCGCCCAGGAACTGCTGATGCCCACCATCCAGTCGGCGGAGCTGTGGCGCCAGTCGGGCCGTTATGACGATTACGGCAAGGAGATGCTGCGCATCACCGACCGTCACGACCGTGAATTGCTGTACGGCCCCACGAACGAGGAGATGATCACCGACATCTTCAAGACGTTCGTGCGCAGCTACAAGGACCTGCCCAAGAACCTGTACCACATCCAGTGGAAGTTCCGGGACGAGATCCGCCCCCGCTTCGGCGTCATGCGCGGCCGTGAGTTCCTGATGAAGGACAATTACTCCTTCGACCTGGACGCCGAAGGGGCCAAGCTGTCCTACCGCAAGATGTTCCTGGCCTATCTGCGCACCTTCGCCCGCATGGGGCTGAAGGCCATCCCCATGCGCGCCGACACCGGTCCCATCGGCGGCGACCTCAGCCATGAATTCATCATCCTGGCCGAAACGGGTGAGAGCGGCGTGTTCTGCCACAAGGATTGGCTGAACCTGGACGTGCTGCAGAACCCGCCCGAGGCCGGCAGCGACCTGAAGGACTTCTTCGCCAAGTACACCAGCATCTACGCGGCCACGGACGAGAAGCACGACCCCGCCACCTGCGAGGTGCCGGAAGACCAGCTGGTCTCCGCCCGCGGCATTGAGGTCGGCCACATCTTCTATTTCGGCACCAAGTATTCCAAGCCCATGGGCGCCGTCGTGGCCGGCCCGGACGGGGAGCCGGTGGCGGTGGAGATGGGCAGCTACGGCATCGGCGTGTCCCGCCTGATGGGCGCCATCATTGAGTCCAGCCATGACGAGAACGGCATTATCTGGCCGGACGCCGTCGCCCCCTTCCAGGTCGGCCTGATCAACCTGAAGGCCGACGACGCGGCGTGTGCCAGCCTGTGCGACGACCTGTACGCCAAGCTGAACGCCGCCGGGGTCGAGACGCTGTACGACGATCGCAACGAGCGCCCGGGCGCCAAGTTCGCCGACATGGACCTGATCGGCCTGCCCTGGCAGCTGACCGTGGGCCCGCGCGGCCTGAAGGCCGGGGTGGTGGAGCTGAAGCGCCGCGCCACTGGTGAAAAGCGTGAGCTGCCGGTCGAGGCCGCCCTGGCCGAGCTGATCAAAGCCTGACCAGGGGCAAGAAACGGGACGCCCGCTCCTGTCGCGCATGATAGGGAGCGGGCGCCTTTTTTCCGCCCAGAATCACGCGCATTGCCTCATCACTTCCCACCTCGACGGCCGGGCCTTCATGATCTTTTCCGCCTTTGAACGCATGGTCGCGATGCGCTACCTCCGGGCGCGCCGGCAGGAGGGGTTCATCTCCGTCATCGCCGGTTTCTCCCTGCTGGGCATCGGCCTGGGCGTCGCCACCCTCATCATCGTCATGTCGGTGATGAACGGCTTCCGCACCGAGTTGCTGGGCCGTGTGCTGGGCCTGTACAGCCATCTGGAGGTGCAGTCCCTGCTGGGCCCGATGCCGGAGAACGACGCGGTCACCCAGCGCCTGCTGACCGTGCCCGGCGTCACCGCCGTCATGCCGACGGTGGAGGGCCAGGCCCTGATCACCCAGGACGGGACGGCCAGCGCGGCTTATGTCCACGGCATCACGCCGGAGGATTTCCGTCGCCGGCCCATCGTCTCCACCCATCTGGTCGAGGGGGCGGCCGAGGCCTTCGGCGCCGCCACCGGCGCCACGGGGGACGAGGCCAACCTGGGCGACGGCATCGCCATCGGCAGCCGCATGGCCAAGCGTTTGAACCTGCATGTGGGTGACCAGCTGCGCCTGGTCAGTCCGCGCTTCAACCAGACGGCCTTCGGCTCCATCCCGCGCGCCCGCACCTATCCCGTGGCCGCCATCTTCGACGTCGGCATGTACGACGTGGACAACAGCCTGATCTTCATGCCCCTGGCGGCGGCGCAGACCTTCTTCGGCGTGGCCAACGGCTACACCTCCATCGAGGTGTTCGTGCAGGACCCCACCCACATCGACCCCTACCTGGCCGCCGCCACCCGCGCGGCGGGGCAGGAGTACCGCGTCTATGACTGGCGCCAGCGCAGCGCCGCCTTCGTCAGCGCCATCGACGTGGAGCGCAACGTCATGTTCCTGATCCTGTCGCTGATCATCCTGGTGGCGGCGTTCAACGTCATCAGCAGCATGATCATGCTGGTCAAGGACAAGGGGCGGGACATCGCCATCCTGCGCACCATGGGCGCCAGCCGGGGCATGGTGTTGCGCATCTTCTTCCTGACGGGCGCCAGCATCGGCGTAGTCGGCACCGTCTTCGGCATGGTGCTGGGCGTGCTGTTCACCAAGAACATCGAGGCCATCCGCCAGTTCCTGCAGGCCATCATCGGTCGCGACCTGTTCAACGCCGAGATCTATTTCTTCACCCAGATCCCGGCCAAGCTGGACTGGATGGAGGTGACGCAGGTGGGCGTCATGGCCCTGTTCCTGTCTTTCGCCGCCACCGTCTACCCCTCCTGGCGGGCCGCCCGCCTCGATCCGGTGGAGGCCCTGCGCTATGAGTGACGTGTCCGTCATGGAACAGCCCATCATCCCGGCCACGGGCGATGCCGTGCTGGAACTGTCCGGCGTCGTGCGCCGCTTCCAGCAGGCGGGTGCGGTGCTGGAGGTGCTGCGCGGTGCCGCCTGTTCGGTGCGCCGGGGGGAGATCGTGGCCCTGGTGGGGCCCAGCGGCGCCGGTAAGTCCACCCTGCTGCACATCGCGGGATTGCTGGAGCATGCCGACGGCGGTGTCATCCGCATCGACGGCCGCGACGCCGCCACGCTGGACGACGCCGGCCGCACCGCGCTGCGGCGGCAGACCATCGGCTTCGTCTACCAGTTCCACCACCTGCTGCCGGAATTCAGCGCGGAGGAGAACATCATCCTGCCGCAGATGATCGCCGGCGTGTCCAAGACGGTGGCGCGGGAACGGGCCAAGGAGCTGCTGGCCCAGGTGGGCCTGGCCGCGCGGGGCAGCCACCGTCCGGCCCGCCTGTCGGGCGGCGAGCAGCAGCGCGTGGCCATCGCCCGCGCGCTGGCCAACCGGCCCAGCCTGCTGATCGCGGATGAGCCCACGGGCAATCTGGACCACCATACCTCCGACGACGTGTTCGCCCTGCTGACCCGCCTGGTGCGGGGTAGCGGTACGGGTAAAGACGGCTTCGGCGCCCTGGTCGCCACCCACAACCTGGACCTGGCGGCGCGTATGGACCGGGTGGTGGAACTGCGGGACGGCGTGCTGGTGGAGTCTTGAGCCAGCTGACCCTGGACCTGCCGCCGGGCTTCGACCCCGACGCCGCCTGGCGCTATCACGGCCGCGATTGGTACCGCGACCGCGACGCCCCGGCGGAACGGGTGGCAGGCCCTGCGCTGACCAAGGCACTGGAGTTCGACGGCCGGGCCTACCTGCTGACCCTCACGGCACCCGCCGGCGGCGGGACCCTGGTGATGGGTATGGACAGCGACGATCCCCTGATCCTGGCGCGCGCCCAGCGGGTGGCCCTGCGCATGCTGGGCCTGACGCCGGCGCTGGCCGATGCCGCCGCTGGGCTGGAGGCGCGGGCGGACCACGACGCGACGACGGCGCGGCTGGTGGGGAACCGCCGGGGCTATCGTCCACCCCTGGCGGCCACCGTGTTCGAGGCGCTGGCCTGGGCCATCATCGGCCAGCAGATCAACCTCACCTTCGCCGCCGACCTGCGCCGCCACCTGATCCTGCTGGCCGGCCGCCCGCACCCCTCGGGCATGATCGCGCATCCGGATGCGGCGGCGGTGGCGGCCCTGGATCCGGAGCTGCTGATCGCCCGCCGCTTCTCCCGCTCCAAGGCACGCTACCTCATCGATGCCGCCCAGGCGGCGGTGGAGGGCCGGCTGGACTTGGCCGCGCTGGAACGGCTGGATACCGACCCAGCCGGTGAGGCGGCTGCCGAGGCGGCGCTGCTGGCCCTGCGCGGCATCGGGCCGTGGACCACCAACTACGTCCTGATGCGCGGCTGCGGCCTGCCCGACCGGGTGCCGGTGGGCGACGCCGGCCTGGCGGCGGCCCTGCAGCGCTTCCACGCCATGGATCGCCGCCCCACGGCGGAGGAGCAGGCGACGCTGATGCGGCCCCACGCCCCTTGGCGCAGCCTGGCCACCGCCCATCTGTGGGCCAGCCTGGCCTGAGGCCGTCGGCATGACCGTCGACTGCGGCGGGATGTCGCGGTCGGGTGGTCCTGTGGAGTCGCTGGTATTGGATGTTCCGTGCCGCACTTGTTGGTTGCGGGCAAGTTTGCAATATAGGGGCGAAATTCAATTTCTGGAATCGCCTGCGATGCTCCGCCGCCCCCTTGCCGTCCTGGCTCTTTCCCTTCTGCTGATGCCGGGGTCGGCCTTGGCCGGGGCTGAGGATTGCCACCTTCAGAAGGTTGCCGAATTGGGGGTGCGGCTGGATGGGGGGCGGCCGGAGGTGGATGGCACGCTGAACGGCCACACCATCCGCGTCGCCCTGTCCACGGGCAGTTCGAAGACCACGCTGACGGAAGCGGCGGCCCAACGCCTAGGGCTGGAAGTGACACGCCTGCCCATGGCCCATGGGGTGCTGACGCCTGGCCGTGGCGTTCGGGAGATCGGGGCCGCGTCGGTGGAAAGCTTGACGGTCGGTGGCTGGCAGGCGGATCATCTGAGCCTTATGGTGGTCGCCGCCGGCGCGGGGGATATCGACCTTGTCCTGGGACAAGACGTCTTTTCCCAGGCCGATGTGGAACTGGATTTCGCCCACAACGCGGTCCGCTTCTTTCAACCGCAGGGATGCGATGGCGTGCCCCTGGCCTATTGGGCCGACACCTACGCCGAAGCGGGCATGCAGTACGCCCAGGATCCACGCCGCCGTTTCAGCAATCGCATCTGGGTGCGGCTCAATGGGCACGAATTCCTGGCCCGCTTGTCCACCGGTACGCGCTACAGCACGCTGAGCGACACCATCGCCCACCAGCAGGGCGTTTATGAGGGGGGCCCCGGTGTCACCCAACTAGCCATGGTCGGCCCCCCGGACGGCGAGAAGTACCCCCTGTCGGTCGGCACCTTCAACAGCTTGGCCATCGGTGATGAAACGCTGAACAACGTCAAGCTGCGGTTCACCCGGTTCAATCCCGACTTTCGCTCCGACCTGGGGCGGCATACGTGGGGTCTGATCCTGGGCATGGACTTCATTAAGTCGCATCGCATCTTTATCGCTAATAGCCAGGACAAGATCTATTTTACCAACGTTTCCAGGCCCATTTTTGACACGCAGACGCCCGATGCCGAAGTGACGCCTGAGCGCTGAGCCAGCCGTCCCGTCCCTGCTTGCGAGGATCGTCCCCATGCGCCATCGTCTCGCTTCCCTCGTTGCCGCCCTCACGCTGGCCGCCGCCCCGGCCCTGGCGGGCACGGCCGATTGCCGCCTGAACCCGGTGGGGGAACTGCCCATCCATCTGGAGAACGGCCTGCCCATCGCCGAGGGCCTGCTGGACGGCAAGCCGGTGCGGGCGCTGGTCGATACCGGCACCACCCGCCACCTGGTGTCGGTACAGGCGGCCCGGCGGCTGGGCCTGGACTTTCAGGAGCGCACCGTGCGCGGTGTGAACCTGGGGCAGGGGGATTGGCGCAAGGCGGGCACCATGAAGGCCGACACGCTCAGCTTCGGCCCCTGGCAGGGCAGCGGCTATCGCCTGCAACTGGTGGACGCCGGCGATTTCGGCGCCAATGTCGACATGGTGCTGGGCCAGGATTTGTTCGTGCAGTCCGATGTCGAGCTGGACATGGCGCACAACGTCATCCGCTTCTTCCGCCCGGCGGACTGTGATGACACGCCCCTGGCCTATTGGGCCCAGACCTACTCCCAGGCCACGCTGCGCTCCCACGGGTTCGGCAGCTATTCCGTCAGCCGGGTGGTGGTGCAGCTGAACGGGCTGGAATTCTGGGCGCGGCTGGATACCGGCGTGCGCACCAGCACGGTGCTGACCCGCCTGGCCCACCGCGTGAACGTGCGTGAGGACAGCCCCGGTTCGGCGCCGGGGCCGGAGCGGCACGACATCGGCCGCACGCCGGTGTCCACCTGGATCGGCACCTTCGACACCCTGGCTGTGGGGGATGAGACCATCCGCAACGCCCGCCTGTCGGTGGGCGACTACTACAATCTGGGCGTGGAGCGCGACGGCAGCCTGGCCATGGTGCTGGGCATGGACTTCATCCGGTCGCACCGCATCTTCATCGCCAACAGCCAGGACAAGATCTACTTCACCAACGTGGCCAAGCCGGTGTTCGGTCCGCCGGGGGCGTAAGCGTGGATGCGGGGCCGGGTTGCCGGGCGGCCGCATTTGCCAATATCGGGGAGTTGCGATGCGTCTCGGGAAAATGCGTGGTGCGGTGTTCTTAACGGCCATCAACGCTATTTTGATGGTCGCACCCATCGGTGTCGCTTGGGCTGGGGCTTCGGATTGCAAAGTGAACAAAATCGCGGAGCTGCCCATCAAGGTGGAGCATAATCAGCCGCTGGCGGATGGGATGGTGAACGGCAAACCTATCCATGTCCTAGTCGACACGGGCGCCTACCGCACCACCATGACACGGGGCGCGGCCGAGCGTTTGGGCCTGGATGTCACTCTGCATGCCGCCGCGGGTGTCGCCGTGGGGGTGGGCGGCCAGGCGGCCATCGGGTCCGCCCCCGTCGCGGAACTGTCCGTGGGGAATTGGCACACCCGTGACCTGAAGCTGGAGGTTTTGGACACCGCCGATGTCGGGCCCGGAATCGAACTTATCCTGGGCCAGGACATCTTCGGTCAGAGTGATGTTGAACTGGATTTTGTCGGTGGAGCGATCCGCTTTTTCCAGCCGACGGGCTGTGAGGATGTTCCCCTGGCCTATTGGGCGGAGACCTATGCCGAGGCGCGGATGAAGCCGGTGGCGGGGCGCCGTACGTCCAACATGGTACGGGTGGCGTTGAACGACCATGAATTCTGGGCGATCCTGGATACCGGCGCCAGTAGCAGCAGCGTGCAGTTGCGGGCCGCCCACCGCGCCGGCGTGCATGAGGACGACCCCGGTGTTATCGCCGGAGCGGCCAGCCACGGCGTGGGTAAGCGCAGCATTCCCACGTGGATCGGCACCTTTGCGACCTTCGTCGTGGGGGATGAGACGGTTCACAATGTGCGGCTGCGGTTCGGCGACTATTCAGCCGGCGCGGATCCGGAGCGTGATGGCGCGCACGACATGCTGTTAGGCGCCGATTTCATCAAGACGCACCGCATTTTTGTCGCCAACAGCCAGGACAAAATCTTTTTCACCAACGTCGGGCATCCCATCTTCACGCCCCTGCCCAAGACCCCCGAAACGGCGGCCAAGGCGCCGGAGACCGGTAAGCCGGCCGAGGATTGAAACTCGGGGGACGACACCGCCTATTCATACCGCACCGGCCGCTACGCCTAGCGGGTCAACGTCGACCCGATAGGCGTAGCCGTCGAGCCACCACCGCAAGGGGCGCCATCCGCGCGCGGACAGTGTGCGGAAATAGACGCCCGCCCGCCGCGACACGCGCGCCTTGGCGGGGCCGGGTTTCGCGTGGCAGGGTGGGGTGGTGAGGAAATGGTTGGTGGTGTGAAATGGGCGTGACGCCGGCGGGTGCGGGCCGGGACCGGTGGTCCCAAGTGATGACGGTGGTGCGGGTCGCCAGCGGCAACTTCCTGGAAATGTACGACTTCATGGTGTTCGGCTATTTCGCCGGCGCCATCAGCCGCGCCTATTTCCCCAAGGGCAGCGACACCGCCGGCCTGCTGCTGACCTTCGCCACCTTCGGCGCCGGTTTCCTGATGCGGCCCATCGGCGCCCTGGCGCTGGGCGCCTATATCGACCGCAAGGGGCGGCGCGACGGCCTGCTGCTGACCCTGGGCCTGATGTCGGTGGGTACCATCACCATCGCGCTCATGCCGGGCTACGCCACCATCGGCCTGTTGTCACCCCTGCTGGTGCTGCTGGGCCGCCTGGTGCAAGGCCTTTCGGCGGGGGTGGAGCTGGGCGGCGTCTCCGTCTACCTGTCGGAGATCGCGACGCCGGGCCGCAAGGGCTTCTACGTCAGCTGGCAGTCGGCCAGCCAGCAGGTGGCCGTCATGGTGGCGGCGCTGATCGGCGTGACGCTGACCTTCACCCTGACGCCCGACACCATGCAGGCCTGGGGCTGGCGCATTCCCCTGGTGGTGGGGTGCCTGATCGTGCCCTTCCTGTTCCAAATCCGCCGGTCCCTGACCGAGACGGAGGTCTTCCTGGCGCGCAAGCACCGGCCCACGGTGGGTGAAATCCTGGCCTCGCTGGCGGCCAACTGGGGGGTGGTGCTGACCGGCGTGGGCCTGGTGCTGATGACCACCGTGTCCTTCTATTTCATCACCGCCTACACCCCCACCTTCGGCCGCGATGCCCTGCACCTCAGTGACATGGACGCCCTGCTGGTCACCCTGGCCGTGGGCGCCAGCAACTTGGCTTGGCTGCCCCTGTCGGGCGCGCTGTCCGACCGTATCGGCCGCCGGCCCATCCTGGTGGCCTGCACCGTGCTGGCGCTGGCCACCGCCTATCCGGCGCTGAGCTGGCTGGCCGACGCGCCCAGTTTCGGCCGCCTGCTGGGCGTGGAGCTGTGGCTGTCCTTCCTCTACGCCTGCTACAACGGCGCCATGGTCGTCTACCTGACCGAGATCGTGCCCGCCGCCGTGCGCACGGCGGGCTTTTCGCTCGCCTACAGCCTGGCCACGGCCGCCGGCGGCTTCACCCCCTTCGTCAGCACTTACCTGGTGAAGCACGGCGGCAACGCCGCCATGCCGGGCCTATGGCTGTCGGCGGCGGCGTTCTGCGGCCTGGTCGCCGTGCCGGTCAGCGCCCGGTTCGCCAAGCGGCATGCGGAAGGGTGAGGGGGCGGCGTTACCTTCCCCGCGCCAGCCACACGGTGTGGCGGCCGCAATCCGGGTCCTCGGCGCGAAACTCCACGACGTCGAAGCCGTGTGTGTCCAGCAGGACGCGGTATTCGGCCGGGTCCAGGCTGGCGTGGTACAGCGGCTCCCCGGCGTAGTGCCCCATGGCCACGCCGTGGCGGGGGCCGCTGGTGAACATCAGGGCCGCGCCGGGCAGGGCGTGGCGTTGGAACACGGCGAACAGGGCGCGCTGATCATCGAAATCCAGATGGAAGAAGCTGTTCCAGGCCAGGATGCCGGCGTAACGCTTGCCCAGATCCAGCCCGCGCATGTCGGCCAGCCGCCAGTCCTGGTCCGGCATGCGGCTGATGGCGAGGTCCAGCAGCGCGGGGGCGCTGTCCACGCCGGTGACGGCGCGGCCCCGTGCCACCAGGTAGCTGGCCATGGGGTCGCCGCCGCCGCACCCCAGGTCCAATATCGGTCCCGGCGGCGCCAGGGCCAGGAAGCGGTCCAGCCAGGGGCCTTCCATGTTCGGGCGGCGGCGCTGGGCGGCCTGGCGGTCGGCCTCCCACGCCAGGCCGTGGCGCCGGTACAGGTCGATGATGCGGTCGGCGTCGCTCATGATTTCGGTCCGGGAACGGGGTAGCGTTTATTGGGTACACCGGCCGGGCAGGAGGCGGTTCGGTGCGGCGACGCTGGATACCCTGAAGGTAGAGCTGCAATAATTTAACAGAATATCGACTCTGGGTTGTGGTCTGCTGATCAGGATCAGGCGCCCCGGAGAGGGCGCCGTTTTGGCGGTGGAGGCCCCCATGTCGATTTCGCCCTACACCCTGTATCTCGACCAGTCCGCCCACCTGGACTGGGACTGGCTTTACACCTTCGAGCAGAACTTCTGGTACTACAAGTATGGCCAGGGGGTGAAGGCCATCCTGGACCAGGCCATCACGAATGTGTCCGCCCCCACCGTCGATGGCATCACCTATTATTACACCATCTGCGAGATGGGGTATTTCAAGCGCTACATCGACGTTTCGCCCGACCAGGTCAGCGCGCTGCAGCAGGTGCTGGAGAACGGCGACACCTTCCAGGTACTGGGCGGCGGCATCACCTCGCCGGATTGCCTGGTCTGCGCGGGCGAAGCCTTTCTGCGCAACTACCTCGTGGGCCATGTGTGGTTGTCACAGGCGCTGCCCTTCATCACGCCGAAGCCGCACTGCTGGATTCCGGACGATTTCGGCCAGGATCCGGAGCTGCCCGTGCTGACCCAGGCGCTGGGCTTCACCGGTATCGGCTTCTCCCGCCTGCCGGGAAGCAACAGCAGCTGCCTAGTGCCCGATCCGACCCAGTCGCCCGCTGGCCAGGACTGGTCGGCCACCCATTTCGACTTCACCTGGCAGGCTTCTGACGGGTCGGTCGCCATCACGCATTGGATGCCCGACAGTTACGCCTTCGGCAACCAATTGGGCAGTCCCGCTGAGGCCACCCAAATCTCGCTGTTCACCAACGCCTACCTGCCGACCCAGGACAGCGACCCGGTCCAGTACGGCGCCGCGGCCACCCCTTATCTCTACATCCCCATCGACAATGATTTCAGCATGCCGCTGACGGGGCTGCAGGCGGCCGTCACCCAGTGGAACGACAACAAGGTGTTCGGCGGTGGCGCCCAGGCGACCAACACGCAGGTGACGCTGGGGACCTTCGACACCTTCATCACCCAGTTGCAGCAGAACCAGGCCGAATATCCCCTGCCCCTGCTGGCGCCCTACAACGGCACACCGTACTGGACCGGCTATTACGCCAGCCGCATGGCGTTGAAGACGCTGCACAACCGGGCGCTGCGCGCGCTGGTGGCCGCCGAGGTGTTCGGGCTGCTGACCCGGCCCAACGACACCACCTACAACAATGCCCTGCCCACCGGTTTCTGGGATGATCTGGCGGCGGCCTGGATGGCCTTCCTGCCCAGCACGCATCATGATTACGTCTGCGGCACCGCCAACGATGCCGTTTACGCCACCGAGCAGTTGCCCCTGCTGTGTGGCGTGGCGGGCACGGCGGCTGGTCTGCGGGCCACGGCCCTGAACGCCCTGGCCTCCATGATGGCGCCCAGCGAGGATAAATATCCCGTGCTGGTGGCCAATTCCCTGGGTTTCGCCCGCACGGGCCTGGTCGCCATATCCGATGTGGCCGTGCCTGGCCTGGACCAGGTCACCTTTGATGGCAAGCAGAGCGCGGCCCAGATTTCCTCGGAGGGGGAGATGCTGTTCATCGCCACGGTCGACAGCCTGGGCTATGACGCCAGCGGCAGCCTGTCCGCCGGCGTCTCCAGCGGGGCTGGGACGAAGGGCTCGCCCCCCGTCAGCATCACCCCGGCCACCGGCGGCGGCGGTTACGTGCTGCAGAACGATTATCTGATCGCCACCATCTCGCCCGCCGCCAACTGGGGTGTCGAATCGCTGGTCGACCAATCGACCAGCACCGACATCCTCTCGGGCACCGGCAACGACATGACCTTCTATGTCGACCAGGGCGGGCTCTACCAGTTCGGCAACGAATATGTCGACGGGTCCTACTCCTTCCACCCCGATACGGGCGTCACCGCCACCACCACCGGCGCTTGCTTGGGTGCCGTGGTGCTGGAGACGGGGCCCGTGCGGGTCCGGCTGCGCACCGTCGTGGCGTACGCGGTGAATGGGACAACGGTCCGCTACACCCGCGACTATGAGCTGGTGGCGGGGGAGCCGTTCCTGCGCATGGTGACCACGGGCCAGGCGCCGTCCGGCTATTCCGTCATGGCCCGCTTCCCGCTGTCGTCGGCGGTGACCGGCTTGG
Source organism: Nitrospirillum amazonense (assembly GCF_007828035.1). Taxonomy (GTDB): domain Bacteria; phylum Pseudomonadota; class Alphaproteobacteria; order Azospirillales; family Azospirillaceae; genus Nitrospirillum; species Nitrospirillum amazonense. Next base: position 254,924 of record NZ_VITV01000001.1, on the reverse strand, counting down.
TGCACGGCACGCCCTATCACTGGACCACGCAACAGCCCCTGCGCACCGGTGCCGGCCAGCCCTTCTGGGGGCCGCCCACCTTCCAGGCCACCCATAACTTCGTGCTGCCCCAGGACCAGGACGGCGCCACCCTGGCGGCCCTCTATCACGGTGGCATTCCGGCCTGGGCCTATGACGCGGATGGCGCGCTGATCGGCTGCCTGATGCGCAACACGCCCACCAGCGGCGGCCACGGCGCCAGCGGGACGGATACCGGACCCCATACCCTGGCGTACGCCCTGCGTGTACCCGGGGGGCTGGGTACGCCGGACAGCGGCGCGCCCTTGCAGGAGGCGCTGTCCTACAACACCCCGCTGCAAGGCGTCTTGCTGCCCAGCCAGACAGGTGTCACCAACGGCCTGCCCCAGCAGGACAGCATCGCCGCCGTCACCACCGGCGCCGCCATCCTGACCGCCGCCAAACCCGGCAGCTTCGCCACCAATTCGGACAGCGTCGTGCTGCGGCTCTACTCCCCGGCCAACCAGGCCCAGGACGTGGCCGTCACGCTGGGTGCCGGCCTGGCGCCGTCGCAGGCGGTGGCGGTCACGGCGGCGGAGGGGCCATGGCCAGGGCCGGACCAGGGGGTGACCCTCAGCGGGGGGACCGTCACCCTGACGATGACCAACGCCCTGGCCACCCTGCAGCTCACCTGAGGCCGCCGGTTTTCCGGGAGGGGCAGCTCATCCCACCGGCAGCAGCAGCTGGGCCTTCAGTCCCGGGCCGTTATCCTCCAGCACCAGGGTGCCGCCGTGGCGCTGGGCCACCGCGTCCACCAGGCTGAGGCCCAGGCCGCTGCCGGGGCGGGCCTGGTCGCGGTCCAGGCGGAAGAAGCGCTCGCGCACCCGCTCGCGGTCCTCCGCCGGGATGCCGGGGCCGTTGTCGGCCACGGTCACCTTCACGCGGGATGGACCGTCGGCGGCGACGGTCAGGCTGACGTGGCCGCCCTCGGGCGTATATTTCAGGGCGTTGTCCAGCAGGTTGGCCAGGGCCTGGCCCAGCAGCTGGCGGTTGCCCTGGACCGTGGCGGCCGGGCCGGTCGCTTCCACCGCCATGGTGAAGGTGATGCCCTGGTCCTCCGCCACCGCGTCGTACAGTTCACCGGTGCTGAGCGCCAGGGCGTCCAGCGGCACGGGGGCGATGGGCAGGCTGCCGCCAGATTCCACCTCCGCGATGGCCAGCAGGGCGCGGAAGGTGGCCAGCAGGTGGTCCACCTCCTCGATCGCGGCCTCCAGCACCTCGCGCGGGTTCTCCACCGTGTCGTGCATCAGGGCCAGTTCCAGGCGCGTGCGCAGGCGGGTGAGGGGGGTGCGCAGGTCGTGGGCGATGCCTTGGCTGACATGGCGGATGCCGGCCACCAGCGCCTCGATGCGGTCCAGCATGGCGTTCAGCGTGTGGGCCAGCTGGTCGAACTCGTCACCGCTGCCCGTCAGGGGCACGCGGCTGACCAGCATGCCCTCGCGGATGGCTTCCGCCGTGCGGGTCACGCCGTCCAGGCGTCGCAGCCAGACACGGCTCATGGCCAGGCCGCCCACCAGGCCCAGCACCAGGGCCAGGCCCATGCTCCAGCCAATGACGCGCTCCAGCCGCTCGCGCAGTACCCGCACCTCGCCCAGGTCGCGGCCCACCAGCACGCGATAGCCGCCGGGCAGGACCGCGATCAGGGCGCGCACGTCGCCGGGCCGCACCTGGCCGGTGCTGGGATCCTTCACCGGCAGGTTGGCCCAGCCGGCCTCATCCACGCCCTTGGGCCAGAACTGGTTGCCGGCCAGGGTGGCGCCAGAGCCCGCCGACAGGATGTAGATGGAGGAGGCGTTGCCCATGCCACGCTCGTTCACCGCCTCCGCCAGGCTGGCCATGCCGCCGGTGCGGTAGCGGTCGGCCAGGGCCTGCATGTCCTCGCGGATGCCGGTGTCGGCCTGGCCCGCCAGGAATCCCGCCGTGGACCAGTAGATCAGCCACAGCACCAGCAGGACGGAGCCGATGAACAGCCCGAGATAAATCAGGGCGAAGCGGAAGGTGGTGGTGCGCAGCAGCCGGCCCAGATGGCGGTGCCGGTCGGACGGCAGGTCGGCGCCCGCCGCCTCCGCGGCCGGGCGCTTCAGGGACGTAAGCAATACCCGGCCCCCCGCACGGTCTGGATCAGGGGCTGGTCGAAGCCCTTGTCCACCTTCTGGCGCAGGCGCGCGATGTGCACGTCGATGACGTTGGTTTGCGGGTCGAAGTGATAGTCCCACACCTGCTCCAGCAGCATGGTGCGGGTCACCACGCTGCCGGCGTTGCGCATCAGGCATTCCAGCAGCTGGAATTCACGCGGCAGCAGGTCGATGACCTTGCCGCCCCGCTTCACCGTGCGGGCCAGCAAATCCATCTCCAGATCGCTCACCACCAGCTTGGTGGCCTGGGCCTGCGGCGCCGCCCGTCGGCGTCCCAGGCTTTCCAGCCGGGCCAGCAGTTCGGAAAAGGCGTAGGGCTTGGTCAGGTAGTCGTCACCCCCGGCGCGCAGGCCGGTCACCCTGTCCTCCACGCTGCCCAGGGCGCTCAGCACCAGCACGGGCGTGTCGTTGCCAGCGGCGCGCAGCAGGCTGACCAGCGACAGGCCGTCGCGGCCGGGCAGCATGCGGTCCACCACCAGGGCGTCGTAATGCTCCGCCCCCGCCAGGTACAGCCCCTGGGTGCCGTCGGGCGCATGGTCCACGGCGTGCCCCGCCTCCTTCAGGCCTTTCAGCATGTAGGCGGCGGCCTGGGCGTCGTCCTCGATGACTAGGATCTTCATGGGGGCAACCTGGGTTGGGGGACACCAGACAAAGGGCCGGGCGGTGGAGTTCCGCCCGGCCCCGTCAAGTCTTCAATCGCTGGGATTCACTATCCCGGAGAGGCATCAGCCCTTGGGCGTCACGGGCAGGGGCAGGAACATCTGCTGGTCACCGCGGCGGACCAGCAGCAGGACGGACTTGCGGCCGTCCTTCTTGGCCTTTTCCACCTGGCTGTTCACGTCCGCCGGCGCCTTCACGCTCTCATTGTTCACGCTGGCGATGATGTCGCCGGGGCGCAGGCCCAACTCATCCTTGCCGGGGTCGACGATGACGACGCCCTGGGCGTCGTTGTCCAAGCCCATGCGCTCCCGCGTGCGGTCGTCCAGCTTGCCCAGCTTCAGGCCGGCCACGGAGGCGTTGTCACCCTTGCCGTCCGGCGAGGTGGAGCCGCCGGGGCCGTTGTCCTTGTCGCCGCTGTTGGGCGCCTCGCCCAGCTTCACGGAGACGGTGATGGCCTTGCCGCCGCGCAGCACGCCCAGGTCCACGGTCTTGCCCGGGTCGATGCCGGCCACGTTGCGGGCCAGGTCGCGCTGGTTGTCGATGGACTTGCCGTTGATGCTCTGCACCACGTCGCCCTGCTTCAGGCCGCCCTTCTCCGCCGGGCTCTTGGGCGAGACGGCGTTGATGATGGCGCCCTTCGGCTCCTTCAGGCCCAGGCTGTCGGCGATCTCCGGCGTTACGGCCTGCAGGGTCACGCCCAGGTAGCCGCGCTGCACATGGCCGGTGGTCTTCAGCTTCTCGATCACCGGCTTGGCCACGTTGGACGGAATGGCGAAGCCGATGCCGACCGAGCCGCCGGTGGGCGAGAAGATGGCGGTGTTGATGCCGATGACCTCGCCATTGGCGTTGAAGGTCGGGCCGCCGGAATTGCCCTTGTTGATCGAGGCGTCGATCTGCAGGAAGTCGTTCAGGTTGGCGGCGTCGATGTCACGGCCGCGGGCCGAGACGATGCCGGCGGTGACGGTGCCGCCCAGGCCGAAGGGGTTGCCCACGGCGATCACCCAGTCACCCGGGCGCATCTTGTCGCTGTCGCCGAAGGCCAGGGCCTGCAGCGGCTTCTTGGGCTCGACCTTCAGCAGCGCCAGGTCCGACCGCTCGTCCTGGCCCACGATCTTGGCCGGCACGTCGTCGGTCTGGTCCTGGAAGTGCACCTTCACCTCGTCGGCGCCCTCGATGACGTGGCGGTTGGTGACGATGTAGCCGGAGGGGTCAATGACGAAGCCCGAGCCCAGGGCCGATTCGATGCGGGGGCGGCCACCGCCGCCGCGGCCGCCGGGCAGCGCCTCGTCCGGCAGGCCGAAGTGGCGCATCATCTCCTGCAGTTCCTGCGGCACCTGCGGCGTCGTCACCTTGTGCGCGGCGGTGATGGTCACCACCGCCGGCGTCACCTTCTCCACCAGGTCGGCGAAGCTGGGCAGCGACGCCGGGCTGGCGGCGTGGGCGGTGGTGGCGGCCGGCGGCGCCACCAGGGCGGTGCCGGTCATCAGACCGATGGCCAGCGCGGTGACGGCCAGACGGGGAAAGCGCTTCTTGGCGGTGCGAACGGTGGGCAGGGAGGTCATGGTCTCAAGCTCGCTTTCACGAATGGTATTTCTTGGTCTTTAGAGCATCCGGAACCTGCCCGGCGCGGGCCGGGTTCCGCAGGATGAGGTCAGGGAATTGCGGCCGGATTGCGGACCGGCCGCCGGTGCTGAGATATCAGGGGCTCAGGTATCGATGGAGCCATCGTCGAAACCGCCGTCGTCGGCGCTGTCGTAGCTGGCGTCCTGGTATCCGCTGTTGTCGTCGCGATAGGCGTGGTCGCGGTAGTTGGCGTCCTGGTGGCCGCTGTCATACCGGTCGCCATTCTCGTTCACGCCATTCTCGTTCACGATGGTCTCGTTGACGGTGGTGTTGTTGATCACCGTCTCCTCCACCCGGTCGCCGCCATAACCGGCGCCCCAGGGGGAACCACCGCCGAAGCCGCCGCCATGGCCGCCCCGGAACAGGGATTCCACCGCGTCGGCCGCCAGCACGCCGCCGGCGACGCCGGCCATGGTCTCGAACATGCCGCGCATGAAGCTGCGGGGCTGGGCATAGGCCGGAGGCGCGCCGTAGGTGGGCTGGCCGTATGCCGGCTGCGGCGCGGCGTAGGCCTGGCCGTAGGGCGGCTGGGGCTGCTGCTGCGCCGGGTAGGAAGACTGGCCCCAGGGGCCGGAAGGCTGCCCCGGAGCTTGGTTGAACGACTGGCCGCTGGATTGGCCGGTGAAGGGCGGGGGCCCGCCCTGCGGCCGGCTGGCGGCGTTCTGCTGCAGGTCGGCCAGCCGGCGCTGCGCATCCACCAGCGCCTCCTGCTGGGCCAGCAGGGCCTGGGCCATGATGTAGGGCAGGGCGGGCTGGCGCGACAGCGCCTCACCCACCAGTCGGTCCGATTCAGGGTCGCGGGGCATGCCGTCCAGTCGGGACACACGCGCCAGCAGGGCTGTCAAATCTTCGCGGTCCTTCGGGGTCATGATGGTTCCTCGACTGCTTTCCTTTGTTACCGTCTTAACACGGCGGCCCAACTAACATGGGGCGATCATCGCCCGCCGCAACGAGGATGATCATGGTCGGGACAGACTTTCCAGCCCGTGGCAGCAGGATTAAGTTTTTTTCATGCGGCGACGGGCCTAAAGCGATAGGAACACCCCGTCCTTTTTGACTTGTCGAGGGTGCCTTCCTGGGGCACGCCGTCTGCCCATGGCCATCATGCTCCCCCTGGCGCCGCCCGCCTATACGCCTGACGAGATGCGCGCCCGCGTCCTGTACCAGGACGCCGACGTTCTGATCGTGGACAAGCCTTACGGCCTGCCGGTGCATTACGGCACCAAGTCCACCGACCATCTGGAACGCTACCTGCCCTGGCTGGTGGCCGAGGGCGCGCCGGCGCCGCGCCTGGCCCACCGCCTGGACAAGGACACCACCGGCTGCCTGGTGCTGGGCCTGAACGAGGTGGCGTCCACCCGCCTGGGAAAGCTGTTCCTGGCGGGCCGCGTGGGCAAGCGCTACTGGGCGGTGGTCAAGGGCCGGCCGGAGACGGCGGAGGGCCGCATCGATCTGCCGCTGATCAAGCGTCCGGTGCCGGGATGTTCCCGCATGATGGTGGATCATGAGGAGGGCAAGCACGCCCTGACCGAATGGCGGCTCATGGCCACCGGCATCGATTCGGACGGGCAGGTCCTGTCATGGCTGGAGCTGACGCCGCGCACCGGGCGCATGCACCAGCTGCGGGTGCATTGCGAGGCCATGGGCTGGCCCATGCTGGGTGACCCCATCTACGGCCGAGACTGGCGGGTGGAGGGGGGCCGCGACCCGGCGCCGGCCATTCCGCTGCACCTGCACGCCCGCTGGGTGGCCCTGCCGTGGTGGGCCCCGTCCGAGCCGCCGCTGGAAGCCACGGCCCCCCTGTCGCCGCATCTGGCCGCCACCTTCCAGCGCCTGGGTTTCATCGTCGAAACCAGCTGACTCAAGCGACGACGGGTTGGCGCGGGGCCGGCGTATAAGGACTGTCGCCAGCCGCGCCGGGCGCACAAAAGAGAAAAGGTCGGTGGCATGACACCACCGACCCAGTAGGCTTGGAAGGAATTCAAGACAGGACGGCAGCAGACCGCCTTGGCTTGAGGTAGATCCACTACGCGACCGGACAGGCCAGGACGCCGGCCCGATCTCCGCAGGTACGGGGAACGTCCGCCGGGCAGGGTGGTCTAGAACCCCAGCCCGGGTACTTGCCGGCGCCGTTCCCGCCCTCTCGGTTGGGGCAGAAGGGACGGGAAGTCGCTCGCGGTCTAGGACGAGCGGGCGCCGGTGCCACCAGCCAAGGAGACGGCGCCGCGGGCGGGGGGTTGGGGCTCCCGCCCGCGGCTGTCGCCGTCTCCATCGGCTGGCGACAAGGGGACAGTGCCACGCCAAGCTGACCGCATCCTGACAAGGATGCCGGGCATAACGATTTCCGGGCGCCGTCACATTTTTGCCCTGCGGGCGTGCCATAAGCCCTTTGCCCGTGCCCCGCTGGCACCCTGCCGCTCCCGCCGATTCCGACTCCGCCGCCTTACGAGGGGCGCCCCGCTTGACTGTAGACGGGGCGTTAACCTTCCTGGGATAGGGTTGGTGACGCGGGGAACGCCTTGGGCGCCCGCGGCTTGGCTATTTGGGGTGCCGTTTGGCGCCGTTTGCGTCCGGAACCCTTCCGCATCGCCGCGGATGATGCGATAGAGTTTCGTGAGGCGGACGCCGCTGCATGATCACGTTGTCAGAACTCGAGTCAGATACCGCTCCCATGTTGACCTCCCTCTCGGCCGCGTCCGGTTCCAAAGCGCAGCAGGCGGCGGCACCTGCGGCCAAGCGCCTGTCCATCGTCATTCCCATGCATAATGAGGAAGGCAACCTGGCCGCCCTGTTCCAGCGCCTGGTGCCGGTGCTGGAGGGTATCGGCCTGCCGTTTGAGATCATTTGCGTGGATGACGGCTCGCGCGACGGCACCTTCGCCGCCCTCAGGGACCATCAGGCGCGTGAACCCCGGATCAAGCTGCTGCGCCTGTCGCGCAACTTCGGGAAGGAGGCGGCGATGTCCGCCGGCCTGTGCCACGCCATCGGCGACGCCGTCGTGCTGATGGACGGCGACCTGCAGCACCCCCCCGAAACCATCGCCATCTTCGTGGAGCAGTGGCGCCAGGGCATGCAGATGGTCTATGGCGTGCGCGCCAGCCGGCTGACCGACCCGTGGCTGCGCCGCTTCCTGACCAAGATCTATTACCGCCTGCTGGACAACCTGTCCGAGGTGACGCTGCCGCGCGGCGCCGGCGACTTCCGCCTGCTGGACCGCAGCGTGGTCGATGCGCTGAACGCCATGCCCGAGCGCAACCGCTTCATGAAGGGCCTGTTCAGCTGGGTGGGTTTCCGCCAGGTCGCCGTGCCGTTCGAGGTGGCGCAGCGCCATGCCGGCGCCACCTCCTTCAACTTCTGGCGCCTGTTGCGCTTCGGCCTGGACGGCGTCGCCTCCTTCAGCAACGTGCCCCTGCGTGTCTGGTCCTGGCTGGGCATCGCCCTGTCGGTGCCTTCCTTCTTCTATGGCTTGGTCATCATCACCAAGACCATCATGTTCGGCCGTGACACGCCCGGCTACGCCTCGCTCATGGTGGCGGTCCTGTTCCTGGGAGGCGTGCAGCTCATCGGCCTAGGCGTCCTGGGCGACTATCTTGGCCGCGTCTTCACCGAAGTGAAGGGCCGCCCGATGTACCTGGTGAACGAGAAGGTGGGCTTCGATGACGCGTCGGCCCCCGCCGCGGTGATCGCCGGCGGTGCCGGGGGGCATCCCTGACCCCCATGTCCCTCCTCCGTACCCCTGACGCGTCGGCCCCCGCCCGCCCGCACACCGCCCCTGCAGCGCCGTCTATCGGTGCTCGGAGCATCGGCGTGGGAACCATCGGCGCCGGACGCATGGTGCCGGCCGGCGCGCGCCTGGGCTCGCCCTTGTGGCGCCGGTTGTCGCCATGGGACATTGCCTTCTGGCTGGTCATGGCGGTGGCGGTCGCGGTGGTGTCCTGCACCTTCCCCGACTTCGGCATCACGTTTGACGAGCCGCTGCACGTGGAATACGGCCAGCGGGCGCTGGAATGGTATTCCTCTCTGGGCAAGGACCGCGCGGTCCTGGAATTCCAGAACCTGTACCTCTATGGCGCCCTGTTCGATACGGCCGAGGCGCTGTTCGAAAACCTGCTGCCGCTGGACGTCTACGCCACCCGCCGCCTGGTGGGCGGGCTGACCGGCCTGTTGGGCGTGCTGGCGGTACGCCGGATCGCCCGGGATATGGCGGGTGAGGAGACGGGATCGCGCGCCGGGCTGATCGCCGGCCTGTGCCTGCTGCTGATCCCGGATTGGTGGGGCCATTCCTTCGCCAACCCCAAGGACGTGCCCTTCGCCGTGGCTGCCGCCTGGACCCTGTCCTGGCTGGTGCGGGTGGGGCGTGGCCTGGACACCGACGCCAAGGGACCGTCCCTGGGCTCCGTCGCCATGCTGGGCCTGTGCTTCGGCATGGCGCTGGGCATCCGCGTGGGCGGCGTGCTGCTGGCCGGTCCCATCATGCTGACGCTGCTGGCCCACCTGGCCAAGGGCGTGCTCGCCGGTGACGACGCGCGGCAGACGGGCGCCACGGCCTGGCGCCTGGTGCGCCGGATGTGGATCGCCGTGCCCATCGCCTATATCGTCATGGTGGCTGCCTGGCCGTGGGCCCAGGTGAACCCGCTGCGCCATCCCATGGAGGCGCTGGCCGAGTTCTCCAAGTTCCCCATGGATTTCACCTTCACCTTCGCCGGCGTGCAGGTGCGCACCACCAACCTGCCTTGGTGGTACCTGCCCGTGGGCTTCGGCGTGAAGTTGCCGGAGGTGGAACTGCTGGGCCTGGCTGCGATCGCGGCCTTCGGCGCCGTGGCCGCCCTGCGCCGGCCCTTCCCGGCGGGCGTGCGCCTGGATGGAGTGGCGCTGACCACCGCGGTGCTGCTGCCCCCGGCCGCCGTGGTAGCGACGGACGCCGTGCTGTACGACGGCATCCGCCACATGCTGTTCCTGATGCCGCCCCTGGCCACGGCCGCCGGCCTGGGCCTGAACGGCCTGCTGACGCGCCTGCCCCTGCGCTGGCCGCGCAATTTCTGGCTGAACCCCTTCATGGCCGCGCTGCTGGTGGCCTGCGCCGCCGTGCAGGTCGGGTTCATGGCCCACCTGCACCCCTATGAGACGATCTGGTTCAACCGTTTCGTGGGCGGCGTGCGCGGCGCCGGGCCGAAGTTCGAGCTGGACTACTGGGGCAGTTCCCTGTCCGAGGCGGCCAAGCGCCTGACCGACACCATGGTGAAGCTGGAAGGTCCGCAGGCCTTGACCCAGCCCTACCGCATCCGCGTTTGCGGCCCGCCCACGTCGGTGTTCCACTACCTGCCGCCGGCCTGGAAGCCGACGCGCCGCAATACCGGCCCGGTCGATTTCTACCTTGCCTTCACCCGCTGGGCCTGCAAGGAAATCCCGGCGGGCCAGGACATCGTGCGCATTGAGCGCGATGGCGAGGTGCTGGCCTATGTGCGTGACTTGCGGGAGCCGCCGCAGTAAGCCAAGGCGGCCCCAAAGGCCGGCGACCGCCGGCCCTGAGGGGGCATTTGACCGATCAGGATCAAATGCCGGCGCGTGTGAAAGGGAGAGGATCGCCAGATGAAGCTGTTCGGCCTTGCGGGGTGGAGCGGTTCGGGCAAGACCACCTTGATGGTCCGGCTGATCCCGGAACTGACGGGGCGGGGCTACGGCGTCTCCACCCTGAAGCACGCCCACCATGATTTCGACGTGGACCAGCCAGGCAAGGACAGCCACCGCCACCGCACCGCCGGCGCCACCGAGGTGCTGGTGGCCTCGTCCCGGCGCTGGGCCCTGATGCATGAGCTGCGCGGCGCGGCCGAGCCGACGCTGGCCGACCTGGTGGCCAAGCTGTCGCCCGTGGACCTGGTGCTGGTGGAAGGTTTCAAGCACGACCCCATTCCCAAGCTGGAGATCTGGCGGGCGGAAAACGGCAAGGCGCCACTGTTCCCCGGCGACCCCAGCGTCGTGGCGCTGGCGGCGGACGATCCGCTGCCGGTGGAGGTGCCGGCCGGCCTGCGGCGTTTCCCCCTGGACGCGGTGGCGGACATCGCCACCTTCATCCTGGCCCATGTCGGCTTGTCCCATGACGGCCTGCCGCCCCGCGCTGACTGAAAGGCGGCCGAGTCCCATGCCAGGCGCCGCCGACTGCTACCCCGATACCTTGCTCAGCGTCGACCAGGCGCGGGAGCGCCTGCTGCGCGCGGTCACCCCCGTCGCAGGCATCGAGAGCGTGACGTTGGATGCGGCCGACGGCCGCGTCCTGGCCCAGAATGTGGTGGCGGCGCTGAGTTTGCCGCCCTTCGCCCAGGCCGCCATGGACGGCTACGCCCTGGACCACCGCGATGTCGCCGGGGCGGCGGGGCCGGTGCGCCTGCCCCTGTCGGGCCGGGTGGCGGCGGGGAACGCGCCCCATCCCCTGGTGCCCGGCACCGCCGTACGCATCTTCACCGGCGCGCCCCTGCCTGATGGCGCCGACACCGTGCTGATGCAGGAGGATGCGGAGCTGGACGGCGACGTGCTGCTGGCCCCGCCCAGCCTTGCCCCCGGTCGCCATTGCCGCGCGGTGGGGGAGGATATCGCGGTGGGCGCGGTGGCGCTGCCGGCGGGGCGCCGCCTGTTCCCGGCGGCGGTGGCGCTGGCCGCCGCCTTGGGCGAGCGAACCCTGGTGGTGCGGGCGCCCCTGACCGTGGCCTTGCTGTCCACCGGGAATGAGGTGCGGCCGGCCGGCGCGCCCTTGCCCCCCGGCGCCGTCCATGACGCCAACGGCCCCCTGCTGACCGCCCTGCTGCGCCGCCTGGGCTGCCGCGTGGTGCCGGCCGGCATCGTTGGTGACGATCCCGCCGCCCTGACGGCCACCCTGTCCAGCCTCAGGGCTGACCTGATCCTCAGCAGCGGCGGCGTCTCCGCCGGGGAGGAGGATCATGTGAAGACGGCGGTGGCGGCCCTGGGCGGCATCGACTTCTGGCGCCTGGCCCTCAAGCCGGGCAAGCCGCTGGCGTTCGGCCATATCAAAGGGGGGCATGTCGGGAACACGCCCTTCCTGGGCCTGCCCGGCAACCCGTTCGCCGCCTTCGCCGCCTTTCTGGCGTTGGGCCGGCCGTTGGTGCAGCGCCTGTCGGGCGAAACCATCGCCGACCCGCCCCGCGTCACCGTGCGCTGTGGCTTCACCCACGGCCGCGCCCCGGGCAAGCGTGAATACCTGCGCGTGGTCCTGCGGCAGGAAGGCGCCGACACCGTGGCCCATCTCGCCGGCGCCGGTGGCAGTGCCGCCCTGTCCTCCCTGGCCGTGGCCGACGCCGTGGCGGAGGTGGAGGAGGTTCGCGACAGCCTGCGGCCCGGCGATCCGCTGACCGTCATTCCCCTGCACGGGCTGTTCTAAGGCGGCGCCAAGTAAGCGCTATGGTATCGATGTCATTTCCCGTATCCTGGGGCAAAACAAAGCCCAGGGAGGGAACATGACCAGGACGACATCCATCCATGCCATCGCATGCGCCGGCCTTATGGCGACGGCGCTGATGTTCACCGGGGTGGCCCAGGCGGCCGACCAGAAGACCGATGCCCCGCCCTCAGCCGTGGGCGCGGATGGCAGCGTCACCCTGCCGCTGGCGCCGGGCAGCCTGGTCCTGCCCTTCTCCTCCTACGCTTCGCCGGAGGCGCGGGACTGGTTCAAGCATTATGCCGACGTGCACGCCCCGCCCATCACGGACGTGCCGGCCAGCCGCGCCTTCTACGACCGCATGAACACGGACCGCGCCAACCGGCTGCGGGCGCTCTATCCTGTCACCGTGACCGACCAGACCATGGGCGGCGTGCCCACCCAGGTGGTGACGCCGGCCAAGGGTCCCCAGGTGGCGGACCGGGTGCTGATCAACCTGCACGGCGGCGCCTTCCTCTGGGGGGCGGGGGCCGGCGGGCTGGTGGAGGCGGTGCCGGTGGCGGCCCTGTCCCGGATCAAGGTGGTGACGGTGGATTACCGCCAAGGGCCGGAGCACCGCTTCCCCGCCGCCAGCGAGGATGTGGCCGCTGTCTACAAGGAATTGCTGAAGACCTACAAGCCGCAGAACATCGGTATCTACGGCTGTTCCGCCGGCGGCATCCTGACGGCGGAGGCGGTGGCCTGGTTCCAGACCCACGGCCTGCCCCGGCCGGGCGCCATCGGCATCTTCTGCGCGGGTGTGCTGGATGGTGGCGGCGATTCCCAGGCCTGGTCGGCCCTCTACGGCGGCCAGCTGCCGGGCCCCGGCCTGCGCCTGATCGACCTGCCCTATTTCCAGGGCGCCAACGCTCAGGACCCGCTGGTGCTGCCGGGCGTGTCGCCGGAGGTGCTGGCCAAGTTCCCGCCCACCCTGCTGATCACCGGCACGCGCGACTTCATGATGAGCGACACGCTGCGCAGCCAGGATCTGCTGGAACAGGCCGGGGCGCGGACGGAACTGCACATCTGGGACGGCATGGTCCATTCCTTCTTCTCCGACCCGGAATCGCCGGAGGCGCGGGCCGCCTACGACGTCATGGCCCGCTTCTTCACGCGGGAACTGGGCCGTCCGTAAGACCCGAGGTCAGGCGACCAGGGCCAGCAGGGCCAGCAGCAGGAACAGCGTCTTGCGCAGCATCGCGGGGGGTGCCTTTCGTCCGGCGCGCACCCTACGGGTAAGTGGTATGGCCTTGCCCACCACCCTTGGTGATGGGGCTGAGCATGCCGGTGAATGGCGGCGACGGCAACCTACCGCGACGGCGCTACCCTGTTGGTTGCCTGTGACAATTCGGTGCCTGGCGTTTTGCCGTGCGGCGGGGCGGCCACGGTGAGGGAGGTGCTGGCCTGGATGCCGCCGCCCTCGCCGCGCAGGGTCAGGACATAGCGGCCTGGCGGCAGGTAGAGCGGCAGGACCTCGCCCGGCCGCAGGAACAGGCGATCATAGGGCGCGGTGTCGGCGGACTGGCCGGGCTTGCGTGCCTCCACCACCCCATCGCCGCCCTTGGGCAGCAAGGCCGCTGGGATCGCCACGGGCCGGCCCAGCCAATGGCGGGAGACGCCGGCGGCGGCGATCAGGTCATCGCCACCGGGAAGGGGCATATAGACCTGCATATCGACATGGCCTACGGCGGCGGGAATAACTTTCGGGGCACCGTCGGGGGCCGTATAGGTGACGGCGGAGTCTTTGGGGCCGGTGAGCTGGCAGCTGGTGGTATCCACGGTCAGTGGATCGATGCCGGTGCGCTCCTTGAAAACCTCCGCCATCCAATGAAGATGCGCCGGGCCGCTCAGTCCCTTGTTGACATGGCTCCAGCCGGCCAGGACCAGCAATTTCCCGTCCGTTGGCATGTGCGTCAGCGTGTCCGCCAGACGCGCCGCCTCTACCCGCTCCCGCGAGGCAATACGCTCTTCCCTGTCAGCACCCGGGCTGGCGAGGTCGGCTTCGTCATAGGGAACCAGGGTGAAGCCCAGGGCCATCGCCCGGCGGATGACGGCGGCGAAGGTCGGTTCGCCGAGGTAAGGGGCGAAGCCCTTGCCTCCAGCGATGGATTCGCGCACCTCCCCATCGGTCCAGTCATCGCCGCGCGGCGACAGGGCCTCCAGCGCCACATGGGTGAAGCCCATCTGGCGCAGGCGGGGCAGGACCGCCAGCCAGAAGGCGCGGGAGGTAGGGGCGAAATGGTTCTCGTTGATCATCACCACGCGGCGGTCCTGTGCCAGGCGTGACAACAGATCCAACGGGTCGGTGGATATCCCCTCCTGCGCGACCACGTCGCATCCGGGTTTTCCATGCAGGCGGCCTGCGGCCCAGGCCAGGTCTGGGCGCCCCAGGCGCGCATATTGCGTGGCGAGGGCTTGAGCCAAGTCTGGGCCCACCGCGCCGTAGGCGTGGATTTCCCCGACGAAGTCCCCCGCCGAAAGGCGTTCGGAGCGTTGGAAGGGCAGATGGGCGCCCGGCGGTACGGGGGTGGGTTGCGCGCCCTCCTGCGCTGCCGCCGGCACAGCCAGCATCAACATCGCGGCAAACAAACTCGCCCTGGACCGACCCATCTCCGCCTCCTTTACCGGCAGCGGAATCAGGATGCCAATGCGCAGGACAGGGCGCAACCTATCGCGTGTGTCGCGCCAGCTTGTTCTCCTAAGGTCAGCGCTTATGTCGCAGCACCCAGCCGGCCAACTCATCCAGCGGCGCGGGGTGCCCGTCGCCGTCGCGGAAGCGTACGGTGGCGCTGTGGCCGGGCCAGGCCACGGTCAGCTGGGTTTCCAGGGCGTCGGGGTGGCCTGGGCCGGGAAAGGCGGGTGGCTGGTCCGCCATGTCGGCGGCTTGCAGCAAGCGCGACAGGGCTTGGCGTTCCGCTTCGTCCAGCCCCGCCACCTCCACGCTGACCGTTGGCCGGCGCAGGGGGAAGGCGATGCCGCCCTGGCGCTGGCACTCGATGACGACAGGCAGGGGCGGGGCAGGTGGGGGCGGGTCGGCACTCATGGCGGCAGCATGGGTCAAAGGCCCACGGCCGTCCAGGCGTCGTCCACCGCCTTGGTGGCGGCGTCACCGTATTTCCGCGCCACGTCGCGCGTGGCGGCGGCGGCGTCCTTGAATTCCGACCACAGCTGCAGGCGGGTGGTCAGCGTCTCGTACCAGATCAGGCCCGCCACCTCCCACGCCTTGCCGCCGATGGCGGTGGCCGCCAGATAGAAGGCATGGTTGGGGATGCCGGAATTGATATGGACGCCGTAATTGTCGTCCGACCCGCTGTAATAGTCCTTCATGGTCGCGGGTTGCGGATCCTTGCCCAGGGTAGGGTCGTCATAGGCGGTGCCGGGCGCCTTCATCGACCGCAGCGCCGTGCGGTTGGTGCCCGCCTTGGGGATCAGCAAGCCCTCCCCGATCAGCCAGTCGGCCTGGTCGGCCGTGTCGCCGGCGGCGTACTGTTTGATCAGCGAGCCGAAGACGTCGGAGAAGGATTCATTCAGGGCGCCCGACTGGCTGGAATAGGTCAGGCCGGCGGTGAACTGGGTGACGCCGTGGGTCAGTTCATGCCCGATGACATCCAGGCATTTGGTGAACCGGTCGAATATCTCCCCGTCCCCGTCGCCATAGACCATCTGCTGGCCATTCCAGAAGGCGTTGTCGTAGTCGGTGCTGTAGTGCACCGTGGAGTCCAGGCGCATGCCCTTGTCGTCCACGGAGTTGCGCTTCATCACCTCCAGATAGAAATCATAGGTCTGGCCGGCGTAGGCGTAGGCCTCGTTCACGGCCACGTCCTGGCCGTCCGGCTGCCCCTCCGACCGCACCAGGGTGCCGGGCAGATCGCCGCCATGCTGGGCGTCATAGACGCTGCGTTGCTTGGTGCCCGTGCCCAGGCCTGCGAAGGCGAACTGGTTCATGCTGTCGCGCATGCCCCGCAACAGGCCCTGCTGATAAAGGTTGCGCAGGGCGCGCTTGCGCAGGGTCGGGTCGCTGGCGTTGGTCGCCACATGCTCGATCATGTGCGGCGGGATGATGAAGCAGACGTGCGGGGGACAGCCGGCGTGCTGGCACATGGGGGCGGGCCTTTCAGCGCTGGATCGGGGCACCCAGCGTGGCACCGCGCGTTGGGTGCCGGAATAGCCGCCTAGGACATAGCTACGCCTGTATCGCCGGGGCTAATCCCTTGGAGAGGAAGGCTGCGGCCGCATCCAGATCATCCGGGGTATTGATGTTGAAGAAGGGGTCGATGGCCTCGACGGCGAAGTCCACCAGGGCCAGGGGTTGACCCGCTAGGAAGACGCCGACCTTGCGCACGTCCTCTTCAACCAGAGCCTGGCGCAGGCGGTCGGCCAGGTCCACGGGCCACAACGCCACCACCGGATGCCGCTGCCCGCCCGAGGTGGCGCAGGCCACGCCGCCCGGGGCCGCTGCGCCCGCCAGGCGTGCGGCCAAATCCTGGGGCAGGAAAGGGCAGTCAGCCGGCACGCTCAGCACGTGGGTATGGCCGCCCTGGGTGCGGGCGTATTCCAGCCCCGCCAGCACGCCGGCCAGCGGCCCGGGATATCCCGGCACGGTGTCTGCCAGGATGGGCAGGCCCTGGTCGCGGTAGCGGTCGGGGTCACCGTTGGCGTTCAAGGCCAGGGCCGACACCTGGGGGGCCAGGCGCCCGCGCACATGGGCCAGCAGGGGCCGGCCGGCCAGGATCAGGCGCGCCTTGTCAACCGCGTGTACCTCATCACCGCCAAAGCGGCGGGCCAGGCCACCGGCCAGGATCAGACCCAGAATATGGATCGTTCCGCTCACGGAATGTACAACGCCAGGATGTCGTCGGCGGTGGTGCGGGTGGGGGCCGTCGCCGCCAGGTCGCCCAGGGACCGGGTCATTTCGGGGTGTCTCCCGCCGCCGGCGTTGGTGTCTTCCCTGGCGCGGGCTTGGGCGCTGACGTCGCCGGTTCCGCCTTGGGCGCCGGTTTCTCATCCGTCGGCTTGGCCTTCTCCGCCGTCTTTTCCGGTGCGCTCTCGAAGCGGGGGGACTTGGCCAGCAGGCGGCCCTTGTCCAGCGCGTGGGTCAGCACCAGCGATTCCAGGGCGCCCGCCGGCTGGTCCGGGTTCAGGTCCAGCGTGTCCTTGTTCAGGGCGTAGAGGGTGAAGACATAGCGGTGGGTCTGGCCCGGCGGCGGGCAGGGGCCGCCGTAGCCCTTGGGCCCGAAGTCGTTCAGCGCCTGCACCGCCCCCTTGGGCAGGGCCTTGCCGTCGGCCGCCCCGGCCCCGGCGGCCAGGCTGTGCACGCCGGCCGGGATGTTGAACACCATCCAGTGGCGGAAGCCCTTCTTGACGTCCGCGTCCATGATGATCAGGGCGAAGCTCTTGGTCGTCGGCGCCTCCCCGCCCCAGCGCAGGGCGGGGGAGAGGTTTTTGCCGCCGCAGCCGTCACGATCCCAGGCCTGGGGCGCGGTCAGCGTGCCGTCGGCCGCCAAATCAGGACTGCTCAGCCACAGGCCGGCGTGCGCTTGCCCCGCTGCCAGCCCGCTGGCCAAGCCTACGGCCAGGGTGGTGCCCAGGACCAGCCGGCGCCTCATGCTCACACCCGTTCCGTCATGCGCCGTTCGCGCAAGGGGCGCTTCACCCGGGCCAGGTTTTCGCCCAGGGCCGTGCCTTGGCGCAGGGCCACGGCCACCTGCAGCACGTCGATGACGGCCAGATGCGACAGGCGCGAGGTGCGCGGGGTGTAGATGCTGGTGTCCTCATCCACGTCCACCAGCAGGGGCACGGTGGCGCGCTCCGCCAGCGGCGACCCGCCCGAGGTGATGGCCACCACCGGCGCGCCGCCGTCCAAGGCGAGGTCGACGGAACGCAGCAGCTCGCGCGTGCGGCCGGTGTGGGAAATGGCGATGACGGCGCCGTCCGACCCCAGGATGCTGGCGGCCATGGCCTGCACGTGCACGTCGCTGTGGGCGATGACGGGCACGCCCAGGCGGAAGAACTTGTTCTGCGCGTCCTGCGCCACGATGCCGGAGGCGCCGAAGCCGTAGATCTCGATGCGCCGCGCGGCGGCCAGGATGTCCACGGCCCGGCTCAGGTTTTCCGCGTTCAGCTGGTTGCGCATGCGGGAAAAGGCGCTGATGGCCCGGCCGATGACCTTGGCCGCCACCTCCGCCACCGGGTCGTCGGGCATCAGGTCGGCATCGACGAAGGGCGTGCCCGTGGCCAGGTCCTGCGCCAGGCGCAGCTTGAAGTCCTGATAGCCGCTGCAGCCGATGGATCGGCAGAAGCGCACCACCGTGGGCTGGCTGACGTCGGCCTCACGCGCCACTTCCGCCACCGAGGCGGTGACGACGGCGTGCGGCCGCTTCAGGACGATTTCCGCGATCTTGCGTTCCGACGGACGCAGACTGTCCATCATCCCGCGTATGCGACCCAGCATGAAGCTAACCCCCGACCCTGCCGATGACTTCACGAAGGAACCAGGCGCGCTGCTGCGGCGTTCCTTCCTGTTTGTAGTGAAATTACCGGAAGTTATGCGGCCATGTCACGCGCGCCGTGGCAGCGGCCCCATAAGGGTTAAAGGCCCGCGACGCGCTGCACCGTCCAGAACAGGCCGGTGGCGGCGATGAGGGACGAGGCGGGGATGACCACGCGGCGGCGGTACCAGGGCTTGTCCCGTTGCCGACCTGAAACGCACACGAGGGCCACGGCGGCATAGGCCGCGGCGATGATGGACAACTGCGCCAGCTCGATACCGACATTGAAGCTGACCAGGGCGGGGATGACGTCGCGCCGGGCCAGGTGCAGGTCGGCCAGGGCCCCGGCGAAGCCCATGCCGTGCAGCAGGCCGAAGGCGAACACCACCAGGGGGCGCCAGGGCGTCAGGCGTGCTGTCACGATGTTCTCCACCGCCACATAGGCGACCGACAGGGCGATCAGCGGTTCCACGACGCGCGACGGCAGGCTGATCACGCCGTACATGGTCAGGCCCAGGGTGACGGAATGGGCCAGAGTGAAGGCCGTGACCTGCACCAGGATGGAGCGCAGGCGGGTGGTCAGCAGGAAGATGCCCAACACGAACAGGATGTGGTCCAGCCCCTCGGGCAGGATGTGCAGGAAGCCCAGTTCCAGGTACTGGGCCGCCAGCCGGGGCAGGGAAAGGGGGGCGGCGTTGGCCGCCAGGGCGAAGAGCTGGCTGGCGGCGTCGCCCTCCAGCCACTGGGTTTGCGGGGTGCCGCCGGTGGCGTCGGTGAAGACGACGCCATAGGTGCTGTAGACCAGGCCGTAACGCCAGGTGACGGCATGCGCTCCGGGCGGCAGGGGGCCGCCGGCGCGCAGCACGACGAAGGCCGGCAGGGTGATGTCGCTGGGCATCTCCACCTGTTCCACCGCCACCGTGGCGGGTTGGGCGGCGCCGTCGGCCCTGAGATCCACCTGGGCGGCGATGGCGGCGGCGTAGGCGGGCAGGATGGCCCGCACCCGCTCCGCCGTCAGGTCGCGGCTCAGCGGCTGGCCGGCCGCCGCCTCCAGCTTGTTCACCAAGGCGGTGGGGGCGGTGGTGATGGTGGCGGACCAGGCGTCGCCCGGCCCCACCGTCAGCTGCACCTGCGTGGTGCCGATCTCATGCGCCTGGGTGCCTCCCGCCAGGCACAGCGCCAGCAGCAAGGCCCAGAGCCAGCCCTTCATGACGGGGCTCCCGGCCAGTCGAAGGTCAGTGAGGCCCAGTGGCTTTCCCAGTCCCGGTGATGCAGCCAGTGGGCCAGCGTGCCCGCCCGCACCATGTGCACCGACCGGATCAGCCAGACACCACCCTGGGGCAGGGGAAAGGCGAAGGCGCCCTGGGCGTCGCTGCGCGTGGCCAGGCGCACGGCCGGTTGGCCTTGCAGGTGCGCGGTGACGACCGCCCCCGCCACCGGTTGGCCCAGGAACAGCACATGGCCGCGCACCGGAGCGGTGCCGGCCACCGTGGGGTCGGCGTCGGGCACGATCTCATAGGTGAAACCCTGGGGCCGGGTCACCGCCGGGTCGGCCATGGTGCCGGCCAGCAGGGACTTGGCGTAGCGGTAGAAGCATTCGCGGCCCGGCTGGCCGCTTTCCCCCAGCCGTTCCCGCTCCGCCACGATGCCGTCCAGGCCGTATTGACGCAGATAGGCGGTGAAGCGCTCGGCCGGCAGTTCGATATAGCTGCCGCCGCCGGTATAGCCGACCAGGGCGGTGGCCCGGCCGTCGACGCGCAGGAAGCCGGCCGGGTCGATGTTGTCGGCGCCGCCCACCGCCTGCTCCTCCCCCGCCTGGCGGACGAAGAAGCGGTCGATCAGGCTGGCGGTGCGGGGCACGGGATCGCCGATGAAATTCTCCCCCACCCTCAGGCCCACCGCCACGGCGGTGCCGGGGCCGGGACGGAAGGTGGACGGCTCGATCCAGAAATCATGCGCCAGGGCGCCGGCGGTCCAGAAGGCTACCGCCAGCGCGGTCAGGCAGGCGCGTCCCGTCCCCATCAGGCGTCAATCCGGCGCCACCACCAGCGCAGCAGGTGCCGGACCAGGCTGCGGATGATCTCCACGATCCCCCAGCTGACCAGCAGCAGCACGATCACGCCCAGGATGACCCAGGGCAGGACGCTGTGGGCGTTGGATGGCGCCGGCGTCTGGTCCGGCCATTGCGGCGCCAGGTAGGGCCATTCGGCACTGAAGGGCTTGTCGTTCACCGTGGCGCGCGGATAGGGCCCCTCGATGAAGGAGATTTCCTGCAGCAGGCAGTCGCCAAAGGCGCAGGTCTGGGCCACCACGTCGTCGGTCAGCAGGCGGCCGTTGGGGTAACCGACGGGGAAGCGGTCGGTGTAGACCATGACGTCGGGCTGCAGGTCATAGGGCCGCAGCTGCAGGGTGAACTGCAGGAAGTCGGCTGCTGCTATCGCCCACCATTCCTTGGCGCTGTGCAGGTAGTTGTAGATGTTGTCCAGCTTGGCCTTGCGCGCCATCAGCGCCTTCAGCTGGTCCTTGGGCGGCATCGTGTTGATGAAGCCGAAGCGCGGCAACTGGGTGCGGATGGACCGCCCGACATGGTCGACCTCCGTCCCATCCTTGGCGGTGGTGCCCCACAGGATGAAGTCGTGCTGGTCCGCCGGAAACGCGCTCTTGGGGATGCGCATCACCATGGCGATGACGTTCTTCTTGAAGAAGCGCGGGAACACGAAGGGGTCGTCGCGCACGCCGAAGTAGGTCTTGATCTTGTCGGTATCCTTCAGGCCCGTGTAGGTGATGGTGTTCACCGTCACGTCGTCCTGCAGCTTCACCTTGATGGTGACGTCGGGATGGATTTGGTCGGGCACCAGCACGGTGCCGCCGTACCGGGCGCGGATGACCGGATCCTGGAAGGACACCGGCGTGGTGAGGTCCATGTGGATCTCATAGTCATAGGGCGCCAGGTTGTAGGGCTTGGGCGCCAGCAGGGCACGGTTGACGTCGAAGATCAGGATCATGTCGTCCCCGTCCGGGTAGAAGAACAGATCCGTGATGTTGGCCGTCGGGTCGGTCAGGTTGGTCGGGTCGGCATGGTCCGACGCGCGTGCAGGTTGTGGGCTCGCCAGGCCAAGGCATGCAACCAGCGCGAGCCCCGGCAGCCGCAGCCGCCGCAGCGCTTTTCCCAGGATGTTCAGGCCCCTGGTCCTGTTGAAGATGCGCCCCATCGTCTTCCTCCGTCAGTCCCGCCAGGTTCGCGCAATGCGCCGTATCACATTGATTTTCAATGGTATTCAAGCCTGCTCAGCCACCCGCACCCCGTCGGAAGGGTTATGTCGTTTTGAAGGGTGGCATTACACTTTAGGGGTGGAAGCCGGATATCAAATTCGAGATAAACGGCGTAACAACAGGAACTATATTTCCTGTAAGTTGTATCTTTGGCTTGAGACTAGTTCGCTCCGGATATAATGTCCAGACCAACGAACAACTTTTCAGGGCGCGAGGTGGGGCATGGCGCGGATCGGTCTTGGGGTCTTTGCGACCCTGGTGGCGGCGGTGCTGCTGCTGTCTGGCTGCGGTGACAAGCAGGTGAAGGATGAGGCGATGCGGGCCGAACGGGCCGCCGACACCTTCCCGGCCGCCGACGAGGACTATTTCAAGGACATGGACGGCGGTGTGAAGCTGACCTCGGATGAGGTCAAGGGCCGCAACAACTGGATCGTGTGGACTGGCGGCAACGACCGCTTCTGGGACCTCATCACGGACAGCGCCTTCGGCAACTTCGACCTGCTGAAGACCATCTCCAGCCATCCGTCGCTGGCCTATGGCCGTGGTACCCGGTTCAGGGAACTGGGTCTGATGAATGAGCCGTGCTTCGTGGCGCCCACAGGCCCCTCGGAGGACCGGTTCGGCCTGTGGCTGGATCAGCGGGTGAAGGATGATCCCAACTGTCCCGAGGACCCCTTCGCCAATGAGAAGAAGTACCCCGGAGTCAAGATCGGCGCGCGCGGCACCAAGCTGGACGGCGTCGAGTTCCCGGTGGGCTCCTACTACGGCTATCCCACGGGCATCGTCGGCCTGCGCCTGTTCCCCAATCCCGCCTTCGACGAAAAGGCGAAGAAGCACTGGGACGCGAAGAAGTATTACGAGGATCCGTCCTACTACAACGACAAGAACCTGGTCCGCCCCTACCGCGTGGGCATGTCCTGCGGCTTCTGCCATGTGGGGCCCAGCCCGACCAACCCGCCGGCCGACCCGGAAAACCCGAAGTGGGAGAACATGAGCGCGGTGGTCGGCGCCCAGTATTTCTGGATCGACCGCATCTTCGGCTGGAACTACGGCAAGCCGGGCTCGCCGGAGCGCAAGGCGAGCGAGCAGAACTACCTGATCCAGCTGGTGCACACCTCACGCCCCGGCGCGCTGGATACCTCGCTGGTTTCCACCGACTACATCAACAATCCCCGCACCATGAACGCGGTCTATGGCCTTGGCGCCCGCATGAACGTGGCCATGCAGCGCGGGATTGAGACCTTGAGCGGGCCCGAGCTGAACAACGAATTCCTCAAGGGCAGCCTCGACGGCAAGCGGGTGATCACGCCGCACGTGCTGAAGGACGGTTCCGACAGCGTCGGGGTGCAGGGGGCGCTGAACCGCGTCTTCATCAACATCGGCCTGTTCAGCGAGGAATGGCTGCGCCACTTCAACCCGCTGTTCGGCGGCGTGCCCAACACGGCCATCCAGATCGAGGTGGGCCGCAAGAACTCCAGCTATTGGCAGGCGACGGAAGCACAGACGGGCTTTCTCGCCGAGTATTTCCTGAACACGGATATCCAGAAGGGCCACAAGCTGGCCGATGCGCCGGGCGGCAAGGCCCATATGACGACCGACCTGGCCAAGCTGGAGCGGGGCAAGGAGGTGTTCGCCGAGACCTGCGCCGGCTGCCATTCCAGCAAGCAGCCGCCGCTGCCCAAGGAAATCGACTTCAGCACGTGCAACGGCCCCGACTACCTGAATTGCTGGAACGAGTATTGGGCCTGGGTGAAATCGGACGCCTTCAAGGCGCAGATGAAGGAGATGGTGAAGGCGCCGGACTTCCTGACGGACAACTACCTGTCAACCGACATGCGGGTGCCCGTGACCCTGTTGCAGACCAACGCCTGCAGCCCGCTGGCCACCAACGCCATCGCCGGCAACATCTGGGACAACTTCTCCTCCACCTCCTACAAGCAGCTGCCGTCCGTCGGCACCATCAAGATCCACGATCCCTTCACGGGTGAGGAGAAGGACTACGTCATGCCGGCCGGCGGCCGCGGCTACACCCGCGTGCCCTCGCTGGTGGCCCTGTGGTCGACAGCGCCTTACCTGGTGAACAACACGGTGGGCTGGCCCGGCGGGTCATTCTACGCGCAGCCGCCGCTGCCGTCGCCGCCGCCCGACCAAAAGCCTTACTACCCGTTTGACCCGCTGAATCCGTCGGTCGAGGAGCGCGTGAAGACCTTCGAGGTCTCGATCCGGCAGATGCTGTCGCCCGAGACGCGCCCCCACGACAAGCTGCTGGGCGACAAGGGGGTGTTCCTCATCGACCGCACCAGTGTCGGCAGCTATCTGAAGGTGCCCGGCGGCTTCCTGCCCGCCTTCCTGAAGCCGCTGCTCAGCCCGCTGCACCGCTGGCTGCCCAGCATCTTCGGCGACGGCGACCTGATGGTGGGGCCCATCCCGAAGGACACGCCGGTCAACCTCATCTCCAACACCGAGCTGTACAAGGACGACGCCACCCTGGCGGAGAACCTGCCCCGCTATGTCCAACTGCTGCAGCTGCTGAAAAAAGCGACCCACGACTTGGCGCAGCTGCCCAAGAACGCGACAGACGAGGAGGCGCGCAAGGTGTTCGCCAACCTCCGGAAGCCGCTGCTGGACTTCAGCAAGTGCCCGGATTTCGAGGTCAACCGCGGCCACTACTTCGGGACCAGCTTCACGTCCGAGACGACGGCGCTCAGCAATGAGGACAAGGAAGCGCTGATCGAGTTCCTGAAGACCTTCTGACCACCCCGCCCTTCAAACCCCGTCCGGCCGCGTGCTCCGCGGCCGGCGGTTGGGGCGGCATTCCCACGGGCCAGGCATGGGGGACAGGCTATGGCAGATGTAAACGACGCATCCGTTCAATCCGCGCAGTATGATTTCATCGTCGTCGGCTCCGGCGCCGGGGGCGGCACGGTGGCGGCCCGCCTGGCGGAGGCCGGGTATACCGTCCTGGTGCTGGAGGCGGGGGGGGACCCGCGCAAGTCCCATGGGGGCGATCCCTATTATCCGAACGAGAACCGTTTGCCGGACGATTACGACGTGCCGGTCCTCCACGCCTTCGCCTCGGAAAACACGGGCATGCGCTGGGACTTCTTCGTGCGCCACTACAGCGACCAGGCGGTGCAGACCTCCGACCCCAAGTATGTGCCGGTGTATCCACCGCCCAACGGGCGGCCGGTCGACGGCATCCTCTATCCCCGCGCCGGCACCCTGGGCGGCTGCACGGCGCATAACGCCCAGATCGTCGTCTATCCCAACAACGAGGACTGGCAGTTCATCGCCGACCTGACCGGCGACATCAGCTGGAAGCCGGAGGCCATGCGCCGGCTGTTCCGCAAGCTGGAGAACTGCCATTACCGCTGGTTCTATCGCCTGCTGTATTGGCTGAGCCTGGGCTTGATCAACCCGTCGGGCCACGGCTTCCGCGGCTGGCTGCACACCCAGAAGGCCATCCCGCTGCAGGCGCTGGGCGACAAGCCCCTGATCCAGGGACTGCTGGATTGCGCCAAGGCCGTGCTGCTGCGCGATCCCAACCCCGACCAGGGCTTCGAATGGCTGCTGGAGGGGGAGGGCGATCCCAACGACGTGCGGCTGGTGGATGCGGACGCGTTCGGCCTGCGCTACGTCCCCCTGTCCAACCGCAACCATGCCCGCACCGGCACGCGCGAGCGCCTGCTGGAGGTGGCGGAGAAGCATCCCGATCGCCTGCACATCGAACTGGACGCCCTGGTCACCCGCGTCCTGTTCGACGAGTCCGCGCCGCAGGACGGGCCGCTGGGGGGCGAGCCGCGCGCCATCGGCGTGGAATACGAGAAAGGTGAGAAGCTGTATTCCGCCTCTTTCGCCCAGGGCACGGGCGGGGAAAAGCGCGCCGTCTACGCCAAGCATGAGGTCATCCTGTCCGGCGGCGCCTTCAACACGCCGCAGCTGCTGATGCTGTCAGGCATCGGCCCCCGGGAAACGCTGGAGAAATTCAACATCCCGGTACGGGTCGACAGCCCCGGCGTGGGGCGCAACCTGCAGGACCGCTACGAGGTCGGCGTCGTCAACGAGATGACCACGGACTGGGAGGTGCTGAAAGGCGCCAAGTTCGCCGCCGGCGATCCGCAGTACCAGCAATGGAAGGAGAAGCGCGAGGGCGTCTACACCACCAACGGCGCCGTGCTGGCCGTCACCAAGCGCTCGGCGCCCGAGCGGCCCATGCCCGACCTGTTCTGCTTCGGCCTGCTGGGTGAGTTCCGCGGCTACTACCCCGGTTATTCCAGCCTGTTCCCGGAGCATCTGAACATGCTGACCTGGGCGGTGCTGAAGGCGCATACGCTGAACCGCGGCGGCGAGGTGACCCTGCGGTCGGCCGACCCGCGCGACACCCCCTACATCAACTTCCATTACTTCGAAGAAGGCACCGACAAGTCGGGGCAGGACCTGGACAGCGTGGTCGAGGGCATCCGCTTCGTGCGCGCCGTCACCAAGAAGCTGTACGACCAGGGCATCGCTAAGCAGGAACTGCTGCCGGGGCCCGCCGTGCAGACGGATGAGGAGCTGAAGCACTTCGTGCGCACCCATGCCTGGGGGCATCACGCCTCCTGCACCTGCGCCATCGGCAGCGCCACGGGGGGTGGCGTGCTGTCCAGTGATTTCCGCGTCCATGGGGTCAAGGGCTTGCGGGTGGTGGATGCCTCCGTTTTCCCGCGCATCCCCGGCTACTTCATCGTCAGCGCCGTCTACATGATCGGGGAGAAGGCGGCCGAGGTGATCATCGAGCAGACCCGTTGCCAGCAGAACCGCCGCCATCAGGCGCGGGCGTGAGACTCAGGGGGGCTAGACCAATGACCAATCCGCTTAGCACCATCGAGGTTCTGCGGGCCGAGGCCAAGAGCATCCATGGTGACCACGTACTCGACGGGGTGCAGGACGAGGACCTGACCCTGGCGCTCAACACCCTGGAATCCACCGCCCTCTGCCTGTCGGGCGGCGGCATCCGCAGCGCCACCTTCGGCCTGGGCATCATCCAGGCGCTGGCCGCCCGGCCGCGGCCCTGCAAGGATTTCCGCCTGCCGCCGCCGGACAAGGCCCTGTTGGGCCAGTTCAACTATCTCTCCACCGTCTCCGGCGGCGGCTATATCGGCAGCTGGCTGTCGGCATGGCTGTCGCGCCAGCCCTATGCCGAGGTGCTGCCGCAGCTGAACACCCGCGGCCATGAGGTCAGCGCCGTCGAGCCCACGGCCATCGGCGACCTGCGCCGCGACAGCAACTACCTCACGCCCAAGGTGGGTCTGGTCTCGGCCGATACCTGGGCGGCGGCGGCGATGATCCTGCGCAACCTGCTGCTGAACTGGGTGCTGCTGATCCCGCTGTTCCTGTTGAGCCTGGTGGTGGTGAAGCTGGCCGCCGTGGGCGTGGCCTGGCTGTCTCATCCCTTCGGCGACCAGAAGTACGGCCTGGCCCTGGTCATCCTGGCCGTCATCTCCCTGGCTCTGGTGCTCATAGGACTAAGGTTCACGCTGCGCGCCATGAGGCTCAGCGGCACGGCCAGCCCAACACAGGGACAATTCCTCAAGGGCAACCTGCTGCCCATGTTCCTGGGCGGCGTCGCCTGGACCGGGGCCCTGGACACCACCATCGGCTATCAGCTGCTGATCGTCACGCCGCTGGCCGACCTGCTGGTCTTCGGCGGCATCCTCGGCTTCGTCGTCTACGGGGCGGCCCAGCTCATCACCCTGCTGACGACGGGGGAGCTGTTCACGGCGCTGCTGGACCTCAAGCGCTGGGCGCGGCTGAAGCACCGCACCACCTGGGGCTGGCTGGTGGCGGGCATCGCCTACGGCGCCTTCCTGGGCTTCGGCGCCCATGTCATCGGCTCCGGCGGTGATCCGGCCGTGCGCCTGCTGCTGTTGCTGCTGTTCGCGCCGCCGTGGCTGCTGGTGTCGCAGCTGATGGCCGAGACCTGCTATGTGGCGCTGACCAGCAACACCCCCCGCTCGGATGAGCAGCGCGAGTGGTTCGCGCGGTCGGCCGGCTGGTACCTGGCGACCTGCATCGCCTGGATCGCCGGCGTGGCCCTGGCGCTCCTGGGGTCGTGGACGGCCGGGCAGGTGGAACTGGGCACGCAGGCCCTGTTCGACTGGCTGGTGGCCGGCGGCGGCGCCACCGCCATGGTCGGCTGGCTGACGGGCGGCAGCGGCCGCACCTCGGCCCAGCCGTCCAACCAGGCCCCCAACCGCAGCCCTGTCGCCATTGCCTACAACGTGGCGGCCAGCCTGTCGGCGCCCCTGTTCTTCGCCCTGCTGCTGGTGCTGGGGTCGGCCGTCATCGACCTGGTGGTGCTGCGCGACTCCCTGTTCGCCTACCTGATCTCCTACGGCAACTACCTCATCCTGCCGGACAGCGCCGGGTCGGTGCTGTTCCAGAGCGGCATGGTGGAGGCGCAGGAGCGCAGCATGGTGGTGCCGCTGCTGGTGATCGCGGGGGTGATCCTGGGCATCATCGCCTTCTTCGCGTCCAAGTACATCAACATCAACCGCTTTTCCCTGCACGGCCTCTATCGCAACCGCCTGGTCCGGGCCTTCCTGGGGGCGTCGCACATCGGTCGCAAGCCGGACCGCTTCACCGGTTTCGACATGGACGACAACCCGACCATGCAGTCGCTGTGGCCGGCGAAGCGTGAGGACCGGACGGGCGACAACTGGCGGCCCTTCCATGTCCTGAACACGACCCTGAACGTCATCTCCACCCGTAATCTGGCGTGGCAGCAGCGCAAGGGCATGTCCTTCACCATCACGCCGCTGCACAGCGGGGCGGCGTCGCTGTGCCCCCTGCTGGACCAGCCGGGCGGCACCCTGGTGGCCTATCGCGGTGCCTTCCGGCCGTCCTCGAAATACGGTGGCTCGTCGCACAGCGGCCGCCGGTTCCGCCTGTGGCCGTTCGCGCGCCAGCCGAAATGCCCGCCCCGTCCGGAGGATGACCCCACCAACCCGGGCATCTCGCTGGGCACGGCCATGGCCATCTCCGGGGCCGCGGTGGACCCCAACGCCGGCTATCACTCCTCACCCACCGTGTCCCTGCTGCTGACCCTGCTGAACATGCGGCTGGGCTGGTGGCTGGGCAATCCGGCGCCGGTGGGGGAGAAGTCCTGGTACCGCAACGGCCCGCCGACGGCGGCGGCACCCCTGGTGAAGGACGCCTTCGGCCTGACGACGGACGACCAGCCTTATGTCGCCCTGTCGGACGGCGGCCATTTCGAGGATCTGGGCCTTTATGAGATGGTCCGCCGCCGCTGCCGCTACATTGTGGTCAGCGACGCCGGTGAGGACCCCACCTTCACCTACTCCGATCTGGGCATGGCCGTGCGCAAGATCGGCATCGACTTCGGCATTCCCATCCGCTTCCACGAACTGCAGAAGATGCAGCCGCGGCCGGCGCCGGGGGTGACGCTGACCGATGTGCCCTATCACGCCATGGGCGTCATCGACTACGCCATGGCCGACGGGCCGGCGGCCAAGCCGGGCATCATCCTGTACGTCAAGGCCAGCTTCCATAATTGCGATGAAGGGGCGGGGGTGAAGGCCTACGCCAACGCCCACCCCACCTTCCCGCACGAATCCACCACAGACCAGTGGTTCTCCGAAAGCCAGTTCGAGAGCTACCGGTCGCTGGGCTTCCAGATCATGGACAGCATCCTGGCAGAGGCCCAGGGCTGCGCCACCGATCTCGCCACCCTGAAGCAGATCCTGGACCGCCTGGCGGAACCGGCGCTGAAGGAAGAGTGTGAGGAGTGCGACCCGCCGGTCCTGCAAGGCGCCTGACCGGCCTAGCCTGGAAGCGGGAAGGAACAAGGCATCCCGTCCGCATCTTTAAAGGGTGGGGCGAGCGCGCACGCGGGGTGCGGCTCGCCCGCCTTTCAAAGGGACAGCGGGGAGGCTAGCCTTGGACACCCTGGAGCCGGGATCGGCGCCATCCGAAACGACAGCCGTGCCCACGCCCGCCCCGGCGGGGCGGGATTCCAAAACCGGCGAAGGGGGGCCGAAAAAGCCCCGCACCATCTGGCAATGCCTGGGCCCAGGCTTGGTGACCGGAGCGTCCGACGACGACCCCAGCGGCATCGCGACATATTCCCAGGCGGGGGCGCAGTTCGGCTACGGCCTGGCCTGGACCCTGATCCTGACCTACCCGCTGATGGCGGCGATCCAGGAAATCAGCGCCCGCATCGGCCGGGTGACGGGCCATGGCATCGCCGGCAACCTGCGCCGCCACTATCCCCCGCTGACCATCAACGCCATCGTCTTCCTGCTGGTGGCGGCCAACGTCATCAACATCGGGGCCGACCTGGGGGCCATGGGGGCGGCGCTGGGCCTGCTGATCGGCGGCCCGCAATGGCTGTACGTCCTGCTGTTCGGCGGCGCCTCGGCCGCCCTGCAGATCCTGGTGCCCTACTGCCGCTACGTCTCTATCCTGAAATGGCTGACGCTGTCGCTGTTCGCCTATGTCGCCACCGTACTGGTGGTGCCCATTCCCTGGGCCGAGCTGGGCCATGCCGTGATCCACCCGCCCGTCTCGCTGAAATCGGAGTATCTGGTGGCCGTCGTCGCCGTCTTCGGCACGACCATCAGCCCTTACCTGTTCTTCTGGCAGGCGGACCAGGAGGTGGAGGAGGAAAAGGGCGACCCCGAGGCCCAGCCCCTGAAAAAGGCGCCGGAACAGGCGCCGGAGGAACTGCGGCGCATCCGCCTGGACACCTACATCGGCATGCTGCTGTCCAATGGCGTGGCGCTGTTCATCATCATCACCACCGCCGCCACCCTGCATGTCCACGGCGTCACCGACATCCAGACCTCAAGCCAGGCGGCGGAAGCGTTGCGCCCCATCGCCGGCACCTTCGCCTTCGCCGTCTTCGCCCTGGGCATCATCGGCACCGGCCTCCTGGCCCTGCCGGTGCTGGCGGGGTCGGCGGCCTATGCGCTGGGCGAGGCGCGGCGCTGGCCGGTGGGCCTGGCGCGGCCCTGGGACAAGGCCAAGGCCTTCTACGGCGCCATCCTGCTGGCCATGGCCGTGGGCTCGGTCATGAACGTCATCGACATGGACCCGGTGAAAGCCCTGTTCTGGAGCGCGGTGGTCAACGGCCTGGTGGCCGTGCCGGTCATCGTCATGATGATGCGCATGGCGACCAAGCGCGAGATCATGGGCGACTTCGTCCTGCCACCGGTCCTGCGCGTCCTGGGCTGGGTCTGCATGGCCGCCATGGCGGTGGTGGACACCGCCATGGTGGTCACCTGGGTAATCTGAGGTTTACCCGTGCGCCAGCTTCAGGCCCGCGATGCCGGCCACGATCAGGCCGATGCAGGCCAGGCGCAGGGCCGTCGCCGGCTCGTTGAACAGGAGGATGCCGGCGACGACGGTGCCCAGCGTGCCGATGCCGGTCCACACCGCGTAGGCCGTGCCCAGCGGCAGGGTGCGCAAGGCCAGGCCCAGCATGCCGAGGCTGATGCCCATGGCGGCGATGGTGAGGACGGACGGCACCAGGCGGGTGAAGCCGTCGGTGTATTTCAGGCCCACGGCCCAGCCCACTTCGGACAGGCCGGCCAGCAGCAACCATAGCCAGGCCATGGCGGTTCTCCGGTGTGTGTGAAGGGGCGGGGCCGTCCCCGCCGAAGGGACGCCGGCCACCGGGGATGGCGGATGGCTGGGCCGGGGTCGTCCCCGGCGGGCGAAGCATGGCGGCGAACCGCCGGAATGCCAATGTCTTAAAAAAAGAGAAAGACTTTGCTGTCGCATATCTCTTTAATTGAGATCTTGCGGCGGGGAGGGGCAGGCCATGACCGATGGAACGAACGGAGACGGGATCGCCGCGGCGCCGGCCGCGGGCGGGACGGATGCGCGCGACCACCAGCGCTGGGACGAATGGCAGGATGACGTGCGCATCATGCTGGGTTACGCCGCCGGCCGGGGCCTGGCCTTGGAACGGGCGGTGATCGACGCGGCGGTGCGCGTCACCGCCAGCCCGCCGGAGCGGCTGAGCCTGGAGGATAAGCAGGCGTTGTGGGTGGTGTACCAGGCGCTGTCGGTGGTCATCGCCCCGGCCACCAGCGGCAGCCTGCGCCATATCCGCGAGTTTCGGCGCGAATTGGGCCTGGCGGGCTGGTGGCGCTCCCTGACCCGGGCGGGGCTGGTGCAGAGGACCATACGCAGTGGCGTCGTGTGGCTGGTGGGCGTGGCGCTGGTCACGGCCATCGTGCAGATCCACGCCGCCAACGGCACCAACCTGTTGGCCCAGACCGGGGTGCGCCAGCTGTTGTTCATCGAAGGGGCGGCGGCGCAGCGCCCCATGGGGGAGGGGGCCGCGGACGCCAACGCCAGCCCGGGAGCCTCCGCCCTGACGGCGGCTCAGGAGCCGCTGGTCCAACTGCGGCGGCAGGCGGCGGCGAAGCTGCTCGCCCCCTGGATCTGCCACCCGCTTTCCCGTGTCGTGACCCTCAGCTTCGATGCACACGGCTTCTGCCAGCGGCGGGACGCCGGGGCGCCGGCCGCCCCCTCGGGGGAGGATGCCGACACGGTCCTGCTGCACACGGTGGAATTGGCGTGGAGCGCCGGCACGGCGCTGACGCTGTACGTCCTGCCGGCGATTTTCGGGCTGCTGGGTGCCTGCGCCTATATCGCGCGGGTGCTGACGGAGGCGGTGATCAATGCCTCCTTCATGCCGCAACTGGGCTTCCGCATGGTGCTGCGCCGGGCGCTGGGCCTGACGCTGGGGCTGTCCACCGGGCTGTTCTACAAGAGCGTGGTCGCCACCATCGAACCCACGGCCTCCGCCCAGATCTCACTGCTGGGCGCGGCCTTCCTGGCTGGCTACAGCGTAGAGGCGGTGTTCGCCATGTTCGATGCCGCGGTGGACAAGCTGCGCGAGGTGTTCAAGCCGCGCGACGCCGCCTCGCGCTCCACCGCCCTTGGGCCCGCCGCCGGCCCGCAGGCCGTGCCGAAAGAGGCCCAGGGCTGAGGCGGGCTTAGCTGGAGGGCGCCGCCACGGCGGACAGCGGCAGATGGATGCCACATTCCGTCTTGCCCATGCCGGCCCAGCGGCCGGACCGCAGATCATCGCCCGGGGCGACGCGGTCGGTGCAGGGCATGCAGCCGATGGAGAGATAGCCGTCGGCCTCCAGCGGGTGCCGCGGCAGGTCATGGCGGTCCAGATAGGCCACGAGATCGTCACGGTCCCAGTCGGCCAGCGGGTTGACCTTCAGCCGCCCCTCGGCCGCCTCAATGGTCACCAGGTCGGCGCGGGTGCTGGCCTGGAAGCGCTTGCGCCCGGTGATCCAGGCACCGAAGCCCTCCAGCGCGCGGTTCAGCGGCTCCACCTTGCGGAAGCGGCAGCAGGCGTCCGGGTTCGTGCGCCACAGCAGGCCGTCGGCGTCGCGCGCCGCCACGTCCTCGGGCAGCGGCTTGATCTCCCGCGCGTCGGTCAGGCCCAGGCGCGCCACCAGCTCACGGCGATAGCGCAGGGTTTCGCCGAACAGCTTGCCGGTGTTCAGGAAGATGACCGGTGTGGCCGGGTCGATCTCCGCCACCATGTGCAGCAGCACGGCGGATTCCGCCCCGAAGGAGGAGACCAGGGCAATCTCGCCCTTCAGCTCCCGCGTCAGCAGCGGTTCCAGCAGTGCCAGGCCCGTCAGGCCGGCGTAGGTCCGGGCCAGATTGGCCGCCCGGTCGCCTGTCGCCGTCACGCTGCATGCTCCGTCTTCTTGTGGCGCGACAGCCGCGCCATGGACAGGGGGCCCGCCACCGACACCTGGTAGGCGGTGCTGATCTCGGTCAGGGCGTGGGCCCACAGCGCCGGATCGCGGCCTTCCGGAATCTCCACCTGGCTGACGCCGCAGCGGACCAGGGCCAGATATTGGTCGGGCAGGGTGTGGCCGGTGGCGCGGATGACGCCGCGATAGCCCAGGTGCTCGCGCAGCTCGCGGGCGATGGTGAAGCCGCGGCCGTCGCGGAACTTGGGGAAGTCCAGCGCTACCAGGGCGAAATCCGCCAGGTGGTCGGCGATGTCCTTGGGGTGCTGGTTGCTGGCGAGCCAGACGCCCAGGCCGCCGTTGCGGCCCACCAGGGTTGCGCGGTCCTTCTGGAAGCGGGACAGGCTGACGATGACGGGCACGTCCGCCGCCGGCAGGGCGTCGTCATCGCCCAGGCGCACCCAGGCGTCGTCGACCAGCTTTCCGGAGTCAATGAGCGGCATAGACCTTGTCCTTGAACGGGGTGTGACCGATGCGGGCCAGGGTGTCGAGGAAGCGTTCCCCGTCCTGGCGCCGGTCCAGATAGATGCCGACCACGGCATCGATGGCGTCCAGCGTCTCATCGGCCGATAGGGCCGGGCCCAGGATGTCGCCGATGGCGCCCACCTCGGCGGCCGAGCCGCCCAGCGTCAGCTGGTAGGCTTCGACCCCCTTCTTGTCGACGCCCAGGATGCCGATGTGGCCGACATGGTGATGGCCGCAGGCGTTGATGCAGCCGCTGATCTTGATCTTCAGCTCACCGATGTCGTGCTGGCGGTCCAGGTCGGCGAAGCGCTCGGAAATGCGCTGGGCCAGGGGGATGGAACGGGCGTTGGCCAGGGCGCAGTAGTCCAGGCCGGGGCAGGCGATGATGTCGGTGATCAGGCCGGAATTGGCCTCGCCGAAGCCGATGTCGGCCAGCGCCGTCCATAGGGCGGGCAGGTCATCCTGACGCACATGGGCCAGCACCAGGTTCTGCTCATGCGTCACCCGGATCTCGCCGAAGCTGTAGCGGTCGGCCAGGTCGGCGATGGCGTCCATCTGATCCGCCGAGACGTCGCCCGGGATGCCGCCCGCCGGCTTCAGGGTGATGGTGGCGATGGCGTAGCCCGGCTGGCGGTGGGCGGCGACGTTGGTGCGGACCCAGCGGTTGAAGGCCTGGTCCTCCAGCCGCGCGCGGGCCAGGACGCCGGAGATGGGCTCCAGCGCCTCATAGGGCTGGCCGGCGAAGCGGGCGCGGATGCCGTCCAGGATGGCCGGCTCCAGCCGGTACTGGGCCACCGGCATGCGGGCGAACTCGGCCTCCACCTCGTCGCGGAAGGCGTCGATGCCCAGCTCGTGCACCAGGATCTTGATGCGCGCCTTGTAGATGTTGTCGCGCCGGCCATAGGCGTTGTACACGCGCAAGACCGCCTCCAGATAGGCGATCAGCTCATCCTCGGGCAGGAAGTCGCGCAGCTTCTTGGCAATGAAGGGCGTGCGGCCCAGGCCGCCGCCGACATAGACCTCGAACCCGACGGCACCCTCGGCGTCGCGCTTGGCGATCAGGCCCACGTCGTGGATGCAGATGGCGGCGCGGTCGGCGCTGCTGCCGGTGATGGCGATCTTGAACTTGCGCGGCAGAAACGAGAATTCCGGGTGCAGGGTCGACCACTGGCGCAGCACCTCGGCATAGTGGCGGGGGTCCACCACCTCATCGCTGGCGACACCGGCGAACTGGTCCGAGGTCACGTTGCGGATGCAGTTGCCGCTGGTCTGGATGGCGTGCATGTCCACCTCGGCCAGCAGGTCCAGGATGGCCGGCACATCCACCAGCTTGATCCAGTTGAACTGCAGGTTCTGGCGGGTGGTGAAATGGCCGAAGCCCTTGTCGTACTGCCGGGCGATGCGGCCGAACTGGCGCACCTGGCGGCTGGTCAGGATGCCGTACGGTACCGCGATGCGCAGCATGTAGGCGTGCAGCTGCAGGTACAGGCCGTTCATCAGGCGCAGCGGCTTGAACTCGTCCTCCGTCAGCTCCCCGGCCAGGCGGCGGGCCACCTGGCGGCGGAACTGCTCCACCCGCTCCTTCAGGAAATCCCGGTCCACCTGGTCGTAGTGGTAGATGCCGGCGTGGCTGGGCAGGCCGTTGGCGGGAGGGTCGATCTGACGGGCGGCGGCGGAGGGGCTCATGACGGCAAGCTCGATGTGGTCTTCATTCATGCGGGAATTTTGGGGGCGCCGACGTCACGCCGCCGTGGGGATGGCGTCGATGCTGGGGCCCGCGGCACGGATCCACTCCCGCGTCTTCAGGGGGCGGGGGCCGGTGGCTTCCACCGCCACGTCCACGGCATAGGGCTCCACCACCTCCTGCCGGGCGGCGGACGCGCGGGCGATGCCCAGGGCCGTCTCCGCCTCTGGCGCCTCGGTTTGCACTTGGGCATCGGCCACGCGGGTGGACCACGTACCGGCGGCGGTCAGCCAGACGACGGCGCCGTCCTGCAGGCGGTTGGCGGTGACGACCTTGGGGGCGTCGGTAACGCGGGCCATGGGACTATCCTCTTCAGACGGCGGCTTTCAGCCCATTTTCCGGGGTCGTGTCGCCGAGGCGGCCCGGAGTGGAGCTGAGGGTGGTGAAAATGTCGGTGATGATGTCGGAGGCGGCGATTTTTGCGGGGTCGGCCAGGGTCACGACCTCCCCCACCAGGATCAGGGCGGGGCCAGTCAGGCCTGCGGCCAGCGCGCCCAGGTCGGCCAGCCGGCCCACGACCAGGGTCTGGTCCGGACGCGTGCCGTTCTGCACCACGGCGGCCGGGGTGCCGGGCGCCTTGCCGGCGGCGATCAGGCGCTCGGCCACCAGGCCGGCTTTGCTCAGGCCCATATAGACGGCCAGCGTGTGGTCCAGGCGGGCCAGGGCCGTCCAGTCGATGGCGGGCTCGGCCGAGCCGCCCTCGGCGGCGGCGCCATGCGCGGTCACCAGGGTGATGCCCTGGGCCAGGCCGCGATGGGTCAGGGGAATGCCGGTGGCGGCGGCGCAGCCCACGGCGGCGGTGATGCCGGGCACCAGTTCCACCGCCACGCCGGCGGCGCGCAGCACGGCCATCTCCTCGCCACCCCGGCCGAAGACGAAGGGGTCGCCGCCCTTCAGCCGGACGACACGGTGGCCGGCCTGGGCCTCGCGCACCAGCAGGGCGTTGATCTCATCCTGGCTGACGGTGTGGCAGGACTTGGACTTGCCGACATAGACGCGGCGGGCGTCGCGGCGGACGTAATCCAGGATGCGGTCGTCAACCAGCTTGTCGTGCACCACCACGTCGGCGTTCTGCAGCACGCGCAGGGCACGCAGGGTCAGCAGATCCGGGTCGCCGGGGCCGGCGCCCACCAAGGCGACGGAGCCGCCCTCCGCGCTTTCGGCGGCGTTCAGCACCTTCACCAGTTGCTCATGCGCGCCAGCCTCGTCGCCGGCCAGGAAGCGCTGGGCGATGGGGCCATCGATCACCCGTTCCCAGAAGCGGCGGCGCGCGGTCTCGTCGGATTTCACGGCGCGGACGGCGGCGCGGAAGCCGTCGAGGAAGGTGGCCAAGCGCCCCAGGCCCGGTTCCAGCGCCGCCTCGATGCGGGCGCGCAGGCGGCGGGCCAGGACGGGTGAGGTGCCGCCGGTGGAAATGGCGACGGTGATAGGGCCCCGGTCGACGATGGCGGGCATGATGAAGGTGGACAGGGCGGGGCGGTCCGGCACATTCACCAGCAGGCCCCGGGCGCGGGCCAAGTCGGCCACCAGGGCCGCCTCATCCTCATCCTCGCCGGCGGCGAACACCAGGGTGACCCCGTCCAAATCATGGGCGGCGAAGGGGCGGCGGCGCACCTCCGCGGCTAGCGCGGCCAGATCCGGGTGCACATCTGGCGCCACCACCACCAGGCGCGCGCCCCGGCCGTCGCCGCTGGCGCCCGCCACCAGGCGCGCCTTGCGCAGGGCCAATTCCCCCCCGCCGACGATCAGCACCGTCTGGCCGGTCAGTGTCAGGAACAGGGGGAAGGCGGCGGGCATTGTACGGAACATTCCTGTGAAAGCGTCAATGTTCCCTCATAATGTGTTCGTAAACGGCATGTTTGTCGAGGTTCCAGCGTCCTGGCATTCGGATAGTCCCAAGCCCCGCGCCATGGTCGCGATGACGGTCTCACGTTATGGAAAACCATTTTCCTTCAAGCTTCTGTGACAAAATTGCGGGAAAGGTGATGGTGATGGCGCCCGGAACGGGGGGTGGGCCGCAACACTGCCATGCGCCGACATGGTGTGATCCGCTTCCAATTCCACAGACTCATTTTGGTTAATCGGCGCGGATCCGGGCAAAGCTTTGGCTTGGCGGGATAATGGCCGCTAGGAAATCGGCGCACCTCATAATAACATCAATTATCTGTTATTAATGTTTCGGTTGACACAGATTGCGGTGTCGTTTGTCATGGGCGTCAACAGCGCGGATGGGGTGCGGTGTCCTGTCACAGGGGATGCGCCCTCCTTCGCCGGGGCCCCGGGGTCAGGACATCGGACTCCGGGCCGGGGCTCGCACTACCTAGGGGGAATCCGAATGCATCGCAGAACACTGTTGACCGCCATGGCGGGTGCCGCCGGCGTGGCCCTGCTGGGGTCGGTGCGTGCGCGCTCCGCCTCGCAGCTGCTGAACGTCTCCTATGACCCGACGCGCGAGTTCTACAAGGAATATGCCGACCTGTTCGCCAAGGAATGGGCCAAGGCCTCGGGCGGTGACCAGGTCAGCGTCAACACCTCGCACGGCGGGTCGGGCAAGCAGGCCCGCGCCGTCATCGACGGGCTGGAGGCCGACGTGGTCACGCTGGCGCTGGCCTACGATATCGACGCCATCGTCGAGAATGGCGGCCTGATCGACAAGGATTGGCAGAAGCGCCTGCCCTTCAATTCCACGCCCTACACCAGCACCATCGTGTTCCTGGTGCGCAAGGGCAACCCCAAGGGCATCAAGGACTGGCCGGACCTGCTGAAGCCGGGGGTGGAGGTCATCACCCCCAATCCCAAGACGTCCGGCGGCGCCCGCTGGAACTACCTGGCGGCCTGGGGCTACGCCCGTGCCAAGGGCGGCGACGCGGCGGCCCGCGACTTCATCAAGGCGCTGTTCAAGAAGGTGCCGGTGCTGGACACCGGCGCGCGCGGCGCCACCACCACCTTCGTGCAGCGTGGCCTGGGCGACGTGCTGCTGGCCTGGGAAAACGAGGCCTACCTGGCCATACAGGAACTGGGCCCGGGCGAGTTCGAGCTGGTGACCCCGTCCGTCTCCGTCCTGGCGGAACCGCCGGTGGCGGTGGTGGACAAGGTGGTGGACCGCCACGGCACCCGCCGGGTGGCGGAGGCCTACCTGCAGACGCTGTACACCCAGCCGGCGCAGATTCTGGCCACCAAGCACTTCTACCGCCCGCGCGACCCGGTGGTGCTGCAGGAGGTGGTGAACAAGTTCGCCAAGGTGGAGCTGTTCGACATCACCACCTTCGGTGGCTGGCACGACGCCCACAAAGCCCACTTTGCCGACGGCGGCAGCTTCGACCAGCTGTACCAGCCGGGCTGAGGCCTGCATCGCCGCAAAGACCGCAACGCCGCCGTCCGGGATGCCGGGCGGCGGCGTTTGACATTTAGATGTAGACGGCGGCCCCCATCTTCCGGATCCCGCACCCCTGGCGCTAAGCTCGCGGGCATAAAGCCCCGCAGGGCACGGCAAGGGAGGGATGGGAGTGCGCAAGGGAACCGCCGCTGGCATGGCCGGCCTGTGTATGGTCGTCATGATGTGGGCTGGATCGGGCCTCGCCCAATCCCCCACCCCCATGGCCGCCCCAACGCCCAAAGCCCTGGAACTGGCCCGGGCGCTGGCGGACAGGGTCGACGCCGATGACCTGATGCAGCAGGTCCTGGGCGCCACGGTCCAGCCGCTGACCTTCAACCTGAAGGCCGCCAACCCGGGGCGCGAGGCCGATGTCGACGCGTTGTTCGAGCACACGCTGCTGCCGGATTTCCGCAAGGCCATGGCGCCGGTCATCGACGGCTATGCCCAGGCCTACGCCGCGCGCTTCACGGAGGCGGAGCTGGCGGCCATCCTGGCCTTCTACGATTCGCCGGCAGGGGCCAAGATGCTGAAGGAGATGCCGGGCGTGCAGCAGCGGGGCCGCGCCCGCGCGCAGGCCGTCCTGCCCCAGGCCCTAGGGCCCGTGCTGGGGAACTTCGTCACCGCGTGCAAGGGCAAGGGCCTGGTCGTGCCCCAGGGGTGAGAGGGCGTCCTACGGATGTAATCCGCCCTGCGACATTCAGCCATAAGTGGCGGTTGGCCATCGCGCCGCGCGGGGCGGCGGGTTAGGCTGGTGGTGCTGAATTCAGCAACACCAGAAGGGGAAAGCGCTTTGTTGAAGGGAATTGCCGCCGGCTTGGTCGGCGCGTGGGTCATGGTGGCCGCTCCGGCCTTCGCTCAAAACGCCGGCGCCCAGAATGCCGGCACGCCATCGCCGAAATCGCTGGAGCTGGCGCACAAGCTGATTGAGAAGACGCACGCCGGCGACCTGATGCAGCAGATACTGCCCATGGCCATCGATCCCCTGGTGCAGAAGCTGAAGATCGCCAACCCCGGGCGGGAGGCGGACGTGCAGGGCCTGGTCGACAAGCGGCTGCTGCCCGATTTCAAAAGGGCCCTGGCCCCCGTGACCGACGCCATCGCCACCACCTATGCGGAGCTGTTCACGGAGGCGGAGCTGGAGCAGGTGCTGGCGTTCTATGACACGCCGGCGGGGGCCAAGCTGATCACCCAGATGCCTCAGGTGATGCAGCAGACCATGGCCAAGTCCAAGACCATGGTGCCGCAGGTGATCGGCAAGGTGTTGAATGACTTCGTCGCCACCTGTAAGGGCGAGGGCTTGACCATCCCGCAGGGCTGAAGGGCTTAGCGGTGGCGCTTCACCGCCGCTGCTTTTAAGATGGCACCCGGCCGGCCCCACCGGTCGGTCGGGACCATCGCCTCTCTGTTGGCCCCGCCTGTCGCCGATGCCAAGGGGGCGCCTCCATCGCGCATCGCGACGCTGGCATGCTGCGACTGCAAACGGCTCTCAATTTTTATAATTGGAATTATTCTAAGATGTCGGTATGGTCCTGTTCGTCGGTAGGGCGAACGCCGCAGGGCCCCTGATGGGGATCGCGGCCGGGGCGCCCCGCCGAAACCGACCGCTATTCATTAATTCAACAGCCAAGGAATTAACGATGTCCCTCATCAATACCGAAGTGAAGCCCTTCAAGGCGACCGCTTACCACAACGGCAAGTTCGTGCCCGTGACCGAAGCCGACCTGAAGGGCAAGTGGTCCGTGGTGGTGTTCTACCCGGCCGACTTCACCTTCGTGTGCCCGACCGAGCTGGGCGACCTGGCTGACAACTACGCCGAGTTCCAGAAGCTGGGCGTGGAGATCTATGGCGTGTCGACCGACACCCATTTCACCCACAAGGCCTGGCACGACACCTCCGACACCATCGCCAAGGTGCAGTACCCGCTGGTCGGCGACCCGACCGCCACGCTGGCCCGCAACTTCGACGTCCTGATCGAGGAAGAGGGCCTGGCCCTGCGCGGCACCTTCGTGATCAATCCCGAAGGCCAGATCAAGCTGTGCGAGATCCACGACAACGGTATCGGCCGTGACGCGTCGGAGCTGCTGCGCAAGGTGAAGGCCGCCCAGTACGTGGCCAGCCACCCCGGCGAAGTGTGCCCGGCCAAGTGGACCGAGGGTGCCGAGACCCTGAAGCCGTCGCTGGATCTGGTCGGCAAGATCTGATCCGCGTTGGTTGATGCCGGACCGGGACGGCGACGTCCCGGTTCCTGTCCGGGGGCCCTCGGGCCCCTGGACGCCTCCCGGCCCACGCCCTCGGAGGCTTAGGTCCGGGCCGCGACGCCTTCGGTGGCGCGCCCGCTTGAACAGTCCGCCTGTGACATTACGTTTCAAAATGCGCATCTGGCCGCCTTCCCTGGCGCCGGTGACCGCCCCCTCTTTGCCCGCCCTTTCCCTCAATCTCCGCCAGAAAGCCCGCCCCGATGTTGGACGCCAATCTCAAGACCCAATTGAAGGCCTATCTGGAACGGGTGAAGCAGCCGATCGAGATTGTTGCTTACCCGGACGATAGCGCCACCTCCCGCCAGATGATGGAGCTGCTGGCCGATATCGCCGAAGCCTCCGCCCTGGTGAACATCAACGAGAACGTGGACGGCGCCGGCCGCCGCCCGTCCTTCACCGTCAACCGGCCGGCGGGCGACATCGGCATCCGCTTCAGCGGCCTGCCCATGGGCCACGAGTTCACCTCGCTGGTGCTGGCGCTGCTGCAGGCCGGCGGCTATCCGCCCAAGGTCAGCGACGAGGTCATCGCGCAGATCAAGGCCATCGAGGGCGATTACCACTTCGAGACCTTCATCTCGCTGACCTGCCACAACTGCCCGGACGTGGTGCAGGCCCTGAACCTGATGGCGGTGCTGAACCCCCGCATCCGCCATGAGATGATCGACGGCGGCGTCTTCCAGGACGAGGTGACGCGGCGCCAGATCATGGGCGTGCCGGCCGTCTTCCTGAACGGCGAACCCTTCGGCCAGGGCCGCATGGAGCTGGAGGAGATCCTGGCGAAGCTGGACAGCAGCTCCGTCGCCCGCGAGGCCGCCAAGATCGACGCCAAGGACCCGTTCGACGTGCTGGTGGTGGGCGGTGGCCCCGCCGGCGCCGCGGCCGCCATTTACGCCGCCCGCAAGGGCATCCGCACCGGCATCGTGGCGGAGCGGTTTGGCGGCCAGGTCATGGACACGCTGGGCATCGAGAACTTCATCTCCGTCACCGCGACGGAAGGGCCCAAGCTGGTCCGCAGCCTGGAAGAGCATGTTCGCACCTATGAGGTGGACATCATGAACCAGCAGCGTGCCAAGGCCCTGGCCACGGTCGACGGCCTGCACGAGGTGACGCTGGAAAGCGGCGCCAAGCTGAAGGCCAAGGCCCTGATCCTGGCCACCGGCGCCCGCTGGCGCGAGATGAAGGTGCCGGGCGAGGAACAGTACAAGACCAAGGGTGTGGCCTTCTGCCCGCACTGCGACGGCCCCCTGTTCAAGGGCAAGCGCGTGGCGGTGATCGGCGGCGGCAACTCCGGCGTCGAGGCGGCCATCGACCTGGCCGGCATCGTCTCCCACGTCACGCTGCTGGAATTTGACAGTCAGCTGCGCGCCGACGCGGTGCTGGTGACCAAGCTGAAAAGCCTGGCCAACGTCACCATCCTGACCCAGGCCCAGACCACCGAGGTCACGGGCGACGGCAACAAGGTGAACGGCCTGGTCTACAAAGACCGCGCCACGGGCGAGACGCATCGCCTGGCGCTGGAGGGCATCTTCGTGCAGATCGGTCTGCTGCCCAACACCGACTGGCTGCGCGGCACGGTGGAACTGACCCAGCGCGGCGAGGTGATCGTCGGCCACCATGGTGAGACCTCCGTCCCCGGCATCTTCGCTGCCGGCGACGTCACCACGGTGCCCTACAAGCAGATCATCATCGCCATGGGCGAAGGGGCCAAGGCCTCCCTGGGCGCCTTCGACCACCTGATTCGCTCGTCGGTTCAGGCCGCCTGAGTCGCGACGGCGTAGAGTACAGCGCCCACCTGGGGTGGTGCCGGGCAACACCGGCGCCCTCTCCAGGTGGGCGTTTTCATTGGGGGAATCGGGGTTGCCGAGAGGACAGGTGACGCGGCCTTCGCGGCCTTCGTAAACTGCCTGTCCCACCCCTGTCCCGGACCGTCCCGCCCCCATGTCCCATCCCGGCTTCATCCACCTGCGCACTCATTCCGCCTACTCGCTGTCCGAGGGGGCGATCAAGGTGAAGGAGCTGGTGAAGCTGTGCACCAAGAACGCCATGCCGGCGGTGGCGGTGACGGACACCGGCAACCTGTTCGGCAGCCTGGAATTCGCCATGGCGGCGTCGGACGCGGGCGTGCAGCCCATCGTCGGCTGCCAGATGTGGATCGGCCGCTGGGGCCCGGTGGCGACCACGCGCGGGCCGCAGCGCCCCGGCACCTTCGGCGCCGACCAGCTGGTGCTGCTGGCGCAGAACGCCGCGGGCTACGCCAACCTGATGGAGCTGATCAGCAAGGCGTACATGGAGACGGAGCCGGGGCTGGAGCCCCAGGTGTCCATGGCGGCGCTGGACGGGCACAGCGATGGCCTGATCGCGCTGACCGGCGGCATCCACGGCGGGGTGGGGCGCC
The DNA here is from genome assembly GCF_007828035.1 of Nitrospirillum amazonense. Taxonomy (GTDB): domain Bacteria; phylum Pseudomonadota; class Alphaproteobacteria; order Azospirillales; family Azospirillaceae; genus Nitrospirillum; species Nitrospirillum amazonense. Next base: position 211,232 of record NZ_VITV01000001.1, on the reverse strand, counting down.
TGCTGCTGGAAGGCCAGGCACCGGCCGCGGCCGAGCTGCTGCTGGAACTGAAGCGCCTATTCCCCGGGCGCCTCTATGTCGAGCTGATGCGGCATGACAAGGACACCGCCATCGGCCGGGCGGAACAGCGCATCGAGGGCGCGCTGGTCGATCTGGCCTACGCCCACGATCTGCCGCTGGTCGCCACCAACGACTGCTACTTCGCCACCGCCGACATGTACGAGGCGCACGACGCCCTGCTGTGCATCGCCGATGGCGCCTTCATCATGCAGGACGACCGCCGCCGCCTGACCCCCGACCACTATTTCAAGAGTGCCCAGGAGATGCGGGCGCTGTTCGCCGACCTGCCGGAGGCGGTGGACAATACGGTGGTTATCGCCCAGCGCTGCGCCTACATGCCGCGCAAGATCAACCCCATTCTGCCCAACTTCCCCACCGAGGAAGGCCGGACGGAGGCGGAGGAACTGCGCGCCCAGGCCCATGACGGCCTGACCTTCCGCCTGACCCGCTACGTCTTCACGCCCGAGATGGGGGAGGACGATAAGGCGGACACGGAGAAGCGCTACCGCGAGCGCCTGGATTACGAACTGTCCGTCATCGAGCGGATGAAGTTCCCCGGCTACTTCCTCATCGTGTCGGACTTCATCAAGTGGGCCAAGGACAACGGCATCCCCGTGGGGCCGGGCCGCGGCTCGGGCGCCGGCTCGCTGGTCGCCTGGTCGCTGCTGATCACCGACCTGGATCCCATCCGTTTCGGCCTGCTGTTCGAGCGTTTCCTGAACCCCGAACGCGTGTCCATGCCCGACTTCGACGTGGACTTCTGCCAGGATCGCCGGGACGAGGTCATCCGCTATGTCCAGGCCAAGTACGGCCATGACCGCGTGGCCCAGATCATCACCTTCGGTAAGCTGCAGGCCCGCGCCGTGCTGCGCGATGTGGGGCGCGTGCTGCAGATGCCCTACGGCCAGGTCGACCGCATCTGCAAGATGGTGCCCAACAACCCGGCCAACCCCGTCACCCTGCAGGAGGCGCTGGACGGCGAGCCGCTGTTGCAGGAGATGCGCCGCCAGGATGAGACGGTGGACCGCCTGATCGGCGTGGCGCTGAAGCTGGAAGGCCTCTACCGCCACGCCTCCACCCACGCCGCCGGCGTGGTGATCGGCGACCGCCCGCTGGACCAGCTGGTGCCGCTGTACCGCGATCCCCGGTCGGACATGCCGGTCACCCAGTTCAACATGAAGTATGTGGAACTGGCCGGCCTGGTGAAGTTCGACTTCCTGGGCCTGAAGACCCTGACCGTGCTGCAGAAGGCGGTGGAGCTGATCCGGCCGCGCTATCCGGACCTGGACCTGCTGAACCTCGACCTCTACGACGAGAAGACCTACAAGCTGCTGGGCCGGGCCGAGGCGTCGGGCGTGTTCCAGCTGGAAAGCTCGGGCATGCGCGACGTGCTGCGCCGCATGAAGCCCAACCGCATCGAGGACATCATCGCCCTGGTCTCGCTGTACCGGCCGGGCCCGATGGACAACATCCCCAAGTACATCAAGGTGAAGGACGGGCAGGAGGAGCCCGACTACATGCATCCCTCGCTGGAGCCCATCCTGAAGGAGACCTTCGGGATCATGGTGTACCAGGAACAGGTGATGCAGATCGCCCAGGTGCTGGCCGGGTACAGCCTGGGCGGCGCCGACCTGCTGCGCCGCGCCATGGGCAAGAAGATCAAGGAGGAGATGGAGAAGGAACGCTCCAAGTTCATCGACGGCGCCACGGCGCGCGGGGTGGACGCGGAACAGGCGGGCCTGATTTTCGACCAGGTGAACAAGTTCGCCGGCTACGGCTTCAACAAGTCGCACGCCGCCGCCTACGCCCTGGTCGCCTACCAGACGGCCTACCTCAAGGCCAACTACCCGGTGGAGTTCATGGCCGCGTCCATGACGCTGGATCTGGGCAACACCGACAAGCTGAACCAGTTCCGGCAGGAACTGGACCGGCTGAAGATCAAGTTGCTGCCGCCGGACATCAACCATTCTGGCGACATCTTCCGCGTGGAGATCCTGCCCAACGGCGACCGCGCCGTGCGCTACGCCCTGGCGGCGGTCAAGGGCGTGGGCGGGCCGGCCATGGCGGCGGTGGTGGCGGAGCGGGACGCCAATGGCCCCTATCGCGACCTGTTCGACTTCGCCCGCCGTCTGGACAACAAGGTCATCAACAAGCGCCAGCTGGAAAACCTGGCCGCCGCCGGCGCCTTCGACAGCCTGGTGCCCAACCGCCACCAAGTTCATTCCGCTATCGAAATCATGCTGCGCTACGCCCAGGCCGAGGCGGCGGAGCGCGAGAGCGGCATGAACAGCCTGTTCGGCGCGTCCGCCCCGCTGAAGGCGCCGGAACTGCCGCGCGTGGTGGATTGGGAACCGCTGGAAAAGCTGCGGCACGAGTTCGAAGCCATCGGCTTCTACCTGTCGGCCCACCCGCTGGACGCCTTCGCGGCTCCCCTGGCCAAGCTGAAGGTGGTGCGTTTCGCCGACCTGCCGGGCATCGTGGCGCGCGGCGGTGGGTCCACCCGCTTCCGCATGGCCGGCATCGTCGTCGCCCGGCAGGAGCGGACGGCCAAGAGCGGCAACCGCTTCGCCTTCATCGGCATGTCGGACGCCTCCGGCGTCTACGAGGTGACGCTGTTCTCCGAGGCGCTGGCCCCGGCGCGCGAGCATCTGGAGCCAGGCAAGGCCGTGCTGATGACGGTGGATGTGCAGCAGAACGGGGAGGAGCTGCGCCTGACCGGCAGCGGCGTGCAGCTGCTGGAGGATGAGGTCGCCAAGGTCGCGTCCGGCCTGCGGGTCACGCTGAAGGACCAAGCGCCGGTGGAAGGCCTGCAGACGGTGCTGAAGCGCCTGCCCGCCGGCCGGGGCAAGATCCATCTGATGGTGGAGATCGACCGGCTGGAGGTGGAGCTGGTGCTGCCCCAGGCCTATCAGATCAGCAGCGCCAGCCGGTCCGCCCTGCGCTCCATCCCCGGCGTCATCGACGTCCAGGACATTTGATACGCGCGGCATTTGATCGTGACCGCTCAAATGCCCCCTCAGGCGCCGGGCGGCCACATCCGTGGCCTCGGCTTGTCCTGGATTTCCAGTCCGCCTTCGGCTCCCCAGAAATCTCCGGCACCCGCAGTCGCGGGCTACAGCGGCACGAGCCGCTATCTCGTGCCGCTGGTATGATCCCACAAATGAGAAGGGCGGCCCCCGGCTGGGAACCGCCCTTCACGCGTCAGACGCGTCAGACATGGGCCACGCTTAGTTCATGGCGCCCTGCATGGCGCCGGCGTCACGCTGGCTGTCGGTCACGCCGGGCAGGGCGCACATGGTGCTGACCTCGACCCAGCCGCCCTGGCCCTTGTCGCTGACCGGGGCGTCGCCTTCGCCGGCGCGCATGGCCGACTTGATCACCCACTGGCCGCCCTGGTTCTCGACCCAGGTATCGATGCCTTCCACCCGGCCCTTGCCCTGCGGCATGCCGAACACCACCGGGGCGGTCCACACGCGCGGCTCCGTGCCCTCCAGGCAGGTGGGCTTGGGCACGGTGTCGCCCGGCTTCATGGCGGTGTTCACCTTGCCGGTGCCGGTCGAGATCATGCCCTTGGGCCGCACGATGTAGGTGTGGCTCTCGGTGCTGTAGGACTGGGAAGAGGTCGTGGTGGTGGTCGCCGGGCCGATCATGCCCTCGTCACCCATGGGGGCGGGCGGCGGGGAATTGGCCTCGGGCGGGGAAATCGTGTCGTTCGGGCCGGTGGCCGGGGTATCGGCGGTCTGGGCCAGGGCCGTGCCGCCGATCAGACCGGTGGCCAACAGCGTGGCCGCAAGCAAATGCATCCGCATGTCCATCTCCTTCGTCTTCGATCAGCCGGACCCGCATGGGGCGCGCCGCGTGTGCCTAACCCCAAAGACCAGGGGAAGGTTCCCGCAATGCCCAGGGCGGCGGGAAGGCGGCGCCATCAACCGGGATCAGGGTCCGGTCTCGGTGAAACTTAGTGGTTCGATACGCGGGCGTGGATAATACTCAAGTTTGCCCTGCGGTTACTTGTGCCGCCGGATTGTGTCCGCGATTGGGCCGAATCTGGATGGTGATGGGGCTTGTTTGTTACAGCGCCCTGCCGGGTGGCGGGGCGGCGAAAACCGGATGGCGCCGGTCGGGCTTCATGCCAGGATGATCCGAACAAGCCGGACGGGAGGATGACATGGGACCATACGCCGAGGCCTATGCCGCACGCCGCATGGCGGCGGAGGCGGCCGTGGACCTGATTCCCTCCGGTTCCCGCATTGCCATGGGCCTGGGCGTGTCGCAGCCGCCGGCCCTGCTGCGCGCGCTGGCCCGGCGGGCCGAGGCGGGGCAGGTGGGCGACCTCTCGCTCTACTACCTGCTGGCCTTCGCCAACGCGGCCCCCCTGCTGCGGTCCGACCTGCGCCATCGGGTCCGGCCGGTCAGCCTGTTCCACGGCGGGCTGGAACGCGCGTTGGACAAGGAGGCGGGGTCGCACGGCCTGCCGATAGTGGATTTCATCCCCACCGCCTTCAGCCAGGCGCCGCACGTCCTCAGCCGCCAGGTGGACGTGGATGTGCTGCTGACGACCGTGGCGCCCATGGATGCGGACGGCTGTTTCAGCCTAGGCACCAACACCGACTACGCCCTGGCCGTGTCGCAGAGCGCCCGCCAGGTGATCCTGGAGGTGAACCCGGCCATGCCGCGCACCCTGGGCAATTGCCGCATTCCCCTGGATCGTGTGACCGCTCTTGTGGAAAACCCGGTGCCCCTGCTGGAGGTGCCGCCCGCCAGGATCAGGGACAACGACAGGACGATCGGCCGCCTGATCGCGGACCTGGTGGAGGATGGCGCCTGCCTGCAGATGGGCATCGGCGCCCTGCCCGACGCCGTGTGCGCCGCCCTGCACGACCGCCGGCACATGGGCATCCACACCGAACTGATGACCCCCGGCCTGGCGGAGCTGATGCGCCGGGGTGCGGTCGACAACAGCCGCAAGGCCATCCACACAGGACGGACGGTATTCACCTTCGCCATGGGGGACCGGGCGCTGTACGACTTCCTCGACGGCAACCCGGACTGCGAGGCGCAGCCGGTGGACTATGTGAACAACCCGGCGGTGATCGCCCGGAATGACACCGTGGTCTCCGTCAACGCCACGCTGGAGGTCGACCTGCAGGGCGCCTGCAATTCCGAATGCCTTGCCGGCTGGCAATACAGCGCCGCGGGCGGGCAACTGGATTTCGTGCGCGGCGCCTCGGCCTCGACGGGCGGCAAGTCCATCATCGCCTGCCATTCCACCGCCGCCGGCGGCACCGCCTCGCGCATCGTCCCGCGCCTGACCGGGCCGGTGACGACGCCGCGCAACGATGTCCAGTACGTCGCCACCGAATTCGGGGTTGTGAACCTGCGCGGCCTGACGCTGGCGGAGCGCGCGCGGGCGCTGATCGGCATTGCCCATCCCGACTTCCGCGAGGGGCTGGAACGGGCGGCGTACGCCGCCGCCCGGGGGTGCTGATCCCGGGGTGCCGAAAGGCCTCAGGAGGCTTTGGCCGGCCCCCCGGCCCCCGCCGGCAGGCCGATCTCCTCCGGCGTGGGGTCGTAGGCGTTGACGTGGGGGATGCGGGCCTGCAGGCGGCCCAGCAGGTTGATCAGGGTATCGACCTCGCGCGGGCTGAGGTCGGCCAGCAGGCGCCGCTCCCGCTCCAGCGCCATGACCAGGATGCGGTCGTGCAGGTCGCGGCCGGCCACCGTCAGGGCGGCCTCGCGGCCCCTCGGCTCCGCCGGGCGGAACTGGATCAGGCCGCGATCCTCCATGAGGGCATAGCTGCGGCTGACGGCGGCCTTGTCCATGCCGATGAGCTGGCAGATGCGGGCGGCGGTGCACCATGGCTCCGCCACCAGGTGGACGATGATGCGCCACTCCACCACCCCGATGCCGAAGTGCTTGAAGTACAGGCGCGAGGCGCCGCTGGACAGCTTGTTGGCGATGGAATTCAGGAAGGCCGGGACATAGCGCTCCATGTCCAGTTTGGGGCCCATATCCAGGGTCAGGTCGCTGACCGGCAGCGCCATCGGCTGCGGGCGGGGAAGGGGCATGGTGGGTCCTGTTCCTCGTGCGTGACCCCGTCTTCGGGGGGTCTTGTTCCCACGAAGCCAGGGCAGGGGCGCTGGCCGCGCCCCTGTCCCAAGCTTGTGATCACAATGACCTTGGCACCACGGGCCCAAATGCACAAGGCCTGGTGCGCGGGGCGAACCGTGCACCAGGCCTTGAGGATGAGGCTTCTAATCCGAACGGGAGGGCTTACTTGCTGTCATAGTCCGGGATGGACGGGAACTGGTCCGGGTCCACCTTGCCGTTGCGGATGTAGTTGTTCTGCCGCTGGCGGTACAGCGAGCGCATGGTGGCGTAATAGTCCACGCTGTTGCGCTTCATGTCGTCCAGCACGTCCAGGTACTGGGCGCGCAGATCGACGGCGTAGACGCCGGCGCGGGTGTAGCTGGCCCAATCGTCGTGGGTATTGCTGAGATAGCGCGACACGGGGTCGCCATAGGCCTCGACACCAAAGCCCACGGCGTCACGCAGGGTGGAGGGGCCCAGGACAGGCAGCACCAGATAGAAGCCTTCGGGCACGCCCCAGACCGCCAGCGTCTGGTCGAAGCTCTCATACTCGTAGGTCAGGCCGTGGTCGCCCGCCACGTCGATCAGGCCGCCCAGGCCGATGGTGGAATTGATGAGGAAGCGCTCGGTGGCGACCTCGGCGCCGTCCCAGTCACCCTGCAACAGCTTGTTGGCCAGGGTCAGGGGGGAGCGCAGGTTCCATAGCACGTTGCGGATGCCCGTCTGGGCGAAGTCCGGCATCACCGTGCGGTAGACCTTGGCGGCCGGGCGCAGCAACACCGTGTCCACGCCCTCGTTGAACCAGAAGATGGCGCGGTTCATGCCCTCTAGCGGATCGTTGGCGTCCTCTTCCTGGGAGGCGGCGATGGCGGCGCGCGCCTCTGCCGTCTTGGCCTCGGCCACCTCGGTGCGGGCGCCATCGCCGTCGGGCGCCGGGGCGTCAGGCGTAACCGCCGCCTGCGGCGGCTGCGGCTGGGTCTCCTGGGCATGGGCGCCGGCGGACAGCGGCATGGGCAGCGCCAGCATGCCCAGCAGGGCGGCGGCCGTCAGGCCCAGGCGCCGGCGGGACCGGGCGGGAACGGTGGTGGAAGCGACGGGGAAACCGGGACGCAGCATCGGGGGGATGCCTCCAGCAGCGGGATAGGAACGGCCGGAACCGGCCGGAGGGATGGGATGCCGACTGGACGGGGCATGCGGGCCCCGCTCCATGCGGATGGGACGGCGCGATCCTGTCTCGCCGCCACCGACTTAACCATAACGGTGAGCCCGCCCGGCAAAAATGAGAAAATCAGGGCCCCTGTTGCCGCGCGCGCATGGCGGCTTTGCCATTTAGGGGGCGTTGTAAAAGCGTTGTTTACCAACGGGGCAGGCCAAATCATGCTGCGGATGGCCTGCATTGCCGCGCGGAGCCCGACAGTTTGCGGGGTCTCAAGCGTGCAAGGGCCGGTTACCAGCGCCGGTCCGGTGCGGGCGTCCCCGTGCCGCCCGGGCCGGCGACGGCCCCGGGGACGGTTTCACGACAGCGCATCCCGCGCAACATAAAGGAACACCCGATGCATCGCCCCCCAGCACGTCGCCGCACCCTGATTCGCCCGGCCCTGCTGGGCGCGTTGGCGCTGACGGCGGCGTGCTCCAGCCACAAGACCTTCTACACCGTCACCACGCCCCTTGGGCAGACGCTGGGTCGCACCACGTCGGAGGACGCGGCCAAGGTGTCGCTGCGCGCCTGGTTCAACCGCGTGGACACCAATCAGGACGGCAAGCTGTCGCGGGAGGAATTCCAGGCCGAGGCCGACGCCGTTTTCGCGCACTACGACCTGAACGGCGACGGCGCCCTGAACGTGACCGAGCTGGAGAAAGTGCGACGGGCGGATCGCATGGCCCTGATGGGGCATGGTGCCCCCGAGGGCGGCCCCCATGGCGGTCCCCCCCAGGATGGCCCCGACGGGGGACCCGGCGACGCGCCGGGCGCCGGTCCCGAGGGTGCATCGCCTGATGGTCCTTCCGGCGGTGGTCGCGGTCCCGGCGGGATGGGTGGGGGCATGGGCGGCGGTATGGGCGGCGGCGGCCGGGGTGGGGTCGATCCCATCATGGCGGCCGACACCAACCTGGATTTCCGCGTGACGCGCGATGAGTTTCGCGCCTACGCCCGCGCCTTGTTCGAGGTCATCGACGCCAACCACGATGGCCAGCTGACCATCGAGGAGATCGAGAAGGTCGACCTCAGCACCCAGGAACCGGGCGGCGGCGGCCGGGGCGGCGGGGGTGGCATGGGCGGTGGCGGCCGGCATGGCGGCGGTCGCGGCGGCATGGGCGGGGGCGGTCCCGGCGGGATGTAAGTCCCCGCACTCTCCCGACGAAGGCGGTCGAAATCGGCCGCCGGAATCGGGTAATGTCGTCGCCGATCAAGCATTTGGCCGCCCGCCCGGCGGTCGCCCTTCGGAAGGACGCCCATGGACCGGTGGATCGAAAGCGTGCTGTTCGCCAGCCGCTGGCTGCTCGCCCCCCTTTACCTTGGCCTGGTGGTGGCCCTGCTGCTGCCGCTGGCGGGCTTCGTCCATGAGCTGTGGGAGCTGATCAACCATCTGGCCAGCGCCACCTCGCATGAAATCATCCTGGGCCTGCTGTCGCTCATCGACCTGTCGCTGATCGCCAACCTGGTGCTGATGGTGATCTTCGCCGGCTATGAGAACTTCGTTTCCAAGATCAGCGTGGCCAGCCACCACGACCGCCTGGAATGGATGGGCGAGGTGGATTTCGGTGGGCTGAAGCTGCGCCTCATCGCCTCCATCGTCGCCATCTCCGGCATCCAGCTGCTGCGCGCCTTCATGAGCGTCAGCGACTACAGCGACCGCGACCTGATGTGGTCCACCGTCATCCACGTGGTGTTCGTCGCGTCCGGCGTGCTGCTGGCCCTCATGGACTACCTGACGGAAAAGGCTCACAAGCTGGGACAGTAATACGGGTTCCTCACGCGCCGGCAGCCGCATCCGCGGCTTTGGCTGATCCTCGATTTCCAGTCCGCCTTCGGCTCCCCAGAAATCTCCGGCGGCCCCGGTCGGGGCCTACAGCGGCATGTTTCATGCCGCTGGTGGTGGGTCAGTGCGCCTTCAGGGCAGCCACCACCTGGCGGATGACGGGGGCCCAGTCGCCCTGCCGGTCTTGCCGGAACAAGCGCGTGGCCGGGTACCAGGGGGTGTCCTGGCTGTTCAGGCGCCAGCGCCAGTCAGGGGCATAGGGCAGCAGTAGCCACACGGGCCGGCCCAGCGCCCCGGCCAGGTGCGCCACCGCCGTGTCCACGGTGATCACCAGGTCCAGCCCGGTCAGCAATGCTGCGGTGTCGGTGAAGCCGTCCAGCGCCACGTCGGTCACGCCCAGGGCCGCCAGCACCTCCTCATCGCCCCGCCGGCGGTCGGCCTGCACCGGCCACAGCGTCACGCCGGGCAAGGCCGCCAGGGGGCCGGCCAGGTCGGCCAGGGGCATGCTGCGCAGCCGGTCGGCCCGGTGCCTGGGGTTGCCGGACCAGGCGAGGCCTACATTGAGGGCGTCCGTACCCAGCCGTCCTGCCCAGGCGCGGACGCGATCGGCCTCGGCCTTGAGGTAGGGCGCCGGCATCGCCAGCCCGGCGGCCTCCTGTATGCCCAGTGCTGCCGGCAGGCTCATCAGCGGCACATGCAAATCGAAGGCGGGCAGGGGGCATCCCCGTGCCACCACGTCCACATCTCTGTGCGCCAAGCTGCCGCGCAACAGGGCCAGCAGGGGCGGCTGCACCTCCAGCACGATGCGGCCATCGCCGGGCAGGCGGTTGAGGAAGCGCACGAATTGCAGGGTGTCGCCCAGGCCCTGCTCGGCGTGCACCAGCAGGGTGCGACCGCCGAGGTCCTCCCCCCGCCATTCGGGTACGGCAAAGCCCCGGTCCGCCAACTCCTCCACCCCGCCGCGCCAGCGCCAGGCGTAGGCCGGCCAGCCCCGCGCGTCGTCGCCGGCCAGCAGCCAGGCCAGCGCCTGGTTGAAGCGCACCACGCCGTTGTCGGGGGCCAGGGTGGCCGCCCGGGTGTGGACGGCCAGCGCCTCCACGACGTCGCCCTGTTCCGCCAAAGCCTGGCCCAGGTTGGACATGCAGGTCGCGTCCTCCGGCGCCAGGGCCACGGCGCGGCGATAGCTGTCCACCGCGGCTGCACCCTGTCCCGCCAGTTGCAGGGCGGTGCCCAGGTTGACGTGCACGTTGGCGGTGTCGGGGGCCAGTTGGACGGCGCGGCGGTGCAGGGCCAGCGCCTGGTCCAGCTGGCCGTCGGCCTGCAGGGCCAGGCCCAGGTTGGTCAGGGCGTCCGGCCAATCGGGCGCCAGGTGCAGGGCGCGGGCGTAGGCGGCGATGGCCTCCGCCGCGCGGCCCTGGTCGGCCAGCACGTTGCCCAGGCCCAGGAAGGCCGGGGCGTTGTCGGCGTCACAGCGGATGGCGTCGGCATAGGCGGCCAGGGCGGCGGCCGTGTCGCCCGCCGCCTCCAGCGCCATGCCCAGGGTGACGCGGATGTCGGCGTCGGCGGGCTTCAGGGCGGCGGCCATGCGGAAAGCGGCGATGGCGCCGGGCAGCTGGCCCAGGGCCTGGCGCGACAGTCCCAGGCGCAGGTGCGCGTCGGCATCGCCCGGCTGCAGGAACAGGATGCGCTGGTAGGCGATGACGCTGTCGGCCAGGTGGCCCAGGGCGTGGAAGGCGTCGCCCAGGGCGCGCAGGGCGGGGACGTTGCCGGGCTGGGCCGCCGCCACGCCGGCCAGCATCTCCGCCCCCTCCACCAGGCGCCGGGTGCGGCAGAGGATGACGCCCAGCAGGTGCAGCACGGCCGTCTCGTTGGGCAGGCGGCGCAGGATAAGGCGGCACAGCCTTTCCGCCTCATCCAGGCGCCCGGCGCGGTCATGGTGCTGCGCCTGCCCGAACAGGGCCGCCAGCTCCGGCGACACCATCAACCGTTCCTTGGATACCGCCGTCATGTCGCCGCCCCCGCTTCCCCATCCTACCACTGTGGCGGCAAGTCGGGCGGCCCACCACCGGCGGGGCGGCGACCGCCCCTTGCGCAAATACCGCGCCTGTTTTGGCGGCCCCATCCGTGTAGCTAAAATTGAATCTATTTTTGCCGGTGCCACCCGGGGGGCAGAATCCGGGAGCGGGGCGCCGGCTCATCCGTGGGGGCGGCGATGCTGAGCAGTCTGGCGATAACGGCCGGCGGGGTGGAATCCTTCGACTTCCGCTTTTCCGTCGGCGCGCTTACGCCCAACGACATCCTGGACAGCGCCACCACGCCCCCCGGCCGCTACGTGTGGGAGGTGGCGCGCCGCACGCTGGCCGCCTGTCCCACCGCCGACGCCGTGGTCGTCGCCAACCCCATCTTGCCCATCCGCGCCAGCCGCTTGGCGAAGCTGGTGCTGGCGGGCGGGCCGCTGCCCGCCCCGGCCGTGGTGACGGACGAGGGCACTTTCCCCATCGCCTACATCTTGCCGCGCCGACTGCTGGATGAGGGCCTGGGCCGCTTCCTCTGTCTGCTGTCGGTCAGCCGCTCCGCCGCCGACGCCCAGTTGCTGTCGCGCCTGACGGGCGGCGGCTTCGTGCCGCGCCGGCCCACCACCTTGCGCGCCATCGGGTCCCTGCCGGAAAGCACGCCCCAGGGCTTCATCCTGGCCGACAACCTGGAGGCCTGGCTGGTCCAATGCGTCAACGCCGTGAAGCTGATGCGGGCGCGCGACGACTGGCGCGACCTGCCCTTCGCCGCCCATCACCCGGGCCATGCCGGCGACGTGCTGTTCTTCAGCTTGGCCTCCCGCCTGGTGCCGGACGAACACCTGGCCTTCCAGTCCCAGGTGGTGTGCCGGGCCTACCTGGACATCTTCCAGGACTGCGGCAACCGGCTGGCGCCCATCGTGCTGGACATCCCGCCGGCGCCGCGCAACACCGACGTGGGCGACGGCCGCTATTTCATCGACAGCTTGGCCCACCTGCCGCCGGGGGTGGATGAGGAAACCTTCATCGTCTTCTCCCGCTATTCCAAGGCCTACGCCAAGTCACCCTTCAACCTGATCGACCATGCGCGGTTCAGCCTGGGCGACCCGGTGGCCACCTTCGCCGACACGCTCTATGCCCGCGCGCCCACCGTCCAGCACCACCCGGCATCCCTGCCGCCCGGCGGCCCCATGCGGGTGCTGATGCAGCTGACCGGCGGCTGGGAACTCAAGACCTATCCGGCCAAGGACCGCCGCGTGCTGATCCGTGCCCTAGTCGGCCTGGGGTGCGTCGTCAGCGTCATCGACCTGCCCGACGCCGCGGCCGACGGCGCCACCGTGGTGACGGCCGGCAGTACCGGCGCATTGAAGGCCCTGCTGGACGACCATCACGTCTTCCTCAGCGTCGACAGCTTCCCCCTGCATTTCGCCAGCCAGATCCTGGGCCATCCCACCGTCGCCATCTTCGGCTGCACCGCCCCCGGCAATTCCGATGCACCCCGGCGTCCGGGCTACCGCCTGCCGGCCCCCGCCTTGCCCTGCGGCCCCTGCGGCTGCCTGGACTATTGCCCCCTGCTGATGACCCGCGACTGCGCCAACCAGCCGCGCCCGGCCCAGCTGGTGGCCGCCATCCTGGAGGTGGCGGCCGAGGTCTACGGCGCCGGCCCGGCCTCCGTCCTGGGCCTGGGCGACGCGGCCCAAGACAACGCGGCCCAAGACAACGCGGCGTAGGAAGGGGCAGGGACCATGCTGGGCGGTGTCGCGATTACCGGTGGGCGGATGGAGGCGTTCGACTTCCGCTACTCCATGGGCGAGCTATCGCGGGGGGAACTGCTGGACAGCGCCACCTCACCCCCCGGCCGTTATGTGTGGGAGGTGGCGCGCCGTACCCTGGCGCGCGTGCCCGGGGCCGACGCGGTGGTGACCGGCAACCCGCTGCTGGCCTCGCGCGGTGCCCGGCTGGCCGACTTGCTGCGCGGTGGCGACACCCTGCGCTGCCCCTGTGTGCTGACGGATGCGGAGACTTTTCCCGTCGCCTATGTCCTGCCTCGCGCCCTGTTCGACCAGGGCCTGGGCCGCTTCCTGTGCCTGCTGTCCGCCAACCGGGCGGCGACCGACGCGCAGCTGCTGTCGCAACTGACCGGCCAGATCGTGCCTCGGCGCCAGACGCCGCTGAAGCCGCTGGCGCCGCTGCCCAAGATCACCGCTCAAGGCTATATCCTGGGCGACAATCTGGCGGCCTGGCAGGCGCAATGCGCCGATGCCGTGCGGCTGATCCGCACGCGGGCGGACTGGCGCCGGCTGCCCTTCGCCGCCCACCACCCGGGCCATGCCGGCGACGTGCTGTTCTTCAGCCTGGCCTCCCGGCTGGTGCCGGCGGGGCAACTGGCCTTCCAGCGCCAGGTGGTCTGTCGCGACTATCTCGACATCTTCCAGGATTGCGGCAACCGGCTGGAGCCCATCGTGCTGGACATCCCGGCCGTCAGCCGCACGGGGGAGGTGTCCGACGGCCGCTATTATCTGGACAGCCTGGCGCACATTGACCCCGGGGTACGGGCCGGGACCTTCATGGTCTATTGCCGCTTCTCCAAATCCTATTCCCGCACGCCCTTCAACCTGGTGGACCAGGCGCGCTTCGCCCTGGGCGATCCGGTGGCGACGCTGGAGGATACGCTCTACCGCCGCGCGCCCGTGAAGGCCGGCCGCTGCACCCTGCCGCCGGCGCCCTTGCGGGTGCTGATGCAGTTGTCGGGCGGCTGGCCCCTGAAGGCCTATCCCAGCGCTCAAGCCCGGGTGCTGATCCGGGCCCTGGTCCGCCTGGGCTGCGCCGTCACGGTGCTGGACGCGCCGGGGCTGGCCGCGGACGGCGCCACCCCGGCCAGCGCCGGCAGCACCGGCCGGCTGGCGGCCCTGATCCGCGACCATCACGTCATGGTCAGCGTCGACAGCTTTCCCCTGCATTTCGCCAGCCAGATCCTGGGCCATCCCACCGTGGCGGTGTTCGGCCCCACCTTTCCCGGCAATTCCGACGCGCCCCGGCGCGCGGGCTATCGCCTGCCCACGCCGGCGCTGCCCTGCGCCCCCTGCGGCGGCTATAAGGCCTGCCCGCTGGATGAGGGGCCGGGATGCCGGAACCACCCGGCGCCCGCCGACCTGGTGGCCGCCATCCTGGAGGTGGCGGCGGAGGCCTATGGCACCCCCGTCCGTGAAAGAGGAGACGCGGCATGATCCCGCCCCTGAACCTGCGTGTCCTGGCGTTCTTCGACGCCCGGTTCCAGTCGTCCGGCCCGCTGCGGCAGGCGCTGGGCGGCGGTGATCCCTGGGCGCGGGCGCTGGACGCCTACCCCGCCCGGCGCCACCACAGCCCCCTGCTGCAACCGGGCAAGGCGCTGGGCCGCTACGATCTGGCGGACGCGGCCGGCGCCGGCCGGGTGGTGGCGGTGGCGCGCGCCACCGGCATCGGTGGTTTCGTCCTGGATTGCCACCGGCTTGAGGGCGGTTACCTCACGGGGGCGGAGTGCCTGGACGCCTGGTGTGATGACGATTTCGGCCTGGCCTTCCGCTGGACGCCGGCGCCGGTGGACGACCCGGCCTCCGACGCAGCCGCCCTGATGGCGGCCATTGCCGGTTTCAGCCCTTTGTTGGCCGACGGCCGCCAGGTGCTGGTGGTGAATGAGCCCTACACGATGCCCGACCCGGCGGGCACGGTGGCCCTGCTGCGCCAGGCGGCCGCCGCGGCCGGCCTGAGCGGCCTCTACCTTATCGCCACGGCGGCGGAGGTGCGCGGCGGCCTGCTGGATGCTGGCTTCGACGCCTTGCTGGACCCAAGCCCGGCGCAGTGGCGCTCCTGCAAGCCGGCGGAGCTGCTGAACGGCTATACCTTCCTGCAGGCGGAGGCGGGGCATGCCGACGGCGGCATGTTCGACGACACTATCATGAGCTATGCCCAGTTCGTGAACAGCCGCATGGTCGACCGCCCCAGCCGGGGCAAGGTCTTCCCCCGCGTGATGCTGGACTTCGCCGACTGGCCCGACCATCCCCAGGGCGGCGCGACGCTGCTGGCCAGCACCAGCTCCGTGCTCTACCGCCGCTTCCTGGCTGGGGCCATGGTCCATGTCGCCCAGCATTTCCCGGAAGCGGAGCGGCTGGTCTTCATCGACAGCTGGAACCATTGGCGCCAGCGCAGCCAGATCGAGCCCACCACCCAGTTCGGCAGCACCGTGCTGGATGAGACCGCCAACGGCATCCGCCAGGGCGGCTACGTCGCCCTGACCCGTGTGGGCCAACCCACCCCCGGCCGCTCGCCCGGTGTGGATTACGACGCCATCGCCGCCCTGTGCCGCGAGATCGAGGAGGAACTGTCAGCCTTCCCCTGAGGCATCCCGGCGTGCGAAGGCGCCGGCGAAGAAGTCGAGCAAGCCGAAGGGCGCGCTGTCGCCCAGGCAGAGGTCCAGGATGCGGTGCGCGCCGGCGGCCGCCACCGCGCCGCGCGGGAACATCACGGACTCATAGACGGCCAGCGCCGCCTCGATATCGCCGGGGTGGGCCGCGATGGCCTGCGCCAGCTCAGCACCATCCAGCATGGCCAGGTTGGCGCCTTCGCCGGCCGGCGGCGCGAGGTGGGCGGCGTCCCCCAGCAGCGTCACGCCCGGCACCCGGCTCCAGCGGTGGCCGATGGGCAGGGTGTGGAGCAGGCGCGGCACGGGCGGCGTGTCGCTGTGGGTGATCAGCGTGGTCAGGGCCGGGGCCCAGCCGTCGAACTCGGCCGCGATGCGGGCCTTGGCGGCGGCCGCGTCGCCGAAGTCGATGGCGGCGATCCATTCCGCCGGCCGCCGCAGCCCGATATAGGCGTGCAGCGTGCCGCCGGGCTCACGGTGGGCGAAGATGCCCCGGCCGGGCGTCATGGCGAACATCCCACCGCCGCCCACCGCCTGGGCCGTCGCCGGATATCGCGCGTCGGCATCGAACAGGTAGGTATCGATGAAGGTGGCGCCGGCATAGGCGGGCGTGGCGTCTGACAGCAGCGGCCGCACCTTGGACCAGGCGCCATCGGCCCCGACCAGCAGGCCGGTGGTCACGCTGGCCCCATCCGTGAAGGTCAGTTCATGCTGCCCGTCGCCCAGCGCCGCCACGCGCGCCAGCTTCCGGCCCCACTGGACGGTTCCCGCCGGCAGGCTGTCCAACAGCAGGCGCCGCAGCTCCCCCCGCAACACTTCGGGCCGGCCGCCCGTGCCGTCGTCCGGCTGGTCCATCAGCACGGCGCCCTGGGGGTCCAGCACCCGCGACGCCTCCCCACCGGCATGGATCAGGGCGCGAAACGGGTCGAACAGGCCGGCGGCCTTCAGCGCCAGCTGCCCGTCCCGCTCATGGATGTCCAGCATGCCGCCCTGCGTGCGGGCACCGGCCGACGCCTCCGCCTCATAGACGATCGCGGGGAGGCCGTGGACATGCAGCACGCGGGCGAGGGTGAGACCGCCCAGGCCGGCGCCGACGATGGTGACGGGTGTCATCTTGCTTCCTCAAAGGGATTGGAACGATGTTCCATAGATATTTAATTGGAACGGCGTTCCATGAATGTCAAGATGATCCCATGACGAAACGGACCGACCGGCGCGCGGACGCGCTTTCCAGGGAAAGGATCGTGGGGGCGGCGATCGCCATCCTCGATGCAGGCGGCGAAGGCGCCTTGACCTTCCGCGCGCTGGCGGCCCGCCTGGCGACAGGCAGCGGGGCCATCTACTGGCATGTCGCCGACAAGGACGCGCTGTTGGCGGCGGCCACCGACCACGTCGTCACGCGGGCCATGGCAGGGGCGATATCCGGGGCGATATCCGGGGCCATATCCGAGACCGGGGCCGGCGGGGCGGACCCGCGCGAGGCCATCCGGGTCATCGCCCTGGCCATGTTCGACGCCATCGACGCGCACCCTTGGGTGGGCGCCCAGTTCTCCCGCGCGCCGTGGCAGCCGGCGATGCTGCGGGTGTTTGAGGCCATAGGCGGCCGGCTGTGGCAACTGGGCGTGCCGGAGGGGGCGTGGTTCAACGCCTGGTCGGCGCTGGTGACCTATATCTTCGGCGCCGCCGGGCAGAACGCGGCGAACGCGCGCCTGCAGGCGCCGGGGACGGATCGGTCGGCGGCGCTGGCGGACATCGCCGGGGGATGGGCGCGGCTGGATCCGGCCGACTATCCCTTCCTGCGTCGGGTGGCGCCGCAGCTGGCCGCGCACGATGACCGTGACCAGTTCCTGGCCGGCGTCGACCTCATCCTCGCCGGCATCGGGACGGTGCGATAGGCGGTTCCCCGGCGGCTCCGCGGCGGAGGATCACGACGCCGTCGCGGCGGCGGCCCAGGCCTTGGTGGCCTGGCAGGTGTCCATGGCCCGTCGATAGGCGTCGCGGCCGCTGGTGCGGGCGATGTAGGCGCGCTGCGCCTCGTTGAGGGTGTAGCCGCCGGCCCGCTGGGCGAACTCAAGCGCGTAGGTCACGGAAATGTCGGCCGCCGTGAACGTCGCGCCGGCCATGTAGGGCGCGCGCGCCAGCTGGCGCGTCACCAGCCGCAGCCGGCTCTCGAACACCTCCAGCGCCTTGAGGGCGCCCCAGTTCCGGCGCTCCGCCTCGGGCGCCAGGTTGCGGCTGACGACGACGAAGTACATCGACGCGGCCAGGCCGGCTTCGCCCAGGTGCAGGAATTGCTGATAGGCGGGGAAGGCGGCATCCTGCGCGGCCGGCGCCAGCGGCGTGGGCCCGTACCGCGCGATCAGATATTCCATGATTGCGATGGA
Source organism: Nitrospirillum amazonense (assembly GCF_007828035.1). Classification (GTDB taxonomy): domain Bacteria; phylum Pseudomonadota; class Alphaproteobacteria; order Azospirillales; family Azospirillaceae; genus Nitrospirillum; species Nitrospirillum amazonense. The sequence continues at coordinate 193,311 of NZ_VITV01000001.1, read as the reverse complement.
CTCGACCAGGGTGGCATCGCCGTCCTGGAGCGCCGGGATGAAGCCGGCCGGGTTGATGGCCAGATACTCCGGATCGTTCTCGACGCCGGCGAGCAGATCCACCGGTCTCAGCCGATAGGGCAGCCCCATTTCCTCCAGCAGCCAGACGACGCGGAAGCCCCTTCCTTCGCCGAAGACGGTGATCATGTCCACGATCCTCCCTGTCTGAACCCGTGCCTGTCTGAACCCGTGGCCCGCGCATCAGGACACGGGCCCGGCACAAAGGACAATCCCCACCGGCGGGGTACCGGTGGGGACTGAACGGACTTCGGGATGTTGAACCCGGGATGTGTGCCTCAGGGCGTGTGATAAATCTCCGCCCCCTGCGCCAGGAAGGCCTCCGACATCTCGGCCATGCCCTTCTCGGCTTCGACGAAGCTGCCCTCCACGCCGGCCAGGTCGCGCACCTCCTGGCTGATCTTCATGGAGCAGAACTTCGGCCCGCACATGCTGCAGAAGTGCGCCAGCTTGGCGCCGTCGGCGGGCAGGGTCTGGTCGTGGAACTTTTCCGCCGTTTCCGGGTCCAGCGACAGGTTGAACTGGTCGCGCCAGCGGAACTCGAACCGGGCGCGGCTGAGCGCGTCGTCGCGCAGGCGGGCGGCGGGGTGGCCCTTGGCGAGATCCGCCGCGTGCGCCGCCACCTTGTAGGTGACGACACCCACCTTCACGTCGTCGCGGTCGGGCAGGCCCAGATGCTCCTTGGGCGTCACGTAGCAGAGCATGGCGGTGCCGAACCAGCCGATCTGGGCGGCGCCGATGGCGCTGGTGATGTGGTCGTAGCCGGGCGCGATGTCGGTGGTGAGCGGCCCCAGCGTGTAGAACGGCGCCTCGCCGCACCACTGCAGCTGCAGGTCCATGTTCTCCTTGATCTTGTGCATGGGCACATGGCCCGGGCCCTCGATCATCACCTGCACGTCGTGCTTCCAGGCGATCTGCGTCAGCTCACCCAGTGTCTTCAGCTCGGCGAACTGGGCGGCGTCGTTGGCATCCGCGATGCTGCCGGGGCGCAGGCCGTCGCCCAGCGAGAAGGCCACGTCATAGGCCTTCATGATCTCGCAGATTTCCTCGAAGCGGGTGTAGAGGAAGTTCTCCTTGTGGTGCGCCAGGCACCACTTGGCCATGATGGACCCGCCGCGCGAGACGATGCCGGTGACGCGCTTGGCCGTCAGGGGGATGTGGGCCAGGCGCACGCCGGCATGGATGGTGAAATAGTCCACGCCCTGCTCGCACTGCTCGATCAGGGTGTCGCGGAACACCTCCCACGTCAGGTCCTCGGCCTTGCCGTTCACCTTCTCCAGCGCCTGGTAGATGGGAACGGTGCCGATGGGCACGGGGCTGTTGCGAATGATCCATTCGCGGATGGTGTGGATGTTGCGGCCGGTGGACAGGTCCATGACCGTGTCGGCCCCCCAGCGGATGGCCCACACCAGCTTGTCCACTTCTTCCGCGACGCTGGAGGTGACGGCGGAATTGCCGATGTTGGCGTTGATCTTGACCAGGAAGTTGCGGCCGATGGCCATCGGCTCCGATTCCGGGTGGTTGATGTTGTTGGGGATGATGGCGCGGCCGCGCGCGATCTCATCCCGCACGAACTCCGGCGTCACGAAGTCCGGGATGGATGCCCCGAAGCTTTCGCCGTCGCGCTCCAGCTGTTCCTTCAGCGCCTGGCGGCCCAGGTTCTCGCGGATGGCGACGTATTCCATCTCCGGCGTCACGATGCCGGCGCGGGCGTAGGCCAGCTGCGTCACCGCCCTGACAACACCCCCGGGGCCATCCTTGGCGCGCAGGGGCAGGCGGCCGGCGCGGTCGAACACCGGCACGGGGCTGCTCTCGCCCTCCTTCAGGCCGTTGTCCACCGCCTTGACGGCGCGGCCCTCATAACGCTCCACATCGCCCCGGCCCTCGATCCAGGGGCGGCGCAGCTCCGCCAGGCCCAGGCGGATGTCCGTGGTCACGGCCGGGTCGGTGTAGGGGCCGGACGGGTCGTAGACGCGCACCGGCGGCTCATTGGCGCTGGGGCTCAGGTCGATCTCGCGCATGGCCACGCGCAGGTCGGGGTGCAGGGTGCCCGGGATGTGGACCTTGCGGGAGGCGGGCAGGGGCCCGGTGGTGACGGTGAAGCCGTCGTTCGCCGGAATCGCGGCCGGGGTCAGGGTATCGGGCATAGGGTCGTGCTCCTCCGTAGTCCGGCGCCCTTGGCTCTCTGGCCGCTGATGCGTCCGGCACGTCACATGTCGCCAACCCGGGGCAACGACGATGGGGAGGAGGAGTTGGCCGCTGCAGTCGCGGCCTACAGGGCGGATGCGCGTGTGATCCCGTTGGCGGGTAGATACGCGAAGGCCCCTGTTCCCATCCCTACGCCGGTACGATCCGGATCAGGTTCAAAGGGTCCCCGCGTCTCTCCGCGGATCTCAGCGCCCTCCGGCGCACCCCTGGAACGAAGGCCGCACTGTGCGCGCCTGAGGGCGCAGGTGTCAATGGGGAGGGAAATGGGGTGGTGGGGGAATGGTTGGCGGGAATCAGTTCTGCCGACGGGCTCGCCTCAGTCGACTTGGACGGAGGAGACGGTCTTGATGCTGGGGTGACCGACGCGCACATGGTCGATGACGTAGCCGGCCACGGGCGTCAGTGTGTCGCCTTGCCCCCGCCAGACGCCCAAGATCATGGCGCCCACCCGCCAGCCCACGGTGCCGGGTGCGATGCGCACGGTCAGCGGTCCGTCCGGGCTTTGCCAGGTCATCAATGGCGACGACATCTCGAACGCCGAGAAGCCGCGATAATGCCAACCGGGAAAGTTCGGCATTCGAAAGGTCGCGTCCAATGGTTCATCCATCTCCTGTGGGGTCAGGTCTGGCAAGGTGGGGTAAGCGGGCCCACCAGCCGGATGAAAAGGACCCGCCTCTACCCATGGGCTGGCGCCCACCGTGGCCGCCCAACCGGGGGCCGCTTGCCGCAGGGCTTGGCAGACGGGCGCGCTGGCATTGCAGGTGCCTTCGCCCAGACGGTAGGCAGCCTGATAGGTCACCTCGAGGTTGCAGGAATCGCCCCAGCGGTCTTTCCTGGCCAGGTGGATGAACAGGGTTGAGCGCTCAGGTCCGGCCTTGGCCCGGATACTGTCCGCGTTCTGGGTGAAGAACAGCGGCTGTCCGCTGCCGTCCGTGCCGAAGCCGACGGTTTCCGTCCAGCAATAGGGCTGGGCGTGGTTTTCCGGCGGCGGCAGGGCGGGACCGGCTTTCCCGCTGGCGTCCAAGGGAAAGGCGGTGACGCTGACGCAATCGGCCGTGCCCCCCGTTGCCGTCACCGCCACATGCGAGGACCCGAAGGGAACGATGGCTATGGCGTCGCCCCGCCGATTGATTGCCGCCGCCGACAGCCGATGACGCCAAGCGGGGCTTAGCTTTTCCTCAGGCGCCGGAACCACGAGCCCGGCGGCGATCATCTGCCGATCCAGGGGAATTTGAAGCGGCGCATCGTCAGCGGTGCGGGCCAGGGTCAGCGTCATCGAAGCGCGAGGGCAAAACGACGGGTCACCTTCCCCTTTGCTCAGGGCCGTCAGCGCCGCCTGGCGCAGGATCATCGTTTGGGACAGGCATTCCGCCTCTGTCGGCCACCCGACTGTCAGGGGCGACGTCGGCTTGGCGGGCCCTTGGCACAGGCGGTCCCGTGTGGCCAGCCAGCGGCGCTGTTCGCCGGCCAGTGCCGCCACGTCCGTGCCGGCCTGGGTCAACGCTTGGCTGTAAAGCCGCGCGACCTCCCTATCCTGGTCCGCCAGCTTCGGATCAGCGCAAATCGCCCGCTCGGTCGGCGTCTTGGCGGCGGCGCAGTCAAAGCTGGGGCCGGCGGCAAGGGCGGTGCCGGAAAGAAACAGCGCGGCGGTGATCAGGGCGGGAAGGCGGTTCACGGCGGTAGGCAACCGGTGGTGGAGGTTGCCGACAGAATTAAACATCTTTGCCAGGAACGCCATAGGTGCTGACGGCGGGCCTCAGGGCCGGGCCGCCATCGTCACCGCCTGCACGCCCACCCGCACCTGGTTGATGGTGTAGGCCGCCACCGGGGTCAGGGTGTCGCCCTCCCGCCGCCAGGCGCCCAGGATCATGGGGCCGGGGCGCCAGTTCAGCATGCCGGGCGACAGGCGCAGGATCAGCGGCCCGCCAGGGCTCTGCCAGTGCAGCAGGGGCGCCTCCTCCTCGAAGTTGGGCAGGCCGGTGTAGGTCCAGCCTTTCACGCTGGGGATGGTCAGGAAGGCGGGCACGAAGGGGCCGGTGTAGGGCGCCAGGCCGTCCAGGGCGGGATAGTCGGGGCGGCCGGGCGGGTGGTCGGCACCGATGGACCAGAGGCTGGCGGCCAGGGCGGTGGCCCAGCGCGGGGTGGCCTCGGCCAGGGCCTTGCAGGTCGCGGCGTCAGCGGCGCAGCGGCCGTCGCCCAGGCGGAACTCGGTCTGGTAGGTCGCCTCGATGCGGCAGGCCGCCCCCCAGTGGTCGCGATGCACGGGATGGATGCGGACCTCGACATGAATGGGGCGGGCCATAGGCCGGCTGGGGCCGGAATCCTGGGCGAAGAAGACCGCGGCGCCGGTGGCGTCCTGGCCGAAGCCGGCGCTTTCCGACCAGCAATAGGCCGGCTTGTCCGCCGGGCGGGCCTCGGGCGGCGGCAGGGCGGGGCCGCCGTTGCCGGCCGTGTCCAGCCAATGGACGCTGAAGCTGGTGCACGACGCGGCGTCGTCCAGCGCCGTCACCGCCACATGGGCGCGGCCGAAGGGCACAACGGCCATCTGGTCGCCGGCGTCCTGCGTTGCCTCCGGCGGCAGCCGGTCGCGCCACGCCTGGGTCAGTTCCTGCTCCGGCGCCGGGGTCAGCAGGCCGGCACCGATGAGCTGCTCATCCAGGTCGCCCACGGGCGGGCCACCGTCCAGCCCGCGCGCGGCGGCCAGGGTGGCGGCGGCGCGGTCGCAGAAGGGCTGACCCGGCTTGGCCGCCTGCACCGCTAGGGCGGCGCGGCGCAGGGGCAGGGCGCGCGCCAGGCAGGTTCGCGCCCGTTCGTCATCCGCCGGTGCCAGGTCGCCGCACAGCCGGTCGCGCGTCGCCAGCCAGCGCGCCTGCTCGGCGATCACGGCGGCCGTGTGCGCACCCGCCTTGGCGACGGCCTGCCTGTACAGGCGCGCGATTTCGGCACCTTCCGCCCGCAGCGCCGGGTTGGCGCAAATCATCCGTTCCGTGCGCGTGCCCGCCGTGGCGCAGGGGGCGGCCGACAAGGCCGGCGGCGCCAGCAGGAGGGCGGCGGCGATGGCGGGCAGAACACGGTGTCGAATCACGGGGCGTCTGATCACGGGACTGGGCAACCTGGGTCGGCGGCGGGGCCGACAAGATCAGGCATCACGCCCGCGATTGCCACAGGATCGTGGCCCCCGGCGTCCTACCGCTTCGCCAGATAGTCGACGATGGCAGGGACGTCGCCGGCGTCGATGGGTGCCTTGTAGGTCTGGATCATCTTGTTCACGATCTCCGCCCATTTCTCCCGGGGGAAGGGGGGCTGCCTCAACACCATGCCGGCCGAATGGCAGGTCAGGCAGTTGTTGTTGATGGCCGCCGCGTCGGTGCCGGGGAACTCCCGGTCCGACTGGGGCAGGTCCACGGTTACGGACCGCAGGGTGACGCCCCCGGGCCCCGTGACGGTGGTGGCGTCGGACGCGGCGAAGGCGGGCGCGGCAAGGCCGGTGGCGGCGATGGCTAGAATCCAGGTGCGATTCATCGTGCGACTTCCTCCGTCAGGCGGCCGTCAGCGTGGTCGTCTCGACCACGTTGCGCATGAAGCCGCTGGGGTTCCAATTGGCCTCCAGGGGCTGGGTCTCCCCGGCGGTGTTGGTGCAACGGGCCATCAACCGCACCGGGCCTGCGGCGGGGCCGGGGGCGGCGAGGTGCCATTGGCGGAAGCTGTAGCGTCCCTCGTCCTGGGCCAGCTGGGCCTGCCTCCAGGTCCCGCCACCATCGGCGGACACCTCCACCTTCGCCACCCCCTGGTCGCCGCCGAAGGCCAGGCCGCGCAGGGCCAGGGGCTTGCCCGCCGCCACCTGCGCGCCGTCCACCAGGTTGGTGATGAAGGAACGCGGCACCATGCGGTTGATGGGAACCTGGGCATAGCCGGCCTGCCCCGGCGCCACCGACGCGTGCGGTGTGTCCGGGATGCGGTACGCCATTTTGGTCCAGTACTGGTCGTCGGCCGCCGCCAGCACCTCGATATCGCTCAGCATCTTGACCCAGTAGGTGGAATACCAGCCCGGCACCACCAGCCGCAGGGGGAAGCCGTTCAGCAGGGGCAATTGCTCGCCATTCATCTGGAAGGCGATCATGACCTCGCCATCCCGGGCGTGGTCGATGGCCAGGGATTTGGCGAAGGCGGGGGCGTCGGGCACGACGGGCTCGTCCAGGCCCCGGGCGCGGATGGCCACGGTGCCGGCCTTGACGCCGGCCCGGTCCAGCACGGCCTTCAGCGGGACGCCCAGCCAGCGGGCGTTGCCCATGGCCCCGTGCCGCCACTGGGCCCCGCCGACGCGGGGGCTGAACAGGCTGCGGGAGTTGCCGGAGCATTGGTTGACCGCCGCGTATTCGATGCGCGGCATGGCCAGCAGATCACCCAGGCCCAGGGTCAGGGGCCGGTCCACATGGCCGTGCACCTTCAGCGTGAAGGTGGCCACATCCACCTGTTCGGGAATGTCCGCCCAGTGCCACCGCACAAAGAACCGGTCGTTGGGGGTGAAGACGCCCTGGTCGAACACCTCGAACGGCGTTTCCAGCAGGGGCGGGCGAGTCCGCTGCAGGATCATCCGGCCCTTTTGCGGGAAGGCCGTGGTGAACACGGCCTCGTCCCCGTCGCGCATCATGACGCCCAGCGCCCCGGTGGGACGTTGCAGCGCGCCCAGGGCGGCGGCACCCGCGATGAACCCCCGCCTGCCGATCATGGGAACCCGATGGCCTTGGTCCATGGTCCCGACTCTCCTCAATGGATGGCGCCGTGGCCGGGACCGTTTGCCCCGGCATGGTTGTCCGGCCTATTGAGAAGCAGGGCGACCGATCTATCCAATGCTTTGTCAGCATTGTACCGTTCGGTCTATGGGAACGATCGTGGCTTGGCCGGGGGCGGGGCGCCACGCTCAGCCGGGGTTCTTTTTGTAGGCGTCGATGACGCCGTTCCATTCCTCGATCACGCCTTTGTGCTCGGTCATGGCGTCGGTCTTGGCCTTGTCCAGGCACTTCAGGTAGGCGGTCATCTTGGTGGTGTAGTCGCTCACCTTCTTCTCCGCCGCCTCCATCTCCGGTCCCTTGGACTTCTTGCCGGGGGGCAGCTTGGGGCGGTCGGGGCGGGTGCAGGCGGGACCTTGCGCCGCCGCGGGGAGGGCGGTGGCGACAATCGGGGTGGCGGCCAGCAGGGTGGCCAGCGCCAGGGGAATGCGGCGGATCATGTGTCTATGTTGATCAATGTTGACGATTAATCGGTGAATGAAATCAAGCTCAGCCGCGCGCCAGGCTTTCCAGGGCGCCGGCATAGGGGCTCAGGTCATAGCCCTGGCGGCCGGCGGCCTCGATGATCTCGTTCACCGGCGTCCCGTTCGAGGCGGCGCCCAGCGACCAGAGGATGGTGCTGCGCGTGCCGGAGCGGCAGTGGGCCAGCACCGGGCCCGGCAGCTTGGCCAGGGCTTCGGCGAAGGCGGCCGCCGTCTGCGGGCCCAGGTTCGACTGGTTGACCGGCAGGTACACGTACTCCAGGCCGGCCTCCTTGGCCAGCTCGGCCCCCCGGGCGGAGGTCAGCTGCCCCGGCTCTTCCCCGTCGGGGCGGTTGTTGATGATGGTGCGGAAGCCCAGCGCCTTGGCCTGGGCGAAGTCCGCCTCCTCGATCTGCGGGGCGACGCTGAGGCTGTCGGTCAGGGGACGGGGGGTCAGCATGGGTGAGCTCCGGATAAGCGGGCGGGGGTCGGGGGAGAAGCTACCCCCATTCGCCCGCCCGGTTCCAGTGTCGGCTTACGTCAATGGCTTCTCGAACGGCAAGGCCGGCGACCGCCGGCACTGCAGCGAGCACCGTAGGGCGCAGCGAGGATAGCCAAGCCCGCGGATGCGGGCGCCCGGCGATTGAGGGAGCCAAAAAACTCAGCGCTGGTCCTTAACTACGTCGCCGCCCTTGATCACCACAGGGATGTGCTCCAGCAGGGTGACGTCGGCCAGCGGGTCGCCCTTTACCGCCACTAGGTCGCCGTAGCGGCCCACGGCCACGGCGCCGATGTCCTTGTCCGTGCCCATGGCCTCGGCGGCGTTGCGGGTGGCGGCGCGGATGGCCTCCAGCGGGGTCATGCCCCACTGCACCATCTTGGCGAACTGCTTGCCGTTGTCGCCGTGCGGATAGACGCCGGCGTCGGTGCTGTAGATCATCTTGGCGCCGGCCTTCACCGCCTTGGCGAAGTTCTCGCGCTGCACACGGCCGATCTTGCGCTCCTTCTCCAGGCTTTCCGGCAGCATGCCGACCTTGGCGCCCTCCGCCAGGATGTAGTCGTCGTTGTAGATGTCCATGCCCAGCCAGGTGCCGCGCTTCTTGGCCATCTCGATGCCCTCGTCATCGATCAGGCTGGCATGCTCGATGGTGTCGATGCCGGCGCGGATGGCGGCCTTGATGCCGTCGGTGCCGTGGGCGTGGGCGGCCACCTTCATGCCCAGGGCGTGGGCCTCCTTGGCGATGGCGTCCAGCTCCTCCTGCGACAGCTGCTGCGCGCCGGGGCTGTCGCCCTTGGACAGCACGCCGCCGGTGGCGCAGACCTTCACCAGGTCGGCGCCGAACTTCTTCACCCAGCGCACCTTCTGCACCATGCCCCAGGGGCTGTCGGCCACACCCTCGCCCACGCGGCCATAGTCGGCGGGCAGCAGGTTTTCATCACAATGGCCGCCGGTGGCGCCCAGCAGGGGGCCGGAGACCTTCATGCGGGGGCCGGGCACCAGGCCGCTGTCGATGGCGTTGCGCAGGGCCACGTCGGTGAAGGCGTCGGCGCCCACGTTGCGCACGGCGGTGAAGCCGGCCATCAGCGTGACCTTGGCGTTGGCGACACCGGCGATGGCCTTGTCGGCGGTGGTCACGCCCAGCGATTCATAGCCGTTCCAGGTGGGCTGGCTGGTCATGTGGGTGTGCATGTCGATCAGGCCGGGCAGCAGCGTCAGGCCGGGCAGGGCCACCGTGCGGGCGTCGGCCGGCGCCGTCACCGTCCCCTGTGCGCCCACCGCCGTGATGCGGCCGTCGACGATCAGCACCGCCGGCCGGTCCACCACCTTGCCGGCCAGCACGTCGACCAGATGGTCGGCCGTCACCAGCACGGTGTCGGCCTGGGCGGCTCCCGCCGCCATCAGGACGCCGAAGCTGAGGCCGGCCAGCAGACGGCGGGCCAGGGCGGTTGCGCGCTTGGACATGGTTTCGAAGCCCCCATTCTTTGGATTTTGGATAAAGCGTTGGGCCGGAAGGTGCCCATGCCGCAGTCCCACGTCAACGTGACAATCAAGGGGACGGCGTCCCGGGGGTCTGATGAAACCGTCGCATTAAAAAAATGTCAGGAAGCGGCGACAGGTTGCCAACGTCCGCGCGTGCAAGGGTCGTGGCGTTCAAAAACGACCACATGGCAAAGCCCGGCGCCAAAGGCGCGGGCTCACCTTCCTCCTCCCAAATTGGGGTTCCATATCCGTCCGGATGCCGTTACGGCGCGACCGGGCGCTACGGGGCATTCCACCGACCGGCCAGTGGCGAGAGGGCCGGGCGGGTGGCGCCCCGGGGCGCCAGGGTCAGTCGCGATGAGGTTCGGGGACCTGCCGCCGCCCTCGGGCGGGTGGGATCTGATCCGTGTCGCTGTTGGCGGCGGCGGACGATGGCGGTTGGGCGGGTGCTGCCCCGGAAGACCCAAAAAAAACGGACGCGGACGCGCCCCGGGCCGATGCCGAGGCAGCTGGCTTCCAGTCCTTGAGTGCGGCACCCATCAGCGTCCGCTCCACCCGCTCCAGCATGCCGGGCGGCGGTTCCAGCGCCGGTGCGTCGTCGGCGATCATCGCCTCCAGGCGGCGCATCTCGCGCACGCGCGCCCTGGCCTGGGGGGAGGTGCGCAGCAGGGCCGTGACGGCCCGCTGGTGCTCGACCGGCCAAGCGCGAAGCTGGGCCCCGTACTGGCACAGCAGGTCGTCGAGTTCCTCAGGCGTCATCAAAAGCATCCCGGGGCCGTATGGCGGTCTTGCGGAAGGCGGTGCGAAGGCGCTGGCGCGCGCGCTTCAGCAGGGCTTCCGCCGCCACGACGGTGGTGTTCATGGCCGCCGCCACTTCGGCGGCGGACATCGATTGGTCGTAATATAGGGCCAGCGCCACCTGCTGACTAGCTGGAAGTCGTTGCCGCGCTGTGTGCAGAACTGTGGCCAATTCCTTTTCAAGGACGATTTCGTCAAAGCTTTGACTGTCGTCCATGATGTCTTCGGTCAATTCCAGCGTATTTTCCGCTGGTCGCCGCCGGTAGTCGATACAGCGGTTGATGACGATGCGGTGGATCCAGGTGGTGAATTTCGCGCTGATGGGCTGCCAGGTTTCGCGATGGTTCCACACCTGCAGGAAGGCGTCCTGCACCACGTCCTCGGCGTCGCTGTCGTTGGGCAGGATACGACGGGCCACGGCGTACAGGCGGCGGAAGTATCGGCGGATCAGCAGGCGATAGGCATCGACGTTCCCTGTCTTCAACAGGGCCATCAGCGTTTCGTCCGTGGCGTTGGCCAGATCGTTGCCGTCCAGGACGGGCGTCAGTACGGCCAGGGCGCCCGCGTCCCGGCCCCTTGCGTCCAGCGCCCCGGGGTTCAGGGCCGCGCCGGCAGGGCCGCCGCGCGAGTAAGGGGAGCTTGTCATCGTCACCGCCATCTCTTCTTTTTGGCCCCCCCGGGAGCCGCTGCCGCCGCTCCCGGGTTTCCATTGCTCAACACGCCTTGCCCGAAGGCGGTCCCCATGTTCCCGGGCCCATCCGTAAATCCGCGCGCCTCGCGCGGATTTACGGATGGTGTACGTTAAACGGGGCGGAAGCCCGTCGGTTGTTCCCCGAAACGGCATACCCTGGTCGCATAATCCTCAATTCTTGGGCGGCTTCGCCCACAGCCGCCGGTGCAGCGCCAGGCGTTCCTGAATGCGGCGCACGCGGCCGGGCACGTCGCGACCGCCGGCCGCCCGGCCCAGCGCCAGGATAAAGGCGCCATAGAGCTGGCTCAGCGCCTTGCCGCTGGGGCCGCCCACCTGGTTGGTCATGACCACCTGCAGGCCGGTGTAGATGCGGATCGCATGCACGATGTCGGCATGGAAGCGGTCGAACTGGCCGGCGGTGGCGTGGCGCTCGGCGGAGGTGCACAGCTGCAGCGCGCGGTCCTGCAGCGCCTCCACCAGCTTGTGGGGGGGCAGGGTCTGCTTGGCCGATCCGTAGGCGCTGGAGGCACGCTGGTACGCGGTGTGGTTCATGGCCGCTCTTTTCACTCTCTGGTGGGAAGGGTGGGTGCTGGGATGTCCCTCCGGCCGGCGCCGGCGGGAACCGCCGGCGCGTCAACTGCTGCTGTTGCTTGCGTCGGAATACGCCTTCAGGGTCTTCAGCAAGGTGGCCGCCGTCTGCGCCTGGGCTTCCAGCTGGGCGTAGTAGGTGGCCAGCTGGGTGCCGTAGGCCTCCGCCTGGCTGCGGATGTCGTCGGCCTTGCTGGTCAGATCCGTGTCGTAGTCCGTCAGGGTGTCGATCTGGTTCTGTAGGGTGCCGCTGTCGGTGTCCCCCGCGTTGTCTGAAGTGGTGTAGATCAGGTCGGCCAGCCCGCTGCTGGTGCTGACGCTGATCGTCTGGCTTTGGGAGCCCAGGTAGACCAGCGTCATCCCTGCATATGCCGTGCCATCGTTGCCGATGATGCGGGAGCCGCTGATGGTGAACAGGGAGGTGTCGCCCCCGACGCCGGCGGACGCGATGCTGCCGTCGTCGTTCATGGTGATGTCCAGATTGAAGTTCAGGCTGTCGGTGCTGTCGGGGGAACGCAGCATCGACAGCTCGGTCGAGGAGGTGGAGTAGTTGAAGCCCAGCAGGGTCTCCAGATCGTCGAGGTTGTCGCTGAGCGCGCTGTCCAGCGTGGTGCTGTCGATGGCCAAGGTGTTGTCGCTGTTGAAGGAAAGCCCCAGGGACGAGATGGAATAGGTACCGTCGGTCAGGTTCAGGGCGTTCTGCAACGCGGTGGAGATGGACCGCACCTGGCTGTCGGCGAACAGCACGGCGGAACTGGCCGGGCTGCCATCGGTGGCCGTGGCCTGTTGGGTGGAGATGAAGTTGCGCACGGCGTTGTAGGCTGTGACGAAGGTGGAAATGCCGCTCTTGATGGCGCTGAGATTGGCCGTCAGCTCCATGGTGATGGTGGAGCCGGTGCCCGTGCTGCTGTCGTAGTCGCTGGAATAAAGGTCCAGCGTCACGCCCGACAGCACGTCGCTGATGACGTTGCTGGTGCGCTGGATGTCGATGCCGTCGACCTCGATTTCCGATCCCTGCGCCGCCGTCAGCTCGTCGGCGTAGCTGCCGTCGCTGTTGGTGACGCCCAGCGAGGTCATGATGCCGCTGCTGTCGTTGGTGAACTCGATGGCCTTGCCGGTGTCGTTGGCGGTCAGCACCAGTTCATAGGCACCGTCGGACACCTGGATGATGCTGGCGGAGACGTCAGTGCTGCTGGTCTGCTTGTTGATGGCGGCGGCGATGTCCTTGAGGCTGTCGGTGCTGGCCACGCTGATGGTGGCGGTGGATCCATCGGCCAGGCCCAGGGTGAAGGTGCCGGACAGGTTCAGCGCGCCCGTCTGGCTGGTCTGGGTGCTGCTGCCCAGTTTTTCCGCCGTCGCCAGTTGCTTGATGACGATGGTGTGGGTGCCGGTGGCGGTGCCGTCGTCCACCGACACGCCCAGCATGTCGTCGGCGGAGACGCTGGAACTGCCGCCTGACAGATAGGCCGTGCGTTCGGAAAACAGGTTGGTGCTGGAACTGTCCACCGGGTTGGACAGGGCCTCCGCCGCCGTCGCCAGGGTGTTCAGCAGCGTCTGGAAATTCTCATAGGCCGAGATCTTGGACTCGTTGTCCGAGATCTCGCTATCGATGGTGTCGGCTCGGGTTTCCTTGGCGGCCACCGCCGCGGCCACCAGGGCCGAATAGTCCAGCCCGGTGACGGACGACGCGGATGAGGACGTGCTGGCCGTCGACGAACTCGACGTGCTGCTGCCGATGGTGGACACCGATGTCATGACTTGCCCCCTGGCCTTCCTTTCACCCCTTGGGAAACGGGGGACGCCCGGCGAGGGCGCCCCCGTTCAGTCCTTACTGCAGCAGCTTCAGCAGCTCGGACGGCAGCTGGTTGGCCTTGGCCAGCGCGTTGATGCCGGCCTGGACCAGGGTGTCCTCGTTGGACAGCTTGGTCTGTTCCGACGCCACGTCGACGTCCATGATGGCGGACTGGGCCGCCTCCTGGTTCTCGATCGAGGTGGAGATCATCTCGCCCTGGTATTCGAAGCGGGAGATCTGGGCGCCCACCTTGGCGCGGGCGGTCGACAGCGCGCTGATCGCCGACTTGATGGTGGTGATGGCCGAGGTGGCGCCGTCGGAGGTCGAGACGCTGGAGCCGGTGAGGCCCAGGGCGCTGCTGTCCACCGTGGTCAGGGTGATGGTGATCGTGTCCGTGGTCGCCGTGCCCACCAGGAAGGTGACGCCCGAGGACCAGGAGCCGGTGCCGTCCAGCAGGCTCTGGCTGTTGAAGCGGGTGCCCGTGGAGATGCTGTCCACTTCGTCCGTCAGCTGCTGGTATTCGGCGTCGATGTAGCCGCGCTCCGTGTCCGTCACGGTGCCCGAGACGGATTCGGTGGCCAGCGATTCCATGCGCTGCAGGATGTCGGAGATGCGGGCCATGCCGCCGTCCGCCGCCTGCAGGATGGACTCGCCGTTCGAGGCGTTGGTCGACGCCTGGTTCAGCATGGTGACGTCGGACTGGATCTTGGTGCCGACCGCTAGGCCGGCGGCGTCGTCCGACGCCTTGGTGATGCGGGAACCGGACGCGATCTTGGAAACCGAGGACGATTCCGCCTCGGAATTGGTGTTCAGGTAGCGCAGGGCGGAATTCGCCGCTGTGTTGGTGGTGACGACAGGCATCATGGACCTCCATGTGGTTGGCGAGAGGTTCGTGGGACGGTCGCCTTTTGCGGCCGGGCCGTACTCCCCCTCGCACGGTTCAACGGCAGGTCAGATGAAAGCGGGCGCACTTTTTTTCGCTATTTTGCGAAAAGTTTTGAGTCATCACAGGTAGTTCGCGAGACTCATTTTCTGTGAGGCGGCAATAGCCTGCATCGTCGCCTCTAATGACGTCTGTAGTGTCGTCACCGTTGTTGACACCTCCGCCAGATCGACACTTTTCAAGTCACTGCTTTGCGTCGTGGCGAAGGAATTTATATCGGACAGATGGCTCGACGCCTTCTGTATTCTGGAAGATGTGTCGGACAATGTCTGGCTGATGTCGCTCAAGCCGTCCGACGCGTCGTTCACCAGATCCAGGGCGTTGGTGAGGGTGGTGTCGTCCAGCGGGTCGGTGTTGCTGATCATGCTCATGGCCCGCATCAGCTTCTCGATGGATGGGTCGCTGGCGGTGACGCCGTAGCTGACGCTCTGGGTGGACGACAGGCGCACGGTCGCCAGGGTGTCGTTGCCGCTGTAATAGCTGGTGTCGGCGCTGCTGGATGAGGTCTGGGCGGGGTAGGTCGAGCTGTCCACCGATACCGGCGCGTGGTTGGTGTCGCTGCCGCCGAACAGGTACTGCCCGCCATAGGTGTCGTTCAGGATGGACGCCACGTCGGTCAGCCAGCCCGACGCCTCCTCCTGATAGGTCGACCGGCTGGTCTGGTCGGCGGACATGGCCTCGCTGATGGCCGTCTTCAGGCTGGTGGCGATGCTGGAGATGCTGGTGATGTCGGACGCGATGGCGTCGATCTTGGTGACGGCGTTGTCGGCGTTGGTGATCAGGGTGCTGGAATAGCTGACCTCGCTTTCCAGGTTGACCAGCAGCTTGACGTTGCCCCCGGCGGTGGACAGGCCGGCGTAAGTGGTGGACTTGGCGCTGGTGGCCTCCTGCACCTCCGCGCTGTTCAGCGCGGATTCGTTCTTCAGCATGTATTGGACCAGGGCGCTGTGCGCGCCGGCGGTCGATATCCGGTTCATCGGTGGGCCCTCAGTTGACCATCTCGATGGTGGCGGTGAACATTTCCTGCAGCGTCGACATGATCTTGGCGGCGGCCTGGTAGGCCTGCTCCAGGGTCGAGACCATGGCCGTCTCCTCATCCAGGCTGACGCCGGACTGGGAACTCAGCGCCGTGGTCGCGTCGTCGAGGGTGGAGCTGGCGGTGTCGGCCTTGGTGCTGGCGGTGGACGCGGCGGTGGCCGCACTGCTGATGATGGTGGAGGCGTAGCCCGACAGGGTGGTGGTGGCCTTGGCCAAGCCGCCGGCGCTGCTGAAGCTCTGCGTGCCGGTGAAGGCGTCCTCCAGCGCCGTGACGGTGCTGACGTCGCCCGAGGTGATGGCGCTGTCGCCCACCGCCAGGCTGCTGCTGTCCGACAGGGTGCCGGTGGGCAGCAGCGAGCTGTCGGCGGCGATGGCGCTGTTCACGGCGATGTCGCTGGCGCCGGTGCCGGTCAGCACGTCGTTCAGTCCGAAATAGAGCGAGGCGCCCTCTTTGCCGGTGCCCACGCTGCTGTCCATCTCGTTCACGGCGATGCCGTCGCTGCTGTCGGCGGCGGCGATGGTCAGGTGGCCGTCGCTGGTGATGCTGGCGGTGAAATTGCCGCTGGCGTTGATGGTGTCCACCAGGTCCTGCACCGTGGACACCCCGCTGAGGTCGACGTCCAGCACGGCGGCCGCGTCGTCGCTGCTGTCCACCGCCACCAGGCGCAGGGTGCCGGTGCCCGACAGGCTGTCGCTGGCGCTGACGGTCGCCGTGCCGGTCAGCGATGTTGCGGCCGGATAGCTGGTACCCTGGTTGGACACGGTGTTGACCGTGGTGATGAGGGTGCTGGCCAGGTTGTCCAGGCGGGTTTGCTGGTCCACCAGCGTGTCGTCGCGCAGGGTGATCAGGGCGCCGATGGCGCCGGATTTCACACTGCCGGTGATGTCGGTGCCGTCCACGCTCAGCGCGCTGAAGCCCGTGGGATAGGTCGTGCCGGCGTCGACGCTGGCGGCGGCGGTGTAGCTCAGGGTGTGGGCCGTGCTGCCCACCAGCACTTGGCCGGAGGATGTCGACACCTGCATGGCGCCGGTGTCGTCCACCGAATAGCTGACGCCCAGGTAGCTGGACAGGGTCTTCAGCTGGGTGTCGCGCTCATCCTCCAGATCGGCGGTGGACTGGCCGGCGGCCTTGGCGGCGACAATCTCCTTGTTCAGGCTGGCGATGGTGGTGATGGCGGTGTTGGCCGAATCCACGTCGCTGGCGATGTCGCCGTCCGCCTGGGCGCGCAACCCCTGCACCGTGCTGGACGCCTCGGAAATGGTGCTGGCCATGGTCTCCAACGCCGTGACGGTGGACGCCTTGTCCGTGTCGGTGCCGTTGCCGGATGCCAGCGTGGACAGGTCGCTGGTCACGCTGTCGATGACATCGGCGATGGAGGTGCTGCCCGACACGGTGCCGTAGGCGCTGTCCACATCGGCCATGTAGCTGCTGAGCGTGCTGGCCTGGCTGTCGGCCGAGGTGGCGGACACCACCTGCCGCAGCAGGTACTGGTCCACATCGCGCGTCACGCTGCTGACGCTGACCCCGGACGCCTGGCCGTTGACGGTGACGGCCGTCTGGTTGGCCGTCTTCTTGGTGTAGCCGTCGGTGCTGACGTTGGCGGTATTGGCGCTGGTGACGGTGATGGCCGTCTGCGTCGCCGTCAGGGCGGATTGGGCGATGGATCCAGCGGTACGGAGCGACATGGGATGGCTTCCTTTCAGGCGGTGAACTGCACGCAGTGGCGCGCCTGGTAGGCATCGATGCGAACCTGTCGGCCGCGCCCGGGATAGTAGCCGCGCACGTCCTGCGCCCGTTCCCGCGTCACATGCAGCAGGCCCTGCAGGCGTGAGCGCCGGCCCTTCAGCTCCGCCGCCATGCCGGCCTGCAGCGCCGCCATTTCCGCCATCAGTCCCTGCAGCTGCGGCGCCCAGTGCCGGCCGGTGGCGGCGCGGCCCTGGCCGCCCTTCTGGGCCGCCACCTGGGACAGGGTCACACGGGCCACGGCCTCCGCCTCGCGCAAGTGCTTCAGGGCATCGTACATGGCGCGCCGCCGCTGCAGGCTGGCCTCGGGCTGGCTTGCCGCGGCCTGGAAGGCGGCGAAGGCCTCCACCAGCGCCACCGGGAACTGGGTGCCACCGGGCGGCGGGGCCGGCAGGACGGGGGCCGTCTCCGGCACCACTTCCACCGCGGTGATGGCGGGCTCAGGCGCCGGCGTGGCGAACAGGCGGGACAGGAAGCTGGTCATCGCGCACCCCGGCGGTAGGAGGGCAGGTAGGCGTTGTTGAGCGCCCGCGAATAAAGCGTCAGGGCGCGGGCCCGCTGTTGCTGCACCTCGATCAGGGGGCGCAGCTCGGCCAGGGCCCGCTCCAGCCGTTCCTGGTAGCGGGTCAAGTCGTCGATCAGGGCCAGCTGGGCGGCGCGGCGGATATGGCCGCCCACCCGCACGCCGGGCATGAGGGCGGAGCGCACGGCGGCGTTCAGCCGCTTGCCCTCGCGCAGCAGGCGGTCCAGGCGCGTGGGATCGAAGGTGGAAGAGCCGGGGGCGGGGCCGTCGGCCGCCGGCTGCTGGATCGACTGGGCGAGGAGGGGGACGTACGGGTTCATGGCGCCGTCCCCTTACCGCTTGGCTTGGAGCAGGGTGTCCATCATGTCCTGCGCGGTGGAGACCACCTTGGCGGCGGCCGAGTAGGCCTGCTGCGCGTAGATCATGCGGCTCAGCTCGTCCGACACGTCGACGTTGGAGCTTTCCAGCGACTTGGACTCGATGGTGCCGGCGCCGTCGCTGCCCGCCTCCTTCAGGGAGTAGGTGCCCGACGCCGTGGATTGGGCGTAGGTCTGGCCGGATACGGCCGTCAGGCCGTCGGCGTTGGCGAAAGTGGCCACCGGGATCTTGTAGACCGTCTTGGACTGGCCGTTGTCGAAATTGGCGACGACGCTGCCGTCGGTGTTGATGTCCACGCTGGTCAGCGTGCCCTTGGCGTAGCCGTCCTGCTTGGGCGTGCCGGTGGTGGTGACGCTGGGGGTGGAGGACCCGCTGGCGTACTGGGTGATGGACCCGCTGCCGCCGTTCTCGCCATAGTCCAGGGTGATGGTGCTGTCGGTGGCGCCGCTGCTCCACCCCGTGATGCCCAGCTGGATGTCGGTGGTGGGCGAGGCCAGCGAGCCGTCGCTGTTGAACACCAGGCTGACGGGCGTGCCGCTGGTGGTACCGGTGACCGTGGACCCGTCGGTGGCCGACACCGGGTTTGAGGCATCCAGCTCCCAGGTGTTGGTGCCGGTCTTGGTCCAGGTCATGGTGACCGTGCTGCTGTTGCCCAGGCTGTCGTACACCTCGGTATCGGTGGTGTAGCTGCTGCCCACCGTGGCGTCGGAAGGCAGGTTCAGGCTGCTGGTCACCTTGGTCGTCGCCTTGGGCGAACCGGAGATGTCGTCCAGGTTGATCTTTTCCAGGCTGGCCGTGTCGCTGCGGTTGGTGGCCAGGATGTTGCCGCTGTCGTCCGTGGCCCAGCCTTCCAGGTAGAAGCCTTCGGTGTTCACCAGATAGCCGCTGTTGTCCTCGCTGAAGCTGCCGTCGCGGGTGTAGTAGGCCTGGGTGCTGCTGCCGTCGTTCACCACGAACATGCCGTCGCCATCCAGCGCCAGGTTGGTGGTGACATCGGTAGAGGTGATGTCGCCCTGGCTGCTGACCGTCTGCGTCGTGCCGGCGATGACCCCGCCATAGTCGGCGGAGCTGGTCTGGCTGTCGGTCAGCAGGGCGGTGAACGAGGTGTCGGTCGCCTTGTAGCCCGTGCTGGACGAGTTGGAGATGTTGCTGGAGATGGAGGTGAACGCCTTGGACTGGGCGTACAGGGCCGAGGTGGCGGTGTTCAGGGCGCTGAAGATGCTCATTGCCGTGTTTCCTTGCGGGCGGGCGGGCGGCGGTGCGGCCGGAAGCTGGGAAAGTCGTTGTGGATCAGAGGATTGACGTCACGTCGTCCATGGCGATCTCGTAACTTCCCAGCGTCAGCTTGGCCGTGCCGGTGGAGGTGTCGACGCCCGTGACCTTGCCGACGCCGTAGGCGCTGACGCTGCTGGCGGCGTTATCGGTGGTGGCGGTGATGGACAGGGTGTAGGTGCCCGAGGTGGCGGTGCCGCCATCCGTCTCGGTGCCCTTCCAGGTGATGTAGTTGGTGCCGGCGCTGGTGCTGCCGGTGCCGGAGTAGACGACGTTGCCGCTGCTGTCGCTGACCGTGTAGCTGACGCTGTCGGCGTCGGACGGCAGGGTGTAGCTCCAGATGGCGGAGCCATCCTGCAAGGGCGCCTCGTCGCTGTCGGTGGATACCGTCTGGCCCAGGTAGCTATAGGCCGGATAGCTGCCGGTGAAGCTGCTGAGCGAGCTGCTGATGCCTTCCAGCAGGGTGTTGGACGCCTGCTGCGCCTCCAGGCTGGACATCTGCACCAGCTGGGTCGTGAAGGTGCTGGTGTCCATGGGACTGGTCGGGTCCTGCGTCTGCAGCTCTTTCAGCAGCAGGGTCAGCATGGTGGTGAAGTCGCCCAGCGAGCTGGTGGACGAGGAGGAGGCGGTGGTGCTCGTTGTGCTGGTGCTGCTGCTGGAACTGGTGCTGCTGACCGTCGTCATGATCCGACCTCTCCGTCCTCCGCCGCTTCCCCGGATCCTGGAATGGGACCTCGGGCCGGAATTGGCTTTCGATCGGTTCAACGCCGGCCTTCACAGAAGCGGGCGCATTTTTTTTGACGGTTCCAAAAAAAAGTTCCGGGCCACGAAGTCCTCGCTCGGCTTATATGCTTTCAATGCGTTTGGTTAATCTCGGATGCGAGGACATTGAGTATTTAAGTAGGCAGAATTTTACTGGTCATGTATTGCCGATCGGCAGTTTCTTCCTAGCGTGCCTGTCGTCCTCACGGCGGACATTCGCAAAAATGGCGGGAATCCTGGGGTTTCCGGGCCCGGCCTTCGCTGGGGCGCCCGGCAGATTTTGCCCATCGGTGCCGGGGCCGCCCGGTTTCCAGATGCGGCGACGGTTTGCCCGCCGCCGCGCGTGAGGGGAAAGGGCATGAATGATGAGGGGCGGCATGCCTGAAAACCTGACACGACCGCGCCGCGATGAGCGGGGCGGCGGCACCCCTCCGACGGGTGAGGCGGCGGGGGGCGACCCGTCCCTGGCCGCGGCGGCGTCCCTGCTGGCGGCGGGGCGGGCGGACGCGGCCTGGGTGCTGTGCCGTCCGGCGTTGGCGGCGGGCGCGCGCACGCCCGGCTGGCTGGCGCTGGCCGGCCGCGTGTTGCTGGCGCTGGACCGGCCGGCAGAGGCGGAGCCCGTGCTGGCCTTGGCCGCCGCCACGGCGCGCCCGGATGAGGCGGCGGACCTGGGCCTGTTCACCCTGTGGGGCGTGGCGCTGCGCCGCCTGGGCCGCGTGCCCCAGGCGGAACCTGTGCTGCGCATGGCCCTGCGCCTGTCGCCCGGGGACGCCGTATGCCACAGCAACCTGGCGGCAGTGCTGCGCGCGCTGGACCGGCTGGCGGAGGCGGAGGATGCCGCCCGCGCCGCACTGGCCCTGGACCCCGGCCTGGTCAACGGCCATGTCAACCTGGCGTCCATCCTCATGGCCCAGGGCCGCCCCGGCCTGGCGCTGGCCGCCAGCCGCCGGGCCCTGGCGGCCGAGCCGGCGCAGGCGGAGGCGCTGTACACCCAGGCTGCGGCCTTGCAGGCGCTGGGCGACCTCAGGGGTGCCGCCGAGGCCTGGGCCGCCGGCGTGCGCGCCCATCCCACCGATGCCCGCCTGGTGTTCGGCCGGGCCAACCTGGACCTGGCACGGGGGGATCTGGCCGCCGGATGGGTAGGCTACGACGCCCGCCTGGCGGCGGAGCCGCAGCGCTTCCGTGCCGCTCCCGCCCTGCCGGCCTGGCGGGGCCAGCGGCTGGACGGCTCCCTGCTGATCTGGCGGGAACAGGGCCTGGGGGATGAGCTGATGTTCGCGACCTGCTATGCCGCCGCCATCGCGGCGGCCGGATCGGCGGTGGTGCGCTGCGATCCCCGCCTGGCGGGCCTATTCGGCCGGGCCTTTCCCGGCGCCCAGGTGGTGGCGGAGGCGCGGGAGGGGGCGGCGCCCGATCCGGCGGAAGGCCGGGCCGTGGCCCAGGCGGCGGCGGGCTCCCTGCCCGGCCTGCTGCGTGGGCGCCTGGCCGATTTCACGGGGCCGGCGGGCTACCTGCGGGCGCGGGATGATCTGGTGGCCCGCTGGCGGCGGCGCCTGGCGGACCTGGATGGGGATGGGCCGCGCACCCTGAAGGTGGGCCTGTGCTGGCGCAGCGGCCTGGCGATCGAAAGCCGCGCCGGACGGCAGTCGGATCTGGCGGACTGGACGCCCCTGCTGGCCCTGCCGGGGGTTGCCGTCCTCACACTGATGTATGGCGACACGGAAGCGGAGCGGGCGGCCCTGGGCGCCCTGGCGCCGCGCCATTTTCCGGACCTGGACCAGCGCGACGACCTGGAGGGGCTGGCCGCCCTGCTCTCCTGCCTCGACCTGGTGATTACCGCGCCCACCGCCACGGGTGAGCTTGCCGGCGCCCTGGGGGTGCCGGTCTGGCGCCTGGCGGGGGAACTGGACGTGACCTGCCTGGGCACGGGCGCGCGGCCCTGGTTTCCCAGCATGCGCGTCTTCCGCACCGGCGTGCGCGACCGGCGGGATGTGATCCGCGACATGGCAAACCAGGTGGCCAGCGGCATGACTTTCGGGCCGCTTTAGGACGCGACCGCCGGATGGCGGCGCCCGCCGCATGAGGCCACATCAAAACACGCCCCGGCCATCGGCGGGGGCGTGTTTTGGCGGCGCGTGCTCAGGAGGCGTGGCGCAGGGCGTGCGGCCGGTCGGCGTAGGGGCGCACATGCTCCGCCCGGCGGGACCGGTCGCGGATGATGCGCAGGGCCTCCAGCAGGGTGCGGCGCTGGTGGCTATCCAGGTCGGCCAGCAGCAGATCGTTCACCGACTGGCGCAGCGGCTGCAGCCGGCGCAGCACGGCCAAGCCTTCCGGCGTGGCGGACAAGAGTTTCCGGCGGCGGTCGCTGGGATCGTCCTCCTGCCGGATCAGGCCCTTGCGCAGCAGCTCCGTCACCGTGGCGCTGATGTGCGGACGGGACAGGCCGCGGGCGGCGGCGATCTCGGACGAGAAGATGCAGCCCGCGCGGCCCAGGTCGGCGCCGGCGTAGGCGTCGGCATGCGGGTCGTTGGCCGGCTGGGTGGGGCCGTCGTTGAAGTTGCGGTCACCCGCCACGTTCATCAGCACGGTCCACTGCGGCGCCGTCAGTCCGGCCTCTTCCAGCAGGGGCTCGCTGTGGCGGACCAGGGCGTTGGCCACGTCGATGACGCACAGCGCGATAGCGTCTTCGGCGCGGAAATGGGCAAGGGCGTCGGGCATGGAATGGAACCCCCACATAACTGTTTTCACGCCCCCACCATGATCCCTCCGACCCACCCCGGCATTGACCAGGATCAATCACGCGCCGCCTTATCCGAAGGGAGGGGTTCAAAACGAAACGGGCGGCCATCCCGGGGGCGGCCGCCCGTTCTCAAACCAACCGTGACAGGGGAGCCCGAAGGTCCCCCCGGGGATCACAGCGTGCGCAGGTTACCGGCGGCCGACTTCCCCTTGCGGGGGTCGTGCTGCAGGTCGAAGCTGACCTTCTGGCCCTCGTTCAGCGAGCGCAGGCCCGCCTGTTCGACGGCGCTGATGTGCACGAACACGTCGGCGGTGCCATCCTCCGGCTGAATGAAGCCGTAACCCTTGGTGCTGTTGAACCACTTAACGGTGCCGATAGACATGGTGTCTCCTTAGACGGGTAGTTCCCGGTCCAAATGTCGCCCGGCCGCGGGTATGCGACGGCGGGCATCAAATCATGACGGGAGCGAACCGGTGGACCGGGCAGGGCTCCGCGACAAATTCGATGCCATAGTCATGGAATCCAACTCGCCCGAGGACAAGCAAGAAAATCTGAACAATACTTAAAGTGATTGGCGAGCTGTACTGATGGATGAGGAGAAGCAGTGCCCGTATATGACCTTTGGCCTTTCGGATGAGGGGGGTAGGCCGCCATTCCCCCGGTGGATGGCTGGCGGATATTAAGATGCCATTCGCACCGGGATGCCGAAGACGCGCAGGGCCTCGCGCAGTTCGGGCAGGGCCCGCTCCACCACGGCCTTGCCCTCGGCGATGGCCTCCTCCGCCCGGTCGAATTCCAGGAGGCCGATGTGGCCCAGGCGTGGCTTCAGGTGGATGTCCGGCGGCTCGCCGGCCAGGCGGGACCGGGTGATGCGGTCCAGCGCGATGCCCAGCGAGGTCGCCATCACGCCGAACATGCTGGGTCCCTCATACTTGGGCGGCTGCGGCCGGGCGCGGCGGGATTGCAGGAAGGCGGACAGGAACTCGAAATTATGCTTCTGCGGCGCCTCGCCCCCCAGGTCGGCCGGCGCCTCCATGTCCTCTGTCGCCGGGGCGGCGTCGGGCGGGGCGGCGGCGCCCGCCTCGCCATCATGGCGGCCCCGGGTGCGACCGATGATGTCGGCGTTCAGGTCGACGGCCACCACCATGGCGGCGCCCATGGCGCGGCAGGCGGCCACGGGCACGGGATCGACCAGCGCGCCGTCCACCAGCCAGCGGCCATCGACATGGGACGGCGGGAAGATGCCCGGCATGGCGTAGGAGGCGCGCATGGCCTCCACCACCGAGCCGCGGCGCAGCCACACCTCCTTGCCCGTCGCCAGGTCGGTGGCGACGGTGATGAAGGGGCTGGACAGATCGTCGAAGGTGGCATCGCCCAGATGCTGGTTCAGTTCGGCCAGCAGCTTCTCGCCCCCGATCAGGCCGCCGCCGCTGCGCAGCCGCAGGTCCAGCAGGCCCAGGATGCGCATCTTGGTCAGGTTGCGCGCCCAGTGCTCCAGCGTCTCCAGATGGTTGCCGAGATAGACGCCGCCCACCAGCGCGCCGATGGAACAGCCTGCCACCACGTCGGGGTGGATGCCGTGCTGGGCCAGGGCCTGGAGCACGCCGATATGCGCCCACCCCCGGGCGACGCCGCCGCCCAGCGCCAGGCCTAAGGTGGGGCGGGGGGCGTGGCGCTCAGGATGGCGGTCGGGCATGGCGGTCTTCTCTCTGTCGGCGGGGACGACATTAAACTAGGGGGCGGGGCCGGGCGGCACAGCGTACCGGCTTCTGTTAGTCGGTGAAAGTGGCACGGGGTGGGCCGGCTTGGGGGCGAAATGGGGCCGGGCTGGCGCGCGTGCGCCGCTCTGCTATGGTGGCGGCCCCTTGCCACCGCCCGGATGACCAGGCCATGACCAGCGCGCCCCGGCTTCTGTTTCCTGTCCCGCAGCCCACCGTGCCCGTGGCCGGGCTTGATGCCGTCTTCCCCGTGCACCGCATCTATTGCATCGGACGCAACTACGCGGCGCACGCCCGCGAAATGGGCTCCGACCCCACGCGGGAGCCACCATTCTTCTTCCAGAAGCCGGCCGACGCCGTGCAGGTGGTGATGCCGGGCACGGTGGCGGACCATCCCTATCCCACGCTGACCAACAACTATCATTATGAGGTGGAGCTGGTGGCCGCCATCGGCGTGGGCGGCCGGAACATCCCGGTCGACCAGGCGCTTACCCACGTCTTCGGCTACGCCGTGGGCCTGGACATGACCCGCCGCGACCTGCAGCGCGCCATGGGCGACATCAAGAAGCCGTGGGAAATCGGCAAGGCCTTCGACCACAGCGCCCCCATCGGCCCGCTGCACCCCGTGTCCCAGGTGGGGCACCTGGCCGCCGGCGCCATCACCCTGTCGGTGAACGGCGAGGTGAAGCAGTCGTCCACCCTGGGCCAGATGACCTGGAAGCTGGCGGAGCAGATCGCCAACCTGTCCCAGGCCTTCGCCCTGTTGCCCGGCGACCTGATCTTCACCGGCACGCCGGAGAATGTGGGCCCCGTGGTGCCGGGCGATGTCATCACCGCCCACATCGACGGTTTGCCCGACCTGTCGCTGCGCATCACCGACCGGGCGTGAGGGGGAGGCGCCAGGAAGGGGGGCGCCGGCCGGCTGTGGCTGGCGGGGCCGCCTTCGTGCTAAGCATGGCCCCGTCTTTTCCCGTGCCGGGCGCCCGTGCCCGCAGTCCGAGGTTCGCCGGTCCCTTGTCCAAGAAGCCTAAGTCCCAGCCGCGCCACACCGCCACCCTGCCACTCGTGAAACGGCTGGCCGGCAACTACCTGCGGCCCTATCTCGGCATGGTGCTGTTGGCCAGCGTCCTCATCGCCATCAACGCCGGCAGCTCTGCCGTGCTGGCGCAGAAGCTGGTGCCCCTGATCGATGAGGTGCTGAGCGGCAAGAACCCCGGCTATCTGCGCACCTTCGCCGTCATCGTTTTCGCCACCTTCGTGGTGCGCGGCTTCTCGGGCTATTTCTCGGCCGTGCTGATGAACAACGTGGGCCAGCGGCTGGTGGCGGCGTTGCAGAAGCAGCTCTACAACCACCTGATCAAGGCCGACCTCGCCTATCTGCATTCCCTGCCGTCGGGCCAGCTGGTCTCCAGCCTGGTGAACGACGTGAACCAGGTGCGCCAGGGCACGGCGGAGGTGCTGACCAACTACGGCCAGAGCGTGCTGACCCTCATCTTCCTGGTGGGCGTGATGTTCCAGCAGGATTGGCTGCTGGCCACCATCTCGCTGACCGTGGTGCCCTTCACCACCCTCATGCTCAGCCGCATGACCGGGCGCCTGCGCCGGGTGGCGGGGCGCACGCAGGCGGCCCTGGGCACCTTCGCCAGCATCCTGACCCAGACCTTCCAGGGGGCCCGCCATGTGAAGGCCTACGGCATGGAAGAGTACGAGATGCGGCGTGTGGCCGGCATCGCCGACGATTTGCGCAAGCTGACCAACAAGTCCTTCCGGGTCTCCTCCTCCCTCATCCCCATCAATGAGGTGCTGAGCGGCGTCATCTTCGTCGGCGTCATCATCTATGGCGGGCTGGAGGCGGCGGCGGGGCACAGCACGGCCGGCACGCTGACCAGCTTCACCGGCGCCTTCCTGCTGGCGTTCGAGCCGCTGAAGCGCCTGTCCAAGCTGCAGACCCAGCTGCAGGTCAGCCTGGCCTCGGCGGAGCGGGTGTTTGCCCTGTTGGACACGCCGCCGCGCATCATTGACCGGCCGGGTGCTGCCGAATTGGCGGTCGCCTCTCATGCCATTAAATTCAATGACGTGCGCTTCGCCTATCAGGACGGCACGGTGGCCCTGGATGGCGTGTCGCTGGAGGTGCCGGCGGGCAAGACCGTGGCCCTGGTGGGGTCCAGCGGGTCGGGCAAGACCACCATCCTGAACCTGATCCCCCGCTTCTACGACGTCACCGGCGGGTCCGTGACCCTGGGCGGCCAGGACATCCGCGACGTGACGCTGGCCTCGCTGCGCAGCGCCATCGGCTTGG
Source organism: Nitrospirillum amazonense (assembly GCF_007828035.1). Classification (GTDB taxonomy): domain Bacteria; phylum Pseudomonadota; class Alphaproteobacteria; order Azospirillales; family Azospirillaceae; genus Nitrospirillum; species Nitrospirillum amazonense. Next base: position 166,528 of record NZ_VITV01000001.1, on the reverse strand, counting down.
TCAGCCAGGAGACGGGGCTGTTCGACGACACCGTGCGCGGCAACATCGCCTATGGCCGCGTCGGCGCCACGCAGGAGGAGATCGAGGCGGCGGCCAAGGCGGCGGCGGCGCACGACTTCATCCTGGGCCTGCCCCAGGGCTATGACACCCGGGTGGGCGAGAACGGCGTGAAGCTGTCCGGCGGCCAGCGCCAGCGCATCGCCATCGCCCGCGCCATGCTGAAGAACGCCCCCGTGCTGCTGCTGGACGAGGCGACCTCGGCGCTGGATAGCGAGTCCGAGCGCCTGGTGCAGGATGCCCTGCGCCGCTTGCAGCAGGGCCGCACCACCCTGGTCATCGCCCACCGCCTGTCCACCATCATCGATGCCGACCGCATCTATGTCATCGATGGCGGCCGGGTGGTGGAATCCGGCACGCACGACGAATTGCTGGCGCTCGACGGCGCTTACGCCCGCTTCCACGCCCTGCAGGCCGGTGGTGGCCCCGGGGCGGTGGCGGAGCTGGGCGCGGCCCCGGTGACGGCGGCCGGCGCCCTGTCGGCGGCGGGTTGAGCCGATGGGCGCAGGGTGATCACGACCATGGTTGCCCTGTTTCTCCTGATCATCGTCGGCACGCTGGGCGCCGTGTTCGGCGGTTTGGTGCTGATGCTGGCGCGCCAGGGGGGGGCTGCCCTTTTCGTTCATCCGCGTCTGCCCGATCCTGGTGCCCCGCCGGACGGGTCCGGCTTGCGCGCCGTCGCCTATCCCACCGCGGATGGTGTCACGCTGACGGCCTGGCTGGGCCAGCCGGCGGGTATCACCAAGCCGGTGGTCCTGGTCCTGGCGGGACCGGGGCAGCGCCGGGCGGACCTGTCAGGACTGGCAGCGACCTTGGTGGCCGCCGGCTATGGCGTCATGGTGACCTGTCGCCGCCCTCTGTCCCTGACGATGGGGGACTGGGGGGAAACGGCGTTGCTGGCCGATGCCCGCGCCGCCTTGGATCATCTGACGGCGCAGGGCGTCTCCGGCTCCCGCCTGGTCATCCTGGGCGTGTCGGCGTCGGCGGCCCTGGCCCTGCAGATGGCCTGGGAACGGCGACCGGCCGCCGTGGTGCTGGCAGCCCCGCCAACCTCGGGCGCCGATCTGCTGGTCGGCCGTTGGCATCTGTCGGCGCTGGCGGGCATGGCCAGCAACCCGCTGGCCGTGGTGGGCCGCTTGAAGATCGCCCCTCCCGCCTGCCCGCTGCTGGTGCTGCATGGCCAGGCCGACCGCGTGGTGCCGCCAGCCATGGGCCAGGCGGTGTTCAACGCCGCGCCGCAGCCCAAGCAGGCCGCCTGGATCAAGGGCGCCGGCCACGCCGACCTGTGGGCCAAGGGCGGCACCGACGCCCTGCTGGACTTCCTGGCCGGCCGCAAGGGCCCCGCGCCGACCCTGGATCAGGAGGCGCCGTGGCGGGCGCCGGGCTTGCCCGCCGTTAGATCCTGATCCACATAGCGCCGCAGCCGGAAAGCGGGGGAACCATCGGCGTAATAGTCCTCCTCCACCGAGGTCTGGTGGAAACCCAGGCGGTGGTACAGGGCGCGGGCGGCGTCGTTCTCCGGATGCACCTCCAGCGACAGCCATTGGTGGCCGGTGGCGCGGGCGTGGTCCAGGGCGGCCCGCATCATGGCCTTGGCCAGGCCCCGGCAGCGCTGGTCGGGATGGGTGGCCAGGGAATAGACGCGCACGCCCCGGGTGCCCCGGCGGGACAGCAGCACGGCGCTGGCCGCCAGGCCACCGTCGGGGCCATCGATCACCAGGATGTGGGCGGACGGCCGCTCCAGCAGGCGGCGGAAGCTGCGCCGGCCCATGCGGTTGAACTCGAAACAGATCTTCTCCAGCGCCAGCAGCGCCTCCAGGTCGGCCGGGGTGGCGGGGCGGGGCGGGGGAGCGGCGGTGGCGGGGGGCGTTGTCATGATGCCGTGAAGGTACGGGGCCGCGCGTCGGGGAGCCAAATCAAAAACCCTTTATCTTCCGGCCCCGGCATTGGCATGGAGATTTAATGCGCGCCGCCGGGACACTGGGGACACCACGGCGGACTTGGGTGCCGTGGCCTTTCCAGAGGAACGCACCATGGCACGCATCATCGTCATCGAACGCGGCCCCGGCGGCCTGTGGGCCGCCCACGACAGCGCTGGCCTGATCGGCGGCACCTTCACCGAGCGCCGCGCCGCCGTGACCTTCGCCACCTTCCAGCCCGACCACCCCACCGTGCTGCTGCGCGCCGGTTGGGCGGGTCCGGCTGGCGCGAAGGCCCGCGCGGCGGCCGCACCCTTTCCCAGTACGCGCTTCTGAGGGGGGTCGCCATGCCGGACTGTGCCACAGCCGTCCTTTCCCCTTCGGTTCCCGTGCACCCCTTTGCGCGGGCGGCTTCCGACCTGGTCGTGGTGGTGGAGCGGCGGCAGGACTTCCGCTGGCCCGACCCTGATGGCCGGGTCATGACCGCCGGCGCCTATGTCGCCACCCGGCCGGCCCGCCCGCGGCGCGTCATCAATTTGTGCCGCCACGCCGACTATCTCTCCGCCGGCTACTACGCCTCCCTGCTGGCGGAGGCGCGTGGCGACCGGGTGACGCCGGCCCTGCGCACGCTGGCCGACCTGGTCGAGGCCGGGGCGGGCCCCGGGGCGGGTCAGGCCGACTTGGCCGACAGCCTGGCCGACCTGAACCCCCGCCTGGTCCATCTGCCGCCCCCGCCGGCGGGTGTGGCCCGGCACGCCGCCAACATCTATTTCGGCCGCACGCCCGATGTCGGCCTGACCGATGTCGCGGCCCGCCTGTTCCAGCGCCTGGACTGCCCGCTGATGCGCCTGACCCTGGCGTATGGGGAGGGGGCGTGGCGCATCGCCGGTGTCGCCCTCCTGGGCACCGACGCCGTGCCCCGAATGCACGACGTCTTTTTCCTGAACGCGCTGGAGACGTACGCCCGCCGGCGCTGGCAACGGCCCCGGGGGCCGGCGGCGGCGTCCTTCACCCTGGCGGTGCTGCACGACCCGGCCGATCCCCTGCCGCCCAGCAAGGCCAGCACGCTGGCGCATATGGCGCGGGTGGGCGCCGACCTGGGCGTGCGGGTGGAGGTCATCGGCCGCCGCGACTACCGCCACCTGGCGCGGTTCGACGGCCTGTTCATCCGGGAGACAACGGCCGTGCCCCACCACACCTTCCGCTTCGCCCGCAAGGCCGAGGCGCTGGGCATTCCGGTGGTGGACGACGCAACCAGCATCCTGCGCTGCACCAACAAGGTCTTCCTGGCGGAAACGCTGGCCGGCCACGGCGTGGCCACCCCGCGCACCCGCCTGGTGACCCGCGCCACCGTGGCGGAGGTCGGGTCTGCGCTGGCCTTCCCCGCCGTGCTGAAGGTGCCGGACGGCGCCTTCAGCCGGGGGGTGGAGCGGGTGATGGACATCGACGCCTTCCACCGTGTGGCGGCCGACCTGCTGGCGCGGTCACAGATCATTCTGGCGCAGGACTACCTGCCCACCGCTTTCGACTGGCGGGTGGGCCTGCTGGGGGGTGAGGTGCTGTTCGTGGCGCAATATTACATGTGCCCCCGGCATTGGCAGATCGTGCGCCACGCCGCCGACGGCAGCCATGACGAGGGTGCCACCCGCGCCGTGGCGGTGGCCGACACCCCGCCCGCTGTCCTGGCCGCGGCGACGGCCGCCGCCCGTCTGATGGGCAACGGCCTTTACGGCGTGGATCTGAAGCAACTGCCCTCAGGCGAAGTCGTGGTGATCGAGGTGAACGACAATCCCAACCTGGATGTGGGGGCGGAGGACCGCGCCGCCGGGCCCCTGCTGTGGCGCCGCGTCATCGGCCACTTCCTGACGGCCGCCGGCCGCGCGCCCATGCCCGGCAGCACCGCCGTGTCCGCCGCCGACCTGCCGGTCGGCAGCCTGCCCGCCCCGGAGCATGCGGCCCTGGCCCGCGCCGCGGCGGTGCGGGCGGCGGTGGCGTGACCTGCCAAGTGTGAAGGGCCGGGCGTGAGGGTGCCGGTGACGGAATGGCTCCATCCGCCGATGGGGCCATTTCGCTTTTTTGGTTGGAAGCGTGCGGGGGTGCGGGTATTCAAGGCGCTTGGTTTAACCGGCCCGTGGTGGGTATTCCGCCGGGCTGCCTGTTCCCTGCGGCGGACGTCCCCACATGAGGGGGGCCCCGCGCCAGGTTCCAAGGACGTCGTACCCTATGCTGCGCTTTTCACCGCTCAAGTCCGCGTTGATCGCCCTGGTCTGTTTCCTGGGCGTGGTCTTCTCCCTGCCCAGCCTGATATCCAAGGATTACCTGCCCGGCTGGATGGCCGATCGGCACGTCAACCTGGGCCTGGACCTGAAGGGCGGCTCTTACCTGCTGCTGCAGGTGGACAGCGACGCGGTGGCGAAGGAACGGGTGGAAAGCCTGATCGATGAGGCCCGCACCGCCCTGCGCGCCGCCAAAATCCAGACCGGCAGCGTCACGCCCGCCGGCCGGTCCGTGACCATCACCGTCGCCGACGGCGGCGACGTAGACGCGGCGCGCAAGGCCCTGGGGCCCATCGCCACGGCCACCACCGGCGGCGGCGTGCCCGAGGTGGACCTGCGCACCGACGGCCAGGCCATCGTGCTGACCCTGACCGACGCCGGCTTCAAGGACCGCATCGACAAGGCGATGGCGCAGTCGCAGGAGATCGTCCGCCGCCGCATCGACGAGACGGGCGTGAACGAGCCGGTGGTGGCCCGGCAGGGCAGCGACCGCATCCTGGTGCAGCTGCCCGGCGTGGAAGATCCCGGCCGCATCAAGCGCCTGATCGGCCAGACCGCCAAGATGACCTTCCGCCTGGTGGTGACGGACGAGGCCCCGCGCGCCGACGGCGCCGCCCCTCCCGGCACGCAGGTCCTGCCCGTCGTGGACGGCCGGGGCGAGCGCAAGATCCTGGTGCGCAAGAAGGTTGAGGTCGACGGCGCCAACCTGACCGACGCCAGCCCCACCACCGACCAGAACGGCCGCTGGGTCGTGGCCTTCCGCTTCGACAGCATCGGCGCCCGGCGCTTCGCCGAGACGACCACGAACAACGTGGGCAAGCCCTTCGCCATCGTGCTGGACGACAAGGTCATCAGCGACCCCATCATCCAGGAGCCCATCACCGGCGGCCGTGGCCAAATCGCCGGCAGCTACACCGCCCAGACGGCCAACGACCTGGCCGTGCTGCTGCGCGCCGGCGCCCTGCCGGTGCCGCTGACCGTGGTGGAAGAACGGACCATCGGGCCGGAGCTGGGCGCCGACAGCATCCACGCCGGCCTGACCGCCGTGGCCGTGGGCTTCGTCCTGGTCGTGGCCTACATGATCGTCAGCTACGGCATCTTCGGCCTGTTCGCCAACGTCGCCCTGCTTTGCAACCTGTTCCTGACCCTGGCCCTGCTGGGCATCCTGCAGGCCACGCTGACCCTGCCCGGCATCGCCGGCGCCCTGCTGACACTGGGCATGGCCGTCGACGCCAACATCCTGATCAACGAGCGCATCCGCGAGGAACTGCGCAAGGGCGCCACGCCCCTGGCGGCGCTGGAGGCCGGCTTCTCCAAGGCCTACGCCACCATCACCGACAGCAACCTGACCACGCTGATCAAGATGGCCATCCTGTTCTCGGTCGGCACCGGGACCATCAAGGGCTTCGCCGTCACCATCAGCCTGGGCATCCTGACCTCGATGTTCACCGCCACCGTGGTGGCGCGCGCCATCACCGCCAGCTGGTTCCGCCGCTTCCGGCCCAAGACGCTGACCGTGGGCACCCGCCTGCGCCCGGCGCCGGACCACACCAACTTCCAGTTCATGCGCGGCCGCTACATGGGCATCGGCCTGTCGGTGTTCCTGTCGCTGGCCTCCGTCGTCCTGTTCTTCAAGCCCGGCCTGAACTACGGCGTGGACTTCGCCGGTGGTGTCGTCATTGAGATCCGCACCGACGGCCCGGCCGACTTCAGCAAGCTGCGCTCCAAGATGGAAACCCTGCACTTGGGTCCCGTCCAGCTGCAGCAGTTCGGCTCCCTCTCCGACGTGCTGATGCGGCTGGAGCAGCAGGCCGGCGGCGACGCCGCCCAGCAGGGGGCCGTCAAGGCGGTGCAGGAGGAACTGAACAAGGACTTCCCCGGCGCCGTCATCCGCCGCCAGGAAGCCGTGGGCGCGTCGGTCAGCGCCGAGCTGTTCCACGACGGCATGCTGGCCTTGGGCCTGGCGGCCATCGCCATGCTGGGATACATCACCTTCCGTTTCGAATGGCAGTTCGGCATCGGCGCCGTGGTCACCATGCTGCTGGACGTGACGAAGACCGTGGGCTTCTTCGCCATCACCGGCATGCAGTTCAACCTGACCTCCATCGCCGCCATCCTCACCATCATGGGCTATTCGATCAACGACAAGGTCGTGGTCTATGACCGTGTGCGTGAGAACCTGCGCCTCTACCGCAAGATGCCCCTGCGCGAGCTGATCGACCGCAGCATCAACGAGACGCTGAGCAGGACCATCGGCACCTCGCTGGCCATCTTCCTGGTGACCGTGCCCCTGGCCCTGCTGGCGGGCGAGCAACTGCGCGAGTTCGCCTGGGTGCTGCTGTTCGGCGTGGTGCTGGCGACCTCGTCGTCCATCTTCATTGCCGCCCCCATCCTGCTGTTCCTGGGGGAGAAGAGTCTGCGCCGGCCGGTGCCGGCCGATGGCTCCGCCGCCCCGGCGGCCCCGGCGGAGTAAAGGAAGTATCGGGGTGCCGGTTGTTCGGGGGCAGCGGCCCAGGGCAACCGGCATGCCAAATAAAAATCCAACAAAAACAGATTGTTGCAAAATCGCTCTAGACAAAATTGCAACAAAAGAGGCAATAAGCGCCGGGTGATGGGCAGAAAATGCCGACGCGATTCTGCCGATTCATTTGCACACCTGTTCCGCGATGTCGCCCACTACTGTAAAGAATCAATGATTACAGTTCAGTAAGGGTTGGTCCCCCGGTTGCGTCGGCGGCCGATGCGCATGTGCGCATCCTTTGGAGGGGGCCGGGGGAAAGTCCAAGGCGGCCCTATCCAAGGTTTCTTCATCGGGGGAGACCTTTACCCATGAGCTCCATCGCCGCCTCGGGATCCAGCCAGTCGCAGTATGCGGCCTGGCAGGCCCAATGGGCGTCGCGAACGCAGGCCTCGGCCGGCGCCGACGACGCCAGTTCCTCAACCTCCACCACCGCCACCGGATCGTCCACCGACGACGCCTCCGCCCTGCTAGGCGGCGGTGTCGCCAGCGGCATTTCCGGCAGCCCCTTCAGCTTGCAGATGCTGTCCCTGCTGCAGGGCATCGGCGACAGCGCCGATGGCAGCGGCACGGGCGCCGGCAACCCGCCGCCGGGGCCGCCCCCAGGGCCGCCGCCGGGTGATGACGGCGCCAGCGGCGGCGGCTCCGGCGCCAACGCCATGGACCCGCTGATGAGCCTGATGATGCAGACGGCCTTCGGCACGTCAGGCGCGTCCGGCGGCACAGCCTCCACTGACGGGACCACCCCCGCGTCCACCGACGGCACCACGACGGACGGCATCTCCAAGCAGGCCTTCGAGTCCGCCTTCGGCACCGGCACCGGGGCCACGGAGCTGGCGGACAAGACGTTCGCGCAGCTGGACACCGACGGCAACGGCACCATCAGCCAGTCCGAGGCGCAGAGCGCGCTGAAGTCGGCGGGTAGGGGCCACCATGGCGGCGGCCACCACCACCATGGCGGGGGTGGCGGCGTCGGCGGCTCGTCCTCCAGCCAGCCGGCGTCCACCCTGCTGAGCGACACCAGCACGGACGACAGCGACCCGACCTCGGCGGCCAGCATCCTGGGCGCCATGGACGAGACGTCATCCTCCACCGCCACGACAGCCACCACGGCCGCCAGCGCCACCACTGGCACGACGGCCAGTGGCGCCACCGCCACGGCCTCTTCCACCAGCGGCAGCTCGGGCAGCAGCTTCACCTTCGATGGCGTCACCATCGACAGCAGCACGATGCTCAGCGGCTCGGCGCTGGCCTTCATGGCGCAGTTGCAAGGCCAGCTGGCCGCGGCGTGAGCCGGGGACGCCGGCCCCTGAAACAGGGGGGCGTCCGACACCGGGGCCTGAACCTGCAGCGGCGGCATGAAACCATGCCCCGCCGCAAGGTCATTGCCCTTTTGTCGTGGGCGCGATCGTCGCGCGAATGCCTGGAACGGCGGTTGCGTCTGGGGTCGGGCGCGTGTCACCGACCGCGCCCTTGGAATGCGGGGACCGGTTGGGGGAGCCGCGTCCGAGGCCTTCTCCTCACGGGAGCGCACCCCCATGACCTCCATCTCCTCCCTGGGCTCATCCCAGTCGCTTTACAGCGCCTGGCTGAGCCAGATGGCGTCCGCCGGCACATCCACCGACGACAGCTACGACGCCAACGCCACCGACAGCTCGACCAGCAGCGGCACAAACAGCGCCGGCACCCCCGCCGCCCCCAGCTTTCAGATGGGCGGCGTCCAGATGGGTGGCGGGCTGCTCAGCCTGTTGCAGGGCGTGGGCGACGGCGGTGACGGCACGGACACCGCCACCACGTCGTCCTCCTCGGGCACCAGCAGCAGCGACGGCACCGCCAATTCCGGCGATGCCCTGCTGCAATTGCTGATGCAGACGGCCAGCGGCACGTCGTCCGGTTCCAGCGCCACTTCCAGCGCCACTTCCAGCAGCGACGGCACGTCTTCCACCACCAGCGGCATCAGCGAAAGCGCCTTCGAGTCCGCCTTCGGCAGCGGCACGGGCAGCACGGCGCTGGCGGACAAGGTGTTTTCCAGCCTCGACACCGATGGGGACGGGACCTTGAGCCAGTCGGAGGCGCAGTCCGCCCTGCAATCGCTGGCGGATGGCCCGGGCGGAGGGCAGGGGGCCGGCGGCATGGGCCCACCGCCTCCGCCGCCGGGCGGCTTCGGCACGGACGGAGCGTCCTCCTCCTCCGATAGCGGCGGGACGACGGCGTCCTCGACATCGGACATATCCTCCACCGCCAGCGGCAGTGGCAGCAGCATCACCATCGACGGCGTCACCATCGACACCAGCACCATGCTCAGCGGCTCGGCGCTGGCCTTCATGGCGCAGTTGCAGGGCTCGATGGCGGCGTAGGCCAAAAACGAACGCCGCCCAGCGGGTCACCCCGGGGCGGCGTTCGTCCTTACCGTCGAACCGGCGTCAGTCCAGGTTCACCAGCTTGACCTTGCGGTTCTCCATGGCCAGGGCCAGCTTGCCGTGCTTCAGCGCCAGGGCCTGGCGGCCGAACAGGTCGAAGCGCCAGCCGGTCATGGCCTGCACCTTGGCGTTGTCATCGGCGGCGATGGCTTCCAGGTCGGCGGCGTTGGCCACCAGGCGGCTGGCCACGTCCTCGTCATCGCACACCAGCTTCAGCAGCACGCGCAGCAGTTCCACCGTGGGGGCGATGCCGGCGGGCAGTTCGGCGCGCGGCTCCGTCCGGGGCAGGGCGCTGTCGGGCAGGCTGCGCGCCTTTTCGATGGCCGCCAGGATTTCGGTGCCGTAACGACCCGCGGCCATGCTGGGGCCCAGGCCGCGTGTGCGGCCCAGGTCATCCACCGTGCTGGGGGTGTGGGCGGCGATTTCCATCAGGGTCTCGTCGCGCACCACGCGGTTGCGCGGGATGTCCTTGCGCTGGGCCTCGCGCTCGCGCCAGGCGCACAGCTCCTTCAGCACGGCGATGAAGCGCGGCTTGTCGGTGCGCGGCTTCAGCCGGCGCCAGGACTCGTCCGGGTCCTGGCGGTAGGTGTCCGGGCTGGTCAGGATGGCCATCTCATCGGCCAGCCATTCCTCGCGCCCCGTCTTGTCCAGGCGGCGGCGGATCTTCTCGTACGCCGGGCGCAGGTGGGTCACGTCCGACAGGGCGTAGGTCAGCTGCCGGTCGGTCAGCGGCCGGTTGGACCAGTCGGTGAAGCGGCTGGACTTGTCGATGCGGGCGTTGGTCAGCTTGGTGATCAGCGTTTCATAGCCCACGCTGTCGCCGAAGCCGCAGACCATGGCCGCGACCTGGGTGTCGAACAGGGGGGTGGGCACGGTGCCCGTCAGGTTGAAGAAAATCTCCAGATCCTGCCGGGCGGCGTGGAAGACCTTCAGCACCGCGGGGTTGGCCAGCAGCGCGAACAGCGGCGACAGGTCGATGCCGTCGGCCAGCGGGTCGATGGCGGCGGCCTCGTCGGGGCCGGCCACCTGCACCAGGCAAAGCTGCGGGTAGTAGGTCTTCTCCCGCATGAATTCGGTATCGACGGTGACGTACGCGGCGGAGGCCAGGCGGTCACAGAAGGCGGAGAGGTCGGCGGTATTGGTGATCAGCGTCATGGGGTTCTTCACATACTATAGCTAAGCGCGCGTGCATAGGGCCTGCTGTCCCGCCGCCCGGGAATAGGGCCGCCGGGCACCGAGTCGGGTAGGGCGGCAGGCGGCACGGCCGGCATCGCCCGCGCTCGCTCCGGCGGGCCGCCGGCCGTGCCCGGGCATGGCAGCCATTCGCATCCTAAAAATCGCAGTTTTGCCATCGATGCGGCGTTACCCGCGGGCGAGGGCGGCAGGGGGCCGGGAGGGTCCGCTTGACAGAATGTCGCAGGCTTAATATGCGAGTGATTATCAAAAACATTCGCATAAAAACGAAGGGGACCTCTGTGATGCGCGCCCGCCTGCTGCTTTCCGCCTGCCTGTTCACCGCCCTGCTGCCCCCGGCCCTGCCGGCCTTCGCCGCCGGTCCCGACGAGGCCGACGCCCAGGGTGGCAAATCCGGCGGCGCCCTGCCCGAGATGGTGGTCAGCGCCGACCGCCAGGCGGCCATGGGCTACAACCCCAAGGACGCGGTCAGCGCCACCCGTATGGACATGGCGCTGCGCGACGTGCCGCAGACGGTGAACGTGGTGCCCCTGGCGGTGATGCGGGACCAGGGCGCCTTGTCGCTGCAGGACGTCATGCGCAACATCCCCGGCATCGGCCTGTCCACCGGCGACGGCCAGCGCGACCAGGTTTCCATCCGCGGCTTCTCCGCCATCACCGACCAGTATGTCGACGGCCTGCGCGACGACGCCCTCTATTTCCGCGACCTGTCGAACCTGCAATCGGTCGAGGTGGTGAAGGGGCCGGCCTCCGTCCTCTACGGCCGCGGCTCCTCCGGCGGCCTGATCAACCGCATCACCAAGAAGCCGGGCATCGATTTGGCGGAGGCGAGCTTCCGCTACGGCGGCTGGGACGACCGGCGGGGGGAGGTGGACCTGGCCCATGTGCTGCCCGACACCGGCGTCGCCCTGCGCCTGACCGGCGCCATCGAGGCGGCGGACAGCTATCGCCAGCAGCAGTTCCTGGACCGCAAGGCCGTGGCGCCCTCGGTGGAATTCAACCTGGATGAAAAGACCACGCTGCTGGTCCAGGCCGATTATCTGGAGGACAAGCGCGTCACCGATTTCGGCATCCCCGCCTATCACGGCCTGCCGGTGGACGTGGCGCCCGGCACCTATTACGGCGCGGCCAACGCCCGGGACGCGGACTACAGCCAGTCCCGCGTCCGCTCCACCACCGAGACGCTGACGCATGAGGTGAACGACAGCCTGTCGCTGCGCAACGCCTTCCGCTACTACCGCTACAACCTGGACCGCCGCAACACGCTGGTCGGTTCGGTCAATGAGGCGGCGCGCACGGCGGCCCTCACCCGCTCCATCGTCGGCCGGTATGAGCACGGCTGGTTCAACCAGAGCGAGGCGGTGCAGAAGTTCAGCCTGGCGGGCATCGACAACCAGCTGCTGCTGGGGCTGGAGGTGGGGCACCAGACCAAGGACGCCATCACCTATTCCCAGGGCACGGTGGCCACCGTCGCGCTGTTCAACCCGGTGCTGCCGACCCTGAACCCCGGCACCTTCGGCACCATCACCGCCAACAACCGCGGCCTGTTCGACACCACCGGCGTCTATGCCCAGGACATGGTGACCCTGCTGCCGGAGCTGAAGGCCCTGGTGGGCATGCGATTCGACCGGTTCGAGCAGCGCACGCTGCAGCATCTCGCCAACCTGGCCAACCTCAGCCGCACGGATCGGAACTGGAGCCCGCGCGCCGGCCTGGTGTGGCAGCCGACGGACGACAAGGCCGAGGTCGCCCAATCCTACTACGTGTCGTGGAGCCGCTCGTTCCAGCCCTCGGGCGAGGCCTTCTCCGTCGCCGCCAACAACGCCGACATCGCGCCGGAAAGCACCCGCAATGTCGAGGTGGGCGCCAAGCTGGACTTCTGGCAGGGCCGGCTTAGCACCACGGCCTCGCTGTTCCGCCTGGAACGCAGCGGCATCAAGACCACCGACCCGGTGACGCAGAAGCTGCTGCCCATCGGCGTGCAGCGCACGGATGGTGTGGAGCTGACCGGGGCGCTGGACCTGTCGGACGGGTGGAAGGCCATCGCCGGCTACGCCTACCTGGACGCCCGCGTCACGGAATCCGTGGCCAAGGACGCCGGCCAGAATGTGCAGGGCAAGCGCGCCACCATCACGCCGCGCCACAGCACCAACCTGTGGCTGACCAAGGCCTTCGGCGACCGTTTCGGCCTGGGTGGCGGCATGAACTATGTCGGCGACCGCTACGCCAACCCGGGCAACACCGTGACCCTGCCGTCCTATGTCACGGTGGACGCCATGGCCTGGTACCGTCAGGGGCCGGTGACCCTGCAGGTCAACGTCTACAACATCACGGATGAGCGCTACATCGTCTCGGCCCACGGCTCCAACGCCAACCTGAACCTGCCGGGCAGCCCCCGGTCGGTCATGGGTAGCGTCAAGATCAGTTATTAAGGGGGACCAAGGCGGCCGGGCGCCGGGCAAATCGGCCCGGCCGTCTTGACAATCCGCCCCCGTCCGGCCCTAGTGTCCGCCGGTCCGTCAGTCCGCGTTTTCGCGGATCGGCGGCGCTATTGCCCAACCCGCACTCGTCAAGGCCCGGCCCCATGCATCCCTATCGTACCCACACCTGCGGCGCCCTGCGTCAGGAAGACGCCGGCCAGACCGTCCGCCTCTCCGGCTGGATCCACCGCAAGCGTGACCACGGCCAACTGCTGTTCGTCGACCTGCGCGACAATTACGGCCTGACCCAGTGCGTGATCGATATCGACAATCCCGGCTTCAAGGTGCTGGAATCCGCCCGCCTGGAATCGGTCATCACCGTGACCGGCCGCGTGGTGGCCCGCACGGCCGACACCATCAACGACAAGCTGCCCACCGGCCACATCGAGGTGAAGGCGGATGAGATCGTGGTGCAGAGCCTGGCCGACCAGCTGCCCCTGCAGGTGAATTCCGACCAGGACGCGGGCGAGGACATCCGCCTGCGCTACCGCTTCCTGGATCTGCGGCGCACCAAGATGCACCGCAACATCCACCTGCGCTCCAACGTCATCGCCTCGGCCCGCCGCCGCATGATCGAGGCCGGGTTCACCGAGTTCCAGACCCCCATCCTGACCTCGTCCTCGCCGGAGGGTGCGCGCGACTTCCTGGTTCCGGCGCGCAACCATCCGGGCAAGTTCTACGCCCTGCCGCAGGCGCCGCAGCAGTTCAAGCAGCTGCTGATGGTGGCGGGCTTCGACCGCTATTTCCAGATCGCCCCCTGCTTCCGTGACGAGGACAGCCGCGCCGACCGCTCCCCCGGCGAGTTCTACCAGCTCGACTTCGAGATGAGCTATGTCACCCAGGACGACGTGTTCGCCGCCATCGAGCCCGTCATCCACGGCATCTTCACCGAGTTCCGCGACTTCACCGGTGTGGCCAAGACCGTCAGCCCCTATCCGTTCCCGCGCATTCCCTATGCCGAGAGCATGCTGAAGTACGGCAACGACAAGCCGGACCTGCGCAACCCGCTGGTGATCACCGACGTGTCGGCCGTGTTCCGCCGCGACGACGTGGAGTTCAAGGCCTTCCGCGGCGTGCTGGACAAGGGCGGCGTGGTCCGCTGCGTCAAGGCGCCGGCCGTGGGGGACAAGCCCCGTAGCTTCTTCGACAAGCTGAACGACTGGGCCCGCGGCCTGGGCGCGCCCGGCCTGGGCTACATCCTGTTCGAGAACGGCACCGGCAAGGGCCCCATCGCCAAGTTCGTGCCCGAGGCCGCCCAGGCGAGCTTGCGTGAGCTGACCGGCGCCGTGGACGGCGACGCCGTGTTCTTCGTCTGCGACCTGGAAGGCCCCGCCGCCAAGCTGGCCGGCCAGGCCCGCACCCGCATCGGTGAGGAACTGGATCTGATCGAGAAGGACGCCTTCCGCTTCTGCTGGATCGTCGACTTTCCGATGTACGAGAAGGATGAGGAGACGGGGAAGATCGACTTCTCCCACAACCCCTTCTCCATGCCGCAGGGCGGCCTGGAGGCCCTGACCAGCATGAACCCGCTGGACATCAAGGCCTTCCAGTACGACATCGTCTGCAACGGCATCGAACTGTCCTCGGGCGCCATCCGTAACCACAAGCCCGAGATCATGTACAAGGCGTTCGAGATCGCCGGCTATACGGCCGAAGACCTCGAGACCCGCTTCGGCGGCATGCTGTCGGCCTTCAAGCTGGGCGCCCCGCCGCACGGCGGTTCCGCCCCCGGCATCGACCGCATCGTCATGCTGCTGGCCGATGAGCCCAACATCCGCGAGGTCATCGTCTTCCCGCTGAACCAGCGTGCCGAAGATCTGCTGATGCAGGCCCCCAACGCCGTCGACACCGCGCGGCTGAAGGAACTGCACATAAAGCTCGACCTGCCCAAGCCCAAGGTCACCACCGAGGCCAAGGAAGGCTGAGGCGGGGTTCTTCGCTGAGGCGGAGTGTCAAGGCGGGCGGCGTCTGGAAGGGCGCCGCCCGCTTTGCTTTTTTGTATCGGGGCTTGACCCCATCAGTGAGCTGGCGGTCTTCTATCATCAATGATGGGGGACAACATGCGCGTATGGCGGTGGATGGCAGTGGCCCTGGGCACGATTGTTCATTCAGGAGTGGCGCATGCTGGCCCCTCCACAAGCGTGCTTACCGTGCCGAGATTCAGCACGTTTCTTGAGATGCTGGAGCAGATGCCGGCTCGTATCGACATGGCCGACCCAGAGGCGATGATCGCATATCTCGGTGGTCCACACGGCGCTGAGATATTTGAAAAGAGGGTCACGTCCTGCGGCTATAGCCTGACCATGAAGGGCAGTGATATGACTGGGCTTGATAGCCTTCATTTTTTCGCATCTTCCGCCAAAGCGGGTTGCGAAGCGCCTAATGGCCTGAAGCGGCCCCTATATCAGTTGGAAATACAACATTACTTTCCACTGCACCTATTGGCTGAGCCAGTGGTTCGCGACTTCTGCGATCTAGATCTGGACGTTGGGCAAAGATATCGGGGTGACAACAAATACCTTACGCCATATGCACATCAATCGGACTTCAGTGACAAGCATGGAGTGGGTGACAATTATAATTTCTTCTCAGCAGGGTCATTAAAATATTACATTATGTTTTATCAATGGGAGGGGCAATGCCCCAGACAAATTACCATAACCGCTTTCTCATCAACGATCGCGGATCAGATGGAAGTGCCGCATCACTAAGGGCGATGCCGCCTATCGCCAATCTTCCAGCTGCAGTCTAGGGACACGCGGGAATTCGCGGGTATTATGCGTTACCAGGGTCAAGTTTCGCGCCAAAGCTTGTCCGGCGATCAGCACGTCATAAGGTCCGATGGGCATGCCGGCTGTGGCTAAATGTGCGCGAATGACGCCGGTTTCCCGGGCATCCTCGCGGTCGAAGTCCAGGATGGGAAAGCGGAGGGCGTCCACCCGTGCCGTATTCTCCAGCCGTCGTTGGCTCTTGGTGGCGCCGAAATAAAGCTCATAGGCCACGATGGTCGACAGGCCGAAATCCTCCGGTTGATATTGACGCATGCGGTTGAGGAACGTGGGCTCGCCTTTCATCACCGCGATGACGGCGTTGGTGTCCAGCAGGAACTTCACTCGAAGAAGTCCAGGGCCGGGCGCTCCTGCTCAGCCGGCCGCTCCGTCGCGGCCTTGGCGAAGTCCTCATCCACCGGGCCGGTAACCTCCACCAGCCAATCCCAATTGTTGGCGATGGGCTCCAGGATCACCGCGTTGCCATGGCGGCGGATGCGCACTTCCTCCCCTTGGAACCGGAAGTCCTTGGGCAGGCGCACGGCCTGTGAGCGGCCGGACCAGAAGAGCTTGGCGGTATCCATGGCCACCTCCATTGATATCTATCAAAAATATATGCCATGGAAGAATGCCGGGCAAGGGAGGCTAGTCCTTCGGCCCCAGGAACTGCCGCGCGATGCGGAAGCCCAACCGGTCGGTGTCCGCCAGGTTGGTGTTGCCCAGGATGATGATGGTCAGATCGTCGTCCAGGAAGCGCAGCAGCAGGGTGTTCGCACCCATGATGCGGCCGGGGCGCTGGGCGTAGCGGTGGGGGCGGCCGCGCGCCTGAAGGTCGGAAACCCAGAGGCCGAAGCCATATTCCTCCAGCGCCGGGGTCAGCAGTTGCGCGCGTTGCGTAGGGGCCAGCAGGTCGCCGCCGTACAGCGCGCGGGCGAAGGCGGCCAGATCGGGGGCGGTCGAATAAAGGCCGCCGGCGGCATACCAGTTCTGCATATAGACCGGCATATCGTGGGCCAGGTCCCCGTCGCCGTCCTTGTAATAGGTCGCGGCCAGGTTGGGCAGGATCAGATCCTGGCGCAGCAGGCCGGTCTGCGTCAGGCCCAGCGGGTCCAGGACGTCCCGGCGCAAGGCCTGGTCATAGGGCTGGCCCGTCACCGCCTCGATGACCTTGCCCAGGATGACGTAGTCGGCGTTGTTGTAGTCGAACGCGCTGCCCGGCGCCTTCACCAGGGGGCCGCTGGCGTAGCGGTCCATCAGGTCGGTGCTGTCATGGGGCAGCTGGTAGGCCGGCATGCCGGTGCGCGCGGCGTCGGTGTAGCTGGTCAGCCCCTTGTCGAAATTCTCGATGCCCGAGGTGTGGGTCAGCAACTGGCGCAGGGTCACCCGGTCCGCTGCCGGACCCTTGTACGCCGGCAGATAGGCGCGGATGACAGTGTCCAGGGACAGCCGGCCCCGGGCCACCAGGCGCATCACCAGGGTGGCGGTGAACAGCTTGGTGATGGAGGCGATGCGATAGAGGCCGTCCCGCCGGCAGGGCACCTGGAAGGAGCGCTCGGCCAGGCCGTACGCCTCATGCAGCACCACGGCACCCTGGTGCTCCACCAGCACCGTGCCGCTGAAGCCCGTCTCCGCCACCTGGGACGCGACATAGGCCGCCACGCCGCCGCCGGCTGCCGGCGCCCCGGCGGCGGGTGGGGCCTCGGCCCAAGCCCTGAGGGGCGCACCCACCATGGCCCCGCCCAGCATCGCGTTACTCAGGAATCGCCGCCTGTCCATGCCGCCGCCCCCGCGTTATGTCTCAGGTAGGCGCATACCATCGACCGGTCCGGGAGGGAGGGGCCGGACGCGGCTGTGCGGAGGGAGCCAGTTTGGATGGCCGGGGATTGCCTGAGAGGTCGCCCGTCAGTACCAATTTTTGGTGAAATGCCCGCCGGAGGTGCCGATCATGGGCAAGAACACGTCGGTCAGCTTGGGTGAGCATTTCACCCAATTCGTGGAAACGCAGGTCGCCCAAGGCCGTTACGGCAGCGCCAGCGACGTCATGCGGGCAGGCCTTCGTCTGCTGGAAGAGCGTGAGGCCAAACTCGCCGCCCTCTGCGCGGCCCTGGACGAGGGGGAGGCCAGCGGCATCAGCAGCCAGAACGTCCTGGATATCTGGGCTGAGGTGAAGGCTGAGGCGGGCGAAAGCGGGAATGGGTGAGTACGCGCTTTCCGGCAAGGCTAGGGATGACCTGAGGCGCATCGCCCAGCAGTTTGTTGACGTAATGGCGCGCGGCGCAGGCGGAGCGCAACATATCTGCGGATCGAGAGCGGAGGCCATGTTGTGTTCTATCGCAAGGCCGCGAATGGCATTCTGATCATCCGCGTCCTGCACGCCCCCATGGACCTTTCCCAGCATCTGTAGCCCAGTTCGGCCTTGGACTTGAGAGAGGCCGAAATTCATATTTTACTGACTGATAGCCGTAAAACCTCTCGTGCCATGGCGCCACACCCGCCCGAAGCTCCCGCCCCGGGCTAGCGCGCCAGTACTCCCCTGCCTCAGCGTATCACCACCGATACGCCACGTTGGCCTTCACATCCCGCCCCGGGCCGTACCAGCACCAGATGCTGCTGTAGCAGGAGGAGATGTAGCGGCGGTCCAGCAGGTTGGTGGCGTCGATGTTCAGGGTCAGGCCGTCCAGCTGCGGGGCCAGGTGCTTGAAGTCGTAGCTGCCCATCAGGTCGAACAGGGTGGCGCCGGGGATGGTCAGGCTGCCGCTGCCGGCCACGCCGTTGTAGCCGCGGCCGATGTAGCGCACGCCGCCGCCGAAGCCCAGACCGGCCAGGGGGCCGTCCTGCAGGACATAGTTGGCATAGCCGTTGGCCGTGGTCTGCGGCACGGCGTAGGGGCGGGTGCCTTCCAGGCCCGAATTATCCTTGGTCACCTGGTTGTCGATGTAGGTGTAGCTGGCGTGCAGGGTCAGCCCGGTGATGGGGTGGGCGGAGCCCTCCAGCTCCACGCCGCGCGACCGCACCTCACCCGCCGCGATGGAGGCGGTGGGGAAGCTGGGGTCGGTGGTGGCGACGTTGGTCTCGCGCAGCTCATACAGGCTGGCGGTCAGCAGGGCGTTCCACACCTTGGGCTGGTACTTCACGCCCACCTCGACCTGCTTGCCCTCCGTCGGGGCCAGCACGTTGCCGTTCCGGTCCACCGTGGTCTGCGGCAGGAAGGAGGTGGCATAGGACACGTAGGGCGCCACCCCGTTGTCGAACAGGTAGAGCAGGCCGGCGCGGCCGGTGAACTTGCTCTCATCCTTCGAGGTCGTGCCGTTGCTGAGATGATCCAGCTGGCTGATGTCCAGCCAGTCGTTGCGGCCGCTCAGCACCAGGCGGAAGCCGCCGTATGAGATCTGGTCCTGGGCATAGACGCCGGTCTGGCTCATGTGCAGGCGCACGTCGAAGCTGGTGGCCGGCAGGGTCAGGGCGGAGCCGTAGACGGGGTTGAAGACGTCGATGTCGGCGACGCTGCCGCCGAAGCCCGAGGCCTCCGTCTGCACCGTGTTCTGGAAATCGACGCCGAAGATCAGGTTGTGGGTCAGGGCGCCGGTGCGCACCACGCCGGTCACATTGTTGTCCAGCGTGACGTTGTTCAGCTCCTCCCGCGCCACGGCCAGGGCGCGGGCCAGCTTGGTCTCATTGACGTCGGTGAAGTAGCCGGCGTTGTAGACGCTGTTGTACAGCGTCGTCAGGTGCATGTAGCGGGTGTTCTGGTGCACCGCCCAGTCATCGTCGAACTTGTGGGTGAACAGCGAGGTGACCATGTTTTCGGTGCGGTTGAACCGCTCGAAATCCGGCTCGCCATCATAGAAATCGCGCGCGATCTGGCCGTTGGGGTTGGACAGCAGCGAGCCCTGGACGGGCACCGCGCCATAGCCGCCGCTCCGCGGATCCTGCTGGTGCACGTACAGCACGGTCCAGCTGGTCTTGTCGTCCGGGCGGTAGGTGAGGCTGGGGCTGATGCCGAAGCGTTCGGACTCGGTATGGCTGATCTGGGTGTCGGAGCGGTCGTTGACCCCGACCAGGCGATAGCTCAGCACGCCGTTGGGGTCGAGCGTGCCGCCGATGTCCGCCGTCTCACGCACGGTGCCAAAGCTGCCGGCGGTCACGCTGACCTCACCGAAGGTCTGGCCGGTGGGCAGCTTGCTGGTCAGGGCGGCGATGCCGCCGGGGTTGGCGTTGCCGTAAAGCACGGAGGCCGGGCCCTTCACCACCTCGATCCGCTCCAGGAACGCCAGGTCGATCTGCGGGATGGCATAGCCGTTGACCGAGCTGATGATGTGCAGGCCGTCCAGGTACTGGTCGGCGTTGAAGCCGCGCACGGTCATCAGGTCATAGCGGCCGGCGGTGTTGCCGCGCGTGTCGGTGGCGACGCCGGCGGTGTAGTTCAGGGCGTCGTTCAGGTTTTCCGCCACGCGCAGGTTCAGCTCATCCCGGCTGATGACGCTGACCGACTGCGGCGTTTCCACCAGCGGGGCCGCGGTCTTCAGGGCGCTTGCGGCATCGGTCGGGGAACGCTCGCCGAGGATCACCACCTCGCTGGAGGGGCTGGCGTCGGCCGCCGCGTCGTCCGCCGCCCAGGCGCCGCCGGCGCTCAGGGCGACCACCGAGACGGCCGAGGCCAAGGCCAGGGGATACACAGAGAGGAACTGCCGCAGGTTGGACATGGAAAGGCTCCAGCAACTGATAATTATTATCATTTCTAACGGGATGGTTATGCGTTGGGATTTGTGAATGCAAGTGACTTTCATTCGTGCATGGCAGCCTTCCGCCGGATGCCGGGCCCACGGTGCGCCCCCATGGTGGGGGCCGGGGGGTAGGGCCCGGGGCCTGGGCGGGGGCGCGAACGCGGTGGGGATCGTTTTGTTACAACGAATTAACCAAATGCCCCGCCTCAGCCGGACGGTTTTGGGCTATGTAGGAACCAGGCCCATTCCCGGACGCCGCAGTCGCGCGGCCGGCAGCCCAAGAAGGAAGACGGCACCCATGATGCGCTTCACCCGCACGTTCACGGCCGCGGCCAAGGCCCTGGCCCTGACCACGGCCCTCTGCTCCAGCCTGCCGGCCTTCGCCGCCGGGGCGGGCGGGGGGGCCGATACGCCCATCGTGCCGGGGGCGGAAGTGCCGGGGGGTAAGGTGTCGGTGCCGCCGCTGGCCATCACCGAGCGCACGCTGGCCAATGGCCTGAAGGTCATCGCCCTGCCGGACACCACCACGCCCACCGTGTCGGTGCAGGTGTGGTACAGCGTCGGCTCCAAGGATGATCCCAAGGGGCGCAGCGGCTTCGCCCACCTCTTCGAGCACATGATGTTCAAGAGCACGCGCGACATGGCCGCGGAGCAGTTCGACCGCCTGACGGAGGATGTGGGCGGCTACAACAACGCCTCCACCAACGCCGACTACACCGACTACTTCGAGACCGTGCCCGCCAACCACCTGGAGCGCATCCTGTGGGCGGAGGCGGAGCGCATGGGCTCCCTCGTCGTGGATGAGGAGAACTTCAAGTCCGAGCGCGACGTGGTGAAGGAGGAATTGCGGCAGCGGGTGCTGGCCCAGCCCTACGGCAAGCTGTTCTACCTCATGTTCCCGCAGGTCAGCTTCAAGGTGCACCCCTACGGCCGCCCCGGCATCGGCAGTATCGAGGATCTGGACGCCGCCACCCTGCAGGACGTGCAGGCCTTCCACGCCACCTATTACCGGCCGGACAACGCCACCCTGGTGGTGGTGGGCAACTTCAAGCCCGAGGAGCTGAACGCCTGGGTGGACAAGTATTTCGGCCCCCTGACCCACCCGGCCACACCCATCCCGCGCGTGACGGCGGTGGAGCCGGCGCGGACCGCCCCGCAGACCCTGACGGTGACGGAGGCCAACGCCCCCCTGCCGGCCGTGCTGCTGAGCTATCCCTTCCCCAAGGCGACGGACAAGGACCTGCCGGCCCTGCTGGTGCTGGACAGCATCCTGGGCCATGGCGACAGCAGCCGCCTGAACCAGTCCCTGGTCTATGAGAAGCAGGTGGCCAGCCAGGTCTTCACCTTCCAGGAGGTGAACCAGCAGCCGGGCGCCTACGCCATCGGCGCCATCCTGGCCGGCGGCGCCACGGCCGAGGCGGGGGAAAAGGCACTGCTGGAGGAACTGGACAAGGTGTCCAAGGACGGCGTGACGGAGGCCGAACTGGCCGCCGCCCGCAACCAGCTGGTGACCGATGAACTGGAGGAGCGGGAGACGGCCAACGGCCGCGCCAGCCTGCTGGCCCGCGCCGCCGTCATCTTCGGCGACCCCAAGCGCGCCGACACCCTGCTGGCCGACGTGCAGGCGGTGACGGCCGACGACGTGAAGCGGGTGGCGGCCACCTGGCTGAAGCCCGAGACCAAGATTTCCGTGCGTTATGTTCCTGCGGAGGGGGCTGAGAAGGGCACCGACACGGTGGCGACCTCCCCCGCCATCGACGCCGCCCCGCTGGTGGTGCCGGCGGACTTGAAGGTGGTGCAGCCGGCCCCGGCCGACCAGCGCCAGGCCCCGCCCACCGCTGGTCCCGCCGTGGACGCGGCCCTGCCGCAGCCGGTGGAAAAGCACCTGGCCAACGGCCTGCGCGTCATCGTGGCGCCCACCCACGGCGTGCCCCTGATCCAGGCCAGCCTGCGCATCGGCGGCGGCGGGGCGGTGGACCCGGCACGCCTGCCGGGCACGGCGGCCATGACCGCCAACGTGCTGACCAAAGGCACGGCCAAACGCTCCGCCCCGGAGATCGCGCGCGATGTCGAGGCCCTGGGCGGCACCCTGAACGCTGCCGCCGGCTGGGACGGGTCAGAGCTGTCGCTACTGGTGAAGGGCGACGTGCTGGCCCCCGCCATGGAAATCTTCGCCGACGTGGCGCGCAACCCGGCCTTCCAGAAGGAAGAGCTGGAGCGGGAGCGGCACCAGGCGCTGGACGGCCTGTCCGTCACCCTGAAGGACCCGGCCGGCCTGGCCAAGCTGGTGGGCCCGCGCGTGCTCTACGCCGACGCCGCCTACGGCCACCCGCTGACCGGCACGCCCAAATCGCTGGCGGCGCTGAAGCCCGCCGACCTCTCCGCCTATCACCACACCTGGTGGCGGCCGGACAATGCCACCCTGGTGCTGGCCGGCCCGCTGACGGCGGAGCAGGGCTTCAGCATCGCCCAGAAGCTGTTCGGCGACTGGGCGAAGCCGGCGACGCCCCTGCCGGCGCTGCCCGCCTCGCCTGCGCAACCCGCCGGGCGCGCCGTGGTGGTGGACCTGCCCAAGGCGGGCCAGGCGGCGGTGCTGGTGGTGCGGCCGGGCCTGGCGCGGTCGGACAAGGATTACTACCCGGCCAGCGTGGCCAACGCCGTGCTGGGCGTGGGCTATTCCTCGCGCCTGAACGAGGAAATCCGCATCAAGCGGGGCCTGAGCTACGGCGCCGGGTCCGCCCTGGATTTCCGCCGGGTGCCGGGACCCTTCGTCGCCAGCACCCAGACCAAGAACCCCTCAGCGCCTGAGGTCGCCGGCCTGATCATGGCGGAGATGGGCAAGCTGGGCACCCAGGCGCCGGGCGAGGCGGAGCTGGCCGGCCGCAAGGCCGTGCTGATCGGCAATTTCGGCCGCACGGTGGAAACCACCCACGGCGTGGCCAGCCTGGTGGGCAGCCTGGCGCTGCAGGGCGTCGATCTGGCGGAGATCGGTCGCTACATCAGCAGCGTCCAGGCCGTAACCCCCGCCCAGGTGCAGGCTGCCGCCGCCCGCACCCTGTCGCCGGCCCAAAGCAGCCTGGTGGTGGTGGGCGACAGCGCCCAGTTCCTGCCCGCCCTGAAGCAGAAATACCCCAAGGTGCAGGTCATCCCCGCCGCCCAGCTGAACCTGGACAGCGGCAGCCTGAAGGCGGCGGCGCCCAAGAAGGAGGTGGGCAAGAAGGATGCGGGCAAGGCCGACGCCAAGGCCGGACAGCCGTAAGCCGGGGGGCAGGCCATGCAGGAGGAGATGCGGCGGCTGACCGCCGCCTTCGCCGGCGACTGGGTAGGCACCGACGCCGTGCTGCCCAGCCCCTTCGGCCCCGGTGGCCCTGGTGCAGCGCGCATGACCGTGCGTTCCGCGCTCAACGGCCACCACCTGGTGCTGGACTATGTCTTCGACCGGGGGGAGGCCGGGGCGTTCACAGCCCATGGCGTCCTGACCTGGGACCCCGACGTGGCGGTGCATCTGCTGTTCTGGTTCGACGACATGGGCTATGTGCCGGCCACCCCGGCGCCCGGCCAGTGGGGCCCGGTGGAGGGGGTGGAGGAACCGGGCGCCGAAGGCTACACCTTCATCCGCACTTCCCCGCGCGGCCGCGCCCGCCACCGCTATTGGTGGCCCGTGCCCGATCACATGGAAACCGCCATCGACCGCTCCACCGACGGCGGCCAGACCTGGACGCCCTTCCTGAAGGGCAGCTACCGGCGGCAGGGGTAAGAAAAAGGCCTCCAGGCGCGCCAGCCTGAAGGCCTTTTCCCTTACTTGCGCTACCCGTCACCCGGAGCGAAGCGACAAGCCCGCGACCGCGGGCGCCGGAGTTTTGCGGGGAACGTAGTGGACTGCAAAACGAGGATGGCAAGGCCGCGGATGCGGCCGCCCGCAGGGAACAGCTTAACTCAAGCCGCTTTAGAAGCCGCCTTGGTTTGGTACATCAGCACGTCGGCGCGGTGCAGCACCTCGTCCTCGCGGTCGTCGGCGCCGTAGGCCTGGCAGCCGAAGCTGGCCTTCAACGGCAGGCTGTGGGTCTGCCAGTCCATGGCCATCTGGTGCAGGGTGGCGGACAGGGCCTCGGCGCGCTGCATGCCCTGGTCGGGCGCCACGCGGGTCAGCAGCACGGCGAATTCGTCGCCGCCCAGACGGGCCACGATGTCCTGGGCGCGCACATGGTCGGCCAGGGTGCGGGCCACCATGCGCAGGTAGGCGTCGCCGGCCTGGTGGCTGTGCACATCGTTGATGCGCTTGAAGCCGTCCAGATCGACCATCACCAGCACGCCGCCCCGGCCGCCGCGCCGCGCGCCCGCCAGCTCGCGCCGGAAGGCGATCTGAAAGCCGCGCCGGTTCAACAGGCCGGTCAGCTCATCCGTGGTGCTCAGCGTTTCCAGGTAGTCGATACGGTCGCGCTGTTCGGTGATGATGCGTTCCGCGTCCGCCAGGCGCATGGCCAGTTCCTGCACCAGCAGCTGGTTCAGGCTGGCCGCCGCCTCGGGACCGCGCAGGCCTACCGGCATCTGGCCCCGGGGCAGGGTCAGGTTGATGGCGGGCATCAGGGGCAGGGCGGTGTCCGGCGGGGTCATGGGCGCTACTCCGTTTGGGGCGTCGGGGATGACACGGGACGGAGATCGCAAGGGGCGTGCCGCTATCTATTTCATTGAAATCAAAGGATTTGCGTTTTGCAGGGGTAGGCCGACCCCCAGCTGCGGCAGTTTTTGCCGACCCCCTTTCGGCAGATTTCACCGGCAATGTCTGCCCCCTATTCCAAAGGTGGGGGACTGAAGGACGACGGCGGGAGCCGGCCAGGCCGTATCATCCGAAGGTCCCCGGGTGGGCGGCCGGCATGCGTCGCCCTGTGACGACAAGAAGCTTGGCGTCGGCCCCCGGTACGCGGCATGCTGGGGGTTCGGGCCTGGCCCGGGTCGAGGTAGCGAGAGTGACGATAAGAATGCGCGCACGTCTGGTGAGCATGGGTTTGGCGTCCCTGGCCGTTCTGGCCTTGCCGGTGGCGATGGCCGTCGGCGCCACGCCCCCATCGGCGGCGGCCCCCGCCCCTGCGGCGCCGCCCGCCGCCCCACCCACGGTTGCCCCAACCTCCAATGGCGGCCCCATGGCAGGCACGGTCATGGCGGTGGGCGCGCAGATGTCCCCCCATCGCGCCGCCTATCGCCTGACCCTGGCCTCCTCGCGTGAGGGCAGCCGCGTCACCGGCGTGGTCGGCGCCATGAACTTCGCCTGGAACGATGTCTGCCGCGGCTGGACCACGGAACAGCGCTTCCAGATCCGCTTCCTCTATTCGGAAGCCGACGACCAGGAGATGACCACCAGTTATACGACGTGGGAAGCCAAGGACGGCAGCGTCTACCGCTTCAACGTCCGCAAGCAGACCACCGGCCAACCGGATGAGGAGATGAAGGGGGTGGCGACCCTGAACGGCGAGGATGGCGGCGTCGCCCACTTCGAGAAGCCCAAGTCGCAGGATATCGAGCTGGCGCCCGGCACCGTCTTCCCAACCGCCCACACCCTGCTGCTGATCAACCAGGCCCGCCACGGCGACACGCCGGTCTACGTCCGCCCCGTGTTCGACGGGTCGGAGGCGGAGGAAGCGGGCCCCGTCTCCGCCGTCATCGGCAAGGCCAAGCCCCTGGCCAAGGACGCCATCGTCGTGGCCGCCCTGCACAAGGACAAGGCCTGGCCGGTGCACCTGGCCTTCTTCGCCAACGACGAGCAGCAGGCGCTGCCCGACTACGACACCGCCATGATGCTGATGGACAACGGCATCGTGCAGTCCATGCTGATCGACTACGGCGACTTCAAGGTGCGGGCCGAACTGGTGGCGCTGGAGCCCCTGCCCAGGCCCGCCTGCTGAGAGCCGGACCCGCCGTCGCGCTCAGAAGCGCAGGAACAGGCTCTTCAGCCACACCGGGCTGGTCTTGGCCGCCTGGCGCCAGTCGGCGATGTCCTCTTCCGCCTCCCCGGCGGCGTAGCCCCAGGGGTTGAACACCTTCAGCCGGCCGGTGCGATAGGCGGCGACGTTGGGCGTGACCACCGTCAGGCCGTGCACCAGGGCGGTGGCGGCCAGCAGGGCGTCGCGGTTGTTGGGCAGGGCGACGCCGGCGCGGCGCAGGGCCACGGCCGCGTCCACGGGCAGGATGCGCCCCTCGAACGCCACCATCACGCGGTCGTCCAGCCAGGCCCGCAGCGCCGCGCCGGCGACTTTGTCCGTCCGCTCCGCCTTGGCGACCGACTCCGCCAGTTCCATAAGGCTGAGGGCTGACAGGAACAGCTGCTGGCGGGGGATGTCGGCGGCCCAGGCGCGCACGCCTTCGTCCGCTTTCGCCCCGCGCAGTTCCAGGATGACCGGGGTGTCCAGCAGAAACATCAGGCGATGTCCAGGCGGGCGGGGGCCAGGGGCACGTCCTCGGGCATGGCCAGCAGGTCGACGATGCTCTGCCCGTCGCCGGTAAGCCGCAGGAAAGTCTCGAAATTCATCAGCACGTGGGTGGGGGTGCCGCGGTCGGTGATGAACACCGGCTCGCTCAGTGCCGCGCGCTTGGCGCCGCCCACGTCCTGGTTGAAATCCCGGCTGCTCATTGTGGCCATGTTGCTACATTTCCCGTATCCAGAATGTTGCTACATTCCTACATCTTTTATCCTTTGACAACGCCGGAAAGCCCACCCTAACCCTGTTATCGCTAACAAGCACAAAAGCTAAGAACGGGGTGGAATCGCGTCATGGCTTCCGATCTTTTTTCCGCCGACACGGTGCAGAACATCGTCGACACGGCGACCCACATGCTGTCGCCGCACGGCCCCAACGGGACCCTGACGCCGACGGATTTCAGCGTCCATTTCTTCCTGCAGATCACCGCCATCATCCTGGCCTGCCGCGTCGTCGGCTGGCTGGGGCAGAAGCTGCTGGCCCAACCCCAGGTGGTGGGTGAGATGATCGCCGGCGTGGTGCTGGGTCCGTCCCTGCTGGGCCTGCTGTTCCCCGGCTTCGCCGCCGAGCTGTTCCCCAAGGAGACCAAGAGCGTGCTGTACGTCGGCGCCCAGTTCGGCGTCGGCCTCTACATGTTCCTGGTGGGCACGACCTTCCGGGGCGACCATTTCCGCACCAACGGCAGAAGCGCCTTCGCCGTCTCGCTCTCCGGCATCGCGGCCCCCTTCCTGATCGCCGTGCTGATCACGCCCATGCTGCTGAAGGTGCCGGGCCTGTTCGCCGAGGGCCTGCCGCAGAGCCAGGCCACCCTGTTCATGGGCGCCTGCATCGCCCTGACCGCCTTCCCCATGCTGGCCCGCATCATCAATGAGCGCGGCCTCAGCAACTCCGCCCTGGGCACCCTGTCCCTGACGGCCGGCGCCTTCGACGACGCCGCCTCCTGGTGCGTGCTGGCCATCGTGCTGGCCATCTTCGGCGCCGGCCCTGGCGTCGCCGTGCTGGCCATCGGCGGCGGCCTCAGCTTCGCCCTGCTGGTCATCCTGTTCGGCCGCCGCCTGCTGGCACCCCTGGGCCGCGCGGTGGAACGGCGGGGGGAGATGACGCACACGGTGCTGGCCATCACCCTCATGGTGTTCTGCCTGTCCGCCTTCATCATGGACGCGGTGGGCATCCACGCCATCTTCGGCGGCTTCATCGTCGGCACCGCCATGCCGCGCGGTAAGTTCGTGGAAGAGCTGAAGAAGAAGGTGGAGCCGCTGACCGTGGTCCTGCTGCTGCCCATGTTCTTCACCTATTCCGGCCTCAACACCCGCATGGACATGGTGAATTCCGCGTCGCTGCTGCTGATCGCGTTGGGCGTGCTGGTGGCCTCCATCGCCGCCAAGGGTGTCGCCTGCTACGCCGCCGCCCGGCTGTGCGGCGAGGACAACCGCACGGCGCTGGGAATCGGTGCCCTGATGAACTCACGCGGGCTGATGGAACTGATCATCATCAACATCGGCCTGCAAAAGGGCATCATCGGCCCCACGCTGTTCTCTATGTTGGTGCTGATGGCCATCGTCACGACTATGATGGCGTCCCCGCTGTTCGAACTGGTCTATGGCCGCAAGGCCCGGCTGAGTGGCGAGCTGGGGGCCGTGCCGGAGCAAGCCCTGAGCTGAGTGGACGACCGAGCAGAGATGACAGTCGAGCGAACCATCCTGATCGTCGGTGGCGGCACGGCCGGATGGCTGGCCGCCGCCTACCTCGCCAAATACTTGGGCGTGCGGGAAGGGGGGCCGATCGGCATCACGCTGCTGGAGGCGCCGGACATCGGCATCGTCGGGGTGGGGGAGGGGACCTTCCCCACCATCCGCGGCACCCTGCGGTTCCTGGGCCTGAACGAGGCCCAGTTCATGCGCGACACCTCCGCCACCTTCAAGCAGGGCATCCGCTTCGCCCGCTGGGTGGACGGGGGCGAAGACGACAGCTTCTTCCATCCCTTCGAGGCGCCTTTCCCCACGGATGGCGCGGGCCTGGTGCCCTACTGGCTGCTGCAGGACGGCGACCGCCGCCCGCCGTTCGCCCAGGCCATGACCTTCCAGCAGCAGGTGACCGACGCGCGGCGGGCGCCCAAGCGCGGACCGGAGGGTGATTTCGAGGCGCCGCTGAACTACGCCTATCACTTCGACGCGGCCAAGGCCGCTCAGTCCCTGGCCGTCCGCGCGCGGGAGTTGGGCGTGCGGCACCTGCGGGGCACGGTGACGGATGTGGCGCTGGCGGCCGACGGCGCCATCGCCCACCTGGTCACGCGGGAATACGGGGCGATCACCGCCGACTTCTACGTGGATTGCAGCGGCTTCCGGGCCGAGCTGATCGGCCGCGCCCTGGGCGTGCCGCAGAAATCGGTGAAGTCCATCCTGTTCACTGACCGCGCCCTGTCCTGCAAGGTGCCTTATGAGGCGGCTGACGCCCCCCTGGAAAGCTGCACCGTGGCCACGGCGCACGCGGCGGGCTGGACCTGGGAGATCGGGCTGGAGGGGGCGCGCGGCGTGGGCTGCGTCTATTCCAGCGACCACATGTCGGATGACGAGGCCGAGGGGGTTCTGCGCGCCTATATCGCTCCGCACCTGGGCCCCCACATCGAGCCGCCGGCCCCGCGCAAGACCGCCTTTGATGCCGGCTATCGCGAGACGCCCTGGGTCAAGAACTGTGTCGCCATCGGCCTGGCGGGCGGGTTCCTGGAGCCCCTGGAGTCCACCAGCGTGGTGCTGATCGAGGTGGCGGTGGGCATGCTGGCGGAGCTGTTCCCCCATGACGGCAGATGGGACGCGCCGGCCGCCCGCTTCAACGAGCTGATGACCCGGCGTTTCGAGAACATTGTCAACTTCCTGAAGCTGCATTACTGCCTGAGCAAGCGGGAAGAACCGTTCTGGCGCGACAACCGCGATCCCGCCTCCATCCCGCCGGCCTTGCGCGACCTGCTGGCGCAGTGGCGCACCCGGCCGCCCAGCCGCTTCGACTTCGCGCTGGATCTGGAGGCCTTCGCCTTCTTCAACTACCAGTACATCCTGTACGGCATGGGGTTCGAGACCGACCTGTCGCTGGCCCGCGCCGCCTTTCCCCAGGTGGAGGCGGCGCAGAAGACATTTGCCCGCATCCGGGCCTATGGCGACCACGCCACCAGGGACTTGCCCGCCCACCGGGCGCTGATCCGGCGCATGAACCAGATCAGCGCTCCGGATGGCCGGGTGGCGTCACGCCGATAGAGCCTCGGGCGCGGTTTCGGCCAGCATGCTGCCCGTCTCGCGCGCGCGGATGTGCCAGCTGAACGCCTCTTCCAGGACATGCGGGGTTTGGCCGCCCCGGGCCACGGCCCGGCGCACATAGTCGGCCATCTGGCCGCGATAGCTGGGGTGCAGGCAGTTCTCCATGATCACCCGCGCCCGCTCCCGCGGGGCCAGGCCGCGCAGGTCGGCCAGGCCGCGTTCCGTGACGATCACGTCCACGTCATGCTCGGTATGGTCGACATGGGTGACCATGGGCACGATGCTGGAGATGCGGCCATCCTTGGCCAGCGACTTGGTGACGAACACCGACAGCTGGGCGTTGCGGGCGAAGTCACCCGATCCGCCGATGCCGTTCATCATGTGCGTGCCGTTGACGTGGGTGGAATTCACGTTGCCGTAGATGTCGCACTCGATGGCGGTGTTGATGGCGATCAGGCCCAGGCGGCGCACCACCTCGGGATGGTTGCTGACCTCCTGCGGGCGCAGGACGATGCGGTCGCGGTAGCTGGCGATGTTGGGCATGACGCGGGCCATGACCGGCGCCGTCAGCACGATGCTGGAGGCTGAGGCGAAGGCCAGCTTGCCCGCGTCGAACAGGTCGAAGGCGCTGTCCTGCAGCACCTCGCTGTACAGCTCCAGGTCGGTGAACGGGCTCTCCTTCAGGCCGGCCAGCACGGCGTTGGCGATGGCGCCGATGCCGGCCTGCAAGGGCGGCAGGTGCCGGGGCAGGCGGCCGGCCAGCACCTCCTGCTCCAGGAAGGTGATCAGGTGGCGGGAGATGGCGGCGGTGTCGGCGTCGGCCGGCTGCAGGGTGGTGGCGCTGTCCGGCTGGTTGGTCACCACGATGGCGGCGATCTTGGCCGGGTCCACCGGGATGGCCGGCGTGCCCACGCGATCCGACGCCCGGGTTAGGTCGATGGGCTCGCGCGCCGGGCGGCGCTTGGGGATGTAGATGTCGTGCAGGCCCTCCAGGTCCGCCGGCTGGGCCAGGTTAATCTCCACGATCACCTTGTCGGCCAGGATGGCGAAGCTGGCGGAATTGCCCACGCTGGTGGTGGGGACGATGGCGCCCGTCTCGGTGATGGCGGTGGCCTCGATGATGGCGCAGTCGAGATGCCCCAGGGCGCCAGACCGCAACTGCTCCACCATTTCCGACAGGTGCTGGTCGATGAACATGACCTCGCCCCGGTTGATAGCGGCGCGCAGGCGGGCGTCGGCCTGGAAGGGCAGGCGGCGCTTCAGCATGCCGGCGTCGGCCAGCATGCCGTCCAGGTCGTTGCCCAGCGAGGCGCCGGTCAGCAAGTTGATGTGCAGGGGTTCGGCCCGGCCGCGATTGATCAGGGCCAGGGGGACGGCCTTGGCATCGCCGGCGCGGGTGAAGCCGCTCATGCCCACCGTCATGCCGTCCTGGATCAGGGCCGCCGCCTGTTCCGCGCTCATGACGCGGTCGTGCAGGCTGCTCAGACGAATTCGCTCTCTAACCATGTTCTTGTCCGTTGTTCGTCACCGGCCGCCTGGGTGGCCAAGGACCCTTGGTCATTGCGGTCCCTGCGGCGTGCGGGCACCGAATATTTGGGGCCCTGCGCCGCTGCCCCTCCAATAGTTTCTCAAGGGCGCAACGATCACGGATTCTGATCGTGGGCTTGGGTGGCTTGGGCTATTGCCATATCAAATAGATATCGAAGATGCCATTTCGATATATTAGACGCACCGCAGCAGCCGGGCGCATAGTTCATCTCACCAACGACCGCGCCGACTGAAGGCGCTGTACCTGACAGGACGCGGCCCGGTTGATTGATGGAGATGCTTGAATGTTCGCCCCGCTGAAGAATTCGTCCCGGAAGGTTGCCGTTGCCGCCGCCGCCCTGTCCTTCCTGGCCCTGTCCGCGCCGCTGAGCGCGAATGCCGCGGGCACCGAGGTGGTGGTGACCCCGGCGGTCAGCCAGGCTTGCCAGGCCATGGGCCTGCACCCGGCCAATTCCGACTTCGCCGCCTGCACCAACGTGCTGACCCATGTGAAGGGCGCGCATGCCCAGGTGTCGGCCCAGGTTGGCCGTGAGCAGCAGGCCTGTGCCGCCGCCGGTGCCACCCCCGGCACCGCCGACTTCAATGCCTGCGTCGATAATCTGGACGCGGCGCTGACGGCGCAGGCCCTGTCGGCCAACTGACAGGGTCTTTACGGGGCGGGGGAGGCCTAATGGTCCAGGGGCGGTTGATCCGGTTCCGCCCACCCCTGCCCCCTTCGTGACGGTGCCCGCCGGCCCCCCTCCCATCGGGTTGCCGGGCACGTCACGCTCAGGGAAAGGACGCGGCAAGGGGAGCACCCTCGGGCCGCGTCCTTTTCTTTTTCCACACTCCCAACGAGGTCCTTTCCGTCATGGCCGAATTGGATGTCGCCGGCATCTTCATGGCCCCCATTGTCGGCTATGTGGCCGTCACCCTGGTGCTTTTCCTGCTGCTGCGCGGCCTGCTGGCCTACCTAGGCTTCTGGCGCATCGTCTGGCACCCCGCCCTGGTCGAGGCGGCCCTGTTCTCCATCCTGCTCTCTGGTCTGGTGCTGCTGTGAACGCCCGCCTCATGACCCTGGCGCGCGCCCTGGGGCGCGGGGCCTCCACCCTGGTCCTGGTGGCGCTGGCTATCCTGCTGATCGGCGCCCTGTGGCAGCGCTACATGCTGGCGCCCTGGACGCGCGACGGCCGCGTGCGGGCGGAGGTGGTGGACGTGGCGCCGGAGGTGGCCGGCACCATCGTCGACATTCCCGTGCACGACAACCAGCTGGTCCACAAGGGCGACGTGCTGTTCGTCATCGATCCGGCGCGGTTCCGCATCGCCCAGGCCCAGGCCCGCGCCGCCGTCGCCGCCGCGCGCGATGACCGGGCCCTGAAGCTCAGCGACGCGCAGCGCCGCCAAGGCCTGGCCGGCGTGGTGTCCGAGGCCGAGCAGGACCGGTTCCGCAGCACCGCCAGCGTGGCCAATGCCCAGCTGGACGCGGCGACGGCGGCGCTGGACCTGGCCAATCTGAACCTGGAACGCTCCATCATCCGCGCGCCGGTCAACGGCTATGTCACCAACCTGCGCCTGCGCGTGGGCGACTACGCCACGGTGGGCCAGCCCCGGGTGGCGGTCATCGACACCGACAGTTTCTGGGTGTCGGGGTATTTCGAGGAAACCAAGCTGGCCCGCATCCATGAGGGCGACCCGGCCCGCATGAAGCTCATGGGCTATGCCGCCCCTCTGGCCGGCCATGTCGAGACCATCGCCCGCGGCATCAACGACCGCAACAGCGCCCCCAACGCCTATGGCCTGCAGGACGTGAACCCGGTCTTCACCTGGGTGCGGCTGGCGCAGCGCATCCCCGTGCGCATCGGCATCGACACCGTGCCGCCCGGCGTGGTTCTCGCCGCCGGCATGACCTGCACCGTGTCGGTGGGGGATGAGGCAGCGCGCCCGCAGGGCGTCGTAGGCCGGGTGCTGGCCCGCCTGGAATCGAGGATCTGAGCCATGATCCGCCGTAAGGCCCTGGCCGCCCTGATGGTGGGCGGCATGGTGTCCGCCTGTTCCGTGGTCGGCCCGGACTACAAGCCCGTCCCGCTGGACGATTTGCCCAAGGGTTGGACCGAACAGCTGCCGCCGGCGGCCAGCGTGCCCGTGGCCGGCGTGGACGCCATGCGCGCCTGGTGGGACAGTTTCGGGGACCCCACCCTCAGCCGCCTGATACAGGCGGCCATCGTGGACAATGAAGACCTCAAAATTGCGCGCCAGCGCCTGGTGCAGGCCCGCGCCGCTCGTGTCATCGCCAAATCCGCCGACCTACCGGACGTGCGGCTGGGTATCGACCCGGCCCTGCAACGATCCAGCGAAAATGTGGATTGGCCGCCGGGTATCGGCAGCTATCACACCTGGCAGGCGGAACTGGACGCGACCTGGGAGGTCGACGTCTTCGGCGGCACCCGCCGGGCGGTGGAGGCGGCCGATGCCGATATCGCCGCGACGGAGGAAGGGCGGCGCGCCATCCTGGTCAGCCTGCTGGCGGAGGTGGCGACGGACTACGCCCGCCTGCGCGCCGCCCAGCTGCGCCTGACCATCGCCCGCGACAACATCGCGGTCGCGGCTAAGGCCCTGGATTTGGCGCAGCGCGCCTACCAGCGTGGCTTGGGCACGGTGCTGGACGTGGCGCAGGCCAGGACCCAGTTGGAGACGGTGCAGGCCGCGACCCCGCCGCTGGAGGCGGCGGTGGCGCGCATGAGCCACGCCATCGCCGTGCTGCTGGGCCGCTACCCGGGGGAGTTGGAGGCGGAATTGAGCCAGCCCGCACCCCTGCTGTCCGTCCCCGACAGCCTGCCGGTATCCGTGCCGTCCGAGGTGGTGGCTAACCGGCCGGATATCCGCCAGGCCGACCGGCGCTATGCGGCGGCCACCGCCCGCATCGGCGTGGCCACCGCCGCCAGCCTGCCCCACTTTGCCATTCCGCTGACCCTGCTGCCCCAGGCGGCGGACCTGGGCAAGCTGTTCAGCCTGGCCAGCCTGACCTATTCCCTGGGCGCCCAGGTGACCGGCCCTGTCTACAACGGCGGCCGCGACGACGCCCGCATCACGCTGGCCAAGGCGGAGGCCGAGGCCGCGCGCATCAATTATGAGCGCACGGTGAAGGAGGCGCTGCGCGACGTGGAGGATGCGCTGGTGAACTACCAGACGGAAACCCGGCGGCAGCAGACCCTGGCGGCCGCCCGCACCGACGCGGCCCAGGCCCTGGACCATGCCACCCGCCTCTATGCCGCCGGCCTGACCGACTTCCTGAAGGTGCTGGATGGCGAGCGCCAAGCCTACCAGGCGGAAGATCGGGAGGCGGAAAGCCGCCTGGCCCGGGTGGAGCACGTCATCACGCTCTATAAGGCGCTGGGCGGGGGCTGGCAGGGCGTGGACCTGGACGCCGGCGATTAGGCTAGGCCTCCGCCGCCGCGCCGGCCAGGCTGACGAAGGCCCGCACCGCCGGTGCCGGGTCTTGGGGGCGGTGGGCTAAGGCCAGGGTGTATTGGATATCGGCATCGGCCAGGGGGCGGTAGACCACGCCCTCCACGGCCAGCCGGGCGATGGACCCGGGCAGGAGCGACAGGCCCAGGCCGGCGGCCACCAGCCGGACGGTCAGCGATATCTGCGGCACCGACTGCACCACCTGGGGGGTGAAGCCATGGCGGCTGCACAGGTCGTCGATCAGGCTGCGCAGCTCCGCCGCCCCGGCGCGGTGGTGCAGCACCATGGGCTCCGTCGCCAAGGCCGCCACCGGGATGGCATCCAGTGCCGCCAGCGGATGGCCGGCCGGCAGCGCCGCCA
Source organism: Nitrospirillum amazonense (assembly GCF_007828035.1). Lineage (GTDB taxonomy): Bacteria > Pseudomonadota > Alphaproteobacteria > Azospirillales > Azospirillaceae > Nitrospirillum > Nitrospirillum amazonense. Next base: position 131,099 of record NZ_VITV01000001.1, on the reverse strand, counting down.
CCAGGCTGTCCGGCCGCAGGGGCAGCACCGCCACCCCGGAGGGCAGGCTGAGCGGCGGCAGGCGGACGAAACCGACGTCCAGGGTGCCGGTGGCGATGGCGGCCAGCTGCGGCCCCACCGCCATTTCCACCAGGTGCAACTCCACGGCTGGATGGCTGCGCCGGAAATCACGCAGAACCGCCGGCATCAGGGCACCGACACCGGCGGAACCGACGAAGCCCACCTCCAGCTTGCCGACTTCGCCCCGGCCGGCCAGGCGGCCGATGGCCTCCGTCCGTGCCGCCTGCTCCAGCGTTTTGCGCGCCTCCGCCAATACCAGGGCGCCGGCGTCGGTCAGGCTGACGCGGCCGCGCGCACGGTTCAGCAGGGGCGTGCCAATCTGCCGTTCCAGGGATTGAATCTGCTGGGTCAGGGCCGGCTGCACGATGTGCAGCCGCTCGGCCGCCCGGCCGAAGTGCAGCTCTTCGGCCAGCAGGACGAAGGAGCGCAAGAGTTTCAGTTCCAGCATGGCCGTGCCTCAGGGCGTGGGGGTGGTGCGGATGGCGGCGGCGCGCCGCGCCTGGGTGACCAGCGCCCGCACGGCGGCCGTCCCCTCGTTGGCGCGGTAGACCAACATGATGGGGGCCGTGTCATAGCCGCCCTTCAGGTCCAGCAGCCGCACGCCCTCCAGGCGCATGTTGCGCATGCTATCGGGCGCCAGCGCCACACCCAAGCCCGCCTCCACCAGGTTCAGCAAGGGGGGGAAGGCCGGCACCTCCTGGACGATGCGGGGGCTGAATCCCGCCTCGCGGCAGGCGGCGATGATGATGTCGTAAATGTTGGGGCCGGCCGTGCGCGGGATGATCAGGAAATCCTCGTCCGCCAGTTCCGCCAGGTCCAGGGTGGCGGCCCCGGCCAGGCGATGGCCCATGGGCAGGGCAGCCAACAGCCGTTCCTCGACCACGGCATAGGTGGTCAGGCCCGGTATTTCCGCCGTCCGGCCCCGCACCAGGGCAACGTCCAGGGCGCCGTCGCGCACGGCGTCGGTCAGCTGGCCGAAGTCGTTCAGCTCCAGCGTCAGCTGTACCCCCGGATGCTGGGCGCGATAGTCGCGGATCAGCCGGGCGATCCAGGGATGGGCCGTGACCGACATGCTGAGGCCCATGCGCAGGCGGCCCTTGTCGCCCCGCGCGACCTGTCGGGCGTTGGCCAGGGCCTGGTCCATGTGCGCCAGGATGGCCTTCGCGTCCTGCAGAAAGGTGGCGCCGACGGCCGTCAGCTCCACGCCGCGCGACAGGCGGTGGAACAGGGGGCTGCCGATCTCCCTCTCCAGCTGCTGGATCTGCTGGCTGAGCGGCGGCTGGCGGATGCCCAGCTTTTCCGCGGCCCGGGTGAAGTGCAGTTCCTCGGCGACGGCGGTGAAATAGCGCAGGTGGCGGATGTCCAAGGCGGCGCGTCCTGTCGGTTTTGAATATCGAAAAGCATCCAGCCATATATTGGACCGTAGGCGGGGGTGTGGAGCATCATCCAAATCGATGAACTGGCTGGCGTTCCGCTCATGGGACGGCCGGCGCCCCTCCTTTGGCGTTCCCACCCGTGCCGCTCGCTTTCCCAGTCCGGTCTGTCCTCACCCTGGTTCCCAGCCCGGGGGCATTGGGCCATGCCGTGCGCACGGCGGTGGCGGCCCTGCTGGCCCTCTATCTCGCCTATGCCCTGCAGCTGGAAAGCCCGCAGACGGCGGCGGTGACGGTGATGATCGTCAGCCACCCCATGAGCGGTGCCGTCATCGCCAAGAGCGTGTGGCGTATCGCCGGCACCCTGGTGGGGGCGTCGGCGGCCTTGGCCCTGATGGCGGGCTTCGGCCAGTCGCCGGAAGCCTTCCTGCTGCTCTACAGCCTGTGGCTGGCGGGCTGCGTGGCGCTGGCCACCCGCCTGCGCCGCTTCCGGTCCTACGCCGCCGTGCTGGCGGGCTACACCCTGGCCCTGGTGGCGCTGGGGGCCGTGGACGACCCCTTGCGCACCTTCGACATCGCGGCCGCCCGCGTCGCCGCCATCGTCGTGGGGGTGCTTGCCAAGATGACGGTGTCGGGCATCGTCTGGCCGGTGACGGCGGCCCGGCGGCTGGACAGCCGGGTGGGCCGGGTCACCGCCGCCGTGACTGGCGCGCTGGCCCAGGACCTGACTCAGGACCTGGCCGGCGCCGGCGCGCCCGGTCGCCACCGGGACTTGTTGGCGGAGTTGCAGGGACTGGACGATCTGGCGACCTACGCCGCCGTCGAGTCGGTCGCCTTCCGCCGCCAGGCCGACGGCGCCCGGATAACGGCCGCCGCCCTGTTCGGCCTGTTGGCCCGGGTGGACGCCGCCCGGCGGGCGCTTGCCGTGCTGCCGGCCGCGGGGTCGCTGCTGGCTTGCCTGACGCCGCTGGGCGCGGGCGACGGGCCGGCCTTCCGCGTGGCCGCCGCTGCGGCCCGCCGCCGCCTGCGTGCCGCGTTGCGCCTGGCGCGCCGGGCGGCCGATCCGGCGTCCATCGCGGCGGCACACCAACTAGGGGAAATGCTGGACCTCATGGTGCAGGTGGCGGTGGCGCGCGACCCCACGCGACGCCTGTCCTTCACCCTGCCGGAGCCGGCGGACGGCCCCTTGGGCAGCGCGATCATCGCCGCCCTGCGCACCCTGATCTCCGTCGGCCTGGCGGCGGGCTTCTGGGTCGCCACCGAATGGCCGGCCGGCACCGTCATGGTCAGCTGGACCAGCGCTTTCGGCGCCCTGCTGGCCAGCCGCGCCAACCCCGAACAGGTCAGCGTCCAGATCTTCCGCGCGGCCCTCTGGGCCGGGCTGTTGGCCCTGCCCATCACCTTCCTGGCGCTGCCCGCCTTGTCGGAGTTCTGGGGCCTGTCCCTGGTGCTGGCGCCGGTCATCCTGGTGGCCGCCCTGATGTCCCAGCGGCCTGGGCGCGGTGACTTCGGCGCCTTCATGCCCCTGCTGTTCCTGACCCTGGTCGCGCCCACCAACCCCATGAGCTACGACCTCCAGGGCTTCCTCAACACCTTCGCCGCCATCGTGCTGGCCGCCGTGTGGATATTGCTGACCTACCGGCTGATCCTGCCGGTGGACGGGCGGGGGGAGGTGCGGCGCCTGCTGGGCAGCTTCACCGCCAGCGTGCGGACGCTGGCCGGCGCCACAGCCCCCCCGCCGGACGTCGCGGCGTGGGAATATCGCCACCATCACCGGCTGGCGCGGCTGGCGGCATGGGGTGGGCGGGGGGACGACCGTGCCTTGGCCACGGCGCGCGCGCGGATGGACGTGGGCCGCGCCCTGATCGCCATGCGTGCTTTGCTGCCCACCCTGGCGCCTCAGGATCGCCGCCGGGGCGACGCGGTCATGCGGGCGTTGGGGCGGCTGGTCGAGGAGCCGGCGCGCCTGGCCACCTTCGCCCGCCGTGCCGGGCGGCGGCTGGAGGTCGCGGCCGCCGATGCGACCGGTCCCCGGCGCCATGGCCTGCTGGACCTGGCCGCCTGGTGCCGGCAGCTGGCTGGTTAAGACACGGGGGAACCGCCCCGGCCGGCCGATTCACGGATTCGCCGGCGCTGTGAATGACAGCGCTGCCGATTCTCCCTGGTTTAACCAGATTTCCGGATTACCTGTTGGAGAGGCAGGGGCGCCACGGGGGTACCCACAACGCCTAGAACAGGAGAATGGCGCCGCCATGGCGACGCGACACCGAACAGCGGGGGCATAACCCGCGAGTGCGCCGGATGACGGTTGTACCCGCCCGGCTTGTCCCTTAGTGTAGCCGCCACATCGCCACGGACCGCCTCATGTCCACGGTTGCCGCCGCAAAAAAATGTGTCCTCATCGTCGAGGACAACGAGCTGAACATGAAGCTCTTCAACGACCTGCTGGAGGCGCACGGCTATCGCACGGTGCAGACCCGCGATGGCGGCATGGCCGTGGAACTGGCGCGGACACACCGTCCGGATCTTATACTTATGGACATACAGCTTCCGGAGCTTTCCGGTCTGGACGTGACGCGTTGGTTGAAGGAGGATCAAGAGCTTGGGTCGATCCCCGTCATCGCCGTCACGGCCTTCGCCATGAAGGGGGACGAGGAGCGTATCCGGGAAGGCGGTTGTGATGACTACATCGCCAAACCCATCTCGGTTGCCACTTTCATCCGGACAGTTCGGCGCTTTCTGGATTAGGGTGCGCAATAGTACCTTGGAATAAGCCGCGTCTTCCCCCGACGCGGCCGGAATAAGTGGTGTCATGTCGGCTCGCGTCCTGGTCGTTGATGATGTCCTGCCCAACGTCAAGCTGCTTGCGGCGAAGCTGACGCGCGAGTACTTCGACGTCATCACCGCCAGCAGCGGGCCCGAGGCGCTGGAGAAGATCAAGGCGCAGGCGCCCGATATCGTCCTGCTGGACGTCATGATGCCCGGCATGGATGGCTTCGAGGTGTGCGAGCGCATCCGCAGCGATCCCGCCATCATGCACATCCCCGTCGTCATGGTGACGGCCCTGTCCGACATCGCCGACCGCGTGCGGGGGCTGGAGGCCGGTGCCGACGACTTCCTGACCAAGCCGGTGAACGACGTGGCGCTGTTCGCCCGCGTGCGCTCCCTCGTCCGTCTCAAGATGATGATGGACGAATGGCGCCTGCGCGAGAGCACGTCCGGCCAGCTGGGCATGCTGGTCTCCACCGACAGCATGCACAACCAGTCGGCGGAGGGCGCCAACGTCCTGGTGGTGGAGGACAGCTCCATCGACCTGGACAAGATCACCGAGACGCTGGGCCGCGACCGGGGCCGCGTGGTGGCTGCCGACACCTGCGCCACCGGGCTGGAGCAGGCGCTGGCCGGCGACTTCGACTTCATCGTCATCAGCCTGACGCTGATGCGCGAGGATGGCCTGCGCCTCTGTTCCCAGCTGCGCTCGCAGGAGAAGACGCGCCAGGTGCCCGTTCTGCTGGTGGCGGACGAGACCGACATCGACCGCGTGGCCAAGGGCCTGGAACTGGGCGCCAACGACTACCTGATCAAGCCCATCGACCGGAATGAGCTGATGGCCCGCGCCCGGACCCAGATCCGGCGCAAGCGCTATCAGGACCGGCTGCGCGCCAATTATGAGCAGAGCCTGTCGCTGGCCCTGACAGACAGCCTGACCGGCCTGTTCAACCGCCGCTACCTCAGCGCGCACCTGCCGCGCCTGCTGGACCGGGGCGGGGACAACCACAAGCCGGTGGCGGCCCTGCTGTTCGACATCGACCACTTCAAGGTGGTGAACGACACCTACGGCCACGGTGTGGGTGACGAGGTGCTGAAGGAGGTGGCGCTGCGCGCCAGCCGCAACCTGCGCAACTTTGACCTCGTGGCCCGGCTGGGCGGTGAGGAATTCGTCGTGGTCATGCCCGACACCGACCTGGCCGCCGGCGTGCTGGTGGCCGAGCGCCTGCGCCGCCGCATCGGCGAGACCCCGTTCCACGTCACCACCGATGGCGGGGAGATCACGGTCACCATCTCCGTCGGCGTGGCCGTGGCCGCCGGCGCCCAGGGGCCGGATGGCCGCATGGAGACGGGCGACAGCCTGCTGCGCCGGGCCGACATGGCGCTTTATGAGGCCAAGCGGGCGGGCCGCAACCGCGTGGTGACGGACAGCAGCCTGGACGCGGCGCCGCTGAGCCACGCCGACGCGCCGGACCTCAGCCTGCCGAGGTAGTTTTCGCTGTTCCTCAGTCGCCGGGCGCCGCCATCCAGCGGCCTTGATCGCTTCGGGTTGTGGGGGAGGTTCAGCCCCGGTACAGGCGCTTGCGCACGCTGTCCGACAGGCGCTGCCAGCGGCGGGCCAGCTGGGTGGCCAGGGGCTGGCCCTCGTGCCGGCCGGCGGGCCGGGCGCCGATGCGCGAGTCCATGTCGGTGCGCTGGCGCACGGGGATGGGGCGGACCAGGTAGGGGGCGATGCCGTTGTCCCAATAGCGGTCCATGGTCTGGTCCACCGGCATGAAGATGCGCCGGCCGTAGTCCAGCATGCGCCGGGCCCCGTCCAGGCGGATCAGATAGGCGCCGAAGCCCAGGACGTGGGTGCCCAGGCGCACCAGCTCACCATCGCGCAGGGCCTTGACGGTGCGGCCCCGGAACTTGGGCGTCCTGGGTTCCCGCACGCGGGGGCGCAAGGATTCCAGTCGCACCACCTGCCATTCCGGCGCCGGGTCGGCCAGCAGGTCCTCCACGATGCGGGGCAGGGCCGGACTCAGCTCCACGTCGTCCTCCATGATCAGGGCGGCGGGGATGTTCTCCTGCACCATGCGCTCATAGAGGCGGTAGTGGCTGAGGTAGCAGCCGATCTCCGTGTCCAGCATCTCCACGCCATAGACGCGCAGCGCTCGCGCCCGGTCATAGACCGCGCGGTCGGCTTCGCTGAGCGCGCGGCCATTCACCGCCGGCACGAACTCCGCCGCGAGCCCCAGGCGGGCGCATTGCTCGGTCATGTGCGCGCGCCGCACCCCGTCATACTCCAGGTTGATGACGAAGATGGGGCAGGGGAAAGCGGCCGTGGGGCCCATGGGGATGATCCCAGGGTTCTGGGCGCCCAAGGGAAGGCCGGACGCCAGGCATGCCAATAGGAAAGGGCCGCTCCAGGAGCGGCCCTTCGCCTGACCAGTGTCCTCATGCTCCGGTAGCTCGCCGCCAGCCTTACGGGCGGGGCGTGCTTTCCGGAACGGCGCGCCCGATACGGGCGCGCGGGACTTACTTGATCTTGGCTTCCTTGAACAGCACGTGCCTACGAGCCACCGGATCGTACTTCCGGAACTCCAGCTTCTCGGTCGTCTTGCGCGGGTTCTTCTTCTTCACGTAGAAGAAGCCGGTTTCAGCGGAGCTGATCAGACGGATCAGCACGGTATTCTGCTTGGCCATGACCTTTAATCCCACCTACGACAACCCCGTTCGGTCGCCAACTCGGCGGGTCGGGGGCGGTCAAAAACAATTCCGTACCGCAGCCCTCAGGGGCACGGCGTCGCGGCACTTTAGTCAGCGGCACCTGAGAGTCAAGGCCAAAGAACCTTAGGGCGCCGGGAAGGGGGTTGGGGCAGGGGATGCGCGTCGCGCATGGGCCGGCACCGCCCCGGGCGACCGCCTCGCAGCCCCGGAATGGCCCCCGGGAATTCCGCCGCCGCTACCCAGATGTGTCTGCCTGCGCTATCATACGCGTGCTCCGTGTAGCCGCAACGCCTCCAAGGCAGGAGATCCCCCGTGGCCTTCCCCACCGCCGTGAACAGCCAAATCACTGATTCGGTCACGCAAGCCAACACCAAGGTGGTCGGCGAGGCACCCGCCATGGCCCTGGGCACGGTCGAGCAGACCGTGGCCAATTCGGCGGCGCTTCTCGCGGAGAACGCCGCCGAGGTGCAAGGGACGCCCCACGGCGGTGCCGCCGGGGAGCAAGCGTCAGGGACCTGACCCGGGCGCCGTCGGCCGGTCGGCCAGCAGCGTCTGGCCCGCGAGCTGCGCCCGGCGCAGCAGGGGCGGGCTGGCCAGCAGGGTCTCTGCCACCGTCAGGTCCACCGGCGCCGGGCGGTTGCGCTCCGCCGGGCAGGCTGCGGGCGTGCCGGCGGGCCGGGGCTGGGCGCGTAAGGGCGCCAGGATGGCGGCGGCGTCGGTCAGGCCGGCGGTGCACAGGGCGGGCGCCAGGCCGTGGTGATCGAACATGCGGCCGGCCGGCGTCAGGATGCGCGACCAGGTGATGAACAGCTCTCCCCCGTTGGGCAGGGGGGCCACGGTCTGCACCACGCCCTTGCCGAAACTGGTGGTGCCCACGTCCAGGGCCCGGCCGCTGTCAACCAGGGCGCCCAGCACGATCTCGGCGGAAGAAGCGGTCTGCCCGTCGGCCAGCACGACCAGGGGGGCGCCGTCCAGGATGTCGTCCGGTGTGGCGTCGTAGTGCTGCACGCTGTCCGGATGGCGGCCCACGGTGTTCAGGATGGGGCCGCTGGTGATGAACAGGTCGGCCACGGCCACCGCCTGGTCCAGCAGGCCGCCGGTGTTGCCGCGCAGGTCCAGCACCCAGCCGGTGGGCCGGCCCAAGCCATCGGCGTCGCGCAGATGGCGGATGGCGGCGGCCAGGGCGTCGGCGGTGCCGGCGTTGAAGCGGCTGACATGCAGTACACCCACCGCACCCGCCCGCTCCGCCGTCACGGTGGGCAGGATGATGCGCTGGCGGCTGATCAGCACCGTCACCATGCCGCCGGTCCTGGCCACCCGCACCGGCACGCCGGTTCCTTCCGGCCCGCTCAGGCGGGTCATAACCGCCTCCACCGTCATGGCGGGGCCGCCCCCGCCGGCGGCGTCGATGGGCACGCCGCCCACGGCGGTTATGACGTCGCCCACCAGCAGGCCGGCGACGGAGGCCGGGCTGCCCGGGGCCACGGCGATGATGCGGAAGCCGCGCGGCGTTTCCTCCAGCGTCACGCCGATGCCGACATAACCTTCGCGGCGCGACCGCTCCGTCCGCGCCGCCGCCGGCACGGAATAGCGACTGTAGGGGTCGAGGTCGGCGGTGCCGCCCTCCAGCATGGCGCGGAACAGGGTTTCCCGCGTCTGGTCGCCGGGGCCGGCATCGGCGCTTTGCGCCACCGTCCAGTCCGTGGTGAGAGCGGCCAGATGGGCCCAGGATGCCGCGTCGCGGCCGGCGGGTAGGGTGAAGGTGCGCGGTGCCCGCCGGGCCACCGCCAGGGTCACGGCCCCGCCCCCCGGCTGCATCGTCACCGTCAGGTCGGGCACGACCACGCCGGCATGGACCAGGCCGTCCACCACCAGGCGGCGCATGTCCACCGGTTCCAGGTACAGCTCGTCGATCTTGCTGTAGGCGCTCTGGTAGAATTGCTCGGCGGTAACGCTGCCACGATTCTCGGTGCCGCCGGCGCAGGCCGCCAGGGCCAAAACGCCGGCCAAAGCCGCCAGCGTCCGGGCCAGCGCGGCGCCCCGGCGGATGCGGTCAGGCCTGAGGTGGGCGGGCCTGATATGGGCGGGCGTAATATGGGTGGAGCGGGCGCGGTGTGCCCGGCATGTGGCCTGGGCCACGGCGCCTCCCGGTTTGTTGTTCCCCTAGCCGCGGATGCCCATGGCCCACTGCACGCCGATCACGGCCCCCTTGAACAGGGGCAGCAAGGCCAGCGACAGGCCCACGGTCAACGGACCCCACAGGGCCGCGTGGACCCATAGGGCGGGGTGGAAATTCTGTTCGACCGCCAAGGCGGCGCCGACCACGATATGACCGACGACGAAGATGGTAAAGTAGGGCGGCGCGTCGTCGGCGCGGAATTTACCCAATTCCAGGCCGCAGTTGGTGCAGACCGGGGCCACCTTGGTATAGCCCGCGAACAGGGTGTGGGCGCCGCAGTTGGGGCAGCAGCGGCGGATGCCGCGCATCATGGCCGTGCCGGCCATGCCCTTGGGCGGAGCGATGATTTCCTCGTGCGTGTCCGTCATGGTGTCCTCCATCTCGGCGACGCTGGCCTCGCGGACTGCCCTCGGATGCGGGTCAACAGGGGGGACGGGGTCGGTCGTCATGGCCTAGATGATGGGTATGGCCCGGGCCATGGTCCAGACGCGTTTCACAGGGTACAGCCCTGCTATCTACACTTGTTGTGATTTCCCCGAATTGTGAGCCAGGGACATCAGGCGTTGAGCTGCAACAGATCCCAACGGGTGCCGTAGAGGTCCTGGAACACCACCACGGTGCCATAGGCTTCAACCCGGGGTTCCTCGCAGAAGGTGACGCCGGCCGCCTTCATGCGATGGTAGTCGCGCCAGAAATCGTCGGTGCGCAGGAACAGGAAGACGCGGCCGCCGGCCTGGTTGCCGATGGCGGCCTCCTGCTCCGGCCCCGCCGCCTTGGCCAGCAGCAGCCGCGTTTCAGCTGAGCCGGGCGGCGCCATGACCACCCAGCGCTTGCCCCCGCCCAGGTCCGTGTCCTCCACGGCGTCGAAGCCCAGGACGTCGCGGTACCAGGCCTTGGCCTCGTCATAGTCGCGCACGACCAGGGCGACGCCGCCGATGAATTGAGGCATTCACTTATCCTTGAGCGGCGCCCGCTTGACGCGGGCCTTGGTGGCGGTCTTTTTGGTCAGGCGGGCGCGACCACCCTTGCCGTCGGATTTGCCGCCCGCCAGCCAGGGGGCGTCGTCCGTGTCCTCGCCCAGCAGGGCGAACACCATGCTGCCGGAGATGCGGTCGGCCTCCACCAGGCGCACCTTGACGATCGTGCCCAGGCGGTAGGTGCGGCCCCAGCGGCGGCCCACCAGCTGGTGGTTGGCCTCGTCATGGTCATAGAAGTCGTCCGGCAGGGTGGAGATGGGCACCAGCCCGTCGGCCCCCGTCTCGTCCAGGGTGACGAACAGGCCGAAGCGGGTGACGCCGCCGATGCGGCCGGTGAAGGTGCCGCCCACCCTGTCCGACAGGTAGGCCGCGACATAGCGGTCCAGGGCGTCGCGCTCCGCGGTGGCGGCGCGGCGTTCGGTGACGGAGATATGCTCCCCCACCTGCACGAGGCGGCCCGCTTCCTCCTCATCCAACCCGCCCGGCCCCAGGCCGTAGGCCTTCACCAGGGCGCGGTGCACCACCAGGTCGGCGTAGCGGCGGATGGGGGAGGTGAAGTGGGCGTAGCGCGGCAGGGCCAGGCCGAAATGGCCGATGTTCTCCGGCTGGTACAGCGCCTGGGATTGGCTGCGCAGGATGACGGTGTTCACCAGGTCCGCCTCCGGCGTCTCCGCCGCCTTGTTCAGGATGCGGGTGAACAGGATGGGCTTCATCACCTGGCCCTTGGCCAGGGTGTAGCCCAGGGAGCCCAGGAACTGGCGCAGGGCCTCCAGCTTGTCGCGCGCGGGTTCGGCGTGCACGCGGTACATGCAGGGGCTGTGCTTGGCCTCCAGGGCCTCCGCCGCCGCCACGTTGGCGGCGATCATGAATTCCTCCACCAGGCGGTGGCTGTCCAGGCGGGGGCGCACGCCGATGCTCTGGATGGTGCCGGCCTCGTCCAGCTTCACCAGCCGTTCCGGCAGATCCAGTTCCAGCGTGCCACGCGCGTCGCGGGCCTTCTGCAGCACGGCGAAGGCGCCGTACAGCGGGGTGATCACCCGCTCCATCAGCGGGCCGGTCAGGTCATCCGGTTCGCCGTCGCAGGCCTTTTGCACCTGGGTGTAGGTCAGGCGCGCGACGGATCGCATGAGGCCGCGCACGAAGCGGTGGCGCTTCAGGCGCCCTTGCGCATCGATCCACATGTGGACCGCCAGGCAGGCGCGGTTGACCTCGGGCTTCAGGGAGCAAAGCTCGTTCGACAGCGCCTCGGGCAGCATGGGCACGACGCGATCGGGGAAATAGACGCTGTTGCCCCGGTCGAAGGCGTTGCGGTCCAGCGCCATGCCGGGACGGACGTAGAAGCTGACATCGGCGATGGCCACCAGCAGGTGCCAGCCGCCGGGATTGTTGGGGTCGGTGTCGGGCTCCGCGAACACGGCGTCGTCGAAGTCGCGCGCGTCCTCGCCATCGATGGTCACCAGGGGGACGTCGCGCAGGTCGGTGCGCCCCTCCACCGTCGGCTCGGGGGCGGCCTCCGCCTCCTCGACGGCCGCCTTGGCGAACTGGGTGGGGATGGCGTGCTGGGCGATGGCGATCAGGCTGACGGCGCGCGGCTCCTCGATGCTGCCCAGCCGCTCCACCACCCGCACCTGCTTCAGGCCCAGGCGGGACGCGGGCAGCAGTTCGGCCACCACCAGCTCGCCCGGCTGCGCCCCCTCGGCGTTGGCGTCGGCCACGGCGAATTCCGCCTTGGCGCGGCGGTCCACCGGCTTCAGCCGGCCGCCGTCGCGGGCGCGCTCATAGATGCCGACGATGCGGGTGGCCGTGCCGCTGTCCAGCTTGCGCATGGTGCGGCCTTCATAGACGTCTTCCCCGCCGCCGGCCTGGGGTTGCCGCGACAGGCGGGCCAGCACGCGGTCGCCCACCGCCAATGCCGGATGGCCGCGCTTCTCGGCGGCCATGTAGATGCGCGGTGGTGGCGCCTCGTGCGCCCAGCTGGTGGGCCGGGCCAGCACCTCGCCGTCCGGCGTCACTTCGCTGACGATCAGCACCGCCACCTCGGGCAGGGCCGCCGGCACGGCGACGCGCCGGCCCTCGCCCTTCTCGATGCTGCCCTCGCCCTCCAGCTCCTTCAGCAGCTCCTTCAGGACGATGCGGCCGTCGCCGGTGATGTTGAAGGCGCGCGCGATCTCCCGCTTGCCCACGGGCACGGGGCTGGACTGGATATAGTCCATGATCTCTTCCCTGGTGGGGAAGGGGGCGTCGGCCGCACGGCGGGCCGGCACCGGCCTGGGCAAAGCCCGCCGGGGGCCCTCCGGACGCTTCGGCATGATCAATCCTTGAACCGAGGTGACGGGCTCAGTCGCCCGCCGCCGTCTTCTTCACCGCGGGTTTCTTCGCGGTCGTGGTGGTCTTCTTCGGCGTGGCGGCCTTCTTCTCAGCCGCCGCCTTGGTGGTCGCCGCCTTCGCCGGTGCCTTCTTGGCCGCCGTCTTCTTCGGCTTCTCCTCGCCGTCGGCTGCCGCCGCCGGCTTCTTGCCGCTGTCCTTGGCCGCCTTGGCCGCCAACAGCTCCACCGCCTGTTCCAGGGTGATGGTGTCGGCGTTGATGGCCTTGGGGATGCTGGCGAACAGCTTCAGGTGCTTGACGTAGGGGCCGAAGCGGCCGCTGCCCAGGGTGATGGGTTTGCCGTCCTTGGGATGGTTGCCCAGCTCACGGCCCGCCACCGTCTTGCGTGCGGCCACGCCGGCCAGCAGCACCACGGCCCGGTTCAGGCCGATGGTCAGCACGTCGTCGTCCGGCGTCAGGTTCTTGTAGGCGTCGCCATGCTTCAGATAGGGGCCGAAGCGGCCGATGCCGGCCGTGATCTCCTGCCCCGTCTCCGGATGCGGGCCCAGGCTGCGCGGCAGGGCCAGCAGGCGCAGGGCGATGTCCAGGTCCACATCCTGCGGGTTCATGGCGCGCGGCAGCGACACGCGCTTGGGCTTGGGCTCGTCCGGCGCACCCGTCTGGACATAGACGCCGTAGGGACCCCGCTTCATGGACACGGGGTAGCCCGTTTCCGGATCGTTGCCCAGTTCGCGGTCGGCGTTGCCCTCCTCGCCCCCCTCGACGCTCAGGGGGCGGGTGTACTTGCAGTCCGGGTAGTTGGAACAGCCGATGAAGGCGCCGTTCTTGCCCAGCTTCAGCGACAGCCGGCCCTCGCCGCAGACGGGGCAGACGCGCGGGTCGCGCCCGCCCTCGGCCGGCGTGGGGAAGAAGTGCGGACCCAGCGCCTCGTCCAGGGCGTCCAGCACCTGGGTGATGGTCAGGTCCTTGGTGCCCTCCACCGCGGCGGAGAAGGCCTGCCAGAACTCGCGCAGCACCGTCTTCCAGTCGATGCGGCCGCCGGAAATGTCGTCCAGCTTGGTTTCCAGGTCGGCGGTGAAGCCGTATTCGACATACCGGTTGAAGAAGTTCTCCAGGAAGGTCGTGACCAGGCGGCCACGGTCCTCCGGCTCGAACCGGCGCTTTTCCAGGCGGACGTAGTTCCGGTCCTGCAGCACCTGCAGAATGCTGGCGTAGGTGGACGGCCGGCCGATGCCCAGCTCCTCCATCTTCTTCACCAGGCTGGCCTCGGTATAACGCGGCGGCGGCTGGGTGAAGTGCTGGTCGGACTTGACCTCGCCCTTGGCCAGGTCGTCGCCATCCTTCATGGCCGGCAGGCGGGTGTCCTTGTCCTCGTCATCGCCGGCGTCGTCCCGGTCCTCCTGATAGACCTTCAGGAAGCCGTCGAAGGTGACGATGGAGCCGGTGGCGCGGAACTGCGCCTCGGCCTTGGGCGAGGCGATGTCGACCGAGACCTGGTCCAGCTCGGCGCTGGCCATCTGGCAGGCGATGGTGCGCTTCCACACCAGCTCGTACAGGCGCTGCTCATCCTTGTCCAGGAAGCGGCCCATCTGGTCCGGCCGGCGGAACATGTCGGTGGGGCGGATGGCCTCGTGCGCTTCCTGCGCGTTCTTGGCGCTGGACTTGTACACGCGCGGGGCGTTGGGCAGGTACTCGTTGCCGAAGGCGGAGGAGATCAGGCGGCGGGCACCGTCGATGGCCTCGTTCGACAGCTGCACGCCGTCGGTACGCATATAGGTGATCAGGCCCACCGTCTCGCCGCCGATGTCCACGCCCTCATACAGCTTCTGGGCGATGCGCATGGTCTTGGTGGCGCCGAAGCCCAGCTTGCGGCTGGCCTCCTGCTGCAGGGTGGAGGTGGTGAAGGGCGGGAAGGGGTTGCGGCGCACCTGGCGCCGTTCCACCGACCGCACCATGAAGGACAGCGGGCGGATGGTGGCCAGGGCCGCATCGGCGTCGCCCTTGTTGCCCAGGGTGAACTTGTCCAGCTTCTTGCCGTTCAGGCCCACCAGACGGGCGGTGAAGGGCGCCCCCGCCGGCGTGCGGAACTCCGCCTCGATGGTCCAGTATTCCTGCGGGCGGAAGGCCTCGATCTCCGACTCACGCTCGCAGATCAGGCGCAGGGCCACGGACTGCACACGGCCGGCGGAGCGCGAGCCCGGCAGCTTGCGCCACAGCACCGGCGACAGGGTGAAACCCACCAGGTAGTCCAGGGCGCGGCGGGCCAGGTAGGCGTCGACCAGTTCCTGGTGCACGTCGCGCGGATGGGCGATGGCGTCCAGCACCGCGCTCTTGGTGATTTCGTTGAAGGTGACGCGCTTCACGTCCACCTTGCCGGTGATGCGCTTCTCATCCAGCAGCTGCTTGACGTGCCAGGCAATGGCCTCCCCCTCGCGATCCGGGTCGGTGGCGAGGTAGATGCGGGTGGCGCCCTTGGCGGCGCGGGTGATCTCGTCGATATGGCGTTTGGAGCGGTCGCCCAGCTCCCACTCCATGGAGAAATCCTCTTCCGGCTTCACCGAACCGTCGCGGGCCGGCAGGTCGCGCACATGGCCGTAGCTGGCGAGAACGGTGAAATCATCGCCCAGGTACTTGTTGATGGTCTTCGCCTTGGCCGGCGATTCGACGATGAGGACGTTGCTGCCCGACAAGGGGACCCCGCACTGCAATAGGTGGCGATGCTTTCCGAAAACCTTGATCCCGGGGCGGCGCCGTCCAGCGTCACGCCAGGCTCACGCGGCCCCCGGGGTGGCGATGCAGACGGCCCGCCAGCTCCAGTTCCAGCAGGATGGTCAGCACCACCGCCGCAGACAATTGGCAGTCCCGGACAATTTCGTCAATGTGTACCGGGGTGGGGCTTAAGCACAGGGTGACCCGGGGACGGGCCGCCTCGATCTCCTTTTCCCCCGGATCGACGGGGGGCGGGACGGGCCCGCCGCCCGCAGGCGGGGCATTGAACGTGGCCAAACCCTGGGGGCCCAGATAGGCCAGGATGTCGTCCGCCGTCTCCACCAAGACCGCGCCGTCCTTCAGCAGGCGGTTGCAGCCCTGGGCGCGCGGGTCCAGCGGCGACCCCGGTACGGCGAAGAGGTCGCGGCCCTGTTCCAGCGCCAGCCGGGCGGTGATAAGCGACCCGGACTTCAGCGCCGCCTCCACCACCAGCACGCCGCGCGACAGACCGGAGATCAAGCGGTTGCGCCGGGGGAAATGGCGGGCCTGCGGCTCCGTCCCCGGCGGCGATTCGGCTACCAGGGCGCCCTGATCGGCGATGCGCCGGTGCAGCTCCGCGTTTTCCGGCGGGTAGATGACGTCCACGCCACCGGCCAGCGCCGCGACGGTGCAGCGGTGCAGCGCCGCCTCATGCGCCGCCGTGTCGATGCCCCGCGCCAGGCCGGAAACGACTGTGATGCCGGCCTCCGCCAGGTCCCGGGAAATCATGGCCGCCAGCTTGCGCCCGGTGAGGGAGGCGTTGCGGGCCCCCACCACGGCGACGGCCGGGCGGCTGAGGCGGGCAGGGTCGCCCAGCACGGTGAGGACGGGCGGCGCGTCCTCGATGGCGGCCAGCTGGGCGGGATAATCGGGTTCACACCAGCACAGCAGGCGGGCGCCCATGCGGTCCAGCGCCGCCAGCTCCCGTTCGGCGGCGGCGCGCGGCGCGATGCTCAGGGGACGGTCGCTCCCGCCGCGCCGGGCCAGGTCGGGCAGGGCCTCCAGGGCCGCCGCCGGGGCGCCGAAGCGCTCCATCAGGCGATGAAAGGTGACGGGCCCCACCGACTCCGTGCGCGTCAGGCGCAGCCAGTCCAGGCGCTCGGCAGGGGAAAGGACGCGCGTGCCCACCCTCAATTGGGCTGTTCCGGGATCTTGAAGCCCAGATAGGTGCCGGCGCTGATGCCCAGCACGCCCAGGCTATAAGGGTCCAGGTCCGGCATCTTGCGGTGGACCACCGTCTCGATCAGGAACAACACCCCGATGACCACCGTCCACACCGCCGTCTGGAAGCGGTGCAGGCTGATGCCGTTGGCGTCGGTCAGGATGTCGTGGACGAAATCGCGGGACGCCAGTTGGCGGGCCAGCGTGTCGCGGGTGGCGGTCAGGGTGGGCAGGTCGGCCGGCGGCGTGGCCGGGTCCGCCATCTGTGCCAGCACGCCCTGGTAGGCCGCCAGGATGGGATTGGTCTTGTTCTGCTCCACCATCGCCGCCCCCATGGCGGTGCCGGTGCCGAGACCCATCAGGCACAGCGCCTGGCCCGTCAGGGTGTCCAGCTCCCCCGTCACCAGGAACAGGTAAAGGTAGGCCGCCAGCACGATGACGAACCACCAGGCCATCTGGCTTTGCGCCAGGCTGAAGGCGCGGCGCAGCGGCTTGCCCGTGGCGCTGGTGACGCCGGCGAAGGTGGACGGCGTGTTGTCGCGCAGCATGTCGGTGGACATGGCGAGGTACAGCAGGGCGGCGGTGACCGCCACCAGCACCAGCACGCTGCCCACCGCCAGGGTCTTCTGGCTTTGCGGCAAGGACTTCCACGCCAGCGCCAGGCTGGCGTCGCGAGCCGCCTTGGCCATGGCCGCCGCCGCTTCGGGGCCGTCGTCGACATGGATCATGGTCCGGGGAACGACGCCGGGAGGCGCGTCCGGAGCCGGCGCGACGGTGACGGGCGTCTCGGTCACGGTCACCGGCGCCGCCGTCTGCGCGTCCGCCGGAGCCGTCATCATGTGCAACCCGGCACCCAGCAGCGCCAGCAACGCCGTCACCAAAAATATCCTGCGCACCATGCCCTCCCGAACCGCAAGGCCCCGCCTGAGAGCGGTAAATCTATCGCGACACACCTATTGAGGGAACGACCAAACAGCGCGGCGCAGTAAAGTGGTGTCGGGTATAGGTCCCCGCGCAGCCATCACCGCTGTGTCGCCAATATATGAAGGAAGACTTTGTAGTTTATCTTCATACCTGCTAAAACCGGGGCATGAACGACCCCCTGGAGAGGCCCGACGCGGGCGACCCCGACACATCGGCCACCATGGCGACGGCGGTGGAGCTGCGCGTGGTCATGGGCCAGCTGCGGCGCAAGTTGCGTGAGCAGGCCAACGTCGGCGACCTGACGCCCTCGCAAATCGCCGTGCTGCGCCGGCTGGACGGCGGGCCGGCCACGGTGACGGCCCTGGCCAAGGCGGAGGGCGTGCGCTCCCAATCCATGGGCGCCACCGTCGCGGCGCTGGAGGCGGCGGGCCTGGTGATGGGCAGCCCCGATCCCGCCGATGGCCGCCAGACCTTGTGGGACCTGACCCCGGCCTGCCGCGAGCGGGTGCGGGCAGGCCGCGCCCTGCATGAGGACTGGCTGTTCCGCGCCATGCGCGCCCGCCTGACGTTGACGGAGCGGGCGGAACTGGGACGCGCGGTCGACCTTTTGAAGCGTCTGGTCACCGACTGACATTCCCAACCTTCAAGGAGACCGGCCATGGCCGTCACCACCCTGGATGCCCGCACCGCCCTGATCGTCATCGACCTGCAGAAAGGCCTGCTGGCCATGCCGGGCCTGCCGCCCCTGGGCGGGGTCCTGCGCAACGCCGCCGATCTGGCCGCCGCCTTTCGCCGCAAGGGCTTGCCGGTGGTGCTGGTCACCGTGGCCGGCGGCCCCCCGGGCCGGACGGAGCAGAGGCGCGGCCCGCGCGACCTGCCGCCGGACTGGGCCGAGCTGGTCCCTGAACTGGATGCCCAGGCGGGGGACCACCGCGTGGGGAAACGCACCTGGGGCGCCTTTCCCCATACCGACCTGGACGCCTACCTCAAGGGCCGGGGCGTGACCCAGGTGGTGGTGGCCGGCGTCGCCACCAGCATCGGCGTGGAATCCACGGCGCGCGAGGCGCATGCGCTGGGCTACAACGTCACGCTGGCTGTCGATGCCATGGCCGACCGCGACGCCGAAACCCATGACCATAGCCTCACGCGCATCTTTCCCCGTCTGGGCGAGACCGGCACCACGGCCGAGATCCTGGCCCTGCTGGACGGGGCCTCATGACGGCGCCCATCGCTTCCGCCGCCACCGGCACGTTCCGCTCCCTGGCCAACCGTAATTTCCGCCTGTGGTTCCTGGGTGCCATCGTGTCCAACGTCGGCACCTGGATGCAGCGTACGGCGCAGGACTGGCTGGTGCTGACGGAACTGGCGCATGTCAACGGCGCCTCCGCCGTCGGCATCGTCATGGGCCTGCAGTTCGGGCCCCTGGCCCTGCTGCTGCCCTTCAGCGGCTTCGCCGCCGACTATTTCGACCGGCGGCGCCTGCTGTTCTGCACCCAGGCCGCCTCCGCCCTGCTGGCGCTGGGCCTGGGCCTGCTGACCGTGCTGGGCCTGGTGCAGTTGTGGCACGTCTACATCTTCGCCTTCCTGCTGGGCTGTGTCGCCGCCTTCGACGCGCCCGCCCGCCAGACCTTCATCGGTGAGCTGGTGGGCGAGGCGGACCTGGCCAACGCCGTGGCGCTCAACTCCACCTCCTTCAACGCGGCGCGCATGATCGGGCCGGCGGTGGCGGGCGTGCTGATCGCGGCGGTGGGTACCGGCTGGGTGTTCCTGATCAACGCCGCCTCCTTCGTCGCCGTCATCGGCTCGCTATGCCTGCTGCGGGTGGCGGATTTCCATCCGCGCGTGCGGGCGGCGCGCAGCCGGGGCAGCTTCGTCGAGGGCTTCCGCTATGTCTGGGGCCGGCCGGATTTGCAGGCCGTGCTGCTGATGCTGTTCCTCATCGGCACTTTCGGCCTGAACTTCCCCATCTTCATCTCCACCATGTCGGTGCACGTCTTCCGCGCCGGCGCGGACGAGTACGGCGTGCTCAGCTCCACCATGGCCATCGGCTCCGTCGCCGGCGCCCTGCTGGCGGCCAGGCGCGCCACGCCCACCGTGTCCCTGCTGACGGGTGCCGCGCTGCTGTTCGGCGTGGGATGTGCCCTGGCGGCGGTCATGCCCACCACCTGGGCGTTCGGCATCCTGCTGGTGGTCGTCGGCGTCGCGGCGCAGACCTTCACCACCTCCACCAACAGCCTGGTGCAGCTCTCCACCGACAGCGCCATGCGCGGCCGGGTGGTGGCCCTGCTGCTGGCCATCGCGGTCGGGGGCACACCGTTGGGCGCCCCCGTCGTCGGCTGGGTGGCCGATGTGGCCGGCCCGCGCTGGTCCCTGGGCCTGGGGGCCGCGTCCGGCTTGGTCGCGGCGCTGGTTGGGGTGCGCTATCTGCTCACGCACACCGGCTGGCGGCTTTGGGGCGGGGTTAAAACCGCAGAGTAAACACCGTGCCGCCACCTTCCACGGGCGACGCGGCGATGGTGCCGCCGTGGGCCAGCATGATCTGGCGGGCAAGCGGCAGGCCGATGCCGCTGCCCTCGCGCTTGGTAGTATAGAAGGGCACGAAGATCTTGTCGGCCACGTCGGGCGGGATGCCGGGGCCGTTGTCCCGCACCAGCAGGTTCAGGTGGCCGGTCACGTCCAGGTGCCCCGCCAGGGTGATGGCGGGGGCGCGGGTCGCCGTGCCGCCGGCCTTCCACTCGTCAAGCGCCTCCACCGCGTTCTTCACCAGGTTGATCAGCACCTGGTCGATCAGGTCGGGGTCGGCGCTGATTTCCAGCGAGGGCGGCAGCACCACCACCTCCAGCGCCACGCCATGCTCCGCCATCGCCGGACCCATCAGCCGCTCCACCCGGCCGAACAGCTCCCGCACCTTCAGCCGCTCCACCTTCGGCCGGGGCATCTGGGTGAAGCGGCGGTAGCGCTCGACGAAGCGCAGCAGGCCGCCGGCGCGGCGGGTGACGGTGTCCATGGCCTCCCCCGCGTCGGCGGCGTCCAGCAGCACGGCGGGCGGCAGGCCGGGGATGGTCTCCAGCTGGGTGCGCAGGTCGGCCAGCAGTGACTGCGCCGTGCCCGCCAGGGAGGAGACGGGCGTCAGCGAGTTCATCATCTCATGCGTCAGCACCCGCACCAGGTCCGACCAGGCCTTGACCTCCGTCGCCTCCAGCTCCCCGCCGATGTTCTGCAGGCTGATCAGCAGGCGCGGCCCCTCGGCCAGGGTCAGCTGGGTGGCGCGCACCGTCAGGTGCAGGGGCGTGATGCCGCCCGCCACCTTCAGCAGGGCGCTCTTCCCCGGTTCCAGCACGCGCAGCGCCGAATCCAGGGTGCCGCCGTCCACTAGGCGGCGGTTCAGGTCATCATGGCCGATCAGGCGGCGGGCCACGTTGTTCAGCAGGTTGACGCGGCCGTCGGGATGCACCTCCGCCAGGGCCACGGGCACATGCTCCACCAGCACGTTCAGGTAATCGGCCTTGCGCTCGGCGTCGGCGCGGGCGTCGCGGAACTTGTCGAACACCCCGGCGAAGGCGTGGCCCAGTTCCTGAAAGCTGGCACCCATGGCGCGATAGCTGAAGCTCTGTGTGAAGTCGGAGTGGCTGAGCGCGTTCAGGAAGCGCGCCAGCTCGCGATTGGTGGTGTTCACCACCCGCACCACGCCGCCGATCTGGAAGGCGATCAGGAACAGCACCAGCGCTTCGGTGGCGTGGTAGTCGGTGGCCTGCAGCAACAGGCCCAGGGCCACGCAGCTGAGGCACAGCAGGGTCACCCGCAGGGTCAGCGCCGTGCTGAACGACGACTTAAAGACCATGCTTCTCCATCCGGCGGTAGAGGGAGGTGCGGGTGATGCCCAGCTCATTGGCGGCGTGGCTGATGTTGCCCTGGTGCTTGTCCAGCGCCCGGCGGATCACCTGCGCCTCCACCGTCTCAAGATCCAGGGTGCCTAAGGTCAGGCCGTCATCACCCACCGGCGCCAAGGTCGTGGGTGGCGGTGCCGCCGGCCGGGGGGCGCCGCCGGGGGCGGATGGAAGGGAGAAATCCTCCGCCTCCAGCACGTCGCCGGCGCCCAGGATCATGGCGCGCTCCACCGCGTGGCGCAGGGCGCGGACGTTGCCCGGCCAGTGATAGGCCTTGAGCCGCGCCAGCGCGTCGGCGGACAGGCGGCGCGGCGGGATGGCGTATTTGCGGGCGTACAGCCCCATGAAATGCGTGACCAGCGCCGGGATGTCGTCCGCCCGGTCGCGCAAGGGGGGCAGGCGCAGCT
Source organism: Nitrospirillum amazonense (assembly GCF_007828035.1). GTDB lineage: Bacteria > Pseudomonadota > Alphaproteobacteria > Azospirillales > Azospirillaceae > Nitrospirillum > Nitrospirillum amazonense. The sequence goes on along the minus strand of NZ_VITV01000001.1, from coordinate 109,576 downwards.
CCACCGTGTTGATGCGGTACAGCAGATCCTGGCGGAAGGTGTCCGGGCTTTCCAGCTGTTCCACCGGCATGTTGGTGGCGGAGATCAGGCGCACGTCGATGGGGATGGGCCGATTGCCGCCCACGGGGATGACCACGCGCTGCTCCAGCACCGACAGCAGCTTGCTCTGCTGGTACAGGGGCAGGTTGCCGATCTCATCCAGGAAAAGGGTGCCGCCGTTGGCCGCCACCAGCCGGCCGACGCGGTCCTCCTTGGCGTCGGTGAAGGCGCCCTTCTTGTGGCCGAACAGCTCGCTCTCGAACAGGTTCTCGGCGATGGCGCCCAGGTCCACCGCCACGAACACCTGGTCCGCGCGGCGGGACCGGCGGTGGATCTCGCGCGCGATGACCTCCTTGCCGGTGCCGTTCTCGCCCAGGATCAGGACGTTGGCGTCGGTGGGGGCGGCGCGGTCCACCAGGGTCAGCACCCGGGCCATGGCCGGGCTGCTGCCGATGAGCGTTTGCCCCGGCTGGTCCAAGGCTGCCGCCAGCTCCTTGTTGCGGGCACCCAGCTGCGCCGCCTCGCGCCGGGAGGCGGTCAGGGTCATGGCGCTCATCAGGGTCGCCACCAGCCGCTCATTGGACCAGGGCTTCAGCACGAAATCGCAGGCGCCCTGCTTCATCGCCTCCACCGCCGTGCCCACGTCGCCATAGGCGGTCATCAGGATGACGGACAGGGTGGGGTCGATCTCCAGCACGCGTTTCAGCCACTGGAAGCCTTCGCGCCCCGTGTTGGCGCCGATGGCGAAGTTCATGTCCAGGAGGACGGCGTCGAACACCTCATCCTTCAACAGCTGCGGGATGCGATCCGGCTGGCTCTCGGTATGGACCAGGATGCCTTCCCGTTTCAGCAGCAGGCGGGCGGCCACCAGGATGTCCTGGTCGTCGTCCACCATCAGGATGCGGCCGCTTTTCTGTGTCATCGATGCAAAGTCCCCCACAATACTGTCCGAAATCGTACACCGCCCAGGGTCAGAGCGCATGTCCGTTCTGCGGTGGTTCCCCCTGGCGCAACAAGAGTGGCTCCCCTCCAATGCCGGCAACAACCATCAGCCAAAGGGAGCGACATCATGGCCGGCAAGCAACACACCTACCGCGTCACCGTCACCTGGACCGGGAACAAGGGGCAGGGCACGGCCAACTATCGCGCCTACACTCGCGACCATGAGATCCAGGCGGCGGGTAAGCCGATCATCCCCGGCTCCTCCGACCCCGCCTTCCTGGGCGACGCCACCCGCTACAATCCGGAGGAGATACTGGTCGCCTCCCTCTCCACCTGCCACAAACTGTGGTACCTGCACCTGGCGGCCGAGGCCGGGCTGGTCGTCACCGCCTACCAGGACCAGGCGGAGGGCATGATGGTGGAGACGGCGGACGGCAACGGCCACTTCACCCAGGTCACCCTGCGCCCGACGGTGACCATCGCCGCCGGTGGCGATGCGGCGCTGGCCCAGGCGCTGCACGACAAGGCGCATCATTTCTGCTTCATCGCCAACTCCGTCAATTTCCCGGTGGTGACGGACGGGTTGGTGCAGACGGCCTGACGGCGCGCGGGCTATCCTGGCGGTGACCTTGATTCATCCGGACCCGCCGCCTTGTCCCGTTCCGCCCGCCTGCTCGACCTCATCCAGGCCCTGCGCCGCCATCGCCGGCCGGTGACGGCCGCCGACCTGGCGGGGGAGCTGGGGATTTCCATCCGCACCGTCTATCGCGACATCGCCACCTTGGCGGCTCAGGGCGTGCCGGTGGAGGGGGAGGCCGGCCTGGGCTATGTCCTGCGCCCCGGTTTCATGCTGCCGCCCCTGATGTTCGGCGATGATGAGATCGAGGCCCTGGTGCTGGGCCTGCGCTGGGTGGCGCAGCGGGGCGACGGCCCCCTGGGCCTGGCGGCGCAGAACGCCACCGCCAAGATCACGGCCGTGCTGCCGGCCGACCTGAAGGCCCTGGCGGAGGACAGCGGCCTGGTGCCGGTGTCGCTGAAGCCCAGCGTGACGGAACCGCGCGACCTGACGGAAATCCGCCGCGCCATCCGGACGGAGCGCAAGCTGCGCATCGCCTACACCGACGGGCAAGGGCGGGCCAGCGACCGCACCATCTGGCCCTTCGCCCTGGCCTTCATGGAGCGCATCCGCATGGTGGCGGCGTGGTGCGAGACGCGGCAGGCCTTCCGCCACTTCCGCACCGACCGCATCGTCGAGGTGACGGTGGAGGCCGACCGCTATCCCCGCCGCCGCCACGCCCTGCTGGCCGACTGGAAGGCGGAGATGGACGCCATGGACCCGGAGGCCCCTTAAGGCGCCGGCTTCATGCTGTCATAGGTCAGTAGCACCTCGGTATGGCCATCGGCCAGGCGGTGGAACAGGGTGCCGGTCACGGCCACCCGGCGGCCCAGCGGGGGCTTGACGCCCTGGGGCAGCTTCAGCTGAAGGGCGTCGATGGACTCCACGTCCTCATCCGTTTCCGCCGTGCCGCCCGCCACGCAGATCATCTGCGGCAAGGTCAGCACGTAATAGTCCTCATGGGTGACGCCCTTGGCGCCGCTGCGGGTGCCGTGCTGCAGGGTAATCTCCCCCGTCAGGGTCACGGGCTCCGGCTGGTAGGGCTGGCAATCATGGGCCCAAGCGGGGGCCCAGGCAGGGGTAACGGCGCCGGCGGCCAGGCCGGCCAGTATCGGGATCCGTAAAAGCATGCTGTCCCCCCAGGCGGGTATGGAGCTAGGCGCCTATCGAGCGTGCGCGAAAGGCAGGGACCCTACCGCCTGCCGAATGGTTTGGCGAGGGTGGCGATGCTGCTGACAGGATCTGTCAGGGGGTAACGCTAGGATGCAGATCTATCCGTCGATGGAGCGCCGCCATGACCCCCGAAACCGCCCCCGCTTCCCGCTGTCTGCCGCCTGCCATGCCCCTGGCCACCGGTATGCCGGGGTGGGTGTGGGTGGCCTCCGTCGGTGCCATCGGCCGGGGCCGGGCGGCCGGGGACGTGCGCCTGCCGGTCCGCCACGACGGCGTGCTGCGCCGCGTGGCGGCGGGGCAGCGTGTGGCCTGCTTTGCCCCTGACGCCTCGGGTGGCTCCTGTTTCCTGGCGGTGGGCCACGTCCTGCCCGGTGGGACGTATGTCGAGCATGACGCCGCCGGCCGGGCGTGGGCCTGCGTGCCGGTCGCCTATCTGCCGTCGCGGCCGGTGCCGCTGGCCGCCGTGCTGGACGGGGCGCTGGCGGCCATGGGCTGGGGGTTCAGCCTGCCCGTGGGGCTGATGCGGCTGGATGGCGCCGACCTGGACGCCATCGCGGCGGCCCTGGTTGCCGGGGTAGGCGATGATCCAGTCATGGCCTTTCCGCCGGTCCGTATTGCGTCGCTGGAAGATGCTGATTGATACAGGTCAGGGATAGGCGGCCAGAACTCCAATAAAACTCCTCTCATTGAAAAATAAGTGCGGCGCCAAGGTGGTGGAACATTCGCCGGCCGCACTGTTCAAGGAGGGGTAAGTGATGAAGTTCTTGTCCGTCACGGTGGCTGCCGCTGCGCTCTTGGCCGGGATTTACGGTGTGGCCCCGGCGGCTCATGCCTCCGACGCTGGTGATTTTTTGATCCGCGGTCGCGCCCTTGTGGTGGCGCCGGACGTCGGCAGCTCCCTGTCGCTGGGGGGCGCCGGTATTCCCGGCCACACCGACATCAGCACGGCCATCGTGCCGGAAGTGGACTTCAGCTACTTCTTCACCGACAGCATTGCCGCGGAACTGATCGCCGGCACCACGCCGCACAATGTGAAGGCGTCGGGCACGCCGCTGGGCAAGGTGGACCTGGGCAATGTCTGGCTGCTGCCGCCGACGCTGACCTTCCAGTACCACTTCATGCCGCATGAGAAGATCAGCCCCTATATTGGCGTCGGTGTGAACTACACGCTGTTCTACGGCGTCGACAAGGGCGATGCCCTGGGCCTGAAGTACGACAACACCTTCGGCTACGCCTTCCAGGCCGGCGTCGATTACAAACTGGACGACCACTGGTCCCTGAACCTGGACCTGAAGAAGCTGATGCTCAACACCACGGCCACGGTGAACGCCGGCCTGGGCACGCCCATCAAGGCGGACGTTGACATCAACCCCTGGCTGGTCGGCTTTGGCGTGGGCTACCGCTTCTGATGCGCGCATCATTCTATTGGTTGTCGAAAGGCCGGGCCGTCCCACCACGCGTGGGGCGGCCCAGCCGTTTTTGATGCGGATCGTTAGCAGTAAAATGAGTTCAACTGTAAGGTGATCCAATCCTTCAGGTTAGTAATGAATGGCATGTGAATGACATGCTAAGTGCCTGAATTTAAACCGTTAACCAAGGTATTTGTAGTCTGTGCATTTAAGGGAAACTTAAGGATACGGCCCTAATTTTTTGCATGTCCGGTCGGGTAATCCTGACCACGCGCAATAATCAGAAGATCGGGGTCGATCATGATGAACGGGTTGTTTTCACAGGGTGCGGGCTCTGATCTGAAGTCCATTCTGGATGCTGTCAACCGCTCCCAGTCCATCATTGAATTTAAACTCGATGGCACCATCCTGACGGCCAACGAGAACTTCCAGAAGGCCATGGGCTATACCCTGGCGGAGATCCAGGGCCGGCACCACAGCATGTTCGTGGACGCGACCTACCGGAACAGCGACGAGTATCGGAACTTCTGGGCCAGCCTAGCCCGCGGTGAATTCCAGACCGCCGAATACAAGCGCGTGGCCAAGGGCGGCCGGGAGGTCTGGCTGCAGGCGACCTACACCCCGGTGTTCGGCATCACCGGCAAGCCGGTGAAGGTCATCAAGCTGGCGACCGACATCACCGAGCGCCGGTCGCGGAACGACGACCTGTGCGGCCAGTTGAAGGCCATCCACAAGAGCCAAGCCGTCATCGAGTTCAAGATGGACGGCACCATCCTGACGGCCAACGAGAATTTCCTGAACGCCTTGGGCTACAGCCTGGCGGAGATCCAGGGTCAGCACCACAGCATGTTCGTGGACCCGGCCTGCAAGGCCAGTGACGAGTACCGCCGCTTCTGGGCGGCGCTGGCCCGGGGCGAGTTCCAGTCGGCCGAATACAAGCGCCTGGGCAAGGGCGGCCGCGCCGTGTGGATCCAGGCAACCTACAATCCCATCTTCGACATCAGCGGCAAGCCCTACAAGGTGGTCAAGTTCGCCACCGACATCACCGAGCAGGTCGAGGCGCGCGACCGCCGCGCCGCCACGCAGAAGGTGATTTCCCAGGACCTGAACGGCCTAGCCGGCGCCATGACCGTGACCGATGAGCAGGTCAGCCACGCCTCCAACGCCGCCTTGATCGCCTCGGGCAACGTGCAGGCCATCGCCGGCGGCGCCACCGAGCTGGTGGCCTCGATCGAGGAGATCAGCCGCCAGATGGCGGAAGCCTCCAAGATTTCCGAGGACGCGGTGCATCAGACGGACCGGACCAACGCCTCCGTCTCCGGCCTGCTGAGCGCCGCCCAGCGCATCGGCGAGGTGGTGAAGCTGATCAGCGACATCGCCAGCCAGACCAATCTGCTGGCTCTGAACGCCACCATCGAGGCGGCGCGCGCCGGTGAGGCCGGCAAAGGCTTCGCCGTCGTCGCCAGCGAGGTCAAGGCCCTGGCCAACCAGACGGCCAAGGCCACGGGCGAGATCGCCGAGCAGATCAGCACGGTGCAGCTGGCCACCACGGAATCGGCGAGCGCCATCCAGGGCATCGGCGGCATCATCAACCGCATCAGCGCCATCTCCGGCGCTATGGCGGCGGCGGTGGAGGAACAGAACGCGGTGGCCCGCGACATCTCGTGCAACATGCAGACCGCCGCCGACGGCGTCTCCAGCATCAGCGAAAGCCTGACCAAGATCGCCGACGCCACCAATGGCGCCAACGCCTTGACCCGCCGGATCAACGAGGCCTCGCTGGCCATGGTCGGCTGACGACCCCCACCTTGTTGACCCGGACCTTGAAGGGCGTCCCCTCGGGGGCGCCCTTTTTTGTCACGTGACCCTTTTTGCACGTGACCAGGGGGGGCGGGCGTCGCAAGGCCCTCCATCGAAATGCAGGGTTTTAATCGGGCGTCCAAGCGGTTATCTAAGCGGTCCGTTACAAGACCATTTTATGACCCGAGACGAGGAGGACCGCGATGCGGGCCGAGATCGAGGCGGTCGTCGAGGCTGTGCGACAGTCCTTGACGCTGCTAAGGAGGCATCTTTGACTGGGAGAATGCCCTCCGCCGCTACGACGAACTGAACGCCCTGTCGGAAGACCCCAAGCTGTGGGACGATTCCGACCGTGCGCAGAAGATCATGCGGGAAAAGACCCAGCTTGAGACCGCCATCGAAGGCTATCGCGCGCTGGAGCGCGACCTGAACGACGGCATCGAGCTGATCGAGATGGGTGAGCTGGAAGGCGACCAGGAGATCATCGCCGACGCCGAGCAGGGCCTGGTCGCCCTGCAGAAGCGCGCCGCGGCCCTGGAGCTGGAAAGCCTGCTGTCGGGTGAGGCCGACGCCAACGACTGCTATCTGGAAGTGAACGCCGGCGCCGGCGGGACGGAGGCCCAGGACTGGGCCCTGATGCTGCTGCGCATGTACAGCCGTTGGGCCGAACAGCATAAGTTCAAGGTCGAACTGCTGGACGAGACCAACGGGGAAGAGGCCGGCATCAAGTCGTCCACCATCCAGATCAAGGGCCACAACGCCTATGGCTGGCTGAAGACGGAATCGGGCGTGCACCGCCTGGTGCGCATCAGCCCCTTCGACAGCCAGGCCCGCCGGCATACCAGCTTCTCCAGCGTCTCCGTCACCCCTGTCATCGACGACAAGATCGTGGTGGAGATCAACGAGAAGGACGTGCGGGTGGACACCTACCGCGCCTCGGGCGCCGGCGGCCAGCACGTGAACAAGACGGACTCGGCCGTGCGCCTGACCCACATGCCCACCGGCATCGTGGTCGCCTGCCAGCAGGAACGCAGCCAGCACAAGAACCGGTCCAAGGCCTGGGACATGCTGCGCGCCCGCATCTATGAGATGGAGCTGCGCAAGCGTGAGGAGGCCGCCGCCAACCTGGAAGCGCAGAAGACGGAGATCGGCTGGGGCCACCAGATCCGCTCCTACGTCCTGCAGCCCTACCAGATGGTGAAGGACCTGCGCACCGGGGTCGAAACCAGCCAGAGCGGGGCCGTTCTGGATGGCGACATCGACGAGTTCCTGCAGGCCGCCCTGGCCCACCGCATCAAGGGGCAGGGCGATGAGGCGGAGGCGTAAGCCGCAGTCCGCCTATGTTGTTTTGATAACGTAATAAAGGGCCGGCGGAGCGATCCACCGGCCCTTATCATTTTCAAAGGAGCCCTTTTCAGAACCGCGCGACCAGACGGTGGATGGTCTTGCCGGAGGAGGCGCTGGTGGCCTCCTCATCCAGCTGCAGGGACGCACCGGCCAGCGCCTCCCGCACCAGGCGGCTGTCGAAGGCGGCATAGAGGCGCCCGGCGCCGTCGCGCGCGTCGGCGCCGCGGGTCACCCGCCAGCTGAGATAAAGGGTGCCGCCCGGACGTACCAGGCTGGCCAGGCGACGGACGGCGGGCGCGACCAAGCCGGCGCCCAGGTGCATGATCACCGTTTCGCACAGCACGTTGGCATAGCCGTGGTCGGGCAGCCCGGCCAAGTCGGGCAGGCTGGCGGCGTGGAAGTCCAGCCCGGGGTAGCGGGCCTGCGCCTGCGCCAGCAAGCCTTCGGAGGCGTCATAGCCCACGGCCGGATAGCCGTTGGCCGCCAGCCACGCGACCTCCCGCCCGCTGCCGCAGCCGATGTCGACCGTGGGCTGGCCGGGCGTAAAGTGCCGGCGGATCAGATCGTGCAGGTCCGATGGCGCCGGCTGGCTGTGCCAGTCCTCGGCGTAGGCCTCTGCGGCGGTGTCGTAGGCGGCAAGCGTCCGCTGATCCATCCCATTCCCTCCAAGGCGCCCGATGCCGCTGTGCTGTGGCGGGCGGATAGCGCTTACGCCGGCTGCGGCGGCGCGTCCAGGTCTTGTTGCCGGCCGGCCATCCAGCCGGCGGTTTAAGCGCGGCGCTTGCGGTACAGCACGTGGCGGCGCAGGGGGTGGCCTTCAGCCAGGCGGGGATGGTCGAAATCCTCCGCCGGGTCGTGGGCCATGCCCAGCCGTTCCATGACGGCGCGGGACCGGCGGTTGGCCGGCACGGTCAGGGCCACCACCTCTGGCAGGTCAAAGCGGGTGAAGGCCGCGTGCATCACCGCCCGCGCCGCCTCGGTGGCATAACCCCGCCCCCAATGCGCGCTGGCCAGCCGCCAGCCGATCTCCACCGCCGGGGTGAAGGCGGCCTCGAACCCCACGGTGCCCAGCCCGACGAAGCCGATGAAGGATGCCACCCCCGGCACCTCCACCGCCCAATAGCCGAAGCCATGCTGGACGAAGTGTGCTTGCACGCGATCGACCAGGGCGTCGCTGCCGGCGCGGTCCAGGGGGGTGAGGAATTCCATCACCCGGGGATCGTCCGCCAGGGCGGCGAAGGCGTCACGGTCGGTCGGCAGCCAAGGGCGCAGCAGCAGGCGTGCGGTCTTGAGTGTCGGGATCTCAGGCATGGCATCCATCTTGGGCGGGCCTCCGGGCACACGATACAACACACGACACAAAATGACGCGGCAGGGCCGGATGGGGCCACCATCTTACCGACACAAATCAGGCGCAGGCGAAGAAGTCTTTCGTCTTGGGGTGGAGAGGAAACCGTGCGCGCTCTGATGTTGACCATACTGTTGGGTGTCGGCCTGTCGACGATCGCACAGGCGGGGACGGCGCCGTCCGATGATTGGGGGGATGTTCCGGTTCCCGCCGGTGCCACGGTGCGCCTGGGGCGGGATGCCAGGGGAAACGAGACGCGGGAAATCACCTATGCCGGCGGTGTCGTCGCCCACCAATGGCGGGATGGCAGCAGCAAGCCGCAGACGGTGATGGAGGATCGCAGCGGCCACGGCGCCGTGCTGTGCCTGCGGGGAATCTATGTCGCCTTGCGCGAGGGGTTGGATACCTGCCGCCAGGACGGGGATGACGCGCTGCGCCGCTTCATGGATGAGGGCCTGGACCAGATCGACGACTTCGTGGTCGCCAACAGCTTGACGCCCATCACCAAGGACGCGTTGAAGGCAACGGAAGAGGCGCGGCTGAAAAAGCAGCGGGACGCTGCCGCCTTGCGGGGACCGGAGGCCCAGGCCAAGATATGTGGTGGTGGCGACGCCCAACGCATGCTGGGCGGTCTGCGATCCGCGTCGCTGGACAAGTTGCGGGCGGAATTGGTGGCGGCGCTGTCGGTGCCCCGGCCGCCGGTTTCCAACCCTTGCCTGTAGGGCACGAAAGCGGCCAGGGCCAGAACACGAAGGGGCGGCCCCGGATCGGGATGCCGCCCCCACGCATGCCGTGAACTGCCAAAGCTCTCGTCGGATTGGGCGCCACGTTTGGTTGGGCCACCCTTACGCCTTATACGCGGCACCGTGCAACGACCCGGCGCCACGTACCATCAGTTTGTGTGATAATATGACGCATACCCGATATGGCGGGGACGGCAGGCTATCTGGCATGGCCGTCCCAAATCCGGGGCAACTGAAATCGATCTCAGGCGGTACGCTTCACCCAATCCTGCACCAGCGCCTCCAGCACCGGCAGGTTGACCGAGCCCGAGGTCAGCACCGTGTCGTGGAAGGCGCGGATGTCGAACTTGGTGCCCAGCTTGGCTTTGGCGGCCTCGCGCAGTTCCAGGATCTTGTTCATACCGATCTTGTAGGCCAGCGCCTGGCCCGGCCAGACGAAGTAGCGCTCGATCTCGGTGATGTTGTCGTGCTCGGGGTTGGCCGTATTGTCGTTCATGTAGGCGATGGCCTGTTCCCGCGTCCATCGCTTCAGATGGATGCCGGTGTCCAGCACCAGGCGGGCGGCGCGGAACAGTTCGGAGGCGATGCGGCCGGCGTCCGAGTACGGGTCCTGGTAATAGCCGTACTCCTTGGGGAAGCGCTCGGCATACAGGGCCCAGCCCTCACCATAGGCGCTGTTCCAGATGAAGCGGCGGAAGGTGGGCAGGTTGGCCATCTCCTGCGCGATGGCGATCTGCATGTGATGGCCGGGAATGCCCTCGTGATAGGCCAGGCTTTCCAGCATGGGGATGGGGTTGACCGACATGTCGTACAGGTTGGTGTAGAACACGCCGGGCCGCGACCCGTCCGGCGACGCGGGCTCATAAAAGGCGCTGGCCGTGGCCTTCTCGCGGAAGGGCTCCACCGCCTTCACCACGATGGGGGCCTTGGGCTTGGTCAGGAAGAACCGGTCCAGGTCCGAGCGCATCCTGTCGATGATGTCGGTGGCGCGCTTCAGCAAGGTGGCGCGGCCCTCCGGCGTGGCCGGATCGAAGAAGCGCTTGTCGGTGCGCAGGTAATCGAAGAAGGCGCGCAGTTCGCCCTTGAAGCCCACCTTGGCCATGATGGCGCGCATCTCGTCCTGCAGCGCCGCCACCTCCTTCAGGCCCTGGGCGTGCACGGCCGCCGGGTCCAGGGGCAGGGTGGTCATCAGCTGTACTTGTGAGCGGTAGAAGCGTTCGCCATCCGGCAGGGCCCAGACGCCGTTGCTGGTGGTGGCCTTGGTCTCCAGCGCCGACACGGTGCTGATCAGCTTCTGGAACGAGGCCTGGACCTGGCCGGTCAGGGCCTTTTCCGCGGCGGTGATCAGGCGGGCCTGCTCGGCGTCGGCCAGCTTTAGCGCCGTCACCTTCTCCGTGAAGTCGGCCAGCAGGGGGCTGCTTTCGGTGGCGCCGTTCGTGAACGGCTTGCCGGTGATGACGTTGCGCGCCGCTTCCAGGATGGATTTGAAGGCGAAGGCCGGCGGCAGCACGCCCATGTCGGCCTGCTTGCCGATGCGGGCGATGTAGGCGTCCATCAGCGGGGCGATGCCCACCAGGCGGGCCACATAGTCCTCCGCGTCCTGCGCGCTGCCGACGGCGTGGTAGGTGATCAGGAAGCTGGCGATGTCGGTGTGGGGGCCGGTCAGCTGGCTGATGACATAGCTGTGGTTGCGCCAGGGATATTGGGTGATGGTCTGCTGCAGCTCATTCTCGAACAGCCGGGCGCTGACCTGGGCGCCGGGCGACAGCTCCGACACCTTGAAGCCCTTCAGGGTCTTCAACCGCTGTTCGGCCAGGTGGAAGCTTTCCAGCAGGTGGGCGTCGTCGGGAATGGTCCATTTGTCGTGCGGGCCCGGCAGGCCCAGCACGGTGCGCTGCTGCGGGTCGCGGGCCAGATCCTCGTTCCAGCAATCCTCGAAGAACGCGTTCAGCGCCTTCTCCGTCTCCGACGGCTCCGCGGCGGCAGCGGGTTGGGCGATCAGCCCGGGGGCGGCCGTCAGGGCCACGAGGGCGGTACCGGCCATCAGGCCGCGGCGCAGCAGGGTACGGCGGGTCATGGTCTCACGGGAGGAGGAAGCGGTCATGGGGGTTTTAATACCGTGATGGGGCTGGCGACCAGCGGAAGGCGGGAACCGGGCATAGGCCCAGCCGGATGGCGCGGATGGTAGCAAGGGCGATGGGCACCGCCCAAGATGAGTTTGTTACCGAATGGTAACGGGGTGTTCAGTCCGGGGATGCCCCGCCGGTCAGGATGGTTTCCGGGGGCGCCAGCGGCTCGTACCAGTCGGGCGGGAAGTCGGCGCGGATGCGGCTGGCGTCGTTGAAGGGTCGCTTGATGTCGCCCTTGAAATACTGGCGTACCAGGGCACGCCAATGCTCCGCTGGCTCCTCCCCTGCGGCGGCAGCGATGACGCCGAACCAGCGGCGGCCGGCGGCGACGTGACCGATCTCCTCATCATGGATGATCTGCAGTACGGCGGCGCTGTCCTCGTCCCCCACCTTCTTCAGGTTGGCGATCATCATGGGCGTCACGTCCAGGCCGCGCGCCTCCAGCACCATGGGCACCAGGGCCAGGCGGGCGGCCAGGTCGTGGGCCGTGACCTCGCTGGCCTGCCATAGCCCGTCGTGCGCCGGCAGGTCGCCGTACGCCGCGCCCAGCGTGGCCAGACGGCCGGCCAGCAGCCCGTGGTGCTTGGCTTCCTCATCCGCCACCGTCACCCAGTCGTCCTTGAAGGCGCGGGGGGCCGGCCTGCCATCGGGGAAGGTGGTGAAGCGGGCGACGATGTCCCAGGCGAGGTCGATGGCGTTCAGCTCGATATGGGCCAGGGCGTGCAGCAGGGCCACGCGGCCCGCCACGCTGCCGGCCTTGCGCCGCTTGGGCATGTCGCGGGGCAGCTTCAGTTCCGGCCGCTCCGGCCGCGCCGGCCGGTCGGGTGGGATGGGGCCGGGAAGATCCGACAGCAGGCCTCGCGCCCAGGCGGCGGCATAGGTCTGGGTCAGCCGCACCTTTTCCATTGGCGCCGCCGTGGTCAGCACATGAAAGGCGGCCGCTGCGAGGCTGGGGGGCAACGGTTGCTCGGCTGAACCATCTTGGAATGGTTCTAAAGTATCGGCCGAAGCAGGGTCTGGAACATGGTAGGGTGCCATGGCGTTTTTGGACGCCATCCGGTGGGGGGAAGTCAAGGGGCCCGCGCCCCCCATCGGGATTTGACAGGGCCCCGGGCGGCATTTAAGCCGTCGGGCCCCGGACATGGGGGCAATGCGGGGAGTAAATCGTCATGAGGCGGGCGGGGATCGCGCTGGCGGCGGCATTGTTGCCGGCGGCCGCGTGGGGGGCGGGGGATGCGGACCAGCTGCCCACCATCATCGTCACCGGCCGGGTGCCGCCCGACGCCGCCACCGAGCGCATCTACGGCACCCTGCAACTGGACAGCACCTGGCTGGACGCGGCACCCGAGCGGCGGCTGGATGAGGCGCTGCGCAGCGTGCCCGGCTTCTCCCTGTTTCGCCGGACGGGCAGTACCAGCGCCCACCCCACATCGCAGGGCATTTCGCTGCGCGCCCTGGGACCCAACGGTGCCGGGCGCACCCTGGTGCTGGTGGACGACATCCCGGTCAACGACCCCTTCGGCGGCTGGGTGTACTGGAGCCGCCTGCCCACCGCCGCCGTCGCCAGTGTGGCGGTGACGGAGGGCAGCGGCGCCGGCCCCTGGGGCAACCAGGCCCTGGACGGCGTCATCCGCATCACCACCAAGCCGCTGCAAGGGGGCGAGGTCCGTGCCGGCAGCAATGGCCTGGCGGAGGGCACGGCCGGCGCCGCCGCCGGTGGCGTCTCGGTCCTGGCGCACGCCAGCCGCAGCGACGGCAGCTATCTCGTGCGGTCCGACCAGCGCGGCCCCATCGACACCCAGGCCGGCTGGGATGACGCTTGGGTGGATGTCAAGGCGCAAGGCGATGCCGGGCCGTTGGCGCTGGCCGGCACCCTCTCCGCCTTCCATGAGCACCGCGGCAACGGCACGCCCCTGCAGGAGAACGGCACCGACGCGCTGGAGGGCAGTCTGCGCCTGGCGGATGAGGATGGCCCCCTGGGCCTGCCCTGGCACGGCACGCTTTACCTGCGCCGCTATGTCTTCAGGAACAGGTTCTCCTCCGTCAACGCCACCCGCACGGCTGAAACGCCGGCCCTGGACCAGTACCGCGTACCGGCCACGGCCGCCGGGGGATCGCTGTCCACCATTGTGGAGGAGGGGGGTGGCCGCCGCACCGTGCTGGGTGCCGACCTGCGCTGGGCCGAGGGGGCGACGCATGAGCGCTTCCAGCCCGTGGCCGGGGTGTTCCAGCGCGATCGCGACGCCGGCGGCGATCAGGTGGTGGGCGGCGTCTATGCCGAGCAGACGTGGCCGTTGACGCCGGTTGTCGACCTGCACGGCGGCGTGCGCCTGGATGGTTGGAGCACGGGCGACGGCCACCGGGTGGAGCGCTCTATCCAGACCGGCGCCGTGACCCGGAACGACCACTACGATGACCGGGGTGGCGTCCTGCCCACGGCGCGGCTGGGCGCCGACTGGCGACCCCTGTCGGATTGGACCCTGCGCGCGGCCGCCTACACCGGCTTCCGCCTGCCCACCATCAATGAACTCTACCGCCCCTATCGCGTGGGCAACGACATCATCGAGGCCAACGCCCAGCTGAAGCCGGAACGCATGGTGGGCGCGGAGGCCGGGGTTACCTGGGCGCCGGCGCATGGTCCCACGGTCAGCCTGACCGCATATCACGACGGCGTGACCGACGCCGTGGACAATGTGCTGATCACCACCAAGCCGGGGACGGTGCCGGGCTTCGGCGTGGTGGTGCCGGCCGGCGGCACCTTCGCCCAGCGCCGCAACCTGGACCGGGTGCGCGCGGAGGGGGCGGAGATGCGGGCGACCTGGGCCCTGGACCCCACGCTGGATGCCACCTTGGGCTATCTGTGGAGCCGGTCGACGGTGCTGCGCGCCGATGGCTTCGCGGCGCTGGTGGGCAAGCGCCTGGCGCAAAGCCCGCTGCACACCGGCACGGCGGACCTGACCTGGACGCCGTCGTCCGCCTTCACCACGGCGCTGCGGGTGAAGGCCAGCGGCCAGCAATATGAGGATGGACTGAACAGCCGCTCGCTGGCGCCCACGGTCACGGTGGACCTGTCGGGCACCTGGCGGATATCGGATTATCTGGCGGTTTTTGCCACGGCGGAGAACCTGTTCGACCGCACGGTGGAATCAGGACGCCGCATCGATGGGCTGGTGGCGATCGCCCCGGGGCGGATTATCTCCGGCGGGGTACGTGTTGACTGGTAATGCGCGTCAACTGGTAGGCAAATGAAGGACTGTCGCGGCGCGTCGGAATACTTAGCGCGGGGTGACGGCGCTGGAGGGCTGCTGGTTCACGTAGAACTCGGCCGGGAAGGCGGGTTTATAGTAGTGGCCGGCCTTGACCAGGGCGCGTTCGTGTTCCGAACGCATATAGCTGATCACCGGCAGGGACCAGGCAATGCTCAACAGCAGCACCCACAGGCTCAAAGTGACCAGGCGATCTTTATTGAACACGGCGGTCATGGTCCTTACTCCTAAACTTCCCAAACCATCGTCCTTTATTGTGGAAGGATTAAGGCGGGAAGCAGCGCGTTGCGGCTCATGACGTTATTTTTACGCCCGGGAAGATGAACAGGTTGCTAACGACTGGGGCAGCGCTTCTGAATTTTTTGCACAGGCTGATGGTTAAGCCATCGCCCGGGTGCAGGCCTCAGCCCCTGACGGGCTCGCCGATGGCGTAGAAATGGCCGCCGGCCACGTGGTGCAGGCTGCGCCAGGCGGGATCGGCCACCTCGTACATCCAGTGCCCGTCCCTGAAGACGCGGGCGTCGGCCCAAGCGGCCACCACCTGGCCGATGAACAGGTCGTAGGTTTCCTGATTATGCGGCTCGGGAATGACGCGGCAGGACAGCCAGGCGGCGCAGCCGGCGACCAGGGGCGGGACGTGTCCCGCCATGCGGAACAGCTCCACACCGTGGCGGGCCAGCTTGTCGGGGGCGTCTGCCAGGCTTTCTCCGCCGACGCCGCGGGTCAGGTTCGCTTGCGCCCGCGTCGGCACCTGCAGGGCGAAGGCGCCGCTGCCCTCCACTAACGCGCGGGTGGCAGTGGCCTTGTCCAGCACCAAGGTGACCTTGGGCGGGTCGAAATCCAGCGGGCAGGCCCAGGCGGCGGCCATGACGTTGTCCTTCCCGCCATGGTGGGCCGACACCAGGACGGTGGGGCCGTGGTTCAGCAGGCGATAGGCCTTGGCGAGGTCGACGGGCTGGATAGGGGCGATTTCCAAGGGTCTGCCTCTCTGGCGGTGGGCTGCGCACGGCAGAGGTAACCCATCCGATGGCCGACGTCATCGTTGATGGGCGCGCCGCTGCGCGCTTAACGGGAATCTGCGCAAAGGCGGGCGGAAGAATAAGGGAAGAAGGAAATAAGCGGCCCTTACCGTACGGTTGTGTGGCCGGCGACGGGGCCCCCTGCCGCCGGATGGGTATGGATAACATGCCGACACAGGGTGGGGTTCACGAAGCCCTATTCCCGGCAGGATATGGAAGGAAAATAATTATGCGGAAATCGGTATTCGCCGCGGTTTGCGCCGCAGCCTCGTTCCTTGTTCCGGCCGCATGCTGGGCGGCCGACAGTGACATCGTCGTCAACACGCCGACGGCGGCGGCATCCTGCCTGCTGTCCGTCGACGGCACCGTAACCTCAACGCCCAAGCTGCCAGCCACCGCCGTGACCATCGACTACCTGCCGCCGGGCGGTGGCGCGTCGGTGCGGCTGGGGACCAACCTGCCGCTCAAAGACGGCGCTTATCATTGGGCGGGCGCCGTTCCGGGCTACATGTCCATCGCCGCGGGTGGGCAGGTGAGGGTCACCACCAACCGCCAGGTCTCGGCGATGGGTGCGGTGACGCCCAGCTGCGGCAGCTGATCCATTCGTATCGTACAGTACGGGATCGGGGTGCCGGCCGCGCCGTTTGGCGGTGCCGGCATCTCCCGCTTTTAAAAATGTCACCGGCACAAGAAACGGATTGGCCGGGCGGGCCCCTCGCTCTAACGTCGCTGCCCGCGTCGGCACCTACAGGGCGAAGGCGCCGCTGCCCTCCACTAACGCGCGGGTGGCAGTGGCCTTGTCCAGCACCAGGGTCACCCTGGGGGCGTTTCTCGGCGCCACGGAAAATCCCGCCGTAGAGGCTCGAACCGCGCCTGCGGCCCCAGGTCGATACCCCAATATCCAATGAGGCGCCGCAGCGCCGCCCCGTCCCCATCCGCCTTCAAGACTGTCCGGCCGTCCTGGAGGATCTGGCCCCTGTATCCACAGTCGCCGCCGAAACACTCGGTGTGCAGCAGCAGAAAACGGCCGGCGGGATGGCGCGCCGACAAGGCCTCGACCAGGGGGACCGCCCGATCCATGGCTTCATCATCCAGATGTGGATCGAACCGCGCCGCGATCGCCACGATTGGCCGATCGATACGGATAATGTCGAGCCCGGGCCAAAGGCGGGAAAACTGCTCGGGTAAGCCTTCGGCGGGGTCGGCGAATAGGCCGGTGAAGATGAACATGCGAAGCGCCTTGTGGCTGAACGGGCCGGCAGTCTCGGGCACCTGTCGAAAAATGTCACCGGCACAAGAAACGGATTGGCCGGACGTGCCCCTCGCTCTAACGTTGCCGCCTGCGCCGGCCGTGGCCGGCCGCATTGCCGTTCACGGGTTGCCGCCATGTCCCCCATCCTGGGCCTGTACCTGACCGCCGTCCTCATCTGGGGGTCGACCTGGTATGTGATCGAGTTCCAGCTGGGGGCCGTGGATCCGGCGGTATCGGTGGCCTATCGCTTCGGCCTGGCGGCCGTGCTGCTCATGGGCTGGCTGGTGGCGCGGGGGCAGAAGGTGATCCCGCCCCGGCACGCCTGGCGGCAGGTGGCGCTGGTCGGCGCCTTTACCTTCTCCACCAACTACCTTCTGGTCTACCTGGCGACCGAGCGGCTGCCGTCCGGCCTGGTGGCGGTGGCGGGCTCGGCCCTCAGCCTCATGAACGTGCTGAATGCCCGCATCTTCCTGCGCCAGCCCATCCGCCCCCTGGTGCTGCTCGGCGGGCTGGTCGGCATGAGCGGGGTGGTGCTGCTGTTCCTGCCGGAACTGCGGGTGGACGGTCTGACGGGCAAGGCGGCGGTGGGCCTGGCCCTGGTCATGCTCAGTAACGTCAGTGCCTCGCTGGGCAGCATCTGCGTGCAGCGCGGCGCCAAGCTGGGCGTCCCCCTGCTGCCGGCCACGGCATGGAGCATGGCCTTCGGCGCCGTCCTCATGGTGGGGGTGGCCCTAGCCCGGGGTGCCGTCTTCAGCTTTCCGGCCAGCCTCAGCTACGCAGCGTCCTTGGCCTATCTGGCCCTGTTCGGCTCGGTCATCGCTTTCCTGGCCTACTTCTCCCTGATCAGCCGCATCGGGGCGGATCGCGCCGGCTACGTCGCCGTGATGATCCCCATCCTGGCGCTGATCATCTCCACCGTTTTCGAGGGCTATCACTGGTCGGCGGCGGCCTTCATCGGCCTGGCGCTGGCGGTGGCGGGCAACCTGCTGGTGCTAGGGCCCAGGACCTGGCGCAAGCCGGAGGCGGACGCCGCCCCGGCGACTGCCAGCTAACCCTCAAACTCCACCCGCACCAGGCCGGGCAGCTTGTGGCGCAGGGCGGGCGTGAGGCGGAACAGCGTGTCCATCAGGCGGGGCAGGCCCCGCGGCATGCGATAGTCCAGCGTCTCCACCACTGCCACCCGGGGCGACCAGCTGCGCAGGGTGGGGGCCACGGCGTCGGCGTCGATGCCCCAGGGCATGGGCGGGATGCGGTAGTGCGGCGTGCGGTGCAGGCCGCGCAGGGTCAGGCGCGACAGCCAGGCGGGCACCGTGTCGAACACCAGCTGCCCGCCGGGGAAGCGCCGGGCCAGGGTGGCCACCAGTTGGCGCACGTCGGCCTCGGGCAGATACATGAACAAGCCCTGGGCGACGATATGCACGGGGCCGTTGCCCGTCACCGCGTCCATCCAGGCGGGGTCGCGCGCGTCGGCTGCCAGGTGGCGCACGCGGGGGCCGGGTGGCAGGAAATGGTCGCGCAGGGCGATGCCCTCCGGCAAATCCACCGTCAGCCAGCTCAGGCGGCCGTTATCCACGCGGTGGCGCTGCGTCTCCAGCCCTTCGCCCAAGGATACGATGGTGCCGTCCGGATGGCGTTCCAGCCAGCGGCGCAGGAGGACATCGATGGCGGCGGCGCGCATGGCGTGCGACCCGTCGGCGCGGCCGAAGTGGCGTTCATAGTCGTAGGCCAGGGCCTGGTAGATGCGGACCGCCTCCGGGTCGTGGAAACGGGCGTTGGGCCGCATGGCCTCCGCCGCCCGGTTGTGCAGGGTCCACAGCATGGTCTCCGGCACGCCAGTCAGGCCCGGATTGGTCAGGCCTGGACGGGTCAGGTCAAGCGGCTTGGGTGGCGGGCTGTCAGGGCTCATGAAGCGGATTTCCGGCTATGGGGTCCAGCCACTCGGCCAAGTCGTCGACGGGATCGGCCCGCAGGCGATATGGGCGTCGTCGCCGCCATCATGAGACGGCCACTCCCGATCTTGACGCGAATGTTGGGCTATATGCCTAAAACGTTCAGCAGCACGCCCACCATGGCGCAGGCGGCCAGGGTGGGCAGCAGGCCCAGGCGGGTATGGCGCAAGGCGATGAAGGCCACCAGCGCCAGCAAGGCGGCGGGGATGTCCGGCCCGGTGGGCAGGGAAAGGCTGAATGGGCCCAGGTTCAGCGGCCGGCTGCCGCTGAACAGCACATGCCAGCCGAACCACACCGCCAGGTTCAGGATGACGCCCACCACGGCCGCCGTGATGGCGGCCAGGGCGGCGGTGATCGTGGTGTTGGTCCGCACCCGTTCGACATAGGGGCCGCCCAGGAAGATCCACAGGAAGCAGGGCGCGAAGGTGACCCAGCTGGTCAGCAGGGCGCCCAGGAACCCGGCCAGCGGCGGCGGCAGGGTTCCGGGGGCGTGGGCGGCCGCCAGGAAGCCGACATGCTGCAGCACCAGGACCAGGGGGCCGGGCGTGGTCTCCGCCAGGCCCAGACCGTCGATCATCTCCCCTGGGGTCAGCCAGCCGTATCCCGTCACCGCCGCCTGCGCCACATAGGCCAGCACGGCGTAAGCGCCGCCGAAGGTGACCAGGGCCATGCCGCTGAAGAACAGCGCCAGGTGGGTCCACACGCTGTCGGCGCCGGTGACCAGGCGCAGGACGGCCAGCGGCCCCAGCCACAGGGGCAGCCATAGGGCCAGGGTGGCCAGCGCCCTGCCCCGGCTGGGCTGCGCGTGCGGCGGCACGGCAGCCTCCAACTGCCGGTCCAGCAAGGCGTCCCCGCCAGCCGTGGTGGCGGTGGGTGCGAAGAACCGGCGCGCCGCCATGCCGATGATGGCGGCGGCCAGGACAACCAGGGGGAAGGGCAGGTGCGCCACCGCCAGCGCCAGGAAGGCCAGCCCCGCCACGGCCAGCGATGGCCAGCCGCGCAACGCCCGCCGGCCCAGCCGCAGCACGGCATCCATCACCAGCGCCAGCACGGCGGCCTTCAGCCCATGGAACAGGGCGCCCGTCAGCGGCGCTTGATGGTACAGGGTGTAGAGGGTGCTCAGGCCCAGCATGACCAGCACACCGGGCAGAATGAACAGGCCGCCGGCGATCAGCCCGCCCCGGCGCCCGTGCAGCAGCCAGCCGATGTAGGTCGCCAGCTGCTGCGCCTCCGGTCCCGGCAACAGCATGCAGTAGCTGAGGGCGTGCAGGAACCGCGCCTCCCCGATCCAGCGGCGGTCTTCCACCAGCTCACGGTGCATCAGGGCGATCTGCCCGGCGGGGCCGCCGAAGCTCAGCAGGCCAATGCGCGCCCAGACGCGGGTCGCCTCAGGCAGGCTGGGGAGGGACATGGCAGGCGGGCCGAAGGGGCTGGGTGGTGCGGGCCTGCTGACTAAGCCCCGCGCCGCCGCCGGCGTCAAGGGCGAGGCTTCAGAACACGCCCTTGCCGTCGGGGTCGCTGGCCGGCACCGGCTGGCTGACGGACCAGTGCTCCACCACCTTATCGTCCAGCACACGGAAGATGTCGACCACCGCCGTGCCCTGGGCATCCGGGCCGGGGATGGCGTGCACATGCAGCACGACCAGGTTCCCCTGGGCGATGCTGCGAACCACCTCCACCTTGGCGTCGGGATGATGCTGGAAGACCGTGGCGTAGGCGTCCTGCAGGGCGCGGCGGCCATCGGCCAGGCCGGGAGTATGCTCCCGGTAGTCCTGGGCGACGTAGCGGTCGGCGGCGGACAGGTCATGCCTGTTGAAGAAGGCGTCGTAGAAAGACAGAACCGTCTGGCGGTTGGCCTCGCCTTCCGCCGCGCTGTCGGGGATGCGGGTGCTGGTGGCGCCGGCCGCCTGGTTGGCCGGGGGTGGGGCGGCCTGGGACGACGCCAGGCCGGAACCGGCCAGCGCGACGCCCAGGGCCAGGGCACGGAGTGTCAGGCGCATCTCTTCCTCATCGGGGACTGGGCGACGGGGGAAGGCGGACAGGCAGGGCGATTTCCCCGTCACGCGCCCGTCCCCGCGTCGCCCCTTTACCTGCACGGGCATTGTGGCGACTCTGGGGTGGTGGCGTGGAAGGGTTGGGGCCATGCCGCTTATGCGGATCGGTGCTCCGGTCCCGGGCGCGGCGGCACGTCGCCGTAAAATAGTATAAAATATTTGACATATAATATCCCATCATCGACCTTGTGTGGAAATAACGGGCAGCAGGGGGCGATGATGAACCGTACCGCGGTGGCGCTGGCATTCACTCTGGCGGCGGTATCCCCCGTCCCCCTTTCCGCCTGGGCCAAGCCCGCCATTCCGATCGCCAAGCCCGCCGGCGGCGTGGATGCCGTCATCGCCGACTATGAGGCGCTGGCCCGTCAGACGGATGGCACCGATGGGCCCGGCTGGCCGGATGTCAGCAAGGCCGCCGCCAACCGCCGCGCCCAGGGCTATGCCGCGCTGAAGGCCCGCCTGGACGGGCTGCCGCCCTCGGCCCCCGATGGCGAGGAGGCGCTGACCCGGCGCCTGCTGGACTGGCGTCTGGGCGTGCTGATGGACGGTGCCAGGTTCGATGAGGATCGCATTCCCTTCGACAATGGCGACGGTTTCTTCAACACCGCCAACTACGCCGCCGCCACCACCGTCATCCGGACGGAGGCAGATGCCCAGGCCTGGATCGCGCGCCTCAGGGCCTTGCCCGCCTATTATGACCAGCAGATCGCCAACATGCGGCGCGGGCTGGAAACCGGCTTCGTCCAGCCGCGCGCCACCGCCACCTCCGTCCTCAACATCCTGAAGATCGCGTCTGACCAGCCGGCGGAGGCCAGCCCCCTGCTGGGGCCGCTGAAGGTCCTGCCCGCCACCATTCCGGCCGAGCGTCAGGCGGCCCTGCGCGCCGATGCCCTGGCGGCGGTGACCCAGGCGGTGAAGCCGGCGCAGGCGAAGCTGGTGGCCTTCTTCGAGCAGGACTACGTGCCCCATGCGCGCGACACGCTGGGGGCCAGCAGCCTGCCGGATGGGCGCGAGTACTACGCCTACGCCGTGCGACGCTCCACCACCACGGATCTGACACCCGACGCCGTGTTCGCGCTGGGGGAGCGGGAGGTGGCGCGCATCCGGGGGGAGATGGAGGCCGCGATGCGGGCCACCGGCTTCACCGGCACATTGCCCGAGTTCATCGCCAAGCTGCGTACGGACAAACAGTTCTACGCCCCGGATTTGGCAACGTACGTGGAAAAGGCCAGCGAGATCGGCAAGCGCATCGACGGCCTGCTGCCCCTGTGGTTCGGCAAGCTGCCGCGCCTGACCTGGACCATCCGGCAGAAGCCGCCGGAGCAGGAGGGCTCGTCCAGCGGCTATGACCTGGGCGACCCGGTGAAGGGCGTGCCCGGCCGCGTGGTGGTGGGTGCCAAATCCTTCGGCGACCCGCTGTTCGGCCTGCCGTCCTGGATCCTGCATGAGGGCGTGCCCGGCCACCACCTGCAGATCGCCCTGGGGCAGGAGCGCACGGATCTGCCGGCCTTCCGCCGCAAGGATGAACCCACCGCCTTCATCGAGGGCTGGGCGCTGTATGCCGAACAGTTGGGCGAGGATATGGGCGTCTACCGCACGGACTACGAACGTTTCGGCCGGCTGTCCTTCGACATGTGGCGCGCCTGCCGCCTGATGATGGACGTGGGCATCCATTGGAAGGGGTGGAGCGCCGATCAGGCCGCCAGCTGCCTGCGCGACAACACCGCCCTGCCGGAACGCGTGGTGCTGGGCGAGACGCAGCGCTACATCGCCTGGCCGGCCCAGGCCCTGGCCTACAAGGTGGGCGAGCTGAAGTTCCTGGCGGAACGCCAGCGGGCGGAGCAGGCGCTGGGCGCCCGCTTCGACATCCGCGCCTTCCACGACGCCCTGCTGGACGACGGCCCCATGCCCATGGACATCCTGCACGACCAGATGGGACGCTGGCTGGCCCGCCAGGGGGCGAAGCCGTAACCCGCCGCCCGGCGCTTGAGGGGGAAAGCCTTAGGCTTTCCGGCCGGCCCGCAGGGCATTATACGCGAAGCCGGCGGCGAGCGCGGCGGCCATGACCGCTTGCGCCGCCACGGTTTGCGCCGTGGGGAACAGCCCCACGATCTCCACGCTGGGCACATGGGCCAGGGGGATGACGTCCAGCCAGCCGGCTTCCTGCAGGGCCTTCACGCCCTTGCCGGCCAGCACCACGGCCAGCACGGCCATCAGCCCGGAACTCCAGGCGAAGAAGGCGCCGATGGGCAGGCGGCGGCTGTAGCGCAGCAGCCCCCAGGCGATGGCGGCCAGCAGCAGCACGGCCGCCCCGGCGCCGGCCAGCACGGCCATGTGCGCCCCCTCCGCCCACAGCGCCATGTAGAACAGGATGGTCTCGAACACCTCGCGATAGACCACCACGAAGGTCAGCAGGAACAGGAACCAGGCCGACTGCCGCGACAGGGCGTGGGACAGCTTCTCCTTGATGTACAGCTGCCAGGCGCCGGCCTGGGACTTGCCGTGCATCCACACGCCCACCGACAGCAGCACCAGGGCGGCGAACACCGAGCCCAGGCCCTCCGTCAGTTCCCGGCTGGCGCCGCTGATGGACACCAGGTAAGTCGCCGCGGCCCACGTCGCCAGGCCGGCAGCCAGGGCGGTGGTCCAGCCCAGGTGGACATGGCGCAGCACATCCGCGCGCCCGGCTTTGCGCAGGAAGGCGATCATCGCCACCACGATCAGCAAGGCCTCCAGCCCTTCGCGCAGCAGGATGGTGAAGGCGCCGACGAAGGTGGAGGCGTCGCTGGCGGCGGCTGGCGAGAGCGCATGCTCCGCCTCGGTCAGCAGTCCGGTGATGGCCTGGGCCTGGGCGCGCACCTCGTCCGCCGGCCGGCCTTGGCTGATGACGCCGCGGAAGGCGCCCATGGCGCTTTCCACACGGGTCATCAGGCCGCCGTCGCGCGCCTTCAGGATGGGCTCCACCGGCTCGAACCCGTCGAGGTAGGCGGCCAGGGCCAGGTCGCCCGCCGCCTTGGCGTCGCCGGCCTCATAGGCCTTCACGGCCAAGCCCAGCTTGGCGCGCGCGATGGTCAGGCTGTCGTTGGCCTTGGGCATGACCGCGTCGGGATGGGCGCGCAGGTAGGCCAGCAGCGCCTGGGCGTCGCTGGTGCCCACCTTTTCCTCCAGGGCGGCCTGCGAGGCCTGGGTGAGGGCCTCCAGATTGGCAAACAGGGCGTGCAGGTCCGGCCGCGCGCGCCATAGCGCCTCGCCCGCCTGGATGTCGCCGGGCGTGTAGGCGAAGCCGCCGGCGATGAAGGCCAGGGCCCAGCGGTCGTCGGCCGGCAGGTGGGCGAAGCTGACCATGGGCGTGCCGTCCAGCCCCTGCTCTATCACCTGTTCCAGGGCGAAGACGCTGCGCTGCCGTGCGCGCTCGGCGTCGCTGAACGCCACGGGCCTGGGGTCCAGCGTGACGCCCACCGGGCCGTCACCATGGCCGGTGGCGCCGTGGCAGGCGGCGCAATTCTCGGCGTAAAGGGCCCGGCCCCGCGCCAGATCCGGCGGGGTGGTGGGCGCCAGCGGCACGGGGTAGGCGGCCAGCAGATCCCGGCCCAGGGCGCGGGCCAGGCCCGCCACCTCGACCGGGGACGCCTTGGCGGCGATGGCGGCCTTCAGCGCGTCGGCCTGGGCCTGCAACCGGGGCAGGGTGCGGGTGGGCGGCAGCTCGGCCATCCGCTCCCGCGCACTGGCCGCGAACTCCGCCTGTTCGGCATATTCGCTCTCGCTGGTCACCCGGCCGTCGGTCACGGCGCCGGCGTAATCCACCGCCACATAGTCCAGCAGCCGCCAGATGGTCTGCGCCGTGGCCGGTTCCGCCGCCCCGGCAGGCAGGGCGGTGGCCAGGCCCAGCAGCATGAGGGCGGCGGCGAGAAGGTGACGCGGTCTGACCATGGTGCGGCCCGGTTGAGAAGTGCGAGTCATTCTCAGTAACCCCGCCACCGGTCTCTTTGCAAGCATGGGCTGGCGCGCGTCTGCCCTGTGGATGCGCCATGGGGGCGTCATCGCCATCATCGGAAACGACGGGACCCGTGGCACCGGCTATGCGGGGGTGTCCACTTGAGCGAAGAGCTGACTTGGTGGCCGGGCCATCGCGCCCCACAAGGCGGCGGCGATTGGTCCGGGCGTATTGCCAGCTTTGCGCGCTGCGACGATGTCGACTGAGCCGCCTCGGAACACTGAGTTCGCGATGGAGTGAAGTCGACCTTTCCTAATATCCTCGGCCACCAGGTAATCGGGCATATGTCCCCAGCCCAGGCCCTGCAGGATGACCTCACGCTTCATGATTTGGTCGGTTACCGTGCAGGTTCTGGCGCCGTCGATCATGAAGTACTCCCGATCGGCGGGCATAACCGCGCTGTCGCGGATGACGCACTGGGTGAAGTCTCGCATGCGCTCGACCGTCGCCGCCTGGGCTGGAAAGGTCAGGAAGCCCGGCGCCACGACGGGGATCAGTTTGACCCGGCGAAGCGGGAGGGTTTCGAAGCGAGTGTCGCCCTGTTCGACGTGATGCAGGATCAAATCGGCACGGCCATTTTCGAGCAGCTCCCAAGGGGCCGATAGCGTCTCGAACCGCAGATTGAGGCGAGTCTGCGGGTGTCCCGCAAAAAAGTCCTTCAACAGCTCCAGCATGGGGGGCAACGGCGTCAGGTCGCCGATGACGACGGTCAGTTCGATCTCGTCGCCCGCAGCCACGTGGTCGGCATAGACAAGCAGCCCGTCCACTTCGACCAGCACCCGTTGAGCGCGGGCCAGGAAGGCGGCGCCTGCGGGGGTGAGCGTCAACCTATAGCCGCTCCGGTCGAACAGGGTGAATCCGATCTCCCGTTCAATGTTGGCGATCGCGGTGTGTAGGGTCGGATGGGTACGACCGAGGCGCGCCGCCGCCGCCTGCAGAGAACCCTCCGCCGCTACGGCGTCGAGCACTCGAAGCTGGGTTAAGGTCATGGCGCGTGGCATGGTTCAATCTACAATCATGGACGAAACTTTGTAAAATCTATTGGCGCAGCCCGGTTCTATCTTGGTGCTCACTCGCGAACAGGGAGGACCGGGACATGAAGGCGATCGTAATCAAGCAATATGGTGGGCCGGAGGTTTTGGCGATCGAGGAGCGGCCCGACCCGGTGGCGCGGGCCGGTCATGTCCTCATCGAGGTCAAGGCCTTCGGCCTCAACCACGCGGAAATCTACTTCCGGCGCGGGGCATGGGGCGAGGTTGCGGAGATCAGCGGCATTGAGTGCGCCGGTCTCGTCAGGTCTGATCCGTCCGGCCAATTCCGCCCAGGTCAGACTGTCGTCGGCCTCGTCGGCGGGATGGGGCGAAGCCTGAACGGCAGCTATGCCGAGCTTACCCTTGTTCCCGTAAGTAACGTCGTCGCGGTCGAAACCGACCTGTCCTGGGAAGATCTCGCAGCGTTGCCGGAGTCCTACGCGACGGCGTGGTCGGCGATCATCAGCATCCTGAAGCTCAAGCGCGGGCAGACACTGGTCATCCGCGGCGCAACCTCGGCGCTCGGCCAGGCGGCGGTTAACATCGCCGCCGACCTGGGTGTGCTGGCAATCGGCACGACACGGCGATACGCGCGCGCAGGCCTGATCGAGGCCGCCGGCGCTCACGCTGCCATGATCGAGGGGCCGGAACTATCAACCACCTTGCGTCGGGAACATAAGGACGGCGTCGATGCCGTCCTCGATATCGTGGGGAACTCGACCGTGCTGGACTCGCTGGCCATGCTGAAGCGGGACGGCGAGGTATGCCTCATCGGCTTCCTGGGCGGTGGAGAACCACTCAGCTTACAGCCGGTATTCAACATCCCGAGCGGGCGGCGACTGAGCGTCTTTGCAAGTGCCCTCGTCCTGGGCGGATCTGAATTTCCTCTATCGGAGGTTCCGTTCCAGTCGCTCATCGATAAGGCGACCTCAGGCGCCTATCGTGCGACGCCGGCCCATGTCTTCGGCTTCGACGATATTCGCGAGGCTCACAGCCTCATGGAATCGGGTGACGCGAAAGGGAAGATCGTCGTGAGCCTTGGCTAAGTTTGGGTGCGATAGTCCGAAGACGGAACAACTCTAAGTTATCGTGGTGTTAAGAGACGAAAAGCCCGCCGCGGACGATCCGCGGCGGGCTTTTTCACAAGACAGACGCCAGACTATGGTGCATTCCGAGGCAGACTATGGCCGAAAAAGGCCAAACTATGCTGCCTCCCACAGGCAGGTCCGGCGGATTGGCGACCCCAGCTGGATTCGAACCAGCGACCTACCGCTTAGAAGGCGGTTGCTCTATCCAACTGAGCTATGGGGCCCGGAGGCGGCCCCGGGCCCGAGGGCCGGGGCGCCCAATATCAGGAAGGGGTCAGAAGCGGCCGACGCGGGGACGGTCGGTGCGGAAGTTGTCGGCGTAATTCTTCGGCCGGACGATGCGGTCGTTGTGGGTGATGACCTCGTAGGCCCACCCCTTGCGGGTCGCGTAGGCGATGGCCTCTTCGGCGCTGTCGAACGTCAGCTTCACCTGGTTCAGGGTGTCGCCCGAGCTGGTCCAGCCCATCAGCGGCTCCGGCCGGCGGGGGGTGGCCAGTTCATATTCCAGAATCCACGCATGGGTCTTGGCCCGGCCGGACTGCATGGCCGTTTTGGCCGGCTGATAGATACGAACCTGCATCTCTGGAACGTCCCCGGTTGAACGAAACACCTGTTGCCTGCCGTCGCCATTCCGGCGCCGGTCCGGGCGATGGTCGGGGCGCCCGGATTCGAACCGGGGGCCTACGGTTCCCAAAACCGTCGCGCTACCAGACTGCGCTACGCCCCGAAACCATCGCGAGCTAGGGTTTACGCGGTTCGCGGGGCCATGGTCAATCAGGAAAGCGGCCGGGCGCCCGGCAACCCTGCCCCGCCTTGTGCCCGGCTTTTCAGCTGAAATCCTGGCCCCCCAACGCACGAAAGAGTGGTGCGGTGCCCGGCAAAAAGCGCCATGGCGGCGGCCGGTGTCAGCCCGCAGGCCCCAGGGCAGGGGCATTCCGGGGCCCGGCGGGGCGCAGGCGAGGCCAATTTCGGGCCGGCAACCAGGAAATCCCGGCCGCCTTGGGCCGCGTCACCCGGCAATTTTGACCGGGCGGCGGGAAATTCCGACCGCCCCAATTGTTCGCATTCCTGTCGCGGCCAGCCGCCCAGCGCCTGAAAATCCCTTTATTTACAGACGTGTAAACATCGCCGTGGGCTGTTGGCACGGTTTCTGCGGTTAAGCGGACGAACTTAACCGTCCATCAGAGGAGGTTGATGGCGTCCATACCAGCGTAGCGCCCCCGGGCAACCCCGGACCAATCCGTCCCGCCATCCCGGCAGGGAACGGGTTGCCGCCCGGAGACGGGGACTTAGGCCCCCCCGGCAGCGGGCGGGTGGTGCTCTTCGATGGCATGGGACCAGCAGCTTGCTCTCGCCAGAAGGATCAGACCGGCCCAAACGGCCGCCCTCCGGCAGCTCAAAAGGAGATAGATGATGTCCTCTCAAGTCGCCCTCTCTTCGGCAATGCGTTCCAACCTGCTGTTGCTGCAGAACACCAACAGCTCGATCGACAAGCTCCAGGCGCAACTGTCCACGGGCAACAAGGTCAATAGCGCGCTGGACGGCCCCACGGCCTTCTTCGCGGCCCAGGGGCTGAACCAGCGTGCCAGCGACCTGTCCACCCTGAAGGACGCGATGGGCCAGGCCATCAGCACCATCAAGGCGGGCAACCAGGGCATCACCTCCATCCAGAAGCTGATCGACCAGGCCAAGGGCCTGACGACCTCGGCCTATTCCAACCTGGGCAACGACCCCGGCTCGATCGCCACCCGCAAGTCGCTGGCCGCCCAGTTCAATGACATCAAGGACCAGATCGACAAGCTGGCCGCCGACAGCGGCTACGGCGGCAAGAACCTGCTGGCCGGCAGCGGCCAGACCTTCGACGCCACCTCCACGTCGCGGTCCACGGTGAACTCCATCACCGGCCTGTCCAACAGCCGCGTGACCAACGTCACCACCTCGGACACCTATTCCATCCGCGTATCCGGCACGGGCGACATCTCCGGCAACGCCGGCGACATCGCCTCTGCGGAAGACGCCCGCGGCCTGTTCGGCCTGAAGGTGTCCGGCAAGCTCAGCAGCACGGCCGGCAACTTCTCCGACGTGTCGATCGAAATCCGTGGCGCCGTGGGACAGACCCGCACGGCCGTGGTCACCGAAGGCGGCGAGTCCCGGTCCATCACCTTCTTCGACAACACCCAGAGCGCCACCAACAGCCTGGTGAGCGCCGGCACCTCGGGCACGCCGCAGATATCGCAGGTGAACATCACCGGCAACATCGACGAGGGCGATACCTTCAACGTCACCATCAATGGCCGGACGTTCAGCTACACCGCCTCGGCCGGTGACGTGGCCAACCCGTCGCCCACGTTGCGCCAGACCGCCATCGCGACCAACCTGCAGAACCTCATCACCAACTCCATCTCCGTCCCGGGCAGCTCGATCTCAGGCTTCACCGTCAGTTCCTCGACGCCCGGCACCTTCCAGATCACCGCGGCCAGCCCCTATGGCACGTCCAACAGCTTCACGCTGGGCAGTTCGACCGTCAACGCCCTGACCAAGGACATCTCCGTGTCCTTCTCCTCGGGCTCGGTCGTGTCCTTCACCGTCGACCGTTCCACGTTGGAAGGACTGGGCACCGCGGGCAACGGCACCTCCACCATCGAGAAGGATGTGGATCTGGCCGTCACGGCTACCGACCTGAACGGTGTGTCCATCACCCGGTCGGGCGCCAATGATCGGGGCAGCGGCAAGCTGACGGACGGCGAAAATGCCATGTCCTTCACCACCGGCACGGTGCGCATCAACGTCGACTCGACGAAGATCATGCAGGCGGCTTCGGCCAACCGCTCCGCCAACATGACGACGTCGCAGCAGACGCCGGCCAACACCCAGAACGATCTTCTGGTGCAGTTCAACGAGACCAACACCAACTCGTTGAGCGTCAAGTCCACCAACGTCACCACCGACGGCCAGGGCCTGCGTCTCGACTATGCCCAGAACGACTTCCTGGACCGGTCAGATATCGACGCCGCCGTGGCCCAGCTGACCTACGCCACCACCCAGCTGCGGTCCGCTGGCCAGACGCTCAGCACCAACCTGAACGTCATCCAGACCCGGTCCGACTTCACCGACGCCTTCAACAACGTCCTGTCGGACGGTGCGGACAGCCTGGTGCAGGTCGACCAGAACCAGGCCGGCGCCGAGTTGCTGACCCTGCAGACGCGCCAGTCGCTGGGTGTCACCACCCTGTCGCTGGCGAACCAGAGCCAGCAGGCCATCCTGAAGCTGTTCTAATCGGTGACGGCGGGGCGGGCGGCGGCGTGGCAAAAGGCCACCCGATCCCCCTCCCGCCGCCCCGGTCCCGGACAGCGGCGGGCACAAGGAAAAGGGCGGTCCCCAGCGGGCCGCCCTTTTTCATTTCGCGCTCAGGCCTGGGGATTCGCTGGGGTCATTCCACGCCCAAAACGACCAGGCGCGCCGGCTTCTTGAAATTCATGGTGATCATCAGGGTGGCCCGTCCCTTGATGACGTACAGGGCCTTGTCGGCCACGACGGGCAGCGGAACGTTGCGGGACATGCAATAGCCCACCAGGGCCGCCTGCAGCTCCTGTTCCGGAATGGTGACGTCGTTGGCGGCGCCGTTCAGGGTCACGGACAGGCGGGCGCTGACGCCGCGGTTGACCGTGTACTCCAGGCTGGTGACATCCCCGTCGGGGAAGGCGTCGTTCAGCTTGCGCCGCCGTTCGGTGATGGCGCTCACCACCTCGCGGTCGGTGAAGACGATGCAGCGTAGTTCCTTCATGCGCTCGCGTTCCGGCAGGCTGGGGCGCGGGAACTCTACGCCAGGTCTCCGCGCCGCCGCCAGTTGCAAATATCCCAGGCCCATCGCGTCCCGCCGTTCGGAAGGATAGGCGCGGGTAGGGCTGCGGCAAATTGGCCGATCACCGTGACGGCGGGAATTTTTCTCGAAATGGCGCGCCGGGTTTGGACGACCGGGCCGTGTAACCCGGTCCGTATGGGCCGCAATCCCCCGCCCACAATCCGGCCGCTACAACCCGGCCAGTTCCGTCCCTTTCCGCCGGTACACCGGCCAAATGTCCGTTATTCGTCTGAACAGGCAGGATTTTTCAGCAAATGAAGCGCCTTCTCGCGCCGGTGGCCGCAGCACCCCTGTGCCTCGCCGCCCTGACCGACCTTCACGCGGCGACGACGATTTCCGACACCCGGACCACCGGTGTGGCGACCTCTTCCGCCGGCGATCTGACCATCACGGGGACGGTCAGCCCATCCAGTGGCGCCGCGGTGACGCTGGACAGCAACAACTCGGTCAGCAGTTCCGGCACCATCTCCATCACCGGCGGCGATGACACCACCGGCATCCTGGTGAAGGGCGGCACCACCGGCAGCGTCAGCCTCAGCGGCACCCTGACGCTGACCGACAGCAGCGTCAGCTCCACCATCCCGCTGACCTCGGCCGAGGGGCGCAATGGCATCTGGGTCACCGGCACAGGGGTGTTCACGGGCGACATCAACACCTCGGCCACCCTGACGGTGCGCGGCAACGACAGCGCCGGCATCCGGGTCGCGTCCGACATGGACGGCAGCGTGACGATGAGCGGCACGGTGTCGGTGACGGGCAACAACTCATATGGCATCCAGTACACTGGGCACACCGTGGGGGGCCTGGTCATTTCCGGCACGGTCAGCGCGCTGGGCACCGGGTCGGTCGGTGTGGCCGTCGACGGGGTCATGGAAGGGGCGATAGACGTCACGGGCAGCGTCACCTCCACCGGCTATTTGTCGACCACGCGGCCCACCACCACGGCCGGCTTCGCGGCGCTGACCGCCAATGACGAGTTGCAGGGCGGCGCCGCCTTCCGCATCGCCCAGACGATAACGGGCGGCCTTTACTTGGAATCGACGGGCTCGCTCACGTCCTATGGTTCGGCCCCGGCCCTGGTGGTCGGCGACGCCACCGACAACATCACCCTGGGCACCTATCCCGACAACACCCGCGGCCTGGTTCTGGCGGGCGGCATCGTGGCCAACGGCGTCTACGACGGCTTCAGCACCACGGGCATTCAGATCGGCGGCCAGGGCGGGACTGTCAACGTCCTGGGCGGCCTCAGTCTGTCGGGCACCCTGACCAGCCTGTCCTACAAGGCGGATTCCACCGGCATCCTAATCGGCTCGGGCGCCACCGTCACCGACATCGCCATTTCCGGCACCATCAGCACCACGGTGTCGTCCCAGTCCTCGACGGCGACCGCCATCTCCATCGCCAGTGGCGCCACTGTCAACAGCATCA
Organism: Nitrospirillum amazonense; assembly: GCF_007828035.1. Lineage (GTDB taxonomy): Bacteria > Pseudomonadota > Alphaproteobacteria > Azospirillales > Azospirillaceae > Nitrospirillum > Nitrospirillum amazonense. The sequence goes on along the minus strand of NZ_VITV01000001.1, from coordinate 77,087 downwards.
ACATCACCGGCACGGTCGCGGCTTACGCCACCGGCTATGCCGGCGCCACGACCTCGGTGGCCAGCAACGCGATCGCCATCAAGGATGCGAGCGGCACCGTCACGCAGATCAACAACAGTGGCACTATCCTGGCCACCGTCACGAAATCCACGGACAACACCGGCATCACCGGCACGGCCACAGCGCTGGACCTGCGGGCGAACACCGTCGGCGTCACCATCACCAGCAGCGGCACCATCACCGGCGACATTTTGCTGGGTTCGGGCGATGCAACCGTCAACCTGACGGGGGGCAAGGTCACGGGCGCGTTGTCCTTCGGCAGCGGCACCAACACGCTGACCATCGACGGCGGCGCCGTCTACGCCGGCGCCCTGACCAGCGACGGCACCCTGGCCGCCACGGTCACCAACGGCAAGCTGCGCAACAGCAGCACCAGCACCATCACCATGCGCTCTCTGACCGTGGGGTCCAGCGGCGAGATCGACTTCACCGCCGACCCGGTCAACAACACCAACACCCTGTTCAACGTTTCCGGCGCCGCTTCGCTGGCGTCGGGCACCAAGATCGGCCTGATCTTCAAGAGCAAGGTCACCGACAGCAACAGTTTCACCGTCATCAAGGCCAGCAGCCTGAGCGTGGGCAGCACCGACCAGTCGCTGCTGGGCGACGTGTCCTACTGGTACAAGGCCAACGTCGCCACCGACACCACCGCCGGTACCGTGACGGTGAATGTGGCGCGTCGGACGGCGGCCGAGGCGGGCATTACCGTGGGCGCCGGCGCGTTCAACGCCGTCTACGGGGCCTTCGACAAGGATACGCAGATCGGCGAGGCCTTCTTCAACGCCACCAGCGCCAGCTCCTTCGGCAGCCTCTATGAGAAGATGCTGCCCGACTACAACGGCGGCCCCTTCCAGCTGCTGAACCGCGGCATGATGGCGCTGGCCCGTACCGAATCCGACCCCACCGTGGCCATGAAGGATGAGAAGCGCGGCGCTTGGGTGCAGGAGCTGGGTTTCGCCGTGTCGCAGAACCGGGGCGAGGGCCCCGGCTACAACGGCAATGGCGTGGCGCTGATGGGCGGTTATGAGAAGTCGGTGGAGAATGTCGGCATCGTCGGCCTGTCCTCCTCCTATATGATCACCGCCGTCAACGATCCGGACGCCTCCAGCGGCAACCAGGTGAAGGGCGAAGTCTTCACCGGCGGCGCCTACTGGCGCGACCGGTATGGTGGGCTGATGGCCAGCGCCAGCCTGAACGCCGGCTATATCCGGTTCTCCAGCAAGCGCGTCTTCACCGGCACCGACGATGAGGGCGCCGCGTTCGAGCGCGACGCCAACGCCCACTGGTCGGGCTATTTGGGCGATGCCCATTTCGGCCTGGGGTATGAGCAGTCGCTGGGCTTCATGTTCGTGCGGCCCACCGCCTCGCTGGACTATTTCGTGCTATCCGATGGCGCCCACCAGGAAAGCGGCGGCAGCGACGGCTTCAACCTGAAGATCGACGAGCGCACCGGCCAGCAGGGCAACGCCGAGGCCGCCTTGACCTTCGGGACCCAGCTGGGCGGCGATTTCCAGTGGAAGCCCTCCCTGACCGTGGGGTGGAAGCAGGTGTTCGGCGATGGCCCGGGCGACACCACCGCCAGTTTCGCCGGTGGGTCCAGCTTCACCCTGATGCCGCAGTCCGTGGTCGGCGGCGGCCCCATCGCACGCATCACGGTGCAGGGCGGCAACCGCTACTCCGACATCGCGTTGGAGCTGGGCGGCGAAGACCGTCGTGGCTTCATCGGTTATGACGCCCGCTTCGTGAGCAAGTTCCGGTTCTGATCCGGGCGCTTCGCGCACCTCTGGCAAGGCGGTCCCCATCCGGGGGCCGCCTTTTTTCATGGCGATAGCACAGGCCAAGGCCAGGGGGGATCTGGGGGAAGTCTACGCCACGTCCAAACCCAGGAAGCGTTGGCGCAGCGCATCCCAGGAGCGGTGGCCCAGGTCGGCCAGGGCCCGCAGCTGCTCCTCCACGTCCGCCCCACCGTCCGTCCCACCGTTTGCCCCACTGCCCGACTGGGCCAGGCTGTCGCCCAGCAGGCGTGCCTGGCGGGCCAGCAGCACCAGGCCGCAGCTGTCGGCCATCACCGCCAGGTCGCGCGTGGCTTCGCGCAGCGCCCCGGTGGCGTGGGCGGCGCTCAGGTCCAGGACGGCATCCAGCCGGCCACGGCCGCGGCTGACGATGCCGTCGACCAAGGCGCGGAAGTCCGTTGGCGGCACCGTCCGTTCCAGCCGCGCCAGGACCCGGGGTTCCAGCAATAGGGTGGCCGCGTCCGGTTCGGTCGCCGGCTGGGGCGCGCGCTCCGCCAGCCAGCGGCCCACCGTTTCCAGGAAGCGATCGGACTTGAACGGCTTGGATACATAGTCGTCCATCCCTGCGGCCAGGTATTCCTCGCGCATGCCGGCCATGGCATTGGCGGTCATGGCGATGATGGGCATCTGCGGCACGCGCACGTCCACGGCGCGGATGCGGCGGGTTGCCTCGATGCCGTCCATGACGGGCATCTGCACGTCCATCAGCACCAGGTCGAAACGGGTTTGCAGGCAGGCGCGCACAGCCTGCGCCCCATCCTCTGCGATCTGCACGTGGTATCCCGCCTTTTCCAGCAGGACCGAGGCGATGGTCTGGTTGGTGAGGTTGTCCTCCACCACCAGGATGCGGGGCTTGGTGGCGCCCGCCGGGGTGGCGGCCGTGGCGGGGCGGGGCGGGGCGGTCTCCGCCAGGTCGACGCGCAGGCCGCAGGCCTTGGCCAGTGCCTCCAGCAGCTGGGGCCGGCGGATGGGCTTGGGCACCACGGCGTCGAACAGGCTTTCGCGGGCGCCGTCCCCCGTCGCGGGCGCTTCCAGTGAGCTGGCCAGCAACAGGCGCACGCCGGCCAGGCGCGGTTCCGCCCGGATCCAGGCGGCCAGGCCGGGCCCGTCCAGCTCAGGCATGTGGTGGTCGATCAGGATGACATCCGGCAGGGCGGCCTGACCGCCATCCGTGCACGCGCCGTCCAGGGTTCCGTCCATCACCGCCATGGTTCGCAGCAGATGGTTGCGGGCCTGAATCCCGCCCGAGGCCTCATCCACCGTCATGCCGCAGGTCATCAAATGATGCACCAGGATAAGGCGGTTGACGGGGGTGTCGTCCACCACCAGGGCGCGGCGGCCGCGCAGGCGGTCACCCAGGGGCTGGACCGTGCGGCTGGGCGCCACCGCCCGTTCCAACGGGATGTCGAACCAGAAGGTGGCACCCTCCCCGGGCGTGCTCTCCACCCCTATGGCGCCCCCCATCAACTCCACCAGCTGGCGGCTGATGGCCAGGCCCAGGCCGGTGCCGCCGAAGCGGCGGGTGATGGAGCTGTCGGCCTGCTCGAACATCTGGAACAGCCTGCCCGCCTTCGCCGGGTCGATGCCGATACCGGTGTCCTGCACAGTGACGCGCAGGCGGCGCGTCTGTTCCGGCAGTACGGGTCCGTCGCCCAGCAGCTTGATGTCCACCGACACGGCGCCCTTGGCCGTGAACTTGATGGCGTTGCCCACCAGGTTCAGCAGCACTTGGCGCACGCGGGTGGGGTCGCCCCACCACATGCCCATGGCGCCTTCATGCACCAGGGCGCCAATCTCCAGCCCCTTGTCGCGGGCCTTGGGCCCCAGGATGGACAGGACACCGTCCACCAGCTCATCCAGGTTGAACTGGATGCGTTCCAGGCTGACCTTGCCCGCCTCCAGCTTCGAGATGTCCAGGATGTCGTTGATGACCCCCAGCAGGGCGTCGGCGTTGTCGCGGATGATTTCGGCATATCCGCGTTGCTGGGTGGTCAGCGGTGTGTCCAGCAGTATTTGTGCCATGCCGGTGACACCGTTCATGGGGGTGCGGATTTCGTGGCTCATGTTGGCCAGGAAGTCAGACTTGGCGGCGTTGGCCCGCTCCGCCACCTGCCGGGCCTCTTCCGCCGTGCGCCGGGCGCGGTCCAGGTCGCCGGTCAGGGCCAGCAGACGCTCGCGCTGGGCGTTCAGCTGCCCGTTCATCAGGTGGACGCGGCGATACAGGGCGACCATTTCCGCCAACAGCAGCAGCAGCACGACGCTGGAGGCGATGGCGCCATCGGCGCGGGCCAGGAACCAGCCCAAGGTGAAGCGTGCCAGGCCCAGGCCGTTCAGCAGCGTGTCCATCGCCAGGGCGACGGTGGAGATCAACAGCCCCAGATGTCCCACCGTGCGGACCTTGGTCACCGTCGCCAGGATGGCCGGCGTGCAGAAGTTGATCAGCAGCATGGCCACGTAGATGACCTTGACCGCCATGTCATTGTTGTAGGTGTTGACCAGGGTCACGCGCGGCAGCCAGCGGTCCACGGAGAACAGCACCGCGGCCAGGGTGAGGCCGGCCGCCAGCACGGCGCCCAGCCCAATGCCAAGCGCCAGCATCTTGCGCACGTCGCCCGCCACCGGCGGCGGGGCCTGGCGCTGTCGCTGGGCGAAGCCCAGCACCGCCAGCGGGAAGGCCATGTGCCAAGCCGTGTACAGCCACAGCGCCGACTGCGACAGCGGGCCGTCCGGGTCCAGGGGCGCGAAGGCGCCGGGCAGGGCCGCCACCTGCAGCACGGCCATGGCGCCGGAATAGGCGTAGCCACCCACCAGCCACAGCAGCGCGCGGTGGCCGGACAGCAGGAACTGGCTGGCGATCAGGAAGGACGTCAGCAGGTCGGTGACCAGGATGATGACGGCGTAGGCGGGCAGCAGGCCGGGGATGTTGCCCACGGGCGTTTTCGCCCCCATGGCGCCGATCAGGAACAGGGCCAGCATCGCCAGGCCGACCAGGAAGGCCGCCGCGTGCTGCGATGGTGTGGTGGGGGCCGCGAACAGGGTGGCGGCCTGCGCCAAGTCACGGGGGCGTGGGGATGACGATCCCAATTCGCCACCAGCCCCCTGAACAGCGCCAGTCATACCCGTCTTCCCCCACGGGGGATCCACCGGTTCCACCCAAAAACCGGATCGGACCCCACTGCCAAATGGTCGGCCACCAAGCAGTCGCCGTCAATTGGACAATACTGGAAACAGGAAACGATTGCTGGACTTTTAGCTAAGTTGTTGTGTGTTTGTGGCCATGCGGCGGATACAGGTCCAGGGGGTCGGTGACCACATCCGCGATTGTGGACAGCCCGTCCGGCGTCGCCGAACGGTAGAAGCAGGACCGGCGGCCGGTATGGCAGGCCACCCCCACCTGGTCGACCAGCAGCAGCAGGGTGTCGCCGTCGCAATCCACCCGCAGTTCCCGCAGGTGCTGCACCTGGCCCGAGGTGTCGCCCTTGCGCCAGAAGGACTGGCGCGAGCGCGACCAATAGCAGACCCGGCCGGTGGCCAGACTTTCGGCCACGGACTCACGGTTCATCCAGGCCATCATCAGCACCTCACCCGTGTCGTGCTGCTGGGCGATGGCCGGCACCAGGCCGTTGGCGTCGAAGCGGATGGCGGCCAGCGTCGCCTCGACGGTGGCGGCGGGCAGGGGATAGGCGATGTCGGCACTCATGCTCACGCGGTGGTTCCCTTCATGCGGGCAAGGCCCCGTTCCAGGTCGCGGATCAGGTCGTCGGCATCCTCCAGGCCGGCATGCAGGCGGACCAGGGTGCCGGTGCCAGTCCAGGGCGTGGCCGTACGGATCTTGCGCGGGTCGGTGGGCAGGATCAGGGATTCGAACCCGCCCCAGCTGAAGCCGATGCCGAAGTGGGACATGCCGTCGACCAGGGCGGCGACGGCGGCGCGCGGCTGCTTCTTCAGTTCCACCGTGAACAGGCCGCTGGATCCGGTGAAGTCGCGCTTCCAGATGTTATGGCCGGGGCAGTCGGCGAAGGCCGGGTGCAGCACGCGCTGCACCTCGTCCCGGCCCTTCAGCCAGCGGGCGATGGCCAGTGCCGTCTCCTGGTGGCGGGCCATGCGGGCGGCCAGGGTGCGCATGCCGCGCATGGCCAGATACAGGTCGTCGCCGCCCACGTTCTGGCCCAGCTGCAGGGCGGTGTCCTTCACCCGCTGCCAAGCCTCGCGCGTGCCGACGATGACGCCCACGGTCGCGTCGGCATGGCCCACGAAATACTTGGTGGCGGCGTGGATGACGACGTCGGCGCCCAGGTTCAGCGGCTTGCTGCAGATGCCGGCCGACCACGTGCTGTCCACCAGCACGGCCACGCCCTTGTCGTGGGCGGCCTTCGCGATGGCGGGGACGTCCTGCACCTCGAAGGTCAGGGATCCGGGGGATTCCAGCAGGATGGCCGTGGTCTCCGGCCGCAGCTTGTGCCGGATGTCGGCGCCGATCAGCGGGTCGACATACTCCACGCTCACGCCCAGGCGCGTCAGCACCTTGTCGCAGAAATCGCGCGACGGGCCATAGACCGTGTCGGCCACCAGCAGATGACCGCCGGCCTTGGCATAGGCCAGCAGGGCGGTGGTGACGGCGGCCAGGCCGGAGCTGGCCACCACCGCGCGGTGCCCGCCCTCCAGCGCCGCCACCGCGTCCTCGAACGCCAGGCTGCTGGGGGTGGAGCGACGGCCGTAGCGCGGCGCCCTATGCTCGGGATCGTGCCCCTCCAACTCATCCAGGCAGGAGAACAGGATGGTGGAGGCGCGATAGGGCGGCACGTTGACCACGCCATAATTGTCCAGCGGGTTGCGGCCGGCATGGACCAGCAGGGTGGCGGGGTTTGTCGGGTCGCTGGAGCTTTTTGTGTCGTGAGCCATAGCGCGCAGGTTCGAAGCGGGAAGGGGCGCTTATATGGTGGCACCGTGACGGACCGGACGGAAGCGGAGCCATTCCTATGCAGAGGCATGCCACCAATGCGTCCAAAGTTTTGAAATGAGGTTACGCGCGGTCCCAAGAAGGGGCAATATATTACAGTCCTGCTGAAATTATATAATATAGGTCGCCTGAGTTCTATATTCTTTTGGGCCAATTTGGCTCTATATTATCATTCGGAACAGTTCCTGCAGTAAAGCCTTTATTAATATTGTACGATCTTATGAGCTCTTGAACTTTTTCAGCATTCTCTTTTATAATAAGTACGGCCTCTGTCGAGACTTGAAAATTCTTACCCGCATCTTCGCCGATGTAGATAGTCCAGCAGGGAGGTCTGGAGAATTGAATCGGATCACCGATGCCCGCAATTCTATCGTATTTTGAGATGGGATTGGCCAAGGCGATAGATGCATGAACTATGCCGTGAACTACTATATTGCGATCCCGTTGCACCGTCTCTACCAGATGCTTTATTTTCAACAATTCTTTAATTTCAGATTCGTTAAATTTCTTTTTTGCCTCCCTGACAATTACCTGCCAGCGTTGTAGTAATGGCATGCGCCAAATAAATGCCTCACCCTGTTCCCTGTTTAGGCTGAGAATTCCCCATAGCGTTTGTTCGCTCAGCATCTCGACATATGACCAAGCCACGCATAAATGACCGACTGCAGCATACGTCTCTTTTGTAGGTTCTGGCGTTCCTTCCATTTTGAACAGGTCCCTATAAAGACAAGGTTTTAAGCTATTATACGAATATGACCATTCACAATGGTCCTTTACAGCCCGTACAGGTAATCCACGGTCAGGTGGGCCAGGGTGCGGGCGCCGACGATCAGGCCGGACTCGTCCACGAAAAACTTGGGCGAGTGGTTGGACGCCGCCTTGGACAGGTCCGTCTCCGGCGGGGTGATGCCCACGAACAGGTACACGCCCGGCACCTGCTGTTCGTAGAAGGAGAAGTCCTCCGACGGGGTGACCTTGTCGATCAGCTTCACATGCTCCTTGCCCGCCACCCGCTGCAGGGTGGGGACGATCTTGGCCGTCAGTTCCGGGTTGTTGATGGTGACGGGATAGCCCTTGATGATGTCCACATCGGCGGTGGCGCCGGCGGACTCGGCGATGCCGGCCACGGTGCGGCGCAGGCGCTTGTCGATGTCGGCGCGCATGCCCTCGTCGAAGGTGCGGATGGTGCCGTTCAGGGTCACCGTGTCGGGGATGATGTTGTTGCGGTTGCCGCCATGGATGCTGCCCACGCTCAGGATGGACGGTTCCTTGATCACCTCCATCTGCCGGCTTTCGATGGTCTGCATCCCCAGCACGATCTGAGAGGCGGTGACGATGGGGTCCACGCCGGTCCAGGGCAGGGCGCCGTGGCTCTGCTTGCCATGCACGGTGATGACGAACTCATCCGCCGCCGCCATGAAGGGGCCGGGGCGGTAGCCCACGTCGCCGGCATGCAGGGTAGAGATGACGTGCACGCCGAAGACAGCGTCGGGCTTGGGGTTATCGAAGGCACCTTCCTTCAGCATCTGCTCGGCACCGCCGACCTCCCCCTTGGGCAGGCCTTCCTCGGCGGGCTGGAAGATGAACTTCACTGTGCCGGGCAGCTGGTCCTTCATGCCGGCCAGCACCTCGGCCACGCCCATCAGCATGGCGACGTGGGTGTCGTGGCCGCAAGCGTGCATCACGCCCACCTCCTGGCCATTGTACTGGGTCTTCACCTTCGAGGCGAAGGGCACGTCCACCTGCTCCGCCACCGGCAGGGCGTCCATGTCGGCGCGCAGGGCCACCACGGGGCCGGGCTTGCCGCCCTTCAGCACGGCCACCACGCCGGTCTTGGCCACACCGGTGCGCACCTCCAGGCCCAGGCTCTTCAGGTGTTTGGCCACCAGGGCCGCCGTGCGCGTCTCTTGGTTGCCCAGCTCGGGATGTTCATGGATGTCGCGGCGCCAGGCGATGATCTTGGGCTGCTCCACCGCGGCGCGGGTGTCCAACGTGGCCTGCGCCGTTTCACGATCACCGGCATGGGCCGGCAGGGCGGCGGCTATCAGGCCCCCCACGCTCGTGCCCAGGGCCAATATCCAGCCGAAATGCCGCTTACCCATTGTCACCGCCCCTTCTTGTTTGCCGCCATCGCCTTGATCCGGCGCAGCCTTCTGACGGCAAGGGTACCTGTCCGCCCCGCGCGGGCCAGCCTGTGGCAGGTTCGCGTTGATGCATGGCAGCTATGCGTACCGGTGACCGACGTATCGCGCTTAAGGCGCCGATGCCGTGGGCAAGTGGTTCAGCCCTCTACCTTTTGCGCCCGTCGCCCTATGGCGAAGGCGCCTCTTCCCTGCCGTCGGCGTGATTGACACCGGTAACAGGCAAAGGTAGCGTTATTACATAACGCAACCACTATAACGTGAAATTAACGAAGCCGGCGACAGGCCGGACCGCACCGGGGCGGGTACGGGTCGAGAAGACACCAAGGCCTTGTTTTTTCAAGGAGATGACCCATGACTGCGATGTCCAAATCCATTGCTTGCGCCCTTTTTGCCTTGGCCGGCTTGGCCGGTGGCACCGTCACCAGTAGCGCCGCTTGGGCCGCGGATGCGGCCAGCCCTTGCGGTCCGGCGCCCACCCTGTCGCTGAAGCGCCTGGACGCGCGGCCGGCGTCCATCAACGGCGACGCCTTCGTGGCCCAGGTGAACAGCTACGCCGCCAAGGCCAAGGCGCGCAGCGCCTGCCTGGCCAAGGTCGCCGCTAATAGCGGCACCACTAGCCCGACCCTGGCCCCGGCGCCATCCGGCGACTAGCCACCGCGTCGTCTCTTTCACGATTCATCAGCGAAGGCGGCCGGTCACCGGCCGCCTTTGTCATTTTGCTCATGGCAGCCATGCGCGGCTGCAAAATATTCAGATCAGAAGGATAATTCTGTTTTCAGCCAAGGGGTTCGGGCAAAATTGTTCGGCGATGATAGCGTTATCAATGGTCGGGTCATTGTTGACACCCCAACCCGGCGATCGTACGGTTGCCGCGGCGCACAATAAATAATGTGCGTATGCGAAATGGCAGTTTCGCCAATCAATCCGCGGGGAGGGCGCGACCGTCAAGGCACAACCTTTCGCCATCGGAGAGATCAACATGGCTTCCGTTTCCCGTGTTTTCGCCGCCCTGGTCCTGGGTGGCATGGTCACCGCCACCCTTCCTGCCTCCGCCCAATCCCTGGGTGTTGAGCGCGCCTGCGGCAAGGCTCCCGTGGCCCCCGTGAACCACCTGTCCGCCACCGCCACGGCCGCCGAGGTCAGCGCCGCCACGGCCGAGGTCCGCGCCTATGGCAAGGCCACCCAGGCCCGCCTGGCCTGCCTGGACAATCTAAGCGCCCGCAGCGTTATCGCCTGGACGCCCGACGGCCGTGCCGCCATCGCCAACAGCTATGATCGCACCATCCATGACCTGAAGGTCGTGGCCCGCGACTTCGCCACCCTGCCGGCCGAGCAGGTGGCCGACACCGCCCGCTGATCAAGCCCACCAGCGTCTCTCCGGTGCGGGGCGGGACGGCGGGATTTGCCCGCTCTCGCCCCACGCTGGTCCGCCTCACGCTGGGGACCCTTACCCTGGTGACGGGGTATCCTGCGGCGTCGTCGGCGGCTGGGTGGCCACAGGTTCCACACCGGCAAGCACGGCGATTTCCTCCGGCTTCTTTTCCGGATGCCGGGCCGGCGGGATCATCTCCTCCGCCCGGGCATGCAGGTCCGTCAGATCCTGGCTCAGCTGTTCCAGCGCGAAGGACAGGGTGTAGATCTGTCCCGTCACGCCGCGCGGCAGCTCCCGCAACACACCCTCCGCCCGCAAGGTTTGCACCATGTCCAGATAGGCGTGGGTCGCGGCCTGCACAGGCTCGACGGGCGGTATCTGTCCTTGTCCGTGCAGCGCCGAAGGCGCACGCATGGCCATGGCGGCGTGGCGCAGGAACAGGACGCCTTGCCGGCGCACTTCCGCCTGGGGGCCTTCCAGCCGCTGGGCGGCGGCCACGCCCGAGGGCGCGCGGTTGCTGGTGGCGCGGCCCACCATCACCAGGTCATGGCGCACGCGCGTCAGGGTGCGTACCAGGGGGGCCGGGTCACGCTGATCGCCCAGCCAGGTGCGGCGTTCCCGCTGCGCCTCTTCCGCTGCCGTATCCAGAGGGCGCAGCGCCGCCCACAGCTGGGCGTGGCGCTTGGACAGTCCCTGGCGCACATCGTCGGCCAAGTCCGGGTCCAGCAGCACATCCAGCATGTCGGCGCACAGGTCGGCCACCCGTGCGGCGGTGGCCAGCACCACGCCATGGGCGCGGGCGGGAAACACGAACAGGGCCACGGCCAGGCCGATGACGTTGCCGATGACGATCTCGAACACCCGGTCCAGCGCCAGCATGAAGGACGATTGCGTCCCCCCGCCGGAGGTCAGCAGCACGATGACGGCGGTGACCGGCGCCAGCTTGCACACGGGATAGCGGGCGGCCAGCCAAGCCAGGGGCGCCAGCGCCATGGCCAGGGTCAGGCACAGGTGCAACAGCGTGTCGTGCAGGCCGAAGGTGGCGACCAGGGCACCCCACGCGGCCCCGGACAGGGTACCGGCGAACCGGTCCAGCGCCGCCTTCAATGAGCCGCCGATGCTGGCCTGCATGACCATGATGGCGGTGATGACGGCCCAGTAGCCCTGGGGCAGGTTGAACAGGCGGGCCATGGCCAGCGCCGCCGTGCCGGCGACGGTGACGCGGAAGGCCAATCGCACCTCAGGCGCACGCACAGCCGCCAGCAAACTCATGGGCTGCCAGCCGTGGGGCGGAAGGCCATGGGCCGGCGGGACGGGTCACCGGCTTGCGGCGGTGCGCCGTCAGGCGCCGGGGCAAGGGGCGGGGCGGGGGGTACCGGCCGCGCCAGCGGAATGTGGGGGGCGGCCCCCAGCGGCAGGACACCCGCGCGCCGGGGATCGTCGACGAACTTGCGTTCCTGCCGCAGGCGGCGGAAGCCGGCGCGCTGGTACAGGGGCAATGCCGCGGGGTGGTCGAAGCTGCAGGTGTTGATGGTCAGGCGGCGGACGCGCGGGCGTTCCCATACCCGGCGCACGGCCCAGTCCAGCAGCCAGCCCCCCAGGCCCCGGCCAATGGCCCAGGGCATCAGGCCCAGATAGTCGATGGCGACCGTGCCATCGGCCGGCAACAGGCGCCAATCCAGTTCCACAAAGCCGGCGGGCATGCCGTCGACATGGATCACATGCACCTCCACCTGCGGGTCGGCCAGCATCCGGGCCAGTTCACCCTGGTCCATGCGCCGCCGGATCTCCCACAGCCATGGCTCGCCGATCGTGTCGTAGAGGAAGCGATAATAGGCCAGGGTGCAGTGCCGGGCCAATACCGGACCGTGCACCCCTTCCGGCATGGGCCATTCCGGCGTCCCGGGCCGCTTGGCCATCTCCATGAAGGTTACCAGCACCGGCAGCTTGCCGGCCGGCGCCTCTGCCGTCGTCACCATGGTCGTCATCGCCCCGTTCCCCCTGCCTGGTGGCGGGGCGGCTCCTGTGCAGGAGTGCGCGCAGAACTGCACGCGTTGCGCCCCTTCGGGGATGGCACGTCGGACGATCATGCAACCTTGCGGGTCTTGGGATGCGGCAAATGGCGCAGGCTTGAGGGCGGGGACTTAAGGGCGGCGCGCCAGGGGGATGTGCGGGGCGGCCGACAGGGGCAGCAGGCCGGTCAGGCGCGGATCGTCCACCAGCTTGTCCTCCGTCCGCAGGACCTTGAAGCCCGCGCGCTGGTACAGTCCCAGGGCCGACGGGTGGTCGAAGGTGCAGGTGTTGACGGTCAGCCGCCGCACCGACGGCTTGGTCCAGGCCAGGCGCACGCCCCAGTCCAGCAGCCAGGGGCCGATGCCCCGGCCGATGGCCCAGGGCATCAGGCCGAAATAGGCCACGTCCATGGCGCCGTCGCTGGCCAGCTTTTCCGCGTCCAGCTCGATATAGCCGGCGGGCACGCCCTGGACGGAGACGACGTGCACCTCCACCGCCGGGTCGGCCAGGATCTCGGCCAGGCGCTCCGGCGCCATGCGGCGGCGGTATTCCCACAGCCACGGCTCCCCCACCGTGTCGTAGAGGAAGCGGTAATAGGCGGGCGGGCAGTTCCGGGCATGCACCGGGCCGTCCACGTCCTCGGGCCTCGTCCGCGCCGGGCCGGCCGGCGGCTCCGCCATTTCCAGGTAGGTGACGGTGACGGGCAGCTTGCCGGCCGGCAGGTCGGCCGGCAGCGTCCAGGTCTCGGGCTTCATGGACGGCCTCAGGCCGGACCGGTGGCGACGGGCAGGTCCGCCCGGCCGCCCCATTCCGTCCATGACCCGTCATAGATGGCGACCTCAGGCTGGCCGATCTCATAGAGCGCCAGGGCCAGGATGGCGGCGGTCAGCCCGCTGCCGCAGCTGGTGACCAAGGGACGGTTCACGTCCACGCCGGCGTCCTGAAAGCGCGCCGCCAGTTCATCCGGCGGCCGCAGGCGGCCGCCCGCGATCAGGTCGTTGAAGGGCACGTTGCGGCTGCCCGGGATGTGGCCGCCGCGCAAGCCGGCGCGCGGCTCCGGCGCCGTCGCCTCGAACCGGCCTTGCGAGCGGGCGTCCACCACCTGCTCCACCTTGCGGTCCACGTTTTCGCGGATGGCGTCGGCATCGCGCACCAGGGCCGGGTTCAGGCGGGCGGCGATCGGCTCTCCCGCCGGTTTGGGCTGGGCGGGGCCGGCCTCCACCGGCCGGCCCTCCGCCAGCCATTTGGGCAGGCCGCCGTCCAGGACATAGACCTTGTCGTGACCGAACACGCGGAAGGTCCACCACACCCGGGCCGCGCTGAACAGGTCATAGACGTCGTAGACGACGACGGTGCTGTCGCGGCCGATGCCCAGGTCGGCCACGGCCTGGGCGAACACCTCGGCGGTGGGCAGCATGTGGGGCAGGGGGACGGTCTTGTCGGCGATGCCGTCGATGTCGAAGAAGACGGCGCCGGGGATGTGCTGGGCGATGAATTCGGCCTGGGCGTCGCGCGGCACGGCCGGCATGTGATAGCTGGCGTCCACCACCCGGATGTCCGGGTCATTCAGGTGCTGGGCCAGCCAGTCGGTGCTGACGAGGGCGCCCGGGGTCGTGGAACTGGGGGTCATGGGCTTCGCCTCCTTATCACAGAGCCAGCCGGGTCACAGCCAGCCGGGAACGGGCAGGTTCCGTTCCCGCAGGAATTCCGGGTTGAACAGCTTGGACTGGTAGCGGGTGCCGAAGTCGCACAGCACCGTCACCACCGTGTGGCCGGGGCCGAGGTCGCGGGCGACGCGGATGGCGGCAGCGACGTTGATGCCGCTGGATCCGCCCACCACCAGGCCTTGCGTCTTCACCAGGTCGAAGATGATGGGCAGGGCTTCCTCATCGGGGATCTGCACGGCGTCGTCGATGGGGGCGTCCAGCAGGTTGGCGGTGACGCGGCCCTGGCCGATACCCTCGGTGATGGAGGTGCCGGAGGACACCAGTTCCCCCGTCTTCTTCCAGCTGTACAGCACGCTGCCCAGCGGGTCGGCCATCACGATGCGAACGTTGGGGTTGCGATCCTTCAGGGCCAGGGCCACGCCGGCCAGCGTGCCGCCGGTGCCCACGGCGCAGGTGAAAGCATCGACCTTGCCGCCGGTCTGTTCCCAGATTTCCACGCCGGTGGTGGCGCGGTGGCCCTCGCGGTTGGCCAGGTTGTCGAACTGGTTGGCCCAGACGGCGCCGTTGGGCTCCGTCGCCGCCAGTTCCTCCGCGATGCGGCGGCTGACATGGACATAGTTGCCCGGGTCCTTGTAGGGCACGGCCGGCACCAGGCGCAGGTCGGCGCCGATCAGGCGCAGCATGTCCTTCTTTTCCTGGCTCTGCGTCTCGGGCATGACGATGACGGTCTTGAAGCCCCAGGCGTTGCCCACCAGGGCCAGGCCGATGCCGGTGTTGCCGGCGGTGCCTTCGACGATGGTGCCGCCGGGCTTCAGCGTGCCGCGCTTGATGGCATCCTGGATGATGGCCAGGGCCGCGCGGTCCTTGACCGACCCGCCGGGGTTCAGGAACTCGGCCTTGGCCAGGATGTCACAGCCCGTCGCCTTGGAGGCCGCTTCCAGCCGGACCAAGGGGGTATGGCCGATCGTTCCGATGAAACCGTCGCGTATGTCCAAAGCCGTCTTCCGTCATGTCTGGGCCCGGCGCCGCCCAGCGGCGGCCCGGAAGAGATGTGCAGAGACTAGTGAGGCCAAGGGCGCCCTTCAAGCGCGACCCCCGCATATTGGCCCCCGCATATTGCGTTGAGTGGCGGGGAAACCACACAGCCAATGCTGGCAAATCAGGCCCATGGCCCGCAGGTGACGCCCGCGCGGATGCCCTTGTGTTCGGCCAATGGTAGCGGTAACTTTCCGGCCTTGCCGCCCCGCCGCGAGGATAGGGGCCATAAAAATATCGGGAGGACACATGCGTCGCTTGTTCGGTTTCACCCTGCCTGTCGTGGGCGCGCTCATGGCGGCCGGGGTCGCCACAGCCCAGGACAAGCCCCCCGAGGCCGCCGCCCAGTCGACCACCCAGAATCCGGTGGCGCTCAACGGCAAGCATTTCCTGTCGCAGCCGCTGGTGACCGAAATTTACACGGCCGATCCCTCGGCGCATGTGTTCGACGGCAAAATCTACGTCTATCCCAGCCACGACATCGATGCCGGCATCCCCGACGACGACCTGGGCAGCCAGTACGCCATGCGCGACTATCGCGTCCTGTCCATGGACGCGATCGGCGGCAAGGTGACCATCGGCGGCGTGGCGCTGTCGGTGGAGCAGGTCCCCTGGGCCAAGGAATTCATGTGGGCCCCGGATGCCGCGTACAAGAACGGCACCTATTACCTCTATTTCCCCGCCAAGGATAAGAAGGGCGTCTTCCACATCGGCGTCGCCACCGGCACTTCGCCCACCGGCCCCTTCAAGGCGGAGCCCAAGCCAATCCCCGGCAGCTTCTCCATCGACCCCGCCGTGTTCACCGACGCGGACGGCAGCAGCTACATGTATTTCGGCGGCATCTGGGGCGGCCAGCTGCAGAAGTGGGCCAAGGGCCATTACGACGCCGGCATCGGCGACACCGACCTGAAGCAGGACGACAAGCCCGCGCTCAGCGCCAAGATCGCCAAGCTGTCGCCGGACATGAAGACCTTCGCGGAAAAGCCGCGCGACGTCGTCATCCTGGGCCAGGACGGCAAGCCCTTGCTGGGCGGCGACCATGAGCGGCGCTTCTTCGAGGCGTCGTGGATGTACAAGCGCGGCGGCACCTACTACTTCACCTATTCCACCGGCGACACCCACTTCCTGGCCTACGCCACCGGCGACAACCCCTATGGCCCCTTCAAGTACCAGGGCCATTTCCTGCTGCCGGTACAGGGCTGGACCACCCATCACTCCATCGTCGATTGGGGCGGCAAGACCTGGCTGTTCTATGCCGACAACCAGCTGAGCGGCAAAAACCACCTGCGCAACGTCAAGGTGACCGAGCTGCACTTCAACGCCGACGGCTCGATCCAGACCGTCGATCCATTTGTGCCGTGATGGGCGTGGGGAGGGCGGGTTTGTGCCTGTCCTCCCCCTCATGTCAGTGCGATGGTTCCGTAGGGCTATCGCCAGCGGCAGGTTTTTCATCCCCAGCGCCATCCAGAAAAGCCAGGAAGGCATCGCGTGAACCGTCGGTAGCTCGGTCGCGGAAAAATGCCTCCGTTTCCAAGGCGGACAGCTTCTTGGTGAGACGGTTCGCAATCAATTTTGGCCAAGATCGGGGCCGCAGGGAATACTTGGTCTTGCCCATGAAGCTCTCCAAAGTTGGCCTTAAACCATATACGCGGATACTGGCGTGACCGCCCGCCGCAAATGGGCATTGGCTTATCCTCATTTGCATCGCCGGCTCGAGGGCATGGTATAAGGGGCGCACACGACATCCGCAGCTGAAAGCCTGGTCCCATGGCCGTCCGCCGTTCCGAGATTTGCTACACCTGCCGCCACTGGCTGGGTGGCGGCGTGCGGGAGCGGGGGCCCAAGGGACAGTGCCGGCGCTATCCGCCGGTGGTGACCGACCGGGCGCCGGGCGGCGTCTTCCCCACCACCCTGTCCACCGACTGGTGCGGGGAATGGCTGCGCAACGCCGGCGTCAAGCCGGAGAGCGACCCCGGCCCGGACACGGATGAGGACGTGATGGTGGATGACCGCCCGCTGGCCGCCGTGCGCGCGGATGCGGCGGCGGCAAGGCAGGCGCCCGCCCGCCCCGGCAAACAGCACGCCCCGCCCCTGGACGAGGGCAACCTCTACGACGACCTCTGAGGTGTTAGCGGTCCAGGAACCCCAGCGCCGTCCTGTTGAAATCTTCCGGCCGTTCCAGGTGGACCAGATGACCCACGCCGTCGAACACCACCACCTGGGCGTTGAGCATGGACGCGGCGATGGCCTTGGCGTTGTCGGCGTTGTCGGCGTTGCGGCCCATGCCGGCCCCCAGATTCTTGGTGGTGTAGGGCTTGCCCGGCGCGTTGTGGTCGGCCGACCCCATGATGAACAGGGTGGGGGTGGCGATCAGCGGGTATTCGTGCACCACCGGCTGGTCGTGGATCATCTGATAGGACTTGATGAAGGACGTCACCCAGCGCGGATACTCGCCGCTGGCCTTCAGCCGCTCGCGCAGGCCGACGAAGGGCTCGATCTCCGCCACCGGCACGGAGAGGGAATAGGTGTTCTTCAGGAAGTCGCGGTAGGCGTCCGCCGTCAGGGCGTATTCACGGTCGTAGAGGAAGGCGTCGCTGACTGGCGGCACGGTCAGGCGGTAATCCTCCAGACCCACCGGCGCCTCCAGCACCAGGCGGCGCACCCGCTCCGGATAGGTGCGGGTGAAGCGGGCGGCCAGCATGCCACCCATGGAATGGCCCACCAGATCCACCTGCTTGATGCCCAGACTGTCCAGCAGGGCGGCGCTGTTGGCGGCGAAGAAATCGAAGCTGTAGGGCAGGTCGGGCTTGGACGATTTGCCGAAGCCGATCTGGTCGGTGGCGATGACGCGGTAGCCGTCAGCGGTGAAGGCGCGGATGACCTTGTCCCAATAGCTGGCGGGGAAGTTGCGGCCGTGGAACAGCAGGGCCACGCGGCCATTCGGTTTGCCGGCGGGCGCCACGTCCATATAGGCCTGGCGCAGCGTCTGCCCCTTCACCTGGAACTCGAAATAACTGACGGGGAAGGGATAGGGCCATCCCTCCAGCGCGATGCCGATGGGCTCCGCCGCCGCCGGGGCGACGGTGGAGGAGGCCCCCGCCGTGGTGGAGACAGCGGGGCTGGCGGCCAGGGCGGCCGCCAGGATCAGGGGAATCAAGCGCCGCATGAGGGATGGACCTTCCGGTATCAGGCGATGAAGTCGACCACGCCGCCGTCCACGCGCAGGGCGGCCCCATTGGTGGCCGACGCCTGGGGGGAGCAGGCGTAGACCACCATGTTCGCCACCTCTTCCACCGTCGCCGTGCGCTGGATCAGCGAGGTCGGGCGGAAGGCGCGGACGAAATCGGCGCCGACCTCCTCGATGGGCTTGCCGGTCTTGGCCACCTGGTCCTTCAGCATGGCTTCTACGCCTTCCGACAGGGTGGGGCCGGGCAGGACGGCGTTGACGGTGACCTTGCTGCCCCGCGTCAGCTTGGCCAGGCCGCGCGACACCGCCAGCTGGGCCGTCTTGCTGAAGCCGTAGTGGATCATCTCCACCGGGATGTTCAGCCCGGATTCCGACGAGATGAAGATGACGCGACCCTGGTTGCGCTCCAGCATGCCCTTGAGGTAGCTGCGCGACAGGCGCACGCCCGACAGGACGTTGACGTCGAACATGCGGGTCCAGTCCTCGTCCGGCGTCTCGAAGAAGTCCTTGGGCTCGAAGATGCCGGCGTTGTTCACCAGGATGTCGGCCTGGGGCACGGCCTCCACCAGGGCGGCGGCACCCTCCGCCGTGCTGACGTCGGCGGCTACACCGCGCGCGTCGGCGCCGGGTACCAGTTCGTTCAGCTTGGCCACGGCGGCGGTGACGGTGGCCTGGCTGCGGCCGTTCAGGATGACGGATGCGCCGGCCTGGGCCAAGCCCAGCGCGATGGCGAAGCCGATGCCGGCGGTGGAACCGGTGACGATGGCCGTCTGGCCCTTCAGGTCGATCTGCATGGTTCTGCTCTCTTTGTCGGGGAAAGGGGCTGTCAGGGGAAAAGGGGGCGTTGGGTCAGACCAGGGCGCCGCCGCCGTCCACATAGGTAACGCTGCCGGTCAGGTAGGGATTGACCATTCCTGAGATAATTTGAACGGCGAGGTGTTCGCCTTGGCCGGCGACGCCGGCGGGCAGTCCTTTGGCGATGCCGGCCAGGCGGGCGGCCTTTTCCGCCGCCGGGGCGTGACCCCACAGCGGGGTATCGACGAAGCCGGGGGAGACGGCGTTGACCCGCACCGGCGCCAGTTCCAGGGCCAAGCCCTTGGCCAGCGCCTCCAGCCCCGCATTGATCGCGGCCTGCAGGGCGGCACCTTTCTTGGGGCGTATGGCGAGGTAGCCGGTGACGAAGGTCAGCGAACCGCCGGGGTTGATGGCGTCGGCCACCGTGGCGGCGCGCGCCACGCGGTACGCGCCCCAGAACTTGGAATTCAGCGAGGCGTAGGCGTCGGCCAGCGGCATCTCCGCCACCGTGCCCCGGCTGGTGCTGGAGGCGGTGATGACGACATGGTCGTAAGTCTTGCCCCTCTGGAAGAAGCCGGCGACGGCGGCGTCATCCAGCGTGTCCAGCGCGCGGCCCTGGGCCTGATGGCCGATGATCTCCACCGCCGCCGCCACCCTTTCGGCATTGCGGGAGGCGATGGTGACCCGGGCGCCCAGCTTGGCGGCGGCGACCGCCGTGGCCAGGCCTATGCCCGAGGAACCGCCAATGACCAGCACATCCTTATTCGTCAGGTCGAACATTTGTAGGCGTCCTTTTGCCAATGTTTGCATGGCCTTTGATGTAGCACCGGCCCGGGGTGGCAAGAATGGGCGCCGTTGCCAAATCACTCTTTCCAAAACGTGAAGAGTGCTTCCGCGACTGTCCCGTTTTTCGCAGGCGCGAGAAAGGCGAGGGTGGGTACGACACGAAACAGATAGGCCGCCGACGGGATTTTTCCCCTGCGGCCTTTCATAAGGCCGGAGTGTTTTCCATGCCGCTTCCCCTCTTTGCCCTGGCCGCCGCGGCCTTCGCCATCGGCACCACGGAATTCGTCATCATGGGTTTGCTGCCCGATGTGGCGGTGGACCTGGGCGTCTCCATCCCCATGGCGGGCCTGCTCATCTCCGGCTACGCCCTGGGCGTGGTGGTGGGCGCCCCCATCCTGACCCTGACCACCGGCCGGCTGCCGCGAAAGACGCTGCTGATCGGCCTCATGGTCCTGTTCATCGCGGGCAACGCGATGGCGGCGGTGTCCGCCAACTACACCATGCTGATGGTGGCCCGCATCGTCGCCAGCTTCACCCACGGGTCCTTCTTCGGCATCGGCTCCGTCGTCGCGGCCAGCCTGGTGCCGGCGGACCGGCGGGCCAGCGCGATCGCCCTGATGTTCACGGGCCTGACCCTGGCCAACATCCTGGGCGTGCCCCTGGGCACCCTGATCGGCCAGCATTTCGGCTGGCGTGCTACCTTCTGGGCCGTGGCCGGGCTGGGCCTGGCGGCGGCGTTGGCGGTGGCGGCGCTGGTGCCGCCGGTTGCCGCCTCGGAACAGGGCAGCCTGGGGCGGGAGGTCGCGGTGCTGAAGCGGCCGGCCGTGCTGGTGGCCCTGGCCACCACGGTGCTGGGCTTCGGCGGCGTGTTCGTCGTCTTCACCTACATCACCCCCATCCTGAAACACGCGGCGGGCCTGTCGCCCACCGGCGTCACCAGCGCCCTGCTGGTCTTCGGCCTGGGCCTGACCCTGGGCAACGTGCTGGGCGGCAAGTTGGCGGACCGGGCGCTGATGCCCGCCCTGGTGGGGGTGCTGGCCCTGCTGGGCCTGGTCCTGGCCGGTTTCTCCCTCACCATGCACAACTCCATCGCCGCCATCGCCACCCTGTTCGTCTGGGGCATGGCCGCCTTCGCCACGGTGCCGCCCCTGCAGATGCGGGTGCTGGAAAAGGCCAGCGACGCGCCCAACCTGGCGGCCTCCCTCAACATCGGCGCCTTCAACCTGGGCAACGCCGGCGGCGCCTTCCTGGGTGGCCTGGTGATCGACGGCGGCCTGGGCTATGAGGCGGTGGCCTATGCCGGGGCCGCCGTGGCGGCCGGCGGCCTGCTGCTGGCCCTGCTGGGCTGGGTGCAGGACCGGCGGGCGGCGACCAGCCTGAAGGTGGCAGAGGTATCTTGCTGACGTGTCGCTGATCCCCTGACCTGAAGAGGGCTGGTCCAACGCGGCCTGGATCACCCGTCCACGCATTCTCCACAAAACTCGGATAATCCATCCCGGAATTATCGGCCACTTTGCTATCTTGCTTCTGCCTCTAGGGGTCGTGTAGCAACCGCGGGTAGTGAGCTGCAGTGGCCGCCGTAACCGTCAGGATGACGCCCGAGATGTTGAAGCGATTGAGTTTTCCGGCCCTCGTGGGCGCCGCCCTGCTGGCCTTGACGGCTTGCGAGAAGAAGCAGGAGCAGGCGGCCCCGCCGCCGCAACAGGTCGGCTTCGTCGTCCTGCACACCCAGGCGGTGCCGCTGCGCGCGGAGCTGGCCGGCCGCACCAGTGCCTATCGCATCTCCGACGTGAGGCCGCAGGTGGCCGGCATCATCCAGAAGCGCCTGTTCGAGGAAGGTGCCATGGTCCAGGCGGGCCAGCTGCTGTACCAGATCGACCCGGCGCCCTATGAGGCCGCATACGAGCAGGCCCAGGGCACCCTGGCCAACGCCGAGGCCAACCTGATCAGCCTGAAATCCAAGGCCGAGCGCTATGGCGAGCTGGTGAAGGTCGAGGGTGTCAGCAAGCAGGATTACGACGACGCCCGCGCCGCCTACCAGCAGGGCCAGGCCACCATCATCGCCGACAAGGCGGCGGTGAAGGCCGCCAAGGTCAACCTGGACTACACCCGCATCACCGCCCCCATCAGCGGGCGCATCGGCCGGTCCAGCATCACCGAGGGGGCCTTGGTGACGGCCGACCAGACGACGGCGTTGGCCACCATCACCCAGCTGGACCCCATCTACGTCGACATCACCCAGTCCAGCACGGAGATGACGTCGCTGAAGCGGCGCCTGGTCTCCGGCGGGCTGGGCAAGGCCGACGCGCAGGTGACCCTGAAGCTGGAGGACGGCACCGCCTACGCCACCCCCGGCACACTGAAGTTCGCCGAGGTGTCGGTGGACCAGGAATCCGGTGCCGTGACCCTGCGCGCCATGTTCCCCAACCCGCAGGAAATGCTGCTGCCCGGCATGTATGTCCGCACGATGGTGGAACAGGGCGTGATGCCCGACGCCATCCTGGCGCCGCAGCAGGGCGTATCGCGCAACCCCAAGAGCGAGCCCATCGCCCTGGTGGTGACGGCCGACAACAAGGTGGAGCAGCGGCCGCTGACCGTGGACCGCACGGTGGGCGACAAGTGGCTGTTGACCAGCGGCCTGAAGGACGGCGACCGGTTGATCGTCGAGGGCTCGCTGAAGGTCAAGGCCGGCCAGACGGTGACGCCGGTGGAGGTCGACCTGTCGGCCAAGCCCGCGCCGACTCCTGCCGGCGGGAAGTAAGCCGCCATGTTCGCACGCTACTTCATCGACCGGCCCATCTTCGCCTGGGTCATCGCCATCGTCATCATGCTGTTCGGCGTGCTGGCCATCTTCACCCTGCCGATCTCGCAATATCCCGACATCGCGCCGCCGTCGGTCTCCATCAGCGCCTCCTACCCCGGCGCATCGGCCGAGGCGGTGGAGAGCAGCGTGGTGCAGGTGCTGGAACAGCAGCTGACCGGCATCGACCACCTGCTGTACTTCAGCTCCAGCAGCAGCTCCAACGGCAGCGCCAGCATCAGCGTCACGTTCGAGCAGGGCACCAACCCCGACGTGGCCCAGGTGCAGGTGCAGAACAAGGTGTCCCAGGCCACCAGCCGCCTGCCGACCCAGGTGCAGCAGCAGGGCATCACCGTCGCCAAGGCGCAGACCGACTTCCTGATGGTGGTCTCCGTCTATGACGAGACGGACAAGGCGACCAGCGCCGACGTGGCCGACTTCCTGGTCAGCAACCTGCAGGACCCGCTGAGCCGCGTGAACGGCGTGGGCACCACCCGTGTCTTCGGGTCGCAGTACGCCATGCGCATCTGGCTGGACCCGCACAAGCTGCACAGCTACGGCCTGATGCCGTCGGACATCGAAAGCGCCATCCAGGCGCAGAACACCCAGGTGACGGCGGGTGAGATCGGTGCCCGCCCTTCCGCCGACACCCAGCAGCTGAACGCCACCGTCACCGCCATGTCGCGGCTGCAGACGCCGGACCAGTTCCGCAAGATCATCGTCAAGACGCTGACCAACGGCGCCACCGTGCACCTCAGCGACGTGGCGCGGGTGGAACTGGGCAACGAGGATTACAGCGTCAGCACCCGGCTGAACGGCCACCCGGCCTCGGGCATGGCGCTGCAGCTGGCCTCCGGCGCCAACGCCATGAAGACCGCCGCCGCCGTGAAGGCCAAGGTGGAGGCCATGGCCCACAACTTCCCCGCCGGCTACAAGATCGCCTATCCCCGCGACAGCACCGCCTTCGTGAAGCTGTCCATCCATGAGGTGATCAAGACCCTGATCGAGGCCATCATCCTGGTGGTCATCGTGATGTTCGTCTTCCTGCAGAGCTGGCGCGCCGTGCTGGTCCCGGCCATCGCCGTGCCCGTGGTGCTGCTGGGTACCTTCGGCGTGCTGTCGGCGGCGGGCTATTCCATCAATACCCTGACCCTGTTCGCCATGGTGCTGGCCATCGGCCTGCTGGTGGACGACGCCATCGTCGTGGTGGAGAACGTCGAGCGCATCATGCGCGAGGACAAGCTGTCCGCCTACGAGGCCACGGCGAAATCCATGACCGAGATCACCGGCGCCCTGGTGGGCATCGCCATGGTGCTGTCGGCCGTGTTCCTGCCCATGGCCTTCTTCGGTGGGTCCGTCGGCGTGATCTACCGCCAGTTCTCCATCACCATCGTGTCGGCCATGGCCCTGTCGGTGGTGGTGGCCCTGGTGCTGTCGCCGGCCCTCTGCGCCACGCTGCTGAAGGCCAACGGCCATGCCCATACCAAGGGCCTGGCCGGCTGGTTCAACCGCAATTTCGACCGGGGGCAGGAAGGCTACGCCCGCCGCCTGGGCGGCATCGTCGGCCGGCCCGTTCTGTTCATGCTGACCTATGGCGTCATCGTCGGCGCCATGGCCCTGCTGTTCGTGCGCCTGCCCACCAGTTTCCTGCCCGATGAGGACCAGGGCAGCGTCATGGTACAGTACACCCTGCCGGTGGGGGCGACATACGCCCGCACCGACCAGGTGTCCCGCGCCATCGAGAAGTACTTCCTGGAGAATGAGAGCGGCACGGTGCGCGCCCTGTTCACCGTGGCGGGCTTCAGCTTCGCGGGTTCCGGCCAGAACGCCGGCATGGCCTTCCTGGCGCTGAAGGACTGGAGCGACCGGCCGGGGGCGGAACACCGGGCCCAGGCCATCGCCGCCCGCGCCACGAAAAGCCTGTCCAGCATCCGTGACGCCCAGATCTTCTCCCTCATCCCGCCGTCCATCCAGGGCCTGGGCCAGTCCAACGGCTTCGACATGTGGCTGCAGGACAACGGCACCCTGGGCCATGCCGGCCTGATGGGCGCCCGCAACCAGCTGCTGGGCCTGGCGGCGCAGGAAAAGACCCTGCAGGCCGTCCGCCCCAACGGCCTGGACGACACGCCGCAGCTGAAGATCGACATCGACCACGCCAAGGCGACCGCGTTGGGCCTGTCCATCGGCGACATCACCAGCACGCTCAGCGGTGCCTGGGGGGCGAACTACGTCAACGACTTCATTGACCGTGGCCGTGTGAAGCGCGTCTATGTCCAGGGTGATGCGCCCTACCGCTCGGCGCCCGAGGATCTGGGGGCCTGGTACGTCACGGGATCCAACGGCACCATGGCGCCCTTCACCGCCTTCGCCCAGGCGCGCTGGGAAATGGGCCCGCCGCAGCTGCAGCGATTCAACGGCTTGGCCGCCCTGGAAATCCAGGGAGCAGCCGCCGGTGAGACCAGCTCCGGCGATGCCATGAACACCATGGAAAAGCTGGCGGCCCAGCTGCCGCCTGGCACCAGCCTGTCGTGGACCGGCCTGTCCTACCAGGAACGGCTGTCCAGCGGCCAGGCGCCCATGCTGTACGCCCTGTCCATCCTGGTGGTCTTCCTCTGCCTGGCCGCCCTGTATGAAAGCTGGTCCATCCCGGTGTCGGTGCTGCTGGTCATCCCGCTGGGCGTCCTGGGCGCCGTCACGGCGGCCACGCTGCGCGGCCTCAGCAACGACATCTATTTCCAAGTGGGCCTGCTGACCACCATCGGCCTGTCCGCCAAGAACGCCATCCTGATCGTTGAGTTCGCGGAGGCGGCGGAGAAGCGCGGCATACCCACGGTGCAGGCCGCCATCGAGGGCGCGCGCTTGCGCCTGCGTCCCATCCTGATGACCTCCCTGGCCTTCGTGGCCGGTGTGCTGCCGCTGGCCCTGGCCACGGGGGCGGGGGCGGGCAGCCAGAACGACATCGGCACCGGCGTGGTCGGCGGCGTCATTTCGGCGACCGTCCTGGCCATCTTCTTCGTGCCCCTGTTCTACGTGCTGGTGCGCAAGCTGTTCGGCGGCGACCTGGCCGAAAAGCACGGCGCCGCTCCCAGGAAAGACCAGACCGATGACCTGCATTCGGAGGGTGTGTGATGACGCGGCCGTTCTTGCGCACCACCACCTCCCTTCTGGCGCTTAGCCTGCTGGCCGGCTGCATCTCGCTGGATCCGGACTATCAGCGTCCCGCGGCGCCGGTGCCGACCGCCTGGCCGCAGGGGGCCGCCTATGCCCCACCGGCCTCTGCCGCCACGCCGGTGGCGGAGACGGGCTGGCAGGACTTCTTCGTCGACGCCGACCTGCGCGCCGTCGTCGGCCAGGCGCTGGACAACAACCGCGACCTGCGGGTGGCGGTGCAGAACGTGCTGGCCGCCCGGGCCAAGTACCGGGTGCAGGAGGCGGCGCAGCTGCCGACGGTGAACGCCTCGGCCAGCGGCAGCTACAGCCGCACCGGGGCCGGGTCCAACCGGCAGGAGACCAAGTCCCTGTCCGCCGCCGTCGGTGTCAGCGCCTTCGAGGCCGACCTGTTCGGCCGCGTCGCCAGCCTGACGCGGGCGGACCTTGAGACCTATCTGGCGGAGGAGGAGACGGCGCGGGCCACCCGCATCAGCCTGATTTCCGAGGTGGCCAGCGCCTACATCACCTACGCCGCCGACAAGAGCCTGCTGCGCATTGCGCAAGCGACCATGGAAAGCGCCCAGCATTCCGCCGACGTGACGCGCAAGCGCCTCAGCAACGGCGTCGCCACCCGGCTGGACGCGGCGGAGGCCGACACCGTCTATCAGACGGCGCGGGCGGACGTCGCCAATTACACCACCCTGGTGGCGCAGGACCTGAACGCGCTGGAGACGCTGACGGGCGGGCCGGTGGACCCCGCCCATCTGCCGGATGGCATCGAGGGCCGCACCTTCACCCTGGCGGCCCTGCCGGCGGGGATCAGCACCGACGTGCTGCTGAACCGGCCGGACGTGCTGTCGGCGGAGCATAGCCTGAAGTCGGCCAACGCCAACATCGGCGCCGCCCGCGCCGCCTTCTTCCCCACCGTCAGCCTGACGACGGCGGCGGGCTTCGCCAGTTCGGCCTTCGGCAACCTGTTCCAGGCCCAGTCGCAATCGCTGAGCTTCACGCCCTCGGTCTCGGTGCCCATCTTCGACAATGGCGCCAACCAGGCCAACCTGGACTATGCCAAGGCCACGCAGCAGGCGGCGGTGGCGACCTATGAGAAGACCATCCAGACCGCGTTCAAGGAGGTGGCGAACGCCCTGGCCCGCCGTGGGACCATCGCCGAGCAGCTGGACGCCCAGCAGGCCACGGTGCGCAGCGCCCAGACCAGCTACGACTTGTCGCAGGCCCGTTACAAGCAGGGGGCGGACAGCTATCTGAACGCCCTGGACGCCCAGCGCACCCTCTATTCCGCGCAGCAGACCCTGGTGTCGGTGCAACTGACCGATGCCGGCAACCTGGTCACGCTGTACCAGGTGCTGGGCGGCGGGGTGAAATAGGAAGGGACCGGGATCATGAGCTTCCTGGTGCTGATTGCCGAGGACGAGCCGGAGATCGCCAGCATCCTGCAGGGCTATCTGGAGCGGGAAGGCCTGCGCACCGTCACCGCCATCAACGGCCAGGTGGCGCTGGACCTGCACCGCGCCCTGCCGCCCGACCTGGTCATCCTGGACGTGAAGATGCCCAGGGTGGACGGGTACGAGGTGCTGGCCGAGCTGCGCCGGCGCGGCGACACCCCGGTCATCATGGTGACGGCGCTGAGCGAGGATCTGGACAAGCTGCAGGCCCTGCGCATCGGCGCCGACGACTACATCGTGAAGCCCTTCAACCCGCTGGAGGTGGTGGCGCGGGTCAAGGCCGTCCTGCGCCGCACCCGCTCCACCGAGGGGCAGACCCTGCTGCGGCTGGGCGGGCTGGAATTGGACCTGACCGCCCACATGGCGGTGGTGACCACGGAGGGGAAGCGCAACCGGCTGGACCTGACGCTGACGGAATTCCGCATCCTGGCCCACATGATGCGGGCTCCCACCCGCGCTTTCACGCGAGGGGAACTGATCGACGCCTGCCTGCCCGAGGGCGACACGCTGGAACGCACCATCGACAGCCACGCCAGCAACATCCGGCGCAAGCTGCAGGCCGCCGGCGCCGGCGGCTTCATGGAAGGGGTGCGGGGCGTGGGCTATCGCCTGGGACCGGCCGTCTAGGATGTGGCACTTCCGGCGCATCACCGGCCTGAACCGGCAGCTGGTGCTGTCCATGGCCGCGGTCACCGGCCTGGCCCTGGTGCTCATGACCGTGGGCCTCACCATCTTCTTCACCCTCATGTTCCGGCTGTGGCCGGACCTGTTCCACCATCCGCCCGGCATCTGGCAGCATGTCATGGACTGGTCGGTCACGGCGTTGCTGGGCATGGTGGGCGTCGCCATGGCGGCGCGGGCCGCGGTGCGCTTCGCCCGCCGGCTGATCGCCCCGCTGGACGCGGTGGCCGGGGCCGCCAAGCGCATCGCCGGCGGCGACCTGACGGCCCGCGCCCCGGTGGACGAGAGCGGATTCCGCGAGACCAAGCAACTGGTGCAGGACTTCAACGCCATGGCGGCTCAGCTGGAGCGCGCCGCCATCGAGATGCGCACCTGGAACGTGGCCATCGCGCATGAGCTGCGCACGCCCCTGACCATCCTGCGCGGCCGCCTGCAGGGTTATGCCGACGGCGTGTTCACCCCGGACATGGAAGCCTTCCGCGGGCTGGTGGGGCAGGTGGACCTGCTGACCCGCATTGTCGACGACCTCAAGCTGCTGACCCTGGCGCAGAGCGGCCGGCTGGAGCTGCGGCGCGACCAGGTGGACGTGGCGGCGGAGGCGGCGGCCGTGGTCGCCCTGGTGGGCCCCACCTGCGCCGCCGCCGGCCTGGCGATCGAAACCGACCTGGCGCCGCTGGAGGTGTCGGCCGATGGTGCCCGCGTCCGCCAGGCCCTGCTGGCCTTGCTGGAGAACGCCCGCCGCTACGCCGCCCCCGGCCGGGTGCGGGTGGAGACGAAAGCCGAGGCGGGCAGCGTCGTCCTGCGTGTGGCGGACGAGGGGCCCGGCCTGCCGCCAGGCATGGAGGCCCACGCCTTTGACCCCTTCTGGCGCGCCGACGATTCCCGTGCCCGCATCAGCGGCGGCACCGGCCTGGGCCTGGCCGTCGTCCAGGCCATCGCCCGCGCCCATGGCGGCGACGTGCGGGCGGAGCCGGTGACGCCGCAGGGCGTGGCGTTCGAGATCAGGCTGCCGCTCAGGCCGTGACGGTGTCGCGCGCTGGCCGGTTGGCCACCCCCCAGCACGGGTCGGCCTTCAGTTCCGCCGACAGGAAATCCAGGAAGGCGCGCAGCTTGGCGGCGGCGTGGCGGCCGGCGGGGTAGACGGCCTGGATGGCCGGGGCGGGGGAGTGGTACTGCGGCAGCAGGCCCTTGAGGCGGCCGGTCGCCAGGTCGTCGCAGATGTCCCAGATGGATTTCAGCACGATGCCCGAGCCAGCCAGGGCGGCGGCGTGGCCGACCTCGCCGTCATTGGTCTGGATCAGGGGGCGGATTTCCACCGCCACCGGTTCGCCCAGCGCCTCGCGGCAGTCGAAGCGCCAGGTGGACATGGGCGGGTCGCCCATGACGATGCAGTGGTGGTGCAGCAGGTCCTGCGGCGTCGCCGGCTCGCCATGTTGGGCGATGTAGCCGGGGGCGGCGCAGGGGATGCGATAGTTGGGTGCCAGCCAGCGCACCATCAGGGTGCTGTCGGGCAGGGCCGCCTGGCGGATGGCGACGTCGATGCCGGCCTCCACCAGATCCACCACCGTGTCGGTCACCAGCACCTGCACCCGCACGTCGGGATACTGGGCGTGGAAGCGGGGCAGGCGGGGGGCTATGTGGCGGCGGGCGAAGGCGGCCGTGGCCGTCACCCGCAGCAGGCCGGTGGCGGCGCGCCGGCGGCTGGCCACCAGATCCTGCGCCTCCTCCAGGTCGGCGACGATGCGCACGCAGCGCTCATGGAACTCCAACCCCTCATCCGTCAGGCTGAATCGCCGGGTGGTGCGGTTGGCCAGGCGCACGCCCAGCCGTTCCTCCAGCCGCGCCAGGCGCTTGGACACCACCGCCAGCGACAGGTCCAGCTCCCGCGCCGCCGCCGACAGGCTGCCGGTGGCGACGACGCGGATGAAGATGGTGATGTCGGTCAGGTTCTCGATCAGCATGGTCAGGATATCGTTGCCGGGGAAATCGATACTATAGTCGCGCGGACGGGGGCGCCCGCCTTGGCGTAAGGTGGCGGCTCACGGGCCGGTTTCCCCTTACTCTGGAGGGGGAAGGCGCCGGCATCAATCCTGCACCAGATAGGAAACGCACCCATGAAGACCCGTGCCGCCGTGGCGTTCGAGGCGAAGAAGCCCCTGGAGATCGTGGAAGTGGACCTGGAGGGCCCCAAGACGGGCGAAGTCCTGGTCGAGATCATGGCCACAGGCATCTGCCACACCGACGCCTACACGCTGGACGGCCTGGACAGCGAAGGCCTGTTCCCGTCCATCCTGGGCCATGAGGGCGCCGGCATCGTGCGCGAGGTGGGACCGGGCGTCACCAGCGTGAAGCCGGGCGACCACGTCATCCCGCTGTACACGCCGGAATGCCGCCAGTGCAAATCCTGCCTGTCCGGCAAGACCAACCTGTGCACCGCCATCCGCGCGACCCAGGGCAAGGGCCTGATGCCCGATGGCACCAGCCGCTTCAGCTACAAGGGCCAGCCCATTTTCCACTACATGGGCTGCTCCACCTTCTCCAACTTCACGGTGCTGCCGGAGATCGCTCTGGCCAAGATCCGGGAGGACGCGCCCTTCAACACCTCCTGCTACATCGGCTGCGGCGTCACTACCGGCGTGGGCGCCGTGGTGAAGACGGCGAAGGTGGAACCCGGCGCCAACGTCGTCGTCTTCGGCCTGGGCGGCATCGGCCTGAACGTCATCCAGGGCGCCAGGATGGTGGGCGCCGACAAGATCGTCGGCGTCGACATCAACGACAGCAAGGAGGAATGGGGCCGCCGCTTCGGCATGACCCATTTCGTCAACCCGAAGAAGGTTGAGGGCGACATCGTCCAGCACCTGGTGGCCCTGACCGATGGCGGCGCCGACTACACCTTCGACTGCACGGGCAACACCCTGGTGATGCGCCAGGCGCTGGAAGCATGCCATCGCGGCTGGGGCGTGTCCGTGGTCATCGGCGTGGCCGAGGCCGGCAAGGAGATCTCCACCCGTCCCTTCCAGCTGGTTACCGGCCGCGTGTGGAAGGGCTCCGCCTTCGGCGGCGCCAAGGGCCGCACCGACGTGCCCAAGATCGTCGACTGGTACATGAACGGGAAGATCCAGATCGACCCCATGATCACCCATACCCTGAGCCTGGACGAGATCAACAAGGGTTTTGATCTCATGCACGCCGGCGAAAGCATCCGCTCGGTGGTGGTGTATTGATTTGATCCGCCGTCAGGACCGGGCGCGGCCGCCGCGCCCGGTCTTCCTATGTCTGGAGGCCCCCTCATGACCCTTGAGACCGTATCCACCAGCCGCAGCCATGGCGGGATCCAGGGCGTCTACCGCCATGCCTCGGCCGAGACCGGCACGCCCATGGTGTTCAGCGTCTTCCTGCCGCCTCAAGCCACGAATGGCGCCAAGCTGCCCGTACTTTGGTATCTGTCGGGCCTGACCTGCACCCATGCCAACGTGACCGACAAGGGCGAGTTCCGGCAGGCGGCGGCCGAGCTGGGGCTGGTCATCGTCTGCCCCGACACCAGCCCGCGGGGCGAGGGCGTGGCCGATGATGCCGCCTGGGACATGGGCCAGGGTGCGGGCTTCTATGTCGACGCCACGCAAGCGCCGTGGGCGCCGCATTTCCGCATGTGGTCCTACGTCACCAAGGAGTTGCCGGAGGTGGTGGCCGCCAACTTCCCCGTCGACATGGACCGCCAGGGCATCACCGGCCATTCCATGGGCGGGCACGGTGCCCTGACCGTGGCCCTGCGCCACCCGGGCCGTTTCAAGTCCGTCTCCGCCTTCGCGCCCATCGTGGCCCCCACCCAGGTGCCCTGGGGGCAGAAGGCGCTGCCCGGCTACCTGGGCGACGACCCGGCCGCCTGGCGCCGCCACGACACCGTGGCGCTGATCCAGGATGGCGCGCGGCTGCCCGACCTGCTGGTGGACCAGGGTACGGCCGACAGCTTCCTGGAAAACCAGCTGCGGCCGGAGCTGCTGCGTCAGGCCTGCGCTGATGCCGGCATCCCCCTGACCCTGCGGCTGCAGGAGGGCTACGACCATTCCTACTTCTTCATTTCCACCTTCATGCGCGACCATCTGGAATGGCACGCGGAACGGCTGAAGGCCTGAAGGCGTTCTTGCCTCCGACACCGTTGACGTTTCCCGGGCGTGTCCCACCTATGGCGGGGCCGCCCGTTTCCGTGTGAGGAAACGGGGGGACGGACGATGCGCGGCGCGCTATGCGACGTCGGCGATTGGCGAGGGGAGGAAGCGATGGCGAAGCAGGGCCGTATCCGGGTGGGCATCGGCGGTTGGACGTACGAGCCCTGGCGGGGCACCTTCTACCCCGACGGCCTGACCCAGAAACGGGAGCTGGAATACGCCAGCCGCAAGCTCAGCTCCATCGAGATCAACGGCACCTATTACGGCTCCCAGAAGCCCGAGAGCTTCGCCAAGTGGCATGACGAGACGCCGGACGATTTCGTCTTCTCCCTCAAGGGGCCGCGTTTCACCACCAACCGCCGCGTGCTGGCGGAGGCCGCGGAGTCGGTGCAGCGCTTCATCGACAGCGGCGTGCTGGAGCTGAAGGACAAGCTAGGCCCCATCAATTGGCAGTTCATGCCGACCAAGAAGTTCGATTCGGAGGATTTCGGCGCCTTCCTGGCGGCCTTGCCGGCCGAGGCGGGCGGGCGGGCGCTGCGTCACGCGGTGGAAGTGCGGCACGACAGCTTCCGCGATCCCGCGTTCACTGAGTTGGCGAAAAAGCACGGCGTCGCCGTGATCCACGCCGCCGATAGCGACTATCCGGAGATCGAGGTCGACACCGCCCCCTTTACCTATGCCCGCATCATGGGCACGACGGAGGGGGAGGAGAAAGGCTACAGCGAGGCCGCCCTGGACGCCTGGGCCAAGAAGGCCAAGGACTGGGCATCGGGCGGCAAGGATGTCTATCTCTACGTCATCAGCGGCCACAAGGTGCGCAACCCTGCCGCCGCCATGGCCCTCATCGAACGCCTGGGATGATGACCGATCTGCTGGCCGGGCTGGAGCCGCCCCCGCCGGCACGGGAGGAGATCGGGCCCGGGGCCGTGCTGCTGCGCGGCTGGGCGCTGCCCCGTGTCGAGGATCTGCTGGCGGCCCTGGCGCACGTCACGGCCGCCGCCCCCTTCCGCCGCATGGTGACGCCCGGCGGGTTCGAGATGTCCGTGGCCATGACCAACTGCGGGCCCGCCGGCTGGGTCACCGACCGGTCCGGCTATCGCTACGCGCCTCAGGATCCGCTGACCGGCCTGCCGTGGCCGCCCCTGCCCGGGGCGGTGCGCGTCCTGGCGCGCGCAGCGGCGGCGGAGGCCGGCTACGCTGGGTTCGATCCCGACGCCTGCCTGATCAACCAGTATGAACCCGGCGCGCGCCTGACCCTGCACCAGGACCGGGATGAGCGGGACAAGGGCCACCCCATCGTGTCGCTATCCCTGGGCCTGCCGGCCACCTTCCAGTTCGGCGGGCTGAAGCGGAACGATCCCGTGCGCCGGGTGGCGCTGACCCATGGCGATGTGGTGGTCTGGGGCGGGCCGTCGCGCCTGTTCCATCACGGCATCCTGCCGCTGAAGGCGGGCACACACCCGCTGCTGGGCGCGCGGCGCATCAATTTGACGCTGCGCCGCGCCCTCTAGCGGGCGTTCACTCCGCCTTGGGCTCGGGGAGGGTGGCGCAGCCGAACAGCACGGCGCGGCACATGGCGCGGTAACGGGCCGTCAGGTGCTCCGCGGGGAAGGGCGGCAAGCTCTGGTTCACGGCGCGGCCGCCATCGGCCAAGGCCTGGGCCGCCATGGCGTGGGTAAATTCCGGCGACAGGCGCAGCAGGCCGTCCTGCTCCAATTCCCGCAGCAGCTTTTCCAGCTGCGCCTGGAAATTGATCGCGGCTTCGATCATCTGCTCGCGGCCGCGTTTGAACGCCTCCGCGTTCAGGTCGATGATGTGGGGAGACTTGGACAGGACGCGGCGGGTGTAGCCGTAACGCACGTCCATGATCTCGGTGATGATGTCCAGCGCGCTGCCGCCGGCCTGCCGCACGCGGGCGCCAGCCTCCATCCCCGCCTGGATCAGGGCCGCGTTCTCATGCCGCATGGTGGCTTTGAACGCGTCCTCCTTGTTGCTGAAATAGTGGTATAGGGCCCGGCGGGTGAAGCCGCAGGCCTCCGCCAGGTCCACCATGGTGAGGTCGCTGTAACCATAGGTGAGGAAGGCCTGTTGCACCCGTTTCATCAGGTCGTTGCCGGGTTTTAGTGTTTTTTCGGCCATCTGGTCAGCTAAGTCCGCGTCTCATCCCGGAAGGGGGCCCATTACTAGAGGTGCGCGCAGCGTAACGCACCCGGGCAGAGGCATTAACACTTTTTGTAGTGCAGGGGGCTCACCTTTATATTTTGTCGCGCGGCACTTTCGTGTGCCGCTTAGTTCGGCCGCGACACCATGCCGGCCGCCGTTAAAGGCGCCTCCTCCGGCGCGGCATCCCGTTACCTCCGGTCGCATTGGCCGGCGGGTGGCGAGGGGGTGTTCGGGCGACCCTTCGGTGCGGTCGATACCACGCCTCCACCCTATCGTTTATGGGAAGGGGGCGGCGCGGGGCTATCGTGGCCGGCGAGAGAGCCAGGCAACAGCGGGAACGTCATGAGGATCATTCTGACCGGTGCCGGCGGCTTCGTCGGCCGGCATCTGGCCCGGCGCCTGCTGGCCCGGGGCCCGAATGGGGGAAGGGTGGAGCGGTTGGTGCTGGCCGACCTGGAACCGCCGGCGTTTGACGACATCCGTGTCAGGCGGGTGGTGGGCGACCTGTCGGACGCGGCGGTGCGCGCCCGGCTGGTGGCGGACGGCGCCGATATGCTGTTCCACCTGGCCGCCCTGCCCGGCGGGGCGGCGACCCGCGATCCCGCCCTGTCGCGCAAGGTGAACCTGGACGGCACGCTGGACCTGATCGAGGCGATGGCCGCCGCGCATGGGGGCCGGACACTGCCGCCGCGCGTGGTCTACACCAGCACCATCGCCGTGCTGGGCCATCCCATGCCGGCGCTTGTGGATGACGCCACCCCCTTGCGGCCGGCCATGACCTATGGCGCGCACAAGCTGATGGTGGAGGTGGCGCTGGCCGACTATCGCCGCCGGGGCCTGGTCGATCCCGTGGCCATCCGCCTGTCCGGCATCTTGGCCCGCCCGGGCGGCGCCACCGGCCTGAAGTCCGCCTTCATGAGCGACGTGTTCCATGCCCTGGCGGCCGGGCGGCCCTACATCTGCCCGGTGTCGCCGGCCGCCACCATCTGGGCCATGTCGCTGGACCGCTGCGTCGATAACCTGCTGCACGCCGCCCGTGTCGACTGCGCGCTCATGCCCGCCGGGGGCGCCGTTACCCTACCGGCCCTGTGCGTCTCCATGGGGGAACTCATCGCGGCGATCGCCCGCCGTTTGGGGGCTGACGCCGGCCTGGTCACCCACGTTCCCGATGGGACCCTGGAGGCGGCGTTCGGCGCCCACCCGCCATTGCTGACGCCGGCTGCCGAGGCTGCGGGCTTCCACCATGACGGCACCCTGGACGCCCTGGTGGAGTCCGCGCTGGCCACCCTGTGAAGCCACGGAGCTAAGTTCCGGGCGGCCGGCGATCGTCGCATTGATTATACGCTCCGGCTTCCCGTGGCCCCGTCGTGCAGGGGCCGTGGCGGCGACGCCCTTTATCCGAAATCATCCGTTTCGCCGGTGGGACTGACGCGTTGCCCTGAAGAGGCCAGCGCGGGCGCCCCCGTGCCTTGGCGCTGACCGTACAAGCGTACAGCGCCGTAGGACGTTTTTTCTGTAACGGAGTGCTTGACGGCGAATAAGACGATTAATATGATAAAAATATCAGGCGGCGGGATCGTTCCATCAGCTGCATCCGCCTCCCGCATGGCGGACGCGGTGGCCCTGGGACGATGCCGTGGATGACGGACGGTGGAGAATCACCGTCCATAAAAGCGGGCCGCCCAAGCGGTTCCGCCACAAGAAACACGAAGGGGAGGGACATGCGTAAGCACGCCCAGAAAGTCTATTTCCGTCCGGTTACCGCCCGCGTCCGCGGGGGCGTCAGCGCGGTGGCCTTATGCGCCGTGGCCGCCGCCTTCGCCGGCTCCGCCCACGCGCAAAGCGCCGCCTCGGCACCCAATGGTGGCACCGACGATTTGCAGGAGATCGTCGTCACCGGCCTGCGCGCCAGCCTGCGCGACGCCCTGGACCAGAAGCGCAGCACCGACGTGGTGTCGGAAGCCATCTCCGCCAAGGACATCGGCCAGCTGCCCGACGTGACCATCGCCGAGGCGCTGGTGCGCCTGCCCGGCCTGAACGGCACCCGCGACCGGGGCAATGAAAGTCAGGCGGTCATCCGTGGCCTGGGGCCGCGCCTGGCCTTCGGGACCGTGGACGGCCGCGAGGTGGCATCCAGCGAGCCTGACCGCAACATCCGATATGAACAGTATCCATCGGAGCTGCTGACCGGCGTGCAGGTCTATAAGGCGCAGTCCGCCGACCTGATCGCCGGCGGCATCGCCGGCACCGTCAACCTGCAGACCATCCAGCCGCTGGACTATACCGGGCCGCAATTCGTCGGCCGCTTCGGCGCCGTCTATTATGGTGCCGCCGCCGACCTGCCCAGCTACAGCCCCGTGGGCTATCGCGGCAGCGCCACCTATGTCGGCAAGATCAACGACAAGGTCGCCTTCGCGCTGGGCGGCACGGTGCAGCAGCAGAAGAACGGCTACGCCTCCATCCAGGGCTGGGGCTACAACGCCGGTGCCGATGCCGGCGACCTGAACGGCGACGGCATCAAGGACCCCACCCCCTGGGGTGCCCAGACCGAGGTGACGCGTATTGACGAGCTGCGCAAAGGGGCGCTGGGCGTCATCCAGATGCGGCCCACCGACAATCTGGAAATCAAGGTCGACGCCTTCTACTCCCAGTTTCACATCGTGGAGAACCAGAACCAGCAATGGTTCCAGAACTGGGGCAACTGGGATGGCACCGGCACCTGGTACAAGAGTTACACGCTGCAGAACGGCGACGTGGCCGCCGGTACCGTCGGCTACAACTACCTGCGCAACGTCATCGCCCGCTACGACCAGAAGAACTCGGTCTTCAACACCGGCACCAACGTCAAGTGGACGGCCGACAAGTGGACCGTCACGGGCGACGTCTCCTACAGCTACGCCAACCGCGACAACGTCTGGAACGCGCTGTACATCGACAGCACCAACCCGGTGGACAGCACGTTCGACTTCCGCGACGGCGTGACGCCCACCCTGTCCGTCGTCGGCAACCCGCTGGCCAACAGCAACCTGTCGGTGGCCCAGGGCAACAACACCGGCCCCGACCATCTGCGTGACAGCCTGGGCGCCGGCCGCCTGGACGTGACGCGGGACCTGGACAGCAGCGTGCTGAAGGCCTTCGACTTCGGCCTTCGCATCGCCGACCGCACCAAGTGGTACAGCGCCTACAACTGGACGCAGACCCCGACCAGCACCACCATCCCCTCCAGCATGCTCAGCAACTTCACCGTGCCGGGCTACACCATGCCAGCCCTGCTGGACGGCGACTTCGACAGCCTGGTCAACAAGACCCTGGGCGGGCTGAACCCCAACCTGGCAACGGAAGACCTGTCGCAGAAGTGGCATGTGAACGAGAAGACGCAGGAGGGCTACGCCAAGCTGCGCTATGACACCGACCTGTTCGGCGTGCCGGTCAGCGGCAACGTCGGCGTGCGCGTCATCCACGTAGACACCGACAGCAGCGCCTTCCAGTCCGTCAACGGCGGCCCCTATACCCCGGTCAGCGTCGGCAACAGCTATACCGAGCCGCTGCCCAGCCTGAACATGAACTTCCAGGTGGCGCCGGACCAGACCCTGCGCCTGGGCTTGTCGCAGGCCATCAGCCGTCCGCCGCTGGATGAGCTGCGCGCCAGCCGCAGCCTGGACACCACCGGCAACACCCCCACGGGCAGCGGCGGCAATCCCAAGCTGCAGCCCTACAAGGCCAAGCAGATCGACCTGTCCTATGAGTGGTATTTCCGGCCGGAGGCTTTGGTCGCCGTCGCCGGTTACTACAAGTACCTGGACAGCAACGTCGGCTACAAGACCGCCGTCCAGGACATCAACGGCGTTCCCTATCAGATGATCAGCCCGTTCAACGGCAGCGGCGGCTTCATCCGCGGTGCTGAGTTCACCTTCCAGACGCCGTTCTTCTTTCTGCCGGAGCCGCTGCAGAACTTCGGCATCTATTCCAACTACGCCTACGTGAACAGCAACGTTCACGAATATGCACCGGTGAACAATCCGCTGGCGGCCAACGGCCTGGCCCGGCACACGGCGACGGTGGACCTGTGGTACAACCACGCCGGGGTGGAAGCCCGCCTGGGCTACAAGTATCACAGCCGCTTCACTACCATTTACGGCTGGGACGCGACGCAGCTGACGACGCTGGAGGCGGAGAGCACGCTGGACTTCAGCGCCGCCTACCAGCTGAACGACAACATCGGCTTCCGCTTCCAGGTCAACAACCTGACGAACGAGCCGCTGCGCCTCTACTTCGACAACATGCCGGACCGTCTGGCCCGGTATGAGAAGTACGGCCAGCGCTACTCCTTCGACGTGACGTTCAAGTACTGAGCATCTGTTGTTTCGCGTATCTGTTATTTCCTGATGAGTATGTTTCCCTAGTTTTTACTTCTCTCTACTCCCTCCCGGCCGGGGCGCACCATCGCCCCGGCCTTTTTTTCGCGTAAATCTTAAAGATAACCTACTCAAGCACCGGCCGCATGAAACTGCGTTCATAGCTGAGGATGCTGCGGTTGCGTGCCTCCAGGGCGAAGGCGGCCTGGCAGTCGGGATCAGCGGCCGCGCGGCGGCGGTAATCCTCATAGGCTGCCAGGCTGGGGAAGCTGAACAGGGCTAAGGCGATGTTGTTCGCGCCTTCCGCCGGCAGGAAATAACCGTGGTGGGTGCCGCCCATGCGGGTCACCAAGGGGATCCACAGGCGGGCATATTCCTCGAATTCCGCCACCTTGTACGGATCAAGGACATAGCGGACGTGGCAGGTGATCACGATGGCAGGCTCCGGGGCTGTGGTCCAAGGGAACGTACCTTGGACCACTCCCTCGCCGGCCGTCCACCTCAGCGCACCGGCAAGCTGACCGCTGCCAGGCCGGCGCTATCCGCCGTGACGGCGCCGTTGAGGCTGTCGCCCACGCGGATGAGGAAGCTGGCGGTACCGGCTTCCGTGGGCACGTGGTCGGGGCTCATCAGCGTCAGATCGCCAGCAAGGCCCAGGTGAATGTCGGTGCCGGTGGTGGGGATGGGGGTGCCGTCGGCGTCGACCAGGCGGGCACGGACGAACAGCACGTCGTTATGGCCGGCGGCGGGGGCGACGCCCTGGGTGTCCAGCGACAGTTCCAGATGATGGGCGGCGCCGGGGGTGCGCACCCGCTGGTGGACCACCGCGCGGTCGCCGATGTAGGCCACGGCCTCCAGCGTTCCGGATTCGAAATGATCGAGATGGAAGGTAAAGGGCGGATGGCGCAGATGGGTGGACAGACGGTCCCGGTCCGGGGCCTGGCGGGCGACCAGCCGGCCGTTCAGGCGTAGCTCGACGGTATCGGCATTGCTGAACACCCGTACCGCCGTGCTACTCTCCGAGGTCCAGCGGGTGGCGATGTAGACCATGGCGCCGATCCCGTCGGCCTTGGCGTCGCGCTGGCTCATGAAGAAATAGGCGGCCGGCTTGGGCAGGCGGTCGATGCTGTAGACGCCGGAGGTTTCCAGGTCCGGGGCGTAGCCGCGGTTGTAGTCGAACATGCCCCAATAGCCGTCACCCACGGCGGTCATGCCAAGATTGTCGTTGTGCGCCTCCTGCACGTTGGTCGCCTGTTGCAGCAAGCCCTTTTCCGCGCCGCCCAGCTCTTGCCGGCTGCTGCGTTCCTGGGGCAGCAGGTCGCCCCACTGGCCCTGCTGGAAGCCGGCGTTCATGGCGTAATACTCCCAATCGCCGTATTCGGAGACGATCAGGGGCTTGTCGGGGGCGGCGGCCGGCGCCTCTTTCTTGCCGGCCTCCGGCAGGCGATGCTGGCGGGCCTGGAGGTAGACGTCATAGGCGCGCGGCATCCAGCCGGCAGAATAGACGCCGGGGCCGGGCAGTTCCTCATGCACCGTGGCATGCAGCGCGTCCACCAGCGCATCCGCCATGGGGGATTCGTTCAGGGAGCATTCCCACGCCAGCACGCTGGCATGGTTGCGGTCGCGGCGGATCATGTCGCGGCAGGTCTGCACCACCTGGGCGGCGAAGGCGGGGTCCTGCGGCGCGTACTGCCAGCCGGGGATGCCGTCCAGCACCAGCAGTCCCACCTCGTCCGCCGCGTCCATGAAGGCCGGGTCCTGGGGATAGTGTGACAGGCGGACATAATCGAACCCGGCGGCCTTGATCAGGCGCGCCTCCCGCCGGCTGGCCTCCGGCGACAGGGCGTAGCCGACATAGGGGTATTCCTGGTGGCGGTTGACGCCGCGCAGGAAGGTCTTGCGCCCATTCAGCCACAGCCCGTCCTTGGTCATGACGATGCCGCGCAGGCCGACGCGGGTACGACGGCTGTCCACCACCTCGCCGTCCGCCACCACCGTCGTTTCCAACTCATACAGCGCCGGGTCATCCAGCGACCATAGGTGGGGGTGGGGCACCGATAAATCCTGCGGCAGGGCCAGGGCGGTGCCAGGGGCCAGGGTCACAGCCCCGCTGGCTGTCCGCGCCGCTGTCTTGCCGTTGCGGGTCAGGCGCTGCATGACCGTGAAGTGCCGCGCCTGGGCGCCGTCGTTGCGCACCTCCGTCGTCACCGTCAGGTCGGCGCGGGTGCTGTCGACATGGGGCTGCCGCACGACGATGCCGCCGCCGGCGACATGATCGGCCAGCATCTCATCCGTGATGTGCAAGGGGGCGCGGACGCTGAGCGTGACGCCCCGGTACAGGCCGCCATAGGTGTTAAAGTCCAGGTCTTTCAGCGGTTTCGGCCCCGTCACCGCGTTGTCGCGGTTGTCCAGGTGCACGACCACCTCATTCTCCCCTTCCGCCTTCAACCCGTCCGTCAGATCCAGGGTGAAAGGCAGGAAGCCGCCCAGGTGGGTGGCCAGGTGGCGGCCGTTCAGCCAGACGTCGGCCACGTTCATGGCGGCTTCGAAGCGCAAGGTCACCCGCTGGCCCTTCCAGGACGGATCGCTGCGGAAGCGCTTCACATAGAAGGCGTCGCCCTGCCATTGCGGCTGTCCCGCCGACTGGATAATCCGCGCCTCCAGGTGCGCGGTGTGGGGCAGGCGCACGGTTTCCCACGTCCAGTCCGCCGGGGGCAGGGCCTCATGACCCAGGGCCGGGCCATCCTCCACCCGATGGAATTGCCAGCCATCGTTGAAAGGCATGTCGGTGGCGAAGGCGGCGGAGGCGCCCAGTAGCAGGGCCAGGGCGGCGGCGGTCGTCTTCAGAAGCGGCTTCAGCATCAATGACCGGCTTTCGCGGTGATGGTCGTGGCGGTGGTGACGGTGCGGGTGGCGACGCCATCCTTGCCGGCGGGCAGCAAGGGGTGCTCAAACCCCGGCCCGTCGAACAGTTGGTAATGGATGGTCGTGCCCGGCATCACGGTGGCGTGGATCTCAACGCGGCCGTCCTTGGCCTTGACCGGGAAGCCGCCGGCGCCGTTGTCCAGGAAATCCGCCCAGAAATAGGGCGTGGCGCCGGCCGGTACGGTCAGGCGGAAGGTGACCGGCATGGGTGTCGGGTAATGGGCCCCGACATAGTCCCAGCCGGGCAATGCTGCGTGCTGGGCGCCGTAGCCGAACAGGGCGGCGTTGCCCCAGGTGGTGCCCTCGCCCCAGCGGGTGCGGCACTGGGTGGCGACCCAATCCGGTGCCCAATAGACCATGCCGATGCCGCCGTTGGCGATGACGGTCCGGGTGACGTCCAGCAGATAGGCCCGCTGTCCCGCCGGCGTGGCGGGATAGGCGGGATCCAGGCTGTCGTCCCCCAGCACACTGGGCGAGGCGCTGCTGGGCTCCAGCGTCCAGGGATAGGCGGTTTCCACGAGCAGCACGTGTTTGTCGAAGCGGGTGGCCATGCGGTTGACGGTGCGGCCCATGACCGTGATCGGCTGGCGCGACCATTTGCGGTAATAGCTGAGGCCGATGATGTCGAAGTCGGTGACGCCGGCGGCCTCGGCATCGGCGAACCAGGCCTCCAGGTTTTCCGGCTGGGCCACGTGCAGCATGATCTGGATGGGGTGGCCGGTGGCGGCCGCCGCCTCCCGCACCGCCCGGATGCCGGCGTTCAGCAGGGCGGCGTTGCGGGCCCAGCGGATGGGCTTCCCCTCCGTCTTTGGCGCCCGCAGGATGTCGCCGTTGGTCTCGTTGCCCACCTGCACCATGTCGGGCGTCAGGCCCTCAGCCGCCAGGGTTGCCAGCGTGTCGCGGGTGAAATCGTGCACGGCCTGCACCAGGGCGGCCTGGTCCAGCCGCTCCCACGCCTTGGGGATGGGCTGGTTGTCGCCGTCGGCCCAGTCGTCGGAATAGTGGAAGTCCAGCAGCACCTGCAACCCGGCCTCATGCGCCAGGCGGATGCTTTTTTTCACATCGTCCAGGGTGCTGTACCGGGTCCAGTCCGGGTTGTTCCAGAGGCGGACGCGGATCAGGTTGCCGCCGTGCCGGCGCAAAATCTGGAAGGGATTGGCGGCCTGCCCGTTGTCGGTGTAGACGGCGCCGCAATCGGCCATCTCATTGGCGAAGGACAGGTCGGCACCCAGATAGGGCGCCCCGGCCAAGGCGGACGATGACGACAGGAGGACGGCCAGGGCGGCCGGCACCATCGGGCAGGACAGATGCAGGGACAAGGCGACCTCACTTCCGGGCCAGGGCGGGCGCCCTGGAACCCCCTCCCAGGGGCGTTCGTTCTTTTATGGCCCGGCGCGACGTCGGGCATCTCATCCACCGAGACGCTTTTTTATCATATAAATAAGATCGCGATGTCAACCACCCAGGAGCGGACGTGAAAACGGGGCGGACATCGCTGCCCGCCCCGCTTCTCGTCCCATCGCAAGACCTGTCACTGTCCCGGGCTGGGCGGGGTGTTGGTGGCCAGGCGCAGGATTTCCGAGGGGATGTCGCGTTCCGGCAGCACCACCTGCACCAGCCAGACATGGTCCCGGTCCTCCTTCACCTCCGCCAGCACCGTTTCAAGATGCTCCAGCGTGGCGACGCGGGCGGCCTTGGCGCCCAGGGCGCGGGCGAATTCCGCATACTCCCACTTCGGGATCTTGTTGTAGGCGTTGAAGGGCTGGTCCTCCGTGTATGTCGCGGAATTGGTCAGGGCCTGCTCGATGCCATAGACGGCGTTTTCCATGATGAAGACGACCGGGTTGCGGCCGTAGTGCGCCATGCTGGAAATGGTCTGAGCCACCATCTGGAAGCCGCCGTCGCCGGCGAACACCACGGGTCGGGCGGCGGGATCGGCCACCGACAGGCCAAAGCCGGCCGCCGAGGCATAGCCGATGGCCCCCCAGGCCGCCT
This sequence comes from Nitrospirillum amazonense, assembly GCF_007828035.1. Classification (GTDB taxonomy): domain Bacteria; phylum Pseudomonadota; class Alphaproteobacteria; order Azospirillales; family Azospirillaceae; genus Nitrospirillum; species Nitrospirillum amazonense. The sequence goes on along the minus strand of NZ_VITV01000001.1, from coordinate 33,577 downwards.
GGCTGACGAAGCCGTTGGCGCGGTTCACCGGGATGTTGCAGCTGACATACATGCTGCTGCTTTCATCCGGAACCAGGGTCATGTCAGCCTCCACCCACGTCTCCATGCGTTTGAAGAAACGGGCATAGGTGACCAGGTCGGGCGGGAAAGGCCTATAGTCCGGGTCGATGGTGGCGGGGCCCTTGGTCGCCCAGGGCTGGCGCGCCGGCTGGTCCTTCAGGGCGGCGGCCAGCGCCGCCAGGAAGTCGGCCAGCGGCACGTCGCTGTAGGTGGCGGCGCCAATGCGCACGGCGTTGTCATAGGCCACGATCATGGTGGTGAAATCGGCCTGGACGATACCCTCGTAATCATCGGTGATCAGGTCACCCGTCACCACCAGCAGGTCGGAGTCCGCCACCGTCTGGTAGGTGGTGTAGTCCGACGACGGCCCGGTATAGGTACCGACGAAGCCCTCTGTCGTCTCGGCCAGCACGCTCTTGGCCAGCAGGCTGGTGATGTAAGGCAGACCGGTCTGGGCGCGCAAGGTTCGGAAGGCGTCCTGCAGGCCATAGCGCTGCAGTTCCACGCCGGCCCAGAACAGGGGCTTGGCGGCTGCGGTAATGCGGGCTGCCGCGTCGGCCGCCGCCTGGGTGACGGCGGTCTGGCTGCAGGGCGGCTTGGGCACGGCCAGGGCCCCCTGGGGCCGGGTGCACTCGGCGTCCCACAGGTTGCGCCACAGTTCCAGGTAGACCGGCCGCTTGTAGGCCAGCGCCAGGCCCAGCGCGCGGTCGATCTCCGCCGGGGCGTGGGCCGCGTCGCGGATGATCTCCGCCGCCACCGTGATGTGCTGATAGGCGTCGCGGTCGGCGCGGTAGGTGCCGGTGGCGTGGTGCAGCAGGATTTTGTAGGTGCGGGCGAAGGGGCGGTCGGTCGCGGCCGTGCCGGGGCTGCCGGAGATGGCCACCACGGGCAGCCGCTCCACATACGATCCCGCCACCGGGTTGACCAGCGAGAAGGCGCCCACGCCATAGGTGACGGCGGCGCAACCTATGCCGCGCAGGCGGGCATAGGCGTCGGCGGCGTAGCCCGCCTCCAACTCCGACCGGCAGCCCAGTCGGGTCAAGGGGGTGTCCGGGTTGCGGGCCGGGTCGTCGATATAGTCGAACCAGCGGGCGACATAGTCGCCGGGCACGGTGAACACATCGCGGAGGCCCGCCTCGTACAGGCGCTGGATCAGGTAGTCGCTGACGGTAAAATGATCGGGCAAAGGGTTCATGGGACGACACCCTCCGGGTATGGAACGGGGCGCCATGGGCGCGCGCCCATGGCCGCTGGAACGGAATGGGACAGGATCACGGCCCCAGGATTGTTTCCGGCAGCCCCGTCAGGTATGCCGGCCAGGCCAGGTCGAATTTGTCCTGCAGGACGTGCTCGGCCGTCTGCAGGCAACCCTCGACCCAGCCCTGGTTGTTGGAATAGGCCTCGCCGCAGATGTAGACCTTCTCCGCCGACAGGGGCTGGCGGATGCGGGGCATCAGCAGGTTGTAGCGGAAGCCGGCCTTCCATTCGTGCCAGCCGCCGCCGTAGGGGTCGCCCGACCAGTCGTGGTAGATGGCGGAATAGGGCTGATCCACGTCCACCAGGCCATGGACCTCCAGGATCTGGCGGTGGGCGCTGGACACCATGGCGTCGGTGGCGACGCATTCGGCCAGCGGCACCACACGCTGGTCGTCGCCGGTGGCGGCGGCCTGCTCCTTGGCCAGGGGTTTCACGTTCTGGGGCCGGCGGCCGACGAAGGGGGGCCCATGCTCCAGGCCCTTCCAGAAGGGCACGGTGGTGATGTCGTTGTATGAGGCCATCAGCAGGGACCGCATGTTGCCCTTCTCACCGCCCGGCTGGTCTTCTTCCGTGCCGAAATAATAGATCTGGCGCACCGGCAGGTCGGTGATGGACCGGCCGGCCACCAGATTCATGGCCCGCCACCAGGGATAATCGTAGGCCAGCAGCAGCTTGAAAGCGTCCTGGATCAGGACGCTGGACAGCATCTCCTTCACGCCTTTCTGGTCCCAGCCTTCCCAGTCGATCAGTTCCAGCGAGCGGCGGGGCAGGCCCAGGATGATGTCGCGGGCGTGCACGATTTCGGGCGGTACCCCCTCCTTGTCCTTGGTCTCCTCATGCACGCCGCCGAAGTCGGTGTCGATCACGCGGGTCTCGGTGACGATGAAGGTCAGCTTGTAATGGCCGTCGGCGTCCTTCTCGATCTTGGCCAGGCGCCGGTTCATATGGATCTCGGCGCCCTGCTCGGTCGCCTGTTGGGCCAGGGTCAGGGGCAGGCGCTGATAGCCGCCGGTGATGGCGCGGAAGCCGTCGGTGTTGGCGTATTCCGTGGCCGGCAGTTGCGCCACCGCGTTGGCGTTGGCGACGTTGGCGTCATAGCCGCCGGCGTCCTTCATGAACTGATAAGCCTCGGAACTCAGCGTCTGCGACATCAGGTTCCAGAAGCCGTAGGTGTACAGCGGGTGACCGTACACCCGGGTGTCCATCCATTGTTCCAGGGTCAGGTTCTGGTTGTTGGGCACCAGCAGGTTCATGGCGAAGACCTGCAGGTCATTCACCGTCTTGCCGCGCTCGTTCCAGCTGAGATTGTAGGGCACCTGGGCGGGATCGGCCTGCTGCTTCACCAGCAGGTGCTTGCCGCGCAGGTAGAGGATGTTCTCCTTTTCGCCGATGGGCTGGCCATCGGGCCCCTTCTCGGGATTGCCCATGAGGAAGACGTGGCTGGGCAGGTCCAGCGCCTCGATCAGATTGCTGACCATGGGTTGGTTGGACGTGGGATCGTCCTTTTCCGGCACGATGTAGCGCATGCCGCCCAGCTCCGCCGCCACGTTGGGCATGCCGGGAAAGGTCTTGGTGTACAGCCGGCCGCCGATGCGGTCGCTGTATTCGAACAGGGCCACGCGCCGCTTGCCCTCCTTCAGGCCCTGCGGGCCCGTCAGACGCCAGGCGCAATAGGTGCCGGCGACGCCGCCGCCGATCACCGCCACGTCCAGGATCTTGCTCATCCGATATCCTCCCCCGTGGATGCCGGCCGCATCGTGGCGCCGGCGAACCGTCAGGGCACAATACTCGTTATGCGCGCAATCCGAAAATCAATGCTTCGTTAACGGGTATTCGCTGGCTCGTGCCCGCTGACGTTCCGGGCGGCGTCGGGCGCCAGTTTCCAGGCGTCGTAGAGGCTCAGCAGCACGGCGGCCCCCATGACGAAGAAAGCGTTGCGGAAATCGGTCAGATCCGACTGTCCCTGGGGATGGCCGCGCAGGAAGGCGCCCAGGTTCAGGGCCAGCGCCCCCGCCACCACGCCCAGGCCGGAGGTCAGCTGCCCCAGCATGGCGGCCAGGGTGTTGGCGGCCGAGACCTCTTCCTTGGGCACGTCGGCGAACTGGATGGTGCCCAGGCCGGTGAACTGCATGGAGCGGAACAGGCCGCCCAGGAACAGCACCAGCCCCACCACCGGCTTGGGCGTCTCCGGCGTGAATAGGCCGCAGGCCGCCAGCGACAGGGACATCAGCACCCCGTTGACCAGCAGCACCCGGCGGAAGCCGAAGCGGCGCAGCACCTGGTTGGTCACCATCTTCATCGACAGGTTGCCGGCGAAGATGCACAGCACCAGCGTGCCGGACTGAAAGGCGTCCAGGCCCAGCACGGTCTGGAACAGCAGCGGGGTCAGGAAGGGCACGGTGCCGATGGCCACCCGCTGCACCGACCCGCCCCAGACGGCGATGGCGTAGGTCGGCAGGCGCAAGGCGTCCAGCTTGAACAGCGGCGCGGGGTGGCGGCGGCAATGGCGGACGGTCAGGACCGACAGCGCCAAGCCCAGGGCGATGCCGCCGACGGCTTGCGCAGGCGCCCGCGCGCCCTGGCCCAGGGTGTCCAGGCCGAAGACCAGGGCCACCAGGGCCGCGCCCGACAGCAGAAAGCCTTTCACATCCAGGGGCCGGGTGTCGGTCGGGCGCTCGTTGGGGACCCAGGCGATGGTCATGGCCAGCGCCGCCAGGCCCAGGGGCAGGTTCAGGAAGAAGATCCAGGGCCAATCGGCATAGGTGACGATGAAGCCGCCCAGCGGCGGCCCCAGGACCGGCGCTACCAGGCCGGGCCATACGGTGGTGCCGATCGCGCGCATCAGGTCCTTTTTCTCGGTGATGCGCAGGATGATCAGCCGCCCCACCGGCACCATGGCCGCCCCGCCCAGTCCCTGCAGCACGCGGGCGGCGGTGAAGGTCCAGAGGCTGGGGCTGAGGCCGCACAGCAGGGACGACAGAGTGAACAGGGCGATGGCGCCGCCGAACACCGTGCGCGGCCCCAGCCGGTCGGCCACCCAGCCGCTGATGGGGATGAACACGGCCAGCGCCAGCAGATAGGCCGTCATGCCGATGTTCATGTCCACCGGCGCCACGCCGAAGGACCGCGCCATCTCCGGCATGGCGGTGGCGATGACCGTGCCGTCCAGCAACTCCATGAAAAAGGCGCCGGCCACCAGGTAGGTGACAGCGCGGCTGTGGCGGGCAGGGACGGCGGGGTCAGGCATGGGGACGGGCGGGACATGGGAACGGGGAAGCAGGGCGACTATGGCGTGCCGTCCCGCTTCCGTCCCACGCTTTTAGGTCAGCCCACCTTCCAGGCCATGGTGCCCTTGGGCGCCTTGTACCAGCCTGGGTCGCGGTAGTCGGCGGCCACCTCGTCGCGCACCTTGATCACCGTCACCATGCCGCCCATGTCCAGGCCGCCATAGGGCCCCGTGCCGGTCATCATGGGCGGGGTGTTGGCCGGGCCGGGCATCATGCCGGCCATATGCCCCATGTCGCCCATGCCGCCTTCACCCATGGGCATGTAGCCCGGCAGCTGCGCGCCCAGGCGCTGGGCCACCTCGCCCTGGCTGACGCCCAGGAAGTTGGGGATGTCGTGGCCCATGGTATTCATGGCGTGGTGGGTCTTGTGGCAGTGGAAGGCCCAGTCGCCCGGGTTGTCGGCCACGAACTCCACCGTGCGGGTGCTGCCCACCGGCACCTGGATGGTGGTTTCCGGCCAGCGGGCGCCTTCCGGGATCATGCCGCCGTCCGTACCCGTCACCCACATGTGGTGGCCGTGGATGTGCATGGGATGCTCGTGCATGGACACGTTGCCGATGCGCAGGCGCACCCGCTGTCCCGTCTTCACCACCAGGTGTTCCACGGCGGGGAAGACCCGGCCATTGATGGTCCAGGTATCATGTTCCAGCATCACGGCCGGGTCGGGGCGCGAGGTGCCGGGGTGGATGGCCCAGGCGTGCAGCATCATGGTGTAGTCGCGGTCCACCTGACCCACGGCGCCGTCCCTGGGGTGGATGATGAACATGCCCATCATGCCCACCGCCATCTGCACCATCTCATCGAAATGCGGGTGGTACATCTGGGTCCCGTGCTGGCGCAGCGTGAACTCGTAGGCCCAGGTCTCCCCCGGCGGGATGGGCGGGGCGGACAGGCCGCTGACCCCATCCATGCCGGAGGGCAGCAGCACGCCATGCCAGTGGATGCTGGTGGGCTCCGGCAGCTTGTTGGTGACCAGGATGCGCACCCGGTCGCCCTCCACCGCCTCGATGGTGGGGCCGGGGCTGCTGCCGTTGTAGCCCCAGACCTTGACCTTGAAGCCGGGGGCGAACTCCTGTTCGAATTCATGCGCCGTCAGGTGGAATTCCTTGACCCCGTCCTTCAGGACGAAGGGCAGGGTGCCGCCGTTCAGGGTGATGGTGGCCGGCCGCTCCGTGCCCGGCACCAGCTTGGGCGGGCGCGGCGGGGTGACCGCCGCCGCCACCGTCTTGCGGTCCATGGACATGGCTCGGGGCATAGTGCGGGGGTTGGCTGCTGGCTTCGACGGAGCCATGTGGTTCGCGTGGTCTTGCGCCGCAGCCGGCGTGCCCCGCAGCAGGGCGCCGGCCCCGCCCAGCAGGGCGGCGGACTTCAGCAACTGGCGGCGGCCCCAGGGAAGATAGGTGGTCATGACGGGCCTCCCGGCTGGGGCGCTTCGTTGGGGGTGGGTTGGGAAATGGTCTGGCGTCCGCCCGCCAGGCGAATCAGATCGCCATCGGCCAGCCAATAGTCGCGGACGGCGGTGATGTAGCGGCGATAGGCCGTCAGGCGGGCCTGTCGCGCGGCCATGACCTCGAACGGGCTGGTCAGCATGTAGTTGTATTCGGCCATGCCCAGGCGGACCAGGCGGTCCTGCAGCGGCAGGACGGTGTGTAAATAATGGTCCGCCAGGTCGCGGGCGCGCACCAGGCGGTCGCGCGCCTCTCGCGCTTCCGAGCGCAGGTCCACGGCCAGTTGCAGGGTGCGCCGCGCCTCCTGCCGATACTCGGCCTCCGCCTTGGCCACGGCCGGCTGGCCCTGGTCGAACAGGGGCAGGGCCAGGGTCAGGGACGGGCCGATGACCAGGGATCGGTCGGTTTCCCGCTCCCCGGCCACGCCCAGCTCGCCGTCGGTCCAGAGGCGGCTGGCGTCGGCCAAGCCCAGGGCGGAGGCCTTGGCGGCGGTGGTGCGACGGGCGGCGTCCAGCTTCAGGTTGCCGGCGATGACGGCGCTTTCCACGGTGGCCAGCCCCGGTTCCTCAGGGGGCAGGGGCGGCAGGTCGCCGGCCACGCTCCACTGCGCCTGCGGGCCCCACAGGCCCATCAGGCGGGTCAGCGTCTCCCGCGTGGCGGTGACATCTGCGGCGGCCTCTATGCTGTCCACCCGGGTTTCCTCCAGGGCGGCCTGTTCGGTGGCCAGGCGACGCTCACTGACGTTGCCGGCCTGGTTCAGGCGGACCATCAGGTCATAGGCCGCCTGCGCCGTGTCCAGCGCCTGGGCCAGGGTCTGCGCCTCCTCCAGCGCCGCGCGGTGGCGCAGATAGGCGGCCCGGGTCTCGGCGGCCAACTCCACCACCTCGGCGCTGACAGTCAGCTTCACCTGCTCGAACCGGTCCGCCGCCACCTGTCGCCGGGCGGGCAGCCACAGCAGGTCCAGGAAGTTGGCGACGACGCTGAATTCCAGTTTCGGCGGCTCCGCCCCCTTGGTGGGAAACTCGGTGGCCAGCGACAGGATGGGGTTGCGCAACAGGCCGGCCTGCACCAGGTCGGCCTGGGCCACGCCCAGGTCCTCATAGGTCGCCTGCAGGCCCGGGTTGTTCAGCAGCGCCACCTGCACGGCGCCGTCGGCGGTCAGCGGCCGGGCCAGCAGGGCGGCCACTGCCTGGCCGGCCTGCGCGTCGGCGGCGGCGTCACGGTTCCAGGCGACGCGCTGGGGCACGCGGGTCTCCAGCTGCTTCTGCACGTCGGGGAAGCCGGCCTCGGGCGGGACGGTGGCGCAGCCGGCCAGCGCGCCGGCCATCATCAGTGGCATCAACCATGTCGATACGGTCATGGCGTGCTCCCGTGGCGGGAACCATGGTCCATGCCAGGCATGGCCGGCATGGGGGCGGCATCCGGGGGGGCCGCATCCGGGACGGGCGCCGCCGCGGCGGGTGGCACGGGTCGGGTCCAGGGTGTCACGGGGGCGCCGGCGTCGGCGGCGCCAGTTTGCGGCGGAAAGGCGGGGGGTGCCACGGGGGCGCAGCCCGCCACGGTCGCCAGCAGGGCGACGCGCGCAAGGAATGGGGGCATGGGAAAGCTCGGAATAGGGGGCGAACCGGTCGCGGGGATGCGCGGGGGCCTCAAAAGGGCGCCCGGCCTCAGGCGATGCGGCTGGGTCTGGGCGGTCCCAGGGCGGGCGCCAGGGCCAGGCCGGCGCCCCGGCTGTCGCCGGCGGGCACCAGCACCAGCGGCGCGGCGGTCCGCTCCGCACCCGGCAGGCCGGACGGCACCAGCAGGCCGGCGCACCCCGTGGCGCAGCCCGCCATTCCGCCGGCGCAGCAGCAGTCAGCCGTTTCATGGCAGTCGTGGGCGGCGGTCGCGATGGGGTGGTCGGCGGGGGCGGCGGCAAGGGCAGAGGATGCGGCCACCGTGACGGCCTGCCCGCAATCATGCGCCCGTGCGGGGGCAGACCAGCCCGTGACCAGGATCACGAGGGCGAGCAACGCCAGCAGGGGAAGCGGGGACAGCCGGATCATGGCGCCGACTATAGCGCCCTGGCCGGCGCCAGCAAGGGGCAAAGCCAATGTGGCGGGGCCGGCGCACAGATATGAGGAGGGGGGCTGGGCGTCGCCGCCCGCCCCCCCTCGTTCGTGGGCCTACCAAGTTCGTGGTTGGCCAATTCTTGTCGGCGCGTCGTGACCGACACTCAGTGATGGACGTGTTCGGCCTTACCCTTGCGCTTGGTCGACGCCATGTCGTGCAGCTCCTTCTCGCTCATGGATTTCTCCATGGAGCGGGAGGCGCCCTTCAGCTCGCTTTTCTTGATGTCGCCGCGCTTGGCGGCGAGCGCCGCGCCGGCGGCCTTTTGCTGGGACTGGGATTTGGCGGGCATGGATGTCCTCCATATGCTGGGTTGGCATTCGCCAGGTGGGTTATCAGGGGGGTTAAAGGCCGATGGTGGTTTCCATCTGCCGGGCACCGGCCGCTAGGGGTGTCGCGGCCAGGGGTGTTTCGATGGGCAGGGCCTCCGCCGGGGGCGGGCCGGTGTCGTCCGCCTCCTTGTCCTCATACTCGCGCAACAAGGTGCTGCCCCAATAAACGGCCATGAGAATGGCGTAGAGGGTGATCATGGCGGCCACGGCGCCGAAGGTGGCGAACAGCATCGTGTGCAGAAAGACCGGGGCGCTGGCGGGCACGCCCAGGCCACCGAAGAAAAAGGCGCCCATGACGGCGCCGATGGCACCCAGCAGGGCCTCCACCGTGAAAAATCCCGGCCGGCCGTTGACGATCCTGCCGCAGACCAGGCCCAAGACGACGCCCAAGCCGACGCAGAATAACAGCTGCATGACGATGTCCCTTCATCTCATCGACGCCCGGGTCGTCGACGCCCGGGGTGCTGGGCCTGCCCTTGGGGCTGGGGGCCTGGCCTTTGGGCTGGGCCGTCATTTGGGTTGGGCCGGCATTCGTGCAGTCTAAATCAGGCCCCGCCGCCTTTGTTCCCCGCCAATGGTCCGACCCTCTTTCGCAGGAAGACGCTTCGGGCAAAGCTTCGCTGCCGTGACCAAAGTCCTAGGCTGGACCGGATGGCCTACGCCGGAACAAATGACTGCCGGCGTGGTTGGGTTCGTCAGCAATTGACAACCGAACCCTGTTCAGGAGGCCCCTCATGATCGGAACCGTCTTATTGGTTATTTTGGTCCTGTTGTTGATCGGCGCCCTGCCCAGCTGGCCCTACAGCAGCGGCTGGGGGTACGGCCCCAGCGGACTGCTGGGCCTGGTGCTGATCGTCGTGCTGGTCCTGGTGCTGACAGGCAGAGCCTGACGCCCGCCCTTCGCACCGCTGTCCCACGCCAAACGACGGAGGACAAGATGACGAGCCAGGACCTGGGTCGCCTTCTAGGCGACGTTTCCAGCCACTTCGAACGGCCGCACGATATCGTCGTGTCCGACCAATACACCCGCGACCAGAAGATTCAGTTGCTGCAGCATTGGGAACATGACCTTCAGCTGCTGATGGTCGCGTCGGAGGAAAGCATGACCGGCGCCACCCCCGGACAAACCGCCGAACAGATGAAGGCGGTTTGCGACGCACTGTCGGCCCTGGGCGGGCTTGAGCGTCCGTCTGGCCCTGGGAAGGTGGGGTAGCCCCGTCCAGGTAGAGGTAACCCGCTTCGGGCAGAACGGCGGGAACAAATCACCGCCGGCGCGGGTTTCATACCCATCACTTCGATCCCGCCATCCCATCCCGGAGACAATAAGGAGATCAGTCCCATGGCTAGCATGAGCATCGACGATGTGACCGGTAAGGCCTCGGACATCGCGGCGGATACCGCCGCCGCGGCGAGCCGGGCTGGCCGCACCGCCTATGACGCCCTCCGCGAAGGCGCCTATGCCGCGGCCGACTTGGCCAAGGCCAAGGGCGATGTCGCGGTGCAGGAAGTGAGCACCCGCGTGGCGGCGCGACCCCTGACCGCCATCGCGCTGGCTGGTGCCGCGGGCTTCATCCTGGCCCGGCTGTGCAGCCGCTGACCCAGGTGTTTCGGGAACGGCCCCGGTGTTCCGGGGTCGTTCCCCATGCTTGCCTTCCTTGCAATCCCCCTGGTGAGTCCTAACCTTAAGGGGCGTTGCGCGTTTCGACACGATTACGCGTAGTCCGTGCAATACGGGGCATGGCCGGCATGGTTCAGTCATCCGCTACGGCGACGGCGCGGGGCTGATTGCCGGCCTTTCCATCGGGGCTTTCCTACCAGGGGGACATTGCCTGTGCCTTTCGCCGTTCCGGTACCCGCCCATCCGGTACCCCCCCATCCGGTACCGGCTGACGCCGCACCGCCGGTGCAGCCCCCTTTGTCGCTGGCGGGGCGTCACCGGCCGGCCGATGCCCAGGCGCGCTATCGCGCCGTCCGCCAGGAGACGCTGGCCCGAACCCGGGGCCTGACCGCCGAGGACCAGACGCTGCAGTCCATGCCGGACGCAAGCCCCACCAAATGGCATCTGGCCCATACCACCTGGTTTTTCGAAACCTTCCTGCTGACGGCGCTGGTGCCGGGCTATCAGCCCTTCGATCCCAGTTTCCGCTACCTCTTCAACTCCTATTATGAGGGCGTGGGCGAGCGCTGGCCGCGCCCCGCGCGCGGGCTGCTATCCCGTCCTACGGTGGCGCAGGTGCTGGACTACCGCGCCCATGTCGACCGCGCCATGGACGCCTGGCTGGCGGGGGGCGTCGATGCCCGCGCCGCCGCCCTGCTGGAACTGGGCCTGCAGCATGAGCAGCAGCACCAGGAACTGATCATCACCGACATCAAGCACGCCCTGCTGCTGCACCCTTTCCCGGCGGGCGTCTTCCCGCCGCCGGCGACGCCGGCGCTGACGGCGGGGGATGTGGTCTGGCGCGGCGTGCCCGCGGGCCTCTACGCCATTGGCGCCACGGGGCAGGAGGACTTCATCTTCGACAACGAAGGCCCCCGCCATAAGGTTTGGCTGGAGGCGTTCGAGATCGCGGATCGCGTGGTCACCAATGCCGAGTATCTGGACTTCATGGCCGATGGCGGCTATCGCCGTCCGGACCTGTGGCTGTCCGATGGCTGGGCCACCGTGCAGGCCCAGGGCTGGCAGGCGCCCCTGTACTGGCAGCGGGGGGATGAGGGCGAGTGGCAGGTGAAGACCCTGTCCGGCGTTCGCGCCATCGATCCCAATGAACCCGTCTGCCATGTCAGCCAGTATGAGGCGGACGCCTACGCCAAGTGGGCCGAGGCGCGCTGGCCCGGCGCCCGCCTGCCGACGGAGGCGGAGTGGGAGATCGCGGCGGGCGAACCGGGCCAGCGGCCCGGGGACGACGGCAGCTTCCACGCCCATACCGCGACCGGCTTCTATGGTGACGTCTGGGAATGGACGGCCAGCGCCTATACCGGCTACCCCGGCTACCGCCCGCCCGATGGCGCCATCGGCGAATACAACGGCAAGTTCATGAGCGGCCAAATGGTGCTGCGCGGCGGGTCGCGCGCCACCCCGGCCGGCCATGTGCGCAAGACCTACCGCAACTTCTTCCCGCCGGCCGCGCGCTGGCAATTTTCCGGCATTCGACTTGCGAGGACGACGCCATGACCGTGACGGACGTGATCGATCGTGTGAGCTTCATGGATTTTGAGCCGGCCACGGCCAGCTTCCGCGATGATGTGCTGGCGGGCCTCTCCCACCCCATCCGCCGCATCCCCTGCAAATATCTGTACGACGCTGCGGGAGCCGCCCTGTTCGAGCGCATCTGCGAACTGCCGGAGTATTATCCCACACGCACGGAGCTGGCTATGCTGCAGCGCCTGGGGCCGGAGATCGCCGCGCTGGCGGGGCCGGAGGCGCAGGTGGTGGAGTTCGGCACCGGCGACGGCCGCAAGAGCCGCCTGCTGCTGAACGCGCTGGACCGCCCCGCCTCCTACGTGTCCATCGACATCTCCCGCGACCAGCTGATCCGCGAGGCGGCGGCCCTGGCCCTGGACATGCCGCAGATCGAGGTGATGGCCGTCTGCGGCGACTATACCCAGCAGACCCTGTCGCTGCCCACCGTGGGCCGGCGCCGCGTGGGCTTCTTCCCCGGGTCGACCATCGGCAACCTGACGCCGGTGGCGGCCACGGCCTTCCTGGCCCGGTGCGCCAACATGCTGCCGGGTGGGGCCATGCTGGTGGGCGTGGACATCCCCAAGGACATCGCGGTGGTGGAAGCCGCCTACAACGACAGCGCGGGCGTCACCGCCGCCTTCTCCCTCAATCTGCTGGCCCGCATCAACCGCGAGCTGGGCGGCACCTTCGACCTCTCCGGCTTCCGCCACTACGCCTACTTCAATGAGGACCAGTCGAAGATCGAGATCTTCCTCATCAGCCAGCGCGAGCAGCGCGCCGCCGTGGCCGGCCGCTTCTTCCATTTCCGCGCCGGCGAACGCATCCACATCGAGGACTCATACAAGCTGGCGCCTGCCACCTTCCAGAACATGGCCCGCGCCGCGGGGTTCGAGCCTGCGCAGGTGTGGGTCGATCCGGACGGCCTGTTCAGCCTGCACTGGCTGCTGGCGCCGTTGTAAGTGCCAAGGGAACCGGTGGACAAAAGCGCGCCCGCCAAGGAAGCTCCGATCCGGGAGTGAATGGCCTGGAAGGATGGGCGATGGCATTGGCTGATACCGGTTCCCGATTTCGCGGGGCGGCCGCGTGGTAGGCGGCGACCTTTGGCTGGTCCTGGCGGCGGGCGGTTGCATCGCCCTGGCCGTGGTCCTGATCATCCGGCTGAAGCTGCATCCCTTCCTGGCGCTGCTGTGCGCGGCGCTGGCCCTGGCGGTGGCGCGGGGCATGGCTGCGGATCGGGCCTTGGCCGCCCTTCAGAAGGGCTTCGGCGACATCATGGGCGGGGCGGGGCTGGTGGTGGCCCTGGGCCTGACCCTGGGCGCCATGCTCAAGGTCTCCGGCGCCGCTGCCGCCCTGGCCAATGCCACGGTGGGGGCGGTGGGGCCGCGCTGGCGGCCCTGGGGCTGCCTGCTGGCCTCCCTGGTCCTGGGCTTGCCCCTGTTCTTCGAAACGGGCGTCGTCCTGCTGTTGCCCATCATCGCGGCCCTGCCGCTTACCGGCGACCGGGGCGGGGGCGACCGGGGCGGGCGGCAGCGCCTGCTGCTGATGCTGCCGGCGCTGGCCGGGCTGTCGGTTTTGCACGCCCTGGTGCCGCCACATCCCGGGCCCATCATCGCGGTGGACCAGCTGGGCGCCGGCGTGGGGCCGACCCTGGTGCTGGGCGTGCTGCTGGGTCTGCCCATCGCCGTGCTGGCCGGGCCGGTGTTCGCCGGCTTGATCACGCCCCATGTCGCTGGTGGGGACGGTGCCCGGGCCGAGATGCCGGACAGGCCGCTGCCCTCACCCTGGACGGCGCTGGCCGTCATCCTGCTGCCGGTGGTGCTGATCGCCGCCAAGGCGGTGCCGGGCCTGAGCCATGGGCCCGTGCTGTCCCTGCTGGGTGCCCCGCCGGTGGCTCTGCTGCTGGCCAATCTGGTGGCCCTGGCCGCCTTCTTCAGCCCTGGGACGTGGGGTGGGGGAAAGCCGGTCGATTGGGACGCGCTGTGGCATGAGGCCATGGCGCCGGCGGCCAGCATCCTGCTCAGCATCGCCGGTGGCGGCGCCTTCAAGCAGGTGCTGGTGGAGGCCGGGCTGGCCGACACGCTGGCGCGCTTCGCTGAGCAGGGGGCGGTGTCGCCCATCCTGCTGGCCTGGGGCATCGCCGTGATGATCCGCCTGGCCACGGGCTCCGCCACCGTCGCCACCATCACCGCGTCCGGTGCGCTGACCTCGGTCGCGGCCACCTCCGGCGTGGCGCCGGAATGGCTGGTGCTGGCCGTGGGCGCCGGCTCGCTGTTCTTCTCCCACGTCAACGACCCGGGCTTCTGGCTGGTGAAGAACTACCTGGGCCTCAGCACCGCCGACACGCTGAAGACCTGGTCGGTGATGGAAACCATCGTCTCCGTCACCGGCCTGATCCTGGTGCTGGCTGCCAGCCACCTGTTCTGACCTTGGCTCCAAGAAAGCCGATGGCGCGGGAATATTCCCGCGCCATTGGTGGCCCGCGACCGGGGCGCCGGAGCTTTCCGGGGAGCGTAGCGGACTGGAAAGTGAGGAAGGCAAGCGGCCGGATGGCCGCGCCCGCCGTCTGACGGCACCGCTTACGCCGCCAGACCATACCGCTTGAGCAGCGCGTCGTTTTCCGGCTCGCGCCCCCGGAAGGCGATGTAGCTGTCCAGCGCGGGGCGGGACGAGCCGACCGCCAGCACCTGCGCGCGGAAGGCCTCGCCGGCCGCCGCCCTGTCGCCTTCCAGGAACTTGCCGAAGCCGTCCAGGGACAGCCGCTCCGCCCACAGGTAGCTGTAATAGCCGGCGGCATATCCGCCGGCGAAGATGTGGGTGAAGGCGTGGGCGAAGCGGTGCCATTCCGGCGGGGTCAGCACCGCCACCTCCGCCCGCACCCGCTCCAGCAGGGTCTGGATGCCCTGGGCGTCGGTGATGCCGGCATCCAGGTGCATCCGCAGGTCGAACAGCGCGAACTCCACCTGGCGCAGCAGGGCCAGGGCCGCCTGGAAGCGCTGGGCCCCCAGCATGGCGTCGAACAGGGCGTCGGGCAGGGGCTCGCCGGTATCGACATGGCCGGACATGGAGCGCAGCACCTGCCGGTCCCAGGCGAAATTCTCCAGCAGCTGGCTGGGCAGCTCCACCGCGTCCCACTCGAACCCGGTGACGCCGCTGATGGAGGGGTAATCGACCTCGCTCAGCACATGGTGCAGACAGTGCCCCATCTCATGCAGCAGGGTCAGCACGTCGCCGTGGCTCAGCAGGCTGGGCTTGCCCCCCGCCGGCGGGGCGAAGTTGCAGTTGAGATAGGCGACGGGCAGCTGGGTCCCGTCCTGGCGCTTCAGGCGGGCGCGGCATACCGCCATCCAGGCGCCGCCCTTTTTGCCGGTGCGGGCGAACAGGTCCATGTACAGCCCTGCGAAGGGCACGCCGTCGCGCGACAGGGTGTAGTAGCGCACGTCCTTGTGCCAGACGCGGATGCCTTCCTCCTCCGTCAGGGTGATGCCGAAGACGTCGCGCAGCAGGGCGAGCAGGCCGTCCAGCACGCGGGGCAGGGGGAAGTAGGCCTTGATCTTCTGGTCATCGATGCTGTGCAGCGCCTGGCGCAGCTTCTCCGCCACATAGCCGTTGTCCCAGGGCTCCAGCGCGTCGATGCCCAGGGTGTCGCGGGCGAAGGCCTCCAGCTGCGCCTTGTCGGCCAGCGCCGGCTGGCGGGCGCGGCGGGCCAGGTCGCGCAGGAAATCCACAACCTCGGCACCCGACCGCGCCATCTTGGTGGCCAGCGACAGGTCCACCGGGTCCATGAAGCCCAGGAGGGTCGCCGCTTCGCGGCGCAGGGCCAGGATGGCGCCCATGCGCTCGCTGTTGTCCAAGGTTTCCGGCTTCAGGCCCTGATCGGAGGCGCGGGTGCCATAGGCGCGGTAGACGCGGGCGCGCAGGTCGCGGTTGTCGGCATAGGTCAGGATGGCGCGCACCGAGGGCTGGTGCAGGGTGACGGCCCAGCCGTCGAGGTTGCGCGCCGCCGCCAGGCTGGCCAGCATGGCCTTGTCGGCCTCGGGCGCTCCTGCCAGCAGGGCCTCGTCGGTGATGTGCTCCACCCAGGCCTCGGTCGCGTCCAGCACGGCGCTGCTGTAGGCGGTCTGCAGGCGGCCCAGCTCCACCTGCAGGGCGGCGAAGCGCTCACGCTCGGCCGTGGGCAGGGCGACGCCGCCCAGCTTGAAGTTGCGCAGGCTGAGGTCCACCAGGCGCCGTTCCGTCGGGCCCAGGGCCGACGGGTCCACGGCGGCGTAGGCGGCGTAAAGGTCGGGATTCTGCGCGACGGAGGAGGAATAGGCGATCAACCGCTCCAGCGCCGCGGCGTGGGCGGTGCGCAGCTCCGGCGTGTCGGCGACGCTGTGCAGGTGGCTGACCGTGGCCCACAGGTCGGACAGCTCCGCCTCCGCCTGTTCCATGGCGCGGCAGACGGCGTCGAAGCCCCGGTCGCCTCCCTTGATGACGGCCTGGACCACGGCCTCGTGCCGGGCGATGGCGGCCTCCAGCGCGGGGGCCACGTGCTCCGGCTTCACCGCGTCGAAAGCGGGCAGGCCGGTGGTGGCCAGCAGGGGATTCTCAGCGGTGCCGGCGCCGGCGGCGATGTCGGTGTCGGTGGGCGTGTTGCTCATGGGTGCGCTCAAGTCCTTGATCTGGGCGTGCCGGTTTCAGGTCCACCGTCCCATATGGGATGCCCACCGCGCAATTATGAGAGGGCGGGCTGGCGCTGTGGTCCAGGGGCGATGTGCTGCGCCCACGGTGGAAATCTATGCGGATGAGCCCGCGCACGGACGGATGCCGCCGCCTATGATTCCCAGTGATCCCAGGGGAGCCCTGATGTCCGGCCCCCTGTTCTCCCGCACGGGGTACCCATGACGCATCAGTCGACAGGGGGGCGGCCACGCGCCACGGTTTCCCCTGCATCAGGGAATGGTGGAAAACGGTTTGAGAAACCGGCACTTTTCCCCTTAACCAAGATGGGACGCGGGATGTCCCGGAAAAGGCAGTGCGTGGTGGGTTCCGGCCTGGAGACGGAAATGATGGATCAGCGAGGGCGCGCCGCGCGGATGGCCGCGGGCTGGGCCGGCCTATGACGGGCGGGTCCACGCATCGCGTCCTGCTGGTCGAGGATTCGCCGACGCAGGCCCTGCAATTGCAGATGATGCTGGAGCGCCAGGGATGGTCCGTCACCGTTTGTGGCGACGCCGAAAGCGCGCTAGAGCAATTGGGCCGGGAAATGCCCGACCTGGCCATGGTCGACTACCACCTGCCGCGCATGAACGGCGACGAATTCGTGCGCCGCGTGCGCATGGACATGCGCACGCGCGGCCTGTCGGTCCTGATGCTGACCGACAGCCACGCCGCCGACCGGGAGCGGCAGGGCTATGACAGCGGCGCCGACGCCTATGTGCCCAAGTCGGTCGATACCGACATCCTGCTGAGCCGGGTGGGCGCCCTGCTGCGCAAGACCACGGCGGCGGCGGTCCAGGCGCCGGTGGACATCCGCAAGAGCCGCCTTCTGGTGGTGGACGACAGCCCCACCTACCTCTTCTTCATCACCGCCCAGTTGCAGGAGGACGGGCACGAGGTAATCGGCGTTTCCAGCGGGCGCGAGGCGCTGGCCCGCATGGCGGAGGAGAAGTTCGACTGCGTCGTGGTTGATCTGGTCATGCCCGAGATGAGCGGCACGGAGCTGTGCCAGCATCTGGACCGGATGCGCCGCCAGCATGACCGCCTGTTCCAGATCATCATCCTGACCTCCCGCGACAACAAGGAGGACATGATGCGCGGTCTGGAGGCGGGGGCCGACGACTTCGTGGGCAAGGCCGGCGAGAGTGAAATCCTGAAGGCCCGTATCCGTGCCCTGCTGCGCCGCAAGTTCCTGCATGAGGAGAACCTGCGCATCAGCGGCGAATTCCGGGATAAGGAACTGGAACTGGAGCGCACGCGCGACGAACGGCGCATCGCCCAGGAACGCGCCGCCATGACGGAGGCGCTGGAGCGGTCGCACGCCGAGCTGGCGGAGGCCTACCAGGAGCTGCAGGGCACCCAGGCGCAGCTGGTGCAAGCGGCGAAGATGGCCTCGCTGGGCGCGCTGGTGGCCGGCATCGCGCATGAACTGAACAATCCGCTGGCCTTCGTCGGCAACCACCTGGGTACCGTGCTGCGCTGCCTGGAGGCCATCACGCCGGAGGTGCAAGGGCACCTGTCGGACAAGGGCGCCCGCGATCTGGACAAGATGCGCCAGCGGCTGGACGCCATGCGGCTGGGCATCGACCGGGTTGAAAACCTGGTGGTGAAGCTGCGCACCTTCTCCCGCCTGGACGAGGCGGAGGTGAAGGAGGTGGAGATTGAGGACAGCCTGGAGTCGGTGCTGACCCTGCTGCAGCACAAGCTGTCGGATCGAATCACGGTTGAGCGGCGGTATGAGGGACCCAAGCGCATCACCTGCCAGCCGGGGCCGCTGAACCAGGTACTGATGAACGTGGTGGGCAACGCCATCGACGCCATCGAGGGGACGGGCACCATCACCCTGGCGACGGGCCGGGACGGGGCCATGTTCCGCCTGTCCGTGCGGGATACCGGCCACGGCATTCCCGCTGCCATCCGCGACCGCATCTGCGAGCCGTTCTTCACCACCAAGCCAGTGGGGTCAGGGACTGGCCTTGGCCTTTCCATTTCCTATAGCATCATCCAGCGCCACCGGGGGCGGCTGGAATTCCATAGTGACGAGGGGCGGGGTACAGAGGTGGTGATCAAGATCCCCATGGACGGGGCGTCCACCGACGCGCCGACCCCGCCTGGTCCTGCGCACGCGGCGCATGCGATGCCGGGGGAAGCATAATGATCGCCCAGGTGCTGCCCACCGTCATGGTGGTGGACGATGAGCCGGAGGTGCTGACGGCGGTCGCCGACGCGCTGGAGGACGAGTTCTATGTCCTGACCAGCACGTCGCCGCTGAAGGCCCGGGCCATGCTGGAGGGCGACGACATCGCCCCCCTAGTCATCATTTCCGACCAGCGTATGCCGGGCATGGCCGGGCATGAGTTCCTGCGCTGGGCGCGTGAGCTGTCGGATGCCACCCGTGTGCTGATCACCGGCTACACTGACATCGACGCCCTTGGCGCAGCCGTCAACGCCGGCCAGATTTTCGGCTATCTGCCCAAGCCATGGACGCCCGACCGGCTGCGCCGCCTGATTCGTGAGGCAGCGGAGCATTGCGCCGTCCGCCGCGCCCTGGCGGAGGAGCGGCTGCTGCTGTCGCACCTGATGAACAGCGTGCCGGATCCCATCGCCTTCAAGGACAAGAACCTGCGCTACCTGCGCAGCAACGTGGCCCATGCCAAGGCCCTGGGCGTGGACAACCCCGACGACCTGATCGGCCGCACGGACCAGGAGATCGGGGCCGAGGGAGCGGTGCGGCGCGAGGCGGCGGACCAGGCTGCCCTGGAAGCTGGAATCACGGTCACCGACATCCAGCAGGACGCCCCGGCATCGGCGGAGGCGCCATCGCGCCGTCGCTGGTATTCGGTCGTGCGTTCCACCTTCAAGGACGGCGAGGGGGCGGCCGAGGGCCTGGTCACCATCGCCCGCGACATCACCGCCGCGAAGGAGGCGGAACAGGCCTTGAGCGAGGCGCACGCGACGCTGGAGCGCCGCGTGGCGGAGCGGACGGAGGATCTGGCGGCCACGGCCCGCGACCTGCTGGCCGCGCGCAAGGCGGCCGATATGGCCAACGAGGCCAAGTCACGCTATCTGGCCACCGTGGCCCATGAGCTGCGCACGCCGCTGACCGGGGTCATCGGCTTCTCCGAATTGCTGCTGCGTGGCGGCGTCAGCCCGGGCGAGTGGCACCGCCTGCTGACCTTGCAGGCGGAAGCCGGCCGCACCCTGCTGGGCCTGCTGGACGACATCCTGGACCTGTCCAAGATCGAGGCCGGGCGGCTGACCCTGGAAAACCTGCCCCTGGACTTCCGCACCCTGGTGGATGACTGCATCGCCCTGGTGCGGCCTTCGGCCAGCGGCAAGGGCCTGGCGTTCAACTCCGCGGTGACCAGCGCCCTGCCCGCCAAGATCATGGGCGATCCCACCCGGCTGCGCCAGGTGGTGCTGAACCTGCTGACCAACGCCGTGAAGTTCACCCCGGCCGGGAGCGTCAGCCTCACGGCGGAAGTGCTGCCGCCGCCGGCCGGCCTGGGGGGCGCGCCGTCACGCCTGCGGGTGTCCGTGACCGATACCGGCATCGGCATCCCGCCGGAGCGGCTGTCCGGCCTGTTCGAGGAATTCAGCCAGGTGGACGAGACCACGGCCCGCCGTTTCGGCGGCACGGGGTTGGGTCTTGCCATCTGCCGCCGCTTGGTGGAGCACATGGACGGGCGCATCGGGGTGGAGAGCGTGCCGGGTCAGGGCAGCCGCTTCTGGTTCGAACTGCCGCTGGCCGTGCCGGCGGAAGAGGCGGCGGCGCTGCCGCCGCTCACCGGGGTCGAGGCCGAGGTCCCCTCGGGCCGCGCCAGGGGCGGTCGCCGCATCCTGCTGGTGGAGGATGACCGGTCCACGCAGATCCTGGTATCCACCATCCTGCGCGGCGTTGGGCATGAGGTGGAGATCGTGGATAATGGCGCTGCCGCCGTGCAGGCGGTGGACACCGGCACCTACGACCTGGTGTTCATGGACATGCACATGCCGGTCATGGGCGGGCTGGAGGCCACGACGCGGATTCGCGCCCTGCAGCGTACGCCCGATCGGCCGCTGCCGCCCCTGGTGGTGCTGACCGCCGGGGTCACGGCGGAAGAGCGGGAACGCTGCCGCGCCGTGGGGCTGGAGGTCTTCCTGAGCAAGCCCGTCGATCTGGAAAAGCTGCTGCTGACCGCCGCCACGGTCGGGTTGCCGGGTGGGGAAGGGGACGCCCATGGTTGAGCGGGGCTTGACCACGGGCCCCGCCACGTCGGAAGGCGCCAGCGCCTTCCTTCTGCGCTTCGACCTCGACGGCCAGGCCTATGGCCTGCCGCTGGCCATGGTGGAACGGGCGGTGCGCGCCGTGGCGGTGACGCCCCTGCCGGGCGCGCCGGGCCTGGTGCGTGGCGTCATCAACCTGCAGGGCCAGGTGGTGCCGGTCATGGACGTGCGCCGCCGCTTCGGCCTGGACAGCCGCCCCCTGTCGCTGAGCGACCACATGATCGTGGCGCGCGGGCTGCGCCGCACCGTCGTCCTGCTGGTCGACAGCGTGGTGGGCACGGTGGCGGGCGCGCCGATCGACTGGGTGTCGGCCCAGGGCGTGGTCCCCGGGGCGGACGACGCCATTGTCGGCGTGGTGCGGCTGTCGGATGGCCTGTTGCTGATCCACGATCTGGACCGTTTCCTATCGGCGGCGGAGGAGGAGCAGCTGGCCCAGGCGCTGGCGGCCAAAAACGGCATGACCGTGAACCGCACTCCAGGGGGCGGCGCCCGGGGGGACGGCGCCCAAGGGGACGGTGAATGAACCGGACCTTGCCGGAGAACCTGCTGGCCGCCATGTCAGACCGGTTGAGCGCCAGCATCGGGCTGTACTTCCCGGCCGACCGTTGGACCGACATGGAACGCGGCCTGGAGCGGGCGGCGGTGGAGCTGGGCTATCCCAGCACGCTGGCGGCCGTGCAGCACTGGTTGACGGCGGGTGGCCCCGACCGGGTGCAGTTGGAGGCCCTGGCCGGCCAGCTGACCGTGGGTGAAACCTATTTCTTCCGCGAACCCAAAAGTTTCGAGGCCCTGGGCCGCCAGATCCTGCCGGACCTGATCGCCGAGCGGCGGGCGATGGGATTGCTGTCCCTGCGCATCTGGAGTGCGGCCTGCTGCACGGGGGAGGAGGCGTACAGCCTGGCGATGCTGCTGGACACGCTGCTGCCCGACCGGGCGGACTGGACCGTCACGCTGCTGGCCACCGACGTGAACCCCCGCTTCCTGCGGCGGGCGGCGGAGGGCGTCTATGGCGAATGGTCCTTCCGCGGCGTGGACCCGGCCATGCGGACCCGCTATTTCACCCCCCTGCCGGGTGGGCGCTATCGCATCAGCCCCGACATCGCCCGCATGGTCACCTTCTCCTATCATAACCTGGTGGACGATCCCTATCCGGCGCTGGAAAGCAACACCAACGCCATGGACGTCATCCTGTGCCGAAACGTGCTGATGTACTTCAACGGCGCGCAGGCGAACCGGGTGGTGCGGCGGCTGGCGCGGTCGCTGGTCGATAACGGCTGGCTGCTGCCCAGTTCCGTCGATGGCGCCCCGCCCATGTTCGCCCCCCTGACCTTCGTGCCCTTCGAGGGCGCCACCGTATACCGCAAGCTGCCGCTGCCGGCGCATGCGGCACCCCTCGCGCCCGTCACCCAGCATTTCCCCATCCTGCCGCTATCCCCGGTGCCGGAACCGCCCGCCTTGCCGGTGACGGCCCCGCCCATCGCCGCCGTCAAGCCCCCTGTGCCCAGCCTCGACCATTGCCGCTCCCTCTATGACCAGGGGCGCTATGGCGAGGCGGTGGAACAGCTGGAGGCGCGGCTGGCCTTCGCGCCGGCGGATGACGCCGCCATGCTGCTGCTGGCGCGCAGCTACGCCAACCAGGGCCATCTGGCGGAGGCGGCGCACTGGTGCCAGGGGGTGCTGGACCACAACCGAGTCAGCGCCGAGGCGCACCATCTGCTGGCCATGATCCAGCAGGAACGGGGCGATGCCGCCGCCGCGGCCGCGTCGCTGCAGCGCGCGCTCTTCCTGGCGCCGCAATCCATCGCCACGCACCTGGCCATGGCCAACCTGGCCCGCAGCCAGGGCCGCGTGCGGGACGCGCGCAAGCACTACCGCAACATCATGGGCCTGCTGGAAGGCCATCGGCCGGAGGAGATCCTGCCGGATCTGGAAGGCATGACGGTAGGGCGGCTGATGGACGTGGCCGCCCACGCCCATGCGGCGCTGGGCCAGGCCACGGGAGGGGAGTTCTAAGGCATGGTCCTGGACCGGGCCGCCGAAGGGCGGGGCATCGACTGGGAGGACATTCACCGCCGTCTGGCCGGCTGGGCAGCGGCGCTGGAGCGCGGCTGGGTCCCGGATGAGGAGACGACGCGCCGCATCCTGCATCGGCGCGGGCTGGAACTGGCCAGGCCCCCCGTGCTGGAGGATGACGGCGACGTCCTGGAATACATGGAATTCACGGTGGGGCAGGAGCGTTATGGCTTCGAGACGGCGGCGGTGGCGGAGGTGCTGGCCCTCAACGGGCTGACGACCGTGCCCAAGGCGCCGTCCTTCATCGCCGGCGTGACCACCGTGCGCGGCCAGGTGCTGCCGTTGGTCCACCTGGGCCGCCTGCTGGATCTGGGCGCGGTTCCGTCTTCGGAACTGCGCCGCGTTGTCGTCCTGGGCCAGGCGCAGACGCCCGGCCAAAGCGGGGGCGCTCTTGGCCTGCTGGTGACATCCATCGCCGGTGTCTCCCGCATCCCCCGCGCCAGGGTGCAGGCGCCGCCCAGTGTCGTCACCGGGCGCCAGCGCCATTATCTCGTCGGCGTCCTGCCGCCCCATCTCGCCCTGCTGGATGCCCAGCGCCTGCTGGCCGATCCGGAGCTCACCGTCGAGGGCAGGTCCGCCGCCTGGTCGGGCTGAGCCGCCGCCATCGTCCATCCATCCTCGAAACAGTCCACCGTCCACGCACAGCCCCTCGGGAGCGCCGGTCATGAAGTACTCTGTCGGAATGAAAATCTGGATCTGCTTGTGCAGCGTCCTGTTCATTCTTCTCGTGGTGGCTGCCACCTCGTACGGCAACATCCGCCAGCTGACGGAAACCACCACGCTGCGCTCCCATTCCTATGAGGTCCAGGCGCGGCTGCTGGGCCTGCTGACCGCGGTGCAGGATATGGAGACGGGCCAGCGCGGCTATCTCATCACGGGTGAGGATCGCTACCTGGAACCCTACCGGCAGGGCCTGAACGCCATGGAGCAGGCGCTGCAGACGGTGGCGACCCTGACCCTGGACAACCCTGTACAGCAACAGAACCTGGAACGCCTGCGTGTCCCCCTCAAGGACAAAGCAGCGGAACTGAAGGAAACCATCGACCTGCGCCGCCTGCAGGGATTTGAGCCGGCGAAGGCCGTGGTGCTGAGCGACCGGGGCAAGCAGTCGATGGACGACATCCGCCGCATCGTCGCCACCATGCAGGCGGGCGAGGGCGAGCTGCTGCGCGCGCGGGAGGCGGCGGCGGCGGCCAGCGCTGAAAGCACGGTGCTGGTCATCGGCGTCGGCACCCTGGTGGCGGCTGTCTTCGTCGTGGTGGCCGGCCTGTTCCTGGGCCGCAACATCGCGACCCCCCTGCGCACCATCACCACCACGGCTGAGCGCATCGGCGCCGGCGACCTGACGGTGGCGGGCGCGATCGAAGTCAGCGACCGGGCGGACGAGGTGGGCAGCCTGGGCCGGACCTTCCACGCGATGGCCGGCACCCTGCGCCAGCTGATGCGCGACCTGCGCGACGGCACCAACGTGCTGGGCACGGCGTCCAGCCAGATCGTCACCATCACCGCCCAGGTGGCGGCCAGCGCCGCCGAGACGGCGACAGCCCTGGCCCAGACCAGCGCCACGATGGAGGAGGTGAAGAAGACCTCCCAGGTGTCCAGCGAGAAGGCGCTGTATGTCTCGCAGACTGCGCAGAACACGGCCCAGATCTCCCAGAACGGAAAGCAGGCGGTGGAACAGTCCATCGAGGGCATCACCAGGGTGCGCGAGCAGATCATGGCCATCGCCGAGGCGGTCATGCAGCTGAGCGAGCAGAGCCAGGCCATCGGCGAGATCGTGGCCACGGTGAACGACCTGGCCGAGCAGTCCAATCTGTTGGCCGTCAACGCCGCCATCGAGGCGGCGCGGGCCGGCGAGCAGGGCAAGGGCTTCGTCGTGGTGGCGCAGGAGGTGCGCAGCCTGGCCGAACAGTCCAAGCAGGCCACCACCCAGGTGCGCTCCATCCTGGGTGACATCCAGAAGGCGACGGCCACGGCCGTGCTGGCCGCCGAACAGGGCAGCAAGGCGGTGGACGCCGGTGTGAAGCAGTCGGTGGCGGCGGGCGAGGCCATCGACCGCCTGGCCCAGAGCATCGCCGTGGCGACCCAGGCAGCCACCCAGATCGCCGCGTCCAACCAGCAGCAGCAGGTGGGCATCGACCAGGTGGCGCTGGCCATGGAGAACATCAAGCAGGCCAGCATGCAGAACATGAACGCCACCAAGCAGGCCGAGACCGCCGCCCAGAACCTGAACGAGCTGGGGCACAAGCTGAAGACCGTCACCGGCCAGTACCAGGCCTGAGGACCGGCCCATGAGCCAGTCGGACGATCAGCTCCTGAAAAGGCTGCTGGCCATGTTTGAGGTGGAGGCGGAGGAGCACCTCTCCGCCATCGCCGCCGGACTGTTGGCCCTGGAGCAGTCGCCCCCGCGTGAGCGCGCGCAGGAGCTGGTGGAGACCACCTTCCGCGAGGTGCACACCCTGAAGGGTGCCGCCCGTGCGGTGAACCTGGGCGCGGTGGTGGCCGTGTGCCATGCCATGGAAAGCGTCTTCGCCGCCCTGAAGGGGGGCAGGCTGGCGTTGACCCCCGGCGGCATGGATCTACTGCACCAGGGCTACGCCCGGGTGCGCGGCCTGCTGGATGGCAGCGTGGTGGCCGGGCCCGACCAGGACGCCCTGGTCTCGGCCCTGGAGGCCTATGCCGAGGGGCGGGAGCCGGTGGCCAAGGCCGCCGCGCCGGCCGAGCCCGCCGCCCGGACGGAGCCGCCGCCCCGGCCCCCGGCGGAAGAGGCGCCGCCGGCCGATACCCCCGCGCCGGACGCGCCGCGCGTCGGCAGCCGGCCTACCCTGCGTATCGCCACCTCCAAGGTCGACACGCTGCTGCGCCATGCCGAGGAGCTGGTGTCCGCCCGCCTGGCGGCCGGCCGCCAGGTGGCCGACCTGGGCGGGCTGGCGTCGGAGGTGGCTGAGCGCGTGCGCTCGCACGAGCGCGCCCGCCGCCGGCTGGAGGAGGCTGAGGACAGCCCCGCCGCCCGCCTGCTGAAGCAGCAGGGCGACACCCTGCGCTGGCTGTCCGGCCGCATCGCCCAGCTGGCCAATGCCGGCCGCCAGGATCTGCGCATCCTGGGCAAGATGCTGGACAGCCTGCTGGACGAGGCCAAGCAGGTGTTGATGGTGCCGGTGTCCGCCCTGCTGGACCCCATGGCCCCCCTGGTGCGCGACCTCGCCCGGGCCGAGGGGAAGGAGGTGGAGCTGATCATTCGGGGCGGGGACCTGGAGATCGACCGGCGCATCCAGGAAGAGATGAAGGACGCGCTGCTGCACCTGGTGCGCAACGCCATCGCCCACGGCATCGAACCGCCGGATGCGCGCGAGGCCAAGGGCAAGGCCCCGCGCGGTACGCTGGCCATCACCGTCGCCCAGACCGAGGCGGGGCGGGCGGAAATCGCCATCGCCGACGATGGCGGCGGCTTCGACGTGACGCGCCTGCGCCATGCCGCCGCGGAACAGGGCCTGATGTCGGCGGCGGCCGCGGCGGCCCTGGACGACGACGCGGCCCGGGCGCTGGCCTTCCGGTCCGGCCTGTCGACCAGCGGCCTGCTGACCGACGTGTCCGGCCGGGGCCTGGGCCTGCCCATCGTGCAGGAGAAGGTGGAGAGGCTCGGTGGCGGCCTGGCGGTGGAATCCACCGTGGGCCTGGGCACCGTCTTCCGCATCCGCCTGCCGGTGACGCTGGCCAGCTTCCGTGGGGTGCTGGTGGAGGTCGAGGGCGCCTGCTTCATCCTGCCCACCGGTGGGGTGGAACGGGTGGCACGCGTGGCCCTGGGCGCCATCGCCACGGTGGAGAACCGGGAGACCGTGGTGCTGGATGGCCGCACCCTGGGTCTGGTCCGGCTGGCCGACGTACTGGGCCTGGCGCCATCCCGCGGCAACCAGCCGCCGCCCAGCCACTACACCGTGGCGGTGCTGAGCCGGGGCGGCCAAGCCACGGCGTTCATCGTCGACCGCGTGCGCGATGAACAGGAAGTGCTGATGAAAAGCCTGGGACCGCAGCTGGCCCGGGCACCCTACGTCACCGGCGCCAGCGTATTGGCCACGGGCGAGGTGGCGCTGATCCTGAACATCCCCGATCTGCTGGCGGGGGCGGCGCAGGCGCCCGCGACCGCGCGACCGACGGTGGTCGTCTCGCGAAAAAAGTCCATATTGATTGCAGAAGACAGCATCACTGCACGTACGCTGTTCAAGAACCTGCTGGAGGCGGCGGGCTATCAGGTGCGCACCGCGGTGGACGGGGTGGACGCCTGGGCCGCCCTGACTGGCGGGGAGGAGTTCGATCTGCTGGTGTCGGATGTGGAGATGCCGCGCATGGGCGGCTTCGAGCTGACCACCAAGGTGCGCGGCGCGCCGAAGCTGGCCGAGCTGCCCGTGGTGCTGATCACCTCGCTGGGCTCACGCGAGGATAAGGAACGGGGAATTGATGCCGGTGCCAACGCCTATCTGGTCAAGGACAGTTTCGACCAGGGCAATCTGCTGCAAATCGTCAGTCATTTGGTCTAAGGAAAGCCTCTAATGATTCGGGTCGTTGTCGCCGAAGACTCACCCACGCTACGTGAATATCTGGTCTCCATCCTGTCGGGGGAACCCGACATCGAGGTGGTGGCCATCGCTGTCGACGGCCTGCAGGCGGTGGAGGCGGTGGCCCGCCATCGCCCCGACGTGGTGACGATGGACATCCACATGCCGCGCCTGGGCGGCCTGGCCGCCACCCGCCGCATCATGGAAGAGACGCCCTGCCCCATCGTGGTGGTCAGCAGCACCATGAGCGACCATGTGGCGGCGACCTTCCGCGCCCTGGACGCCGGCGCCGTGGCCTTCGTCCACCGCCCGGTGGGCGTGGGCCACCCCCGCCAGGCCATCGAGGCGGCGGAACTGGCGCAGACGGTGCGCCTGATGGCCGAGGTCAAGGTGGTGCGACGCTGGGCCAACCCGTCCAAGCTGCCGCGCGAACCCGTGGCCCGCCCCATGCCGGAGGCCACCCTGCCAAGCGGCACGCGGCCGGCCGTCGTCGCCATCGGCGCATCCACCGGCGGCCCCGTGGCCCTGCAGGCCATCCTGGCCGGCCTGCCGGCGGATTTTCCCGTCCCGCTGCTCGCGGTGCAGCACATCTCCCCCGGGTTCGTGGGTGGTTTCGCCGACTGGCTGGCCAGCGGGTCCGCCCTGCCGGTGCAGGTGGCCAAGGCGGGCGACGTGCCGCGCCCTGGGCATTTCTACCTGGCGCCCGACAACGCCCATATGGGCTTGGGGCTCGACGGGACCATCAAGCTGGACCATGGCGCGCCGGAGAACAGCGCCCGGCCGGCGGTGTCGCACTTTTTCCGCTCCGTCACGCGGGTGCACGGGGCCCGCGCCGTGGGCGTGCTGCTGTCCGGCATGGGCGTGGACGGCGCCATGGAACTGCGCGAGATGCGCGACGCGGGCGCGGTCACCTTCGCGCAGGACAAGGAAAGCAGCATCGTCCATGGCATGCCCGGGGCGGCCATCGCCCTCGGGGGCGCCACCGCCGTGCTGAAGCCGGATGAGATCGCCGCCCGGCTGCTCACGCTGGTGCGGAAGGCGGAGGGACATTAGCCATGCCCCAGGGCAAGGACGCGAAGACCATCCTAGTGGTCGATGATGAGCCCCAGGTGCTGGCGGCCATGGAAGACCTGCTCGAGGATGACTTTCGCGTCCTGCTGCAGACCTCGCCCAAGGCGGCGCTGAAGCTGCTGGAACATGAGTCCGACCTGTCGGCCATCATTTCCGATCAGCGTATGCCGGGCCTGAGCGGCCATGAATTCCTGGGCATCGCCAGCCGCCTGTCGGATGCGCCGCGCATCCTGTTCACCGGATATTCCGACCTGGACGCCGTGGTGGCGGCGGTGAACAAGGGCCAGATCTTCGGCTACATCACCAAGCCCTGGGATCCGAAAGAACTGCGCCGGGTGGTGAACAAGGCCGTTGCGTATTGCCAGCTGCATCGCGCCCTGTTGGAGGAGCAGCGGCTGCTGCACCACCTGATGGACAGCGTGCCGGACTCCATCTTTTTTAAGGATCGATCCCACCGCTTCCAGCGCGTCAACCGCGCCGCCGCCCGCGACCTGGGCCTGGAAAGCCCGGTGGCCTGCCTGGGCAAGCGGGTGGGTGATTTCCTGGATCCGGCCCTGGCGGAGACTATCGAGGCGCAGGAGCGCATGGTGCTGCAGACCGGCAGGCCGGTGGTGGATCTGGTGGGGCGGCTGGGCGACCGCTGGGTGTCGGCCACCGTGGCGCCGGTGGTGGATGAAAAGGGCCAGGGTACCGGCCTGGTGGGCATCGCCCGCGACGTGACCGACCGCCTGCGGCTGGAGGAGCGTATCGCCCGCCTGACCCGCGCCCAGGCGGTGCTCAGCGGTATCAACGGCCTGATCGTGCGCGTGCACGATCAGCACCAGCTGTTCGCCGACGCCTGCCGCATCGCCACCGGACAGGGCCAGTTCCACCAGGCGTGGATCGGCCTGGTGGAGGAGGGACGGGTGGTTCCCGTGGCGGCCGATGGCGTGAGCCTGGCGGCGCTGTCGCCGATGCCGGTGGATTCGGCGCCGGGAAGGGCGGAGCACCCGCTGGACACCATTGTTGCCTCCGCCCTGAGGGACCAAGTGCCGGTGGCGGCGGTGGAGTGTGTCGAGGGGATGACTACCCTGGTGCTGCCCCTGGTGATGGACCGGACCGCCGTGGGCATCATGGCCCTGTCGGCCATGGAGACCGATCGCTTCGACGCGCAGGAGGTGGCCCTGCTGCGCGAGATGGCGGGCAATATCTCCTTCGCGCTGGACCATTTGCACAAGGCCCTGCGCCTGGATTACCTGGCGCTGTACGACGGGCTGACCGGCCTGGCGAACCGCAGCCTGTTCGCCGACCGCCTGGCCCAGCATGTGGCGCGGGCACAGGCCAAGCGGCGGCTGATGGCTTTGATCCTGGTCGATGTCGAGCGATTCCGCAGCATCAACGACAGCCTGGGCCTGGACATCGGGGATGAGGTGCTGCGCGAGGTGGCCCGCCGCCTGTCCGCCGCGGCCCCCCTCACCGATACGCTGGGGCGCGTCGGCGCCGACTGCTTCGGCATGCTGGTGCCGGAGGTGAAGGGCGCGGGCGACGTGGCACACCTGGTGCGGGAAAGGATCCTTCCCTGCTTCGACACCCTGATCCAGGCGGGCGGCGAGCAGCTGCGCCTGTCCGCCCGGGTGGGCGCGGCGCTGTTCCCGGACGATGCCGAGGATGGGGAATCGCTGTTCGCCCATGCGGAGATCGCGCTCAAGAAGGCCAAGGACACGCGCGAGCGCCTGCTGTTCTACGCCACGGGCATGAACAAGCGCCTGGCCCAGGCTTTGCGCCGCGAAACCCAGCTGCGCACCGCGCTGGAGAATGGTCAATATGTGCTGCATTACCAACCCAAGATCGACCTGCGCGACGGCCGCGTCACCGGCCTCGAGGCGCTGATCCGCTGGAATGAGCCCGGCTGCGGCATCGTGGGCCCGGCGGAGTTCATCCCGCTGGTGGAGGAACTGGGCCTGATCCACGACATGGGCGACTGGGTCATGAGCCAGGCGGTGACGGACTTCCAATGCTGGCGGGCCCAGGGGCTGAAGCCGCCGCGCATCGCCGTCAACGTTTCCGCCCTGCAATTGGCGCGCGATGATTTCGTGGACGGGATGAGGGGCCGCCTGGACCGGGACGAGGCGGCGCGCGCCTGCCTGGATCTGGAGATCACGGAAAGCGTGCTGATGCGGGACATCCAGGCCTGCATTCCCAAGATCGCGGCCCTGCGTGAGATGGGCGTGCAGGTCTATATCGACGATTTCGGCACGGGCTATTCCTCGCTGGCCTATATCGCCCGCCTGCCGCTGACGGCGCTGAAGATCGACCGGGCCTTCGTTTCCAGCATCGACGCCAGCTCGGAAGACACCACCATCGTCTCCACCATCATCCAGCTGGCCCACAGCCTGGGCCTGAAGGTGGTGGCGGAGGGCGTGGAGACGGCGGACCAGGCCAAGCTGCTGCGCCTGCTGCGCTGTGACGAGATGCAGGGCTATCTCATCAGCCGGCCGGTTCCGGCCGTGGAGATCGAGGCGATGCTGGCGGCCCCGAAGCTGATTTGAGGTGTTTGCCGCTCGCCGTGCGGAAGGTACCGGGCGCCATGCCCGTCCATTTGCGGAAGGCGCGGTGGAAGGCGCTGGGTTCGGCGAAGCCCAGCCGGGCGGCCAACTCGGGGATGGGTTCCGTCCCCGCCGCCAGCGACGCCTCGGCCGCGCGGCGGCGCAGTTCGTCCTTGATGCTTTGGAAGGGCCGCCCCTCCTGCCGCAGGCTGCGGCGCAGGGTGGCAGGGGAACAGCGCAGGCTGCGGGCCACGGCGTCGAAGTCGGGCCACGCGGCGGGCGGCTGGTGGTCCAGCATCTGGGCCACGCGCCGGGCGTAGCTGTCCGGGTTGCGGTAGCGCACCAGGAAATTCTCCGGCGCGCGGTTCAGGAAGGTGACGGCCGTGCGCGCGTCCTGCGCCACCGGCAGGGCCAGCAGGGCGGCGTCGAACCATAGGCGGGCGGCGTCCTGGCCGAAGCGCAGGGTGGAGCTGTAGAGCACCCTGTACTCCTCCGCATGCGGCGGGGCGGGGTGGGCGAAGTCGGCGGCGGCTATGGGGATGCGCCGCCGCACCAGCCAGCAGGCTAGGCCGTGCAGGTAGGTCATCAACGTCTCTTGCGCGAACAGCGCCGGTGGTTGCCCTGGCGGCGTTGCGCGGATTTCCAGGCAGGCCAGGCGGCCCTGGCGGCGGATGCCCACCCGCATACCGTCGAACACGCTGTTATAGCCACGGCAAGCCAGGTCGAGGGCCCGCCCCAGGTCGCGGCCGCCCAGGGCCAGCAGGCAGATGACGGAAAAGGTGCCGATCTTCATGCGCCGCGCGTCCAGGCCGAAGAATTCGTCATCCATCACCTGGGCCAGCAGGCGCAACAGCGTGCCATAGGTGGTCACCGGCACGCGGACGCCGGCGGGCACGGTATGCAGCCCGGCCTTGCGCCGCAGGGGGGCGGCGTCCAGGCCCCGCGCGGTGGCGCAGGCCAGCGCCGCCTCCACGAAATAGGGGGCGACGCTGTTCTTGTCCTGGAGGATCCTGTCCACGCGACGACATCCTAACGGATTGACAAAAACGATCACCGGATTTGATCCGGTTGGTCATTTCGGATTGGATCGATCATGTCTAGTGTGGCCGCAACTGGCAAGCCGGCCCAAAAGCACCGGCCAAAAGCGAGGAGGAAACGCACCCCATGCTGATCACCGAGGAACAGGCCATGGTGCGCGACATGGCGCGCGCCTTCGCCCGTGAACGGCTGGCGCCCGGGGCGGCGGAACGCGACCGCACCAGTGCCTTCCCGGCCGAGGAGCTGAAGGCCATGGGCGAGCTGGGCCTGATGGGTATGCTGGTGCCCGAGGAATGGGGCGGGGCCGGCACCGACATCCTGTCCTACGTTCTGGCGATCGAGGAGATCGCGGCCGGCGATGGCGCCATCTCCACCATCATGAGTGTGCATAACTCCGTCGGCTGTGCGCCCATCCTGAAGTTCGGCACCCCGGCGCAGAAGGAACGCTATCTGCGTGCCATGGCGTCGGGCCAAATGCTGGGCGCCTTCTGCCTGACGGAGCCGCAGGCGGGCTCCGACGCGTCCGCGCTCAAGACCCGCGCCGTGCGGGACGGCGACCATTGGATCATCAACGGCGCCAAGCAGTTCATCACCAACGGCCAAAACGCCGGCGTGGCCCTGGTCTTCGCCGTCACCGATCCGGCGGCCGGCAAGAAGGGCATCTCCGCCTTCCTGGTGCCGACCGACACCCCCGGCTATACCGTGGCCCGGCTGGAGCACAAGCTGGGCCAGCGCTGCAGCGATACCGCGCAGATCGTGTTCGACAATGTTCGGGTGCCGCATGAGGCCATGCTGGGTGAGCCCGGCCAGGGCTATCGCATCGCGCTCGCCAACCTGGAGGGCGGGCGCATCGGCATTGCCGCCCAGTCCGTGGGCATGGCCCAGGCGGCGTTCAATGCTGCCCGTGACTATGCGCGCGAGCGCACCAGCATGGGTGTGGCCATCATCGAGCACCAGGCCGTGGCCTTTCGCCTGGCGGACATGGCCACCCGCATCGAGGCGGCGCGCCAGCTGGTGCTGCATGCCGCCAGCCTGCGCCAGGTGGGCCAGCCCTGCCTGAAGGAGGCCTCCATGGCCAAGCTGTTCGCGTCCGAGATGGCGGAGCGTGTCTGCTCCGACGCCATCCAGACCTTCGGCGGCTATGGCTATGTCGATGATTTCCCGGTGGAGCGCATCTATCGCGATGTGCGCGTCTGCCAGATTTACGAGGGCACCAGCGACATCCAGAAGCTGGTGATTTCCCGCAACCTCTGAGGGACTTGAGCGATGAAAGTGTTGGTCGCGGTCAAGCGGGTCGTTGACTACAACGTGAAGGTTCGCGTGAAGGCGGACGGCACGGGTGTGGAGACGGCCAACGTCAAGATGTCGATGAACCCGTTCGACGAGATCGCGGTTGAGGAGGCGGTTCGCCTGAAAGAGGCGGGCAAAGCCACCGAGATCGTGGTGGTGAGCATCGGGCCGGGGGCGGCGCAAGATGCGTTGCGCACGGCGCTGGCCATGGGGGCCGACCGCGCCATCCTGGTGGAAACGGATGTGGAGACGCAGCCGCTGGGCGTGGCCAAGGCGCTGAAGGCGTTGGTGGAAAAGGAACAGCCCGGCCTGGTCATCCTGGGCAAGCAGGCCATCGACGACGACGCCAACCAGACCGGCCAGATGCTGGCGGCCCTGCTGGGCTGGGC